>CAWHVW010000001.1:0-433201 GCA_963832965.1 uncultured Acidobacteriota bacterium
GATCGGCCTGTTCACAATGACTCCGGAGCCGGCCCCGTGAACCGCTCGCTGCTCGCCGTTCTGCTGTTCACCCTGGCGCTGCGCTGCGCGTTTCTCAACCAGGCGATTCAGGGCGATGACGTCTATTACATCGCCGGCGCGGAGCACGCGCTGATTGACCCACTGCACCCGCACCATGCGAGCTATGCGTTTGGCGGCACCATGGTGGACATGCGCGGGCATCCGCACCCGCCGCTGAATACGTGGATTCTGGCCGGGCTGCTCGCCTTGTTCGGGGACGTCCACGAAGTCTGGTTTCACGCGGCGTACACGGTGTTTTCGGTGATGGCGGTGGGCGCGGTGTGGTGGATGGCGCGGCGTTTCCACGGCCCCCCCATGCTCTCGGCTCTGCTGGTTGCGGTGACGCCCGCGTTTGTCATCAGCGGGAGTTCACTCGAAGCCGATCTGCCGCTGCTGGCTTTTCTGATGTGCGGCGTGGCGTTGTTTGTTCGTGGCGGCCGATGGATAGCCGCATCCGCCGTGGCTCTCGCGCTGGCCAGCATGACCGGCTATCAGACTCTGCTGATCACGCCGATTCTCGCGCTGTACTTGTGGTTCCACCGGGACCGGCGCTGGCGGAACTGGGTGGTGGCGGCGGTTCCCGTGCTGACAATCGCCGCGTGGCAGGGATACGAGCGGATCACCAGCGGCCGGTTGCCGCTCGCGGTTCTGCACGGATACACCAACCAGTACGGCTTCGACAGCCTGAACGTGAAGCTGAGGAGCGCGCTCGCGCTGACTGTGCACGCCGGGTGGATGGTGTTCCCGGCGCTGGCCGTGGTCGCGTTTTTGCCGCGCCGCAAAGTCGTCATTGGCGCGATCGCCGCGGTCAGCGCGTGCCTGGCCATCCTCGACTACGATCCCTTGTTCTGGGTCTCGTTCGGGATCGGGCTGATGGTGGTGGTCCGCTGTGCCGCACTCTTGCGGTCGCTCGATGCCGACGAGCGGTTTCTGGCCGCGTGGGTGGTGGTGTTCTTCGGCGGCGCGCTGGTGGGGGCTTATGCCGGGGCGGAGCGTTATCTCCTGCCCATTGCCGCGCCTCTGGCGATTCTCACCGGCCGCGTCTTTGCCAGCCGCCGGCGATGGCTGGCGGCCGGTTTTGCCGGTCAGTTTGCATTGAGCCTGGCTCTCGCGGTGGTGAACTATCAGCACTGGGATGCGTATCGCGAATTTGTCGCGCAACATCGCGATGAGATTCAGAGCCATCGCACGTGGGTGGCGGCCGAGTGGGGGCTGCGCTTCTATGCGGAGAGCGAAGGGGCGCTGCCGATGCTGAAAGAAACGGTTGTGCAGCCCGATGACCTGGTTCTGACCAGCGCGCTGGCGGGACCTTCGCGAGACAATCTCGTCACCATCGCCGAACAGGAAGTGACGCCGTTGTTGCCGCTACGGCTGATTGGATTGCACACCCACTCGGGCTTCCAGACGGCCGGGTTTGGATTGCGCGAATTCGATGTGTCGACGGAGCCGTTGGATATTGTGCGCGAGCAGAGGACGCTTGACCGCGAGCCCACCGATTCCTGGCTGCTCATGAACTCGCCGGCGGCGGCCTATCAGATTGTCAGCGGCGTTTACGGCCTGGAGAACAACGCGTGGCGCTGGACCGGCGCGGCTTCGACGTTCCGGCTGCGCACGTGGCCGCATTCTCGGCGTTTTGGGGCATTACTATCGGTTCCGCCACAGGTCGTCCCCTGCACCGTCACGCTGAGCGTAAACGGGGCGATGATTGCATCGGCGACCTATACAGTCGCGGGCCGCTTCCCGTTGTCCGGCACCGTTCCGGATTCGCTCCCCGAAGCGGTGACTGCAACTCTTGCCACCAGCCGCACGTTCCGCGCGCCGAACGATGCCCGGGATCTTGGGCTGGTGCTTACCGCGATCGGCTTCCACGATCCCAGCCCAATAACAGAACGCACGCCAGCAGTCCAACCGCACTGAGGCACGCTCCGTATCGCACGGACGCCGGCCGATAACGCATCTCAATCTTATGTGTGCCTGCGTCCACAGCGACGCCGCGCAACGCGCCCCAGGCTTCCTCGATTGGCGCGGGCTGGCCGTCGACGCTTGCCTCCCAGCCCGGATACATTGTGTCGCTCAAAACCACCAGTCCGCGACAGCCCAGGGTCGCCGTGAGGGTGACGTGGTCGGAATCGGCTCGCGCGACCGTTACCGGCATTGGCGCGGCACATCCTTCCACCCAGGCGCGTGGCTGAGCGGGTCCTGGAACGGGTTCGACTCCGTTTTTTCCGACGTGCCGGGTGACGCCCATCAGTTGCGAATTCTGGCGAATCAACTGAAGCATGTTGGCGGGGACGCCGGCGACGAACGAGTCCATTTGATCGAACCCGTACTGATCGCCGGGATTGAACATGAGCGCGTTCCAGTCTACCGTGATGCGGCCCTCGTCCGGTTCGCTTCGCAACTGCGCGATGAGGTCGGCATGATCGAGCATGGACGCCGCGCAGACGGTGTGGCCGGACGCCAGTGGCACAACTCGAAACGCGGCCACCGTGGTGGCTTCCAGAAGTACGATCAGCGCGAGCGAAACGCCACGGACGGTGCGGTTTCCCGCGCGCCAGAAGAATAAGACTGCTAGTGTAGCCAGCGCGAGGAGCCCCTTCGCGAAGTAGTGCGTTGGCACGCTCGGATACATGGGCACAAGCCATGTGCTCCAGTGGAGCACAGAAAACAGCGCGGCTATCACCATCAGCAGGGGCGCGGCGAATCGCAGTGAGAACCGGCGCTCCAGCAACACGTCAACGCCGCAGGCGGCCAGCACCGCCAGCGCCAGGTCCACCAGGAACATACCGCGCACGGGCGTTCGCGCCTTGTCCAGCATGGGAAGCAGCGTGTAGGCCAGGTGATGCAGCGGTGTGTTTCCTCCGAGCGAGTACACAAGCCCGCCTGCGCCGAGCAACGCGACATAGCGGACCGGGCGGTTGCGCCAGCCGTATGCAACGCCCAGGCAGGCGAGGGCCACAATCGCGACGCCCACGAAGATGGTTGTGTGGTCCTCCACGGTAGGCGCAGGGAAGAGAAGCCCCAGAACTCCTCTCCACGAGAGCGAGTAGCGTTGGTGAACGGAATACGGGATGGCGTCCTGCCAGCCGATGGGTTGCGGCGTTCCCGCCCAGCGCTTCGCGAGATGGCCGAACTCGTACAACGGGAGGGTCTGGATGGCACTGATCAACAATGCGATTGCAAATGCCAGCAGGACGCTGAGCTCCAATCGCCGCCGCCATGCGCAGAGCACGATGGTAAACAGCAGCACCGCGTAGGAGATGATGAGCGGCATTTCATGATGGCCGGAAAGCCAGCACAACCCCAGGAACAGCCCGAGCAGCGCGGCGCTTTGCACTCTTTTGCGTCCAGTCCAGATGCGGATGGCGAACAGAAGGACAAGCGGCGCGAGCGATGCTCCGTTCATGGTGTCCAGCCAGGGCATGCTGCCGCCGTATCCGGCGCAGGAGAACGCTACGCCGCCGAGCATCGATGCAATGCGCGACAGGCCTACCTCGCGGCAGAGCGCGTAGCAGGCGAATGCGGCCACCAGGTGCACCGCGATGAACCACCAGTTGAGCGTTGTGACCGAAAACGGCAGCAACAGAAACAAAAGGTTCAGCGGGTAGACGGGTCCGGGTTGCGCGGAGCCGAGCACGGGCAGTCCGCCCCAGAGGTGCGGGTCCCACAACGGGAAGTGGCCCGCGTGGATGCTGCGCGCGATGAACTGCAGCCGCGGAATCTCGAGCTGGCAGAGGTCGTAATGATCGAACCAGACCGAGCCGGGGATCACCAGTTTCCAGTAGCAGCCGGCGATCAGCAGGAACAATCCGGCGGCCGCGCGCTTCATCGGCAGATCATGAACGTCTGATAGCCGAAGAACCCGGGCATCAGCCAGGTGCAGAAGATGAGGAACCAGTGGGCGAGGCGGATCAGGAAATTGCGATCGGGCGAGCCGATCAGCACCTCCAGCGGGATCACGGTCATTTCGCGGCGCACCACCTGGAAGCCCGCTGCCCGCATCATCCGCAGGGCGCTCTGGCGCGTGAAGAAGCGCAGATGAGTGCGATCCATGATGCCGCGGTCTCCGTATTCGAAACGCCCAAACAGCAGCGACAGACGCACGGTGAAATTGGCCACGTTGGGCAGGGAGACGAACAAGCGTCCGCCGGGCCGCAACACGCGACGAACTTCGGCGAGGACGCGCTGGGGATCGGGAACGTGTTCGAGCACGTCCAGCAGGAGGACGGAATCGAACCGGGGGCCGCCGGCGGGGATGTTTTCGAGATCCGCCTGGGTGACGCGATGGCCCGCCTGTTCCAGTTCCGATGCGAGAAACGCCGGGCCGAGGTACAGCATGTCTCCGGCGGTCCCGATGTTCTGGCGCAGCAGCGCGTGGCTGGAGTGGCTGCTGGTTTTGACCGGATAGAGAACGAAGTACTCCTGAAATTCGGGGTAGCGGGTGATGGAACGCTTGGTCTGTTGATAGCGGTGCACTGCACGCACGATATCGCGCGCGTAGCGCAGGCCGTTCACGCGGCAGATCTCGTTGCCGTAGAAAGTGGGGATAGGGACCTCCGTAATGCGGAAGCCCTGGTGGTTGAGCTTGATGATGATTTCGGTGTCGAAGTGGAAATCATCGGTCATCTGCGTGAAGTCGATGCGGGCGAGGGCGTGCAGGCTGTAAGCGCGGTAGCCGCTGTGAAATTCGGTGAGGTTCATGCCCAGCGCGCGATTCTCGAATGTCGAGAGAATGCGGTTGCCGGCGTATTTGTAGAAGGGCATGCCGCCTTTGAGCGGGCCGCCATAATCGCTCATCATGCGCGAGCCGAACACGGCGTCGGCTTCGCCGGTGACCAGCGGATGGTACATGTTGGCGAGAGCTTCGGGCGCGTATTGCCCATCGCCATGCAGCAAAACCACGATGTCGAAGCCGCGCTCGATGAAGTACTGGTAGCCGGCCTTCTGATTGCCGCCATAGCCGAGATTTTTCGGCTGCTGGAGAACGGTGAGCTTGTTTTCGTTGGAGACGGCCTTGAGGCCCACGGCCAGCGCGTAGGTGGCATCCTGGCTGGCGTCGTCGAAAACGGCGATCTCCTCGACGTTGGCGCGGACGGCTTCGGGAATCCTGCGCAGCACCGATGAGAGAGTGGTGACGGCGTTGTAGGCGACGATGAGAATGCCGATGCGCTTTCCGCGATTGGAGGCCAGCTCCGCCGCCGCGACGGGGTTCGAACTTTCCAGCACGCCCGTGTTCACGATCTGTTCCATGTTACTATCCCGGATGGCCATGGAAAACCTGTATGAAGAGTTCAAGGTGCAGGCGCGGGAGCTGGTGGAGAAGGTCCGCCAACTGATTCACGAGGGGAACGTGCGGCGGGTGATCATCCGGGACGACAAGGGGCACACGTTTGTGGAGATTCCCGTGACGGTGGCCGCGGTGGGGGTGATCCTGGCGCCGGTGCTGGCCGCAGTGGGCGCGATTGCCGCGATGGCCGCGCACTTCACCATTGTGGTGGAACGGGCGCGGCAGGAATAGGGCGCTGCAACCGCGCGGAAAGGCGGGTCAAAGACCCGCGGCAGGGCACGGCCCTGCCCCACTTGGAGCCGTTAGTTCATACCGCAGAGCCCGGGCGTCTGGCACATGCCGCTGGGGCACGACGGAAACTCGGAGCTCTTGCCCTTCGCGCCTCCGGCATGCGCGGCGAAGGTGGAGATCTCGGTTTTCAGGTGCGTTTGCCCGCAGGACGGGCATAGCACTTCGTCGCCCTGGCGCCGGACCAGCTTTTCGAACTTCGTACCGCAATCTTCGCAGCTGTATTCGTAAATCGGCATTACTCTCCGATTTTACATGATTCTGAGGAGCGCTCCCGAGCCGACGATTAACCCTCACGGCGAGAGACCGTTTATAACCCGCAACGGCGTGGGACCAGTTTTCGTACCGGCGGACGTCGCCGCTCGCAACGTTGCGCAGGGGAGCTCGAGATTCTTCCACGCCTCGTGATCCGCCTCTCCGGCGATGGAGCAACGGACTCTTGCCTGGAAATGTAGCAGAGTAGATGAGGGCCGGCGGGGGCGAAAAATTGCAAGTTGAGGAAAACACCGGACATTGAGTTGGTGGATTGCGGTGACCGCTGTTTCAGCGGCCGCCCGATGCGCGCCATCAATTCAACGGACTTGTCGTGCGTAATTCCGGCGTTCGAATTCGTATACCGAGTGTATGGTAACCGTGGTTGTGGCATTCTCGCGGGCGGCGGAAACCGAGTCTGAGTGCATCGCACGCGCTCTGCGACGAAAGGACCCGGAGTTTATCGGCCGACTGGTGTCTCAGTATCACTACCGGCTCCTCCGCTATCTGGTCTATCTGACGTCCAGGCGCGAGCAAGCTGAAGACCTGGTTCAGGAAACCTGGCTGCGCGTGCTGGAGCGCGCAGAGCAGTACAACAGCCGTCTCCGATTTGAGCCATGGTTGTTCTCGATTGCACGAAATCTGGCGATCGACGACCTGCGAATGCGGCAAAGGGCCAGCCTCGCCACATCCGACACGCCACTTTCCGAAGCAGCGCTGGAACTCCCGGCGACAGATCTCCCTTCACCATTCCTTGCGGCGGCAAAGAGCGAGGACGCCGCGCGGATGGCAGGTGCTTTGGGAGCGCTGGAGCCGATTTACCGCGAGGCGCTTCTACTGCGCTTCCAGGAAGAGCTTTCCATCGGGGAGATCGCCCAGGTAACGGGAGCGCCCGTTTCTACCATTTCATCGAGGATTCAGCGTGGCCTCGCCATGCTGCGATCCGCTTTCGAAGGAGACGCCGATGCAATATGAATCTCACGAACGAGCCCGTTTCCTGCTGGACCGGGCCGTGACGGAAGGCATTTCCCTGGACGAACAACGCTGGCTCAACGGCCACACCGCGGAGTGCGCGGAATGCAGCCGGTATGACGAGCTTTCCAGGCGGGCAATCCGGGCACTGGATTCCTTCGCCTTTGAACTGGATCCGGCGGCAGCGCTTCGCGTGGAAAACGCGATCCGAAGCCGGGCGGAGCGGCTGGCATTGGCGGAAATGCACGGCCGGCGCTTTTGGGCGGGTCCGGTGGTTGCCATATTCCTGACGATTGCCGGTTCGATGGCGATGTGGCAAGCTGCCGGCTGGCTGGCTGGCCGGACGGTGGAATCTGCCGGCTCCCTTGTGGGAGATGGAGTTTGCCGTGTTCTGGCTTGTGCCGTCCGCCGTGTTCGGCGCGCTGCCCTTCTGGTGCAGGAGACTCATGGGCGACGATTGCGGCGCCGAAGGAGAGACGGTATGACAGCGCGGAGCGCATTTCATCTGGTTCCGAAGGCGGCGAAGATTCTGGCCGCTATGGCATTCCTGGCAAGCGTAATTTTCTTTTTCTGCTTCTTCGATGAGCACAAAGCGATCGGACTGGGGACCGCCATCGGGGTGGGAATCGGTACGTTTGCGGCCGCTTTCATTCTTCTCGCGGGCTATGTTCATGGGGACTCAAGGCGACGCGGCATGCCTCCCCTGGTATGGACGGCGCTCACGCTTCTGATACCGAACGGCGTGGGCTTCGTGCTCTATTTCCTGCTTCGAAGGCCGATCGTTCACCCCTGCTCCAACTGCGGCCGCGGAATCGCGCAGGATGCCGTCTTCTGTTCCCGATGCGGCCACGCTCAATTGAACGCTGGAGTTCAACACTCCCGGAGGGAAGCATGAGAATGAGGGACGCGGTGACGGCGGCACTCGTGCTGGCGGGAGTCTCACTGGCAGCACAAGGCCAGGCGTTGTCCGCTTCGCCGCCGTTTCCTCCCCCGGGCCGGATGATCGACCTCGGCGGCTGGCGCCTTCATCTCAACTGCATGGGTAAGGCAACCGCCGCGCAGCCGACTGTGCTGCTGGAGGCGGGCGCCGGCGATTTTTCGGTGGATTGGAGCCTGGTGCAGCCGGCCGCCGCTCGTTTCGCTCGCGTGTGTTCGTACGACCGCGCCGGTTCCGGATGGAGCGACCTCGGCCCACGGCCACGCACCATGCATCAACAAGTGTGGGAGTTGCACACGCTGCTTGAGAAGGCTGGCCTGAAACCACCCTTCGTGCTGGTGGGGCATTCCTATGGCGGCTGGCTGGTGCGCTTGTTTGCTTCGACCTACCCGGCGGAGGTTGCCGGCATGGTGCTGGTGGAGGCGGGAGGCGACAATCCGCGGCGAATGCTGCCGGATGGGAAGGTGGGACACGCTTCAGACCTGGCGACGGGACAGCCGATACCCGCGGTGAAGACCTCGGGCCCGCTACGCGAGAGCGACCTTCCCCCGGCCATCCTGAGCGTGATTGAAGCCGGGATCGGGGAGTCGGCTGGTCACGCGAACGACCCGCCGCGCGACAAACTCCCGGCCGATGCGCAGAGCATGCGCGCGTGGACACTCTCGCAAGTGAAGTATGCCGCGGCCAACGACAATCCGTTCGAGGCCGACGAACTGGCGGGAATGCTCGCCGAGCGGAGCAAGAAGGAGGATACGTTGGGGGACCTGCCGCTTGTCGTTTTGTCACGCGGGATACCGGAAGGTGACGGGCAGGATGCGCGGGCGAACGAAGAAGAGCACACGAGAGAGCAGGCGTCGCTGGTGGCCCTATCGCGCAACGGCAGGCAGGTGATCGCGTTGCGGAGCGGCCATCACATTCAACTCGATCAGCCTCGTCTGGTGGTCGCCGCGATTCGAGACGTGCTGGCGGCAACGCGGAAATGAGGGGATGCGGCAGGCGGTGGTGCGGCCTCGGCAATCGTCCCTGGTGGTGGAGTGGTGCGGAGAGGCGCGGCACGAGCGGCTGACCCGCGAGTTGCTCAAAACGGGGATTGCACGCTGGCGAACAGGCGGATCGAGCCGGTCGAGATTCTTCCCGGCGCGGTTGGCGAGCCGGATCCTGGGTTTCACGCGCCGCGCGACTTCCGATATCCGGCGAGCGTGATAGTGCGATCCGCGCGGATGCCTTCGAGCCCTTCTTCGATGGCGGCTTTAGTCTCGCCCCTGAGAGTGGCGTCAGTGTCCCTCAGGTCCTCGAGAAAATCGAGCACGCAATCAAGCGATCTTCTGGCAGCGAAGCGACAATTTGATGGATGTTCTCGCGTCGCGTCAATGCAACCTTACCGCACTGGCTGGCCTTCGCTCAGGCGGCCTTCGATGACGATCGCGCCGAGGAGCAGAAACACGATGCCGGTGCCTACCATGGGCACTACGATCATGGCGCCGATTCCCCACCATTGCGCCATGAAACCCAGCGACCAGGGGGCGAGCATGCCGCCCGTAAACGCGAACGAGAAGATGCCGCTGTAGATCATTGGATGGTAGTAGGGGAAGCGGCGGCCGATGTTTTCCATGGTCAGCGGGAAGATGGCCGCGAAGCCCGCGCCGGTGCAGAGAATTCCCATGGCCGCGCCGCCAATGTTATCGGTCGCACTCAGCAGGACGCAGCCGAGCACCGCAGCCGTGGCCGACATCAGCAGCAGCCGCCAGCGGCTGATGCGCGAGAGCAGTCCCTGAGCGACTATGCGCCCCAGCAGCAGCGAAGCCCAGTAGAGCGCGAGCAGGAAGAGGGAATCCGCCGGGCTGATGCCGAGGCGCTGAATGAGAAACAGCGGCAGCCATCCGGCTATGGCCCACTCGTTGCCGAACTGGAAGAACAGCAGCAGCGCGAAGAGCACCGCGGCGGGGGAGCGGAACTGGCGCTGGAGTTGTTCGCTTTGCGGGTGCGGGGCGGGCGGATTGGGAAGGCGCATGCGCAGGAACAGCACGCCGAAAACGGCCGGGATCACCGCCACCAGGATGAGAATGCCGCGCACCTCGTAGACATAGTAGGTGCCCGCCACCAGTAGAGACATGACCACGCAGCCGAGGCCGAAGGTCATGCCCACCAGATTGAGGGTGGCCGCGCGTCCCACGTCGTAGAGCGGCGTCACGCCTTCCAGCAGCGCGACATAGAGAAGCCCGGCGGAGAATCCGAGCCAGAACAGGCCAGGCAATCGCCACCATGGCGAGAAAGGCGCGCTCATCGCCGCCAGATAGAGGAACGCGCCCGCGGCGAGGAATGCCGCCAGGGAGGCGGTGAAGGACACGCCGCGCCGTTCCATGAGCGCCTGACCGGCGCGGGTCGCCACCAGGAAGCCGGCGTTGAGCAAGAGGAAATATGTCCCCGCGGTTACAAATTCCGAACTGAGATGGAATCCCCAGACGGGCAGGATGGCGCCGACAAATGACATCAGCAGGCCGGTAAGGAAGAAACCGGCGAGGGAGACACGGGCGGAGCGGACACCGGTATCGACGGTGTTCATCGGGAGTGCGCTCAGGCTTCCGGCCAAGCTTGTATTTTATCCCTTCTACGAATTGGTGTAGGGGGCGGGGCGGCGTAACTATGAAATCCGGTAGGGTAACATTTTTGTTATCCTTTCTTATCAATGGCTTGGAGGTGGAGACGCGATTGCTTTATTGGATTGTGCTCAGGGTCAGCGCCTCATCGCTATGGTGGGTGTTGTCTCTCTTGTGTAGGGCGAGCCCTGCCAGGGGTCGGCAGGGCTTCCTCCTTGTTATCCTATGAAACGCGGCTGCCGCCGCGTGTCCCTTACCTTTCATGCAAACCGACCATAGTAATGTTGCGCTTCGCGTGCGCGCGCTGCGGAAGGCCTATGGCGACGTGGTGGCCGTGGACGGGCTGGATCTGGAAGTGCGCGAGGGGGAGTGCTTCGGGCTGCTGGGTCCGAATGGCGCGGGGAAGACCACGACCATCGAGATCTGCGAGGGGCTGCTGGACGCGGACTCCGGAAGCGTGGAACTGCTAGGGCGGAAGTGGGGCGACGGCGCGAGCGAGTTGAAGCAACTGCTGGGCATGCAACTCCAGGAGACGCAGTTCAGCGACAAGCTTACGGTGGAAGAGACGGTGCGGTTGTTTCGCAGCTTCTACCGGCATCCGCTTACGGTGGAAGAGACTATCGCGCTGGTGCAGCTCGAGCAGAAGCGCACGGCCCGCGTGGGGCAGCTCTCCGGAGGGCAGAAGCAGCGGCTGGCTATGGCGGTGGCGCTGGTGGGCGATCCGAAGTTTTTCTTTTTGGACGAACCGAGCACGGGGCTGGACCCGCAGGCGCGGCGGCAGGTGTGGGATCTGGTGGACGGGTTCAAGACGTCCGGGCGCACCGTGCTGCTGACGACGCATTATATGGACGAAGCGGAACGGCTGTGCAATCGCGTGGGCATTATGGACCACGGGCACATCATCGCGCTGGACACGCCGCGGGGGCTGATTGCGTCGCTGGGGGCGGAACATGTCATCGATTTTGCGGTGGCGGAGGGACAGCGGGCGGTGAATACGGAAGCGCTGGGGAACCTGGCCGGGGTGCAGTCCGTACATGCGCGCGATGGGCACGTGGAGCTACACGTGGAGCACCTGCATGCGGCGGTGCCCGCAGTGCTGGCGGAACTGGACGCGCAGGGCGTGAAGCTGGCGGAACTGCGGACGCACTCGGCCACGCTGGAAGATGTGTTCGTGTCATTGACGGGGAGGCACCTGCGTGAAGAGTGAACGGCGCGACAGCTCGCTGCTGCAGCTAACGCTGGTGCGTTTGCGCGAGTTCATCCGCGAACCCGAGGCTGTTTTCTGGACGTTCGGGTTTCCCATTCTGCTGGCCGCGGGGCTGGGGATTGCGTTCCGGAACAAGCCGGCCGATGTGGTGAGCGTGGCGGTGGTGCGGGATGGCGCGGCATCGGCGCGAGTGGCCGGCTGGCTGGGCCAGGACAAAGGCCTGCACGTGCAGACGCTGGCGGAGGACAAAGCGAAGCTGGCGCTACGAACCGGCGGCGTTGTGCTGGTGGTTCAGGCGCGACCCGACGGCGGCGTGACCTGGCTTTACGACGACACCAATCCGGATGGGCGCGCGGCGCGGCTGCTGGTGGAGAACGCGGTGGAGCGGGGGGCGGGGAGGCGCGATCCGATACCCACTTCCGAAGACCGCGACCGCGAGCCGGGGTCGCGGTATATCGATTTTCTGCTGCCCGGTTTGCTGGGCATGAACATCATGGCCGATGGGATGTGGGGCATCGGATTCGGCGTGGTGGATGCGCGCCGGCGCAAACTGCTGAAGCGGCTGATCGCGTCGCCGATGTCGCGGGTGGAGTATCTGGGGTCCTATTTGCTGTCGCGCATAGTGATGCTCACCACGGAGATTGTGGTGATCGCCGGTTTCGGATGGCTGGTGTTCGGGGTGCCGTTTCGCGGGCCTTTCGCGGTGTTCGCGCTGGTTTGCGTGGCGGGCGGTTTCACTTTCAACGCTCTGGGGCTGCTGCTGTCGTCGCGCGTGCAGACCATTGAGGCGATCAGCGGCCTGATGAATCTGGCGATGATGCCCATGTGGGTTTTGTCCGGTATATTCTTTTCGTCGAGCCGCTTCCCGGGAGTCTTGCAGCCGTTCATTCACGCGCTGCCGCTGACCGCAGTGGTGGATGCCCTGCGCGCCAATATGCTGCAGGGCGGTGGCGTGGAGATGGTGGGAGCGCCGCTGGCCACGCTGGCGGTTTGGCTGGTGCTCTCCTTCGTGGTGGCGCTGCGCATTTTCAAGTGGCGCTGACCGGCAAACAAAATAGATGGCAGGGCATGGCCCTGCCCCACATTGGCGGCGGTGGTGGGTGCTCTGCGCGCCAATATGCTGCAGGGTGGTGATGTGGAGATGGTGGGAGCGCCGCTGGCCACGCTGCGGTTTGGCTGGTGCTCTCCTTCGTGGTGGCGCTGCGCATTTTCAAGTGGCGCTGACCGGCAAACAAAATAGATGGCAGGGCATGGCCCTGCCCCACATTGGCGGCGGTGGTGGGTGGTCTGCGCGCCAATATATCTTCAAGTGGCGCTGACCTGGATTGTGGCGCGCTGGCGGACTCTTCGGGCGGACCATTCGGCTCCGGCGAGGATCAGCATGGAGGCGAAGAAGCTCCAGAGAATGATGGTGGCCGAATATTGGAAGACGCCGTATTCCCGGCGCATCTTCTGCTGCATCCAGACCCATGAGATACGGTTGACCCACTTGAGAACCTCCAGCAGAAAACCGACGAAGATGGCGGCGGGGATCACGTCGACGGGGTGGACCTTGCAGTTGGGCAGCAGCCAGTAGATCAGGAACAGAACGAGTATGGAGATGGGAAGCGCCACCAACTCCACGAACGCAGCGGTGAAGAAGCTGGCCGCTGACGTTGGGAGGGCTTCGGTCAACCCGTGGTTCATACCGGTGAACATGGTGGAAAGCATGGCGAGAGTTCCGCAGACGAAGATGAGTCCCAGACTCAGGGCCTGATTGCGCACGAAGCTGCGATTGACTTTGCAGCCCCAGGCTTTGTTGAGGGCCACTTCGAGCGGCTCGAAAATGCCGTTCGCCGTGAACAAGAGCAACAGGACAGAAACCAGTTGGAACTTCCTGGGAATGACGCTGACCAGCCCGTTATGCGCGTGGGCCTCGCCCAACTGGAGCCACTTTTCAATGACTTCAGGGAAGTAACTGTTCAGCGCGGCGTAGATGGCGGCGGTGCCGGCGTCCCAGTGCAGCACTTGCTGAGTTATGGACGCCATGACGATGAGGAACGGGAAGAAGGAGAGCAGCACGTTCGCGGAGACGGAGAAGGCGAAGACGTGCACCTCCGTTTCCATCCAGTAAGACAGGGTTGGCTTCAGAGCGCGCCAGATACGGGGAAGCAAATACCAGCTTACAGAAGGCGCTGCGATTCGGGCTGCGCGAGGCGTTTTTCGAGGCGCGCGCGGCGGCGGGATAACGACTCGGTGGGTCCCAGGGCGATGGCGCGCAGGGTGATCCGCAGCGCCGCGGAGAAGTTGCGCTCACGCCGCTCGTAGTGCCTGGCCAGTTCTTCCATCGCGGGCACGCGCCATGCGTTGGGTGAGGCGGCGAGGTCCGCGAGGACGCGCGCGGCGGCATCGTGGCGGCCCGATTTTTTCTCGATGCAGGCAATGTCCCAGAGCGTCCGGAAAAGCAGGTCGTCGGGGAGGCCGCGCTCCACCGCGCCACGGAACAGGGCGAGAGCGTTCTCCTGGTTCTCCGCCTGCCGCCACCAGCGGGCGAGGCCAACCATCTCCGCGCCGTGGGCGAATTGCGCGTTTTCCGGCGCGCGAAACGCCCATGGCACGATGGCGGTGAGACAGGCCAGCGTCAGAATGTCGACGGCGTTGTGATGGAAGACGGGGACGAGGCGGAAGATCTCGCGCGTGCGGAGGTACTCGAAGTAGACGTAGGGGATCATCTCGCCAGGCAGGTCGCCTTCGCGCTCGACGCCGAGGATGCGGCTTTCCAACTCCACCAGACGGCATGAATCGAAGCGCAACTTCCAGAGACGGCGCGCGCCGAACAGCAGATCGAGGTGCCGCAGCGCGTCGAAGGGCGGGCGGGTGCGGTTCATGCGATAGCGCGTTTCGAGCAGCGGCTGATCATAGGTGCGCCCGTTGTAGGTGATGAGCACCTGGAACTGCTGGAGGTGCTCAGCGAGGGCGTGGAGCAGGCTGGCTTCCTCGCCGTGATCGCGCATGAAGAACTGGCGCACGCGAAATCCGTCGGGCGCGATGCGGCCCACGCCCACCAGAAAAGCACAGGTGCCGGAACCGCCGGCGAGCCCGGTTGTTTCGGTGTCCAGAAACGCCCAGGTTTGCGGGGGCGCGCTGGTGACCAGGCCGTTCGAGATGGGTTCCAGAAGATGAGACGGCAACTGTTCGAGGTCGCAGATGCCGATGCTGCCGTGGCGGCGATGACGCTCGTATAGTTTCTCGGTCTCGAAGTGGCGTCCGAAGGCGGTTTCCACTTCGTGGCCGCCGAGGTATTCTTCCACGAAGTATCGATCGGGTTTTCTGGGGGCGGGCGGCGCGGTGGGCGGGGACCCGTCAGCGTATTTGCGATCGATGCGGGCGATGCGCCGGCGCAGATAGCCGAGTTGTTCCTGGAGATCGCCCACGCGCGGAACTTCGCCTTTCCTTCGCCAAGGATAACACTGCGGCGGCGAGGTGTTGTAACCCCAAGAGCATTGACAGAAGCGGTGTGTGCTCGATGAGTATAGTTTGAAGCACAAACAAACTGCTACAATTCTGTGAGTCGGCTTGCGCGCGTCACGGCTGCCGTCTTTTCACGGTTATCCTATAGGTAGAAACGATAAATGGTCCATGCACCACGAGCCGCCGCCAGTGTTGCGCCCCGAGCATGGTTTTCGCTCAGCGGGCGAGTTGCCATTGTGATTGGCGGGACATCGGGACTGGGGAGAGCGATTGCGCTGGGACTCGCCGAACACGGCGCCGATGTGGTGGCCAGCGGGCGGAACGAGGAGAAGGTGTGTGAAACAGGGCGCGCGATCGAGGAGTTTGGGTCTCGAACTATTTATTGCACGGTGGACGTCAACAGGCGGGAGTCCATTGATTCGCTTCGCGCGGCCGCTCTGGCGGAGTTTGGCCACGCGGACATCCTGGTGAATGCGGCTGGTCTTACCGAACGCCGGCCGACGGTGGAGGTGGGGGAAGGGGACTGGAACGGCCTGATGGACACGAACCTGCACGGCGTGCTGCGCGCCTGTCAATCCTTCTATCCAGCGCTGAAAGCCAGCGGACACGGACGCATCATCAATGTGGCCTCGCTGGGATCGTTTCTGGCGTTTCACGAGGTGGCGGGGTACTGCGCGTCGAAGGCGGCGGTGCTTTCGCTGACGCGCAGTCTGGGCTGCGAGTGGGCCGCCGATGGGATCACGGTGAACGCGATCGCGCCAGGCGTGTTTCCCACGGAGTTGAATGACGAACTGCTGGAAGGCACGGAGCGCGGGCGCGAGATCCTGATGCGTACTCCCATGCACCGGTTTGGGCGTCCCGAAGAACTGGTGGGGGCGGCGATCCTGCTGGCATCCGACGCGGCGAGCTTTCTGACCGGGCAATGCATCGCGGTGGACGGCGGGTATCTGGCTTCGGGAGTGAACTCCTGATGCGCGGCCTTCGGGCGGTTCTGGCGCTTGCCGCTTGTTCGGTTGCGTTCGCCGAGACGGGCTACGATGCCTGGTTGCGTTATTCGCCGCCTGATCCCGGGGCACGGCCTTTATATGCGCGCCTGCCCGCGACGGTTTTCGCGACGGGCAACTCCGTGGTGATGGAGGCGGCGCGGCAGGAACTGGTGCGCGGCGTGCGCGGCATGCTGGGAAGGACCCTTCGCGAGGAGGCCAGGCTCCCGGATGAAGACGCGATTGTTCTGGCGACTTACGACGCGCTTCCGGCCATCGCGGCGGACATACAAATACCTTCCGAACGCATGGAGGGCAGTTACTTTCTGAGAGCGCTGACGCGGCACGGCCATCGGCTGGTGGTGGTTGCCGGGCCTGACGAACGCGGCGTTCTGTACGGCACATTCGCGCTTCTGCGGCACATGGCGCTGCATGGCGAGCTGGAGAATCTGGACGAGCAGGACGCTCCGTATGCGCCGGTGCGCTGGACCAATGAGTGGAACAACCTTGACGGGAGCATCGAGCGCGGTTACGCCGGGCGCTCCATCTTCTTTGATAACGGCCACGTTGCCGCGGATTTGACGAGGGCGCGCGATTACGCCCGGTTGCTGGCGTCGGTGGGAGTGAATGGCTGCATGGTGAGCAACGTGAACGCCAACCCGCACATGCTTACCAGCGAGTTCATTGCGGAGCTGGCGCGTCTGGCGGCAGCGTTCCGGCCGTGGGGCGTTCGCATGGCCATCTCGGTGGATTTCGGCAGCCCGAAAACGATTGGCGGGCTGGATACGTTTGACCCGCTGGACCCGCGAGTTATCGCGTGGTGGAAGCAGAAGATGGATGAACTGTATGCGGCAATTCCCGACCTGGGCGGGGTGGTGCTGAAGGCGGATTCAGAAGGGCGCGTGGGACCGTCTACTTACGGCCGCACGCACGCCGACGCCGCCAACGTGATTGCGCGCGCTTTGAAGCCACATGGCGGGCTTCTGTTCTACCGCGGGTTCGTCTACAACCACCACATGGATTGGCGGGATTTGAAGAATGACCGCGCGCGGGCCGCGTACGACAATTTTCACGATCTGGACGGCAAGTTCGACGGTAACGTAATCGTGCAGATTAAGTACGGGCCGATCGATTTTCAAGTGCGCGAGCCGGTCTCTCCGTTGTTCGGCGCGCTGCACCAGACCAATGAAGCGATCGAATTGCAGGTGACGCAGGAATACACGGGACAGCAGCGTCACTTGTGCTATCTGGCGCCGATGTGGAAAGAGGTGTTGGATTTCGACCTGCACGCGACCGCCGGACCTACGCCGGTGAAGGCTCTGGTCTCCGGCCGCGTTTTCCATCGGCCGACGGGCGGGTTCGTTGCGGTAACGAATGTGGGCCTCGACGAGAACTGGCTGGGATATGACCTGGCGATGGCCAATCTGTATAGTTTCGGCCGGCTGGCATGGAATCCCGACCTGAGCGCGCGCGACATGGTGACCGAGTGGACGCGATTGACTTTCGGGGATGACCCGCGGGTGGTGGGCACCATGGTGGGGATGCAGATGGAGTCATGGGCCGCATACGAACACTACACGGGCTTTCTGGGCGTGGGCGGGCTGACCGATATTCTCGGCCCTCACTACGGGCC
This sequence comes from uncultured Acidobacteriota bacterium, assembly GCA_963832965.1. Taxonomy (GTDB): domain Bacteria; phylum Acidobacteriota; class Terriglobia; order Bryobacterales; family Bryobacteraceae; genus CAWACP01. The sequence continues at coordinate 17,667 of CAWHVW010000001.1, forward strand.
GGGGATCGAATCTTCCGAACGGAATGGATGGGGGCAGTGGCACCGCGCCGATGAGCATGGCATCGGCATGGACCGCACCGTGGCCACGGGGACGGGCTTTATCGGACAGTATTCGCCGGAGGTGGCGCGCGAATACGAGGCGCTGGCGGATTGTCCCGACAAGCTGCTGCTGTTCATGCACCACGTGCCGTACACATATGTTCTGCATTCCGGGAAGACGGTGATCCAGCATGTCTACGATTCGCACTACGAGGGCGCGGCCGAGGCGCAGAGTTTCGCGGAGGGATGGAAGAGGCTGCGCGGCCACGTTGACGAGCAGCGCTATCAGGCAGTGCTCGCGCGGCTGGAGTATCAGGCCGGCCATGCCATTGTGTGGCGCGACGCGATTTGCAGCTGGTTCCTGAAGACGTCGGGCATTCCGGACGCGCAGGGGCGCGCGGGGAACCATCCCGACCGGGTGGAAGCGGAAGCGATGAAGCTTGAGGGATATGTGGCGGAGCCGGTGGTTCCCTGGGAAACCGCCTCCGGCGGGAAGGCCATTGGGTGTCCCGACCCGAACTGCTCGGCCGCGTTCCCGTGGAAGGGGACGGCGGGCTGGTACCGCATCGCGGTGCAATATTTCGATGAGCGCGACGGCGTGTCGAGTTATCGATTCTCGGTGGCGGGGCAACTGATTGACGAATGGCTGGCCAACAATAATCTGCCTTCGGACAGGCCGAACGGCCATACCAGCACACGCAGGGTTATCACGGGCGTGGCGCTGCGACCGGGCGACGAAATCCGCATCGAGGCGCACACCGACGCGCAGGATCGCGCCGATATCGATTACGTGGAGATCACGCCGGACTCACATCAGGGAGAAATTGCGATACTACGCAAATAGCATGCCCGAGGCCTTATCTGACATACGCGTAAGCGAAGCGCGCGAACCGATTGGGGACGAAGAGATCGGGGCTGTGGTTGAGCAGGTTCTGGCCTCGACCCCGTTTATCGACATTCACACGCATTTGTTTGCGCCAGAGTTCGGGGGGCTGGGGTTGTGGGGCATCGATGATCTGCTCACGTATCACTACCTGGAGGCGGAGCTGTTCCGATCGTCCCCGATGCGGCCGGAAGAATACTGGGCGCTCGATAAATCGCGAAGGGCCGATGCGATATGGACAACGCTCTTTTTTGAGAACACTCCGGTATCGGAAGCTGCGCGAGGGGTGATCGCGGTGCTGCACGAACTGGGGCTGGACACGGGCACTCCGACGCTGGCATCGGCCCGCGAATTTTTCAGAGAACAGGATCCAGAGAAGCACATTGCGCGCGTGCTGGATCTGGCTGGCGTCAGCGGCGTGGTGATGACCAACGATCCTTTAGATGCCGCCGAAGCCGCGGCGTGGGCTGGCGGAGTCAAGCCGGGGCCGCGGTTCCGGGCGGCGCTTCGACTGGACCGGATTGTCAACGATTGGGCGAGGCATTGCGAGTTGCTGCAATCGCAGGGATTTGCCGTGGAAGCCGATGCGGGGGGCGGGACATCGGGGGAAGTCCGGCGATTTCTGGAAGAGTGGGCGGGGCGGATGCGGCCCGTGTACATGGCGGTTTCATTGCCCGATTCGTTCCGTTTCCCGGCGGAAGATGTCCGCACGCGATTGCTGACGGAAGCGATACTGCCGGCGTGCCGCGACTTACAGCTCCCGCTGGCGCTGATGATTGGTGTCCGGCGCCAGGTGAATCCGGCGTTGCGCGATGCGGGGGATGCCGGTGGCGTGGCCGACTTACGCGCCGTGGAGACGCTTTGCCGCGAGTATCCCGGCAACCGGTTTCTGGTGAGTGTGCTGAGCCGCGAGAACCAGCATGAACTATGCGTCTACGCGCGGAAGTTCAGTAATCTGATGCCGTTCGGTTGCTGGTGGTTTCTGAACAATCCGTCGATTGTCGAGGAAATTACGCGCGAGCGTCTGGAGATGCTGGGGACGACGTTTATCCCGCAACATTCGGACGCGCGAATTCTGGAGCAGGTGATTTATAAGTGGCGGAACACTCGCCGGACGATAGCGCCGATTCTCGCCAATGCCTTCCGGCTGCTGGCGGAGGATGGCCGCACGGTGACGCGCGCCGACGTGCAACGCGATGTTACTCGCTTGTTTCGCGGCAATTTTGAAAGCTGGACTAGTTACTAAGGATGGACAATGCGGCCTGAACAGTGGCAGACATTCAAGCGAGCGGCGCGGCGCGAGAAGATCGACAGGATTCCCATGGCGCTGATCGTGGATAGTCCGTGGATTCCCGGATACCTGGGGATCAAACACATGGACTACTATCTGGACCCCGAGCTGTGGTTCCAATCGAACCTGCGCATCATGCAGGAGTTCCCGGACATCATCTTCGTGCCGTCCTGGTGGATGGAGTATGGGATGGCCGCGGAACCCTCGGTGCTGGGAGCCAAGATCAAGTTCTGGCAGGACAACACGCCCAGCGAGTACCACACGCTGTACCGGATCGAGGATATCGATAATTTTCCGGAGTATGAAGTGGAGGCCGATGCCTTTGCCGCGATGACCCTGCACCGGATCGGCATGGAGCGGCAGCGGATACTCGACCATGGATACATTCTTCCGATGGTGACGTCGCGGGGTCCGCTTTGCACGGCCGGATTTGTTCGAGGTACGACCCATTTCATGATCGACCTGGTTGAAGATCCCAAGGGGGCGCACCGGCTGATCGATCTGTGCACGCGCGTGGTGATCGACTGGCTGAAGGCGCAGCAGAAGGTGATGGGAGATACGGTGGAAAGCATTTTCATCCTCGACGACATTGTCGGATTCATCAATGAGGATCACTATCTGGAGTTCGCGCATCCGTACCTCAAGCGCATTTGCGACGCTTTCCCGAAGGACTGGGTGAAGGTGTATCACAACGACGCCGAAGTTGACGCGTGTCTGGACCACTTACCCGACGCCGGGTTCAACGTACTCAACTGGGGCAAGCAGAAACACATTACCGAGGTGAAGCGGCGGGTGGGCGACCGCATGTGTCTTATGGGCAACGTGAATCCGCTGGAAGTGGCGGTGCGCGGCACGCCCGACGAAGTGAAAGACGAGACGCTGGAGGTGCTGGAGGGTTCCGGGGGCGAGGGGATTATTCTTTCGGTGGGCGGCGGCACCAGCCCGGGGATGCCCCGCGAGAATATCGTGGCGATGCTGGAGGCGCTGGCGGAGTTCAATGACCGCAGGGCAGGCAGCAATGGTTGATTACGCGCTGATGAACCAGTGCCTGTACGAGGGCAAGGCGAACGAGGTGGGACAGATGACCCGTGACGCTTTGGCCGAAGGCCGGCCGGTTCAGGAAGTGTTGACCGATGGCTTGATTGCGGGCATGAGCGTGGTGGGCGAGGACTTCAAGCACAACGTTCTGTACGTGCCGGAGGTGCTGATTGCGGCGCGGGCGATGAAGGCGGGCATGGCGGTGCTCAAGCCGCTGCTGAGCGCGAGGGAGGGAGGCGCGAAGCCGGCAGGCGTCCTGCTGATGGGCACGGTTCGCGGTGACCTTCACGACATTGGCAAGAACCTGGTTCTCATGATGGCGGAGGGGGCTGGTTTCGAAGTGCACGATATTGGCGTGGATCAGAGCGTCGAGAAATTCATGGCCGCGGCGGAGAAGTGCCATCCCACGATTATCGGGATGAGCGCGCTGTTGACTACCACTATGACTTACATGAAAACGGTGATCGATGGCTTTGCGGCCGCGGGGAAGAGCGACATCAAGATGGCCGTGGGCGGGGCGCCGATCAGCCAGATGTTCGCCGATGAGATTGGCGCGGATGGTTACGGCGCGAATGCCTCCGCCGCGGTGGATCTGTTTTTGCGCCTGGCGGCGGTGAAGTAACTGCCATGGCCACTTACAAGGTTCTTTACTGGCAGGAAGTCCCTTCCCAGATTAGGGCGGAAGACGATGAGGACGAAGTTACTCTGCCATTCGCGGCGCGGTTCATGGAAAGAATCGATCGTCTGGCGGTTCAGCGCGGCCTGCAGGACGCCGACACTTATCTGGCCCAGTGGAAATGGAGCGAGGAGGAGGAGCGCGACGGCTGCGCTCGCGAGGTGGCTGAAGCGGTGATGGCGGAACTGGAAGCGCAGGCGGACTGGTAGCAGCAGTGGCGGCGACACTCACCATCAACGGACAAACGACGGCGGCAACGCCGGAGGTGTCGCTGTTCGACCACGCCGAGCGGCTGGGCGTGCGGGTGCCCACTTCCTGCATGAAACAAGGCAAATGCCGGGAATGCATGGTGGAGGTGGTGGAGGGAATGGGGTGTCTGTCCCCGCGCACGACGCCAGAGCAGCACCTCAGCGGCCCCTTCCGGCTCTCCTGCCAAACCTCCGTTGTGTGCGATGGCGGGCAGGTTCGATGCCATACGATGCGACGCGGGCACATGCGCATTGAGCGGCGCGCATTTGGACTGCCCGATCAGCGGATGCGGCTGGACCCCGCGGTTACGCGCGATGGGGACCGGGTGTTGATTGACGGGATTGAAGTGGACCGCTCTTCCGGGCCGATTCACGGTCTGGCCATGGATCTGGGGACAACCACCGTGGTCCTGCGGCTGCTGGATCTGGAAACGGGCGAGCTGGTGGCGGATGCGTCCTTTGAGAACCCGCAGCGATTCGGGGGTTCCGACGTGATGGCGCGCATTCACTACGACACCCAGCATCACGGCAGGCTGCTGATGCGGACGCTTGCCGGGTATGTGAGCCATGCCGTTGAGGAGTTACCCGTCGATCCAAAGACCATTTACGAGATGGTGGTGGTGGGTAACTCGACCATGCGGGATATTTTCTTCCGGCAAAGCGTTTACTCGATCGGGCAGAGCCCGTATCGCTCGATCACCGAGATCGAGATGGCGGAGGGGAAGCGGGGCAGTACGAGCCTGATTACCACGGGCCTGCGTTCGCTATTGCCCATTCATCCACGGGCGCGCGTGTACGGCGCCCCTGTCGTCAGCGGCCATGTGGGGGCCGATGCGGCGGCTTGCATGCTGGCCGTGGATCTGGCGCATGAAGACCGTCTGATCGCCATCATGGACATTGGCACGAACACCGAACTGATCGTTGGCAACCGGCAGCGGATTTTGGCCGCCTCCTGTCCGGCGGGTCCGGCGTTCGAGGGGGGAGCGATCGCCTGCGGCATGCCCGCGCTCGACGGCGCGATTGAGGATGTCACGATCGGCGAGGATGGGGCGTTTCAACTCGGAGTTATCGGCGATGTTCCGCCGGAAGGTATCTGCGGTTCGGGCCTTGTCGACCTGATGAGCGAGCTACTCCGCGGCGGGCGCATGAACGAGATGGGCCGCTTCGCGGACGATGCCGATCTGGTCACCATCGACAAGGAGCACGGCATCTTCTTCTATGAGCGCGATGTCAGCGAACTGGCTCAGGCCAAGGGCGCGAATGTGGCCGGGCTGCGCGTGGTGTTTCACAACTACGGCATCGAGTTCGATGATATCGACGTTTTCTATCTGGCCGGCGGCTTCGGCCGGCACCTGAAGGTGGACGCGGCACAACGGATCGGGCTGGTTCCTGACCTTCCTCAGGGGAAGGTTGTGCAGGTGGGCAACGCGGCTATTGAAGGCGCTTGTATCGCCTTGCTCTCCACTGCACGGCGTCAGGAACTGGAAGAACTGGTGAGAGGCGTGGAGCATTGCCGGCTGGAAACGCACCCCGGTTTCTTCGATTTCTTTGTGGAAGGCTGCCAGTTCCGGCCGGTGGAATCCACTTCGCGAGTGCCTGGATGACGGAGCTGCTGGACAGGGCCCCCGCCGTCAATGTCGAGCCGGCTGAGTATGTCAGGTTGCTGGGATATCCACGCGGGCGCGTGCCGGAAGGGCGCGCTCGGGAACTGGCCGATTGGGCGCGCGCCTGGTACCGGGAGAACGGCCGTCCCTGGATTTATGCCCGTGAGGCAGATTTTTTCGAACTGGGCGCGGGTTCGGTGCGGATTGAGGGCGCCGAATTCACCAGCGGGCGCTTGCAGCAGACGCTGCAGAAGGCGGAAGCGCACACGGTGATTCTGACCGCCGTTTGCGCGGGACCGGAGTTGGAACAGGAGGCACAAAGACTTTGGGAAGACCAGCGGCCCGACGAGTATTTCTTTCTGGAAGTCTTCGGGTCCGCGGTGGTGGAGCATCTGGTTACCATGACCGGCGCGCGGCTGTGCGAGTGGGCGGAGCGTCAGCAGATGGCGGTGTTGCCCCATTACAGCCCGGGTTATCCGGAATGGGACATCGTTGAGCAGCCCAGGTTACTGGAGTTACTCAGTGGCCGGCACGCTCTACCTTGCCATGTGGACGTACTGGACTCCGGTGCGCTGCGGCCGAAGAAATCCCTGCTGGCGGCGTTCGGAGTTACACGCCATACGGAGCGGCTGCGCCGCCTTACTGAACTGGTGCCGTGCGAGAACTGTTCCCTGGGTGGTTGCCAGTACCGGAGAGCGCCCTACCGGCGCGCGGAGGAGAGCGGGCCGCTGGAAGCTGACGCGGAGTATGGGGTCAATACGAAAGCTCTGAAGCGCTGGGCCGAGGAACGGCTGTCACTTACTCCACGCGGGGACGGCGGCATCGACGCTTTGTTTCGCTACGATGGCACTACCTGCACGAACATGGGGCGTCCGCTGGCGTTTCACTACCGAGTGAGCCTGGGTTCACGGGAGGAGGGTTTCCCGATACGAGAACAACGATGCGGTCCGGCTCCGGGAGATCAGGGCCATACTTATATGTGCGAGTACATACGGGACGGCGGGCAATTGCTGAGAGACATCGATAGCGACAAGCCGCTGCTGGGGCGGCCTTTGAATGAGGTGCTCGCGTGGTCTCGCGCTTTGTCTCCCGCCGGTTGTTACTGCGACCGTGCCAGCCGCGCGCATAAGTGGGGGCTGGTTCTGGAAACCGTTCACTATGCTTTGGCTCAGGCAGAGGCGCGGGATCTGCTTTGAGATATGGGCCGATGGCAGGGCATGGCCCTGCCCCACATTATGAGGATGCGATTACAGGACGCAATCAATCACGGCCCTCTTCTTGGAGATGGGGCGATGGGCACCCAGCTTATGCTGGCGGGCCTGGAACAGGGCAACTGCGGGGAAGAGTGGAACCTCACGCATCCAGAGAGAGTACTGGCTATCCAGCGCCGTTACGCCGAGGCTGGCTCGGACTGCATCCTGACGAATACGTTTGGCGGTTCGCGCATCATGCTGAATCGTCATTCGAACGGGGATAAAGCTGCCGACGTCAATAAAGCGGCAGTGCATATCGCACGCGAGGCGTTCAACGGCCGGGCTGGTTTCGTGATCGGCGATATCGGGCCCTTCGGCGGCCTGCTGGAGCCATACGGCGATTTTACCGAGGCACAAGTCGCGGCCGCTTTCGAGGAACAGGCGAAGGCGCTGGTGGAAGCGGGCGCCGACGCCATCATCATCGAAACGCAGACGTCGCTCGAAGAACTGCTGCTGGGTATTACGGCGGCGAAAGAGGCCGGCGCGAGTTGTGTGATTGGTTCGCTGGCCTACGACGTGACGCTGGATGGTTCGACGTTTCGCACCATGATGGGCGTGGACCCGGAGCGAGCGGCGGAATTTCTTCAGGAGCATGGCGCGGATGTGGTCGCGCTGAACTGCGGCACGGGCATGGACATGGAGCGGGCGCGCGAGGCCGTGGCTCGATACCGGAGAGTGACCGCGCTGCCGCTCATGGCCCAGCCGAACGCGGGACTGCCGAGGCTGGTGAATATGAAAGTAGTCTACGACGAACCGCCCGAGCACATGTCCACGGGGGTGAAGCCGCTGCTCGCAGCCGGCGCGAACATCGTGGGCGCGTGCTGCGGCAGTACGCCGGAACATATCCGAGCATTCCGCAAAGAAATGGACGAGTATGAAAACAAGACTTTGTGACATAAACGCCGCCGCCACCGAGAAACTGCCGCAGCTTACCGACGATAAATCCGGCATTGGCGTGCATTACGTGGATGCATACATCAAGCCGATGAACAAGAAGCTCGAAGACGGGACGCCGGTGAAGTGCAAGCGGCGCGGGTTGAAGATCGTGTTTTCAGTGGGCGCCCAAAAAGGCGAAGGACTCATGCGCAGAATCGCGGTTGGTCCGGATCCGGTGGGGATGCTTCAGGCGGCGCTGCAGGAAGCCGGGCACACCGCGGGAGTCGACATCACGCTGGAAGACGGGGCGATCTTCATCGACACTCCAGAATCATGAACATGATCCTGCTGGTATCGCTCCTGGTGCTCGCCGCCACTAACTACGATGAGTCGAAAGTGGGCAGTTACACGCTTCCCGATCCACTGGTGTTCAACAATGGCCAGCGGGTCCGGACGGCGGGAGACTGGTCCAGCCGCCGCCGAGCGGAAATCCTTCGGCTCTTCGAGGCCAGCGTGTATGGCCACGGTCCACAGGCGGGCGGGGCGCTTAACTACGAAGTCCTCGAGACAGATGGGCATGCGCTCGGGGGTAAAGCGATTCGGAAGCAGGTGACCATCTGGTTATCTCCTGACAAAGACGGCCCGAAGGAAGATGTGCTGATCTATCTTCCCGCAGGAGCGACAAAGCCTTCGCCTCTGATCTTGTCGCTCAACTTCGGAGGGAACCAAACGGTGATCAACGATCCTGGAATCCGGCTTCCGATGGTTTGGAACCCGCACACGCACGTGCGGCAACAGGCACTCGAAGAGACGCGCGGGAGCTCCACCGATTTTCAGGTGGAGGAGACGCTGGCTCGCGGATATGGCTTTGCGACGATCTATTACCAGGATATCGAGCCCGATTTCAAGGGCGGCATGGTTCACGGCATACGACCGCTATTTCCCGAATATGACTGGGGCGCCATTGGCGCGTGGGCGTATGGCTTGAGCCGGGCTATGGATTATCTCGAAAAAGATTCTGGCGTGGATGCTAAGCGCGTGGCCGTGATGGGCCATTCGCGTTTGGGCAAGACGGCGCTTTGGGCCGGCGCGTTGGATCAGCGATTTGCGATGGTGCTGAGCAATTGTTCGGGTGAAGGGGGCGCTTCGCTTTCCCGCCGCGACTACGGCGAGACAATCCGGAATCTTGTTGACGTCTTCCCTTATTGGTTCACGGCACATTACCAGAAGTACGCGGATCACGCCGATCAACTTCCGGTGGATGCGCATGAACTCATCGCTCTTATCGCGCCGCGGCCGGTCTACATCACCGGGGCGGAGGACGACCAGTGGGCCGATCCACGCGGCGAATTCCTGGCGTGCGTGGCGGCAGGCCCGGTCTATCGTTTGCTGGGCGCGCAGGACCTGGGCACGGATCAGATGCCGCCGCTGAATCACCCCATCCAACACACGATTGCTTTTCACTACCGTACGGGCAAGCACGAGGTCACGGCATTCGACTGGGAGCAGTTCCTGAATTTCGCGGACGCGCACCTGCGGTAAACTGGAAGTACACACGCGTGGGCGGCTAGCTCAGTTGGGAGAGCACGGCGTTCGCAACGCCGGGGTCGGGGGTTCGAGTCCCCCGCCGTCCACCAGATCCCTGTTTTCTCCCGCACGGTACACTAAGAGGCAAGCTCCCCAAAATGCTCGACCGCATCACCGTGCATGGCGCACGTCAGCACAACCTGAAGAACATCGACGTAGAGATTCCGCGCAACACGCTCACGGTGGTGACGGGGTTGAGCGGGTCCGGGAAATCGTCACTGGCGTTCGACACCATCTACGCGGAGGGCCAGCGCCGCTACGTGGAGACGCTGTCGCCGTATGCGCGGCAGTTCCTGGATCAGATGGAGCGGCCGGAAGTGGATTCCATCGACGGCCTGAGCCCGGCGATTTCCATCGAACAGAAAACCACGAACCGGAGCCCGCGCTCCACGGTGGGGACGATCACGGAGATTTACGACTATCTGCGCGTGCTCTATTCGTCGATCGGCGTGCCGCATTGCCCGAATTGCGGCGTGGAGATCGCCAAGCAATCCACCGAAGCGATTCTGACGAACGTGATGGCGCTGCGCACGGACGAGCGGGTGATGATTCTGGCGCCGGTGGTGCGCGGCCGCAAGGGCGAATACAAGAAAGAGATGGAGAAGCTGCACCGCCAGGGGTTCCTGCGCGCGCGCATTGACGGGGAATTACGTTCGCTCGACGAGGAGATCGCGCTGGACCGCCGGAAGAACCACACCATCGAAGTTGTAGTGGACCGTCTGGTGATTCGCCCCGGCGTGGAGAAGCGGCTGGAGGCGTCCATTGAAACAGCGGCGCGTCTGGCGGGCGGCCTGGTGACCGTGGTGGTGGTGAACGGCGACGAGCGGCTGTACTCGCAGAAACTGGCGTGTCCGGAGTGCGGCGCGAGCGTGCCGCAGCTGGAACCCCGGTCGTTTTCCTTCAACTCCCCGTTCGGCGCGTGCGAGGAGTGCAGCGGGCTGGGCAGCAAGTGGAGCTTCGATGCGATGAAGGTGATAGTAGACCCATCGAAGCCGCTGCTGGAAGGAGGGCTGGGGCCGGGCGCCAGTTCCGGGATCATGAACCGTCGCCTGGCGGACGCGGCGACGCGGCTGAAGATCAATTTGAAGAAGCCCTTCGCGGCATTGCCGAAAAAAACGCAGGATTTACTGCTCGATGGCGGTCCTGGTTTTCCCGGAATTCTGAAAATACTGGACGACTCATGGGCGGAAACGGTGAGCCCGGGCTATCGCGAATGGCTCACCGCTTACATGTCTCCCTCCACCTGCCCGGCCTGCAAGGGGCGCCGGCTGAAACCGGGCAGCCTGGCGGTGCAGGTGAAGGGCGTGGGCATCTCGGAAATCACGGATATGCCGGTGTCGCGCGCGCTGGAGACGGTGGGGGCGTGGCGCTTCAGTGACCGGGACGCGCAGGTGGCGGCGCGGGTGGTGGAAGAGATCCGCAACCGTCTGGAGTTCCTGGTTGCCGTGGGGCTGAACTATCTGAATCTGGCGCGCTCGGCGGCGACCCTATCGGGGGGCGAGGCGCAGCGGATCCGGCTGGCCACGCAAATCGGCTCCAAGCTGCGCGGCGTTCTCTACGTGCTGGACGAGCCTTCCATCGGCCTGCACCCGCGCGATAACGACCGGCTGCTGGACACGCTGGGGCGTTTGCGCGACCTTGGCAACACCGTGCTGGTGGTGGAGCACGACGAGGAGACGATCGCTCGCGCCGACTACGTGATCGATCTGGGGCCGGGCGCCGGACGGCTGGGCGGCGAACTGGTGGCCAGCGGCACGCCGTTGCAGATTCGGCGCAACCCCGCGTCGCTCACGGGACGCTATCTCTCCGGCGAGTTGCGCATCGATGTGCCAGGCACGCGGCGTTCGGGCAGCGGAAAACGGCTGGTGGTGACCGGAGCGCGCGAGCACAACTTGAAAGGCCTGACGGTGGAGTTTCCGCTGGGCACGTTCATTGTGGTCACTGGCGTATCAGGAAGCGGGAAATCCACGCTGATTAACGACATTCTTTACCGGGGGCTGGCGCGCGACCTGTACGGCTCGCACGGCGAACCGGGCGCTCACGACGAGATTATCGGGATCGAGCATATCGACAAGGTGATCGAGATCGACCAATCGGCCATCGGCCGCACGCCGCGCTCGAACCCGGCCACGTACACCGGTTTGTTCACGCCCATCCGCGACCTGTATGCAATGCTGCCGCAATCCCGCGAGCGCGGCTACAAGCCGGGCCGCTTCAGCTTCAACGTGAAGGGCGGACGCTGCGAGGCCTGCCAGGGCGACGGATTGCGGCGAATCGAGATGAACTTCCTGCCCGACGTGTACGTGACCTGCGACGTTTGCAAGGGCCGCCGCTACAACCGCGAGACGCTGGAAGTGAAGTACAAGGGCTACTCGATTTCCGATCTGCTCAACGCCACGGTGGAAGAAGCGCTGCCGGTGCTGGAAAATATTCCGGCCATTCGGGTGAAGCTGCAGACGCTGAACGAAGTGGGGCTCGGGTATATTCATCTGGGCCAGTCTTCCACCACACTCTCCGGCGGAGAAGCTCAACGCATCAAGCTGGCGAAGGAACTGAGCCGGCGGCAGACCGGCCGCACGCTTTACATACTCGACGAACCGACGACGGGTTTGCACTTCGACGACGTGAAGCATCTGCTGAACGTGCTGCAGCGGCTGGTGGATCTGGGGAACACGGTGCTGGTGATTGAGCATCATCCGGATGTCATCAAGTCGGCGGACTGGGTGATCGATCTGGGGCCGGAGGGCGGTGAACAGGGCGGGCGGGTGGTTGTCTCCGGGACTCCTGAGGAGATTCTGTCCAGCGCTGAAAGCCACACCGCGCAGGCGCTGCGCAAAGTCTTGAGAGGCGTCAAGGTGGCTTGATTTGGCCACGAATGTACGCGAATGTGCACGAATCCGGCAGACGCCGTCACCCGTGAAAAGTGACATGATAGGGATTCGCCAATGAGCCGCTACGGGATCGACCCGCTCGAATTCTCAGGCCTGCGCACGGTGCCGCTGGCCGTGCGCGGGGGCAAGGTGCGGGTGGAGGATTTCGGCTCGCCCAGCCCGAACAATGCCGGTGTTCGCGGACTTGTTGATTCGCTGCCGCGCATCCTGGCCGGCGATTCGTTCCGCGGGGTGATAGAAGCCATCGAACGCGCGCACGCGAGCGGGAAGCCGGTGATTTGGGGGCTGGGGGGGCACGTGATCAAGACCGGGCTGGCGCCCGTGCTGATCGACCTTATGAAGCGCGGCTTCGCCACGGCGTTCGCGCTGAATGGCGCGGCGGCGATCCACGATTTTGAAATCGCGCTGGTTGGCTGCACCAGCGAAGACGTGGAGGCGGTGCTTCCCGATGGCAGCTTTGGTTCCGCGGAGGAAACCGGGCGCGAGATGAACCGGGCAATTTCCGCGGGCGCGTTGGAAGGTATCGGCATGGGTGAGGCGTTGGGCCGCGCGCTGCAGCAACTGGCAAAACCCGAATTCGCGGCGAGCAGCCTGCTGCATCAGGCGTATCTTGCCGCAGTGCCGGTGACCGTACACGTGGCGATTGGGACGGACACGCCGCATACCCACCCGGCGTGCGACGGCGCCGCTGTTGGGCGCGCCACCCATCACGATTTTCGTTTGCTGTGCTCACTGGTGGGCGGTCTCAACGAGGGCGGGGTTTATTTGAACGTGGGCTCCGCGGTGGTGCTGCCGGAGGTGTTCCTCAAAGCCGTCTCGGCGGTGCGCAACCTGGGCCAGCCCGTGCGGGAGTTCACCACGGTGAACTTCGATTTCCTGCAGCATTATCGCCCGCGCGCGAACGTGGTGGAGCGCCCGCACGCGCAGTCCGGCGGCCGGGGTTTCAGCATCACCGGCCATCATGAGATCATGATTCCGCTGCTGGCCGCTGCCCTGCGGGAGACCGCCGCATGACGCCGCAGGAGCGGAGCCCGGGTCCGGAGACCTTCTGGTCCTACCAGGACCTGGCGTTCTTCGTGTCATTCACGTTTCTCAGTCTGGTGGTGTCCTCGCTTCTGGTGGCGGTGCTACGCCTGCACAGCCTGGTGGTGCGCGTCCTGCTGGTGCAGTTGTTCGTGTATTTGTTTGTTGTCGGGTCGCTATACGCTATCTTCGTGGTTCGTTACCACGAGCCATTCTGGCGGGCACTCGGCGTGCGCTACCCGGACAAACGCGCATGGCTGGCCGCCTTCGCGGGACCGGTTCTGGCGGTTGCCATCGGCTTCCTGGGTCTGCTGCTGCGGGCGCCGGAAATTCAGTTGCCCTTCGAGGATTTTCTGCGGACGCCGCTGACCACGGTGGCGCTGGGGGTGCTGGTGGTGCTGCTGGGCCCCTTCTGCGAGGAACTGGTTTTTCGCGGGTTTCTGATGCCCCTGTTCGTGCGCTCGCTCACGGCCGTGCCCGGAATTCTGCTGGCCGCGGTTTTGTTCGGATGCATGCACGGCCCGGAATATCAATGGTCCTGGCGTCACGTGCTGCTGGTCTCGCTGGCCGGAGTGGCCTTTGGGTACGCGCGCCAACTGACGCGATCCACCACGGCGGCTTTTCTGATCCATGCCACGTTTAACCTGACGCAGTTCGCCGGATTCCTTGTTTCCGAACAAACCAGATGGTAGAGACCATTCAATGGACGCCCGCGGGTGTCGTCATGATCGACCAGACGAAGCTGCCGCGCGAGGAAGTGTACGTCACCTGCACCACGTATGAAGAGGTGGCGGACGCGATCAGGACCATGGTGATTCGCGGCGCGCCGGCCATTGGTGTTGCCGCGGCCATGGGGGTGGCGCTGGGAGTGCTGCATGCCGACCCGGCGCGGCTGGACGCTGAGTTCTCGCAAATCTGCGCGGCGCTGGCGGCTACGCGGCCCACCGCGGTCAACCTGTTCTGGGGCATCGATCGCATGAAGCGGGTTTTCGGGGAAGTGCGGCCGGAGCCGATTGAGCGCATCCGGGCGCGCCTGATCGGCGAGGCGCAGCAGATTCGTCTGGAAGACATCGCCATCAACGAAGCGATTGGCCGCAACGGCATGGATCTGGTTCCGGACGGCAAGACGGTGCTGACGCATTGCAATGCGGGCGCGCTGGCCACTGCCGGCTATGGAACTGCACTGGGCGTGGTTCGCGCTGCCGTGGCATCGGGAAAAGCGATCGACGTTTTTGCCGATGAGACGCGCCCGTTCCTGCAAGGCGCCCGGCTCACCGTTTGGGAACTGCAGCACGACGGGATTGCCGCCACGCTGATCACGGACAACATGGCCGGGCATTTTCTGAAATCGGGGCGCATTGGCTGCGTGGTGGTGGGGGCGGACCGCATTGCCGCCAACGGCGACGTGGCCAACAAAATTGGGACCTACACGGTGGCGGTGCTGGCGAAGGAGAACGGTGTGCCGTTTTATGTGGCTGCGCCGATTTCGACGCTTGATCTCACGCTGGCGTCGGGCGCGGAGATTCCGATTGAGGAACGCGCCGCCAGTGAGGTGACGCACGTGTTCGGGGTGGCGGTGGCGCCGGAGGGAGTCCGGGTGGAGAATCCGGCTTTTGACGTGACTCCGAATCGCTATGTGACGGCTATTATTACCGAGCGCGGTGTCGCTCGCGCGCCTTATGAAGGGAGCCTGCGGGGTTTGGCGGGTGGGGCCGATTGAAAATCGGCAAGGAAACGGACGGCAGGGCATGGCCTGCCCCACGTTAGTTCTTTGCAGGGATGAGTTCGATCTGAAACAGCTTGGGCCAGAGCTTGCCGGTGACGAAGAGACGCCTGCCCGCTGCGTCGTATGCGATGCCGTTGAGCACATCCGATTGCGAACGTTCGGCGGGCGAGAGCAGCCCGGCCAGGTCGATCCATCCCAGAACGCGGCCGTCGGCGGGTGAGATGCGGACAATGCGGTCCGTCTGCCATACGTTCGCGTAGATTTCGCCGCGCACGAACTCCAGCTCATTCAATCGCGCCACGGCGGCGGCGCCGTCGTGCACGTCGATCCGGCGGGTCTCGCGCAAGGTGGCCGGGTCCCAGCAGCGAATCTGCGCCGTTCCATCGCTCATGTAGATCTGGCGGCCGTCGTTGGCGAGCCCCCATCCTTCGCCGGGGTAGCTGAACGAGCGGAGCACGCGAAAGGTGGGCTCATCGTAGAGGAAGCCCTTCTGGGTGAGCCAGGTGAGCTCGAAAATCTGGTTGTGCAGAACGGTGATGCCTTCCCCGAAGTACTCGTTTGACAGGCGGGTTTCCTGGAGCACCTTGCCCGTTTCGAGCACTTCTTTGCGAAGCACCGAACGCCCTTCGAGGCCGGTGCCCTCATAGAGAAACCCGTCGTGATATTCCAGACCCTGGGTGAATGAAGTGGGGTCATGCGGGTATACGTGCAGCACGCGCACGGTGTACTGGGGAGTGGGATCGGCGGGCTGCGCCGCGGCCCAGAATCCGGCGATCAGCAGGGCAAGAATCGTCAACAGGCGCATTCCTTTATGGTAAGCGCGCGGCCGCGGGTGCCCGTTGAACAAAGGGTACTGCTCAGGCGCTTCCAATGTGACACTCGGGAAACCGTCACAATCTGGCACGCTGGCGTGCGCCAGCCACCCTACGCTGGATGCATGAAACGAGCGCCGCCGTTGTTCGGGTTCTGGGGTTTAGCGAATGCTGCTAAATCCGGGCGCCGCGATGCACTCGGCCTTCAACGCCGATACATGATATTCGCGATATCGCTCACGTGCTTCTGCACGCCGGGATGCGCATTGTTCCGCGACCCCGCCATTATCCCGGTGGTCCACCGCGGGAAATCAGCGCCGATCAGCATCGTTCTTGACAGCCCGGAGGTCAGGCGCGGGGTGGCCTCGGAGGAAAGCAGGCAGGAAAAGGTTGATCAACCATGGCGAGATCCGCATTCGCGTGCTGTGGCCGAACGCCAGTTCCGGGATCAGGTGAGGTACCCGGAACACAGACCACCGGGCCAAGGGCGCTTTTTCGAGGCGATGGCTCGCGCGCCGCGCGTCCGGGTCAAAGGGAATACGCACGTCCGCGTTCTGGAGATCTCAAAGGCAAGGTGCGACTCGGCTCGCGCGGAATCAACAGTCAGCTACATAAGAGTTCTCGTACTCAACGGACTTCGAAGGGACGACAGGCTTGGATATGCCGAAACCCTTATTCGCTGCCTTTCGAGTCTCCATGAGGGGGCAAGCCGACCCGGTTCCCGCCCACGCCTCTGTTAGACTGGAGAACCGGCGAGGCCTCGCGGATATTGACTGTTATCAAGTATGTGGCGCTGCTGGTGGCGACGTTTCCCGGCATCTACTATCTGCTCGCTTTGTATAGCTCGTGGCGGTTTTTTCTTGCCTCCAACCGGACGAAACCGGACTCTGGTTTTACGCCGCCAGTGAGCAACCTGCAGCCGATTCGTGGTCTGGATCACGAAGCCTACGAAAACTTCGCCAGCCTCTGCCGGCAGGACTACCCGGACTACGAACTGCTGTTCTGCGTCAGTTCCCCTGACGATCCCGCGGTTCCGGTGATCGAAAAACTGGCGCGGGATTTTCCCGAGCGCCCAATCCGGCTGTTTTACGGCTCCGGCCGCAGCGGCGTCAACGACAAAGTGGCCAAGCTGGCGCGGCTGGTGAGCGAGGCGCGGAACGAGATTCTGGTGATGAACGACAGCGACGTGCGGGTGAGCCCGGACTATCTGCGCACCGTCGTCGCGCCCTTGCAGGACGCGCGGGTGGGAGCGGTCACTTGTTTTTACGCCTCCACCGAAGACCGGACGCTGGCCGAGAATCTGCAATCCGTGGGGATGATGTCCGATTTTTTCGCGGGCATTCTGGTGTCGCAGCAGTTGGAGGGCGTCCGGTTTGCTTTGGGGACAACCATCGCCACCACGCGTACCCGGCTGGCCGAATTCGGCGGGTACGAGAGTCTGGTGAACCGGCCCGGCGACGATTTTCTCGTCGGGAACCTGATTGCCGAGCACGGCCACACGGTGAAGCTGCTGCCGCACTGCGTGCTGGCGGTTTCCGATTACGCAACGTTTCGCGAGCTTGTTCATAAGCGGCTGCGATGGATGGTGGTGATGCGGCACATGCGGCCGTGGGGGCACGCGGGACTGATCTTCACGCAAGGGCTGCCGTGGTGCCTGGCGGCGATTGCGCTTTACCCCTCGCCTCTGGCCGCCTGCGCGTGGCTGGGCGGCTATCTCTTCCTGCGCATGGCCATGATGTGGACCATCGGCGTCCACGGACTGCGGCGGCCCGGCCTGTGGAAGAGGATGCCGCTCATTCCCGTTTGGGATGCATTCGCGTTCCTGATCTGGCTGGCCAGTTTCACGCGCCGCAGCCTGCGCTGGCGCGACGGCCAGTATTACATTCGCGACGGCCAGCTGGTGCCGGTGGTCAACGAGTAACCCGCTCCATCACTGTCGCGGTTCGGTAAACGCGGCGGTAATCTCAGCCGGCTGGTTCTGGCGCTTGTTCGCGGCGAGCCGCCAATCGACTTGCGGGAGCAGCACTGACGGGTCGATTCTCTCGCGATACTTGACCGCGATGTTGATCAGCGAATCCAGCAGCGAATTCGACAACAGGTGCGGCTGCAGTCCCAGATCCACCAGCTTGGAATGCTTCGCGTTGTAATAGTGCTCCTGGGACTCCACGCGCGGATTCGGCAGGTGGTCGATTTTCGCGTTCAGCCCCAGCTTGTGCGCTTCCTTCTGCACCATTACGGCGAGATCCAGCACGGAGAACTGCTCGGTGAACTGGTTGAAAACGCGGCACTCGCCGGGCGCGGCGGGATACAGGCAGGCGAGTTCCACGCAGCGCACGGTGTCGCGAATATCGAGAAATCCCCGGGTTTGTCCGCCGCGGCCGTACACGGTCAGCGGATGCCCCAGCGCCGCCTGCACGCAGAAGCGATTGAGCACCGTGCCGAACACCTCATCGTAGTCAAACCGGTTGATCAGGCTCTCATCCAGATCCGTCTCGCTGGTGATGGTTCCATACACCACGCC
This sequence comes from uncultured Acidobacteriota bacterium, assembly GCA_963832965.1. GTDB lineage: Bacteria > Acidobacteriota > Terriglobia > Bryobacterales > Bryobacteraceae > CAWACP01. The sequence goes on from CAWHVW010000001.1 coordinate 36,135, forward strand.
CTGATTGAGATCGGTGGCGCGCAGCCCCCAGATCTTGCAGGTAAACATGATGTTGTGGCTGTCGTGCACCTTGGAGAGATGGTAGAAGGAGCCGGGCTGCTTGGGGTAGGGAAGAACGTCCTTCCGGCCATTGTGCTCGATGGTGATGTAGCCTTCTTCAATATCGATATTCGGCGTGCCATATTCACCCATGGTGCCCAGTTTCACCAGATGGCATTCCGGGCGGAACTCGCGCAGCGCGAAGAGCAGGTTCAGCGTGCCCGCCACGTTGTTGATCTGGGTGAACAGCGCGTGCTTGCGGTCGATCATCGAATAGGGGGCGGAGCGCTGCTCGGCGAAATGGACCACGGCATCGGGCTCGAAATCGCGGATGGCCGAGGAGAGAAAATCGTAGTCGGTGACGTCGCCGACGAACAGCTCGATGACGTTTCCGGTGAGCGCCTGCCAGACGCGGATTCGCTCGGCCAGCGGGCGGATGGGAGTCAGCGTTTCGACGCCGAGTTCATGATCCCACTGGCGCCGCGCAAAGTTGTCGATAATGGCGACCGAGTGGCCGCGCTTCGATAAATACAGGGCCGTCGCCCAACCGCAGTAACCGTCTCCGCCGAGTACGGCGATCTTCATGGTGCCCACTGGCAACTCCTCCCATTAGCGAAACGTAACAGCCATCCCCAATTGCGACCAGTGCACGACACGGTATTCACGGTCACGCCCACCCCGCGGACGGCGGGCTGTGCCACTTACTAATTATCGAATACTGCAGCGAGGCCGCGGGCGAACCCTACCGCGCGACCAGCACAATGCCGCCGCACACAAGGATGGCTCCCGCGGCACGGCGGGCAGCCAGGCGTTCGCCCAACACGAATTTCGCCAGCACGGTTTCCAGCGCGAAACTGGCCGCGGACGCGGGCACGGCGAAACTGAGCGGCTCGGTCCGCACCAAAGCAAGAAACGCGAAAAACGAAACAGCCATGCAAAAGATGGACAGAATCAGGTTCCAGCGGGTGGCGACGAGTTTCAGAACGCGGCCCATCCCCGGGGCTCCGTTGCCCCCCTGCATCTTCATCTCACGGCTTTGCAGCAGGTCTCCCAACACGGCGGAAACCACCACCACGCTCACCCAGACCCACCTCATTGGCCTGGTACCGCCTCACTGGCGATGCGCGGGCTGGAGGCGACGAACGCCGTTCCAAGCGAAATCATGACCACGCCCAGCCATCGCCAGACGCTGACGTGTTCGTGAAGAACAAGCTTGCCGAGCAGCGTCGACAGGACGTACCCGGAGGCGGTGACCGGCAGCACGAAACTCAGGTCGGCCACGCTCAGCAGAGACATACGCGTCAGCAGCCAGACGATTTGCATGACAATGCCGACCGCCACCAGCGGGTCCACCATGGCGCGGAGAAAGAACAACGGGTTGATCGCGAGAGTTTGCGGCAATTGCTTCATACCCCACGCCAGAAACAAATTGCTGAGCGGCTTCAGAAGGGTGACCAGCACAATCAGACGCCAGGCGACGGCTCGCCCGTGTTCTATGTGCTGATCGCGAACACCCATGCCAGCCCACCGTAGGATAACATCCCGCCAGGGGAGCGCGGTTACAAACCCAGGCAGGGCCATGCCCTGCGATGTAAACAACTTGCCATGCTTGAAAGTGGGGAATCTGCCATGAAGAACTTCCACCTCCCATTACCGGAGCAAACCTGCGCCACGCCTGGAGCGGAGGCCGAACGATCGCAACCGCAGGGTGGGCACAGGTCGGGACCTCGACCATGACCTGGAGTCGGCCGGTATCGAGCACCTTGTCAGGACCGGCAAAGGACTCGAAATGAGGCGAGACGACGTCTACTGGGCCGATCTTGTTCCAGGATCGCGGCCCCCACTGTCGTAGCAATGCCGCGCGGAGGCCTGCCCGGGCCGGGCGTGGCCCTAATGGCGACGGTCGCCAGCTGCGAGTGATAACGTGTGTCATGCCATCAGGCCACCACCCTGGAATCGCGCGAAACTCACGACGAGAATCGGCGCTCTGCCGGTCGATCTTCTTCGGCAAGTAGACCGTGGGCTGATGGCCGTAGTGGACCTTGATTAACGAGGCTTACCCCGCCACCACCCGGAACATTTCCAGGGATTCCGCTTCCGTATCGGAAACCGGCGTGAGCGCAGTGTCCATGTATTCGCGCGCCGCCGGGTCGTGCTTCAGCCGCCGCCGCAACGCGTAAAGACTCCAGAGCTGTCCGGCGAGCCGGATATGCTTCCCCACCACCTCCGCCGCGAAGCGTGGATAGAACACCAGCGGGCTCTCGCGCGGGAGCGTAGGCCGCCGGTCGGTGCGGTATTTGCGCCGCAGATATCCGCCCTGCAGCGGGTCCACCTTCTCCAGAACGATGCAGGTGTAGAACCACATCAACAGGAACATCATGTTTCCGGCGCTCATGCCCGGGCTCGCCGCCGCCCTCCGCAGCACCGTTTCCATGTGCGCCGGCGTGAAATAATCGAGCCACGAATCGCGATACACCCGCGCCAGCTCCGCGCTGGACATGGTGGCGTGCGCGGTGGTGACGTGCTCCAGATCGTACTTGTTCAGATCGGGATCGAGCGCCACCCCGGCGTTGAAGAGGCGCAGATGATCCTCCGAACCCGGCAGCGGCGTCAGGCAGTGCGGCTCCAGCAGATCAATGGGCAGCTCGCGCTGGATGATCCCGATGTCGCGCCGCACCGATTCCGGCGTGTCGCCCGGGAACCCCACGATATACCCGGCGAAAGTGGTCACGCCGGCGCGCCGCCACTCCAGCAGCATCTTCCGGTACTCGCTGGTTTTGTTCTGTTTCTTGCGGGCCCCCAGCAGGCTGCCGGCGTTAATGCTCTCGAGTCCGATGAAGACGCGAGCCACCCCCGCCCGGCCGGCCTTTTCGATGAAGCGCGGCAGACGGTGGCACATGGTGTCCACCTGGATGACGAACTTGATATTCAGCCGCTCCCCCTCGCGCATGGCGATGAGCCGGTCGAAGATGATCTCCCAATCCTGGTTGCGGGCGAAATTGTCATCGGTGATGAAGAACCGGTTGATCCCCTGGGCGAGGTTGCTTCGCACAATCCGCTCCACGTCCTCCGCCGAGCGGTGCCTGGACTTGCGCCCCTGCACGTTAATAATGGTGCAGAAAGAACATCGGAACGGGCATCCGCGCCCCGCGTCGAAACTGGTCAGCCGGCCGCCGGTTCGCCGGATACGCCGGGCCGGAAGGAGCGGGATGGGCGCGCCTTCAAGCGCGGGCAGGTCGTCCATGTGGTTGTAGAGCGGCTTGAGCGTGCCGTTCCAGGCGTCGCGCAGAACCTCGTCCAGGCGTCCCTCCGCCTCGCCGGCGAACAGCGAGATGCCCAGATCCATGGCCTCTTTCAACTCCGCCGGCATCTCCGGCAGCATGGCGATGCAACCGGAAACGTGGAACCCGCCAATGCACACCTGGATACCCGCCGCGCGCAGCGGACGCGCGATGTCCATGGCTCTTGGAAACTGGTTGGATTGCACGCCCACAATCCCGACCATGGCGCGTTTGCCGCGCAATTGCCGGATCAGACGCCGCGGCCGCACGCGCGTATTCATCTCGTCCAGCGCGCTGACCTCAATCCGCACGTCCTCGCCCAGCACGCGCCGCTGGTCGCAATCGAGCGCCAGGCCGTTGAGAACCGCCAGCGTATTCGATGGAATGGCCGAGCGGAGCCACTGGATGACATACCCGTCGTCGTCGTAATGCGACGGAATGATCAGCGCCAGGTGGAAGCTTTGGGCCATCGGATTTTCTTCGAGGATACCGCATACACTGGATACAAATGAGCGAACTCAGCCGGATTGGCGTGGCCATCGATTCCGACCTGCTGGACAAGTTCGACAAGCTCATCGCCCGCCGCGGCTACACCAACCGCTCCGAAGCGTTCCGCGATCTCATCCGCGAAGAACTGGTGGAGGAAGCGTGGGCAGAGCCGGAGAGCGAGGTGGTGGGCACCGTGACGCTGGTCTACAACCATCATGTCCGCCTCCTCAACGAGAAGCTCACGGACTTCCAGCATTCGCACTTCCATCACATTCTTTCCACTTTGCACGTGCATCTGGATCACGACAACTGCCTGGAGGTGCTGATTGTCCGCGGCAAGGCCGGTCAGGTGAAAAAGATCGCCGACGCCCTGGTCAGCACCAAAGGGGTGAAGCACGGCCGCCTCACTCTAGCCTCTACCGGAGCGGAGCTGTGAGAAAGGAAGCGGAATTATGATCGTCGGCAGTGGCGTGGACATCGCCGAAGTAGACCGCATCCGCGCCGCCGCCGAGCGCTATGGCCGCCGGTTCATCGAGCGCGTTTTCACGCCGCTGGAGATCGCGTATGTGGAGCGGCGCCGCGCCGGCCGCTACGAGCGCTATGCCGCGCGCTTTGCCGCCAAGGAAGCGGGCATGAAGGCGATCGGCACCGGCTGGCGCCGCGGCGTCCGCTGGCGGGATTTCGAGGTTACCAACCTGCCGTCGGGCAAACCCACGCTCAAGCTGTACGGCGCGGCGGCGCAGTTCGGGGCGTTACTGGGAGTGAAAAACATCGCGCTTTCGTTAACCCACACTGCGACCGAAGCGCTGGCTTACGTCATTCTGGAGACCTGATGTCACCGGCGGACACGCGGCGCGAGCCGCGTTCTTTGGCTCCCGGCGCAACCTGGAACCCCGCCCGCGACGTCACTGTAGTGTGAAATTGTTTTTCCTCGCAGCCTTTGCTCTGATCGCCGCGGCCGGAACAGGCTTCGCGCAGGCGCAGCCTTCCGACAGTGTCGTGATCGAGAGCTCCGTCCGGGAGGTCCTGCTGGATGTCGTAGTACGTGACAAGCATGGCAAGCCGGTGGCCGATCTCAAACCCGAACAGCTTGCCGTTTACGAAAACGGCGTCCGCCAGAATGTGCGCTCCTTCCGGCTGGTGAAGGGCGACGAGGTGCGCATTGAAGACGAAAAAGAGGCGGCCGAAGCCCTGGATACCCAGCAGACCGCGGCAACGCCCCCTGGCCAGCCCAGGCTCAATCCGCTGCGCACCGTGAATCTGGTTTGCCTGGTCTTCAGCGGTCTGAACGCCGAAACCCGCGACCTGGCCCGGCAGGCCGCGCGAGAGTTCGTCAACAACGAATTGCGCCCCAACACTTTCATCGGCGTGTTCGGTCTGGACGAGGCCGGTCTCAGGCCTCTGTCTCCGTTCTCCAACAACCGTGAGCATCTTCTGAAGGCGGTGGATCTGGCGGCCATGAACCAGCTCCGTCCGCTCGCCGGGAGCAATTCGGCGGGCGTCGGCGCCGCGCTGACCAACGCGTACCTGGCAGCGACTCTCAACTCCGACACCTCCCCCGGTGGCGTGGGCACGGGCGATCTGATCCGGGGAATGATGAACACCGCGGGCCAGATCACCACCGGCGCCGCCGGAGTGACCTCCGACGCGAGCAATCCTCTCGGTCCCCGCGGATCCATGGAGCTCGAGAATCTGGGCGGAATGCGCGACCTCGATGCGCTGAGCTCCCTGGTGCGCCAACTCAGCCCGCTGCCTTTTCAGAAGACCGTGCTTCTCCTGAGCACCGGACTCACCCGGCCCCCGGACGAGATGACCTATTGGCGAAACCTGATCCGGTCGGCGAATCAGGGCGGCATCACGTTTTATGGTTTGGATGTGTACGGCCTCAATGTATGCCAGGACGACCTGAGCGTCAGTTGCACCACTTCGCACTCGGACCTGCAATCGTCCACCGACGTATTAAACAAAGTTGCCGGTGTCGGCACCGGCAACAGCGCCCTCACGCCCCTCAACGGCAATCTCACGAACATCTCCCGCCAAGCCGCAACCAATCAGTCTTCGGCGGAGATGATGGAGCTCATGAATCAGGACAACTACGTCCGCGACAGCGTGCTCAGCGCCAACAAACAGGCTGGCCTGCGCGATCTCGCGGAAAGCACCGGCGGGTTCCTGATCGCGAACACGAACAACACGCAGCAGCTCCTGAAGCACGTGATGGAAGACGTGGATACGCACTACGAAGTGACCTACCAGCCTTCGGTGGAGGGCTACGATGGCCGCTTCCGGAAGATCGAGGTGAAGCTGGCCGGCGCCGGCCTGCAGGCGAAAACGCGCAGCGGATATTTCTCCCTGCCGGAAGAAAACGGCAATTCCCTGGGGGCGGGAGACATGGCCGGTTTGCGCGCGCTGAATGCGAATCCTCCGCCTCATGCTTTCGATTTTCAATCGCAGGCCATTCGTTTTCACTCGGAGAACGGGACCTCGCAGTATGCCGTGGTATTCAACGTTCCCATCGCCAATCTCACCGGCACTCCCGAGCCGGAGGCGAAAAAGCACCGCTTCCACGCGTCTTTGCTGGCCCTGACGAAAAACTCCCAGGGGCAGGTGGAAGACTGGTTCAGCCGCGACGTACCCTCCGACGTAGCCGACCAGTACGTGCCATCGCTCGAAGCCCGGCACATGACCTGGGAGCACTCGTTCCGTCTCCCGCCCGGGCACCACACCATCGAGACGGCGGTGGTGGATGAGGAGGGCAATCGGACCAGCACCAGCATCATGCAGATCGACAGCGCTTTGCCCGATGGGCCCGACTTGAGCGACATCATGCTGGCGCAAAAGGTGGAGGATCTGACGCGATCTCCCAACGCGGCGGATCCATTTGAGGCTGATGGCCGCCGGGTGATTCCGCTCGCTTCCACCGCGTTGCCCGCCGGGTCAAATCCATACCTCTATTTCGTGGTGTATCCGCAAAAGGACACCTCTGGAAAGGCGCGCCTGAGCGTGCAATTCCTCCGGAATGGCAAAGAAATCGCAAGCCAGACCCTGGAGATCGATGAATCCGAACCGATGCTGATCAGCGCCGTGCACAAACCAGGCAACTACGAGATCCGCGTGGACATGACTCAGGGGCAAGCTTCAGCGTCGCGCAGCCTGACCTGGAGCATCGCGAAATAATGGGCGGTAGTCTCTCAGGCCACCTGCCACTGGGTTATTTCCGGAACGACGACGTGGGGCAGGGCCATGCCCTGCCTGCCGACCTGCGCACCGATTGAATCGGAGCTGGCTACGGCGCCACCGAGTGTTAGAGTGAGGGCATGAAATACCCCGTCGCGCTGGTTCGGGCTGAGGAGGGCTACAGCGTCTCCTGCCCTGGACTTCCTGGGTGCTGGTCGCAGGGCTCGACGGAAAATGTGGGGCAGGTTTGTAACCTGCGCGCCGATTGAATTGGCGCTGTGCGTGGGTTGCGATCCTCAGGACGGCTGCAGCGCGTTCTCCGCGGCCGCCTGCACATCGCCGTTCATATTCAGATAATGGAAACCGGCGCGCGTCAGCCGGGCGCGATCCAGCACGTTGCGGCCATCCAGCACCAGCCGCGTGCGCATCGCGGCGGCCACCGCCTCCCAGTTCATCTCGCGATACTGTGGCCACTCGGTCACCAGCACCAGGGCATCGGCGCCTTCCGCGGTGTGCTCCGCCGTCTCGCAGCAGAATACGCCGATATTGGGATATTCCCGCCGGAAGCGCTCCAGCGCCACCGGGTCATGCACCTTCACCCGGCAGCCGCGCTCCACCAGTTTCCGGGCAATTTCAATGGCCGGCGCCTCGCGCAGATCGTCGGTATTCGGCTTGAACGCCAGGCCCAGCAGGGCCACCGTGCGGCCCTTCAGAATCTTCAGCTCCGCCAGAAGCTTCTCGATAACGCGTTCCCTCTGGCGCACGTTCACGATCCGGGCAGCCTCGACAATGTGCATCCCCAGTCCGTACTCCGCGGCCGTGGAAACCAGAGCGGCGGTATCCTTGCCAAAGCAGGAGCCTCCCCAGCCCAGACCGGCCTGCAGAAAGCGGCTGCCGATGCGCGCGTCGAGGCCGATCCCCTTGGCCACCTGGGTAATGTCCGCTCCCACCTTTTCGGCGAGTTGGCCAATCTCGTTGATGTAGCTGATTTTCAGCGCCAGAAAAGCGTTCGCCGCGTACTTGATCAGCTCGGCCGACGCGAGGTCGGTGGAAACCAGCGGCACCGCCCCCAGATCCTCGGGGCGGGGCAGATACGCGGGCGGCACGAAAGTCTGGTCGAGGACCGGCCGGTACAGCGTATACAGCACCTCCAGTGAACGGCTGTCGTCGGAGCCGATGACCACGCGGTCCGCGTACAGCGTGTCGTGCAGGGCCGTTCCCTCGCGCAGGAATTCCGGGTTTGACGCCACCGAAAATTGTCCGCCCGCGGAGCGGCCGTGGGCCTCTTCGTACGACTCGCGCAAAAGCGCGTCCACCCAGTTCCCGCTGCCGATGGGCACCGTGGATTTGTTCACCACCACGGCGTACTCGCCGTCGAAGTGCTGCCCAATGGCCTTTGCCGCGGCCTGCAGGTACTGCAGATCGGGACTGCCCCCCGGACCCGGAGGCGTTCCCACCGCGATGAAGATGACCTGCGATCCGGGTATCGCCGCCGCGAAACTGGTGGTAAACCGGATTCTCTCGCGGGCTTCCGACATGAACTGTTCGAGGAACGGTTCATAAATCGTGGGTATGCCCTTTTCGAGCGAATCGACCTTGGATTGATCCGTGTCCACGCACGTGACTTCGTGGCCCAGCCACGCCAGGCAAACGCCTGTGGTCAGTCCGACATACCCCGTTCCGATGATGCTGACTTTCATGAAAGCTGCTACCTGGTTGCCTTGCGAGCGCGCGTCTTTTTCTTCTCGACCGGTTCTTCTACCACGGTCGCGGCCTCGGGAACCACGGCGGCCAGCACTTCCGCGAAGAGCTCCTGCTTCTTCAGTTCCTTTTTCGAGGGCGGCGGCTGTTCATGACGGTAATCGTGGTCGTGATAGCAGGTGCGGCAGCGGACTTTCGCGGCCTGGTCCCCGATGATGGAGACAATCGCGTGATTGGTCAGCCGCTTGCATTTGACACAGAAATCGTCAATCACATCTCCCAGGCGGAGGTCAGACATAGCGCGTACTGCCCGAAGTATAACAGAGGGTTATCACCCGACGTATAAACAGAGGGCTTGTCAAAAGATGCGCTCCTGCCGCTTCAGCGTGCCCACCGAACCGATATTGGCGATACCGAAAGATCCCAGTATCTGCGTTTCATCGCGCCCGCCATAGTCCAGCCGGCGATATTGCACGCTGAAACCGCAGCAGTCCGTGTTGTAGGTGGTCTGCGCGGCCATATACTCCAGCAAACCCATCTTATAGTCGTAATAGAAGCTCATCCCGGCGCTCAAACCGCGCCGGTTCGGCTCGCCGTATCCGATGATCCCGCGGAACTGGCCCGAAGTAGGCGAGAGAATGGTTACCGGGCTGTTGGGCGGGTCGTCCCGCATTTGCGCCTGGCCTATCGAGAAAAAGTAGTGCGAAAGACGGTAGTCCGCGCTAACCACGTTGGCCACCACCGCCGAATGCAGCGGATCGTAATCGGTTTCCCACTCCAGGCCGACCTTCTGCTGGAACCGCAGAAGCGACGTAACCGGCGAGTAGCTCCGGGGCCCGTCGATGAACGCGAACGGAGTCAGCAGAATGCTGCTCCAGATTACGTTTCGCTGGCCGTCCACCACCGCGCCGCCGAACGTAGGGTCGAAGTAGCGGACCTGGCTGAGCTGCCAGCTCAAGACCTCATCCACGCTGTCGTCCTTGCGCTTTACGTACAGACGGTTGGTCAGCGAGAGCTGCAGTTCGGTGGTGTCGGTCATCAGGTCCGCATCGTCGAAGTGGATCACGCGCAACGCCTCGGGGCCGATGCCGCCCACGTAATGGAACTCGGCCCGGGGCTCGATCACATGCTTCAACTTTTTCCCCAGCCAGGAAGGCGCCGGGAAAATGCGCGAGAGCGAAGGCGGAATAAAATCGAGGGTGAACTCGCGCGAGCTCACCAGGAGACTGCCCGCCAATGAGCGATCGGCGCTCAGGCTCTCCCCATACTCGGTCTCATGCAGGGAAAAACTGGGCACCAGCGTGAAGTCGGCCAGCCGGATACTGGTGGTGAAGCGCGGCCACAGATCCACTCGATCGACCAACGTGGGGGTGGTGATGGTCACTTCGTTGGGCACCGCTGGCTCGGTCCGGTCCATGGCTCCTCCGGTCGCGTCCAGAGAGAAGTAGACGGGAAACGGCATGGGCAGCTCGGTCTCGCGCATCAGGAACTCGCCTTCCGGCAGATGGCGAATGATCACCGAGTCGTTGGGCTGTGTGGGAACGAAATCGAACGTCTCGATGCGGTCGGCGACAAAGTTCACGCCCCATGTGTCCTCGTGCTTGGTCACGTAGCCGACCGAGTGCGATTCGTTGAATATACCCTCGCTGAACGACTCCGAGAACTGCTGGCGGAATGTATATGAACTCAGGTAGCTCAGTTCGCCGCCCGCGAACCAGCCATCGCCCAGATCCGCGCGGCCCCGGGCGGTAATTTGAAACCCCGGAGTGGCCACGCGGCCAGGCCCGCCCTGGTCGTCAATGCCGTACGCAATCACCGAAAAGTCCGTCCCCGGCTTGACCTTCTCCCGGAACGTGAAGTTGCTGGCAAGGCCGGCGCTGGTGAAATACTGCGCCCGGTACAGCAGATCGGCGCTGGGATTGATGGCCCAGTAGTAACCGAGGCCGAACATCTGGCCATAGCGCGAACTATTGCCTATGTTGGGTGAAAGGAACCCGCTCTCCCGCGGGTTGCGCTCCAGAGATTTGTAGAAAACCGGCATGTAGAACAGCGGCACCCAGCGCACGAAAAAGACCGCCCGGTAGCCGAGAGCCTTCTCGCGCGGCACAATCACAAACCGGTTCCCGCGCAGCCTCCACCACGGTTTTGGAATCTTGCAGTCGGTGACAAACCCCTGATGCAGGATGTACTTCTCCTTGATGCGCTCCGCCCAGCGGGCCTGGAAATAGAAAGGGTTGCTGGTGGTGAGCAGACCGGGCTTCGATTCAATCTTCGACGGTGAGGTTCCGGCCACTACATAGAACTTCCCGGTCTCGTCGTTGACGTTATATTCGGCGTGGTCGCACAGCAGCTTGTCGCCGGTGACGAAGTTCTCGAACCGGACATGGCCGCTGGCCTTCGCATCGCCGGTATCGCGATTGTAATCAACGGTATCGGCGTCCAGCGCCATGCTGGTGGTTTCGATATGAGCGGCGCCTTTCAGATGGTACCAGGAGGAGTCCATTTCCTGGCTGACGGCATGCACCAGAACCTCACCTTCGGCGGGCGCGTTCGGCCGGGGCGTCAGCAGTTTTACGCCCGGGTTCACGCTCTGTGGATGGCCCTCTTCGGTTTGGGGCGCGAGGGGCACCGGGGGGTTGAAGACCTGCGCAGCTGCACCACTTACGAAGGCAAGATTCAGGAGAAGGGTGAGGAAATGTCTCCAACCGCAATAAAGTTCGTGACATCCTCCACCAAGTATGGTAGATAATTGCAGAGGGCCTCTTGGTCTGAAGAGGACGCGACGCTGTCGCGAGGGGCTCAACGCAAACGGTATCACGGGGCATCGCTTTATAGCAAGACGCTGTAGTGCAACACCCGGCGCCGGCCGATAGGGTAAGAGAAACCGGCTAACCACCATGAACTGCCTTTACTGCCGCGCCTGGAATTCGGACGACGAACATCGCTGCCAGCGTTGTGGGCGCCGGTTGCACTATTCGGCTGCTCCCCTTGGCGCTTCGCCGCAGTATGCGCACACGGCACTGGCGGAAGAACGGGCTCCCCGGCCGCGCGTCCAGGCCAAAGCCGTTCCACGGGCCCCGGAACTGGTGCCGGGCTCGGGAACGGGCCGCCGGCAGGGTCCCTCCTATCAGCGCACGCTGTTTGGGACGAAGGACATGGGCCAGGTTCTCCCGTTCAGCGCGTTTGTCGGGGGAGGCGCCGCCAACGAAAAACCGGCTTCGCCGCGGGCCACGCGTTCCCGGGTCCGCAGGCAGATTTCGACCAACCAGCAAACTCTGAATTTCACCTCTTCGCTGGTCACTCCGGCACTGTCGCGGCCCGCTCACGAAGGCGTCATCTATTGCGACGCGCGCGTGGCCTCGCTCGAGCATCGGAGCCTCGCGGCCTTTGTGGACAGCACTCTGGTAGCCCTCGCGCTCGGCGCATTCGTAGCCACTCTGTATTCCTTCGGTGGCGAGGTGCTGCTCAACCGGCAGAGCGCGCCCATATACATTGCGGTTGCCGCGATGACCGTGCTGTTGTACCGGTTGCTCTGGTGTCTCGGCAATGGAGACAGCCCGGGCATGCGGGCCATGCAACTTCGCCTGGTAAACCTGGATGGCCGCAGACCCAGCCGGCGCCAGCGGCTCCTGCGCCTTTTCTCCGGATGGCTGAGCGTCCTGCCGGCCGGCCTGGGTCTGTTCTGGGCGCTGGCCGACGAAGAATCGCTCACCTGGCACGATCACATCTCTCAGACGTTCCCCACCTCGCGCGAATAGCCTCCGGCCGGGGTCATGGCCCTGCGCCGCGTGGGGCAGGGCCGCGCCCGTTGCTCTACTGCTTGTCGAACACCAGCTTCTGATCGCCTTCCCCCTGCGGGCTGGCGATGTGGGCCTGCCTTGTCAAAACTTTCCCATCGTCGGAAAGCACCATGGTTCCGTGGATGGTCACATCGGCGCCACCGAAGTTCGCCTTCGAATCCACTACCAGCGTCTTGCCGTCCCAATGGGCGTTACTGGTCATGTCGCTTCCCATGACCGTGTTCTTCGAATCCTTGCCGTCGGTCGTGTAGGTAAGATCCCACTGCATGTCTCCCTGGCTGGACGACATGGCCACGGATTCTTTCACCACCGGATCCTTATGATCGATGGTGTCTGTCCGGCTGTCGGGCGGGGGCATCGGACCGAAATCGCTTTTTGTGGCATTCAGTTTCCAGGTGCCCGAGAAATTTGGTTTGGCGTCGTCTTGCGCAAACGCCGCAAATGCAAGCAGCAATAGTGAAATGATGAGCTTCCGGCCCATTCGTGTCTCCTTCAGTTTCGTGTAACGGGTGCGTGCCCGGTTGTCCTTTCGATTATACGGGTACCGTGGTGATCCGGTTCCAAAGGAACGGTAAGGATTAAGCGGGACTGCGCTATACTTGCTCCTCCGAGCCACCCTATGAAAAGCGCGGGAATTCTCCTCTCGTTGAGCATCGCCGTCGCGGGCGCCGATTTGCAGCCGCTGGTGGATCAGCAGGTGCCCTCCCTGCTGGCCGTCTACAAGGATCTGCACGCGCATCCCGAGCTCTCTCACCACGAAGAGAAAACCTCCGCATTTGTGGCGGATGAGTTGCGCCAGGCCGGCTACACGGTTACCGGGCACGTGGGGAAATATGCGGACGGCACTGCCGCCTTCGGCATCGTTGGCGTGCTGAAGAATGGCCCGGGGCCGGTGGTGCTGGTGCGCACCGAGCTGGACGCGCTGCCGGTGGAGGAAAAAACCGGCCTGCCGTATGCCAGCAAAGTTCGCGGCACTAATGCCGCGGGGCAAGATGTCGGAGTCATGCACGCCTGCGGGCACGATCTGCACATGACGTCGCTTCTGGGAACGGCGCGCATGCTGGCCAGCCTGAAGGATCGCTGGAGCGGCACATTGGTCATGATCGGCCAGCCATCGGAGGAGACCATCGACGGCGCGCGCGCCATGCTGGCCGACGGCCTGTACTCCCGATTCCCGCGGCCCGATTACGCCATCGCGCTCCATGACACTCCCGGAATCGAAGTGGGAAAGGTAGGGGTGGTGGCGGGCCCGCTGGCGGCCAGCTCCAACTCCGTGGACGTGACCATTCGCGGCCTGGGAGGACACGGCGCCCATCCGGAGGCGACCAAAGATCCCATCGTCATGGCCGCGGAATTCATCATGGCATTGCAGACCATCGTCAGCCGGCAGATCTCGCCGCAGGACCCCGCGGTGGTCACCGTGGGCTCCATCCACGGCGGTTCCAAACACAACATCATCCCCGACGAAGTGGTTCTGCAGTTGACCGTCCGCGCGTTTAACGAGGATGTTCGCCGGCATATCCTGGCGGACATCGATCGCACCGCGCGCGGCATCGCCCTTGCCGGCGGCGTGCCGGACGATCGCGCGCCCATCGTGAAGGTGAGCGAAACCGAAGCGGTTCCGGCAACCTGGAACAACCCGCAGCTCGCTGCTCGCATGAAGGGCGTCTTCGTGGCGGCCCTCGGCGAGAATAACGTAGTGGAACCGCGCCCCGAAATGGCCAGCGAGGACTTCGGACTGCTCGGCCTGGACGGACACCAGATTCCCACTTTCATGTTCCTGCTGGGCGCCACTTCCGCGGAACATATGGCGGAGAGCAAGCGTACCGGAACTCCCCTGCCGTCGCTGCACTCCAGCCTCTTCTATCCGGAGGCCGAACCCGCCATCCGCACCGGCGTTATCGCCACCACGGCGGCGGTGCTGGACCTGCTGCGGAAGTAAGCGCGGTGCGGGTGTATCTGTATTTCATCGGCAAAGTGCGCGACCGCCACGCGCACGCGATTGCCGAAGAGTACATGAAGCGCAGCGGGCGATTCGCATCCTGCGAAATGCGGGAAGTCGATTCCCGGCGAGTGGACCTGCGCGCGAAGCATGGGGCGGCGATGAAAGTGCTGCTGGATCCCGCCGGGCGTCTGCTCGATTCGAAGCAGTTTGCGGACCTGGCCCGGAAGTGCGAGGAGGAGGCGCGAGACCTGGTGTTCGTCATCGGCGGAGCGGATGGTTTGCCGCCGGCGTGGCGCGAGCAGGCCGATCTGCTGCTGTCGCTCTCGGCCATGACATGGCCGCACGAACTGGCCCGGGCCATGCTGGCGGAGCAGATTTACCGGGCGTTCACGACGCTTCGCGGCCACCCTTATCCGCGCTAGCAGCCACCGGCCGATCCAGCCACCACGCCACCGCGGCGACGAACACGTAAAAGGCCAGGCCGGAACTGGCCAGCGCGGCGATGTCCTTCGGCGGCGGACCGTACGTGTTGATGATCAGCACCACCAGCAGAAACAGCGCCAGAACCAGCAGGCCGTAGTTGGGCCGCGGCACCTTCCGCCGGTAGATCCAGAACCCGGCGATCAGCGTCGCCGCTTCCACCAGAAAGCTCAGGGTTGGGCTGTTCCAAATTCCAAACCCGACGCAAGGACCGTGGAAGCCGATGGGAAGGTCGGGGCGGTGCATGGGCAGATCGAGGAACCAGTGCGAGAGCACGCAGGCGGCCACGACCAGCGCTGCGCGAGTGTGGCGGGGACCCTTGTAGATAGGCAGCAATCGCACCAGCAGGAACGCGCCCGCGGCCCACACCAGCGACATCACCAGCGAGTGCGACCATGGATACGCCGTGAATTCGATGGGAGCGTCGGCGTTGGGCGATAAACGAACCTTCTCCGCGCCGGTGAGCACCAGCACGATCCACAACATATCGACGAACTGCGTGGCGACAAACAATACGCCCAGCGAGACCTTGCGCTCGGCCGCCTTGAACGCAAAGGCGGCGCCGTAGTGGCCTATGAGCATCCGATTCTTTGTATCGCATTCGCGTGACGGAGTCCAGCGGACACCTAGAATGGGGTGTGCGACACCAGGACGCGCGGCGCCAGCCGCGTCACCGCCCGATACCATCGGAACGCGCCTGTCGCCGCGTATCCCTGGTGCTGGGAGCATTCGCCCTGTGCGCATCGGGTATCGCCCAGGATTTCGACAATCTGCGCATCGACCGTGTCACCACCGGGCTCACTTACGCGGAAGGGCCCGCCTGGTCGCGCGACGGCTATCTGGTGGTCAGCGATATTCCGAATAATGAGATCTGGCGATGGCAGTCCGGCGGGCAGCGCGAATTGATGCGCGCGAATTCGAACGGCGCCAACGGGAATGCGTTCGACGCCCAAGGGCGGCTTTACACGTGCGAAGCGCATACCCGCCGGGTGGTGCGCGCGGAAAAAAATGGCCGCATCGAAGTGCTGGCCGACAAGTGGCAGGGGCGCAGGCTCAATGAGCCGAATGACATCGTGGTGCGGCGCGACGGGCACGTGTGGTTTACCGACCCGGCCTTCGGCCCCGCCAACGAGCGGCGCGAGCTCGACTTCTATGGCGTGTATCACATCACCCCACGGGGCGTGCTGGAAGTGGTCGCGAAGCCCGCCGGCCGGCCCAACGGAATTGCCCTCGCGCCCGACGGCCGAACGCTGTATGTCACGAACTCGGACGAACACAACATCCGCGCGTACGACATCGCGCGCAACGGAGCCGCGTCCAACGAACGTATAGTTGTAAGCGGCATCGAGGGCGTGCCCGACGGCATGAAGGTGGATGAGAATGGAAACCTGTATGTGGCCGCGAAGAAGCTTGACATCTTCAGCGCGGCTGGGAAGCCGCTGGGCGCGGTGGCGCTTGACGAAACTCCGTCCAACTGCGCGTTTGGCGGGCCCGACATGGACGTGCTGTTTGTGACCGCGCGAACCTCGGTGTATCTTGTTCGGCTCGGCGTGAAGGGCGCCACGCCATGAGCGCTACCGATGACCGGAGTTATCCCGGCCGGCCCTTCCTGGGCGTCGGCGCCCTGATCTTCGACGGCGATTCCATCCTGCTGGTGGAGCGCGGGCACGAGCCGCTCAAAGGATGGTGGTCTGTGCCCGGCGGCATTCTGGAAACGGGCGAGACGCTGGCCAACGGAATCCGCCGCGAGGTGCGCGAAGAGACCGGCCTCGAAGTGGAGCCGGAGGCGATGTTCGAGATCTTCGAGCGCATTATGCCCGACGCCGACGGGACGGACCGAATACCATTACGTGCTGATCGATTACTTGTGCCGGGTGACCGGGGGCACGCTGGGTGCGGCCAGCGACGTGAGCCGCGCCGTGTGGCTTCGCGAGGACGAGCTTCCCGCGTATCGAATTACCGAGGGCACCCTCGCCGTGGCGCAACGCGCGTTCCGTGCGCGCAAGACAAGCTCATGAACGCGACATCGCTGGACCTGCTGGAGTTCGAGGGCCTGCGGCAATTGCTGGGGCGTTTTGTGCAGAGCCCGTTGGGCCGCGCGGAACTGGAGCAGGTGCAACCGGTGGCGGACCGCGCGTTTCTGGAGACCACCCTGGCAGGCGTGCGGGAAGCGCTGGATTATGTTCGCCTGTCCGCGGAGCCGCAGCAGCCGGTGCGCGGCGCGGCCATCCGCGTACGTTTCGATTCGGTGCCCGACGTCGCCGCCGCTTCGCACATGGTGGGGGTGGAAGGAGCGGTTCTCGATCCCCGCCAGATCCTCGAAATGACCCAATTGCTGGAGCGCTCCGCGGAGATTCGCGGAATCCTCACCAGCGCCGCGGAGAAATTCCCGTTGCTGGGGGCGCGGGCCGCGCAGTTGGCCGATCTGCGCGACGTGCTGCGCGAGCTGCGCGGCAAGATTCTTCCCGATGGTTCCGTCGCCGACGACGCCAGCGTGGCCCTCCGCCGCATCCGGCGCGAGATTGAGAAGCAACGCAAACAGATTCAGATTTCGCTGGAACGCTTCGTGCGCGCACATCGCGATGACGGCGTGCTGCAGGAGGATTTCGTCACCGTCCGTAACGACCGGCTGGTGGTGCCCGTGGCGGCCGGCCAGCAGCGCCACGTGCCAGGGGTAATGCACGGCGCCAGCAGCACCGGACACACGCTGTTCATTGAGCCGCTGGAAACCATCGACCTGAACAACGAAGTGGTGCGCCTGCGCGAGGACGAACAGCGCGAGGTGCAGCGCATCCTGCGCGAGCTTACCGGACTATTGCGGGCCCACGCGGGCGGCATCCGCGAAACCGTGCGCGTGCTGGGCGAGCTGGATCTGCTGTTCGCCAAGGCCAGTTTCGCCATCGACTTCGCCTGCAGCATTCCGGCGTTCACCGCGGCATGGGATCGCCGGCTGGTTCTGGAAGAAGCGCGGCACCCCCTGCTGGAAGATGTGCTGCGGCGGCAGCGTAAGCGGGTAACGCCGTTGTCGCTGACGCTGGAGGAGAAGCAGCGGACGCTGCTGATCAGCGGTCCAAACACCGGCGGCAAAACGGTGTCGATGAAAACCGTGGGTCTGCTCGCGCTCATGGCCCAGGCGGGATTCCCCGTCCCCGCGAAGCGCGCGGAGTTTCCGCTGTTCGACGATGTCCTGGCGGACATTGGCGATCAGCAATCCATTCAGGAAAACCTGAGCACGTTCTCGGCGCACATTGCGCACATTCGGACGATGCTGGAGGCCGTCACGCGCGAGTCCCTGGTGCTGCTGGACGAACTGGGCCGCGCCACCGATCCCGAGGAAGGCGGCGCGTTGGGCGTGGCCATTGTCGAACGGTTCCGCGCGTCGGGCGCGTTCACGCTGGCCTCCACGCACCTGCTGGCGCTGAAGGTGTACGGCGCCAATACCGAGCACGTGCTGAACGCCTCAATGGGCTTCGATGACGCAACTCTGGAGCCCACCTACGTGTTGCGCACGGGCGCGCCGGGCAAGTCGGCTGGCCTGGAAATCGCCGGGCGTCTGGGCATGCCCGTGGATCTGATCGAACGCGCGCGCTCCGCTATGACCCATCAGGAGCGCGACATCTCCCGCTTTCTGGGTGAACTGCATGACCGCATCGACAGCGCCGCGGAGCGCGAGCGCGAACTGGAGCGGGAGCGCGAAAGGCTGGCCGCGCGGGAGCGTTCTTTGAAGAAGGAGTGGGAACAACGGGAGACCGCGAAGCTCCGTGAGATGGAGCAGCGTTGCGACCAGGCGGTGGCGGCGTTTGAGGCGCAGGCGCGCGAGACTATCGAGGGGATCGCGAGAAGCGCCGAGGGCATCACGCAGCGCAAGGCGGCCGACCAGGCCCTGCGCAAGGTGGCGCGGACGCGGCGGGAGTTTCAGGAGGAGGTGCGCAGTGCCGTGCTGGCCGCGCCTGGTACGGCGAAGCCCGCACAAGTTCCGGCGATACGCATCGAAGAGGGCGCGCGGGTGCGGCTGAAGGGTGTGCGCGAGCCGGCGCGGGTGCTGCGGAAACTGTCCGGCGATCGCATCGAAGTGCAGGCCGGCGTCATGAAGATGCAGATTGGCGTGGAGGACGTGGAGGAAGTGCTGGGCGCAACCGGCGAGGCGTCGCGGTTGCCGCAGGGCGTCTCCTTCCAGCCGGCCGGGCCAGCATGGGACGTGACGTATCGGGAGATCAACGTGATCGGCAAGCGCGCCGAAGAAGCCTGCGACGAAGTGGACAAGTTCCTGGACACGGCGGCGATGGCCTCGGTGGATCGCGTGCGCATCGTACACGGCCACGGGATGGGGATTCTGCGCAAGGCCATCGCGGATTTGCTCGCGGCGAACCCGCACGTCGCGCAGTTCTACGCGGCTTCGCAAGCGGAGGGCGGAACGGGGGCCACGGTGGTGGAGCTGAAGTAGCGGCGCTCCAGCGATACCGGGCGAGGACGGGCAGCCACCGCTTGTCCATTACGTTTGGAAGATGCGCTACCATGAGGCAGGTGCACACGAGCAAATGAAGTGGGTTTCGTGCCCAATCTGGATACTGGCCGCATTGCTGGTGGCGGCCACTCTCGACAATATTCCGGATCCTCCCGCGGTGGGTCCGAGCGCCGCCGTCTCTAAGGCACTGCAGCCGCAAGACTACTCCTGCGATACCGCAATCATACGCCGCGGCGATCCTCTCAGTATTTCCGGCACTTTCCCGGTGAGTCCGGCTCCCGTGGACACGTGCGAGCCCTGGCGCCCCAACGATCCGATGGTCCTTGCCGGACACGCAACCGATACGTCTCCTCCCGCCCGCACGTTGAGCTTAAGCTAGCTTTCCAATCTCAGTAGAACGGCCCCCCGGCATGTGAGCGGCCGGCCAGCCCCGAGCGGTTCGCGATGCGAATCGCGTTCCTGGGCGCAGCCGTACTACAAGCGGATTGGCGTGAACCACAACCATGGGCCGGCCTGGCAAAGGAATGTCTTGTGAAACCTTCCGAAATTGTACGTGCGTGGGGAAAAATCCTCAAAGGAGAGCGCCCTTCGCTCTCCATCGAAATTACCCGTGAATGTCCGCTGAAGTGTCCGGGCTGTTATGCCTACGACGACGCCCATCTGGGCGGTGGCGGCGTGACGCTGCGCAGTTTGAATGACCGCAAGGGCCAGGAGCTTATAGACGGCGTGCTTGCCCTGGTGGACCGGCTGCGGCCGTTGCATCTGTCCATCGTGGGAGGCGATCCACTGGTTCGCCATCGCGAGCTGGAGACGATGATTCCGCTTCTGCTGGACCGTGGAATTCACGTCCAGGTAGTAACCAGCGCCTTCCGTCCTCTCGCCGCCAGTTGGGCGGGATTAGACCATTTCAATGTCGTAGTTTCCATCGACGGGCTGCAGCCCGAGCACGATGTCCGGCGAGCCCCGGCAACGTACGAACGGATCGTGAAAAACATCGTTGGGCAGAACATCACCATCCACTGTACGATCACCGGCCAGATGATGAAACGGCCTGGCTACTTAAACGAGTTCCTGGAGTTTTGGACGCCACGAGCGGAGATTCGCAAGGTGTGGTTCAGCCTGTTCACGCCGCAGATAGGCGACCAGCTGCCGGAGATGCTGCAACCGGACGAGCGTGAGCGCGCGATCGCGGACATGATGGCGCTGCGGAAGGTGTTTCCGAAACTGGATATGCCGGAGGGAATGATTCGGCAGTTCGCCACGCCGCCGCGCAACCCCGCGGAATGCGTGTTCGCGCTCACCACGCAGACGCTGTCGGCCGACCTGAAAACCAAAATCGTTCCCTGCCAGTTCGGAGGAAACCCGGACTGCGGCTCGTGCGGATGCATTGCATCCATGGGCCTGGCGGCGGTCGCCGCGCACAAATTGGGCGGCGTGATTCCCGTCGGCGTCATTTTCAAAACATCCGTCAGGATCGGACAAGCCCGGGCCAGGCGCCCGGTGGCATTGCGCGCCGCCGAAGAACCGTTTCGAGTGGTATCTCAATGACGGCCAGGAGGCGGGCACGATGAAACAAATCGCGGAACTGCGACAGCTTCTGGAACTAACCCAACGAATCGGCAACGACCCGCTGCTGACGCAGGCGAGCACCGGCAACAGCTCGGCAAAGTTGGACGGCGTACTGTGGATCAAAGCGTCGGGCAAGTGGATGGCTGATGCCATGTGCGACGGCTTCCTTCTTCCGCTCGATTTGGCGGAGGTGCGGGAATGCCTCCGGAAACGTGTGGATCCGTCGGATCGATATCCAGGCGCGTCTCTGGAAACCGCGTTGCACGCCACGCTGCCACGCCGGATGGTGCTTCATGTGCATTGTGTGGACACGATCGCGTGGGCCGTGCGGCGTGACGCTCCAGTACAACTCGAACGCCTCCTGGCAGGGCTGCCCTGGCAGTGGGTCCGTTACGTCGCATCGGGCCTTCCACTGTCCCAGGAGATCGAGAGGGCTTATTCCGCCTGCCCGGAGGCGGACGTGTTCGTCCTGGGCAATCACGGTTTGGTCATATGTGGAGAAGATACGAAAGCCATCGAAGATTTGCTGGGCGAGGTGCGGCGCCGCCTGGCCGTTCCCGCTCGGGAGGCCCATCCCGCCGATTACGGCGCGCTCGGGGAGGTCACCATGGACTCACCCTGGGAGTTGCCGGATGACGATGGACTGCACGCTCTCGGTACCGATGGGGTCTCCCGTGCAATCCTTGCGGGCGGCGTGCTCTTTCCCTGCCAGGCGATCTTCTCAGGCTCGGCAACTCTGGAGCTGTTTCGGCCGGTTCCGTATGCCGATTGGGGAGAGGATTGGCGGCGGCGACATTCCGATCGGCCATTCCTGATTATCGAAGGACGCGGCGTCGTCGTGAGCAGGACCATCGCGCCAGCCGAGCTTGCCATGATCTCCGGGCTGGCGCAAGTTGTTCAGCGTCTGGGCGCAACCACCCCACTGCGTTACCTTACCGAAGCCGAGATCGCCGGGATCCCAGGCCACGTCGCAAGCCGCTACCGGGAGCTGGCCAGTGCAAGTCACGGTGGCAGAGGACGATGAGCTGGGCTAAAGCCCAGGAGTCCGGGTGGGGCGGCGAGCCAAAAGTCCCACCATGCAGCGCAGACGCAAAAACCGCTTGACTGTTCTAGTATAGTAGTACACTATATAACCATGACGGCTGCCCGTGAGAAACAGTTCGCGCTCCGGCTGGACCTGCACAGCGGAGTTCCCGTCTACCGCCAGATCATCGACCAGGTGCTGGGCGGCATCGCCGCCGGCTCTTTGCGCGCGGGCGTCCAGTTGCCCACCGTACGCCAGCTCGCCGTCGATCTGTCGGTGAACCCCAATACCGTGATTCGCGCCTATCGCGAGCTGGAGATTCGGGAAGTCCTCACCACCCAGCAGGGCACCGGCACGTTCGTCACCGGCCAGAAGCCGGAACGCGACGACGCGGAACGCCAGCGGCGTCTGGGGCAAATCGCCGGCGAGGTGGTGGCGCGCGCGGGCGCCGAAGGGTTCACGTTGCAGGAGTTGATTCGCCGTTTGAAAGAGATGTCCTCGGAAAGGGGGAAATGAATATGAGTGTCCTGAAAATACAACAACAGTTGAGCCGTGGCGGAATGAACGCGTCCCAGTATGCCAGTTCGGTTGGCATCACCGCTTTCCTGCTGTGCATGGCCGCTGGCGTCGGCACGGCCGCGCTGCTGGATCGTCCCGCGCCGTTCGTGGTGGGACTCGCGGTGGGCTTTTACCTGCTCTTCGCCATCAAGGTGGCGGCGCAGTGGCAGAAAGCCGCCGTATTGCGCTTCGGCAAGTACGTGGGCTTGCGCGGGCCGGGGCTGTTCTTTATCATCCCGGTGGTGGACAGCGTCAGCGCCTATGTGGATCAGCGCGTGCGCGTCACCGATGTCAGCGCGGAATCGGCCCTCACCCGCGACACCGTGCCGGTGAACGTGGACGCCATCGTGTTCTGGCTGGTGTGGGATGCCGAGAAATCCATCCTCGAAGTCGCCGACTTCATTCAGGCCATCACGCTGAGCGCGCAGACCGGTCTGCGGGAATCGATTGGCCGGCACGATCTGGCGCAGATGATCACCGAGCGGGAGATGCTGGGCCGGGAGCTGCAGCGGATTCTCGATGAGAAAACGAATCCCTGGGGCATCACCGTGCAGAGCGTGGAAATTCGCGACGTCCATATCCCCACTGCCCTCGAAGACGCCATGTCGCGGCAGGCGCAGGCGGAGCGCGAACGCCAGGCCAGAATCATCCTGGGAACGGCGGAGACGGAGATCGCGGCCAAGTTTTCGGAAGCCTCCGCGGTGTACGTCAACAACCCGGTGGCGCTGCATCTGCGCGCCATGAACATGCTCTATGAGGCCATCAAGGAGAAAGGCGCCATGGTGATTGTGCCCTCTTCGGCGGTGGAAACCATGGGGCTGGGCGGGCTGCTGGCCACCACCTCGCTACGGCCGCAGTGAGCGCGTTGAGCAACTATTTCGATGCGGCAACGTTGGTGAGCGCCAGCCAGAGGAACTCCGCCATCTTATAGAGCGAGTCCTCGCGCAGGCGCTCATCGTCGGAGTGGGGTCCGCCGCCGGACACCCTCACCAGTTCGTCCATTGGCGGACCGTAGCCGTAGCCCTGCACTCCCTTCGCGCGGAGCTGCGCCAGATCGGTGGCGCCGGTGGCCATGGCGGGCAGCGTCACGCTGCCGGGGAACAGCTTCTTCTGGGCGTCCTCCAGCGCGTGGAACATCGGAGTATCGGTGCGCGAAGGCGGCGCCGCGGGGCGTGTGGCCGTTTCCAGCGGCTTCATCTCTACGCCGGGGTCGGCAATCACGCGGCGCAATTCCGCCCAGAGCCGGGGCAGGTCTTCGTCCGGAAGGGCGCGAATGTCGAGCACGGCCTCGGCCTCCGAGGGGATCACGTTGGTGCGGAAACCGGCCCGGAAGATGGTGGGCACGATGGTGGTTCGCAGCAGCGCGGCGTTGCCGGCCTCGTGCTCGGCCAGGTATTTCTGGACGGCGGCGGTCTGTTCCGGGTCGGAAATGTGCGCATAGCGGAAGGCGTCGTCCGGCGAGCTGACTTTCGCCAGACCCTGAAACCAGGCAGTCGTGGTCGGGTTCAGCCGCGCCGGCGGCTGCCAGCGGCTGAGGCGCGCCACCGCCTCCGCCAGATGCACAATCGGGTTGTCCGGACGCGGCTGCGACCCGTGGCCGGACGTTCCGTGCGCAATCAGGCGCACCGGCCGCACCACCTTCTCCGTGGTGGTGATCTCCACGTAGCGGACCGTGCTGCCGCGCATGGTAACCTGGCCGCCCTCCGCCAGCGCGAATTCGGCGGCAATGTCGTCCCAGTGCTCGCGCGCCAGAAAATCGATGCCCCATTGGGTGGTGCCCTCCTCGCCGGCCTCGGCCAGGAAAATAACATCGCGGTCCAGCGTCACGTGCAGGCGATGGAGCAGGATCATGGCCATCAGCGATACCGCCACGTGGCTCTTGTCGTCGATGGACCCGCGTCCCAGAATCCAGCCGTCGCGAAGGATGGCCGCGAAGGGGTCCACCGCCCATTTGTCCCGGTCGACTCCGACCACGTCGGTATGGCCCATCAGCAGCAGCGGGCGCTTCGATCCGTTTCCCTTTAGCCGCGCCACCAGATTGGCGCGATTCGGGGCCAGCGCGAACACCTGATAAGGGATGTGCTCGTGGTCCAGCACCTGGCGCAGGTAGTTCACCGCGCGGGTTTCGTTCCCCGGAGGATTGGTGGTGTCGATGCGCAGCAGGGCGCGGTAATACTCAAGGAGTTCCGGCTGTACGGTGCGCCAGTCCACGTCGAGGGCGCGCGCCGGAGCGGTCAGCAGTCCAAAGAACAACGCCAGGGCCAGACTGCGCGGGACACCCATGAGGGCCAAGGATAGCAGTGTGGCGCAGCGCCGTGCGCTGCCACCGCGTTTGACATCCAGCGTGATGGCATGTAGCATTGCCTATGAAAGCGCTTGCAGAAGCGCGCACGTTCATGAAAACAGGCTCTGATATTACCCTCGGCCTCATCGTGGGAAACCGCGGTTTCTTTCCCGGGCACCTCGCCAAATCCGGCCGCGACGAGATGATCGGCGTGCTGGAGAAAGCGGGCGTGAAAGTGGTCGCGCTCGGCGCGGAGGACAGCAAATACGGCGCGGTAGAAACGCACGCCGAAGCGCGCAAGTGCGGAGACCTGTTCGATCGCCATCGCCGCGAAATCGACGGCATCATCGTCACGCTGCCGAATTTCGGCGACGAGCGCGGCATCGCTGACGCGTTGCGCCTTTCCGGGCTCAAGGTGCCGGTGCTGGTGCAGGCCACGCCGGACACGCCCGGCCACATGACCATCGCCGACCGCCGCGACAGCTTCTGCGGCAAGATGTCCTGCTGCAACAATCTCAAGCAATACGGCATCCCCTGCTCGCTGACCACGCTGCACACGGAAGCGCCCGGCTCGCCCGAATTCGCAAAGGATCTGGAGTGGTTCAAGGCGGTTTGCCGGGTGGTGCGCGGCATGAATAACCTGCGCGTGGGGGCCATCGGCGCGCGGCCGGCCGCGTTCAACACCGTCCGCTACAGCGAAAAGCTGCTGGAGCGGGCGGGCATCTCGGTGGAACCCATCGACCTTTCTGAAATCTTCGGCCGCATCGCCAAAATGAAGGACGACGATCCCGCGGCGCTGGCCAAGCTGGCGGCCATCGAAGCCTACGTCACCGTGGCCGACACGCCGAAATCGGCCCTGCTGAAGATGGCGAAGTTCGGCGCGGTGGTGGATGAGTGGATGCGCCAGACCGCCGTCTCCATCAGCGCCGTGCAGTGCTGGACGTCCATGGAAGAGTACTTCGGCGTGGTCCCCTGCACGGTGATGAGCATGATGAGCAACAACCTGATGTCCAGCGCCTGCGAAGTGGATATCTGCGGCGTCCTCGGCATGCACGCGCTCCAACTGGCTTCAGGAACGCCCAGCGCCCTGCTCGATTGGAACAATAACTACGGCGGCGATCCCGACAAGGCCGTGTGCTTCCATTGCAGCAATCTGCCGAAACATTTCTTCGAGACAGTGAAGATGGACTTCCAGCTCATAATCGCCGGAACCGTGGGCCGCGAGAACACCTACGGCACCTGCGTGGGTCGCGTAAAGGCGGGGCCAATGACTTATGCGCGCTTCTCCACCATTGACGACGAGGGGTTGATCGCGGGCTACGTGGGCGAGGGCGAGTTCACCAGCGATCCCCTGGACACTTTCGGCGGAGCCGGCGTGGTGCGCATTCCCAGGCTGCAGAACCTGCTGCGCTATATCTGCGAAAACGGTTTCGAGCATCATGTGGCCGCGAATCTGTCCAGCACGGCGCCGGTGCTGGAAGAGGCCGCGGAAAAGTATCTCGGCTGGCATGTGTACCGGCACGAATAGTCAACAGGAGACACCGTGAGCATTGTTGCCGGGGTGGACTTTGGGACGCTCAGTGTTCGCGTCTCCATATTCGATAGCGCCAAAGGCAGGCTGGGTTCGGGCACGGCGCAATATGCTCTGCATCGCCGCCGCGACGATCCCGATTACGCCACGCAAAGCCACGCCGATCACATGACAGCGCTGGTGGAAGCGGCGCGTGAAGCGGTCGGCGCGGCTGACGTTGACGGCCAGGCAATCGAAGCCATGGCCATCGATACCACCGGGTCCAGCGTCATTCCCGTAGGCGAGCGCCTGGAGCCGCTGGACGATTACTATCTGTGGTGCGATCATCGCGGCTGGCGGGAAGCAGCGCTGATCACGAAGACCGCCCACGAAACCGGCCTGGAGGCCATCAACTGGTGTGGCGGAACCTATTCCTCCGAGTGGGGCTTCTCGAAACTGCTGCACTGGCTGCGCCACAATCCCGGCAAGCGCGGCCGCATGACCACCGCGCTCGAACACTGCGACATGGTTGCGGCCACATTGTGCGGCATCACCAACCCCGCCGAGGTTCCGCGCAGCATCTGCGCCATGGGCCACAAGTGGATGTGGAACCAGCAGCTCGGCGGCCTTCCGCCAGAGCAGTTCCTGGCGCGCGTGGATCCATTGCTCGCCGGCGTTCGTGAAAAAATCGCGCTCGGACGCTACCAGACCTCAGACGCTATTGCCGGAACGCTGGCGCCGGACTGGGCTGAAAAAATGGGCTTGCCGGCCGGCATACCGATTCCCGTGGGCGCTTTCGATGCGCACTGGGACGCTATCGGCGCCGGTTGCCGCCTGGGCGACGTCGTCAACGTGGTCGGCACGTCCACCTGCATCATCGCCATGAGCACGGAGAGCGCGCTGGTGCCCGGCGTGTGCGGGGTGGTGCGCGGTTCCGTGCATCCTTCGTATACCGGAATTGAAGCGGGCCTTTCCGCCACCGGCGATATCTTCGACGCCATCGCCCGGCGCGCCGGAACCACGGTGCATGAACTGTCCAAAGATCTGGAGACGTACAAGCCCGGCCAGACCGGCCTGTTGCGTCTCACCTGGGATAACGGCGACCGCACCGTGCTGGTGAATCCCGAGCTCGGCGGCGTCACCCTCGGCTGGAACCTCACCCATACCGCGCAGGATGAGTTGTTCGCGGCCATCGAAGGGACGGCCTTCCACACGCACATCATTCTGGATCGCATGGAAGAACACGGCGTGCCGGTGCGCCGTGTCATCAACGGTGGAGGCATCCCGCGCAAGAACGCGGTGCTCAACCAGGTGTACGCGAACATTCTGAACAAGCCGATTCTGGTGCCCGACGGCGACGTCACCAGCCTGGGATCGGCGATCTTTGCATTTCTCGCTGCGGGCGCGTTTCGGACCATCGAAGAAGCACAGGATGCGCTCTGCCCGCCGTATGTGACGCTGGAGCCGGAAACCGCCAGCCGCTCAATATATGATGAACTCGCCGGCCACTACCGGCAGTTGTATTTTGCGCTGGGAAGCCGGGATTCTCGGCCTGTCGCGGTGGGCGGAGTGCTGCCCGCGCTGCGCGAGATCGCCTCGGCGGCGAAGAAATCATGATCGGCCTGAAACAGCTTCGCGAAGAAGTGTTCGATGCGAACATGGAACTGGTTCGCCGCGGGCTGGTGCTGTACACCTTCGGCAATGCCAGCGGCATCCTGCGGGGCGAAGACCTGGTGGCCATAAAGCCCAGCGGCGTTCCGTACGAGAAGCTCCGCCCGGAAGATCTGGTGGTGGTGCGGCTGGATGGATCGCCCGTGGAGGGCGCTATGCGTCCGTCGTCGGACCTGCCCACTCACCTGGCCCTCTACCGCGCCTTCGCCGGCATCGGCGGCGTGGTCCACACGCACTCGACGTTCGCCACCTGCTGGGCGCAGGCCGGACGGGAGATCCCTTGCCTCGGAACCACGCACGCGGATTATTTCCACGGACCCGTCCCCGTGACCGCCCCGCTTGGCGCCGCCGACATCGAAGGCGACTACGAGGGTAAGACCGGTGACGCGATTGTGCGGCGCTTCGCGACGCTGGATGCGAGCCGGTTCCCGGCCGTGCTCGTGCACGGGCACGCGCCGTTCTGCTGGGGTCCGGCCCCCGGCAATGCGGCGCATACGGCGGTGGTGTTGGAAGAAATAGCGCGAATGGCGTATTATACGGTCACCCTCAACCCGGGGGCACAGCCGATATCACCGGCGCTGCACGACAAACACTTTCTGCGTAAACACGGGCCGGGCCGTTATTATGGCCAGCCGTGAGGAGACACGATGCAATTTCTTAATCTAACGGCCGCCCCGCTTGCGGCCGCTTTGCTCGCCCTGACGGCGGCAGGCAACATGGAGGCAAGGATGGCCGGAAAGCCGTTCGGAAAATCCCCGGAGGGGAAGACCATTGAGCTGTTCACTCTGAAGAACGACCGCGGCATGGAGGTGAGCGTCATGACGTGGGGCGCCACCGTCGTGTCCATCAAGGTCCCCGACGCGGCCGGACATTTCGATGACGTCGTGCTCGGCTTTGACAATGCCGAAGACTACATCAAAGGCACCGCGTTCTTCGGCGCCGTCGTGGGCCGCTACGGAAATCGCATCGGCAAGGCGCGCTTCACCCTGGACGGTCACGAATATCACGTCACCGCGAACGAGGGCGAAAATGAATTGCATGGCGGAAAGCGCGGCTTCGACAAGCGCGTCTGGACCGTGCTTCAGGCCGACGACCATACCATCGAACTGCGCTACGTGAGCCCCGACGGCGAGGAAGGCTACCCGGGTACGCTGACCGCAACGGTGCGCTACACGCTGACTCCGTACGACGAACTGCGCATCCACTACACGGCCACCACCGACAAGGACACCGTGCTGAATCTGACCAACCATTCTTACTTCAATCTGGATGGCGCGGGCAATGGCACCATCCTCGACGAGGACATCCAGATCAATGCCGACCGGTTCACCGTGGTGGGGCCCGGCTTCATTCCGACCGGCGAGCTGCGCAGCGTGGACGGCACCCCCATGGACCTTCGCAAGCCCACCCGGATTGGGGCGGGCATCGACGCCGATTATCAACAACTGCGTGTGGGTACTCACGCCGGGTATGACCACAACTGGGTATTGAACAAGAAAGACGACTCCCTCACCCTGGCGGCGCGCGTGCACGATCCGAAATCGGGACGCGTGCTGGAGGTCCTTACCACGCAGCCCGGAGTCCAGTTCTACACCGGCAATTTCCTGGATGGCGCCGCCAAAGGCAAAGGCGGCAAGACGTATGCGTACCGCGGCGCGCTGTGTCTGGAGACTCAGCACTTCCCAGACTCCCCGAATCAGCCCGATTTCCCGACCACCGAACTAAAGGCCGGGCAGACGTTCGAAAGCAATACCATCTTCAAGTTTTCGACGATGAAGTAGAGGTTGCAGATGATCACACGCCGGCAATTCTCCGCCGCGCTGGCGGCAGCGCCCATTCTCCTCCGCGGCCAGACCAAAGCGCTCAGCGCCCGCATTCGCGTTGACCCGGAGCGCGTCATCGCGCCCATCGACCCCAAGCTCTACGGCAACTTCACCGAGCATCTGGGGCGCTGCATTGAGGGAGGTATCTTCGACGAGGGCTCGCCGCTGGCCGACGCCAATGGCTATCGCCGCGACGTTCTGGACGCCGCGCGTAGTCTCCACGTCACGCTGTTGCGCTGGCCCGGCGGGAACTTCTCGTCCAACTACAACTGGATGGATGGCATCGGCCCGCGGGATCAGCGTCCCAAGCGCCTGGACATGGCGTGGCACAGCGTGGAGGACAACCGCTTCGGTACCCACGAATTCCTGAACTATACGGAATTGCTGGGCACCGAACCCTATATTTGCGTGAATTTCGGCACTGGTTCGTGGACCGAAGCGCAGCAGTGGGTAGAGTACTGCAATCTCGCTGGCGGCACCGCGATGTCCGAACTCCGCAAGAAGAACGGCCGTGAGAAGCCCTGGAAAGTGACGTACTGGGGTCTCGGCAATGAAATGGACGGCCCATGGCAGATGGGACACCGCTCCGCCGAAGACTACGGCAAGTTCGCCCTCGAAGGGGCCAAGCTGATGAAATGGACCGATCCGGACGTGAAGCTGATCGCCGCTGGGTCGTCCAACTTCTCGACGCGCGAAGGCTGGACCGGCTGGAACCGCACCGTGCTCCAATACCTCCGCGACCACGCCGACTATATTTCGCTGCACAGCTACGTGGGCAATCGCGATAACGACTACCTGGCTTTCGCCGCCAGTTCCCTGGATCTGGAAGACCGCATTCGCACCACCGAAGGCCTCATCCGCAGTGTTGTCGATCCGGGCGCCCGCAGGCCCATCTACATTGCGTTTGACGAATACAACGTCTGGTACCGCGCTTTTGGCGACCCCAAGACGGATGGACGTCACCTCCTTGAAGAAAAGTACAACCTGGAGGACGCGCTGGTGGTTGCCACCATGCTCAATACCTTTGTCAACAACGCGCACATCGTGAAGATCGCCAATATGGCGCAACTGGTGAACGTGATCGCGCCCATCTTCACGAACGAGAAAGGCCTGTTCCTGCAGACCATCTATTACCCGCTGCAACTGTTCGCCGCCAACGCCCGCGGGACGGCGCTGGAGGTTTTCGTCGACTCGCCCGCGTACAGCACGAAACGGTTCGAAAAGGTTCCGTATCTGGACGCCTCCGCGTCACTCAACAACGGAGCCCTGGTGCTGAACGTGGTCAACCGGCATCCCGATCAGGACATCGAGGCCGAAATCGAAGCCGAGGACGCCGCATTCGCGGGAAATCTGGAGGTAGCCATGGTCAACGGCCCGGACCTCAAGACCACCAACGGGTTCGACGCCGCGAATGTGAAGACGGAGAACAGCTCGGCAAGCGCCAGCGGCAACAAGGTGCGGTACAAGTTCCCCGCGCATTCCTTCACCCAGATTCGAGGTTCCCTCGCCTGATATGAGCCTTGAAGAAGTAGCCAGGCGCGCCCGGGTGTCCACGTCGACGGTTTCGCGAGTTCTGAATAACGTCGGCCCGGTCAAGAATTCCACGCGCGCGCGGGTGATGAAGGCGGTGGCCGAACTCAAGTATCATCCCAATCTTCACGCGCGGACGCTGGCGGGCGGAAGGAGCCGCACGCTCGGCGTGATCGTCTCCAATCTGGCGAACCCCTTTTTCTTCGATATTTTCGAGAGTCTGGAATCGGCGGCGCTCGCCAATGGCTACGAAGTGGTGCTGGCCAACACCGGCTATGAACCGGAGCGGCTGGTGTCGGCCATCCGGTTGATGATTGGCCGGCGCGTTGCCGGCCTGGCTGTCATCGTCTCCGAAATGGACCCCACGCTGATCCAGTTATTGAATGACGCCGCTGTTCCGGCCGTCTTCTATGACGTCGGAACCGCCGTGGGCAAGATCACCAATATCGCGGTGGATTACCGCAAAGGGATGGAGAAGGTGGTCGAATACTTGCACACGCTGGGGCACCAAAGGATGGCGTTCGTGGGGCACCATGCGACGCTGGGCCCCATCAACGAGCGCCAGAAGACGTTCGAGGAAATTGTCACCCGTCACACGCCGCCGGTGCAGTTTCGCACCGTCCTCGGCTCCGACAGTCTCGAAGGCGGGCAACAGGCAGCCCGGGATTTGCTGAGTTCCGGCTTCCGGCCGACGGCCATTGTGTGTGTGAACGATTTCATGGCCATTGGCGTGTTGCGCGATCTCCGCGAGCGGGGCTTGCGAGTGCCGCGGGACGTCTCGGTGACCGGCTTCGATAACATCCGCCTGTCGCAGTTCTGTTCTCCCGCGTTGACCACCGTGCACATTCCCCGCGAGCAGATTGGCGCCACCGCGTTCGAATATCTGCGGTCCGATCCGGCCCAGCCTCGCCCGGCCGGACAGCGCATAGGAATCGACCCGGAATTCATCGTGCGCGATTCCGCCGGCCCCGCCGACTCAAGATAATCGTGGAGTGGGGCAGCGCCATGCGCTGCCTCGCGCACTCGGCCTGAGATCCGCGGCAGCGCACGGCGCTGCCCCACGGCTACTAACTTCCCGGCAGCGCGGAAGCCAGCAGAAACACCAGAGCGGCGTTCCAGTTAATCGCATTTTCGTTGGAAGCGTAAGAATTCTGACTATCGGCGTAAATCTTCGCCGGAGGAAGATCCGGCAGCGCCTGCAGCGTCGCATCCTCGCGATTCCGATTGGGCCCGCCGGACAGCAACCCCGGCCATGGCGCGGCCACTACGCCGGCTCCGCTGGGCCGGTGGTGCGGATGCCGGAAGGGGTTCTCGCCCACCCAGGTTTCCCACGAGAGCGAAAACGTATTTCGCCCAAGCAGGTAATGCAGGTTGTCCATGGCGGCATCGGTGTAGCGGGCATCCGGGTGCAGGGTGTTTGCAATCGCAAGTTGCATCCCATAGTTGGCCGCGATGCCGTTCGATCCCCAGACGTAGTCGTTGGTGGCAAGGCTGACGCGATAACCATTCTGCGCGGACCGCGCAACGATCTGGTCCGCGGCTTGCGTCGTCCGATCGCGGATGTCCTTCGCGGCGCTGTCCTGCGCGCCACCCAGCACCCACGTCCACATGGCCAGCGGCGCAACGTGTCCCCAATTCTGCGGCCCGTCCGAAGCTATCGCGGCTCGGTACTCACCGTAGTGAGCCACGAAATACTCCTCGTAGATCTTCTCTTTGGTGCTTCGCCAAAGCTCCGCGGACGCCCACAGCCGCTCGTCGCCGCAATCAGAATCGGCGTAGTCTCCGGTCGTCACTCCCGGCGGATTGCGGAAGAGAATGTTCGGGTTTTGCCCGAGCCAGGCCCACGCGCGCCGGGCCGCGTCCAAGGACTTCCTCGCAAATGGAGCGTCATACGGAACATAGACACGCCCGGCAATGGCCATAACCGCGGAGAAATCCGCCGTCGCGCAGGAGCTCTTGTAGGGAGACGTGCCGGTGCCGATGACGTACACAGGGAGCGTATCCTTCTCCGGCATCACGAAAGGGCCGAATTGTGCGCTGACCTCCTTGTGCCACACGCCGCCATCTTCGTCCTGCATGCCGAGCATCCACGCCAGGTTCCAGCGGACTTCATTCAGGATGTCCGGCGTGCCGTTGCCCGATTCCGGGATGTGCAGATTGAGTTTGGCGATGCGTTGCCCGAATAGCTCCCACGTCCACAGCAGCGTCCCCGTCGTAATCCCTGAATTGACCACATAGCGTCCGTAGTCGCCGGCGTCGTGCCATCCGCCGGAAGCCGCGGCAGGTCCGGTCTTGCCGGAGGAAACGTGATATTCGGCCCGCATATGGCAAGGCGGATGGGAGTAGCCGGGAAACTCCGGCCCCAGATCCACCGCCGTGCCGCAACGCTGGCCGTAATACGAGCGCAGCGCCAGATAAAAGGCTCGCGAAAACGCGTCGGCGCCAATGCTGAAATTCCAGCTCCGGCCAACCCCCGGCACTTCGAGATAGTAGCGCCCCTCCTCCGTCAGCTTTGTGAAATCGGCCGTCCGCACCAGGTCCTGGGTGTCGGCGTCCCGCGCGGCGGCGCTCAACTGCCCCTGGAAAACTACCAACCCATCGCTCGTGCGATGCACCTGGAACCCTGTGGCCGCGTTGCTGGAAACCACCATGGCCAGCTTCGGCGCCCGTGGAAGATACCCGGCCTGGTCCACTTTGACGTTCAGACTCGCCGCCATCGCGGGAAGGCCGATCAGCAGGCAAACAAGAGAGCTGTTCACGACAGTGTCACAACCACATTGACTTCGGTTCGTCCATCCGGCGGAGGAGC
This sequence comes from uncultured Acidobacteriota bacterium, assembly GCA_963832965.1. GTDB lineage: Bacteria > Acidobacteriota > Terriglobia > Bryobacterales > Bryobacteraceae > CAWACP01. The sequence continues at coordinate 70,287 of CAWHVW010000001.1, forward strand.
GATGATCTCGCCGGCCACGGGCTTTCCGTCCACGGTGAGCGAAACACGATTGCCCTCGCCCGCGCGCGTAGCAGTTACGTTGTATGTCACGCCGCGGAATTTGCGCGTGGCCCGGAATCCCTTCCACGTTTTCGGAATCACCGGAACAATCCGCAATCCATCCCAGGAGGGCTGAATGCCCAGAATCCACTGCGTGATGGCGTAGTAGTTCCACGCCGCCGTGCCGGTAAGCCAGGAGTTCTTCGCTTCGCCGTGCGTGGGTGCGTCGCGGCCGGCGATCATTTGCGCGTACACGTACGGCTCGCAACGATGCAGATCGCTGATGGCCTCCCTCGCGGAGGGGTTGATCCGCCGGTAATAATCGTACGCGGCGTCGCCATTGCCCATCCGCGTCTCGGCGATGATCACCCACGGATTGTTATGGCAGAAAATACCCGCGTTTTCCTTATAGCCGGGTGGGTACGACGAAATCTCTCCAAGCTCGATGTAGTAGCGCGAATAAGCCGGCTGCTGCAGGACGATGCCATGCTCGGTGGCCAGGTGCGTCCGCACGGACGATAGCGCCTTCGCCGCCAGCCCGTCCCCCAGCCCGATACCCGCCAGCACGCAGAATCCCTGCGTCTCAATGAAGATCTTCCCTTCCGCGCACTCGCTGGAGCCCACCTTGCGGCCGAAATCATCGTAAGCGCGGATGAACCACTCGCCGTCCCAGCCGTGTTCGTGAACCGTGCGGTCCATTTTCGCGGCCTCGGCGAGGTAGCGCGCGGCTTCCTCCTCCAGACCGCGATGCCGCGCGATGGCGGCGATCTCCGCGCCCGCCAGCACGAACAGGCCGGCAATGAATACGGACTCGGCAACCTTCCCTTCCTTGTTCGTGGTGGTCTGGAAGGACTGGCCGGGCGTATCGGAAAAGCAGTTGAGATTGAGGCAATCGTTCCAGTCCGCGCGGCCGATCAGCGGCAGCCCGTGCGGCCCCAGCCGCTCCAGGGTGTAGTGAAAGCTTCGTTGCAGATGCTCGTACAGCGGCTGCTCGGTGCCCGGCTGGTTGTCGTACGGCACGGGCTCATCCAGAATGCTCCAGTCGCCCGTCTCCTTAAGATACGCGGCCACGCCGATGATCAGCCAGTGCGGATCGTCGTTGAAATTGCCGCCGATGTCGTTGTTGCCTCGTTTGGTGAGGGGCTGGTATTGGTGGTACGCGCCGCCGCTGGGAAGCTGCGTGGAGGCCAGATCCAGAATGCGCTCTCTCGCGCGCGCGGGCACCATGTGGACAAATCCCAGCAGATCCTGATTAGAATCGCGAAAGCCCAAACCGCGCCCGATGCCCGATTCGTAGAACGAGGCCGATCGCGACATATTGAACGTGGCCATGCACTGATACGCGTTCCAGATATTCACCATGCGGTTGGTGTGTACGTCCGGCGTGTCCACCGAACAGATGCCCAGAATGCTGGCCCAGTAGGCGCGCAGCGCTTCGAAGGCCGCGTTCACGTTGGCCATGTCGCGGTATTTCGCGATCAGCGGCTTCACCGTCTTCTTGTTGATGGTCTGCGACCCTGGCGGATCGAACTTCTGGTCTTTCGGGTTCTCGTGGTAACCGAGCACGAATACAATCTGGCGCGTCTCGCCGGGCGCGAGATCCACTTTGACATGATGCGAGCCGATGGGAGCCCAGCCGTGCGCCATGGACCCGGCCGATTCCCCGCGCTCCACCACCACCGGCTTATCCCAGCTCCGGTACGGCCCCACAAAGGCCTCGCGCTGCGTATCGAACCCGGAGATCGGCGCCGAGCAGGCGAACCACGCGAAATGGTCGCGGCGCTCGCGATACTCCGTCTTGTGATAGATCACCTCGTCTTCCACTTCCACCTGGCCGATGCTGAAATTGCGCTGGAAGTTGGTGGCGTCGTCCTGCGCGTCCCAGAGGCAGAATTCGATGGAGGAAAACACCGACAGCGACGCCGGCGTGGCCCGGCGATTGGTCACCGTGACCTGCCAGATCTCCAGCGTCTCGTCGAGCGGAACGAAATACCGGGTGCTGGCCTCAATCCCCTGATAGCGCGAGCCGATGGTGCTGTAGCCCATCCCATGGCGGCACTCGTAGGCTTCCGCATTGTGGCGAGTGGGCTGCCACGAAGGAGACCAGAACTCGCCCGATTCGCGGTCGCGCAGATAGATGTACCGGCCGCCAAAATCGAACGGAACGTTGTTGTACCGGTAGCGCGTGAGGCGGCGCAGGCGCGCGTCGCGATAGAACGAATAGCCGCCGCCGGTATTGGAAATGATGCCGAAGTACGCCTGGCACCCCAGATAGTTGATCCACGGCAAAGGCGTGTCCGGGCGGGTGATGACATACTCGCGGTTCTCGTCGTCAAAATGGCCGTATTGCATAGAAAGATGTGCTCCTGGGGGAAGCTCTGCGTGGGATCAGTGAACGAAGTACGAGTTTACCTCAAGCAACGTAGCCAGGTCCTTGCAGGCGCTTACCGGACCGCGACGGTGACGGAGCGGCGTCTCGATCTATGGCTTAACGAACCAGGCCATGGGGCTGAGATTCCAGCGAATGCTGCGCAGCCGCACCGCCGCCAGGCCGCGCTCCCGGAGGAAATCGTCGACGGCGTCCGATTCGCTGCAGCCCGTCAGTCCATATTCATCACAGATCACCACGCCCCCGGGGACCACCGAATTGTACAGCGCATCGAGCGCCGCCCGCGTGGGCGCGTAGGTGTCGAAGTCCAGGTTCAGCAAGGCTACGCGAAAGCCCGGATTCGCCTCGACGTATCGAGCCATGGAGACGGTGGCATCGCCGCGAATCAGCTCCACCCGGTGCCTCACGCCGCACTGGGCGGCAATTTCCATCAGTACCTCGGGATCGGCCCCCTCGTAGCCGGCCTCGGCGCAGAGTTCCGCCGCGAACTGCCGGTCCACCGCGGAAGTTGCCGGGAATTCTCCGAAGGTATCGAACCCCACCACCTTGCGCAGAGACAAGGGATGGAAAATCTGCAGCAGCTTCGCCCAGAACAGCACGCCCGTGCCCTTGAACACTCCGCATTCGACGATATCCCCAGGAACTCCGGCGGCGCGCTGGAACAACTCGTAGCGCGACAGAATCTTCGCGAACCGGTCGGTCGCCCCGTTCAGCAGGAAGCCGTTGAACGAATCCCAGGAGGCTTCGTTATTCATGGCCTGCTCAATTTCAGAAAATTGCGAAGGATGCGCAGTCCCACCGGTCCGCTCTTCTCCGGATGGAACTGGCATCCGTAGATATTCTCGTGTCGAATCACCGCGGCGAAGCGGCAGCCGTCGTAATCGCAATCGGCCAGACGATGAGCGGGGTTGTCCGGCACGGCGGCATAGGAATGCAGGAAGTACACGGCATCGCCGGGCCCACTGCCGTCGAGGATAGTGCCTTGCCAGTCTGGCTCCGCGCACGAGGGCGAGAGGAGATTCCAGCCGGCGTGCGGGATCTTCCGTGGCCCCGCCAGCGCCCGCACATTCCCGGCGATCAGGCCCAGGCCGGCCACTACGCCAAACTCTTCCCCGGTGGCCAGCATCATTTGCATACCCAGGCAGATGCCCAGCAACGGGCGGCCGGAGCGCGCGAAGGTGCAAATTGGCTCAATCAGGCCGCGGCGCCGCAACTCCTCCATTCCGTCTCCGAAAGCGCCCACTCCAGGCAGAACCAGCGTCGGGGCCGCCGCCACTTCTTCCGGGACGCTGGTCAGCATGGGTGCGGCGCCGCAAGCGGAGAGCGCCCGCAGCACGCTCCCGACATTGCCCATGCCGTAATCCACCACCTTCACTTCACGCGGCATGGGTCCTTACGCAAAGGCCGGCGCTCAGCGCGAAGGCCCGGATCTGCGCCACGGAGAGCCGCCCATAGTGCAGCACATCCGCGCACGCGACAGCGTCAGCCTTCCCTTCCTCGACAACTTCGCTCAAGTGCGCGAGCGTTCCCATTCCGCCGCTGGCGATCACCGGGACTGGCACGGCCCCCGCCACCCGGCGCACCAGCGCGCAATCGAAACCGCCGCGCGTTCCCTCGCGGTCCACCGAAGTCAGCAGGATCTCGCCCGCGCCCAGATCGACGGCGCGCTTCGCCCAATCCAGCACCTCGAGACCGGTGGGTTCCCGCCCGCTGTCCACATGGGCCTCCCAGCGGTCTTCGCCCATCGCCTTCGCTTCGATGGACAGAACCATGCACTGCGAGCCGAACCGCCGGGCCACTTCGTGGATGAGCGCGGGCCTGCGCACCGCCGCCGTATTGATGGCCACTTTGTCGGCGCCCGCCTGCAGCAGCTCCTCCACATCGCCGACGCTGCGCACGCCGCCGCCAACGGTCATGGGCACGAACACGTCCTCGGAAACGCTCCGAACAATCTCCTTCAGGCTATTGCGCTGGTACAGGCTGGCCACCGCGTCCATATAGAGAAGTTCGTCGATGCCTTGCCGGTAGTATGAGCGGGCGTGTTCGCCGGGATCGCCGATCACCCGCACACCCTCCAGCCGGATGCCCTTGATCAGGTTGGGGCCCTTCACGTCGAGCCGGGCGATCAGCCGGATGTTAGGCACGCGGCGATCCTCCAGTCCAGTGCGCTGTCGATGTCGATGCTCGCTGCGGCGTCCATCACAAACGGCATCACCGGCGGAATAAAAAACCGGTTGGTCCGGAGGAACGCCGCGGAACTGGTCAGATAAATGGCCCCATTCTGGCTGTACACGCGGGGGAGCGTTTGCCGCGGGACATGCAGCCTGTCCACGTCAAACAGGGGCTGCAGCGCTCCGTCCTTCTCGACGAATGCCTTGAACGGGCTCTCCTTCGTCTCCGTCACGCTGATGGCGGATTGCGCGTCCCATTGAAAAAACGCCTCGATGCACGCGGTGATGTGCGCCGCGGTGCGCAGAGGCGAGGTCGGCTGCAGAAGAACGAAATATTCCGGGAGACGCCCGGCCAGGGCGAGAACATCGAGTGCGTGCCGCGTCACGGCCAGGCTGCTCGCCTCGCCGCCGGCCAGCTCCGCTGGGCGGTCCACGATTTCCGCCCCATACTCGATGCCAATGGCGCGGATCTCCGGGTCATCAGTGCTCACCAGACAGCCGCCGACATGAGGGCACTCGCGCGCCCCGAGGATCGCCCGCGCCACCAGCGGAATGCCAGCAAACGGCAGGACGTTCTTGCGCGGAAGCCCCTGGGACCCTCCGCGCGCCGGAACAATGGCAAACACCTTCGGGACACGCGGCGCCAGCCGCGTTGGCGCGGGCGCGAGTCTCATGACAAAACCAGTGCCGGGACGGCGTCCATGTCGCAGAACTGTTTCTGCCGGGGCGTCTCCCACACCAGGTCGTCCGACAATGCCCGAAGAAACCTCGGCGCGCTATGCCCGTCGCCGAAAAAGCGCGACGGCCGCACGCTCTCAATGCGGCAAGCCCGCGCAATGGCGTCTCCAATGGCCACGCGGTCGTCGGGAACGTCCAGAATCGATTCGTAACGATAGCGGTTCTGTTGCCGGCTGCCGATGTTCACCGTGGGGATTCCATAAACCGGCGCCTCGCGGATTCCCGCGCTGGAATTGCCTACCATCACCCGCGCGTTCTTCAACAGCGTGAGAAACGATTCGAAGCGCATGGACGGAAGCAGCTTGAACCGGCAACCGCCTTCAATCGTGGCGTACTGTTCCAGGATGCACTCCGATCCCGGGTCGTTGTTCGGATAAATCACCACGTAGTCGAGGGAGCTTTCCACCAGCGCGGCCACCAGTTCGCACGCGGCCCGGTACTGGGCTTGCGGCTCGGTGGTCACCGGGTGAAAAAGCACGATGCCATATTCCGGCGAGTGTATGCCGTAGTGCAGGCGCACGGCTTCAATATCCGGCAGGTCGTGCGCAAGCATGATATCGATATCCGGCGAACCGATGACATGGATGGAATCGGGCTGCTCGCCGAGCTGCCGCAAGCGCTCCGCCGCGCTCGGGTTAGCCACAAAGTGCAGGTGGGCCAGCTTGCTGACGGCATGGCGGATGGTTTCGTCGATGGCGCCCGACAATTCGCCGCCTTCGATATGCGCCACCAGCACGTTGCGCAGCGCGCCCACGATGGCGCCGGCCAGCGTCTCGATGCGGTCGCCGTGAACCACGATCATATCCGGCTCGTATTCCTGCACGTAGCGCGACAGGCCGGCAATGGTGTTCGCCAGGATGTGCTCGGAGGGTTCCCCGCGAAACTGGTTCATGAACGGGTGAATCCGCGTGAAACCGGCCTTGAGCACTTCGTCGATGGTGAGCCCGTAGCGTGACAGCATGTGCATGCCGGTGACGAAAACCGCGCTTTGCAGAAACGGGCAGCCATCCACGGCCAGCATCAACGGCTTCAGCTTCCCGAAATCGGCCCGCGTTCCGGTGAGAAAAACGACGCGTCTGGTTATTGGACCGCGGTCCATTGGAGTTGCTCGTCCTTCCTGATGTCCCGGGCGGCGCGGCGCGTGCGCACGCGGGGAAGCTCTTCGGCGCGGATCTCTCCGGTGCCCGGCCGCTTCACCCAGGTGTTTTCGCAGGAGAAAGCCTCGCCGGCCGCGATGTCGCGTATCGCCACAACGGACGCGTATGCGAAGCGGATCGTCGGCGCTTCGCCGGGCAGAACCTCTTTCGAACCTCCCAGCGCTTCGTGAATGGCGCGGCTGCCTTCGACGAGCTGCCGCAGGTCCTCCGGGCTCATGGAAATGCTAATGTCGGGCCCTGGCCAGTTCTTGTCGGAAGTGAAGTGCCGCTCGAGGATCGACGCCCCCAGCGCCACCGCCCCCAGGCACGGATAGTTGGACAGGGAATGATCCGACAAACCGATCACCGCATCCGGGAAGCGTTCGGCAAGCTGTCCCAGCGCGCCCAGGCGGACGGCGCTATACGGCGTCGGGTACATGCTGGTGCAATGCAGCAGCGCGAAGGGAAGTTCGAGGCGGCGCAGGATCGCCACGGATTTGCTCACGCTTTCCAGGGTGTTCATGCCCGTGCTCAGGATCACCGGCTTGCCGAAGCTCGCGATATGCTCCACCAGCGGATAGTTGTTGCACTCACCCGAGCCAATCTTGTAAGCGGCAACGCCAAGCCGCGCCAGACGGTCCGCGGCGGCCCGCGAGAATGGCGTGCTCAGAAAGATCAGGCCCCTGGACTCGGCGTACAGCTTCAGAGTGCGCTCGTCCTTTTCGCCCAGGGCGCACCGCGCCATGATGTCCCAAATGGATTCGCTGGCGTTTCCAGGAACCACGCCATTCGGAATCATCTCGTCTTCCACCAGGTGCGTCTGAAACTTCACGCACTCGCATCCCGCCGCCGCCGCGTCGTCAATCATGCGCACGGCCTTGTGAACGTCGCCCTCGTGATTGATGCCGATCTCCGCCACCACCAGCGGAGGGTGCCCTGGGCCGATCCGGCGTCCGGCAATGGTCAGTTCAGGCATGGGAATCGGCGGCTGGCGCCACATGGAGTCCGCAAGCCCCTTCCGAACCGCGACGGTAATGGAGCGGATCTGAAATAGCCAATCCGCTGCCGGGCCGAGGCTTCATTTCACCTGCCGCCGCAGCTTCCATTCGCCGTCCTCTCTCTTCCACAGGTGCGGTGAGCGCGCCTGGTCGATCACGCTCCAGAATGTCGCCTCCGAAACGCCCATGTATTCCAGCATCTCCGGGAAGTACCGCGCCGGGAACTCCATGTCATAGCGATGCACCAGCGCCACTCCCTCCTCCCGCGTGATTTTCCCCGTGCGGATCTCCTGCGCCGCGTCATAGGTGGCCCGCCCGATGCCGAACTTGATCAGCGTGGTGTAGTAATGCAGCGGGTCTATCTTGTCGTCAATCGAGCTGTAGCGCGAATACGACCCCTCCGTGCGCTGGTCGTTGGGAACGAAACCAGTGTGTTCGGCGGCGTAGTAATAACACTCCTGCGGGTCCCACTTCAGGTAGTAGCCGAGGTAGTGCACTTCGGTCCCCAGCGCTTTCAGGCGGCCGCCGTCTACCGGCAGATAGGGGTTCAGGTCGCCATGGCCAACGCCGTGGTCCCGCTCCAGATGCGCCATTGGAACGCCGCCCAGCACCAGCCGATCCGGGTCCGGTCCCTGTTCGTAGAAGCCGGCTGACATGGTGGGCCGGTCGTTCTCGCCGATGCCATTGCCGTACTCGGCCTGATTCTCTCCATAGAAGATCAGCGGAATGCCGTACAGCGCGGAGAGGCGCGGCGCCACCAGCTTCTGCCCAATGATGAACGGCTGAAACGGGTGGACCAGGTTGAGAAACGCCAGCCTGGTCAGCAGCCGGTGCACCCGCGAGTTGGGCGTGACCAGAATGTTATCGAGACCGCAGCCGATCCAGCTCTGCAGGTTTTGCCATCCCACTTCGGTGTAGGCGTGCGGCGCCCACGTCACCGTCAGCGGATTCATGCCGTACTTGTACTTCAGAATGTGCGCGGTGAATGAGCTGTCCTTCCCGCCGCTGCCAGGCACGATGCAGTCATAGGCGCCGCCTAGGCCGCGGTGCCGCTGGCAGAGATCGAGAAGCTCGCGTTCCCGCTCGCGCCAATCGATCCTGGTCTTGATCTCCGCGTAGCGGCAGGCGCTGCAGACGCCCTCGCCGTCGAAGGCGATCGTTGGCTTGGGTTGTCCCGGCCGATTATGAAACTCCACCACGGAACTGGGGCGCTGGTTCGATATGACACAGCGGATGCAAAAGCGCACTTCCCCGGGGAGGCCATACAGGGCCTCGAGGGGCGGGGATTCGGTTTCAAACAGCATGTCGCCACCCATGTAGTGGCGTCAGCGGGAATATTCTCGCCGCCCGTTCGCCGGCTGAGAACCGGAGCGAACCCGGCCCACTTGAATTTCATATGCGCCGCAGCGTACGCGACACCCTCGCCATGGCCGTCGAGCATCACCGGGCCGGCCGTCTGGCGCGCGCCGAGGGCCTCTATCGCAAGGTGCTTGCGGAGCAGCCGAACGAAGCGGACGCATTGCATCTGCTGGGCGTTCTGGCCCACCAGAAGGGCCGCTTCGCCGAGGCCGAGCGTCTGGCCCGCCGCGCCATCGCGTTGCGTGGCCGATCCGTGGCCGCGTTTTCCAACACCCTGGGAAACGCCCTTGCCGCGCAGGGCCGTGCCGCCGAGGCCGCGGCGTGTTTCGAGGAAGCCATCGCCCTCCGCCCCGCCGATGCCGCGCCGCACAAAAACCTGGCAGACCTGCTGAGCTCCCTGAACCGCCATGACGAGGCCGCCGCGCACTACGAAAGGGTGCTGCAGCTCAATCCCGGCGACGCGTCGGCGCACAACAACATGGGCGGCGTCTTTCTCGAACGGAAAATGTTCCGCGATGCCACCGAGTGCTTCGGGAGGGCCATACAACTGGACCCCAGGTGCGCCGAGGGATACAGCAATCTGGGCCACTCCCTGCGCGAGCTGGGCATGCTGGTGGAGGCCGTCGATTGCCTGCAGGCGGCCATCCGGCTCAAACCGGACCTCGCCGCCGCGTACGCCAACCTCGGTTGCGTGCTGCATCAACTGGGCAGCCATGCCGACGCCGTCCACTGCGTGGAGTCCGCTCTGGCGCTCGATCCGGCCAACGCCTCCGCGCACAACAATCTGGGCAATTTGCGGAAAGACCAGTCGCGCTTTGCCGAAGCGATTGCCTCTTATGACCGGGCCGTGGAACTTCGTCCCGGCTTTCACGAAGCCCGCTGCAATCGCGCGCTGACCCGGTTCATGGCCGGACCCATCGAGCGCGCCTGGGTGGAGTACGAGTCCGGCTGGGCGGCGCAAAAGCGCGGACAAATGCGGCCCTTCGGCCAGCCGCACTGGGATGGCCGCCCGCTCACCGGCAAAACGTTGCTCTTCTGGGGTGAGCAGGGCATCGGCGACGAAATGATCTTCGCGGGCATGGTCCCGGAGCTCATCGCCGCCTCGGCGCGCTGCATCGTCGAATGCGAGCCGAGGCTGGCTCCCCTGTTTGCGCGCTCCTTTCCAACCGCCACGGTGATTCCACGGACGGACCCGCCGCAACCAGACGCATGGCAGGCCGATCTGCAGTGCGCCGCGGGCAACGCCGGGCGTTGGCTGCGCCCCTCGCTCGATCGTTTTCCGAAGGGCTTCCCGAGCGATAAGGGCTACCTTCGCGCCGACGCCCGTCGAATCGCTCACTGGCGGGCGCGGCTGGATGCTCTCGGACCCGGTCTCAAAGCGGGGATCTGCTGGAGGAGCGGGAATACGGCGGGCCTTCGTCGTCTGGATTGTACGGAACTGCGCGAGTGGGGCTCCGTTCTGGCGGTCCCCGGCGTTCACTTCATCAATCTGCAGTATGACGACTGTCGCCTCGAATTAGAGCAGGCCGCCGGACAGTCCGGCGTTCCCATCCATGGCTGGGCCGGCATCGATCTCAAACAGGACCTCGACGAGGTCGCGGCTTTGACAACGGCGCTTGACCTGGTGATTTCGGTGGGAACTTCGGTGGCTTGCCTGGCGGGTGCTCTGGGAAAACAGGTCTGGCAGCTCACCCTGACCAGCAGCGGAGACTGCTGGACCATGGGCCAGAGCTTCGTACCGTGGTTTCCCTCGATGCGAATATACGAGCGTCCGTTGGAGCAGACGTGGGGGGCGGTTCTGGAACGGATCGCCATCGACCTGGCCGGTGAAAGCGGCCGCGCGAGCGGTTCGAATCTGGCGGTGAGCTTAGCGCTGATTAGTGGATGAGCGGAAGGCGGGCCCCGGGCCCGCCTTCACGGTTGATGGTAGTTTATGGATGCTGCAGCAGCGTGAGCACCTGCTGCGGAGCGGCGTTGGCCTGCGCCAGAGCGGCTACGCCGGCCTGGACCAGGATTTGCGCCTTGGTCAGATTCGCGGCCTCGGCGGCCATGTCGGCGTCGCGGATGGACGCTTCGGCCGCGGCCGTATTGGTGAGTTGCGATTGCGCCAGGTTCGTGGCATAGGTGAACTCGTTCTCGCTCAGGCCGATAACCGCCTGCGCCGAGCCAAGTGTTGTGGTTGCGTTGCCGATCGCCGTAACCGCAGCTGCCGCGCTCGCCTGGTTGGAGACGTTGGCGGTCCCTCCGCCGGCCAGCGCCGCGGCGTCTTGCACGGTGCCCTGTTGCGTCGCTGAACCGATCCCCGCCGTCCCGTCGGTGCCGTCGGCGCTGAGGCCGACGGAAAACGAGCCGAGGGTGCTGATGAATTGTATGCCTTCGCCGGTGACCACGCCGCTGGCGTTGGTGATGTCGTTCTTGACGGCGACGATCGATTGCAGCGTGGAGTCGTCGCTCGATTGCAGCGCCGAGTTGATGGTGGCGATAGCCTGGTCGAGAGAGCCGGCGTTGCGCGCCGTTCCGTTGTTGGAGAGAACCACGGCAAGGGAATGCGCGGTTCCGGACGCATCGTTGCCGGAGATGCTGATGGTCTGATTGTCCTGTCCATTCTGAATCGGAGTGAACTGGAACACCGAAGTAGCGGTAGAGCCGCCCGCGTCGAAATGGATGTTGCTGGTGGTGCTGGTCGCCGTGGCCGCGAAAGACCCGGCGTCGCCCGTAAACACCGTCCCGCCGCCGCCCGTGTACGCGCCGGCGGTGAGCGTGTTGGTAATGGCCCCGGCGGCGAAGCCGAGAACCTGGTTCGCGGCCGTGCCGGTGCCTTCGGCCACGCGGAAGGCCGTTCCGTTGGTCGAAGTCAGAACGATCTTGCCGCCGCCGCTTACCGTTGCGGTGAGGCCCGCCGCGTTGGTGGCCGCATTCGCGGTAAGCGCGCTATTGAGCGAGTTGGCCAGGGTCTGCGCGGTGTCGGCCGCAATCCCGGTCACGCTGATCTGCTGGGCCGTTCCGCCGGCAATGGAGATCTCCAGGCTGTCCGTGGTGGCGCCGGTGACGATGGCGTTGGCGGCGGTGATGGAGGTGTAGTTGAATGCGCTGCCGCTGGCCAGATAGTTGCCGAGCCCCAGTTCGTTGGTGCTGTCGCCAACCGCGGACACGTTGAAGTTCTGGCCGCTGTTGCTGGTGAACGTCAGCGATCCGCTGGCCGAGGATGCGGTGATGCCGGCCGCCTTTAGCGTGGTGTTGCTGTTCACCTGATCCACCAGGTCGGCCACGCCAAGCGCCTGAGTGGTGTCCGTCGCGGCCAGGGTCAGGTCAACCGGGCTGGCCAGACCGCCGCCCTGAACGCGCACGATGGTGCCGGCCAGGGACGTCGTTCCGGTGGCGCCGAGAGTGGCCGTAACCGCCTCTCCCAGCGATTTGCCGGTGGCGGCGTTAACCGTTGCGGTGCCGCTCAATCCGAGCACCGTGGCCGCGTTGGTGCTGCCTACGCTGATGCTGGAGCCGGTGTCGTCGTTCAGGGAGGTGATCACCAGAGCGCCTCCGTTAGTGCTGGCCACCGCGTTGGCGGCGAAGGCGGTGTTGTCATTGAGCGTGGTGGCCACGTTCCCCGCGGTGGTTTCGGTCCCCGCCAGCGCGAAGCTCAGCGTGGGCCCTCCGTTAAACGAGAACTGCAAAGTGTCGCTGGTGGTCAACGTGGCGAACGTGCCCGTGGTGGTGCCGGTTAGCACCGCTTTGGCCCCCAGATTGCCCATCAGTGCGTTGGCCATCTGGTCGCCGGCCGATACCTGGAAGGCCGCGTTCGAAGAAGTGAAGGTCAGTTGCTGCTTGCCAGTGGCGTCGGTGTTGACGGCTGCCGTGATGTTGGCGTTCTGGAATGCCGTGGCCGCCTGCGTGTCGCCCGCGCCCGCGGTTGCGATCGCGGTGTTGACCGCGTTCACCAGCGTGTTCGCGTCGGTTACGCCGGACAGGTTCACGGTCAGTTGCACTCCGTTGGCGCCGCTGAAACCAGGACCCGTTACCGTGAAGGTGGTGTAGCCGGCATTTGCCGTGGTGTTGGCCGTGTCGGCCAGAATATTGGCCACGCTGCTCGCCGAACCGGTGCCGATGTCGGTGCCGGCGACGCCGGACGCTTCCACGCCCGTAAGACCGAGGCTCTTGGCGTCCACCGTGGCGTTCGCCAGGTTGACTCGGATCGAGCCGTTGGCCACCGCCGCCGCGCCCGTCGCCCCCTGGCCGCCGCCAATGAACACCGTCAGGTTCTTCGCGAAGGTGCCGCCGGTATTCATGCCGATGGACTGCGCCTGCCGGCTGATTTCACCCAGCACGCTCTGGAATTCGTTGTTCAGCACGCTCCGGTCGCCGGTAAAGGTGCCGGTGGCCGATTCGGTGGCCAGAGTGCGCGCGCGGTCCAGCAACTGCGAAATGTTGTTCATTCCGCCGTCGATGATCTGCATCTGGCTCATGCCGTTGTTGGCGTTCTGTATGCCCTGCGTCAGCACCGCTTCATCGGAGCGGTCCCCGTTGGCCACGGCCAGCCCCGCGGCGTCGTCGCCGCTGTTGACGATGCGCAGACCGGAGGTCACTTCGTTGATGGTCTGGCTTTGGTAATTGCTGTTGGCGTTGAGGTAGTTTTGCGCCTGCAAAGACGCAACGTTGGTAACGATGTCAAAAGACACGGTATTCTCCTTAGTGTGAGAAACTCAGGCCGGGATTCCATTCCAGACCTGGCGCTGTAAGCGCCTTGCGAGTTCCTTCACTGCCCCTTATCGCCGGGCGATGGAGGACCTTGAGGAGACTTCTTGATTTTTCCGAATAAACTGGCCAGCGACGCGAACGGCGTGGACCGCGCGGCCAGTTCGTTCTGTTCCGCCGTAATCCGTACTTCCCTGCGCAGGATTAGTACTTCCCGCGGAGCCGAAATGCCGATTTTTACCTGATTGCCGGCGATCTCCAGCACTTCGACTTCAACTCCATCGCCGATCAACACGGATTCGCCCGCCCGCCGCCGGATTACGAGCATGGCCGCTCCCGCGCCCCGCTTCCGGGCGGCGCCAGCGTAACCGGGTGCTGGTGGGAGTAAGCGCCGTCCCAGCGCACCGACTGTACCGCTCGCCGGTTCGCCCGGTTCACCACCACCGGCGACATGAGATTCGCGCTGATCTCTCCGCTCCGCCCAACCGCCACCAGAGCGAGCACGGCGAGGTCGGGACCGGCCGCCGGATCGCCCGCCGCTTCCAGACCGAGCACCGCGCGGTCTTCCACGGATATCTGCAACTGGTATGCGGCATCCACTTCGCAGACCGGCAGCGCCAGAAAGCAGAGCTCGGGAGTGGAGGCGCTCTGCAGCAGCACCAACGGAGCGGTGCGGGGATGCTCGATGGCCAGGAACGCCCGTTCCCGCTCGAACGCGGGCAACCCCAGCGGAAACTCGACCGCCAGGCCCGCATCCAGCGCAACGTTGCCGAAATATTTTGTCCTGATCTCCGTCATCTCGGGACCATCGCGCGACTGGCGTACCGCCCGCTGTTCTCGCCGGCTATTGCTTGAGCAGCGTGAGCACCTGCTCAGGCGCGGAGTTGGCCTGGGCCAGAGCGGCGACACCGGCCTGGATGAGGATCTGCGCCTTGGTCAGATTCGCCGCCTCGGCGGCCATGTCGGCGTCGCGGATGGACGATTCGGCGGCGGCGGTATTGGTGAGCTGCGACTGCGCCAGGTTCACCGCGTAGGTGAACTCGTTTTCCCCACGGCCAACCACCGCCTGCGCCGACCCCAGCGCGCTGACCGCCGAAGCCAGCGCCGTGACCGCCGCCTCGGCGCTGCTCTGGTTCGATATATCGGCGCTTCCTCCGCCCGCCAGCAGCGCGGAGGTCTGCACCTGCCCCTGCTGGGTGGTGGAGCCGACGCCCACCACGGAGCCGGTGCCCGCCGCGCTCAGCGTCACCGAGAAGGAGGGCACCGCGCTGATGAACTGAACTCCCTCGCCGGTTTCGATGCCGTTCGCGTTGGTGATCTCGTTCTTGACGGCGACGATTCGCGTCAGCGTGGAGTCGTTGCTCGATTGCAGTTGCGCGTTGATGGCGGTGATCGCCTGGTCCAGCGAACCGGCGTTGCGCGCTGTCGCGTTGTTGGAGAGAACCACCGCCAGGGAGTGAGCGGCGCCAGACGCGTCGTTGGCCGAAATGGTTATGGTCTGATCGTCCTGTCCGTTCTGAATCGGGTTGAACTGAAACACCGGCGTCGCCGAAGAGCCGCCCGCGTCGAAGTAGATGTCGTTGGTGCTGCTGGAGGACGTTGTCGCGAAGGACCCGGCGTCGCCCGTAAAAACGGTGCCGAGGACACCCGTATACGCGCCCGTGGTCAGCGTGTTTCCGAGGGCCGCCGCGGCGAAGCCCAGTATCTGGTTCGCGGCCGCGCCGGTTCCCTCCGCCACCCGGAAGGCCGTCGCGTTCGTCGACGTAAGCACCAGATTCCCGCCGCCGCTGACCGACGCGGTGATACCGGCCGCATTCGTGGTCGCGTTGGAGGCGAGCGCGGTGTTCAGCAGCCCCGCCAGGCTGATGCTGGTGTCTCCGGCGATTCCGGTAACGCTGATCTGCTGGGCCGGACCCCCGGCCACGGAGATTTCCAGCAGGTCCGTTGCGGCGCCGGTCACGATGGGGTTGGCGGCGGTGATAGAAGTGTAGTCGAACGAATTGCCGCTGGCCAGATAATTGCCGAGCCCCAGTTCATTGGTGGTGTCGCCCACCGTGGATACGCTGAAGCTCTGGCCGCTGCTGCTGGTGAAAATGAGCTGGCCGTTCGAGGAGGAGGCGGTGATGCCGGCCGCCTGCAGCGCGCTGTTGGCGTTCACCTGGTTGAGCAGGTCGGCTACGCCCAGCGCCTGGGTGGTGTCCGTCGCCGCCAGGGTGATGTCAATGGGGCTGGCCAGGCCGCCATCCTGGATGCGCACGATGGTGCCGGCGAGCGTGGCAGTCGTGGTGGTAGCTCCCAGGGTAGCCGTGACCGTCTCGCCCAGCGACTTGCCGGTGGAAGGGCTCACCGTTGCCGTGCCGCTCAGGCCAAGGACTGTAGCCGCGTTGGTGCTGCCCACGGTGATCGTGGACCCCGAGGTGTCGTTCAGCGACGTGATGGTCAGGGCGCCGCTGCTCGTGGTGCCCGCCACCGCATTTGCCGCGAAGGCCGTGTTGGCGTTCAAAGTAGCGGCAACGTCCGTCGCGTTTGTTTCGGTGCCGGCCATGGAATAGCTCGTCAATGGCCCGCCGTTAAAAGAGAACTGCAGAGAGTCGGTGGCGGAGAGTGTGGTGAAAGTGCCCGTGGTGGCCCCGGTCATCACCGCCCGGGCGCCGAAGTTGCCCATCAGCGCGTTCGCCATCTGGTCCCCGGCCGTCACCTGGAACGCAGTGCTGCTGGACGAGAAAGAGAGCTGTTCCCGGCCCTGCGAGTCGGTAAGCACGGAGGCCGTGATATTGGCGTTCTTGAACGCCGTCGCATACTGGGTGGTCGCGTTGCCGGCGTTCTGAATCGCGTCGTTAACGGCGGTCACCAGCGTCCCGGCGTCGGTAACCGAGGACAGATTCACCTGCACCTGGATCTTGTTGGCGTCGCTGAAGCCCGGGCCCGAGATATAAAAGTCGGTGTACCCGCTGGATGAGGTGGTGTTGGCGGGATTGGCCAGAAGCTGGGCCACGCTCGTGGTGGCCGAACCCGGACCGATGTCCGTGCCCGCCACCCCGCTCGCCTGCACTCCCTCCAGACCCAGGCTCTTGGTGTCCACCGTCGATTGGCTCAGATCCAGCGCCACCGTGCCGTTCTGGATGGCCGCCGCGCCGGTGGGGCCCTGTCCGCCGCCGATGAACACCGACAGATTCTTCGCGAACGTGCCGCCGGTATTCAGACCGATGGCCTGCGCCTGGCGATTGATTTCCGTGAGCACGCTCTGGAACTCGCTGTTCAGCACATTGCGGTCGCCCGTGAACGTACCCGTGGCCGATTCCGTGGCCAGCGTGCTGGCGCGGTCCAGAAGCTGCGAGATGTTGTCCATGCCTCCGTCGATGATCTGCAACTGGCTCAGCCCGTTGTTGGCGTTCTGTACACCCTGCGTCAACACCGCTTCGTCGGAACGGTAACCATTGGCGATCGCGAGGCCTGCCGCGTCGTTGCCGCTCTGCACGATGCGCAGCCCGGAAGTGACTTCCTCAATGGTCTGGTTCTGGAACGCGCTGTTGATGTTCAGGTACTGCTGCGCCTCAAGAGACGCCACATTCGTGTTTATGCTGAAAGCCACAAAGGTCTCCTTGATGTGATGCGACTGCCGCGCGCCTCCGCGGGCGGACTCGTCTCATCCAAATCGATCTGGCGCGGTTCCTTCCATTCCGGCAGACCACCTGCCCCCTTGTTCCCCCGCTCTGATACCCTGGAAACGCTGCCGATTCGCCTGGTGTCGATCTGAACCATCCGCCTCCAGCCATGCAACCCTGCTGCCACGCTTCCGCGAGGCAGCCGCCGGCGTGCGCTACGATGGAGACGCGGAATCTTAAATGGCGCAGAATCTTCGAGTTCTTATCACCGGAGGGGCTGGCTTCATCGGCTCGTGCTTCGTCCGGCGCAGTTCCGAAGTGGAACGCTTTTCCCGAATTGTCAACGTCGACAAGCTCACCTACGCGGGGAATCTCGAAAATGTACAGTCGGCGGCTTCCGATCCCAGGTATGTTTTCGTCCCCGCCGACATCACCGGCGAAAAGGCCATCGAGGACGTCTTCGCCGCGGAACGGCCCGATCTCGTTGTGCACTTCGCGGCCGAATCGCACGTGGACCGCAGCATCCTTTCGCCCACGGCGGCCATCGACACCAACCTCCGCGGCACTTTCATATTGCTCGAAGCGGCCCGCCGCCATCACGTCGCCCGGTTCATCCACATCTCCACCGATGAAGTCTATGGCGACCTGGAGCCGCCGCACGAAGCCGACGAGGATTACCCGCTGCGCCCCAGCAGCCCCTATTCGGCTTCGAAAGCGGGATCGGATCTTCTGGCCTTGTCCTACCACCGCACGTGGGGACTGAACGTCACCGTCACCCGCGCCTCCAACAACTACGGGCCATATCAGTTTCCCGAAAAGCTGATTCCCCTGATGATTTCCAACGCCATCGAGGGGAAACCCCTCCCTGTCTATGGCGACGGCCTGCAGGTGCGCGACTGGCTGCATGTGGAAGATCATGTGCGCGCCATCTTCGCCATCATCGAGAAGGGCCGCCCCGGGCAGATCTACAACATCGGCGGCAACCGCTCGCTGACCAACCGCACAGTCGTCGAGCAGATTCTGGCGGCGACCGGGCGCTCCACCGACCTGATTACGCCTGTAACCGACCGCCCCGGGCACGACCGCCGCTATGCGCTCTCCAGCGCGAAACTGGAGCGTGAAACCGGCTGGGCGCCGCAAGTGAACTTCGAGGAAGGGCTGGCCGCGACAGTGGCGTGGTACCGCGACAACCGCGCCTGGGTGGATCGCGTGAAATCCGGCGAATACCGCAACTGGTACGAGCGCAACTATGGTGCGCGCGAAGTAGTGCCGTCCTAGCCGTACGTTTCCGAGCCGCGCGTGTAAACAAGCAGTCTTCGGGCTTTTTCAATAACCTGCCAGGGCCTGGTCAACCCGTGCGCGCCGGCTCGCCGCGAAACCGGATGGCCGCAAGAATGCCCAGCACCACGAAAAACACCAGAGCGGCAAGCTGAGCCTTCCGGAATGGCGGCTCGGACTGCGTGGGCGCAATCGCCGCCAGCGCGGGCACCTTCAGGAAAAGCTGCACAATCAGAACAAAGAAGTTCAAGTAGAGCGCGAGTACGGCGGTGATCGCGTAGGTCCGCCGCCAGCCGCCCGCCAGATGAAAACGGTAGCGCGCGAGGATCGCCATGGTCAATACGATCAGGGACACGATGCCCACGCCATGCGAGGGCAGGAACCCGTGAAAAGGGAAAAGAAACCCGGTCACGCTGGTGCCCACCGTGGTGATCAGAAACAGCGCGTTCCAGCCGCTCAACCGTTTCGAACCGATCATCGCAAACACCACCATAAAGCCCGAGCCGATCCCCACCAGGCTCAAGGCGACGTGAAAGAGAGTGAACGCCTTCAGGGCCAGAATCGATGTCCGGCTGACGTCCGTCACCAGGCCGAGATCGCAGTTGGGAAATAGCGTTTCCGCGCCGTCCTTCGCCCTGCAATATAACTGCAAGGCCACCTGATAGCGCGGCCCCTGAAAATACTGGATGCGGATGGTGTGCTGCTGGTCATCGAGATCGACGCCGCCATTCGCCGACCGGGTGGAGTGGAGTCCGTCGTTGTCGATGATCAGCTTGTCGTCGACATAAAGTTTGGAACCGTCGTCGCTGACCAGCCGCAGCGCATAGTGGCCTTCGTGGTGCGCGCGAATGAGCCCGGTATATTCGATTGCGAACCACTCGAACCGGTTGGAGATGCCTGGAAAGCCCTCCTGCCAGTCTGTGGTGGGCACATCCAGTTCGCGGGCGTATATCGTCCCCACCGGGTGAAGCGAACTCAAGTCGGGCAACCGCGGGGTGCCCGCCGGCAGAAAGAAGATTTGCCCGCGCAGCGCGCCTTCCAGCCAGTCCTTATCGCCAAAATCTTTGGTGGATTGCCCCCGGCAGGCGACCGGCATCAAAACGGCCGCAAGGAGCGCCGGAACGACGCAGAATCCCGCAGTTTGACAGCGCCGTCCAATAGCGGCGCCAGTGCAACCAGCTTCACGCGTGTCGGTCATTTACGCCTCCGCGGACTCCTGAGTATACAGGGTTCCGTCCGCACCCGGGGCCTCGCAATTCGCCGAAGCCGTCCCTGTGAACCAGCGGTCGTCTGAGCGCCTGGCAGGATGCTGAAAAAGGCTATCTGGTCCCCGCTCCGTCACCGTCGCGGTTCGGTAACCACCTGCAAACACGTAGCTACGTTTCCGAGCCGCGCGTGTAAACAAGCGGTTTTCGGGCTTTTTCAGCAGCCTGCTGGAGGTAACGACGGGTAAGCGAAGTGCCGCCGTGCCGTCTCGGGGCAGAGGGTTTCCAGTCTTGGTATTCTGGCAACTGCTGAGACCCAATGACCCTGCAGGAACTCCGGACCACCAGGCGGGATGAGATCCTTCGCATTGCATCGAGGCGGGGGGCGCGAAACATTCGCGTTTTCGGCTCCGTCGCGCGGGGCGAGAGCGATGGGGCCAGCGACGTCGATTTTCTTGTGGATATGGAACCCGGCCGCAGCTTGTTTGACCTCAGCGGTTTGTTGATTGATCTCGAGGCCGCGCTGCAAACCGGGGTGGATGTCGTTACCGAACGAGGCTTGCGCGAGCGGATACGGGAGCGGGTGCTTCGAGAGGCAGTTCCGTTGTGAGAGACGACCGGGAGCGGCTCAGGGACATCCTTGAAAGCAATTGAGCGAATCGAGAAGCACGCCGTCAGGGGACGCGCGGCTCTTGAAAGCGAGGAACTCCTGCAGACCTGGGTCGTGCATTGTCCCCGGACTTCCGGATGGGACATCCCGATGAGGTGTGGGTCCTCGCCGCCGGGCTCAGAAATGTGATCGTGCACGAGTACTTTGGTGTGGACCTGGAGGTTGTCTGGCGAGTGATCGAGCATGATCTCCCGGCACTCAAACGTCGGGTGCAGGAAATCCTCGCATTGGAAGGTCAGATCTAACCCGCTCCACTGCAGCCGTGAGGTCCTTTGGGACACCCCTGCTTTCGTAGTCAGTTCAGCGCCGGCCTTGCCCCAATCTGCCGCAGACACCGGTCAATCCACAGCGCCGTCACCTTCTCCGAAACCCCCTGCTGGGAAAGCCGGGACCGTAGCGTGGGCCAGTCCACCATATCCAGGCCCTGGTCCTGATTGAAGCAACTGAACACCACCGTCTCTTCGCCCGTCTTAGGGTCCTTGTGGAGTTGCAAACACTGCGCGCAAATCTCCTTCATCATGCACTGCATCGGAGAGTTGATGCTGCCAATGCCCTTATGGCTGGGCTTCAGCAACGGAGCAAGCACGCCGTGCCGGGCCCGCGCCACCGCGCCCATCATGCCATCCGATCCGATGGCGATCACCCGGTCCACCGTGTCCAGCCGAATCTCCGGCTCACCCAGCTTGCCGGTGGCATAGTTCACCATCGCGTCCACGATGTTGCCCACGTAAGTGCGGTCCTGCGGGCGGTCCGGCACGAAACCGGGCGCCTCGTCGCAACACCACACCACCACATCGGCGGCGCGCTTGATCTCGTCGATCTTATAGCGGTCCACCACCTTCTTATACCCGGCGAAGTACACCACCTTCGACCCGTTGGCCCGCAACGTCTGTCCGATGGAGAACAGCACCGCGTTGCCCAGTCCGCCCCCGGCCAACAGCACCGCCTCATCCCCGGGCGTCTCCGTGGGCGTGCCGGTGGGGCCCATCAGGATCACCGGTTCGCCCTTCTTCAGAATGGCGCACAGGTCCGACGAGCCGCCCATTTCCAGCACGATCACCGAAAGCAGGCCCTGCTCGCGATCCACCGACGCGCCCGTCAGCGCGATGCCCTCCATGCCGAGAATGGTGCCATTGGCGCGCGGCGCCAGCGATTCGTAATTTTGCAATCGATAAAACTGCCCGGGATGAAACGCGCGCGCGGCGATGGGCGCATGCACAATCACCTCAATAATGTTCGGCGTGAGCCGGACCACTTCGTGCACCACCGCGCGCAGCTCGTTGTTCAAACCGTCCAGCAGTTCGCCGGGCGCCGGGGCCGTGGGAGCGCGCTTCGCCAGCGTCCGCGAAATCACCGGGTAGCCCACCTTGGCACTGGCCATGGCCTTCACCACATTGCCCAGGAATGAAGGATGCAGATCGCCGAAAAAGCTCATGGCGCGGCCATCGGGGCGCAGGTTCATGAGCACCTGCACTTTGGAAGGCTTCACCACGCGCTCCGGCCGCACCGGATTGCCGTCCTCATCCACGGCGCGGAAGTGCTTCCCGTCCACCACCACATTGTCCGGGTCCTCGCGGGCCAGCACGGTATTCGGCTGCGTACCCGCGG
The DNA here is from genome assembly GCA_963832965.1 of uncultured Acidobacteriota bacterium. Classification (GTDB taxonomy): domain Bacteria; phylum Acidobacteriota; class Terriglobia; order Bryobacterales; family Bryobacteraceae; genus CAWACP01. The sequence continues at coordinate 92,172 of CAWHVW010000001.1, forward strand.
CCACAATGATGCTGCGCGCGGGTATGGTCGCGTGCTCTCCCGTGGGCGCCAGCTTGCCCGTAGCCTCGTCGAAGCGCGTCTTGCCTACGGTCAAGCCCTTCGCCGCGCCGTACTCGTCCACTTCCACGGCTTCCGGGGTCAGGCATTCGGCGAACTTCACGCCTTCCTCCATGGCCTTGGCCACTTCTTCGTGGTTCAGCGTGTAGCTGGGCGCGTCAATCAGGCGCCGCCGATAGGCCAGCGTGGAACCGCCCCAGGAATTCAGCAGGCCAATCAGATTGGGATCGCGATCCTCCCGCGCTGCCGCTTCGCGCTCGGCGCGGATGGCTCGCGCGTGCGCCAGAAACTCCTCGCCAATCTCCGTCTCTTCCCTGGTCCAGCGGGCGCGTACGACAGCCTCGCCGCGTTCCGCCGCCAGCGTTTCGTAGCGCTTCAGAAACTTCTCCACCTGGACGACGTAATATGCCAAAGACTCGGTAGCCGTATCGATAGCCGTCAACCCGCCCCCGATCACCACGATGGGCATGCGGATCTGCAGGTTCGCGATGGAGGCTTCCTTGGCCGCCCCGGTGAGTTGCAGCGCCATCAGGAAATCGGAAGCCTGGCGCACGCCGCGCGCCAGATTGTTCTTCATCGGGATCACCGTGGGTTTGCCCGCGCCCGCGCACAGCGCGATGTGGTCGAAGCCAAGAGCAAACGCGCTGTCAACGGTCAGCGTGCCCCCAAACCGTACCCCGCCGAACATGCGCAGTTGCCGCCGCCGCTCCAGCATCAGCCGGATGACCTTGAGAAAGTTCTTGTCCCAGCGGACGGTAATGCCATACTCGGCCACGCCCCCGAAACCCGCCATCACCCGGCTGTTGAGCGATTCGTAAATCTCATTCAGATCGCGGATGGCCCGGAACGGAACCCGCTCGCCGGTCGGCGCCACACCCCCCAGTTCCCGCGGCAACGGCTCCAGCTTCAGCCCGTCCACGGCCACCACGGCATGCCCGTCGTTCATCAGATGATGCGCCAGGCTGTACCCGGCCGGCCCCAGCCCCACCACCAGCACCTTGTATCCCGATTCCGCCTTCGGCAGCGGCCGCTCGAAATTCAAAGGATTCCAGCGCGAGAGCAGGCTGTAGATCTCGAAACCCCACGGCAGTTCCAGGACGTCCTTCAGCGTGCGCGTTTCCGCCTGCGGAATGTCCACGGGATCCTGCTTCTGAAACACGCAGGCCTTCATGCAGTCATTGCAGATGCGGTGTCCGGTGCCCGCGCAGAGCGGATTGTCGATGGCCACGATGGCCAGCGCGCCAATGCTGTTGCCTTGCAGCTTCGCCGTGTGCATCTCGGAGATTTTTTCGTCCAGCGGGCACCCCGCCAGGGTCACTCCGAACACGCTCTTCTTGAACTCGCCCGTTTTCTCTTTGAGCCCGGTGCGGCAGGAATCCTTCGCCTGATTGTGGCAGTGGATGCAGTAGTTGGCCTGGTCGAGCGCCCCCAGCAGGTCCATGCCTTTATCGGTCAGGTGGAAAGCCTCGCGATGGCGCGCGTGTTCGGCGCCCAGCCGCATCTTGGTCACGCCGTCTTCGACGAAGGTTTCCACCGGCACCAAGTGATACGGGTCGATCTTCGAAGGAGCTTTGAACAGGGTGGTGCCGCGATGCTTGTGCCTTCCCTCCGGCGCAAGCGTGGCCCAGGCGGCATACTGGGCGCCTTTGGCGATAGCGGCTGCGTGTTCCGCCTCGGCGTTCATCCAGGCGTACACGTTTTGCGCGAAGCTGTCATCCGTCACCGGCTCGCCGAACAACGCTTCCAGCTCGGCCGCCAGCCCCGCGCCATCCAGCAGGCAGCACTTCTCCACGGTCATGCCGGTGAGCGCCTTCTTGTGGATGAACTTGCGCTTCACCACATACTTGGCCGTGAGTGCCGAGTGCTTCGCCTGCAGTTCCCGCAACTCGGCGGCGATGCCGAATAAGTCGCCCATGAAATCGTCCAGGTGCGGGGCGAGCGCGATGATCAGCTCCGACGCCTCTTTCAGCTCCAGATGCGCGCCCGCGCGGGCAGCCATGAGCTTATTGAAGAGCTCCACGTCGCTGTCCCGGAGGTAATCGGCAAAGGCCCGGTCCACGCGGACAAGTCCCTCGCGTTCGTACAGATCTTCAAAGGAAAGACCGTACTTGAGATGCAGCAGTTCCGAAGTAACAACCATTGGCGGACCCTGATTCGGGGCGATTTATCGCCTCCATGTTATCAGCACGGGAGCGGCGCCGGGGAGCATTCCACAACATACCCGGCCAATAACGTTGGAACAACCCGGCCCGTTATGCGTCACCATATAGGTATGGGGGTTTGGTTGTATGGGGGATACGGAGGATCGGAAGATTGTACCCGACGTGATCACCGCGGTCGCGAAGGGGGCCGGAGCGGTAGTAGCCGGCGGCGCGGGTCTCGGCGGCGCCTGGCTCGCCTATAGCGCGCTGTTCGTCAACCACAAATTGCCGCTGCCCGACGCGATTGGCGCGCGGCGGCACAGGTTCCCCAGCTCCAGCGGCGGGCTGGTGAGCTGGTATGGCGACGAAGCCGGCCACGGGCGGCCGCTGGTGCTGGTGCATGGCGTCAATGCGTACGCGTCCGCGCATGAGGTGCGTCCCCTGTTCGAGCACTTCCGCGGAGACCGCCCCGTCTACGCCATCGATCTGCCCGGATTCGGCTTTTCCGAGCGCACCGACCGCGTGTACTATCCCGAGCTCTACGCGGACACGCTGATCGAGTGGATCGAAACATACCTGCCCGACGCGCCGCAGCCGGTGGACCTGGCCGCTCTTTCGCTCTCCTGCGAATTCGCCGCCATCGCCGCTTCCGCGCGCCCGGACCTCTTTCATTCGCTCACCTTCATCTCTCCCACCGGCCTTGCCGAAACCGGCCAGGCTGTTCCATCCGACCAGATTCTGCGGCTGAGTTCCGTAGCCGTGTGGAGCCAGGCGTTCTACGATCTGCTCACCACCCGGGCCAGCATCCGCCATTCTCTGCGGAAATCTTTTGGGAGCGAGCCGGACGAGGCCGTGGTCCATTACGCGTACCTGACGTCGCACCAGCCCGGCGCGCGCTTCGCGCCGCTGCATTACCTCAGCGGACACCTCTCCACCCGCGAAGTGCACGAATTCTACCGCGCGTTGAAGGTGCCCGTCCTGATGCTCGCGGACGAAGACGCCATGCCCGGACCCGAAGTGTTCCCGGACTGGCGCGTGGCCAGCGTTCCCGGCACGAAGAGCCTGCCCCATTTCGAGGACATCATAGCCACGCTGCTCTTGATGGGCGATTTCTGGGAGCGCCTGCCGTCGCCCGCGCCGATCGAGGGATAGCGCCCTGTTTACCATCCGGCGGCCCGACGAGGCGCAAGTGCGAGCGGCGCTCCATCGCGCCGCCGAGCGTCCCTTGTCGTACAGCAATGCCGGCTTAACCCGGGAAACTTGTCCACCGGGCTGGAATGCAGACGTCCATCGCGTCCAGCTTGGATTCGGAGATTCGTGCTTCGTTGCGGCAAGGGAAGCCCTGCGCAGCTGGCGCATGTTCGGCTTTTCATGGCTTCACATTTTCCCGTTCGAGCCTCAAATTCGTGAGGGAGAGCAGGTGGCGGTTGTAGTTGCGCACCTCGGCTTCTGGTCGGTGAATGTCGACCGAATCGTTTACGTGATCGACGAAGCGGATCAGTTCGGGTTCGCATACGGCACAGCCCGCGAACACGCCGAGACCGGCGAGGAGCGGTTCCGCGTCCTGCGCGATCCCAGAGACGATTCGGTCTGGTACGAGATCGCCGCGTACTCAAAGCCGCGCCATGCGCTGGCGAGACTCGGCCGGCCGTTCACTCGGGCGTTGCAGAAGCGATTCGCGCGCGATTCCCTCGCGGCGATGAAGTGCTGGACCGGCGCTCAGGACTCGTCGCGAAGTTGATTTACCAGTTTCAAGTCAGGCTTCCGCGCTCCAGACCGAGGCGCCAGCAGCGGGACGCCGTTCCGTAACTTGAGGGGTGTGCGCACGCCGAATTGTAGCATCAGAGGCCGCTACAGTTCTCCCGCCGACTTGTCGAATCTTCCGATGTAGATGGCCACCGCCGTAGCTGCCAGCCCACCGCGCGTTTCCGCCCTGCGCGAAGTCCTCGGACTTCCCATGGTCCTGGCCAGCCTGCTGGTATGCCTCACCTTCTGCTTTTGCGCGATGCGCTTCAACGATCCCGACATCTGGTGGCATCTCAAGCTCGGGCAGGAGGTCTGGCAAACGCACGCTGTTCCCAACGCCGACCACTGGTCGTTCACGGTGTACGGCAAGCCGTGGATCGCCCATGAGTGGCTGTCCCAGCTTTTCCTGTATACGGTCTGGCGCGCCGGAGGCTTCGAGGCATTGCAACTCTGGTTATGTTTGCTCTCCAGCGGCATCGTCGTCATGGTCTACGTGCTGTGCCGCCGCTATTGCGGCAACCCGACCGTCGCCGCCCTGGGCGGTTTTCTGGCCTTCTTCTTCGGGACCATCGGATTCTCCATCCGGCCCCAGCTGGTCGGCTTTGCGCTGCTCGTTATCGAACTGCTGCTGCTGGAGCGAGCCTGGTCGGGCCGGCCGCGCCTGTTGTGGTGCCTCCCGCCGCTGTTCGCCCTCTGGGTAAACTGCCACGGTTCCTACATGCTCGGCCTCGGCATATTATGTGCGGCCTCGCTCTGCGCGTGGAAGGCCCGCCGCGGTCCCGGCGTTCGCCTGCTGGCGGGCGTACTCGTTTCATCCGCCGCCGCGCTCGTCATCAATCCGGTAGGCTTCAAGCTGCTCGCCTATCCTCTGGATCCCTTCCTGCATGAGCACACCTCCATGACGTTTGTGCAGGAGTGGCTTCCTCTCACCACGCAGGATATTCGCGGAATAGGCCTGTTCGTGGTCCTGTCGGCTCTTCTCGTCGCCGGTCTCACCGGAAAAGCCAGAGCCACCGCGTTTGAGCTCATGGTCCTCATTCCGGTCTCGTTCCTGGCCATCCGGCATACCCGCATGGTCTTCGTCTTCGGCATCATTTGCGCGCCGATCGTCTGTAGAATCGTGGCCGGCCTTATATCTCCCGCCAAACCCCGCGTCGATTATCTTCCGGCCAATGCCTTCCTGATGCTGCTGGCCGCCCTCGGCTGCTATGCGGCCTTCCCGAGCGCGCAGAAAATCCAGGCGAGCATCGATTCGCACAACCCGGTAGCCGCGGTACGGTTCATCCGGCAGTCCGGACTGCGGGGTCCCATGCTGAACGACTACGTGTGGGGAGGCTACCTCATCTGGGCGCTCCCCGAGCAGAAGGTATTTGTCGACGGCCGCGGCGACGTCTACGACTGGGCGGGCGTGCTGGCCCAATATCGCGACTGGGTGTCGCTCGACGCCGACCCGGCGCGCCTTCTGGACGACTACCGCATCGGTTTCTGCCTGCTCCCCGTGGCCTCCCCCGCAGCCCGCTTCATGCCCCATCTGGCCGGCTGGACCAAGGTCTACAGCGACCCCGTCGCCGTCGTATTTGCCCGCAATCAATGAAGGACACGCGGCGGCGAGCCGCGTTGTCACGGCTTATCACGAACGCGGCTGGCGCCGCGTGTTACCCTGAAACTTAAGCCGTCATGAATGCCCCTGCGAACCAGCGAAGCCATCGTTCTGCGCTGCTGGCCGTTCCGCGAAGCGGATCTCATCGTCAGCTTCTTCTCCCGCGATCAGGGCAAGCTGCGCGGGGTGGCGCGGCGGGCACGTCGGCCGAAAAGTAATTTCGGCGCGGGTTTGGAGCGCCTCTCGTGGGTGTCCCTCTCGTGGTATCAGAGGGAAACGCGGGAACTGGTCAGCTTGGACTCCTGCGAACTACTGCAGTCGTGGTTCATGCTGGCATCCAATTACGAAACGAGTGTGGCGCTCGATTTCTTCGCGGAAGTTTCCGACCAGATGCTTCCCCCCGGTGAAGTCAATGAGCGGCAGTTTCGCCTGCTGCTGGCGGTGCTCGAATTCCTGCGCACGGGCGGCAATGTGTGGTCCGCGGTCGGTTACTTTAACTTGTGGATGGTCCGGCTGGCCGGCTTGCTTCCGGAGTTAAGCGCCGCGGCCGAATCGATGGAAATTGCCCGGGAGATGCTGGTGACGCCGATCTCGAAGCTTACGCCGCGCGAGTGGTCCAGGGAAACCGCCGCCGACCTGCGCCGCTTCCTGACGCGCACCATGGAGGAACACGTGGAGCGCAGGTTCCTGTCGGCCCCGTTGCTGGAAACCCTATGAGGCTCTGTTACCAGGACGCCGTCCTGCGATTGAAATCCTATTGGGCCGAGCGCGGCTGCATCATCCAGGAGCCGTACGATCTGGAAGTTGGCGCGGGCACCATGGCCCCCGAGACCTTCCTGCGCGTCCTCGGCCCGCGCCCGTACCGCGTCGCCTACGTGCAACCCAGCCGCCGTCCCGCCGACGGCCGCTATGGCGAAAACCCCAACCGCCTGTATAAGCACCAGCAGTTGCAGGTGATCCTGAAGCCGTCGCCGGCCGACGTCATGGATCAGTATCTGGGCAGTCTGAAAGCTCTGGGCATCGACCTCGCCAAACACGACATCAAGTTCGAAGAAGACAACTGGGAAGCTCCCACGCTGGGCGCCTGGGGCATCGGCTGGCAAGTGATGCTGGACGGCATGGAGATCACCCAGTTCACTTATTTCCAGCAGTGCGGCGGCATCGATCTCGACCTCGTGCCGGCCGAGCTCACCTACGGCCTCGAGCGCCTGGTGGCCTTCCTGCAAAACGTCGACAGCGTCTACGACATCGAGTGGGCCCCCGGGTTCACCTATCGCCAGGTGCGCTTCGACGACGAGCGGCAGTTCTCGGTCTACAACTTCGAGATAGCCGACGTGCCCACGCTGTGGAAGTTGTTCGAGCTCCACGAAGCGGAAGGGCATCGCCTCTTGAAGATCGGAGGCCTGCCTCTTCCCGCGTATGACCAGACGCTGAAGTGCTCACACCTGTTCAATCTGCTGGATTCGCGCGGGGCGATTAGCGTCACGGAGCGGGTGGGCATCATTGGCCGCGTGCGCAAACTGGCGGTGGGAGTGGCCGAACAAGCGGAGGCGAGCAATGCCGCCTGACGTTAGCTCTGTTGTTCCGCACAACAGTAGCAGCCTGCGACATGGGGCAGGGCCATGCCCTGCCTGCTTTCCTGCTTCCTTGTGGGGCAGGGCCATGCCCTGCCTTCCTGCTCCTTTGTTCCGCGGGTTTTCAACCCGCCTCGATCCGCTCGAAAATCGGCCGCGGGCGAAGGTGACCGAATGAGTCTCCCGTTCTACCTCGAAATCGGCTCGGAAGAAATCCCCGACTGGATGATCGTTCCCGCCCTCAATCATCTTCAGGACGCCTTCCAGAGCTGGCTGGACTCCAGCCAGATCAGCGGCAAAGTAGCGCATGCCGACGCGACGCCCCGCCGCCTGGTGCTGCGCGCCGAAGGACTGCGCCCCCGCCAGGAAGACACAACCGAAGTGCTAATGGGTCCGCCGAAGTCAGCCGGTGAAGGCGCAGTCCGCGGCTTCGCGAAAAAAACCGGCGCCGCCATCGAGCAGCTTCAAACCGAAACCACCCCCAAAGGCGAATACTGGAAGTTCATCCGCGCCGTGCCCGGCCGCAACACCGCCGCTCTGCTCAGCCAGGCGCTTCCCGGCCTGATCCTCGGCATCCCCTGGCCAAAAACCATGTACTGGACCGCGAAAACCGGCCCCCGCTGGATTCGCCCCATCCGCTGGCTGGTGGCGCTGCTGGGCGACGATATAGTGCCCTTCGAGATCGCCGGCGTGAGCAGCGGACGCGAAAGCCAGGGGCACCGGCTGCTCGGCTCCGCCGGCGTGATCCTCTCCGCCGATGATCGCCGCGCGAAAATCGAGCGCGAAATCGAGGACCTCGTCGCCGGCAAGAGCCTGCGAGTAAAGCCCGATCCCGACCTCCTCCACACCCTCGTCTACATCACCGAATTCCCCACGCCGATCGTCGGCACGTTCGAAGAGCAGTACCTCCGCTTGCCCCGCGAGGTGCTCACCACGGTCATGCGGCATCACCAGAAATACTTCTCCGTGGAGAACGCCGCCACCGGCGATCTCGCCCCGCACTTCATCGCGGTGATGAACACCAACGCCGATCCGGACGGCCTGGTGCGGCACGGCAACGAGCGCGTCCTGCGCGCGCGCTTCAACGATGCCCGCTTCTTCTGGGAAGTGGATCAAAAGAAAAAGCTGACCGAGCGAGTAGAAGACCTCGCTAACGTCACCTTCCAGGCCAGGGTCGGTTCGTATCTCGAGAAAACTCACCGCGTCGTCGCTCTGGTGAAGGAACTCGGGGGCAACGAGCATGCCCAGCGAGCGGCGCTGCTGGCCAAGTGCGACCTCACCACCGATATGGTGAAGGAATTTACCGATCTGCAGGGCATTGTCGGCGGGCTCTACGCGAAAGAGCAGGGCGAACCCGAACCGGTTTCGCGCGCCATCTACGAGCACTACAAACCGCTCAGCATGGAAGATTCGATTCCTTCCGCGGACGAAGCCCGCGTCCTCGCACTGGCCGACAAGCTGGACACCCTGCGCGAATGCTTCCGCGTGGGCCTGATGCCCAGCGGATCGAAGGATCCCTTCGCGCTGCGCCGCGCCGCGCAGGGCGTTATTCGCATTCTTGTCGAGGGTGGCATCTGGCGCAAGTTGTCCGAAACAGCCGAACTTCAAGAATTCCTCCTTGATCGGATCCGCTACTACTTCCGCGAAGTGCGGGGTTACCCATACGATGAGGTCAACGCTGTTCTCGCCTCGGGGGCGGACTATCTGCCGGATGTCGCGGCGCGCCTCGAGGCCCTGCGCCAAGTTCGTCCGACCCAGGATTTCGAGCCGCTCGCAGCCAGTTTCAAGCGAATCTCTAACATCTTGCGGCAGGCAGGTTTCACCAACCCAGCAAACTTGCACGTCGACGGAGGTTTAGTAGAGTCCGGGCCGGAGTCAGAGCTTTATGAGATGAAGCTGGAGCTTTCGCCACGGGTTGCAAATCTCAAGAATCATCGTCAATACACAGCCGCCCTCGAGGCGATTGCCACACTGCGGCCCGCGGTGGATCGTTTCTTCGACAAAGTGCTGGTGAACGCGCCGGATGAGCGCATCCGGCGCAATCGGCTAACATTGTTGTGTAACCTCCGTACGGAGTTTTCGGCTATCGCCGATTTTTCGGAGATCGTGCCGTCCAACAGCTAAACCAATCACACAGGAAACCACGAACTTATGCCCAAATACGTTTATACATTCGGCGGCGGCACGGCGGAAGGCGACGGAACCATGAAAGACGCCCTCGGCGGCAAAGGATCGGGCCTCGCGGAGATGAGCCGCGCCGGCGTCCCGGTGCCCCCCGGCTTCACCATCATCACCGATGTCTGCAATCTCTTCTTCGATAACAAACACACCGTTCCGAAGGAAGTGGATGAGCAGATCTGGGTGGCGTTGGAAAAGGTGGAAAAACTGACCGGCAAGAAGCTCGGCGACGCCGCGGACCCGCTGCTGCTCAGCGTTCGCTCCGGCGCGAAGTTCTCCATGCCCGGCATGATGAACACCATCCTCAACCTCGGCCTCAATGACGCCACCACCGAAGGCCTGCTCCAGAAGACCGGCAACCCGCGCTTCGCCTACGATTGCTATCGCCGCTTCATCCAGATGTTCGGCGAGGTGGCGCTGGGCATTAACATGGAACTCTTCGACGAAGCCTTCGATGCGCGCAAGCACAAGATCAAGGCGAAGCTCGATACCGATCTCACCGCCGACGACCTGAAGGCCATCATCGGCGAGTACAAAAAGATCGTCCAGAAGGCCATCAAACGCGAGTTCCCGCAGGACACGCGCGAACAGCTCCTGCTCTCCCGCAACGCTGTCTTCAATTCCTGGTGGGCGCCGAAGGCTTCCTACTACCGCAAGATGGAGAAGATCGAAGACCGCCTCGGCACCGCCTGCAACGTCCAGGCCATGGTGTTTGGCAATATGGGCGATTCCTGCTGCACCGGCGTCGGCTTCACGCGTGACCCCGGCTCCGGCGAAAAGGTATTCTACGGCGAGTTTCTGGTGAACGCGCAGGGCGAAGATGTCGTCGCCGGCATCCGCACCCCCCAGCCCATCAGCGAGCTGAAAGCGTGGAACGCCGGCGTCTACAACCAGCTTCGTGAAATCACCGCCATGCTCGAAAAGCACTACAAGGACATGCAGGATTTCGAATTCACCGTGCAGGAAGGCAAGCTGTACATGCTGCAAACCCGCAACGGCAAGCGCACCGGTCCGGCGGCGGTGAGGGTCGCGGTCAACATGGTGGAGGAAGGGCTCATCGATGAGAAAACGGCGGTCATGCGCGTTGCTCCTTCGCAGCTCGATCAATTGCTGCACCCGGTGTTCGATTCGGCCAGTCTGAAAGCGCTGACAAAGCTGGCCACGGGTATCGATGCGTCTCCGGGCGCCGCCGTTGGCCGCCTGGCCTTCACCGCGGAAGCCGCCGTGGAGATGGCCCCGAAAGGCCCCGTGATTCTTATCCGCAAGGAAACCACCCCCGACGACATTCACGGCATGGACGCCGCGAAGGGCATTGTCACAGCGGTGGGCGGCAAGAGCTCGCACGCGGCCGTGGTGGCGCGCGGAATGGGCCGTCCCTGCGTGGTAGGTTGCGGCGCCATCGCCATTAACGAGCGCGCGGCTTCGGCCACGGTGAAGAGCGGCGACAAAACCGTCACCATCAAACAGGGCGACTGGGTCTCCATGAACGGCGCTACCGGCGAGGTCTATCTCGGCCAGGCGCTCACCAGAGAACCCGACCCCAACTCGCCCGTGTTCGCGAAGTTCATGAAGATGGCCAACGTCTTCCGCGGCAGTTTCGGCGTGCGCGCGAATGCCGACATCCCCCGCGACGCGAAAGCCGCCCGTTCCTTCGGCGCGGAAGGCATCGGCCTCTGCCGCACCGAGCACATGTTCTTCGCGGAAGACCGTCTGCCCCACGTGCAGGCTATGATTCTCTCCGAAACCGAGAAGGACCGCCGCAAAGCTCTGGCGAAACTGCTGCCCATGCAGCGCAAGGATTTCCAGGGGCTCTTCGAAGCCATGGACGGGCTGCCCGTGGTCATCCGCACGCTCGACCCGCCGCTGCACGAATTCGTGCCCAAGCGCGAAGAGCTGATGGTGGATATCGCCAAACTCCCCCACGCCGATATCGCCGCGAAGCGCGAGATGGTGGCGCGCTACAAGAACTTTGGCGCGGAAGTCAAGAACCTGAAAACCGTGCTGCCCGATCTGCTGAAGCGCGTGGAAGATCTGCATGAGATGAACCCCATGCTCGGCCATCGCGGCTGCCGCCTGGGCATCACCTACCCGGAGATCACCGAAATGCAGGCCCGCGCGATCTTCGAGGCCGTGGTGGCGGTGGCGAAGAAGGGCAAGAAGGTCATCCCGGAAGTCATGATCCCGCTCATCGGCGGCGTGCAGGAGCTGGAAAACCAGAAAGCCATCGTGAAGAAGATCGCCGATGATGTGCTCGCGAAGGCCGGCTTGAAAGGCCAGAAGTACCTGATCGGCACCATGATTGAGATCCCCCGCGCGGCGCTGCTGGCGGATCAGGTGGCTCGCGAAGCCGATTTCTTCAGCTTCGGCACCAACGACCTGACCCAGACCACCATGGGACTCTCCCGCGACGACTACACGAAGTTCTCCAAGGAGTATCAGGAGAAGAAGATCTTCAAGGCCGACCCGTTTGGCGTGCTCGATCAGGAAGGCGTGGGCCTGCTGGTGAAGTGGGCCGTCGAGAAAGGCCGGCAGACCAATCCGCACCTCGAAATCGGCATCTGTGGCGAGCATGGCGGCGAACCCAGTTCGGTGGAGTTCTGCTACCGCATCGGCATGAACTACGTGTCCTGCTCCCCGTACAGGGTGCCCATCGCGCTTCTGGCCGCCGCCCAGGCGGCGATCACGAAGGGCGTCGCCAGCGCGGCCAACCGCACCGCATAAGCGTGCCGTTCCGAACCGCGACGGTGACGGAGCGGCCAGCATCCCGCGAAGCCGGGCCACAAGGTCCGGGCTTTTTACATCGCAGTGTTTCCAGCGGATTGCCAGGCCGCCTCCTGGCAGGCGTGCCGTTCCGAACCGCGACGGTGACGGAGCGGCCAGCATTCCGCGAAGCCCGGGCCGCAAGGTCCGGGCCTTTCACATCGCAGTGTTTCCAGCGGATTGCCAAGCCGCCTCCTGGCAGGCGTGCCGTTCCGAACCGCGACGGTGACGGAGCGGCCAGCATTCCGCGAAGCCGGGCCACAAGGTCCGGGCTTTTTACATCGCAGTGTTTCCAGCGGATTGCCAGGCCGCCTCCTGGCAGCCGAAACTACCTCTCATGTAACTCATTCTAAACATCTTGCTGGCTCATCAGTTCTCTTGATAGACCCTATTTGTGAATTGTTGGTTAAAACTCCCCAGGGTGGCCCGGACCGAGTTTATAATCGTCTATCGTCGCCTGACGGGGGTTGAGGTTATTCGCAGACTTTCTCGCCAGCAGCAGCCAGCGGTATCCCCATACCAGGGGTGCGCTGGACGCGGGCGGTTACGCAGTTTGACACATTCTGTATTCACCAGGGAGGGAAGTCCTTTGAGATCGCTAAAGCTATACGCTGGACGCGTTATTTGCTGCCTGCTGTTTCTTGGTCTCGCGCACTGGCAGCCATTACAGGCGCAACAGACTCTGGGCGTCATCACGGGAACCGTCACCGACGCTACCGGCGCCGCCGTGCCCGATGCCACGGTAAAAGCGTTGAACGCCGCGACAAACCTCGAGGTAGCCGCGCACACGCAGTCGAACGGCTCGTACTCGGTTTCGCAGGTTCCCGCTGGAATTTATAAGCTGACCATCACCAAAGATGGCTTCCAAACAGAGACGCACACCGAAGTTCTGGTGAACAGCGATCGTACAACCACTGTCGATGTCAGCCTGAAAGTGGGCTCGGTCAGCACCACGGTGGAGGTGACCGCCACGCCGCTGATGAACGAGACGGATACCACGAATGGCTACGTGGTTGACCATCTCACCATCGAGGAAACGCCGCTGGGAACGGGCAGCTTCACGCAACTGGCGATTCTGAGCCCGGGCGTTCACGCCGATTTCCTGGGCGGCGCCGGCGCCAACGCTGGTCTCGGGAATCAGGCCATTTTCGCCAATGGCAATCGCGACACCAGCAACAGCTTCTCGCTGAACGGCGTCAGCACCAACAACCTGTTTAACGGAAACTCCACCAGCCAGGTGGGCGAGAACCGCTTCGTCCTGAACACGGGCGAGAATTTCGCCGGCGGGGGCACCATTCAAACCAGCACCTCAGTGTATGGAGCCATCGGCCAGTCCCTGCCCACGCCCCCAACCGACGCGATCCAGGAAATCGCCGTAAACTCCTCGATGTACGACGCGACGCAGGGCAATAACAGCGGCGCGCACATCAGCGTGCTCACAAAATCGGGCACTAACGAAATTCACGGCTCCGCCTGGGAGCAGTTCCAGAACAGCGACATGAACGCCGCGCCGTTCTTCTATAACGCGTCGCCCGCCATTACCACCAAGAATCCCTTTCTCAACCGGAACCAGTTCGGCGCCACGTTTGGCGGACCCATCAAGAAAGACAAGCTTTTCTACTTTCTCTCCTACCAGGGAGTGCGCATCGCGGACGCTTCGGAGTCCCAAAAGGACGTGACCGTCCCTCTGGCGCTGACCGACGACCGTACCACGCAGGGCATCCTCAACACCATCCAGACCTCCTACGGCAAGACGCTCAACGTAAGCCAGATCAGTCAACCGGCCCTGAACATGTTGCAGGCCACGCTGCCCAACGGCCAATTTCTCATCCCGAGCGCGCAAATCACCAATTCGGCCCTGGCAACGCAACTTGGTTACGATGCCGTAGTCCAGGGGCCTAACGCGACGTCCAACGTCGACCAGGGGATCGCTGACGTGGACTATGCCGTGAGCGACAAGGATCGTTTGACCGCGAAGTATTACGTTCAGAACAATCCCACCACGAGTCCGTTTGGCGCGGTCGGCTCCCTGCTCGGTTTTTCGCAACAGCTCCTGGCCGGCAGCCAGGTGGGTTCCATAGCCAATACCCTCATCCTGTCCCCGGATCTCACCTGGCAGGTGCATGCCGGCTTCACCCGGATGCACGCGTATGCGCAGAACCAGTCGGACTTCGCCGCCGGCTCGCTGGGCATCGGTTTGCTTGGTGGAGCGGCTGCGGCGTTCCCTCAGTTCGATATTTCCGAAGACGATCCTACTCTCGGCACCGGCCTTGAGTTCGGTCCCAGCACCAGCTTTGGCAATGCCGGCATGTACCAGAATCAATGGGAATACGCATCCTCGCTGAATTGGGTGAAAGGGCGGCACACCATCAGCGCCGGCGTTCAATGGGACCCCACGCAACTCAACATCGTCAACAACAACACCAACACGGATACCCTCGACTTCTCGACTTTCCTCACTTTTGTGGAAGGAACTGTGCATGCCGGGGATGAGTTCTCGGGTGTGGCGGACCGCGGCTACCGGTCCAATACCCTGGGGGCGTACATCAACGATAACTACAAAGTTCGCAGCAACCTGACCGTCACCTTCGGCCTGCGCTGGGACGACGACGGACCGTTGTCGGAGAAGCACGGCCTCCTCACCGCGTTCAACCCCGCGATGTACTCGTTCGACCTGGCAAGCGACACCATCACCAACTCGGGTCTCGAAATCGCCGGGAACAACCCGGTGTTCGGTACCCCGGGGGCCAGCAACTCGCTTATGCAGCAGAACCAGTGGGGGTTCGCGCCGCGCCTCGGTATTGCCTGGACGCCTATGTCCAAACTCACCATCCGTGCCGGATATGGCATCTACTATGATCGCGGCGAGCTGTTCAGCTACTTGTCGCCGAGCGCCGGTTCGGGTTTCAACGGTCCGTTCGGCGTGACGTTGGCGCCGCCGTTTGTTGCGGCCACCGCCGCCAAGAAGAACGCTCCTCTTTCCAATCCCTTCGGCACCAGTCCGCCAGCGCCGCCCCCCGGCAGCGCCGCTGCATTTCTGGCTACCCTGCCTGATCTCGCCCAGACCGCGGACGGGGAACCCCCGGCGGGCAACCTTTTCGGCCCCTTCCTTTTCGGCGGCTACGACATCAACAACAAGCTGCCCTACACCCAGAACTGGAGCTTTGACATCCAGTATCAGGCCTCCAATAGCTGGCTTTTCACCGTTGGTTATAACGGCAACCACGGCACGCATGAGGTGCTTCCCGTCCCCTTTAACCAGGGGCAGATTGCCACCGCTCAGAACCCTGTGAACGGCCAGACCTCCTCCTACGGCGGCGTGAGCCCGCTTAGCGGCTGCAACTCGGGAGCGCTGGACACCGAACCGTTGTGTCCGGGGCCGGACTACTCGGGAAACGTCGCGGTAAGGGTGCCGTACATCGGTTATTCCTTCAATTCGGTCCTGTATGAGGCCGAGGGCATCTCCAACTACGATGCTCTGCAGTTTCAGGTGCGCAAGCGCCTGTCGATGGGACTGCAGTTGACCGCGTCCTACACGTGGTCGCACGCACTCGACGAGCAGAGCGGCCTCGGACTCTTCGTTACGGGCAACAATCCCGTGACGCCCAGAGACAACTACGCCTCGGCCGATTTCGACCAGACGCACGTTTTGCTGGTGAATTACGGCTACACGGTTCCGGCCTTCCGGGAGAACAAAGCGCTGACCGCGCTGCTCAGTGACTGGACCATCGCCGGACAAACCGTGGCGCAAAGCGGCCAGCCATACAGCGTCTACGACTACACCGGATCAGTAGCCAGCCTGTACGACGGCAGCAACGACGAAATCGGCAACCCCATCGTTCCGCTGTTGCCTGGCGTGAGCAACGGACAGGCCCAACTGCAAGGTACTACCGGGATCAATGCTGGCAAACCTGTATTGAATCAAGCCGACTTTTCGCCGGAGTTCGTGGCGCCCGGCACCTATGGAGTTCCGGCGTGCGACGCCACCGGATGCGACATTTACGAATCCCTGTTCGGGTACACCGGCAGGAACACGTTCCGAGGTCCTTTCCAGGTTCGCTTCGATATGAGCCTGGCTCGCCAATTCACCATCAATGAACGCTTCCACCTGCGCTTCGAAGCCGATGCGTTCAATATCTTCAACCACCCCGACTTCGATACGCCGAACAACGACGTTTACTTCTTCAGCGATTACGCGGGACCGGTTCTGAGCCCGCCGGAGGGCAGTCTGGGCTACATCCAGCACACCATCGGCAGTTCAAGGTTCATGCAGTTGGGCTTGCATCTGACGTTCTAACCTGTCATTTGGGGCAGGGCCAAACGCCCTGCCCCTGTCAGTTCCTGCCCCGCGATCCGCTCTCGAACAAAACCTGCACCACGTCCCGAGCCTGGGGTACATCCAGCACACCATAGGCAGTTCAAGGTTCATGCAGTTGAGCCTGCACCTGTGGGGCAGGGCCATGCCCTGCCTCTGTCAGTTCCTGCCCCGCGGTCCGCTCTCGAACAAAACCTGCACCACGTCCCGAATGTACTGCTCGCTGCTCAACCCGTCCAGCGCCTCCGCCGGAAACTCCACCTTGGTCTGAAAATAGCGGGCAAGGTCGTCGAACAGCTCCAGCCGTGGTTCCGCCCCGAGTTCCTCGCGCCGCAGAATGGCCTCCAGCGCCGTGCCCGCCTCCTCCGGCGTCGAGCGCTGCCGCAACCGCGCGCACAGGTGCGGCCATTGCCGTAGCGAGTTATAGCGGATCCGCAAAGCCTCGCTCAACTCCGGCGTGGCCGCCTCCTGGTGACGGATCACCACGGTGTTCGCCGCCAGGTCCCCCAGCCGCTGCGTGTGCCGGGTCACCGCGCAGGCTACGCCGCCCACCGCATAAAAAACCGGCAGGCTGTCCACCGCGCGCAGCAGATTCCTCAGGATCACCTGGCCCGGCGTGAGACGAAGCCCCTCGCCGTCCATCACGCGAATGCGCAGCACGCGCTTGCCGATGGTCTGCCCGCGCCACAGCCACTCGAAAGCAATCCCATATCCGATCTGCAGCGCGAAGTAGAGCAGCACTTCGATTCCCGTGGCCCAGTCGGCGCTCACCACCTGAAGCACCCGGATCAACTGCTGCAGGAACGTGAAAGCCACCCCGATGCAGCAAAGGTCGATGAGCAGCGCCAGCATCCGCGATACCGGTCCGGCCAGCGGCCAGGAAAACACGATTCCCTCCGGCGTGCGCACGGTCAGCCGCCGGCCGGTCACTGCGCCTCGTCCTTCCTTCCGCTGAATCCCAGAAACGCCGCCAGCAGCAGCAGTTCCACCGTGCCGAAGGCGATCTTCGCCGCGTAAGGCAGCACCGGCTGGTGATATTGCGATATGAAGCTCTCCACGAAGCCCGCCCACACCAGCATCACCGCCGCGCCGCCGGCCAGCGTCACCACCGCCGGCGTGGACTCGCGCAAACGCTCCCGGCGCGGTCTGCGGTCACCCCGTCCCACCAGCGCTCCGGCCAGCACGAAGGACGCCTGCCCGGCCACCAGAATGGCCGGGATTTCGATCACGCCGTGCGGCATCAGCCACCCCAGCAGGAACGTCGTGTAGCCCGCGCGCACATAGTCGAACGCCACCGCGCCCAGAATCACGCCGTTGTAGAACAGCATCAGGACGGAACCCACGCCCCACGTAATCCCCAGCGCCAGCGTGAAAAAGGCCACGCGGATGTTGTGCGTCATCAGTTCGGCCGAAAACGTGGACCGGTGCCCGCGCAGGTTCTGGTTTGGCCCCGCCTCCTCCTTGCGCACGCGCTCGCCAGGGTCGCCCTCGAGGCCGGCAAAGGGCATCAGCACCTGCTTCGCATCGGCATCGATGGCCAGCGCGAACGCGCCGAACGCGCTCCCGCCTATCGTCAGCGCCACAGCCAGAGCAAACGCGCCGGAGTGCCTGCGGAAGGTTCGCGGAAACTCGCCGAAAAACCAGCGGCCCGGCGAAAATCGCGCATTGCGCCGCCGCGTCTCGTAGATTTCCGCGTAAGCGCGGCCCACCAGGCCGCTGAGGTACGCTCCCGCTTCGGATTCCGCGGCGAATGTGCTCAGCCGCGCCAGATCCGCGGATGTGCGCTCGTACAAATAATGCAGCCGCCGCGCCTCGGCGTAACCCGGCCGCGTACTGCTCTCCAGACCATCCAGCAGCTTCTCCAGTTCCTGCCAGGTTGGCCGGTTCCGCGCGAAGAAGCGATCCAGGTCGATAATCATATCGCCTGCCGCTGCTTGGTGTTCAGATAAAACCGGGTAAGCTCCAGCGACAGTTTCGCCGGATGCGCCGTGAACATGCGCACCCCTCGCGAGCGCAGGCTGGCGGACAACTCGAACAGGCGTCGCCACGCCAGGTGCCCTCCCAGGCGTTCGTACACTTCCGGGATCGAACCGGCGGGCAATTCGAATAAGGCCTCATTCTGCTCCGCGCGCACCGATGCCACCGCAACCAAATGCCGCCGGGAGAGCGTGGCCGCCACTTTCAGAAAGTCCTCGGACAGCACCGGGTCGTCAAGCTCGGTCAGAAACACCAGCATGGCTCTGCGGCGCAGCCGCGTGTCCAGCGTAGCCGCCAGTTCGGCGAAGTCCGGAGCAACCAGCCGCGGCGTCAGATTCAGCAGCGCGTTGCGGCAGGCGTCATAGTGAGCGTGCGTCCCGCCCGCGCGTACAAAAGAGTGCACCGTGTCGCTGAAAGTGACCAGCCCGAACAAATCGCTTTGCTGGCGGCACGCCAGTGAGAGCACCAACGCGGCGGTGATGAAACGCTCCAGAACCGTTTCCCCCGGGCCGGCCTCGCGCCCGGTCAGCCGCGAACAATCCAGCACGGCGTAGATTTCCTGGGTGCGCTCCACCCGATATTGGCGCGTGATGGGATGTCCGCGTCGCGCCGTCGCCTTCCAGTGGATCTCATTCAGCGCGTCGCCCGGAACGTACTCGCGCAGCTTTTCGAATTCGCGCCCCCGGCCGGCCTGCCGTTGCACGTGCAGCCCCGGGTTCCGCCGGTTCAGCAGTGGCGCAATCAAACTCTGGTCGGCGCCCAGATCCGGATACACGCGAATCTCCGAATGCACCGCCACGCGCCGCCGGGCGCTCCACAGCCCCAGCGGAGAAGCCGCTTCCAGCGCGGCCGCGCCAACCGTAAACGTCCCGCGCGTTTGTGGATGCGCCGCAAGCAGAGCCGTCACCGTTTCGCCCCGCGCCGGCAAATCCACGTTGAAGTCGTCCGCGTCGCAGCCCAGCGTCTCGCTGAGAACGATTCCTGCGTGCAGGCGAGAGATTCCGGCCCCGTCGTTGCGGACGGTTACCGGGATAACCCCCTTCCGCCGCCGCACGAAGCGCACCACCTCGGGCATGCTCAAAGCGATGCCGTCGAGGTTGCGGTTGCCCAGCACCGCGTCCACCGCGGCCAGAACTACAAACGAGCCGATGAACAACCACGCCGCCTGTGCCGCCGAGGGTGCCGAGGCCAGCGCCGCCGCGGGAACCACGATGAGTCCGAAAGCTACGAGCAGGCGTGTGCGCGGCGTAATCATCGGGGAACCGGAATCTCCGCCAGAATCTGTCCCAGCACTTCCGTCGTGGTGAGGCCTTCCAGTTCGAACTCCGGCCGCAGCACCTGGCGATGCGCCAGAACGGGAACGGCCAGCGCGCGAATGTCATCCGGCGTCACGAAATCGCGGCCGTGAATCGCGGCGTGCGCCCGGCTGGCCATCAGCAGCGATTGCGTGCCGCGCGGTCCGGCTCCGGAAAGGATCGCCTCGTGCGTGCGCGTGCGCCGGACCACGTCCACCGCGTACGCCGCCAGTTCTTCGCGGAACGTCACCTTCGCCAGCGCGTGCCGCACCGTGGCCAGTTCGTCCCCCTGCAACACCGGTTGCACGCCGCCGTGCGCCAGCGTATCTTCCGGCGCGTCGCCCGCCAGCATGCGCCGCCCCAGTTCGGCCTCTTCGTCGCGCTCCGGCAGCGGCATCGGGATCTTCAGCATGAAGCGATCCTTCTGCGCCTCGGGAAGCGGATAGGTTCCTTCGTACTCGATCGGGTTCTGCGTGGCGAACACCGTGAAAGCGGGCGGCAGCGGATACGATTCGCGGTCGATGGTCACCGTCCGTTCCTGCATGGCTTCCAGCAGCGCGGCCTGCGTGCGCGCGGGCGCGCGATTGATTTCGTCCGCCAGCAGAAATGTAGTAAAAATTGGGCCGCGCACCAAAGAAAACTCGCCCCGCTGCAGGTTAAAGACGTTGGTCCCGGTAATATCCGTGGGCATTAAATCGGGAGTAAACTGCACCCGCGTGAAATTCCCGCCCAGCACGTGAGCCAGCGTTCGCGTCAGCAGCGTCTTGGCCACCCCGGGAACGCCTTCCACCAGCGCGTGATGGGCGGTAAAGATGCAAACCAGGGCGAAATCGATGGCCTGCTCCTGCCCGATGACCACTTTGCGGACCTCGGTGCGCGTCCGTTCCAGCACCGTCTTTAATTTCTCGAAGTCTTCTTCCATGGATGCCTGATCTCCTCGAGTGCCTGCCGGATGGTTTCATAGCCGCGTACCGGATCCGCGGCGTGCGCGCTCTGGCGCATGGTCTCTTCCAGTTTCGTGCGCGCTTCTTCCGCCAGCCCCCGGCCCGCGGTTCCTCGATACTCGCCGATGCACACATCCAGCAATTTCGGCTGAGCGATACTGCGCTCCAGCAATGTGACCAGACCGGATGCCGACGAGAAACCTCGAAGCCCGGCCGCTTCGGCGCCGCCCGTCACCGCGCGCGGCAGTAACGGCGAAGAGCTTTTCCATACGTATAAGCCGGCCAGCACCAGCAGCGCCGCGATCAGCCCCTGCATATGGTACCGGCGCAACAGACCGGCGACGCTGCCGCCCTCGTCGAGGCCCAGGTGATTTTCATCGAAGACCATGTTGTGGTTCGTTCCGGCCAGCCGCGCCAGCGCCGCCGCGTCCGGCTCATGCGCCAGCGCTTCATTGCTGAGCATCCAGGAATCCGCCACCAGCGCCACGGACCCGCCCATCCATGGCCGCTCAATCCACACCGGGTGATTGCCGTAGTTCCTCTGCACGCTCCATTGGGGCGCCAGCTTGTCGAACCACAGCGCGGTATAGCGTGGCAGATCGCCGCTTTCGTTTTCTTCCCGGTGTTTCTCGGTTTCGGTGGCCAGGGTGACGCCAAGCGTCTCGAAAAGCGTCGGCGCGTGCTTCTTTTCCACGGTCTTCTGATCGCCGCGCAGTCCCTGCTCCACCTCCACCTCGGTCTCCAGGCGCGGCCTCCGCGGCACGAATGCGATCACCACCCGCCCGCCGCCGCGCGCGAACCGCTCGAGGTCGGGCGCCATCTCCACATTCAGGGTAGACTGCGCAAACCATTCGTCGATGCCCATAAGAAACAGCGTCGTATCGTGCCCGCTCAGGCGAGTCAAAGGCCGCATGCTGCGGGTGACCGTGAGGCCCGGCTGCAGCGCCAGGCTTTCATAGAGCGCTTCAGCGCCCAGCGGATCGGCGCGGAACGTGGAGTACGCGGGATAAGCGTCGGCGGCGTCAAAACGCAACCGGAACAGCCCATAAACGCCGCCCACAAAGACCACCGCCAACACCACGATGGCGATGTGGGGCAGGGCCATGCCCTGTCTGGGGCGTTTAGCCCCGCCCGCATCAGGCCTGTCCACGAGCCCTCATTTCCAGCGCGCCGGCACGAAAGCGGTCGAAGGCGTCGCGGGACATTGGATGCTCGCCATACCAGGTTCGCTCAAATACCGCAACCAGTCCGCGAAACGTCTCCAGCAGCCCGGCGTTGCCCCGCGCCCGGCGGGCCAGCTCGCGCTGGTAATCGAGATTCGACCGCGCCCGGTTAATGGTGATCAGTCCGCTGTCCCCCAGGCTGGCCAGCACCGCCAGGTAGAGCGCGCGCGTGGCCAGGCGCAGGTCTCCCGCCTCCAGCAGGCGAGCCGCCATGGCCAGCCACGCGTCCTCCGGCGCCTGATCCGGTGAAACATCCTCGCTCGCCAGGTCCACCGCGTCCGCCCCCGCCGTCACCGGCACAGCCTCCGCTTTTCGCCGCCGTTGAATGCGCAGGCGCATCAGCAGCGCGATCACCCCACCGGCCACCACGGCCATCAGGACATACAGGGCGGGGGCCGCAAAGGGCACATCGCGCCCGCCCGGTCCCTCCGGCGACACGTCCCGCTGTTCCCCCATCAGCCAGCGGAGAATCGCGCGAATCACCCCGCCAATCCACTCCAAGGCGTTGCGAACGGTGTCGCCGATGAAACGAATCGCGTCCTGCGTGAATCGGATGAAGGCGTTCGTGGACGGCGCGTTTTCCGCCTCCCTCGGTTCCTGCCAAAGAAACTCCGGCCGCCGCGTCACCTCGCGAATGCTGCGATCCAGCTTCTGTGGATCAACGTGGGGCAGGCTTCCAACCTGCGGCGGGTTTGCAACCCGCCCGCCGGGGCCATTAGCTGCGTCCAGGCTGGCCCCACAGAGAACCAGCAACACCGCCACCATGGCCACCCGGGTGAACCGCGCCAGACTGGCCTTCAAATCCACACCCGTGCGGATGGCGTCCACGCGAAAGCAGCGGATCACGTACAGGGCGCGCAGCACCGGGTCCATGGCCAGCCACGTTATCACCACCGCGGCGGCGAACAGCGTGCTGGTGAACAGGCCGTTCGAGTTCGTAGTGAACACGGTTTCCTCGCCGGTAATCATCCGGAAGATCATCGGCCCCGCGATCAGTAAAACCAGCACGTTCACGAACACCACCACGCCCAGCAGCGAGGTCACGGCAAGATCCAGCACGCTGGAGAACGCCCACGTCGAAGCCTGCCGCGAAGCATAGCGGAAAATGCCCCCGTCGGCGTCCTCAGTCGAGCCCGGGTAAGCCGAAGCGCTGTAGTAGAACGTCGCCGCCCACGGCAATCCAAGGATGCTCAGGGCGCTGAGCGGCAGCATCAACAGCGCCGTGCTGCCGATGAGCGTCTGCGTGGCCAGCGCGGGACGGGATCGCGTCGGCGTTGCGTGAGTGAGCACCGGCCACAACCGCCGCGAAAACAACGCCTGGCTCGCCGTCATCCACAGAAACAAAAGCGCCAGAGCAAACGCATGCGCCGGGAGCAGTTCGGCGGCATTCGCGCTGCTGGTCATTTCGCTGACGAAGCCGATCGCAGCCAGGCCAAAAGGCAGGCTCCCCGCCGCCCACACCAGCCACGCCGGCGCCGACGCGGCGCGCAACAGGTCGAAAGCGGAATCCAGCAACGCAATCGGATTGGGAGGCTGAGCGGCGGTCCTCACTGCTGCACCTGTTCGTTTTCGTCGAAGCTGTGGTGCGCCGACTCGGCCATCATCAGCATGCGCCCGAACATATAGAACAGTATCCAGCACAGCAGAATGGTCAGCGCGGTGGCCATCGTCGACAGCAGTTTCCTGAGCGCCCGTCCACCCCGGGCCGCCGGCGCGCGGAGCCGGGCGAGACAGGCCGCGCACAACAGCCGTCCGTCGTGATCCACCACGCACTCGCGGCAGAACGCATGCCGGCACTCAAGACACAATGAAACCGCTTCCCGCGAAGGATGTACGAAACAGCGCTGCTGGCCGAATTCCGTCATGAATTCTCCGGGCCGAACAGCGTAAGCGGGTTGCCCGGCCGCCTTGCGGAAGGCGCGGAGGACATCAGAAACACCAGCAGGCCCCAGATCGCCAGACCCAGCACCACCGCCGCCAGACCCACTTGCAACGGCATCGCGTTTTCGAGCGTTTCGTAAATCTTCTGCACTTCAGCCGTCTGCATTTTTCTGGTGCCGCGCGAGGTTGCCCAACTGATCGCGTAGGTGCCCAGGCTGCCGGTGACCACCATCGAGGTCAGCACCGCCGCGGTGCGCGCCCCGCGGATGTTTTTCAACCCATAACGGACCAGCGGAATCAGCACCAGCACCGGGAAACACAAATAGCCGGCCGCGCTGACCCACACCAGCTTCAGGAAGAACGCCGGCGAAAGCGCCACGTACATTTTCAGAACGCCAAATGCCAGCAGGTACACGAACCCGGCCACGTAAAGGGGCGATGGCTCGCGTGCGGCGTCCACCGCGGCGGGCAGTGGAGGCGGCAGCGGCGGCGGAGAGACCAGCGCCATAAACGGCAACGGAGGAGGAGTCGCCACCGCCTCCTGCAACTCCTGCGCGGGCATCGCCGGCTGCGCGGCGCGAATCTTTTCGTCGATGATCGCCAGCGCCCGGGTCGTGGATTTGATGCGGCAGAGCGAAGGCAACTCGGCCGTGCCCACCGCCGTCTGCAACCATGTCTTGCAGTCCTCGCGCCGCAACGCGAACCACGCATACGGGGCCGCGACCATGGCCAGCAGCGATCCCCACACCGGATGGCCGGTGAGAAACAACAATGCCATCGCCACAAGCGAAACGCCGATCGCCACCTGGTCTACGATCGCGCGGCTGCGCGTGGGCCGCTGCTGGAGCACAATGGCCTGTATGTCCGCCAGATAGAATCGCCGGTAATCTTCGGTGAAGCGCGAAGAACGCACGTACAGCAAATGGTCCGGCCCCAGCCACAGGGTGTCGCGCCGCAGCAACCCGCTCTTCCTGCCCGGCAGACGCTGGTACTGTGTCTCCGCCTTCGCCATCACCTTCTCGCGATCATCACCACGTAGACCAGCAGCCAGCCCCACCCGCCCAGTTCCAGCAGGGAGACCGTCAGGGCGGCCCACGCCCGCGCCATGGTGCGCGGCACCAGACTGCGTGGCGCGCGCAGCGCCCGGATGGACAGATAGACCGCGATGGGCGCCGTGATCAGGCTCACCGTGAACAGCGGCACGGAACTCAGCGCGATGGTCAGCGCGATGCTGTCGTAGAGCGTCCGCGAGCGCGTCAGCAGGTCGGTTCGCTTCTCCGCGGCGTTCACGCACACCGGGCACAGCACCCGGCTGCCCCACTCAATGCGGCACAGCGCGCAGACAAAACGCCCGCAGGAATCGCACGCGGCCACCGCGCGCTTGTCTTCGTGCGCGAAGCACGCCGACTCCCCCTCCGTCTGAATAGCCTCGCCCGCCGAACCCGCTCGTAAACGGAAAATCGCCGGATAGATCAGGGCGCGCGCCTTCACGCCGCAGCGGCAATACACCGCGGAGCCGTCGGCCGAATACGCGATGCTGGCCAGACACACGTGACAGTATGTGAGTGGCGATTGCAGCTTCACGGTTTTACTTCTTGATGACGCGGGTGTTGCAAATGCGGTCGTGCAAACCGCGCTTCTCGTCGTCGACCCCGGCCATGATGTACCCGATCCCCAGCGTCCACGCCGACAATTGCTTGGCGAAATAGCGCCCAATCGCCAGTCCCCATCCGGGGCGCGTGCCGTCCGCGCGAATCACTTCCAGGGAGAGCACCAGCTTGCCCGGCGTGCCGCCCTTGTGCACCAGAAACCAGGCTTCATACGTCATGGCGATGGCCACGTTGATCAGCATCATGATGGCAAAGATGCCTATCGTGCCCCCCAGAACCGCCGCCTGATTGCCCACCGTGCTCATTCCGACAATGGCCAGTTGGAAAGGAATATTGATAATTGCGCCGGCGATGCCCAAAATAATGCCGTCAACAATCACCGCCACAACACGAATCCAGAACCCCGCGAACTCGCGTCCCTGATGCGCCAGGCCGCCCGGCAACGCGCCTTCCCGCAGCCGCTGCATCATGACGTCTTTGCAGGTTGCGCACACCATGGTGTTGCCAATCTGCAGCAGGTCGCCGGGGGGGAAAGGCTTGCCGCACTGGTTGCAGAAGCGCACCTGCGCCTGGGGTTGGGGCTGGAGTTGCTCGGGAACAGGCGCCAGTTCCACGGGAATTGCCGCCGCCACGATCACTGGCGCCGCCGGCTGCACCGTCCCAAAAGGCGCCCAGTTGGCCATCCCGGCGTGCCACACCAAAGTGGTCGCGGCGATTCTGCCGGATGTCACCAGCGCGTCAAATTCGGCCTGCGTCACCGGACCGAATTGTTGCCGACCGTCCGAGTAATACCAGTCCATAAAGGGTGGGAATCTCGGTCCATCATACCCGAACCGAGCCACCCGCGTGCATCTGCCCTGTGATCAGACACTGCCGCCTTGTGCGCGTGGGGCAGGGCCATGCCCTGCCTCGGTACGTCACCCAGGTCGCCGCCTGGTAACCCACCGGTCCACCAGCGTGTCCAGCGCGAACCGGCCCGGTCCGAAGATCAGAATCAGCAGGGACGCGCAGAGAAACGTGCAGGGCGCCGCCCCGGTCCATTTGTCCGGGTCCGAAAGAAAAGCCAGGAAAGCGGTGCGGTCCGCCGTGATGTAAGCAACCAGCATGTCGCCCACGAACAGCAGAGACACCAGCCGCGACGCCAGACCCACCGCCAGCAGAAAGCCGCCCACCAGTTCCAGCCCGGACACAAAATCGGCGTTCAACCCCGGAGCGGGAATGCCGAGGCTGGTGAAGAACTGCGTCACCCGCTCCAGGTGCTGCAGCTTGCCCCAGCCGGTTTGCATAAACTGCCATCCCCAATAAAGGCGGACAACCAGCAGCAGCTCGGGCTGAAAAGCCGATGCCACCTTAACCAGCAGCCGGTACAGCTTGCTTACGACGTCAATCATGCGGCGGTTTACGCTCCTTCGTTCGGGCGGCAGAGCCAGCCCAACTGTGCCCATATGGCGAACCAGCGTTCCAGCAGGGGAGAAATTTCCTCCGCGGGCCGGTCGCTCCCGGCGAAAGCGGCCTCGATAGCCTCGCCGATCGGCCTCGCCTGCGTCACCGCCTCGAGCAAAAGGAACTCCTCGCGCGCCAGCCGCCGATAATACACCATGAAGTCCACGCGGTGCACGGCGACAAAGATTTCTTCGGCCTGTACGTGGACCGCGTTCCGGCGTCTGCCGCCCGCGCGATTCATGCTCACCGCATTGCTGGCCGTGCCGTGCGCTTCGGAATCCGCATTCACGCGGATCCGCAGGTTGTCCACCGGGTATCGCAGGTGCAGCAGGCGCACGTAAGGCTGCAGGCCGGCGCGGAAATCCGGGCCGAGTTCCAGCAGATCCTCCGGCCCCAGCACTCGCGCGGCGCCGTTGTCGAAGGCTTCAATGTGCGCCCATTCAAGGCGCACCATATCCAGCGCCAGCTCGGGCGCGCGGCCGGCGTATTCCGGATGATTCCGCAGCCACTCCTCCAGCCGCGACCCCAGATTTCTCAGCGTAAACGACTGCGACGGGCATTCGGCGATGTACGCGCGCGACAACCGCTCAAACGCGCGTTTCCCGGTGATCGCCCGCAGGCCCGGAAAATCTTCCGCGAACGCATCCAGAACGCGATACCAATACTGCCGGTTGTAAATTTCCAGCCGTTCCAGCGCCGTCAACCGGTCGTTCGGCTTGACGAAGTCCACGTCCCTCGGCCGGTTCCGCGTGTTGTCGTCCGCCGTCAGCGGGCGCATCACCGCGGCGCCCATGCGTTGTTGCAATTCCTGCAACGTCATAGGGCCGCCACCGCGGAAACCGGGATGTGCCGCTCGGCTTTGTGCGCCTCGGCGTGAACCTCCTCGAACGAAGGAATGTGATCGTCCCATTCCAGCAGCGTCGCCGTGGGTCCGGCCCGCCGCACCGCCAGTTCGTAGAGCTTCCACACGGGGTCGATCACTGGATGGTCGTGCGTATCCAGGATGTACTTCTCGAACTTCGAATGACCGGCGATGTGTATCTGAGCGACGCGCTCGGCGGGCACCATGTTCACGTATTCGCTCGGATCGAAGCCGTGGTTACGCGACGAGACATAAATATTGTTCACGTCCAACAGGATTCCGCAGTCGGCGCGCTCCGCCACCTCGTTCAGGAATTCCCACTCGGTCATTTCGGAGACGTGAAATTCGGCGTAGCTGCTCACGTTCTCCACCGCAATCGGGGTCTCCAGAAAATCGCGCGCCTCGCGGATTTTTCGCGCGGTGATTTCGGCCGCCTCGAACGTATAGGGCATCGGAAGAAGATCGTGCGTGTATCGTCCGTCCACGCTTCCCCAGCACAGATGATCGGTGAGCCAGGGCGTCTTCGTGCGCCGGACCAGCGCCTTCAACCGCCGCAGGTGTTCCCGGTTCAGCGGATCGGCCGAGCCGAAGTACATGGAGACTCCGTGCTGCACCACGCGGTATTGCTCGAGAATCTGGTCGAGCACCGCCAGCGGACGTCCCCCGTCCACCATGAAGTTTTCGGAGATGATCTCAAACCAGTCCACCACCGGCTTGTGCTCGAAAATGTGCTGGTAGTGGGGGATGCGCAGACCGATGCCGATGCCGTAGTCGGTGAATCCGTTGAATCGGTTCGCGGGCATGAATGTCCAGTGAGAAATGAGGCCGGAACCAGCCGGCTCCGGCCCCTTTTGGAGTGCTTATCGATACCAGTCAGGCTTTGGAGCCGTCGGTGGCGCAGCCACCCTTGCCCTTACACGAGTTCTTACCTTTGCAACCGTTGTCGCCCGTGCTGCAGCCGCCCTTGCCCTTGCAGGAGTTCTTCCCCTTGCAGGCGTGCTTATCTGTGGTGTCGTCGTGCACCACGGAGCCGGCCAGCAGGCCCGCAACCGCCCGCGACGAAGTCACGCTCGAACCCGCGTTCGTTGTGGTCATGGCGTTCACACGCGTCATCGTGCCGCCAAGCAAACCCGTGAAAGCGGCCGTAAGTACCAGAGAACTCTTCGAAACTTTCATGGAACAAATCTCCTCAATTCTTTTCGT
Source organism: uncultured Acidobacteriota bacterium (assembly GCA_963832965.1). Classification (GTDB taxonomy): domain Bacteria; phylum Acidobacteriota; class Terriglobia; order Bryobacterales; family Bryobacteraceae; genus CAWACP01. The sequence goes on from CAWHVW010000001.1 coordinate 120,981, forward strand.
AGTCGACTACCTGGTCCCCGGTCCGGCGCTGAGTGAGAACCGGTACCAGGTGCCCGCATTGTCCTATACGGGACGCGCGGATGCAACGGATGTTACGCCCGCACCTTCATATTCGAACCATCTTCGCATCGGGTTACGCTGCCGGCGCAAAGATTCTCCGGCCTGGACCCCATTGTGTCAGGTGAATCACATGCCCGATCGTTCGCTGCCATGCTATCCGGCCATCGGGATTCCCCGAGAGGCAAACCGGTGGCGTTGGCGGATTTGTCCGCAACCTCTCTGGCTCGTGGTCCATCCAAAACGCACTTGGCCCTGTTTTTTTCCCGCGATCGAGTGGGAAAGACAACCCAGCAGCCTCGCTTCGTCGCGCGGGTTGGTTAGCCCTCCGAAAGCCAGAGCAAATTACAAGTGTCCGGAGCAAGTTACAAGTGCATGGAGTAGCCGGATTTACCCACAGCACGCGTGTGCCCGCTCCCGCATCCGGAGCGCCGTGGCGCCTCGCCGGCCTGACCGGGCTCCCGGGCGGCTCAAGATCAGCTTCGACAGTCCCGCCCACGAGTGGCTGCGCCGTCCTCTGCGTTCGCTGCTGGAGAAGACCTTGTCGGGCCAGCCACCCCGGGCTGTTCCAGCCTGGCGGGATGGATGGGTATCTGTGGGGCCGCCGTACCCGGCGCGCGAATCCGGCTATTATCTGTGGGGATTGATCCTGTTTCTGTGGATGAAGACATGGAAAATACAGACGAGCGCGGTACCCGTGGCCGACTCCCGGCTTTCCGTGGCCGTTCCGGCTGGTACTTAGCCGTTCTGCTCCCCGCCGCCGCGGTGTTCCTCGGCGGCATCTTCTCCCCTCCTTCGCTGATGGACGACGTGGACGCCGCCTATGCGCAGATCGCGCGCAACATGCTCACCTCCGGCGATTGGGTGACCCCCCGTCTGGATGGCGTCGCCTTTCTCGAGAAAGCGCCTCTGAACTTTTGGGCAACGGCGGGCTGCTACAGTGTTCTGGGCGCTCACGACTGGGTGGCGCGCTTACCAGTGGCGCTCTCGTCCATCGCTCTCTGCCTGCTCACCGCGCTGTTCGGCGCGTGGGCTTTCGGGAAGCGTGCGGGCGCGTTTGCCGGGTTGTGCCTGGCCACTTGCGTGGGCCTCTTTCTTTTCACCAGGGTTCAAATTCCGGACGTCATGCTCACCCTCACCACGGCGCTGGCCATGTGGGGATTTCTACGCGCTCTGGATGAAAGCGAGGCCCATCCGCGCCCGTGGGCGGCGGCCATGGCCGTCAGCCTGGGCCTTGGCCTGCTCTTGAAAAGCCTGGTGGGAGCGCTGTTCCCGGTGGCCGCCGGGCTTATTTATCTCGGCCTCACCGGGCAGTTGTTTTCGGCGCGGGCGTGGCGCCGGCTTCGCCCGCTCAGCGGGATCCTCATCGTGCTCGCCATCGCCGTTCCCTGGCACGTTCTGGCGGCCATCCGGAATCCGCCGCTGTTCGCTCTGACCATGCGCAGCGCGCCTGGCGAGTATCACGGGTTCCTCTGGTTCTTCTTCGTCAACGAGCAGCTTCTTCGTTTCCTGAACATCCGTTATCCGCGGGATTACAACACCGTGCCGCGCGTGTGGTTCTGGCTGTTCCATCTGATCTGGCTGTTTCCCTGGAGCGTGTATTTTCCGGCCGTCTTCACATTGTCCTTCCGGCCCGTGGACCGCGCCGGACAAACCCGGCTGTTGGCGCTCTGCTGGGCCGGCTTCATCCTGGTCTTCTTCACGTTTTCGACAACCCAGGAATACTATTCGATGCCCTGCTATCCGGCCCTCGCGCTGCTGCTCGGCTCGGCCATCGCGGCCGGCGGGGCCTGGATTCGCCGGGGCACCCGAGTGCTCACCGTGATCGCCGCCGCTGCCGCCGTTGCCTGCTTCGCCCTGGCCGTCGCCGTTTGGAACTATCCCACGCCTGGCGACATTTTCAGCGCGCTATACACCCGCCCTGGCACTTACACTCTTTCGCTGGACCATATCCTGGACCTCACTCTCCCCGCCTTCGCATACCTTCGTGTTCCGCTCATGGTAGCGGGCTGCGCGTTCCTGATCGGCGTCGTGGGAACCCTCCGGGCGGCAGGCCGGCCCGTTTTTCTGGCCATCGCGCTAATGATGGTGTTGTTCATCCACGCGGCCCGTCTGGCCCTCGTCGTGTTCGATCCGTATCTGTCCTCCCGGCCGCTGGCGGAGGCGCTGCTGCGGTCGCCCGATGGAAAGCTGATTGTGGATCACCACTACTACACGTTTTCGTCGATCTTTTTCTACACCAATCGCACCGCTCTATTGGTCAACGGCCGCAGAAATAACCTGGTCTACGGGTCCTATGCGCCTGGCGCTCCGTCCGTGTTTATAGACGACGCGCGATTCGCGGATTTATGGCGCGGGAGCGAGCGCTGGTACATCGCCGCCGAAGAAACAGCCCGGCCGCGTCTGGAAAAACTCGTGGGAAGCGGCTTGCTGACCACGGTGGCCAGCAGCGGCGGCAAAATGTTGCTGACCAATCACGCGCTGGGCGAGCGATAGCGGCAGCCGAAGTGGGGCAGGGGCTGCCCCACCTTCGTCGCCCGGAAATCATCGAATGCTCCGTGTAGTGGTGCAAGGAAATCTCTATGCCGGGACTTCGCGATTGGTGCCGAAGTCGTTCTGAAGCACCAGTGCCACTGTTCCGCGCAGGCGATCCATGCCGTCGTCGTGCGCGCACACCACCAGCGGCGCGTGCCCTCCCGGCAGGGCCTGAGCATGCATTTCCGCTTCGATCACCGGACCGAAGTGACTCCACGAACGGGTGAGGTCGCCCACCATTACGATTCGTTCCGGGGCTAATCCGGCCACGATCATGCGCATGCCGCGTCCCAGGTAGTGAGCCATCCGGTTGAGTGCCCGGGTGGCGCGAGAATCGCCGTGGTCGGCGCGCCGCAGCAAATCGAGGAAGGTCAGATCGCCGCCGCTCCTGGCGGACTCGAAGTAATAGCGCAAAGCCGCGCTGTTGGAGGCGAACACTTCCCAGCACCCGCGGCCGCCGCAACCGCAAAGGGGTCCTTCGGGATCGATGGATACGTGCCCGAACTCGCCGGCCATCCCATGCTGGCCGCGCACCAGCCGCCCGTTGAGGAATACGCCCGCGCCGATCCCCTCCGAAACGGTGATCACTACAAGGTTGCGGCTCTCCACGTGGTCGAACCAGACCGCCGCCAGCACACAGGCGTTCGCGGCGTTCTCCAGCTCAACGCTGAGTCCGGTGGCGCTGGCGATGGGAGTGCGCATGTCCAGCCCGGACCATTTGAGATTGGGCGAAAACGCCAGACGATTCGACGCCTCGTCCACCCGGCCGGGCACGCTGATCCCGATTCCTTCGATCTTCTTTCCGCCGCAGCCGCGGATGACTGTTTGGATGCGCTCGATGAGCCGGCTCATGGCCAGGCGGGGATCGGCGGGGGTGGGCATGGTTTCCTGCGCCGTGAACTTTCCGTTCGCGTCAGAGACGGCCACGGTGATCTGGGTGGGGCGAAGATCCACCCCGATTATGACCCGTTCGTCGTTCAGGCGAAGGAACGTCGGGCGGCGGCCTCGCGGCAACCGGCCGGTGGGACCTTCCACCACCCACTGCTCCTCGATCAATTGCTCGACGATCAGCGAGACCGTACTCCGTTGCAAACCGGACACGCGGGCCAGGTCGGCGCGGGAGATGGGGTGGCGCATGCGAATGAGGTTTAGAATGATCCGCCGGTTGATGTCCCGCGCCACTTCGCTGGACGCCGGCTGGATTCGCCCCGGGCCGGAGGCCTGCCTCTTGCGCTTTGCGGAGCCACTTGCCAACTCTTGTCTCCCCCATCCCATGACGCTGGCGGCTCCGTGAGGGCCGTCGAGCAACCAGTCTAACGCCATTCCGGCGACGACACCGGTCTAAGGTAAAACACCTATGTCATGAGTTGCCCGGGAAGCCGAATTACTAGTCATGAGGCTTGCCTTTTTCACCCTCGCAACTCTGACATGCGCTCTCGTAGCGGTTCCCAAGGTGTTCGCACAGGGCGCCGTTGTCAGCAGATTCAGTTTCAACGAACCGGCTCAGTTCACGGACGTAAGCTGCGTCGGTGACGCCGACAGCAAACCGCTGCGCGGCGAGCTCAACTTCGACGCATCGACGAATGTCCGATGCGAGTCGGCGGATGGCGCCGGATTCACCATTCCTTATGCCGCCGTCACCAGACTGGTCCTGCATGAGGGAGAGAAGGCCGACACCAGCAGCCGGTTCAGCTTCCATGAACTTCTGCCGCGCCGGGACGTGCTGAAGACGTTCGCGACGGATCGGTATCTGACCATCTACTTCAACGACGGCGACGGCCACGCGCGGTCATCGGTGGTTCGTCTGGACAATAAGGACTGGCAGATGGTTCTGGCCGTCGCACAGAACAAGACGGGCCGGACGTTGGAACAGAACGTTCACGGCGAAAACTGGAAGTGGGGCGGAAACTGGTAAGCTCCAGCCGCTCGCGCGGCCCGGCCGCGGTTTGTGGGTACGCGAGATAACCGGGAACAAACCGCCCGTTCCCGTCGTATCAGGCAGGCATGAACGCTCTGCGAAAGCTGTTTCTTCTGTCGGCCGCGGTGCTTGGCGCCGTAGCTCTCTCGGCGGCATCCAAGCCGGATTTCTCCGGAACATGGAAGCTCAATGTAGAAAAATCCGATCTGGCCGGGGCTCCGATCACCGCCGTGGTTGTCCAGATCCAGCATAAGGATCCAGACTTTAAATTCACCGCGAAAGCGACCGTCGACGGGCAGGATTATGATGAGGGCGAGGCCCTTACCACCGATGGCAAGCCGGTCCCGGATTCCCATGGCGGAACGGTGAAGGCGCATTGGGATGGCGACGCGCTGGTCATGGAAGGCGCGAGTCCGGATGGTAATTCCGGGTATACCTCGCGGATGACCCTGTCCGCCGATGGGAAAACCACGACACGCGACTACGTCCCGACCGGCGACCAGGACCAGAAGCCCCGGCACGAGATCTACGACAAGCAGTAGGACGGACGTGTCGCCAAAACGCCGAGAGTAAAGGGGGCCGTGGGGCACCATTCTCCACGGGTGAAGGTCAGAGACGTAATCAGGCTTCTTGATGCGGACGGCTGTAAATTGGCACGAACACGCGGAAGCCACCGGCAGTATCACCACCCGGCCAAGCCCGGAACGGTTACCGTTGCCGGCCATCCCTCACTGGATCTCGACGCCAAAACGCGAGCGTCTATACTGAAACAAGCAGGCCTGAAATGAACAGATACACAGTCTTGTTCGAACAGACGGCGACCGGCTACAGCGCGCACGTGCCGGACCTGCCTGGTTGCATCGCGGCCGGCCTGACGCTGGACGACACCCGCCAGTTGATCCGCGAGGCGATCGAGTTCCACCTGGAAGGCATGCGGTTACACGGCGAAGCCATCCCGCTGCCCACCACGCGCGGCGAAGAAGTTGAAGTTACCGTCTGACCAGGGCCGCTTGCGCCACCCGCCGGGTCCCCTACAATAAAACCGTCGCCTGCTATATTAGAGAGACGGCACGCCGGTGTACTGCCCTCCCGGTTAATCCCTCGTTATCCATACGAATGATGCTCCTGGGGGTCAGGCCTGCGCTTCGGACAGGTGGCCGAGTGGTTAATGGCAGCAGACTGTAAATCTGCCGCTCCTTGCGAGCTACGGAGGTTCGAATCCTCCCCTGTCCACCAGAGTTCACAGGGCCGATGTAGCTCAGTTGGTAGAGCGCGTCCTTGGTAAGGACGAGGTCACCAGTTCAATCCTGGTCATCGGCTCCAGAGTTTCATTTCCGACAGGCAGAGGCAGGTTTAGAATGGCGAAGGAAAAATTCGATCGCAGCAAACCGCACGTAAACATCGGGACGATCGGGCACATCGATCACGGGAAGACGACGCTGACGGCGGCGATCACGAAAGTGCTGGGGAAGCACAACCCGAAGGTGAAGTTCCGGAGTTTCGATTCCATCGACAACGCGCCGGAAGAGAAGGCGCGGGGAATCACCATCGCGGTGGCGCACATCGAGTACGAAACGGCCAACCGGCATTACGCGCACGTGGATTGCCCGGGGCATGCCGACTACATCAAGAACATGATCACCGGGGCGGCGCAGATGGACGGGGCCATTCTGGTGGTGGCGGCCACCGACGGGCCGATGCCGCAGACGCGGGAACACGTGCTGCTGGCGCGGCAGGTGGGCGTGCCGTCGATCGTGGTGGCGCTGAACAAGGTCGACATGGTGGACGACCCGGAACTGCTGGAACTGGTGGAGCTGGAAGTACGGGAGCTGCTGTCGAAGTATCAGTTCCCGGGGGACGATCTGCCGGTGGTGCGGGTGAGCGCACTGGGCGCTCTGAACGGCGAGGCGGACTGGGAAAAGACGGTGGACGAGCTGATGGAGCAGGTGGACAAGTATGTCCCCATGCCGGAGCGCGTCATCGACAAGCCGTTTCTGATGCCCATCGAAGACATCTTTTCGATTCAGGGCCGGGGCACGGTGGTGACCGGGCGCGTGGAGCGGGGGATCGTGAAGGTGGGCGAGGAAATGGAGATTGTGGGCTTCCGGGACACTCGCAAGACGGTAGTGACGGGCGTGGAAATGTTCAAGAAGCTGCTGGACGAAGGGCGGGCCGGGGACAACGTGGGGCTGCTGCTGCGCGGAATTGAGAAAGACGACGTGGAGCGCGGGCAGGTGATCGCCAAGCCGGGTTCGATCAAGCCGCACAAGAAGTTTCTGGGATCGGTGTACGTGCTGAGCAAGGAAGAGGGAGGGCGGCACACGCCGTTCTTCAAGGGATACCGGCCGCAGTTCTATTTCCGGACGACGGACGTGACCGGGGTGGCGCAGTTGCCGGAAGGCATGGAGATGGTGATGCCGGGCGACAATGTGACCCTGGAAGTGGAGCTGATTACGCCGGTGGCCATGGACAAGGGGCTGCGGTTCGCGATCCGCGAGGGCGGCCGCACGGTGGGCGCCGGTACGGTTACGGAGATTGTGGAATAAACATGCCACGCGAAATTATTACGTTTCAGTGTTCCGAGTGTAAGCGGAAGAACTATAACAAGACCAAGAACAAGAAGACGACGACCGAGCGTCTGGAGATGAAAAAGTACTGTCCCTTCTGCCGCAAGCACCAGGCTCACAAGGAAATCAAGTAAACTGGTTAGTGATCCAGCCGGCGGCGAGGGGAGCGGAGTGCGCTCGGGCGCCGGGGCCGGTTGGATGGCGATAGATCGGGAAGGGGCGTAGGTTTAACGGCAGACCAGCGGTCTCCAAAACCGCGAGTGGGGGTTCGAATCCCTCCGCCCCTGCCATTCAATTCACATCAACATGGCGATAGCACGGGCAATGGCAAACGAAGAGACCGGAATAGCGGCGCGCGGGATAATGAGCTGGCCGGCGAAGGTAAAGGACTACGTGCAGGATCTTCAAACGGAGATGAAGCGCGTGACCTGGCCGAGCTGGAAGCAGGTTCGGGGCACCACGGGAGTGGTGATCATCTCCGTCTTTATGTTCGCGGCGTATTTCTCCGTGGTCGATTTCATTGTCGGCCGCGGAATCACGAAGTTGTTCAACGCGTTCACCGCGCACTGATCACAATGGCAGAAGACCTCCAACCCGTAGAAGAGCTGGCAGCGCCGCGGGAAAGCCCGGACGAAGCTACTGCCCACACCGCGCCGCCGGCCGATGACGCGGGGACGGCGGAGACTCCGGAGGCTGCGGCCCCGGACGCCGTGGAAACGGTCGAAGCCGTGGCGCCCGTGGCAGACGCGACCGAGGCGGAAGCTTCCGCCGAGCCGGCGCCGGTTGAATCCAACAAGCAGTGGTACATCATCCACACCTATTCCGGTTTCGAACAGAAAGTGGCGGAGTCGCTGCGCAGCCGCGCTCAGGCGTTCGGCTTCGCGGACAAGATCGGCAACGTTCTCATCCCCACCGAGGAAGTGGTGGAGATGCGCAACGGCAAAAAGGTGATCAGCAAGCGGCTCCTGTACCCCGGCTACGTGCTGGTGGAAATGGCCATGGACGATCAGCTCTGGCACGAAGTGAAGAATACGCCGCGGGTGACCGGTTTTGTGGGCGGCGGGAACAATCCCGTGCCGCTGACCGCGGACGAGGTCAATTCCATTCTTTACCGGCAGGCCACTTCCGCCGACCGGCCGCGACCCAAACAGACTTTCGAAAAGAACGAGACCGTGCGCATTGTGGACGGCCCGTTCGCGAGCTTCTCCGGCAAGGTGGACGAAATCAACAGCGACCGCGACACGTTGCGCGTGATGGTGACCATCTTCGGACGCTCCACCCCGGTGGAACTAGAATTCACGCAGGTAGAAAAGATATCTTAAGGTTTCTCGAATGGCCAAGAAAGTTACAGGACAAGTAAAGCTTCAGATTCCGGCGGGCAAGGCGACTCCGGCGCCGCCCGTGGGCACCGCGCTCGGCCCGCAGGGCGTCAACATTATGGAGTTCTGCAAGGCCTTCAACGCGAAGACCAGCGGCAAGGACCAGGAAGGGCTGATCATCCCGGTGGTGATCACCATTTTCTCGGACCGCTCCTTCACGTTCATCACCAAGACTCCGCCGGTGCCGGTGTTGATCAAGCGCGCGGTCAGCATTGCCAAGGGTTCCGCCGAGCCGAATAAGACCAAAGTGGGCCGCATCACCCAGCAGCAGGTGGAAGAGATCGCCAAGATCAAAATGCCGGATCTGAACTGCTTCGATGTCAGCGCCGCGGTTCGCTCGGTGAAGGGCACCGCGCGCAGCATGGGCGTCGAAGTAGTGGCGTAGAGTCCAGGTTACGAGGTCGGGCGCCGCCGCTCCAGCTCGGAAACCCGTTCTTCCACAAGACCGAGCCGCGCATCAAGATCGACGCCGTGGCTACTGACGGAACGAACCTTGATGTCGTTGACGCGCGCCCACTTCCAGAATTCCGCAAGAAGCCGCGTTTCGGTCTTTTCGAGCGCAGTCTTCAGCTCCTGGATATCCTGTTTCGTAGCGGGAGATTCGTCTGCCATCACCCCGAGTGTACCAGCAAACGCGTAGGATCGTTCCTGGCGTTCCCCTTCTCGCCGCCCCCAGTCACGCTTAGGACGCGAGCGTCCTCCACCCTCCGCGCTGGGCGTCCCTCGACGCGGGAGCCCGATTGCGCAAAGTGTTGCTGGACGGCTTGCGCCCCGCCCTGTTTGGCCTCGGATTCGGTCTGGCGGGCAGCGCAGGAGCGGCGGGCCTGATTCGTTCCATGCTGCACGGCACGCAGGCTCTGGATCCTTGGTGTTCACGGCTGTATCCGCAAGGCTGTTCGCCGTCGCGACGCTCGCCTGCGCGGATACCCGCCTGGTGGGCTTCCAGGCTCGACCCGATGACTGCCATCCGCGTGGAATAAGCAATCTTCTCTGCACTCTCCGGCGTCCTCCCTTCGTATGTACGATAGGAAAGCCGCATGTCCGTCTGTCTTAGCGTGGTAATGCTGCTGGCCGCGTCCGGTCTGGCTCAGGAGACTCCCGTCGCCACGTTCGGAACAACCGTGGTGATCCCTTCGGGGCTGCGCGGGGAAATCTATTACATCAGGAAGAACTCGAAGCGGCTCCCGAACTTCGCGAAGCTGAAGCCGGTGGGGACCATCTACACCACCTCGCTGGATGTTCCCTCGCGTGCTTTTTCGCAAGGGTTTCCTGGCGTCACCGACCGGTTCGAGTGGTTCGCCATTCAATACACCGGCCGTTTCTGGATTCAGAAGCCCGGCGTCTACGAGTTCGCCCTGACCTCAGACGATGGCGCAAAACTATACATTGACGATCGGGAAGTAATCGACAACGACGGCCAGCATCCGCCGGTAACCGAGCAACGGCGGGTCAGCCTGAGCGGCGGGATTCATCGCATCCGCATTCCCTACTTTCAAGGTCCGCGCTTTATGGTTGCACTGGTTCTGAAGGTGGCCGGTCCGGACGATGAAGATCCGCGGATCTTCAGCACCGATGAATTCAAGCCGCCGCCGCATCCGGAGGACTGGAAATACAGCACCGCCGGCGACCTTCAGGAAGGTCGCCAACAGTGATCCTGACGCGCGCGCCGGGAGCCTGTCAGATGCCGGCGTACCAGGCATAGCCCGCTTCCGGAGATGCGGAGCCCAGGCCCCTGCCGAACCCTTTCAGGCTGTCGGTGACGGTCAGACGGGTGATGAATTTCACGCTCTTGTAACCGAGCTGGCGGGGGAGCCGCATGCGCAGAGGTCCGCCGTTGCCCACTGGAAGCTCGCCTCCGTTCATCCCATAGGCGAGAAAGGTCTGCGGATGCGAAGCGTCGGCCATATCGATGCTTTCCCACCAGTCGGGCTCGATGGAGAAGTACACAACGTATCGGGCATGCGGGTGCACTCCAACGATGTCCAGCACGTGGGAGAGAGGCACGCCGGTCCACTCGGCTATGTACGACCAGCCCTCTTCACAGGCCAGTTGCGTGATCTGGCTGCGAGACGGGTAGCTCTTCAGCTGGGCCAGCGAGAACGAGGCGGGCCGGGCCACCATGCCACCTACGAAGAGCCGCCAGTCGGCGAATCCGCCGGCCTGCAGGCGTTTGAACGCTTCATTTGGGGGCGCGATTGCGTTCGCGACCGGAGGCTTCGAAATCTGCCCCGGAGAGAACTCGCGGGCCAACGAGTGCCTCGTCAGCAGCCGCTGGGAGGCGTAGGTGAGCGTTTCGCCGAGGCCGTAGATTCCCCCATGATCGGGAGGCACCAGCCCATAGGTCTGCGCGAGGCGCGCGGCCACACCCAGGCCCGTTACGCCCGCCGTGGCTGCGAGACCGGTGGTGATCAGTTTGCGTCGTGAGAGATCGTTCATGTGCGCTCCATATGGGCGCCGGCGCGGCCCGTGATCATCGCGCGCATGCGGCTTCTGAATCCGGCAATGCAAACCATCACCACGTGGACCAGCAGGAACAGCAGAAGAAACAGCGAGACGAAGAAATGAATGGTGCGCGCGGATTGCTGGCCGCCCAGCGTGGTGACAGCGGCCGGAGCCGCGGAAACAAAGGCGGGGGACATGGCCAGACCCGTCCAGATTACCAGCGGGAAGAGAACGAAAATGACGAAGAGGTAGGTGAGCCGCTGGAGCACGTTGTACGACCTGGCTTCCGCCTCGCCCGGCCGCGCGAAGCGTAAGTGGTGAGCGATTGCGGCCGGTAAATTCCGCCACGAAAGATCGGCACGGTCCGGGAGCAGGTTTTTTCGCAAGTGTCCGGTCAGCACGATGGAGATGACATACAGTAAGCCGGTGAGCACCACCACCCAGGCGGCTTCGAAGTGCAGATACCGGCTCCAGCCGTTCTGGTCCGGCAGCACGTATCCGTAGCCGGTGGGCACGGTTGACCTTGAGGAAGGAATGGGCAGTTGAAATAAGGGTGTCGTCCACACATTGCCGGTTTCGCCCCAATAAAAGCGCGGGTGAGAGACGACGATTTCAAATCCGCTGACGAGCAGGGCGAAAAAGCACAGGGCGGTGATCCAGTGGGTGACGCGGACAAGAGCGGAATGCCGGGGCGCGACCGTGGTGGCCGGGATGGCCGCAACAGAATCGGGCACACAAGCGGAATCACCCATCCGCGAATAGTATCACGCGGCGCACGTTGACGCACCCCGCGTCCATGGCCGCTGGAACCCGCCTCCGCTCCGTCACCGTCGCGGTTCAGAAAGCGGCGCAGTTACGGTGTTTTGTCCAGTTGCTGTTTGGCCCACAGCCGGTTTGGGTTGAGCTCGATTGATTTCTCGAATGCCTTGCGCGCCTCCGCGGGCTGGTTGGACTTGCGCAGGGCGATTCCCAGCCACAGCCAGGCTTCCGCCGAATTGGGGTTAAGCGCGATGGCTTTCCTGAAATCCTGAATCGCCACATTGATTCCGCCGCCGAACGCCTCCGGCAGGTAGTACATGCCCACGCCGTGGCTGAGGTGGGCGTCGGATGATTTGGGGTCGAGCTGAACGGCCTTGTCGATGGAATCGAGCGCGCACTTGCCATGGCGGAGGCCGGCCAGCCCCGCGCTCGACACCGCTTGTCCGCAGAGCGTGCCGAGAATGCGGTTGTACTCGGACGAGTTGGGTTTCAGGTCCACCGCGCGCTCGGCGGCGTCAATGCCGGATTCGGCGGAAGCGAAGGCGCGCGGTTTGTCGTGCACTTCAATGGCTACCTCGGCGAGGTACGAGTGCGACAGGGCAAGTTGATATTGGGCATCGGCGTCCCGCGGCCGGGCTTTTGCGGCAGCGGCGGCGGCCGCGGCCAGGCGCTCCAGCGTGGCGCGATCCTGCTGGTCGCGGGCCTGCTGGAGCGGAGTTGCGCCAATCAGTGTCGCGGCCAGAGCAAGAGCGAACAACAGAAATCTCATCCTTCTCCGATTTTACTGGACGGCCTGCGGCCAGCCGCGGTTTCAGGGTGACCGGACAACCCGCACAGCGAATAGAATTAAACCCGAATAGAATTAAATGAATGATGAACGTCGGCGGGGTGGGCGGCGGCGCGGGGGCTGCGTCCCCGGACCCGGTCCAGCCGGCCGGTCATCCCGGGCACGTTCGCGCGGCATCGAATCCGGAAACCGCCGCCAAGCCGGCCGGCGATTCCGTCGCGTCGTTTCTAGCCACGGGAAAGATCGCCGATCTGATTGCCGGCATCGACCAGCGCCGGCCCATCCAAAGTCCTGAAGTCATCGCCGAGCTGATGCGCGCGGCTGTTTCGGCGGCCGAGCAGCTGGATTTCGTGCGCGCGCTGGAACGCCTGCGGGAACTGGTGGCCATGGACCCCGAGCGGGCCGATACTCTGGCCGACGAATCAGAGCTCGATACGATTCGCTCGGAGGTGGAACAGCTCCTGCGGGAACTCGCGGCCGCCGCCCAGGCTGACGCCGAACAGAAGCTGGCCGGCGCCCATCAGGCACTCGCCTCCGACGGCGCCAAATTGCCCGAGGCGGACCAGGCGGATCTGCAAACCCTGCTCTCAGTGGCCGTTCAATTGTTCGAAACGGGCCGGCATGCCAGCCTGGTGACCGCCGGGGACCTGGCCGAAGTGGTGATGGAGCAGTGCGGGTGGACTCCGGCGGGGGTGCCCGTGTGGGTCCCGGTGGAGGTGACCAGCGCCGTCGTTATGCGGGCGCCCGGACGTTGGGAGAATTTGTGGCAGCGCGCTCCTTTGCCCATTCTGCTGCTGGCGTGGCTGGCGCTGGGAATCGCGGCGGCCGTCCCCTTTGCGGCCATTCACGTGGGCTGGCCGGTTGGGGGAATCGCGCTGGCCATCTGGGCGATCGGTTTCGTCGCGCTGGTTCGGTTTTACCGCCGTGCGCGAAGACGGGCCGCTCGGGCCGCCGCGACGCGCAGGGCCACGTCATGATCCAGGCGGGCGATCAGTTCGCCGGAAGATTGGACGCTGGCCAGAGGCAGCATCGTGCAGGTGGCCTCGATGGACGCCGGCAATACGATCACCGGCCTGCGGGCGGCGAGGACGATGAATGACGTGGCGGTCCAGCGATAGACTCGGGCAGACTCCGGGAGAGCGCTAAGGTAACCGGCGACGTCCTCGAGCACCGCGTCCCCGGGGGCGTAGCCGAATCGCTCGTAAATCAGGTGAACCCGGTCAGCCACCACCGTGGCCAGCCAGCCCGGATTGCCCGAGCCGAGAGCGGCGTCGAGCGCCCGTTCGGCGTCGGCCCGTCCAGGCAGGGCGGCAAGGTTCAACCGGGTTGTCTCCGCGGGCGCCTGTAACATTATGAGCTTCGCCTGTTTGATCGGTCAGGACGGGCTGGGGCTTTATGGGGGATTGAACGTAGAGCTATTTCATGCTGAGGAGCAGCCAGACCGAAACGCCGATCACGCCGGGCAGCAGAATCTCGGCCCAGTGCCGCAACAGCACGCGCCAGTCGAACCGCCAGCGGTTTCGCGAGCCGTTGCGCGCCTGCAGGGTAGCGGCCAGGCGGGAGCGCACGCCGGAGGGCAGGCCACGGATGGCGCGGACGATCTCCTCGCGCCCGCGGCGGTCGGCGATCAAAATGGTGGCCGAATTCAGGCCGTTCGTCGTCTGCTCCAGCTTCTGGCGCAGCGGCGCGGGGATTTCGTCGACGGACCGGTATACGCGCGTCTCGTCGCCCACGGCGATGAAAATGGTCGAACTCCGAATGGTCTGGCGAGGCATGTGGCGCTTCCTCAGGGTACCGCTAACTGGGGCCGCAGGTGATTCCGGGCGGCGGCATCCCCTGCATGCTCCAATATAACCTGAATGAAGCCCAGCGCCGCCTTCGAAAGTGCCTTATCCTTGCGGTAGATCAGGCCGAGGTGGCGAATCATGGGGTCGGGTAACAGCGAGGCCACGCCCAGCCGTCCGCTTTCCACCTCTTCCCGGCAGTGCGACGCGGCAAGGAACGAGTATCCGAGGCCGGCCATGACGAAGCGCTTGATCATCTCCGTGGAATCGAGTTCCATGGAGACGTGAATTTCGCCTTCCACCGGCTCGAACCAGGCGTTGAGGCGGGTACGGGTGATGCCCGATTTCGGCAGCAGGAGCGGTTTTGCAATCAGCTCGCGGCAACCCACGCCTTCTCGCGACGCCAGCGGATCTCCGGCCGTGGTCAGCAGCTTGATCTCGTCGGTGTGGATCTTCACCACCTGCAGCTTCTTTTCCTCGACGGGCAACTGGGTGATGCCGAAATCGGCCAGATTGTCCAGCACCGCCTGGACTACGCGCGAGCCGTAGGAGCGGTCCACCAGGAGCTGGACGTTGGGGAACTCGCGGGTGTATTCGGAGAAGACGGTGGGCAGCACGTAGATGCAGGTGGCCTCGTTGGCGGCAATCACCAGTTCGCCCCGGGGCACCCGCTCCAGTTCGTTGATGCTGTCCTGGGCGCGGCGGCGCAAGTCCAGAATCTGTTCGGCGTAGTCGGCGAAGATTCTTCCGGCGGTGGTCAGGGAGATGCGCGTGCCGAGGCGCTCAAACAGCGTGCTGTTTAGTTCCTGCTCGAGTTGACGTACCTGGGCGCTGATCGCCGGCTGGGTTCGATAGCAGGTCTGGGCCGCTTTCGAGAAACTCTTCAGGCGAACGATCTCAAGGAAAGTATGGAGCTGGTCGAGGTCCATTAGAGCCTGGTGGTCCGGCAGCCACGGGGCCGGACGGTTGTCCGGACGGACGTAGTCCGGAAAATATTTCGGTGCACCAATTGTAGCAGCACCGGAGACCGCGGGGAGATTGGGGGATCTCGCGCGCTTCGGCTGCTGAGAACAGGACGGGCCGACGATGCGGTCTGGGCGAAATGCCCCAGAATCGGAAGGCATATGCCCCCGAGAAGGGAGCCGGGATTCGGAGAAGCAGGGGTTATTACTTACGTTTCAGTGATTTAGGAGGTGCCTGCCCCTCGCCGAGAAAGGCAGAGGGATTGCACCAGTCAGTTCGGAACGAAAATGCCCCGTTTGATTGAAATCACCGAACTCGTCCTCCGCGACGCGCACCAGAGCCTGATGGCGACAAGGATGGCCATGGAAGACATGGTTCCGGTCTGCGAGGATCTGGACAACGCCGGCTACTGGTCCATGGAATGCTGGGGTGGCGCGACCTTCGATTCCTGCATCCGGTTTCTGAATGAGGATCCCTGGGAGCGGCTGCGCACCTTCAAGAAGTTGATGCCGAAGACGCCGCTGCAGATGCTGTTGCGCGGCCAGAACATCCTGGGGTACCGGCATTACGGCGACGACGTCGTCGAGCACTTCGTGGAGAAGGCCGCCGCCAATGGCATGGATGTCTTTCGCATTTTCGATGCCTTGAACGATCCCCGCAATCTGCGCACGGCGATCAACGCAGTAAAGAAGACCGGCAAACATGCGCAGGGTTGCATCTGCTACTCCATCAGTCCGGTGCATACCATCGGGGCGTTCATCGACCTGGCCGAACAGCTCATGGAGATGGGGTGTGACTCAATCTGCATCAAGGACATGGCGGCGCTGCTCAAGCCGCAACCGGCGTACGAGCTGGTGAAGGGCATCAAGGAACAGTGCGGGAAAGAGGTGCGCGTGCACATCCACACGCACGCAACCACGGGCGTGACGCTGGTGAGCCTGATGAAGGGCATTGAGGCGGGCGCCGACATGGTGGATACCGCGGTCAGTTCCATGAGCTTGGGGCCGGGCCACAACCCCACCGAAAGCCTGGTGGAGATGCTGGAGGGTACCGGGTTCACCACGCGGGTGGACATGGAGCGGATCCATCGCGTGAACGAGCATTTCCGCAAGATCCGCAACAACTATAAGAAGTACCTGACGGACTTCCAGGGCGCGGAGACGGACATTTTCAAGAGCCAGATTCCGGGGGGCATGCTCTCCAACATGGAGAGCCAGCTGAAGCAGCAGGGGGCGGGCGATAAGGTGCAGGAAGTGCTGCTGGAAGTGCCGGTGGCGCGCAAGGCTGCCGGGTTTCCGCCGCTGGTTACGCCCACCAGCCAGATTGTGGGCACCCAGGCCGTGTTCAACGTGCTGATGGGGGAGTGGAAGGCCATGAGCGGCGAGTACGCGGACCTGATGCTGGGCTACTACGGCGCGACGCTCGGCCCTAAGGATGAGAAAGTTCAGCAGATCGCGGCCGAGAAAACGAAGAAGCCGGTGATCACCTGCCGGCCGGCCGACCTGATTCCCGCCGAGTTCGACAAACTCCGCGGCGAGGCGTTGAATCTGGAAGGAGCGAACGGCAGCGACGAGGACGTGCTGACCTACGCGATGTTCCCGCAGGTGGCGCCGAAGTTCTTCAAGACGCGCCACGAGGGTCCGAAGAACCCGAGCAAGGAAGCACCCGCCCCGCAAGCGAAGCCGGCCGCTCCGGCGGACAGGCCCGCCGTGGCGCACCCCGGCCAGCTTTCCGGCCCCATCATCTACGCGGTAACCGTGAATGGCCACTCGCACAAGGTGACCGTCGCGCCCGGCGAGTAAGCAGGAGACCGAAATTCATGCCAAACGTTACAGTATCGAAGATGGAAGAAAAAATAGAGCTGCTGCGGAAGACGCGCCAGCGCCTGGAAGGGGGCGGTGGAGAAGAACGCCTCGAAAAGCAGCGCACACAAGGCAAGCTGACGGCGCGGGAGCGCGTGGCGAAGCTGGTGGATGCGGGCACGTTTCAGGAGATCGGCCTTTTCGCGCGGCATCGCCAAACGAACTTCGGCATGGACAAACAGGAACTGGCCGCCGAGGGCGTAGTCACCGGCTGCGCCAATATCGACGGCCGGCTGGTGCACCTGGGCAGCCAGGATTTTACGGTTGCCGGAGGATCGGCCGGCGAGATCCATTCCGACAAGATCGTCGAGATGATGAAGAGTTCTCTTAAGACCGGGTCGCCTTTTATTCTTATTAATGACTCGGGCGGGGCCCGCGTGCAGGAAGGCATCGACAGCCTGGCCGGCTACGGGCGCGTTTTCTATCACAACACCATGCTCAGCGGCGCGGTCCCGCAGATTTCACTGATCTGCGGCCCGTGCGCGGGCGGCGCGGCCTACAGCCCCGCGCTGACGGATTTCATCATCCAGACCAAACAAGCGCAAATGTTCATCACCGGCCCGGGCGTGATCAAACAGGTGACCGGTGAAGTGGTGACGGCGGACCAGTTGGGCGGTCCCGGGGCACAGATGAATCAATCCGGTGTGGTGCATTTCGTCGCCGAAAACGACGAGCACGCGCTGGAGATCTGCAAGAAGCTGCTCAGTTACCTGCCTTCGAACAATATGGAAGACCCGCCGCGGCTGCCCTACGAACTGGAAGAGGGCCGGGACGAAGAGCTGAATCACATTCTGCCCGACGACGGCAAGCAGGCCTACGACATGCGCTCCATCATCTCCAGACTGGTGGATTACGGCGATTTTCTGGAAGTGCAGCCATATTGGGCAGCTAATGTGGTGATCGTATTCGCGCGGATCGCCGGGCGTTCGGTAGGCATCGTGGCCAGCCAGCCGGCGGTGATGGCCGGGGCGCTGGACATCAACGCGTCGGACAAGGTGGCGCGCTTCGTGCGCTTCTGTAACGCATTCAACATCCCGCTGATCACGCTGGTGGACGTTCCAGGCTTTCTTCCGGGCGTGCAACAGGAGTACGGTGGAATTATCCGGCACGGCGCGAAGATGCTGTTCGCGTACTCCGCCGCCACCGTGCCGAAGCTGACGGTGGTGCTGCGGAAGGCCTACGGCGGTGCGTATCTGGCCATGTGCGGCAAGGATCTGGGCGCGGACCGTCTGATCGCCTGGCCCAGCGCGGAGATAGCGGTGATGGGCGCCGAGGGCGCGGTGGACGTGGTTTTCCGCAAGGAAATTCAGGCGGACGCGGACCCGAAGAAGAAACGGCAGGAAATGATTCAGGAGTATCGCGACAAGTTCTCGAACCCTTATGTGGCGGGTGCACGGCGTCAGGCGGACGACGTAATCGAGCCCGCGGAGACGCGCCGCTACCTGGTGTCGGCGCTGGAAGCGCTGCACACCAAGCGCGAATTGCGTCCGCCCAAGAAACACGGGCTGATCCCGCTATAAAAGGAGAAGACTCGTATGGTGGAAACCGAAAACATAACGTCGCTGCTCGAAGAAGTGAATGATCGGCTCCGGGACATGGAAGCGCGCATCCATACTCTGGAGGCGCGGCTGGGCGAGGCGGTGAAGCAGCCGGCCGCGGCGAAGAACGTAGCGGAAGAGCGGATCGACCCCGAAATCCTGATGGTGATCGCGGCCGCGGTTGCCGCTTTCATGGGCAGGAAAGCCCACATCCGCCGGGTCCGGCGCAGCGTGGCTCCGGGCATGAACCCCTGGGCGCAACAAGGCCGGGTGACCATCCAGGCGTCGCATAACGCGGGGTGGGCGAGGTAGGGTACGGTGAAACTGAAGATCACGGTCGATAACAAGACGTACGAAGTGGATGTGGAGGCGGAGGACTCTGAAGAGGTACACGCGCCGGCGGCGAACCGGCCGGTGTCGTGGTCGGCTCCTTCGGCTCCGCCGCCGGTTGCCGCGCCGGTTAGTGGAGTTTCGGGTGGCGGCGAGGTGGTGGATGAAGGCAAGGTTTGCCGCAGTCCCATGGTGGGGGTGGTGGTTCGGCTGAACGCGCAGGAGGGGCAAACCGTGAAGGTGGACGATGCGCTTCTGGTGCTGGAGGCGATGAAGATGGAGACCACCATTACTTCTTCGGTGGCCGGCAGGATCAAGCGGTTGAGGGTTGGCGCGGGCGAGAGCGTGCAGGCCAACCAGGTATTAGTGGATTTTGAGTAGGGGGGACGGCATGCCGGTGGAAACGACGGATGTTCAGAGCGCGGCGGACCAGCTTGCCGTGGTACCCGGGTTTCTTTGTGTCGATCACGTGGCCATCTCGGTAAAGACCGGAGATCTGGAAGGTCAGGTGGCCGCCTACAAGCTGCTGGGCTTCACTGAGATCCATCGTGAAGAAGTGTACGGCGGCGATCAGGTGCGCGAGGTGCTGTTGCGAATCGGAGACGGTCCGAACCTGATTCAGTTGCTGGAGCCGTTGAATGCCGAATCGCCCGTGGCGAAGATGATGGAACGCAACGGCGGGCGTGGCGGTTTCGCCCACGTGGCTTTTCGGGTGAGCGATATCCAGAAGGCTTTCGATTTCATGAAGGCGAACGGCTTTAACGTCATCGACAAAGCCCCGCGGCCCGGTTCGCGCGGGACGATGGTGTTCTTCGTGCATCCCAAATCGTTCGGGTTCCTGATTGAGGTGGTCGAGGAGCGCGCACAATGAACGCGGCGCAGCCACTGTTCGCCGAGTTCCCGCCGGTGTCCACCGCCGAATGGGAAGCCGCGATCGCGAAGGACCTGAAGGGCAGGGATCCGAAATCGCTTATTTGGAAAACGGAAGACGGCTTCGAGGTGAAGCCGTTCTACCGGCTGGAAGATGCGCCAGGCCTGCCGGCGCTGCCGGATTTCCCCACCGGCTGGAAGATTTGCGCCGAGGTGACCGATTTCGAGACGGCCATGGAAGTGGTGGCGCGCGGCGCGCAGGCTATCCAATACCGGCCGGAGAATCCGGACGCTCTGGAAGCGATGCTGGCGCGGTTGCCGCTCACCAAGGTGGAAGTGCACATTCGCGCGGATGCGAAGGCGGATTCGCTGCTGCCGGTGATTCGCGGCTTTGCCGGGCGGCTGCGCGGTTCGCTCAATTGCGGCCCGGTGCTGGAGGCCGTGGGGATTGCGCCGGATTTTCTCCCGTTCGTGATCAACGCGGAGACCGGCACAACGGCAACCCAGGAACTTGCGCTCGCGCTGGCACGGGGGTCGGGATATTTGGACGTGCTGGGACCGGTGGCCGGGCAGATCGCTTTCGCGTTCGCGATCGGCTCCAACTACTTCTTCGAGATCGCCAAACTACGCGCCGCGCGCCTGCTTTGGCCGCGTGTGGTGAATGCCTACGACCCACAGGCGCGGACCGCGACCCGGATTTTCGCGCAGACTTCGGAATGGAACAAGACCGTGTACGACCCGTACGTGAATATGTTGCGCGGGACTACGGAGGCCATGTCGGCTGTCATTGGCGGCGCGGAACTGGTGACGGTGACGCCGTTTAATTCGGCCTTTGCAGCGCCGGACGAATTCGCCCGGCGGATGGGCGTGAACACGCAACTCATTCTTCGCGAAGAAGCGCATTTCAACGAGCTGAATGATCCGGCTGCTGGCTCCTGGTACATCGAATCGCTCACCGATATGATGGCGCGTGAGGCGTGGCGACTGTTCCAGCAGATCGAAACGGAGGGTTCCGGTCTGGCGAAACCGGCGCGCGGGCGGCGGCAGTTCACGGGCGTAACCGTTCACGCCAATCCAAGCGAGCGCGTGCTGGACAAGATCACCGTGCCGTCCGTGCATGTACGCGGGGCGAGCGATTTCGAGGCGATGCGCCTGCGCACGGAACGCTACGAGAAGGCTACCGGCAAAACCCCGAAGGCCTCTCTGCTGCTGATTGGCGATGCGAAGATGCGCCGGGCGCGGGCTGAGTTTGTGACTGAATTCTTCCAGAGCGCCGGGTTCGGCATCGTCAAACCGCCGCCTTTTAAGACGATCGAAGAGGCGCTTGCAGCCGTCGAATCGGAGAAGCCGGATTTCGTGGTGTTGTGCAGTTCCGACGCGGAGTATACGGCGCTCGCCGCCGCGGTTTGTCCGCGCGTGTCCCAGCCGGTGATAGTGGCGGGCTATCCGAAGGACGCCGTGGAAGCGCTCAAAGATGCGGGCGTGGCTGAGTTCGTCCATATCCGGGGCAATGCGCTGGAGACGCTCACGGCACTGCAGCGAAGACTGGGCATCGGAGATTGACATGAGACCGGACTTTTCGAAAATCGAGTATCGCGAGAAGGACACGGCTCCGGCTTCGGTTCCCAATTACGACCCGCGTCTTGAACACTTGCACTATGCGGCGGGTATCGCGCCATATTTGCGCGGGCCTTACACCACCATGTACATCACGCGGCCGTGGACGGTGCGCCAGTATGCGGGGTTCTCCACGGCGGAAGAATCGAACGCGTTCTACCGGCGAAATCTGGCGGCGGGGCAAATGGGGCTCTCGGTGGCCTTCGACCTGGCTACGCATCGCGGATACGACTCCGACAATCCCCGCGTGGTGGGCGACGTAGGCAAGGCCGGGGTGGCCATCGATTCCGTGGAGGACATGAAGATCCTCTTCAGCCAAATCCCGCTCGACGCCATCTCGGTATCGATGACCATGAACGGCGCGGTGCTTCCGGTGATGGCCTTCTACATCGTCGCCGCAGAGGAGCAAGGCGTTACACCGGAGAAGCTGGCGGGCACCATCCAGAACGACATCCTCAAAGAGTTCATGGTGCGGAACACGTACATTTATCCGCCCGCGCCATCCATGCGCATTGTCGGCGACATTTTCCGCTTCACCGCGAAGAACATGCCGAAGTTCAATTCGATTTCCATCAGCGGTTATCACATGCAGGAGGCCGGCGCCACCGAAGAGATCGAGCTGGCTTACACGCTGGCGGATGGCATGGAGTACCTGCGCACGGGGATCGCGGCGGGGTTGAGTGTCGACGAATTCGCCCCGCGTCTCTCGTTCTTCTTCGATATCGGCATGAATCACTTTCGGGAGATCGCCAAACTGCGGGCCGCGCGCCTGCTGTGGGCGAAAATCGTGAAGGCGTTTGGGCCGAAGAACCCGAAATCGATGGCGCTGCGCACGCATTGCCAGACATCCGGCTGGAGCCTCACCGAACAGGACCCGTTCAATAACGTGATGCGCACGACAATCGAGGCCATGTCGGCGGCGCTGGGCCACACGCAGAGCCTGCACACGAACTCGCTGGACGAGGCGCTGGCGCTGCCCACCGATTTCTCCGCGCGGATCGCGCGCAATACACAGCTCTACATTCAGGAAGAGACGGAGATTGGACGCGTGGTGGATCCCTGGGGTGGTTCGCACTATGTGGAATCGCTCACGCATGAGCTGGCGCATTCGGCATGGGAGCTGATTCAGGAAGTGGAAAGCCATGGCGGCATGGTGAAGGCCATCGAGATGGGCCTGCCCAAGATGCGCATCGAGGAAGCGGCCGCGCGCAAGCAGGCGCGCATCGACACGGGCCGGGACGTCATCGTGGGGGTGAACGCGTACCGTCACGAAGCGGATTCGAAGCTGGATCTGCGCGAAGTGGACAACGCGGCGGTTCGCATCAGCCAGGTGGAGCGGCTGCAGAAAATCCGGCGGGAGCGCGACAGCGGAGCGGTGCGGGAGGCCTTGTCGGCTATCACGAAGTGCGCTGAAACGGGAGAAGGCAACCTGCTGGCGCTGGCCGTGGATGCGGCCCGGCTGCGGGCCACGCTGGGTGAGATTTCCGACGCGCTGGAGAAAGTGTGGACCCGTTACGCCGCGCCCACGCGATCCATCAGCGGGGTGTACGCCGCCGAGACGCACGGCGACAAGGCGTTCGAAGACGTGCGCAAACTGGCCACTGAGTTCGCGCAAGCCGAGGGCAGGCGTCCGCGCATTCTGGTGGCGAAGATGGGGCAGGACGGTCATGACCGCGGCTCCAAGGTGATCGCCACCGCTTTTGCCGATCTGGGTTTCGACGTCGATATCGGTCCGCTGTTCCAGACGCCCGAGGAAGTTGCGCGGCACGCCATCGAGAATGACGTGCATGTGGTGGGTGCGTCCTCGCTGGCCGGCGGGCACAAGACGTTGGTTCCGCAACTCGTCGAACAGTTGCGCGCCATGGGACGCGACGACATCATGGTTATCGTGGGCGGCGTAATTCCTCCGCAGGACTATGACGAGCTGTACAAGGCCGGCGCGGTGGGCGTGTTCGGACCGGGCACCCGCATTCCCGAGGCCGCTCGCGAGATTCTGAGCGCTTTGATCGGGGCACTGGAACCCCAGCACGGCTAGTGTTTTTTCCGGGCGTCCGCTCCGTTACCGTCGCGGTTCGGAAACGCAGCCGGGAGTTTGCCCAGGAGCGGAAGTGCGCCAGATGGATGTAGAGAAAACGCGGACTTTGCTACAACGGCGCAGGGCTCCGGTGAGCCCACAGCAGATTATCGACGGCATCCTCGCGGGCGACCGGGCCTTGCTGGCGCGCGGCATCACGCTGATCGAGAGCTCCGTGGCCGCGCATCAGGAACCGGCGCAGCAGATTCTGGAAGCCTGCCTTGCGCGCAGTGGAGACAGTATCCGGCTGGGCATCACCGGCGTGCCCGGCGTGGGCAAGAGCACGTTCATCGAAGCGCTGGGGACCCACCTCACCCACGAACGAAACGAAAAAGTGGCGGTGCTCGCCGTAGACCCCAGCAGCCCGGTGAGCGGAGGCAGCATTCTGGGTGATAAAACGCGGATGACGCGGCTGGGCGTGGACCCGCAAGCCTACATCCGCCCGTCGCCCGCTGGTTCCTCGCGAGGCGGCGTGGCGCGGAAAACTCGCGAGGCCATCATCCTGTGCGAGGCCGCCGGTTATCGCAACATCTTCGTTGAGACGGTGGGGGTGGGCCAGTCGGAAGTTGCCGTGGCCAGCATGACGGACTTCTTTCTGCTGCTGATGCTCGCGGGCGCGGGCGATGAGTTGCAAGGCATGAAGCGCGGAATCGTGGAGATGACCGACCTGATGGCCATCAACAAGGCCGACGGCGATAATCGCATTCCGTCGGAGGCGGCGCGGCGGATGTATGAGAGCGCGCTACGGCTGTTCCCGCCGCGCTCCAGCGGGTGGAACGCCCAGGTGATGACCTGCTCGTCGCACACCGGCGAGGGAATCGCCGCCATCTGGAAAATCGTCCTGGAGCACCACGAACAGGCCGTGCGCGGCGGCTGGTACGAGAAAAACCGGAGAGAACAGGCACGAAAAGCCATGTACGAAACGATCGAGAACAACCTGCGCGACCGGTTCTTTGCACATGCCGGGGTGAAGCGCGACCTTGCCAGCCTCGAGACCGAAGTACTGGAAGGCCGCATCAGCGCATATCGGGCCGCGCGGCAGCTCCTTGATCGCTTCAATGGAGCCAGGTCGGAGTAATCATGCCAGCAGTGACCCAGGCCCTCGCGCAACTGACCGCCGAAGAAGCGGCCGCGCTCATCAAAAACGGAGAGACGCTCAGTTTCAGCGGATTCACTTGCGCGGGAACTCCCAAGGCCATTCCGCTCGCCCTCGGGAAGCGCGCGGGCGAGGAGCATCGGGCTGGGCGGCCGTTTCAGGTGGGCGTGCTCACCGGCGCTTCCACCAGCGACATGCTGGACGGCGCGCTGGCGCGGGCCAACGCCATCCTGTTTCGCACGCCCTATCAATCCGACGCCTCATTGCGCAAACTGATCAACACCGGCGGCACGCACTTCTTCGATATGCACCTTTCGGCGCTGCCCCAGGCGGTGCGCTATGGATTCCTTGGGCCCGTCGACTGGGCCGTCATCGAAGCGGGCGACGTGACTCCCGACGGCGGCATCGTTCTCACCGCCGGCGCGGGCGCGGCTTTGACGTTCGCGCGCGCGGCAAAGAAGATTCTGGTGGAGTGGAACAAATTCCACTACCCGACTACGCTGCGCGGCATGCACGACCTCTACGAGCCCGCCGATCCGCCGAACCGCCGGGAGATTCCCATCTACTCGCCCTCGGACCGTATCGGTTCGCCCTTGATCCTGGTGGACCCGCGGAGGATCGTTGGCGTGGTGGAGACCAGCATTGAGGACCAGTTCAGCGGCTTTTCCGAGCCAGACGAGATCACCAGACGAATCGGCGAGAACGTAGCCGAGTTTCTGGCTGCCGAAATGAAGACGGGGCGGATTCCGAAATCGTTCCTGCCCATTCAATCCGGCGTGGGCGACACCGCCAACGCGATTCTTGGCGCGCTGGGCGGACATCCGCATATTCCGCCCTTCCAGATGTACACCGAAGTGCTGCAGGATGCCGTGGTCGATCTGATGAAGCGCGACCGGGTGACCTTCGCCAGCACCTGCTCGCTGACACTTTCCACCGATGCGATGCGCGAGGTTTATGCCGACGTGCCGTGGTTTCGCGAGCGGATCGTCATGCGGCCCCAGGAGCTGAGCAACAACCCGGAGATCATCCGGCGCCTGGGACTGATCTCCATCAACACCGCGATTGAAGTGGACGTGCAAGGCAACGTGAACTCCACGCATGTCATGGGCAAGCAGCTCATGAACGGCATCGGCGGCTCGGGCGATTTCACCCGCAACGCCTATCTGTCGATCTTTACGTGCCCGTCGACGGCGAAGAAGGGGAAGATCAGCACCATCGTGCCGCATGTGGCGCACGTCGATCAGAGCGAGCATTCGGTGCAGGTGATCGTGACCGAGCACGGCGTCGCGGACTTGCGCAAGAAAGACCCGCAGCAGCGGGCCGAGGAAATGATCGCCCATTGCGTGGACCCGAGCTTTCGGGAGGAACTAAGCGCGTATTGCACCCACACTCACGACGGCCACTCGCCGTTCGCCCCCGCGGCGGCGTTCGCCATGCACCAGCAGTTCATGGAGACCGGCGACATGCGCGGCGTGGACTGGGGGCGGTATTTCGGGAAGAGGTAAGGCGGCGTTAGGTTGCCGCCCCTTCAAGGCATCGGTAGGCGCGGAGGCTCAGAAACCGCGACGCCTCCTGGCGGAAACCACCAATCAACCCAGTTGTAGATCTGAACGAAGAGCTCGAAGGCCCTGATTACGGAGTCCAGTGTTTCTCCGTGTTTGTGACCGTCGGTTCCGAGCCCAGAACCGTGAAATATTGGGTTGCGTACCTCGTCGTAGAACCTACGTACCTCTTTCCAGAGCGAGCCCTTCGCGCGTATCATTCGAAAATCGGGCTCTACGAGAGCTGGTACGCAATTGTAGAACGTGTTGGCTGTGCTGTGGCACTCGAGACTAAAGGGATCGCTCGCACTCTTCCTGACCTGATCAGTCAGGCGACCATAATGTATCGCTGCCATGAACGCCGCTGACGGGATATACGCTTCAACGCTGATAATTGCCCGCTGAAGAAACCACGTCAACAGTCCGCTTGGCAGGCCGCCCCAGATGATGTGCCCTGCATTTAAAGGGGTACCGAACTTCCATCGTAGAACCTGTTCCCGAAATTCCCCGGAACAAAGAATCGAAAAGTAGCGACCGAACTCCATTCTGGCATTCAGAATGGGAACCGGAGACACACGGATGCCGAAGATAACCGGATCGGAGTTCATGGAGGTGCCCGGATCTCAAATGTGAAAACGGCTCCCTTGAGCGAGCAACGGCGCTTAAGGAGCCGCGCATTCTCGGATGGCTCAATTGCGGCTTCGTCCTCGATCAGGGCGCCAACGTCAGTCTGATCCTCGTAATGGGCGAGTATCCGTCGCACCCTCTCGTCATCCCATCCGGCTGGGAACTTGTTATCGCTCATTGTTGCTTCTTCCTTCTGCGCCGGCGAAACGCCGCGAGAGGTTGCCGGTCAGGTCGTATGCCGTGATAACGAAGACGCTGTCCGGCTCAGGATCGGGCACGTATATGACGCGCAGATACCTTCCCGAAGCTGTCTTACCCAACGCAATTCTCGAGCCTTCGCGGCCACCCCGATCCTCGCTGGGTTTTCCCAGGACCTCCGTGACTTCATCTTCATCCACTTGATGGTTATGTATATGCGGGAACCCGGTTGTCGAATCAATATAGAATCGAGCCCCCACGCTTACTACCGCCATTCTAACTCCGAATCGCCGTTCCCAGTTGCCTGGCCTATTCCGCCTCCACCCGGCTCGAGAAATGGCGGTAGATGAAAACCGAATAGCAACCCGCTAGGATCATTCCCGGAATCCACCACATCAGGCCGATCTGCAATCCGTACAGAGGCGCGGCCGCGTTGTGGATGTCCAGGCTCAACTCCGGATGCGGGTTCGCCGGCAGCACCAGCGGATACACGCCGAACACCACGCTGGTCAGCATGCCCACCAGGAACGCGCAGGACGACAGAAACGCCTTCAGGTCATTTCTCTTGCGGACGAATATCAACATGCCCACAAGCCCGGCCATGGCCAGAGCTGGGAAAACGTAGCCCCATGGCCATTTCGCGAACTGCCCAAACAGGTGTGGCTGAATGCCGAAGCTTACCAGCGTGATGGCAATGGTCAGAAGCAGTACCACCCACCACAGCCGCCCAGCCGCCCGCCGCGAGCGCGTGCTGAGTTCGCCCGCTGTCCGCAACGCCACCCATAGCGAGCCGTGCAGGGCCAGAGCGCTCAATGCGGCGAGGCCGACAAGGACGGTAAACCAGTCAATGATGCCCGCCTCCGTTCCCGGCAGGAAGTTGGTCCACAGAGGGATGAAAAAGTAGCCGGACGCATCCAGCGGTACGCCGCGCACCACATTTCCGAGGGCTACGCCGAACAGCAGGCACAGCAGGGAACTGGAGCCGCCGAACACCACATCCCAGAAAGATCGCCACAGCGGACTGTCCACATGATTGCGAAACTCAACCGACACTGCCCGCAAAATCAGCATCCACAAGACCATCATCAGCGCCAGATAGAAGCCGCTGAAGCTCGCCGCGTAGAGCACGGGGAAGGCGAAGTACAGCGTTCCGCCGGCCGCCAGCAGCCAGACTTCGTTGCCGTCCCACACCGGCCCCACCGTGCCCAGAATCTGCTTGCGTTCGCGCTCGTCGCGCGCCACGAACAGGTGCACCATCCCGGCGCCAAGGTCGAACCCGTCCAGAACAACATAACCGGCCACCATGATGGCCACCAGGCAGAACCACAGGGTTTCCATTAGTGGCCTCCCGGCGCGGATTCCAGGCCGCGCGGCCCGTGGTCAATCTCGCGCCAGATCAGCCACAGGAACAGAATGCCCAGGATCAAATACAAGCCCATGAAGCCAAGCAGCGTGAACAACCCGTTGCCCGCCGAGACGCGCGGCGACACGCCGGCGGCGGTGCGCATGATTCCGTAGATCAGCCAGGGCTGGCGGCCCACTTCGGCGGTGATCCATCCGGCGGTGGTGGCGATGTAGGGGAAGGGCACGAACAGCATGAGAACCCAGAGCATGGGGCGGGCGGTGTAGAGCGCGCCGCGCCACAGCAGGAAGGCGGAAATTACCATCACGGCGATGAGAATGGTTCCCAATCCCACCATGATGTGATACGCGAAGTAGAGCAGGGGGATGTTGTCCGGCCAGGTGTCGCGCGGAAAATCGCGCAAGCCTTTCACCTCCGCGCCCCAGCGCTGCCACGTCAGGAAACTGAGCGCGCCAGGCACCACCAGCGGATTGTCCAGCGTGAGTTTATCCATGTCCGGCTGGCCCAGAATGGCGATGGGCGCGCCTTGCATGGTCTGAAAGTGGCCTTCCATCGCCGCCAGCGTTACCGGCTGATGCACGGCCACCATGTGTCCCTGACGGTCGCCCGTGGGGAACAACATAATGATGGTGGCAATCAGGCCGGCCACCACGCCCACGCGCACGAACACGCGGGCGTGCTCTTCGTGGCTGTCCAGCAGCAGATAGAACGCGCCCACGCCGGCCACGACGAATGACGCCGTCACCACCGAGGCGGTCATGTTGTGAGCGTATTGCCACCACGTCCACGGGTTGAACATCAGTCCCAGCCAGCTGTTCAGGATGATCTCGCCCTTCGGGCCCAGCGTGTATCCCACGGGGTGCTGCATCCAGCCATCGGTGGCGATGATGAAGAAGCCGGAGAGCCACGCGCCGATGCAGGTCATCACCGTGGCGAACCAGTGCAGCTTTGGGCCGAGCCGCTTCTCACCGAAAAGCACGAGGCCGAGGAAAGTGGATTCCAGGAAGAACGAGAAGACGCCCTCCATGGCCAGCGTCTGTCCGATGACGCCACCCGCGGCCCGCGAGAAAGCCGCCCAGTTGGTGCCGAACTGAAATTCCATGGGGATGCCGGTGGCCACGCCCATGGCGAAGTTGATGCCAAAGATTTTGGCCCAGAAACGAACGGCTTCGTCATAGACGGGTTTGCCGGTTCGAATTGCCAGAGTTTTCAGAATGACCAAAAGCAGCGCGAGCCCCATGGTCAACTGCGGGAAGAGGTAGTGATAAGTAACAGTGAAAGCGAAATGAAGGCGGTGAATTGCCAGCGCCGAGTCCATAAAGGTCTCCCGACCAGCATCATAGGCGATTTGCGGGGCAATTGGGGACGGCTCTTATTCGTCCGCCGCGAGCCGCTCGACGTGAAGCTCATCCCTGTTGAACTTCCACCCGCGCGAATCGCCGTGAGCCAGGTTTGAGAGGAGCGCAAACTCGATGACGTCTTTATTGGGGTCCGACTTGCCCGCCGGCTGATCGAGGTCTTCCCGCACGCGCTGATCCGAACCGCGTTCGGCCCGTGGGCGCCATCTGTTCAGGCCCCGGCGCGCTGGAGGAACAGGTATTCTCAGAGAAGGAGCACAGATCATGGCAAGTCTCGATTGGTCGCAATGCCCAGCCGTGGAAAGCATTCCCGGTAAACGTAGCGGCGCCTGGGTATTCCGCGACAGCCGGACACCGGTTTCGGTGGTGTTTGACAATCTGGAAGCGGGAGCGACAGTTGGCGAGGTGATGGACTGGTTTCATCTCAGGCGGGAACAAGTGTCGGCGGTGCTGGAATTCGCAGCGCGGAGTCTGGACACACCGCCTGTAGCTCAGGCCTCCGGCCAGATGGTCGATGCTCATACTCTTCGATAACGGAACCCCTGCCCCGCTTCGTCACGCCCTCAAGGGTCATGTAGTCGTGGAAGCAATCGAACGGGGATGGGACAGGCTTGCGAACGGCGAACTGATAGCCATGGCTGAAGCCGCAGGCTCTGAGCTTTTGCTGACGACTGACAAAAACATTCGGTACCAGCAAGACGTTTCGGACCGGAAAATCGCCTTTGTCGTCCTCGGAAACCAGCAATGGCCGACCTTGCGACGATACATTGAAAGGGTGGTTGACGCCGTGAACGCCGCAACGCCGGGCAGCTACAGCGAAGTGGACAATTCCTTTCAGGTAGAGCTGAAGACTTGTCGTGGCCGGTAGCCTGGCCAGATGAAATCGGCGCGAGCGCTCGTTGCCGCATTACGCTTTTCAACGCGCCGCGGGCCAGTTGGGACTGCGAAATTGGAAGAGTCACGCGCTCGACGACGGCCTCGGTGCTTGCAACCAATCGCGCCGGTTATCAACAGCCAGGGAGCAACAGCGCAACCTGGTCGTCCTTCCAGTTCCGTCGGCCGCCCCTACTCTTCCGCCTCGTACCCCACAATGGCGATCCCGGCCTCATTGGCCCGCTGGATCATCTCGTCCTTATCGAGCAGAAGCGTGCGGCCGGCGTCGACGGCCAGCGCGGTGGTATTCGTTTCCCTCATCACGCCGACCGTCGCCGCCCCGGCCACGGGAACGTCGAAGAGTAAATGCCTTCGCCGCCGCGATACCTTCACCAGACGCAGCGCGCGCCCATTGGCCAGCGTGGCCGCACGACGCAGCATGGCGTCGGTGCCTTCCATCGCTTCCACGGCCACCGCGGCGCGCTCGCACACAACCACGCTCTGGCCCACATCGAGCGAAGCGAGCCGGTTGGCCACCCGGCGGCCGTAGCGGATATCCTTCTCTTCTTCCGCGTTCGGTTTGCGTTTGGTGAGCGGGCCGAGTCCCGCCAGCAACGGCTTCAATAACAGCGTCGAATCCACGAGGTGAATGCCTTCATCCTCCAGCACGCGCGCCACGCCGCCAATCAGCGCGTCGGTGTTCTTCGCCCGCAGCGACGTGAGCACCTTCAACAAACGCCAGTCCGGGCGGATTGATGAGAAGATGCTGACGTGCTTCACCTGCCCGGCCATGATCAGCTCGGTGAGCTGCTCTTCCTTGAGAATTTCGATCAACCGGCTGAGCTGGCCGATGGAGAGCCAGTAGCAACGCGCCGCCAACGCTTCGATCTCCGGTGATGCTTCCTCTTTGATCCCAATGGCGACGATCTCATGGCCCATGGCCCTTGCCGTCTCCAGAGCCAGAATGGGAAAGCGGCCGTTGCCGGCGATCAGCGCGTAGCGGCTCATTTGATGAACCCGCGCCTGGCGGTGCGGATGAACTCGATCAGCGTGTCGCGTTCGGGCGACGCGGGAATTTCGGATTCGATTCGCTCCAGCGCCTGCGTGGTGTTCAGCCCGGATTTCGTCAGCAGGCGAAACGCCTTGTGCAACTCGTCGATGGTATCCGCGCCGACGCCGCGCCTCTCCAGACCGGTCTTGTTCGCGCCGAAGACATGGACTTCGCGTTCGCTGACGGTCATGGAGTAGGGCAGCACGTCCTGCGTTATGACGCTGTAGCCGCCGACGATGGAATGGCGGCCGATGCGGCAGTATTGGTGCACCGCCGATCCGGCGCTGATCACTGCCCAATCCTCCACCGTGATATGCCCGCCCAGCGTGGCGCCGTGGCCGAAGACGATATGGCTGCCGGCCTGAACGTCGTGGGCGACGTGGACGTAGGCCATCAGCAGGTTGTCATTCCCGATGGAAGTGATCATGCCGCCGCCTTCGGTGCCGCGGTGGATGGTGACGAACTCGCGCACGCGATTCCGATCCCCGATGCGGGTTTCCGAGCGTTCGCCTTTGTACTTCAGGTCCTGAGGCGCCAGACCGACGCTGGAGAACGGATAGAAAGTGTTGTCTTCGCCAATGGCCAGCGGCCCCTCCATGCACACATGCGACATCAACCGGGTGCGCCGCCCAATGCGGACATCCGCGCCGATGGTGCAATACGGTCCGATGTCGGCGGATTCGTCGATTGTGGCGGTGGGATCGATGATGGCAGTCGGATGGACCGGCATGCTGGGGCGCTTCAGGCGACGGTGGCGGGCACGGGGGCCTCTTGGGAGACCCGATCGGCCAGCTTGCACATGACCTGCGCCTCCGCCACCACCACGCCGTCAACCGTGGCCTTGCCGTACATCTTTGCCACCGTGGCTTTGCGCTTGCCCACCATCATCTCTATGCGCAGAGTGTCGCCGGGGCGAACCGGCCGCCGGAATTTCGCTTCCTCGACCGACGCCAGCAGCACCAGTTTCCTGGCGCGGTCCGGCAGGCTTTTCAGCACCAGCACTCCCGCCACCTGGGCCATGGCTTCCACGATGAGCACGCCCGGCATCACCGGATAGTCGGGGAAGTGGCCCATCATGAACGGCTCGTTGTACGTGACGTTCTTGATGCCGACTATGCGCTCCGGCTCCAGCTCCAGAATGGAATCGACCAGCAGGAAAGGGTACCGGTGTGGAAGGATTTCGCGGATGGCGTCGATATCGAGGAGGACTGGCATTTCGGGAAAACACTTATTGTAGCGTTTTTCCTGAAGCACTTGCGGGGGCAGTGTGTGGAGGGAGCCGCAAAATCGGGCCATGGCTGTTCGAAAGACCAATATCCCGCGCGAACGCACCAGTGACCCGAAGCCGCGCCCTTACAATCCGAAGGAACCGCGCCCGCCAAAGCCGCCACGCTAATAGACGTGGGGCAGCGCCATGCGCTGCCAGGCCGATTGCAACCCCACAAAGCAGCGAGGACCTCCGCTAGATCGGCAGGCAGGGCATGGCCCTGCCCCACGAAACAACTTAATCCGGTTTGCCCAACGAACAGAGCGGGTCGCCCACTACGATATTCTGCCAACTGATGGCCGGGATGGACATCCAGTAGCTCTCCGCCAGGTTTCGCCCCCGGTAATACGCGGGCAGCAGGTAGTCCGGACGAGGCGTGAAGGTGAGCCAGGGTTCGTTCACATGGCCCGAGGCCCCGGTGGCGCCCTGGTGGATGTAGTCGGCGGTCATGCTCTGGGGCGATCCGGCGAACCAGCTCTTCTGGTCGCCCCAGGTTCCCAGCGTCCAGGAGTCTGGCGGCATGCGGAAAGTGCGCGCGTTCGTGGAAACATACTCGGTGACGATAGCGCCGGGCAGCCAGTGGAATCCCAGGTCGCGCTGTTTGCGGTGCGGATCGTTGGATCCCCACGAGGCATAGGCGATCGCGTCGCTCTGGTTAGTGAGCACCTGGTCGGATTCGTCGAAGACCACTCGATTGGCGGGAAGAATCACCGCCGCGGTGCGCAGCCAGTTATTGCCGGTCTGATCATCCGAAGATTTCAGGTCGATGACGAAGCGGCCGCGGTTCTTCGCCTGTAGCGCTCTGTCGACGATCCCGCGCACATCGGGAAAATCGTAGCCGGTAAGCCGGGTCACCAGGTACATGGGGAAATCGGGATGGCGGAACACCGCGTCGCGGCGGCCGAAGAATGGATTGGCCAGCGCTCCGGCCAACCCGTGCGGGCGACCGTGCAGGTCCTGGTAAAGCGCGGCGAGTTCGGAATCCACTGACGCCGTATCTCCACCCATGCCGCCGCTGCCGTCGATGCGCAGCGGAACCTCCGAAGTGGTCACGATATACAGAACTTTCTCCAGCAGGCCGCGCGACTTCAGAAAGACGCCGAGGGGTCTGGCGATGGTGGCGTCATATTGGGCGCGGGTGATCGTTTCGCTCACCGGCATGGGAATGCGGCAGACGTTGGCGAGCGGAATCCCACGGCGCTCCACGTAATACTCCGCGATCGCGCGGGATGTGGCCGACGATTCGTTCACCAGAACCAGAACGTTCCGCGCGGTCTGGCACGCGCCAACCCCGCAGGCGGCGGCCACCAGCGCGATGACGCGGAGCGAGGTCACTTCAGCGTTTTCAAATAGTCCACGATCGCCGTCGCATCGCTCGCATGCAGGTGGAATGCGGGCATCGGCGGGTCCGCGGTGTCGCCGTCCGGCCAGGCGGCCGTTTCCAGGAACTTCACAAAACCGGCCTCGCCCCACTTTTTCCATTTGGGACCGCTGGGGGTGATGTCGGGCGACATGGCTTTCCAGTGCGGAACCGTCCCGGTGGGTTGAAAGTTCAGCATGGCGCCCTTGAGCCAATGCGCCTTGTCGAATTGCCCGTTTTCCAGCATGGGCGTGTGACAGTCCACACACCCGCCCAGATTCTCCACCAGGTAGCGCCCATATTCCACGCCGCTGCCCGCCGCGGTCTTCGTGTCGGCGGCCATCGCGTTGAGTCCAAGCAGAACCAGAGCTGTACCACAACATAGCGTCATACGCATGGAGTACATGGTAGCAGCCGCGTGCATTGGCAGTTAACCGCAATCCCTACGCGGGTCGTTTCCGCCGGGCCAGCCAGAAGAGCAGCAGCAAGGGCAGCACGGTAAGCGTCCAGGCGGCCGGTTCGGGAACCGCATCCACCTGTGCGGCGGTGGACAGTTCGGTATCCCCTGGACTTCCGTACCAGGGTCGACGGGATCGAATGGATTGCCGTCGTACTCGTCGTAAATCACGAACAGGTTACCGATGTCCGCCGACAGCGCCGGCGTCCCGGAGGTGATCGCGTAACTCCCCACTCCCTGTTGCAGCGTCAGGCTGAAGGCCTCGGTGAGGGAACTGTCCGGGCTCACCAGCGTCACGTTGTTGGCGATGAAGTCGGTATACACGCCGATCGCGGGTCCATAGGAGATGGGGGGATCGGAGGGATCCGTGCAGTCGGTGAATTGCGGATCGCCCCCGGTTCCGCGGAAGTAGGAAGCGTCCACCAGCAGGTAATCGGAAGTGTCGTTGGTGATGGTGAAGCCCCAGCCGGTGGTCTGGCCCGGCTGAGCTCCCACCACGCCCGACGTGGGCGTCAGCGACAGCACGGGGTCAGCGTACGCACACACGCCGCTGCCCGCCAGGCGCAGCACCACGGCGCACAGGACACGGCAGGTAATCCTCATGGGAGCTGATTCAGTTCCACCACCGAGCCACTGGCCGCTCCTCCGTTGGCCGACAGATGGATACTCGCCTTAAACGTCACCACGCTCGAACAACCGGCGAAGTCATTAGCGTCATTAACGTTAACAAGAGTGAAACAATTGCGCAAACACAGCGACACACAGCACTCGTTTTTTGATCCGCATCAGGCAGAGCGCGGGGGCGCCACCTTGAGCAGGATGCTGAAGAACACGCGCGGCTCGGAAGCGCAGCCAGGTGTTTGCAGTGCTTACCGAACCGCGACGGTGACGGAGCGGGGACCAGATGGCCTCTTTCAGCATCGTGTCAGGCCCTCGCGACGTGGACGCTCTACCCTGCTTCCGCCAATGAGCCCCACGGTGACTCATCCCATGCGGTTCATTGGGCAGCGGCCCCGGCCATTGTTCGGATGCCCCGGCTTCTGATACAGTTTAGGAATTATAGTCTCGGCCCGACATAGAAGATGTCCGTCCAGATCCTTGTACAAGGAAGGCTTTTCGGCGCGCGCGAGTTTCTGCTCGCGCCCGTCCCCGTGCACCTTGACCGTGCGCGGCAGGAAGCCCTTGTAACCGGGCGCTCCCACTGGATCAGCCTGCTCGCGGAAATCCTGCCCCGGGCCCTCATTGCCGAACTGGAACTTTCGAAGATGCTGCTGGGCGCGAGCGGCGGCGAGCAGTTCGTGGTGATTCTGCCCGGCGAGGCGCGCGAGCGAGCCGAGGCGTTTCTCGGCGCGGCGCGCGACCAGATTCACGCCATCAGCGGCGGCCGGCTGGATCTGCTGTGGGGCATGACCGAGAGCCTGGGCGATTGGACCGTAGTCCGCAAGCGCCTGAATGAGGCCATGTCGAGGCGGCGCGCCACTCCATTGGGCGAAGCCGGCCCGGGTTTCTTCGCCCGGACTCCGCTCACCGGCTCGGCCGAAGACGACGCGTATTTCATCGAGAGCCTGAGCCTTCAGTTGCACGATGCCCGCAGCGTGTCATGGAACCCCGATCAACCGGCGCGCATGCAGCCGGGCGATGGCGGAAAGCACGTCTGGCCGCTCAGCAACACCGCGGCGGGCGCCGGCGCCGACACCATACCGCTGGCCCGCCAGGCGGCGCTCAGTGACGACGGCCACACGGCCGCCACAACTCTGGCGCTCGGCCGGCGCGCGCAAGGCCGCCCGGCGTGGGGCGTGCTCCGCGGCGACGTGGACGATTTCACCATCCGCAGCCGCCGCGCGCAAAGCATCGAAGAGCACGTCACCGTTTCGGTTCTCTATAAACAATTCTTCGCCGGCGAGCTGGAAGTGTTGTGCTCCATGCCGGAGTTCTGGAACAAAGTCAGCCTGCTGTATTGCGGCGAAGACGATTTCGCCGTGTATGGGGCCTGGGATGCGCTGATCGGGCTCGCGCGCGAAGTGCAGCGCGTGTTCGAACGGTTCGCCCACGAAGCCCTGAAAGACCTCCCCGGACGCGAGGGCAAGACCATCACCATGGCTCTTGAATTGGCGCCCGACGACGAAACCTCGCTCGCCTCGGTTTTCGGGCGGGCGGGCGACGGACTGGCCATCGCCAAGGCCTCGGACAAAGACTGCTTTTGTCTGCTGGGCCGTACGCTGGAATGGCCGCAGGTGGCCGACGCGGCCGACCTGAAAGACGAACTCATCCGCATGGTCACCGACTTCGGCATCGCGCCGGAGTATATTCGCGAGCTGTGCGGCATCTATCGCCAGACGAAAAAGAGCGCCGGGGCGCGGCGGCCGGAGAAGCCATGGCGCTTCCACCGGCGGCTCAGCCGGATTCTGGGCAGCTCGCGCTCCCGCGATTTTCAGCGCGCGCGCACCAGTCTGGTGACCGACCTCGCGGGGCGCAACCCCGCCAACCTGAAACTGCGGCCGTCCGGCCGGGTCGCGCTCGAATGGGCGCGGCTGCTGGCCGAGGCCCCGCACACGGAAACGATGGAGACGGCCGCTTAGTCGCGGCAAACGAGATTCTCATGGCAGACGAACCGAAGGAACAACCAAAAGCCCGCGAGAGCAGGCCGCCCCGGGAGCGTGGTCCGAATCGCGGTCCACGGGAAGGCGGACGGGGACCCCGTCCGGATGGCGACAGGCGTGAAGGCGGGCGCGGTGACGACCGCCGCGGGCCGCCGCGCTTCGAAGGCCCGCCCGACATCGAGTTGGAGAAGCTGGTGGCGGACAGTCTGTATCTCGATAACCAGGCGCACGCCATCGTGAGCCGGATGCGCGATATGGATTCGGGCACGCGCAGCCAGTTGCGCCGCCTCTACAACGCGGTGCGGCGCGCCGTGCGGGCGCCGGAGAACGAACGGCAACACGAGTTCGTGATGGTGCGGGCCCGGCTGGCCTATACCATCGCCCGGCATTCGCTGCGCAGTCTGGATTCGCTCGAAAGACTGCTGCTGCAGGTGACCCGCCGCAACGACGCGCGCGGGTACGAGCGCTTCCGCGACCTGTTTGAAGCCATCGTCGCCTACAACGAATAGCCATCGGAGAGATTGCCATGAGTTCGCATACTGCGCAAACGGAACTGAAGCTGGTTGGAAAATTGATTCTGGAAGGCGAGCTGGAATGCCGCACCGGACTGCACATTGGAGCGGGCAAAGGCTCGCTGGAAATCGGCGGCGCCGATAACCCGGTGGTGAAGGATTCGTTCGGCCTTCCCTACATCCCGGGAAGCTCTCTGCGCGGGCGGCTGCGCTCGCTGCTGGAGCAATCGCTGGGATTAGCGGTGCCCACCGAACTGGTGTACCTGTCGCGCCGCAAGGGGCAGGAAGTGCGCATTCACCAGAGCGACCGTCCCGACGACGAGATCTGCCTGCTGTTCGGGCGCAATCCGGGCCGCGTGGATCGCGTTTCCGGCGAGCCGGTGGAGACCACGGTGGCCAGCCCCGCCCGCCTCACCATCTACGACGCGCCTCTGATTGCCGAGAGCATCACGCCGCAAATGCGCGAAAATCTCGACGACGAGCTCACCGAGGTGAAGAGCGAGAACGCTATTGACCGAATCACCTCGCAGGCCAATCCGCGGACGCTGGAGCGCGTCCCGGCGAGCGCGCGATTCCGGATTCGCCTGGTGATCGATGTTCTCTGCGAAGAAGACAAAGTGCTGCCCGCGCGCGTGCTGGAAGGCTTGCGGCTGCTCGAAGACGACGCCCTCGGGGGCGGAGGATCGCGCGGGAGCGGCCGAGTGGGCCTGGTGAACCTGCGCCTCGCCTGGCGCAATCGCGAGTTTTACGCAACGGGCGCATCGGAAGAGGAACTGGCGGCCGGCGCCGATTTGGCCGCTCTGCACAGCTTGGTTTCCGGCGCGGACTTTGCCGGCAAGCTGGCCTGAAATACCATGCGTCTCGGCATTCTGGTGCGGCTGCGGCCCACGGGTCCATGGCGGATCGGTCCGGATTCCGGCGCCCGCGATCGCGTGGAGACCATCTACCATAGCGATTCCATGTATTCCGCCGTGACTGCGGCGATGGCGCGGCTCGGCCGGCTGGAGGAATGGCTGGCGGCGACCGCCGCGAACCCCGAAGGGTCCGAAGTGCGCTTCAGCTCCTGCTACCCGTTCCAGCGCAAGACCATGTTCGTGGTGCCGCCGCAGAGTGTGTGGCCGCCTCCGGCTTCGGCGAAGATCCGCTACAAAGGGGCACGCTTCGTTCCGCTGCAACTGGTGGCTTCTCTGCTGGCCGATCAACCGGTGGACGAAGGGCGCTGGCTGCTGGATGGCGCCAGCGAGTGCCTGCTGCCGTCGGATCGCAATGAGGGGCCGTTCCGCGCGACATTACGGTCGAGCGCCAGCGTGGACCGCGTAACTCACGCCGCCGTCGATGTACACACCACGGCATGCCTCGAGTTCTCTCCGGGGTGCGGCTTGTGGTTCCTGGTCGGCTTCGCCTCGCGCGAGGCTCGCGAGCGCTGGGCAGGTCCGGTGAAAACCGCTTTGCGATTGCTGGCCGATACCGGATTCGGTGGTGAGCGATCGCAGGGGTGGGGCCGTTCGGAGGCTCCGGAGTTCGTGGATGGCGATCTGCCCGGATTCGTTCTGCCACCCAGAAAGCCAAAGCCGCCGCGCGCCTCGGTGGTGGCTGCGCCGGAAGTGGCTGAGATCGACATCGCGTCCGTCGACAGCCCGATCGAGCCTCCCGCCGACACCGTGACCGGCAATGCCATCGACAATCCGGAACCGAACCGCGACGGTGACGGAGCGGCTCCCGATGAAACCGAAACGCCGGAACAGATAGCGGAGCCGCTTGTTGACACGCGCGGTTCGGAACCGCCGGCCGCAACGGAATCCGCCGAGGAGGAGTCGACAAGCGATGAGCCTGC
Source organism: uncultured Acidobacteriota bacterium (assembly GCA_963832965.1). Taxonomy (GTDB): domain Bacteria; phylum Acidobacteriota; class Terriglobia; order Bryobacterales; family Bryobacteraceae; genus CAWACP01. Next base: position 160,600 of record CAWHVW010000001.1, read on the forward strand.
CGAGGACGAAACCGTCCCGGCCCAGCAGGCCTGGTGGATGCTCTCGCTGTTCACTCCGAACGCCGCGGATCAGGTGGATTGGACCCGCGGCAAATACGCGCTGCTGGTCCGCTCGGGCCGCATCGAAGGCCCCGCCCGGCATGGCGATCTGAAGACGCCGGCGAACATGGTTCAGGAAGGATCGGTGCTGGTTTCCGATACCGAGCCGCGCGGCGGCGCGCGCGACGTCGCGCCAGCCAGCTTTCCGCATCCGGTCTGGCGCGCGGGCTTCGCGCTGGCCATTCCCATCCCTCTGCGGGTGACGCCATGAAATATCGCGTTACATGTCTGACCCCCACGCTGGTGGGCGATGGCCAGCGGCTTTCGCCGATCGACTACATGGTCTGGAAGGACCACGTAAACGTACTCGATCAGCGGCGTATTTTCCGACTGCTGGCGAAGGGGCCGCGGCTGGACGGCTATCTCGCGCAGCTCAAGAAATCCGACAAGCTGGACTTTGCCTCCTGGGGCGGCTTCGCGCAAAACTTCGCCGGCCGGCGCATCCCCTTCGAACACCCGGGCGCGGCGGAGTTCCTGAACCGGGCCAATCATCAGGACACCTTCATTCCCACGTTCGCAACCGTGACGGCAGGTCCGTATCTGCCTGCAAGCGCGCTCAAGGGCGCGTTGCGGACGGCGTTCGTACACAGCCGTTGGAACGAACGCGCGTCGAAAGACCTTGCCGAGCGGGCCGCGTCGGGGGATCCGCGAGCCTTCCGGCGTCCCGGCCTGGGCGTGGAAGACGCCACGCTCGGCCCTGGCGGCGCAAACGCCATGCGCGCCATCCTGCCCGCCGACTCGTCTCCCATCGCCGAAGGCAGCTTCAAGATCTATCTGCTGCGCACTTCGACCCTGGAATCGCGCGGCGGTCCCGGCAAGTATGAGCTGGCGTGGAAGACCAGCCCGCGTGGCTCGGTCCCTGGCCGCCGGCCCGACGACGCCACGCCCACCTTTGCCGAAATGGCCGTGCCCGGCTGTGCTTTCGAAGGCGCCTGGCAGGAGAATGAATTCATCAAACGGGGCGGCCGCGCGTCGGGCAATCCGCGGGTGCCGGATCGCGGGGCTATTCTGCGGGCCGCCAACGATTACGCGGCGGCGGCCCTCGCCGTGCATCGGCGCTATGCCGAGTGGAGTGGTTTGAGCCTGTTCGGCGCCTCTATCGCCGGGCTCGAACAGAAGGTGGCCGAAGCGCGGGCTGCCGGCGGCGCGTGCGTCCTGCCACTCGGCTGGGCCGCCGGGTTCTTGTCGAAAGTGTCGAATCTCGACACCACCGATGAGCCATTTCGTGACGTTCTTCGCCAGATTTCGTTCTACGCCCGCGCGGTTCAATCCGGGATGCCATTTCCGAAAACCCGGCGCATTGTATTCCTCGGAAATCAGCCGGCGACACTGGCTGGCTGGGTCCTTCTCGAGGTCGCGTAATCACAAGAACAGCGAGCCGGCGGCACATGCATGTTAAGATGCTGTTGAGCCTGGCAAACTGCCGCGCCTATGTATAACGCCTTTTTCGGCTTCGAGGAAACCCCTTTCAGCCTGAGCCCCGACCCCAGTTTTCTGTACCGCAGCGTACAGCACGAGGAGGCTCTGGCCAATCTCATTTACGGCGTTCAAAGCCGCAAGGGGTTTATCGTGCTGACCGGCGAAGTGGGCACCGGCAAAACCACCATGCTCGAATGCCTGCGCGATTTTCTGGAAACCCAGTACGTCGAATTCGCTTTTATTTTCAACTCCCGTATCAACAGCGATCAGTTTTTCGAGATGATCGCTTACGATCTTGACCTGCATTGCAGCCGCACTTCGAAAACCGAAGTCCTGTTCGCCCTCAACTCCCTGCTGCTGCAGCAGGCCAACGAGGGGCGAACCACGGTGCTGATTGTGGACGAAGCGCACAACCTGAGCTGGGATGTTCTGGAAGAGATTCGCATGCTCGGCAACCTCGAAACGCGCAGCGGTAAACTGCTGCAGATCATCCTCGCCGGGCAGCCGGAGCTTGACCGTAAACTCGAAGCGCCCGACCTGCGCCAGCTCAAGCAACGAATCGTGCTCCGTTGCGCCCTGCAGCCTTTCAACGCCGATGACACCGCCAGCTACATCAACACGCGGCTGGATCGGGCTGGCATGCCCGGCCAAATGGTGTTTCCGGTGGAGCTGATGGCGGAGATCCATCGGCGTTCCCAGGGTATCCCTCGCGTAATCAATGCAATCTGCGACAATCTGCTGCTCACCGCCTTCGCCATGGAGAGCCACGTGGCCAACGTGGCTATGCTCGACGAAGTCTGCCAGGATATGCGCCTGGAATGGCCCGGACGGCGCGTGCGCGGCCGCAGCCAGTGGGCCGAGCAAGGCTCCGTTTCCACTGGCGGCGACTAGGTTTTCTCCGGTTCTGTAATCCAATCAACTATTTGTACGTGCGGCGCCTCACAGCATCGCACCGACTTTAGTACTCTCGTACGTTCCCCAGTACTTTAGGCTTGCGTTTCACCTTAGTTCTCACATAAGATAGTTCACGTAGTACGGCACACGTGGCGGTCCCATGGGTGTCGCCTGATGTGTCTGTTTGAGGAAACGCACTTATGATGAAGAACACTTTACGCTTAGCCATCTGCGCTACAATTGTGGTGCTTGGAGCAGGCTTGGCAAGAGCGGCTACTGTCGGGAACGTCCCGCTGCCGCTGCCTGGGCCGAACTCGCGCAACGTACCACTGCCTCTTCCGGGGCCGAACTCGCGCAACGTACCACTGCCTCTTCCGGGGCCGAATTCGCGCAACGTTCCCCTGCCGCTGCCTGGGCCGAATTCGCGATAGCGCAGGCTGGCTGAATAACGCAGCGTCGCTGCAGCGGGAGGCCTGACCAGTGTCTCTGGTTTGGACATCACTAACCGCTGTCGGCCTTGCGCTGATTTGCTTTTTAATCGCCGTCATCTTCCGTTCCGGAGGGTGGCGGCGATACCCGTTTTTGGCCCTGTATCTGGCGACCGCGCTGATCTACCAGGTCACCGCCATGGTGGTGTACGCGAAGGTCAGCAACGCGGAATCTCCGGCGTACGCAATGACATACTGGACCGGGGATACGGTGCTGCACGGTCTGATTCTGCTCATGGTCCTCTTCCTGATCCGGGAAGCGCTGGTGGGCAATAAAGGCCTGGACCTGGCCGCATTCATGATTGTGGCGCCGGTGGTGGCCTTTGTGGTGATTATCCTTTATCTCCTGCAGCCCGAGCACAGCGGCCGCGGGTGGATCTTCCCGCTCAGCAGGAACCTCAGTTTCATCGAAGAAGTGCTGAACTTCATCCTGTGGACGGTACTCATACGGAATCGTTCGCGCGACGTGGTGCTGCTGCTGGTGAGCGCAGGCCTGGGAATCCAGGTGACCGGAGAGGTGATCGGCCGGACCATCCGCCTGTACGCGGTGGATCCTTCGGTCTCATGGCTTCCCGATGCCATCATTCTGCTTTGTGAAGTTGGAGCGCTTTTTGTCTGGTATCGCGCGTTCCGCGCGTACGGCCGGAAGCGCGCCGAAGCGCGTCCTGAGTCCCGTCCCAGCCCGGCGACGTGACCCTGGTACCGGAGTCTCCCATCAAATCGTCGTAGAATAGTCACCAGAGAGTTACACGGGAGTGCACGCTGATCGGGCACGCCGGCTGAACGAACAGAACAAGCGCCCTGCGGGGCTAAAGGAAAACAGATGGAAAAGCTGGCTCAGAACATTCAGGAAGCTTTTCTGAACAACGCGCGCAAGGACAAGACGTTCCTCACTATTTATCTGATGAGCGGCGTGAAGCTGTCCGGGCGAATCAAGAGCTTCGACAAGTACTCGGTGGTGCTCGAGACGAACAATCAAGAACAGCTCATTTTTAAGCACGCCATCTCGACGGTTGTGGTGTCGCGTCCCTTCCACACCTCGGCGGGCCCGCAAGCCGCGGTGGGCGCCGCTTCCGGGGCGGGTGCGCCGGGAAATCCGCCGATGCCGGGCAGCGACGCTCCGCAGGGGTAACCTCCTACTTTGGCTCTTACCGGTACCGCCGGCGGCGAGCGAGCGATTCTGGTCGGGCTGGACCTGAAGTCGCAGACGCGGCGCGGCAAGACTGCCAGCGCCGGGGTACCCGCGTTTTCCGCCGAGGAATCCGTCGAGGAACTGCAAACCCTGGCCGCCAGCGCCGGCGCCACCGTGGTGGAAACTGTTTTGCAAGCGCGGGCCGCGCCCGACGCGGCCACGCTGATCGGCTCCGGGAAGCTGGCGGAACTGGGGGACCAGGTCCGTTTCCACGATGCGGATCTGGTGCTGTTTGACGCGGAACTCACCCCCACCCAGCAACGCAACTTGGAAAGCGCGCTCGACTGCAAGGTGATCGACCGCACCCAGCTGATCCTCGACGTTTTCGCCCGGCGGGCCCGCACCAGCGAGGGCAAGCTGCAGGTAGAGCTCGCGCAGCTCAATTACCTGCTTCCTCGCCTTACCGGCCACGGAGCGGCCATGTCCCGTCTCGGCGGCGGCATCGGCACGCGCGGACCCGGCGAAACCAAGCTGGAGACGGACCGGCGGCGCATTTATCGGCGCATTCGCAAGCTCGAAGGAGATCTGGATACCGTCCGCGCCGGGCGGGGCATCCAGCGCAAACAACGCCAGTCGGTGCCGCTGGCAACGGTCGCTCTGGTCGGATATACGAACGCCGGTAAATCCACCTTGTTCAACCGCCTCACCAACGCCGGAGTGCTGGCCGACGCGAAAATGTTCGCCACGCTCGACCCCACGGTGCGGCACATCACTCTGCCTTCCCACCGCCGTGTTCTGGTGAGCGACACGGTGGGCTTTATTCGCAACCTGCCAGCCACGCTGGTGAAGGCCTTCCGGGCCACTTTGGAGGAGGTGACCGAGGCCTCCCTGCTGCTCCACGTGGTGGATGTCTCGTCGCCGCATGCTGAGCAGTATATGAGCGAAGTACTGGGCGTGCTGCATGAGATCGGGGCCAGCGAAAAGACCCAGATTCTGGTGCTGAACAAGACCGATTTGCTGCCGGGCCCGGCCGATGTGGAGGCCGCGGCGCAGCGTTTGCTGGGCGCGAAAGGCGCGGTGCAGACCACTGCCGGCGTCTCCGCCCGCGACGGCGTGGGGATTCAATTGCTTCTCGACCTCATCGACCGGGCGCTGGAACTCGACCCCATTACGCGCGTGCGCCTGCGGGTTCCCGCCGGCGATGGCGCGCTCATTCACCGGATTCATGAACGCGGCCGCGTCGCTTCGCTACGCTACGCCGGCGATACCTGTGAAATGGAGGCGGATGTGCCCGAGTCGCTCCTCCGATCTTTGGAGCCCTTCCTCTCCGTATAATTCCATGGAAACGCGGGGGAACGATTGCGCGAATGCTGGTCTATAGTGGGAGGGGGCGCATGAATCTCCCGAACACCTTAACTCTGCTCCGCATCTTCTTCGTGCCACTGCTGGTAGCGGTGCTGGTGGAGCAGGACCTCGCCCTCACCTGGAACGGCAACGTTCTGCTCCCCAACGAATTCCTCGCCTTCGGCATTTTTCTGGTCGCCGCCGGCACGGATTTGCTGGACGGGTGGCTGGCGCGCCGATGGAAGCAGATCACCACCGTGGGAACCCTGCTCGACCCGATCGCCGACAAGCTGTTGATCTCCGCCGCGCTGATTTCGCTGGTGCAGATCCGGCTGGTGCCGGCGTGGATCGTGATCGTCATCATCGGACGTGAGTTCGCCGTCTCCGGCCTGCGCAGCATCGCCGCCGCCGAGGGTTACACCATTCGCGCGAGCGAACTGGGCAAGACCAAAATGGTGATGCAGGTAGTGGCCATCGCGGTATCCCTGGTGAGTGTGCGGCGGCCCGCGCTGCAGCCCGCGGCAATCCTCTGCATGTGGGCGGTTATGGCCTTCGGACTGGTTTCGGCCGTGGACTACTTCCGGAAGTTCTGGCGCAAGGTGGATGAGAGCATCAAGCGCGGCCGCCGCCGCGAGCTTCTGCGGCTGGAGCGGGAGAGCCGCCTTGCCGGCGAGCCGGTCACGTCCTCGTCCATGATTTCCGGCGACGATCTGTAGCCGACTTCCTTGTCCCGTCCGGCGCGGCCCCTTGCGAGGCATCTAAAATAGCCGTCTCAGGTACCGTCTCTCCTCTTGACAATCGACAGGAAGCGGCATATCCTTCTTGTAGATTGCCGAGAGGAGAAGAAATGGCCAAACCGAAGAGCGATCTTCTGCAGGGCACCCTGGATCTGCTGGTGCTGAAGACCCTGGAACTGGAGCCCATGCACGGCTGGGGCATCTCGCAGCGCATTCAGCAAACCTCCGAGAGCGTCCTGCAGGTGAATCAGGGCTCGCTGTACCCGGCGCTGCACCGTTTGGAAGAGCAAGGCTGGATTCACGCGAGGTGGGCCGCCTCCGAGAATAACCGCCAGGCAAAATACTACGAGCTCACCCGGCTGGGACGGAAGCAGCTCACGGAAGAGACCGCCAACTGGGAGCGGCTGTCCATGGCCGTGGGCCGCATCCTGGGGAACGCATAGGAGATTCGCCATGTCCAACCGGCTCGTCTCCATTTTTCGATTCCTGTTTCGGCGCCCGGACGTGGAACGGGAAAACGACACCGAACTGCGTTTCCACATGGAGCACCAGATTGAAGAGAACATCCGCCGCGGGATGGCGCCCCACGAGGCTCGCCGCGCCGCTCGCATTGCCATCGGCGGAACGGAGCAAATCAAGGAAGAATGCCGGGACGCCCGCACCGGCCGCACGATCGAGACCCTGCTGCAGGACATTCGCTACGGCGTGCGCGTGCTCCTGCGAAACCCGGGCTTCAGCGCGATGGCGATCATCACGCTGGCCCTGGGGATTGGCGCGAACACAGCCATCTTCAGCGTTGTTTATGGCGTGCTGCTGCGGCCTCTGCCGTATCAGCGTGGTGGCCAGTTGGTGGTGCTGCATCAGCAAGCCAGCACCGTCCATGTCCCCGACATTCCGTTCTCGGTGCACGAGGTTACCGACTACCGCGAGCAGAACCACACGCTCGACGCCGTCGTGGAGCACCACAGCATGACCTTTCTTCTATACGGAAAAGACAGCGCGGAGCGCGTGGCGGCAGCCGTGGTCTCCGCCAACTTTTTCGATGTGCTCGGCGTGAAAGCTCTGCTGGGGCGAACCTTCGTGGCCTCCGACGAGAGGCACGGCGCCGATGCCGTGCTCGTGCTCAGCTACAAGTACTGGCAGGCGCACGCGCACGCCGACCCCAACATCGTGGGCACGGTGTATCACATGAACAACCGCCCGCATACGGTGATTGGCGTGCTGCCGCCGTTGCCGCAGTATCCGGCGGAGAGCGATGTCTACATGCCCACCTCGCAGTGCCCGTTCCGGTCGGACCCCGCCTTCATCGCCAACCGCCAGGCACGCATGATGACGGTATTCGGCAGGCTGAAACCCGGTGTGCCGCTGGCAAGGGCGCAGGCCGATGTGTCCACTATCGCCAAACAACTGGAGAAGGCCTATCCGGACGCGTATCCTAAAGGCGCGGGCTATGGGCTGGCCCTCACTCCACTCCGGGACGACCTGACGAGGCGCGCGAGGGCCATCTTCCTGGTCTTGCTCGGCGTGGCCGGGCTGGTGCTTCTGATCGCCTGCGCCAACGTTGCGAACCTGTTCCTGGCCCGCTTATTGAAGCTGGAGCGGGAGCTTGCCGTGCGCGCCGCGCTGGGCGCTGGCCGTCTCCGCCTGATGCGCCAACTGCTCACCGAAAGCTTGCTGCTCTCCACCGCCGGTGGGACGCTGGGCCTGTTGCTCGCTCCCGCCGCCATGCGCCTGCTGATGAAGTTCGCCGAGCGATTCACCACGCGCGCGGACGAGATTCGCCTGGACACGCCCATTCTGCTGTTCACCTTGCTGGTTTCTCTCGGCACCGGCCTTCTCTTCGGCCTCGCACCGGCCTTCTCCTCGATTCGGCGTCCCGGCGATGCCTTGAAGCAGGCGGGTGGGCGGGCCACTGCCAGCCGCGGCCGGGAGCGTCTTCGCGCGGGTCTGGTTCTGGCTCAGGTGGCGGTATCCTTCATGCTTCTGATAGGCGCGGGCCTGATGATCCGCAGCTTCATCCGGCTGGAGGACGTAAACCCGGGATTCAACCCGGACCGTGTGCTCACGCTGCGGATTACTCCCAGCTTTTCCGACTATACGAAGCCCGGCCAGACAAAGGCGCTGTGGGATAACGTGCTCCGGCGCGTCCGAGCGATCGGCGGCGTGGAATCCGCCGCGCTCGCCAGTAATTACCCGTTCAGCCCGGACGGCATCGTGAATGGGCCCGGGAACACCACGTTTCAAATAGAAGGCCGGCCCGTCTCGAAGGGCGACCTGGCGCCGCTGGTGGACACCACCGTGGTCAGCGAAGGCTACTTTGAAACGATCCGGCAACCGCTCATCGACGGGCGGACTTTCACCTTGCACGATAACGCCGATGCGAAGCTGGTGGCAGTAATTAATCGGACCATGGCCCGCCACCGCTGGCCGTCGGAGGACCCCATTGGCAAGCGCCTGAAGTTTAATGGCGACGACTGGATCACCATCGTGGGCATTGCCGGCGACGCCCGGGAGTACGGACTGGGCCGCCCGGTGCTTGATGAAGTGTACCTGCCGCTGGATCAGTCTCCCTCCGTGGATAAGCTGGTGGTGCGCACGGCGTTCCAGCCAACCAGCGTGGCGCCGCTGGTCCGCGCCGCCATTCGCGACATCGATCCTCGTCTGGCAGTCGATCAGATCGCCACAATCGACAATCTGCGCCACGAATCGGTGGCCTCTCCGCGCGTGATGGCCATGCTGATGGGACTGTTTGCGATTCTGGCACTGGTGGTGAGCGCGAGCGGCATCGCCGCGGTGATGGCGCTTTCGGTAAGCCAGCGGGCGCACGAGCTGGGAGTCCGTATGGCCCTCGGCGCCCAACGCAACTCCATCGTGTACATGGTAGTACGTCAGGGACTGCTGCTTGCTGTCGGCGGGACGGCGATCGGCATCGTGGGCGCTTTGGCGCTCACGCGCCTTCTGGCGTCGCTGCTGTTTGATACCAGCCCGACCGATGCCTTCACGTTTGCGGCAATCTCGCTTCTATTCCTCGCTGTCGCGGCGCTGGCCAGCTTTATTCCCGCGCGGCAAGTGACGGCCATCGATCCATTGATCGCGCTCCGTCAGGAGTAGACTGGCGGCATCAGGAGCGCTCTCGCGGCTCTTTTCGTTCTGAGCTATTTCTGGTCCTCTTCCATGATTACCGGCGACGATCTGTAGCGACTTTCTGGTCCCGGCCCGGCGCCGCCCCTTGCGGATAACCCGTTGGAATGAAATTCTGTAATGGCGGGTATGTCGCTTTCCACACGAAGCCGTTTAGGTCCGTATGAGATTGTTGCGCCTCTGGGGGCGGGCGGCATGGGTGAGGTGTATCGCGCGCGGGACACGCGCCTCGACCGCGATGTCGCGCTGAAGACCTTGCGGGAGGACATTGCCGCCGACCCCGACCGGCGCGCGCGGTTTGAGCGCGAGGCCCGCACCGTTGCGGCCCTGAGCCATCCGAACATTGTTGCTCTCTATGAAGTGGGCAACGCCGATGGCGTGGAATACACCGTGAGCGAACTGGTGGATGGAGCACCCCTGCGGGCGCTGATGCAGCAGGGGCCGATGCCGGCGCGCCGGGTGGTGGAACTGGCCGCTCAGTTCGCGGACGGAATGGCGGCCGCGCATGCCGCGGGAATTGTCCATCGCGACTTGAAGCCAGAGAACGTGATGGTGACCCGCGACGGACGAGTGAAGATTCTGGATTTCGGTCTGGCGCGAAAACCTGCGCCAGCCGCCGGCAGCGAGGCCACTGAGTACATGACCAACCCCGGCGTGGTGTTGGGAACGGCGGCCTACATGAGTCCCGAACAGGCCAGGGGCCGCGAGGCGGACCACCGCTCCGACCAGTTCTCGTTCGGGCTCATTCTGTACGAAATGCTGAGCGGCAAACAGCCGTTTGCGCGCGACTCCGCCGTGGAGACGATGGCGGCGATTGTGCGCGACGAACCGGAGCCACTGGAAGGCCGGATTCCGGCGCCGCTGAAGTGGCTGGTGGAGCGCTGCATGGAGAAGGACCCGGCGTCCAGGTTTGACTCCTCCCGGGACCTGTATCAGCAGCTGCGAACATTACGGGACCACTTTTCCGAAGCCTTCACCAGCGCGGTGCAGGCTGTTTCGCCGGAGGTTGCCGCGAGCGCGAAGCGAGGGACGGCGCCGTGGGTATGGCCGGTGGCGCTGGTGGCGGGGCTGGCCGTGGGCGCGGCGGCGGCGTGGCTGCTGCATCCGGCGGGAGTTCAGCTCGCGGATTACAAGTACACGCCATTTGCGGTGAATGCGAGAAGTCCTTTGTGGTCGCCGGATGGCCAGATGGCCGCGTACGCCGGCGATGTTGGCGAGGATCAGGATCTTTTTCTGCGTACGTTGGATTCGGTTACTCCACGGCAGTTGACCCACGCCCCAGGCGCCGTGATTCCGCTTGGATGGTCGCCGGACTCCTCGCACATTCTCTACCTGCAGCAGGCGCCTTCGGCGGAACCGGACAAGGTGCTGTCCATCGGCACGGTGGGAGGAGAACCAGATTTGCTCTGGACACTGCCCGAGGATCTCCGGCATTTCCGCATGACGGTCTCCCGGGATGGCCGGGCGGCAGTCCTTTTGTGCAGAGGCACCGACGGCGATTACGACCTGTATGTCTCCGATCCAATCGGCTCGCCGGTGCGGCGTTACCCGTCGTCGCTGCTGTCATCGCACAACGTTTATAACAACCCAACCATGAGATTCTCTCCGGACGGAAAGGAGCTGCTGGTCATTCGCGCGGGCGACTCCGGAACGGAGGAATCCTGGCTCCTCCCCTGGCCGGCCGGATCGGGAACGCCACGCAAGGTGCTGGGCCAACTGCCCCATGACGGGGGCACACCCGTCTTCGACTGGATGCCGGACAACCGGCACATAGTCGCCTCGACCAGGCGCGGCAACAGTGCGGGCACGCATCTGTTTCTGGCCGACACCCGGTCCGACCGGTTGCAACAGATCACCCAGGGGACCAGTGGCGAATCCCTGCCGTCGGTATCCTCCGATGGGAAATCGATTCTGTTTGCTGAGACCAGGAACGACTTCGACATTGTGTCGATGTCTGTCGCGGACGGGTCAACAAAGGGTCTCATCGTGACGCCGCGGTCGGAGGACATGCCGGCGTGGGCGGCAAGAGCAGATTCGTTGGTCTACGCTTCCGACAGGATGGGAACGGAAGATCTTTGGCTGCACTCGAAGGACGGAGCCGATCGTCCGCTGGTGACCCGAGCCAGTTTTCCGTCCGCCCCGCCCAAATGGCTCGACGGCGCCGTGTTGTCGCCCGACGGCGCGCGCGTTATCTTTGACGCCGTCCCTGCAAGTGGCAACGACGGGCTGTGGGAGGCCTCGGTCACGGGTGGCGCTCCCGTTCCGCTGCTGGATGCTTCGGAGCAAGGCAATCCGTTTCCGGGAGACTGGTCTCCCGATGCCCGGGAATTTGCTTTCCTCGAACTCGAAGGCGGCGGCACGTTTAGCCTGAAGATTGTTCGGACTTCCGGCGGCGCCCAGGCCCGGACGGTTGTCCCGACGGGCGTCGAAGGCAGAGTTCCATCCTGGTCGCCGGACGGCGAGTGGATTGCGTATTGTTCCGGCGACAACATGTGGCGCCTGGTGTCTCCCGATGGGACGAAGCGTCGCGACCTTGGCGCCATCGGCGCAGAGAACCTTGGATTCGCGAAGGACGGCAAGACGGCATATGGAATCCGAGTCGACGATACCGGGAAATGGTATCTGTTTTCCCTGGACATCGCGGCAGCCCGGCTGCGCGACATTAAGCAACTGGACAGCAGCATGCGGCCGCGTTCCGACTTGAATCCCGCGATTCGCTTTACGCTGGCGCCCGATGGCAAGAGCTTTGCCTATGCCATCGAGAAAATGGAAAGCGGCCTGTGGATGTTGCAGGGCTTTGGCGCGAAGTAATCCCGCTCTCCCCTCTCAGAACTGCACCGATTGCGTGCCCTGATAGGCCGTGATCATCCAATACGCCAGGCCGCCGTCGCGCGCCCGGATGATAGTGTCCTGGGACAGCGGCCGGCCCTGGAAGGAATCGAGGTAGGTTCTGCAGAGAGCGAGTGTGAGCGGCGTGTCCAAAAGCCAGTCACCGTTATCGTAATAGCCTTTCCACTTTCCGTAATCGGCGGCATCCAGCGCGCGGGCGCCCGCTTCGCCTTCCGCGATCGCGGCCTGGAGCTTCGTAATCTTGTCCGTCTTGCCCTCCGCCTGGGCCATTTCCGCGAGATCCATCACCATGCGATTGAATCGCCGATGAAGCTCCACCTGGGTGAGCACGTTCGCCTGGAAGAAATCGGCCCGGTCCCTGGGCACCAGCGGCCGGGCCTGTTCGGCCAGTTTCCGCGCCTGCTCCCAGCGCGGGTCGGCTGCGCGAGTCGCCGCCAGCAGTTTCGCGGTGAAGTCCTGGAGACTGCCGAACTGCATCCTGCGCAGGCGGCTCAGGGGTTCAACGTTCCCGTCAATCAGCGCCAGCAGCAGGCGCCGCGCCGCGGTGTGATAGAAATTGTCCGCCGCGGTGGCGTCCTCCGCGTCGCCGTAGCGCGCGGGAGCGTCGAAGTAGGCCTGATAATACTTCTCCACGGCGGGAGCGGCGCGCTCGCCAAACTCCTCCCGGCACCAGCGGCGGAGATACGAACTGCTTTCCTTCGAATCCGCGGCAATCCACGGTTGCGGGTTCCACGCCAGTTCCATGACCGCCCGCGTGGTCATCACCACCGGACGGACATTTGCGGTGTTCACCAGCAGCCAGCGTGTGGCGCCAGCTTTGGCGGCCCGTCCCAGTTCCCGCTGGATACGTGGCAGCGGGACCATTTCGCTGTAGTGGTTGGACATGTAATCGTACATCGCGGTGTGATAATACTCGCCCTGCCCGGCCGCGATGGCGCCTTTGTCCTGCAGAATTCCGTGCCCGTTGTCGGGCCAGATCAGCGTGACACCGTCAGGAATCTTCAGCACGCCTTCATGGATGAACGTTGCGGCTTCGCGCCATGCGTTCATCAGGAATTCCGGGTGCGGATCGCGGCTGTGCACAATCTCCATCTGCTTGTCGATAGCCGCGCGGATGATCCCGGCGCGACCCTCATCGGTGGTGGGAGCGTTGGGGTCGTCCTGCCAGAACGGGTAATCATTCTGGCCCCGAAAGCCCACGCTCCACAGGACCTCCGCGCCCGCGGGGTACTGGCTGGCCGCGCGCGTCCACGCCGCTTCCAGCGATTTCGGATCGGCTGAATACGACATTAGTTTGTTCTTCGGCCAGCGATACGTATCCAGACCCAGCGTGTTGACGTGGTGCTGCGTTACGATCAGCCCTCGCTCGCCCGCGGCCGCCACTTGCGGTTCATACGGGAAGATCCAGGTGCCGGGCACAACCATATCGCCCTTGAGGCGTAGAATGGCCTCGAAGATGTGATCCCACAGCCCCAGCGAAATTCCCGTGCCTTCCTGCACGCCCGGCTTCCATCCGGTAAACAGATCCTCGTCGTTGAGGAACCAGCCGCGATAGTGAAATCCCGGCGCCTGGGTGAGCGAGAAACCGTCGGGCACATCAACCTCAGTTCGCCGGGCCGGTTCGTGATCCGTCCACCAATACAGCGGGTCAACTCCCAGGAACTGCTGCGAGAACTGATAAACGGCGTAGATAGCGCCGCGCACGTCGGAACCGGTGAGGACCACCGCGCCGCGGATGGCCTGGATATGCAGGGTCTCCCAGCCTTCAGGGCGCGCAACTTGTTTGGGCGCGTTCTGATCGAGCGCAATACAAATGGCCGACGGCCCCGCCTCAGCGGCCGTGTGTACGATCTTCGGGCGACGGCCGAAGACCTTTTCGAGATCCGACGCGAGATCGGCGGCGGCCTTCTGCAGCGGCCCAGGCTCCCGCGGGTCGATCAACAGAGTAGTGGTGGCATTGACGTGGACAGCGGCGGACGCGGTCCCCGCCAGCAGCAGCGCGGCTACAGGCTTCCAAACACTCATCCTCATCGAGGCTATTGAACCACGAAAGCGCCCTGTGCCAGTCGCGTAGTCAGGAACGCGGCTGCGCCGCGTGTCCCAACAAACCAGCCTGCCTTGCGCGATGGGCGCGCCACTCTTCGGCGGTGGCCTCCCATATTTCAGCCAGCAGCCGTCCGGATACGTAATCGCGCTCTTCAACGGCGACCACGCGCATGCCGTTCTTTTCCGAGATTCTCCTGGACGCGATGTTGGTCACTGCTTTCGGCACGCGCATCACCTGGAAGCCAAGCTGGTTGAACCAATAATCGGTGACCGCGTCGACCGCCTCGGTCATCAGCCCCTGGCGTTGCCACGGCAAACCCAGCCAGAAGCCGCGATTGTTATTCTCGATTTTCAGAAGCGCTACGCTGCCGATGAGCTGATCGGGGTCCGTCTTCAATCGCAACGACCAGTGCCATTGCTCGCCGCGTTCCATCGCGGGCAGTGCAACGTCACGGTAATAGGTGAGCGCGCCGTCGTCCGGATATGGCCACGGAACCGCCCTGGCCAGAAACCGTACAATCTCCCATTCAGGAAAGATCCGCTGGACCTGTTCCGCGTCGGCAAGTTCCAGTGGACGTAATTCAAGCCGCGCAGTCTCCAGCCGGGAGATCGCGTCAGGCATCCAGATACCAGGGAATGTTCACTACATTAATGTGCTGGTTGCCGCGAACAAACAGCAGCGCTTTGAGCACCGCCGCGTTCTGATTGTGCAGGAAGTAGTGATACCAGTGCCGCTCCACCACCTCCGGAATCAGAACCGTAACGTAGCGGTCCGGGAACTTCTTTTCGATCTCGCCGACGAAGTCAAGGATCGGGCGAAACAACTGGCGGTAGGGCGATTCCACCACGGTGAGCTTCGGCACTGGCACTCCCAGTTCGAGGGCCGGGTCCTCCACCAGGTGGCACCAGGAGGCGCGGAGATCGGATGTGTTCTCGCTGACTCGCACCTGCAGCACGTACACATCGGGCGACAAATGGATGGCAAAACGCAGCGCCTTTGCGGCGATTTTCGTCCACCCGCGGACGGGGACAATAACCACCGGCGGATTAAGGTGGGTGAGGTCCAGCGGAGTATGGAGTTCGATCTCCTTCGTCATCGCCCGGTAATGGCGGCGCACCCAGGTCATTCCGATCAGCAGGGCGGGGATGAGCAGAACGGTGATCCACGCCCCCTCGACAAACTTCGCCGCAAGCACCACGACAACGGTAATGCCGGTGGCCGTAGCGCCCAGGCCGTTAATGAGCATGCTGCGCCAGGCGGACCTGCTTCCGGAATGCTTCCAGTGAACCACCATGCCCGCCTGGGAGAGCGTAAAGGCGAGAAATGCTCCAATGGCGAACAGCGGAATGAGCCGGTCCGTAACCCCGCGAAAGATGACCAGAAGGGCGCCCGATAAACCAGCCAGCACCACGATGCCGGAGGTGAACACCAGACGGCGGCCGCGCATGGCGAACGCGTAGGGCAGGTAGCCATCGTCGGCGACAATCTGGCACAGCCGGGGAAAGCCGGCGAAAGCGGTGTTGGCCGAAAGCGCGAGGACGGCGAGTATTGAGGCAATGGAAACGTAGTAGAACACGCCTCTTCCGGCAATGGCGGCGATGAGCTGCGAAAGCAGGCTGTCGTAGCCGGGCAGGCCCGGATCGGTGGCGCCGACATGGTATACCCGGGCAAGCCAGGCGATCCCCGCCAGCATCAGGATGAGAATGCCAATGATCGCGGTAAGCGTGCGCCGGGCGGTGTCCACCGCCGGCTCGCGAAACGCCTTCACCCCGTTGCTGACCGCTTCCACGCCGGTCATGGCCGTGCAGCCGCTCGCGAACGATTGCAGAATGATCCACGCACCAACGGCGGTCATCGTGGCCTTGAGCGGGTGGGGCGGAATCACGGCCGCGGGATGGCCGCCGCTGAAAATTTCCTTGGCCACGCCCAGGCCGATGGCGCCTAACAGGCAGGCCGTGAACAGATAGGTAGGAAGCGTAAACAAGTTCCCGGTCTCGCGCATGCCGCGAAGATTCACCAGCGTGATCGCGGCCAGAATCCCCAGGCAAATCCCCAGGGTGTGGGGCTGCAAATTGGGTGCGGCGGAAACCAGCGCGCCCACCCCGGCGGAAATACCCACCGCGACCACCAGAATGTAGTCGACGATCAACGCCGCCGCGGCCAACAGGCCGGCCCGGGGCCCCAGATTCTCGCGCGCCACCGTGTAGGAACCGCCGCCGCCGGGATACGCGGCGATGGTCTGGCGGTAGGAAATGTACACGATAATCAGCAGCGCGATGATGCTGAAGGTAATGGGGACCACGTACTGTACGCCCAGCGCGCCCAGCGGAATGAGCAAGGTGAGCGCGGCTTCCGGGCCGTAGGCGGCCGAGCTGAGCGCATCGAGCCCGAAGACTCCGATCCCCGCCGAAGTGCCGAGCCGTTGTTCCGAGTCTTCAAACGAGGCCAGCGGTTTGCCGAAGAGCAGATCTCCAAGCGACATAGACAACCATTATGGGGGAATCGGCGGACACGCGGCGGCAGTGACGTTTCGGCCTCGAACCCGGCAAACGCGGCTGGCGCCGCACGCCCAAATTTTTTTCGAAACTTTTCGTCGATGGCTCCGTATGATATGTAGAACGTCTAGGAGACGCCATGCCCCCTGAGAAATCCGATCTGCTGCAAGGCACTCTCGACATGCTGATTCTGAAAGTGGTTGCGCTGGGCCCGGTTCACGGCTACGGCATCTCCCTGCGGATTCGCCAGATATCGAAGGAAGTTCTGCAGGTGCAGCAAGGTTCCCTTTACCCGGCGCTGCATCGCCTGGAAAAGCGCGGCTGGATCGAGGCGGAGTGGGGCGAATCCGACAGCGGCAGGCAGGCCCGGTTCTACAAGCTGTCGGCCCGCGGACGGAAACAGTTGGCGGAGGAAGAAACGAACTGGCGGCGTCTGGCCGAAGCGATCGGCCTCATTCTTGAAACGGCGCGATAGGGGTGCGATATGTTTTTCCGCAAGCGTAATCGTGAAACGCAGCTCGATTCCGAGCTTCGCTTCCACATTGACGAGATGACCGCGGCCAATATCGCCGCGGGCATGTCCCCGGAGGAGGCGCGCCGCCGGGCCATGATCGAGTTCGGAGGACGCGAGCAAATCAAGGAAGAATTGCGCGATGTTCATCGCGTGGCCATCGTGGAGAGCGCGCTGGCGCACGGGAAAGCGGCCATCCGGTTTATGCGGAAATCGCCATCGTTCTCACTCACCGTGATCGGCACCCTGGCCCTTGGCATCGGCGCGAACAGCGCGGTGTTTTCCGCCATTGACGCCATCCTGCTTCGCCCATTGCCATTTCCGAACGGCGACCAGCTCATGCGTCTCGATCAATCGAACCGCAAGGCCACGGCCGCCGGACCTTTCGTCGCACCAGTTCGGTTGGCGGATTGGGACCGCATGAACTCCACGTTCCAAGCGATCAGCGGCTATTACGAGCAAAACGAATCGGAGACCACTGGGCCAATTCCCGAAAAGCTGACGCGCGCTTTGGTGGCGCCCCGCTTTCTGCAGGTCCTGGGTGTCGCGCCCCCGCTGGGCCGGGATTTCATACCCGATGAGGAACACTTCGGCGGACCCAATGCCGTCATCATCAGCGACCGCTTCTGGTACGCGCGCTTCAATAGGGACGCGAACGCCATCGGCAAAGTCCTGCGATTGGGCGGCTATTCCAACACGATCGTTGGCGTCATGCCAGCGTCTTTTCGATTTCCCGATCGCGATGTCGACCTATGGTCGGCTGTGCCGTTCGACGCGCCGTATGCGCAGAACCGGGAGTCCACGTGGTTTATTACGATTGGCCGGCTCAAGGCGGGCGTGAGTGTGGCACAGGCCCGGGCGGATCTCACAACCGTGCAGTCTCGGCTCGGCCGCGAATTTCCGAAACCGGATGCAGATCTTGCGGTTGCCGTCCTGCCCCTCAAGGAGACAACCGTGGGCGGGATACGCAGATCTCTATGGGTGCTGTACGGCTCAGTCTCGCTACTACTTCTGATTGCGTGCACGAATATCGCAGCACTGTTACTGTCGCGAGCGACCCAGCGGCAGCACGAGATCGCCATTCGCTTTTCGCTGGGCGCGTCGCGCTCTTCCGTCGTCTTACAGCTTCTGAGCGAGGCGTTCGGTCTCGCACTTGTGGGCGCCGGCCTCGGACTGGTTGTGGCGAGTGGAGCCTCGCGCGTCTTTCGCGTTCTGGCGAAGGATCTGCCGCGCATCGAAGAGATAGGCCTCGATTGGCGTTTGGTCTTCTATACCCTGGCCTGTGTGATGGCAGCGACACTGTTATGCGCCCTCGTTCCGGCCATTCGCGCCACCCGCCGCGGACTGTCCGGCTCGCTGTCACAAGCCAGCCGGACGCAGGTCTCGGCGCGGAATCCACTGCAACTGGCGCTGGTGGGCATTCAGGTGGCGCTGGCGGTTGCGTTGCTCTCGGGCGCTGGTCTCCTGTTGCTCAGCTTTCAAATGCTCGGCCAGGTTTCGCCCGGCTTCGACGCGAGCCACGTGCTCACTCTTCGCATCAGCGCGGGATACGGCGAAACCGCCGACTGGAAGGGGCTCAAGCAGCGCATCGACCGTACGCTGAACACTCTGCGCGCCGTGCCTGGCGTGGAAACCGCGGCCACTTCGAGCGATCTGCCCGGGGTCCCCGACGAGTATGCGCCGGAGCTGAATCTGCCGGAAGCGGGAGCGGACCCCGCGCGCAAGATCGTGGCCGAGAGCCGCTTCGTCTCGCCCGGGTACCTGGCCACGGTACGCATCCCATTGTTGGCGGGTGAATCCTGCCGTGACACCGCGGGACCTCCCGGCGTCCTGGTGAATCGCAGTTTTGCCGACACCTACCTGCCGCGCACGAGGGTGATCGGCCGCCACCTTGCGCTGAAAGGTAATGCCATCCTCCCCCCTGGCGAGATTCGCGGGATCGTTGGAGACGCCCGCGAGACCGGCATCAACGTGGCGCCCGTCCCCACGGTGTACTGGTGTTACAGCGCAGCGGGTCCCGATCCTTACTTTCTGGTTCGCACCCACGGCGACCCCGCCAGCATGGCGCAAACGCTGCGCGGCGTGATCCACAAAATCGAGCCTGGGCGCTCGGTGTTCGACGTGATGCCGCTCGGACAACATCTAACCGACGCATTCGCCGAGAACCGCCTGCGCACCATTCTGCTGGGTTTCTTCGCGCTCACCGCGGTATCGCTGGCCTCCATGGGCCTGTACGGAATGCTCAGTTACTTCGTCACCGTGCGGCGGCGCGAAACCGGACTGCGCCTGGCTCTCGGAGCGCTCCGCGGACAGATCCTGCGTCACTTCCTGATGCAGGGGCTCGGGGTATCGCTGCTGGGCCGCGCCGTGGGATTGGGGCTGGCCGGCGCGTTTGGGCGGGCTCTTTCGGGGATGCTCTATGGAGTGTCGCCTTCCGACACCACGACATTGGTGGGCGTGATTGTCCTGGTGGCCGTCGTGGCCGGCTTTGCTTCCCTGGCGCCGGCCGTTCGCGCGGCGCGGGTGGAACCCATGCAGGTGCTGCGCGACGAATAGAATCGCTCCGTTCCGAACGGCGACAGTCATGGAGCGGAGTTGTGGCTACGTGGTGGCTTCCGGCTTGTCGTCATCGGACGGCGGCGGTTTCTCGATCAGCTTATAGCTGTCCCGGGTGAACAGAACGTCGCGCACTTCGCCCTTCTTGCCCAGGCTTCCCAGCGGCCGTCCGTTCCACTCGATCTGCACGCCGCCGGCGTTGCCCAGGCGCACTCGCGTGTTCTCTTTACCGGCGATACTGCGGCTCTGCTGCCCCTTGATCACCCCGGCAAAGACGCTATGTCCGTCGGCGCTGACGCTCACCCAGGTGTCTTCGGTCGCCGCCAGCGTAATGCGGACACCGTCGGCGGCATCGGACGCCGGCGCCGCGGCTTGTTCACCGGTCCCCGGTTGCGCCGTCCCCGGTTGTGCCGAGTCCGGATGCGCCGCATCCGTCTGCGCCGGAGCGGCGGGCGCGGAAACCTGCGGGGTCACCGATCGCGTTTCCACAATCGGAACTTGCGCCTGCTTCGGCTTCGCCCCGGCATCGTTGCGGCCGGTCTCGCTGGCCTGCGCGTTGCCCTCAATGCGGTGCCACCAGGAATACAGAACGCTGCACCCCACCACCACCAAAACCAGAAATCCAAGGGAAGGCAGTACCCGCATGGGAGGCCGGAAGCCGCGCGACACCATGGGGCGAATATCGCGCAGCATGGATTTATCCGGGTGCGGCATGGGCGAGGGCAGCGGCGGCGCATCCACCTGCATGGCGGCCAGTGCTTCGTCCACCTGGTTCGCGTCCAGACCCAGAGCGTCGGCGTACTGGCGCACGAAGCTCTTATAGAAGAATTCTCCGGGCAGGCTCTTCCAATCGTCCGCCTCCATGGCTTCCAGATATTTCCTATTAATCTTGATGCGGGCGGCAACCTCCGTCAGATCCAGGCCCTGTTGGGACCGTGCGTGGCGGAGTATGGTACCAGGTGAGGTCATGTGCGACGCGAAAGCACAGTTCTCAATGGGTATAATACAACAGTCAGTGGAAATGTACCGGAATGGGGCCGTTTCGGTGGTAGTTGTTAACTGGAACCGTTGCGCCCTCTTACGGAGTTGCCTGCAGTCCCTGGTAGCGCAACAGATCGACCGCGACGTGGAGATCGTGGTTGTGGATAATGGTTCGGTGGACGGCTCGGCCAGCATGGTCGAGAACGAGTTCCACGACGCCGGGCGTTTTCGGCTGCGGGTGATTCGGAACAGCGGGAATCGCGGCTTTTGCGCCGCCAACAACCAGGCATTCGCGGTGAGCCGGTCCGAGTTCGTCGCCCTGCTCAACAACGATGCCGAGGCCGGACCGGGTTGGCTGGCCGGCCTGATCGAAGCGTTCGAAGGACGGCCCGATGTCGGCATGGCCGCCTCGCGCATCCTCGTCCATGAGGACCCGAGGCGCATTGATAAAGCCGGACATCTGATCTATCTCGATGGTCAAAACCGGGGCCGCGGCTCCGGCGCGCTGGATGACGGACAGTATGATCGCGTGGAAGAAGTACTCTGGCCCGATGGTTGCGCCGCTATGTACCGGCGAGCCATGCTCGATCAGATCGGCGGTTTCGACGAGGACTTCTTCGCCTATGCGGATGACGCTGAACTCGGCTTGCGCGCGCGCATCGCGGGCTGGACGTGCCTGTACATGCCGGCGGCCGTGGTGCGGCACCGCCGGGGAGAAACGCTCGGCCTCCTTTCCATGCGCCGCGTGGAGCTCATCGAGCGCAACCGCGTCCTGCTGGCCGCGAAGCTCTTTCCGTGGAGTCTGCTGTGGCTAAATTGCGCATTCTACTCGGCAAGACTGGCGGCGGGCCTGGTGGCCGCCATGCGGGGGAGGGGGGAAGTGGGCCGGTTTCAGACAACGGGCCGGCTGCGAGTGGCAATGGCGCTCCTGCGGGGCGACCTGCAGGCGATGCGCATGCTTCCCATGATTCTGCGCAAGCGGAGCGCGGTGGAGGCGATTCGAAAGCTCTCGCCGCGCGAGGTCCGGCGGCTCCTGTGGCGTCATCGGATCACCCTCGCGGAATTGAGCGAGCAGGCGATCTAGCCGTCCCGGCGACCACCTCCATCTGCCCCGCTTGCGGCGATGCTTCCTGCCGGGTGCTGTTTCGCGCCACCGACCGTCTGTATCAAACCACCACAAAACAGTTTCATATCGTCGAGTGCAAAGGGTGCCGCCTGCTCCGCCTGGACCCCTGCCCGAGCGTGAAAGAGCTGCCCGGCTACTATCCGAAGAATTACTGGTTCGCGCCGGCCGCCGACGCCGCCAGCCATCTGGAGGAGCGCTGGCGCCGCTTCGCTCTCCGCGATCACGTCAATTTCGTGGAACGCGCCATCCGCGATTCCGGCGAGCGCGGGCTGGTGCTGGACGTCGGATGTGGCGGCGGATTGTTCCTGCATCTGCTCCGCGATGCGGCCCGCCTGCCCGTGGTGGGCCTCGATTATTCGCTGGACGCGGCGCGTGTCGCCTTCACCAGTAACTCCGTTCCCGCTTTCTGCGGAACCCTGTGCGAAGTGCCGCTGCCCCCGGAGAGTTGCGCCGCGGTTACCATGTTCCACATCCTCGAACACCTGCATGACCCCGAGCTGTACATCCGCCAGGCCCGAACGCTCCTGCGTCCCGATGGCCGGCTGATTGTCCAGGTGCCCAACGCGGGCTGCTGGCAGTTTCTGTTGCTGGGCGAGAATTGGAACGGGATCGACGTGCCCCGTCACCTCATCGATTTCCGCGAAGCCGACGTCGTCCACCTGCTCGACCACTGTGGATTCGAGGTGCTGCGCATCAAGCATTTCTCGCTGCGCGACAACCCGGCCGGGCTGGCCACCAGCCTGGCGCCGTCGCTCGATCCCATGGCCCGCCGGGTGCGGCGCGTGGCCGAAACCCCGCGTGTTCGCGTGGCCCGGGATTTCCTCTACTTCGCCCTGCTCTGCGCCGCGCTGCCGTTCACCATGGTGGAAGCGGCCTGCCGCGCCGGCTCCACCCTGATGGTGGAGGCGCGAATCCGCAAGTGATCTATCGCACTCTGGAGCGCCGCCTCCCGCCCGCGTTGAGGCGATACCTGCTGTTCTTCGAGGCGGAGATCGAGCGCGCCGTCGGATGGTTCTCCCAGTCGCTCGCGGCCGGCTCCCGGGTGCTCGACGCGGGCGCGGGGGAATGCCAGTATGTCAGCTATTTCGCCGGGCATCGCTATGCCGCCATCGACCTCGGAATCGGAGACGCCGCGTGGAATTACCGCGCGCTCGACGCCATCGCCGACCTGACCGCGATTCCTTTCCCCGACGCTTGTTTCGACGCCTGTGTGAACATCGTGACGCTCGAGCACGTGAAGCAGCCGGCTGCCGTGGTGGCTGAGATGGCGCGCGTGCTAAAGCCTGGTGGACGCCTGCTGCTGATCGTCCCCCTTGAGTGGGAAGTTCACCAGGCGCCGCACGACTATTTCCGCTACACCCGCTACGGCGCCGCGTGGCTGCTGGAGCAGGCCGGCTTTATCGACGCGGATATCCGGCCAGTGGGAGGCTGGTTTCGTCTCGCCTCGCGAAGGTTGCTCAACGGGCTGCACTTCTTTCCCGGCCCGCTAATCGTCGTCGCGGCGTTCTTCCTGGCGCCGCTTGCTCTCGTGCTTCCGCTGTTCGACTCTCTCGACCGCGATCGCAACTTTACTCTGGGATACGTCTGCACCGCGAAAAGACGGTGATGATTGGTGTGGCGCAGCGCCATGCGCTGCGGTCCGCCTATGTCCTGGCAGCGCACGGCGCTGCCCCACGAGGTTCAGGCAGACACGCCCATGCTCTGCTGCGATTCGTAGTGATGTGGGGTTCAGGCGGCGACGGCGGGACTGCTCGCGGAGCGGGCCATCAGAACCGGCTTGCGGACCGGATTCGAGGCCTCCAGGTACGCTGCCTCAAAGGCGGCGGCCATCGGGGTACACCCTGGGGATGTGTACAGTTGTCCGAAGATCCTCTGAATGCCCGCCGATTCGAGGCCGTGGCAGACATGGGCCACGCTCGATGCGGACTTCTGTATGCAGGTGCGGCAGTCAAGGCCGAGCGCGATGCACGTCTCCGGCCTGTTTTCGTCGAGTAAGTAGTCCATTTGCTTAGCCTTACGCCAGGCCATTCCAAGGGACACCTGCTTTTGTTCGGATTTGTTCGTGCTCCCCTGCCGAACACCCTTTAACTCGCCCTTCGCGTATGTACCGATTATTAGGATTCCGATGGTGGTTTACTACAGTGCATAGGGGTGGCCGGCCTTACTCTTTTGCGGGTATTGAAATACCTGCGAATTCCCGAGTGAAAAAAAGGTCAGACTCTAGGGCGAATGGCCGACACCGGAAACCTGGGCGCGCCCGTACCATGGAGGGAGGAGATTCGTATGATTGCTCGTGGATTGCCTCTTGGTCTTGCCGCGATTGTTTTCGGAACGGTCCTGTCCGGTCAGGCGTTTACGGACCACGCCGCGGCCGTTGCGGGCGCCGCTGCCGGTGTCGCCGGCGCCACGGCCATCAAAGACCCTCTCACCAGGCTCCTCGACGCCGCCAGCGGCGCGGCCAACACCGCGGCCGAAGCTCCCAAGCCGTCCCGCAAGTCGTCTAAAGGCGCGCCCGAGCAGCCGGCCGCGGCTCCCGCCACCACCGGGAACGCGACAACGGGCGCTTCCGCTTCATCTTCATCGGATGCGCCGGTCTCCTCCGCTCCCGCCCGGTCATCCTGGCGGCGTTCTTCCGATCAGCGGCCGACCCTCACCGCCGGGCAAGCGTCCTTCAGCCGCTACCAGAGCCCCGTGCCCGAATCCAACGTGAGCACCGCGCAGCTCCGCTCCGTCTCTTCCGGCGCCAGCAACTCCCAGGTGATCGCAAGCCTGGGAACTCCCGCCGCGCGCATCACCATGGATGACGGCGGGCACCTCGTCGAGATCCTCGAATACACGTCGCACGGCAACCGCGTGGGCAGCGTGCGCTGCAGCGACGGGCACGTCGAATCGGTGAACGCGGGGCGATAGTCCCTTAGTTCCGCTTTCCGCGCCGGCGGGACATCCAATATCTGCATCCCAGATAGATGGCCACCAATACCGCGGCGGCCAGCGTCACCATGCGAATGTTGTGATCGATCACCTCGAACACCCGCTGCCACTGGTCGCCCAGGAAGTAGCCGATGGAAACGAACGTACACACCCACAACAGGCCGCCGGGCCACGCATAGCCGGCAAACGAGCGGAATTCCAGTTTCGATGTCCCCGCCACGATCGCGGTGAAGTGGCGCACGCCCGGCACGAAATAGCCGAAGAACAGCGCCCAGTGGCCGATCCGTTTGAACCAGTCGTGCACCCGCTGAATGTTTTCGTCGCTGACGTGCAACCAGCGGCCGTACCGCCGCACGAACCCCAGACCCAGCGTGCGGCCAATGGTGTAGCTGAGGGTGATGCCGCAGGCGCTGCCGCCGAATGCCGCCAAAACGGCCAGAACCGGATGAAAACGTCCTCGCCAGATCAGGTAGCCGGTAAACACCAGCAGCCACTCATCGGGAACCGGCAGCCCCACGATGCCCAGAACAAGGCATCCGAACACCGCGCCGTAGCCATAGGTAGAGACCCAGTTGAGGATGTGGTCCACAAATGGAGGATAGCGGAGACCGGGTCAGGAAGCGATTAACTGGCGGTCTTGCTGGCCAGCGACGATCCGCCGCGCCCGGGGATAAGCGAGAAGTACTCGATGAAGCGCTTCTTCTGATCCGGCAGCGATTGCGGGCGTGGACCTTCCACCATGCTCTGCGCCAGCAGCGTGAACTGTTTGCCCAGTTCGGAGTTCGACTCTACCCAGCGCCCCGCCGTCAGCGCGCGCTGAACGCCGTGGTAATCGTTGGGCAGGGTCATGTGCACGGGCAATCCCAGCAGTTGTTCAATCTGCTGCGGTGTGATCATGGGCCGCTTCTGGCAGCGGTTCACCAGCACGCAGACCCGGTCGCCGAGGTCCAGCCGCTTCAGGTACATGTACTTTTCGCGGGCCAGATGCAGCGAGGGAATCTCCGGAGTGCAAACCAGCATGATGCGCTTCGATTCATGCATGATCTCCAGCGAGTAGCGTTCCAGGTTGCCGGAAAGGTCGAAGCACAGCACCCGGTAGTTGCGGCGCATGAATTCGATCAGATGGCGGATCTGGGTGCCTTCAATGCGCAGGTCCGGGTTCAATTTGCCGGCGTGCAGCACGTCCAGCTTGTCCACCCGGGTGACCAGTTGCGGCCACAGGTTCTCGTCCATGTTCAGGGCGCGCTCGCAAGCGTCGGTCACGCTGAACGTATTGTCCAGCTTCAGCATGAACCGGACCATGCCCGAATTCATGTCGAAGTCCGAAAGCAGCACATTGGAGTCCGGCATGGCCGACAGCGCCATGGCGGTGTTCAGAGCGATTGTGGAAGTGCCCACGCCCGCTTTGGACGGCAGGAAGCAGAACACCTGCTCGGTGGTTTCGATGGCCGGCGGTTTGGCCTCCACGACAATGCGGATGCGGTTCAACGCCTCGCCCAGCGAGCGGACGTCGATGGGCAGCGAGGCGAACTCGCGAATCCCCACCTTCATGCACTCCAGCAAAAGCTGCGAATCGCACACCCGGCTGACCGCGACGGTCTGGATGCCGGGAACCCGCTGATCGAGCTCGCGCACCAGCTCGGTGGCTCGCGCCATCGAATCCGTGCCCAGGAAGATGACGTGGGGAGCGTGCGCGCGCACGAATCGCATCAACTCGAGCGAGTTGGGGTAGTGGTCCAGAACACGGGTGACGGTGACCAGACCAAGGTCCGCCAGAGCCGGTTCCAGCCGTTCGTTCACGTCGGAATCAGGACAGATGATAATGCCCCGCAGCATTGCCGCCAACTCTCCTTATGTCTTAGCCTAATCGTGCCAGGACTTCGCAGCAATTAGACCTTTGTACCCTTTTCCCCCAGGTTTTATCACCTGGTACGCACGCCAGTCCTCGGGCCAGTCCTCAGGTGAAGCACCCGGTGCCCACCCATTCCACTCTCGTGTTTTCTTATCGGTCCGTTGCGGCGGGGATTTCGTCCAGATTGGGGAACCCTCGGCGATGATCGCGTTCCGGACGTTTTGCTATTCTGTGCTTTAGGACTGAGGTCAACGTTTCTCCGGCTCTCCGAGCCCGAGCCAGAGGTTTCACATGTCAGGCCATTCCAAGTGGGCCACCATCAAGCACAAGAAGGGCGCCCTCGACGCCAAACGCGGCAAAGTTTTCACGCGCGTAATCAAGGAAATCATGATTGCCGCGCGCAGCGGCGGCGGCGATCCGGACGGTAACCCGCGGCTGCGCACCGCCATTCTGGCGGCCAAAGCGGTCAGCATGCCGCAGGACAATATCAAACGCGCCATCATGCGCGGCACCGGCGAACTGGAAGGCGGGCAGATCGACGAGATCATGTTCGAAGGCTACGGACCGGGCGGGGCGGCCGTTCTGGTCAACGTCGCCACCGACAACCGTAATCGCACCGTCAGCGAAATCCGCCACTGCTTCTCCAAGAACGGCGGCAACCTGGGCGAACAGGGCAGCGTCGCCTGGATGTTCGAGCGCAAGAGCCAGATTGTCATCGAAAAAGAGCACGCCAGCGAGGACAAGCTGATGGACATCGCGCTGGAAGCGGGCGCCGACGACCTGCGCGACGACGGCGATTCCTGGAGCGTCCTCTCGGCGCCCGAGGCGCATGAAGCGGTGAACGAGGCCATCCGCAAGGCCGGCATCCCCACCGTGGAAGCGGCCATCGCCATGGTGCCGAAGAACCTTATGAAGCTGGAAGGCAAAGCCGCTCAGGGGATGCTGAAGCTCAGCGACGCACTCGAAGACCACGACGACGTGCAGAACGTGTACTCGAACTTCGACATCGACGAAAAGGAACTGGAGGCGATGGACTGAAGCCGGGCCAAACATGCGCGTTCTGGGAATTGACTGCGGAACCGAGCGGACTGGCTACGGCCTTATCGAAAGCGACGGCCGCACGCACCTGCTCATCGGCGCGGGGGTGATCGCCACCAGCGAGAAAGAGCCGCTGGCCGGGCGCTTGTTCGTGATCGCCACCCGGTTGCGCGGCATCATCCGTCAGTTTGCCCCGGAGGCGGTCGCCGTGGAGGAAGTGTTCTTTTCGCGCAACGTCCGCACCGCCCTACGGCTCTCCCACGTGCGCGGCGTCGCTTTGATGATGTCCGCCGAAGCGGGGCTTCCGTTGGGCGAATACTCGCCGCTCGAAATCAAAACCAGCGTGGTCGGCTACGGCCGCGCGGAAAAGTCGCAGGTACAACTCATGGTCTGTTCCCTGCTGCGCCTCGCCGCGCCGGTGGCGTCCGAGGACGCCAGTGACGCGCTGGCGGTGGCCATCTGTCATGCCACCCGCGCCACGGTGCTCAAGAAGATCGGGGCCGCTCAGTGATGCGACTCTTTGCTTTGTACTACTACACCGGGGAATCTTCTCAACCATCCCAGAATCTTAGCAGGCTGCTGAAAAAGCCCGAAAACCGCTTGTTTACACGCGCGGCTCGGAAACGCAGCTGCGTGTTTGCAGGTGGTTACCGAACCTCGACGGTGACGGAGCGGGGACCAGATAGCCTTCTTCAGCATCCTGTTCGGAGGCTGCGATGATTACCGGTCGACGACGTGGGGCAGGGCCATGCCCAGCCTGCCGATCTGGTTGCGGCTCTGCTGCTCTGTGGGGCGGGTTTTCAACCCGCCTGCCGCGGTTTGCAGCCCTTGGCGTCCTCGCTATCATTCCGGCCCTCGCGGATCCGCACATCGTCTACTCGAAACTCTTCAAGGGCAGCGACCCGGAGTTCATTTCCATCACCGTGGAAAAGGACGGCGGCGCCGTTTATCGGGAGGCCCAGGACGATCCGAATTCCCTCGAGTTTCGTCTAACCCCTGAGCAGGCCCAGGCGTTGTTCACTCTGGCCGGCAAGCTCGGCGATTTCACGCGCCCCGTCGAATCCGGTTTGAAAGTGGCCAACATGGGCCAGAAAACGTTCCGCTTTGAAGACGGCGCCACGGTTCACGAAGTGTCCTTCAACTACAGTATCGATCCCGATGCCAAACAGCTTCTGGACCTGTTCGAGCGAGTCGCCGTTACCGAGCAGCGCCTTCTCGATCTCGACCGCGCCGTGCATTTCGACAAGCTGGGCGTGGACCACGCCATCATTGAGATCCGTATGCTCTGGGATTCGGGGCGTCTGGTGGATCCGGAGCAGTTTCTGCCTCTTCTCGCGCGCATTTCAAAGAACGAATCCTTCATGCACGTGGACCGCGAGCGGGCGGCCAGCCTGTCCGACGAGTTCCGCGCGGGCAAACCCCCGGTAGAGAAGTCATCGCGATGAAATGGTTGTCCCTCTTTCTTGGGCTGAGCATGTGCGCCGCTGCATCTGCGCAAACGGCCACGTCCGAGGCCGCGGACCTCAATCACGCCCTCGAAGAGGCCGGCGCCAGCCCCGTGGATTTCGTCCGCGCGCTGGAAAATCATCTGCAGAAATATCCGAACACGGCCCGCCGCCCGGAGATCGAACGCGGGCTGGTCCGCGGCGCGCTGGAAGCGCACGACTATGGCCGCGTGGCCCTCTATGGCGAGCGCGTGCTGGTCCGCGACCCGAACGACGTGGAAGTGCTGCAGCAGGTGGCGAACGCCGAGCTGAAGCCGCGCACCGCCGATGACTCCCGCAAGGCCCTGGCCCATGCGCTGCTCCTTGAAACGCTGCTCACTGAAAACGCCAAACAAGTGCGAGATCAGGCCGGGTCGGGCCCGCAGGCCACCGCGCGCATCGTCGATGCCGACCTTCGCCTGGCCACGGCCATTCTCTTCGAGGCGCGCGCCCGCGGCATTCTGGGAGATCCCGGCGAAGCCGCCGAGCTCTCCCGCCACAGCTTCGAGGTTTCTCCCAGCGCCGAAGCCGCCCGCGAAGCGGGCTACTGGTACAACGTGCTGGGCAATTCCGAGGCAGCGGTGCGCTGGCTGGCCGACGCCTTCACCATCGGCGATCCCCGCGCCACCGAAACCGATCGCGACCGTGACCGCGAACAGCTCGGCGAAATCTACCGCAAGTGGAAAGGGTCGGAATCCGGCCTGGGCGACATTGTCCTCGCCGCGTGGGATCGCAACCGCGAAATAGTCGCGCAGCGCCGTCTGATGCTGAAGCAGTTCGACCCGAACATGCAGTTGTCCAATCCCATGGACTTTACGCTCACCGGCGTGGACGGCAGCAAGCTGAAGCTGGCGTCGCTGCACGGCAAAGTGATCGTTCTGGATTTCTGGGCCACGTGGTGCGGCCCCTGCCGCGTTCAGCACCCTCTCTACGACAAGGTGAAGGAGAAGTACCGCGGCCGCGATGACGTGGTCTTTCTGGCCATAGACACCGACGAGGACCACGCGCTGGTTCCGCCTTTTCTGGCCGCCAATAAGTGGACCTACAACTCCTACTATGAGGATGGGCTCGGTGTCCTGCTGAAGGTGACCTCCATCCCCACCACGCTCATCTTCGACGGGCAGGGCGAGATGGTAAGCCGCATGGCCGGCTTTGACCCGGACCGCTTCGTCGCCCTGCTCAGCGACCGCATTGACGAAGCCCTCAAATCCGTGAAGACGACGGCCTCCGCGAAGCCATGACCGCCACTCGATCAATTCGAAAGTGGGGCAGGGCCATGCCCTGCGTGAAAGAGGCAGGGCGCGGCCCTGCCCCACTTCCATGACCACCGCCCCTCCATTCAATCGCGTGGTCTGGATCGTGCTCGACAGCGTGGGCATCGGTGAAATGCCCGATGCGGCCGCCTATGGCGACGCGGGCAGCAACACGCTGGGCAATATCGCGCGCCTGCGTGGCCTGAACCTGCCCAATCTCGCGCGGTTCGGGCTCGGCAACATTCGCCCGCTCAGCGGCATTGCGCCGGCCCCCGAGCCCATGGCCTCCTACGGACGCTGCGCCCTGGCCTCGCCGGGCAAGGACACCACCACCGGGCATTGGGAGATGGCCGGCATTCATCTCGACAAACCCCTCCCGCTGTTCCCGCGCGGTTTCCCGCCGGAAATCATGGAAGACTTCGAACGGCGCATCGGCCGCTCCACGCTGGGCAACCGCGCGGCGTCTGGCACCGAGATTATCAAGGAGCTCGGCGCGGAGCATATGCGCATCGGCTCGCCGATCATCTATACGTCGGCCGACAGCGTTTTTCAGATCGCCGCGCATGAGGAAGTGATCCCGCTCTGGGAACTCTACCGCATGTGCGAAATCGCGCGGCAGATCCTGAAAGGCCCGTACGAGGTGGGCCGCGTGATTGCCCGCCCGTTCACCGGTTCGCCGGACGCCTTCACCCGCACGCCCAATCGCAAGGATTACGCCGTGCCGCCCCCCCAGGGAATGTTGCTGGATCAGCTCGAGCATGCCGGCGTCAGCGTCTACAGCGTCGGCAAAATCTTCGACGTCTTCCTCGGACGCGGAATCGGCGGCCACGAAAAGACGGTCAGCAACGCCGACGGCATGGAGAAGACCCTCGCCGCGCTGGCGGAAGAACCAGGCGGGCTCATCTTCGTGAATCTCGTCGATTTCGACATGCTGTACGGGCACCGCAACGACGTGGAAGGCTACGGCCGGGCGCTGGAAGAAGCCGACGCCTGGCTGCCGTCGCTGCTCGCAAGCCTGAGCGCGGGCGACCTGTTGATTCTCACCGCCGACCACGGCTGCGACCCCACCACCCCCTCCACCGACCATTCCCGCGAGTACGTTCCGCTGCTGGCCTGGACGCCGCGGCGCGCGCGCGGCGCCGACCTGGGAACGCGATCGACGCTTTCCGACATCGGCCAAACCGTCGCGGACAACTTCGGAGTTCATATCATCAAAGGAACCAGCTTTCTAAGCGAGATCAGACCATGAGAAAACCTGTCATGGCGGGCAACTGGAAAATGTACAAGACCCCCGCCGAAACCACCGTATTCTTCGCCGGCTTCATTCCCCTGGTGGCCGCGGCGCGCGACCGCGAAATCGTCATTGCCGCTCCTTATATCGATCTCGCCGCCGCGGTCGAGGCGGCATGCGGGACCAACATCGAGATCGGCGCGCAGGATGTTTTTTGGGAAAAAGACGGCGCGTTCACCGGCCAGGTGTCGGCGCCCATGTTGAAGGCCGTTGGCGCGCAGTGGGTGCTCGTGGGGCATAGCGAACGCCGCCAGTACTTTGGGGAAACGGACGAAACCGTATATAAGAGGACGGTGGCCGCCCTGAGCGCCGGACTCAAGCCCATCGTCTGCGTGGGCGAGCTTCTGGCCGATCGTGAAGCGGGCCGCACCAACGACGTTCTGGCCGCGCAGTTTGCCGGCGGTCTGGCCCCGCTCACTCCCGAGCAGTTCGCCTCCGTGGTGGTGGCATACGAGCCGGTGTGGGCCATCGGCACCGGCAAAACGGCGACGCTGCAAATGGCCTCCGACGCCCACGCCGCCATCCGCGAGCTGGCCGCGTCGAAATTCGGGAAGGCCGCCGGTGACAGCCTGCGCATTCTTTATGGCGGCAGCGTCAAGCCGGAGAACGTGAGGGAACTCATGTCCCAGGAGCAGATTGACGGCGTGCTGGTGGGAGGCGCCAGCTTGAAAGCGGAAGGCTTCGCGTCCATTGTGAACTATTAAGTGAACCAAGCGGCATGGTGCATCCTCGTCAGTGTGCTCGCCGGCGCCGCGGCGGGCCGCGCGGCCGATCTCAAGCTCCCGGAGAAATTCCGGCCCATCGTGGAGATGGCGAATACCGCTCCTCCCGAGTTTGGCGCGGACGCTCTGGAGCGCCTGGTAGCGGCCGGCGTTGACGACCAGCCCACCCGCCGGGAGCTTATCGAGCGGGCCTTTCAGTTCGCCGCCCACGCCCATGACCGCTGGCGCGTTCGCGCTTTGCCCCGCGCCCCCGCCGCCGCGGCGATGCATGCCCGGGCCAGTGAATTGGAGCTCGACCAGATTTCCCTGCAGACGCGCGCGGTACGGTTAATGCTTGCATTCGACCCGCCTCGCGCGCGGGCTCTGTTTCTCGAAGTTCCTGGTCCAGCCCCCGCGCCGCTGACCTGCGACGACTGGGAAGGCGCGGATCTCGGCGATTTCTACAGCACCCTCGGGCTCATCGCGGACCAGACCTTCACGCCCGCCGAGAAACGGCACGAGGATGACATCCATCTGCTGGCCGGCTATCTGGGCGCCATCACTTCTCCGTTCCAGTTCCAGCCGGCCCTGCGCATGGTGCTCGATCTGAAAGTGAAGACCGATCAGCGCCACGCCCTGCTGGTACAGCTCGGTTCGGCCATGGCCGCCATCCCCGCCGACGACCGCTCGATTGCATCCATATCGGAAGCCCTCACGCCGGAGGTCCCCGGCGAGCTTCAGCCGTCGTTTCAGCGCTTCCTGGCCAGCCATGCCACGGCCTCGCCTTGCGGCGCATCCGCTCCGGACAAGTCCTGGGCAGAGTCGGCTGACGAACAGCGAATCGCTAAAGACGAGCGAGAACTTATGTTCCCCCGCGGCGCTTTCGTCTCCGCGGCCGGTCGCGCCACGCCGGAATGGCAGACCCACCTCGACGATTTCCTCTCTGAGATGGTTGACTGGCGGCAAAGCCCCGACGAATCCGACGCGTCCTTCTACCACCGCAAGATGTCCGCTGATCAAGGTTTGCTCGACGTAACCTCCGGCTCCCTGCGCGTGCGGTTGATTGACGACATGATCCGCGTCGCTCTCGATTCGGATCTCCAGCGGGATGCGCCCGCGGAATGGTTTCTGGAACTGCGGGCGGCGGATGAACGGATGCGCGCCGGGACCGCACGCGGCCCCGACGTCCTTCGCGGATTCGAGCGCAGCGGCAACCCCGCGCTGGTGCTTGCGGCCCAGCTCGATCGCGCGCTCGGGAAGTAATTCTCGTCAGTAGCTTCAAGACATCGCCAACCCCGCCGATATGCACTTTGACTGCGCAGGTGATCCGATGGCCCTGAACGTTCTGATTGTTGACGACTCCGCCGCGATCCGCAAGATCCTGGAACGCGTCCTCCGCCACACCGATTTTCAGCTCGGCGATGTGATCGAAGCCAGCGACGGCAAAGAGGCCCTGGTCAAGCTCAACGCGGGTGAAGTCGGACTGATTCTCTCCGATATCAACATGCCGAACATGGACGGCCTTGAACTTTTGCAGCACATCAAAGCGCACGAGGTGTGGAAAACGCTGCCCATCATCATGGTGACCACCGAAGGCAGCCAGGACAAAGTAATGCAGGCCATACAACTCGGCGCCACCGGATACATTCGGAAGCCGTTCACCGCCGACCAGATCAAGGAGAAACTCATTGGCATCCTGTAGGCGGCTCTCCCTGAGAACTACGCCGGGCCTCCCGCACTAATGCAGAGTTTGATGATCCGTGCAGCAGAATTTGCCTGTGTCTGATGTCTTATGGTTCGCCGGCGCGGAATGGGTGGGGGAAAAAGTGTGTTTTCACCCACTCGTTGTTGAATCTCCCAGGAGAAACCCCAGTATCCGCCTGGTAACCGCAACATCGGGCCATTGAAAACAACTGTTGGGGGGTTATTCTACTCTTGGCTGGCAACCTGCTTCGGGATTGATGATGGCTGTATTTGTAGCCGTCACGAAAGGGGTCCACTCATGGGCACGACGGGAAGATCAGCCCGAATCCTGGGAGGTCTCGTGGTTCTCGCCGGAGCCTTCGCGCTCACCGGGACGCAGAGAGCCCTCTATTCCAAGCACGAGAAGGCATTCTACCTGGATGATGCCACGGTCGAATTCGTTCGTCCGGGCCTGACCATTACCGTCAACTCCGCCACGATAGCCGCGAATGGTGTCATCACCGTCACTTATACGCTCACCGATCCCAGTGGGTTGCCTCTGGATTTGGCGGGGATCACCACCCCTGGCCCCATCAGCCTGAGCTATGTGGCAGCGGTGATTCCCAACGGTCAGGAAGACTACACCGCATACACGACGCGCACCGCGACGGGCACCGTGCTTGCGACCACCCAGCAGCCAGGCGCGGACTCAGGCGGTACGGCCACCAACGTGGGACCCGGCCAGTACACATACACGTTCAAGACCACCGCGCCCGCGGGATTCGATATGACCGCCACCCATACCATCGGCGTGTATGGATCGCGCAACTTGTCGGCATTCAGTTTGCCCACCAACTACGCCAGCGCGACTTACAACTTCGTTCCGAACGGTTCCGCCGTCACCCACGTTCACGACATCATCGAGACGGCCAGTTGTGACGCCTGCCACGACCAGTTGTCGGCGCACGGCGGATCGCGCCGCGGCATGAACATGTGCGTTCTCTGCCATACCCAGCAGAACACCGATCCGAACACCGGCGACACGCTGGACGCCAAGGTCTTCTTTCACAAGATCCACATGGGCGCAAGTCTGCCCAGCGTGATTGCGGGAACCCCTTATATACCGGCGATTAACCAGTTTGGAACCTTCAACTATTCGACGGTGGTGTTCCCGGCGGATCCGTTCGACCCGCGCCGCTGCGAGACCTGCCATTCGCAAACAACGGGCGCCACGCAGGCCACTTTATTTCTGACGGCTCCGACGCGTGCCGCCTGCGGCGCCTGCCATGACAACGTTAACTTCGCCACGGGCGCGAACCATCCGGGCGGCATTCAGAACGACGACGTCGAATGTGCGAACTGTCATATTCCCCAGGGAGAGATCGATTTCGATGCCTCCATTCTGGGCGCGCACGTGGCGCCGACGGCCTCCAGTCTGCTCAATGGACTGGCCGTGAGTATCACTCAGGTGCAAAACACCGCGGCAGGCAGCGCTCCGGTAGTTTCCTTCACCGTTCAGGACAAGAACGGCGACGCCGTTCCGCTTTCCGCTCTTGGCTCCATTTCGTTCACCATGGCGGGGCCCACCACCGATTTCGGGTATACGAGTTTCGGGAGCAACGTGACCACGCCCGGATATGTAACGGAGAGCGCCGCGAAAGCCGCGTGCGGCGCCGATGGCACGTGCATGTACACGTTTACGCACTCCATTCCCGCGACCGCGACGGGCACGTACGCGATCGGCGTGGAAGCGAGGCGCACTGACACCGTGGCCGAACTGGTCAACGGAACGACCTCGCAGGTCGGGATCACCTACGGAGCGCCGAACAAAGTTGTGTATTTTTCGGTGGATGGTTCGCCCGTTGCCGACCGCCGCACCGTGGTGCAGCTCAGCAACTGCAATGGTTGCCACGTTTCCTTGCAGGAGCACGGTGCGCTCCGCAACAACACGGAGTATTGTGTGTTCTGCCACAATCCCTCGAACACGGATGCCGCGACGCGCGCCAACGCGGTGGTCGCCGCCGACAAAACGAAGCCGCCGCAAGGCATCAATTTCAATCTCCTGATTCACCGCATCCACGATGGCGTGAACGTGGTGCCCGATGGCGGCAAACCTTACATCGTGGTCGGATTTGGCGGAAGCCACAACGACTTCAGCGGCGTGCTCTTCCCGGCGCTGAGCCCGTCGGGCGAGGCGACCGATCTCGAAAATTGCTCGATGTGCCACGTCAATAGCACGGAGCAGAACGACCTGACGCTGACCGGGCTGAATCCGGTGGTGGATCCGCAAGGGTACATCAATCCAAATCAGCCCTTCTCATCGGCCTGTTCCGGATGTCACGTGGACCTTCCGGCAGCGTCGCACATGCTTTCGAACACTACGATACTCGGCGAAGCGTGCGCGGTTTGTCACGGCTCCGGTGCCGCTTATGCCGTCGACCAGGTGCATGCGCAGTACTAGGTTGCGCAATTGCTGATGCTATTCGAGAAGCTCAGCCTCTTTACGGCGGCCGCCGTGCTCCTCCTTGGCGCGGCGGCCGCTTCCGCTCAGACCGCCCCCGCCGGCTTTGCCGGGTCTGACCAGTGCGCGGGTTGTCACGCCGATATAGCGAAGGCATTCGACAAGAACCCGCATCATGTACTCACCACCGACAAACACCTCGGCCATGCCGGGTTCGCCTGCGAAGCATGCCACGGTCCCGGCGCCAAACACATGAACTCGCTGGCCGCCGGCGACATCGTTGACCCGGCGAAAATAACTCCGGAAGAACAGAACAAGCTGTGCCTCGCCTGCCATCGCAATGAGCTCACCCCGGTGGGTCCCATCGCCGGAGGCCACCCGCAGGGAGGACCCGGATGCGTGGGCTGCCACTCCATCCACGGAACCGATCATCGTCCGCTGGTGGTGCAGCGCGCGCCGGACGTCAACAAGCTGTGCGCGGGGTGCCATCTGTCGGTCTGGGCCGATTTCCAGCGCCCCTTCAAGCACCGTTTGCCGGAAGGGGCCATGTCCTGCGTGGACTGCCACAACCCTCACGGCAGCGGCTCCCAGACGATGCGGGTGGCCTTCGCCAACGAACCGGGCTGCGTGCGCTGTCACGGCGAGATGCGCGGTCCGTTCACCTACGAGCATGCGCCCGTGCGGCTGGAAGGCTGCGCCGGCTGCCATGAACCGCACGGCTCGGCCAATCCGCGCATGCTGATCCGCGCCGAAGTGCGCTTTGTCTGTCTGGAGTGCCACTCCAACCTGGTCTCTAACCCGCCCGCCGCGGGCCATCGGGTGCTGGGTGGAACGCCTCCGTCCTTTCACGATCTGCGCAGCCCGCGCTACCAGAACTGCACCGTGTGCCATGTGAAGATACACGGCTCCTACGTGGACGGCACGTTACTGCGATGAGACTCCTGTTGCTCATTCCCGTCTTCGCGGGCATCCTGGCGGCGCAGGAGCAGCCTGCGCCCGCCGCCCCAGCGACGGTGCCAGCGACCGCACCGGTTCAGGCTCCGGCGGGCGCCCCCGCCGCGGCCCCAGCTCCGGATCAGCCCGCCCCGGCCGCCGTCTCCGATTCTCCGATCTCCGGCAGCGTGGAAGTGGGCTATCGTTTTGTCTCCGGGGTCGGCGGAAGCCAGGACGTATATGACAGTACCGTGAACCTTGGACAGGGCCTTCGTCTCATCGGTCTGGATTTCACCGTGAGCCCCGTGAAGTCTCTCTGGGACCACTTCGAGGTGCAGGCCAGTTCCTGGGGCGATCCCTACGACACCGCGCGCGTGGAAGCGGACAAATCCGGTCTGTACCGCTTCACCGCCGACTATCGCAATACCGCCTACTTCAATTTCCTCCCCTCCTACGCAAACCCGTCGCTCAGCAGCGGATCTCTGCTCACCGAAAGCAGCTTCAACACGCACATCCGCGCCTCCGACGTGGATCTGGACGTTCTTCCCGGACACTGGATCAGCCCTTATCTGGGATGGTCGCGCGACAGCTGGTACGGCAGCGGCGTTACCGATTTCACGCTGTTCCCCAACAATTACCCGGTCGACAACTCGGAAAGCGATTCCACCGATACGTTCCGCGGCGGCGTCCAGCTTCGGTTGCCGCTGGTGCACGTGGTGCTGGAGGCAGGGGGCACCACCTTCCGGGACGACCAGGGCGCATCGGACAATCAGCCGAACGACGGCGACTTCACCGTCCCGTATTTCGGCGAACAGCTCAACCTGAGCAGCCTGAACGAGCTGTATCGCGTCCGCGGCGACTCGCTGTACACGAAGGCGCTCCTCGCTTCCAATCCGCTTCCCTGGCTGAGCCTGTCGGGGAACTTTATGTACGCGGACCCCAGCCTGACCACCAACTACACCTCCTCGGAAAACGGAACGCTGTTTCTGCCGGCGACCTTCGCCTTCTACAACTCGGGCCAGGATATGGCCACCGCCGACGCGAACATGCCGCACAGCAGTGGATCGCTCACCGCGGAGGCTCGCCCGCTGAAGCGTTTGCGCATTGTGGAGTACTGGTCGACGGATCGTCTGCACAATGCCGCGTCTTCCCTGCTCACCGAGCAGTATCTGGCCACCGGATCTCCGTTCCTCACCACCGATCCCGGCGCGGACCGCCTCGTTCTCACCGACAACCAGCAGCAAATCGAAGCGTTCTACGACGTGCTGCCCAACCTCACCGTGCGCGGCGGAGAGCGCTATGAATGGGGCGATGCCACGGTACGCGGGTCCACGCTGTCCGAATTGCCGCTGGAATCCTCCAGCCTGAGCCGGAACACCGGGCTGGCCGGGGTCACCTTCCGGCTAAAGCAAAAGCTGCGCGCGAGCGCGGACTTCGAGGCCGCTTCCAACGGCGAGCAGTATTTCCGCATCAGTCTTCACAACTACTGGAAGCTGCGTTCGCGAGCGCAGTGGGAGTTCCTGCCCAACTGGCGGCTGGCTGGAGACTTCTTCGAGTTGAACAACCGCAATCCCGATCCGCTGGTGGATCTGCGTTTTGTCAGCCGGGCCGAATCCGCATCGCTCTCCTGGCTTCCGCGGGGCGGCCACAACGTCAACGTGCTGCTCGAGTACACGCGGTCGAACGTCAATTCGAATATCCTGTATCTCGATCCCGGCACGCTGGGACCCGCTCTTTCCACGTATCTCGAAAACGGAAACACCGCGACGGCGCTGATCGAGCTCGCGCCGAAGGCCGAGCACGGTTTCGCCCCGCGGTTCTCATTCGGTGGATCGTTGTTTACTTCGGCGGGAAGTCAGCCCATCGAATATTACCAGCCCACCGCCCGCCTCTCTGTTCCAGTGGCGAAGGGCGTCCAGTGGAACTCCGAGTGGCGCTGGTATAGTCTCGCCGAGCGCCTGTACGCCTTCGAGGACTTTCGTTCGAACCAGCTCATGCTCAGCCTGCGCTACACGAAGTAGAGACCCATGAACAGCGAAAACTCACCGGGCAAACATTGGCGGGTCCTGAGCGCCCCATTGGCGCGGCTGTCCAACAATCCTCTCAGTCTTGTGGGCGTGGTGTGCGTGACCACCGCGGCCGTCCTGTGGCTCTTTCTGCTCCCGGTCTACCTGCGCGGCATGGTGCCCCATCCGTATGTGGGCATCCTGGCGTTCCTGATGCTCCCAGGCTTGTTTTTCGCGGGGCTGGCGCTGATCCCTTTCGGCATCTGGCTCAAGTACCGGCGCGAGCGCAGGAAGGGCCCGGTGGCGTGGACCGAGCCGGCCAGCTGGAACATGGCCGACGTCCGCCGCATCGCGGCGTTCATCGCGGTAACCACGGTGGCCAATGTGATCATCGGATCGCAGTTCACCTACCGCGCCGTCAGCTACATGGACAGCGTCACGTTTTGCGGGCTCACCTGCCATCGCATCATGATTCCCGAGTACACCGCGTATCAGCATTCGCCGCACTCGCGCGTGGAATGCGTGCAATGCCACATCGGTCCCGGCGCATCGTGGTTTGTCCGCAGCAAGCTGTCTGGCGTCAACCAGGTTTTCAACTACGCGCTGAACACCTATCCGCGGCCCATCCCGGTGCCCGTGGAGAGCCTGCGGCCTGCCCGGGAAACTTGCGAGGCCTGCCACTGGCCCGCGCGCTTCAGCGGAGACCGGCTGCGCGTCCTCACTGAATTTGGCGATGACGACAAGAACTCCATGACGAAGACGGTACTGCTCATGCATGTGGGCGGCGGCAGCGGCGGAATCGGGATTCACGGGCATCACGTGGGGGCGGGCGAGCAGGTGGAA
This sequence comes from uncultured Acidobacteriota bacterium, assembly GCA_963832965.1. Lineage (GTDB taxonomy): Bacteria > Acidobacteriota > Terriglobia > Bryobacterales > Bryobacteraceae > CAWACP01. The sequence goes on from CAWHVW010000001.1 coordinate 200,896, forward strand.
TACGCCTCCGATCATAGCCGCCAGAACATCACCTGGGTGCGCTATACCGTCGCCGGCAAGGTTACCGAGTTTCGTTCTCCCGGCAGCAAGTCTGGCGATGAGAACAAGCTGGAACACCGGACCATGGATTGTATCGACTGCCATAACCGCCCATCGCACAACTACGAACTGCCCGGGCGAGCCGTGGACGAGGCGTTCGCGAGCGGCTTGATTCCGCAATCGCTCCCGTTCATCCACAAGACGGGCATTGAGATTATCCAGCGGCCCTGGAAGTCCAAAGAGGAAGGGCTGGCCGGCATTCCCGCCGCAGTCACCAGCTTCTACCGGCAGTATTACCCGGGCGCATCCGGCGCGGACGTGCAACGCGCCGGGACAGGACTTGCCGGGGTTTGGGATCGCAACGTGTATCCGGAGCTTCGCATCAAGTGGGGCACATATCCGAACAATCTGGGCCATGTCGACTTTCCCGGCTGCTTCCGATGCCACGATGGCGCGCACGTCAGCGCATCGGGAGATACAATTACCCAGGACTGCGAAGCCTGCCATCACGTGCTGGCGGTGCAGGAGGCATCTCCGAAAATCCTCTCGGATCTCGGAGTGGGGCAATAGTTTTAGCTGTGTCACTCGAAAGGAGAATCAAGATGAAGCTGTTTTTATCGGCTGCAGTTCTGGCCATCGCGTTCAGCGGCTCCGCGTTTGCGGACGCCGCCGCCGGCAAGACCGTCTATACGGCAAACTGCGAAAGGTGCCACGCGGCGAATGGCGAAGGGAAGCCGATGATCGCCAAAATGCTCAACGTCACCATGAAGCCACTGGGCTCCGCCGAAGTGAAGGCGCTCAGCGACGCCACCCTGACGAAAGACATCACCACCGGCGTCGGCAAGATGCCCGCCGCGAAGATTACCGACGCGCAAGTGAAGGACGTCATCGCTTACATACGCACGTTCAAATAGACTCATTCTCTTCTCAAGTCACTCGATCGGCGTCTCATCCGGGCCATCGCTGCGTCGCCGTGCGGCATCCAAGAAACGGGGGGAGTCATGGAACCGCATCGGGTGGTCATCCTGGGGGGAGGTTTCGGGGGCCTGAACACGGCCAAGGCGCTGCGGCGCGCCGAAGTGCAGGTGACGCTGGTGGACAAGCGCAACTTTCATCTGTTCCAGCCGTTGCTCTATCAGGTTGCCACCGGGTCGCTCTCGCCGGGTGAGATCGCTTCGCCGCTGCGCAGCGTATTGAGCGGCCAGCGCAACACGCGCGTGCTGCTGGGAGACGCGGTGGATCTCGACCCCCGGCGCAGGGTCCTGATTACCGCCGGCTCCGAGCCGCGCGGAGAGGTTCCCTACGACACGCTGGTGGTGGCCACCGGCGCGCGCGACGCGTGGTTCGGACACGCGGAATGGGAACAGCACGCCGCGCCGCTGAAGACCATCGAAGAGGCCACCCGCATCCGCCACAAGATTCTGTACGCCTTCGAGGCCGCCGAGCGCGAACAGGATCCGGAAAAGCGCCGCCAGTGGCTGACCTTCATCGTGGTGGGGGCCGGCGCCACCGGCGTGGAACTCGCCGGCGCGCTCGGCGAGATCGCCCACGACACTCTGAAGCATGACTTCCGCTCCATCGATCCGCAACAGGCTCGCATCCTGCTGCTCGACGGGGCCAGCCGCGTGCTTCCGCCATATCCCGAGGACCTCTCGAAGAAGGCGGAACAGGCGCTGATTCGCGTGGGTGTGCAGCCATACACCGGCGTGAGGGTCACCGGCATCGACGAATCGGGCGTCAACGTCGAGCACGGCGATGGACGAACGGAACATCTGGAGGCGCGGACCGTCATCTGGGCGGCCGGCGTGCGCGCTTCGGCATTCGGAGAAGTGCTGGCCAGCCGCGCCGGCGCGACGCTGGAAAAAGGCGGACGAGTGGTGGTGGGCCCCGATCTGAGTCTGCCGGGCTATCCCGAGATCTTTGTCATAGGTGATCTGGCTTACGTTACTGACGGGCATGGCAAGCCGCTGCCTGGGGTTGCCCAGGTGGCCATGCAACAAGGAACCTACGTGGCCCGGCTCATCCGGCGGCGAAGCCTGGGAACGGGGCCTGGCTCTGACCACAAGCCGTTCCACTACCATGATCGTGGCGACCTGGCGGTAATCGGCCGCGCCGCCGCCGTGGCGCGAATCGGCGGGCTTCATCTATCCGGATTCCTCGCGTGGCTCATCTGGCTGTTTGTCCATCTAATGTATATTGTTGAGTTTTCGAACCGTGTGCTGGTGTTCGTCCACTGGGGCTTTCTGTATCTCACCTTCAATCGCGGCGCGCGGCTCATCACCGGCGGCGACAGCTCGGAAGAACCCTGATTCCTGATACAGTCGCGACTCTACCTCGATAAGGAAAGAGTCCTGGTGCAGAGGTACTCCTCGCACTAAGACGATTCTGTATGGACCGTACCAGGTAAGAATCCGGTCTCCACCAGGGGCAATGTGGCCGATATATCCAACAGGCGGGGATTGCCGTGCGACCTGGCGACATTGACGGTATCGACGAACTGCGCAGCACACCCGCGGGCATGGCCAGAGCTGCTCATGCGCGTCGCGTCGCCCTGTGGTGCCGTGAAGTTTGTGAATCGCTCCAGCTTCCCCGGGTCGACCGGGAATGTCTGGATCGCGCCGCTTTGATGCATCAGTTCCCGGACATCGTGTCCGATGAGCGCGCCCGCCGCCGCCTGCTGGCGGAACTCCGCGTAGCCGAAAACGAACCGCTCTCCGAAGCGCTTCCGGCGGGCACATTGGAACTGCTGCAAGTGTTCCACCACCGCAGCGGCCAGCCCGATGCGCGAATCTCCAAACTCGCCGCCGTGCTGGAGATGTGCGATGGGTTTGACGAAGCGTTCGAGATGGATGCCCTGGCGCCCGGTCTGGCCGGCGAAGAGACGCTTGCCTCCGCCACCGAGGTGTTGTCGTCGTATCTGCAGGTCTCCTGCGGTTCGGATCTGGTGGACGTCGTCCAGCGCCTTCCCGTTTTTCCCACGGCCGCGCAGCGCGCGCTGAGTCTGCTGGCCGACGAAGAGGTCAGCCTTGCGCGGGTGGAATCGGTGGTGGCGTCGGACCAGGTTCTGGCGGGACACATCGTGCAGTGCGCCAACTCCGCATTGCACGCCAGCGTGCAACGGGTTTCCACCCTGCGGCACGCGCTGGCGTGGATCGGGGCGGACAACGCCTGCAAGGTGGTGGCCGCGGCGTCACTGAAGCCGCTGTTTGCGTCCAGGCATCTTCACAAATTGTGGAATCATTCCATCGAGGTCGCCGCCACGTGCGAGCGCCTGGCGCGCGTCTCGCGCAAAGCCGATCCCGAGCAGGCTTTCCTCGCCGGTCTGGTGCACGATGTCGGCCGTCTCGCTCTGTTGCGCCTCCCTCTGGCCGCCACCGAACGGTACCTGCGGCTCATGGATCAGGGATGCCCGCGCGTGCTCGTGGAGCGAGTGTTGTTCGGCCGCACTCATATGTCCATTGGCGCCGACGCGCTGCGCACCTGGAATTTCAGCGATGAGATCGTGGACAGCGTGGCCAGTCACCACGCTCCGGAGCAGTACCCTTCGACATTGGCCGCCCTCCTTTACCTTGCCGAAGAATGGTCCGGCGAAGCCGAAGATCTGCCCAGCGCGTTCCGGCTCACCCTCGCCTCCGGAATCGCCGGCGTGAAGGCGGAATCGCTCAAGGATCTGTCGGAGGAGACCTTCAGCGTCGACATGCTCCGTTTCGCCGCGTAGCGGCTATTCGGTCGGGCTGTAGAAATGCTCGATGCGAAAAGCCTTCTTCCGGCCCGTGGTGGCCACGTGGCCGCGAAACTTCAGCTTCGAGTTGATTAGCAGATCCAGAGGCCGGTCTACCGGAAAATCAAAAGTGAGGATGTCGCCGTTGCGGATCTCCAGCAACTCGGAGACCGTGAGGGTGGTTCCCTGCAGCCGCGCGTCCGCCAGCGTCGCGGCCGGCTTGATCAGCCGCAGGATGCGGTCGCGCTCCTGTTCCGTGGATTCGCTCTTGCGCACCGACCACTGCTGGTCGAATTTCTGCCGCAGCATCTTGATGATGATGGAAGGCACCCCGAAGTTCATCATCCCGGAATTTTCGCCGATGCGCACTTCCATGCTGATGGCCACCACCGCCTCGTTCGGCGCGAGGATCTGCAGCAATTGCGGTTCGGTTTCGTGCGCCTCGATGGTGAAGTCCAGGTTGGCCACGGCCTGCCACGAAAGCTTCAAATCGTGCAGGATGATGCGGAACAGGCCATCGAGAATGCTTTGCTCGATCTCGGTGATCTCGCGATTCATCTTGGTGATGAGTTTTCCCGAACCGCCCAGCAGCATTTCCAGAATGGGGAAGACCAGCGTGTTGTTCACCTCCATCACCGCGTTCCCCTCGAAAGGCCGCATCCCCAGGGACACCAGGCAACTCGGCGAGGGCAGGCACTGCGAGAACTCCATGAAGGAAAGCTGCTCCACCGAAACCAGGTTCACCGCCACATAGGCGCGCAGGTACGCGGACAAGCTGGATGCCAGCGAGCGCGCGAAATTCTCGTGCAGCACGTGAATGGCGCGCAACTGATCTTTGGCAATGCGGTCCGGCCGGCGGAAATCGTATGGCTGGGCGCGTTTGGCGAGATCGCTCCCCGGCGGAGCTTCGCGCAGATTCTTGAAGACACTGTCGATCTCCTGCTGCGAGAGGACCCGTTCACCCGCCACGCTTATCTATCGTCCCCCTTCGCCCTTTCTTTATCCCACTCCTGAAATACTGTTAGAAGTGCAGCGATTCCTCGTCCACAATTTTGGCTGCCGTGCCTCCCAGGCGGATGGCGCCGCCATTGAGACCGCGCTTTCCGCGCGCGGATTGTCGCAGACCGCGGAAGTGGCCGACGCACAACTGATTGTTCTCAACACTTGCACGGTTACCTCCGCCGCCGATGAGGACGTACGCCAAACCGTGCGCAGGGTGTATCGCGAAAATCCCGCGGCGCGAATCCTGGTGACCGGGTGCTATGCCCAGCGCGCGCCCGAGGAAATTGCCCATATGCCCGGCGTGCATTGGGTGGTAGGCAATTCGCACAAGACGCAGATCGCCGACATCGTGGGCGAGCCGGCCGCGGACTCTGTTCCGTACCACGGCCTGATTCAGGTGGGCGACATTTTTGAGCAGCGCGAGTTTCTCTCCGCCCCGGTGGTGGACGCCGCGGGCGACCGCACCCGGCCCAATCTCAAGATTCAGGATGGCTGCAACAACCGCTGCTCCTTCTGCATCATCCCCTTCGTGCGCGGGCGCAGCCGCAGCATGCCGGCGGATCGCGTGGTGGCTGAAGTCGATCATCTGGCGCGGCGCTATCGCGAGGTGGTGCTGAGCGGCATCAATCTGGGGCGCTGGGGCCGGGAACCGGGCGGCGAAATGCGCCTTGCCGATCTGCTTCGCCGCATCCTGAACGAAACCGCCATCGAGCGGATTCGCCTCAGCTCCGTGGAGCCCATGGATTTCAGTGACGGCCTGCTGAATCTCATGGCCGGCGAGCCGCGCATCGCCAAACACGTGCATGCGCCGCTGCAATCGGGTTCCGACACGGTTTTGCGCCGGATGCACCGCAAGTATCGCCCGCGCCATTACGAGGACCGCGTGCGCATGGCCCGCGCGCTGATGCCCGACGCCGCCATCGGCGCCGACGTGATGGTGGGATTCCCGGGCGAGACCGCCGAAGAGTTTGAGCAGAGCCGCGAGTTCATCGCCAGCTTGCCGTTCACCTATCTGCACGTCTTTACCTACTCGGAGCGCCCGGGGACGCCGGCCGCGGAACGCACCGATCAGGTGCCCATGCCCGTGCGCAAGGAACGCAACCGCGTCCTCCGCGAACTGGCCGCCGAAAAGAACCTCGCCTTCCGCCGCGCCATGGTGGGGCGGACGCTGTCCGTGGTAACGCTGGAGCAGGGCGCGCTCAGCGGCAATTTTCTAAAGGTGGAGCTGGCGTCGCCGCAGCCCGCCAATCAATTGCTCGACGTACAAATCGGAGCGGTGACGGCAGCCGGCGTGCGGGAGCAGACGGCGCTGATGGTGCTCTAGGAGGGAACGCAAATGCATGTCTTCCGGCTTCCGATTCGTGTGTATTCGTGGGCATTCGTGGCCAGTTCCCTGCTGTTTCCGGCTCAGGCGCAGATCGGCCTTTTCTCCGGTCACACCGACGTCGGGACGGTAGTTCATGCCGGCACGGTCGATTACGACGCCTCCGCCAAACGTTACACCATCGGTGGGAGCGGCGAAAACATGTGGTTCGCCGCTGACAATTTCCAATACGTGTGGACGAAGATGTCTGGCGACGTCACTCTGAGCGCGCGCGTCTCTATTCTCGAGAAAGAGGGCGATGCGCATCGCAAGGCCGTGCTCATGATTCGCCAGAGTCTCGATCCGGACGCCCCCTATGCCGACGTGGCCCTGCATGGGAACGGCCTCACCTCCCTGCAATTCCGCGAAACCACCGGAGCGGTGACCCATGAGATCGAATCCAACGTCTCCGCGCCGGAGCGCCTGCGCATCGAGAAGCGGGGCGAGACCTTCACCATGTGGATTGGCGGCGCGGACGGTGACCTTCGATTTGCTGGCGGGTCGACCGGAGTTTCGCTGCGCGGGCCGTTTTACGTGGGCATCGGCGTGTGCGCGCACAACAAGGATGAGTTTCGTAAAGCCGTGTTCTCGGATGTCGAGCTGACCGCGCCTTCCCAGGCGGGCGTGCCGGTCCTCTGGAGCACCCTTGAAACCATCACCGTTGCCTCTACCGACGCGCGGGTGGCGTACGCGGCGCCGGGACGCATGGATTCACCCGCATGGTCGCCCGATGGCGCGTTCCTTTTCTTTCGTCAAAACGGCCAGCAGCAGCGCATGGCGCTCACCGGCGGTAAACCGGAGCCGGCTGGCGCGGCGCCCTCGAATCCGCCTGGCCCTTCCGGACAACAACCCTCGCCGGACGGCCGGCAACTGGCATTCATCTCCCGGGACGAGGACGGCGTGGATCTGGTCCTGCGCGTCAAGACGGTCGAGGGTGGGAAGACAGTCACGCTCTGCCGGTTCAGCGGTGAAGGGGGATCGATGGACCTTCCATCCTGGTCGCCGGACGGACTCCGGCTGGCGTTCGTGAGCAATCAGTTCGTCCGGTAATCAGGACCGCAACGCCACGGAAGCGCGGGTCACTTTCTCAATAACCCCGAACAGCGTGGCCGGGTGAATCGGCTTCGATACATACCCGTCCATCCCGGCAGCCAGGCATTTTTCTTCATCGCCCTTCATCGCGTGAGCCGTCAGGGCGATGATCGGCGTGTGCGAGCCGGAAGCGGCTTCGCCCTCCCGAATCAACCGGGTGGTCTCCAGTCCATCGATCTCCGGCATCTCCACATCCATCAGCACGACGTCGAACGTGTCCTCGCCCAGCGCGGCCAGTGCCTCGTGCCCGTTGTTAGCCACCCGGACGTCATGCCCGTGTTTGCCGAGCAAACGCACTACCATGGTGCGGTTCACCGGGTTGTCTTCGGCAACCAGAATCCGCAAGCCGGTCAGCGCTCCCGCGACGTCCGGTTCCGGGCGCTCCTGCGGGGTCTCTTCGGGCGATGCCGCGCCGATCACGCCGCGAATCCGTTCCAGCAGTTCCGCCGCCCGTACCGGCTTGAGCAGCCACGCGGCGATACCGGCATCCCGGCAGCGGAAAGCGTCGTCGGACCTGCCGATCGATCGCAGCATAATGATCGGTGGCGCGGCCTCGTCCCGGGCCCGTATCTGCCGGGCTGTTTCGAACCCGTCCATGTCCGGCATCAGCGCATCCACAAGAATCAGGCCAATGGGATCGGATTCCGCGTTTTCGTCCTCCAGCAGCGCCAGCGCCTCCGCCCCGCTGGCCGCCGCCACGGGCCGCATCTCCCACCCCGCCAGCATTTTCGTCAGCACGCGGCGGTTGGTGGAGTTGTCGTCCACAATCAGTATCCGCAGTCCCCGAAGCGCATCGGCGGGCGCCAGAACCTGCGCCGGAACCGGATCCGCATGAACTCCGACCTGCGCCGTAAAGTGGAAGACGCTCCCCGCGCCGCCCGGGCCGGCCTCCACCCAGATTCGCCCGCCCATCAGGGACGCCAGCCGCGATGAAATCGTCAGCCCCAGTCCGGTGCCGCCGAATCTCCGCGTGGTGGAACCGTCGGCCTGCGTAAACGGTTCGAAGATGGCCTTGCGGTTCTCTTCGGCGATGCCAATTCCCGTGTCGCTGATGGTGAAGTGCAGCAGGACGTTGCCGGAAGCGCCGCCTTCGATGGTCATCCCCACCACTACTTCGCCCTTCGCGGTGAACTTGATCGCGTTTCCGATCAGGTTGACCAGCACCTGACGCATCCGCCCGGGGTCGCCAACTACGGTTCCAGCCACGTCCGCGCGAAGATCGTCGATCAGTTCAAGACCCTTCTGATGCGCCCGGAAGCTCAGCATGCGAATGGTTTCGCCGATCATCCCGGCAAGGTTAAACGGCATCGTGTCGAGCGCCACCTTGCCGGCCTCAATCTTCGAGAAGTCAAGGATGTCGTTGATCACCAGCAGCAGGGACTCGGCCGAACCCTTCACCAGGTTCAGGTCTTCGCGCTGCTCCTGGTTCATCTCCGTGTCCAGCAGAAGCTCGGTCATGCCGATAACCCCGTTCATCGGTGTCCGGATCTCGTGGCTCATGGAGGCGAGGAAAATGCTCTTGGCCTCGTTGGCGGCGTGCGCGGCATCCTCCGCGCGCTTGCGCTCGCCGATCTCCACCTGCAGAATCTCGGTCTGGTTCTCGAACAACGTCATGATCATCCCGAACGCGACGAAATATTTCGGGAGATCCCACACCACGTGGTCGCCGGGGATGTTCACGTGCATGATCGCGCAAATCTCGGCAACTGGAAACACCAGTCCCCACGCCAGCAACGACAGCGAGGTCAGCAGAACGCCCGGTGTCAGGCGGCCGTGATGCCGCCAATAGCACCATCCGGTAATGGCGAAGGCCTCGAACAGGATGAAGTCCATGCCATAATCCACCCGGATCGCCACATACCAGAGCAGCCAGCACCCCGGGATGATCGCGGCGGCGAACCACAGCGCATTGGTAATCGCGGAGTGCCGGCAATGCGTTAGCGCGAGCCATGCGCCGGCGGCCAGCAGGATCGCCAGCATTCCGCGATAGGGCCACGGGTTCTCGATATCCGCCACCATGCCGGTCCAGTAGCCCACCGCGGGGGCCACAATGGCCGCCCAGAATACCGCCCGCCGGGTCAGCGTGCTGCCAGTGGGGCAAACCGAAAGGAAGAACGCGCAGGCGGTGAAGACCAGGGTGGCGTAGGCCAGCCAGTCCCCCAGTGCGCTGGGAATCAGGGAGAAACTGACCAGCAGCCCTCCCAGGAAGTGAATGACGATGAAACTCCAGCCGATCATCCACAGGCGCAGCCGTTGCTGATGCTCGCGTGCATAAATCCACGTGAACAGAGCCACCAGGATGACCATCACCGAAAGCGTGACCACGCGCTGGAATTGCGGAGGCATCCTACTCCTCCGTGTATCGGCAGTTTTCCTGTTTTTCTCTATACTTGCGAGGGCCATGAACAGCCCGGCTAAATGTGTTCTGGCTCACTGAAATACGGCCCGGCGGCGCATCTCCCCGCTGGATTGGGCGGCCGTTCAGGATTGGAGCTGCGAGAGCAGCCAGGATCGCGCGAATTCCCAGTCCCGCTTGACCGTAGCCACGGAAATGTTCAGCAGGTCCGCCACTTCCTGCTCCGTCAATCCGCCAAAAAACCGCAGTTCCACGATCTTTGCGGAACGCGGATCCAGGCCTTCGAGGCGTTCCAGCGCGTCATCCAGGTCGGGCAATCTCGCGTCGAGGTTGATGGCATGGTCGCGGGCGTCATCCAGCGCGAGCTTTTGGACGTCGCCGCCCCGCTTCCGGTTCTTGCGCCCGCGCGCATGGTCGATCACCAGATTTCGCATCTGCCGGGCGGCCAGGTGAAGAAAGTGCAAGCGGTCTTCGCAATCCACGGGCTGCCGGGAAAACAGAGCCAGGTACAGTTCGTTCACCAGCGCGGTAGGTTGGAGTGTGCGCGGTTCGCGTTCATCGCGCAGGCAGGCGCCGGCCAGCTTGCGCAACTGGCCGTAAACCACGGTCATCAGCTCGTGGCCTGCCCGCTCGTCCCCGCCGCGCCACGCGGCAAGCAGCATGGTGACATCCGCTGAATCACTGGCCTGCATTCTAGCCTCGTTGTTATGATAGTCGCAATCACCCAGCCGTAAGGGGGCCCCGCATCGGTTCGGAAGAATTTCAGAAACTGCGAATGGCGTTCGAGCGGCTTCTGAGCGCCCGGGAGGCGGAGCGCGCCTCCATCCTCGAAGGACTGCGCCAGAGCGACTCCGCCCTGGCCGCGGAACTGACCCGCATGCTGGCCGCGCACGAGACGCGTACCAGCGTGCTGGACCGTCCCATCGCCGAAAGAATCGGTGTGTCCGCGGCGTATTCGGCGCCGGTCCGGGATGGTTCGCAGATCGGTCCGTATCGCATTGAGAAGGAACTCGGCCTTGGCGGGATGGGAGTGGTCTATCTGGCGACGCGGACGTATGGAAGCTCCGAGCGCCGGGTGGCCATCAAGATCCTCCGGCATGATCGCATCGGCCGGATGTTTCTGAGCCGTTTCCAGCAGGAACGCCAAATTCTGGCGCAACTGGATCATCCGCACATCGCTTCCATCCTGGACGCGGGTGAAACTCCCGCGGGCGAACCGTACTTTGTCATGGAGTACGTCGACGGCGCGCCCATCACCGCGCACTGCGACGCCCATTCGCTGACTACCGACCAGAAGCTCAACCTCTTCCTGCAGATTTGCGATGCCGTGCAGTACGCGCACCGGAATCTCACCGTGCACCGTGATTTGAAACCGGGAAACGTCCTGGTGACCGAAGCCGGAGCCGTTAAACTTCTTGATTTTGGAATCGCCAAACTAATCGAGCAGCCGCTGGACCAGCCGGCCGAAGCGCCGCCCACCGCGGTCATACTTACGCCCGAGTACAGCAGCCCGGAGCAGATTCGCAGAGAACCGCTGACCACCGCCACCGACGTCTTTGCGCTGGGAATACTGCTATATGAGCTGCTGTCGGGCGAGCATCCCTTCCGGCGCAAGGGCCGCCTGCCTCATGAAGTGATGCGCGCGATCTGCGAGGACGAGGCTGCTCCGCCAAGCGCGGTCGCCCGCCAGGAAGCCAGGCAGCTCCGCGGCGATCTTGACGCCATAACCCTCGCCGCTCTTCGCAAGCAACCTGCCTGGCGCTACCCGTCTGTCGAACAGCTTGCCGAAGACGTGCGCCGCTACCGGCGGGGCTGGCCCCTCCTGGCGAAGGGCAACCGGCGGTGGTACCGCACGCAGAAGTTTGTTCGCCGGCACTGGATGCCGCTGGCGGCGGCCATTTTACTGGTGGCGTCTCTCAGTGCGGGAATCCTGGCTACCACGTACCAGGCCCGTCGCGCCGATCGGGCGCTCGCCATCTCGGAAAAGGAACGGGCGCGGGCGGAGGTGGAGCGAGCGAACTCGGAGCGGGATCGGGCGCTGGCCCAGCAGGCCCGTCAAACCGCCATCGAGCAGCGGAGCGTTGCCGAGGCTCGCACCCAGGAGGCGGAGATCGCGCGGCAGAAGGAGCGGCAGCGCTACCGCGACGTTCGCTCGCTGGCTTCGTCCCTGCTGTTCGATCTTTATGACGGAGTGCGCGATCTGGCCGGCTCCACCACCGCGCGCCGCCTGATTGTCTCCAAGGCGCAGCACCAGTTGGAGATGCTGACCGCCGACGGGGACGACGACATCGGGCTGCGGCGCGATCTCGCGGCGTCCTATGAGCGCATGGGAGAATTGCGAGTCGATCCGCATCAGATCAACAAGAACGATGCCGCGGCCGCCCTGGAGGACTACCGAAAAGCCGTGGAGTTGCGCCAGAAGATTGCCGCCGCTCCGGGATCTCTCCCGGACGATCGGCGCGATCTCGCTTTGAGCTTGTCGAAGCTCGGCGACGGTGAGTTCATGGCCGGCGATGCCGCGGGCGCCGTGGCGTCCTATCGCGCCGGCTGGGAAATCGCCCAGGCGCTCACGCGATCTCTCCCGTCGGATTCGTCAATGCGCAGCGCCCTCGGAACCATCGATGAACGCCGCTGCATTGTCCTGTTGGCGGCGGGAAACACCGCCGGCGCCATCGAATCGTGCCAGGAGGGAATTTCCACGCTGTCGCCCCTGTTAGACCAGTCGCGGAGCGACGTGAAGATCCAGCGAATCATCGCCACTACCGAAGGATCCTACGCCAACGCGCTGCGATTGTTGCAGAAGCCCCAGGAATCGGCGGCCCACGCCAGACTGGCTCTCGACTCTCTGCAGCGGCTGGAAATCCTTGCGCCAAACAACGCGGAGTACAGACGATTGTCCTCCTCCACCGAGACCATTCTGGCGGGCAGTCTGGCGGCAACCGGCGATACGGCGGCCAGCCTGGACGCGTACCGCCGCTCGGTGCGTTCGATGCAGGCGGCCATCGAAATCGATCCCGCCGACCTCGGCTCAGCGCTGCGGCTGTCGGTAACTCTCCTGTCGCTTTCCCGCCGCCTCGCGGCCAGCGGCGACAAAGCATCCGCGCATGATGCCGCGGAGCAGGCGCTGCAGTTGCTCGAGCGCACTTCCGCGCAGCCGAGCGCCGGGGCGGTGGAATGGAACGAATATGCGGATGCCCTTCTGAAAGTGGAATGGCCCGACCTTCGCCAGTCCGCCAGGGCGCTGCAGCTCGCGCAAAGCGCGGCGTCGGCGACCGGCCGGAAAAACCCGTTTATTCTCGACACGCTGGCGTGGGCCTGGTTTCGATCCGGAGACGCCTCGCGGGCGGTGCAGACCGAGCAGGAGGCACTCGGCCTGCTGCCCGCAAGCTCCGCCGGAGGCCTGCGCGGTGAATTGACGCGAGCGTTGAAAACCTTCGCCGCCGACGCCCATTGAACCAACGCGAAAAATTTTGAGCTGTTTTCGATCTCTCTTTCGCAATACCTGACAGCGGTATCTAAGCCGCGAAGGAGGATTCCCGCTATGGCGTCTTTTTGCGGGCAGTGCGGATTTCCGCAGGGCACCAGCAGTTCCTTTTGCCCCAATTGCGGCGGACGGCTCCAGGGCCAGGCGAGCCGTCCGGCGCCGGTCCAGCAGGTGTATTCATCAACACCGGCGGCGCCGGCCGCGCCCCCCAAAGGCAGTTCCGGCCTCAAGATCCTGATGGTCGTCCTGGTCGTTTTTGCGGTCGGCGCCGTGGCGGTTGTGGGCGGCTTATATTATGTCGCGCACAAAGTGAAGCAGACGGTTGTCGAAAAAGCGGCGACCTACGGCGTGGATTTGAGCTCCAGCCCGTCCTCCGATTCCTCCGCCGCGCCGCATCAGGTTCCCCGGGCCTGCGATCTGCTTTCCCAGCAGGAGGTAGCGCAACTGCTCGGCGAGCCCATCGAACGCAAGGAAGACCAGGGAGCCGCGGCCTGTAACTACTACGGCCCGCCCGGCCTCAGCGCACAACTGGCGCGCCAACAAGCCGACGGCACTTTTCGGCGAGCGCAAGAGCCCGGTTCCACCGTGTCTGGCACGGAGGTGGCGAACTCCGTTGATCAGCTTGTCAACAACCTGGGCGCCCAGGCGGGCCCGGCCGGCAGTGGCGGGGAGATGCCGCTCCTCATGCTCATTGTGGGAAACGACGGCAAGGCTCAAATGAACGCCCTGAGCGCGAGCAGAGCCATTTTCGGAGGAATCGTCGGCGCCGGCGGACCGCGAGGCATGAGCATGGGGGCGGACATTCCAGGTTTGGGAGATCGCGCCATGAGAGTGCCCAAGCTGGGACTCAACGTCCTGCAGGGTGAGATGTTCGTGCGAATCATCGCCGGGCCGGTGCCCGACGCCGATGCGAAGACCGTGGAAATCGCCCGCTCCGTGTTGCCGCGGCTCTGACGGCTCAGCTTTCCATAAAAGGATGTCAAGGATGAATTCGATACAGAACTGGCCAATCCGGCAATGGGCGCGGCAGTGCGCCGCCGTCACGCTTTCTCTGCTGCTGCTGGTGTTCGCGCAGGGTCAACTCAACGCGCAGGATGCGCCGCCGGGCGCTTACGCCGCGCTCGATGCGGAGCAGCTCGATCAACTGGTGGCGCCCATCGCGCTCTATCCGGATTCGCTGGTGTCGCAAATCCTGGCGGCCTCCACGTATCCCCAGCAAGTGAGCGACGCGGCCGGTTGGACGGGGCAGAACGGAGGCATGCCTCCCGCCGAGCGGGCCGGGGCCATCAATTCCATGCCGTGGGACCCCAGCGTGAAGGCGGTTGCGGAGTTTCCTTCCGCGCTGGATTACATGGCTCGCAATGCCGAGTGGGCCGGCGCGCTCGGCAACGCCTACTACAACCAGCCTGGCGATGTCATGAACGCAGTTCAGGCCATGCGTTTCCGGGCGCGCGCGGCCGGCAACCTGCGCAGCACCGCGTATGAAACCATCGCCCTCAACGGACCGGAAATTCTCATCGCGCCGGTAAACCCCGAACTGGTTTACGTTCCCTACTACAACCCCTGGCTTGTTTACGGCGCGCCGGTTGCGGCCTGGGGCGGCTTTTATGTCCCACCGCCTCCCCGTGGCATTTCATGGGGGACCGGCATAGCGATCGGTTTTGCGGCCGCGGTATCCATCGGACTCTTTGCGCATTATGGCTGGGGCTGGCACGCGTGGTCCCCAAACTGGCATAGCGGACGGGTCTATTACAACCACGGCACCTACTTTTCGCACAGCCGTTCGGTTTATAACCGGGGTCATTTCGGCGCGTACAACCGTGGCGTCTATGAGCATCCCGGCCGCGGCGTTCCGGGCAACTTCCATCCTCCGGTGACCGGCGCATACCGGGGGCATCCGGAGCATGCCGAATTCGCGCATTCGGCGGGTTACCATGCCGGAGCCGCTGTGCCCCACCATGCCGTGAGCGGTGGTTCCTACCATCCGTCGCCCGCTGCCGCGCACAGCGTGAGCCACGCCGGCCCTGCGTCTCACCTGCCAGCCGTACACGCGGGTGGTGCGTTCCATCCCTCGGAGGTGCATGCGTCTGCCGGCGCGGTTCATCCGAGCCTGCAACAGCACGTGCAGGAGGCCAGCCACGGCGGACATGAACATCACTAGAGGGCTGCTGAAAAAGCCCGAAAACCGCTTGTTTACACGCGCGGCTCGGAAACGTAGCTATGTGTTTGCAGGTGGTTACCGAACCGCGACGGTGACGGAGCGGGGACCAGATAGCCGTTTTCAGCATCCTGCTGGAGGGCTGTCCGCGCTCCCTCGCGTCCACCGCGCGTAACCGAACCGCGCGGGTTACCGAGCGGCAAACCAGAGGCGCTTACCAGCGCCGCACGGTCGCATACGAGTAGCGGGTCATGTTTCGTGCCTCTCCTTCAATCGGCTCGAACACGGACTGGATGGCGATGCGTCCCGGGCCCATCAGGCGCAGCCACAGATAGCGGTTGCTCCAGTAACCCCAGCCGCCGAAGAACTCCGTGGCCGGGTGCTCGAAATGCAGGTGCATCTGCACGGTGGGGTCTTTGAAGATCAAAGCCGTCGGCTTCACCAGGATGGTCTCCTGCGCAGCCAGGTCCCGGACGAAAACGCTGCCACCGGCATGTAGCAGCAACAGTCCCGGGCTCTGTGGCGCGGAGAAACGATCCATGAACATGCCCACCGGGTAGTGGGTTTCCGTCTCGTCGCCGGATTTCGTCGTGAACCACACGCCCGTCTGGAACCAGTCGTACCCAACGTTGTTGGTAGCCGCCAGGAAGAGATGCTCGCGCACGTCAATGGCCTGGCCGGGCTGCATCGGCAGGGCGATCAGCTCTCCGGGATCGTCCTTCGAAAAAGCGATGTGCCCCGGACCCTGCGCTTCCGTCATCACCAGCGGCATGCCCGCGAACAGGCGCTTCCAGCCGCCCGCCAGCGGCATCACGGTAACGTTCACCTGCGGGTCCTTCCACAACAGAACGTGGTGCGTGAAGTAGACTTTGTCCCCGGCGGCCAGGTTCATATCGGCAACCGGCACGTACTTGCCTTCGATCTGGCAGAAGGAGTTCCCGAACTGCAGCTTGGCCATGTCCTTCCGGCCCGGCAGCTCGGACCATCCCCCGCGTCCCGTGGCAGCCGCCGGCTGCTTCAGCGTCGCACCGCAGCGCGGACAGCTCAACTGGCTGGCGTCCACCGTCGCCCGGCACCACAGACACGTCGTTGAGGAAGCGGAGTCGGTCTCTGGCACAGCCGCGGGTGGTCTGAGTGCAGGCTGGGGTGCCGGAACCGGTATTGGCGCGGACGGCACTACCGCGGACGGGTTTGCCGGGGGCGGTGCGGCCGGGGCCGGTTGCGCATGCCTCACCTGACTTCCGCAACCGCCGCAGAAATTAGCGCCGTCCGCAACCTGAGAGCCGCAATGCGTGCAGAACATGGCCTCTCCTTACTCCGTGTGGTGATGCACGTACATCGACTGTATGCCCACGCGCCCCGGTCCTGTCATCCTCGCCAGACTCATGTTCGTCCCGCCGAAGAATCCCGTGCCCAGTTTTTGAAATTCCACCTGCATGGTCACCGAGGAGTCCTTGTAGAGAAACGCGCCGGGCTCCACCATGATGCTCTCGCCCGCCGCCAGCCGCCGCTCAAAGACGTTGCCGTAGCCATGCAGGATAAGCAGCCCCGGCGTGCCGGTGGTGACGAAGCGGTCCATGTACATCCCCTGGCCGCCGAAAAGAATATTGGTGAGTCCCTTGATGCGGATGAAGGAATAGCCAATCTGATGCGAGCACAGCAGGAAGGCGTGCTCGCGCACATCCAGCTCCATGCCGGGGTGAAGCGGCAGCATCACCAGTTCGCCGGTGGCGTCGCGGGAAAAGGCAATGCGGCCGGGGCCCGTGGCCACGCTGATGATGAACGGCATGCCCGCGAAGGCCCGTTTCATCCCGCCGGACAATTGCATCACGGTCAGCGGAACCGCGTCTTCTTTCCACAGCATCACGTGGTGCTCAAAGAAGATCGAATCGCCGGAACCCAGATTGATCTCGGCCACCGGTACAATCTCGCCCTCCACCTGGCACGAGCTGGAGGAGAACTGGATCTGCGTCATGTCGCGGATTCGCGGCGCCTCGCGCCAGCCCGATTCGCTCACCAGATTGCGCACATCGAGGGGCGCGCCGCACGCCCGGCATGCCAGCGCAGCCTTCTCGTTCATGCTCTGGCACCACTGGCATTGGATTCGCTCCAATGGTTCAGACATTCCGGCCTCCCGTGGAACTCCGCACGTCGGGTCGATTATAGCCCAGATCCTTTGCGCCACCACATCCCATGATTCTCGGGTGACGACGTGGGGCAGGGCCATGCCCTGCCTTCGGCTATGGGCAATTTTACGAATCGCTTACACCGTCCCGATGACCGCCCGGCGCGGCAGATGTTACGTTGAGTGCCATGATGGTGGCCCAGGCAGCGCCGGCCCGCTCGGTGAACGCTCGCATCTTCTCGGGCATGGCGACCGTGGCCACTCTGGCCGCTCTCGCCAGAGCCGCTGGCGGAGCCAAGGTCATCGTGATGGCGCACGTGCTGGGTGCGTCTCCGCGCGTGGATGCGTTCCTCTTTGCGTTCCTTATTCCCTCGTTGTTTTCCGATGTGGTGGCGGGTTCCTTGACCCCCAGCATCATCCCGGTTTTGACCGCCGTCCGGGTTCAGCACAGCGAGGATCGCGCGCGCAGGCTCTCCGCCAGTATCCTCGCCGGCGGCACCTCGCTCCTGCTGGCCATTGCCTGCGGCCTCGGCCTCTCCGCCAGTTTGATCGTCCAGCTTCGCGGGGCTTCCGGCAGCGCCACGCAGGACCTCACCCGGTCCCTGCTGTGGGGATTGCTCCCATGGCTGCCCCTCAGCGGCGCGATTGTCTGCTGGCGGGCCATTCTCAATATGCACGAGCGCTTCGCGGTGGCCGCCGCTGCTCCCGTAGCCACGCCTGTCCTGTCCATCCTGCTCCTCTATATCGCCGGTCGCGGCGCCGGTGTTCGCGTTCTGTGTTACGGAACATGGGGGGGCGCGCTATTGGAATTGTTGATTCTCGCCTGGTGCGTGCGTCAGCTTGGTTACCCGCTGGTGCCGAAATGGCTGGGCTGGACGCCGGACCTCCGCGCCGTGTTCAAACAGTATCTGCCCGTCGCCGCCGGTGCTCTGATCACCTCCGGATCGGGAATCATCGATCAGACCTTCGCGTCCCGTCTGGCGCCGGGCACGCTCTCCGCTATCTCCTATGGAACAAAGCTGACTGGTGTTGTTCTCACTGTCGCCGGTACCGCCCTGAGCACCGCCGCGCTGCCGTACCTGTCACGAATGAGCGCCGCTCGCGATTGGACAGGATTCCGCCATACCGTCACCCGCTACGCAACGGGCGCGGCGCTGGCCGGCCTGGCCGTGGCGGCGGTGCTCATTCGCCTGTCCGGGCCGCTGGTCCGCGTCGTCCTGCAACACGGCGCTTTCACCGCGCAGGCGGGTGAGGCGGTGAGCTTGCTGCAGAGTTGTTCGCTTCTGCAGTTGCCGTTTGCCTTTCTGCTCGCGTTCGGATTCGTCACCGCTTCGGCCCTCAAGGCAAATCGCCTTATGCTCACCATCGCGCCGGTGGCTTTGGTAACTACGATAACGTTCGACTACCTGCTGATGCGATCCTTCGGCGCTGCCGGTATCGCCATGGCTCCGGCGGCCTCCGGCGCGGTCTCGCTCGCGGTTTTGTTCGTTCTCTTACGCCGCACCATGCAACGGTTACAACACGCATCTGCTTCATCTTTCTGATCGTTTACAACATTTTGACGCAATCAAAACCACTCCATTCGCCAGTCTCCTTACGCTGACTGTATGAACGCTGGAGAGGCGCTTTGGGGATATCGGTAGCCACCGCGAGGGCGCTCCGGAAACAACCGGCACGCGCACCGGCGCGTCCGCTTTCATGGGTGTGCGTTACGTTGGCCGAGCGCGCGTTGGCGCTGGTGTTGCTCGTATCGCTGTTGCCGGCGCTGGTCGCGGTCGGACTGGTTGTGGCGGTTCTGTCCGGCAATTCGCCGCTCGTAGCCATCGCGCGCGCGGGCCAGAAGGGGAAGCGAATCTGGCTGATCAAGTTCAGAACGATGTGGGCAACGGCAACCGGTGAAAACGCCGCGGGCCGGCTCATCGAGCGCATCGAAAACACGTCTGTTCCGGAATCGAAAATGGAATTCGACCCCCGGGTGACCAGCGCGTTCGCCGCCTTCTGCCGGCGTTACTCGATCGACGAGGCGCCGCAGCTATGGCATGTCGTGCGTGGCCAGATGGCCCTGGTGGGGCCGCGGCCGCTTACGTACGAAGAACTGGACACCTACTACGGCTATGACGCGGAGGAAGTACTCAGCGTTAAGCCGGGTTTGACCGGATTATGGCAGGTGAGGGGCCGTAACTCACTCACCTATCGCCAGCGCCTGGCGTTCGACCTGTACTTCGTGCGGCGCTGGTCGCTTCGCTTGTACCTGTTTGTGGTGGCGGCCACCATCCCGGCGGTGTTTTCCGGCAGGGATGCCGGCTGAGAGGATCATTTTCGAACGAATTCCATCATGAAGACAAAACCGGAGCATTCCCGCCTCGTGCGAGCCGCAGTCTTGTTCGTTTGCGGCGTCTTTGTCATCGCCCTGTATGCCGATCCGGTTTCGCACGGCAAAGAGATTTTCGACAAGCGCTGCTCGAAATGCCACGCGCTGGATAAGGACAAGGAGGGACCCAGGCTGCGCAACGTTTTTGGAAGGCCCGTGGCTTCGGTGGCCACTTTCCAGTATTCCGACGCGCTGAAGAGCGCGAAGTTCAGTTGGAACGAGATTTCGCTGAACACCTGGCTGACCGAGCCCGACAAGATGGTTCCCGATAACGACATGGCTTTTCATTTGGATAGTGGCGACGACAGAAAAGCGGTGATCGCGTATCTGAAGAGCCTGTCGGGCAACTAAAGGAAACTCGTGTGAAACGCCTCCTTCTTATGGGTCTGCTGGCCATGTGCGTCGGGGTGGCGTTGCTAGGGCTTGTGGCCTCACGGGAGTCCCGTGTCGCGGCGCCGCCGGTGGAGGGGGTGGCTGACGATCCCGCGGTTTCCGCGATCCTGGCGAGATCGTGTCAGGATTGCCATTCCGACCGTACCCACTGGCCCTGGTACGGGCACATTCCGCCAGCGAGCTGGTTGCTGAATCACGACGTGAAAGAGGCGCGGAGTCATATGGACCTGTCCCGGTGGAGTAAGTACTCGCTCGACGACAAACGGGAGATCCTCACCGAAATGGGCGCCGTGTTGCGGAACAATCAAATGCCTCCTTCGAGGTACCTGTTCATGCATAGTGACGCGCGGCTTTCCGCCGATGAGACGGCCCGGCTCTACGCGTGGACCAGAAGCGAGCGGCGCAAGCTCCGCGCGGAGGCGGCCGCGGGCGGCGCTGATGCTCACTAGGCTGCCATGCCTGTGGGGCAGCGCCATGCGCTGCCTCATCGGATTCCTCGGAGCCGGCCTGATGGCTCACGCCGCGACATTCGTCGGCAGTGACGTATGCCAGAAGTGCCATCCCGACGAGCGCGAGCAATTCACCCGGAACCCCCACTTCCGGACCTGGGCGCTCCATCACGGGCCCGGAACGGGCTGCGAGGGTTGTCACGGCCCCGCCAGCGATCACATAAAAAAGCCGTCCAAACGAAACATCTTTTCTCCTTCCGCGCACACCACCGCCGAATTCACCGAGCGTTGCCTGAGCTGCCACGGCACCGACCTCGGCCGCGCCGGCATCCGCCATTCCGAGCACACCCGCGCCGGGGTCGGCTGCACCACCTGCCACTCCATCCACCAGTCCACGCCGCACACGCCCCTTCTCGCGCACAAAGAACCCGATCTTTGCTACGGCTGCCATCCCACCATACAGGCGCAGTTCTCGATGCCCTTCAAGCATCGCGTCAACGAAGGATTCATGAAATGCACGGATTGCCACAATCCGCACGGAGCGTTCTCCCCTTCATGGCGCATGGCCGACCGGCCCCACATGGTCGGACAGGCCCTGTTGAATGAAGAGGCCTGTCTCGGTTGTCACGTGGAAAAGCGCGGTCCCTTCGTCTTTGAGCACACCGCCGTCCGCGTGGATGGCTGCGAAACATGCCACATGCCGCACGGTTCCACCAACCCGCGCATGCTGAAGCGTCCGGTTGTCTTCACCATGTGTCTCGAATGCCACAACGGTTCCGGCTCGGGGCGGACGGGCCTCGGCATGCCCATTCCGGTGAGCTTCCATAACCTGGCGGACCCTCGTTTCCAGAACTGCACGGGGTGTCACGTCCGCATCCACGGGTCCAATGCGGACCCGTTCTTCCTGCGCTGAGGGACCTGAGCCATGAGATACCTTGCCATCTGTCTCTGTTGCCTGAGCGGCGTTTTGTTCGCGCAGCAAACGGTGGCGCCGACGCCTCCGCCGGAGGAGCCGCCCGCTGGCGATACCATCGGCGATTACACCGTCACCCAGTCGTTCGAGATCGGCTTTCGAGCGCTCTCCGTCTCCGGCAACGGCCAGACCTATCAAAGCCAGGTGAACTTTGGAAACGGTCTGCGCCTGCTCGACAGCGATGTCGAAGCTTCTTCAAAAGATGGCCAGGGCCAGTGGTTTGATCAGCTCAGCCTGAAGACCGAAGGCCTGGGGAACGATCCTTACGAATCGGCGCGATTCCGCGTCGAGAAAAACGGCTGGTACGAGTACAACATGACGTGGCGGCTCGCGGACTACTTCAACCCCGGCCTGACCACGGCCAACGGCGTGGATGCGGAAAACCTGCAGCATCGCCTGCAGGACCACGACCTTACGCTCCTGCCGCACTCCCGCGTGCAGTTTCTGCTCGGTTTCAGCCGTAGCGCGGAAGACGGCCCCGCGCTAACCAGCTTCGACGAGCTGAACCTCGGAACCCAGCCGCTGTTTGAAGATGTCCGCCGGACGCAGGACGAATATCGGCTGGGCATGGACGCGAAGATCTGGGGGTTCAAGCTCAACCTGCTGCACGATTGGGAATTCTTTCGCGACGACACGGAGGTATCGCAGGGCAGCCCGGCGTCGTTCCTGCGAATCCAGCCCGATCACGGCGAAACGTCGGGGTGGAAAGGTTTCCTTGCGCGCGACTTCGGTGACCGGCTCGCCGTGAATGGCCGCATAACATACCAGGGCTCCGGTCACGGGTCGAGCATGGATGAAGAGGCTTATAACGTCCTTCCGTCCACCGTTCCGGCGCAACAAATCCTGGTTACCGGCGAAGCCAGCAGGCCGGAAACGGCGGCGAACCTCAATGTTGTCTGGTC
The DNA here is from genome assembly GCA_963832965.1 of uncultured Acidobacteriota bacterium. Classification (GTDB taxonomy): domain Bacteria; phylum Acidobacteriota; class Terriglobia; order Bryobacterales; family Bryobacteraceae; genus CAWACP01. The sequence continues at coordinate 223,324 of CAWHVW010000001.1, forward strand.
GCCCGCGGAGAAGGTGTCGGTCACCAACCAGGCGTCGTTCAATCAGGTGGAGATGAACGGCAACGATACGTACACGCAGTTCGACACCGGTACGCTTGATTCCGTTGTGCTGAACTTTCAGTTTCTCGGCATTCGCACCCTTTCCGACGCGCTCGACATCAGCTATGATCCGCGCACCTGGCTGGGAATCAGTGGCGGCTATCAGCTCTCGTCGCGGCTCTTTCGCTCTGTCGCCGAGGCCAGCGATAACAGCGAACCGGCCGCGGGTTCTTATCGGCAGACCAACGTCCTGAACGCGGGGACCGCTGGGTTCCGGCTGCATCCCATGAAGCGGCTGTCCATCAATATGAGCGGCGAGCTCGGCCACACCAATCGCCCCATTTATCCGGTGAGCGAGAAGAATTACCATGCCTTCCGTGGCCGCGTTCAATACAAAGCGGGGTCGTTGCTGGCCGCCGCCACCGCCCAGGCTGACTACAATGTCAACTCGGATTCCATCAGCACGTTCAGTTCGCAGTCGCGCAACTATGGGGCCGAGGCAGGGTGGGTTCCGAAGCCCTGGCTCACGTTCGACCTCACATATTCCAAATTGCATCTCAACACCGCCGGCGGGCTGGCGTACTTTGTGGACTCCGCCTTGATTACGGGAACAGAATCCCTGTACATCAGCAATCTTCATTTCGTCAACGCCGGTGTTTGGCTCGCCGCCGGTAAGCGCGCGGACGTCTATCTCGGCTACAGCCGCGTTCAGGACACCGGAGATGGACGCAACACCGCCGCTGGAGACGGTCTCAACCCGGTGCCTGCATTCAACGTCGCGCAGACGTACCCTTTGCTCTACGACACTCCCCAGGCGCGCGTAACCGTGCCCATCGTCGCCCGGCTGCGATTCAATGCCGGTTGGCAGTATTACCGCTACCATGAGCAGTTCCTTGCCATACGGGACTATCACGCGAACACCGCTTACACCAGCCTGGCCTTCTCGTTTTGATGCCCCCGCGCCGGGAGTCCGTGGGGCCGGTTACAGACGTGCAAAAGTCCTGTAAAAACCTGCATATACTGCGGCTTAGCGCGCTCCGGACAGCGCATTCCGGCCGTGCCGTGCTGTAAACTGCAATCTGTGGTCCCAGCAACGGTTCTGGTTATTGACGACGACGAAAGTCTGCGCGACACCGTGCACCTTCTTCTGGAGCGGGAAGGGTTCCGGGTTCTGTCGGCGGCGGATGGCAACACTGGATTCAATGAAGCGGTAACCTCGCGGCCGGATCTTCTCATCGTGGATCTCCGCCTGCCCGGTATGAGCGGGATCGAGATCTGCAAACAGATCCGGGCCTCCGGAATGAAAACGCCGGTCATCGTTCTGAGCGCCGTCGGCGAGGAAGTGGACAAGGTCCTTCTGCTGGAGATCGGCGCGGACGACTATGTGGTGAAGCCGTTCGGCGCGCGCGAGCTGCTGGCGCGCATCAGGGCGGTATTGCGCCGTGTGCAGCCGGAACAGCCGAAAGTCCTCCAGTTCGGCGATGTGAGCGTGAATCTTGAAAAGCGCTCGGTGGCCAAGCGGGACCGCGAGTTGAAGCTTACTCCCGCCGAGTACAACCTGCTCACCTACTTTCTCAATCATCCGGACCGGCCGCTGACGCGGGATCTGCTTCTCAACTCGGTCTGGGGTTACGAGTCTTTCCCCAATACACGGACGGTGGACGCGCACGTGGTCAAGCTTCGGCAGAAGCTGGAAACCGATCCGGGCACGCCGCGGCATTTCCTGACGCTGCACGGCGTGGGCTATCGATTCGTTCCCTGATGTCCGGCGAAACAGCGGCGGATCGCGAGTCGCTCGTGCTGCTCGTCGACGACGGAGCGGCAGCGGCCGCCGCTCTGGAGATGGTCGTCGGCAACCTGCCCGCGGTGACCGTGCGCACCGTCAGGGACGGAGCCGCCGCCTGGAAGTTTCTGGAGGGCCGCGACGGCCAGAAGGTCGGCGCCGTGATCACCGATCTGGACATGCCCCTCGTCGACGGAATGGAGCTCATCCGGCGGATCCGGTCGAGCGCCGTGCACGCCGCCACGCCGATCATCGTGATCAGCGGAACCACCGAGGTAACCGCGCCCCAAAAGGCGCTGGAAGCGGGCGCTAACGCGTTTTTCCCCAAGCCATGGTCGCCGGGACGAGTGTGCGCCACCCTGGAGCAACTCCTCTATGAGAGAAATGCGAAACGGCGTTGACCTTCGTACCTGGCACGCGCGCGCGGCAGGCGCCGCCATTCTTCTGTCGCTCGTGCCGCTGTCGCCGGCTCAAACCGCGCCGGACACCAGCCAGATCCTCGAACGTCTGGACCGTCTGGAGCGGAAGAACGCAGAGCTGACCGAAGAAGTGCGCCAGCTAAAGGCGCAACTGAACGCCATCCAGGCGGCGGCTCCGGCGCCAGCGGCCAGTACGGAGGATGCTCTGGCCATCCAACAGGCGCGTATCGACGAACAGGCGCAATCGAAAGTGGAAGCCGCGCACAAACTTCCGCTGCAGATCACCGGCATGGCCCTGTTCAATGCGTATTACGATACGAACGCCACTCCCGGCTTGTATTCCGGAGTCGTTGCCTCGCCGTATGGCTACCCCGCGGTCAGCGGCAGCCTGAGCCAGTCCATCATCGGATTGAAGTTCCAAAGCCCCAACGCCGTGCTCGGGGCTCAGGTGAACGGCAATGTATATGTGGACTTCTTCGGGAGTGGAACGGCCGGAAATGCCGCCAGCTCCTACCAGTGGCCCATGCCGCGTTTGCGCACGGGCGATATTTCGCTGGATTGGGATTCGCGCAGCCTGACCGTGGGCGTAGACAAGCCGCTCATCGCACCATACGCTCCGGATTCCTTCGCCCAGGTGGCCGTCCCCGCCCTCAGCGGAGCCGGAAATCTGTGGCTCTGGGAGCCCCAGGCGCGGGTCGAACAACGTGTGAAACTCTCCGATGAAAACACGCTGCGGCTGCAGGCGGCGCTGTATTCCACCTACGAAACCCCGCAGTATGTGAGCGGCGAGTACGCGTCTAGACTCGAATTACGGAGACCGGGATGGGAAGGGCGCTTCCAGTTCGCGCATCGCAACGAACAGGATGCCGGCTTCGATATCGCCACGGGATTTCACTTCAGCGAAACCCACGTCGCCAGCCAGACCGTCACTTCCAATGTGTTCTCTCTGGATGGCCGTCTCCGCCTGTCCCACTGGTGGAACCTGACCGGGACCTTGTTCACTGGTCAGAACCTGGCGGGAATCGGCGGCTCCGGACAGGGATTTTCCATTTTCTCCGACGGGATCGCCTTGCCGGTACACAGCCAGGGAGGTTGGCTGCAACTCACGCTGGCGCCGACGGATCGTCTCTCCTTCCATTTGTTCGGGGGCGAGCAGAACAACCGCAACTCCGATCTGTGGGGCGATGCCATCGGCTCGAATGCCTCCTACGCCGGTAACGTATACTATCAACTCGCGCCCAACGTGTTCGCGGCGTTCGAGGCGGGGCAGACGCGGACTGACTGGACCTTCTCCGGCAGCCGGCTCCGCAACCTATATGACCTCAGTCTGGCGTATCTTTTTTAGCTGCGCGTTTCGCCGGCTGCTGGCAGGCTTGTGGGGCAGGATTGTATCCCGCGGTCTGTTGCCGCGTGGGGCAGCGCCATGCGCTGCCTGCCGATCAGGTCACGTATCTTGCGGTCTGTTGCCGCGTGGGGCAGCGCCATGCGCTGCCTCGGCATTGCGGGTCGGAGTATTTGCCACCCTTCTGGCAGGTACCCTTTTCGGCTCCACTGTCACCGGCAAGGTGGAAGTGACCGGCGCCCACGGCGTGGTTGGAAATTCGGGGGTGGCTCTCTGGCTGATGCCAAAAGCGGAGCTGCGCCCGATCGCCCTCCCGGAATGGTTCGCATGGTGCAACAGCACAAGCAGTTCCTGCCGCATGTCCTGGCCATCCGGGCGGGAACCACCGTCGATTTTCCGAACCTCGATCCGATCTTCCACAACGCCTTCTCCAATATTGACGGCCAGCCGTTCGACGTGGGGCTGTATCCTCCCGGATCGAGCCGCCGCGTTTTGTTCCACAAAACCGGTATCGTGCGCGTGTTCTGCAACATCCATGAGTCGATGAGCGCGGTGATCGTCGTGGAGGACACCCCGTGGCTGGCGGTGAGCAACGAGCGCGGAGGTTTTACCATAGCCGACGTGCCGCCGGGCGAATACATCCTCCACGTATTTTACGAGCGCGCCACCAGGCAGACCCTGGAGAGCCTGACCCGCAACGTCGAAGTGGTCGAAGGGAGAACTTCTCTGCCGGACCTGCGGATCTCCCGTACCGGCTACATCGCCGTGCCCCACCAGAACAAGTACGGCCGTGATTATCCCGCCACCGAGGAAGACGGCTCGTACGGTGACGCGCGATGAACCTGCTGAGCAACCTCTCTCTTCGGGCCAAGTTCCTCCTGGCCACCTTCGCCAGCATCGCCGCGCTGTTCGTGCCGACGGGCCTCGTGATCGAGTACCGCACCGTGCGCACCGCTTCGCGCAGTCTGGAGAAAGAAGCGCTTTCGAGCCTTGAGGCTTACGAGTCTCTCTGGCGCGCGCGCACGGATGTGCTGGCGTCGGTGAGCCTGGCGCTCAGCGGCATGTCGGATGTTCGGAAGGCATTCGGGACGCACGATGAAGCAACCATCCGCGATACCGCCGGCGAGCGCTGGGCGGCATTGGCGCGCGAGGACGCTGAATTTCTGGTCACCGACCCGGGCGGACGAGTGATCGCTTCACTCGGCGAGCGCCCGCCGGCGGCCGTGGCCGAGCGCGTGCAAGCCGTGCGCGACGCCGCGAAGAAGTTTCCGGGTCAAAGCAACGGCTTCTTTTTCCGTGGCGGCAGTCTTTACCAGGTGGTCATCACGCCGGTCTATGTGGGTCCCGGCAATGACGCGGCGCTGCTGGCCGTGCTCCTTGCGGCCTATCGCGTGGATGACAAGCTGCTGGAACATTTCACGGTCTCGACAGGCGGAAGCCAGTTTCTCTTCGCTGTCGGAAACAATGTGGTGGCGTCCACCCTGACCCCCCGTGAGGTGGCCACCTGCAGCGCGCAATTGTTTCAACTGCAGCGCGGCGGAGCGGCGGAGCGCGTGAGCGCGGGAAACACCGACTATCTTGCGCTGCGGCGGCCTCTGCCCGATATCGCCGGCCAGCCCATGGGCGACGTGTGGATTCTGCGCTCGTTCGAGGCCGAACAGCAGGCCGTCTGGGTGTTGCGCCGCGATCTGGCGCTGGTGTGGGGCGGGGCCCTGCTCACCGCCCTCGCCCTGGCGTGGATTCTGGCGCAGCGGGTGATGCGCCCTATCGCGCGGCTGGACGCCGGCGCGGCCGAAGTGGGCCGCCAGAATTACGAGCACCGCGTGCCCGTGACCACCCGCGATGAACTGGGACGCCTGGCGGACGCGTTTAACCGGATGTGCGAGTCGCTGCAGCGCGCCAATGCGGACCTCATCCGCCAGGAACGGCTGGCCGCGGTTGCGCGCCTCTCCAGCTCCCTCGTGCACGATCTTCGCAATCCTCTCGCGGCCATCTACGCGGGCTCCGAAATGCTCGCCGAAGGCGATCTGACCCCCGCGCGCGTGCAGCGCCTGGCCGTCAACATCCATCGCGCGTCGCTCCAGATCAAAACCATGCTCGATGAGTTGCTGGAAGTCAGGCGCGGCGGGCACGACCACGCGGAATGCTGCTCGGCGCGCGAGCTGGTGGACGGCGCCTGGGAATTTCTCTCCACTCGCGCCGACCTCAGCGGGGTAACGCTGGAGACCGCCATCGATCCGGACCTGCTGGTCACCGTGCAGCGGGCGCGCATGCAGCGTGTGTTCATGAACCTGTTCGCGAATTCGATTGAAGCCATGCCCGAGGGCGGCGTCATCAGCGTGCGCGCCTCCGTCGACGTCCACCATGTCCTGATGCACATCGAAGACAGCGGGTGCGGCATCGCTCCGGAAGTGCGTGAGAAACTGTTCGAGCCCTTTGTCACCGGCAGGAAAAAGAATGGCATGGGACTCGGCCTCGCGCTGGCCCGGCAAACCGTCGCCGACAACGGGGGCGAGTTATGGTCTGACGCCGCGGTCCTCAAGGGAGCGCGATTCTGCCTGCGTCTGCCCAACGGCCACAATGGCCGCTAGCCTGACTGCCCGTTACCGGCCCGCGCGCGTAAGCAAGCGGTTCTTCGCGACGCCAGGCGCCGCTTCCGGCTCTGGCGCCTCGTGCAACAGCGAGCGCATCTCGCGGTTGAACACCGTCTCGGAAAACCGCCCCGCCCACGACTGCAAATCTCCCGGGTTTACGTCCTTCTCCGTGGCGTCGAACTCCGTCAGCGCCTTCTTCAGCGCGTCCTCGCTCGGCCGGTCGTAAAGAAAGCCGCCCGGGATTTTCGCCGGAACGATTTCCACTGAGCCTCCTCGCCCCAAAGCGACAACGGGTTTGCCGGCGGCCAGCGCTTCCACCGTCGCAATCCCAAAATCTTCTTCCCCCGGCACGATGAGGGCGCGCGCTCGCGCATACAGCCCCTGGAGCTGCTCATCGGAAACCCGGCCGCAAAACTCGACGCCGGGCCCCGCCATGCTGCGCAGCGCGCGGTATTCCGGGCCATCGCCGGCGATGCGCAGCTTGCGGCCCGTCTTGGAAAAAAGGCGCACCGCATAGGCAAGCTGTTTATAGGCGACCATCTCGGACACCATCAAAAAGTAGTCGCCGGCCTGCTCCCAGTGGAAGCGGCCCACCTCCACCGGAGGATAAATGATGCGGGCGTTGCGCCGCCATACGTGGGCGATGCGGCGCCGCACATTGTCGCTGTTGGCCACGAATTCGTCGACGCGCGCGGCCGTCGCGAAGTCCCACAGACGCAGGTAGTTCGTAAGCGGGATCATGGCCATGCGCTTCAGCGCCGATCGCGTCCAGTCGCTGCGATAAGCGGGATAGAGGTCCCACAGATACCGCATCGGCGTATGGCAGTAGCAGATGTGCCGCGCGTCGGAGCGCGTGAGCACGCCCTTCGCGGGCCCCGATTCGCTGCTGATTACCAGATCGTAGTCGCGCAGGTCGAAGCTCTCCAGCGCCATCGGGCACAAAGGCAACAGCGAGCGATAGATCTTCCGCCCGGCGTTCAGCCAGGAGGCCTGAACGCGGTGCGCGCGGATGGTCTCGGAAACGCGCGCGGGATCATAGAACAGGGTGAAGATGTCCGCTTCTGGGAAGATGCGGCAAAGCGCCTCCAGAACCTTCTCGCCGCCGCGCATTCCCAGCAGCCAGTAGTGTACGAGCGCCACCCGCATTACGCCGGTGCTCCAATGGTTTCCGGTGTCGCGGGCCGGTGCAGCGAGCACACGCAGCGCCGGCAAACGGGATTGGATGCCACGTCCAGCGTGCCGCGGAAGGCCAGCGCCCGGTCGGAATTGAGTACCTCCGCCAGAGACTGGTCCCGGACACTCCCGATAGGCGGATGGAAGAAACAAGGACGAACCGTCCCGTCATGATCCAGCACCGCGGAAACCCACGGCGCGTTGCAGAGTGGCGCTTCTGGTTCCATGCCGCCGGCGAGAGCGCGGAAATATTGAACAAGGCGGCTCAGCTTTTCCGGATTTTCCGCGACCATCGCACACACCGGATCGGCCAGCAGGCGCCGGACCTCGGCATCGAGCGCGTTGATCTCTTCCTGCGTGAGCAGCAGGGACCGGGCTCGCGGACCCAGCGTGCCCGGCGCATGGTTGAACGCGTCCGAGCTGACGTCCACCGCCAGAAACGAAATCGATGTCAGCCCCAGGGACCGCGCCGCGTGCGCGGTGTCCAGCATGGCCGCGTGGTTGGCCTTCTGCACGGTGCACCGCGCTGCGATGGGATAACCCGGCGCAACCGCGCGGACCGCACGCACGCCCGCGGCAAGCTCATCGAACGCGCCGATAACGCCGCGGATCTTGTCGTGCACGCCGCGCGGCCCATCCAGCGAGACGATCACGTCGTCGATTTGCCCCGCGATGTTCCGAGCGTAGCGGCGCAGCAGCAAACCCGACGTAAGTACCGTCACCCGGATCCCGGTGTCGCGCAGCGTGCGCGCCATTTCGAACAGTTCGGGGTTCATGAGCGCTTCGCCGCCCGTGAAAACCACCCATTCCACTCCCAGCGTGCCAATATCGGGAAGCTGCCGCGCGAGATCTTTCGCAGTGAACGACCGTGATTCCGTGCTGCGCCAGATATCGCACATGCCGCACCGGCAGTTGCAGCGGTTGTGCGCGGAGATCACCAGCACCGGCAAGCGGCTCACCTGAGCGGTCATCGGCTCACCTGCCGGCCCGCCAGCGCCAGCCCCTCGGGCATCGGAGGAATCGTCGACCGCAGCAACAATATGGACTCGCGCCCGCTGAGGCGCAACACGTGCGGGAGCGGCAAGCCCCACCGTGAGGCGAGATCCGGCGACACCGCTTGCCAGGCGCCCCGCACTGCCACCGCCTCGGGCATCTGGCTCAACAGCGTTCGCGCCGGCGTCAGCCCGCGGTCGCGGAACAGCAGCAGGTCCGCCACTCCGTCGGGACGGATCGTGCCCTCCCCGCGCGAAAGGCGCAGCACCCGCGCCGCTACCTCCGTCACCATCCGGTAAAGCTGGTCCGCGCGAAGCCTGGAGACTCGGCGCGCCACGCGCAGTTCGTCGATCATGTCTCCCTGCGCGGTCAGAGCGGAATCGGTTCCCAGGGCGATGGGCAGCCCCGATTCCAGAACCGAACGCGGCAGCGTCTTGCCCAGCGTGAACAGGTTCGAGCTGGGGCACCATACCAGCGAACAGCCTTGCGCGTGCGCCAACCCCAGTGATTCGCGGGTGAGCCCCACCGCGTGCACCATCACCGAATTCGATGCGAACAGGCCCAGCTTCGCCAGCGTCTCCATTTCCCGCCGTCCTGTTCCGTTGGTGGCCTCTCCGGCATGGAAGACAAACGGCCGTGTCGCCGGGCAGGCCGCGTGCCGGGCTGGCAGATCGCTGCTGAATGCAATCGAATGCGCCCACGAAAACGCCCGCACCACGCGCACCGGAAATTGTTCGCCGAATACCTTGTTCCACGGATTGTGGTGGCACACCGTGGTCACGCCGCTCACCAGATTCTTGATGCCGCCCCAAAGCAGCCGTTCGCGCAGGGGCACCGAGAGAACCTCCTCGATGGGTTGCTGGAATGCGCTATGGATGTCCCTGGCCCACTCGCTGGCGCTCTCGTAAGGCCCGTTTCCCAGCCGTGGAAACAAATTGAAATCGAGATGATCGTGAGCGTTGATCAGACCCGGCAGAATCAAATAGCCGCTGCAATCGAGCCCCCGATGGCCTGGTACGCGGCCCATGGTGCGGATGCGGCTGCCGGCGACGCCGATATCGGCCGGCTCCGCGTGCTCCGCTGAACCAGCCACGCGGGCTCCGCGCAGGATCACGCCCGCCTCCACAACACCGCGAAAATCGCCGGGATCAGACACATGCCGGCAAAGCTCTGTTCCCGCCCGCAGGCCCGGAAAATGGCCCTTTCCGGCTCGCCGAAGGAAGCCTCGGCAAAGTGCTCCACCGTAAGACCCTGCCCCCGCGAAGCCGCCAGATACTCGGCTATGGAGTGCGCCCGGTTATCGATTTCGTAGACATCTCCCGCCCGTCGGAAAGACCGCCTCCACCCCGACGCGATCGCCGTGGGATGAATGTCGGTAATCAGAACGTGGCCTCCCGGAGCGGTAATCCGCGCGAGTTCCGCCACCAGCTGTCCGGGAGACTTCATGTATCCCGCGGCGAACGCGCATACGCAAAAGTCCGCCAGCCCATCCGTAAAAGAAAGCTGCAGCGCGTCCGCCTGGACGAAGCGGCTTCGCGTAAACGCTCCCCTTGCCGCCCTCGCCAGCATGGGAGCGCAGAAGTCCGCGCCGAAGACATGGGCGCCCTGCTCCGCGGCCAGCTCCGTCCATCTTCCCGTTCCGCAGGCAACGTCAACGAACGTCTGGCCGCGCAGCGGTGGTAGCCACGGAGTTACCGTCCGGCTTTCCAGATCCAGCAGCGGATTCGGAGTTTCGTCATAGACGGCCGACCAGATGGCATGACCTTCCTGTACGCCAATCTGCATCACAGGCTCTCGAATCGCGGCTTGCGCAGGTGCATGAACTGCTGCGCCCACTCCAGTTCGAATGGATAGTCATACACCCCCAGCCCGTATCGCCACGAACTCAGCGTCTTCAGAACCAGCCGTCCCCAGCGCGGCAAATGGATGTCCTGGATCGTCGGCCAGCGGCAATTCACCACCAGCTCGAATCCGTCAATGCGGCGCTTCACCTGCTCCGGCAGCCAGGGGGTGTTTGGCACCGTCCGGATCACGAAATTGAGCCAGCGTTCAGTGGACCACTCTTCCAGCGTGTCCGGAAACTTCACCTTTTCGCCGCCGCCGTAGGAGCCGTCCGGATGGGGCACGGGAATGTAGTGCTGCACGATGATCTCGGAATCCGGGTTGAGCTTCTTGATTTTGCGAATGAACTCGATGGTTTGCCGCGTGTCGCCTTCCGGATCCTGAGGATTCCCCACAACAAACGAAAACTCCGGCACGATGCCGAATTGACGGATGCGCGCGGCCAGCTCCAGCGTCTGCTCGCTGCGCAGCTGCTTTCCCATCTGCCGAAGAACCTCGTCCGAACCCGATTCCGCGCCGAAGAAAATCATGGTGGCGCCCGCGTCGCGCAGCCGCCGCAGCGTCGCGTCGGAGTATCGCAACAGAATGTCGATCCGCCCTTCGCACCACCAGCGCAGCTTCAACCCGGCAATCCGGTCGCACAAATCCACCGTGTGGTTCTCGCGCAGGAAGAAGTTATTGTCGTAGAACTGGACCGCATTGATTCCAAACGTCCGCTGCAGATGAGTCAGCGCTTTCGCCGTGCGTATGGGCGATTCCATCTTTTGGCGTCCGTCAAACAGCGGAACCACCCCGCAAAACTTGCAGCGGAACGGGCAGCCGATGCTGGCCTGATGCACCGCCGTCCGCGATCCCAGAAACGTGCGCGCGATGTATTTCTCCGGAGAAACCAGCCGGTGATAAGGCAACTCCGGAAAGTCGTTCGGCGAGCGCAGCGGACGCGGCGGGTTGTGCACGTGCAACCCGAAAATGTCCTTGTAGGAAAGTCCGTTCACCGCGGACAGGTTCATGCGGCCACGAACGGCCTCAATCGCTTCCAGAAAGGCCTCTTCGCCCTGACCGCGCACCACCATATCGACATAGCTGGCGTTCAGCGTGGCGTCCGCGTACAGCGAGGGGAAATATCCGCCCCAGAGCACTGGAACCCCGGGATGCTGGCGGCGAAATTCGCGGCACAGCGTCACCGCCGAAGCCATCTGCGGTCCCGGCATCACCGAGACGGCCAGCAGTTCCACGCCGTGCTCTTCGGCAATGCGGTTCAGCGTCGCGCCGGGGTCCGGGTCCAGATTCCCGTCGACGATAACGTAATCCTCGCGCCCCTCCAGCATCGCGCCCAGCGAGAGCACCGCCAGTGGGAAACGCCGGTTCTGCGGCCGCGTGCTCCGTGGATGAAGCAGAACAATCATGCCCGCTCCCCCACCAGAATCCAAAAGCGCGATGGCGGTCTCCTGCGCTGCACCCACGCTTTCAAAGGCCGGCTGTGCCAGCGCCATCCATACCAGGGTTTGTGAATGCTCCAGCGCAGTCCAAACCGCCGGCCAAGATGATCGAGCGCGGCCTCATCCAGATATTCGAGACTGTTCTGTGCGTCGGAAGCGAACCCGAAGCGTTCCTGGTACAGCCGTTTCCTCTCCTCCACCATCAGGCGGCCGTGCTCGGGCCGCTTGTAGACGGGCGTGTCCACGATCACCACCGCCCCCTCCGGCCGCAGTACGCGCCGCACTTCCGTGAGCGTCCGCTCGTAGTCGGCCGAGTAGTGAAAGGATGCGTTGAAAATGGCCACGTCCGCGGACCCGCCGGCCATCGGGATGTTGTCGAACTCCGCTTCCACCACCGGAAACGCCGTCCGCGCGGTGTAATGGCGGGAGGCGCGCAGGCCGTCGCGTGGATCGTCGAAGATATCCACGGCCACCGGCGAATGCCCAAGATTCGCCAGCCTCCAGGACATCCAGCAGTTTCCCGCGCCAAGATCGAGAATGCGCAGCGCGGGCCCCAGTTTCCGGGCCAGCTCCGGCAAGACGCGTTGTTCCAGACAGCGCCAGCTCCGCGCGCGGATGCGCCATTGCTCCGAAAGGCCGCCGCTGAGATCGCGCCAGGGCAATTCGAAATACCACGCGGCGTCGTCCGCGCCCCGGCCCTCGGCCGAGCGGACTGTCGAGTACTCGGCGAGAAACTGCCGCCGCGTAGCCGCTAACATGGCGGCCTCCGGCGGAACACATACAAGCGATGATCGCCCAGGCCCCGCAGCACGGGCAGGTCGCCCAGCCGCGCGTCCGCTTCCGACGCCAGACGCACCGCCCGCGCCGGGAGATTGGCATACGACGGCGGCACGAACAACCCCACTCCCCTGCTTTGCACCAGCTCAAACGCAGGCTCAAAAGCCCGCCGCACTTCCCGCGCGCCAGGATAGTACACCTGCAGCCCCAGCGACGAAGGAACGCCGCCGCGCCGCAGCCTTCGGAACGCCCCGCCCGCGCTCAGCCGCGCGCCGAACCAGGCCATCTCCCACGCGCAGGTGCGATTCATCAGGCAAATCACCGCGTGGCCTCGCGGCCGCACCAGTCGCGCCAGCGAAGCGGCCACCGCGCTAAGGTTCGCCGTGCAGTTGAGCACGCCGAAGTCGGAAAGCACTCCGTCGTAAGTGGCGTGAATTCGATCCAGCTCTTCCACGGCAAGCTGTGTGGCCGCTACACCCCGCGCGGACGCCAGCTTCACCATCTCGCCGGACGCGTCAATCGCACTCACGTGAATGCCCTGGCGGCCCAGGTGTACGGCGTCTTCGCCCGTGCCGCACCCGGCGTCCAGAATCTCGTCTCCGGGTTGAAACAACCCGTCGATCACGCGCCACACCGTCTCCCGCTGCGCCCGGCCCGCGTCGGATTTCGTCCACAGCGTGTCATAGCTTCCGGCGATGCGGTCGAAGGGCGCGGGCGAGGTCATGCTTCCACCTCATGCAGCGTCGCCGCCAGACCAGCGCGCGCGGCTTCAATGCGCGCGACATCGGATATGGGCGCGGTCTCCGCCTTCAGCAACTCATCGGCGAACTGATAGAAACGGCGCGAGTGCCGCTCCCGCACGGCGATATCGCGGTCGGTGGAGTCCCGCCACCCACCGATATTCACCAGCTTTGGCTTGATCTCGTCGTAGTAAGGCGTCCCTTGAATCGGATAAGACACGGTGGTCAGGCAAACTTCCGGGCTGCACTTCTTCACGTGCGCCACGGTCGCCTCCACGTCCTCCATCTGCTCGCCCTCGTAGCCCCACATGATGAACATCCCGGTCTCAATTCCCGCCGATCGGCAAAGCCCTACGGCGCCCTGCACCTGTTCCACGGTCACGCCGCGTTCCATGGCGTCCAGAATCCGCTGCGATCCGCTTTCCGAGCCAATCCACACCCGCAGGCAACCCAGTTCCGCCAGCGTGGCCGCTACCCGTTCGTTCACCCGATCCGCGCGAGTGATGCACTCGAACGGGATCTTCAACCCGCGGCGAGCCATCTCCCCCGCGTAAGTGGACAGCCAGCCATGATGAATGGTGAAGACGTCGTCGGCCATCCACAACATGTCCGGCTGATATTGGCCGAGCAGGTGCTCCACTTCATCCACTACCGCGACCGCCGACCGGCGCCGGTGCGTCTTCCCATACACGGAGTGGCTGCACCAGCGGCAGTGATACGGACATCCCCGTGCCGTAATCACCGAGAGCGACCCTCGCCCGTGATGCTCACGCCACGTCCGCACATAGCGCTGGATATCGATGCGCTCGCGATCCGGCCACGGCTGCGCGTCCAGGTCCTTGATCAGCGGCGCGGCTTCGGTGTGAACCAGAGTCCCGTCCGTCGCGCGAAAAATGAGCGATGGCAAATCCGCCGAAAGCCCGCCGCCCGTCTTTAATCGCGCGAGCAAAGACGCCATGGCCACTTCGCCCTCTCCGCGCACAATCGCGTCAGCTCCGGCGTCCAGATACTCCGCTGCGTAATTCGATGGCTCCGGCCCGCCCAGCACTACGAACCAGCCCCGCTCTTTCGCCTGCTGGACGATGTTTACAACCTCGCCGCGCGTAAGCAGATTGGCGTAAACACCCAGCACCGACGGCCGCTGCGTATCCAGCAGGCTCCGCAGTTCCGCGCGGGAGCCGAACGTCGAATCGTAAATCTCCACGTCGAAACCCTGCCGCCTCAGGTGCGACGACAGATAAAGAATCCCCAGCGGAGGATACGGCTTCATGATCCGCTGCTCTTTCGGATCTTCCGCGAGAAAATAGCCGTGCGTGAGCAGAAGGTCCATCGCTTATGCGGCTCCCGCCCGGGCAAGAATCGGCAGCGTGGTAACTTTGTTGCGGCTGGCGGGCTCCAGTTGCGCCACCAGCTTCCACGCCGCCGCCGCGCTGGCCTCGCCCTTCCGCACCTCCATATGCAATGCATCGGCGAGCGCTCGGTAAAACGGCGCGGTATAGGTTCCCTGGAACATAACGTCGAGGTCGCCCGAGTGGTTCCAGTTGGTCTTTCCCGTGTTCTGCGTGCGCACCATGTCGTACAGGCGTGTGTTGGGAAGCGGATAGGAAACGGAGATGCCCACATCGTCCGGCTTCAACGCGCGCACCAGGGCGATGGTCTTGCGGATGTCCTCCCACGTTTCGCCGGGATAGCCGAATTGCAGGAACAGGCCGGCGCGGATGCCGTGGGCGCTCAGATTTTCGCGAGCCCCGCGGATGTCCTCCACCGATATTTCCTTGTCCATGGCGTCCAGAATTCGCTGCGAGCCAGATTCGGCGCCCATCCACACTTCAGCGCAGCCCGCCCGCCGCAAATCGCGAACTGTATCCCGCGTCATCAAATCGCACCGCGATTGCATCTTGAACGGCACCTGTGCGCCCAGCCGCTCCACGGCGTTGGCGAAATCCACGGTCCACTGCCGTGAGAGCGCGAAAATGTCGTCGGCAAACCAGATCAGGTCGGGATCGAAGTCCCGTTTCAGCCTGAACATCTCCAGCGCCACGTTGGCCGCGGGATGGAAACGGTAGGAGTTGCCGTAAATCGGCTTCGCGCACCAGTTGCACCGGAACGGGCATCCCCGGCTGGATACCAGGTTGAGCGAAAAGTACCCGTGAGCGCGCATCCACGCGTCGCGGTACGCGGAGATGTCCACCAGATCCCACGCCGGTCCGGGGATTTCAGCAAGGTCGGGAACGGGTCGCCGTGCCGCGCCGTGCCGCATCGTGCCGTCCGCATCAAGCCAGCGGAGTCCGGCCAGGCCGCGCGCATCGCCGGCGCCGCAAACCTCCAGCAGCGTTTCTTCCAGCTCGCCGGCAATCACCGAGTGGAACCCGTGGGCCAGATATTCCGCGGCGCGGTCAGTGGAGTCCGACCCGTTCACCACGATGGGGATTCCCGCCTCGCGGGCCGTGGCCGCATATCCGAACGCCACCTCCCGGCTCCGCACCAGGCACATTTTCGTGAGGAAGTTGAAGTTGTCTTCCGCCACCACAATCATGCCCGGCGTATGCCTCTTCACCGCCTCCGCGAATCCCTCATCCGGCGCGCGGAACGTGGAGTCGAACACCGCCACCGAATATCCGTGCTGGCGCAGCAGCGACGCCGCGATCAGCGTCTGCAGCGGCGGGTACGGCTGCATCTTCTTCACCTGTTTGGGATCGAAGAACAGGTGGTTCGAGTGTGTAAGCAGGACGTCGGCCATGTTTTTCAGCAGGTCACCGGTTCGGAAGAAAGCAGCGACGCGTCCACCTTCGGCTTGGGCATCGCCGGAAACAGCTTCTTCGCCGTGTTGTTCAACGCAATTTCGAAAGGCCAGCCGTAGCGGTCGTGATCCAGCCTCCAGCGCGACGTAATGCGTACCGCTGTCCCCACGGCGCGCGCCACCACGTGCGGCTTGTATCCGGAGATCGTCACCCGCGAGAAAGCCAGCCGCAAATATTCGCGCATGGTTTGCAGGCGCTCGTGCTTTCGTCCGCGCAGCCAGGGAAGTTCCGTATAGCGCGGGAAGAAATCATTCCAGCCCTCCAGCGTGGTGGGCACTTCAATCCCCAGCGCGAAGGCATTCTCCATCACCGGCGAACCCGGATACGGCGTGAAGATGTTGGTCCAGAACTCCGCGCCCGGATAGCGCCGGCAGACTTCCATGATCAGGCGAATCGATTGCCGGATGTCGTCTTCGTTCTCTCCCGGGTACCCGAAAATCATGTTGAACGACGGTCGAATGCCCGCCGCGGTCAGGCGCGCGGCCGAATCGTGGATGGTGTCCAGCGTCTGGAACGTTTTGTGCATCAGCTTCCATACGCGCGGCGATCCCGAATCGGCGCCCTGGGAAATCTGCGACAATCCCGCCCGGCGCATCAGCTTCAGCTCGTCCACGCTCAGCCGGGTCACCAGATTGGTGGTCGCCTGAATGCTCCAGTCGAACTGCACGCCGCTGCGCACCAGCCCCTCGGCGATGCCCAGCGCGCGGTCCCGGTCCACCAGGAAATTGTCGTCCACCACCCACAGCAAACTCAGCCGGTATCGCTTCACCAGGTCCGTTGTTTCTTCCACCACCTGCGCCGGTTCCAGCGCGTTCCACTTACGCCCGTACAGCCCCTGATTGGTGCAGTAGGCGCATTCATAGGGACACGCCAGGCTCGACGTGTACATGGCCCAGCGGCGTCCCGCGACGCGTTCGTAAGCGTCGAAATCGGCCAGATGATAGGCCTTGGGCGGAAGCTCGGAAATAGGCCGTAGTTCGCGCGGCGCGTTGAAGCGCAACTGCCCGTTCTCCTTGTAGCCCACGCCGGCCAGGCCCTTCATATCGGCGCCGTCTTCAATCCTCTGCACCACTTCGAGCAGCGCATCTTCGCCCTGCCCCTTCACCACAATGTCCACGTATTCGGCGGCCAGCGTTTGATGCGGCAGCAGCGATGGATGCCAGCCGCCCAGAATCACCGGCTTGTCCGGATACCGTTTCTTCGCCGCCCGCGCAATCTGCGTGGTCTCGCGAATCATCGGACCGGTTACCAGTGAAACCGCCAGGCACAATGCGTCTTCCAGTTCTTCGAGCACCCGCTCGTGGAACCGCGGAGTGATCGTGGAATCGATGATCCGAACCTCGTATCCAGCGCGCAGCAAAGGCGTGGCCACCGCCAGAATCCCCAGCGGCGCCGTCGCTTCGCGGCTCGAGAAAGCCGGAAAAAAGAAGACCACTTTCTTATTGGTTGCTCGATGCATGTAACGTTTGCTCAGCGGTTGCGGCTTCCGAAAAAAGGCCAGGCTGAAAGGAAGCGCCGGTTGACGCCGCCCTCAGCCTGAGCAATGTTTCATCAGCCTGCTTGGAGTATAGACTTGAAGCGGCCCGCGGCAAATACGGCCACTTACTCGCTGAGTTACTCGCCAGTGAGCCGTTAACTGCATGTCGCGCAAGCATTTCCGTCATTCCCGCGCGCCGCAAAATGACCATTCCAGGGTTGTAAAAGGTTTGTATATTGTGCCGAAGCGCGCCTGCGAACGCCTTTCGCGACAAGCGTTTACACGCTTCTTACAGAGCGTTTGCGACTGCCCTCCGCGTGCCCGCCATAATCGAGTGGACTCACCACATCATGCCCACCGCCGCCGCGCCGCATCCCGTAACGTTGGTCCCCTCGACCAACGACCCGCTACTTACCAGAACGCCGCTCGATCACGAGGGCCTGTTCTATCCCTACAAATTCCCCGTCCGCATCCGCTCCAATTCCCCGGTTACGCTCCGCGCGGCGGAGGTGAGCTGGGGCACTTACGAAAAGCGATTCGACGCCCCGCCGATGGAGGTGCGTCTGCTCATTTCGGAAAGCTCCAGCCCGGGACGTCTGGAGCCTCCGATTTTCCGCTCCCAGGGGCATCTGCTCAGCATCGTCGGCGATTCCGAGAATTTCGCCTGCCTCGATCTGCGCGACGGTTTCAGCTTCGGCTGGGTAACCGCCAACACCGCGTCGAACATGGAATATTTCCGCCAGTGCTTCCTCGACGTCATGATCTATCCGCTCATCGAGATTCGTCATCTGGTCACCGTTCACTCGGCGTGCGTCATTCATCGAGGGAAGGGCATTCTGCTGGCCGGCGATTCCGGCGCCGGCAAGTCCTCTCTCGCCTACGCGTGTGCGCGGCGTCAATGGACCTATGTCTCCGACGACGCCAGCGCGTTTGTGCGCGCCTCCGACCGGCCCATGATCATCGGACATCCCCAGAAGTTCCGGTTTCGCGAGCCTGTCGGCGAGTTGTTCCCGGAGTTTCGCGGCTTGAAGAGTTCCATTCGCGCCTACGGCAAACCAACCATCGAAGTCCGCACCAGCGCGCTCGAGAATTTTCGAACCGCGGACCAGAGCGCCGTCGACGCCATCGTCTTCCTCAATCGCGGCGGCTATGAGTCCGGCCCTCCCACGCTGCGCCCCCTGTCTCGCGACGAGGTTTGGAAACGGTTCAGTTTCTCGGTGTGGGCCGTGCAGATGCCGGAATACCGCGAGCGTCTGGCCGCCGTCGAGGGCCTGATGGACATTCCGGCGTGGGAGATAAGTTACGGCGATCTGGACGCCGCCATCGACCTCCTGGAGAAACTCCCGATTGCCGCTTGATTTCACCTCCGTGCCCAATCCGGTCCTCGCCGTGGTGGAAGCTCTGCGCTTCAATGGCGGCTCGCCGGAGCGGCTGCGCGCTATCCGCGAGGAGGAATGGCCAGCGGTCCTGACCTGGTGCGATGATCGCCAGGTAACCTTGCTGTTGCATGCGCTCGCCGGCCCCGCGCTCCCCGCCGCGGTACAGGAACGGATGTCCGGTAATCGCGATCGCTATGCCGCGCGGTTCGCCCGTCTGCAAAACGAGTGTGCCGAAATCGTGGCCGCTCTCGACCGCCGCGCCATCGAGTTCGTAGTGTTGAAGGGGATCACCCACGCGCCCGCGCTCACGCCCGATCCGCTTCTTCGGGCGCAGGGAGATATCGACCTCTGGTTTGCCGGCGATACCGCCCGGCAGGCGTGCGGCGTGCTGGCTGCCCTCGGATACGCGCCGCGCCGCTCCTCCCGCTTTGGAGCCAATCCGCGCCACCTCCCGCCCATGGCCCGGCCCAGCGCGTGGAAATGGCGTGGCGACATGTTCGATCCTGAAATGCCCATCCACGTGGAGGCTCACCACCAGTTGTGGAGCGAACGCGCGGAGTTCATCTCCATACCGGGCCAGACCGATTTCTGGAATCGCCGCACCACCCGCGCCCTCAGTGGCCAAATGGTTTCCGTTCTCTCTCCGCCGGATCTCCTCGGCTTTGCCGCGCTGCATTTTCTCCTGCACCTTCTGCATGGCGATCTCCCACTCCAGCGGGCGTGGGAGATCGCCCATTTTTTGCACGAGAATGCGAGCGCGGGCGAGTTCTGGAACCGCTGGCGGCAACTGCACTCACCCGCGTTGCGCCGGCTGGAAGCGCTGGCTTTCGCCGTCGCGCAGATATGGTTTCGCTGCGATATGCACGAGACGGCTCGGCGGGAAACCTTCGCTCTGTCCGACGACGTGCGCCTGTGGGTCGATCACTTCGCGCTCTCGCCACTGCGGCAGCGTAGTGACCCAAACAAGGACGAGCTGTGGCTGCACCTCGCGCTAATCACTGGCATCACTGGCCGGATACGCGTGCTGCTGCGTCGGCTCTTTCCGTTCGCGCTCGCGCGCAAGGGCGGTCTCACCCGTTCGCGCCTCGCTCATCACGGCCGCACGCTCACCCCTACCGTGCTGGGCGGCCTCCACTGGCTGCGGCTGAAGCGGCAAGTAAGCCGGATGCCCCTTCCGGCTCCTTCGCGGTAGTGCGAATCGCCGCGATCACGTCCCGCCGCCAGCGGCTCACGTTCCAGTAGCTCTCCCATTCCGCGCGCGCGTGGCGAATCACTCGCCCAAGGTCGGCTGGCGGGCTGCTCATCACGGATTGCAGTCTTGCGGCCAGGCTGGCTGGAGTGGCGTCGGCGGCCAGGAACCCGGTGATGTTGTCCCGCACCGCTTCGGGAATCCCTCCGCTGGCCAGCGCCACCACCGGGAGACCGGCGGAAAATGCTTCCAGTACAACCCGTGGAAGACCCGGTTCGGCCGTCGACGGCACCACCAGCAGATCGAAATCCCCCAGCAGCTTGCCGGCATCCTCAATCCAGCCGCGGAAGCGCACGTCCAGCCCGTCAGCGCGCTGCCGCACCTCTCCCTCGTACCCATCGGACGAAAACAACGGCGCGCCCGCCACCGTCACCGCGATCCGGTGCCCTTCGCCAGCCAGAAGACGGACCGCGTCCAGCAGAACCAGGTGCCCCTTCTCCGGCGAGATTCGTCCCACCATCCCGATCTTCCAGGGACCCTCCGGCGGGTACTGACGCGCCCGGAACC
Source organism: uncultured Acidobacteriota bacterium (assembly GCA_963832965.1). Classification (GTDB taxonomy): domain Bacteria; phylum Acidobacteriota; class Terriglobia; order Bryobacterales; family Bryobacteraceae; genus CAWACP01. The sequence continues at coordinate 243,878 of CAWHVW010000001.1, forward strand.
CGGCGTCCGGAACGCCATTCGGAATCACCATCACCGGACAGGCGCCCGCATTCCCGGCTGCGAGCGGAGTGGCCACGTGTTCGCAACAGGCGATCACCGTGGACGAGCACTGCCCAAGCGCGTACCGCACCACCGCGATATCCTTGCGCCGCTGAAGATAATTGTGCGAGTGAAAAATTACCGGATACCGGCTGCGCGCGGCCAGCGCGGCCCCCAGCAAAACCCGCGGGCCATTCACATACACCACATCGATTCGGTACTTGTGGATAATCCGCCGAAGCCTCGCGCGCTGGCGAAACACATCGGAGCAGAACCGCAACCCGTCGGACGTCTCCTTGTTCCCCGTGGTGTACGGCCCGCACGCAATGGCCTCCGTGGTGAACCCGGCATCCCGTACTGAATTGAGCAGCGTGCCCTCGGCGGGCGCCGCCACCACCACGTTGTCGCTTTCCGGCCAGCCGCCAATCAGGTCCAGCAGACACTTTTGCGCCCCGCCGGTCTCTCCGTATTGATCCACCATCAGAACATTCATGCGATTCGCTCCCTCGCCTTCAGAACCGCCATGCCAATCACAAAGAAAAACACCGGAAGCAGGCGCCAGTACGTCAGCAGATCCGCCGCGCCCATCTGTGTCATCTCCCCCACCCAGAACGAAAACGCCCAAAGGCCGTAAAACGCCGCCGCCGGATTCGCGGAGCGCGCGGCCCTCCACGTGGCCCGCAGGATGGCGATATGGACGGCGCACAAAGCAGCCAGCCCGCCGATGCCGGTCTCGACGAACGTACTCAGGTAAGTGTTATCGGCGATCACCGGCTGGCCCAGAACGTCGGAATAAGGCAGCGTCTTGTAGCCCACTCCGAGAAGCGCGCGGACGGGATGCTGCATCGTGAACGACGCAATCGTCTGCCAGCTCGACACTCTGCCGGAGAGCGCCGCGTCGCTCGATGCCGAGAACGCCAGTTCCACCGTCTTCTGCGCCCGTTGCACCCACCACTGCGCCAGGCCGGGCGCAAGCGACGTGACCACCACCGCGATCATCGCCCCCGCCGCCAGCACCGCCGCCGCGGTGCGCAGCCATTTCACCTGCTGGCGTCTTGCGCACAGCATGGCCAGAAGCGACACCGCCAGGCTGAGCACGCTGGCGCGCGAGTACGAGAACACCATGGCCGTGGCCAGCGGCACCGCTCCGGCGGCCGCCAGCCATCGATTCATCCCGCGCCGGCCCGGCGCCAGCATCGCCGCCGCCACCATCACCAGGAAGAACGAGCACATATTGCCGAGTGCGCCGGCGTCGTAGAACAGCCCCTGCGCGCGCCGCAGCACCCGGTCCGCCAGCCAGATGTATTGCTGGCTGTACCCCGCCGGCGCCGGGAGCTGATAGAAGAAATCGACGCAGGCGAAGAGCGCGGCCAGTACACCGCCCGCGAACAGCAATTTCGCTGGACCGAACTCGCTCGCCGCCAGGCTCTGTCCCGGCCCCTGAACCACGTACACGTAAACGAAGGGCGCCATCGCGAACAGCAGCACGCGAACCGCGCTCCCCGCCGCGACCTCCACTCCCGAGTACATCAGCGCCACGGGAACCGACACCAGCATCAGCGCCGTCAGAGCCGTGGCTGCAGTCGAAATGGGAGACTTCGCGAACGTCCAGCGATGTCCGAACAAAAACGCCGCGTACACCCCGAACGCCGCCAGCAGCAGCGCCGGATGCGCTCCCGAGTTGCCCAGAGAAACCGGCAGCGGAGGCAGCACCAGCACCGCGCCCAGAAACAAACCCAGCCACGCAACGGAGCTGGAAATCATCCATCCCAGCACGGGCAGAGCAGCCAGCAGCCCCACCGCGCACAGCCGCGGCATGGGCGGCAAGACGGCCACGGTCGCCGCCGTCAGCGCGATGGCGATCACCGCGTTCCTCTCAGCGGGCTGAAACAGAGCGCTCTTCATAGGCGGCGGGCGCGCGCACCACTGCGGGCCTTTGCCGCGGCGCGCCGGCCATGAAATTCAGCCACGCCACGGCGATGCAGGCCGCCAGAAGCGACCCGGCAATCGTGTTCAACAGCACTTTGGGTGAAGACGGCTGGCGTGGCTCCACGCCCGGGTCGATCACCCGCAAATGTTCGCTGCGCAACCCGTTGAGTGCGCTGAAATCCCGAACGCGGCTGAGCGCGGCCTCGTAGGCTTTCCTGGAGGAGTCGAACTCGCCGCTGGCCACCACGTGGCGTTCGGAAAGCACTGCCAGCAGCGTCCGCTTCGTGGAGATTTCACCTTCCAGTTCGTGCTCGCGCTTCGCGTATTCACTGGCCCTGGCGCTGCTGGCATCCGCCAGCACGGTGCTCGATTGGCGATCCTGCGCGTCCCCGTCGCGCGCCCGGATCCGCCATTCCGCCGCCTCGGCCTCCGCCTGCACCCGCAGACGGCTGACTTCCGATTGCAGTTCGATGGCTGCTGTCAGTTCGCCCTGCAGCGCCTCCGGTGTTCCCTGAAGCGCGGCCTGCTCCCAGTCCGTGCGCGCTTTCTCGAACCGGACGCGCGCGCTGTCGAACTCCTTCGTCACATCGGCCAGTGTGTCCCGGTCGGCGGCCGTCGCTTCGTCGCGGCTGGCCTGAATGCTCTCTTCCGTGATGTACCGGACCAAAGCAATGGCGGCTTTCGGATCGGGCAGTGTTGCGCTCACCACCAGCACCCTCGTCTCGTGATCCACCGCCACCGTCAGTACGCTGTTCCGTAGCGCCGTGATCCCCGCCTTTCCGGAATCCAGATGGAACTGCTGCGCGGCCCGTTGGAAGAGCGTGTCGCTGGTGAAAAACCGCTCGAAGGTGCGCAACGAATCCAGGTAGGTCGGGTTCACCGCCATCGCCGCGCGCGGATCGTTCGTTCCCGGCGGATCGATAATCACCGTCGCCGTTGCGGTATAGCGCCGCGGCTGAAACTCGCTGACAGCAAAAGCGAGCAGCCCCGCCGCCGCCGTGGCGGCCACCACAAAACGCCACCGCGATACAACATACGCGGTACGTTCGCGGACTGTGCGGTCTTCGGTCACCGGCATGGCGCTCGTCCTTCGATCATCCACCGGAATGGGCCGCCTATTTGTGCGAGGGATGTAAAGGATCGGTCAATTTCGCCTCCCGCGAAGAGTCCGCCTCGCGTGCGGCGCGACAATTGACGATGTGGGTGTCGCCACCATCCCCGCCGGGCCGCGTTCCCTCGCCGTCCCGGCCATCCAGGCGCAGTGCCGGCGCGCCGCGTTCTACCTTGCCTGGGCATCCGCGGTCTCTATTGTCGTGTCCATCGCCGTCTCGCAGATCCTGCTGGGCATGGGCGTTGTCGCCTTGCTCGTCTCCGGCGCCAGGCTCCGTTTTCCGCCCGTCAAACTCCCGTTGGCGCTTTTCTTCTCCTTTACCGTCGTGGCGCTGTTCGCTTCCGGCGACCCCCGGCATGGGCTCCCGCAGATCCGCAAATTCTACGTTTTCCTGATTCTTTTTCTGGTTTTCAACACATTCCAGACCGTTCGCCAGGTGCGCTCCCTCGTGCTGGGGTGGACTGCCGTGGCCACTGTCTCGGGACTCTTCGGCCTGCTGCAGTTCGCGCGTCTGCTATACCGCGCCGATCCCGCGCAACGCAAAGACTACGGCTATTTCCTCTACAACCGGATCACCGGCTTCTCCAGCCACTGGATGACCTTTGGCGGCGAGGAAATGATCGTGATCCTGGCCCTGCTCGCGCTCCTCTTCTTTTCCGTCGAACGGGCAGGGAAGAGATTCGGCCTGATCTGCGCGGCCGTTTTGCTGCTCTCGCTGGTACTAGGACTAACCCGCAGTGTCTTCCTGCTGGGTCTGCCCCTGGGCGCCGCTTATCTGGTGTGGCATTGGAAGCGCTGGTTGCTGTTGATCGTCCCGCCGCTCGCCCTCGCGGCATTTCTGGTCGCGCCCATGCAGGTGCGCGAGCGCGCGGCTTCGGTTCTCGCGCCCCATCAGGGCATGGATTCGAACACTCAGCGCGTCATCAGCCTGCGCACCGGCTGGGCCATGATCGAAGCCCACCCGTGGCTCGGCCTCGGCCCCGAGCAAATCGCTCCGCAGTTTAACCGTTACGTCCCGCGCGACGTCCCCCACCCGCTCCCGTTCGGATGGTACGGTCACCTGCATAACATTTACCTGCAATACGCCGCCGAGCGCGGAATCCCCGCCATGCTCATGATGATGTGGTTCATCGGCAAGGTGCTCTACGACTGCCTGCGATCGGTTCGCCGGAGCACCGGCGACACCCGGTTCGTCTTGCACGCCGCCGGCGCCGTTACCATCGCCATTCTTGCCGAAGGCTTCTTCGAATACAATCTGGGCGACAGCGAGGTCCTCACCATGTTCCTAACCATCGTGGCCTGCGTCTACGTGGCTCTGACGCCGAGCGAGAGCCCGCTCCCGCCGGGGCAAGGAAAAACTGACTTGTAAGTGCGCCGGGCCGGGAGGGCGCCGTGAGCGCAAGATCTACGAGTAGCCGATACGTGCAGAGCGCCTTCTCAAGTCGGACTTCCCGAAGCGCTTGAGACCCGATAACGTCCGATTACGCCTTCACTCCGCCACCGCCCTCTGAGCGCGGCCCGGGAAGTTGCGTCGCGCTAAACAGCTTAAATATGATTGGGTAACTATCGCTGAGCACCGCATGACTCCCGAACGCTGGCGTCAAATCGAGGATTTGTACAACCTTGCCTGCGATCGCGGGGAGGAGGTCCTTGAGGACGCCGATTCCGAGCTGCGGCGGGAAGTCCAGGCGATGCTGGCGCAAAAATCCGGCGGAAAGATACTCGATAGAGCGGCATTCGACCTGATGTCCGATTCCAGCCAGACTCAGGTGACGGCCGGATCGAGGCTGGGTCCTTACAGGATTGAGGCCCCGCTTGGCCGCGGGGGCATGGGAGATGTGTTCCGGGCAACCGACACGCGCCTGGGCCGCGAAGTTGCCATAAAAATCTCGCAAGAAAGGTTCACCGACCGATTTGAACGCGAAGCCCGGGCCATCGCCGCTCTGAACCATCCTAACGTCTGCACGCTTCACGATGTCGGCCCCAACTACCTGGTGATGGAGCTGGTGGAGGGTGACACACTGGACGCGCGCTTGAAACGCGGCGGACTGCCGATGGAGCTGACCATCCAGTATGGCGCGCAGATCGCCTCCGCTCTGTCCGCCGCGCACGCCAAAGGCATTGTTCATCGCGACCTGAAGCCCGGAAACGTCATGGTCACGAAAGCCGGCGTTAAGGTTTTGGACTTTGGGCTGGCAAAATCGACGCAGGATGAGACCCTGACGGCGGCCGGCGCGGTCATGGGCACGCCGGCGTACATGGCCCCGGAGCAAAGGGAAGGCAAGGCATGCGATGCGCGCACCGACATCTACGCGCTGGGTCTGTTGCTGGCGGAAATGGCTACCGGCCAACGGACTCAGCCAGGTGAGACGCCCCAGCTCGATTCGCTGCCGGAAAAGCTGGCTCACGTAGCGGAGCGGTGCCTGGCGAGCGATCCCGACAACCGCTGGCAAAGCGCCCGCGACGTAAAGTCGGAGCTCGAGTGGGCGAAGCACACGGATGTTGAGCCGGTAATTGCGTCCCCTTCCACAGGTTGGCGTCGAACGCTGCCCTGGGCGCTGTTTGCCGCAACGGCGCTGGGACTGGCGGTGTTCGCATGGTTGCAACTGACGGGCTTGAAGAGCACGGTTCCCGTGGAGCCGGTGCGGCTCCAGATCCCTATGCCCACGAACCCCCCGTTGCGGTTAACCGGCGCGCTCGCGCTTTCCCCGGATGGACGGCAGTTGGCCTTTGGGGCAAGCGGCGCCGACGGCATACCGCGCGTCTATCTTCGAGCGATGGATTCCCTCGAAATGCGGCCGCTGCCGGGCACGGAAGGCGTGAGCAGTCTGTTGTTCTGGAAGCCGGATGGCCGGTTCATCGCATTTGACTCCGGCGGGAAATTGTGGAAGATCGATATTTCCGGCGGGCCCGCGGAAACCGTGTGCAGCCTGAATTTGACGGGAGTTGGCGGCTCCTGGAACGCCGGCGGCGTTATCATCTTTGGGCAGTTCGGGGGCCCCATCATGCGAGTCTCCGCGGCGGGCGGCGTGGCCACCCCCGTTACGGTTCTCGATGCGCCGCACGGAGAGGTGGCGCATACCGAACCGCAGTTTCTCCCCGATGGAAGGCACTTCATCTACTCGCGCGATCTCTCCACGGCTCTGACCATCTCGGCGGGATCGCTCGATGTAAAGCCGGAGGAGCAGGATTCCAGAAGATTCGTTCAGGCCACTCTCGGCGGCGCATACGCCCCTTCTTCGGACCCTTCCTTCGGGCAGATGCTTTTCCTGCGAGGAAAAACGCTGATGGCGCAACCATTCGACGCCCGCCACCTTAGGACTACCGGAGACCCCGTCAGAGTTGTGGAAGAACCGCTGGCAGAGTATTGGGACACTGGCACATTCTCTGTTTGCGCCAACGGAACGCTGGTTTACTGGTCGCCTGGAAACGTGGAAAGCCGGCTCACCTGGTTCGACGCGCAAGGTAACGTTCAGGGCACGGTGGGAACCCCGGGCCCCTATGCCGACGTCAGTCTCTCACCCGACGGGAAGCAAGCCCTCCTGTCCAGATTCGAGGCCGACCTTACTTTGTCTCCGTGGATGGTCGATATGTCACGGGGTACGAGCTCACGGTATCAACTTGGTGCGCCGGCGGACAGTCAGGCGCCCGTCTGGGCCCCGGATGGGCGCAGCATCGTCTTCAGCTCCTCGCGCGCCGGGAAAATGGGGGACATCTACGAGAAGCAGGTGGGCCGGGCCGCGGACGCCGAGGCGCTGGTCCGGTCCAACGAAGCGAAGTTCCCCTTGAGTTGGTCGCCGGATGGGCGATTCCTGCTTTACGTTAGTGTGGGAGGGGAAACCCAGGACAAGTTGTGGGTGCTTCCTCTGCAAGGCGACGGCCGGAAACCGCTGCCTTTACTCGATACGGAATTTGATGAGATTGACGGCCGTTTTTCTCCCGTCGACGGGCGCTGGGTGGCGTACGTGTCGAACGAATCGGGCCGTTACGAAGTTTACGTTCGGCCCTTTGCGCCCGGCCCCCTCCCGCACGGAATCTCGAATGCCGGCCTCAAGTGGCTGATTTCCGACAATGGCGGCACCAGCCCCATGTGGCGGAAGGACGCCAGGGAGCTCTACTACATCGACCTGGACGGGAAACTGATGGCGGTTGCGATCTCCGCGGGATCCGCGTTCAAGGCGGGTGTTCCAAAGTTCCTCTTTCAGGCCCCGCCGAGGGCAAGCGATGGCAGGACAACGTGGGCGCCCGCAGCGGACGGCAAGCGCTTCTTGTTCCTGGTCCCAGAGACGCGGGAACCGGCGCCTCTGACCGTTTTCCTCAACTGGCAGGCCGGTCTGAAGAAATAGCGCCGCCGGCCCGCCGGATAATCGAGACGACGGCTCGACCGCGGCATTTCGTAACTTGCCAGTGACGCAAATGGTTTTGATGTGGTTCATCGGCAAGGTGCTCTATGACTGCCTGCGATCGGTTAGCCGGAGCACCGGCGACACCCGGTTCGTCTTGCACGCCGTCGCGGTTACCATCGCCATTCTTGCCGAGGGTTTCTTCGAATACAACCTCGGCGACAGCGAGGTCCTCACCATGTTCCTCACCATCGTGGCCTGCGTCTACGTGGCTCTGATACCCTGCATGATTATGCCGGGATCTGGAGGTCAGTATACCTAAGATACAGCACCGGTTTACCAGTCTTGTCCCGCTGCGTAACCGGGCCTTTCCACAAATCGAGGCTCACTCGCGTCGCGGTGAGAACTGGTAACAACGTGATAATCAGCAGCAAAGGCAGTGCCACCAGGCTCGACTTGCCGCGAATGTAGCGAGTGAGCGGCATGGCGAGCAACAGTGGTATGCCCGCTGCCAGGAATGTCCTCAGACCATAAAGCCACTGCCACGACGTTGCGGTGATCGGAACTGTCCCGGAAGTGACAATCCAACCGAGAAACGGGCCGAACGCGCAGCTCACCAGCCAGAAGGCTCCAGCGCGATCTGCCCAGTCTGCCCGCGATTTCACTGGGGTATGGAATTCCGCGCGAGGCCGGAAATACAGCCCGGCGGCTGCGAGGAGCTGCAGGGCGGCGTAAAAGACGGTCACGCCCCAACCCAGGGGGCCAATCTCCCACGCCCCAATCAGCTCATAGTTCCCGCACAAGAAAATCAACGGAACCAGGAACGCAGTCCAAACCGCTCCCAGGGCGCACCGGCGGATCATTCGTCTCCGCGATAGCGCATCGGTGACCCCAAAAAGACTTTCGGCTATCTTGTCGGAGGTCTCTTCCGGCGTTTCTCTCGGGCGGCCCGGATCATCCATTGCCCCACCTCATCGCTGGCTAACGATCCACTCAGATCCCATTAAACCCGCCCACCATTGTTCTTCGCGGAATCGTAGCACATCCAGGATACATCCGTAATCATTCGGAAGTACCGGCGCGATTCCGATGAAGAGCCGGTTCCACCACCGCCGCCATCTTCATAACGTCAAATCCGCCGCCCAGAAAGTCGCTGATTTTCTCGGCTGTCGCCCGAGCACCGGAAATTGCCCTCGCATGTTCGACCAGCAGGAGCTGCGTGCCCGGCCGCCGCGCCAGCATCGCCTTCACCCTCTCAATCGTTCGCCGGTATTCCTCTTTCAGCATCCGGCGCCGTTCCGGCGTCGCCGCCAGTGGCTGATTGCGGCGCGCGAGCATCCGATCCTGCGAATCGAGCACCTCGTCGAGATCGCGCTCACAGAAGATCACCCGGCAGGCCACCCCCGCCGGCAATGCCACCAGCAGCGGGGCAACAATCTTGATCGCTTTCCCCCGTGCCTCGAACAGCCAGCTCGAATCCCGCAGCAGCCTCTTCACCGGCTCGAATTCGAGGTACCCGCGTGGATTGTCCTCGTCCGCCGCGCGCAATTCGTCGGTCATGATGCCGATGCCGCCCGCGGCCAACATTTGCATTAGCAGTGAAGTGCCCGAGCGCGGCAGCCCGGTCACCACGATCAGGGATTCCGGGAGTGGAGGCATCTCCGCGGCTGTCGCCGCCATTGGCGCAGCGGACTGCGTGACAGTCTCCGCCGCGGAAGCGCGCACTGCAGCGGGCGCACCGCGGCCCGTCATCGTTTGTGCAAGGCGTCGATGCTCACGCGCGGATTCCATGTCGCCCAGGTGCTCCTCGAGCAACGCCGCGAGCCGGACATGCGCTTCGGGGAAATTCGGGTTGCAGGAAATGGCCGCGCGGAACGCCTCGGCCGCGCGCCCGTATTCTTTCAGTCCCGCCAGCGCCCGTCCAAGCAGAAAATGCGCCTCTGGATCATGATAAGTTCTCTGCAGCGCCTCCAGAGCCCATCGCGCGGCACCGTCGAACTTCCGTCGCCGCAGCGCCATTCGAGACAACCCAATATGGGCCTGAGCGTTGTCGGGATCAATCTCCAGCGCCTTCTCGTAAACCTGCCGCGCCTCGCGCTCGCGGCCCAGCCGCAAATACAGATCCGCGGTTTGCAAAAACACGCCCGGCCGGACCAGGTGGTCTTCCGTCACTCGTTCGAGCGCCGCCAGCGCTTCCGCGTACCGCTTCTCCGCTATCCAAACCTGCGCCCTCAGGGTATCGGCCACGGCCGGCTGATAGCGCGCCAGATTGCGCCAACGCGCCAGTTCGCGCCGTTCGTCCGCGCTGAGAAGCGTCTCGGATTCGTCCTTCGCTCCGGCTTCCTTCTCGCCGGCTCGTTCCACGGTCATTCGCGCGAACCCGTCGATCCTTGTCTTCGCCTCCTCAAACAGCGCTCGCCGGCGGCCATCCTGGTCGTCGGCGATGCGCCGCATCTCCTCGCGCATCCCCAGCGCCTGGCAGGAAACGAACAGCCGAATGGCGAAGCGCTGCTCGTCGGGGTCCGCCTTGCAGAGCTCGCTGAAGATCTCGCGCGCCTCCTCGTGCCGGCCTCCGTCCTGGCAAGCCTCGCCGAGGTTGTACCGCAGGTCGCGAATAGTCTTCTGGATCGCCGTCTCGCGAATTTCATCCGGGCGTTCGATATAACCCAGCGCGATCAACTGTTCCAGCGCTTCCTGCGCCGCCACTGGATCGAGCCTCGTATGCGCTGGATGGCGCCCATCGTCTCCCGCAATCTCTTCCCAGCTCCGCACGAACGAAACGCGAGGCATTTTCGCGAAGGCCTGTGCCAGCACCTTGCCGTCCATGTCTTCCCCAATGGGCAACCCGTAAAGAGTCAGGATGGTGGGCGCCACGTCCAGCACTGATGGACCGTGCAACAACTCGTCTTTCTTAATGCCAGGCCCGCTAATCGCGAAAACGCCAAAATCGCGGTGCTCGATCGCCGGCCCCGCGGGAGTGTCCGGAATGGAAGCCGGACGCAGGTGATCCGGGTGGAACCCGTGGTCCGACATAAGAATCACGGTGGTGTCATCACCGGCCTTCTTCAGCAACGCCCCCAGCATTTCATCGTGGAGCTGGTACGCCATCGCGACAACGTTGTGATACAGCTCGAACTCGCGTTCCCCAATCCACGACTGCCGCGGCGGATGGTATCGCATAAACGAATGGCAGAAGTGATCGATCGCCTCGAAGTAGACCGCGAAGAAATCCCACGGCTCGTTGTCCAGCAGCCAAAGCGCGGCGGACTGTATGCTCACGCACTCCGCCAGCGTCCGCAGGAAGAATGCCAGGCGCTGGTCGCGATCCTGATCGATCTCTTTGGCCAGCGGAATAAATGGCTCCACCATCTCCGGCGTCAACAGGTCGGGATGCATCCGCAGACCGGCCAGCGTCCCCGCCAGCTCCGCCGGATGAACCGTATTCGCCGGTAGCGGCCAGCCCTCCGCAAGCGGTCTGTTGGCGCGGTGATAACGGTCCGAAACCATCACGCCATTAATCGGTTCGGCCGGATGGCTGGGCCACCACCCAATCACCACGCTGCGCCGGTGGTTCTGGTTGAGAATGTTCCACAGCGCTTTCGCCTTTCGGGAAAGGTTGGTCACCGGCCGCACGCCGCTCCCATCCGGCGCGGGCTCGGTGAAACCGTGAATACCGTGCTGGAACGGCCGCTTCCCGGTAGCGATGGAAGTCCAAAGAATCGGCGAAAGCGGCGGATGCAGAGTGGCGATCTGTCCCCAGGAGCCGTTCGTAATCAGCCGCTGGACGCTGGGCATTTTGCCCGCGTCCATCGGCGGACGGATCACCTTCCAGTCTGCGGCATCCCACCCAACCAGGAGAACCTTGCGTGAGGTCATGGAGAGGACGCGCGGCTTCAGCCGCGCAGTTCGATTATAAGCGGCGCATTGTTTCGGACCGCGCCGTAGCCTGATGTGCTTGGCCTATCGCGAAGAAACAAACTCTTCAATCACAAAAACAAAGTGCTGCTGCGGGTGTCCTCCGCCTCGCGACAGCGGGGCAAAATTCATCTGCTTCGCGTCTTCGACAGCCGCCTCGCTGTTCGGATCGGACGGCTGCAACGAATGCGCCTCGGCCAGTTCCCCCGTTGGTGTAACCACGCCAAACACGCAAACCGGCTGGGCCGTCGTGCCCGGCTTGAACGGACCCGCCGTGTTGAAGCGCACCACCTTCTGCGCTCCCGTCATCGCGATGGCCGGCCCCCTCGCCTTCATCTCGTCGGTAGGCACAAACAGGCTGGGCTCGGCGGCGTTAAGCTCCGTCAGGCTGTCCACCGAGATCTCCGTCACGGTCTTGCCGGCTTCCGTCACCGTCACCTTGCGAGGCAGTCCGTGGCCGGCAAGCTGCGGGGCATTCGTGTAGTCGTAGGAGTAGTAGCGGCCGGGCACCTGCGAATGCGTCTGCAGCAACCCGGTTTGCCGGTCGATACAATCCTCGGTTTCGTCCCAGCGCCGCCCCGGAGTCGCACTCACGGGGTTTCCGGAACCGGAGAGCAAAACACAAGTCAGTTGCGCGCCGTTGACGATTGCCGATGATTTTCGGATCGCCATCCGAGTGGCTGCGCTAGCGGAAGCGATGGGGTCGAACAGCGCCGCGCGCGCCTCCTGCAGGCGTAGCGGGATGTAGTTCGCTCCATCTTCCCCGTAAAGCATTCCGTTGGCGAAAATCCTGGTGATGGCATAGGCAGCCGGTGCTTTCGCCGTCCAGCGCAATCCCTGTTGCGGATCGAACACGTCGTGCATTTTCCACGTGCCGTCAAATTCCGTCTGGCCGCCGGAGTTTACGGTGAAGGTAACTTTAAGATCGTAGCCCTGGCCCGCGCTGCGCAGCGCATAACTGCCTCGGGCGCGGTCCAGAAGTTGAAGAGCGGTCGCCCTGCTCGCGGGCGTGTCGGCGGCGCGGATCGCACCCGTCACCAATTCGAGAGCGTCGCTCGGTATGGGCGCCGTCCTCGGTGCGTTCTGGCAAAAGACCGCAAGCGGCAGCCCGCCGGCCGCCATCAACCATAAGATGCCTCTGGACACCATCAAACATTCTCCGTTTCCGGCGCAAATCGTAGCCGGGGCTGGTACGGCGTCTTTTGAATTGCCGCGGATCCGCCCCCGGTTCCACCGCCGCCTGATCCGCCTCCTCCGCGCGTTCCACCCCCGCCACCGTCTCCGCCGCCGGTATTGCCGCCATTCCCTCCGGTGCCACCGCCGGTGCCGCCTCCCGTTCCCCCGCCGGTGCCTCCCCCCGATCCGCCCCCAAATCCAGTCCCTGGTCCGCCGCCAGTTCCGCCGCCGATGCCGCCCACGGTTCCCCCGCCAATTCCGCCCACAGTTCCGCCAACAGTTCCGCCACCGGTGCTTGTCGCGCCCGCATTTTGCAGCGAAAACAACACGCCCGCCTGCGTTTGCCGGCCCGCGACACTAGCCAGAATAGGCACCTCTCCCGAGCCCAGACCGGGCGGAATAATCAGGTTGATCTGGTAAACCCCGGAGCGCGCCAGCCCGACGGAAACCGGCTTCACGGGCACATTGTTTATAGAAAGGCTGATATTGATGTTCGTTGGCGTCGGCTCGGGCAGAGCAGCCCTGGCGGGGACCACGGGAGAATTCAGCCCGAACCCGAGACCGAAGACTTGAACGGTATCGCCTGGCTTCGCCGCCACCGTGAGATAGCCCAGGGAACTCCCGGGAGGGCCGAGAATATCGTACGTCCCGCCCCCGTAGGCGCCTGAACCGTCGGGCCTCAGTATGATCGCCGAAACAAAATCCTTGTACAGCAGGTTAAACGTCGGCGCATACTGACTCAGAGTCACCGTCGACTTCACCGTTCCAGCGGCCGTGATGACGGCAATTGCCACCGTCCCCGTCGTCGTGTCGTCCGGCGCCTGCAAATCGATCCGGGTCGGGCTGACAAAGGAAAGATATGCCGCTTTCCCGTCGATGGTCACGCTGGTGCCGCCCAGCGATGTCGACGTAGCGCCGTTGGCGTAAAGGGTCCCACTCGCCAGGCCGGACCCGTAAATCGACAAAAGCCCGCCCGGTTGAATCAGGTCCGGAACCACGCCACCGGGCGCAATGAACGGCAGACGCGCCTGGCTCGGGCCGTCAACTCCCGCGTCCGCGAGATTGAGAAACCATTGCCCCCGCACCGCCGCAATCAGCCCGCCGCCGTTGATCATCGGCGGACCTTTGGAGCTCGAGGGCGGTTGCCTCAATACCCTGACGCTTGCGCTCGGCGCCCGCGTGTCCCTGGCGCCGCTGCCAATCATCGCTGCCGAGGCGCCGGTCGCCATGGCCATGGCCGAGCCGCTCACCGCCGCGTAGAGCTGCCAGTTCCCCATGCCGCGTCTCAGTGTCTCCCGCAGAGACGAAGAGCGCAGCGTGGCGAAGTAAGCCTCCAGGCGGCCATCCAGATCGGCTTTTCGCGGAGCTCTCACAGTTACTTATACGTATTATGGTCCCGGATTGGTACGGACTTGTCACTTGAGCCCTTCGACTACAAACAGGTCGGAGAGCAGGCGCGAATAGCTGTAGGCGTATGAGTTCCCGTCGCGCGAAAAATGCGGCGGGCGGATGAAATAAACCCCGGCCGGGTCGGAAGGCATAAATTCCTTCCAGAATTGCTTGCGCCCGGTGGCCAGATCCAGCCGATATACTCTCGCCGGCATTTCGCCGGGGCGATAGACATAGAGACTGCGGCCGTCCGCCGTGAAGCCAATGGGAACGTCCGTGCTGTCGATGCCGGCAATGGGACGCGAACCGGAACCATCCACGGCATAGAGTGCGAAAGTGGAGTTCGGGCCGGTCGCGGCCACCCAGCGGCCATCGGGGGAAGACGGGTTCGTGTAAGCCACAAGGCTGACGCCTTCCGCCGAGATCGGCTGCGCCGATGCCTGGTCCAGACCGGCGACATACAGCCGCACCCCGTGGCCGGGAGTGCTGCCCGCCATCACCAGTCGCTTGCCATCGGGGAGAAAGCTGATCCACTGCGTAATCAGGCCGCTGAGCGGAAGCGCTTGTGGCGAACCAAGGCCGGTCGGCAGCAGCAGGAGTTGTCTGCCATTAGATTGAATCTGGGAGGCAACCGTGATCGCCCACTTGCCGTCGGGCGAAAGCCCCAGCGATATGCCCGGGCCAATGTCAACGGGCGGCGACCCGTTCGTCTTGCGAATGTAAACCTCCCCCGTAATTCCGCCGCCGTCCCCCGCTTCGTCGAAGAGAATCTCAGTGCCGTCCGGAGAGAGATCCCGCAGGGCGGTGAAGTCCAGCCAGTTCAAATCGCGCGGTTGTTTGTCCGCCGGACCTTGCGCGATAAGGCCCGTGCGGACGATGTCGCGGATCATCAGGACTCTGCCCGCCCGCGAAATATCCTGCAGCCGCAGCGCATCCGGGGTTGTTTCGATCAGGCGGACCTTGCCCGATAAACTCAGCGCGTAAAGGGCGCGCTCGCCTCCCGAGTAGGTTCCGGTAAACCACGCTTCCTCCCCGTTGGGTGGCCAGGCCAGACCCTGTACGCTGGTCCAGCCGTCGGCGCGGGCCTGGACATTCCCGGCTCGATCGACGATCAGGACGGAGCCCATGTCGCCAGCGCGGGCGTAATGGTCGATAAACGCGACACGCTGGCCCTCGGGTGAGACGCGCGCGTCTCCGATCCAGCCCGTGGATTGATAAAGCACCGTGCCGATCGGAAACTCGAGGCGATTGCGGCCCGCGCCGGCATCCCGGACAATGGCCAGTGTTGTTCCGTCCGCGGACCAGTCCGCCCAATGTACGTCTTCGAGGATGTCTCGAGGCGCGCCGCCGGCCAGTGCTTCGCGCCCCAGGGTGCCGGTCTGGATGTAGGATGCGGTGAAATGGCGGTCTCGCGAGAGGGCCATTTCATCGGACGGCGAAATGGCCAGGATGCCCACGCCCGGAGGGCCGATGGGCGTGGATTCGCGGCTTCCCGTGCGCGTCGAATACATCTGCAGCGGACTGCCGTCCCATGCCGCGGAATAGATGACCGTCTGGCCGTCGGACGAGAAACGCGCGGACCACACCGAGCCGCGCCGGTACGCCAGGCGCGTGAATGTCGGGAGCGCAATCCTGGTGAAGCGCCGCGTTAGCAGCACACTGGCGCACGACACCGCCACAAGCAACAGAGCACCCATCAGAACCGGTGCCCGTGTTCTCCGCCTCGGAGCGGCGGCGGCCATCGCGGTTGTGGAGGCTTCCGACAAGCGGTCGCGCGCCTGGCGCAACTCGCGAAACAGATCGCGCGTGGAGTCGTAGCGGTCGCTGGGTTCCTTGGAGAGCAGCCGTTCAATGATCCAGCGCAACGGCGCGGGCGCAATATCCGGCAGCGGGGCGGCATCGTCGCGGATGATCGCGGCCATCGTCTCGGGAGCGCTGTCGCGCTGGAACGCGCGCCGTCCCGATGCCAGCTCGTAGAGGATCAGTCCAAACGAGAACTGGTCGGATTGCACCGTGAGCTGTGCGTCTCCGCGCGCCTGCTCCGGACTCATGTAGGCCACTGTGCCGACGGTCGATCCGGGGTCGGTGAGATTCACCGTGCGCGTGGCGCCGTCCTCGGGACCGGACTTCGCGGCCGCCTTGGCTAGTCCGAAATCCAGAATCTTGACGCGCCCGTCGCGGGTGATGAGGATGTTATCCGGCTTCAGGTCCCGGTGGACCACGCCCCCGGCGTGAGCCGCGGCAAGGCCGTCGGCGATCTGCAAGGCCAGATCGATCAGTTTCCGCGGCGTGCCTGGCGGGGCGATAGGCGCGCCTTCGATGAACTCCATGACCAGGTAGTTGGGCCCGACGTCATAGAGCTGGCAAATATTCGGATGGTTCAGCGCGGCGACCGCGTGCGCCTCGCGTCCGAACCGTTCGCTGAATTCAGTCTTGGAAAACTTGATCGCGACCACCCGGTTGAGGCGGGTATCCCGCGCCTTCCACACTTCGCCCATGCCGCCTTCGCCCAGTGGCGACAAAAGTTCGTAGGGGCCGACTCTGGTTCCCGCCGGGAAGCTCATGGCTCCTGTGATTGTATCCGAGGCGCTCGCTTCCGGCCCGCTCCCGCGTGATGCGAACGGCTCACGCGTTCCCGGCGGCCATCTCGTCCAGCAGGCTTGCGGCTTTGGTCAGGTTGTCCGCCCCGAACACCACCAGCGCCCGCGTCGATCCGGGCTCCAGTCCGCAGTAAGAATAGTCGATATTGATCTTCCCTTCGCCCAGCTTCGACGCTGCCCGGCCCAGCTCGCCGGGACGGTGCGGGAGCCTGACCACGGCCACTTCCGTCTCTTCGAAGATCATGCGCAGGCCGCCCAGCACCGCCTTCGCGCCGGCCGGATCGTCCACCAGCAATCGGGCCAGGCTCTCGCCTTCCTCCACGTACGATTGAAAAGCCAGGATGTTCACTCCGCGCTCCGCCAGAGCCAGGAAGCACTTCCCCAGCGCGCCAGGCTTGTCCTCAATCGTTACTGTGAACTCTTTCATCTTCGGCATGCCATTTACTCCCTTGGTCTCCCCGCACCGGTGCCAATCGCACTATTCCACCATACTTTGGCGATCCTCTTTGAGTGCCACCCCGGTCAGCCTCCGCCTCCGCGCTTCGCTGGCGAGTGCGAAGATGCGATCGGCAGCCTCGCGGTATCCGAGCCCCTCCGGACGGATATTCGATACGCAGTTCCGTTCCGCGTCCGTCCGTCCCGGCGTCGGGCCCCAGGTCAGGTACGCGCCCAGGCTGTCCGGAGAGCTGAGTCCGGGGCGCTCGCCAATCAGCATCAGCGCCATATTCGCGTGCATTCCCTGGCCAATCTCGTCGCCAATGGCTACCCGCCCCTGCTCCACCAGCGCCAGTTCCGCGCTCGACCACCCGGCGTCGTCAAACCGTGGGAGCAAAAGGTCCAGCAGCGGCAATGCGTGGCGATGCACCGCCAGGGCGGAGAGGCCATCGGCAATCGAAACGGCTACATCGCACGGCGCATTCCCCACGCGCGCATCAAGTGCCGCTCGCGACCGCTCATCGAGGCGTCGTCCCAGGTCCGGACGCCGCAGGTAGACCGCGCGATCCGCCGCCTGGCTGCACAGCGCCAGCAGCGGCCATTTCCGTGAGGCAAACTCCACTTGCAATCCCACCCGGTCGAGCGGATGGTGCACCGCGTCGCGCGCCATGGCGTGCGCCAACTGGAAAGCGAGCACTTCCCGAGTGGCCAGCGCCGCGCCTGCCCGCTCCAGTCCCACCCGCGCCATGGTGAAGTCGCGCAGATCCTTCATTGCAGCAGCGCCATCATCCCCGGCAGTTCGCGCGTCGAAGACGCCAGCCATTCTTCGAACTCCGGCGCCGGCCGCAGCCCCAGGTGCGCCCGCAAATAAAGCGCGTCGTGAAAGGACGTGCTCTGGTAGTTCAGCATCACGTCGTCGGCGCCGGGCACGCCCATCACGTAATTGACGCCCGCGTTGCCCAGCAGCGTCAGCAGCACGTCCATATCGTCCTGATCGGCCTCCGCATGGTTGGTGTAGCAGACGTCGCAACCCATCGGCAGGCCCAGCAGTTTCCCGCAGAAGTGGTCCTCCAGACCCGCCCGCACAATCTGCTTGCCGTCGTACAGATACTCCGGCCCGATGAAGCCCACCACGGTATTCACCAGCATGGGACGGAACCGCCGGGCCACCGCGTAAGCCCGCGCCTCGCAGGTTTGCTGGTCGACGCCGTGATGTGCGCCGGCCGAGAGCGCGCTGCCCTGTCCGGTCTCGAAGTACATCACATCGTCGCCGGCCGTTCCGCGCCGTAATTCGCGCGCCGCCTGCCACGCCTCGTCAAGCAGAGCCAGGTTCACGCCGAAGGACGCGTTCGCCGCCTCCGTCCCGGCGATCGATTGAAATATCAGATCCACCGGCGCGCCCCGGCCCAATGCTGCCAGCTGTGTCGTCACGTGCGCCAGCACGCAGCTTTGGAACGGAATCTGAAACCGCGTTCGCAACTGGTCGAGCATGCGCAGCAGCAGGTCCACGCGCGCCACATCATCGGCCGCCGGATTGATGCCCACCACCGCGTCACCGCTCCCCAGCGACAAGCCATCGATCACCGCGGCCAGAATTCCCCGCGGATCGTCCGTCGGATGGTTCGGTTGCAGGCGAGTGGAAAGGCGCCCGGCCAGCCCCACCGTGGTCCGGAATCGGGTCACCACGCGAATGCGCGCCGCCACGGCAATCAGGTCCTGCACGCGCATCAGTTTGCAAACGGCCGCGGCCATCTCCGGCGTAACTCCGGGCGCCAGCGCGGCCAGAACGTCACCGCTGGCGCGCGGGTCCATCAGCCAGTTTCGGAAATCGCCCACCGTCAGATGGCGGATCGGCGCAAAGGCCGCGCTGTCGTGCGTGTCGAAGATCAGCCGGGTCACCTCGTCCGCTTCGTAAGGGATCATCGGTTCGGCCAGGAAGTCGGCAAGGGGCACTTCGCTCAGCGCCATGCACGCCGCGGCGCGCTCGGTCGCGTCCTCTGCGGCGATGCCCGCCAATTGGTCCCCGGAACGGGCCGGCGTGGCCTTGGCCAGCAGCGTCTTCAGGCCCTCAAACCGGTAGCGTGTGCCGTGGGCGATGGCGTTGTAACTCACAACCCAGGCTCCTCCGCGCAGGCCATGCTTCGCAGTATCGCACCAGCCCGCCGCCTTCCGGCGCGAGTCACTCCGCGGACTGCGTTCGCAGAACCGCCCAACTATCCCGCACCGTCTCCAGCCCGATCTGCAACACGGCGCGGAACGATTGGAAGGCTTCCTCGGAGAGCCTGTCGGAATCCAGATCGGCCACCGCCGCCGTAAGGATTCCCAGTAGCTCCTTTCGGATCTCCTCCAGAGCCGCGCTTGTTTTCGCTTCCTTCGCCGAGTTCATCAGCGCCACCGCCCGGTTGCTGTAATCGTCGGCCACATTCTTCTGTTGTCTCTGCAGCCATGCCTTCAATTCCCAGATCCACGAACTGACCATCACCACCAGCGTCACCAGCAGTCCTATGTAGTCCGCGTTCGCCTGCAGGAACGACGGTTTGTCCTGCTCGTAGAACTTCAGGGCGCCCGGGTGCAAAGCCGGGCCAAGTTCGGCGCGCGTATCGGGGCGGCGCACGTGGGCCAGCAGCAAACGCACCGCCGCCACCTGCTCCGGAATCTCCTCCGCCACCTCCTGGCGTCTGTCGAAAAGAGTTTCCGTGACCGCTCGAACGGAATCGTCATCCACGCGCGAGGCGGCCAGCAGCGCGCGGCGCACGGAGATGCTGGGCAGGTCCTCCGCCGGCTCAGCGGGGTTTCCCAGATACGTCCCGGCGGGAATCACCGTGGGTTCGAAGGCCGGATGATTGATCTTCATCGCCGCCGCGTGGTCGATGCGCACCAGCCGCACCGTGCCATCCCGCACCAGCCGCTGGATCGAAGGATTGCCCAGCGCGCGCACCCTGAAAATAGCGTCTGCGCGGCCCTCCGTGAACGCCTCATCGGCGCTGGAGTCGCTCGATCCCACGAAATGGAAATCGGATTCATGAAGACCGAAATGGTCGGCCACCGTCAGGAACGATTGAAACTGCCCTCCGCTTCGCGGGAGCGCGATGGTGTGGTTCTTCAATCCGGAAAAACTCTGTACCGGCGATGCCCGGTGCGTCAGCAACTGAAACGTGTCGTCGTACAGCACCGCCACAAGTCGTGCCGAAGGGCCGGCCAGAACATCCGCCTGGGCAACCGCCAGCGCGGCGCGCTCCTCGTCCAGCATCTTGAGGTTTTCCACGGTTCCGCCCGTCTCCACAACCGTGATTCGGATCTGCGGATAGTGCCGCTCCACAACAACCCGCAGCGCGCTGCAAAGGATGTAGCTTTCTCCCGTCGGCGAGCCCGCGGCCACCGTCAGACGCCGCACCTTGGAATGCTGGTAAAGCATCGCCAGCAACGAGCCGATAAGAATGATGCTGATCAGAATCAGCCCGGCCTCTCGTACCCTGTTCAGTTTCAGCCCGGCTGGTTTCACGGTAGCTCCGAGGCTGCCAGTATACAGGCGAATTATTACAATCCGGTTGTGCCGTCCGGGATGGATTGGCCGGTAGAGAGCATACAACCGGTAGAGAGTATACAGAAGGACGTCCTGATCGCCGCGCCCGGCATTTGCGCGACAATTTAGCCAGGAGCCCGGTGAACACTTCATGGGTAGTTAGAGCGCGCACTCTGCTGTTTCCCCCGGCCGAGCCTGAGGACCGGACGCGGGATCGGTCTGCCTATTCGCGCCTCGCCATTCCCCATTCGTTCAAGCCGCAATTGAGCGTGGTCGAGGCCTTTGTGGCCGCCACCACCGCGTTCCTGCGAATCTTCCTCGGCTGCCTGCTGTTCGCATTCTGGGGCGCGTACACTCTGGCAGCCTGGAGCCGGATTCCAAATCTGCTCGTGCGGCTGGCCGCGGAGCTCGCGCTGATGCTTCTGTTTCTGACGGTTTGCTTACTGCTGTTGGCTGCCAGTTCGGCGTTGGCAAGAATTCTCTCTCCGCGCCGCCGCTGACCGCGAAATCCTTCCCTAATGTAATCATTCTGAAACACTTATGCCGTAGACTCAGTTTTCGTCTACATGGAGGCTGCATGAACCTGTTCGGGGAAACCTTGTCTATTGGCAGTGGGATTTTCCTTTTGTTGGCGCTGGGGATGGCTCTCAGCTTCGAGTTCGTGAACGGATTTCACGACACCGCGAACGCCGTTGCAACGGTTATATACACGCACTCTCTTAAACCGATGGTGGCCGTGGTCTGGTCCGGCTGCTGGAATCTGATCGGCGTCCTCACGTCCAGCGGCGCGGTGGCCTTCGGAATACTCGCGTTGCTGCCCGTGGAACTGGTGTTGAACGTCGGCTCGGGCGCGGGATTTGCCATGGTCTTCGCCCTGCTGATTTCGGCCATCATCTGGAACCTCGGCACCTGGTACCTGGGTCTGCCCGCCTCCAGCTCGCACACCCTGGTCGGAGCCATCATGGGCGTCGGGCTGGCCAATTCCTGGTATGGCGGGGCCCATACCTTCGGCGAGGGAATCAACTGGTCCAAGGCATCCGAGGTGGGCATGTCGCTGCTCGTTTCTCCCATCGTGGGTTTTGTCTGCTCGGCGTTGCTCTTATTGCTTTTCAAGCTGCTGGTCAAACGCAAGGATCTGTACGAAGCTCCAGAGAAGGATAAGGCGCCGCCGCTGTGGATTCGCTCATTGCTGGTGCTCACCTGCACCGGTGTCAGCTTCGCTCACGGGTCCAACGACGGCCAGAAGGGCATGGGGCTCATCATGCTCATCCTGGTCGGAATCCTGCCGCTTACTTTCGCCGTCGACCTGGGCACCAGCCAGGCCTCGATCAAGGACCTTTCCGACACCACCGAAACCATCTCCTTCCAGATGGACCGTCACGCGCCCGGCGTTGCCATGGGCGGCTATCAGATCGCCGCGGACGAATTGTCGGCGTATCTGAAAACCACCGGCAAAGTGAAGGATCGTACCTTCGCGGCCATCGGAACCAAGTGCCGCGAAATCTCCGACATTCTGACCGACAAGACCAGCCTCAGCCAGTTGAACGCCGATCAGCGCAAGATTCTCCGCAGCGATTTGTACCTGACCTCCGAATCCCTCGGCAAACTGATCAAACAGAAGAAGCTGGACGACCCGGCTGAGCTGAAGAGCGTAAAGAAGCTGAAGTCCAACATGGACAAAGTCACCAAGTTCCTCCCGGTTTGGGTGAAAGTCGCAGTGGCGCTGGCTCTGGGTCTCGGCACCATGATCGGATGGAAGCGAATCGTCGTGACCGTCGGCGAAAAAATCGGTAAGGAGCACCTGACCTACGCCCAAGGCGCTTCTGCGGAACTGGTGGCCATGGCGACCATTATGGCCGCCGACCAATTGGGCCTCCCGGTGAGTACCACACACGTGCTCTCCTCCGGCGTCGCCGGCACCATGTTCGCGAACCGCTCCGGACTGCAAATGGAAACCGTGCGAAACCTCCTCCTCGCGTGGGTTCTGACATTGCCTGTTTGTGTCTTGCTGGGCGCGGGAATTTTTGCGTTCGGCCTCAACGTCCTGCTACGTTTCGGCATCAAGTAGTTTTGCCAACTGTCGCGGCTCGGCTTTCCGGGCGAGCCGCGACAGCTCAGTCCGCCTTTCTGCAAGCGTCTTCGTCATTCATCCCCGCATAACCGTACCGTCATTAGCGCGCAATAGTCCGATGGTAGTCTTCCTTGGTGCCTAACAGGCTGCTGAAAAAGCCCGAAAACCGCTTGTTTACACGCGCGGCTCGGAAACGTAGCTACGTGTTCGCAGGTGGTTACCGAACCGCGACGGTGACGGAGCGGGGGCCAGATAGCCTTTTTCAGCATCCTGTTAAACCGGAACCCCGCCGGCTAGTCCTTACTTCAGTGCTGTCTCACAAACTCTAGGAGAGCGAATGCGCAAATTTTTATCGGTGCTCACAACGGAAGCGATGATTGCATACTGCCTGCTTGGGCCGAGTGCAGCCAGCGCCCAGACCGCCACGCCATTGGAAGGTCCCATCACGCCCATCACACATCTGGTCGTGATCTTTCAGGAGAATGTCTCGTTCGATCACTATTTCGCGACCTACCCGTACGCGGCGAATCCGGATGGCGAGCCCGCCTTCGTCGCCCTGCCGAACACGGCCCGAGTCAACGGACTGTCGGGTGGCCTCATGACGCGCAATCCGAATTCGCTCAACGCGAAAAACGGAACCGGGATGACCGGACCGTTCCGCCTGGATCGAACGGAGGCCTCGACCGCCGACCAGGACCACGATTACACCCCGGAACAAGCTGCATCGAATTCCGGCGTCATGGATCTTTTCCCCATGTCCACCGGAACCGCTGGTCCCCCGCCGAATAGCTCGCAGGGGGCCAATACCGGCCTCGTGATGGGCTACTACGACGGCAACACAGTGACGGCTCTGTGGTACTACGCGCAGCATTATGCGATGAGCGACAACTCGTTTGGCACCACCTACGGACCCTCCACGGTCGGCGCAGTCAATCTGGTTTCGGGGCAGACCAACGGCGTCATCAACAATACCAACGGAACCGGTTCCGTCACCGAAGACGGCAACGGCGGATTAACCGATACCAGCGACGCCGATCCGGCGGGCGATGTGTGCTCCACCACCACCGGCGAGACGTTCTCCATGAGCGGTGAAAATATCGGAGACCTTCTGAACGCCGCCGGCATAAGCTGGGGCTTCTTTGAAGGTGGATTCGATCTTACCCAGACCAACGCGAATGGAACCACTGGTTGCAGCCGCTCCACCACTTCGTTGATTACCGGAACGAAGAAGGCCGACTACATCCCCCACCACCAGCCCTTCCAATACTACGCGTCCACCGCGAACCCGAAGCACACGCGGCCCACCTCCATGATGACGGTGGGACAAGCGGGCGACCCCGGCAATCACCAGTACGACATCAGCGATTTCTACAACGCCGTGCTCGCCGGGAACTTCCCAGCCGTCTCCTTCCTGAAGGCTCCCGGCTTCCAGGATGGCCACGCCGGCTATTCGGATCCTCTCGATGAGCAGCAGTTCATCGTCCACACCATCAATCTTCTGCAGAGCCTCCCGAGCTGGTCCCAGACCGCGGTCGTCATCGCCTACGACGATTCCGACGGCTGGTACGATCACCAGATTGGCCCCGTGGTAAATCAATCCAGCACGGCCTCCGACGCTCTCACCGGAACGAGCGCCTGCGGCAGCGGTACGTCGGCCCTGGCCGGCGTCGCGGGCAGTGGCACGCTGCACGCTCAGGGTCGTTGCGGCTATGGCCCCCGCCTCCCCATGATGGCAATCTCGCCATGGGCGCGCGTGAACTACGTGGACCACGTGGTCCTGGATCAAACTTCCATCATCCGCTTCGTGGAAGACAACTGGTTGAATGGCCAACGCATCAGCGGTGGTTCGTTTGACAGCGTGGCCAATTCGATCGACGGCATGTTCGATTGGAGCGCGCCCACCAACGCCACGTTCACGCTCAGCGAGGAGAGCGGCGAAATCGTCAGTTACACCGGCGTTCCGGCTTCCCAGGTTCCGTCGCCGCTGGTCGCCAGAAAGAGGAGCTCGACTGGTTCGACTGGTTCCTCGAGATAGACGTAAACTGGTTCCAGATACTCAACGGAGGGCGCGCAGACGTAATGTGCGGGATTCCTTTTGACATCGATCTCCCGGCGAAGAATCCTTCAATACGGCACTGCGGTCTGCGCGCTCACCGGCTCCCCCTCCCGGGCCGCCTCGCTCAATCCCGATTCGCTCGCTAAGTTCGTCGATCCGCTGCCCATCCCCGCCGTGGCCAGGAGCCGTGGCCACCGGCCCGTTCCGGGACATCCTGCGGTTCAGGCGGAGCTCTACCGGATCGCCATGCGCGAAGTCTTTTCAAAATTGCATCGTGATCTGCCGCCCGCGCGCCTGTGGAGTTATGGCGGATCCGTTCCGGGCCCGACGCTGGAGATGCGAAGAGGCCAGGGAGCCTTCGTCGAATGGGTCAACGAACTTCCCCTGAAGCATTTTCTTCCCATCGATTACACCATTCACGGCGCTGAGCGCGACAAGCCGCAAGTCCGCGCGGTAACCCACGTCCATGGCGCGAGAGTCGCTCCGGGCGATGACGGCTACCCGGTGGATTGGTACGTGCCCGGCAAATCGGCTACCTATTACTACCCCAATCAGCAGGAACCGGCCATGTTGTGGTACCACGACCACGCCATGGGCATTAATCGTTTGAACATCTATGCCGGGTTGTTCGGGCTGTTCCTGGTTCGCGATGAATTGGAAGACGCCCTCAATCTTCCCGCCGGCCCATATGAGATTCCTCTGGCCATCTGCGACCGTCAGATCACCACCGACGGCCAGTTGGAGTACCCTGTGTCCGGCCAGCCGGACGCGCCCTGGGTTCCCGAGGTCTTCGGAGAAGCCTTCCTTATCAACGGCAAGCTTTTCCCGTTCGTGGATGTCGAGCCGCGCAAATACCGCTTCCGCATCATCAACGTCAGCAACGGACGATTTCTGAATCTCTACCTCTCTGATCGCGTCCCGATGCGGCAGATCGGCACCGACCAGGGTCTTTTACCCGCGCCAATTGATGTCGAGCGATTGCAGCTCGCTCCCGCCGAACGCGTTGACGTGGTGGTGGATTTTGCGCCGTACGCGGGCAAGGAGATTCTGTTACACGACAGCTCGTTCGATTTGCTGCAAATCCGCGTGGCCAAAGCACGCCAGCGCGAAGACACCAGTGTGATCCCCACTACCCTCCGCCCGATTGTGAAGATTCCGGAATCGGCCGCCGTCCGTACCCGTGAGCTCGCTCTCATCGAGCAGAAAACTCTCGCCGGCGAATCCATGATCATGCTGCTGAACGGCGCTCATTGGGATATGCCGGTGACGGAAAAACCCGTGCTGGACTCGGTGGAAATCTGGTCCCTCATTAACGTCACCGACGACACCCACCCGATCCACCTGCACCTGGTGCGATTTCAGATTCTGGATCGCAGGCGCATCGATGCCTTCGACTATCAGAACACCGGGAAACTGCGCTACACCGGCCCGCTGATTCCTCCCTCGCCATCCGAAGCCGGCTGGAAGGACACCGTTCGCGCGGATTCGAAGATGGTCACTCGCATCATCGTCAAGTTCGAAGGCTATCTCGGGCGCTACGTGTGGCACTGCCATATCCTCGAGCATGAAGACAACGAAATGATGCGGCCTTACGAAGTCGTGCCCGCGTGATTTGCCATCGGATTTTCACATCCGCGTTATGAACGCCTGCCATACTGCGTGGGCAACACCATCCACAACCAGGAGACCACGAATGTCCACCGAAATTGCCGACCATCATCACAAAGCCGCTGAGCATCACGAACACGCGGCCACCCATCACCGCAAGGCCGCCGAGCACCACGCCGCGGGCGATCACGAAAAAGCCGGGCACCACGCGCATATAGCGAGTGGCCATCATCATCAGGCGCTGCACCACGCGGTCGAGGCCAGCAAACACCACGCCAACGAGCACGGCCACCACGAATAGCCGCGAGCTCGGGTTTAGTTCATGTTGGGGAAGGCAAGTGGCGCAGCGCCATGCGCTGCGTCTCACCCCAGCCTGATGTGGCCGACGGTGCCAATGCGGAAACAGTCCTCATGCGTGAGCTTGCCGGGGTAAATCAGTTATCCGGCCTCGGCCAAACGCGTATAGATCCGCGATCGGTATTTGCGTGCCGTCGGCAGCCTCGTTACAGAAGGATGAGAAGTGGGGCAGGGCCGTGCCCTGCCTTTTCGCTACGCTGAGATTGTGAAGGTATCACGCATCTCGAAAATCGCCGGCTTCAGTCTGGTGGGCTTCGCGGTGGGGGCCGTCGCGGCCAACAAAGTCAACGTCGGCCCGCTGATCTCGCAGGCGGCGGGGTTTGCGGGTGCGTTCATCGGGACGCTCGTGGCTCGCCGAAAGGCCCCGGGAGAGCGTCCACCAAACCAGAAAGACGAACCACCCCAGGCCTGACTGGCTTGTAACGCGCTATTCATCCCTCAGCGCCGTCATCGGGTCGATCCGCGATGCCCGCCGCGCCGGCGCCCAACACGCCAAACCCGCCACCAGAAGCAGCATGAAGACCACTGTTGAGATCGCCGCCGGGTCGCGCGGTTGGGTCCCGAACAGGAAACCGCTGATCAGTTTTCCCGCCGCCAACGCACCCGCCACTCCCACCGCTAACCCGCCAAGCACCGGTTGAATTCCCTGCCGCAACACCAGCAACGAAACTTGCGACGCTTGCGCGCCCAACGCAATTCGAATCCCCATCTCGCTCGTCCTCCGGGCAACGCTGTAGGAGATCACCCCGTAGATCCCGAGGCACGCCAATAGCAGGGCCCCTCCAGCGAACGCGCCTGCCAGCAATGTCTGGAATCTTCGGCTGCCTGTCGACTTCGACAGGATCTGAAAGCGGCCGCCCATACGCCGTTCAAGGCGCCCACGACAACACTTCAGGTAGGCAAGCGCTTTTGCGGCGGGATTGCTCCTATTGGGACCGCCCGGGCGGAGCAAGGCGCAGTCGCGGAATCGGCCAGCATCCTGTATCGTTGGAATCAAATACTGATCTCCGCGGTGGAGGGCGAAAGTAAGGGCCGGGTGCTGTCGCGATGAAGCCGATCTTGAAATGGGCGGGGATGTCCGCGAGGCTGTGCATCAACCCGAGAGCCCGGGTTCATCGATCACATCAGCCAGCGCTACAAACCTCGGCGCAAGGCGAATGGGTCAAACCGGGAATGTCGGGCACTCGACTCCACCCCAGCCCCCAATCTTAGAAACGTGGGGACGGATGCCAGGCTCCTCGCGGAAGGCCTGGACTAATCACGGGGCGAAGTAGCCGAACAGATCCAGCACCAGTTGCGTGGCGCTGGACGGCTTCGCGGCGATGCTGCCGTTGGTGGTAGGGACAATCGCCATGTTGGACGTGATTGCGCCGTCGAGGGCGTTCAGCGTGGATGCCAGCGGCTCGGTTCCTCCCTGCGGCCACAATGTCAGGTAGCCCATGGGCCCCGGCGGCACCACGGTCGCGTTGAACACGTATGCCTTTGCCGATGCCGGCGCTCCGCAGCCACTCGCCGTCACGTTGACGTCTTTCTCTCCGGTGAACGGCAGACTGCCTGGTGGCTGGCGTGTGTCCAGTACCCGGCAGGGGGTCAGGTTGTAGAGCGAGAGTCCACCCGTTCCCGGGGGCGCGAAGTAACCGTTGATGTCAATCACCAGATTCATGGCGTTGGTGGTGTAGATGTCCACTGACCCGCTGGACCCCGCCGGCACGATGGCCGCGTTGGCGGTGGTGGTCCCGGTTGGCGCGTTCAGCGTGGAGGCCAGCGGCATGGTCTGGCCGGTGGGAAACGCCGTGAGGTAGCCCAGCGGTCCGGAAGGCACTGCGGTGAAATTCAACGAGTACGCCTGCGCGGTATCGGGCACATCGCAGGTGCTGGAGAGTATCGCGAAGGTGCGATCTTCGCCGGCGGTGAGCGAGGGCGACCCCATGGGGCCGTAACTTGACGAGCGGGTGTCGGCCAGGCGGCAAGGCGTGAGCGGATAGAACGCCAGCGCGCCCGAGGTTCCGGCCGGCACGAAATAGCCGTCGATGTCCAGCACCAGATTGGTAGCGTTAGTGGCGTATACGCTGATCGCTCCGCCGGTTCCCGCGGGCACGATGGCCGCGTTGGCTTTGATGCGCCCATCCTCCGAGTTCAACGTGGAGGCCACCGGTTGTGTTTCTCCAGTGGGCCACACGGTCAGGTAGCTCAGCTTGCCCTCCGGCACCACCGTGACGTTCAACGAGTAGGCGGTCGCGGTGGAAGGAATGGTGCAAGTGGTGCTGCTGGGAATCGTGAAATTACGGCTGCTCCCGCCCACCAGCGCCGGCGAGCCGAACTCGCCGTTGGAGGCCCGCGTGTCCACCAGCCGGCACGGCGTCACCGGTACGAAGGCCGCGGGCTTGGACGACGAATAATCGAGCATCACCTGCGTCGCCGCCACTTGTCCACCGTAGCCGCATTGCGGCGTAAGGCCCGAGGCCGAATTGCTGATGGACCAGCTCGGATCGGAGATCTGGTCGAACTCGTCGTCATACAGCGCCAAATCTGAGAAAGTGAGGAAGCCATTCGGCGGGTAATCGCTGCATTGGGCAATGTTGTAAACCTCCAACGCGCCGGCGAACGCCCAATTGAACGTCTGCCCTTCACTCAGCGTATTGCTCAGCGTCGTGCTTTGCCCCGTGGACACATCCTCGCTTATCACGTTCCAGGTCGCGCAGGATAGCGTTCCCGCGCTGCAAGTGCTCCGCATGGTGCCCAGGATCTCGTCGCCCGCGCTGACGCTCACTGGCGAGCTCTCCACTGTAATGCCGTGCGGGCAGCAGTTCCAGCTGGCAATGCTCCACGCTTCGCCAAAATCATTATTCCAACCCAGCACTGGCTGAAGAATGCTTACAACGTCTTTAAAATCCTCCAGGCCCGGAAAGAAAAACACGGTTTGGCCATCATCGGAAGCCGGATCCGGCGGCACCGTCCAGGTTGCCACCAGCTCGCCGTATGAGGTAGCCGTGGTGGCCGATGCAGATTCAATCCAGCTGTGGCTGATCGTCGGCGGCCCCGCCCCCGCGGCGCCTGCGGTTACCATCTCTCCACGGGCGGTGAAATGTGCATGACCGCAAGCCGGGACGTTCTCGATAGTTCCATCCGCGTGTTGGACAGAAAGCCCATCCGCCAGCAGAGTCTCCGCCTGCGCCAGGTGTCGAACACAGGATTCATGAAAGTAGCCGAACGGCGTGATCACATATCCGTCCGGAACTCCCGCCGGGCGGCTCGGTCGCGCCGGCGCCTGAGCCATGGTCGATGCAAGAGATGCCACGAACAAGCTCACTATGGACGTTAGATGAAACACCCGAGACGTCCCTCGGTGTAACACCGGTAGACGAGCGCCGAATTGGCTATGCTTCGGATCCACCATGGACAGCCTGTCTAGGTCTATCGGCAATTGTAATTGGGGGCTTTAGTAATCCATGCCGTTCGCGCGTCCGGGTGGGGGAGAGACTGGCTATACTGGCCCGATGAGATACCCACGCATTGCTACGCCGCTCATCGTGTCCATCCTGTCCGCGACGTTCGCCGCCGGATCCTTTGCCAGCGATCAATTCGCCGGGTCAAAGCAGGATCAGGTATCTCTGCGCAAGACCGGTGAGGAGATTCGTGCGGCATTTGCTCGCGGCGACCTCGACGCTATAATGGCCTGCCATTCCCCCGATGTCATCAAGGCGCTCGCGCCGGACAGGTACCTGGTGGGACGCGAAGCGGTTCGCGCCGATCTGGCGAGAACCTTCAGCAGCGTCCGGCTTGAGTTTGTCGACAACCACGTCGAAAGCACATTCTTTCAAGGTCGAACCGCGGTCGAAGAGAGTCTCTTCACCATCCGGGCCACGCCTCTGGCCGGCGGCACGCCTTTCCTCTTCAAGGGTCGATCGATGGTCGTCTACGTTCGCGATCGTCGAAGCCCGACCGGGTGGGCCTCAATTCGCGAGATCATCCAGCCGGCATCCTGATCCCCGCGCGCATCGGCGTTCTCCTCAAACGTTAGCGCCGCCTGCGATCAAGTCCAGCTCGGCGATCGTCACAAGAGGGAGTCGCAGCGTCGCGGCATCCAGATTCTCGCGTAGATGTTTCACCGACGATGTGCCCGGAATCAGGACGATGTTCGGCGCATGCTGAAGCAGCCACGCGAGCGCAACCTGCATCGGCGTCGCCTGCAAGGACGCCGCGGCCGTATCCAGCGCAGCGGATTGCAAAGGAGTAAATCCTCCCAACGGGAAGAACGGCACATAGGCTATGCCTTCCCTCGCGAGATCTGCAATGAGCCCGTCATCGTCCCGGTGCGCAATGTTATAGAAATTCTGCACGCAGACGATCTCCGAAATCTTCCGCGCCTCCGACAGTTGCCCTGGACTGACATTGCTCACACCCAGATGGCGAATCAATCCCTGATGCTTCAGCTCGGCGAGCACCGTGAAGGGTTCCTCGATCGATTCATCCGAGGGCGCCATGATCCCGCCGACACGCAAATTCACAACATCCAGCGCGTCCAGGCCCAGGTTTCGCAGGTTGTCGTGGACCCCGTCGATTAGTTCCTGGCGCGAAAGAGCGTGAGTCCAGGATTTGTCCGCTCCCCGTCGCGCGCCCACTTTGGTGACGATCACCAGGCCGTCCGGATAGGGGTGCAGCGCTCGCTTGATGATTTGATTCGTTATGTGAGGACCATAGAAATCGCTGGTATCGATATGGTTCACGCCGGCGGCAACGGCCGCTTGCAGCACCCGGACCGCTTCGTCGGGGTCGCGCGGTGGTCCCCATACTTGCGGACCCGCCAGTTGCATCGCGCCATAGCCCATCCGGTTCACGGTCAACGAAGTGTTGGCGAGTGTGAAGCTCCCGCCGGGATTGATTTGTTTCGTCATCGCGTTCTCTCCGTTCTCATGCTTCAAAGTAACGCGGCCGGTCGATATCGGCAATCAGCGAAGGTCGTGTCGCGCGCCATCCCAGCCGTTCCCGCGTTTGTGCGCTCGAGGCCGGACAGTCGACGCCGGCGAAGTGGCTGAGCCAGCCAAAATGTTCGGCGGCCTCCTCGGGCGGCTTGCTGATGGTCGGCACGTTCAATCGCCGGCCGATGACGCCCGCGATGTCCTGGAACGGCACGCCTTCGTCGGCGACCGCATGGTACCGGGCCC
The DNA here is from genome assembly GCA_963832965.1 of uncultured Acidobacteriota bacterium. GTDB lineage: Bacteria > Acidobacteriota > Terriglobia > Bryobacterales > Bryobacteraceae > CAWACP01. The sequence continues at coordinate 275,595 of CAWHVW010000001.1, forward strand.
CCGCGGCGCCCTTCTCCAGCGCCAGTCTGAAAAGATGGGCGGCATCCAGCCGGTGCACCGCGGGCCAGCGGTTTTGGCCGTCACCCATATACGCCGAAACGCGCTTTTCGCGCGCGATAGCGATAAGGCGCGGCACAAAGCCGTGGTCGCCGTCGCCATGCACCGAGGGTGGCAGGCGCACAACGGATACGCGCACGCCGCGCGACGCTATCTCCAGTGCCGCCTCTTCCGACTTGCGGGGAAAGTTGGAATTGGTTATGTCGCCTTCGGTTGCCAGCGGGCCTTCGCGTCGCAGGAGCAGCGTCCCGGAAGTGACGATCAGAGGGCGCTCAGAACCCGCGAGAGCGGCTCCCAGTGCCGCGATGGCGCGTTTATCCGTCTCCGCGGCGGCCGCGTAGTTCGAGAAGTCGTGGATGAACGCGGTATGGATCACGCCATCCGCGCTCGCCGCTCCGCTACCCAGACTGTTGAAATCTTCGAGCGAACCGCGATGTACATCGGCTCCAGCGGCGGCCAGAGACGCCGCGCCGGCATCCGAACGCGCCAGGCCGAGCACCTGATGACCCGCGCCCATAAGTTCCTGAACGACTGCCGAGCCTATGAAACCTGTAGCCCGGTGACAAAGATACGCATAGCTTCTCCTCCTTGATTGACGAGCCGTCACCAATCTGATAAAACGGAGACAGTCTCCACATCCCTAGATTAGCGGAGACTGTCTCCGGTTGCAAGTTTTTGTATGCCCAGGAAAAGTTCACAGCCCGTCCAGCGGAAGCCGCGCACCGACGCGCAGCGTAATCGCGAGCGGATTCTGGAAGTAGCGAAGGAGGCGTTCACCAGGTCGGGCGCCCATGCCAGCCTGGACGACATCGCCAAACAGGCCGGCGTTGGAGCAGGAACTTTGTATCGCCACTTTCCTGGGCGCGACGAGCTTCTGGAGGCCGTTTATCGGACTGAGGTGGAAAAGCTGGCCGCGGCGGAGCGGAAGTTCGCTCAGACGCTGCCCCCGATTGAGGCCTTGCGTGCCTGGATGCTTTTGTTCGTTGACTACATCGCGGCCAAGCAGATCATCGCCTCGGTTCTCGATACGCTCGCCGGAGATCCCTCGAAGGTGTTCGAAGCTTCCTATGCGCAGGTCTGGGAAGCGATTCGTGCCCTTGTGAAACGCGCCATCAAGAGCGGCGACATACGCAAGGACCTCGATCCAATCGATCTGCTGCGGGCTCTTATCGGCGTCGCCAAAATGGCGCCCAGCCCTGACTGGCAGCAGAGCGCCAGAAGACTTGTGGACATCCTCGTGCTTGGTTCGCGGCCCATCAAGTAAGCCGGAGCACACGTACTAACAGAATTGCGGCTGGGATATACTCAACGTCCATGAGCAAAGGCCGCGTCCACTTGTTGATCCTCTCTTGCGTTTCCTTGTTCTCCGCTGAAGCGCGACACGACAATGCCGCCAGGAAGCTGGTGGGTGCTTGGCGATTGGTGTCAGTGGAGGGCACCGACGCCACGCTTCACTTTGCTTTTGATCACCCTACCGGCATCATCACCTACGATCGGTCAGGTTGGATGGCCGTCCAGATCGATGTTAAGGGTGTTCGCAAGCCCTTCCTGAATGGTCCCGCATTCGGTACGGGCGAAGAGAAGGTGGCGGCCTTCGACAATTACATCTCGTATTACGGAACCTGGACGCTCGATTGGAAAGCGCAAACCGTCACACACCACCTGGCTGACGCCAGCCAGCCAAATTGGCGCGGCGTCAACAATGTCCGATGGTTCGAATTTCAAGGCAATGATCGCCTTCTCCTGATCCCCCGCGAGGACGGAAAAGGAGGCGTGATTGAGCGCAAGAATGCCACGTTCAAGCTCTTGTGGGAGCGCATCAAATAGTGGCTCACCCGCTCCCCTATTCGGCCCGTAGCGCCCGCATCGGGTCGATGGAAGCGGCACGCCGCGCCGGAATCGCCGAAGCGGTCAGTGCCAGCGCAAGCACCGCAATCGCCGCCAGCGTCAGCACCATCGGATCGAAAGGGCTCACGCCAAACAGGAACGAGCGCAGCAGACCGGACGCCGCCACCGCGCCCAGCAGCCCCAGCCCGCAGCCAATGCACGCGAGCTTGGCTCCGGAAATCAGAATCAGCCGCATGATCCCGGAGCGCTGAGAACCGAGAGCCATCCGGATAGCCATCTCCTGCACTCGTGAGGCGACCGAAAACGCAATGACGCTGTAGATGCCCAGAATCGCCAGCAGCACGGCCGCGGCGGCGAAGCCCGTGATCACCGTGGTGTTGAAGCGCCGGGGCGCCTCGGTGTCGGAGATTGCCTGCTCCATGGTCTGCACCTGAGTCAGCGCCAGCTGCGGGTCAAGGGAGCGCACCGTCGCGCGCAAAACGTTGTCCATTCGTTCCGCCGGAAGACTGCCGCGAAACACGATATAGCCGCCGTTGCCGTTCAAGTCCCCGGGCGCTGCGAGCGAGCCAATGTCCGCCTCCGCCTGGTCAACCGGCTGGTAGAACTGATCTTTGGTCGCCCCATCCGGCGAATCGATTTTCACGTCGGCGATTACTCCCACAACCGTGAGCCATGGGGTCTGCATCTCCGGCGTGCCGATGCGGATCCGCTTCCCCAGGGGGTCCTGTTGGGGCCAGTAGTGTTGAGCGAATTTGCGATTCACGATCACAACCAATTGCGCGCCGGCTCTGTCCGAGTCCGTGAAAAAACGGCCCTTGATCAGGGGAACGCCCATCGTATGGAAGTAGTCTCCAATCACCTGGCTGGGAACCGCGAGGTTCATGCCCGCGCCTCTCGGAGGAACATAGCCTTCCACGATGAACGTCTCATTCCCGTACGAATTGGATGCCGGCAGCAGGGTGGTGAGTCCCGTGGAAACCGCGCCCGGGACTTGCCGCAGACGCAGCAACAGTTCCTTGTTGAAGCTGTCCACTGCCGCCTGGGTCGCGTATTGTCTCTGCGGCAGCGAATACGCGGCTGACGTGACGTTCTGCGGCCGGAAGCCGGGGTCGATGGAACGCATCTTTTCGAAACTGCGCAGCAGCAATCCCGACGCCGAAAGCAGAACCAGAGCCACGGCAATCTCTGCCACCACCAGAATCGACCGCAGCCGCGCATGCTTTCCACCCGTGGCTCCACTGCGTCCGCCCTCTTTCAACGTGTCGTTCACGCTGGTGCGAAGGGTCGCGAACGCCGGGGCCAGCCCGCACAGCAGCCCGGTTACCACGGCCAGCAGGATCGCGAATCCAATCACCGTCCAGTTGAGGCCGATTTCGTCAATCCGCGGCAGGCTCTCCGGAAGGAAGCTCTTGCCCACGCGCAGAGCCATGGCGGCCAGCGTAATTCCGAGCACGCCTCCGCTCACGCTGAGAATGAGACTCTCCATAAAAGCGGGCCGCAGAAGCGCGGCGGCCGGAGCGCCCAGGGCCTGACGAATGGCCCTCTCCCGTTGCCGTCGGATGGCCCGCACTAACAGCAGCCCGGCCAGATTGGCGCAGGCGATCAACAGCACAACCGCCACTGCCAGGAACAGCGTCCGCACCAGCGGGCGCGCCTGCTCCACCGTTTCCTCCTGCAGCGGGCGCACCAATGAGCTAATGCGCAAACTGGACATGAACGGTGGATAGTTGCGCATGATTTCCTGAGCCACTCGCTCCGCGTCGGCCTGCGCTCGCATGGCCGTTACGCCGGCCTTCAACCGCCCAACCATCCCGAACTGCCACGATGCCGCTCCCTGGGTCAGCTCCAACTGAGTGAGGCTCATGGGCACCCACAGTTCACTGCGGTTCAGGTGGCCTGGCACCAGCGGGAACTCGAAGTTCCGCGGCATCACGCCAATCACCACGTAGGGCTTGCGGTCGAGCAGGATTTTGGAGCCCAGCACTTGCGGATTCCCATGAAAGCGGCTCTGCCACGTCGCATAGCTCAAGATGGCCAGCTGCTGGTTTTGCTCGTCGTCCTGCTCGGTGAAGAGGCGGCCGAGCAGAGGAGAGACTCCGAGAGCGGGGAACACTCCGCTGGTGAGGCGCGAGGCGTCCACCTGCGCCGGTTCTCCGATGCCGGAGAGCTCATACTGTGCGAAGCCGGACCCTCCCAGATTCTCGAATGAGCGCGTGTCGCGCGTGTACGCGCGGATGTCCGGCGCGGTAACTCCCGCCTCGCCGTTGCCGCTGATATCGCCCCCCTGCAGCCGGTCCGTGAGCACCATCAGCCGGCCGGAATCGGGGAACGGCAGCGGCCGCAACAGCACGCCTTCCACGATGGAGAAGATCGCGGTGGTTGCGCCGATTCCGAATGCCAGCATCGCGATGGCCATCGCGGTAAACCCCGGCGACCTGCGCAATTGGCGAAGGGCAAACTTCAGATCGAGGAGAAGGGTCCACATGGGAAGCTCCTGGCAAATGGTCTACAGAAGCATTTTCACACGCCGGTGCACCCAGCGAGTCTTCACCATCGTGGCGCGATGTCCAGGTCCGGTGCGCCTGACCGAACCGCGAGGGTGACCGAGCGGGTCCGCGCGCACGGGCAGCCGGGCAACAACCGCGCGATCTGCATTTATCCTGAGGGGAAGCTTGAGAGGTATCGCCTGAGTTGATCCCGCACCCGGCGGAAGGCGGCCAGCCGTTCTTGTTCCGGGCCTTGAACCGCGGCGGGATCTTCAAAACTGTGATGAACTCTCGTCGTCGCGCCGGGGAAGATCGGGCAGGCTTCCCTGGCGTTATCGCAGACGGTCAAAACGTAGTCGAAGTGCTCACCGGTGAACTCCTCGACGCTCTTCGAACGATGGCCCGAAATGTCGATACCGACCTCGCGCATAGCGGCAATCGCCTCCGCCCGGACGTGGGTTGGCTTGGTGCCGGCGCTGGCTACTTCAAAGCGATCACCCGCGTCATGGCGCATTAGGCCTTCGGCCATCTGGCTCCGTGCTGAATTTCCAGTGCAGAGTATCAACACCCGCTTTCTATCGTTCATGAAACTGCTCCTCTGAGTGGACGACTACAACATTCCCGGCGTTCTTAGGCAGGGTCGGAACCAGCCAGCGGAACAGCAGGGTTGCCGCGCCGGCGCCGGCCAGCTGGGCCAGAATGAACCCTGGCGCGTCCACGGGGCGGATACCCGCGAAGGTATCGCTTGCCGAGCGCGCCAGCGTCACGGCGGGGTTGGCGAACGACGTTGACGCCGTGAACCAGTACGCGCCGGTGATGTAAGCGCCAACTGCGAACGGCACAGCGGATGAGCGCAGGCGTGCGCATCCCCAGATAACGGAAAGCAAGCCAAAGGTCGCGATGAATTCGCTAAACAGTTGCGCCCCGCCTGCTCGGGCATGGCGGGATGCGCTGAAAATCGCCTCGCCAAACATCAGATGCGCCGCCGCGACGCCGGTAAACGCGCCGGCAATCTGCCCGATCAGGTATCCCGGCACTTCCTGCCACGCCAAACCGCCTTGCCATGCGTCGGCCAGCGTCACCGCGGGGTTAAAGTGGGCCCCGGAAATCGGCCCGAAGGTAAGAATGAGCGCCACCAGCATTGCGCCCGTTGCAGCCGTGTTCGCAAGCAATGCGATCGCCACGTTTCCAGCGGCCAGACGTTCGCCCATAATGCCCGATCCGACGACAGCGGCCAGAAGAAAGGCCGTGCCGAAGGCTTCGGCGGCGATGCGCCGCGCCGGAGTCATGCGCAACAGCCAGGGGCGCAGCAGGTTGCGGGTTTCCTGGCGCGGATAAAAGCGCTCATGAATTTGTTTTCGACCTGCGGCCCGATCGCGTCCACATCGATGCTTTGTCCGCTTAGAAAGGCGCGGGCGTCTTCGATGTTGTAAATGCGGGTAGGTTCGATGTCAATGTCATGGAAGCCCGCCTTGGCAAGCCCGGCGATGTAATCGTGCTCCTGCAGCGCTCCGGCGATGCACCCGGCCCACAGCAACATGTTTTCCCGTACAACCGCCGGAACGTCGCCACGGGTGACCACATCGGATACGGCGAAACGGCCACCCGGTTTCAATACTCGGAAGGCTTCACGGAACACCCGGTCCTTGTCGCCCGAAAGATTGATCACGCAATTGCTCACAATCACATCAACGGAGTCGTCCGGTAACGGGATGTGCTCGATTTCGCCTTTGAGGAACTCGGCGTTCTCGACGCCTGCCTTGCGTTGGTTCTCGCGGGCGAGGGCCAGCATTTCGTCGGTCATATCGAGGCCGTAGGCCTTGCCGGAAGGCCCCACGCGCCGCGCCGAGAGAAGCACGTCAATCCCGCCACCAGACCCAAGATCCAGCACAGTTTCGCCCGGCTTCAGCTCCGCCAGCGCTGTCGGGTTGCCGCAGCCAAGTGAGGCTGACACCGCTTCATATGGGAGCTCACCTTGTTGCGCGGCGTCGTACAGGTTTGACGTAATCGGGTCGCAACAGCCATCGAGTGCCGGTGCGGACGCTCCACAGCACGAACTTCCGCCGGTGTGGACGCGCAGCGCTGCTTGTCCGTATTTCTCTCTCACAACGTCTTTGAGTTCCATGGGTTCCCTTCACGTGTTCGCTTGAATAAACTCGATAACGCGCCGCTGGAGTTCATCGCGGGCGCGACACACCATCCGCCAGTGTTCTTCCGGGTCTTTCGCCATCGCGGGGTCTTCGATGGGCCACTTCAGACGCCAGATGGCGCCGGGAAAAATCGGACATGAGTGTTCGATTTCGCGTTCGCAGAGCGTGACGACGTAAGACATTCGCTCGCGCATGAACGGATCGACCTTCTTTGGCCGATGATCTGAGATATCGATGCCGGCGTCCCGCATGGCGGCTACGGCGTCTGGGTCCAGCCCTGCGGAGCTATCGGCTCCGGCGCTGAACGGCTCGAAACGGTCGCCGCCCATCCGTCGCAAAAAGCCCTCCGCCATTTGCGTGCGACAGCTATTCCCGGAGCAGATAAACAGCACCTTCGGCTTGATCATCGAAGAGTTCTCACTTACAGAGGCGCACGATCGCTTGCGGTTCGATCGCTTTGTTTCGGGTGCAGCATTCGGCGTACAGAAAACCAAGAAGCTCCTGCAACACGTCAGCGTTGGCCGAGTACCAAAGGTATGTTCCCTCGCGCTTCACTTTGACCAAATCCTCGTTTTTCAGCTTGTCGAGGTGATGCGAAAGCGTTGATGCGGGGATGCCCAGCTCCGCCCCGACCTCGCCCACAACCATGCCGTCGGGATGCGCGGAAAGAAGGACACGCATAATGCGCAGGCGCGGGCCAGTTCCCATCGCCGAGAACATGTCCGCAAAGCGTGTAACCTCATCTTCGGTGGGCTTGGATGCCATGCTTCCATCATTCTATAGTTATCGAACTATGGAAAGCAAGAGCAAAAACACCGGGCGCCGCAATTCATGGCATCAGCCCACCATGCGCCTGCCATCGGGCGCGAGGCATGCATCAGCCAGGTCTGACCCATCATGCGGCGGACAGCTTCCGGAAAGGTCCAGTCTCCTGCGCGCCACAACGCGGGCGAAGCTCAGCCAAATGAGCGCCCTCCAGTTTTACGCCGGGAAAAGATTCGTCATCCACGCAGTCCAGGCGGATTCGTCGCGCGCCACAACGGCCGCTGCCGTATCGCCGTAGAGATAGAAGCTGACGGTGACGAATGCTTTCTCGCCGGCCGGGCACGCGGTGGCAAACACCGCACCCGGAGCGGGCAGATCGACGCGTAACAGCGTGTGTGGATTCCCGCCAGTATTCAATGACTCCACGATGCCGCTCAATGGAGGGGCGCCGTCGCCCGCATTTCGCCGGTCGCCCGGCGCTGCCCCCGCAAGATTCAGGGCGCCCGCGAGCTTCTCCCATGCGCCCAGGGCCGCCGGCATCGCCAGGAGTTGGATTTGCGAACTCGGCTGGTCCGCGAAGTGCTCCAGATACAGCCGCAGAATGCGGAAGAATGAGGGCCAGCCGGATTCGACGCCGGTCAGTTGATCGTCCCAATCATCGGTCTCGGCGAAGAGGCTGTGCACTACGCGCACTATGCATGTCCCGCCGCCACGGGCCTCCACCGTCCATTCGGTGGCCACGGTGGGCCCGTTTGGCCCCCACGAGTCTTCCTTCGCGAAGCGATGCGGCGCGTCCCATTCGGTGATCGTGGCGGCTGCGTCCATGCCCCCTCCGAAGTGGTGAGTGATGGTGCCGCCGAGGCGGCCATCCACCTCGGTGGGTACAAACCATGCGCCCACGCCCGGACCGGTGGCGATTGCTTGCCACACCTGTTCCGGGGTGCCCGGTACTTCGATTTCCACCTGCACTGAACGGCGTCCGTTCGCTTCTTTCTTTACGCTCATACTGCGGTCTCCTTGTTTTGTTGGGGTAACGGGTGCGCCACCAGAACGAGGCGGTGACTGCGTCCGCCCGGGGCGGAAGCGTCGTGATAACGGGCCGCCAGCTGCGTGATCGCGGCGGTGAGTTCGTTGCTGAATTGCGCGCGCTCGGCGGCCGAGCGGAAGCGGATTTCGGTGTCGATCGAGAGCGTGGCGAGGCGCTTGCCGGTTTCACGTGCGCGGGTGGCGAGTTCGCTGACTTCGCGGACTACGCGGGCCGCCAGCGCGATCAGGTAGCCCGCCGACAGGCGGTCGCGGCTGCGCCCAGGGTCGGACGCCGCGGGGCCCATGGCGGCGGGCGAAACGACGTAAGTCGACGCGGTGGCTTCCACCAGGCGCTCGGTGATGCCGCCCCACTTTCGTTCGCTGGTAGGGCGCACCAGGTGGTGGCTCTCCAGGGCGCGCAGGTGGTAGTTCACTTTTTGGCGTGGCAGGGAGAGGCGCGCGGCAAGGGTGGCCGCCGAAGCGGGCTCCGACAATTCGGCCAGCAGCCGCGCGCGAACCGGGTCCAGAGCGGCGGCGGCGGCCTGCGGAGACTGTATGACCTCGACATCCAGCACGAGAATATTAGAACATTGACAAATTAAGTTGTCAATAGGGAAACCGCGACGCCGCGGGCCTCACTGGCTGCGACGGATCCGCTGAAACGCCGTTCACGGCGGCCTGCCGATAAGAGTTTGCGACCGGCGGAGCAACGGCGTGGAAGCGAGATTTCGTGTTATCGGAATTCGGGGCACCTCTAATAAGACCGCCGTTTCCCGGCAACTTGACGCGGGCAGGCCAACTTCCGGATACGTCGCGATTCAGGAGTTGACCAACTCTCGATTGGCTACACTGAACTGAATCACGGGAATGCCCCTATCGACAGGCACAAAACTCGGCCCGTACGAAATCCTCGCGCCACTCGGCGCGGGCGGCATGGGCGAGGTGTATCGTGCCCGCGATACCCGCCTGAACCGCGACGTCGCCCTCAAGATCCTGCCCGGCGACGTGGCCGACGATCTCCGCCGCCAGCGCTTCGCGCAGGAAGCCCGCGCCGTCGCCGCGCTGAACCACCCCAACATCGTTGCCATCTACGATGTCGGCGACGGCTACATCGTCAGCGAACTGGTCGATGGCGAACCGCTGTGTGGCGGCATACTCTCCGTCCGCAGGACCATCGAAATCGCCCTGCAGATCGCCAGCGGACTCGCCGCCGCTCACGACGCGGGCATCGTCCACCGCGATCTCAAGCCCGACAATATCCTGCTCACCCGCGACGGACGGCCCAAGATCCTGGATTTCGGACTTGCTAAAGTGCTGGAAAAAACCGCTGCCATCCACGGCCAGACGGTCACGGTGCGCACTGAGGCGGGAGTGGTGATGGGCACGCCGGGCTACATGAGTCCCGAGCAGGTCCGCGGCGTGGCGGCCGACCACCGCAGCGACATCTTCAGCTTCGGCGTCATCCTCCACGAGTTGCTCACCGGCAAGCGCGCCTTCTGCAGCGAGACGTCGGCGGAGACCATGACGGCGATTCTCAAACAGGAAGCGCCGGAGTTGCCGGGAGCAGTGCCGGCGGCGTTGCGAGAGATCGTGGTGCATTGCCTGGAAAAGGAGGCGCCGCGTAGATTTCAGTCGGCGCACGATCTGGGGTTCGCGCTCTCGCAGGCCGGCGCGCACAGCGGCAGCCAGAGCGCAATCGCTCCGGCCGCGCCTTCGCGCAAGATGTGGTGGCAGCTCGCCCTGGTGGCGGTCTTGCTCGTGGCGGCCGTGGTCGGCTCACGCCTTCTGTGGCGGGATGCCCCCGTACCGCAGTGGTCCGGCGTGCTGCTGGGCGGGCCCGAAATGGCGCTCAACCCGCGCCTCTCGCCGGACGGCCATCTGCTCGCTTTCGTCGCCATCGACCAGGCCCAGACCCAGTTGGCCGTGATGACCCCGGAATCCGGGAACTGGTCCATTCTGACTCACCGGCGCGATCGCGGCGTAATCGGGCAGATCAGTTGGTCGCCCGACGGTTCGCGGATCTACTATGACCGCGCCAGCGACGTGCCCCTCGGCGTCTATAGCGTGCCGGTGCTGGGCGGCGAAGAGCAACTGGTGCTGGAGAATGCTTCGTCGCCCGAAGTGCTGCCCGACGGTAGCCTGCTGCTCAACCGCCCCAAGGCCAAAGGGCAGTTGCAGGTGTACCGTTTCTGGCCGGACACCGGGCGTTTCCAGGAATTTGCTTTGGAAACATCGGCCACGGCGTTCGACGCAGGCTGTTACCGCGTGGCGCCGGGGGCCAGGGAAGTCATCGTCTACGCATCCCCCATCGGGCGCGGGGGCGAGGGTCTGGGACTGTATGCCATCGACCTCACCTCCAACGCCATCCGGCGGCTCGGCCTGACGGAACAGGAAGCGGCCGTCACTTCGGGCTGGACCGTTGCGGCCGATGGCAAGTCCATCCTGGCCGCGCTCCCCGCCGGATCAATGACACGCCTCGTCGCCAGGCCTACTAACGGCCGGGCCGCCGCACGAACGCTTTTCACCGTGACCAATTCCATCTGGCATGTCGACGCGGGCGGGAACCAGAGCCTGTTCCTGGATCTCGTGGACCGTCCCTATGAACTGGTGAGTCTTTCGCCAGGCGGCGGACCTTCCACGAGGATTGCCGCTTTTCCCACGGGGGTCACTCCAGACCAGATCCTCTTACTGCCGGACGGCCGGACGGTGACGCCCGCTTACGTCTCCGGCAACGTCCGCCTCATGGCGGTGGAGAAAGGAAAGAATCCCGTTCCCTTCGTAAAGACTCCCGAAGAAACCGCCGCGCCCATTACTCTGGCGGGTCCGCGGGCGATTGCCTTCGTCATCGGTCCCGCGCCGCACCAAACCATTGCCCTCGCGGAGACATCCACCGGGCGCGTCACGCGCCGTATCGCGCAGGGCAAAGGTGTGATCACGGCACTGACCGCTTCGGCGGATGGCGCGACGCTCTACTTCTGCGCGGGAGGCGTCGTGTGGACGGTTCCCTCCGCGGGCGGCGAACCGCACGCCGTGTCCACCGGCGAAGGTGTCGTAATGGAGCCTTCCGGCAGCAGCCTGATTGTGGCGCGTGGGGATAGCACACACATCAGGATGTTCCATGTACCGATTGACGGCGCCGCCGAAAGGGAGATCCCATTGGAAGCGTCGGACCCCTTGTTCACCGGGAACGGCGGATATTTCTCATCTGGCTCCATCGATGCCCACGGCCGCATGCTGATCTCGCTCGACCCGTTGGACTCGTGGTTCAATTCAATCGCGATTCTGGATACTGCCACCGGGCGCATCACGCGCGTCCCCGGCGACACCTTAAGCGACCATCATTCCGCCGTCTGGACTCCCGACGGCCGGATCCTCGCCACGCAGGTCGGCCTGCGCGCCACCCTTTGGAAATTCCAGCCCGAACCAAATTAAATCGACTGTCCGACAAGCTAAACTCGTCTAACCTCTTCAAATGCCTCTTCAGGCGACGCATGTCCGCAATGCCGTCCCATCCCTGCCCGTTCTCGGCCAGCGTAAGCTCGTGCGCCGGGAAAGCCTGATGTTGTGGCCCGATCGAAACGATCAGGAGAAAATGTTCGGAAGCAGCGTCGGCACTGGGTGGGCTGGTGGGATGTTCAGAATGAAGCCGGTGCTCAAACAATGGAGCGGGAGACGGGACTCGATATACACAACCTCGGGGAATTCCGCGAGGATCTGCGGCAAGGCGTTGAGAACGTATTCGATACCCTGGTTCGGCGAAAAGCAGGCCGAAGGTGAGCAGCACCACCTTGCCCTCGACTCCGAATTGCGGATCCTGGAGGTCTCTTTCATGAGTCTCTTCCCAGTCCGGTGCTCTCAGCAGACCTGGATGCGCCGGTAGTTGGGCCGCCACATTGTGTCAGTGCTTTCGGAAACAGCTTTGTTGCGGCATGAACGCCAGGCGACCGGTGGAGGAACTGACCGCGCGGGGTCACGGGACCGAATCTGGCCGATGCCGCCGCCGCGCATGGCCGGACGGTCCGCCTCACAAGCGGCGTCACCGCGGAAGCCGGAAACTGCTTACGCTGCCCCACAACCCAACTACTTGCAGCAGCCAGACACAAACGCAAATCACTACGACAACGTTCAGAATCGATTTGATGCTGGAGGCCATGGGGATATACCTGTTGATCAGATACAAAGCTACTCCGACTACGACCAGCACTACGACAAGATTCAGCAGAGGCATTTTGTATTCCTTCGCGGGGTTCAAGAGCAATCCGAAGGCCCAAGCGCGTGAGCCTTATGACCAACGGCGGCGCCCTGGGGCGAGGCGACCCGGCAACGGGTTCGCGAGGGAAGTTGCCGAAGCCGTACCGGCCGTTCCTCGCACCATAAGGCTCATGATCTTCACGCCGGCGGCAATACCTGCACTTCCTGAGAAGATTCTGCACAGTCTTTCGCAAGCGGGCACTTGCCCACGGTTCCCGGCAACGAAACACTCGCGTTCCGCCGAAACTCCCGCAAGATGAACGGGCTGTTGGCTCGACGACGTCGAAAGCGGCTCAGGCCTCGACGAAAAGAGCCCCGTACCGGTGAGTCCCGGTACATTGGACCCCACGGTGCTCTCTGTCTGACCGAACAGGAGCATGTAAATGCACAAAACACCCGTAGTAATTCTCGCAATTGCCGGTTTCATGAGTACCGTCGCTTTCGCGGCGGACAGAGAAGTTAAGGTTGACGACAGGCTGGACGCTTCGGCCGACGCGCTGACCGATATGGCCAAGGCCTCCGACCGAGGAATCCCCCACGATCTGCTCGATAAGGCGCGCTGCGTCGTGGTTATCCCCGGGATGAAAAAGGCCGGTTTCATCTTCGGCGCAAAGTTTGGCAGCGGCTTCGCGGTATGCCGCCGCGAGGGTGGATCAGGCTGGAGCGCTCCGGCCGCGATGGCGGTTGAAGGTGGAAGTGTCGGGTTCCAGATTGGCCTCTCGGACACCGATATCGTGTTGCTGGTTATGAACGAAGGCGGCATGAGGCACCTCTTGTCCGACAAGTTTACGGTCGGTGGCGAAGCCACGGCGGCGGCGGGCCCGATTGGCCGCGACGCAAGCGCCGAGACGGACGCCATGATGAACGCGGAAATGCTGTCGTATTCCCGTTCACGCGGGCTGTTCGCGGGCATCTCGATCGAAGGCGCGACGCTGCGTCCGGATGGCGAAGCCAACCGGGAACTCTACGGCCGCGACGCAACGAATCGCGAAATTCTGACGGGCGACTTTCACACGCCGGCAGTTGCCAGCGGGTTTGAACACGCGCTCAACTGGGATTCGGCCGAGCGCACCCGGTAGCTGCAAGTCGTAAGGGCAAACCGCCGGGCGCCTCCAGCAGGCGTCTGGCGTTGCCGTTTGGGTCTCGCCGTAGCGGCGGAACCATAGGACACCATGAGCACATTCTTCAGAAATGCACGTACCCGAGTGGCCCTGGCGGCCACTCTCTTTGCGTTCTGCGCCGTTGCCCGCGAGCACACCGCGATGAACGGCACATGGACGCTGGCGCCCGGCCGGAGCGATTTCGCCGGCCAGCGCGCCATTCAAAGCGGCACGGTGACGATCGACGAGCGGCAGGGTAACATCACCGTCTCGCGCAGTTTCGTCTATGAAGGCGCAGCCGGCGAGACCGTGTTCTACAACGACACCACCGACGGCCAGAACGACGCCACCATTCACACCGGCAACGATCTCAAAAGCAAGACCAGGTGGGATCACGACGTCCTGAAGGTGACCACCACCCGGGCCGGCGAGACTACGCTCGAAACTTACACCCTTGCCGGGGATGGCGCCATGATCGTCAGCGTCGTGCGGCCGGAGCACAAAACGATCACCCTCGTGTTCCAGCGCAAATAGAGCTGGCTGTCGAGCCATCCGGCAAATTTCAGCATCCGCGGAGAGGCTAAGCCCATGGACAATCCATTGCCACGCCGGGCCGCGGCGAATCCCACGCAGTACAACATTGACGCCATCGCCACCCTCGAGCGAGATGCCCTCGGCCGCAGGACTGCCACGGAGCGAACCAGCGACATAATTACAAAGCTTGTCGGCAACGTCGGATTCCTGCTCGCCCAGGCGCTTCTGATCGCCGGATGGAGCCTGGTGAATCTTCACGTAATTCCCGGGCTCAAAGCGTTTGATCCATTTCCTTTCGGCGTGCTGGCCCTCGTGGTCTCTTCCGAAAGCGTGTTCCTGACCATCTTTGTGCTGATCAGTCAGAGCCGGATGGCCCGCCAGTCCGAACGCCGCTCCCATCTGGATCTCCAGGTGGGCATGCTTTCCGAGCAGGAACTGACCACCATCCTTCAAATGCTCCAGAAGCTATGCCAGCACATGGGCGTGAATGTGGATTCCTCCAGGCAGGAGGTTCAATCGTTCAGCAAAACAACGGACGTGCACAAGCTGGCCAGTGAGCTGGAAGACAGGCTTCCGGAGAAATGACGTTAGCGAATCCCAATCAGGGGGTTGTGTCCGGATTCTGCGCCCCGTGTCCATTGTTCAGATGCATCCGGGAAAGCAGGGAGTGGGGTCCGCTATAGAGGAACTCCAGGGCTATGTTCCCGGCCATGGATACCAGCAGGTTGTAATTACCGATGCGAAGCGCATCCTCGGCGCCGTAACGGCCCGGGTACCAGGCATAAACGGCCGTCATGGAGCCTGCATACGGCGCAACCAGCGCGGGGACGGAGAAGACGCGGTGCCCGTCTTCGCCACGGCGTGCGGTAAACGTGGAAATCACCGCATGACGCAGCCGCGGCAACACGCCTTTGCAGTCGCACCGGTAGTACAGCGTATCTTCCTTGAATGCTTCCGCCAGCGCATAACGCGTCGTGGTGGTAACCGCCGCGATTCCGAAATCGGATATGAATCGCTTACTGTAACCCTCGGCGCCCTGCCCCCACTCCGGAGGTGAATTGCCGTACTGGCCAATGCCGGCTGTAAGCGCCGCTCCAACGACGGGATAAGGGCCAAACGCGTCGAACACATAGTTGTGGATCTTCGTTCTCTGTGTTGGGCGCGTGTAGGAGAGGTCCGGCCGGGCCAGGTTTGAGCCGGCCAACGGGCTCGATGAAACATTCGCGTTGGCCAACGATAGCTGCTGTGCCGGTACGCCAGAGGCGGCGAGAAAGAACCCCATGGGGACGATGATCCAGATGCTGCTCATGTGATTTCTCCACTGTGGCTCTGAAGCGGTGACTGCGGGGCCCGGCCACAGAGTTCCGGCCCCGCATCACGTCACAATCCGGCTAGTTGGATGCGATCGGCGTGCCGATCACCGTGCCAATCACTTCTCCGGAGATAACCAGTTCCACACGCCGGTTCTGTTGCCGGCCCGCCGCGGTTTCGTTGGAAGCCACCGGGTCGGCTTTGCCGAAGCCCTTCGTGCTCACCGAGCTTGCCGCCATTCCCTCATGAGTCAGGTAGTCGCCTACCGCCGTTCCGCGTTCTTCGGAAAGCTGCTGATTGTACGCATCGCCGCCGACGCTGTCGGTGTAACCTTCCACGTCCAGCCGCAGGCCAGGATGCCCGGAGACGATGCCGGCCACCTTGGCCAGTTTCTCGCGCGCGATCGGCCGCAACGTGTGCTTGCCGGTGTCGAATAGAACATCCGACATGTTGACGATCAGGCCGCGCGCGGTGTCGCGAGTCTGCAGGATGGCGTTGAACTGGCTCAGAAGCTGAGCTCGCAATTGGACTTTCTCCTGGGTTGCGCGATCCAGTTCCGCCTGTGCGCTGGCCCGTTGCGCGTCGTTCTCGCGTTTGAGACGATCGGCTTCGCTCTGGGCGGCGGCCAGTTGTGCGTCGTTTTCCTTCTTCAACCGGTCCGCTTCGTTCTGCGCGGCCAGGGTATTGGCGTCGTTCTGAGCTTTCAGGCGGTCGGCTTCGTTCTGCACGTCGGTCATCTGTGCCGCGTTGGCGTTCTTCAGGCGATCTGCTTCCACCTGAGCAGCCTGCAGCTTCGCGTCGTTTTCGAGCTTCAGGCGATCCGCTTCAGACTGCGCGGCAAGCTGCGCCGCTGCCGCGCCCTGCGCAACCCGCGCGGTGTCGGCTTGTGCCGCGGCCTGTCCGTTTTCAGCAAGCGCCTCGCGATTTGCCGCAGCCTCGCGCTCGCCGGCCAACTGCTCATCGGCAATCTTCTTTACCGTGATAATGCGCGCGTCTTCGGCCATCTGGACTGCTTCACGCGCCACCGTGCCAATGGGCTTCCTTCCCGCTCTGCCCAGCAAATAACCTTCGGCATTCGTCAGCCCGTCGAGGGCCTTCTGGAAAGTGTCGGGAGCGTACGTCGCGGCGCCGGTCCAGCGCGCAATCCTTACGGCATTGCGCGCTTCCAGAAGCTCAATCGGCGCATTCGAATCGAACGCCATGGGCGTGACGTCGGCGGGGGTGACGTTCAGGATGTATTGACCGCGTTGTAAGAGCTCGTACTTCGCGTCAACTTGTTCAATCGTCCCCACCGTCTCCTTATTGATGAAATTCTCCATCACCACGACATCGCTGGGTTGCGTCACCGCGAAGTAAGGCTCGGCGGTAATAATCAGGCCGAACGACTGCAATTCCGTGGTCGCGTCCAGTTTGCTGTTGTCCCCATTCAGGAGCACTTCGCCAACGTTGGTGGCGCGGCCTTCGGGGGTGATGGCCCACATCACATAGGTCAGATACTCGGGGCCGAACTTCGTGGCGGGTTGCAGATGCTCCATGCGCGCATCAATCTTGATCACGCCCTGCTTGCTCTCCACCCGGGCCTCGCCGCGGGCATCCGGCAAAAGTTCCGTCCCCCGGAAATCGATGTGCGTCGCTCCGCTGCGGTGATTGTAGTTAATTGCCGTTGTTGTCCGGGCTACCACGGTGACGCGATAGATCGGCATGGTGCCGGGCGCCGGCCTGGCTGCAACATCGGCTGACTGCATCGGGTTTGGAGCCTGCGGCGATTGCGCCGCAACGGCTCCGCATACTATCAGGAACGTGCTGATGATCTTCATTTTTTCCTTGCCGCTTTCCCTGCCAGCGCCACCGAACCAGCGCCCCGCTTCGCGCGCTTTAATTTCTCTGCCTTTTCTGCTGTTGCGCTGGGTGCGACTGCTTTGCTAATGCACGGTTGGCTCCATCGCCAGACGCGTACCGGTGGCAGCGCGCCAACCATGCAGGCAAAGGGTGTTGTGCGAAGGTTTCGGTAACATGCCGGGCCTGGCGCCCTTTCAGAAACAGCGAACTGGCGGCCCTGCGTGCAGGTTCTGCAACAAAAGCTGCACGTGTTGGTGCGGCGAAGCGCCACACGTTCCAGGCTCATTCACGCGGCATCGACGAGATCCTGGCTGAGCACTTCCGCGCTGTCCTGCCCATCCCGGTCGGCGGCGTCCTGGCAGCGGATACAATATGCCGCCCATGGCACGGCCGCCAGGCGTTTTGGGCTGATCGCCTCTTCGCATTCCATGCACGTTCCAAAGCTGCCGTCATGAATCCGCCGCAATGCCGCTTTCACGCTACGGAGCAGGATGGAATCACGGTCAACGTTGCGAATCGCCAGATCGCGCTCGGATGCATACTGGATCTCATCCATCTGATCCGCGCTCTTCTCGATGGCGATTCCGTTCCGCGTTCGTAAAGTCTGAACCAGCTCAGACTCTTTTCGCGCGAGGATCTCCCGAAACCCGCTCATCTCGCCAACTGCCATCTTCATTCCCCTTGCACCCGTACGGGCTGCCTTTCCTCTGCACGGGACGGTCCAGAGCAGAATGCCGCATTGTCAGGATTAGCGGAATTTCCGGCCGCATGGGCGGCAATATATACACTTACGTGCCGAATCTGCACCGGCCGGTCCCCTCTCATCAGCAAGAGATAGCAGTCGAAAGTGGTCACCAACATGCCCACGCTCAATGGGGAGAAGCCGTGGCCGACGTCTCGCGCAGGACAGTGATGACACCACGTAAGGCAGTGCGCCGGCCGCGGGGCCTGCGGCGCCTGGCCGCCCTTGGGCTGTTGTTCCTGTTTCCGATCCCGGCCGCCTGGCCGTATTCCGTCCTCACCCACGAGGCGGTTATCGATTCCGCCTGGGACAGCGGCATTCGGCCGCTGCTGCTCAGACGATTCCCGGCCGCCACTCCGGACCAGCTCCAAGAGGCACATGCTTATGCCTACGGAGGATGCATCATTCAGGACCTCGGATATTATCCCTTCGGCAGCAAGTTTTTCAGCAATCTGGCGCACTATGTCCGCAGCGGTGACTTTGTCCTCAACCTGATCCGCGACTCGCAGGATCTCAACGAGTATGCTTTCGCCCTCGGAGCGCTGTCGCACTATGCCGCCGATAATAATGGCCATCCCATGGCCGTCAACCGTACTGTCCCCTTGCTGTACCCAAAGCTTGGCCAGAAGTTTGGCGGGTTGGTGACGTACGCCGACGATCCTGCCGCCCATTACAAGACGGAGTTCGCCTTCGATGTTTTTCAGGCGGCCAGGGGGCGTTATGCGTCCGACGCGTACAAGAGATTCATCGGCTTTGAAGTGGCCAGGCCGCTGCTCGACCGGGCGTTCCAGGATACCTATGGGATGAGGCTCGAAAACGTGTTCATGGACGTCGATCTGACCATCGGATCGTATCGCCGCGCGGTCGGGTCGGTTCTTCCGGCGATCACCAGAGTTGCCTGGCAGCTCAAGAAGCAGGAAATCACAAAAGAGGCTCCCAGCACCACCCGTAAGACGTTTCTCTACAATCTGTCTCGTTCCAGCTACGAGAAGAACTGGGGAGCCACCTATCAGCGTCCCGGGCTTCGCTCGAAGGTTCTGACATTTGCATTTCGCCTTCTGCCGAGGGCGGGTCCGTTCCGGGCGCTGTCGTTCAAGAAGCTGACGCCGGAGGACGAAAAAATGTATATGGCCAGCTTCAACTCGACGATTGCCCGTTATCGCGAACTGCTTTCCGAACAAAGCGCGGGCCGGCTGACGCTGCCGAATGACAATCTGGACGTGGGAGCGCTCACTTCCGCCGGTGAATACCGCCTGCAGGACGACGCGTACGCGCAACTGCTGGACAAACTGCAGGACCACTACGCGGATGTGCCCCAGCAAACCCGAAGCGATATTCTCGCCTTCTACGGCGACCTCAGCCTTCCCATTGAGACCAAAAACAACAACGGCGATTGGGCCCGGTTGCTCAAAGAACTCGCTCGGCTGCAGTCTGTCGACGCGGACCTGAGGCATCCGGCCGGTATCGGGGGAGCACCCTGACATGCAAAAGGAGATCTCATGAATGACAACTACGGCCAACACGGAAATGAAGGTCCGGAGCATAAGCGAGACACCTCGCATCCTCCGTATTGGAGGCGTGCGCATCGTGACTGGCGCGTCTGGGTTGCCCTGGTCTTCTGTATGACGGCCATTACGATCTACGTGCTGAGCGACGACCTGGCGCTGCTGCCTCGCCGTCCATTGCCGCAAACGCAGACGGGAGCCGTTGGAAAATAGGGACCCCGCACTCTTGCCGAAAGCAAGTCGCCGCTCCTATCCGGCGGAACAAGCGGGCGTTGCTTCCATTCCGGTGCGAGGCCCCAATGATACGAAACTGGTCACCAGGGCAATCATCTCTTGTTTGGAGACCGATTCCGCGATAAGCGAGAGAATCGGGGGATGGCTCTACCAGAAGCGAGTCCACGGTGAAAGCCAGGCGGATCAGGACTGGCTTGAGGCGGAGCACGAAATTCAAAAGAGGTAGGCGGGAAGGACTAAGTTCAAGGTTGAATCGCGAAATGAAACTGATTGACATACCCAAACGGGCGCAGGCGTTTGGATCGCCCGGCATCGAGCCCAGATGGACGCACGGAGGAAAAGATGGGGTGGGTACCGCTTATGCTGCCTCCAGCCTGGTCTGGTTCACCTTCTGGAACGGCATCGTTACCGAAGTCTACTATCCAACCGTGGACCGGCCACAACTCAGGGATCTTCAGTATCTTGTCACCGACGGCAAGACCTTTTTTCACGAAGAGAAGCGTCACCTTGAGTCCAAACTGGAGAATCTGCCCGGCCACGGCCTTGGATACCGGTGCACGAATTCGGATCCGGCGGGGCGTTATGCCATTGTCAAAGAGATCATCACCGACCCGCACCTGGCTTGCGTGCTTCAACACACCACGCTGACCGGCGACGAACAGTTCCTCTCAAAGCTGCGCCTGTTCGCCCTGTGCGCGCCTCATCTTGAGGTTGCGGGGTGCGGCAACAGCGGCTACGTGGCGCGGGTGGCGGGACGAACCATTTTGATTGCCGAACGAAAAGGAACCTGGCTGGCGCTGGCCGCTACGGTTCCTTTTGCGCGCGTTTCGTGCGGCTACGTTGGGAGAAGCGACGGGTGGACGGACCTGGCCGGCAATTTTCAAATGGACTGGGAGTTCGACAACGCCCCCGACGGCAACATCGCGCTCACAGGAGAATTGGACTTAACCGGCGCCCGCGAATTCACTCTGGGGCTGGCGTTCGGCAACAGCCTCCACCACGCCGTCTCAACGCTCTTTCAGTCCCTGAGTACGCCTTTCGCCGAGCACAAGAAGCGGTACACGGAACAATGGGCGCGATCAAGCGAGGGAATTCGATCGCTGGATGAATCCTCCGGCGACGAAGGCAATTTGTACCGCACCAGCTTCAATCTGCTCTGCGCCCATGAGGACAAGTCGTATCCCGGCGCGTTTATCGCCTCACTCTCGATTCCATGGGGAGAGGCCGTGGGCGATGAAGATCAGGGTGGTTACCACCTGGTATGGACCCGCGACATGGTCAACAGCGCCAATGCTCTGCTTGCCGCCGGCGACCGTGCCTCGCCCATAAGAGCGCTGATTTATCTGGATGTCTCGCAGAAGGAGAGCGGAGGCTTCGCCCAGAACTTCTGGATTGACGGGGAGCCCTACTGGACTGGGATCCAATTGGATGAAGTCGCCTTTCCCATCCTGCTCGCCTGGCGTCTCAAACGCGAGAACGCTCTACGGAATTTCGACCCATACCCCATGGTTATGCGGGCAGCCGCATATCTGGTTCGGCATGGCCCGGTGACTCCAGAGGAACGCTGGGAAGAGGTCAGCGGCTATTCTCCAGCCACGCTTGCTTCGAACATCGCGGCCCTGATCTGCGCGGCATGCTTTGCGCGCGACAGGGGCGATGTGGCGACGGCGAAATACCTGGAGGAATACGCCGATTTCCTCGAATGTCATGTGGAGAGCTGGACGGTGACAACGGAAGGGACTCTGCTTCCGGGCGTGCCTCGTCACTACATACGAATTCTGCCGGAGCGCGCGGATAATCAAACCCCCGAGGAAAATCCCAACAAGGGAAACATCACCATTGCGAACCGCCGGTCCGGCGCGCCGTGTGTTTTTCCGGCAAAAGACGTAGTGGATGCGGGTTTCCTGGAACTGGTGCGTCATGGAGTGCGCCGGGCCGACGACCCGATCATTGTGGATTCTCTCAAGGTCATCGACGCCGTCCTGAAGGTGGAAACTCCATTCGGCCCTTGCTGGCGCCGCTACAACCACGACGGATATGGACAACGTGACGATGGCGGTGCTTTCGTGGGTTGGGGCCGCGGCCGCGCCTGGCCGCTGCTGACAGGAGAACGAGGCCACTACGAGCTGGCCGCCGGGCGCGATGCGAAACCATTTCTTCAGGCCATGGAAGGCTTTGCCACACCAACCGGTCTGTTGCCCGAGCAGGTGTGGGACCTTCCGGATCGGCCCGACGTTTTCATGTTTCGCGGACGGCCCACCGGTTCGGCCATGCCCCTGATGTGGGCTCACGCGGAGTACATCAAGCTCCTTCGCTCCGTCGCCCAGGGGAAGATCTCCGACATGATCGACGACGTCGCGAACCGGTATCTCGGAGGGCGCTCGGATTGCCGTCTGTTCGAAGTCTGGAAGTTTACACGGCAGGCGCGGAACGTTAAGCGCGGCTATGTGCTTCGCATTGAGGCCCAGACGGCTTTCCGGCTGCGCTGGTCGGGTGACGAATGGCAAAGCGTGGAGGATACTCCGTCTTCGGCAACAACGCTGGGAGTTGAGTTCGTGGACATTCGAATCTCCGAGGCGCAGCGGGCGCCCATTCGTTTTACGTTTTATTGGACGCTGAGCAATTCCTGGGAAGGGCGCGACTACGTGGTGACAGTCTCCTGACGAATGTACACTCCCCACACCTACGCGGTTGCGCTCCTGATGATGCTGCTCAGCATGCTGTGCTGGGGCAGTTGGGCCAACACACAGAAGATCGACAAGACGTGGCGATTCGAGCTGTACTACTGGGATTACATGTGGGGCCTTCTGGTGTGCGCGCTTTTGTTCGGCCTCACCATGGGCCGCACGAACCCATCGGCGCCGCTAAGTTTCTTTCACAATCTCGACAGCGCTGGCGCTCGTTCCCTGACGGAGGCGTTCGTCGGTGGAATGATCTTCAATCTCGGGAACCTGCTTCTGGTGGCCGCGATTTCGGTAGCAGGCATGGCGGTCGCGTTTCCATTGGGAGCAGGCCTGGCCCTGGTGATCGGTGCGGTTCTCAACTACGTCGTCTCGCCCGCCGGCAATCCGTCGCTGCTCTTTGGCGGGATTCTGCTGGTCTGCGCCGCCATCGCCGCAAATGCCATGGCCTATCGCGGACTCTCGAAAGGTACAAAGGCGGGTGTGAAAGGGATTGTTCTGAGTTTGGTGTGCGGCGTGGTGATTGGGCTCTTTTATCCCTTCGTCGCAAAAGCCCTGACGGGACAGAATCATCTCGGACCCTACACCCTGTACTTCGTATTTGCGCTGGGCGCTCTTGTTTCCAACTTTCCTCTGAACTATGCGTTCATGCGATGGCCGGTGAGCGGATCGCGCCTTTCCGTTCGGGACTACTTCAAGGGCGGCCTCGCGGCGCATGCCTGGGGAGCTTTGGGTGGGCTCATCTGGGGAACCGGGACAATTTGCAGTTTTGTTGCGGCCACCACGCCCATGGTGGGGCCGGCAACCTCGTTTTCGCTCGGTGAGGGCAATACCATGATCTCCGCTATCTGGGGCGTTTTCGTGTGGAAGGAGTTTCACGGTGCTGGCGTCAAGGTGAGGCGCCTGCTCGCACTCATGTTTGGCCTATTCATTCTGGGTCTGGTCTCAATTTCGTTGGCGCCGGTGTTCACATAGGAACAAATGGCTACAGGCAATCATTACGACGTCATCATCATAGGAACGGGAGCCGGTGGAGGAACGCTCGCCTATCATCTCGCTCCTTCCGGAAAACGAATCCTGCTGCTCGAGCGCGGTGATTACCTGCCCCGCGAAAAAGACAACTGGGATCCGCGAGCCGTCTTTGTCGACTTGAAGTATCGTGCCAACGAGACATGGCTCGATAAGGATGGCAAGCCCTTCCTTCCCGGCATTCAATACTACGTCGGCGGCAATACAAAGGTTTATGGCGCGGCCTTGCTGCGGTTTCGCGAGGCGGATTTCGGGGAAGTCAAACATCACGGCGGCATCTCGCCGGCGTGGCCGCTGCGCTATGAAGACTTCGAACCTTACTACACGAAGGCCGAACATCTTTATCATGTCCACGGGCAGCACGGCGTGGATCCGACGGAAGGACCGGCCAGCGCGCCCTACCGCTATCCGCCGGTGAGCCACGAACCCCGCATTCAGGAGCTGTTCGACGATTTCCAGCGTCTCGGCCATCATCCGTTCCCTTTGCCGCTGGGCATTCTGCTTGACGAAGCCGAGGGCAAGGCCCTGCATACCAGTGCCTGCGTTCGCTGCGCCGCGTTCGATGGATTTCCATGCCTCGTGAATGGCAAAGCGGACGCGCAGGTGATCTGTGTGGATCCCGCCCTCGAGCACTCCAACGTAGAGATCCTCACCGGCGCGTATGTGGAGCGCCTCGAAACGAACCCGTCCGGACGCGTTGTGACCAACGTCATGGTGGCGCGCAAGGGAGCCCATGAAGAGTACTCAGCGGATATCGTCGTGGTGGCCTGCGGTGCGGTCAACTCCGCGGCCCTGCTCCTGCGTTCCGCAAACGAGAAACACCCCGGCGGACTCGCCAACAGGTCCGGCGTGGTCGGCCGCCACTACATGCGGCACAACTGCTCCGCCTTTATGGCCATTTCCCGGAACCCCAATCCCACGGTGTTCCAAAAGACTCTCGGCTTGAACGATTTCTATTTTCGTTCCGAAGATTGGGAATACCCTCTGGGCGAGATCCAGATGCTCGGCAAGTCCGATGGCGAAATGCTCAAAGGGGAAGCGCCCGGCTGGGCAGTCTGGAAGCCTGAATTCGCGCTCGACTTTCTGGCGGAGCACTCCATCGACTTCTGGCTGCAGTCGGAAGATTTGCCGCATCCCGACAACCGCGTGACCATCAACGCCGACAGACAGATCGTGCTGAACATTCAGGAGACGAATCTGGAAGGGCACCAACGCCTCACCGCAAAGCTCAAGAGTATGCTCACCGACATCGGCTGCCATGACCAGTTGGTGCACCGTTCGTTCTATCTGGGCAAGGATATTCCGATCGGCGGCACCGCGCACCAGGCAGGAACCGTGCGGTTCGGTCTCGATCCTGTGACATCGGCGCTCGATGTGAACTGCAAGGCGCACGACTTGGACAATCTTTACGTCGTCGATGCAAGCTTCTTTGTGTCGATTGCCGCCGTGAACCCCAGCCTCACCATCATGGCGAACGCATTGCGCGTAGGCGACCATTTGCTCGAACGGCTGGGATCGAAAGGGACAGGGAATTTATGAAAGCAATCGCTATTGTTCCGGGAACCGCGGGTTCGCGCCTGGTGGATCGGCCTGAGCCTGCGATCACCGCACCAGATGAAGTCAAGGTTCGGATCATCCGCGTGGGCATCTGCGGCACCGACCGCGAAGAGATATCTGGAGGCCGCGCCGACGCGCCGGAAGGTCAGAAGGAACTCGTCATCGGCCACGAAATGTTCGGCCAGGTGGTGAGCACGGGCTCGTCAGTTACTCGCGTAAAGGCCGGCGACTTCGCTGTGTTCACGGTGCGGCGTGGATGCGGTGAATGCCCCTGTTGTGAAATGAACCGCGCCGACATGTGCCAGACCGGCAAGTACCGCGAAAGAGGCATCCACGGGCTGGATGGATACCAGACCGAATTCGTGGTCGATCAGGAGCAATACATCGTGCGGGTGCCCGGCGAACTGGAGCCGGTCGGCGTTTTGATGGAACCGCTCTCCGTGGTCGAGAAAGCAATCGACGAGGCCCTGCGGGTGCAGATTGTGCGCTGCCCCGACGCCGCCATCACTCCCGACTGGCTTCATGGGCGCCGCTGCCTGGTAGCAGGACTCGGGCCGGTGGGGCTGCTGGCTGCCATGGTCCTGCGGCTGCGCCGCGGCGAGGTTTACGGTCTCGACGTCGTCGATTCAAACACCGCCCGCCCGAAGTGGCTGGGCGCGATCGGAGGGACCTACATCGATAGCCGTCAGGTTCCCGCCGATCAAGTGGAGAAGAAGATCGGCGGTATGGACTTTATCCTCGACGCCAGCGGAGTTGCCGCACTCGAATTCAATCTTCTCGATGCGCTGGGCCGGAACGGCATGTTCGTCGTCACCGGCATCCCGGGTGGCGATCGGCCGCTCCAGATTTCCGGAGCCGAATTGATTCGGCAGTTGGTGTTGGACAATCAGGTCATGTTGGGCAGCGTGAACGCCGCGCGCGGCCACTTTCAAATGGCCGTGGACGATCTTTCCCAGGCCCATTTGCGCTGGGGCGGTCAGATCGCGGGCTTGATCACGAACCGGTCTTCGCCGGAACAATTTGTCGCGTCGAAGGATCAGCATCAACCCGATGTAATTAAAGAAGTCATCGAGTGGTGGCATCCGAGGCACTGAAGGTGAATCGATTCGAACCAGTTCCGAGTCCGGCCCCGATAACCCACTATCGTGACCCTTCTTCAGGTCAAAGAAGCAGAATCAGAAACTGCTGGCAGAGCACGTTGAGGCTGAGCACGCTGCAACAGCTTCACTACGCGCGCCCAGGGCGACTCTTGCGGCCCTGAAGTCGTGTCTTGCGCTCAACGCGTCGGTCCTTCGGGATAACGCCTGGGCGACAGTGCGCGCGGCCGGGCTCGTGCCCGGCGATATTGTGAAGCTGTCGCTCGGTGCCGTGGTTGCCGCCCACGTGCGTCTCGTCGACGGGTCGGCGTTCCTCCATCAGTCCATGCTCACCGGCGAATCCATTTCCATCGAAGCCGGCGCCGGGTCCGAAACGCGGCGTGGCGAGGCGGTCTCGGAAATTACCGCCACTGGGCCGCGCACCAGGTTCGCACGCATCGAGGAGCGATTCGCACCGTGTTCAGGCGTCCTGGGATCACCTGGTCTCCTGTCTCCCGTGATACTTGCCGCGGCCCGTGGGCGGTGCCCCACCGCCCCCTGCCCAGAGCTGTCACGTGTTAATGAGAACCTACCGGTTCACAACCACGACAGCGTGATGATGATGATGATGGCGCCGGTGATGGTGATAAACAACAACCACTTTCTCGGAAGCCATCACAGGCTGCACCAGCCCCACGCCGGCCCCGGCAAGAAAGACTGCGATTGCGATTAAACGTTTCATCTTATGTTTCTCCTTCCACGCGATGTTCATGCAGATTGAGGACCACCCCGGAATGCGCGCCGGCAGAGCGGAGAAACCCGGTTGTTGTGTGGAGATCTTGCCGGTCGCGAAGCAAGAAGTGCCTGGCCGGCTTGTCATTGGCCCGCCTGCGCGAATCGCCTGTGGCCGTGCAAGTGCTCTAACTGTTACGAGGTGAATTAATGCGTGGACTTACATTTCTGGCGTTATCTGCTGTTGTCGCATTCGGCGTCACGGCTACCGCCCCCAAAGCCGAAGCTGAGGTTAGTGTCGTCGTCGGCGTGGCTCCCGATTGCCCTTACGGGTACTATGACGTCGCTCCTTATAACTGCGCTCCGGCCGGCTACTATGGTCCGGAATGGTTCAACGGCGAGGTCTTCATTGGCGCGGGCCCGTGGTTTCATGGCTCTGAAGACTTCCGCGGCAACGTGAATAACCGTCTCCATCCGGACCACGGCTACAATGGCCCAACGCCGAAACGTGGCGAAAAGGCCGAGCCGTCCAAGCGCATCGACAGCGCGCACTTCCAGGGCAACGAGGCGCGTGACGGACGCGGCCACGTCTCCGAGGGCAAGAAATAGCCAGCCGGGGATTGGGCCGCGGACGCTGTCCGGCCAACTGGGCCGTGCAGATTGTGGCGGGTAGTTGCGCAATGTGCATGCCCGCTCCGGCTTTGCGAACAAGGTTCCCTGAACCGGCGGACGGCAATACGCGTGCAGTTCAAACGGCCATGCATGAATCACAACAGATAGCCACCGAGCACCGTGACCTTGCCGCCCACGCCCATGGCGCCGGCGCCGAGCGCCATGGAAAAGAAGATCACCTGACCGGGCACGAAAGCTCCCGCCAGAATCTCGAGCACTCCAACCAGGCTTACCTGCAGTCGCAAAAGGAGCATCAGTCGCGCGCAGCCGAACATGGCGCCAGCGGCCACGCTCACGAAGTGACACCGCAAGACGTCGCCATCCTCGCTTACCAGCTTTGGCAAACCCGGGGTTGCCCGGAAGGATCGCCCGATGAGGATTGGTTTCACGCCATAAGAGTGTTGCGATCCCGGTAGCAGTCCCGAATCCTGTAGAATCGACGGTCAGGGATCGGGGGTCTATTGAGCGAGAAATCTCCGGGCGCCAAAGCTGCCCGGCGCGTTTTCATCCTGCAGGGCCGGTTCCGCCGGTTCTTTTCCAATCTCGGCCCCGGCTTGATCACCGGCGCCGCCGATGACGACCCATCCGGCATCGCCACTTATTCGATCACCGGCGCCGGTTTCGGCTATGCGCCTTTGTGGACCGCGGTGTTCTCTTTCCCGTTGATGGCGGCGGTGCAAATCATGTGCGCCCGCCTCGGCATGGTCACCGGGCTCGGGCTGGCCAGCGTGATCCGGCTGCGCTATCCACGCTGGATCCTGTGGAGCGCCTGTGCGCTGCTGGTCGTCGCCAATGTCTTCAATATCGCCGCGGATCTCGGCGGCATGGCCGACGTCACGCAGCTTCTCACCGGCGTCCGGTCGCTCTATTGGACGCCCGTCTATGCGCTCGTTCTGGTCTGCCTGCTGTTCTGGACCAGTTACCGGCTCATCGCCCGGATCTTCAAGTGGCTCACTCTCGCCTTGTTCGCCTACATCGCCGCCGCGTTTCTGTCGCATCCGGACTGGGCGGCCGTGTTGCGCGCCACCCTGATTCCAACCGTGCAGTGGACCGGCGCGTATTGGGCTACGCTGGTGGGTATCCTCGGAACCACCATCTCGCCCTATCTTTTCTTTTGGCAGGCCGCGGAGGAAGTGGAGGAAGAGATCGCGGCGGGCAAGTCGACGGTGGAACAGCGCGAGGGCGCGTCTCGATCGGGAACTGCGGCGTTCCCGGAACGACGTCCTCACCGGCATGTTCTTTTCGAACCTGGTGATGTACTTCATCATTCTCACTTCGGCCGCCACTCTGCACGCGCACGGCAAGACCACAATCTCCACCGCGCGCGAGGCCGCCGAAGCGTTGCGTCCTCTGGCCGGCGCTGGCGCCTACTGGCTTTTCAGCCTGGGTTTGATCGGCGCGGGCATGCTGGGAGTTCCGGTATTGGCTGGATCCTGCGCCTACGCCATTGCCGAAGCGGCCGATTGGGTTGGCTCGCTGGACGTGCACCCGCCGCTCGCCCACGGCTTCTATGCGGTAATCGCCGTTGCGATGGCGCTGGGTCTCGGTTTGGATTATGCGGGTCTGAACGCGGTCAGGATGCTCTTCTGGTCGGCGGTGCTCAACGGGGCCCTGGCGCCGCCCCTGCTGGTTCTTGTGGTGCTGCTCACCAGCAGGGCGGACGTGATGGGCGAACACCGGAACGGCGCGGTGCTGCGCTGGCTGGGGTGGACGTGCGCCGGCGTCATGCTGATCTCCACCGTCATCATGTTCGTGACGGCATTCGGTAGAGGGGGGCTAACGCGGCAGCCCCAGCCGCCTTACCCTTCACCAGCACCCATCCGCCGTGTCGGTGGACCCAGCGATGCGCTTCCCAGCGGGCATGCGGGCGCGGTGGCTGCTCCCACCGTCCCGCATTCCAGGCGTAGGCGTTTCCGTCCCAGCGATGGTAGCCGTTAATCCACACGTAGTCGCGGCCGGGAGGCCGTCCCCGCTCTTCGTGCATCGCATGGGGCGGCCTCACTTGCACCACAATCTCACCCGCGGCGGCGTTGAATGCCAGCGCGCCCATGAAAACCACGCCGATCAATCGCTTGAATACCATAACCCGATCTCCTTTGTTGATTGCGGAAGGAAGACGTCCTACCAGACTCTTCTTCTGCTGAAAGCGTGATAGACCACCAGCAAAACCACGGAACCGACAACGGCCACGAAAAGACTGTAAAGGTTGAGCCCGCTTACGCCACGGGCGCCGAAAATGTGGAAAAGCCAGCCCCCGGCAAAAGCGCCGACAACGCCCAGCAGGATGTCCACCAGAATGCCCTCACCCCTCCGGTTCACGATCTTGCTGCCGATGAAACCGGCGATCAGGCCGAGCAGCAGCCAGGCCAGGAACGACATGGTTTCCGCCCTTTGCCCGGTCAATGACCGGAGCGAAAAGGAGGATTGTCCGTAAGCGCTAATCGCGCAGGAACAGAGTACCAGCGCAAGCGGCATGTGCCGCATCTTTCTGGGTTGCATCATCTTTTCACCGCTTCCTTATGGTTTCCAATGCACGCCGGTGAGTTACCGGCTCATGCAGGTCTTGCCGCACGCAGCGGCAGAAATTGCCGCGTATGAAGAACCGATCGCCCTGCTTCGATTACCGCCGCCCGCCGCGAGAACCTCCGCCGCCGGACGGTTGCTGCCGCGCCTGCATTTGCTGCATCTGCTGTGAGTGTCTTTGCTGCAATTGCTGCGTCTGTTGCTGGTGCCTCTGCTCCACTTGCTGCGTTCTCACTGGATCGGCGTTCTGTTTCGACAACTGCTGATGTTCCTTGTCCTGCTGTTGCTGGAGTTTCTGCCGCTCCTGGTTTTGCTGGGCAATCAGCTTTCCCTGCTGCTTCTGGTATTTCTGGTCCAGTTTCGCGTTCCCCGTGTTAGGAGTGGAGCGCTCCGTGGGAGGCAGTTCCTTCGGATGGGAAGCAAGGTTCGCCCGGGGAGTCGCCGTGACCGGCGGCGCGCCATGGTTCGCGGAAAATCGTTGCTGCGGGTTATTGCGGGCAGCGTATGCGTGTTGCGTCTGCGCGGCCACCGGCCCCATATGCCTGCCCTGAGCGGCAGCCTCTTCTTCAGAAGTGGGGCGCGCGCCGATCCCGCCATTGCCGCCGTTGTAGCTCACGTGGTTAACGTTCTCGTTCACCCGGGTGTTGTAGACGTTGTGGAAGGAATTGACGTCCACTCGATTCACCGCGGTGTTGTAGAAAAAGTGCCCGTTGTCCCAGCGGCCGCCTTCATAGCCATTGCCGAAGTAACCGAAGCCGTAGTCGATGCCGCCATAGAAGCCTACGGACATGCCCCAGTAGCCCTGGTTGAAGAGAAATCCGCCGCCGCCCCAACCCCAATAGCCTGGCGTCCAGAGGTACCCCACCTCGGGAGCCATCACCCACGTGCCCGGCACCCAGTAATACTCGCCATCCCAGGCCCAATAGCCTGGCGTCCAGAGATAGCCGTCGCCGGGGCACATAGGCTGTTCATAGACGGGTAGCTCGGGAGGGGCGATAGTGACGGACACGCCAACCTGCGCGAAAGACACCGTCGACAGGCACAGGATTGCTCCCGCGAACAACAGCGAACGAATGAAGCGAATACTCATTAAAGGTCCTCTCGCCGATTAACAGTGCACGAGGGTGGCCAACCTCTTCCGGGCCGGACAGCCTCCTGGGGACCCGGCACGCCACGTGCACAAGAAAGTGAGTGATTCAAGCCATACACAAAGGCATCGAAATCGAGATGGAGATCCACCAGTTCAAAGACGGCTGGAAGTGCGATTACACCTTGATCCGGCACCCCCGGCGAGACATAACCATTCATCATGGAGATCGCGAATTCCCGGCCATCGAACTTGCCCGGGAATACGCGCTTCAGGAGGCTCGCGCCGCAATCGATAAAGCCGGCTGACGGCGTTAATCGGCCGCGGGCAAAGTGAAGTAAAACGTCGACCCCGCTCCCGGCGCCGACTCTATCCAGATTCGGCCGCCGTGCCACTCGATGGCCTTCCGGCAGAATGCGAGGCCGAGTCCGTTCCCCGGGTGCTCTTTCCCATGCAAGCGCCGGAACACCTCGAAGATGCGGCCCTGGAATGCCGGGTCTATCCCCGGACCGTTGTCCTGGACGGAGAAGACCCATTCGGGATCCACGCGTTTGGATGAAATGTGTACGCGGGGCGCGGGCGTGCCGCAGTATTCGACAGCGTTGCGAATCAGATGGCGCAGCACTTTGGCCAGTATCGCGAAGTCTCCCGTCACCGCCGGCAAAGCATCGTGGGTGACAATCGCGCCGTGCTCCGTGATCTGCTTTTCCGCGCAGAGGAGAGCCTGGCGAAGCACCGCTTCCATCTCCGTCCGGGAGAGCTGCTGGCCGCCGGCGCCCAGCTCCCCGTAATCCACCATGTCGGCCAGCAGAGATTCCATTCTGCTCGCGCCTTCCTTGATCCGCCGCAGGAGCGCCTCGGCATTGGAATCCAGGCGTCCGGCCCAGCTCTCGGCCATCACTTCGCTGAAGGAGGCCACATCCCGCAGAGGCTCGCGCAGATTGTGAGCCGCCATGGAGACAAACTCTTCGAAGTCCGCGTTCGCCCGGTCCAGCCGCTTCTCGCGCCTCGGCCAGCGCCTCGCGCACGCCTTCGATTTCCTCTTCCGCGCTGCCTGGTTCAGACTTGCCCATGCTCATTCCCCGCGCCGCTGCGGGATCGTGAACTTGAACGTAGCACCGCGCCCCGCTTCCGATTCCACCCAGATCCTTCCGCCCTGGCGCTCGACCACTTTCTTACAGAGCGCGAGGCCGATGCCGGTGCCGGGAATCTCGCTTCCGTGCAAGCGTTTGAACACGCCGAACACGCGGCTGGCGTCCTGCGGATCGATACCGATTCCGTTGTCCCGCACCGCGAACGTCCACCCTTCCCCTTCTCTCTGCGCCGAAACGTGGATCCTCGGCGATCTCCGCGCTTCGATACTTGATCGAATTGGAAATGAGGTTCTGGAAAAGCTGCGTCACCATGATCCTCTTCGGCGGCCACGGTTGGCAGCGGCCGGAGGTCACCGTGGCGCCGCTGTTGCCGATGGCCGCCTGCAGGTTCAACAGCGCCTGAGCAAGGGCCGCGCCGCTATCGGTCACGGCCACGCCGTCGTGCGCCTCGCCGGTAACCTCCCAGTACGCCAGAAGGCCCTTCAGCAGCGCCTCAATCCTCAGCGCGCCCGCCACGGAATAGGAGATGAACTTGTCCGCTTCGGCAGTCAGCTTCCCGCCGTACTCGCGCCCCAGCAGCTCGGTAAAGTTCACCACCATCCGCAGAGGTTCCTGTAAGTCGTGCGTGAGCGCATAGGCAAAGTTTTGCAGCTCGGCGTTGGTCGTCCGCAGCGCTTCCTCGGCCTGTTTGCGGTCGGTGACGTCTTCAATCGCCAGCAGGATGGTCCGCGCCTGTGCATTCGGATTGAAGACCTCGCTGGCGTTGAGCAGCATCACTTTGCGTCCGACATGCTCAAATTCGTGGGTCACCTCAAAATCGCGGAACGTGGAATGCGCGGGAAGAATATTTTCCAGCAGTTCGCGCAGTTTGGGGATATTCCATTGCCCGTTTCCGAGGTCGTAGATCAGACGCTGCTCGGTCTCCTCCGCCGCGGCGTGGAACGTTTCATAGAACGCCCGGTTCGCCTTCATCACCTGCAGGTTCTGGTTCAGGATCACCAGCGGCTCCCGCACCGTTTCCACAATCGCTTCGGCGAAATCCAGACCGCGCCTGGCGGCATCGATATCGATCAACATCAGCACCGCGCCGTCGATTTTTGCCATCCGTTCCCACCGATGGAAGGATGCGCAGCGAATACCAGCGGCCGTAGGAGTCCCGGATATCGCGCGGTTTCCGGTCGCCGCCCTCCATGGCATCCAGCAGCAAGCGCCGCAGGTCGGGAAGTTCCATTTGCGGCTGCAGATCGGTGATCGACCGCCCAACATCGGAGGCGATCAGATTCAACATCGGCTCCATGGCGCGGGTAAAGCGGCGAATGCGCAGATCCCGCCCAACCATGACCAGCGGTATGCTGATGCTCTCCAGAAGATTGCCCAGATCGCGGTTGACGTGGCTCAACTCCACGTTGCTGGTCTTCAGGTCTTCGTTCAGCGTCTTCAGCTCTTCGTTGGCCGATTCCAGCTCTTCCTGCGCGGTTTCCAATTCCTCATTGCCCGCCTGCGCCTCTTCGTTCGCGGCCCGCAGTTCTTCCAGCGTGGTTGCCTTGTCGTCGACGATGGATTGCAGATACTCCTTGGTCGCCGCCAGCTCGCGCCGCAGCCGGTCGCTCCCCTCATCGCCGGTCGCCGGTCGGCGCCGCCGTGCCCGCCTTCCGGCTCGGTCTCCTCGAACAGGACCAGGAAATAGCGTTCTTCGGCCGCGGACGAACCCGTGAACGGGAATACCCGGATGGAGACTTCTCTCAGCCGGCCATCGCCTTCGATCCGAAAGCCGTCTTCCCTGGCGGCGGCGTTCGTCTCTCTGGCGGTGCGCATCGCCTTGCCCAGCCCCACCATGAGGCCTTCGCGCGCCATCTTCAGAAGGTTATGGGTGGGCTCGCCCGGCGAAAGCTCCAGGTAGGGAGCGGTGCGCCCGCGCACCTGCACGATATTCATATCCTCGTCGATGACGGCGCCCGGGGGGCCATGTTCGGCCAGCACCAACCGGTCGGCTTCCTTCTGCACGTCCAGCCCGCCACGGTCCTCGGTAACTCTCTCCCGGACGTCCAGCCGTCCTTCCGCGGCGCCGGCCATCGCGCAGCGGCAGCGCGGGCACGCTCGCGTCCAGCCGCCGGCGATAGATTTTGTGGCTCTTCTCCATCTGATGAAACGCCTCGGAAAGCGTACCGATGCTCTCCGACGGACCCAATAGCAGGAAGCCCGCGGGCTTCAGGGCGTAGTGCAGAATCGACAAAACCTTGCGCTGCAATACCGCGCCCAGGTAGATCAGTACGTTGCAACAACAGATGAGGTCCAGTCTGGAAAACGGCGGATCCTGCGCCACGTTGTGCGCGGCAAAAACGCAGGTGTCGCGGATCACCTTCGCGATCTGCCAGGCGCGATCCGTTCTGGTGAAGAAACTTTGCCAGCCGCTCCGGCGAGACGTTGGACAGCGTGGCATCCGGGTATGTGCCGGCGCGGGCTTTGGTGATGGCTGCTTCGCTGATATCGGTGGCAAACACCTCGCAGGAAACGCTGAGGCCCGCCTCCTCGAGAAATTCCGCCAGGCAGATGGCCACCGAATAAGCCTCTTCGCCCGTGGAGCACCCGGCCACCCAGATGCGAATGGGATCGCCAGGCTCGCGGTTGGCAACCAGCGCGGGGAACACTCTCCTCTTCAACTCGTCGAAGACCGCCGGCTCTCGAAAGAACGCGGTGACGGTGACAAAGAAGCTCTCGCAGAGAATCTTTACCTCGTCGCGGTTCCGCTCGAGATCGCGCCGGTAGTCTTCCAGCTTTTCGAATCCGCGCAGGGCCATGCGCCGCCGGATGCGCCGCACCAGGGTGTTGTGCTTGTAGTGCGCGAAGTCCACTCCCGTGGTGGTCCGCACCAGCCGCAGCATCCTCGCCAGTTCCGCTTCGTCGGATTGTTCCGGCGCCTTTCGAGAATCGCCCGGGATACGGGCATCGCGCGCGAAGGCCGCCAGTTGCCGCGCGATTCCGGCCGGCGGCAGAACAAAATCCACTACTTCGGCGGCGATAGCGCTTCCCGGCATGCCACCGTACTTCGCCGTTTGCACGTCCTGCGCGAAGGTGATGCCGCCCGCGGCCTTGATTGCCTGCAGGCCCAGCGTTCCATCGGATGCCGTTCCCGACAGGATGACGCCGAGGGCATTGCCGCCGCGGTCCGCTGCCAGCGCCCGGAAAAAAGCGTCCACCGGCATGTTGCGCCCGCTTTCGGGCCGGGGTGGGGTTTCGAGCACCCCGTTGGAAATGCCGAGATTGCGTTTCGGCGCGATCACGTATACATGATTGGCCTCGGCGCGAGTCCCGTCTTTCACCTCCAGAACAGGCATCCTGGTGGCTTTGGAAAGCAGCTCGGTGAGGTGGCTCTCGTGGTTGGGATCAAGGTGCTGAATCAGCACGAATGCCAGACCGGTGTCGCCTGGCAAGTGGTTGAGCAACTCCGTGAGGGCCTCCAGCCCACCGGCGGACGCGCCCACGCCGACAATGATGGGGAACGAATCGCCTTCGTCCAATTCCTCGTCGCTCGCCGGAAGCACCTCACCGGAAACGGGCAACAAGCCTTCGGCGGGGGTGTTCAAGGTCGTGGTGGCGTGCCGCCTCCGGGGCGAGGGCGTCGGACGCGGCGGTTGTATAACTCCGCCAGGCCGGCGCTTGCCGGTTTCTCTTGCCATTCGCCACCATTACCTTTCTCGCAAACACCTAGCACGCGCAATGCCACTCTCACGCGAGTGGGGCGGCGCCATGCGCCGCCGCGGACCCGGGCCGCCGCAGGCTGAGAGCCTGCCTCACTTCTGTTTCATGTCCGGGGACCCGCCAGCAGGTCCTTGATGATGACGCCGATTTCCATGAATTGATCGAGACCCGCGGGCTTGCTGATGAATTGGCAAACTCCCAGATCCTTGAGCGGAGCCAGGTCTCGGCGGGACTGAGAAGAACTCCATGCGCAAACCGGGACACCTCCGAGGTAATCAGCCGCGTGAATCTCGCGCAGGATGTCTTGGCCAGTGTACCTGGAGAGGTTCAGGTCGATCAGGATCAGGTCTGGAATGGCCGTCTCCGCCCAAACCCCCTGCCTGCGGACAAAAGCGATGGCATCCACTCCGTTGGTCAGGTGCACCAGTTCGAACCGGAGGTCCTGTTTCTTCAGTGCCCGCTCCAGCAAAAACACGTCTGAGTCATTGTCTTCAATGACAAGAATCCGGGCTACGTGGCCATTCGAAGCATGGGTCAAGGTAACCGCTCCCTTTATCATTTCATACTTGCCAGTGTTTCCGGTGAATCTGTCGAGCCCTCACCACAAATCGCTTTGGAGCGTTCCCGACGTAATAGAAGGGATAGCAGGTCACCAGGGTCAGTACATTTTGCGGCGACGGCGCGAGCACCGCCACGTCGTCGGGCTCGACGACGGTCAGCGATTCGACCACGTATTTGAAATCGCCACTCAGCGTGGAGAACCGAATCTCATCCCCTGTCCGCAGGTCTTTCAGTCTGCGAAAGAACGTATCGCGGTGGCCGGCCACCCCGACATTTCCGGGCTGGCCGGGCAGCGCCGTCGCGGGAATGTGGCCCACGGCCAGCAGCAGCGTTTCGCGATCGACGCCTTCGCGCACCATCGCCGAGAGATGCAGCCTTGGGATGGACAGCCGTCCGACCAAAGCGCCCGAACCATGGTGGGATGAGCGCGCGGCATCGCCAGCCGGCGTGACCGCAACGGCAGCGCTTTCCAGTGCCCGATCGAATTCCCGGCTCTCCCAGCTCTGGTACGCCACCCGCTGAAGATACGAGTAGCTGTAGAGCCCGAGGCAAACGATAGCGACAGCCAGAAAGAAGTATCGGATCGTGACTACGCGGGCTACCGGTGGAAAGACCATGCGCAGTCTCACGAGCCTGCCTGATCGCCGTCCGGAAGGGAATAGCTGGTGCGGGTGTGTACCACCAGCTTGTGTCCTCCAGGAGCCGACGCGAGTACCTTGATCTTCCGCAATGAACCCTGTTCGCCCGCGCGGCTTGGAACATAGCCGACGGTGTAGCGCGTGCGAATGTCGGCGGCGATCTGCCGGCAGATAGCGGTGACCTCTTCCAGCTTGTCCGGGAAGAAGGCTTCGCCGCCGCTCACCTGGGCCAGCCTCCGAAGCGGCGCCGGGTCTTTATCCTGATCGTCCGCATCATAGATCCCAATGGTGTAAATCGTAGCGCGGGACTCGCGAACCGCCCGCATCACCTCCGCGGGCGCGTGGGTGCTGCTGTTGTCTCCCCCGTCGCTGATCAACACCAGGGTTTTCTTGTCGCGTTGGCCCTGCTCAAGATGATGCAGCGAGGAAAGGACGGCGTCGTACAGAGCGGTCCGGCCCGCCGGAACGCCCAGCAGCAGGGCCGCCCGAAGCTGGGCCAGGTCATCGGTGAACGGGACGCCGTCAGGCAACCCGTAACTGACGCGGTCTCCGAAATTGACGACGAACACTTCGTCCTTTGGGTTGCTCGCCCGAATCAGCGTCAGCGCCGCCATGACGGCATCGCCATACTTCGGCCGCATGCTTCCGCTGGTGTCGATCACCAGGCCAACGGTAACGGGCGCGTCATCACTCGCGAACTGCGTGATGGTCTGCAGCCTGCCGTTTTCATAAACCCGGAAGTCCGTCTTGCCGAGATCGGGGACGTGCTGGCCCGCCGCATCCTTGACGCTGACATCCAGAAGCACAAGCTCCGCGGTCGCGGTGAGCTTGAACGGCTGCTCTGACGGAGCGACCGCGAGCTGCGCCGGGAGCGTCTGCGCGACCACGGCCAGCGCGAGTATGAAGGTGTTTCGCAGCACGGTGACTCCCCCGCGCCGTGGCCCGCGTAGCCGGGACCACGGGGATTGCCGGTGACAGGCCTCAGACCTGGCAGAGACGCCGGCGCCTGGAGATGAATCCAAGGATGGCAAACACGAACAAGGATGCGAGTCCGGCCAGGCCGAGCAGCGGCAGGTTACTGGCGGTTTGCGGTAATGCTGGCGCTGGCGCGGGCGGTGCGGCAACGGCGGCCTCTGCTGCCGGGGGCGCAACCGGAGCAGCGTCCGGCACTGGCGCCGGCGTGGCGGCGGGCTCAGGCGCGGTCTGCGCCAGTTCGGCGGTGTTGCCGGTTTCGTCCACGGCCACGATCGGGGCCGTCTTCAAATCTTCCGGGGCGCTCGTTTCCACGGCGATGGCCGGGACGGGGACTTTCACGAAAGCGGCAATCTGCGCAGCCGTTTCCTTCGGGTATGCGAACTCCTGCCCGAAATTGTCGCCCGGATAGAACCATGCGCGAAGCGCTCGGGGCTGCCCGGCGGGAACTTCCCAATACCCGAAGACCGTCTTTCCGGTCGGCCGCAGGCGATAGTTCGGTATCGCGAGGATGGTGGTGATGACGTTCTTCTCGTCCTTGTCGAAGATCCGCACGATATGCCGGTCCGTGGCGGAATCCACCAGCTTTATGACATATTCGCCCGGCTGCAGTACCACCGTGTGCGTGGGCGTGCAGCAGGACGGCACTTCAAGCGGCTCGCTGACGGTCAGCAGAGTCTTCTTGTTGAACTCGTCCGCCTGAAGGGTTGGCAGCAGCGCGAGGCCGATACAACCGGCAAAGGCCGCGAACGCCAGACTTCGGAAATGTTTCATGATGTCATCGATCTCCTTTTCGATGTTGCCCTGTCTATAAGCAGCTCGGACTCCAA
This sequence comes from uncultured Acidobacteriota bacterium, assembly GCA_963832965.1. Taxonomy (GTDB): domain Bacteria; phylum Acidobacteriota; class Terriglobia; order Bryobacterales; family Bryobacteraceae; genus CAWACP01. The sequence goes on from CAWHVW010000001.1 coordinate 314,594, forward strand.
AGCGAAAAGCCCCGGCAATCCGGGTTTCCCCGGCGATTAGCCGCCGAATCATGCAGATGTTGCCGTCGACGGTGCAGGACTTGTTGCCGCTGGCGATTCGAAGGGCCGCGCTTCGGCCATGCGCGGGATTTGCCACGAGCAAGTGCAGGTTTTGCATCGCGAGCGTCGCGGAAGCCCAACGAACGTAGCCGCGCGCCAAACCAGGTTCGGGAAGCACCTGCAAACAGGTGGCTACCCTTCCGAGCCGCGCGTGTAAACAAGCGGTTTTCGGGCTTCTTCAGTGGCCTGGCCCGCCCCGGCTGGCCTTGCGGTACTTACCAGATCGTTCGGATGGTTGACGTCCGTATCCGGCTGTCGCGGCTCAAGACAGGAACCCCGCGCAGCTGAGCCTCGCGGCAATGACGCGATCAGGTAGATCGGGGATATCCCGGCGGGACACCTCCCGCATCTTCATCGCCACCTGTTCATCGAGTGGAACGTGCTGCAAAACGGCGTTGGGATCGGTAATGGCGGCATGAAGGTCGGCCAAAGCGTTCGCCGGGATGCGGCCCTTCTCGATGAGATACACCATTTCCGCAAGGCTGATGGCCGAGACGCCGATATGGTCACCGTTGCCGATCGCGCCGTCTATGAAGGCGGAAGCGGCGGTCCCGAGCCGTTGATCGGAGAAGAGGTACCAGATGGCCGCCTGGGTATCCGCAATCGCGACGATCATCAGAAATCGGTGCGCGGAAAGTTCGTCAGCATGTCCGCGCGGTTCTGGTCGATTTCTTCAGCCGAGGGCGCTGGGCCGTAATTTGCGAGAAGACCACGGAGCGAGCGCGTCGGCTCTTTGGAACGGCCCTCCGGGGCTTCAGCCAGGATCTTGCAAAGCGCCTCGCGCACCAGGGCGTCCGTGGACAGGCCTTTGGCTTGCGCCACGGCGATGAGCCGGGCCTCTTCCTGTGGCTGGAGCGGCAAGATAATGGTCATGAAACGGCTTCTTCCTCATTATCCCCGATACATACGAGAACGGCGCGATCGAAGCCAATGGGCGCTGGCCGCGGGAGACGGGCAGAGCCGCCGGAAAGCCCGAAAACCGCTTTGTTTACACGAGCGGCTCGGAAACGTAGCTACGTGTTTGCAGGTTGCTTACCGAACCGCGACGGTGACGGAGCGGGGACCAGATAGCCTTTTTCAGCACCCTGTTAGTGCAGGACGCCGAGCATCCAGGCCACCAGCAGGACCACCAACACGGTCCCCAGCCCGATGCCCGCGCCGCCGCCGGAGCCCCAGCGGCTGTGTCCGTAATAACCGCCGCCGCCAGCCAGAATCAGCAACACAATGATCAGAAGTATCAACATGGTAGATTTCCTTTTTTCCTCGGAACCTGCCAGGAGCACGATGTCCCGGCGAGCTTCGATTCCCTTAGAGGAGCAATCCGGTGCCCAACCGGCGGCTTCAACACCGGAGTCCGTCCGGCATTTTCGCGCGGCCAAAGTTGCATTTCGAAACGCAGGTTCTGCATTGCGCGCCCTCTCCCGCGCCTGGCCTTGATCTTGCACAGACACACACGACCATTCCTACAAGGAGGAACACGAAATGGCAAAGAACACATCGGTCATCGGAATCTATCCGGATCGAACAACGGTTGCAGACGCGATCAACGTGCTGAACAAAGCGGGCTATCGGGCCACGGACATCTCGGTGTTGTCGTCGGACAACCAGGGCTCCAAGGATTTCGCGCTGGAAAAACACAACAGGGCGCGCGCGGGAGCGGGTGTCGGGGCGGCCGTGGGTGCGGTGGTGGGCGCCGCTTTGGCCTGGTTTGTTTCCACTCATACTCTGGCCATTCCATGGGCCGGTCTACTGGCCGTCGCTGGCGCGCTGGCCGCTGCTGGCCCGGTGCTGGCGGCTCTGGCTGGCGCAGGCGCCGGCGGCGCGCTCGGATGGCTGATCGGATTGCTGGCGGGCCTGCCTCTCTCCGAATATGTCGCCAAACGGTACGCCGGCAGAATCAGGCGCGGCGGCATTCTTCTGTCGGTGCACTGCGACAACCAGGAATGGTGCAACCGGGCGAAGAAGACGCTGCGGGACACCGGCGCGCGGGATATCTCATCCGCATCGGAAACCGCCGCCGATTACGGCACGACGGACCGGCCTACTGAGAGAGCGCCCGTGGCCAGGCCTCGCAATGAAGTGCCCGACGAGCCCGTTAAGGAACACGTGGCCCACGTAGCCGGGGAATAGCGAGACTGTTGCGCGGCGCCGGAGACTGGTGTTCCAAGTGCACAACCCGCAGCGACCGAATCGGAGGAAGATTACGATGCAGTTCGTTCGAGCCACTAGTACCGCCACCGCGTTTCTGCTATTCGGGATGCTTGTCCCGGTATACGCACAACACGAGGAACAGAAACCGAGCCAGCCCGAAAAGCAACAGAGCAAGCCACCACAAGCCGCGCCGGAACACCCGCAACCACAGCAGCGGCCCCCGGCGCCGCCAAAACAGCCGCAGGCGCGCGTACAGGAACCGCAACAGCGGCCAGCAGCCCAGCAGCACGCGCAATCACCGAAGCCGCAACAGGCCCAGCAGACTCATCCACAGGTACCGCAGCGGCAAACTGCCCAGCAGGCCCGGAAACAACAGCCGCAGGGACTGCAGACGCAGCACCAGACCCAGCAGGTTCATTCACAACAACCACAACGGCAACAACCTGTCCAGCAGGCGGCCCGGCAACAGCAGCAATCGCAACCGTCGCAAACGCAGCAAACGCAACGGACGCAGGCGCAGGCCGGCGCCTGGCAACAACAGCGCGGATGGGCGAAAGGCGGCGGCTGGCAGGGGCATAGTACATGGCAGGGAGATCGTGCCCAGGACTGGCAAAGAGACCATCGTACCTGGGCACAGCGTGGAGGCTATGGCGGTTACTACATTCCTCAGGCCAGCTTCGCGCTTTATTTCGGCGGCGATCACTGGTTCCGGATGGGCGGCGAGCCTGTCATCTACATGGGATATCCGCGCTTCTCCTACGGCGGATCTTCGTTCATGATCGTTGACCCCTGGCCCCAGGGCTGGGCGGAGAACTGGTACGCCACCGACGACGTCGACATCGTCTACAACAACGGGTACTACCTTTATGATCAACGCTACCCGGGCGTCGGACTTGCGGTAACGGTGGTACTTTAGACACCCTTCCATTACCGGCGGCTCGTAAAGCTGCCCCGCGTCAAGTGCAGATTTTGCACCTGTAAGAGTCCAAGTTGCCGGTGCTCTTGCACAGTTTTCATAGCGAAGGAGCAAGTAATGATTTGGATACTCTGCGCAATTCTGGTGGTCCTGTGGGCGCTGGGAATGGCCACCGCCTACACGGCCGGCGGCCTGATTCACCTTCTCCTGGTCATCGCGCTGGTCATGATCGTCATCCGTCTGACTCAGGGGCGCAGGCTTCTGGGTTAGCCCTGACCGCGGCACGGCCAGCGAATTGCTTTTGACTGGCCGGAGAGTAACGACATGCCCTTGTTGAACATTGCCATCGCGCTGATTGTGGTAGGCGTGGCGTTGTGGCTGATCAATACCTACATCCCCATGGCCTCCAGCATCAAGACCATCCTGAATGTGGTGGTTGTAGTTGCGGTCGGGGTCTGGGCCCTGAAGGTATTCGGGTTGTGGGGTCAGGTAACGAACTATAGGCTCACGCATTGAACGGTACTAGGGACATTTGTCTCGGGATTATGACACCCGCGTGCGACGCCTTGCCGGTAAAATAGGTTGATGGTACAACTGCCTGCAGTGTCGGGCCGCGTCCTCATCGTTGACGATGACGAGCGGCAGCGCGCTGCCATGGCGGCGATGCTTTCGGGGTGCGACTTTGAAATCCAGATTGCCAGCGACGGACAGGAAGCGCTGGAACGGCTCACTGTCTTCAACGCGGACGTAATCGTCGCGGATTTGCTGATGCCGCGCATGGACGGCTTCGAGCTGCTGCGGCATTTGATGGAGCGGGGAGACCTCACTCCCACGATTGCGCTCACCGCCTTCGGCAGCATGGAAAAAGCGCTGTCTGCGGTTCACGATCTCAAGGCATTCTGGTTCCTCGAAAAACCCGTGGAGCCGCGTGCCTTCAAGATTCTTCTGGAACGCGCAATTCGCTTCAAGAGAAGTCTGCAGAAAACCGACGGGCTCAAGCGCGAGCTGAGCCTGCGCGGCGTGCTCGGGGATTTGATAGGCACATCTCCGGCGATGCTGGAGATTTTCTCGATGATCCGGCAGGTGGGGCCCACGTCGGCGGCGGTGCTGATTTGTGGAGAGAGTGGCACCGGGAAGGAGCTGGTGGCGCGGGAAATCCACAAGTGCAGTCCCCGCGGCGATGCCCCTTTCGTGGCCATCAACGCAGCCGCGTTACCCGAGGCGCTGATTGAGAGCGAGTTGTTCGGCCACGAGAAAGGCGCTTTTACGGGAGCCATGGAGCGCTCCGCTGGTTGCTTTGAGCAGGCTCACGGGGGAACGTTGTTTCTGGACGAGATCGGCGAGATGCCGCCCGGGACGCAACCAAAGCTGCTGCGCGTCCTCGAGGACTTGCGCGTGCGGCGGCTTGGCGGCAAGCGGGAGATCCCGGTGGACGTTCGCGTCCTGGCAGCCACCAGTCAGGACCCCAAAACGCATTTGCGCGAAGAGCTTTTCTACCGCTTGAGCGTGTTTCAGATTGTGGTTCCGCCGCTGCGTGAACACAAGGAAGATATCCCGTCGATCGCCGATGTCATGCTGGAAAATATGAACAGGAAGCACGGCACGCGCGTTACCGGCCTGGATAGCGAAGTGCTCGGTCTTCTTCACCGCTACGACTGGCCCGGCAATGTGCGCGAGCTGCGGAATGTGCTGGAACGCGCCACCATTATGGCGGCTGAGGGCTTGATCCGGCTCAAGAACCTTCCTTCCTCCGCATTTGGCGTGAGCCCCGCCTCGCATTCCCGGCAACCGGCCGGCCATGAGGGCCCGGCGATGTCGCGTCCGGACCAGCCGCTCGCGAAAATCGAAGAGGCGTACATCAAGCTCATCCTCGAACATGTGGGCGGCAATCGTAAGCGCGCCGCCGAGATACTGGGGATTAGCCTCCGAACGCTGCAGAACCGCATCGCCGGGCTGCGCGACGAGAAGAGCGCGGCAGCTACCGGCGCGTAAACGTCGGGCGCTCCATCCGGGCGTTGCTTAGCACTCCCGTCAACGGAATACAAGAGGAGTACACATCCTCGCGCCGAAGGGATGACGACGTCCGTATTTCAGAAGACGACGGGGACATACAGATGATTGTCTATCCCGAGGCGGTGGCCGGGAACGCCCATCCCGGCAGCAAGTAGGTGCCGGAAGCACGGGCCTGAGACCTCTCAGATCAGGCCGTGCTCCTCGAGAGATTTCCGGAGGAAAGCTCCGATCTTTATAAACTCGCCATAAGTCACCGGCTTGCGGAAGTAACTCACGCCCAACTCACTCGCCTTCCGTCGATCATCCGGCGAGTCCCAAAATGTCACCACAAGCACCGGAATGTTCATGTACCTGTCCATGCGCCGGATTCTGCGGAGCACCTCGATCAAGCAGCAGAAGATGCGGGCGCGGCGTGTCCGGGTCGTTTTCGGCTCGCTCCAACCGCCTGCTCACCGTCCGGCGCAATGTGAACCTCCAATGGCGGGTTCTCCGTCTTGATCGCTTCTCGCAGAAACGGCGCGTCTGGTAGATTGTCTTCAGCCAGAAGAAGGATCAGAGGTTGCGGTTCGGGGTTCTGGTATGTTTTCGGGGACGGTAAAGAAGAAGGTTGCTCCTTCTCCGGGCGAGATGCGACCCGGATTCGTCGCCCGTAGCGCTCAACCACTCGCTGGCGAATTGCCAGGCCGATGCCAGTGCGCTGTATCTGTCGTCGCGATGGAGCCGTTTGAAAACACCGAATATCGTCTCTTTTCAAATCGACGACAAAAAGGTCCGGGCATCGTAGGTGGGGATTCGCCTCAAGGTTGTCGATGAAGCTAAGCACGTCATCGCCATCGTCGATGGTCTCCAGGCGGCAGGCCAGTCCTTCCTGGTCCAGCGCCTCCTGGATGAGAAATACATCAGGCAGATTGTCCTCTTGCCAGAACAATCCAGCATGGCCTCGATCCTGGTTCATGGGTCTCCTCTGCCTGAGCGGGAATGTCCACTTTCTCCTCCAATTAGGACGCAGTATATCGCAACCGCTTTTCTTTCTCGCGACGAGCAACACCACGCCACCGGCGCAAGATCGATGAATTCTTGCGGCTCCGAGGGACGCCCTCGTCAAAATCATCCATCGCAAGTCGAGTGCCAAACTGCGTTGGGGTCTGGCATGGAACGACGAGGTTACGAAACGCGGCTGCGAGCGGCACTTTTGCCCGGGCCGTGTAAAAGCTCTCTCACTGAAAATCAATTTGCCTTCGCAATCCGCTCGAATGGTGCCACCTGGTTGCCGATCCGTTGAGTGGTCCGGAACCTGCACTGGTATCCGCGTAACGCGCCGTCTTGCGGCGCAATAGCAAAGGAGAAGACTCACATGCTGAACTGGGCCGTAACGTTTCTTGTGATCGCCTTGATCGCGGCGATATTAGGATTCGGCGGGATCGCCGTGGCCGCGGCGGGATTTGCGAAGATTCTGTTTGCCGTTTTTCTTGTCCTCTTTCTGATCTCTCTTGTCGCTCACGTCGCGCGGAGAGCGTGACCGGTGGATGGCTCGCATGAAACACAGACACTGGAAGACCCCTAAGCTGAGAACCATTCTTGGCTGCGTCATCGCGGCGATGGTTTTCGCGGGCGCCGCGGGCCCCGTTGCGGCGGCGCCCCAGAGCGACGGACAGAAGACCAGCGACGATCAGAAAAACGATAAAGACGACGTGCGTCTCACGGCGAAAATCCGCCGGGCCATCCTGCACGAAAAAACGCTATCCATGGCGGCGCGCAATATCAGGATCATCTCTGCCAACGGCGCGGTTACTCTTCGCGGCGAAGTGAGTTCGGAGGAAGAGAAAGCAACGGTGACCGCCACGGCGCGGGAAATCGCGGGCGCGCGGAATGTGACCGATGAATTGACTGTCGCCGCAGGTAAAGAATAGGAGTTTGCACAATCATGTCGAAAAATACTGCTGTATTCGGGATATATCAAGGCAAAGCGATTGCCGCCGACGCGGTGGATCTGCTCCGGCTGTCGGGGTTCCGCAACACCGACATATCCGTGCTCTATTCCGAGAACGCCGGTACCAGGGACCTGGCGCACGAGAAAAACACCAAGGCGCCCGAAGGCGCGGCCACCGGCGCAACATCGGGAGCGCTGCTGGGAGGCGCACTGGGCTGGCTTGCCGGCATCGGACTGCTGGCCATTCCGGGACTCGGACCGTTCGTGGCCGCCGGCCCGATCATGGGCCTCCTCAGTGGCGTCGGGGTTGGCGGCACTCTCGGCGGCATCGCCGGCGCCCTCATTGGCGCGGGAATGCCGGAGTATGAGGCAAAGCGCTACGAAGGGCGGATCAGGAAAGGCGGGGTACTGCTCTCGGTCCACTGTGACGACGCCCAGTTTGTCACGCGGGCCAAGCAGATTCTTCAGGACACCGGCGCCCAGGACATTTCTTCCACCAGCGAAGCAAAAGCCGATTTCGGCGCGAGTGACCACCCGCACGAACGTGGCGCGTCCTTCCGCATTTGAGATGGGAAGCGCGTTCCAGTGTGGCGAGTGACGCTGGAGCGCGCTTTATGTGTTAGCGTGGTTCCGCGGCATGAGTAGCCAAAAGCAAGCCAGCGTGCGGTCGGAAAATACTCCCGAGGCAGTCCGCAAGTTCATGTTGCGAGCTGTTCACGATTTGCGCGAACCCCTCCGCACCATCCGCGCCAGTTCTGAGCTGTTGGCCGCCCTGGGTGGAGACCCCGCGTCCGATGAAAAGCGGCAGAGAGGTCTGTTGTTCATCCAGCAGGGCGTGGACCGCTTGGACAGGCTGATTCGCGACCTCGCCGAATACTGCCACACCGTCGTTCATGAGCCGCCCCTGGCTGCAACGGATCTGAACGTTGTGCTGCACGAAGCCAAAGCCCAGATCGCCGATGAGCTCAAACGATGCCAGGCGGTGGTCACTCACGACCCGCTGCCGCGGGTTACCGCCGATTTTTCGGCCCTTGCCATCGTGTTCCGCGCGCTGATCGGCAATGCCTGCAAGTATCGCGGTGATGCGGCCCCCCGCATTCATATCGGAGTTGCCAGCAGCGATTCCGAGTGGGTCTTCTCGATCCAGGATAATGGCCGCGGATTCGACCCCGCTTACGCGGATCTCATCTTTGAGCCGTTCGAGCGCCTCGGCGGTAACGGAAGCCGCGGCAGCGGGCTGGGCCTCGCTCACTCCAGAAGAATCGTGCACCGGCACGGTGGCCGCATCGGGGCGGATAGCAAACCTGGCGAGGGCTCCACGTTCTGGTTTACCCTGCCGCTGGAGCTACCGCCGGCCGCCGGCTGAAGCGGCATCGTGGTCCGTTTCGCCGGATTCATCCAGACGTTGGGACAACGTTCGCACAGCGATGCCCAGCGCGTCCGCGGTGCGCACTCGATCCGAATTGTTTTTCTTCAGCGTGTAACGGATATACGCATCCTCGACATCGCGCAGGCGCCGTCCTTCGGCAAACTGAAAGCATCCCTCTGGCGCGGCGGAGGGCGGCTGTTGCTGCCGTCCGCGCACCGCGGACAAACTCGGTGGCAGATGTTCGGGCAGGATCGCGCCTTTCCCGGCGACGATAACCGCCCGCTCCAGAACATTTCTCAACTCCCGCACATTGCCCGGCCAGGCATGCTCCATCAGCGCCACCAGCGTCTGCGGATCAAGGCCGGTTGCCCGGCAGTCGTTTCTCTCGTTGAGTACCCGAATCAAAGCCTCGGCCAGTGGCGGGATGTCTTCCTTGCGATGCCGCAGGGGAGGCAGCTCGACGTGGACCACGTTCAGCCGGTAATACAGATCCTCACGCAGAAGCTTCTCCCGGATGGTTTCCTTTACCGGGCGATTGGTGGCAGCCAGAACGCGCACATCCACGGAGATTTCACTTTGTCCGCCCAGCCGGCGCACCTTTGAGTCCTCCAGAACGCGCAGCAGCTTGGCCTGCATCTGCATGGGCATCTCCGCGATCTCATCAAGAAAAAGCGTGCCCCGGTCGGCGAGTTCAAAGCATCCCGCCCGGCGCGCCTCCGCGCCCGTAAAGGCGCCTTTTTCATGCCCGAACAGCTCGCTCTCGATCAAACTCTCCGGGAAGCCCGCGCAATTCACCGCTACGAACGGCCTTGCCGCCCTCGGGCTGAGCCTGTGGATCGCCGCTGCCACCCGTTCCTTGCCAGTGCCGCTTTCGCCGGTGATGAGCACGGAAACGGAAGTGGGAGCCACCTGCTGAATCGTCGAAAACACGCGGCGCATTGGTTCCGACGTCCCAATCAGATCCGCGAGCAGTCCCTGCCGGCTCAGTTGGCGCCCCAGGTTCTCCGCCTCCGCCAGCAGCCTCCGGTGACCCACCGCGCGCTCCAGCAAGGGGCCCAGCACCACTTGTTGCGCGGGCTTCTCCAGAAACCAGAATGCATGAAGATCGTGAACGATAGCCATCGCTTCGCGAATGCTGCCGAAACCGGTAAGAACCACGGCCGGCGTCTGGTCTCCGCGCTCCTGCAGGGTGCGCAGCAGCGCCATGCCGTCCATCCGCGGCATCATCAGATCGGTGACAATGGCATCGATGGGTGACGCCCCCAGCTTTTCCAGGGCCTCTTCTCCGTTCGCCGCGCTCTCCGCAATGTAACCCAGGGCCTCCACCATCCTGGTTACGTCAAGCCTCTCCTCCTGGTCGTCGTCGACAACAAGTACTCGGGCCGGCGCGCTCTTGGTCCGCATAGACTTGTATCTTAGCTGACTATAGCCTCCCCCGTTGCCCTGCTGGTTCGGTTAGTGAGTTGCATATGGAAAGCGGCAGGAGCGTATGGAATGCCTGGCAGACAACATCTTAAAGGCGTAAGCCAAAAGGAACAACGCCAGTATGAGCACATCAAGGAAAGCGCCGAGAAAAGCGGCCGCTACGAAGACCGCGCGGCGGAAGTGGCGGCCCGTACCGTATTAAAAGAGCACAAGCAGAAGGGACATCAGAAGGGCCGGTAATCGCGACGTGTCAGTGGCGCCCCGCGAGCATTGCTCCCTTGGGCTGCGCGGCGCCGTTCGGCGGCGAAGCGCCCTCGTCCGAATAGCTGATACTCGCCTGCGTAGGCAGGGCCAGTGCGGTCCCGGCGGCTTCCACGGCGTCCAGTATCCACAGATACAGGTCCTGCTGGATCTGCATGAACTCGTCGCCGTTTCGCGTCAGCACGTAGGTAAAGATCTCCACGTCCAGAGAATAAGTGCCCACGCCCACGAAGCGCACTGGAATCGGGCCGGTTTCAAGCTTCGGGTGGCCGGTCAGGATGCCCGTGATGGATGCCAGCAAAGCGCGCACCTGCGCGGGCTTGGTATCCCGGCGCAGATTGAGCGTGAGATGGAAGAGCATCTTGTCGCGGCGGTCGAAGTTCTCCAGGGTCATTCCCGAGAATTGGCCGTTGGGAACGGTCACCAGCGTTCGGTCCACCGTGCGGATGCGCGTCGATCGCAGGCCAATGTCTTCCACCGTACCCGTGCGATCTCCGAATTTGCAGAAATCGCCGACGGCGACGGGGCGGTCGCTCACCACCGCTACTCCCCCGAAAAAGTTTTCGATGGTCTTTTGCGCCGCAAGAGCGATCGCGATGCCGCCAACGCCGAGGCCGGCCACAATGGTGTTGGTGTTGTAACCCCAGTTGCTCAGTACCGCCGCAATCACCAGCAGCAGGATGGTTATTTTCACCACGCGCGAAGCCAGCGGCAACACCGAATGAGAAAATGCCTGATGTTTCGTTTGCAGGATGCCAGCCAGGCGCAGGATAATCAGGTCCACGATTCGCAGGCACAGCCACGCCAGCCCCAGGAAGAACAGCAGCGCCAGACCGCGCTCGAGAAACGGCCTGACACGCATTGAGGGTTCAATCCATTCCACGCCGGCCCGGCAAACAGCCGACGCGAAAATCACCTGAAGTGGCCCCACCAGGCTTTCCAGCAAAGCCCAGTTGCCGCGTGGCATGACTCGTGTCAGCAAAGGCTTCAGAAGCCGCAGCACAAAGATAGTAATCAATCTCGACATCCCCATCACCAGGGCTGCCAGCAGGACCAGCGCGATCCAACGCCATAGCGACATATCGAGAAAGCTCCATGTAACCAGCACCGCCGGTAAGTGCCGTTCTATCGGAGAATCACTGGTCATCCGCGCAAGTTCAGGGACACCTTCCAGGCTGGCGGGCGAGAACACCCAGATGGATATTCCGGAATGTAATGCCACGCGCTCAACGTCCAGGTCGAAGGTGCGGCCGTCGACGTTGAACGTGTCAACGCGCTCAAGGTCCGTCGAAGAGGAACCGGCGCGGTTGCCTTCCGGGTCCCGGCTGAGATTGGCAACCTCGAACTGCGAGTCCCGGTCCAGAATTTGTCCCAATTGTTGTGCCAGGGCCGCGCCGTCGTGCGTCCGTTCGTTCCGGGGAAGTTTGCGCAGATCCAGATACCTGGCGGCCCGCACGTAGTCGCGGGCGTGATACGCCTCCATGAACGAGAAGACGGAACTCTGCGGCGAATCGCGGTTCATGGGATCTGCTGATCGATCCGTCGATTTCGCGGCGGAGAGAGACGGGGGCGCAGCGAGCCCCGAGGCAAGCGGCAAAAGAGCGAGCACCGCCCACCGGGCCAGCCATCCCCTCCGGTCATGTCTGACCGGCGCCCGTTTGCAAGCAGTTACTGAACCGCGACGGTGACGGAGCGGAGGCCAGAGGGCCTTTTCCATCCCATGCTCAGTGCACCTGGATTGCCACATCTCGCCCGTGGAAGTTCTCACGGTGACGAGGTAAGAATTTCCCGAAGACGTCAGCGGCATCGAAGAAGGGAATTCATTCTCAGCAAGTTACGTTTGGCATGGAAGCCGCATGAGTGACCACGGCAAATGAAAGTAAGAACGACCGTTGGCGCTCGCTCATCCCGGCTCATTGAGGTCCTGCGCCCCCATCTCTGGCAGTTGACCGGCGCCACCGTCGCGGTGATTGGGGAAGGCATCGCCAACCTGCTGGAGCCGTGGCCGCTCAAGGTGGTGGTGGACAATGTTCTGAAGCCTCGCCCCACCGCCGGGTGGCTGAACCAATTCATCCTGTCGGTAGCTGGCCCCGGCAGCCTGGCAGTTCTGAAGGTGGCCGCCATAGCGGCCTTGGCCATTGCCTGTATTGGCGCGGCCTGCTCCTACGCGGAGAAATACCTGACCACCAGCGTCGGCCAATGGGTCATGCACGACCTGCGGCGGACGCTCTACTCGCACATTCAGAAACTCTCGCTCGCCTACCACGACCATAAGCAAACCGGCGACCTGATCAGCCGCGCCACCACCGACATCGACGCGATTCAAAGCTTTATCGCCTCCGGGCTTCTCGGCGCGGTTCTCGACATCGTCACCCTGTTTGGCATGGTGGGCGTCATGTTCTATGTCAACTGGCGCTTCACCCTGATAGCTCTCTCGGTGGCGCCGCCGCTGTTTGCTGTCGTCTACACCTACACGCGGCGCATCAAGAAAGCTTCGCGCGCGGTGCGCAAGAAAGAGGGGGAGATCGCCTCGATTTTTCAGGAGTCCTTCTCCTCCATCCGCGTGATCCGCGCCTTTGCGCGCGAGGACTTCGAACAGCGCCGCCTGGAAGAAGAAAGCCTGGAGAGCGTCGAAATCACGCTGCGGGCCAGAAGCCTGAAAGCGAGGCTGGCGCCGCTGGTAGAGATTATCGTGGCCGTGGGCACCAGTCTGGTGTTGTGGTTTGGCGCGCGCATGGTGCTGGCAGGCGCCCTCTCCACGGGATCTTTGATCGCCTTCATCTGGTACCTCGGAAAAATGTACAAGCCGATGCAGGATCTCTCCAAGCTCACCGATTCATGGTCCCGGGCCGCGGTCAGCTACGAACGCATCTGCGAGGTGCTGGAAATGGAATCGGAAGTGAGGGATTTGCCGGGCGCGCGGCGCGCCGTGAAGTTCCGGGGCCGCATTGAATTCGACCACGTTTGCTTCCACTACGACCCGGCAGTCGCCGTTCTGAAAGACGTGAGCTTCAGGATTGAACCGGGGCAGGTGGCTGCGCTGGTCGGCCCCACCGGCGCCGGCAAGAGCACCATCGCCAGCCTGATCCCGCGCTTTTACGATCCAGTCAGCGGCGCTGTCAGAATTGACGGCCAGGACATCAGGCGATTTCAGCAGAAATCAATACGCCAGCAGATGAGCTTCGTGTTGCAGGAGACTCTGCTGTTCCATGGGACCATCTGGAACAACATCGCCTATGGAAAGCCCGATGCCAGCCCATCGGAGATTATCAGGGCGGCCGAGATGGCCAATGCCCGGGAGTTCATCGAACGCATGCCGGAGGGTTACAACACCATCCTGGGGGAACGCGGCGCTACGCTCTCCGGCGGTCAACGCCAGCGCATCGCCATCGCCCGGGCGATCATTCGCAACACGCCCATTCTGATTCTCGATGAGCCCAGTTCCGGTCTGGATGCCGCATCCGAGAAGCTGGTTTTTGAAGCGCTGGATCGCCTGATCGAAGGCCAGTCCTCCATCGTCATCGCCCATCGGCTTTCCACCATCCGGCGGGCGGATATCATTTTCGTGGTCGAGAACGGAGCAATCGTCCAACGCGGGACGCACGAGCAGTTGATGGCCGCCGGCGGCCTGTATTCCGAGCTCTATGAATTGCAGTTCCTCCGGGAGGAACCGGCCGGTGAGGCGACGCCAGCCTGAAGCGGCCGGGTGTCACAGAGCGCGGAGCGCCGCGATTCGCCTCTCCACTACCGCGGCAAATCCGTCGGCCTCATCGGGAGCGTAACCGGCGGCGCGGAAGGCGTCATGAACCTGCGTGGGCGAAAGCTGGCCCAGCAGATCGCCCATCCATTTTGCGTCCGCCCGAGGAATGCGCCTTCCAATCCAGCCCAGTTCAACGCGCTGGAAGAAGTCCACGGGCTTGAAAATCCAGATGAGGGCCGGGCGAGCCGGCTCCTTGAAGTCCACGTACTCCGGCGTCACCTTCGCGATGAATTTCGAGTGGGCGTAGGAATTGAGGTTGCCCTTGGACCTGGCGGCCGGGCAGTCCGCGCCCGCCGTCCCGAAGCTCGCTCCCAGGTCGCTGACGAGATAAACCCGGTCACCGTTGTCTTCCTCGTATACCGCGTTGTTCTCATCCTTCAAGTCCCAGTTGTTGATGAGCGCCATCATCACCCGAAGCCCGTTGAACTCGCGCGTGCCGGTGAAGGGGTCGTCCTTCCACCGCCACGTCCCGATCTTCTTTGCGTGCTCCCTTTTCACGCGCACATTGCTGACCGCGCCGTCCCGCACCAGCTTTTGCCCTCGATGGAGATGAGCGGGCATTTCATCGACGTGGGCGTTCGCAAGGAAATAGTCATCGTCGGCGAAGTAGCCGGCTGCCCACACCAGCCGCGTCGCCGCCGTTTCCGGCCGCGCCTCCGGACCCAGTTTCACCTTCCACTTGACGTCGTCCCCATCCCGCACGCTGAACTTCGGATTCGTTCCCGCCAGGTCCTCCTTCGCAAACGTGAAGGCGCCGTGCGGCTGGTTCGCTTTTCCGCCGGGGCCAAAGAACAGGTCGCGAGTTCCCACGTCCGTCGGACTGCGCCACAGCATGGGCGCGTGTGCATCGGTAGAATCTACTTTTGCCGGGTGCGTTTTACTCTCCTTGCTGCCACCTGTGGCCGCCAGCACGCCTCCGGGTAAAACCAACAGAACCAGCAGAAAAAGCTTTCGCGTCAATGACATATTGATCTTTTCTCCCCTCCACCGCGCCAACCTGCTGGCAAAGGGCACGAACAATGCCAGATAGAACCGTGGAACAAAATGGCCTGAGGCTTCTCCAACAGCCCGACGATGGCGTTATGCCGCTGGTGAAAGCCATCGACAGCGCCCGGCACAACATCGAGATCCTGATCTTTCGTTTCGACCAAAGGGACATCGAGCGGGCGCTGGCCAGCGCGGTGAACCGCGGCGTGGCTGTACGCGCGCTCATCGCGCACCTCAACGGATCCGGAGAGGAAAAGCTCCGCGGGCTTGAGATGCGCCTGCTCGCGGCTGGCGTTACCGTGGCCCGGACCGCCGACGACTTCAAGCGTTATCACGCAAAGTTGATGATCGTCGACCGCCGCGAGCTCTATGTCCTCGCATTTAACCTAACGCATAACGACATCAATCGGAGCCGCAGCTTTGGAATCATAACCAGGCATCAGCCACTGGTGCAGGAAGCCTTGAAGCTGTTCGAAGCGGACGTGAAACGCCAACACTATGAGCCGGGCCTCTCGAGTTTTGTCGTCAGCCCCGCGAATGCGCGCGCCGAGCTTGCGTCGTTGATCAAGGGGGCCAAGAGCGAGCTCCTGATTTACGACCCGAAGATCAGCGATCCTCCAATGCTTCGCCTTCTCCAGGAGCGGTCGCGCGCCGGCGTGGACATCAAGGTGATCGGTCAGGTATCCGAAAAGGGAACGTCCCTGGCGTCGCGCAAGCTGTCGCCGGTTCGCCTGCATGCGCGCATGATCATCCGCGACCGCCAACAGGCCTTCATCGGCAGTCAGAGCCTCCGGGAGATGGAGTTGGACAGCCGCCGGGAGGTTGGCGTCGTTTTCGAGGACGCATCAATCGTGGAGCGCGTGGTGAAAACGTTTCTCGAAGACTGGAGTCTATCGGAACAAACGCCTTCCGCGGCGAAGGTGGCCAGAAAGGTGGCCAGGGCGGTGACAAAAGACCTGCCGGCGATCGCGCCCATGCTGGAGGGTACGAGTACGCTCGACGCCGAAAACGTCGAAGACGTGGTAAGGGAAGCAGTCCGCGATGCGGTCAGGGAAGCGGTGCTGGACGCAGTGCAAGAGGCGTCGGCGAAAGGCTGACGGGCTTGCCCGCGGGCTGGTCTGCTTCAGAGTGCCGGTGCGGGTGACGGATCTCCGGCCAGAACTCCCTGAGCACGTTTCCACTGGCATCCGCGCCGAGTACAATTCCCGCGGAGAGGAATCCCGCTGAAACCGTCCGCAGGCTGGCCGGCTGCCATAAGCGTGAAATCAGCCCGCTCCCGAATGCGCCGGCGAGTTCGCTGGTGGATACCGTGGGCCTTCCGGTTGTCGTTTTGTGGGTAATCACGGTGCCTTCCAGTGCGTAAGCCAACCTTGGCCCAAAACCTTGCTTGCCGGACGGACGGTAACCGAATTCCTCGTGCATCAAGCGCGCCACCGGGTACTGAATCCCCACCTTCACAAGATGGCCGGCGAAACCGGAACCAAAGCGTCTGCCGAAGCCCGCCGCGCCCTGGCCCCATTCGCGGGGAGTGTCCATGGCTTGTGTGATGCCGGCTCCCCCTGCTGCTCGCGCAACCGATGCGGGGCCCACCGCGCCTTCGACGGTTTTACCTGTCCCCGGCGCCGTGTCTGCCTCGTCCGCGCTGAACGCCGGAGCGCCGGTCAGGAGGATCATCATCACCAATCCAATTGTGCCCGTGCGCATTGTGCCTCCGGTGACGCTCGTGCACTTCGGTCTCCACCAGCAGGATGCTTACCGAACCGCGACGGTGACGGAGCGGGGACCAGACGGCCCTGAAGTTCTTACGCGATGCATGTCGAGTTGACGAAAAAACACATTGGTCAGAATCTGTATCTCAACAGTGGAGTCCAGAGGTCAGTTGCCTTCAATACCCAGACGCAAACCGAAACCACCACGACAATATTGAGAATCGTCTTAATGCTGCTCGCCATCGGGATGTAGGTATTGATGAGCCAAAGAAGCACTCCAACCACGATCAGCATGAGCACAATGTAGACCAGCGGCATTTCACCACCTCCGCTAGTCTGCTGGCAATCGATGGGCCACCATCCGCGATGGTTCGTCAACCAGCGGAGTGAACCGCCACGTCAGGGCTCGCAGGTGGCTGGTAGTGCAGCACGTACTGCTGCAAGGCATGCTGATACCAGCTCATTCCATACGACCGCGCCTCACCCAGCGCCTGTTTATTTTGCCAGTGGTCGTGTCCAACGCGGTAGCACGCGATCACGGCGCCGGTTCGGTCGGCCCCGCGCTGGCAGTGTACAAACACCGGGCCGGCCGAGCTGTCGTCGAGCAGCCCGAGTACTCTCGAAATCTGCTCGTCGGTGGGCGTGGCCATTCCCTTCATTGGCACACTCACATAACGCATGCCGGCAGCCTCCACCAGACGTTGTTCATCCGCCTGAGAATGCTCTTCATTTGGGCGGAGATCGACGACGATCCTGATGCCGAGCTGTGCCAGATTCGCAAATCCCAGGTCCGTCGGTTGGGCGCCGCGATAAACCTCGTCATTTACTTTCTGTAAGTTAGCAACTCCTGGAACCTGCAGGCCGCCGGCATCGGCGGCAAGGGGCAAACAAAGCGCGAGCAGCCAGACGCTTACCCGGCGCCGTTCGGGGAACAAAGGCAATCTCATATGGTGTGCGTTCTGGAGAGAGCGGTAACCACTATATGAGATGGATCAAACGCGCCCACGGTTTCGAAGCGCCGAACTGCGGCTCACCGCGCCGGCTTCGTCATGTCTTCCGGGTTCACCCATCGGTCGAACTGCTGCCCAGTCGCATACCCCAGCTTCAGGGCGGCCTCGCGCAAACTGATGCTTTCGCGAAGGGCCGTTAAGGAGATTTCCTGCGATTTGTCATAGCCAAGGTGCGGGTTGAGCGCGGTAACCAGCATGAGGGAGCTGTTCAGGTGTTCCCGTATGGTGCCTAACCTGGGCTCGAACCCCCGAATGCAACGCTCCTCGAAGGAGCGGCAGGATTCGCCGAGCAATTCTATCGATTCGAGAACATTGTGAAGGATCACCGGCTTGAACGCGTTGAGCTGAAAATTGCCTTGTGAGCCCGCGAACGCAACCGCATGATCGTTACCGGAAACGTGCACCGCCACCTGCGTTACCGCTTCGCACTGGGTCGGGTTCACCTTGCCCGGCATGATCGAGGAGCCTGCTTCGTTTTCAGGGAGGGAGAGCTCGCCGATTCCAGCGCGCGGACCCGAAGAATACCACCGCAGGTCGTTGGCAATCTTCATCAGGGCGCCGGCCAGTGTGCGCAGCGCCCCGCTGGCCGTCACCATCGCATCGTGTGCCGAAATCGCCGCAAACTTATTGCGGGCGGAAACGAAGGGCCTGCCCGTCTCCAGGGCGATGTGCCGCGCGGCGGTCTCACCAAAGTCCGCGGGTGCGTTCAGCCCGTTGCCCACCGCAGTGCCACCGAGGGCGATCTCGTAGAGGCTGGGAAGAGCGCGGCCAATGTCTCCGATGGCCTGATCCACTTGAGCAGCCCAGCCCGATGCTACCTGGCCGAGAGTCACAGGCACGGCGTCCTGCAAGTGCGTGCGCCCGACCATGACGATGTCCGCATAATCACGGGATTTGGCGGCAAGGGCGTCCCGCAACACCTCCACTGCGGGAATCAGTACGTCCTGAAGTTGCTCGACCGTCGCTATGTGCATGACCGATGGGAACGCGTCATTCGAAGACTGGCTGCGATTCACGTCGTCATTCGGGTGGATCGGCCGCTTCGAGCCCACCACGCCGCCGGCCAGTTGAATGGCGCGATTGGCGATCACTTCGTTGGCATTCATGTTGGATTGAGTGCCCGACCCGGTTTGAAACACCGCTAATGGAAATTCGCCGTCCCAACGGCCTTCAATTACCTCCTGCGACGCCTGGATGATTAGACCCGCCTTCTCTCGCGTGAGTTGGCCGAGATCGGCATTGGCCAGCGCCGCGCACTTCTTCACCATGCCGAGCGCCCGGATTACCGGCCGCCCCCAGCGGAATCGAGCCACCCCAATCGGGAAGTTCAGCAGACAGCGCTGCGTTTGCGCGCCCCAGAGACGATTTTCGGGTACCGCTACATCGCCCAGCCCGTCCACCTCGATCCGAAATGATGCCTCTTTTCCTTCTCCCGCCATGTCAGGCGGCCCAGGATGGCGGGTCGCTCGCGGGGAACGACTCCTCGGAGCTCTCATCGACAACGCCGGACAGCGCTTCGTTTTCGGCGCTCGGCACTCCAAGGACCGCGGCCGCTTTGCCCACATCCCGCGGCCTGACCCAAAGCAGCGCTCCGAACCGGTGGAAACCGGCGGAAACCGCTTGCACCGAGGTGACATTTACGTGGGCTTCGGCGAGGCTGCGCAGCATTTCCACCATGACGCCGGCCCGGTACTCGCCGGAGATGAGAAAGCCTGCCTTTCTTTCGCTGAGGCTCAACCCCATCTTGCCGGCCACCCTCCCCAGGGCTTCGCTATCTTCCGGGATTAGATCGAGTTGCGATGTTCCGTCGTCGCGAGGGAACGCCGAAAAGGCCAGCAGGCCAATCCCCGATCCGCTCAAAGCGTCCAGGATGACGGCGGTCTCAGCGCTGCTATTGACAATCGTGTAATGGTAATCGACCTGTCTGATTTCATCTGCCATACTGATTCGGAAGCAACTTTAGGGCCGCCAGGGCCCTTCCTCGGATCCTCCCAACCGCGTCGTAACCGCCAGCGCGCCGTCGTTCGTCCTTCTTACCAGACAGCCGAAAGTCCCGGGCCAGGTAACCAGGTAAGAAACTTTTGTGTAACGTTTTTGCGCGGGACGGCTTCTAAGATCCACCAGGAATAACCCTGGGTTCACCAGGAGACTAAATCCGCATGAGCACCGCACAAGAAACCCTGTCCAACGCGAAGGCAATCGACCCCAGCATCCTGCTGAAGACACTGGTGGCATTCAAGAAAGGGAACTTTTCCATCCGCATGCCCGTGGACCAGACGGGCATCGATGGCAAGATTGCCGACACCCTCAATGAAATCCTTGACCTGAACCAACAAATGGTCAGTGAGTTCGACCGCATCAGCCGGGCGGTGGGCAAGGAAGGCAAGATCTCGCAGCGGGCTTCCCTCGGGTCGGCAAGCGGAGCGTGGTCTCATTGCGTGGAATCCGTCAACAGCCTGATTGGCGACCTGGTGCAGCCCTCCACGGAAGTCGCCCGCGTCATCGGCGCGGTGGCCAAGGGCGATTTGTCGCAAACCATGTCCCTGGAAGTAGATGGCCGTCCTCTGCGGGGCGAGTTCCTGCACACGGCCCGGGTAGTCAACACCATGGTTGACCAGCTCAATTCGTTCGCGTCGGAAGTCACGCGCGTGGCCCGCGAAGTGGGAACGGAGGGAAAGCTCGGCGGCCAGGCGCTGGTAACCGGGGTGGCGGGCACCTGGAAGGACCTCACGGAAAGCGTGAACTCCATGGCCAGCAACCTGACCAATCAGGTTCGCAACATCGCCGGCGTAACCACCGCCGTCGCCAAGGGCGACCTGACCACCCGAATCACCGTGGACGCGCGCGGCGAGATTCTCGAGCTCAAGAACACCATCAACACCATGGTCGACCAGCTCAGTTCCTTCGCGGCCGAAGTCACGCGCGTGGCCCGCGAAGTGGGCACCGAAGGCAAGCTGGGCGGTCAGGCGGAAGTGCGCGGGGTGGCCGGCGTTTGGAAGGACCTCACCGATTCGGTAAATTCCATGGCCGGTAATCTCACTAACCAGGTTCGTAATATCGCCGAAGTCACCACCGCCGTGGCCAAGGGCGATCTGTCGACGAGAATCACCGTGGATGCCCGCGGTGAGATTTTGCAGTTGAAGAACACCATCAACACCATGGTGGACCAGCTCAGCTCGTTCGCCGCCGAGGTGACCCGCGTGGCGCGCGAGGTAGGTACCGAAGGGCTGCTCGGCGGCGAGGCCGAGGTGCCCGGAGTGGGTGGCACCTGGAAGGATCTTACCGATTCGGTGAACTCCATGGCCGGGAATCTCACCGCTCAGGTGCGCAACATCGCCGAAGTAACCACGGCCGTGGCCAGAGGCGATTTGTCGCGCAAGATTACCGTGGCGGTTCGCGGCGAAATTCTGGAACTGAAGAACACCATCAACACCATGGTGGACCAGCTCAGTTCGTTCGCCTCCGAGGTCACCCGCGTGGCCCGTGAAGTGGGCACCGAAGGCAAACTGGGCGGCCAGGCCAAGGTGGAGGGCGTCGCCGGCACGTGGCGGGATCTGACCGAAAGCGTGAACTCCATGGCCGGCAACCTGACCAATCAGGTGCGCAACATCGCCGGCGTGACCACCGCCGTGGCGCGCGGCGACCTTTCCACAAAGATCACCGTCGACGCCCGCGGCGAAATTCTGGAATTGAAGAACACCATCAACACCATGGTCGACCAGCTCAACTCCTTCGCCTCCGAGGTCACCCGCGTGGCTCGCGAAGTGGGTACGGAGGGAAAGCTCGGTGGGCAGGCCGAGGTCAAGGGCGTGGACGGCGTATGGAAAGAGCTCACGGATTCGGTGAACTCCATGGCCGGCAACCTCACCAATCAGGTCCGCAACATCGCCGGCGTTACCACCGCCGTGGCCAAGGGTGACCTTTCCACGAAGATCACCGTGGATGTGCGCGGGGAAATTCTGGAATTGAAGAACACCATCAACACCATGGTGGACCAGCTCAATTCCTTCGCCAGCGAAGTCACGCGCGTGGCCCGCGAAGTGGGTACGGACGGCAAGCTCGGCGGCCAGGCGCAGGTAAAAGGCGTGGGCGGAGTGTGGAAGGATCTCACCGACAGCGTCAACTCCATGGCCGGAAACCTGACCGCTCAGGTCCGCAATATTGCCGAGGTGACCACGGCCGTCGCCACCGGCGACCTTTCCCGTAAGATCACCGTCGATGTGCGAGGCGAGATTCTGGAGCTGAAAATCACCATCAATACCATGGTGGATCAGCTGAACGCGTTTGCGTCGGAAGTGACGCGCGTGGCGCGCGAAGTGGGCACCGAGGGCAAGCTGGGCGGTCAGGCGGAAGTAAAGGGAGTCGGCGGCGTCTGGAAGGATCTCACGGACAGCGTGAACTTCATGGCCGGAAACCTTACCAGCCAGGTCCGCAATATCGCGCAGGTCACCACCGCCGTTGCGAAAGGCGATTTGTCGACCAAGATCACAGTGGACGCGCGCGGGGAAATTCTGGAGTTGAAAAACACCATCAACACCATGGTCGATCAGCTCAACGCGTTCGCCAGCGAGGTGACGCGCGTGGCCCGCGAAGTGGGCACCGAGGGAAAGCTGGGCGGCCAGGCGGACGTCCATGGCGTCGCCGGCACGTGGAAGGATCTCACCGACAGTGTGAACTTCATGGCCGGAAACCTCACCAGCCAGGTCCGCAACATTGCCGAGGTCACCACTGCCGTGGCCAAGGGCGATTTGTCTCGAAAAATTACCGTGGATGTGCGCGGGGAAATTCTCGAGCTGAAGAACACCATCAACACCATGGTGGATCAGCTCAACGCGTTTGCCTCCGAGGTGACGCGTGTGGCCCGTGAGGTGGGCACCGAAGGCAAGCTGGGCGGCCAGGCGGAGGTGAAGGGCGTCGGCGGCGTCTGGAAGGATCTCACGGACAGCGTGAACTTCATGGCCGGAAACCTGACTTCGCAGACCCGTAACATTGCGCAGGTGATCACCGGAGTCGCCAAAGGCGACTTGTCGACGAAGATTACGGTGGACGCGCGTGGCGAGATTCTCGAGCTGAAGAACACCATCAACATCATGGTGGATCAGCTCAATGCGTTCGCCTCGGAGGTGACGCGCGTGGCGCGCGAGGTGGGCACCGAAGGTAAGCTTGGCGGCCAGGCCGACGTCCGCGGCATCGCCGGAACGTGGAAAGATCTCACCGACAGCGTCAACTACATGGCCAGTAACCTCACCAATCAGGTTCGCAACATCGCGGGCGTTACCACCGCGGTGGCGCGAGGGGATCTGACTACAAAGATCACCGTCGACGCGCGCGGAGAAATTCTGGAGCTGAAAAACACCATCAACACCATGGTGGATCAGCTCAGCTCTTTCGCCTCCGAAGTGACGCGCGTGGCCCGCGAAGTGGGCACCGAGGGAAAACTCGGCGGCCAGGCCGACGTGAAGGGCGTGGCCGGCACGTGGAAAGATCTGACGGATAACGTGAACTTCATGGCCGGAAACCTGACCAACCAGGTTCGCAACATCGCCGAAGTCACCACCGCCGTCGCCAGAGGAGATTTGTCGCGCAAGATCACCGTGGACGTACGCGGCGAAATCCTGGAGTTGAAAAACACCATCAACACCATGGTGGACCAGCTCAGCTCGTTCGCTTCGGAAGTAACGCGCGTGGCCCGAGAAGTCGGCACCGAAGGAAAACTCGGCGGCCAGGCGGATGTGCCGGGCGTGGCGGGCACCTGGAAGGATCTGACGGACAGCGTGAATTCGATGGCCGGCAACCTGACCGCACAGGTTCGAAATATTGCCCAGGTGACCACCGCGGTGGCCAACGGAGATCTTTCGCGCAAGATCACCGTCGATGTCCGGGGAGAAATTCTAGAACTCAAAAACACCATCAACACCATGGTGGACCGGTTGAACTCGTTCGCCAGTGAAGTGACCCGCGTGGCCCGCGAAGTCGGCACCGACGGAAAACTGGGCGGCCAGGCGGAGGTGAAGGGCGTCGCCGGAACGTGGAAGGATCTCACCGACAACGTGAACTTCATGGCGGCGAATCTCACCACCCAGGTTCGCGGTATCGCCAAAGTGGTTACCGCGGTGGCGAATGGCGACCTCAAACGGAAACTGTTCCTCGATACCAAGGGCGAAATCGCCGAGCTGGCCGACACGATTAACGGAATGATCGACACGCTGGCTACATTCGCCGATCAGGTGACCACCGTGGCGCGCGAGGTCGGTATCGAAGGCAAACTGGGAGGCCAGGCCCGCGTGCCCGGCGCCGCCGGTATCTGGCGCGATTTGACCGAGAACGTCAACCAGCTCGCCGCAAATCTCACCAACCAGGTCCGCGCGATCGCCGAAGTGGCGACGGCCGTCACCAAGGGCGACCTGACCCGTTCGATAGCGGTGGAAGCGCAGGGCGAAGTAGCTGCCCTGAAAGATAACATCAACGAGATGATCCTGAACCTCGCCGCCACCACCCGCAAGAACAACGAACAGGACTGGCTGAAAACGAACATTGCCAAGTTCACCGGCATGATGCAGGGGCAGCGCGACTTGCTCGCGGTGGCCCAGCTCCTTCTGTCGGAACTCACGCCGCTCGTCGGCGCGCAGCACGGAACCTTCTACATGGCCGACGCCGTGGACGACACTCCCATGCTGACGCTGTTAACCGGATACGCCATCGACGGGCGCGACGATGTCCCCAAGGGATTCAAAATCGGCCAGGGGCTGGTGGGGCAATGCGCCAAAGAGAAAGAGCGCATTCTGGTGAAAAACGTCCCGAACGATTATATACGCATCAATTCCAGTCTCGGCAACGCAACCCCGCTCAGCATCGTGGTGCTGCCCGTTCTGTTCGAAGGGGACGTCAAAGCGGCCATCGAGCTGGCTTCTTTCGGTTTGTTCAGCGACGTTCACCTCGCCTTCCTCGACCAGCTCACGCAATCCATCGGCATCGTAATAAACACCATCGCCGCCACCATGCGCACCGAGCAGCTCTTGAAGCAAAGCCAGGCGCTCGCGGAAGAGTTGCAGAGCCAACAGCTTCAATTGCAAACCACCAACGCGGAGTTGCAGGAGAAGGCGCAACTGCTGGCGGAGCAGAAGACGGAGGTGGAGGCCAAGAACCAGGAAGTGGAACAGGCCAAACAGGCGTTGGAGGAAAAGGCCGAACAGCTCGCCTTGACGTCCAAATACAAAAGCGAATTCCTGGCCAACATGAGTCATGAGCTGCGTACGCCGCTGAATAATCTGCTGATTCTCGCCCGCATGCTTTCGGAGAACACCGACGGTAACCTCACCGCCAAGCAAGTAAAGTTCGCCGAAACCATTCACACCTCGGGAACCGACCTGCTGGCGCTCATCAGCGACATCCTCGATCTCAGCAAGATCGAATCGGGCAAAATGGACGTCGATGTCGGTGGAGTCCGGTTCACCGAACTGCAGGATTATTGCTCCCGGACCTTCCGGCACGTCGCGGAAGGAAAGGGATTGGATTTTGGCATCGAGCTGGGAGGCCCCCTGGCGGGCGAGATCATGCACACGGATGCCAAGCGTCTGCAGCAGGTGTTGAAAAACCTGCTGTCGAATGCGCTCAAGTTCACCGAAGCCGGCTCGGTGCGGCTCACCATCGACAAAGCCGCCGGTGGCTGGAGTAACGGCCACACCATCTTGTCGCGCGCCAAGTCGGTGATCGCCTTCACGGTGGTCGATACCGGTATCGGAATACAGGGCGACAAGCAGCGGATCATCTTCGAAGCATTCCAACAGGCTGATGGCACCACCAGCCGAAAGTACGGTGGCACCGGGCTTGGTCTTTCGATTAGCCGCGAACTGGCGCGGCTGTTGGGAGGAGAGATACGGTTGCAGAGTGCGCCTGGCGTAGGCAGCACGTTTACCCTTTACCTGCCGCAAGCCTACATCGCCCCGGCCCAGACTCCGAAGAGCGAAGCCTTGATCATTACTCCCGTGATGTTGGAGCAGGCCGCGGCCCAGCCGCAAGGCGAAGTAGATCTGATTCTCGCCTCGCCCCTGGAGAATCAGGAATTGGTTGAGGAATTGGTTTTGGATGACGACCGCAACCTGATGCAGCCGGGCGACGCGGTCCTGCTCATCGTGGAAGATGACATCACCTTTGCGCGCATCCTGGTGGACATGGCCCATGACCACCATCTCAAGGCGCTGGTTGCTTTGCGGGGTGGAAGCGCCATATCGCTGGCCCGGGAGTTCCGGCCCCGGGCGATCACTTTGGATATCACGCTTCCGGACGCGGCGGGGTGGACCATTCTGGATCGGCTCAAGCACGATCCGGCAACGCGCCACATCCCGGTTCACATCATCTCCGGCAATGAGGACCGCCGTCGCGGTCTGGCCCTTGGCGCCATGACCTACCTGGAAAAAGCCGTCGCCAAGGACTCTCTGGCCGACGCCTTCATCCTGATCGAGCAGTCCACCCAGGCTCGCTCGAAGAAGTTGTTGATAGTCTCCTCCGGCGAAAGCGAGCGGCAGGCCGCTTCGGAGTTCCTGGCCACTCAGGACCTTGATATCATCGTTGCGCGAACCGGTGGCGAAGCCCTCGCTGTGGTGGAGCAACAATATCTCGACGCCATCGTCGTTTACATGGAAATAGACGACATCGGTCCCCTTCAGCTCATCGAAGAAATCCAACATCAACTCGCTCCGCAAGTCCCGCCGATCATCGTGATGGTAACCCGTCCTTTGTCTCAGGCGGAAGAGTCCGATCTCCCGCGGATCGCGCGGGCCAGCGTGGTCAGGCGCGCCGGTTCCCGTGAACATCTCCTCGATGAAACCGTTTTGCTCCTGCATCGCGTGGAGGCCGATCTTACGCAAGAGCAAGGGCGGGTTCTTGAACATCTCCGGAGGACCGATCCAACGCTCGCCGGGAAGACCGTGCTGGTGGTGGATGACGATGTCCGCAACATCTTCGCTCTGACCAGCCTGCTGGAGGAGCACAACCTGAATGTGATGCATGCCGAAAACGGCCGCGCGGGAATAGAGTTATTGAAAGTCCGGCCGGACATTGACCTGGTGCTGATGGACATCATGATGCCGGGAATGGATGGCTACGAAACCATTCAGGCAATTCGCCAAATCCCGGCGTTCCGGTCGCTTCCGATTGTCGCTCTGACCGCCAAGGCGATGAAGGGAGATCGCGCGAAGTGCATCGACGCGGGGGCGTCCGACTACATTACAAAGCCTGTCGACCTCGAGCAATTGTTCTCGGTCCTCAGGGTATGGATCAACAGCCAGCAACACGATTTCTCCCAGGCGGCTGTTTCACGGATGTAAGGAACTTCTATGTCGATCGACACAGTGCCAATGGAACTCCCGGCAATTCCTGAACAACGGGTGCATGATCGGGAAAGAATCCTCCTGGTCGATGATTCGTTGGAGAATCTTGTCTCTCTTGAGGCCGCTCTGGAAGGTCTGGATCAGGAACTGGTTCTGGCCCAATCGGGCACCCAGGCGCTGCGGCACCTGCTCGAGCATGATTTTGCCGCCATTCTTCTGGACGTGAAAATGCCGGAGATGGACGGTTTTCAAACCGCTGAGCTGATCCGCTCCCGCAAGCGCTCGCGCCATACGCCAATCCTGTTTCTCACCGCCTATAAGAGCGACGAGCATCTGTTCCGCGGTTATCATCTGGGCGCGGTTGATTTCCTGTTCAAGCCGATTGTCCCGGAAATCCTTCGGTCCAAAGTAAGCGTGTTCGTGGAGTTGAGGCGCAGCACCGCCTTGCTGCGGAGTCAGGCCGAAGTTTTGAAGAAAGCGGAAGAACGGTTCCGCTCGCTGCTGGAAGCGGCGCCGGATGCAATGATCATCAGCTCCGGGGAAGGGCATATCAACCTGGTCAATTCCCAGGCCGAGGCCATGTTCGGGCACCCGCGGCGCGAACTGATCGGCAAGAGCATCCGCGCATTGGTGCCGGAGTGGCACAGCTTGCTGGCTCCCGCCGGCTCACATGTCGAACTACCGGCGCGCCGCAAAGACGGAAGCGAGTTTCCGGCCGAAGTCAGCTTGAGCCCGTTGCAAACCGACGAGGGACTTCTGCTCACGTCCGCGATACGGGACGTGACCGAGCGGAAGCGGGTGCATGAAGAAATTCGTGAGCTGAACACCGGGCTCGAGCACCGGGTAGCCGAGCGGACCACGGAATTGGTGGCGTCCAACGAAGCTCTCCGGCGATCCAACGACGACCTGAACCAGTTCGCCTATGCCGCCAGTCACGATCTTCAGGAGCCTCTCCGGCTGGTGGCCCTCTACAGCCAGATGCTCCAACGAAAGTACACTGAGCAACTGGACGAACAGGCCGGCCAATACATCCGCTTTATCGTCGATGGCGCGCAGCGGATGGAACTTCTCTTGAAAGACTTGCTCGCGTATTCGCAGGTCGGGTCCTTCGGCGAAGGGCCTGCCGGCATGGTATCGTGCGCCGATGTGATGCGCCAGGTGCTGCTCAATCTATATGCCGCCGTCGAACAAAGTAAGGCGAGCGTCACCTGGAATGGCCTGCCGACAATAGAAGCGCACGAGATCCGGTTGATCCAGCTCTTTCAGAACCTGGTGAGCAACGCCATCAAATACCGCCGCAGCGAGGCCCCTCGGGTTCTCGTCAACGCCAGGCGTCGGTCCGGGGAATGGCTTTTTTCGGTCGAGGACAACGGAATCGGCATCAAGCCGGAATACGTGCAACACGTGTTTGGCATCTTCAAGAGGCTCCACGGAAATAGCTACCCCGGCACCGGTATCGGTCTTGCCATCTGTCAGCGCATTGTCGAAAACTATGGCGGACGTATTTGGGCGGAGTCCACTCCCGGGGAGGGCTCCAGGTTTTGCTTCACACTTCCGCGGGCGTCGGGGGATAAACGTGAAGAAGCTCTCGGACCAGAAGGCCCAGCTTCATGAAGTCGTCGAGGTTGGAAGCCTTTCTGAAATAGGCGGTCGCCTTGAATTCGACCGCCGCGGCCTTGTCGTTCGGCGAATCCGACGAGGTTAATACGACCACCGGAAGATCCCCGAGTTTGGAACTACTTCGCAAATGGTCCAGAACCTGCCACCCGCTCCGCTTCGGCAGGTTAAGGTCGAGCAAAACCAAATCGGGAATTGAAACGCTTTCGTCGCCATCCGCGCGGTTAACGAAGTCGATGGCTTTCTCGCCGTCGTCCAGCACCCCAAGGTCAAACTCCAGGCCACAATGATCCAGGGCCTCGCGCACGAGCCAGACATCTGCCTCGGCGTCCTCCACCAGGAGGATGCTAAACCGCATAAACGTTACTCCCAGCCACCAGCCACTATCCAACCAGGGCGATCTGGAGGAGAAAACCTTGCAGCCCCTCGATAACCCCTTCGGCCCAAAAGTGTTACCTATGTCTTAGGAACGAAGCGTTACCAGCGTGTCCGGTCCGGACATTGATTTTATGGAGCGGGAGACGGGACTCGAACCCGTGACGTCCAGCTTGGGAAGCTGGCATTCTACCACTGAATTACTCCCGCTCAGCTCACGTCTGCAAGTATAAGAGGATCATCGCCCGGATGTCCACATCGGGATCTATACCACCACGAATCTATGACTTATAGAAGAGACCCCTCCAGAAAACGGGCAGCCTCGCGCGAGCAAACTGCGAAAGAAAATTCAACCGGCTGGCGTCTCGTACTTTGCCCCAAACATCCCTTGGAATCAATCCACTGCCCTATGTAACGAACATGTTTCAAACGCAGGTGACAACGGTTCTGAACTGGACAGGAATCCCTGAACGGCACAGGATTGCCTGTACAGCGCTCAGGGGACTACGGTCGGTGGTCCGGCGGCTCAGGTTAATCCCGCGCGGATGTTTTGCGTCGGCTCGCATGGCGACGCACCGGCAGGACAGGGCGCTCCTAACCGAAAGTGATCGCATTTGAAAGGAGCTTTAATGCAACTAAAGCGCTATTCGACAGTCTGGGTTCTCGCGCTGTTTCTGCTCGTGGCCCTCGTTTCGGCAATCCCGATCGGGGCGCAGGCGGTTACCGCGTCCATAACCGGCGTCGTCACCGACTCCACCGGCGCAGTGATTGGGGGCGCCGCCGTCACCGCCAAAGATCTGGATCGTGGGACCACCTTCTCCACCGTCACCGACAGTGCCGGCTCGTACAATCTTGCTCAACTTCCCGTGGGCCGCTACGAAGTAAGAGTGGCCGACACGGGATTTGAGACCTCGGTGCAGCCGAAAGTGGAACTCGTACTCAATCAGGTAGCCAAACTCGACTTCCAGTTGAAGGTTGGGAATGTGAGCGAAACCGTGGAGGTCACCAGCGCGGCACCCATCCTGCAGACCGAGACCACCTCGCTCGGCACGGTGATGCAGTCGGAGGCCATTGCTAATCTGCCGCTCGAAACCCGCAACTATAATCAGTTGACGCTGCTCGGACCCGGCGCCATCACCACCAGTCCGGCCGCCTTTAACACTGGCCAGACCTCCTTCAACTCGGGCCGGCCATACATCAACGGAAACCGCGAGCAAGCCAATTACTACCTGCTCGACGGCATGGACAACACCGAATTCGTCGACAACAATGTGGCCTATGCGCCCAATCCGGACGCCATCGAAGAGTTCAACCTGGTCACCAACAATCCGTCCGCCGAGTATGGACAGTTCATGGGCGGCGTCATCAGCGTGGTTACCAAGTCGGGGACAAACTCCTACCACGGCGATGCCTTCGAGTTCTTGCGCAACGACGTCATGAACGCCAATGAGTGGTCGCGCAACTTCAGTCAGGACCCCGCTGTCAGCGGCAGCCCGCAGGCACTCCGCTGGAACGACTTTGGCGGGACCTTCGGCGGCCCCATCATTAAGAACAAGTTGTTCTTCTTCGTCGACTACACGGGTTCCCGCTTCGATCATCCGGACACCACCACCCCGATCACCACTTTCACCGCCGCCGAACGGACCGGCGACTTCACGGATCTGGGCGCTACGCTGCACTATCCGGGGACCGACGTGAACATGCCGTCGAATCTCAACGATGCGGCGGTTTGCGGCGCCAACCAGAAGATGGGCGTGGATCCCTGCATCAACGGCCTGAGCAAGACGGCTCTGGCGATCATGAACATATTGCCGCAAGCGGGCGCCGACGGCCTGGTGAACAACGCATTGAATACCGAGCACGATTACATCAATGACGACCAGGGCGACGCCAAGCTCGACTGGAGGCCCACCGAAAACGACGCCGTTTCGGTGCGCTACTCGCAGCAGAACGAGGTGCAGGATTTCATCAACAGCCAGCCGGTGTTGTACAGCAGCAGCGGCGGCAACAACCTGCCGCTGTGGAGCGGCGTCATCAACTACACCAAGACGTTCTCGCCGACGTTCCTCAACGAGTTTCGCGCGGGTGTGAATTACTTCCCCGCGGAGGGCAATGTCCAGAGCCCGGGTTCCACTGACTACGGCGCCCTGGTTGCCGGCGAGCCCACCAGCTTCCTCCCGGCTCTGACCTTCTCCGGTTCGGCGATTGGCGGGCTGGGCACCACGGACTCGGCCGAAATCTTCCATCAGACGGCCATCCAGTACGAAGATTCGGCGAGCCTGACTCACGGCGCGCACAACATGAAGTTCGGCGTCCAGTTCATCCGTTACCGCAACGATTATGTTCCCTCCACCAGTAACGATGGCGCGGCGGGAAATCTCGAATTCAACGGTACGTACACCGGCAACGCGGAAACCGACTTCATGCTCGGGCTGCCTTCCTACATGGGCTACGGCCTGGGTTACTCCGGCACGGTAGGCCAGCGCAATGACGCCATCGGCGCTTACTTCCAGGACGACTGGAAGATTACTCCCAAGCTGACCCTGAACCTTGGTCTCCGCTGGCAGCTCTTCACGCCGATTTACGAAGTCGACGACCGCGAAACAAATTTCCAGGAGTATACGGGGGCCATCGAACTGGCCGGACAGAATGGCGCCAGCAACGCCCTCTATAGCCAGTACAACGGCATCGCCAACTTCCTGCCACGCGTCGGCGTGGCTTGGAATCCCTGGACCAACACCGTGGTCCGCTCGGCGTTCAGCCGCTCCAGCTTCCAGGAAGGCACCGGAGAGTACAACCGGCTGGCCACGAACGCTCCCTGGAACATCGACCTGTCGGGCCAGTGGAGCGGCACCAACGGCATCCCGTCCAACCAGCTCACTCTCGATCAGGGCTTCGCCGGGCTGGGCACCGGCGGTATTTGCACCACCCAGAATGTGCTGTCTGCAGCCGCGGCTTGTTTCGACGGCGAGACAATTCACATGACCGATCCGAACTACCGCCCCGCGGTGTCCACTCAGTGGAACTTCTCTATTCAGCAGCAGCTCGGCAATGCAACCACTTTCCAGGCTGCGTACGTTGGACAGCACAACGACCATCTGGCATCCATTATTTTCGCCGGGCAGGGTGTCCTCGAGTCCGACGGAAGCGTCGCTCCAAGCCCCTACCTGGCCGGGAATTCAGTTCTCGCCAGCGAGCGGTCTGGCGCGCAAACGCGGTTGAACGCCACCTGGGGCGTCGCCAACTACGATGCTCTGCAGCTCACCGTGCAGAGGCGGCTCGCTCAGGGCCTGTCGGCTCAGGCGAACTACACGTTCTCCAAATGCCTGACGAATAACTTCGGTTATTACGGGCGCTACGGAGACGCGACGGCCAGCCAGGCCAGCGCCGATATCAACTTCCAGCAGAACGCGTACGACATGAATGCCGATTACGGTCTCTGCGATCACGACGTCACCAACGTCTTCAACGGCTACGTGACGTACCAGTTGCCGTACGGCAAGGGCCGCCAGTTCGGCTCGAATGCCAGCCCCGTCTTGAATGCCGTTCTGGGTGGCTGGAACGTCAACGCCATTTACACCTTCCATGGCGGATTCCCGATCTCCATGCTGGATTGGGCCGGCGACCCAAGCACCGGGTCGGCGCAACCGCGTCCCAACTGCAACGGGCCCTCGGTGGCCACTCCGTATACGGAGAACCCCGCGGCGAACGGCGGCGGCTATGTGTGGTTCAGCACGTCCAACATGTCGAATCCGCCCGCCGGTGAATTCGGCAACTGCAGCGTGAGTACGGAAAGAGGCCCCGGTCTGAAGACAGTCGATATGAGCGTCGACAAGGACTTCGCGATTCGGGAAGGCCAGTACCTCCAGTTCCGTGCCGAGGCGATCAACGTCTCGAACACTCCGATTCTCTACGCGACCGGTTACTCCGTCGACGTCTATGGCAGCTCTCAGGCGGGTGTCGTCAACACGTCGCTTGGCGCCCGCAACATGCAACTTGCTTTGAAGTACGTGTTCTAGTTACGTTGTTTCTCGGACGCGGCCCGGCATCACACACGTGCCGGGCCGCGCATTTTCGCAAGCGACTTATCCCTGCGAGGCCACCTTAGCTATGTCGCTCATGTTGGACGAAATCCGGCAGCAACCGGCCGCGCTCGATCACGCCTTCAGCACGGAAGTAAAGCGGTTTCGCGACCTGCAGGCGCATTTCGAGCATCACCGGCCGCGTTTCATCGTTCTGGCCGCGCGCGGTACGTCCGACAACGCCGCGCAGTTCGGCCGTTATCTCATCGAGATCACCACCGCCATTCCGGTCTCGCTGTCGGCGCCGTCGGTTTTCACTCTCTACGGCGGCCAGCTCGATTTCCGCGAGGTGCTCTTCGTCGGCATTTCGCAATCGGGCGAATCCACTGACGTTAATATTGCCGTTGAAGAAGCCCGGCGGTGCGGCGCCACCACCATGGGCATCACCAACGTGATTGGGAGCCCGCTCTCGCAAACGGCCGATCACGTAATCCTGCTGCACGCGGGCGACGAGACCAGCGTGGCGGCCACCAAGACCTGGACTTCGCAACTGCTCATGATGTACCTGCTCGCCTGGAGTCTGGGCGCGCCGCTCTCGCTGGACGACATCTCGCGCATTCCCACCTGGGCGCAGGCCGCGCTCGACTGTGAACAGGACATCGCCGAGCGCGCGCGAGCCTACACGTTTGCCGAAAAGGCCATCGTGGTGGGCCGCGGATTCAACTACTGCAACGCTCTCGAGTTCGCGCTCAAACTGATGGAGGCCTGCTACATCGTCACCGGCAGTTTCTCCTCCGCCGATTTCCTGCACGGTCCCGTGGCCATCACCGAGCGCGGCATTCCCGCGTTCGCGTTCGCGCCTCCCGGGCCAACGTGGCAGGGCATGAGTGAAGTGGTGGAGAAGCTCCGCGGCGCTCAGGCGCGTCCGCTGCTCATCACCGACGAGCGCAATCGCGATGCGGCCAGCCAGGGCGATAATGTCATTCTGCTGCCCGATCCCATGTTTGGCGGAAGCCGGCTGCCCGCCGATGTGTTTACGCCCATTCCTTACGCCTTGCCAGCGCAGTTGCTGGCCGCGCACCTGGCCGACATCAAGGGACTGAATCCGGACCGTCCGCGTATGCTCACAAAGGTGACGCAGACGTTGTGACGGGCGCGCCCACAGGATACGCGGCGCCAGCCGCGTACTCGACAGACCCCACGATAACAGGGCTGTCACCCCGTCTCCCGCCCAACCCCTCGTGTTTGTCAGGTACCATCGCTGCAAGGCGAAATCCATGCAACTGACTTTCACGGACTGGGCCGTTGTCGGGCTCTACTTCCTCTTCAACCTGGCGATCAGTCTTTACTACCGCGCGCGCGCGGGCAAGAATCTCTCGGAGTTTTTTCTCTCCGGACGGAATGTCCCATGGTGGCTGGCCGGCACTTCCATGGTGGCCACCACGTTCGGCGCGGACACGCCACTGGCGGTCACCGGCCTGGTGGCCATGGGCGGCATCGCCGGCAACTGGCTGTGGTGGAACATGGTGGCCAGCGGCATGATGACCGTGTTCTTCTACGCGCGCCTGTGGCGGCGTTCCGGCGTGATGACGGACATCGAATTTGCCGAGATCCGCTACAGCGGGAAGGCCGCGGCGTTCCTGCGGGGGTTTCGCGCGCTGTATCTGGGCATCCCCATCAACTGCATCATTCTTGGCTGGGTGAACCTGGCCATGGTGAAGATCCTGATGCTGGTGCTGGGTGTCGGGAAACTAAAGGCGCTGCTGCTGGTGATCGCGATCATCGCTTTCACTTCGCTCATCTCCACGCTCTCCGGCCTGTGGGGCGTGCTGGTTACGGATCTGTTCCAGTTCGTGGTGAAGATGGGCATGATCATCGTGCTGGCTGTTTTCGCCGTGCAGGCGGTCGGCGGAATGAGCGCGCTCAAAGCCAAACTCGCGGCGGTGGACCAGGCGCGCGCGCTGGCCGGCGGACACGGCTCCGTGCTCTCCTTCATCCCCGATACGGATTCCACATGGATGCCGCTCATCACGTTTCTGGTGTACATCGGCATGAGCTGGTGGGCCACCTGGTATCCGGGCGCGGAACCCGGCGGCGGCGGTTATGTGGCGCAGCGCATGTTCTCGGCGAAAGACGAGCGCAACTCCCTGCTTTCCACGCTGTGGTTCAACATCGCGCATTACGCCCTGCGGCCATGGCCATGGATACTGGTTGCGCTGGCCTCGCTGGTAATGTTCCCGGGCCTCAAAGACCCCGAGACCGGATACATACGCGTAATGATTCAGTGCCTCCCCGCGTCCTTGCGCGGCCTCATGGTGGCGGCGTTCATGGCCGCTTTCATGTCCACAATCGCCACGCAATTGAACTGGGGCGCCAGCTATCTGGTGAACGATTTCTATAAACGCTTCATTCGCGCGGATGCTTCAGACAAACATTACGTCGGCATCTCGCAGCTTGCGACGATCCTCCTGACGATTATTTCGGCTGTTGTTACGTTCTACCTCGATTCCATCGCCGGCATGTGGAAGCTTCTGCTGGCCACCGGCGCAGGGACCGGACTCGTTCTGCTGCTGCGCTGGTACTGGTGGCGCATCAACGCGTGGAGCGAAATTTCGTCGATGATCGCCGCGCTGGTGGTGTCCGTTTCGTTGCAGACGGTGTGGCATCTGGACACTGGGCGCCCGCGCGATTTTGCCTGGCTCATGATTATTACGGTCAGCATCACCACGGTGGTCTGGGTGGTGGTTACCCTGCTCACCGGGCCGGAGCCGAAGGAAGTTCTTATCAGCTTCTACCGGCGCACCCGGCCTTCGCTGTCCGGATGGCGACCCATCGCGAAACTGGCGCCGGATGTGCAGCCGTCCCAGGATGGCTGGCGCAACCTGACGGACTGGATCGCCGGCCTGGTCCTTATATATGGATTCCTGTTTGGCGTCGGCAAGCTGGTGCTCATGGAATACGCCGCGGGCGCGGGGATGCTTGCGGTGGCCCTGGCTGCCGGGGCGGTGATCTATTTCGATTTGTCCCGGCGCGGATGGAGCACCCTTGCCGAATAAGCCGCCATCTTCCGGTGTGGGGCAGGGCCATGCCCCGCCCGGGGCTTTCAGCCCCGCCTGGCTGGGGCGGGTTGCGGTGGCAGGGCACAACCCTGCCCCACAAGACATAATGATGAGCACGCCGATTCTCGATCCCGGTTTCGTTCCCGCCGCGATGTGGAATCGCACCTACCGGCGGCGTGTGCGACAGAGCGGTGGCCAGCCCCTCGTCATCGCTCTCGAGCGCGGGGCCGGGGCCATTTCCGTATTCGAGGCCGCCACTCTGCCGCACACCGGCGATTGCATCGAACTGAACCATCGCTACGTGGAGCGTCTTCTCAAGTTTCTGCTTTGGCAGAAGGGCGGCCACAAGATCACGGTGGCCGGGAACCCGCGCATCGCCGAATATCTTCGCGGCGTCTATGCGCCCGCGGGCGCGCGCGCGTTCGACGAGCAGTTCATGGGCGAGCGCGTCTACAAGACGCCATTCACAATCGCATCGTGCGCAATCGAAGATGCTCCGCGCGCCGCGGAAAAAGGCGCGCCCCTCGGCCGTCATCTGGATGGCTGCCGCATCGGCTTCGACCTCGGCGGCAGCGATCGCAAGTGCGTGGCCATGATGGATGGCCACGTCGTCTTCAGCGAAGAGGTGGTCTGGGACCCCTATTTTCAGACCGACCCGAGCCATCACTTCGACGGCATTGACGACTCGATTCGCCGCGCGGCCGCGCATCTGCCGCGAGTGGACGCCATCGGCGGCAGTGCAGCCGGGGTCTACATCGACAACGAACCGCGTGTCGCCTCCATCTTCCGAGGGGTCTCGGCGGAACAGTTTGAATCCGAGGTGCGGCCCATCTTTCACCGGCTGCGCGAGCGCTGGAACAACGTTCCGTTTCTGGTGGCGAACGATGGCGAAGTGGCCGCGCTGGGAGCCTCCATGGCGCTGCGCGACAACGCCGTCCTGGGCGTCTCGATGGGCACCAGCCAGGCGGCCGGCTATGTGACGCCGGAAGGCTTTATCACGGACTGGCTCAACGAACTCGCCTTCGCGCCGGTCGATTATCGCGAAGACGCTCCTCGCGACGAGTGGTCCCGCGATGGCGGAGTGGGCGCGCAGTATTTTTCGCAGCAGGCGGTAGCGCGGCTCTTGCCGCTGGCGGGCATCGAGGTTCCCTCCGACATGCCCTTCGCGCAGCGCCTGCTGCACGCCCAGGAATTGCTGGCCGCCGGCGACGAGCGCGCCCATAAGGTCTTCGAGACCATCGGCGCGTATTTCGGCTGCGCCATCGCGCACTATGCGGATTTTTACGATCTGCGCCACGTGCTGGTGATGGGGCGGGTCACGTCCGGCGAGGGCGGCGACGTGATTCTCGCGCAGGCGCGGCGTGTTCTGGGAGCCGATTTCCCCGAGCACGCGGGTATCCGCCTGCACCTGCCTGGCGAGCAGGACAAGCGGCACGGCCAGGCGGCTGCGGCGGCAACTCTTCCGGCTCTGGAGGAACGGCGGTGATCCGGACACGCGGCGGCAGCCGCGCTCCAGCGACGTTCGACGGGAACGCGGCTGTCGCCGCGCGTCAGTTCGAGAACGCGGCTGTCGCCGCGTGTCCATTATGGTGATCCTATGGAACTGAGAAATCCAAACTCCGACGTTTTCGTGCCGGACGGCGCGGCTGTGGACACGGCCCTCCGGCGCACCACGCACATGAGCGTGGCCGCCCATCAGGACGACATCGAGATCATGGCGTATCACGGCGTGGCCGAATGCTTCGGGCGCGCTGATCGCTGGTTCACCGGCGTGGTGGTCACCAACGGGGCGGGCAGCCCGCGCGCCGGCATCTACGCCGGCTATAGCGACGAGGAAATGCAGAAGGTCCGCGTTCTGGAGCAGCGCAAGGCGGCCTATGTGGGCGAGTATTCATGCCAGCTTCAGCTCGGCTACCCAAGCGCCGCCGTAAAGGACCAGACGAACGCCGCGGTCCGCGAGGAGTTGCTGGCTATCTTCGCCGCTTGCCACCCGGACGTGGTCTACCTGCACAACCTGGCCGACAAGCACGACACGCATATCGGCGTGGCCCTGCATAGCCTCGCTGCCCTGCGCTCGTTGCCCTACGCGCAAAGGCCGAAGAAAGTCTACGGGTGCGAGGTGTGGAGGGATCTGGACTGGCTGCCCGACACCCACAAGCACGCGCTGCCCGTCTTCGAGCGCCCTAACCTCGCGGCCGCGCTGGTGGGCGTCTTCGATTCGCAAATCAGCGGCGGAAAGCGCTACGACCTGGCCACCGCGGGGCGCCGCCTGGCCAACGCCACCTACGCCAGCTCACACGCCACCGACATCGAATCCGCTCTGACGTTCGCCATGGACCTGACGCCGCTGGTCTCCGACCTGACTCTCTCACCCGCGGATTACGTACTTCGCTTCATCGACGAATTCCGCGCCGACGTCGCCGGACGTCTGGGGAGGTGGAAAGCCTGAATGCAGCCCGCGCGCAGACATCCGGCATCGTGGGTCGCGACCCTCTACTTCGCCGAGGGGCTGCCGTTCTATGCCGTAAATCTGATGGCGCTTACGTTTTACGAGCGTATGGGCGTGAGCAACGCCGTGAACACGCTGGTAATCAGTCTGCTGGGCTGGCTGTGGACGCTGAAGCCGTTGTGGAGCCCGCTGCTGGAAATGTACAAGACGAAGAAGTTTTTCGTGGTGCTGTTTCAGTTCGCGGGCGGGCTCAGTCTGGTCCTATTGGCGCTCTGTCTTCCGCTGGAAGGGTATTTCCGGTATTCCATCGCTATTTTCTTTTTAATTGCCTTTTGTTCTTCCACGCATGACATCGCCGCGGACGGCCTTTACATCGCCAGCCTTTCGCCGAAGGAACAGGCGGCGTACGCGGGATGGCAGGGCGGCTTCTACAACGTGGCGCGGGTATTTTCGCTGGGCGGGCTGATTTTCCTGGCCGGCGCGTTGCAGGAGAGGTTCCTGCGCGCTCACGTCTCCATGCCCATGGTGCATGCATGGATGGCCATCTTCGCCGGCCTCGGCGTGCTGCTGGTGGCGCTGAGCCTGTATCATGCGCGCATGCTGCCGCCTGGCGGGGACGACCGGCATGCCGGTAGCTTTCAGGAAATGGCCGCCACTTTCAAAGATGTGGTGGTAAGTTTCTTTCCGCAAACGCAGCATCTTCCTGCTGCTGATCTTCATTTTTCTCTATCGCGCCGGAGAAGGGCAGGTGGCGAAAATCGGCCCGCTGTTCCTGCAGGCAGACCGGCTGAAGGGCGGCCTCGGCCTCTCCATGCAGCAGTTCGGAACCATCTACGGCACGTTCGGAAGCGCCGCCTTCATCCTGGGCAGCGTGTGCGGAGGGTACTTCGCTTCGTGGCTGGGTTTGAAGCGCGCGCTGCTTCCGCTCATCTGCATTCTGAACCTGCCCATGCTGGCTTATCTGTATCTGAGCGCGGCGATGCCGGTGAACCCCGCGCTGATCACGGGAGCGATGAGCGTGGAGATGTTTGGATACGGGTTCGGCTTCGTGGGAGTAATTCTTTTGATGATGCAGGAGATCGCGCCTGGCCGGTATCAAACCGCGCACTACGCTTTCGCGAATTCGCTGATGAATCTCGGGCTCATCGTGCCTGGCGCGGTCAGCGGGCTGATCCAGATGCGCATCGGATACCGCAACTTCTTTTTGTGGGCGCTGATCTCGGCCATACCATCACTGTTGATGGCGCGTTTCATTCCCATTCGCGGCGGGGCGGAAGTGCCCGTGGCCGCGGCCGCGGAACAGATCCCCGCTTAGATTTATGTTCCTGCTCACACACTTCTGGCGCCGTGGGGCAGGGCCATGCCCCGCCCGCCACTGAAATACCCATGACGTCATCGCTACAAGCAATCATCCTCGCGGCGGGCAGGGAAGCCATCACCGCCGATGGCCATCCTTTGGTATTGCAGACACTAGGTGACCGCAGCATTCTCGAATGCGTTTTGGAAAACGCGCTGCAGGTAGTCCAGCCGGAAGACATCCATGTTGTGGTGGGATACCGCCAGGATGAAGTGAAGGCGCATTTGGGACCGAAGTTCCACTACGTCGCCCAGGGTGAGGAACTCGGTACCGGCCACGCCGTTCTGCAGGCCGCCGAATCTCTGGCCGGCTTCGATGGCAACGTGCTCATCCTCTATGGAGACACGCCGCTGTTTCGTCCGGCTTCCATTCGCGGGCTGTTCAACCGTCATCGCCTCCGCAAGGCGCACCTTACCCTGCTCACGGCCATCGTGGATCGCCCGTTGCCGTACGGGCGAATCATACGCGACGCGGGCGGCCAGATCATCGACATTATCGAGCAAGCCGCCGCGACGCCGGAAGTGCGCGAGATCCGCGAGCTCAACGTGGGCGCATACGCGGTAGACGCGCGGGTGATTTTCTCCGCGCTGCGAAGCCTGTCGCCATCGCCGCTCGACGGCGAGTATCGGCTCACCGATTGCGTGCACGAGCTGATTCGCTCCGGCCTGCGCGTGGAGAGCTATCGCATTTACGACGAGGACGAAGTGCAGGGAATCAACACGCCCGAGGATCTGGAGCAGGCCGGTCTCATTCTGCAGAAGCGGCTGTTCCGGCCGCGCCGCCAGGAAGAGCGCAACGTGGTGACGTTCGGCACGGGCGGATGGCGGGCCATCATCGGCGAGGGCTTCACGCTGCATAACGTGCGCCGGCTGACTCAGGCGCTGGCCAATGAGATCACGCGCCAGGGGCAGGAGCGGCGCGGCGTCATCGTCGGTTACGACCGGCGCTTTCTTTCGAAGCAGGCCGGCGAGGCTGCCGTCGAAGTGTTCGCCGGTAATAACATCCCCAGTATTTTGCTGAGTGAGGACGCGCCGACGCCGCTTATCACGTACGCGACGGCGGTGAAAGGCTCCGCCTACGGGCTGGCCTTCACCGCCAGCCACAATCCGCCGGAGTGGAACGGGCTCAAAGTTTTTCATGGCGATGGGTCTCTGCTGCTGGATCACGAAACCCGGCAAATCGAGGCGGAGACGAACGCGCTGACCCCGGACGACGTCATCAAGCTGGAGCTGGACATCGCGCTGGAAGCGGGCATCGTCGAGTATGGCGATTTCACCAACGAATACGTCGATGCCGTGGAGAAGCTGATCGATCTGGAGGCCATCCGAAAGGCCGCGCTGCGGATCATCGTGGACCCCATGTACGGCGTGGGCCAGCTCACCCTGGGCACGGTGCTGACCGAAGCGCGCTGCCGAGTGACCTTCATTCACGACCGTCACAATCCCTTGTTTGGCGGCCGTTCGCCTGCCCCGAATCTCGAAGCGCTGCGCACGCTCAGCTCGCAGATGCAGGAGTCTAAATACGACGTCGGCCTGGCCATGGACGGCGACGCGGACCGCATCGCCCTTGTGGATGAGCGCGGCGAATACATCTCCATCAACGACATCTTGCTGCTGCTCTATTGGTACCTGCACGAGGTG
Source organism: uncultured Acidobacteriota bacterium (assembly GCA_963832965.1). Lineage (GTDB taxonomy): Bacteria > Acidobacteriota > Terriglobia > Bryobacterales > Bryobacteraceae > CAWACP01. Next base: position 356,072 of record CAWHVW010000001.1, read on the forward strand.
CGCGGAGAGCGCGGAGGGGTGGTGCGGAATCTGGCTACGAGCCATCTGCTTGACCGCCTGGCGCATCGTCTGGGCGAGGAGTGCTACGAGACGCCGGTGGGTTTCAAGCACATCGTCTCCGGCATGCTGGAGCACAACGCGCTGCTGGGCGGCGAATCGTCCGGCGGGCTGACCATCCGCGGGCACATCCTGGGCAAGGACGGCATCTTCGCCTCGGCGCTGGTGGTGGAGATGCTGGCGCGCACCGGCCAGCGGATCTCCCAATTGCTGGAACGCGTGTACGCGCTTACCGGCCGGCTCTACGATCTGGAAGAGGGCATACCGGCGACGCCCGAGATGCGCATCGCCGTGCCGCGGCGGATGAAGGAAGCGCCCTCCAGCCATATTGGCCCGTATCCGGTGATCGGTGTTTCACAGCTGGACGGCACGAAGATTTTGCTGGAGAACGACAACTGGGCGCTGCTGCGATTCTCCGGCACCGAGCCGATTTTGCGCCTGGCGGTGGAGGCGGATTCCATGGAGAAGGGCCGCGAGTTGATTGCATGGCTGCGGCAGTTTGTAACTGCCTGAATATGATGTGGGGCAGGGCCGTGCCCTGCGGCCGATTTTCAATCGGCCTCCGCGGGGTTGCGTGAGCGGTTACAAACCGCGCGCGGGATACAATCCCGCCCCACAAGACGCAAGGCAGGGCATGGCCCTGCCCCACATGCTTGAGTTGACTTATGCGCTACGGCTATTTTGATAACGACAATCGCGAGTATGTCATCGAGCGTCCGGACGTGCCGGTCTCATGGACTAACTATCTTGGCGTGAAAGATCTCTGCACGGTGATTTCGCACAACGCCGGGGGTTACTCATTCTTCCGCCACGCCGAGCATCAGCGCGTTACCCGCTTCCGTCCGAATGGCGTGCCGCTCGACCGTCCCGGACACTATGTTTATCTGCGCGACGAGGAGACGGGCGAGTATTGGTCCATCTCCTGGCAGCCCGTGGGCAAGGATCTGGCCACGGCCAGTTACCAGTGCCGGCACGGCTTGTCTTACTCGAAGTTCTACCTGCGACTATCAACAGCTCCACGCCGAACAAACCATGTTCATCCCACTGGACGACGACGTGGAGCTGTGGGACGTGCGCATTCGCAACAACGGCTCGACAACACGCACCCTGGGCGTTTTCTCTTACACCGAGTTCTCCTTCCACCACATCGAGATCGACAACCAGAACTTGCAGATGAGCCTGTACGCCGCCGGGTCGAGTTACCAGGACGGCGTTATCGAATACGACTTCTTCTACGAGCCGTGGACCTTTCACTACTTCACCGCCAGCGTCGATCCCGACAGCTTCGACTGCGTGCGCGACAAATTTCTGGGCAATTACCGTACGGAGACCAATCCGCTGGCGGTGGAGCAGGGGCACTGCAGCGGCAGTTCGGAACTGGGCGGTAACCACTGCGGCGCGCTGCACAAGCGTGTGACCATCGATCCCGGCGGAGAAGCGCGTCTGATTTTCATGCTGGGCGTTGGCCCGCGCGCGAAGGGCCAGCAGATCCGGCGGAAGTACTCCGCGCCGGGCGCGGTGGATGAAGCTTTCGTGGAACTGCGCCGGTACTGGGAGCGGAAGACCGCGGCGTTCCAGTGCGCTACGCCAAACCCGGGCCTCGACACCATGGTGAACACGTGGACGCTCTATCAGGCGGAGACGTGCGTGGTGTGGTCACGCTTCGCCTCGTTCATCGAAGTGGGCGGCCGGACGGGCCTTGGCTATCGGGACACTTCGCAGGACATAATGAGCGTCGTCCACACGAATCCCAGTAAGTGCCGCGAGCGCATCATTGAGTTACTCCGGGGTCAGGTAAGTCAGGGTTACGGATTACACCTGTTCGATCCGGACTGGTTTGACCCGGAAAAGCAGAACGCGCCCAAGTTCAAGTCGCCCACCGTCACGCCCACGACCGACCGCAAAAGTATCATTCACGGCCTGGATGACGTGTGCTCGGATGATGCGCTCTGGCTGGTGGTTTCCATTTGCGAATACGTGAAAGAGACGGGTGACGCGGCGTTGTTCGAGGAGGTGGCGCCGTTCGCCGACGAAGGCGAGGCCACGGTCTACGAGCACCTCAAGCGCGCGCTGGATTTCTCCGCCGAACAGATTGGCCAGACCGGCATCTGCAAAGGCCTTCGGGCCGATTGGAACGACTGCCTCAATCTGGGCGGCGGCGAAAGCGCCATGGTGTCGTTTCTGCACCACTGGGCCGTGCGCGCGTTTATCGAAGCGGCGGAGTTTCTGGGGCGGACGGGCGACGCAAAGCAGTACAGGGCGCTGGCGGACAAGATTCGGGCGGCCTGCGAACGAGAGCTATGGGACGGCGAGTGGTACATTCGCGGCATCACCGCGAAGGGAGTCCGCATCGGCACGCGCGCCAACGAAGAAGGCAAAGTGTTCATCGAAAGCAACACCTGGGCGGTGGTGTCCGACGCCGCTTCGCCGGAGCGCGGCCGCTCGTGCATGGACGCGGTGGACCGGCACCTCTATTCGAAGTACGGCATCCATTTGTTGTGGCCGGCGTTTTCGAAGCCGGATGACGACATCGGCTTCGTCACGCGCGTATACAAAGGCATCAAGGAAAACGCGGCGATATTCAGCCATCCGAATCCGTGGGCGGTGATCGCCGAATGCAAGCTGGGCCGTGGGGACCGCGCCATGAAGTTCTACGACGCACTGCTCCCTTCGAACCAGAACGACATGATCGAGATTCGCGAGGCCGAGCCGTATTCCTATTGCCAGTTCGTGATGGGCCGCGACCACACGGCGTTCGGCCGCGCGCGCCATCCATGGCTCACCGGCAGCGCGGGCTGGAACTACACCGCCGCGACGCGCTGGATTCTGGGCGTCCGGCTGACGTTCGACGGGCTGATTGCCGATCCGTGCATCCCGGCCGGGTGGAAGGAATACCAGGTCACTCGCCAGTGGCGGGGTGCGACGTTCCACGTGATCGTGCAAAACCCGCGCGGCGTGCAGAAGGGTGTGGAATCGGTGACTTTGAATGGGCAAGCGGTGGACGGGTCCATTCCGGCACAACCCGCCGGTTCCGTGAACCAGGTTGTGGTGGTGATGGGATAACGGCCTGGACACGCGGCGCCAGGCGCGTTTGTGGAGCGCTTACGAGTACGCGGCTGGCGCCGCATGTCCCTGGCCGCCTCCTTATACTTGAAGGATGATCGCGGACTCGCCGCCGCCACGCGCGCGCTACGGCTTCCTGCTGCGGATCGGCGTCTTCGTGGTCATCACGCTGATCGCGCTGATCGTCGCCTCAACCATCATCCGCGTCACCACGGGCGATAAGGGCCTGGTGAACGCCGCTCTGGCGAACTTCGCCGCGGCGGCTATCGCGACCACCATCTCGCTGCGCATTTACGAGCGCGCCCGCATTGAGGACATCGGGCTCGGCTGGAATCGCGCTTCGCAGCGGAATCTCGCGCTGGGGTTTCTGGGAGGAATCGCCGGCGGCCTGCTGGTGACTGTTCCGGCGGTGCTGTTGCGGATGGCCTCGTTCGAGCGCGCGCCTTCGCTGGGAAACTGGCGTTCGGTCATCTTCGTCGCCGTGGTGCTGTTGTTTGGCGCAATGGGCGAAGAGATCATGTTCCGCGGCTACGCCTTCCAAGTGCTGCTCACGGAAACCGGAATCTTCGCCACCATACTTCCCGTGAGTCTGCTGTTCAGTCTGATGCATGGGCTGAACCCTGGCATCAACCCTCTTGGATTCGTCAACACGTTTCTGTGGGGCGTGCTGCTGGGCTTCGCCTTTCTGCGCAGCGGGGACCTCTGGCTGCCCATCGGTCTGCACTATGGGTGGAACCTGGCTTTGCCGCTGCTCGGCGCCAACCTCAGCGGCATTTTCGAGGCGGGGATTGGCGTTCCTTACACGCTAAGATGGAATGCAGGCTGGCTCTGGAGTGGGGCTGAGTACGGGCCGGAAGGCGGCGTGCTCACAACGATCGTGGTAATGATCCTCGCATTCTATTTGTGGAAGGCGCCTTTTTGCACGCAGCGTCCTTTCCTCATTCGCACTCGCGCGGAGGAGCCTGCTCCATGAAGGTCCGGCGGGTGTTTATCGCGTGCGCGACGCTGGCCTGCGTGCCGTGGCTGCCCGCCGGCGCATCGGAGAAGAGGATCAGCGATGAGGATCGCGTGGAGATCCTGCGCGGGCTCGATGCCGAGTATGCCAAGGCGAAGGTGACGCTGCCGCGCACGTCACACGAACTGCCACTGGAGAGCACGGGGCAGTGGGACAAGACGAAGTGGGCCGAACTGGCCAAGGGCGAAGTGGGTCCGGCGGCGCGCGTCGGCGACGTGATCCAGATCACCCGGGTCACCTTTGACAGCGACAAGATCGTGCTCGAGATCAACGGCGGCCACAAGGCAAGTTGGAAAAGTCATGTCCAGATCGGCATGGGCTCCAACAACACGCCGATTGGGAATTCGGACGCCAACGCGCCCGGCGGCACTTACATCGCGCTTCTGTTCCACCAGCCGCTGCCGCCGCTGCGGACCGACGACGTCAAGAAGATGCTGGCCACCGTTCTCGATTTCGACAAGACCTCGGTTACCCAGAACCTGATCGACACGCTGCCGCCCGAGCAGAAGCAGGCGGTGAGGGACAATCGCGTGATCGTGGGCATGAGCCGCGACGCGGTGCTGCTGGCGATGGGCCGGCCGCGCTTGAAGTCGCGGGAGACCGACAGCGACGGCCTTGAGACCGAGGATTGGGTGTACGGCGAAGCGCCCGGCAAGATCACCTTCGTGACCTTCGCCAACTCGAAAGTTATCCGGGTGAAGGAAGCGTACGCCGACCTGGGCGGCACGACGGCTCCAAACCCGCGCTGATAGAATAAAATCATATGGCAATCAAAGTTGGAATCAACGGTTTCGGCCGTATCGGTCGGAACGTCGTGCGCGCCGGTCTTCATAATCCGAACATCGAATTTGTCGCCGCCAACGACCTTACCGATACGAAAACGCTCGCGCATCTGCTCAAATACGACTCCATCCTCGGCCCTTTGCATGAAGGCGTGAAGGTGGACGGCGACACGCTGGTTGTCGATGGGAAACACATCAAGATTTTCGCGATCAAGGACCCCGCGGAGATCGATTGGAGCTCGCTCGGCGTCCAGGTGGTGATCGAATCCACCGGCAGGTTCACCGACGCCACGCAGGCCGCCAAACACCTGAAGGGTTCGGTGAAGAAGGTGATCATCTCCGCGCCGGCCACGCACGAAGACGTCACCATCGTGCTGGGCGTCAACGACGGGGCGTACGATCCGGCAAAGCACAACATCGTCTCCAACGCGTCGTGCACCACCAATTGTCTGGCGCCGGTGGTGAAGGTGCTGCATGAGGTGTTCGGCATCGAGAAGGGCTCGATGACCACCATCCACAGCTACACCAACGATCAGAACGTGCTCGATTTCCCGCACAAGGATCTGCGGCGCGCCCGCGCGGCGGCGTTGAACATGATCCCCACCAGCACCGGCGCGGCCAAGGCGATCGGCCTGGTGATGCCGGAGTTAAAGGGCAAGCTGGACGGCTACTCCATGCGGGTGCCCACGCCCGATGTTTCCGCGGTGGACTTCGTTTGCATCTTGAAGAAGAACGCCACCACGGAAGAAGTCAATGCCGCGCTGAAGGCCGCGGCGGAAGGCCCGCTGAAGGGGATACTCGGGTACACCGAAGATCCGGTTGTTTCGACCGACATGCTGCATAATCCGAACAGCTCTATCGTGGATTCGCAGATGACCAAGGTGCTGGACGGCAACCTGCTGAAGGTTCTGGCCTGGTACGACAACGAGTGGGGCTATTCGATGCGCGTGGTGGATCTGGTCTCTTTCCTCGCGAAGAAGGGCCTGTAAGGAAGCTAGTTTCGCTCGTTCGCGGCTCGTGCCCGTGAGGCGCGGGCCGCGAAGCCGCGGTCGAGCTTGTCCAGCAGAGCAATGCCGGCCCGCCGCGAACCGCGCGCGGCCATGGCTTTGAAACGGACCTCGCTGTCGTATCCGGCCAGGGCAACGGTGGCCAGCTCATCGATCAGGCGGTTGATGCTCACGCCTTTCGCCCTTGCCAGGTTACGCAGCCTGGCGTGCTTGTCTTCGGGAATACGAATGGTCAGCGTACTCATGCCAACTCCTTGAGCAGGGCCTCCGGCCGAAGGATCTGGATATCCGGGAACCTCAGCTCCGATGCGCGAAAATCCGCGATATTGTTAGTAACGATCACCTGGGCTCCTCCAGCGACAGCCAGTTCGACCAGATGGTTGTCGCCTTCGTCGCGCAGATTGGGCCGCCACAGAAAGTAAATCTGCGCCCATTCGCAGACGCTGAGGAATGCCTCGAACAAGCGCTGGCGCTCCGGAGTGGAAAGCGGCGACTTTCGAAACAGCTCTTCGCGTCCAAGCACATCTTCATATTCCAGAAACAGCGCCTGGCCGAGCAATGGCCGAAGGCGGTCCTCAAAGCAGGCCCGGAGCACAGCCCGATTCTGCCCTGGCCCTCGCAGCAACGCGCCCGTAAGCACATTCGTGTCGATCACGACCCTCTGTGCCGCCACTTCCCAATGATAGCATATATGCTATCACCTTACGGCGGTCATGCCCGCCAGAACCAGCCTCGCCGGTACAGCCCATAGGCCAGCAAATACATGAGCAACGTGTAGGCGATGGCGAACAGCAACGAAGCGTTCACCGGCGAGGCCAGCGGCGCGAACAGGCTGTTGTAGATCCACTCGCGCAGCGTGATGGCCTGGCCGCCCGATGCCCAGTGCACGGCGCTCAGCGCTTCGTCGAACAGCTCGGAGGCCATGTACACGGCGATCGCGTTCATGCCGAGGATCACCAGCGGCTTCACCACGCGCTTGTAGCCCATGCCATCCACCAGCCACAGGAAGATGGCGAAGATCTGGAAGTCCAGACCGGCCATGAACAGCGTGAACGAAGTGGTCCACAGCTTTTTGTTGATGGGGAGCCAGATGTTGCAGACCAACCCCGCGGCCAGCAACAGGCTTCCCGCGATGAACAGCCAGGTGGTGCGCTCGGCAAGGGTGCGCCGCAGGCGGAGCAGGCGCCCGGCCATGACCCCGAGCAGAGTGCTGGCTATCGCCGGCAGAGTGCTGACGATTCCCTCCGGGTCCCAGGTCTTCGTCCAGCGGTAGTTGTGGGCGCCCAGAACCACGCGATCGACGTAATGGGCCAGATTGCCATCTACATCAAGATGACCGGGCCCGTAGCCCGGGACGGGGATGAGCGTCATCATGAGCCAGTAGCCGGCCAGCAGTGAACCGATGCAGATGAGCTGGCCGCGCACGCCGGTGGTCAGGCAAATGGCCACGGCGATCAGGTAACAGATGGCGATCCGCTGCAGAACGCCGAGAAGGCGCTGGGTGGACAAGTCGAAGGCGGGCCACGCGTAGACGACCAGGCCGAGCACATAGAGGATGAGCGCGCGCCGCGATGCCCGCGCCAGCAGACGGCCGCGTGACACGCCCGCTTCGAGACGCCGCGCCAGAGACAAGGTGATGGCGACGCCGACGATCCAGAGGAAGGATGGGAAGACCACGTCGGTGGGCGTCCAGCCGTTCCATTCGCTATGCTCGAGGGGAGCGTAGACGTGATTGCCGTCGCCGGGGGTGTTGACCAGCACCATGAGGGCCATGGTGGCGCCGCGAAATGCATCGAGGGAGACGAGGCGCCCGCTGGTGGGTTTCACACCGACCTACGATATCACTACGGCGGCAGCGCATGGCGCTGCCCCACAGTCAGGATCACCACAGCGGCAGCGCATGGCGCTGCCCCACAGTCAGGACCACTACGGCGGCAGCGCATGGCGCTGTCCCACAGTCAGGCGAGGATGCTTAGGGTGCTTTGCTGCATCTGGTCGGCGACGTGCACCACGCTGGCGCTGGCGGCGAAGTTGAGGCTGGATTCGAGGAGGTTGACCATGTCGGTGCTGAGATCCACGGAGTCCTGAGGCGGGTTCGTCGCGAGGTTGGCGATGTGGACTGCAGTGGTATTGAGCTGTGTTTCGGCCTGGTTCATCCCACCGATGGCGGATTGTATGGCAGTCATGGTATGGCCGTATCCTTGTCTTTCTTATCGACCGCCTCCGCCGCGTTTTCACTAATTTTTTCAGCCATGGCATAGACCAGCTCGTTGATGCCCTCGCCGGTGACCGACGAGATGGCGAAGAAGGGAAGGCCGCGCTGGGCGGCGAGACGGCGCACCGATGCCAGCCGCTCCGGATCCTGAGCGGCGTCGACTTTGGAGGCCACCACGAACATCGGTTTCCGGGACATTTCTTCGCTGAAACTGGCTAGTTCGTGCCGGATCACTTCGAAATCTTCCACAGGATCACGTCCTGTTACATCAGATACATCAACCAGGTGCACGAGCAACCTGGTACGCTCCACGTGCCGCAAGAACTGGGTGCCCAGACCGGCGCCTTCGTGGGCACCTTCAATCAGACCGGGAATGTCGGCCACGACAAAGGTCCGATCACCTGCCTGGACGACGCCCAGGTTGGGCACGAGGGTGGTGAAGGGATAGTCGGCGATTTTGGGCTTCGCGGCGGAGATACGGGAGATGAGGGTCGACTTGCCGGCGTTAGGGAAACCGACCAGCCCGACGTCGGCGAGCAGTTTCAGCTCCAGGCGGAGGCGCTTTTGCTCACCGGGCCGGCCGGGTTCGTGTTCGGTGGGGGCCTGATGGGTGGAGGTGGCGAAGTGCTGGTTGCCACGGCCGCCGCGTCCGCCACGGGCGACGACGAAACGCTCGCCTTTGGCGGTGAAATCGTGGAGGATTTCGCCGGTTTCGGCGTCGCTGACCACGGTACCGACGGGGACGGGCAGTTCGATGGAGACGCCTTCCTTGCCGCTGCAGTTGCTGCCCTCGCCGTGCCGGCCGCGCTGGGCGGTGTGTTCCGGGTTGAAACGGAAGTGCAGCAAGGTGTTATGGTCACTGGCGACCATGACCACATCGCCGCCCCTGCCGCCATCGCCGCCGCTGGGGCCGCCCCTGGGGACGAACTTCTCCCGCCGGAAGGCCATGCAGCCGTTTCCGCCGTCGCCCGCTTTGACCGTGATGATTGCTTCGTCGATGAACTTCATGGCGCACAAAATGAAAGTGGCCGCCGGTCCGCCTGGACCCGCGGCCAATTCCGAAAAGCCTCGTCTGCTGACCGATTACGGCTCGACCGGAGCGATGCGAATGAACTTGCCCATGCGGCCGCGGTCGCGGAAGTGGACGATGCCGGGGATCCTGGCGAAGAGCGTATCGTCCTTGCCCAGTCCGACATTTTCGCCGGGCTTGAAGCGGGTGCCGCGCTGCCGGACGAGGATGGATCCGCCGGTGACCAGCTCACCGCCAAAGTGCTTCACACCCAGCCGCTGCGCGTTCGAATCGCGCCCGTTCTTGGAACTGCCTAATCCTTTTTTATGCGCCATTGCTCACCTGCTACGCCAGAATCTCATTCACGGTCACGGCCGTGTAGTTTTGCCGGTGGCCGATGGTGCGCTTGTACTGCTTTTTGCGCTTGAACTTGAAAACAATGACCTTATCGCCGCGGCCATGCTCGGCGATGGTGCCGCGGACGCGCGCGTTGGCCAGATCCGCGCCGGTGGTGAGTTCGCTCGAATCCCCCACGACGGCAAGAACGCGGTCAAACTCCACCGCCGTGCCGGGCTCTCCCGCGATTGTTTCCACCCGAACCGTTTCGCCTGGGGTGACGCGATACTGCTTGCCCCCCGTTTCGATAACCGCGTACATAATATGTCCCTTAGAGAAGGTTGTGTTGAGGATACTCAGGCAGGCACACCAACTGCGCCGACCACAACCACCTATCTTACAACAGGGGCCGGGGCCGGGCAACAGGGTGTGATGGCGAGGCGGTGGCCGTTTTCATTTAAGGAGCGCTCCCGAGCCGCTTGATTAACCCTCACGGCGAAGAGACCGTTTGAACCCGCAACGGCCAGGGACCAGTTTTCGTACCGGCGGACGTCGCCGCTCGCAACGTTGCGCAGAAGCATCTAGAATTCCCCACGCCTCGTGATCCGCCTCTCCGGCGATGGAGCAACGGACTCTTGGTGGGGAGCTTAGCAGGGCGTGGGCGGGCTGGCGGTGGGATTTGGTGTAAGTGATTGGAAATAGGATCAATATGGCTGTTGGATTGTTGTGATTGGGGGGAGTGGGGCCCGCTCGCTTTGCGGTGGTAGTAGACTGGCAACAAACAGAGGGTTCCGATGAGGCTCTGGCCGATTGCCGTGTCTGTGCTGGCGTGCTCGACTTCCGCATTCAGCCAGATCTCGGTGCGCGAAGATGCCACACGCGCGCACCTTGTCGACGGGAAAACGGCGATCTCGCTGGGGCTGCGAAACACCGCGTCTCAGCCGCTGGACGCCATCATCCTGCTCCAGTGGTTTGGACCGACGGATGAGCGGCACGGCTTCGAGCGCAGGGCTGTCCCTCTTCAGCCCGGCGAGTCGTTCGTGGCGATTCCGTTGCCGCTCTCGAGCAAACACGATCCGCTGCTGGAGCGGCTGCAGTATGAGATCGACCCCGGAAGTCACAATTACACGGCATTTTCGCCGGTTAAGGGGGTCCTGAGTTTTGCCAACATCGCCGACTACGCGTTCAGTCTCGGCGTGGTCTCCACCGGTCTTCCGCGGCCGGGAAAGCCGTACGAGATCCGGGTGCTTACAAGCCATCCGCTGACCGGGAAGCCGGTTGCTGGCGCCGAGGTCTCTTCGGGCAAGTCCAGCGCGATCTCGGACAAGGACGGCGTGGCAGTATTGCACGTTCTCAGGAATCCGGCGGACGAAGACGAGGATTGGGAGGATCCGGTTATCGCGCATTTGGGCGACTTTGAACAGACCGCCGCAAGCACCCGTCTGATGTTCGATAAGGGCGACTTCCGCATCTACACGGACAAACCCCTCTACCAGCCCGGCCAGACAATGCATGTGCGCATCCTGGCCATGGGCGCGAGCGGCAACGCACTAGCCGGCAAGGAGCACGAGATCAGGATTCTCGGGGAAAAGGATGAGGTCGAATACGTTGCCGATGTGAAAACTTCGAGGTTCGGAATCGCGTGGACCGACTGGGAGATTCCAGCGAATGCGAAGTCCGGCGAATACCGCATTGAAGTCATGCAGGAGGGGCTGGACTACCCCTTCCGGCAATCGATCACGGTGCGACGCTACGAGTTGCCGTCGTTCCGCGTGACCGCGAAACCGGAGCACTCCTGGTACCTGCTCAAGGACAAAGCAGTAGTGGAAGTCCGCGCCGAGTACATCTTCGGCAAGCCGGTGCCATCGGGTGACGTGCGAATCGCGGAGGATGATGACGAGAAGCCGGTTGTGGAAGGCAGGCTGGATGCCGGCGGGCTCTTCCGGGGAACGATCGAGGCGACCACCGATATGGGAGACGGCGTGCGATTCATCGACCGCCACTTCACCGCTTTTGTGACTGATCCGTCGACCAACCGCACCGAGCAGCGCAAATTCGACCTGCGCGTGTCGCGCGATCCACTGCATATATACGCCGTAAAACAAGAATATACGGCGACGGGCCGGCGACTGTACGTGAGCACGTTTACGCCCGACGGGTCGCCCGCGGTGAGCGATGTCGAGGTTGTGAGCGGGGCCAATGTAGTTGGCCGTGGACATACAAATCGATTGGGCCTGGCTCGCATCGACATCCCAAAGGGCGATGACGATGAACTCTTTCTGCGCGCGATGACTGCCGACGGGCGCCTGGCGCGCGACACAGCCCGGTCCTATGACGAAAACCGCGGGGTCTGGCTGGATACCGACCATTCGCTTTATCACACTGGCGAGCCGGTGCGATGCCGCATTGGCGCCGACGAAAAGAACCCGACGGTGCTGCTACTGGCATGGAACAGCGCCAACCAGACCGTCTTCTCGGAAAGCGTTTCGCTGAAGGGCGGGCATGCCGAGGTCGAGATTCCCCATAGCGCAAGTTTCGGCAGGGAATTGGCGGTGGGCGTGGTCGCGAGGGCAACGGGCCGGACCGCTGGACGGACGGTGATCTTCCCGGTCCGGGCCAACTGGTGCTCCACGCCGCTTCATTGAGCGGCACTTATCGGCCGGGCGAAACGGCCACACTCAAGTTTCGGGCGTCCGGCGAAGCCGCGCTCGGTGTGGCGATTGTGGACCAAAGTGTGCTGGAACGGGCCAACACGGACCAGTCCTTCCACAAGTCGTACTGGTCCGACGACAGCGTCCGGAATTTTGGCGGCATCACGGAAGACGATCTGCTGAACCTCGATCCGGCGAGGATCGACGACGACCTGCAACTCGTGGCGGAGGCATTCCTGCAGGAATCGTCGCTGATCAACAACTTCGAAGACGCCGGGGATACCCAGCGGAAGGCTTTCGCCGAGGAGGGGGGTAAGGCGCTGGAGCCCGTTCGCAAGGCGCTTGACAACAACTACATGCAAACGCTGGAGGCACCGCGGGATGAATCCGCGCTCTTTGGGATCCTCGGCCGCGGCAACATGAATATCCTCGACCCGTGGATGCGGCCATACCGGCCCCGGTTTACTTCCGAAGGGACGGACGATGTGATCCGATTCGTGAGCGCGGGACCGGACAAGCAGCTCGGCACGAGTGACGACTATGTCGCCATGGAGGTCCGCCGCAAGTGGTTTGCGGCATTCGAGGCGCTGATTCGCGCGAGGCCGAATTCGTCGGCCGATTATCCGGCCACCGAAGAGGAGTTTGTTCGCGTCCTGGATGGCGCGGGCATTCGCTTCGGGGCGCTGCACGATCCGTGGGGCGGTGCGCTGCGGGTCGCCATTGAATATCAACGCGACCAGCGCCACATCCAGATTCTCAGTGCCGGGCCGGACCATGTCTTTGGAACCGCGGATGACGTTGACGTCGCCGACTTTTCCGGTCGATACTTTGCCTCGACGGCCGCGAAGATCGGACTGGTAATCGATGCGGCAAAGGTGTTCCCGCGCACGACGGACGAGTTGCAGGCGACGCTGCTAGCCGGCGGCTTCGACTTCCAGTCGCTCCGCGATCCCTGGGGCCGGCCCTACTACGCCGCGTTCCGTACCGAAGAGACCTATACAGACAATGTGCAGATCTATTCGTACTCGGAGTACCAAGGGGTTGTCGAGGAGCGGAAGAAGATCACTCCAGTCAAACGAACGATGCTCCTGGTGGAGATTCGCAGCCCCGGCGATGACGGAGTTCGTGGCACCTACGACGACTTCGATGTCGCGACCTTTAGCCGCGTGTTCGAGAACGAGAAAGCCGAGGCGATCACCACCGAGAAGCCCAGGGCGCCGAGCGTCACCATAGGAGGAGCTGGCGCAATAACTGGTGTGGTGACCGATCGAAGTGGCGCGGTGGTTCCGTATGCGCGAGTGACATTGGACGACGTCTATGTGACTCGAACCAACGAGGACGGCCAGTATTACTTCCGGGGAATGAAGCCGGGTGCTCACAGGCTGACGTTCGATTCGCCCGGTTTTCAGGTGGCGATCCTCGATGTGGTTCCGGTGAATGCCGAACGAATTACCCGTGCAGATGCAGTGCTGCTTGTGGGATCGAGCAAGTCAGAGGTGGCCGTGGTGGCGGCAGAGGCGCAGGTTGTGAGCACCGACTCGGGCGAAATGTCCGCCATCGATGTCGTGTCTCTCGCCACTTCAACCCCGCGTGTCCGCGAGTACTTCCCGGAGACATTGTACTGGCAGCCGGAGCTGGTGACCGATAAAACAGGCAACGCATCGGTGAGCGTGAAGCTGGCCGACACTATCACCACGTGGCACGTTGCGGTGATTGGATCCACGCTGGACGGCCGGATTTCGGAGACCAGCACAGACATTCGTGCGTTCCAGCCGTTCATGGTTGATCTGGACGTGCCTCCGGTGCTGACTGCGGGAGATGAGATCGCGCTGCCGATACCGGTTCGCAATTATCTCGACCATGCGGCGACGGTAGCGGTGTCCGCCTCGGTTCCGTCGCAGCTTTCCATGCGGGATGGCGTGCGGCAGCCGGGCCCGATTGAGGCCTCTTCCTCCGCGAATGCGGTTCTCTCCCTGCGCGCGGATGCGCCAGTGGCCGATGCCCGACTGCGAGTTACTGCTCTGGCAAGGGACGCTTCGGATGCCATTGAAAAGCCCGTCTCGGTTCATCCCGATGGGCAGCGACGGGAGCTGTCGGTGAACGACGTAGTGACCGCGAATCGCGCCCTTCGTGTAAACGTGCCGGAGGCCGCGATTGCGGGCAGCCTTCAGGCGGAAGTGAAATTCTATCCGTCGCTGCTGGCGCGCATTCTGGAATCCATGGAGTCGATGCTGACACGACCCTACGGTTGTGGCGAGCAGACCATTTCATCCACCTATCCGAACCTTCTCTTTCTTCGCGCGCTCCGCGAGGCTCACGTAAAACAGGAGCGTCTGGAAGCGAAGGCGACGAAGAATCTCACGGCAGGCTATCAGCGGCTGCTGGGTTATCAGGACGACAGCGGCGGCTTCACCTACTGGGGACATGGCGACCCCGACGTTTCGCTCACCGCGTATGCGTTAACGTTTCTTGGCGATGCGAGGGAGTTCATTGCCGTTGACAATGATCGCGTGATGAAGGCCGAGGACTGGCTGAAGAAACAGGACACGAAAGAGCAGGATTCAGCGCACACGCTGCAAATCGGCGCGTTGATTCGGGCCGGGCTGGAGAAGACGGACGCCATCGACAGGATGCTGGGCGAACTCGCGCGCAACGCAGCGAGCTACGACGACCCATACGCAGTTGCCGAATTCGCTCTGGCGGCACTGGATGCCGGCAAGCCGGATGTCGCACGGCCCGCCATCGAGCATTTGCGCGCCATGGCCCAGAACGAGCAGGGCGCCGCGTGGTGGAACCTTCGCGCCAACACGCCATTCCATGGCTGGGGGCGCTGGGGACAGGTGGAAACCACGGCGCTGGCCGTCTCGGCGCTGGCCAGATGGCGAAAGGCACGGGGCGCCGACAGCGCGACGGACACGCTGATCGAACACGGCGCGCTCTTCCTGCTCGGGAATACCGACGCGGGCGGCGGTTGGGCCACGTCGCAGGCGACGGTTCGGGTTCTGACCGCGCTGCTGGACCTGTGGGGCGGATCAGCAGGGCAGAAGGATTCGACCATCGACGTACTTGTCAACGGCTCGCCCGCTGGGAGGGTTGCTATTCCGGGCGGAAATCAGGTCCACGGACCGGTTACATTGGACGTTTCGCGATTCTTTAGAGCGGGCATGACAAACGAGATCTCGTTCGCCGGGGTGGGGCCCAATGCGACAGAGGTGCAGAGTAACGCGTCGTGGTATGAGACGTGGGGCAAACCCGAGCCCGAAAAGGACCTCCGGTTCGAAGTTCACTTCGACCGGGCGGACGCGGCGATGAACCAACAAGTGGTCTGCGATGTTCTGGTCTCGCGGCCTGCGTTTCGCGGCTACGGCATGCTGATCGCCGAGGTCGGCTTGCCGCCGGGCGCGGAAGTCGACCGGGGCACACTGGAGAGCATCATCGACGACCCCAGGAGCGGCGTGGATTCCTTTGAGGTTGCGCCCGATCGAGTTACTTTCTACGTCTTGCCGCGAGCGGCGGATTCGAGGTTCCGTTTCGTCTTTCGGCCACGCTTTGCTATGCATGCGCGGGCCACGCTGTCTTTGCTGTACGACTATTACAACCCGGATGAGCGCGTGGCGCTCGCTCCGGAGCGATTCACGGTTAAGTAGCATTTTCGCCCACTTCCAGTCTTGCTTCCGGTCGTCGAGCCGATGGCCGCAACGTCGTGTATGTGCGACATCGGCTTGGGCAGAGCTCGCGGATCGGGCGGAAGTGACCCCCGCCTCCTATTAAGCGAGCCGTCCACTGACTTACCGAGATCAGTTGGGCAAAGGTGCGGCGACTGATCGGGGCGGATTCTACTCACTGGGTTCGCGGCGCCCGGCGACGCCGATTATAAGCAGCACAAAAGAGAGAATCAGACTCAGCGCGGCGGGCACGTGACACAGCTTCACGACGAATTCCTGCCACGGCGCGCCGCCCGGCGCACCAGCTTGCCTGGCTGCGACGGGCAACAGCTGGTTTGTGCCCCACCAGGCATTAGCAACCTCGGACAAGGCCATGAGCCACGTCAGCCACGCCGAGACCACTATCGCCCGAACCGCAGCAGATCCGGCGGAGTGCGGCAGACTGAGTACGAGTATTCCAAGGATTACGAATAACAGGCCATTCGATTCAAACTGGATATGCGCCCCCACTGCGAGCCGCGGATACGGCGTCAGGGAAGGGGCGAAGCCCCACAGCAGCCCGGCCAGAACGAGGGCCAGACCGTGAATCAGAATCTGTTTGCCGCCGGTTTGGATGGTCATGGTTGTTTGCCTTGATTGATGAAGATCATGTATAGATTAGTGCATTTGAGTTCCATGCGGCCGATGTGCCCTGCCAGGGTGGCCCGGCGGGCTTGTCGCTGGCTGGCGATCAAGGCTCCCTGACGGTTTGGTGAGGGCGTCATTTCCTGGGCCGCTCCATGACTGTCGCGGTTCGGTGGCTGCTCGCGGCACTGCACGCACAGCTCGCGAAATCCGGGGGTAAGCTCGTTCCACTTGACATTCGACCTGAACCGGGTTAACGTTAGGTCGAATGTCGACTAGAAAGCCTGACAAGCAAGCCGGACTCCTGCAGGGCACCCTCGACCTTCTGATTCTGCAGACGGTGGCCTGGGGCCCTATGCACGGACACGCTATTGCCCGGTCCATTGAAGGCCGTTCGCGGGAAGTGCTGCAAGTGGGGCATGGCTCTCTTTATCCCGCGCTGCAGCGGCTCATCAAAGACGGCCTTATCGTTGCTGAAGACGGTACATCGGAGAACAATCGCAAGGCCAGATTTTACCGGCTCACCGCGCGAGGCCACAGAAAGCTCTTTGCCGAGACTTCGCGCTGGCATCGGTTCTCCGAAGCGATCGGGTGGGTTCTCACCCCGCTCACGGAGAAAGGCAAGTAATTCGGCATGACCTGGTGGAAGAGACGCGGCGAACGGTTAAAAGACGAAATCGAGGCCCACCTCAACTTCGAAGTTCAGGAGAACATCGAGGCCGGCATGCTGCCCGAAGAAGCGCGTCAGGCCGCGATGAGGAAGTTTGGCAATGTTCTGCTGGCGCGGGAGAGGTCGCGCGAGATCTGGGGATGGTTGTGGGCAGAGCGGCTCTGGCAGGACATCCGGTGCGCCCTGCGAGGGTTCGGGAGAAATCCCGGCTTTGCGACGGTGGCCCTTCTGTCGTTAATGCTGGGAATCGGCGCCAGTGTCGCGTTATTCAGCGTGGTCTATGGCATCCTCATTGCGCCCTATCCCTACGCCAGGCCCAATGAGATTTGGGCCCCCGCGGTGGTTGGTCCGAACTATCCGATGCACGCCTGGCACCGCTACACGCGTCGCGAATATCTGGAGATTCAAAAGCTCTCCGCATTCTCCGATGTCATGGCCACCGATGTGCATCAGGTGCTGATGACGGGCACTACCGGAACAGACAGTTTCTACGGAGTGTTCCTCACCGGTGGAGCCTTCAATTTCATCGGAGTCAAACCGCTGATCGGCCGGACCATTCAAGCCTTTGACGTTCGGCCCGGCGGCAAGCCCGACGCGGTAGTGGTGCTCACTTATGGCTTATGGCGCCGCATGTTCGATGCCGACCCGCGCGTCCTCGGCAAGACGATAATTCTGGATGGTGTTCCACACAGCGTAATCGGCGTCATGCCCCCCCGATTCGGCTGGTGGACAAGCGAGGCGTTTTGGCTTCCGATGCCGATGGACCCTTCGGACGACACTCCGATCAATGTGGTTATGCGGCTAACGCCGGGGACTACCAGGGAGGCGGCCGAGCAGCAGCTGAATGAATTGAATTTACATCTGGCCCAATTGAATCCGCGAGATTTCCCCAAAGGCCGGATGCGCACTGTACTCAACAATTACATGGACATCACTCAGGCGAGTGGACGCATGAAATTAAGCCTCGACCTGTTGCTTGCGGCGGTCGGACTCCTGCTGCTGATTGCGTGCGTGAATGTAGCCAACCTGCAGTTGGCGCGCATGACCGCCAGGGCACGCGAGATGGCGATGCGTTCGGCAATAGGCGCGGGCCGCGGACGGCTGGTGAGGCAATTGCTCACCGAGAGCGTAATCCTCTCGTTGTTGGGCGGCACGCTTGGCGTGTTGTTCTCGTTTGCCCTGGTCCAGGCCATTGTCGCCTTGATTCCTCCCGACAATGTGCCCAACGAAGCACGCATTACCGTCAATGGATATGTCCTGCTGTTTTCCCTGGCCGTTTCAATGTTGACAGGTATCCTGTTCGGGCTTATACCGGCCCTTCGCTCCTCTCATCCGAACCTCGCCGACGCCCTTAAGGATGGCGGCAACGGGGCGGGCGGAAGCATTCGCGGGCAAGCCACACGCAGCGGGCTGGTGGTGGTCGAAATTGCGTTGTCGGTAATTCTGCTCACCGGCGCAAGCCTTGCCATTCGCACCTTCGTCAATTTGCTGCGAACCGATCCCGGCTTTCAACCGGAAAAAACCCTGGCCATGGATGTGGACCTGCAACCCGATCGGTATCCAACGCTGGAACAGCGCAACGCCTTTGACCGGGAACTTGTTGAGAACATCTCGAACTTGCCGGGCGTGCAGGCCGTTGCCATCGGAAATGGGGGAATGCCTTATAGCGGATGGGAATCCACTTACTCGCTGGAGGGGCAACCACGTGTCGAAGGCCAGAAGGTGGTGGTCTCACTCATCAGCGGCAACTATCTGCGCACTCTTGGGATTCCTCTGAAGCGAGGGCGAAACTTTACCACGACGGAAGTGGAGAACGGCATACACGTGGCGCTGATCAACGAGAGCGCCGCCAGGCTTTGGCCCGCGGGCACAGATTCCACGGACCGTCATATGCAGGTGGACGCCCTGACGCAGCCGCTCAAGCCGCCGGTTCTTGCAGCTCCAGGAATCAGCCCCGATGTGGCCATTGTCGGCGTGATCGGAGATACAAAGAACAACGGCTTGCAGAATGCCACATCGCCCGCCGTATACCTGCCGTACACGTTGATCGCGCCCCCCACCCGGCAGATTGCAGTGCGGACATTTGGCGAGCCCATGAGTGTCCTGAATTCGGTGCGGCGGAAGATTTATGAGATGGACAAGGGCATGGCCATGGGGCGGCCGCTGACGATCGATGAAATGCTGGGTAATGAGACCGAGCAACCGCGCTTCAACATGGCGCTTTTCACCGGATTCGCGGCCTTCGGTCTGGTTCTGGCAGCGATCGGAATCTATTCCGTCATTTCGTACAACGTAACGCAACGCGTGCATGAAATCGGAGTGCGAATGGCCCTGGGCGCCTCGCGCACGCATATTTCGAAATGGGTGCTGAGCGCGGCCGTACGAGTTGTGGTGGTGGGAGGGTTCATCGGCCTCTGCGGGAGTGTCGCGCTCGGGAATTTCGTACGGTTCAACGTATTTGGGGCCGCACAATTCGACGTTTTTTCTCTTGCGGCGATTGTGATCGTTCTCTCCAGTGTCGCCCTGCTTGCCGCCTGGCTTCCCGCGCGTCGAGCGGGAAAGCTCGATCCGGTAACGGCACTTCGGCGAGAGGCGTGACCAACGCACGTATTCGCGGGTGAAAGGCCCTGAAGGAGCACATCGGGCTCCGCACGCGGTTGCTGGTCAAGCCGGCTCCGCTCAAAATCGGTGCTGGCCGATATGACGAACAGTGAAACGGGCCTGTTCATTGGTTTCCGGATTTTGACAGAGGCCCTGATCGATTGGGTGAAGTCGCAGCCGTGACGCACTCCTGGCAGGGTGCCGAAAAAGACGATCTGGTCCCCGCTCCGTCACCGTCGCGGTTCGGTAGCTGCTCTGTGATGTGCCGCGGCACCGGCAGGGCACAGCACGGCACAGCAGCGGCACGGCGCAGCACGGCGCAGCGCGCAGCGCACCCGCCACCCCGCGGCATAGCACCGGTACGGCACAGCACAGCAACGGCACGGCGCAGCACGGCATAGCACGGCACAGCGCGCCCACAGCGCACCCGCCGCCGCACGGCTTGCCGCGCGCAGTGTCCGATCTGGCAAAATGAACATCATCCGCTATGAATGACTTGAAGGCGAAGGTGGCGCGCTGCTTTTCCAACGTGTTCCCGGACCTGCCGCAGGCGGAGATTCCGCGCGCGAGCACGGCGTCGCTGGGGAGCTGGGATTCGGTGGCGCACGTTACCCTTCTCTCCGCGATTGAGGAGGAGTTCGGCGTGGCGTTCGAACTGGACGATTTCGAGGAGCTGGTTTCTTACGCGCTGGTTGTCGACTATCTGGAGCACAAGGCCACTCATGGATGACCTGCGGACGGGCCTGGAGGCCGAGTTTGAGCGGGATATTACGGCCGACGACGTGACCGCATTCGCGGAGCTTTCGGGAGACTGGAATCCGCTGCACACCGACGAAGTCTATGCCGCGCAGACCAACTATGGCGGGCGGATTGTGCACGGGGCCTTTCAAGTGGCGCTTGCTTCCGCGATGGCCGGCATGTATCTTCCGGGACGCCAGGTGGTGGTGGGATCTTTTCAATGCCGGTTTCCGGCGCCGCTGCGCTATCCGTCGCGAGTGCGCGTGCATGGCGAGATCACCGCCTGGGTTCCTCAATCGGGGAGCGGCACGATGCGCGTGCGGGTGATTGAACTCTCCGCGATGGCGCTGACCTCGGAGATCCATGTCGGGTTTACTCTTCATGAGAGCCGCATTGCCCCGGCGCAGGGTGCGGAGGCGGTGCCGGCTCCGGTATTGGGGGAGAAACCGATTGTGCTGGTGACGGGGGCGAGCGGCGGCGTTGGCCGTCAGCTTATGGCTGCGCTTTCCGCGACGTATCACGTGATCGGAATGGGCCGGTCGGCAGCGGCGCACGATGGGGTGGAGTGGATTGCCGCGGACTTGAATGCGGCGGACTGGGAAGGCGTCGCGGAGCGCGGTTTGGGTGGCCGCGGACTTCATGGCGTGGTGCATGCGGCGTGGCCGGCTGCTGCGCCTGGCAGCCTGCTGGATGTACCTTCCGATGCCGTGAGGGCGCAGGTGGAATTCGGCAGCGTAACCACTATTCGCATCGCACGATTCCTGCGGTCTCGAGCGGCGGGGCCATCCCGGTTGGTGGTGCTGGGGACTACCGCTGCGACCATCAAGCCGGTGGTGAATATGTCGGCTTATTCCCTCGGGAAGGCCACGCTTGAGCATACCGTCCGGCTGCTGGCGCCGGAACTGGCGCGCGCGGAGATTACGATTAACCTGGTTGTTCCGTCGTTTCTGCCCGTGGGGATGAACAGCGCGAAGACGAGCCGGGTTTTTCTGGCGGAGGCGGCGAAGGTTCCGCTGGGACGGTTGTGCTCGCCCGAAGATGTTTGCGGGGCCGTGGAGTTTTTCTTGTCTGCCGGGGCGGCTTTTGTGACGGGCCAGATGCTGCCTCTTACTGGCGGGCAGATTTGACAGGGCTTTTGGGTTTTCACACGCGAGCCAAAGACGCGCGCGGAGATTACGATTTGACAGGACCTTTAGCTCTTACAAACCAGTCGGGGCGCATGCATGGCTGCTCGATGGCGCGGTAGAAGACGATACAGACGGCCAGAACCATTGGAGTCATGATGAGCGCCTGGATGGCGAGGCGGACTTCGAAGGTGAGGCCCTGTCCGATTTGCTCGGTGACGGAGCCGAGGGCGGCGATGGCGTAATTGTGCAGCAGGTAGATGGAATAACACATGCCGCCGATGGAAGCCACCCACAGATTCGCGAACATCCCGCTGGAAATGCTTCCGTAGAACGCCGCCACGTAGAGCAGCAGGATGATGGCGGGCAAGGCGACCGCCACTGCTTCCGGCCACTCGACCAGCAGCACAGCGAGAGTTGGCCACGCGACCGCCGTGGCGATATCCCATTGGCGGTTCCGGTGCTGGGCCATGGGGAAGAGGAGAAACAATTCGGCGAGCAGGAAGCCCGTCAGGAAATATTGGATATTGCCCAGCAAGCTGAGATGAGCCATCCATGTGGCGAGATTGCCCCGGGACACGTCCATGTTCGTCCAGGGCCATTGAACGGCGGCCACGGTTATCGCCACGACGATCAACGCTCGCCGCAGCCACGCCTTGCGAATGGCGAAGACGAGGGCCAGTGCGGGCGCGAGAAGGTAGAACTGAACCTCCACTTCGAGCGACCAGGCAATGGGATTGATGCTGCTGAGTTCCCGATAGATCAGGCCGTGCAGGTATATCAGGCTGGCGCCGAGGTGCGGAAGCATCTCCGCGACGGTTCCGCGATGACTGAGATCCTTCATTGCGAACAGCAGGAGCATGGCGGCGATGTAAGGCGGCTCCAGACGCGTTACCCGGCGCACTAAATAACGCTTTACGGAGACCCGGGGCCCGGCCTGCAGCCAGAAGCGGGCGAAGGGGAGTCCAAGAATCATTCCGCTGATGGCGAAGAAGAGCGGAACGCCGATGTTCAACTGCCGGGTAAGGGCGAAGAGCCAGGATTGCGGCGCGGGCGCTCCGGGGGGGTTGTGCCGGACGACGTCTCCGGCCAGATGGAAGAGAAAGACGAACAGGATGGCGACGAACCGAAGGCCATCCAGCTCCGGGATGTACAGACCAGAACTGGTATGACGCCGCAGGCTGAGGAAGAATGAACGGAGGCGCGACGTTGCCACGGAAGCATTCATGGTCGCATATTGCGCAGGCGCGGCGAGGGACGAAAATTTCACTTGCCGGTCCGCAAAAAAGGCGCATAATCATTCAAATCGCGCCTGGAGGCGACCATGGAACTCCGAAGGGTGGTTCTTGTCGCAGTAATCTCCGCTCCTGGCGCCTTGGCGTACGGCCAGGTGATACAAGGAACGACGCAGGGGGCCGCCGCCGAGATGGGGAGCCAGGAGCGGGTGACGTATTTCTCAGGTAGTGTAACGATGGAAGACGGCACGGCGCCGCCCGACGGAGCACGGCTCCAGCGGGTGTGCAACGGGCGGTCGCGGGACGAAGGGTGGACCGACGCGAATGGGCATTTCTGGTTCAAGGTTGGGAGGAACGACGACGGCTCGCAGTTGGGGGACGCCGCGGAGGCCGCCAGCCGGCCGGTGAGCCCGGACAAGCCGCTTGGTTATGCTTTCTCGGACCCAATCACCAATGAATTGGAAGATTGCGAGCTGGAGGTGGTGCTGGCCGGCTACCGGGCCGACCGGGTCAGCCTGAAAGTGGCCGGCGTGGGCGCCACGAACCTGGGGACGCTGGTTCTGCACCCAATCTCCAAAGTGAGCACGCTCACGGTGAGCGCGACGACGATGCTGGCGCCCGCGAATGCCCGCAAAGCCTATGAGCGGGGTCTGGAGGCGTTACATCTGAAGAAATGGGAGGCCGCGGCGGCTAGTTTCGCGAAGGCGGTGCAGGCCTATCCGAAGTTTGCGGTGGCGTGGTATGAACTAGGGGAGGCGCGTCTGGGTCACGCCGATATCGCGGGCGCGGCGGAAGCGTGGCGGGAGTCGGCAAAGGCCGATCCGAAGTTTGTGCGGCCCTGGGAGAGGCTGACCGCGTTTGCGGACCAGAAGCAGGACTGGGCGGAATCGGCGAAGTCGTCGGATGCATGGCTCCAGCTGGATGGCGAGGATTACCCGGGGGCGTGGCTGTACAATGCCATCGCCAAGGCCAGGCTGGGACGGGTGGGTGAGGCGGAGCATTCCGCGCGGGAAGGAATACGGTTGGACAAGGACCAGAAGATTCCCCGCCTGCGATACGTGCTGGGCCTGATCCTGCTACAGAAACATGAGTACACGGAATCCGCGGAGTGCTTCCGGAATTATCTGAAGCTGGCTCCGGAGGCGCGCGATGCCGGTGCGGTGCGGGAGCAGCTTTCGGAGTTCGAAAACCTGGCCGCGACGAAACGTCCGGGCGAATGAAAAGCGTAGATACCGTCAAGTCCGTGGCCCAGGATACGTCTCCAGGCTGAATCCTGAGTGCGCCCCAGGATCTCCCTGGAAAGGTTCGGCAAGAGAATCCCACAGGAAGACCCACTGTATATCGAATGAGGTTTTTGGAAATGTCTTCCAACCTACCAGCGACAAACTTGTCCGAACAATTCTGTGGCGCTATGTTCCACATTGGCTATCCAACCTCCCCGGAAGCCCGCACGGACGATGTCTGGCTGACCGGCTTGACCAAGGCGCAGGAAGAAGCCTGTTGCGCCGCCCTGAAGGACTTTCTGGGAAGGCACGACCTGGCCTCCTGGGGGCTCCATGTGACCCTCAGCGAGGACGGACCGCAGACCTGGCAGCTCGACATGTCAGCGGTGGCCTCGCGCGAATTCGATTCGCGGCTGCGATCGGACCGTTTCACTCTGGATGAGACGGTGGACCGGACGCGGGATCTGGCGCGGATCGTGGACCGGTATCTGGAGGCCCACTACAACGCTTGCATGAGCGCCAGGGCGATGTCTCAGCGGCCGGATCGCAAGCCCGGAAGCCGGCGAGCGTCCAGGCCTATGTCCATGCCCAGGCCGGGGACAGCGGCACACTAAGCTGGTCTTTGACGGCTCTGTTAGTGTCGCGGAGATGAGGCGATGAGAAGGGCCGCGGCCATGATCAGCCCGAGCACCGCGTAGAGCGCGCGGTAGCGGACCTGCAGCCGCCGGATGCTTTCGAAGGTAAGCCCCGCGCGCAGAGCCCGCAGGGACCAATAGAGATGCATCGGGTAAAGCGCGGCGACCAGCAGCAGGGCGCGCGGCACGACGCCGTGGAACGCAAGCACGACCAATAAGACATCCGCACACGTAAAAAGGACAAGCCCAGCGGCGAAGCTTCTTGCTGTGCCGAAAGTCACGGCGTTGGTCCTGATGCCATTGCGGAGGTCACTCTCGCGGTCCCGCGCCTCGTGGGTGAGGTGGCCGGCCACAAACACGAGCGCGAAAAAAGACCCGATTTCCAGACCGCGTACATCGATTGCACTGAACAGCGAGTACCCGAGCAGGAAGTGCAGGACGCCCCCGATGAAATGGAGGGCCGAGTTCAGCAGAGGAACACCCTTCACATGAGACGCGGGAGCGGAATATAGCGCGCTCAGGCCGGCGATGGCCAGGGCGATGCCCACAGTGCGCAAGCCGAAAGGGCTGAGCAGCAGGAGGCTCAGCGCAAGCAGGGCCATCCAGAGCCAGCCCACGGCGGCGCGGCGAATACCCCTGGCCATGAACACTCCGCTGGTCCGGTTGGGGTCCTGGAGATCGGCGGTCATGCCGGACCAATCGTTGATCACGAAGACGTGAGCCAGCAGGCAACAACCGCCGGCGGCGAAGAGGGGAAGGGCTACGGCTTTTTCGGCCGTGAGCCGGCCGATTGAGAAGAGCGCGCCGAGCAGGGGAGGGCCCTGCAGCACGAGTACCTCGTCGAAACGAATACAGGACAGCAGGCGGCGGAGCGGCTGAAGGGCTGCAGTGGTTCCCGAAGCAGTCTCCACCTCAGACGCCATGGTGCACGCGGTTCCTTCCAGCGACCGCATTCTCGAAATAGAGCCTGAGCCAGAGGGCATAACCGACATCCTCCGACCAGTAGAACCGTCGGACCGAGGCGCTGAGATCGTTGTGGTAGAGCAGGGGCGGGGCCTGGCGGAGAGGCGAGAAATCGTCGTGAGAGAGACTGCGCAGCATATCCGCGACCTCAGGCGAGGCGGGCGCCGGACCGCCCACGCCCTGAATACGCTGCAGCATCGCGGCGGCGGCGATCCAGACCTGCTGTCCGGGAACGGCCGTATGCAACCGCGACGGCGGCAGTGGCAGCGGGCAACCGGCGGTTTGCAGGTCGGCCTGGCGGAGGATGGGTATCAGGGGGGCGGTCTGATAGTAGACCCAGATGCGGCTGTCGCCGATTGCTTGTCCCAGAGCGTGGCATAGGGCGCGAGCGGCGGGCGGGTCCGCATGCGCGAGGAGCATGAGCACGTGCATCTGGATGCCAATGTCGGCAGGGTTGGGGTCCTTGCCCGGGTCGATGCACTCGTAGTGGTCCTGGGGGGCGAGCCATGTCCGGTAAAGACCATCCGGCGTGCGGTAGCGAGCGAGGGTAGCGAGGGCGCTGGCCAAGAGGCCGGGGTGGGGGCCGGGAGCGATCCTCCAAACGAGGGCGGTGTCATCGGCATCGGGCGTGATGACGCAGCCGAGGGTGCCGATGGTGGGCGCGCCGGGCAGGCCGTGGTAGCGAACGAGTCCTCCGTCCTCAATCTGGGCGGCGAGAAAATGACGGGCCCGCTGCACGTTGCCGCTCAGGCCGGCCGCGGCCGCCACGGGATTGAGAACGTCGATCATGATGGAGGTGAGGAAGGTGTTCATCTCCACGCGCGGACGCTCAAAGCGCGGTTCTTTGGTGAAGGAAGTAAGCCAATAGCCGGGGACCTGCTGATGGCTGGCAAGAACGGCAGCCGCGCGCCGGGCACTGAGGGCGAGGTCAGCACTCTCCGCGCCGCCGGCGTTCAGGCCGGTGCGAACCACAGCGGGCGGTTGCACCGGCACGGTGAAGCGCCGCTGGGCGAGGAAGCGCTGCTCACCGCCCTCGTACGCTTGCGCGAGAGCGGAGAGAACGTGCTCTCCCGGAGCCAAATTGCGCGGCGGGATGGAGACGCGCCAGCCGCTGGGGCTGGTGTAGCCGAGAGCGCGGGTAACGTCGGGCCGCGGGAAGAAGCTGGCGGTGGATACCACCGCCTGGCCATCGAGCAGGACAGTCACCTGCCGAGGCGAATGTCCAGCGGCGAGCGCCCATCCGGCGGCGTCGATTTCCATGGCGCCGGCGACACCGGTTGTAGTGATGAGGTCGAGGCTGCCGCGCACGTCGACAGCCAGCTCAAACGGAGCCGGCGCATGCCGCAACTCGGCGATGAACGGAGTATTCCGGAGGTCCCAGGCGGCGTGCATGCGGGCGGGTCCCTGAGCGAAGGCGTAAATAGCGGAGTCGCTCGCGCCGATGTACCAGAATGCGCCGATTGCCTGGATGGCGATGGCCACGCCGACGGCCGAGACGAACAGGATGCGGCCCGCGCCGCGCATCGCGCTCACGCCTGGCGGTAGCATCCAGAGCAGGACGGGCAGGAAGTCGGTGAGCCAGCGCGGACCCCAGGAAGCGCCCTGAATCCAGTCCGCCTTCGCGTATAGCAGGACCTGGAGGACCATGGCGAAGCCGACAGCTTTGGTGAGGTTTCGGGCGGGGAGATCGCGCAGGGCCCGAGGCACGCAAAAAGGAAGAGCGAGCAGGAAGGGCGAAAAAACGAACAGGCCTCGTGTCGGGCTGAAGAGCAGCCCGGCGAGTCCGGACAGGAGGTCATGTTTGAAGAAATGCCGCGCTTTGTCGACCAGTGCGTAGGCGCCCGCTACATTGCCTACAATCCCGAGGTTATAGGCCAGCAGGAGAGCCCCCGGCAGCGCAGCCGCAGCCACCAGCAGAGGCGCGAGGCGCCGGGCCCACCGGAGGCCGTAGATTCCAAGCGCCGCCGCGAGGATGGCATCGGGCGGGCGGTTGCATGCAATGAGGCCGCAGATCAGACCCGCGGCGAGCGCCGAGCGAGCCGTACACGGACCGGTGAGAAGGAAAAGCGCGGCGACTATCAGTAACTCGCTCAGCCCGTGCTGCCAGAGGGCCTGGCTGCTGACGACCCAGGTGGTGGTGCCGAACGCATAGGCAACCGTCAGCAGGAGGGCAATGGGGCGCGCCGCTCGCCGCCGCAGGAGCAGATAGAGAAGCGCCGCCGACATCGCGGCGAGCAGCGATGCGGAGAGCTTTTCCATGACTCTGGCGACGCGCTCCAGGCGAGGCTGATCCCAGCCAGTGGTGTTGAGATAAAGGACCGCCGGCAGATACAACGGCGCGATGATCACCGGAACGACCACCGGGTAAAGGGAGACGGCGTGTCCCCCACGGGCCCGGACGATCCAATAGGCGGTCCCGGTTCGCTCGCCTGGGCGGGGAATGGCCCACCCTTGCGCGGTGAGGGTGGCGATGGGATCCAGAAGAATGGTGTGGTAGCGCCAGATTCCAAAAGGGAGATAGCGCGCCGCGTAAGTGTCGCCGGCGTTAATCGACCGCAGGTTCGCGTTGTATACCAGCAGGCAGAGGAGCCCCAGCAGCAGGCTGGCCTTCAGGTCGCGGCGGGATCGCGCGGGTGTGGCGGCAGGCAAGTTACTGTGGCTAACTTCGGGCAACCGCCGATTATAGCCTAACGGCGCAGTTGCGGAGGCGGCTGGTTTCTAGTACGTTCGTGCACGTGCACAGAGTGAAGTGGGTTTGCGGGGCGATGGCCGGCGCGGCCGCCATTGCGATCTGCCTGTCCGGCCTGCCGGGGAGCGGCGCTCCCGCGGGCGCGGAGACGATTCGAGTGGAAAAGGGCGCGCCAACCCACCCATTCCCTCATTTCTGGGAGCAGATGTTCGGCTCAGGCCGGGCCATTCTGTCACTGCGGGACGCTTATCGCGAGGACTTGCGGGCCACCCGGCGGATCACCGGCTTCCGCTACGTCCGGTTCCACGGCATCCTGGACGACGAAGTGGGCGTGTACGGCAAGGACGCGCAGGGGCAGGCCGTCTACAATTTCTCCTATCTTGATGACATCTTCGACGGGCTGCTGGCCAATGGCGTACGCCCTTTCGTGGAGCTGAGCTTCATGCCCGCGGCGCTGGCGGCGTCGCAGACACCGCACGGTTTCTGGTACCGGCCCCTGCCAAATCCACCGAGCGACTATGGGCGCTGGAGCGAACTGGTATACCAGGTGGCGCATCACGCCATGGAGCGGTATGGCGCGAATGAGGTGAGGCGATGGTATTTCGAGGTATGGAACGAGCCGAACATTGACTTCTGGACGGGTGAGCCGAGACAGGCGAGCTACTTCGAGCTCTACGATGCGGCGGCAAGGGGAGTGAAACGCGCCGATGCGAGGCTGCGGGTGGGAGGACCGGCGACAGCCCAGGCGGCGTGGATTCCGGATCTGATCGCGCATTGCCAGCGGGAGCGCGTGCCGCTGGATTTTGTCTCCACGCACGTGTATGGAAACGACACCGCGGAGAACGTGTTCGGCACGAGCGAGACGATTCCGCGAGCGGACATGGTGGCCCGCGCGGTGCGCACAGTCCACGACGAGGTTGCGGCATCCGCCCGGCCTGAACTGCCCATTTACTGGAGCGAGTACAACGCCAGTTACATGAGTGAGCCCGACGTGGAGGATGCGCCATTCATGGGGCCGTGGCTGGCGAACAACATCCGGCAGTGCGACGGACTCACGACGGCCATGTCCTACTGGACCTTTTCGGACGTGTTCGAGGAACAGGGCGTGGTGAAGACGCCGTTTTACGGGGGGTATGGGTTGATCGCCGCGGGGCATATTCCCAAGGCGTCGTTTAATGCATTCGCGTTGCTGCACGATCTGGGGACGGAGCGAATCGCGATTACTTCCAACTCGGCGCTGGCCACGCGCAGGAAGGACGGGACACTGGCCATGGCGGTGTGGAACTACTGGCCGCCGGAGGATGCGGGCGAAGCGCGCGATTTCCGGATTGAGGTGGAGGACGCACCCGCGGATGCAACCGCGAGTATACGGATTGTGGACGCGGGCCACGGCTCAGCGCAAGCGCTGTGGAAGCGGATGGGCAGCCCGAGCGGGCCGACGCGCGAGCAGCAGCGGGAGCTGATTCATGCCGCGGCACCGCCAGTGGCCGAAGTCAAAGCGCTCACCAACGGAAGGCTCATGCTGAATCTGGCGCCGCACGCGCTGGCGCTGCTGGAGATTCGCCCGGCTACGGGCGGCCGGTGAGTTCCTGCTTCGTTTCGAGCTGGTCGTCCGCCACCACTACGGCGACCCAGGGCGTAGTCCCGTCTTCGATGTGCGCGTTCCAGGTGAGCGAAGGCGCATCGCCTGGCCGGAGTTCCACCTGCTTCGCGGCGTCCGCGGTGGACAGGTTCCAGGTGCGCAGCTTGAACGTGTGGGGGCCCGCGCCGCGGGCGGTTACGCGAACCACTACATCGCCGGACGCTGTGGCGCTGGCGGACGATTCGAAACGTAGCCATGCTCCGGGCTTCAGGTCGACGTGATAGACGCCGCCGGGGAGAGCGGTGACAGCGGCCTGAGCTTTGCCCTGGCTAACTGTGTAACGGCCAGCGGCGAGCGGCGCCCGGAATAAGCCACCGTCCGGAATTACTGTGGTAACCGCGCCGCTGCGTTCTTCGCGAAACTCGACGGGTTCATTCGAGCCGGAGCCGGTGACCATGGCCGGCCCAGCGATATCCCGCATCAGCCAGATCCAGCGGCCCACCGGATTGGTCCAAACTTCTTTGTATGTCCAGCAGATCTGGTTGGGCCAGTAGGGCACGTCGTGAAAACCTTTGGTCTCGATGCCCACCGGCAGCGCGCCGACGATTTGGCCGGAGCGCACGCTGTAGAGCGGCGTCCAATCGTAACCCTCGCCATACATGATGCTGGCCGCGAACGGATTGAGCCCGACCACCCACTGCGCCTGCTTTTCGGCGAGTTCGATTCCGGCGATGTCGCCGCGCAGCGCGGCGGCGGTGGAAAGAGCTTTGGCCTGGGAGAGCAGCACGCTGAAATTACCGCGGAAATCGAACCAGACGGGGAAACGGCGCAGATAATATTCGCCGCCCAGGGGAATGCCCTGCCGAACCTCGGCGAGATACGCATCGCTGTCGGCCGCGCGCAGGGGCGTCCATCCCTGCTTACCGTCGGCCGCTTTGCTGTCGCTCTCACGATAAATGGCGGCGGGCAGAACGCCGTAGGGCTGATTCACCTCGGCCGCGCGCTCGAGGTAGTATTTCGAGTGCAGCACCACGGCGGAATACCACTTCATCCAGTCCGCGTGCCGCGGGAAAACTTCGCAAAGGCGCGAGAGCGCGACGATGGGCGCTTGTTCTTCCCCGATGTGGAACCGCTGGAACAGGGCTTCGCGCCGCTCGTTGCTGTAAAAATACCCGGTGAGCGGGATGCTCCACGGCTTGAGCCCGCGCTCCTGGGACGCCAGAATGAGAGCGGCCAGGTGGAAGGCCTCGTCCGCGTATTCCTGGCTGCCGGTGGCCTGGAACAGGTCGACCGAGGCGAGCGCGCCGATGGAGTTCCGCTCGAGTTCGTCTTTCTGGCCATAGACCGGCGGTATGGGCGCGGCGGAGGCCAGTCCCTGTACGGCAAATTGCCAGTCCTCTTTGGCGGTGGCGAGACTGCGATTGGCGAGTTCGGGATCAGAGGCGCGCACAACGCGATAGGCGAGGGCTTCCACGCCGGCCACGCGAAAGTTCCACTCGGGATCGTTGACGGCTTCGCCACGGCGATCGTCGGAATCGCCCATGATGCCGTTGGTCCAGTAGCTGATGAGCTGGCCGGTGCTGCGATAGCCGTCGCCGAAGCGGGTCTTGAGCACCCAGTTCAGGCCCCATTTGGCTTCTTCGATGAGCCGTTTTTCGAGCTCGGGGTCCTGCCCCTGCGCATGCAAGCGCTGGGCCAGCGACAGCATGGCGTAGACCATCCCCGGCGTGTGGCCGGTTGCGGTGAGGTCTCCAGCATCGTGGTAGCCGCCGTTGACGACGATGCGGCGGTCTCCGTGGGTGGTGTAGCAATCCTGATGGCAGATGCCGTGAAGGCCGGGGATGACGGCGCCGCAGCGCTCGCTGTAGATAAAGTTGATGGCCTTGCGAATGCTGTCGCGCCATACGTCGTCCCCGATGGGAAACGGCCGCGTCTGCCCGCGGGCGGTGCGGAGCACGTACGTTCCGGGGGCGCGGACTTCGGAAAAATCGAGGAGCTGGTACGCGCCGAGCGGCGTGGTGATGGATTCGATGCGCTTTGTCAGCGCCACGACGCCGGTATCCCGACGGACGAGGCTGAACTTACCGGCGGGCAGATCGCTGGCGAGGGCGATTTTGGGGGCTCCGACGGAATAGCCGCTGCCGCTGAAGGCGATTTTGCCGGGGGCGACGGCCCAGCCTTCGACGTAATCGGGATCGACGCGCTGGAGTTCCAAATGATCGATGTAGAGGGTGGTGCGGTCACCGGGGTCGGGCAGTTTTTTCGGAAGGCTGTAGGTGAAATCGAGCGCCGTAACCTTGTCGCGATCGAGCGGCGCGATCTCCCATACCACCTGATTCCACTGGTGGTTCACCAGCGAGATGGATTCGTTGCGGCCTTCGTTATAGCGGTCCGGGAGTTTGTGCGCGCCGTCGTTGTGCAGCACGAGGGAGCAGGAGATGGCGGGCGCGCCTGCGATATCGGGGTACACCCAGAGGGAGAGGCGATTGAAGGCGGTCCAGTCTTCGTTGGGAAAATTTCGCGTGGCGACGAGATCGGCCCACTCGGCGTCTCCGCCGACAGTGGCGACCCCGGTGGTGGATTCGATGCGCAGCGAATACGCGCCGCTCTTGCGCGGGGAGGTGGACAGAGTCATTTTGCCGTCACCGGCGAACGACCATGCGGCGAGGCTTTCCATGTCATCGAGGAGGCGCGACGCGAGGACCGGCTTGTTCAGCCAGCGGAATGCGGCGCCATCTTCGAGGCGGGGGCGGAGAGGCGTTCCGTCGGGCTGCTGGGCGGGGAGGCGCAGGGGCAGGGCGAGAGCGAGGAGTGCGGCGAATTTGCGCATGATGAGGATGTTACTTTGATTGTCGCGCTGGCGGGAGGGAGGGTGTTGATGGGCGACGCTCTTGCGGGCTCTCTGTCAGCCGTTGATTATCTGGGCATCGGAGCCAAAGGCGATCCTGATGATGTATTCTGTGTCCGTATGTTCGGCACCAGAGTGGCATTGTTGGCCGGATATTGGACATGCGCCTGGGGGGCTGCGGCGGAGGAATCCCACGCGATACCCGTCCTAACGGTCTGCGAGGTCCTTCGTAATCTCGATGCTTACAAGGGAAGGGCGGTCATTATTGCCGGGCGTTCGGGCTGGACCTTCGAAGGCGTGTTCATGGATGAGCAATGCGAGCCTGATGGGCGCATTCGCATCGATGGACACCGCTGGCTCAGCGTGATTGAGCAGATTAATTCCACCCGTGCGAGCGTAGCGAAGCCCGTGGCATTCCCCGCTGATGAGGCTTCGCTTCGGACGAAACTGGGCCATGTGAGGAACGATGGGGCGTCAACGGACGAGAGGTGGATTGCGGCGTACGGTTGGATCGAGAGTCCAATCCGGCTGAAGCAGCGCCTTTCAGGGGGCGGTGACGCTGGCAGCTACACGGGCAACGGTTACGGAGCAAACGGCACGGTCCCAGCGAGAATACTGGCGATGGGCTCAAAGACGCTGATCGGAGGACATGATGTTCTTATTTTCCTAAGACAGCCGCGACGGGCTCTTGATCTGCCTGAGGCTCCCGTTCTTATGGTTCCACCAGTTGCCCCGACGCGTTCGCCGTTCTGGCTGAATCCGCAGACACCCCTGCACCCTGACTGCTGCGTGCCGCGTGCACCGTCACCGGTGTCACGACTCTTATGGCAAGATGCAACGACAGAGCCTGCGCGAGGAGTGTGCTGATTGATTGAGGAGTGGTACGCCCGACAGGATTCGAACCTGTGACCTCTTGCTCCGGAGGCAAGCGCTCTATCCAGCTGAGCTACGGGCGCTCGTTTGAATAACTCGGAGAACTTCGATCAGCATTGAGCTCTTGCCTGCGCGGAGACTCGAATGACATCACAGGACCAGTTTATCACCGAACGGGCGGTGTCTGAACGCAGTGGCACCCGCGACGGTGAATGGCACGAGCTTTCGACGGGTTTGACGACGCGCTCTCCGTTCGAATGCTGGTGTCAGCGCCAGTGCGCATCTTCTCCGCCGAATAAAGCTTGCACTCGGCGGCCGGAACATGTATACCTGTACTTCCTAAACGTTTTCGATCAGGAGCAATTGTGAGGCGTTTGCTTGCGTCTTTACTGTGTTTTGTATTCCCATTTTCTCTGCTTGCTGGAGACAATGGCTACAAGGTTACGTATGATGGCGGGTCTGTTCCGGACGTCAAGACCGGGACGAGCATGAAGCTGTTCATTGAGGCGAATCAGATCCGACTCGTCAAGGACAAGAAAGACCCGGGCGTCATCATACCCGCCTCGTCCGTCACTGAGATCAGCTATGGGCAGGATGTTCATCGACGTGTGGGTACGGCTATCGGCCTTGCCGTTGTCTCCTTAGGAATTGGTGCGCTGATGGCGTTGAGTAAATCCAAGAAACATTTTGTTGGACTGACATGGGTAAACGGCGATCAAAAGGGTGGTCTGGCGATGCAGTGCGACAAGAACGACTATCGCGGCGTTCTGGCTGGACTCGAAGGAATCACCGGGAAAAAGGCAGTCGATTCCGATGCCATGACGGTGAAAAACTGACCTAACGGTCGCGGGCGCCAGGTCGCCGCTCACCTCAAGAGCCCTTTTGTGCGATTGCGATCTCGTTGAACTCCCCAGCTCAACCTTACGTGGAGGGTTTCGTGGAAGCGTGGTGTGGCGCGGCCTTGTGCGATGCGGCGGGGCCCGGCTCCTTGATCAGGGTTTCGACCATCTGCCGCCAATACGGCTCTTTCAACATGGTGTCGTCGCCTATAGCGGGCGTTTGCGAGCGAACGATGCCCTTGCGGTCGATCCAGGCAAGCTGCGGGACCACGGTGCGCTCTACTTCGGAGAACCCGAGATACGTCAGCACCTCTTCGCGCGGCGCGAAGCCCACGGGGTAATTCACTTTGAAATCCCGGATGAAGTCCGGCACCAGCAGGTTGGCCATGTCGTTCCAGGCCACGCCGAGGGGCTGGAATCCCTTCGAGCCGTATTCGGTGTTGAGCTGGCTGAACACCTCCGAGGCGTGCTGGCAATGCGGGCATGTGGTGTGCAGAAACTCAAGCAACACCACCTTGCCGCGGAAGGAACTCAGCAGCTTCTGGGAACCGTCGTTGTAGCGGATGGCGAATTCGGGGGAAGGCTTGCCGATCTCCGCGGCCGAAGCCGGGAGCCACAACGAAGCGGCGGTGAGAGCAGCCACAACCAGAGGGCGAACCATTCAGAGGGTCTCCTGTGCTCCATTGTACCGGAGCGTTACTTTACCTTCTCCAGACGAACCGGACCAGGCGAGGTCACGCGCGGGCACGGTTTCGTGCGAGAATAGCAGTTTCAATGGTAAACGAAAACACTCTGTATCAGGCAGACTACCTCGGAAGCGGCACGTTCGTCATCCGGAAGCCGAAGCGCAACAAGACCAAGCTGCGGCAGTCCCGGGTGAAGAGCCCGCAACGCGGCGCCCGCAAGTAGGAAGTCCCGGCAGCTCCAGGGTAAGCCCGCGGTTGGTACACCTCTGGTACCGGCCATGACCCAGGTACCACCCCCCTGCTCGACGTTAGCCTTACAATGTTAGGGCGAGGTGTGTGCGGAGACGCGCGGTGCTGCGCCGGATCACATTTTCCGTTCTGCTGGCGGCTTCCTCCGCTGTATTGGTGCTATCGCTGTGTCTGTTGTGGAACGCCCGTCCCTGGGACTACCTGCCGTTCGTTGACCGGCCTTCCACGAACCTTGACGCACGCTCACAGCTCCTGAGCGAGAAGATCGACATTTATAACCACCAGACGGAGGACCTGGAGAAACTGGTCGCCGTTCTGCTGGTTTTGTCGGGTCTTTATGTGATCGCCTTTGCCTTGTCCAGCCACTTCGCCGCGGAGCGGTTCCGGGGCCTGTGCGGGGATGCGGTGGACCGGGTGCACGAGGATTTCGCAATGCTGGCGGGCGATTTGCGGGAGATCCGGGAGCAGGCGCAACGAGCGGTGGAGCGCGCCGCGATTGATAGCGGACGGGTGGAAGAACTTCTGCGCGAGCATCCCGCCGAAAAGCCCGCCGCCGCTGCGCCGCCGGGGCCTGCGTACGACGTGCCAGCGGCGGTAGAGCGACTGCGCGCGCAGGTGAATCGCGAGCAGGACGCGGGGGGATCGACTTCCTTTGAAATGGCCGACAGCGAGCACGCTCTGGCGGCGCTGGCGATGCTGGCCGGTCCGGAGCAATCCGCGGTGCTGGCTCCTTTGTATCGCGACCTGGCGGTTTTCCACGAGCGTCGCGACCCTGGGCGAGCGCGCTATTACCGCGAGCGGGCGAATGCTCTGGTGGCGGGCATCGCTCCGGAACCTGCGCCGGCCGCGGCGATTCAGGCCGAGACGTCTGCCGTAGCCACGGAACCGGTGGATTCCGCGCGGGCGAAATACAATTTGGCGGTGCTTTACCGCTCGGCGTGTCAACTGGACGACGCGGAGGATCTGCTGCGCAGCGCGCTGGCGCTGTCACGCGGCGATGCCGGGCTTGCGGCGGAGATCCGCTACGAGATGGCGTGCGCGCAGGCGCTGCGCGGGCCGGGTCATTTTGAGCGGGCCATGGCGGAACTGAAGGAAGCCTTCCGCGGAAAGACACCGGCTATCGAGAAGCGGATTTCACGGGACATCGATGAAGGCGGACCACTGCAGGCGCTGGCTGCGCAACCTCCATTTGACAAGGCGGTCAATGACCTTTTGTTGAATGTTAGTGTTAGCTGAGGATGGTTCGCAGGGCATGGCGGTTTTGGCAGGGCATGGCCCTGCCCCACTGCGAAGGTGCTCTGCTTTCAGGAGTACAGAGTTCTGGTGTCAGGATTACGGAAGTGCTCTGGTGTCAGGAGCCACCAGGAGATGCTCTGGTGTCGGGGGTAACCAAAGGTGCTCTGCTTTCAGGAGTACTGAGCTCTGGTGTCCGGAGTACAGAGTGGATTAGAAGATGAAGTTGAGGCCGCCGCGGAGGGCTCTTGGGTTCTGCGTCAGCACGATGCGCTGGCTGCCTGAAGATGCCAGCGAGACGTAACCCTGGGCCATCAGGTTCTGAACGTCGGCGGTCGCCTCAAGACGCCCGGGCATGCCGCCAAACGCCGGGAGGGGCTGGCGGAAGTGGATATTCAGGCCTGGTTCGCTCGAGTAGTTCTGGGTAAGCGAGAAATGCATGGGCATCATGGCGCCCGGGTCCATCCACTCGTAGCTGATTGAGATGCGGGTTCCGGTAACCGGGGTGACGGCGGAGGCGCGCGCGGAAGCCCAATAGTCCTGACCGGTGCGAATGCCCGCGCGCAAGTCGGACGCCGAGGCCACCGGACCATCCCCCACCGCTTCCAGAACTCCGGCGCGGCCGACGGCAGCGGCAACGTCAATGCGATCGCCGAGGTGCTGGGTGAGCGAGCCGGAATAGCCGGTCCGCGAGTAGCCGCCGATGTTCACGACGTTGGCACTGGTGGAAAGATCGGGGAGAACATCGCCGGGAGCAAACACCGCCGCACCGGACATTGTCGCGGCGGCGTTGGACGCTCTCTCGGCAAAGGCATCGAGACCGAACACGCGGCTGCCCGACCGCTTCTGATAGCCCACCTCGAGATTCTGGGTCTGCTGCACCTGCGCGTGACCATCCTGCAAGGAAAGCCGGGGGAGCGAGGCGAGGGCGGCCAGATCGCGGTTCATTTCGAGGTCGGGGTCGCCGCTGTGCGCTACCAGGTCAACCGGCGGCGCGCCGAAACTGTAGCCGATCTGCAGGTCGCCAAGCTGGCCAAGGTCGCAATTGAGCCGCGCGTACGGGCTGACATAGTTCAGGTGCTGGAGGAACGTAATGGAGTCGAACGATGAGCCGTAGTCCAGACGAACCCGGCTGGTGAACTGGACATGATCCACGATCGAAGTGGAGATGGTTCGCAGGGCGGGAAGACCATCCTGCGCTCCGCTGGCGACGGCGGAGCCATCGCGGGCCGGAAGCGAGATCTGCCTGGCCGTTACGGTGATCTCCGGCGCGCCGCCGTCACGCTTCCAACTGGTGCGGAATCCCTCGGTGGGCAGTCCGGACCGGGCCATGTAACCAACGTTGCCGCTGAGCAGCAACTGATTGCGTCCATACAGTGAGGTGGCCAGGGCAAAGGCAGTTCCCAGATCCGCCTGGGTCTCGGACGCGGCAATCGATCCGCTATCTCCGGCCGAAAACGCCACCAGACCCCGGGTGTCGCTGAACGGGTTGGGCCTGGGGGGATGGGGGGCACTGACCGGATCAATGGATGGCAACATGCGCATGATGGGACGCGTGTCGCCGGACGACTTCAGGGTCCACTTCCAATCGTCACTCATCAATGCACCCTGCCCGGGAGCGGCGTAGACCAGTTCGACGGAACTGAGCACGCTGGCCATATTGATATAGAGCAGGCTCTGCACGCCAGGCTGAACGGAAATGCCGTGTTTGAGGGCGGGGACGAAGCTGGCCAGGGAGACGCGAACGGAATAGAAATCGCCGATGGGGAGGGAATCGAATCCGAAGATGCCGCGCTCGTTGGTGAGCGCCTGGCCGATGACGCGATCATAGCGGTTCATGAGGAACACGCTGGCGCCCATTTGGGGAATGCCGCCGTTATCGCGAACGAAACCGGCGATACTGCCGGCCAGCGGCGATGAAGACAACGACCCGCACCACGCCGGAAGGCCCAGACAGACGGTCGCGATAGCTGTCACAGCGAGATGTCGCTTCAGCGTCGTCATCTAACCAACAAAGTATAACTCCGGCGGCAGCCTTGCGGGTGCGGCTGCGCCACCGTTCCCTATGTTACCGTAAACGTCGCCGCGGGTGTCAGCACCTGGTTACGGTTCTTGTCCGTAACCTTCAACTGGATAGTATACTGTCCCGGCGAGAGCTTATCCAGCGACAAAACCTTCTCCACGGTCACCTGCTGGGCGGACGCTCCGGGGACCGCCAAAACGTCCTCGGTATAATCGAAAACCTTCTCATTGGTGCCGATCTTCGTGACCGAATACTCGATGCTGCCGTTCGGCTTTTTGGTCTTCTCGTCGGCCCCGAAGTTGTAGAACTGCTGGTAGATGCCGAGCTTTTCGGCACGGGTGAACGAATCCGTAACGCGCGGCCGCACTTTGGAATCGCCGATGACAAACTGTCCGGCTCCGATGCTGCGGGTGGGAACCTTCTCGATGAGGTCCGCCAGAATGAGACTGCTGTCCGCCAGGGTGTCCTCTTCGAAGTGAGGCACGTTCAACGCCATCTCGAAGTTGGTCATGGTGCCGCCCACGATGTCCTTGGCCACGATGTTCAGGCGGTACATGCCGGGGGGGAGCGGAATGATCTTCTGATAGACGGCCGAACCCTGCATGGTTTTGTTCAACAACTCCGCCGCCGTTTCCACTTCCACCGGATCCTCGAAGGTGGTGATGACGCGGCGGGAAATGGAGGTGATGCGGCCGAAGATATTGATGGTGGCGCGCGCGTAGTTATCTTTCGTCTTGTATTGCAGATCCCGCTTCTCGAAGTAGATGGTGATGGGGGTAAGGACCGTGGAATCGGTGACGCGGATATAATCGGCGCGGACCTTCATGGGAAGGCTGTTGTAACGAATGTTGGTGCTGATGACCTCTTCGAGGTCGGTGTACTTTACCTTCGGCGGCGCGTTCAGTTTGGTGAAGTTCTCGAGACGGGTGAACTCCTGCAGGCTTTCCGGCAACAGGTCCTGGGTAACGCCCATGTGGGTTCCATCGGAACGCTGGAACATGTCGTTCGTTTTGGAGGAGATGCCCATCTGCTCATTGAGAGTGAGGCCGGCGTTGGGAACGTAGACCAGAGCGTCTTTCTCCGACGGGTCCATGGTCATGTGGTATTCGCCGGACATGGTGGGATCGACGAACTCGATGATGACGTTGTTGCCCACGCCTTCGATGTAGCGGTAGCGCCAGTCTTCGAAGGGATACGTGGAGGTCTCGCCGCCGCCTTCCTCCATGGGGCGCTCATAGGTTCCACCGGAGGGATGCGCTTCGATTTCGTCGGGGGGACCGTATTTAATATAGATGCGTCCGCGATCCGTTTTCCAGCCCGGGATGCCCGACGCGTAATGGTCGTTGGCGTAGGCGATGCGCCGGTAGTGCTCTTCCTTGAACTCGTTCTCCTCGGTGTCGGGCGTGGGGTCGCGGCGCAGCCAGAACTGCTCCACGAAACTCTGCCGCTCCTCGTCGGTCTGGAGGTTGGTGAAGGCCTTGCGCTCCTCGTCGGTGATGATATAAACGACGTCTTCGTTCAGCCACTTCTTCCAGGGAGTCTCCAGCTCTTTGCGGAGTTTGGCTTCCTTCTTTTTCTTTTCCTTCGCGGACATTGGCTTTGCTACGGTTTCGCTAGCGTCGGGAGTGGCGGGTGAGGCGGGAGGATTCTGGTCCGCAGCCAGGAAAAACGAGCCGAGCAACAGAGCCGCCGCCGCGCAGAAAAGAGAAAGTGCCTTGAAACTCATAAGTTACACTGCCTTGAGTCTACAGGGAGACTGTTCCAATTCTAAGTCCAGCACTGAAAGCCGTCAAGGAGATGTGGAGCCTGTAGAGCTGGTTTCCGTAAGGGAAGATACATTGCTCTTTGCGGCCTCGCGGACTCCCCGGTCTCCTTTCAGCACGGCCGGTGCCGTCGCTTGTTCGTTGATTAGACGGCGCCTGTCCGGTTTCAGGCGGGGGCGTTCCGGCTTTCCCGGCAACACCTGTGCCAGCGGGTCACGGCGCCGTCGTATCCTACAGAGACGTTGCGGAAATACTTTCCGCAGGGCATGGCCCTGCGCCACCGGGAATGGGTGGCCGGCCTGTTCCTGCTGGCCTTGAACCTGGCGGTCTGCTGGCGGCTGCTGTTTGTCGACTACCTTCCTCATTTCAATTCTCTGGAGCCGTTTTTCTTCGCGCTGGTGAACCACATCAGAGCGAATTGGCCGCATACGGGCTGGTATCCGTGCTGGAACGCGGGGATGCCGTTTGAATACACTTATCAGCCCCTGTTGCCGTCGCTTGCTCATTCGATTTATGGGGACGAACGAGTGGAGCGGCTTCCGGCGAACGGTCTGGACGTGGAACCGCTTGCGCGGTATGTGGGGGCTCTGGAGGATCCGGCCCGGCCGACGTTGCGCAGCGTCTGGGTCAGCACGACGGAGCTGAAGGTTGATGGGACGGTGGCGGCGGGCCAGATTATCAGTGTGCAGGTTTCGTATCATCCGGGCTGGCGGGCGAT
This sequence comes from uncultured Acidobacteriota bacterium, assembly GCA_963832965.1. Classification (GTDB taxonomy): domain Bacteria; phylum Acidobacteriota; class Terriglobia; order Bryobacterales; family Bryobacteraceae; genus CAWACP01. The sequence goes on from CAWHVW010000001.1 coordinate 397,188, forward strand.
GGTGAACGGGCGCGATGCGCGGGTGGAACGGGATGGGCTTGGGTTTATTGCGGTGTCGCCGGGGTGCTCCGGTGCCTGTGATTTGCGGTTGATTTTCACTGGCGGGGTTGAGTATGCGGTCACGCGGGTGGTGTCGGTGTGCGGGTGGATTGCTGTCCTGGCCGGGTTGGTTTTGTATGCGTGGAGGCGACTTGCTCCCGGCCCGGCGGGTTGAGACGCGGTTGGCAGCGCATGGCGCTGCCCCACAACGGTCGCGTGGGACGCTAGCGGCAGCGCATGGCGCTGCCCCACTTCGAACTTATGACCAGCCATGCGAGCATGATGAGAAGGCTGGCCGTTTGCGCGAATTTTGCGAGGTGCATTTCGAGGCCGCCGTCGTATCGCAAATGAATTTCGCAGGGCCCCTGGCAGCGCGGCTCTACGATTATGAAGCCGAGGCCGTCAGGCTTGACGGCGCGCGGCTGGCCGTTCACCTTGGCCTGCCAACCTGGGTGATACGTGACCTGAACGAATACGAGTTGTCGCGGCTGGAGCGTGGCGGAGATGACGGCCTCGTGCTGACTTTTCCAGACAAGGGCGGCGGCGGGCAGCTGCGGATTCTCCATCGCCGCGTTGAGCGCTTGCACCAGCGGGACCTTGGTTACGTTGATGGGGAACTTCGCGACCATGTCGCCGGGGAGGATCACGTGGGCGAGGGATCCGGAACTCTGGGGCACGCCATAGATCGCGTCGCCACCGCTGCGCCACAGTTCGGGGAGAACGCCGCGGAACTTGTCCGGGTCTCGCCAGCCCCAGGGATACTGGTCGCGGCTGCCTGGTCCATTCACGAGAACGGCTTTCGCGCCGAGGAGGCGGAGCCACATGGCCAGGTTGGCGCCGTCTCCTTCGGTGAAGGGAATCCCGTAAAGAACGGCCGGGATTTCCGGGTTGACGATGCCCTGGCCGAAACCTCCGCCGATTTGCGGCACGTCGGAAAAGGCGTTCAGCCAGAATTGAATGGACCCGAGGGTGAAGACGCGTCCATCGGGCAGGTTCTGTTGGAGCCATTGCGCTGCCTGGTATTCCACGGTCGGGCGGATGTCGAAGGGGCGAATCATTGCATGGGCGCATTGGGTGTAGTTGCGGACCTGCACGGCCGCGGCGATTAACAGAACGGCCGCCAGCCATGTTTGATAGCGGCCCGCCGCGCGGATGAGATGAGGGCCCGGACCGAACGCCAGGAAGAGGCAGACCGCGATCTCCATTTCGAGGTGATAACGATCCGCCTGCGGCATCAGGTAGACGTGGAACCACTCGTCAGGCAGGGCGAGCGCGGCGGTGATCAGCAGGAAGTACGAGCTGAAACGCAGGCAGAGAGACGCGTGGTATCGACTCAGAAGCCAGCGGAGCGCAATGACGGCCACGAGGAGCAATGCAGCGCCGCCGAGTTGGTGGAGGCCTAAAGGGTAATATCCGACGGTGAATTGCGCGTTCGTTTGCACGGCGAGGATGGTGGAGGGGGGGATCCACGGAGACGCGAGGCCATACGCGAGCAGGCCGAGGCAGGCTGAAAAACCCAATGCGCGGGCGCCGCCGGAGAGCGCCAGGAGGTAGCTGAGGACCGCGATGGCCAATGAGAAGGCCCCGATCCAATTGGTGACGGCGACCGAGGCCAGCAGAATGACGGCGGCGATGGCGGCGAGCGGCGTGCGGCGCTGAATGGCCAGGTGGAGCGCGAGAATCGCCAGAAGGAGCAGCGTGAGGGCGGCCACGTGGGGCGCGTCGCCGTAGACGACGAGGGCCTCCAGCCGGCGCGCGTTCAGCAGCCCGATGTCGATGCGAACGGAAGGCATGAGGAAGGTGGACGGCGAAATGAGCGAGTACAGGAGAGAGGCGGCGAAGCTTAATTTGAAGTTGCCGGAGAGGGCGTATGCGAGGAACAGCAGGGCGACGGGGCCGAGGCAATAAAACGCCGCGCCTACTGCGTGGTGGGCCAGCGCCGGCGACATCCGGAATGCCCATGCGGCCACGGCAACCAGGCGGTGAAACAGCGGAGGGTAGCTGTTCTGGAAGGGAATTCCTCCATACCACAGGGGGAACCAGGAGAGATCGAACGGGTGCTCCAGGGTGTAGCGGCTGATGCCCATGTACGAGCCCTCGATGGAGTTCATGTGGGGCAGGTATTCGGTGCGGAACATCCCGAAGCAGACGAAGACGTTGAGGGCTATCAGGGATGCGGCGCCGGCTAGTGTCGCGGGCGAGAGGGGTTTGACGTGCGAGGGTCCGTTGGCCATGGGCCGTCTTAAGCCAACGAGTCTAGCATCGGTATCGGGGCCCTCCGGGACGCCGCTCCGTCACCGTCGCGGTTCGGAAGTGCTTACAAGTCCCCCGGCCGGGGAAATCCTCGCCTCTGGAATGCTATCCTGGAATTCTAAGAACCAATGCTGGAGACCAAACCGTCAGTAGAACCACTGCAGGACGCAAATCCCCAGGAGACCGGCGAATGGCTGGAAGCTCTGGAACAAATCGTTGAAGAGGAAGGCCCCGAACGCGCCTCCTTCCTGCTGAAGCGGTTGCTGGAACGCGGCGCCAACTGGGGCGTCACCGCACCGCTGAGCGTCAACACACCCTATCTCAACACCATCCCCGCCGATGCTGAAGAACCCTACCCGGGCGATCGCGAAATCGAGCGGCGCATCAAGAGCATCATCCGCTGGAACGCCATGGCCATGGTGGTCCGCGCCAATAAGTACGACCCGGGAATAGGCGGCCACATTTCCACCTACGCTTCGCTGGCGACGCTGACCGAGGTGGGCCACAACCATTTCTTCCACGGCAGTTATGGCGACCAGCCGGGGGATCTGGTGTACTTCCAGGGACACGCCTCGCCGGGCCCGTATGCGCGCGCGTATCTTGAAGGGCGATTGACCGACAAGCATCTCGAAAACTTCCGGCATGAGCTACGCGAACATCCTGGCCTGTCTTCTTATCCGCATCCGTGGCTGCAGCCGGATTTCTGGCAGTTCCCGACGGTATCGATGGGACTGGGGCCTATCAACGCCATCTACCAGGCGCGGTTCATGCGGTACCTGGAGAACCGCGGGCTGATCCAGCCCACGCCCCGGCATGTGTGGGCGTTCGTCGGGGATGGCGAATCGGACGAGCCGGAAACGCTGGGCGCGCTGACGCTGGCTTCGCGGGAACAACTGGACAACCTGATTTTCGTGGTCAATTGCAATCTGCAGCGGCTGGACGGGCCGGTGCGCGGCAATGGCAAGATTGTCCAGGAGCTGGAGGCGGCATTCCGGGGAGCGGGCTGGTATGTGATCAAGGTGCTGTGGGGCTCCGACTGGGACCCGCTGCTGGCGTCCGACTATTCCGGCATTCTGACCAAGCGCATGCAGGAGGCCGTGGACGGCGAGTATCAAAACTACGCGGCCAAGGGCGGCGCTTACACGCGCAAGGAATTCTTCGGGAAGTATCCCGAGCTGGAGCGGCTGGTGGAAGGCCTGAGCGACGAACAGATCGGCGCGCTGCGGCGGGGCGGGCACGATCCGGTGAAGGTGTTCAACGCTTACCAGCGCGCGATCAATCACAAGGGCTCACCCACAGTGATCCTGGCGAAGACCATTAAAGGTTATGGGATGGGCGAGGCCGGCGAAGGCCGCAACATTTCTCATCAGCAGAAAAAGCTGAACGAAGATGAGCTGCGGCACGTGCGGCAGCGTTTTGACATCCCGGTGTCCGAGGAGAATATTCTCACGGTCTCCTTCTATCGCCCGCCCGCGGACAGCCCGGAAATGCGCTATATGCGCGAGCGGCGGGAGGCGATGGGCGGCAGCCTGCCCGCGCGGCATGCGAAGCCGATTACGCTGAAAGCTCCGCCGCGCGAGTTTTTCGAGGAGCAGTACGGCGGCTCGCAGGGCCGCGAGGTGTCCAGCACGATGGCGATTGTGCGGGTGATCACCATGCTGCTCAAGGACGCCGAACTGGGCAAGTACATTGTGCCCATCATCCCCGACGAGGCGCGCACGTTTGGCATGGAATCGCTGTTCCGGCAGTTCGGCATTTACGCCAGTAAGGGGCAGCTCTATAAGCCGGTGGACAGCGACATCTTTCTTTATTACAAGGAAGCGCGCAACGGGCAGATTCTGGAAGAGGGGATCACGGAAGCGGGATCGATGTGCTCGTTCACCGCGGCCGGAACCGCGTACGCCAATTACGGCGTGCCGATGATTCCGTTCTTCATTTACTATTCGATGTTTGGGTTCCAGCGCATTGGGGACCTGATCTGGGCCTTCGCGGATTCACGCGGCAAGGGCTTCCTGGTGGGCGGGACGGGAGGAAGGACGACGCTCTCCGGAGAGGGCTTGCAGCACCAGGACGGGCACAGCCAGCTGGCGGCGAGCACGGTGCCCACGTGTCACAGCTACGACCCGGCTTACGCGTGCGAAATCGCGGTGATCGTCCGCGATGGTATCCGCCGCATGTACGAGAACAACGAAGACCGCTTCTACTACATTACCGTCTACAACGAGAATTACGCGCAGCCGCCCATGGTGGAAGGGGCGGAGGATGGCATTTTGCGGGGGATTTATCGCTTTAAGGGCGCCGCAGGCGGCAAGGCGCAGGCGCATCTTTTCGGCAGCGGGCCGATTCTGAATGAGGCGCTGCTGGCGCAGAAGGATCTCGCGGAGAAATACGGCGTGCAGGCCGATGTTTGGAGCGTGACCAGTTACAACGAACTGCGGCGCGACGCGCTGGAGGTGGAGCGCTGGAACCGGCTCCATCCGGCGGAGGCTCCGCGCAATCCGTACATCGTGGATGTGCTGGCGGGTTATGAGGGGCCGATTGTGGCGGCCACGGACTACATGAAGGTGGTCTCGGATCAGATTGCGACCTGGCTGCCGGGACGGCTCACGTCGCTTGGCACCGACGGCTTTGGCCGCAGCGACAACCGGGAATACCTGCGCAAGCACTTCGAGATTTCCTCCCAGGCGATCGCGGCGGCGGCGCTGTCGGCTCTGGCGCGGGAAGGGAAGTTCGACAAGAAGCGGGCGGCGGACGCGGTGATCGATTTGGGGCTGAAACCGGAGAGCCCTGATCCGGTGAATACGTAAGACCGCTCCATTACTGTCGCGGTTCGGTTAGGCGCTCGCGACGGATAGAATGCTGTTTCTTACAGAGAACGACGTGCGGGAGCTGCTCCCGATGGCCGAGGCGATTCGGCTGGTGCGGCTCGCGTTCGAAGCCCTTGCCCGGGGGGAAGCGCAGAGCCAGCCGCGCCGCCGGCTGACTTTGAAAACCGGTTCCATTCTGCATCAGGTGCCCGGGGCATACGGCAAGTATTTCGGCATGAAGTTCTATGCCACCAATCCGAAATATGGCGCCGATTTTCTTTTCGTCCTATACGACGCCGACACGGCCCGGCCGCTGGCGCTGATGCAGGCGAACCGCCTGGGACAGATTCGCACCGGCGCCGCCAGCGGCTACGCGACCAGCCTGATGTCCAATCCCGCTGCCAGTACGCTGGGCGTGATCGGCGCGGGGTTCCAGGCGCGAGCGCAGGTGGAGGCGATACGGGCGGTGCGGCCTGTCCGCACGGTGCGGGTGTGGGGCCGCGATCCGGAGAGACGCGAGAAGTTTGCCGCCGAAATGAATGCGGTGGTGGCCGGCAGCGCCGAGGAAGCGGTGCGCGGCGCGGAGATTGTGGTGACGGCGACGTGGTCGAAGGACCCGGTTCTGGAGGACGCCTGGATTGCTCCGGGTGTACATATCAACGCCATGGGCTCGAATGTGGCGAACCGCCGCGAACTGCCGGAAGCACTGGTGCGGCGCGCGAGCGTGATTGCCGTGGACGCGCTGGATGCCGCGAAGAACGAGGCCGGCGACCTGATTATTCCCGATTGCTGGTCCAACGTGGTGGAGCTGCAGACCGTGGCGGCGGGATGGAATCCGCACGGTGTGAGCATCTTCAAATCGGTGGGGCTGGGGATGGAAGACGTCGCGGTGGGGAGCTTCGTGTACGAACAGGCGCTGGAGCGCAAGCTGGGGAAAACGCTCTATTAAACGCGCTTATTCCTGAGCGGCGGCCTGCTGGTCCGAATCGCGCCAGGCGCTGATTTTGAGGCGGCGGCACACCCAGCACAGCCCGTCCGCTGAGTTGGGCGGGCAAGTGGATGTGCACACGACGCACTTGCTGGAGCGATTCAGCTTGTCCGTTTCCAGACTACTGGTGGCGTTCTCCAGGATGCGTTTGTCCACAACGCGTTCGGGCGTGACCGGCTTGCGTTTCACCTAACAGCTACCTTACCACGACGGTCGGCAAGTCGCCAGGCAGGGCGTGGCCCTGCCCCACAGCGGCGAAGATGCTCTGGTGGAGTGGTACATCATGCGGCGCGATCCAGGCGGTGCATCACGTAGGCCGAGCCGATGGATGATCCGCAGCGCGGGCATTTCTGTCCATCGCGGACACGCGCGGAACGGCCATTGGTCAGAATTTCCACTTCGACCGTATGCGTACAGATGGGGCAGTACACCGAGCCCTTCTCGATTCGAACAGTCACGGGCGTTTTCATCTCCATGCCTCCTCTACCCGTAAAGACGAGAAAGGCGCGTCAACGGATTGGAGAAGTTTTGTAAAGCTTATAGTGGATTCGTGCCCCGGACGTGGCAACAGAGCGTGGCGCTCGGGCTGGCTTTCCTGGCCGCCGTTTCGCTCGTGTGCATTTTCGGCTACCGGGCGGCGCGGCATGCGCGGTACCTGGGCTGGGAAGGCCAGCCGATTCACGCCTGGATGAGCGTGCCGTTCGTCGCGCATACTCATCACGTCCCAAAAGAGACGCTATATGCGGCCCTTGGGGTGGAGCCGCGGGAGCACGACCGCCGTCCGCTGCGCACCATCGCCCGCGACCAGCACCGCTCCGTTGACGAAGTGATTCGCGACCTCGAAAAGGCCATTGGGAAGGAGCACGGCAGAGCCCCCTGATGCGCGACGCACTACTCGCCGCTCTTTCGCAGTACGGGTCGCCGGCGCTGTTTGGGATTGTCGCCGTGGCCTCGGTGGGCCTGCCGCTGCCGGTGGCCCTGCTGCTGATTGTCACGGGATCGCTGGTGGCGCAAGGAGTGATGGATGCCGGGTGGGCCATCGGGCTGGCATGCGCGGGGTCGATAGCCGGGGACGCGATCGGGTATGGCATTGGACGCTGGGGCGGCGGCAGGCTGCTGCGCCGTTTGAGCCGTTGGATGGGCGGAGAGAAACGTCTGAGCGAGACCCAGGCAAAACTCCATCGCTGGGGCTGGGCCGGCGTTTTCTTCACGCGCTGGCTGGTTACTCCGCTGGGCCCGTGGGTCAATCTTGCCAGCGGGGCGTCGCGCTACCCGTGGGGGCGGTTTCTGCTCTGGGACGTGCTGGGGGATTGTCTGAGCGTGGCCATCTACGTGACGCTGGGGTGGGTTTTCAGCGATCGCGTCATGGCGCTGGACTCTGTTCTGGGGGAGGCGGGATGGGCGGCCATCGGACTGGTGGCGGCGGTGTCGCTGGGGTGGAAGCTGGTGTCGTTAGTGCGGCGCAGATAGCGGGCCACTCGCAGGATGCAATCCTGGAACATGTAAGGCGGAGCTGGGTTCGCGGGCAGGGCACGGCCCTGCCCCACGTAGGGCGGGGCCAGAATCTCAGGCAGGGCATGGCCCTGCCCCACGTAGGGCTACACTGGTGTTTCCGGCTATTCATGAAGATCGCGTTTTTATTTTCCGGCCAGGGTTCACAGTATGCCGGTATGGGGAAGAGTCTTGCGGAGCGGCATGCGGCCGCGCGCGCCGTGTTCGAGGAAGCGGACGACGCGCTGGGCTTTGCCCTCTCGAAGCTCTGTTTTGAGGGGCCTGACGAGGACCTCCGGCTTACCGAGAACACGCAACCGGCTCTGGTAACCGTATCCACAGCGGCGTACCGGGTTCTGGAATCGACGGGCGTCACTCCGGATTTTGTAGCCGGCCACAGCCTGGGCGAATACTCGGCGCTGGTGGCGGCCGGCTCGCTGCAATTTGCGGACGCGGTGCGGCTGGTCCGCAAACGCGGCCAATACATGCAGGAGGCGGTGCCGAAAGGAGTGGGCGCGATGGCGGCGCTGCTGAAGTTGCCCCTCGACAAGCTGGAGGCGATTCTGGCCGAGGCCGCGCAGGGAGAAGTGGTGAGCGCGGCGAACTTCAACTCACCCGATCAGACGGCCATTGCGGGTCACGCCGGGGCGGTGAGCCGGGCCATGGAACTGGCCAAAACCGCGGGGGCGAAGCGCGCGGTGCTGTTGCCGGTGAGCGCGCCATTTCATTGCGCACTTATGAAACCGGCGCAGGAGCGGATGGCCATGCATTTGCAAGAAACCGAATTCCGGGATCTCGCGGTGCCCCTGATCAATAACTGGCGGGCGCGACCGGTGACCAGCGGGGCGGAGGCGCGGCAGGGGCTGTTCGAACAGATTCCCAACCCGGTGCGCTGGACGGAGAGCGTGCGGTATCTGGCCGGCGAGGGCGTGACGAAGTGCTACGAAGTGGGCGCGGGCAGTGTTCTGAGCGGGTTGCTGCGGGGCATCGACCCGAGCCTGCAGGCGGTGAAGTTCGGCGAGGCGGAAGATTGCGAAAAGGCGGTGGCGGCATGTTAAGGCGGATCGGCTGGGCGATTCTGTCCTGTGGGCTGGCGCTGGTTTCCTGCAGGAAGGCAGGGCCGGTGGATCTGGAGTCGGTACGCAGCGACTTTGTTTATGGCAGCCTGGCGCTGTCGCCGGTTTCGGCGACGCAGCAGGGTTACCACTCTCACAACCAGCTTCCGCTGGACGAGATGATCGACGACTACAGCCCGGCGGGCATCGCCGGCCAGCACCTGTTCTGGGAAGGGTTTCGCGACCGCCTGGCGAAGATTGACCCGGCCACGCTCTCGTCGGAGGACCGCGCCGACTACGAGATGATCCGCGATCAGATCTCTCTGGCGCTGCTGGAGCTGGACACCATACAGGACTGGCGGCACAACCCCACCCAATATGTGGAACTGGTGGGGAACGCACTGTTTGAGCCGTACGTGCTGGAGTACGCTCCAAAGGAGACGCGGTACAAGCAGATCATCGCGCGGCTGGGCAAGATTCCGAACCTGATGGTGCAGGCGAAGGCGAACCTGATCAGCTCGCCGGAGGTTTGGACCAGGGTGGCGCAGGAGGAGAACGAAGGCAATATCGGTCTTATTGAGGGCCAATTGAAAGCGGACGCTCCGGCGGCGCTGCGCTCCGATTACGAGAAGGCCGCGAAGCCGGCGGCGGACTCGCTGCGCGCCTTCAACACGTGGTTGAAGACCGACCTGTCCCGGCGGCTCAGCGACTGGCGGCTGGGGAAGACCAACTACGATCTGAAATTCAAGTACACGCTGGAAGTGGACAAGACTCCGGCGGAGGTGCTGGCGGAAGCGGAAGCGGAATTGAAGGCCACGCAGGACAAGATGGCCAAGCTGGCCGCGCCGCTTTCCATCAGGGAGGCCCTCGACAAGATCGCCAAAGATCACACGACGCCGGAAAATTACCTGGCGGAAGCGCGCAAGGACCTGGCGGAGGCGACGGCGTTCGTGCGGGCGAAGAACCTGGTTCCGCTGCTGGACGCGGACAACCTGCAAGTGATCGAGACGCCGGAGTTCATGCGGGGAATTTACGGGGTGGGAGGGTTCGCGCCGGCCCCGGTGCTGGAGCCGCAACTGGGCGCGTTTTACTGGATCACGCCGATTCCCAAGGGTTGGCCAAAGGAGCGCGTGGAATCGAAGCTGCGGGAATACAACACATATGGCCTGCAGCACCTTACGGTACATGAGGCCATGCCCGGCCATTACGTGCAGTTCCAGTACGCCAATCGTCTGGAGCCGCAATCGCGCCGGGTTTTGCGCAATATCTTCGGCAATACACCTTATGTGGAGGGTTGGGCATTTTACACGCAGGAGATGATGGCCGACGAGGGTTATCTGGACAACTCGACGGGCTACCGGATGACGCTTTATAAGCAGACGCTGCGGGTGGTCGGCAACGCGATTCTGGACATTCGCCTGCATACCATGGGGATGACCGACGAACAGGCCATGGACCTGATGCTCAATCAGACCTTCCAGGAGAAGGAGGAGGCGGTGGCGAAACTGCAGCGGGCGGCTCTTTCTTCCACGCAGTTGCCGTGTTATTTCGTCGGCTGGAAGGGCTGGCATCAGGTTCGCGATGAGTATGAAAAGGCCCATGCGGGCGATTTCAGTCTGCCGGGATTCCACGAGCGGGCGCTGAAAGAAAGCGGTGTTCCGCTGCCGGTGCTGGGGCGACTGCTGCCTGCGCAATAAAGTACTACGGGGCGGGGCTGAGAGCCCCGCGCAGGGCATGGCCCTGCCCCACACGGCCGGTTGCAACCGAAATTGGGTGGTGATGCGTCCAAATCGAAGGTTCACTTTTCAGAAGTGTATTCTCCCGAAAAAGGAAATCAGATCTGGCCGGAGTACTGTATCCTCAACAACAAGTTGAGCTACCGGCCATGGTAGTGAACTTGCTCAGCACTATGCGGAAGAGTATGTCCGACGGTGACGGAAGGTGAATGAGCTCAAGCGACAGTTCGTAAGCGCCCTGCTGGTCCTCCTTACGGTGGCCGCGGTGAGCTGCGCCGTCATCAATTTTCAACAACAGAGCTTCTACCATCTGCCCGAGGACGGGGCCATCTGGGTGGATCGCGATGCTGTCGTGGTGGCGCTGGAGATTCGCCCGGGCGGTCCAGCGGAGCAGGCGGGGATCAAAGCCGGGGATGCCATCCTGGCGATCAACGGCCATAAGATCGCAAAATCTCTGCAGGTGGCGCAGGCGCTGGCGCTGGTGGGGGTCTGGCAAAAGGCGAGCTATTCGCTGAAGCGCGGCGGAATTGATTTTCCGGCGACGGTGATTGTCGGCGCGCGGGTGGTGGATTCAGCCGTTTACTACCAGTACGCGGTGGGGGTGGTTTTTCTTCTGGTTGGGCTGTACGTGTATCTTCGCCGCGGAAACGCCACCAATGCGACGCATTTCTTCGTTCTTTGTCTGGCTTCGTTTGTACTCTCCACGTTCCACTACACGGGCAAGCTGAACAACTTCGATCAGGTGATTTACTGGGGCAACGTGGTGGCGGGCTTTTTTGCGCCGGCCGTCTTCCTGCATTTCTGTCTGGTGTTTCCGGAGCGGCGGAAATGGCTGCGCCCTCGCGGGAGCGCCCTGGTGCTCTATCTGCCCGCGGCCCTGCTGCTGACGCTTTACGTGCTGGTGGCGCAGGGGATATTGCGGGTGGCGGTGCCGCTTATCGAGGTGCGGTGGTTTCTGGACCGGGTGTGGCTTTTGTACCTCAGCGTGTCGTACCTGGCGGGTGCGGCGGCGCTTTCGCTGGAGTACCGGCGGGCGGGCGACCCGGTATTGCGGCGCCAGTTGACGTACATGCGCAACGGCGCGGTACTGGGAGTTTTGCCCTTCACGATGGTTTACGTGCTCCCGTATCTGTTGGGCGTGCTTCCCGGGCACTACCAGAACATGGCGATCCTGTCGCTGATTCTGATTCCGGTTACGTGGGCCTACGCGGTGCTGCGCTACCGGCTGATGGACGTTGACGTCATCTTCCAACAGGGCTATGTGTACACGCTGGCTACCTTATGCGTGCTGGCGGTGTTCTATGGGCTGATTTTTTCCTTTGTGCGGCCGGATACGCTGAGCGCGGCGCCCATTGTCGGTCTGATTCTGTTCGCCACCTTCATCTTCCAGCCGATTCGCGACTGGCTGCAGGAGCAACTCGACCGGTACGTGTTCTACAAGGGCCGCTACGACTACCGGCGCAACCTGATTGCGTTTGCGCGCGAGCTGACTTCGGAAACGGACCTGGACGCGATGATGGCGGCACTGGGGGACCGGCTGGTGCACACGCTGCCCATCCAGCACGTGGCTTTTTTCGTGGATGACGAAGGGGCCGACCGGTTCATTTTGCGCACCATTGTGGGAGCGCGGCGCGAACGGCTGCCGCGGCCGGGCGACCCGACTCTGGACTTGAGCTTCCTGCCGGCTCACCCGGACAAGCCGTACGTGTTTTTCGAGCGGACCCATCATCTGCTCGATGTGCTTTCGCATACGCTGCCGCGCACGGTGCGGGCGACCATTTCCGATCTGGACCTGACCTACTATTTCGCATGCACCGCGCGGGGACGCACCATCGCGTATCTGGGAATCAGCCGCACCGAGAAGAACGACTTTCTGTCCAGCGACGACGTGGAGTTGCTGATCACTTTGTCGGGGTACGTGGGCATCGCCATCGAGAACGCCCGGCTCTACCACACGCTGCAGTGCAAGGCGGAGGAGTACGAGCGTCTCAAGGATTTCAGCGAGAACATCGTGGAATCGATCAACGTGGGCATTCTGGCGGTGGATCTGGAAGACCGGGTGGGAAGCTGGAACACGCAGATCGAGCGTTTGACCGGGGTGCCGCGGGATATGGCGATCGGCCGCTTCCTGCGCGACCTGTTCCCGGGCGACTTGTGCGAAGAGTTTGACGAGGCGCGCGGGGATACGGGCATCCACAACATCTACAAGTTCGCGTTTCGGCCCAAGACGCCGGCGGCGGCGCTGAACGGGCACGCCAACGGAAACGGCGGCGGAGCCGGGCACGCGGATGCGCCGCGCGAAGCTATTCTGAATCTGGCCATTGCCCCGCTGGTCAGCAAGGATCTTCAGCAGATTGGGCGGTTGATCATCTTCGACGACATCACCGACCGGGACGAGCTGGAACGGCGTCTGGTGCAAGCGGACAAGCTGAGCTCCATCGGGTTGCTGGCGGCGGGCGTGGCGCACGAAGTGAACACCCCGCTGGCGGTGATTTCCACCTATGCGCAGATGCTGGCCAAGCAGATTTCGGATAACAGCACACAGTCGAAACTGCTGGACAAGATCGCCAAACAGACGTTTCGGGCCAGCGAGATTGTCAACTCGCTGTTGAATTTCTCGCGCACTTCCACGACGGAGCTGACCGAGCTGGATTTGAATCGGCTGATCCGGGAGACGGTGGGGCTGATCGAACATCAGCTCAGCAACGTGGCGATCCGGGCCGAGTTCGATTTCGAAGAGCCGCTGCCACCGATCAAGGGGAACGCGGGGAAGCTGCAACAGGTGTTTCTGAACCTCTTCCTCAACGCGCGCGACGCCATGGAGCGCGGGGGCGCGCTATCGGTGAGAACCTGGAGCGACGACTCCACCGTGCACGCCGAGGTGAGGGACACGGGTTCGGGGATTTCGCCCGAGCATCTGACGCGCATCTACGATCCGTTCTTCACCACGAAAACGGCGCGCAAGGGCACCGGCCTGGGGCTTTCGGTATCCTACGGGATCGTGCGCGAGCACGGCGGCGAGATCGAGGTAGACAGCCAGCCCGGCGAAGGCACTCGTTTCCAGCTTGGATTCCCCTTAGCACGCAAACCGGTTCATGCCTGACAAATTGCCCCCCGACGTGCCGGCTACGGATCTGGCGAAGGCGCGGATTCTTGTGGTCGATGACGAAGTGGACATCCGGGAGAGTCTGGAGACTCTTCTGGACATGGAGGGCTACGCGGTGGAGCTGGCCCAGAACGCCGCGGAAGGCCTGCGCAAGATGGAGTCCGGCCACTACGATCTGGTGCTGCTGGACCTGATGATGCCGGATCGATCGGGGATGGAGGTGCTGCGGGAAGTTCGCGAGCGCGATACCGAGACGCCGATTATCATGATCACCGCGTATGGATCCGTGGAAGTGGCGGTGAACGCGCTCAAGGCCGGCGCCAACAACTATTTTCCCAAGCCGTGGGACAACGAAAAGCTGCTGATTGAAGTGGAGCAGATGGTTGCGCGCACGCGGCTGGAGCATGAAAACGTCCAGCTCAAACGCGCGCTGAAGCAGCGCTACAGCTTTCCGAATATCGTGGGGCGGAGCGACCGGATGCTGCGGATTCTGGATCTGGTGAGCCAGGTAGCGCCCAGCCGGGCCACGGTTTTGATCACCGGCGAAACGGGGACCGGCAAAGAACTGATCGCCAAGGCGATTCACGCCAATTCGTCGCGCTCGGACCAGATCTTCGTGCCCGTGAACACCGGCTCGGGCACCGCGGACCTGCTGGAATCGGCTTTGTTCGGCCATGTGAAGGGGTCGTTTACGGGCGCCATCGCCTCGCGCAAGGGCTATTTCGAGACCGCTAACAAGGGGACGATTTTTTTTGACGAGATCGGCACCATCGGGCAGGAAACACAGGCGAAGCTACTGCGCGTGATTCAAGAGCGCGAATTCATGCCGGTGGGTTCGGCGGAGGTGATCCGGGTGGATGTGCGGATCATCGCCGCCACCAACGCGGACCTGCGCAAGATGGTGGAAGAGGGGCGTTTCCGGGAGGATTTGTACTATCGCCTCAACGTTATCAACATCAACCTGCCGCCGCTGCGGGAGCGTAAAGAAGACGTCCCCCGTCTGGTCGAGTACTTCTTCGCCAGGTACTGCAAAGAGAACGAGAAGTTTCTCGATGCGGAGGGCCGGAGCCTGTTGCGGTTCGAAGCGGACGCGATGCAGTTGTTGATGGATTACAACTGGCCGGGGAATGTCCGCGAGCTGGAGAATGCGGTGGAGCGGGCGGTGGTGCTGGCCTCGGCTCCGAGCGTGCCGGCGGACGTTCTTCCCGATTCGATTTTGCAGGCGGCCGGGGTACGGATTCGCCAGGACGCGTTCGGCTCGCTGCCGGCGGACGCCTCGCTGTTTGAGATCGTGGCGGACTTCGAGCGGCGCAAGATCATGGAGATTCTGGAGGCCGTCAACTGGAGCCAGACGGAGGCGGCCGAGCGCCTGCACATCCCGCTTTCCACGCTCAATCAAAAAATAAAGCGGTTGGGCATAGACCCAAAACGCAAGGGGTGATAGGTTTCAATCCCACGAACACTACCACTGGTACCTGACAGGAAACAGTAATGTCACTCACGGTGTGTCGGGTTGACACAGGTGTGCCAGTTCGGTTAAGGTAAAACTTCGTTAATCGACGGAGACATTTTCCCCCGGTCAGCAACTGCGTTTTGGGATAGCCCGATACGGTTGCGCCGGGGTTTTCATCCAGGGAGGTTCATGGAGCTTAAGCCATATTTCGTCGTCGTTCTCGCCCACTCTCTGCACGGCCGCCTCCGCCGTATTCACGTTCCCCATCAGGCAATTTATGCGGTTTTCGTACTGGCGGTAATCGGTCTGTTCACGGTGGTCGGGTGCGTGGGGAGTTACGGCCGGATGGCCTGGAAGGTATCGCACTACAATTCCCTGCGCGCGGAAGTGGACTCATTGCGCACGCGTTACCGGGAGCTGGAGAAGGTTACTAACCAGAAAAACGAGCAACTGGCCACGCTGGAGCTTTTCGCGAGCGAGGTTTCGGTGCGTTACGGCCTGAACGACAAGCAGGCCGGTCCGGGTGAAGACGGCGCGGATCTGGCGCCCAACTACCATGAGACGCTGGCCGAGTACGACTTTCTGAAAGTGGCTACGTTCACCCGCGGGTTCAATCAGTACGCGCGGCTGTGGCAAACGAACACGCGGCCCAGTCTTTGGCCGCTGCTCGGCCGGATCATGAGCCCGTACGGCGGACGGCAGGATCCGTTCTCCGGTGAGGGCGCTACGCACACAGGTGTGGACATCTCGGCCCAGATCGGCACGCCAGTGAAAGCGACGGCGGATGGGATCGTCACCCTCGCGGAATGGTCCAACGGCTATGGCCGCATGGTGGTGATTGACCACGGCAACGGTCTGCAGACCCGGTATGCGCATCTCTCGGCTTTCGAGGTGGTGGCCGGGCAGGAAGTTCGCCGGGGAGACGTGATCGCGCTGAGCGGCAGCAGCGGACGGGCCACCGGACCGCACCTGCACTATGAGGTTCGGCTGGAGGGTACGCCAGTGAATCCATACCCTTATCTGGCCAAGTCGGACGTGGCGCTGCCGAGTCCGGCGCGCAAGGATTTTCCGTTCTAAGCCCCGTTTCCTTCTGGCACGAGGACTTTAGTCGGGGTACAATACCAGAAGTCATACCTGGTGACTACGAATAGCTGGAAGTGCTAGAATCCCAATGAGCAATCGCTGCAACCCAGAGGAAGCTTCCGCGTCTACATAGTGGAGCGCTCCGGGAAACCGGAGACGGGAAGGTGAATTGCTTCAAGAGCAGAGTATGACCTCTCCAGAACAGCCCGACGGAATGGAGCAGCAAGGGAGTTCCGATCCGCTGGCCGAGATCGATCCGCTCGACCGGTTGCTGATCAACGTAGAGAAGCCCTGGTACAAATCTCTGGTTCAGGACTTCCGGGAAATGATCCATCCGCCCAAGCTTCCACCTCTGGTGGTCACCTCTCAGCCCGTGCCGGTGAAGGACGTGTGGGGCCTTTACGGGGGGCAGGGGAAGAGGGCAGGCGTCACCTCCATGGCGATTCATGTGAGTGTGGTGGTGCTGCTGTTCACGGTCAGCTTTAATCCCACGGTGCAGCAGGCGGCGAAGGATGCGGTGACGCTGATCGCGCCGGACCTGTCACCGTACAAGCCGGATATGGCGGTGAAGAAGAACGCCATGCAGGGAGGCGGTGGCGGCGGGAACCGATCCCCGCTACCGGCCAGCAAGGGCAAGCTTCCCAAGATCTCCGACAAGCAGTTTGTGCCGCCCTCCGCGGTGGTGCTCAACCAGAATCCCAAACTGGTGATGGTCCCCACGATCATCGCTCAGCCTGATGCAAAACTGCCGCAGATTCAGTCCGTTAACTACGGCGATCCGCTCTCGAAGTACGGCGTCCTCTCGAATGGCTCGGGTTCCGGCGGGGGCATCGGCGACGGCTCCGGCGGTGGAGTAGGGCCCGGGCACGGCGGCGGTTTCGGCCCCGGTTCGGGCGGGAATGCGGGCGGCGGGGTGTATCGCATCGGCGGCGGCGTTTCCCAGCCGGTTCCGATTTACCGGCCCGATCCCGACTACTCCGAAGAAGCGCGCAAGGCGAAGTTTCAGGGTACGGTGGTTCTGGCTATCGTAGTGGACGAGAAGGGCAATCCGCGCGACTTGCGCGTCTTGAAGCCGCTGGGCCTTGGGCTGGATGAGAAGGCCATGGAAGCCGTGGCGAAGTGGCGCTTCCGCCCGGGTATGAAGGACGGCCATCCGGTGAAGGTGATGGCCCAGATCGAAGTTAACTTCCGCCTGCTATAGCAAAACGCGGCTTGCGCCGCGTGTCATACTTTACATTGCAAAGTGCTTGCGGTATACTGCTTCAGTAGACCATGGCCACCGTTCGTCCGATTCGCCAGGAACCCCTTGAAGAGCCGGTCGGCCTGCATAGCAGGGCGATGGACAATCTGCGCTTCATCCGGGAAACCATGGAACGGGCCGGGGCGTTCACCGCGGTTCCGGGGTGGGGCGGGTGCATTATCGGCGCCACCGCCATTGTCGCGGCCCTATTGGCGGCCAGACAACCGGGCGGGGAAGGCTGGCTGATCACGTGGCTGATGGAAGGGATGCTGGCCATTGGGATCGGCTCCCTGGCAGTGAAGTTCAAAGCCGACGCTTCGGACCAGCCGATGTTGTCGGCGCCGGCCAGACGCTTCGCATTGAGCTTTGCTCCACCGCTGATGGTGGGTGCTCTGCTGACCGTCGTTCTGTATCGCGCGGGGCTGACGGCGGCCATTCCCGGCACGTGGCTGTTGTTATACGGGACGGGCGTGGTGACGGGCGGAGCGTATTCGGTGCGGGTGGTGCCTTTGATGGGGCTGTGCTTCATGCTGCTGGGGGCGGTGGCGCTGTTTTGTCCGTTGCCAGTTGCCAACGTGCTGCTGGGGGCGGGCTTCGGCTGCCTGCATCTGGCGTTCGGCTTCATCATTGCTCGGCGTTTTGGCGGATAGAAGGAGGTACCGTGGCCAGGTCCAATACAGCACGAAAGGAAGTGGCCGAGACGGCGAAACCGCGCGTGGCGGCGTCGGGCGGCGGCGCCGTTCCGGATCTGGATCGCCTGATTCACGAGCGGGTGCGGCTGGCGATTGTGGCGGCGCTGGCGGCCAGCCAATCGCCCGCGCTGACGTTCAACGAGCTGAAATCGTTGCTGCAGACGACGGACGGCAACCTGAGTGTTCACGCGCGCAAGCTGGAAGAGGCGGGCTACGTTTCCTGTACGAAGTCGTTCGAGGGGCGTATTCCGAGGACGGAATACCGGCTCACGGCGACGGGCCGCAAAGCATTCGAGAAGTACATAGACCACATGGAAGCGCTCGTCCGGGCGATGCGGGATAGATAGATAGTGTCCCTGCACGTGGCCATCATCATGGACGGCAACGGACGGTGGGCCCGCAGCCGCGGACTCCCACGGATTGCCGGGCATCGCGCCGGAGCCGACGCGTTGCGGAGGGTGGTGGAAGCGGCGCCATCGCTGGGAATCAGCACCCTGACCATCTACGCGTTCTCGTCGGACAACTGGAAGCGGCCGCCGGAAGAGATCGGCGCGCTGATGCGCATGTTCCGCAGCTATCTGCGGCGGGAGCAGGCGCACTGCATCGAAAACGGGGTGCGGGTGAGCGTGATCGGGCGGCGGGACCGTTTGCCTCCGCTGCTGCTACCGGCCATGGAAGAATGCGAGGAGGCCACCCGGCGCTGCCGGACGCTGCACCTGCGCATCGCCCTCGATTACTCCGCGCGCGACCGGATTGTGGAAGCGGCGCGGCAGTTCGGCGCGCACGGTTCACGAGAGGATTTCTCGAAGCTGCTGGGCGCGGAGGACGTGGATCTGCTGATTCGGACCGGCGGCGAGCAGCGGCTCAGCGATTTCCTGCTGTGGGAATGCGCGTACGCCGAATTCTTTTTTACTCCGGTCATGTGGCCCGACTTCAATTCCGCCGCGATCAAAGAAGCGCTGGCTGAGTTCCGCTCGCGGGAGAGGCGTTTCGGGGCCGTGCCGGTGCTTTCCAGCGTGAGCGGGGCTTAGGTTTGGTAGTCCGCGATGGCAGGTCATGGCCCTGCCCCACGTGGCGGTGAAGCTACAACCAATGCCTGGGTGGGGAGGTTGTGGCCCGACTCGTGAGCGGGGCTTAGGTTGGGCAGTCCGCGATGGCAGGTCATGGCCCTGCCCCACGTGGCGGTGAAGCTACAACCAATGCCCGGGTGGGGAGGTTGCGGCCCGACTCGTGAGCGGGGCTTAGGTTGGGCAGTCTGCGATGGCAGGGCATGGCCCTGCCCCACGTGGCGGTGAAGCTACAACCAATGCCTGGGTGGGGAGGTTGTGGCCCGACTCGTGAGCGGGGCTTAGGTTGGGCAGTCTGCGATGGCAGGGCATGGCCCTGCCCCACATGGCAGTGAGGCCAGAACCAATGCCTGGGCGGAGAGGTTGTTGGCCCGACTCGTGAGCGGGGCTTAGGTTGGGCAGGCTGCGACGGCAGGGCATGGCCCTGCCCCACTTGCACTAGCGCTTGCGGATGCGGATGGACGAGTTGGACGTGTTTAGCTCCACGCTTGGGCCGCCGCTGCCGATTTCCCCTTCCAGATGGTCCTTGGAGAGCGTTCCTCCGTGCGTGGTGAGGTCGAAATCCGAAGTAATGTCCGCGTGCGACGTACTCGCGCTGAGCCGCGCGCTGGCGGAATCGGGCAGGCGCAATTCGATGGCTGAGTTGCTGGTGGTGACGCGCATGTCGGGAAGTTTCCCTTGCACGTCCAGATCGACGTGCCCGTTGCTGGTGTCGACACGAACCGGCCAGGTGGAAGTGGGGTCGGTGAGACGGGCCTCTACGCTTCCATTGGATGTCTCGGCCTCGAACCGGCCGCCTCGCGAATCCGATTTGATGTAACCGTTCGAGGTGTGGAGGCGCAGGCTGCCATCCTGATTATCGATGTCGATGCCCCCGTTGCTGGTCTCGATGTCCGCGTCGCCCCGGACGTCGGTGAGGTGTACGCCGCCGTTAGAAGTGCGCATGCGGGCGTTCCCGTCCACGTTGTCCACGCGCAGGCTGCCGTTCGAAGTGTGAATCAAATCCAACAGGACATGTTTGGGGACGTGGATGGTGTACGATGCGCCGGAGCCGCCGTGGAAGAAGTCGGGAGCAACGGTGCGGATGCTCACGGAGTCGGGCGCGTGGGAAATATCGATGCGCACGTCCTTCAGGAGCCCCTCGTCGCTGGCGTACTTGGTGCCGGAAATATCGATGGTGTCCTTATCCCAGGAGGATATTTCGACCGATCCGTTCTGGCTTTCGAGGGAAACCCGGGCGCCGGAATCGAGCGGCCAGGAATAATGAAAGTCCTCGCGGAAGCGGCCCGTGTCGCCCCAGTCGCCAACTACGCACGAAGAGAGGAAGACGCCGGCGAGGGCCAGCGTGAGGGATCCGAGCAGTCGTCGCATAAGGGTGCCTATGGACTGTAGTACGCCGGGGTCTGGCTGGAAGTTCCCATTGGCTGCAGGTTGCAACGAGATCGGCAGGGCATGGCCCTGCCCCACTGCTGCGCTATCCTCCAGGAAGTGAAGAAGCTGCTTGCGTTGAATCGAGGCGAGATCGCCATCCGCATCCTCCGTGCGGCCAACGAGTTGAAGATTCGCACGGTGGCTGTGTACTCGCAGGAGGACCGCCTTAGTCTGCACCGCTTCAAGGCCGACGAGGCGTATCTGGTGGGCGTGGCCAAGGGTCCCGTTCAGGCCTATCTGGACGTGGAAGGCATTGTCGCCCTGGCGAAGGAGAAAGGGGTGGACGCGATTCACCCCGGGTATGGCTTTCTCTCGGAGAACCCGGCCCTGGCACGGGCCTGCGCCGAGGCCGGCATCACATTCATTGGGCCGGATGCGCGTTTGCTGGAACTGCTGGGCGACAAAACCGCCGCGCGGAACCTGGCGATCCGGGCGGGCATCCCGGTGATTCCGGGGACCGAGGAGGCCATCAGCGATTTTAGCCGGGCCGTGGAAATCGCGGGTGGTATTGGCTATCCGCTGATGATCAAGGCGGCGTTTGGCGGGGGCGGACGCGGGATGCGCGTGGTGGAGGGTCCCGACGACCTGATGCCGCGGTTGGAGGAGGCGCGGCACGAAGCCGGGGCGGCATTCGGCAACGATGCCGTTTTTCTGGAACGGTACATCCGGCGGGCGCGACACATTGAGATACAGATTCTTGCCGACCAGCACGGCAACATCGTTCACTTGCACGAGCGCGACTGCTCGGTGCAGCGGCGCAATCAGAAGGTGGTGGAAGTGGCGCCGGCGGTGAACCTGGCCGATTCCATCCGCCGCGGCCTGGCCGACGCCGCGGTGACGCTGGCGCGAGCGGCCGGCTACACGAACGCGGGAACCGCGGAGTTTCTGGTGGATGTGGACAGCGGCGAATGGTTCTTCATTGAGGTGAACCCGCGCATTCAGGTGGAGCACACCGTTACCGAGATGGTGACGGGCATCGACGTGGTGCGCTGCCAGATCCAGATTGCGCAGGGCAAGACGCTGTTCGGGCCGGAAATGAATTTGCCGCCGCAGGAGCAGATCGCGGTGCACGGGTTCGCGCTGCAATGCCGGGTTACCACGGAGGACGCGGAAAACAACTTCGTGCCGGACTACGGCCGGCTGCAGACCTATCGATCGCCAGCCGGGTTTGGCATCCGTCTGGACGGCGCTTCCGCGTATGGCGGCGCGGTGATCACGCCCTTCTACGATTCGCTGCTGGTGAAGGTGACGGCGTGGGGCCGCGAGTTTCCGCAGGCCTGCCAGCGAATGGACCGGGCGCTGCGCGAGTTTCGCGAGGTCCGGCCCTTGACGGTAACACCGATTAACTCTCCGTACACCTTGTGGCGCTCTTGGCGTAGAAATTCGTCCGATTGTTATTTTCCTTTAACCGACAGGCACTTTCAAACGTCTAAATATGTGCGTGCTTTGGCACGTAAATATATAAAAAATCGAGCTGGATAAAATCTCCGTGGCATTTAATACTTAACTGACAAAACATGTGAGATGGTGCGGCATGATGAGGGATGATGCGGTGTATTGCCGGCTCCTGGCATTGTTGTCGCATTCATTTGCCGGTAACCACCGCGCCGTTGGAGAGGCGGCGACAAGCCAATGCCACTTAGCTTTCCATCTTAGCTGTCCTCAAACAAACTGTGATCTCAGCGTTCTCGCCTGCCAGCCAGGAAAAAATATAGCCTTGCGGCATTGTGAGGCGCTGCGCTTATTCCAGATTGCGAACGTCACCGCGTAGTCTATGCGAGGCTCCCAACTTGAAAATTCCGTTCGAAATTCTACTACTAGCGCCGGTTGTCTTCCGGTGTGACTTGCAACCGTCTACAACCAACGCAGTCCAGCTTGTCTCACCGGACTCCGTCGTAGGGCTCGAAGGAATGCCTCCGCTTACGCAACTCTAAGGCGCAACAGCCACTCTGCCTGCATTTCGCTTCGAGCCGTGACGCCGAAGGCGGCACAGCGACGCGACTACGAAAAACCGTTTTCAGTCGGCGTGGACTGGTCATTGACGGCCGCCACGATTCACTTCGCGTTCGCTTTCCCGGCTACAATCACCGCAGACTTTCGACGTCTTGTTTTGCTGGAAACTCCAGAAATCGCTTACTTTTTGAATTGTGGCGCGCATAACGTGCTACGCACATTCGCCGCGTGTGGTTAGGTCGTGCGAGTTGCACGATCATTGACAAGGCCAAGACGAGCGAATCGGATGCGAGAAAGGGGTCTGCATGTGACGCGACACGCCGAAGCAGCCGGGCACGGATATAGAACGTCACCCACTCTTGCTTCGCGTCACGGATTTTGGCGAATAGAAAGTGTTGCACGGCGTACAACGCGGCCAAAATCAAGTCGACGGAAAAACTGCACGCAGCCGATGTTCGCGCAGACTTTACTTATGATATGCTAGACAGCTTTGCCGGCAGACTCAATTATGGCCATGTATGGTGTGCACGATATTGCGGTGTATCCAACTTTTTAATGGCCTGCGCCTAAGCTAGCAATATGGATGCGATAATTGGGTCGGAGTCTGCGCGATACACCCGGGCAACAAACACGGATCGAATCATATATGATTCGATCCGTGCTGCTGCTGCGGCTGCTGCAAAATATACCGACGTCAAAAGATTACGGTGATCAATCTCATTTCGCATAGGCCTACTAGACACGCCGGCATGAAGCAATTTGAGCCGCTGAGGCCAAAAACGTCGAGTCTATTACGCCGCCGAGGTGAGTCGGTTGCAATTGCAATTTTCTCATGACATTTGCGATTGCCAACGCTTATCTCAATGGTGTACGATACTTTATTTTGAGCTGCACATTCGACCGCACGCCTTCGGCAGCTTGTCATTTCTAAGGAGACACATGAATCGGCGGGTTTGAGAATATTGTGGCGTGGCTTGATTGTTGTTGCGCCATCAATTCAAGCGGGGCAACTCACTGTTTTTCTTCAAAAGCACGAATCGGGACATTACGAGCAGGTCCTTGCATTTGCAGACGCGATCACAAACCTGCTGCCACCACGTCGTGTTTGGGGCATTACGCGCACACGCTACCGCCGAGGTGCGCAATGAGGCACCAGCGTGCACAATACACGGATGGACATAACCGTCGAAGGAGCGACGCCTTGCTTGAGAATATGCTACGGGCGCGGCATGCTGCACGCGGCGGGATAGATTGACGGCTTTCAGTCGGTGTGGACTGGTCACTGACGGCCGCTACGATTCACTTCGCGTCCACTTTCCCGTCTACAATCACCGCAGACTTTCGACTTCTTTTCGTGGAAAACCTGCAGATATCTGTTAGCTTATTGAATTGTCGCGTGCATAACGTGTAAGCACATTCGCCGCGTGTGGTTAGGTCGTGCGAGGTGCAACGATCATTGACGACGCCAAGACTAGCGAGCCGGATGCGAGAAAGAGGTTCTGCATGTGACGCGACACGCCGGAGCAGCCATGCACGATACTAGTACGCCACCCACTCTTGCTTCGCGTCACTATTTTGCGAAAGAAAGTTGAGTGGTTCCACGGCGTACAACGCTGCCAAGATCAAGCCGGTGGAAAATCTGCACGCAGTCGCTGCTCGCGCAGACTGAAGTAAGCTTGTGATATGCTAGACAACTTGCCGGCAGACTCAATCATAACCATGTAAGGTGCGCATCGACACTGTGGTATAGGCAACTTTATTATGGCCAGCGCTAAGCTAGCAATATGGATGCGAGAATTGAGTCGGCGTTGCGCGATACACCCGGGCAACCAACACGGATAATCAGTACGCTTCGATCCGTGCTGCTGCTGCGCCTGCTGAAAATTACCGACGTCAAATAATTACGGTCGTCAATCTCATTTCGCAGTACTACACACGCCGGCTGAACCATTTGAGCCGCTGGGGCAAAACGTCGAGTCTATACACCGCCGAGGTGAGTCGGTTGATTGCAATCCTCTCGTGACATGTGCGATTGCCAACGCTTATCTCAATGGTGTACGATACTTATTTTGAGCTGCACATCGAGCACGCTTTCGGCAGCTTGTCTTTTTAAGAAGACACATCGATCGGCGTGTTTAGAATTGTTGCTTTCTTGATTGTTGTTAGGCCATCAAATCAAGCGGGACAACTCACTGTTTGTCAAAAGCACGAATCGGGGCTACGAGCAGGTCCTAGCATTGCAGACGCGATCACAAACCTGCTGCCACCACGTCGTGTTTGAGGCATTACGCGCACACGCTACGCAGAGGTGCGCAATGAGGCACCAGCGTGCACAGTACACGGATGGACCTCTCGAAGCGACGCCTTTGCTTGGAGTACTGCTACGGGCGCGGCATGCTGCACGCGGCGGGATAGATTGACGGCGTTCTAACTGAGAGTTTGACTAAGCGCCGCCGCAGATGGTGCGAGTGTCTTGATTGAGCGGTACGTCAGGCCTAGTCTTGGAGCTTTCATCTAAACCTTGCTAATTGAAATGACTACTTAGGACTCTCTTTTGAAATATAAATCCCTAAATCTACATTTAAAAGTGCGCGCTGCGTAGCGATTACTTTGAGGAGTCCGCGTTCTTGGGAGCCGCTCTCGCTTTGAGCGAAACGGTGTTCGTTCCAGCGCCCACGAACAATCTTAACGCGCTGGCGCAATAACCGGTATCAGACTACCTGCGGTATTTTACTCTATCGATGACAACACTTTTAATTCTATCGAGGCTTCTCTGCAAATGAGGAGGCGAAACACAAATACGTAGCGATTACATTTAGTTACTTTTTATTACAAAACCGATCAGTCAGCGATATGATGGGATACAATTATACCGACACATGTAAGCTTACATATAATAAACTATTAAACGAGCTACGCGGCGCGCAGCACTCAAGTTTGTCAGTTCATGTTTGGGCTGGCATGCTCGCGAACACCCGCCAGACTGTCCGAGGGCCCCTTCTCATTACCGCGGCTCATTTCCCATGGCCTGGTGTACCTGCTACCGTCCCAACAATGCTCGTAGCCACGTTTGAGCCAATGCGTAGGATATCTGGCGCGCCGCTAGCGCGACCAATATCGTTTGAGCGAGTGACAAGCCTAGAGAAAATGGACGCTGTATCGGATACCGATCCGCAGGCCCTTCACTCGTTGGTCAGGATCACTGAGGAGGTACGCTCACAGCCGATGAAATTAGAGACTCTACTTTGGAAACATCTCTTCTTCTAGCTTGCGCCGCGAGGGCGCCAAAACGCAATCATTAGCCACTCCGCGATCGCCATTGCTGTTGGGTTCTAGCGCTGGCCAAATGGCTGTAGTATTACTGGTGAGTGCCCCACCGCTGACTTTCGATCTCGAAGGCGCACTTCGGGCAGATGGGTCGAGTGACGGCGATCGCTCGGGGTGCCAGGCCACGCCTCTGAGCTTCCGCCAACACAGTGATTTCCGCGTGTTGGCGTACGAGCTTGGCAGCGATCTCGCCCTTCAGCAGGCTGTGGCGTTGCGCTGGATCGAGATCCCGAACGCCACCGCCAACGATGCGCCACCCCCCCGCGACCAAGACTGCCGTGGTTCGCTGCTTTGACGCGATTCCTTTGAGTATTTCGTGTACTTCGGCCGCTCTCGCTTTGAGAGCCGCGATTTCCATTCTCTGGCCCTACGTGTAAAAGCCGCAGGGTAAAATTCGCGGCGTCAAGACGAATATTCCGTTCCTCGAAAACGTGGTGAACGACCCGGCGTTCGAATCCGGCGCGGTGACCACGCGATTTCTGGATGACACTCCGGCGCTCTTTCGCTTTACGCTGCGGCGGGATCGCGCTACGCGGCTGCTGGCTTACTTAGGCGACGTAGTGGTGAACGGGAATCCGGAGGTGGCCAACCGCCCCCGGCCCAAGGCCATGCCAGCGGCGCCCATTCCAGCGCACATCCTTGGCGAGCCTCCGGCGGGCACCAGACAGTTGCTGGACCAACTGGGCGCGGAGGGTTTCGCGCGCTGGACGCGAGAGCAGACGCGGCTGCTGATGACCGACACCACGTTCCGCGACGCGCACCAATCGCTGCTGGCCACGCGCGTGCGGACGTACGACATGCTGGCCATCGCGAATTTTGTGGCGCACCGGCTGGCCGACCTGTATAGCGTGGAAATGTGGGGCGGCGCGACGTTCGACGTGTCGCTTCGTTTCCTTCATGAAGATCCATGGGAGCGGCTGCGCAAGCTGCGCGAGGCCATTCCGAATATCTGTTTCCAGATGCTGCTGCGGGCGTCGAACGCGGTGGGCTATACGGCCTATCCGGACAACGTGGTGGAAGAGTTCATCTTCGAGGCGGCGCGCCAGGGCATCGACATCTTCCGCGTTTTCGATTCGCTGAACTGGCTTCCCAATATGCGCGTGGCCATGGAAGCGGTGCGCAAGAGCGGGAAGGTGTGCGAAGCAGCCATCTGCTACACCGGCGATATTCTGGACCCGAAGCGCGACAAATATTCGCTGGCGTACTACGTGCGGCTGGCGAAGGAACTGGAGAAAATGGGCGCGCACGTGCTGGGCATCAAGGACATGGCGGGATTATGCAAGCCGTTCGCGGCGCGCCGTTTGGTAGAGACGCTACGCGGCGAGATTGGGATTCCCATCCACTTCCACACGCACGACACGAGCGGCCTGAACGCGGCGTCGGTGTTGATGGCGTCCGAGGCCGGGGTGGACGCGGCGGACGGGGCTATCGCTTCCATGAGCGGCGCCACCAGCCAGCCGAACCTGAACTCCATGGTGGCGGCGCTGAACCATACGCCGCGCGCCACGGGTCTGGATATGCCCGCGCTTAACACGTGCGCCGATTACTGGGAGACGGTGCGCGGCTGGTACCTGCCGTTCGATACGGCTTCACCGGCGGGCACGGCGGAGGTGTACGAGCACGAGATGCCGGGAGGACAGTACACGAACCTGAAGGAGCAGGCGACGTCCATGGGGCTGGGCGCGCGCTGGCACGAGATCGCAAACACGTACGCCGCGGTGAACATGGCGTTCGGCGACATCGTGAAGGTGACGCCATCGAGCAAGGTGGTGGGCGACCTGGCGTTATTCCTGGTGAGCCACAAAATGACCGTGGAAGACCTGGAGAACCTGGGGGCGGACCACAATCTCACGCTGCCCAATTCGGTGGTGGAGATGTTTTCCGGGTCTTTGGGCGAACCCGAGGGGGGCTGGCCGTCGAAGCTGAGCAACGTGATTCTGCGCGGTGCGACGACGAAGCCCGGGCGGCCGGGCGAGCATTTACCCGGAGTGGATCTGGAACACGTTTCGCACAACGTGGAGAAGAAGCTGGGGCATCACATCTCCCGCACGGACCTGATGAGCTACCTGATGTATCCGGAAGTGTTCCTGAAGTTCGCGAAGGCGCGCTCGGCGTGGGGGACACTGGACGTGCTGCCGACGCCACAGTTTTTCTATGGGCTGGAACGCGGCGAGGAGATCGCGGTGGACCTGGAGCCGGGGAAATCGCTGATCATCAAACTGCTGACCATTGGCGACGCGCAGCCGGACGGGACGCGCACGGTTTTTTATGAATTGAACGGGCAGCCGCGCGAGGTGGTGGTGCGCGATGAATCGCTCAAGAGCAAGGTGGAGACGCGCCCGAAGGCCGATGCCAACAATCCGGGCCATGTGGGGGCGCCCATTCCTGGCGCGGTGACGGCGATTTCGGTGGAGGTGGGCAACCGGGTGAACCGGGGAGACCGCCTGCTGGTGATGGAAGCGATGAAGATGCAATCGACGGTTTATGCGCCGGTGGCGGGGAAGGTGCTGCAGAAGCTGGTGAATATCGGCGATAAGGTGGACTCGAAGGATTTGTTGATGGTGATTGAGCCGGTTGTTCCTTGACCACGACATCAAGTTGTGCCGCTCCGTTACCGTCGCGGTTCGGAAACTCGTTCGATATGGATGGCGATCGAGCCGGTTACTTCCACGGTGAGGGGGACGGCCAGAAAACCGGGCACCAGGTTGAATATGCGCGATTGCCCTTCGTCGCGTACTTGCAGCGGAGCGGTGGCGCGGACGACGACGGTGCCACCAGCTTTGGAAATGGTGATGGCGCCGGCGGCGGTTCGGCGCACGGTTTCGGCGGGAAGCGCGATCAGGGGGAGAGCCAGGCGGGAGCCTTGCGGCGCGGACACCGAAATTTCCATCGAATCCGCGGCAAGCCGATAAGTCATCGAGACGCGGCCGCCTCCTCGGGCACCTGAAGGGGCGCACAACTCTGCGTCCACGTCGAAGCGGATGACGCCACCCTGATCCTGCGCACGCACGTTGGCGCTCAGATCGTAGAGCGTCGAGAACGTCTGGTCTCCGGCGGTCCGATCGACTCTGGGGGTGAGCGGGTAGTCTTCCGCGTCAGGGGATGGTTGCATGTTGTTGGGTTCGACGCGCCGATAACTGGCCAGGCTGCCAGCCAGCAGCGGTCCCACGTCGCGGTGGTAGAGCATGGAGATGGCTCCGCCGGTGGGGTGCCAGACTCCGGGTTGGTAAAGCCAGTCGTTTCTGGTGACGGTGACGCGCCATGGGCCGCGCGCGGCGAGCCACGTGGCGATCTCGGGGAAAAAGCGGACGCCGTCGGCCGATTCACGGGGCAGGGGCGTGGAACTCGCTGGCGATGGCGTGGGAGCGGTGTCGAGCACGTCCGCAAGGACCTTGGCGTGCGTGAACGTGTGATGGACGCAGGGTTGCGCTCCTCGCGCGGCCAGGTGAGGGCCACCGTAGAGTAATCCTCCCGCGGTGCATCGGCGCAACAGCATGAGGTGCCGCCCGGCCGCGGTGTGGAAGCCCGGCTCTTCGCGGGACAGAGAAAGATATGCCGACAGCGCGCCGTCGGAGGTGCGGCTTCCCCAATACGTCCATTTGAAGCCGCGGGTTCCCCAACTGTTGTCCCAGCCGCCATCGGGCAGCATGAAGGCGAGATGGGCGCGCATGGACGCCTGCACGGCCGCGCGGATGCGATCGTCGCCGGCCAGCCGGGCGTAATCGAGGAGGGCAGGGAGCGATTCCTCGACGTTGTATCCGAGATCGACGGGACGGCAACCCAACGGCGATACTTTGTCTTCGGGGTGCCCTTCGCCGTACAGCAACTGGTCCGGTTCCATGAAGTAACTGAGCGACTGGCGGGCGAGTTCCCGGGACCGCGCCTGCCACTCCGGCTCACCCAACATGCGGCCCAGCAGGAACAACGCGTGAGTCGCGGTGAGCGGGTAGTTGATGTTGCCGTAGGTGATCTCGAAGGTGTTTCGGATGAACTCGCCCGCCCGGCGCAGGCGGCGCGACCAGACGTCCCGCACGCTCGATTCGAGCAGGTCGCCGTGCCTTTCGATGGCATGCGCGAGGGCGAGCGCGCCAAAGACGGTGATCCCTTTCCAGGAGCGGGGATCGATTTCATTGGTCCAGGAGCCATCGGGCGCATCCACGTTACGGCTCCATTGCATCACCCGGATGGCGGCCTGCTGGTAGCGGGCCGATTTCGTCAAACGGGCTGCCGCGAGCAACGGGTAAACGGCGTCCGCACAGCGCCCGTGGAGAAAATTGCACGCGGGGCAACGGAAAGCTCCGTGCTCGGCTGGGTTGGAAGGGGCGTCGATTTGTAAACCAACCAGACCGTCGCACCAATCCAGAAGCAGGGACTGGACGGCAGGACGGAGGGATGCGGGCGCTGGACCGCCGGCCAGGCCCGCGGCGGCGCCCCCGATTAGAGAATGGAACGCGCGCCGTGTTATTCGGGGGGCAGGCTTATCCGGGCGCGAGCGCTGCATTACACCCAATTGTATGGGTTACTGCTGCCATCTGGCCGCCGCTCCGTCACCGTCGCGGTTCGGCAAGCGCCGGCTGCCAGAGCTCGATCTTATTGCCATCCACGTCGTAGATCCAGGCAAAGCGACCGTAGGATTCATTGATTCGTTTGGCGTCGATCTTTACTCCCTCTTGTTCCAGGCGGTCGAGCAAAGCGTCCAGATCGTCCACGATGTAGTTGACCATGAACGATTGCGTGGCCGGGATATAGTGAGTGGAGGCGGGGAAAATAGTCCAAACGGTGACGTGTTCCTTTTGCGGGTCGTCGTGTTCGCGCCACGGAAGCATCGCGCCCTGGCCTTTGTCGGCGAGTCCAAGATGCTGCGAATACCATTCGCGCATCTGATCACGATCAGCGGATTTGAAGAAGACGCCGCCGATTCCCAGGATGCGCCCGCGCTGCTCCATTTTGACGGGCGGCTTCGGCTCTTCAGGTTGCGAAGATTGCACGTCCTGTCCTGCTATTAAGCAGGAGGAGATGAGCAACAGCGAACCGAGCGCGATTGAGCGCCAGGGTATTCCTTGCATCTGCGGATTATACATCGGATGTGCGGGATCACCCGATTTCAACCGTAGGATAGGCTTCCGTGTATTCCTCTCCCTTGCAACCGTAATAAGTGACGGTTCGTGCCTTGAAATCGACGTCATACCGGACAACGCCCGCACGCCATGACGCCCCCAGGAATTCCGGGAAGGTGCTCTCGCCGGCCTGATCGGTGCGAAAGGCCTTGATGAGGTCTTCGCGGTTGAAAGCGGGAACGTCCACAATTCCCGAGACCAGCGGTGCGCCCTGTATCGCCACCGGCCCCTCTTTAGTCAGGAAAAGGCTCTGACAGGCCGGAAGAGACCAGATGTTTCTGGTGACACCGGCGCGCCGCAGCGTCTCCGCAAGGTATGGGAAGCCGCCGACTTTGGGGCGGATGGCCATGGCCCGTTTCTGTGCGGCTTCCAGGTTCTCGATTGCTTTGCTCATTCTTGTCCTGTTCTCTCCTTCTGTTCATTGTTCCACTCGATCCCTTGCGGGGGATTTGGCGAGAGTGCCCTCGCCCGTGGAATGGCCAGCACGCTGCGCTTCGATCCGATTCGCGAGCTCTTCCGGCTTTCTCCTCAAAGCATGCGCGACTGCTGACGCCCAATGACCGCCTGCCTGGACCAAAGCCTTGTCACTCGGGAGTCACGATCTGAGGGAATAGAACCTATCAGGCTGCTGAAAAAGCCCGAAAACCGCTTGTTTACACGCGCGGCTCGGAAACGCAGCTACGTGTTTGCAGGTGGTTACCGAACCGCGACGGTGACGGGGCGGGGACCAGATAGCCTTTTTCAGCATCCTGCTAAGTAAGCCCGCGAGACCTCTGTTTCATTGCCGCATTGTCGAGATACACGACGCCGTGGGGGGCCGAGCTGTTGATGAATTCAGCGGTAAAGGCGCGCCCGATGTCATCCTGTTCAATCGTCCCAAACGGCCCCGGAATCAGACGCCCCAACCAGGCGACATAGCCCGGCGTGTGAGCATTGCCCGCGATAATTCCGGGCGGAAAATCGCCAGATGTTTGAAGCCGATATCCTTAACCGTTTCTTCCTTCAACCCCATAACTCGCGCATAGCGAATCCTGCTTTTCGCGGTGCTTCCCGCAGCCGAGAGCAGCGCAAACCGAGCAACGCCTCCGGCATGGCAACCACGGGCAAAACCACCGACAACTCTAATTTCGAGGGCCTTCAATTCCTCCTCGCTCCACTTCATGCTGCCTTTACCGACGCCAACACAGGAGGCCCCATAGACGGGGTCGCCTGGCGCGACCATGCTGAGTGTAACCCCGGTCACTTCCGCGGGAAACTGCGCAGCAGCCGTATCCAGGATCACCTGCCGCAAGCGATGGTTAGCGGCCAGAGTCATGGCCTTGCGATTGACCATCACCACTTCAGCGCAGGACGGCTGGGCAACCAGCGCCCGCACCACCGCGGCTCCAACCTGCCCAGTGCCACCGATGATCAAGACGCGAAACGCCATTTCAGACCTCTTTGTCAGGATGTTTCATGCACGATTCCGTTGCCGCATTCTGATGATTTCCTTTCAGCCTGCCCGAGAAACCGGTACATCAACACGAAGCGCCTTTCCAGACTATTGGAGCAAAAAGGTGTGGCTCCCCGGCATGGATTCGAACCACGAACTTGAAAAGATTCTGAAGTCTCACAACTTATTGATTCTACAATGTCACTGAAGCCATCAAAAGCCTCAAAAGCATGGTCTCGGTACAAAATCGGTACAAAGTCTGGAGGCGCACGCTATAACCGCCCCCGCCACCGCGGCACGTTAGCTCTTGCCGTCATTCTCACCTGATGAGCATATGCACGGCCTGTCTCCATCGCCGCCAGTCTTGCAAGCTGCTGTCGGAGTTCCGGCGCGAAGGTGCTGATCCACTCGTCAGCCGGAATCAAATCGGCCTGACTGGACGCCGCAGCGACGAAGTCGCTGCGCGACATGGCGACCACCACTGCCTTTCCTTCCCTTCGATCTGGAAGGAGGCACCAAAGAGGCTCGCGTGTCACATCTGACGGCTCGGGAGGCACTGATCCCTGAAAATCGAAAACGATTGGCACTGGACTTTCCACCCAGGCTGGAGGAAAAATCTCCGCTGGATCAGTTGCAAGGAAAAATCTCTTATTGAGCGTGGGCTCGAAGTGGATCTTCCTTTTAAGAAAGCGGGGATAGTCTCCCTTGAGGCGCATCCCATCGACAACCCAGATCATGTTTCCGTAGAAGCGCTCGCGCGCCGCACGCTCTTGCGGATCGATATGCGAATGCTGGAACTCGATGACCAGGCCGTGCTCCGTTCGCACGTCCGCGATGTGCTTCTCACCTGACTGATCGTGGTGAATGTACTCTTGCCATTCGGGGCGGAAATGGTTCT
Source organism: uncultured Acidobacteriota bacterium (assembly GCA_963832965.1). Classification (GTDB taxonomy): domain Bacteria; phylum Acidobacteriota; class Terriglobia; order Bryobacterales; family Bryobacteraceae; genus CAWACP01. The sequence continues at coordinate 430,356 of CAWHVW010000001.1, forward strand.
TCCATGCGCGATGCCATTCTGTCTCCGGTTCCCACCATCCGTCACAAGTCCTCTTGCCACGATGCGCCCAATTGCGGATTCCGGGGCAAGGCGAAAAGGATTCCGGGGTGAACGCGAAAAGCGTTCCGGGGCGAAGACGAACACGATTCCGGGCTGAAGGCGAACAGTGATTCCGGCGGGAAGGCGAACAGTTTTCGTCCGACCCCGGAATGGCTTTCGCGATGCCCGGAATGGTTTTCACACAGGCAGAGCGGCGCTGGACATCATACCGGCACAATGAACCCTCCAAGGGGGAATCAGAGTGCCGGCCAGGAGACTGTCCATGCGGAAACTACGGGAGGTCCTGCGCCTCCGATTCGAACTCAAACTGGGCTACCAGCAGATCGGGCGAAGTTGCGCGATTGCGGTGAGCACCGTTCACAAGTACCTGAAACGCGCCGAAGCGGCGGGGGTGAGCTGGCCGCTGCCGGAAGACTGGGATGAGGCGCGGGTGGAAGCGGCCGTGTTCCCGCCGGCGCCGCCACCTGCGGTCGAGTCACAACCGGCGCGCACGCCACCGGATTTCGCCGCGATGCACGAGCAGTTGCGCAGCAACAAGTACGTGACCCTGCAACTGCTGTGGGAGGAATACCGGCAGGCCAGCCCGGACGGCTATCGCTACTCGCGCTTCTGTTATCTGTACCAGCGTTGGCGCGCGAAGCTCGACGTGGTGCTGCGGCAGGAACACAAAGCCGGGGAGAAGATGTTCGTCGATTGGGCCGGAGCGACGATTCCGGTGTACGACCGGCACACGGGCATTGCCTGGCAGGCGCCGTTCTTCGTTGCCGCTCTGGGCGCCAGCTCCTACACCTGGGCCGAGGCCACGCGCGACCAGCAGATGGAAGCGTGGCTGCGCGCCCACGTGCATGCGTTCGAATACTTCGGCGGGATTCCGGCGCTGGCGGTCCCGGATAATACCAAAACCGGTGTGACCAGGGCGCACCGTTACGATCCGGATCTGAACCCGACCTATTACAACTTCGCGCTGCACTGCGGTTTCGGCATCGTGCCCGCGCGCCCGCGAAAGCCTCGGGACAAAGCCGTCGTGGAAAATGCCGTGCAGCTCGCCCAGCGCTGGATCGTGGCAGCACTGCGCCATCATAAGTTCTTCTCGCTGGAAGAACTGAATGTGGCGATTCGCGAGCTGCTGGACAAGTTGAATCACCGGCCGTTCCGCAGGAAGGATGGAACGCGGGCGACGGTTTGGGAAACGATCGACAAACCGGCCCTGAAGCCATTGCCGATGGAACCCTTCGATCTCAGCGAGTGGTCGCGCGCCCGCGTCAACATCGACTATCACATAACCTTCGACGCGAACCTCTACAGCGTGCCCCATAACCTTGTGCACGAACTGGTGGAGATTCGCTCCACGCCCACCACTGTCGAGATCCTGCACAAAGGCACGCGCGTCGCTTCGCACCTGCGCAGCCGCGGGCGCGGGCAGGCCGTCACCAATGACGAGCACCGCCCCAGGAGTCACCGCGCGCATCTGGAGTGGACACCTTCGCGCATGGTCCACTGGGCCGAAACCATCGGCCCCAGCACGGCTCGGTTGTTTGAGCGGATCATGAACGACAAGCCGCATCCGGAGATGGGTTATCGCGGGTGTCTGGGCATCATCCGGTTGGCGGAAAAATACTCCGCGCAGCGGGTGGAAGCGGCCTCCGAGCGTGCTCTGCTCACCGGCGCGTGCCGTTACAAAAGCGTCGAGTCGATCTTGCGAAACTCGCTCGATCAGGTACCCCCATCTGCACCGCCGCCTGCTTCCACTCCACCGCACGACAACATCCGCGGGTCGGAATACTTCGAGTGAGGACCAACATGCTACAGGAACCAATGATGGAAAAACTGACGGCCATGCGGCTGCTGGGCATGGTGGACGCCTTGCAAGCGCAGGAACAGGATCCGGCATCGCGCGAGCTGAGCTTTCTGGAACGGCTCGGGTTGCTGATCGATCAGCAGTGGACGTGGCGCGAGAATCAGGCGCTGGCGCGGCGTTTGCACGCCGCCCGACTGAAGGGCGCTTCCGTCGAGGACATCGACTACCGTACTTCGCGCGGACTGGATAAGAGCGTGATCCGCGCACTGGCGCAGAAGTCAGCGTGGGCCGCGCAGCACGAGACATCTTTGTGCTCGGGCCGACCGGCGTTGGCAAGAGCTTCCTGGCCTGCGCTCTGGCACAGAAGGCCTGTCGCGACGGTTACTCGGCTCTCTATACGCGCGCCGCCGCTCTGTTTCGCGATCTCGCCATAGCGCGCGCCGATGGGAGTCTGCGCAGTTTGCTGGCGCGCCTGAGTCGCATCGACGTGCTGGTGATCGACGATTGGGCCATGGCTCCACTGGCGGAAACCGAGCGCCGTGACTTCTGGGAGATCTGCGAGGACCGTTATCAGACGCGCTCGACGATCCTGACTTCACAGCTTCCTGTCGCGCGCTGGCACGACAGATTGGCGATCCCACCGCCGCTGACGGCATTTTGGATCGTCTGGTTCATAATGCGCATCGCATCGAAATGCGCGGAGATTCCATGCGCAAGAAACGAAGCGGTGCACAGCCGCCGAGCTGACGCTCGCCGGGTCTCTCCAGCGCTGAGGCGGGGACAAGGGCTGCGCCCCTTTCCCCGCACCCCTTTCTCCGCTTGCGGCATCGTGCCTGCGCTGCGCTCCGGTGGATTTTTCTTGACGAAGCCGAACACTTCCCGCACAATCGAAGTGCCAGCGTCGCTTCGCTCCGAGAACTGTTCGCCTTCGGCCCGGAATGCCGTTCGCGTTCCCTCTGGAATCAGCGTTCGCCTTCGCCGGAATCCT
>CAWHVW010000002.1:0-1384111 GCA_963832965.1 uncultured Acidobacteriota bacterium
GAACACTCCGGCGCTGCTGGCCGGCGCGCCGGCTGGGCCCGGCTGGCGGACAACGTCCATTTCCCCAATTCGACACCGTGGGCTGTGGACGCGCCAGCCGCGCTTTGGCCTGCCGAATTACGGGGTCAATCCGGGCGACCTGTACGTTCCGCGGGGGGCACCGAGAAGATTCTGCAGTTGACGGCCGGGTTTGATTTCTCATTCCGCCACCATGCGGAAGCGCCGGCCGCGGTTGCGCCACCACCTCCTCCGCCACCTCCTCCGCCGGTGAACATCGCCGTCGGCGGCATTGAAGGCGCGCACGACGTGTGTCCTGGCGAGGACGAGCGCCTAACAGTTTTGGCCAGCGGCTGGGCCGCGGACAAGACGGCCACCTATCAGTGGATGGTGGATGGCCAGCCCGTCGACGGGGCCACCGGGACTTCCTTCAGCCTGCCGACGGCGGGCAACTCCGGGACGAAGGCGGTAACGGTGAAGGTCACCGCCGGCGACGTCTCGAAGACCTCCGATCCGGTGAACGTTCGCATTTAGGAGTCCCACGCCCCCACCGTGCAGTTAGCGAGTCGCCATCCACCATCGCGGTGGGCGGCAAAGCGCAACTGTCGGCCACGGCCGCCGGTTCCGAGTGCGGCGGCGCGACGACGATGGGGAACTGGGCCAGCGAGGGAACCATCAGCGGCGAGACCTATGATTCGACCGGCGTGCAGTTCGACATGAGCAACCGCTCGAAGTCGCAGACCAAGGTGGTTCATCTGATATCCACCGCCACCGACGCGAAAGGCGGGACAGGCAGCGGCACCGCCGACCTGAACGTTACGTTGAATCCGGAAGCGCGGCGTCTGGACGACATCGTCTTCCCGGCCGATAGCGCCCGCGTGAACAATTGCGGCAAGCGGCTGCTGCTGGAAGAGCTGACGCCGATGTTGCGCGACGATCCGGGCGCCACGGTGATCCTGATTGGACATCGCGACACCAGCGAAAAGGGCAAAGCCGCATCCAAACTGGATGAGGTTCGCGTCCTTAACTCCGCCGCCGTGCTGAGCGCCGGAACGGGCATCTGCCCGCAACTGGAGCTGAGCCGGGTGAAGGTGAACTGGGTGGGGACGGACCAGAGTTCCACTCCGCGGCCTTCGCTGTGCGGCGAATCGACCAATGTGAAGGAGAAGAGCGGCCAGGCCGTGAAAGCATGCGACAAAAACAGCCGAGTTCCGCCGCGCGTGGAGGTATGGTTCGTGCCTTCAGGCGCGGACATGCCGGCCGGGGTTACCGGCCTGAAGGACGCGCCAGCGGCCGACATCAAGGCCAAGGGCTGTCCGAAGTAGGGCTGTTAGAAATGAGGGGCAGGCTTGACGGTCTGCCCCCTTTTCTTTTTTCCGTGGCGCTAATTTACCGTCCGGCCCAGGCCAGGCCGTCGGCTGCTTTGCCCGCGTCAATGAGAGTATCCACGGCCCATCCGGAAGTCTGGATTGCCGCAACCTTCCCGCTTCTGTCGCAACTCACGTAGGCCATCTTCCCGTCCGGCCGGACCAGGACTTCCTGCGGAGACGCGGGCACGGCAATTGTCCGCACCACGCGCAGCGTCCGCAGATCGACAACGGCCACCTCGTTTACGTCCGGCAGGGCCACCACCAGCCATTTCCCATCCGGCGTCGGAGCCGTGCCATCCCCAAGCCCGGGCAAATCCACCCAGTGCTCCACGGCATTGGTGGAGGTTGAAATCACGGCGAGACGCGGCTTGGTTTGATCCGCAGTCTAAACACCATGCTGCCGTCCACGGAGATGGCGATCCGTTGCGTGTTCGCGGAAATGGGGATCACCTTCAGGGTTTTGCGCGCATCGATGTCGAGAACGGAAACGGTGCCGGGACCCACATTCGCGGTGTACGCTCGCTTCCCGTCGCTGCTGATGACGAACATGTGCGATTCGGGCTGCCCGGTGGGAACCGACCCAACCACTTTCAGCGTTTTCGGATCGATGATGGAAATCGATTGGTCGAGTTCGGTGGACACATAAAGCAGCCCATCCTTTTGGACCGAACTGCGCGCAGTGCGGACGCACGCCGTGCCCGAACTCGACCGTGCCGGCAATCCGCCGGGAGGCGATATCAATGGCCACGATGCTGCTCCCGTCGGTGCCCGGCTTCCCCACGCCGGAATTTCCGTAGATAGGAACATACGCGGTTTTCCCGTCGGGCGAAGCGATCACTTCATGGCCGGTGACACCCTCCTCCGGGACCGCCGCTATCTGCTTGCCGGCCACCGGGTCGACGATTCCCAACGTGTGTTCACCCTTGTTCGCCACCAGGAGAATGCCGCCGGGCTCAGGGGGCGCGCTCCGGCAGGAGTCGTCTTCTAATGTTCGCGAAGGCCCTATGCATAGGGTCCCCTTGTGTACATGGCGTTCAGGGCAAACCGCGCTCCCGCCTGCTGGCCTGATCTACACTGGTACGAGGCCGAGCCGCAACCGGCGCCGGCCAAACATTGCAATCCTGTAATCGCGACGGAAAATCTGCTTGGGAGAAAAAGCTTAGTGCGTATGAAATCGCTTCACCTTCTTGGATTGATCGCTCTGGCTGGCGCCACGCTGAACGGCCAGTCCTATTGGTCCACCACGCCGCCTGATTGCACAGGCGTGGGCGGGCCTATTGATGTTCTGAACTCGTCCGGGCAGACCGTTCGGCTTTTCCTGCTTTGTGAGCGGGACGTTCATCTGGTTCGCGGCGGGCGGAGCGTGGAGCACCGCGATCCGGGTGAATGCGCCGGAGTCCGCCGCCGTTGGTGTCGACTACAAGTTCTACGACATCAATGGCGCCAGACTAAGATCTGGATACCGCCTTCACCGATGTTTCGTCAACCACGTCCGGCGATGAGGTGCAGTTTAGCCTCAACACTAATCAGGGCTCCGAACTGGACCTGATGGGCGCCACCAGCGACGCTCCGGCGTACGGCACCATCGCTACCGGCACGGTTTTTGCGGCGTTCTACTGTCCCGACGCGGGAACCTGCAGCAACATACTGCCGCAGTTGCTCTATTCGGCGCTGCCCACCCTGCCCTGGTATCTGAGTGTGCCCATTACCTGGGACGACGCGACGCCAAATACGCAGTGGTCGGCGGAGGGCATCGACGACGGCGACCAGCACAAGGTTTCGTTTGTGATTTACAACCAGGGCACGATATCGGACATTTTCACGATCCGGGTCTACGACAGCAAGGGAAACCTTGCGGCGTCGGGCGCTCACCAGATCGATTCCTCCCGTGCCGTTGAATAATAGCGGCTTCTATGGGGAAGGTGGAGTGTACGGCGACTTTCCTGCGTATCGAATGTAGTTCACAAGCAGTTGCCCGCGGGCGTCTTCAAGGTGGTGTTCGATGGCGGGTCGGTGGTGCCTTCCGCGGTCGAGGTGCTGCAGTTTCACGGGGCTGGCCGCCGCCACCGTGCAGGTATCACCGGACAGTCCGAACGGTTCCACGAGCGCGCCGGCGCGGACCGGGGTGTGGGTTTCACGCGTGGCGGGCCAGACAGTGACGGAGTTTCCGCCACTGCAGTAAGCCCGCTCCATTACTGTCGCGGTTCGGTAGCTGCCTCCGAGCTGTGGGCCCAAGGTGAAGTTGTGCGAGTTCGTCGCCGCCAGGAAAGCGCCCTGGAATTCGTTCAGGGTATACTTACGTCTACTCACCAGCGCCACCGGGCTAACCGCGTTGCCCGCAGCGACTCGAACACGATGCTCCAACAGGACACCGAAACAAAACAGCGCGAATTCGCGGGGCTGGGACTCAAGGATCTGGTGATCGGCCAGATCCTGAACATTGTGGGCCTGTACTGGGTTGGGGTGGCGGCCCGCGTGGGGCCCTCTCACCTTGCCTTCTGGTTGCTGGGAATCGTTCTGTTTTACCTGCCCTCGGCCGCGGTGGTGATCTATCTGACCCGCGCGCACCCGCTGGAAGGAGGCCTTTACGGATGGGGACCTGGGCTTCAACGAGTTCGCAGGCTTCCTGGTGGGATGCAAGATGTGGCTCAACATGGTGGCCATTCTTTCCTACCTGGGATTTCGGACCCGCCACCATGCTTGCGTATGCGCTGGGGCCACAAGCGTTGTGGATGGCCGACAGCAAGCTGGTGATGGCCATCGCCGCCGCGCTGGTTCTCGGGGCGCTGATTCTCATCGCCATTGTCGGCCTGCGCCTCGGCAAGTGGGTTCAGGATTTGGGCGGGATCGTCATGGTTGTTGTGTTTGTGGCGTTGATCGCGCTCCCGATTCGCAATCATTTCATCGGCCGGCCCATGTTGTATTCTCCGCTTACGCTCTCGCTTCCCGCGCTGACGCTGCTTAATCTGAACCTGCTGGGAAAAATGAGCTTCGGGGCCATGAGCGGTTTCGACACCATGTCCGTCTTCGCGGGCGAATGCCGCGACGCCGCGAAATCGATTGGACGCTCCGTGATGATCGCCGTGCCCATCATCGCCGGCATGTTCGTGCTGGGCACCAGCGCGGTGGTTGCCCTGGTTCCGCTGGACCAGATCAATCTGATCAGCCCCATTTCGCAGGCCCTGGCCATGGGCACCAGGCCTGGCGACACGGGAGCGTCGCTGATTCCCCTGGTGATCGGCGCGCTGCTGTTCTCCTTTGTGGCCCAGCAGGCCCTGACCTTTGCCGGAACCGGGGGGGTCCCATTGGTGGCCGGCTGGGATAATTTGCTTCCGCAATGGTTTGGCCGCCTGCACCCGCGCCGCAGGACACCCACCAACTCCATTCTCTTCGTGGGAGCGCTGGCCTTTGCGCTGGCCATGGCGGGCATTGCCGGCGCGGGCGAACAGGAAGCGTTTCAGTTATTGCAGAACGCGTCCCAAATGTTCTATGCACTGGCCTGTTCGCGTTGCCGCTGGTGGGAAGGCAAAGGAAGATCTCGAAACCGGCGTTGTGGTTGCAGGCCACATCCGTGTCCGGCTTCCTGATGACCGCCATGAACCTGGTGCTTTCGTTATTTCCGATCATCGATGTGCCCCGCCCGCTGGTGTTCGGGGCGAAGATCGCGGGTTCATCCTGGCCTGCCAGCTTGCAGCCGCGGCCTTGTTCTATTCGTATCGCCGGAAGACGCGGGTGGTGTAGGGCCGCTCCATCTCTGTCGCGGTTCGGTAAGGAGCGCTCGTGATGGCGCCGGGGAACAAGCCCGGCTAGTCCGCCAGGGTCCAGTTGGTGATCGCCGCGACGGTGCCGTCGGAGTAAGTAATGCTCCCCCGAGCCCGATTGATGGATCTCGCCCGTTGCGAGCGTATTGCCGGTACTCTCCTGGGTGATGCTCATGGTCAGGTTGCGCGTCGTGTTGCTCACCAGGTAGATCTGGAATTGTTGATCGTGAGCCCCATCACTTCAGGTCCCATGAGGTGGTCTCCGGCGGGAACAGCTCGAACGCGCCGGAGAAGCCGTTGGCGAGGGTGGACGTGTAGGCCGTGCCGCCGGTTACGACGAGCGAGGTCGCTGATGGGTTGGTTAGCGTGAGTGAGCCGATGGGTCCGGTGAACGCGGAGCCGCCTCCGGTGAAAGTCACGGGATCGGTAACCGCCTCGCCAATGGTCAGCGAAAGCGGGGTCACCGCGCCAATGGCGATTCCCAGAGCGGGGAAATCCTGCGCGATGCCGCCCGCGCACTGGGCCGAGGTGGCCGACGCGAACGCGCAATGCACTCCCAGTTGCACCGGTGTGTGCGCTCCACCGGCCGGGGTGAATATGCCCAGCCCGTACACACTGATGCCGGGATCGCCTATCAAGGCAGTTTCATTGAGGGTTATAGATCCGATAGTCGCTCCGTTCAGGCCGCTGTAGGTTGCGGTTTCGACAATGACCACACCCCCATCGCCGGCACTCGTCGCCGTGGTGCTGGGGCTGGTGGCGATATAAGGATGCGCGCACCCGTTGTCGTAATACAGCGTTACAGCGTTCCCGCCAGACCATCGCGCGCTGCCGCCTCCGGTGATCGCCGTGCAGGAGCTGCTCTGTTCGATGATCTCTTCGAGAATGGCGAACTGAGTCTGCAGCACGGTGGACGCGAGTCCGATGGCCAATCCCGTTTGCGCCAGCTCGCGTTGAGCCACCACGTTGCCCGGACCGGGCATGGTGGGGATGGAGGTGAAAGCCGGGCCGTCAAAACGCAGCCCCAGTACGGCCACGCTTCCGGCCGTCACCGAAAACTGCGCCGAGCCTTGCAGCCCCACCATTCCGCTGAGGCCGGGCAAGCTGCGCAAGGTGGCCGCGGTTTTGCTGTTCGGAGGCAGATCTATGGAAGAAGTGCCGATGGTCTTGCCGGTTTCGTCCCAGAGCGTTACCGCGACGGTGGTGGCGGTGGCGCTGGGGTTGACGACGGCCACCGCGGTGATGAGGGTGGTGTCGTCCCAGGTGAGCGTGTTCAAGTTGGATCCTGTTTCCGACAACGGCACCACCGCTTCCTGATCCGGCCTTCCGGGCGCGCTCTGCCGGAAGACTCCATAGCCGAACACTCCGGGGGCGAGACAAACATGCACGTACCCTTCCTGCGAGTCACCCACGGTTCGGCGCCTCAATGATGGCCGTGCCGTTCGGGGCCAGAGTCACCTGCGCGGTGGATGCGCCAACAGACGGAACGGTTAACGGCGTGCCGTCATTGTTCACAAACCGGACGGGAATCCCAACGGTTGATCCGGTGAGGTTGGTGAAATACAGCGCCAAATACCAGAGCCCGCCAAACGCGAACTGGGGAAGAAGGCTGGAACTGCCGTTCGCTACCGCGCCTGGGGTGGTGGAGGGGATGGAGGTAAAGGCGGGCCCGTCAAAACGCAATCCGAGCACGGCCACGGTTCCGGCCGTTACGGAAAATTGCGCGGAGCCTGGCCAGCCACCATGCCGCTGAGGCCGGACAGCGTCCGCAGCGTGGCCTCCGTCTTGCCGTAGGGCGGCAGGTTGATGGAGGAGGTTCCGACGGTGTTGCCGCCCCCTCATCCCACAGCGTGACCGCAACGGTGGTGGCGGTGGCACCCGGGTTGACGACGGCCACAGCGGTGATGAGGGTGGTGTCGTCCCACGTGAGCGTGTTGGAGGTGGCTCCGGCGTCGGACAACGGCACCACCGCTTCCTGATCGGCCCGGCCCGGCGCGCTCCCCGGGGAGAACTCCATAGCCGAACACTCCGGTGGGCAGAGTGAAGGCCGCGTATCCCTGCTGGCGGCCCACGTTGGGCGCTTCAATGATGGCCGTTCCGTTCGCCGCCAGATTCACCTGGGCGGTGGACCCGCCCACCGGACGGCACCATCGACGGGGTCCCCACGTCGCTCACGGAATTTCACCGGAAACGAGACCGGCGAGCCGGTGGAGTTGGTGAAGTAAAGCGCCGAATACCAACCGCCGCCAAACGCGAACTGGGGAAGCACGCTGGAGGCGCTCAGGGAGACCGCGCACAGAAGGAACAGACAAAACCGCATCATTTACGGTAGCATTGGCGCGGGGAAGGGATGGTAGTGGGTCAGTTTGAGGTCACTGGATAGTCTTAACTTGCTTCAGCGGTGTCGGGCGATTCTGTGGAGATTCAAATAAACGCTGTAGTGCTAATTCCAACCCAGCGACCGCAGTTGAGGATAAATCGCCCATTTTAGGGAGCGTGAGACGGGCACTGTCAAGCACGCGAATATGGTCAACCAAGGCGATGCTGGTCTCTAGTTGACGGCGCAATGATCCGCTTGGCCAAGTCGGCCGGCCAAGCCGGATTAGGAACCATTAACTCTAGGGGCAGTTGCACTCTTAGGCCGCCGCCCGCAGTCAGTACTGTGGTAAGCGGAACGCCTACGACGTTCCTTCCGAGTGTGTTGACACTGGATCTGGAAACAATTACGTACGGGCGGTTTTTCTTTTGCTCAGATCCTTGGATGTCCCGTCCTCGCGTGAACCCAGTACGGCATCTTCACCCTGGAGGATCGCCATCGAAGAATCAGTATCCTTCCAATGTCTCTGACTCCATGTCTTCCATGGAGGAGGCTAGGAGTTCTTCGTCGTCTTCCGTCCAAGTGTATGGAACAAGTTGTTCTTCGGTGGCTCGGCGGAAGATAAAGGTCGATCATTTGCTTGGCGAGAGCGTACGCATTCACTTCCATGCGAAGACCTTCTACTATCGCTGGTACCACATCGGGATAGATCGCCATCCTGAGACGCATGGCCGTGGTCAAACAATCAAGATGAAATTGAGACCATGCAGCAGCTAGCGCAAAGTCAGAATACAGCTTTTTGCTAAGCTCCATCGCCTCTTTCGACGAATAAGGTTCAGTACCCCTGGATCAAACAGTCTCCACACTAGATTGGCCGTCTTGCGCCGTGTCCTGATCGTGAATTCCGCCTGTTCTGTCAGGGCCGGTCCAAACTGTAGCGTTCCATGGTCCTTGAAGTCAAATTCTAGCGCGTTGAGGCTTCGGTCCACGAGCCTAGCGGTAGCGCGTAGGTCGTTCTTAAGGATCACCTGAAGAAAATCTGATCTCATCCTCAACGCCCGAACGTAGCTGTCTAAAGCACTTGATTGCCGCAGACCGAAAATCTCCGGTTGTACGCTTCTCGATCACGGCCAAGATCAGAGAATCCGTGACTTCGGAAAGCTGCTTAAAAACTCTACTGAGATGGGAGGATAGGTCAACGTCTTCCTTGTCGGCAATGCCGGCATTTATGGACGCAACTCCAAGATGGTTTGCGGCAGCAAATCGGAATCGATACGGTACGGTTCCGTCGGGGTCAGCGTCGCGGGGGTCAATAGTTGAACGTCGCTCATATGTTTAAAGGTCTGTCTTCCAGCGGGCCTTGTTTCCTTGGTCGCGATCTCTTTTCGGCGTTCCGGCGTAAGTTTCCTAGCACGCGCAGGGCCTCCAATCTTTCTTCCCGCGCGGGCGGCGAAAGATCTCTTATCGTCTTTGTTTTCAGTAGTAAGAGTTTTGACGATACGGAAGGCGGATACGTTCAGGTCCATCGGCCAACCTCTAGTTGTGTCAGATGCACGGGCGGCAGCATGGTGACAAGTATTCCATGTGGACCGCAGTCCTGGCAAGGGGATAATCGACGTTTTCCTCTCGATCCGCCATAGTACCCCCTCAATTTATTTGACCAAAATGCTTGACGTTAGTCGAGTAGTCAAGTCTAATGGTCAGTATGAATCGCCTTGGTGATGCCACTCGATCTCAAATCGTGAAGTGCCTTGTCGATGGCAACAGCATCCGGGCGACCGTTCGTATAACTGGGGCCGCTAAGAACACTGTAACAAAGCTGCTGGTCGAACTAGGCGCTAAGTGCGCAGAGTATCAGGATCGCGTCTTTGTGAACCTCAACTGCCGTCGCGTCCAAATGGACGAGTGCTGGGCTTTCTGCTACGCCAAGGCCAAGAACGTTACGCCGGAAATCGCAGCCAAGAACCCTTTTGCTGGTGATGTCTGGACGTGGGCCGCCATTGATGCCGACAGCAAACTTATTCCCTCGTGGATCATCGGGCCGCGCGACGGCGTTACGGCGCGGCTGTCGTGAGTGACCTTGCCGGACGGTTGGCGGATCGCATTCAACTCACCAGCGACGGATTAAACGTCTACCTTCAGGCCGTCGAACGCGCGTTCCGGGGTGAAGTGGACTACGCACAACTGGTGAAGATTTAGGCAAGACTTCCGAGGGCCAGAAACGCTATAGCCCAGCTGAGTGCATTGGCTGCGAGCAAAGCCGGTTGTGGGCTATCCCGATCCTGAGCACGTCAACACTAGCTATATCGAACGTGCCAACCTAACTCTACGAATGGGAATGAGGCGATTCACCAGGCTGACCAATGGGTTCTCGAAAAAGATCGAAAATCATTCCGCCGCCGTCGCGCTTCACATGATGTACTACAACTTCGTACGCATCCACCAGACGCTTAAAGTCACTCCTGCGATGGCCGCTGGTGTGACATCGAAGCTTTGGGAAATCGCGGATATCGTGGCCCTGTTGGATCAGGAAGATTCAAACTGACCCACTACCGAAGGGATTGCTGACCCGCACGCCGAGAATCTCCTGCCCATGATCCAAGTCTTCGGTGTATAGGACCGCGGCTCCGCTGCGCGCCGCCACCACCACCAGCGCATCCCGGAAGGAGAGGCTCGCCTCGCCGGCCAGCCCAACGCGGTCTCATCGCTCATGGAGGTCGTCGCGGGTCCACTTCCGTTCGTCTAGCATCGCCTCCAAACCTCGCCGAAGCCACCCAACATTAGACGTTTTGCCACGCTGATGTATGAGTACTTTATCGGACCGGTGGGCCGGCCGGTCGCCCGTACCCTTGCGTGGGACAGGTGGCTTTCAAGACGTCTTTCGTGTATACCCTTTACGAGCGCGTAAAAAAGAGGATAGCTTACTCTTAGCCGAGCACTCAACAAGATTCCACCAACGTTGCCGAATTGATAAGCCCCGAGCGCCCCGTCGTGGTTATGAACCTTAAGTAGTAACCAATCGTTGAACGTATCCAAGGCATTCACAAAAGCAGTGGCATCCGTGCGAGCATACGCGCGGCACCAAATCGCGATGCGCTCAACTTCGTCGTGGTCCCCACCAAAGATCGCGCGCCAGTCAATAGTCGACACCGACGCGCCTAGAATTCGCACCATACTTCCCTGAATCCCGCACGGTGCCGCAGGTAGCCTGCCAAGCAGGCCAAGCTCCCTCAGGGTGCGACCTCCCGCTCGATTGATGCCGGCACCGGGTCTCGGGACCGCAACGCCTAGTTCACTACATCGGGTCGCGGCGAAGACCGAAACATCCGCGACGTCGTCGCGTAAGCGCGCGTTCAGTATCGCGCTCAGCGAGGCAACGCTCACCATCCCCGACTCCAACAGGGAAACAAGCTGGCCTCGTCCCCACCAGTCCTTCGTAGATCGGATCGCGTATTCGACCTGCCGAGGCGTCAGAAGGCGGCGCTCGAAAACCCAACGTCCGAGTGCTGAAACCACATCCGCTCTCATGTCAGCGGGCCTCCACTGCTTCCTGATGACTCTATCGAGGGCGGCCGCTTGAGTAGGGCGAAGGCGTCCGCAAGCCGTCTCGACAAGGGCCGCAGCGATTGCAGGATACAACTGCGGTCCTTTAATCAAACTGATTACCTTCGCACCAGCACGAACAGGAAGAATCGAGTACCGTTGAAAATACCGGAGGAGACTGGTGAATAAATCTGGGCGTGATTCGAGTATGTGCCACAATCTATCGTTCAGCCTTGCATACGGCGTAGCGTGCGCCAACACGAACTTGAACCGCGTCACATCCGTTATCTTGTAGCGCGGAGACAATTCACCCAAGTGTTTACGGACACGGGCTTGGTCCACCGATTTTGTTCGCACGGCCGCCTCCGAGGGAGTACTGACCGATTTCAGCTCATCAGCAATGTCCTTGATCCGGTGTATATCGATTTTCGCACTCTGCGGGAAAAGCCCGACGTCCTTGCTTAGCTTATCGAGATGAACAATCATCCTTCGCAATTGGTACTCTGAGCGTGCGAACATGCGGATGTCATCGACATACCGCAAATATCGAACCGCCGGGCTGCCACGATGGTTTTGGTCAAAGTGCTGGAGAACCACTTCCGCCAAGAGCCCCGATCCGAGCGGCCCCTAGGGTATACCGTGATGGTGGTAGATCCGGTGGTCAGTTGCAGTCCATATACTGAGCCACTGAACCAAGACATCGGTGAGATCCCTATGGCAGCCGATCTTAGACAGAAAATGCACTAAGACGTTGTGGTCAAGCGAATCGTAGAAAGCAGTAAGGTCAAAGCTGGCCGTGTAAACGAGCCCATCCGTGAACGCATCGCGCGCCGCCTTATTGAAGAGGGCGTATCCGTTCGACCATTTGCGGTAGAACCAGGGACTCCTGCGTCCAGCGTAGAGGTGTCCAAATGTTTCAACGTAGTAGCGCTGACGTACGCGCGGAAAGAGCTGCTCAGCGACTATATTGACGACGGCTTGGTAAGCAATTTGGTCTTCTACGGTTAACAACGAATAGGGGCGCAGAATACCCGACCTCTTCGGAAAGTAAAGCTTCGCCGAGTGCGTAGGCTCATAGGAGCCTTGGCGCAGGCGCTCTCGAAGATCCGAGATGATCTTCACGTCGGCGATAGCATAAGCACTGTACGCAGCTCGGAAGTACCTCTTGTACATCGAATCCGGATTGCTCCGAATCCACCTCCACGACCTTTCCAGATTGTCGCGTCTGAACGCCACTGCTAGGCCTGGCAAATCTGCACCTCCCACCCTAAGAGCATCAACACGCTAAGGATGTAAAGACGGCCATATATTAGTTGTACCGCTAGTGTTCCTCTCAACGGACGGCTTGGGGGACGTCCTATAACGCAGACACGGGTTGCCGGTTAACACCGTTTTTTCTGTGATGCCCGCGCCGCTCGCGATCCCGCATGACAAAACGAACCCAATACCGAACCTCCATTCCCTTTACAAATTTCATTCCTGCACCGGCCCAACCGTAGCCGTTCCGTCCGCACCCCCTGTGATACGCTGGCGTTTTATGCAACTTTATGAGGTTTTCCTCGGTCTCGGCCAGGACTCGTTCACGCAGCTTGTCCGCGGCATCTCCATTGGAAAACTCAAAACCTATCAACTCTATGACCGTCTCAAAACGCGCATGCACCTCCCCAAACTCAATTCCGAGGGTCTGCGCAAAGGCGCGCCGCGCTTCTGGGAACGCCTTGTGGAACAGGACGAAACCTTCGCCACGGAGCTCGCCCAGGCCATCCTCATTTCCCACATGGACATGATCGTCGCCGCCCTCGACACGCTCGCCATCCCCCACGAAGACGGCTTCTTCGCGAAGGATATCGATGCCACGGCGTACCTCACGGAGGGTTGGCAGCAACGCGTCCTCGACGCTCTCAAGGACCGCTTCCCCGAGCCGCTGCTGGTCTTCTACGTCAACCATCTCGGCTGGGAACTGCTGAAGTCCGCCGACCTGTTTGCTCCGGTGTCATGAAGGAATTCTTCGACGCCATCCGCGCCGGTGACGAGCAGCGTGTCCGCGCGCTCCTTGACGCCGATCCATCGCTGCTCGCGGCGAAAGACCCGCAAGGGCTGGGTCCGTTTACTGTCGCGCGCTACAACCGCCAGAACGCCATCGCCGAATACCTGCTCTCGCGTGGCGTGGAACTGGACATTTTCGCCGCCATCCTCGCCGGCCGCCGGGAGCGCGTGGCCGAACTGACCGCCCGCGACAAAGCAGCTTATAGCCACGACGGTTGGACTCCGCTGCACCTCGCCGCCTTCTTCGGCTGCACTGACCTTGCCGCGGATCTGCTGGCAGCCGGCGCCGACGTGAGAGCCCGGTCCACCAACGCCATGCGCAACACTCCGTTGCATGCGGCGGTCGCCGGTGGTTCCGTCGATGTGGCCCGCACGCTGCTCGAACACGAAGCCGAAGTGAACGCGCCCCAGCATGGCGGCTGGACCGCGTTGCACGGCGCCGCGCAAAGCGGCAATGCCGAACTGGTGCAGCTGCTGATCGCCGCCGGGGCGACGGTGAGCGCCAAGGCCGACAACAACCAGACTCCCCTCGATCTCGCACTTACGAAAGGTCACCAGGCCGTAGTTGATATCCTGGAGAAATCATAGTGCAGCTCGTCGACACCACTCTGCAGAGCATTCGCGACGCCTCCACCCTTGAAGATCTGGAGGCCATTCGCGTCGATGTGCTTGGCCGCAAAGGCAAGCTGGCGCAGCTTGGCAAACAACTGGGAGCGATGCCCGCGGAGGAACGAGCCGAGTTCGGCAAGTCGCTGAACGCGGCGAAGCAGACTCTGGAACCGGCATTCGACGAAAAGAAGGCGCAGCTCGAAAAGCTGGCGCTCGACCGGCGGCTGGAAGCGGAATGGGTCGATTTGACGTTGCCCGCGCCGGGCCCGCGCCGGGGCAGCCTGCATCCGGTGACGCAGATTCAGAGTGAAATCGAAGATCTGTTCGTGTCGCTCGGCTTCGCGGTGCTGGACGGTCCCGAAGTGGAGACCGAGCATCACAACTTTGACGCGCTGAACATCCCGCGCGACCACCCCGCGCGAGACGCCCAGGACACCTTCTGGCTCACCGATGGCAACCTTCTGCGCACGCACACCTCGCCCGTGCAGGTGCGCGGAATGGAGCGCCTCGGAGCGCCATTGCGAGTGATCGCGCCGGGCCGGGTTTTCCGGAACGAAGAAGTGGACGCATCGCACGAGCACACCTTCTATCAGGTGGAAGGCATGATGATCGACCATGAAGTCTCGGTGGGGCACCTGGTTTACTTCATGAAAACGATGCTGGGCGCGGTCTTCCACCGCGAGGTCAGCGTGCGCCTGCGCCCCGGTTTTTTTCCGTTCGTGGAGCCGGGCTTCGAGCTCGATCTGGGTTGTTTGATTTGCGGCGGCTCCGGCTGCCCCGTGTGCAAGCAGAGCGGGTGGGTAGAGATGATGGGCTGCGGCCTGGTGCATTCGAATGTACTGCGTATGAGCGGAATCGACCCGGAGCAGTGGAACGGCTTCGCCTTCGGCCTGGGCCTTACCAGGCTGGCGATGATGCGCTACGGCATCGATGATATTCGCCTGCTCCAGGGCGGAGACCTGAGGTTCCTGAACCAATTCTGATGCCACCACTCAGGAAGATCTTCGATTTGAAGTGGGGCAGGGCCGTGCCCTGCCAGCCGTGCGAATCATCCCAGGTCCGCTCCGTTACCGTCGCGGCTCGGGTGGGGCTGGTATGAAATTCTCGTATCAGTGGATCAACGAGTACGTTGAGGGCCTCGACACCACCCCGCGCGAACTCACCCGGCTCATCACCATGAAAACCGCGGAGTGCGAGGGTTTCGAGGAAGTCGGCCTCCGTCTCCGCGAAGCGTCAGCGGCGCTGGTCCTGGCGGTGGAGCCTCTCGAAGGCACCCACAACCTGAAGGCACTCATCGAAACCGCGGAAGGCATGAAATGGGTGGTGTGCGGAGCGCCGAACTGCTGGGCCGGCATGTACACGGCGTGGCTTCCGGTGGGCCTGAAGGTGATCGCGGGCGTGGAGAGCGACGGCATGCTGGCCAGCGGAGTCGAACTGGGCATCACGCGCGATCACAGCGGTATCGTCAAACTCGATTCGGCCGAACTTGCCCTCACCCCCGACACGGTCATCGAAGTCGACAATAAATCCCTCACCCACCGGCCGGACCTGTGGGGCCACCACGGCATGGCGCGCGAAGTGGCCGCCATCGTCAACAAGCCTCTGCGCGATCCAGCCGACCTTACGCTGGTCCCGCACGACAAGCCGGCCATCCGCGTGGCCATCGAAGACGCGAACCTGTGCCCGCGATACAGCGCGCTGGTATTCGAGAACGTCACCGTGCAGCCATCGCCGCTCTGGTTGCAATACCGGCTCGAATCCGTGGGCCTGAACTCCATCAACAATATCGTCGATGTCACCAACTACGTGATGGCCGCCATCGCGCAGCCCATGCACGCGTTCGACGCGAAGAAGCTGAAGGGTCCGACAATCTATGTCCGCCCCGCGCGCGAAGGCGAAACCATAAAGGCGCTGAACGACGTGGAGTACGCGCTGACGCCAGCGAACCTGGTCATCGCCGACCTCTTCGGACCGGTCGGCATTGCCGGGGTCATCGGCGGCCACGGCAGCGCCATCGGTCCCGGGACCACGAAAATCGTGTTGGAGAGCGCGAACTTCCACGCGGCCAGCGTGCGCCGCACTTCGGTTGCCCTGAAACTGCGCACGGACGCTTCGGTGCGTTTTGAGAAATCGCAGGACCCGGTTAACACTCTGCGCGGCCTCGCCATGGCCGTCGCGCTGCTGCGCGAAGTCTCACCGGATATTCGCATAGCGGGAGGGGTGGCCGACGTGATGCGCGAAATCGCCACGCCCGAACCCATCGCGCTGCATCTCGACTGGCTGGCCAGCAAGCTCGGCCGCGCCGTGGAACCCTCCGAAGTGGAGAGCATCCTGACTTCGCTCGGTTTCGCCGTGACGCCGGCGGCGTCGGGAATCCTGTGGGTCACCGTGCCGAGCTGGCGCGCCGCCAAGGACGTCACCGTTCGCGACGACCTGGTGGAGGAAGTGGGCCGCATGCTTGGGTACGATTCCGTCACCCCGCGTCCGCCCATGGTGGCCTGCGCGCCGCCGCCGCCGAACCCATCACGAGCCATTGAGCATGGCGTTCGACAGATCCTGGCCGATGAAGGCTTTACCGAAGTCTCCAACTATTCCTTCGTCACCGAGGAAGAGGTTCGGCGTTTGTCCCTGAACCCCGATGACCATGTGCGCGTGGCCAACCCCATCGTTGCCGACCAGCAGCTTCTTCGCTCCACGCTGCTGCCCGGCATTCTGCGCAACATCGAAACGAACAATCGCAATTTCCCGGCGTTCCGCTGGTTCGAAATCGGCAACGAGATTCACAAGCGCGAGGGCAGCCTTCCCGACGAGAAGGCCCACGTGGTTGCCGCGCTATTCTCCCGCGATGGCGACGGCGTGGCCAATCTGCTGGAGCTGAAGCGCGTGGCCGAATGTCTGATGCGAGGGTGCGTGGTTGAGCCCGCTCCCGCGCGTCCGTTCGAACATCCCCAGCGCGCGGCTAACGTGCTTTGGCAAGGTGAAACCGTCGCGCGCCTGTTCGAGCTGCATCCCGCTCTTGTATCCACGGGCCGCGCGGCCATCCTCGACGCCGATCTGGCCGCCATGCGCCGCCTTACTCCGGCGATCGCGCAGTACGAGCCCTTGCGCCGCTTCCCGGTCAGTTCCTTCGATCTTTCGGTGGTGGCCGCGGCCCGCTCGCTCGCGCTGGATGTGCAGAAGCAGCTCGCGGAACTGGCCGGTGAATCGCTGGTGGCCATCGAGTTCGTGCGCGAGTACATGCTCACGCCGGAACAGCGCAGCGTTTCCTTCCGCATCACCGTCGGTGCGCCTGATAAAACGCTGTCGTCCGATGAAGTGGGCGTCATTCGCCAGCGCATCATCGACGGCATGGCCGCGCACGGCTACGAACTGCGCGTGTGAGGTTAGAACAACTTCGTGACGCTGGCGGCTGGTGAGCCGTTGATTAGAACCTTGTAGCCTTTCGTGGCGCCATCCGGAGTCCACACCTCCACGGTGCCGGTCTGCCGCCAGCAGAAGATGATTTTGTTGGTGCCCTGGAACCAGTAGGCCGAATTGACTCCAGGCGGCAAAGTGCTCCGTGGGGCGGGAGCCCTGTCCGTGAAGCGCGCATGCCCGTCGCTCAGAATAAAGTGGTAGCGAGTTTTCTTCCCGTCGGGGTATACGATTTTCCACCATCCCGGAAGCTTCGTCACCGTATCGGCATTCGGCTGCGGGTCATCGCTGGAGAAGTGGATCATCGTGTACGTGAGCTCGCCGGGGCCCAGGTTCCACTCGTCGTCGCTGGAGCCTTGCTTTCCGCCGAATCGGCAGACGGTATGGCAGGTGATGCGCCCCGCGTCCTTCACCTTGCCGATATACATGGCGCTATGACTGTAGCCTCCGCTGGACGTTTTGAAGTAGCCCATCATGTCGCCTTGCTGGAAGATGCCGCTGTCGATCACTCGCTGGCCCGCCTCCTGACCGACTTTTTCGCACAGGGTCTTCGTGTCGTTGCGGCTCATCAGACCGTTCACCAGTCTGGGGACGCCATACTCCATGATGGTGACCCCGCCGTCCGTGACGCAGCTCGAAAGAAAGTGAGCGCAGTCCTCCAGGTGCTTCCAGTCCTCGAACACCACGTCGGTTTTCGAATCGCCGTCTTTTCGAAATACGGCGTTCTCTCCGCCGCCGGACCTGACAAACAGAGCCACCCAGCCGTCCTTCTCCAGCTTGTTCAGCTTCTTTCTCTGCTCGTCCACATTCGTGAGCATTTTGTCCCGGTTCGTCGCGATGGTGTTATCGCGGCACGGGCTGGTCCAAAAGGCTTCTGCGTAAGCCATGGCTTTGGAACGGTCATAGGGCATAGCGGGTTCCTCCGGGCAGGTTCCGATAATCTTAGCAGGAATCCTTTTTCAATGCCCGGTGCGCAGCCGGGCAATTCGCTCCCGTATTTGCGGGGCCAGCGTGAAATCGGGATGGAGATTGAGGAACTGCTCCAGAATGCCGGCCGCGGCTTCGGGCTTTTGTTCTCGCTCGTAGATATCGGCGAGGAGAAGCTGGGGATTCGAGAAATGGCGCGGGTCCAGCCGGATGGCTTCGCGTAGTTCCGCCTCGGCGGCGTCGAGCTTGCCCAGAGCGAAGCAGGCCATGCCAAGCTGCGAGCGCGCCAGCGCGTCGTTCGGCTGTTTGGACACGGCCAGCGTGTTGAAGCTCCAGGCCTGCTGATATTGCTTCAGGTTGATTAAGACGCCACCCAGGTTTACCAGCGGCGCGTATTCTTCGGGATCGGCGGCGAGGCCCTTGCGGAAATATTGTTCGGCTTGCCCGTAATGCTGCGCATGGTAGGCGATGGTGCCCAGACTGTTCCACGCGGCGCTGAACTGCGGAGCAATCTCGGTAGCGCGCTGGAGGTGAGCGATCGCGCCAACGACGTCGTGTTTCGAAAGCCGCTGTTCGGCCTTGCCGTATTCTTTGCGGGCCGAATCCGGAATTGACAGCTCGCGGGAGGATACGATGTCCCGGTCGTCCAACAGAGACTTCGCTTCGTCGATGCGAACGTGCACGCTCACGCGCCCTTTGGCATCGGCGACACCGGGGCCGACATCGACGGTTTGCCGCCACTCGCCATGGGCGGTGGTGATCACGCTGAGCGTGTAGGCTCCGGGCAGAATGCCGGCGAAGTGGAAGCGGCCGCCTTCGTCACAGAGCGTGGACGAAGAGAACGGAGTGGTATCGCCGTAGAGCCAAACCACTGCCGGTCCCGCCGGTTCGACGGCGCCGTTCAGGGCGAACGAACCGCCGGATGGCGCCGCGACGAGCAGCCATAACACGACGGCTATTTCGCCGGCACCCATTGCTCCGCACCCGCAGCGCTGGTGGTCCTCATCTCCGGCGTGACCGCGATTCCATCCGGTATCCACGCGCAGAACGTCCCACGCCCGCTCCGGCAGTTGTCCGGGTTCGCGCGCACCTGCGCGGTCAGCGGTTCGAGGGCATGCTTTTTATGGGCGGCCACCACGGCCATGTCATGATCGGCCGCGCTGACGCGCAGCAGGTAAATCAGCCGCACGTTGCGAGTGTCGCCCGGCAGCCGGAACAACAGGACGCGGGGTTGCGCCGCGGGGGCCACGGTGTCCTTGTTATGCACCTGGGTATGCACCTCGGCCGCGGTGAACACGATTCGCCGGGACGTCACCGCGTACCAGGCGACCTCGTAGCCGAGGAAGTCGGTTCCCAGACTCAGCGTCGTGCTGCCGGGCTCGCCCTCCAGTTTCGGCCGGTAGCCGCCGGACTTGAGAATGGGCGTGACCACATGGAGGCGCCAGCCCGGCTGGAGGTCAATAAAGTAAGGCGGTCCGGCAGCCACCGCCGGCGCGGCCGGGCTCGTGGGAAGGTGCGTGGTGCGCGACGCGCAGGCCGGCAGTGTTAACAACGCGAGGGTCAGCAGGATACCCGAATAGTACTGGTGGTACCCCTCCCAATGACCCCCTCCCCGCTTCCGCCAAAAGTGTGAGCTAATGGTAGAGCGCATGAGCGACGAAGTGACTCGGCCGTTCGAATCCATCGAGAGTGCTCTGGAGTTTATGGTACTCCTCGAAGAGGAGATCGCCAGTGCATCCCGTGAACTGCACGAGATGCTGGATGAATCCAGCCAGCGGCGGCAGGCGGAAGCGCTGAACCTTGCTTTGTACAAGATGCATCAGCTCTCCTTCCACACGCAGAAGAGCCGGCGCATCCTGAACGACCTGCGCCTTATCCGAACCGTGCTTACCGGCGATGGCCTGCGCGAGACCGCCAAGGTCTCGGGAAACGGCGCGTAGCTGCGGGCGGAAATCGCACCGGCCCTCTCCTGCAGCGTCAGTAGTAGCGGGCAATCCACTCGGCCACCAGCGCCGGTTTCTCACCGCCCTCAATCTCCATGGTGACCAGCCAGACGATCTCGTTCGCCGAGACGCTTTGCGGGACCATGTGCGCGCGAACGCGCGACCCGGCCAGCACGGGCGCAGGGAAGCGCACGCGGTTGAGGCCGTAGTTCACGCGCATGGGGAAGCCGCTGTGCACGTCCACGGCCTGGCGGGAAAGGTGGCTGACCAATGAGAGCGTCAGGAAGCCATGCGCGATGGTGTTGCCGTACCGCGATTCGCGGCGGGCGCGTTCCACGTCGACGTGAACCCATTGATGATCGGCGCTGACGTCGGCGAAGCGGTTGATGACATCCTGGGTGATGGAGAACCAGTCGCTGACGCCCGCTTCCTGGCCGATCAGCGGGCGCAGCTCATCCAGGCTGTGGAAAACGCGCGAGGTCATCTCTTATAGCCGATGCGGCGCAGGAACTCGCGGCGGGCGCGCGCCGCGTCCTCGGATTCCACGGCTTTCGGAGAGCTGCCGTCAATGACGCCCAGCACGCCGCGCCCCTGCTCGGTCTCGGCGACGATCACCTCCACCGGATTCGCGGTGGCGCAGAAGATGCCGCAGACCTCGGGGACCTGTTGGATGGCGTTGGTGAGGTTGATGGGGAAGCCCTCGCGCAGCGCGATGACGAACAGGTGACCGGCGCCCACGGTCATCGCATTCCGCGTGGCGATGGCCTGCAGTTCGGCGTCGTTGCCTTCCACGCGCGTCAGGCAGGGGCCGGACGCTTCATTGAAGGCGATGCCGAACTTCATGTGCGGCACGGTGTTGACGATGGCTTCGTACAGATCCTCCACGGACTTGATGAAGTGCGTCTGGCCGACGATGACGTTGCCATTTTCGGGGATCTCGATGCGAACGGCTTTCAGCTCCATGTCTCTCATCGTATAGCGAATACCGCTCCGTCACCCTCGCGGCTCGGCTACAATTTCCTCAGGTGCTCAGTCTTCACCACATCCCGAAGCCGCCGCTATCTCATCTGGTGGGGTGTTTGTGGTATTGGGAAGGAGCGCCGACCACTCACGCGCGCGAGCGCCTGCTTCCGAACGGCGAGTGCGCGATCATCGTGAATCTGCGCGATGATCCCATGCGTATCTACGACGCGCGGAACATCACGCGCTACAACAGCTACGGCCATGCCGTGCTCTCGGGGGCGCGTTCGGACTGTTTCGTCATCGATACCAGCCAGGAGGAGCGCGTGGTGGGCATTCAGTTCCGGGCGGGCGGCGCTTTCCCGTTCTTCCGGATGCCGGCCTCGGAGGCGGAGGGCGGCTCCATGGCCCTGGATGATTTGTGGCCCGGGCGCGTCAGCGAAATCCGCGAACAACTCCTGGCCGCGCCTGACGTGGACGCTATGTTCGCGATTCTGGAGCGCAGTCTGCTGGAGCAACTGGCGCGGCCGCCGGAGCTGCACCCGGCTGTCGCTTACGCGATTCGGCGCTTCTGCCATGGCTCCGAGGGCGGCAGCGTGGCTGCGGTGACGGAGCGCGTCGGCCTGAGCCCGCGGCGATTCATCGAGCTGTTTCACCGGCAGGTGGGGTTGACCCCGAAGACCTTTTCGCGCGTGCGCCGGTTCCAGCAGGCGCTGCGTTCATTTCACGGCCGCCGCGAAATCGACTGGGCGCAGGTGGCGCTCGAAAACGGCTACTACGATCAGGCGCACTTCATCCACGATTTCCAGTCGTTTTCCGGTTTCACGCCCAATGTGTATTCCACGCTGGCCACGCCGCACCTCAACCACGTGCCCTTGCCCTGAAGCAGGGCTGGTCAAATTCTTACAATCCTTCGGGCGGGCTGCCGGGCGACAATCGATTCATGTCCAAGGTAAAACCGATTCCCGATGGTTATCACAGCGTGCAGGCGTACATGAACTTCAGGAACTCCGCCGAGGCCATTGCGTTCTACGCGAAGGCGTTCGGAGCAGTAGAGATACTGCGGATGAACAACAAGGACGGACGCATTGGCCATGCCGAAATCCGCATTGGCGACTCCGTGATTATGATGGCGGACGAATTTCCGGACCTGGAGGCGTTCAGCGCGGAGCATTACGGCGGGTCGGCCGTGGGCCTGATGATCTACACGGAAGATTGCGACGCCATGTACAAACAGGCGCTGGCCGCGGGTGCCACGAGCACTCGCGAGCCCACGGATCAGTTCTATGGCGATCGCATGTCCGGGGTGAAGGATCCGTTCGGCTACCGGTGGTGGATTGCCACGCATATCCGCGACGTATCGAACGAGGAGCTGATGCAGTCACACTCGGCCGGTTAGCAGGCGCGCGGCCCAGTCCGGACGGCCGTTGGCGGCGGCGGTGACGGAGGCCGCGGCGCGATCGTATGGCACGGCGATATGTTCCACCTGCCACCCCGCGCCGGCCCGATTGACGATGGCGTAGCGGGCGTGCGGGCTGCCGGCTTCCATGGCGTGCGGATATGGGTGATCGCCGCGGTATGCCGGGAGTCCCACGCTGCCCGGGTTCACGACGACGCTGCGCGCGTCGAGTTGCACGGTCCGCGGAAGGTGGGAGTGGCCGCAGGCGAAGAGCGTGTGCGGGGCTGCGCCGAGCAGTTGACGGATGCCGGCAGTGTCGCGGAGCCGGACGCCTTCCGGTTGCACGTCTTCCAATAAGTAGATAAGGTCCGAACCGGGCGTGCCGTGGAAGAGCAGGATGTCCGGGGCGGGTTCGCGCGTGGCCGGGAGCGCGGCGATCCAGGCGAGGTGACTCATGGGGCGGTCATCGTTGCCCATGAGGCTGGGGATTCCGCGCTCGATGAGGCGGTGGAGCGTCGCGTCGGGCGCCAGCGGGCCGCTGAGTGAATCACCGAGGTCGAAGATGGTTTCGATGCCGCGGCGGCGGATGTCGGCGAGGACGGCGTCGAGAGCCCGGATGTTTCCGTGGATGTCCGCGATGAGGGCGAATCGGTTCAAGCTTTCATGATAGACAGAAGGCGAGCAGGTAGAGGCAGGGCATGGCCCTGCCCCACGTGGCGGCCTTAGCAACGCGCGCTGCAGGCACGTACTGAACCGCGACGGTGACGGAGCGGAGTCAAGAAGGACTTTTTCAGCATCCGGTTAGTTTAGAACTGGCGGGTGAAGTAGAGGAACGGATAGACGAAGCCGGTGGTTTTCTTCGACTGCACCAGGTAGGCTCCCGGGGTGAGCGTTGCGACGCCCGTGCCGAGCGTGGTCTTGCCGTTGATCGCGTAGATGAACATCGAGTCCACGCCTTCTCCCACGTGGTTGCTGGTGGCTTTGGCGTTCACCACCGTTTCGGTGCCGATGCCGCTGTACAGGCCATCCTGCACGGTAGCCAGCCAATAGTCGCGGTAGTCGATTTTCACGGTGAGCTTTCGCAACGGGGCGAAGTCCGCGCCGGCGCGCCAGTCTTCGATATTGCGCCAGGCGAACAGGCCGGTGAGGCTGTTCATGGGCTGCTGGGCGCCGTAGAGGTAATCGAACTGATCGTGTATGCCGTCATTCTTACCGTCGTTGCCGGAGGCGAAGGTATAGTCGCTGCTGAAGTGAAGCTTCCAGAGCGCGGGAGAAACGCCCCATCCCCCACCGCCCGCGTAGCCCCACGCCTGAATCGAATCGTCCGCATAATCGCCGGCCTCGCGCACGCCTTCGAAGTTGTAATCGAGGCGGCCCTTCGTCGTCCCGATAATGCGGCCCCCGGCGTAGAGCGTGTCCGCGGCGCCGGTCTTGCCGTCTTTGCTCTTCACGCTGAATTGCGTTTTTGCCATCAGGTACGGCTCAATGCTGGCATCCGGAATCAACTTCTTGAAACTGGAGTAAGCGACGTAGAAGTGCTCGCCGGGTTTGCCCCGGTCCTCGCGCGCCGGGTCCGCCAGAACCACCGTTCCGCCAATCAGGTCGAGGGCGAACGCGCTGGTGGTGAGGGTGCCGCGAGCGGCATCGAAGGTGTTCGTGACGTTGCTCAAATCGCAGGTGCAAATCAGGCGGTTCGATCCCATGAACAACTCCTGACGGCCTACGCGGGCTCTCACGCCGTTCCCTTCCAGCGCGCCCGCTTCCACGTACACCTGGCGGAGGTCAAACGGATCGTCCACCGAACTGGGCGGCGTTTTCTGGTAGAACAACACCCGCGAGTCCTGCGCTTCGCTGAAGACACGCAACCACGAGGCAGGCTTGTACGCCAGACCCACACGGATGCGGGACATGTCGTAGGAGCCGGCCGGGGTGAGGGCGAAGTTGGATCCTTCGGTGCCCTCCCAGCGCTCGCGCAGTTGTCCGCTGAGGGTGAACGTGCGTTGGAGATAGTTCTTCGGTTTCTTCTCGCCGTCCGTTTTCGGCTGGGTGCTCGCCGGGCTTTGCGCCCGCAGAACGGCACCTGAAAAACCCGTCGCGCCGATGATGAATACGGCGATGGAGACCCGCGATTCGATGCGCATACCCGGCTCTTCGGCCAGCCCGCCGAATCAATGAGCGCGCTATGGCGGATAAAACATGTGGGTGTGTGCGGAAATGTCTTATTACCCGGAAGATGGAAGGGCAGGGCCCCGCGCCACAGCTATAATGGACCGCGATGGACGCCCAACTCCTCGACTACGTCGAACGTCTTCCGCATGGGCGCGCGACGTGGAAGCAGCTTCTGCGCGAGCTGGGCGCGAGGGGCCACGCCAAAGAGGAACTGGAGCGCGCGCTCAACCGCCTGACTGAACGGGGCGAGCTGGTGGCGTTGCGCTCCGGGCACTTCGTGTCTACCCGGGTCAGCCGGCAGTATTCCACGGGCCGGCTCAACATGCATCGCGACGGCTACGGGTTCCTGATCTCCGATCAGCCCATCGACGGCATTCGCGGTGATATCTTCGTGCCTCCTGAATCGGCACAGAAGGCCATGCATGGGGATCGCGTGCTGGTGCGCATCGGGCGGATTGAGCACGACGGACGCGCCGATGGCGAGATTATCCGCGTTCTGCGCCGCGCGCATCCGGACGTGGTGGGCGAGTTCCGGGTGAAGCGGAACGGCTCTTTCGTGATCCCGCACGACGACCGCATCCGGCAATGGATCGAAATTCCCGCCGGCCTGGAAATTCCGGTGGACACCGGAGCGCACGATCGCGTGGGCGCGAAGGCCATCGAGGTGCACGGGCCGCGGGATCTGGACGGGATGATCGTGAATTGCGAGATTCTCGAATTCCCGGAAGACGACGAACCAGCGGTGGGGCGCGTGATCGAAGTGCTGGGCCATCCGGAAGACTTCGGCGTCGACGTGGAGGTGATGATTCGCAAGCATCACATCCCGCACCGTTTTCCCGCGGAAGTGATCGCGCAGGCGCAATCGATGGCGGCGGCGATTCCCGACGATGAGATCGCCCGGCGGCGGGATTTCCGCGCGTACGACATTGTGACCATTGACGGCGAAACGGCGCGGGATTTCGACGACGCCGTTTGGGTGGACCGGCTGGAGAACGGCAACTACGCGCTGCACGTGCATATTGCCGACGTGAGCCACTACGTGCGCCCGCGGACCCCGATTGACGATGAAGCGCGGTTGCGCGGCACCAGCGTGTACTTTCCCGATCGCGCCGTGCCCATGCTGCCACTGGAACTGTCCACGGAGATCTGCTCGCTCAAGCCGGGCGTGGACCGGCTGGTGCTTTCGGTGCTGCTGGAGATGGACCACTCCGGAGAGGTGGTCGGCCAGAAGTGCATGCGCGGGGTGATTCGCAGCGCGGAGCGGATGACTTACACCAATGTTCATCGGCTGCTGGAAGGCGACGCGGAATTGCGCGAGCGGTACCGGGGCCTGACGCCTCGGTTTGAGCTGATGCGGGAACTGGCGCTGATTCTCAACCGGAGGCGGGTGAAGCGCGGGTCGATTGATTTCGATATGCCCGAGCCGCTGATTGAGTTCGACGAGTTCGGGCAGATGACCGGGGTGATCCGCGCGCCGCGCAATATCGCGCACCGGCTGATCGAGGAATTCATGCTGGCGGCGAATGAGGCGGTGGCCGCGCATCTGGAGAACCTCGGCGTACCCATGATTTTCCGCATCCATGACAAGCCGGACCCGAAGCGCGTGCTGGAGTTCGAGCAGATTGCCGCGACGTTCGGGTACTCGCTGGGCGTGGGGCCGATTCCGGTGAAGAGGTTCGCCAATACGCAGCGGCGGCGCGACGGGACCAGGGTGCGGCGGGAGATTGAGCTGCCCGAGGAGGTGGCGATCACTTCGCGGCATTACCAGAAGCTGGTGGCAAAGCTTGAGGGAAAGCCGGAGGAGCGCATCCTGAGTTATCTGATGCTGCGGTCTTTGAAGCAGGCCCGGTACAGCGCCGACAATCGCGGGCATTTCGCGCTGGCGGCGGCCAGTTACACGCACTTCACGTCGCCGATCCGGCGGTATCCGGATTTGATCGTGCACCGGATTCTGTCGGCGTGGCTGGATGATACGACGGCTCGGGAGCTGACTACGCCGGAGGTGACGCGGATCGCCGAGGAATCGTCGCAGAGCGAGCGTCGCGCCGCTGACGCCGAACGCGAGCTGGTGGAGTGGAAAAAGGCGAAGTTCATGGAGGAGCGGGTGGGCGAGGAGTTCTCCGCGCTGATTATCAGCACGGCGAAGTTCGGGTTCTTCGTGGAACTGGAGGATCTGTTTATCGAGGGGCTGGTACCGGTGGATACCCTGCCGGGGGACCGGTATTTCTATAACGAGAATGTGCGGAAGATCATCGGCGAGCGGACGCGGCGGGAGTTTGCGATTGGCCAGCGGGTGCGGGTGACGCTGGATCGCGTGGATGCGATGCAGCGGCAGTTGCAGCTTTCGGTGATTGAGCCGGTGCAGGCGCGAAAACGGAAAAAACATGGCCACGAATGAACACGAATGGACACGAATGTCTCACTCGCTCACGCGAGCCACCACCAGCGTCATGTCGTCGTGTTGAGGGGCTCCGGCGGCGAACGCGTCGGCGGCTTCCATCAGGTTTGCAATCATTTGCTCGGGCGGCAGAGCCGCGCAGGCTCGGGTGGCGGCGATGAGCGCGTCCTCGCCCCACTCCTCTTCGGCGGGGTTTTCCGCTTCGCTCATTCCGTCGGTGTAGAGAATCAGCAGATCGCCAGCCTCAAGCGTGATGGCGTCCTGCTGGTATTCGCAACTCGGGAACAGGCCGACTACCGGGCCTCCCGTTTCCAAACGGATTACTTCCGCGCCGCGCAGCAGAATGGGCGGGTTGTGGCCTCCGTTGGCCCAGGTGAGCCGGCGCGTTTGCGGATCGAACCGCGCGTAGAAGAAGGTCGCGTAGCGGCTGGCCGGCGACGCTTCGTATACCAGGCGGTTCACGTTGGTGAGCAACCCGGCGACGTCGCCCGGACCTTGCGATTGCCCGCGCACGGAAGCCTGCAGGCTGGCCATCAGCAGCGCCGCCGGAATCCCCTTGCCGGAAATATCGGCGATGGCCAGACCGAGTTGTCCGCCGGGGAGCGCGAGAAAGTCGTAATAGTCTCCGCCAACGCCGAGCGCCGGGCGGCAGTGCCCGAAATAATCCAGGGAAGGAATCTTCGGCAGGTTTTGCGGGAAGAGGCGCTGCTGCACTTCGCGGGGAATTTCGATTTCGCGATTGAGCAGCTCGCGTTGCGAAACCTCATGGGCGATGGCTTCCGAGAGGCGGCTGTTCTCCAGCGCCAACCCGGTCTGCGCGGCCACCATCATCAACAGGCGGGTGTCGTTGGACGAGTAGGGCTCTTCGGACCGCTTCGGTCCCAGGCTGATGAAGCCGAGCAGATCGTTTTTCGAAGGCAACGGAAGCAGGAGATGGGCGTCAAGGCCATCCAGTTCAGACCCATCGGCGGCGCCCACGGCAAGCGGCCCGCGCGCGTTCCGCAGGCGTGTGACGGTGGGCCCGCTTCCAGAAAGGTGGAGGCGGAGTGGCGCCGCGTAGCCGGTGGCCAGCGCCGGGCGGAACAGACCGCCGTCGGGGAGCATCACGGCGATGCGTTCCACGTGCAGCGATTCCGCGATCTTGCGGGATACCGTCTGCAGAAGTTCACCGGTGTCCAGAATGGCGCGGACTTGTTCGCTCAAATCCCCGAGAATGCGCTCGGCGTCGTAGGCTTCGCGGAAGAAGCGGCGGTCCAGCCAACGGCGTATGCGGTCGCTGAGGTCGCGAAGCCGGATTACCAGAACGATTCCCAGACCGATGATGGCGTAGCGGACAGGCGCCGAGACGCTGCGGGCATCGGGCAGGCGCACCGCCAGATACATGACCACTACGGCGAGGCAAACCTGAATGACGCGAATGCCACCACGCGCCAGAGCATACTGGACGCCCTGGCGGACCACCACGCGCACGTCGAGCGCGCGCTCCACCACGATCACGTAAGCCAGCGTGATGGGCAGCAGGATCATGGCCAGCAAGGCGACCACCAGCACCGCGGTGTGCTGAGGGAGTTGATGTTTGAAGATCAGGCCGTAAAAGAAAACCAATGAAAACGGAATCAGGGCCACCTGACAGCCCCACTGCAGCAGTTTGACGCGGCGCAGGTCGTCGGGTGCGAGCGGAGCTTTCGGGTCGTGCCGTTTGGCCCCCAACGCGAAGAAGAACCCGCTGATGGAGGCGGACATCAGGGTGAGGTTGACCCACAGGGGCGGCTCGGTGGGGAAGATGCGCAACGCCGCCGGGTAGTTCCAGGCCAGGCCCGCGCCCAGCAGGGCATCCCATGCGGCCAGCAGAGCGAGAGGCGCCAGCAGCAGCCATTTGATCCATGGCACGCGTTGGTCCAGGCGCCAGCGCCGCGGAAAATAAATGCCCAATAGCAGCATACCGGCGGGCCAGGCGTACGGCGCGATCCGCAAGTAGATGAGCGAAGAGATGCCCGCCATCGCGGGCCAGCCGAGAGGATCGAGATCGGCGCGGAAAATCTGGCTGAGGCCGGCGAGGATGGCAAGGACGGCCCAGGCGCGCACGTCGCGCGGACGAACCGCCACCACCCAGAAGCCCAGCACGATGGAGAACCAGGGCATGAACAGGTTCCAGACAATGGAAAACACCAGCGAGTCGGTGGCTGGGCGGAGCGGGATGGAGCATTCGATGCGCCGTCCATCGCGTTCCACGGAGAGATGAAGCGATTCGCCGGGTTTCTTTGCGCGAAGCACCTGAGCGAGATCCTGCAGGCCGATGGGCGGAAGGCCTTCGATAGCGAGGACGCGGTCGTGCAGACGCACGGAGTCGCCGTAGCGGACGTCGTTGACGGTGGGCCACGGGGCACCGAGGTGGAAGGGAGTGTCCGGGTAGTCTCCGGTGAGTTCGCGGATGACGTCGACGGTAAAGGTCGCCTGGCTGGAGACGATAACCAGAAAGAGTAACGCCAGCCAGAGGCGCGGCTTCATTCTGACAACAGTATCAGAACATGGCCGATTGAAAATCGGCCGCGGGATACAATCCTGCCCTGCCGAGTTTCCGCGGGGCGCCGCCCTGCCCCCGCTTCGAATCGCCGGTTTACTCGCAGCGAAGGGCGATTACCGGGTCTACTCGCGTGGCCCGCCAGGCCGGAATGAAGCTGGCCGCTGCCGCTACCGCCACCAGCAGGGCGGTGACACCGGCGAAGGTCAGCGGGTCGGTGGCGTTCACTCCGTAGAGCAGGCTGGAGAGCAGGCGCGTCAGGGCGAACGCGCCTGCCAGGCCCGCTCCAATGCCCAGCGCGGTGAGCATCAGCCCCTGACGGACCACCAGCCGCAGCACGTCCAGGCGCCGCGCGCCCAGGGACATGCGAATGCCGAACTCGCGGGTGCGCTGGCCCACACTATACGCGATCACTCCGTAGATCCCAATCGCCGCCAGCAACAGCGCCACCGCCGCGAAGCTGCCCAGCAGCGACGTGGCCAGCCGCTGCGATGCCCGGCCGGCGGCGCGCGTGTTGTCCAGCGTGTCGGCCTGGAATATGGGTTGGTCGATGTCGATGCCACGCACCAGAGTGCGCATGGCCGGAATCAGCGATGCCGGATCCACCGTGGTTCGCAGCACCAGGGTCATGCCGGGCATGGGCGCCTGCGGCGCTGGCAGATACACCTGGCCCACCTGCCCTTTGAGCAGCTTCACCAGAATGCCCTGATCCACACTGCCCACCACGCCCACGATCAGGCGCGCCGGCTCCTTCTCCCCCAGCTTCAGGCTCTTGCCGACGGGGTCCTGGCCGGGCCAGTTCTGCCTGGCCGTCCACTGGTCGATGACGGTGACGGGAGCGGAAGTCGTGCTGTCGGTTTCCTTGAGGTAGCGGCCGCGGATGAGCGGGATGCGCATGGTGGCGAAGTATCCGCTCAGCACCGAGTCGCGCAGAACGATCTTTATGTCTTCCGGGCGCGGCGGGGGCCGATCCGGGAAAAGCAGGCCGGAGCCGTGCAGACTGTCGCTGGCGGGCAGGTCGTCAACCGCCGAGGCGCTCACCACTCCTGGGAGGGACTGCGCCTGGCGCACCACTTGTTCGAAGAAGGCGATCTGCTTCCCGGGTGTGGCGTATTGCTGGTCGGAGAGAGCCACGCGCACGGTGAGGACGTTGTGCGGGTCGAACCCGGGGTTCGCGGAGCGCAGTTGCGCGAAGCTGCGCAGCATAAGGCCCGCGCCGACCAGCAGGACCAGGGTGAGCGCGACTTCGCCGATGACGAGGAGTCCGCGCAGCCGCTGATGTCCACCGCCGGTGTAGGAGCGCGACGCTTCCTTCATGGTCTCGCCGACATTGGTTTTCCAGGCCTGCCAGGCGGGCGCCAGCCCGAACAAGATCCCCGTGGCGAAGGAGAGAATCAGATTGAAAATGAGCACGCCGGAGTTCAGGGTGATGAGGTCGCCGTTGCGCAGTTCGTCCAGATGGAAGGAGGTGACGAACTGCATGGCCGCCAGCGAAGGCGCGATGGCCAGCACGCCGCCCAGCAGGGCCAGCAGCACGCTTTCCGTGAGAAGCTGCCGGCAGAGACGCCAGCGGCCCGCGCCCAGGGCCGCGCGCAACGCCATCTCTTTCTGTCGAGCCGGGCCGCGCGCCAGCAACAAATTGGCAATGTTCGCGCAGGCGATGAGCAGCACGAAACCGACCGCGCCAAAGAGGATGAGCAGCATCGCGCGGGTGTCCTCCACCGTCGAATCCTCAACGGGCTGGAGGGCGACGCTGTTGCCGGTGTCCTCGGCAAACTGCTTGCCCAGGCGCTGCTCCAGTTCGGCCACGCGCCGTTGCGCGGCGGCGAGAGTGACGCCGTCGCGGAGCCGGCCCAGCACCTGGAAGAAGCGGTCGCCGCGACCGGCTGAAACCGCGGCGAACACGAACGGCTCGTAGATTTCCTCCTGTCCGATCAAGGGGAACGTCTTCGGCAGGACCCCGACGATGGTGTGGGGCACGCCATCCAGCACGATGCTGGCGCCGATGATGGACGGATTCGCGGCGAAGCGGGAGTGCCAGGCGGCATCGGTGAGCATGGCCACGTCGCTGTGACCCGGCTGCATGTCCTCGGCGCGGAACGCGCGGCCGAGGTGGGGCGGAACGGCCAGCGCGGTGAAGAATTCGGGGGTCACTTTGAGTCCGTTGACGCGGTCGGTACGGTTAGCCAGACGCAGGTTGAAGCCGTCATCGGTGCCCGCGCCGAGGCTGGAAAAAACGCCGCTGGCTTTCCAATCCTGATAGTCGGGAACGGAGGCGGGGAACTGGTGCCAGTCGCGTTTGGCGTTCTCGGTCCACACCATCACGACGCGGCTGGCATTGGGAATCGCCAAGGGAGCGAGCGCCGCCCGGATGACGCTGTAGATGGCGGTGTTGGCGCCGATGCCGAGCGCGAGCGTGAGCACCACCACCACGGTGAAGCCGAGGTTCTTGCGCAGCATGCGCGCGCCGTAGCGGAAATCCTGTAGAAGACGTTCGAGCGAGGCCCATCCCCACATGTCGCGCGTTACCTCCTTCACCAGACCTTTGTTTCCGAACTCCGCCAGCGCCGCGTAGCTGGCTTCCTCCCTCGATTGGCCGCGTTCCATGCGATCGCGAATAGCCATGCGCAGGTGGGCCTCCATTTCCTCCTGGAGTTCGCGGTCCCGGCGGCGGCGCGTCACAATGGCTCTCCTTCGGGGCTCATGATGCTGGCGATGGCCGCGGAGAGCTGCGTCCAGCGCTGCTGCTCGGCGGCGAGTCGCTTCTTACCGGCGGGGGTGAGGCGGTAGAATTTGGCGCGCTGGTTGGCCTCGGTCTGCTTCCATTCGGAGGAG
Source organism: uncultured Acidobacteriota bacterium (assembly GCA_963832965.1). GTDB lineage: Bacteria > Acidobacteriota > Terriglobia > Bryobacterales > Bryobacteraceae > CAWACP01. The sequence goes on from CAWHVW010000002.1 coordinate 32,210, forward strand.
AGCCAGCGCTGCCGTTCGAGCCGGTGCAGGGCGGGGTAGAGCGAGCCGGTTTCCACCTGCAGGGCGTCGCTGGAGCTGACGCGAATGGCCTGAATGATGCCGTAGCCGTGCTGCGGGCCCCATTGCAGGGTCTTGAGAATGAGCATTTCGAGGGTGCCCTGGAGGAGCTCGATGCGGTTTTGGTAGGGGGTGGGCTTGGGCATTGGGGCTGTAGGTAGTCTACAGCATCAGGGGGTAGGGTGCCTACTGCCTCATCGATCCCGAGCAGCGAGCCCCTGGCAGGGCATGGCCCTGCCCTACCTTGGTAGAATCGGAGATTCGGACTCTTTCATGTGGTCAGGGGATTATCGTTTCGTCACCGCTTGTCTGGTGGAGAAGGACTTCAAGGTCCGCTACCGGAATATGTCGCTGGGCCTGTTCTGGTCCCTGCTGAATCCCATTGTGATGATGGGCGTCATGACCTTTGTTTTTACGGTCATTTTCCCCAACGCGCGCACCAAGGACTACTCGCTGAGTATTCTCTGCGGGCTGGTTCCCTTCAACTTTTATTCGGCCGCGCTGCTGACGGGCACCACCTCCCTGGTCGAGAACCACCACCTGGTCAAGCGGGTGCTGGTGCCCCGCGAGATCATCCCGATTAGCGCGGTTCTGGCGAATTGTCTGCATCTGCTGATCCAGATCGGCCTGCTGCTCACGCTGGTGCTGGCGTGGGGCAAGGGCGTATCGGTCTCCTGGCTGTGGCTTCCCGTGGTCTGGGGTTTTGAAGTCGTGTTCGTATGCGGGCTGGCGCTGATCGGCTCGGCGGTGAACGTCTACGTGCGCGATACGCGGTATGTCGTGGAATCCGCCAACACCATTCTCTTCTGGCTGGTGCCGATTTTTTATTCGTTTACCGCTATCCCGGCTCGTTTCCGGGAGATTTATCAGTTAAATCCGATCGCCGCTCTGGTGATGGCCCTCAGAAATATCCTTCTGGAGCACCACGCGCCGGCGTTTTCGCTGATGTGGCGGCTGGCGGCGGTTTCCTGCGCGACGCTGCTGGTGGGTTTTCTCGTCTTCCGGCGCCTCAAGCGGCGATTTTATACCTACCTCTAGACGGTTGATGTGACGCTGATTGAATTCGACAACGTAACCAAATGGTTCCCCCACACCGGCGGGCGGGCGCTGCTGCGTAAGCACCTGCTGCGCTGGATTACGCGCGAAGGGTTTGAGCGATTCTACGCGCTCCGTAACGTCTCCTTTCGCGTGGAGCGCGGCGAAAGCGTGGGCGTGGTGGGCAGCAACGGGGCCGGCAAGAGCACTTTGCTGGGTCTGGCGGCTGGTCTGGTGGAACCGGACACCGGCTCGGTGGAGCGGGTGGGGCGCATCGCCACCATGCTGGAACTGGGTTCCGGCTTCCATCCCGATTTGACCGGAACCGAGAATCTGGTGCTCAACGCGTCTTTGCTGGGGATGAGCCGGAAACAGATGCGCGAGGCGTTCGACAGTATTGTCGACTTCGCGGGCATTCAGGATTTCATGAACGAGCCACAGCGGACCTGGTCCTCCGGCATGATCGCGCGGCTGGCGTTCGCGGTGGGCATCCACGCTCGCGCCGACATGTTTCTGATCGACGAAGTGCTGGCGGTGGGCGACAACGCATTCCAGAAGAAATGCCGCGCCGCGCTCACGGAGTTCCGCAACCGGGGCGGATCCCTGCTGTTTGTCTCGCATGCCGCGGTCTCGATAACCGAGGTGTGCACGCGCGCCATCTGGCTGGATCACGGGGAACTCGTGCTGGACGGACATCCCGCGGAGATTCTGGCCGCCTATCAGGGAAAGGCCGCCGCGCGCGTTGCCGCTGCTCCCGTGTCCGGGCGTGATACAACCGATTAAGTGACCAGCCGACCTTTGTTCCAGAGCGAGCTCCCCGGCCTCGAACTATATGCGCGGGGAAAGGTACGAGACGTATATGCAGCCGGGGAATTCCTGGTGATTGTGGCCAGCGACCGGCTTTCGGCGTTCGACTACGTTCTGCCGACGCCGATACCCGACAAAGGCCGGGTGCTGACCCAGCTCACCATCTTCTGGCTGGGGCTGCTGCACGAACTGGTGCCGAATCATTTCGTATCGGCCAACGTGGACGATTATCCCGAGCCGTTTCACCAGTTCCGGGATCAGCTGGAGGGCCGCTCCATGCTGGTGCGCCGCGCCCGGATGGTGAACATCGAGTGCGTGGCGCGCGGCTATCTTTCCGGCTCGGGCTGGAAGGAGTATCAGCGCACCGGGGCCGTTTGCGGCATCGCGCTGCCCGCCGGACTCCGCGAGAGCGACAAGCTGCCGGAACCGGTTTTCACGCCCGCCACCAAGGCCCAGACCGGCCACGACGAGAACATTTCCTTCAACGTCGCGGCCGATGAGGTTGGCCTGCAGGTGGCCGAGCGCGTGCGCGCGCTCACGCTGGCCATCTACACACGCGCGGCCGACTTCGCCGAATCGCACGGCATCCTCATCGCCGACACGAAATTCGAGTTCGGCTTCGTGGGCGACGAACTGGTGCTGGCCGACGAAGTGCTCACGCCCGATTCGTCGCGCTTCTGGCCGCTCGATTCATGGCGTCCCGGCGGCGCTCAGCCCTCCTTCGACAAGCAATACGTGCGCGACTATCTCGAAGAGATCCGTTGGAACAAGCAACCTCCGGCCCCCGCGCTACCCGATGACGTCGCTCAGCGGACTTCCGGGAAGTACCGCGAGGCGTACCGGATCCTGGCCGGGAGAGAGTTGTGACGTTTCTGGATTTCATCCTGCTGGCCGTCGTTATCGGGTTTCTCGCCAAGGGGCTGAGCGGCGGGTTCGCGCGCGTGGGCGTCGGATTCATCGCCAGCATCGTCGGCATCTTTTGCGCGTTCTGGTTTTATGGCATCACCAGCGCGTGGATCATGCCGTACGTAAACTCGCGCACGGTGGCGAACCTGCTGGGCTTCCTGGTAATCCTGATGGGGTTCGGGATTGCGGGGACCTTGATCGGAAACTTGCTGGGGAGGATTTTCCTCTGGGTCGGGTTGTCGTGGCTGGACCGTCTGGGCGGGGCCGCGTTCGGTCTGGCGCAGGGCGTGGTGATCTCGGTGGCTCTGGTGACGGTGATTGTGGCCTGCTCGCCCACGCCCCCGCCGGACATGCTGGAGCGTTCGCGCGTGGTTCCCTATCTGCTGGGTCCTTCCGACGCCATGGCCGCCATGATTCCGCGGGAGCTTCGCGATTCCTTCCACGACACCACCGACAAGGTTCGCAAGATGTGGCCGCAGCACGCGGACGATAAGAAGAAGTAATGGCGCGGAAGCAACTGGTGATTTTCGACCTGGATGGCACCCTCATCGATTCGAAGCTGGACCTGGCGCACGCGGTGAATGCGACGCGCGCGCATATGGGGCTGCACGCGCTCGAGTTCGAGCTGATTTATTCGTATGTCGGCAATGGCGCGCCGGTGCTGATCCGGCGGGCGCTGGGACCGGAGGCCAGCGAGGCGGAGGTGGAACGCGCGCTGGAGTATTTCCTGGTCTGGTACGGCGATCACAAGCTGGACAACACCTGTCTCTATCCGGGCGTTCGCGACGCGCTGGACCGGCTGAAGGCCGCGGAGATCCCGCTGGCGGTGCTGACCAACAAGCCCGTGCGGGTGAGCCGCGCCATTGTGGAGGGGCTGGGCGTGGGCGGGCATTTTTTTCGCGTTTATGGGGGCAACAGCTTTCCGGAGAAAAAGCCGAATCCGGCTGGCGTGGATGCGCTGATGACGGAGAGCGGCGCGGGGCGTGACGGCACGCTGGTGGTGGGGGACAGCGGGGTGGATGTGCGCACTGCCCGGAATGCCGGGGTGCCCGTGTACGGTGTCACGTATGGGTTCGCGCCGGAGTCCTTTGAGGCAGACCCGCCGGACCTGCGCTTCGACAGCATCGGTGCTCTTGCGGATTATTTGCTGGCTGGGTGAGGGTTGTTCTGCTGGCAGCGCATGGCGCTGCCCCACATGGGTAGCCAGACTATGGTGTTTCCCGGGCGCCGCTGGCGGCGGAACGGAATACCGCGTCGATTACCGCCATGTTGCGCTGGGATTCCTCCAGTGGCACGGGCACCTCGCCGCCGTCCAGTATCGCCCGGGAAAACAGATCGCCCTGGATGCCGTATTGATCGCAGATGGGGAACTCCTCCACGGCGTCGTTCACCAGAATGCGGGTGGGCCGGTCGGACGGCGCGTTGAAAGGGATCTCTATTTCGATGCGCCCCTTCGTCCCGAAGATCTGCATGCGCTGGTACGGCGACATTTGCGTGCTGCAGGTGAACACGGCGTGTCCGCCGGGGAATTCGAGCATTGCTGAGGTGAGCCGGTCGACGTGCATGTCCGGGTCGCGCTCGATGACGCCGGAGACGCGATGGGGCTCGACGCCGAACAGGAACCGCGACGTGACAATGGGATAACAGCCGATATCCATGAGCGCGCCGCCGCCCCATTCGGCGATGTTGCGAATGTTGTTGGGGTCGCGGTTGGAGTAGCTGAAAACGCCCACCACCGCGCGCAATTCGCCGATGCCGCCCTCACGCACAATCTGCCGCGCGCGCACCCATTGCGGGTGGGTGAGCACCATGAAGGCTTCGCCGATCTTGACGCCGGTACGCTGGCGGACTTCCAGCAGGAGCGGCACTTCGGCTGCGTTCATGGCGATGGGCTTTTCACAGAGCACGTGCTTGCCCGCTTCGGCGGCGCGGATGGACCAGGGGACATGCAGATGGTTGGGCAGGGGGTTGTAGATGGCCTCGATGGCGGGGTCGGCGAGCAGTTCTTCATAGGAGCCACAGGCCTTAGGAATGCCCAGCTGGGCCGCGGCCTCGGCCGCTTTGGCGGGATCGCGCGAGGCGATGGCGGCAATGTCGCACCACTGGCCGCGCTGCATTGCCGGTATTACTTTCTTCAGCGCGATGTTGGCCGCGCCCAGCACGCCCCAGCGAACCTTGCGGTGCATATCGAATTCGATTTTCGCACGTCAGTAGAGTACGATTTTGTTGAGGAGGCGCTTATGCGTGTCATCGTCGCTTTGCTCGCGTTTCTGGGACCTGCCTGTGCCCTGGCTCAGGATACTCCCGTGGCGCTTAACCTGGATGACCGAGGGGTGCAGCTGGTTCCATGGACGTTTGCGCAGGCCTCGCCGCCGGCGGCGGCTCGATTCTTCGGCCCGTGGAATGCGGAACCGATTGAGCTCGCCGGCCGGCTGCCCGCGGTTTGTTCGGTGAAGCTGGTGGAAATGCCTGTTCCGAAAGACATTCACTTCACCATGAAAGTTGTGCGGCCGCCGAAGATGGACGAGAAAATCTTCGCGGAGGCACCGGCTCCCGCCTGCCCTTAGCTGGCAGGGCACGGCCCTGCCCCACTGGCTGCGACAGCCACTACTTTCCAGCTGTTGGAAGTGGCTGTTCCGAAAGACATTCTTGCACGGCCGCCGAAGATGGACGGCTCCCGCCTGCCCTTAGCTGGCAGGGCACGGCCCTGCCCCACTGGCTGCGACAGCCACTGCTTTCCAGCTGTTGGAAGTGGCTGTTCCGAAAGACATTCTTGCACGGCCGCCGAAGATGGACGGCTCCCGCCTGCCCTTAGCTGGCAGGGCACGGCCCTGCCCCACATGCTGCGACAGCCACTGCTTTCCAGCTGTTGGAAGTGCCTGTTCCGAAAGAGCCCCGCCCCACTTTCTAGGAGGCGCGGAAGAGGTGGAACCGGCTGGGTTTTGGCTTATACGTGTTGACGTAAGGTTCGCCCACCAGGCCGCACGCAAATTCGAGGAAGGCCGCGCCCAGATCGTTGTCGGTGCCCAGCGCCCGCGCTTCGGAGATCATCCGTTGCACCATCCGATAGTCGTTATTGATGGTGGCTGCCACCGGATGGCGCAGGATCTTTTCGACATCGTCGGCCGACAAGTCGTGTTTGTGCCAGCGATTCAGAATGGTGAAAAGGCGATCGTCTTCGACGCCCCAGCTGGTCAGTTCCTGGCAACGCTGCCGGGACAGCGCGAGCGACGGTAGTTCGGGTGTCGTGACCACGTATACGGCGCGCGACGTTCGCACCGCTTCCGCGGTCGCGGCATTGACCACCTCGGGCAGGTCCACCAGCACCATGTCGTAGCGGGGAAGCACAAAGCGCAACAACTGGTAATAATCGGACCAGCCGGGAATAGGCTCCTTTACGGCCGGATCGGCAACCAGATAATCCACCCCCGCGGCACGGACCAGGCAACGCTCCCAATCCTGGATCTCCAGGGTTTTCGCCCTATGCAAGGCGTCACGAATCGAATGGCGCGGTTTCGCATCCAGAAGGGTCGCGAAGAGGCCTGAGTGCAGGTCGGCTTCCATAACCAGCACCCGCTTCTTCAGGTGCCGGGCCAGCATACCGGCGGTGCTCATCACCGTGGTGCTGGTGCCGCTGCCCGCCTTTCCCGGGAGGAAGGCGATCAGGTTCTCGTGATGGGCCTCGCCCGCCTGGCGAACGGCCCGCTGCAGGGTGGCCTCGAAATCGAATACGGTAAATGGCCACAACAGCACTTCAGCGATGCCGCAATCGGGGTTCCGCGCAAGCTCGGCGCTGATATCGCGCGCGGTCACCGCGACAATCGGCAGCTTTGGCTCGGCCGTGTGGATGGCCTGCGCGTAGACGATATCCTTTTCGGGATCCTCTATTTCCAGCAGAACCGCGTCGGGAGTGCTGGTGCTCAGCGTTCTGGAAATCTCGAAGCCGGTTGGCTGCGAGTCGACCAGACGTTCCAGGACAAACTCGATGGACTGATCGGCGATGCTGCGCACCAGCGCGGCCAGGCCTGGATCCAGCGAGAATAAGACGGCGTTTAGCAAGAATGCTCCGCGGCAAACTTCAAATCTTCATTGGATCTATCGGCACTTTCCGGTTGAAAATACAGGCCAGTCCCTTAGGGTGAAATGTGGGCCAGCTAACGCAATCGCCAGCGGCGAAGTGGGCGCCCCGGCCCGCTGCGCCGTGCTACAACCTTTAGATGGGTCTCTCCGGCACGAATGGGCACGTGGTAAGCGCGTTGTCTCCCGCGCAAAAAGACGAACTGGTCCGCTATATCAACCTCAAACTGGTGGCGCTGGGACGGCCATACAGCCGCAGCACCGCGGATCTCCACGCTCTGGACGTGGCCGGCCCTCTGCTGCGCAACTACCATCAAAAGGATCAATTGCTGGGGAACCGGCTCTGCCCCGCCGACACCCGGATTCAGGAATTCCTGGACAGCTACCTGCGCGATATTTGTCCCGGCGGAGCGCCCCGCCTGCCTTCCAATTCTTTCGTGCTGGACCGGCCCAGGCTGGCCCGCGTCATGTCGCTGCCACCGGGCGCGCCCCGTTTCCGGTCGCCCTGGCTGGACTCGTTTCGCCTGGCCCAGGGGGTCCTGCACAATCCAAAGAGCGACCGGCGCACCACCCAGGGGCTGTTTCACATAGTGGAAGACGGCTTGCCGGTGCCTGCCGACAAGACCGCGGTTCCCCGGCGGGCATTCGCTACGTTTTTGGCTGCGGCATTTCGTCCACCGGATGATATCTCGGTTCTGCCCTTCACCGCAGACCAGGACGACAAAACGCACCTGTTCGTTTCTCTTCTGCTGCGGCCCGTGGTGTGCCCGGCCACGGAACGGGACCCTCGGAAGACCATGGAGATCCGGTTCTTTGCCCCGGGCACCCTGGTGAGCAATTTGGACTTTGTGGAGATGATATTCGGCAACGGCGGCGACCCCTATCTGCCGGAAAACGACGCGGCCCTGGACGTAGCGCACTGGACCGGTCATAGTGGCTGCGTAATACTCGCGCCGCACATTGTGGGGATGAAGAAGGTGGATCTGGGCCTGCCCCATTTCGACCAGGCCACCGAACGGCAGCGGTGCGAGGGCATGTGCTGGCGGGATGAGAGCGAGGTTTACAACGAAGGGCGCGCCTTCAAGATCGCCTGCCGCGACCGGCGCGGAGTGATGGTCACCATCATCGCCGACAACTACTACGGCTATTGCAAGAAGGAAGTTAAAACCCAAATCAGCTTCGCGGCCAATCTCTACGGGCTGTGCGAAGAGGAGCACGCCGGCGGAGCTATCGCCTACCCGGCCTACGTGCTCGGGCAGGACTTCCGCGCGGACCGGCCGTCCATCAAGAAGGCGCCTTTCGAGGACATTGTCCGGCTGCTGGGCGACCGTGTGGAGGTTAAGCCGGAAGGCTATGCGGTGGACCGCAACTACCCCGGTATCCACTACGTGCCGGGCACCGCGGAGTTCAACGTGCGCGAGGGGGTGGTTCGCTGGACCCACGAAGGCGCGCCCCGGCAACTGACGCTGCTGCCCGATGACATCTACGTTCTGCCTTCGGGATATAAGGTGCGTCTGGAGAAACAGCTGGGCGGGACGGCATGGCGGCTGGTGGGCACGGTGGCGCACGGAACGCTCTGCCACAAGCCATGCACGGTTTCCGGCGGGGGCAAATCGGAAATCTCGAAATCCATTTCCAGCGTGCTGCTCACCGGCCCGGTGTTCGTCCGCGACTATTTTCGCGATCTCGATCAGGTGTCGGAGATTCTGAAGAGGGACTTCTCCAGCATCTACAAGCAGGCGCAACCGGGAGAGCGGTCCAGCCGGCCCATTCTCAGCCCGGAGCGCTCGCTGGGGTCGGTGATCAAGCTGTTCACGGCGTCGCCGGAGTACACCGACGACTACAACGACTGGCTTCATTACTTGCCGCAGACCATCCGCCAGCTGGTGTTCGCGGTGAAGCGGTATTATCGCCCGGAGTGGGGTGAAGACTGGCGCGGGCATTTCACCGTGGACCGCATTAACGGCTATGTGGGCCACGAACTGAAATACGACAACCAGAAACTGGTGGGCAATTACCTGCGCGTCGGGTTCGATCCGCAAGGCTCGTGGCGCATCTACAAGCTGCGGCCGGATTTTCATCCCGCCGACAAAGTGCAGGTGGAGGACGACATCACCGCTTCGGTGGTGGTTCCGCGCCGCCTGTTGAGCGACTTCGACGCCAAATATCCGAATCCCAGCGCGCGGCTGGTGGAGAATTGCGAAGCGTACCTGTTCCAGCGCCCGGACGATGCGATTCATCGGGGCTTCGACGCGCAGGCGGAGGCGGACATCGCCACGCCGGGCACGTTCATTTCGAATTTTGAGCCGCTCTCCACCGGGCAGGCGCGGGTGATGGTGGATCACGTGGTGGATTTCGACCGGTTCACCGCGCCCATGAAACATCTGCTGGCCGATTTCGTGAAGAGCGATGGCGACGGCTATGTAGTCTCCTCAGACCGGCCGCGCATGGTAAACGGCGCGCCTTCGAAGAATCCACGGTATCTGCAGCAGCGGCCGGACCGGGTGAACGCGCGGGAAACGTATCTTGCGGAGGTTTGCGCGCGTCTGGATCGAGGCGTCCCACCCGGCCAGCCGCTACATTTTCCGGTGAATGCGGTCCTCGCGGGCCGCCGCGGCAATCCCGCGGACCCGTCCATCGCGCTTCCTCCGCTGGCCGTTTATAATCCCATCCATTATCAGGAACTGCCCGAGTTGTTCATGGATTTTGTTTGCAGCCTGACGGGCAAGTCGCCATCAACCACCGGGTTCGGGAGCGAGGGGGCGCTGACCAAGGGACCCTTTAACGCTTTGTCCCCGGTGGTGGATCTGAACAACGCGCTGGTGGGGTTCATTCTTACCGAGTACGCCGGTTTTACCACCGCGGCCGGTTATGCGGGGCCGCACTATCGCGTGGATCACGATATCAGCATGCTGGTGCCGGAGCTGTGGTGCCGCATTCGCGTGGAGGAGCGCGACCCGCGATTTCTGATCGACAGCGGTTTTCTGGAGAAACTCGACGATTTCGAGCACGGCGGCCGCATGGTGCCGGCCAGCCGGCTGGGATATCGCATCACGTCGCTCTTCGCGGACCGGTTTCTGGGGCGCATTTTCGAAACGCCCGACACGATTTTCACCGATGAGATTCTGCATCCGGAGAAGCAGGATCTGGATGCTTACGTTTCCGGTGTGGAGGCCATTGCCGAAGCGCAGAAGCGCGTCGCGTTGAATTATTTCGAAGACGGCAGTGTGGAGGGCGCGTGTCCGCCGCTACGGGCGCTGCTGCACATCATGGCGCACGGGGCGTGGGAAGGGAAGGGCGTGGACGATCCCGAGGTGCGCGCCATGTTCACCCGCGGCGCGGTGCTGGGGAGCGAGTGGTACGCGGAGCGCCTGCGCGTGAAGCAGGAGCGGGATATGGCGCTGTGGCGGCGGCATGTGGACAGCCTGGAGTCGTTCCGTTCGGCCGCGGGGTCGGAGGAGATCGATTTGGAAGCGCGCCTGGCGATGGCCCGCGAGCAGTTGGCGCGGGTGAGCGCGGATGCGTATCGGGAGGAACTGGTGGGCACCATTGGGGCGGATCCTTTTACCGGGCAGTGGTGAGGGAGTTATGAGGCAAGCGGCAAAGCGACGTATTCGACCTTCGATGCGGGTTCCGGCACCGGGTCTCCATCTTCGATCATGGCTTTCACATGCAACGCGATGGCTTCGCGGATGAGCTGCCTTACCTCGGCTTCAGTCTCACCCACGGCCACACATCCCGGCAAATCCGGCACATATGCGCCGTAGCTGGTATCCCCGCGCTCTATGATTACGGCATATTCGATCATGATTCCTCCAGCCCCGCCTGCCTGAGGGTGCTTTTCAGGGTGCCTTTCGGCATGTCCATCGATGGGTGGCCTGCGACGGTCACCTTGCCTGGCTTTATCGGGTGGACGAATTGCCGGTGACTGCCCTCCTGATTGCGCAGTCTCCAACCATCCGACTCCAGGAGCTTCATCACTTCGCGGACCTTCGTCGCGGACTACTTTGCCTCGGTCGCCCACTACCAGTATGCGATCACCGTAGCAAGTGTCAATATGCTTGTGTGATGTTATGAATCGAGGGAAACGCCTTGTTGCGGCCCTGTGCTTCTTCTGCGCTGGTCTGCTGGCCGCGTGGTGGACAGCGGGGAGCGTTCTCGCGTCGCCTTCGCATCAGGCCATCGGCGGGTTACCCGGGGACCTCCCCGGCGGCGATGTGAAGCTCGCCAGCGCGTCGGGCGAAACATTGCGGATGGTTTGTCCCCGGTAGCCCCAGAGGCGGCGCGGTGGTCCTGCTGCACGGCCTGCGCGCTACCCGGCTGAACATGTTGAATCGCGCTCGCTTTCTGCATCGTGAAGGCTTCGCGGTCCTCTTATGCGATTTTCAGGCGCATGGGGAAAGCACTGGTCGGCATATCACGTTTGGCTATCTGGAAAGTCGCGATGCGCAGGCAGAGGTTCGATTGGTCCGCGAGCGGGCTCCTGGCGAGAGGGTGGGCATCATTGGCGTTTCGCTTGGCGGCGCGGCGGCCATCCTGTCTGCGCGACCTCTGGATGCGGATGCCATGGTTCTTGAATCCGTTTATCCAACCATCGACGATGCAGTGTCGGATCGGCGGACGTCGCGGCTGGGACCATGGGCGAGCACGCTCGCTCCGTTGCTCATAATGCAGCTCCGGCCGCGGTTCGGATTCGGCGCCGGGCAGCTACGCCCAATCGACCGCGTGCCAGCAGTGCATGCTCCGAAGCTATTTCTCGCCGGAACCGAGGACCGCTCCACCACGATTCGTGAAAGTGAGCGGCTTTTTCAAGCCGCCGCGGGGCCAAAAGAGCTTTGGGAGATTCGCCGAGCCCGGCACGAAGACCTGTACGCTTTCGCCGGCGAAGAGTATCGGAAGCGGGTCGGCGACTTTCTGAAGGAGCACCTCACTTTGCCTTCCTGCCCAGGATGCCGCCCAGGGCCTTGACCTTTCCGGCCGCCATGCCCTTTACGTCGGGTTCGAAGGTGGGTGCCGAAGCGGTCCCGTGGATGAAGAACGGGATGCTGCGGCCAAGTACCACCTGCACGCCGGCGTCGGATTTCAACTTCACGGTCATGTGGAAGTCGAGAGCGTCGGATGGGCTGATGGCGCCGGAGCCGCTCAACGTACCGATGGACGGCGCGACGAAGGCAATGTCCTGCACGCTGATTCCATCGGGCGCCGATCGTACGCTGGCGCTCAACTCCTGAATGTCCGTGTCGGGTCCCATGTGAATCCCGGTGACGGAAGCGGCGAACTTCATCTTCGACGCCAGATCGAAACCGCGGAGATGGGTATTGTCGATCCCGAGGCTGCCGGTGGTGACCAGCCGCTCCACCGGTCCCACAGTCATCAGAGTGGCATGGGCCGTACCGCCTTCCAGCGACGATCCTGTGGGAAGCTTCACGCCCACGGCGGGCAACATCCCCGCCAGCTCGGGAACCGGCATGTTTCGTCCCGCGAGGTTCATGTTCACATTCGCCGAGTCCTCTGTCAGCGTGTATGTGCCGGAGAGTTTCGCCACTGCCGTGCCAATGTGAATGTCGCCCTGGCTCAGTACGCCCGCGTGCGTGCGCAGGTTGTGCTGCAAAGTGAAATCGAACTCCACGGTGCGCTGCGCGGGGGATCCGTTGGGGGCCACTTTCAGGCGATCCGCCTTGAGGTGTCCGCCGAGGCTGGCTACTTGCCCGGTTGACGAAGCCTGGCCGTCCATGGACAAGACTCCGCCAAAACCGGCCGAACGCCCCAGCAACCGCGACGACGCCAGATCGAAATGAGTGACGTGCAGGCTGGCGTCCACTGGCGTAAGAGCGGTGTCGGAGGAGTCGATTGGCCCGGCCTTGCCTTCCATGGTGACCTCGCCTCCGCCGGCCACCTCGGTGGAGAGCTTGAAGGGGAACTGCGAAGTGGTGGAGAAATCGCGCAGCTCGAGATTTACTTTATTAAACACTCCCGTCCTCGTGTTGCCGCGAACAGTGCCGATCAGCACCTGGCCGTTGCTGATTTTCAGGAGCTTCACGGTCAGGGCGGGAGTGGAACCGGAAGGCGACGGTGGTGGGTCGGGAGCCGGGTCGGCACCAGGGTCAGGCGCCGCGCGGGCGCCGAGGCTGGAGAAGTTCCACGTACCCGAGGGCGCCGCGAGCAGCACGATCCGGGGCTCGTCAATGGTGATGCGCGTCACCGTGATCTTGCGGGAAAGCAGCAGGGAGACGAGGTCGACGCCGACGGTCAACGATTTCGTCCGCAGAAAAGCATCGTGGCTGAAAGACGGGTCGTCGGCAATTGACAGGTTGCTGGCGGACAGGCCGCCGGACAGAAGCGCAAGCTTCAGATTGCCAACCTTCACATCACGGCCGAGCGCCTTGGTGAGCTCGGATTCAAGAGCCGGGCGAAATTGGTCCACGTCGACGAAGAGGAAAAGACCGGCGATGGCCAGGGCCAGCACTCCGGCAATCACCGCGACGATGCGGACGATTCGTTTCACAGGATTCCGTCTTCCGGCCGTGGCATTTGGAGAGTATAGCCGATGCGCAGTCATGTATTGAACCTGTGCGTGCAGCGCCAACGTATTAAGATGTGGAAGTCTTCATGCTACGCATCGCGATTGCACTCCTTCTGCTCGCGTCCGCCTCCTCCGCGCAAACCATTGTCATTCGCCTGGGCACGCTGGCGCCGCGGAACTCCCGCTGGCATCAACTCATTCTCGATATGGGGGAGAAGTGGAAGAAGGCGTCGGGCGGCAAGGTGGAGTTGAAGGTGTATCCCGGCGGCGAGCAGGGCGACGAGCCGGAGATGGTGGAGAAGATGCGCATCAAGTCTCTGCAGGCCGTGGCCATTTCCGGCGCGGGACTCAGCGGAATTGACGCCGCATCGGCCGCTTTGCAGATACCCATGATGTACGATTCGTGGAGCGAGCTCGACTACGTGCGCGACCGCATCGGCCCGGAACTCGAAAAAGGTCTGGCCATTCGCGGTTTCATCGTGCTGAACTGGGGCGATACCGGCTGGATTCGCTTCTTCTCCAAGCGCCCCGCCACGCTGCCCGCGCAATTCCGCGACATGAAGATCTGCGTGCTGCAGGGCGACGCCGCCACCTTCGAGCTTTATAAGCGGAATGGGTTTCAGCCGGTTTCCCTGGCCGCCACCGATATACTGACGGGTTTGCAGACCGGGCTCATCGATGCGTTTCAGGCGCCGCCCACGGTGGCGCTCGCCAGCCAGTGGTTTGGCGGAGCGCGCAACATGCTCGATATCAAGTTCGCCCCACTCACCGGTGCAACCTTAGTCGCAAAAGACACGTGGGAGCAGATTCCAGCGGCCATGCGGCCGCAGTTGCTGGCCATCGCGCTCGATTCCGGCGCGCAGATTCGCGAGGAAATCCGGCGCATGGAGGACAACTCCATCGGCATCATGCAGACGCTCGGCCTCAATGTGGTTCACGCGGACCCGAATGCGGTGAGCCAGTGGCGAACGCTCATCGAACAAAAGCTGTGGCCGGCGTTACGCGGCGGGGGAATGCCCGCGCCGCTTTTCGATCAGGTGAAGCGCCTGCGCGATGAATACCGGGCGAAGCCGCACGCGACCACCCGGTGACGCCCGAACTCCAGCCCGTCGATGGCGGCGGCCGTTCCTGGCCGGTGATCGCCGAAGACAGCCTTTCGGTAATCGCGCTGCTGTTGATGATGCTGTTGCCAGTCTCCGAGATGGTGACGCGGACCTTCCATCTGCCCGGAATCCCGGCGTCTCCGATCCTGGTGCAGCAGCTTACTTTGTGGGTGGGGTTGCTGGGGGCGGCGCTGGCGTCACGCAGCGGACGGCTTCTGGCGCTGTCATCGAGTACCTTTCTGCCTGAGCGCATCCGCCCGTGGGTGGCTGTGTTCAGCGCGTTCATGCTGGCCGCGGTTTCATCCGCGCTGGCGGAGGCAAGCTGGACATTCGTGGAAAGCGAACGGCTGGCCAGCGGAATGCTGCTGCCAGGGCTGCCCAGATGGTGGGCCATCGTGATTATGCCCGCCGGGTTTGGCGTCATCGCCTTGCGCGCCGTGTGGATGGCCGGAGGGTGGCGCGCTCGCGCGATCGCGGTGTTTGGATTGCTGGTCCCGGTGGCGCTCGGCTATTGGATTCCCGCGGGGCAGCCGACGGTTTTCTGGCTGGGCATTGGCGTGATGTTCGCCGCCGCTTTGCTGGGCCTGCCCATTTTTGCGGTGTTCGGCGGCTTCGCTCTGCTGCTGTTCTGGAACAGTTCCACGCCCGTGGCCTCGGTGCCGGTGGAGATGTACCGGCTGGTGGCCTCGCCGCTGCTGCCCTCCATTCCGTTGTTCACCATGGCCGGGTATTTCATGGTGCAGGGTGGCGCGACGAAGCGGCTGCTGCGCGTGTTCACGGCGCTGTTTTCATGGATGCCGGGCGGGCTGGCGCTGGTGACCGTGCTGATATGCACCATGTTCACCTGGGCGGGGTCGGGCCTCACCATTCTCTCCATCGGCGGATTGCTGGTGCCGGTGCTGATCAAGACGCGGTACCCGGAGAAGTTCTCCATCGGTCTGCTGACGTCGTCGGGATCGCTGGGGCTGCTGTTCCCCACCAGCGTGCCCACCATTCTGTATTGCGTGTACTCGCAGACGCCCATCGACCAGCTCTTCATTGGCGGCACGCTTCCTCTGCTGCTGATGGTTTCTCTGGTGGCCGCCTTTGGCATTCGCAAGGGCCTGCAGTGCGACGCCGTGCGGGAGCCGTTCTCGCCGCGCGACGCCGTGGCCGCGCTGTGGGAGGCGAAGTGGGAGCTGCTGATTCCCGCCATCATGATTGTGGGCATTTTCGGCGGGTTCGGTACGCTCACCGAAGCGGCGGCGCTCACGGCGTTCTGCGCGCTGGTGGTGGAGGCGTTCGTCTACCGGGATCTGAAACTGATTCGGGATTACGACAAGGTGTTCGTCGAGTGCGCCACCATCGTGGGCGGCGTTCTGTTGATCATGGGCGTGGCGCTCGGGTTTACGAACTACCTGGTGGATGCCGAGGTGCCCGGGCGCATCATCGACTGGGTGCAGGGGAACATCCACTCGAAGTTTCTGTTTCTGCTGGCGTTGAATCTGGCGCTGCTGGTGGTGGGCGCGCTGATGGACGTGTTCGCGGCCATCCTGGTGGTGGTGCCCCTGCTGAAGCCGCTGGGGGCAGTGTATGGCATTCATCCGGTGCAGATGGGGATCATCTTCATCGCCAACCTGGAGCTGGGGTACCTGCATCCGCCGGTCGGAATCAATCTTTTCCTGGCGGCTTACCGGTTCAAGAAGTCCATGGTCTATCTGATGTGGGCCACCCTGCCATTCCTCTGCATCCTGTTTGTGAGCGTGCTGCTGATTACCTACGTCCCGTGGCTGACGGAAGCGCCGCTGCGCTGGTTCGGAAAGTAGGCCGAGCTACACTCATAAACTACTTGCTTTATACTTATATTATAAGTATCATGAGACATGGTGCTGGAAGCACCACTAAGGAGCGAGTGGTATGAACATACGCACACAACAAGAAGGCCCCCCGCGAGGCTCGTAAAGCAAGATCCTCGTGTACGGGGCGCTGGAGTTTTGCATGCGAAAACCCCTGCGCGGCGTGAAAGTCGACGTCGGTGAACCGTGGACTGACGGGGAACTTCGACTCTCCGTTCGAGGGCACGATGTGGAAACCCGGACAAGAGCGCACGTGACGCTGATCATCGCGGGCGCGCTGGTTGTCCTTTACACCCTGTACATCGCACACGAGTGGTGGACAGGGAGGTCGTTTGAGAGTATTGGGCGGTTCCTTGAAAATGGCCTCTGGCTGTTTATCGGCTGGTGCATTGGCAAGGCGTTTCCGCGAGGGCGCGAGCCCTGATAGACGGGGGACGGGAGCCCCGCAATTATGGCGGACAAGCAGAAGATTCGTATCTCGCTGGACTTGAGCAAGCCAGCGTTTGACAGGCTCAGTGCTTTGGAGCAGACTACCGACGCGACCTCGAAAGCGGACCTGATTCGCGACGCCCTGCGCTTGTACGAGTATCTCGTGCGGCAGTCGCTGAAAGGCGCGAAGGTCCAGTGCGTGATGCCCACGGGTGAGACCATCGAGGTGTTTGCGACCTCGTTTCCGACTCCCGCGGACGCGGACATGGCGCACGCCTGACGCCTCGGACCCTGCGAGAATGGTCCGTGAAGGTTCCGGCAGGCCCTGAAGGACCCACCTCATCTTCGCGACCGGGGGCGCGCTCGTGAATGTACCTCTTTGATCTCTTCCGCTCCTTCCTGCCGCTGCACAATCCCATCGGCTTCGGCGGGAGCGATTTCATCGAGCTGGCGCTCGCCCTTCTGCTGGTTGTAATCGTGCTGGCGCGGGCGCCCATCGAACCGCTCGCCCGGAAGCTCTCGCAAAAGCCGGTTTGGTGCATGCTGTTCCTGGCCGGGCTGACCATCGCTCTTCGAACAGTGCTGCTGCCGGCGCATCCCGTGCCCTTCGCGAAGGGCGCCGACGATTTCAGCTACCTGCTGCTGGGCGACACGCTCGCGCACTTCCGCCTGGCGAATCCTGTGCATCCGCTGCACCGGTTCTTCGAGACGACTTTCGTTTTGCAGCAGCCTTCCTACAGCTCCATTTACCCGGTGGGTCCGGCAATGGTGCTGGCTATCGGCCAGGTGGTGTTCCATCTTCCCTGGGTGGGGCTGGTTCTCTCTGTCGCGCTGTTCTGCGCGCTGTGCTATTGGATGCTGCGCGGCTGGACCACGCCAGGGTGGGCGCTGCTCGGCGGTTTTCTTGCCGTTTGCGAATTCGGCCCTTTGAGCTATTGGATGAACTCCTACTGGGGAGGTTGCGCGGTCTCGGCGTCGGCGGGCTGCCTGGTGTTTGGATCTCTGCCGCGGCTGCGCGAGCACGGCCGGCTTCGCGATGCCGTCCTGCTGGGCCTTGGGATTGGCGCGCAGATGCTTTCGCGGCCCTTTGAATCGGTGATTCTGGATGTGGCGGTGGTTCTGTTCTTTCTTCCGGCCTTGCCGAGGTTCGCGAAGGCCGCGCCCGTCATCCTCCTCGCGGTCTTGCCGGCTGTCGCGCTGCTCGCCTTTCACAACCGCTCCGTAACGGGCAGTTGGACCACGCTGCCCTACATGCTCAGCCGCTATCAGTACGGCGTCCCCACCACGTTCACGTTCCAGCCTGTTCCGGTGGCGCACGCGCAGCTGACCCCGGCCCAGCAACTCTACTACGAGGCGCAATCGGCCGCGCACGGCGCGATACCGGGCTTTTTCGACCGGGTGGCCAGCCGCCTGCAGTTCACGCGATTTTTCCTTCTGCCTCCGCTGTTCCTCGTTTTGCCCTTCTTTCTGTTGCTCGTTCGCGACCTCCGCTTCGCGTGGGTGGCGCTCACGTTGCTTTTGTTTGCGATCGGCACCAATTTCTATCCGTACTTCTTCCCGCATTACGTTGCCGCCGCGGCGTGTCTGGTATTGCTGGCGGTGGTGGCCGGGCTGGAGCGTCTCAGCAGAATCAACCCGCTTGCCGCGCGTTGGATTGCCGTCCTGTGCGGCGTGCATTTCCTCTTCTGGTATGGCCTGCACGCGCTCGGCGACGCGCGAATTCTAACCGCCGTGAGCGAGCATGACGCCTGGGACGTGATCGGCGACGGAGACCCCGAGCATCGCATGGCTATCGATACGCAACTGACCCGCGCCCCTGGGAAGCAGCTCGTCTTCGTGCGCTATTGGGCCGATCACGGTTACCACGAGTGGCTTCACAACGCCGCCAATATCGATGGCTCTCGGATCGTCATGGCCCTGGACCTCGGCTCTGGAGAGAACGAGACGCTGGAGCACTATTATCCCGGCCGCACTGCGTGGCTGCTGGAGCCGGACGCGCTCCCGCCCAGGCTGACGCCGTACCACCCGCCGGCGGAAACCCCACTCGCGCCGACACCCGCGCCCGCCGCCAATCAACAGCGTGGCAACCGCATGACCATGGAACAGGTGCGTTGAAGGGTCAAAGCTTGTGAAAGCGGGGCGCTGGCGCATCGGCCCAGGATTCGAGCCGGGCGACGTTCGCTTCGTCGTCCATCGTCTCGCGCTTACGCAAGATACGCCAGCCGACCTTCTGCACCGCGTACTTTCGGATCGACTCCGGATTTGGGGGTCCGGAATCCAGGGGAATGGGTGGCGGTGGCGGCGGCATCGACGGTGGATCCGTCTGACCCGTGAGCACTTGCACCTGAAGAAAGAATTCAGAAGGTGGTGTGCCTTTGCGGCGCGCTTCCCTGGCGAGCGCCGCGCACTCGAGATACGCCGCCGCGGCGAATACCGTTTGCTCCCAGGAGCCGAGCCGGTTTGGACCCGCGAAACCGCCATCCACGAAGAAAACGCCGTCCAGCGTGAATCTTACCGGCTCCATACTATCGGTCGACGATCCGCCGCTCCCGCTGATGAATCCCCCATGCCAGAGTTCATCCGCGGACGGCGGCCTCACGTCGGTGTTGTCGCCATAGAGCGATCCGTCGCTCGTCATGAGACGCTTGGAGCCGGGGAAGACGTGATCCCAGTAGGCCGTGGCTTTCCTGATGCGATCATCGAGGCCGAACGGCAGCAGTACCGAAGGATTCGTTCCCGGAAGTTGGGTAGTGTCCTAATAGGACACTACCGGAAGTTGGCTGCGTGAGAATGCGCGCCCGTCCTTTCCTGAAAACCATCAGACGTAGGCGAGCGTCGCGATGGCCAGGCCGGCGCGGTTGACGAGTATCGCGGAACCGTTTGGCTGGTGTTCGGAGATGCGGCTGATCGCATCAGGCTCGACCGGCGGCGAGCCTGATGGACGATCTTGCAGTCTTCTCTCGATATCCGCAACCAGTTCGAAATATTCCGTAGTGGATGGCGGAATAAGGGCCACCCCGTAGCGAGCGAGATCTTCGCAAACGAGGGCCATATTTCAATTGGATCACTTTATTCCGGCAGCTTTTGCTCCCCCGCGACCGTGAAGTCCGCCGTCGTCACTGCCGCGGACGTCCCCGGCTGGCCGCCGCCGACGCTGAGACGATAAGGCCCTGGCGCGATCACCCGGTCACCGGCTTCGTTCACCATGCTGAGATCGCGCGGCTGCAGCGTGAATTCCACGTGCTGTGTTTCGCCGGCCCCGACGTGCACCCTCTGGAAGGCGCGCAGCGCGCGGATCGGCGCGCCGGACAGTTGCGGGAAGCTCAGGTACACCTGCACCACCTCGTCGCCCGCGGGGCCGCTGGTGTTCTTCACGTCCGTCTCCACGCGCAGCGGCTCGCCTGCCTGCAGCGTGTCCGCCGACAGACTCACCTTGCCATATTCGAATTTCGAATAACTCAGGCCGAATCCAAACGGATAAAGAGGCTGTCCCGCGAAGTAGCGGTAGGTTCGCGCCTTCATCGAATAATCGGTGAAGTCGGGCAACTGATCCACGCCGGTGTAGAAAGTCACCGGCAGTCGCCCGGCGGGATTGTTCACGCCCGCCAGCGTCTCGCCGATGGCCGCGCCGCCCTCTTCGCCCGAATACCAGGCATCGAGAATCGCATTGGCGTGTTCCGCCGCCCAATTCACCGAAAGCGGGCTTCCGTTCATCAGCACCACGGCCAGCGGCTTGCCGGTGGCGTGGACGGCCTCAAGCAACTCCTCTTCCTCTTTAGGCAGGTCCAGGCTGGTGCGATCGCCGCCCTTGAAGCCGGGCAGGTCGACGTGCATCTCCTCCCCTTCCAGGTCGGACGTGATGCCCACCACCGCGATCGTCACATCCGCCTGCTTTGCCGCCGTCACCGCGGCCGCCAGCGCGTCGGGAATCTCCCGCCGCCAGCTCAGCTTCTGCAGCAGGCCCATCTCCCAGGATTGTTCCAGCTTCAGCGCGTACCGGTGACCTTTTTCCAGCGTTAACTTCGCGGTCTTCTTTTCCGGCCACTGCGACTGTGATCCGTCCATAATCAGCTTGCCGTCCAGAAACACGCGGTTCCTGGCGCCTTCAAGGGCCAGTTCCCACGCGCCGGATTCCGGAGGCGTCAGCCATCCCGTCCAGCGCACCGAATAGCGTCCAAGCCCCGCCGGCGTGGCGTTCGACGTGAAATCGAAGTCGATGTCCTTGTCCACGCGCGTCACCGCCGGCGCGCCCGCGAACTGAGAGCCGTTGAAGAACTCCGCCTTCAAGCCCGGCTGGCCATCGCCGGTACTGAGCGCGGAGGAGGGCACCGGAACCGGCAGGCGCAGGAAATTCGTTCCCGGCTCGAAGACGATCTCGGCCGCGGGAAACTGCTTGCGGATGCCGTCGAGCGCGGTGGTGGCGCGCGAGGGTGTGCCATTGTAGTTTCCTTCGAGCACCCGAATCTGGTCGGCCAGAGGGCCCACCACGGCGATTCGCTTCACCGCCGGGGACAACGGAAGAAGCCCGTCGTTCTTCAACAGGACCATGGTTTCGCGGGCCGTCTTCAGCGCCAGTTGGCGGTGCTCCTCGCTGTCGTTCTCCGAATCGGGCGTCTGCGCGTACTTCACCATCTCCGGCGGGTCGAACATTCCCAATGCCAGGCGCGCGCGCAGCAGACGCTTCACCGAAACATCGATGTCCTTCTCGGTAAGCAGCCCTTGCTTCACGGCGTCCAGATACTTGACGTAGTCCGAATTATTCCGCATGGTCCCGAAGAAGTCGGCGCACTCGTTGTCGGTGCCGGCTTTCAGCGAAACCGCCGCGGCTTCCGCCTGTGTCTTCACGAAGTGGTGGCCGCGCTGGATATCGGCTACGGCGTCGCAATCGGACACCACGTACCCGTCGAACTTCCACTTGTCGCGCAACTGGTCTTTCAGCAGGAAGTCGTTGGCGCAACCGGGCTGCCCGTTCACGCTGTTGTACACGCACATCACCGACCACGCTTTGCCCTCCACCACGGCGGCGCGGAACGCGGGCAGATAGGTGTCTTCTTCGTCGTGTTTCGATACCTGCACGTCAATGGTGTGCCGCGCGGGTTCCGGCCCGCTGTGCACCGCGAAATGCTTGGGCGTGGAGATGACGCGCAGATACTTTGGATCGTCGCCCTGCATGCCGGAGACGAACGCCACGGCCATGCGTCCGGTGAGATAAGGATCTTCACCGTAGGTCTCCTGGCCGCGTCCCCAGCGCGGATCGCGGAAGATGTTGACGTTAGGCGACCAGAAATCGAGCCCTTCCATAATGCGCCGCCGCCCCGCTCGCACCGCCATGTTGTTCTTCGCCCGCGCCTCGGTGCCAATCACGATGGCCATCTGGTGAATGAGCGGCGCGTCGAAGCTGGCGGCCAGTCCGAGCGGCTCCGGGAATACCGTGGCGGTGCCGAACGCCACTCCGTGAAGGGCCTCGCTCCACCAGTCGTACTGGGGCACGTTTAGACGAGGGATCGCCCGGGATTGATTGACCAGTTGCGACGCCTTCTCCTCCAGCGTCATGCGGCTGAGCAGATCGTCCGCGCGCTGATCGATGGGAAGCGCCGGGTTCAGATACGCGGGCTGCTGGGCCCACATGCAGACGGCCACGAAGGCGCCTGTCGCGATTTTCGCAATGCACATGAAACAGAGCGTATCACGGACGAGTGGCGGCGCCCGCGTTTCTCCGGAATTCCCGCTCCGTGACCGTCGCGGTTCGGTAAGCAAGTCCGATCGGAAATGCGCCAACACCCGCGTGTCCGTTCATTTCGTGCCGGTGAAGAGCGCGAGCTCCAGCCATTTCCAAATGCAGTCCACGTCGGTGAAGCCGATTTCGCGGAACCACGCCAGTTGCGTTTCGAGGTCCAGAAGCTTGTTGGAGGGGTCTTCCTCGCCGCGCCGCACGTCGATGGCGTCGTTGAAGCGCTGGTGCAGCGAGTCGGTGGGCGAGGACACGTGTTCCAGATTCAGGAAAATGCCGCCCGGCGCGAGCAGGCCGTACACGTCCGCGTACAGCGCCCGCTTGCGCTCGTGCGGGAGATGGTGAATGGCAAAGCTGGAAACCACCGCGTTGAAGCGGCCGAGATCCGGCAGCGGCTCATTCAAGTCGTGGGCGATCACTTCGACGCGCGAGTCCGCGGCAAACCGCGCGCGCAGCCGCTCCAGCATGGTCTCGGAGAAGTCCACGGCCACCGCCGATACTTCGGGGCGGGCGAGTTTCACCAGATTGAGCAACCGGCCGTCGCCGCTGCCCAGATCGAGCACTCGGCCGGGCCGGGGCGGCAGAAAGTCCAGCAGAACCGCCTCGCCTTCGGTGCGATGCGGAATGCTGTCGGCCCGCTCCAAATATTCCAGCGCGTGCTCGGGCGAGGTCCACAGGTTTACGTCGCTCATGTATTCCGACTGATAACATATTTTGGGAACCCATTGCCCCTTGCCACGTAGTAATCAGTGATGCTGCACGATCTTCGCTACGCCATCCGTATGCTCCTGAAGAGCCCCGGTTTCACGGCCATCGCCGTGGCCGCGCTGGCCCTCGGCATCAGCGCCAACACGGCTATCTTTACGGTGATCGATCGTGTTCTGCTCCGGCCGCTTCCTTACAAGGACGCCGACCGTCTGATCCGCATGCTGCGCAAGTTTCCCGATGGCACTGGCAATTCCGTCTCCATCCCGAAATTCAACGTCTGGAGAACCGCTACCGGCATCGACAATCCTTCCGTGTACGACTTCGCTGGCGCCGGCATGAATCTTTCGTCGGACGGATTGCCTGAGCAGGTGAAGACGATTCACGTCTCCCAGAACTATTTCCGGCTGTTCGCGGTGAATCCAATTCTGGGCCGCACCTTCACGAACGACGAAGACATGCCCAATGGCCCCAAAGTGGCGGTGATCAGCAACGGATTGTGGAAGCGGCGCTTCGGCGGGGATCCCGCTATGCTCGGCCGGCCGTTGCTGCTGAACGGCGAGCCGTACACGGTGGTGGGAATCATGGGCGCGGATTACGAAAGCGACCCGAAGGCGGACGTCTTCATCCCGCTGCAGCCCGATCCGAACAGCACCAACCAGGGCCATTACCTGTTCATGAGCGCGCGCCTGAAGCCCGGCGTCACCCTGGCGCAGCTCAACGCCGAGCTGAAACTGGTGGGCGACAAGTTCCGGCGCATGTATCCGCGATGGATGGATAAGACGGAGGGCATCAGCGCCATTACCATGCGCGAGTTCGAAACCGGAAACGTGAAAGCCACGCTGTGGATTCTGCTGGGCGCGGTGGGCTTTGTCCTGTTGATCGCGTGCGCCAACGTGGCCAATCTGCTGCTGGTGCGGGCCGCGTCGCGGAGCAAGGAGATTGCCGTGCGCGTGGCCATCGGCGCGGGCCGGAAGCACATCTTCCGGCAGTTGCTCACCGAAAGCGTTCTGCTGGCCGTGGTGGGCGGATTGATCGGGGTATTTCTGGGCAGCATCGGCCTGCGAATTCTGCTGTCGTTCGCGCCCGGCGATTTGCCGCGCATGCCCGACGCCGAGCACCTCAGCGCTTTGGCCCTGCTGGACTGGCGCATTCTGTTGTTCACCCTGGGCCTTTCACTGCTGACGGGCGTGCTGTTTGGACTGGTGCCCGCCCTGCAGATTTCACGGCCCGACCTCAACATGGCCCTGCGCGAGGGCGGCGCGCGAACCACCGGCGGAGCGGGCCAGCAACTCACCCGCAACGTGCTCGTCGTCGCCGAGATTGCTATCTCCCTGGTGCTGCTCATTGGAGCGGCTCTGCTGATCCGAACGTTCGTGGCCATCAACAACGTCAAACCTGGCTTCGACACGGCCAACGTGCTCACCATGAAGACTTCTCTGGCGGGCGTGAAGTACGACACCGCGGCGAAAATGGAAACCCTCATCCTCAATATGCAGGAGCACTTCGAATCCTTGCCCGGCGTGGAGGCCGCCGCCTTCGCGTTCAACCTGCCGGTGGAGGGAGGAGTGGACCTTCCCTTCACCATCGTCGGGCATCCCCCCCCGCATGGCGATCCCTACCAGGGCGACCAGGAGTATCGCCTGATCAGCGCCCACTATTTCCGCGCGCTGGGCATTCCGCTGCGCCGTGGCCGCGTGTTCAGCGACGCCGATTCCAGCCGCGGCGCGCCGGTGGTGATCATCAACGAAGCTTTTGCGAAACAATACTGGCCGAAGGACGACCCCCTTGGCCAGACCATCATGATTGGCCACGGCCTGGGGCCGGAATTCGAGGATAAGCCGCGCATGATTGTGGGCATCGTCGGGAACGTCCGCGAGCAAGGACTGGACTCGAGCCTGGTGCCCGTTTATTACGTGCCGGAAGCGCAGGCCCCGGATGGACTCATCGCGCTGGGCAATCGCATCCTGCCGTCCTCATGGATATTGCGCACCCGCGGCGACCCGTCCACTTTTGCCGGCGGCGTGCAGCGGGAGGTGTTGACCGTCGATCCTCAACTGCCCGTCGCGCAGATCTACTCCATGGCGCAGTTGGTCTCGAAGTCTACCGCGAAGCAGAACTTCAACATGGTCCTGCTGGCCATTTTCGGCGGCGTGGCGCTGGTGCTGGCGGCGGTGGGAATTTATGGCGTGATGTCCTACACGGTGGAACAGCGCACCGCCGAAATCGGCATTCGCGTAGCCCTCGGCGCGCAGCAAATGCAAATGCTCGGTCTGATTCTGCGGCACGGCCTGTTGCTGGCGGTGATTGGCGTGGCTGTCGGCCTGGGCGCCGCTTACGGGCTGACGCGACTGCTGACCAAACTACTTTTCGGGATCGCCGCTAACGACCCGGCCACCTTCGCCGTTGTCGCCGTGACGCTCACCATGGTCGCGCTGCTGGCATGCCTGATTCCGGCCCGCCGCGCCGCGCGCGTGGATCCCATTGTGGCCCTCCGCTGCGAATAAGCTGGCGGGAACTTCACGTCGCCCGAGTTCGTATCCCTTCATGGATACGATGCCCATGGTCAAGTTTCTGCTGTGGCTGATTCTGCTGTTCCTGTGCTGGCCGCTGGCGATTGTGGCCCTGATCGCCTACCCGATTGTCTGGGTGCTTTTGCTGCCATTCCGCGTGGTGGGGATTGCGGTGGGTGGCGCCCTGAGTCTCGTGTGGGCGGTGGTTACGCTGCCGCTGCGTGTGGTGCGGTCGATCTGATCAGCCCTTTATAAGAACGATCTTGCCTTCCACCGGCCCCGAGGCCAGGAGTTCGATGGCTTGTCTCGCCTCGAGCAGGCCAAACGTTCGCGTGACCAGGGGGTCAATCTTCCCGGCGGCGAGGAGTGCGAAGACCCTGGGAAGATCTTCGCGCAGCGGTGTGGTGTCCTTCCTGTACAACATGGTGATGCCGTAGAACGTGCCGCGCCGGCCGCGCAAACGCGCGCCCACGAACAAATTGGCGAACATAGCCAGCTTGGAAAGGCTGCTGGCAGCTCCCAGAAAGCCAAATCCAATCACCATCCCGCCGCGTTTCGCCGCTCCAATGCATGGGCCGATGTTCGCGCCGCCGACCGCGTCAAACACGAAGTCGACGCCCTGGGGCTCGAGCGCACGGGTGAGGCGGTCGATCGATCCCGCGCGGTAGTCGATGGGCGTCGCGCCGAGTGAGCGCAAAGTGTCATGCTTCGACGCGGAAGCGGCCCCGTATGTCTTTACGCCCGCCAGCCGCAATAGTTGCAGCGCCGCCGTGCCCACGCCTCCGGCGGCGCCGGTGACCAGCGCGGTCTGGCCGGACTCCACCTTTGCGACGCGATGAATCATTTGCCATGCAGTCACGTAGTTCAGGACAACCGCCGCCGCGTCGCGATCGGAGACGCCATCGGGGATCGGGATAAAATGCCTGGCGTCACGCACGATGAGTTCCGCGTACCCGCCGTATACCGTGAGCGCGGCCACGCGCTGGCCCAGGTGGAATCCGCTGACGCCGGGGCCAATCGCATCCACCACGCCGGCGATCTCATACCCCGGCACGAACGGAATCTTCGGCGCGTACATATAGGCGCCGCTCAGCATGAGCACGTCGGTGACGCCGGCGCCTGCCGCAAGTATCCGCACGCGAAGCTGTCCCCGGCCCGGTTGCTCTACCGGCAACTCCACCACCTGGAGCACTTCCGGACCGCCTTTCTTCGTCAACATGACGGCACGATATGTTTCTGGCATGGATGTGGGCGGAGTCTACCGGCAACACTGCACGCTGAGCTCGTCGAACAGGATCCACGTCGCTCGCGCGTAATTGATGAAAGCCGTCTGATAGCCGACGTAGGCGTTCAGCAGCGAGTTCTCCACCGTGGCAAGCTGATTCTGCGCCTGCAACAGTTCAAACACGGTGGTGCCGCCCAGTTCGTATTTCTGCTGCTCGGCGTCCACGTTCTTCGCCGAAAGGTCGCGCGCGCTCGTGGCCGCCGCGATGGCCGCCTTTGCGAGATCCAGGCTGTCCAGAGATTGTTTGACGTCCAGAATAATCTGCTGCTGCTCCTGGCGTTCCTGATAGCGATCCCGCACCTTGTTCACCAGCGAATTGGAGAGGTTGGCCTGCGCGCTGCTATTGCGGAACGGCAGATTGAGCTGCAACCCAAACTGATACCAGGGAGCGTTGAAGCGAAACAACTGGCTGAGAGCGTCTCCCAGGCCGCCGGGAATGAACGCAGTGGGCCCGCCCAGAGGGCCGGTGACGGGAATCTGATCTCCCCCCAGCCCGTTCGAGCCGCCCTGCAGGTTCAGGTTCAACTGGGGACGCAGCGAATCGCGGGCTACCCGCGTGTTGAGATCATCCACCGATAAACTGGCCCGCAGCGCGCTCAGTTCCGGCCGCGTGCGCATGGCCCGGTCCAGGGCAACATCGAGCGAATCTATGCTGCGCAATGGCAGAGTGGAGGGGTCGTCCTCCAGCACCATCTCGAGGCTGCGCGTGGCCGGCTGCAGATCCGCGCCGATCAGACGGCGCAGGGTGTCCAACTGTGCGCGATACGCGTACTGCGCCTGCAGAACGTCGAGCTTCCGCTGCGCCACCTCCGATTCGGATTGATAGATGTCCAGTTTCGGCAGCGCGCCCAGGTCGAGCGCCTGCTTGTCGCGCTCGTAGGATTTCTGCGCCAGATCGAGCGACCGTTCCGCCACGCGAATGCTGTCCCGCGCCTGGATGGCGCTCCAGTATTGTATAGCCGCGCTGGACAGGCTGTTGGCAATCACCCCCTCGTCCTGCTCCGTGGCGATCAGCAGGCGCGTGCGCGCGATCATGAGCGGACCGCGATTTTGCAGGCCGGTGCGGTTCTGCAGCAGCGGCTGGGTAATGTTGAAATTCAGGCCGCTGGCGATGCTGGGGTTGATGTAGTCGTACTGGCTGTTGCTGGAATAACGGTTCGCGTCGAAACTCGTGCTCACGGTCTGGCCGGTGGGCAACACCTGCTGATAGCCGATTTGCGCGGTGTCGGTAAGATTATCCAGCGTCGGGGCGCCGCCGATCTGGGTGTATTGCGGGGAGTCTGTTCGATTGACCACGAAACCCAGGGAGAGCTGCGGGTCGAACGGGGATTTGGCGGCGGTTATGGCGTTGGCGGCGGTCAGCACGTCCAGCCGCGTCAGCTGGATATCGGTGGAGTTGCGCAGAACCAGCTCAATGAAATCCTTCAGGCGCAGGTGCAGCTTGCCG
Organism: uncultured Acidobacteriota bacterium; assembly: GCA_963832965.1. GTDB lineage: Bacteria > Acidobacteriota > Terriglobia > Bryobacterales > Bryobacteraceae > CAWACP01. The sequence continues at coordinate 60,663 of CAWHVW010000002.1, forward strand.
TCCTGAATCCGCTCATTCAGCCCTTCCACCATGTGCACGCGCACTTCGGCGGGCGGCGGATACAAGTGCTGATACAAACTGTCCACGAATGGCAGGGATGCCGCGAGGCACGAATGCACGGCGAGCAGGAGAGCAATGACAAGCCTGAGTGGGGCAGCGCCATGCGCTGCGCCGGACTCTCTCTCCGCCTCCGGCCAGGCAGCGCACGGCGCTGCCCCACATGCAACTCGTCGCGGGTTGCTATTCATATCGCAGCGCCTCGATCGGATCGATTCGCGACGCCTTCATCGCCGGATAGATGCCGAACACCACGCCCACCGCGGCCGACACGCCGAAAGCCATCAGGATGGAAGAACTGGTCACAATGGTCTTCCATTGCGCCGCGTGCGCAATCATCCACGAAAGCAGGTAGCCGAAGGCGATGCCGAGCAGTCCTCCGCCCACCGAGATCAGCACGGATTCCACCAAAAACTGCCGCACGATGTCCGCTCGCCGGGCGCCCACCGCGCGCCGCACGCCAATCTCCCGCGTCCGTTCCAGCACCGTGGCCAGCACGATGTTCATGATTCCGATGCCGCCCACCAGCAGCGAAATCGCCGCGATGGCCACCATCACGTAGGTGAAGATGGTCTGAGAGCGCTGCTGCTCGGCCAGCAGCGCGGCCGGAATGGTGACGTTGAAATCCTGCACGGAATGGTGCGTGGAGTTCAGAATCGCGCTCACCACCCCAGCCGTCTCAATGCTGTCCGCGCCCGGCGCCAGCCGCAGATCCACGCCATCCAGTTCATCCTTGAAACTGCCGCCCTGGTCCCAGAACCGGTATTGATACGTGTTGAGGGGCACGTACACGACGTTGTTGGGATCCTCCGCCGCTCCGCCGGCTTCGCCCGCCGGCGTTTCCACCTGCGATCGCAGCACGCCCACCACCTGCAGCCATGTATCGTTCACTTTGACGAACTTGCCCACCGCCGGCCCGTATCCGAGCACGCCGGTTTTCGCCGTCTCGCCGAGAACGCACACGGCGGCGCTGGCTTCGTCATCATCGTCATTGAAGAAAGTCCCCTCCTCGAGCGCCCAGTTGTGAATGCCCGCATAAGACGGCTGCACTCCGTATAATTCCGGCAACTCGTGCGCGGGCCGCGGCAGCACTCGCGCCGGATGCAGGCTGCGCCGCGCGGCGATCAGGGCCACGCCCTCCACGTTGGCCTTGAGGATGCGGACGTCGCGGGCGGTGAGGCCGGGCGAGGAGCGCCGCCGCTGCTGCAATTCCTGCTGGCTGGAGGCCGGCCGCGACTGCACCAGAATATTGCGAACGCCGAGCTGCTCGATGAAGCGCAGCGATTCCTCGCGCGCGCCCGCGCCGATGGCCAGCATCCCAATCACCGCGCCCACGCCGAAAATGATGCCCAGCGCGGTGAGAAACGTCCGCGTCTTCTGCAGAAACAGGCTCTGGAACGCCAGCGCAACGTCAGACCAGTAGCGCGCCGGGCTCCACCGGGACATGGATTCGCTCATTTGGAAATCGCCTGCGAAGCCGAGGTGCTCGAATCGCTCTTCTTCTTCGCCTGCTTGCTCGGATCGGCCAGGGCCACCACCTGCCGCTCGGGCAGACCGGAGATCACCACCTGGCTCTCGCTGCGCCGCACCAGTTTCACGTCGCGCGGGGCAAATCCGTTGCCGGAAGGCACGTACACGAACGTTCTCCCGTTTTCTTCGAACATTGCCTGAGCGGGCAGCCAAAGCGCCCCGCGGACGGTATCGGTGGTGATAGCCACGCGTGCGCTCATGCCCGGGCGCAACTCCGGCGCGGGGTGTTCCAGAGTGATCCGGCAATCGAAATGGCGATCCCACGGCGACCCGGTGGTGCCGCCCAGGTCCTTCACCCGCCCGTTGAAGCGCTGGCCCGGAGCGCCGATCACCTGCACTTCCGCCTGCTGGCCCGTGGCGATGTGGCCGCGGTCCACTTCGGCGATGGTCGCGGTCACTTCCCAATTGTCCAGGTCGGGGATTTCAACCACAGCCATTCCCGGATTCACCCGGTCGCCCACCTGAAAGGGGGAGAGCGTCATGCCGTCGATGAAAAAATTGAGCGCTGTGTTCAGCTTGACGGCCACGTATCCGGCGCGATGAGCGGTGAGCGTCATGGCGTCGATGTTCCGGCGAGCGGCCGCGGCCTGCACCTGGGCCTTTCCGCGAGCCGCTTCCTGCATCGCAATAGCCGCTTCGTCGGTGGATTTCTGGTTGTTCAGATTCTGCTCCAGTTCGGCCAGGGTTGCACGGGCGTCCGTCACCGCCATGTCATTTTCTTTCGCCGTGATTGTCGCGCTGATGGGATCCTTTTGCGCTTCCAGCTCGGCAAGGCGCACGTCCGATTTGGCCTTGAGCAACGCGTAACTGTTCTCTTCCTTTTGCGCCTCCAGTTGCGCGCGCGCCTGCGCTACCTTCTGTTCCGCTTCCGCGACGTCGGCTTCCGCCTCGCGCAGGTTGAACTCCTGCTCGGTGGTGTCGAACTCCACCACTTTGTCTCCCGGCGCCACGCGCTCTCCGGATTTGCGCAAGAACGTAATATGGATTTCGCCTCCGCCGGTCATGGGCGCGGTCAGCGTCTCCGAGTTGCCGCCGCGCAGTTCGCCGAGGGCATGAACGGTGAAAGTCACGTCCCCGCGCCGCACTCGCGCCACCGGAATGGGAGCGACGCCCGTGGTTACTACTTTCTGATAGGCGCGCGCCACCACCCAGACGACGCCGGCCAGCGCGGCCAGGACAATCACCCAAATCGCCAGCCGCCTGACCTGCGCACGCCCGCGCCCTTCCGAAACCGGCACTGTCACCGGCGGCGGCGGGGCCGTCAACAGACTGGCGCTCATTGGTTCTCTCCTGGCGCCGGCGGCTCTTCCATGGTCACCCGCGTGCCCGGCGAGACGCCGCGAATGGCCACTTCATCGGGATTGCGCGCCAGCACGGCCACTTCCCGTGGCGCATAGACGGAACCCGCGCGAATATACACCACCGGTTTGCCGTGCAGCGTGAACAGCGCCTTCGCCGGGATGCTGAGCGTATCCGGAATGCGCGTAATCACGAAGTCGGCCGCGGCGTTCATTCCCGGCCGCAGGCGGCTGTCCGGTTGCACGATGGTGGCGTACGCCTTGAAGCTGCGGATAGGAGGCCACTCGCCAAAGGACTGTTCCGTAAGCGGCGATACGGACGATAGCCGCGCCTCGAAGGTTTTTTCGGGATACGCGTCCACGTGCACCATCACTGCCATCCCCGGCGCGATCTTGCCGCGATCCACTTCATCCACGCGGCTCTCCATCTCGAGGGAGGAGAGATCCGGAATGTCGCCAATCAGCGCGCCCGGCCAGACGTTGTCGCCCACCTTGAACGGCTGCTGGTTCATCCAGCCCTGCGAGGAATTCATGGCATAGGTGACGAAGCCCTTCAGCGGGCTGCGGACTTCCATCTTCCCGAGCTGGCTGCGCGTGACGTCGATCTCCTGCTGTTGCTGATCGCGCAGGCGCGTGGCCGAAGCAATCTTCGCTTCGTCCGATTTCACGTGAAGCGAAATCTTGGCCTGCTCCACGCGCAGCTTCTCTTCGGCCATGCCGAGGTCGATGCGGCTTTCGTCCCCCTGGATCTGGCTGACGATGGCCTGTTTGGACGCTTCCAGCTTTGCGCGCTTCATGGCGTAGCCGGCTTGTTCAAGGTCCAGCTTGTCCTGCTCGGCGGTGATGCGCGCCTGTGCCACCGCCTGATCGAGCGTGGCCTGCGCCTGTTTCAGCGACGCGGCGCGCTCCTGCAATTGCTGCTGCGCGTGGCTGGCGTCGAACCGGATCACCACATCGCCCGCCTCCACCGTGCCTCCGGCGGGCGCCAGCCAGACGATCCGCAAATCCGGTACGCGTTCCGGCGCGGTTAAGGCCGCCGATCGTTGCGAGCTCAGTTCCCCGCGCGTATGCGCCAGAACCAGGAAATCGCCCTTGCGCACCGCGACCGTGGGCACCTCCGGCGCCGCGCGAGTGCGCCGCAGGCTCTCGATTCCCGCTCCCGCCGCGGCCACCGCCACCAGTAGCAGGCCGATGCGCAACCACAGCCGGCGCTTGCCCCGGGCCATCAGCGCGGCCCTCCGGGCAGTTCGACATCCACCGCCGCGGACAGATCCGGCAGGAGATGCTCGTCGCGAGTCTCAAAGCGGAAGCGCGCGTCGAACGTCCGCACCGGGCTGTCCAGCGCCGAAGAGGCTACCGGGTCCTCTGAATCGAACACTGCCCGGAAGGTCAGGTCCGGGTACGCGTCCAGCCGCACGGTGCCCTCCATCCCCGGTTTCAGCATCGCGCCATCGGGCTCGGCGACGGTGAGGCGCGTTTCCATCTGCGAAGGGTCGAAAATGCGCAACAGCGGACTGCCCGGCCAGAGCTGATCGCCCTCGGCGGCATGACCCATGGACCCGTTTTTCCACACGTTCTCCAGCGCCACCATGCCGCCCAGCGGGGCATGCACGGTGAGCTTCTCCATGTTGCCGCGGGCGCGCTCCAGCGCCACCTGCTGGCGGTCCCGCTGCAGTTCCAGCACGCGCAGTTCGGCGGCCTCGGCCAGGTCGTGAAAACGATTCGAACGCTGCAGGCTGGCCACGTGCTGCTGTGCTTCGTCCAGATTCACCGCGTTCTTCTGATCGTCAATGCTGCTCAGGATGGGGCCCTTCTTGATTTCCAGCCGGGCCTTTTCCAGATCGCCCTCGGCCTGCTGGAGCTGCGAAGCGCGCCCTTCGGCATTGCTGTGCTGTTCGGCGATTTTCTGTTCGATCTGGTGCTTCAGATCGTCGAATTTCGCTACGGTGTCCCGTTCCGCCTGGAGCTGCGCGGTGGGGTCGAACTCGGCAAGGACGTCTCCTTCGCGCACCGTGGCGCCGCCCGCAACCAGCTTTGTGAGGGTGAGATTTCCGCCCTGACCGCGGGTGGACGGCGTCTGGATGACGAAGGAATGGATGGCCTGAACGGTGCCGGTGAGGCGGATGACGTGGGGAAGCTGACGAACCGGGGCGCTGGCCGCGGACTGGCCCTCCGTTGCCGCCAGCACACGGGTGGGTTGTTTTCCGCACGCAGCCAGGGCCGCGGCGGCGGCGAGCAGGGCGGCAGCGCGCCACAAGGGCATCGGCAAGGGGCCCGCCCGCGGGCGGCGCGATTCAGGCATATTGCGCTCTTAAACAAGCTTAGACGTTCAACACGCCCGGAATGTTGGCGAGCAATACACCGATTTCTTCTGCACGCCGCCTGCCGCCGGTGCCCCTCCGTGCCGGGAGCTTAGTTCGCCGCCTGGCCGCCTGCGCGCGCGGCCAGTTTGGACTGCATGGTCTGGAATTGCTGCTGCTGAGCGGGGGTCAGGATGGCATAGAACTGCCCCATCGCCTGAGCCCGCAGCGCGGCAAGCTGCGCGAGCTGTGGCGCCTCCGCCTGGGCCAACTGGTTCAGATCGTCAGCGGATTTCCCCGCGACAGCCGCGTTCACCAGCGCCAGACGCCCCTGCTGCAACTGCGCGCGGATGGGCTGGGTCTGGGTCCGCAAACCCTGGAAGATACCCCGGGCCTGCTGCCGCTGGGCGTCGCTGAGATTCAGGTTCCGCGCCATGCGCGCGAGCATGGGATGCCCATGGAAGCCCTGGCCGTGGCCGGCCGGTGGATTCGACGCCGGGGTAGGCCCGGTTTGGGCGAACATCAGGCCGGCTGCCAGCACGGTGGCGCCGGCAATTGAAAGGATCTTGTTTTTCATGGTGTGGTCGGTCTCCTGCTTATAGGAACACCGGTCCGGGCGGGAAGTTGGTCACGGTGAGTAAAACTCGGTAATGGAAGGTAATTGCTGGGGGACACCCCCGGGCTAACCGGCGAAACGCTTTTCCTCCGCATCGAGGGCTTCGTGCAGCAGCATTTTGATATAGGTTTGATAGCGCAGACCACGCCTGGCGGCGAGCTCACGCGCTCTTTTCAACTCCACGTCGGGAATTCGAATTGTGACCGTCTCCGACGCGCCTGGCAAGTTAGTCTGACTCAACCGGCGGACCCGGCCCTGCTCTGCGGCCGTCTGAAAGCGTTCGGTGAGAACCTCCGGATGCGCATCCCACCAGGCCGCTTCCTCTTCCTCGCTGCGAAAGCTCGGAATGGGTTCGTGACTCATGCCGTCTATCCTTCCTCGTAGAGTTCGTGCTGCTCGAATGTCATGGAGTACGCGTTACGACGCGCACCCGGCCCCGCCGAATGGTAAACACAAAGGCGAGCTGCCGGGCCTCATTGGTCTCACCCAGAGCGAGGTAGCGCTCTTCGCCATTGACAAATTGCTCCGCGATGATGAGCGGGTCATGGCGATAGCATTGTTCCGCCTCATCCGTGGCTACGCCATGACGGGCAAGATGGCGGATGTTACCAGCATCCCAATCGAAGAGGGCAGCAGGGTTCTCCATGCCGCATCGTACCTACGTTGTATTTACTTTACATCAGAGGGGCGCTCACGTCAACAGGCCTTACGGACACCCGATATCCGCATTTTTCCCCTATTGCTCGCTCGACGGCTCTGCTTTCACGACAAACAGTGATGAAGTGTTGTTTGTGGACACTGCGATCAACTGTGAATAAGAGACTGACAGCAATGTCTTACTCATCGTGCTTGCCTGCTTCATCTGCACGGCCAATCGAAAGGATCTTGTTTTTCATAATGTGGTCGGTCTCCTGCTTATAGAACACCGGTCCGGGCGGGAAACTGGTCACGGTGGATAGAACTCGGTAATGGAGAGTAAGGGCGCAAGCCTTGTCGGTCGCTCCCCCCTGCTTGCTATTCTTGAAGCCAACGGAAACAATGAAAGTACGGGGCGATCCGGCTTATCGAGCGGGACGAATGGCACTTTATTGGGCAAGAGGGCAGTCACAGGCAGTACAAACATCCTCGAAAGCGCGGGCGCGTCACCATTCCAGGAAAGCCGGGTAGCACTCTTCACCCGAAGACGCTTGCCTCCATCCTGAAACAAGCACAGCTGGAGGAATCATGATGCAATACGCCGTTGTCATCGAGCACGAGAAGGGCTCCAACTACAGTGCATACGTTCCGGACCTTCCGGGCTGCGTCTCCGTTGGCGACACTATCGAGGAGGTGCGGGACAATATCCAGGCGGCGATCAGATTTCACGTTCGCGGCATGCGCGAAGATGGAGACCCGGTTCCGGAACCCTCTACTCAGGTAACCTACGCGGAAGTCGCGTGAGGCTTCGGACTACGCGCGTATTGTTGCTTCCGTCATTAAGGCTTACAGAATGGGCGAGTCGCCGGCCAGGGCTTGGTCGTATGTATCACCGTCACAACGACCTTTGAGCCGAGCGGGTAAGCGAAGTAGCCATCCGGGTGCTTCTCGACAAGCCCTTGCCGCTCACAGCTTAACATGAAGCACCGCCACGCCTTCCTTCCCATTCCGATATTCTGTTACGTATGGTCGTTGACATCGATGGCGTGCAGTTGCACCTGGCTCATCCCGACGAATTGAACGTCACCTGGGTGGGTCAGGAAGATGTGATGCGGCAACTGCTGGCGGCCTGGCTGGTGGTGGATGCCCAGGACCTGCCCATGAATCCGCGCCTGCTGGGCAAGCCCGGCGTCGGCAAGACCACCCTCGCCTATGCCGCCGGCAAACGCCTTGGGCGCGACGTCTACATCCTGCAGGCCACCCTCGACACCCGCCCGGAAGACCTGCTGGTCACTCCCGTCATCGAAGGCGAGAGGAAACTGCGCTACGTCGCCTCGCCGCTGGTGACCGCCATGATCCGCGGCGGCATCGTGGTCCTCGACGAAGGCAACCGCATGAGCGAGAAAAGCTGGGCCTCCCTCGCGCCGCTGCTGGACAACCGCCGCTACGTCGAATCCATCGTGGCCGGCATCAAGATCAAGGCGCACCCGAATTTCCGCCTGGTCGCCACCATGAACGACGACGCTTCGACATTCGAGCTGCCCGAGTACATCCACTCGCGCCTGCAGCCGCATGATCTTCATCGATTTTCCGGAGCGCGACGAGGAATACGCACATCCTGCGCGAGAACCTGCCCTTCGCCGACGAACGCATTCTGAACTACGTCACCGACTTTCTGCAGCAGGCGCACGCCGCTGACGAGCGCTACACCGTGCGCGACGGCATCAACGTGGCGCGCTTCGCCATGAAGCTGAAGAGCCTGAACGAGGGGCGCGGCGCGATCGACGATCAATTGCGCATCGCCATCATTGAAACCCTCGGCGACGAGGCGCTGCGCTATGTCCCACGCCTCTGATTCGGCCAGCCTCCGAAGGGGCCGATTCACCTACTTCCCGGTGGCGCCCGGCCGCCTGGAATTTGCCATCGAGCTGCGCCGGCTCATTCTGACGCGAGCGTCCCCGCGTGGTCGCGCTGGAACTTCCCGGCGCGCTCGAGGATGTCTACCTGCAGGCCCTCGCCCGCCTGCCGCAGATGTCGCTGATCGTTTACCCGGACGCCCAGGACGACGAACGCGCATCTACGTGCCTGTGGAGCCCTGCGATCCATTCACCGAAGCCATCCGCACCGGCATCGACGCCTCGCGCTGAAATTGTGTTCGCCGAGCCCGATGCGGCCGAGCGCCCGCACGTTCCCGACGACTACCCGGACACTTACGCCATCCGCCACATCGGCCTCGAACGCTACGTGGAGGCCTATCGGGTGTGGCCCGTCGCGCGCACTGAAGAGATCGACGCGCACGCGGCCGGCATCGCCTGGAAACTGCAAGGCACCGACCCCTGGCCAAGGTGCTGGTGGTGGTTTCGCTGAATCTGCTCGACCCGCTTCTGGACGCCATGGAGCGCCCCCAGGACCCGCCCTCCTACAACGGCACGCCTTCGAGCCGCGGCTCATCAACCCACACCCGGAATGGCTGGCGGAGATCACCTCCGAGTATCCGTTCCTGCAGGAGCGCTACGAGCAATTCCGCGCCGCTATGGAGCCCGATGCGCTCATCGACCGCCCGCGCACGCAACTCGATCTGTTCCGCGAAGCCGAGCGAGAATACGAGGCCAACACCGGCGACCAAATCGAGCACTGGCAGCACCGCATGCTGGCCCGCTACACCCGCAATCTGGCGCAAATCAGCAACGAACTTGTCGCCAGCGTCTTCGATCTCACCGTGGCCGCGCGCTCCCTCGTCGACGACAACTACGCTTGGGAAGTGTGGCAGATGGCCAACCGCTATCCGGCGCAGGAGGATTCCAGCGAGATGCTGGAAACCGCGAATCTTTCCGGCGAGCAGATCTGGCTGACACGCGCAAGCTCCGTCTGCGCCGCCGTCTTCCCCGCATGAAGCAGCGCATGCTGCCGCGCGGCCTCAAGAAACGCAAGCGGGAGAAGACCGCCGGCGAGTGGGCGCGCCAAACCACCGGCGACGCCATCTGCTCCTATCCGATCGAAGACATCGTCATCGAGGACTACGGCCGCTTCCTCAAGCAGAAGGCAAAAAGCATGGTCTCGGAGGAACGCATGCGCGCGGAGCCGTTCACCACGTCGATCCTGGACGGCATCGATATTCGCGAGACCATCCGCAACTGGTATGACGGCAGGATCTACGTGCGGCAACTGGACCGCGTCGCTGGGGACGTGGGCGCAGTAGTCGTGATCTTCGACGAAGACCATGACGACCGTTATCGCTACCTCACCACGTGGCTTGGCGAGCACCAGAACGAATCCGACATGGCCTTTTACTCGACGTATCCGTTCGAGCATCTTGTCGGGCCAGGCATCGGACGCGCCGAGTACGGCGGCCTGTTGATGAGCCTTCCGCCGCGCCGCATGTACGATGTCTGGTCGGATCCGGATTACGATTTCGCGCTCAGCAAGCCGGAGCGCCTGCTATTGGCGGCGCTGGATTACTCCATCGAGCGCTACGTTGTGTATGTGGGACCGAAGCCGCCGCGCTCCATCTTCCGTTCCGTCGCCGCGCACCTGGGCCGCAACATTATGTACATTCCGCTGGGCGCGCTTTCGCCGACCAAGCTCAAGCGGCTTCGCGTGGTGCACGTGCTGGACAGCTACGAACGCCGCAAGGACGCGAAGGATTACATCTGGTGAGATACTGACAGCACAAGGGTATGGGCTACCACATCGACGAGTTGAACATCGAAGCGTTCCGGGGATTGCGGAACGTTCGACTTTCCCAACTCGGCCGCATCAACCTGTTGGTTGGAGAGAACAACTCGGGGAAGACCAGCGTTCTGGAGGCGCTCGTAAGCTTCTGCGACCCTCTTTGGGTTGGTTCTCTGGTGAATGCCGTTGGGATGCGCGAGATCTTTGACCTGGGTGCACAGTACTTTCACACGTTGGAATGGCTATTCCCCCATTCGCCGCGAAAGCCGCGACGTTCAAGCGAGCTATTTGAAGGCCGCAACGTAATTCGCGGCTCTGGCACATTCTTGGTACAACGCGTTCAGATCGACTACCAGCGCCGCACTCGCTTTCGTGAGCGCGCCGATGCTCCCTCCGAGCAGTTCGGAGCCGACCTTGACTTCAGTGTAGAGATAGCTGGGCAAGGTAGCCGGATCGCAAACAGGGTTGAAGTCTGGGACGACTCCCCCATAGCAATGGGCGGGCCGCAGCGCCAGCTGAGGCTCCCCCTTTCGATAATCTCTACTTTCGGCCACCATCAAACTTACCTCCTGGTCAAGGATCTTTCAAGAGAGGCTATTCAAAACGCGAAGAAGCCCATTCTGGATCTGCTGCGACAGTTGGACGATGACATCACCGACCTGCAAATGTGGGCCCCATCCGGCAGAGAGCCCGCCCTGTATATCGAGCATCGTGAAACTGGAGTCACCCCTGTCTCTGCTTTCGGCGACGGAATTGTCCGCGCCCTGAGAATCGCAGTCGGGTTTCCGTATGCCGGCGTACTGCTTATCGACGAAATCGAATCGTCGTTACACGCTTCCGCCCTATCAACCGTGTTCCGGTGGCTCGTTAAGACATGTGAACAGGAGAACGTCCAGCTTTTCGCGACAACCCACAGTCTGGAAGCCCTTGACACACTTCTCGACGAGGATGTGTCAGGCAATGCGGATTTGGTGGGATACCGGCTGGAACGCGATGGCACGGAGATTCATGCGGAACGATTCGGCCGGGATGCTCTTCAGCGGCTGCGCTACGAACGCGGCCTCGACGTGCGGTTGTAGTGCTTGGAGTACGTATACCTTGTCGCAGAGGGGCGGCACGACGTTGAGTTCATAGGGCGCTTCCTTCGGCGGCTGCATGGGTTCACCCGGATCAAGAAAAAGGGTGAATGCCTACCGTTCTGGCAGCGCCTCATCCCAAAGCCCCCAGCAGAGGTCAGTGAGCTCGATTGGCGAATTCGCATCCCCGCTTTCTTCAAAACGGATACCCATTCGGTGGCGATAGGCGATGCGGAAGGCGTCACGAACATACCGAATTACACCGCCGACACCTTGATGCAACTTGGTGCTTCGAAATCGGAACTTACCGCGCTCGGGTGGTTTCTCGACGCTGACTTCGACGATGAACCCCCAGTGACATTTTCGAGACTTGCAGCTGACATCACGCGAGCGCGGCCAGACCTGGCTCTTCCCGCGGAGCCTGGGAGCGTTAGCGATGCGGCGCCCCGGACGGGAGCCTTCGTTTTTCCTGACAACCGGGTTCGAGGGACGGTAGAAGACCTTCTTGTCCACTGCGCAAAGCTTGTGTATCCGCACCTCGCGAGGGAGGCCCACTCGTTCCGCGAGGCCGTCGAAGTAGTGGGGGCGGAGATGCCACCTGACCACATTTCCGAATTCCGCAAGCCGAGTGGCAAACAGAAAGTGGAGGTCGCCTGTATAGCGAACGTGCTCAAGCCCGGTAAGGCCGTGCAGGTGTCAATCCACGACAATGAATGGGTATGCGAGTCCTCCCTCCAGCACCCTGCACTTGCTGAACTCAATCAGTTCCTGATCCGCTTGCTTGCCCTTTCGTGACCATCACCTGACGCTGCCGAACCGCCGGAATCTGCTCAAACGGCACATTCAAAATCGGGTACTTCCGCCATTCCTTGTAATCGAAATGCCACCACTCGGTGGGATAGACCGTAAATTCCTCCGCCTCCATGGTCTTGCGCAAAAATTCCCGGTGGGCGCGCTCTTCATCGCTGCCGCCGGCGTAATCCGGATGCGCTTTCTCGGTGAAGTCATCATACGTGCTGGGCATGGAAACCGGATCGCCGGTCTTCAGATCGTAAATCGTCAGGTCCACCGCGCACCCGCGATTATGCCGCGAGCCCTCGGCGGGGTCGGCCAGGTACGGATGGTATTGCTCAGGCGTCGCCTCCCAGAACATTTTCGTCACATACCACGGGCGATATCCGTCGAAAATCAGCAACCCATATCCCTGCGCGCGCAGCGTGCGGTTAATCCGCACCAGAGCCTCGGCCGCCGGCCGCTGCAGGAACGCCCGCGCTTCCGTGTACATCGGCGTTCCCAGAAAATTGTTGGACGAAGCGTAATGGATATCCAGCTTGATGGTGGGGTCCAGCCGGATCAACTCTACGAAGTCCGGCTTCAGGAAGTCGCCGGTCTCGACCGGAGGCTGCTCGTTCAGCGCCGCGGCGCGCAATTCCTCCACTGGCCGCGTGGGCTGGATCTTGAAGGTCTGCGGCACCTGCTGGGCAAGGGCGCCGGCAAGTAAGAGCGTCGAGAAAGCAACAAAGCGCTGCCGCATCCGGCAACAATAACACAAGGCTACGTCCGGTGATCCGTCCTGTCGAACTCCACCAGATAGACCACTCCGAATGGCCCCAGCTTCCGGCTGGTCCAGCCAGCCGGTCCCATTTTCCGCTGGAACCATGGCCACCAGTAATTCACGCTCCGGTCTGTGCCATAGACGAAAAACCGGCGCGATGAATCCAGCGTCGTCTGCGCCAGCGCTGACCCATACTGTTCGGCTTCCGGCGAGCTATCGAGTGGAAAAGTGTAAACCCGGCCCCGCACCGGATACACTGCCAGTGGCGCGTACAGGAACGATGGCAGCGGATACTCGGGATGCCACACCGGGTAACGCGCCTCGATGAAGGGACTGAAGCAAATCACCGGCGTATCCGGCCCCAGCACGCGCGCATTCACGGCTTGCGCCGCGCCTCTCCAATCGAAATTGTGATAGCTCGGCACCGCGCGGTTCCACTCTCCCACCCACAGCAGCACGCCCGCCCCGAGCGCGATGGTGATTGCCGTCCATCGCTCCGGCGGGATGAATCGCGCGGCAAACGCCGTGCCGGCCAGCGCGGCCCCGGGCAACAGCAGCGAATAATACCGGGTGACGAATAAGCTCTCGCCGGAGATCCACGAAATGGCGAACAGCGCCACCGGTGGGCACAGCCACCAAACCAGCGTCAGCGTCAGCGAAGAAAGGGAAACCGGCCAGGAGACCCTCGGCCATCGCATCAGCAGAGACGCCAGCCACACTCCGCCCACGCACACCGCGAAAAGCCCCGGCTCCAGCGCGTAAAACAATTTGCGCGCTGACGGCAGGGGAGCAATGACATGCGCCCGGCCTTGCGCGAACAACGCCAGCGCCTGCAGGGCCACCGGCACCAGCGCCAGTCCCAGCAATCCGAAGGTAAGGGCCGCACCCTTCCACCCCACGGTTGTCTCACGCCGTGCCAGGCGCCACCCCGTGTACACCGCGAACACCAGGTAGAACGGCCAGTAGACGAATTGCACGCGCCACAACAGCGCCCCGAAAAATGTAAACAGCAAAGCATCCCGCCAGCGCGCGGAATCCAGCCAGCGGATCAGAAACCACACCGCCGCGGCCGCCACCAGCGTTCCCAGCGCGTAGGGCCGCGCATCGTTGCTCTGATAGTTGAACCCGCGCATGGAAAGACACGCGAAGACCGCGAACCACGCAGCCCGCGGATGTATCAGGCGAGCGGCCAGGCGTGCGATCACGAACAAGGCGCCGGCCATGGCCAGCACCGAGGGCAACCGGAAGCCGATCTCCGAAAATCCGCCCACCTTCTCCGCGATCCACGGCAGCCAATAGTAGATCGATTGCTGGAGCTGTGGAGCGATGGCCAGCGAGGGATGGCCGCTGCCATAATGCACAACAAAGTACGTGGCCGTTTCGTCGGCCCAGAAACTTCCCCCCAGCGGCATCAACCAGAGACGAACGATGCACAATGCCAGCAGCAGGGCCAGCACAATTCGTTTCCCGTTGATCATGTCGGGGGCAGGATGGAATCCGTCAGTTTTCCAGCTTGTAGCGCGTCTCCGCCAGATGATACAGCGGGCGCCACAGCAGCCGGTTCACCGATACTACCAGAGTGGCCATCACAATCGTGGAGAGCAGCAGCACCGCGAAGTTGCCGGAATCCGTCGCCGAGCTGATTTCCGCGCCCAGCCCGAACGTCGAAAGCACCTTCCCCTGAAAGTGAAAATACTCGGCAACGATGCTGGCATTCCACGCCCCGCCCGACGCGGTCACCAGTCCGGTAATCAAATACGGGAAAATGCCCGGCAAAATTACCGTGCGCCAGCGATCCAGCCGGCTGAAGCGAAAAATCGCCGCCACCTCGTGAAATTCCGAGGGAATCGCCGTGGCGCCGGCAATCACGTTGAACAGGATATACCACTGCGTGCCCAGCAGCATCAGCAGAATCGACCCGGCGTTCAGGCCGCCGCCCATTCGGATCAAAGCCAGCAGCACCACCGGAAATAAAGCCGTCGCCGGAACCGAAGCGGCAATCTGCGCCACGGGCTGAGCGATGCGCGCCAGACGCGGGTTGAATCCAATGGCCACGCCCGCGGGAATGGTCCACACGGAAGCGATCGCCAGCGCCACCAGCACGCGCACGAACGTTGCGCCGGCGCTCTGGATCGTGATGAGCACCTCCGGCCCGCTAATTCCACGCAGTTCGCGGAACGCGCCCACCACGCCGAGGCCCGCAGCGGCCAGACACGCACACGCCACCGCCACGCCCAGCACCGTCTTGCCCGCGGAACCATGTGCCGCATCGGCTGCTTCGTGGCCGCGGCGCGCCGCGCGCGTACACAGATATTCGTTAAGCGGGGCCAGCGTGCTTTCATGCAGCCGGCTGAGCAACGGCGATTTTCGCAGCAGATTCAATACCATGGATTCGGGCGCCGCCGTGCTCTCCACCTGCTCGAACTTAAACTTCTCCGACCATGCAATCGCCGGCCGCCACACCAACTGGTCAATCAGGATGATCACCGCGATCATGGCGCTCAGCCCCCACACGATGGCTCCGGTATCGCCGGCGCTCGCGGCCGATTGCAGATACGACCCCAATCCCGGCAAACGGAAATCCCGCTGACCCAGCACGAACATCTCGCAGGCCATCAGAAAGAACCATCCGCCCGCCACCGACACCATTGAATTCCACACCAGCCCGATGGTGGCGTACGGCAGTTCCAGTTGCAGAAATCGCTGCAGCCAGCCGAACCGGTACACCTTCGTCGCCTCGCGCAGCTCGCGCGGAATGGCCTTCAGCGAAGCGTAGAAGCTGAACGCCATGTTCCACACCTGCCCGGTGAAGATCAGGATCACCGAACCGATCTCCACGCCCAGTTGCCGCGTGGGAAACAGCGCCACCATGGCCAGCATCACGCCCGGCAGGAAACTCAGCACTGGAATCGACTGCAGAATATCCAGAATCGCCAGCATGACGCCCTGCACGCGCCGGTTGTACGCGGCGATGTATCCGTAGGTGATGGCAAACGCCATGCTGAGCACGTAGGCCACGGTCATCCGCACCAGTGAATACAGCGCATACAGGGGAAGCGCCGAAGGCGAGCGCGAAATCACCGCGTGAGAATTCACCGGTCCCAGCCAGGTGTGCCCCACCATGAGCACCGCGGACGCCACGCCCATCACCGCCAGAAAAACCGCCGCGTCCAGCAGCAGGGGCCAGGTGCGCTCGCCGGCAATCGATCGCGCCAGCCCCTGGATGCTCATTTTTCCGCGCTCGCCGTGGCTTCCTCGGGAATGAAGAACCGCTCGCCCCGCGCGTCGTGGTCGAACAATTCCGCGTAGCGGCCCCAGTTGATCGCCGTGTCAAGCTGCAGCCTGGTCTCGTCCTCGCTGAAATGCTCATCCAGCAGATCCTCGAAGAACTCATCGGGCAGCGTCCGGTCGGCCTTGGCCTCCAGCGAGCTGACAATCCTTTTCAAGAGGGGAACATGCTCGATCGCCGCGGTTCGGAACAGTTCTTTTTTGCGCTGGATATCGGCGTCCAGAAACTCGTGGCCGGCCGGCGTCATTTCCACGTCGCCTTCCACTACGTTGGCGAACCCCAGCATCGCGCTCGCCTCCACAATGGGCAGCAGATCGTCCACTTCGAAGGAGAGCATGTGCGCAAGCTCATGCACGTCCTCCCGGCCGTTGTGGTCGGCCAGAATCTCCAGCAGACCGGCGATGCCGCCCGGGCGCGCGTGCGGCAGCATCGGATAACGCGGTTTGGCCGGCGTGGCTGCCGGAACCTCGGGATGAGCGTCCGGCTGCGTCAGCACCGTATAGATGTAGTCCACCAGCTCGGTGAACCGCGGGCTTTTGTGATCTCGCGGCCGAGGCAGGTCCACGTGAAAGTCCGTGCGGATGCGCGCCGGGTTCTTGCCCAGCACCACCACCCGATCCGCCAGCAGCACTGCTTCGTCAATGTTGTGGGTGACGATGAAAACCGTCCGGGTGGGCATTTTCTGGTCTTCCCAGAGGTCCAGCAGCTCGTTGCGCAGGTTCTCGGCGGTAAGAACGTCGAGGGCCGAAAATGGTTCGTCCATGAACAGGATTTCCGGCTCCACCACCAGCGCCCGCGCGAAGCCAACGCGCTGCTTCATGCCGCCGGAAAGTTCCTTCGGGTACGCCGATTCGAAGCCGTCCAGGCCGACGGTGTCCAGCATCTGAGTGGCGCGCTTCTTGCGTTCTTCCGGATTGAGCCCACCCGCTTTCAGCGGCGCCTCCACGTTTTCTAAAACGGTGAGCCAGGGAAACAGCGCGAAACTCTGGAACACTATGGAGACGTTTTTCACCGGGCCGCTCACGGGCTGGTTGTGCCACAGCACCTCGCCCGCTGACGCCTGCGACAAGCCGGTGAGGATGCGCAAAAGCGTCGACTTGCCCGACCCCGACGGACCCAGCAGAGCCAGAATCTCACCCGGATACACGCGGAGATCCAGCGGCGCGATCACCTGAACGCGGTTCCCGCCCGGCTGACCGTAGAACTTCTCCACCTTCCGCGCTTCAATGAGCGGTTCCGCCACGAACACCTCGTAACCTGTTTGAAATAAAACTGAAAATCAGCTTCACGCCATTATCGCAGGAGGCGCTTCTGCCTATTAATGTATGCCGGCTCCGTCACCGTCGCGGTTCGGCAGGACGAGCCGCGCGCGTAAACAAGCGGTTTTCTGGCTGCCAGATTGATGTATCGTGAGAGCGTGGATTCGGCGCTGCCACAATCCGCGGAACTCAACAACCTGGTAATCTCCTCTCCGAGCGAAGAGCGCGCGCTCGATGCGGGCTCGATTCCTGCCCCCGAGTCGCGCATAGCGGAGCTCTCCGGCCTCACGATTGACCAGTTCCACCGGGAAGCCGGCGCGGATTCGGTTGGTCTCACGAAGAATGAGTTGGCCAGCGCGCTTCTGGTGATCGGCAACAAGTGCAACTACGGGCTGGCTCCCGGTGTGCAGGCCAACCGGGCTCAGGCCGGTGCTTTCTGGCGCGCCCTTCAATTGCGGGATCTGGCTTTGGCGCAGGCCTGCGCACTCGGCCGGGACGTTGCCTGGCGGCAGTTTCTGGCGCGCTTTCGGGAGCCGTTGAAGCAGGCGGCGATCGGCATCACCAGATCGGCGATGAGTGGCACGGAGCTGGCGGAATCGCTCTACTCCGAAATGTTCGGCCTCACCGAGCGCGACGGCCAGCGCCGTTCACCGCTCGCCTCCTACTCCGGACGCGGCTCGCTGATTGGTTTTCTGCGCGCGACGCTGGCCCAGCGCAATGCGGGACAACATCGCCGTGCCAATCGCGAGGTTCCGCTTGCGGTTGAAGATATGGCGGCGCCGCCCGCGGATCCCGCGCCCGCCTCGGACGCGCTCTCGCGCCTTGGACGATCCCTGACCGCCATATTGCGCTCGCTGACGGCGGAAGAGCGGTTTCTTCTTTCGGCCTGGTTTCTTGATCGGCGTACGCTGGCGGAGATCGCTCAGGTCCTGCGCGTGCACGAGTCGACAATGAGCCGCAGAATCAAGCGGCTGACCGCAAGTCTCCGCAAGGATCTCCTGGGAAATCTCCGGGCAGCGGGCCTGAGCAGGCAGGCCGCGGAGGAGGCGCTCGGCGCCGATCCGCGCGACCTCGACATTAATATTCGAAGCTTGCTGCAAGCTTCCCAACCTGGCGCATTCCTTGAACAGGGAGAATCCGCGGAGCAGGAACCAGCATGACGCGACAAGTCCATCCCGGCTCGCATCCTGACCCGGATTCGCTGAGTGCCTTTCTGGAGGGCGTTCTGCCCGAGCACGAGCGTCTCGAGTGCCTCGCGCATTTCGCCGAGTGTCCCGATTGCCGGGAGGCGGTCTTTCTCGCGCAGCAGCCTCTTCCCGCGGTACCTAAGCCCAACCCGGTTCCCGTCTGGCGGCGCTGGCTTGCGCCGATCCCCGTTCTCACCGGCGCGGTGGCTGCTTGCGTGCTGGCGGTCCTCGTCTTCCTGTATCTTTTCCAACGGCCGGCACCCCAGCCCCAGCATGCCATCGCGCGTGCGATCCCGCCGCCGCGTGTTCCCGTGGCGCAGGCCCCGAGCAGCCCCCAAACCTCGCGCGTGGCCTCTTCCACTCAACGGCGAGCTCCGCGGCTTGTGGTCCGGCACCATCCCTCTGCAACGGTAGCCCCCCAGACCGCCTTTGAATCGCGCCTGCAGCCGTCGACAGAGGCGTACACGTCCCTGGCCGGCGGGGCTCTGAAGGTTGCCATCAAGCACGATCAAGGGCCAATCAACGGCCTTTCCGAAGTGACGGGACTGGTAACCGACTCGAGCGGAGCGGTGGTTCCCGGAGCGACGGTGACGCTGCGTCAACTTGCCGGCACAGCCAGCGGCAGTGCCCAAGCCGATGCCCGGGGGCACTTCGAGATTGCCGCGCTTCCAGCCGGCCGGTACGATCTGCAGGTCGCATCGCCGGGGTTCCAGCAGGCATCGGGGCAAATTGAATTGCAGGCGCAGGACCTCGCGGAAATAGCTTCTGTGCTGTCGGTTGGCGCGGCAACCGAAGAGGTGGCGGTGGTGGCGGAAAGCGGTGCGGTTGCCCCGACGGCCGCTGGCCACACTGCCGCCGCACCCATCACGATTGCGCCGGGCGTCGGCTCCTTGAACGGAACGGTAACCGATAGTTCCGGCGCCGTGGTTCCGGAAGCGAGAGTGGTTTTGAAAAACGAAGACGAGAAGACCCTTCTTGAATCCGTTTCGGACGGCAAGGGGTTGTTCAACTTCCCAGCCGTTCATCCCGGTTCCTACACGCTCACCGTGTCGGGGTCTGGTTTCACCACCTGGGAAGAACGCGGTATCCAGTTCGATCAGGAGGCCCGCCTCACCGTTCCCAACATCGTTCTGCAGGTGGGCGGCGCGAAGTCGGAAGTCGCGGTTGTGGCGGCCAACGACGTCGTTGTGCCCACTGATGCCGGCCAGGCCAGTACCACGCTGAACCAGCAGATGATCTCTCAGATCTCTCTGGCCGGACGCGACGCCGCGGAACTGATCAAGATCATGCCCGGTGTGGGCGCGGTCACGGGAACAGTCACCGATAGTTCCAGCGCGGTCGTTCCCAACGCAAGGGTGGTTCTAAAGGACGGAGGCCGTCAAACCATTCGTGAAGCGGTCTCCGACACCAACGGGCATTTCGGGTTCGACTCGTTTAATCCCGGTTTATATACGCTCTCGGTGTCGGCTGTGGGTTTCAACACCTGGGAACAACGTATCCAGTTCAGTCAGGGGTCCCCCCTGACCATTCCCAACATCGTTCTGCAGGTGGGCGGCGCCACGTCGGAAGTCGCGGCAATCCGCGCGAAAGTGCCCACCTACTCCGGCCAGGAAAGCGTCCAGCCAGGCCAGACGACTTCGTCATATTCGATGGCAAGCGACAGCGCCGGGAGGATCAACATCATGGCGGGCCTCCCATTCGCTGCCCTTCCAACCGTAAGGATTGACAAACGCGTGCTCACTGCGAATTCCGCTGGCGCACTTCTCTTCAGCGGAGACGCCGGGAAAACCTGGGAGGCCGTTAAGCCGCTCTGGCAGGGCAAAGTGGCTCGCCTCGTGATCGTGACCCAACAGCAGCCAGCGCCATCCCGCCCGGTCTTTCAGCTCACAACCGACTCCGGAACCGTCTGGCTCAGCCCGGATGGTACTCACTGGGAACCAGCAGCCGTTCAGCACTGATCGTCCGCGGCCGCCGAAAAACTCCGCAATTTCCCTGCAAGATTCAAAATAGCTCTCATTCTCAGCTATAGAGCGCTCAGCAAGCTTCTAATCGCTGATGACGCGCATTGGTGGGGGGTTCGCTATGACCTTTCTTCAGGGCTATAAGTGTCTGTTTTTCGCGGTGCCGATGCTGGTGCTCGTCTGTTTCGCGCCGCTGGCGTCTTTCCAGCATGAACAGATGGAAAAAACCGATTCAGTTGCCGCCACCTACGTGCATGGCAGCTTGCACGTCTCCATTCCCTACGATGCCGCTCGTGCCGGCTCTGGCAACCTAATTGTCGAGGTCCTCGATCCCGAAGACTCCGTCGTGGGCCTTTGCCACCGGCGTGTCAACGTCACCCTGGGCCGGGGAGCGTGGAAGCAGGATCTCCAGCTTCCCCAAACGCTGGCCATCGAGGACCTCGTGTGGCATCGCCTCCGCTTTCAATTCACCTACAGCGATGAAAATGCCCCGGCAATGCAAGGAATTGTGTCGATTTCCCAGGTGTTCCGCACCCCGGTAGTCCATGTCCTCGCCCAGCGGGAGTATTTCAGTGGAGGTCCCGCGGCAGTCCGGCTGATAGTCACCGACGGAACCAATGAAGTCGTCGCCGGGCCCGGATCGGTGCACATCGAGTTGGTAGCGGCTGGAAAGAATCAGTTGCTCTATACCGGCCAGTTGAACCAGCGCGGCACCAGCGAAGCGCAATTCCGTTTCCCTGCTGGTCTCACCGGGGACTGCTCATTGCGCTATGTCGTCGACACGGCAATCGGGTCGGCGGAGTCCACGCAGGACATCCGCCTGGATAACAAGGTCTCCATCCTCCTCACCACCGAGAAGCCCATCTACCAACCCAGCCAGATGATACATGCGCGCGCGCTGGCGCTGGATCGCTCCAGCCATGAGGCAACCGCCGGCCGCAACCTGACATTCGAACTGGAGGATTCGCGCGGCAACAGGGTTTTCAGGAAAATCACGCAGACCGATAACTACGGGATTGCCTCCGCCGAATTCGGTCTGGCGGATGAAGTCAATTTGGGCACCTACCATCTGCGCGCATTGATGGACGATGCCGCCGGCTCTTCGCTGAACACTGCGGAGATCGCGCTGCAGGTTGATCGCTATGTTCTGCCGAAGTTCAAGGTCGCCGTCGACCTGGCCGGGAAAGATGCCAGGACGAAACGAGGCTACCGGCCGGGCGACCACGTCACCGGAACCGTGCGCGCCAACTACTTTTTCGGTAAGCCGGTGGACGGCGCCGAAATCACCGTTAAAGCGTCGGCTATGGATGTTGCCCAGTTCGAGGCTGGGAACTCGCAAGGAAAGACCGGCGGCGACGGGACCTTCCGGTTCGACATCCGCCTGCCCGGCTATTTCGCCGGACGTCCCCTCAACCAGGGTGCATCGCGCGTGTTGATCGAGGCGACAGTAAAAGACGGCGCGGGCCATAGCGAGACTCGCGGCGAACCGATCACCGTCAGCGAGTCGCCGCTGCTGATCACCGCGGTACCCGAGGGCGGTACGTTGATTCCAGGTCTCGAAAACCAGGTCTTCATCCTGACCTCATACCCGGATGGGACGCCGGCGCAGGCCGATGTCCGGGCCCGCCTCCCTGGAAATGCCGATCAGAGCGCGAGCACGGACGCAGGCGGCGTGGCCATCGTTCGCTTGCACGGCGAGGCCGGAGACACGGCGCTGCAGGTTGAAGCCAGCGATCGCGAAGGCAACCATGCATCGAGTTCAATTCCGCTCCAGTCCCGTTCGGGAAGCGATCAGATCCTGCTGCGCACGGAACGCGCCGTATATCACGCCGGAGAACGAATTCAGTTGCAGATTTTCGCGACGAAACAGAGCGGCAGCGCTTACGTCGATGTGATCAAGGATGGCCAGACCGTCGCCACGCGTGATCTGGATATTGTGAATGGCCGGGCTGACCTCGCCATGGTGGCCACGCCGGACATGGCGGGCACCGTCGAGTTCAACGCCTACCTGTTTGGCCGGGATGCCAGCCCGGTGGGCGATCACCGGCTGATTTTCGTGCAGCCCGCGGATGAACTCAAAGTCGAAACCACGCTGGATGCGCCAGTCTATAGGCCCGGCGGCGAGGCGCGTATCGGTTTTCGCGTGACCAACACGCACGGCGAAGGCGTGCAGGCGGCGCTGGGCCTGCAAATCGTCGACGAGGCAGTCTTCGCCCTGGCGGAGAAACAGCCGGGATTTGCGAAGGTCTTCTTCTATCTGGAGCAGGAAGCGATGAAGCCGCGCTACGAGATTCATTCTATCGGTCTGTCCGGCGCGATTTCGTCTTCAGATCCGTCACAGTTCAGCCAGCAGGACCGCGCCGCGCGAGCGTTATTCTCCGCCACGGAACTGTTGAGCACCAATAAGTCCGAGATGGACTTCGGCCGGATTGCTACCCAGACCAGGTACTCCGAGTACGTCGCGCGCTACCGGACACGGTTCCACCTCCAGATCGTGCAGCTTGCGGCGGCCCTGAGTCGCGCATTTGAGTGGAATTCGGATACCTGCGACGTGACCAGGTTGATTGAGAGGCTGCGGGGCGCGGACGCCGCGAACCTGCGCGACGCGTGGGGCAACAAGATTCACTTCGAGAATACGAGATGGAATCAAAATGGGGGATCTTTCGAGGTGAGAAGTGCGGGGCCGGATGGACAATTCAACACCGGCGATGACCTGGTTGACCGTCTGGAAGTACACAACTGCATGGTGCCCGGTCTTAAGGGCTCGGGCAAAATCGATCTCGATATCGAGCACCACCAGGGCCCGTTTAATGGCCTTGCGCAGATCACAGGAAAGGTAACCGATTCGTGGGAAGCCGTGGTTCCCGGCGCCACGGTAAGACTTCTCGAAGTTGCCACTGGAAAGGGTCTTATAACAACGTCCGATGCGTCCGGGAGATTTGATCTGACTGGCGTCCGCCCAGGCGATTATGGGATTCAGGCGTCTGCCCCTGGTTTCCTGACAGCGGAACGCAAGTTTTCGCTGAAGGTCCGTGACCGCGCGGTTGTCTCGGTGGTTCTGGATGTCGGTGCGACGTTGAGCGGAACGGTCACCGATCGTTCCGGCGCCGTAATTCCGGACGCAAAAATATTACTGACGGACGAAGCCAGCCAGACCATTCGCGAATCGGTTTCCGACGGCAGCGGACGCTTCAAATTCCTGGCCGTCAGGCCAACCCACTACACGCTAAGGGTATCGGCGCCAGGTTTCACCACTTGGGAAGAGCGCGGTCTCCAGCTGGATCAGCGCGTCAACGCTTCCTTTCCAAACATCGTTCTGGAGGTGGGCGGAGCCACAGCGGAAGTCGCGGTCATCGCGGCAAACGACGTCGTCGTGCCCACGGATACGGGCCAGACCAGCATCACGCTGAACCAGCAGATGATCTCCCAGATCTCTCTGGCCGGCCGCGATGCCGCCCAGCTGATCAAGATCATGCCAGGCATGGGCGCGACCACCAGTCCACAACCCCCGCAACCGGATACCCACGTGCGCTCCTGGTTTCCGGAGGCCCTGTACATCGCTCCCGAAATCATCACGGACCGCAATGGCCGCGCCAGCATCACCATTCCCATCGCCGACAACATAACCACCTGGCGTATGGCCATGCTGGCCTCCACCGCCCGCGGCGCGCTCGGCAGTGGAACTTCCAGCCTCAAGGTGTTCCAGGACTTCTTCGTCGATCTGGACCTGCCCGTCACCCTCACCCAGGGCGATCAGGTTTCCATCCCCGTTGCCGTCTACAACTACGCCGGCTCCCGCGGGGATGTCAGCCTGCATCTCCAGCCTGACGACTGGTTCTCGCTGGTCGAAGACTCGCCGGACAAGAGCCTGGCCGCGGAGTCCGGACGCGTGGGCGGATCGCAGTTCACCATCCAGGCGAACCGTATCGGCAAATTCAAATTAACGCTCAACGCTCGAATGAACGGCCCTTCTAGGCGCGCGGACATCGTCATACGCGAGATTGAAGTGGTTCCCAACGGCCGCGAACAGAGCATGGTGTTCAACGGGCGTCTGCAAACCACCGTGCAACACCAGGTGGATTTCCCGCCCGCGTCCATTGCGGACGCCAGCACCATCTTCGTGCGGCTCTACCCTGGTCCACTCAGCCAGGTGATCGAAGGCATGGACAGTTTGCTGCGCATGCCATATGGCTGCTTTGAGCAGACTTCCTCCAGTACATATCCCAACGTGCTGGCGCTCGATTACATGAAGCGTACGAAGAAACTCACCCCCGAAGTGCATGCCAGGGCCGAAGGCTACATCGCCGCCGGCTATCAACGCCTGCTCACCTTTGAAGTGCCGGGGGGCGGATTCTCCTGGTTCGGCAACGTCCCGGCAAACAAAATCCTGACCTCCTACGGCCTGATGGAGTTCAGCGACATGTCCAAGGTTTACGATGTGGATCCCCAGGTCATCCAGAGGACCCGGCAATGGCTCGCCGGCCAGCAGCAGGCTGACGGCAGTTGGAAGCCGGATATGGAGTTCATCAACGAAGGCGCCACCAACCGCTACAACAAGGACACGCTGCGCATCACTGCGTACATTGCCTGGGCGCTCGAAAACACGGGCTATCAGGGACCGGCGGTTGAAAGAGCCAAACAGTTCATCGAAGCGCACCTCAGCGGCGCGAAGCCCGATGTGTACACTCTGGCGGTGCTCGCCAACTTCGCGGTGGACTACGCGAAAGACCGCGCTTTCACCGAACAGACCATGCAACTCTTGCTCGACGCGCGGACCGAGCAGGACGACCAGGCGTGGTGGAGCGCGGACGAAACCGGAGTATACGCGACTGGCGTGAGCGCCGCCATCGAAACAACCGGCCTGGCCGTGCAGGCGCTCCTTAAATGGGGCGGCGACTCCGCGGCCACGGCGAAAGCCATTAACTATATCGTCGCGAAGAAGGATGCCTCAGGTGCATGGGGAACCACCCAGGCCACCATCATGGCGTTGCGCGCGCTGCTCCTCTCCACGGAAAAAGGCGGCGCAACCGCCAAGGGCCCCGTCGAGATCGTAGTGAATGGCAAGACCGCCGCTACGCTCGATCTCACCCCGGAGAACAACGACCTGCTCCATCAATTCGTTTTCAAGGGAATCGACTCGCAATCCTCCAACACCGTGGAGATCCGGTTCACCGGCGAGGGCACCCTGGCCTATCAGGTGGCCGGACGATATTTCCTGCCGTGGAATGAGAGCCCCGCGACCGAGGCGCTATCCATCGACGTGAGCTATGATCGCACTCATCTGGAGCAGGACGACCTGGCCACGGCGACCGCGACCATTCGAAATAATCTCGGCAAGACCGCCAATATGGTGATGGTGGATCTGGGCATCCCGCCGGGATTCGATCTGCTCACCGAAGACCTGCAAAGCTATCAGGAGAAAACGGCGGGCCAGACGAGCGGGCGGCTGCAGAAGTTCAGCCTGACAGCGACGCAGGCCATTCTCTACTTTGATTCAATCGCCCCCAACGAGACCTTCGCGTTGTCGTTTCGATTGCGCGCGAAATATCCGATACGGGCGCGAACCTTCTCATCGCGGGTCTACGAGTACTACGATCCGGATGTCAGTGCCGTCGCCAGGCCGGTACAACTGGAAGTGCGTAAACGCTAAACCACGCACCCGCTTGCTCAATCCGCGGCTCGGAAACTGGATCCAGCTTTCCGAGCCGCCGGTGCCCTTATCCCCATCCCATCATCCGTACCACAATAGAATTAATGCCCAAGCTTTCCGCTACCCAACTCGATGCCGCCCTCGCCGCTCTCCCCGGCTGGTCCGTGGTCAACGAAAAACTCCACCGCGAATACCGCTTCCCCGATTTCATCCACGCCTTCGGCTTCATGGCCACCTCCGCCATCGCCATCGAGAAAATGAATCATCATCCCGAATGGTTCAACGTCTATAACAAGGTGATCGTCGACCTCACCACGCACGATGCCGGTGGCATCACCCAAAAGGACGTCGACCTGGCCCGCACGCTGGACGCGGTGGCCGGGAAACTGCAATGAAGCTGGCCGCGCTCCTGACACTGTGCGCCGCGGCGGCCTTCGCCCAGGACTCGTTCCCCTCCGGCGCGCAGGCCGATGCCGCAATCAACAGCGCCATCGACGCCGGACAACTTCCCGGAGCTGTACTGCTCATCGGGCACGACGGCCAGGTGGTCTACCGCAAGGCTTATGGTTCGCGGGCGCTCATCCCCGCGCGCGAGCCAATGACCGTCGACACTATCTTTGACCTCGCCTCGCTCACCAAGGTCCTCGCCACCACGCCCTGTCTTATGAAGCTCCTCGAGCAAGGCCGCATCCGCCTCGACGATCCGGTGACGAATTACCTTCCCGAGTTCCAGGGCGGCCACAGCGCCATCACCGTGCGCAATCTGATGACGCACTTCTCCGGGCTCCGGCCCGATCTGGACCTCACCACGCCCTGGAGCGGTTACGACACCGGCATCGCCAGGGCTCTCGCCGACAAGCCCGCCGGCCCTCCCGGCGTGCGCTTCGCATACAGCGACATCAACTTCATCCTCCTCGGCGAAATTGTGCATCGCCTCTCCGGGGAGACGCTTTCGGATTATGCGCGCAGCCTCGTCTTTGAGCCGCTGGGCATGAATGACACCATGTTCCTGCCGCCGGCCAGCCTGCGCCCCCGCATCGCCCCCACGGAAATCGACGACGCCACCGGCCAGCCCCTGCGTGGCATCGTGCACGATCCCACTTCGCGCAACATGGGCGGCGTCGCCGGTCACGCGGGATTATTCGGCACCGCCGATGACCTCGCCCGCTTTGCGCAGATGATGATCGACCATGGAACCGCCAACGGCGCCCAACTTTTCAACCCGCTCACCATCGAAAAATTCACCACGCCGCAGAGCCCGCCCGACCAGCCCGTGCTCCGCGGACTCGGCTGGGACATCGATTCCCCGCTTTCAGGCAATCGCGGCGATTTATTCCCCATCGGCTCCTACGGCCACACCGGATTCACCGGCACTTCCATCTGGATTGACCCATTCAGCCGCACCTATGTGATCCTGCTGGCCAACGCCGTTCACCCGCACCATGGCAAGCCGCTTACTTCGCTGCGCGGGCGTATCGCCACCCTGGCGGCCGCGGCATACGGAATTTCCGCGCCCGCCGTGAAAATCGCCCGCTATGACCAAACCATCATCGGGCCCGGCGTGCATCCCGAGGTAAATATTCGGGGCCATGTACTAACCGGCCTGGACGTACTAAGACAGCAGCATTTCGCTTTATTGCGGGACCGCCACGTCGGGCTGATCACCAACCAGACCGGCGTGAGCGGCGATGGAAAGCGCAACGTCGATTTAATGCGCGCCGATGGCATCGACGTCCGCGCTCTTTACTCCCCCGAACACGGCATTTCCGGGCGGGAGGATCGTCCCGATATCGCCAATTCCCGCGACGCCGCCACCGGTGTCCCCATATGGAGCCTCTATCAGGGCAGCCGCCGCCGGCTGTCAGATGAAATGCTATCCGGCGTCGACACGCTGGTTTTCGATATTCAGGACGTGGGCGCCCGCTTCTACACGTATTCCTGCACCATGCAGTACGCCATGCAGGAAGCGGCTCAGAGACATCTGCGCTTTGTCGTCCTCGACCGGCCAAACCCCATCACGGGCGTGCACATGGAAGGCCCCATTCTGGATAAGGATCTGGAATCGTTTGTCGGATGCAGCGAAACGCCCCTGCGGCATGGCATGACTTTGGGCGAACTGGCCACCATGGACAACGCTGTCCTCAATCTCGGCCTGGACCTTCAGGTGGTCCGCATGGAGGGATGGCAGCGCGGTTTCTGGTTCGATTCCACGGGCCTTCCCTGGGTGAATCCTTCGCCGAATATCCGAAACCTGAGCGAAGCCATTCTGTATCCCGGCGTGGCCATGCTGGAGGCGTCTCCGAACTACTCGGTGGGGCGCGGAACCGCAACTCCGTTTGAGCAGATTGGCGCGGACTGGATTGACGGCCGCCGCCTTTCCGACTGGCTGAATGCCCGCGAGATCCCCGGTATTCGCGTATATCCGACCCGTTTCCGCCCGGAATCCTCGAACTTCCAGGGGCGCTGGATTGAAGGCGTGCGTTTCGTGATTACCGACCGGAATGCGTTTGACAGCACCCGGCTGGGTCTCGAAATTGCCTCCGCGCTGCTGAGATTATGGCCAGGAAAAATCGATGCTGAGCTGGATCGCTGGCTGGTGGGTAATCGGGAAGTGCTTCAAAATCTGAAGGATGGAGTGGACCCGCGCACCATGGTGGAAACCATGACCAGCTCCCTCTCGCTCTTCGAGCGGGACCGGCACGCCTGGCTCCTGTACGCGGAAGAATAGAGAGGGCAGACCGGGCCGGTCTGCCCCCAATCCAAAAATCAGGCTGCGGCCGCTTTGGCCGAGACCGATTTCTCTAATTTGGGCTTGTTCTTGCTTCCCGGCGGACGGCCACGCCTCTTTACTTCGGTCATCCAGGCCGGGGGCCGTCCCCGGCGTTTTCCCCTACCGCGTGCAAGGCGCTCGAGGCTCATAATGGCCTCTTCAATTTGTTCCCGTTCCTGCCGCAGTTCCACTAGTATCTTGGCTACATCCATTTAGGCACCTTCCGTCTGCAAAATGTTACCTCCAGAGAGGCTTCTGTTCTGAAATCAGAACAGCACTACGCATTTACATATAGTTACATTAGTTGTTGTACAGCATCTTGAGACTTTTTTCAATAGCCTTGTTCCGAAAACAGAACAGAGCCCGGTACCATCCATCCGTAGTTCCCCCCGGACCACCGTGCGATAAACTGGCCTGAGTGGAAGAAGAAGTCCTCGGAAAAGCCTACGACGGCCGGCTGATGAAGCGCCTGCTGGCGTATATGCGCCCCTACCGCCGCGCCGTTTATCTCTCGCTGATGCTCCTTTTGGTCAGTTCCTTGTTGCAGGTCACCGGACCGCTGCTCACCCGCATGGCGGTGGATCGATACCTGGCGCCGCAGCGGGGTTATTCAGGCGGCGTTCTGGGGGAGTTCCTCTCCGTCGTTCCATGGATTGGGTTGGCCCAGCTTTCGTTTCTCTATTTTCTGGCGCTCGCGGGCGGTATGCTCTTCGACTTTTTCCAGAGCTACATCATGCAGCGTACCGGGCAAAAGGTAATGTTCGATGTGCGCCGCGAGCTGATGGCCCATCTCCAGAGCTTGCACATCGCGTATTTCGACCGCAATCCCACGGGCCGGCTGGTAACCCGGGTGACCACGGACGTCGACGTGTTGAACGAATTGTTCGCGTCCGGGCTGGTGACCATCGCCGGCGACTTTCTGATGCTCGGTTTCGTTTTGCTGGTGATGTTCCGCCTCAGCCCGGGTATGACCGGCCTTTTGCTGGCGGTGGTGCCTCTGGTGGTGCTGGTCACCATGGTTTTCCGGCGCGTGGTGCAGCAGAGTTATCGCCGTATCCGCGTGGCCATCGCCGCCATCAATTCGTACCTTCAGGAACACATCAACGGGATTGCCGTTCTGCAACTCTATAATCGCGAGGCGGCCGGCCGTGCCGAATTTGAGCGCGTCAACCGCGACCATATGGACGCCTATAAGAACGCCATCACCGCGTACGGCTGGTTTTACCCGGTGGTGGAACTGCTGGGCATGTTCTCGCTGAGCCTGCTTCTGGGCTACGGCGGCATGCGCATCCGCTCGGGCGCCTTGTCGCTGGGCATTCTGGTGGCCTTCTTTCAATACGGCCTGAGATTTTTCCGGCCCATTCAGGACCTTAGCGAGAAATACAATATTCTGCAGGGCGCCATGGCGGCGTCGGAGCGTATTTTTCGCCTTCTGGACGCGCCCCCCGGCATCGTTTCGCCGGACCACCCTCATGCGGTTCCGAGCGAACCGGCGGCCATCGAACTGGACCATGTCTGGTTCGCATATAACGAGGGCGACTGGGTGCTGCGCGACGTCAGCTTCCGCATCGCGCCCGGCGAAACGGTTGCGGTGGTGGGCCATACCGGGGCCGGGAAGACCACGCTGGCCAGCCTGCTGCTGCGGTTCTATGACGTCCAGCAGGGCGCCATCCGGCTGGGCGGCCAGGATATTCGCAACCTGGATACCGCCGAGCTGCGCGCGCAGTTCGGAATCGTGCTGCAGGACCCCTACCTGTTTACGGGAACGGTGGAAAGCAATATTCGCCTCGGGAGCGAACGGATTGACCGCGCCCGGGTGCAGCAGGCCGCCGAGCGCGTGAACCTGGCCGATTTCGTGGAGGGTCTCCCGGAGGGCTATCGCCAGCCTGTGCGCGAGGGCGGAAACGGCTATTCCACGGGCCAGAAGCAGCTCATGAGTTTCGCGCGCGCGCTGGCGCACGATCCCCGCATTCTGATTCTGGACGAGGCCACCTCGAGCGTGGACACGGAGACCGAATTCCGCATTCGCGATGCCCTGGACCATCTGGTGCGGGGACGCACCTCTATTGTGATTGCGCACCGGCTTTCCACCATCCAGCGCGCCGACCGAATCCTGGTGATGCACAAAGGCCAGGTGCGGGAGACCGGCACCCATCAGGAGCTGCTCGCTCTGCGAGGAATTTATTGGAAGCTGTTCCAGTTGCAGTACAAGGACCAGACCATGCCCGCGGCGCGCGTTCCAGGGTAGTGTAGTCTGGCAAATATGTTCATTCGACTGGACCGGGCACACCGTGCTCTCCCCGCAATTCTTGGGCTGGTTACGCTCGCAGGCGTCGGTGTGTTGCTCGCATGGGACGCTTTGCCCAGGCTCTTTCCCGCTCGGGCCCATGGCGTCCTGGCCGCTTTCCCCTTGGTCATGATTGCTTTTTCCTACCTCATTTATCAGAGCGCGCACCGTCCCGCGCCACTGGAGTTCGTGAAGGCGGTGCTGCTGGCGGTCGCGTTTCTTTTCTGGGCGGGCAACCAGTTCTGGCCGGACGCGCGCCAGGCGACCTTGCTGAACGACATCGCCATCGCACTTTTCGTCCTCGATGTGTTTCTGGTGATAATTGGCTGGCCGGCCGGTTCCCCCGATGGTTCGTTCGGCGAAACCTGGGGAAAGCGGCCGGCTCGCGGATAGCGGCGCCCTGATCCGCTACCGCACAACCAGACGGACGTCGCCCTTGAAGCCAAACCTGCCCGCGGTGAAATCCGCGCTGGTGTCGCTGTAATCGTCCAGCACGTTGCCATTCGGGTCCCGCACCACGATTCGCGTCGGCTCGATGTCGATGCGCAGCTCGTACGCGTCGCCCTTCAGGGAATGATTGGCGGTGTGATCTGCCTTGTTGCCGTCCACAAACGCGCGCCGGAACAACTTGTGGTCATCCAGTTGATAGGTGACGCGGTTGCGGTCGTCCTTGCGGCCGATCTCCCAATCGATCTTGCCTCCCCCGAAAATGCCCGGACCCTTGCGGGCGATGGCAATGTTGAAACTGCCGCGGCTCGATTTCAACCACGCGAGCGACGGACCTTTGTGGAACCACCAGCCGTTCTGCTCCTGCCATTCGTCGGGCGTCAGGAAAGCGCCCGCGCCGGTAGACGGGGATGACGAAGTCTGCGCCGTGGTCGACTTGAGCGCGGCGAGGGACCACGAAAGAGTAGACGCCTTGGCCGGATCCACTTGCACGGTTTCCTCGCGCGTTTCGTGCTTCGGCGCGGTAGCGGTGATGACATACTGGCCCGCCGGCAGCGATAGCGCGGTGTTGTTGCGCGCCTGATGCACCAGCGAGTCTCCGGCACGATGCCAGGAAACCTGCGCGCCCGGAGGTACCACCTGCAGATTCAGGACACCCAGCGGGCGCATGTGCACGTCGCCCGCGGAAAGGTGCACTGTCTGCCCCACACTGAAGTTGCGTTTGGACAGCGCCAGATTTTCGAATCCTTCTTTGCGCAGCTCGATATCGTGCGCGCCAGGGCCGACATCCCCGCTGAAGGAGCCGGATGCGTTCACGGTACCCGCGCGGAGACTGTCAATCCAAACCTCGGTGTTCGGTAGCGCCCCGTCGATGGCCAGTTTCCCGCTCACCACCGCCGGCTTCAGGTCGAAGTTGAGGGCGTGGGTGTCTCCCCTGGCCAGTTCCACCCGCTGCTCGCCCGCGTCCGCGAAACCCTCTTTCGATACGCGCACCACCCACGTACCCGGCGTTAGTTTGCGCGACCAGTTGCCGTTCTTCAGGCTGCGCTTCTGCGCCTGGCCGTTGAGAGTGACCTGGGCGTCCGGAACGTTCGACGTGATCTGCAGCGTGCCCGTGTTGTCGTTCGTTTGCAGGTATGCCACCAGCACGGGCGCGGGCGCCGATTCAATAGTTACGTTGCGCGCGTTCTTTCCGTCGGAAACCACCAGTTGGCTGTCCGGTGCAAGGTTATTCAGCACCAGCCCGTTGGCCGGCACCGGTTGCAGCGGCTGATCCTTAATACCCGCCTGGCATGAGGGCGCGCCACAATAGACGATGGCGTTTTTCCCCAGGGTGCTGACCACCACCTCGTCCGGATTGGTCACCGGCTCATCGAGGACTGCGGGTTTAGCCGCCGCGGCGGTGAACGCAACCGAGAGGTTTTGCCCGCCATGGCCGGTGACGCGCAGTTTGTGCGCGGCGAGGCTGACGTTGTCCACCCAGAAGCTGCCGTCCTGCAGGTCGGCGGGCGCGGCGTCATCAAGAACGGCCTGCCCCGTGTCCATTCCCGTCACGATGCGAACGCTCTGCAAGGCCGGCTGGAAATCAAAGCGCAACGGCGGAGCATTGGGGCCGGCCGCGAATTGTTGCGAGATGGGCTGATACCCCTCCAACTCCGCCGTGGCCGTGTGCTGCCCCGCGCTCAACTTGACCACGGTGGAATCCACGGTCTGGCCGTCGATGCGGATCAACGCGCCCGGAACGCTGGGCTCCACGGCAACAGGATACTCGGTGACGGCAACCGGCTGGGGGCCCGGTTTCGGACGGTGCAGCACGTAATATACGACTCCGGTCCCGGCCACCAGAAGCAGCACCGCTCCAATCGCCAGCCAGACGACCATCGGCACGCCGGCACTGGCAGCGGCGGGACGCGGTGGCGCCGGCTTCCGCGGCTTTGCCGGAAGGGGCGCGGCCGGCGGAGCAACCGGCGGAGCAACCGGCGGAGCAACCGCTGGAGCAGCGGGCGGGGGCGGCGCGGGAGGCTTCGGAGGAGCGGGAGCAGGTTGCGCGTCGGGCGTTCTCGCCGCCGAAACTTGCGAAGGCGACGGTGTCGGAGTGGCTGGCAACACCGTTGTTTCCGAATCTTCGAGGGACTTCAAACTGCTGGCCGAATGGGACCCGAATGCGTTGATGGCGTTTGTTTCGGCGGCTTCCAGTGGCGCGAACTTCGGCGTCGGGGTCGTTGGCGCGGCCGACCAGGATTGCGAAGAAGACGGAGTTGCTGGTGGCGCCACCTTCGACTGCGGCACGGGCGTGAGCTGCCGCACCGCCTGCTGCTCTACCTCCGCGGCCAGCGCGCGGATCTCCGTGTCCTCCGGGAACTTCGCGGCGATGGCCCGCGCCTGATCCACCACGGCTCGCAACTCCGCGGGATCAGTGCTGCTGGCCACCCGGGCGCTCAAATCGCGCAATTGCTTGAGATAGTAGTTGCGCGTTTGCACGCGGCTGCCTGATGTCAGCGAGTTGCGCAGCGTGCCCTGCAACTGCACCAGGCGCTGTTCGCCCGGACAATTCACCAGAGCGCGATCCACTTCCTCCAGCGCCTCCTCGATTTTTCCTTCCAGCTGCAACTGGCGCGCGCGTCCCACTACCTCGGCCACAAACTCGCGCTTTTTCCGATCCTCGATGAGCGCGCGCAGGCTTCTGGCGGAGGCGTTCGAGGTGTCATAAAGAAGCGCCTGATCCACCAGCTTCTCGGCGGGTTTCCAATCGGCGTCCACCAGTTCCCGCGCTTCATCCACCAGCGCGTTGGCCAGCGCCTGCGCGATGGCCGGGTTGCGCTCGTCCAGTTCGGAGGCCTGACGCAGCAGCCCGGTTCCTTCCTCGTAGCGCCCTTCGGCCACCAGCTTCTGGCCCTGTTCGAACAACCGCTTCGCTTCTTCGCTGCGCTCCACGCCCTGTTGCGCCAGCGCGGCGAGGTTGGAAAGTTCGGCGTCGTTGGGGAATTCCTCCAGCGCTTTTCCCGCCAGATCGAGCGCGCGAGCGAATTTGCCCGCCTCAATGGCCCGGTCGATCTGCTCGGTCCAGCGGCTCTTGGCTTCTTCGTGCGTCTGGTGCTCGCGCCGCTTCTGGAGTTGATCGATTTCGAAAGCGATGCCGGGATAAGGGCTGTAAATGCTGCGCAGGATTTCCCACTGCCCGATCGCTTCGGCGAACTGCGCGCGTTCCTCGTATTGGCGGGCCCGGGCCACGATGGAGTTCACCAGATCACGCCGCTCGCGGGTTAGCTTAAGTGAATCCTGAAACTGGCGCTCGCCCGGATGCTTCTCCACGGCCTCCTTAAGAATGGCCACTTTGCGGTCGAGATCCGGCTCCGAGTCGACGCGCTTGCCGGTCTCCGCGAGAAAAGAGGAGAGCTGCTGCCGCTGCTGTTCGCCCGCCTCCAGTTTGAGCGCCTGAAACAGCGGGTTGTCGGGATACTTCTGCAGATACTGGTCGCAAAGCTCGAGGGCGCGCGCGGAATCCTGCTCGGTGAGCGCGCTGCGGCCTTCCTCGTAGGCCATGCGGATGGCGTCGTGCTCGCTGCGAACCTGGTTGTAGAGCCCCTGATACAGGGAATCGCGCTCGGGCACCACCCGGTCGGGTATTTCGCGGTTCAGCTTGAGCACGCGCTCCAGCCGGCTCAGCGCGGTGCTGATTTCGCCGCTATGGAAAGCGGCTTTGGCCGCGTTGTAGAGCTGCTCTTTCTCGTTGCGGACGCGGATGGCGTCCTGTTCCTTCTGCTCCACCTCGGCGCGAAGCTGCAGCGCGCGCGTGTCCTTCGGATTGATCTTGAGAATCTCGTCGAGACCTTCGCGCGCCTCGGTGAAGGCGTTGCGCTCCAGGTGCTCCTTCACCAGCCGGAACCAGTTGTCCACCTGGCGTTCGCTGCGGTGGCTTTCAATGTCCCGGCGCAGGCCGAGGGCGTCGGCATTATCCGGCTCGATGCGCAGCACTTCCTGGACCTTCTGCAGAGCCAGCGGATATTCTTCCTGCTCGAAACGGGTGCGCGCGCTCTCCAGCAACTGTCGAATCGTTTTCTTGCGGGTTGCCTGGTCGATCTGCAGGCGCAGCACGGACATGTCCGAGTCGATGTGTCCCTCGGCTTCCAGTTCGCCCAGAATCTCCGCGGCGAACTGCAGGTCCCCTTCCGTGAAGGCCTTCCTGGCGCGCTCGATGCGCGGGCGTATCTTCGCCGGATCGAAGCTGTCCACGGCCTGGTTGTGCATGGCCTTGGTGAGCGTCTCGGCGAATTCGCGGGCGCTGGCGAAACGGTGCCGCGGCTGCTTGGCCATGGCCTTGTGGATCACCCGGCTGATCAACTCGCTCACCGCCGGATTCACCTCGGAAG
Organism: uncultured Acidobacteriota bacterium; assembly: GCA_963832965.1. Classification (GTDB taxonomy): domain Bacteria; phylum Acidobacteriota; class Terriglobia; order Bryobacterales; family Bryobacteraceae; genus CAWACP01. The sequence continues at coordinate 96,623 of CAWHVW010000002.1, forward strand.
CCGGTGGCGGGATAAACTTCCGCACCGCCTCCGCGGTGTCGCCTTCCGACTGGCGCGCGAAAGGTTTCCGGCCCGTCAGCGTTTCGTATCCCACCACGCCCAGCGAAAAAAGATCGGAGAGATTAGTGGCCGGCTGCAACTCCAGTTGCTCCGGCGCCATGTACTGCAGGGTGCCCTTGATGCCGGTAACCGAGTGCGTGCCGGTGAGGTGCACGACGCCGAAATCAATGATCTTCGCGGTGTCGTCCTCCAGCACGAAGACGTTGCTCGGTTTGAGATCGCGATGCACCAGACCGCGCTCGTGCGCCGCCTGCAATCCTCGGCACGTCTGCACCAGGATCTCCACCACGCGGTTCACGGTGAGCCGCGCGCTGGCGTGCTTGATCAGGGCGTCCAGCGTGTTGCCCGGCAGCATGGGCATGACGAAGTAGGGCTTGCGGCGCCCGTTCTCCTCATACTCGCCGCTGTCGAGGATGTCCACGATATTGGGGTGGCTGAGGCCGGCCAGAACGGTCCATTCCTTGGCGAACAGCTCGAGGGCGGCGGGGTCCGCGATGTCCCGCATGGTCTTGATGGCGACGTCCCGTTTGGTCACGAAATCGTAGGCGCGGTACACCACGCCCATGCCGCCCTGTCCAAGAGTGGAGCGGATTTCGTAACGGTTGTTGATGCGATTGGTGACGGCCATGTTTGCGTTTCGCGACACCCCTGGCTACGCCCGTGCGCGTCCAGGCAAACTCCTCTATCACGTGTAATTTAGCACACAGCCCGGTAGGAGGGAGCGGGCCGCCGCGTAGAATCCGGCCACGCTTCCGCTGGCCCCGCCGGTTTCGCGGTCCGCACTTTTCGCGCCCTCTCATTGCGGTAGAATGGCACCGGGATGTCCGACCCGGTCGCTCAGATATCGGTTGAGGAAATCCCGGACAAGCTGTACTTTCGCATCGGCGAAGTGAGCCGCCTGGCCGGGATCAAACCCTACGTCCTGCGCTTCTGGGAAACCGAATTTCCGGCGCTCATGCCCAGGAAATCGGGAACCGGCCATCGTTTATACCGGCGCAAAGACGTGGAGGCGGTCCTCGAAATCAAACGGCTGCTCTACGATAAGCGATTCACCATAGAAGGCGCGCGCAAGTTCCTGGAAGGACGCGCCAAGCCCGCCCCGGTCTCCGCTTCCGCCCGCAAGGCGCGCCAGCAGGCGGGTCTGTTTCCGGACGCCGCGAGGGCCGGCGCACTCGATGAAATTCGCCAGGAATTGCGCGCGATTCTGGAACTTCTCCATTAAGATCCGCTGAGCCTCCAGGTTCCGGCATGCCGGCCGATAAGGCAGGTGTACCGGGCCCATGATTCGACTTACGCGCATCAACCGCATCCCGCTGGTCATTAACTCCGATCTCATCGAGCACATCGAAGTTACGCCGGACACCGTGGTAAGCCTTACTACCGGACAGAAGTTCATGGTATTGGAGAGCGCCGACGACGTGATCGACCGGGTGGTCCGTTTCCGCCGCGAGATCCTGCACGCTGAGCCGGAGCGGAGGCCGGTCCTCTAACTGCCATGGCGGAGGAAAACAAGAAGGCCGAAGCAACAAAGGCCGGGAAGAAGTCCGCTGGAAAGCCCGATTTGGCCACCATTGCGGGCATGGTGGCCGCGCTGGGTGGAATCCTCGGCGGCCTTGTGCTGGAGGGCGGGCATGTCACCGACGTTGTCCAGGTGACTGCCGCGTTCATCGTGTTGGGCGGCACCTTCGGCGCCGTGATGATCAGCACCCCGCTGAAGACGATTATGGGCGCGCTGAAGCGGTCCCGGGATATCTTTTTCGATGCCGGCGTCTCCGCGGACAACACCGTGGAAGAGATCATCGGCTACGCCAGCAAGGCGCGCAAGGGCGGCATTGTCGCGCTGGAGGCGGAAGCGGACAAGATCGGAGATCCGTTTCTCCGCAAGGCGCTGAATCTGGCCGTGGATGGCACCGATCTCCAGGAGTTGCGCAAAATGATGGAGCTGCAGATCTCCATCGAATACGAGCGCACCGAAGCGGAAGCGAAGGTGTTCGAGGCGGCCGGCGGATACGCTCCCACCATCGGCATCATTGGCGCCGTGCTGGGATTGATCCAGGTGATGAAGCATCTCTCGAACATCGCCGAAGTGGGCCACGGCATCGCCGTGGCGTTCGTGGCCACCGTATACGGCGTGGGCGTCGCCAACATAGTTCTGCTGCCCGCCGCCAGCAAGATCAAAGCCCGCGCGAAGCGCGAACTGGCTATGCGCGAACTGGTGGTGGAGGGCGTGGTGGGCATCGTCGAGGGCCTCAACCCCAAGCTCATTCGCAGCAAGCTGGAGGCGTACACCCAGAGCGACGAGGACAAAAAGCCAAAAAGAAAAGCCGGAAGCCGCCAGACTCGCGGCGCCGCCCAGGGCTGCCTGAGGCTCCCATGCCGCGAAAAAGGCCCGCTCCCGAACCTGAAAACCACGAACGCTGGCTGGTATCGTACGCCGATTTCATCACCCTGCTCTTCGCTTTCTTCGTGGTGATGTTCGCTACCTCCCAAACCGACAAAACCAGGGCCCGGGCGGTGGAAGATTCCGTGAAGAAGGCGCTCGCTGAGGGAGAGTTCTCGGACATGGTGATCACCATGTTCGGCGGAGCGCCTAAAGACAAAGGCAAGGGCAATGCGCAAATGCACGGTCCGGGTGGCGGCGAGAAATCGCTGGGTGAACAACCCGGGCGGGTGGTGGAACTGTTGCCTTCGCTCCAGGTGTTATCCAAAGATCTCGAAGCCGAGATCAAATCCGGCAAGATCCAGATCGCCATGGAACCTCGCGGCCTGGTGATCAGCTTCCGCCAGGCGGCGCTGTTTCCTTCCGGGGGCGCCACCGTGATTGCCGACGCTCTGCTTCCGGTATCCCGCATCGCCAGGGCCATTCGGGACATCCCGAATCCAGTGCGTCTGGAAGGGCACACCGATTCGGTGCCTATCCACACTGGCCTGTACCAAAGCAATTGGGAGCTCTCCGCGGCTCGCAGCATCGCCCTGATGCGCCTGTTGACCGAATACGGCGTCGCGGTGGACAAGCTCTCCATTGCCGGCTATGCCGACAATGTGCCGGCCGACAGCAACGATACCGAGGAAGGCCGCTCGCGTAACCGGCGCGTCGATATTGTGGTGCTGAACCAGACCGGTGTGCAAGCCGAACCGCGGCGTTACGCCGGCGTCCCTGACCAGATCCCGCCCGCGCCGTTAGACAAACCGCGGCCCGTCAGCGGCCCCACTCGGTGATCTGCTCCAGCACGTGCCGCGCCGCCTGCTGTCCGGCGCTTTTCTTGGTGCAACCCTCCGCGCTTCCGCTCCATTGCTGGCCCACCTTCACCTCCACCAGAAACGTCCGGGCGTGTTCCGGACCGCGTTCTTCCAGAACCGAGTACTTCGGCAGCGGCAACTCCAAAGCGCGGGCCATGTCCTGCAGCGCGCTCTTGTAATCGGTCACCGCCTCGGTGTCCGCATCCAGCAGAGATAAGCGCGCCAGAATATGCCCGCGGACGAACGCGCGCGCGGTTTCGAGGCCCCCGTCCAGATACAATGCCGCGATCAGCGCCTCCACCGCATTGGCCAGCAAAGCGCGCTTCTCGCGGCCTCCGCTCATCTCCTCGCCGCGGCCCAGCAACAGATAGCCGCCGAGTCCCAGCGTCTGCGCGACGGCATAGAGGTGGGCCGCGCTCACCAGGTACGCCTTGACGCGCGAAAGCCGGCCTTCCGTCCACTCCGGGTGTTCATGAACAAGAGCGTCGGTGACGAAGAAACCCAGGATGGAGTCTCCCAGAAACTCCAGTTGCTCGTTGTCGCCGTGGCCGGGTTCCGCGGCGCTCTCGCGCACACGGCTCTTGTGCGTGAGCGCGCGGGAAAGGAGCTCGCGGTTGGCGAACCGGTGACCCAGAATCTGTTCCAGTGCTTCCAGTCCGGCGCTCACCCGATGGGCTCCTCGCCCTACTTGCCCGCTGGCGGCGGCGTGCCGGCCGGGGGCGGTGGATTGCTGGCGGGCGCCGTGGCTGCCGGCGCGGTGCCCGCGGGTTGGATACCTTTCCGCCGCAACGCATCGGCCTTCTCCCTCTCGGCGACCTGTTTGATGATCGCATTCAGGTCCGGCAGCGCCAGCACCTTGTCGTAAACGGCGATCGCATCGTCGTACTTGCCGCCCTTGAGGTTGGCTTCTCCCGCGCGAATCAGATAGGCCGGTTCGGGCAGAATGTCGTAAGCCGTTTGAAATTCCGCGGACGACACATCGAACTTCCTGCGGTCGGAGGCGATCAGGCCCAGCGCCTGATGGCAGGACGCCTCGTAAAATTTCTTCGCGCCCGGCCACTTGTCTTCCTGGATGATGAACGGCCTCGTCGCGGTCTTAAGAACGTCCAGTGCGCCGTGGGCCCATTTTTCCGCCTGGTTGAGTTTCTGGTCCTTGTCCAGATCGAACTGCTTCGTGGTCGCGGCGGTTACGTTCGCCAGCGACATCATGGCGATATAGCTGTTCGGATTGGCATCCAGATCGCGCTGGCCCCACGCCATCGTGAGCGCGTAGTCGTTCTTGCTCGCGGCCAGCGTCACCGCCCTGTCCAGCAGGACCAGCCGGTAGTCGCTGTCCGCGAACGCGGCCAGAAAATCGTCGATCTTTTGCAGTTGCACGTTGAAGTCCGGCGCCGTGTTGATGGCGTTCCACGCGTCGAGCTCCTTTTGCGACTTCATCTTGGGAGGACTCTGCCCCCAAACCGCTCCCACCGATAGAACAATTCCAACCACCGTCGCCAGGATTGCCGTCGTCGTCCTCATATGTCGAATCCCTTCGGTTTCACTTGCTCCCGTTCTTCGGGTCCGCGTCGCCGTCCATCGCCCTCTGCGCTTCTTCCTTCGCTTTGCGGGAACCGCCCGGCGTATCCACCGCGAGCCGGTAATACTTCATGGACTCGTCGGTCTGGTCAGCGGCGTCCTCAAGACGGCCCAGATAGTAGTATGACCAGGAGCGGGTTTCCCCGTCCGGCTGAGCATCGAGAGCCTTCAGGAACATCTTCTCGGCCGTTTCCGGGTCCTTCTGGAGAACGGAGACGCGCGCCATTCCATAAAAGGCCCGGGCGCGCACGTACGGCTGGGGCGGCTCCTCCAGCACTTTTTCAAACGTCGCGCGGGCCAGATCGAGCTGGCGGCGGCCGGAAAGCTCTTCGCCTTGCGCCAGCAACTTGTCCGCGTTGGTTTGTTGCGGCTGGACGGAACGCGCCACGTCCGGCCCGTGGTGGGCGCGGACGGTGGCGAACTGGATTCCAGTGAGCCGCTGCCGCTCGGTTTTCATGTTGATGCTCTTGATGAGGTCCGGATAGTATTGCTGCATCGCGCGGTCCTGCGTCTCGTAGCCGGCCAGATTCTCGTAAAAGGACGGGGTGAGCACCAACCCTTCATGGAGGGCTTCGTTTACCAGGGATTCGCGCTTCTCGGCGGGCCCCGGACCGAGGCGCACCTCAATGGCTTTGATGAGCGATTCGGTGGCCAGCATCATGAAGTCGTCCTTGTACATTGACTCCAGCGCGGGCGCCGCTTTGGCATACTCCAGCAAATCCTGTTTGACGTCGAGTTCCTGATAGTAGCGCACCGCCAGCGGATCGAGCAGCGAGTGCAGGTACGCGTGGCGGACATCCTCGATCTGGCTGGCGGCCAGTTCCTGAGTCTGCTCGGGTGTCGCGCCGAGGGCCGGCGTCAGGATGACAAAGGTGTCGGTGCGGTAGTTGCGCGACTGGATTTCGCCGGGCGCCCCCAGCAGGTCGACATAGATCTGAAAACGATGCCCTAGTACGCCGCTGGTTTCACTGCGCATGTAAGCGTTGGCTTCGAGGATCGATCGCGACAGCGGCGAATGGTAATACGCGATCACCTGATCGAACGCCGGTTGCGACTGCTGCCACAGGTCCTCGATGTCGGCCTGCTCGTAGAACAACGAAAGCAGGGGGGGGAACTCATCGAGCTGGCGGACATCGGGAGGCAACCGGCTGGTGGTCCCGAGGAACGGAAACTCCGGCGGCGGGCCCACCGACAGAGCCAGGGAGATGTACTGCGACAGGTCCTCGGCGGGGTTGCCGTGCTGGTGATCGCGATAGAATTCCTTGAGCGCCTGCAGGCAGGCGATGTTCTTGCTGGCAATTTGCTGCCGAATGGACGCGCGCAACGGGTGGGCGGCCGGCGAATTCGCGCCCGCATCGTATCCCACTGCATTGATCGCCACCAGAACCGTAAACAGCGTCCGGTCCGAATCCAGCTGATTCTCCGTTTGTTGCTTTTGCGGAAGCCCGTTCCTCGCGGCCTCATCGGGAGACGGAGGTCCCGGCGCCTGGGCGGAAGCAAGGATGGCGGCGGTGAAAATACTGAAGGTAAGAGTCTGCAGACGATTCAAGCCGGACTTCCTGATTCGGCGGAAAGTATCATCAGTGTATCAGTTCGAGCTTTGCTGCCCGGCGGACTTCCGCGCCACCGCAGTGGTGTCGGCTACGGTGAAATCTACCAGGCGCGTTACCATTTTCCCGCCCTGTCGAATGGTCAGCCTCGCCTGGCAATCGCTGGCGCTCATTTTGGATACATCGAGCGACGCTATGTAATCGAAGCCGTGCTGAAGTTCGCCGGTCATCGACGCGTCCATGGATTTTCCCTCTTGAGCGCTGTTCCGTAACATCGACTTAAAGGGCATACTCGCATGGCTGACCACTTTTCCCGCTTGCAGGATTTCCATGGTGATCTCCGGCGCGGGTCCATAAACGTCGGGATACAGGATGAAGTACACCTCCACCCTGAATGGCGTGTTGGCCGGGAAGACGGGACTGAGCAGGGGGGCGATCGCGCTGCCCTGATAGTCAATCACCGAGTCGGACTCGAACTTATCGACATTCCCGTGCAATGGCCTGACGAACATGGCGTCGCTGATCATGAGGCCGGGCACGCTGGTGCCAGTTTTCAAAGGCTCGCTGATATTTGACGTCTTCTTCGCCAGCACGTCCTCAACGGATGCCTCCAGAGTATAGCCGCCGGCGGGGAGCATTACGTCGCGCACAAAGTACACGTTCCCACCCTCCCGCTCCTGGAGCTTTGCAAGAGCGCCGTTAATCTTCACATCCTTTGTCGCGTGCCACGCAACTTTGCCGGCACTCTTCCCGGTGGTGCTGCGGACGGCAATGCTCATCACCGCGTGGGCGGAATAGGAGCCGGAACGATCGTCTTTATCGAAGTGCAGAGCGCTATTCGGCGCCTGAACAATCAGATATCCGTGCAAGGGGCCTACTCCACCCTCCACGCGAGACGCCGATTCGCCGACGTTGCCGCCATACCCAACGCCCGTCGAACTCACGCCGAGTTGCGCTAGCTGCGATTGCGTCGCCGAACTGCGGTTGGAGATCTGAATAAAGCGCACGTAAATGGGCAGGTCCGCCGCCAGGCTGGACTTCGCGCTCGCAGCGGCGGCTGCCGGCGGAACGGAAGGCGTGTCCGCGGCGGTCGGCTTCACCCCCGACGCCAGAAGCATGGTGCTCGCCAGGGTTCGCGAATCCTGAATGAACGCGCCGCCGGTGGTGGAGCCGGCCAGGTTCCAAATCTCGCCGGAGGTCTCGGCCGACGCTTTCGAGGGATCCAGCAGGACGAGGTGAACCGAGTTGTCGGCGGAGTACTGGACGATCTGCCGGAAAGACTCCTCTACCTCGCTCGGCAGCGCAGCCGCATCGAGAATGGCCACCGCAACCCGCAGGCCAGGACGGTTGGCCAGAGCGTGGACGGCGTCGTCGAGCGTGGAGATAAGGTCGGCGGGATCGCGGTCAACGGCGTCCTTCTCGGCGGCGAGGAATGTATTATCGAGATCCTTGCTGGCGACGTTGTCGAGAGCAACGCTGCTCGACGTTCCGGCACGGCGCAGTTCCGCGCTGGCGCCCGGCGTCTGCAGCCATCGCCGGCATGCGAAAGAGGCGGAGCGGGCGGCCTGAACACCCGCGTTGCCGGCAGACGGACCGAATACGAATATGGCCGAACGGGCGTCCGGTGGCGGCGCCGCTGCCGCGGCCAGAATAACCAGCGTGGAAAGCACAATCCCAGGAGGGACGCGGAAAGCGAAGCGGAGCGCCATGCGTGACATAGGCATCGGTGCCTCCAGGTTACATCCGTTACATCGAGGACGGGCGCGCCGCCCTCCCGGAAATCTGCCGTCTACTTCTTCTTGGACGGCTTCGCGTTTGGATTCTGATAGGTGGTCTGCACGTTGGCCGATAGCACTGCGAGCAGACCCTTGGCCGACTCGGCATTGGGGCCGTTCGGCGTCAGCGCGAGGTATTTCTCCAGGGCTTCCTTCATGCCCGGAGGAGCCTGTATCTTCCCGTCCGGCTGAGGAACCATTTTCGGGCTCAGATAAATCGCGTACTGGTATTGCGCCTCGGCGTAATTGGGATCGGTATCAATGGCCTTCTTGAACTCAGCCCCGGCGGCATCGGTTTGATTGATGTTCATCAGGATGGCGCCCATGTTGTAGTAGTATTTCGCCGCGGCGGTGGGGTCCAAAGAGGCCGCCTGCTGCAATTCCTTCTGGGCCTCGTCGATCTTCTTTTCCTTCACCAGCGCGAGCGCATAGTTGTTGTGCAGGGCGGCTTCATCCGGGCTCAGCGCGATGGCCTTCTGATACGCGTCGTATGACTTGTCGTAAGCGGCCTGTTTCTCCGCCGCGTCCGTTTTGCAGTCGCCCAGGCCGACATAAGAATCCGCGAGGCCGCTCCAGATAGGGGCCTGGCTGGCGTCAATTGCCGCGGCTTTGTTAAATTGGTCCACTGCGTCGTTGAACTGCGGCGCCGCCTGGTCAGGCTGCTTCTGCGCCAGCGCCGTCAAACCCGCGGACTCCGCTGTGCGGCCGGCGTTGAAAGCTTCGTTGAGCGCCTTGTTCTTCGATGCCACCTGCTGACGCTGCTTCATCTGTTCTTCGATAGCGGCTTTCTGTTCCGGGGTAAGCCCGCGCTCCTGTTCCTTGGAGAGTTTGCCGCCGCTTTCGGCCGCCTTGGTCAACGCGGCGGCCTCCTGCGCTTTCGCATGCAGGTCAAAATCGACCACCTTGGGATCGCCGCTGAAGCTGTTCCGCACGTTATCCGCGGAGTCGCGCTCTTTGCCGTCCACCTCGACGGAAACCCGATAGGTACCAAGCGGCAGGCCCGCGTAGATGTAGTGCCCCTTTTTATCGGTCGAAACCTTATAGTCGCCCTTGATGTCCTTGCGGTGGAACTTGATCACCGCGCCTTTCAGCGGGTTGCCATCGTCGCCGACGACCTTACCTTCCACTCCTCCGGTCTGGGCCCATGCAGCGCACGCGGCAAACGCGAAACCAGCGATCAACAGGCTTCGTAGACGCAACCTGGCGAACATAATCAGCCTCCATGAAACTGCAAGATGACGTATGCCTTCAGCATATCCTGTTTCAGGACCGTAGGGGGTATGCGACCAAAGCCGCATCACTCCAGGCGGTTTGCCCGCCGTTGCCACAGCATGGGCGACGAATCGGTCGCTTTTTTCTCATCTTTGTTATCAATTACTTACGGTCTATACTTGTCACTCCTCCCCGAAGTGTGCTAATAAATGAACTGAGCTTCACGGTAGTCACCGAGGCTCGATCATCAGCAAACTACCAGTACAGATTTCGTTTTGGAGGTCCAGAGTTATGAAGATTCGACCGCTCTATGATCGCGTCGTAGTCAGGCGTATCGAGAGTAAGGAAACCATGCAGGGCGGCCTGTACATTCCGGACAGCGCCAAAGAGAAGCCTCAGGAAGGCGAGGTTGTCGCCGTTGGGAAGGGCAAGCGCCTTGAGGACGGTAAAGTGGTTTCTCTCGACGTGCAGCCGGGCGACCGCATCCTGTTCGGAAAGTATTCAGGCAGCGACATCAAGTTGGATGGCGAAGAGTTGCTGATCATGCGCGAAGACGAGGTGCTGGGCATTCTCGAAGGCGCAACGAAAACAGCCAAGGTTGCGTAAGCAGCCGCAGAGGAACAAGGAGAGAGTTTCATGGCAGCAAAACAGATTATCTACAGCGAGAACTCCCGCCAGGCAATTTTGCGCGGCGTGAATCAGCTTGCCGAAGCGGTGAAGGTAACGCTCGGTCCCAAGGGCCGCAACGTTGTCCTCGAGAAGAAATTCGGCGGCCCCACCATTACCAAGGACGGCGTTACCGTAGCCAAGGAAATCGAGTTGAAGGATCCGCTCGAGAACATGGGCGCGCAGATGGTGCGCGAAGTGGCGTCCAAGACCAGCGACATCGCCGGCGACGGCACCACCACGGCCACCATCCTGGCGCAGGCCATCTTCCGCGAAGGCGTGAAGAGCGTGGCCGCGGGCGCCAACCCGATGGCCCTCAAGCGCGGCATCGAGCGCGCGGTCGAATTGGTTGTCGGCGAAGTGAAGAAGCTCTCCCAGCCGGTGGAAAATGACGAGAAGATCGCCCAGGTGGGCACCATTTCGGCCAACGGCGATTCCGAAATCGGCAAGACCATCGCGGACGCCATGCAGAAGGTGGGCAAGGACGGCGTCATCACCGTCGAAGAGTCCAAGACCATGCACACCGAGCTGCAGACCGTGGAAGGCATGCAGTTCGATCGCGGTTATCTTTCGCCCTACTTCATCAGCGATGCCGAGCGCATGGAGTGCGTGCTGGAAGACGCCTACATCCTGATCCACGAAAAGAAGATCAGCAACATGAAGGATCTTCTGCCCGTGCTCGAACAGATCGCGCGTTCCGGCAAGCCGCTGCTGATTGTCGCCGAAGAGGTGGAGGGCGAGGCCCTGGCCACTCTGGTGGTGAACAAGCTGCGCGGCACGCTGAACGCCTGCGCGGTGAAGGCTCCGGGCTTCGGTGATCGCCGCAAGGCCATGCTGGACGACATCGCCGTGCTCACCGGTGGCAAGTCCATCATGGAAGAGACCGGCATCAAGCTGGAAGGCGTTCGTCTGGAAGACCTCGGCCGCGCCAAGCGCATCGTGGTGGACAAGGACAATACCACCATCGTTGAGGGCGCCGGCAAGGAAGCGGCCATTCAGGGCCGCATCAAGCAGCTCCGCGCGCAGATCGAAGAGACCACTTCCGATTACGACCGCGAGAAACTGCAGGAGCGGTTGGCCAAGCTGGCCGGCGGCGTAGCGGTGATCAAGGTGGGCGCGGCCACTGAGACCGAAATGAAGGAGAAGAAGGCCCGTGTTGAGGATGCTCTACACGCCACTCGCGCGGCCGTCGAGGAAGGCATCGTTCCGGGCGGCGGCGTGGCCCTGTTGCGGGCCGCCGAAGCGCTGAAGGGCCTCAAGCTGGAAGGCGACGAGCAGATCGGCGTGGAAGTGATTCGCCGCGCCTGCGAGGAGCCGGTTCGTCAGATCAGCGGCAATGCCGGCATCGAGGGCGCCATCGTCATCGAGAAGATTCGCGCCAACAAGGCCCCGAACTTCGGCTTCAACGCCGCCACGCTGGAATACGAGGACATGGTGAAGGCCGGCGTCATCGACCCCACCAAGGTCACTCGTTCTGCGCTGCAGAACGCGTCGTCCATCGCCGCGCTGATGCTCACCACCGAAGCCATGGTGTGCGAGATCCCCGAGAAGAAGTCGGCTCCGCAAATGGGTCCTGGCGGCCACGGCGGCCCGGACATGGATTACTAATCCGGCGCTTTGTTCTGGTAGTGAAAAAGCCCGCGGCCGGAAGGTCGCGGGCTTTATTTTCGCTTGCCGCGCCCGCTCCGTCACCGTCGCGGTTCGGTTAGCGCCTGGAAGAACCAAGCTCGTTTCCGAGCCGCGCCTGTAAACAAGCGGTTTTCAGGTGTCTTCAGGCGTCCAGCCAGAGCCCCATCAGCTTTTCCTGACCACGATCTCGACCCGCCGGTTTTTCTGCCGGCCGTCGGGGTTGTCCCGTCCATCCGGCAAGGCATTTGGTGCAACCGGCCTGGCCGCGCCCCACCCGCGCGTTGTCATGGGGCTGGCAACCCCATGCGCGGCCAGCCAGCTCTTCACCGAGGCTGCCCGGCGTTCCGATAGCTTCTGGTTGTAATCCTTCAACCCCTTGTTGTCCGTGTAGCCCTCAATGGAACATGACGCATTCGGATAGGATTTGAGAACCGTAGCCACTTTCTCAAGCTCCGGAATGGCTTTGGGGAGGAGGTCGGCTTTGTCAAAATCGAAGAGCACGTCGCTCGAAAGCTCGATGCGAATCTCCGTGTTCGTGGTCCTGGCCCCCAGATCCTTGAGGGCCGCATTCAAATCCTCAGCCTTGCCGGCGACGCCCAGGGTCAGGCCTTTGATTTCCAGAATGTCCCCATGGAGAGGTTGCACTTTCCCCTGCGCGCCTGGGGGAACCGGGTCGTCCGGCTGGTATTTCTGCGCCAACGCAAGTTGCGCCCCCAGCAGCACGCCCAGCAGACAAACAGCGCGAGCACATCGTCGCCCGTGATCGACTCGATGGATCAAGCGTCACCCCTCACTACGAGACGGGAACGTCCTCAAATGGCGGAAACGCGGGAATATGCACGGCGATTTTGCCCGATGTGGGCGGCGGCGCCGGGAATTTCGCCCAGTTTGTGCGCTGCTGGCCCGCGGGCACATCGCCCCAGTAGACATCAAGGATCCTGGTTCCACTGGCGTCTTGCAGGAAATCGTATTTCTTGTTTTCCGCGGGATCGATGAAATAAAGATCACCCCAGTGGCCGTCGTAGTAAATGGGTTTTGGAGCCGCCGCCTCCGTATTAACGATCCGCCATCGTACCAGCAAAGCGCCGCCGCTTACCCGCTTGACTTCCAGCAAGTCGCACCGCAGGTCGGGGTTGGCATCATACTGGCCATTGGCGATGCCGGCAGGCGGAATCGCGTTGGAAACCGCCACGGGAGCGGGCTGGCTGGGAGCGGCCGTTGGCTGAGCCGAAGGCGCCGGCGTTGCCGATTGTTGCGCCGGCTGTGAAGAGGTTCCGCTGGAACACGAGGCAGCGGCTACGGCGCAAACCGCGAGCAAAAGGCTCGACCAACGAATTCCGGGTCGATTCATGACGGTCTCTCCTTTCAGGAGTGCCATCGATTGTACATTGAATCGACTGGATTGCAGCCGTTTTTGGGTTTGGCTAATGCGCCGCCCGGTCGAAGTACCCGTCGCCAAGCTCCGGCTTCACTTCAAGCGCGCGCTTCCAGTAGCCGCGCGCCTCATCCGGCTGGCCCTTCTCTTTCATGGCGTGTCCCAGATTGAGCAGCGCCTCGGCGAACTCGGGCTTCTCGTCGATCGCTTCCTTATATAAGCGGATCGCGTCGTCCACCTGACCGGATTTCTGCAGCAGCAGACCGGTGTTATAGAAGAGCTCGGGGGAGCGTTCGCCCGCCTCAATCAGCTTGGCCTGATAATCCAGGGCGTCGTCGTAGTTCTGGCGCTCTACCGAAATGGCCGCCAGTCCGCGTAGCGCGTCCACGGGATTGGGATCCTGCACCAGCACCATCTTGAAGGCTTCGGTGGCGCGATCGAGCTCGCCCACGTTCCAGCAGGCCAGCCCCAGGTTCACCCACGCCTCCGGCCAGTGGTTTCTCCGGTCCACGCAGCTTTGGAAAGCGTCTACCGCGGTCGGATATTCGGCCTTTTCGAGCTTGAGGTAGCCCAGCCGGAACCACGCTTCGGGCATCTCCGGATTCTTCTGCAGCAGCCGCGCATAAAGCTGCTCGGCCTGGTCCTTGGATTCTTCCTGCTCCACCACGGAAGCCAGGTTAAACAGCACGTCGGTGAGATCCGGCGAGATCTGCAGAGCGTGTTCGTAGGCCACCCGCGCCTCGCGAAGATCGTTGTTGGACTGGCAGGCCACGCCGAGGTTGACCCAGGCTTCCCGCGCTTCCGGCCGGAGGCGCGTGGCTTCCCGGTACGCCGCCACCGCGTCGGACAACTGTCCCAGCTTCTGCCGCGCCACGCCCAGATTGAACCAGTTCTCGAACTTGTCCGGCAGCGCTTCGGTAAGCTTCGCGGAGAGCCTCGACGCCGCTTCGTAATCTTCCCGCGCGAAGGCGCAGGCCGCCAGACCTTCCATCGCCGCCGGCGACGAGGGGCTGGCCGTGAGCAGGCGCTCCGAGTATTCTTCCACCGCCGCGAAGTCGTTCCGCGACAGCGACAGAGCGATCAGATTGCCCAGGCATTCCTCCGAGCCCGGCTTGCGCTCGAGCACTGCCTGATACACCGCGATCGCTTCATCCTGGCGGCCCAGTTTCTGCGCGGCGACGCCCTTGCCAAACAGCGCCGTGGGATGCCCCTCTTCGAACGACAGAACGGCTTCAAACTCGGTCAGCGCCGCTTCGGTCTGCTCCAGATGCAACAGGCAGATGCCGGTGCCTACCCGCGCGTCCAGGCGGGCCGGGTCGATTTCGCTGGCTTTGCGGAAGTACGCGGCCGCTTCCCGCCAGTGCCCGGTGCGTTCAAAGCAAATGGCTGCGTTGAAATAAGCGTTGGGGTGCGCCGGCTCCAGCGCCAGCAGCTTCTCATAGCTGGCCGCCGCCTCGTCGAAGAGCCCCAGTTCGTATTGCACCAGCGCCGAGGCAGCGTACAGTTCGCTGGAAGACTCGCCCGCGTTGATCGCGTCGCTGAGCACCTCCAGCGCCTCTTTGCGCTTGCCCTCCAGGTGCAGGGTAACCGACTTCGCCAGCGCTCCCGAATTAGCCCGGCCGTTCCCCGCGTTTTTTCCGTTCCCGTTCTGTTTCATCTGTTCCAGCTCCCGTTGGCACTGCTCATCCCGTATGGCGTCAGGTAAGCGCACAGCTTGCCCAGCATGTCGTAGTGGTGGGAAACCTCCACCCAACGCAGCCGGGCCACTTCGCCCTTCTGACAGAAGAAACCGACTCCGCCGCGCTTGAGCCGGCCATCACTCCAGAAATCGACAATTTGCCCCTGAATGATTAGGGTGAAATCGTCACCTTGTACGTCCATGCGGGCGCGGAACATCATATCGGTCCGGATGGTCAGCGGCAGGGGCTTTTCCACAAGGTCCATTTCCTTGCCGTCGATCACCGAATAGTGAACCAGATCCACCAGCGGAAGCGGTCCCGGGCGGGTCACCACCAGACGCACCGCCTCATAGTTATTGGAATCGGTGGCCCGCACCACCCAGCCCATGCCCTTCTTCTCGAGTTGGCCGAGAAACTCCAGCCGGTAGTCGGCCAGATCCACGCTGGGCCGGTACAGCGCCAGATGAAGCGGCAGCGCGAAACCCGATTCGTCGTACGCCCAGGCGGGGCCGCCGTTCACTGTCTCCCAATCATCCAGGCCGGCGCGAAAATCGTCGTTCAGGTCCACCGCCGCCCGCTCCAGCACCGTCTGCCGCAGATCCCCCCAGCTCTTGTCGAGCGTGTTGTGCGAGGTGTGCACGGCGGAGGAGGCATTCAGATCCGGCATGCCCCACCGGATGAGCACCAGAAAACCGACCAGCAGCGAAAGGATGAGCGCCTTGATAGCGCCCTGGCGCAGCTTCCAGTGGGGGAAGGCGGCCTCTTCCGGCACGGGAACGGCAAATTTCGACGAGATCGGTTCGTTCTTGAAGCGGATGGAACGGACTTCCGGGCGCAGCAGAGGGGTGCTGCCGGAATCCAGAATGCGCGTACCGGACGAAGGCCGCGTCAGGTGACGCAGCGAATGCAGCTTGATCCTGCCAGTAACGGGCACATGACGCCGGATCAGCCCGAGGGGTTTGGAGTCGTCGGCGGAGGCGCACTCGTGCTGGGCGCGCTCCCAGGATTCCCGGTGAGCGTCCGAGCAATAATCGCCGTTCTGTAGCTCGCGCAGGAGCGGTAATCTTGCCCCGCAGTACAGGCAACGCATGGAGGTATACCCAGCTTTCATGCTAAAGGGGGCGGGCTCGGATTACCACGCGTGAAAGCGCTTAAACGGCGGCGGCATTCCTACGGACTCCGAGGTACGTACTAAGGTTTGTGACTGAGTTGGTCGACCGATCACTTCTTCCGGCACCCCAAGCCCAGCGGCTTCAAAGGAATACGCTCTCTGTAAAATCCGGCGCTGGGAAGATCCAGCACCGACTCATACGAAAACTTCTTCTCCGTGCAGACCTCGATGTCGTATAGTCCCGGAGCCACATCCAGAGCGTACTCACCCAGGTCGTTCGTCAAAACACAAATTGGTATGCCCAATGAATTCCGCTTCGTGAGGCACATCTCCGACCATTCGATCGGCTTGCCGTCTGCACGCAGGACGCCGCTGAGGAGGGCCTCATTGACACTCATTGGGCCATCCGAACTGTCCCCAGGATCGGGAATGTGGAAAGTGACCTGCATCGTCCTCTCCGTGCCCAGGCGGACTGGGAAGTACCTTACGTTCATGTTGGGTCCACTGGCTTCGACGGCGTAAGGTCCCTCGGGAATATCCGAAAAACACACGTTGCCCTGGCTGTCCGACTTTCCTTCGGTTCGCTTGTTCGTGGTGAGATCAAGTGCGCTCACTGGGACTCCATGCGCCGGGCGACCCTCCCAGTTGCCCACAAACACACACATCTCGGCTGCTCGCACGGCGCCCGTAAACGCTGCCGCTTCGATCAGCAGGAGGAGTATGCTTGTGCTCCGGCGCCTTATAGACCGCATTCCTTTTCCGCCTCTTTCCATTCCCGATAGTTGTCCGTCGAGGGGCCCGGTCATTTCTTCCGGCACCCCAAACCCTGCGGCTTCACAGAAATACGCTCTCTGTAAAATCCGCCACTAGGGAGATCCAGCACCGACTCGTAGGCAAGCTTCTTCTCCGTGCAGACCTCGACGTCGTACAGCCCGGAGCCACCACATCCAGAGAGTACTCGCCCAGGTCGTTCGTTAAAACACAAATTGGTATGCCCGATGAATCCCGCTTCGTCAGGCACATCTCCGCCGATTCGATCGGCTTGTCGTCTGCACGCAGGGTGCCGCTGAGGAAGGCCTTATTGACAAGCGGGCCCTCCGTACTGTCCCCAAGATCGGGAAGGTGGAAGGTCAGATGCACCGTCCCCTCCGTCCCCGCGCGGATCGGGTAGTACCTTTCGTTCATGTCGGGGCCGCTGGCCTCGACGGAATAAGGTCCTTCGGGAATATCCGAGAAACACACGTTGCCCTGACTGTCCGACTTTCCTTCGGTTCGCTTGTTTGTAGTGAGGTTAGTTGCGCTCACTCGGAGCCCACGTGCCAGGTGACCGTACGAGTCGCCCACAAACGCGCAGATCTCGGCTCCTCGCACGGCGCCCGTAAACGCCGCCGCTTCAACCAGAAGGAAGAATATGCTCGTGCTCCGGTGCTTCATAAACCGCATTCCGTTCTCACCTCACCGTGATCCCCAGGGTAGCTTTGCCGTAACGCCAACGGGAAACGTGACTGTCTCGCCGCTGCCGTCGGGGCCGACTGCGCCGAAGCCGTTCCTGTCGATCGGCCGAGTGCACACATTCCAGAATTCGACCAGGTTTTGTGGCGCGTAGCAAAACTGTTCGCCGCTTCCGCGACGCCGGCTCTTCTCGAGTCGATGGCCACAGCCGAGTCTTCTCCGGCGTGGCGCCACCGCCGGAGTCTTTCAATCAATCGTGGAGCCGGCATTATGGCTCTTCGTGTGGGCGCTTTAGGGAGTCCAGCTTTGAAGGGGCGGACCTTCGCCACCAGCATGGTGATTATTAGAACCACAATTCCCATTGCCACGCTGCTAGCGGCAATCCGAGGCGGACGCCCTTCTGCCACCATGATCAGGTACCAGAAGGGCGCCGAAGCCAACCCTACAATCAAGCTTCGCGTGGGAAACGTCCTCTTCATGTTCATCCTCTGGTTCTGACAAAGCCTGCGTGAGTTCCGGCGTGCGAACTCCCGAATTCCACCGGAAGCCAGCCACCTGTTACCAGAACCACACAAATCATTCCCATATTGAGACAGCGACAATGGTCGGTAGGCTCGCATTAATCGCCGTCACTTGGTTGAGTTGGCCGAGGCCGTCCATTTGGAAGCCCCTGTCTAGTCACTTTGCACGAACGGCTTCCGGCCGTCGATCCACTTGAAGGCGCTGTTCGAGCTCACCCGGCGCCCAGGGAACCGCTTCGAGATCTTCGACCCTCCAGTAGGCCAGCTTGGCGACGTAGAACGTGAATGCATCCGGGACCTGAGAGCCGTCGGGGAGGATGCGGACGTCAAAGTGGTCTCGCGTCTCGAGACGACCGGTGAGCGTGACGATGATTTTGTTGCCAGGGTGTGCTCTTCTCATCTCGCGGTACTTGGCGATCACGCCTGCTACGCTGTCCCTGCCGTTTGCGGGATAGACCCGGATGGTGTCCCGCCACGTCCATCCGTCGCGCACTATGGGCTCGACACAGGCAGGTGACGCGAAGAGACCCTGTCCGGCGTCGCCAATACCCCACCCGCCACGTATTTTCACTTCGCGACCGTTCAAGTCGGAGAGATCCCTAAGGGCCTCGCACACAGTACGCGGCTCAGCCGAAACTGTGAAGAGCGTGAAAACGATAGTTGCTCCGATTCTGAGCGACATTGGCAGCTCCTTGCGCCGCTTATGGTGAACAATTGCTTTGGACGAGGGATTCGGGAGCTTGTACATTATGCGCACTAAATGGGTGACCGTGTCATAGTACAAGAACCCTAGGCCCCAGCCGGTTTAGCGGCAGTTGTGGGCATACATGGCGCGCCGATCGCCAGCCGCTCATTGATAAAGCAGGATGCCTTCCTTGGTGGAGGACAGCACTATCTCACCCGCCACTTTCTCTCTCAGACGCCGAGCGGGGGAAACGGAGGGATTCGTGGGATAACTCTTGCCATCGAAAGGAAGGTCCGACTCGTAGCCGGGCCGGATTGCCCCTCCGCGCACCCGGACGGTGATGTCGTGTCGGCCGTTGGAGCGGGTGGCTAACACGCGGACCGGGAGCCGCGTGATTGAAATCCTCGTGACGACTCGGAACGAAGAGCCCTCTCGGGCCAGCACCAGAGCAGGACAGCCCCCGCTGCCGCACCAGTTCCGGCCGGCGACGTAGACGATTGCGTGATCCTTTCCGCTTCCGTCCAGGTCAACGAACGTACATGTACCTTGTCGTTTCGTCGGCGCGCCCCTCCGCCTGCTTCAGGTAATTACGGGGAAAAGCCCGCAGTGAGACCGGCTCCGGGCCCGTTCCCTCGTTCGTTTGGGCCGCTGACAATGCGCACCCGAGCAAGAGCGCGGCAGCGATAATTTGACAGATGATCTGACATTTGAAAAAGTATCCCGGCATCACGAATCAGAAGCAGCTCACGGGCCCCCGCTGGGGCGGCTTCTTCCGGTGCAGTTCCCGAACCCCATCGTACACATCTTCAACGCCAGCCCCGTCCTCCACCCACCGCCGCCCCCAGCATAAACTGGGAGTCGTGCCCCGCTGTGTCTCGCTCATGCTGATCGTCTGCCTCGGCGTCGCCCTCCGCGCCGAAACAGCCCCCGCTGCCCCCGTCACCGCGGCCGAGCTGGGCACGCTGCTCGCCCACAACGAACTCGACCCGGATGCCTGCTATCGCGTCAACGATCTGAAAATCTCCCGCGAGGACGTCAGCGTCTATCTCACCGCCGGCTATCTCATACTGGCGAAGAAGGTGAACGGGGTCCGTCCGGCGGCCGTGTTCAGCGCCGACGTGGACGCCGGCGACGCGGAAGTGGTGGTCCTGCCTCCCGACCGTGGCGAGCGCCTCTCCCTGGCCTCCTTCGCCGGAACGCCCAACCTGGATGAACACTTCAAAGCCGGCGTGATGGTCTTCAGCGATAACACCGGCGCGGAACTTGAAAAACTGATCGAGCAGGATGCGAGTGAACATGGCGGATACCGCCGCGACGCCGATGTCGCCGCCCGCCTCGCCGCGAAATGGAACCCGGCCTTGCGGAATCTCTCCGGCAACTTCACCGTGCGCATGGTACAGGATCTGCTTTCCCCGGGCACCCCCGGATTCTTCTTCCTGGCCACCGCGGGCGCCCGGCTGGGCGGCTTCGACGTACGATATGACCCCACCCTGCCGGATCAAATCACCGTCGGCCAGGTGAGCGAGCGCAACCAGAGGTTGTTCTTCGACACGTGGACGGCGTTCGCCGGGCGCGCCGCCCGGGCCAGCGCGACAACCGCGGTCTGGGCGCCGTTCCGCGTCGAGGATTACCGCATCGACGCCAACCTCGACGACGCGCTGGCCATGCGCGCGGTAACCCGCGTGAAAGTGATTCCAGGCGCCACCGCGGGCCGCGCTCTTCCATTCCTGATCTCCGGCAGCATGCGCGTCACGTCCGTGACAATCGACGGCGCCCCCGCCGAGGTGTACCAGGAACCCTCCCTCCCCACCGGTCCGGTCTGGAGCGGCAACGACGAAGTGTTTCTGGTGGCGCCGTCGGTGCCTCTCAAGCCTGGCCAGTCCTACGAATTCGAGTTTCATCACGAGGGCAACGTCGTCACCGAATCCGGCAAAGGTATGTACTTTGTGGGCGCGCGCGGAACCTGGTACCCGCATCCTCCGGTGGCCCTCACCCACTTCGATCTCACCTTCCATTTCCCCAAAGCTCTCGATCTGGTGGCCACCGGGGACCAGGTGAATAAGTACACCGACGGCGATCGCCGCACTCTGGAGTTCAGCAGCAGCGAGCCCATCCGGTTTGCCGGCTTTAACCTGGGCAAGTACCAGCGCAAGTGCGTTTCCCGCGACGGGTTCCGCATTGAGGTGTGCGCCAACACCCCCGACGACACGAATTCTTTGGGAATAAACGTAGCGGCGCCCCGAATGGAGGAAATTGCCAACGAAGTGATCGCGGCGCTCCAATATATGACCTCGCAATACGGTCCTCCGCCCGTCCGCTCGCTCACCGTTTCGCCCATCCCCAGCACGTTCGGGCAGGGATTTCCGGGACTAATTTATCTTTCCACGCTGGCGTATCTCAATCCCGAGCAGCGTCCCCAGGCGGCGCGCGCCGACGAGTACAACGTAATTTTCTATTCCCAGTTGATGGCCGCCCACGAAACCGCGCACCAGTGGTGGGGGAATCTGGTCTCGCCCGCTACCGATCGTGACGACTGGCTGATGGAAGCCCTCGCCAACTATTCCGCGCTCATGTACCTGGAGAAGACGAAGGGCCGCGACACTCTCGACAAAATCCTCGAGGACTACCGCGCCCACCTCACCGCCAAAGCGCCCGACGGGCGCGAGGTGGATTCGGCTGGCCCCATCACCTGGGGCCCGCGGCTGTCCTCCTCGCAGTTTCCCGACGCGTGGCGCATCATCACCTATGAGAAAGGCTCCTGGATTATCCACATGTTGCGCGTGCGCCTCGGCGACGACCGCTTTCGCGACTTCCTGGCCGACCTCTGCCGCCAGTACCGTTTTCAGACGCTCTCCACGGACCAGTTCCGCCGTCTGGCCGCCCATTACCTCCCGCCGGATTCGAAAGACCCCGCCCTGGAGACTTTCTTCGACACCTGGGTCTACGGCACCGGCATTCCCGTGCTGCGGCTGAAATACGCCATCCGCGGGACCCGCGTCACCGGCACCGTGGAGCAGAGCGGCGTGCCTGACGATTTCGACGTGCTCGCTCCCGTGGAAATCCGCACCGGCCCGCAGAAGACCGTGCTCGAATGGGTGGAAACCGGCAGCGACCCATCGCAGTTTTCCCGCCTTCTAACGGAAAAACCGCTGGCTGTCTCCTTGCAGCCTGAGAACACTCTGGCCACAATACAAAGGTGAGAACACCCGCATCCGGGACGTCCATGCCAGACTCCGCGCGCGAACAACACCCTTGGAGCGCCCTGCTGCCTCCGCCTGAGGTTCGCCGCAAGCTGTGGGCGCAGGTCGTCGAAGCGTTGGAGAAATACACCGCGGAGGTGGCTGGCAAGCGGGTGACGCCGGAGCTTGCCGTGGAGCGCATGCGCGAGTCGCTCGCGCGCTTCGATTTCATCGCGCCCGTGGCGCCGGAAGAAGCCATCGAGTTCATAACCCAGGGCCTCACCGAATTTCAAACCCACACCCCGCATCCGCGATATTTCGGCTTGTTCAACCCGGCGCCCACCACCATGGGCATCGCCGCCGACACGCTGGTGGCGGCCTTCAATCCGCAACTGGCGGCCTGGAGCCACAGCCCGCTTGCGGTGGAGATGGAACAGCACGTCATCCGCGCGCTGGGGGCCAGGTTCGGCTACCGCGCCGCGGACACCGACGGCTCATTCTGTTCCGGCGGCATGGAAGCGAATCACACCGCCCTGCTCACCGCGCTGACCCAGGCGTTCCCCGAGTATGCCGAAGGCGGCGCCCAGGCCATCGCCGGCCAGCCGCTGCTCTACGTCTCGGCGGAGAGCCATCATTCTTTATTGAAAGCGGCGCGGATGTGCGGCCTGGGAACTCGCGCGGTGCGCCACATCGCGGTGGACCGTGGCCTGCGCATGCGCCCCGACGCTCTTGCCCAGGCTATCGACGAAGATCGCGCCGCCGGCTGCCGTCCCTTCCTGGTGGCGGCCACCGCGGGCACCACCAACGCCGGAGCCATCGATCCCCTGCGCCACTGCGCCCACATCGCGCGCCGGTACGGCCTCTGGTTTCACGTCGACGCGGCGTGGGGCGGTGGGGCGGCCTTCGTGCCGGAGTTGCGGCCGCTGCTCGAAGGAATCGAAGACGCGGACTCCATCACCTTCGACGCCCACAAATGGTTGAGCGTGCCCATGGGCGCGGGCATCTATCTGACCCGCCATCGCGACATCCTCGACCGCACCTTCCGCGTCAGCACGTCATACATGCCCCGCGAAGCCGCCGATCTGGACGTAGTGGACCCGCACCTGCACACCATGCAATGGTCGCGCCGGTTCACCGGGCTCAAGGTTTTCCTGTCGCTGGCCGTAGCCGGCGAGCAGGGCTATGCAAACGCGCTGCGCCACCAGACGGCCATGGGAGATCTGCTGCGCACCACCCTGGCGCAGGCCGGCTGGAGGATTGAAAACGAGTCGCCGCTGCCGGTGGTCTGTTTCACGGATCCGGCCGGCGCGGATCCGCACCAGATCGCCATGCGCGTGGTCGGTTCGGGCGAGGCCTGGATCTCCACCACCGTACTGGCCGGGTCGAAAACGGTATTGCGGGCCTGCATCACCAACTACCGCACCACGCCGGAGGACATCTCCGCGCTGATCAAGACATTGGGACGGGCGCGCGTGAGCGCCTGAGCCCGGGAGGTTCTGGATGGCAATGCAACGGAAGCGGGTGCCCCCGTCGGGCCGTACGCTGGTGGCCGAGTCGGTCCCCGCGGTCGAGCCGGAGGTTGTGGATGAGACGCCCGCGGGGCCGCGCGTGACTGTGATCATTTCCGCTTACAATCAGGCGCCCGCGCTGCGGCGGTGCCTGAAAGCGCTGGAAACATCGGTGGAGCGGCAGTCCA
Source organism: uncultured Acidobacteriota bacterium (assembly GCA_963832965.1). Classification (GTDB taxonomy): domain Bacteria; phylum Acidobacteriota; class Terriglobia; order Bryobacterales; family Bryobacteraceae; genus CAWACP01. The sequence goes on from CAWHVW010000002.1 coordinate 120,031, forward strand.
TCGAGATCATCGTCATGGACAACGGATCGTTCGATGACACGCCCGAAGTGGAGCCGGAATTTCCGGAAGTGACGTTCCTGCGCCTGCCGAAATACTTCGGCCGCACGAAAGCGCTGAACATCGCTTCGCGCACGGCCCACGCGGATTTGCTGTTGTATCTGTCTCCCGAAGTCGAAGTGACCCCGCCGCTGGTCAACGCGCTGGTGGCGCGGATGGAGGCCGAACCGGAAACCCTGGGTGCCGCGTGCCCCTTGGTGGTGGATGCCGGGGGCAACCCTGAGCCCGTGTTTTTCCGTCTTCCCACCCGCGCGGCGCTGTATGGCGTATGGGCCACCGGAGATGGCCTGGAGCCCGAAGCGGTAGACCCGTCGGCCGAAACCGCAACGGTGGAATACGCGCGCTTCGAAGCGTTTATGGTGACGAAATATTTCGTGCGTGGCCTCAATTATCTGGACGAGCGCTTCGGCGAAAGCTGGGCCGACGCCGAAGTCTGCTGGCAAATCCGCCGCGGGGCGAAGAAGATTGTGGTGCTGCCGCAGGTGAAGGCCATCCGGCATGAGGCGGAGGAAGCCGCGGCGGATCGCCCAAAATCGGTGCGCGCGGCCCTGGCGTCCGATTGCGGCGTAGGCGCGGCCGCCTTCGTCGCCAAACACGAGGGCTTCTTCGCGGGCCTGCTCTTCCGCCTTCGCATCATCTTTACAGCGCTGGGCCGCGCGGTAAGCTTCCAGGAGCCCGGCTACAACTTCTCGCTATTCTCCTCGCTCGTGAGCGGCCAGAAAGTGGACGGCACGCAAACCTCGGCGTTGTAGCCAAACTTGAGAGGGAGGTACTCCTGAAAACGGCCACAATGATCGACGTAAGGGCCACAACGGAACGTCTGCGGCGCGAGATAAAGGGCTTCACCGCAACACTTCCACCCGAATCCGCGCCTCGCCGAGTTCGTAGCCGTCGAGTTCCTTCCACTGGCGGTCTGCCGTAACAGCAACGGCGCCCGCGCAGGCCGCGGTGGTGAGGCAGACGCAATCGCCGAGCGATAATCCAAGATCGCGGCGCGTACCCAGGAGCCCTCCGCATTTCCCGGCTTCATCCAGGCGCGGTTCCATTCTGAGGTGCAACTCGCCCAGCAAGGCCTCGGCGCGTTCCAGCGGCAAGCCGCAGCGCACCAGCTTCCCGATCACCTCCGCAAGGTTGACGGTATGCATGGCGCAGTGGTCCAGAATCTCCAGGACCCGGGCGTTGCCAGGCTCGCTTTGCAGCATCGCCAACAACGCCGAGGCATCCAGAACAAACGCCGTCTCCGTCAACGCGAGTTCTCCCGCTCGGCTTCGGCGCGGCGTTCGGCGATCAGTTCGTCGGCAAGCGCCCGATCCCGCCGGATGTATTTCCGCAGCTCACTCTGTACCCGCGCCAGCGCCTGTGCCCTTGATGTTACCTGCAGGCGGCCGGACTCTTCAACGCGCACGATCACCTCGGAGCCCTCTCGAAGGCCGAGCCGGCGGCGGATTGCGGCAGGAATCAAGATTCGGCCGGATTTCTCCAGTCGAGACGTGTAAGTCTCCATAAAAACATGGTAGCACTGTACGGCATGCTGATTAGATCTGCCGTATTACAGCCGCGCGGTGGATCAGTCTCCCAATCCGGTATAATCGGCTTGCTCAAGGCAACCACAGCACCGGAGTAAACCAAAATGGACTCACTGATCTGGATTCCCCTCGGGATACTGGCCTTAGTTTTCCTCTTCCTGATTCTGGGAAGCTTTTTCACCGTGCGCACGGCCGAAGTTGCCGTGATCACCCGTTTCGGCAAGTTCCTCCGCGTCGCCGAGCCCGGCTTGAACTGGAAGCGGCCGTTCTTTGATACCGTGGCCGGCATGGTCAGTCTGCGAGTGAATCAGATCACCCTGACCATGGAAACCAAGACCAAGGACAACGTCTTCGTCACCATCCCCATTTCCGTGCAGAACCGCGTTCGCCCGGAGAAGGTCTACGATGCGTATTACAAGCTGTCCGATCCGGTAGCCCAGATCAAATCCTACGTCGAGCAGGTGATCCTCGGCCATGTTCCCGGAATGACCCTGGACGAGGTCTTCGCCACCCAGTCCAGCATCGCCGCGGCGGTGAAGCAAGAGCTGGACGCGGACATGGCCACCTTCGGATACGAAATCGTCAACGTGCTGGTCACCGACATCGTTCCCGACGCCAAGGTCAAGTCCGCCATGAACGATATCAACGCCGCCCAGCGTGAACAGGTGGCCGCCAACGCCCGGGGCGAGGCCGAGAAAATCCTGGTCGTAAAGAAGGCAGAGGCCGAAGCGGAAAGCAAGGCTTTGCAAGGGCAGGGCATCGCCAATCAAAGGAAGGCCATCATCGAAGGGCTGCAGGTCTCCATCGAACAATTCCAGAAGGTGGTGGAGGGGGCGTCCGCGAAGGAAGTCATGCAGCTGGTCATGGTCACCCAGTATTTCGACACGCTGAAGTCGATTGGCGAGAGCGACAAAACCAACACGTTGTTCCTCTCCCACTCGCCCCTGGCTGTGAAGGAAGTTTCCGATCAGATTCTGCAGTCCATGCTGGTGGCGGAGAGAGCCAGCGGATAGGGCCCGCCGAAAAAAGATGTTTCCCCAATTGCGCCCGTGTACGTCTTACACTAGAGCCATGGTGAGGCCGTTGCTTGAATCACCAGGAGGAACCAATTTGTGCTTATGAGATCACTTCAGCTTTTTGGATTGACTGCTCTGGTCGCAGTTACGCTGCACGGCCAGGTGTTTTACACCAATCCCGCCCCGGACTGCTCCGACGTTGAGGGTACCGTTACGATCTACAACTCGGCGGGAACGACAATCCTGGGTTATTCCTGCTACGTGGCCGGGACGTTCGTTTGGTTCGCCGCGGGCGGACCGCCCAGTAACACATGGAGCAGCGCGATCCGCGCGGCTGCGCCTCTGTCGGCCCCTGTCGAAGCTGACATTTTTTACTACGACGTAAACGGAAATAACCTGAGCGTGGACACTACGCTGGGACCGGGCGGAGCAGTCACCTCCGGCAATGAAGTAACGGTTCCCTTGTATGCGAACCAGCCCCTGGAGGTCGATCTGCTCGGCGCCACCAGCAATGCTCCCAGCTACAACGTCACCGAGACCGGCTCTGTCTACGCTGAATTTTACTGTCCCGATGAGACGACCTGCGAATATGTTTCGGCGCAGTTGCTCTATTCAGCGTTGCCCAGCATTCCGTGGTCGCTCAGCGTTCCTCTCGCCTGGGACAATTCGCTGTGGCCCACATATTCAGCGGAGGGCATTGATGACGGTGGCTCGCACCGGGTGTCCTTTGTGATTTACAATCAGGGCGAGACAGCCACTGAATTCACGATTTATGTCTACGACGGCAGTGGAAACCTCGTCGGAACCGGTACCACGCCTTCGATTCCGCCGTACTCGTCAACAACCGGCCAGGGGGGAACATATGGGGCACTTTTGTCGCAGGTAGTCACGACGAAGTTGCCGTCGGGTGTCTTCAAAGTGCTCTTTGACGGGGGCACGGCGGGCGAAGAATCGTCGGTTGAGGTGCTTCAGTTTACTGGAGCGTCCGCGACCGCGATCGATGTTGCCTATGACATCTCGCCGACGTTGGTTTCGGCCGACGCGTCCGCCCTGCGGCGGCCGGGTTCCCGAACCGCGAGCAAGGTTCGCCAAAGGCGGACAGCTTTCTACCTGCCGAAGTAGTCTCCTACTGTGGGGCAGGGCCATGCCCTGCCTTCCGCGTGCTCCGGGGGGAAGGGATTGCATCCTGCGGCCGAACGATCACAGTATGGGGTCCCCGATGACGGAAGCCGAGGCCGTGCGGGCACGCTACGCGCGGCGAGCCGCCGTTGAACGGACCGATCCCGCGCTGCCCCTGTTTCTCCAGGAGCGCGAGCGCGCCGTTCTCCGCTGGCTGCGCGAAACCGGCATCCATCCCGCAACGGCATGCGTTCTGGAGATCGGCTGCGGGACCGGCGGCAACCTCCTCCATCTCATACGAATCGGTTTCCAGCCAGCGAATCTCACCGGCGTGGAACTGCAGGAGGACCGCCTGGCGGAGGCGAAACGGCGCCTCCCCGCGAGCGTGCGCCTGATCCCCGGCGACGCCCTCGCGATGGCCTCCGAACCCGCCGCGTTTGACGTGGTCATGCTGTTCACTGTCTTCTCGTCTTTGCTGGACAAGGCGTACCAGGAAAGCCTGGCCCGCCTTGCGTGGAGTCTGGTGAAGCCCGGAGGCGGCGTGCTCTGGTATGACTTCTGCTTCGACAATCCACGGAACCGCGACGTAACCGGCGTCCCCGTGAAGGCCATCCGCGCGCTGTTCCCGGACGGTGTTCTGCATTGCCGCCGGATCACTCTGGCGCCTCCATTGGCGCGCGCCGCCGTGCGCCTGCATCCCTCGCTCTATCGCGTCTTGAACGCCATCCCTCTGCTGCGCACGCACGTTCTCTGCTGGATTGCGAAAGGGCGTCCTTGAGCGAAGGCTTTGTCGAATTCGCCCGGCCCGACTATGGCGACGCCGAAATCGCCGCCCTGGCAGCGGCGCTGGCATCCGCCTGGACCACCACCGGCGCGCGCACCGTGGCTTTCGAGCGGGCTTTTTGCGAGTACACCGGCGCGCCCTGCGCCCTGGCGGTAAATTCCGGCAGCGCGGCCCTGCATCTGGCCCTCGCCGCTCTGGGAATTGGGCCCGGCGACGAAGTCATCACCACGCCACTGACATTCTGCGCCACCATCAACGCCATTCTGCTCACCGGAGCAACGCCCGTTCTTGCCGACATCGGCGGCGACCTCAACATCTCGCCCGAGGCCATTCGCCGCGCCATCACTCCGCGTTCCCGGGCCCTGCTTCCAGTGCACCTGGCCGGTCTCCCCTGCGACATGGACGCCATCGGCCGCCTGGCATCGGAGCACGGCCTTTTCGTGGTGGAAGACGCGGCGCACGCCGCTGGCGCCTCCCATCGTACGGTGCGCGTGGGCGCCGGGGAGTCGGAAGCGGTAGCCTTCAGCTTCTATGCGACGAAAAACCTGAGCACTGGCGAAGGCGGCATGGTCACCTGCCGTGACGCGGCCTTGCGCGAGCGCATGCGGGTCCTGTCTCTTCACGGAATCAGTCACGACGCCTGGCAGCGTCAGGGCATGAAGGACGCCTGGGAATACGATGTCGTCGAGTGCGGCTTCAAATACAACATGAGCGATCTCATGGCCGCCATCGGTCTGGTCCAGCTCGCCCGGCTCGATGAAATGAACCGGCGGCGGGCCGAAATCGCGCGTGCCTACAACGCGGCGTTCGCGGAAATGCCCGAGCTGGAACTGCCCCCCCATTCGGCCGCGTCCACGCACGCCTGGCAGCTCTACATACTGCGGCTGAATCTGAACCGGCTCCGCGTGGACCGTTCGCGGTTCATCGCGGAAATGCGGCGTCGGGGCGTGTCTTGCAGCGTCCATTTCAAGCCTGTCCCAATGTTCTCGTATTACCGGGATCGGCTGGAACTGCGCGATCCGTGCCGCCGGGCGCTCGACGAATACCCCCGTCTGGTGTCGCTTCCCCTTTCCTCCAGGCTGGAGGAAGCCGAAGTGGCCCGGGTGATCGCAGCGGTCCAGAAAATATGCTCCTGAAGCGCGCCTTCGATGTCGTAGTCAGCGCCGCCGCGCTGCTGATCCTGTCACCCCTCCTGCTGGCGGCGGCGATTCTTGTCGCGATCGATTCCGGTTGGCCGGTCCTGTTCGGGCAGGAGCGGATAGGGTGGCGCTTTCGCCCGTTCCGGATCTGGAAATTCCGGACCATGGCGCAAGACAACTCCGGGCCGTGCATCACGGTTCCCGGTGACCCGCGGATCACGCGCGCCGGCCGCTTTCTGCGCGCCAGCAAGATCGACGAGTTGCCCCAGCTTTGGAACGTCCTGCGCGGGGACATGAGTCTGGTGGGCCCGCGTCCCGAGATGCCCCGCTACGTGCAGATGTTTCGCGAGCGCTATGTTCCGGTTCTCGAGTTGCGGCCCGGCATCACCGACACGGCCTCCATCTGCTTCCGCTACGAGGACCGCGTGCTCGCCGCCGCCGAGGATCCGGAAGCTGAGTACACCCGGCACATCCTGCCCGACAAGCTCGCCCTCGCGCAGGAGTACGTGCGAACCCGCTCCTTCACGAGCGACATCGGCATCCTGGTAAGAACAATCTGGGCAGTGGCCGCGCCCCCGCTCAGAGGACACCGATGACCGTGGGGCAGGGCCGTGCCCCGCCGAGTTGCGCCTACGATCCCGGCGAAGCGAACACCACCACCGCCAGCGGCGGCAGCGTAATCTCCAGGCTGTGGTAGTGGTTGTTGAAAGCCACCGGCTGCGTCTGTGCGCCGCCGCCGTTGCCCATGTTTGACCCGCCGTACATCTCCGCGTCGGAGTTGAAGATCTCGCGGTACCAGCCCGGGTCCGGCACGCCCACGCGATATTTCTGGTGCGGCTCCGGCGTGAAGTTGCACACCACCAGCAGGAAAGGCATGCCTTTCTGCGGCCGCCGCAGGAAGCTGATCACCGAGTGGTCCACATCGTGGAAGTCCACCCACTCAAATCCCTGCCATTGGAAATCCACTTCATAGAGGGCCGGGTGCGCGCGATACAGGTGATTCAGGTCGCGCACGAAGTTCTGCAGCTTGCGGTGCGGCTCGAATTGAAGCAGGTCCCACTCCACGCTGCGGTCGTGATTCCATTCGTTCCATTGCCCGATCTCGCAACCCATGAACAGCAGTTTCTTCCCGGGGTGCGCGTACATGTAGGTGAGAAACGCGCGCACGTTGGCGAACTTCTGCCAGACGTCGCCGGGCATCTTCGCCAGCAGCGCGCCCTTGCCGTGCACCACCTCGTCATGGGAGATGGGCAGCACGAAGTTCTCGGTGAAGGCATACAGCATGCTGAAGGTGATGTTGTTGTGGTGGTACCGGCGGAAAATGGGGTCGTTGGAGAAGTAGCTGAGCATGTCGTGCATCCAGCCCATGTTCCACTTCATGGTGAATCCAAGGCCGTTCATGTACACGGGCTTGGACACGCCGGTGAATGCCGTCGATTCCTCGGCAATCGTCACCGCGCCCGGTACCGTGTGCGACAGCTCGTTGAAGCGCCGCAGAAAACTGATCGCTTCCAGGTTCTCGTTGCCTCCGTACTGGTTGGGGAGCCACTCGCCGTCCTTTCGCGAATAGTCCAGATACAGCATGGACGCCACCGCGTCCACCCGCAGGCCGTCAATGTGATACTCCTTCAGCCAGAACATCGCGTTGGAAACCAGGAATGAGCGAACCTCGTTGCGCCCGTAATTGAACACCAGCGTGCCCCATTCCTTGTGTTCGCCCTTGCGCGGATCGGCGTGCTCGTAGAGCGCGGTTCCGTCGAAAAAGGCGAGACCGTGCGCGTCCTTGGGGAAATGCGCGGGAACCCAGTCGACGATAACGCCGATGCCTTCCTGATGGCAGCGGTCCACGAAGTACATGAAGTCTTCGGGCGGACCAAAGCGCGCCGTGGGCGTGAAATACCCGGTGACTTGGTATCCCCACGAGCCCGAGTACGGATGCTCCATGATGGGCAACAACTCGATGTGCGTGTAGCCCAGGTCTTTTACATAAGTCACCAGCTTGACGGCGAGTTCCCGGTAACTGAGCACTTCGTTCCGTGGCCCACGCAGGAAAGACCCGAGGTGAACCTCGTAAACGGAAAACGGCCGCTTCAACCAGTCCGTGCGGCCCCGCTCTTCCATCCATTGCTGGTCCTCCCAGCGATACGCCGTCATGTCCGCGACGATAGAGGCCGATTTCGGCGGCTCCTCGCAGGCAAAGCCGCACGGGTCCGCCTTGAGCTGGTGATAGCCGAAGAAGCGCGACCGCACCGAGTACTTGTAGTGCGTCCCCGGCCCGATATGCGGAAGGAAGATCTCCCAGACTCCGCCATCGCGCATGCGCATGGGGTGGCGGCGGGTATCCCATTCGTTGAAATCGCCCACAACGCCCACCACCAGCGCGTTCGGCGCCCACACCGCAAAGCGCGCGCCGGGGATGCCATCCACCTCCACCAGATGAGCGCCCAGGCTTTGCCAGATCTCTGAATTCGTGCCTTCGGTGTTCAGGTGCAGGTCGAATTCCGAAAGCAGCGGAGGGAAGCGATATGGGTCTTCCAATTCCACCTCGCCGCCGCTCCACAGCTTCACCTGCAGGCGATAGTGTCCGGGCTCGTTGGCAAGCCGGCCCTGGAAGAGACCTTGCGGGTCCACCTTTTCCATGGGAACGACCTGCCCATCCACGTGGATCTGCGCGTCGGAAGCCTGCGGCAGGAACGCGCGCACGTCCCAACCTCCGTCTTCGGCGCGATGAGGGCCCAGCAGGCCAAAGGCATCGCCGTGCCATCCACCGACAATCGCTTCCATCTCGCCAGGCGTCATCGTGGTTATTATGGCAGGGAATGGCTACCGTCTCCGCGGAACTCCCCAAAGCGTCCCTGCACGTGCATCTGGAGGGCGCCATCTGGCCGGAGACGCTCATGGAGATCGATCCGTGGCTCACGAGCGAGGAGATCCGCGCGAACATGCCGGAGGGCTCATTCGCGCGGTTCATCGAATCCTATATCTGGCTTACGCGGAAGCTGACGGAGCCGGAACACTACGCGCTGGCCACTCGTCATCTGCTGCGGAGACTCGCCTCGGAGGGTGTCTGCTACGCGGAAATCACGCTTTCCGCCGGAGTGATTCTGTGGAAAGGCCAGGATTTAGGCCGCATCTACGACGCCATCTGGGCGGAGAGCCAGCGAGGTCCGTTTCCCGCCTTCTGGATCCCCGACGCCACCCGGCAGTTCGGCGCGGACGCCGCCATGCAGGTGGCCCGGTTCGCGGTGGAGCGGCGCGACAACGGCGTGGTGGCGTTCGGCATCGGCGGCGATGAAGCGCGCGGCCCCGCCGAGTGGTTCGCGGACGTCTACCGGTTTTGCCGCGAGAACGGCCTTCACCTGACCTGTCATGCCGGTGAGACCGTGGGTCCGGAATCGGTCCGCGCGGCGCTGGCGATTGGCGCGGAACGAATCGGACACGGAATTTCGGCGGCGGCCGACCCCGCGCTGATGGCCGATCTCCGCCAGCGCAACATTCCTCTGGAAGTCTGCCCGACCAGCAACGTGTGCACCGGGGCGGTCGAGTCCCTGGATGTCCATCCACTGCGCCGGTTGTTCGACGCCGGTGTGCCGATTGTCCTCGATTCCGACGACCCCGCGCTGTTTGGCACCACCATCACCCAGGAGTATGAGATCGCCGCGGCGAAGTTCGGGTTTAGTGAAGAGGAACTGGCGGGCCTGGCCACTAACAGTTTTCGATATGCCTTCCGCCACAATGAACGAGATTCTGGTTCCCGAGGAACTGATTGAGCGGCGCATCTACTTCATTCGCGGCCGGAAAGTGATGGTGGACTCGGATCTGGCTGGGCTGTATCAGGTTGCAACCAAAGCGCTTAACCAGGCCGTCAAACGCAATTCCGAGCGTTTTCCGGCGGATTTCACGTTCCAGCTCACCCCGGATGAATCCGATTCTTTGAGGTCACAATCTGTGACCTCAAACGGCCGTGGCGGCCGACGTTATTTGCCCCTCGTGTTCACTGAGCACGGCGTGGGCATGCTTTCATCCGTTTTGAGCAGCCCGCGCGCGGTCCAGATGAACATCCTGATCATCCGAACCTTTATCCGCATGCGCGAGATATTGTCGAGCCACGAAAACCTGGCCGTGCGCATGGACCAGCTCGAATCCACCCAGCAGTTCCACGCTTCGGTAATCAATACCCTGGCGGAGGAGAGCAAGGGTTTGAAGCGTCCTCCTGAATCCGCGACGCGCGCCATCGGCTTCCCCACCACATGAATCGTGTACCCTCGATTCATGGGGAGAATCCTGGGATTTGTGATTGCCGTGGTCTGGTTGGCGGGCTGTTCGTCTACGCCCCCGGAGATGAACAAGGCGGCCACGCCTGCCTCTTCGGCTGCTTCGTCGGCTGCTCCGAACACCAACTCCGTGGCGAAATACCTGGAGCTGGCCGGCTTTCGTCTGGATGAGAAGGGCCCCGGAAAGGTCCAGATTCGCTTCGCGCTGATCAACCACTCCGACGCCGATCTGGGCGATATCACGCTGAGCGTGAACGTGCGCGCCAGCACGGCCGCGTCCGGGGACCCGCCCCTGTTCACATTCACCGCCCCGGTGCAGGGCGTCGGACCCGGCGACGTTAAAGATGTCTCGGTCATCGTGCCCACGAAACTACGGGTCTACGAGCTGCCCGACTGGCAGTTCCTGCGCGCCGATTTTCAGGTCACCTCGCCGCAGTGAGGGCGTCGTGGGCGCATGTTACCCTCATAAGAGCACTCCCTGCGCGGAATCAACACACGTGAAAGTCGGTTTTGTTAGCCTCGGCTGTCCCAAGAATCTTGTCGACAGTGAAGTCATGATGGGCCAGCTCGTGGAGCGCGGGCATGAGCTCACGCCGCACCCCGAGGACGCCGACGTCATCGTAGTCAACACCTGCAGCTTCATAGACCCGGCCAAGCAGGAATCCGTGGACACGATTCTGGAGATGGCTGAGTACAAGAGAACCGGACGCGCGAAGAAGCTGATTGTGGCCGGATGCCTGGTGGAGCGATATCGCGGGGACATTCGCAAGGACATGCCCGAGGTGGACGCGATTATCGGCACCAATGAGCTCGATCGCGTGGTGGGGCTTTGCGAAGGAGGCGAAAGCGGGCCAGGCGCAACCGAACCGTACCTCTACCACGACCTCACACCCCGGGTGCTGGCGACGCCCCGCCACTACGCCTACATCAAAATCGCCGAGGGCTGCGATCACCCGTGCTCATTCTGCGTGATCCCGCAGTACCGCGGAGCGTTCCGCAGCCGCCGTTTCGAATCCGTGGTAGCGGAGGCAACGCGCCTGTTCGCGCAGGGCGTTCGCGAGATCAATCTGATTGGCCAGGACACCACCTGTTACGGCGAGGACTTCGGTCTGAAGGACGGTCTGGCGCATCTGCTGGGAAGGCTCGCACGGATCGAAACGCGCCAGTCGAAGTGGGTGCGCTTCCTGTACTGCTACCCGAACAAGGTGACCCAGAGACTGCTGGACACCATCGCCGAATACGACGACCTCGTCAAGTACATCGATATGCCGCTGCAGCACGCCAGCGCGGCGGTGCTCAAGCGCATGAAACGCGGGGCCAGCGGCGACATTTTCCTGCGGCTCATCGAACGCATACGGGAGACGATTCCCGGCGTGGCCATTCGCACCAGCATGATCGTGGGCTTTCCGGGCGAGAGCGACGCGGATTTCGAAACTCTCTGCGATTTCGTGAAGGCCGCCCGGTTCGACCGCCTGGGCGTTTTCTCCTATTCCGATGAAGATACCAGCGGGAGCTATCAACTGGACGGCAAAGTGGAAGCGCGCACCATCTACAACCGGAAGCGCCGGTTAATGGCGCTGCAGCGTCGTATTTCGAAAGCCCGTAACCGCGCGCTGGTGGGTGCCGAGTACGATGCGCTGGTGGAAGGGCCGTCTCGGGAAACCGATTTGTTGTGGGAGGCGCGGCTGCCCACGCAGGCGCCCGAGATCGACGGCGTCTGTCTGATCAACGATTTTGGAGACGCTCCCCCGCGGCCGGGCGAGATGCGTCGCATGAAGATTACCGAGGCGCACGACTACGACCTGGTGGGCGAACTGATCGACGCAGGCGTCGACGAGCCTGCCGTTGTTCTTTCGCCGGCCAGCCCGTTTCGCATTCTGGCTGCGCCGCGGCCGCAAACGGCGCCCATGGCCCGTTGAGTTTCTGCCTGGTGACGAGTGGGGCCATGCCCTGCCGCCGATTTTCAATCGGCGCCGCAGGCGGGTTGAAATCCGCCCTGCCAATCGGCAGGCAGGGCATGGCCCTGCCCCACGTGGTAGCCCGGCTGCGAAGCCTCTCGGGCGCGGCGGCACATGTTCGTGAAGAAGCGGAGTATCGCGTATGCAATGTCCGATCTGCAGAAAGGAAGTCGCCATTTCCACCCCATTCCTGCCCTTTTGCAGCGAACGATGCAAGCTGATCGATCTGGGCAACTGGGCTTCGGGCAAGTACGTAATCCCGGGCTCTCCGGTGACCAGCGAAGACCCGGAAGAATCTGAGCAGCCGTGAAGCGGCTCGCCTTCACCATCGCCACCTGGTTCGGTTGTGGTTATTGGCCGTGGGGCCCGGGCACGGCCGGCTCGCTCGCCGCACTCGTCATCGCGTGGATCGCCGTACACTTCGGCGGCTTCGGGCCGCGGTGGTTCCTGCTCTGGGCCAGCGCGATCACTCCTTTGGGTGTTTGGGCGGCCACCGTCGTGGAAAGGGAGGCCGGCACGACGGACCCGTCCATCGTGGTGGTGGATGAGGTCGCCGGCCAGTGGCTCACGCTGGCCGGAGCCGTCGCGCTGAACTGGAAGAGCTGGATTCTCGCGCTGGTTCTCTTCCGGATTTTTGATATCTGGAAGCCCTTTCCGGCGCGCCGCCTGGAGCGTCTGCCGGCGGGCAGCGGCATCATGGCCGACGACGTCATGGCCGGCGTATATGGCGCGCTTGTGTTATTCGTGGCAGGGTGTTTCAATCTTTATTGAATATGGCAGCGAAAAAAGACCTCAACGGGCGTCCGCAAATTGCACGGGTCACGCCACCGGCGGCCATCGCCGGAGGCGAGTTCCAGATCCGCGGCAAGGCTTTGTCGGTCGGATCGGATCGCCCGCGCGTCACCATCGGCGACGCTCCCGCGCAGGTGGTGGTGGGGTCGGATTCCTACGTCGTGGTGCGCGTACCCGAAGGGGCGGCTGGAGATCTGGTGGTGGAAGCCGCCAATCGCTCCAGCGACGCATGGACCTGCGATATCGGCGTTCAGATCGCCGACAACCTGCATCCAGTGGCTAACCCCGCCGTTGACCGGTCTGGCAATATCTACGCCACCTTTAGCGGCCAGCGCGGCCAAAAGACGCCGGTGGCCGTCTACAAGGTGGACCTGAACCACTCCGCGCAACCGTTTGTCACCGATCTGATGAACGCCACTGGCCTCGCCTTCGACCGAGCGGGTATTCTCTACATTTCCAGCCGCTACGACGGCATCATCTATCAGGTGGAACAGAGCGGCGCGATGTCCGTCTACGTGGAAGGAATGGGCGTGGCCACCGGCATGGCCTTCGACGAAGAGGAAAACCTGTATGTCGGGGATCGCAGCGGCACCATCTTCAAGATCAGCCGGGAGCGGCAGATTTATGTGTTCGCGACGCTGGAAGCCTCGCTGGCGGCCTACCATCTCGCATTCGGCCCGGATGGGTACCTGTACGTCACCGGCCCCACCACGTCGAGCTTCGATTCGGTGTACCGCGTCTCTCATGCCGGTGACGTGGAGGTGTTCTATCGCGGCCTGGGCCGTCCGCAAGGGCTGGCTTTCGACGTGGACGGGAATCTGTACGTCGCCGCGTCTCATGGCGGCCGGCGCGGCATTGTGCGCTTCAGTCCGGACCGCGAGGTAGAGTTGTTTCTCTCCGGCCCCGGTATTGTGGGTCTGGCTTTCATGCCCTCGAAATCCATTGCCGTTACCACCACCAACGCGCTGTTTCGCGTGGACGCCGGTCTTCAGGGCAGGCCGCTGGTCTGATCTGTCTCCGGATGCCTGAAGCGGAGATTATCGCCGTCGGTTCCGAACTGCTCACCGGGGACAAGATCGACACCAACTCCTTGTTTCTAACGTCGGAGCTGAACGGAATTGGCATCGAGGTGGTGAGGAAGATCGTCGTCGGCGACGACCGCGCGCGCCTGGCGGACTCGGTGCGGGGCGCCATGGGCCGCTCCGGCATCGTCATTCTGTCGGGCGGGCTCGGCCCCACGGAAGATGACGTCACTCGAGATGCCGTGGCCGCCGCGCTGGGCCGCGAACTCACCTTCAGCGAAGAAGTCTGCGACGCCATCCGCGCCCGCTTCCGCAGCTTCGGCCGCAAAATGGCGGAGGTGAACAAACGCCAGGCGTTCGTGATTGCGGGCGCGGAGGTGCTGGCGAATCCGCGCGGAACGGCGCCCGGCCTCTGGCTGGACACCGGGACCACGGTGGTGGCGCTGCTGCCCGGGCCGCCCCGCGAGTTGATGCCGCTGTTCAGCGAGGAGTGCATTCCCCGGCTGCGCGCAAAGTTTCCCGCTAAGGTGATTCGTACTCGTTTCTTCCGCGCGACGGGCATCGGCGAAGGCGATCTGGACCAGACCATCGCCCCGGTCTACACGAAGTATGCCAACCCGGTGACCACCATCCTGGCCAGCAGCGGCGATATCCAGATCCACCTGCGCGCGCAGTCGGACACCGAAGCCGAGGCAGAGCGCCTGCTGGACGAAGTGGCCAGCCAGATTCTTCCGCTGCTGGGCGACAAGGTGTATTCGCGCAATGGCGATCCGCTGGAGGTGGTAATTGGGCACGCCCTGCGCGAGCGCGGCCAGACGCTGAGCATAGCCGAGAGTTGCACGGGCGGGCTTCTGGGCGGGCGCCTGACTGCTATAGCGGGCAGCTCTGATTATTTCCGCGGCGGGTTCCTGACCTATACGGATGAAATGAAGACCGCGCTGCTGGGAGTGCCCGCCGAGTTGATCGAGGCGCACACCGCCGTGAGCGAAGCGGTGGCGCGCGCCATGGCCCAGCGAGCCAGAGAGTGCACCGGCGCGGATTACGCGCTTTCGGTTACCGGATACGCGGGGCCGGGCGGCGGCACGGAGGAGAACCCCGTGGGCACCATTTTCGTGGGCCTGGCCACGCCCGCGGGGATCGAAGCGCGGCGGCTCCGCCTTCCCGGTGACCGCGAGCGCATTCGCGGCTTCGCCGTGCAGAACGCATTGGACATGCTGCGGCGGGCGCTCGGACTCTGGCAGGACGCTAAGTCGCAGGTGCTTGCCGAACCGCGACGGTGACGGAGCGGGGACCTGCCAGGGCGGCCGAAAGTGTTATCATTGATGTGGCTAAGTGATAACACCATGATCCGGACGCAGATCAGCCTTGAAAAAGAGGAGTATGAGATGGCCCGCAAGGAAGCTCGGGCACTGGGCGTTTCCATTGCGGAATTTGTCCGGCGCGCCGTTCGCGCCAGGCTTCCGATTCGTGGTAGCAAGCCATGGATGCGGTATGCCGGTTTTGTCGAGTCCGGTGATTCGCGCTCCAGCCAGTCCGTCGACGACGTGGTTTATGGCGCGAAGGATTGACGGCTACGTCGACACGTCCGCGCTGATCGCCTTTCTGGACCGTTCCGACAGCTATCACCAGATCTTCCGCCGCCTGTTCGCTCAGCCGCCCGTACTCATCACGTCCGCGCTGGTCATCGCCGAGGGCCACGGGTGGTTCCTGCGCCGCTACGACCAGCGTCGGGCAGTAGAGTTCCTGAGCTTCATCAAAGATCTCATGGTTATGCGGGTGGCGCCCTTCGGGCAGGACGAACTTCCGGCCGCAACCGCGCTCGTCCAACGATTCCTGGATCAGCGATTGACCCTGGCTGACGCTCACGGACTGGTGCTCATGCGGCAGGCGAGCGTGAAGATGTGCTGGTCCACGGACCGGCATCTTGGACTCACCGGAGTGCCGCTGGTTATCTCATAGCTGGAATCGGTCTTGACAAGACCTCCTATGCCTAGATACACTATGCTTGGTGGCAAAAGACCCTAAGGACCGGCGGGAGCTGTTCCCGGGAGCGCTGGAGATGATGGTTCTGCAGACCCTGCGGCGCGGGCCGCTGCACGGCTACGCCATCGCCCAGCAGATCCGGCAGACTTCCGATGAGCTGTTGATCATCGAGGAAGGCACCCTCTATCCCGCGCTCCAGCGGCTGCTGCGGGAGGGCTGGGTGGACGCCGAATGGGGCATTTCGGCCACCAATCGCAAGGTTCGCAACTACAAGATCACCCCGGCGGGGCGGAAACAACTGCAGCGGGAATTGTCCAGCTTCGACCGGATGCTGGCTGGCATCACCCGGGTGCTGAGGCCCAACGAGTCATGAGGCGGTTCCGCCGGCTCTTCCATCGCCGCAGGCTGGATTCCGAACTGGCCGGCGAAATCCGCGCGCACATCGAGGAGCGAGCCGGCGAACTGATGGACGCCGGAATGAATCGGGGCGATGCGTTGAGCGCCGCCCGGGCCCAGTTTGGAAACCCCACTTTCCTGCTCGAGGAAAGCCGCCAGGTGTGGAGCTACGCGGTGATCGAAAACGCACTGCGCGATCTGCGCATCGCGGCGCGCGCCTTGCGGAAGAATCCCCTGTTCACCGCGGTGGCGGTCGCCACTCTGGCGCTGGGCATCGGCGCGAACGCGGCCATTTTCAGCCTCATCAACGCGGTGATGTTGCGGCCGCTGCCGTTCCCGCAGCCGGATCGCATCGTGATGCTGTGGGAGGTTCCCTCGAAACGGCTTCAGGCCGCGGCGGCGGGTCCGGTTGCCGGCCAGAATCCCGTAAGCCCGATTAACTTTATGGAATGGCGGGAGCGTGCACACTCATTCGAGGCCATGGCCGCCATCGCCCCGTTCCCCATGGGGCTAAGCGGATACGGCCAGCCCCGCGAGGTGGACGCGCTGCAGGTGTCGGCCGATTTCTTCCGTGTGCTCGGTGTTGCGCCGCTGATGGGCAGAGTGTTCACCGCCGCCGAGGACGTTCCGGACGGACCGCCTGTGGTCGTCCTCAGCTATGGCTTGTGGCGGCAACAGTTCGGAGGAGACCAGTCCCTGCTGGGCCGGTCCGTGCAACTGCACGACGAGCCGTACAAGGTAATCGGAGTGATGCCGGAGACGTTCGACCTGCCCTTCCAGCACGCGGAGATCTGGGTTCCGGTGCAGATCGCGTCAGGAGGCGGAGCGGATGAAGGCCGCTTTCTCAGCGTCATCGCGAAGCTCAAGCCGGGTGTGACCATCCCCGAGGCGCACGGAGACCTGAACGCCGTGGCTCGCGAGATCTCGCGCGAACGGCCAGCTCTGAGCCTTGACTGGACCACCAATGTACTCTCCATTTATGACCAGACCACCGGCAGAATCAGCACAGCGCTGCTGCTGCTGTTCGGCGCGGTAACTTTCGTTCTGCTCATCGCCGCGGGAAATGTGGGCAATCTCCTGCTCATGCGCGGCGCGGGGCGGCAGCGTGAAATCGCGGTGCGCGTGGCGCTGGGAGCCAGCCGGCTCCGCATCGTCGGGCAGCTTCTGGCGGAAAGTTTTCTGCTGGCGTTGGCGGGCGCAGCGCTCGGTGTTGGATTGGCTTTCATCGGCCTGCGCGGCATTGTCGCCTCCTTGCCCGCCCTGGCGTTGCCCCGGATCGATGGCGTGCACGTGGACGCGCGAGTGCTCATGTTCAGCCTGGTTCTGTGCATCGCCACCACGTTCCTCTTTGGTCTTGCGCCCGCGCTCACCTTCTCACGCGCCGGGCCCGACGACGCGCTGAAACAGGGCGGCCTGCGGAACACCGCGCGCGGAGCTCGCCGGGTTCGCGGCCTTCTGGTGGTTTCCGAGGTAGCGCTCTCGCTGGTGCTGCTGGCGGGCGCCGTGCTGCTGGCGCGCAGCTTCGTGAACCAGACCGGCGTGGACCGGGGTTTCCACATTGATCACATCCTCACCATGCGCATGTTCTTTGCGCCCGCGCGTTATCACGATGACGGAAAGCGCGCGCGGTACGGGGAGGATATCCTTGCCCGCGTGCGAGCTCTGCCCGGTGTGGAGGCGGCCAGCACGGTTCATATTCTGCCCATGACGGGCGGCGTGTCCGGCTCCTGCTTTTCACGGACCGACCGTCCGGAGCCTGCGCCGGGCACCGCTCCGACCTCCGATTTCCTCATCGTCAGCCCGCGCTACTTCTCGGTGATGCGCATCCCCCTGCTTGGCGGACGCGACTTTGACCAACACGACACCACCGCCGTGGAGCCGGGCATTGTCGTGAATGAGGCGTTTGCAAGGCGGTTCTATCCGAATGAAAACCCCATCGGAAAACGCCTCAACCTTTGCTGGAATGTTCGGGAAGGGGTGATCGTTGGCGTCACCGCCAATGCCCGCCAAACGGAATTGACAGTCGCGCCAAATCCGACCATCTTCCTCGATCAGGCTCAGACCCCCATGTATTTCAGTGCGCTGGTGGTCCGCACGGCGTTGCCGCCGGCGGCCATGGGGCGTTCGGTAGAGGACGCGATTCACGCCGTCGACCCTGACCAGGCCATCTCGCATGTCGAAACGATGGAGGACGTGGTGTCGGAATCGGTGGCGCGGCCGCGGCTGGAATCGATGCTGCTGGGCATCTTCGCGACGATTGCCCTCCTGCTGGCCATCATCGGGCTGTACGGCGTGCTCGCCTATGTAGTGACGCAACAGACGCGCGAAATCGGAATTCGCATGGCCCTCGGCGCGGACTCATCGCGCCTGGTCCGGGACGTGCTTCGGCACGGTCTGGGGTTGATGCTGGCGGGCATCGCGGTTGGCCTCGCCCTCGCGTTAGCGTTGACCCGCTATATCGGATCTCTGCTCTACGACGTCAAGCCGACCGACCCTCCGACGTTCATCGCTGCATGCGCCGCCTTGCTCGTCGCCGGTCTGCTTGCATCGTGGCTGCCGGCCCGCAGGGCAGCGGCAGTAGACCCCATGCGCTCCCTGCGCTGGGAATAAACCGATTGTCGGCGCATAAGCGCCGCCTGCGCGGTCTTCCTCTCGCGGAACAGATCAATTGCCAGCGCGTACCGAACCGCGACAGTAATGGAGCGGCCGTAAGCAATGAACTCGTTCATTGTTACACTGAGCCTGTGTCGCTCCGGGCCGTCGTCGTTTTCTTCACCTTTGCCCTTCCCTTCCAGGCCGCCACCAGCGTCATTCTGATCCGTCACGTGAACGTCGTCGATGTCGTCGAGGGGCGCATCCTGCCAGACCGCTTCGTACTCCTCACCGGGAAGAATATTGAGCGCGTGGAAGAAACCGCGATTCCCGCGCCGAAGGGCGCCGTGGTCATTGACGGCGCGAAAAAGTATCTGATGCCCGGCCTCTGGGACATGCACGTCCACCTCTGGTACAAGGAAAACCTGTTCCCCTTGTATCTCTCGTGGGGCGTCACCGGGGTTCGCGATATGGGCAGCGATCCCGTGCGCACGAAGGCCTGGCAGCGCGCCGTGGATCAGGGCACGCTGCTGGGGCCGCACGTGGTCACCTGTGGCAAGCCGTTCGATGGCGTTCCCTCGGACGACCCAAAGCTGCCCGTTCTGGTGCCGCGCTCGCCGGAGGAGGCCCGCGACATGTACGATCGCGTGGACCAGCAGGGCGTGGACTTCATCAAGGTTCTGACGCGCCTGCCGGCGGAGGATTACTACGCGCTCATCGACCGCGGGCGCAAGTGGGGGTTGCCGGTGGTGGGCCACGTTCCCGATGAAGTGAGCGTGTGGGACGCCATCGACGCGCGCCAGAAAAGTATGGAGCACCTGATGGGCGTGGCGCTCGCGTGCTCGCGCGAAGAAAGCGAGCTCCGGCGCATGCTGCTCGATTCGGAACGCCAGCACGACCTGGCAAAGCGCCGCGACTATTCGCGGCGCGTACTCGATTCCTACGATCCCGCGCGCGCGGAAAAGCTCTTCCAGCGCATGGCCCTCTTCGAATCGTGGCAAACGCCTACGCTGGTGATGTGGAGCCGGACGTACAACCTGGATGGCGTCGAAAGGTTCGCCAATCCCGAGCAGAAACGCATTCCCCAGCCCGTTCGCGCCGATTGGCCCGCGCCGGACAACGCGGCCCCGCCGCCGGCCCTGGCTGCTCTGATTCAGCGCGTGTGGAGCCTTTATACGGAAATCGTAGGGCGCATGCAGGCCGACGGCGTTCCGTTGCTGGCCGGCACGGACACCGGCGACCCGTGGTCTTATCCAGGCGCCGAACTGCACCAGGAGCTGGAGCTGCTGGTGAAAGCCGGGTTGACGCCCGCGCAGGCGCTGCGCACCGCCACCATCAATGCGGCGAAATTTCTGGACGCGGACGATTCGTTTGGCGCGGTCCAGCCCGGCCGTCTGGCCGACCTCGTGTTGCTGGATGCCGATCCGCTGCAGGACATCCACAACGCGCGCCGCGTTGATGGCGTCTTCCTGGGTGGAGTCTGGCTGCCAAAGAAGAATCTCGATTCGCTGGTGGCGGGTTTGGCGAAGTAGTTCATGATCGGAGGAATTTCCATGGAGCTGCTTGATCGTCTCGGCATCGCCGCGGTGAATGCGGGCGCGTCCGACGGCCAGTGGATCGACGTACACGGCGATGCGAAGGAGCTGATCTCGTACTCGCCCATCGATGGCGCTGAGATTGCGCGCGTGCGCCTGGCCGGCCCCGCGGAATACGAGCGCGTCCTCGCAAAATCAGTAGAGACATTCGAGCGCTGGCGCATGGAACCGGCTCCACGGCGCGGCCTCATTGTGCGTGAGATCGGCGAGGAGCTGCGCAAGCACAAGGACGATCTCGGGGCGCTGGTCACCCTCGAGATGGGCAAGATTCTGTCCGAAGGCCTCGGCGAAGTCCAGGAGATGATCGACGTGGCCGATTTCGCCGTGGGCCTCTCCCGCCAGCTCTACGGGCTCACCA
Source organism: uncultured Acidobacteriota bacterium (assembly GCA_963832965.1). Classification (GTDB taxonomy): domain Bacteria; phylum Acidobacteriota; class Terriglobia; order Bryobacterales; family Bryobacteraceae; genus CAWACP01. The sequence goes on from CAWHVW010000002.1 coordinate 140,642, forward strand.
TGCACAGCGAGCGGCCCGGCCATCGCATGTACGAACAGTGGCACCCGCTGGGCGTGGTGGGAGTGATTAGCGCTTTCAATTTCCCCGTCGCCGTGTGGTCCTGGAACGCGCTGATCGCTGCGGTGTGCGGCGACTGCGTGCTGTGGAAACCGTCGCACAAAACTCCGCTCACGGCCATCGCGGTTCACAATATCTGCAACCGGGTGCTGGAGCGGAACGGCTGGAAGGGCGTATTCACGCTGCTCATCGGCGAGAGCCGCGAAGTGGGCGATCGCCTGTTAAACGACGGGCGTGTACCGCTGGTCAGCGCCACCGGGTCCACGCGTATGGGTCGCGTGGTGGCGGAGACGGTGGGCCGCCGGCTGGGGCGGACGCTGCTGGAGCTGGGCGGCAACAACGGCGTCATCGTCACCGCCGACGCGAATCCCGATCTGGTTCTCCGGGCGGCTTTGTTTGGCGCGGTTGGAACGGCCGGACAGCGCTGCACCACGCTGCGGAGGTTATTCCTCGACCGGCGCATCGCGTCGGCGATGACCGAGCGGCTGATCGCGGCATGGAAGCAGGTGCGCATCGGCGATCCGCGGGACGGCGAAGTGATGATGGGGCCGCTCGTGGATCGCGATGCGGTCGATACCATGACGCGCGCCCTCGATCGCATCCGCCGCGAGGGCGGGGAAGTGCTGTACGGTGGGCGCGAACTGGGCGGTTGTTATGTGGAGCCCACGGTAGTGCGGGCCGGGCCGGACATGGCCATCCTTCAGGAAGAAGTCTTCGCGCCGATTCTCTACCTGCTCGAGTACCACGATCTGGAAGAGGCCATTCGCTGGCATAACGGCGTGCCGCAAGGTTTGTCGTCGGCTATCTTCACCACGAACCTGATTTCTGCGGAAACGTTCCTGAGCCATCGCGGCAGCGACTGCGGCATCGCCAACGTGAACATCGGCACCAGCGGAGCGGAGATCGGCGGAGCGTTCGGCGGCGAGAAAGAAACCGGCGGCGGTCGCGAATCCGGCAGCGACGCGTGGAAAGCCTACATGCGGCGGCAGACCGTGACCGTCAACTGGTCGGGGGAGCTGCCGCTGGCGCAGGGGATTCAATTCGGCTTACTGTAGCGCGACGCTGTTGCGGCCGTGATACAGCGTGGCCGTTCCGTCCGTTTTCACCACTACCTGCAGCGGCCGCGGGATTTTGAGATCGGCGTCGCGCGGAGTGCTGCATTCCGCCAGCTTCGCGCCCGCCTGGTTGTAGAGCGAAAACGTGCCGGGCTTGTCCTCGCCGCGGGGCGATTGAGCCCAGCCGAACCCGTAGCTTCCCACCGTCACCTTCTGGCCGCAGATGGAAAGGTCGCCCTCGGTGATGATCATTCCGATATATTTCTCGACGATGTTCGACGAATAACCGGTAGTGTCGAGCAGGGAAAACACGGCGCGCGCGCCCGACGGCGAAGTCACCATTGCGGCGTTGCGCTTCGCGGTAGGAATGGCGTTGCCCTCCAAATAGAAATCTTTGGGCAGCGCTGAGTCGAATGCTTTTCCCGTCACCAACTGGAACTGATTCTGGGCGATGGCGCTTGCCGCGGCCATGCTGAGAAGGATGGCTATAATTCGAAGGCTCTTCATGGAACACCTCATGCGATTGATTAACAGCTCGGCCTATTCTACCGCCGGGTTCGATATCGTGTAAGGAACTCCCATGAATGTTGTGAGGACGGCGGAGGCGTGCTGAGGATACAGAAGGCGGCTCTGGTTGCGGGAATGCTTGTGGGGCTTGATCGCGTTGACTGGCTCGTCCATTCAGTCGGATCGTGGACGCGTGCCGTTCCCGCGCATCGCTGGCACGGTTTCGTCTATGTCCCGCTGAATACGATGTTCCTGATACCACTGCCAGTGCTGCTTCTATTCTTATGGCGAAGCGGCGGGCCACTGGTCCTTTCCCGGGCGCTGCGGTGGCTGGCGTTCGTCATCGCCGTGATCGAAGCACTGCTCGTGGCCGACTCAACTGGCCACTGGGTACGATTCCTGTCCTTTGACACGGAGGAAATCGGGCGCTCCAAGGCGTGGACTACTTGGTTGAAGGTCCTGGGTTGGCTCCAGACAGCTCAGGCGCCGGGCCGGCAGTTCTGGCTCCTCGTTTCATTCTTCTCCTCGGTGGCTCTGCTCCTATTTATAATTGCTCTCCTTAGGCACGGAAATGAGAGAGCCGATAGCGGCGGTCGGCGAACGTACTGGCTGCGCGAGATAGCGGCACTCACTACGATCATCGGTGTGATTCAGCTTGGCTGGAGACTCAGCCGATTTGCTGTTGCCCTCGCACGAGGCACATGGCATTGGAGCAGCGGCTTCGCCCTCGTTTCAGTCGATGACATTTGTCTGACGCTCGTGGCTTGGATAGTATACAGAAGCCTTCAGTCCTCGCCCGCCGCGCCCGCGGAATAAAAACTCAGTGCATTATCCCCCTGGCGCAAGATGCGTGTTCGCTTCAGCGCGCCGTATTCGTCGTCGAGCGGCTGCCGATGCGCATGCTGCACAACCACCAAACCCGGGGACAGACGGAACGTTCCCGCGCCCCGAACCGCTTGAGAATAATCGTCCAGTCGCCGCGGAAACGTTCCGTCTGTCCCCTTTTTGCTCCCAGCAACGCCAGGCATTCCTGGTACTCCGGCACCAGCGCGTACGGCGGGTCCAGAAAGACGATGTCCGCGCTCACCCGCTCCAGCACCGCCGTGGCCTTTCCCGTGAACACTTCGGCGCGATCCGCGATGCCCAGCGCGGCCAGATTATCGCGAATCACCTCCACTGCCCCGCGATGGCGCTCCACGAAAATCGCCCGCTTCGCCCCGCGGCTCAGCGCCTCAATGCCCACCGCGCCCGTCCCCGCGTAAGCGTCCGCGAAAACGGCGCCCTCAATCACCGGCGTAAGCACGTTGAACAGCGCCTCCCGCAGCCGGTCCGGCGTGGGACGCGTCTCCAGCCCAGACACGCTCTTCAACAAGCGGCTGCGAAACTCCCCGGCGATGACCCGCAGTCTCATCCCACCTGCACCAGTCCGTAACGCCGCTGCCAGTGTTCTCGAAGATAGGCCACCGCGCGCCGCAATTCTTCCTCCGACGGAGGATGCGCGATGAATGCCGCCGCTTCCCGATGCGCCAGCTCCAAAATCTCTTTATCGCGAATGATGTTGGCGATGCGCAGCGCGGGCAGTCCCGATTGTTTGGTGCCGAAAAATTCTCCTGGGCCGCGCAGCTTCAGGTCCATCTCAGCGATATGGAACCCGTCGGTCGAATCAACCAGCGTGCGGATGCGGTCGCGCGCGGCTTCGCTCATCTTGTCCGTCACCAGCACGCAATAGCTCTGTTCGGCGCCCCGCCCCACGCGCCCACGAAGCTGATGCAGTTGCGCCAGGCCGAAGCGCTCCGCCTGCTCGATCACCATCACGGTCGCGTTCGGCACATCCACGCCCACCTCGACCACCGTCGTCGAAACCAGGATCTTCAACTCGCCCCGCTTGAAACGAAGCATCGCCTGTTCTTTGTCATCGGGCTTCATGCGGCCATGCAGCAGGCCCACGGCCACGCCGGGGAAGACCACTCGCGATAAATGGTCGTGCATCTTTTCGGCCGCTTTCATCGCCTGCGTCTCCGATTCCTCAATCACCGGATATACGACATACGCCTGGCGCCCCGCGTCCACCTGCTGCTTCAGAAAGCTGTAGACGCCTTCGATGTGGTCCGCGTTGACGTGCCTGGTGTCGATGGGCCGGCGGCCAGGCGGCAACTCGTCTATGACGGAGACATCAAGGTCGCCATAGAGCGTCAAAGCCAGCGTACGCGGTATCGGCGTAGCGGTCATCACCAGGAAATCCGGAGTACGGCCCTTGCGCATCAGCCCAAAACGCTGCATCACCCCGAAGCGGTGCTGTTCATCCACAATGGCCAGGCCGAAATGCTTGAACTCAACATCTTCTTCCAGCAGCGCGTGCGTGCCCACGGCCACTTGCACCAGCCCGGCGGCCAGCAGCTTCTTAAGCTGCGTCTTCTCCCGCGCCGTGTTTGAGCCGGTAAGCAGAGCCACCGTGTACCCGATTTTCTGGAACAGATTCCGGAAGTAAATGTGATGCTGGCTGGCCAGAATCTCAGTCGGCGCCAGCACGGCTACCTGATACCCGTTCTCAATGGCGATGATCGCCGCCTCGGCAGCCACCAGAGTCTTGCCGCTGCCCACATCGCCCTGCAGCAGGCGATGCATGGGATGGCCGGCGTTCATATCGGCGGCGATTTCGGCGAGCACGCGCTTCTGCGCGCCAGTGGGCTTGAACGGCAGCATCTCGCGAATGCGGTTGCGCACGCGGTCGTTCAGCTCGAAGGCGATGCCTTCTTCCAGTCGTGCTTTGGCCCGCTTGAGCTCCAGGCCGCACTCCAGCCAGAAGAATTCTTCAAGAATCAGGCGGAACTGCGCTGGCGATCGGAAGGAGTTGAGCAGGCGCAGGTCTTCGCCCTCGGGCGGGAAGTGGAGATGTTGCAGCGCGGTCCAGCGGTCCGGCAGGCGGAGCCGGTCGCGCAGAAAGGCGGGAAGGCACTCGTCCACCGGGCCCAGATTCTCGAGCACCCGCGCCAGCAGGGTCCGGAACGTGCGCGTGGTGATTTTCCCGGCGGCCTCGTAGATGGGGACCACCCGTCCGGTGTGCAGCGCCGTGTCGGCGTCGTCCTCGATCACCTCGAATTCCGGGTGCATCATGAGCAGGTCGCCGGTGTAGCTGTCCAGCTCTACTTTGCCGTAGAGCGCCAGGCGCAACCCCGGCTGCAGCTTGTCCGCCAGATAACCGCCGTGGAACCATTTGCCCAGCAGCCGGTCGCGCCCGCCGTCGGTGAAGCGCGCTTCGAACAGACCCAGGTTGCGGCGCCGAAACCCGGCCAGCTTCGCGCTTTCCACCTCGGCCATCACCGTGGCCATCTCGCCCGGAGCAAGATCGGCAATGCGTTTGACGTTGCTGCGGTCTTCGTAGCGGAACGGGGCGTAAGAGAGAAGGTCTTCGACGGTGGAGAGCCCCTTGGACTCCAGCACCTCGGCGCGCGCGGGCCCCACGCCCTTCAGATATTTCAGCGGTGTAGCGATGTCCAGCGGCAATCCACAGTGTACTGTGCACAAAGTAACCGAGCCGCGACGGTAACGGAGCGGTCCTGAAATTGAAGCTACGTCTATTGGTTTTCCAACCGCTCCAGCAGCGCCATCATCCGCCGCGCGGCGTTTCGCTGATCCCCGAAGCGCAGTTCATTGTAAGCCCGCGTCACGTCCTCCACCAGGACGGCCAGCTCCGGCTCCCGCACCAGGGCGGCGAATTCGAATGGCGTCAGCCACGTGGGTTTCTCGATGCCCCGGCGATGCAGCACCCGCAGCATCCGCCGGTACAGCAGGGTCGCGTCGCCCGCCCGGACGTCCCCCTGTTGCATGCTCCGCACCCGCCGGCGGGTCCGCGACGTTCGCGCCAGCAGTGGACCCAGCCAGATCAACCCGCCCACCGCCAGCAAGGCCGCCAGCGCCGGTAATCCGTAGCGCTGCGCCCATTGAATGGTGCGCTCGCGCCGCGCGTTCCACCAGGACGCACTGAACAAATCGGGACCCTGAAAGCGGAATCCGCGGCTTGAATCTTCCACCCGCGCGGCCAGCGTGAGCTGCTGCGAAAGGTTGTAGTCCAGAACCCAGTCCTGCCAGAACACCGCGGCCGCGTCCATCCACAGGGAGAAGCGGCTGCCCATGGTGTCTTCAACGCCCGTCGCGTCCGGCGGAGTGGCGTCGAAAGTCGTCCAGCCGCGTTCCGGAAACCACGCCTCCACCCAGCTATGGGCATCGGAAGCGCGGATAATCTGGCGTCCGCTGATGGGGTTGTAAATGCCGCTGTCAAACCCGGTGGCCACCCGCGAGGGAATGTCCAGCGTGCGCAGCATCACCGCGAGGGCTGAGGCGAAATACTCGCAGTGCCCTTTGCGCCGCTCAAACAGAAAGGAAGCCAGCGGATCGGCGGGAGGGCGGTCCGGCTGATGGAGGGTGTAGCTGTAGTGGTTCCGCAGGTACGCTTCGACGGCGCGGGCCTTTTCGAAATTCGATACGGCGTCGCGCGAAACGACAGCCGCCAGAGGCGCAATCCTCGCGTCGAGCCGGGGCAGTTGCAGATAAATCTCCCGCAGTGCCGGCTCCAGCACATCCGCGGCGCCCGGCATATCCGCGCGCTGCGTGAAGCTGCTGGCCTGGTAACTGATTCCCCCGCCCGGAGTAAATCGCGGACGGTAGCTTCCCGGCTCGGTGCGCCAGATCATCGCGGCGTCCAGACATAAGTACGCCGGGTCGCCGGCGAAGAACAAAACGCCGCCGGTCTCTTCGCTGGTGTGAACCACATACTCGATCAGCTTCTCGTCGCGCATGGGTTGTTCCAGCACGAAGCAGCCCTGCCGGTTGCGCGCGAAGGTCTTCTCCAGGCCCCGCGGGTTAAACCAGCGGCGGCCGTCAAAATGCGCCAGTGTCCCGCCCTTCCACTTGAGCAGCGCGGGCGGCCGGGACCCGTCTTCCATGGCGATGTGCATCACCGGCGTCTTGCTCTGCTCGATATCGCCGGCGCCGCCGATGTGCACTTCGTTCGAAAAGCCAGTTATGTAGTAGCGGCTGGAGACCAGGTGCTGCAGGGCGGCCCTTGCCGTCCGGGGAAGCAGGAAGAAAAGCCCGCAGGTCATGATCAGGATGCCCAGGGCCAGCGCGCCGGTCAGCGAGCCCAGACGCACCGGCACGCCGCCCTCCGCCACCCGCACCACCACTCCCTTGCGTTCCGCCGAGCGCCGGATTTCCCCGGCGGCAAACGCGCCGATGGCGAAGATCAGGAACATCGCCAGGAACACAAAGAAGTTCAGGTTCGCCGACATGACGCACGCGGCCAGCAATTCCAGAAATGCCACGATGCGCAGGTACACATAGTCGCGGCTGGTGCTGGCGCTTACCGTTTTCACCGCCGCAAGGAACAGCACCAGGCGCACCGTGGCCGTCATGAAGTCGCGCGAGAGAAACTGAAAATCGATCGCGTAGAAAATGACGTAGGCCAGCGCCAGCCACGTGGTGACGGTGCCGGGAACTTCGAAATCGAGCACGCCCGCGATCAGCAGCGCGCGCACCACCAGTGCCGCCGTCGTGATGACGATGGTCACCGGATCGAGGTGTCCGGACCCGGCGAGCGCCAGAAAACCGCTGGCTACGAGGCCCAGAAGCGAATACTGAAAGAATCGTTCCACCGCCGGGCCGGGGGCGGCGCTACCACGCATACCATCAGTTTCCCACGTTAAACTAAGAGTGCGGCATGTCGCACCACCACGGCCACGGTCATAGCCATCATCACCACGGCACGGGCCGCATTCTGCAATGGTCCACCGCCGCCACCCTCCTGCTGGTGGTTGCAGAGGTGTTCGCCGGCATGCGCGCCCATAGCCTCGCGGTGATGTCCGACGCTGGCCATAACTTCACCGATGCGCTCGCGCTGGTGCTGGCGGCCATCGGTGTCTACTTCCAGTCGAAGCCCGCCAGCGCCACCAAAACTTTCGGCTATCATCGCGCGGGCGTTCTGGCCGCCTTCGTGAACGCGCTCACTCTGGTGCTGATCGCCTTCGTGATCTGCTACGAAGCGTGGGGGCGCTTCTTTAATCCCCACCCGGTGAACGAGCCGCTCATGATGGCCGCGGCCGCGCTCGCCCTGCTGGTGAACGGCGCCATCATGTGGGGGCTCAATCGCGACCGCCACGACGACCTGAATGTCCGCGCCGCGTGGGTCCACATGGCCGGCGACGCGGTCAGCTCCGTAGCCCTGATTGCCGGCGCCATTGCCATTCGCTTCACCGGCTGGCAGCAGCTTGACCCGCTGCTCTCGGTGGCCATCGCCGCGCTGATCGTCTGGACGGCGTGGGACATCATTCACGAATCCCTCAACATTCTGCTGGAAGGGTTGCCGCGCGGCCTCGAACTCCAGCAGGTGACCAGCGCGCTCGCCACGGTGGGTGGTGTCATCAACGTGCACGACCTGCATATCTGGAGCCTCGGCTCCAGCGCCCACGCGCTAAGCTGCCACGTGCTGATTGAGGATATGCCGCCGTCGGCAAGCGAGTCGATTCTAAAGAGCATCAACGCGGTGTTGTGCGACTTCGAAATCTACCACACCACCATCCAGTTTGAGCACGTCCCCTGCGCCGTTTCCGACACCGGCTGCGCCATGTCCGGCGCGCACCACTAAAGGGGACAGACGGAACGTTCCCCGCCATTCCCCTCACCCCCGCCCAAACACCCAAACCTCCGCCAGCCCGAAATTCAGCAGCCCCGCCAGCCCCACGCTCAGCAGATTTGCCGGAATCAGCCGCATGTGCCACACCCCCACAAACAGCGCCATCAGAACGAAGTTCGCCACCACCGACACCAGTCCATTGGCCAGATGGAACCGCAGCAGCCGGTACCCAACAGACTGGTGCGGCCGCCCCCGCCACGTCCAGAGCTGATGCCACACGAAATTGTGCAGCACCGCGGCCTCCACCGCCAGCACCGTGGCCAGCAGATACTGCACGCCAACCACGCGTTCCAGCAACCACAACACGCCCAGTTGCACCAGCAGCCCCAGCCCGCCCACGGCATTGAACTTCAGCCAGCGCAGAATCACCGCGGCGTCTCGGCGCGATACAGTTCGGCGCCGTGCTTCACCGCGGACCACACGAAGGCCAGCAGCATCCCCGCCGCGCCAATCACGCCGCCCACGTCGAACAGCGGATAGCGATGGCCCAGCAGCGTCACCACCGGCCGCCACACCACGGCGATATTCCCGGCAATCATGAGCAGACGAAACTCCGTCGGCCCAAACGCCGCGAACGATAAGTGGAAGGTGCCCAGCGTGTACGTGGCCAGATACACTTCGATGCTCATCAGCAGCCAGGCCACCAGCAGCGCCAGCGCCACCCGCTCGCTCATATATCCGGAAAGCGCCAGCCCGCCGAACACGAACACGCTGCCGCAGGTATCCAGCACGTGGTCGATATAGAAGCCGTACCGCGGGCGCTGCTGATTGCGCACCCGCGCCAGCGTGCCATCCAGGCTGTCGCCGAACCAGTTCACCACGAACAGCACCGTCGCCAGCGCGAACCCGGCCTTCGAGGAACGCGCCCAGTAATACGCCCCGGCCACGCCCATCAGAGCGAGGAACCCAAGCGCCGTGAGATGGTCCGAATTCACCCAGCGCGGCATGCGCCCGGCCATCCAGACGAGCGCCTTCTTCTCGATGGCCGCCAGCAGGCTCCGATGCTCCCGTTTGGCGTTGGTGAACCCTTCCTGCCCCGGCATGGCTGGTTCACATCCTACCCCAATCAGCGCCGCCGCAATTGCTTCTCGGATTCTGTAAGAGGAATGGTCACCGAGCCAAGATTGCCCGCTTCGTCGCGGATCACCACCCGAAGCGAACTCGCCCGCAATTCCGGCTGGAAGGCTCGATGATATGGCAGCCCGCTCTTCCGCATCGCCTCATACCGGTCCGGTTTCAGGTCGAGCTGCAGCGTGTCGTCCCGATGATCCAGCGGCTGACCCACCTTGTCCCGATTGGCCAGTACAACATGGATCCTGCCTTGCCAATGGCCGCTGTCGTCCTGACGCAAGTCCAGATCTCCAACGCCAATGTTGAGCTTCACGTCGTAACCGCCATCGTCCCCGGCTATCAGCTCGGCCGTTAGCGCAATGGTGTTCGCGTCCAGCGGGCTCTGCACGGCGTCGCGAAGCTGAGCCTCGGGGTCAGGGGACTCGCGCGCGTCGATATAGCCACGGCGAAAGCGCACCGTGACATCGGGCTTGCCAGGCACTTTCACCTCGAGTGGGCGATAGGCACCATCGAAACGAGGCGACTCCGGATAGAACCCCAGCTCATACGCCCCCTGCGATTCCGCGGAGGCGGTGCGAAGCGCGCCCAGGATATCGTCGTCGAAATAAGCGCGTCCGCCGGTGCGCTCGGCGACGTCCCGCATCACTGACTGGTCTTTCTCGATGTTATCCAGCTTTGTCCGCGCCATGCCGTTCAGCGCAATGGTCAATTGCCGCGCGTTAGTGGGGTTTCCGAGGTCCTTCAGGCTGGTCGATGCGTCAGGCTGAATGGTTTGCAGCCCCCGAAAGTCGATAGAGTAGAGCGCCGCGTTCGCCCTGTTCACGGCGCGCAAGGCCTCCATCTCGTCTCTGGAACAGTTTTGCGGCCTGCCTGGCGCGTCGGGCGCACCGGCGGAGCCTGGGAACGCGCCGGCCTTTAGCGCTTGGGAAGGCGCGACTGGAGGTCTCCAGGGTTGGTCGCCACCGGAAATCCAGATGAGGTTCTTGCGGCCGGCGACGCCAGATACGTGGTCCGCAGTCGCGGTAACGGCTTTCAGCGCATGATCAGCCGGGCATTCAATGTCATCCTCCCACCCGGGCGCGGAGCTGCTCATCCGGAGCCGCGGTTGGAAGTTCCATTCATCAAGCCTGCTCACAAGGGTCGAAAAATCGAGCGTCAGTTCCTGTACGATCGCGACCCCATTTCCGTTTGGCGCATACAGTCCGATGCGGTCCCCCGGCTGGGCCTGCTGCAGGAATTGGATGATCCCCCTTCGCGCAAAAAGCCAATCCCCCGTTTCCGCGACTCCGCGGTCAATCAGAAAAATAGTCACGCCGGCGGAGCGGGGACTCTCGTCCACGCGGTTGGAGAAGACGGAAGGTGATTGCGGCGCCAAGGGCGAAGCCTCAGTGGATGCCTCCACCGCACCCGCAACAGGCGGCGAGGGAGCGGAGAACAGCCGGATATCCTGCCGCTTCCCCTCGTCATAAATCTCGAAATCTTCCTTCTTCAGACCGGTAACGGGGTTCCCGTGTTTGTCCAGAACGACGGCGCTCACATCGACCAGCCGGGTGGTAGCGCGCAGAACCGCCCCGCGCGAAGGAGGCGGCGCGGTGATCAGGAGCGATGACACATCCGGGGTGCCTGCAAACTGCAAGGGCTGGGAATTCGTATCGATGTCAATGGGCGCGGCCGCCGCGCTTACCGCAACGGGAGCCGCAACCGCGGGGGCCCCGACAACAGGATCAGGAGAGGGTTGCGCATCGCTCGCGAGAAGCGTGGCCGACGTCCCGAACTTGTGGTACGCTCCGAATCGCACTTCACTCAACGAAAACCGGAACAAAGGCGCTTGCGAGTAATAGCTCGAAGCCGCGCTCCAAAGAGATATGATCACGCTCCTCACCGGACAAATGTATGTCTCCCCGCCGATATTCACCGGCCCGTACTCCACCATCGTGTCGAGTCTTTGCGTCGGAAACGACAACGAAAGAGCCGCCTGCATCGTAACTCGCGCGACGCTGCCGGACATCGGATCGACGAACAGCTCCCCCGAATATCCGGGCACCGTCTGCCGGCTATGACCGCTGCGGCAGCACCAGCCAACCGTGTAATCGGAATTGCGCCGGTCCACCGAATACCGGAAGACAGCCACGCGTTTCCCGCGGATCGTCTCCCAGCGGGTCCACAAGGTCTTCGGGTTCGCGCGGCCCGCCAGCAGCGTTTCGAGGATGCCCCCGAATTCGCCCCACGTGGTCAGTCCCGGCACCGTCTGCTGGTTCGTGCGGCCATTCACGGTTTGAGCCGCGTACGATTCCTTGCCATCGACGAACGATACTTCGCTGGTGAGGGTGTCGTTGTCCTGGAGTCGTGCGAATAGTTCCCCGTGGTCAACGCTTCGGCTCGGCGGGGTTTCAAGGCGGTGAACCGATCTCGTGCAGATAAAGTCCGGCAGGTTGCGAAGGTAGTTCGCGGCGAAGCCGCGCGCCTTCGCCAGTATCGAGTCCGCTTCGCCGGGGGGCGGCGGCGCACCATCGGGCGCAGCAACGCCGGGTGCGAATTCGCTTTCGTCCGCCAGCGCCTGCAGCATGCCATCCGTCCACGGCCCCAGGCCGGTGGCGCGAATGTCGGCCAGCGCCTCACCGGTCAGAGGTTCCCTCATTTCGACGCGGCTGATCTTATGGGATATATCTACATCGAAATTCCCCGCCGCGCGGGAGGAAACAATCAGGGCCTTCAGTTCCCGAACACTCAACCGGGTGGCGGGGAATGCCGGAACAACGGCCAATATCAAAACGGCAAGAACAGCCAAGCGTCTCATTTGCGGCGATTCGCGCGGGTATTTCAACTATACACCCGCTCAATTACCGCCGCCGCAACTGCTTTTCAGGAGGAGTCAGTGGAATGGTCACCGAACCGAGCTTGCCTTCTTCATCCATCACCACCACCCGAAGCGACCTTGCCCCGGGGTTCTGCTGGAAAGTCCGGTGATATGCCAGCCCGCTCTTGCGCATGGCCTCATAACGGTCCGCCTTCAGCTCAAGCTGCAACGTGTCGTCCCAATGATCGAGCGGCTGGCCGACCTCGTCCCGCTCTGCCAGGAACACGTGAATTCGGCCTTGCCATTGGCCGCTATCGTCCGGTTGCAGATCCAGATCCCCAATCCCAATGTTGAGCTTCACATCGTAGCCGCCGCCGTCGTCAGCCTCGGTCATCTGAGCCGTCATCGCGATTGCGTCCGCATCCAGCGGGTTTTTAACGGCATCTCGAAGCTGAGCTTCCGGATCCGGAGACTCGCGAGCGTCGACGTAGCCGCTCCGAAAGCGCACCGTGACATCGGGCCTTCCTGTCGCCTTCACCTGAAGCTGCCGATACTGCCCGTCAAAACGCGGAGATTCCGGAGAAAAGCCGAGTGAGTAAGCCGCATGCGAGTCGGCGAAAGCGGTGCGCAGGGCGCCCAGAATATCGTTGTCCGAGAAGGCAAGCCCGCCAGTGCGATCCGCAACGTCCCGCAACATCGCGTGGTCTCTCTCAATGCCGTTGAGCTTCCCCTGTACGAGGCCATTCAGGGCGAGCGGGCCAGTGACATCCTTTGGCCCAATCGTGGCGTCGGGCTGAACGGCCTGCAGTCCCCGAAAGTCGATGGAGTAAAGTGACACGTTCGCCCGGTTCGCGGCTTGCAGGGTCTGGCTCTCCTCTACGAAGCAGTTTTGCGGCTGGTCGGGCTTGCCGGGCCCACTGATGGACATTCGGCCGCCGCCGGAAATCCAGATGAGGTTCTTGCGTCCGGCGATTCCGGCCAGATGGTCCGCACTCGCGGTGATGGCTTCGAGCGCGCGGCGGGAGGGGCAATGCAGGTTCGTTTTCCACCCGGCTACGGCGACTCTCGATCGGACGGGAGCATTGAAATTCCAGTCCTCGAGAATGCCCACGAGATACGAGAATTCCCCGGTGAGTTCGTGCACAATCCCCACCCCGTCCCGAACTGGTTCATACAGGCCGATACGGTCCTCTGTCCGGGCCTGCTGGAGGAATTGGATGATCCGGCCTCGCGCGAAAAGCCACTGCTCCGTTGTTGCGAATCCCAAATCAATGAGAAAGATCGTGACACCCCCGCCGCGAGAACGGTCCTCAATACGGTTGGAAAAAACGCCGCGTGAAGGCGTGTTTGCTGGCCATGGCACTTCTTGAACGCCCTTCACGGGCGCGGAAAACAACCGGATGTCCTGCCGTTTTCCCTCGTCGTAGATCTCAAAGTCGCCCTTCTTCAGATCCGTAACAGGGTCACCGTGTTTGTCCAGAACGACGGCGCTTACGTCGACGAGCCTGGAGGTCACCCGAAGAATCGATCCAGGCACGGGCGATGGGGGTCCCGCAACGGCAAGAACCGATCCCGCGGCAGGCTTGCGGTACGAACTGAATCGCGCTTCGTTCAGCGAATACACAAAACCTGCGCCGCGAGACTTCCACAGAGCTATGGTCACGCTTTTCAGCGGAAGCATGTACGCTTGTCCGCCGATTCCCACCGGGTGGTACTCAATCATGGTGTCAAGTCTGCGCGCCGGGAACCCTGGCGGAAGAACCGCCTGTCTGGTCACGCGGACGACGCCGCCAGAAGACGGCGCAACGAAGAGCTCTCCGCTGTATCCAGGCGTGATCTGCTCGCGGTAATTGCCGTCGCAGCACCAGCCAACCGAATAGTGCGAATGGTCGCGGTCAACGGAATATCGGAATACCGCGACACGTGCCCCGTCGATCACCTCCCAGCGGTCCCACTCCGTCCTTGCGTCGGCGCCGCCTCCCAAAACCGATTCGATGACGCTTCCGATCTCACCCCACGTGCTCAAGCCCGCCGCCGTCCCCGCGACTGACAATTCCCGCCCGCCGTTGAGCACGGCTTCGCTGGTCACCACGTCTTCAAGATGGAGTTCTCCCAGCCTCAGCCAGGCGTCGGTGCGAAGGGTAGGCTGGTTGTCGAAACGCCGAATTACTTTGTCGCAGATGAATTGGGGAAGATTGTGATTATATCCGGCAGCTTCGCGGGCCTTCGCCAGAACCTCCGCGGCCTGACTTCGGGTAAGCGGCCGAACGCTGGACGTCTCCCCGCCAGACGAGTTCAGAAACTCGCTGTCATCTTCCAGAAGCTCGAGCACACTCGCCGTCTTCGGCCCCAGCCCAGGAGCGCGAAGGTCATCGAGTGCGGCTTCGGTGAGACGTTCCGTCATCCCCACGCGAGCGACCTCGGCAGCCATCTCCGCGTCGGACTGGCCCTTTGTCCGGGCCGCAACAATCAGGGCCTTCAGTTCCCGAACACTCAATTGCGCAGAGGAGAACGCCGGAACGGCGGCCAGCAACAGGAAAGTGAGAACGGCAAGGCGTCTCATTTTGCGGCGATTCGATCGGGCATTTCAACTATACACCCGAAATGCGCCTGTTACTCTGCCGCGTTTTCCTTCACCCCCACCGCCTCGTCGTACACCTTCGTAAAGAAATCCCGCGAGCTCGGCGAACACCCAATCACCAGCGCGCCGCTGCCCGGCGATTCCTCCACAAAACCCAGATATCCCATCCAGCCAATATCGTCCAGAATAAAGCGCAGGCATTCGCGCTCCCCCAGCGGCAAATTCGCCAGCGAGATCTCGAACGCCTGCCCGCTGCACAGCGCGTCGAAGTGCGCCTTGCCGGTCTCATACTCGCGGCCCGCGCGCGACGCATAATCCAGCGGCCTCACCAGACCGGTCACTTCAATGGGAACGAACGTCTCATGACGCGGCTTCAGCGCCTCATACAGACGCCGCGTCTCGAAGGCGATGGTCAGCAGCGTCCCCAGCGCTGAAGGAGAGGCGTCCAGATACACATCGCGGTGCTCCGGATCGAATTCGCCCAGCGACCCATACCCCGTTCGCCGCAGCAGGAACCCAAAATAATCCGGCCGGTCCATCGCCCGCACCAGCCGCGTGCCCTCGTCGCGCTGGATGTCCTCGCAGGTGTGATACGTCAGATCCTGCGGCTTCACCCAGGCGGACAACCGATTGGGCGCGCGCTGCACCGGGTCGAAGTCGTAGCGATACTCGTCCTGCAACTTCGTGAATTCGTCCGGGTCTTCCTCGTACATGGCCAGCAACTGCTCGGCGCGGCGCACGCGGAACCAGTAGGTGGGCGAATAATCGCGCTCCATCTGTTCCTCCAGCGCCTGCCAGATCGCGCGATTGTGTACCGGGCTCGACGAGAAGAACACCTGCGCCACCGACGGCGGATCGCCCTTCAACCCATCGGCGTGCCGCGCCATATCCAGAAACTCGGCCACGCATCCTTCACCGCAGTGATAGGCCCACACCGCCCAGTCCAGCCCCCCGAATTTCTGTTCCATGCCGGCCAGATACCGCGCCGCCGCGGGCAGCGCGCGCGCCGGGTCCAGCCGCTCGTCACGCACCAGAACGTGATAGGGCGTCTTCACCTTCACATTCCTGTACACCGGTTTCCCGTGCTTCTTCTTCACCAACCGCCGCTCGGTATGGACCTTATATTTCGTCGCATAGACGATCTGCAGCCCCATGGTGCGCGCGGTGGCCTGCGAGATCTGCATGATGCCTTTCGGGCCGGTGGGGCTCTCCGCGCTGGGATTGCCGAAGCTCTCCAGAAACGCGATGGCCGTGATCAGCGAGGCGGGAACTCCGCTCCGCGCGGCGGCGTTCTGGACAATCTTCTGCATCTTCGGATCGGTCATGCGCTCGGCGCCGGCCAGCGACCGCGCGTCGCGCATGATGGCGAAGGTCTGGGCCTCGGTCATCAGCGCGATTCTCTGGTCCAGCACCAGGTCGGAGAGCTCGTCGCGATCCACGCCAATAGCGGTGAGCCGGTTCGAAGGAGCGAAGGTATCCGCCCCCGCGCAGCAAGTTGCCAGCAAAGCGGCCAGAACACCCACGCGACCCAGCTTCCTGAAAGGCACGTGGCGCAGGGCCATGCCCTGCGGCGGGCCCGTAAGTTGAAACACCATCGGCAGTATAGACGCGCGCGGGGATGAAAAGTACGTCACCTGAATTTCATCTCGCGGCGTCGATGTATCTCTCACGTCGCCCGCCGAGGCATGCGCATGAACCCATCGATTCTCTCCACCGCGCGCATCAGGTTCTCATAAGAGTTGGCCATGCTGAACCGCAAATACCCTTCGCCGTATTCTCCGAACGCCGTCCCGCTGAGCGAAGCCACCCCGGCCGTGTCCAGCAGCGCATCCGCCAGCGCCTTCGATGTCCAACCGGTTTCCTCGACATCCGGGAACGCGTAAAACGCGCCCTCCGGCAGCCGGCAGCGAAACCCCGGCACGCGATTCAGCCCTTCGCAGAAAGCATCGCGCCGCCGCCGGAACTCCTGCACCATCGCGGTGACGTCATCCTGCGGCCCGCATAGCGCCGCGATTCCCGCCCGCTGCGTAAAGCTGGCCGTGCACGAATTGGAATTCACCATCAGCTTGTTCACCGCCTCCACCAGCCACGCGGGCATCACCCCGTAGCCAAGCCGCCATCCGGTCATCGCATAGGTTTTCGAAAACCCATCCAGGATGATGGTCTTCTCCAGCATGCCCGGCAGGCTGGCAATCGATAGCGGAGCTTCCCCGAACCAGATCCGCGAATAGATCTCATCGGAAAGCACCATCACATCGCGCTCGCGCAGCAAATCGGCGATGGCGCGGACATCATCGGCGGGAATCACCCCGCCCGTAGGATTCTGCGGCGAATTCAGAATCACCAACTTCGTGCGGCTGGAGAGCTTCCGGGCCAGCACGTCAAGATCGAAAGAAAACCCGCGCTCCTCCACCAGCGGTACGGGCACAGGAGCAGCGCCCAGGAAATTGATCATGGAGGCGCAAATCGGGAAACCGGGGTCGGGATAAATCACCTCGTCGCCCGCCTCCAGCAACGCCAGCATCGGGAAGAAGAGGATCGGCTTGCCGCCGGGCGCCACGCACACATGTTCACCGCCCACATGGACGCCACGCGTCCGGGAGACCTCGGCGGCGATGGCTTCGCGCAACTCCGGCAAACCCTGCGGCGGACCATACTTCGTCCACCCGTCGTCGAGCGCGCGTTTCGCGGCCTCCACAATATGCCGGGGCGTGGCAAAATCGGGCTCGCCAATCTCCAGATGGATGACGTCCCGTCCCGCCGCTTCCAAAGCCCGCGCCCGAACCAGCACCTCAAAGGCGGATTCGGTGGCAATGCGCGACATCCGCTGGGCAAGCTTCATCGTGGGGCAGCGCCATGCGCCGCCTCTGACCTGCTCACCGATCTGCGTTCATCTACGTTCATCGGCAGCCAATTTCCGGCATCCTTGAATAGCCCTTCTCCGCCAGTGGGGCAGCGCCATGCGCTGCCTCGGACCAGTAGTCGGCGTGAGAAGCCAATCTGCTTTCATCCGCGTTCATCGGCGGCCAAATTCCGACTGAAGTAAGGAACCTCATCGCGCAATTCCACAAACGTCACCGCATCCCCAATCACCACGCGCTCTCCCAGTATCCGCGCGGTCACCCGCCGGTCTCCCAAATCAACGATAGCGATCTGATAAGGAGCATCCTTGACATACCGCTCCGGAGCCGACCAAACCACCGTCTCCGTATAAACCGTGCCCGTATTCACGCCGCCCCCAAAATCGTCACCACCGAAGTCGCCCCCGACCCGCCCAGATTCTGCGCCAGTCCAATCTGGTTCCGCGCCACCTGCAGTTCCCCGGCTTCCCCGCGAATCTGCAGCGCGACATCGCAGATCTGCCCCACACCCGTCGCGCCCACCGGATGCCCCTTTGCCTTCAGTCCGCCGCTGGCGTTCACCGGCCGCTCGCCCCGCAGGCACGCCGCGCCCGACTGCGCATAAGGCCCGCCTTCGCCCTTAGGCACGAACCCCAGGTCCTCATACGCCAGTATCTCGGCGATGGTGAAACAGTCATGCACCTCGGCGAACTGAATCTCCGCCGCGCTGACCCCGGCCATCCGATAAGCCTTCTCCGCCGACGTCCGGACCGCGTGGAGCGTGGTAATGTCGTCCTTCTCATCCAGCGCCACGCGATCCGAGGTCTGCGAAACGCCCAGCACATAAACCGGCTTCGCCGTAAACTCCGCCGCGCGCTCGGCGGAACACAGCACCACCGCCGCAGCCCCATCGCTCACCAGCGAACAATCGTAAACCGTCAGCGGCTCCGCCACCGCCTTGCCCGCCAGCACCTGTTCCATGGAAACCACCTTGCGCATGTGCGCCAGCGGGTTCTTCGCGCCGTTGGCATGGTTCTTCACCGAGACCGCGGCCAGTTGCTCCCGCGTGGTCCCGTACTGAAACATGTGCCGCCGCGCGATCATCGCGAACAGGGCGGGGAACGTCGCGCCCGCGCGCATCTCCCCGTTCATGTCCCCGGCGCCCGCCAGGATCTCGGCCACGCGCGGCGTCGGCTGCGAGGTCATCTTCTCCACGCCCGCCACCACCACCACATCGTAGATCCCCGCCGCCACCGCCGACCACGCATGGAAAAACGCCGCGCCGCTGGACGCGCAGGCCGCCTCAAATCGAGTGGCCGGCACGCCGCTGATACCCATCCCTCCGGCCACGTATGGGGCCAGGTGATTCTGGCCAACGAATGAAGGCCCGGCGAAATTGCCCAGGTAGAACGCCTCCACCAGATCCGGCTTCAGGCTGGCGTCCTTGAGCGCCTTTCCCCCCGCCTCCACGGCCAGCGAGCGCAAATCCCGGTCGGGAAACGCGCCGAAGGCAGTTTTACCTATGCCAACCACAGCCACACGTCTCATACTAGAATTCAGGATAACCCCTGAAGTTTGGGGGCACTGCGCCCGATGGGTTCAGCGAGATCAGAAATGCGGCTGCACGTTTCGGCCCGGTTAGCGTCAAGCCTAGTAAGGCAATGGCTACCGCTGTTCGTGCATTCGAGGTGGTTATGACGGAGGGCGCGGGCCCCTACTCCCTCGATACGCCGCTGTCCCACGAACAGCAAAGTCGCTTTATTTCCGACAACTTACGCCGGGTATTTCTGCTCATCTACCGGATGGTCGGCAACGCCGCCGACGCTCAGGACCTCACCCAGGAAGCCTTCATCAAGGCGCTGCAGCGCAAGGAGCAGTTGAAGGACGCCCGCAAGGCCGCCCACTGGCTTTCCCGCATCGCCAGCAACACCGCCATCGATTTTCTGCGCCGCAACGGCAAGGTCACCTTCTGCGAAATCGACGCGATGCCCGATTCGCTGTCCGATCGCATGCTGGACGAGTTCTCCACCGGCAGCGAGCAGAACCCCGAACAAATGGTGCTGCGCACCGAAAGGCGCGCCTGGCTGGAACGCGGCCTCGACACCCTCACCGACCGCGAGCGCACCGCGCTGTTGCTGCGCGACGTGGAGGGCATGCCCGCCGAGGACGTGGCCAGGCAATTGAACTGTTCCAAGGCCACCGTCCGCTCGCACATAGCCAACGCGCGCGTGAAGTTCCGCCGCTACGTGGAAAGGAAGCGCGCATGAACCATCCCGAAAAAAGCGCGCTCGCTCTCCTGGCCGGCGGCGATCTGGGCTTCTGGCCGTCGCTTCCGCTGCGTCTGCACCTGCGGGGCTGCGGGCGATGCCAGTCCGAACTCAAGGCATTCCGCCAGACCCGGCAGGTTCTGGGCGATGCGGCAACGGAACTGCCTCCCGGCCTCGACTGGAACCGTCTCTCCGAAGAGATGACCGGTAATATTCGCGTCGGCCTGGCCGCCGGCGAATGTGTGGGCGGCTATCCAGTCCGCTCCCGTTTTCTGAGCCTGCGCTGGAACGGCGCGCTGGCGGCCGCGCTCCTCACGGGAATTTTCGCCGTCGGCTTCTGGCTCAATATGCCGCGCCCGCAAGTGGACCATCTGATGTCCTCGCTGGGGCGCATTGCCGGCCGCGAAGCGCCCCCGGCCCCCCGGGATGAGCTCCTCGCGTCCCGCCAGGGGATCGAGGTGAAGGGAAACGGCACCTCGCTCTCGTACGTTCCGCCGGACCCCGACGCCGCGGTTGTTTCCGTTAGCACGCAAGGCTCGGCCGCCGTTCGCGCGATGGATGACGATACCGGCCAGACCACCATCACCGAGGTCTACGATGCCCGGTAATGTGGCCAGGGGCAGTGCCCTTGGTGCTTTGTGGGGCAGGGCCGTGCCCTGCCTTCTCCCCGCCCTGGCCTTCTCCACAGTTTTGGCCACCGCCGGAGTCCTCCCCCGAGTGGACCTCCCGAAAGATTCTCCGGTCTCCCTGCTCTCCTCCGATCCCAGTGGTTCGGTGGAGTCCGTGCGCGGCGGCGCATCGGTGGTGGATGTCCGGGTCGCCCTGATCCTCCGCAATTCCGGCCAGCAGCGCATCCGCGGAATCACCATGGTGGTCCTCGCCCAGGATGTCACTCCCGGCGGCAAAGCTTCGGTGACCGTGCCCAGCCTGAACGTGGCGCCCGGCGAGACCTTCCCGGTTCACGTCGATCTGCGGCTGCTCCGCCCCGTCCAGCCAGGCGACGCGGTGGTGCAGATCGGCCTCGACGGTGTTCTTTTCGACGATCTTGCCTTCTACGGCCCCAACCACCTCGATTCGCGAAAAGCGCTCATGGTCTACGAACTGGAAGCGCGCCGCGACCGGCGATACCTGCGGGCATTGCTCGACGCCGGCGGCCCGGTCCGCCTGCAGCAGGAGATGCTGGCCGCCATGTCCCGCCGCGCCGATACGCCCGGCATTGAAGTGCAGATGGTGCACGGACGCCCCAGCAACGTGGACCCGGAGCGTCCTGTGCAGTTCGCCTTCGTCGAGTTCCCGGATGCCCCGGTAGGTTCGCCCGGCGGCGTCGCGCAGGTCCGCGGGAATGAGGCCGTGGCGCCCAGCATCCCCGTCTACAACCGCTCCGACCGCGAGATCCGCTCGGTCGAAATCGGCTGGATCCTGCATGACCAGCAGGGCCGTGATTTCCTGGCCGGCTCGGTTCCGTCTTCCGTTCAACTGGCCCCTGGCGAAAAACGCGAGATGCCTCAGGACGCCGTGCTGCGCTTCTCCTCGCATACCGGCCAGCCCATGTCCATCACCGGAATGACCGGCTTTGTCAGCAACGTTGAGTTTGCCGACGGCCACGTCTGGATCCCCTCCCGCGCCGAACTCGACAACCCCCGCCTGTCGCGAGCGCTCGCCCCCTCGCCCGAACAGGATCGCCTGCTGCAAATCTACCGCCGCAAGGGCCTGAAGGCGCTGGTGGAAGAGCTGAAGAAGTCCTGAAATTGTGCTCGTGGCGCAGGGCCATGCCCTGCGGTCACCAAAATCCCCAAAAACTTTATTCCCCCATTCCAACCACTTGCAGGCCTAGCTACCAGCAGCTCGCAAACACCCTGTTAGTCTTCCAACCAAGAGTCCGTTGCTCCATCGCCGGAGAGGCGGATCACGAGGCGTGGGGAATTCTAGATACCTCTGCGCAACGTTGCGAGCGGCGACGTCGGCCGGTGCGATAACCGGTCCCATGCCGTTGCGGGTTATAAGCGGATCGGGAGCGCTCCTTAATATTTTTCGCGGGCTTCGAGAATCGGCAACACCATGCGGTCGAGTTCGGCATCGCTCAGCTCTTCGACATGAACGCCCTTGTGCAGGCTCCAGTGTTCCACCTGCTCGGCCTCGCGCCCCGGCGGCACCTTTGCGAGCGGGCCCAGTGTCTCCATTTCCAGGAATTCGTTGTTCGTGAACGTTTCGAATGAGCAGCCGAAGTCGGGATATGTCGCCGCCGGGTTCGCCTTCGCCCACTTCAGGAACGCCTCCCCGTTCAGCAAATACGCCGCCCAGGTATCGGTGTTGTACAAGCCCAGCTTCTGGGCATCCGGATTGTTCGAATCCTGCCGCAGCGCCATATACTTTCTCGTGAACTTCCAGCGCGGGTCGGCCAGATTCGTGTAGGCCCACATCACCAGCGGATTCGTCGCCTCCAGATTCGCGGGATGGTGCCCGCGCGGCGGGAACCCGGTAACCGCGATGCCTCCCTGCGCCATCATGGTCAGCGCCCACGGCGCATACTCCAGCGCAAACAGCGATCGATTGGCCACGCGGTGCGACACTGTGACGCTGGTTCCCGAAGGCGCCATGCTGACCTCAATCTCCTTCTGCAGGCCGGTGAGCGGCTCCACGGGCTCCCGCGCCACCAGTCCCGTCGAGGTCACGTGAATCTCCACCGGAACATTGTCCGGCGCCCATGTGGCCACCGGGTCTTCCGGCGCTTTCCACACGCGGTCGCCGCCGCGAAGCTGGAACTTCTCCTCGCCCGTTCCGCCCAGTTGCTCCGGAAATTCCTTGAAGAAGTTCTGCCCGCCGATGAACCCGTAGCGAATCACCCGCGGGCCGACATCGCCCGTGACGATGACCTCCACTTCGCCGTTGCTCACCCGGTAGCAGTTGTGCCAGCCCTTGTATTCAACCGTCTCCACCTGCACTGCGGCCGCCCCCTTCGCGGCGACGATGATCGCCAACACGCCCAGCAGAATCGCGCTTCTCATGACACTCCTGGCCCTCCCACGCGATAAATCCTCGGAATCCGGTCCGCCACCTTCGGCAGGTCCGGAAATTTCTGGTGCGGTTCGGTCTGATACCAGAACGCCGAAGTGAAGAAGTTGTCCGAGCGATGGTTGGCGTGGCCGTGCTCGATGGTCACCCGGATCGACTCCCGAAACGTCACCGGACTCTCCGTGTGCCATCGATACAGGCAATAGCGTCCGCCCACGCGCTCCGCATCCACCATGTAAGGCGCGCCGTTGTGCATGTATGCGAAGGTCTGGCCAAAGTCCCACGCGCCGTTGTAGTAATCCTCCGTCCCCGTGCCGTTGATGCCCGGCCGGGCTTCGCCATCGACGAAGATCATCTCATCGCCCTCGCCGAACCATCCGTCCTGGTTCTGCAGGATCGAGTGGGTCACGCCGATGAAATGGCCGCGCCCGCGTGCCTCCAGGAACACGTAGTTCCCTTCGCCGTCGAGGTTCTTCTTCCGCTCCACAATCGAGTCCCAGTTAACCTTCCAGTCGTCCGTCCACCCGTGGCACGGCGCGGCCTGGCAATACTGCGCGTGAAAGTAGCCCACGTCCGCCGGCGCGCTTGGGTAGGTCACATAGTCGATGTTGTAGTAGAAATTGTCGGTGCGCACCGCGCCTTCATTGGTCACCGTGATGCGCGCCGACGTGCCGAACGGCATGGGGAAGTACGCATTCAGCGCCTTCTGCCCGGCCACGCTGGTCAGCGCCGATTGATACAGGAAATATTCGCCCAGGCCGAGGCCGAAGAAATCGCCCACGGGAACTTCCACCGAGGGTTCGGTCTCGCCGTCCCAGTACGCCCGCAGCACCAGCTTCTTCAGGTGCATGTCTTCGTGCGAATTGATGGTGAACCAGATATGCGTGACCAGCCCCGCGCCGGTGGCTTCCAGCAGCGTCGCGGTCTCGCCCGGATTGATGGGGATCGAGTCGCCATTGCCTCCGGTGCGGTCGTAGCTGGAAGACCGGCGCGCCTGATAGTCGCGCAAGCGCGCCAAGGCCAGCAGGTCCGTTGAGGCCGGCGCCTCGGCCGCCTGCAGTTTGTCGAGCGAGCCGAGCCCAAAAGCCGCGGCGGCGGTGACGGGAGCAATCAGGCTGCGCCTCCCGAATTTGTTATCCATGACTCCGTTCCTCCCAATAAGTGAATGACAATTGCCGGCCGGGTGCGCCGCGCCGCGGGATGTCCCGGGTTTCGCGCCTCCAATATCCTTTCACATGTCACCCGGGCGGCGGCAGGCCGCGCGATGCATCGTCCAATACCAGGACCCAGTCGCCCTCGGCGGGTGGCGTGAACTGGCGCTTTCCGCTGGCCGGGTAGTCTCCGGCCGAAGTGCTTTCGCCGGTGCGTGGGTTGAACCACCAGGCTTTCGCGGTCTTCCCCGCCACTCGCGCCATATCGACGGTGCAGGTGCGGCTCGACGGCATGTACGCCATGACCGTTCCTCCATCCGCTGTTCGCGCGGCCGCCAGATAGTCGAGACCGTTGAACTCGCCCAGTCCGTCTACAACCACCTCGTGCTTTTCATCCGGTACCAGTTCGTACCACGGCCGCGAACGGAACAGGACCTGGAGCCGCGCCATGTCCGCCGAACCCGTGCCATCCATCGCCGCCTCCCAGCCCGGGTCGAACAGCCAGATGGGCATGTTCCCGAAGAACTGACCGATGGCGCCGCACAGAAGCGCCCAGTAAGCCTGCCGCCGGATCTGCACTGGCGAAGCGTTGTGCTCGCCTTCATAGGTGGTTTCAATCAGGAAGTAGGGCATTGCCGGCTTGTGCTGGTAATCCCAGAGCAGACGATGATGCACGATTTCGTAGGTGTACGTGTTGTTGAGGTCGAGCCAGCCGGCGGTGTATTCGCCCGCGGGAGGATTCTCGCCGTGGCAATGCGCGGTGAACAGATGGCGCTGGTCGAACTCCTTGATGCCGAAGGCGACGGCGTCCACTTCCGCCAGCGCGTCGTCGGGATTACGGTCGCCACCCATAAGCCACACCAGATTGTCGAAGTCGCGGTAACGCCGGCCGAGATAGCGTCCCCACGCCCGGCACTTCTCCGGCCCATTCTTCAGCGTCTCCTCGTACCATCCCTCATCCAGACCCGGGTAGCCAAGATATATGGGCGCCAGAAATACCTGGATGCCTTTCTCCGCGGCTTTACGGATCACCCAGTCGGCGTGCTCGAAGTACTTCTCATTGGGCGTGGAGAAGTCGCCGGGCGTTGTAAACGGCCCCTCGCCGTAGTGATTCACCGGCCCGTGGAACTTGTGTTCGATCAGGTTGACGATGATGGAGTTGAATCCCTTGCGGCGGCGATTCTCCAGATATTTCTCCGCGTCTTCTTTGGAAAGCGCGGAGATCAGAGACCACGCCGTATCGCCCTGGACAAGAAACGGCGCGCCGCTCTGGTCGACGACGTGGCGGTGATCCGGCGCGACACGGATCGGATACGGGCTCGCCAGGCACGCCAGCGACACCGCGCAGGCGATCGGCGCGACCCACCTTGTTCGCATAGAGCTACATAATATCGAAGATGCTATACCAGTACTGGAGCCGACATGGACTACACATATCCTGAAATCGCCGGGATGATCGATCACTCCCTGCTTAACCCCGTGCTGACTTCGGCGGAACTGGAACAGGGTTGCCAGCTTGCTCTGGACTACGGTGTCGCCAGCGTGTGCATCCTCCCCTATTACCTCGCGATTTGCGCGGAAATGTTGCGGGGCAGTGACGTGAAGGCCAGCACCACCATCGGCTTTCCGCACGGTGGCCACACCACCGCCGTCAAAGTGGCCGAGGCGCGGCGCGCGCTCGCCGATGGTGGCCAGGAACTGGACATGGTGGTGAACATCAGCGCGGTCCGCAGCGGCAATTGGGCGTACGCACACGACGACATCGAGGCCGTCATTGCGCTGACCCACGCGGCGGGACAGAAGGTGAAGGTGATCTTCGAAAACTGCTATCTGGACGATGCCCAAAAGATCCGGCTGTGCGAGATCTGCAGCGAACTCGGCGCCGATTGGGTGAAGACGTCCACCGGCTATGGCTCCGGTGGCGCCACTATGGAAGATCTGGCGCTCATGCGAAAGCATTCCGCGCCATCCGTGCAGGTGAAGGCCGCCGGAGGAATTCGAGATCTGGATGCGCTGCTGCGCGTGCGGGCCATCGGCGTAACGCGCTGCGGAGCCAGCCGGACCGCCGCGATGCTCGACGAATGCCGCCAGCGCCTCGGCCTTCCACAGATTGCGCGAAGCGGCGAGACTCCGGTGGCCGTGGGCGGTTACTAGCGTTGTGCCGCTTTGATGTACTACCTGCCTGCCCACCCGTCATGTGGGGCGCAGTCCGCCTGCCGCTGGGCCGTGGCGTTGCAGCCTTGTGGGGCAGGGCCATGCCCTGCCTTCGCTTACTCCCGTTCCTCGCCCTGGCCGGCACGCTGAGCGCGCAGCACCTCGCCGATCTCCCTGATCCGCTCGTCGGCACCGATTCCACCTACGAGCTGTCCCACGGCAACACCTATCCCGCGGTCTTCCTCCCCTTCGCCATGTCCAACTGGACCGCCCAGACCAGCGATGGCGGCTGGCCCTATCAATATTCCAAAGACAAAATCCAGGGGTTGCGATCCACGCACCGGCCATCGGCGTGGATGTTCGACTGGGGTTCTTTTTCCATCATGCCGATGACCGGCGAGTTGCGTCTGGCGCCCGATGAGCGGGCCTCGAAGTTCAGCCATCAGGACGAGGATTCCCGCGCCTGGCGCTATCGCGTTCTGCTGGCTGACTACGGCATCCAGGCGGAGATTGCGCCCTCGCGCCACGGAGGCATCCTGCGCTTCACGTTTCCGAAAGCGGAGCACGCCTGGGTGGTTCTCGATAGCGCTGACCTGCACGTCGATCCCGCCGCAAGCACCATAACCGGAACGAATTCCAGCGCCCCCCCTTCCACCGCGTCAAACTTCAAGCTCTATATCGTCGCCGTCTTCGATCACGAGTTCACCGTTCAGGGCGTCTCCGGCAAATCCGCCTGGGTTGGCTTTTCGACGAACCCGGGCGAGAGCGTCACCGTGCGCGTGGCCACTTCGCTGATCAGCGCCGCGCAGGCGCGGCTCAACCTCGCCAGGGAAATCCCGCAGCCGGATTTCGATCAGATCGCCGCCGCGGCTCGCGCCGAATGGGACCGCGAACTCGCCAGGATCGAGATCGCCGGCGGCTCGGAAGCCGAGCGGCGGACCTTCTACACCGCGCTGTATCACACGCTGCAAATGCCCCGTCTGCTCACCGAGACCGATGCGAGCGGCGCGGCGGTTCACTACAGCCCCTATGACGGCAAAATTCATCCCGGCCCCATGTTCTCGGACACCGGCCTCTGGGACACGTTTCGCGCGGAGTTCCCGCTGCTGGCCCTGCTGCAGCCGGCGCGCGACGCCGAAATCATCCGGGCCATGTTGAACGTCTTCGACGAGGGCGGTTGGATTCCCAAATGGCCCAATCCGGCGGAGACCAATGTCATGATCGGCACCCATGGCGATTCGGTGATCGCCGACGCGTACGCGAAAGGCATTCGCGATTTTGATACCGCCACAGCGTACCGTGCGCTATACAAAGACGGCACGGAGACCGGGACGGGCATCTTCGAGGGGCGGGGCGGGCTCGAAGACTACGTACGTCTGGGATATGTGCCGGCGGACCATGGCGTGAAGGAGTCGGTGTCGCGCACGCTGGAGTACGCCTACGATGACTTCTGCGTGGCCACCATGGCGCAGGCGCTGGGCAAGACGGAAGACTACCGCATGTTCACCGCGCGTTCGCAAAACTACCGCAACGTCTTCGACCCGTCCACCGGCTTCATGCGCGGGCGCACCGCCGCTGGCGAGTGGGTGCAACCGTTCGATCCGCTCGAGTGGGGCGGCGTGTTCACCGAAGGCAACGCGTGGCAATGGCTCTGGTCCGTGCAGCATGATGTGCCCGGGCTCATCGAGCTGCTGGGTGGCCGCGACGCGTTCATCGGCAAACTCGACGCCATGTTCACTATGACCTCCGACTATAAGGTAGGCGGCTACGGGCACGTGATCCACGAGATGACCGAGGCGAAGCTGGAGAACATGGGCCAGTACGCGCACATCAATGAGCCGGTGCATCACGTCATCTATTTGTACGATTATGTGGGCCAGCCGTGGAAAACGCAGAAGCTGGTGCATGAGGTGATGGCCCGGCTCTACAAGCCCGGGCCGGACGGCTGGCTGGGCGATGAGGACACCGGCCAGATGTCGGCATGGTACGCATTCAGCGCGCTGGGATTTTATCCGGTGGTCCCGGGAAAGCCCGTTTATGCGCTGGGTGCGCCGCTGTTCGATCGCGCGGCCATCCATCTCGAAAACGGCGCGACGTTTACGGTGGAGGCGGTGAGACAGACGCCCGACGACATCTACGTCCAGTCGGTGACGCTGAACGGCCACGCGCTCGACGGGCCATGGATACAGCATTCGGACATCGTGAACGGCGGCGTGTTGAGGTTCGTGATGAGCCCGCAGCCGGCAACAGCTCCGTAGTGAAGTGCCCGGCGCGGAATGGCGATTCGATTCGTCCAGGCAGCGCACGGCGCTGCATCACAGGGTGCATCACAGGGTGCATCATCGTGGCGCAGCGCCATGCGCTGCGGTCCGGGCAGCAGTTGCCGCTTATTAATGAAGATACTCGAGGTCCACATTCCCTCCCGTAAGAACGATCCCCACGCGGGTAATGTCCGGCGGCAGTTTTCGAAACAGGGCCGCGGCCGCGCCCGCCGCCGCGCTCGGCTCCACCAGGATCTTCATGCGCGTCAGCAGGAAGCGCACGGTTTCGCGAATCTCATCGTCGCTCACCAGAAGAATCGCTTCCACGTTCCGCTGAATCACCGGGAAAGTGAGCGCGCCGGGCGTCTCTACGCGCAAACCATCGGCCACCGTCGCCGGCGGAGGGATGGTCACGCGCTCGCCGGCGCGCAGAGAGAGCCAGGTGTCGTTGGCGTCCGCCGGCTCCACGCCGAAGATGCGCACCTCGGGCCGGAGCGCTTTCACGGCAATGGAACAGCCGGCTAGCAGGCCTCCGCCGCCGATGGGAGTCATCAGCGCATCCAGATCCGGCGCCTGCTCGAGCAGTTCCAGCGCCACCGTGCCCTGGCCCGCCATGGTCCACAGATGATCGTATGGGGGTATGAGCGCCGCGCCGGTCTCATCGGCAATCCGCCGCACGATGGCGTCGCGGTCGTCGCACCGGCGATTGTAGTGGACAACGGTGGCGCCGTAACCGCGCGTCGCCTGCAGCTTCGATTGCGGCGCGTCATCGGGCATCGCGATGGTGGCGGTCACTCCCAGCGCTTTCGCCGCGATGGCCACCGCCTGGGCATGGTTGCCGGAGGAGCACGCCACCAGCCCATGACGCAGTTCGGCGTTCGGCAGCGAGTAAGCGAAATTCGCCGCGCCGCGAATTTTGAACGCTCCCCCGCGCTGCAGGTTCTCGCATTTGAAAAAGGCTTGCACGCGGGCCCGTTCGTCGAACAGGTGCGAGGTCAACACCGGCGTACGCTCCGCGAGATCCCGAATTCGCCCGGCCGCGCGCCGGATGTCCTCGAGCGAAATGGGCATCAGTAGCCCGCCTTCTTGTCCACCACGTTCAGCAGCGGCTGGCCACGCACAAAGCGGCCGTAGTTTTCCATGAACATGCGCGTGGCCCGTTCCAGAAAGTCCGGCGTGCGGTCCGCCGAATGAGAGGAGATCAGGACGTTGTCGAGCGTGTAGAGGGGGTCTTCGGGGGCCAGCGGTTCTTTCTCAACCACGTCGAGCGCGGCGCCGCGAATGCGTTTCTCCCGCAACGCCTCCACCAGGGCGGCCTCATCCACGGAACTGCCTCGTCCCAGGTTGATGAGTATGGCGGAATCCTTCATGGCGCGCAATTCCGCCGCGCCGATCATGTGCCGCGTCTCCGGCGTCGATGGCATGGCCATCAGCACGTAATCGGATGCCGCCAGCAGCTCGTGCAACTGGTCCGGCGTGTAGATGCGCTCGGCGATGCCGTCGTTTTCAGACAAGGAAGCCCGGCGCCGCAGCGCGATTACCCGCATCCCGATAGCCGCCGCCAGCCGCGCGGATTCCCGCCCGATGCCGCCGTAGCCAATCACGCCGAAGGTCTTCCCGCGGACCATTTCCACCGTTTGCCACTCCCAACGGTGCGCCTGCTGGTTGCGCGTCATCAGCGGAACGTTCTTGGCGAAATGGAGCACCGCGGTGATGGCGTATTCGCCCAGCGCCTCCGCGAACACGCCGCGGGCGTTCGTCAAGGGCACCGGACTGGCCACGAACTCCGGCGTGAGCATCCCTTCCACGCCGGCCGAGAGCGAGTGCACCCAGCGCGCGCGTTTGGCCAGTGGCCACATCGGGCTAAAGAGCGATCCGTCGAAGCTGGCGTTCAGCACTGCGTCCGCCAGCGGCGCTTCGCGGGCCACGAAAGCGGCGTCGTTGCCGATGTGCAGATCGGTGGGTTGCGGAAGTTCGTCCAGAAGCCGCAGTTGGGGTAATCGCGGATCGCCGAGTATGAGGACGCGCGGAACAGGCATACAGACTCAGGGTAACCGAACCGTCCGGGAGCGCCGGCGCAAAAAGAGGCGGCTGTCTGGTAGGCAGCCGCCGGAGAAGTTAGGACTTTCGGGACGCAGACGAAAACCGTTACATAGCCTTCCGCCAGGGACGAACCGAATCCACCGGCGCGATCTTGCGGCCGCGTCGAGTCTGGTTCATCTGCTCATTGGCCATGGCGATGGCTTCGGAAAAGCGTTCATGGTGCACGTCGATTCCACCCCAGCTGAACAGGATGGACCACGTGCTGGCGCCGCGCAGCTGGTAATCCCAAAGCTGCTCGGCAAGGTGGTTCAGACGCCGTTGCGCGCCGGGGCCTTCGACTCCGGGGCAAGCGATCAGGAACTCGGCGTCGCCGTTGCGGCAGGCAAATTCTTTTTCGCCGAGCAGGCCGCGAATAAAAAATCCGATGGACTGCAGCAGATCGTTGTTGCGGGAGGAGCGGCCCTCGACGTCGTTCACGCCGATCGAAACCAGCAGTCCACGGAACGGCTTGCCGGTGGCGATGGCGCGCTCGAGCGCGGCGCGGTCGTGCATGCCGCCCGGCAGGACAACTTCATGCGAATTGGAGGAGGCCCCGGCGCCGTCGATGACTTCGAAACGAGGCTCGGCGGGGGCGGTCTCCCGGGCGTGCGCCGCCGGATTGGCCGGCGCATCCCGTTCGACGGCGTGGATCCTGCGGGTACTCAGGAAAAGACTCACAGGTCTTGCCGGGGCGGCGGCAGCGGGCTCGGGAGCCACTTCGATGACGGGCGTGTCTTCCACAACGGATAGGGCCTCGACAACGGCCACGGCTTCGGCTGGCGCGAGCTCTTCGACCGGGGCAGCTTCGGCGATGGGCAGCGCAGCCTCGGCAACGACAGGGACCGCGGCGATGGGCCAGGGATCGGCAGCTTGTAGCGGTTCGATAACGGACACAGCGTCAGGCGGCACGAGTTCTTCAACCGGGGCCGTCCCGGTGACGGGCTCGTCTGCCACAACGGACACCGCTTCGACCAGGGGCGCCGCTTCCGGGGCCTCTTCGTTCGCCAGGGCTGTAAGATGCCGCTTCGCAATAACGCGGCGCATGACGTCGCGGAGGTCGTTCGCGACGACCGGCGCCAGCGCGGGCGCGGGCGTGACCACGGCCACGGGCTGCGGAGGCTCCGCTGCCATGACCTCTTCCACCGGTTCAGGATGGGCGGCCAGCGGCTCAGTCTCAGCCGGCTCGGTCCTCTTCGGCGCAACCTTCGCGGAGCGCTGGTCCAGCCATTCGGAAAGGGCCTGGCGTGGATTCATATCGTCAAGGCGGGGCAAGTGAGCGTCGGCGGGCGGAGCCGGACGGCGGCGCGGGCGGGTGCTTCCGCGCACAGACGTGAGTTCGGCCGCACTGGCCAGGGCGGGTTTTACCATTTCAGTGGAGTGGCGTTCCGGACTGTCCGGCCTCGGCGACGGAGGAGCCGGAAGCTCGGCAACTGGAGCGGGAGCTTCATTGGGAATCGGCGCGGGGGGAGACGGAGCGGTTCGCGCGATACGAGCCGCGGAGGCGCTGGCCGCCGACGGTCTCATCAACGGCAAGGCCGCGGACCCCGACATCGCTTCGGGAACGTTCAGTTCCACCGCCAGTTCATGCAGTTGCTGCGACCGGTTCCGCAGGTAATCGCAAAACAGCGCCACCGCTCCGGCGGCCACGATGAGAACAACGGTGGTGACGATCTGTAGCGCACTGAGCTCCATTACGTTGCGATTGTAAGAAAGCGGGGGTGCGGGACCAATAGATCGGTGTTCTCAAAATCACCCAGTACTCGATGGCTGTAAGGGGTGCAGTACGGAAGTACCGGCGTCAGGAGTGATTTACCGAGTGGGGCCGCAACCCCACCCGCGTCGCTACTTTTTCTTCCCTTGAGCGGCCACTGCGTCCATCGCCGCCTTGATCTTTTCCTGGTCGCCGAGATAATAATGGCGGATCGGTTTCAGATCGTCGTCCAGCTCATACACCAGCGGCACGCCGGTGGGAATGTTGAGGCCCACAATCTCGTCGTCGGAGACATTGTCCAGGTACTTCACCAGCGCGCGCAGGCTGTTCCCGTGGGCGGCAATCAGGACGCGCTCGCCGCGCCGCACCGCCGGCGCCACCGTCTCATGCCAGTAAGGCAGGAACCGGGCCACGGTGTCTTTCAGGCATTCAGTGAGCGGCAGTTCCGCTTTGGTCAGGCTCTGGTAGCGCGGATCGTGGCCGGGAAAGCGCGGGTCGGCGGGATCCAGTGCGGGCGGGGGCACATCGTAACTGCGGCGCCACACCTTCACCTGGTCCTCGCCGAACTTCTCCGCCGTCTCGGCCTTGTTGAGGCCCTGCAGCGCGCCATAATGGCGCTCGTTGAGACGCCACGTGCGGTGTACCGGAATCCACGCCAGGTCCAGCTCATCCAGCACGATCCACAGCGTGTGGATGGCCCGCTTGAGCACCGACGTGTGGGCCACGTCGAAGAAGTAACCCTCGGCTTTGAGAACGCGCCCGCCTTCGTGCGCTTCACCCAGACCCGTCTGAGACAAATCCACATCGGTCCACCCGGTGAAGCGGTTCTCGCGGTTCCAGTCGCTCTCACCGTGCCGAATCAGAACCAGCTTCTTCACTGCCGGAACGCCTTCCGGCCAGCGTACTGCGCCGCGGCGCCAAGCTCCTGCTCGATGCGGAGAAGCTGATTGTACTTGCAGATGCGGTCAGTGCGGCTGGCCGAACCGGTCTTGATCTGTCCGGCGCGCGTGGCCACCGCGAAATCGGCGATGAAGGCGTCCTCGGTTTCGCCCGAACGGTGGGAAATCACATTGGTATAGGCTGCGTTGGTGGCCATCTGCATGGCTTCCAGCGTTTCGGTGACCGATCCAATCTGGTTCAGCTTGATGAGGATGGAATTCGCCACGCCGGTGTCGATGCCCTCGCGGAGGCGGCCCGTGTTAGTGACGAAGATGTCGTCGCCAACGAGCTGAATCTTCTTGCCCAGCTTCCCGGTCAGCAGCCTCCAGCCATCCCAGTCGTCTTCGGCCATGCCGTCTTCGAGGGAGATGATGGGGTACTTCTCCACCCAGGCGGCCCAGAAATCGACCATCTCGGCGGAAGTGTATTCGCTCTTGTCGGATTTCTTGAACACGTATTTCTTCTTGTCGGTGTCGTAGAACTCGCTGGCGGCGGGGTCAATGGCGATGGAGATCTGCTCGCCAGGCTTGTAGCCGGCCTTGCTGATGGCGTCCACCACCACGTTGAGCGCCTCTTCGTTCGACTTCAGATTGGGAGCGAAACCACCCTCGTCGCCCACCGAAGTGGAGTAGCCGCGCTTTTTCAGCACGCCCTTAAGCGTGTGGAATACTTCCACGCCCCAGCGCAGCGCCTCGGCGAATGTGGGAGCGCCGAAGGGAACAATCATGAACTCCTGCGGGTCCACCGAGTTGTCGGCGTGCGCGCCGCCGTTGAGGATGTTCATCATGGGCACTGGCAGAAGATTCGCGCTTACGCCGCCTAGGTAGCGGTAGAGCGGCGTCTGCTGCGAGGCCGCGGATGCCCGGGCCACGGCCATGGAGACGGCGAGAATAGCATTGGCTCCGAGATTGCTCTTGTTCGGGGTGCCGTCGAGCTCGATCATTTTCCGGTCGATGGCGGCCTGATCCTCGGCGTCCATGTCCAGAACGGCCGGGCCGATTTTGTTGTTGATGTGGCCGACGGCCTTGAGGGTTCCTTTGCCCAGGTACCGCGCCTTGTCGCCGTCGCGAAGCTCGACGGCTTCGTGTTCGCCAGTGGATGCTCCGGAGGGTACGGCGGCGCGGCCCATGCTTCCATCCGCGAGATAGACGTCCGCTTCGACAGTAGGATTGCCGCGGGAGTCGAGGATCTCCCGCCCGATGGTTTTTACTATTTCCATAAGCCACTATTCTACCGGACACGCGGCGAATGGGCCGCGTTCCGCCGTGGCCCGTTCAGTATCATGGATGACGGATACGAATGCCCGAGCCACCCCGGCGAGGAATTGCGCAAAAGTTTCTCTTCGTCGCCACGAATGTCATCGCGTTGATCTGTTTCGCCTGGGTGCTGGCCGGTACCGACTGGAAGGCGCTCGGCGATAACCTCCGTCACCTGCACTGGTGGTGGATCGTTCTGTCGGTGGTCTCCAACCTCCTCGTCTACCTGTTGCAGGGCTGGCGCTGGTGCCTGGTCCTTGAGCCGGTGGCGCCCATTCCGTTCTGGCAATCCGTCCGCGCCATCTACGTGGGCCTGTTCGCCAACGAAACCTTGCCGTTCAAGGCGGGCGAGATCATTCGCTGCTTTCTGCTGGGACGGTGGAACGACATTCCCATATCGGTGACGCTCGCTTCCGCCCTGATCGAGCGAATCTTCGACGGCTTCTGGCTGCTCGCCTGCCTCGCCCTGGCGATGCAGTTCACGCCGCACGTGCATCCCTTCATTCAGCGCACTGGCGCATTCCTTGCCGTGCTGGTGGTGGTGTGCGCCGCATTTCTGGGCGTGGCCATGTATTGGAAGAAGGAGGCGCTGGACGCGGTCGCCAGTACTCCATGGCTCGGCTGGGCGCACGTGCTGATCAAAGATCTGCACCAGATTGGGCGCTCTCGTTACCTGTATTTGGCATGGATGGTGAGCCTGCCTTATCTGCTCCTGGAGGTCCTTCCCATCTACGCGCTGATGCGCGCTTTCGGCCCGCTGTCGAGTCTGTCGATAAAGGTGGCGTTCGTGTTGATGGTGTTCCTGCGGCTGGGCTCGGCGGTGCCTCAGGCGCCCAGCAACATCGGCTTCTTCCACTTCGCGGCCGCCAGAACGCTGGAGATGTTCGCGGTGGCGCGCGGCATGGCCTATGGTTTCGCCGTCCTGCTGTGGGCCGGTATTACGCTGCCGTTGCTGGTGGTGGGCTTCTTCGCGGTGGGAGTGACGGAAATCAGGATGAGCGAACTGCAGCAGCACGCCAGCGATGCGGCGAATGAACGGAACCGGTGATATGCTGGCGGCATCGGCATGCGACGGTTGGTAATTCCTCTCTTATTCGTCGTCATTTCGGGAATGCCCGCGCGCGCCGCCGAGCAGTGGCTGCGGATTACGTCTCCGCATTTCGAGATGCTGACCACGGCCGGCGAGAAGAAGGGGCGGGAGGGAGTCCTCTACTTCGAGACCGTGCGCCAGTTCTTCATTGACGGTGGGCTGGCCGCCAACGTGCCGGGCAAGCGCGTGCGCATTGTGGCGTTCCGCGGCGACAAGGAGTTCCGTCCTTACGCGCCCAACGAAGTCGCCACCGCATTCTACGCGGGCGGCGCGGGGACGGACAACGATTACATTGTCCTGAGCCAGATCGGTTTCGAATATTATCCGATTGCGGTCCACGAATACACACATCTGGTTTTCCGTCATAGCTCGGCCAATCTGCCCGTGTGGCTGAACGAAGGCATGGCCGAGCTGTTCTCCACGCTCAAGCCCGATGGCAAGAAAGTGGCGGTGGGGGATCTCATCCCCGGCCGCCTCATGGAGGCTCGCGAGAACCGGCTGATCGACCTGGATACTTTGTTTGCGGTGAACAACGATTCCAAACTCTATAACGAACGCACCCATGCCGGAATGTTCTATTCGGAAAGCTGGGCTCTGGTGCACATGCTGTTTCTCAGCTCCGAGTACCGGCCGCACTTCCTGGTTTTCTGGAAGCTGGTGACGTCCGGCCAGCCTGCCGCGCAGGCCTTGCAGCAGGCCTTCGGCAAGAGCGTGGCCGAGGCACAGAAGGATCTGACCCATTACATCGATAACGGCCCGACCCATTTCCTGTTATTCGCGATGCAGCTCGATAAGAGCGTCGAGGACGCCGACGTCCAGCCCAGCTCGACATTTGACGCGGATCTGGAACTCGCCGAGATCATGTCCTCGTCCCAGCGGCAGGCCGCGGCGGGAAGGCAAATGCTGGAGCGGCTGATGACGGAGCAGCCACAGCGTCCGGAACCGCCCGCGCTGCTCGCGGAACTGTCGCTCCGCGAGGGGCATCGGGATGAGGCCATTCGCGATTACGCGAAAGCGGTCGAACTGGGCAGCACCAATCCGGAGATGTACGTTCGCTACGCGTTGTTGCTCTGGAATCGCCACGACAACAATGACACCGTGGTGAAGGCCCTGCAGAAAGCGGTCGAGCTGAAGCCGGATTATCCGGAGGCGCAGATGCGTCTCGGCTTTGCCCTGATGGATCACGGCGACTATAAACAGGCTCTGGCGCAACTCGCGCTGCTGAGGGGCATCAAAGCGCAGGATGAGTTTTCGTATTTCAACGCGGTCGCCTATGCCAACTACCGCCTCGGCAATGAAGCCCAGGCCAGGGCGGCGCTGGCAAAGGCCAAACAGTGGGCGAAGGAGCCCGCCGACGTGATGGCCGTCGATCAGTTGAGCGACGCTCTGGATAGCCGGCACCCGGATTCACCGCGCGCGCAGACCGGTACCGCCGAAACCGTGATCATTCCGGCGCAACTCCCGCGCATGGCGGGAACCATGGATACCCTTGAGTGCGGCCAAACACACGCCCGGCTGGCCATTGTGGCCAACGGCAAAACAGTCTGGTTCCTGCTGGACGATCCCGGTTCCGTTCGCCTGACCAACGCGGGCACGGGAGCAATGGATTTTACCTGCGGTAAACAAGCGGCGCGGGCGGTGGTGATCGAATACAGAGACCATCCGGACAGCGAAACGAAAACGATTGGCGTGGTGCGCGGGATCGACTTCCAATAGACCGCCGGCCTACTTCTGCGCGGAAGGCTGGGCCTTGCGTTCCAGCTCGAAATTCCGCACCGCGGGCTTGCGCGTATCGTACTGGGTGACCCGCTTCGTCACCGGACCATCGAAACCCTCGTGGCTCGCCGACAGCTCGTAGTCGATATCCATATTGAGGTCGTAGAAGATGTAGGAGCCGTCGTCCTTGGTCTGGGTGTTAACTACTTCACCGGTTTTCAGGTCCTTGAGCCGCACCGAAGCCCCCTCGATGGCGCCGCCGTTGGTGTCTTCCACCTTGCCTTTGAGGTCGCGCAGTCGCGATTTGTTCGGCTTCTCCTCCGGCTGCAGGATTGCGTGCGATGGTTCGCCGGGGTTAGGCGCCTCCTGCGCCAGCGCCGCGCCAGACAGGGCGAAAAGAAGAACAGGAAGCAGCTTCGCGGGTTTCATGATGGCCGACCTCCTCCAAGCATAGACCACGTGGGGCAGGGCCGTGCCCTGCCGCGGGGCTTGATCGAATTGCCGTCCGCCGCGTGTTATAGTTTCCGGTACTGTGCGCACTCCGGTTCTTTCATCGCTGCTGCTCATACCGGCGATGCTGGCGGGGCAGCCTGCGCCGGCCGTCGATTCCCAGGTGAAAACCATCGTGGACGCCGTCTCCCAGGACCGCATCACCGCAACCCTGCAGCGTCTGGAAGCGTTCGGCACGCGCGGCTCGCTTACTTCGGTGAGCGACCCCGAGCACGGCGTGGGCGCGGCGCGCCGCTGGATTTACGAACAGTTCCGGGGCTGCAGTCCGCGGCTGCAGATTCGCTATGACACCTGGCACGTCCGCAAGCAGGGCCGCGATGGTGCGCGATACGGATTTTGTCAACGTGGTGGCGGTTCTGCCGGGCACGCTCCATCCGGACCACCAGTTCCTCATCACCGCGCACTACGATTCGCTGGCGCTGGTGTGGGACAAGCCGGAGGATGCTGGAGACATTGGCGCGGTGGACTGGGTGAAGACGGCGGATTCGCCCATCGCGCCCGGCGTTTCCGACGATGGCAGCGGCGTGGCGGCCGTGCTGGAACTGGCCCGCATCATGAGCCAGCATGAGTTTCCCAACACCCTCGTCTTCATTGCTTTTGCCGGCGAGGAGCAGGGGCTCATTGGCAGCACGCTCTACGCGCAGCAGGCTCGCAAGGACGGCGTGAAGATCGACGGCGTGTTGAACAACGACATCATCGGAACCGACGTGGCCGGCGACGGACGGCGCAACAATCGCGCGGTGAACGTCTACTCCGGCGACCCGAACGACTCCCCCTCGCGCACGCTGGCCCGCTACGTGAAATCCTCCGCGGAGCGCTATTTCCCGGAGATGAAGGTGAATCTGGTGTTCCGTGACGACCGTTTTGGACGCGGCGGGGATCACACGCCGTTCGACCGTGCCGGCTATGCGGCCGTGCGCCTGACCACCACCACCGAGGATTACTCGCATCAGCACAACCCCACCGACACCTTCGCGAACGCCTCGCCGTCCTACGCCACGCTGGTGACCCGGGTGAACGCCGCGGCGCTGGCCAGTCTGGGAATGGCGCCACTCGCGCCAGTGGTGTCGCGAATTCCCGTGGAAAATCCGGCTACGACGCGGTGCTGCGCTGGTCTCCGCCGGAAGGCGCGTCCGATGTGGCCGGCTACGTGGTGGTGATGCGCTCCACAACATCGCCCGACTGGGAGAAGGCCAGGCAGGTTGGCAGCGCGTCCGAATACACGCTGCCCAACGTCTCCATCGACGACGTGGTGTTTGGAGTGAAAGCGGTGGGCAAGGACGGCGACGAGAGCCTGGTGGCGCCATGGATCATGGTGGCGCACCCCAGCGAAAAGATCGAGACCAACCAGGAACTCTTGCGGTAAAAGCCGGCGCGTCCAGGACCCGAGCTACAATTCTAAGTGCCCGCGGTGCGTTGGGGAGGCCTCTAATTCCTGCACGAATTCTTATCGTCGAAGACGAGCGGATAACCGGCGAGGATCTGCGCGATATTCTGACGGAACTCGGCTACGTGGTGGTTGACGTGGTTTCCAGCGGCGCGGACGCCATGCTCATCGCCAGGGACAACGCGCCCGATCTCGCGCTCATGGATATCCGCATTAAAGGGGACATGGACGGCACCGAGGTGGCGCGGCAGTTGCGCAGCCGCTTCAACATCCCGGTGATCTACCTGACCGCGCATGCCGACAACGAGACGCTGGAGCGCGCCAAACTGGCCCAGCCGCTGGGATACATCACCAAGCCGTTCCAGGAAGCCGAGCTTCACGCCAACATCGAAATGGCGTTGTTCAAACACGCCGAGGATCTGAAGGCGCTGGAGCGCGAGGAGTGGTTGAACTCCACGTTACGCGCGCTCGGCCAGGGCGTGATCTCGGTGGACAAAACCGGCGCGGTGATGCTGCTCAACGCCGCCGCGGAGGCGTGGACCGGCTGGTCCGCCGCCGACGCGCGTGGAAAAACTGTTCACGACGTGCTGCTGCTGGTGGACAGCGCATCCGGCCAG
This sequence comes from uncultured Acidobacteriota bacterium, assembly GCA_963832965.1. GTDB lineage: Bacteria > Acidobacteriota > Terriglobia > Bryobacterales > Bryobacteraceae > CAWACP01. Next base: position 180,391 of record CAWHVW010000002.1, read on the forward strand.
CGGGTGATGGCCGCGCTGGAAAGCGTCCTTCAGGAAGGCGCGATGGGGGACCTTGGCTCCGGCGGGTTGCTGGTTGCAAAGAGCGGCGAACGGCGCGCCGTGGAAGGCAGCATCGCGCCCATGCGCGGCCATGAAGGGGACATATCCGGAGCGGTGATCGTGTTCGGTGGCGCGGGCACGGCGTCCGCGGCGCCGCCCGGATCGGGAGACCCCGCGAAAGAAGACGAGGATGGGATCTCCATCGGCGATTTCAAGATGGTTGCGTCTTCTCCGAAGATGAAGGCGGTGCTGCGATTCGCGCGACGCGTGGCCGAGAGCGAGGCTTCCACCATCCTGATTGAGGGCGAAAGCGGAACCGGCAAGGACGTGATCGCGCAGTTCATTCACCACTTCGGCAATCGCCGCAAGGGGCCCTTCGTGTCGCTCAATTGCGCGGCCATTCCGGACACTCTGATCGAAAGCGAATTGTTCGGGTATGAGAAGGGCGCGTTCACCGATGCGCGCGCGGCCAAGGCGGGAATTTTGGAGATCGCTACGGGCGGCACGATTTTTCTCGACGAGATTGGTGAGATGCCGGTGCAGTTGCAGGCCAAGCTGCTGCGCGTTCTGGAGGAGCAAACGTTCCGCCGGCTGGGCGGCGTGCGCGACACCCACGTGGACCTGCGGGTGATGGCCGCCACCAACCGGACGCTGGTGGAAGCCATCGACCAGGGGCGATTCCGCCTGGACCTCTTACTACCGCCTCAACGTGATTCAGGTGTGGATTCCGCCGCTTCGCGAGAGGAGCGAGGACATTCTTCCGCTCGCGCGGTACTTCAACGCGTTTGTACAGCGCGCGCTTCCGCCGCAATTTCGAGGGGCTGTCGCGGGGAGCGGAAGCGGCGCTGCTGGCGTACCAATGGCCGGGCAACGTGCGCGAGCTGCGCAACATCATGGAGCGCGCCACGCTGCTGGAAGAAACAGCCTGGATACAGGACACCAGCCTGCAGCTGGAGGTGCGCGGGCAACAGGCGGAGGAGCCGGCCCCGCCACGCGTACCGCCCGGCGCCACGCTGGAAGAGACGGAACGGAGCATGCTGCTGCATGCGCTGGAGACTTGGTATTGGAACCAGACGCGGGCCGCCGCCGCTCTGGGAATCAGCCGCGACGCGCTCCGCTACAAGGTGAAGAAGTTCAATCTGAAGCCGCGCGGCCGGAGTCGAAGCAGGAAAGCGCCTGAGGGCAGTTCAGGTCCATGTGGAGCAGGGCCATGCCCTGCTGGTCACCTGGCGATGCGAAGGTCGTCCAGGGTTGCGCGTCCAGATCTCGCAGGATATTCCGCTGCCAGGCAAATTGCGGGTGATTGGTCAGGTGTTGTGCCGCGCGGAAGTCAAGACCGCAGGCATGGCCCATCGCCGCGGTGAGCGACATCCGCAGCGCCATCGCCGCGTCGGTGGCCTTGTTCTGCGCGGCGCCGGCCGGGCCGTAGGCCGGCTGCCAGGGGCTCGCTCCGCGCGTGGAGAGATCGATGTGGCCGCAGAGGGTCCGTTCGCTCGGCGCGTTCACGTGGTCGAAAGTGTCGTAATGGTCGCCGAGGAAGCGTTGCGCCGTCGCCAGATCGATGCGGCCCTTGTTCTCGCTCATAAGCTGAATCCAGCGCGCGTGCCGGGCGTTCTCGCTGATGCGCTTGTCGGCCGCTCGAAAATCGGTCTCGTCGCGAATCAGATCGGGATTGGCCGGAAAGTTGGAACCGACGAAGTAGCCATCCTTCGAGCGCTGAAGCGTGACGTGTTTCAGCCCCAGCTCGAGGCTGCCGATCTCATTCGCGCGCATGTCGGCGATGAGCCAGGTATTCGCGTAAGCGCCGTTGTTACCCTCTTTCATGATGGCCGCGAACTCGCCGATGTTCGTGGCGTACTGCATGGCCTTGCGCGCCCGCACAAACTCCGGGATGCCGCCGGATCGAATCCGGAGAAATGGCTGATAGTGGTCTCGGTGATCACCATGCCCGCGTCATTCATGCCGAAATCGTCGCCGCTGTCGATCAGTCCCGGCGCGCCGTCCATCAGAATACGATGCCCGGCGGCGGGAACAACGTCAAAGATGATGTTCCAGCGGGCGCCGGCGTAGTATTCGATCCAGTTGTTGTGCGCGATCACCGGCCGGCCGTCGCGCGTGTAACTTCCAGTGGCCACGAAGGCGCTGCAACGTTCGGGAACCGGGCGCGCGGCGGCGCCGACCAGGGGTTGTTGTTTGTCGTACCAGTTGGTGTAGTAGGGCGACAGCTCCGGCCACGCATTGAGAATCACCAGATCGATCAGGTCGACGCTGGCCCCGTGGGCATGCAGCCCGTCGACGATTCCCTGCAGCTCCTCGCGATACTGCGGCTCGATATGCGGCAGGAAAACGGTCTCGGCGGCGTGGCGGTAGAAGGCCCAGTTCTTGCTGGAATCGTGCAGCAACGAAACCTTCGCGACGCCCAGGAAATCCTGAATTTCCGGAGCGAGCAGGTACCCATGCTGAAAACCGATCTGCGCCGGCTGACCTTGCAGGTGAACGAAGATCCAGCCGTTCTTCTGGGGCCGGCGGAAGGAGCCTTGCAATGGGTGCCGGCGGCGAGAGTGAAGGGTCAGAAGAAAACCCGAGCGCGGCCTTGACCATATGAGTTGCAGGATAGCAGGCTTGCGCGTAGACGCTGCGCCACGTATTAGGCATGGCCGTGTCCGGCCACCGAACCAAATGAAAACCGACGACAACGTGCGAAGGGATCATTGACGACGAGTGGGACAGCGCGGCGCGACCGGCCCGCCGCTTTTCCCCCGGCGCGGCTGTCGCGGCCGATGTCCTGCCAAGCGGAGACCAAGGTCCCTTAGCTTTTCGAGGGTTACTGCCCTCGATAAAATTCCTTCATGCTGGACCGCATTATCATTGACAAGAAAGCCGAGCTGGCGCAACGAAGAAAGACCGTCGCGATTTTGCGCGGGCACTGGCCACGCATCCGCCGTCAATCATCGCCGAGATCAAGAAGGCATCGCCGAGCCGAGGGTTGATCGCGGCCGATTTCGACCCTCCGCGGATTGCGCGCGCATACGAAGCCGGCGGGGCCGCGGCGATTTCGGTGCTGACGGATAAGAAACATTTCCAGGGGAGCCTGGCCGATCTCGAAGCGGCGCGCTCCGCTATACGGTTGCCGGTTTTGCGCAAAGACTTTACGCATCGATCCGATTCATGTCCTCGAAGCGGCGGCGCATGATGCCGATGCGATTCTGCTGATCGCCGCCGTTCTCGGCGATCGCGAATTGCGCGACTACCGCGAGCTGGCCGCCAGCCACGGCATGGCCGCGTTGGTGGAAGTGCATGATGGCGAGGAACTGAAGCGCGCGGTGGCGTCGGGAGCGGAGATCATCGGCGTGAATAACCGCGATCTGCGCACATTCGAAGTGCGGCTGGAGACGGCGTTGGAGCTCGCTGGCGACATGCCGGAGCAAGCGATTCGCGTGGCCGAGAGCGGCATCCGCACCGCCGCCGACGTGCGCCGGCTATGCGCTGCCGGTTATCACGCGTGTCTGGTGGGCGAGCACCTGATGACGGCGGAGGATCCCGCGGCGGCGGTGAGGGCGTTGCTGGGATGATGGTGAAGATCTGCGGCATCACCCGCGCCGAGGACGCGCTGGCGGCGGTGGAAGCGGGGGCCTCCGCGCTCGGCTTCAACTTCTATGCGGCAAGCCCGCGTTATCTGACTCCGTCAGCGGCGGCCGCGATCACCGCGCAATTGCCCGCGGGCGTTATCAAGGTTGGTGTTTTCGTGGATGAGGCGCCGGCGTCCATCGCCGCCATCGCGCGCGCCGTGCAGCTCGACGTGCTCCAGTTGCATGGTGGGGAAGCCCCCGCCGGATGGCGCTATTGGCGCGCCTGCCGCGTGAACGCCGATGAAGTGCTGGACCTCGAAAGCGCCGCCGCAGCCGAAGCGATTCTGCTGGACACCGCCATACCGGGCATGCACGGAGGCACGGGCCGGAGCTTCGCGTGGCCGCTGGCGCGGATTGGCGGCTGGCGGGTGATCGTCGCCGGAGGTTTGGATGCCGGCAATGTGAGAGACGCCATTCGCGCCGCCCATCCCTGGGGCGTGGACGCGTGTTCCCGCATCGAATCCACTCCCGGAAGGAAAGATCTTACGAAAATGACGGACTTCATCCAGGCTGCGCTGGCCGAGGCTGCGCTGGTGGAAGAAACATGAGTCACGCCCAACCCGATGCCGCCGGGCACTTCGGCCCCTATGGCGGCCGTTTCGTGCCGGAGGTGCTGATGGCGCCTCTCGAGGAACTGGAGAAAGCGTATCTCGAGGCGCGCCTCGACGCCGGATTTCAGGCTGAGCTGCGCGGGCTGCTGGCCGATTACGCCGGCCGGCCCACTCCCCTGTACCATGCAAAACGCCTCACCGAGGCGCTGGGCGGAGCGAAGGTCTACATCAAGCGCGAGGACCTGCTGCACACCGGAGCGCACAAGATCAACAACTGTCTGGGGCAGATTCTGGTGGCGCGGCGCATGGGCAAAACGCGCATCATCGCCGAAACCGGCGCGGGCCAGCATGGCGTGGCCACGGCCAGCGTTTGTGCCCTGTTTGGTCTGGAGTGCGTGGTGTACATGGGCGAAGAGGACATGCGCCGGCAGCGCCTCAACGTCTTCCGCATGCGCCTGCTGGGGGCCACCGTGGTGGGCGTCACCGGCGGCAGCCGCACGCTGAAGGACGCCGTCAGCGAGGCCATGCGGGACTGGGTGACCAACGTCGACACCACCCATTACCTGCTCGGCTCCGCGCTCGGAGCGCATCCCTATCCCATGATGGTGCGCGATTTTCATCGCGTGATCGGCGTCGAAACGCGCGAGCAGATTCTGGCGCGCGAGGGCCGTTTGCCCGACGCGATCATCGCTTGCGTGGGTGGCGGCAGCAACGCCATTGGCATCTTCCATCCCTTTCTGGACGATGCGGGCGTCCGGCTGATCGGCGTGGAGGCTGGTGGGCGCGGCGGGCATCTGGGCGACCACGCGGCGCGCTTCTCCGGCGGTGCTCCCGGCGTGTTGCAGGGCGCGTATAGCTGGCTGTTGCAGGACGACGACGGGCAGGTGGCGGCGACACACTCCATCTCGGCCGGCCTCGATTACGCGCTGGTGGGTCCCGAGCATGCCTGGCTGCGCGACCAGCGGCGCGCCGAATACACCTCCGCCACCGACGAAGAAGCGCTCGCCGCGGCCCGTACGCTGGCGCACAGGGAAGGCATCATCCCGGCGCTGGAATCGTCGCACGCGTTCGCCGAACTGATGCGCCGCGCCCCGCGGGCTCCCGGACAGATCTTCGTGGTGAATCTTTCCGGCCGTGGCGATAAAGACACCGACATTTACCGTGAATATCTCAAGGAACTCGATGAACCCGACGCGCATCAGCCGGCTGTTTGAATGCCTTCGCGCCAGCCGCCGCGCCGGACTGATCGGCTATATCACCGCGGGCGATCCGACGCCCGAGGCCACGCCGGACCTGGTGGCCGCGCTGGAACGCGGCGGATGCGATCTGATCGAACTGGGCGTGCCTTTTTCCGATCCCATCGCCGACGGCCCCATGATCCAGCGCGCGGCCGACCGCGCCATCAAGGCGGGAACCACGCTGCGCCGTGTTCTGGATATCGCGCGGCGCATTCGCGAGCACTCGGAGATCCCGCTGCTCCTGTTTACGTATCTGAACCCGATCCTGCGGTATGGCCTGGACGCGCTGGCGCGCGATGCGGTGGCCTGTGGGATCGATGGCTGCCTCATCACCGACCTGAGCGTGGAAGAGGCCGGTCCCTATGTGGACGCGATGCGCAGGCAGGGCCTTGACACCGTGTTCCTCGTGGCGCCCACCAGCACGCGCCGCAGGCTGGAACTGGTGGCGAAATATTCCACCGGCTTCATTTATCTGGTCTCGCGCACGGGCGTGACCGGCGAGCGAACCACGCTGTCGGAATCGGTGGCGCCGCTGGTGGAGTTGATGCGCGAGATCACCGATCTGCCGCTGGCGGTCGGTTTTGGCATCTCGAAACCCGAACACGTGCGCGCGGTGGGTGGTGTTGCCGACGCGGTGGTGGTGGGCAGCGCCATCGTCCACAAGGTGGAACAGAAGGCATCGCTCGAGGAATTCGCCCGCGAGCTTTCCTCGGCGTTACCATCGAAAGACGCATGACCAACGACGACGGTTGGAAGCTGCTGGAGGGTTACCGCCGCGAGATCGACGATCTCGACGTGCAGATTCTCCGGCTGCTGAACGCGCGCACGGCCATTGTGGAAAAGATCGGGCAGGTGAAGGAAGAGATGTCCATGCCCATCTACGAGCCGCGGCGCGAAGACCAGGTGTTTCATAACGTGCTTGCCAGCAACTCCGGCCCGCTGCCGCCGGAAGCGGTGAAGCGCCTGTTCGAGCGGATCATCGACGAAATGCGCACCCTGCAACACATGCGCAAGCTGCAGCGCCAGGCCACCGCGAGCGGAGCGGTGCCGGATGCGGTGGAGTAGGGGGACGGGCAGTTCGCTATTGTACGAGCAGAAGAGAAGGGTGGCGGCCACTCCCGGACCGGAAAAGCCGGAGATCCGCGGTCAGGACCGGACAATCGTGCTCAGCGGCGAGGGTGAGATAAACGCAATCCCACGGGGACAACCGATAACGCAAAGAGAGGGCAAGCGCGCTTGAAAGGCGGGGTCGCGTATCGAACAGCCGAGGCGCATATCGCGTCATCAACGCGAAGCCCTGGTGAGCCTGTTCGGGCGAAATCAGTTTCCGGCGGCTGCGCTTCGCCAGCAGACTGGCGAATTCAGCCAGCAGAAGATCGGGCGCGATCAGCAGTATCTCTTCGGAAGCATAGCGGCGAAACAACTCAAGGGCCGGTGCGCTGCCGGGTTCGGGCAACACCCACTTCGCCGCTACGCTGCAGTCGACAACGAATGTGCCGGGCATCGGCTAGCGCTCGCGGTCCGCTCGAATGAGAGGCGCGCTATTGTCCTGCGGGGGCAGGGAAGCTGCGAACCTTTCGAATTCTTTGAGTGCCTTGCTCAATTGCCGTCGCCGTTCCGCCTCGGCGGCCTCGGCTTCCAGCGCTTGAATGATCTCGGAATTGAGGCTCCGCCGCTTCTTTTTCGCCTCTCTCTTCATCACCCTATACACGGCGTCAGGAACGTTTTTGACGGTGATGTTCATGGAACCATTTTGGAACCGTGGACCCCTTCTTTGCAACACCATCTCGATGGAAGCCGTCCTACAACTCCCGGAACCTTGCGCTGAAGTGGCGCAGGAACGGCGGCTCGTGGACGATCTCCAGCCCCCGCAGCGCGCTCTTCCGCTCGTTCACTTCCAGAATCGCCTCCACAAGATAATCGATGTGGCTCTGCGTATAGACGCGCCGGGGGATGGCCAGACGCAGCAGTTCGTGCCGGGCTTTGTCGCCGAACATCACCGAGCCGATCTCCACCGACCGCACGCCCGCATGCCGGTACAACTCCACCGCCAGCGCCTGGCCGGGAAACTGATGTCTCGGAATGTGCGGCAGCATGCGGCCCGCGTCGATATAAATGGCGTGGCCGCCCGGCGGCTCCACGATGGGCACGCCATGGTCGGCGATGTGCCGGCCCAGATAGCGCGTCGAAACGATGCGATATTCCAGATAGTCGGGCTCGAGCACCTCTTCTAGGCCCACGGCGATGGCTTCCAGGTCGCGCCCGGCCAACCCGCCGTAGGTGGGAAAGCCCTCGGTGAGGATCAGCAGATTGGTCTCCTGCTCGGCCAGCCGGTCGTCATTGGTGCATAGCAGGCCGCCGATGTTGGCAAAGGCGTCCTTCTTCGCCGAGAAGGTGCAGCCGTCGGCCAAGCGAAAACATGTTCTGCGCGATCTCCTTCGGCGTCCAGTCGCGCGTAGCCGGGCTCCTGCTGGCGGATGAACCAGGCGTTTTCGGCGAACCGGCAGGCGTCCAGATAGAACGGAATGCCGTGCTGCCGGGCACACCTCGCGCACCGCCTCGATGTTGGCCATGGAGACCGGCTGGCCGCCGCCGGAATTATTGGTGACGGTGAGCATCACCAGCGGAACTTGCGATCGCGCCCTCCGCTCGCGATCAGCCGCTCGCAGCGCGTCCACGTCCATGTTGCCCTTGAAATCGGCAGGCGCGCCTGCGTGTCGGCGGCTTCGGGCAGCGGCAGGTCCACGGCCCGCGCGCCGGTGAATTCGATATTGGCGCGCGTGGTGTCGAAATGGGTATTGTTGGGCACCACGTGGCCGGGCTTGCACATCACGGTAAACAGGATGCGCTCGGCGGCGCGGCCCTGGTGCGTCGGGAATGATGTGGCGGAAACCGGTGAGCTCCGTCGACCACGCGCTTCAGGCGGAAGAAGCTCTCGCTGCCCGCGTAGGATTCGTCGCCGCGCATCACCGCCGCCCACTGCTCGGTGGACATGGCGCTGGTGCCGGAATCGGTGAGCAGGTCGATGAGAATGTCACGGGCGTGAATCTGGAACAGGTTGTAACCGGCCTCTTCGAGGAAGCTGCTCGCGCTGCCGGCGGGTGGTGTGGCGCAGCGGCTCCACGCTCTTGATGCGAAACGGCTCGATGATGGTTTTCACGTGACGCCCGCGGTTATTTTACCGTGCCGGGTTCGTCCAGGAACTGGCGAGCGTTCACCGCGCGCGCGCAGCCGCATTGCGCCGGGAAGTGCTTCAGGTTGCCGGTGATCAGATAGGCTGCGCCGGCCGAAGCCGCGCAATCGATGAAACAGTTATCGTCCTCGTCGAGCGAGGCGCGCGCATTGCCGGAAGCTTCCACCATCAGAAGTCTCGGCTCCAACGCAGCCAGCAACTGCGTGGCCCGCGGGCGCAACGCCGCGAACTTGTCGCGCAGCAGCACCTCGCGGTATTCGGCGAGAATCTGCCGGGACGCGCAAGCCGTGATCGCGCCGCGCATGGCCAGCGCCACGGTTTGCGCCTCCAGCCCCGCGGGCTTCCAGCAGGCCGAAACCAGGATGTTGGTGTCCAGAACGACACGCATGGCACATCGAGTTTGGCACAATTGGACCTGGTTCTTTTCGATGAAAGACGAACTCGGCCGGCGCATGAAGCAATATTACGAGGACGCTTTGCGCATCGCTCTGCCGCGCCGTTCCTACGTCATCGTGCGCGTTGACGGCCGGGCGTTTCACACCTTCACCAGCGATCTGGAACGGCCCTACTGCCGCCGGCTGGCGGATGCTCTGGACCAGGCCGCGCTCTTTTCCTGCCAGCAGATGATCGGCTGCCGCTTCGCCTATGGCCAGAGTGATGAGTACTCCTTCCTGCTCACCGATGTGGAGGGGGAGAAATCGCCGCTGTGGTTCGACGGCAACCTGCAGAAAATTGTCTCCGTGTCGGCCAGCGTATTCACGGCCGCGTTCCAGCGCTGCTTCGCCGGCCCCGCGCTGGCCACCTTCGACGCGCGCGTGCTGCTGATCCCGCAGCGCGACGAGGTGGCGAAATACTTCCTGTGGCGGCAGCTTGACGCCTCCGCCAACAGCCTGAACATGCTGGCGTCGGCACATTTTACGCACGCCCAGCTTCTGGATAAATCCACCGCGGAAAAGCACGAGATGCTGCACTCGAAGGGCGTCAACTGGGCGAAGCAGCCGGCCGACTTCAAGCGTGGCCGGGTGGTTCGCCGCACCGATCCACGGGGCTGGGAGGTTGATCTCGAAATCCCGGTTTTCAATCGCGATCCCGGCTATCTGAACGGCCTGATCCCGGCCGCGGGCTGACCTCGCGGTTTGGGGCAGTGGACGGCGGATGTTTTCCGCGCGATGATGATTTAAGCCCGTCTCAGATCCGCGCCCCGCATTTCAGGCGATCCTGTGTCCGCGCAACCGCTACCGGATTACTCCGGGTGGAGAAGCTGAATGCAGGCCACGGTGCAGGACACTGAAGGTCCGCGGGCGTGAGGGGAAGAATCTTATGACAGTAGAAAAGCTTGTGTACGGCCTTGTCCTTGCCGGGTGCGTCCTGTTTGCGCAAAATCAGCCGCCCGCCGCCGCGCCAAGGGTGCGCCTGAACGTAGTGGCGCTCGACAGCGACAACAACCCAGTAGGCGATCTCACCGCCAACGACTTTCACATAACTGACCAGGGGAGATCGGTGGGTATTGCCTATTTCCGGCGGGTCGAAGAGAGCGCCTCCGCGCCCGCGGCGCCTCACGAGATCTCGAATCGGGCCGTCCCCGCCGCCCCCGCCGGCGGTGGCCACACCACCGTCGTTTTGTTCGACCTGCTGAATCAGGCCCGGACGAACGGGCTGGACGCCGCGCACAAGGTCGGCCATGCCCTTGCGCAGCTCCCCTCTGGTGATTCCCTGTATTTCTACATCCTGGGCCTGGACGGGAACCTCTTCCCGATCCATCCGTTTCCTGCGCCTGGCGCCCCTCCCGCGGACGACAAGACCTGGACACAACAAGCGGACGCCCAGATTCAAGCGGCCCTGAACAAGGTGAACAGAGCTCGGAAGGCCGGCATGACCAACGAGGACTTCACCAAGAAAACGTACGTTGCCCTGGAGACGCTGGCCAAAGACCTGACCGCCTATCAGGGCGAGAGGGACATCGTCTGGATCACCGATGGCGTGCCTTATGTTTTCAAGGAAAAGGACTCGGAGAGAGGCTGCCCCGGCGACTGGTTCGGAGACTGCGATATCTACCTGCCGCACCTGAGCGTGACTCTCGCTGGGACCAACACCGCGGTGTTCCCGCTCACTTACACCATGTCTCCCGATACCAATACGTCCCGGGACATGGATTACTTCGGGTCTTCCACGGGCGGGCGATCATTCGCCGGCATCGAACTCGGCGACGTATTGGCGCAGATTGGCGGCTATGCGAAAGGCTCCTACGTCATCGCGTACGAGCCTTCGGCGGACAACTGGGATGGGAAATCCTATCACAAGATTAAGGTCACTTGCGATCGCAAAGGCGTGAAGATCCAGACCAGGACGCGCTACTATGCAGTCGCTGTTGCGGAACAACCGGGGCCGGGGGGTGCGCCTGCCGTTGCCGCCGCGCCTGTGCCTAGTGTGGTCAAGGACGAGGACGCGGCCGTTCTCGCCGCGCTCGAGAGCACCGTTGACGTTCCCGGCATCGGGCTGAACGTGGCGGTCGCGCCCGCCGCCGGGGGCAAGAAGGCGGTTCACCTGACGATTCGCATCAATGTCGCCGACCTTCAGATGCGCGAGCAGAACGGCGCTTTCGACGATCAGATCGGCGTTATGTTTGCCGACTATGCCGCCAACGGGCTGAAGGGCATACCGCCGCTGCCCCAGGAACTCAGTCTTCACATGACGCCCGAGCAGCACGCCACAATGCTCAAGGCGGGGCTTTCGTTTGGCGTTGACCATGCGGTGGACAGCACCATCCAGGATGTCCGGATCATGGTGTTCGACCATGCCAGCAATACCTTCGGAACAATTAGCGCTCCCGTGGCTGGGGTGGTGACTCCGGTGGCCGCGGCGTCTCCCGCGCCGGCAGCGCCCGCGGCGCACTGAGAATCGCGGTTTTTCGACAACACCGGTGGCCGTGGCTTGCGCCCGCGGCCGCTGTTATCCTACGGTGGAATCATAATGCGAAAGAAAGTTACTGTTGTAGGCGGCGGGAACGTCGGCGCCAACTGCGCTCTGCGCATCGCGGAGAAGCACCTGGCCGATGTGGTTCTGGTCGACATTGTAGAAGGCGTCCCGCAGGGCAAAGCGCTGGACTTGCTCCAGTCCGGGCCGGTGCAGGGTTACGAAGTGAACCTCACCGGAGCCAACACGTACGAAGGCACCGCGGATTCCGATATCGTCGTCATCACCGCCGGTCTGGCGCGCAAGCCGGGCATGAGCCGGGACGACCTGCTGCTGGCTAACTATGAAGTGGTGAAGAGCGCCACGGAGCAGGCTGCCAGATACTCTCCGAACGCCATCCTGGTGCTGGTCACGAACCCGCTCGACGCCATGTGCTGGACGGCGCTGCAGGTCTCGAAGTTTCCGCGCGAGCGCGTCGTGGGCATGGCGGGCGTGCTGGATACGGCCCGTTTCCGCACGTTTATCGCCCAGGAACTGAACGTGGCCATGTCCAACGTCACCGCCATGGTGCTGGGCGGCCACGGCGACACCATGGTGCCCATTGTCCGCCTGAGCAGCGTCTCCGGCATTCCGCTGACCGAGTTGATGGACGCGGCGACCCTGGAGCGGCTGGTGAACCGAGCCCGCAACGGCGGCGCCGAAATCGTCAAATACCTGAAGACCGGGAGCGCGTATTATGCGCCTTCGGCGGCGGCCATCGAGATGGTGGAGTCGATTCTTCTCGACCAGAAGAAGGTGCTTCCGTGCGCCGCATACCTGGATGGCGAGTACGGCTACAAAGGCCTGTACGTGGGCGTTCCCGTGAAACTGGGCGCGGGCGGCGTGGAAAAGATCTATGAGCTGAAACTCGAACCCGAGGAGCAGGCCGCGCTGGACAAGAGCGCCGCATCCGTGCAGGAACTGATCGAAATCCTGCAAAAGAAGATGGCGGCGCAATAACCACGGCGCATGGAGCACACGCCGAGAATCGACCCGCGACATGCCTGCTTCCGGCTGCGCCTCGGCGTTTCGAAGATTCATCGCTGGGGCGTATACGCGGCCGAATCGATTCCGGCCAACCGCAAGGTGATCGAATACACGGGGGAGCGGATCAGCCGCCGCGAGACCAGGAAGCGCAGCGAGCGGCCGTTCAACTACATTTTCACGCTGGACGCCTATTGGTCCATCGACGGTTCGGCGGGCGGCAGCGGAGCGGAGTTCATCAACCATTGCTGCGATCCGAACATCTGCGCGCGCATTGTGCGGGGGCACATTCTCTACTACAGCGGCCGCGCCATCAGGGTGGGCGAGGAGTTGACGGTGGACTACCGATTTGAGAGGCACGTTGAGAAGGTGCCCTGCTCCTGCGGGTCGCCGCACTGCCGGGGGACAATCAACTTGAAGTAGCTGGGCACGCGGCAACAGCCGGGTACTCGTTTGGTGGCGTGAGACGCGGCTTTGGCCCCGTGTCCGGGCAAGTGATTCTGGAATGAAAAATCTGTACGCAAAGTGGATGGAGGAGTGGGAGAACCGGCTGTGCTTCCGGTCCACCAACCGCGTGGTGCGTCCATTCGAATGGGGCGAGGAATGGTCGCGCGAGTGGCCTCCCGCGCGTCTCGCGCCGCGTAACGGAGATTCGCCGGAAGACTATCTGCGTAAGTTGAATCGGCTGGCTATTGATCATAGCGACGAATTCTACGCCTATGAGAGGCCCGGCGATTTCGAGCTCAATGACAACCTGGTAACGTTCACGTCTCCCGTGCACACGCCGTGGCCCGAAAACAACAAGGTCCATGGGCAATGGTTTCCCGCGGCGTCCCGCAACGGACGGCCGCCGAAGAAAGCAGTGGTGGTGTTGCCGCACTGGAACGCGCCCGGCCATGCGCACAATGCCCTCGCGAAAGGGATCGCGGCGCTGGGGATTTCCGCGCTGCGCATCAGCCTGCCCTATCACGATTACCGCATGCCCGCCGAGCTGCAACGCGCCGACTACGCCGTCTCCGCCAACATCGGACGCACCATCGATGCCTCCCGCCAGGCGGTGATAGACGTGCGCTGCTGTTTCGACTGGCTGGAGACCCAGGGCTACGAGCGGCTGGGCATTGTGGGGACAAGTCTCGGCTCCTGCTTCGCTTTTCTGGTGTCCGCGCACGATCCGCGCATCGCCGTGAACGTGTTCAATCACTGCTCCACTTACTTCGGTGACGTGGTGTGGACCGGTCTCTCCACCCGGCACATCCGCCAGGGCTTCGAGGGGCACATCGACGCGGACCGGCTGCGGGAGGCGTGGATGGCCATCAGCCCCGTGCGCTACGTGGACAAATTCGCGCGACGGCCACAGAAAGCGCTGTTCCTTTATACGAAGTACGACACCACCTTCCTGCCGGAGCTTTCCCGCGATATCCTGGCCCGCATCGCCCGAACCGGTGTGGACCATCGCGTGGTGGCGCTGCCGTGCGGCCACTACACCATGGGCGAGTTTCCGTTCAAGTTTATCGCCGGGTATCATATTTGCTCGTTCCTGAAGCGGAACCTGTAGGGAACCCGCTTCCTCATCCAGGCATCTGAATTACATTAGTGATCGATGCTGTTTTCTGTTCGTAGCGCTGCAATCATGTGCGTCGCCAGCGCGGGCGTGCTGTGCGCCGCGCCGCCGCCGGTGATTCTGATTTCCATCGACACGCTGCGCGCAGACCACCTGGGAGCCTGGGGCTACCGCACCATCGCCACGCCCAATATCGATTCGTTTGGGCAGGGCGGCACGCTGTTCGCCAACATCGCTTGCCAGACGCCGCTCACGCTTCCCTCGCACACGGCGCTCTTCACATCCACCTACCCATTCGAGAACGGGATTCAGGAGAATGCCGAGCCGGTTCCTCCGGGAGTGACCACTCTGGCCGGCGTCCTGAAAGCACGCGGGTACAAGACCGCGGCGTTCATTGGCAGCGTGTTTCTCGAGAAGCAGATGGGCCTCGATCAGGGCTTCGACACCTATGACAGCCCGTTCGATTTCGAAGCCTTCTCCCCGCTCTCCGGCGAGATGTTCTTTGGGGGCGTGGAGAATCCGTACTCGGTGCGCGACCGCCGCGACGGTGCCCTGGTGGTGGCCGCGGCCCGGCGCTGGATGAACGGGAACCGCGGCCAGCCGGCCTTCGTCTTCATTCACCTGTTCGATCTGCACACGCCCTACAGCCTTCCAGCGAGGAAAGGAATCTCGCGCTATGACGCGCAGCTCGAATACGCGGATGAACTGATCGGCAAGCTCAAAAAAGCGCTGGTGCAGGGCGGATGGTGGGACCAGTCGCTGGCGGTTCTGCTCTCGGATCACGGCGAGGGGCTCGGCGACCATGGCGAATCCAGCCACGGTTATTTCATCTACCAGAGCACGCTGCACGTACCGCTGCTGATCCACTGGCCCGCGGGGACTACCGGCCAGCCGGCCAGGATCGAGCACCCCGGCGGACTCATCGATGTGGCGCCCACCATTCTGGACTTTCTGCGCGTATCGGCGCCGGCGTCGTTCGAGGGAACCAGCCTGATCGGGGGCGCCGCGCACGCGGTGTACAGCGAGACGCTCAACGCGCATGATTCGTTCGGATGGGCGCCGCTTCGCGGGGTGCGCCTTGGCACGTTCAAGTACATTGAAGCGCCGCGGCCGGAACTCTATGACCTGAGCAAAGACCCGTACGAGCGAACCAACATCATCCTGGCAAATCCCGCCGAGGCGCGCGCGCTACGCGCCGAACTGGCGAAACTTGTGGCGAAATATCCGCGGCGCGGGACCACCCTGGCAGCCGTGGCCACGCCGCAGACTGAGAAACTTCTGAATTCTCTCGGCTATCTTTCTCCAGGACCGCGCACGCGCACGTCCGGTTCCGGCGCCGATCCCAAGGACCGCTTGCCTGAATACCAGCTCTACAAGAAGTCCATGGAAGCGGTAGCGAACGGGCGTCTGGCGTTAGCCGCGGCCCGGTTGCTGCAGGTTCTCGCGCAGGATCCGGCGAACACTTTGGCCCGCCGCGATTTGGGCTCCTGCTACCTCGACCTGCACGATTTCGCCAAAGCTCGCGCCAGCCTTACGGCCGTGGCCGCGGCCGCTCCGGACGACTACGCGTCGCAATATGGCCTGGGCATCGCGGACAAGTATCTCGGGCTTCTGGATGAAGCGCGCTCGCACTTCGAGACGGCGTGCCGTATCGCCCCGCGCGCGATGCAGTGCCGTCGCGAACTGGACTCGCTGAAGCAGGGGGCGAACTGATGGGTCCGCATGGACACGCGGCGAGAGCCGCGTTTTTCGGGCGCAGGGAGGGAACGCGGCTGTCGCCGCGTGTCCACGTCCACAAGTGGTGGCTTCCTTGATTCCCGCGTATATCGGTCCGGGCGCGGGCTTCGCGTTCTTCGGCTCCTTCCTCGGGGTTGTGGTCTCATTCTTTCTCACCGCGGCATCGTTTTTTCTGTGGCCCTTTCGCGCCGCCTGGAGGCTGCTTCGCCGGAAGCGCGGTTTTCGCGACGCGCGCATCCGGCGCCTCATTTTCCTCGGGCTGGACGGTCTGGACCCGCGCCTCACCGAGCGCTACATGGCCGCGGGCAAACTACCCAATCTGGCCAGGCTGAAAGAACAAGGCTCCTTCCACTGGCTGCGCACCACGTTCCCATCGTTGTCGCCGGTGGCGTGGTCGACGTTCGCCACCGGCGTGAATCCGGCGCGCCACAACATTTTCGACTTTCTCAATCGCAGCCTGACATCGTACGTGCCGGAGCTCTCGTCGGCGAAAGTCCACCGGTCGGGAACGGTGGAGATGCGCCGCAAGAGCCAGACGTTCTGGAAGATCCTGGGCGAGCGTTCCATCGGCTGCACCATTCTTCGAGTGCCCATCACCTTCCCGCCGGAAGAGTTCGATGGCCGCCTGCTCTCGGCGATGTGCACTCCCGATCTGCGCGGCACCCAGGGCAGTTTCTCGCAATTCACCACGCGCCTGGAGCGGCCCAGTTTCGAGAGCGGCAGCCGCTATCCATTACGCCACTCCGGCGACTATCTCCGCGGCTGGCTGGAAGGCCCGGAGAAGCGGCGCGTGCCTTTCCGCATTCACGCTTCGTCCCTCACGCTCGAAATCTGCGATTCCGTCCAGCGCTTGCAGCCCGGCGAATATTCGCCGTGGATCCGGCTGGCGTTTGGCCGGGTGCGCGGCATTGCGCGATTCCTGGTGACGGAAACCGCGCCGGAGTTTTCCCTCTACGTTACGCCCGTGCAGATTGATCCCGAAGCCCCCGCGCTGCCCATCAGCCATCCCGGTTATTACGCAGCGTATCTGGCCAAGCTCCTCGGCTCCTACGCCACGGTGGGCATGGCGGAGGACACCTGGGCGCTCAACGAGGGCGTCATCGACGAAGCCGCCTTTCTCGATCAGGCGTACGACACTCTCGCCGAGCGCGAGGCCATGTTCGAAAACGCCCTGGACCACACAACACGCGGCGTGGTGGCCTGTGTATTCGACACCAGCGACCGCGTCCAGCATATGTTTTACCGGCATCTGGACGGCCAGGGCGACGCCATCGAAGACCTGTACGTGCGCATGGACCGGCTGGTTGGCAGAACCATGGCCCGCGCCGGTCCCGATACCGTGCTGTTCGTGCTCTCCGATCACGGCTTCTGTGCTTTCCGGCGCGCCGTGAACCTGAATTCATGGCTGCACCAGAACGGCTATCTCGCGCTGACGGGCGGCGCAGCGGAGAGCGGCCGGTATTTCGAGGGAGTCGACTGGAGCCGCACCCGCGCGTACTGCCTTGGCCTCAGCGGTCTCTACCTCAACATCAAAGGCCGCGAGGCGCAAGGCATCGTGGCCCGCGGCGACGAAGCCGAGGCCCTGAAAGCGGAGCTGATCGCGAAGCTTTCAGGTCTGCGCGATGAAGAGCGCGGCGAGACCGCGATTCGCCAGGTGTACGCCACGAACAAGCTGTATCAAGGGCCGTATCTCGACGCCGCGCCCGACCTCATCACCGGCTACAACGAGGGCTACCGGACCTCGTGGGACGCGGCGGTGGGCAAGGTGACCGCGCGCGTGATCGAAGACAACCCAAAAGCGTGGAGCGGCGACCATTGCGTGGACCCGTTGCTGGTTCCCGGCGTGCTTTTTTGCAACCGGCGGATCGACGCGGTCGATCCGGGGATTGAAGACATGGCGCCCACCGCGCTGTGGCTCTTCGGCGTGACGCCTCCCCCGTGGATGGAGGGCACGCCTGTGTTCCGCGCGACATGAATGTCCCGCGCACATCGGCCTCGGCCCGTCGCTGGCCTCCGCTCCGTCGCCGTCGCGGTTCAGTAACTGCTTGCCAATACGCGGCCGCCTTACCGGGCCGCGTGCGTCAGCAAGCGGTTTTCCGGCTTGTTCCTCGGCCTGCCATCCTGTGTCTGCTGCTCCTTCTCCTGGCCGCCTGCGGCCATCCGGTCAAACGGGTGATCGTGCTCGGAGTGGACGGCATGGACCCGAACTTCGTCGAGAGCCATTGGAGCGCTCTACCCAATCTGGCGCGCCTGCGCGATCAGGGCGGCCTTACGCGTCTGGGCACCACCACGCCGCCGCAGAGCCCCGTGGCGTGGGCAACGTTCATCACCGGCACGGACCCGGCCGAGCACGGCCTCTTCGATTTCGTGCACCGCGATCCGGCGACGCTGCAGCCAATCTCCTCCATGGGCGAAACCCTGGAACCGGCGCATCAACTGGCCATCGGACCCTATCTGCTGCCGCTTTCGGGAGCGCGTGTACGGTCGTTCCGCATGGGCGAGCCATTCTGGCGCATTCTCGCCGCCCACGGCATCCCGGTCACGGTGATGCGCATGCCCACCAATTACCCTCCCGACAACGCCGGGCACGAACTGGCGGGCATGGGCACGCCCGATCTGGAAGGAACCTTCGGCACCTTCACGTATTACACCGACGACCCTTCGCAACCTTCCGGCGAAGTATCCGGCGGACGCATTGTGCAAGTAGAGCGCGTCAACGGCCGCGTACTGCTTCCGGTGGCCGGGCCCGTGAATACTCTGCGCCGCGACCGCCGCACCGCCAGCCTGGAGATCACGGCGGACATCGATCCGGTCTCGCCCGTCGCGCGGTTCCAGATCGAAGGGCAGCAGTTTGTGCTGCGGCAGGGCGAGTGGTCGCCGTGGATTCGCGTGCGCTTCCCGCTGATCCCGCATCTGGCCGGTGTCGCCGCGATGTTCCGTCTTTATGCGCGCGAACTGCAGCCTGGGTTTCGCGTGTACCGGTCGCCGCTGAATGCCGATCCGGCGGACCCCGCCCTGCCCATCTCCACCCCAACGGGCTGGAGCCGGGAACTGGCCGGGCGCGTGGGCCCGTTCTACACGCAGGGAATCGAAGAAGACACTTCGGCGCTGCGCCAGGGCGCGCTCACGCTGCCCGAATATCTGGAGCAAAGCAGTCTGGTCTCCGCCGGCCGGCACGCCATGCTCCGCGATTGCCTCGACCATTTCGGGGACGGGTTCCTCTTTTTCTACTTCTCCGAAGTGGACCAGAATTCACACGTCCTGTGGGGCCGCCACGAAGCGGAACTGCTGAAGACATATCAATCGGTGGATCGCGCTATTGGCGAAGTGCTGGACCGCGCCGCCGGCGCGACGGTCATCGTGATGTCCGACCACGGCTTCGCTCGATTCGATTACGCCGTTAACTTGAACACGTGGCTGCAGCGCGAGGGCTTTGGAACGCGAGCGTACGCCATGGGGCTGAACGCGCTTTACGTCAACCTGGCAGGGCGCGAAAAGCACGGCATCGTGCAGCCGGGCGCCGAGCGTGACGCCCTTGTGGCGGAGCTGATACGCAGGCTTCGCGCCTTCAAGGATCCGGCTACCGGGCAGCAGGTTGTCGCGGAAGTTTCGTCGCCCGGCCAATCCGCCAGCCCTTACGCGCCCGATTTAATTGTCGGCTACGCTCCGCCGTACCGCGCTTCGTGGGAGACGGCCCTGGGAGGCGCGCCCCCCTGCGTGATTGAACCGAACAACGACGCGTGGATTGGCGACCACTGCATGGCCGCATCCGCCGTTCCTGGCGTGTTGCTGGGCACCCGGCGGCCGCGCCTGGCCGACCCGCGCCTGAAGGACCTGCCCGTGACCATACTGAAAGAGTTTGGCATTGCGCCTGGCCCGGCCATGACCGGCCGGCCGGTCTATTGAGAAGGCATGTCGAAATCCATCAAACTGAATCCCGATCTCCTGGGGCGCGCCGCCGAGCACGCGGCCAAGGCCGGCTATAGCTCGCCAGAGGAGTTCATCGAGCACCTGATCGAAAAGGAACTCGCTCGCCAGGAGGAAGCCGAGGCCCACGAAGAAGTGGAGCGCCGCCTGAAGGGTCTGGGCTATCTGGAGTGACGTTGCCTGGAATGATCGGTCTGATGGCCGTGGGCATAGCGAGTGGCCTTCCCGCGGCCGAGGTTTTCCGCCGCACCGTGGACACCGGAGCGTTGCGTTCCACCCTCCGCCAGATTCACGCGCGCTTCCTCGAGTTCCGGCTGTTCTTCGACGAGCCGCGCCTCATCTGGCGTGCCCAGAAGGCGCTGATTCGCGCGAATTTCCGTTTGTGCCTGCTGTTTCTGCAACCCGCGCTGATTCTGGCGCTCCCCATGGCCTGGCTCATGTTTCAACTCGACACGGTATATGGCAGGGCTCCTTTGGGAGTTGGTGAACCGTCGGTGGTCACCGCGCAACTGGACGCGGGCTCACCATCCGCCGCCCTCGAAGCGCCCGCCGGCATCAACGTGGAAACATCGCCCCTGCATATCGCGAGCGAGCGCCGGATCGTCTGGCGGATCCGCCCCCTGCGCCCCGTCACCGGTTTGCTGCGGTTTACTCTGAACGGCGTACTGTTCACGAAAGCCATCGCAGCAGGCAGCGGCAACATATTTCTGCTGCGCCGGCGCGAGAACTCCTTATGGGCGTTTCTTCTGCACCCTGAAGAACCCCGCCTGCCTGCCGGCGGCGTCGCGTGGCTGGAAGTGGATTACCCGGGCCGCTCAAGATGGTGGATGGTCTGGTTCCTGGCGGCGTTTTCGGCAACCACTTTCGTGCTCGCCCGGAAATGAGTCACGGTGGCTACGTCACCGCGGTGAGCGGTGTTCCGCGGTCCTGCACGTCGCGCCGGCCCGACGCGCACTATCCGCACGGGTATTTCGAATACGAACCTGTCAGGCGCCTGGCTTCCAGCACCTGTGTGAGTTTCATGGATCGCGACCTCGCCGAAGCGTTCGCCTCGCGGCGAGACATGCTGATTGGGCGTGGCGATGCAACCGTCGGCCAGCCTGAGCAGCCTGTTGTCCGGGCACGTAGGGAAACGGTCCGCGCCGTGAGGGAGTGGCTCGCCCTGCGCCGAAGTTGCGCGCGAACTGGCGAAGCGGGTGCGTTAAATCTCTGAGTTCCTGGGCGGCCGTCTGAATGACGCGGCGACGGCCGCCGTCGTGGACCCGGCGCTCCGCCATCGCCGGTAAACTAACTCACTTTGAGAAGGCTCTCGGGCCGCTGGTGAAGGCGCTGTAGAGCAGGCCGAACACAAAGCCGGCGAAAGCGCCGTCCACAAACCCGTACAAGGTTCCAATCAACACGCGCCCCAATGTAGGCGCGGTATCGGCGCCTGGATAGACCGAGCTCATGAGTTGCAGGAAGTCTCCGCCGTACGAGTGCGCGGCCATGTGAATCAGGCCCACGAACAGCATCGCAAAGCCCCACAAAATCGCCGAACTCAGGGTGATCGCTTTCAGTGAAATTCTCATCTTCCTTCCCTCGCTTTCACCATCGTGGACGCAAAACATTCTGGAACGGGTACGCGGCGCAAGACGGACCGCCGCAAAATACAGTATCAACGGGATGAACATTATCGCGGCCCGGGCGTTAAATAGACGTGGAGATCAACCACGATGAGACTCAAATTATCCATGCTGGTCAGCGCCCTGAGTGTTTTGTCGCTGACATTTTCTCTGAGTGCGGCGCCCGGACCTGATGCAAAAACGAATAAGACCTCGAAGGCAACGGCCGCGGCCGTGCGAACCGCCTGGCCGCCGGAGACCCTCTCCGGAAAAATCTTCATGGTGGATCCTGGCAAGAAAGTAGTGGTGATTCAAACGCCGAACGGGATTCCGTTTGACATGGTTGTCACGGCGAAGACCGGGATCACGTCCGGCCATCACACCCTCACCCTCGCGGACCTGACGCGGGACGCGAACAAGGCTGTTTCGGTAAAGTTCACCCCGGAACGCCGCGGCGATGTGGCCCGGTTAATCCAACTCAACGGCTGAGTTCTACCCCCCGCAAACACCCTCCAGGCCGTGCCGTCACGATCCCCAGGTGGATCGTGATAGCACGCCAATAGCTCCATCCCATTGGTCCGCATTTACATGCATTTACGACAGCACCTCCTGCAAGTGGGGAACCCTTGTCCCGTGCCGCTCATCCAATAGTTGGAAGGAAGGATAAGGATATGGGACGACAGCGAGTACGGTACATGCTGCCGCTGGCCTTGCTGGGCGCGGCCTTGTGGTCGATCCCGGCAGAAGCGGCGGGTCCGGCACAGCCCGGAACAGTGAACTATGTGGAAGGGAGGGTTCTGGTAAACGGAAAGCCGGTGACGCCTCGCGACCTGGGCAACGTCACGGCGTTCGATGGCAGCGTGGTGTCCACGCAAAGTGGGAAGGCGGAGATCCTGCTGACTCCCGGCGTGCTGCTGCGTCTTGGCGATAACAGCCAGGTGCGCATGGATTCCGAGCTTCTCACCAACACGCGCGTGAGCCTTTTGGGCGGCGCGGCCATGGTGGAAGCCGACCAGGTGTTCCCGGAAAATCACATTGCCATCGCGCAGGGAAATGCCACCACCACCCTGTTGAAGAAGGGGCTTTACCGGTTTGACGCGGTGGGTCCTTCGGCCATGGTGATTCAGGGCGAGGCGATGGTGGACGTGGGCGGGCGCGATGTAAAGCTGAAGGATCAGCATCAGTTGATCCTGACCGATGCGCGCCTGAAACCGCACAAGTTCGACCGCGCTACCGAAGACGAGTTGTATGCGTGGAGCAGGTTGCGGTCTCAATATGCCGCCAGTGCCAGCATGGAAACGGCCCGCATTCTGGTGCCCGGCGCGCCCGGCTGGTATGGCGCGGGCTGGTATTGGGATCCCTGGTTTGACGGTTATGCCTTCATCCCTGGCGCCGGGTTCTTCTATGGGCCTTTCGGATTCCCGTTCTACTCGCCGTATTACGTGGGGTTTGGGTATTACGGCCGAGGCTTCTACGGACACGGAGCCTACGGACCGGCCATAGCCCGCATGGGCGCGGCGCCGCACGTCAGCTTCGGCGGCGGCATGCGCATGGGCGGCGGCGGTTTCGGCGGACGCCGGTAAACAGGTATTCCAGGCTCAGGCGGGCGGCTTGCTGCCGCTCGCCCTGGTCTGGCGGCGGATCTCCATCCAGATCTCGTAATAGCGCCATTCCGCGGGGGCGCCCGCTTCTTCCAAGTGGTCGGGCCTCAGCGTGAGGTCTCCGGTCTCCAGAAGAATCTCGCGCACTTTCGGATTCTGCTCCAGCTTCGCGCGCATGGCCGCCACGATCAGCCGATAGTGTTCGCCTTTTTCTGGCGACCGGTACGCGATGCGCTTGCCCTCGAAGGTCACCCACTCGATTCCCATGGCGCGCATGTTCGCCTCGGCGGCGGTTCCGGCATCTTTCGCCTCAAACGCGACCATCCGCGCCACCTGGTCGCGCGTGTGAAGCCACACGATTCCGGGGGCTTTCGCGCGCGGATCGTCAGGACCTTCCGGGTAGAGCATCATCTGCCAGAAGCCTTCCACGCTGGCGTATCGCTGGCCGCGAAACGTGAACGGCGTGGCGGCGAAGTTAGAGAGGATTCCGAGCTCGTTGCGCTTGGAAAGGATCACTTCGCCGGGTTTAGCGGCTTGCGGCAATATTTCCCAGGAAGCCTTCTGGTTTTCGGGAACCGGTGTCCACCAATGCGCGGGGTACGGTCCGGCAAGGAGCAAGAGGAGCGCGGCCGAGACCATATTGAGAGTCGATCATAACATGTGGGGCAAGGCCGTGCCCTGCCTCGGGTTTCTTACCGCCAAATCGGCAGGCAGGGCACGGCCCTGCCCCACATTCCCGCACATGTGAGATTCTAGGTTCCAGCGTGGGCCATTCGGTTGATCCTGGCAGGCGGAAGTTTCTTGTCCGGTCGTGCCAGGCGGCTTCCGCGGCGCTTTTTCGCGTCGACCTGGGCGGGTCCACGGCGCCCGCGCCACCACAGTCTCCGCCCGGCGAATTCATCATAGAGAAGGATCACGACCGCATCGCCGCCATCCTGGCCGAATGGAGCGCCGGCCTGCTGGAATCTCCAGGGCATTTGCAAGCGATCGAAAAGTCACTTGCCCCTGACTTCTCGGGAACGTCCCCGCAGCAGGGCGAATCCCGCCTGTTGCGCCCCGGCCCAGCGTTGGAAGTCAGCCGGATGTCGTTCCCGTCATCGTCTCTGGGATCGGCCGCGTTTCTCAATGAACTCCGATCCGCCCTGAGCGGCTTCTCGAAGATTCTGACCGCCGGGTTCCAGGTGACCAGAATCGATTCTCTTCCAGCCGGCCTGCGCACTCGTGTCCGCTATGAGATCGTGGGCACTGGCCCGGGTTTCCATCGCGAGCAGCGCGTGGGATTCTGGGAGCTCGACTGGCGCGAAGATCGCGTGCGCGCGTGGCGGGCTGGAGAGGAAACACGCAGCCGGTCGGCCAGTCCCTGCTTCGCCGATGTTACTCGCGTCGCGCTCGGGGCCAACGCATCTTACTCGGCTCAGTTACTCCGCGGAGTAGATTACTGGCGCACGGTTC
Source organism: uncultured Acidobacteriota bacterium (assembly GCA_963832965.1). GTDB lineage: Bacteria > Acidobacteriota > Terriglobia > Bryobacterales > Bryobacteraceae > CAWACP01. The sequence continues at coordinate 204,856 of CAWHVW010000002.1, forward strand.
TGGACGGCGCTTGCGGCATTGACATCTATGGTCACAATGGCGTCGCGGTTGGTGACATCGATGGAGACGGATTCGATGACCTTTACGTCTGCCAGCCCGCCGGCTTGCCGAATCGCCTCTATCGTAACCGCGGGAATGGAACCTTCGACGACATCACCGAAGCGTCGGGTGTCGGAATCCTTGAAAACACGGCCTGCGCGCTGTTCATCGACATCGACAACGACGGCCGGCAGGACCTCGTCGTCGTACGGGCGGCCGGGCCGCTGCTGTTCCTGAATCAGGGCGCGGGCAAATTTCGTCTGAAGCCGGACGCGTTTCAGTTCGCGAATCCGCCGCAAGGTACCTTTACGGGCGCGGCGGCGGCGGACTACGATCGTGACGGCTGGCTCGATATTTACTTTTGTCTGTATGTCTATTATCAGGGCACGGATCAATACAAGTATCCCGTTCCTTACTACGACGCGAACAACGGCCCTCCCAATTTCCTGATGCGCAACAATCGCGATGGAACCTTTCGCGATGCCACGGCCCAAACCGGCCTCGACAAGAACAACACCCGCTACAGCTTCTGTTGCGGCTGGAGCGACTACAACCGCGATGGCTGGCCGGGCTTATACGTCGTTAACGATTTCGGCCGGAAGAACCTGTACCGCAACAACGGCGACGGGACGTTCACCGACATCGCCGCCGGGGCCGGCGTGGAGGACATCGGCGCGGGCATGAGCGTCAGTTGGTTCGATTACGACCACGACGGCGCGCAGGACCTCTATTCGGCCGATATGTGGACCGCCGCGGGCGAGCGCATCTCCATGCAGGAAGCGTTCAAGAAGGATTCACCCGCATCCGTCAGAGCGCTTTACCAGAGGCACGCCACGGGCAATTCGCTGTTCCGGAACCGGGGCGACGGCGGGTTTCAGGATGTCACCGCGAACAGCGGCGTGGGGGTGGGCCGCTGGGCGTGGTCGAGCGATGCCTGGGATTTCGACCACGACGGCTTCCCCGATCTCTACATCGCCAACGGCATGCTTTCCGGGCCGGTGCGCGACGATCTGAACAGCTATTTCTGGCGTGAGGTGGTGGCCAATTCGCCGGACGAGGTTCGGGCGTCTCCCGCGTACGAGCAGGGATGGAACGCGGTCAACGAAATGATTCGCGCGGACCATACATGGAGCGGCTACGAGCGCAACGTGTTCTACGCGAACAATCGCGATGGAACATTTTCCGACGTCTCAGGCGCCGTGGGCCTCGATTTTCCGGAGGACGGCAGAGCGTTCGCGCTGGCCGATTTCGATCAGGACGGACGGCAGGAAGTATTTCTGAAGAACCGCAATGCTCCGCAGTTGCGAGTGTTGCGGAACGTCATGGAGAAACTGCCGCCCGCCATCGCCATCCGGCTTCGCGGCGGCACGAGCAATCGCGACGCCATCGGCGCGTCCGTCACCATTGAAACCGAAGAAGGCCGCCAGACGCGGATGCTGCAAGCCGGCTCGGGATTCCTCTCCCAGCACAGCAAGGAGATCTTCTTCGGGCTCGGCGCGGCCAAGGGCCCGGTGAAGGTGTCCATCCTTTGGCCCAGCGGTCTGGTGCAGAGGCTCGACGGGATTCCGCCGAATCACCGGGTCTGGGTGGAAGAGGGGCAGGAAGCGTATCGAATGGAGCCGTTCCGGCCGCGGGTGTCCGCCGCTGATGAGCCTCAGAATGGTGAACGGCTCCCGTCCACCGCGGAAATGTGGCTGCTTGTGCCGGTGGCCGCGCCGGACAAGCGCCAGCCAGGATTGTTAACTTTCACCGGGGCCGCCGACAATGGCGCCGGCGTGTATGGCGTTCTTTATCGATATTTGTTTGACCGGCATCGCGACCTCGCGTTCCCCGCATCGTTTCTGATCGACGCCAACGGCGACATCGTAAAGGTGTATCAGGGGCCGGTCAAGCCGGAGCAGGCGGAGAAGGACCTCCGGCACATTCCCGCGACCGCCGCCGACCGGCTGGCGCAGGCGCTGCCCTTTCCGGGAGTCGCTGATACGTACGAGTTCGGACGGAACTATCTCTCCCTCGGCTCCGTGTTTTTCCAGCGGGAATACTTCGACCAGGCCGAAGTATTCTTTCGCCGTGCGCTTCGCGACGATCCCTCCAGCGCCGAGGCGTTTTACGGTTTGGGGAGCGTGTACCTGAAGCAGAACAAGGCCGGCGATGCGCGGGACAGCTTTGAGCGCGCCGCAAAACTTCCGCCGGGCTATCCAGAAACCAGACCGAACGCGCTCAATAACCTTGGCCTGCTGGCCACGCGCGACGGCCGCACCGGCGACGCCATCGGCTATTTTGAGGAAGCGCTTCGGGTGAGCCCCGATCATTTCATCGCGCTCGAGAACCTCGGTAATGCCTACCGCCAGCAGAAGCGTTGGGAGGAGGCGCGTACGACGCTGGAGCGGGCGCTTACGGTGGGGCCCCGGGACCCCGAGGCGAATTACAGTCTGGGTATGGTCTTCGCGCAAACCGGCGATGCGGGACAGGCGTACGAATACCTGCGGAAGGCGCTGGAAATTCGGCCCGCTTACCCGGAGGCCCTGAACAATCTGGGCGTGCTCTATCTCAGAACGAAGCGGCGCGATGACGCGGTTGCCGAGTTTGAGGAGTGCATTCGCGTGGCGCCAGGCTTCGACCAGGCGTACCTCAACCTGGCGCGGGTTTACAGTCTGGAAGGTCAGACGGAGAAAGCCCGGGCGTTGCTGCTGGAATTGCTGAAGCAACATCCCGGCCACGCGGAGGCGCAGGGGGCTCTGGAGCAACTCCCATGACCAGCCAGAAACCATGTGGGGCAGGGCCGTGCCCTGCCTGCGGGTCTGCGCGGGCCCGATTTTCAATCGCCCCTCTGATGGCAGGGCATGGCCCTGCCCCACAACGGCTATGTCTCTTCGGGGTCATCGCGCTCCTGGCGCCCCTGGCCATGGGCCAATCCATCGTGCAGGGGTCGGTTCGCGATGCGCACTCCAAGCCCTTGCCGGCCGCGGTGTCCCTGCTCGATGCCCAGGGGCACACGTCGGCCGCGCACGCGGACGCAGAAGGGAAGTATCAATTCACGGATCTTAAAGCTGGCGCCTATTCGCTGCGCGCTGAAATGGCCGGCTATGCCGCGGCCTCCTCCGGCTCCGTTGCTCTTGGGCCAAAGGAAACGAAGCAGGTTGACCTCACGCTCACGCCCGCGGCGCCTGAATTCTTCGACGAACCTGATTTCGTGGTAGCCGGAGTCACCGATACCAACAATCGCGGCGGTCACGGTTCCGACACGGTTGTGCGTTCCGCGGAGGCGTTGTCCAAAGCGGCGGCATCGTTAAGCCGGGACGCGCCTGGCGCGTCGGCGGAATCCTTGCGCGCGGCCATTGTGAACGAACCTGGCAACGACGAGCTGCACCACGCCCTCGGCAACATCGAGGAGAAACAGGGCAACGCTCTGGATGCGGCGCGCGAGTATCAGCGCGCGGCCGAGCTGAGCCCGACCGAGAACAACCTCTTCGATTGGGGAACCGAGCTGCTGACGCATCGCGCCGCCGAGCAGGCCATCGAAGTGTTCGCGAAAGGCAGTCGCCTGTTTCCGCGCTCCGCCCGCATGCTGCTTGGCCTCGGCGCGGCGTTATACGCCCGCGGCGCTTACGACGAAGCGGCTCGGCGTTTCTTTGCGGCGGCCGATCTAAACCCGGCCGACCCCGGCCCGTATCTGTTCCTCGGGAAAGTGCAAAGCCCCGAGATCGCGCAGTTGGATGGCTATGCCGAAAGGCTGGGGCGATTCGCGGAACAGCAACCCAACAACGCCCTGGCCAATTACTATTACGCGATGGCGCTTTGGAAGAATCGCCAGGCGGCCTCCCACGTGGAATCCCTGCTGGCGAAAGCCGTGCGCCTTGATCCGTCTCTGGCCGACGCCTGGTTGCTTCGCGGCATCGTCGATTCCAGCCTCATAGATTTCCCTGGCGCCATCGCGGCTTATCAGAAGGCCATCGCCGGCGGCACGCAGGAACCCGAAGTGCACTATCGCCTGGGCCAGGCATACCAGAAAACCGGAGAAACTCTGAAGGCGCGGCAAGAGTTCGATCTTTACGAGCAGTTACGAAAAACGGCCGCAGCGCAAGAGGAACGCGAGCGGAGCGAGATCCAGCAATTCGTATTTACGCTGCGTCAGTGAGCGGCGGGTGTTGGGGCGCTCATCAGGCTCACAAACATCCGATAAAACTTCCCGGCGTCGAGGTCGAGTTGAATCTCCACCGGCTGCCCGGATAATTGCGGTTTTTCGTCTTCCGTCCACGTCAGCGTGTTTCCGTATCCCGCCCCGTGGCCGATGTCCACACTCATATAGCGAGTCTCTTTCTGTGTAATCACGGAGGGGTCGATCCAGGCGGCGGCAGCCAACTCGTCCCACATGTAATCGTTGCCCATGCCTGGCTGGAAGAAGCGCGCGATGTAATGCCCCAGCGGCGTTCCGCTGGCATCGATTTGTTTGACCATCTCCGCGGTCAGGCGAGTCTTGATGGAGATGTCCGTGGGCGTGCAGACGATCTTCTTCCACGGCGCGCGCAGCACGATCTCCGCGGCTTCCGGATCGAACCAGATGTTGAATTCGTGGCGCGGGTTATTGGCGAACTCGGGGTCGCTGGTCTGCGGATTCAGGCTGCCCCCCATGAAGACCAGCTCCCGCGCCAGCGCGGCGAAGTCCGGATCGATAGACAGGGCCAGCGCCAGGTCGGTCATCGGCGCGCCTTCGTAGATGGTCACCTCGTGGGGATACTTGTGCACCATGCGGACCAGGAAGTGGGCCGCGTCTTCGTCCGCGGCGGTGGTGGAAGGCGGCCCTTCGGGGAGAGGCGGGACAACGAAGGGTTCGTGCCACCATCGCCGATCCCAGGCCCCCTCATAGGAGACCTTCCCGTAGCGTTCCTGCCATTGCCGCGCTTCGTCGCGAGTCCGCAACAGCGGGAAAGCCGCGCCGCGCATCACCGGAATATCCGTGCGGCCGATGATTTCGAGCAGGCGCAGGGCGTGCGACACTTCGTCGTCGCGCCATTGATCTCCGCTGGCCACGGTGATGCCCAGCACCTCCACCTGGGGGGACTGGATCATCACCAGCAGCGTCTGCATGTTGCTGCCGGCGGGGCCGGAGCAGTCTTCGTCGATGATTACTTTGCGCCGCTGCTCCGCCCAGACGGAAGGGCTGGCCAACAGCAGCAAACCAAGCGCCAGAAAACAATCAAGTCGTCGCGTTCTCCACCTCGCGCGTCAGAACGCCAGCTTCAGGGCGAATTGGAACAGACGCGGGTTATTCACGGTGGAGTTTACCACGCCGAACGTCGCCGGCGCATTAAGGTCCGCGTTCGGCGAACCCAGTTGCGGATGGTTAAACAGGTTGAATACCTCCGCCCGGAAATCCAGCCGCATGCCTTCGCGGAACGGCAGGGCGAAATGCTTGATGAGGGAGAAATCGGTGTTGGCGAAGCCCGGACCGGAAACCGGAGTGCGGGACGCGGTGCCCAGTTCTCCGGCGGCCGGTGATGCAAAGCAACTGGTGTTAAACCACTCGGTCGTCGACGGATTGCTTAGCTGCGGCGCGCAGGTCTGGTCCGGTCGGTTCAGGCTGTTTCCGTTGTTCTCGAAGTTAACTCCGGATCCGTTGTCGCTGTCGATGATGAACACCGGGAAGCCGGATGTGACCTTCTCGATCACCGTGGTTTCCCAGCCTCCCACGATGGAGTCCGTGGCGCGGTTCCAATTGTTGCCGAAATGCCTGCCCTTGCCAAAGGGCAGTTCATAGATCACGCTGGCCGTAAAGCTGTTGTCGAGGTTGACCTGAGAAAGCGCCCAGTCAAGCTGCTGCCAGCCGGGTAGCGGATAGTACGTGGCGCCCAGGGTGGTTCCCAGACCGTCCGTGAATCCGTTGTCGTAGTTGCGGGAGTACGTGTACCCCACCAAGGCGTAGAGGCCGTACTTCGAGCTCTTGGTCTCCGCCTTGATCTCGAGAGAATTGTAATGAGCGGAACCAATATCACTGATGTTGGAGACGGTGGAATAAGGGAACTGCGTGTACGGAACGCCGAAGGATGCTCCACCCGGGCCGCAGCCCAGCGTGTAGCCGGTGGTGCCGCAAGCCGCTGGAGAGCCCACGTTCAGGTTATTGCCATCGATCAGAATGTTGGAAGCGCGAGATCCGGCATACCCCACGGTCAGCAACACCTGGCCGGGAAGCTCGTGCTCCACATTGATATTGAACTGCTGGACCTCACCCTGCTTCCAGTTGGTGTTTTGCGCCTGCAGGGTACCCGAGAAGTCGAGCGGATTCGGCGGCGAGGTGAATATCGGGAGGAATCCGGCCGACACGCTTTGGGCGGAAGGGGATAAACCGTAGATCGTGGCGCAAGCGGCGGTCGCGAACGTACACGCGCCGCCAAAGCCAAAATAGTCCGATTCCGCGAAGTAGGGCGGGTTTTCCCAGAGGCCCTGCGCGCCTTGATTCCAGGAGGAATCGTGGAAAATCGCATAGCCTCCGCGAACCACGGTGCTCTGGCTGCCAAAAGGCTTCCACGCTATGCCCACGCGCGGCTCCAGTGCCGCTTTCTGCATCTGGATTCCCGCTGAAGCAGAGGCGCCCTGGCCCGCAATCAGGAAATCTCCGGTTGCCGGGTCGAAGTCCGCCTGGCGATTGTGCGCTTCGGTCTCCGGCGTCAGCAGCGCCCATGCTAATCCCAGGTTCAAAGTCAGGTTCTTGCCCACGCGCCAGGTGTCTTCCGCGTAGGGCCGGAACAACTTCCAGCGCCGGCCGGTGACGTCGCCATCGAAGGTCTGATCGTGAATCGCCAGACTTGGCAGGCCCTCCAGAAGATCGGCCTCCGGCTCACCGCCCCAAAATCCGGTGAAGATCCAGTAGCCGTCCTGGAAGCCTTCGGTCAGCACGTTCATCTGGTTGGCGCGCACCCCGAAGCCGACGTTGATGTCGTGGTTGCCGCGGATCATATCCAACGAATCGGAGACGGAGAAAACGTTGGTGCCGCCCTGGAAGGGGGTGAAGCCGCGATCGCCCAGCGACCAGTAACCGCCATCCAATTGCGTCGAAGTGAGGCCGCAACTTTCTCCTCCCAGGTTGGCGCCGGGAATTCCCAGCAACTGCGCATAGCAGCTTCCGGAGCCCTGCGAGGTGATGTAATCGAAAATCCGGTTATAACCGGCGTTGAACTGATTCACCGTGGTGGGAGAAAAAATGTGCGTCTCCCCAACGGCCACGTTACGAGCGTGGTTGATAATTCCCTGATTGCTGGCGAAGGGGGCCGCTTCCGCAAACCCCGGCGCGCCGCCCGGTACGTACGACGTTGCCTGATCGTAGCTGAAGCGCGCAAAAAGCGAATCGTTGTCGGAGATGTTCTGGTCCAGACGGGTGTCGAATTTCCCTTCGTCGAGCGACCGGACCGGCTCGTTGGTGTAGTTATAGCCGAGCGCCGGGTTGTTCGCGTTGGGCAGAGGATACAGGTTAATCAGCGCCTGGCCAATCGGATTGATGAGGCCCTGAGGAATCTTGTTGCAGTTCACGCCCGCGGCCTGGCTTCCGTTGGTGGCCACCGGGAGCGGATTGCCCGCGGAGTCGCACTGGAAATCGGTGTTCGCGGCGCCGCCCACATTCGGGTTGTTCAGAAATCCGGAGCGGGGGTTGCCGAATGCGTCGTCCGTAAAATCGCCGCTGCGCATGGCCACGCTGGGCACCAGACCCACGAACGGAATGCCGTGCCGCTGATACTTCTCTTCATAATCGGCGAAGAAGAAAGTCTTGTTTTTCCGGATCGGGCCGCCGGCGGAAGCGCCGAACTGGTTCAGATTGAACTTTTCCGTGGAGGTGGCAAAGAGGCTGCGCGCGTCCAGGTCGGTATTGCGAAAGAACTCGAAGAGGCTCCCATGGAGTTCGTTCGAGCCGGACTTCGTGGTCACCAGCACGGTGGGGCCGGCGCGCGTGCCCCATTCGGCGGAGTAATTGTAGGTGAGAACCTTAAACTCCTGGATATCGTCGATCGACGACAAAATCGCGATGCCGCCCGCGGTCAGTTCGTTGTTGTCGTTGCCATCCAGCAGCCAGTCGGTGCTGTTGGCGCGCGAGCCGCCCACCGAAAGGGAGAACGACCCGCGAGCGGATACTTCGCTGCTGGGGCCGCCGTTGAAAAAGCTGTTGGGGTTGGTCTCCTGCGAGACCCCCGGTGTGAGCGTGGCCAACTGCACAAAATCGCGGCCGTTCAAAGGCAGATCGGCCACTTGCTGGGAGGTGATCACCTGGCCGAGCGTCGCATCGGACGTCTGCACCGCCACCGGTGTGGCGCTTACTTCGATGCTTTGATTCACCGACGCGGGAGCCAGCTTGAAATCCAGTTCCCGGTGCTCGTCAACCTGCAGCTTGATGTCCGCCGCCTGGGCGGTCTGAAAGCCGCTCATGGTGACTTGAACGGTGAAGTTGGCCACTGCCAGAAGCGGGAAAAGATATTGGCCGTTATTGTCGGTGGTGGCGCTGCGGGACACGCCGATGTCCGGCGCGGTGACGGTCACCGCCGCGCCCGCGACGGCGCCGCCGCTGGTGTCTGTTACAGTGCCCGAGATGCTTCCGGTTGCCTGGCCGTATAGCCAGGGACCGGTGAAAAGTGCCAATGCACACGCCACTGCCGCAACCAGAGTTTTGTTTGTAGACATCCGTGCTCCCTTCACCGCCACTCATCCATTGACAAGCCGGTAAGCCGCCAAAAGGGCGTTGGACACGGCGCCCGGAGCCGGCCGCGTCATGGCGTTCCACTCGTCTTCCCATCGGAACGACGAGGGCACGCGCTGGGCAGCTCCCACGTTAGATTCTTAGCAGCCCGCTAGCTGGCCTCCCCCTTGAAGAACTGAATTCCGAGCAGCGGTAATGGGAGTTAGTATGGCGCGGCGCCGGCGCTTGTGTCAAGTTGAGGACGGCGCTCGCGCCCGGCGATTTCCGTGCAAGAGTAAAGGTATGAGGCAGCAGCAGGATGATGCGGGTTCGACGAAGCGTGGACTAGGGCCAGACTCAGCCGGCCAGTCCGGAGACACGCAGGGATTGTCCGAGGTCGCGGAGGCGGGCCCGGAGAGCGTTGAAGAGCTGTTGGAAGAGGGGCAGTCCTTCGAAGCCGAAGCGATCGGCGGCGTGGAAGACGCGTCCGATGGGGGCGTGGCCGAGGTTCACACAAGACAGGTCCCGGAGGACGATGTGCCCGGCGAATACCTGGATCCGGACTAATTGCGGAGATGAAAATCGATTCGAAGAAGTTCCTTGTCCGGCCGGGCGAGAAGGTCACACTCGATGAGTGGCCGACCCTGGTCAAGCCCTTTTGCAAGTCGAAGAAGCAGTACCGCGAACAGTTGGAGGAACACGTTGCGGAGTTGAGTTCGATGCAACGGCTTCTTTATGCCTCGAACCGGTACGCCTTGCTGCTGACGTTTCAGGGAATGGACGCTGCCGGCAAGGATGGCGCCATCGGGCACGTAATGTCCGGGGTGAATCCGGAAGGCTGCCAGGTTTCGAGCTTCAAAGAGCCCAGCGCCGCGGAGCTGGCGCACGATTTTCTGTGGCGCACCACCGTCCGGCTTCCCGCGCGTGGCCAGATTGGCATATTCAACCGCTCCTATTACGAGGAAGTGCTGGTGGTTCGAGTTCATCCCGAGATTCTCCGCAATCAGGGGCTCGCGGAGGAGTTACGCGACGAGCAGGACATTTGGGAGGGACGGTACCGCTCCATCGTGGATCTGGAGAGCCACCTGTATCGCAACGGAACGCGGACCGTGAAGATCTTCCTCCACCTGTCGAAGAGCGAACAACGCAAGCGATTTATCGAGCGCATCGACGAACCAGGGAAGAACTGGAAGTTCAGTCTCGCCGACATTCACGAAAGAAAATACTGGTCGAAGTATGTGAAAGCCTATGAGGCTTGCCTGGGCGCCACCAGCACTCGTTACGCACCGTGGTACGTGGTCCCCGCCGATGACAAGGAGAACGCCCGGTTGATTGTCTCCCGGATTGTCCTGGATGCGCTGGGCGAGTTAAAGATGGCCTACCCTCGGACTACCGCGAAGCGGCGGCAGGAATTGAAATCGATCCGTAAGCTGCTCGCGAAGCACCACGAATAACTCACGGCGGGAGGCGATGTTCGCGTGCCCGCGCTTTCCGGACACCCCCACACCGTTGAGTTTCTCTAAAGGCTCAATTCTACAAATTGGGTTTGACGCCCGCTTCGCCTTTGCCTATTCTGAGCCATAAACCACCGCGCCCAACGTGGGCGCGACCGTGAGGGAGTCTATGCGAGCCAGCCAGGTAGCTGCTATTGGACTGTTGTTGTCCAGTGCCGCTTTTTGCCAGGAATTTCGCGGCGCCATCAGTGGCGCCGTCACCGATCCTTCCGGCGCGGCCGTCGCTGGCGCCACCATCGTTGCCACTCAAACCGCAACCAACGCCAAAACGCAGACGGTCTCCGACAGCCAGGGCCAATACACCATCTCGTTCCTGACGCCGGGCGAGTATGAGCTCTCCGCGGAATCGCCAGGGTTCAAGCGGTTTGTGCGGGAGAAGATAGAACTCGGTCCGGGCGACCACCCGATCATCGACATCTCCTTTGCGCTCGGCGCGGCGTCCCAGGTGGTGCAGGTGTCCGGCGATGTGTCCCTTGTCAACACCGTCAATGCGACGGTGGGGCAGACGGTTACCACGCGGGAAGTGGAAGATCTGCCGCTGGACGGCAGAACCCCGCTGATTCTGGCGCAACTGGCCATCGGCGTTCTCAGCACCAGCCAGCCCTCGCTGGTTCATCCCTTCGACAGCGCCACACCCGCGGACATCAGCATTGGCGGCACGCCCTCGCAGACCAACGAAATATTGATCGACGGATCTCCCGACGAGACCTGGGACATGCGCGTGGCCTACAGCCCTCCGCAGGACGCCGTGCAGCAGGTGCAGGTGGACTCGTTTGATACCGATGCGGCCTACGGCCACACGGGCGGCGGAACTCTCGATCAGATCCTGAAGAGCGGAACCAACAGCATTCACGGTTCGGCGTGGGAGTTCAACCAGCCCAATACTCTCGACGCGAACACCTTTTTCAACAACAAGGAAGGCGTGGCCACCCCGGTGACGCATTTCAACCAGTACGGGGTCACCGCCGGAGGGCCCGTCGTCGCGCCCAAATTCAACGGCCGTAACAAGCTGTTCTGGTTCTTTGCCTTCGAAGGCATCAAAGACAGCCAACCGAACACCACTTTGCTAACGGTTCCCACGGATCTGGAAAAGCAGGGCAATTTCTCCGCACTGCTCGCCGGAGGGTCGCAGTTTCAGCTTTACGATCCCTATAGCGCCGTGCAAAGCGGAAGCACCGTGAAGCGGACCGCGTTTCCCGGCAACATGATCCCGACTGAGGACCTCAACTCGGTTGCCCAGGCCTATATGAATTTCTATCCGGAACCGAACGTTCCCGGAGGGGCGAACGGCACCAACAACTTTCTGGCCAACGCGCCTACAACCGACGATTTCAACAACGAGCTGGGGCGCATGGACTACAACATGACCGACCAGAGCCACTTGTCGTTCGAGATCCGGCGCACCAATTACCAGCAGACCAAGAACGAATACTTCGGGAATGAATCGGAGGGATCCATCCTGTTCCGCCAGAACTGGGGCGGGTCTCTGGACGAAGTGTACACGCTGTCTCCCACCACCATGCTGGACGCGCGGCTGAACTTCACCCGAATGAATGAGGTGCACACGTTGCCCAGCGCCGGATTCGATCCCACCTCGGTGAACCTGCCGTCGTACATAGGGACGGACTCCGTGTTCGAGCAACTTCCCATCATGGCGCTCACCACCTACGAGGCTCTCGGGGCCAGCGGCGCCAGCTCGCTTCCCTCACAGTCCATCCAGCTTTTCGGCGACGTGGTGAAGCAGATCGGAAGCCACAGCCTGAAGTTCGGGGTGGATCTGCGCCAGATGCGGCTCGACGCGATTCAGTACGGGAACTCCACCGGCACCTTCTCGTACGGCAACACCTATGACCGGGCCTCCAGCAGTTCCTCCTCCACCGTCGCGCAGGGCCAGGATCTGGCATCGTTTCTGATGGGCCTTCCGACGTCGGAATCGTACGATATCAACACCTACGCTTCGATGTACCAATATTATTTCGCCGGCTTCGTTCAGGACGACTGGAGGATCCGGCGGAACCTGACCATAAATCTGGGGCTTCGCTGGGATTACGAGCTGCCCTGGAGCGAGACCTACGACCGCACGGTGAACGGATTTGACGCCACTGACGCCAATCCGCTGGCGGCTGCGGCGATCGCGGCTTACGCCAACCACCCCATCTCCGAGATTTCGGCGGGCAGCTTCGCGGTGCCAGGCGGATTGACTTTCGCCAATTCCGGAAGCCCGGGAGCGTATCAGGTTAATTCGCACATGGTCAGCCCGCGGGTGGGTTTCGCCTGGTCTCCGGACGCGCTTCACGGCAAGACCGTTCTGCGGGGCGGCTTTGGCATATTCGTCGAACCGCTGACCATCGACAGCCTGTCGCTGAGCGGGCCGCTGCTCAGCTCCACCAGTTCGGCGTTCTCCACCACTCCGCTTATCAACCAGGAGGGGTTCAGCCAGACCACTTCGGTATCCGTGCCCGGCAGCGTGGTGACTCCGTTGGTGACGCTGAGCAATCCTTTCCCGAACGGTTTTCTGGCGCCCGCCGGAAACTCCGCCGGGCTGGGCACCTTCGAGGGACAGACCCTCAGCTTCCTGGCGCCGGAAATGCAAAACCCGTACTCGATCCGCTGGGATTTCGACATCCAGCAGGCGCTTCCGAAGAACATGATGCTGGAAGTCGCTTATGTTGGCGATCACAGCGTGCACGTGCCCGTACCGCAGACGCAGCTTAACGCGATTCCGGACCAATACCTGAGCACGCTGCCGACGCGCGACGCCACCGTCAACAGCGCGCTTTCGGCATCCACGCCCAATCCGTTTTCAGGCCTGGTTACTTCGCTGAACACCGCCACCACCACGGTGGGGCAGCTTCTGGTGCCATTCCCTGAGTTTCCCGCCGGAACCACCTCCAGCGGCTGGAGCGGCAGCAGCGGCATCATTGAAGAAAACGCGACGCTGGGGCAATCGTTCTTCGATTCCCTGAACGTGCGCGTACAAAAGAAGCTCTCCAGCGGACTGCTGTTCACCGGGAACTACATGTTCTCCAAGCTGATTGAGGAAGACACCTGGCTGAACCCGGGCGAACTGGAAAAGCGCATCTCCCCCTTTGATCACCCCAACCATTTCGTTCTGGCGGCCACCTACGAACTGCCGTTCGGGAAAGGCCAGCGCTTTGACATTGAGCCGCATTGGGCCAACCTGATTGCCGGAGGATGGGTTTTGAACGGCATCTATACGTACGAGACCGGGGCTCCCATCGTCTGGTCCAATGGCAGCACCAACACTCCTGGAGATTACGTCTTCTATGGCGGGCCGGGAGCGCTGACGGTGGACCCCAGCCAGACCAGCGGCACGGCATTCAATACGGCGCTGTTCGCGACTAATTCGAGCAACACCTTCGCGTATCATCTGCGGACGTTTTCGACTACGTTCCCGGATCTTCGCGCCGATGGACTCAACAACTTCGACACGTCGTTGCTGAAGCAGTTCAATGTGACCGAAAGCATGTACCTGCAGCTTCGGCTGGAGGCCTTCAACGTGTTCAATCACCCCGAATTCAACGCGCCGAACGTCACCGCCACGAACGGCAGCTTCGGGGAGATCACGTCGCAGTTGAACCGGTCCAGGGCGCTGCAGATTGGGGCGCGGTTCGTGTTCTGAGGCCGTCTGACGGCATGCGTTGCCCACGCCTTCTGTGCGTGCCGGCCATCGCGGCTTGCTGCGTGTGTGCCCAGGACACGCGAAGAGTCGCCGAGCCGGTGGTCCCCGCCAGTTGCGCGGCGCTTCCAGCCCGTTTCTCCGCCGCGCCCGGCCCCGGCGTGGCGGAGGGGGACGAGGACAAGCCGGACACACTCCGGATTCAGCAGGCACTTGACGGATGTCCGCCGGGGAAGGCAGTCGAACTGAGAGCGGACGGCGCCCACAACGCGTTTCTCTCCGGTCCCCTGCAGCTCCGCGGCGGCGTGACCCTTCTGGTGAATGGCGGCGTTACCCTGTTCGCTTCCCGCAACCCCCGCGACTACGACGTCTCCCCCGGAAGCTGCGGCGTGGTGGACCACAACGGGCACGGCTGCCGTCCCCTGATTGGCGGCAATGGTGTTTCCGGCGCGGCGGTGATGGGCCCCGGAGTGATCGATGGCCGCGGCGGCGCGTCCCTGGCGGGGACGAACGTGTCCTGGTGGGATTTGGCCCAGCAGGCCAAACGAGACAACGCCAGCCAGAATTGCCCACGCATCCTTGTTCTTTCTCACGCGAAGGATTTCACGCTCTACCGGATCACCCTGCGCAACTCGCCCAACTTCCATGTCTCCTTCAATGGCGACGGATTCACCGCTTGGGGCGTGATTGTCGATTCGCCGAAAACGGCGCGCAACACCGATGGCATTGACCCATCCAGCGCCACCAACGTCACCATCACGCATTGCTTCATCCATGCCGGCGACGACAACGTGGCCATTAAGGCCGGTTCCACGGGGCCCTCCTCGCACATGACCATCGCCCACAACCACTTCTACACGGGGCACGGCATGTCCATTGGCAGTGAAACGGACGGAGGGGTGGAGGGCATCCGGGTGACCGACCTGACCATTGACGGCGCGGACAACGGCATTCGCATCAAATCGAACGCCAGCCGCGGCGGCCTGGTGCATGACGTTACGTATTCCGATATCTGCATTCGCGATACGAAGAACCCGGTGGTGATGGACTCCACGTACCCTTTCTATGGAGACGCGCGAGACAAGCTGCCGGAATTCCAGGGGCTGCTGCTTCACGACGTTCGCGTTCTCGGCCCGGGGAAGATTACCCTGCAGGGCTACGACGCCCAGCACCATCTCGGAATGGCCTTCGATAACGTGCACCTCGACGATGCCGCCGGAACTTCCATAACCGCCAGCCATGCCGTTGTCACGCTGGGCCCGGGCCCGGTCAATTTCCG
This sequence comes from uncultured Acidobacteriota bacterium, assembly GCA_963832965.1. Classification (GTDB taxonomy): domain Bacteria; phylum Acidobacteriota; class Terriglobia; order Bryobacterales; family Bryobacteraceae; genus CAWACP01. Next base: position 219,987 of record CAWHVW010000002.1, read on the forward strand.
GCCGTCCGGCGATGATGTGACCGTCAACGAAATTCGCGGAAGCGGGGAGCCCATCGCTTGCGAGGCAAGGTTCGTTCCTTTCCCGAAGACCGCTCCATGACTGCCGAGGCCGGGCGGTTCCCGGCGAGTCCCACTATACTCGGTTGGTAGATGGACTTCCGGCAACTGGAACTCTTCGTGGCGGTGATGGAGCACGCCAGCGTCACCCGCGCGGCCGAGAAGGTTCATCTTTCGCCCGGCGCCGTCAGCCTGCAGATTCACAACCTCGCCTGCGAGCTGCGCACGGACCTGTTCGTTCGCTCGGGCAAGCGCATTGTGCCCACGCCCGCGGCGCAGCACCTGCTGGAACCGGCCAAGATGGTCCTGCGGCAGGTGCGTGAGATCGAGCAGGGATTCTCCGGCGATCCGGCCAGCGATACCCGCCCGTTTCACTTCGCCACCGGGCTGACCACGATGGTCAACCGGCTGGGCCGCCCTCTGCGCAAGCTGCGGCGGGAAATGCACACGCCTATCCGGATCACCGTGGTGCCCACCGAGGAGATGGTGGCCGGCCTGCTGGACCGGCGGTTCGACCTGGCGCTGATCAGCCTGCCGGTAAACGAAGAGCAGCTCACCATTCTTCCGCTGTTCGAAGAGGAGCTGCTGATCATGCGCCCCTCGCCGGCGCCGGTGCGCGGCTGGCACGTGGGCAACATCAAGCTCTCCGACGTGGCCGACGCTCCTTTTCTGCTCTACCCGAAGCGCAGCAACATGAGGACGCTCATCGACCGTTTCTTCGCGGAGCTGGGCATCACTCCCCGGGTGATCATGGAAGCCGACGACACCGAGGCCATCCGGTTGCTGGTGGAATCGGGGTTCGGCTACTCGATTCTGCCGGAGTTCGCGCTACGCAAGCAGCCGCGCCGATTCCACACTCTGCGCCTGCCGGACCGTCCCCTGGTGCGCCGCCAGGCGCTGGCCATGGCGCGCACGGAGTTTCCACGCCCGCTGACGCTGTGGGTCGCGAAATTCCTGCAAACGGCCATCGCGGAGAGCGGCGGAGCGAGCGGGTGAAGCGATCGCTTGGGCGCCAACGGATCGCGATCGGCGCATCTCTGCCACGGCACACGCTGGACGATCGGCGCAGCGACGCGCGTCTTCAGGGGGCGACGGCCTGTCTCCGCCGCTGTGCGCTTGCCTTCATGACTTCGCTCATGTCCCCGGCTGGCCGAATCTCGAAAATGTTGCCATAGGTCATAGCCGGATGCTGGCCAATGAGCTGTATGGCATGATTCATATCCCTCGCCTCAAGGACCAGAATGCCGCCGAGTTGTTCCTTGGTTTCGGCATAGGGGCCGTCGGTGGTTGCCACCTTGCCGTTCTTCCAGTACAGGGTCAGGGCGGTTTCCGGCCCCTGAAGCGCTTCTCCACCAGCCCAGTGCCCACTGGCGCGAAGATGGTCGTCATATTCAAAGCATGCATCGAACATGGCGTTTCGCTCGGCCTCAGTCATGCCATCGAATTTGCCTTTGTCGTAGTAGCCCAAACAGAGGTATTTCACTGTTCTTCTCCTTTTCTTCCGGCTGGGAGCCAGCGGCGTAGCGTAGCGCTGGCTCGTTCAGAATTCCGAAGGCGCGGCGGGTGAAACTATTCCGTTGCTCCCTGCGGGTCCGGATGGAAAAGAAGCTCGCGCACCTCGCCCGACGCGCGGCAGGCGACGGCGCCCTTCATCGCCCATGCCATGGCCCCATCCAGGTCGGCGGCTTCCAGAATCCAGAAACCGCCCATGTGCTCCTTGGTCTCGGTGTACGGCCCGTCGGTGACCAGCACCTTGCCGTCGGGCTGGACCCGCAGCGACCTGGCGTTGGCGGGCGGAGAGATGCCGCAGGCGAACTTCCTGGCGCCGGCAGCAATCAGGTCGCGGTTAAGCGAGTGGATCTCTTCGATCATTTCTTCGGTGACGGAGGACGGGTCGAAGTTGTCGGGGTGATAGACGGCAACCAGATACTGTGGCACGATTTCTCCTTGTTTCCTGTGGCTTTTGTCCGATGGCTCGTTTCCTGTTCACTCAGGAGCCGTAGCTCATCGTTCTTCTGTCCTATAGTCGTTGGGGAGACGGAGAATCGACAGCGATGCCAATTTTTATTTCAGCTGCCGAAGCCGCTCCCGCAGGAATTGCCGCTCCGGTTCCTGTTGGGTCAGCGCCAGGGCTTTCTCATAAGACGGCCGGGCCTCGGCGGTCCTGCCCAGCCTGCGGCACAAATCCGCGCGGGCTGAATGCGCCAGGTAGTAATTCGCCAATTCGCCATGTTCCAACAGCGCGTCGATATGCGCCAGACCCGCCTCCGGGCCATCGCGCATGGCAATGGCCACGGCACGATTCAGGTGTGCTACCGGCGAAGGGTGAATTCGTACCAATTGGTTGTAAAGCGCGACAATCTGCCGCCAGTCGGTCGCAGCGGTTGATTCCGCCTGAGCATGAACGGCGGCGATCGCAGCTTGCAGTGTGTAAGCGCCGAAGCGGCGGGAGTTCAGGGCTTTCTCCACCAATGCCACTCCCTCCGCGATCTGCTCCCGATTCCAAAGCGAGCGGTCTTGATTTTCCAGCAAAATCAGCTCTCCCGCCGGAGAGGTTCTCGCGGCGCGACGGGATTCCTGGAGCAGCATCAGAGAGAGTAGCCCAATTACCTCCGGCTCTGGCTGCAGGTCGATCAGCAACCGGCCCAATCGAATCGCCTCGCCGGTTAGTTCGGCCCGCGTGACCTCCACTCCCGCGGCAGCCGAGTAACCCTCGTTAAACACGAGATAGATGACGTGAAGCACCGCGTGCAGCCGCTCCGGCAATTCCCGCGGCGACGGCACCTCGTATGGAATCGATGCTTCTCGAATCTTTGCCTTGGCGCGCACGATGCGTTGGGCGAGCGTTGCCGGCGTAACCAGAAATGCCCGGGCAATCTCCTCCGTTGTCAGGCCGCAGATTTCGCGAAGAGTGAGCGGGACCTGTCCTTCCGGAGGCAGAGCGGGATGGCAGCAGGTGAAAATCAGACGGAGGTGATCGTCCTCGATCTCTTCATCTCCGACCTCTCCATTCCCGCTGGGAGCGTCCCCGAACGCAGCATGATGGACGCGCGATTCCATATGGGCAACAAGATCTCTCTGTGCTCCATTGAATCGCGCGCGCCTGCGCATAGCGTCTATGGCCTTGAAGCGGGCCGTTGAAATAAGCCACGGGCGTGGGTTCTCCGGAATGCCCGTCAGCGTCCACGACTCCAGAGCGGCCGCGAACGCCTCGTGCATCGACTCTTCGGCCAGGTCCAGGTCCCCGAGGAGGCGCACGAGCGTCGCCAGGACCCGGCCCGATTCCGACCGGTAGAGAGTCTCAATGGTCCTGCCGAGTTGTTCGGGCACGGGCGGCGGCATCTACGCCAACCTAGCAAACGGGGTGGCTCGATACAACTGCGCTTTCCGCCGTCAACCCCACAAATTGTCAGCCAGCCAGCGCACATAGGCGGCGTTGCGGCGGCGCGTTTCCTCGACAATGGCCGCCGGCAGCGTGTCCAGCGCTTCCTTGAAGAAGCGACCCTGCCCGTCGCGGCTGCCCACCATGTTGCCGAGCCAGAACACCAGAAACAGATTGCCGTCCACGCGGCCGAGCCCGGCGTCGCCCAGATACGATCCGTGGGTCGCCCCGTAGCGTTCCGCCAGCGCGCTTTCCTCGCCGAATGCCCCGGCCTGGGCGAAGCGCTCGCAGGCGGCCACCATGGCCTCGAACAGGCGCCGTTCCGGCGAGCCGCGGGGCTGCTCGGAAAGCACGTCGAACAACTGAAGCTGCAGCTCTCCGGAAATCTTGTAGTTGAGCCGCCCGCCCGTTGCCGCGCCGATGCCGCGCAACACCTCCGCCTGCTTGCCGCTGCCGGAATGGATGCTCAGCGTGCCGTTGTAGAGACGCGCCACATCGGCAAGTTCGGCCACCCGCGCTTTCAGTTCCGCGATGGGATCGCCGCCGAACTCCGCGTCCACGCGCGGCAACAGTTCCGGCCACATCTTGTGCCCGGCATACTCACCCAAGGCGGCGCGGCTGTCCGGATACGCCTGCCGCTTCTTGAAGCCGAGATTCGGGGGAACCAGTTGCGCGGGGCGTCCGCGTTCCCGCAGCCAGTGCATATAGAAGATAAGCTCTTCCGGCGTGGTGAGCGTGTCGGCTTCATCCAGCGACGGCTCGAAATCGAACGGCGCGCCGTTCTTCGCCTTCACGATGGCGTCGAACAGCTCTTCGTTCAACTTCAGGCTCGGCCCGAATTTGACGGCCAGGCGCCGGATTTCACCCTGGTCGAAGCGATACTCGTGTCCGCCGCAGACGAACGGGCCGGAGAACGCTTCCAGCACCCAGCCGCGCTCGCCGGCGCTTAGTCTCTGCTCGAAGAGTTCGTCCACCTGCGCGGGGGTCCACGGCGCGGGGTGGCGCACGTCGGCGCGCACATCGAACAAGCGCGAGGTGTCCGTGGTGAACTTGGTATACCCGGCGGCGCGGCGGATCGCTTCCTTCACCCATTCCACCGATTGCCCGATAGACGCTTCGTCGTGGCCATTCACGATGAAGTGGTCGGCTTCGGCGTTATAGCCGCTGCGATAGCCGGCGCGGATGGCCGCCCACAGGCCGGCGTGGTACAAGTGCTCGATGCTGACGCGGGTGTGGCCGGGCGCCGTCGGGTCGGAACCGTCGCGGCGCGCGATCTCTTCGCTGGTGGTCATTTCCCGGGTGGCCGAGAGCTGTACCGTGGAGGCGACATTTCTGCCGGTGCGCCGCAGAATTGCGGCGAAGGCGTCGAACACCGCGGGCAGGCTGATCTCCGGATGCCGGTTCCCCGCGGCGATAGCCGGAAGCTCGCGCTGCGGGCGCGGCAGAAACGCACGGTCGATTTGCCCGGCGAAGACGCCGATGTTGTGATGGTCGGCCGAACCGAACTTGTACAGATACCTTTGCCGGGCGGCATCCTGCCAGACCAGCCCGTTCAATCCGCGTTCACCGGCGCTCCCGCCGGCCTGCAATAAGAGCGACTCGCCGCCGGCGTCCAGAACCAGGTAGGACACGTTCCCGCAAACGGTGAAGGAATCCTGACAGGGCACTCCCGCCAGCGGGATATCGGCCACCAGGGAGGACGCCGTGCGCATCAGTCGCCTGGCCCCGCGAATCCTTCGAAATTTCCACGGAACATGCGCGCGATATCGCGCCGGATGTCGTCGGCGGTCACCGCGCGTCCGTCATCCGACAGCAGCCGGTACGCATTCGCCAGGATGGGCGCCATGGTCCGGCGCGTGTTTCGCCATTTGTAGATCACTTGTTCCAGGACGCGCGCGTCGGAATGCTGCGGGATAAAGCTGGGGCCCAGCATCTCCAGCCGCTCGCGCGTGATCTCTTCCACGATGGACGGGTTGTTCAGAAACCACCAGCAACCGAACGGCATCAGGTTGCGGAACTTTCTCGCGTAGACGCACAACTCGTATTGGTTTTCGCGGCTGAGCACGCTCGCGAGGAAGCGGTTGCCGGGGAAATCCGCGCACAGCCGCTCGATGGAACGCAGGTCGGCCGCGCCGCTGGCATCGCCCGCCAGGCGCAGCCGTGGATTCACCTGGTAGCGCACGCCAATCATCAACGACAAGGGCACGCCGAACTCGCGGCAGGCCGGCAATACCGCTCCCTCCATCAACCGGCCGCGCACGGAGTCTTCGGGAAACTGGAAGGTATCCGGCAGCGAAACCGCCATGTAGACCGGCCGCATCCGCTCGCACCACGCGGCGAGGAAGCGGCGAACCTCGCCGAGCGATTTGCCGGCGGCATTGGCGTCCACGGCGAAGCCCTGCGACTGCAGCACGCGCCAGTGGTCGTTCCATTTGTTCAGCACGCGATCCAGACGAAGCACCGGATGGAAGCGCGCGTCGCGTTCGGCGCCCCGCTCCCACAGCGGTCCTTCCTGGGGATCGAGCGGATCGTTGGTCATCACCACTTCGCTGATGCCGGCCAGTTGAAATACGCGGTCAATATGATCGTTGAGCTTCTGCGCCGCGAAGAAGCGCCGGGCTTCGGTGAGATCCGGCGTATCGGTGGGCAGCCCGAACGAGTGCAGCACGGACACCACGCCGCGCGTGGCCTCCGATACGGGAGTGTTCTCCACGAACAGCGCCCGCCAGATGGCGTCGGCTTTTCTTGCGACAGGCCACGTGAAATACTCCTCGGGAGAGATGGCGGAGGAGCGAAACAATTCCGCTTCCAGATAGTGATAGGTGACCAGTTCGTCGATGCCCCACAGCCCCAGCGTTCCCAGCGACGGCATGAACAAATGCGTATGAACATCCACCACCTGGGTGTCCTGGAGTTCGCGTTCCACCGTGGCGAGAAGGGCCTCCGAAGAGAGCGGAGCGGTATCCGCGGAGGAAAAACGGCTCTGTCCGGCAAGCACACTCATAGATGTAACCTTCACGACTATATGCGCCAGAACGCGAGCGTGTCAAAGCAGTTTCGCCAAAATGGCCGTTGAGCGGATTGGAACGATGCGCCGGGGCCGGGGAGTAGCGCAACGGGGCGCTTAGCTTGAAGACGATTCTGCCTTGTTCATATCGTCTTACTCGTCGCGAAGGGCAACCATCGCGTCGATTCGAAGCCACTGCGGTGCTGGTGCGCGCGCTGCTTGCGGAGCATGAAACCGCGCAGGCGTCGCAGGCGCTCGCGCAGCTTCCATCGCCCGACGGTCAGAGGCTGCCGGCGGAGAACATGGTGCCAGTTGAAATTGCGCACTGTTTCGTTCTGGCCAATACCGGGAAGCTGGAAGAGGCGTTGCGGGCAATCGACGCGGTTAGCGCGGCCGCAGCTCGGTCGGGCCTGCCAATCCTCGTGCGAAAGACGCAGCAGGCGAAGAAAGCGCTGGTCAGAGTGGCGGGGCGAGAAAGACGCCGCTTGCGGGAAGATAATTAAGAAGTGGAGAAGAAGGTCAGGATTTATACCAGTCTGGAAGAAGCGGATGAGGCCGATGCACGCGCTGATGCGGCAATGTCCGCCGAACAGCGCCTGAACCTTCTCATCCAACTCCGCGACGAACGCCATCCCGATGCCGCTGAACAAAGACTTGCGCGAGTTTCTCGGGTTGTTGAACTCGAACGGAGTTGAATACCTGATTGTGGGCGCGTTCGCCGTTGCGTTTCACGGCTTCCCTCGTTATACCGCTGATCTCGATATACTGGTGCGGCCCTCAGCGGAGAACGCCAGCCGGGTATTGCGCGCACTTAGTGAGTTCGGCTTCGGTACCCTGGGTGTCCGGGCAGAGGATCTCCAGACGCCCGGTATGGTGATCCAGTTGGGAATGCAACCAAGCCGCATCGACGTGATTGACCACCATCTCCGCTGTGAGTTTCGAAGAGGTGTGGGTGACGGCCTGCGAAGCCGATTTGGATGCTATCCCCACACGCTTTATCGGCCGTGCGGCTTTACTTCGCAACAAGGAGAACACCGGTCGCGCCAAAGACCTTGGTGACGCGGAAGAGCTCCGAAAGCGGAATCCCGGGCACGATGGTTGAGCTTGTGGTTACACTGGTCCGGGAACGGCACCGGTTGTTGCCGTAGAGTGTCCGCCCCGAGAAACAGGTAACAGACCGTTCCACCAAGGAGAGCATCGTGAACGATAGTCAGGTATCTCGCCGATTATTCCTGTCAGCCGCGGCGGCAGCTCCGGCCGCTCCCGTGCTACTTGCCTCGGACAGAATTGCCGTATTCGACCCGCCGCCCAGCCGGGTGCGCATCGTGACCGCAACGGCATCGTCCGCGGTCCCGCCCCCCGGGTATACGCCGGAGGAGATTCGCCAGATTGAACGCGAAGGCCGGGACGTCAAGCTCACCATACCGGCGAACCTCGGCGAAATGAATGAGTTGCTGCCGGAAGCCGACGTTGTGTTCGGCGCGGTCAACGCGGAGATGCTGGCGAAGGCGAAGAACCTGCGCTGGCTGCAGGCCACGGAAGCGGGCATGGAGAAGTTTCTGTTTGCGGAATTGATCCAGAGTAACGTGGTGGTGACCAACATGGCGCGGATGTTCGCGCCGGCCATTTCGGAGACCGCCATTGGGATGCTGCTGAGTCTGACGCGCGGGCTCAATTCGTACTATATTCCGCAGTTCGAGAAGCGGATCTGGCGTCCCGAACGGCACCTGGTGGAGGTGGATGGCATGACCATGGGAATCGTCGGAATGGGCGGCCTGGGATCGGCCACGGCCATGCGCGCGCACTATGGCTTCAACATGCGGATTCTGGCGACCGATGCGAAACCCATGGCGAAACCGATCTTCGTGGACACGCTGCGCGAGCCGGCCTGGCTGATGGAGATGGTCCCGCAGGTGGACGTTCTGGTAAATGCCGCGCCCTGCACCAGGGAAACCGAAGGCATTTTCAATGAGCAGGTGTTCCGGGCGATGAAGAAGACCGCATACTTCATCAGCATCTCGCGGGGAGCGCTGGTGGAAGACAAGGCGCTCGTGCAGGCACTCAAGGAAGGCTGGATCGCCGGCGCCGGGCTGGACCCAACGAGCGCCGAACCGCTGCCATCCAGTCACCCTTACTGGGATTGTCCGAACCTGATCATCACCTGTCACACCGCCGGATACTCGCCACAACGGCAGACCCGTCTGGTGGGCCTGCTGGCCGAAAACGTGCGACGCTATTCGAGCGGCCTGCCCCTGATGAACGTGGTGGACAAACAGCGCGGCTACTAACAGGCATCGGCACTCCCGACCGCAAAGGATGACACTGTGATCTTCCGACTCCCCGCTTCCATATTGCTCCTGACGGTATTTCTGGCGCAGGCGCAACCAGCGTCGAACGCCGAGAGATCGACGGAAGTTTCACACGCCACCATGCGGTCGATTCTGCGGGACATGCGTTTGGAGTTCACCGAGACGCCGTCCGGCGATTCCGCGGCGTTCGATCTTCAGCTCAACGGCCACAAGGTCAGGATGCTCAGCGAGATCAAAGACATGAAGCTAAGCTCCTGCTTCGATAGCGGCGTCGCCTTCCTGAAAATGAATCCGTGGAACCAGGAGCATTTCTTCACCGCAGCCTCTTTGGACGAGAGCGGCTGTCCTTCGCTTCGAGCCGACGTGGGCTTTGCCGGCGGCGTTACGAAGGCCATGATTGAAGAATGGATCGGAGACTTCAGCACTGCCGTCACCGTGTTCGCAAGGTTCGTGGCTGAGCCGCCGCCTGGCGACACCGGGGTTCAGCCAACTGCGGACCGTCCCACGTCGCCCATCGGTACCATGGCGTGGTCTCAACCGCGCGCCGGCGCCACGGATACGCCTCCATTGCCGGGTCCGGCCGAGTCCGTCCCGGGGCTTCTGAGGATCGATCCCAACACTACCTTGAAGTTCAACCCGGACAAGTGGAAGCAGACACCGTCCCACGAGGCCGGGCAGTTCGCCCTGTTGCATTCATCCGGCGACGGCCATGCGCTGGTCATCGCGGAACCTGTTGCCGTGCCGCTTGACTCCATTCAGGATGTTGCCCTGGAGAATGCCCGGCTCGCGGATCCGGACGCAAAGATGGTCTTCAGAGAAAAGCGCAAAATCAATGGCGTCGTTCTCTGGGTTCTGAAGATCGAGGCAAAAACCGGCACGGTTCCCATGGTTTATTGGGGCTATTATTATGCCGGCCAAAACGGCACGGTGCAGGTGGTGACGTACACGACAAAGACTCTCTTGCCAGGGTCCGAGAGCGACTTTATGGAACTCCTCAATGGGCTGGTGGTCTCGGTTCCCGGAAACTGACGTCGAGCGCTTTATTCCCGCGCCGCCGTGACGATCGACATCACCATACACACCCGATTGGAGCAATGGAAGGAGCAGGGCGTCATATCCCCCGAGCAGCACTCGCTCCTCGAAGGCCTCTCCCGCGGGGAACCCTGCTCCGTTTTTCTCGAGCTGAACATTCTCCTCTACGCCGGTGTTCTAACGTTCATTGCCGGTCTTGGCTGGACCATCAGCACGTGGTCAGAACAACTGGGTGACATTCTGGTCCTGGCGATTCTTTCGGCGATCCTCGGCGCTTGCTGCTGGTACTGCTTTTCTCGCGCTCCCGCCTGGTCGCCCGCGGAAACTCCTTCTCCCAGCCTGGTATTCGATTTTGTAGTCTACCTCGGCAGCCTCGCGTGGACCGTGGAACTGGCGTACCTGGAGAACCGGTTTCGCGTGTTTTCCGGACAATGGGATCTCTATCTGTTGCCGACGGCCGGCCTTTTTTTCTTTCTCGCTTATCGATTCGACAACCGCCTTGTCCTGTCGCTGGCGTTGTCATCGCTTGCCGGATGGTTCGGCCTCACCATCTCGCACTGGCCGTCACATCAGGACGCTGAGTACAGGCAATATGCGATTCTCTACAGCCTGATTGCCGGCGGCGCGGGAGCCATACTCCAGCGCCGCGGCCTGAAGCCGCATTTCTTCGGCACCTACCTGAATATCGCGGCCAACGTTCTGTTTTGGGCGCTGCTCTCCGGGGTGTTCAACCGGGAGGGCTACGTGGTGTGGCTTCTGGCCCTTCTGGCCGCCTGTGGCGCATCTTTGGCGTGGGGCCTTGCGCGCCGGCGGTTTCCCTTCGTCGCGTACGCGGCAGTCTATGGCTACGTGGGAGTCAGTTCCATCCTCATCCGCGGCATGACTGGCGATACCGCTGTCCTGAGCTATTTCCTGTTTACCGGCGCCGCCATGCTGGTGATGCTGGTGGTGATCGCGCGGCGCTTCGCGAGGGAATCGTGAGAGCGTACAGCGCGTCCAGCGAAGAAGCCCTGCGCGCCCGCAGTCTGCTGAAGGACTGGGCCGGCGAAGGCTTCCTCAGCGATGCCCAGTACCAGCGCATGGAAAAGGAAACCGTCTGCGACCTCCGCCGCACCAACGTTTTTCTGCGGATTGTCTTGTTCCTGTTTACCCTGATCATCGTGGGCGCCGCGGTTGCCCTGTTCTTCGTGGGTTTCCTCTCGCACACGGCGGTGCATGCCACCGGCATTTTCCTGATCATCGCCGCCGCCATCTTGTACGCGGGCGCCGAACTGGCCGTTTCCCGGGCCCGGCTTTATCGCTATGGAATCGAGGAAGCCCTCGCCGTCTGCTCGGTTGGCTTTCTCTGCGCCGGAATGGAGGCGGACAGCATGGAATTCCTGGTTCCCGCCGCCGGCGCCATCGCTTCGCTGTGGATATGGCGTCGTTTCGGACTCCATTATGCATTTCTCGCCGCGATGATTTTCGCCGTCTGGCTGCCAGGCTACTGGACCGCATCTCATTCGGCCCAGCATGTGATCATCGCGACGCTCTACACCGCCGGCCTGATCGCCGTGGCCGCGGTACGGCCGCGTTATCGCTTCACGTACCTGAACACCGGGTATTCGATTGCCGAGGCGCTCCTCTGGCTCGGCATTTACCTGGCGATCAACCTCCAGCTTTCGTCGGTGAATCTGCTCGGGCAGTGGTGGGGCGACGCTGGGACCGACACCGAGTTCTCAAAGCCGTTCTATTGGGCCACCTGGGTGCTGATCTGGTGCCTTCCGCCCGCGGTGCTCGCGCGCGGCCTGCATGGTAAGGACCGGTTCGTTATGGCCGTGGGCGGAGTGGCCGCTATCCTGACCCTGATCACCAACAAACCTTATCTGGGCTGGCAGCGGCATGCGTGGGACCCGATGCTGCTGGGCGCGTTGTTAATGGGCGCCGGGCTCCTGATCCGACGCTGGCTCGCTGGAGGGGCGGACGGAATCCGCCACGGTTTCACCGTCCGGCGCCTCTCCGGGAAGGATAAGTCCTGGATGAATGTGGGGGCAGTTGCGTTTGGCCTGGTGTCGCCGCAAGCACCAACGCCAGACCCACAAACAGGCACTCCCGAGGCGCGCTTCGGTGGCGGAGATTCGGGAGGCGGAGGCGCTACTTCCGATTTCTGAAAATTGCCGCCGTGGTACCATGCTTTGCTTCCTTGAAGGAGGAGCCACTATGAAAGGGATCACTTTACTGCTGGTTGCCGTTGTAATACTGGCAGGGTATTTTCGCTTCTTACGGCGCCCGCGTCTCTACACGCGGCTGACTCGGCCGCCCCGATCTTCGTAACAAAAATTCCCCCCGGATACCGCGACTGGAGGTTGATCTCCGTCTCCCACGAAGCAGGCAAGCTGAACAGCATTGGCGCCGTTTTGGGCAACGATGTGGCGATCAAGGCCTACCGCGACGGGACGCTCCCATTCCCGGACGGCACGATCATTGCCGCTTTGCACTACGGTCACGTCCCGTCGGCGGAAAACAACAAAGTCTTTGGCCAAGCCCAATCTTTCGTCCCCGGCCCACCCACGAACATTCAGTTCATGGTCAAGGACTCCACGAAGTACGCCGCGACGGGCGGCTGGGGGTTCGCTACGTTCATCGACGGCAAACCCGCCGCCGCGGCGTCCATGAAAAGCTGCTTCCCCTGCCACAGTCAGACCAAGGCCAGCGACCTGGTCTTCACCCATTACGCACCGTAGCAGGATTCTGAAAAAGGCCATCTGGTTGCCGCTCCGTCACCGTCGCGGTTCGGACCGCGCGTTACCTGGATGCCGGATTGTTAACGAGATGGTTCCGTTCTCGATCTTCTCGCGCTCCACCAGGTGCAGGATATAAGCTCCCGCGCCGTATCCGGCCATGGGTAGCGCGCCCGTCGGATCGCCCACCGCTCCATGGAAAAGCTGGCAATCCTCCGCGACATACATCTCCGGAATGATGTTGTGGTCGGCGGCGGCCTTCTCCACAATGCGGCGGAGCATGGCGTCCGCCTCTGTAGTGCGCCCCATGCGCCGGTATAATTCGGCCAGGCTCAGATCGACAAACAGAAACTCCTGTTTCTCGTACCAGTATTCGAAGATGGCCGGATCGGTGTACGTTCCGCGCACGCGCCGGTAACCGCCGGAGGCCACCTTGAGCAATTCCATCCTTTCCACGGTACTGCTCACCACTTTCGGATCCGCGATCAAGCCGAAGTTGATGACCGGAAGCAGAGCGCCGTCGATGTCGTTCTTCACGCCTTCTTCCAGCGTTCCGTGCAGTGTCCCGTTGCGGATGAACGCGGCATCGAATCCATCCCGCAGCAGCGCCACCTGCCGCAGAATTTCCTGCCGCGTTGTGGTGTCGCCGGCGCGTCCCGCGACCTCGGCAAAGTCTTTCAGGCCGGTGATCGCCGCGGCGGTGGAGAATGCAAAGTGCTTCTTGTCTCTCTGGCGCTCTTCCCAAATCGACGTGTCGGCGGCAACGATCAGGCCCTGCTGGAATGGCTCCAGATTCTTCAAGAGCGGCCTGGCCACGTAATCGCGGGCGCTTTCATAGAGCGGGCCTCTAAAGGTGGGTGCTGCCAGCAGCGCCGTGTCGTTGTATTGGCGGGTGTATTCGCCCAGCACCCACAACGCGAGACCCCAATCGTCGTACTCGATGTTGGTGCCGCCTTCCATGGTGAAGAAGGGCTCTTCCGACCCATCGCCGAAATAACGAACCACGGAGATTTGGTAATCGGCCCCCGCCACCCGGTCCTTCATCTTGCCCGTCGGCTGCGCGTTGAACCAGGCCAGCAGCGCGGCGCGCGCTTCATCGCGATGACCCATGCGGACAAAGGCCATGGTTGAATAAGCCATGTCGCGCACCCACGGAGTGAACCACAGTCCATCTGGCAGCGCCGCCACGATCATGCCGTTGCCATGACGGCCGGGACGGTTGGGTTCGCGGCACTGCGCCATGCGCAACATGATCTCGCTCTGACGCCACAGGTGCCGCTCGTTGTCCGTCTTGAAATGCACGGAGGGCCTGGCGCGCCATGCTTCCACCTGTGCAATCTCGCGCTGCACGAGCGCCCGTGGCGCCAGCCCCGCCCGCCATGCCGCGAAGTCGCGCGCGGCCTGTTCCCACTCGTTTTCATTCGCGAGTGAAATCAAAGCCCACGCCGAGCATCCGGCCAGCGGTTGCCGATGGCCCGCGGACTGCGCCCGCACCCGGTCCAGTGGAACGAGCAGCAGCGATTCCTCGACGCCATCGAACTGCAGCAAACGCATGTCGATGCCCGCGGCATGAACGGAACGGAGCGATTTCACCGGCTGTTTCCACTCCACGGGAAAGCCCACTGCCGCGGGGGTGGCGGAACCCGCCTCCCAACTGGCGACCAGCATTGGCCGCTGCATCCCGAAGGGCATGAAGACAAACCCCTCGCCGGCCCTGGCGCGGATATGAAGCACCTGTGAATCCTCTTCGTAGGCCACTTCGCCGTCGTGAATTGGAGCGCCGCTCAGCGCCAGGCGGGTAATGAAGTTTACCGTGGGCACTCCCTCGCCGAGAGGGTTGCTCGCATCGGGGCGAACAAAGCTATAGGGATGTGGGTAGAAGCTGGTTACGGACGCCGTTTCCGGCGTTACCACGGCGAAACCGAAACCATTGCCGGTCACCGGGTTGGATGCCGCGGCGAATGGGCATACCAGCAGACCGGCGAACACACGAATTCCCCAGGCAGGTGGAAACTTCATACACCCACCTTATCTCGCCTCATGAAACGTCTATCTGTAAAGCGAAGTCGAACTTCCGGGCTCCCGTCGTCGTACTTGTTTTTGACCCAGCGAGCAAGCCGCGGATAGAATGGGTCCGGAGGACGCCGATGAAGGCCATACTGTTGATTCTTCTGGCAGTTCTATTCGTTGCTCAGGCTCAGGCGCAGCGCCAGGTATATGATCACCCGAAGGTGACCGGCTACGCCGTCGACAATTGCCTCTACTTCGGCGAGACCTGTGGCAAACCCGCCGCGGATGCGTTCTGCGACCGGAAGGGCTATCGCGAAGCGGAGAGCTACGGGGTGTCTCCCGCGCGCCCAACAATGGTTCTGGGGGAAGACCGGCTCTGCGATGAGGACTATTGCGTCGGCCTTCGTGATGTGGTCTGCGTCGGCACCTCGAATTCGACCGATTTCAGGCGACTGGACATCGAGTTTCCCCTGGAGCGCAACACCGATCGCAATGGAGACGACTACCACAACTTCGCCCTCCGTGACCCCAGTCCCGAACTTTGCCGGCGCGCCTGCGCCCGCGATTCGAGCTGCCGGGCCTTCACCTATGCCGGGCCAGGCACCACCGGGCGCGGAGATACGCCCTGGTGCTACCTCAAGAATGACGTGCCGCCCGCGACAAGGCGGGACGGCTGCGTCTCCGGCGTGAAGAAGCAATAAGAACGAAGGCGGAGCTTCATTGAAGATGGGGCGTGGCTGCGCGGGGTTTCCTGCCCATGCCGCAAATCCATCCCTTCCCGGACTCCACCATGACCTCGGCATCGGAGTAGCCGGCATGTGCGAAGAGTTCGCGATGCTCAGCAACACTCAGCAGCGTCATGCCGGATAACGGGAGATATTTTTCCGCGATCCGGGCGGTTTTCGTGGTTGCTCCTTGGTAGATTTCGGCGATGATGATGAGCGCGCCGCCTGGCTTCAGGACTCTTAGAAGTTCGCGCATACCGCTCGGCAAATCGGGCCACCAGAAGTGCGTCTCAACCGCCGTGATCACATCGAATATGTCCTCCGGAAACGGCAGCTGCGACACCGATGCCTCCCGGATCTCGACGCGTCCGGCGGCTATCGATTGCCGGTTTGTCCGGCTGGCCATGGCGACGCTCTCCCAGGAACAATCGACGCCATAGACCTTTCCTTCCGTGGCCATGGAGGCGAGCTTGCTCACCGTCCTCCCTCCCCCGCAACCTGCATCGAGAACGGTGTCGCGCCGGGCGATCGCAACGTGGGATAACCCCCAGTCAGTTACCCTGGAATGCCGCGCATTCATGTTCCACAAAATCAATCGGCCCAACCATCCCGCCGGGTGCTGGCATTGATTAACCCGCGCGCTTCCGTTGCTCACCGTTGGCCTCCTGAATAGACAGCCTACCCTGGTCATGCGCGAGGATGCGGCAGGTTACAATCATGATGCTTCAAGAAAAGAGGAGGACCGCCTTGTACAGCATGAGCAACCTGGGGAAACTCAAGATTCTGGACGCGAACGCGCCAGCCGCGATGAAGGCTTTCTGGGCCTTTGACAAAGCGGCCCTGGCCGACGGCGCGATCCCCGCCAAATACAAAGAGCTGATGGCGCTCGCGGTAGCGTTCACAACGCAATGCCCCTACTGCATCGAGATCCACGCGGGCAAAGCGAGGGAGGCTGGGGCAACCGATCCGGAGATCGCCGAAGTGGTGACGATCGCCGCGGCGCTGCGGGCCGGCGCGGCCATCACTCATGGCAGCCATGCGTTCATCGGAACATAGCCGGAAGCACGCTACGTGCCAGGCCCTATCGCCGCGTCGCGCGGTAGTGCTGGTTGGTCGCGTGCGGTGCAGAAGGCGGACGACCCGGAGGGCCGCGTCCTTGCGAAGGCTAACCGTGTTCTTTCCTGTGCCGGTCCAGCGCAGCCCTGGCCTCCCGGGCGTCCTTGCGGGCCGCGGCCAGGTTGTCCAGTTCCGGGCCGGTGTACCGCTTTTCCTTAGCCGCCAGTTCCCGCGCGACGGTAGAAGCGTTAACCCGCTCAACTGCCTTTGCGAGGGCGTCCGCGAGTTGGACGCATAACTCGCATCGATCTGCTGGCGCGGAAGAAGCCATAACACTGGCCGATTCGGTTCACCCGGCACCGGGGCTCCAGGCTAACGGCGGAACGAGGGCGATTCATATCCGCCGGGCTGCAAGGGCCCCGGTCCATCCTGTAGGCGCTTCCAGGGCCTCGGGTGTTTCGCATAAAATCAGATATGCGGCCAAAACATCTGATGACGGGAACGGTTTTGGTTGCGGTCGGGACTTCATTCGTTTTGACCGCCGCGACACAATGGAATGTGAGGGAAGCACCTTGTGCTGGACCACTCCAATCGACTGTCCGTTTGAGCCCGACAACCCTCACAACGAAACGCAAGAGCCCATCGCCGACCGGGGTTCGCCGACAGGATTGACAGGAGCGAGCGGCGGCAATAATAACAATTACTGGGTCTGGAGCGGTAGTTGCAGGCTGCCGGCCTGAGCTCGAAGACGGTCAAGCACATTCGCGATGTTCTCCGGGCCGTGCTCAACGTCGCTGTGAACGACTGGGAGCTGATCAACCGCACTCCGGCAAGCAGGGCGAAGCCACCGGACTCGCAGCCACCCAAACTGAATGTGCTCGACATCGCCCACGCGCGGAGCTTTCTGGAACGGGTTGCTGGCCACCGGCTCGAAGCGCTGTTCTCGATTGCGTTGTGCCTCGGGCGAGCAGGGTAAAGTACTCGGGCTGAAGTGGGGAGATATCGACTTTGCCGGAGGCAGATTGAACGTCAACGGCGCAATGAAGCGAGTCGAGGGCAAGCAAGACCAAGCGGAGGCGAGCAATCGCACAATTGCACTTCCTGCCGTGATACTTGCATCGCTGCCGAAGCATCGGGCCATACAGCAACAGGAGCGTGAGTGGGCGGGGGATCGGTGGAAGGAAACGAGCTCTGTTTTCACGACCACCATCGGCACGCCAATCGAGCGCCGGCACCTGTTGCGCGACTGGTACAGGATCATGAAAGCATCGGGGCTGCCCAGTATCCGCTTTCACGATCTCCGGCACTCCGCCACCACCATTCTGTTTGCGCCCGCGCGCGACGGGAACCCGAGAACGGTCATGGAGATTCCAAGTCACTCCGACCTGAATAATCCGTGTAAGTTATTGAGAGATTTGGTCGGGGCGAGTGGATTCGAACCACCGGCCTCCTGGTCCCGAACCAGGCGCTCTACCAGGCTGAGCCACGCCCCGACGGCGGGAGGGAAGTACAGAGCCAGTTTAGCATCCCGCGCCCCGCTGCGCGCGGCCCATCCCGGCCGCCAATTACCCTTATGACCGGCGGCCCGCCCGCCGATAGGATTAGCAGTGACGCTCGCTCTCAAGAAAGAGAACTGCCGGGAACGGATTCTGCGGAGCTTGAACGGGCTGCCCCCGTTCTCCCCGACCCTCAACCGGGTGATGGCCAGCCTCGCCAACGAAGATGTTTCGTTTTCATCGCTTTCCGACCTGATTGAGAAAGACACCGTACTGGCCGCCAACATCCTCAAGGTGGTCAATTCGGCATTGTACGGACGGCGCGGCGAAGTGAGTTCCGTGCGGCATGCGGTAGCGCTGCTCGGGGTGAACAAACTACGAAATACCGTGCTGGGTATGTCCATCACCCGCATGTGGGCCAAGGTGAAAACTCCGGGTGGCTGGTCTACCAAGGATTTCAACATGCATTCGGTGGCGGTGGCGGTGCTGAGCGATCTGCTGGCGCAGCGAACCCGCGTGCGCTATCCGGAAGGCGCCTTCATTGCGGGCCTTCTGCACGATCTCGGCCGCCTGCTCATCGCCATTGGAGCGCCCGACGAATACAACGAGATCATGGTGCTCTACGCCGGCAACGAACGGACTCTCTCCGATTGCGAGCGGGAAGTGCTGGGCATCGATCACGCGGAGATTTCATCGCTCGCCCTGGCCACCTGGAACCTGCCGGAACCCATCCAGACCGCGGTGCGCTACCATCATCAGCCGGAGCTCGACCCCACGCCGCCCGAGGCCGGGCACACGCAGCTCAGCCGGGCGATATTCGCCGTGAACAGCTACGTGAACCATCTGGGCAACTGCGTCCATCCCAAGTCCGCCGCGGAGTTCGACGCCATCTCGCAGGAACCATTTTTCAACCTTGCGGGAACCTTCGCCGAACCGATCCTGCGGGATTTCGAAACGGAATACGAGGCCATCCGAAAGTATTTCTAACTTAGAATGAAGGCAGGTGCGCACTTCATTCCGCTGCTTTGTTTTGGCGGCCGCCGGAGCTGCCCTGCTCTTGGCCGCGCCCACGGCGCCCGCGGTGCCTTTGGGCATCGTCAACACCGCGCTCCAACAATATGAAGACGGCCCGCGCATGCCCTCCGACCAGGGCTACGCGGGCGGCGACCTGGCCTTCTTCAGTTGGGAGATCGCCGGCTACCACAAATCCGAAAAGGATCACATTCAACTTGCCTGGGAGTGGAAGTGCACGGACCCGGCCGGCATTCCGCTGGTGGCGCCGGCCAGCGGCAAGGAGGACACCGATGTCTCTCCCGAGGACAAGGAGTGGCTGCCGAAGATTCGCCAGAATTTCGAGATCCCGTCGTACGCGGCCTCGGGCACGTATCACCTGCTGATCACCGTTCACGACGAATTGAGCAAAGCCGACGCCAGCGCGGACCTGCCCTTTCTAATACGCGGCCACAAGTTTGCGCCGAGCGACACGCTGGTGGTGCAGAATTTTCGTTTCTACCGCTCCGAGGACGACGCGCAACCGCTGGAAGTGGCCGCCTACCGGCCTGGGGAGAGCGTCTGGGCACGCTTCGATATCACCGGATTCAAGCTCGGCCCCGGCAACGCCTTCGAGGTGCAGTATGGGCTGACGGTGATCCGGCCCGACGGGAAGCCCGGCTTCAGCCAGCCGGAGGCGGCCACGCTGAAAGACCAGTCGTTTTATCCGCAAAAATACCTGCCGGCGGCGCTCAGCCTCACCCTGCCGCCCGATATCGTGAAGGGCGAGCACACCATCCAACTGACGGTTCGGGACAAGATCGGCAACCAGACGGTGGAGAGCGATCAGAAGTTTTCGGTAGAGGAATAGGCCGCGCCCGGCACTACGTTGTCTGCCATGGCCCTGTTCCGCACGCGCAGCGCGGCTCTGTTCGGTATTGAAGCCCATCTGATTGACGTGGAAGTGGACATGTACCCGGCGGGTTCGGCGCGCGACTTCGTCACCGTGGGCATGCCCGACACGGCCGTGCGGGAGAGCCGGGAACGGATCAAATCGGCTCTGTTGAATTCGGGTTTCGGGTACCCCAACAAGTCCGTCACCATCAACCTGGCGCCCGCCAACGTGCGCAAGGAGGGCGCGGGCTTCGATCTGCCCATGGCATTGGGAATTCTGGGAGCCATGGGCGTGGTGGCGAAGTCGGATCAACACTTGTTTGTGGGGGAGCTGTCGCTGGACGGGTCTATCCGCGCGGTTCGCGGAGCGTTATCGATGGCCGTGTGCGCCCGCCGCCAGGGCATCGCCAACCTGCTGGTGCCCGCCGACAACGCCGCCGAGGCCGCGGTGGCCGATGGCGTGCGCGTGTTCGGCTTCCGGCATCTGGCCGAGGTGGTGGGCTTCCTCAACGAGCCGGACCGATTTCAGCCGACGCCGTCGCCGCTGCCGTCACTTGCTTCCGCAGAGGCGATCGTGCCCGATTTTCGCGATGTGCGCGGCCAGACCGCCGCGAAGCGCGCGCTGGAAGTGGCCGCGGCGGGCGCGCACAACGTGCTGATGGTGGGCCCTCCGGGATCGGGCAAGACCATGCTGGCGCGGCGATTCGCGGGCATTCTGCCACCACTCACCTTTCAGGAGGCGCTGGAGACCACCCAGGTACACAGCGTCGCGGGGGCGCTGGCGCGCGGTGTCGGGCTGCTGGCGCAACGGCCGTTTCGCGCCCCGCACCACACCGTCTCCGACGCCGGGTTGATTGGCGGCGGCTCGGGCATGCCCCGCCCGGGCGAGGTGAGCCTGGCGCACCATGGCGTGTTGTTCCTGGACGAGTTGCCGGAGTTTCCGCGCAATGTGCTCGAGCAATTGCGGCAGCCGCTGGAGGAAGGCTCGGTGACCATTGCGCGGAGCAGCATGACACTCTCGTTCCCTTCGAATTTCATGCTGGTGGCGGCGATGAATCCCTGTCCCTGCGGATTCTACGGCGACACCACGCGGGAATGCCGCTGCACCGGCGCGATTATCCAGCGATATCTGGGGCGGGTGAGCGGGCCGCTGCTGGACCGCATCGACCTGCATATTGAAGTGCCGGCGGTGCCGTACAAGGAATTGCGGGGGCACGATCAGGGCGTGACGTCCGAGCAGATGCGCCAGCGGGTGGCCGCCGCGCGCGATTTGCAACAGCGCCGCGGGTTCTATAACGCGCACATCCCCCACGGCCAGTTGCGGACGCTGTGCGCGCTGGACGATGCCGGCGAGCGCACGCTGGAGCTGGCGGTGCGCAAGATGGGGCTCAGCGCGCGCGCACACGACCGCATTCTGAAAGTGGCGCGCACCATTGCGGATCTCGCGGGGGCCGATCGCGTCTCCGCGAAGCACCTGGCCGAAGCAGTGCAATACCGCAGTCTGGATCGGGATTACTGGACGTAGCGCTCCAAAGGGGACAGACGGAACGTTCCCCCGTTTTCGCCTTCATGAAAGGTTGCGGAACCGGCGCGCCAGCGCTTGGCAACTCGCAGCTCACCGCGCGCGAACGGCCGCATTCTCAAAGTGGCGCGCGCCGTTGCCGATCTTGCGGCGGCCGACCGCGTCTCCGCGAAGCACTGGCCGAAACAGTGTAGTATCGCGCGAGGTTTCCCGCCAGCCTTGTGTACGTTTTGTCATTGACCGCCCGGTACAATTACGAAACTACCGAGCCCCCGGGCCCGTCTGGATCGAATGGCACTCACGGCAAGCAAGGAAGACAAGCAGGCCTACACCAAAATCGGCGGCGCCATCGACAACCTTTCCGACAGCTACACCTACGTGGCCCGAGCCCTCTCGGCCGCCGATAACATCCGCAACCCCCTGTCTAACACGGGTCGGGTTACGAAGTACCTCAAGGTCACCGGCACGGCCCAGAGAGTGTTCAGTTACGTGAGGAAGGTTCAGGAGGTTCTCGACGAAAAAAAACGAGACGGCGGTCTGTTGAAGCTCGGCATTAAGATCTCGATGGATATCGCCGGGAAACTGCTTGGCACGTCGCTTACGACGCATCCCTATTACGCCTATCACAAAGCGCAGATCGATGCGCTTGCCGACGCCCTCAATGCCAGCCGCAACAGCAGGGCCGCCGTCGACGCGTACAACCAGGCCGTTGCGGCCGCGAACTCGGGGGAGGTTGCGGCGGAGTTCAAGCGGATCGAATCGCGGAAAGTGGAGATTTCGGCGAGCCATCTCATGTTCCGTGACAAGCGTTTTGGAGTGGCCGTCGACATCGCGCGCGGAATGATGAGCGACGCGCTGGCAAGGAAGAGAATTGCGGAATACGGCGGCAGCGACAAGCTTTTCGAGCCCCTGGCCGATCTGGAAACCTGGCGCTCGAACTGGGCCGGGCTGTCTTTCGACATCATGCAATTGCAGATTATGGCGGGGAACGAGCTGAATATCGCCATCGAAGCGATTAACAAAGTCAAAGACCTTATCGCCACCCTGGCGGGCGGAAGCAACACGAGCCGGGTGGGGGGGGTATGCGGCGATCAGCAACATCGAGTGGGAGAAGTACTATCAAATCGTGGGCGAGAAAAAGCCCGACCGGTTGATGGCCGACCCGGTCAAATTCGCCCAGGACACGTACGACAAAGCTGTGGCATGGGCCGAGGCGTTTGGAGAGATGTGCGATTTTGCCAGGAGCTCGGAAGTCATTTTCTATTACAATAACCAACTCGATAAGTTGAACAAAGTGCTCTACGGTTCGTAAGAGCCCGCCGCCGGGTGCCCGCGCCCCGTCCTCCGAATCTCCGTTGACCACCCGAGGGTGGCAGAGTACAATTGCAAGAACTGTAAGCCGATCTGAATCGGCTCAAGAGAACAAGACGCTGATCGCAGAATCGCGGCCCTCTTGAGCCTTCGGCGGGGACGGAGGAATGAATGATCAGCAGCAGACCGCTCGATCTGCGAGCGAGGGCGTGGTTTGAAAAACGGTTTCGCGCCGACCTCGCGACTATACGAATCCATACAGATCCCATGGCCGGCGCCGTTGCGCGGATGATTGGCGCCGACGCCTTCACTATCGGCGACGATATCTTCTTCGCGGCGGGACGGTATCGGCCCCATAGCGCCAGTGGACGCGAGTTGCTCGCTCATGAGCTGACGCACGCATTGCAGCAACGGCTTGGACAGGCCCATCCCCAGGACGCGGATCTCTGCGAGGCGGAGGCGGGGGAAGCCGCGCGCGCCATCGGCGGCGGTGCATACTGGCGCTGCTCGGTGCCCGATCAGCCTGGGCAACTGCGCCGGGCGGCGACACTGAAGCCGGGATCGGCGCAGATCACCATCACCGGCCGCGCTCATGCGTCGGTCCCCACCGTTAAGAACGGCAGGGCGCATTTCGACTGCTCTTCCCGGATCACCGCCGATGGTTCGGTGATATTGACGGGGAGCCAGCCCGCGGTGGGCTGGACGCTGGGCTTCATTCAGGTTGAATGGGTGGATACGAACTGGCTCTACTACCGCGGCGAACACGATCACGATGGCAGCATCTTCTTCCAGCGATCGCGGCCGCCGGCCAGACCGATCAAGGCCTGCCGCGACGTCGACCCGGCTACGGACATTTATTACACCGATTCGTGGAACCTTCCCAAGGTGAACCCCGCGGATGCGTTTCCGCTGACTCTGACCGTGTCGCATTCCGACAAGCCCAGCGACGGCTGCGACCTTCTCGCGCTCAATTCCAAGACCCACAAGAACAACTTTCTGCGGGAAGCGCAGATGGAGTTCCTGTTCTGCACGGTTCTGACGGCGCGCGATCCGGCGGGCAAGTATCACCATTTGAAAAGCTTCTATTGGAACGTTCGCTGGCAGGCGACTTTTCAGCCGGCGCACTTCGCCGACCCGCTGGGCGCGTGGAGCATAGTGCCGACGCCGAAGGGTCTGGGGCAGGCGACCAGCGGCGTGATTGACGGCGAGCCAACCGACTCCCGGTTTAAGGGAATTCTGACCGACGCGCATGTGGCCGGCTGCAACGCTCTGATCCCGCTCTACGTAAATTTGCCGCCGGGCAATCCCTGCCGCCACGAAAGCACCGTATGGGCTTCCTTCGACGTGCGCAAATGACTCGGTTCGGCGCGCTGCTTTTTGCCGCCACGCTGTTTCTGATTGGCGCCACCGCGCCGCCGCGGGTGGAGATCAGGAACCTCGAGCACGCGGGCGCGTTCGAGATTCAGGTGAACGGATCGACGGTGTCGCTGGCCACGCAGGCGCACATGGAGAAACGGACGGACGCTGGATGGGTTACCGTATCCACCAGCCTGATCATTCTTGATGAATGCCCGGCCGCTGCTCCTCCGAGCTGCATCAATGTTCGGGCGGATGCGCCGCTGCGGCCGGTTCCGTGGACCGGCTATTCCTGCTCGGGGCAGTGCAACGATGAGTGCAAGAAAAATGTGTATCTGGGGCCGGGGACGTTTCGCCTGACGGTGTTCTCGTGCGATCACCGGGAGACGTTTCACAGCCCGCCGTTCCACCTCCCCTGAGCGGGGACAGACGGAACGTTCCCGCTGCCGCCCGTCGCCGCCCGGTTCCGCGGCCGTCCACCCGGGTCGGACGCCAGACGCCTGTTCAGCGTCTCTTCCAGACCAGCGACGAATCCGGATGCGCCCAGGGGTCTGCCGGAGTGCGTGTTGCGCCGGATGGCGTCGACTTCCTCTTCAAGAGCGGGGTCCATGATGTACTGGCTCCATGTCTTCCTGGTCCACACCGCGTTCCACAGGGTGAGGTCGATCAGCGGATCCGGCCTGGCGCTCTCACAATGGGCGGCGGCACTGGACCAGCGGTACGCCTGCGGATTCTCCGCCAGGCCCGCGCGCACGGGGTTGAGCTCGGTGTAGCGGAGGGCCGCCCAGAGATGCGGCAGGTCGAGCGGGCAGGAATAATAGCGGCCCTGCCAGACGTGTCCCGAAGAGACATGGCGAACGTTGTAGTACGCCGCGTACCGGCCATGCGCGTGCTTGAGGGCGAGAGGCAGCGAATCGGACCGCGCGGGCACGACGATCAGGTGAACGTGGTTGGACATCAGGCAGTACCCGAGCAGGAAGAGGCGGTGCAGCCGGCAATATTTCATCAATAGCTGCCTGTAGACCAGCCGGTCGGCGTCGGAATCGAGGACGAACCGCTGCGCGTTGCCACGCTGGGTGACGTGATGAGCGGCGCCGGGAGCGGTGACGCGAGCGAAGCGGGGCATACGCAAGGAATGTGCGGGCGGGGGCGGGGGATTCTCAGGGGAACGTTCCGTCTGTCCCCTTCGGCGATAATGATTCGCATGGTTCGGCTTTTCCATCGCACCATTACCAGGCCCGGATTCACCGCGTGCCTGCTGGGCTCCGCCGTCCCGGTCCCCTTCGATCCAGGCGCCACCATCACCTTTGAACTGGACCCCGCGCTCGCGCGCCGGCGCTCCATAGTGGTTTTCAAATGGATGGCCGAGGAATATTCCGTGGACGTCTCGACCGTGCACGACCTCACCGAGCCAATCGTATAAACTCGATAAGATCTCATGCGACCAGCAATCCTGATTCTCTTCGCTGCGCTTACCGCGGCGGGCGCGGACGATTTCTATCTGAAAAGCGGCGACCGGGTGGTGTTCTACGGGGACAGCATCACCGAGCAGAAGCTCTACACGGAGATCGCCGAAACCTATGTGGTGACGCGCTATCCAACGTTGAATGCGGTCTTCGTTCATTCCGGCTGGGGCGGGGACCGGGTGAGTGGAGGGGGAGGCGGCCCCGTCGACATTCGCCTGCAGCGCGATGTCATCGCCTACAAACCGACGGTGATGACCATCATGCTGGGAATGAACGATGGCGATTACGCGCTGGAGAACGAGACGGGGGACAAGAAGTTCTTTGACGGATACCGGCATATTGTCGATACCGTCCGGGCCGCGCTGCCGGGCGTCCGCATCACCGCAATCCGGCCGTCGCCTTACGATGACGTCACGCGCCCGGCGACTTTTCCCGGCGGTTACAACGAAGTCATGATCAGCTTTGGGAAGTGGATCGCAAACTACGCGAAGGAAGCCGGGCTCAACGTGGCGGACATGAATACGGCGGTGGTGGAAATGCTGGCGAAAGCCAACGCGCAGAACGGAGAGGATGCCCAGAAAATCATTCCCGATCGCGTCCATCCCTCGTTTGCCGGTCACCTGGTTATGGCCGAGGGGTTGTTGAAGGCCTGGAATGCGCGGGCGGTGGTCTCCGCGGTCACGATCGACTGGGTGGCCGGGACGCCACGGGTGAAGTCTGCGGAGCATGCCGCGGTTTCGGATTTGTCGGCCGCGCACGGCCTCGAATGGACCGAGCTGGACGATGCGTTGCCGCTTCCGTTCATGACCTGGCAGGGCGCGCGGGGGTTGGGTCCGGTGAAGCTGGTGCTGGCGAACTCCGACCTGGCCGAGGCGCTGAACCGGCAACCCCTCCGTGTCACCGGCCTGCGCGATGGCAGCTACACGCTGCAGATTGACGGGCAGGCGGTGGGCGCTTTTAATAACGATGAGCTGGCCGCTGGCGTCAACCTGGCGCTCTTCGATACGCCCATGACCAGGCAGGCCAAAGAAGTCCACGACCTGACCGTGGCCCACTGCGATGTTCACAACGGGCGCTGGCGCACGGTGCAGGTGCCCCTGGCGGCTTTCGATCTGCCCGCTTCGCAGCCAGCGATGGATTCACTGGACGCTCTGGAACAGGCCGTTGTCGCCAGACAACACGCCGCTGCACAGCCGAAGCCTCATAAGTACTCACTGGCTCCGGTTTCGTAGGTCCCAGACCAGTTTCGCGGCCATCACGTCTTCCACGGCGAGCCCCAGGGACTTGAAAACCACCCGGCTGCCCGGCGTTGGGAACGGCTGGGCGCCAGCCAGCAGCTCTCCGATCTCCGCGTGAACGGCGGCTCCGGAGTTGATAATGTCTCCGGCTTCCGTGGCGGCGGCGGCGCGAGAATCCACCACGACAGTAGCGTTCATGGCTTCGTCATCCAACTCGCGCTTGCGCCGTCCCACCGCGCCCACCGCATTCACCAGAGCTCCTGGGGAAAGCCAGGCGCCGTGCAGCACCGGCTCCGCCGAGTAAGTGACGGTGACCACCACGTTGGCGCCGCGAACCGCTTCTTCGGCGTCCATGGCTTTTGCCCCAATTTCCTCGGCACAGCGCTCGGCGTGCGCGGGAGTGCGGCTCCAGACGCGGATTTCCTCGAACGGACGAACCATCCGCAGCGCCTGGGCGTGGGCGCGCGCCTGGATTCCGCTGCCCAGAATCGCCAGAACGCGCGCATCCGGTTTCGCCAGCAGCCGCGTGGCCACGGCGGTGACGGCGGCGGTGCGCAGCTCGGTGATCAACCGGCCATCCATGGTTACGAGGGGCTCGCCGGTGTCCGAGCGGAACAATTCGATGGTGGCCTGGTGGGTGGGCAACCCCCGCTCGGCGTTGCCTTCATAGACGGTCACCAGCTTGATGCCCATCACATCCCCGCATATCGCGGGCATCAAGCCCAGCAGGCCGCCGCGCTCGGGAACAGCCACAATGCCGCGCACCGGCTGGCGGATGCGCCCGGCGGAGAAATCGATGAGCGTTTCCTCCATGAGGGGGATCAGATCTTCCAGGCGCAGCAGCGCGCGGACTTGTTCCTCGTCGAGACAGATCACTACTCGGTTATAACGCGGGCCGTCAACACCAGGATGAGCGGCGTGCCGGTGGCGATACCCATGCTGGTCTTGCCGATGACCACTTTCTGGCCCTCATTCAAATCGACGTCGGAGGAGAGGTTGCCTTCGCCAAGAGACAGCGAAACATTATCCAGGCGAAGGCGGTGAGCGCCGGTGCCGTCTCCCGTGACCTCCACTCTGTTCACATGGAAACCGTACCCGGAATACCCCTTTCCTCCCACCAGTTCATTCGAGAACTGCCCGTTGTCGCGCATGTCGCTGCCCGCGCGAGTGCGCACCACGAAACTGGTCAGTACCCGCAGATCGGAGTAACCGAATGCGGCCTTGAGCTGTCTGGCCACCGCGGCAAGGTCTTCCGGCAGAGGTTGCAGTGCCGGCGCCGGCTGCGACGATGCCACCACCAGCCAGCCGGTCAGCTCCACGTTCATCGCCGGTTTTTCTTCGTCCATGTGATGCAGGACTTCTTCCGCCGCGGCCACTGCGTCCGCCGACCCTTTCAGCGCGATGTAACCGCCCACGCGATCCGACACGCGAACCCCGAGCACATCGAACAGGTTGTGCAGCCGCTGATCGGCCTCAACATGCTTCACCTGTACGAGCTTCTCAACGTCATCGGCGCTCGCGCACGCGGCGGCGAGCATGAATCCAAAGCAGAGCTTCGCAATTAGTCTGTTCATAATCTCCTCAATCCACGGTCCAGAGAATGACGACGTTGGGGTCGTCGGTTTGCAGGCGCACCACCAGCGGCTGCGCGGGCTGCGCTTCCCGCCTCCGGTGCAGCTTCCGGCGACGCACCACGGGTGCACCAGCCACCACCAGCGGCGGCGGAGCGTCCTTGAAACGCGCCAACATGTGCGGGGCGGGGAGGGGCGCGGGCACACGAACCGCGAGCCAGCCGGACACCACCAGAGCCACGCAGGCGGCCATCGCCGCGATCATTCGGACAACGTTGCGGATTCGTCTTTGACGCCGGATCTCTCCGAGAACACGATGCCGAACTTCTTCGTATGCCGCCGGGGACGGCTCAGGAAAATCAAAGTCCATGTTTCCTCCGCAAGAGCCGCGTCATGATCGCGCGCAATCGAGCACGGCCCGTCGATACCTGGGTGCGAACGGTGGCGGGGCTGGATCCCAGAATTCCGGCGACCTCTCCTGTCTCCAGACCTTCGATTTCGCGCAGGATGATCGCCGCGCGCTCCTTCTCCGGTAAGTGTGTCAGCGCCTCGGCCAGCAACGTGCGACGCCGCTCCAGGCCAATCCGCTCATCCTCGCCGGCCTTTATAGCGACATCCGGCCACCGCGCGTCCGCCGCCAGAAGACCGCGCTTTCGCGCCAGATCGCGGCACACATTGACGGTGACCCGATACAGCCACGGCCCAATCTCCGCAGCCGACGCGAAGATGCGCAGGTTCCGGTACAGCTTCAGGAACGTCTCCTGCGTGGCGTCCTGAGCATCTTCCAGGCGGCCCAGCAAGCGCATTGCGGTGAGCAGCACCTGGCGCTCGTGCATACGCATCAGCTCCTCGAACGCCGCCTCTTCGCCCCGCCTGGCGCGCGCCAGTGCATCCGGCTGGTCCGTTACATCGCTGGTCATCCCGAGGGTGAACTCCGGAGTGCACACTTCTACATGGATTAACTGCGATGCGGGTGAAAACGTGGAGAGGTATTTTTGTGCTGCTGCGCCGCGCGCTCCCTTCAGTGGCATGTGGGGCAGCGCCGTGCGCTGCCTTCCAGTTACGGCTGGCAGCGCATGGTGCTGCTTTCTCCAGTTACGGCTGGCAGCGCATGGCGCTGCCTTTTCCAGTTACGGCTGGCAGCGCATGGCGCTGCCCCACAGAGTGATTACGCGGGAGAATCCCTCCAGGATGGAAGGGGGCTCCAGCCGCCGGGCCATGTCGCGAACCACGGCTGGGGGAACCACGCGCTCGCGCCGGCTGTTGCGCTCCAGACAAACCTCCAGCGGCGTGTCAAAGAAGATGGCTTCGGCTTCGCAATCGGCGTCCTCGGCCAGCCGGATCCACGGGCGGCGCTCCCAGCGCGTCAGGCTGGTGGCGTCGATGCAGGTCACCGGCCGCCGCAGTTCCAGACGCTGCTTCGCCAGATGCCGGAGCGTGGCGAACACGCGCCGGTGGATGGTCTGAATGTTCGGATCATCGGCAATGAGCAACCGAATGGCGTCCGACGAGAGAACGGAGAAAGACTGCCGGCCCGCCCACGTGGACTTGCCCGAACCGGGCAAACCGGCCAAGACCACCAGTCTCAATTCGACGGCACCGCGTAACGCTCGGCTTCCAGCAACCGGGCGGCGATTCTCCGGCGCATCGCGATGACATTCACCGGATCGCACTTGGTGAAGCGCTTGAGAATGGAAAGATTCATGCGCAGCGGATCGCCTTCCGAGCAGGCCGCCACCACCGCGCGCCCGGCGCTTTCCACCGTCTCCATGGCTTCGTGAACGAATATGGTGGTCATCTCCTGGCCGGAGCGGTGCTTCTGCGAGCGCAGCACGCAGGACTCCATGGCGAAAGCGTTCATCGCCACATCCGTGATGGCGGCCAGAATCTCCTGCTGGCTTTCCAGATCGTTGAAGTATTTCTGGTAGGCGATGCCCAGCAGGAACAGCGCCGTCTTCTTGGCGTTGGCGGTCATGCGGACTTCTTCGGGGTCGCCAGCGTTGAGCGTGGGCCCGCCCAGCAGATCGTTCTGCAGCCGTTTCACCGCTTCGACCAAAGGCAACTGGCCGCGCTGCGCGCGCTTGAGAAGCATGCCCGTAGCCAGCAGCCGATTGATTTCGTTGGTGCCTTCGAAGATGCGGTTGATGCGCGAATCGCGGTAGGCCCGCTCGACGGCGTAATCCTGATGGTAGCCGTAGCCGCCGTGAATCTGCACGCCCTCATCCACCACGTAATCGAGCATCTCCGACGAGAAGATCTTCACGTAAGAGCATTCGGCGGCGAATTCCTCGGCCGCTTTCATGAAGCTCGTGCCCGCGCGCTCCACCAGACCCACCACCCGCCAGGTCATCGATTCCGCGGCGTAAATGCGCACGGCCATCTCGGCCAGCTTGTGCTGAATCATGCCGAAATCGGCGATCGAATGGCCGAACGCCTGGCGCTCTTTGGAGTAACGGAGGGAAGCTCGCAAGACTTCCTTCGCGCCGCCCAGCGCAAACGGACCCAGCTTGAGACGCCCAATATTCAGAATATTGAAGGCGATAATATGGCCGCGTCCGATTTCGCCGAGGACATTCTCCACCGGCACGCGCACGTTATCGAAATAAACGGCGGTGGTGGAGCTGCCCTTGATGCCCATCTTCTTTTCTTCCGCGCCTACCGAGACGCCGGGATAACCGCGCTCCACCAGAAACGCCGTAAACTTCTCGCCGCCGATCTTCGCGAACACGGTATAGAGGTCGGCGAAGCCGCCGTTGGTGATCCACATCTTCTGGCCGTTCAGGATGTAGTGCGTGCCATCGGGGCTCAGGTCCGCGCGGGTCTTCGCGGAGAGCGCATCGGAGCCGGCGTGCGGCTCAGTGAGACAATACGCCGCCACCATCTCCGCGGCCGCCAGGCGCGGAAGGTATCTCTGTTTTTGCTCCGCGGCGCCGAACAGCAACAAAGGGAGCGTGCCAATGCCCGCGTGCGCGCCATGGCAACCCGCGTAGGAGCCGTCTTTGGCCAGCGCCTCAGCCACCACCATGGCGGAGGTGAGGTCCATCTCCATGCCGCCGTATTGTTCCGGAATCAGCACCGCGGGCAGACCCAGCTCGGCCGATTTCCGCAGCACCCCGCGGGCGGCTCCGGGCTGCTGATGCTGGATGGCATCGAGGTTCGGCAGGACTTCCTTGCTCCAGAAGTCTTCGGTGGTGCGCGCGATGGCGCGATGCTCGTCGTTGAATTCCTCGGGCGTGAAAATGTCTTCGGGCCGCGCCGCTTCCAGAAGGAATCCGCCGCCGAGTTGAGATAGAGGGGCCGTGGTGGGTGCGCTCATGTCAGTTCAACCTTTCGAAAATGCCCGCGGCGCCCTGGCCGCCGCCGACACACATGGTTACCATGCCATACTTCGCCTCGCGGCGATCCATTTCGCGCAGGATGGTGGCGGTGAGTTTCGCGCCGCTGCAGCCCAGCGGATGGCCCAGCGCGATGGCTCCGCCATTCACGTTGATGCGCTCCAGCGGCAAATCCGCGTGCCGAATGACGGCCAGCGCCTGCACGGCGAATGCTTCATTGAGCTCGATGAGGTCAATCCGGTCGAGCTGCAGGCCGGCCAAATCCAGCGCTTTGGGGATGGCCCGCACCGGGCCGATGCCCATGATCTCCGGCGGCACGCCGGCCACGGCGAAGCTCACAAAGCGCGCTTTGGGCTTGAGGCCCAGCTCCTGCGCTTTCTTCTCGGACATGACCAGCGCCGCGGCGGCGCCATCGCTGGTCTGCGAGGCGTTGCCGGCGGTGACGGTTCCATCGGCCATGAACGCGGGCTTCAACTTCGCCAGCGCTTCCAGGGAAGTGTCGGCGCGCGGGCCTTCATCTCGGGTGAACATGGTTCGCACGGTAACTTGCTTGGAGCCGTCCAGCGTGGTGGTGGCCACCTCCACCGGCGCCATTTCATCGTCGAAGTGGCCGGCCGATTGCGCCCGCAGCGCGTTCTGGTGGCTGCGATACGAGAACTGATCCTGATCGTTGCGGGTGATGCCGTATTTTCGCTGGAGCTGCTCGGCGGTGAGACCCATGCCCATGTAGATTTCGGGAAGGTGGTCCACCAGCCAGGGGTTCGGCGAGAATCGCGTGCGGTCGAACGGCAGCATGCTCATCGATTCACTGCCGCCGGCGATGATGATGCTGGCGCTGCCCGAGCGAATGCGGTCGGCGGCCATGGCGATGGCCTGCAGGCCGGAGGCGCAGAAGCGATTGATGGTCACTCCGGGGACGCCGTCGGGAAGGCCCGCCCGCAAAGCCGCGATGCGCGCCATGTTCGCGCCGGATTCCCCTTCCGGCATGGCGCAGCCGAGAATGACGTCGTCGACCTCTTCCTTCGGCACTTCCCGGTGGCGCTTCAGCAGCGCGTGGATTACGGTGGCGGCCAGATCGTCCGGCCGGGTATTGCGCAGCGCGCCGCGGGGGGCCTTGCCCACCGGCGTGCGTAAACAATCGACAATGACGGCTTCAATCATGAAAAACTCCGTTCACTGATGAGCATGGCAGGGCATGGCCCTGCCCCACTGGGTTCCATGCCTCAATTCCTTAGCGGCTTGCCCGTCTTCAGCGTGTGCGCCATGCGCTCCTGCGTCTTTGCATTGCCGCACAAGCTGAGAAACGCCTCCCGCTCCAGATCCAGCAGATACTGTTCCGACACGGTCTGTTCGCCGGTCAGCCGTCCGCCGCTGATCACGTGCGCCAGTTTCTCGCCAATCACCGTGTCGTACTCGCTGATGAAATGGCCCTGCCACGCGCTCCACACCGCCATCTTCAGCAGCGCGAACATGGCTTCGCCGCCCACCCGGATATCCGTGCGCGGCGCGCCCGGCGTGTAGCCGTTCACCAGAGACAGCGCCAAACATTTGGCGTCGCCGATCAGCCGCTCCGGGTTCATGGACACCGCATCCGCCTTGTGCAGCAGGCCG
This sequence comes from uncultured Acidobacteriota bacterium, assembly GCA_963832965.1. Lineage (GTDB taxonomy): Bacteria > Acidobacteriota > Terriglobia > Bryobacterales > Bryobacteraceae > CAWACP01. The sequence goes on from CAWHVW010000002.1 coordinate 253,075, forward strand.
AGCGTTCGAGCGTCCTCGGCGCTGGTCGAAACTTTGGCATAGCCGATCAGCTCGAAAACTTTCCGCGGATCTTTCAACCGCGCCAACAGCTCTTTGCAGCCTCCCGCCGCGGGGATCAGCCCGACGCCGGTTTCCACCTGGCCCATGTACAACTCCGCGGACGCCTGCACCCGCGCCGCATGCAGCGCGATCTCGCAACCGCCGCCCAGCGTCTGCCCGAACGGCGCGGCAACCACCGGCTTCGGCGCGTATTTCAGCGCCATATTGGCCTGCTGAAAACGGCGGACGGCGAGGTCCAGTTCGTCCCACTCGCCCTCTTGCGCGGCCAGCAACACCATCATAAGGTTGGCGCCCACCGAGAAATGGTCGCCCTGATTGCCGATCACCAGCGCATCGAAATTGCGCCCAAGCTCCTCCAGACCGTCGTAGATCATGGCGACGTTATCTTCGCCAATGGTGTTCATCTTGCTGTGGAACTCGACGCACAGGACGCCGTCGCCCAGATCCACCAGCGACGCCCCGGGGTTCTCGCGGACTACCGGGCAGTCCTTCAGTACAATGACGCCGGCGCGCGGTTCCAGGTCGCGATATTGCCGCGAGGCGAAATCGAAATAAGCAGCGCCACGGTAGAGCAACTTAGCCTCGCGAACACCAGCGGGCACACCGCGCCCTTCTTTCTCCAGACGAAGCACCACGTCTTCGAACCCCAGCGCGTCCCACAACTCAAACGGGCCCAGCTTGTGCGCGTAGCCCCAGCGCATGGCCCGGTCGATTTCGACGATGCGGTCGGCGATCTCCGGAACGCGTTCGGCCGAGTAGACGAACAGATCGCTGAACACCTTCCACAGGAAGCGGCCCACGCGGTCGTCCGAGTTCACCAGGAAGCGCAGGCGCGCCGGCAGGTCGTTCATCTGCCGGACCTGCTCCACCAAAGGGAAACGCGGCTTCACCAGCGGCGCATATTCCAGGGTGTGCCAGTCCAGCACGTGGATATCGCGCTTCGGCCCCACGCGCTTGTAGAAGCCCTGCCCGGATTTCTCTCCCAGCCACTTGCGCTCCAGCATCTGCTTCTGGAAAGGGGCGGGAAGGAAGCGCTCACGCCAGGGGTCGCCGGGAACCGCCTCGTAGAGATTCGCGGCGACGTGGGCCCAGACGTCCAGGCCGACGATGTCCAGCAGACGATAGCTGGCGCTGTTGGGCATGCCGATGAGCGGGCCGGTGAGGGCGTCTACTTCCTCAATGCTGAATCCGTCCTCCACCGTGTATTTCGCGATGGTGCCGCCGAGGAAACTCCCGATGCGATTAGCGATGAAGTTCGGGGTGTCTTTGCAGGGCACCACGCCTTTGCCGAGGCGGCGCTCCGCGAAATCCTGTACAAACCGCAGCACCTCCTCGTCGGTTTCCGCGCCGGGAATCATCTCCAGCAGATGCAGGTAGCGCGGCGGATTGAAGAAGTGGGTGCCCAGGAAACGGCGCCGGAAACCGGCCGGGAAACCGTCGGCGATGGAGGCGAGCGGAATGCCGCTGGTGTTGGTGGAGAGGATGGCCTCAGGCTGACGAACCGCGTCCACGCGCTTCCATAGATCGCGCTTGAGGGCGAGGTTTTCGGTGACCGCCTCAAGCACCCAGTCGCAACCGGCGATCTCGGATAGATTGTCTTCGAAGTTGCCGGGCCTGACCAGAGCCGCCGCGGAGTGGGTGAAGAAAGCCGCGGGCTTGTGTTTGGCCGCGCTTTCAATTCCTTTTCGGGCGGCGGCATTGCGGTCGCTCTCGCCCGGCAGAACGATATCCAGCAGCAGCGCCGGCACGCCGGCATTGGCAAAGTGGGCGGCAATCCGGGCCCCCATGGTGCCAGCCCCAAGGACGGCCACGCGACGCAGCGTATTCATGACTGACAGTCGAGTGTAACGCAGACTCGTGGGGCCGCGCCACGCGCTGCCTCAAAGCGATTCGTTATACTCGGTTTTTACATGAAGAAAACGGCCCTTATCGCAACGGTGGCGCTGATTTCGCTCGCGCCGGCATTCGCCCAGAACCTCCCCCGGCAGGCCCCCGAGCAGATCATTCATTTTTCCTACGGGAAGACGGCGAAGGTGAGCGACTATTTGGGCAAGGTGGTGCTGGTGGCGTTCATCCTTACCGGTTGCCCGCACTGCCAGCACACGGTCAGCCTGCTGAACCCCCTTCAGACCGAACTGGGGAAGCGCGGCTTTCAGGTAGTCGCCCTGGCCGTCAATGATGAGGCTCCGCAGAAACTGGCGTGGTTCAATGAGACCTTCAAGCCTACCTTCCCGGTGGGCTACTGTTCCAATCAGGACCTTGCGCCGTTCCTGCAGCTCAACCCCGGTCAGCGGCCGCTCGCTCCGTTGCTGGCGTTCCTCGACCGCAAGGGAGTTATCCAATACGAGACCAATGGCGCCGACTCGAGTTTTTTGACGACAACGAGGGCGATCACCTCCGTGCGGAGGCGCTCAAGATGCTGGCGAAGAAGCCGTAGCTTTGTGGCGCAGCGCCGTGCGCTGCGGTGAGCCTGGCGGGGTAGACGACGCGGCAGCGCATGGCGCTGCCCCACACCTTGCCAGACCGGCTGATGTGAACCTCCGGATGCTGGCGAAGCAGCTATAGCTTTGTGGCGCAGCGCCGTGCGCTGCGGTGAGCCTGGCGGGGTTAGACAAAGCGGCAGCGCATGGCGCTGCCCCACACCTTGCCAGACCGCTGATGTGCATCTCCGGATGCTGGCGAAGAAGTCCATAGCTTTGTGGCGCAGCGCCGTGCGCTGCGGTGAGCCTGGCGGGGTTAGACGACACGGCAGCGCATGGCGCTGCCCCACCTGGGCAGAGCTGGGGGTCTAAGCGTTGGACCGGAAGGTGACCACACGGCGCCCGCGCCGCAACATTGGTTTCAGCCGGCGCCTGATGGCTCGCCGTCGCTCGGCCGCCAGGTACGAATACAATTGCCGCCAGTAAAGAGCCGTCACCAGCATAAATCGCCGTTGCTAGTAAGACGCCCGCCCGCCGGGGATATTTCGAGAAAAACGTTTATGCTGGGACTATGAAGCGCCCGCTTTCTCTCGGACTTGTCCTGATCCTCGGCCTGGCCGCCGCGGCGAACGCTCAGACGGGGCGGCGCCGCGGATCCATGCAGGATAACCCCAATGGCGACACCGCCGGCCTGGAAGCTGTCTTCACCGGCACGGTGACGTCGGTGACCAGGAGCGACCTGGGTATACAGGCCGACGGCGGCAACGTTCTTTCCTTCTCCATCCTGCACAAGACCAAATTTCTGAAGGATGGCAAGGAGGCCAGGCGGTCCGACGTTCATACCGGTGACACGGTGACAATTCAGGCCGGCGAGGATCCCACTGGCCACCCGGCGGCCATCACCGTTACCCTGGGCAAGCCGCCCGCGCAGAAGAGCCCTCAGCCCTCTACCTGAATCCGCTCCACGTCGAGCTGATCGCCCACGGCCGTGCCGGTTTCCGCGGTGGTTCCGGCGGGCAGCTCCAGCACGGAATGAGCCCGCAGCGAAAGGGCCATCCTCCACTTGCCCATGTTCGGGCAAATCTTTACCACGCGCCGGTCCCGATTGAGGAACAGGGCGTCAATGGAGAACTTCATGCCGAACATATGGATGCCCTCGCAGGGCACGATCCATAGTCCGGAGCCCGGAGGGAGACACTGGTGTTTGAGCAGTCCGGTGCGGCGCTTGGCGCTGGTGTCGGCGACTTCGGCGCGATCCGCCAGGCTGACGCCTTTGGTGAGATTTCTGACCCGGGCAAACGGCACGCGGCCCTCCTGTCCAGATCTTCGGCGTTTTCCGTCAAAACCTGCAGTCCGGAATGCGCTAGCGCTTGGACGCAAACACCTGAAACCGGGTCACCGTCCGATAGCCCAGCGCCTTGTAGAGCGGCAACCCCGCGGAGGTGGATTGCAGCACCGTTCGTTCAATGCCCGTCTCCGCGCTGGCGCGCGCAATCGCCTCGCGCATTAACGCCTCCGCGTAACCGCGATTCTGGAAGGCGGGCAGCGTAGCCACCGAGTAGACGCCAATCGCCTCCGCGCACACCACCAGGGCGGTGGTGCAGACGGGAGTGCGGCCATGGTAGCCCAGCCATCCCTTGTAGGTGCCCTGCCAGGCGCGGTCTTCCGAATACACCGCGTGGCAGATCCCCGGGGGAATTTCAAAAGCCATGGAGGTAATGTGCGCGAAGTCGGAACGCGTATCGGCATCGGATACCGGGCGCACGGTCACCTCAGGCAGGCGGCGCGATGGCGGGGCCAGGCTGTCGGCGTACATGCCCGGAGCGCTGGTCAGATGGCGCATGTTCATGTCCTCCATCGCCCCGTGCACGCGGCCCCGCAGGCCCTCGTCGATGAAGTCGTCGCAAGCCCAGAACGACCACGGGAGGTTTCGCCGGCGGTAGAATTCGTCGGCTTCCCGCAACTCGGCCCGCAGGCCGCCCAGGGTCTTTCCCCGTACCGGTGAGGCGAGGACCGCGGCATTGAACACGCTGTAGTTGATGCCGGACGAGATGAGCGTGAGCGCGGCGAGGTGTCGAATTTCGCCCAGGGGGCTGGCTGCGCCAAAGAAACGCATGGCCTCACGCAGGTTCTCGCTCAGCGTGACCGCCGGTGGAGTCATCCGCTAAAAATCCGTCGCGGGATTGAAGGTCGCGGTCGGGAACGTAGCGGGAACCGGGGGAGGGTTCATCACGGGATTCGACCGGCCTGCCTGGCACGGGTCCAGCGCGTCCGCCCGATACGCCATGTTGTCGAGCGCGGGATTTTGCGTCACGCCGGCCTGACACGAATCGAACGCCACGAAACCCACTCCAGGCGACCCGCCGGGCAGCGAATAGTCGTCCGCCGGATACGCCGGATTCCGGAACCCCGGATTCTTCACCAGGCCCTGGCCATCTTCTCCCATTCCCTGCCAGCCCGCGAAAGTGAAAAAGGTCCACAGCGCCGGACCGCCGCAGTTGTTCATCGCGTCTTCTTTCAGATCCGCGTGAAACGCCTGGGGATCGGTAGCGAAGCCGCCGCCGGTGCGCCAATAGAGGTTGCCGTCGAATTGCTCGAACGCCGTGAAGGCGACTCCCTGGCCCGCCCAGACGCAACCGCCCTGCACGTAGAACGGCGGGGACGACGCGCTGTCGCGGTCGAAATAGAATATGTTGCTGGAGGCCACGAAGAACAGGGGACTGGGCGGAACACTGGTGAAAACGTAGGGATCATACGCGTTGATCAGGGAGCCGCGGGCAAACGCCAGGATGTTGTTCCGGACGGTGCTCTGCTGGTTGGGACCCGCGCGAGGCCCCGAAAAGCTGATGGCGTTGCCCGACACGCGGTAGACCAGATTGTTCTCGACATCCACCAGACCCGTGTAATCGTCCATGTACAATCCATCGCCGCCATAGCCGTCCGAATCGCCTAGCGCGGTGGCGTCGTTCACGTCGTGCACTACGTTGTTGAGCATCTTATTGCCGGTGCCGGATGACGGAGGACGGATGGTTCCCACGCCGAAATACAACGACCCGCTGTCATTCATGAGTCCCTGAAATAAATCGTAAACGCGATTGAAGGAAATGGTGTTGTTGTTGGTGAAGGGCGGGTTCACGTCGGAGTCGGAGCAGTAGCAGACGTGAATGGCGCCCTTGTAGCCGTCGTACACATCGTTGTGCGTATAGAGATTGTCGTGCCCCTGGCCCTGCGTGATGGCTTTGGAACTCGCATAGACGCGGCCGTAGCCCTCCACGACGTTATTCCGCACCATATGAAACTGCGGGACGTTGGCGTTGGTGTCGCTGGATTGCCCCGACGTACCAACGCGAATCGCATCCGCGGCCAACTCGAAGAACGCGCTGTTCTCGATCACGTTATTCGCGGTGACGGCGCTGGCGCTCTTCGAGACACACCAGGATTTCGAGGACTTGTCCACGCAGGACAGGAATTCCAGCCCCACGCCGGAGGTCTGCGTAACCGTGCTCGAATCGAAAGCGATGTGCTGTGAATTCTGGAAGGACAGGCTCGCGATGATGTCCGAGCTGCCGTCATATCCGGTGGCGGGCATGGTGTAGTTATCGTCCGCGAACGTCAATCCGCGAAACGTCACGTATTGCAGATTCGACGCCACCAGCACCTGAGTGAGCTGAGGAACAATCACCATATCGGTGTTTGGATTCTCGCCCGGTTTGGCCAGATACGTGAGGGTCCACGGAGTCGAGGAGCGGTCCAGGAACCATTGCCCCGGCTGCGTGAGATCGTCCTGGACGTTTTCGATCAGATAGCGGTGGTTGGGGATGAAGCCATGCGAGGTGGGGTGGTCCTGTTCCGTGGCTGTGTCGCCGGTGAGGTAGACAATGTGATGTGCCGTATCCACGCAACTGATGCGCAGCTTCGACACGCTGTACTGTTCGAAATTCACCAGCTCGATATCGCCCGCTAGCGCGGGATTGCCGGCGGGCTGATTGCAGAGATTGCCCGCCGGCGGAGCGAGGTTCTTCCACGTGTCGGAAATGGGGTCCGCGGGGTTGTAGTAGAAGCGGTCGTAACATTCCCAGCCCGCCGGGAACGACACCGAACAATCGACCGTCTGCGTGGGCGAATAGATGGGGCCCACATTGCGGAAATACGTGCCCAGGTAGGCGGAGCTCGCGGAGGTCGCCGCCACGGACAGGCGCGGTCTCAGCCGGCGCACTCCGTTGTAGAACAAGTTCTCGAAATATTGGGTGGACGCGGGAAGGGTAGTCTTCCACGTGTTCCCGCTCACATTGGTCCAGTTCTGAACGCGCATGCCCCCGCTGATGATGGGCGCTTCGCGCGGATAATTTTCGTACACAATTTCCGTGGTTGACGACCCCGAATCGGCGGCGGTGAACTCCTCGGTTGAGGGCAGGAAGTACATCCCGCCGCGGAACTGGACGCTCACCTGGCTCAGCCCGGATTTGCTGATCGTGCGGACGTACGCCCGGGCGTGATCGAAGGTGGCGAATGGGCCGTCCGTCTTGTTGGAATTGGGAGCAGGGAGCTTGCCGCTCCAGGAGTCGTTGCCGTCCGGGGCGACGTAGATGGTAGCTGACGGAGGCTCCCGGCTTTGTGTCCGGGCCAGGGGATAGAAGGCCAGAGTGGCTAGAATCACATTCAGAACGAGCTTCATCCCTCCGGTGTTCCTTCCGCAGGCCATCATAACAGGAACAGGGCCGCCGCTAACCGGTCTTGCGAAGCTCTTCGCGGATCACCCTGCGGAGTGTCGATTCCAGCGGCTCGCGAGTCCGCTTGACGTGTTCGGCCAGGGCCGCATTCATCAGAGTCTGGTAGTTACCGCCGCCGGCTCGATCCACCTGTTCGCGAAACCATTCGATTACGTCGTCGTCCAGCCGGATGGTGACGCGCGTCTTGCCAGCGGGCGGCCGAATCACCGGTCCGCGCTTGCCTTTGCTAAAGTTGTATTCCTTTTTCATGCGTTCTCTTCATACTGCCGGCATTCATTCGCGGTCGCGGGCCATGGGGGTTGTTCCAGCGATTCGTTCGACGAATTTAGCGCTCCCCGACTTCGAGGACGGAGACGGCGTAGGCGAAATGGATTCCGTGCTTCTTGACATTCGCCCCCGCTTTCCCATGGTACTGGCGATTTCCACCCGCATCGACCGGCCACCACGCGTGCTCGATCTGGTCGAGCGTAAGCTTTGTGAAACAACTGCGACCGCGATCAAGAATGAGCGAGCGGCAAAGATGGCTGGTTGAGCGTCACATCCAGAGCACGGCTTGCGGCTTCGATGGTCCTTCTGTCGCAGCGAGCTATTAGAGCGTACAGATCCTGGTCAGTCGACAAGACGTGAAAATCGTTTAACGGGGCGAAATAGACGAGTGCCGGTTTCCCCGCGGCCGTCAGGTTCAGCATGTTCTGAAGCGTTCCCTTGCTCTTCCCGTCCCAGAACATCACGCCACACCCGGCCTCTTGCGACATCGCAATGTCCTTGGCCGCGTAGTAGCCGAAATCCTTCCGCCTGTTCGGAGGAGCGATGTGCCGGATGGGCCAGGAACCGATATTGTTCCGGCACTCCTCCATGCAAAACACTTCGACGTTGCGACACTGACGCTCCGCGAAATACTGCTGCACCGCTTTGTCCGCGCCGTTGGCGTCGCCTATAAGGATGGAGTCCCCACGGCGGATAAAATCATCCAGCCGGGCGCGGATCACCCGGTTAAGCCCGGAAACTGCTCTCGATCCGCCAATGAAAATCTTCATCCTGACGCCTTCTTCGTGAGGGTGAGAAGATGAACCGCTTTCGCGCCTCCCTGCTTCAGTAGGGCCTCTGTGATCGTCCGCACCGTTGCGCCCGAACCGTAAAGATCGTCGAACAGCAGAATTCGTCGGCCCTTCGTTTCGCTCGCATCGACCTCAAAGGCGTCCTCCAACGTTTCCATTCATTCATGGTAATCGCTCAGGTCCTTGAGCTGCGGCGTCTTTTTGACCTTTTTTAGTCCAGCGCAGAGCGGCACGTCGAGCAGACCGGCCAAACTCTCAGCCACGGCCTCAACCGGTTGGAGGCGCCGCGCCTGCGTTGGCGGAACAGGGATGATCGTGTCGATTTTCAACGGCCATTTGTTCTTGCAGAAGTCGGCGGCGGCTTCGGCAAGCTGGCCGATCGCGCTCTTGTCCTGGCGGTATTTCAATTGATAAAGCAGCTCACCCACGGGAGACCGTGTTGTCAAGAACCTCGGGTGGCCGTACTCGTCGTCCCCGAGATCAGTGCTCGACAGCGAATGGACGTGGAGCGAAAAGCCCGAGTTCCATGGGCCGCGCAAGACTTGAGGTCTTGTTTCAACGCTCATGTGCCGTGACCGCAAGCAGCAAAGATCATCGACTTCATTCAAAACCACCGGCGGGGAAGCCTCGTCCAGGTGCGCCGTGCCTAACCTTGGTCGGCCGCTTACATCAGCGTCATGGGGTCCACGTCAATCACCAGCGCGGTAGCGCTCCATTTGCGATCCAGCGCATACCGGCGCAATGTCTGCAGCACCTCATTCAGACGCTTGCGGCTGGCCGCCTTCAAGAGCAACTGATAGCGAAACTCATTGCGCAACCGCGGCACCGGCGCTTCCGCGGGACCCAGCACCTTCAAGCCCTCCGGCGGCGGATCCAGCAATCGGCCGAGTTCGGCGCTCATGGCCAGCGCCTGCTCCTGCCGCTCGCTGCGCACCAGAACGTTGGCCAGCGCGCTGAACGGCGGGTAGCGCATCAGTCGGCGGAACTGTATCTCTTTTTCGTAGAAAAGCTGGTAATCCTGCGCGGCGGCAAAACGAACCGCGTAATGCTCGGGATTCACGGTCTGGATGAGCACGGTGCCGGCGAGATCCCCGCGGCCGGCGCGTCCGGCGGCCTGGGTGAGCAATTGGAACGTTCGCTCGGCGGCGCGAAAATCCGGCATGCCCAGCCCGATGTCCGCCGACACGATCCCGACCAGCGTGACGTTGGGAATATCGTGGCCTTTGGCGATCATCTGGGTGCCCACCAGAACGTCGAAGTCGCCGTCGCGAAAGCCCTGCAAAATCGATTCGAAGTGGCGCTTGCCGCTCACCGTGTCGCGGTCCATGCGGGCGATGCGCGCCTCCGGGAACTCGCGGTGCAACTCGTCTTCGGCCTTCTCCGCGCCGGTGCCGATGAACTGCAGATATTCGCTGTCGCACTGCGGGCAGCGCGTGGGCGTGCGCTGCGCGGTATCGCAGTAGTGGCACAGCATGCGCCGGTCGCGCCGGTGCCACGTCAGGGTAACGGAACAATTGGGGCACTCCATACGCCAGCCGCAAGCGCGGCAGGTGACAAAGCTGGAAAACCCCCGCCGGTTGAGCAGCAGCATCACCTGCTCGCCGCTCTTCAGGCGCTCGGCAACGGCGTCCTTGAGGCGGCGCGAGAACGTGGCCTGCTTGCGCGTTTCCAGAAACTCCTGGCGCATGTCGATGAGTTCCACGTCGGGCATGGGCCGCCGCTCGATGCGTTCGGGCAGATTCAGCAAGTGATACTTGCCGCGCTCGGCATTGTAGCGGCTTTCGAGGCTGGGGGTGGCCGAGCCCAGCACCACGCACGCGCCGCAGGACTGCGCGCGATACACGGCGACGTCGCGTCCGTGATAACGCGGCGTTTCCTGCTGTTTGTAGCTGTGATCGTGCTCCTCGTCGACGACGATCAATCCCAGATTCCGCACCGGAGCGAACACGCCGGACCGCGTCCCCACCACCACACCCGCCAGACCGCCGCGGATGCGCCGCCACTGCTCGGCCCGTTCCGCATCGTTGAAAGCCGAGTGCAGAATGGCCACGCGATCGCCGAAGCGATGAGCGAACTGCCCGGCCACCGACGGTGTCAGCGCGATCTCCGGCACCAGCAACAGCGCGCCGCGCCCCAGCGCCAGGCAGGCGTCGATGGCGCGCAGGTACACTTCGGTCTTGCCTGAGCCGGTGACGCCCTGCAGCAGGAACGCTTTGTACTGGTTGCCGCGCAGGGCCGCCTCAATCTGCTCGTAGGCGCCCAGTTGGTGCGGATTGAGGGTTCGTTCAGGCCGGATGGGCTCTCGCCACGTTACCGGAGACTCCGTCTCCAGTTTAACCAGCCCTCGCCGCGCCAGCGCCCGCGCCGCCGGACTCGCGCCCTTCACCATGCTTTCGAGCTGCTGCACGTTGTGCGCGCCCGGGTGCAGCTCCAGGTATGACAACAACTCGCGCTCGGCCTTCGGTAATTTCTCGGTGCTTCGGGCGATGAACTCCGCCCGCAGGCGCGCAGCGGAGGCACGCAACGGGTCGCGGTCCGCTTCGAGATTCTCCACGGTGATGAAACCGCGCCTCTCCAGGGAGCGGATCACGTTCGCCGCCCCCGGCACTTTCTTCTTCAGATACTCCGCCGAGGACGGGCGCGCGTCCAGCAGCGCCAGCGTCTGCAACACGGGATCATCGCCGGACGGGCCCAGCAGAAGCTGCCGTGCGGCGTCGCGGCCCGCGTCGGTCAATGAGTACAATTTCGAACGCCGCACTTCGCCGGTCAGTGGCGTCATGCCGCGCAGCACCTCGCCCAGCGGCGCGCAGTAATACGACGAGATCCAGCGCCCCAGCTCGATCAGCCCCGCATCCAGCACCGGCTCTTCGTCGAGCAGGCGGAGGGCGTCCTTTATCGGGCCATTGGGCGGCGAGTGGTGAACCGCCAGCACCACGCCGGTGAGCTTGCGCCCGGCGAACGGCACCAATATGCGGCAGCCTTGTTGCACGCGGTGCTCCAGCGTCACCGGCAGGCTGTAGGTGAACGGCTGGTCGAGCGGAATGGGGAGGCTGACATCGCAGTACATCACAGGAATGCAACCGCTCCGTCACCGTCGCGGCTCGGTAACGCGGATGCAACCGCTCCGTCAGCGCCGCGGCTCGGTAACGCGGGTGCAACCGCTCCGTCAGCCCCGCGGCCCGGTAACTGAACCGCGACGGTCACGGAGCGTTCCTGAGAAGCTTTTCGCATCCTTACTGGTGCAACGCCGCCGCCGGAAGTATCAATCCGCGACATTCCCCCAGACCAACGCGCCGGAATCCGGGCCGCTCGCACCACCCGCGCAGGATCACTTCGTCGCCATCTTCGAGGAAACGCCGCTCTTCGCCCGTGGGCAGCGGGATGGCCTTGCGGCCTCCCTCGGTCAGCTCCAGCAGGCATCCGGCCGATTCGCGCTCCGGCCCGGAAACCGTGCCGCTGGCCAGCAGATCGCCGGCCATCAGGTTGCAGCCGTTTGAAGTGTGGTGGGTCACCATCTGCGCCATGGTCCAGTACATGTCGCGGAAATTGCCGCGGGTGAGAGTGACCGAGGGAACGCCCTCCTGCTGCATCCGGGCGCTGGCCAGCAGCACTTCCAGCGTGATGTCCACACCGCCGGACTGCTGGTCTTCCTTGGAAAACAGATAGGGCAGCGGCTGGGGGTCTTCCGCGGGCCGCTCGAGCGCGGGGATGCGAAACGGCGCCAGCGCCTCCATGGTGACCACCCATGGCGAAACGCTGGTGGCGAAGTTCTTGGCCAGGAACGGCCCCAGCGGCTGGTATTCCCACGCCTGGATGTCACGCGCCGACCAGTCGTTCACCAGACACACTCCGAAGATGTGCTCCTCCGCGTTCCCGATGGGCACGGCTTCGCCAATGCGCTGCAAGCCCGCGCCATAGAAGCCCACTTCCAATTCGTAGTCGAGCCGGCGCGAGGGACCGAATGACGGCTCGGCGGCGTCGGGCGCTTTTGCTTGCCCATTGGGACGGCGCACCGGCGTGCCGCTCACCATCAACGTGGAGGCGCGCCCGTGATAGGCGATGGGCACCCATTTATAGTTGGGCAGCAGCGGCTGATCGGGCCGGAACAACCGGCCCACGCGGGTGGCGTGATGAATGGACGCATAGAAATCGGTGTAGCCGCGCTGCAGCGACGGGCGCACCAGCAGCGTTTCATGGATGGGCGTGAGCAACTTCTCCGCCTCCGCTCGCCGTTCCGATCCGGCGCGTAACAGCCGCGAAATGGACAGCCGGACCTCGGCGCGTTCGGCCGGGTTCAGCGTCATGAGCGGATTGAGATAGGAAGACTGGAAGAACGGGGCAAAGGTGACATCCACGCCGATCAGCAATCCGGTGCGGAAGCACTCGCCGAGATCGAGAACAAAATCGCCGATGGCGGTCCCGATGCGATCCGCTCTGCGGTCCGTGCGAAACACGCCGAAGGGCAGGTTCTGAATGGGGAAATCGCCATCGGGCCGGTTGGCGCTCTCCACCCAGCTTTCCAGCGCGGCGTCGTGCGTTTCGTTCAGTTCCCAGGGCATGGCTTATAGCAGGTTCAATTGCTTCATGGCGCGCATGGGCTCGTCGAAGGAGCACGACCCGAAGGCGATGGCGAATCCGGCGCGCACCTCTTCCATTTGCTCATGACTGGCCCAGTGATGGCGCCAGCTCACCCCGCAGTCATCGAAGGTGAAGGCGTCCGGCGAGGGCTCCCGCAGCAGTTCGGCCAGCAGTTCCGGGCGGATCCCCGCGCAGAGGAAAACGGCCGCCAGCAGCACGTTCAGGAAGCCATACATGAGCACCTCGCGGCGGTCGTCGGTGTCGTACGTCAGCCGGCGCATGCCGCAGAACGGATGGTGCAGGCCGGCGGTGGCCTTGAATGGCACGTTATGGCGGCAGCAGAGCGTGAGGAATCGGGAGATCTCTTCCACCGACGGGAACATGTCCTCGCGAAGACCGCCGGTGCGGATCTTGGCGCGCACCCCGGCCTTCTGGATGGCGGCGATAAAGGGCAGCGGATCGGGGGACAGCGGGACTTCGAAATACGCGAGCAGTCCGTTGGGCACGGTCGCGGCCACGGCGCCTACGTCTTCCCCGGTGGCCGCCTTGATCTCCAGGGCGTCCACCTGGAGGGTCCTGTGGCGGCTGTTGAAGGCTTCAATCCCGGTGAGATCGTGATCGAGCGCCGGCCCGCAGAGCGCGCTTATGAGCCAGGGATTGTCCTCGGTGAGGCCGGGCAGAATCTCGCGCATCTCGTTTTCGAACTCTTCCAGCCGCGAGGCGGTGACGATGAAGCGGGCCAGCGCCCAGCAGTCCTCGCCCGAGCGGTAGGTGGCGTAGTTGCTCACGGCGGAGGTCATGGTGAGGCCGGCTGGCGGAAACAGGCCCGCATAGTCGATGAGACCGCTGACAAGGCGATGAATGGGACTCACGTTAGCAGCATACAGGAGCGGCCCGGGCCGGGTTGGCGGTGGGGAGATCAGCCGATCATCGCGGAAGCTTCGCCAGCCAGGCCTGCATCTCCACCAGCCCCGAGGATGGCCGCGGTGGCAGCGTGCGCAAGGCGTGATTAAAAGCCCCTTCCAGCATGGCCAGCACCTTCAGGTTGTCGGCTTCGCGGACTTCCCGGACGCGAATTGCCTCAAGCTCAGGGCCGGCTTCCTTCCAGGTCTGCACCCAGCGGCGCATCATCTCGCGATCTTCCACACTCCCAGCCTGGCGGGTGCGGCTATTTGTCTCTGAGCGCGATCATTGGCTCTACGCTGGCGGCGCGGCGCGCGGGCAGGTAGCTGGTTGCGCCGAGACCGCAAGCAGAGACAAAAGTCGCCCATGGGGCCCGCGCCAGCAGGACGCGGGAACGAAGCGGATCCTGTTGCCCGCCCGCGGAGGTTACTGTCCGCGGGCGAACAATCCGCAAGGCTCCGCTCCATGACTGTCGCGGTTCGGTGAACGGCACTGCGTACTAGCGGCGCTCGTCGCGGTGCACTTCGCGTGGCATGGGCCGGCCTTGCCGCGCAGCATTTCGCTCGACTTCCGAACGCGCATGAAGCGCATGGGCATCGGCGGGACGCACGAAACCCGGTCCGTAGCGGTGGACGCCGGGGTAGGGATGAACGTAGACGCCACGGTTGAACCAGGTCCGGCCCCAGCGCGCATTGTTAAAGAAGACGGCGTGCGCGCCCCAGTCAAAGCGGATCCCTCCGGCTGCCCAGCCCCACGGCGCGAAGAATCCGCCAATGCTCACGCCGAAGCCGAAGCGGATGGCGCCACCCACCACGAATCCGGGCCGTGGCGCAAAGAATACCACCGCCGGATCATACCAGGGCACCACGACATAGCCGGGATTCACCGGCACGATGGTGATGTAGGGACCGCCGCCCACCACCACCTGGCCGTTGCTTCTCAGGTAGCCGTAGCGCTGGGCGATGGCTCGCTGCCGTTGCACCGCGTCCATCACATCCTGTTGCTGGGCGAGGAACGCGTTTCCGATCTGGCTGGTCCAGTTCATGTCCGAATTCATCATGTCCAGCACGGAAGGAAATGGAAGCAGCGCTTGCACGCTGGGGTCCCAGGGCAACTGGTCCGCGGCAATGGCATCGGCCAGCGCCTGGCCGGTCAGGTAATGGTGCTCATCCGCCCATTGCGCGGCCGGGGGAATGTCGTTGGGGTACGTTGCCGCGGCAAGCACTTGCGCCAGCAGGGGGTCGGGGTAGAGCGCGATGCGCGCGACCAGCGCGTCCAGTTGAGGTGGAGCAAATGAGGGAGGCGCTTGCGCCAGCGCCGGGACGGGAAGCATTCCAATGACGATTGTGGCTGCGAGAACACCGGCAACCATGGCCGCTCGCATTCTCCGGTAGGTAATTCTCATGGTGTTCATTCTAATCACGAAGACGACGGTGAGGACTCGCCGGTTTCTTCTGGCGGGCGTTAATCCCTGTTAACTTTTTTCTGTGATGATAGTCACAGAGTAGTCATCTCATGGAAACACTGCACTACCCTATCGGCCGTTTTCATTGGGCGGGCCAATCCACGCCGGAGGATCGATTGGGGTGGATTCGAATCATCGCGGCAACCCCGTCCGCGCTTGGCGACGCTGTCGCGGGCCTGAACGCCGAGCAGCTTGATGTTCCGTATCGCGAGGGAGGCTGGACGGTCAGACAGGTGGTGCACCATTACGCCGACGATCATTTGAATTCGTATGTTCGATTCAAACTCGCGCTGACCGAGGACGCTCCGCCGATCAAAGGATATTCCGAGAGCGCGTGGGCGGAGCTGCCCGACGCCCGTTCCGGCGCCGTGGCGCCTTCCCTGCAACTGCTGGCCGCGCTCCATCAACGCTGGGTGCTCGCCTGGAAGTCCTTGAGCGAAGCAGATTGGAAACGCACGTTCGTCCATCCGGTGCGTGGTCCGGTGTCGCTGGATCATCTGGCTTCGCTCTACGCCTGGCACGGATTGCATCACGTGGCGCAGATTACGCGATTGATTGAGCGCAGTGGCTGGATTCACCCGTCCGTAAAATAGTACGAAATGGCCGACGCGCTGGAAGCTCTCATCCTCGATCTTCTGGACTGGCTGATGGTTCGCGACCGAACCTACGAAGAGGTCATGGATGCGTGGCGCACGTCTTGCCCCCGGCTCCCGGTGTGGGAAGACGCCAACGACCGTGGACTGATTGCGCGAGTGGAGGTAAGCGGCAATTGCGTGATCAGGGTCAGCTCATTGGGGCTCGCCCTTCTGGGCCGGCGGGGGGTTCGGAATCGCTGAAGAAACGCAGCGGAAACAGCCAGAAAACCGCTTGTTTACACGCGCGGCTCGGAAACGTGGCTACCTGTTTTGCAGGTGCTTACCGAACCGCGACGGTGACGGAGCGGGGACCAGATAGCCTTTTCAAGCATCCTGCTAGGGCTTCGGATGCGCCGCAAAGAACGACCACATAAGATTCGTCGCCGGGACGTCGTTGTGGCTGAAGGGCGTGCCGGGCCAGATGTGGTGGCCACCCTCAATCGCGTACAGCGCTACCGCAGCCCCATCGTGGCAGCCCGAGTAGCGTTCAATGTTCACCGCCTCCGACTGTTCGCGCTGCGGGGCCGGCGAGCAACCGTCCTGTTGCACCCAGAACGCCACGTTGCTCGCGACGGAGGTGTCCGAGCGGTGCGGGCCCACCTGGAACGGCGAGGCGCCGCCATCGAAGGGCACCAGCCGGTCGGCGGTGCCGTGAAACACGATCAACGAAACGGAATTGGAAGGGTGACAATCCAGATCCTGCGCGCCCTCCACCGGCGCGATGGCGGCAACTTTGCCGGACAGCTCGCAGGCGAGGCGATAGGACATCATGGCGCCGTTCGAAATGCCGGTGACGAAAACACGCCTGGGGTCCACCGGGTAGTCGCGCCCGAGTTTATCGATCAAAGCGCTGAGGAAGCCGGTGTCGTCCACGCGCTTCCGGTTGGCATAGCCGCAGCACGCACCCGCGTTCCACGTGGGCAGCGGGCCGGTGCCTTTGGGATACACGGCGATAAATGTATGCTCGTCCGCGGCCGCGCTCATGCCGGACATTCGTTCCACGCTCTCCGGGCTCTGGGTGGCGCCGTGCAGAACCAGCACGAGCGGAAGCGGAGTTTTGCCGTCCCATGAGGACGCGACATGGACGAAATACTGGCGAGTGAGACCGCCTGCGTCAATCGTGCCGTACTGGCTCTCCGACTGGGCGGCCCTGGCCACGAACCGGCGGCAGGCGGTCGCAGATACCAGCAGCCCTAGAACGAGCAGGCCGGAAAACACGAGGCGGCGAGATGATACTCCCATCTGCTTTGATCGTAACCGAAAGATTAACGGGGCAGGGCATGGCTGATGCTCTATTGAGGCGGCTCGACAAACTCAGCCGTGAAGAAGACTTCGTGCGCCTGCGGCGTTGCGGCCGGCTGCGCGTCGTCGTCTCCGCGCCAGCTCTGCATATTCTTCGCGGCGACATCGAGGGCCTGCTGATTCAGGCTCGCGCTGCTGCTGGCCACCACTTCGGTTTCCGTCAGCTCGCCGCCCGGAGTCAGCATCCCATGCACAACCACAGCCTGGAGTACAACGTTCGCATTTGCCTTCGCGCGCCCCAGAAGAGTGCGCACTTTCCACGGTTGCGTCATCAATGAACCGACGCCGGTCTGGACCAGCGTGGACGGGTCGAAAAGCGCGGGATCGAGGTTGCCAGGATCGGTTACGCTTTCCACGCGAGCTTCCACCACGGTGCGGCCAGCCACCGTGATGGTGAATGCGTCAGGGATTGTCCTGCCGTGAAAATTAACCGCGTTTGCGTAGTTATAAGCTACGTAGACTCCCGGCGCCGGAGACCATGTGGCCAGCAGGCCGGTGTGCGCGTCGACGCAGTACTCCGAATCCTCCCAGCGGCGGCCGCCGGTGGCGGTTTTCGCGGCCGAGTTGCGCTCGAACACGACGCAATTCAGGTCCGCGCCATTGAGGACGGCATTGGCGGTGCGGACCAGGGCGTGAGGACCGATTGCCGAATAGTTGAAAAACAGCGCGGCGCGGGCTTGCGCCAGGCGCAGCGGCACGCCGCCCGACGGCTGGTTACTGTAGAGAACGCCGCCGGTCTAGAGGTTGACCGAGGAATACGAGGGACCCTGCGCCGTCCAGCGGTAAACGCCGCCGGAAGGCGAGACATCTTCAAGACTCCATGCCGTCGGAAGAAGACGAGTTGCTGACCGTCAGGGTGGTCTTCAGATGATAGGGTTGCGCGCGGAGATTCGAGAGCCCGTGCGCCTGCACCAGCAGATTGACCGCCGCGGCGCGCTGATCGGCATTCTGAACGGGTTGCGCGTCGCCCGTAATCAGCTCCAGCGGATCGTCGGGCACGCGCGGCTGCGGCAGCGATTCGATCGAGCTTCGAATGGATGTCTGGGCGGAGACCAGTGGCTGCAGGAGAAGTGTAAGAGCGAAGACAAACGGCAGGCGTCCGGGCGGCACAATGCACCGCGGCGGCTAAGACGCACCGGGCGGGGTGCGCGTTACAGCAGGCTGACACGGTGCTGCTGTGGTAAGGTCATTAGTAAGATGAACGCTCATACCAAACATAAGAGAGCGGCTCCGAAGGCGAGGAAGACCTATACTCTGTCGCCGGAATTGGTGGAGTTCCTGGAAGCCACGCGCAAGAGACGCCGCGCTCCTTCAGTTTCATCTGTCCTGCAGGATATTCTTCAGGCGGCCCGCCGGGAAGAGGAGAAGGCGCGAGTCGAAAAAGCGGTGGCTGATTATTACGGCTCGCTTTCGCGCGAAGAGGCGGACGAGCAAAGCGAGTGGGGCGAATTTGCCATGCGCGAGTTCCCCGCTGAGGCGGTTTGAATGCCCTCGCTGAGCAGGACTCCCCGCCGCGGCGAGATCTGGTTTGTCCAACTCCATACCGATCCCGCGGGCAAGGGCCGGCGGCCGGTGGTCATCGTTTCGCTCGACGCGCGAAATCTTCACCCGCGGGCGGACACGGTACTGGTGGTGCCGCTGACGGCCAGCACCCACAAAGGCGTTCCCACCCATGTGTTCCTGCCTGCCGGTGAGACCGGTCTTCAGTCGGACTCGGCGGCTCGCGCGGAGGACATCACGGTGGTTCGCAAGCTGAGCCTCATCGAGCCCCAGAGCCGCCTGCGCCAACTGGGCGACAAGCGGATTTGTGAACTGGCGGCGAGCGTGAGCGTCGCCATGGGTTGTTTGTCGCCGGAGTAGCTCGTAGCGGTTCCCGGGCGCGCGGCTGCTACCCCCTGCCTCGAAAAAGGAACACCAGTTCAATAATGAGGATGATCACCACCAGCACTTCCAGCACGAACGCCCGGCTCTGGTGAAACTGATCCATCATGAACTCGTACAGTTCACCGGCCGTATGCAGCTTGCCGTCCACCAGCCTGCGGTAATCTTCCACGCCCACCCGGGCGGCGGCCAGGCGATACAAACGCGCTGAAAACATGTCGCTCAGGAACTTGATCGACGTATCCACGCGTTCGGTGAGCTCGCGAATATCGAGACGAATCTTGTTCAGGTGTTCAGCCTTGGAGGCCAGGCGCCAGCGGGTGAGGAAGCCTCCCTTTTGCTCCAGGGACTTGTAAACCCCCTGTAGCAACCGGCTCAGGACCGCATCGTAATAGCGAAACTCAAGCAACTGGGTATTGGCGTACTCCAGCAACTGAATGGTTGGCGCGGCGTCCTCCTCGGTGTCCTGAATGAAGGCCGCGGTCCAGCCCACCACCAGCAGATCGTCCGGATAGTAGGACAACCTGGAGCCGAGTATCTCTTCGGTTTCCCCTGGCGAGAGCTCCGCCTGCTCGCCGCGAACGATCCGGGCGATCTCGTTACCGTGTTCGGCGATCAATTCGGTGGCGGTCCTGGCGGTGTCCTTCAGGCGAATGACGTAGTAGTCTTCGCTGAGCCAGTCTTCGTGCGGCTTGATCAGCGCCGGACCCGCCCGCTCGAGGCAACGTCGAACCGTCTGGACGGCTTGCGATTCGGGTTCGCGGGTGGTCATCCATCGGCTGGAGAGATCGGTGAGCTGAGCCCAATCCGCCTGGAAGGGCAGTTCCAGCTTGATGCTCACCACGCCGTATTCGTAGTAGTTCAGTTCTCCTTGCAGGCGGCTGCCGCTTTCAAGCACGATCGGGTCCAGCGGCTGCACCACGGGCGGGCGCTCGAAGCGAACATATTCCGGAGAGGGATGGCGAAAGCTGGGTTCACGGCGCGCCTGCACTCCGAGAATCTTCCGCAGCACATCGAGGTTGATCTCCTCACAAACGTCGTACAGCCAAAGAATCCACAGGGACCCGGTGAGAGGAGCGTCCGCCATCGCGAGCCGATTATAACCCGGACATCGCAGAAACGCCGGATGCCCCGGCACGCCGCGCGCGCCGCACAAAAGTCTTGTCGAAAGTGACGAAAACAGAGCCAGGTGGCCTGCTGCTGACGTGCATTGCGTCGGCAAACTCGATGCCCCGGTCCACCAGCGTCAGGGCGGCGGCCACCGCGGCCTCGTCCTCCATGTGCACGTTCGGAAGGCCGAGCAGCTTCGCGAGTGCATCGTGGATAGCGCTCTCCCCATACCCATATAGGCTGCCCAGAACCCATCCGGTTTCCAACAAGACGGTCTTTGCGATCCAGACAGGCCCGGCTGCAAAGAGAGACCGCGTGGCGGATTCCTGTTTGGGGTCGTCTCCGGTGAGCAACCGGATCAGGATGTTAGTATCGACCGCGGTCATGACGGCGCGTCACCTCGCGCTTGATGGCGGCGTCCATCTGTGCGAGCGTTTTCGCTTTAGCCTTGAACTTCAGACAGCCGGCCACCTGATCGAGGGTGGTCCTGGGAAAAAATCCGGCCGGACGCAGGAGAACGCCGTCACCGGTCTCTTCGACGGTGAATTCCGTACCCGGTCGCCATGCCCGCGAAAGACGGATGTTCCGTGGCAGGACAATCTGGCCTTTGGTCGAGAGCCGGGTGGTTTCCATTCGGTAAGACTCCAGTAAGATTATGACACACCCCACGCAGTGCATTCGTTTCCGTGATCGATCTCCCGATGTCCTTCTAAAGGCTCGCTTAAGAACCAGGCGAATCCGATAGAATCGAGCCGATGATTGGCGTTTGGAAGATCGCGATTGGGGGAACTGTGTTTGCGGCGCTATCGCTGATTCCGATTCCCTACTGTGCCTGCCCCTCCTGGGACGTCTGGGTCACGGATGGGAGCGGGCACCCGGTTGAAGGTGCGCTCGTAAGACTCGACTACCAGAACTACTCAGTGGAGGAGGATTCGCACGAGGAGGATCGCTACACGGACGCGCGCGGCTACGCTATGTTTCCTCGGCGGGACTCCTCAGCTTCGGCGTTGACGCGATGCATCTATTCGGCTCTGTCCGCCACTACGGGGGTGCATGCCAGTTTTGGACCCCATGCGTCCGTTATGGCTTTCGCCAGGAATGGCTACCAGGGTTATCCCGTTTCCGGCCGTTTCGTCACTGACTGGAGGGGCAAGCCGGAACACATGGAATCAAAGGTCGCCGTGGCGCCGCTCCAACTGTAGCGGACCTGAGGCGCCATTCCCTAGAACGGAACGTCGTCGTCGGTAATTCCGTGCTCGCTTGGGGCCGGCTCTTCCGCCGGCCGCGAGCCGCCGCCACCACCCGCCTGAGGTGCTCGCGCGCTGCGCGGCGACGATGCCGGTCCTCCACCTTCCGAACCTTCCCCGCGGCCGCCCAGCAGGATTACGTCGTCGGCCACCACTTCCGTGGCCCACACCTTCTTGCCGTCCTTGTCGTCGTAGCTGCGGGTTTGCAGCCGGCCTTCCACGAACACCTGCTTGCCGCGGGTCAGGTAGTTGGCCAGATTTTCCTGACGCCAGAGGACCACATTCGTCCAGTCCGTCTCTTCTTTCCAGTCTCCGGTCTGCTGGTCTTTCCAGCGCCGGTTGGTCGCGACCGAGAACTTCGTCACGGACACGCCGGAGGTGGTAAACCGGGTTTCGGCATCCTTTCCCAGATGGCCGATGAGGATGACTTTGTTCACGCTGCGTGACGCCATAACACACGAACTGTATCACAATCGTGCGCGGGGGCCGCGCGGAATCTCCCGCCGTGAAAACCGAAATGATCCGGCGCGCGGGGAGTCCACCGGGGGAACCCGAGAGTTTTTTTGATTTGCTCTGGTACAAATCCGCCGGGATGCCGATAGAATAGATCAACACGGCTGTCCGGGTGAACAGCAATGCACGTTTTCCGCGGTGCAGAATTCGGATTCGCAGCAGCTCTCCTGGTGTCCGCGTGCCTCACCGGCCCCGGAGCTTCCGCCCAAACCGTGATCCGCGATTCCTCGCTGACGCCCCTGAACATCTTTCCCAGTGACATGGCGGTGCTGGAGGCGGGCGAGGTGCGCAAGGACCTGCCCTGCACGGTGACGCCGCAGAAAGCTCAGCTTGGCTTCGACCTGCGCCTCCACGCCGGTTATGACGTGGTGGTGCCGCTCGACGAGCTGGCCGGCACCGATAACGACCTGACCATCGTATTCCGCGTGATTCCGGCCGCGCGCAAGAACGAGCCGGTGTACTTCGAACAAAAGGTGCGGGTGCCGTTTATCGCCGAGGACGCTCACGGCAGCGCCGCGCTCTCCGGAGCGTTCGACGTCGGTGAAGGCGCCTACCACGTGGACTGGCTCATGCGAGACCGCGCCGAGCGCGTCTGCGCCATCAGCTGGGACACCGATGCGGCGTTGCAGGCGCGCGACCGCGACGTGGCCCTGACCATGCCGCCGAACGATGTGCAGCGGTCCGAAGGCGAGCAGTTTCAGGAGGAGCCGCCGGTCCAGCGAGCCCGCAACCAGGCGCCCCTGAATGTCCGGGTGCTGCTCAACTTCGCCCCGGAAGACCCGCTTGCTCCCGCGCTGCATGAGGTGGACACCAGCGCGCTGGTCTCCATTCTGCGCACCATCTCCCGGGACCCGCACTTTGGCCGGTTTTCACTGGTAGCCTTCAACATGCAGGAGCAGCGCGTCATGTACCGGCAGGAGGACGCCGACAAGATCGATTTCCCGGCTCTGGGGGCGGCTCTGGCCGCGCTGAAGCTGGGAACCGTCAACCTGCAGCAACTCGGCGACAAGCACAGCGACACCGGTTTCCTGAGCAACCTCATCCGCGTGGAGGTGGGAGATGCCCGGAATCACCCGGATGCCCTCATTTTCGCCGGCCCCAAGGTGATGCTGGACCAGAACGTACCCACGGAGACTCTGCGTGACGTCGGTACGGTGGATTTTCCGATGTTCTACATCAATTACAACTCCACTCCGGAGCAGGTGCCGTGGAGAGACGCCATTGGCCGGGCGGTGCGTTACTTCCACGGGATTGAGTACACGGTCACGCGCCCCCGCGATCTTTGGTACGCTGTCAACGAAATGTGTTCTCAAATCGTAAAATCAAGGAACGAAAAAGCGACTGCGTCCATCTCTAGTCAATAGCATGAGGGTCTTCTATAGTTTCGTCTCGGCCATAGTACTGCTCGGGGGGAGCGGTGCGGTTCTTGCCCAGAACTCGCCCTACGCGAATTCCCTGGCGCCCTATATCCCTTCGCCGCAGATCATTGTGGAGCACATGCTGGAGCTGGCCACGGTACAGCCGGGCGACACGGTTTACGATCTGGGCAGCGGTGATGGCCGGGTTCTGATCACCGCCGTGCAGCAGTTCCACGCGCGGGCGGTGGGGATAGAGCTTTCACCCGAGATCGCGCGCAGTTCTTCGGAGCGGATTGCCCGGATGGGCCTGCAAAACCATGCGCGGGTGATCCAGGGCGACATTCGGGACGCCGATCTGAGCGGCGCGGACGTGGTTACCATGTACTTGCTGACCGGCAGCAACGACCTGCTGCGTCCCAAGCTGGAAAAGTCCCTAAAGCCCGGAACGCGGGTGGTCTCTTACAGCTTCAAGGTTCCCGGCTGGAAGTACAACAAGATCGAAGAGGACGACCCGTTCGGCAACGGCCGCAAGCACGCCATTTATCTGTACGTGATGCCCCCGCGCAAGTAGATCATGCGCTCGCGGGGCATGGCCCTGCGCCACTGCGATAGCCCACTAGTTCTCTACCGGCTTGGCGTCCGGCGCGTCGCTGGTCGCCGTGGCCTTGTCGTCGGCGCCGGCTTTGCGGACGGTCACGGTGCCGCGATCGGTGGTGATGTGCACTTCGGGCCCGCTGCCAACAACCCCGGCGATGGAGCCGCTGTCGCCGCCCTCGGTCTCATGCACCTCCAGCGGTGAGCCAAACTCGTTGCGCAGCTCGCCCCGATCCGTGCTGGCCTTGAGGTCGAACTTTGCCTGCGGGGGCAGGGCCAGGTCGACATCGCCGCTGCGCACCCGCACTTCCATCTTGGGCACGCCGGCTTTGGAAGGACGCAGCTCCACGTCTCCGCGATCCACGTCCAGGTCGAGACCCTGGGTGAAATCGGTCAACTGGATATCCCGCGCCTGCGCGCTTACGCGAATGGGCCCCACCACGGTGTTGCCGGTAAGGTCGCTTCCCGACAAACGGACCTGCCCGGGGATCTTCGCGGCCTCGAACTCAAAGTTGGAGCCGGCGAACTTCACCGCCTGGGCCAGGTTTCGCAGTTCCACCTCGCCGGACCAGGTGCCGCTGGCGGTCACCGTGCCGTCGATATTATCCAGCTCCACGTCGTCGCCGCGCGAAGCGCGCAGCTCCACTTTCCCTTTCACGCCGACGGCGCGCACCACGTCGCTGCGGTCCAGTTGAACCCGCACGTCGCCGCCGATGTCCTGCAAACGCACGCCCGCGTTGTCGCTGGTGATGTCGATGCTGCCGTTGACGCTGGTAATGTCGAAGTCGCCGTAGAGACCGTGCGCTTCGATGGTGGCGCCTTTGGGGACGGAAATCTCCAGATCTTCGCTTACCCTCAGGCGGCCGTTGGCCTTATCCTGATTCGTGCGCACGATAATCTGCCCGTTGTTGTTCAGCAGTTCCAGGGGCGTCTCTTTGTTGGCGTCGTCGGCTTCCTTCTGCGACAGCGAGCGAACGGACTTCCGGCCATCCACCTTCACCGCTACATCGTCGCCGCCGGTGATGCGGGCGTTGCCGCGGAACGCTTCAATCACTACTCGCGGCGTCTTTCCGGCGGTTGCGGCCGCCGGGTTGAGGCCGTAATCGTAGTTCTCGCCCATGTCGGCGACAATGCCGCGCCAGGGTCCGCCGGACCACCAGCTATGCCGGTGCGCCGCCCAGGCCGTGGAGCCGATAATGCAGATGAACACGACCAGCACCCACTCGCCTCCGGAGATGCCATTAGAAGAAAGCGGCCGGGCGCCCGCCGCTTGCACCGCGATCTCCACCAGCCGCAACGCGCCCCAGCCAATCAACAGGAACGGCCACCAGGTGGCCAGCAGGTCCCAGAGGGGGATCTGCGGCAGGAGGCTGCGGGTGAGAAACAGCGCGCCGATGGCAATCAATATGAGCGGACCAACTACCGAACCTCGCCTCATGACGCGCCTCCGGCCGGATGCTGCGGGTTCGCCGGATCTTCCGGCCGCACCGCCCGCTCCAGCAGCTTCAACAGACCAAACACGATGATCAGAACCGGCCACGTGCGCCAGAACGGGAACGGACCGAGGTGATCCACCGCCAGGAGAATGCCCAGCGTAATCAGCAGCAGCGGCCCGCGAACCGCCTGCATCACGGAGACTCCGCCGTAATAGGTCATTTCCGTTCCTCCGACGGCCGCCCCACCGAGGGCGGGCTCTGCGAAAACGCGGCTGGCGCCGCGTGTCCCGGCACGGAACAACGAGGGGTCATTACCGTTCCTCCCAAGGGCAGGCTCCGCAAAAACGCGGCTGGCGCCGCGTGTCCCCGCACGGAACGGCGAGGGGTCATTTCCGTTCCTCCCAAGGGCAGGCTCCGCGAAAACGCGGCTGGCGCCGCGTGTCCTGGCACGGAAGAGCGAGGGGTCATTTCCGTTCCTCCGATTCGCTGGCCTTGCCGGCCGGCATCAGCCGCTCATAGAGCAGATAGGCGCCCAGCGCGATCAACAGCAGCGGCCAGTAGCGCACAATCTGGCTGATGCGCAACAAATCCATGGTGTTCAAGAGGAATAACACCCCGATGGCCATCAACAGCACCGGGCCGGCGGGAAAGCCGTTCTTGCGGCGCGGCACCAGACCCGAGAACTCATCCACGCTGTGGCCGTAGAGCCGGCGTTTCGCGGTGTGGTACGCCTCAAAGGCCTGGTAGAGGACCCACGCGGGAATCATGAAAGCGAACAGCGGCGTGAACCCCGGGGCCGCGTCGGAGTTCAGAATGCTGATGATCATTCCGAAAACCACCACGTGCACCAGACCCTTCACGTACTGGCTGTTGTAAATGGCGCCCACTCCCGGAATCAGGCCGAGGACGAAGGCCAGCCCTGGCGAGGGCGCTCCTTCCGGCGGCAGCGGGGGAGGGGCCGGGGCGCTATACGGGGACCACTCCGGCGGCCGGGGAGGCGGCGGTGGCGGCGTATCCGGACCAGCCGGGGCGCCCGCTACGGCCTCCGCCGGCGCGTGTTCGGCGCAATAGAGCGTTCCCTGGGCCGTATGCTGGCACGCCGGGCAAAGCGGCTTCCCGCACGCGCGACAATATCCTGTCGCCTCAGTTTCGGTATGGACTGCGCAATTCATTTTCGTTCACTCTGCCCCGAGCCAACGCTGCCCGAGGCGCCCTTCGTCTGATTTCCCATTGCGTCCGCTTTTTGCGCCGTCGCGCCGGTATCCTGTTCGGTCCACTCTTTGAGCCGGCCTTGAATCTCGATGACCAGCTTCAGGTTCTCGTAATATTTCACCGTCCTGTCCCAGGCGCGGTGCGCCCGGTCGTCCACCGCCAGCCAGATTTTGACGGGGTCCAGATCCGACGGCTTCAACTGCCGCGGCTCGATGCCGGCAAAACGCGCCAGCATGGAGAAGGAAAGCACCGTCATGGCCATGCCCATGGCATAACGCGGCTGCAGAATCGGCTCGATCCAGCGCCGCCGCCACCAGGGCCGCTTTCCGGCGGCATTGTTGCCGGGAATGACATGCAGAATCCGCGTTAGCAACTCCGCCGGAGGCTCCACTGCCGCCGCCCGGTCCACCAGGCTGACCGCGCCGCGCACATCGGCGGCCAGTTCGGCGCAGAGGGGGCAGGCCTCCATGTGCCGCTCCAGATCCTGCCTACGCTGCTGATCGAGCGTGCCGTCGAGATAGTCGCACAGAAGGATTTCGAAATCGGCGCAGTTCATATGCCCACCTTCTGCCGCTTCAACACTCTGGCCAGTTCGGCGCGCCCGCGGTTCAAACGCGATTTCACGGTTCCCTCGGGCACGTTCAAAACCTGCGCGATCTCCCGGTACTCCATCTCTTCCAGGTCACGCAGAATCACCGTCTCGCGCAACTCCGGCGATAACCGGCGCAGCGCTCCCTGCAACACTTCGCTCGCTTCGCGCCCGGCCAGCACGCTATCGGCATGACCCAGCGACACCGTTTTCTCCTCGAGCATGGGGAGCTGCTCTTCGATGGAATCGGTGGACCGCTCGGATCGCGTGCGGCGGTAGTTATCGATCAGCAGATTTCTGGTGAGGCGGGTCAGCCACACCACGAACGACCCTTCGCCGGAACGGAAACTGCGGAGGTTGCGGAAAATGCGCAGGAACACTTCCTGGGAGAGATCCTGCGACTCCGCGTCGCGTCCGGTGAAACGGTAGCAGATGGCATAGACGCGGCGGGTGTGCAGGCGAACCAGGTCTTCCCAGGCGGTCTCGTCCCCGCTCAGGCACCGCTCCACGAGTTGCGCATCGCCGTCCACGCCGTTACGACCGTTCCCGTTCGTGGCCGCACAGGGGGGAGCCCAGGTCCATTTCGCCTGGGGCGCCGCGAGTTGTGCAACCATCGCCATTGGGGCTATGCTCCTCGTTGGCAGCGCAACGGGCCCGGCGGCGGACCGCCGGAGCTCCCGATTTCCGCTTCCACTCATTACAACGAGGAACTATCATAAGAAGTTCGCTGAAAACAACTTTACTGTCTTCCAGGACTTACCATTCTATACGCCGCACCCACCCCGCAGAACGGCCAATCGGCGAGCGCCATGCCAAGCCGGGCCAGTGGCATCCGGCCACCGGTGGCATGTGGGTCCCAGTGGCGGCAGGGCATGGCCCTGCCCCACGTGGCTACGGGGAGGCGGTCATAGCATCCTCTCGCAGGAATCGCCGGCTCGGGATGGCGCTCGCCGTGGCCGTGGTCATTGCCGGCGTCGTTTTGTGGCGGTGGCGGGGCAGCCGCTTTCAATGGGATGAATTCGCCAAAGCGTTTCACGGGCTGGATGTGTTCTGGCTTACTCTATCGATCATCCTGATCCTCTCGACTTACTATGGCCGGGCCCTGCGCTGGGAGGTGATGTTGCGGCCCATCCAGCCGCAAGCGAACATTGCCCGGATCCTGTCGGCCACCATCATCGGCTTCACCGCCATCGTTCTGCTGGGGCGCGCCGGCGAACTGGTCCGTCCCTATCTGATTGCCCAGAAAGAACGAGTGCCGTTCCCCTCGCAGGTGGCCGCCTGGGTGTTGGAGCGCATCTACGATCTGCTGATGGTGCTGGCGATCTTCGGATTCGCACTGGCCAG
This sequence comes from uncultured Acidobacteriota bacterium, assembly GCA_963832965.1. Classification (GTDB taxonomy): domain Bacteria; phylum Acidobacteriota; class Terriglobia; order Bryobacterales; family Bryobacteraceae; genus CAWACP01. The sequence continues at coordinate 281,510 of CAWHVW010000002.1, forward strand.
AGTTCCCTGGGCCACCTTGCCCCTCAAGCCCGGCCTGGCTTTGCTGTTCCGGACGGGCGGCTGGGTGGTGGGTAGCATTGCCGGAATCTGCATCGTGCTTCTGGTGGGCTTCGGGCGATATTCACACGTCGCGCGGAGGTGGGTAGCCTGGCTCAGCCGGATGCTTCCGGAACGCTTCCGGCCGCGGGTTGAACATCTGTTCGGAGCATTCCTCGATGGCATGCAATCCACGTCGAAAACTACATATATAGTTCCGATCGCCCTGTACACCGTTCTCGAATGGGCGCTGATTCTGGGGTGCTACTATTGTTTGTTTCGCGCGTATCCGCCGACCTCCGGCTACAGCGTGGCCGAAATCTCCATTTTCCTGGGGGTGGTCGCGTTTGGGAGCATCCTGCAGATTCCGGGCATTGGGGGAGGAGTGCAGGTGGCGGCGGTGCTGGCGCTGACCGAAATCTTCGGCATGAGGCTGGAGCCGGCCAGCGGTCTGGCCATTCTCATCTGGGCGGTCAGCTTTCTTTCGGTGGTTCCCATCGGGCTCGGCCTGGCTCTGCACGAAGGAGTTAACTGGGGCAAATTCAGACATTTGCCAGCGGATGCACAGCTATGATTTGCCCGTTCTGCGGTTTCCGGGAGGATCGCGTCATCGACTCGCGGGAGAGCCGCGAAGGCGATGTCATCCGGCGGCGGCGCCAGTGCCTGAGTTGCGAACGGCGCTTCACCACCTATGAGCGCACCGACGAAATCCCTTACATGGTGGTGAAGAAGGATGGCCGGCGGGAGAAATTCGACCGGCAGAAAGTCCTGGCCGGGCTACTAAAGGCCTGCGAGAAACGTCCTGTAAGTATGGCCAGACTGGCCGAGCTTGTTGACGAGGTGGAAGCGAAACTCGTCGACAACGCCGACCGGGAACTGTCTACTACGCAGATAGGAGAGATCCTGATGGGGCGGCTGGCGAATCTGGACAAGATTGCTTATGTGAGATTCGCCTCGGTCTACCGGGACTTTCAGGATGTTGAGACGTTTTTCAATGAGCTACGAAACCTGGTGCATCAAAAGAAGCCCTGACGCGCATCTAACAAGTGGCCGAGGGATTATGCGGTTGGCGCTGGACGGGGAGCACCACGAGCGGGTGGAACCAGGGCATTCCCTTGTAACCAAAACACTTCCGAAACATCTTGTAAATAGGCACTTAACTTCATTGGCCAGCGGTGATATAATCTACCAGACCGGCCGTCGGCGTGAGGGCTCCCAGAACGGCGAGGCAGTGTGCCTCGGAACTATAACATATACAACAACTGCGGACGGCCTGGTGCGGTCCTTTTCCCCCGTCAGGTGAGGTGAGTTTTAGTGGATCAATTCGAGGATCACTTCCTAGCAGAAAACCACGAGGGTCTGAACATCCCTTTCGATGAGGAAGGGCATTTCTTCCACGCCGAAGAGGCCCCCGAAGGTGAGGAGTTTGCGGCCCAGGCGCCGGAAGAGTCCATTTACACGGACGACCCGGTACGGGTGTATCTGCGCGAAATGGGCGCGGTTCCGCTGCTGACTCGCGAAGGCGAAGTCAACCTGGCGCGCCGCATGGAACGCGGCAAGTTGCGCATGCAGAAGGCCATCAGCCGGTCGGCTTTGGTGCAGCGCATGATTCTCGAAATCGCCGAAAACGTCAAGCGGGGCGAGGATATCGAAGATCACGTGGACCTGGGCGACGTGGAGGAGGGCAGCGCGGCCCAGGCCAAGCGTCAGGCGGAAGTGCACGAGCTGTTCGCGGCGCTTCTGGCGATGCACAAGAAGCAGCTCCAGCTCACCGAGAAGATGAACGCGGTGGCGTTGAGCAACAAAAAAATCCGGCGCCGCTGGCAGGGGAAAGTGATGCGCGCCGCAGTGGAGATTTCACAGGCGATCCGGCGGATTCCGTGGCAGCTTCCCAAGTGGCGCGTGTTCGCGCGTGAAATCGAACATGTGGCGGAGGAGATGTCGCATCTCGAACACGAGATGCGCAAGCTGGAAGACCGCCCCACGCAGGCCAATCAGAACCGCATTCGCGAGATCAAGCGGGAGATTCGCAAGCGCGAAGCGGCCGCCAACGCGACGCTGTCCGCGCTGCGGCACAGCCTGGCGGTGATCCGGCACGGTGAAGCCGAAGCCGAGCGCGCCAAGAAAGACCTGGTGGAGGCCAACCTTCGCCTGGTGGTTTCCGTGGCCAAGAAGTACGTCAACCGCGGGCTGCACCTGCTGGATCTGATTCAGGAAGGCAATATCGGCCTGATGCGCGCGGCCGACAAGTTCGAATACCGGCGCGGCTACAAGTTCTCGACCTACGCGACGTGGTGGATCCGCCAGGCGATCACGCGCGCGATCGCGGACCAGTCGCGGACCATCCGCATTCCCGTTCACATGAACGAGAGCATGAACAAGTTCCTTCGGGCCACGCGCGAGCTGGAGAAGGAAATGGGCCGGGCTCCGACGAACGAGGAAATTGGCCGGCGCATGGACATTCCGGTGGAGAAGGTCCAGAAGCTGAAGACCATTTCGCGCGACCCGGTTTCGCTGGAAACGCCGGTGGGCCGCGACGGCGAATCCGCGCTGGGCGACCTGATTGAGGATCGCTGGGTGGGGTCGCCGGTGGACGCCGTGATCGATTCCAACGTGCGCGACGAGACCGCGAACATCCTGAAGACGCTTTCTCCGAAGGAGGAGAAGGTGATCCGGCTGCGGTTCGGCATCGGCTGCGAGCGCGAGCATACGCTGGAGGAGATCGGCCAGGAGTTCGACGTTACGCGGGAGCGCATCCGGCAGATTGAGGCCAAGGCGCTGCGGCAGTTGCGCTCGCCGGAGCGGGCGCGGCATTTGCGGGCTTTGCTGGCGGCACGGTAAGCGAATTTCTTACTGATTGCCGTCAATCCGCCGGTTGGCGAACGCTTGCCAATATTCGTTTCCGAGCCGTTGAAACTCCGCCAGACCCAAGGGTCCTCCGTCGTTCCACGAGACATCGAGCCTTTCGGCGGCGAAGACGAGTCCGCAATAAGAGTTTTCCTCCATCACTACTAACTTGAGCGCGATTCCATTTCCATCGGCTCCGATTGCGAGAGTCGCATCCGAGATTTCGAAATCACCGCTTGCACTCGCGGCCCTCGAATGCGTTCCACGATTCGGATTCTTGACGCCACTTGGCGTGATACTCTTCAACAAGCCTTTGTTGTTCCTTGGCGGGTGCTCCCTCAGGTGCGGAAGAATCGCCAGGCCATGGAATCCACTTAACGACTCGAACGGACTTGACACCCTCCAACAGCAGTATGAAAGTCAATCCCTCCGCGAGGTTGTGAAACGTGACGACGTAATCCACGCTGAACTCCAAGCGCACCGTGCGGTCAAGCAGGCTCGAACGAATCGCACGGAGTTCCCCGTCGTGGAGGCTCCTCCAGAGGCTGATGGTCTCCGTCCCCTCCGGCAGATGAGTCCAGTCCAACGGCGTTTGTTTCTTCAAACAATGCCTCCTTGTGTGACACCGCAGCTGAACACTCAAGAATCCCGACGCCTAGGCCACGGCAGAAAGCCCGCTCTTCTCGACAAGCGATAGGAGCTTGAGGGAGGCCCCGGAAGGCCGCTTTTCGCCGCGCTCCCACTTGCTGACCAGGCTGCTGGTCACGTTCAGGTAGTTGGCGAAGACGGTTTGGCTGACGTGTTCTCGTTCGCGGATGGCCTTGATCTCTTCAGGCTTCAATGGCCGGATGGGCGTTAGGCAGGCCCCGTCGAACCGTCGCATGGTCTGTTTGTCGACGACCCCGCCCTTGTGCAGGTCCTCGATCATTTCATGGATCGCCGCCATAGCGTCGCTTCGATATTTCCTGCTCATTCGCTTTTCACCTCTACAAAATCGCCTTTCTTCAACCGCACCTCGAGCTGTGTCCCGGTCAACGCCAGGACAAGCTTTGCGGCTTCCTTGAATTGTTCCTGCTCATCGACATTGATGTTCGCCCGTCGGCTCTTGGCGAACCCATACACGAAGAATGCCCTGGCACCGCGCCGGAAGAAGATGATCGTCCGGTACCCTTTCGATTTCCCCTGGCCAGGCCTGGCAATTCGCTGTTTAATGACGTCGCAACCAAGGTCCGCATCGATCTGGCCTTGATCTGCCCGGACAACCGCGTCGCGCAACACAGCGTCTGAGATCCCTTCCTTCCGCGCAAAGCGTTGAAACCATCGGGACTTGAAAACTCGCACGCCACTCCAGTCCTATTGTATAGGACCCAGTGCTATCTTTCCGGCGTCACCCGGAGCGCGTCCTTCGCATAGACGTGCGTGAACTGCATTGACAGGCTGTGGCCTTAGTAGTGGGTGTCCCACTGGACGGAGTAGTGGCCGGAAAGGGGGCACGGATGAAGTCGGGAAGGCTTAGTCTACAGGCAGCCGGATCGCCTCCTGCTCCACTGTAACGGCTAAGAGAGTGAGCCCGTCGCCGCTAAACCGTATAAAGGCGACCGGCGCTGGAAATCGGAATTCGTCCTTTTGGTCGCCAGTCAGGGCGTCATAGACCACCACGCGTCCAGCCTCTTTACCCACGGCGATTCGCGCTCGAACGGGGTCGGCGGCCAGGAGATGCCCGAAAACGCGAGCGCGAGGCTGATCGCTGTCCGCATCGTAGGTGACTACCCGGTTGTGTTGGTCCTCGATGGCGATGGCACGGCCCAGCGGAAAAGCTTTTTGAATGCGCATGCACGGGTCGCCGGGATCAAACAGAACATGGCCCACGGATTCTCCCGTAGCCATGTCGACGATCTCGGCGAGTTTGAGCAGGTAAGTCGGCCGCGGCCCGTTCCTCCATGCAACCGATGGAAAATCGCAAAGCGGGCGTGGCGTATAGGTGTTTTTGTCCAGTTCCGCCAGGCGTCTCCTCAGTTCCGGATCGTGCTGCACCCGGTCACTACTCCCAGGCCAGATGAGCAGACAGTATCGCCCGCTGGGCTCAGCGAAAAACCACGGCGCCTGATTCGGGAATTTCCGGGACCAGGTCGTCCGCATGGTTCTGGCATCAAGCACGTCGAAAATAATGTTCTGGTATGTTTCCGTTTCCAGGGCGAACGTTGGGGCCCAGCCCTCCTTCGTTCTCACGACAACCAGGTAGGGGCCCACCTGCTTCGCCAGCGTGGCGGTGACCTCGGGCCCAGGCTCGACCTTGTGACTCTCCGGGTCCAAATCGACCATCCGGCGTTTCTGGTTCGCCGTGCCGGGAACATCCAGAAGCAGGTGCCCACGAGAGTCGACGACGCCGCCGTTCACAGGTCCGAACTGCATGAGGGCCTCGCCGGTGTTCAAGTTCCAGACCGCCGCGTGCGATTCCGACGAAATCAGCAGCCGGGAGAGGCCGGCGGATACCGCGACGGCTCTAAGGCCGCCCAGTTCCGCTCCGCTTATCGGCACCGAAGCCAAAAGCCTCTTATCGGCTCGTGCGTGCAACTCTATCTCCCCCTCGGCGTTGTCTTCAATGTAGCGACCGGCAAATGCGTCGAACCCGTGGCTGGCGCTTGAGAGCTTCTCGCCGGTGCCGAGGTCGACGATAGAGGCCGGAGCCGGCGGCCTGGGCTGAAAGCCAGGCGCAGTCAAACCAAGGCTGGGAGGCGAAGGCCGAATGATGACCAGGCTACTTTCTGCGCCGCTCGCGACGCTTCCCGCGGGCAGTTTCATCTCAGCGATCAGCTTGCCCGAAGGGAAGGCGACCAGGCTCGCGGTCACCTCCGGGCCGCTCTTTTCGGCGCGCAGCTTCGGAGAGACCAGTACACGGTCGTCCGCCATGAACGTGAAATGGTAAAAGGGGTATCCGTTCAGCTTCCTTAGCAGGCCGCCAACGGGTACGGTCGAGTTCTTCTGGAGATCCCATGCAAGCACGCCCCCGGGGTACCTTTCGGGCGCCGCAAGGAAGAAGCGTCCGTCGGGCGAAAAATCGATGGCCGCCTGCTCCAACAGGTTCTGATCCAGCGACAGTTCCGTCGCGTTGAACTGCCTCGACGCTTGCAGGAAGGATTGGTAGTCAGGCGGAAAATCGAGCATGGACGCCTGCAGGGCCGGAAGGCTGATTGTACGAGGGAACGCCGGTGTCACTGACGCGCTTTCTTCCAGGTATTCCTCCAGGGGTTCTCCAAAGGGGGCGCTGAAGCCGCTCCAATCCAGGTATTTGTAAGCCAGATCGGCCAGTTGTTCATCTACCCAGGAGGCCCCGAAGGGTTTCCTTTCGAGGATGGGCGCCCCCGAGGAAGCGTCGATAAGGCGCAGCGTCCACTCCGGGTCGAGATCCAGGAGAAAGCGTCCGTCGGGCGACAGATTCTCAGCGATCGAGGCTTCGCGCAGGGGGATTTCCGTGAACCCAAGGCGAGTATGATCGGCGACGCTCCAACGTTCCAGGTGGGTGCCAGAGCGAACGAAGACAATGTCCCGTCCGTCCGGCGTGAATTCGGCGCGGCTGGCGTCCTCCGCGGCCACACGAAACAGCGCGGCCAACGGTTGTACAGAGAATACGCTGACCCCGGAATCGTCCTGCGCAAGAACGTAACGTCCGTCGGCACCGAAGCGAAGCTGGCGCAAGTCACCCGCCAAACCTGGCGTGAGCGTCCGCCGCGACAAGGCGCCGTCCAGCTCTTCCGAGAAGGAGATCTTTGTAGCATTCAGGACCCGCTCGCGCCACCGAAGGAATTCGCCGTTGTCATGGGCCGACGCGGGCCGACAGGCGGTGGGCATATTCTTCAACATCCGGCCCAGCCGCTCTTCATCCGGAGTGAAGTTGAAGAAGTTGGAGAAGAAGTTGCCGGTCTTGCCCCTGGTTTCCGCCAGGCGGTCGAAAGCGCGGATGGGCGCCATGGGATCGTAACCGGCCGCGGCCTGGATCTGCAGGCCAAGCCGGTCGGCCTCGAACTCCGCTGCTCTATCTATTGGATCGGGATTGGTAAGATCGTAGGGGCTGGCCGCTCGCGGCTTCGTCCACAGGCGCTCTATCAGCCGGTGGTATTGGTCGAATATGTCCCGGCGGTCCCCGACCTTTGTTACTCCCATGGTGGATTTCATCAAGCGGGACGTGCGAATCGCATATTGGTGCGCGAATAAATGGCCGAACTCGTGAGCCACGATCCCGGCCAATTCATCTTCGTTTTGCGTTAGCTGAATGAGTGCGCGCGAAACATATATACGGCCTCCAGGCGTCACCAGCGCGCTTGCCTGCGGCATTTCCACGATGAACGTGCGTATGCGGAGGCCGGGCAGAGGAGCGCTTGCGGCCAGCCGTTTCGCTATACGTTGCAGGGTAGGGTCGTTTTCTGCAAGCACCCGCAGATCGAGGAGCGCGGATTCGGCGATGGCGTCGCCGAGGTCCACCTCCTGGGCGGCCGAGAATATGTTGGCGCGATCATTGACCGGGCGCGGAAATGATACGCCACACGCCTCCGGAGCCTCGGCGCCAGCCCGCCCAAAGCTCAGGAAAAACAGCCCCAATAACAGCGCGGCAATCCTCGACATTGCTCACATTCTATGACAGTTTCGGTTTGGTGGGCGTAGGCTAAAGTCCGTCTCTCTATCCCTGTTTAGGGCGTTAATCGCGAGCTGTTGTCGCGGTTTTATCTTTCCGGCCTCACCCGCAGCACTTCCTTCGCGTCGACATGCGTGAACTGCATGGGGAGGCTGTGGCCATAGTAGTAGGTGTCCCACTGGTCGGAGTAGTGCCTGGAGAGAATATTGCCGCTCTCGCCCAGCGTGATGTTGTTTTGAGAATTGTCCCAGTTCGAGAGATCCGCCACAAAGTGCATGGATGGGCCGATGCGGTTGCGAATTTGCTTCACGGTTTCGGGGCTGCCGCTCATCTTGATGGGGCCGATATTGAAATAGCGGCCCAATAGCGGGATTTTGGTGTCCACCGGCTGCTCCACCGTGAGGGCGTTGAATTCGCCGTAGTTCCAGCCGCTCACCCGGCTGCCCTGCTCGCGCGCGCCGTCTTCGATGGCCTGGCTCAGCGCGTGCAGCAGCATGGCGTCCTTGTCCGCGAACCAGCCTTTCGCGCCGGATTCCAGCAGCGTCTGAATCACCGACGGCGTGATGAAGTAACTGTAGAGTTCCCACCGGTTGGGCGAGGCGCTTTGCGCGAAGGCGTCGCTCACGTGCTCGTACACCAGGCGCGCGAGCATGGGCGCGGCGAGTGGAATCTCCATCTGCCCGTTCCAGCCCCGCAGGACGGAGACCGCTTCGGCCAGAGGGGCGCCGGCGGGCCGTTTGCGATCGTACGCGGCTACCACCTGGCGCGCCAGGAAGTTCTCGAAACCCGAGTACACGTCTTTCTCCACCGTCAGCATGTCCTCCGGTTTCCAATGCTCGCGGGCGGACAGGAGATCGCGGATCTGATTGCTGCGGTATTCGGCGGCGAATGCGCCATTGACCGGGTAATCGTACTTCACCGGGAACGGGTTTTGATTCGCGGTGACGATGCGGCCCCGGGCTGGGTTGAAGACGGAGGGAAGGTTGTCGAAAGGGATGAAGCCCTGCCATTCGAACTGGCCGGAGCTGCCGTCCACGGGGATGGTTCCGTCGAAATTCGCGCGGATGGGCAGCCGGCCGGTGGCGTGGTAGCCGATGTTGCCGTCGACGTCGGCGTAGACGAAGTTTTGTCCGGGGCCGGGGAAGCGGGCGAGCGCGGTGGTGAAATCGGTCCAGTTGGCGGCGCGGTCGATGTCGAGGAAGGGAAACTGGAACGGGACATCGGCCAGAGTCCAGCGCAGCGCGTAGTAGTGCGAGCCCTCGCCGTAGATCACCGGGCCGTGACGCGTCACCCACACCAGCAGCTCGTCGGTGGGGGCGCCCTTGACGCGAATGAACTCGCGGTCGGCCTGCGCCTGCTCCACGTGGCCGTTGTAGAGATACCGGCCGGTGCGCGGGTCCAGCTTTTCGTCGTACAGATCCTGCACGTCGAACTGGAGGTTGGTGACGCCCCACGCGATGCGCTCATTATGTCCGACGATGACCGAGGGCATGCCCGGCAGGGAGACGCCGATGACGTTCAGGCCGGGGGCTTTCAAGTGGATCATGTACCAGGCGGAGGGCGAGCTGAATTCGAGGTGCGGATCGTTTTCGAGAATGGGTTTGCCGCTGGCGGTATGCGCGCCGGAGAGGGCCCAGGCGTTGGAGCCGGGCTGGCCTTCGCGGCCGGAGCGGGCAGGGAAGAGGGCGTTCACTTTGGCGGGGTCGCCGCCTTCCAGCATTCCAAACTTGCGCACGTCGTTCTTCCAGCTCTCGGTGAGGATGCGATACATTTGCAGGCCGGCGAGCATGCAATCCACGGGGCTCCACGGGCGCGGATCGTAGCGCAGCAGCGTGAACTCGAGCGGGTAGCGGCCGCGGTACGTGTCGATGTAGTAATTTACGCCGCGGGCGTAGGCTGCCAGCAGTGCGCGATCGGCCGGCGGAAGGGTGCGGTATTGTTCTTCGGCCACGCGGTGAATGCGCAGACGGCGGGCTTCGCGGTCGGCATCGAGGGCCACCGGTCCCACGATCTCCGCCAGTTCGCCGCCGGCGAGACGGCGCAGGGCGTCCATTTGCCACATGCGATCCTGCGCGGTGACGAAGCCCTGCAGCACCATGGCGTCCTCAATGGAGGCGGCGGTGATGTGGGGGACGTCGAAACGATCGCGCGCGATGGTGGCTTCGCCGCCAATGGGGAGGGAGATTGCGCCCGATGTTTGCGGGAGCGGCCGCCAGGCAACCCACCATACGACCACCGCGAGCGCGACGAGCAAAACCGCTATGCTCAGATTAATCGTTCGCAGGAATCTGCCGGAGGCCACCGGTTTGATTCTATCAGCCGATGGTTTATCGCCTCCTCATTCTCGCCGCCATCATCGCCGTAAATGGCTTTTTTGCCGCGGCGGAGGTTGCGCTGGTTTCGGTGCGGAGGAGCCGTTTGCGGGCCATGGCCGAAAAAGGCGTCACCGGGGCGCAGGCGGCCTTGAGCCTGCTGGCCAGCCCGGAACGCCTGCTCTCGGTGACGCAAATAGGCGTGACCCTCGCGTCGCTGGCGCTGGGCTGGGCGGGCGAGCCGACCTTCGACGCCATTCTGACCCGTTTGCTGGGACCGCTGGCCAGGACGGTGGCCGCGCCGTATCTGCATGTCGCAAGTTTCGCGCTGGCCTTCGTGCTGATGACCTGGGCGCACGTGGTGATTGGCGAGGTGGTGCCCAAGAACCTGGCCATCGAGAAGGCCGACCGGCTGGCTCTGCTGGTGGCGCCGGTGTTGCTGCTGGTGTTCCGCGTCAGCCAGCCGTTCGTGTATGTGATCGAGCGCTCGGCCATGACGCTCTCCCGCGCGCTGGGGCTGCGCGGTTCCGGCGGCGGCGTGCATTCCGTGGAAGAGCTGAAGCTGATCGTCAGCCTGAGCCACGAAGCGGGGCACCTGCCGCAGTTCGAGGAAGACGCGATTCAGAGCCTGCTGGATCTGCAAAATTACAGCGTGCGCGAGATCATGACCCCGCGGAATGCCATTGCGTCGGTGTCGGCCGAGGCCACGCTCGACCAGGTGCTGCGGATTATGCGCGTGGAGAAGTATTCGCGCGTCCCGGTGTATGAAGGCCGGCCGGAGCATATTGTCGGATTCGTTCATATCAAGGACCTGCTGGGCGTTCTGGAACAACAGCGGCTGGCGCTGGAGAAAAGGCGGGAACCGAAGGCGTTCCACCTGCGCAGCATGGTGCGCAAACACCTGGTGGCGCCGGAGACGAAACCGCTCAACGAACTGGTGGACGAGTTCCGGAAGACGCACACGCACATGGCCATGGTGGTGGATGAGTTCGGCACTATTTCCGGCCTGGTGACGCTGGAGGACGTGCTGGAACAGGTGTTCGGGGAGATTGGCGACGAACACGACGTGAAACGGCCCGCGCCGCGGCTGGAAGCGCCGGTGCTGGATCTGGACGGGACGACGTTGATTCGCGATCTGGATACGCAGTATCAGATTGAGTTGCCGGCCGACGCGGGATTCGAGACGCTGGCCGGTTTTTTGCTGTTCCGCATGGGCGATATTCCGAAGGAAGGCGATGCGGTGGAGTATGGGGGGCGGAAGTTTGCGATCACGCGGATGAGTGGGAACCGGATCGCGCGGGTGCGGATTGAGAAGGTGGCGGCGAAGGGCGGGGCGGGTTGAGCCTTGCCGTCATCTGAGACGCGGATCGAATCGAAACGGCTTTGCGCGATGAAACCGGAGCCGCTTGAAGTCTGAATGGAGGGGGTTGATAACGTAGTTCCGCTCCATCGGCAGGATGCTCGACGGGACGGAGAGTATGACCGATCGCATGCCGGCGGCCCATCGGCGTCCAAATTCCTGGGTGGCCGGCACGGGTGTCAGTGACTGCCACTCTATCGGCAGGCTCGCAGCATCCACCGTTCGATTCGAACGGGACCCGGTATCTGGATCTCGGTTAAGACAAAGTCGCGAGGCAGCACGGAGTAATGGACGAGCACTTCAAGCGCCGCCAGGGAAACCGATGCCGAAGCATAGATCACTTCCACCCCGGGCGGATTCCACCGGCCGCCGTGAAGTGCCGCTCCCAGTCCACTCTTGCTTGCGTACCGGCCCGTGGCCAACCGGTAACAGGAAGTCACAAAACGCCGTGCTCAAGTCTGTCCAGGGTTGCCAGAACGGCTTTGCGGCCCTTCCGCGTGTGAAGCAGGGAGACAGGAGTTGCGTAGTCCAGATCGCGAACGGGGATTCCCATCCACCGCATAGCTTCGCCCTTGTCCCCGATGACTTCGACCACTCTGTCAAGGACGGCCGATTCGTCCGCGATGACTGCGACCTCCGCCGCGGCTGCCAACGCCGACTTCCGCGTTGGTTCCCGGCGCCTTTGTTCAGCAGCACGGGGCGCCGTTAGTTCTCTGGCCATATTTCTTCTTTCATCATAGCGCTGCCCAGAGTATGCTCGGCGACACTAGCTGTTCCCGCAGAAGAGGGCGGACAGACGCGCGAACGTGGCTCGGGGCTGGTTCGTATCATCTAATAGGTACACGGCATGTCCACAGCGGTTCTTACCGTACGGTCTGTGCGCCGGGTCCGGTTCTGGCCCGCACTTGCTTGTCTCCTGCTGGCTGCCCTTCTGGTGTGGTGGGCTGTTGCGGGCGTCATCCTTTGCGAGGCGGCGCTGCATGCCGAGCGGGTGAGCATTTCGCAGGCGCCGGCGCTGGCTTTGGCTAGCGATCTTCGAGCCCGCGTTCGCGACGTACAAATCCGCGCTTTCGATTCCGCTCCGCTGCGCGCGTGGCTTTTTGAACCGGCGCACGCGGGCGTGGGCGCGGTGATGCTGTTCCATGGCATGGCCGATTCGCGCCTCAGCGAGCTGGGCTATGCCCGGCTGCTGCTCAAGCACGGTTATCGGGTTCTGGCCATCGATGAACGGGGCAATGCGTCGAGCGGCGGCGCGATTGAGACCTTTGGCGTGCTGGAACGGCGGGACACGCACTCCTGGGCCGATTGGCTGTTCGCGAACACGCCGGCGACGCGGTTGTACGGTCTGGGCGAGAGCATGGGCGGCGGGGTGCTGCTGGAATCGCTGCCGCTGGAGCCACGGTTCCGCGCCGTTGTCGCCGAGTGCGCCTTCCAGAATTTCCGCGAGATCGCGTACGATCGCTTGTCGCAGCATTTCCATACGCCCGAGGCGCTCAAGCGGCCGCTCTATTTCGGGGTGATCGAGAGCGGTATTCTGTATGCGCGCTGGCGTTACGGCGTGGATTTCGATGAGGCTTCTCCTGAAGACGCCGTCGCCGGCACGCGCACGCCGGTGCTGCTGATCCACGGTCTGGCTGACGACAACGTGTATCCGGTGCAATCGGAGCGGATGGCGGCGCGCAACCCGCGGGTGGTGCTGTGGCAACCGTGGGCTTGCCATACCTGCGCGCTGGGTGCCGTGCCGGAGGAATTCGAGCGCCGGGTGATCGGCTGGTTCGAGAGCCATCCATGAGCGAGCGCGCGCGGGAGCTGGCCGCTGCCATTCGCGCTCGTCTGGAAACGGTGGCGGAGCCGGAGATGGCCGCAGGGGTGCGCAACTTCTTTCGCGAGGCGGTGGACCCCATTGGCGTGCGTTCGCGGGATCTGCAGAAGGTGGTCGCCGAGGTTTACCAGGTGGTCAAGCAATGGCCGGCGGCCGAGCGCAACCGCCTGTGCACCTTATTGTGGGAAGGCGCAAAGATGGAGGAGGGCGCGCTGATTTGCCACCTCTACCGGCGATTCGCGAAACAGTGCGGGGCGGCCGAATTCCGTCTGTTCGAGCGCTGGATCGACCGCTACGTGCATAACTGGGCGCATTGCGATGGCGTGTCCTCCTGGCTGCTCGCCGCCTGCATTGCCAATGAGCCGGCGCTGAAGGACCGGCTGGCGCCGTGGACGCGGTCGAAGAACCGCTGGAAGAGGCGCGCGTCCGCGGTATCCCTGCTGCAGGAGGGCAAACAGGGCCGCGGCACCGAGGCGATTTTCGCGATTGCGGGCGCGCTGCGCGATGATCCTGACGATATGGTGCAGAAGGGTGTGGGCTGGCTGCTGAAGGAAACGTATCCGCGAAGGCCACGCGAAGTGGTCAGGCTGCTGATGGGATGGAGCGGGGCGCCGCGGCTGATGCTGCGCTATGCCTGCGAGAAGATGACGGCGGCAGATCGCGCGCGGGTGCTGGGGCGGGGCAGGCCGCGGGAGACAAGGCAGGGCATGGCCCTGCCCCACATCGAATCGCCAGTTCCCAGGTGTGGTAGTACAAGGCGCTGAATCAGCTTGTAAAAAATCGAATGGGTCAATCCGAAACCGTGATGAGCCTCGTAAAGGAGGTGATGCCATTCACGGCAAAGGAGAAGAACCCGATGAAGCAATTGCTGCTCCGGCCCGGTTTTGCCATCGTTCTGGCAACACTGGTAGCCTATTCGCCACAAGTATTTGCGGCCAGCCACCGCGAAGCGCCCATCACCGCGCTGGATCAGAAGGCCGACATCACGGACTGGTTTACGTTTGTGAGTCCCGAACATCCCGACCGGGTGGTCATGATTCTGAACGTGGACCCGTTTCTGGAACCATCCAACGGCCCGAATTACTTTCCCTTCGACCCGGGGATTTTGTACGAGATGAAAGTGGACAATAACCACGACGCCCGTCCGGACGTGACTTTTCAGTTTCGTTTTCAGACGGCCATCGGGTTGCCCGGCGTGTTTACCGGATTCGTCGGGAATCTGGCCGGAATTCCGCCCATTACGTCGCTGACGGGCCCCGGGTCCGAAGGCCTGAGCCTGAGCCAGACCTACACCGTAACCATGGTGATGGCGAACGGCCAGACCACCAACCTGGGCTCCGGCCAGGTTCTGACCGCCGTTCCCACCAACGTGGGGCCGCGAACCATGCCCAACTACCCCGCGCTCATGCAGCAGGGAGTATATAGCCTGGGTCCGGACGCCCGCGTTTTCGCGGGCACGATCGCCGATCCGTTCTTTATCGATCTGGGCGCGGCGTTCGATTCGTTGAACTTCCGCCAGGCCACCGGTGGCGGGGTGTTGAGCGCGTCTGTCGACGCGGATGACCATAACAATTACGCGCCGAACACGCTGGCCGGGTACAACGTGAACAGCATCGTTCTCGAAGTCCCCATCACCTGGCTGACCAGCGACGGCCAGACGCACAAGGTGAACGACCCGCAGGCGGTCATCGGGACCTGGGGGAGCACTTCCCGCCAACAGATCAACGTTGTGCCGGGCCTGGGCGAGATCGGTTCGAGCTGGTCCCAGGTGCAGCGCATGGGCAACCCGCTGATCAATGAGTTGATCATTGGGACGGGTTCGAAGGACCGTTACAGCACGGATCAGCCGTGGAACGATGCGCAGTTCGCCAGTTTCTTCCTGAATCCTCTGCTGGCCACCATCTTCTCTTCGATTGGCGTCCCGGTGCCTCCGGCGCCGCGCACCGATCTGCTGCCGCTGGTGCAGTATATGGCGCCGATTTGTCCGGGTTGCACGGCGGGCGGGCCGATCGCCGATGTTCTGCGGATCAACACGGCCATTCCTCCGACACCCGCCGCGAACGTGAAGCGGCTGGCGGTGCTGGCCGGTGATTTTGGGGGCTTCCCCAACGGACGCCGTCTGGCCGACGATGTCGTGGATATCGCCGCGCGGTGCGTCGCCGGTATTCTGGTGAGTTCCACGAAGTATGGGACGCCCATCGGCGATGGCGTGAATACGCCGGCGGTGGCGCCTTCGGCAACATTCCCGTTTGTGGCGGCTGCCAACAGCGGGCGTGACAGCGCGCATGGCTCGGGTCCGGGTTTGCCGGGATGCTCCGGCGCGGCGGGGGGGATCTGCCCGACCAACTAGTGTTGGGGATTGGGGGGGCAGGGTTGCAGGCTGCCCCCACAACGAAGACACGGCAGGGCATGGCCCTGCCCCACATTACTCAAATGTTTATGAAAACATCGCTTGTCGCTTGCCTTTTGCTCGCCTCGGCCGCTTCGGCGGAGACGCCGGCTGAACTTAGTGTTCGCCAGGCTCAGGCGGCGATCGCGAAGAGTCCGGAGCACTCTCCTTATTACAACCACCTGGCCATCGCCTGGGCGCGGCGCGCGCGGGAGACCTCGGACGCGAGTTATCTCGGAAAAGCCGAGGAGGCTTTGAGGAGATCGTTCGCGATCGCGCCGGGCAACTTTGAAGGGCTCAAGGCGCAAACGGTGGTGTTGCTGGGGCGCCATGAGTTCACGAAGGCCGCTGAACTGGCGGGGAAACTGAACAAACAAATGCCGGATGACATCGCCATCTACGGCTACCTCGCCGAGGCCGACGCGGAGCTGGGCAATTACAACGATGCGGTGGAAGCGGCGCAATGGATGCTGAAGATACGGCCGGGCAACGCGGCCGGGCTGGCCAGCGCCGGGTACCTTCGAGAGGTTCTCGGATACATTGCGCCGGCGCTGGAGGTGACGCGCATGGCTTACCAGTCCGAGCCCTACCAGGAGACGGAGGAACGCGCGCGGCTGCTGGTGCGCATGGCTCATCTCAGCGTGCTGGCCGGCGACCTGCCCAGCGCGGAGGCGTCCGCGGCCAGCGCTTTGACGTTGTTCCCGGGATATCCGGAGGGTCTGGGAGCATGGGCGGAGGTGCGGATGGCGCAGCAACGGTACGACGATGCCGCGATCCTTTACCGGAAGCGCTATGACGAAGCGCCCCGCGCAGGCAACCTCTATCGGGTTGGCGAGGCACTGGCGCGGGCCGGCCGGAAAGCCGAGGCGCAGACGGCACTCACCGAATTCGAGAAGAAGGCCCTCGCGGAGTCAGGCATGGCCGATAACGCCAACCGCGAACTGATCGCGTATTACGCCGATTTCGCGAACAAACCCGCGGAAGCGCTGCGTATCGCCGAGCTGGAGATCGCGCGGCGGCACGATGTATTCACTCTGGATTCGTATGCGTGGGCGCTGGCGGCCAGTGGCGACTACCAGAGGGCTTCCGTGGAGGTCCATAAAGCGCTCGCGGTGGGGACGAAGGAGCCGGAAATTCTGCATCATGCGGAGGCGATCGAGCAGCGGTTGCATGCCCACGCGGCCGCGGGGGATGTGGGAGAATAATTCGGCGAGCGGGGGAGATGAGCAACACGTTCCAGGTGTCATTGGCGGTCTGGGTCTTAACGGCCGTTCTCCATTTCCGGGACGACAGCGAGCTGGTGGACCGCCTGAAGCGGCGTGACCCGCACGCCATGTCGGTGCTGTACGAGCGCTATGGGCGCCTCACCTACTCGGTGATTCTGCGCATTGTGCGCAATGAGGGCGTAGCCGAGGACCTGGTGCAGGAGACGTTCCTGCGCATCTGGAATCGCATCCCGGCTTTCGATCGGCAGAAGGGCGCGCTGGGCCCGTGGACGCTGACGGTGGCCCGCAACCGCGCCATCGATTACCTTCGGTCGGTGGAAGGCCGCGCCGGTGAAACCGTTTTCGAGCTGGATCTGCTGGAGCATCCGGCATTGTTCGGCAACGTGCAGGGCGGGATGCTGACGCTGGACCGCCAGAAGATGCTGCGCGACGCGGTGGAACGGCTGACTCCGAATCAACGCCTGGTGATTGAGCTGGCCTATTACGAAGGGCTGTCCCAGACGGAGATGGCGGAGCGGTTGAAGCAGCCCCTGGGCACGGTGAAGACCTGGGTGCGGAGCGCGCTCAAGATGCTGCGCCAGGAGTTTGGCGAGGCGGTAGCGTGACCCACGAGGAAATGAGCGATCTGTACGAACTCTACGCGCTCGGTGTCCTTGAAGGCGAGGAGCGGGCGGAGATCGGCCAGCATCTGGGCACTGGATGCGAAGTGTGCCGGACCAGCGTGCAGCGCGCCGCCATCCAGAACGTGGCCATCCTTGCGGCGATGACCCCGGAGGCGGATCCTTCGAGGCGCGTGCGCGGAAGGCTGCTGGCGGGCATGGGCGTCGCGCCGCGTACGTGGGGATGGGTGGCCTGGACGGCGGTTACGGCGTGTCTGCTAGCTCTGGCGTGGTCCGGGGTTCGCGCTTACAGGATGTCCACCGAACTGGACGCCGCGCGCTTGCAGGCGGCGACCACGGATCGCGAGCTGGCCCGCGTGCGGGTGGTGCTGGACGTCCTCAACGCGCCGGACACTCGCGCCGTGGTCTTCGGCCAGGACAAGCACGAGCCGCCGAAGGGCAGCGTCTTCGTGAATCCTCACAGCGGCGTGCTGCTGATTGCTTCCAGGCTTCCGCAACTGGCGGCCGGGAAGATCTACGAGATGTGGGTGATCCCGAAGGGCGGCGCGCCGAAGCCGGCGGGCTTGTTCCGGGCCACCGAGGCGGGAACGGCCATGCACAGCATCGAGGGACCGGTGGACGTGGAGACGACTGGCGCGGTGGCGGTAACCGTGGAGCCCGAGGCTGGATCGAACGCTCCGACGTCCACGCCGATCATTGTCGCTCCGGTGGCCGGGCTGTAACAACACGGGTGGGCCGGATCGGGTTCACATTCCGTATCAAACGCGTTTGGTTTACAGTCCTTCGTATTCCAAACGTCGCCCACCTCACTGTAGGAGCTTACTAATCCGTAAGGTCCGTGCATAAAGCGCAAATATGGCGCGTATCCGTCACAGTGGTAGTTTTCCTGGACGGAAAAAGATTGCCAAGCTTGTCGTATGCCGTGTGTACTCCAACCACGTTGAAGGAAAGTTAGCGACATACTGTAATGGATTCTGCATCGAGCCGGCGTTTGTTTCTGCAGTCCCTGACGGCCGCTGCCGGTTCTACGGTGGGTATTCGAGGCAATTCGCTCGAAATCGAACGAAGCGAGCAGTGCTGCCAGATGCGTTCGGCTGCGGCGGCTTTCCATAAATCCCTGCCGGAGCAGGCGCACCCCATCAACGGAGACGAGAGGCTTTTTCCGAACGGCGCGTGCAGTTTCTCGAAGGCGTTGCCACATAATTCGCGTGGCGAACCTCTGCCTGATGCATACAGACGGCTGATGAAAGCGATCGAGAGTGGCTCGTTCGCGGATTTCGAATCGGTGCCCCTCGGCGGACCGGTGAAACTGAGCAACCCTTTGGCGCAGAGCGCTTTCGAGCTGGAAGGGCCCGATTCGCATCAGCTCGGCATGCCCGCGCCACCGGCGTTTTCAAGCGCCGAGCAGGCTGGCGAGATAGTTGAGCTTTATTGGCACGCGCTCACACGCGATATCCCGTTTTCGCGGTGGGCGCACGACGAGACGATCGCGGCGGCGGTCGCCGATCTGAACGCGCGGGAGGACTTTCGTGGGCCGAAGATCGCCGGAAGAGTAACGCAGCAGACGCTGTTTCGCATCAGTGCGCCCGGTGTTGTGGACGGCCCATACGTATCGCAGTTCCTGTTAAAGCCGATCCCGTATGGCAATCTGTCAATGGAACAGCGATACCGCGTGGCGGCACCGGGGCAGAATTTCGGACTGGCCTATAAAGACTGGCTGGCGATCCAGAACGGCCTGATGCCGATGGAAGAGATAGAATACGGGAGTATTCCCGGTTACATTGCCACCCAGCGCGGACTAACCGGATTCGTGCAGCGCGACTATACGTATCAGGCATTTCTGTCCGCGGCCCTAATTCTCTCGCGTATCGGCCCTAAAGCTTTAAGCGATACGAATCCCTACAAACGGTCGCGGAAGCAGGCTGGCTTTGCGACGTTCGGCGAGGCACAAATCATCGACTGCATGACGCGCGCGGCGAACGCGTCGCTGAAGGCGGCGTGGTTCCAGAAATGGCAGTTGCACCGCCGCATCCGTCCGGAGGAGTTCGCGTTTCGCGTTCACGGAACACTGGCCGGGAGCGCTGGCTATCCGCTGGCCGGGGACCTGGCCCGTTCCGCGGTTATGGCGCGGCTGGAATCCTCAACGGGCGGACTCCTGCTGCCGCTGGCGTATCCGGAGGGCTGCCCGGTTCATCCGTCATATCCGGCCGGGCACGCCACCATCGCCGGGGCCTGCGCCACGATGCTGAAGGCGTTTTTCGACGAGGAGTTTGAGATTCCCGACCCGGTGGCGAGCAGAGAGGACGGCGCGGCGCTGACGCCTTACAAAGGGACGCTCACGCTGGGCGGCGAGTTGAACAAGCTGGCGTCGAATATAGCCATAGCTCGCGACGCGGCCGGCCTGCATTGGCGTTCCGACAGCGTGGAGGGGATTCGCCTGGGCGAAGCGGTGGCTCTGGGGCTTCTGCGCGACGTGGCCGCAACCGGCGCAGAGCCGTTTCAAGGATTCCGCCTGACTACTTTCGATGGCAACAAGATAACGGCAGGGGCTCCCGCACTGACGTCGGGAACAGGTTAGACCGCAGGTCCCAGTAGCGAAGGCGCACTGGAGGAGGAGGGTCGCGATAGTGAACCGTACACGAGCGTATCGGTCTTTGCGTCTGTTAATCGTGCTGACGATGTGCGGCGCTGCCACGCACGCGGGGCCGAGGGGCGCTGCTCCCCGCGGCAAACACAACGCGATGGAGGCGGGAATGGCGAGCATGGCGGCCATGCCGCTGGTAGCTCCGTTGTTCATCGAGAACGGACAACTCTCCACAAGCGTGTCCATCGTCAGCGCGATGGCCCGCGCCACCACCGTGGACGTGATCCTGCTGGACCAGAACGGTATTCAGATCACCGCGCAGACCTACCCGCTGGACGGTCACGCGCAGCAGGTGGTGAAGGTGTCGGATCTGCTCCAGGCGGCGAATTCGGCGGTGCCCTTTGGGTCGGTGAAGATCGAGACCGATGCGCAGGCGGAGATGAACATGTCGGTGCTGGCGCAGGCGTCGATTACCGGAACTACCTCGGGCGGGCCGGTATATTTGGAAGAAGAGCTGCCGATGACTACCCCGGGCGATTCCGGAGTGGTGCGCGCGGTGGCGCCGGCGGGCCTGGGCTTTCCGGTGCTGGCGCTGCGCAGCACCAGCTCGACTTCCCAGACGGTCACTGTGAGTTGTCTGTATGAGCACGGCGGTGTGGGCCAGAGCACAGTGCAACTTGCTCCGGGCGCCATGGTGCTGCACGGCGCCTGCGTTGCGGGCAGCGAACAGTTGCCGTCGCTGGATGCCGGCTGGAATCAGCAGACCCTCGACAGCAAGGGCGCCATTGGGATTTCGGTGTCCAGCACGGGCGGGGTGGGCGCGCTGTGCGTGTACGGCTTCGCGATGGCCGGCCAGGCGGGCAGCCCGATCTACACTTCCCTGAACTTCACCGACGCGGGCGGGCTGAGCTCTGGGAACACCGTCTTTGCGGGAGTGCCCATCGGCCAGCAAACCCTGCTGGGGAGCGACGTGTTTACGCCAACGCTGTCGCTGACGAACTTCGGAGCGAAAGCGGTTACCGCGACGATCACCCTTGCGGTAACCAACGGGAACGGCCCGAGCGGGAAGAAGCTGGCCACGGTAACGGTAGCAGGCCAATCGAGCGTCACCGTCCCGCTCGGCGCGATGACGGGCGATTCGCAGATGCGGAATTCGTTTATCGTGCAGTCGACCGGCGGGCAGGGGATGCTCTATGCGGGTCTGACGGTATTCGGCGGGACGACCTATCGTTCGGTGCAACTGCCGGGCAAGGACTGGTGGCGGCCGTATAACGGGGGCGCACATCCGTGGACGACGGCGAGCGCGACGAATTCGACGCTGCTGCTGTTCAATTATGCGGATACGCCGAACCAGCTCACTGTGGCGATTGGCGCGGGCGGGATGCTCTGGCAGCAGAGCTACCAGCTTGCCCCAATGGAGACGAGGGCGCTGGATATCGGCAACCTGATTGCGACGGGAGCGAAGGACCAGAACGGCCAGGTGTTGCCGAAGAGCGCGACGGCGGGGGTGGTGAACTGGTTCACGCTGGGCTTCGGTCAGGCGATGGGCCGGCTGCTGGTGTCACAGCCGGGCATAGGGCTGGCGCGGAGTTTCAATTGCGACACGATTGAGGCGTATTGCGGAACCTCGGAGATGCCGAACAACAGCCTGACGATTCCGGCGTCACAGGGCGCGCCAATGGGTCCCTATGAGGTGGACATGTGCACCGCCGCAATGGGCGAGTGCGAGGGGGATTATGATACCAGCGCGCCAACGTCAACGAACTGGAGTTCATCCAACACGTCCGTGGCGTCCATCCCGGCGAGCCAGGGCGAGGCGGTTGCGGAGATCAGCGGTATCTCGGGCGGGTCGGCGACCATCACGGCGAACGGGGTGACGGAAGTGCTGTACGACGAGATTGATGGTGAGAATTACGGTTGCGAGGCGCCGGGGCAATCCGGCGTTGCGAATGTGTATGACCCCACTCCAGTGATTACTGGCGTCAGCCCAACCACGGGGTTCGTGGTCGGCGAAGCTGGCGCGGTGACGCTTACCGGTCAGAACTTTGGGACGAACAAGCCGCAGGTATCCTTCTCCCTTGGCGGCACGGTCACGGTCAGCTCGAATACCGACACGTCGATTCAAGCGTCGCTTACTGCCGCCAGCGCCGGAACCGGCACGTTCACGGTCACCTCGGAGGGATACGACGGGCAGTCGTTCAAATCGTCGTCGGGCCAGAACCAGCAGTCGGGCGCATCGCCATCGGTGGCAGTGGCGGGTGCAATCCAGTTCGCGGTCAACGGTAAGTCGTTTATCTTCGTGGGAACGGACCCCAAGGTGATTTCCTCGAACACTTTTTACGCATCGAATGGGGACGGGGGATATCCGACGCCCTCTGGGGGCACTTTATCGGCTACTTCCAGCAGCTCCTCAGACACGGTGAACGTGATTTCCGGCCCTCCGCCAGAAGTACAGTTCACCACCTCCGTCCAAAGCACGAACAGCGGCGACAGGGCATTGACATTCAAGTACACGGCTGGCAGTCAAAGTTCATCCCAGCCGATCAATGTGACTGCCAGGAAGTTTGCGTATCTAACGAACAACAGCCCGTCAAATACGTGCTCGCTCGGCTACGGAACCTCTACGACCTATACTTACACGGTCTATACTCATCCCGGTACTGGCCAAGCCGTCGATGGAACTATGGGCTTAACCAACGCTGCGGTTACTGAGAGCTTCAGCCCGGCTCCGTCATGCGGCCAGCACACCGGGGACGGCGGGCTCAACGCCAATGGGCAGTTCACTGATGACGTCACATATTGTTCGTCGAGCCCATTGACATGCTCTGAGACCAGCACTCAAACCCTCGCAGTTGCCGGATTTCAGGTCAGAACCAACACCATCACGTGGTCCAGCCACGGAATAAGCTATACGAGCAACGGGCCAACCCAATGAAGACAATCTTTGCAGTAGCATTAGTTTCCGTGCTGGCCGGTGCCGACGGTCCTTCCCCGAAGGTAGCGAGCGGGCAGGGCACGGCCAATCCCGCGGCGCTCCCTCGAGAGGCGAGAGTGGAGCGTTTTGAGATCACAGACACGAATATTGTGCGCGCACTCGCCGAACTCAGCCGGAGTTTGGCAGGCGGGTTGCATCTGGGTGTCGAAGAGATCATCAAAGAGAATTACTCCGACCCAGACGACCAAGGCGTTCGTTTCTCTATGCGCGTGGAGAACAAGACCGTGGGAGAAATACTGGATGCACTTTGTGGATTGGATTCCCGCTACACGTGGTCGATGGACGGGTCTTCGATCAATGTCTACCCACGGGCGACCATAAGCGATGGGGCTTACCTGCTTAATCTCCAGATTGAGCAAATCACAATCGTTGAGGCCGCCGATCCCTACGCAGTGCTTGGTCCCTTATCAAGACAGCATCCGGAGCAGCAAATCGGATACGCGCACTTAGGAGGAGATCCGCGTTATGCGGGGCCCTGGTCGGTTACCTTCGAACATCTTACCGTTCGGCAACTCATCAACAGAGTTGCCGAACACATGGGCCCACAGACGTCCTGGACCTGGCACGGCATTAAGACGGAAAGGATGTTTGGCTTTTTCAAGGGCGGGTATCATGTGCAGAGCCAATAGTCACGGAAGGTAATACCGAATTGCAGTGCTTGGGCCTGGTGTAGTGAGATGCATCGAGAGCTGTAGGCCGCGTAAAATCGAGGGTGTAAATCAGGGCCTTGACAAAGGCCAGCCGCTGCTGGCTCCAGTGGAAGTATCCCAACTTTCACAGAAGGAGCTAACGAGCGGATGGCCAAAGACAGAATAGAGCGAGACGAGCTGGCAAGCAAGCTCATGGAGACGGCGAGTGTAGCCGAAGACCCGTTGCGGGCGATGGCGGAGTTGCTGACGGACTTCGTGATGGAGGCCGAGGTAACGGCCAAAGTGGGTGCCGAACCGCACGAGCGGAGCGCGGAACGCACGACGCAGCGGAACGGACACCGTGAGCGGCGCTGGGATACGCGGCTGGGAACGCTGCAGGTGCCGAAAGTGCGCGAAGGCGGCTACGTGCCGAGCTTCATCGAGCACCGCAAGCGCAGTGAACAGGCGCTGGTCAGCGTGATCCAGGAAGCGGTGGTGAAAGGCGTTTCGACGCGCAAGATCGAGGCGGTGCTGGAACAGCTCGGGATCGCAGGCGTATCGGCGGGGCAGGTGAGCCAGTTGTGCGCGGCGCTGGACGAAAAAGTCCGGAAGTTCCGCGAGGGACCGCTGGGTGAGATCCGCTACGTGTGGGTGGACGCGTTGTATGAGAAGGTGCGCCTGGACGACCGCGTGGAATCGATGGCGGTGGTGATTGCGACGGGGGTGAACCTGGAAGGCCGCCGCGAGGTACTGGGACTGGACGTGATTCCGGCGGAGAGCGAAGAGGGTTGGGCGCAGTTCTTCAAAAGCCTGAGGGAACGCGGCCTGCACGGCGTGAAGCTGGTGATTTCGGATGCGCACACGGGCTTGAAAGCGGCGGTGCGCAAGGTGCTGAAGGTGGAATGGCAGCGCTGCAAAGTGCACTTCTATCGCAACGTGCTGGTGCATGTATCGAAGCGCAGCCAGGCGGAAGTGAGCGAGGCGATGAAAGCCGTCTTCGTGCAGCGAGATGAGAAAAGTGCGAAGGCCAAAGCGGGCGAACTGGTGCGGCAGTTTCAAACGCGCTTCGCCAAAGCCATGGAAATCTTCGAGGCCGGCATCGACGACGTGTTGAGTTATCTGCATTACCCGCAGTCGCATCGGGTGCGCATCAGCTCCACCAATCCGCTGGAGCGGTTGAATCTGGAAATCCGGCGCCGCACGCGCGTGGTGGGCATCTTCCCGCATGCGGGCGCCTGCCTGCGGCTGATCGGCATGCTGCTGGTGGAGAAGAACGAAGACTGGCTCACCGACGACAAAGCGTATCTCACGTTTGACGATGCGCCCGCCGAAGAGGCGGCGTCGAAACTGGTCACCATGGCGGTGGGCCAATGAGGAAGGAGATCTTTTTGAATGCGAGGGCGCTGCCCTCGCGCTCCCGGGATTTAACGCTTTCGCGCCAGAATGGCTGCGGTGCGGGGCGGCTTGCGCCGCCCACGCCATTCCGGCCCCTGAGTCGGCGCTCCGGTCGCTTCCCAGCGTTGCCGTATCCTCCACTCAGGTAACTGCAATCTTAAACCCGACCTCTGGAGTCGGCAGCGAATTTACACTCGACTATTGACACAGGCAACGGCACGCCGGTAACAGTGGTGGGCGTAACCAAGACGGCGAATTAGACGGGAGATGACACGATGAAAGGGTTTCTGCTTATCTTGATATCCATGACTGTGCTGGCCACGCCCTGTTGCGCGGCCCAGTCGGGCAGCATCGACGGACCGCCGGTGCCGGACGTGGATGACCGCATGCTGCAGGAGAAGTATCACATTCCTTTGACGGAAGAGGGTCTCCTAGCTGCCCTGCACCACCCGGTTTCAGATGTGCGCAGCTATGTTGCCGGAAAACTGGCTGCTGAAGCGCACAAGGACGCCATTCCCGCCATTCTGGCAGCTCTTGCAGTTGAGCCGGTGCCCGGTGCACAGGTCCTTCTGGCCCGGGCTGCGGGACAACTGGGTTCGAACGAGGCGGTGAGTGCCCTCAGATCCCGGTGCTCGGACCAGAAATGGAGCTACGTCCTCAGGATGATGGCCGCAAGTGCCATGCTCGACCTTGGGCACAAGGAGTGTCTGGAGGATGTTCTGGAGGCGTTGCGCTCGGGTGAGGAGGCGCACACCCCGAGTGGCGATCAGGACGCCGTGATGGCGCTGAACATGATACCGCGTTATCAGCACCTGACCCCACAGGAGCTGGAAGTAACTGAGGCGGCTGTCGCGCCAGCCCTCCAAAGCCCGGCGCTTGTTGTCAGGCTGACCGCGGGGGGGTATACGATTCCGCGCCTGGGGGATACACGTTGGGCGATCGAGCAACTTCGCAACGCGTTGGCGGTGGAACGGGACGAGATGGCGCGAAAACCACTGGAAGCAGCGCTGCGGCAGCTCGTATCCGGCCAGTAGACGAGTTCGTGTCCCTCTGCCGTTCAAGCGGCTACGTCCTGCACCGGAAACAGCACTTGGACAGCTGGCCCGCCGGGACCTAGCGGCACGACGCTGGGAACGCAGGTCCCGCCGACCGGCAACGGCGAATTCCTCGATGAGCATGCAATCGACAGCACCACAGACCTCCTTGGAGGTACGGGCGTCAACTCCTGCACGGAGACATGTGCGCAGACTTATTCCTCCTGTGGGCAGACGATCGGTTCTTTCACGATTACAAGAACGTTTACACACAGTTCTTTGAACAGGACTCCGGTCACGCTCATCACGGTATCGAAGCAGTAGGGGAGAAAGCAATGAGACGAAAAACATTCTGGTTGGTGTTTGCTGGCGTCCTGGTGGCGTCTCTTCACACGTCGCACGTTTATGCGTCGGATGGTCCTCCAAAAATGGACGTGGACGAGCAAATGCTTGTAGAAAAGTATCACATACCAGCGACGAGGGAGGGCTTTCTGACAGCGCTGCACCACTCTTCCCAGGACGTGCGTGTCTTTGGTGCTATCAAGCTCGCTGCGGAAGGGGATAAGGACGCCATCCCAGCGATCCTTGAGGCGGTCACTACGGAACCCGTTCCGAGCACGAAATCTACTCTGGCATACGCTGCGGCCATGCTCGGGAGCGAAGGCGGACTCAACGCCTTGACGGGCATGTGCCACGATCCGACCTTGCAGCGCTCGTTCAGGATGATGGCCGCTCAGGACATGGAGTATCTCGGGCATGACGAATGCGTCACCGATGTGCTGGACTGTCTGCGATCAGCAGAGAACAATCACTCCGATGACGACATCTCTGATCTCACGCAAGCGCTCTATCTGATTCCCTGGTTTAAGCACCTCACGCCTGAGCAACTGAAGGTATTGAGGCCTTTGGCCGCCGAAGCGTTAAGAAACCATGTACCCATCGTCAGGGCTATCGCCGCTTACGCGTTCCAGAAGCTGGGAGATCCCTGGGCGGCTGAACCCCTAAGAATTGCCCTCGCAGTGGAGTCTGACGACAACGCACGAAGGGCGATGCAAAGCGCTCTTAACGCTATCGAGGCCAAGTAAGAGGTCCTAGGGCAGGGACCTTGCAAGCCGGCGCCCACTCTTGGGTTGCGAAAACATGGGCCGTCGAGCGCAGCGTCTTGGTGAATCCTCACGGCGGCGTGCTGCTCATTGCTTCTGGTCTAGGCGGCCGGGAAAGATTTACGAGAGGTGGGTGATCCCGACGCGGGCGGGCTGAGTTCCGGGAACACGGTTTTTGCGGGAGTGCCCATCGGCCAGCAAACCCTGCTGGGGAGCGACGTGTTTACTCCGGCGCTGTCGCTGACGAACTTCGGAGCGAAAGCGGTTACCGCGACGATCACCCTTGCGGTAACCAACGGGAACGGCCCGAGCGGGAAGAAGCTGGCCACGGTGACGGTGGCGGGCCAATCCAGCGTCACCGTTCCGCTTGGCGCGATGACGGGCGATTCGCAGATGCGGAATTCGTTTATCGTGCAGTCGACCGGCGGGCAGGGGATGCTCTATGCGGGTCTGACGGTATTCGGCGGGACGACCTATCGTTCGGTGCAACTGCCGGGCAAGGACTGGTGGCGGCCGTATAACGGGGGCGCACATCCGTGGACGACGGCGAGCGCGACGAATTCGACGCTGCTGCTGTTCAACTATGCGGACACGCCGAACCAGCTCACCGTGGCGATCGGGACGGGCGGGATGCTCTGGCAGCAGAGCTACCAGCTTGCGCCCATGGAGACGAGAGCGCTGGACATCGGCAACCTGATTGCGACGGGGGCGAAGGACCAGAACGGCCAGGTGTTGCCGAAGACGGCGACGGCGGGGGTGGTGAACTGGTTCACGCTGGGCTTTGGTCAGGCGATGGGCCGGCTGCTGGTGTCACAGCCGGGCATCGGGCTGGCGCGAAGCTTCAACTGCGACACGGTTGAGGCGTATTGCGGAACCTCGGAGATGCCGAACAACAGCCTGACGATTCCGGCGTCACAGGGCGCGCCAATGGGTCCCTATGAGGTGGACATGTGCACCGCCGCAATGGGCGAGTGCGAGGGGGATTATGATACCAGCGCGCCAACGTCGACGAACTGGAGTTCATCCAACACGTCCGTGGCGTCCATTCCGGCGAGCCAGGACGAGGCGGTAGCGGAGATCAGCGGCATCTCGGGCGGGTCGGCGACCATCACGGCGAACGGGGTGACGGAAGTGCTGTACGACGAGATTGATGGTGAGAATTACGGTTGCGAGGCGCCGGGGCAATCCGGCGTTGCGAATGTGTATGACCCCACTCCAGTGATTACTGGCGTCAGCCCAACCACGGGGTTCGTGGTCGGCGAAGCTGGCGCGGTGACGCTTACCGGTCAGAACTTTGGGACGAACAAGCCGCAGGTATCCTTCTCCCTTGGCGGCACGGTCACGGTCAGCTCGAATACCGACACGTCGATTCAAGCGTCGCTTACTGCCGCCAGCGCCGGAACCGGCACGTTCACGGTCACCTCGGAGGGATACGACGGGCAATCGTTCAAATCGTCGTCGGGCCAGAACCAGCAGTCGGGCGCATCGCCATCGGTGGCGGTTAGCGGTCTCCCGCAAGTTTCAATTTCAGGTAGCTTGGGCGTACCTTTGAATGGGACGGGGAGCTACACGGTGACCGTCTCCGCGGGCAATTCGGTTTCGATCACGCTGTCACTTAAGACTACTTCGGGTTCCGGTTCGGCGACCTTTTCAAATGGGGGATCATCACAGACAATCACGCAAACGACCACCGTCACCGTCAAGGGAGCCGGGGCGAGTAGCACGGCCAATAACATCCAACTACAGGCTTCGGCAGGAAGCTCGGTCTTGGCCTCCGCGACATTTTCGGTTGTCTCAGTGTCGATCTCGCTGAGTTCGTCAGGAAGCCCGAGCCCCGATGACGGCGCTAGCACAGGCTACGAGAGCTATACCGGCAATACAACCCTTGGCCAGATCCTGGAGCATACGAGCCCCAACTCATGTAACGTCGGGGTGCAGCTACATGGAGCCGTCACTCCAAGTAATTACACAGGGACGGTGATCCTCCGAAGAACTATAAATGGGGCAGCGGGGTTCACGGGAACAGCCGGACAGACGTCAGTCAGCACCGGGAAGTCGCCAGGACAGGACGACACTTCCGGCGCTAGCCTCCTAGACAGTAGCCCCCAGTCTGGAGGATCGAATGGCGCAGTGTATGACCTTGACGCGCCTGGGACCGGCGCTGACGGAGACAACATAAATCGGGTTCGTTTCAACTTTACCGAGTACGCTGTCCTAGACGCTGTCACCAATACGCAATCGCTAGGCAGCCTCGCGTGGTACATGCGAGATTCCTGCGTCGAGAACCCGAACCCCACAAATGGCTACCTCGTGATGTTTAGCGCTGGCGTCTCCGGCGATAACACCGTAGGGAGCGGAACGACCAATTTGACTTGGAACTTACAATGACAAAATCCCGCTTAGGCACGATTCGAGCAGCCGCCCTCCTTTTTGCGATAGGCATATTTGCCGGCGCAATGCCTGCGCCTGGGCAGGAATGTAATCGGCTGAAAGGGGCAACGACGGAGCAACTTCGGGCATTCTTGACGGTGCACACGCCTGACGACCGAACTGAACCGTTCTGCACTGAACTTGCACTTCGGACTCTCGGGGGCAATCGCGACACCGCGTCCGTTTCACTCATGTTCGAATACATGACCTTCAAGCGAGAACCGGACGATCTCGAAAAGTCAGGGATGATACACCGCATCGGTACTCCATACCCCGCCGTCGAAGCGCTTCAGGGATTCGGTCCCGGGAGTGGTGAGCCGCCTCAGGCGATAATCGCCGCCGTCCTGAATTACCTTTCGCAGCCCTTGACAGACCGTCAAAAGGCGAACGCCGTGGAAATTCTCGCCTACTATTACCGAGAGCAACCACCGGTCGGAGTACGTTACCTATTGGAGGAAAGTAAGAAACGAACCGGTTCTGCCGCTGAAGGAGTTAAATCGGCGGCGGAGTTGCTCGCACAGAATTGTCCGCGTAAATCACGCGAGAGCTGTCTCCAGGAACTTGAAAAATAGAGACCGACGTTGTGAGAGGACTCTGCCCGGCGGCGATTCCGCAGTCGACCGGCGCGCAGGGGATGCTCTATGCGGGTCTGACGGTGTTCGGCGGGACAACCTATCGTTAGGTCCAACTGCCGGACAAGGACTGGTGGCGGCCGTACAACGGGGGCGCACATCCGTGGACGACGGCGAGCGCGGCGAACTCGACGCTGCTGCTGTTCAACTATGCGGATACGCCGAACCAGCTCACGGTGGCGATCAGCCCGGTCTACACTTCCCTGAATTTCACCGACGCGGGTGGGTTGAGTCATGCACAGCATCGAGGGGCCGGTGGACGTGGAGACGACGGGCGCGGTGGCGGTGACCGTAGAGCCGGAGGCTGGATCGAGTGCTCCTACGACCACGCCGATTATCGTTGCTCCGGTGGCTGGGTCGTAAATCCGCTACGACTCTGAAAAACGTAGTAAGGGTAGCGGCGCTTGTCCGAAGGCCACACTGTTGAGACGGTTCCTTTCTGCGTGGGTGCTCAGGGGTCGGTCCGACGCAGTGACTATCTCCGTTGGCTTCGGGACTTAGGGGCGCCGCCTTCACGATCACTTGAAAAACCGCTTGTTCACACGCGCGGTTCAGTAACCGAGCCGCGACAGTGATGGAGCGGAACCCAGCCAGGTACTCTATTTCCGGAATATTGCTCCGACCACGGCGAACAGCAGGCCGATCAGCCAGGCCGGAGAGGTCGCCACGAAGGCCTTACCCCTGGAGACCTTCGCCAGGTGCGAGTACGACAGCCCCAGCATCACGATGTACCAGACCATGAAGATCGAAAAGTAGTTCAGCAGCCCGCCCAGCGCGCCGCTGGCGTTGATGAAAATGTCCAGACCCAGCGGCACCTGCATCTGGTGCATGCTCTGAATGTCGTCGATGCCCTTGGTCCGGAGCACGATCACTGAGGCAATATATTGCAACATGGAGATCATCCCGCAGGTCAGCAGCAGGCTGAGCACGTGCTGGAAGCGCACGCGGGCATCGACAATGGCCCCGACGGCCATCACCAGTCCGGCCGCAATGCAACTAAACAGTAAGATGATGAGCGGGGTGCAGTATGCCGCTATGTGCGAGATGGTCGCGGTCATGGAAAGCATCCTCTGAAGTTGCTCGCCGCTGGCGCCGTTCGGCGGATCCATGCGCATGGCCTGCATGGTGAACGGGATGAGCTGCAACTGCACGATGGTGCTGATGATGCTCAACACCACCAGCGGGTACACCCAGAACCACTTCAATTGCACACGCCGGGCGGTGCTCACCGGGTCGAGGTAAACGTTGACCAGCCCAAGGATGCCTTCCTTGAAGCTGGCGGAGGGTTGCGGCGCGGGCGCGGCGGGACTTGTGGCATTGGCGGACATGTTGGGCTCCTGTTAATCCAATGGGGGATTATATCGCGTCCGGGTTACGCTGGGGTGTAATAACCGGCCTCTGCCGTAAGCGTCAGAGGAACCCCTGTTGAGCCAGCCATGGAAAGCTGCTGAGATGGCGGGATGTCACAGAGACGAAGTGGGGAAGAGATCGCGCGGATGCTGGCGGGGTACGAGGAGAGCGGGTTGTCGCGTCAGGAATATTGCCGGCGGGCAGGCATTCCCGTTACCACATTGGATTACTATCGGCAACGAGCAGCGCGAAAGGCTGCGGCGACGCGGCTGGTGCAGGTGAAAGTGAAAATGCCGCCCGTCGAATCGCCGGGCGTGTTCACTGTGGTGCTGCGCAACGGGCGGCGCATCGAGAGCGGGTGGAAGTTCAGCGACGCCGATCTGGCGCGGCTGATCGGTGTGGCCGAGGCGGTGTAAGGATGTTCGGGCTGAGCGCGGCCACGCGAATCTATCTGGGCGTGGAAGCGGTGGACATGCGCAAAGGCTTCGAGGGGTTGTATGGGCTGGTGCGCGATCAACTGGGCCAGGATCCGGTGAGTGGACATCTGTTCCTGTTCAGCAACCGCACGCGGACGCGCTTGAAGGCGCTGCTGTGGGATGGGAGCGGGTTATGGGTGTGCGCGAAGCGGCTGGAGCGGGGAAGATTCCGCTGGCCGGAAGGCGGCGCAGGACATAGCGTCACGATGCGGCCGGAAGAGCTGGCGATGCTGGTGAACGGTCTGGATCTGACACAGGCACGGCCGCGCCGAAACTGGCTGCGAGGTCCGCCGGCGGCGTGAAGCCGGAAACATTTCACACTGTTTTCGTCATTGAAGAAAAGTGGCCCGGAAGTGCGGAAAACACTCGCATTTACGGGCCATTTCGCTTACGATGGAACATCCCCGTGAGCACTGCCGATCCCCAACTGCGCATCGCGAATCTGGAGCGCGAACTGAACTGGGCGCACCTGAAGATCCGCGTGCTGGAGGAGCGGTTGCGGCAGCATCGCATCCGCCTGCTGGGCCCGCCGAGTGAGACGCTGAGCGATCTGCAACTGGAGTTGCTGGCCGACGAGGAACCGGGCGTGACGGGCGAAGAGGTGGAGGCCGAAGCGGCGCGAGCCGCTGACTACCAGGCCGCCGCGGGAGCGCAAAGCACATCCGGGCCGGGAGCGATTGCCGGAGAATCTGGCGCGCGTGGAAGAAGTGATTCGCTGCGCGGAGCAGAATTGCAGCGCGTGTGGCCGTGAAACTTCCGTGATCGGCTACGACGAGAGTGAGCAGCTGGATGTGGAGCCGGCGCGCTACTTCGTGCGTGTGACCAGACGCGAAAAGCGCGCCTGCCGGGGCTGTGACGGTGGCACGGTGGCGATGGCGCCGCTGGCGCCGCGCATCGTGGAGAAGGGTCTGGCCAGCGACCGGGTGGTGATCGGCACGGTGATGGCGAAGTATTGCGATCACCTGCCGCTGTACCGGCAGGCGGCGATGCTGGAGCGGGAAGCGGGACTGGGAATCGGGCGCGCCACGCTGGATGGCTGGGTGATGCGGGTGGGTGAGTTGCTGGAGCCGATCGTGGAAGCGATGCGCGGTGAGTTACGGAAGGCGGTCTATCTGCAGGCGGATGAGACCACGGTGCCGGTGCAGATGCGCGACGGGCGCGGCAGCGATCATCAGGCTTATCTGTGGCAGTACGGGAAACCGGGGGGCGAGACGGTATTCGATTTCTGTCTGGGGCGCGGACGCGATGGACCGAAGAAGTTTCTGGGACAGTGGGAAGGGATTCTGCAAACCGACGGCTATTCCGCCTACGACAACATCGGCGGACCGAATCTGGTGCACGTGGGCTGCTGGGCGCACGCGCGGCGGAAGTTCGTGGACGCGGTGAAGTTGAATGCCCACGACGCCGAGGCTTTGAAAATGGTGGTGCGCATGGATGCGCTGTTTGCCGTTGATCGCGAGGCGCGAACGCAGGCACTCAGCGGCATCGAACGTCTGGCGTTGCGGCGCGAGCACGCGCTGCCGTGGGTGGAAGAGATTCGCGCCGCGTGCGTGGCCCTGTCGCGCCAGGCATTGCCGCAAAGTGCGACGGGAAAAGCCGCGGCGTACACGCTGAACATGTGGAAGAAGCTGGAACGTTGCTTCGACTACGAGCAGGTGGAACTGTCCAACAACCTCGCGGAGAACTCCATGCGGCCGGTCGCGCTGGGCCGCAAAAACTGGCTGCATGTGGGCAGCGTGCAGGCGGGCCCGAAGGTGGCGGCGATTCTGTCGGTGGTGGAATCGTGTCGCAGGCTCGGCGCGCCGGTCCGGGAATATCTCG
Organism: uncultured Acidobacteriota bacterium; assembly: GCA_963832965.1. GTDB lineage: Bacteria > Acidobacteriota > Terriglobia > Bryobacterales > Bryobacteraceae > CAWACP01. Next base: position 315,201 of record CAWHVW010000002.1, read on the forward strand.
CGGCGGTGTTGCCGGGTCTGGACCGCCGCAAGCGCAGCGAATTACTGGCGCTCACTCCTGCCCGCTGGTCCGCCGCTCGCACCTGATACCGTGGGTTCGTCAGACGCTTACCCTCTGCCAGCACCCCCATGGACACTCCCGGAAAGTCCGGTTTGGCCGCCGCGATGGCGGCCTACGTGGCTCTTGCCACCCTGGCTACGCTTACTCTGACCGGGAAGATGCGTATAGCTGTATGGATCTTTCTCGGTGGTATGGCGGTGAAGACCTGGCTCTCTTCCCTGCACCAGTCGTAAATTTACTCTAAAACCCCCTAAGGCAACCGATATAGCAAGTAAGGCCGAGACGATCTATGCCGCGGTTCATTCTGGTACTCGCCGTACCGAATTGGGATCGGGCTGAAGCTGGCTCGTTCCAGAACGAGACTGGACGGGAGCGGTGCGGGATGTCCGGGCGAGAGGAAAAGTAGGTCCAGCGGTCTAGGACTAAGTTGCTAAGTACCTCAGTTACAAGACTTACTTTTGGCATAGCTCTATTTGGCTACGACGCGATTCGGTGCACTCTCAGGGTTCCTGAGCTATGGTCTAAGGTTTGCTCCGGATGAGGTCACGGCGCAAACGCGATGAGAATGCAGAAAGGGTTTGGTGAGTACGATGAAGGCTAACAAAAGCGAGAAGCAGCAGACGGCCCGAATTGCCTGGCGGGACCGCGTCATCCTTGACCATCTGCCCCTGGTGAAGGCGATCGCGATCCGGGTTCACGAGAATCTTCCGGTGCACGTGGAACTGGACGACCTCGTCCATGCCGGGGTTCTCGGGCTCTTCGATGCCGCGGAGAAGTACAATCCCGGCAAGCAGGTGGTTTTCTCCAGCTACGCCAAGCATCGTATCAAGGGCGCCATACTCGACAGCCTCCGCCAGCTCGACTGGGCCTCGCGCGACCTGCGCCGCCGCCACAAACAGGTGGAAGCGGTGACGCGCGACCTGGCCTCCACCCTGCACCGCATGCCCACCGAAAGTGAAGTGGCCGAGAAGATCGGCGTCGATGTGGAGCGCTGGCGCCACATGATGATGGATCTCCGCAATGTCGGCCTGGTCTCCGCGTCGGCGCGCAATACCGATCACGAAGACCTCCCCGCGCCGGAATTTCCCAGCAAGCCGGAGACCCACCCGGACAATCTCTGTGCCCGCTCGCAGATGCGCACCGTGCTCGGCACCGCCATGAAGGCTCTCCCGGAGAGATACCAGAAGGTAGTGGTTCTCTATTACACCAACGAGATGACCATGAAGGAGATTGGCGGCGTTCTGGGCATCAATGAGAGCCGGGTATCGCAGATTCACAAATCCGCGCTCGAGAAGATGGCTGCGGTGCTGGAATCAAGCGGCATCCATTCCAGCTACGCTTTTTGCTAAAAGGCGCCAGGGCGGAGCGAGTCCAGGGAAGACCACTTTCCCCACCAGGCGATTGTCAAGGCTATGAGCAAAACCTCAGATATGCGTCGCCACGATCGCCTCGACTGCGATACGCGGGGCCGCGCCGTGTGGACGGACCGGACGGGCCAGAACAAGTGGGCTATCGTACGCATTTTCGACCTCTCCCAGGCGGGGGTACGGTTGGAACTGCCGGAGCCCGTGGAAGGCCGCGCCGTGATCAGCTTCAGCTCCGACGATATGAAACTGCAGGGCCAGGCCACGGTCCGGTTCTGCCGCCGCCAGGGGACGAAGTACATTGTCGGCGCGGAGTTTGTGGGCGGAATGTCCTGGAAGTCCAGCGCGCCCGTGCACAAGTAGCCGCCCGGCCGCCAGCCCTCTTGTAGAAAAATCAAATCGCCCCGATAAAGTTTTCCTGGTTACGCCCTCCCATGAGCGCCTGGCATAATCGGTCTGTATGCCACGTCGCTACCTCTCTGCCCTGTTGCTGTGTGTGCCCACGTTGATGGCGCCCACGGTGGCCTGGGCGCAATCCATACCACCGGCCACGGATGCAAGAATCTCGGCGGTGGAAACCGCGGTTAAATCGGCTCAGAGCGCGGGAGACAACGCCTGGATGCTCATGAGCGCGGCTTTAGTGCTCCTGATGACGGGCCCCGGTCTGGCTCTGTTCTACGGAGGCCTGGTAAGGCCGAAAAACGTGCTTAGTACGATGATGCACAGCTTCATATTGATGGCTGTGGTGACCGTACTCTGGGCGGTGGTGGGTTACAGTCTGGCTTTTGGGGAAGGGTCCTGGTTCCTTGGGGACCTGCGATACGCGTTTCTGAACGGTGTGGGCGCGGCGCCGAACATGGATTATGCGCCAACCATTCCGCAGCAAACGTTCATGATTTATCAATTGATGTTCGCGATCATCACGCCGGCGTTGATCTCGGGCGCCTATGCCGAGCGCATGAAGTTCAGCGCCATGCTGCTGTTCACGGTGTTGTGGATGCTGCTGGTGTACTTCCCGCTGGCGCATATGGTGTGGGGCAAGGGCGGGCTGTTGAACGCCTTCTCCGGGGGCCGGATTGCTTGTCTCGACTTCGCCGGGGGGACGGTGGTGCATATCAGTTCCGGGGTGTCCGCGCTGGTGACGGCGCTGTATCTGGGCAAGCGCGTGGGCTATCCCGACGATTCGATGAAGCCGCATAATCTGACGCTGAGTTTCATCGGGGCCTGCCTGTTGTGGGTGGGCTGGTTCGGCTTCAACGCGGGCAGCGCCCTGGCGGCTTCGCCGCTGGCCAGCAGCGCTTTCGTGGCGACGCACTTCGCCACGGCCGCCGCGGTGCTCGGCTGGTTATTCGTCGAATGGTTGCGTGACGGCAAGCCCAGCCTGCTGGGAGGCATTTCCGGAGCGGTGGCGGGTTTGGTGGCAATTACGCCGGCTTCAGGATTTGTGCAGCCGATGCCGGCGCTGCTCATCGGATTCGCGGCCGGAATCGTTTGCTATTTCATGGTGGTGACGGTAAAGCGAAAATTCGGCTATGACGACACCCTGGATGCTTTCGGCGTTCATGGCATGGGCGGGACGCTGGGGGCCATCCTGACGGGCGTTTTCGCCACCCGCCTGGTCAACGACGGTCTGCACGGGAAACCGCTCGGTCTGTTGGATGGCAACCCGTCCCAGGTGCTGAATCAGTGTGCAGGGGTGCTCATTTCATGGGGCATGGCCGCGGTGGGCACCCTGCTTATTTTGAAGATTTGCGATTTGCTGCTCGGCGTACGCGTAGATGCGGAGCAGGAGACGGAAGGTCTGGACCTCAGCCTGCACGGCGAAGAAGGTTATAATCTCGAAGCGTAACCTTATATGAAGAAGATTGAAGCCGTGATTCAGCCACATAAGCTGGAGGACGTCAAAGCCGCGTTGAAGGCTATTGGCGTGGATGGGATGACCATCACCGAGGTCCGTGGGCACGGGCGCCAGAAAGGGCACCGGGAGATCTATCGAGGCATGGAGTACGAAGTGGACCTCCTGCCGAAGATGAAGATCGAAATGGTGGTATCGACGGCGCGGTGCGAGGAAGTGGTCCAGACCATTCTGCACTCCGCGAGGACCGGCAAGATCGGCGACGGAAAGATATTCGTCTACGATATTGCCGAGGCCATCCGCATCCGCAACGACGAGCGCGGAGAGGGCGCGCTCTGACACCGAATATACCAACCTACCCCCCATCCAGTTCCCGCACGCAGGCGGCGGCCGCCGCGGCGGCGGTGGTGTGGACGCCCGGAGGCGCCCGCGAGGAACTTCTGCGGCGTTCGAACGAAGTGGACCTGGCGGTGACCACGGCGTTCCAGAATATCCGTCCGCCGGTGACCGTGGTGGCGGTGGGCGGGTATGGGCGGCGGGAACTGTTCCCGTATTCGGACGTCGACCTGCTTCTGCTCAACGCTGCTCCCGAGGAAACGAAGGAGCATCGGGAGCTCATCTCCGAGTTCCTGCGCGCGCTGTGGGACGCCGGCCTGCGAGTAAGCCAGTCGGTGCATACCGTGGAGGATTGCCTGGAGCTGCATCAGGGCAATCTGGAACTGACCATCAGCCTGCTCGATCATCGCTTCCTGTGCGGCGACCGCGCGCGCCACGGGCGGTTGGAAGCGGAGTTGCCAAAATTCCTGCATCGCGAGCGGGCGGTGCTGATGGATCAGCTCTGCCGCATGACGCGCGCCCGCCGGACCAAGTTCGCGGACACCATCTATCACCTGGAGCCCAACGTAAAGGAACACCCCGGCGGGCTGCGCGATCTGCATGTCATCCGCTGGCTGGCCTCCTTGCGCGAAGCGACGGCCGACCACATTCCGGAGACCGCGGCGGCGTTTCTGTACTCCATCAGAATTTTTCTCCATCGCGCCATGGGCCGCGACGCCAATCAGCTTGCTTTCGATATGCAGGAGGCGATCTCGGCGGAGCCCGCGGTATGGATGAGGGAATACTATCGAAGCGCCCGCGAAATCTGGCGCGCCACGAATCAGGCGATGGAAGCGTCCGAGCGCCGCGATCTCGGTTTGTTCTCGCAGTTCCGCGACTGGCGGGGGCGGGTTTCCAACTCCGAGTTCACCGTGTCGCGCGAGCGCGTGCTGCTGCGGGAGCCGCTGGAACTGGAGCGCGATCCGGAGTATCCGATTCGTCTGGTGCAGTTCCTGGCGCGCCACAAGCTCCGTCTGGCGCGCGAAACGGAGAGCCGCATCACCGCCGCGCTGGGCAGCATGTGGCTGGACCGCCAGCCGTCCTGGCCATCATTGCGCGCCCTGCTGGCGCTTCCGCACGCGGCCACCGGCCTGCGAGTTTTGCACGCGACGGGCCTGCTCACCAGGCTGGTGCCGGAGTGGAGTTGCATTGACTGCCTGGTGACGCGCGACTTCTATCATCAGTACACCGTGGACGAGCACACGCTGGTGACGCTGGAATCGCTGGAAGAGCTGCGCGACTCAAAGGACGAGGAGCGGCAGCGATTCCGCACCCTGCTGAACGAAACGGCCGCCTGGGAGACACTGCGTCTGGCGCTGCTGTTGCACGACATGGGCAAGGGCGGCGGCACGGGCGAGCACGCCATTGAATCGGTCCGGCTGGCCACGGCGGTGATGGAGCGGCTGGGCGTGCCACCGGGAGAGCGCGAAACTGTCCTGTTCCTGGTCGAGCACCATTTGGACCTGTCGGGCATCATGAACTCGCGCGACCTCGGCGATCCGGGGACGGCTCGTTTCATCGTTGAGCGCATCGGCACCGTGGAGCGGCTGCGCATGTTGACGCTGCTCACCTGGGCGGATATCAGCGCGGTGAATCCGGTGGCCATGACGCCGTGGCGCCTCGAACAACTATGGCTCACCTACCTGACCGGCTACGATGAGTTCACGCGCGAACTGCACACCTCGCGCATCCACGCGCCGCGCTTTACCTCTGACGTCGCCGATTTTGTCGAAGGCTTTCCCACGCGCTACCTGAATACCCACGGCGAGGACGATATTCGCGCGCACTACATTCTGTGGAGCGAAAACAAGGCAGCAGGCCTGGCCATTTCCATCGAGCGCTCCGAGGGAACGTGGCGCATGACCGTGATCACCAGCGACCGGCCGTTCCTGCTGGCTTCCTTGTCCGGGACGCTGGCCGCTTTCGGGCTGAACATTCTGAAAGCCGAGGCGTTCTCCAATTCCCAGGGAGTGGCTCTGGACACTTTCGCGTTCGCGGACCCGCACCGGACGCTGGAGCTGAATTCTTCCGAAGTCGACCGGCTTCGCGACACCGTGCGCCGCGTGATTACCGGCAAGGTGGACGTGCGCAAGCTTCTTTCCGGGCGCCGCAAGCAGGCCCTTACCAGCGGCGCTCGCATTCGCGCGTCGGTGGCCTTCAACAACGAAGCTTCGGAGACTTCTTCGCTGATTGAGATCGTCGCGGTGGATCGGCCCGGGCTGCTGTACGACCTGGCGCAGGTGCTGTCGTCGGCCGGCTTGAATATTGAAGTGGTGCTTATCGACACCGAGGCGCACAAGGCGATGGACGTGTTCTATGTGACGTTCGAGGGCGCCAGGGTGCCGCTGGGCCTGCAGCCGGACGTTCAGAAGAAGCTGCTGGAAGTTTGCGGGTAAGGAGCATCAACCCGTCACTATCGTCCTTGAGACATGACCAGCCGAAGCACGTGATTGATGCGTGTTGAGTAGCCGGCCCCATATTGCCGGAGCCACTCGAAGACGTCAGCGTCAAGACGAACAGCCACCAGTTTCTTGGGCGGACGCTTGAACTCGGCGAGCTGCCTGTCGGTGAGGGTCGGGATATCGGAATAGTCGATCTGAGAAGGCTGGGCAGTTTTTTGCCGGCTGGCGACGCCATCGAGCGCCGCCTTCTGGCGTCTGTTAAGTGGCTTGGTCCAGATAGATTCGGCGCTCACGCGGATCTGCTTCCCGGGCCGAGATGATGCGGATAATTTCTTCGCCATTGGGTTCCTCCTCGCGATACACGTGCACCACAACCAGCACCGCTTCCTTTACAACACCGATCCCGTGCCAACGCTGCTCGCCATTGGCTACGCGATCTTTCCGAAGCATTAAGTCCGGATCGGCGAATATGCGCGACGCTGTTTCGAAATCGATACCAGCGTGTTTCTGCTGGTTTGATCGATCCTTTTCCGCGTCCCATTCGAACTGCACACCGTTATACGTAGTGTATAACAAGTTGACTTGATCGCGCGAGTGGTCCGGTCACGTGCCGCGACGGCTTGGGCCGGAGTTTGCTCTTGCTGGCGCGGGTAATCAGGTAGCGAATGGAGGTGCGTTCCGGAGCCGCACGTTCCCGGAGCGCGGCATGAAGATCGTCTGGAATGTCGATCTTGATTCGGACGCTCATGGCATCACTATTTCACTTCCCGTTCTCCACCGAAAAGCGCGCTCGAACCTCCGCGCTGACGGCGGTTGGTTTCCCCGTCCGCGCGTCCATGGGGCACCACACGGTAAGCGCCTGGGCGAGGACGGCGCCATCGCCGGCGCGAAGAATCTCGGTGTGCCGCTCGAAGCGAATGCGGCTGGCCGTTCCCACCCATGTTCTGACGACAATGTGGTCGCCGAGTACCGCCGGCCGTTTGTAATCGATCTCATGGCGGACCACTACCCAGAACAATTGCGCCTGATCGGCGGCGGTGGCGGCCGTTGTCCAATGGGCCACCGCGGCGTCCTGCACCCAGCGCACGTAGGTCACGTTGTTGACATGACCGAGCTGGTCGATGTCGGCCGGCACCACCGTGGTGGCCACTTCAAAAACTTCCCGGGGCTTGCTCATCACCTTTTCAGTATCCCGCCGCAAAAGAACGTAATCTGGATTCGTGGACGTTATCGCAGGCATTCATCCGGTTCGCGAGGCGCTGCGCGCGGGCCGGCGTCTGGACCATGTGCTGATCGCGCGTGGCGCGGGCGGTCCGCGCATTCAGGAGCTCATCGATCTCTGCCGCCGCGGCGGCACGCTGGTCCGCTTCGAGCCGCGCGAGGCGCTGGACCGGGCGGCGTCAAAGGCGAGCCATCAGGGCGTGGTTGCTTTCGGGGCGGAACACGCTTATGGCGATCTGGAGTCCATCCCCGAGACGGCGAAGCTCGTGGTTGTGCTGGACGGGGTGGAAGATCCGCACAATCTGGGAGCCATCGTACGAACCGCCCATGCCGCCGGGGCCGACGCCGTGGTGATTCCCGAGCGCCGGGCGACGGGGATCACCGAGACCGTGGCCAAGGCGGCCGCCGGGGCGATCGAATACCTTCCCGTGGTGAGGACAGGCAACATCAGCCAGGCGCTCGAGAAACTGAAGCAACGCGGCTTCTGGGTGTATGGTCTCGACGAACGGGGAGACCAGCTCTACCACGAAACCGACTACGCCACGCCGGCGGTGTTCGTGCTTGGCGGCGAGGGCCACGGCTTGCACCAAAACGTGCGCGCGCATTGCGACCTGGTGGTGCGCATTCCCATGGCTGGGCCGATTGCTTCGCTGAATGTTTCGGTGGCGGCCGGCGTGGTGCTGTTCGAATGGAGACGCCGCGCCGAACTTCAGCCGAACACCAGCGCGCGCACTTCCTCTTCCAGGGCGGGCACGCACAACAGACCGCTTCCCGAATAGATATCCCGGCCTCCGGAGAGGTTGAGAAAAACCGCGCCCGCCTCCTCGCCGACGATCTTCAACGGCGCGAAATCCCACGGCTTCGCGACCGGTTCGATCCACACTTCCACTTCGCCGGCGGCCAGCATCATGGATCGCGGTGTTCCTATCTCCATTTGGCGAATCGATAGCGGCCCGTTACCTGCGTGGTTGACCTGCCGGAGGACTCCCTCCACGCGTTGTATGCGCGCGGCCTGGGTGCCAGTACTTCTTGGATGATTACGGGGGCGGCGGCAACTTTGAAGAATTGAGGACTCGTCCTCGATCCTCATGACAACACCATGAACCACGCACTGTCCACCCACCTCTTTGCGCATCGCCGTTTGGGCACCGTAGCTCGGGTCGGCATCTAGGAACTAGGGCGCATCAGGCCCTGTTCAGCAAATCGCTAGGGCCGCCGCCCGAACGGCGAGAGCCACCAACTTAGTTGCCCGTGTGAAAATACGGGCTATTATTACCGTTCCCGCTCAGCGTGTTGCCGGTCAAGGTCACGTTCCAAATCGTAGGCGAACTATCGGGCTCGGGCGATTGAAACGGCCCATTGGCACACCCGTTCGACCTGCCCTCAAGGGCTTGTAGCGTATTGTGCTCGATGGTGTTACTCGAGATCGTGTACATGATCCCGTCGCCGGGCGTCGGCGCACAGCCGGAGCCGGTTATATTCCCATAGAGTTCGATACCCTCTTCGTTGTACTCAATGGTGTTGGACTCTATTAAAACGTCGCTTGCATTGCCGATGATCACGCCGTCGTCTTTGTGGTTAATAAACGTGTTATTCTCGATACTGTAATCGGTGCCGTACATCTCTAGCCCCCTGCTGGCCCAGCCATTTGAGCACACAGAGTCCTCGCCGTCGACATAGTTGTTCCAAATGTCGGCGTCGTTGGAGTACATCCCAGCAGGCACGTTGTTCCCGACCGCGATTTGGCCGCCGGGAGCGTTTGCAAAACAGGTTTGGTGGTTGTGGTAGAAGTAGTCGTATTGTACCAGCATCCTTTCCGACCCTTCGAAGAACACTCCATTCAGCCCGGAATATTGTACTGTCGAATTTGTGAACTGAATGTCGGTACTCTGGCTCTGGGAAGACGAATTCCACGTCAGGAGTGCCGTGTAGCCGGCGTAGGACGGGTTAGTGTTGAAATAAAACCAGCTGCTGTTAATATACGAGTAATAGACAGTAAAAATGGAAATGGCCGGCGAGTTGTCGAACGTACAGTTGGACACGTAGGTGTTCCACGTTGCATAGACACCCAAGTCGAGATCTACGTAGTTCGGGCTCGTGTTGTAGGATCCGGCGGCCATGTTCTCGGAATTCCCGTTGAAGGTAAGGTCCGAAAACGTCACGTCTGTGACACCGGTATGGCTCCCGTCGCCGACTTGCACCATCACGGTTGGCCACGGGCTAACTCGCGTCAGTGTAGTGGTACCTCCCGAAGCACCATTAATTGTGATATTGCTTCGCCAAACCGGAATCGTGGCCGAGACATTGTAGGTCCCCGAGGCGAGTGTGCACGTGCTGCCATATCCGCCGGTGTTCCCCTGAATGCAGTCTTCCCACTGGGCGAGCGTGAGGCTCGTGCGGGGACGAGAAGGGCCGTTCATCAGGTCTGACGACATCGCTCCCGCCGCGGAGACGCTGGACCTCTCGCCGAGCTCCGCGATCGGGCCGCCAAAGACCGTGCGAATGCGGATCGCCGACCCGGGCGTAATATTTTGCAGGAATTGCTCACCAAGTTCTTCGACCCGCTCTCGGAAGCTTGCGTCAAGGCTGTTGAGCGTATGCTGATCCGACGAATCGAGCTCACCACCGTGGAAGGAGCGTGCTGAGCTATAGGTAGCAGCCGATTTGCTCCGCATCTGGACCAACGCCCCGCGAAACTGTTCCGCGCTGGCGCGCAGCGTGGCGAGTTCGCCCGCGCTCAAGCCCAACATCGCGGCATACGCCGTTGTGAAGCGCGCGGATTCCTCGGGCGGACGGTCGGGATTCGCGATTGACTTGAACACGTAATAGAAGTAATTGAACTCGGGTATCGGGCGGGGCCAAGCGGTCTCGATACAGACTAAAATGAGGACCGAAGCATATGAGTCGAATAGAATCGTCTACGCGCGCGGCTGGCGCGACTGGAATGCGGAGCGGGATCCGGTCCCGGCTGGGCAGGCAGTCCAGGCAGATCAGGTCTTTTGCGACCGTCGCTCTTGTGCTCTGTGCCGCAGCGCTTTGTTGGGCGGATGTATGCTGGGCGCTCCGGCCTGGCCTGTTTCCAATTTTTGACGAGCTTAACAATCCGACCCTGTTCCTCGCTGGGTCGTACGGCCAGTTTTTTCACTTTTTCCCGGACACGTTTTACGGTAATCGCCCTGTCGGATGGGCGTTTATACGGCTCCTGGCCGATCTCTTCCCCTTTGACTATGCGAAACAAGTTTCCTGTTTGCTCGCGATTCATTTTGCGAATTGCGCAATGGCCTTCGTGCTGTTTCGACGCCTCGGCGCGGGCGCTCCGATTTCTATCGCGGGAGTTGCGCTGTTCGGCAGCCTGGCAACAACCGCCCGGACCGTGACCTACATCGGCGCTGCGTTCGAGGTAATCTGCCTCTTCTTTCTCCTCGCCAGCACCCTCGCGCTGCTCTGGGAGCGGCGGGGCAGTGCAACTCTGAGTGCTCTTCTGTTCCTCGCGGCTCTCCGGACCAAGGAATTCGCCATCGTTGCTCCGGTCCTGCTGACAGTGCTGGTGGTCTTTCGGCTGCCGCAGGTCACTTTCAGGCCGCGCATGGCCGCGGCCGTAAGGCGCCTCTGGCTCCACTATCTGATCCTGGTGGCCTTCGGGCTCCGTTATCTTTGCCTGTTCGCCGCCTACCAGGCCGGACCGGCGCGTGACAACCCGTACTACATGGACCTACGCGCCGGCACGCTGCTGAAGTCGCTGGCCTACTACACCGCTCTGACCTTTGGTGCCGACGAGTCCCGCTGGCGTCCTCTGCCGCTGGTGCTGGTACTGACGTTGGGAGCGACCCTGTGCTGGGCCGTCGTGCGCCGCCGGGGCGGTATTGCGTTTGGTATTTCGGCGTTCGTACTCATGCTCCTGCCGGTCTGCCTGACGCCGAACCAAAGGACACCATTCTACGTATACGCTCCGCAGGTGTACCTCATCCTAGCTCTCTGCTTGTTGGCAGAAGAAGGCTTCGCGAATCGTTGGAAACGGGAGCATACACGTTGGCTGGCAGGAGTCTGTGTCGCCGTCGCGTGCTTCTGGTGGTGTGTGGCGTTCCGGCGCACTCCATACTTTAGAGACAGGGTGAATTTGAACCTCATGTATCGGCGCGCCGGCCTGCGTACGGCGCGAGCTGCGGATGCGCTGCTTCCGCCGTTGGGACCGGGGACACACCTCTATGTAAACCGGATCCGCGACACCAAAACCTGGTTGAGGGTTCCGTGGCCCTGCCCCTATTTCCGGCTGGTGAATCGACAGCGGGGTATCTATTGCGTAGTCGATGAGTCAACCGGCCAGCTCCGACAGGCGTTTGAGAGCGACCACGGCCCCAAGTACTTTGTCGATTATCGCGATGACAGCTCTTTTACCGTCACTGCCCAAAACAGGTAGCAGTGAAGTTTCGTCCTCGATCCCCGTGACAACACCGTGCGCGACCAGGTTGGCCCAGAGCGGGGTGCCGCGCACGAAATCACGCGTGCCGTCGATGGGGTCGACAATCCATTTGCGCCCAGTGCGGCTCTCGGCGGCAGTGCCCTCTTCGGCGAGAACGCCGTCGCCGGGAAACGAACGGCGGATCCGGGGCCGACGCCGTGGTGATCCCCGAGCGCCGGGCGACCGGTATCACCGAGACTGTGGCGAAAGCAGCCGCCGGGGCGATCGAATACCTTCCGGTGGTGCGGACAGGCAACATCAGCCAGGCGCTCGAGAAACTGAAGCAACGCGGCTTCTGGGTGTATGGTCTCGACGAACGGGGAGACCAGCTCTACCACGAGACCGACTACGCCACGCCGGCGGTGTTCGTGCTTGGCGGCGAGGGCCACGGCTTGCACCAAAACGTGCGCGCGCATTGCGACCTGGTGGTGCGCATTCCCATGGCTGGGCCGATTGCTTCGCTGAATGTTTCGGTGGCGGCCGGCGTGGTGCTGTTCGAATGGAGACGCCGCGCCGAACTTCAGCCGAACACCAGCGCGCGCACTTCCTCTTCCAGGGCGGGCACGCACAACAGACCGCTTCCCGAATAGATATCCCGGCCTCCGGAGAGGTTGAGAAAAACCGCGCCCGCCTCCTCGCCGACGATCTTCAACGGCGCGAAATCCCACGGCTTCGCGACCGGTTCGATCCACACTTCCACTTCGCCGGCGGCCAGCATCATGGCGTCGGCCGCGCCACCCATTCCGCGAACCGCCCAGTAGCGCGCCATCCAATCGAGCAGACGATCGCGAAACGGCGTGCGGGAAAGATAATTGAAGGCGTTGGCGCAGAATATGGATTCTTCGATGCGCGTTCGTGACGAGACGCGCAAGGGCTTTCCATTGCGATACGCGCCCGCGCCCTTGGTCGCATGGCACAGCCAGCCGAGACAGGGAAGATTCACCACGCCCAGCACCACTTCGCCATCCTGTTCGAGTGCGACCAGGTTCGCCCACAGCGGGGTGCCGCGGACGTAATCGCGGGTGCCGTCGATGGGATCGACAATCCATTTGCGTCCGGTGCGGCTCTCGGCGGAAGTGCCCTCTTCGGCGAGAATGCCGTCACCGGGAAACGAGCGGCGAATCCGCTCGACGATGGCGCGCTCGCATTGACGATCGGCCTCGGTGACCGGAGAAGCGTCCGGTTTCACCTCGGCGACGATGTCCGGCTGCAACCGCCGGGCAATCTCGGCGGCCTCGACGACGGCTTCGCGGGCCACCATCAGTTCCTGCTCAAAGGGCATGTTCTCATTCTCCGACACCGGACAGTGTTAGCATTTTTACGATGACGCAACGGACCGTCTACACGGTTCTGGAAGAAGCGGCCCGGAACTGGAGTGACCAACCGGCGCTTCATCAGCCCGACGGAGCAGGCGGCTACCGAACCTACACCTGGAACGAATACGCCAGCATTGTGCGCGAGATCGCGTGCGGCCTGCGCCAGCTCGGCATCGGCAAGGACGACAAGGTGGCGCTCTTCGCGGAGACTCGCGCCGAGTTTTATCTGGCCGATCTGGGCATCATGGCGGCGGGCGCGGTATCGGCTGCGTTGTATACCAGCTATCCGCTTCCCGATCAAATCCACAACCTGCAACAGAGCGACTCGCGCATGATCTTTGCCGAGGACGCCGCGGCCATGAAGGCGCTCCAGGGGGCGGCGGGGCCCGGCGGGCTGAAGGTGCGCTGGGTTCTGCTGACGGGCGCGGCTGAGCCGGACCAGGATGCCATCACGCTGGATGAGTTGCGCGCTAAGGGACGCCTGGCCCTGGCGGAAGACGCCGGCTTGTTCGACCGGATTCATGCGGAGACCCGGCCGGAAGACCCGGCCATCCTCTACCTGACTTCGGGAGCCACCGGGGAGCCCAAGATGGGTCTGGTCTCGCACAGCGCCCTGGTGGGCAACGTCGATATGGGTCCGGTGGTGCTGCCGCTGACGCCGGAGGATTGCACCATTGCGTTTCTTCCCTCGGCGCACATTGCGCAACGCGTGGTGGTGGAACTGGTGCCCATGGGAATGGGTTGCGCGGTGTGGTTTTCGGAAGGGCTGTCGAAAATGCCCTCGGAATTCCGGAAGGTGCGTCCCACTTTCTTCCTGGCCCCTCCGCGCGTTTGGGAGCGCGTCTACGCGAGCGTCAGCAACGAAATCAGGAAACGCGGAGCTTTGGCCCGGCGGATGTTCTATTTTTCGCTCGGTCTGGGCATGGAGGCGGGACGGCTGCGCCAGCAGGGAAAACCCGTTCCGGGGTGGATGCAAAGCGCGCTGAAGATCGCCAATCGGCTGGTCTTCTCGAAGGTGCGCGAACGGCTCGGAGGAAGGCTGCGCATTGCCGCGTCGGGAGCCGCGCCGCTGGGACGCGAACTCGCTGAATTCTACTCGGCGATCGGGATGCCGCTGATTGAAGGCTACGGCCTTACCGAAGGCGGAGTGGTTTCGTTCAACCCGCTGGATCGCTCGAAGCCAGGCAGCATCGGCCCGGCACTTCCTGGCGTGGAGTTGCGCCTGGCCGACGACGGTGAGTTGCTGGTGAAGAGTCCCTGCCTGTTTCTTGGCTACTACAAGGACCCTGACGCGACCGCGGCGGTGTTGCGCGACGGCTGGCTCTATACCGGCGACATTGCCGAAATCGATGCCGATGGATACGTCTACATTACCGGCCGCAAGAAGGAACTGATCGTATCGTCCAACGGGAAAAAGATTTATCCGTCGCGCATCGAGATGTTGTTCAAAGGCGAGCCGCTGATCAACCAGGTGGTGCTCATCGGCGACCGGTTGCCCTACGTAACCGCGCTGGTGACCATCAACACCGCCAACGCCGAGTCTCTGCAGGGAATGGGCGAGTACAAGGGGAAGGAAATGGCTGCTGTCGCCGCCGCGCCCCCGGTGCAGGAGGCGGTGCGAAAGGCCGTCGCCAAAGCGAACCGCCAGCTTGCCGAATTTGAACGGGTGCGCAAGTTTCGCATTCTCGAGCGCGATTTCACGATCGAGTCAGGCGAGCTGACGCCTACCATGAAGGTGCGCCGGAATCGCGTGCTGGAGAATTATCGCGGCGTTGTCACGGAGCTGTACATGGGGCGCGAAGAGAGCCAATAGTTCCGCTCCATTCCGGAGCGGACTACTCGTGGCGCAGCGTGCGCACGGGATCGATGCGCGTGGCCCGATGCGCGGGCACCCAACTGGCCACGGCGGCGACCACGAGCATGAGAACGGACACCGCCGCCAGGGTCACCGGGTTCGTCGCGCTGACGCCGTATAAGAGCGAGGCCAGCAGGCGGGAAAGCAGAAGCGAGCCGCAGATGCCAAAGGCGACGCCGGTGGAGGCCAGCAGCAGCCCGCGGCGGACCACCATCCGCTGCACGTCTCCGGGCATGGCTCCAATGGCCATGCGGATGCCGATCTCCTGAGTCCGCTGCACCACCGCCTGCGAGATCACACCGTAGAGTCCCACGGCGGCCAGGATCACCGCCAGCAGAGCGAAACCGCCCAGCAGGACGGCGCGGAAACGCGGCCCTTCAGCGGCTTTGTAGACCTGCTCTTCCATGGTGCGAGCGTTGTACACGGCGAGATTCGGATCGATATCGCGTATGCTCCCGCGAACGGCGGTGAGCAATTCATGCGCATCGGGATATCGCGATGCCTCGGCGCGGGCAATCACCTGAAGGTACACCGAGTAGTTGGCGTCGGCCTGGCGCATGGGCACAAACGCCATGGCCGCGGTCTCCCACTCCATATCGTTGAAGTAGTTAATGCGCCTGGTGCTGCCGGTGATTCCAACGATTTTCATCCAGGGGGTGTGATCGGAGGGCTCGCCGAAGGCGATGCGCCTGCCCACGGGGTCCTCAGCGCCGAAGTAGCGGCGCGCCAGTTCCTGGTTGACGGCGACCACTTTTTCTCCGCGCTCGTCGTCGCGCTCGTCCGGGTAGCGGCCGCGCACCAGCGGCACGTCCAGGATGCGCAGGTACGACGGCGTGATGAACTCACCGTCGATCATGACATAGGCCGCGGGAGACGCCGGCATGGGGTTGCCTTCCACCAGCAGGATCTCGCGCATGGGACCACAATGCGCCGCGGGTTCGACGCCGGGCAGCCCGCGCAAGCGCTCCAGAAGGCGATCCACGAGGGCGAGGCGTTGCTCGGGCTCCGGGTAAAAGTTCTGGCTTAAGTCCATGGAAACAGTGACCACGTGGTCCGTCCGAAAGCCCACCGGCTCCGTGCGCAGACGCACAAAACTCTCGATCACCAGACCGGCGGCGGCCAGCAGCATCAATGAGAGGGCCACTTCAACAATCACCAGAACGCTGCGGGCGCGCTGGCTGCGCAGGCCCTGGGACGATCTTCCGCCTTCCCTCAGAATGCCGTTCAGGTCCACCATGGAAGCCTTGAGCGCTGGAAGAAAACCGAAAACGATTCCGGTGCCGATGGCCAAAGAAGCCGCGAACGCAAGCACCGGCAGATCCAGGCGGACGTCCGCGCCGGCCGGAAGACGGAATGGCGCGGCCTGGCGGAACCAGTACAACGCGCCCCAGGCGAGAACGGCGCCCAGCGCGGTCCCCACCGTGGAAAGCAGCACGCTCTCGGTGAGCATCTGGCGCATCATGCGCAAGCGCCCGCAACCCAGCGCGGCGCACAGAGCAATCTCCTTCTGGCGTTCCGCGGCACGGCCGAGCATCAGGCTGGCCACGTTGGCGCAGGCAATGAGCAACACCAGAATCACGGCCGCGAGGAGCATCAGCAGCGCGGGCCGCAGATTTCCTTCGAGGGCGGCCAGATCTTCCTGCAAAGGGGTCACGGAGACATCGGCATCGGTGATGTAGTCCGGCTCGGTCTCTTCAAGCGCGCGGCGGATTCGCAACAAGTCGGTCCGGGCCGCCGCGGTGGAAACCCGGGGGTGCAGCCGCCCGAACAAAAGGAACTCGTGCTGCAGCGCCGGGCAGAGCCGGTAAAACTCGCTGGAGGGAGTGAACAAGGTCCACAGGACGGTCCGCGGGGGCTGAAACTCGAACTCCGGCGGCATCACGCCGATGATGTTGTGCGGCGTTCCGTCCAGGATCAGTGCGCGGTGGAGGACGTCGCCGGCGCCTCCCAGGCGCGTCTTCCAGAACGAATCGCTGATAACCACGCCGGCGGGACCATTCATATCCCGCGCGTCAAAGACACGGCCCCGGGCCGGTGAAACTCCCAGCGCCTCGAAAAAATCCTCGGTAACGATTTCGCCGCTGAGCTTTTGCGCGTCGGAGATTCCGGTCCAACTGAATTCCCAGGGACGATACCCGGCCAGCGATTCGAAACTCCGATTGCGGTTGCGCCAGGCTTCCAGATCGCGCGGCGAGATCAGCGTCTTTGGATCCAGGTTTTTCGCGCTCTCCCAGACGGCCACCAGCCTCCGCGGCTCGCGAAAGGGAAGCGGACGAAGCAGAACCGCATTGGTGATGCTGAAAATGGCGGTGTTCGCGCCGGCGCCCAGCGTCAGGACCAGCAGGGCGACCGCGGTGAAGCCGGGACTCCGCCGGAAACCTCGTATTGCGTATCGAATATCCTGTGAAAGCACCGCAATCATCGATAAGCGGAAGTAACAGATTACATGAAATCCACGAGCGAATAAACTGGCGATTTCCCCGATTGCAAATACGGCGCGATTCCCGGCGGAATCGGCTTCGCCGCCGGGCAGCCGCCTGATCCCGGCGCACCCGGCCGGCCCCGAAACGGTTATCCTGTCCAAAGAGTCTAACCTGGAGAGCACTATGCGCAAACTACTGGCAGTAACCACCCTGGCTGCAACGGCCCTGCTGCTGGGGCAGAACGAACCATCCAGCCCGACTCCGAATCCCACTTCCACGCCCGCCGCCGCGGCGGATCAGCCGGAAGACGTGGGGGCCATTTTCAAGGTGGAAGTGGTCGCTCGAACGACGCAGGCGGTCAATTATCTTCATCGCGGCGGGTCCACGAAGATCGATTTCAAAGGCACGGCGCTCATGCCGGAAGGCAAGGGCGATGCCACGGTGGAGAGCGAAAAAGGGGACATCCGGGTCTCCGCGACGTTCCACAATCTGGTGGCGCCGCAGACGTTCGGCCCGGAATACCTGACTTACGTTTTGTGGGCGATTTCACCGGATGGCCGCGCCCTGCCGCTGGGCGAGCTTACCTTGAACGAATGGGGGATGGGGTCGCAGAGCAGCATCAAGACCACCAGCGTTATTCAGACTTTCGGCATGATTGTCACGGCGGAGCCCTACTACGCGGTCACCCAGCCGAGCGACGTGGTGGTGATGGAGAACGAGGTTCGGGCGGACACCCGCGGGGTGATCGAATCCATTGAGGCCAAGTACGAGCTGCTTCCGCGCGGCGTGTACACCATGCACGGGCATGCGCAAGGGTTCGCACCGGTGGACGTGGGAAAGAAGCTGCCTCGCGAATTGCTGGAGGCCGAAAACGCGGTACAGATCGCCAGGGTGGCCGGCGCGGACCAGTACGCGCCCGACAGCTACCAGAAGGCTAACGCGACCCTGATGCAGGCGGAGAAATATCAGGTGCAGAAGGCGGGCCAGAAGCCGGTGATCACCATGGCGCGGGAAGCGGCCGTGCGCGCCGAGGACGCCCGGGTGATCGCCGTTCGCCGCCAGATAGCCGAGCATCAGGAGCAGGAGCGCCAGGCGGCCGCCGCCCGGGAGAAAGCCGCTCAGGACAAAGCCGAGGCCGAAGCACAGGAGCGCGCGAAAGCGGAAGCGGAAGCCCGGGCCGAAGCAGAGCGGCGGGCGCAAGCGGACGCGCAACGTCTGGCCGCCGAGAAAGCGAGCGCCGAGGCGCAGGCCAACGCTCAGGAAGCCGACCGGCAGCGGGCTCTGGCGGAAGCGGCCAAGGCGGCCGCGGAACAGGCCAAAGCCGAAGCCGACGCCGCGCGCGCGCAACTCGCCGTGGAGGCCGACAAAGCCCGC
Source organism: uncultured Acidobacteriota bacterium (assembly GCA_963832965.1). Classification (GTDB taxonomy): domain Bacteria; phylum Acidobacteriota; class Terriglobia; order Bryobacterales; family Bryobacteraceae; genus CAWACP01. The sequence goes on from CAWHVW010000002.1 coordinate 333,905, forward strand.
CAGTCGGCCGCGGAAGCGGACCGTCTGCGCCAGAAAGCCGAGCAGGACCAGGCGCAGCTTCGCCAGCAGCTTCTGGATGAGTTCAACCAGGTATTGCAGACGCGCGACACGGCGCGGGGCCTGATCATCAACATGTCCGACGTGCTGTTCGCCACCGGCCGCTGGGACCTGAAGCCGGTGACGCGCGAGAAGCTGGCGCGGCTCTCCGGAATCATCCTTTCGCACCCCGGATTGCGGCTGCAGGTGGAAGGCTACACCGATGACGTGGGTTCGGACGCAATGAACATGCGCCTCTCCGAACATCGCGCGGATGCGGTGCGCGATTTCCTGGTTTCGCAGGGCATTGGAGATCCCAACGTCACCGCGCAGGGTTTCGGCAAGACCAATTTCGTGGCGGACAATCGCACCGCCGCCGGACGGCAGCAGAACCGGCGCGTGGAACTGGTGGTGTCCGGAGAAATCATCGGCACCAACATCAACGCAATTCGAACGCAGCCGGCCCCTTCGGCGCAGCCTTAGCCGGGACGCTGAACCGGGTTCTTAGAACCGGTAGTCGGTGGGCTTGATGCCCTTCAGCCGCAAATAGACGATCAACTGGCCACGATGGTGGGTGGTGTGGTTCCACGCCAGCATGAGTACTTCATGGCCGGACATGGATTGGCCTTCCAGCGGATAGGACTTCTGCATTTCCTCGGGGGTCAGCTTCGCGATTTCGGCGTTGGACCAGTCGAACGACGCGCGCAGGTATTTGAGCACGGAGTCCTTGTCGAAAGTGGCAGGTGGGTCGGCGAACTTGTCGCCGGTGAGCGTTGAAAGAAAGTAAGTGTTCGCTTTGGCGATATGGAGCAACTGTTCGGCGAAACTCATTTCCTCAGGCACGGGCTTGAAACTGTAGAATTCGGCGGGCATTTGCTCGGCGATGGCTATCGTATAGTCGCCGGCCGTCTTCCAGTGGGCGGCCATGGGGTTGTCGGCCGCTAAGGCGGACACGGCGAGCACGGCGCAGATCGCGGCAGTCAGCAATGTTTTCATGGGTTCTCCTCGTGACGTGTACTGTGCCATAATCGCACAGAGATCCCAATGAAGAAAACTTTGATGATATGCTTGGCGGCCCTGACTGCGCCGCTTTTCGCGCAACAGCCTCCCGCCAATCCGCTGAGCACCGGCGAGAAAGTGCTCTATTCCATATTCAGCCACAACGCCGTTGCGGGCGCCGAAGAGATGCCGGAAGAGAATTATTCGTTCAAGCCGACGCCGGACATTCGGAGCTTTGGCGAACTGGTTGGCCATATCGCCGATGCCAACAACATGTTCTGCGGCATTGTGCTGGGCGAACCCAGACCCACCATCAGCATTGAGAAAACCAAGACCACCAAGGCCGATCTGGTGCAGGCGCTGAAGGATGCCGTGGCTCACTGCGATAAGGCCTACGACGGGATGACCGACGCGCAGTCAGTGGAGATGGTCAAATTCATGGGCCGTAGCATGCCGAAGCTGACCGTGCTGTCGCTGAACACCGCGCACACGGACGAGCACTACGGCAATATGGTCACGTATCTGCGGCTTAAAGGCCTGGTGCCGCCGAGCACCGCGCAAGGGGCGCCGGCCGCGCCGCCCAAGAAATAGGGTTCAGCCGCCCGCACGGGCTTCCATGGCCGCTTGCCGCACGTTTACCGTTGCCAACAAGAGCAGTCCGCCGATGAAGAACGTCACCAGCGAGAGAATGGCCAGCCGGTAGCTGCCGGTGAACTGCAGCGCCAGGCCGAACAACAAAGGGCACAGCCAGCTTGTTCCCTTGTCGCTGATTTCGTACACGCTGAAGTATTCGCCTTCGCGGCCTTTGGGGATCATCTGGGCGAACAGCGAACGGCTCAGCGCCTGCGTGCCGCCGAGAACAATGGCCACCACGGCGGCCGCGATGAAAAACTGAGTCCGATTGCGCACGGAGACGTACATGGCCACGAGCACACCGGTCCAGATCAGCAGACTGACCATGACGGCGGACTTCGCGCCCATCCACGCCGCCGCCCACTTGAACAGATAGTTGCCGAAAAAGGCGACGAATTGCACCATCAGAATCACCATGGTCAGGTCCGACATGGAGAGCTTGAGCTCGTCATTTCCAAACTGCGCGGCCAGCGTGATGACGGTTTGAACGGCATCGTTGTAAACGAGGTATGCGACAAGGAAGCGCAATGTTTGCGGATAGCGGCGCATCTCGTGGAGCGTGGCCGCGAATGCCCGGAACGTGTTGGTGAGCCCTTCGCCAGGCTTGCGCACCCGGCCAGGCGGACGGTCGCGCAGGCACCACAAGGGAATCAGAGTGAACAGCGCCCACCAGACGCCCGCTGACGACAGATTGATGCGCACGGCCAGCCCCTCGGAGATTCCCAGAGCACTCGACCTGGCGAAGAGCCACAAATTCAGAGCCAAAAGCAGGCCGCCGCCAAGATAGCCAATGCCCCAGGCTTTGGACGACACGGCGTCGCGCTCTTCCGGCGGCGCGATGTCCGGCAGGAACGAATTGTAGACGACAATCGATGCGCCGAAGGTGAGATTGGCCGCCAGAAACAGAAGGCCGCCGATAAGCCACTCTCCGCCCGTTAGCAAGAACATTGCTGTTGTCGCGAGCGCTCCGATAAACGCGAAGGCGCCCATCAGACGCTTTTTGTGGGCGCTGAAGTCCGCAACCGTGCCCAGAATTGGCAGTACGACCACCTGCGTCAGCACGGAGACCGAGATGAGATAACTCCACCACGAGCGCGGGTCGACGGGAATGCCCAACGGGTGGATGCGTCCGTCCGCGCTGGCGCCGGCCTTCGCGAGGGCGGTGAGATAGGGGCCCAGGAACAGGGTGACGACGGTGGTGGCGAAGGTGGAGTTCGCCCAGTCGTACATGTACCAGCCGCGCTGCTCGCGCCTGCTGTATGGCAGTGGTCCCATGGCCGTTGGCCATTATCGCCGATTCCGTGATGGAGAGGGCTACTCGCCGTGGGAGATTAGGTTGAGTCCTTGTACCCCCAGATAGTCGCCTCGATTGTGCGTGACGAGTGGCACGTCATGCCGCATCGCGGTAGCGGCAATCCAGTCATCGGCGCACTCGATTCGCCGTCCGCGCAATTGGGCGCCGACCGTGACCTCTGCCCACAGCGAACACAGCCGGCGATTGAATGGCACCACCACGAAACGGTCTAAATGCAATTGGAGCCAGCGGCGCCGAGCCTCACCCCATTGGGATTGGATGGCCCAACGCTCCAGCTCTGCTACGGTCATGAACGAGATCAGAAGCGTCTGTCCCGCGAGGCTCGCCGCGTAAAGAGCGCCAATTGAATGGCCTTTGAAAAGGAAGGAAACGACGTCTGTGTCAACCACAACCCGGCTCATGCCGCGGGGTCTGCCTGCTTGTGGCCACGCCACTCATGGAGTGCGATAAGGAAGTCCTCGATTGATTCCTCTTCCGGCCAGAAGTCACCGCGCAGGGCAGAAAGGTCGTCGACAGGACCCTTACCTTGTTGGGCAATGATCTCGTCGAGGGACGGATCCGCATCAAAGTTATAGCGGGGATCATTGGATGCGCTCAACTGGCACCTCCGCACTCCGAGTATACCAATGGAAAGCTACTCCACCGCGACTCCGTGCACCTTGCCGCGCACGATGCCCAGCGCGCGGATGCGCTTATGCAGATTGGTCCGCTCCATGCCCAGCGCGCGCGCGGCGCCGGACACGTTCCAGTTGGACTCCTCCAGCGCGCGGAGGATATGCTCGCGCTCGGCCGATTCGCGGGCTTCCTGAATGGTCGATTGCGGCGGCACGTCCGCGCTGCACGCGGATCTCGACCGGGATGGATCGCGCGTCAGCCGTTCGCCCGCCGTCAGAATGGCCATGCGCTCGATCACGTTGCGCAGCTCGCGCGCGTTGCCCGGCCAGTGCCTAGCTTTCCAGCATCGGAAACACGTCTTCATCGAGCCTCTTCGGCTTGAAGTTGTTGCGCGCGCAGAAATTCTTCGAGGAAATACTCGGCCAGCAGCCGGATATCGTGCGGCCGCTCGCGTAGCGCCGGCACGCGAATGGGCACCACGCTAAGGCGGTAGAACAGATCCTCGCGGAACTTCTCCTGCGCCACCAGGTCGGTAAGGTCGCGGTTGGTGGCCGAAATCACGCGCACGCTCACGCGGATGATCTGCTCGCCGCCCACGCGGTGGAACTCGCCCTCCTGCAGCACGCGCAGCAGCTTGGCCTGGGAGGCGCCATGCAGGTCGCCCACTTCATCCAGAAAGATGGTGCCGCCGTCGGCCAGTTCGAACTTGCCGCGGCGCGCGGAGATCGCGCCGGTGAACGATCCCTTCTCGTGGCCGAACAACTCGGTCTCGATCAGCTCGGTCGGGATGGCCGCGCAGTTCACTTTCACGAAGGGCCCGCCGCGAACGGGCTCGTCGCGATGAATGTGCGCGGCCAGCAGTTCTTTGCCGGTGCCCGATTCGCCGATCAGCAGCACGCGCGCGTCGGATCGCGCCGCCATGGTGGCCTGCTCCACGCGCGCGCTGCCAGGCCGGGGTCGATCCGATCATCGCGCGGTCCCGCTGCCGACCAGCTCGCGCAACCGCTCGTTCTCCCGGCGCAAGTTGGAGCTGCTCGAGGGCGTTCTTCACCGCCAGCAGCACGCGGTCGCGGCTCAGCGGCTTTTCCAGAAAATCGAACGCGCCGGCGCGCGTGGCTTCCACCGCGTCGGCGATGGTGCCGTGGCCGGAGATCATGATGGCCGGGCGTTCCGTTGTCCGCTCTGGCGCACCTGCGCAGCAAATCGATGCCGCTGCCATCGGGCAAGCTTCACATCGAACAGCATGGCGTCGGCGCGCGGGACTTCGCCTTTCGCAAAATCCGCCACGGACGGCACGCGGTGCACCGCGTAGCCTTCACGCTCCAGAATCATGCGCAGCGAGCGGCCGATATTCTCTTCGTCATCCACGATCAGAATTCGCCTGGAAGTCATTGTCTTGTTTCACGCGGGCAGCAGCACGCGAAACCCCGCGCCGCCCAGTTCTCCTTTCACCAGCACGATGTCTCCGCCCGAAAGCACCGCGCTTTTGCGCGCGATGGAAAGCCCCAGCCCCATGCCGCGCTTCTTGAACGAAATGGTGGGCTGGAAGAGGGTGCTGCGCGCCTGCTCGCTCAGCCCGGGCCCGGAATCGTGTACTTCGATGCGCACGCGCCCGTTCTCGGTGGCGGTCATGCCGAGGATGCTGCCGCCCTCGCCCGCGGCCTCCGCGGCGTTTTCCAGCAGATTGGTGAGGATGCCCTTACCAGGTCCTGGTCGGCGAACGCCAGCGGGTGATCGTCGCACAAGCCGCAATCGTAGCGCACCTCCGGGTGCGTCTTGCGCAGAAACGCCACGCGCTCTTCCAGCAGCGCATTCACGTCCACCGGGCTCGGGCGCACCGGCGGCTCGCCGGCGAATTGCGAAAACGCGCGCACGCGGCGCTCGAGCGATGTCGATCTCATCCACCACAATCTGCGCGGCCTGCTCCATGAAACTCGCGGTCGATTATCGCTTCCCGCGCGCAGCATCTCTTCCACGGTGAGCCGGATGGGCGTCAGCGAGTTCTTCACCTCATGCGCCATCTTGCGCGCCACCGCCTGCCAGCTTTCCAGACGGGTGGCCTGCACCAGGCGATCGCGTGCGTGCTGCAACTCGGAAGTCATGCGGTTGAACGCATGCGCGGCGGCGCCAATCTCGTCGTCGCGGGACGGCGCGACGCGGTATTCCAGATTGCCGCCGGCCACTTCCGAAAGCCCGGTGGTGAGCTCACGAATGGGCTGGCTGATGCGGTGCGCCCAGTAGACCACCACGGCCAGCGACGCCATCCACACGGCGATGGCGATAGTCAGAAACACGGCGAACAACCCGCGGCGGGGATTGCCCAGGCGGTCAACCACGGCACGGGAGCGGGTGTAGACATCGGTGAGCCGGCCCATGGACACGCCGTCGAGGGGCATGGAATAGCGCACCACGTCGCCGCCGCTGCGGACCATGTAATCCAGACGGTCCCCATCGTTGCCCGCGGTCACGAAGGACTCGGCTTCGCCCGCATCGTGGAAGTCGCGGACGTCGGGTGGCCACTCCGCCGCCTGCGCCGCCGGATACACCACCGGCTGCACTTTCTTTTCGGCCACCTTCTGCCGGAGCAGCGCGCGCGCGGCGTGGTAGTAATCGCGGCCGGTTTGTTCCAGGGCGCGCGAGGTTTCGTCCAGTTCCCGGATGGCGTTGTATTCCAGGCTGTGGTTCAACAGCGAAAGCGAAACCCAGGAGGTAATCGCCACCGGCACCAGGGTTGATGCCGCGAACGCAAAAATGAGCCGGGTGCGCAACCGCCGCATGTTAACGATCCAGATCTTCGAGGCGGAACGCGGTGGACTCCAGCGTCCAGTGCTGTGGGTTCCGAGCCGGCCGGCTGAACAAATCGATCAGACTGGTCAGGCTGATGCCAGGGTCGTTCCCGCCGGATACGCCCTCGGGAGAATCCTGCGCGCGGATCTCCAGCCGAACCCACAACCTGGTTCCGGGGGTGAGGCCGGCGGTGGAAACCGCCAGGTTATCGAGACACCAGCGTTCCACGCCGCTGGCGGACAAGCCGGTGCGGCCAGCGCCGCGAATACGCGCCACTTTGAAACTTTCTTCCCAAAGGTCGTAGCTCACCACAAAGCGGTCCACGGTGCGCCGGAAGGGGACGTCCCGGGTTCCGTCAAACAAGGAGAGCTGGAAATCAAAAGGCACGCTCACGCCATCGTGAAGACGATCGAGCGGACGTCCGGAGAGGAAATGAATGCGCGGCGCGGACACCCGCAGGTCATCGTTGCTCCGGGTGACGTACAGATCCTCATTGGACACGCGCATCGAATACAGCTCTGCCGCGCACGCAGCCGCGAAAAGCAGCGCGCGCCCAGCAAGCCGGGCTGTACGTGAACTCGTCAAACGAATCTGAAATTCATGCCGGCGAATCAGAAATTCATGCCGGCCACAAACATCGGCTCCAAATGACCCTGGTCGAGCGGAAATGCGAACGCCAGGAGAAATTCATTGTGTCCCAGGATGCCCAGGTTCCCTTCCAGCCCGGCCCCGAGGGATTGCTTCGGATCGGGCCGCCCGCCGCGATCCCATACCGCTCCCGTGTCATAGAATACGCGCATCATGCGATACCGGTAGGCCACCGACCCGTCAAGGATTCTGGCTCCGCCCAATGGATCGAGATTAAACTTGTCCCAGCCCTCCAGCGTGCTGGTGTTTCCGAGCGAGAAGCGTTCGAACATGGGCGCCGTCCCGTTGATGGTTCCGCCCTCGATATTCACGTCCACCTCGTGACGGTTGTGGGTTGCGGTGTACTGGGCCTTTAGCTGATGGCGAGTGTAGGCGAAATCGGACCCGAGATCCCGGCTCGCCGCGCGCACGCCGTAGCTGGCGTCCAGCGTCTGATTGACCGTAGAGCCTTCCACGGTCCGGTGGTAGCGTACCGTGCCGGTGGCCGCGTTAGCCGATTTGTCCGGCGATCCGGCGGTCTCCGGGGCCATCGACTCCATGCTGATTCCACCGCTGAACGACAGCTCGCGGGAAACCAGGTATGTCAACTCCGGTTCCACATTCCGCCGGCTGCGATACAGGAACTGGGAACCGACTGCCGCGGCGACCGTGGCCTGGTTCCATTCCTCGTGATAATCCTCGAAGGTCAACGCGAAATTCACTTTATCGGAGCCGAGCGAGCGCCGCTGGAAAGACGCGTTGTAGCCGGCGTAGCGCTCCAGCAGATCGTCCCCGTTGCTCAACAGGCCGAAGGAGACGGAGTCGTTTCCGAAGGTTCCGGTGGCCTGACCCTCGGCCGTCCAGCCTTCGCGGGAGTTCCAGACGAACTTCGGAACGGAGACGTCGTAACGGCTGTGCCCTTCGTTGACGTCCAGAACCACTCGCACATATTCGGGCTCGGAGCCGCGGAGAACGCGCACCGATACTCCACGCGCGTTCACATCCTGGGTGATGGCGCGCGCGAGGCTGCTGAGGGCCGCGAAATCCAGTTTCGTGCCGACCAGCCCATGGAGTTGGTGCAACACCGGCTGGCTGAGCGTGTAATCGTGCTGTCCGGCGACGTCAATGCTTTCCACGGTGTAACGAGAGTTGACGTTCGCCTGGTCCAACGCGTTCCCCCCGTCCGGGTCCGGCGCGTCCCCGGCGTGGGCCTGAACGGTGAACATGCATGCCGCACCAAGCAGCAGAAAGCGGAGATACCTCATATACCTCTCCGAGTGTTGCACGCCGTTAACCGGCAGTCAAGACTTTTGTTTACTTATACTTACGCTGCTGGCAGGTGTGAAAGTGGGGCACGCTGTGAAGCGCACACGGTTCTACGTGTTGCCCGCGGCGTGCATGGTGCGCTGCAGCACGGCGTTGCGCACGTGATCCATGGATGAGATCACCAGCAGGCGGCGCCCCAGACGTACCAGACCCCGGCGGGCCAGCGCGTTCAAGGTAGTGGAGGTGGTTTCGCGGGTGGCTCCGATCAGGCTGGCGAGTTCGCTCTGCGAGAGCGGAATCGAGTATTCCTGCAATCCGTCGTTGCGCGACCCCACGAGAGAGGCAAGCTCGCCGAGGTAGTACAGAATCCTGTACTCCACATCGTGCAAGCACAGCAATTCAACCTTTTTCTCAAGTTCGCGTTGCCGCGCGGCCAGCGTCTCCGAGAGCAGCCGCCAAACCTGCGGCCGGGTTTCGCACCAGGTCACGAATACTGCGCGCGGGATGACGTAGATGACACCTTCCTGTAGCACTTCCGCTGACGTGTTTCGAATGTCCCGGCCCTCTTCGCCGGGCAGAGCCTGTTCGCCAAACAGTTCGCCGGGCGCCACGATGCGAAGGATAATCTCCTTCCCGTCCTCGCCGCGTTTAAACAGTTTGACGAGGCCGGAATCAAGAAAATAGAGGGAATCGGACGGGCTGGAGTCCGAGAACAAGGACGCGAAACGGCGGCTGGGGGCGAATCTCGAAACGCCTTCGAGATGCACAACTTCGTTCCGGAGGACAGTGGCGAGCGCAGCAGTCGAAGCAGTGTGCATTGGGAAACACTCAAATTATTATAGTCCGAGTGTCAAGTAAATTATATAAAAATGTTACGTTGGTGGGCGCTTTGAGCGGTCCCACAATGGTCTGGCAAACGCGCTAGCTCGTTCAAAAAGCTGACGGATATCCGAATCACGGGAGGTTACAACTTCCCCGCGGATGGTTTCGAGGGCCGCGATGTAGGCATCGAGGGCCGAAGCGACGTTGTCGCGGTTGCTGGCGAGGATATCTCCCCAGATATCGAACGAGCTGAGGGCCAGGCGGGTCATGTCCTCGAGGCCGGAACCGTGAACGGCCGGAGCACCGGAGGTTTGCTCGGCCAGCATGGCGGCCAGGGCGGTGGAGGCCAGTTGCGGCAAATGGGAGGTCAGGGCCACGATGCGATCGTGCCCGGCGGCATCCAGAACCAGGGGAATTGCGCCAATCCTCTCCAGCCAATGGACGAAATCGCGGCACCGCGGCTGATCGAGATCTTCAGGACGGGCGGGTGTCAATCCCCACACGCGGCCTCGGAAGAGGTTGGGGGAAGCCGCATCCACGCCGCGCGCCTCGCTGCCGGCCATGGGGTGGCCCCCTAGGAACAGGGTGGTGGACATTTGCGCGGACGCCGCGGTCAGGATGGCGGATTTTGTGCTGCCCGCGTCGGTGACCAACGCGTGAGGCGGAACGCTTGCGGCGATGGCGGAGATGGTTTCAATGATGGCTCCAATTGGCTGGGCGAGGAATACCAGGTCTGCCTGGGCAGCGGCTTCGGCCGGTGGCAACCCCTGATCGACCGCGCCGAGGGCGACAGCGCGCGCGATGGTAGCCGGGGAGCTGACGCCGAGAATCCGGCCGGTGTACCCGGCCTCCCGCAAGGCCAGCGCGAACGAGCCTCCAATCAGACCGACACCGAAGATGGCTACGGTCTGCATGTTAGTCCTTCTTCCCGGACGGGAGGGCATGGCCCTGCCCCACTGCGGAGCCAGGACATCAGAGAGTTCGCCCGACTGCCGGCGCGATGATCCGAAGCTGCTCCATGAGCTCCTGGAACTGCTCCGGGAATAAGGACTGCGCGCCGTCGCTCAGGGCCTTGTCCGGGTTGTCGTGCACTTCGATGATCAGCCCGTCGGCCCCGGCCGCGACCGCCGCGCGGGCCATGGGCAGCACCTTGTCGCGGCGGCCGGTGCCGTGGGAGGGGTCGGCAATCATGGGCAGGTGTGACAATTTCTTCACCACGGGGATGGCGGAGATGTCCATGGTGTTGCGCGTATATCCTTCAAATGTGCGAATCCCGCGCTCGCATAGAACGACATCGTAGTTCCCCCCGGCGAGAACATATTCGGCCGAAAGCAGCAGCTCCTCAATGGTGGCGGAGATGCCCCTCTTCAGCAGAACGGGTTTCCGCAAATCACCTAGTTCGCGCAGCAGATTGAAGTTTTGCATGTTGCGTGCGCCTACCTGCAGGATATCGGTGTACTCGGCCAGCAGGGGGATCTGGGCGGTGTCCATGACCTCACTCACCACCAGCAGGCCGTTGCGGTCCGCGGCCTGGCGCATCATGCGCAAGCCCTGTTCGCCGAGCCCCTGGAAGCTGTAAGGAGACGTGCGAGGCTTAAAGGCTCCGCCACGGAGGACGGTGGCGCCAGCCGCCGACACCATTTCGGCGACGCGGTTGATCTGCCCTTCGCTCTCGACGCTGCACGGGCCGGCCATGACGACGATCTTCGTTGCGCCGATCTCCACGTCGCCCACGTGCACGGTGGTGCCCGCCGGACGAAAACTCCGGCTCGCCAGCTTGTAGGGGGAAACGATGCGGTGGCATTCCTTCACCCCCTCCATCACCTCGAAGTCGGCCGGTTCGAACTCGTCGAGGGGGCCGACGCCGCCCAGAACCGTGTGGCGGACGCCGGTGGAGCGATGCACGGTGAAGCCGAGGGACACCAGCCGGTCGATCACTTTCTCGATCTGGGGCTCGGTGGCCCCTTCCTGCATGACGACAAGCATAGGGAAATACCAATATACGGCAGTGGCGGGGAGCTGTCGTGGGTCGGCAATTTGCCCGTCGATTTAATCGGCGTCTCGTAAATCGACGTGATCCAATTTCACGAGATCGCTTCATAAATCGGCCGCAGCCGGAAGATTTGCCCGCCAATCCCGCCGCTTTACCTGATGAACTGGAACCAGTTCAGATTGGCGACGCCGCCGGAGGCAGCGCCGGTAGCGAACACGACGAACAGGTTCCGGACGCCGGTTGCTCCGGAGATAGGCGCGGTTACCGTAGTCCAGGTTTGCCAGCCACCTGTCACCGGCATGGTTGCCGTTCCCACGAGTGGTCCGCTTACGGCGTCCAGGTGAAACTCCAGGTTCCCGCCGGAGCCATCGCTGGCTACCCGGACATTTACGGAACTGACTCCGGAACCGAAGTCTATGTTTTGATATTCGGCCCAACTGCCCACCGCCGCATAACCCACGTCGTATCCACCCGCGGTGTCCGCGGTGCTTTCGGTCTCAAGGCCGGACATGTCGTTGTAACTCGAAACCTGAATCTGCTGCGAAACCGCACTTACCCGATAGGCCGTGGGCGGGCCCGCGCGGGCGATTGCAGGCCGCATGGGAAGACGGCTGGCGGGGCCGGGCGGCCCGGGAGTCCAGACGAAGGTGGCGCCGGCCAGCGCGGGGAGCGTGTAGACAAAAAAACGGCCGCGCGAAGTTACCTGGAATGTCTGGCTGGACGAAGAATCGTTGTAGGCGACCAGCGTTTCCGTGAAGTCCGGATTTGTAAACGCCGCGCTCACGATGCCCGGCGCGTTACTCGACCAGACGCGGACCGCTCCCGGGAGCACGAACTTACTGAAGTGACCCAGGGTGTAGTAATCGATGTTATAGGTGACCGCGCCGGATGTGTCGTTCACCGTGATCAGGGGGGTGCAATCGTTACAGCCGCCGGGAATGTAGGGGCCCCTGTTCTGGTCCAGAGCCATGCCCCATTTGACGTAGGAACTGCTCCAGTTCCTCATGCACTGGGTAATGGTTTCGAAATCGGTCTTCACTTCATCGGCGATCCACGTCCCACCGGAGGCCTCGGTTACGTAGTTGTTGCGGTTCGGATACTGGCTGTGCAACAAGCTCATGGCACCGGGCGTGCCCGCGTACCAATGCCAGGCGATGCCGCCGATTTGCGGCGACCCGGCCACGGTGGAATCAGCGAGGATGGTCTGCGGATATGGGGGCTGGTCCCAGTTGTGGTCATAGATCAGCACTTTCGCCGTTAGATTGTTCGTGGTCAGCGCGGGGAGAACATAGTCTCTCAGAACGCTGAGCTGCGTTGTCGCGGGCATGGACATGCCGGGATAACCAGTGGGGTCGTAGAGCGGTTCGTTCTGCAAGCTGATGTAATCCACGTTTACCCCGGCGGCGGCGTAGGCCTGCAGGTAGCGGACGAAGTAATTCGCAAAGGGAGTGTAGTCCGCGGGGAGCAGGGTGCCGCCGGAGGCGCCGTCAATCATGGAGCCGGACGTTTTCATCCAGCCGGGAGGGCTCCATGGCGTCGCCATTATCCTGAGTTGCGGATTGATTTGTTTTGCCTGCAGGAGCAGCGGGATGATATCCACCGTGTCGTGAGCGATGGAGAAGGAGGTCAGGTTCGGATCGGTTGCGCCGGCGGACAGGTCGTCATAGGAATAGACGGTGCGGGCCAGATCGGCGGCTCCCATGGGATTGCGCACGAAGCTGATGCCGATGCCCGCGGCATGATCGAACAGCGAGTTCATTACCGTGGGGAGGGAGGACGCCGGGGCAATTATTTCTTTCATCAGCCACGCGGAGGAGTCGGTAAAAGACGCGCCAAATCCCTCGATGGACTGGTCGCGTTCCTGTTCATCCACGAACACCGTGGGGGTGGCGACGGAGCCGCCGTTGGAGAAGGAAACCGATTGCTGGGATTGGAGCAGAGTCTTCTGATCGTCCGTGGTCAGCCAGACGTTAACCTTCTGGGCATGCAACAAGGCAACGGACGCCAGCAGTGAGTTCGCAAGAAAATACAACTTCACAATTGCATCGTACCTCCAGACGCGGCCGGAGGGATTGCCCGATTTCGCAACGGCTTCCGGGGGCCTTCCGCGAGCCTGAAACGTATGGTGTGGCGGGGTGTCTACATTCCAGGAGGACATCATGAGATCGATTCTTCGCGGGATGCTGGTTGGTATCGGAGCGGTGGTGCTGGTTTCGGCGTGGGCGGCACGGGCCCAGGACGCTCCGTATGCCGATGCCCGCCAGCTGGTGCAGCATGTGCAGGATGACTTGCGCCACGTGAGGCACGAAGACGCCGGAAATCACAAACAGGAGGACCACGTCGAGGATGCGCTGAAGCACTTGTCGGATTTCGACCGTGGTCTCAGCAACAACAGGTTCGATAAAGATCGTCTAGACGCGGCCATCGACCACATGAAGAAGGTGGTGGACGACAACACCATCGACGCTCGCGACCGCGACGCTCTCAACGCGGATATCATCGACCTGCGGCATCTGAGAGTAGATCGCGGCAATATGTAAGTAGCGCCCGGGACGTACCCGGCGCTACTCGATGACCTTTCACATCCTTACCATCTTTCCCGAGTTCTTCCGCGGCCCGTTCGAACACGGCGTGATTGGGCGCGCCGTGGAAGGGGGACTGATTCAGATCCGGATTCACGATCTGCGCACCTGGACTTTCGACCGCCACCGCACGGTGGATGACCGTCCGTTCGGCGGAGGCGAGGGGATGCTGATGAAGTGCGAGCCCATCTTTCTGGCCGTGGAACAGACCTGGCCGGAGTGGCAGCGGGAAGCGCCGGGCGATCGCGCTGTAGTTCTGCTTTCGGCGCAGGGGCGGAAGTTCGATCAGGCCACCGCGCGGCGCTGGAGCGGCCTGAGGGAAGTGTTCCTGATCTGCGGACGCTACGAAGGCGTGGACGAGCGCGTGGCCGAACATCTGGCCAGCGAAGAGGTGTCGGTTGGCGATTTCGTTCTGAGCGGCGGAGAACTGGGCGCGGCGATGATGGTGGACGTGGTGGCGCGGCTGCTCCCCGGCGTGCTCGGGAACGAGGATTCGGCGGTGCAGGAGTCCTTCACGGAGGAGGGGCTGCTGGATTGTCCCCAGTACACGCGGCCCGCGGAGTTCCGTGGCTGGACTGTGCCGGAGGTGCTGGTGGGCGGCAACCATGCAGAGATCCGGAAATGGCGGCGGGAAGCAGCTCTGGCCAAGACGGCGCGGAACAGGCCGGATCTGAAGCCCTGAGCAAACGGAAGGCAGGGCATGGCCCTGCCCCACTTAACCCTCACAATCGTTTACAATAGGAGGTTCGCGGTGGCTTGCCGGACCCGCCGGCCATCGACCCGACATTTTCCCAAGGATTACCCCCATGCAGAATGCGTTGCTGGCTAAAGTACTGAATGCGAACAAGCGGACCGACGTGCCGGAATTCCGGCCCGGCGACACCATCCGCGTACACGTCAAGATCAAGGAAGGCGACAAGGAGCGCCTGCAGGCGTTCGAGGGCACGGTCATCGCGCGCAAGAACAGCGGCATGGGTGAGACCATCACCGTGCGCAAGGTCAGCTTCGGGCAGGGCGTGGAACGTATCTTTCCGATTCAGGCGCCGGTGATCGACCACATTGACGTGGTGCGGACCGGCCGCGTTCGGCGCGCGAAGCTGTACTACTTGCGCGGGCTGAAGGGGAAAGCCGCGCGCTTGCGAGAGCGCGAGTAGCCCGGAGCGGTAGCTTGCGCTGCCAGGGCAGGTATGAGCGCGAGGCCCGGTCGCAGGGCTATCAGTTTGCCGCGGGCGTGGACGAGGTTGGGCGCGGGTCGCTGTTTGGCCCGGTGTTTGCCGCCGCGGTGATCCTTTCCCCGGAGCGTCCCATCCGCGGACTGCGCGACAGCAAGGAACTCCCGGCGGAACGGCGCGTGAAACTCTCCGAACGAATTCGCGAGCGGGCGGTGGCGTACGCGGTGGCCGCCGCGGACGCGTATGAGATCGACCACCTCAACATTCTGCAAGCTTCCCGACTGGCCATGCGCCGCGCCATCGAGCGGCTGAGCCCGGCGGCGGATTTTCTGCTGATCGATTTCGTGAGCGTGGATCTGCCCATCGCGCAATTATCTTTCCCGCACGGGGACGCACTCTGCCACTCGATCGCGGCGGCGTCCATTCTCGCGAAAGTGGAGCGCGATGCGTGCATTTGCGCGTGGGACCGGGTGTTTCCCCAATACGGCCTGGCCAGCCACAAAGGCTACTACACGCCCGAACACCTGCGCGCCCTCTCCGAGCACGGCCCCACGGCGCTGCACCGCTTCAGCTTCGAGCCTGTCCGCGACGCCTGCCGGCACCTGTGGTGGGCCGGGTATCCGGAACAAGCCTCGCTGTTTCCGGCACAGGAGATGGCTTTGTGGAGTTGAACGCGCCGACCGCCGCTGGCGCGCCCCAGGCGGAGCGGCCGAGGCTCGCCTGGCATCAGAAGCTGGGTGTTCTGGTGTTCGTGTTGTTCTGCTTCGAAGTGGGGTTGTTTCTGGTGGTGTTCCCGTGGCTGCAGGCGTGGGACGTCAGTTGGTTTGCGGGAATGTCGCCGTGGATGCACGAGCTCTGGCTCAGCCCATTTTTCCGAGGCGCGCTCAGCGGCCTTGGGCTCCTGAATATTTACATTTCGATGGGCGAGATCGGGCGGCTGCGCAGATAAGATTCGGCCGTGGCGGGCTGGAGAGACGCCTCCTGGGAAGTTCCGGGATCTGCGGCCACCGGGAAAAACCTGGCCAGAATCGCCGCCAGCTCGCTTCTGGCGATGGGCTTCGACAAATAGCCGTCCATGCCCGCGTCGAGGCAGCGCTGCCGGTCTTCGGGCATGGCATGGGCGGTCATGGCGACAATCGGTACGTGCGGGCGCGCCTGCTCCGAGGAGCGAATCAGGGTGGTTGCCTCGAAGCCGTCCATCTCGGGCATTTCGACGTCCATAAGCACAAGATCGAAGCTCCCGCTGCGCGCCGCTTCCACTGCTTCCCGTCCGTTGTTCACGGGTGTCGCCACGTGACCGAACTTTTCCAGAACCCGGCTCACCAGCCTCTGGTTCACCTGGTTGTCATCGGCAAGGAGCACGCGCAGCCCGCGAGGTCCGGTCTGTTCGGCGCCCGAGGCGCACCGGCCAGCGGTGCCCGCCGCCGCTGAACTGGCGCCAGCCGGGGACACGCGCACGGTAAAGGAGAAGGTGCTTCCCTCGCCCGGCTTGCTCTCCACATGGATCTCGCCGCCCATAAGCCCGACCAGCCGCGAACAGATGGCCAGACCCAGACCGCTGCCCCCGTACTTGCGAGCGGTGGTGCCGTCGGCCTGGCGGAACGCTTCGAAGACGAGTTTCTGCTTGTCTTCCGGGATGCCGATGCCGGTGTCGGAAACGGCGAAGCGGATCGAAAGAACGGAGTCAGCCGTATCGGGCGCTGGGCCAGCTACATCGACGGCGACCTTCACCCATCCCTTCGCGGTAAATTTAATGGCATTTCCCATCAGGTTCAACAGCACCTGGCGTACGCGCGTATAGTCGCCCAGCACCAGCGCGGGCACGCCGTCGTCGATCCGGGTGACCAGATCGATGTCCTTTTCGCGGGCTCGGACCTGCAATATCCGCATGGCTTCGTCGACGCAGTCCCGGACGTTCAGGGGCGCCGCTTCAATTTCGAGGCGGGCCGCTTCGATTTTCGACAGATCGAGGATATCGTTCAGCAAGGCAAGCAGTGAGCGCGCCGAATCTCTGGAGGTCTCCAGATCCTCGCGCTGCTGGGCGGAAAGATTCGAATCGAGCACGAGCTCGGTCATGCCGAGGACTCCGTTCATGGGCGTGCGGATCTCGTGGCTCATGGTGGCCAGGAATTCGCTTTTCGCCCGGTTGGCGCTTTGAGCGGAGTCACGGGCTTTCCGCAGGTCGGCGGTTTGCTGCTGCACCCGGCGGCGCAGGACGATGATCCAGGCAAACGCCATCAACGCGACGGCCACCAGGATTCCGGTCAGGCGGAGCATCCTGTCGAAGTTCAGCCATGGTCCCTCTTTGAGCACAACGACGTCGGCCGGGGACCGCAGCAGCAGAGAGAACCCTTTCACGGCCAGCAGATCGTGGGCGTCGTCGACGGCGATGGAGCTGATGCCAGTGAGGCGGAGGAGGGCCTTGCTTTGCAGGGGCGGCATGGATCCGGAATCCATGCGCGCCTCGAAGACGGTGTCTCCCGAGCGCAGAATCACGGAGTCGCCCGCGTCGCTGCCCACGCTGTCCACCACGAACGCGTCCACTTGCACGAGCTGGGAGTCATACCCTTCCTGCAGAAGCTCGGCGGGGGTAACACGCTGCGGCGCGAGTGGGCTCAACGGGCCGATGACGCGGATGCTGGCGTCGCGCACGATGGGGCTGAACGTGCCCGGCTCGGCGAACCCGGTTACCTCCACGCTGTCCCCGGGCCGCAGGGAAATCGAAGCGTGGTTCTGAATCAGCACGCCGCCATTGGAATCCCCCACCCAGGTGGGCCCGACGGGATGGGACAGCTCAACGGTTCCACGAAAACGGGAGAGACGCTCGCCGGCGGGTTGGGGAGAGATCTGCAAGAGCGTGTTGATGGATTGCAGCGGGGGGAGTTCCTCGCGGTTCGCGCTATCGAGAAAAAGATACTCCGGCCCGGGGACGAAGATCTGAATGCCAAGGAGTTGCCGCTTCGAGTTGAAGCGGGCTCCGCAAACCCCCTGCAGCCGGATGCGTGAACCAACGTGGAAGTCCGGCAGCCCCCGGTTCACGGCGGAGACGCTTACCCGGAAGCGATGAATTCCCCAGCCCACCAGCAGAGCTGCGTGATCGCCATCGAAGCCTATGCTGCGCACTACGCCCCGAGCCTCCACCCATTTGCTTTCCGGTGCGCCGGCCAGCAACTGTTCCATATCGCCCGCGAAGGGCTCCGGCATCTGGCCCGGTCCCAGTGGGTCCAGCCGGGGATGGGCGATAACCGGCGCAATATCGCCGGGCCCGCTGAAGCCGCTCACATGAACACGCTCGCCGGCCTTCGGAAGCGCCGCGCTCACCGCCCACATGTTGGCATAGATGCCGTCGGTGTCGTCCTGTACGAAGAGATTGCGGCTCTCTTCGTCGGAGTAGGTCACCACCGCGTCGAAGCTCACGGGATAAGAACGCCCGGCCAGTTCCACGGGAAGCGAATGAACCTGTTTCGCGCTGGTCAGCGTGACCGGCGCGAGCTCGCTTTCGGCCTTCGCGGCAGGCAAACAATCCGCCAGGAGACGGCGGCCCTGCTCATCCACCACGAACCCGGTCCAATCCGCCTCCGCCGCGGTGGCCGGCGATGGCGTGTCAATGTCGGCGCGCACGGGGATTTCCCCGGTGCCGTCCCTGAGAACCGTCCCGTTGCGTTCCGCGACGATGGCGCCGTGCAGGCGAACCCGATGCACGGGCAGATCCGCGCCACTCATGGCCAGCAGAGAAAGCACGGTTCGGGCCGGAATTGACGCGGGGACCGGCGCGGCCCTGGCGATGCTGATGTTATCGATGGTTTCGACCCACAGCGTGGGCTGCCCGGGCCGGTCTTCCGCATCCCGGCTGGTGCTCAGGACGCCGTGCACCACAATCTCCGCATCAACCAGCGCCCGATAGTCTCCCAGGGATTCGCGAACACGGGCGCGAACGGTGCCCCCGGGCATCTGCAGGAGGATGCCCACCATCCCGCGGTTATCCAGATCCGCCGACCTGACGACGCCCTTCACTTCCACGCGGCGATATTGC
This sequence comes from uncultured Acidobacteriota bacterium, assembly GCA_963832965.1. Classification (GTDB taxonomy): domain Bacteria; phylum Acidobacteriota; class Terriglobia; order Bryobacterales; family Bryobacteraceae; genus CAWACP01. Next base: position 352,785 of record CAWHVW010000002.1, read on the forward strand.
AGATTAGGGTTGCCCAGCTCGCTGAAGGATGCCGGGACCGAAGAGTTGTCCAGAGCGCCGGGAATTGGAGTCACCTGGGAGGCGGTGATGGAAGGCTGGTAGCCGGTGTTTCCGACGGTTCCCACCACCTCGACATTCTGGCTTACCGCGATATTTCCCGCCAGTGCCCAATTCTCGATGCGCACACCTCCGGTGGCGTCTTCGAGAAACATCAGGCTCATGGGGCCGTCGTTGTAGGTGACGTGACCCCTGAGGCGCACCGGGATCCTTCCAGGAGCACCGCGCAACGCCCGGATTTCGCCAACTTTAGTGATCTGCTGACGGGCGCGCTCGGTCCGGTCACAGCCAGCGAGAATGATTCCCAGTATTCCGGCCAGCGCCCAACACACGGGGGGCGACATGGGCCTTCGTGGATGCACGGCCACCTGTCCTCATCCATATATCGGTGCCTCCGACTGGAAGATTTAGGTGTCTTTGCCCTGCGGGATTGCTTAGCAGGCTGCTGAAAAAGCCCGAAAACCGCTTGTTTACACGCGCGGCTCGGAAACGTAGCTACGTGTTTGCAGGTGGTTACCGAACCGCGACGGTGACGGAGCGGGGACCAGATAGCCTTTTTCAGCATCCTGTTAGGGAACGTGGGGCGGCTTACGGTTCGCGGCGGAATGGCCGCCCCACAGGATGGGCCTACTTTGTAGTTTTGTACTCAAACTGAACGGTTGTGTCTGGCTTCGGCATGTCGCGCACGTTGTAATCGGAGGGCACCTGGAAGAGGTCCGGCGATGGCTCGGCGCGCTGGATGTTGGTCAGGCGATAGGTGGTGGTCCCCATGCGCGGGTCCGAGCGCGTGCTGGAGATCATCGTCTGCAGGTCGTTGGAGTACCAGGTCTCGTTGACGACCTTGATGTCCTGTTCGTTGCCGATGGTTCCGGCAGGTATCACGGACGTCGTGCGCTTGCCCTCGGCGGGCACTCCCTCAATGGTTTGCTGGCCGAGCGCTTCCACGGTCTCCTTCGACGTTGAGGGTGCCGCGCTCGGGAGGGGGGGCAGGCTGGTGGTGACCGTGGCTGCGCCGGCGATCTGGCCGGATCCGCCCCCCACCGCCAGGGATCTTGCCAGGGACAGGGCCACCGGACCCTTCGTGAGCGGCATCTTCTGCGCGGTGTGGTCGGGCTGTAGCACGTAGCTCGTCTGCGCGACAGGGTCGTTGATGAAGACCATCTTCAAAGGATCGCTCTGCGCCCCTGGGAGCCCCGCTCCCATGGTCTGCTCACGCCGGGTTCGACCCTCGGAATCGCGCGCCACCAGCCCGGTGGTCGTCTGGGAGATGCGATTGCCGTCGGCGAGCGTCTGGGTGGTTTCCGTGACTGCCTCGGCGCTGTAGGGCGCACCGGTGACCGTTTTGCTTTCAAACGCCATCTCCGCGGATATGAACGTGAGGTTCCCGCTCGCGGCGCCGGGCGCCCCGGTCTGAAGGAAGAAGGTCTTCGGCCTGGAGCCGTCGGTGTCCTGGGCAAGCAGTGCGCCAGCGGCGGTAACCGCCGCGATTCCGATAATCACGTGTCGAAACATCTTTTCACCTTCCTGGTTGAATTTCATAGGACGTAGTTGTTACGAAGCGGACGGCATGGGCCATGCCATCGTCGCCAAAAAGCACATCGGCGCGGACCGGGACCGAGGCGCGCCGTTCGTCGACGGGCAGCCCGAACAGCGCCAGCGTGGAGCGCGGCATTTCCATCCGGATGACCTCGCCACTTGTCGGCGGGCCGCCCGCGGCGTCAAGGGACAGGAAGCCGGTGGTGACTTCCTGCTGCCGTGGTTCCGGGGCGGGGCGGCGCCGATGGCGGACCCGGGGAGCCGCGCTCACCGGCGCCGGTGGAATGGTCTTCGGGGATTCCACCGTCGCCACCACCGCGGGCGCCGATATGACGGGTGCGCGAACATGGCCGGGCCGCAGGCTCAGGAACGCCACCACGCTGAGAATGGCCGCAACCGCCAGCGCCAAAGCCAGACCCCCACGCATCCAGCGCCGTTGCCCCCGAAGGCTCGCGTGGTGCTCGCGAAATGCTCCCACCAGCTTCCGCTCCAGCGAATCCGGAGCCTGCCTGCCGCTTGCCGCGTCGCTCATACCGCACACCCCTTCGCACCGGCCGCCGCCAGTTTCACCGCCAGAAGATTGCGCGCCCGGTGCAGCCGCGAGCGAATGGTTCCCACCGAACAACCCACCGCCCGCGCGGCTTCGGCGTAATCCAGCTCTTCGAGGTCGCACAGCGCCAGCGCCTCGCGATATGCCGCGGGCAGGCTCAGAACCGCGCGCCGCAAGGCGTCCGAACTCTCTCGCGCCAGCAGGGCCTCCAGGGCATCGGCGGAGGTGTCCGGCGCTTCCACGTCCGGTGTCTCCGCTTCGCGCGCGATCTTCGGCTCCCGAGCGAGCGCGCGCATCACGTGATTGCGCGCCACGCCCAGAAGCCAGGCCCCCAGGCTCGCCCTTGCCGCTTGGTAACGCAGCGGCCCGCGAATCACCGTCAGAAACACTTCCTGCACTACCTCTTCCGCCGTGGCCTCATCTCCGCTCATGCGCAACGCGAAGCGGAACACGCGCCCCTGATGACGCCGGTACAAAGCAACGAACGCTTCTTCGGAGCCGCCCGCGGCCAATCCGAGCAGGTCGCTGTCGCTTTCTTCGGATGGGCTCGCCGGCATGCGTTCTGTATGGTATTCAGCCGCGGGCGTTGGAAAGTTCCACAATGTCAGTGGAAGGTCAGTCACGCGTGGCATATTCACCAGTATCGGCCGGGGCGGCGCGAGAACGCGGCTGGCGTCGCGTGTCCCCCGTTTTGGTGGCTTGCCTGGCATCATCCGCCGTGGTTGCGGGCGAGCACGTAATTCATGTGGACACCGCCCATCCTATAAGGACGTTCGACCCGGCGCGAGCGCTCGGCGCGTGCATTGACGGTCACGAACAGGGCGACGTGCTTCGAATGCTGTCGCCGGCCCACGCGCGCGCCATGCGGTCGGCGGGGTTCCACGCCCTCTCCTACCGGCTGCGCACCGAACTGGCCGGCGAGGTCTGGCACTGGAACCCGAGCGGAACGTGGAGCGACGCGGGGCGCCAGCAGGGTTACTGGGTTTCAGACGCCAGCGCGGCGGAGCCCATCCTGCTTTCCTACGGATACCGCCTGCCCCGGCGCGGCAATACGCGGGACCAGGCGAATGACGACGGCTACTCGCGCATCGACGACGGCGATCCCAATACCTTCTGGAAAAGCAACCCGTATCTGGACCCCCGGTTCACCCACGAGCCGGCTGCGGCGCACCCGCAATGGATCGCCATAGCCACGCGGGGCGCGGCCGTCAACGAGATCCATATCCGCTGGGGCGTGCCCTGGGCGGTGGAGTACCGCGTCGAGTTCACGAACCAGACCGACGACCCGGAGGATTTCCAGAAGCCGGGCGTGTGGCATCCTTTTCCGCGGCAACCCCCGCGGGGAACAGGCGGCGCCGCCACGCTGCGTTTATCCGACGCGACGATTCGAACGAAATATGTGCGAGTGCTGATGACGGGCTCTTCGGAGAGCGCTCCAGCCGGCTCCACGGATATCCGCGACGGCCTGGGCTTTGCGGTTCGCGAGATCGGGCTGGGCGCGGTGGACGAAAACGGCGCCTATCATGAGCTGCTGGCGCACGGCGCGTCGCGGGACGCGCAAAGCACTATCTGGGTGTCCTCCACCGATCCCTGGCATCGCGCCAGCGATCGCGATGAGCACATCGAGCAACCCGGATTCGACCTGCTGGCGCTCCGTTCGCTCTGGGGGAGCACGCCGGCGATGGCGCCGGTGGGCTTGCTGTATGACACGCCCGAGAATGCCGCCGCGGAAGTGGAGTTCCTGCGGAAGCGCGGCTATCCGGTGGGCCGCATCGAATTGGGAGAAGAGCCGGAAGAGCAGTATGGAGCGGCGGAGGACTATGGGACGCTGTACCTGGAATGGGCCGATGCGCTGCACCGAATCGATCTCGAGCTAACGCTGGGCGGCCCGAGCATGGTGGCGGACTCGCTCACGCCCGACCCGCTGGACCACTCGCGCTACCTGGCGCAGTTTCTCGGCTACCTGACGGCGCGAGGCCGCCTGGGCGATCTGGGTTTTTTCTCGTTCGAATGGTATCCCTTCGACGATGTGTGCGCGCCCGCGCCGCCGCAATTGCTGGCTGCCGCGGACCTGCTCTCCGGCGCGCTGCGGCGTTTTCGCGCCGAGGGACTGCCCGCTGGCCTGCCGGTGGTGATCAGCGAGTTTGGGTGGTCCGCCTATGGCGCGCAGGCGGAGGTGGACATGGAGGGCGCGCTGCTGAATACGGAGGTTGGCGCGCAGTTTCTCGCGCTGGGCGGCGATCAATCGTTCGTGTATGGCTGGGAGCCGGACGAGCTGCTCCACGAGCGATCGTGCGCCTGGGGCAATAACATGTTGTTTCAGATGACCGGGCGCTCCGCCAGCCCGGTGCCGATGGCCACGTATTACGCGGCGCGTCTGATGCTGGAGCGCTGGCTGCAGCCCGCCGGTGCCCACGAACTCCTGCCCGCCTCGTCCGATCTCGGCAACCTTGCCTCATACGCGGTACGGCGCCCGGACGGGAGCATCGCAGTTCTTCTTATTAACAAGGACGCCGGGCAGTCCTTCACTGTACGATTGCCGCTGCGCGACGGGACGCTATATCAGTTCTCGCGGCAGCAATACGAGTGGCTGGCGAGCGGCAGCCGAGGACACCCCGGCCGCAGCGATCCTCCGGATGCCCGCCCGCTCGGCGAGAGCGGGGTGTTCACGACGCCTCCGTTGTCCATTACGGTGGTGACGGGGCGAAGCACGGACTGAGTTACGAAGTGGGGCAGCGCCATGCGCTGCGGCGGCCTGAGGCGGACGGCAGGTCCGCGGCGGCGCATGGCGCCGCCCCACAGCGCGCCACAGCGGTAGCCTGATGCTTTGCTAAGCGCCGGCGAAAACTTTTCGCCGCAGCGCCCACTCTTCGCTGGAGAACTCCCGCGCACCCTCCTCGATCAGCCGGGGCATCAGGTCGAAGACCACCGTCGGCGACCACGACCGGCCGTCCCGCGTTTTGTACCCACGCCGATTCAACTCGAGCGCCACGTCCGTTACGCGACGGTCCTGGACAATCATCTCCAGCATGAGCAGCAGGGCTTCCTTCTCCCCGGGATCTTCGGTGAGGTGCCGGCAATCGTCGGCCACCTTCAGGCCGAAGGGAACTTCGACCTCCGGTTCCGGCTCGCGGGCGGCGCTGGTCTGCCGTTCCCAGACGACGCCTACCAGACTCCATCCGTCGGCTTTGCGCCTCTCCACGTAGTCCGCGCTGAGGGGCTCGCTGATGCGCTCGTGAACATGCTCATAATGCGCCACTTCGGTCCTCCTGAAGGATACAGCAACTCCGCCCGGTGGCAGGCAAGGCTAGCGCCATCCCTCGCTACGCAGGGTCAGGAGTTTACAGGCCACGGGAAAAGGGCGCCTGTCCGATTCCGGGACTGGGCTGCTCATCTCCGCGCAGCCCTCTGTTATGATTTCAGAGCAACCGCCCGATGGGCGGAAACGTCTAGACAAAGTTCACTATGTCATTGATTACCTGGAACAAAGCGATTCTGATGGCCGCTCTGCTGACGGCCGCCCTGAGTGCCCAGCCCTATCCGATATGCGGGCCGAACGACACCACCAATACGAACTGCAATCAATTCGACAACAGCGGCAACGCCATGCTGAACGGCACATACTTCATCCGCGAGGTGGAGCTTGCCGGGGTGGTGGAGGGCGGTACTTCGCTGAACACCGCCTTTAGCCTTTCGGGCACAATGACTTTCGATGGAAATGGCAACTACAGTTTCACCGGACAGGAACTCATATCGCCGGCGACCGCACCGGTTGCCTACTCCGTGGTATCGGGCGCGACGTCGGTATCGGGCGGCGTCTACCAGGTTGCCGCGAACGGGGTGCTGGGCATTGTCGATCCCCTGTTCACCGGCTCGGTGGCTCTGGGGGAGGTGGGAGCGGCGGGACCGGCGGCGTTCGTGGCCAGCCGCCCCGGCCAGGACAACCCGAACAACATCATGATGATTGTGGGCATTCCCATTGGCGGCACTACTCTGAGCGGGTCCTATTTCGGCAGCTATTTCGATTTGTACCAGGCCAACGTCGCTTCGATTCGCGAGGCCTCGTTCCCCTTTACATCGAATGGGAGCGGAAGTCTGGGAACGCTGACGGTTACGGGCGCCGGAACGGATTTGGGCAACACCACGGAGCAGCAGCAGCTTGCCAACGTGGGGTATTCGTTCTCGAGCAACGCCGGCACCATCAGTTTCGGGGGTTCGGGCACGTCCAACTTCGTTAGCGGAACCCTGACGGTCTATGTTTCCCAGGACGGCTCGCTCGTCGTGGGAGGGACGCCAAACGATTACGACATCATGGTAGGGGTCCAGGCGCTCGGGGGCGCGGCGTCGAATGCTTCTCTAAGCGGGATCTATTTCCTGGGCGGCTTCCAGAGCGATGCGTCGGTGGGAGGCGTGAACAATTTTGAAGCGTTCAACGGTTCCGCCAGCGCCACGGGGCAGGGTAAGACCATTACCCATCGGGAGATCACGAGTTCGACGACGGGCAGCTTCCAGGATTACACGACCGCGGCCACGTACACGATACCGGCGTCCGGCGTGTTCTCGGATGGAAACCGATATCAGTTCGCGTTGGGTTCCAACGGGACGTTTGTGGGGACGGGTCAATCCGAGCTGTATTCAGTGGTGCTGGGGTTGAAGGCTCCGGCGTTTTCAGCGAGCGGTACGGTGTGGCTCAATCCGCTGGGGATTGTGAATGCGGCGAGTTCCGCGCCGGTGACCAACCCGGTTGCTCCGAACGAGATCTTGACGCTGTATGGGCAGGGATTTGCGCCCAGCGTGATGCAGGCGCCGGCGTACGTGTTTCCCTTGCCCACGAGCTTGAACAGTGTGCAAGTGTATGTCAACGGCGCGGCCGCGCCCCTCCTTTACGTGAGTCCGACGGTGATCAATATGCTGTCGCCATCGGATTGGTATCCGGCCAACGGCTGGGGGTATGTGACTTTCCAGGTCTGCGACGGCACCCTCGCCGCCTGCAACGCCGGAACCGGAACGTATTCCAATGCCGTCCGAGTTTTTACCCAGAACAGCGCGCCCGGGGTATTTGACCTGAGCAGTTCGGCGACGGGGCAGGCTGCCGTGGTGCATGCCAACACCACCGTGTTCGCGGATTCGGCAAATCCGGCGCACCCAGGAGACATTGTGTCCGTCTTCGCGACCGGTCTGGGGATTACCGCAAACCAGCCGGAGATCGACGGCTCCATTGGAGTCTACAGCCCATTGATTAACGCGTGGCAGGTCTGGATGGGCGGCGTGCAATGCGATCCGAACGCGATTTCCAACTACGCGGGTCTTGCGCCAGGCTACGCCGGTCTTTATCAGATGAACGTCACGGTGCCCAGCGGGACGGCATCCGGCGACGTGCCTTTGGAGATATGGACCACCGAAGGCCAGACCATCGAAACGACCATCAATGTCCAGCCGTAGCCGGTAAACAAAACGGCCCGATGCTGGTTGGAGCGCCGGGCCGTTTGTATTGCGGTTCTACTCCGATTCTTCAATGCGCATACCGTAGAACGACCGGTATACGAAGAAGACCGAAACCAGGAAGAAGACCAACGCGAGGGCACGGGTGAGCCCGACCCCCTGCGAATCGGTCAGCGAAACGGCCAGTTCGACGGCCAGCAAGCCAAACAGCGTGGTGAACTTGATGATGGGGTTCAGAGCCACCGACGACGTGTCCTTGAAAGGATCGCCGACGGTGTCGCCGACCACCGTGGCGGCGTGCAGTTCCGTGCCCTTCTGCTTGAGCTCGGTTTCCACGATCTTCTTGGCGTTGTCCCACGCGCCGCCCGCATCGGCCATGAAGATGGCCTGATACAGGCCGAAAAGCGCGATGGAGATCAGGTAGCCGATGAAGAAGAAAGGCTCCACGAAGGCGAACGCGAGCGTGGCGAAGAACACTGTCAGGAAGATATTGAGCATCCCTTTCTGCGCGTATTTCGTGCAGATCTCCACCACCTTTTTCGAATCGCTCACGGAAGCCTTGGTCGTATCTTCGAGCTTGATGTGGGACTTGATGAATTCCACGGCGCGATAAGCGCCGGTGCTCACCGCCTGGATGGATGCGCCGGTAAACCAGTAGATCATGGCGCCCCCGGTGATCAGGCCGAGCAGGAACGGCGGGTGCAGAATGGACAGATAGCGGAGCTGATCGGCCTGCAGGCCGTGGGTGAGAGCTACCACGATGGCGAAGATCATGGTAGTGGCGCCCACCACGGCGGTACCGATGAGCACCGGTTTCGCGGTCGCCTTGAAGGTATTTCCCGCGCCGTCGTTCTCTTCGAGGTGCTCCTTGCAGCGCTCGAAGTTCACGTCGATGGCGAAGTCCTTTTTGAGCTCGGCGGCGATGCCCGGAATCGTTTCGATCATGGAAAGCTCGTAGACGGACTGTGCGTTGTCGGTAACCGGGCCGTAGGAATCGACGGCGATGGTCACCGGTCCCATGCCCAGGAATCCGAACGCCACCAGGCCGAAAGCGAACACGGCCGGGGCCATCATGAGGGCGCCCAGACCCATGGTGCTGACCACGTAACCGGCGGACATGAGCAGCACCATGGTGATGCCCAGCCAGTACGCGCTGAAGTTGCCCGCCACCAAACCGGCCAGAATGTTGAGGGATGCGCCGCCCTCGCGCGAGGCGCTGACCACTTCGCGCACGTGCCGCGAGCCGGTGGAGGTGAAGACTTTTACCAGCTCGGGAATAATCGCACCGGCCAGCGTTCCGCAGGTGATCACGGTGGAAAGCTGCCACCACAGCGACGTATCGCCGGCCAGGTTGGGAATCATCAGGTACGAAACCACGTAGGTGGCGATGACGGAAATAATGGAGGTCAGCCACACCAGCGTGGTGAGCGGGGTCTCGGCATTGAACTTGTCGACGTTGCCGAAGCGGGCCCTGGCAATGGCATCGTTGATGAAGTAGGACAAGCCGGAGGAGATGATCATGACCACGCGCATGACGAAAATCCAGACCAGCAGGGTCACCTTGATCTCCGGTTTGCCGACGGCCAGCAGAATGAAGGTGATCAGGGCCACGCCGGTGACGCCATAGGTCTCGAAACCGTCGGCGCTGGGCCCCACTGAATCGCCCGCGTTGTCGCCGGTGCAATCGGCAATCACGCCGGGGTTGCGGACGTCGTCTTCCTTGATCTTGAACACGATCTTCATCAGGTCCGCGCCAATGTCGGCGATCTTGGTGAAGATGCCGCCGGCGACGCGCAGAGCGGCCGCCCCCAGCGATTCGCCGATGGCGAAGCCGATGAAGCAGGGTCCCGCGTAATCGCCGGGTACAAACAGCAGGATGAAGAGCATGATCAGCAGCTCGATGCTGATGAGCACCATGCCGATGCTCATTCCCGCGCGCAGCGGAATCTGGTAGCCGCCGAAAGGCTTGCCGTTCAAACACGAATGGGCCGTGCGGGAGTTGGCGAACGTGTTCACGCGGATGCCGAACCAGGCCACGCTGTAACTGCCGGCGATGCCCACAAGGCTGAAGAGCAGGATGATGGCCACCCGCAGCGGTTCCATGCCGCGCAGAAAGCCAAAATAAATTAGCATAACCGCGCCAATGAAAACTTCCAGCAACAGCAGAAATTTGCCCTGGGTGATCAGATACGTCTTGCAGGTCTCGTAAATGAGCTCGGAGATTTCGCGCATGGAGCGGTGAACGGGCAGATCGCGCAGGCGCGTGTATGTGAAAAAGCCGAAGATCAGGCCCAGTGCGGCAATGATCATGCCGTACAGCAACAGCGTGCGGCCGTTTACCGCGCCGTTAAAGAAGGTGGCCTGGCCGAGGTCGGGAAGAATGAGTTCGGCTTCTCCGCCGGCGGCATGGGAGGCCGGAGTCATCGCCTGCACGGGCGCGCCGGACAGGAAAATAGCGATCAGAAGTGCGGGGATCAGCGTGGTGATAAGAAACCGGCCAGTCACACGGGGACGCCGGGGGATAGCATACTGCATTCAGAGTTGTCCTCCATCTCGGATATGAGATTGGTGCTTAGCTTAGCTGTAGTTGGGCTAACCCACCATTGTTCCACACCATCGGCCTGCCGGTAAACAAGCGTCAGGAGGCCGCTCCGTGACCGTCGCGGTTCGGTTATTGCGGAGCTAGGGGCTGACCACTTCCAGAATCAGGCACTTCAGGTAGTGGGTCTCGGGGACGGTGAGCAGGATGGGATGGTCTCGGGCCTGGGTGCGGCGTTCGGCCACGCGCAGGGTGCGGCCCGCGTCCAGAGCGGCTTCGGCGACTAATTCCAATAACATAGCCTCGCTCAGGTGATGCGAGCAGGAGCAGGTGACCAGGATTCCGCCCGGCCCCAGCAGCCTCAGGCCGCGCAGGTTGATGTCCTTGTAGCCACGGGCAGCGCCCTCCAGGCTGGCGCGGGATTTTGCGAAAGCCGGGGGGTCCAGGACGACTGTGGAAAACTGGCGCCGCGCGGACGCGTAGCCGGAGAGCAGATCGAAAACATCGGCCTCGCAAAAGGAGACGTTGCCGATGCCGTTTGACGCGGCGTTCCCCCGCGCCCGCTCCAGAGCCGTGGCGGAGCTGTCCACGGCCTCCACGGAGTCGCAGCGGGAGGCCATGTGCAGAGCGAAGCCACCCGTGGAGGTGAAGCAATCGAGGGCGTGGCCACGGGCATATTGTGCCGCGGCGAGGTAGTTTTCGCGCTGATCGAGAAAGACACCGGTTTTCTGGCCGCGGACGAGGTCGGCTTCCAGACGAAGGCCGTTCATCAGGATGGACACGGAATCGGGGATCGCCCCGGCCAGAACCGCGGACTCCTGCGGCAATGACTCGTGCTTGCGTACGGCGACATCGTTGCGGGCGATCACGCCATGCGCGCCGAACTGCTCCACCAGCAACGCGGCAATCTCTTGTTTCAGCCGGTCCATGCCCTGGCTGAGCGTCTGAATAGTGAAGTAGTCGCCATAGCGGTCGACTACCAGGCCAGGCAGTCGGTCCCCCTCGCCGTGAACGAGGCGATACGCAGTGGTTGCGGTGACCACGCGCTCGCGCCAGGCCGCGGCCTCCGCGAGACGTCCGGCCAGGAATGCGCGATCCACCGGGACCACGCGCTCGCTGAGCATGCGCAGGCAGATCTGAGAGGTGGAACTGTAGTGCGCGGTCCCGATGGGGCGGCTGGCGGGATCGAGCACGGTGACGGCGTCGCCGGGTTCGGCTGCGCCACGGTCCAGGACGTCGCTGACGAAGACCCACGGGTGGCCTGAGCGAACGCGCTCCACGGCGCGGCGATTCACGCGAACCCGCGCGGCATTGCTCACCCGCTGGTCCGGGGTCACTTCTTCTTCCGGAAAAACGTCTCAGACGAACGCATGCTGGTGGCGATGAGGATCAGGAACAGCACCAGCAGGCAGGCCATGGTGGCGGCGCCGCCCATAACCAGATAATCCGTTGGCCGATGCGGTCCCGGAAGCAACTGATTGAGAATCAGCACCACCGTCGCGAACAGCACGATCATGCCGATGAATAACCCGACGTTTCGGCTCATTAGTCGTATTTCTCAACTATAATCTGTTTGCGATCGAAGCCCACGCTTTTCAGGATGGTTCGCACGTCGTCCACCATTTCGCGCAGGCCGCAGATGTAGACGTCGATATCGCGGCGGTCGCCGATGGCTTCGAGCAGGTGCTGCTGAACCCGCCCGGTGCGCCCCGTCCAGGAGGCGTCAGGCCGGCTCACCGTGGGCCAGAAGCGGAACGCGGGCTGGGTGGCAGCCATGGCGTCGAACTCCGCGCGATACAGAAGGCTGGCGGGATAGCGCGCGCCAAACAGCAGCGTTGCCTGCGCTGGCCGCGGCTCGGCGAGGTTCGCCCGCAGAATGGAGCGAACGGGCGCGATGCCCGTCCCGGTGGCCACAAACAGGGCGTCGCGGGCCGGGTTGCGCAGCACGAAATAGCCCAGGGGCCCGGCCATGTCCACGGTGTCGCCAGGATTCATGGCGAACAGCCATGGCGAAAAGACGCCCTCCTTCACGCGATTCAGGCACAGCTCGAAGCGATTGCCGCCGGGCGCGGACGCGATGGAATAAGCGCGGGTGACTTCGAGACCGTCGAACTGGTGAACCAGCGAGACGAACTGGCCCGGCGTGAACGCGAAGCTTTCCGTGCCGGCCGCTTCGAAGACGAACTGGCGCACCTCCGGGCATGGTTCGGCGGTTTCGATGAGACGAGCTTTCAGAGTTCCTCCAGAACGGCGGCGGCGCGGTCCAGCAGAATGCCGACGAGCGCGGGGTGGCCATCAAGGTTCGCGGCTGCTTCGATTCTAACTTCTTTATGGATGCCGCGAAGCTGCTGGATGATGCGCGGCAGGTCGCGTTCGGCATGCTTGCCCGGAGCGAGAAAATACGGCAGCACGACAATGCGAACGGCCCCGCGCTTCACCAGGTTCTCGACGGCGCGCGGCAAATCGGGCTGGGCGATTTCCAGGAAGGCGGCTTCCGTAACGTAGCCGCTCTTCGCCTCCAGCCGGGCGGCGACGTCATGGACAGCCCGGTTCGCGGCTTCCACCGTGGAACCGTGGGCGAACACCACAAGCGCGGTCATGCGGGCAGAATCAGCGGCGTGGCGGCAGGCTCGGGCGCCCGCGCCGCCGTTCCGAAGGAGCCGATGAACGAGCGGCCGTACCGCCGGTGGTTGTCGTACTGAACCGACATCCGGTGAAAGAATGCGAGGATGCCGAGGAAAGTAGTGTCCGGGATGGCGGGAACGCCCTTCGCCGCGAGTTCCTTGCGCAGGGCGGCGATCTCCTCCTGCACGCGGGTTTGGATATGGGCGGCGATGGGATTATCGGGGCGCGTTTCATAGTACAGCCCGCTTTCGAGGGTCCGCCAGGTGCGCGTGACGGCGTCGAGAGCTTCCTGAACGTCGGTGTCGACGGCCCCGGATTCAGCCAGCGCGGCGTCGCGCAGAATCGCGCCGACGGCGTCCACCAGCGGCATATGCTCCTCAATGAAGCGCTCAGTGATGCGAATGTCCGGGCTGGGAAGTTGATCGGGAGGAATGGGTTCCAGCTTTTCGCGAGCGTGCGCCTCAATCAGGTAAACGCAATCGAGCGGGCAACGGAGGGTGACTTCCCGCTCCGCGCCGCAACAGGGCGGGCAAATCTCCCCGGCAATTGCGGGACAATAGCGTCGAGGCTTGCGAACGTCGCAGATCCTGCACTTCATGCCGAAACCCCATGGTAACAGCGGCCGAAAATCCGCCGGACCGTGGGGCGGCCGAAAAACATCTAATGGCTTTGGGACACGGTAGCGCTATTCGAATTGGCAGAGGCGACGGCCACGGGCGCTCGCGCCGCGCCGGGGAGCCGGACAAACCCGGCGACAAGCGCAGCTCTTTTCAGAAGCTGCGCTCGGTGTGGCCGGACATCCGCGACATGATCCACCCGCGGCGCGGCCTGCTCGCGCTGGGGTTCATTCTGATGGCCGTGAACAAGCTGGCCGCCCTGGTTCTGCCGCTCTCCACCAAGTTCCTGATCGACAACGTCATCCGCCAGAAGCAGGTGTCGCTGTTGCTGCCTTTGGTGGGGGCCATCCTTGCGGCCACGTTGATTCAGGGCGTGACCTCTTACTCGCTTACGCAGTTGCTTTCAAAAGCGGCGCAGCGGCTGATCGCGGAGTTGCGTGTGAAGGTCCACCAGCACGTCAGCAGGCTGCCCGTGGCCTACTACGACGCCAACAAGGTTGGATCGCTTGTCTCGCGCATCATGAACGACGTGGAGGGTGTGCGCAACCTGATCGGCACCGGACTGGTGGAATTCGCGGGCGGCATCGTGATGGCCGCCATCGTCTTCGTGGCGCTGGTTTGGATTCACGCCGTACTCACGGGCATAGCGCTGGTGATCATCGCCGGCTTTACGGTGGTGCTGCAGAAGGCCTTTCGGACCATCCGTCCCATCTTCCGCGAGCGCGGCAAGATCACCGCCGAAGTCACCGGCCGGCTGACCGAATCCCTGGGCGGCGTGCGCGTGGTGAAGGGCTATCACGCCGAGGAGCGCGAACAGCGGGTGTTCTTCGGAGGCGTGGAGCGGCTGTTGAACAACGTCCTGCGGAGCCTGACCGCCACCAGTTTGATGAGCCTCTCCGCGACGGTGCTGATGGGCGTGGTGGGCGCGCTGGTGTGGTTTGTGGGCGCGCGCGCCATTCTGGCCCACCATATGACCACCGGCGACCTGATCACTTTCATTGCGCTGATGGCCTACCTGGTGGCGCCCATGTTCCAGATTGTGGCCATCGGCACGCAGTTAACCGAGGCGATCGCAGGATTGGAGCGGACGCACGAGGTGCTGTCGGAAATGCCCGAGGACGCCGACCCGAAGCGCACCGTGGAAATTGGCGAGATGCGCGGCGAGGTGGCGTTTGAGGACGTGACCTTCGCCTACGAGCCGGCGAAGACGGTGCTCCACAACATCTCGTTTTATTCCGCGCCGGATACGGTGACCGCGCTGGTGGGTTCGTCGGGCAGCGGAAAATCGACGATGATCGGCCTGATCGCGGCGTTTCATGTGCCCACCGAGGGCGTGGTGCGCGTGGATGGCGTGGATTTATCGACCGTCCGTCTCGATTCGTATCGCAACCAGCTTGGGCTGGTGCTGCAGGACACATTTTTATTTGACGGGACCATTCGAGAGAATGTGGCGTTCTCGCGGCCGAACGCCAGCGAAGAGCAGATCGTGCACGCCTGCCGCATCGCGCGCGTGGACGAGTTCGCGGAAAACTTCCCGGAGAAATACGACACCATCGTGGGTGAGCGGGGGGTGAAGTTATCGGGCGGCCAGAAGCAGCGGGTGTCGATAGCGCGCGCGATCCTGGCGGATCCGCGCATTCTGATTCTGGACGAGGCGACGTCGAGTCTGGATTCCGAATCCGAGGCGCTGATTCAGGAAGGCCTGCGCTACCTCATGAAGGGCCGCACGACGTTTGTGATCGCGCATCGGCTGTCGACCATCCGGCGCGCGGATCAGATTCTGGTGGTGGAAGAGGGGCGCATCATCGAGCGCGGCACGCACGACGAACTCTACGCGGTTCGCGGGCGGTACCACGATTTGTACACGAAGCAGCACGGGCTGCAGATGGACCTGTTCCTCGCGCCCGGTGAAGGCGGCGAGCCGGAGGGCGAGGGCGGGGGATCGGATAAGCCCCAGCGCGAGCCCAGCCCGGTGACGGAAGCGGTGCGGCTGCTGCGGGGGTGAGGGGTGCGTCCCCACAAATGCTACCGCTAAACGCCGCCGTAGTCCGCTGCTAAAATCGGGACATGTCGTCCCTGTTAGAGAAAGCGCTGGAAAGAGTCGTCGCTCTGCCCCAGGAAGAGCAGGATGCGATCGCCTCCCAGATCCTCGCTTCGCTGGCCGACGAGGAAGCATGGAAAAGGCGCTTTGCCGAAAAGCGGGATGTGATTCGTCGCATGGCCCGGGAAGCCCTTGACGAGGACAACAGGGGCGACACGCTGCCCTTGAACGATCTGCTCTGATGGAGTCCCGCGCCACCCGGCAGTTCTGGCGATTGCTTTCTCAACTGCCCGTCGAGACGCAAGCCGACGCCCGGCGTGCCTATCGTCTCTTTCAGACCAACCCGTCGCATCCTGGTTTGCAGTTCAAGAAACTGGAGGGCGAGGATGATATCTATTCGGCGCGCATCGGTCTCGGGTACCGTGCTTTGGCGGTGATGAAGAAAGGCCGCGTGGTCTGGTACTGGATCGGCAGTCACGCCGAGTACGACCGGCTGGTGTGAGCGTTCTCCTCCCTATCGCGCCGCCCACTTCGCCAATCCCGCGTTCCCGGCGGAGTCGTGGATGTGGGTGCCCACCAGATGCTCGCCGGGGCTTAGATGGCGTCCATGAATCCTGCCATGGGAGCGCTTCGACAGCGCGGCCGGCCAGGGGAGTGAAGGAATCACTACCCTGGCTGGAGACGATTGTGCCTGGGGTTAGTGAATATCAATCTTGAGCAGGGCGTCCGAATGCTCGTGGCGCCAGTCCCAGTATGCTTGCTGGTCGCTCTCGTTGAGGGTAGTAAATGCGTGATAGTGGCGATGGTTCTGTTTCACGTACAGGCGATACGCCCGATCTTCCTGACCATTCCATTGATGATCGTCGTTGTGATTCTTGTCGTGATAGGTGCGAGCGTTGTTTTGATCTTCGGCTCGCAGCGTTGTTGGCGCAATTGCGATGGGGACGGTGAGGGCGGCGCACAGCAGTGCCGCATTCCAGAAACGGGTCATGATTAGCTCCTTAGATGGATGGAGCAATCGTCGCGCCAAAGAATCGATAGCGGCCGCGGTGAACGCAACGCCTTGAAAGGAAACACGGCGCCAGACTTTGTGACAGTCGCGCGACCAATCGTCTGTTCGGCGCGGTGCACATCCTGCCTATCGCGCCACCCACTTTGCCAGACCCGCGTTTCCCGCGGAGTCGTAGACGCGGATGGCCACCAGATGCTCGCCGGGGCTCAGGTGCAGGACGTGAATGTGAAACTGCGCGCGCGGGGTGTCGGTGATTCCGTCCACGGCCTCCACCGGCAGCCACGGCCCGGCGTCCACCGAATACTCGCAGCGGCGCAGAGATGATGCTGCGTCGCTGGCGTCCACGTCGATGTCCGCCTCGTTGCCGCTGCGCCGGCCGCCGGTGACGGCTACCATCGGCGGAGTATTGTCGATCAGCACGGGCGAACTCACCAGCTCGGCTTCGCGCGCGCTGTCGGGCCCGTTGGACGGCCGGTCCGACGCGAGCACGCGAAACAGATAGCGCCCGTCGGCGAAGGCGTCGTTGTCGAGCAGCAGCGTATTTTCGAAGATGTTCGCGCGCAGCAGCTTCCAATCGGTCTCGTCCTCGCCGCGGAACCAGATGCTGTAGACGAGCCGGTCGCCGTCGGGATCGTCGGCCTGCCATGAGATCTGGATCTGCGAGTTGCCGGCACGCGAAAGCGTCTGCGTGGGGGTGCCCTGGGAGGTTTGCGGAGCGGCATCGCCGGTGTCGGTTACGGTCACGGAGAAACTGGCGTTGGTGGATGTGCTGGCCGCCGCGGCCTTTTGCGCCGAACTCTGTCCGCCGGCCAGGGTGGTCACCAGGATGCTGCGGTTGACCGGCGGCGAATTCTGGGGCAGGTAGGAAACGGAAATATTTTCGAGGGTCGCTTCGCCGCCCAGGGTCGCCCTCCACTGAATGTAGCGCGCGTTGGGGCTTTGGACGCGCTGGATGCCAGAGGCGGCGCGCAAAGGCTGCCAGTCGCTCCAGGTGTTATCGGGCCGCGCCGAGTTTCCGGTTCGCGTCTCAAACGTAACGTCGCCGGGGTGGCCGCCATCGCGGCAGGCAATCCGGCCCCATCGAGCCACCGCTCCGGCGTCGTGCACGGGCGATTCGTAGACGCCGCTGGCTTTCTTTTGATCGGTGAGCCGGAACAGGCGGCCGGTTTCCGCGGTGGCCGCCAGCAGGCCCGCTGGGGTGGCCAGCAATCGCGTCCCTTCGCCTTCGCCGGTTTGCGCAATCAGCGCGGCTTTGCCGTTCTTGAGCAGGCGATAGATGCGTCCCTGCGCGTCGGTGGTCACCAGCAGGGAGTCGTCGGGCCGCACCACGAGATCGTAGATGTTTTCTTCTTTCGAGCTCCAGATAGTCTCGACGGTGTTGTCAGGGTTGATGCGGTAAACCGCCGATTTATCGACGCCCGGCGTCTCCACTACGGGCAGCGAAGGGAGAACCTGCTGCACGGCTTGTTGCGGCGCTGCCTGCTTTGCCGCCATCTTCACGTCGGGCCCCGCCTGGGCCGATGAGGAGTCCGTTACGGTGACCGACGTGGCGGACGCAGCGGCGCCGCCGATGCCGGAGGCGATGGAAATGGGCATTTGCGAAACGCCGCGCGCGGCGATCGACCCGCCCATGGCCGCTGCATAAATGGTTCCATCGGCCGCCGCGACAATGGTGCGGATCTCCGGCAGGCCGGCGCTATACAGGGCGAACGCTTTGCCCTTCGCACCGATGCGGTAGATGATTCCATTAGGCTCGGTGCCCGCCAGCAGACGCCCCTGGTTGTCGAAAGCCAGCGAGGTGACGTGCTCCTGGCCGGTTTCGTACCAGAGTTCGCTCGCTCCCGAGGGGTCCACGCGGTACACGTTGCCGGGGCCGCCCGTCCCTACAAACAGGGAGCCGTCGGGCCCCACCGCCACGGCCCAGATGTATTTCGCCTTGGGCGCGAACACATCGATTGCTTTATCGTGATCGAGCCGCACCAGCTTGCCATCCGGCGAAGACGCCGCGTATACGTGGCCATCCGGAGCAACCGCTACCGCGAAGACCTCGGGCTGATCCGCGCTCCACACCACCGATGACGTGCCATCCGGCGCGATGCGATAGACGCGGCCGCGATTCCCCGTCCCGGCGTACACCGATCCGTCGGGCGCCTGGGCGACGCTCCAGATGGCCGGTTGGCCGGAGGTGAACACCGGGGTCATCTCCGGGGCCAGAGTCAGCCGCCCATCGCGATCGAGCGCGACGCCATCGAAACGCCCGCGTACCAGATCCTGCCAGGAATTCAGCTCCCAGGTGGTGGTGGTCGCGGCGCTCAGAGACAGCGCGGCGACGCCTGCCAGCAGGAGGCATGTCCTTAGACCGCGCACAACGCACGCGCCCTTCATTCCTTCACTTCCACTTGCACCGTCTTCGATCCTGTGATCACGTTGTCTCCGCCGTCGATTTCGATTTCCGCCAGCCCCGAGCCGCGCAGCAGCGAGAGCACCCCGGGCGCGCCCTGGCTGCGCGCGAGAATGAGCGCGAGCGATGGCGGCGGGTCCGGCAGATCCGCTCCCTGGACGGTGTACGCGGGATCGGTGGTCCACACGCGCAGGTACGCTTTCGTGTTGGGCCGCAGATCGTTGAGGAAGGCCAGCACCTGGGCGGGCGATTTCGGCGTCATCCCAACGGTCTGGGTGTAGTTCAGCAGGTTCGTGCTGAAAGCGTCGGACACGGTGAACTGCAGCGCGCCCACCGGCGTGCCCACGGGCACGTCGTAGTGGACGGTCTTCAGCTCTTCCTGGCCGTTATCCCCTTCCAGCGTGACCGCGATGTCCACGCCTTCGCCGGGCTGCACCGTGCGCCGCGAGGCCGCGATCTGATCCACCTGCAACATGCGGCGCTGCTCGGACGCGCTGATGGCCAGCCGCACGTCGCGCACCTTAAGGGCGTTGAACCCTGCATCCAGCGCGTACGCAAACGGCGAAGCGATGCTCAGCGAGGCTTGCTGGGGCACCGCGAAATCTCCGGAGAAGGTGTTGTCCACGCGCAACGGGGTTGT
Organism: uncultured Acidobacteriota bacterium; assembly: GCA_963832965.1. Lineage (GTDB taxonomy): Bacteria > Acidobacteriota > Terriglobia > Bryobacterales > Bryobacteraceae > CAWACP01. The sequence goes on from CAWHVW010000002.1 coordinate 372,245, forward strand.
GCCGTCCTGGAAATCCACCTGCCCGCGGATGGTGAACGTGGACGCGCCGAAGGTGCGCTCGGTAGCGTCGATGGTGGAGAAAACCGCCATCTGCAGCAGCAGCGGCGACAGGATGGGATCGATGGCCATGCGCATGCGGTAATGCGACACCGCGCCGTTCGCTCCGGTGACGTCGATGGCCACTGGGGCCGTGGCGGCCTGGCGGCCCAGCTCGCCCGCGATTGCCGTACTGCGATCCTGCAGAATTGTGCCCATCCACTCGCGCGCGCTGGAGATCTTGAACGACGCCTGGTAATTCGGCATCACTGTGATCACGTCCGCGCGGGCGAACGGCAGTTCGGTATCGCCCACCGACAGGAACTGGTGCCCGAACGCGTAGACGCGTTTGCCGTCGATGGCCGTAACGGTGCCGTCGGCGCCCACGCTCATGTCGCCGGACATGAGCTCGACGGTGATCATTTCGCCGGGGCGCAGCTCGGACGCTTTGCCGACACCGGGCGCGGGATGGCCTCCGCCGGAAACACCCTGGCGCGGTTCGAGTCCCAGGCGCTTCAACTGCGGCGCGAAATAATCGATGGTGCGTTCGCTGAAGCCGCTGAAGGAGACCGGCGTGCTAATGGCGGCCATGCGCGCCTCACCGAGCCCCACGGTGCCGGCCGGCTGCACGTTCGCGGTGAGCTCCGGAGCGAACAACTCCGGGCGCGCGAGGGCTTGTTTCGCCGGTGGGGCGCCGGTGCGCAGCATGTCTTCGATGGGCCGGATGCCGGCGATGGGATCTTTGGAAAACGGGAACGCGAGGGCCACCGCGCCCGCGAGCCGGCCGTCGATATAGACGGGGCTGCCGCTCATGCCCTGCATCACGCCCGCGTTCTCGAGACCGGCGCCGGAGAGCCTGCCCAGGATGATGGACTGCTTCGGGCCGATGTTCTCCAGAATTCCGAGGATCTCGACCTGAAACTCCTCGATTTTGTTGCCCGTGATTACCGTTCTGCCGACGCCGTGCTGGCCGGCGCGGACATCCCGCAGAGGGAAAATGGGCATTTGAGCGAACGAATTCGCGGCGGCGATCAGGACGAGGCAGAGGCGCCAGGGCACTAAGGCCATTCTAGCCCGTCAGTTGGAGCCTGGCCGGCGTTCGAGACGTATCGGAGGTTGATTGCGTAGCTGACGCAGGGGAGGCGGGAAATCGATTACGCGGCGACGATGTACTCGACGATGGTCTTCGGGTCGGGGATTCGTTCGCCGTCTTCCACCATGCCAGCCAGGTGCATGCGGACAGCGCCGCGGATCAGATCAGTGGTTTCTTCGACGGTAGCGCCGGCGGCGACGCATCCGGGCAGATCCGGCACGTGCGCACTGTAGCCGGTCTGGGTCTTTTCGAAAAGAACGGCGTATCTCATGTCAACCCCGCGTGTTCAGATGAACGGGCTGCCATGCTGGCCCTCCGATTCAACTTGTGTTTCTTCAATGCGACCCGGGCTCGCGTCCGGCCTGCGAAGCATAGGCATAGACAGCGGGGAAATCGTCTTTCTCCAGGTATGGATAGTCGCGAAGAACCTCACCCTCGGTCTTTCCGGACGCGAGCATATCCAGCACGTCCCATACGGTTACGCGGAGTCCACGGATACAGGGCTGCCCGGAGCGTTGACCCGGCACGATGGTGATCCGCGAAAGATCGGCTCTGTTGGCAGTTGCCATAGGCTAATCATCCCGCATTGTAAATTGCGGGAGCGCACATGGCGCCAGCCGCTATGCTTCCGCGCGGATCCCTTCACCCGCCAATCGAATACATGGGCCGGGGGGGAGGCACGAACTGCACGCTGTTGATCTCGTGCCCCAGCCATTTCCCGCGCAGGTTCGCGCGGATGGCCGCGGCGATCTCGAGGTCGCTGGCGCCGCTTCGCAGCAGCGGCTTGATGTCGGTCTCCTCCAGCGCGAACAGGCAGTAGCGCAGCTTGCCGTCGCTGGTGAGGCGCACCCGATTGCAGTTCAGACAGAACGGCCGGCTCACCGAGGCGATGAAGCCCACCCGGCCCACGCCGTCGGCGAAGGCGTATTCCGTGGCGGGCGCGCGCACGTCGGCGTCCGCAATCGCCACCAGCGGCGCGATCTCGCGCGACAGCATCTCGATGATTGTGCCGGCCAGCAGGACGCGCGAGCGCTCCCACAGTCCCTGAGCATCCAGCGGCATGAACTCGATGTAGCGGATCTCGTAGCCGTGCTCACGCCCGAAGCGGGCCAGCGGGACGATGTCGGGCTCCACCAGTCCGCTCACCGCGACGGCATTGATTTTGATGGGTCCGAATCCAACTTTCCTGGCGGTCTCTATGCCTTGCAGCACGCGCGCCAGATCGTCGCGGCGGGTGATGCGGAGGAAGCGCTCGCGGTCCAGCGTGTCCAAGTGGACGTTCAGACGGCGCAGACCGGCGTCGTACAACTCCTGGGCGTGTTCGCCCAGCAGAACTCCGTTGGTGGTGAGCGCCAGATCTTCAACGCCTTCGATGGCCGCCAGCTTGCGCACCAGCGCTGGAGACCGCGCCGCACCAGCGGTTCGCCGCCGGTGAGGCGGATTTTGCGAATGCCCAGGCTTACCGCGATACGGGCCACGCGCTCGATCTCTTCGAACGACAGAATCTCCTGGTGGGGGACGAATTTCACGCCCTCTTCGGGCATGCAATAGAAGCAGCGTATGTTGCAGCGGTCGGTAACGCTGATGCGCAGGTTATCGTGCACACGGCCGAAGGTATCGACAAGAGGCGCGGACGCCATGGTGGTGCTACTGTACCGCAAGCATGCGCTCAATGGGCAGCGCCGCGCGAGCGGTGATCTCCGGTGCCAGTTCCACCCGTGGCTCCAGCGCGTCCAGGGCATCCGCAGTTTCTCCAGCGTGTTGCGCCTCATGTACGGGCATTCGCCGCGGTTGCAGTTCTCGTTCGGCACGAACCAGAAGGTCTTTTGCGGCGCCAGCTTCTTCAGTGAGTGCAGAACCCCGCTCCCGGTCATGATGATGAACTCGGCGGCGTCCGATTCGCGCGTGCACCATTCGATGATGGCGCTGGTTGACCCGACGAAATCCGAGTCCGCCAGAATGTCCGCGGGGCACTCCGGATGGGACGCCACGAGCGCCTCGGGATGAGCGTGGCGCGGGGCGGTGAGGCGGCGCGCCGCGAAGGTGGCGTGTACGATGCAGGCGCCCTGCCGGGTGCGCATATTCGCGCGTCCGGTTTGCTTTTGCACATAATTTCCCAAATTCGCGTCGGGCAGAAACAGAATGGGCTGGTCCGCCGGAATGGAGTTTACAATTTTCAGCGCGTTGCGGGAGGTGCAAACCATGTCGCTTTCGGCCTTTACATCGGCCGATGTGTTCACGTAGCTGACTACTTTGGGATCGGGATAGCGCCGCTTGGATGCGCGCACCTGTTCCGCTTTGCAACTATCCGCCAGACTGCGGCAGGCGTCGCGGTCCGGCGCGACAACGGTGCGCGATGGATTCAGCAATTTGGCCATCTCGGCCATGAACCAGACGCCGCAGAAAGCCAGCACGTCGCCCTCGAAATCCGGGGCCTTGCGCGCCAGTTCCAGGCTGTCGCCCACGGGGTCGGCCGGCTCCTGAATTTCGGGCTCCTGGTAGTGGTGCGCAAGAATAACGGCGCGCTTGGCCTGTTTAAGGTCCATAATCTCTTCAGTAAGGGATGCCGTGGCGAACATGCGGAGCCGCTTTTGACCTATTGTAACAAGGGGCGTTCCAGGCTACCGTAATTTATGTAATGCACCCGCCCGCGTCTTCCGGAGCAACACAGGTGTCCATGTGTCCAAATCCTTCTTAGCGGCGGTTCTTGTCCTGTTGACCGCGCCATTCGCGCGCGCCGTTTCCACGCTGACGTGTCAAACCACGGCTGTTCCCCTGATCATTCATGCCGAAGGGATTACCGAGGCGGTGGGCGATCTGCAGATTTATTGCTCCGGCGGGATCGCCTCGCAGCAGCAATTCGGCAGCGTGACTCTCAATCTGAACGTGGATGTGACCAATCGCATTGACGCTCACGACGCCACCGACATTGTGTTCACCATCGATTCAGGCGCGGGCCCGGTGCCCGGTCCGCAGGGCGTGCTGGTTTCACCCACGACAGTGGCTTTTGACGGCGCCAATCTGCAATTGTCGCCCACGGGCACCATCGCGCTGCGCTTCTCCAACGTCCGCGTGAATGCCACCCAGACTGTCCCTTCGCCGGGCGGCACGGTGGTCGCAGACATCAGCATCAGCGGCACCAGCGAGTTGACGGTGAACCAATCTTCCATCCTTTTGGGAACGACGTTTTCCAGCTTGTATTCAAACTTCTCGTCGGCGCTGGTGTGCGCGCAGTCGGGCGCCACGGTGCCCGCGCTGCAGAGCTTCTCGCTGTTCCTTGCGGCGCACGCGGAATTCAACACCACCAGGATTACCGAAGGCTACGTCGCGGCGCTTGCCCCGAAGGCTGATGTGCAAAACTTCAACGCCGATACCGGGGACAGGGTGGTGATTCGCTACACGGGCCTGTCCCCGCTGGCGAATCTATTCGTCCCGGTGGCCGTAGCCGGGTCCGACGCGGTTCAGCCGACCGCCGGAGGCGATTTTGGTGTGCCGGCATCGGGCGGGGAGTACGCTCCCAGCGCCAATATCGGTTCGCTCCTGCTTTCCCTGGTGACCGAGGCGGATGCGAACGGTGTTGGCGGAACTCCGCTTTTCATACCCCCTTCGCCGCCTTCGCCCGTCATCAGCTTCGATGCGCTGGCGGAGGTTCCGGTGGCCAGCGATGGCTCCGCATACGCGGTGTACGAGGTGATGGATTCCAGCGACAGCACTATGGAGACGGCGCAGTTTCCGACGTTCCTGAGCGTGCCGCCATCGGGCAGCGGAATCGTCTACACCAGTTCGGAACAAGTGATGATTGCACCGGTGTCCACGGTGATGACCGCCAGCATTACCGCGCCAGTGCCCCGATTCGTGCAAACCATCGCCACGAACGACTGCGCGATTGTGGGCGATTGCAGCGCGGTTTATTTTCCGCACCTGACTGTCTCGGTGGATTCACTGAACTTCACCGAATCCGCCGGCCTGGCCACCAGCCAGCTTCTGAGCATCACCAACACCGGCGAAGGCTCGATGACCTGGACCTCCAGCATTGTCTATGTGATGGGCACGTACGTGAGCACGCTGCCGGGCTGGCTGAGTTTGAATCCCTCCGGTTTTGCGGGCGACAGCGATGTCACGGTGGTGGCGGATGCAACCAGCCTTGCACCGGGAACCTGGAACGCCATCATCACGATCAATGCCGGTCCGGTTGCCGGGAGCGCGCAGATTCCGATAACGCTGACGGTGACACCGTCGGCCGGACCCTCCATCAGCAGCGTCACCAGCTCAGCCAACTTCTATGGCCCCATGACCGCCGGATCGCTGGGAACCATCATAGGCGCCAACTTCACGGCGCCGGTGACGGTAACCGTGGGCGGACTGCCTGCCCAGATCCTGTTCAGCAACAACCGGCAGGTTAACCTGCTGGTTCCCGCCGGGCTGGCCGGCCAGGCATCGACACAGGTTGTGGTTTCCAACAACGGAGTCGCCATGGCGCCGGTGACTGTGCCGTTGGCGCCATTTTCGCCCGGGATCTTTCCAGGGGCGATTCTGAATCAGGACAACACGGTCAATAGCGCCGCTCACCCGGCGCCGCCCGGCACCGTGGTGCAGATGTGGGGAACCGGGATTTCAGCGACCGGCGTGGTAACGGGCCTGATCAGCGGGCAGTTGGCGATTCCGCAGTATGCCGGGCCCGCGCCCGATTTGCCCGGCGTGCAGCAGGTAAACTTGCCGATACCGGGCGGCTTCGCGCCGCGCCAGTATTTTGTGCAGATTTGTGAAGCGTCGTCGTCGAGTGCACCGGTGTGCAGCCCGCCCGCCTGGGTTGTCGTGGGCCAGTAGCGTCCGGCATCGAGACACGCCGTCCCCCGTTCGAACGCTGTCCAGGCACCGGACACACGGCCGCGTTCTTCGGAATGTCCGAGGAGCCCCGCGGCGAAGGCATCTGGAAGAAGCTGGACGGCATTCGCGACGGGTTCCGCTGCCAGCGCTAACGTTCACAGTTTTGTTTTCGTTTGCTGGCAGCCGGTTGCGGATTCCGGAGGGATAACGGCTGGTATGGCTCGTCGGTGGAGGTTCACCGGCACCCATGCCATTCCAGACGAAGATTCCCCTTGCGGGGAGCGACAGAAAGCCCCTTCCGGGAGCGAAGCAGCTCGGCCCGGTTCCCAAAGACGAGGTGGTGCGCGCCACCGTGGTGCTGCGGCGGCGCGGCGCCGACGCCGATATCTCCGGCGCACAGCATTCGCGCGAGGAATACGGCGTCTTGCATGGAGCGGCGCCCGCCGACCTGGAAGTCCTCGATCAGTTTGCACATGAGCACGGGCTGACCATCGAAGACCGCAACTCAGCAGGCCGCTCGGTGGTGCTGTCTGGTAAGGCCGAAGCCGTCCAACAGGCCTTTGGAACCACCCTGACGTCTTACGAACTAGCGGAAGGTGGAGGGCATTTTCGGGGGCGGACCGGTCCGCTGATGATTCCAACCGAACTGAAGGACGCAGTTATCGCGGTTCTCGGTCTGGACAACCGTCCCATTGCCCGGCCGCACGTCCGAAGGGGTGCCCGAGCCACGCCGGATGGTTCGTTCACGCCGCCGCAGGTGGCGAAACTCTACAGCTTTCCGGTGGGCGTGCGGGGAACGGGACAGACCATTGCCGTCCTCGAACTGGGCGGCGGGTATCGGACTTCGGACCTTCGCTCCTACTTCAAGAAGTTAGGCCTGGCCGCGCCCGCCGTTGTGGCGGTGTCGGTGGGCGGAGCGCGCAATGCGCCGGGGGCGGATGCGGACGCGGACATTGAGGTGATGCTGGACATCGAAGTGGCCGGAGCGGTTGCGCCGGAGGCGAAGATCGTGGTCTATTTTGCTTCCAACACCGACCAGGGTTTCCACGATGCCATTGTTGCGGCCGCTCACGACACCGTGTGGAAGCCAAATATCCTCTCCATCAGCTGGGGCGGGCGGGAGGACACGTGGACCGCTCAGGCATGCACGGCGATGAACGCCGCGTTGCAGGATGCCGGCGCCATGGGCGTGACAGTGACCGTTGCCGCCGGCGACGATGGCGCCACTGACGGGTCGGCGGACAACAGCCTGCAGGTGGATTTTCCCGCGGCCAGTCCTTATGTTCTGAGCTGTGGCGGGACGAAGCTGGTGGCCACGAATGGGGTGATCTCCGATGAAGAAGTGTGGAACGAACTGCAGTCCGGCAACGGCGCAACCGGGGGCGGAGTGAGCCGGCTGTTCGCGATTCCGGCGTGGCAGAGCGCGGCGGGTGTTCCCGCGCAACCCGATACCGGATTCGCGGGCCGCGGGGTGCCCGATGTGGCCGGCGATGCCGATCCGCTGACGGGGTATGAGACGCGCGCCGATGGGCAGGAGGGAGTGACCGGCGGCACCAGCGCGGTGGCTCCGTTATGGGCGGGACTTATCGCCCTGCTCAACCAGCAACTCGGGCGTCATCTGGGCTTCGTCAATCCCTTGCTTTATCAGAAGGGCTCCGCTGCGTTCCATGACATCATGAAGGGCGGCAATGGACACTATGAGGCCGGGGCAGGCTGGGATGCCTGTACCGGACTTGGCTCTCCGGACGGTTCGGCGCTGGCTAAAGCTTTGTCGTAATACTCGCCGGCTGATTCAGAGGCAGCGCATGGCGCTGCCCCTTGCTCTGTCTGCAGCTACTGGATCGGCAGCAGTACCGTGTTGCTGGACACGTCGTTGACCGTCGCGGTCAGCTGGAGCGTGGTGCCCGTGGGCACGGAGCTGTCGATTACGATCTGGATTGAATCCAGACCGACAAAGCCAGGCGCGGCGCCCGCCCATGCCGGGGTGAGAACCGTTCCACCCAATGAAACCTGGACCGGGTCGACCAGCGAATTCTGCGGTGAGTCCGGGGCAGGGAAGCCATCGATGTAGGGCAGGGTCAACGGTCCGAAACCGGTGCCCAGAAGATTTACCGTTTCGCCGGGCACCGCCGGCGAGGTAGCCGTGATGAGCGTTCCGTCCTGATGGAAAGCCAGGGCGTAGTTCAGATTGTTCACCGCGTTGGTCAGGATTCCTGGGGCATTCCTGGCGACGGTGAAGGAGGTCTGGATGTCGGGGCCGCTCAGCGAGGAGACGATCAGCTCATAGTCTCCCGGAGTAAGTCCGGAAGGCACCAGCGCGTTGATCTGTCCCGGAGAGACGAACATCAACGGCAGGATTCGCCCGGAGGTGGTTACCACCACGCCGTTCAAGGTCTGCGAGAGCGGGTCAGTGGGGCCCACCAGCACACCGGGGGCGAGATTCGACCCGAAGATTGAAATCAGGGAACCGGACGCGACTAGCGGCAATGGCGTCGTTCCCGCGGCGTTCTGAACGACCACGCCGGGCGTGTCCGCCAGCGTCTGGAAGTACGCGGTCACCTGCACCGGGCCCTGCATGGCTACCGTTGCCGTGGGCGCTGACCCGCTCAGCCCGCCGCTCCATTGGGAGAAGCGGTAGCCCACCGCCGGCCGCGCGCTCAGGGTCACTACGGTGCCCGCGGTGTAGAATCCGTCGCCCGACAGCGGGCTCACCAGAATGGCGCCGCCGCTGGCGGGAGACGCCGAAGCGGTCAGCTGGTAGCGAGTTAAATAGTTAGCCGTGATTGTCGTGTCGGAGTTGAGCGTAACCAGCTGGGTAGGAGCGCCCAGGTTCGACCAGCTCTGGAAAACATACTCGGTGCCTCCCGCGGAGGTGAGCGTCGGGGGCGCGGTGATGCTGATAGCAGTGCCCGTCGGCTTCGAAGCGGTGCAGGGTGTTACGCACGGCTGCCCGCCCACCTGCAAGGTGAGGCCGGGCGGCGAGCTTTGCACCGTGAGCAGGTTGTTCGCGCTGGCGGCCGGGTCGTAGACATAGGTAGCAGCCAGGTTGACACCGCCGTTAACTGCGGACGCAGGCACGGTGTAGCTGTGCGTCGCGGCGCCGCCATCGGACCATTTCTGGAAGTCCCAGACCTTGTTGTTCGAATCTCTCTGCTGCATCGGAGCGGAAAGGGTATGGGTGCTGTTTACGCCCCAGAAAGCGCCACCGGGTCCACCGGTCACGCCATCCACGGTCAGCTTCAGCCCGTAGGGAACGGTAACCCACACAATGTTGGCGGCCGGGAAGAAATTAGCGGTCACCATGTCGGGCTGATTTGGCACCGTATAGTCTCCGGCGCTGTTCACGCTGCCCGTGAAGGAGCTGAATATCCAGCGATTGTTGGAACTGTCTACCTGAGGACTGGGCACCCCGACCGTATGCGTGGAGCCACTCAGGAAGTCAAAGTCGCCGTAGCACATGCCGGGGATCGCCGAGGGAAAAGGTTCCACGGGCGGCGGTGAGATCTCGTTGCTTGCGCAGGCCGAGAAGATGGTTGCGCCGGCCTCATGGATGGTCGGAGTCAGCTCGTGATCCACAACCACCTGCAAACCGGGAGGCGAGGTCAGGAAGCGGACTCTCTCCGCGGTGACGAATTCGGGAATCAGGGTGAATCTGGTGGAGCCGTTGTCCCCGACGGTGATGGTATTCAGAGGTCCGGTCAGCGTTCCGTTGGGGATCAGACTCCATTGTTTAAACAGCCAGCCCGGGGAAGCATAGACGACCAGCGTGACCGGGTCCGGAATGGTCACGTATTCGGCCACGTTATTCCAGTAACATTTGTGCGCCAGCCCGGCAGTGGAATAGACGATGCCATCGGGGATGGGACTGCCCGTGGGCAGGGCGGGGTTGGAATCGCACGAATTCGGCCACGCAGGAGGATTGTCGCCATAGAAGTCGATGAACACCATGCAGCTCTCAATGTAGGTGGCCACCAACGAACTGAGCGCGGGATCGGCGGTGACCGTTATCAACGGCGAGCCGGAGTCGACCCCCGAGACCTGTCCCGAAGAGTCTGTCCATGAATTGAACACGCGGTAGCAACTGGGGAACTGCGCCAGATACGGTGTCGTCGCAATGGTCGTCGGATCGAATTGCGCCGGGACCGTGTCCTGAATCGCCTGGATCACGTGCTTCGATCCAACCACCCAACTGAAAACCGCCGATGAGGTGTAGGGCTGGCCGTCCACGAGGAACTGGCCCCCGACCGGGCTGGTGGTGATGGTCATGAACGTGTTGGCGCCGTTCTGGCCCCACAACGACGCCATACCAGTGACAGTCAACAGGCAGAAAATAAAACGATGCATAGACACAGGCACTCCGGGCGCATAATCCGCGCCAAGAGTAGGATCGACCGTTTACAGCGCGTGCTTTAGCTGGGACGAACCCCTTAGTTGGCTGCCAGGGGGCGGGGTGAAAACGCGTGGTAACCGGGTGGGCCTGGGGGCCGTTATGCTGAGAAGGGGTCCTGCATGCCGACTCAACTCTCCGTCTTACCCGCGATCGCGCTTGTGCTGCTGGGCGGGGCTTGCCTTTCCGCCTCCGACGAGCGGTATCCGATTGGGCGCAGCTCCAACGAGTTTGTGGAGATCAGCGCCAACCTGTTGCTCGACAAGGACGAGATTCGGCAGGCAATCGGGCCCAGCGTTCCCGGCTCCGACCTGGGGGGCAACATCATCGTGGTGCAGGTGACGGTACGCCCGCTGGCGGATGATCCGGTAAAGATCTGGCTGGACGATTTCACGTTGTTGTCGGACAAGGACGGCCAGAGGTCCGCGCCGTTTCAGGCCAGTGAGATCGCCGGCGCGGGAGCGATTATCGTCAAGAACGGGGCCACGAAAAGCAGCACAACGTTGACGGGTGGGCTTGGCGGAATGATAGGGATGGGCGGACCGGGCGCCGGAAACAGCGCCTCGGCGCCGCCGGCGGAGATCGAGGTAAAGGACGCGCAGGACAACACGGACAGTCCGCTGCTGGTGGCTTTGCGTCAGAAGGCGCTACCGGAGAAATCCGTAACCGAGCCGGTAACCGGCCTGTTGTACTTCGAGATTGATGGCAAGGTGAAGCCCAGGAACCTCGAACTTTTCTACAAGAGCCAATCGGGGAAGCTGGGGCTGCGATTTGTAGCCGAGAAGGGCGAAAAGGCGAAGTAGAATTTGCCGGCCGCTCAACTTCGCGCCACTTCGCTCAACGCAGTGACGCTAATCCTCGCAATACATTGAGAATCTGGCCGCCCATGAGCAGGGCGATTCGGGGGTCCACCGCCAGCATGGCAAGGGCGGGCCATCGCGCGCCTTCCGCCAGACCGTCGAGAGCGCAGAGCAGCAGCAGGGGCGTCAGGGTTCGGCCGAACGAATCGACGTCGGACCAGGCGTCGCCGGGGGCTAGAACGATCGCCAGAAGGGCAAACAGATAGATGGCGATGGGGACCGGTGCCAGCGCGCGGCGGAATACGCTTCGGAAGGCCCAGAGGAGCGATGCGGCCACACCCGAGAGAGCGAGCAGATCCAGCGCGTGGGCCAGCACGCGGACGGCTGCCGATGCCGCAACCGGCGCCGGGTGAAGGGCACGGCTCAGCAGACCTGACAGCAGAATAGGCGTCAGATATTCGCCCGGCGCCGCCGTGGTGTGCAGACCGACGAAGACATACCAGATCGCGGCGGGAAGGGCGGCGGTGGAGAAGAGGAGAGCTTTCGCGTGATGGCGCTTCAGGACCAGCCAGAGGACGAGCGCGGCGATTAGCAGCAGGCCGGTCTCGCGGGTGAGCCCGGCGGCTAGCAGCACTGCGTAGAGTTTCGCCGCGCGCCACTCCCGCACGTACAGAGCAAACCCGACGCAGCAGGCGGCCAGCGCGACATCGACGGTAAGACGGTCGATGGAGACCAGAACCGCGGGCACCAGAGCGAACGAAAGACCCAGCCAGGGGCCGTAACCCAACAAGCCGGCGTATCGGCCCAGCCAGTAGGCGCCCAGCAGAACAAAACCTATGACCACGCCGATGTATGCGGCGTCGATGAGGCGGTCATTACCGCCCGCCAGGAGGAAGGCGAGCCCGGGCACCAGAATGCGGCGATAGCGGAGCCGCGGGGCGTCAATGCTGCTGGCGAAGCCGCGGCGGAAGAACGGATCGTGAGCGATGTAGTGGTAGGCCTGGCCGTCGTAGCCGACGCTGTTCGGGAAAACGTAGAGGTGTTCGGGGGCGAGGGCCGGGGGCGGTGAGGCGTAGAGAGATCCGGTGCAGAAGAGGCCGGTCCAGTTTCCGGAGTAGGTGTAGCGCACGGTGAGCGCCTGCCACAGAAAAAGAGTCAATGCGCACCCCAGGGCGAAAAGGGCGCAGCGGGTGCGGGTTATGGACATGGCTGGAGCGGAGGCCGTTTGAAAATCGGCCGCAGGATACAATCCTGCCCCACGGAGGGTCGGAGTCGCAAGCAGGACGGCAGGCAGGGCATCGCCCTGCCCCACGGGGGGTCGGAGTCGCAAGCAGGCCCGGCAGGCAGGCATGGCCCTGCCCCACGGAGGGGCGGAGTCGCAAGCAGGCCCGGCAGGCAGGGCATGGCCCTGCCCCACGCCTGGGTCAGTGTACTATAGCGCTTGCCGATGCAGCTTTGTCTATGGGTTCTGGGGACGCTGGCCGCTCTGATCGCGGCGGGCGCGGCATATCAGTGGCTGGGCCTGCGGCGCGATGCGCGGCGGTGGCCCGCTCCCGGCCTTATGGTGAACATCGGCGGGGGCCGCAGAATCCATCTCTATATGATGGGCGCGGGCGGGCCCGCCGTGGTCTTCGAATCCGGCATTTCGGCCAGCAGCCTGAACTGGCGCGGCGTGCAGCGGACCATCGCGGAGCACACCCTTGCGGTGGCGTACGATCGGGCGGGGCTCGGTTGGAGCGATCCCGCCGGTTCCGATGCCGCGCCGCGAACGGCCTCGAATCTCGCGGCGGAACTGCACATCGCGCTGGGGGCGGCAGGGGTGGAGCCGCCCTATGTGCTGGTGGGCCATTCCTTCGGCGGACTGGTGGTGCGACGTTTCGCGTTGCTGTATCCGGCGGACGTGGCTGGGCTGGTTTTGGTGGATCCGTTGCAGGCGGAGGAGTGGTCGCCGATGCCGGAACATCACCGGCGTATGCTGGCGAAGGGCATCCGGCTGGCGCGGCGGGGGGCTTTGCTGGCGCGCGTGGGGCTGGTGCGTTTGGCGGTGCGGCTGCTGATGGCGGGATCGCGCTGGCTGCCGCAGAGTATCAGCCGGTTCACCAGCGGCGACGGCGCCAGCGTCATTAACCGGATCGCTGGCGAAGTGGGCAAGATGCCGCGCGAGGTGTGGCCCATGGTTGCGGCGCACTGGTGCAGTCCGAAGTCGTTCCTGGCCATGGCGGCTCACTTTGCGGCTCTGCCCGCCAGCGCGGAGGAGGTGCGCGGCGCGGGGCCGGTCAGCGGGACACCGGTGACACTGCTGACGGCGGGGAACGTTCCGTCTGTCCCCTTTGGGACGCGGCATGTGGTGGCCGCCGGCAGCGGGCACTGGATTCATCTGGACCGGCCGGAGCTGGTGGTGGAGGCGATCCTCGAGATGGTTCCTAGCCATCGGACCAGACAGCAAGCTCATTCCCGCCTGGATCCGTGAAATGGAAGCGGCGGCCCCCCGGGAACGAGAAGATTTCTTTCACAATGACGCCGCCGGATGCCTTCACTTTCGATTCCATGCCTTCGAGATCGGCCGCGTAGATCACCACGAGCGCGGCCTTGTTGCTGGTGGTGAAGCCTCCGGCCAGGCGCCCGTCTTCGAAGCTGGTGTAGTCGGGGCCGTAGTCGGTGAATTTCCAGCCGAACACTCCGGCATAGAACGCTTTCGTCGCGGTAATGTTGGTGGCCGGAAATTCGATGTAATCGACACGGCCTTCGTTTGGTTTAGGTTCCATGGGCAGATTATGCCGCGGGGCTACTGACACCGTCGTGTCAGCAGTGTTTACCATGGAAGTACATGGCCAGAATTCAGCGCGCGCTGCTGAGCGTGACCGACAAGACCGGTGTGGTCGAATTCGCGCAGTCCCTGCATGGGCTCGGCGTGGAGCTGATCTCAACGGGCGGGACGGCTCGCGCCATCCAGCAGGCGGGCGTTCCCGTGCGCGAAGTGGCGGAGGTCACCGGCTTCCCGGAAATGCTGGACGGCCGGGTGAAGACCATTCATCCACGGGTAGCTGGTGGAGTTCTCGCCATGCGGGGGAAGCCGGAGCATCTGGCGGCCCTGACCGAGCATGGGATTCCGCTCATCGACATGGTGGTGGTGAATCTCTATCAGTTCGAGAAAGTGGCGGCGAAGGCGGGCGCGGGGTTTGAGGAGTTGATCGAGAACATCGACATCGGCGGGCCCACCATGATTCGCGCGGCGGCCAAGAACTGGCAGGACGTGGCGGTGGTGACTTCGCCGTCCGATTATGACGCGATTCTCAAGGAACTGATCGACCGCGATGGCGAATTATGCGAGCCCACGCTGTGGGGGCTGATGCAGAAGGCCTTTGCGACGACCGCGGCCTACGACCGCGCGATCAGCAACCGGCTGGCCCATGTGACCATTGCGCAGGATGGCGCGGTGAAGGACGGCGTGGCCGACGGACAGGAGTTGCCGGCGGTGCTGGATATTCGCGCTCCGCGCGCGCTCAGCCTGCGCTACGGGGAGAATCCGCACCAGGCAGCGGCGCTGTATTCGAACCGGCGCGGGGGCATCGCGGCGGCGGAACAGCTTCAGGGAAAAGAGCTCTCCTATAACAATCTTGTCGATTTGGACGCCGCGTGGCAGCTGATTCAGGAGTTCGACGAGACGGCGGCGGCCATCATCAAGCACACCAATCCCTGCGGGTGCGCGCAGGGCGCGACGCTGGCGGACAGCTACCGCAAGGCGTATGAGGCGGACCCGATCTCGGCATATGGCGGCGTGCTGGCGTTCAACAGAACAGTGGATGAGGACACGGCGCTGGAGATTGCGAAGACGTTTGTCGAGGCAATTGCCGCGCCCGATTACAGCGCCGGGGCGCTGGGGGTGTTTTCGGCGAAGCGCAATCTGCGCGTGTTGAAGGTGCTGGCGACGGCGCCGGGCGAGCCGGTGGTGAAATCGATCACCGGCGGTTATCTGGTGCAGACTGCCGATGCGCACAAGCTGGATCGATCCCTGGTGCGGGTGGGGACAAAGCGCGAGCCCACGGAGGAGGAATGGCGGGCGCTGGAGTTCGCGTGGAAGGTGGTGAAGCACGTGAAATCGAACGCCATCGTGTACGCGCGCGCGGGGCAAAGCGTGAGCGCCGGGGCGGGGCAGATGAGCCGCGTGGATTCGGTGAAGGTGGGCGCGATGAAGGCGGTGCTGCCGCTGGAGGGCACGGTGCTGGCTTCCGACGCGTTCTTTCCTTTCGCGGATGGCGTGGAGGAGGCGGCGAAGCACGGGATTACGGCGGTGATTCAGCCGGGCGGGTCGGTGCGCGATGATGAGGTGATCGCCGCGGCGGACCGGCTGGGCCTGGCGATGGTGTTGACGGGCGTGCGGCACTTCCGGCATTAGAGGTGAAATGAACGAGCAGACCTCACAACCGGCGGATTACGTGAGCCTGTACCGGCAGGCGTTCGAGCGGTTTGGAACATCGGCGTTGTGGAGCAGTAAACCCGTTCCCGATCCGACGCCGGCCGATGCGTTGGCTATAACGTATAGCTTGCGCGTTGAAGGCGACCTGCACGCGCGCCGGCTGGCGGAAGAGATCGAGCAGGCCTGCCGTGCCACTATCTAAGATTCAAACCGAGATTCTCCGGATCCTCGCCGCACATCGCGACCCGGAAAGCTACGTCGCCGGCAGCACACCTCTGAACCGAGACGCGCCGCGTTATTCCGGCGACATCGACGTTTTCCATGATCGCGAGGAACGCGTCGCGATCGCAGCGGCACAGGACGGCGCCTTGCTCGAGGAGCACGGCTACGCGCTGAAATGGATCAGGCGCGTACCGGCTATCCACACCGTGTTGGTGGAGCGAGCCGGCGAAACGACGAAGCTGGAATGGGTGGCCGACAGCGATTTCCGCTTTTTCCCGGCGATTCGGGATGAGATGTTTGGCTACATCCTGCATCCGGTTGATCTGGCCACCAACAAGGTTTCGGCGGCCTACGGACGCCGTGAGCCGCGGGATGTTGTGGACCTGATAACGATCCATGAGCGTATCCTGCCTCTTGGAGCCGTGGTATGGGCTTCCGTCGGCAAGGCGTTGGGCTTTACGCCCGAGGGGATCGTCAACGAGATTCGCCGTACCGCGCGTTACACGGAAGCGGATTTTCGACGTGTAGCCTCCGACCCTCCGCTGAATCCCGCTGCAATAATGACCCGCGTGCGGGAGCTTCTGACCGAAGCCGAGGGTTTTATAACACGCATGCCGACGGACAAAGTGGGCCTGCTGTTCCTGAGAGATGGGCGCGTTGTTCAACCGGACCCCGACCATTTGGAGGACTACCAAATTCACGCCGGACAACGGCGCGGCCATTGGCCAGGCAGCGCCGAGATTGGCGCAGCCATGGTGGAACGATACAGGGATTCGGAAAAGGCTTAGGTCGCGCGCGGCAGTTTCGAGATTTGAGGCGAGGTGGTTTCGATGGGATTGTCCAAAGCTGTAATCGGCGGGCTGCTCTTGTTAGCTTTGCCCGGCGCGCTCTGCGCCCAGACGGCGGGCGCGCCTCGGGATTTCGTACAAGGCTTCTATAACTGGTACATCCCAGTGGCTCTGAAAGATAACGCGACGCCGGCGTGGAATCTTGCGCTTAAGTCCAAGAGCTCCGCATTCAGCCCACAGCTGCTCAATGCGCTCAGGGAGGATTCCGCCGCTCAGGCCAAAGCGGTTGGAGACATTGTGGGGATCGACTTCGATCCTTTCCTGGGCAGCCAGGATCCCAGTAATCGCTACGACGTGGGGAAGATCATTCAGAATGGTGACGCGTATCGGGTGGAGATTTATGGAGCGCGATCGGGCAAGAAGCGCGCGACTCCCGACGTGATAGCCGACGTGTTGCAGAAAGATGGCCGCTGGATGTTCGTTAATTTCCATTACCCGGATGGGAGCGATTTAACGAGCGTGCTGAAGACCCTGCGGGACGAGCGTCAGAAAAGCCCGCAATAGAATTGGGAGCCTATCGCGGTTCGGCTGCGCCTGCCGCGATCCACTCCGCCGTTCGTTCGATATCCGCGGTGAAAGGCCGGTCGCCGGTCCATACCGGCACGATCTCGCCGAGCGCCTCACGCACTTTTTCGATAGCCGGGCTCGACCGCAACGGCAGCAGCAGATCCAGCGCCCGCCGCGCGGTGAGCAACTCCATGGCCAGCACCCGGCGGGTATTGCGCACCACCTGCTTCAGCTTGAGCGCGGAGGTCATGCCCATGCTCACGAAATCCTCTTTGTTGCCGCTGGTGGTGATGGAGCCGGTGGACGCCGGATGGGCGAGCACGCGATTCTCCCCCACCAGCGCGGCCGCCGACACCTGCACCATCATGAAGCCGGATTCGAGGCCGGGATGGTTGGTGAGGAACGGCGCAAGATGCTCGTTGAGGGCGGGATTCACCAGGCGGTCGATACGGCGCTCGGAGATGCCGGCCAGCGCGGTGAGGGCGATGGCGAGGAAATCGAGCTGGAAGGCCAGCGGCTCGCCGTGGAAGTTGCCCCCGGAAACGATCTCGTCGCCAATGACTACGGGATTGTCGGTGACCGAGTTGAGCTCAATCGAAAACGTGCGGCGCGCTTCGGCCAACACGTCGAGGACGGCGCCATGCACCTGGGGGGCGCAGCGCAGCGAATAGGCGTCCTGCACGCGGCGGCAGGCGATGTGCGACAGGCGAATCTCACTTCCTTCCAGAAGCGCGTGCAGCCGAGCCGCGCTGCGCATTTGGCCGGGGTGCGGGCGGGTCTGATGGAGGCGTTCGTCGAAGGCACGCGGCGTTCCGCGCAGACCATCGAGGGTCATGGCGCAGATGAGGTCGGCCGTGGCGGCCAGCACTTCCGTCGCGGCGAGCTCGAGCGCGCCAACCGCCAGCATGGCCTGCGTTCCGTTCACCAGCGAGATGCCTTCCTTGGAAGCGAGGGTCACGGGCTGGAAGCCGGCCCGTTGGAGCGCTTCGCCGCCGGGCAGGCGCTGGCCACGATATTCAGCTTCACCCTCACCGATCAACACCAGCGCGATGTGCGCAAGCGGGGCCAGGTCGCCGCTGGCTCCTACGCTTCCCTGGGATGGCACTACCGGTGTGACACCGTGGTTAAGCAGATCGCAGAGGCGCTCCGCGATTAGCGGACGGATGCCGGAATAGCCCGCCGCCAGAACGTTGGCGCGGATGAGCATCATGGCGCGCACTTCCGCTGGCGCGAGCGGGTCGCCAATTCCCGCTGCGTGCGAGCGGACTACGTTGCGCTGGAGCTGCTCCAGGTCTTCAGGCGGTACGCGGACGTCGGCCAGCAGACCGACGCCGGTGTTCACGGCATAGACGGGCTCGTCGCCGGCCGCGAGACGCTCCACCACGGCTCGCGATTGCAGCATGCGACCGATGGCTTCGGGCGTGATGACCACTTGCTCGTTGCGCTGCGCTGCCCCTTGCACCTGCTCGATGGTCAGCGAGCGGCCGTCGAGGCGGATCATGTAGTACAGGCCGCTCCGTAACCGTCGCGGTTCGGTAAGGAGCCACTACTGGACATAGCCGATGCCGCGCAGCGTTCTGGCAGGCTCGCTGTCATCGAATGTAGCCACCACTGCCTTCGGACGGCCGTTATCGAGCGCCACGCCATAGGGTGGATCGACGAATGTGAACACCGCGCGCAGCTGTTTCACGTCGAAGGTGGTCACCGCCTTTAGTCCGGTGTCGTGCAGGAAAGACGCGGCCCACTGAGGCGACTCGGTGGGGATGCCCACCACGGTGGTGTCGTTCCAGGTGAGTTTGGCCATGCGGCGCGCGGCGGCGTCGCAGTGCAGGCAGGATGGATTGTAGAAGAACAGAAAGATGCGGCCCTGCCGCAGAGAATAGGGCTGCCCATCGACGGTTACCGTGGCGGGCGTCGGGATCGCGTTCTCGCGGGCCTGGTTGACGCCGTAGGAGACACCGGCGAAAACGCAAACCGCCGCGAAGATGATCAGCGCCTCGCGAATGCCGGACGCACGGCGGGCCCATAGCCCGGCCAGCGCCGCGCCGATCAGAAACAGCATGTCCACGACGAAGAACATGGGGCCGACGGTTCGCTTCACCAGGGGGAAACAACTGCAATCCTTGCCCACGAGCGCGGTGTAGTTGACGGCGAAATACACCATGAAGCCCACCAGCAGGAGGGACATGAGCACGCTGCCCCAGCGGCGAAAGCGGGGCACGAAGATGAGCACGCCGCAGAAAATCTCGCCGATGCCGGACAAGATGGACAGGGGCAGCGCGAACTGCGCGGGCACGCGAAGCTGGCCCACCAGTTGCGCCCAGGTGAACGGCGCGGTGAGCTTCCAGGCGCCGGATACCACGAACAGGAAGCCCAGCAGAACCGCGAAAATCGCGCCCAGAACTCTCTTCCACGGGGCGATGTCGAACGACCCGTCCCGCGGGTTGCCGTCAAGCGACGCCATAAGACGCCATTGTACCGGAGAAGTCACACTGTTATGACGCGCGGGCGGGGCGGAAGGTCCCGCTCCGTTCTAACCCAGTTGGGCGACTTCGTCCCTTTCTTCCTCTGAAGCGGCGCCGGCAACGCCACGATAGGCAAAGGTGATCAGGAAGGGGGCGATGACGGTGGTGGCCACCGACATGAAGACCACAATGCTGTAAACATTCTGGCTCATCATGCCCATGCTCAAGCCGAGTTGAGCCACCACCATGCCCACCTCGCCGCGCGGGATCATGCCGACGCCGATGCGGATGGCTTCTTTCCCGCCCAGGATGAGAGCGCCGGAACCGCACCCGATGAACTTGGACACGATGGCCGCGACAAGGATGAGCAGCGCGAGCGTGGCCGTGCCGCGGTCGGAGAAAGCAGCCAGGCTCACGCGCAATCCAATGCCGGCCAGGAAGAACGGCACCAACAGTTCGGATACTCCCTGAGCGAGGTCGTGCACGCGGCGCGGAGCGCTTTCGCCCAGGGCCATGCCCGCCAGAAACGCGCCGACGATGGCCGCGACGCCGGTGTAAACCGCCAGCAGCGCGAGCGCAAACAGGAGGCACATGGAAAACACGAAATGCGCCTCGCCGACCCGCAATCGTTTTTCGACGTGGGGGATGACGCGTCCCACGGTCGACGTGCCCCATTTGCCTACGATCACGGTGAACCCGGTGGCCATTACGGCGGTCAACACGAGGTCCAGCCAGCGTACTCGTCCGCGCGTGATGCTGCTTACCGCGGCCAGCACCAGCAGTCCCATTACGTCGTCGATTACCGCGGCGGCCAGAATGATCCGGCTGGACCGAAGATGCAGCAGACCCTTGCCGGCCAGCACTCGCGCGGTGATGCCCACGCTGGTGGCCACCATGGACGCTCCCACAAAAATGGCTTCGTTGACCGACGCATGCCAGAGAATGAGAATCACGGAACCCATGATGAATGGGGTGATCACGCCGGAGGCGGCAACCACGGTGGCGGTGCCACCCACCTTCACCAACTCCGAGGCTTTCACATCCAGGCCGACGCGAAAGAGCAGGAACATTGCGCCGAGATCGCCCATGGCGGTGAGAAAATCGCTCGGCGCGAGCCAGCCGAGGACGCTGGGGCCAATCAGCACTCCGGCCAGAATCTCGCCGACGATGCCGGGCTGGCCGATGCGTTCGAACAGCTCCGCCAGCAGCTTCGCCGAGACGAAGATCACCAGCATGGACAGCGGCACCTTCACCGGCCCGCTGGTGTTGAGAAGAATCAGGGCGGGATGAAACAGCGTCGGCATGGGGTCGCGTTCAGGCGGCCTCGATCACGCGGAATGGCGCGCCTTGCGGAAGGTGAGCAGCCCCGCCGCGGCCACGCCGAGCACCACCGCAAACAGAGGGGCGCCGAACTTTATGAGCAGAGCGCCCACCAGAAACACCGATCCGATGAAGTACTTCCAGGTTTTGAACGTCATTTCCACATGACCATCAGCGAGAACACTACAAACATGGCAAGCAGACACAGAACCGGAGTGGTCAGCGACTTCGTCCACTCCGGTTTCTGCGTTCCGCTGCGCATCAACGTGCGAATTTCCAGCAATTGCTTTCGTGCCAGCGACAACTCGAACGGGTTGCGCGCCACATCCACGGCCTTCAGCGCTTCCCCCTCCGCGCGAATGAGCGCCCGCAGCCGATAAAACAACTCGGCGTACTTGAGCCGCGCGAAGAAGTTGTCGGGCTCCAGCGCGAGCGCCGCCTCCAGAGCATCTTCGGATTTGTACACGTCAAAGTTCATGGCGTGCGCAATTCCGAGACAGGTTCTCAAGTCGGCCGAGGCCGGGTTCTCCGCACAGGCCCGCTCCAGCGTACCGATATACTCGGCCAGCTTTGCTGGCGAGACCGTGTGAGGGTCTCGCCAGGGCACCGGGGGCAGCGCCAGTCCGGCTGATTGCCGAAGCTGGAGTTCCCCGGTCATGCTTGCGCCACTGCCGCCGCAGCCGGAGGCTTCAGTTCAAACTCGGGGTAGCCGAGCTGACCCATTTCGGGGAGATCGAGTCCTTCGAGCTCCGCCTTCGCGCCCACGCGCTGTCCGACTACTGCTTGAATCGCGAGGTTGAAGACGAGGCTCAACGTGAAGACCAAGCCCAGGAGAGTAGCTACGCCGATGAGCTGCGCTACCAACTGGCTGGCGTCGCCATAGAAGAGCCCGGTGACGTTGCCGTTCACGCCGTTCCAGGAGCCGCCGTAGTTACTCTTGCCGTCGGCGAACAACCCGACCGAGATCACGCCCCACAACCCGTTGGTGCCGTGCACGGAGATGGCGCCGACCGGGTCATCCACCTTCATGACCTTGTCGATGAACTCCACCGACAGGCACACCAGCACGCCGGCGATCAGACCGATGATGCAGGCGCCAATCGTATTGACGAAGCCGCTGGGCGCGGTGATCGCCACCAGCCCCGCCAGTAGTCCGTTACCGGACATCGAGGCGTCCGGCTTGCCGTAGCGCAGCCACATGTAGAACATGGCGCCAAAGCTGCCGGTCATTCCGGCCAACATCGTGTTGACGGCAATGGAACCGATCCGCAGACAGCCGTTCGAAGAAGCGCCCAGAGTAGAGCCCGGGTTGAACCCGAACCAGCCGAACGCGAGGATGAAGCAGCCGGTGAGCACGATCACGATATCGTGCCCTATGAGGGCGTTGGACCTCCCGCTCCGGTCGTACTTGCCGATCCGCGGACCGACAATCAGAGCCAGAGCCAGCGCGGTGACTCCTCCCACGGCGTGTACCACTCCTGATCCGGCAAAATCGCAATAGCCTTTGCCAAGTCCGAAGTTGGTGCCCAGGGCCGAGAGCCACCCGCCGCCCCACGCCCAATTTCCGTATAGCGGATAGGTGAAGGCGCCAATCACGAACGAGGAGATCACGAAGGCCACATACTTCCACCGCTCGGCGGCCGCGCCGGTGACGATGGTGAGCGCGGTGTCCATGAAGACCATCTGGAACAGGAACAGCACCATCACGCCCACATCGTAGCTGCCGGCCTGGGTCAGAAACATGCCGTGTTCGCCGAAGAGGCCGAAGGGCTTGCCGAACAGGTTGAAGGTGTACTCCATGCTGAGAGGCGGTGTGCCGCCGAGGTTCGCGACAGCGCCCACGCCACCCATCTGGATCGCGAATCCGATGAGCCAGTACGCAAACATTCCCACGCCGTACACCATGAAGTTCATCATCATGGTGTGGTTTGCGTTCTTCGCCCGGCACAAGCCGGTTTCAACAATGGCGAAGCCCGCCTGCATGAACATGACCAGGAACCCGGTGACCAGGGTCCAGACGAAGTTGACGGCAACTTTGTTCTGGCCAACCTGATTCACCACGTCGCCGATGGTGAGGCCCTTTTTCGAGTCGCCCACGGTGACGTCATTGGTCGTGCCGGTCAGCGAGCCGTCCGGATCGCCCTTTGTCCGGGCGTCGGCACTTGGCGTAGGCGCATTCTTCACGTCGCTGTCCGTAATGGCGACCGGAGCCGGCGCCGGAGGAGCGGCCGCCGGAGCCTGCCCCAGGATGAGCGACGCAAAGAACGCGGCGGTCGCGATGAGTTGAATCGATTTCTTCACGATGGTCATTTCCTCCAGATCGCGTCCTTCATGAACGCGCGGTTAATCAATCCGATGATTCCCACCAGCGTGACCGCCAGGCCGACAAGCACGATGACCATCCGCCCCCCAACACTCGTCGTGATGGTGAGGCTCAGCAGGCTGATGATAAAGCCAAGAACAGTAACTGCAATTCCCAACCAAAGCATGTTCGTCTCCCTTTTATTGCCGATGCCTCTCTGAGCGGAGTTAGTCGGCCTTTGTCTCCCAGGGCTTGCATTTCATGAAGAGCACGCCCGAAAGAGCCAGGGCGATGACTCCCAGAACCAGCCAGATCACTCCATACGCCTGGGCGAGTCCAACTGAGATAAACGTGAAGCCGACGAGAAATAGAACGGCCGCTTGCGCCTGCGTGGGATTTGCTCCCATGGCACCTCCAATGTCGTGGAATATTGATGGTCGCGGGCATGCACCGACGGGTTGCGATACCCCTGACCGCGTGGTCAGGCCGTGCCTGCTTGAGCAACCATAACGAGACCGCGGCGAAGTGCAAAGACGTTTTTAGTTATGCCGGAAATAGATTTTTGTGATTGCCGCCGCATGCCCGCGATCCAGCCGCACGTGGGCGAACGTCACAAAAGAGCTGATCTCGCAGCGGCTTAGAATTCACAGAGGGAGCTGCGGAGGGTCTCATTTCGCGCCGGCTGACGGAGCGGGGACGCGGAGAGTTGTGTACGAAAGATAGTAGTGGCGGAAACCGCCCTGTGGGAGTATACGAAAGATAGCCGGTATGTTTTTCGTTCGGCAGCTATAATCCGTGCATCTGGCGGCCATGTTGCCGATGAGAGTTGGGGGCGGGCTCTTCTCGGTGTTCCGCCCCCCTTTTAATTTGCCCTGTTTGCGGAGTCCTCGTCATTCGCATTGTCCTGAGCTGAATTGTTCACCATGCCCATGGGACCCGTGCCTCCTCTGAGCGAGGATCGATCATTGTGGTGGATGTCGCCGGTCTGCTCCATTGAGGGGCCGGGTGCGGTAGTGTGGCCTCAGGCGGCGGAAGCGGGAAGAAGCGACAAGATGCAGGCGGTGATCAGACATCCGTTGGAGCGTTTCCTGGGGTATGTGGAACGGAACAGGAAACAGGTGTTCGCGACGGCGGCCCTCCTGTTTGGCGCCATTCTGTTCCTGGACTGGAAGATTGTTCTGGACCGGTCGCTGGGGTTCTTGTATATCCTGCCGATTCTGCTGGTCGCCGGATTCCTCAGCAATCTGCAGGTGCTCGCTCTCGCGGCGGTCTGCGCTCTTTTGCGCGAGCAGTTTACTCCGGGCGACTGGGGTCCGGGCGCTTGGTGGCGCATTCTGACGGGGTTCTCCGGCTTCGTTCTGGCGGGCTTCATCGTTTCAGCGCTGAACCGGGAGCGGCGTCTGGTGGTGGAACAACTGGTGCTGCGCGACGAGGAGATGCGGCTGCGCCGCGAGGCCAATCAGCAGACCCGGGTCCTGATTGAAACGAGCCCGCTGGCTATTCTGACGCTGGACAACACCGGCCTCGTGGCACTGGCGAACCAGTCGGCGCACGAGTTGCTCGGGTTTCCGCCGGGGGAGCTGCAGGGTCAGGAGGTTGGAGCTCTTCTGCCGATTCTGAACCGGCTGGTGCGCAGCGGACCGGCGCGGGCCGATTTCCGCACCGCGCTCGAGTGCAAAGGGCAGCGCAGGAACGGCGAGGTGTTTCTGGCGCACATCTGGCTTTCCACGTACATGACCGTATCCGGATTGCGGCTGGCCGCGGTGGTGTGGGACGCTTCGGAGAATTTGCGGGACCGCGAAGGCACCGGCCTCGATTCGATGATGTCCGTGTCGAGGGTGCTGGTGGGGGCGGTGTCCCATGAAATTCGCAATCTCGCCGCAGCCGGTCTGGCGGCGTACCAGCGTCTGGGCGACCAGCCGGCGGTGGAATCGACGGAGCCTTATCTGGCGCTGGGCTCTACTCTGCGCGGTCTGGAGAAGATCGCCTCGTCCGGCCTCGCGGCGGCATCCAAACAGACAGCGGAGGTGACGGATCTGGGCACGGTTCTGGACGAGACGCGGATCGTGATTGAGGATTCCATCCGCGGGGTCGGCGGTACGGTGAGTTGGGAGATTGCCGCGGGCCTGCCCCTGGTGCGCGCGGACCAGCACAGTCTTCTGCAGGTATTTCTGAATCTGGCCCGAAACAGCGAACGCGCGCTGCGGGGGTGCCCGCGCAAGGAGCTGCGCGTGGAAGCGAGCCGGGAAAGCGATATCGTTCTAGTGCGATTCCGCGACAGCGGCCATGGCGTTACCCAGCAGGAACGGCTTTTCGAACCCTTCCAGGCGGGGGCGCATTCAACCGGCCTGGGATTGTATATCAGCCGCGCGATCCTGCGCGCCAGCGGGGGCGATTTGCGCTACGAGCCGCAAGCGGAGGGGAGTTGTTTTGCCGTGGAGTTATGGCCATCGGAGGAGGGGGAATCGGCATGAGCAAATCGCTCACGCCGATTCGCACCTTGTTGATTGACGATCACGCGATATTCCGGGAGTGCGTTTCCCAGGTGTTGTCGATGGAAAACGACTTCGAGGTGGAGCATTGCGGATCCATCGCCGCCGGGCTCGGCATCCTGATGAATTCGCGGTACGATGTCGTGCTTCTGGATCACGATCTGGGAGCGGAGCGCGCCTCGCAGTTCCTGCCGGCCGCGCGGCAGGCCGGGTTTGACGGACGCGTGCTGATTGTCACGGCATGGATCAGCGACACGGAAGTGCGCCGTCTGCTTCGACAAGGAGTCAGCGGGGTCTTCTTCAAGGAAAGACCGCTGAGCGACCTGGCGGTGAGCATACGAATTGTTGCCAGTGGGCGGATTTCGCTGGACCCGCGCTATCTGGCGATCGCCGCATCGGAGGTGCGCACATCCGGAAAGGACCCGGCCCGGCGGTTCAACGAGCGCCAGCGCAAAGTGCTGCGTCTGGTGATGGAGGGCTTGTCGAACAAAGAGATCGGCTGGAGGTTGACGATCTCCGAGAGCTATGTAAAGGCGATTCTGCAGCGCCTGTTCCAAAAAACCGGCGTGCGCACGCGCGGCCAACTGGTCCGAATCGCCCTGGAGCAGTACCGGGAGCAGTTGCTGGAGGAACCGGTGGAGGCCTCGCCGAGCGGGGATTCCTTATCGCGGGTCTGACTCGATTGCCGCGAGGCAGCTCTCCAGCGCGTCCAGCGCACAGTGGCACTGGTCTTCGCTGACGATCAGCGGGGGCGAAAGGCGGATGCTGTTGGGACCCGCGCCCAGCACCAGCACACCGCGTTGAAACGCCATCTCCTCGACGCGGTCACGCAGTTCAGGCGCGCGCTCCCTTGATTCCTGATCGCGGACGAACTCGACGCCGATCATGAGCCCAAGGCCGCGCACTTCGCCCACGTGCCGGAAGCGGCGGGGCCACTCGCGCATGCGATCCATTAGTAACTCGCCCATGCGGCGGGTGTTTTCGAGCAGGGTTTCTTCGAGCAGATCCATGGTGGCGAGCGACGCGGCCACCGCGACGGGGTTGCCTCCGAAAGTTGAGGCGTGCGCGCCGGGTCCCCAGTTCATCAGCTCCGCGCGCGCGATCATGGCGCCGAGCGGCATCCCGCTGGCTATGCCTTTCGCGCTGGCTATGATGTCGGGGACCAGATCGAAGTGCCCGGACGCCCACATGCGGCCGGTGCGGCCCACGCCGCATTGCACTTCATCGGCGACGATGAGAATGCCGTGGCGGCGCGCCAGTTCCTGAAGTCCCGTAAAGAAACGCTTTGGCGGTACGACGTAACCGCCTTCGCCCTGAATGGGCTCGACGACAAACGCGGCCACCTCCTCGGCGGGAACGGTGGTGCGGAACAATTGCTCGATGGCCGCGAGGGAGGCTTCGACGCACTGGTCCGCGCTGCCGGCGAAGCGCCAGGGGTAAGGATAAGGCACGTGATGGACACCGGGCACCAGCGGTCCGAAGCCGCGCTTCTGGACAACCTTGCTGGCGGTGAGCGAGAGCGAGCCAAGGGTGCGGCCATGGAAGCCGCCGAAAAAAGCGATGAATTTGTCGCGGCCGGTGTGATAGCGGGCCAGTTTCATGGCCGCTTCCACGGCCTCGGTTCCGGAGTTCCCAAAGTACACCCGGCGAGGAACGCCGCCGGGCGCGCTGGCGGCCAGACGCTCCGCCAGGGTGACCATGCTCTCGTAATAGAAATCGGTGCCGGACATGTGGATGAGCTCGCCGGCCTGACGCCGGATAGCTTCCACGACGCGCGGGTGGCAATGGCCGGTGGAGCAGACCGCTATGCCGGCGTTGAAATCGAGGAAGCGGTTGCCATCCACGTCTTCGACAATGGCACCCTCGCCCCGGGCGGCTACCAGGGGATAGCCGCGGGTGTAGGAAGGTGAAAGAACATTACGATCGCGTTCGATGACCTCGCGAGCGCGGGGCCCCGGCAATCCGGTGGCAAGATGCGGGAGGTCCTGGCGGACGAGTTCCGTACTGGGCACGTGAGTTCTCCTGCTGTTTTCAGGTTGAATGGTTTGCCGCCTGCGCGGCATGACTGAAGGCAGAAGGAGGGATTTCAGTCGGAACCGAAGAGAGAGGGGCGCGATGCGGACGGCAGCGGCATCGCTTTTATTCTAGCGCGAGAGGAACGCCCACGAGGAAGCACTCCCGGAATAATGCGATCCGCAACCACTTGCGTTGCCTGGTGCCCACGCTGCCGGGCTTCCACGACGCAAGTAATCCGAAGGTTCCCGGCCACCGGCGCCGAGGTCATTCAGACGACGGCCTGTGAGCGATGCGGGTTGGAGACAGCGAGTGCCGTCTTACCGGAACTCGCGGAACCGGAGCTGTTCCCAACGCTGTCTTCAGACAAAACCCGACCGGGATAGTCCTGATTCTACTGGCTTGCTTTTGCTCCGAAGAAGCAGGTAGGTTGAGATCAGCGGGGATTTATTCGATTGGTAATCTTACTATTTGGCCCGCCTGGGTCCGGCAAAGGCACCCAGGCGCGGCTGATCACTGAGTGGCTTCACATCCCGTCCATCTCGACGGGGGAAATGCTCCGGGCGGAAGTGCAGTCCGGCAGCGAACTGGGCAAGGCCGCGCAGGAAATCATGGTTGCCGGCGGGCTGGTGAGCGATCATCTGATCAACCAGATGCTGGCCGTGCGGATTTCGCGGCCCGATTGTGAGAACGGGTTCATGCTGGACGGCTATCCGCGCACCGTGCAGCAGGCGGAGTTTCTGGACTGCCTGCTGAAGGAACGGAACCTGCCCTGCCCGATCATTTTTCATCTCGACGTCCCGTATGCGGCTTTGATCGCGAGAACCATTTCGCGCCGGACTTGTCCGAAGTGCGGACGAATTTATAATGTCCTGCACCAGCCCTCAAAGGTGCCGGGTATTTGCGACGACTGTGGAACGGCGCTGATCCAGCGAGAGGACGACACGGAAGCGACTTTTACCGATCGCCTGCAAACCTACGACGATGTAACCCGGCCGGTGTTGGCCTGGTATCAGGACCGCGACTACCACCTGATCTCCGGAGACCGCTCGCCGAATTACATTTTCGAAAACATGAAGGACCTGCTGGAGGCGCATGCCGAGAAAGAAGGGAAGTCTCTGCCGGGCCAGCCGGCGGGCAAGGCCAGCGAACCCGAGCCGGCGCGGCGATGAAGATTCAGCCTGTTACCGCGGCGATGGCATCGATCTCCACCGCTACGTCGCGCGGCAGTTTAGCCGCCTGCACGGTTGAACGCGCCGGCGGATCGGCGTTGAAGTATTGCCCGTAGACCTCGTTCATCTTCGGGAAGTCGGCCATATCTTTCAGGAAAACGGTGGTGCGCAGAACGGCGCTGAGCGATGAACCGGCGGCTTCCAGCACCGCCTTGAGGTTGCCGAGAACGCGGTGGGTTTGCGCGACCACGTCTCCCTCGATCAGTTGGCTGGTGGCCGGATCGATGGCGATCTGGCCGCTCAAATAGACGATCCCGTCATGAATTACGGCCTGGGAGTACGGGCCGATCGCCTTCGGCGCCTCCAGCGTGGATACGGTCTTCTTCATTTTGCTCCTGCGTCTGCTCGTTGCTGCGCTGCTTCATCTGCAAGCTTCCCACAAGATCCGTGACCGAGGCCAGGCGCTCGCTGGCGAGGAAGGCATCGAGTTCGCGGGCGATACGCAGGGGCGCGCGAGGGTCGGCGAAATTCATGGTTCCCACTTCGACCGCCGATGCTCCGGCAATGAGAAACTCGGCGGCATCCATGCCGCTGCGGATGCCCCCGAGACCGATCACCGGGATGCGCACGGCCTGGGCGGCTTCGTACACCATACGCAACGCGATGGGCTTGATGGCCGGGCCGGAGAGCCCGCCAAAGCCCGCTCCGATACGCGGCTGGCGGGTGCGGGCATCAATCGCCAGGGCGACGAACGTATTCACCAGGCTGACCGCGTCCGCGCCCGCCTCTTCGGCGGCCAGGGCCAGCGGTTCGATGCGCGAGACGTTCGGCGAGAGTTTGATAATGAGCGGCCGCCGGGTGAGCGGACGTACGCTCCGGACCAAAGCGGTGAGCAATGCGGGATCGCTCGAGAAGAAGATTCCGCCCGCTTGCGTGTTGGGACAGGAAACGTTCAGCTCGTACGCGGCGATGCCCTCGGCGTCCTCCAGCACGCGGATCACCTCCGCGTAGTCCTCCATGGCATAGCCGAAGACGTTGGCGATGATCGCGGTGCGGTATGGCCTTAGCTGAGGGAGCCTGGCGGTGACGAACGCCCGCACGCCGATGTTCTGCAGGCCCACGGAGTTGATCATTCCGGCGGCGGTTTCCCACAGGCGCGGGGGCGGATTGCCGGCCATCGGATGGCGCGATAACCCCTTCACCACGATGCCGCCAATTCGGTTCAGGTCGACCAGTTTGGCGAACTCGACACCATAGCCGAAGGTCCCCGAAGCGGCCAGCACCGGATTCCGCAGCGCGATCCCGCAGAGCGTGGTGGCGAGGCGGTCCATCCGGTCACAAGTCTAGCAAATAGCTGGTGTTTCAGCGGTAATGGTACGAGTGAACTAAACAGGAACCTGGAAAGGCTTAAGCGGATTTACTTATAGTACTTCGCCGTATTCGGGTCGATGTGTAAGATGTGCGCCAGGTCACGACTGGCGAGAGTGGAAACTCTCGCCGGAAACCGTTCCAATCATTGTCTACGCGGTTCACTGCGTTCACCGGCGTACTGTTGCTTTGGGTGGTTGCAGCGACGCTTGCCTATGACCTGCATCAGGGCACGCTGAGCGCCACCAAGGCGTTGCTGGAGTGCGGCGTGGTGCTGGTGGTGGCGGCGGTAATTTCGCTGTTTACCATCCGCGTGCTGGGCCGGCCGTTGCGGTATCTGCAGCAGGGCATTACGGCCGTGCGCAAGGGGAAGCTGGAGCCTATCCAGGTGAGCCGCACCGGAGACGAGATCGAGTATCTTGGCGAGAGCTTCAATCAGATGATTGACGCGCTGACCTCCTCCCAGGAGGAAATCCGGCGGCATCAGGAACTGCTCGAGCAGCGCATCCGCCAACGCACCGAAGAACTGGAAGAGGCCATGCTGCGGGCGCAGGCGGCCAACGAAGCCAAGAGCGAATTTCTGGCGAACATGTCGCACGAGCTGCGAACGCCCATGGCGGGCATCCTGGGCATGCTGGATGTCACGCTGGAGAGCGAGCTGCCGGACGAACATCGCGATCAGCTGGAGACGGCGCAACGGTGCGCTTATTCGCTGCTGAGCCTGCTGAACGACATTCTGGACCTTTCCAAGATCGAGTCAGGGAAGCTGGGGCTGGAAAAGATTCCCTTTGACGTGCGCATCGTGCTGCAGGATTGCGTGCGTTCGTTTCAACCCAAGGCGGACGAAATGGGAATCGACCTGGTTTGCCAGGTTTCGCCCGCGGTGCCCGAGGAAGTGGTCGGGGATCCACTGCGGATGCGGCAAATCTTCGCCAACCTGCTGAGCAACGCCATCAAGTTCACGGTTGCGGGCCACGTTCGCGTGACCCTGGACGCGACACCGGCCACCGGCGGAGAACTGCTGGTCCGTTTCGCCGTGGAGGATACCGGTATCGGGATTCCGGCGGAGAAGCTCCCGCTGATCTTCGAGAAGTTTACACAGGTGGATGGCAGCGTGAGCCGGCGGTTCGGAGGAACCGGGCTGGGTCTGGCCATTACTCGCAGACTGGTGGAAATGCACGGGGGCGAGATTTCGGTGGAAAGCCAGCCCGGCAAGGGCAGCACCTTCACGGCGAATCTGCGGTGCGTGGCCCCTCCGCCGGTGCCCGCGAAGACGCCCGCATCCGCTTTGGGCCATGGCGCCAGCGACGCCTCCGAAGGGTCGCCCGCGCGCGTTCTGGTGGTGGAAGACAACAAGGTGAATCAGAAGGTGGTGACCACCGTGTTGCGAAAGCGCGGTTTCACCGTGGAGCTGGCCAACAATGGCGTTGAAGCCCTGGAACTGCTGGAACGCGATGACGCGTACCGCCTGGTGATCATGGACGTGCAGATGCCGGTGATGGATGGCCTGGAGGCCACGCGCAGAATCCGCCTGAACCCGAAATGGAAGAATCTTCCGATTCTGGCCATGACCGCGCACGCCATGAACGGAGATCGCGAAAAGTGCTTGAGCGCGGGTATGAACGGCTACATCTCCAAGCCGGTGCACCCGTCCCATCTGCTGAGCGTGATGAACGAATACATGACACCGGCGGAAACGCTCCCTACCGGGGTCTGAACTTCAGCTCTTACCTGGGCCGCGCTTTCCGGCGCCCAATTCCGGCTCGTGCGTGAACCGCTTGAGCACATGCAGCGTGAAAAAGCAGAGAACGCTGAGCGCAATGGCGATGTCGTAGCTATGCAAGGCCACGCAAGCCCCGATGGCCGCGGTGGCCCACAGGCCGGCGGCGGTCGCGGTGCCGATTACCGCGTCCTGGGTCCGTAGTATGGCGCCGCCGCCAATGAACCCCATGCCGGCCACCACCCCCTGAAGGACGCGCGACACCACGTCCGCATACTCCTTCTTCAAGTCCTCCGCGCCCATCAGGAACGCACAGGTGGCGATGGCCACCAGTGGAAACGTGCGAACGCCGGCCGTGTGCTCGGAGCGCTCCCGCTCTATACCCAGGGGAAGGGCCAGCGCGTACGCAATACCGATATCAATCAAACGCCAGGGATCGAAGGTCATGGTGTGTCCGCCCAGGTCCGGATGAAATCCCAGACCCTCTCGATATCCTGCCACGTTGTGCGCACGTTGCCAACTGCCAGCCGCAGAACGTAGGCGCCGTTCAGCACGGTATGGGACAGGAAAGCCAGCCCGCTCGCGTTGATGGCCTCCAGCAGCGCGCGGTTCCGGCCGTCCGATTCCTTCAGTCGAAAACAAACCACGGAGAAGAGCACGGGCGCGACGATTTCGAAACGGCCATCTCCCTCCAGCGTTGCGGCGAAGCGCCGCGCAAATTCGCAATGCTCGCGGATTACGGCGGCGATGCCCTCGCGGCCAAAGTAGCGCATCACGAACCACAATTTCAGGGCGCGAAAGCGGCGGCCGAGCTGGACCCCGTAATCCATCAGGTTTACGGCGCCGTCCGGCGTCTGGAGATATTCGGCCACCAGAGAGAACGCCCGGCGCAGCACTTCGGGATGGCGGGTATAAAACGTGCTGAGGTCCACCGGCGTGAACATCCACTTGTGCGGGTTGGCCACCAGCGAATCGGCCCGATCCACGCCGCGCAGGGTGCCACGAAACTCCGGAGCGATCGCCGCCATGCCCGCGTAGGAGGCGTCCACATGCAGCCACAGGCCGTGGAGCTCGGCGATATCGGCGATCTCCGGGACCGGGTCCACGCTGGTGGTGGAGGTGGTTCCCACGGTGGCCACCACGCAGAACGGCTTTCTTCCCTCGGCGATGTCTTGTTCCACCAGGCGCGCGAGCGCGTCCACGCGCATTTCGAAGCGCTGGTTCACCGGTACATGGCGCACGTTGTCCTGGCCGATGCCGAGGGCGATCGCGCCTTTTTCAACGGAAGAGTGCGATTGTTCGGAAGTATAGAGCACCAGATTGCCGGAACCGCCGCGGCGGCGCACATCGGGATCGGCGAACTCACGGGCGGCCGCGATGGCGTGCATGGTGGAGATGGAGGCGGTGTCGTAGATGATGCCGAAGAACTCCGGCGGCAAACCCAGCCACTCGCGCAGCCAGCCCAGCGTCACCTGCTCCAGTTCGGTGGCCGCCGGCGACGTGCGCCACAACATGCCGTTGACGTTGAGCGCGGCGGTAAGCATTTCGCCGAGGATGCCGGGGCCGGACGCGGAGATGGCGAAATAGGCGAAGAAGCGCGGATGGTTCCAGTGGGTCATGCCGGGGACGATGAGGTTGCGGAAATCCTCGAAAACCTGCTCCATCGGCTCGCCGTGTTCGGGCGCGTGCGCGGGGAGCGACGCGGCCACCTGGCCCGGTTGCACCTTCGGCAGCACCGGATACTCGCCCACTCCAGCCAGGTAATCGGCAATCCAATCGACCACCTGGTGTCCGGAGCGGCGGAACTCCTCGGGAGACATGTCCATGTTCATTATTGTTGAACGAAGCGGCCGGGAAGCGCGAACGTTTCCACTTGCGTCCGGATGGCTCCGGGCGCGCAACCTCGCGACGTTGTGATGCTTGCTTTGCGGCCGGGCGTGATGCTGACGTTGAGCGGCGTGGGAGCGGGCCTGCAGGGGGCATGGGGCGTGGCCCACCTGATAACCAGCCTGTTGTTTGGCATCTCGCCCGGCGATCTGCTGACCTTCCTCGGTGTTCCCGTGGTGCTGGCCGCCGTCGCGCTGCTGGCTTGCTGGATTCCGGCGCGGCGGGCGACCCGCGTTCCGCCGATGATCGCACTCCGGTCGTAGCGGACGGCGCGGGTCAGGCCGGCCCGGGTGGCGGAGTGACCGGCTCAGGCAGCAGCACAATCAACTCCAGTTGCGGGTTGGGGAAATCCGCCGGGGCATACACGGCGATATTGCGGGAGCGGAGCACCGCCTCCCACGCCAGCCCGGAGCGGTTCAGGCTGAAATACTGGTGATTCACTTTGACCGGGATGGTGGCCGGTGGCGCCACCACATGGGTCATGGTCATGCCTGGCAGCGCCTGACGAATCAAATGCTCGATGTGATTCGCCGAACACACTTTCATCAACGCGGGGCACTTGGTGATGATGTCCGCTTCGCCCATCTCGGCATTCACGGCCAGGTACAACTGCGTGTCCTCCAGATACTTGTCTTCGGTGATGGAAGCCGCGTAGATGGAGGGCCGCACCAGGCGCAACGGCAGGGACACGAAGTTGCTCGGAACCACGGTCTCGAGCAGATGATGCACCATCTCATCGAGCTCCTTGAAGCAGCGCCCAAGGTCGTCATGGTCGTACACCGCCAGGTCGCGCGGCTTGATGTCGAGCGAAAACGTAGTGAGGGCCGAACCCAGCGAGGCCATGATGGCGAACAACTCTTCGGGATGGCCGCGGTGGGTTTCGAACAAGTGGCGGAGCTGCGGAAAGTGCGTGTTGATGGAATAGAGCAGCCAGAAGTTGGCGATGTCGGCGACGGTGAATTCGGCGAGGCTCTGGTTCTTCTGCCGGCGCATGCCCGACAACATGCTGCTGCGCGCGGAGAGGTTCTCGATCAGGCGGCGGGCGATGGAAATCAGATAGTCGCTGGCGGAGATATCCAGCAGAGGGGCCACGAAGTGCGGGTCAAGCTGGTAGGTTTCCGCCTCGGTTTTCTGCACGCGCGCGATGCGCAGGATGGAATTGCCCTGGCGGCTCTCCCCCTCCACCAGAATGCGCATATTTTTTCGGGCAATCTGTACCGGACGCTCGGTGGCGTTCGTATTCTCATCACGGAAGGTTTCCACCTCGGCCAGGTAGCGGGTTTCCAGACCGCGCGCGGCCATGGAGACGTTCAGGCCGTTTTCGCGGTAGGAGGGGATGGCGAGGAAAATGTCCAGACTGGTCGAATCCGGCGTGAAAAACTCGGCGATGGGGCGAGCGGGCGGCGGGGGATCCGATTCGGGGATCTCAAAGGGCAGACCGTCGGGAAACATGCCCTGGGCGCGATGCACCGCGAATACGCCGTTGGCGAGTTGCTCCTGGTTGAACTGGAGCTGGCTGAAACCCCATGGCCGAAAGCTGAGCGCATCCAGACGGAACTGCAGGACGCTTTCAATGAAGCGGTCCTGCGCCTGCAGATGTTGTGGGCTCAGAAAAGTGCCCTTGGCCCAGATCACCGGTTGCAGCGTTCTCATTCCGGTACAGTATCATACACGTTCCCGTGTCTGTGGTGGTGAACATGCGCCCGCAGCCGCGCTCCTCCGGCCAGTCACCAACGCGGCTGGCGCCGCGCGTCCGCACGCCGCTGGCATCGGACAGGGCGTCCCAATAGCGGACACTCGCTCGCGGGCGCTGATGCGTAACGGTCCTGGTGTCAATCCTCTGAAGCGGGAACAGCTGGCACGCCGCGTGCGTTAGTGTGAAGTAGGAGTATGACCGCCGCTTTGACCAAATCCTCGCCGCGCGCCGCCGCCAGCGGCCTCAGAGTGCTGGTCAGCGATGATCAGCCGGACATTCTGGAGGCCATCCGGCTGTTGCTTAAGGGCGCGGGCTACATGGCGGAGACCGTCGATTCCCCGCAGGCCCTGCTGCGCGCGCTGGACGCGCGGCCCTTCGATCTTATTCTGATGGACCTGAATTATGCGCGCGACACCACTTCGGGGCAGGAAGGACTCGATTTGCTGGACAAGCTGCGTGCGCGGCCGGATTGCGCTCCGGTGGTGGTGATGACCGCGTGGGGCAACGTGGAACTGGCCGTGGACGCCATGCATCGCGGCGCCACGGACTTCGTGCAGAAGCCCTGGGACAACGTGCGGCTGCTGGGCACCATCGAGAAACAGGCGCGCGAGGCGGTGTCCCGGCGCAATGCCCAGCGCCAGGCCCGCTCGGAGATCGAGATTGCGCGGCATGTGCAGGAGAAGCTGTTCCCGCAAGCGGTGAAACAGCTCCGGACCATTCGCTATGCGGCGCGTTGCGTTCCCGCGCGGGACGTGAGCGGAGATTACTACGACTTTCTGGATCTGGGGCCCAATGCCATTGGCTTTGTGCTGGCCGACGTCTCCGGAAAAGGGATGGCCGCCGCGCTGCTGATGGCCAGCCTGCAGGCGGCGTTCCGCAGCCAAACGGAGACCGTGCGCGACGGTTGCGAGCTGCTGCGCGGCATCAACCGGCTGTTCTATTCGAGCACTCCGCCGGAGCAATACGCGACGGTGTTCTTCGCCGACTACGACGACCGCTCGCGCACGCTGCGGTACGTGAACTGCGGGCATCCGGCGCCGGTTCTGGTTCGCGCCGGCGGCGAGGTGGAGCGCCTGCATTCGACGGCGCCGGTGATCGGTCTGCTGAATGTGTGGGATTGCGGGGAGGCGGTGCTGCACCTGGGGCCGGGCGACACGCTGCTGGCGTACTCCGACGGAGTAACCGAGGCGGGCATCGACGAGGAAGCGGAGTTCGGCGAAGAGCGGTTGCTGGCGGCGATTGCGGGCTCGCGCGATGCCGATCCGGAGCGGCTCATCCTGGACATCACCGGGCAGGTTTGCGCTCACGCGGGAGCGCTGTCCGGCGATGACTGCACCATGCTGGTGATTCGCGGGGTGTAGCGCGGAAGGACGGAGCGACGCGGCTACAGCTCGTCACCGGCGCGGGGAGCCTTGCCGTTCCCGGCGCGACGCAGAATCTGTTTAGCCGTCCGTAGATTGGCGCGCCCGGCCCGTTCGCGAAAATAGTCTTCCGTGCGAAGGGCCGAAATCTTTTCAGCCACGGCGACGTTGATCAACTGGTTTAGCGCGACGCCCTCGGAGGCGGCGACTTTGCGCGCCTCTTCGAACAATGAGGTCTGCAGGCGGAGCGCAACATTGCTCTTTCTCATTTCCTCTCCTTCATCTCACGCCATGCGGCACCGGGCTCCATCACCCTTATGCCGAAGTCTTTCGCGGCCGCGGCCAGATGACGCACGTTGAAGGTGATGAGCCGGTCGGCACGTCCATTTACGGCAGTTTCCAAGACCATCTCGTCGCCGGGATCCTTCAACCTCGGACGCCAGAGAAACCGCATCATCACAGGTTCAATGGTTCCCGCCAGCGCATCGAGAAAGACGGAGACCTCTTCGAACGTCAACCCACTCCCGGAGAGGTGTTCGGGGCGGCATAGGACCGATTCATACTCCAACATCAATGGTACCGACAGCGGCATGATAAACCTTCGGTCTAACGCCGCCAGCAGCAGCTGTCTTGATGCCCCCCGGGCGCTTCGGAACGCTGCCACCATGACGTCGGTATCGAGGACAATCCGCACGGCAACAAAATAATAATATCACATGCAATATTACTCAGTAACCAATCCGCCGGCGCGAGCATCGTTTCCAGAAGATGCTCCCGCGCCGATTTCTCCTTTTCATCATCCCTCTGTCTCTGGCAATCTGGATGGCTCCGGGCCAGGACGAAGCCACGTTCAAATCCGACGTTCGCGTGGTCAGCGTGCTGGCCAGTGTCCGGGACAAGAAGGGCGCCTTCGTGCGCGACTTGTCCAAAGACGATTTCTCGTTGATCGAAGACGGGCGGCCGCAGACCATTACCTACTTCGCCCGGGAAACGAATCTGCCGCTGACGTTGGGATTGATGGTGGACACCAGCATGAGCCAGCATCGCCTGCTGGACGCCGAGCGCGGGGCCAGCTATCGTTTTCTGGACCGCATGCTGCGCGACCAGG
Organism: uncultured Acidobacteriota bacterium; assembly: GCA_963832965.1. Classification (GTDB taxonomy): domain Bacteria; phylum Acidobacteriota; class Terriglobia; order Bryobacterales; family Bryobacteraceae; genus CAWACP01. The sequence continues at coordinate 410,286 of CAWHVW010000002.1, forward strand.
ACCAGGTTTTCATCATGCAATTCGACATGGCCGTGCAGTTGAGCCAGGACCTCACTTCCTCCCGCAAGCAACTGGAGGACACGCTTCCGCTGGTGGACACGCCCACACGCGAAGAGCTGAACATGGAAGGGACGCGCGGCGGGACACTGCTCTATGACGCCGTGGTGAAAGCGGCGAACGACATCATGAAGAAGCGGACCGGCCGCAAGGCGCTGATCGTGCTCTCCGATGGAGGCGAGAACGGAAGCGACGCGACGCTGGAAGAGGCCATCGACGCGGCCCAGCTTGCCGACACGCTGATCTACTCGATTCTGTTCGCCGACCCGGCTTATCAGGGCTTCGGAGGCCCCGATGGCGCAAGCATTCTGAAGCGCCTGGCGAAGGAGACCGGCGGCGGATTCTACGAGGTGTCGAAGAAGCAAAGCATCGACCAGATCTTCGACCGGATTCAGGACGAACTGCGCAGCCAGTACAGCCTGGGGTATGTACCGGACAAACCGGTCACCGTTTCGGAATTCCGCAGGATTAAACTCACCACGAACCAAACGGGGCTGGTGGTGCAGGCGCGCGACCGGTACTGGGCCAAACGCTAGCGCGCTATCGCTTCCGGCCACGCTGCCGTATCATGGCCTCAATGCCGTGGTCGCGCCGTCAAATCCTGAGCCTCGCGCCGGCGCTGTTGACCGGCTGCGCCGTGCGCCGGACCACGCTGTCGCCGCCGCCCGCGCCGTTGCGACTGGCACGGGTGCGCGTGGCGCCTGAACGGGTGATCCGGACAACCGTCGGGCTGCGGCCCTTCCGTCCCTCGGGTTTTGTGGTTGCGCGGCGAAAAGCTGGACAGCAAGACGGTGATCCACAACTACGGTCACGGCGGCGCGGGGATCACGCTTTCGTGGGGCACCGCGCAGCTTGCCGTGGAGGAAGGGGCGAAGACGGACGCACGGGAATGAGCGGTGATCGGTTGCGGAGTGGTTGGGCTCTCCACCGCGCGATTGCTGCAGCAGAGGGGCTACGGCGTGACGATCTACGCAAAATCGATGCCGCCCGACACCACCTCGAACCTTGCCGGTGGGCTGTGGGACCCAGTGACTGTGTACGATCACGCCAGCGTCACGCCGGAGTTTCGCCAGCAGTTTGGCGAAGCCGGGCATTTCGCGTTCCGCCGCTATCAATCGCTGGTGGGCGAGCGATACGGCGTGCGCTGGCTGCCGCTGTATTCGCTCTCGCGCGATTCCGCCTGGCAGCCGCCGCCTCCGGAGAGCGCGGAGAGCGAGATTGAACCGCTCTACCCGGACGCCCGCCAGCTCGCCCACGACGAGAATCCCTTCGACGTGACGAACGCCTACAGGCGCTACACCATGCTGATTGAGCCCGCGACGTATCTCAACGCGCTGATGGACGACTTCTTCCTGGCGGGCGGCAAAATCGTGGTGCGCGAGTTTGCCGGGACAAGCGAACTGATGTCTCTTCGCGAGAAGCTGATTTTCAACTGCACCGGTCTTGGCGCGCAAGCGCTTCTCGGCGACAAGGAACTAACGCCCATCCGCGGCCAGCTGGTGTTTTTGCTGCCGCAGCCGGAAGTGGATTACATGACCGTGGGCCCGGACGACATTTACATGTTTCCGCGGCAGGATGGGATCCTGCTGGGCGGAAGCCACGAGCGCGGCGAATCCCGGCTCGATGCGGACCCGGCCACCAGCGAACGCATTCTGCGGCAAAACGGCGCGCTTTTTGCCGGTATGCGCTGACCCCTGCTATCATCACCAGCGATGTCCCGCCGCCCTCTTCCCGATTCTTCCCGGCTTGCGCACGTGCCCGAGGCGGTCTGGCATCGCTTCCGCGCGCGCCTGGAAGAAATCGGCCTCACCGAACAATACGTCGGTGAAATCACCAAAATCGGGGACTCTCAGCCCACTCTCATCGGGGCTCCGCTGCGCAACTGGCATGCCCGGCGGGTTCATGAGCCGGCTGCCTGCGCGGCGCGAATGCTCATGCTGGAAGACCCGGTGAGCGCCGAGGACGCCCGCATGGCCCTGGGCGCGCCTTTGCTCGACGCGCTTATGGAGGCCGGCCTGATCGCGCCGGTGGCGGATGGAGGACTGGTTTCCGGCTTCAATCTGGTGGCAGCGAATCAACTCTATTTGATCTCAGACCACTTGCCTGGAGGAGAAGACGCCGTGATGGGCGCGACTTCCACCACGGGCACTTTGTACCAGGCGAGCCAGCCGGCCCGATCCGTCCAGCGGATGCTCGACCTGGGGTGTGGCGCGGGAAGCTGCGCGCTGCTGTTGGCCGACCGGGCCGCCGTGGTGGTGGGCGCGGACATCAACGCGCGCGCCATCACTCTCTCCAAGGTCAACGCCGTGTTGAACGGCATCGCCAATGCCGATTTTCGAGAGGGGGATCTTTTTGCTCCGGTCCGCGGGGAAAACTTCGATCTGATCGTTTCCCAGCCGCCGTGGTTCGCCCGGCCGGAGGGAGCGGAGGATCGGGTTTATCTTTTTGGCGGCGCTCGCGGCGACGAGATTTCGCTCAGGATTCTCGGGGAGCTTCCGCGATACCTGGCTCCGCGAGGACGGGCGGTCCTGCTGGTGGAGTGGCCCCTTGTGGACGAGGCGTCGCTCGAAGACCGCGTGGCCGCCGCGGTTACATCGACGGATTGCAACGTTCTTTTGCTGAAGTACCCGGCTCACGATCTGGATGATTACTGCACCCGCAATGCGATGCTGGAGCGTCCCGAACTTGACGACGGCTTCGCGCGCGCCGCGGTGGGTCGGCGCGAATATCTGGAGAAAATGGGGATTCGCGGGCTGATGGTGACGCTGGTGGTGATCCAGCACAATGACGAGGGTCTTCACTGGTCCGCGGCGTTGGATGTGCCGGCGCAGGATTCGGACTGGGTCACGGGCGCTCGCATCGACAGGATGGTGACGGCTCAGGATCTGCTGGCGGGTGACGCCGCCAGACTGTTGACGACGCGCCTGCGAGTTCCTGATGGAACCGTGTTCGCCCGCGAGTACCGGTTAGGCAAACCGGTGGCACCGAAGGTGTCGGCCCGTTTTCCTCATGACGCGCTGGTGGGTACGATCGAACTGGGTCCGGGCGCGCAATTGCTCCTCACCCTGGTGAACGAGGCTCCTGACGTGGCGAGCGCGATGCGGCGCTACGCGGAGGGCGAAAAAGTGACGTTCGATGAGGCGGTGGGGCGCCTGTTTCCGCCGATGAAAGAAGCACTCCGGGCAGGGATGCTGGAGCCGGCGTAGGTGAGCCGGCCTTACTGCCTTTTTAGCGTGTATACGTAATCGTTGAGGCCGAATTCCGCGGTGTCCGGGCCGGCGAAATGGAAGTCGAGCTCGCTGGCGCAGCCGGTTTCCAGGGTTTTCCACGAAGAACCGTGAAACCCGAGGTTCGCGGCGATCTTCGCCGGGTCGGCCGAGTGATCGCGCTCGTGCATCTCTCCGAAGGATCCCTGGAACAGCATTTCGGCGGTGTAGTCCTTGACCGCGTAGCGCGGGTCTTTGCAGGCGAGAGGCCGGGGGCCGGCGATCTCATGCGCCTTGATGACGACCACTTTTCCAACGAGCGAATTCATTTCTGCGGTATCCGGCTTGCGGGATGCATCCGCCCATGGAGCGACCACCGCGGAATCGATCTTCGAGGAGCCCAGATAAAACGCATCCGAGGCCAGAGCCACCGAAACGAACAGGCCGGCGGCGATGTAACGCTGAATTCCTGTAGTCATGGCCATCTCATTTTGCCGCGCGCAGGCGGGCCGATTCCGCTTCCACGGCGCGCATGACGCGCAGGACGTTGCCACCGTAGATTTTGCGAATGTCCGCAGCGGAATAGCCGCGCTCCAGCAGCGCCCGGGTCAAATTCGGGTACTTCGAAACATCGTCAAGACCGATCGGCGTGCACTCCACGCCGTCAAAATCGCTGCCGATGCCGACCGCCCCGATTCCGGCGATCTTCACAACGTGATCGATGTTCGCCACGGCATCGTCGAGCGTCGCGCGAACAATGGCCTTTTTGTATTCCTCCATCAGGGCCTTGCGGGCCTTCTGATCCGGCGCGGCCATAATGCGTTTCATGAACGGCATCCCGGCGTCGGCGGATTTCTGCGACACGAACTCACAGCCGAAGTTGACATCCACCACACCGCCCTTTTTCGCCAGCGCGACAATCATCTCGTCGGTCATGTTGCGCGCAATGTTGGAAACCGCGCGGCAGGAGGAGTGCGAGGCAAACGGCGGCGCGGTGCTCACCTCCAGCGCATCCCAGAACGTTTTGTCGGCGACGTGTGAAATATCCACCATCATGCCCAGGCGGTTCATCTCGCGCACCACGTCGCGGCCGAACGGCGTGAGTCCGTTGTGGTGGACCACGGTCGGGTCATCGATATCGCCCGAGGAATCCGCCCAGTTGTTGGTGTTGACGTGCGTCAGGGTCATGTAACGGACGCCCAGCAAATAATAATCGCGCAGCAGGCGGAGGCTGTCCTCGATCCCGTGTCCGCCTTCAATGCCGATGAGCGCGGCGAATTTCCCGTCGCGGTGCGCGGCTTCGATGTCGTCCGCCGTCAGGGCGAGCCGCACCCGATCCGGGTAGCGATCGACGATATCGTGCCGGATGGTGTCGATCATCTCCAGCGTCCGATGCGCGGACTGATTCGTCTTTACGTAGTTCGCATCCACATAGGCCGCGAAGAACGTCGCGCCCACGCCGCCATCGCGCAACCTCTCGAGGTCGGTATGGCCCTCGGTCCGCCGCTTGCCGATGTCCAGGCCGTCGACCGTATCGCTGGTAACGTCGTTGTGAGTGTCAATGAGGATGGCCGAGCGTTGCACACTGGCCACTTCGGCGTCGGTAACCGTGCGCGGGGCCGCAGCCGCGAGGGCGGCCATCAGGACCCATGATAAGTACAGAGGCATAAGCGTTATAGTAGCGATACCCGGCTCGAGATGAAACTTCCCGTATTGATTCTGCTGCTGGCGCCGCTCGTCGCCGAGGAACCGGCGGCATTGGCGATTCGCAATATCCAGTTTGACGCGAAGAAGGCGACGGTGGATTTCGACGTGGTGAACGACTCGCGGAAACCGGTGCATGCGTGGCTGGTCACGGTGGCCCGGGGCAACGGCACGTCGACGTTGACTCCACGAAACTGCTCGCCCACGGCCCATTGCCGCGCCGACGTGGATTTCGGGGAGAGCGGCGCCGGCCAGCTCAAACCAGAGGTCAGCGTCAGCGCGGTGCTCTATGAGGACGGAACGGCGGAAGGCGATCTCAAGCTGCTGCAATCCGAGATCGACGATGCGCAAATCCGCCTGCGCGCGCTGGAATACTGGCAGAGGCGCTTCAAGGAGGAGCACTCGCTGCCGAAGGCTCTCGCGGGAACGCCACCGGACATTGCCTACACCAGCGCGGTGATGAATGAGCGGGAGATCGTCGAGTTGCTGGCGGCGAAGGCGGATATCGCGGCGATGCTCGATCAGCGTGTGCAGGCGGCCGCTGATCGATGCCGGCTTTTCCCGGCGCCGGCTACGCCCTACGCGCCGGCGGACACCGCGGTTTCGGCTCGCGCCATTGCGAACCGCACGGCCCAATTTCCGATCGTCCGCGAAGAGGAGCACGATGGCGAACTGCGGCTGGTTATGCGAAACGATTACGACAAGGAGATCGTGAGCTTCGCGTTCACCCAGCAGCAGGCGGACGGTAAAATGATGCGCTCATCCAGCGGCCATACGATCGCTCCCGGCGCGCTGGCGGAATTCCAGTACGGTGAGGTACCCGTGGGACAGACGCTGGAACTGGCGTGCGTGATCTTTCGAGACGGCAGCGCGGACGGCGACCCGGCGGTGGTTCAGAAAATGCATGATGGCTGGGCCGGCCGTAAAGCGGAGAAGGACCGCATCCTCCCGCTGGTGCGCGCCATCGCGGACTTGCCGGTTGCTGAAAGGGCCGCGGCTGCCGCGAAGCTGATCGCCGATTTGCAGGCGCATCCGCAGGAGCAGCCTGATGCGGAACACTCCATTGACTTCGTGATGGGCGAGCAGGCGGAGCGCAAGATGGTTCTGCTGGACCTGCGGAGCTTCAGCCTGGAGGAATCACTTAAGGATCTTCAAGAGTGACTTTGGCGTTACCAGCCGGTAGCTGCCCGTGAGCAGTTCCTTCACTTCATCCCAATCGACCGGCCCCACATCCAGGCGCAGCGCCACCCAGCCGCGAGAGCCTATGTACGACGGCAGGTAAAATCGATCGGGGCTGGCGGCGATCAGCAGCGAATTGTCACCGGGGAGCACTTTGCAGGTGACGGCCACGATGCCATCGCCGTGGTGATCGTTCAGAAAGTAGGCGAAGGTTTTCTTGCGTACTTGAAACTGCGCGTGGGACCCGCGGTATTCGCGAACTACTTCGGGCAGCGCAAGCGCGAGCTTTGTGAGACGGATGAGTCGTGGGTCTTCGCTGGTCATAAGAGAAGGCAGGGCATGGCCCTGCCCCACATGGCATCACAATGGCAGGTTACCGTGTTTGCGCCTCGGGTTTGTATCCACTTTGGTTGCCAGCATGCGCAGGGCGCGAATCACCTTGGCCCGCGTTTCGTGCGGCTCAATGACATCGTCGATGAACCCGCGCTCGGCGGCGATAAAGGGATTGGCGAAGCGCTCGCGAAACTCCGCGACCTTCCTCTGGCGCACCCCGGCCTGATTGTCCGCCGCCGCCAGCTCTCGCCGGTTGACGATCTCAACCGCGCCTTCGGCTCCCATCACCGCAATCTCCGCGGTGGGCCACGCGAGGTTCACATCCGTGCGCAGGTGTTTCGACCCCATCACGCAGTACGCGCCGCCGTACGCCTTGCGGGTGATCACGGTCACTTTGGGAACCGTCGCCTCGGCATACGCGTACAGCAGCTTGGCGCCATGCCGGATTACCCCGCCAAACTCCTGATCGGTTCCCGGCAGAAACCCGGGCACGTCTTCGAAGGTGAGAATCGGAATATTGAAGGCGTCGCAAAAGCGGACGAAGCGCGCGGCTTTCACCGACGAGTTGATGTCCAGGCACCCGGCCAGAAACGCGGGCTGGTTGGCCACTACTCCCACCGGCCGGCCATCCATGCGCGCAAGCCCAACCACGATGTTCCGCGCGAAATGCTCGTGCACTTCCAGGAACTCGCCATTGTCCACCACGCGTTCGATCACATCCTTGATGTCATAGGGCAGGTTCGATTCGGCGGGGACGATGGTGTCCAGCTCCGCGTCGGCGCGGTCGGGCGGATCGCTGGTGGGCCGCACCGGCAGGTCGTCCTGATTGTTCTGCGGCAGGTAGGTGAGCAGCTCGCGAATGGTTCGCAGGCAATCGGCATCGTCGTGCGCCAGGAAGTGCGCCACGCCGCTGATGGTGTTGTGGGTCTCGGCGCCGCCCAGCTTTTCTTTGGTGACGTCTTCATGCGTCACCATGCGAATCACGTCCGGGCCGGTGACGAACATGTGGCTGGTGTGGTCCACCATGAAGATGAAATCGGTGAGCGCCGGGGAGTAAACCGCGCCGCCCGCGCACGGCCCCATGATGGCTGAAATCTGCGGGACCACGCCGCTGGCCATGGTGTTACGCAGGAAGATGTCGGCGTAGCCGCCCAGCGAGAGCACGCCTTCCTGAATCCGCGCGCCGCCGGAATCGTTCAGGCCGATCACGGGAGTGCCGGTTTTCAGAGCCAGATCCATGATCTTGCAGATCTTTTGGGCGTTGGTTTCCGAGAGGGACCCGCCGAAGACGGTGAAATCCTGCGCGAATACGTAGGCGGGCCGGCCGTTGATCAGACCGGAGCCAGTGATGAAACCGTCGCCATCGACAACCTGAGCGTCCATCCCGAACTCGCGGCAGCGATGGCGGGCCAGCTTGTCGGTTTCCTCGAAGGTGCCCTCGTCGAGCAGCAGATCGATGCGCTCGCGGGCGGTGAGCCTGCCCGCTTCATGCTGTTTGGCGCGGCGTTCCTCGCCTCCACCGGCTTCCGCGGCCGCGTGCCGGCGCCTCAATTCATCGAGTTTGTCCATGCCCAGGCTTCATTGAGGGTACCGCAGACGTGGACATGCGGCGCGTGCCGGGTCCCTGTCCATTCGGGTTAAACGCGGCTGGCGCCGCGTGTCCTGTCCTCTTAGGCCGCCAACGCGGCTGTCCTCTCCTCACGGAACTCTACGTGCTTGGATGGTGTCATATTTTGTGCAAGACTGCCCCGCGGGGGCGTTCTATCAACGGAGGGTCCACCGGACTATGCGCCGAATTGCCTCGATTCCCGTCCTGTTGCTGACTACCGGGCTGGCTGCCGACCTGCCCGTGCGCGAAGTAATCCTGTATAAGAGCGGCGTCGGTTACTTCGCCCGTTCCGGCCCGCTTACGCCCGGCGAGAGCGCCCGGCTGGATTTCAAGGCCACGGACATGAACGACGTGCTGAAGTCGCTCACGGTGGCCGACGATTCCGGCGTCCCCATCCGTGGCCTGCGTTACGATTCCAGTGAGCCGCTGGAGCAGAAGCTGGCCGAGTTCCCGTTTACCGTGGCGGAAGGGCAACAGTTGAGCGCTTTTCTCGACCATCTGCGGGGCGCGCGCCTGGAGCTGAAATCGGCCGCGGAGACCCTCGCCGGGACGATTGTGAGCGCGCGCCTGATCGCCGGCGACGAGAAGCAGCCCGAGCGCGAGCAAGTGATCCTGTTTCTTGATTCCGGCGACCTGCGCACGGCGGACCTGGCCGCTTTCAGCTCGCTTCGTTTCCCCGACCCCAAAATCCAGTCGCAGTTGAAGGACTATCTGGCCATGGTGGAGCAATCGCGTTCGAAGGACAAGCGCAGCGTGCACATCGATTCATCCGAGGCGAAAGCGCGTGAGCTGTCGGCCAGCTACATGATTCCGCAGCCGCTCTGGAAATCCAGCTACCGGCTGCTGTTCGGCGAAAAGGGTGACGCGACGCTGGAAGGCTGGGCCATTGTCGACAACATCACCGGCGATGACTGGACGAATGTGCAACTGACGGTTGTTTCGGGCCGGCCGGTGTCGTTCATCAGCCGGTTGTATGAACCGTTCTATGTGCAACGCACCACCGCGGATGTGAATAATGCATATGCCCAGGCGCCGATAGTGTATGAGGGTGGCGTTGCGGGCGGCATGATCGGTGGCGCCGTTGGGGCGGCCCCGCGGGAATTCACGAACCTGGAGAGCAAGGCCAGGCTAAGCAGTCCCGGCTCGGGTGGTGGCGTGGGCGGCGGCATATACCGCATGAAAGCTCAGCCCAGTTCCGTGAGCGTTGGCGCCCAGGCCGAGGAATTCGGCGACCTATTCGAGTACCGCTTCTCAACCCCCATCACCATCCACAAAAACGAATCCGCCATGCTGCCCTTCCTCCAGCAGAAGATCGCGGTGCGCAAGCTGCTGATCTACTCCGAATCCTACGGCGAAAACCCGATGAGCGCCGCCGAACTGACCAACGACTCCGGCAAGACCCTGGACGGCGGGCCCATCACCGTCTTCGAAAGCGCCGGCTATGGCGGCGAAGCCCTCATGAACACGGTCAAGAGCGGCGACAAGCGGCTGATCAGTTATGCCGTCGATCTGGGCACGCGCGTGGGCACGAAGGAAGACTCCGGCGAGGCCCACCTGCTTGAGGTTCACGCCAGCCGCGGCCTGGTGACCACGAAAAGCTCCAGTCTTTCGACGAAGACCTACAGTGTCCACAACGTCGATCCTCATCCGAAGACGCTGGTGATCGAGCAGCCCATCCGCGAAGGCTACAAGCCGGTGAGCCCGAAACCGTCGGAGACCACCACGGACGCCCGCCGTTACGAGGTGCAAGTTGGCCCAGGCGCCACCGCGAAAGTCCCGGTGGTGGAAGAGTACGTCTTCTGGCAGTCGGCGCAGGTCGCCAGTTTCACGCCCGACGTGCTGGTGGAATACGTGCGGCAAAAGGCCATCTCGGACGACGGGCGCAAGCAGCTCCAGCAGGTGATGGATCAGAAGAGCCGCATCGCCGAGACGGACACGTCTCTCCAGGAAACGCACTCCGAAATGGAGGAGACCTCGCGCGCGCAGGACCGGTTGCGCCAGAACATCCAGACTCTGAACTACGTTCATGGCCAGCAGGACCAGGTGCAGGAATGGTCGAAGCAACTGGCGGCGGAGGAGGTGCGGATGACCACGTTGCGCAGTCAGGTAGCCGAGCTTGACAAGAAGAAAGCCGCGCTCGAAGCGGAGCTCAACGATATGATCGGGAAGCTGGAGTTCTGAACATGCGACGAATCATTCCGTTCTCCATCGTGTTTTTCGCGACCGCATTCGCGGCTGATCTGCCGGTACGCGAGGTGATCCTGTATAAGAGCGGCGTGGGATACTTCGCCCGCTCTGGCGAGCTTTCGCCCGGGGAAGGCGCGCGACTGGATTTCAAAGCCACGGACATGAACGACGTGCTGAAGTCGCTGACGGTGGCCGACGATTCCGGCACGCCCATTCGCGGGCTTAGGTACGATTCCAGCGAGCCGCTGGAGCAGAAACTGGCGGACTTCCCGTTCACGATTGAGGATGGCCAGAAGCTGAGCGGATTTCTGGACAAACTGCGCGGTGGGCGGGTGGATCTGAAATCGGCCTCGGAGACGCTGGCCGGGACTATCGTCAGCGGGCGTTTGATCGCGGGCGACGACAAGCAGCCGGAGCGCGAGCAACTGATCCTGCTGCTCGATTCCGGTGATTTGCGCACCGTGGATCTGGCGGCGATCAGTTCGCTGAGTTTTCCGGACCCCAAACTTCAGGCGCAGTTGAAGGACTACCTGGCCACCGTGGCGGAATCGCGATCGAAGGACAAACGCAGTGTGTATATCGATTCGTCCGACGCGAAGGCCCGCGCGGTGTCGGCCAGCTACATGATTCCGCAGCCGCTATGGAAGTCCAGCTATCGCCTGATATTCGGCAAAGAGGGCGACGCGACGCTGGAAGGCTGGGCGATTGTGGACAACACTACCGGCGACGATTGGACCAACGTGCACCTGTCGGTGGTGTCGGGCCGGCCGGTATCGTTCATCAGCAGGCTCTACGAGCCGTTTTATGTCCAGCGGACCACGGCTGACGTTGATAATGCGTACGCCCAGGCGCCGATGATTTACGAAGCGGAGCTCGCGAATCCTGCGCAAATGCCGCCGCCCCCTTCGCCCACGGTGGGCGCATACAGTCCGGGCGGGTCGCAACCGTACGGATCCATGACCGTTGCTGGGAGGGATTCTGCGCAGCTCGTCCGAGTAAACCCGCTCACGACCAGCTCCGTCGCCCCCGAGACGCAAACCCGCGAACTCGGCGACCTTTTTGAATACCGGTTTGCCGAACCGATCACTATCCACAAGAACGAATCGGCCATGCTGCCCTTCCTGCAGCAGAAAATCGCGGTGCGCAAGCTGCTCATCTACTCGGAATCCTATGGCCAGAACCCCATGAGCGCGGCCGAGCTCACCAACAACACGGGTAAGACGCTCGACGGCGGCCCTATCACCATTTTCGAGGGCGCCGGCTACGGCGGCGAGGCGCTTATGAACACCGTGAAGAGCGGCGACAAGCGTCTCATCAGCTACGCCGTCGACCTGGGCACCCGCATCGGCACCGGAGAAGACTCCGGCGAGCAGCACATCGTGGAGGTCCACGCCATTCGCGGGGTGGTTACGACAAAGACCTCCGAGCGTGTGACCAGGACTTACACCATCCGCAACGTCGACGCCAAGCCGAAAACGCTCATCATCGAGCAACCGATCGTTGAGGGGAACAAAGTGCTGAGCCCGAAGCCCGCCGAGACCACGGCGAGCGCACACCGGTTCGAAGTGAAGCTGGCGCCGAGCGCCACCGCGAAATTCGAGACCGTGGAAGAAGGTTACACCACCGACGAAACCGCCGTGACCAACTTTACGCCGGAACTTCTGGTGACCTACCTCTCGCAAAAGGCCGTTTCCGAAGCCGGCCGAGCGCAACTACAGCAGATTGCCGGCCAGAAGGCGCGGATCGCCACGGTGGACGCGTCCATCCAGCTGACTCACGCGGAAATGGAGGAAGTCAGCCAGGCGGAGAACCGTCTGCGCCAGAACATCCAGACCTTGAACAGCGTCAGCGGACAACAGGATCAGGTGCAGACGTGGTCCCGGCAACTGGCGTCCGAGGAGACCCAATACACGAAATTGGGCGATCAGGCCGCCGGGCTCGACAAGGAGAAAACCGAGCTTGCACACAAACTGGACGAGATGATTACAAAACTGGAGTTCTAACCGTCCTCGCCGCGCCGTATACTTGGAGGGTAAGCAATCCGGCTCTGGAGGAGTTCCCGTGAAGAAAATCGCAATGGTATTTGCGCTTGGCGCAACGTTTTCGCTGGTCGCCCTGGCCGATTCGTGGAGCGGAACCATTTCCGACTCCAGTTGTGGCGCGCAGCATGTGGCCGCCAGCGCCGACGACAAGAAGTGCGTGGAAGGGTGCATCAAGCACCATGGCGCCTCGCCCGTTCTGGTGGTCGGCGACAAGGTTTACAAGATTTCCGCCGATTCGCAGGCGAAGGTGATGGACCATCTGGGTGACAAGGTGAAGGTGGAAGGCGAACTGTCCGGCGACACCATCACCATCACTTCCGTTTCGTAACTGGTTCGGGAGCGGCAACAAACGCCGCTACATGGGTGCGTTGGCCGGATCCTCGGACTTTCCGAAGATCAGAAGTTGAACTGCAGGCGCGCATCCACGGAGCGCATAATACCGATCGCGGTGCCTGAGAACAGACCTGCGAAATCGATGACGTTGAGTGAGTTAGTCAGGTTTGTTCCATCCACTTGAAGCCGCACGGGGTGCTTCTCACTCTGGCTCAGGACGACCCCGGCGGACGCATCCAGTGACCATAACGGGCGCGGGCGCAGGTCGGAGAAATTGACGCGGTTGAGAATATTCTGAGTGTATCCCTGCGCGGCGGCATCCGCCTCCGTCCCGCCGAAGTCGATGGGCAAGCCACTGTCGTACGTGCCGCCGAAGGCCAGCCAGATTCGCGGGGTGATGCCGTAGCGGAAACGCGCGCGCACCGCGTTGCGCTCTTCCTGGGAGACCGGAAATACGCCGCTGGTCTGCTGAATCGCTTGCGCGGCGTCGTCGCCCAGGAACAGCCCCCCGGTGGCCGGGAAATAGCCGTTGCCCCGCTCGTTGGTCCAACTGACATACCCGGAAACAGGCCCCCGGCGGGGAATCTCCAGCCGGGCTTCTTCGCCATAGATATTGGCCAGCGCGAAGGTGATGGGAAAACTGACCCCGGTGTTCAGCAGCAGATCGTCATCGGGATAGTTGTGGTATCGCCGCCAAAAGAAATTACCGGTTAGCCGGATCTGGCCGAACAGGCCCCGGGCCATGCCGGCCTCATAATAGTTCGCGCGCGCCGGTTGCACGGGGAGGCGCAAAACCAGCGGGTCCAGGCTGGTGACCGCGGGAGAGCTGGAAACCAGCAGATTCTCGAACGGCGGCGTCTGAAACACGCGGTCATACGACGCATGAAGGTTGACCTTGGCCTTCGGCAGGTAGTAGCCAATGCCCACGCGGGGGCTCCAACCGGTCTGGTTCACTAACAGATCGTAGTGGTCAAAGCGGATTCCGCCGGCCAGGGCGAGATTCTTCCAGTGGATTTCGTCCTGAGCAAAGACGGCCTGTTCACGGTCGGGCGCGTGGCCATAGAAGTTGAAGGCGAGGGGCGTGCCTGGGTCGAATTGCGTGGGGTCGGTAATCAGGTAATTGAGCGACTCCTCGATCTGAGCGAAGTCCTCCTCCGTGCCGAACTTGAATTCATGCTTGCCGGCATGGATCGCAATGGCGCCCTTGACGTACTCTTCGTGATAGCCGCGACCCTGCCCGGCGATCATCGGCGTGGAAAGGTCGTTCGACCAGAAGCCCACGGTGATGTCCCGCGTCATGGCCCCGAAAGAACCAAGCACGTTGCTCGAGAAGATGTGCTGCCAGGAGAGTTGCGCGGAACTCTCAAAATTATCGCGATCCTGGCGCTGGCCGGCCTCCTCCTGCGGCACTTCGTTCGGCACGAGGAACTTCGACTGATTGCGGCTGACGATGACGCTGATGCGATTGTTGTCGTCGATGTCCCGCTCATAGTGCGCGATGAAATCCGCCGTCGATCCGTGGTTGGTGTAGTTCTGGCTGGCCGGCGGATCGAGAAAATGGTCCGTCAAATCCCCGGAAAGGCTCGTGCTCAGGGTGTTTGCGCCCGCCCCGTACTGGCCCTCGAAGTAGCCGTTTTCGGTGTCATAACTGCCGCCGCCGAGCACCGCCTTCCCGTGAAACCCAGGTCGCTTATCGCGAGTGGTTTCCACCTCAATCACACCGCCCAGTTTGCGGCCGTATTCGGCCGGGAAGCCGGCTACCATCTCGCTCATTTCCTGAACCTCGGCCGGATCGAAATCCGCCACATAGGCAGCGGAGCGATTTTCGGTGAGGGGCATGCCGTCAATGACGTACTGGACCTGATACTCCTCCGCGCGGGGATGTAGAATGCCATTCGCTTCGAAGATCCAGCCGGGTTCCTGGTTTACCAGATCGGCCAGGCCCCGGCCCGGCGCGGCGGAGAGACGGTCGGCGATGGTGTTGGCGCCGATGCGGTCTGCGCTGCTGGTTGCGTCGGGATCGATCAGCGTTTCGCTGCCGTTAACATTTACCGTGGTTTGGACCGCGCCGAGGGCGAGGGAGATGGTCAGTTCCCTGGGCAATGCCGAGCGAACGTCAATCAGTTGCTCCGAGGAGGCGAAGCCCGAGTGCATCACGGTGATCGTGTAGAGGCCGAACGGCAGCCTCTTTGCAATAACGCGGCCGTCGGCGTCCGCTACGAACGTCGTGTTGTAGTCATTCACCGCGCTGGCCAGCTTGACCGACGCCTGCACCGGCGATCCGCTGGGGTCTTTTACCAGAAGGCGCAGCTCTCCGGTGTCGGCCTGGCCAAATGCAACGGCGGCGACCAGCGGCAGGAGAAGGAGTCTGGGTAGGGGCATCGCTTGCGTATTCCGCTTACTTCCATTTGAACCCTGCGTCAGCCCGTTGTCAGTCAGGTACGCGCCGCTACCCGCTCCTGAATCAGCTCCAGGAACGCCCGCGCCGCGTGGCTGAGCACGCGCTTCTCGGGGTACACCAGCCGGATATGGCGCTCAACGTCCAGCTCGCGAACGCGCACTTCGCGCAAATTCCCGGCGGCGATGTCCTGCTCCACGCACATGCGCGGCAAGAAGGCCACTCCCTCGTTGCGGGACACCAGCAGCCGGATGGTCTCCACCGTGGGCATCTCCACATCCATGTTCAAGGGCACCCTGGCGCGCTGGAACTCGCGAATGACAATCTCGCGATAGGGCGACAGCACATTGTGCGCGATGAACGTCTCCATGCCCAGTTCGGTGATGGGGACCTCCTCCAGGCTGGCGAAGCGGTGTTTCGGCGAGATGACGAATGCCAGATGATCGTGATAGATCACCATCGACCGCAGCCGTGCGTCCTCCGGATCGTAGCTGATTACCCCGAGTTCCAGGTCGCCATCGATGAGCTGCCCCGGAATCTTGCTCGACAAACACCTGCGCACCTGCACTTTCACCTTCGGGTACATCCGGCGGTACTGCTCGAGTGACGGCAGCATATACAGGGTGGTGGATTCGTTAGCGCCGATGATCAGCCGCCCGGCGGAATGATCTCTCAACTCGGCCAGCGCGTTTTCCAGTTCGCTTTCCAGGTTTTCGAACCGGCGCGCGTGCTCCAGCACAATGCGGCCGGCGTCGGTGACAATCAGATCCTTCCCGGAGCGATCAATCAGCTTCTCGCCCAGATCCGATTCCAGCTTGGCGATGGCCAGCGAAACGGCCGGCTGCGTTCGCAGCAGCTTTTCGGCGGCTCGGGAGAAGCTCTTCTCGTTTACAACCGTGAGGAACACCTTCAGTGGGTACAGTTCCATAAGCCCCGCTTATGTCATTAGTGTAGCTCATGTGTCCGGCTATAATTATAAATTTGCCAAATACCAAAGCGCCCCGACATAATGGGATTTCAGGGAGGAACCCCGTTGCCTGATCGTGTATACATCTTCGACACAACCCTGCGGGACGGCGAACAGTCACCCGGCTGCAGCATGAACGTACCCGAGAAGCTGCGCATGGCGGCGAAGCTGGTGGAGCTGGGCGTCGATATCCTCGAAGCCGGTTTCCCGATCGCGTCGCAGGGCGATTTCGACGCTGTGGACGCCATCAGCCGGGAGTTTCCCTGGGTACAGGTGGCGGCGCTGGCTCGAGCCAACAAGCTGGACGTCGAACGCGCCGCCGCTTCGCTCCGCAACGCCAAACGCCCGCGCATTCACACCTTCATCGCGACCAGCGACATCCACCTGAAATTCAAGCTGCGCAAATCACGGCAGGAAGTCCTCGATGCGGCAGTCGCGGCGGTGGAACTGGCGCGTCAGTACACCGATGACGTGGAGTTCTCGGCGGAGGACGCCACCCGCACCGACTACGATTATCTGGAGCAAATCTCGCGAGCGGTGGTGGCAGCCGGCGCGCGGACAGTGAACCTGCCCGACACCACCGGCTACTCGGTGCCCGACGAATACGGCGAGCTGATCGGCCGCATGGCCCGGGCGCTGGGGGACAGCGCTATCGTGAGCGTGCACTGCCATGACGATCTCGGCCTGGCTGTGGCCAATTCCATTGTGGCCGTGCAGGCTGGCGCACGGCAGATTGAGTGCACGGTGAATGGCATCGGAGAACGCGCCGGCAACGCGTCGCTGGAAGAAATTGTGATGGCGTTCAAGACGCGGCCGGACCGCTTGCCCTTCGAGACGGCCATCGTCACCGAACAGCTTTACCCGGCGAGCTGCGCGCTCACCAGCATGATTACTTTCGGGCCGCAGCCGAACAAAGCCATCGTGGGCGAGAACGCATTTGCCCATGAGGCGGGCATTCACCAGGATGGCTATCTGAAGGAAAAATCGACGTACGAGATCATCGATCCGAGATCGGTGGGAGTCCCGGAAAGCCGCCTGGTGCTGGGGAAGCACAGCGGGCGCCATGCGCTGAACCAACGCGCGAAGGATTTGGGGTTCCAGCTCACCGGCGGCGAGCTGGATGTGTTTTACCACCGCTTCACCACCATGGCCGACCGCAAGAAGGGCCTGCGCAACGACGAGATCGTTAGCCTGTTGCGCGAAGTGTGCGAGATGGCGGCGCAGGCCGCCGTCAGCGAGTAAACCAAAGCTGCCATCCTTAATCTCATGAACCTGAACGTCCTTATACTGCCGGGCGACGGCATCGGTGTCGAAGTCACCAGAGAAGCGGTGAAAGTGCTGCAACGGGTTGCCGCGAAGTACAGCCACACGCTGGAGTTAAGCGAGGGATTGCTCGGCGGGATCGCGATTCATCGTTGCGGCAAACCACTGCCGCAGGAAACCATCAACCTGGCGCGCCAGGCCGACGCAACGCTGATGGGCGCGGTGGGGCTCCCCGAGTTCGACAAGGCGCCGCCCGAGAAACGGCCCGAGAGCGGCCTGCTGGAGATTCGCAAGGTTCTCGGCGTGTTCGCCAACCTGCGCCCGGTGCGCAGCTATGCCGCGCTGCTGGATTCTTCGCCGTTGAAGAACGATCGCATCGCCGGCACGGACATGATCATTGTGCGCGAATTGACCGGAGGGCTTTATTACGGCACGCCGCGGGGCCTTTTCGGCGAAGGCGCTCAGGAGTACGCGGTGAACACCATGTCGTACACCCGTCCGGAGATCGAGCGCGTCGCGCGCGTGGCCCTGTCGCTGGCGCGCAACAGGCGCAAGAAGGTTACCAGCGTGGACAAGTCGAACGTGCTCGAGAATTCGCAGTTGTGGCGCAAGGTGGTGGTCGAAGTTGCCGCCGAGTATCCCGATGTCGAACTGGAGCACCTGCTGGTGGATAACTGCGCGATGCAACTGGTGCTGAATCCGCGCCGCTTCGACGTGGTGCTCACCGAGAATTTGTTCGGGGATATTCTGAGTGATGAAGGGGCGGTGCTGGCCGGCTCGATCGGCATGCTGCCATCTGCTTCGCTGGGTGACAAACGCGCATCCGGCGCGTGGACCGGTTTGTACGAGCCTGTTCATGGGTCTGCGCCGGATATCGCGGGGCGAGACGAAGCCAATCCCCTGGCGGCCATTGGTTCGGTTGCAGCCATGCTCGAATATACCTTTGGCCTTAAGAACGAATCGGCCTCGGTTGAACGGGCCATGGAAGCAGTAATTGAATCGGGTCGAGTGACCGCCGACCTGAAACCCGCCGGCAAGCCGGCTACGACTTCTGAAGTAGGAGACGCCGTCGCGTCATTTGTGTGAACATAATGCAATCTCGCACTATCGTTGAAAAGATCTGGGACAGCCACGTTGTCGCCGAAAACCCGGGCGCGCCTTCCCTGATCTACATTGACCTGCACCTGGTGCATGAAGTCACTTCGCCGCAGGCCTTTTCGGGACTGCGCGAGCGCGGTTTGAAAGTGCGCCGGCCCGACCTCACTTTTGGCACCGTCGACCACAGCATTCCGACCACTCCGCGGTCGCTGCCCATTGTCGATCCGATTGCGGCGACGCAGGTGCAGCAGTTTGAGACCAACTGCCGGGAGTTCGGCATCCCCTTCTTCGGCCTGCACAGCGACCATCAGGGAATTGTGCACGTGATCGGGCCCGAACAGGGCCTCACGCAGCCGGGAATGACGCTGGTGTGCGGCGACAGTCACACAGCCACGCATGGGGCGTTCGGCGCGCTGGCCTTTGGCATCGGCACCAGCCAGGTGGAGCATGTGCTGGCCACACAGTGCCTGCTGCAGCAGAAATCGAAGACGTTTCAGGTGCGGGTGGACGGCACCTTGCGCAACGGCGTGGGCGCCAAAGATGTCATCCTCGCGCTCATTGCGAAGATCGGGATCGGCGGGGGCACCGGCTGCGTGCTCGAGTACACCGGCTCGGCGATTCGCGCCCTGTCGATGGAAGAGCGCATGACCGTGTGCAACATGTCCATCGAAGGCGGCGCGCGCGCCGGACTTATCGCGCCCGACGACACCACGTACAACTTCCTGCACGGCCGGCCGTTCGCTCCAACGGGCGCGGCATGGGAGGCAGCGCTGAAGCTTTGGAAGCAGCTTCCGACAGATGAGGGCGCGGCGTACGATCGCACGGTGACCATCGATGCGGCGGCGCTGGAGCCCATGGTTACGTTCGGAACCAACCCGGGAATGGGCATGGCGATTTCGGGCTCCGTGCCGGACCCGGCGTCAATGTCCGATCCGCTGGAGCGCGATTCCCTGGCCAAGGCCCTGCGCTATATGGACCTGCAGCCTGGAACGCCGATCGAGGGTCACGCGGTCAATGTGGTGTTTATCGGAAGCTGCACCAACTCGCGCATTTCCGATCTGCGCAGCGCGGCGTCCGTTCTGAAGGGCCGCCATGTGGCGGCGGGCGTGCGGACCATGGTGGTGCCCGGATCGCAGGAAATCAAGCGCCAGGCGGAAGCAGAAGGGCTGGACCGCGTTTTCCGTGAGGCTGGCGCCGAGTGGAGAGAAGCGGGCTGCTCCATGTGCATCGCCATGAACGGCGATCAACTCCAGCCTGGCGAATACAGCGTCTCCACCAGCAATCGCAATTTTGAAGGCCGTCAGGGCAAGGGGGGACGGACATTCCTTGCCAGTCCACTCACTGCCGCCGCCAGCGCGGTGGCCGGCGTGGTAACCGATGTAAGGAAGTTGCTCCATGGATAAGTTCACGCCTTTTGAAAGCCAGTTCGTGACGCTGCCGATTGATAATATCGACACCGATCAGATCATTCCGGCGCGGTTTCTGAAGACGATCTCGAAGGCCGGTCTGGGCGACCAGCTCTTCTATGACTGGCGTTATGACGCCACCGGCGCGCCGAAGTCCGATTTCGTGCTGAACAAGCCAGAGTCGAGAGCGCGTCGTATATTGCTTGGCGGCGATAATTTCGGCTGCGGCAGCTCGCGTGAGCATGCGCCGTGGGCGCTTACGCAGTACGGATTTCGCGCGGTGATCAGCACTTCGTTTGCCGACATTTTCCGGCAGAACGCGCTGAAAAATTCGCTGGTGCCGGTGGTGGTGCCGCCCGATGTGCATGCGTGGCTGTTTGCGAATCCGGAGGCGACGCTGGCGTTGGATCTGGCCGGCCAGGCGCTGGTTCTTCCCGATGGACGGCGTGTGGAGTTCCCGGTGGAGGCGTTTGCGAAGCATTGCCTGCTGGAGGGTGTCGACGAGCTAGGCTACATCCTGAACCAGGAAAGCGCCATCGCGGCGTACGAGAGCCAGCGGGCGATTTCGGTGAACACCACGGCTTAGCGGGGCTGAGAGCGCTGGCAGCGCACGGCGCTGCCCCACAGAGCTGAGAGGAACTGCAACCCAGCCTGCCACTCAGAGCGGAACTGGCGCGAAATGATTGATGGGCCCGACGCCCGATCCGATGCCGGGAGCAGTGCGGATGGCCTCCGTGATCCAGAGCCGGGCGCGCCGCACCGCTTCCGGTAACTCCCAGCCGAGCGCGAGCCCCGCTGTTATGGCCGCCGAATAGGCGCATCCTGTTCCGTGCGTGTGTCGCGTGTTCACGCGTTCCGCGGTGAAGTCGAACCACTGGCCGCCAAAGAAGAGCACGTCGACCGGGTCCCCGGCGAGGTGGCCGCCTTTCACCAGAACCGCTTTCGCGCCGGAGGCGGCGATACGTTCGGCCGCTCGGCGCATGCCGTCCACGTCGTTTACAGCGAGGCCGCTCAGCGCGGCCGCCTCGGTCAGGTTCGGCGTGACCAGCGTGGCCCACGGGAGCAGTTCGTCGTACTGAGCGTCCTCCGCCAGCAGCGCGGCCCCGTGGGTGCTGAACATCACCGGATCCACCACCAGCGGGAATGTGAACTGGCGGGCCAGCTCCGCGACCGCGCGGACGATTTCCGCCGACCCGAGCGCGCCGGTTTTGGCCGCGGCGGGAGGAACGTCGTCGAGCACGGCGCGGATTTGCCAGGCGACCAGTTCTGGCGAAAGGGCCTCGACCTTTTCTACGCGCGCGGTGTTCTGCACGGTAACGGTGGCGACTACCGCTTCGCCGTAAACCCCGAACTGGTGAAAGGTCTTAAGGTCAGCCTGAATGCCGGCGCCGCCGCTCGGGTCTGAACCCGCGACGGTGAGGGCGATCGGCATCCGGCCGGACATGCCAGCGCCTACTTCGAAGCCGGCGGAGGGGGCGGAGCTGACGGAGATCCCAATGTCGGTGGGGGCGGCGCCGGGTTACCGAAGTACGCGGGGTCGATAACGACATTAGTCTTCGTCCGTATGCCTTCGACGTATTCGCGCTCGATCTCCGGCTTCAGCTTGCGCTCGATCTCCACCTTGGCCACGTCGTAGGGCTTCGTCTTGTGTTCAGTTACCAGGATGATGTGATAGCCGAAGGCCGTTTTCACGGGATCGGTGGCTTTGCCAACGGTAGCGGCAAACGCGGCACTTTCGAATTCGGGCACCATTTGGCCGTGGGCGAATGCGGGCAGAAGTCCGCCGTTGGTGGCGGAGCCGGTGTCGTCGGATTCGGCTTTCGCCAATGCCGCAAAATCGGCGCCGGCGTCGAGCTTCTTCTTCAGATCCTGGGCCTTTGCGAGAGCCTCTTCCACGGTGAGGTCCTTCGCGCCAGGACGAAGGGGCACGCGCGAGCCTTTATAGCGAATCAGAATGTGCCGGGCGGTGACCATGTCGAACTGGGCTTGATTGTCGTCGTAATACTTTTTGGTGGTGGCGTCATCGAGAGGCTTATCGCGGACCTCTTTGGTGACCAGTTGGCCGGCCAGCCACTGATCGGCCACGATGTCCAGATTCATCTTTGCGTAGGGCGTCTGGTCGAGGGCCTGACGGCGGGCCTCGGCGGCCAGCGTGATGATGTCCGCCAGGGCGCTGGCCATCTTGCGGCGATCCGCTTGCGGCACCGCGCCGACCGCGCTTCGCTGAATCAGCAATTCGAACTGCTCGCGAGTGATTTTCATGTCTCCGATCACAAGGATCACGGCATCGGGTGGAATATCCTTCGGAGGCAGGACCAGCGGCGTGGAATTGAGCGGTTTCACGCTTATGTTCGGGCTCGGTGGCGGCGCTGGATTCTGGGCCAGCAGGGCCAGCGGCATCAGGACGGAAAAAGAGAGAAGCAGCTTCATGGTTTATGTGTTTCGGAGATGACACCAGACGAGCGCGAATGGCTTGCGGGCGCCAGTGATTTCGGTACTCTTCAGGATACCATTCGGCTGCGTGGCAGGGCATGGCCCTGCCCCACGTCTACTCGACGGGAAGGAGAGAGGTGGTGGTTACGCCAGCCGGGTTGGTGAACTGAACCTCGACTGTCGCCACCTGGGTGATGTCTCCGGTAACCGGGAACGTGGCCTGCAGATTGAACGCCCCACCCGCTTGCGGGTTCGCCTGGTAGTAGTTGGCGAACGCGCCGGTCACGTTCGATTGGATCAATCCGGGGGCCACGGCTTTGCCGGTGGTGTCGTAAAAGGTGAAGGCGAGCGCGGACGCCGCGTGGGTGTTGTCGAAGCCAGAGAGGCTGACGATGATCTCGTCGGTGGCGGGCACGGCCGTGGCAAGGTCCAGCGAAACGATCGCCGGGGCAATGGTGACGGAGGCGGTCGCGGTTGCGCCGCTGGCGTTCAGGCTCAGGGTGAAGGTGATCATTCCGGCGGTGGTGCCCGTTTGGAATGTGCACTCCTCCGAACTGCCCGCCTGGAATTGCACGGAGGTATCGCCTGGATTCACCTGGACACTCATGGTGCGCGTGCCGCCGGTTGCGGGGAAATTGATGGTGGGGTCGTCGGCCAGGTTGTTCGCGGGCAGGAATGACAGGGTGAGCGTGCCGGCATCCGTGGAAGTGGCGGCCGCGGCGAGCGGAATCGATACTTGCGCCTGATTGCCGCTCAGATTGGCGTTCGCGGAGAGCTGCAGGGTGGGCTGGAGCAGAGGCGCGGCGAAGCCGTCGCCAGCCAGGTTGTAGATGAGACCGCTCACGGTCAGCGCGCCTGTCTCGGGGTTCGGAATGGAGGGAGTGAACGTGATGGTGAGGGTTTGGGTAGCGCCGGCCGCGACAGTGACCGGGGTGGAAGGACCGAAGTCGGCGCCGCTAACGGTGGCGATCACATCGCTCTGGGTTGGGTTGGTGAGCGTGAGCGTGGTCTGCACCGTAGTTCCAACCTGGCTACGTCCGACGTAGATCGGCGTGCCACCGGGGCAGTAACTGTTGCCGCTGCTGTCGGTAAGGGTGGGAGCGGTGATGCTTGTTCCACTCAGCGCGACAGTGATGGTATAGACAGTCGACGTGGTCAGATCCGTACCGGTGACGGTCAGAGACGAGGTGAACGAGCCGGTGCTCGTTGGCGTGAAATTGATGTTGCCGAGACTCTGGAGAACGCCAGCGGCCAGAAAAAACTGAGGCAGCGGAGCTCCGGGCAGGAAGATGACACCGCTCAATGGCTCCAGCGTGGTGATCTGAATGGTGTCCTGCCCGATATTGCGTAGGCGAATTTCGTACGGGGATATGAATGGCCCGCAAACGGTGGCAGGTCCCACGCTGAGAGAGGTGCCGATGGGCGTTTCGGTGTTGGTTGCGGGGTCGTACGAGGTGAGTTCCAGTTGCGCCATCCCGGCCAACGGGAGCGATGCGACCAGCAGAAGCAGCCGGGCCGTCACTGCGACACCTCCGGGAGTTCGAAGAGCGCGCCGGTGCTCAGGCGCAGGCCGAGATGATTGGGGGGCCGGCTGCTCTCGATGAGCATCCAATCCTGTCCCATGGGGATGAACTGCACCGCGGCACCGGCGAACGCGATGCTTCGTTCTACCCCCTGTGGGTTACGCACCACCAGCGCGGAGTGTCCTTGATAGAGGAGTGTTCCGTCGTCGAAAAGCAGGACGGGGGCGGACACTCCGGGCAGGTTCGCGGCAAAGACCACGCCGCCGTCGAGAAGAGAAATGTCGACGCGCCACAATTGCCTGTCGCGCCGGACGACGAAGGCGGCAGTCGATGAGTTCGGGGCGGCGAGCGAGACCACGCTCCCGTCGAGACTTGCGGCGATGCCGGGCATCCGTTCAAACTGGACACCGTTCCAGCGGAGCAGCTCGCCGGAATCGGGGAGCCATGCCAGAGCGGGGGCTCCCGTCGAAGAGAACGCGAACAGAGCGGGGCCGAAGGCCGCCGAGACGTGGCCAAGGGGATGCCCGAGAGAGTCGAGGACGCGCAAGTGGTCCTGCGTCTTGAATATGGCCGCGTTTCCCGAGGACGCCGCGCTGACCACATCAACTGCCACCACATTGCCGAGCCAGAAAGTCCCCGAGATGCCGAAGATGGGGCGGAAATTATGATTGCCGTCGCTCACGAAGCCGATTTGCGGAGGCCTTGGCCCCTGCGCCGCAACCAGTGCGCCGGCGAGAAGAACGGTGGCGGTGAAGCGAGTTCTCATTACTGCGTTCCTGTGATGACGATGATGGGAGGGCCTATGGAGGGAGGTCCGGGGGCGTTGGCGGCGGTGGACGACGACGGCGTCTTGCGCTCGCCCAGGACCAGGCCGCCAACCGCGCCTCCGGCCACCGCGGCGGCGATGAGCAGCCATTTCTTGTAGGAGTGCGACGCGTGGAACTGTCCATCGCCCCCTGAGGAGGCCGGTACTTTATCGCTGAGGTATTGCGAGACAACTATCCCCGCGCGGGCCTGGCCCTTCGCCGCGGTGACGCGAACTTCGAAAGGTCCGGTGGTGCGATTCCACTTCATGCCCCAGATAGTGGCGCGCCCATCGGCCCTGGTGGTGACGATTTCGGTGCGGAGCCCGGTGCTGAAGGTTCCACCAGCGCCGTCGTCAGGAAGGCGGAAACTGACGGCGGCCGACTCCACGGGCTGGCCGGTTTCGTCGGTTACCTGAACGGTGACGCCATGCGTGGCCCGCGATCCAGTGGCGTAAACGGCGCCCTCCCCTTCAACGACGCGAAGTTGAATGATGGAGGCTGCCTGCAAAGGGAGCACGCCGGCGGCGGCGAGGCACGCCACGGTCAGGGCAGCGGGTCGATGGACTGTGATTCCCACGTAGCTATACGTGCTGTGGGGATGGGAATACTCTCAGAAACCGAAGGCAGGGCGCGGCCCTGCCCCACAGTGCCGGAGGCTGCCTGCACAGGGAGCACGCTGGCGGCGGCGAGGAACGCCACGGGCAGGGCAGCGGGTCGATGGACTGTGATTCCCACGTAGCTATACGTGCTGTGGGGATGGGAATACTCTCAGAAACCGAAGGCAGGGCACGGCCCTGCCCCACAGTGCGATGCTATTATGGACGCGATGGGTCTGTTTTCCGTACAGGAGATGCTCGTGGTTCTTCTGGTGGCCCTGGTCTTGTTCGGGCCGAAGAAACTTCCGGAGCTGGCACGGACCATGGGCCGGGCTATTTCGGAATTTCGACGCGCGCAGAACGAGTTGAAGGCCACGCTGCAACATCATATGAGCGAATTGGAGAAGGAAAGCGAATCGGTCCGGGACCTCACCCGCAGCTTCAATAACGACATCTACACCAACTACTACGATTCGCGTAGTTACGATTCCCCAGCTATCGAGGCATCCACCACGAGCGCGTCCGCAACTCAGGGCGCTCAATCCGACTCGCCGGTCGAGGCGAACGAGGGTTCGTTGGCGGTGAATGGCACCGTTGCGCGGGGAGCGCCTGAAGTCCATTCCGCAACCAGCCCCGTAGAGAGCTAAAGCTTCTTCTCATCATGGACGACGACGGAACGCAGCGGCCTCTCCTGGCCGGAGGGGGCGGCGCATTAATCCCGCCGCCACCACCATCTCCGCCCGCCAACGACGACGAAGAGCAGGGCATGCTGCGCATGTCCTTCCTGGAGCACCTGGAAGAACTGCGGACGCGCATCATCCGTTCGCTGTGGGGGCTGGCGCTCGCATTCTTCGCCAGCTTTGCGCTGGCCAAGCCTCTGTGGACGATGGTCAGCGAACCGGCGGTGACAACTCTCAAGCATCTGGGAGTGAATCCTCCACGCCTGGTGATGATTGAGCCATTGGAGAGCGTGTCCATCATCTGGGTGAAGATGCCGCTGTTGATATCCATCTTCCTCGCGTCCCCGTGGATTCTGTACCAGGTTTGGGCGTTTATCGCGCCGGGGCTGTACAAGCGCGAACGCCGCATGGCCACGCCGTTCATCCTGACCACGGCGGGCTTGTTTATCACTGGCGGGATGTTCGCCTACTTCGTGGTGTTCCGTTTTGGCCTGGAGTTCCTGCTGGGGCTGGGCCTTATGAATAACGTCCAGCCGATGGTTACCATCACCGAGTATTTCGATCTGTTCGTGAACGTGACCCTGGGCGTGGCGATTATTTTCGAGCTTCCCGTACTGATCTTCTTCCTGACGCTCATCCGCGTGGCCTCTCCGCGATTCCTGCTGCGGCATTCCCGGTACGCCATTCTCGCCATTGTGATCGCGGCGGCCATCATCACCCCGACACCCGACGTGTTCAACCTCATGCTGTTCGCGATTCCGATGAACCTGCTGTATTTCGTGGGGCTCTTCGCGAGCTATCTGCTGGTGTTGAAACGAGAGGGCAGGAGTTTCCCGTGGCGCAAGGTGTTCCTTTGGGCGCTCGCGGTACTGATGGTACTGGGGACGGTGGCGTACATCATCATGCGGCTCGGCTTCAGACTTGTTCACCATTGGCCGTACCTGACTCGATAAAATTCGCGGAATCCTCTGGATTCAGGGGCTGCTTTGTAATAGTATTGTTCTCGGCTCCCGGGAAGTTCCAGCGCACCCATGAAGCGTGCCGCGTTGCGTGGAGTTCGAGGACCCGAGTTTAATCCATGGATATCTACAAGGCAATTCACGAACTGATGCAGGAGAAAAAGAGGCTCGACGCCGTTATCGCCTCGCTGGAATCCCGGTCGAGCACAGTCTCGCGCGAGAAGCGCAGGCGCGGCCGCAAGAGCATGAGCCCGGAGGAGCGCGCCGTCGTATCCAGGCGCATGGCCGCCTATTGGGCGGTTCGGCGCGGACAAGTGGAGGTTGCCAATCAGCCGGCCGACGCGGCGTCCCTGGCGGAAATGCCTCCCGTGGCGCAGTTGGTGCGGGCAGCCGCGGCAAGCTTCGAAGCCTCACTCTGATTCACCGCTTGCGGTGCAGGATGATTCCGGTGTCGGTGGCGGCGAACCACTCAGAGCCGGCTCTTGCGAGCGTGATTCTTCGAGCCACGGCCCGATAATCGACGGTCTCTTCCTGGAGTGTCGAGAAATCATTGCCCGTAAGGAACCGGACTTTTCCGGGTACCGGCGTATCAGCCAGTTTTCCGGGGACCTGAACGGCAGCCACCATAATTGCGCCATCCGGGCCGAGGTCCATGTCCGAGATCCTCGCGCCGTCCAGATGGTACACAGTGGTGCTGGTTTGGGCGGACCAGTTCCTCGCAGTGACTTCCGAAAAAACCTGGGTGGGGGGATCGGGCTCGAAAACGAGCCAGCCGCGATCCGCGGTGGGAAAAGCCGCAGCCATCAGACTCCGGTGCAAGCCGACCGGACCGCAGGACCAAGCGCGGCCCTCATCCACGGTCTGGCACGCAAAGACGCCTCCTTCCGGCGGCGCGCGGTATTTTGCCGCAGCGGGATCAACCCAGTCGGGCGCGGAACGATCCGCATGCGAGCCCACCTCGCCGACCACGGCGCCGCGAAGGGGATCGGTGAAGTGAATGTTCTCGAAGGTAATGTCCGCCGGGAGACCGGGTACCTTCGCGGCGTCCGGAACACCCGTCCAGTGGGCGCCACCATCGGAGGTCTGTTCGAACAGCCGTTTGCGGCCAGCCAGCCAGCCGTGCATTGCGCCGGTAAACGCAACGGCCAGGTAACCCTGACCGGATTTGAGTTTTTTCCAGGTTTCGGCGGAGTCGCGAGTGATCCAAAGGCCATGCCGGGTGACCATCCAACCAGTGGTTTCATTCAGGAAAAAAAGCGAAAGCGGATTTTCGGAAGGTTGCTTCGAGATCCAGTGGGCGCCGCCGTCGCGGGTGATGACGGACCATGGGTAAGGACTTCCGTCGTCCGGCTCGATGACGCCGACGGCCATACACAGCTTCGGGGAAGGGCAGGCCATATCGGCAATGTTGAAACTGGAATGGGCCTTGTCGTAGAAAAACGAGCGCTGCCAGGTGGGGCCGGAATCGGCGGCGGCGGCGAGCAACGGGAGCAGAGGGAGTATAGCGAGCGGGCGCACGCTAGTTGGTGGATCCGGGCGCCAGAACAGTGGCTACGCGCGATCCCTCGCTGGGCACCGCCCGCGACAGCTCCAGCAGACAGCCCACCTGCTCGCCGACGGTGGTGAGCAGTTCCATCTCGCCGCCGGTATGGGCGTGCGGGTCGCGATGTTGCACGTTGATGACACCCACTACGCCGTTGCGGAAAACGATGGGCGCGGAGAGGAACGCCTCAAAAGTGTCTTCGGGCAGCTCGCTGAAGAGCTTGAACCGAGGATCGTTATAAGCCTCGCGAGAAATGGCCAGCAATCGCCGCTCGCGAGCCACCCAGCCGGTAAGGCCTTCGCTTAGTTTCAATCGGACCTTTCCGATGGACTGCGGATGAGCGGCGTTGGAGGCGCACAGCACCAGCTCATTGTGTTCGAGCAGGTAGAGCAGGCAGGAGTCGCACTCCATGAACTCCACCACCAGTTGCACCACCGAATCAAGAGATTGCCGGAGACCGGGATCGCGAACCATGAACCGGCTGATTTTTTGCAGCAGCCGCAATTGATGCTCGATGCGATCAAGGCGCTGTTCCAGCTCTTTGACGCGGTTCACGAAGATAATTATCACACGGCCCGACGGGGCAACGAAGAAGTGTTATTAAGTGATTCGGAAACCGTTCAGTTTCTCCACGGCGGCTTCCTGTACGTTGAGGCCGCGGACGTCCGCCATGCTGGGGCCGTTGCGGAGACGTCCGGAAAGCTCGTCATGCGCGGCGGGCGATCCAACGGCGTAGACCTCGACACCTCCGTCGTCGAGATTGCGTACCCAGCCTTTCATCCCCAGGCTGCCGGCAACCTGCTGCACGAAGTAGCGGTATCCCACGCCTTGAACGCGGCCGTGAACGACGTACCGGCGAGCGATGTGCATTAGACTGAAACAGTATACGTTATGGCGTTCCCGACTCAGCGCATGCGGCGCGCGCGCGCTACGGCAGAGCTTCGATCGCTGGTTCGCGAAACGAAACTTTCGCCGGAACAGTTCATTTTGCCGCTGTTTGCCTGCCCAGGTGAGGGCGTACGGCGGGAGATCGGCTCCATGCCCGGCAACTATCAGCTCTCCGTGGACGAACTGGTGAAGGAGTGCGCGGAGGCGAAGGCGGCGGGCATCGCGGGGGTGATCCTGTTCGGCATTCCGGAGGTGAAGGACGAGTTGGCCTCCGGCGCCTATGCGGAGAGCGGGATCGTGCAGCGGGCGGTTCGCGGAATTAAGGCCAACGTTTCCGGTTTGCTGGTGATCACGGATGTGTGCAACTGCGAGTACACCAGCCACGGGCACTGCGGCTACGTTGTAGACAATGACGTAGACAACGATGTCACGCTGGGCTGGCTGGCGAAGACGGCGGTGTCGCACGCGCTCGCCGGCGCCGACGTGATCGCGCCCAGCGACATGATGGACGGGCGGGTGGCCGCTATCCGCAAGGCGTTGGACGAGGGCGGCTTTTCCACGAAGCCGATCCTATCCTACGCGGCCAAGTATGCTTCGGTGTTCTACGGTCCTTTCCGGGAGGCCGCTGAATCGGCGCCGCAGTTTGGGGACCGGCGAAGTTACCAGATGGATCCGGCCAACGGCCGCGAAGCGATGCGGGAGATCGAACTGGACATCGAAGAAGGCGCGGACATGATTATGGTGAAGCCGGCCATGCCGTATCTGGACATCATCCGCATGGCGCGAGACCGGTTCGACGTACCTCTGGGCGCGTATCAGGTGAGCGGCGAATTCAGCATGCTGATGGCGGCGATCGCGAACGGCTGGCTGGACCGGAATCGCGCGATTCTGGAATCGTTGACGAGTATTCGCAGGGCCGGGGCGGATTTTATCCTGACCTACTTCGCGAAGGAAGCCGCGGCGCTGCTTTGAACCTACCCCACGGCCGAGCGCAGGGCATGGCCCTGCCCCACTTTCGAATCGTCGTGGGTTGCGAAGATTTTGGCGGGTAACAGCAGGTCGAACTGAAAGGACCTTTCTTGATTCCTTTGCGAGCGGTTATCTTCGATTACGGCAAGGTGCTGTCGCGCCCTCAAAGCGCCGACGACATGGCGGCGATGGCCGGGGTGGCCGGGCTTGATCCGGCGGAAATGCACCATTTGTACTGGCAATTCCGTGCCGCATTCGACAGGGGTGATCTTGATGAGGTTTCGTACTGGAAGGCGGTAGCCGACCTCAGCGAGGAACAACGGAACGAGATCATCCGGCTGGACAACGAGAGCTGGTCGCACCCCGATCCGGTGATGGTTAGCTGGGCGGCCACGTTGCGCGCCGGCGGGATCCGGACCGGGGTATTGTCTAACATGCCGGTCACATTGCGGCGGCACCTGACCGCCAACGTGGCATGGCTGCGCGGCTTCGACCATTAC
The DNA here is from genome assembly GCA_963832965.1 of uncultured Acidobacteriota bacterium. Lineage (GTDB taxonomy): Bacteria > Acidobacteriota > Terriglobia > Bryobacterales > Bryobacteraceae > CAWACP01. Next base: position 440,965 of record CAWHVW010000002.1, read on the forward strand.
ACGTATTCGTGCGATGTACACATGATCAAGCCGGAGGCGGGCATCTACGAGCACTCCCTGGCGGGTCTGGGAGTGGCCGCCGGGGAAGCGCTATTTCTGGACGACCGGGAAGAGAATGTGGAGGGCGCGCGGCGCGTGGGGCTGCATGCGCTGCTATTCCGGTCCCCGGAGCAGGCGCAGGGCGAATTGGACGGGTTGTACGCGATTCCACGCATAGAGCTGCCTTGACGAGGCGCAGAAAACATTTGCGTCTGTTCCTGTTTGCCGGTACAGTAAGTTTGATAAACCAGCATCAAGCCGCCGCATCATGAGCCGCATCATCGAAGACCGGCAGCCCGGGCCGACCGAGGAGGACGTTCAAACTCTTCTGGCCGGCAAGCTGGTGGCGCTGATCAACGAACGGGAACGGGAACTGGCGCGAGTCTCCCGGGTGCTGCACGACCGGGTGGGCCAGGTGCTGAGCGCGGTGGGATTGCAACTCGACGTCATGCGCATGGACTTCGAACAGCAGGCGCCGGGCATTGTGCCGCGCACGGCGGAGATCCAGCAAATGCTCGAGGAGGTAATTGAAGAGCTGCGGGGCCTGAGCTACGAATTGAACCCGTCGGTGGTGGAGCGCGCCGGGCTGCAGTTCGCGCTGGACCGTCTGGTGGGACGCTTTCGCGAGACCTATCGCGGAACCATGCGGCTGTTTGTCGATTCCGCCGCCCGCGTGCCGGAGGAAATGGCCGGGACGTTTTATAAGCTGGCCGAGTTTGCGCTCGACAACGTGGTGGAGCACTCGGAAAGCAATCACGCGGAGGTATTGGTGCGGCAGGTGCGGGACCGTTTCGTGCTGGAGGTGCGCGATAACGGCCGGGGGTTCGACACCAATGAGACCGTCGATAGCGTGCAGGGTGGACTGGGGCTGCTGTTGATGAAATACTATGCGTCGCGGGATGGGATGAAGCTGACCATCCACAGCATTGCCGGGAAGGGCACGACGGTAAAAGCCAGTTGCCCGGCGCGGAGCAGGTGACCATGCCGTTCAATGTTCTGCTGGTAGACGACCATAAAATTATGCGCGACGGGATCCGGGCGATCCTGCGCCATAACGAAGAATTCGTCATCGTGGGCGAGGCTGAAAACGGGGCGGAAGCGGTTGCGATTTGCCGCCGGAAGAAGCCGGAGATCGTGCTGATGGACATCGGGCTGCCCGGCCTGAACGGAATCGAGGCGACTCAGGAAATACTCCGCCACGTGCCCGAAACCCGCATCATCATTTTGTCGATGTACGACGACGAGCATTCCGTGGTGAGCGCGATTCGCTCCGGTGCGCGCGCGTTCGTGCTGAAGCGAGCCTCCGACAACGACCTGGTGGACGCCTTGCGCACGGTGGCCAAGGGCGGATCGTATTTGAGCCCGCAAGTGTCCGACAGGCTGCTGACGCGGATTCAACGCGGGGATCTGGAATCGAAGGCGGCGCCCTCCGCTTTGGACGGACTCTCGCCACGCGAGCTGCAAGTGCTGCGCCTGGTGGCCGAGGGCAAAACCAGCAAGGAGATCGCGGTGATGCTCGATCTCGGCCTGCAAACCGTGCGCAGCTACCGGAAGACCATGATGAAGAAGCTGGGCGTGAATAACGTGGCCGGTTTGACGCAGCTTGCGCTTTCGGCTGGGTTGACCCGTTTCGCCGCCGGAGAGGCCGCCGCCGGAAGCCAGGAATAATGGAGACGCCCTGGGGCGCGCTGCCGGTGGGCGACGCCCACGTTCATTTCTTTTCGCACGGTTTCTTTGCGTCCCTGGCCGCACAGAAGCAGATATCTCTCGATGCAGTCGCGTCCGCGCTGGGGTGGCAGCTTCCCGCGGCCGATCCGGTGGCGCTCGCAGGGCGCTGGGTGGAAGAGCTGGACCGCCATGGAGTAGAGCGCGCGGTTCTGATCGCCAGCGCGCCCGGCGACGAAGAATCGGTGATCGCGGCGGCGCGGAGGTTTCCCGGCCGTCTCCACGCGTATGCCATGGTGAACCCCGGCGCCCCGGGCGCACAGGAACGGGTTGCGCGGGCACTCGACGCCGGACACCTGGACGGTCTGTGCTTCTTTCCAGCTATGCACCGTTACTCCATCCAGGATGAGCGCGCGGTGGCGCTGATCGAGCTGCTTGCGGCCCGCCGTGGCGTCGCTTTTGTGCACTGCGGCGTGCTGACGGTGGGGGTTCGCAGGAAGCTGGGCCTGCCCTCGGATTTCGATCTGCGCTTCTCGAACCCCGTGGACCTCCACGCGGTGGCGCTACGCCACCCGGAGGTGCGGTTCGTCATCCCGCATTTCGGGGCAGGATATCTCCGCGAAGCGCTGATGGTAGCCGATCTTTGTCCCAACGTGTATCTGGACACCTCGAGTTCCAACAACTGGATGCGCTACGAGCAGGATCCGGTCGATTTGCGCGCGGTATTCCGCAGGGCGCTGGCAGTGCTGGGACCGTCGCGGCTGCTGTTTGGAACCGACTCGTCGTTCTTCCCCCGCGGCTGGCACGGGCAGATCTTCGAAGCGCAGGCGCGCGTGCTGTATGAGCTCGGGGTGAGCGCGGGGGATGCGCGGATGGTGCTCCACGACAATCTTGCCGGTCTTTTTTCCTGAGAACGGCTGGTTGCGGCGCGCACTCCTGGATACAGACCTCAGGCCAAAGCAATGAAGTGCCGCATCATCTGGAAGCCGCGGACCGTTCCACCGGGGACAAATCCAGCGCCATTTGTTTACCCATCGACGGGGAATCCGCGCGTGGCGGTGCTGGTTCCGGGTTTTCGGGAGTCCCGGAGCGTTCGCTGTTTCCGGAGGCTGGATATGGACGAGACGCGCAAGTTTGATCCCGAAGTGCTGGCCGCGACCGCGGTGCAGCTTCGCCGCATCGCGCTGAGCAGGCCAGCGGCACGTGTTCGGAACTCCGTTGTGGTGCTCACGTATGAGGGCGAGCTGGGGTTGGCGGAGCATGACCGGGACCTGTTCTGGGACGTGTTCGGAGTGCCCGCCTTTGAGCTGTACCTGTCCCGGGGCAATCGGCTTATTGCCAGCGAATGTGATGCGCACGAAGGCCTGCACGTGCGCGGACCTTTATGGCGCCGCGAGGGGTGGCGGCTGGACACGTCGCCTTGCCAATGCGGCGACAAGCGCCCGCGTCTGGTGGCGGCGCCAGACCCGGTGGCGCCCAATCTCCGGCTCTGCGTGGAGCAACCATAGTACGATCAGTGGTAGCTGGGGATGTGGCGGAATTGGCAGACGCACTGGATTTAGGTTCCAGCGGTTAACAGCCATGAGAGTTCAAGTCTCTCCATCCCCACCACTGCTCGAAATCGGCTGATTCTATTGATGCGCGGTGCGACGGGAAAGCTGGTTGTCGAGAATGGCTGCTCGACGGCGGTACTCGGCGGTTTCTTCGTGAGTTAGCTTACGGTCGGCCAGATAATCGTCCTGGCTTATGTTCTTCGCCAGCCGGTTGTTGACCAGGGCGTTGGTTTTCTGGCGCAGTTCCTTGCCCCAGGCGCGGTTCTCATCCTGCGATCTGAGGACCTCTTCGAGGCTGCACTCCGAGAAATCTTCCGACCATGGCGACATCAAGTCTTCCATCGTCAGAACCGGGGAAGAAGATTACAGCCCCAATTACCGGACCGGTTTGCCCGGGGCTGCTGGACCCGCCGCTGAAGAGGCCGGTTGTTGCTGCGTGAGGCAATGCAGGGTGCCGAAGCCCAGCACCAGATCGACGGCATGAATGCCGATCACGGGACGGTCCCGGAAGAGCTCTCCAAGGATGCCCAGCGCGATGCGGTCGTGGGGATCGTTGAAGGTGGGAACCAGCACTGCCGCGTTGGCGATGTAGAAGTTGGCGTAGCTGGCGGGAAGCCGTTCGCCATCGAAGGTGAGCGGCGCGGGTACGGGCAGCGCGACCACCTCCGGCTTCGACCCATCTTCGAGCCGCAAATTCTGGATTCGTTCCCAGTTCTCCGCGAGCGGGCGATAGTTGACGTCGTTCGGATTTTCCTCGCGGATGAGTATGACGGTGTTGCGGTTCACGAAGCGGCAGAGATCATCGACGTGGCCGTGCGTATCGTCCCCCACGACGCCGCCACCGAGCCAGAATATGTTGGTGACGCCGAGGTTCTCGCGGAGCGCCGCCTCGAACGCCTTGCGGCCGACGCCGGGGTTGCGGACCTGAATCCCGCGGCTGAGATAGCATTCCTCGGTGGTGATCAGGGTGCCGTGGCCGTTGACGTCGATGCCGCCGCCTTCCAGCACGAACGGGCGTCCGTTCGATTGCGCCTGGAACAGGTGTTTGCCGAGGAGCGTTGCCGCGGTTTCGGGCACGCGGCGATCCTTGCGCCAGTCGGAATACTTCGCCCACGCGTTGAAGTGGAAATGGACGATGGCGGTTTCGAGGTTGTGGCCTTCGCAGCGCCGGACGAAGATGGGCCCGCTGTCGCGCATCCAGCCGCGATTGGTGGGGTGCACGATGAATTCCACGCGCCTCACGTCCGCGCCGGCACGGGACAGGTAGCGGCGAGCCAGGCGCTCCTCCGGCTTTGAGTTGACCAGCAGGCGGACGGTTTCGCCCGGGGCGATTCTGCGCACCATCTCGCCGTAGACCCAGCGGATGGTATCCAGTTTGCCCGGCCAGTCCGTGGGATTGTGCGGCCAGCCCAGCCACGTGGCTTCGTGGGTTTCCCATTCGGCGGGCATGGTGAAACCCAGAGAGGCCGGACTGGAGCCGGCAGCGGCGCCTGATTTTGCCATATACGCTATGATTCTACCGGCCGCGCCGGGCGCGACTGCAAATTCACGATTCCGAAACAGACCTGCTTGCTACAATCGTCTTCGAAATAGAACATGGCCAAGACTCCACGCAAGCACAGCGGCTATCGCGAAGACATGTCCGAGATGCCGGAATGGATGAAGAAAAAGAAGTGTCCGAATCGGGACAAATACCTGGCCGGGCGCCGCATCCTGCCGAAGAACCTGACCGGCAAAGAGAAGCTGGTGGACATCATCGACAACGCGTTTCTGGCCTACAATGGCGCGCGCCTCCGCGAGGGATGCCAGTTGTTCAGCGAGAAGATGCTGGATGCCGACGTAACCATCGGCATGAGCTTTTCCGGCGCGCTGACGCCGGCGGGGCTGGGCTGTTCGTCCATCGTGCCGCTGATCAAAGCGGGGTACGTGGACTGGTTGGTGGCCACCGGGGCCATTCTCTACCACGACATGCATTTCGCGCTGAACTACCCGGTGCGCGCGGGCAGCTTCAAGATGGACGACACGGAGCTGCGCGACAACGACATCGTGCGCGTTTACGACGTGCTGCTCGGCTATAGCGACTGCCTGATGGCCACCGACGAGATTCTGCGCGACATTCTGGTGCAGCCCGAGTTTCAGAAAGAGATGGGCACCGCGGAGTTGCACAACCTGATCGGAAAATACTGCGCCGAATGGGAGCGCAAGGCCGGGCTCAAGGATGTTTCGGTGCTGGCCGCGGCGTATCGGGCGGGCGTGCCGTGCTACACGTCGTCGCCGGGCGATTCCACCATCGGCATGAACGTCGCGGGCGTGGAGTTGCGCGGGAACAAACTGCGGCTGAACCCTTCCATCGACGTGAACGAGACCACCGCTTACGTGCTGGCGGCCAAGCGTTCGGGCGGCCGGAGCGGCGTGGTGCTGTGGGGCGGCGGGAGTCCCAAGAACTTCATGCTGCAGACGGAACCGCAGATTCAGGAAGTGCTGCGCATCAAGGAATACGGCCAGGACTTCTTCCTGCAGGTTACGGACGCGCGCCCGGACACGGGCGGCCTGAGCGGGGCCACGCCGAGCGAAGCGGTGAGCTGGGGCAAGGTGGACCCGGATCGACTCCCCGACGCGGTGGTCTGCTATACCGACACCACCATCGCCATGCCGCTGTTCACGCACTACGCCCTGGCTACCCACAAACCGCGCAAGCTGCGGCGGCTTTACGACCAGCGCGGCCAGATGATGAAGGCGCTGACCAGGGAATATTTCAAGCACAATACGGTGAAGATGGTGGACGGCTCCGTTCCGGCCGCCGGCTAACCGATGACGAAGAAGGAGCTGCAGACGCTGGCCCGGCGGCACGGCACGCCCATCGTGGTGATCGATCACGACGTTCTGCGGAAGAACTTCGCGAGCTTTCGCCGGCGCCTGCCGAAGGTGCAGGCGTACTACGCGGTGAAGGCCAATCCCGCGCCGGAAATCGTACGTACGCTGTACAAGGCCGGCGCCAGCTTCGACGTGGCTTCGCTGCCCGAGTTCCTGCTGGTGTATGAAAACATCAAGCATCTGCCCGCGAAGGAGCGGCAGGATTTCATCTGGGACAAGATTATCTACGCGAACCCGATTAAGCCTCGGGAGACGCTGCAGGAGCTGGATCAGTACAAGCCGCTGCTCACCTACGACAACATCGACGAGTTGCGCAAGATCAAACGCTACGCTCCGAACGCCGGCCTGGTGCTGCGCCTGCGGGTGCCCAACACCGGGTCGATGGTGGAATTATCCTCGAAATTTGGGTGCGATACGGGCGAGGCGGCCGATTTGATTGTGGAAGCCTTCCGCATCGGGCTGGTGGTGGAGGGGATCAGTTTCCACGTGGGCAGCCAGTGCACCAACTTCGACAATTTCGTGCAGGCGCTGAATATGGCGGCGGCGGTGATGGAAGAGGCGCGATCGCGGGGACACGAGATCAAGATTCTCGATATCGGCGGCGGATTCCCGGTCCCCTATGACGCGCATGTGAAGCCGCTGGGCGCGCTGGCGAACAAGATCAACGCGGAAATTCACCGGCTGTTCGCGCGGGATATCGAGATTCTGGCGGAACCGGGCCGGTTTCTGGTGGCCACGGCGGCGACGTCGGTGGCGCGGGTCATCGGCCGCGCGGTCCGCGACGGGAAGCCTTGTTACTACATCAACGACAGCGTATACCACACGTTTTCGGGCATCATCTTCGACCATTGCCAGTATCACCTGAAGGCGTTCCAGCGCGGCGAAGGCGAGGTGTGCACGGTGTTTGGGCAGACCTGCGACGGCATGGATACGATTTCCCAGTCCGAGGTACTGCCGAAACTGGACATCGACGATCTGCTCTACTCGGAAGATATTGGCGCCTACAGCAACGCTTCGGCGACGTGGTTCAACGGATTTGCGCCGGCTAAAGTTGTGCATGTGAATCAGCAGCGATGAATTTTTCCGGCGAAGACGTCTATACAGTGGGGCAGGGCATGACTCTGCCGGGGGCGAATGGATAACAGTACAACCAATTTTCAGGCGGGGCTTAGCGCCCCGCGCAGGGCACGGCCCTGCCCCACTTCGAAACCAATGATGATGTGTTTTATCGCGGCCGTGCTGGCGGCCGCGGCACCCGGGCCGCAGGATGACACGCCCATCTTCAAGGCGGGCGTCGCCGACGTTCGCGTCGAGGTACAGGTGACGGATCCGGCCGGAGAACCGATTCGCGGCCTGACGGCGAGCGATTTTCAGGTCACCGACGAGGACCGCGCGCAGGAGATCATTTCCTGCGATCAGGCCAACGAACGCGCTTCGCTGGTCCTGCTGATGGATGTAAGCGGCAGCATGCAGCCCTATCTCCAGACCATCACCCACAATGCGGAGGAGGCCTTGCGGGTGCTCCGCCCGGGCGATCGCGTGAGCATCATGGTGTATGCGAAGACCGCCGAAATGCACCAGGATTTCAGCGACAACCTGGCGGAGACGGCGCGTCAGATTCCCACAGCCATCACCGGGCACGATGTCGGTTTCACGACGAATATCAATTCGGCGGTGCTGGTGGCGGCCAACCTGATCGAACGTCGAGCGGGCGTCATGAACGGACACGCCATCGATCCCGGCCGGAGGGCCATTCTGATCATCACCGACAATCTGGGAATGAACCGGCTGATTCCGGATGACGTGGTGATCCGCGAGCTCTATCGCGCCGAGACGTCGCTGAACGCGATCGTGGTGGGCCGCGCGATCCGGCCGGGGCCGGGATCCGGGCACGACGCGGAATCGACGCCGGCTGACGTCTATCATCTGGCTGAAGAGACCGGCGGTGACGTGATTCACGCCGAATCGTCCGAACAGGCCTTTCGGACGATGATCGAGCGGATCCGATTTCGCTACACGCTGGCTTATCGCGCTCCGCAGGCCGCGCCCGGCACTTTCCGGCGCATCCACGTGGATCTCACGGCGGAGGCGCGGCGGCGCTATCCGGACGCAGTACTGCGAGCTCGGACGGGCTACTACGCAGCGGCTTCCTGAGAGCGCGGCCGGCGGAAACGCACCTAGAAAAAAGCGACCAGCGACCGATAAGGTATAAAGGCCCCCTTTACACCATGGTGTCGCTGAGACAGTTTATAGACATTTCCCAATGTCAGGAAGTTCTGGCCGCGGTGACGGAAGCGCAGGCTATCTTGTTGCGAGCGCTGGACGAGACGGTAGTGGACGCGGCCGACCCGGGCGCCGCTCTGCTGGCTCACCATCGGCTGGAACGTCTGCGGCCGCGTATCGAAGCGGCCATCTCTTCAGGAGCCCCGCAAAAGATCGCCGCCCATGCCGTGGAGGCGCGGGATGCCGCGGTGCGTTATCACGGCGAGGCGACGAAAGCCATACAGCGCGTGCGGCGGGAACTGGAGAGCACCTCGCTGGCATTGCAGGACGTACTGTCGACCCTGGCTGAGCGCGACGGTGGCGAGACGGCCGAGGTGGAACGCGAGTTCAAGAGCCTGGAGTCGCTTCTTACTCTCCCGGACCCGGAGGAGTTGCGAGCCGGGCTGCAGAAGGGGCTGGGGCGGCTGCGGGCGCAGTTCCAGAATCTGCAGCGCGAAAAGGACAGCATGATCGCGACGTTGCGCGATGAACTTCGCACGCTGCAGAAGAGCGTGGACAGAGCTGTGGTGCGGCCGGATGCGCAGGCGTTCGCCTCCATCCTGCCCCGCGAAGAATTTGAGGCGTTCGCGGAACTGCAGATCGGCCGCGGAGCATCGTTCTGCCTGGTGTACGCTTCCATCGCGAATCTCTCGCGTATCGAACGCTTTCATGGCCGTGAGGCGAAGCTGGCCGCCATCGCGCTCTTCACGGCGCGTTTGCAGGAACATCTTGGCAATAGTGTTGCAGTGGCCGGTTTGGGCGCCGGCCAGTTCTGCTGTCTCACCAGCTATTCCTACGACGAGGCGATCCGCCAGGTGCACCAGATGACCAAATCGCTTGGGGACGCCGCGGGACTGCGCGAGCCACTGACGCCACGGTTCATGACGGTTATGTTCATGGCCACCGACGGCATTGAACGGCTGACCAGGAAGTTCGTGGACCTGCAGCAGCAGAACCGGTAGCGCGTCCGTGCAAACGCGGCTGGCGCCGCGTGTCCCGCTTAGCAGCGACTTGACCAAAATCGCCTGGGGATGCCGCGGGACTGCGCGAGCCACTGATGCCACGGTTCATGACGGTTATGTTCATGGCCAGCGACGGTGTTGCAAACGGGGCTGGCGCCGCGTGTCCCGCTAACCAGCGACTTGACCAAATCGTCTGGGGTCCCGCCTACCAGCCGACTGGCTGGCCGGCGTTTTGCTGGTCCAGCCACTTCTTCAGCGGCGCGAAATAATCGAGAATCGCCGTCGCGTCCATCTCGCGCTGACCGGTCAACTCATATAACGCATCGGGCCACGGCTTGCTTTGACCCATCTCCAGCATGGCGTTCAGGCGGTGGCCTGCTTCCTTGTTGCCGTATATGGAACAGCGATTCAGCGGGCCCGTGCAACCGGCCACCCGGGTGAGGGCGCGATGAAACTGAAACTGGAGAATGTCGGCCAGAAAATAGCGGGTATAGGGCACATTGGCGGCAACGTGATATTTGGCGCCGGGGTCGAAATCGGCCTCGCTTCGCGCCTCCGGCGGCATGATTCCCTGATATTTCAGACGAAGATCCCACCACGCGCGGTTGTATTGATCGGGGGTGATGCGGCCGCTGAACACCTCCCATCGCCAGCGATCGATGAGCAGACCGAACGGCAGAAACGCGATCTTCTCCAGCGCCTTCCGCAATAACAGGCCGATGTCCTTCGACGGCGGCGGGGCCGCGTCCAGCAGGCCGATCTTCACCAGGTACTCGGGCGTCACCGACAGCGCGATGGTGTCACCGATAGCTTCGTGGAAACCGTCGTTGGCTCCGTTCCGGAACAGGTACGGCTGGTTATCGTACGCGCGCTGGTAAAAGTTGTGGCCGAGTTCGTGATGGATGGTGATGAGGTCCTCGCCAGTGGGCTCGAGGCAGACCTTCACGCGAAGATCGTCTTTCCCGTCGATATCCCACGCGCTGGCGTGGCACACCACGTCGCGGTCGCGGGGCCGCACGAACATCGAACGTTCCCAGAATGTTGGCGGCAGAGGAGCGAAGCCGAGCGAGGTGAAGAAGTGCTCGGCATAGGTAGCCATCTGCTTTGGCTCCGTCTTGCGCGTTTCCAGAATTTTTGTCAAATCGTAACCGGGGTCGGCATCGGCGGGAGCCACCAGCGGGTAGATGTTGTCCCACTCCTGCGCCCACATGTCGCCCAGAAGGTCGGCGCGAATGGGTCCAGTGGCCGGCTGCGCGTCTCCATATTTCTGATGCAACCGGGCGCGCACATAAGCATGCAGAGCCAGATAGAGGGGACGCACCTGATTCCAGAGACGGTCGGTTTCAGCGGCGAACTGGTCCGGGGGCATGTCGTAGTTGGCCCGCCACATGGCGCCGGTGTCGGCAAACCCGATCTCGCGGGCGCCTTCGTTGGCCAGTTCCACATATCGCTCGAACGGTTTGCGCATTGGCGGGGCAATGGCGTGCCAGCCGATCCATACCTTCTTCAACTCGCCGGCGTCCCGGCTGGTGCGCAGGATGGCGCTGAGCTCTTCGAGATCCAGACATTTGCCGCCGCCGGGCGGGCAGTATTTGCCTTTGCCGTACGTTCCCTCCATGCCCGAGGTGATCCGAGTCAACTCGGCGGCCTTCGCCGGGTCCGATGGCGCGGCGACCGTCAGCGACAGCTTCAGCAGCTCGAACTTGCGCGCAAGCTCGGGCGGCAGTTGCAGTGAAGTGAAGGGCTCCGATTGATGCACGAAGTCGACTGTCTGGCGGATGTAGTCCTCGTCGGCCTGAGCGGAAAGGATCTCGGTGTCGTCGGTGATGTAGGTGTCCTTAACCCACGCTGCCCGGTTATCGGTGACGGAGAGCTTGTCGAGAGTGGACTCGACGTTTTCCATGAACTTGCGGGCGTCGTCGACGGTGGCAGGCGCGGCCGGAAACGCGGCCAGAGCGATGGCAAGAATGAAGATTCCTGTTAGCAACATGCGGCGCATGTTACTCAACATACACCCGCTTGCGGAGACAATGTGAGTGTGCAGACATCCGGTTCCTTCGCTCGGAGTAATTTTGTACTGCCATGGACAGTGGCGTTGATTGAGGGGTTCTCGACGCTCGCCGTGGAGGTGATCGCGATCCGCCTGGCCATCCCCGTGGTTGGCTCCAGCATTACCCTCACTGGCGTGATGCTGGGCGTGGTGCTGCTGGCGTTGAGCGCGGGATACTGGCGCGGAGGCGCGCTGTCGGCACGCTGGGACAAGACGCGCACGCGAAACGCGCTTACACGGAATCTGCTGATTGCCGCGGTGATATACGGCGTAGTGGCGTTTCCGCTGGAAGCGGCTACTATCGAAAAGGCGCTGGACCTTGGTCTGACGCTTCCGCTGGCCATCGGCGCGTCGGCTTCGCTGCTTTTTCTGGTCCCCATCTATCTGGCGTCACAGACTGTGCCCATGCTGGCGGAGCTGACCAACGTGGAGGGGAAAGCGGGCAAGGCTTCGGGGCAGGTGCTGTTCTTTTCCACGGTTGGCTCCGTAGCGGGCGGCGTGGTGACGCCAGTGTGGCTGTTCCCCTGGCTCGGGGTGGCGCACTCCACTTTCGTGGTTTGCAGCCTGATGGCGGGCGGTGCTTGCATTATGGCCCTCGGGCACCCTCGGGCGCTCCGAGCGCTGGGTTTCGGAAGCGCGGCGCTGGTTGTGGTGGCCGGGGCGAATTGGATTGTCTGGCGGGGGCAGCAGGGATTTTCCTTCGACAGCCCGTATCAATCCATCCGCATTGTCAGTGAAGTGACCGACAGCGGCCGGGCGGCCCGCACGCTGATCATGAGCGGTAGCCGGTCTTCGGGCGTGTATGCCGACACCGGCGAGACCTCTTTCGCATATGTGCGGGCAGCGGATAAGGCGCTGGAGGATACGCGGGCGGAGACCGTGCTGGTGATTGGCTCGGCGGGGTTCACGTTTCCGCGCGACGCCGCGGCGTTTTCGTGGGTGCGGCGGATTGACGCCGTGGATGTGGATCCGGCGGTGAAGGGGATCGCCGAGAGTGAGTTTTTGCGGCAGCGGCTATCCGCGAAGGTTCGTTTCCTGCCTCTCTCGGCGCGTTATGCGGTGCGCAGGCTCAAGCGGGACGGCCAGCGCTACGGTTTCACGCTCATTGACGCCTATTTCGGGCGGGGCATACCGGATGAGCTGGTGACCGTGGAGTTCTTCCGGGACGCGCGCGCCGTATCGGACCGCGTGGCGCTGAACGCGGTGATGGATCGCGACGTGGAATCCGCGTTCGCGAGAAACGTCCTGGCTTCGTTTCGGGAGGCGTTCGGGGCAGTGTGGATTACCGATGTGAAGCCGGGGCTGGCCGACATTACCAACATCATGGTGACCAGTTGGCCCGCCGGCGGGGCGGAGCGCTGGGACGGACAGGGCACGGTGTATCGAGACGACCGGAACACGGCTGACCGGGACCATCTTGCGATGGTGTGGAGCGGGGGCTGAGCAAGCCGGCGATCAGTACGCTTTCAGAGTGACCGATGCCACATTGTGAACGGCCGCCCCGGAGAGAACTCCGGTGGCAAAGCCGCGTTCGTAGTTATCGTAGATGCTCTCGAAGACGGCCGGCCAGGACTTTCGCTCGGCAGATTCGCGCGCATTCCGCTTCATACGCGCGAGCAGCTCGCGATCGCGATAGAGCGCCCCGACCGCCCGCGCAAACCCGGCGACACCGTCCGCGACAAACCCGTCGAGGCCTTCGCGGACCAGGAATTTCGGTCCGCCGCGCGTACTGACGATCGCGGGCACGCCGGACGCGAGCGCTTCGGTGGTCACGTTGCCGTAAGTGTCCGTCTCGGACGGAAAGACGAAAACATCCATCTGGGCGTAGGCCTCGGCAAGCGGCAGGCCGCGCAGGAGCCCCGGCAGGCCGGCGCGGCGCAGGTTCTTGCGGAGCCACGCCCGTTCGCTGCCTTCACCAACGACCAGAAAACGGTAGTTCGCAATGCCTTCCTCCGTAAGCAGCTTTTCGAGTTCGGCCAACAAACGCACATTTTTTTCGGCGGATAGCCGGCCGACGTACCCAAGGACGATTTCGTCATGCTCGCGCGCGCGGCGAGCGGGCGAGAACAGCGTTGTATCCACTCCCCGAACCATGAGGTGCGTGGGCCGGCCGGTGCGGCTCTTCAGCAAATCCACGAGTTCAGGATTCGGAGCGAACAGCATGCGCGCCAGACGGTAGAACAAGAGGATGAGATCGAGTGTTTTCCGTTCGGCCAGCGCCGGCAGACCCGTTCGCAAGGCCGCTGGCCACCGGCGCAGCATATTCGCCAACCGCCGCGCGGCGAATTCGTGAACGTTGGTGTGCCAGGAGGCTACCAGCGGTACGCCGAGGTCGTGCGCGGCGATGGCGCCCAGAATTCCTAAATGACCGGGCCCGGTGACGTGCACAAGATCCGGGCGAAACTCACGGAGGGCGTCCACCAGACGGCGGCGATGACGCAGAAATGGGATGTCGAAAAAAAGATCGTGCTCGAGCCGGAGGGTGGCTCGGCTGTTGGCGATTTCATACGATTCGTAGGCGCCGTCCCGCTCGTGCCTGGTAACCGGTCCGGCATGGACCGAAAAGAACGGAAGCCCGCGCGAGTGCGCGAAGCGATCGAACTGGCGACTGGTGAGAGCTACGCCGTTGGCTTCATGGAAGCTGTCGGTGAAGAACGCGACAGCCGGTTTCAAAGCGCCACTCCGCGGCGCCCTCCCAACATGGTTCGAAAGGCCCCACGAAGAGGAGGCGCGTGCAGAATCTGGACCCCCCGCACGAACGTTTTAACCGCGATGGGCCCGTTGTTACCCCACAGTTCACTCAGCGAACGCACCACGCCGTCATCGCACGCGTAAAAGACGCGGTCGGTCCAGCGGCGCCAGCCCATTCCGTGGCCTTCGTGATCGGCCAGGATTTGCTCGATGTTGTGCAGAATGCGCAACGCGAACGGTTCCGTGTACTGGGTGGTGACCAGCACCTGGCTGTGGCCGGCGCGCACCTCTTCGACGAATGCTTCGAACGTTTCCGCGTTGGTGAGATTGAGGATGGTATTGGGCTCGAGAGCGTGGCGGTCTCCACCGGAGATGACCGGTTTGCCGCACGCCGCGGCGAAATCGATGGCCATGCGATTCTCCGACCACGGCCGCAGACCGTTAATCTCGAGGGCGTGCAGGAAACGGCCGTAGTCCCTGACGAAGTGACGCGCGGCGGCCATGTGGCGCGCGCGGCCCACTTCGCACTCGTCCCAGCAGGGGTGGTTAAAGACGATGAGGACATCGCGGTTCGCGTCCAGAGTGGCAAACAGGCCGTCCAGCGCCTCCTCGTTTGGGCCCGCCGTGAATGCGGTCAACCCGGCCATGAGGCCGCGGGCCTTTTCCGGAGGCAGATTATGTACGCCGATATGGAAGAAGGTGCCGCCGAAGGGAACGGTCCATTCCACGGATATGGGCACCGCCGAACACTCCTCCAGAACACGCAGGGTGACGCCGGCCTCGATATCATCATGGTCGCTGAGCGACACTAATGCACGCGCTCCGAAATGGCTGGCGATGTGATCGGCTTCGAGACGCCATGCGCCGTAGGGCGCAAGCGGAGGAGTCCACCAGGCTCTGGTCACGTCGAGGTCCGTTCCGTGCACGCGGCGGTATCGTTCGGCGCCGCGCTTGAGGGCCATACGAATTAACGGGACCTTCCGGGCGAGTACTCTTACAAAACCCAGATTCTCGCGCGAGTAGAGGGTATGGCCATGGAGTGAGACAACGGTTCGAAATCCTGGCAGGGAGGATTTGTTCTCGAAAAGGATTGGACCCACAGTTGTCCGCATGCCCAAGGATGCGGCGACAATGCTTAAACGGCGATGTCACACGTGTCAAATTTCGATGAAACATCTCGCAGTGGAAGTGTTTTGGGAGCGCCGGCGCGCTCGGAGAGAATACGGCGCAGGATTTCGGGCACCTCGAAGACGGCCCGGTTGTTCAGCCGGGCTATGTTGCGCAGCATACGCCGGCGCACTACCGGCCGAAGAAGTTCATCCAGGGCGCGCGGCACGGCGCGCACGGACCGGACCGGGATGCCGACGCCCTGCTGCCGGATCCACTCGATGTTGTAGCGCTCCTGGGCCAGCGTCCGGGCTCCGGCGTGCACGATCACGGGGAGGCGCATCGCCAGGGCCTCGCTGACCGAGCCGGGTCCGGGCTTGCCGATAAAGAAATCGCTGAGCCACATAAAGCGGACCACATCTTCGGTGAACCCCTCCACATGGGCAGGGAAGGGCAGATCGAGGGCGCGCAACCGCTTCGCCAGCGCCTGATTTCGTCCGCACAGGAACACCAGTTGGATGCGGCGGGGGGACGCCGCGAGCCGGCGGGCGATCTCCAGCATCAAATGCGATCCATAGCCGCCAAACAGCACCAGGCCCGCGGGAAGCGCGGGATGCAGCCCGAGCTTGCGGCGTTCGGACGCCCGGTCAGCCTGGATTGGGTCATAAAACCGCGGGTGAAGGACCATGCCGGACACGCGCCAGATGCGGCCGGGGCCGACGCCGAGGGCGCGCGCCTGCTGTCCGGCCTGCTCCGAGCCGCAGATGAAATCCTGGTCCTGCGATTCGAACCAGAAATGCGGCGGGTAATCGGCGAGGTCTGTTATGACGGTGACGAAGGGAGTGCCCGGGGCCTCCGCGCGCAGGCTTTCGAACAACGCGCGATTGAAGTGCGGGACGACGGAAACGACGAGGTCTGGCTGGAGGCGCTGCCAGCAATCCCGCAGGAGCCGGAGCTGGCTGGAGTGCAGCATGCGTATGACGCCGTGCATGACCGGAAGGACGTGCGCCGATCCGGCAGTCCAGCCCATGCGCAGGGCACGGTTGTACAACTCACCGCCGCGGACGCCGGTGGCGCGATGAATGGGATCTATGGGCTCGAGGACATCGTCAAGATTGAGGGCGACGACCTGCCATGGATAGCCCTGCTGGCGAATGCTATCCATCAGCGCGCGAGCGGCCGCCCGGTGTCCGCCACCCGCGTCGAAATAAACGATGACGATACGTCGCATTTGCCTTTACAATGCGAACGCTACATGACGAACGTTTCAACGAGATGTCAACGAGGTTTCAGTTTTGGTGATTGCGAGGAGGCCTATTGAAAATTGGCCGCGGGATGCAATCCTGCCCACGAGCAGCCGCGGCAGGGCATGGCCCTGCCCCACGAGCGATCAGCATCGGTTGAAGCTGGGGTATAGTTTCAGATATCCGCCTGGAGGGGAGGAACTGCCGTGAAACGTGTCGTCAGAGCTTGCACGGTTGTATTTGTGGGCGCTTGCTTCGCTCAGGCGATCGCTCCCCGAACGTTCCGAGCTGTTGCGGGGGAATCGCGCACGGCAGCTTTGCGCGATGGCGTCCCGCCGATGACGTCCATTACCTCCACCCGGACAACGCCGCCGCTCGAATTCCCCATACTCGTAGTGACTGCGTCTGGCGCGGAACCGGGGGCGCTCAAGCTCACGACACCGCCCGCGACGCCGCCTGGCGATTACACGATTGAAGTTACCGGGCGCGACCGGGAAGGCCGAAACATATCAACGACGCTTCAGTTGACGGTGGACGCCGTGGCGCTGTCACGCCCGGCCGCGTTATTGATGCCCCCGGTTATTCTGCTCAACGGCTTTCAGTTGAGCTGCTCGGACACGGCCAGCACGCTCGTGGCCTCCGCCGACACGTTTGACGAGCTCGCGACATTGTTGCAGGCGGATGGTTTGACCGTTTCCTATTTCAACAATTGCGCCTATGGCAGCGACGTTACCATCGAACAATTAGCCGGGCAGCTCAGCAGTTACATCGCGGCGCTGAAATACACAGATGGCACGCCCGTTGCCGAGGTCGATCTGGTTGCCCACAGCATGGGCGGGTTAATCGTACGAGCATATTTGTCTGGGAAACAGGCTTCTCCCGGCACATTCTCACCACCGGAGGACCCGAAGGTCAGGAAAGCGATCTTCCTGGCGACGCCTCATTTCGGATCGTACCAGGCCGACAATCCGTTGGCGGCGATTCTGTTCACCGACGGCAATCAGTTGAACGAAATGAAGCCAGGAAGCCAGTTCTTGTGGGACCTGGCAACATGGAATCAATCCGGCGACGATCTGCGTGGCGTAGACGCCCTGGCCATCGTTGGTGACGCGGGCGAGATATCGAGTTCTCAGAACTCGAGTGACGGAGTGGTTTCATTGACCAGCGCTTCTTTACTCTTCGCTCAGCCCGATGCGCGAACGAGAGTGGTCCCTTACTGTCATATACAGACAAACTCAGGCTCGCCCATAGAGGAGACCGAGGCGTCGTACCTCGACTGCACCGGCTCAGGTATCGCATACATCGACTCGCCGTCGCACCAGAGCTACGAGATTATCAGCTCATTTCTTGCGGGCACCAGCGCCTGGAGAGCGGTCGGCCATTCACCCAGCCAGGACGGGTATCTCGATCAATATGGCGGTTTGTTTGTAGCCGCCAGGAATACGCAAGGCCAGTACCTTAACGATGTCACTTCGGTAGAGCTCAGCGGAACGGCCCTGACGGCAGGTCCCTCCAATCCACTCACCAGCGTCTATTACGACGATCCAATGCAGGCCGGTTCGTATGGGGTGTCGATGGTCAGCAAGAGCGCTGGCAGTCTGTCAGGAAGCGAGGCGAGCGCCGCCGGCGGCTATCGGGCGGTTTACTTCAAGGAAGGTCCGCGAATCTACAGAGTGGAATCCGTGGCGGGTACCGCGGTTCCGGGTGTGGCGGTAGCGTCCGGATCGACGATTATTGTAAGCGGATCTGGCTTCCAAAGTTCAACCGGCACCTCGCTTCTGGCCAACGGCGTCGCTTTGTCCAGTCATGTGGTGTCCGACGAGGAGATGTCCGCCGTTCTTCCGGCGAGCGAGAGCGGGCTGGTGACTCTGACCGTGAGCAACAGCAGCGGCGGGGATGTCATCAACGTTTTCGCTGCGCCGCCGGCGCCGCGGCGCGCGATGGGTCCACCTGGCGGCCAGGAGTAGCGGCGACTGCTTTATGCCTGCGCCAGCACTCCGCCGGGCGTCTGCACCGAACTGCGTCCGCGGACGAAATTCTGGAAGCGCTCCAGGTAGAGATAAATCACCGGCGTGATGTACAGAGTGAGGAATTGCGAGAGCACCAGGCCGCCCACCACGGCCAGTCCCAGCGGCTGGCGCGCGTCGGCGCCTTCGCCGTAACCGAGCGCGATGGGCATGGTGCCGAACAGCGCCGCCACGGTGGTCATCATGATAGGCCGGAAGCGCAACATGCAGCCCTGATAGATGGCTTCGCCTGGGGGCTTGCCGTCAACGCGCTGGGCTTCCAGAGCGAAGTCGATCATCATGATGGCGTTCTTCTTCACCACGCCGAACAGCATGACGATACCGACGAATGCATAGAGGTCGAGCTCCTTGTGGAACAACTTCAGCGCCAGCAGCGCGCCGAACACCGCGGATGGCAGGCCCGAGAGAATGGTGATGGGGTGAATGAAGCTTTCGTACAGGATTCCCAGGACGATGTAGATGACCGCGAGGGCGACGATCAACAGAATCGACATGCCCTGAAACGATTCCTGAAACTCCTTCACGGTGCCTTGGAAATTCGCGGTTACCGTGGGCGGCATGCGCATGTCCGCGATCACCTTGTGCACCTGATCCGCCGCCTGGCCCAGCGAAAATCCCGGCAGGAGGTTGAACGAAACGGTCACCGCCGGCAACTGCCCGAAGTGATTAATGCTGAGCGGGCCCATGGTGCGCGACGTGTGGACAACAGTATCCAACGGAACCAGCGGGCCGTTCGAGGAGCGAATATATAACTTCGAAAGGGCGCTGGGATCGCGCTGGAATTTCGGTTCCACCTCCACGATGACCTGATATTCGTTGGAAGGCGTGTAGATGGTGGATGCCTGGCGGTTCCCGTAGGCCGTGTAGAGAGCGTCCTGAATCTGCTCCGGCGTGACGCCGAGGGCCAGCGCACGGTCGCGATCGATATCCACGAGCACCTGCGGAGAGCTGATCTGCATGTCGCTGTCGACATCGGTGAAGCCGGGCAGGGTGCGCATTTTCGCGACGATACGCGGCGTCCACGCGTACATCTCCTGCAGGTTGGCGCTCTGGAGCGTGAGATTGTAGACGCTGGTGGCGAATTGCCCGCTCACGGTGATGGGCGGTGGATTCTGCATAAAGGCCAGAATGCCTGGCACCATGAACAATCGCGGGCGCATGGCGGCGATGTATTGATCCACCGAGAGCGCGCGCTGGTCACGCGGCTTCAGCCCTACAAAGAAGAAGCCCTGGTTTCCGCCCAGGACGAAGGCGCCCGTGTCGGCCACGTTCGGGTCGTTTCCGGCAATGGCGGCTATGGCGCGCGTTTTCTGGGCCATGGCGTCGAACGAAATATCCTGGCCGGCCATGGTGACGCCAAACATGAATCCACTGTCCTGGCTCGGTATGAAACCGGTGGGCATGGTGAAGAAGAGATATAAGGTGCCGCCCAGCATGGCGAAGGCAACCAGCAAGGTGATGAAGGAATGGCGCAGAGCGACCCGCAGGCTGGCGTCGTACCAGCGGGCCAGGCCGTTGAATCCTCTCTCCAGCGCCTGATAGAGTGCGCCGTGTTTCGCCTCGGCGCTCACCCGCAGAAAACGGCTGCCCAGCATGGGAGTCAGGCTCAGGGACACGAAGCCGGAGATCAGGATGGCCACGGCGATGGTGACGGAGAACTCGTGCAGAAGACGGCCTACGATGCCGCCCATGAAGAGCACGGGAATGAACACAGCCACCAGCGAAATGGTCATGGAGATGATCGTGAAGCCGATCTCCTTCGACGCCAGAAGCGCGGCCTCCATGCGCGGATGGCCCATTTCCATGTAGCGCACGATGTTTTCGAGCATGACGATGGCGTCGTCCACCACAAACCCCACGGACAAGGTCAGGGCCATGAGCGAGAGATTATTGAGGCTGTATCCGAGCAGGTACATGACGGCGAAAGTGCCGATGATGGACAGCGGAACGGCGACGCCGGGGATCAAGGTAGCGGACAGGTTCCTGAGGAACAGGAAGATGACCATCACCACCAGGCAGACAGTCAGGACGAGAGTCCACTCGACGTCGTCAATGGAACGGCGAATTGAATCGGAGGCGTCGAAGGCAACTTCCACTTTGACCGCGGGCGGGATCTCCCGGCGAAGTTCGGGCAACAGGCTTGCGATATTCTTAGCGACTTCCACGGTGTTGGTTCCGGGCTGTCGCTCGATGCCCATAATAATGCTGCGTTTGTTGTTGTACCAACTGGCGAGTTTGTCGTCGCTGACGCTGTCGATCACCTGACCCACTTCGTCGAGGCGGATGGGCGTTCCCCCCCGGTAGGCGACAATCAACGGACGGTAAGCCGCCGCCGTGGTCAATTGTCCGCTCGATTGCACCGTGAACGCCTGGCGCGCGCCGTAGAGCTTGCCGGTGGGAAGATTCACGTTGCTCTGCTGAACGGCGCGCTGCACCTCATCGATGCCGATGTTCCGCGCGGCGAGCGAATCGGGGTCCACCTGGATACGCACGGCGTAGGGAGAGGCGCCAAAGACTTCCACTTGCGAGACGCCGCTGACCATGGACAAGCGCTGCGCGATGGTGGTCTCGGCATACTCATCCACCGTATACATGGGCACGGTGTCGGAGGTGAGAACGAGGTAATAGATGGGCTGTTCGGCCGGATTCGCTTTCGAAAAGGAGGGCGGCGCAGGCATGTTCGGCGGCAGCAATCCGCCCGCTTTGGAGATGGCTGACTGGATGTCCTGGGCAGCGGCATCGATACTGCGATCCAGGGTGAACTGCACGGTGATGGTGCTGGCGCCCTGAGTGTTCGACGAGCTCATCTGCTTGACGCCGGCTATGGTGGAGAACTGGCGTTCGAGCGGCGTGGCTACGGCCGAAGCCATGGTTTCCGGGTTTGCGCCGGGCAGGGCGGCGCTCACCTGAATGGTCGGGTAGTCGACCGTTGGCAGCGCGGCTACGGGAAGGCTGCGGAAGGCAACCAGGCCGAATACCAGAATCGCCAGCATGGCCAGCGTGGTCATGATGGGGCGTTCGATAAAGATTCTGGAGGGGTGCATGATTACGCTCCCGTTTTCGGCTGTCCGGGCATCTCAAAGACGGGCGCGCCGGGGAAGAGCAGCAGTTGACCGTCGGTGACGACGCGCTCGCCGGCGGCCAGTCCCTTGTCGATGACAACCCTGCGTTCGAGGGTCTGGCCCACCGTTACAAGGCGCGCCTCCACGGTCTTATCGGGTTTCACCACATAGACGAAAGACCCCTGCTGGCCGGCTTGCACGGCCTCCGACGGGATCACGGTGGCATCCTTCTGGGTGTTCAGAGTGAGCACGACGTTCACGAACTGGCCGGGCCACAGTCGATTGTCGTCGTTAGAAAATGTCGCTTTCAGCTTGATGGTGCCGGTGGTGGTGTCCACGGTGTTGTCGACTACCGTGAGCACGCCGTGAGCGGGCGGGCCTGGGGCGTCCTGGGGCGTCACATCAACGCCGAGTTTGCCTGCTGATGCGTAACGGGCGCGAACTTCAGAAAGCTGGTCCTCGGGAACGCTGAAGCTGACGAATACCGGCGCGATTCGATTGATGACCACCAGCGGCACGTCGTTCACCTTCACCAGATTTCCGGGCTGCACCAGCAGGTTGCCGGTGCGGCCCGATACGGGCGACTCGATGCGGCAATACGCCAGATTCAGTTTCGCGGTGGCCACCGAGGAAACGTCGGCATTCATGGACGCGCGGGCGCTGTCGACAGCCGCTTCGTCGGCGCGGATGGATTCCTTCAGCACCTCGGCGCTGGTTCGCGACGCGTCGGCCTGCTGCCTGGATACGACGCCTTCCTTCTGCAGGGCGGTGTAACGGTCCGCGTCCGCTTCGGCGTTCTTCAATGAGGCGATGTCTTTCAACCGCGTCGCTTCGGACTCCTGCAATTGCGCCTGATCGCGGGCGACGTTGGCCTCCGCCTGGCGCAGAGCTTCCTGGTAAGGCCGGGCATCGATCTCAAACAAGAGCTGGCCTTTTTCGACGTTCTGGCCTTCGGTGAAATGCACCCCGGTGAGCTCTCCGGCGACCTGCGATTTAATCTGCACCGTGGAGGACGGCTCGACGTTGCCGACCACGCGGATTTCCACGGGCACCGATTCGCTGGCGGCTGTGGCAACGGTCACCGGGACGGGGGGCGGGCCTCCCACTGCCACCGGCACCTTCTTCTCGCTACATGCGGCGACAGACAGGATAGCGGCAGAAAGCAGTATGAGTTGGACTTTGCGAAGCAAGGAAGCCTCTCGCGAACGGGACTTACGTCCAGTGTAGCTGGTGTAACGAGGCGCAACAGGGTCCCCCACGGACGGCCTGCTTTCTGTCATAATGGATTCGCTCTGGCTGCCCGCGAATCGCGGGATGAAGATTCTTGGACCTACGCGCCACAACAGGCTCAATGAGGCGGCGGCGTTCGTGTGTGCTTTCGCGGGCGTCTTTCTCGCCCTGAGCCTTGTCTCTTATTATCCACAGGATCCCTCATGGAATACCGCAGCGGGCGCAGTGCGCGCGCACAACCTCACGGGCGCGGCCGGAGCCCATCTTGCGGATCTGCTCTTCCAGTTATTTGGGCTGACGGCTTTCGGCCTTCCCGTGCTCATTTGGGCGCTGGCGTGGAAGTGGATTCGTTCCCGGCCGATTGAGGCCGCGTGGGTCAGGTTAGGCGGTTCCACGCTGCTGGTGCTGAGCGTTTCCACGGGCGCGTGCCTGATGACGTCCTGGCGGCCGTGGCATGGCGCTTTCGCCAGCGGCGGGGTGATTGGGACGCTTCTCGCGGACTGGCTGATTTCCTCCTTGAATCCGACGGGGACAGCGCTGTTCACCGGTGTTTGTCTGATTCTGTCGCTGTACCTGGTGTCGACGTTTTCAATGACCGCCTTGCGAGGCTGGCTGGCGGGTCCGAGCGCGCTGCTGCATCGAATGGCCAGGCCGTTCGGTGCGTGGTGGGCGCGGCGACGGGCGAAGGCGGCGGAGCGGGCCCGCCTGCGTGAAGAAGACAGAGAAGCCCGGCGACAAGAGAAACGCCAGCACGAACAGCAGACGAGGCGGCAGCCGAAAAAGGCGGCGCCCGCGGCGGCGAACCTCCCTCCGTGGGAATCCCGCTACGAACCAATTGAGCAGTTCGTTCCCGCGGCCGAGCCCGAGCCGGAAGAGATTCCCATTCACACCCTCGAATACCCGGCGCCGGAGCCGGCTCTGGCGACGCCCGCCGCCGCGGAACCGGAGCCCGCGCCACGTCCCCGCAAACCGGGACCGGTAGCCAGCGGCACGAACTTCTACGAAATTCCGTCGACTACGCTGCTCAATGAGCCGCAGGCGCGCAATCCGTATGACGAAGTCGAACTGAAGGAGATCGCGGCGCGCATCAAATCGCGCTTCGACGAGTTCAATGTCCTGGGCACGGTGGTGCAGATTAATCCCGGGCCGGTGGTGACTACGTTTGAATACAAGCCCGAGGCGGGCATCAAGTACAGCCGCATTACATCGCTTTCCGAGGACCTGTGTCTGGGATTGCAGGCGGAATCGATTCTGATCGAGCGCATCCCCGGGAAGCCGACCGTGGGCATCGAAGTGCCGAACTCGAAACGCGAAGTCATCAGCCTGCGGCAGATTCTGGAATCGGACGAGTTTCAGAGTTCCACTTCGCGCTTGACCATTTGTCTGGGCAAGGACATCAGTGGACGCATCAAGGTGGCGGCGCTCGAATCAATGCCGCATCTGCTGATTGCCGGGTCCACCGGATCGGGCAAGAGCGTCATGCTCAATTCGTTGATCATGTCGGTGCTGTTCAAATCCACTCCCGACGAAGTTCGCATGATTATGGTGGACCCCAAGCGCGTGGAGCTGGGGATGTATGAGGGCGTGCCCCATCTGCTGACGCCGGTGATTACCGATCCGAAAAAGGCCACCAACGCGCTGCGCAACGCGGTGTTCGAAATGGAGCGCCGGCTGAAGCTACTGGCCTCCCAGGGCGTGCGCAACGTCGACCAGTTCAACAAGAAGGTGCGGCAACTGCAGGCCCAGCCGCGCAGTCTCTTCGAGGACGAGGATCCGCTTCTGGCCGAAGAAGAGCTACGGCCGCTGCCCTACATTCTGATCATCATCGACGAGCTGGCGGATTTGATGATGGTGGAGCGCGGCAACGTGGAGGAAGCGGTGACACGGCTGGCGCAGATGGCGCGCGCCGTGGGCATGCA
The DNA here is from genome assembly GCA_963832965.1 of uncultured Acidobacteriota bacterium. Taxonomy (GTDB): domain Bacteria; phylum Acidobacteriota; class Terriglobia; order Bryobacterales; family Bryobacteraceae; genus CAWACP01. The sequence goes on from CAWHVW010000002.1 coordinate 465,650, forward strand.
CCTGGTGCTGGCCACCCAGCGGCCCAGCGTGGACGTGATCACCGGCCTGATCAAGGCGAACTTCCCCTCACGCATCAGCTTCCGGGTGGCCACGCGCGTGGATTCGCGCACGGTGCTGGATGTCATGGGCGCCGAACACCTGCTGGGCAAGGGCGACATGCTCTTTCTGCCGCCAGGGTCGTCGCGGCTGGTGCGCGTGCACGGCGCGTTCGTCGCCGAAACCGAGATCAACCAGGTGGTGGATTTCTGGAAGGCGCAGGCGCAACCCGACTACGATCCGACGTTTCTGCTGACGCCCCCGTCTCCGGATGGCGCGGAGGAGGATGACGTCGAGGCCGCAGGCCCCGAAGATCCCGTGTACCAGGATGCCGTGCGCGTGGTGCTGGAGATGGGCAAAGCTTCCACGTCCATTCTGCAGCGCCGGCTGCGGCTGGGCTACGGGCGCGCGGCGCGGATTCTCGACGTGATGCAGCGTGACGGAATCATCGGCCCGCCGGATGGCAGCCGGCCGCGCGAAGTGCTGAAGCGGCCGGACTGGCTGAGCGAGGTGGAAAGCTCGGTACGCTGAGATTCCTCCGCCGAGGCTTCGAGGTCGCAATTTGCGACCTCAAAGCGCATCGATAATATGAGAACATCCCAGGCGAGAATCGACATCACATCCGATGAAGCAGGCAAGCCGGAAGCTCGTGGTGGTCGAAGCGATCGAGCGGTGGATTCTCCTCATCCGTGGGCACAAGGTTATCGTCGATAGCCAACTGGCGGAGTTGTATGAGGTGACCACGGGCAATCTTAACCTGGCGGTACGCCGCAACCTGGCCCGGTTCCCGGAAGATTTCATGTTTCAGCTTACGCCGGAGGAGGCCAACGGTTTGCTCTTGCAAACTGCAAGGGCAAAAAACCGACGCGGCGGGCGCCGAACCCCTCCCTACGTCTTCACCGAGCAGGGCGTTGCCATGGTGTCCGCGCTGCTCAACAGCGAACGTGCGATCGCGGTGAGCATCGCCATCATGCGCACCTTTGTCCGGCTTCGGCAGATCCTTGCGACGCACAAAGAACTCGCCGAGGGCCTTGCGGCCATGGGGGAGAAGAACGATAGGCGCTTCAAGGTGGTGTTCGACATCCTGCAGAAACTGATGGGGCCGCCGCCAGGACCGCGGAAGCGGTCGATCGGTTTCATCTCCGCCTGACTACTGCCAGCCGCCGCCCAGCGCCCGGTACAGCTCCACGAACGATTGCATCTCCGAGAGCCGGAGTTGCGCGAGGACGATCTGTCCCTGGAACAGATCGCGCTCCGAATCGAGCACCTGCAGATAGCTGTCGAGTCCGCCCTTATAGCGCAGGTTCGAGAGGCGCGTGCTCTCGTCGAGCGCCTTCACCAGCAACTCCTCCTGAGTGCGCTGCTCGCGGGTTCCGGTGTAGCCCGCCAGCGCGTCGGAAACTTCGCGCAGGCTGGTGAAAATGGCCTTCCGATAGGCGATCACCATCTCGCGCTTCTGCGCTTCCGAATAACGTACGCCCGCGCGGATCTGGCCGGCGTTGAAGAGAGGCAACACGGCCGCTGGCGCGATGATCTGCTCCCGCTCCGGTCCTTCAAACAGCTTCTCCAGTGCGATGCTTTGGCCGCCCAGAAACCCGGTCAGCGTGATCTGCGGGAAATACATCGCCTTTGCCGCCCCGATGCGCGCGTTCGCCGCGATCAGATTCTGCTCGGCCTCGCGGATGTCCGGCCGCCGTTCCAACAGCGCCGACGGCAGCCCCGCCGGGACGTGGGCCGGGGGTTCCAGTTCGGCCAGCGCCTTGCCGCGCGCAATCTCACCCGGCGCATTGCCCACCAGCAGGCTGATGGCGTTTTCGGCTTGCGCGATGTCGCGCTGCGCACTGGCCATCTGCGCGGTTGCCGTGTAGAGAAATTGCTCCGCCTGGTGCACGTCGAGACCGGTGGCCGCGCCGCGCGTGTGGCGCAGTTCCACCAGACGGAGGTTGTCCCTGGCGATGTCGCGGGTCCGCTGCGCGATCTCCAGTTCCTGATCGCGCTCGCGCAGCAGAAAATAATCGTTCATCACGTCGCCGATGAGCGACACCACCACACCGCGGCGGCCTTCTTCGGTGGCCAGATACTGCGCCCGGCCCGATTCAGAGAGGCGGCGCAGCCGTCCCCACAGGTCCAGTTCCCAGGACAGCGCGAAGCCCACCTGGGTGTAGCTGCCCTGCAGAACCGTACCGGGCGCCAGAGGGAAAAGAGAACTGGCTCCCGACTCGCGCGCCGCCGTGAAACCGGCCTGGCCGCTCAGATTCGGGAACTCGTTGGCGCGCGTGATGTGGAACTGCGCGCGGGCCTCCAGCACGCGTTCCGAGGCGATGCCGAGATCGAAGTTGTGTTGAAGCGCGGCGTCAACGAGTTGCCGGAGCGCGTCGTCCTGAAACAGATCGGACCACTTCTTGTCGGCAAGGGAAGCCGGATCGGCAGCGGCGCCGCGATATTGGTCCGGCACGGCTACCGCGGGGCGCTTGTAGTTGGGCCCGACGGCGCACCCTGCCAGTAACAACGCGAAGAGCAGCACTAGTGCAACGCGGACCAGGCGGCCTGAGAGGCCGCCGCAGGCTGAGAGCCCGCCCCACATTCGCGCGGCTCTCCTCATGACTTCTTCCGCTCTCCGGCGCGTTGGATGACTACGTACAGCACGGGCACGATGAAAATTGCCAGCAGCGTGGCCGCGTTCATGCCTCCGAAGACCGCCGTTCCCAGCGAGCGCCGTGAAGCCGCTCCCGCGCCAATTGCCAGCGCCAGCGGCACCACGCCCAGGATGAACGCGAAGGAGGTCATCAAAATAGGCCGCAACCGCAGGCGTGCCGCCTCCATGGCCGCGTCCACGATGGACATTCCTTCCTCGCGGCTCATGCGCGCGTACTCCACAATCAGAATGGCGTTCTTGGCGGCGAGGCCGATCAGCGTCACGATTCCGATCTGCGTGTACATGTCGTACGGGTAATCGCGCATCCAGACTGCCAGCAGCGCTCCGAAAAGTCCCAGCGGAACGGCCAGCAACACCGCCAGCGGAATGGACCAGCTCTCGTAGAGCGCGGCGAGACAGAGAAACACCAGCACCGCCGCGAAGCCGAAGATTACGCCCTCGTGGCCCTGCGCTTCCTTCTCCTGATATGTAGTTCCGGTCCACTCATAGCCGTATCCGGCGGGCAGCGCGGTGGCCGAAAGTTTTTCCATGGCGTCGGAGGCTTCGCCGCTGCTGTGCCCGGGCGCCGGCGTGCCCAGCAACTGAACGCTGCGAAACCGGTTGTAACGGTAGATCACATCCGGTCCCGTGGTGAGCTTCGCGGTGGCCAGAGTGCCCAGCGGCACCATGTCGCCGTCATGGCTGCGCACATAGAAGCGATTGATGTCGGCGGGCCCGCTGCGGAACTCCGGCTCGGCCTGCACGAGCACCTGCCAGGTGTGACCGAAGGCATTGAAGTCGTTCACATAAAGGCCGCCGAGAAACGTCTGCAGCGCGTTATAGGCGTCGCTGACGGGAACGCCCAGCGTCTGCACCTTGGCCAGATCCACATCTACCTTGTACTGCGGAACGTCGGGCCGGAACGTGCTGATGATGGTTCCCAGTTGCGGGTACTGGTGGCCCGCTTGCACCACCAGGTCCGCGGTCTGCGCGAGCGCCTGCACGTCGCCGCCCAGACGATCCTCCAGCATGTACTGGAAACCGCCGGTGGTGCTCAGGCCCAGAATCGGCGGCAGGCCGAAGGCGAAGGTGAAGGCTTCCGGCAGTTTCGCGGACTCTCTCTGAATGGCGGCAAGAATCGACGGCAATTGAAGATTTTTCGCGTGGCGATCTTCCCAGGGAGTCAGCCGGGCGATGACCGTGGCGACATTCGAATTATTGGTGCGCGTGGCGATGTCGAGGCCGCCGAGGGTCAGCGTGCCGGCGACCCCGGGAATGCGGCTGACAATGTCCTCGACCTTGCGCGTGGCCGCGTCGGTGCGCGGCATGGAAGCGCCATCGGGAAGGCGAACGGAGATGAAAACGGCGCCCTGGTCCTCATCGGGGAGGAATCCGTTAGGCACGTGGTGGAAGAGCGCGGCCGCCGCGACCCAGAAACAAAAGAGACCAATCAGCGCCAATACCGGCTTCCGGATCAGCGTTCCGACACCACCCAGATAACGGCCCGTGGCCCAGCCGAAGGCGCGGTTGAACGCCCCGAAGGCATGATCGAGCGGTCCGCGTGTCTGGCGCTTCGGCCGCAGAATCATGGCGCTCAGCGCCGGGCTGAGAGAGAGCGCGTTGAAAGCGGAAAGCAGCACCGAGGCCGCGATGGTGAGGGCGAACTGCCGGTAGATCTGTCCGCTGATGCCGCCCAGAAACGCCACCGGGATGAACACGGCGGCGAGGATAAACGCGATGGCCGTAACCGGCGCCTGCACTTCCTTCATCGCCTGAATGGTGGCCTCGTGCGGCCGCATGCCCTCGTCGATGTGACGCTGCACCGCTTCCACCACCACGATGGCGTCGTCCACCACGATGCCGATGGAGAGGACCAGCCCGAACATGCTGGTGATATTGATAGAGAAGCCCAGCAGCGGGAACAGCGCCAGCGTGCCCACCACGGCAACCGGAACCGTGAGCAATGGAATCAATGTCGCGCGCCAGCTTTGCAAAAAAATGAACACCACCAGAATCACCAGCCCGATGGCCTCAAAGAGCGTGGTCATCACGTCCTTGATGGCGGCGTTCACGAACATGGTGGAGTTGTAGGAAATGATATAGTCCATGCCCGCCGGGAAGCCGGGTTTGATTTGATCCAGATAACGGCGTACGCGTTTCGTCGTCTCCACCGCATTCGCACCCGGCGACAGGAACACGATCACGTTGCCTGCCGGGCGTCCATCCACGCGATTAAAACCGCTGTACGTCTGCGCTCCGAGTTCCACGTGGCCAATGTCGCCCAGGCGCAGCAGAGAGGTGTCGGGTTGGGCGCGCAGCACAATGTCCTCGAACTGGCGCGGGTCCGCCAGCCGGCCGGGAGCGTTCACCGAGTACTGGAAATCGGTTCCCGGCGGAGCGGGCGGTTGTCCGAAGGCGCCAGCGGGATTTTGACGATTCTGCGCCTGGATGGCGGCGCTGATGTCGCTGGCGGTGATGCCCAGCTTGGCCATCTTATCCGGGTTCACCCAGACACGCATCGAATAGACCTGATTTGAGGTGAGGCGCGATTCGCCGACGCCTTCGAGACTGCCAATCTGATTCACCAGGTTGATCTGCGCGTAGTTGGTGAGGAACAACGAGTCGTACCGGTTATCTTTGGAGAACAGGCTGATGGCCACCAGAAAAGCGCTGGAAACCTTCTTCACGGTGACTCCCTGCTGCTGCACTTCCGGAGGCAGGCGCGGCAGGGCCACGTTCACGCGGTTCTGCGTCTGCACCGTAGCGGTGTCGGGATTGGTTCCGAGTTTGAACGTCACCTGAATGGTCAGCGAGCCATCGTTGGCGCTGGAGGAAAGATAATAGAGCATCCCGTCGAGACCGACCAGTTGCTCTTCGATTGGCTGGGCCACGGTCTTCTCGAGGTCTTGCGCGTTGCCGCCGAGAAAGTTCGTGGTGATCTGCACCACCGGCGGCACCACTTCCGGATACGCCGCGACGGGAAGATTGGGAATGGCCACCGCGCCGAGGATGACCATCACGATGGCAATCACCATCGCGAAGACGGGGTGATCGATAAAAAAATGCGCCATGGGTCAACTCCCCGACTTCGGCTCGCGATATGGCTGCGACTGCACGGGAGCGCCGGGCCGCACCCGTAACTGCCCTTCCACGATGATGCGTTCACCGGGCTGCAGGCCCTGCTCGACGATCCACAGCTCGCCCGCGCGATTGCCGGTGACGATGGGGCGCACCTCCGCCTTGCCGTCCGCGCTGACCGTATACACAGTCTGCATGCTCTGGAGCTGCTGAACCGCTTTTTGTGGGATCACGATGGCGTTCCTGCGGTCATCCACTTGCACGCGGATGCGGCCGAACTGGCCGGGCAGCAGGGTATGGCGAGGATTCGGGAAGCTGGCCTGGAGCTCGAGCGTGCCGGTTTTCGGGTCCACCTGATTGAGCGTGTCGACGATGCGGCCCTTCGAAGGGAATTCGGAGCCGTCGGCGAGAATCAAGGTGAGCTCTCCTACGGGCGATTTCTGGCCGCGTTTGGCCCACGCGAGGTATTCCGATTCGGTTACCTGGAAGCGAACCCAGATGGGATCGAGCGGGACTATGGTGGTGAGCGGCTGCGCTGCCGTGGGAGACACCAACCCGCCCACAGGGACCAGGGTATCGCCGATGCGTCCGCCAATGGGCGCGCGGATGGTGCCGTACTCGAGATTCAGTTCGGCGTTCTTCAGGGCGCCTTTGTTCGCTTCCACCTTGCCTTCGGTGGATGCAATCTGGGTTCTGGTGGTGAGCGCGGTTTGATCGACGTTGGCCTTGTTGGCCTTCACGGTTTCTTCGGCGGCGCGCAACGCGGCGACGGCGGCGTCCAGATCCTGCTGGGATGCGGCGTCGGCCTGCACCAACGGTTTCAGCCGCTCCTCATCCTGTTGTGCTTTTATCAGGTTTGCCTCGGCCGTTGCCAGACTGGCTTGCGCCTGCAACAGCGAAACCTGTTTTCGCGCGAAATCGAGGTCGGCCTCGGTTTGGCTCAGGTTGCCCCGCGCCTGTTCCACGGCCGCTTCAAACGGGCGCAGATCGAGCACGTAAAGAACCTGATCGGCGGCCACTTCGGCGCCTGGCTGGAAGAGCCAGCGGTCGACATAACCGCTCACCCGGCTGCGAACGTCCACCATGTTGCGGGCGTAGGTTTGGGCGGCGAAATCGGAAAAGATGGGGACGTCGCGCGGCTGGACTTCCATGACGGTGACCAGCGGCGGCGGAGGGGCGGTCTTCTCGCCGGAGGCATCGCAGCCCTGCAGGAACGCGCTCAAGAGAAAGAGGGCAGTAGCAGTGTAGAGCAGGCCACGAGCCTGCCGCGTCTGACTTGGCATAAACCTCTATTGTCATCAATCGGAATTCGCACCACTGGGGTTTCGATGATCCTCGAGGCGAAAGCGATTGCATGGCGTAAGGATGTTTTTGGATCGACGCGAAAAACGCTCGTGCCGAGTTTGGCGTCGACGGGGGATGGACCTCAGGCGGACACTCAATGGGCGGAAAGGGCGCGCGGCGCCAGTCGTTTCGCGGCGCCGGGGCGGACGCTTGAAAATCAACCGCCCCGGTGCTCGAACGGGTGTTTACGCTTTGACGGTGTTCAGTTTTTCGCGCTGCTCGCGAAGCACCGCTTTGCGGCTGAGCTTGATCTTGTTGCCTTCGGTCGCCAGAACCTTTACCAGGATCTGGTCGCCTTCCTTCAGCTCGTCGCGAACCTGCTTGATACGGTTCTCCGAGATTTCGCTGATGTGCAACAGGCCGTCGGTTCCGGGGAAGATTTCCACGAAAGCGCCGAATTCGGCGAGGCGAACCACTTTGCCGAGATACGTCTTGCCCACCTCGGCCACCGCGCCAATATCGGTGACGCGCTGGATGGCCTTTCTGGCGGACTCGCCGTCGGAGGCGAAAATATTCACCGTGCCGTCGTCGGACACGTCGATTTTTGCTCCGGTTTCGTCCACGATGCTGCGGATCATCTTGCCGCCGGGACCGATCAACTCGCGAATCTTGTCCACCGGGATCATGACGGTGTAGATGCGCGGCGCATAGGGCGACATTTCCGCGCGCGGTTTGTCGATGACCGCCACGATCTTGTCGAGAATAAACAGACGCGCCTTGCGGGCCTGTTCGAGCGCTTCCGCGAGGATCTTTGTGGAAACGCGCGGCACCTTGATGTCCATCTGCAGACCGGTGATTCCATCACGCGACCCGGCAACCTTGAAGTCCATGTCACCGTAGTGGTCCTCGGCCCCGGCGATATCGGTGAGGATGGCGTACTTGTCGCCCTCCATCACCAATCCCATGGCGATACCGGCAATTGGAGCGGTGATCGGCACGCCCGCATCCATCAGGGACAGCGTGGCGCCGCAGACGGTAGCCATGGAGCTGCTGCCGTTGGATTCCAGAGTGTCGCTCACAACGCGCAGGGTATAGGGAAAAGCCTTCTCGTCAGGCAGAACGGCGAGAATGGAACGCTCCGCCAGCGCGCCATGGCCGATTTCCCGGCGGCCCGGACCGCGCATGAACCCAACTTCGCCGACGCTGAACGGCGGGAAGTTGTAGTGCAGCATAAAGCGCTTGTTGGTAACGCCGGGGTCGAACATTTCCAGGCGCTGTTCGTCTTCCTTGGTGCCCAGCGTGGTACTTACCAGCGACTGTGTTTCGCCACGAGTAAAGAGCGCCGATCCGTGCACGCGCGGAAGCACGCCCACTTCGATGGAGATATTGCGGATCTCATCGAACTTGCGGTTGTCCGGACGGCGGTGCTTGTCCAGCATCTGCTCGCGGAAAATCCGCTCTTTCAGAATGCCGAACACCTGGCCCGTTTCCGCCTTCTGCTCGTCCGCGGCCGCCTCCACAACCTTCTTCTTCGCGGCACTCACAAGGTGGTGACTTTCTTCCTTGGAGTGCTTCGCGGTATCCATCGCGTCGGTCAGTTCCGCGCGAATGCTTTTGGAGACCTGGCCGAGAAGCTCTTCGTTTACCGCGGCTGGCGTGAATTCCCGCTTCGCCTTGCCCGCTTTCGCCATCAGCTCGCGGATACCTTTGGCGACCTTGCGGCAGCACTCGTGACCGTATTCAATGGCGGCGATAACTTCGGCTTCGCTGGCGTGATTGGCGCCCGCTTCCACCATCACAATGCCCTCTTCCGAGCCGGCAACGGTGATATTGATCTTCGACTCGCGGCTCTCGTTGTAGCCGGGATTGGCCACGTGTTTGCCGTCGATCAGGCCGACGCGGACCGCGCCCAGCACATGGTGGAACGGAATATCGGAAATGGCCAGCGCCGCCGCGGCGCCCACAATGGCCAGAGTGGCCGGGTCACGCTCCGGATCGGCCGAGAGCACCATGCCGATGACTTGTGTTTCGTAGGAGAAGCCTTCCGGGAACAGAGGACGAATGGGCCGGTCAATCATCCGGCTGGTCAGAATCTCTTTCTCGGAAGGACGGCCCTCGCGTTTGATGAAGCCGCCGGGAATTTTTCCCGCGGCATATGTGTACTCGCGGTAATCTACCGTGAGCGGGAAGAAGCTGGCGCCGGGCTTGGGTTCGTCCGCCACGCAGGCGGTGACGAGAACTACCGAGTCCCCGGAACGCACCACTACCGCGCCGTTAGCTTGCTTTGCAATTTTTCCTGTTTCAAGGGAGAGCTTACGACCGTCAAGGTCGATTTCAACTGTGTGCACCATCAGGGTTTCCTTTAACCTGGGCGCTTCCGCCTTTTCGGCGAGCGCCGTCTGCGATTAAGAGGGAGACTTGGGAGTGGCTGACGTGCGGTAATCGCGTCCACCAGGACGCGCGGCCACCTGGCCTCGGGCTTCCGCTAGCGGCGGATACCGAGACTCTGAATCAGGGCCTTGTACCTCTCCGGAGTTCTGGTCTTCAGATAGTCCAGCAAACGGCGCCGTCGAGCAACCATCGAGAGAAGTCCCCTGCGGGAATGATGGTCTTTCTTGTGCGTTTTGAAATGCTCCGTGAGCTGAAGAATCCTCTGGCTGAGGATCGCTACCTGAACTTCTGGCGAGCCGCTGTCATTCTTGTGCTGCCTGTACTGCGCGATAACTTTCGTTTTCAGATCAGCCGCCAGTGCCATTCTCGGATCGGTACTCCTCGTCTTTATCTTAATCCTGTTTATGTACGCATTCAGAATAGCACAGGCTGGGGGCCGGCGGTCATGACGTTGAAACGCGGCGTTGGATCGTTGGCCATCTTACGGAGGCCGTTCTGGTTGTCGCTGAGCCGCGTTACACTGAGGACATGACGCACGCGCAGCGCATCGAAGTGCTGGAGCGGGAGACCGCCGCTTCGAAAGAGCGCATGGACCATGCGGAAAAGTTGCTGTTGCGGGTCATCGAAACGAACAATCAGACTGCGCAAACCGTTGGACTGCTCGCCGAGAAGATGGATCGGTTCGCCGACGCCGTCTTCAACCGCCCCAACGGCCACTGAGTTCGATCTGCTCGTCCCAGCCCAGCGCGTATCCAAGAGCGCTTTACCCCCCTGTATCTCGACGGCGCCAGCGCACCGGCCCGTTTGTCGAGCCACGGTCGTGCCGCTATGCGGATACCATCCGGGTTCGCGACGCAGGCCGCCGTCGGTTCCTCTCGCCGTCCCACCCGCACCTCCACTGGAATCGCCCTGATGGTGGTGGTGATCTCCGCGACGGGCCGGACGAACTCCGATCTCTTGCGCTTGCCCGGATCCGCAACGCGGTTCGAGGCAGCCAGCGCCGGCTCGTCCATCTGGATCAGCAGCGGTTTCATACAAAAACATTATGCTGAGTCCTGCTACGAACGGATGGCGGCCCGCGAATCGGGTAAAATGGGAACCATTCAGCGCTGGAGCACGCCACACTGTCGTGGCGAGGAGAACCTCCTACCCTGCGGCGAGTCCGGCCGTGATGCGCGTAACCACGCGCAAGCGCCACGTAGAACAGCGAAGACAATCGGCGTGTGCGTGGATGAGGATCTGAAACATGAAACGGATCGCGGTTCTGACGAGTGGAGGCGACGCGCCGGGCATGAACGCCGCCATTCGCGCCGTGGTCCGCATGGCTGTGAGCAGGGGCTGGGAAGTGGCGGGTTTCCGGCATGGGTTCGGCGGTTTGCTGCAGGGCGATGTGCGCTCGCTGGGGTCGCGCGATGTTGGGGAGATCATGCAGCGCGGCGGCACCATTCTGGGCAGCGCACGGTCCCCCGAGTTCGACACGCGTGAGGCGCGCGAGCGCGCTCTCGACCGGCTTCGCACGGAACGCATTCAGGCGCTCATCGTGATTGGCGGCCACGGCACCCAGGCTGGAGGGCACGCGCTTTCTTCCATCGGCTTCCCGGTTGTAGGAATCCCTTCCACCATCGACAACGATGTGTATGGCACGGATATGACCATCGGAGTGGACACCGCGCTCAACGTGGCCCTGGAAGCGATCGACCGCCTTAAGACCACTGCCTCCTCGCACCGCCGGGCATTTCTGATTGAGGTGATGGGACGCGATTGCGGATACCTCGCTCTCATGTCGGCTATCGCGGGCGGGGCAGAGGCGGTAGTCCTTCCAGAGAGGAAAACCGATCCGGAGGACGTGGCGCTGCAGATCCGCGAGGCCTGGGAGCGAGGCAAAGCACACGCGCTGATTGTGGTGGCGCAGGGCGCGACGTACAATGCGGCGAAACTCACCGAGTACTTTGCCGAACATCGCGAGCGCATGGGATTCGACCTGCGCAGCACGACGCTGGGCTACGTGCAGCGGGGCAGCGAACCCACCTACGCCGACCGCATGCTGGCGACAAGGTTTGGGGCCGCGGCGGTTGATTGCATCGCCGAGGGGCACTACGGCGTGCTGGTGGGGTTGAAGGGCGCGGAACTGGCGACGGTCGAACTCAGCGAAGTGGCGGCACGCCGCAAAACGCTCGACAATGAGATGCTGGCCCTCGCGGAAGTGCTGGCGACCTGAATTATGGCCACACCCCCGCCAAATCCCCGACCCGCAATAGCGCACCCGGTGGGGCAGAACCATGACCATCGTCGCACCAGGATCGTGGCCACTCTGGGACCCGCTTCAAGTTCGCCGGAGGTGATCCGGACCCTGATTCAGACCGGCGTGGACGTGTTCCGTCTGAACGCATCGCACGGGATTCAGCAGACCGGAGGTCCGCTGATTCGCACCATCCGAGAAGCCGCCGCGGAGGCGGGTACGCACACCGCCATTCTATTGGACCTGCAGGGTCCCAAGATTCGCCTGGGCACGTTTCCGGAAGGCCCCGTGCGTCTTATCGCGGGCGAAACTTTTACCATCACCGTGGAGGAGGTTCCCGGCAACGGGCTGATGGCCTGCACCACCTACGCCGAGTTTGCCAGAGATGTCCGGGGGGGCGACCGTGTTCTGATAGCCGACGGGGCCGTGGAACTGGCGGTGATTCGATCCAATGGGACGGAGGCGCAGTGCCAGGTGGTGCGCGGCGGCATGATCTCCGATCGCAAGGGTATTAACCTGCCTGGCACCACGGTGAGCGCGCCGTCCATGACGCCGAAGGACTTCGCCGACCTTGATTTCGGGCTCGAGCAGGGCGTGGACATGGTGGCGTTGTCGTTTGTGCGGCGCGCGGCCGACGTCATCCGCCTGCGCCGACACATGGAGGCGAAAGGCAGCGACGCTCCGATCGTAGCCAAGATCGAAAAACCCGAAGCGTGGGGGCGCATCGACGAGATTCTGCACGTTTCTGACGGCGTAATGGTGGCGCGCGGCGATCTGGGCGTAGAGGTGGCGCTGGAACATGTGCCGCACATTCAGAAGGGCATTATCGAGAAGGCTCGTAAGTGCGGCCGGTTTGTCATCACAGCGACGCAGATGCTTGAGTCGATGATCGAATCGGCGGTGCCTACGCGCGCCGAAGTGAGCGACGTGGCCAATGCCGTCTATGACGGAACCGACGCCATCATGCTCTCGGCGGAAACCGCCACGGGACGCTATCCGGTGGAGGCGGTACGAACCATGTCGGAGATTGCCTGCGCCACCGAACAGCACGCGATGCTATCCTCGCTGCCGTTGTTGGAGACCGCTCACCCGGAGCTTCGCGAGATCGTCGCCGACGCGGCCTGCCGGGTGGCGGGGATGGCCGGAGTGAAGGCCATCGCGGTGTTTACGGTATCCGGCTCCAGCGCGCACCTGATCGCCAGCCGACGTCCGCCGGTGCCGGTGTTCTCTTTCACCACCACGGACGGGGTCGCCCGGCGGCTCTCCATCTGGTATGCCATCACCCCGGTAGTGACTCCCGAACTCCATACCGTGGACGAGATGCTGGCGTCGATGGACCAGACACTGCTGGAACGAGGACGGGTGACGCCGGGCCAGCACATCCTGTTCGTGGCCGGCGATCAGCCGCAGGCTTCCCGCGCCACCAACACCATGAAGATTCATACGGTGGCGGTCCCGTAAGTCAGAGAACGGCCATACAATACATTCAGGCTATGCGGCCAGCGGGCTTCCCGGTCAGGAGGCGAGCGTGAAGGGCAACTCCGGGTTTTTGCGGCGCGCCAAAGTGCCGGCGTACTTGCTTGTCGCCGGACTGTCGATCCCGGCGGGCCTGCTGGTGGCGCAGTCGACTTCCGGCGGTAAAGTCACGTCGAAACCGGGAGCCGATCTGGTGATGGTGTCCGTGGTGGTCCGCGATCACGACGGACACGCAGTGACCGGCCTGCGGAAAGAAGACTTTCAGCTTTTCGACAAAGAAAAGCCAGGCGAGATCGTGAGCTTCTCGGTGGTAAAGCCGCAAGCGGGCGCGGCACATCTGGTTGCCTGGGTTTTCGACGACCTTGAAATCCGCGATCTGGGCGCACTCACGCGGCTCCGGGTCGCGGCGGCCCGGCAAATTGACAGCCCGCAACCTGGCGATCGTATAGGAATCTTCACCACCTCATGCCGGGTTTTTCTCGATTTTACCGACAGCCGGGCGAAGTTACAGGAAGCCCTCGCGCGGCTGGAGTTCCAGCCGGTTCCGGCTTGCACGGCAGCAGACGAGGAAGAGCCTCAGTTCGCGGTCTTGAATTCTTTGGTGCGCAGGATGGCCGCTCTGCCCGCGCCGCGCAGCATTGTTCTTATGTCGCCAGGGTTCTTCGCGACGGGCGGCGCCGCCCGCGAAGAAGCGGACCTGATTGATTCGGCAATTCGTTCGGGAGTGGCGATCGACGCCCTGGATGTGGCGCCCCCGAGTCCGGCGGTGCTAAGGGAGTTGGCGCGTGGAACCGGCGGCTGGAGCGCCCCATCCGGGAGCGACTTCGGTGCCGCCTTCCGCAAACCGACGGAACCGGAGAGCGGCTACGTCCTGGGCTTCGCGCCCAGCCATGTGGCGGATGGCAGCTTTCATCCGCTGCGGGTGGGGCTGAAGGACGCACGCACGCTGGATGTGGAAGCCCGCAGCGGGTACTTCGCGCGGAAGGAGCCGGGTTCGGCGGAGCCGGAGGAGGCGCCTGCGCCACTCCGGGAACGGCTGGCCGACGCGATTCAGGAACCTGGCGGCGCGGCGAAAACGAATGCGCCCGTGGCGAGCCAGGCGAGCCCGCCCGCGCCTGCCCGGACGACTCCGACCGGCACGGTGATCCTGCCGCCCGCCGCGCCGGAGGAATCCGCAAGAACGGCGGAGATTACGTCTCGCGATGAGCCGCTGGCGTTTGCATCGGAGACCAACCTGGTGTTGGTCCCCGTGGTGGTGCGCGATGCCCAGGGACAAGTTGTACGCGATCTCCGCAAAGAGGATTTCCAACTCACCGATCGGGGCAAGAAACAAACAATCGCGCGGTTGACAATGCAGAGGACGGCATCGTCCTCCCGCTCCAGGCATTTCATCGCCTGCCTTTTTGACGATGTACACCTGACGCCCGAAGATCTGGCGCGGACACGGGATGGTGTGAGGCGGCAGATTGCCTCCTTGCCGGCGAGCGATCGAGCCGGCGTCTTTACCACGTCCGGCATGAATGCGCCCATGGACTTCAGCAGCGATCACGCCCGGGCGGAGGCAGGTTTGCTCGACGTCAGGCCCAGCTCGATTCGCCGGCCCGAGGAGCCAGCTTGTCCGAGCCTCAGTTACTATCTTGCCGCGCAGATGAACGAAGGAGACCGCGATGCGCTGGCGCAGGGCGCGAAGCTGGCAACCGGCTGCGCGGTTGCGCCGAACCAGACGGAAGACATCCGCCGGACGATCGATAACGGTGAACTCGAAACCCGCGATTCTCTCGCCGTCGCCAGGGATCTGGTCCGGCGCATGTCGGGGCTTTCCGGGAGGCGCAGTATCGTTCTGGTTTCGCCCGGTTTCTATTTGACCGGAACGCTGCGAGCGGATGAGACGAACCTGCTGGACCAGGCGGCTCACGCCGGCGTCGTGATCAGCGCGATCGACGCGCGGGGCCCACAGATGCCGTCGAGCTTCGCTCAACGGGAATGGAGCGCGAACTCGGAAACCATGGCGGATCTTGCCGCGGGCACTGGCGGGACACTCATCGCCGCCAACGCCGATTACAAGCCTGTCGCCTCGTTTCCGGAGTGCATCTACACACTCGGGTTTGCGCCAGAAATGCCCAGGGCCGATGGCAGCTTCCACGACGTGAAAGTGACCGTTAAGAAAGCCGGAGCGGTGACCGTGCAGGCCCGGAGCGGGTACTACGCGCCGACCCGCGGCGCGGACGCGGCGGAAACCTCGAGGCAGGAGATTGAGGCGGCGATCTTCTCCAGAGACGAGATCCATGGCTCCCCGGTTGATTTGACCACACAGTTTCTTAAAGCGGGCGACCAGGCAAGGCTCACGGTTCAGGCCATCATGGACATCAGGCAGGTTCACTTTCGCAAAGCCGAAGGCCGCAACCGCGACGATATCACCGTGGTGTCCTCACTGTTCGATACGAACGGCGAATTTATCGCGGGCGCTCAGAAGGTGGTGCAGTTCCGGCTGAAGGACGAAACCCGGAAAAAACTGGAACTGGGACCGCCGGTGACGGTTCGGACAGTCTTCAATCTGAAGCCCGGCGATTACCTGGTCCGTCTGGTGGTGCGCGATGCCGAAGGGCAGCAAACGACGGCACGGAGCAGCCCGGTGGAGATCCGCTAACCTTGCGCCGTCAATAGCGGTACGTCTTGCCAGGAATCGCCGTGCCGTACGCCAGTGGACCGCTCTGCTTTACGACGTTGATCGCGCCGGCGGTGAGCGTGTAGCTCTCCACCGGATGTCCGGCGGAGGTGCCGTAGACGTGATCGTCGGTGATCAGAAAGTCGCGAAACTCGATCTGAATTACAATCTGGCCGGCCTTTTGCACGATCAGAGTGGCTGACGGCAAGCGCGTCTCCGCGTTCACCGCGTTGACGATCTGCATGGTGCTTTTGCCAGTGGTCATCTGAAAGTGCACGCTGTTCAAGCCCGCGCTTCGCTCCGCGGTGAAGGACAGCAACTGGATTCCTCCTTCCAGCGGGGGCTGCGTGTACTCACCTTCGATACCGCTGATCTTCAGTAAACAGATGTTGCTGTCAGACATTGCTTCCTCCCATTATTTTTCGCGGTTTTCGATCATCTGCTTCACACGGTCCAGTTCCTTACGCAGCCTGCTTTCGCGCATGGCGATGGAGATGACGTAGCCGAGCACGATGACCCATGCGGCCAGAAAGCCGTAGAACATGAAAGTGAAATTGCGAGTATCCATGGAACTTTCCTAGAGTGCGTGCGCGTACCGCCGCAACGCGTCGAGTTCGCGGCGGATACTTTCCTGGCGCATCCGCAGCAACACCAGCGAGGAGGCCACCAGCGCCATGGCCAGGACATTCCACCACAGCGGCGATTCCATGCCGGGCGCCATCCCACCGCCGTTGCGAATACTCAACACGGGCGCCGGATGCTGCGTCCGCCACCATTCGATGGACTTCCATACGATGATCACATCGACGAATGCGAAGACGGAGAGGACCGCGGAAAGGCTGGCCCGTTGCGTGGGCTCGTCAATGGCGCGCCGCAGCATCAGGTAGCCGGCATAGAGCAGCCAGCAGATCAGCATGGAGGTCAGCCGGGCGTCCCACGTCCACCAGATGCCCCAGATCACCCGCGCCCAGATACTGCCGGTGACCAGATTGACGGCGGCAAAGATGACCCCGACCTCGGTTACGGCGGCGGCCACGGAATCGAACTTAAGATTCCGGGTGATCAGATACAACGCGCTTGCCACCATGGCGACGAAAAACCCGCCGAGGGCCGCAAACGCCGCGGGAACGTGGAAATAGATAATTCGATAGATGGCGCCCTGGTTGGCCTCGTCGGGCAGCACCATGAAGATGCGGTACAGATCCCAGGCGATGAGCCCGATGGCGGCAATCGAAAACAGGTAGATCAGTTTTTCACGCACGGCTCACCCGATGAGTACGGTCTCTATAAAGGCCAGGCCCAGGATAGTGAAGATGATATCGAAACCCACCATCAAACGCAGCCATATCATGTTCTCGCCGCCGGGCGGCTCTCCGGTCATCAGCACGGTGGTCAACTGAATCGCGCTCATGAGGGCCGGGAGCATCACCGGGTACACCAGGATGGGCAGCATCAGCTCGCGCAACCGCAAATTGACGGTCAGCGCGCTGAACATGGTTCCAATCACCGTAAGCGCCCAGGTGCCCAGCGCGAAGACGATGCTAAGCCATCCGATCCGTCGGGTCCAGGCCACATTATAGAAGATGCCGAAGACCGGCAGGCACACTACTTCCACGGCCATCAGCAACACGAAGTTGGCGATGCATTTGCCCAGGAAGAGCTGGCTGCCGCTGGTGGGCGAGGCGAGCAGGGCATCCAGACAGTCGTTGGTCAGCTCGCGCGCGAAACTGCGGTTCAGAATGAGCGCGCCGGCGAAGGCGAATACCAGCCACAGCAGCCCGCCGGATATTTCGCGGATGGTGTCGGCGCTCGGATCGAAGGCGAAGCTGAACAGCAGCAGGATCACCAGGGCGAAGGAGAGGGAAGCGTTGACGGTCTCCTTGCCGCGCAGTTCCGAGCGCAGGTCTTTGCCCGCGACGGCGAGCGTCTGGCGCGCGTACAGGGCCGCGGTCACCCCTGCGCGTCTCCGTAGTTCCGGTAGAGCCATGCGGGATCATCGGCCATTTCCTGCGTCCGCGGGCCGCGAAAGGCAAGCTTTCCGCGATTAATCAGCGCGACATCGGTGGCCAGTTCCAGAGCCTCGCGCAACTGATGAGTGGACATGATAATGCTGCGGCCGTCGGTTTGGGCCTGTTTCAACAGGGATTGGAGCACGCCGATGGCGCGGTCGTCGAGGGCGGTGAATGGTTCGTCGAGCACGAGCAGCGCGGGGTCGTGCAGAAATGCGCGCGCCACCGCGAGGCGCTGCCGCATGCCCCGCGAAAACTCGCGCACCAGGCCGTCGCGAACCGTCGCAAGGCCGGTCCGTTCCAGCCACTCCATCGCCGCGCGCGCCGGATCGGGCACGCCGTAAAGACGCGCAAACAACCGCAGGTTCTCTAGGGCGGACAACTCTTCGTACACGCCAATGGAATGGCCCAGCACGCCGATGTTGCGCCGGGTTTGCCGGTCCCGGGCGTTCTCACCGAGCACATTGACGCGGCCCTTGCCCGGCCGCGAAAGACCCGCGATGATTCGCAGCAGCGTGGTCTTGCCCGCGCCGTTGCGCCCCAGCAGCGCGAGACACGCGCCGCGCTCCACGCTCAGCTCGATGCCGCGCAGGGCCGGGAAATCGCCGTAGTATTTCCAGACGTCCTGGACGTCGACGGCGTTCATGGTCCGGGCACAGGCACTAGCGTCCACCCTCCGGCTTCCCGCTTCGCCAAAGCAGGATCGATCCCAGCAATAGAATTCCGAAGGTCAGACCGAGGATGAGGCCCAATCGGTCATACAGCCGCGGCGTCGCCTCCGCGATCTGCGGCTGGCCGGTGTCCTCCGGCGCCGCTCCCTGTCCGGTGGCGCTATCGTCGCCCTGCGACAGGGCCCCGCTTCCGGCAATCTGAACGCGGAACGAATTGCCCTTGACGGCGTAAATGACGGCCTGGGTGGTTGGTTCCTGGCCGATCATTTCGATGTTGTCGCCTTTCAGGGTGACCCCGTTGGGCACCACCAGGCGCAGAGGAGCGGTGGTATCCAGCACCTTCCCGCCAACCTCCGGCGGGTCTGCCGCGGGTATTGTGTAAGTGACGTCGAAGCGCGTCTCCCCGGGCATCACCGGATAGTCGACGTGGTAAGAGTTCTTCGCCTTGTCCGGTTGCGTGGCTCGCGTGATGGGCATGCCGCCCGGGGGCGTGATGGAAACCGATGGGCTCTGCTTCAACTCGCCCAGAGTAACGAATCGCGCCGACCCGTAGGAAGAATCGTTGAAGGTCTTCGTTCCGCCGTTCTGATAGATAAAGGTCTCGCTCACTGAAAGCTCACCAGCGGATGGTTGAAGCAGGATCAGATGCTCGGCCAGCTTCGCCGCCGAACGATCCCTGGTGGACTCGAAGACGGGCACCTCGACGCCGGATGTGGGCGATCCCGGTGGAATCATGTGCGTGTAGAGAACGCCTGCGTAAATGGCCTGGACCAGTTTGGGGCCCGGCGGCTCCTGATCGAAATGGAATTTTCCGGCGGCATCCGACCGCGCGGTGCCGATGGTTTGCAGCCCCTGCTGGGTGGGCTGCAGGAGTTGCAGAATGACGTTGGGCTGCGGGCTGCCGGTGGTCCCGTTGGCCACGGTGCCATCGATTCCCGCGAAGGCCGGCAGCACGAACGCCAGAGCGACGATTCCAAGACGAGTCGTTCTGTGGCAGGGCCGTGCCCGGCCAGCTGCGCGGAGAGCAGCGGCAGGGCATGGCCCTGCCTCACGGCAAAGCCACGTTGTCGGCGGTCTTTTCATGAAGCCATCGCCTTTCCGCATTCACCGCAGAACTTCATAGCCCGGGCGAATTTCGCGCCACAGTGCGGACAAAGTTTCGCGCTCTCCACAGCGGGAGGCGCGGGCGCCGGAGGGGGAGCGACGGCAGGCTGCACCCGATCGATCTCCGAGAGGACGCCGGCGAGTTCGGTCTGCAGGCCAACCTTGGTTTTCTGATAATCTTCGTCGGACAGCTTACCCACGCGATATTCGAACTGCAGATCCCGTAGATTCTCGTAAATCTGTTCTTTGCGTTGTTCCAGGTGCGCGGCGGGAGACGGCGCTTCGGGCTCGGGAACGTCTTTGTCGCGAACCAGCAACGTGAACACCAGCACGCCCACCGCAAGCAGGACAGCGGAGACAAGGAACATTATTCGAGTTTCGCTACGTCCCTTTCAATCTGCTCCTGGTAGCGCCGGAGCGTTTCTTCATCCAGTTCCGGCACGCCTGCCGGGGCGCGGCGCGAACCAAACCTTTTCACGAACCACGCGATTGCCGCCAGCCCCAGCGTGATAAACACAAACGGCATCAGCCAGGCGAACAGACTGAAGCCCGTGGTGGGCGGCGAGGCCAGCGCCTGCAAGCCGCTCTCCTTCACGAACGAAGCGACAATCTCGTCGTCGGTTTTGCCGTCGGCCTGCATCTGCGCGATCTTCAAGCGAGCCGGCTTGCAGTAGCCGCACTCCAGCATGGGGCAGTCGCCCACCGTATTCCGGCATGTTGCGCACAGGCACGCCAGCCGCATGCCGACGCGACGGACCGCCGGAGTGACCAGCGTCGCGCCGTCCTGCCCGGGGAGCAGCCCGCCCATCGAGGCCAGCAGAAGGAGACTCTTCCGGCGGGTCAACTATTTCTCCACCGATTCGCGCTTCGGCACGATGCCCACAACCTCCGTTCGAGCGTAGGCGAGCCGGACCTTCGGGGGCACCAGGCACACCAGCGTGCCGGAAAGCAGAACCCAGTAGCCAATCCAGATCCATGAGACCAGCGGAAAGACGTACGACTGGATCACCAGCTTGCTGTCGTCGCTGGACATGCCGGCGAAGTTGACATACAGATCTTCGTTCAGCCGCCGGCGGATGGCGACAATGGACGCGGGCTGCTTGCTCGACTTGTAGAAGCGATGCTCCGGCCGCATGGTTCCCAGATCCTCCCCGGCCTTGCGTACACTCACGGTAACCGTGCGCCATTCATAGTTGTCGTTATCGCCGTCCTCCATGTTAGTGACAGTCAGGTTGTAGTGGCCGATGGCGAAATCCTGGCCGGGGGTAACCTGCACAGTGTGATCTTTATTAAACGCCGAACCGGTGAAGCCGATGAACATGAGCACGACGCCCATGTGCACGATGTATCCGCCGTAGCGGCGCGTGTTGCGATGCGTCAACTCCACGGCCGCGCGCAACAGGCTCACTTCGTTCTTCGCCCGAATCGCGTTAGCGCCCTTCCAGAACTCCAGTGCGATGGTCACGGTGACGAACAGGCACAGCCCGAAAGAGACCAGCGCGTAGGGATGTTCGTAGACGCCGCCGAAGCAGAGCGCAATCACCAGGGCGATGGCCGCGACGGATGGCCAGAAGAACGCGCGCCGTAAACTCTCCAGCGAGCTGCGGCGCCACGCCACCAGCGGCCCGACGCCGGTGAGGAACATCAGGAACAGGCCGACGGGCACCAGGATTTTGTCGTAAAACGGCTTGTCCACGCTGATCTTTTCGCCGGTGAGCGCTTCGGAAATCACCGGAAACAACGTGCCCCACAGCACCGCGAAGCAACTGGACAGCAGAATGAGATTGTTGAACAGGAAGCTGGACTCGCGCGACACCACGCTTTCCAGATGCGCTTCGCTGCGCAGATATTTCAGGCGGTCCAGAATAATCCAGATAGTCGCGGCGATGCCCACGGTGAGGAAGACCACGAAGTAATTGCCGATGGAGCTCTGCGCGAAGGCGTGTACGGAACTGACAATTCCCGAACGAGTCAGGAAAGTACCAAGGATGCACAGGAAGAAGGTGCCGGAGACCAGCACCATGTTCCACACCTTCATCATTCCTTTTTTCTCCTGCATCATCACCGAGTGCAGGAACGCGGTGCCGCTGATCCATGGGAGCAGGGAAGCGTTCTCCACCGGGTCCCATCCCCAGTAGCCGCCCCAGCCAAGCACCGCGTACGCCCAACCCATGCCCAGCGTGACGCCGGTGCTCTGGAACAGCCACGTGATCAGGGTCCAGCGCCGCGTGGTGTGGATCCACGCATCCCCAGGCTGCTTCGTAATGAGCGCGGCGATGGCGAAGGCGAACGGCACGGTGAAGCCGACGTAGCCGAGATACAGCATGGGCGGATGAATGGCCATGGCCGGATATTGCAGCAGCGGGTTGAGGCCCTGTGGCTGGCCCTCCACCAGGTTCGCTTTGGCGCCGGCAATCAGGATCTTGAAGGGCGACAGCGGGAAGGTGATCAGCGTGAGGAAAAACGTCTCGGTTGCCATCAGGATGAAGGTCACCCACGGCATCATCTCGCGAAGACGCTGCCGGTTCGTCCACATGACGACAGCGGAATAAGCCGAGAGAATCCACGACCAAAGGAGCAGCGAGCCTTCCTGGCCTCCCCACCATGCCGTGAATTTGTATAAAGCCGGCATGCCGGGGTCGCTGTGCGCGGCGACGTAGGCGATGTAGTAGTTGCCGGTGAGCAGCAGGTAAACCAGAAGGCCGGAGGCAAGCGTCAACAGCCCGAAGACGGCATATACGGCCCGTTGCGCGCTGACCGCGAGGAACGGCTTCCTGGCCAACTTGCCGACGACCGAGCCCACCGCGGAGTAAACGGCCAGGCAAAACGCCAGGATGATCGCGAGGGCGCCTATGTTCTCCATGGGGTGGTCACTTTGGTTCTAAAGGCTGGCGCTGCTGCGCGCGACGGGTTTGGCTTCATACTTCGATGCGCACTTCGCCTGAATCTGCGCGGCGCGAAAGACCCCATCCTGGCCGAGCCGGCCGGCGGCGAGGGCCTGCGAACCATCCTTGAAAGTGTCCGGCAAAGGGTCGATGCCGGTATAGACGACTTTTAATTCACGCGCATCCTGCTTCAGCGTGAAGGTAACGCCGCTCGCGGAACGGACGATGGAGCCCGGTTCCACGTCGCCGCCCACGCGAATCTGCTCATGTTGCGCCCGGTCGCCCATGGCGTTCAATTCGGCAATGGTCTTGTAGTATGTCTTGGTCTCGCTGATGCCGCCCGCAGCGAGCCATATGAGGACGCCGACAATCGCGACGACGAGGATCGCGAACTTCGCGTATACGCGCATGGGATAACCCCCGGAAACTTCAGTATAGCGTGGGTTTGGAGATCAGGGCTTTGTGCGGATGTTTCCTCATGTTCCAGGGGCGCTCATCCATCGTGTTGCCGTTCGATAATAGTAACGGCCAGAGACCAGACGCCGAACGTGCATCTAATCCTGCGGGCGATGATGTGAGCAAAAGATTTAAGGGCAAGGATTGTGCATATTGTCCCAAAGTGAAAGCCAGGGCAACGACCGACGACCACGTGTTCGCACGCGAGTTCTTTGCCCTTGCGGATCGTCAGAACCTTGGAACACAGGGGATGGCGAGATGCAGTCCTGCAGCATATCCTGGGTAATCACCGGGCCACCGGAGCTGAGCGAAACCTTCTCGCGGCTCAAATAGTTGCACGTAGGCGAAATCGTCTGTTGACTCGGCGTCTTCGGTTTGCCGTAGGTCGGCTTGCGTTCCAATGCCCTCTCCCCAGACTGGAAGCTGAGGCTCCTTCTGGTAGAGGCACCCGTGAGCGGCGGCGAAGCGGGTCCCCCCGCCTTATCTCGCGGGCGAGCGCCGGGATGGCATTGTTGCCATTAGCGCTCGCAGCACGGCGTTCACAGACTCGGCATCCTTGAAAAGATGGGCAACATCCGGGTCCAGTAGCACTGCAACCGAGCCCTTCCGTATCCGTTCCGCGAATCGATTCGGCTTGGCCTCGCCATAATTGAAACGATACTCCGGCTTGAGTTGATCTGCCTTTCTAGTATCGGACTTCGTTCGCAACGTGTTCTTCATAGTCATGCTGTTCTCGCCTTGTCGCGCGCCGGAGAAGCCTGGCCGTTGGCGAGCGTCCAATGATGATTTCGCGAGGCTCCTCTGTGGAGTGGTACGGGTCGTCGAATATCCTGGCCAACGGATCCCCGAAGACCGCGACAGCCTCGACGAAGCTCACGCGGTGCTTCGCCAGGTTCAATCGAGCTTTGTGCTGGTCCCATTCGAATGCCGGGGGCATCGTCCCTCTTCAGGATACCCGAGGCGTTCGAAAATCGGTTATCGCGGATTCGGGCCATCTCCGGTAGCTGGGTAGTGGTCGCCCGTGGCCGCCATTGTTGTCAGGCGTAGGAAATTGTGTTCAGGCTGCCGGCCATCAGATTGATCTCCGTATGCACGCTCGAGAACCTGTCGGCCATCTCTTCGAATGTGATTTCCTCGCGGCCCTGCGAGCCGATGAGCACCACCTCATCGCCCAGGCGGACCTCGGAATCCAGATCGGTGACATCGATGGTGAGCACGTTCAGGGAAACCCGTCCGATCACCGGACAGCGCTGGCCGTGAATCAGAACTACGCCCTTGTTGAAAAGCGCCCTCGGATAGCCTTCACCGAAGCCAACCGGGAGTGATGCGACCCGGGTGTCCCGCGCCGTGGTGAACAGGCCGCCGTATCCGACCGTGCGGCCTTTCGGGACATCGCGCACCTGGGCTACCCAGGTCCGGAACGACATCACTGGTTTGAGCTCGGCCGGGTTGTCGAACTCGCGCGAAGTGCGCACGCCATAGCAGGCCGCCCCCACGCGTACCATGGCGCGGCGATGCCCGGTGAGGCGCACGGTTGCCGCGCTGTTGTGGGTGTGGACCAGCGCGCTCTCGGGCAGACCGAGCTCGGCGCAGAAGCGCTCCATGCGTTCGATCTGCGCGTTCGTCCGCGCGAGATTGCTCGAATCCGCGGTGGGGAAGTGGGTCATCACGCCGGCTACGCAGAGCCCTGGCAAACGCATCGCCTGGCGGACCGCGTCGATCTGCTCTGGAAAGAATCCACTCCTTCCCATTCCCGTGTCGATGTCCAGATGCACGTCGACGGGCCGGCCGCGCCGCACCCCGGCAGCCGACAGGTACGCCGCTGCCTCCGGGCTGCCCACCTGCTCCTGAATATCGAGCTCCCGAACGGATTCCTCCATTTCCGCCTCGAGCGCCATTCTCAGGCGCAGTAAAGGAGTCTTCAGCCCGATCCGGCGAATCGTTTCCGCCTCCGGATTGGTGCAGATCCCCAGCATATCGGCGCCGGCTTCCACGGCAACCGGCGCCAGCGCCTCCAGTCCATGGCCGTAGGCATTGGCTTTCATGACCACGCAGAGTTTCGACGGCGCGATGAGCCGCCGCAAGTATTGAATGTTCCTGAAGAAGGTCTCGCGCGACACGAGAACCTGGACGTGATGTTGAGCCATCTTCACCTGGTGGGTCAGGCCGCATGGGGCCGTGGTTAGAGTGAACGTGGCGCCCTCGGACACGGAAAGCGAAGACTGGATCGGCTGCGCAGTGCCGCCAGATCCTGCGCGGCGATTGGCTACCTATTCTACAAGCTCGATTGCCGTTGTACAAACGCCGTGCACAACAGGCGCATCCGGTCACCCGGTACCATGGCTGATTATGCCCACTCCTTTCGAAAGCGCGCAGTTGAACCTTCAGCTCTTCGATCTCCGCCGCGAAGCGGTGCTGCGAGAGGCTCGCGACTGGTTCCTGTGGGACTTTAACCGCGAGAGCTTCGCCGAATTGGCGGCAATAGTCAGTGGCCGGAGAAACGGAGCATTCCGCATGGTGCTTGGCTACTGGGATATGGCAGCTTCGCTGGTTACCACCGGCGCCATCGATGCCGATGCGTTCCGGGCAGCGCATGGAGAAATCTTCGCGACGTTCAGCAAGGTCCACCCGTTTCTTGCCGAGTTGCGGGCCGCGAGTGGCGAACCTGACATCTGCAAGCACATGGAGACGGTCGTCCTTGCCGCTGCGGACGCCGAAAAAATCTATCCCGCCGCCGGGAGGCGTTTCGCGCCGCTGCTAAGAAGCGGGCGTCGGAAACCGGGCCGTCCGCCGGCTGACCGCTGAGAGACCGGCCGCATTCCAGGGCGGCCACAAAAAAGAATCGCCACGACGGCGTCCGCAGTAAGGTTAAGCAGGAAAGCGAAAATGGACGCGGCAACGGAAGTCCACGAAACGGCAGACCTCCAGCGCAGGTTCGCGGCCGGCGAACTGGATGCCTTCGAAACGTTGTTTCGCCGCCACCAGGCGGAGGTGTTCGGATGGATCGTGCGCATCCTGCGCGACGCGCCGCTTGCCGAAGACGCCACCATCGAGACTTTCTGGCGCATCTACCGCGCCCGGGCGCGCTTCGACGACCGGTATGAGTTTGGGCCGTGGGCGCGGCGGATCGCCACCCACGTGGCCATCGATTTTCTGAAAGCGAGATCGCGAGAGGTGGCCGGGCTTGAAGTTACAGGAGTGCCGGTGGCTCCTGGCCCTATAGGGGACAGGGCGCTGAGTGACGCCATCCGCGCGGCCTTTCGCCGGCTTCCCGCGAAACTGCAGGCGGCTGCGAGTCTGGCGCTCATTGCAGAGGAATCGAA
Source organism: uncultured Acidobacteriota bacterium (assembly GCA_963832965.1). Taxonomy (GTDB): domain Bacteria; phylum Acidobacteriota; class Terriglobia; order Bryobacterales; family Bryobacteraceae; genus CAWACP01. The sequence goes on from CAWHVW010000002.1 coordinate 491,903, forward strand.
CGCCGAAATCGCCTCCGCTTTGGGAATATCGGTTGCGGCAGTGAAATCGCGGGTTCACCGGTCTATCGTTTTGCTCAGGAAAAATTTGAGGAGATTGCAGATCACGCCATGAAACCAACCGAGGACGAACTTCGAACGATGCTTCGGCAGGCTCTCCCCAGGATCGAGCGGGGAGAGGATCTCGATCTCTGGCCGCGCATGATTCGCCGCCTGGATGAACGAAACGCGCGAATGAGCCGGCTGGACCGTGTTCTGCTGCTGTTGATTTCGGCTGGCCTGATCCTGGTTCCAGCCATCATTCCGCAACTGCTGTATCAATTATGAGGTCCCTATGAAAACCCATCCTTACGTTCGCGCCTATCTGGCGGGCATCGGCGTGCCTACCCCGATGATGTTGTGCGGCCTTACGGCATACCTGGTTGCACGCTTTGTATTCAGCGTGACCATTCCGATCGAACGAGTGGCCATCTTTCCACTGGCCGTGGTGCCGAATGCGTGGGGCCTGTGGAACGTCGTGTATCTTGCGATGCACGACCGGTGGCGCGTACCGATCGGAGTCCACGGCGCAATTCTTCCCTTGCTGTTGCTCCCCAGCGGATACGGCCTGGCGATTCTCCTGAAGGCCGAGTTTATAACCGGGAACGCCCCGCTGGTATGGTTAGCGCTCCCTCTGGCGCTGGCTGTCTACTATCTGGTCTGGAAGTACCTGGTGAATTTCTGTAACCACTTACTCGGCGTGGCGTGATGAAAAAGCTTCCGGCGATCATTGGCTCCGCGATCTTTCTGGTTATTGCGCCCGGGTTCGTTGCCGGTCTGGTGCCGTGGTGGATATCCCATTGGCGGGTCGAGAGGCCATTCTTCGGGGCGCGGCTCTTTTATTCCGCCGGCTGGGTGCTGGCCGGGCTGGGTGTCATTGGCTTGCTGGATTCTTTTGCGCGATTCGCATTTCAGGGCGTCGGCACGCCGGCGCCCATCATGTCGACGCGGCATTTAGTGGTAACCGGACTGTATCGCCATGTTCGCAATCCAATGTACATAGCGGTGCTGATCACGATCCTCGGACAGGGTCTGATGTTCGGAAACGTCAGGGTGCTTGAATATGGAGCCGCGGTCTGGCTGCTGTTTCACCTGTTCGTGATGGTTTACGAAGAGCCTGCTCTCCGCGAAGGTTTTGATGGTGAGTATAAAACCTTCTGTGCCGATGTCCCCCGATGGGTTCCAAGGCTTACTCCCTGGAAGGTGCGACGTTAATGGTCTTTTGCAGCCTCGCGTCGGCCGATGAGCCACCTACGACAACTCGAATGGCCTCCTGCTCCACTTCAAACCGGCCCTGTTTCGCGTCCCACCAGGCCAGCGACTCGGCCTGAAGAGGGATCTGGACGGTTCGTGTCTGATTGGGTTTCAGCGCGACGCGTTGGAACCCTTCCAGCTCTTTGTTGGGCCGCTCTACCTTCGAGGTCAGATGTTGGACGTAGAGCTGGACCACTTCGTCGCCAGATCTCTTCCCCGTGTTAGTGACGTCAACGCTGACCATTACCTTGCCACCCGCCGGAAGCATGGGCGAGCTGAAGCGCAGATTCGAGTACTTGAATGTGGTGTAACTCAAGCCGAAACCGAAGGGATATAGCGGCTCGCCTTTGAAGTACATGTAAGTCCGGCCATGACGAATGTTGTAGTCCATCATGGGCGGTAACTGGTCCAGCGACTTCGGCCAGGTTTGATTGGTGCGGCCAGCGGGATTGTAGTCGCCAAACAGCACGTCGGCCAGTGCGGTCCCCTGTTCCTGCGCCGCGTGGGTCATGTGCAGAATGGCCGGGACGTGGGCCTGGGTCCAGTTAATCGCGTACGGAAAGCTCGATACCAGAACAACGATAGTTTTCGGATTAGCCGCATACACCAGCTTGACCAGATCCTCCTGGGAGAGGTCAATCGACTCGCGGTCGCGCCCCTCGCGGCCTTCGCCGGGGTCCGCGCAGGGTTTGCTGGACACATCCAGGTTCCACATCGCGGCCGAGTTCGGGGGCGCATTGCATGTGGGATGATTGCCCACCACCACTACCGCGATCTCGGAGGATTTTGCCGCCTTCACCGCGGCATCGTTCTCGTTATTCGCGGCGTAGTTGACCACGGTGCCGGAGGTCACCTTACTCTTGATTCCCTGCAGCGGACTCACCGTGTACGGGGGACGGCCGCCGTACAGGTCGATCAGCACTTCGTTCGCGTGCGGGCCGATAACGGCAATCGACTTGATTGACGCTTTGTCCAGGGGCAGAAGGCCGCCGGCATTCTTCAAGAGCACCACCGACTCGCGGGCCACTTGCCGGGCCACGTCCTTGTCTTTGTCTGTGGTCCATGGTTCCGGCTCGCCGGCGCTCCCGATGTTTGAATACGGAACCATGGCCGGCGGGTCCAGCAATCCCAGACGGATGAGGGTGCGGAACTTGCCTCGCAAAGCGGCATCGATGTCGGCTTCCGTAAGAGAGTGGTCTGCCAGCGCGTCTCTCACTCGCTTAGGAGGGTTGAGATAGAACGCCAGGATCTGACCGATACCGGCCTTGATGGTTGCCGCCGTTGCCTCCTCCTGGGTCTTGAAGTAATGACGCTGGCCGACCATCAGTTCCACGGCGGTGGCGTCCGAAGAGATGATTCCATCGGCGCCCCATTCCTTGACCGCGAGAGTCTTCAAGATCGGATTGACGGTCATGGGCACGCCATTCCACGCGTTGTAGGAAGCCATGAACGACTTTCCTCCGCCCTCCACGAACCCCATGCGAAACGGCACGGAATAATACTCGCGCAGCAATCGCTCATCGAAGTCGGACGATGACGTGCCGCGTGTCGTCTCATTGCTGTTGGCGAGGAAATGCTTCATCAGCGAGGCGGCCTGCCAGTACTTCGGATCGTCTCCCTGCATGCCCCGGATGAAGGCCACCGACATAGTTCCGGTGAAGAAGGGATCCTCGCCGTAACTCTCGTTGTTTCGTCCCCAGCGCGGGTCGCGCGCCAGATCCGCGTTCGGCCCCCACACGATCAGCGTCTTGTCCTTGTACTTCTCGCTCTGGTAAATGTAGCGTGCTTCGTAACCCTGGACGGCGCCGGCTCGGCGGATCAGGGCCGGGTCCCAGGTCTCGGCCATACCGATCACTTCCGCGAAAGAAGTGGTAGGGATTGCTTTCCCTCCGAAGTCTCCCTTGCGAACCAAACCGTGGAGTCCCTCCGACCCCCCGGCGCTGGGAATGCCCAGGCGTGGCACGCCGGAGTTCATCTCGATGTCCGCGATCTTCTCGTCCACGGTCATCAGGGAGAGAATGTTGTCGACCCGTTGCTCAATCGGCAGGCCGGCGTCCTGAAACGGGTAGCGGGTCTGACCATGCAACAGTGCGGTTCCGCAGAGAACGGCCGCGCACGTAGCGGCGAGGGACATTTGCATGTCCGGCATCGTATCACTTCAGAGTTACTTCCACCAGATCGCCGAGTTGGCGGGAGCTGAACTGGTTCCCCTCGATATTGGCAACCAGCTTCCTCTTGCGGTCGACAATCACGGTGTGCAGCGAATGAGTGAGCAGGCCTTCATCAGGCCAGAAGTTCATCCCAAACATGCCGCACACTTGTTTGATGCTGGCCATCGGACCGGTCAGGAAGCGCCATCCATCGGGATCGGGCTTCCAGGCCTCGGCGTATTTCGCCAGAACCTCCGGCCGATCATGGTCGGGGTCGAAGGTGATGCTGAGCAAGATAAGGTCCCGCCCCAGGCGATCGCGAAAGCGTTTCTGAAGCGCCGCGAAGTTAGTCGACATGCGGAAGCAGTAGTCAGGCAGCGGGCAACTCGTATAAATGAAGGTGATGGCTACCACCTTGCCCTCGAACTGCGACAGCGAGACCGGCCGATTGTTCTGATCCACCAAGGCAAAGTCTGGAACCGTCCCACCTTTTTCAATGCTTACATCGGAGTTCGCGCTACCGCCCAAGGCCCTGTCCAGGATGCTTAAGCGCCGCGCCTGGGCGGGATCGCGCTCCACGCTATCGTACGCGAGCACATGGATATCGCGTATGTATGACGACGACTTCCCGACCACCAGAGTGAAATTGATTTTCAGACCCGGTCGAAGGCCGGCCAGCGCGTGCGCGTCGCCCACGTGATACTCCATGACCATCGCTTCCATGTATCCGGGGATGCTGTCCTCGGACACCACCACAGCGCCGTGCGCCAGGTCAACCGACAGCACCAGTCCGGCCGCCTGATACCGCTGCACCGCCCACGCCGGAAGCGCGAGTACACACAGCGACATCAGTAAGACAGGTTTGCTCGTCATGGAGAGTCGGCCGCCCGTCCGCCCATTTGAAACGCGGGGCGGGATAACCTAGTGTAAGTGGCCGCAAATTCCTTGATCTCGAGAAACTCATTGGGCTGGACGTTGGTGAAATTCTGCCTCGTCTTCGAAGCCGGCCACCAGACCTCGATATTCTCGATCTGCGCCGATTTTCCCAGACCGATATGCTGCTGAAGTGGCGAGCCCCCGAATGACCCCCCGGTGCCCACCGTCCGGCAGATGTTACGCCGAGCGCCGCCCGCGTTCTCAACGGTCACCGTGATTCGCGCCCCAATCGCCGAGCGGTTGGACTTCACACCGACGAGGTGCAGAGTGATCCAGTCGTTTCCATGGTTGCCCGGATTGCGGAAGAGCCGCGTCTGGAAGTGGTCACCCACAGTGGGGCCTCCCATAACGACGAGGATATCCTCATTCCCGTTGTTGCCAAAATCGGCGAAGGCAGTTCCGTGACCCTTGGCGATGGCGCCCGTTCCGGACGACGTGCTGACATCGACAAACCGCTTCCCCCCCTCGTTGCGGAGCAGGACGTTGGGAATCACGGAGAGGAACGACGGATCTCCGTTCCCCAGATAAATGTCAAGGAAACCGTCGTTGTCGACATCGCCAAAATTACTGCCCATGGGCATCAACACGCGATCGAGGTTAGTTTCCGCGGTAACGTCCCGGAACGTGCCGTCGCCTTTGTTCTTGTACAGCTTGATCGTTTCACCTCTGCGCGGAAGCCCCATGTAACTCCGCGCCACCTCTTCCACCGAGTGGTAATAGGACGCCACGAAAAGATCCGGCAAGCCATCGTTGTCATAGTCGAAGAACCAGGCTGGGAAACTCATCCACGGCCCCTGGACGCCTGCTTTTTCGGCCACTTCGGTGAATGTGAGATTGCCGTTGTTGTGGTAGAGGAAGTTCGGCCCGTTGTAATTCGATACAAAGAAATCCGGGTAGCCGTCGTTGTCGTAATCGGCGGAAACCACGGCCTTACTAAACGCAATCTTATCCACGCCCGCCTCGTGCGCGATGTCTACAAACGTTCCGTCGCCTTTGTTCAGGAATAACTGACTTGGAGAGCCCTCGTTGGCGATAAAAAGGTCGAGGAGGCCATCATTATTGATGTCGGCCCACACCGCGGACTGCGAAGAGCGAATCGGTTCCAGCAATCCGCTCTGGGCGGTAACATCGGTGAACGTTCCGTCGCAGTTATTGCGCAGGAGGGAGCGGCGCCGCGGATACTCCCAACCCCCGCGAAGAACGAGTAAGTCGACGCAGCCGTCATTGTTATAGTCGGCCTGGATGATGTTCAGCCCGCCGGTCTGGTCCGACAGGCCGGCCTGTTTGGTGCGGTTCGTAAAGGTGCCGTCGCCATTGTTGTGGAAGAATTGGGGCGGCCCGCAATCGTCGATCTGCGAGGTCACCACATCCAAAAGGCCATCGTTATCGAAATCGTCGGCGATCGCGCCGCCGGACGTGCCCAGCAGATTGATTCCGGCTGCGGGAGCGACGTCGAGGAAGCGTCCCACGTCGTCCCTGGAGGCGAACACGGCCGGAGGGATCAGAAATTCCTTCGGGACATGAGAGGGATAGGTGCCCTGGGTCATATACGCGAAATTCAGCAGGTACTGAAGCTCGGTGTTCTCCGGATCGCGCTTCAGGGCTTTGGTGAAATACTCGATCGCCTTTGCGGCATCTTCAGGGCGCATGTCCGGAGCGCCCGGGTGCGATGGGAAGATTCGCGTTTGATCGACCGGCGACGGGACATGGTTGGTGACCATCGCGCGATGCAGGTAATCTCCGCCGAGCGCTTCTTCCAGGCTGCCCGCCAACTGCTGCTCATGCCCGGCCAGCTTCGCCGAGTGCGCGGAGATGGCTCCCCGATATGCTTCCTCGGCCTCCAGAATCGATTCATCGAAATGCCCCGAAGAGGCCAGCAGCAGAGCCAGCGTATAGCGCGTGTACGCCAACTCCAACGGGTCCGCGTCGCTTCCCTGACGGGCCAGCTGTTCGCGCACAGCCGCGACCGCTTCGGCCGGGCCGTTGGTTCGAACGTCGCACGTTACCTTCAGATCCTCGCTCCAGGCGGGGTTGTCGGGGATGATGTGCCGGATGGATTGGAGGAACTCCCCATACCCCGAAGTCACGGGAGTCAAACGCACGCTCAAGGGAGCCGAGATGGCCAGGGTCTGGGCGTGACTCGGGAGCGGGGCGGGGTGGTCGTCGCCGGTTTGCTGGAGCACTTTCAAGATGGCGTAACCGGCGGGAATACTGACGACGCCGCTAAGTTGTCCCGGCTCCACGCCGCGCAAGGCGTCCCTCAGTTCCAGCCGCAGGGTGTCCGGGTCGACCTTGCCGAGATAACCGCCGCCGGACGCGGTTGGATCCGTTGAGCGTTCGCGAGCCAACCCGGCAAAGTCCGCTCCTTGCTTCAGGCGATCCAGGATTCCGAGGGCCTCTTCGCGAGAACCAACCACGATGATGCCGACAGGAATTACTCGCGACTCCTGGCTACGTCCATTTCCCGGGGCAATGACCAGACACGCCAGCAGCAGCACGAGGACCGTGAGCGCCTTACGGAGTGACAAACAAGTTCAGATTAGCAGCACGCGCAAAACCGTTGCAATTTCGCAGCGCAACCTCACTCGTAGCGAAGGGCTGCCAGCGGGTCTACTCGCGTGGCCCTTCGAGCTGGAATCCAGCAGGCTACCAGGGAGATCAGCGCCAGCACCACAGCGACGGCGGCGAAGGTGAATGGGTCGTTCGGCTTCACTCCGAAGAGCAACGAGGTGAGCAGGCGCGAGATCCCGTACGCGCCGGCCAGACCGATCGCAATTCCCAACCCGGCCATGGTCATTCCTTGTCCCACCACCATTCTCAAGACGTCGGTCCTCTGTGCGCCCAGGGCCATACGGATGCCGATCTCCTGGGAGCGTTGCTGCACCGAATACGCCAGCATGCCATAGACGCCGATGGCCGCCAGCAGCAGAGCCATGCCCGCGAAAACGCTGAGCAACGTCATGATGAAATCCCGGCGGGCCATCGATTCGGAAACCACCTGATCGGCGGAACGAACATGAGCGATGGCGAGTTCACCGTCGGCCTCCTGCATCTTTTTCTTGACGGCGGCGCTGAGCGTGAGCGGATCCGGCACGGTTTTCACCACCCAGGTCATCGGGATGATCGCGTTGTTGAGCGCCATGAAGCTGTCTCTGAGCTGGGATAGCGGGATGTACATCACGTCCGGGGCGGGGTTGCCCAACCCGCCTTCCTTCACGTTGCCGACGACGCCCACCACCTCGCGCGGACCGTCGGTGAAGTCGGGGCCCATGCCCTTGCCAATTATGATGCTCTGGCCCAGCGGGTCTCCCTTCGGCCAGTACGTCTTCGCAAAGCTTTCGTTGATGATTACCGCCAGAGGCGCGTTGCGCGTGTCCCGGTCGCTGAAGAGCCGGCCGCGCTTCAAGGGGATCTCCAGAGCCTTGAAGTAGGAGTCCGAAACGTACATCCACATTGCCCCGCCGGTTCCTCTCTCTCCGGGTTTGAGGGGACGGCCCACGATGTCGAATCCCAGGCCGAAGCCGCCCTCCAGCGGGAGGAAGGGAACGTTGGCCGCGGCGATCACTCCGGGCACGCTTTCAATCCGCCGCACGGCATCCCGAGTCAACAGATCCACCCGCTCCACGGATTCGTACTTCGACCCGGAAAGCGACGTTTCGAAGCTCAACACGTGACTCGGGTTGAATCCGGCGTCCACCTGGTGGAGCGAGGCAAACGTGCTAATCAGCAACGCCGCACCGACCAGCAACACCAGCGCAAGCGCGGTTTCGGTGACCACCAGCGCGCTTCGTACCCACTGGCGGCGCCCCGTCGCGGACCTTGAGCTCTGCTCCTTGAGCGTGGAATTCACGTCGGTGCGGGAGATTTGCAGAGCGGGGAAGAGGCCGAACAAAAGGCCGGTCACGATGGAAACGGCCATGGTGAACGCCAGGATGCGCCAGTCGACAAGGGCGGCATCGGCGAATTCGGTGGCGCGCGGCAGATCGGTCGGGGTCAGGGCGACCAGCGCACGTGCGCCCCAGGCGCCGATCATCAGGCCGGCTACACCGCCGGCCAAAGCCAGCAGGAGGCTCTCAGTGAGCAACTGCCGCACGATCCTCCAGCGGCTGGCGCCCAGAGCGGTGCGAACGGCAATCTCACGCGAGCGGTGCGTGGCCCGCGCTAGCAGCAGATTGGCGACGTTCGCGCATGCGATGAGCAGCACCAGCGCCACCGCGCCCAGCAAGATCAACAGGGGCTGTCTGGCGTCGCCCACCATGGCCTCCTGAAACGGCTCCGCCGTGGCTGATTCCTCTTTGCCAATGGCGTTGGGGTTGGCCTGGCGAAAGCGCTCGGCCGCCACCTTCATCTGGGCCTTGGCCATCTCCAGACTTACACCTGGCCTCAAGCGCGCGGCTGCAGAGAGGTAGTGTCCTTGGTTGGTGGTGTTCGGATCGGCCTGCAGGGGAAGAAAAAGGTCGGCGGGCGGATAGGAACGAAACGAAGCGCGAAGCACGCCGACGACCGTCCACGGCTCACCACCGAGCAGGATCACCCGTCCAATCACCCGTGGGTCGCCGGCGAACCGGCGGACCCAAAGCCCATGGCTCATCACCGCCAGGCGCGGACCTTCGGGACGGTCTTCCTCAGCCGAGAACGTGCGGCCTAAAGCCGGAGTGGCGGCGAAAACCGGGAAGAAATCAGCCGAGACATGAATCCCCTTCACCTGCTCAGGCATACTGCCCCCGCTTAAGTTGAGACCCGGGCCGGAGAAGTTGTAGGCGCAAGCGTACTGAAACGCCGTAGTGTCGTTCTTCCAGGCCATGAACTTGGGAACGGAGGTTACCCCGCCTGTGCCGTTCGGGAACTTCTGCACGAGCCGCACCATGCGATCCGGCTGCGCATACGGTAGCGGCTGCAGCAGAATGCTGTTCACTACCGAAAAGATAGCGGTGTTAGCGCCGATTCCCAGGGCCAGCGCGGAAACGGCGACGATGGTGAAACCGGGGCTCCGGGCCAGCACGCGCGCGGCGTGCCGTGTGTCCTGCAGAACGGTCTCCATGGGCATAGCTCTTAATACGCAGCGCCGGACTTTCCGTTACTGGCCTTCGTGGTGGAATAGTAGCACCTATGACCACTTGTCGAACCCGCACGATTCTCCTTCTGGCGGTGCTGGGGGCTGCGCTCGCTTCGGCCGAGGACATCCATTGCCCTGAACGGATTTCGACGAAACAGACCCTGGCTCAGGCGGTGCCTGGCTGGGCCGATCAGATGGATGCGACTCCCAATTTGCTTGCCGGAGTGACCTTCTATGACGGGCCGCCGAAGGACCTCGCCTCGCTGGTTCCGGATGAAACCCATGTGAAAGGCAAGGTGCTGGCGACCTGGGATCTCACTCCGAATAGTGGGCGCCAGTATTGGCTTGCCTGTGGTTATGCGGGGACGCGGGTCACTCTGGCGCGGGCGTTGCCGAAGGAGTTACGGACCTGCACCGTTACGTACGATCCCAAAGAGACCGTGGATGGTTTGCCGTCGATCGAGCGAATCGCGTGCAAGTAGGTCAGCGCGGCTGCGGCTTGTGGCCGGGTTCAACTAATCTGTATAGAGAACATTCGATGAATATGCGCTCAACCGGCACGCGGGCCGGCCGCCTTTGCCGCGCGGTTACCCATGACGAATGAACGTGTCGTGGTGACGGGTGGCGCCGGTTTTGTTGGCTCCAACATCGTCCGCCGCCTGCTGGAACGCGGCGCTTTCGTTGTGGTGCTCGACGATTTTTCCACCGGCGTACCCGCGAATCTGCCCGACATGCCGGACCATCTTGAGGTGGTGCGGGGCAGCGTCACGGACTTCGCTCTGGTGCGCGACGTGATCAAGGGCGCCGGCCTGGTGATTCACGCGGCCGCCCGGAACATCATCGCCTCCACGCGCAACCCGCGGGACGATTTCGAAACGAATATCGGGGGCACGCTGAACGTTCTGCTCGCCACCGAGGGGAGCACTGTGAAGCGCGTGGTGTATTCATCGTCCGCCTCAGTCTACGGCAACCCGCGGTACCTGCCCATTAATGAGGACGACGGCATCGACACGCTGACACCGTATGCCGTGTCCAAGTTGGCCGGAGAGAATTATTGCCGCGCGTTTTATGAGAGCCACGGCGTGTCCACGGCTGTGGTCCGTTACTCCAACGTGTACGGTCCGGCACAGCGCCCCGACAATCCGTACTGCGGCGTAATCGCGAAGTTCTTCGATTCGGCCCGCCGGGGGGAGCCTTTGCGCATTCATGGCGACGGCGATCAAACGCGGGATTTTACCTATGTCGACGACGCGGTGAACGCCACGCTGCTGGCGGCCGTTTCGCACAAGGCCGATGGCCAGATTTACAACGTTGCCACCGGCCGGGAGACGACCATCAATCAACTGGCGCGGGCCGTAATGAAAGTTGTTGGCGTGGAAGGGGAGCCCGAGTATATTGACCGCCGCGATATCGACAACATCCGCCGACGCGTGCTCAACATTGAAAAGATCCGGCGCGAATTGCGGTGGGTGCCGGGCGTGACGCTCGAAAAGGGCCTGCGGCAAACCTGGCTCTGGCTTTCCAGGAGCTGCCATGAGCCGTCCTGAAGGCGCGATGAGGGTGGTCTGCATTGCTCCGGCCTGGAATGAAGAAAACCGCATCGCGGCGGTGGTGGAAGCGGTGCCCCGCGATGCCGTGGAAGAGATGGTGGTGGTGGATGACGGCTCTACCGACCAGACCCGCGAGCGCGCCCTTGCGGCGGGGGCCACCGTTCTGGAGGGCGCCCATCGGGGTGTGGGAGCGGCCATCCGGCTTGGCATCGACTATGCCATCGCACGTGGCTACGATGTCGCGGTGATCGTTTCCGGCGCGGGCAAAACTCCTCCCGCACAGATCCCCAGGCTGCTCGATGCCTTGCTTTTGGGTGACGCGGAACTGGCGCAAGGATCGCGCTATACCGATGGCGGGAAGTTTCTGCGCATGACGTTGCTGCGGAAAATTGGCACGCGCGGCTACACATTTTTGTTCGCTCTGCTGGTGCGGAGGCGGGTTACCGATGCCTCCAGCGGCTTTCGCGCGATTCGCCTGTCACTGTTTGCGGACGAGCGCATCAACTTGTGGCAGTCCTGGCTGGATGGCTATGAACTGGAACCATACCTGCTCTTTCAAGCGCTGCGGTTGCGGCACAGAGTGGTGGAAGTGCCGGTGACGATCGAATACCCGGACGTGATTCGCGGTCAGGCGTACACCAAGATGCGCGCCTGGACCGACTGGTATCGGATTTTCCGGCCGGTTTTGTTTCTCGCGCTGGGCTTGAAACGCTAGCATGACCCTCGGGAGTGATTTCAAAGCCCGCGCCGCCATCTCGATACTTTGTGTTCTGGCGCCGGCGCTCGCGGTGACGCCCTTCTTCTTCATGGGTCAACCGTTGCCCGGAGGCAGCCGGTGGGACCTGCGCATGCCCGAAACCCACGACATGTTCCTGCACTTCGACCAGATGCGGGATTTCTACCAGGGACTGACCGCGGGCGAAATCTATCCGCGCTGGGAGGAGGACACCAACTACGGCTTCGGCGCTCCGACAACCTGCTTCTATTCGCCGGGTGTTTACTATCTGACCGCCGCGCTGTACCCGCTTTTGCACGACTGGACACGGGTGGTGCTGGGCTCCTGCCTGGTGATGATGGTGGCTTCCGCATCGGCTGCCTGGCTGCTGGCCCGGCGATATATGTCGCGCACTGCCGCCGCGGTAGCCATGACGGCTTACGTCATCTTCCCCTATCACGCGATCGACCAATACCAGCGGGGAGATTTGGCGGAGTTGCTGTCGTTTGTCTGGATGCCGTTCATCCTCTTATTTGTGGACAGGCTGTTTGACACCGCTCGTCCCCTGCTTCCGGCCGCCGGGCTGGCCCTCAGTTACGGGGCATTCCTCTGGTCGCACCCGCCGACCGCGTATCAGTTCACGCTGGCAGCCGGCCCGTTCCTGCTGTTGTTGGCGCTATGGGCCCGCAATTGGAGAGGACTGGCGTGGACTGGAGCGGGGCTGGCCGTTGGCGCCGGGCTTTCGGCGGCCTATCTGTACCCGGCGGCGGTGGAGCAGAAGCTGATCCGTCATGAAATTATCGGGAAGATCTGGCCCTATCATTCGACCTACCTATTCATGTACGCAGGCTATTCGAAGCAATACTTCGATTTCTTTCATCTTCTCAATCTTTCGTGGCAGCTCGATCTCGCGGTTATTCTTCTCGCAGGCTCCCTGCTATTCATGCTGGGATCGCGCGCGCTCCGAGTTAACACGGCGCCGTGGACGGCAATCGGGTGCTTTGCCAGCTTTCTGATGCTGGAAATCTCAGCTCCGCTGGGCCGGCGAATTCCGAAGATCGATATCGGCGTATTTTCCTGGCGGATGCTGGCGATCACGACGCTAATGGCCGCGCTTCTGGCGGGAGCGATGGTGCAAGTGTCGCTTGACGCTCGCGGCGCCCACAGGCGCGGCCGGTTTGCGGCGTCCGGTATACTCGCCGTGGCCATCCTGTCCGGCGGAACGTTTTTCACGGTTTTCGGAATCATGGCGCCGGTTAATAAGGTGGACGCGTTCCAACCGGTGGCGGAACACACGAACTACGCGATCATTCCGCGCAGTGCGCCGGCGCGCGCGGACGAATTGCCGCGGATGGGGCGGGCCCGGCTGGAAGCCGCAAGCGGAACGGTGACCATCCAGGAATGGCGGCCGCAGCATCGCGTCTTCGACGTCGACAGCGTGAGCCCGGCGCGCTTGTTTGTGCGCACGTTCAATTATCCAGGTTGGAGCGCCACCATGGATGGGCACGCCGTGCGGCTGGGGACTGATGTTGAAACGGGCGCGATGCTTCTCAATATGCCCGCGGGAGAGCATCTTGTGACGATAGACCTCCTTGACACGCCAGCTCGCCGTCTGGGTGCATGGGTCACACTCGCCTCCTTTGTGTGTGTGCTCGCCGCGTTGGTGATTGGCGCGAGTCCTCTGAAGGCCGCTCCATCACTGTCGCGGTTCGGTAAGCGCTGAGCTGGCCGGCACGAACGTCCGAAGCATCGCCACTTCTCCGTCAGGCTCCAAGCTTACAGGGCCGTTGGCGGGAATCAGCCATGCTTCACCGAGCCGGAACGGCTGCCCCGCGATGGAGCCCGCACCGCGCAGGAAAACCAGGATCTCAGGTGCGTGGCCATTTGCGTGGTGCTCGACCGGGGCTTTGAAGACCCGAAGCTCGGTGCGAAAGTACTCGCACTCGGCCAGCAACTCCCACCCGTCCGCAAGCGCCACGCGCGGTTCGTACCCGGGATGTCCAGCGGTCCGGGCCACCTCGACGCCTTTATCGAGATGAAGTTCGCGCCCGCGGCCATAGTCGTACAAACGGTACGTGATATCGGATTGCTGTTGCACCTCACACAGAGCCAGTCCGGCTCCGATGGCATGAACGGTTCCGGCCGGAATGAAGAACGTGTCACCCGGATGCGCTTCCACCCAATTCAGCAATTCCATGATCTCGCCCGTTACCGCCGCGTCCCGCAGCCGCTCTTTCGAAATCTCCTCACGAAACCCCATCGCCACCTTGGCGCCGGGGGCCGCGCGCAGGATGTGCCACATTTCCGTCTTGCCTCGCGAATGCTCATGCTCTCGGGCGAAGGCATCGTCGGGATGCACCTGCACCGAGAGGTTCTCTTCGGTGAAGATAAACTTCACCAGAAGCGGCAGGGGCGCCAAGTCCGTGAACCACACTTCGCCGATGAGCCGGCCGGTGCTGGCATACCAGGGCTCCAGCTTTGAAGAACCCCAAATTTTCTCCTTGAATTCAGCGGCGAGCCGGACCGGGGATGGTGTCATCGTCACTTTTGAGTATAGAGAGAGCCATGTGAGAAAATGACTCCACAACAGGTATGATTCACTCTCTTGGGACACGCGCGCGCCGGTGGGTCAGAAGACTCAGGCGGTCCGGCGGCGCCGTTGGACAGGGCGAAATCATCCCGTTTCAATGCAATGTCTGCTCGGCCGACAACACAAAATCTTATGAACAGATGGATCGCGAGAAGCCGAGTTGCGACCATTGCGATTCGAACGTCCGCTTCCGCTGGATCGTCCATGCGGTGTCGGAAGCGTTCTGTGGGCGAAGCCTTCCGCTGAAGCGATTCCCGGCTCGAAAGGACATCACCGGTATCGGACTTAGCGACTGGGATGGTTACGCGGGGCCTTTCGCGCGCTGCTTCCATTACACCAACACCTTCTTTCACACGGAGCCCCGGCTGGATATCAGTAAGATGCCCGAGGACAAGAAAGGCCGCTATGATTTCGTGATTGCCACCGAAGTTCTGGAACACGTGGTTCCACCGGTAGACGCCGCTCTGGTGAATTTACACCAACTGCTGAAGCCCGGCGGCATCGCGTTTATCACGGTTCCGTGGATCGGTGAAGTGACCCAGGAGCATTATCCGGATCTCTTTGATTACCAGATCGCGCAGGATAACGGCGGCTGGCAAGTGCGCAACCGCACTCGCGACGGAAGACTGGAAACCTTCGACAACCCCATTTTTCACGGCGGTCCAGGGACCACACTGGAGATGCGGCTGTTCTCCGGAACCGATCTGATGCGCCGTCTTCAGGACGCCGGCTTCGCGAAAGTAGAGATTTGCCGGCCCACCGTTCGCGAGTATGGAATCATCTTTCAGGAGACCTGGTCTCTGCCGATGATCGCGTATAAGTCCGGCTAACGCCGGGCGCGGTTACAAACCGCGCGCAGGGCATGGCCCTGCCCCACATCTTTACACCGAGGCTTTGAAGCTGCGGAGCGCCGCTGCCTCGTTGTCGTGGGCTTCGAAGACGCTCAACAGCTTGGTTACCTGCAACAAGTCATTGACCCGCTTTTGCAGGTGCAGGAGTTTCATTCGACCCCCGCCATTGGTCACGGTTGCGTAACTGCCCACCAATTGCCCGAGTCCGGAGCTATCGATGTAGGTGACGTCCGCGAGATTCAACAGTATGTTCTTCTGGTCACCGGCGAGCGATTCGCGGATGGTGTCTCGAAAATCCATCAGCGATTCGCCCAGAGTGATCTGACCCTTCATGTCCAGAATCACGGCTTCGGGAACTTCCCGAATACTAATCCTGAGGCTCATAGTTTCGCACCGATACTTTGATATTACAGCACGGGGCCGATGCGCCACGGGACGAACTCGCTATGCCCGAGACGCTCGCTGCAGGTGCGTTCGCCGGAAGCCACGCGCAGCACCATGTCGAATATCTCCGCGCCAACCTGAGCCACGGTGGCTTCTCCATCGGCAATGCGCCCGGCGTTGACGTCCATGTTATCGCGCATGCGCCGCCACGTCGCCGAGTTCGTCGCGATCTTGATCACGGGAATGGAAGGAAAACCGATGGCGCTGCCGCGCCCGGTGGTGAATGCGATCAGGTTCACGCCACCTGCCGCCAGCCCCGTGAGAGAGACCGGGTCGTAGCCGGGCGTGTTCATGAATACGAAACCTGGCCCGTGTACGCGCTCCGCGTAGTCGACGGCTTCGTTCATCGGGGTGCTCCCCGCCTTGGCCACCGCGCCCAGCGATTTCTCGACAATGTTCGTCAAGCCACCGGCTTTGTTGCCAGGCGACGGATTGTCGTCGAAGCTGCCGCCCATTCTGCGCAGGTAGTCCTTGTATTCGCGAACAAAGCTGAGGTAGCGCTCGGCTACAGCGCGGTTGCGCGCGCGGGCAATCAACAGGTGTTCGGCGCCGAATGTTTCGGTGGTCTCGGCCAGCACCGCCGCGGCGCCGATTTCGGAGAGCAGGTCGGAGCAGATACCCAGGGCCGGGTTGGCGGTGACGCCGCTGAACGAGTCGGACCCTCCGCAATTCAGGCCGAGCACGATCTTTGAGGCGCTGATCTCCTGACGCTGTTCCGCCGCGGCCCGTTCGATGAGACGGCCGATTTGACCGCGGGCCGCGTCCACCGTCCCACGAGTCCCTCCGCTTTCCTGTATGGTCAGGCCAACCAGCCGCTCGCTCCCTTTGGCCTCCGGGCCGAGGTAGTGTTCGATCTGATTCGTCTCGCACCCGAGGCCCAGAATCACCGCCGCGGAGATATTCGGGTGATCGAGGACACCGGCAAGGGTTCGGCGAAGTTGCTCGGTGTCCGGCCCGATTGTGTGCGCGCAGCCTTCACCATGCGGGAAGGCGACCACACCGTCGACGTTCTCGGGCAGGGAAGCCCGGTCGTAACTCTGGCTGATGAGCGTGGCGGTGTGCGCGGCGCAGTTCGATGCGGCCACCACGGCGATGTAATTCCGGGTCCCCGCGCGTCCATCCGCCCGCGGATAGCCCAGAAACGACGGAGCGTCTTTCCGGGGGACGCGCCAGGGCAGCTCAATGCTCGGGAATTCGTAATCCAGCGCGTGTTCTTCGTAGGCGACATTGTGCGTGTGGACGTGCTCGCCGGGGCCGATGTCCGTCCGCGCCCGTCCAATCGGCTGCCCGTAGCGAATCACTTGAGCGCCACGGCCAATTGCGCGAACGGCGAGCTTATGGCCAACCGGCACAGGCTGTGCGATCAGGATGTCAGTTTCGTCGGCCCGGACTGTCTGGCCGGGCTGCAAGGGCACCCGTGCGATCCCTACGTTATCAGCCGTATTCAGGTGAATCACCGAATTACCGGCCGTTGGAACCCTGGCAATCTCGAAAAGGCTCATGGGATCACCAGAGATACCCTATTGCCGCCATTGCGCAAACCGCCTCGTGGTGATATGCTCTCATCCGGCAATGCGTTTTGTTTGCATGTTGTTCTGCGGTCTTCTGGCGCCGGCCATCCTGGCTCAGAGTGCGGACAAGCCCGATGTCGCCGGAAACTGGCAGATCGCCGCGTCCCGCGACGACAGTGTGACCTTGAGCATCGCGGCGAAGGATAACGACTCGTTGCATTACGTCGAATCTCATAACGGCGCGACGCTGGAGTTTGACTGCACGACGGACGGCGCGGAATGCGCCATGACCGACGGAGGCCACAAGGCCAAGGTATCGGTCTGGTACAACGGCGACAGTCTGGTGGTTATGGAGACGAAGGGAAGCAACGTATTGAAACGGAGGCTCACCGTGACCGGTTCCACGTTGCAAATGGAAGTGATCCCCATCGTGCCGCAAGGCAAGACCGACAAGCTGGTTTTCACAAAACAGAGCTGACGCCCACGCGGGTCCATATCCTTCATTTTGGCGCGCTCGCGGAATCCGCTCGCAACCGCGCCATGGCCGCTCGAAAACACTTCACGGAATCGCCGACGCTGGGAGTGGCCGGCGGTTCGCCAAAGTAAGCCCGTATGAAATCGGCCGGGTCTCCCCAGGTGGTGTGCAGCAGCCCCTGGATTCGCGCCGCCACCTCGGGATTTGCGTGAGCCCGGAGCGTTCGGATCAGGTCCACTTGCGCCAGTGCGACATCCGTTTGGCGCCAGGAGCAGGAGACCACGTTGAAGCCATGCATGGCAAAATACGCGGCTCCCGGCAAGGCCGATTCGTAATGCCAGTCGCCAATCACGATGTCTTTCGGGATTTGTCCGATCGCCGGCCAGGTCTGGTTGTAGCTGCCCTCCCACTCGCCGGCCCCGGACGTCGCTCCGTCAATAAGACGGTCGCCCCACATCCACATCTGTATGTGCGACTGCGCGAGATGATCGTGGATGGTCCGCACCTCATTCGCATAAAGATCGGCGGCGAGGCGGCCTTTGCAGCGCGGGCAATCGTTGTCCCCAAGGATGAAAACTTCGTCCATTCCAGCGTGAAACGCGTCGGCCCCGAAGGCGGCTACCAGCTCATCGATCAAGTCGAACACGATCTTATGAACGCCAGGGTGCAAAGGGCAATAGCTTCGGCAATAAATGCCCGCATTGTCCGGGTACCTGCCGGGCGTTTCGTCGAACTCGGGATGAGACCGCAGCAAGCCGTAAGTCACCTTGGCCCAGGACTGGTGCCCGAGCAGATTGATCTCCGGGATCACCCGCACTCCGGCGGAACGCGCGGCCGCGACAATCGCCGCCGCATCCTCAGACGAAAGCGCATCGGGATCGGTCACCTCCGGGTGGCTCTTGAACTGATAGTGGTAATCAGTCTCCAGCACCAGCGTGTTCACGCCTTCTTTGGGCATGGCCTCGCGGATGAAGCGCACCAGCAACGGCACGTCGGCCGGCTTCGGTGTCAGCAGGTGGAGTCCGCGCACCGGTGGAGCGTCGCCCAGAACGCAGGGCGCGCAGGCCAGAGCGGCCAGCGCCGGCCAGGCCAGAACACGTTGCGCGGCCATACCTATTTCACCCCGCTTTTCTCCCGGGCGGGGAGGAACTCATCGCCGGCGTGCCACGTCGGAAGGTCGCTCTGGTTGGCAACGGCCATGCCGACGTTCATGCCGAAATGCGCGATCTGCGCCAATCCCGAAAAGTCCCAGTCTTCATGGAACTCGTCGGACGGTTGATGGTAGTGGTTGTCGTTGTAATCGTCGAAGAGCTTCTCGCCGAAATCCGCTGGTTTGCCCACGAAATCGGTGCCCTCGTCGATGGAGAACGCCGGCACGCCCGCGCTCGCAAACGAGAAATGGTCCGACCGGTAATAGGAGCCCTGCTCCGGGTGTGCGTCCGGCTTCAGGGCCAGATTCATCTGCCGGGCGACGTCCTCCACCGTTGGCCATACGGTGGTCCGCTCGCCGCCGGCGGCAGAGACGTCGCGGACGCGGCCGGCAGGAAATAACGCGTCGAAGTTCAGATCGAGCGCGGTGCGACCAGCGGGGATGAACGGATGGTGGGCGTAATACTCCGACCCGCGCAGGCCCTCTTCCTCTCCGGTCACCGCCATGAAAATCGCGGACCGCTTCGGCTTGTGGGCCAGCGACGCCCAGGCGTGGGCGATTTCCAGAATCATGCCGCAGCCGGTGCCATTGTCTACCGCACCGTTATAAATAGCGTCACCATTCACCGGAGTCCCGATTCCCAGATGGTCCCAGTGCGCGGTGAACACCACCGCCTGATTCCTGAGCACAGGATCGCTGCCCTCCACCACGCCGACCACGTTGCTGGATTCGATTTGCCGAAGCTTTGTCGGAAAGCTGCCATGAATGTGAATCCCCAGCGGCATGGGATGAAAATCGCGCGACTCGGTCAGCTTCAGCAGTTCATCCACGGTGTGGCCGGAAAGAGCCAGCAGCTTGCCAGCCGCGTCCTGCGTCAGCCAACCGGCGAAGCCGAGGGCATACTCGCCGGGTTCCAGCTTCACCTGGCCGTCCTCCCGGCCCCACGAGCTGCGGACCACGTCATAGCCGTACCCGGCGGTGGGCGTGGTGTGGATGATGAACACGGCCTGCGCGCCGCGGCGTGTAGCCTCTTCGTACTTGTATGTCCAGCGGCCGTAATACGTCAGAGCCTTGCCGCCGAAAAACTTCGGATCGTCCGACGTCGGTTCGTTGGTGAAAAGGACGACGATCTTTCCACGGACATCCACGCCCTTATAGTCGTCCCAGTGGAATTCGGGAGCGACGATGCCGTGGCCCACGAAGACGACGTCACCATCGATTTGGGCGTCGGGTTTCTGCGCACTGGTGACGCCGACAAAATCATCCAACCAGCGGAAATGAATCTCCTGACCACCGCGATCGGCGGTCACCATAGCGTCCGGCTGGGTTGTGGCGCCTACCAGCGGTACATGCTGGAAGTAGGTGCCGTTGTCGCCGCCGGGCTTGAGACCAAATAGGGCGAATTCGGTGGCGATATACGTTGCAGCCAGATCGCCGCCACGCGCGCCCGGTCCGCGGCCTTCCAGCAGGTCGCTCGAGAGGAACTTTACGTGGGCGCGAATTCGATCGCCGGAGATAACGGGAGTCTGGGCACCCAGCGCGGCTGCGCCGAGGAAGAAGAGGAGAATACAGCGGGTCATGTTTCTTTTAGTGTACGTGGACCTGACATGATGGTTTGAGAGATGGAGACAGCACTGAAGAAGATCCCCCTGGTGGATGTTCCAGCGCAGACGCAGCCGATCCGCGCGGAACTGGAGCAGGCCATTGGGCGCGTGCTCGATCATGGCCGCTATATTCTGGGTCCGGAAGTGGCCGAGTTTGAAAAAGCCGCGGCGGCCTGCTGCGGCACGGAGTTTGCCGTGGGCTGCGCTTCGGGTTCGGACGCGCTGCTGCTGGCCCTGATGGCGCTGGGCGTGAGGCCGGGCCATCGCGTGATCACCACACCCTACACGTTCTTCGCGACGGCCAGCGCGGTGACGCGTCTGGGCGCAACTCCGGTGTTCATCGATATCGACCCGGCCACCTGCAACATCGACGTCGAGGCGTTATCGCGGTCCCTCTCGACCGCCTCCGCCGGCGAGGTTCGAGCCACTCGGGCCATCCTGCCGGTGCACCTGTTCGGGCAATGCGTGGAGATGAGCTCCCTTATGGAGACCGCCGCGCGCTTCGATATTCCGGTTGTGGAAGATGCCGCGCAGGCCATTGGAGCCGAGTATCGAGGGCGCCGCGCCGGATCCATGGGCGTTTGCGGGTGCTTCAGCTTTTTTCCGTCGAAGAATCTGGGCGGGATGGGCGATGGCGGTCTGCTTACCACCAACGACGCCGAGTTCGCAGGGAAGCTTCGCGTGTTGCGCGCCCACGGCGCGGAGGAGCGTTACTACCATCGCACGGTGGGCATCAATTCGCGGCTGGATACTCTGCAGGCCGCGGTTCTGTTGGTGAAGCTGCGCTACCTGGATGAATGGACCGCGCGCCGGCGCCGGAACGCGGAGGTCTACAAGCGCGCGCTGGCGGCCACGACGGCCATTACACTTCCGGTGGAACTGCCCAATTGCCGGCACATCTACAACCAGTTCGTGGTGCGGGCGCCCCAGCGCGATCGCGTGCGTGAAGCCCTGGCGCAGGCCGGCGTAGCCAGTGAGATTTACTATCCGGTGCCGTTGCACCTGCAGGAATGCTTCGCCTATCTGGGTTATGCAGCCGGCGACTTTCCCCAGAGCGAGGCGGCCGCGGCGTCGTCCCTGGCGCTGCCCATCGCACAGGAGCGCAGCGACGCTGACATCGAGTATATCGCCGCAACGTTGCACGCCTCGGTCGCCGAATAGAGCGCTTCTACCAATTTCGCGGCAGGTCTTTCCCGGGCGCTGGAGGCGGCAAGTCGGGGCTCCACCCCGGATCGGGCGCTACGGGCGGCTGCTGATTTGGTCCCAGGTTAGCGGCGGTAATCGTTGCGCGAATGAAATTCTCGGGAGCGACGGGTGAGCCGGACAAGCGGCGCAGCATGGCCAATTGGCCCACATGCGTCATGGCATCGGCCAGGGGCCCTTGCAGCAACTGCTCCGCGGATATTTCGCGCCGGGATTTGTCCTCCTCCAGCAGATTCCCAAGATCTTCCAATGTGTCGTGGAAACGGCCGATTTCGCCCGCGAAGGTGGGCAGCTTCTCGGGCTGCCAGACGCCGCCGAGAAAGAAGGTGCGAGCATAGCCGAGCAGGCCGGTCATGTGCCAGATCAGCTCATGGGGTGTGCGCACGTTGGCGCCGGCGCGAAATTCGGCGAACTCCTCGGGCGCCCCGCGCAGAGCCTTTTGTGTACGATAGGCAATCGCGGCCAGAAAGTGCCTCAGCAACGCGCGCTGGGAATCCATTTGTTTCATGGTGGCAGTGCGCTTATTTCGACGCAAGCCGGGACGGATCCCCCAGCCGACGGCCATTTGTGGAATGCTATCTCTGATGACCTTCAGGAAGCCGCTGCGCCTCGTCGCGCTCACTCTCTTCGTTGCCGCCGCCTGGTGCGATGTTCGCCTGCCTGCAATACTCGGCAGCCACATGGTGCTGCAGCGGGACCAGCCGATACACATCTGGGGATGGGCGGCGCCGGGCGAGAAAGTCGCCGTCGAGATGCACGGAGCGAGCCGGTCCACGGCCGCCGACGATCTCGGAAGATGGAGCGCCTACCTTTCTCCCGAGCCCGCCGGCGGGCCATACCAGCTCACCGTCACCGGCAGCAACACCATCACTTTGGACGACGTGCTGGTTGGCGACGTCTGGTTCGCCTCCGGCCAGTCCAACATGGAGTTCCCGCTGAAAGGCTGGGCGGGCGCGCCGATGCAGAACTCCGCCGAGGAGATCGCCCACGCCGACCAGCCGTCCATCCGGTTGCTCGTCATCCATCAGAAAACATCGGAGTCGCCGTTACGCGACATCGATGGTTCCTGGTCCCTTTGCACTCCCGAGACTGCCGCTAATTTCTCAGCCGTGGCGTACCTTTTCGGACGCGAACTGGCCACCAGGGAACATATTCCGATTGGGCTCATCGACTCCACCTGGGGCGGGACCGTCGTGGAAGCGTGGATCAGCCTGGACGCACTCTCCGCCGATGCTTCTCTGATGCCTGCGTTCGCCACCCGCGCGCAGATGATGGACAAGCAGGCGGACGTGCCGGCGCAAATCGCCATGGAGCGCCGCGAAGATGATGCGGCGAAGAAGGCCGGCCTGCCTCCGCCTAAGCACGTTTGGAATCCCAACCCTTCGTCGTGGGGTCCGGCGGCGTTGTTCAACGGGATGGTGGCCCCGGCGACTCCATTCGGCATCAAAGGGGTCATCTGGTATCAGGGCGAATCCAACAGCCGCCTGACCTTCGCGCCCATGTATGCGCGGCTGTTTCCAACGCTCATAGCCGACTGGCGCGCGCAGTGGCGCGTAGGGAATTTCCCGTTCCTCTTCGTGCAGATTGCCAACTTCACGTCGGACGCCACGGAATCGTGGGCGACCATCCGCGAGGCGCAGCGGCGCACGCTCGCCCTGACGAACACGGCCATGGCCGTTACCATCGACATCGGTAATCCCGATAATGTGCACCCGGCGGACAAGCAGACGGTTGGCGCCCGTCTGGCGCTGGCGGCGCGTGCGCTCGCCTATGGCGAGCACGTTGAGTACTCCGGGCCACTCTTTCGGCAGGCTGCTCCCGATGGGCAAGGGATGCGAGTGTGGTTCGACCACGCCGGGGATGAACTGGTGGCTAAGGGCGGAGCGCTGGAAGGGTTCGAGATCGCCGGCGACGACCGTCGCTTCGTGAAGGCTGACGCGCGCATCGAAGGTCGCACCGTGGTTGTGAGCAACTCGCGGGTGCCTGCTCCGGCCTGGGTGCGATATGGGTGGGAGAACGCGCCGGTGGTGAACCTTTATAACTCGGCGGGGTTGCCCGCCTCGCCGTTCACGTCTGAAACCATGATCCCCGCCCCCTGAGAGCCCGCGCAGGGCATGGCCCTGCCCCACTTCGAATCCGATGATACCTTGAGGTTATGCCAAGTAAAGCTGCCGCTCGGCCCCCGGCCGAAGGCGACACGGCCCCGGAAATTGAACTTGCCGACGACCAGGGAAAACCGTTCCGGCTTTCCGGCCTGCGCGGCAAGAACGTGGTGCTCTACTTCTACCCGAAGGCCAACACTTCCGGTTGTACGAAGGAGGCCTGCGCCTTCCGCGACAATTCGAAAAAGTTCACGAAGGCGGATACGGTGATTGTGGGAGTCTCGCCGGACAAGAGCGCCGCGCAGGCGAGCTTCAAGACGAAGTACGATCTTCCGTTTACGTTATTGGCCGACGCCGCGCACACGGCCGCGGAAGCCTGGGGCGTCTGGAAGGAAAAGAGCATGTACGGCAGGAAGTACATGGGCGTCGAACGCACCACCTTCCTGATTGACAAAACCGGACTCGTGGTGAAGATCTTCCCTAAGGTGAAGATCGAAGGCCATGCCGACGAGGTCCTGCAAGCACTCGCGGCGTTATAGCGTCTACGAGCGCCGCCGGCGGAACAGCAGACAAGCGCCCGCCAGACCCAGACCGATCAGACTGAAGGTGCCCGGCTCCGGAACAGGAGAGGGCCCACTGGCCAAAGCGGCCGAGCTCAGTGACAATGTGAGAGCGGCCACGGCAAGAGCGATGCGGGCAGGCTGCGATTTCGTGGAGAGCATGACGGAATCATGTCGCGCGAAAGGCCCTGAGGACGCTGCTACCAAGGTACTGGGCGGTATGGCAGCCGTCTGGTACTTCTCTATTGCAGCGTGAAGGTCACGCTGATGGGTGCTTCCACTTCCACCGCCTGGCCGTTGAGGATGGTGGGCTGGTAGCGCCACTGCCGCACCGCTTCCAGCGCGGCTCCCACCAGCAGCGGATGGCCTTTGAGCACCCGGAGGCTCCGGATGCTGCCGTCAGTGGCGATGACTCCGAGCAGGTACACCGTTCCCGAGGTGCGTGTGGTCTTTGCGATAGCCGGATAGACGGGTAATACCTTATGTAGAAGTTTCGCCGCTTCCATCTGGCTGACTCGAATGCGGACCGGCGTCGCCGGGCCAGCCTGGGCAGGACGTCTTACCACGGGCGGTTCCGGGGGCCCGGAGGTGTCAGTCGCCAGATTGCCGGCTTCGAGGCCGATTCTCGCCTGCCCGTTGGCGAACGGTTCGAACCCGGTCGTTGGGGGCGGCGGATCGGTAAAGGCAATCAGGCGGTCGGGCACTCTGGCCGGCGCAACGAAGACCCTGGCCGGAACAAACGGGCTGGGCTTTATGTGCGACGTGGCCGGCGTCTGGTGAACGGGCGCCGGCTCCGGCGCGAGCGGCAGCCAGACCGCGATTTTCGTCAGCGAAAGCGCGGGGATCCGTTCGGCCCAAATCAAAGGCAACAGGACGAGCAGGCCAATTCCAGCCAGCTCCGCGCTGAGCGAGAGCAGGATGCTCCACGGTTTGGAAGTTCGTTTCTGAACCAGAATGGATTGTTCGAACATGCCGGGATAGACACCGGACACGTCATCCGGGTTCCCGGACAAAAGCTTACGCGGGAGCGTGCACGATACGCCCGTCGCGCATGCTGACCACGCGGTGCCCGAAGGCCGCCGCTTCCGGGTTGTGCGTGATCATCAGGATGGTTTGACCCAGCCGCTCGTTCAGATCGCGCAGCAGGGCCAGCACTGCGTTGGAGTTCTCCGTATCCAGATTTCCGGTGGGCTCATCGGCCAGCAGAATCGCCGGATGGTTCACGATGCCGCGCGCGATGGCCACCCGTTGCTGCTCGCCCCCGGAAAGAGCGCGCGGTTTGTGATCCAGCCGTTTGTCGATACCCAGCAGCTTCAGAACCTCGCCAAAGTGCGGGTCCGGTTCGCCCGTGCGATCGGCTATATAGCGCGCAATTTCGATGTTGTCCCGCGCGGTGAGGGTTGGCAGCAGGTTGTATTTCTGAAACACGAAGCCAACCGTCCGCTTGCGCAGGTTGGTCCGCTCGCGGTCGGACATGGCCAGCAGGTCCCGGCCATCCATCATGACAGTGCCGGAGGTGGGTGGCGTGAGTCCGCCGAGGATGTGAAAGAGCGTCGATTTGCCGGAGCCCGACGGGCCGATCACCGAGACGAACTCCCCGCGTTTCACATCGAGATCGACGCCGCGCAACGCGTGCACGTCCACTTCGCCCACCTGGTACACTTTTCGCAGATCGTGGACCGAGAGAATCGGCGCGTCATTCATACGAGAGCGCCTCAATGGCATCCTGACGGGCCGCCTTCATGCCAGGCCAGGCCGCGCCCAACAGGGCCCCGACGAGCGCGAGCCCGGTGGCGATGGGCCACCAGTCGGGAACGATGTCCTGGATCAGTCCCCCGGTCGCGTAGGTCATAATCAGCCAGCGCGTTCCGAAGGTGAACAGGATGCCGGCGATGGAGCCCAGCAGGGCCAGCACGGTGGTCTCGCGCAGCAGAATGTTCAGGATCAGCGCGGGAGATGCTCCCAGCGCCTTCAGCACGCCGATCTCGCGCGTACGCTCCAGCACGGCCGTGTACATGGAGAGAAACACCACCAGAAAACCCACGATCAGACCCAGGGCGATCACCACCCCAATGAACTGCCTGACCATAGGCACGTTGTTCACGCTGTATTCCGACGTCAGCTCCTCCATGGAATCGATCTTGTAGTCGCCCAGGCCGTGGGTCTT
The DNA here is from genome assembly GCA_963832965.1 of uncultured Acidobacteriota bacterium. Classification (GTDB taxonomy): domain Bacteria; phylum Acidobacteriota; class Terriglobia; order Bryobacterales; family Bryobacteraceae; genus CAWACP01. Next base: position 518,257 of record CAWHVW010000002.1, read on the forward strand.
GAGGTAGTCGATGACCTGCTGCGTGTTCGCCGGATCATCCAGCTTGACGTAGATCACCATTACTTTGCCGGCGTTGCCGGTGAGATGCTGAAGGATCTTCAGAGGAATGATGACGCGCGCGAGTTTGCCCTGCTCGAAGACGCCGCTGACGCGCCACGGCTGGTTCAATATGACGATCCGGTCGCCAGCGCGGAGATTGTGCTGGCGGGCGTAGTACTCATCGACGATGACCTCGTCGGGTTTCTGACACATGCGGCCCGCGAGGAAGTGGAAGGGTCCGCTCATCTTCTCGAATTCGGGCAGATCGAGGCCGGTCACCGAGGTGAGAAAGCCGGTGCCCTGCACTAGCGCGCCGGTGGCCAGCACCACGTGCGGCTGTTTTTCAAGATACGCGATGTGATCTTCAGAGAATCCCACGCCGAGCGAAAGCACGGCGCTGCTGGGTGCGCGGACGATAATGTCGGCGCCAATGCCCCGGGAGCGGCGAATCTGATCCTGCAGAAGCCCGCGGCTAAGGCCTACCAGAGTCAACACCATGGTGACCTGCACGCCGATCGCGATCGCGCTTAGCAGCGTGCGAACGGGGCGGTGCCGCAGGTTCTCAAGGACGAGTTTGTTGATCAAACTCTTCTATTCTAGCTGGGACATGCGGCGCCAGCCGCGTTTTGTGGCCGGTCCCGTATCTAACGCGGCTGTCGCCGCGTGTCCGTGCAGCTTGTCGGGGCGCTAGCAGGATGCTGAAAAGGCCATCTGGTCCCCGCTCCGTCACCGTCGCGGTTCGGTAACCACCTGCAAACACGTAGCTACGTTTCCGAGCCGCGCGTGTAAACAAGCGGGTTTCTAGGCCGCCGCGCGTTCCATGGCCAGCTTTATGAGCAGGCCCGCGCCCTGGCCCGGCCGGGAATCCAGCTTGAGCTGGCCGCCCAGCGTGCGCACGCGCCGCTTGATGCTGATGGGCCCCAGGCGCAACATGTCCAGCTCATCCAGAGAGAACACGCCGCTGAACGGGAAGCCGTTCCCGTTGTCCTCCACGCTGATTTCCAGGCCGCCGTCCTTCTTGCGCGCGGACACCGTCACCCGCGTCGCGCCAGCGTGTTTCTGGATGTTATAAAGCGCTTCACGGACAATCTGCAACAGCTCCAGCGAGACCTCAGGTTCGGCCGGCTCCAGAAATTCGGTGCTGACAAAGGACGCCGAAATCCCGCTGTCCTTCTGGAATTGTTCGACGATTCGCCCGATGGTCGAAGAAAGACTTCCATCCACGTCCACCGGCCGCATGCTCCGGACGAACGTGCGCAGGTCGGTTACTTGCGTCTTGCACAGATCCTGCAGTTGCACCAGCTCGTCCACGGCTGCCCGCTGATCCCGCATCAACAGCTTGCGGATGATCTCGAGACGCATCTGAAAGCTGATGAAGCTCTGCAGCGGGCCGTCGTGGAAATCGGCCGCAATCCTCTGCCGCTCGCTGTCGCGAGCCTTTTCCGCGTCGTAGCGGTAAAGGACGCTTTGTTTCGCCGCGGAAGCCAGACGGTCGTCATACCAGGCCTTCTGCACCGCCAGCACGGTGGCCACAATGCCGCCGCAGATGAACACCGGCAACAACACGCTGGCGTGCAGGGGCGAAGCCACGTAGAGCAGGATGATAGACGCTCCAGTGACAATCACCACCCGGGACCACGTATGCAGCATCACCGCCACCACCAGAACATAGGCGTAAAACACCGAGCTGATCCAATAGCTGTAGCCGGTGCTGCCGGAGGCGTACAGGAAGAAGAAGAGGAAGTCGGCGCACAGCGCCATCAGCGGGTAGCCGCTTTGCTCCAGACTCCGCCAGAACAGCACCACGCCGGAATAGACCGCGTAGGCGGCGAAGAGCACCACCGATTCCGTGATAGAGCCGCTGGACGCAATCAGGGACGTGACCAGGCAGCTCAGGGCCAGCAGGACCCTTACCGTGGACAAAAATCGTCGCCAGAGATGCGGCAGCATCACAGTTTATATCGGCCAACGCAGCCCGCCGGAACATAGGCCGGAACGTACGGAGGCCAGCCGACCTTAAGGTGGTACCGATCATAACACCGGTGGTTTCGGCTCGTCTGCCTCAGGGAATCACCCGACCGCAGACGGACCAGAACAAACCGTAGCAGTACCGGGACTACGAGCGCTTGCCGGTTCGCCCTGGACGCGGCATACTGAACCAGATCACAATGGATTTTGACCTTTCCGATCTCCTGTTCGTGTTCATGGTGCTCTGGCTGGCTATCACCATCATTAACAGTGATGGCGGCGGCGGGCGCAGGGCCCGGGTTCCCATCTAGCAGCCTCCTTCCCGCACCGGGCCGCAGTCCATGCCCTCGGTAATCGTTGCCGGAGGAGGGCTGGCCGGCCTGGCCACGGCAGCCGCGCTGGGCAGCGCCGGGTTCCGCGTGGACTTGTTCGAATCGCGGGCATTTCTGGGAGGCCGCGCCACCTCGTACGAAGCTCCTGGCACCGCCGACCCGCCGGAGAGCATCGACAATTGCCAGCACATCCTGCTGCGCTGCTGCGTCAACCTGCTCGATTTCTACGGGCGTCTCGGAGTCGCCGCGGACGTGCGCTTTTTTCGCGAGTTCGTGTTCCTGGAACCGGGAGGCCGGTCGTCGGTGATGCGCGCCGGGGTGCTGTCCGCGCCCCTGCACTTCGCCGGCAGTTTCGCCTCGTTGAAGTTCCTCGGCCTGGGTGACAAACTGGGCATCGCGCGGGCGATGCTGGCCATACGCCGCGAGCGGGCCACGCGAACCGATCTGGACCAGATCAGCATGCTCGACTGGCTGCGCGAGAAACGCCAGACCGAGCGCGCCATCAACCGTTTCTGGGGCCAGGTGCTGGTGAGCGCCATCAACGAGGAGCCCGGACGCATGGCCGCCCGCCACGGATTTCAGGTCTTCTGGCTGGGTTTCCTGGCGCGGTCCGATTCCTATGAAATGGGCGTGCCCGCCGTTCCCCTGGGCGAGCTCTATAGCTCCAGCGCGTGGGACCAGATCGGCAACGTGACCCTGCATCTGCGCGCGCCGGTGGAACGGCTGGAAATGGAGAACGGACGCGTCCGCGGCGCCATTGTGGGAGGAGCCGAGCACTGCGCCGATTTCTATGTGTCCGCGATCCCCTTTGAAAGGCTGGCCGCTCTGGCCCCCGGCGCCGGTCTGCCGATACCGGCCTTCACCCACTCGCCTATCACCGGCATCCACCTCTGGTTCGACCGCAGCATTACGGACCTGCCCAACGCCACGCTGCTCGACCGCACCATCCAATGGATGTACAACAAGAGCGAGGGCCGCTACGTGCAGCTTGTGGTGAGCGCGTCGCGGACGCTGCTGGAGATGCCCCGGCAGGATGTGATTGCGCTGGCGCTGCGCGAGCTGGCCGAGTTTTTCCCCGCCGTGCGCGACGCCACGCTGGTGAAGGCGCACGTTGTGAAGGAGGTGCGGGCGACGTTTTCAGCCGCCCCCGGCACCGAGCAGCTCCGTCCCGAAGCGCGAACCGGCGTGCCTAACCTGTACCTTGCCGGGGATTGGACCCGTTCCGGCTGGCCGGCCACCATGGAAGGCGCGGTGCGCAGCGGCTATCTGGCGGCCGAAGCCATCAGCTCACAGCGCTTCCTGCTTCCCGATATCGCCTGAATGGGTGCTGGCCGCTTGCCGTCCCTGCCATAATGAACTTCGAGGCACCCATGAACAGCAAGGCTCTCGTTTTGTTCCTCGCCCTGTGTGCGCTGCCCATGTCTGGCGCGCCGCCCATGACCACCATCACCGTGCACGTGACCAGCTTATCGGGCAAGCCCGTCGATCAGGCTTCGGTGATCGTGAAGTTCGTGGCCGGCCACGCCAAGCTGAAACTTGGCAAATCGATCGTGACGCGGTACGAGCTGCAGACCACCCAGGAAGGCGAGGCGAAGATTCCGCCCATTCCTCAGGGCAAGATCCAGATCCAGGTGATCGCCAAAAACTATCAGACCTTTGGCGACGTTTTCGATATCGCCGAGACGCAAAAGACGGTGGAGGTCAAGCTGAATCCTCCGCAGAGCCAGTATTCGGTTCACGAGTAATCGGCAGGTCCGGCGTGCCTTTTTCAGCGTCCTACGACACCACCACAAAGATTGTTTCGGCGGCAGTGTTTCTCGTTCTGGCCGCTCTGGCCGTTTTCACCGGGAGTGCGATTGTGGCCGGTCTCGGTGCGGCGATTCTCCTGTTGAGCTATGCGTATTCGCCGCGCGGCTACGCGATTGAAGAGCGAACGATCGTGGTGAATCGCCTCGCCGGCAGCGTGCGCATCGCTCTCGACGGCATTCGTGAAGTAAGAGTAGCCACCCCGGACGATTTTCGCGGAAACCTGAGGCTGTGGGGCAGCGGCGGGCTCTTCGGCTACTACGGCCTGTTCAACATGTCCGGGCTCGGGAGGGCCACCTGGTATGTGACCAAACGCAGTAACGCGGTAATCGTGGTCACCGAGGCAAAGACGGCTTTGTTCAGCCCGGACAATGTTGACGCTTTCATGATGGCCATCCGCGCCGCCGTTCCCGACGCCCGCCTTACCGTGCCGGGCCCGGCGCCGCGGACCCCAATCAGTAACTCCGGTTCGATCATCAGGCTGGTTGGACTGACGATTGGAATTGTGGTGCTCGTGTTCGTGGCATTCGCCATGCTCTACGCGCCGGGGCCGCCCAGCTACACGCTGACCCCGGAAGCGCTGACCATCCACGACCGCTTTTACCCGGTTACCCTGAACGCGGCGTCCGTGGACGTCGACCGCATTCGAATTGTAAACGTCATCACGGACCCGGACTGGCGGCCGGTTGCCCGCACCAACGGATTCGCGAACGGCCATTATCACTCCGGCTGGTTCCGGGCCGCCAATGGACAAAGCGTTCGCTTGTATGAGGCCGAAGGCAGCCGTCTGGTGTTGCTGCCACCAAAGAGCGACGGCGCACCCGTCCTTCTGGAAGCGCGCGACCCGGAGAAGTTCGTCGCGGAAATCCAGCAGGCCTGGTCCGGGCATTCCTGAGAGGCGGGCGGCCCCCGCTTTTCGATATGCTGGTGAAGGCTTGGGCGCCCGGCGCCCTGGCCATCAAACCATGGCCGATCAGGCAGAAAACGATCCAGCTTCCACCGCGCCGCCGCCGTCCAACCCGGCATGGGAAAGGGTGCAATTGGCGCGGCACCCCAAGCGCCCGCACGCGCTCGATTACATCCAGCGCATCTTTACGGGATTTCAGGAGTTGCACGGCGACCGCGGCTACGCCGATGACCCGGCCGTGGTCTGCGGCATGGCCTGGTTCGACGCGAAGCCCGTTATGGTGGTGGCCCAGCAAAAAGGCCGCGACACCAAACAGAAACTGCACCGCAATTTCGGCATGCCCAAGCCGGAGGGATACCGCAAGGCCATGCGGCTGATGCGGCTGGCGGCAAAGTTTGGCCGCCCCGTGATCTGCCTTGTCGATACGCCCGGCGCCTATCCTGGCATTGACGCCGAAGAGCGCGGTGAGGCCGAGGCCATTGCCGTTAACCTGCGCGAGATGTCCCGTCTTCCCGTTCCCGTGATTGTGGTGGTGATTGGCGAAGGCGGCAGCGGTGGCGCGCTCGCAATTGCCGTGGGCAACCGCGTGTACATGCTGGAGAACGCCATCTACAGCGTGATCTCGCCGGAGAGCTGCGCGGCCATCATCTACCGCGACGCGGGCAAGGCCCCCAACGCTGCCGAGGCGCTGAAGCTGACCGCGCCCGATCTGCTGGAGCTGAAACTGATCGACGGTATCGTCGCCGAGCCCGCCGGCGGCGCGCAGAACGATTACGATGCTTCCGCCGAGGCTCTGCGCCACCAGTTGCGCGAAACCATGCTGGAACTGGCCGGGCTTTCGCCCGAGCAGTGCATCGAGGAGCGCTACCACAAGTTCCGCGACATGGGCAGTTTCTTCGCCGGAGGCGCCGCCTGAGAAGGGTTTGGTGGGTGCTTCTTTCCCTGGCGTTTGTCGGTGCGGTGGTCGCCGCGCTCATCCATTCAACAATGAATCTGGCGCAATACCGGGTTGAAGTCTGCATGGATTATCAGGGGCGATCTTCGTGCCGGACGGCAGCGGGCAGCACCGAGGAATTCGCGCTGCGCAGCGCCACCGATAACGCCTGCGCGCTGATCGCTTCCGGTGTCACCGACACCATGGGGTGCGGTCGGACGCCGCCGCGCAGCGTGCGCTGGATTAAGCGACCGTAGTTTGACGTAAGACCAAGGTCCGAGCCGGCGTCACACGGCATTCGCTGCCTGGTTTACTAATCCTTACGCTAAGGCCGTAACAGAACGCGCACCAGCGGCGTTCAGTTAGTTTGTACACTCTCACAATTGCCCTGGCCGTCGGGTCCACCCTCGTCTGCGCCTTCGCGGCCGACCAGCCCATCGTCTTTCCCACCCTGCGCACATCGTTCAACGTGGACGATCAGGCGGTTCCCATCGTTGTTTCGGGTTCCGTCGCGATGGTCTCGGCCAATGCGGGGCGGGAAGTCTTCCGCGTGGCCATCGATGCCGACCTCGGCGGCCTACAGGACAACATCACGCCCATTCTGCGCGCGCAATTGAACAAGGACGACCGCTGTGGTGAGCGCCTCTCCATCGAACAAGCCACCCTGGTTCCCGCCGCGCCAGCGGGCACGCTCAACACCAGCCTCCACTTCGAGAAGTGGGCCTGCATCAAAGCCTTCCACAAAGACATGGCGAAGAAACTTGCGGGGGGCGACGGCGTTATCGAGGTGCACCTGACGCCCGAAGTGCGCGACGGCGATGCGGTACGGCTCACCGCTACGCTCGGCACTATTCAGGCCGACGGCAGTATCGGGGAGTTGCTGCGCTCGCCGACGTTCTCCGGCGCACTTCGCGACAAAATCACGAAGGCGCTGGACAAGGTGAAGTTCGAAGAAGCCATCCCGCCGGCCCTGCGCAGCGCGGCCCATATCGAAGACGTCAGCTTCGCCGATGGCGGCGGCGGGCGGCTGACGCTGAAAGTCCGGGCAACCGTGGCCATTGCCGCGGGTGACGCGAACGCGCTACTGGAACGCCTTGCGGCGCCGGTACAGGCGCAGCCGGATCAATCTGGCGCGCCTGCACGATGAATCGCTTCGGCGCGGAGCCAACCCAGGAGAATGGATAGCAGGTTACCAGTGTCAGCGTGGGCTCCGCGGCCGCCTGCAACACGCTCACGTCGTCGGGCAGAACGATCCGGAGCGACTCCACCTGGTACTCGAAGGTTCCCCGCAGCGTCGCGAATGTGACTAGGTCATTCACCCTGATCTTTCGCAGCGGCCAGAAGAAGGTGTCGCGGTGCCCCGCCAGCGCGACGTTACCGGGCGCCCCTGGCAGCGGCGATGAAGGCAGATGCCCCACGGAGTCAGCGAGCGTGGCCTCATCATCCCCCTCCCGAACCATCGCATCGATTCCCAGTCGCGGCACCCGGAGACTGCCCAGCACCTCATCGGGGCGTGGGCGCTGGGATGTCGCGGGAAGACCCTGGCGTTGCTCGCTCCGAAACACGCGGCTCGCGTTGGCTTGATTGAGCACGGAGCCAGCGCGTATCCAGATGTACCAATCCAGCAGCCCGAGTCCCGCTATCAGAAAGATCGACTCGGCGATCCGCCAGGACCTCCCTCTCATTTGTGGGCCGCCTCTGTCTGGTTGGTATACAGATAAATGGTTCGCGTGCGCGCCGTCAGCCGGCCGTGGCCCGGCGCCTGCACCTCGACGCGGATGCGGCGGATGCGGTCCTTTCCGGCGCCGGAGGGTGGGATGTAGCTCAGAGTGTAGCGACTACGGATGTCTTTGGCGATACCCCGGCATAGGGGAACAATATCGTTGAGTTGTTTTGGGAAGTACGCGATCCCGCCGCTGATCTGGGCCAGCTTGCGCAACAATCCGGGATTCCGGTCCGGATCGTCCTGATCAAACACGCCGACTGTATAGATCGTCGCCGACGTCTCCTCGGTGAGGCGCAAGACATCGGCAAGTTTGTGCTTGCTGGCGTTGTCGCCGCCGTCGCTGATCAGAACCAGGGTCTTTTTCGCCTGCCGACCCATGTCCAGTTGCGTCAGCCCGGCGACGATGGCATCATACAGTGCCGTGCGGCCCTCGGGGACGCCGGCCATGAGGGCTTTGCGGAGCATCGGCATATCGTCAGTAAACAGAACCTCGTCAGGGAGGCCGTGGCGCACCGTGTCGTTGAAGTGGATGACGAACATCTCGTCGTGAGGATTGCTTTCCCTGGCGAAGGTGAGCGCGGCCGTCAGCACCTCGGGTCGCTTGGGGACCATACTGCCACTCTGATCCACGAGAATGCCCACGGTCACCGGAATATCACTGGCGGCGAACTCGGAAATGTCCCGCTGCTTTCCGTCCTCGAAGAGGCGAAAATCATCTTTGCCAAGGCCACTGACTAATGCGCCGTGTCCGTCCGTCACGCTGACATCGAGCAGGACGCGCTCCACCTTACTGTGGATTGTGAATTCGGGCGCGTCCTGCCCGGCAAGCAGGAGAGACAGGAGGCCACAGACGCTCACCGCCCGCCATCCGTGGCCAGTCATAGCGCGAGTTATGAGCGAGCGCGAATCAGCACCAGGGTAGCAAACAAACCCAGTGAGAACAAGCCCGCCAGAGCAATCAAGGGATACTCACTGGCGGTCTTGGGAAGGCTTCGTTCGGCGTCACCGGCCTGCGGTTCGGGAGCCGGTGCTGGCGCCGCTTCCGGGGCAGGCGCGGGTGCGGTGTTCTGGGCCGTCTCGGTGGTCTGTGCCGGGGCCTGGTAGTCCTGAGCCAGCGGCTGCTCCTCGCCCTGTTGATTCGTGGCAGTAACAGGTGCGGAGGCGTATTGCGATTCGTCCACGGCGGCGGTTGTCGGGACACTCGCGTTAGCGGATGAGGCGATTGCTACCGCCTGGTTCTTTGGGTAGGCGAATTCCTGTCCAAAGTTGTCACCCGGGTAAAACCAGGCGCGCAACGCCTTGGGTTGCCCAGGAGGTGTCTCCCAGAACGAGAACTCGGTTTTCCCGGTGGGGTGCACGCGGTAGTTGGGAATGGCAAGAATGGTGGTGATAATGTGCTTCTGATCAGCATTGAAAATTTGTACGACGTGCCGTTCGGTTTGCGAGTCCAGCAGCTTCATTACGTATTGGCCTGGCTGCAGGGTGGCGCCGGGCACCTGGATGGGTTCACTGACGGTGAGAATGGTTTTCTTGTTCCATTCATCGCCCCGCAGGTTGGGGATGAGCAGCGCTCCGAACGCGCCCACAACAACGGCAAATGCACCAGCTCTCAAACGGGTCATAGGGTCACTCCTCCCTCCCAAGGGGAGCAGCCCGCTTGCCAAAAGCGCAAGCTTCTGATTCCCAATAGATTTCACCGTTAGATAGCGATTTAGCGGGGAGCAGGATTTACAGGATGGGCGTAACTCACCGGGCCGGACGTAAGACATCCAACAGTGGAGTTACCTTCAGTTGTAACCTTCACCTGCGCTCGGAATTGAGTTAGTCCGCGACTATGCGGAGACGCGTTCGCGCAATTCGCACTCGGCACGAAACCAGTCGTCCTCGGGCGAACCGCCTTGATATCCGCGGGCTTCCCAGTAAGAAAAGGCGAGCGTAGCGATTTCTTCTGTAGAGACAATTGAATCGAAGGAAGCGGCTGCAACAGGGGTCGCTTTCTTATGCCGGCGTGGCGCGGGAGGTGCGGCTTCCGTGGCTCTGGCCGCTTTCGCCCGCGTCTTTGTGGTTACAGATTCGTTAGTTTTCCTTGGCATAAATTGATTGACTTCCTTAGGTACAAATGTAGCATACGAGTTGTTGCCACTCGATGAATTCGGTTTATATGTTATATGGCTAACTATTAGTGGCCGCGGACGCAGCCACACGTAACACATTGCTCCGGTGTGACTTACTCGCCTGCCAGGCGGATACCGAGCTCGCGTAACTGCCTTGCCGGCACGGGCGCGGGCGCGTCGCACATCAAATCGGTTCCGCGGGCCGTTTTGGGGAAAGGAATTACATCCCGGATGGAGGTTTCCCCGGCAAGAATCATCACCAGGCGATCCAGCCCCAGCGCGATTCCACCGTGCGGAGGTGCTCCGTATTGCAGCCCCTCCAGCAGGAAGCCAAAGCGCCGCTGCGCCTCGTCTTCGCTGAATCCGAGGGCGGCGAAAACTCTGGATTGCACGTCGCGCCGGTGAATACGGATGGAACCTGATCCCAGCTCCACGCCGTTCAGCACAAGGTCATAGGATTTAGCGCGGCAGTGCGCCGGATCAGCCGTGAGCTTGTCCAGATCCTCGTCGAGGACGGAGGTGAACGGGTGGTGTGCGGCCATCCAGCGGTTGTCTTCGTCGTTCCACTCGAACATGGGGAAATCCACCACCCATAGGAAGCGGAATTGCCGGGGGTCGAGGAGCTTATGCCGGTCGTTGTATTTCTGCCCGGCAAACAATCGCAACTGCCCGCACGCCTGAAAGAAAGTGTAGTCGGGCCGCTGGCCGGTTGGCGCACCGGCCCATCCGGCCAGCATCACATAGTCGCCTTCCTCGGCGCTGGTCGATTGCAGGGCGTTTTCCGCGATGGCAGGTTCCAGTTTTTTCAGGTCGTCATAGACACGCAAGCCACGCTCGGCGCCGAATGCCTTCAACTCATCGCGCTCTCGGCGGCTCAACGCGCCGGTCTTCGGAACTCGAATCGCTACCGGCGGGAAAGCCAATTCCAGGGACGCGAAATCGCCCTCCAGGACATGGAAAGGCGGCAAGCGCAGATCGGGCTTGTCGATTCCGTAGGAGCGCATGGCCTGCTCGTAGCTCATTCTCGGAAACGGCGTCTCGATCTCGAACCCGGCTACGGCGCAGGATTGTTTCACCAACGGCTCGATGACTTCGAAGATCTGCTCGGCCTGCGGGAAGGACATCTCGAGGTCGATCTGGGTGAATTCCGGCTGGCGGTCAGCCCGGAGATCCTCGTCGCGGAAGCAGCGGACGATCTGGAAATATTTGTCGTAACCGCTCACCATCAGCAACTGCTTGAAAAGCTGCGGAGATTGCGGCAAGGCGTAGAAATGGCCCGGCTGGACGCGGCTGGGCACCAGATAATCCCGGGCGCCTTCCGGAGTCGAGCGGGTCATGAAGGGCGTTTCGATTTCGAGGAACCCCTGGGCATTCAGCGATTCGCGCACGGCGAAGGCGATTCGCGAGCGCAGGATGATGTTGCGCTGCATGCGCGGCCGGCGCAAATCCACGTAGCGGTATTTCAGCCGCACGTCTTCCTTGACGTCAGCGTTGTCTTCCATGGGGAACGGAGGCGTGCGCGATTCGTTGAGGATCCACAGGTTGGTGGCGAGCACTTCTACAGTGCCGGTGGGGATAGAGGGATTCACGGTGTCGGCGCTGCGCCCCTCCACCAGGCCTTCGACGGCCACCACGTACTCCGCGCCCAAGAGCTCGGCTTTCTTCAACAGGACGGGGTCTTTATCGGCGCGGAAGACGATTTGGGTTACGCCTTCGCGGTCGCGCAGGTGGATGAAGATGACGCCGCCCAGATCGCGACGGCGGTGCACCCATCCCATCAGGACGGCGCGCTTGCCGGAATCGGCGTCGCGCAACTCGCCGCAGGAGTGGGTTCGCCGGAGGTCGCCCAGAAAATCGAGAGGTACGGATTCCATTGTTGTTTGCTCGCTATTGCGAAAATGGCCGATCAAAAATTGGCCGCGGGATGACATTCTGCCCTACAGCGGATAATTTCTCCAGGAGCGCTTCTCTGGTGAGTTTGGACTGCTCGCCGGTGCTCATTTCCTTCAGCGTGTACTCGCCCGCGGCGATTTCGTTGTCGCCTACGATGAGCGCGTAGCGGGCTGCCAGCTTATTGGCCAGTTCGAGCGCGCGCTTCAGCTTCGCTTCGAGGCCGACCTCCACGGACAGGCCGGCATTTCTTAGAGCCGCGGCTAATTCGACGCAGTGGCGCGCCGCCTCAGCTCCCATCGGGGCTAGATAGACGTCCAGTTTCTCGCCGAATTCGCCGGGGTGCTCTTCTTCCACCGTCATCACCAGGCGATCTTCGCCGATGGAGAAGCCGATTCCCGGCGCGGCCACGCGCGAGCCCAGCGATTCCGCCAAACCGTCGTAACGCCCGCCGCCCACCACCGAGTTCTGCGCGCCCAGTCCGCCATGCACGATTTCGAAAGTCGTCCGTGTGTAGTAATCGAATCCGCGGACCAGGCGCGGCTTCACTTCATAGGCGATGCCTCGCGCCGTTAGTTGCTCTTTCACTGTGTCGAAGTGCGCCTGGCACTCCGGGCAGAGGTGATCGAGGATGGAGGGCAGGGAATCGATGATGGGCTGGTCTTCGGGCACCTTGCAATCGAGCACGCGCATGGGGTTGGTCTCGGCCCGGCGCCGGCAATCGACGCACATGCGCGGCGCAACTTCCTTCAGCCGCTCCCGCAGTTCCGCCGAAAACGCAGCGCGGCACGCCGGATGCCCTACCGAATTGATTAACAAATGGAAGCCGCTGAGCCCGGCGCGGCGCAGAATCTCCACCACCATTTCGATTACTTCGGCGTCCACCATGGGAGACTCCGAGCCGATCGCTTCCGCCCCAAGCTGGAAGAACTGCCGGTAGCGGCCTTTCTGCGGACGCTCGCGGCGAAACATCGGCCCCATGTAGTAGAGCTTTTGCAGGCCGGGGATTTGATCGAGCCGGTGCTCGATCCATGCGCGCATCACCGAGGCGGTCGCTTCGGGACGCAGCGTGAGCGAACTGCCGTCGCGATCCTCAAAGGTGTACATTTCCTTGCTGACAATGTCCGTCTCTTCGCCGACGCCGCGCGCGAACAGCGCGGTTTCCTCGAGAATGGGCGTGCGAATTTCGCGGTAGTTGAAAGTGCGAAACACTTCTCGCGCTACCCGCTCGACATGGTTCCAGACCGCGCTAGACGGGGGAAGAATGTCCCTTGTTCCCTTGACTGCTTTGATCATTGTTCCCGATACACCCGGCAGGCTTCCACATAATGCTGGCAATTCAGCCGGAACCGCTCCTGTTCTTCGCCGGTCACCGGGCGGCGGATTTTGGCGGGTACGCCCATCACCATGACGCCGGGCGGCACTTCCATCGCCTCGGGTACGAGCGCGCCGGCCGCGACCACCGAACCTTTTCCGATTTTCGCGCCATTCAGCACCACCGCACCTATGCCGATGAGCGCGTCGTCTTCCACCGTGCAGCCATGCAGCACCACCATGTGGCCCACGGTGACCCGATTTCCGATCACCAGCGGAAAGCCCGGAGCGTCGCAATGCAGGACGGAGTTGTCCTGAATGTTAGTCTCTTCGCCGATGCGGATGAAATGCACGTCGCCGCGCGCGGCAACGTTGGGCCACAGGCTGGATCGCTCGCCGACGGTAACGTCGCCAATCACCTGGGCACTCGCATCGACGTAGGCGGACGGGGCGATCGCGGGCAGTTTCCCGCGGTAAGCGCGAATCATCGATTAGTATTCATGCTAGCATGCGGGGCTGCTGGAACCTTACGGCGCGAAATACCCGAACAGGTCCAGCACGAGCTGCGTGGCGCTGGAGGGCTGCGCGGCGATGCTTCCGTTGGTGGTGGGAACGATGGCCATGTTGTCGGTGATGGCGCCGTCGAGGGCATTCAGGGTTGAGACCAGCGGCTCGGTTCCTCCCTGCGGCCAGAGAGTCAGGTAGCCGAGCGGCGACGGCGGCACCGCCGTCGCGTTGAAAACGTACGCCTGTGCCGATGCCGAAGCCCCGCAACCGCTCGCGGTCACGTTCACGTCCTTTTCTCCGGTGAACGGCAGGCTGCCTGGCGGCTGTCGTGTGTCGAGCACGCGGCAGGGGGTCAGGCTGTAAAGGGAGAGTCCACCGGTGCCCGGGGGCGCGAAGTAGCCGTTGATATCCATCACCAGATTGGTGGCGTTTGTCGTGTAGACGTCCACCGACCCGCTGGCGCCCGCGGGCACGATGGCCGCGTTGGCGGTGACGGTTCCCGTTGGCGCGTTCAGCGTCGAGGCCAGTGGCCTGATCTGGCCGGTGGGAAACGCCGTGAGGTAGCCCAGCGGTCCGGAAGGCACCGCGGTGAAATTCAACGAGTAGGCCTGAGCGGTGTCGGGGACGTTGCAGGTGCTGGAGAGAATCGCGAAGGTGCGGTCCTCACCGGCGGTGAGCGAGGGCGTCCCCATGGAGCCGTAGTTTGACGAGCGGGTATCGGCGAGGCGGCACGGAGCGAGCGGGTAGAAGGCCAGGGCGCCCGAAGTTGCGGCGGGCACGAAATAGCCGTCGATGTCGAGGACCAGATTGGTGGCGTTGGTGGCGTACACGCTGATTGCGCCGCCGGTTCCCGCGGGAACGATGGCTGCGTTGGCTTTGACGCGGCCGTCTTCTGAGTTCAGCGTCGACGCCAGAGGCTGCGTTTCCCCGGTTGGCCAGACGGTCAGGTATCCGAGTTTGCCCTGGGGCACTACGGTGATGTTCAGCGAGTATGCAGCCGCGGTGGTCGGAATCGTACAATTCGTGCTGCTCGGGATGGTGAAGCTACGCGCGGCTGCGGCTGCCAGCGATGGCGAGCCGAAGGCTCCGTTGGCCGTTCGCGTGTCGACGAGCCGGCAGGGCGTTATGGGGATGAAGCTCAGCGGACCGATCGCGAAGTTTGCCCTGACCGAGGCGCTGGCGTTCATTATCAGGCAGTTTGATCCATCCAGCACAGCCCCGCTCCAGGAGCCGAATACCCAGCCAGCAGCTGGCGTGGCGGTCAGGCAAACGTTCGTCCCAGGATAATAAGTACCATCGGGCGAAGCCGGATTGGCGGTTATGGTGCCACTTCCGATCGTGTTGAGGGTGAGCGTCACCGCGCCCACTTCACCGGCGAGCGTGGTAAACGATTGCACAGCGGATGCGGTCAGCCCGGAAGCGCCTTGCGGGACAACCTGCCAGTAATAGGTTGTGTCGGGCGCGAGTCCCTCCTCGCTGTAACTGGTGCAGGTCGTGCTGCCGACCAGCGGCGGTGGATTCGAGGTGCCAAAGTACACGTTGTATGAGGTGGCTCCGGTGACCGTTGTCCACGTCAGAACGGGGTCGTTGACCAGACCGGTGGCTCCATTGGCGGGATACAGGGTCAGGGGCCCGCCGGAACCGCTCAGGGAACAAAACGAATACCCCGGCGCGAGCTTCCAGATGTAGTAGGCATCCGAGACGTAGACGTTGCCGACATTGTCCGCCGCGACGCCGTTGGCCGTGGCGAGCGTGATTCCGCTCCCGGTAGTTATGTTCGCGATAAGCGGCGTAGCCAGGACTGCCCCGTCCGACCAAATCAGCCTCCAGACGGCCGATGGAGAGCTGGAGTCGGCGATGTATAGGTCCTGGTCCACGCCGGTGGCCAGTTGAACCGGTGTACCGAAGGCCACGGAAGTGGCTGGCACGTAGCTGCCCATAGCCGGAGTGGCGCCCGAACCGCCCCCAGCCAGTGTCGTGATGGCGCCGCCCGGAGGAAACTCGCGAACGCGCCGATTGTCGCTGTCGGCGACGATGAGGTCACCGGAGTCCAGGCAAGCCCGTTGGGGTAGCAGAAAGCGGCCGATAAGGCTGCGGCGTTATCGCCGCTAAACGCACAACTGCCAGTACCGGCGATCGTGGTGACGACACCGCCGCTGACCTCGCGGATACGTTGGTCGTCCGTGTCTGCTATGTAGACATTGCCGGCGCCATCCGTCGCGACGCCGTCCGAATAACTGAGCTGATCGCCGGAACCGTTCGTTCCCTGACCCGCAAAAACACTCGCCATGCCGTTGGCGATTGCCCAAACCTCGCTGTAATCGGAGACGTATAGCGTTCCGCTGGGTCCGAAGGCAAGGGTTTGTACTTGTCCGAGGGCCACACCGGTTGCCAGCCCACTGGCCCCGCTTCCGCCACCGGCGAACGTGTTGATCAGCCCGTCGGGTGTGACCACACGAACTCGGGCGTTTTGGGTGTCGGTGATATACAGGTTGCCGTTTTGCCAGGCCAACCCACGAGGATAATAAAGGGACACGGAGGTTGCCGGATTGCCATCGCCGAGCGGCGATCCGCAGCACTGACCGTTACCCGCGAATACCGAAGCGACCCACGAGTCCGGTTCGTTGTCGAACGGACCGGCAGCCTCCGTCACTGTCACCGGCTGGCCGGCGATAGTGAGAGTGGCGACCTGAGCCACGGGTGTCGGATTTGGCGCCACGATGAATCCGAGATTGGCGTTTCCCTGTCCCGACAGTGATACCGCGTTGATCTGCATCCAGGACGGCACGCCATACGCCCCCCACTCACATGATGGGGCGCTGGTGGTGATCTGGAATATCCCGGTAGCCCCCGAGCTCGGCAGCGTCGCTGACGGTCCCGTTACCGTGGCTGTGCAGGGGCCGCCGTCCTCGGTCACCGGAATCGTCTGGCCGCCTATGGTCACCGTTCCGGAACGCTGCGCGAAACTACTGGCCGGCGCGAAGATCCCTACGTTTCCCGAACCAGTGGTGTTGTTTCCGGAGGTGATCTGGATCCAGCCGCTGGAAACTGTCGCCACGCGCGGACACGACGACGGCAGCGTCACGGCGACATTCTGGAGACCGCCCGCATTGCCGAATGTCAGAGAGTCCGGATTGAACACCGGTTGGGAACACGACCCCGCGCTCTGCGTGATTGTATAGGTTGCGGGGCCGATGACGATCATCAAGGTTTGACTGGAGCTGGTGTTGTTGTTGACACCCACCGTGAACGACACCATCCCGGAAGCAGTGCCGTGTGTAACCGGCCCGAGGGTAATGCTGCCGGTGTAATTGTTGATTGCTTCCCAGGGACAGCCGGTCGGCACGGTAACATTGAACGATCCGGAGCCGCCGTAGCCAGGGATCGTCGTGCCGCTCGCCGACAAGCTGACGCTGCACATGGTTGTCGAGGCCATGTCGACTTTCGTTACAAAGCCCACGGAGTTGTTCAGTGTCGGCTGCGCAGTCTCGTACGCACCAACGGTGGTCGGGTAGTTTGGGCTGTTCGTGGAGCCAGTGACGTACAATGCTCCGAGGCCGCTTCGCGCCATGGCCGTCCCGTTGTCACTGCCTGTGTTGCCGATCTTGCCGGAGTACTCCAACGTCGAACCGTCCGCGCTGAATTGCCCAACAAAGACATCGGTATTGTAGTAGCTGCCAGTCTGCGAGCTGAAGAGAGCTCCCGGCGTGGTCGGAAAATCCGAAGAACTTGTCGCACCGGCGACATAAACGTTGCCCAGAGTATCCACCGAAACGCCGTAGATCTCATCGTTCGAGCTTCCGCCGAGGAATGTGGACCATAGCAGGGCCGTCGCGGTTGGGTTCACCTTCGCGACGAATCCCGTGTCGTAATATGCGTTCGTCTTCGACACGTCGAAGGCGCCCGCCGTGGTGGGAAAGTCAACCGAACTTGTGTAACCCGCCACGTATGCATTTCCACCCGTGTCGACCGCAATCGAGGTCGGCGTATTGCCGTCGCTACCGCCAAGATATGTCAGATATTCGAGGGACCCGGACGTCAACTTTGCCGCGAAAGCATCCGGGCTGCCTTTCAGCGAACTCTGGAACGCGCCCTGCGTGGTGGGAAGATCAGTGGACTGTGTAGTTCCCGCAACATAGACGCCTAATTGGGAGTCCAGCGCGATCGCGGTGGCTGCGTCAGTGCCGCTCCCACCGAGACAAACCGCGTTCAGCAAGGCGCTGCCCGTCGCGTTGAGCGTGGCGACGAATGCATCCTCGCTGGCGCCGGCGCACGTGCCCGACGTTGCCGGAAAATCGGTAGAGGTGGAGTACCCGGCGACGTACGAGTTCCCAGAGCTGTCGACGGCGATCGCCTGGCTGGCATCATTGCTGCTGCCGCCCAGATAGGTACCCCACACGATTTCACCGGTGGGCCCAAATTTCACGAGGAAGCCGTTGCTGTTATACCCCGTCTTCGTTGACTTGAGCACGCAGCCGTCACCGGGAAGGTCGATGAAAACGTCACCCCTGCGACGTAGGCATTGCCCGAACCGTCAACAGCGATTCCATTGGCATAATCACTGACGTAATAACCGACCGCGTCGAAGTACGTCACATAGGCCATCGCGGTCCCGGCAGCGTTCAGTTTCGCGACAAACAGGACACCGGCTCCGGAGGTTCCCGGGAAGTCGTCCGTTGAGGTTTTGCCGGTCACGTAAGCATTGCCGTTGGAATCGACGGCAATCCCCGTTGGCGTCACCGTGCCCGATCCTCCCAGGAACGTCGAATAACTCAGCACCGGATCGATGGTCAGCGGCAGCGAGTGGTCGTACCCGGCCACGCGCACGCCAACTTCTCCCTTCGCCAGCAGCACATAGCGGGCATCAACACGAAGCCGCTCGCTACCGCGCTGCTGCCAGACCGAGGGCAGAAGCTGCCGCAATTCACTGCCACCGACTCGGAGCAGCAGGTCGCCATTGTCGGCGACCGTTGTCGCATCCGCTCCACGGAATCGCAGACGGATCTTTCCAGGATCGGCTCCCGGACCAAGGATCAGGTCGTACTCCAGTTGCTGCTGGCTTCCATGCCACACCAGATCGACACCGGGGTACACGTTCTTGTAACGCACCTGGCCGAACTGGGGGATACCGGTGATCCACTTCTGAGGATCGTTGCCGAAGTAGTAGTTGCTGTGCCCTTCCAGCCGTTCCTCGCCACTGGCCGTGGTCGCCTTGCTGGTTTTGATGAGTTCGAGGCGGAGGGTGTGTGCTCCCGCGAGCGAGAGCGTCGCGCCACTCTTCGTCAGGGCCAGCGAATAGCCAGCGCCTCGCGATACGAAGAGCGTACTCGAAGTGGCCTGTCCTGAATATTGTTCGAAATATACGGGAACCCGGCCGTAGTCAGACGCAATGCGCGCGGGGACCGGAGCGGCGGACAACACCAGCGGCGCCAGCACAAACGCAAATCCACGAATTGTAGGCATGGCAAACGACGAGCCGGTTTGGAAAACGACGAAAACCGATCATATCGTAGTGTTATGCCCGGCGGCAATGAGAAGAATCAGGGAAGTACTATACCGCCGAGGAGGCCGGCACGTCCACTCGCCCAACAACCTGCTGCGGAAATCGCATCACCACCCAGCTTTTCCATAAAGCCGTGGCCCAGGTATAAGAGCGATACGGAAGACCGCGCTCGGCGCAGAATTTTTGCACCGCGACGCTCACCTCCGGGTAGTAGACGTGGCTGATATTCGGAAACAGGTGGTGCTCCACCTGGTATTCAAGACCTGAACACAGAAACTGGCCCAGCCAGCCCGTCCGGAAGCTGATTGTGCCCGCGGTCTGGGCCTCGTAGAAATCCACATCGCGGCGGGCCTCAGTCGTGGTGCGCTGCGCCTCGGCCGGGAAATGTCCGGGTGCCAGAATGGCGTACATGGCGTATCCCAGCAGAATTGTCCGCAAAAGATAGAATGCGGCGACCGCCGGCAGAGGCCAGAATAAAAGCGGCACGCCGATCCAAACTGCAAAATGCAGCACCATGGCGCCGAGGTCGATCCAGTGTGCCGTTTTTCTTCCCTTGGAATCGCACAACATTCTTATGAGGTATACCCAGCCGGACATCTGAATGCTAAAACAGTTCAGCGCGAGGGCCAATGGAAACAGCCAGAATTGCAGATGCCGGTAATAGAAACGGCGCCAACCCGAGCTGGTGTTTACCTCATCGGCGGTGATGGCGAACCAGGGCAACAGGTCGGCATCGCTGTCCACTCCCACCACATTGGGCGCCGGATGGTGCAGCACCACATGCTTGTACCACCAGTAGGTAGCCGACAGACCCAGGAACATCGGATATCCGAAGTAGCTGAGCGCCTCGTTCACCCAGCGCTTGTCGCTGGTGCCGTAATGGGTGGAGGTGTGGGTGTTGGTCCCCACGCCCATGCATCCGAATCCCGAGATCAGGATTCCGAGGATTCGCAATGCCGGGTTGTGGAACATCATGAAAATCGCGATGCCCGCCACCGCGATGGCCACGTGGCTCAATAGCTGCACCAGAATCCGGCCCGTTGCTTTCTTGTCCCAGCCGCGACGGGCAAACTCTTTGCGCAGATCCGCTACTGCTTCGATGGTTGTCAAAATGGTAAACCGCAATTTCAGGCTAACGGGAATGGCGCCTGATGTTTGTAACACTTGCGTAATTACGGCTTACGGCGCGAAGCAGCCGAAGATATCCAGGATGAGTTGCGTAGGACTCGATGGCTCGGCGGCGATACTCCCGTTGCTGGTTGGGACGATAGCCATGTTGGAGGTGATTGCGCCATCGAGCGCATTCAGGGTGGAGACCAGCGGCTCCGTGCCTCCCTGCGGCCAGAGGGTCAGATAGCCCAGTGGCGCGGGTGGTACTACCGTTGCGTTGAACACATACGCCTGCGCCCCTGAGGGCGCCGCGCATCCGCTCGCGGTCACGTTCACGTCCTTTTCTCCGCTGAACGGCAGGCTCCCTGATGGCTGCCGCGTGTCCAGTATGCGGCACGGGGAGAGGTTATAGAGTGACAGCCCGCCCGTCCCCGACGGCGCGAAGTAGCCGTTGATGTCGATCACCAGGTTTGTGGCGTTGCTCGCGTACACGTCTACCGACCCGCCGGTCCCGGCCTGAACTATGGCCGCGTTGGCGGTGACGGTGCCTGTCGGCGCGTTCAGCGTCGAGGCGAGCGGCCGGGTTTGACCGGTGGGAAGGGCCGTGATAAAGCCCAGCGGTCCGGAAGGCACCGCGGTGAAGTTCAGCGAGTACGCCTGTGCGGTGTCCGGCACACTGCAGGTGCTGGACAATATCGCGAAGGTGCGCTGCTGGCCTGCCGTCATCGCGGGCGTTCCCAGCGAACCATAGCTGGCCTTGCGGGTGTCGGCGATCCGGCACGGCGCCAGCGGGTAGAAAGCCAGGGCGCTGGTGTCGGTAGCCGGGACGAAATAGCCATCGATGTCGAGGACCAGATCGGTGGCGTTAGTGGCGTACACGCTTACGGCTCCTCCGGTTCCCGCCGGAATGATGGCCGCGTTCGCCTTGACGCGTCCATCGGTCGAGTTCAGCGTGGAGGCGTCAGGCTGTGCCTGCCCGGTGGGCCAGACGGTTAGGTATCCCAGCGCGCCCTTGGGAACCACGGTCACGTTCAGCGAATAGGCGGCTGCGCTGGTGGGAACGCTGCAACTGGTGCTGTTGGGGATGGTAAAACTGCGGGCGCTCGCGGCCACCAGCGACGGCGAGCCGAACGCGCCGTTGGCGGCACGGGTGTCCACCAGTCGGCACGGGGTAATGGCAATGAACCGCAGCGGGGCGGGGACGAAGTTCGCGGTGACGCTGGCGTTCGCGTTCATTACCAGGCAGTTTGACCCGTCGAGAGCGGACCCGCTCCAGGAACTGAACGCCCAGCCTGCGTTTGGCGTGGCGGTGAGGCAGACCTTCGTACCGCTCGCGTAGGTCCCGCCGGTGGGCGTTGGATTGGGCGTTACGCTCCCGGCGCCGCTGGGAGCCGCCGCCAGTGTCAGGGTATAACCCGTCGGGCCCGTGGCTGACACCGTGATGGTCGCGTCGGTGTTCCAGTAATAATCATGGTCCCAGCCGCTGTCGAAGACGCCGAGGTCCACCGAATATGTGCCGAGCGCAATGGTGCCGGCCGTCGTCCAGGTGTAGGCGAACTGGAGTTCCTGACCCGCGGCGAAATTCTGCCCGCTCCAGACGTTGGTGGCCACGGCGTTCCCCAGGTGATCAAAAATTTGCAGCTCGACGTTCGCGTTCGTCAGCCCCGTCGCGCCGGTTTCGGTGACCGTTACCGGGATGGACGATGATCCTCCAGGGGCGATGGTGGATGGCGACGGCGCGGCGGTGGACGTGAACGTTGTAGAGGAATTGACGGTGATGCTCGCGGCGGATGCGTTCCAGCTCCAGGATTGGCCGGTGGAGCTGAATACTCCCACTTCCACCGTATATGTGCCCGCCAGGGCGGGCGTGAGGTTCAACGAGTAGCCGTGGGACTGGCTGGTGGTGAAATTCTGAAGGGTGAAGCTCTGGGAAGCCGCTGTGCTCCCGTTTGGATCGAGCGCGACGATTTGAACGGTGCCGTTTTGCAGTGTGTTGGCGGTACAGGTTACCGTGGCGCTGATTGCGGTGGTGGAACCCTGAACCACGGGGTTCGGCGTCGCCGATGCGGACGAGGAGAAAGTGGGCGGGACAATCGGCGTCGCGGCAAGCTCCGCCGAGTCAGGCCCCGTGCCGGCCGAGTTCGTCCCGGCCACCACGTAATAATACGTGTCGCCGTTGGTCAGGCCGCTGTCCGCGAAGCTGGTGGGCGCCGGGTTGGTAACCGTGCCGATGTTCGTGTAAGGCCCTCCGGTCTTAGTGCCTCGCTTCACGGTGTAGCTGGTCGCCCCGCCCGCCGCGTTCCAGGTGAGCGTGACCGTCCCGCTGCCAACGGCGGCCGCGAGACCGGTGGGAGCCGCGGGCAAAGACGTGATGCTTCCTGCAGGGATCACAAAGAGGGTGATGCTCTGTGACGGCACGGTTATGAAGATCGCGTTGTTGGCGACCGATGCGTCGGCCAGTTGCGCGATGGCGGTCTGAGAGGCCGAGGAGATCTGCCAGGTGTGTGCCGTGCCGGTGGTCGCGAAGTTTGCCAGACTGACGGTGACGGGGGTGCTTCCCTGCTGCTTGTTGATCACCATTACCGTGAGCGCCCCGTCGGAGGAGCGCACCGCGGCGAACGACGACAGGTTATCCGGGTTGGCTACCGTATCGGAAACGCTGGTGTCTCCGAAGGTGGAAAGATTGCCATCGTAGTTGCGGTACATCTCCATCGCAAGATACGTCGGAGAGGGATTGGCCGGAACGGTCCAGCGCGTCGCCAGGTCGAAACCTTCGCGCCCGTGGATACCCAGCACATCCGCCTGCGTGGTGGCCCCGTTCAGGTTGGGCTCGTCGCCCCAGTTGTATTCGGTGCAGCCGGTCTCCAGACCGGGATAATACTGGCTTACCATCGCCTTGATGGTGGGAATCCAGTTCAGGACGCGGCCGTTGATGCCGATATCGCCATACCAGGAAGGATCCTGAAAGGCCGGATCCCAGAGGATGCGCGTCTCCTGGTTGCGGGTCTGCTGGCCGCTGAGAGAATCGTCGCTGCCGTCGGGTATGGCGTTATAGCAGTGCACGGTGAGGACGTCGAGCAGGGACGTGCCGGTACTCTGCTTGTAGGCGTAGAGCTGCTGGAGCAACCAGGGGTAGTAGTAAGTATTGCCGTGGGTAGCGTAGTCGGAGGTCGCGCCGAGTCCGTTCGCCTGATCGAAGCCGCTATAGTACATGGCCCACCAGCTCCACTCCTCCGGTCCGACGATCTTCGCGGCTGGATCGACGCTTCGGATCGTGCTGGCGTAAGCTACGATCTTGTCGTACATCTCCTGATATGTGGCGGGGTTGGGATGAACGTCGCGGTGGGTGGAATACCATAGCGACGGCTCGTTATCCAGGATGTAGTATTTGATACCTGTCGTGGTGGAGGCGGAGCCGAACGTGCTCACGAAGTGCTCCAGCCAGGCCTGCTGGATGGCGGTGGTGTTGGCCACACCGGTGTCCAGCGGATTGTTCCCGGTGATGTCCTTTCCGGTGGCCGAGCTCACTCCGTTGCCCGCGTCGGAGTTGTAGGGGTCGGTGGCGGTTTGGGCACCGTACTTCTTCACCGAGAAACCCTCCAGCGTGCTTCGATCCGCGCCGAGATTGGCCAGGTAGTCAATCATCGGAATGGTGAACAGGGGCTCCGCGCCGTTGTTGGCGGAGCGGGTGGTGGCGACATATGCGTCGGCCGATCCGCTGGGCGTGCCGCTACCGTCGGAGTAGGTTTCGAAATACCAGTCGTTGCCGGCCGAGTGCGCGTCGATCTGCCAGTTGTACCTGCTGGTGGAGTCGCCCCCCCAGCGGTTGAGCGGGGCATTCAACGCCTGCATGTCGGCCGCCGCGCCGTACGCTACGCCGTAGATATTGGGGTTGATTGCCAGGCGGTTGACGTTAGCATCAACGCTGACCGATGTCGCCGGGTTCTGGGCGAATCCGACGGCGCAGAGTGCGAGGGCGGCAATGGCGGCGAGCGTGAGCGAGCGTTCCAAAGGTACCAGGACGACAGTAACGTTGTACGACCATCCGGGCAATACGGCGAACTCCCAATCGATACCGAAAAAATCTCTGTTGAGGCGCTCGTGGTGATCGACTGTTATGTATGATAAAATACCGTTGAAGAAGAAAGCGCTGGCCTCCGGGCCGGCATTCGTGATATAAACAACTGACAAAAGACAGTGGAAATGTTTCGCCGGGTAGTGTGTCCCGGTGGCTGGGAAGTGTAACAGTCCAAGGGCTTTGTCGCCGATGGCGCGCAGGGAAAAATCCCGGTGACCATTGCTTCCCGGGCTGCGTCAGTAACGTAGTTGTCATGTCGGTTCGACTGCCGAACCGATTGAAAATAAACGGCGATCCGTTCGAATGCTTCCGGAAGCTATAAATACATACAAGAGAAAAAGACGATCCGGGCGCAACTGTGAGAGAGGAAGCTGGGCGGTTTTGGCCGCCTCGGTCTGATCGCTGACGTAGTTCTGTATCGGGCAGCCAGGTGGGACAGGGTTTGTCGACCGGTTTCCACTGCCGCGGTTGTGCCTGCAGCTTGATGTTCCGTCTGCAGGTTGACCTCGGTATGGCCGATACAGCATAGTAGTGGGGAGCGTAATCAATATTACTAGTCTTCCCGCTCTGCTGGAGACTCCTGTCAGGGATTAGGACAGCATGCGCCAGGTTTCTTTTAGAGTCATTTTGACGCTCGTGGTGGCGTCGTTTCTGATCACTCTTCCGGCTTCTGCCACCACTCGCAAAAGGAAGAGAAAGACCCATACCAGCCAGGCTCTTGCGCAGAAGGCAGGGCTATCGAGTCGGAACCGGAACGTGAGCAACGTGGTGCCGCGCCACACCGCCTCCCGGCTGCACGCCCGCCAACATCTTTACAGCAGCGCGTACACGTCACCGACCTTCGCGGATTCCACGGTTGGCGATTCCGTGGATGGCGAAGATCTGGTGGTGCGCCGCGCCGCGGTTCAGGCGCTGGGTCCATACAACGGCAGCGTGGTGGTGGTGGACCCCTCCAACGGCAGGGTGCTGAGCATGGTGAACCAGAAACTGGCGCTGTCCAGCGGGTTCCAGCCTTGTTCCACCATCAAGCTGGTCGCGGCGGTGGCGGGCCTGAGCGAAGGAGTGATCACGCCGGAGACGAGCATCCGGCTGAGCCGGCGCACCAGCTTCGACCTGACCGAAGCACTGGCGCACTCCAACAATTTCTATTTCGCTACCATCGGCGACAAGCTCGGGTTCGAAAAGGTTGAGCACTATGCCCGCCTGCTGGGGTTGGGCGAGAAGGCCGGGTGGAATATCGAGGGCGAGGACCCGGGCACTCTGCCGGCGGAAGAGCCGAAGGAAGGCATGGGGATGATGACCAGCTTTGGCTCGGGCATCTATCTGACTCCGCTGCAGCTTGCTTCGCTGGTTTCGGTTTTCGCCAACGGCGGGACGCTTTATTATCTGCAGTACCCCAAATCCGACCAGGACATCGCCAGTTTCCAGCCGAAGGTGAAGCGCCAGTTGGACGTTGCAAAATTCCTTCCCGAGATCACCCCCGGGATGAACGACGCGGTGGAGTTCGGGACCGCGCGGCGGGCGAACTACGACCCGACGCAGCCGATCTACGGCAAGACGGGGACGTGTTCCGATACCCGCTCGCCCACGCATCTGGGCTGGTTCGGCTCCTTCAACGAAGTGGGCGACCGGAAACTGGTGGTGACGGTGCTGCTGACCGGCGGAGGCTCCGTCAACGGCCCGAAGGCCTCCGGCGTTGCCGGCCAGGTGTACAAGATTCTGGCTGGACAGAACTACTTCGGCCCGCAGCAGACGGCATCGCGCGCAACGCCGCTTCTGGCGACTATGAGCTGTTGCCAGTAGGGGGTTGCCCACTTTCCGCTCACTCTGTTTTTCGGTCATCAGGCGCCGCAGTTCGGCAATCGACAGTGCTAAAGGCCATCGAAACGACGTTGGACCGGGGCCCGCAGAGGCACTCTTACACGTGAGGTTACGGGTCGCCCCTCTCGGTTGATGTCAGGTCCTGTGCGACCTGGGCCCGCTGGCGAAGTCGCCAAGCTAAATAAACCAGCAGCGCATGCATGCCCACCAGAGCTGCCAGTATCCAGAAATCCGTAGCCGTGAATGGGATGGGTGTCACCTTAATGGATGCTGTCCCTGGACCTATATCTGTAAGCGTCACCCTGTTGGGCCAGCCATGCTTGTACACCTGATAACCCAGAACAATGTCGATGAGCGGCAGAGTCGTGAGCGCGGCGTTCACGAGGGCCCTGAGCCAGCGCATTTCCGCACCTCACTCCAGTGACTTGTTGGTCTTGGCCGCGCCGCGGCACCGCCGCCTGGGTGGTAGTCATATACGACGGTAATTGGCCCTTTCTGCGCGTCCGCGTTCCCGCCCTGTCGGAATCCTAGCGTTGACGATGCCAAAAGCCGATGGAGCAAGCCATTTTTACGTCCCTTTATTCGGCGTACAAGCACCAGTAGTATTTCGGTCCGCAGTTGCGAGTTGACCGCCGTCCTACATGGGGTAGAACTGAGATTACATCTTCTATTGTGGTAGGCGTCCTGAACTGGATGTGCTGAACGCTCGGCGTGATCGCTCCTAGCTGATCCCTCAATTCAGAAGGCAGGTGAGGATACCTCGGGGCCTGTGACTGAAACACGCCTCTACGTTATCAAAACAAAACGGTAAGAGTGGGCGTCCCAAAGTGAAGGATCAGGGAGCGCAGACGCTCGTTCCAGCTTGTAGGAGTCGTACACGATGGCCTGGTCCATCTGTAAGTGGACGAAGAGTGGGCTTCCCGGAAACTGACTGCAAACGGCACGAACATCTCCCGTCGCCGAGAAACCCCTTTCACGAACCGATTCGCCGCTCAGCTTTCAGAACAGCCCCCTCAGATCTCCGAACCTCTCCACCGTAACCAGCCTCCGGTCCGGAGCGGGCGTGCCCACCTCCTCGTGCTCCAGCCGCCAGGTGTGCTCGTGAGGCACCAGAACCGCGTTCAGACCGCTTTCGAGCGCCGGGTTGATGTCCGACTTCGGCGAATTGCCGATCATCCACGTGCGTCCCGGCTCCAGCGCGCGTTCCTCTACCAGCCGCCGGTAGGAGCCCGCGTCTTTTTCCTTCACGATGGCCGTGTGGCTGAACCAGCGGCCCAGACCAGAGCGATCGATCTTCAGCTTCTGCTCCTCGGGGTGGCCCTTCGTGAACAGCGTCAGATCGTGGCGCGCGGCGAGGTATTCGAGAGTCGCCGCCACCCCGTCAATCACTTCCATGGGCGATTCCAGAATGCGCTCGGCGAAGCCGGTAACGGTATGCAGATCCTTCTCGGATACCTCGCGCTCGGCCAGACGCGCATAGCATTGGCGCAGGTTGCGGCCGAAGTTCAGAGAGCCGTATCCGTGCACGCGGGAGTTGGCCAGCTCGATTTCATCCAGCGTGACGCGCACCTGGGACGCCGTCAACGCGGAGTGGCTCAGAAACTCGCAGAAGTCGTCGAAGGCCCGCTCAAAATAGATGTTGTTCTCCCAGAGCGTGTCGTCGGCGTCAATCAGCAGGTGCAGAGGATTCACAGGGCGTCGACCGGCTTGCCGTGTCCGTTCAGCGGCGCCACGTTCCGTGCGTGGAGCGCCTGGCGGTGCCGTGGCACCCATTCGCCCAGAAACCTCGCCATGCTTTCCATGCGGGCCGCTTCGGAACGGATGGCCAGAAGCCCCTGGCGGAAGTCGAGGTCGGGGACGATCTGGGCCAGTTGAAAACTCAGCTGGGGATCGGCGAACTCGGGGTTCTGAAAGGAAGGCGGCTCGGAAAGCTCGGCCAGCTCGCGATAGCGGTCGAGCACCTGCTGGCGGACGCCCATTTCGACGGGCTCGAACTCGTCGTCGTCAAAGTATTCCACCGCCCCGCGGAGAAACGCGCCTTCGTCATCGAGCGAAAGGATCTCGAACCTGCGCTGGCCGACGGTAAACAGGTCGAGCCGGCCGTCCGGGTACTGGTGCAGCACCTTCTCCACGGCCGCCGTGCAACCCATGTTGACGATGCCCTTCTCGCCCGCCTGCACCACGCCGAACTCCATCCGGTTGTCCAGCACCTCGCGCATCATGGTTTTGTAGCGCTCCTCGAAAATGTGTAGCGGCAGCGCGGTTCGCGGGAACAAGACGGCCTGCAACGGGAACAGCGGCAACAGATCCTGTTGCATATGTAATATTATGGCTTCTTACCGCTCACCACGGCAATGAACCGTCCGGCCGCGCCGGTGTGTCCGCATGCATATTCGAGATCAGGTTGTGCTCATCACCGGCGCATCCCAGGGGATTGGCGCGGCTACCGCCCTTGCGTTTGCGAAGCGCGGGGCGAAGCTCGCGTTGACCGCGCGATCGGAGGACCGGCTCCGCTCGCTCGAAGCCCCCGGCGCTTTCGTGGTCCCGGGCGATCTGCTGGAACCGGCCGACCGCCGCCGCGTCGTGGAGAGCACGCTCGCTCACTATGGACGTATTGACATCCTGATTAACAACGCGGGCGTCGGTCTTTACGCGCCGGCATACGAAGCGCCCATGGACCAGGTGCGGACGATGTTCGAACTGAACTTTTTCGCCGCGCTGGAGATGTCGCAACTGGCCGGCGCGGCCATGCGCGAGCGGCGCAGCGGCGCCATTGTCAATATCAGCTCCATCGCCGGCAAGGTCACCCTGCCCTGGTTTACGCTTTACTCAGCATCGAAGTACGCGGTATGCTCACTCACTGACGGCCTGCGAACGGAGCTGCGGCCGTTCGGGGTTCATGCGATGGCGGTCTTTCCAGGATATGTCCGGACCGGGTTTCAGGCGCACGTGCTGGCCGGCCGCGCGCCGGATGCTTTGGCGGGCGCACGCAACCGTTTTGCCATCACCGCCGACGAGTGCGCCGGAGCGATTGTCCGCGGAGTGGAACGGAACGCCCGAACCGTGTTGACGCCGCGCGCGGGCTGGCTGCTGGTGGCGGGCTCGCGGCTGCTGCCCCGCCTGGTGGACGCGCAATTGGAACGGATGTACCGGCGGAATCGCGAATCCGGAAATAAATGATCCACAAACTCAAACTCACGCCGGGCATTTATATGGTTGGCTTCATGGCCAGCGGGAAGACCACGGTTGGGCGGCAGCTTGCCTATGAGCTGGGCTGGTCGTTCGCGGACACTGACGAGGACGTGGAAGCCGAACAGAAGGACACCATAGCGCACATGTTCGAGGCGCATGGCGAGGAGGAATTCCGCCGGATTGAGGCGCGGGCCATCCAGAAACGAGTGAAGAGCGTGCGCACCGGCCGTCCCATGGTGGTGTCTTTGGGGGGCGGCGCGTTTTCGCAACAGGAGAACTTCGAGCTGCTGGAGAGCAACGGCGTCACCCTCTGGCTGGATGCCCCGTTGGCGCTGGTGCGCGCGCGGCTGGCGGCCGGAGGCGTCGAGCGGCCTCTGGCGCGCGAAGCGGAGACGCTCGAGCACCTGTTCTTCGCGCGCCGCGCGGCCTACCAGCGCGCCGACTACCGCATTGAGGTGACCGGCGATGACGCGGATGAAACCGTGAAGAAGATTCTGGCGCTGCCGATTTTCTAGTGCGGTCGGGGCGGGATTCCCCGGAGGCAGGGCGTGGCCCTGCCCCACATCCAGCGCAGGAATTGTGACCACAGAAACCCAGCTACGCCGCCACGCTTTGCGCATCTTCCGCGCGGCCCTCGAGGCGGCCGATCCACGCGGGGCCATTCTGCGGCGCATGCAGCGGTACAACCTGCGGCGCTTTCGCAATGTGTACGTGGTTGGGGCAGGGAAGGCGAGCGCCACCATGGCCGCGGCACTGGAACGAGTGCCTGGTCTGCGCATTGCCGGTGGCCTGGTGAACGTAAAGTACGGCCACACCGCCAGGCTCCGGCATGTCGAGCTGTGCGAGTGCGGCCATCCCGTGCCCGACGAAAATGGTCTGGCGGGGGCGAGGCGCATCGCGGAAATCGCTCGCCGGGCCGGTCCAGCGGATCTGGTGCTCTGCGTGATCTCAGGCGGCGCTTCCGCGCTTCTGCCGCTGCCCGCGGAAGGGATTTCGCTCGCCGATAAGCAGGCTGCCACATCGGCGCTTCTCGCCTGCGGTGCGGACATTCACGAGCTGAACACGATCCGCAAGCACCTCTCGGCGATCAAGGGCGGCCAACTCGCGCGTCTGGCGTGGCCGGCGACCGTGATCGCGCTGGTGCTTTCGGATGTGATTGGCGATGATCTCGACGTCATCGGATCGGGGCCCACGGTTCCCGACCTTTCTACGTTCGCCGAGGCGCTGGAGATTGTCCGGCGCTACGGCATCCTGAGGCGCCTGCCGGACACGGTGCGGGAGCGCCTGCAGCGCGGGGCAGCCGGCGAGATACCGGAGACGCCCAAGCCCGGCGACGCGGTGTTCGCTGGCGTCCGGAACGCCATTATAGGGAGCAATCGAACGGCTGTGGACGCCGCCGCCCGAGCGGCCCGAGCGCTGGGTTACCGGACGCTGGTGCTTTCCACCATGGTGCAGGGCGAGACGCGGGACGTCGCGCGCGTTCATGCAGCCATCGCGCGAGAGATCCGCGCCAGCGGGCGTCCGGCGAAACCGCCTGCGTGCATCGTGTCCGGCGGCGAGCCTACGGTGACGCTGTGCGACGGACATGGACTCGGCGGACGCAATCAGGAATTTGTTCTGGCGGCCGCGCGCGACATCGCAGGGATGGAGAACGTCGTTGTGCTCAGCGCCGGCACGGACGGCACTGATGGACCCACTGACGCCGCGGGGGCCATCGCCGACGGTGGCACGGTCGCGCGAGCGAACGACAAAGGGCTGAGCGCCGCTGACAGCCTGGCCCGTAATGACTCTTATCATTTTTTCGAGCCGTTGGGCGATCTCATCCGCACCGGACCGACGGGTACCAACGTGATGGATGTTCATCTCATCATGGTGGGCCGCGATGGTGTAAGATAGCCACCGGCGGTACAAGCCACATGGCGACGACTCCGGTGTTCGACCAGCCGCGGAAAAACTGGTTCCAGCGGCACATGGGACTGACCATCGCCGGAGGGTGCGGTATCCTTCTGGCGGCGGCGGCCACACTGGTGCTGTTGATCGTCGCCTTCGTGTTCGGTCTGCTGAAGAATTCGGACGCGACGAAACTGGCCGTCGAACGGGCTCAATCCAACGCTACCGTGGTCGCGCACATCGGCAAGCCGCTGGAACTCGGCTGGATTATCTCTGGAAACATCAACGTAAGCGGGCCTTCCGGCCATGCCGAGCTGTCGATTCCGGTGCACGGCAACAAAGGCAAAGGCACCATCTACGTGGTGGCCGACAAGAACGCCGGGCTGTGGACCTTCAGCACGCTGCAGGTGGCATTTGCGGATGGCGAGCCGCGCGTCGACCTCCAGCCGCCGGCCACGGAGCCCGTCCAATAGCGCAGGCCGGGTTGAACCTGCCGCGCAACCGTCGTACTGTCAGGGGATGGACATTCGCAGGCAGGACGCGCTAGACTACCATTCTTCCAGCCCCGCGGGCAAGATCTCGATTACGCCCAGCAAGCCATGCTACAGCCAGCGCGACCTCAGTCTGGCGTACACACCCGGCGTGGCCGTGCCCTGCCTCGAAATCGAAAAGGACCCCGCGCTGGTTTACAACTACACCGCCAAGGGCAACCTGGTCGCGGTGGTAACCAACGGCACGGCGGTGCTCGGACTGGGCGACATTGGTCCCGCCGCGGGCAAGCCGGTGATGGAGGGCAAGGCGGTCCTGTTCAAGCGCTTCGCCGACATTGACGTGTTCGATCTGGAACTCGCCACCAACGACCCACAGGAGATCATCCGCACCTGCCAGATCCTGGAGCCGACATTCGGGGGGATCAACCTCGAAGACATCAAGGCGCCCGAGTGTTTCGTGGTGGAGCAGGAGCTGCGCCGGACGATGCAAATTCCGGTATTCCATGACGACCAGCACGGCACCGCCATCATCTCCGGCGCGGCGCTGCTGAACGCGCTGATCATCGCCGGCAAGAAAATGGAAGATGCCAAAGTGGTGTTTAATGGCGCCGGGGCGAGCGCCATTGCCTGCGCGGAGCACGCCATCCGCCTGGGCGTGCGGCGCGAAAACGTGCTGATGTGCGATTCGAACGGGGTCATCTACGAAGGCCGCACCAAGGGTATGAACGAGTGGAAGCAGCGGTTCGCGCTGGCCACGGATCGCCGCACGCTTGCCGAAGCCCTCCGCGGCGCCGACGTCTTCATCGGTCTCTCCGTGGCGGGCGCGGTGACCGCGGCAATGTTGAAAGCGATGGCGGACCGGCCCATCGTGTTCGCGCTGGCCAATCCCGATCCGGAGATTCCGTACGACGAAGCTCTGCGCGCGCGGCCGGATGCGATTGTGGCCACCGGGCGCTCGGATTTTCCGAACCAGGTAAACAATGTGCTTGGTTTCCCGTTCATTTTTCGGGGCGCGCTGGATGCTCGCGCCACCACCATCAACGACGAAATGAAACTGGCGGCCACGCGGGCGCTGGCCGACCTGGCGCGCGAGGACGTTCCCGATTCCGTGGTGCGCACGTACGGGCTGGACCGCCTGGCATTCGGCCCCGAGTACATCATCCCCAAGCCGTTCGACCCCCGCGTGCTGGTCCGCGAAGCGTGGGCCGTGGCCAAGGCGGCTATGGAGAGCGGGGTGGCTCGCAGAACCCTCGACCTGGACGAATACTACGACCAACTCGTGCGCCGCCAGGGCCGCACCCAGGGGCTGATGCGGGTGGTGATTCACAAGGCCCGCCGCGCGCCGCAGCGGATTGTCTTCCCGGAGGGCGAAGAACCGAAGATCCTGCGCGCATCGCACATTCTGATTAACGATCAGATTGCCGCGCCCATACTGCTCGGCAACGAAGCGGTCATCCGCACGCGGGCGCGCGAACTGAACCTCAATCTTGAGGCGGTGCACATAGTGGACCCGGCGCGCAGCCCGGCGGCGGCGGCCTACGCCGAAGAACTCCATCGCTTGCGCCAACGCAAAGGCGTTACGGCCGACGAGGCCACGCGGCTGGTGGCACGGCCCAACTACTTCGCGGCCATGATGATGCATCGAGGCGACGCGGACGTGCTTGTCGGAGGCCTCACCCAGGACTATTCGGATGTGATTCGTCCGGCCCTTCATGTATTGCCGATGCGAGAGGGGTTGCGGCGCGTGGCTGGATTGCATCTGATGATGCCGCGCGACGGGACCATGTATTTCTTTGCCGACACCACCGTGAATATCGAGCCCTCCGCCGAGGACCTGGCGGAGATCGCGCTGATGGCGGCGGACACGGCCGGCCATTTCAACGTGACGCCGCGCGTCGCGCTGCTGTCATTCTCGAATTTCGGCAGCACGCGCCACCCGCTGACGGAGAAAGTGCGGCGGGCGGTGGAGATTGTCAGGCAACGCGCACCGGGCCTGATGGTGGACGGCGAGATGCAGGGTGACACCGCGGTGACTCCCGCGGTGATCGACGAAACATACCCGTTCAGCGCGCTGCGCGGCGGAGCGAACGTGCTGATCTTTCCTAATCTGGAGTCTGCCAACACCGCGTATACGCTGGTCAGCCGCATTGGCGCAACGGAGGCGATTGGCCCCATCCTCATGGGCCTTTCAAAACCGGTGCACGTGCTGCGCCGGAATGCCGAAGTGAACGACATTGTGAATCTGGCGGCCATCGCGGTGGTGGAAGCGCAGCAGACCGTGCCGGCCGCGAAATGAGGTTTGGAGGGTTTTGTTATGCTGATTTCGAAGGTATGCCGGCTGCCTCCGAATGATCCCTCTCCGCTCTTCCGAACGGACGTACTCGACGGCGGTGGTCACGCTGGTGCTGATTGCGCTCAACGTGCTGGTGTTCCTTCATGAGATCACCCTCGAGCCGTTCGATTTGAATCGATTCGTCGAGCACTATGGTCTGGTACCGGACCGGCTGCACATGTACCAGCTGTTCACTTCAATGTTCATCCACGGCGGGTGGCTGCACATTTTGGGGAACATGTGGTTCCTCTGGGTGTTCGGGCGCGGCATAGAGGACGCCATCGGCCACACGCGTTACCTGATTTTCTACCTTGTATGCGGTGTAGCGGCGGCCGTCACCAACGTGCTGGCCACTCCCTTCTCGCCGGTACCCACGGTGGGTGCGAGTGGCGCGATTGCCGGGGTGATGGGCGCCTATCTGGTGAAGTTCCCGCGCGCGCGTATCGTGACACTGGTGCCCATTATCATCTTCTTTACGACACTCGATATTCCCGCCGCGTTTCTGCTGTTGTATTGGTTTGCAATTCAATTCTTCAGCGGCTTCGGTTCCATCGGCGGCGGGTCGCAGGTGTCCCGAGGGGACGTCGCGTGGTTCGCGCACATCGGCGGATTCATAGCGGGGATGCTGCTGATTCTGGTGATGCCGTCCCAGCGGCGCTATCGGGAGTGGTCCTGAGATGTGGCAACCCGACTTCACCGCGGCCGGCATCGATCGCCCGCTGGACGTGCTGGCCATTGCGGCGCACCCGGACGACGTGGAGCAGACTTGCGGCGGAACTCTGCTTCGCATGGCCGAGGCCGGCTATCGCGCCGGCGTGCTCGATCTTACGGCCGGCGACATGGGCACGCGCGGAACCCCGGAATTGCGCGTCGAGGAATCGGAGCAGGCGGGGCGCGAGATGCTGCTGTCCTGGCGCGGCAACATGCGCTGGCCCGACGCCCGGCTGGAAAACACGCTCACCGCGCGGATGACCTTGGCGGCTGAACTTCGCATTCTGCGTCCGCGCACCGTGATACTTCCCTATTGGGCGGGCCGCCACCCGGATCATTACCGCGCCAGTGAAATCGGTTACGAGGCCTGTTTTCTGGCCGGATTAACGAAACTGGACGACCGCACCGAGCCGCATCGCCCGTTCAAGATCATATACTCGTCGATCTACGCCAACGTCACGGCGTCGTTTGTCGTGGACATCTCGTCGCAGTTCGAACGGCGCATGACTGCGCTGCTGGCATACAAATCGCAGTATGGCGACGCGGCGGAGGGTTCGAGCTTATTCCCGCCACAGGCCGAGATTCGTGACCGCGTGGCCGCTATCGCGCGCTTCTACGGCAATCTGATTGGCGTGAAGTACGGCGAGCCATTTGTGGTGAAGGAAGCGATGCGCGTGGACGATATCGTAGCCATGCCGGTGCGCTCGATTTGATTGCCCGCGAATGGCGCCCGGGGGGCGCGGCCGCGCCGGACCGAACCAGCTACGGGAGCAGCACCACCTGCGCGCGAGAGAAGGCAAACCGCCGTCCTAACTCATCCACCACGCTTACCTGCGCGGTGTAGCGGCCAGGGGGCAGTTTCGCGAGCGGAACCTGGAATTGAATTGGCAAGGTGTTGTTGCGCTTTGCCGCCAGCTCGTCCAGACGCTCGGGCGGCGTTTCAAATGCCTTCGTTTTGCCCCGCATGAAGCTGAGCGAAGCGACCAGATTCGCGCGTTTCTCGTTCGGCTGAAGCGCCGGGTCGTACGCTTCCAGATACACGTACAGGTTCTGGTCTTTGCGGAATACGCGGGTGACGCTGGGAATCAGCTTCTCGCCATTCTCTACCAGCGGATTGGCCGCGTCCGCCTTCTTCTGCTTTGTCGCCGAACCGACCGCCGCCTGGAGTTCCTCGCGCTGGTTACTCCACACCACGGAGCTCACCGGCAGGTAGCCAGACTTCGCGTCCAGATCGGGAATCTTGAACGCCGTCTCAAACGTCCCCATTTTGCCGGTGCGGTTCTCGCGGGCGAGAAACTTCAAATGATACTCGCCGGGGGCCAGAGTGAATCCCGTATCGTACTCGAAGTTACGGCTTTGGAGCTTCGCCACGCTGTCCGCGTCCAGTTTCACGGTGATGCCGTCGCGCACGCCGGTTGGCAACAGCCGTCCTTTACTGTCCCGCAACTCGCCGATGAAATCGAAGTCCGTGACCTCATTGGTACCCTTCTTGCCCAACTCGATGGCCGACCCGGGTATCTTAACGGCTATCGGGACAAAGTAACTTCCGCGCCCCAGCCGGAAGTAATTCACCTCCAGCGCGAGCGGCAGATCCGTCATGGGGTCACCCAGCATCAGAGCCTGTTGTAACTGGCTTTCCTTATCCGACGAGTTGAATTTACCGAATTCCTTGGGGGCGTAATAACCCTGCCGGTAATCCACCTTCGCTTGTAGCTTTGGCGATAACTTCACCTGAATGCGACGGTAGCGGCCATCGAGCGCTGCATTGCTGCTGTAGTAGCCGAGGATGTAGTAGCTGCCCATGTCTTTCTGGGCCTGAACGATGCTCTGCGCCAGATTGTTATTGTCGAGAAAAGCCTTGCCGCCGGTGTCGGAAGCCAGAGTGACTAACGTATCCTGCGAGTCTTCAACGGAGTTCCGTTGCGATGTTTGCGCCGCTCCGCTGTACAGCGTCGAACCTCGTTGTGCGGCATGGCTCGCATCGCCGCCGCCGGGAATGATAGTAGTCAATCCACGCGCGTCCACCGGGTAAAAGGAGACATTGCCGCGGACGGCCGCGTTCACCGTCGATCGAAGCTGCGACTGGTTCTCCACACCAGTCTTGTTAATGCCGCTGGAGAAATAGATCACAGCTTTTTTCTCCGGCAGGGCGCTCAGCGTCTTCGCGCAAGTCTCCAGAGCGCTGAGCTTAATATCCGTGTTGAAGATGTTGAACTCGGTCTCGTCGGCCACGAACGCCGCTCCGGTGTCCTCACCGCTGGTCGAATCGCCGGTGTCGCCCACCACGTTGAGGTCGCTGCCCTCGCCGATGGCGATCTTATGAATGGCCTCATTCAACAGGTCGCGATCCGCCGTGAACTCCTGCGTCGTCTTGAGCTCATTCGAAAACGTCATCACGGAGACCAGATCGGACGGCGTCATCTGTTGTGACAGAAACTTGAGCGCGGATTCGGTGGCCCGCACCTGTTCCGCCGGCTGCATGGAAGAGAGGTCGAACAGGAGCACCAGCAGCCGGCGGTCCTCATAGCGATTGCCCCCGGGCAGGGCGGACGCCACGCTGAGACGCTCGGGAGCCGTCGGCGTCACCGCAATAGTCGCTGCCGGAGTAGCGGCTGGTGGAGCACTCATTGGCGTCCCACTAAGACGTTGGTAATCGAAGACCGAAATCTTCTGCGGCTTGCCATCCTCAAGCAGCGTGAAGTCCTCTTTCTTCAGATCGGCGATCTCCTTGCCGGAGTGGTCCTTGACGAAGACATCCACGGTTACCAGGTTACTGCTCGAACGGAAGACGAGATCGCGTTCCTGGGCGAGCAGCGCAACCGTGAAGAGAACTGCAAGCAGCCGGATGGATCGGGTGGTCAGCATGACATCAAAACCGGAACCTTGTTACAAACGTGAGCGTGCGCATGGACGCGGCCGCCGTCGCCAGGCCGTAAGTTGTCGAGTTCACTACGGTCCCGTAGGAAGTAAAGTAAACGGTGTTCAAAGTGTTGGTGGTGTCGAGGCGGAACTCCAGCCGGCGGCGCTCGCCGAGATCGATAGACCGGGCAAGAGAAAGATTAAGCGCCACCTGATCGGGCCCGGGAATAGTGTTGCGCCCGGCGTTACCGAGTTCGCCGGATACCGGCACGGTGAAGGCCAGCGGATTGAAGAATGGGTCTCCCGCTGCCTCGATCGGCAATCCGGTAGCTTCGGCGCGACTGCTGCCTACAGCGCCGGTGCCAGTAACATCGGACACGTTGCCTAGTAACTCCGCCGTCAATGGAAGGCCGGATTTGTAAGTAACTCCACCGCTCAGAGTCCAGTCCTTCAACGCCCGCTCGGCCCATGGATAGCTGTGCAGAGGCGCGCTCGGCCCGCCCACCGGTGACGCCAGAATGAAGTTGAGAGTCAGTGTGTTGCGCTGGTCGAAGCTGGACAAGCCACGCTCGGCGCTCAGGTCGAACGGGTTCTGCGCCACCACCGCCGCTCCGCCACCGATGGTAGAGGCATCGTCGATGGACTTCGAGAACGTGTAGAGGCCATTCATCTGCATCCCGTGTGCAAACCGGCGAATCAAGCGGGTTTGCAGCGCGTGGTAGATGGAGTTCCCGTCGGATTCGTCATAGACGAAGCTGGCCACATGCCCGCCCCCTGTCTCCAGCAGCGCCCGGTAAGGCTGGATTTCGGTGTCCAGACGAGTGCCTTTCGTACCGAGGTATTCCAGATCCAGAATGAGCGATTTTGGAAGGGTCTGCTGCACCGACACGTTCCAGGTCTGCGCATAGCCAGGACGGTAATTCGGGTCCACCGCGTAGGTGTTGGTGAGCTCGCTGGGAGAGGCGCTGGTGAGAATGGTCTCCAGCGGAATCGGCGCCGAAGTGCTGTTGAGCAGGCTGAGGTTGGTGATAAACGGGGGCTGTGCGGCCAATTGCGCCGGGAACTGCGCGTAAACCGAACCGTTGTAATAAATGCCATACCCCAGCCGGACCACCGTGGCCTTGAAGGGCTTCCACGCGAGACCTGTGCGAGGCGAGAAAAGATCCTTCGCGGGATTGATCAGACCGTCGGGAACTCCCGCCTGTCCGGCTTCGATCTCCGTGGGCGGAGCCGAGAAATAAGCGGGAACTTCGAGGTTGACCAGACGATCGTATTTTTCACTGTACGGCGAAAAGAACTCATAGCGGAGCCCCAGAGTAACGGTCAGGTTGTCGCGCAGATGCCAGTCGTCGCTGACAAAGGCGTTCGCCGCATACGCGCGGAAGTAATCGCTGCGATCGCCGGAGACCGAACTGTCATAGGGATAGCCGAAGAGGAAGTCGGCGAAGTCGCTGCCGGTGTTCGCGACGGGCTGGCCCTCTGAATTGAGCAAACTGGTCTCCAGACCTGTAAACGTGAAGGTTCCCCGTGCGTTCTGATCGGTCTTCTGGTTGACCTGCATGCGCCGGTACCCGCCACCCGCGGTGATACTATGCGTACCGCGAACCAGGGTGAGAGTATCGGACACTCCGGTGGTCTGATTCACCGTGCGCACCGCCGTGGAATCGCTCAGCGACGAGAAATTCGTGAACGACAATGTAGGAGGGCCGTAATCGATGGGTGCCTGCGATACGCCTTCAATGCCGGCCGATATGTCGGTTCCGTCGGCAAAGAACGGATTCGTTTGATTGCTGTTGCGGCTGAAGCTGCCGATTATATGGTTCAGAGTCCTGGGGGAAAAGTTGTGCGTCCAGCCCATGTTGGCGGTGATTCCGGCGCCGTTCCCTGGGTCCGTCCACCCGAACAGATTGGCTCCGTCGCTGTTCCGATGCTGCGCATTGAAGTTGCCGTCGAAACGGTCGTTCTGGGTGAGGTTATGGTTGGCCCGCACGCCGAAGTTGTCGGCATTCGTATAGGTGGAAGTGGTGTATTGATAGTTCCGCACGGCCCCGAGTTGGTTGGGTAGCGGAATCAAATTGAGGAGCCCGAGCGACGTCGAGTTCAGCATCGCGCCAGGAATCATGTTGCCCGGTATCGGCGTATTGGTGCCTGGATAGTAAAGCTGCGTTGGCGTGGTCCCCGTCAACAGGCTCGAGAAATTTCCCATTCGCTCGTCCGCGGTTGGCACGGTGCCCACGCCGTCAAACGGATTGCGTGCGCGCGTGCCGAAATAGCTGATGAACAGGAAGGTCTTGGGGCTGTGCACGAGCTTGGGAATCATGAACGGTCCGCCGCCAGCGAAGCTGAAGCGGCTCTGCGCGAAGGACGGCTTGGCCACGGTCTCGCCAGTCAGAGAGAACGGGCGCGCGTCCAGTGCGGAGTTGTTCAGGCTGAAGGAAAGCGATCCGTGATAGCCCTGCTGCCCGCGCCGCGCGCGATTGCCGAATGGGCCGTTCTGTCCCGGTCCTCGCCGCCCGCCCGGACCTCCATAGGCGCCCCGTCCGCCACCTCCACCTCCACCGTAACCGCCTCGTCCACCACCACCAAAGCCGCCCCCGCCGCCGTAGCCGCCTCCAGGTCCGCCCTGGCCCGGCCCTCCCTGTTGTCCGAAGGGGTTCTGCTGATTTAACCCGGCTTGTCCGTCTCCGAATAAGTTGGGTTGCTGCTGCGCCTGCTGTAACCCGCGATCCAGAGTGCCGTTCATCAGGAAGGCCTCATTCGCGTTGCCGGGCGTCGGAGTGTTCGGTTGCTGCTCCGCGGTTGCCTGGGCAGCCTCGGTCAGGGCGTCGATCTGGGCGGTCTGGTTCAGGTTCAGGTTGCGAAATCCGCGCTGGCCCGGAGGACCGCCGCCCGGACCGCGATTGCCATATTGTTGCGATTGAGGCGTCCGTACCTCCAGCGCATAATCCACGCTGGCTGCTGCGCTGCCCACCACCACTTCGCGGCGCGCAGGCGTGAAGGCCATCATCTCCACCTGAACGTTCCACGTGCCCTTGGACAGTTCGAGGTCGTACTGGCCAGTTTCGTCGGTGGTGGTGCTGAGTTTTTGTGCGCCCTGGCTGGCCGTGACCGTGGCGCCTGGGATGGGCAACCCGGCGCAGCGAACCGTTCCGGTGACATGAACCGTTGGCACCGCCTGGCCGGCGGCCGAAACAATCAGGACCGCGAACGCCAGCAGTACGCGCAGATCTCCCACAAGTTGGAGGGCGTTCCGGGCCGGGCGAAAGTTACCACGCATGAGGGCCGCCATACCTCTGAACTGTAAGACATTGTAAGCGGGCCGGGGTTTCGCCGAGCCTACTTCTTGTCCCTCTGGACAATGGCCTGGGCCAGGTAGTTGCTGACTGTCGCCTCATCCCGCGCCAGTTCGATGAAGGCCCCTCTCAGCAACTGTTCCTTGCGGTTCATCAGCGTCTCGCGGATGTCCTGCTGGACGCGCGGGTTTTCAAATTCGCGCTGACCGGCGGGCTCCCTGGAGATGATCTTCAGGATGCGGTAACCCTCCTGCGTGTGGATCACCGGAGTCACCTGGCCGGGAGTCATGTCAGCCACCGCTTTGCGCAACTCGGGACTGGCGCGCTCCAGCGCCGATTCCGGCACGTACCCCAGGTCGCCGCTATTGGCGGCGGTGTTCGGGTCCTCGGAATAGCTCTGCGCCAGCATGCCAAAGTCGTCTCCCTGATGGATGCGCGCGGCCAGCATCTCTATTTTTTTCAGAGCCTCTTCCTCGGTCTGCGCTTTATCGTTCTTGAGGTTGTGGACGGTGGGGTCGGGATGCGGGGTCACCATGATCTGAGCCATGTGGATCTGCGGCTCGGGGAAACTGAAGCGGGATTGATTGGCCAGATAGAAATCGCGAATCTCTCCGTCGGTGATGGAAATCTTCGAGGTGACTTCCTTGTTCAGAAGCTTCTGAATGCTGAGATCCTGGCGCAATTGAACCCGCAGATCATCCACGGTCATGTGCCTGGCGGTGAGTTGCCTAAGGAATTCTTCCTGAGTGAACGGCGCCTTTAGCTCAGCCATTCGCGCATCCACGTCGGCGTCGGTGGCCATCAGCCCCAATTTTTCCGCGCGCTGCAGCATGATCTGGTTGTCGATCATGATCCGCAGCACTTCCATCTTCTGGGTCAGAATCTGGTCGTCGCTGCTCTTGTCGAGGCCGTTGGATGAAGTCCCCTCCGCGGGCTTATCCGCCGAGGAGAACGTCAACTGATACTGCTTCTCCAGATCCTGATAGGTGATGACGTGCCCATTCACGGTGGCCGCAACGTTGTCCGGCACGGACCTTTTGCAGGAAGACACTGCCAGAGCGAGGGCTGCTATGGCCGCGAGTTGGATGAAACGGGACATTTGCGGGATATATCCATCATAGCGTCAGCACGCCGGTTACCGGCGCCGGGCCGCTACGCTTCGGCGATGGTGACTTTGTTGAGCGTGTCGCCCTGTTTTACCGCGTTGACTACGTCCTGGCCGCTGAGCACCCGGCCGAAGACCGTGTGCTTGCCGTCCAGCCAGTCGGTAGCGACGTGGGTAATGAAGAACTGGCTACCGTTGGTATTCGGTCCGGCGTTGGCCATCGACAGCGAGCCCACCTGATGGCGCTGCGGATTGTTCTTCAGCTCATCCTCAAAACGGTAGCCCGGCCCGCCGCGGCCCGTACCCGTAGGATCGCCGCCCTGGACCATGAAGTTGTTGATGACACGATGGAATACGGTGCCATCGTAGAAGCCTTCACGCGCCAGAAAAACGAAATTGTTCACCGTTGCGGGTGCGTCCGCGACGAACAGTTCGCAGACGATGGAGCCGCGAGAGGTTTCGAATGTCGCCGTGTGCTTCTTTTTCGTGTCGATCCGCATCGGCGGCGGAGCGGGGTATTGTTGGGCAGCCATAAGCTCCAGTGTAAACGGTGGCACATCGCCCGCGATATACGATAATCGAGTGGTCCGCTCGCAGTGTACCGAGTTGGGACCGCGGCGCGGAAAAAGGATTGAGCGCGAGAGGTGACCCCGCCGAGGGCTGCCTGAGGCGCAAGCCATGGAACAAACCGGTTTCAGAATTGCCAGGAGAGCCGGCAGATTGTGAAGCTCAGGTTTCGGATCTGGCTGGTGGCGCCACTTGCCGCGTTCTGCCTCGCCTGTGTTCTGATCCCCTATGCCGGGCTTGAGAGCGACGAATCGGCATTTGGTCTGGCTACGTTCGGAGGACTGGCCCGCGAGTACTGCGTCAGTATCTTCAGGCATCAGTTCCCGCTGATGATCTTCTACTACGCGGGCAGCCTAAAAGGGCTGCTCTACTGGCCGGTACTTCATCTGTTCGGGCCTAACCTCTGGAGCATTCGTTTGCCCATGGCGCTCGCGGGCGCCGTGTCGGTGGCTCTCGCCTATGACTTCGCGCTTCGCCTGGGCAACCTAAAAGTCGCCCTGATCACGGCGCTGCTGCTGGCTACCGACCCCTCTTTCATAATCAGCAACACCTTCGATTGGGGCCCGGTGGCACTGGAACATGTGCTGCTGCTGTTGGCTTTGGCGTTGCTGGCGCGGCGCCGCCTGCAACTGGCTTGTTTCGTGCTGGGTCTGGGGCTGTGGAACAAGGCGGTGTTCTCCTGGGCGATCGCCGGGCTAGTGGCCGGGGGACTTGCAGCATATTGGCCGGTCATCAGGAGATCGCTCCCGGACAGGCGCACCCTGTTAAAGTGCGTCGCGGTATTTCTGCTCGGTTGTTCCCCTCTGCTGCTGTACAACTTCCGGCGCCCCGCCGCGACCATGCGATCGACCGTGCGTCTAACTTTCGATGGATTCCAGACCAAGGTCATATCGACCCGCAACACGCTGGATAGTTCCGGTCTGTTCGGATTCGTAGCCAGCATGGAGGGGGTGACAGATCACTCCGGTCCTCGGTTTCACGCGCTTTTTCTGCCGGCAGTATTGATTGCGGTTGCCATCACTGTTTGGCGAGTGCGTTCCAGCGAGTTCAGACCGGCGCTCTTTGCGCTGGCATTCTGTTCCGCTTCGCTTCTTCTGATCCTGCTTACGAAGTACGCGGGATCTCTACATCACATTGTTCTCTT
Organism: uncultured Acidobacteriota bacterium; assembly: GCA_963832965.1. GTDB lineage: Bacteria > Acidobacteriota > Terriglobia > Bryobacterales > Bryobacteraceae > CAWACP01. Next base: position 561,890 of record CAWHVW010000002.1, read on the forward strand.
GTATCCGATGCCGCATCTGCTGGTGGCGGTTGCGGTCAGCTCCATTCATCGGAGATACCTGCCGGCGCTGCTCTCCGCGGTGTTGGTGGCCTCAAATCTGCTGGTGTTCGATACTTACCTGACCCAATTGCGGAGGAGCGGAGCGTGTGGGTTGTTCACGGACGCGACCGGCCCCTTGTCGAATTCATTCAGTGAGGGCACTGATCATGTCTACACAATTGATTACGGCTTGTGGGAGAACGTTTGGCTGCTACACAGAGGAAACATGCAAGTGCGCGAGTTGTGGGTGCTCTCGCAACCCGGTTTCGTTATGCAGGAAGCGCTGAGGGATCCCCGCGCTGTGTTCGTCGATCATCTTTCGGATCATGAATATTATATCGGCGCTGGCCAACACCTGAGTGAAATCGCGAAAGCCATGGGCCTCCAGAAAGTCACCATCCGATCAATCTCCGATTCAAAAGGCCGTCCCCAGATGGAAGTGTTTCGCTACGGCGCCGCGGCCGCCCGGTAAGGCGTCGAGCGCGTTATGGGCTCGACACCTTCGGCTTCCACTCCCCAGCGAGGCGCTGCGCTTCGGTGATTTGGCCGGGCGTCAGCTTGCTGGCAATCCGATCCCGTTCCCGGATGCCGTCAGCCTCGCCGGCGAGCGCCGCCAGATGAAACCACATATACGCTTGCACGTCATCTTCCGGCACACCCCGGCCCTTCAGGTACATTACGCCGAGATTGTACTGCGCGGACGCCTCTCCCTGGTCCGCGGCCAGGCGGAACCAGCGCACGGCTTCTTTTTCGTCCTGGGGGACGCTCTGGCCCTGGCCGTACATAAGGCCGAGGCTGAACTCCGCATGGGCGTCTCCCTGGTCCGCCGCGAGACGCAGCCAGCGCATCGCCTCCTTGTAGTCCTGCGCAATGCCCTGGCCGTTGAGATACGCCAGGCCCAGGTTGCACTCCGCCGATGCGTTTCCCTGGTCCGCTGCCAGGTGATACCAGCGAATTGCTTCGTTGTAGTCCTGCGCGACGCCCTGACCCTCCGAATACATCACGCCAAGGTTGAACTCCGCGGATGCATCGGCCTGGTCGGCCGCCAGACGGAACCAGCGCAGGGCCTCTTTGTAGTCCTGCGGGACGCCTTGCCCTTCGTGAGACATCAAGCCGAGGTTGAACTGCGCGGACGCCTCTCCCTGGTCCGCCGCGAAGCGGAACCAGTGCAAAGCCTCCCGGTAGTCTCGCGAGACGCCCAAACCTTCGTGGTACATGATGCCGAGGTGGAACTGCGCGGACGAATCACCCTTCTCCGCCACCGGCGTGAGTTCTTTCAGGGCGGTGGCATAGTCGCCCTTTTGAAACGCATCCAGCGCCGCCGCCAGATCGGCCAGTGCCGGGGCCGCAAGCAGGATGAATAGAATTGCTGCTTTCACGCCCACAGAATAGCGCGTCGTCAGGAATCGACCGCGCCGTCAGGGCGTCACCGTGTGACTCAATCTCCTGATACACTCAACTCCGATGACTCCGGTAAAGCACCAACCCTACGTCCCCGAAAACCTAAGCATGCGTGAGTTCACATGGCGCGCCGTGCTCATTGGGCTCGTTCTCACCGCGATTCTCGGATCGGCGAACGCGTACCTGGGTCTGCGCGCCGGCATGACCATTGCCGCCACGTACCCGGCGGCCGTCATCGGCATGGCCTTTCTGCGTCTCATGAAGGGATCGCTGCTGGAGGAAAACATTGCCCGCACCATCGGCTCCATCGGTGAATCGGTGGCGGCCGGCGCGGTGTTTACCATCCCCGCGTTTGTGCTGGCGCAATTGTGGCCTGGGCTGGTCATGCAGAAGTACTGGCAATCGGTGGCGTTGATGGTCATCGGGGGGCTGCTGGGGATTCTGTTTGTTACGCTGTTGCGGCGCGTCATGGTGGAAGACGCGGAGCTTCCGTTTCCGGAATCGGTGGCCGCGTCGGAAATCCACAAGGCCGGCCAGCAGGGCTCCCGAGCCGCAAAAATTCTGTTCGCCAACATGGGCTTCGGCGCGCTGGTGAACGCCCTCGGATTGCTCAACGTCTTTGAGCCGGTTCATACCTTCACCATCAATATCGGGAACCTTGGCAAAAGTCTCCTGCTCCGAACGAGCACCACTCCGAAGGTCGCATCGGTGGCGACCGGAGGGATGAGCACGTTTAACTCGCCGGCCATTAGTCCGGCTTATTTCGGTGTGGGCTATATCATTGGGCCGCGTTTGGCGTCTTTGAATTTTGCAGGTGGAGTGCTGGCGTGGGGTCTGCTGGTTCCTTTGCTCACTTTCGTGATGGGGCCGTCGATTGCCGCCACGCTACCCCCCGGCACCGTGCCGAAGTGGGGTCTGCTCGCGGGGGCGGTGTACTTCTCCATCGTGCGCCCCATCGCCGTGGGCGGCATGTTGGTGGGCGCCGGATTCACGCTGTTTCGCATGCGCCGGCAGTTGCTGTTGGGTCTGCGCCGCGCCGTATCCGATCTGAAAAAATCGGCGGAAGCGCACCAGGCAACCAGCCGTGTCGACCGCGATTTGAACATGAAAGTAGTGTTTGTTGGCGTCGGCCTGGTCTTTCTGGCGATGATCGGTTTGTATTACTTCTTCATTGCCGGCGCGCACAACCTGACCCCGCCGGTAATCATTGCGGGCGCGCTGGTATCAGCCGCGGTGATGGTGGTGCTGGGATTTCTTTTCGCCGCGGTCTCCGGCAATCTGGTGGGGATGATCGGCTCCTCGAATAACCCGGTTTCCGGGCTGACCCTGTGCACGCTGGTTGTTTCCGCGCTGCTCATGGTGGCGCTGGGCGTCTCCGGGGCAGGAGGGGTCGCCGCGGTGCTGGGCGTGGCCGCCGTGGTGTGCGTCTCTTCCGCGGTTGCCGGCGAAATGCTGCAGGATCTCAAAGTCGGCTACATCCTTGGCGGGACCCCGTCGCGAATGCAAATTGGCGACATTTTCGGCATCATCGTCGCCTCGCTCGTGCTGTTCTTCCCGCTTATGATCCTCGACAATGCCTATCATTTCGGCAGCGCCGCGCTTCCCGCTCCGCAGGCCGGGCTCATGGCCATGCTGGCGCAGGGCATCGTTGGCGGAAACATGGCCTGGCCGCTGGTTGTGGTGGGCATCCTGATGGGCTTCGCCATGATTCTGGTGGAGGTGCGCAGCCCGATGCTTTTCTCCGTTGGCATGTACCTGCCCATCGAGACCACCTTTGCCATTTTCGTGGGCGGGGTCATACGCTGGATCACGGACAAGCTCCGCGACCGCCGGGGTCTCAACGACGCCCAGAAGGCCCGCGTCGACAACGCTGGAGTGCTCACTGCCTCGGGTCTCATTGCCGGTGAGGCTCTCTGCGGTCTGGTGATCGCGGGCATTTGGCGCGGCAATACACCGCAATTGCTTGCGTCGCCACCCTGGATTACGGCGATCGTTGCGCTCGCCGTGATGGTTTTCGTCATGGTGAGGGTGCCACTGGCCAACGCAGGCCGGCCGGAAGATCCGGCGCCTCCCGTGGCTATGATGTAACCGCGGCCGGCCGCGCCAAGCCCTGCCTGAGGCAGCGAAACAGCACGAAGTTCGGCGCCACGCTGGTATCGGCAAGACTGGGAATGCGCGTAGCGGTGGCGGCGTCGGCGGACGTCTCCACGCAGCGTTCCACCCGAAGCCCGGCGTCGGCAATCGCATTGAGCCAGTCGGCAAGCGTGCGGTGGTATCGGGGCACCTCGAAGAGCGGCAATCCTTCTTTCGCCTCGGGGGGCGCGGCACTGAAGGTCCAGCGTTCCACTTCGCCGTCGCAGCGTTCGAAGTAGCGGCCCACCTCCACGGCGACAGGCGCACCCGACTCGTCGCGCACAATTTTCCGGTGTGGAGGAGAGAAGCAGGGATGCAGAATTGAGAACTGCAGGAAACCTCCCGGCCGCAGGACGCGAGCGATCTCCGGCAGCACGCGCTCCGGCCCGGCCACGTCCATCAGGCTCATGAATGCGGCTGCGAAATCGAACGAAGCATCCGCGAACGGGAGCCGGAGACCGTCCGCGACAAGGTACCGGACGCCTGGCGATCGCTCTCGAGCGGCTGCGCTGGCGAAGTCAAACGCAATGTCAACAGCGGTGATGCGGGCGCCTCGCGCCGCCAGAAGGCGCGTGTTGTGCCTCTCGCCGCAGCCGATGTCGATTCCAACAAGGCCGGCGACATCCGGCAGTAAATCGAAAAACGCAGGCGTGTTCTGGTAATCTCGGCAGACATCGAAGCCGGCGCGCGACAACCGCGTCCAGGCGCGCGCGTTAGCTTCCCAGTAGCGCCGAACGGCGGAAGCCTCCATTCCTTCGTTATCGCACGGCAGGGACCGGCCATCGCGGCTATCATGTAATCTATGCGCACGCGTCTTGTCGCTGGTATCGCCGTCCTGTTCACTCTGCCCGTTTTGGCCGGCGCGCGATTCTCTATTTCCTTTCCGGCGGAAATGAGCGCGACCCCGCTGGACGGGCGCCTTCTGCTGATTGTTTCCACCGATCCCTCCGCCGAGCCGCGGATGCAGATCGACGATACGCCCAACACACAGATGGTTTTCGGCGTCGATGTCGATGGGTTGCAACCGGGCCAGCCGGCCATTGTCGACGAGCAGGCTTTCGGCTATCCCGTACGCAGCCTGGCCAGTCTGAAGCCCGGCCAATACTACGTGCAGGCGGTGCTGCACCGCTATGAAACGTTTCACCGCTCCGATGGCTATACGGTCAAGCTGCCCATGGATCGTGGGGAAGGGCAGCAGTGGAATCTCGCGCCCGGCAACCTGATCAGCAAGCCCCGCAAGATCGACCTCCGCGAAACGGCGACAGCCCCCATTGCCATCGTACTTGACCAACAGATTCCGCCAATTCCCGAGCCGAAAGACACGAAATACATAAGACACGTCAAGATTCAAAGCGAGTTGCTGACGAAGTTCTGGGGCCGTCCCATGTACCTGGGCGCGCACATCCTGGTGCCTGAAGGCTTTGACGAACACCCCGAGGCGCACTACCCGCTGGCCGTCTTCCACGGGCACTTTCCGGCGGATTTCGATGGATTTCGCACCGAGCCTCCCGATCCCGGCCTGAAGCCGGACTACAGCGAACGCTTTCATCTGGCCGGTTACAACCGCATTCAGCAGGAGGAGGCGTACAAGTTCTATCAGCAGTGGATCTCGCCGAAATTCCCGCGCATTCTCATCGTCGAGATTGAACACGCCAACCCCTACTACGATGACTCGTACGCGGTGAACTCGGCGAACCTGGGACCTTACGGTGATGCCATTGAAACTGAGCTGATTCCGTACATCGAGAAAAACTTCCGCGCCATCGGACAAGGCTGGGCCCGGTTTCTTTACGGCGGTTCCACCGGCGGCTGGGAGGCGCTGGCCGTGCAGGTGTTCTATCCGGATCACTATAACGGTACCTTCGCGGCCTGTCCCGATCCCGTGGACTTTCGCGCTTTTACCGTGCCCAACCTCTACGTGGATAAGAACGCCTATTTCATCGAAGGCGCTCACAAAACGGTCGCGCAACCGGCCATGCGCGATTACCTGGGCCACGTCACGCTCACCCAGCAGGGCGCCAACTATTACGAACTGGCGCTGGGAACGAAGGGCCGCTCCGGCCAGCAGTTTGACATCTGGCAGGCCGTGTATTCGCCGGTGGGCAGCGACGGCTATCCAGCGACGATCTTCGACAAACTCACCGGCGATATTGATCCCAAAGTGGCGGCCTACTGGCGGGATCACTATGACCTCAGCCACATCCTGCAGCGCGACTGGGCCACCCTCGGGCCAAAGTTGCAGGGCAAGATCCACATTTATGTGGGCAGCGCGGACACCTACTTTCTCAACGACGCGGTCTACTACATTGAGGACTTCCTGAAAGGGACCACCAACCCGCCCTATGACGGAGAGGTGAAGTATGGCGACCGCGCCGAACACTGCTGGAATGGCGATCCCACGCTGCCGAACGCGTATTCGCGCCTGCACTATAACACCATGTACCTGCCCAAAATGCTCGAACGCATGGAGAAGACCGCTCCGCCGGGAGCCGATCTGACGAGCTGGCGCTATTAGGGTGGATGGCGCGCGGCGAGGCCTCAGCGCCCAATCCGATACGATAGAGTTTTGTCTCGCGTAGTTTCCACCTCTGAAACCCGGAAAATGAGCTGGCCGCAGCTCTATCTGGGCGTGGCGCTCACCACTCTGGGCACGCTCCTGCTCGAGCTTTCCATCACGCGTATTTATTCCGTGGTCTTCTATTACCACTTTGCGTTTCTGGCGATCTCGCTGGCTCTCTTCGGCCTTGGCGCCGGCGGGGTGTTCTCCTACTACGTGGTCGCCCGTCCTGGCGGCTTCTTCGCAAAGCTGGGGACGCTGGCGGCGCTCAACGGCGTCGCCGTAATCGCCGCGCTGGTGTTCATCCTGAGCCGGCCGGCCGAATTGAAGATCCTGTCGTTCGCGCTGATCTATTTCTCCAGTTCCGTCCCGTTCTTCCTTTCGGGAACCGTCCTGTCGATGGCCATTGGCCAGACGGTGGAGCGCGTTAACCGTGTCTACTTCTTCGACCTGCTGGGCGCCGCCGCGGGATGCCTGTTACTGGTGCCCCTGCTCAACCTCATGGGCGGGCCCAACACGGTGATGGCGGCCGGCGTCATCTTCGCCGCTTCCGCCGCCATCTGGTTCAATCTGGCGGGACGCGATGGAGGAAGGGCCGCGGCGGTGGTGCTCGCCCTGGCCATCGTCTTCCTGATCGCGCTCAACGGAAAGCTTCATCTGGTGGACATTCGCTACGCCAAAGGCGAGAAACTGCCACCGGAGCTGTTCGTAAAATGGAACAGCTTTTCGCGGATCGCCATTCACAAACAGGGTCCAGGCCTTGGCATTTTCATCGACGCCGACGCCGCCACTGGCATCGCCAGATTCGACTGGACTCATTTCAGCGACCAGGACCGGGAAGCCTTGCTTCACCAGGGTCCCGGGTTCGTCTTCGCGATGCGGCCCGCGGCGAAGACGCTCATCATCGGCCCTGGCGGCGGATGGGACGTGGCTCGCGCGCTCGCCTCAGGGGGCACCGACATCACCGGCGTTGAGATCAACCCCATCATCGCCCGGACAATCATGCAGGAGCGCTTTCCGCAGTTGAGCAATTGGCTCTACCTGCGTCCCGAGGTTCACATCCGGGTGGAAGATGGGCGCAGCTTCGTGCGTGGAAGTTCTTCGAAATATCAGGTAATTCAGGCCACTCTGGTGGACACCTGGGCTTCCACGGCCGCCGGCGCCTTCGCGCTGTCGGAAAACAATCTCTACACTTCCGACGCTTTCTACGATTATCTGAATCACCTCACCGGCGACGGCGTGCTTTCCTTCACCCGCTGGGGCTTCCAGCCGCCCCGGGAATCCCTGCGGCTGGTTTCCCTCGCCATGGATGCGCTGGCGCGGATGAATGAGGCGGATGCGTGGCGCCACGTCATCGTCTTGCGCGAGCACTCCGATATTCTCAACACCTATGGCGCCCAGGATACCGTGCTCATCTCACGCAAGCCGTTCTCCGATGCCGATCTCAGCCGGGTCCGTTCGGAACTGGCGCTCTCTCCCCGGCTGCAGCGGATCTATGTCCCCGGGGATCCGCCGTCCAGCAGCGCTTTCGCGGGACTTCTGCTCAGCCCCGATCCGGAGCGCTTTCGCGGCGAGTATCAGTACAATATTTCGCCCGTAAGCGATGACCGGCCGTTCTTCTTTTACAGTGTCCAGCCGCGCGACATCTGGAACTATCTAACGCCGGCCAACCGCAGGTTCATCGATTACAAGATCAATCGCGCCGTGCCGCTGCTGTTCGGCTCATTTGCCGTCAGCCTGCTGGCTACGCTGATCGTGCTGGCGCTGCCCCCGCTGCTGCTTGGCGCAAGACTCCCGGCGTCCGCCGGCGTTCGCCGCTTCCTCGGTTATTTCGTGTGCATCGGCGCGGGTTATATTCTGATCCAGGTGGCGCTGATCCAGAAATTCGTGCTGTTCCTGGGCCATCCCACGTACGCGCTCACTGTGATTATCTTTTCGATGCTGCTGTCGAGCGGCATTGGCAGCTTCTACAGCCGCGAGCTGCTGGCGGGCTCCGGCGCGCGGCTGCGGTTGCTGCTGGCCGGCGTCGCCGCGCTGGTGGCGATTCTGGCTTTCTCGGCCACCCCGATTATGGATGCGGGTGTCGCCTGGCCCCTGCTGGCGCGGGCGCTGGTCACGGTGGTGATCATTGCGCCGGCCGGTTTCTTCATGGGCATGCCATTCCCAACGGGACTCAGTTTGTTGGAGCGGCTGGCCGCGCCGACGGTCCGCTGGGCATGGGCGCTCAACGCAGCCTCCAGCGTGCTCGGCTCCGCCGGCGCCATCTTGTTCGCCTTGTACCTGGGGCTTCGCACCACGCTGCTCATTGGCGCGTGCTTGTATCTGGGTGCTCTGTTTTTCGCGGCCCTGCAGGCTCGTTCGGTCACCGTGAAGGATCGGGCAATCGCCCCGGCCATATCCTGAGACAGGCGTGCTGATTTCCGCCAGCTACCGCACCGACATTCCCGCCTTTTACGGTGAGTGGTTCCGCAACCGGCTGCGCGCGGGCTTTTGCCGCGTAATGAACCCCTTTGGGGGAGCGCCGTCGCGGGTCTCGCTGCTTCCGGAACACGCAGACGGCTTCGTGTTCTGGACAAAGAACCTCGGCCCCTTCCGCCCTTACTTGCCGGAAGTCCGCGAGCGCGGCTTCCCTTTCGTTGTTCAATACACCATCAACGCTTACCCGCGCGCGCTCGAGTACGCGGTGGTCGATCCGGAGAAATCGATTATCCATGCCCGCGGCGTCGCCGATGAATACGGTCCGCGGACGGTTGTCTGGCGCTATGACACAGTGGTGTTTTCATCCACGACCCCGCGCGATTTCCACCTGGGCAACTTCGAACGGCTGGCTTCAGGTCTTGCTGGCGTAACCGACGAAGTGGTGATCTCCTTCGCTCAGATTTATCGCAAGACCCGCACGAATATGGACGCGGCGTCCGCGCTGTTCGGCTTTTCCTGGGAGGACCCCGGTGATGAAGAGAAGATGGTTCTGGCGCGGGAACTTGCTGCCTGTGCGCGGGCTTACGGGATGCAACTCGCCGTCTGCTCGCAGGCGCGCTTCCTGGAGCCTGGAATCAACCCGGCGCGCTGCATAGATGCCGCCCGCATGGAAGAGGTGGCTGGGCGTCCCATCCGCGCTCGTCACAAGGGTAACCGTCCGGAGTGCGCCTGCCACGAATCACGCGACATCGGCGAGTACGACACGTGCCCCCACGGCTGCGTCTATTGCTACGCCGTCCGCACTCGTGCGCTGGCGCGACGCCGCCACGGCGAGCACGATCCCGCCGGCGAGTTCCTGTGCCGGTGACGCCGAAGCATCACAAGCCTGAATTCTTCGCTACGCGCGACGCTTCGAAGCGGAGCAGATCATCTGATGACGTTCAGCGTGACGCTTGCCGATTCCTGCAAAGAGCCGGAAATTCCCGTGACCGTGATGGGATAGGAGCCGATTGGCGTCAGTCCGCTGGTAGCCACCGTCAAAGTTAGTGAGCCGGAAGCTGCCTCGCCGTAGGCCGCGCTGGTGTTGGGCGGAAGTCCGGTTACCTGCAACGCGACGCCCCCGGGGAGGCTGCCGTTGCCCGTCACCGAGATTTTGATCACGCCGCTATACCCCTGCGGCACGGTTTGAGACGGAGGAGTCGCCGTGACAGTGAAACCTCCGCTCGGCTTCACGTTGAGGACCAGTGCAAAGCTGTTGGATGCACTTCCGCCCCCGGAGCCCCAGATAGTCACCGTGGTGTTGATTGCAGTGGCGGAAGGGGACGCTGTCAGCGTTAACAAGGTAGCTCCGCCGGCCCGAAAAGCGGCCGGTGTGAAAGTGGCGGTCACCCCCGCGGGCAGCCCGGCCACCCACATACCCACACCGCCTTTGAATCCGTTATTGCCCGCCACCGCCACCACGGACACCGCGGAACCGCCCGGCGTCAATGTGACCACCGATGGTGTCGCTGTCAGCGTGATCCCCGGGCTGGTGCTTTGACCGGCGCAGGAATGCACCGCGCGATACGCGTTCAAGCGGCTTCCGGTCACGGTGGTGGACGCCAGCGCCGGAATCGGGTCGGCCGTCGAGAGCAGCGTCTGTTTCAGCGCGCTTGTCGACAAGGAACAGACCGAGAGCACCAGCGCAGCGGCGCCCGACACATGCGGCGTTGCCATGGAAGTGCCGCTCAATTCGGCATATTGCCCGCCGATGATGGTGGAGAGGATATTCACGCCCGGCGCCCCGAGGTCCACCAGGGTGGAACTGTAATTCGAGAAAGAAGCCAGGCTGTCGGTATTGTCCGTCGCGGCCACCGCGATCTCGTTGTCGGCGGCATAAGCCGCGGGATATTCAGGGTCGACGCCGATATCCTCGCCGTCGTTGCCGGCCGCGGCCACGAACAGCATACCGGCATTACTCGCCTCGTTGATCTCTTCCAGCAGCGACTGCGAGTAACCCGGGCCGCCCCAACTGTTGGAGAGAACCTGAATATTGGCCTGCGTTGGGAACGCCTCCTTGATCTGAATGGCCGCTTCAATCGCGCGGATCGCATTTGCGGTGGTTCCCTCGCCGGTTGCATTGAGGAAGCGCAGTCCCACGATGGTGACGCTCCAGTTCACGCCGGTTACGCCGATGTCGTTATTGCCTACCGCCCCGATGGTCCCGGACACGTGGGTGCCATGATTTTCCTGATCCATGGGGTCGCAGGTGTCCAGAATCGCATCGAAGCCGTGGCTCCCGGCCGGGCAACTGACGATTTGTCCGGGAGCGAAGGTGATGGTGTAAGGCGCCGGGGCCGACCAGATATTCGCTTTCAGGTCGGGATGCGTGTAGTCGACACCCGTATCCACCACGCCAACCACCACGTTGCTGGAGCCCGTGGTGATGGTCCAGGCCGCCAGCGCGTCAATGTCGGCGTTGGTGACGCCCCCATTCTCGCCGTTGTTCTGGAGTCCCCACTGCACCGGAAAATCAGGGTCGTCGGGCGGATTTACCGCCGGATTGTCCATGGCGTTCACGATATAGTTGGGTTCGGCGTACAACACGTCCGGATCGGCCTTAAGCTGTTCGATCAGACGCGCCGCCGACTGGCTCGCCGAGCGCATGTGCACGACGCCCGCGCGGTTGAGCACGCGCATCTCCTGGATGGCGTATTGCCTGCCGATTGCCGATTGCAGGCGCGGGTTCGCCTCACCCCGGAATTTCACCAGCGCTTCGTGCGCCACGGCCTTTCGCCCGCCGATGATCTCTACTTGCTGTGCGCCCAACGGCGCGGCCAGAATGATTGCGGTGGCAAGCCAGACAAACGCCCGGACAGACTTCATGCGGATGCACCTCATCCCGTTAATCGGCTGCCGGGAAGCGGATTCGCACGGCCGTTTCCCCTGGCCCGCCCCTGCGGGAATCCCTTAGCGGGTTCCGGAATCTGGCGTAGCGGTGGGTTTCCTGAGTGGCGCGGGGTCAGCCGAGATTCATCCGCTCCAACAACTGACGATACCGAGGGTCCGAGCGGATCCGCGCAAAACAAGGCTCCGCGTCGATGCGCGTCAGGTAGGGGTCGCGTTCGGCCAGGGCCGTCTCGAGAAACTCGAATGTCTTGTCCGCTTGCCCGAGGGCTGCGTAGTAGACGCCAAAGCAGGCTGGCGACACGTATTGTCTTGAACTCTTCTCCATGACCTCCGCGATCAGCCTTGCCGCGCGGTCGGTGTCGCCGTCTCGCGCATACAAAGCGGCCAGGAATCCGGCCGTCAGGGTGAACGACGGCGAAAGCTGCATGGTTGTCTCCAGGCTGGCAATAGACTCGCGTAAACAGCCCTTCTCAGCCAGCGCCAAACCCATGGCAAAATGAACCAGCCAGTGTTCCGGGGAGAGTTCCACGGCGGCCGTGGCGTGCGCGATCGCATCATCGTACTGGCGCCGGCAATACAGGGCAAAAGCCAGGCCGTAATGGACCATCATGGAGAGCGGATCCGTTTCGAGAGCTCGCCGGTACTGCGCCACCGCTTCATCGAACCGTCCGAGCGGCGTCAGGAAGTAGAGCGCGTGACGAACACGGACGAGCGGCGGCACGGGGTCGACAGCCATCGCGTCCTGGAAATGCCGTTCCGCCCGCGTCCAGTCGTATTCGACGGCCCCTGCCACCAGACCCAGCACGCTGTGCGCCTCGCTCAGCGTCTGGTCGATTCCCAGCGCGCTCTCTGCCGCGGATTTCGCCAGTGGCGCCATCTCGGACATGCGCCGGATGCTGAGCGCGCCCAACCCGAAATAATAGACGGCAAGGCCGGCCCAGGCGGGCGCACAAGCGGGATCGTGGCGCAGCGCTTCTTCGAACGACTCCCTGGCCTTTGCCAGACTCTCCGGCGTATAGCGTTGATACCAGTAAAGTCCTCTCAGGCAGCTCTGAAAGGCCTCGATATTTGTAGTCCACCGCCGGGGCGCGCCCAGCCTCACCCTCAAAGCGCTGGCAATCGCCTGCGATATATCGTCCTGGATGGCGAATATATCTGTTATTTCCCGTTCGTAACGCTCCGACCATAAGTGCGATTCGTCGGCCACCTGGATGAGCTGAGCAGTTACCCGAATGCGATTGCCCGCGGTGCGGACACTGCCTTCAAGAATGGTTCCCACTCGCAGGCGCTGGCCGATGACGCGCAGATCCTGCCCGCTCCCGCGAAACGCAAATGCCGAAGTACGCGCAATCACCCGCAACTCCGGAACTCTGGTCAGGGCGTTGATAATTTCTTCGGCCAGACCATCGCTGAAGTATTCGTTTTCCTTGCCGGCGCTCAGGTTGACGAAGGGGAGCACCGCGATGGACGGCCCATCTTGCCGGGCCTCGTTCAAGGGTGAGCCCTCCACCAGTGCGCGCTGGACGTCGCGCATCGTTTGATACCTCTGTGACGGATCCTTGCGCAGACAGCGCAACGCAACCTCGGCCGCTGCCGCCGGAATCGCCTGGTTGATGTCGCGCAACGTCCGCGGTTCCTCGTGCAGGATGGCCGCCAGCGTGGCAATCCACGAGCCGGCGCGAAACGCGCGCTGCCCGCAAAGCATTTCGTAGAAAACCAGACCGAAAGAGAAGATGTCGGACCTCGCGTCCAGCAGCCGCCCTTGCGCCTGCTCCGGTGACATATAGGCCACGGTTCCTTCAATCGCTCCTGGCAGCGTGCGCAGCGTCGCCGTCTCGTCCCCGACGACCGGCGCCTCAATGAATTGTGCGAGCCCAAAATCGAGCAGCTTGGCCCGGCCCTCCTCCGTGATGATGACGTTGGCCGGTTTCAAATCGCGGTGGATCACTCCCGCTGAATGAGCAGCGGCAAGCGCATCCGCAATATCAGCGGCAAACCTCAGCGCGTCGTGTACCTGCACCCCGTTTCCCTCGATCATCTGTTCCAAAGTGGTTCCCGCAACGTATTCCATCGCGATCAGACAAACGCCGTTTTCCTCCGAGATCTCGTGGATGGTGACAATGTTCGGGTGATTGAGCCTGGCGGCGGTGCGCGCCTCCAACAGGAATCGCCACTTTCGATCGGCATCGCCGACCTTTTCCGCTGGCAGCGTCTTCAACGCAATGGTGCGATCCAGACGCGTATCGCGCGCCCGGTAAACCTCACCCATTCCTCCGCTGCCCAGCAGCGCCAGAATTTCGTAGGGGCCGAGGCGAACGCCGGGGGATATGGCCATGAGGCTTCCACCGATTCTAACTCCGGGATCAGGCCCCGTCGATACTGCCCCGGTCTGCTACGATCATGCCGATGAGACCCCGCACCCTGCTGTGCGCCTTCGCGCTAGTGACCGTCATCGCCGCCGCGGCCGACGACGCGGTTGTAGCCGTCAGCGGAGGCCAAATCCGCGGTCGCCTGACACCCGACGGCGGCGCGGCTTTCAAGGGCATTCCCTTCGCCCGTCCTCCCGTCGGCGATCTGCGCTGGCGCGAGCCTCAGCCAGTGGAACCCTGGGCCGGCGTCCGCGAAGCCGCCGAATTCCGTCCCGCCTGCACCCAGCTCTCCGAAGGCTGGAACGCCGCCGACGTGCCCACCAGCACCGAAGACTGTCTCTACCTCAACGTCGCCGTCCCGGAGTGGCCTCCGAAAGCGCCTCGCCCGGTGATGGTCTGGCTGCACGGCGGTTCCAACATGGCCGGCTCGGGTGAAGCGCCCGCCTTTGAGGAACGCGCGCTCGTTCGCCGCGGCATCGTGTGGGTCACCGTGAATTACCGCCTCGGGGCGCTCGGCTTCATGGCCCACCCCGAGCTCGCCAACGAATCGCCCCATCACGCCTCCGGCAACTACGGACTCATGGATCAGATCGCCGCCCTGCGCTGGGTTCGCGACAACATTGCCCGTTTCGGAGGCGACCCCGCCACCGTCACGCTCGGAGGTGAGTCCGCTGGCGCGTGGGACGTCAGCCTGCTGATGACCTCGCCGCTGGCCAAGGGCCTCTTCTACCGCGCCATTCAGGAAAGTTCGGCGGTCGGATTCAGAGGATGCCTCCCGCGGGCTCGCGCCGAAGAGTTGGGCGAGAAACTGGCCGCCCAACTCAAAGCGCCCGACACCGCCGCCATCCGCTTTCTGCGCACCATCCCCGCGGTCGAAATCGTGAAAGCGGGCTTGGCCGCGGCGGCCGGCGACATGACCGGCCTCGGTGCATCTCTGGATGGCTGGGTTTTGACCGAATCTCCCGCCAAAGTCTTCGCCGAAGGCCGCGCCGCACGCATTCCCCTGATCACCGGAAGCAACGCCCAGGAGATGGGCGAAACCATGCCGCCCGATAAAATACGCGAGGAAATCGAAAAGGAATACGGCCACTTTGCCGATCGCGCTCTGGCATTGTATGGCGAAAAAACGGATCCCCTCTATGGCGCGCCCGGAACGCAATGGGTCACCGATGTTTTCTTCCGCTGTCCATCGGTGGCCCACGCGGTGTGGCACGCCGCGGCCGGCAATCCCACCTGGGTATACGAGTTTGAGCATCCCGCTCCCGGCAAGCTCGCCAGCGTCCACGCCGGCGAGCTGGTCTTCCTGTTCGGCACGTGGGCCAGCGGCGTCCCGCCCACGCCGGCCGACCAGAAAGTGTCCGAACAAATGCAGAATTACTGGGTTAATTTCACCCGAACCGGCAGTCCAAATGGCGAGGGTCTGCCATCGTGGTTGGGATTCACGGATAAATCGCAGGATTATCTTGCGTTCACCGATGCCGGCGCCGCCGCGAAGACGGATCTGCGTCGTCCGTACTGCGCCCTCTTCCTGAAAGTTCAGTCGGCCCTTGGCGCCAAATGATGGCCGCGCGTAACTCCGCGTACGAGCAGAAACTCGCCTCTCTTGAGGCCCTGCGTGAAGCGGGCGACGCCGGCCCCGATACCCAGCTCGCCCTTCGCAAAGCCCTCAAGGACCGCAGCAACTACGTTGTCGCCAAAGCCGCCGCGATCGTGGCCACGCTCGGCCTGAACCAGCTCATTCCCGATCTCCTTGCGGCGTATCTCCGCTTCTTCTCCGATCCCGCCAAAACGGACCCGCAATGCTGGGCCAAGGACGCGCTCTGCAAGGCACTCGGCGACCTCGGGCACGAGGACTCCGCTACCTACCTCCGCGGCCTTCAACACGTCCAAATGGAGCCGGTATGGGGCGGTCATGCCGACAGCGCCGCCACCCTCCGCGGAAACTGCGCGCTCGCTCTGGTTTCCTGCCGCGACCTGAACGACCTCGACCTGCTCACGCATTTGACCGACGTGCTGGCCGATCCCGAGAAGGCCGTTCGCGCGGAGGCGGCTCGCGCCATCGGCAGGCTCAACCGGCAGGAAGGCGCCATTGTCCTCCGCCTGCGCCTCCTGGTTGGGGATTCCGAACCCGAGGTTCTGGGTTCCTGCTTTTCCGCGTTGTTGTCGATGGATGCCAGCCAGGGCATCCCGTTCGTGGCACGGTTTCTCGACCGCCGGGACCATTCCGCCGCCGAGGCCGCCCTGGCACTGGGACTCACTCACGATTCCCAGGCATTGGAGTTGCTGAAAGACCGCTTGCCCCGCGAGCGCAACCCCGACATGCGCAGAACGCTGGTCACGGCCATTGCGCTGACCCGCCTTGGTGACGCGCTGGAGATGCTGGTGCGACTGGTGGAAACTTCCGCGCGCGACGCCGGTGCCGCGGTGGAAGCTCTCGCTCCGCTTCGCCTCTCCGAAGAACTTCGGGCCCGTCTGGACAAGGCCACCGCAGCCCGTCGAGGTTAGTCAGACCCGCCCCTGCACGTCCCAGGACTCTCTTCAAACCTCCAGCGCGCTCCGGTCCCACTTCGCAAGATTCGCTCCCGCCTCATAGGTGCTCTGCAGAAACTGGTACAAGCACTCTTCGGGCGAGTCCGCACGCCGCACGTCGTCATACATGAGGATGAACTCGGAGAGTTCCGGAATCCACCGCGCCGCGTCAGGCCGTATTCGCGCCTCGGCAATGCCCGCTGGTTGCGGAACGGCATAGGCGTAATAGGCGGGACCTTCCACGGCGCCGCCGCCTGGCCAGAACCCGGCGCTGCACACTTCGTGCGAATACGCGGGGCCGCTGATGACGCCCTTGCGCGGCGGCGCCAACCGGCCCGAAAAACGTGTGCAGGCGAGATCGCAACTGCCCCAGAAGAAGTGTACGGGGCTGCACTTCCCGATGAATCTGCCGCGGAACCGTTCCATCACTTTCGCGCTGGACACCAGAATGCGCCAGAACCGATGCGCGTACTCGCCATCGTAGGAACAGTGCGCAAAATCGCGATCGAACGGGACCGGCGCGGCGACCTCCTGAGGCTTTGGATTGATGCTCACTGCGATGCCCAGCGACGCCAGTACCTCCCACAGGCCACTGTAGAAGCTGGCCACCGGCTCCGCCCGCAGTGGCCGGGCCGCGCTCGTTCCCGCGCTAGTGGAAACCCTCAGTTCATGCTTCTGAAAATCGAATTGAATTTCGAAGAATCCCGGCGGATACGGAACCGGCCCCGTAGTGAGGCCGTGCGAATTGACATAGAGACTGACATGCCACCAGTGGTTCAGTGGCGGCGAAAGACCCATGCGCACTTTGCCGGCGATCTGTGTCCACAGGTGCAGGGTGCGGTAAGTATCCTGCCACTCGTTCAAAGGAAGGCCCGGCCAGCTTTGCGAATCACCCATGGCGTCCAGTTTCGCACGCCGCCGGGGTGGTCAATCGGTAATCATGATATTCGCCGGCAGGCTGGAAGTGGAGCCAATGGTTACCACCAGCGGCTGCTCGCCGGTCGGAACACCACTGGGGATGGTGAAGTTGATTTGCATCACCCCGATGGACCAGGACGGGAGACCAATATAGGCGAAAGGCGCCGTTACCGGGACGCCGCCCACGGTGATCGATACGGTTTGACTGGTCGTGGGAACTTCGCCGGGTGACGGCAGCGAGCCATCGGCCACCACCGGCGTGACCTGGCCCTGACCGGTGATATAGATCGCCACGGTTTGTCCGGCGCCGGTCGATGCCGTGCCAATCGGGCTGGCGGCGCCGCCGGTCGAGTATAAGAAAATGCCCGGAGCGGCTTCCCTGACCGTGAAATTGTAGTTTATGTTCGTGTAGGGATTGCCCACCGTAAGCTGGGCGGGCCCGGGCGGGATTTCGAGCGGAATCTGCACATTCACCTGGGTCGGAGACAGGTACATCAGCGGCACCGGAACCTGGTTGAAAAAGCCAGGTCCATAATTGACCGTGGCTTCGAATCCAGCGATGTATTCCGGAAGGGGAGCGATGGTGGCCTGCTCCACCAGCGTGGCGAAGCCCGTACCATAAACGCCGATGAGCATCCCCGGCGCGAATAACTGCTGGCCGCTGGCGGCGTTGCTGATGCTGGTGATGGCCAGTTGAGGCTGGAAGCCGGTGAAGGGAACGGTCATCGTGGTGTTCCACGCGGCGCCCCCCGCATCCATACCCGAAAAGCCGAAGACGACATTCACCGGCCCGCTGGACACGTCAAGGTTCTGCAGCGTGTAGACGCCCTTAATGGAGCCGTTCGCTGCGATTCCCCCGGTGGTGAACAGGGTAGCAATCTGAGACGTTTCGCTGACGCCGTTCACGGTGAATCCGGTGAGCGTGGTGGCGGTGTTCGATTCATTCGTCAGCGTCAACGTAAAGGTCCACGAGTTCGTACCTGTCTCGAATACGGGCTCCTCGCCGCCTACGGAAGTTTGGCTGATGGAAGGGACCACCACGGACTGGGCCACGATTGCAGTGTTCCAGGCGTGAACCAGGTTGTATGCATCCACCGATCCCAACCCGCTGGCCGAATCATAGCCAGGACCGGCCGCCCAGCCCATGGTGCCATTGACGCAATTGGGTGAGCCAGGCCCGCAGGGCACGATATTGTTGCCGTTCACGATATCGTGGAACGCGCTGCCCTGCGTTTGCGCGAGCTTGTACAGGGTGGGGTTGATGTTCCCCAGGCCGGCCTGTTGCACCGCGCTGGTAGATACCAGGTATTGATTGACCAGCGCTACGACAGCGGCCATGGTGGGAGCGGCGCACGAGGTGCCACCCACGCCCCCGGGCCCCACGAAGCCCGACGAGGGGTCGCTCGAGTAAATGAAAAAGGGATCGACAACATTGGAAGCAGGAAACGAGAGGTCGGGCACGTGCCTCACTCCATCACCCGGAGCGATACCACTCTGCCACGGGGGTTGCGTGAAGTAAACGCTGGCGCCGCCGCCGCCGCCATCCAGTTGGCCCAACTCCACCGTGTCGTTCCACACGACTTCGGGTATGTAGCTGATAGCGTTGCCACGGTTGAAATAGTTGCCACCTAGTATGTCGAATTGCGTGCCGCCCATCGCAATAACTTCGGGAAAGCTGGCAGGCGCGTCCACCGCCAGGCCGCCCTGGCTGATCGCTGGGTCGGCGTCGTTCCATTCGTCACAATCCGCGGCGGCGTAGTCGCCCGAGGCAGCCAGTACCGTGATGCCCTCCGCGTTTCCCTGTTGCACGGTGGCGCGCTCAACACTCAGTTCGGCTGGGCCAATGATTTGTTCGCAAAGCCCATAGCTCATGCTGAGCACCGGTGCGAGATTCTGATCGACGGCGTAGGTGGCCGACGTCCACACGTCGGTCGAATACACGAAAACGATAGTGGCAGCCTTTGCCACTGCTCCAGACCATTCAATGTCCAGGTCGGACTCTTCCTCGTCTCCCGGTGAGATTCCAGGGTCCTGACTGCCGGCCGCCAGCACCTGCGTCAGATTCGCGGCGCCCAGGTCGGTTCGCGTTCGAAACTGAGTGATGTCCGACGCGACGATGTCCGATTGCCCCACCACCACAATCTTCTGGCCGGCTCCGGTGATGCCCGCGTTGTAAAGCGGATTCACGTCGTAAATGGTGGCGAAATCGGAGGGCGCGATAAACACCTGGCCATCCAGGAGCAGGTGCGGCTGCGACGCTTTCCTCAAACGCGGCTTCAGCCGGAAATTGTCGAGCCCGCGCACCGTGGAAACAAGCCCTGCCAAAGCCGCTGGGACTGATGGGGCAGTTGCATTAGCGAAGTGCGTCTCACCATTCACGTTGTAGCTGTGAATCTGCGTCTGGAAGGCATTTGCCACTTGTTGCGCCGTCCCGCTGAAAGTGACGTAGTTGCGGGCGCGAGCTATGTAATCCACTGAAAAACCCTGCGACGTCAGCCACGCTGTGATCTTTGTGAGGTCGCCCGAGCTGACCCCGAAGCGGCTCGCGTATTGTTCGGGCGTGAGCCACTGGTGATAACTCGAAGATTTCGCATCCTGCTGTGCCTGCAAGAGTTGGCTGAGATCCGTTTGCTGTGCCGGCGATGGTTTCAGAATCAGCGACAATCCGGAGATGCGGGAGCTGGACTGCACCGGGCCGAGGTCATTCGCGGCACTGATCAACCGGGAAACCTGCCCACTCAAAACGACCGGATGGTTATTGTCGATGGGTGCGGTAATGCGGTCAGCCTGCGCCAGGATTATGGGGGACGACGCCCCGAGTATTGCCCAAAGGGCCAGAAAACTTGGTGGTTTATTCACAGCGACTCGTATGTTATTAGACTACAGACTGCTCCGGACGCGTACAAGCCCTTAGACGCGAAGTGACGCCGGGACGGTTACGGCAAACTGCTGGTGGGCATCCTGGCCCGCCGTCTCACCCGCCCGCATTTTTTCGAGCTCGGAAAAATCCGCTGGAGCGGCGGACAGGGCAAGGGGTGATATCCTGGGCAATGAGCCTCGCTGCCCCAACCACGCTGATCACCGGCGCCGCGGGCTCCATCGGTTCGGAGCTCTGCCGGCAGATCGCCCGCTCGCGTCCCGGCCCGATCGTGGCTTTCGATATTGCCGAAACAGCGCTCTTCTTTCTGGACCTTGAGTTCCGCCAGACCTTTCCCGGTGTGCCGTTCTATCCGGAGATCGGAACCATTCGGGATGAGCGGCGTCTCGACGAGGTTCTGGCGCGTCATCGCCCGTCGACCCTCTACCACGCCGCCGCCTACAAACATGTACCCATGATGGAGGCCCACGCGTTCGAGGCCGTGGAGAACAACGTGTTCGGAACCTGGAACGTCGCCCGCGCGGCCGCCCGCCGCGGCGTCAAGGATTTCGTGCTGATCTCTTCCGACAAAGCAGTTCGCCCGGCAAGCGTCATGGGCGCCACCAAGCGCGTGGCCGAACTGCTGCTCCTTGCCCTGCGGAACGGCGGCACGAAATTCGTGTCCGTGCGCTTCGGCAACGTGCTGGATTCCAGCGGCAGCGTAGTGCCCATTTTCCGGCAGCAGATCGCCGCCGGCGGGCCGGTGACCATCACCCACCCGGAAATGCGCCGCTATTTCATGACCATCCCGGAAGCGTCGCAACTGGTTCTGGAGGCCTCCACCATGGGTCATGGCGGTGAGATCTTCGTGCTCGACATGGGCCAGCCGGTAAGAATCGTCGACCTCGCGCGCCAACTGATTCTCGATGCCGGTCTGCGCCCGGATGAGGACATCCGCATTGAGTTCACAGGGCTGCGCCCGGGCGAGAAATTGTATGAGGAACTCAACCTCATTGGCGAGGACACCGTGCCCACTCACCACCAGAAGATCAAGATTTTCGCGGGCAACGGGCTGCCCCCGGCTGGTATGGAAGCTTGTATCCAGGCACTCCGGGACGTCTGCGACCGCCGTGATATGCCCGGCCTCATTCGGACGCTGCGGGAACTCATCCCGGGCTACTCCCCCAGCCTTCATGTTCTTGCCGGAACGGAGCCATGTGGTATTGTGCAGAAACGGTGAATGTCGCTGTTGTAGGAAACGGATACTGGGGCCGGAATCTGGTCCGCAACTTCGCCCACCTGGGCGCGCTTCGCATGGTGTGCGACGGCAACCCGCTGGTGGAGGCGAACGTCCGGGATTATTCCGAGGTCCTTGCTGACCTTGGTATCGACGCGGTTGTTCTGGCAACCCCTGCCGCGCTCCATTTCGAAATGGCGAAACGCGCGCTGGAAGCAGGCAAGGACGTCTTCGTGGAGAAGCCCCTCGCCCTGGCTGTTGAGGAAGGCGCGGAACTGGCGGAACTCGCCGCCAGGAATCGCCGCATCCTTATGGTGGGCCACATTCTCCAATACCACCCGGCGGTCAGGAAGCTGAAGGAACTGATCGACAGCGGCTCGCTGGGCCGGATCGAATACCTCTACTCGAACCGCCTCAACATGGGCAAGATCCGCACCGGGGAAAACATCCTCTGGAGTTTCGCCCCGCACGATATCAGTGTCGTGCTCGGTCTGCTGGGCGAGGAGCCGGAGTCGGTGACCTGTGAGGGCGGCAACTATCTGAGCCAGAGAGTGGCCGATGTCACCGTCAGCCAGTTCAGCTTCGCCAGCGGGGTGCGCGCGCACATGTTCGTGAGCTGGCTGCATCCTTTCAAGGAACAGCGCCTGGTGGTTATTGGATCGGAAAAGATGGCCGTGTTTGATGACAATGCCTCCGACAAGCTGGTCCTCTATCCTCATCGTGTCGAGTGGAAGGAACGCGTCCCCACGGCGCTGAAGGCCGACGCGGAACCGGTCTCGCTGGAAGACGAAGAGCCTTTGCGGAACGAGTGCCGCCATTTTCTCGATTGCATGGTGTCTCGGCGCAATCCGCTCACCGATGGCCGTGAAGGTCTGCGGGTATTGCGGGTGTTGAAGGCCTGCCAGGACGCGCTGGAGGGGCACAAGTCCGTGGCTGTCGCGGCTCCGCCGGAGAGGCTGAAGAAGGCGTACTTCGCGCACCCCACCGCAATTGTTGACGAGCCCTGTGAAATCGGCGCGGGCACGAAGATCTGGCACTTCTCGCACATTTTGAAGGGGGCCAGGATCGGCGAGCGCTGCGTGTTCGGCCAGAACTGCCAGGTTGCCGAGGGCGTGGTGATCGGCAACAACGTCAAGGTTCAGAACAATGTCTCCATTTACACCGGGGCCGAGATCGAGGATGACGTTTTTCTGGGACCCTCCTGCGTGCTTACCAATGTCACCAATCCGCGCTCGGAGGTGAGCCGTCACGCGTTGTACGAGAAGACCATCTTCCGCCGGGGCGCGACCGTTGGCGCGAACGCGACAATCGTTTGCGGCATCGAACTCGGACGCTATTGCTTTATCGGCGCCGCGGCGGTTGTGGCGAATGATGTACCGGACTATGCGCTCATGGTTGGCAATCCCGCCCGCCGAGTTGGCTGGATGAGCCGGCACGGCCAGAGGCTCGTTGATCCCGATGCCGATGGCATTATGCGCTGTCCGGAAAGCGGGTTTCGATACAAGGAAGTGCGTCCGGGCCTGGTTCGCTGTCTCGATCTGGATGAGGAGACGCCTCTGCCGCTGGAACTGAATACGGGCTCGAAGACTTACGACGAATTCAAACCGCGGGCGGCATATCAGGTGGCTCGTTAGGGCATCACGGCCGGGCGACCTCCAGGAGCTGCCGAGCAATCTCCTCTCCTATCGCCAGAGAAGCTGTTGCAGCAGGACTGGGTGCATTCAGGACGTGCACCGCGCCGGGCTGGCACACGATGTGAAAATCGTTCACCATGGCGCCCCGCGGGTCCAGCGCCTGCGCCCGCACTCCCGCGCCGCCCGTTTCGAGGTCGTTCACGGTGATCTCAGGCACCAGTTTCCGCAATGATGCACAGAACAATTCCTTGCTGAACGAGCGCCGCAGTTCATCGAAACACGTGCGCGAGTGCTTCCCCAGAAATCGCCAGAAACCGGAATAACTGAAAATGTCCATGGAATCGCGCAAGCTGAAGTTCTTCTTGCGATACCCCTCGCGGGCGAGCGCGAGCACCGCGTTGGGACCGGCCTCCACGCCGCCGTGAATTATCCGGGTGAAGTGCACACCCAGGAAGGGAAACTTCGGATCGGGAACCGGGTAGATCAGGTTGCGAACGAGAAACTGGCGTTCCGGTTTGATCCGGTAATACTCGCCGCGAAACGGCACGATGCGCATATCTCGGCGCACGCCGGCCATGGCCGCAACGCGGTCGCAATGCAACCCGGCGCAATTCACCAGCAGGTCGGATTCGAAATCGCCAGCGGTGGTTTGCGCCAGCCAACCACTCGCGGTTTTCCGCAACCGCTCTACTTTGGCGCCCGTAACCACGCGCCCGTTGATCATGCGGGCGAGTGTGGCGCAGACCGCGGGATAGTCGGCGATTCCTTCCTGAGGCACGCGGAGCGCCGCCACTCCCGCGGCGTGGGGCTCGATCTCTTTCATCTGTTCGGGCCCGAGCAGTTCCAACCCTTCCAGACCGTTCTGCCGCCCGCGGTCGAGCAAATCCCGCAGCCGCGGCATTTCCTCCTCATTCGATGCGACCACCAGCTTGCCGCAGACTTCGTGGGCGATGCCGTTCTCCTGGCAGAACGCAACCATCTGCCGGATTCCGCTGACCGCCAGCCGCGCCTTCGCCGAACCCGGCTTGTAATAGAGTCCCGCGTGCAGCACGCCGCTGTTGTGGCCGGACTGGTGCCGGCCGACGCCCGCTTCTTTCTCCAGCACGGTGATGCGAGCTTCAGGCGATTTCTGCCCGATTCTAAACGCGGTGGCGAGACCGACGATGCCTCCGCCGACGATGGTGATGTTCATTGACACGCAGTTGTCACCACTATAGTATTGGTTGCGAAACATGACATCCAGCAGAAGAGAGTTCCTGCGGAGCATGGCGGCTGGCGCGGTGTCCGCCACCGCTTTGAAGGGACAGGCAGCAGCCACGGCGAGCGGCGCGCATATCGAGGTGATCGCCGGTGAACCGATCGGCACCATCGCGCCGGAGATCTACGGCCACTTCACGGAGCACCTGGGCGGCGTAATTTACGACGGCGTTTGGGTGGGGGAGAACTCTTCCATCCCGAATGAAGGCGGCATCCGGCGGGCTGTGATTGAGGCCCTGCGCGCGATCAAGGCTCCGGTGATTCGGTGGCCCGGCGGCTGCTTCGCGGACAGCTACGACTGGCGTGACGGCGTAGGTCCGGCGTCAGCGCGCAACCCGCGCACCAACTTCTGGGGAGGCACCGAGACCAACGCGTTCGGCACACTCGAGTTTCTGCGCTTCTGCGAATTGACGGGCGCGCAGCCGTACCTGGCGGCGAACGTGCGCAGCCTTCCGGCGAAGGATTTCTACGAATGGATTGAGTTTTGCAATTCTCCCGCGGACAGCACGGCGGGAGCGAAACTGCGCGCGGCGCAGGGGCATCCCCGGCCGTTCGACGTGCGCTACTGGGGCGTGGGTAACGAATCGTGGGGCTGCGGCGGAAACCTGACGCCGGCCGAGTATGCCACGGAGTTTCGCCGCTTCACGGCCTGGGTTCCGCAATACGCCGCTCCGCTGGCCCTGGTGGCCTCCGGACCGAGCGACACGGATGTGGAGTGGACCCGCGTGCTGATGCGCTCCCTTGCCGACAAGCATGTGGTGGACAGCGTGTTTGGCCTCTCGATGCACGACTACACGTGGAATCTGAGCGGCGGCAAGACCACCGACTGGAACCTGGGCAAGGGCGACGCGGTGAAGTTCAGCACGCTGGAGTGGTACGAACTGCTGGCGCAGGGCTATCAGATGGACCCGATTATTCGCAGCCAGTGGGCGGTGATGGCGGAAGCGGACCCGGAACATCACGTGAAGCTGGTGGTGGATGAGTGGGGCGCGTGGTATCGCCCTGGTACGGAAGTGGGGCCGAAGTATGCGCTTTCCCAAATGCCCACCCTGCGCGATGCGCTGCTCTCCGGGCTCACGCTGGACACCTTCCATCGTCACGCCGGCAAGGTGGCTATGGCGAACGCGGCGCAAACGATTAACTGTCTGCATTCCCTGATGCTGGCCAGCGAGGACAAGTTCGTGCTCACGCCCAACTACCACGTGTTCAAAATGTACATGCCGCATATGGGTGCGACGGCGGTGCGGACCGAGTTCGCGGCCACGCCCATCAGCTACGACCGCAACGGCAAGCCCGCGTCGTTGTGGGCGCTGAATGGTTCAGCTTCCCTGATGGGGAAGCAGCTCACCCTTAGTGTGGTAAATCCACACGCCGGACAGGCCATGGAGGCGGAGATCGTGGTGCGTGGCGCTTCGATCGAGGCGGGCCGAGGGATGGTGCTGGCCAATGCCGATCTGCATGCGCACAATGATTTCGACCACCCTGACGTGGTCCGTCCGGCGCCGGTGAGCGTCACTGCAAGCGGCGGGCGCGTGGTCCATCAATTTCCGGCAGCTTCAGTGACCGCGCTATGCCTGACGCTCGGGTGATATCGGCTATGTCCCAAAACACAGATCACGGCATCGTTTCAGTTTTGAGCAAGCACTCCGTGGACGCGACGGTTGAGCGGCTGAAAGGGCTTCTCACTGCGAAGGGCATTACCGTGTTTACGGTGATAGATCACAGCGGCGAAGCCGAGCGAGCCGGCTTGGAAATGCGTCCCACAAAGCTGGTTGTCTTCGGCAGCCCGCGCGCAGGCACACCGCTGATGGTGGCCACGCCTACGTTGGCCATCGATCTGCCGCTCAAGGCTCTGGTGTGGCAGGATGCCGATGGCCGGGTCTGGCTTTCGTGGAACAGCCCGGAGTATTTGCGGGAGCGGCACGGCATTCCCGATGACCTGCTGAAGAATATTGCCAGCCCTGGTGCGCTCTTACAACAGGCTGCGGATTAGCCGCGTCCCATCACCGGCGTCCGCCCATCCGCCGGATCCGCCCAACGGTCATTGGGCACCAGGGGCGCCCAGCCGGGGCGTAGCGGATCCTGATCGTAGGGGTAATTGCCCAGTTCCTTATATAGCTCGGCGTACTGGCGCAGCTTTTCCCGGTCGAGGCGCACGCCAAGGCCGGGTCCTTCCGGCACTGCTATCATCCCGCCTTCATAACGCATCAAACCGCCCTCGATGACGTCGTCGCGGAGGTGGTGGTAATGAGCATCGGCGGCGAAAGAAAGGTTGGGCAGCACCGCGCCCAGGTGCAGCATGGTGGCTAGTTGAATCCCCAGCTCGCCGGACGAGTGAACGGCCACGCCCAATTGGAAGGTCTCGCACACGGCGGCCGCTTTCACGCAGGCGCGGATGCCGCCCCAAAAAGTCGTGTCCAGCAGGATCACATCCACCGCCGTGTCGAGTACGTTGGCCGCAAGCTGTTCGAAGTTCACCACCACGGTGTTGGTGGCCAGCGGGATGCGCACCATTTCGCGCGTGCGCCGCATTCCGTTCAGTCCGTAAACCGGATCTTCCAGATAATCGTTGCGGAGATCCTCAATGCCCTGGCCGAAGCGGGTGGCTTGCTCGGTGGACCAAACGCCGTTCGGATCGAAACGCACGCGATCCTCCGGAAACGTTCCGGCCAGTGCGCGAAACGCTTCCGACTCGTACTCGGGTGGAAACACGCCGCCCTTCATCTTGTGCGTGGTGAATCCGAATCGTTCCTTGAGCGCGCGTGCGTTCCGCACCACCTGATCGACGGTGCGCACCTCGCCTCCGCCGGTTTTCGACTCGGCATAGCGGAAGAAGCAATAGGACGCGAAGGGGACGCGGTCGCGCAGTTTGCCGCCCAAAATCGCATGGACCGGCACGGCCCAGGATTGCCCGAGAATGTCCAGGCACGCGAACTCCAGTGCCGCCAGCACCTGCGTGCGGTTGTTGTAGAGCGATGCCGTGGGATTGGCGATGCGGAAACGCATTTCCTCGATGCGCGCGGGGTCGTGCCCGGCGAGATAGCTGTTCAGCGAGCGGAATACGGCCTCGGCAGACTCCCCGCCGCCGCCCATTTCGCCGAGGCCGACAATGCCGTTGTCGGTTTCCACTTCGATGATGGTGCGCACAAAACGCCCCCAGTGACAGCCGTTGGCGTGACGGAGCGGCGCTTCCAGCGGAACGGTGACGGTGGTAGGGCGGATGTTGACGATTTTCACGGGACTCCGACAAGCGGGTTACAAACCCGCCGCAGGATTCAATCCTGCCCTACAAAGCAGTGGAGCCGCAACCAGGTGGGGCGGGGACCGTCGGGCAGGATTCTGTCCCGAGGCTCTGCCGCCTTGTGGGGCAGCGCCATGCGCTGCCATCCGCCGACCTTGTCTACTGGCAGCGCAGCGCCACGTTGGGGTCGATACGCGTGGCGCGGCGCGCCGGCAGATAGCTGGCGGCGAGGGCAATGGCCGCCAGAAATAACGATGCCGCGAGGAAGACGAACGGATCGGTCGCGCTGACGTGTACCAGCAGGCCTGCGACCAGGCGCGTCAAAGCCAGCGCGGCCACCACTCCGGCGGCCAGACCCAGCAGCGTCAGTCGCATTCCCTGTCCAACCGTCATCGCCAGCACATCCCGAGGGCGGGCGCCCAGGGCCATGCGAATACCGATTTCCTGGGTTCGCTGGCTCACCGTATACGCCATCACGCCATACAGCCCCACTGCCGCCAGCACCAGCGCAATCAGTCCCAGCCCGGCCAGCAGAGCCGCGGCGATTCTCTGTCCGAATAACGAAAGCTGAACGGACTCCACCATGGGCAAAGCATCGTACACCCCGACGCCGGGGTCCAGATTCTTCACCTGCTGCCGCATAACCGGCAGCGCCTGCAACGGGTCGCCATGTGTCCGGACGAAGAAGGCGATGCTCAGGTCGGCCCGGTACACCTGCCGGAACGCGACATAGAAGTGCGCCTTGGGCGCTTCGTTCGGCGTGCTGTATTTGCTGTCTCTCACCACGCCGACGATCGTGAACCAGGCGCCCCAGCCGTGAACTTTGTGGCCGATGGGGTCCCGGTCGCCGAAGAAATGACGGGCAAAGGTCTGGGTGACAATCATCACCGGGGTGCTGTTTTCGTCGTCGTGTTCGGTGAAGTCGCGTCCTTCCAGCAGGGGGATCCGCAGAACGTCAAAATAGCCTGGGGCCACCACGTTCCGGTCGAGCTTCATGTTCTCGCCGCGGCCGGGTACGTAGCCTTCAATTTGCAGGGATTCCCAGGACATGTCGGTGGTAAGCGGGACGATGTCCGCGTAGCTGACTGCGGCGATGCCCGGTTGCGCTTCCAGGCCCTGGCGCAACCGCTGGCAGAATTGCTTTCGCTGGGGTACCGAATAACCCGCCGTGGAAAGATAGAGCCGCGACACCAGTACATGCTCCGGGTCGAACCCGGGATTGATGTGGCGCGCCATCTGGAAGCTGCGCGCGAACAAAGCCGCGGCGATTAGAACCACCAGAGCCATGGCCACTTCGGTTACCACCAGCAGTCCACGTAAGCGCTGTGGTCCGGCCGCCGCGCTCCCGCTCCGGCCGCCTTCTTTCAGCACCTCATTCAGGCTGGCGCTGGCCGTCTGCCATGCCGGCGCCACCCCGGAGACCAAACATGCGCCCACGCAGAGCAGGATGGTGAAAACCAGGACGTCGCCGTTCATTCCGCCATCCCCCAGCAGCACGGGGAGGCTGCTGGGTGGAATCAGAAAGCCCAGCGACTGGCTCATCCACATGGTCAGGGGCATGGCCACCAGCGCGCCCATCATCGCCAGGCCTAGCGTCTCGGTGAGAAGCTGCCGCACCAGACGGCCGCGCCCGGCGCCCAGAGCCATGCGCATGCTCAGCTCTTTTGGCGCATGGTGGCGCGGGCCAGCAGCAGGTTAGCCACGTTGGCGCACACGATCAGCAGCACCACTGCACCCACGGCCATCAGTATGGTGAGCGGCGCCAGCAGCAGGGCCTGCGCTCCGAAGTGTCCCTTCCATAGTGGAAACAGCGTGGCGCTCAGGCCCTGGTCAGGGTCCGCGTCCGCCACGGCTATTTCGTGCGCCAGTGCGGCGGTTTCTGCCCGCGCCCTCTCGATGCTGACGCCTGGCTTCAAGCGCGCAAATGCGGACAGGATGCGCGAACCGCGGTCTCCCAGCATCCAGCGCGGAATGTCGTTGAGCTGTGCCGCCATTACAACCGGCACCCACACTTCAAACGTCAGGCCCGGTATACTGCCATGGAAATTCGCCGGGGCAACGCCCACCACGGTCAGCTTCTGCCGGTTGAGCCGGATGGTAGACCCGGTGATAGCGGGATCGGAATGGAACCGGCTTTTCCAAAGTCGTTCGCTGATCACGGCCACCGGGTAGCCACCCTCTTTGTCGCCGTATTCTTCGGTGTTGAAGAACCTGCCCAGGACCGGTTTGACCCCGAGCACCGCGAAGAAATTCCCCGACACCAACTCGCCGCGGACGCGTTCGGCGTGCTCGTCGTCACCGAGGCTCATCGCCGTCCATCTCGAAACGGCGAGGCCGGAGAGGAGTTTCAGATGGTCGCGATAATCACGGTAGTCGAGGTAGGAGATCGTCAGATAGTCGCCGTTGGGCGCCACGCTCTCGAAACTCACCAGCCCCTCGCCGTTGGCCGCCCCCGGGATGGGGTGCACCAGCACGTGGTCGATCCAGCTGAACACGGTAGTGTTGGCGGAGATGCCGATAGCCAGCGTGAACACCGCGATCAGTGTGAATCCGGGGCTTCGCCGGGCCATGCGGAAGCCGTAGCGAAGGTCCTGAAGCAGTGTCCGCATGATGTTTGCCTAGGCAATTGACATGCCAACGCCTGACTCAGTGTAATCCACCGCAGGCACCCAGCAGGGTGTCCGTGCTTGGGACGCCGTGCGCGGCAGCGAACAGATTGTATAGTGATTATGACAACTGGCCGACCCTGGTTTGCGCGCAGTCTCGAATATCCGAACTCTCCAGAATCGTCTTCGGAGCGCCCCGCCGAGCCACGTTGATCATCGCCCGGCCAATCTCCTCGGTGGTCAGGATGGAGGCCGGAAACATACGTCGCAAGAGCGGAAGCAACGGCTTTCCCAGACTATAGAACACGCGGTAGGCGGTGGTCTTCGAGCGTTCTCCATGCATGGGCTGGATGGCGCCAGGGCGGAACATATAGGCGGCTTTGAAAGGAAGGCGCAGCAGGGCATTCTCGGTTCTGCCCTTCACGCGTGCCCACATAATCCGTCCTTTCTCCGAGCTGTCCGTTCCCGTACCCGACACATAGACAAAGGTCATGCCGGGATTGAGCCGAGCCAGAGTCTCCGCCGCGGCCAGAGTGACGTCGTAGGTCAGGCGCGTGTACTCCGGCTCTGACTTGCCGCCTGAAGTCACGCCAAGGCAGAAGAAGCAGGCGTCGAAGCCGCGCAGATCGACCTCGACTTCCGAATAATGGAGCAGATCGGCGTGGATCATATTCCGCAGCTTCGGATGGGTCACCGCGGTGGCCGATCGCCCGACAGTCTGGACGGCGTCAACCTCACTGTCCAGCAGGCATTCCCGCAAGACCGCCTGACCCACCATGCCAGTTGCGCCGAAGATCAGAACCTTCATCGTTACCAGGTCACTTGCACCAGCGACACCGCCTGCCTGGGCAGCGGAAAATTCAGAGTGACGCGGCCGCCGTTCGCCACGAGTTCGCGCCCCGTGTCCAGCATCTGCAATTGTCCAGCCGCCTCCAGCCGCGCGTATTGTTCGGGCGACGGATTCTGCGGCGACCCCATTTGTTTCCACACCGTCCACGCGTTGCTATGATCCGCGTCAATCCGATAGTGGCGCACCTGGGCACGATTTACGCTCCTCGGCAGGCCCGCCAGCGCAAGGGTCACGGGAGCATCCGGCGCCGCAACGTCGTCATCGTGGTAGTTCCACGCCAGCACCGCAACGCCGTGGTCCCACTTCGTCGCCAGCGCATCGACGTCGGCTTTCTCGCGGACGCCGCTTCGAAGAATGTCATCCAGACTTCCACCGCCGCTGCTGTCCACTTGCACCCGGTCGCCGTGCATCAGGGCCATCATGCGAAACAGATTCAGGAGTGGCTTATCAATCCCGTTCGTAGCCAGGGTTCGGAACCCATCAAAATACGGCTGGCCCTCAAACTCGAAAGCCCAGGTGAGTATGCCCTGAAGGTCGGTCTGATCGCGGTCCGCCAGCTTGAGGATGTTGCCCAGCGCCGCTGCGGTGTAGCAGGGATATAGCGCGCCGTTACGGTAGGCGTTTGCCGGGTTTGCGCGCGCGGAGCAGGCCGCGCACCCCTCCGGGTCGGACTCGCTCAGGATGACGGGCAGATTGCGGAATTGAGGAAACGACTTCACGATGTCCAGACCAGCCGATACTCCCTGCAGATGGTTCGCGAGGCCCATCCGCGCATGGCCATCCACCATCTCGGTCCGTCCCTTGGCGTGGTAGCTCACGAAGTCGAGCGGAGATCCCGTGCGGGCGCAATGTTCCAGAAACTGGCGCAGGAAAGGGCCTCCGCTCCGCCCATTGGGGCCGGTGGTCGCCGGACCGCCAACGCGCATCCGCGGCGAAACGCTCTTTACTGCGAGGGCGCTGACGTCGTACAGCTTGAAGTATTCTTCCGGCGTGCCCTGCCAATATTCGATGTCTGGTTCGTTCCAGACTTCCCAGGACCACGTCTCGACTTCCTTCAACCCATATCGCTCCACTTCATGGCCCACCCATTGGCGGACCAGCTCGGCCCATTTCTCATAATTCTTCGGCGGATAAGCCCAGCCCGCCGCGATAGGCGTGGCGGGCCACAAATGCTGGTATGGCTCCGGCTTCATGGAGAACGCCTCCGGCATGAATCCGATTTCGACGAACGGCGTGACCCCCGCGTTGACCCACGTGTCGAAAATCTGATCGACGATGTTCCAGTTGTAGACCGGCGCACCGTCCGGAGTTTCGGTATAGGCGTTCGTCGAGCCCCATTTCAGCGCGGGCGCGCCATCCCCGGTGGTCAGAAGGTTGTGCGCGCGGACATGCACGGGACCCAGTTGCGCAAGTTCGCCTATTAGTTTCCGGCCGTTATTCGCGGTGGTGTAATTTGGCTCGTCATAGCCGAAGTAAGACCAGACGGGCCGCCATGGCGCGATCGTCGCCTTCGCGTTCACTCGAATAGTAACCGTCACCTGCGCGAGTGCCGGAAGGGCGGCCAGAAGGAAAATCGCGGCACGCATGTTCAGTAAGCTTTCGCGATAACCGCCCGCCGGTCGACGCTCTCTCCGGTGACGATGCACTTACCAGGGCCGTCGAAGGCATCCACCAGCGGGATGCAGCGCACGGTGGCTTTGAACTCCTTCAGACGGGCGTCGCAGGCCGGGTCGTCTTTCAGGTGCGCCATGACAAATTTGCCGCCGCCACGTTCGGCCGTCACCTCACTCAGCAGTCCCTCCACCTCTTCGATGGAATTGGCCAGCACCGTGTTATCGATGAGCCTCTGGCGCGCCCGGTCCAGCAGTTCCTGCTGCATCCTCTCCAGCTCAGCAGGCAGCAGCTCGGCGAGCGCCGTCTGCGGCACCGGCTGTTTTGTTCCCGTATCCCGCCGCTTGAGGACCACGTTGCCGCTTTCCAGATCGCGTGGGCCCAGTTCCAGCACCACGGGCACGCCCCGGCGCTCCCAATGAAAGAACTTGGCGCCAGGAGACTGCCCTTCGCGATCGTCCACCTTCGCGCCCACGTCGCGGGCCAGCCTGTGCGCGGCTTCGAGCACCGCACCCTTGTCGGCGTCTTTCCGGTAGATGGGCACCAGCACCGCCTTTACCGGCGCAAGGCGCGGCGGCAGCACCAGCCCCTTGTCGTCGGAATGCGTCATAATGATGCCGCCGATCATTCGCGTACTCAGGCCCCAGCTGGTCTGCCACACATACTCGAGTTGCCCGTCCTTATTCTGGAATTTCACGTCGAATGCCTTGCCAAAGTTCTGGCCCAGATCGTGGCTGGTGCCCGATTGCAAAGCCAATCCGTTCTGCATCATGGCCTCGATCGAGTAGGTTCGAACCGCGCCGGCGAACTTTTCCGCGCGCGTTTTAACCCCTTTGATCACCGGTACGGCGGCCACCTGTTCCGCCACCTCGGCGTATACGTCGAGCATGCGCAGCACTTCTTCCATGGCCTCTTCGTGCGTCGAATGCGCGGTGTGGCCTTCCTGCCACAGGAATTCCGTCGTGCGCAGGAACATGCGCGTGCGCAGTTCCCACCTGACGATATTGGCCCATTGGTTCATGAGCACGGGCAGATCGCGCCAGCTCTGAATCCATTTCGCGAAAAAGTGCCCGATGATGGTCTCTGAAGTCGGGCGAATCACGTAGGGTTCCTCCAGCTCCTTTCCGCCGGCGACGGTGACAACCGCCAGCTCCGGCGAGAAGCCCTCCACGTGCTCCGCCTCTTTGTGCAGGAAGCTCTGCGGGATGAGCAGAGGAAAGTAGACGTTCTGATGTCCGGTCGCCTTGAAGCGCGTGTCCAGTTCGCGCTGCAACGCTTCCCAGACCGCGTATCCGTTGGCCTTGATGACCATGCAGCCCTTAACAATTTCGGCCGGTTCGGCCATGTCGCCTTGAATGACGACATCCTGGTACCAGGCGGCAAAGTCATCCGCGCGCGCGGTGATCGGAGATTCAGGCATTAAGACCATGGTACAAGTCGAGAGAATGAACTATCGCCACGAAGCGCTCGCCAGCTTTCCGGTGGTCGTCACCATTCCGCTGTTGTGGGGCGACCAGGATGCTTTCGGGCACGTCAATAACATCGTGTACTTCCGCTGGTGCGAGACCGCTCGCGTGGAGTATTTGCATCGCGCGGGACTGTGGGCGCCCGCGCCGCCCCGGGGTGTGGGCCCCATCCTCGCAAGCATCAAGTGCGATTACAAGCATCCCCTGAACTACCCGGACACCGTCCACGTGGGTGCGCGGGTCACTCGAATCGGGAACAGCAGCATGCAGGTGGAGCATTGCATCGTGAGCCAGGCTCTTGATTCCATCGCGGCCACCGCGGATTCCACCGTGGTGCTTCTCGACTACACCAGCAACAAGACGGTTAAGGTGCCGGTGGAGATGCGCAGAATCATCGGTGAACTGGAAGGGAAGGCATTCACTTAAGCGCGGCCCGCTTTCGGCTCCCAGCCAGAGCGGTCACAAAGTCAGCCACGTCAAGAGCTTCGATTCCAGGCGCCAGTACACGCGTGGGCGGCGCGCCGGGCGACGCGCGATGAACCACGGTGGCACGTCCAGGCGCTCGCTCACCCATGGAGCGTCGGAGAGATGCCAATGATTTTGCCATCGCCGGCAAGACCGTCCGTGACGCTTTGCACTCCACCATCCACAATTTCCCATGGCTGTCCGGGAAAAGAAAATCCACCTCCAGCCCCTGCTGGTCGCGAAAGTGATAGAGCTCCTTCCTCCGGCCTTTGTTAATCTGGCTTTTGAGAATCTCCGCGGCGATGTATCCTTCGAAAAGCGGACCCAGAAACGGGGAACGCTCCAACTCGGCCGGCGACGCGATTCCCAGCAGATAACAGGCGAGGCCGGAGTCTCCCACGTACACCTTGGGCGATTTGATCAGGCGCTTGCCAAAGTTCTCGAAATAGGGCGGAATCAGCATTACCTGGCCGGTGATCTCCAGCACGTGCAGCCACTCGCCCAGGGTGGGAATGGAAACGCCGAGCGGAGCGGCAAGGTCGGCCTTGTTCAGCACCTGTCCGTGACGGCTTGCCAATAAGCTGAGAAACCGCCGGAAGGCCGCCAGGTCGCGGACATTGATGACGCCGCGGACGTCGCGCTCGAGGTACGTCTGGATGTAAGAGGAGAACCACAACGCTCGCCCTCGGGGACGCGCCAGGACCTCCGGATACCCGCCGGCGAAGAGGCTTACGCGGTCCGTTTCGGCCAGGCTGAACGGTAAGAGCTGGAGAATGGCGGCTCGCCCGGCCATGGATTCGCTGACGCCCTGCATCAAAGGCGCTTCCTGCGAACCGGTGAACAACCACTGGCCCATTTTGCGCGGCCTCCGATCGATGCGCGTGCGGATATAGTCGAACAGCTCTGGCGCGTTCTGTATTTCGTCGAACAGAACAGGAGAGCGGAGTTCATCGAGAAAGCCGCGCGGGTCAGACCGTACCCGGGCCTGGATATCGGGATCCTCCAGAAGCACGTATTGAGCGCCCGGAAACACGTGGCGCAGCAGGGCGGTTTTTCCGGCGCGGCGAGGCCCGGTCAGTACGATGGCGGGGAAGCTGCGCGCCGCGCGAAGGACCTGATCCTGAATGGCGCGGAGGACGAACTGCATATGAGTATTATAAACTACAACTTTATTTTTCTCAACACTTCCTTGGAACCGCTCAAGGGAAGAAAAGCGAGGACAGCCGCCGCCTCTAGCGCCGCGGCTCCAGTTCCAGATTGAACTTCTCGCCCAGATAGACTCGCCGGACTTCCGGATCGTTGCCCAGCTCCTCCGGCGTGCCCCAGCGGAAGATGCGGCCGTTGTTGATGATGTACGCCCGGTCGGTCACCGCCAGCGTCTCGCGCACATTATGATCGGTCACCAAAATGCCGATGCCGCTGTCGCGCAAATCAAAAATGATCTTCTGCAGCTCCAGCACCTGAATGGGATCGATGCCGGAGAACGGCTCGTCCAGTAACAGGAACTTCGGATCGATGACCATGGCGCGCGCGATTTCCACCCTGCGCCGCTCGCCGCCCGATAGCATGTAGCCCTTGCTGTGCCGCACCGTCTCCAGGCCGAGTTGCTCGATCCCGCGGTTGAGACGGTCGCGCCGTTCCGCCGATCGCAGCGGCAGGGTCTGCAGAATAGCCAGCAGATTCTCCTCCACGGTGAGCTTGCGGAACACCGACGGCTCCTGCGGAAGATAGCTGACTCCACGCTGTGCCCGCTTGTACATGGGCACGTTGGTGATGTCGTCCTTATCGAGCAGAACGGCGCCCGAATCGGGCGTCACCAGGCCCACAATCATATAGAAGGACGTAGTTTTGCCGGCGCCGTTGGGGCCCAGCAGACCTACCACCTCGCCCTGCTCCACCCAGAGCGACACGTTATCCACTACTTTGCGGCCACGATACGTCTTGGAAAGCTCGGTCGTTTCGAGGGTCATTCGAGCGGTTATTCGTACCTACTTCTTCTTGCGCAGGACGAGGCTGTGAGCGGGCTGGGCTTCCACCCCATTCACCAGCAGCCTATCATCCTCGGAAAACCACGTCAATTGTTTGCCCCTGGTGGTCCCCTTCAGGCTGTCCACGAGTTGAGGTTTTCCTTCGGTCAAAACCACACGGCCCTCGTCGGTGAAGTATTCGGCATGGTCGGAGGTGCCGGTGCGCGTGCGGCCGGGCTGGCTGGAGATAATCTCCACCGCTCCGTCGGCGACGGCGTGATCGAGTGAAGAGTTGTCGTCACCGTTGCCGTCCACGGGTTTCGGACCGGTATTGGCGACCGGCACCAGCTTCCCATCCTTGCCCTTCTGGCCTTCCTGACGCGGCTTCAGGAATGCCCGAATCTCGCGCGCTTTGACATGCAAATCCGGACGTTCCAGAGTAGCGCCCCCGGTATAGTGGGCCTGGCGGTCATTATCCGAGTAAGACATTTCCGGAGCACGCACAACCGTGTACACGGCCGCCTTGTCCTGGCCTGCGGGTCCCGCGCTGTCGTTCTTTTTGTCGAGGAGCTGGCTTACCACGTGCCCGTGCGCCTGGAGCAGGCCCTCATCGCGGTCAATGTCGACGGCATCCGCCTGAATGCGGTTCGCGCCCTGCCAGAGAACGGCATCGCCTTCGTAACGGATCTTCGTATTGCTGTCGCTAGTCAGCATTTTCCTTGCCCGTGCGTGCAGCGGCTCGTCCTGCGAAAGCATGGAATTGCTGGAATTTGCGTCCGGCAGACGCGTGGAGTTGACATTGCCCTCGGCGGTGAAGTCGCCTCCGGCCTGATCCAGCACCACGGTGTTTCCCGTGGTTGTTCCGCTGGAATCCCAAACCCGGGCGGAGCCTGTCAGCGTTATTACGTTTTTCTTCTGGTCGATCACCGCGCGCTCGGAGCGGGCTTTACGTTCGCCTTCCTCGTAACGGAAATCGCCCCATTGTTCCAGACGCGCCAATTGGGCGGTGGCCGGGTCGAAATCGGCGCTCATGTCGTGGCTCCACGTCAGCGCCGGCGGAGGGGGCTGCTTCGCTCCCGGCTGCATGGGCTTATCGGTGTGGGTGGTCACGTTGGTGCCCCGGAAGCTCTGGATCTGATTCGACGCCCCGTAGTGGATAGACATCCAACTGGTGGTCATGATGCGATGCGCCTGACCCGCGTGCACGGGGACGAACTCAATTGTGCTGGGAGATGCGGAATCCACCGAGTCGATCTCCTGCCCGCCGGATCGCATATGCGTAGTCAGGATGTCGCTTCGCAGGATGCGGCGTTCCGGCGCTTGCCCCCCCGGGGGCGCTGCCGGAATCGATTCCACCACGGCATGTCCCATCGCGGTCGCCGTCTGCAGAAAACTGCTGCGCTCCGTGGCTGAGAGCGTCAGGTCAACGTGATCCGAGTTCATGTGGGTCACGCCCGATTGCGCCGTGGAGGTCAGATGCGCGTTGCGGTCGCCAACGATGTGATTCACCTGGCCGTTGTCGTCAAAATTCATGGTGAGCTGGTCGGCCGAAAATTCCAGCCGGCGGCCGGGCTGGTCGTCGATGCCCTTCGCGTTGACCGCTTCCACCAGCTCGAGGCGCTGATCCGCCAGCGTCACCACGGCGGCTCCTCCGTCCATGGTGAGCGTGTCGCGGGTCAGTTTCGACCACGGCGATAGATATACTTTCGATTCAAGCTCCTTGTAGATGGCGTTGCCAGACTCGATGTTCATGGGAATCGTGCCCGGCGTTTTGCCGCGCCAGATCAACGCCACCTGGTTCTGCAGAATCAGTTCATGCGTCGGGGGATCGTAGGACGCGCCCACGCAGGTACCCTCGCCTCTGGAGAAATGGAAGGACGCGGCGCGGTCCGTGTACGCCTTGCCCGTCTTGTTCTCGAAGTGGACGCCGGATGACTGGATGATCAGGGATTTGTCATCCGGCTCCTGATTCACCGGCACGTCCAGCGCAATCGATACGGCCCCATCCGAATAGAGCACGCCGGCGCGCGTGTCGAACTCCGCCTGCGCCGAGTTCACCTTGTCGAATGTGTCGCCCTTTGCTTTGAAGAGGTGCAGCTCCATGCCTTTCAGATCGAATTTGTCGGGATCCTCGATCTGCCGGAAATCCTTCGCCCGCACCAGCACGCGAGTGCCGTTGGCGCCGCTCTCGCGGTACACCCAATCCTGGGCCGTGGAGGAAATGTTCGGTGGCAGCATCCGCGGGACATTGGGAATGGTCCGGCGCTGATGTTGAACGCGCGCGAGCCAGGACCTGGCCACCACGCCGGCAAGTACAAAAATGATGACGAGGACCAGCGGGCCAATTCGCCGCATCTCTCACCATTGTAGTAACTTTGGCCGAGGCGACATGCTCCGGCGGCCGCGCCTTCGCCTTTTGCGGCCAAACTTTGGATCAAACCGCGGGCTGTTTGCATCCGTAATAGTAAGGTGGCCGCAAGGGGATTGCGGTCGAGGATGGTGGAATGGGGGCAAGATTTCCTGTTCTGGCGTTTCTGTTTGCCCTGGCGGTAACGGGTCAGGACATCAACAACGCACAGAATCTCTACAACCGAACTGACTATTCGGGTGCGCTCACGGTGCTGCGTGCCGTCCGCGATCCGGACGCGGCTACGCTGGGACTGATGGGCCGCAGCGAGTTCATGCAGGGTGAGTTCGGCAAAGCTGCCGGATACTTCGAGAAGGCCGCCGCGCTTGCGCCGTCGGATTCGGAGTACGCACTATGGCTGGGGCGCACGTGGGGCCGCCGGGCGGAAACCGCCAGTCCCCTCTTTGCGCCAATCGATGCATCAAAAGCTCGCCGCTACTTCGAGCAGGCCGTGACCCTCGATCCCGGCAACCGCGCCGCGCTATCGGATCTTTTTGATTATTATCTGGAAGCGCCGGGTTTCCTCGGCGGAGGTTTCGACAAGGCGGAGGCCGTCGCCCGGCGCATTAGCAGCACTGATCCACCGGAATATCAGTACGAATTGGCGCAGATCGCCAGCAAAAGGAAACAGTATAGTCAGGCCGAGCAGCACCTTCGCCGGGCCATCGAACTGGCGCCCCGTCAGGTGGGGCACGTCGTGGACCTGGCGAAGTTTCTGGCTCGCCAGGGACGCATCGACGAGTCTGAGGCGGCGTTGGAGCAGGCCGAGCGAATCGCGCCCGGCAACCCCCGCCTGCTATTCGAGCGCGCCAGCATTTACGTGGGACATCACCGCCATCTCGATGAGGCGCGCGAACTGCTCAAAACGTACTTGCGGTCGGACCTCACTCCCGACGACCCGCCGCGTGAAGCCGCCGAGCGTTTGCTCAAACAGGCCGCCGGAGCATGATTGTTGGTTACGATGGGTAGGGCGGTCCGCCCCGCCTCTTCATGTTCATCGGCGAAGCCCTGAAATTCAGCGTCGAGGGGCTGCGGGCCAATAAGGTCCGCACCTTCCTGACCGCGCTCGGTCTGGTGATCGGCAACGCAGCGGTCATCCTCGTTGTCACCATCTCGGTCACCGGCCGCGACTACATTC
This sequence comes from uncultured Acidobacteriota bacterium, assembly GCA_963832965.1. GTDB lineage: Bacteria > Acidobacteriota > Terriglobia > Bryobacterales > Bryobacteraceae > CAWACP01. Next base: position 601,879 of record CAWHVW010000002.1, read on the forward strand.
TCGATCAGATTCGGGCCATCGGCTCCAATATCGTCTACGGCAGCTACCAGGCCGGAGCCAATACTCAGGCCGTCGCCGCCGCCGATTTCATCAAGCTCGCTGACGTGGATGCAGTCCGCCAGCAACTGGGCAGCCGCATCGTTGCTGCTACCGGCGTCATGACCGATTACGACAGCATGCTCATCGAAGGCCGCGTGAAGGATACCAAAATCATCGGCTCGGACGAGCACTACGCCGCAGTGCGCAATCTCCAGCTCCTGGCTGGCCGTTTCCTCGATCAGGACGATGTCGTGCTCCGCCAGAAGGTGGCCCTGCTCACCGAGAAGCTCGCCCGCCGGTTATTCGGCAGCCAGCCCAACGCCATCGGCCAGACCATCCGGATTCACCAGTTGCAGTTCACCGTCATCGGCACCTTCAAGGAGCGCACCGAGAGCTTCGGCCTCTCCGAGTTGTCCAGCGAAACCATACTGATTCCCATCACCGTGCTTCGCTACTTCTCGCCGGTCGAGAAAATCGAGCCGATCTACGTGCAGGCCAGAACCGCCGACGACGTGGGGCCCCTCACCATAGCCGTCCGCCAGATTATCGAGAGCCGTCACCGTCCCGGCGCCCGTTATGACATCGAAAATCTCTCGTCCATACTCGACGCCGCGCAAAAGATAGCCATGGTGCTGTCCATTGTTCTCCTGCTGGTTTCCGCCATCGCGCTCGTCATCTCCGGCATTGGCATCATGAATATTATGCTCGTGACGGTCACCGAGCGTACGCGCGAGATCGGGCTGCGGATGGCGGTGGGCGCTTCGCGCCGCGAGGTCCTGCAGCAATTCCTAACCGAAGCGGTGCTCATCAGCATGTCCGGGGGCGCCGTGGGGATCCTGATCGGCATTTCCGTTCCGCTGGGCATTCGCTTCTTCACCGACCAGATCCGCGTCCCCATTTCGCTCGTTTCGGTGGTGGTGGCGTTCCTGGTGTCAGTGCTGGTGGGCGTGGCTTTTGGCATTCTGCCAGCCAGCCGGGCCTCGCGGCTCAATCCCACCGAGGCGCTCCGCTACGAATGAGCCGGCGCCAACAGTTGCTGCCGTGAACCCGCTCTGAGATGGCCCAGCCGTGCCGTGGCTCGAGAGCGAGGGTCTTGAGGATCAGCAGGTCCAGAGTTCCTTGTGGCAGGCCGATCCGTTCATTTAACTCCACGTTTCCCTCCCTCTTGCTTCCACAGGGAGTGTGCTACACCTTCATGTCGAAGCGCAAGGGGAATGTAAAGCAGGCTGTTTGACTCGTCTGCAACTCATCCGACATGGCTACGCCATACAAACTGTCTGCGCTAGTATCGTCCAATGCGCACAATCCTCCTCCTTCTCGCCGGAGCTGCACTCGGCGTGGCCCAGACGCCTGGAATCGCGGAGAAAATCAACGGCATGGCGCCGCTACCCGGTTACTTCCCCATGTTCTACGAGGCGAAAACCGGCCATCTTTTCCTCGAAATCTCCCGCTGGAACGCCGACTTTCTCTATGTCCACTCCCTTCCCGCCGGCGTCGGATCGAACGACATCGGGCTCGATCGCGGTCAGATCGGCGGAAGCCTCATCGTTCGCTTTGAGCGCTTCGGCCCAAAGGTGCTGCTGGTCCAACCCAATGAAGACTATCGCGCTGTCACCGATGACGCGCAGGAACGCCGCGCGGTGGAAGAATCTTTTGCGCAATCGGTGATCTGGGGTTTCAAGGTTGAAGCCGAGGAGGGAGACCGGGTTCTGGTGGACGCAACGGACTTCTACCTGCGCGATGCGCATCAGCTTCCCGAGACGCTCATGAGGGAAAAACAGGGAAGCTACACGCTCGACCCGTCACGCTCGGCCATCTACCTCGACCATACCCGCAACTTCCCTCGCAATACCGAAGTGGAAGCCATTCTCACCTTCACCGGCAAAGAGCCCGGCGCGTGGGTTCAATCCGTTACCCCCAGTCCGGACGCTCTCACCGTGCGCGAACATCACTCCTTCGTCGCGCTGCCCGACAAGCCCTTTACGCCCCGCGTGTACGACCCTCGATCGGGCTTCATCGCCATCCATTACATGGATTACGCCCAGCCTGTCTCAAGACCCGTGCTGCAGCGTTTCATCATCCGTCACCGGTTGGAAAAGCGCGATCCATCCGCCGCGGTCAGCGACGCAGTGGAACCCATCGTCTACTATCTCGACCCCGGAACGCCCGAGCCCATTCGCTCCGCGCTGCTCGATGGCGCGCGCTGGTGGGAACAGGCCTTCGAAGCGGCCGGCTTCCGCAACGCCTTCCGCGTGGAGATGCTTCCCCCCGGCGCCGATCCCATGGACATTCGCTACAACCTGATCGAGTGGGTGCATCGCTCCACGCGCGGCTGGTCTTACGGAGAAGCGATCACCGATCCGCGCACCGGTGAAATCATCAAGGGTCAGGTGAGTCTCGGTTCGCTGCGTGTCCGCCAGGATTATCTGATTGCCCAGGGATTAGTCGCGAAGTACGAGCAAGGCCAACCGGTGGATCCGCGCATGGAGCAGATGGCGCTGGCGCGGTTGCGGCAACTGGCCGCGCACGAGCTAGGCCACACTCTCGGCCTTATGCACAATTTTGCCGCCAGCGCGCATGATCGCGCCTCGGTGATGGACTATCCGCCGCCCTTCGTGACGCTCAATGCCGCGGGTGAGATCGATTTGAACGACGCCTATGCCACCGGCATCGGCGAGTGGGACAAGATCGCCATCCGTTATGGCTACTCGCAATTCGCTCCCGGCGCCGACGAACGCGCGTCGCTCAACGCCATCCTGAATGAAGCGCGCGATAAGGGAATGGTGTATATCACGGACCGCGACGCGCGCGCGCCGGGCGGCGCACACCCCATCGCGCACCTTTGGGACACCGGCCCGAATGCGGTCGACGAGCTGAATCGCGTCATGCAGGTGCGTGCCCGGGCGCTTGCGGCATTTTCCGAAGAAAAGATCCGCTTTGGAGCGCCCCTGAGCACGCTGGAGGAAGTGCTCGTGCCGGTCTACATGTTCCACCGCTACCAGTTGGAGGCCGCCACGAAAGTAGTGGGCGGGCTCAACTACAGCTACGCCGTGCGCGGCGATGGACAAACCGTGGCCGAAATTGTGCCGGCGGACGAGCAGCGGCGCGCGCTTGACGCGATCCTGAAGACGCTTGACCCGGCCGCGCTCATGCTGCCCGAGACGATACTGAAGCTCCTTCCGCCGCATCCGCCGGAGTTCGAACCCACCCGCGAAGATTTTCATTCGCGCACGCAGATCACATTTGATTCAATGGCGCCCGTGGAAGCCGCGGCCGATCTGGCCGTATCCCTGCTGCTGAATCCGGAGCGCGCCACGCGGCTGGTCGATTATCATTCGCGCGATGCCAGGAATCCGGGACTCGACGAAGTCATCGATCGTCTGGTAACTGCCACCTGGAAGACCCCGCGCACCGGAACGCAGGAAGCCGAGGTGGCCCGCACCATCGATAACGTCGTTCTGTATCGTTTGATGCAGCTCGCCCAGGACTCGCAGGCCTCCGAGCAAGCCCGCGCGCTGGCGTATCTCAAGCTCGACGAACTTCGCAACTGGCTCCTCTCCCGCTCGCAGGCGGACACCGCCGGAAGCGCGCATGCCGTTTATGCCGCGGCGCAAATCAAGCGTTACGAAGACGACCCGAAACAGATCACTGTCGACAAGCCAGCCGATCCACCGGATGGTTCGCCCATTGGTGCCACGGATGGCGACGACCTTTAGCGAAGCCTTGTTCTGAATGTGCTGCGGGTGGCGAAGAGTCCCCGGGGCTGAGAAAAAAACATGGGCCGGTCGAGAAACGGCCGCGCGATGGAAACCGGTCCCGCCCAGGAGCCGGAATCGATAAACTGGGCGAGGTGAACCTGCGCCGGATCCTCTTCCTGTTTTGCCTCGCGTCGTGCGCTCCGGGGCAGGTCCTGACACCTGGCGTTAGCGTCGAAGGAACTTTCGATACCGATCTCACTCGCGTTTATGGAGTGCGCGTTGCCGCGGGCGAGTATTTCCGGGTTGTCATTCAACCCAATGGGTCGCCCCTTTCCGTCGAATTGAACGGGCGCGCCGAAACCAACCTCGCGGGACAACCGAGGGCGTTGGCCATTTCCGCCACTGCGGCGGAAGCCGGAGTCTACCAAGTACGCCTCAACCTGACGGACGCAGACGCGCCGATTCGCAACTTCACCATTACGCTGGCCGAATTGCGCCCCGCGCGACCGGAAGATGCCACGCGCATCAAGGCGGAAGAGACCCAGGAAGCGGCCCGGCAGCTTCAGGCCAAAGCCACGAAAGACGCCTTGCAGCAAGCGGTGGAACAGTTCGAAGCCGCGGCCACGCTTTGGCACGCCCTCGACGACAAGCAGGAAGAGGGGCGCAGTCTGGACGCGAAGGGCGACACGTACATGTCTCTCGGTCAGACTTCCAAGGCGGCGGAGTGCTTCGAGCGTGCGCTGGTTTTGGCGAACAGTGCCGCGGACGACGACGGGCTCGCCAGCGTAACCAGCAACCTTGGCGTGGTGGCAGGCTATTCGGGCAAATGGCCCAAAGCGCTGGAGTATTATCAGCAATCCCTGGGTTTCAGCGCGAAGGCTGGCGACAAGGATCTGCAGGCGGTGACGCAGAGCAACATCGGCTCGGTGTACATGAATCAGGGCAATCCGAAGAAGGCTCTCGATTACGCCACTCTCGCGGCGGAGCTGGCGGGCGAGGCCGGGGACCGGAAGCTGCAGCTCACCGCTTTGGCCAATCTTGCCGCCGTCTATGCGCGTCTTGGCCTGGCACAGCAGGCGCTTGATTCTCTCCAGAAGACGCTCCCCCTCCGCCGGCAGATGAAGGATCAACGTGGAGAGGCGCAGACACTGCAGTACATGGCGACGGCCTTCGCGCAACTCGGCGAGCCGGACAAGGCGGTGGACGCGTACCGGCAGTTGATGCCGCTGACCGCAGCCGCCGGGGATAAACGCGGGCAGGCAACGGCGCTGGCCAATCTGGGGACCGCCGAAATGTCGCTCAGTGAGCCGCGGGAGGCGCTGGGAGATCTGCAACAGGCTCTGCCAGTCAGCCGTGAAGTGGGTGATGAGCATGTCGAGGAGAGCGTACTCGCCGATATCGCGCGCGCATACCTTTACCTGGGCGACACCGAGAGGGCGCTGGACTACAACTCGCAGGCCCTGAAGATCCAGCGAAAGATCGGCGACAAGCGGGGCGAGGCGCTCGCGTTGGCCAATCTGGGGACATCATACGAATACGCGAAGGACGGCGACAAGGCACTGGAGTGTTACCGGCAGGCTCTTCCGCTCGCCCGGGAGGCCAGCGACCGCGGGCTTGAATCCAATATCCTGGGTAGCATTTGCACGGTTGTCCTCGGTCGCGGCGACGCAGCGGCGGCGTTGCCCGACTGCGAGCAGGCGCTGGCTTTGTCGCGCGATCTGAACGACCGCCAGCGCGAGGGAATCAGCCTTACCAGCGCCGGCGCGGTGTACCTTGCGCTGGGCCAGCGAGAGAAGGCGGCGCAGGCCTTGCACGCGAGCAAAGACGAACTTGCGGCCATGGGGGATAAACTGCATGAGTCGAAGGCGCTCTTTTATCTCGCGAAGCTGGCCAGGGATGCTGGCGAGTGGCAGGATGCGCTTGCGCAGCTCGACGCGGCCCTGCAGATCGATGAGGCGCTTAGAGCGGAAATGATTGGCTCGGAGTTGCGATCGTCATATTTCTCGACCGTACTCGAGCAATATGAGATGCGCATCGACGTTCTGATGCGTCTCCATCGGCTTCATCCGGCGTCCGGTTACGACGTGCAGGCTTTCGAAACATCCGAACGGGCTCGAGCGCGCAGTCTGCTCGATCTGCTAAGCGAATCGGCGGGAGCGATCCGGCAGGGAGTTGACCCGGACCTGCTGCGGCGGGAGCGAATCGTGCGCGCGCGCCTCCGTGCCAAAGCGGAACGGCAGATCCGGCTTCTGAGCGATAAGGACGCGGCTAAGGCGGCGGCCAACGCAGCCGATGTGCGAAGCCTGACCACGGAGTATACGGAAATTGAAGACCGGGTGCTCGCGGAGAGTCCGCGGTATGCGGCCTTCGTCGATCCGCAGCCGCTGACTCTGACGCAACTGCGTACCGGGTATCTCGGCCAGAACACCATGCTGCTTGAATATTCCCTGGGCGCGGACCGAAGCTTTGTCTGGGCGGTGACGGGAACGGCATTTCATAGCTTCGAGTTGCCGAAACGATCGGAAATCGACGCGCTGGCGCGGCGGGCGTACGCGGAACTGAGTGGAAGCGACGCCGGCCGGACGCATTCGTCGTTGGCCGAATTGAGCCGGGCGATCCTGGGTCCGGTTGCGCCGTATCTTGGCTCCCGGCGGCTGCTGGTGGTGACCGAAGGTGCTCTCCAATACGTGCCGTTCGCCGCCTTGCCTTCACCGCGTGCGCCGGATACGCCGCTCATCGTCAGCAACGAAGTGGTCAGCCTGCCGTCCGCTTCCACCATTGCGTTCATACGGAGCGGAGAGGAAAAAAGAGGCCGCGCGAATGGCGCGGTGGCCGTGCTGGCCGATCCCGTCTTCAGCGCCGACGATCCACGGTTGCTACCTTCGAAGTCTATTTCGACGCAAGCCGGGAGTGCCGAGAGGTTGTCGCCGGGATCGAATCCGGATCAATTCGAGCGTCTGCCCTCGACGCGCCGGGAAGCGGAAGCAATTCTGGCGCTGGTGCCCGCGCCAAAGCGATTTTCCGCGCTTGATTTCGATGCCAGCCTGGGCACCGCCACCAGTGGAGTTCTGGGACGCTATCGTTTTGTCCATCTGGCTTCCCATGGAGTGTTGAATTCGGCGCATCCGGAGCTTTCGGGGATCGTTCTTTCCCTGGTGGATCGCGCCGGGCATCCGCAAAACGGGCTGCTGCAATCCACCGACATATATAACCTCAACCTGCACGCCGACCTGGTGGTCTTGAGCGCCTGCCAGACCGCGCTGGGCGCGGAGGTGCGCGGCGAAGGTCTGGTGGGCCTGACGCGCGCATTCCTGTACGCTGGAAGCCCCCGAGTGGTGGCGAGTTTGTGGACCGTCCCCGACCTGTCCACGGCGGAGTTGATGGCCCGCTTTTACAGGTCCATGCTGGTAGATGGAATTCGCCCCGCCGCCGCGCTCCGCAAAGCGCAGATTTCAATCTGGAACGAAGGCCGCTGGGCGCGACCGTACTATTGGGCGGCGTTCACGCTGCAGGGCGAATGGAAATAACCCGAGCTAATCCGGCGGATCTGGTGCGGCGCATCCTTGCGGGCGACAAAAGCGCGGAGGATGAGCTGGTGGAGCGATATGCCAATGGCGTCCGGTTCGCGATTGGCCAGTCGGCGCAGGATCGGTCCGCCGTGGAAGACCTCTATCAGCAGACCTTTTGCGTGGTGTTGCAGAAGATCCGCCGGGGGGAAGTGCGCGAGCCCGAGCGGCTCTCGGGATTCATCGTGAGCGTGGCGCGGAATCTGATGATCGACTATTTCCGGCGGACCTCCCGAAAGCGCGCCAGAGAAGAGGATGCGGATACGGCCAGCGTGCGCAGCCCGGAGCCCAGCCAGCTCGATCGATTGCTGCAGGACCAGCGTAAGGTGCTGGCGCACCGCGTGTTGGCCTCCATGCCTTCTCACCGGGATCGTACGGTGCTGTCAAGGTTTTATATCGCCGACGATGACAAGGATCGCATTTGCGAGGACCTGGGCCTTTCCAGCCACCATTTCAACCAGGTTCTGTGCCGGGCTCGCGAACGGTTCCGGAAGCTGTTGGAGGAAATGGAGGGCGAGAGAAAATGACGGCGGGGAATGGAACAGGGGAGCCTGCCGGATCACTTACCTGGTGAAAGGCTCAGACGAATCCGAGACGATGCCCATGGAACATAAGCAAATTGAGGAGACTAATCTCATTGACCGGTATGTTCGGGGAACCATGCCGGCTGATCTGCGAGAGGCGTTCGAGGAGCACTTTCTCGATTGTCCGGAGTGTTTGCATCAACTGGAGCTCGCCAGCAGCCTGCGGGAGGGACTTCGACTCTCGGCCGCGGACCTGACCGCATCGGCGAATACGTCCCGCGTACGTTCGGGGAGTTGGTTCGCGTGGCGATGGGCGCCCATCGCCGCCGCGGCGTGCCTGGTTCTCGCTGCCATCCCCTCGGTGATCCTTTTCCGCGAGCTCGGATCCGTGACGAGCGAGCTCAACAAGGACCGCGCGGCTCTGGGCGCGGCGCGAACGATGATCGCTGGCGTCGAACGGGCCGGTGCGTCTGTGTATGTCCTCAATCCTGTTCGCGGCGCGGCGCTTCCGGCAAAGGTTGTAGTTGGAACTGCCCCGGCATGGACGGTGCTGACGCTGGAGTCTGACTTTACCCGGTTTGCCGTCTATCGGGCCACCGTGCGCAACGGCCAGGACAGCGTAGTGTGGCAGAAAGATCAGTTGCAACCCTCGTCGCCCGACGCCATCGGCGTTGTGCTTCCTGCTGATCTCTCTCTTGCCCCCGGTGCATATAAGGTGGTTCTGGAGGGTGAGGATCAGCCGGGCCGCTATATCCCGGTCGCGACGTTTTCTTTCCAGGTTTCACGGACGCCATAGCGGCCGCCCCGATCTCTGGCCCGCCGGGTTCTCACCGGGCCGAATAGATGAGTTCCCTCGCGCGGCCGGGAAGCAGTGCGCCGATGCCGGCGCCGATCACCGCGCCGGCGCCTCCGCCAATCGCGCCCGTCAAGCCGCGCGAGAAGCAGGGCCCCAACTGGTTCGCGTGGCACCCGCCCACGGCGGCGCCGGCGGCAAATCCGCCCGCAAATCCGATCAACGCGCCGACCGCCGCGTTCTTAGCCCGTCCCCCGCTCCGGCGGTAGCGCTCAATTCTGAGGACGTCCTCCTTCTTCGCCGTCGCCGTTCCCGCCGTCACCGTTTGCGCAGTCCAGCTCTGGAACACGTCATCCACCCGTCCTGTTTTCAAGGTCAGGCGAATCCTGTCGCCCGCCTGCAACTGTGCGAGGGATTGCCAGTCGTGGCGATCCTGTCCCTTAGCCGCGGCCCCGAGCGCGCAAATGAGAACAAAGGTGATGAATGAGCGCATGCCGTCTCCCGTCCTTTAGTCTTGTCGATTATACGTCCTGGCGCTGGAACGTCGTGGTCAGGCGGATCAGTTCGGTGCGCAACCGTTCAAGGACGGATGGCCAGTCCCCGAACTTCGGCTGCCTGAACAGCCGCATGGTTGGATACCACGGGCTGTCTTCGCGCTCCAGCAACCAGCGCCAGTCCGGCGTGAATGGAATCAGCGTCCAAACGGGAACACCAAGAGCTCCGGCGAGATGGCAGAGCGATGTGTCCACGCTGATCACCAGATCCAGAGTGGTCATCAACGCCGCGGCATCCGCAAGACCCTCCTCCAGAGGCGCTGCATTAAGGAATGAAGCGCGCACTTCGCCCAGCGTCTTCACTTCGGCGGCCGTTCCGTCTTTTTGGAGACTGACCACCAGCAGCCCCGGAATGTCGAGGAACTCAGCGAACCGGGCAGCAGTCAAAGAACGATTCCGATCGTTTTGATTTGTCGCGCTGCCGCGCCACGCGACGCCCACCTTGAAGCCGGGGTGACCGCCCGGACGTTCCCGCCAGACTTTCGCCCGGGCCGGGTCGGGTTGCAGATACGGCACGCAATCCGGAATGGTGTCGAGAGTGGTTCGGAACAGACCGGGCAAACTCAGCAGTGGCGAGTGAAATTCGTAATCGGGGGGGTTGAGGCCATCATGCAGAATCTCGTCAATCCCCTGCACGCCCTGGAACAGTGGCGCCAGAGAAGCCGGGCAGGAAAGCATCACCCTTCCACAGTTCTCTCTTACGAACCGGGCGTAGCGGACGAACTGGATGCTGTCTCCCAGCCCCTGCTCACAATGCAAGAGGATCGTCTTTCCGGGAACCGGTTGGCCGGCCCACATCGGCGATGCGAGCGCGTGCGGCTTCGCTTCCTTGACGCCCCACCGCCACTCGTATTCGCGCCAGCCGTTCGCGAAGTCCCCGGTAAGCAGCCGGATATGGGCCTCGCAGAGATGGGCATCGGCGGAGTCCGGGTTGAAAGCGAGAGCCCGTTCGCAGCACGCGAGGGCATCGTCGAGCCGGCCCTGCTCCATCAGCGTGACGATCAGATTCGTGTGGGCGTCGGCGTAATCCGGCCGGAGTGCCAGAGCCCGTTCATAGCAGGCCAGGGCTTCGGTGAGCTTGCCCTGGTCGCTAAAGACGTTTCCCAGATGGTAGTGGATATCGCTACCATCCGGCCGAAGGGCGAGGGCGCGCTGAAAGCACGCTATTGCGTTGTCGAGCCTGCCCTGGTCGCGAAGGGCATGCGCGAGGGTATTGTGAATGTCCGCGGAGCCAGGCTGGAAGGCGAGAGCCTGTTCGTAGTGCGCGATGGCCTGGTCAAGCTGGCCTTGAATCCGGAAAACGTTGCCCAGATTGTAGTGGGCTTCGGCATAGTCCGGTTTGATGGCGAGCGCTTGCTCGAAGCAGGCTATGGCGTCGTCCAGGCTGCCCTGGGCGCACAGTATGGCCCCTCCCAGGTTGTTGTGGATGGCCGCGTTTGTGCCGTCGATCGCGAGCGCCTTGCGGTAGTGGGTGATGGCTTCGTGGAACTCGCCGCCGCTCCGTAGCGCGTTGGCCAGGCTCGCGCGGGCCGCGGCGTTGTCCGGCTCCAGCTCGACCGCCTTCCGGTAATGCGCGAGCGCGTCGTTTAGATCTCGTAATGAGGTTTGCAATGCTCTTACCGAACCGCGACGGTGACGGAGCGGAAAACGAAGTGCCCTTTTCAGTATTCTGCCACGCCTCAGCTGACTGGATCGTGTTATCCTTCACCTCAGATCTGGAGGAGCGATGATAAGATCCATCTCCGTTGCTGCGCTCTGCACTCCGCTGGCCGCGCTGCTTCTGTTTCCGCAAGGGCTTGCGGCGGCCGACGTGCCAAAGGAAGGCGACGCGGCGCCCGCGGTAAGCCTTCCGGCGCAGGACGGTAAAACCGTTCAACTTTCGGATTTTGCCGGCAAGTGGATTGTGCTGTATTTCTACCCGAAGGACATGACCAGAGGCTGCACCATCGAAGCGCACAACTTTCAGCGTGATCTTCAGAAGTACACTGATGCGAACGCGGTCATCCTTGGCGTCAGCGTGGATTCCACCGAAAGCCACACCGAGTTCTGCACGAAGGAAAGCCTCACGTTCCATCTGCTGTCCGATCCCGATCACAAAGTGGTGGACGCCTACGGCTCGTTCAAGAACCCCCCTGGTTTCGCCATGCGAAACACCTTCCTGATCGATCCCCAGGGCGCCATCGCCAAAGTCTGGACCGGCGTCGATCCGACGCACCACAGCGACGACGTTCTCGCTGAACTGGCTGCGTTGCAGAAGAAGTAGCCGGCGCGTGGCCAAGCCAGCATCACGCGCCGCGCCCTCAGGCAGACTCGAGCTCCACGAAAAGCTTGTTGCCACCAATCCGAAAGTTGAGCGAAAGGGCGCGGCTGTCCCCTATACCTCGTTGAACGGGCATATGTTCAGCTGCCTCAGCAAAGAGGGCAAGATGGCGCTGCGGCTGCCGGCTGGAGAGAGAGAGGCGTTTCTCCGGAAGTATAAGGCCAGGTTGTGTCAGGCCTACGGAAAGGTCCAGCCGGAGTACGTCGAGGTTCCCGGCGCGTTGCTTTCGGCGACGCGGGAATTGAAGAAATTCTTCGACTGCAATTACGAATACGTCGCGTCACTCAAGCCCAAGCCGGCCGCCGGAAAGAAGAAGGCTTAGTCGAACCGGATCGGCTCCATTCTTACCATGGCCTCCGCAACGGCTCACTTCATCATTGGATCCGCCATAGCGCTGCCGGCCCTCCGCTGGCGCGTGGTGGCTGAGGTCCTGCCGCCGTGGAAAATCGTTCTTGCCTCCGGTCTGCTGGCGGCCGCTCCGGACCTCGATTTGGGGGGGAGGCGCGCTTTTGGAATTCAACCGGAAAGCATCCTCTCTCATCGCGGACTCTTCCACTCGCCGTTTTTTCTGATTCTGGTTGCGGCGGCTCTGGCGGGAATGGTGGCGCTACGGTATTCACGACGCGCGTTTGCCCGATTGTGGCTCTTATGGGCGGCGTGCATGGTCACTCATCCGCTTCTCGACGCCATGACCGACGGCGGCGTTGGCGTGATGTTGCTGATCCCGTTCACGTGCGCCCGGTTTTTCTTTCCATGGCGCCCCATCCACACGCCCCTGCGCGGCACCGAGCACCTCCTCAGCCGCGCCTTCGTGCTGCGTCCTTCGGAAATACCGTTTTGTCTGCTGGCCGTGCTTATCGGTGCCGCGGGTTTGTTGTGGCGGAGGCGACGCCTGATGGCGACGTCTGATCCGCCATCGGCGTGACGTATCACCTGATGTATCATTGGACCGTTTGAACGCATGCGCACCGCTCTCATCGGATACACCGGCTTCATTGGAAGCAACCTCGCACGGCAATTCGCGTTCGACGAAAATTTCAATTCGAAGAACATCGCCGGCATTCGCGGCCAGGAGTTCGACCTGCTCATCTCGGCGGGCGTAAGCGCCGTCAAGTGGTGGGCGAATAAGAACGCGGAGGAGGATCGCGCGCGCATCGACAGCCTCCTCGCCGATCTCGCGCACGTGCGGGCGCGAAAGGTGGTGGTGCTGTCAACGGTGGACGTCTATCCGGTCAGCTCCGGCGTGGACGAGAGCTTCGATTGTCATTCCCGGCCAAATCATGCATACGGCGTCAACCGGCTGCACTTCGAAGAGGCCATCCAGAATCGTTTCGACAACACCATCATCGTGCGGATCGCCGGAGTATTCGGGCCCGGTTTGAAGAAAAACGTGATTTACGATCTGCTCCACGACAACTGCCTGGACATGATTCAACCCGCCAGCTCATTTCAGTACTACAACGTGTCCCGGCTCTGGCAGGATCTGCGGCGCCTCGAAGCGACGGGAATTCGTTTGATCAACTTCGTCACCGAGCCGATCGCGACGAGTGAAATCATAAATCGATTCTTTCCCGGCAAGCTGGTGGGAGCGAACCCGGTCCCCGCAGCGCACTACGACATTCAAACGCTCCATAGCCGCGAGTTTGGCGCGGCCCCGCCTTATCTGGCGGGAGCGGAACAGGTGCTCGCCGACTTGGGCGAGTTCGTGACAGCGGCATGAAATTAGCCGTCTCCAACATCGCCTGGCCGGCCGAACTCGACGCCGCTGTCTTCGACCTGCTGGTGGAGAGCGGCATCGGCGGCATTGAGGTCGCCCCAACACGTGTGTGGCCGCAATGGCAGGGCATCCATCCAGCGAGCACTCGCGAGTTTCGCCGCATGGTGGAATCGAGCGGCCTGCGGATTTCTTCGCTGCAATCAATCCTCTTTCAGAAACCGGAGTTGATCCTCTTTGGATCGGACGAAGTCCGCCAGGCGATGGAGGAACATCTTCGCCGGTGCGCCGATCTGGCCGCCGATCTGGGCGCAGGATGCATGGTGTTTGGCGCGCCCCGGAACCGTGATCGCGGCCCCCTGACAGAAGCGCAGGCGTTCGCGGTTGCATCCGAATTCTTTGCGCGGGTGGGCGAGTATTGTTTGGCGCGTGGCGTCTGGATTGGATTCGAGGCCAATCCCGTCGACTACAAGTGCAACTTTGCCACCGACGGCGAGACTGCGGCCCGGCTGGTGCGCGCGGTTGGCTCCCAGGGCTTCCGTCTCCATTTGGACTCGGCGTGTCTGCGCCTCGCCGGCGAGGACACGGCGCAGGCAATTCGCAGCCACGCCGATATCCTTCGGCACTTCCACGCCAGCGAACCGAACCTCGGGGCCTTCTCAAATCCGCTGGCGTCCCACCAGGAAGCAGCGGCGGCGCTGCGGAGCGTTCACTACGAGCAATGGGTCGCGCTGGAAATGAGAGCCGGGGACCCGCCCTTGCCCGCGCTGCGGGAAGCGCTGCGGTTTGTCCGGGGAATCTACGGCGACAGTGCCTGATTACGGCGCGAAATACGCGAAGAGATCCAACACCAGATACGTGGGATTAGTAACGAAAGCGCTGACGAATCCATTGCTGGTGGGCACCACCGCCATGTTCCCGGTGATGGTTCCGTCGGAATCATTCACATTGGCCACCAGCGGCTGCGTCAGCCCCTGTGGCCACAGCGTCAGATAGCCCACCGGCTCCACCGGCACCAGAGTGGCGTTGAAAATATACGCGCGCGCGCTGCCCGGCACGCCGCATCCGTTGTCCACCACGCTAGCGTTCAGGGTCTTGTTGAATGGAGGGCTCCCCGCCGGCAGCCGCGTGTCCAGCGCCCGGCAAGGAGTCAGAGTGTACAACGACAACCCCGCCGTATCCGGCGGCGCGAAGTAGCCGTCAACGTCGATCACCAGATCGGTGTCGTTGGTGACGTACACGTCAATCTGCCCGCCATTGCCCGCGGGCACGATGGCCGCGTTGGAAAGGATGGTTCCCGTGGGGTCGTTCAACGTGGCCACCACCGGCTGGGACTGCCCGCTGGGCCATGCCGTCAGATAACCCATCGGTCCGCCGCGCGGCACCACCGCCAGATTCACCGCGTACGCTCGCGCCGTGGATGGAATGTTACAACTGGTGGCGTCCAGCATGGGGAAATTGCGCACGCTTTCCGCCGCCAGATACGGTCCACCCAACGGCCCGTCCGCGTTGCGGGTGTCGGCCACGCGGCAAGGAGCCAGCGGGTAGTAGGCCAGGGCCGACGGTGTCGTGGCCGGCACGAAGTAGCCGTTGATGTCCAGAACCACGTCAGTGGTGTTGGTGGCATATACGCTGATGGCGCCGCTGGCGCCTGCCGGAATAACGGCGCCGGTGGATCTGGTGCGCCCGTCCGGGGACGTCAGCGTGGCCACCAATGGTTGAGGCTGCCCGCTGGGCCATACGGTGAGGTAATCCAGGAAGTCCCGCGGCACCGTAGCCACGTTCAGCGAATAAGCCGCCGCGTTGGCGGGAATGCTGCAATTGGTGCTGCTGGGCAGGGCGAAGCTCCGCGTGGTCCCGCCCGCGATGGCCGGGCCTCCCAGCGGTCCCGCCGGGTTCCGCGTGTCCATCACCCGGCAGGGGGTCATGGGAATGAAACGCTGGGCGGGCGGCATATCGGCGATCATCAACTCGCCGTCTGATCCGTTGGAGGGAACGCCGCTCCCGCTTCCGACGGACGAAACCGTGCCTCGTAACTGCAGCGGGGTGCTGGCATGGGTCGCGCTCGCCGCGATCTGCACGATGGCCTGAGCAACCACCCCATCCGCAATCCCCGTATTGTTCGGACCGGCGACAATGCAGGTCACACTGCCAGGCAGGTTCGAACAGGAAACACTCTTGCCCGCGGCCGTTGCCGCCGGTCCTGTCGTGACGGTGATTCCGGGGACGTTCGCCAGATAGTAATCCAGCGTCCATTGAAGCGCCGCGGGTTTAGTTCCCCCGGTGATACTAATGTTGAACAGCAATGTGCTGTCCGGCACCGCCGCGCCGGATCCAATCGAGTAACTCACCTGAGCCGGCAGCAGAAGGCTGGCGAATGCGAAGCATAAGAGCAGACGATACAGCGAGGACTTCTCGCGCCGGACTCGTTTGAACTGAGTCATTGGCAACTTTCCCACATCCACAGCAGCTAGCTTGCGTTCACGATCCAGGAGAGACCCCGTCAATAGGAGATTACTACTACTTTGCCTGAACAGGACATACTACTTTGCAGTGACGTTGGCAATATCTAAAATTGCAAATTCTTGTCTTGTATGCAGAAGTGCAGTTCGCGTATTATGGTCACAACCACCGAGGAGAGCGTGGCCGTATGAACCCTGATGATCAACGTTTCACGTTCCCGAAATTTGCTTCAGCGCGATTTGCTTCCAGTTGGGCGCGCGGCGCGGCGATAGCCGCGGTCTTGGCTTTGGCGCCGGCGATGTTTGGCCAGCAGGCCGAAGAACCCGAACAAATACCTTTGAAGAATTGGACTGTGCCGCCTCTGAGCAGCATGGAGGGGCGTCAGGTTGGTTCGCATGCGCAGGTGGCGACCACCCCGGACGGCGGCCCTTCGGGGCTGGTCTTCGTCTCCATCACGCCTTGCCGCGTCGTGGATACGCGGGCCACCGGTTCGGGTTTACCAGCCGGCTTTGGCCCGCCCTCGCTGGTTGCCGAGGCGACGCGGACGTTTGTAATTCCCAACTCAGCCTGTCCTATTCCCATGGCTGCGGCATATTCCCTGCAATTCATCTCCATCACTCCAGCCGGACAGCCGGTCAACTACATGGCGGCCTGGCAGGATGACACCACGTATCCGGGGACGTCGATTCTGAACGCTCTCAACGGTGGCGATGTGGACGCTTCGGCGATCATCCCTGGGGGCGCCACCGATGGCGGCATCGACGTGCTGTCCACGAACAACGCCAACCTGGTGATCGATTGCAACGGATATTTTATTGATGCCACCGCGATCGTCGGGCCGACCGGTGCGACGGGTGCCACCGGGGTAACCGGCGCGACCGGAGCTACGGGCGTCACGGGTGATACGGGTGTAACTGGCGCCACTGGCGCGACGGGTGTAACTGGCGCGACGGGTGCAACAGGCGTAACTGGCGTAACTGGCGTCACCGGTGCGACGGGCGCGACCGGTGTAACTGGCGCAACCGGTGCCACCGGCGCGACGGGCATCACCGGCGCAACGGGTGCAACAGGCGCAACGGGTGCCAGCGGTGCTACTGGTGCTACCGGTGCACAAGGCACTACTGGCGCAGCAGGCGCTACCGGCGCTCAAGGCAATACGGGCGCAGTGGGCAATACCGGTGCCCAGGGCAACACCGGTGCAGCAGGCAATACCGGTGCCCAGGGCAATACTGGTGCGGCGGGCGCGACTGGCGCAACCGGCGCCACGGGAGCTACCGGCGCCACGGGTGCTACTGGCGCGACAGGTGCTTCTGGCGCAACCGGCGCAACCGGCATGATCGGAGCCACTGGCTTCACCGGCTTCACTGGTGCAACCGGTGTAACCGGCGCCACTGGCGCTACCGGAGAGCTCGTCAGTCTCTCGACGGGTTCCGGCACGGTGACTTCGCTCAACGCCACAACAAGCGGAATCGTCGTCTGTACCACCACCTGCACGGTGGACATCCCGGCCCCGGCGGCGGGCAACGAGTTCTGCGTCCTGAACGATGACAACGTGTCGACGGTCATCACGTTGGCGGCGCTGCCCGCGGGGGACTTCTACGAAACCACCGCGCGCACAGGGTACGGGACCGCCGCCGCGACCATGTTCTCCGGCGGTGCGGTAGGGGATAAGATCTGCATCATCGGACGCGATTCCACCCACTACATCGTGGGGGCGTACGTGGGCACGTGGACTAACAACTAAGTGTGGACTAACAACTAAGTGAAACACTTACTGCTCGTCCTGTTTATCGCTGCCTCCGCGTCGGGGCAGATCCTTTCGCCGATCCTGATGGGCAACCGGGCTGGGGGGCCGGTTACGCTGGTCCAGGCCGTTCAAGGTGCCTATCAAGGTGGTGCAGAAGCGACTTACACCATAGCGTTTACGAACAATACCGCTGGAGATCTGGGTGTTGTAGCCATGCAATGGTGTGGCCCGTCCGGCACCATCACCGGAGTGGCGGACGTTTCTGGAAACACCTACATCGTCTCCGCGGGGAGTCTCGCCAGTGAAGATTTAGGCGGCGGCGGCTTTTGCTACAGCCAGTTCGCCTACGTGCAGAGTTTGAAACCGTTCACCGGCTCCAATACGGTTACGATTTCGTTCAGCAGTGGCGCAAATGGGTCGGCAGGATTATTTGAATTGACCCCCGGGGCTTTCGATCAGACGGTTCCGGGGACCAACGACAACACGAACACGCCTGCGGCAGGACCCATCACCACCACTGTGAACGGCTGTTTTTACATAATGGCCGGAGTTTTGGTTGGAGACGGATTGCCAAGCGGTTGGTTCACTGCCGGCAGCGGCTTTACTCTGACCACGGAAGACGGCGGGGGAGACGTTGACACGGCCGACGAATACATGGCGCAGGCGACCGCCGGCGCGGCCACTGGAACCTTCACTTCAAGTTTCGCTGGCTTTACTGCCCCGAACGCCGGATCCCTGATCACCTTCAGGCCGAATCCTGGCGGATAACCTGACCGCTTCGGCGAGTACAATCAATCCCCGTCCTTACATCGCGCCCACATTGGTGAGCGTCCTCGCGCAGCACTGCTATATACTATAAAAGTTGTGATCTTTCAGATGACGCCCGTGCTTTCCGAAACGGAGCCACGGGGGTAAGGTAACCGATTGCCACGTAAGAAGATTGCGTTCATCGCTATTGCGACCATCGGCACCCTGGCAAGTCTGCCGGCGGCGTCCGTGTCCACATGGCAGGGTCCCACCCTGGGATACATCTATGATCCGCCAACCAGCAGCCTGCGCAGGATGGCCGGCACCCCGGGAGCGGCCAGTTTTGGAGTGCCCCTGATCACCGGCGTACAGGCCGCCGCCATTGCCGCCGACAACAGCGTAGCCGCCTATGTGAGCAAGGGCCAGCTCTACCTGGCAACGTTTACCGCAACATCGGTGCGGACGGCGGCCACCGGGCTCAATGCCGCCGCGGCCGATCTGCTGGCCTGGTCGTCCGATTCCGCCGTTCTCGCGATTCATCGTTCAGCGGACCGGCAGATTACGCTGTATACCGGTGCGGGCAATCTGCAACTGACCCCGGCCGGATCCCTGGATGTTTCCGCTCTGGAAGGAACGATGGTCCGCATGGTCGCGGGAGCCGGGGCTCGCAACATCGTCGCGATTACAGCCATGCCTCGGGGCATCTCGCGGGCGCGTCTGCCTCAGTTGCCGGCGGGCAACGCGTACCTGCTTCGCGCCGGCGAATCGCCCCTGCAATTTGCGGGTTTGCTCGATCCGGTGGCCGCGGCATTTTCCAGCGATGAACAGACCGTGTGGTTCGCCGACGATCGTCTGGACGCGCTGGCGGTCGCGGGTACGGCATCGGGACACGTCGAGGTTCTGTCCGGCGCTTCGTTTCGCGACGCCGTGGGTCTCTTCGGAGGCAGCGATGGACATTTGTACGCATTCAGCGGGCGCGACGCGCTCATGCGCATAGTCGATGAAGCGACCGAGAACGTGACTCTGGAGCAGAAGTTGCCGTTCACGCCGTCCATGACCGCCTGCGTCTCCTCCTGCCGGCAGGTAATTCTGCGAACGCGCTCCGGTGCGAACGATACCACCTACCTGCTCTCGCCAGGGTCCTCGCCCTCGGTCTTTTTCGTCCCTGCCGGGGGAACCAACTAATGGCCACGCGTAATCGATTGCTCGCCCTGGCCTCGCTGGCTCTTTTCGCGTTGCCCGGCTTCAGCCAGACCACAACCGCTCCCGCGTTCACGTATCAATTGATCGTGGGAACGTCCACCACCACCATTAAGCCCGGAACGATGCTGTCGCTGCCCGACACCGCCGTGGGCTCGTCCACGCTCTTCTCGATCAATGTGCAGAATCCGGCTGTCACGGCGGGCACCATCAGCAGCATCGCGCTGAACGGCCCACTGGCCGCGGTTAACGTGCCGCTTCTGCCGGTGCAGGTGCCGGCGGCGGGTTCGCTGCTGCTGACGTTCGCGTTCGATCCAACCACCACCGGCCCGCTTGCCGGCCACGTGGCCATCAACGCCGATCAGTGGGAACTGGACGGGAATGGAATCGGTTCGCAGTTGACCTACGATTACCTGATCGGAACCTCCGATCAGACGGTGCCCGCGGGCGGTGCGGTGGCGTTGAGCCCGGTGACGCCCGGTAGCACGGAGCGAGCGGTTTTTACGATTCACAATACCGGCACCAGCGCTGCCGTCGTGAGCGATATCGCCGTGGCGAACTCGAGCGTCTTCACCCTGGATACTCTTCCATCCCTGCCGGCCACTATCGCGCCCGCGGGCGTTCTCGGCTTTGGCATCGATTTCGCTCCGCTGGCCACCGGAGTAACCACCGCAAGCCTGATCATCAATGGCACCTCTTTTGCGTTGAGCGGCACGGGAGGGGCGCTGCCCGCGCTTCCCGCGTACCAGTTGTCGGGCCCGTCCGGAGCCGTTCCGGCCGCGTCGCAGCAAACCGTAAGTCTCGCTCTTTCGCAGCCCTACCCGTTGGCTCTCACGGGGACGCTTACCCTTACCGTGGATGCCGATCCGTTGCCCGCCGATCCGGCCGTGCAATTTTCCACGGGTGGGCGGCAAGTGGCCTTCGCCATCCCGGCGAATTCCACCAGCGCTACATTCACCACGGGGGGAAGCCAGATCAGCTTCCAGACCGGCACGGTGGCCTCGGCCATCGCGGTCACTCCCACGTTTGTGACCGCGGCGGGCGCCAACGTCACTCCCGCGAGTCCGGCATCGCTGCAGGTGAGCGTGGCGTCGTCCGCTCCGCAGTTGCTCTCGGTGCAGGCTTCGGCCGCCACCGCGAATAGCCTTACGCTTTCGATACTCGGCTACGCAACGTCGCGCGCGCTGACCAGTCTGGCATTCCAGTTCACCGCCGCGAGCGGGTTCACCCTGTCCTCCAGTTCCTTCACGGTGGATGTGAGCGGGGACGCCGGAGCCTGGTTCTACAACTCCGGGTCCCAGGCGTTCGGCGGGCAGTTCCTGGTCACCGTGCCGTTTTCGTTTGCGGCGTCGAGCTCCACCGTGACGTCTCCATTGAGCGCCATAGCATCCGTATCGGTAACCGCGACCAACGGCCAGGGAACATCCAACGCCGTCTCGGCAAGCGTGCAGCCGTAGCAGGATACTGAAAAAGGCTATCTGGTCCCCGCTCCGTCACCGTCGCGGTTCGGTAACCACCTGCAAACACGTAGCTACGTTTCCGAGCCGCGCGTGTAACAAGCGGTTTTCGGGCAGTATCCGGCAGCCGGTTAGCGGTACGCGATGAACGCGGCTGTCGACACGATGCCCAGGATCACCGGCACCGTGATCAGGAGATCGCGGCCCAGGTGATGGGGACCTTTGGGAATATACAGCAGATCGTTGGCGAACAGAGGAAAGTCGGCATCCTTCCCCTCGAGAATGCGCTTTATGTTCACGGGAATCGCCGCGCGCGTGGAACTGTTCACCACGGGCCGCAGTACCCTGGCGCCTTCCAGATCCGGGTTCGGGCCCAGGCTGGAGCTCGCCGCGGCAGCTCCTCCCCCGGTCGTTTCCAGTCCACCAGCCATCGACAGCAACTGAATTACCGAAAGCGACTGTCTCTCGCCCAGCTCGACGCCGGCCGCGCGGCCCACTTCGAAGATGATGTAAACCAGTTCCGCGCGCTCCACCGAAATGATGTCATACGGCTGCAGAACGACGTCCTCGGCCGGATTGATATTTTGCTGAAGATTGTCCAGCGAAATCGACACGCTGGTGGTTGTTCCATCCGGAGACGTCACGGCGTTGGGCAGCGGAATGGCTCCGAACTCCGTGCGCCGGGTGATTTTGATTCTGCGGCTCGCGTCCTTGTCCAACCCACCCACCGAGGCGATCATTTCGACCAGGGTCTGGTGTCCCTCCAGAGGATATATGCCCGGATTCTTGAACGCTCCGACCACAAATACCGGCTCACGCCGGAACTGGACCACGGTAATGTTCACCCGGGGCTGCTGCACGTACTTGCGGAGTAACTCCACCAGAGTGGCCTCGAGCTGCGCAACCGTCAGGCCTCCCGCCTTCACGCGTCCAAGCAATGGAAGATCCAGATTTCCATCGGCGTCGATCAGGTAAGGGCTCTCGCCGATTTCCGTGACTTCGACGGCTCGAATAATGATCTGGTCGCCCGCTCCGAGGACGTAATTGGGCCGCAGGGCCAGGGTGGGCTCGGGAGCCGCGCCCTCCGTCCCGGCGGGACCCTGGCCCGGCACCGGATTCTGCTGGGGCTCCTGGCCAACGGCAAGGGTGAGAGATAATGCGGTGAAGGCGAGGCACAATCTGAGAAATGGCATCATGATATTTCAGGAATTTCCGTTAGTTCCGTAAAAGAGGCGCGCGCGCGACGTAAATGGGCGTCGTTTGCGCAATTCACCCAATCGCCGAATACTTCTCTTCCGATATACGAAGGAAATATGCACGAGCTCTGGGACTGGGACCATGGGCGGAGCAGACCCGCTCAGAACAACCCAACTCCGATTTCGTTCTAAATAGCACACCCGGGGCCACTTTGGCCAACGAGCTGAGTTACTTCATCCGCTAGCTCAGCTTAACATGCAGCCTGGCATCCGTCAATGCCTCGCGAGGGGTCCACGAAGGGTCCATGCCGTACGGCCTGAAGGTACTGGGGAGCCGGTTTGTGCCGCTGGCGCCGGCGCCGTAAAGGCCGCCAGCGGTGTCAGCGCGGCGGCCAGACCGCGTGGTATACTCGTCCCTGCACAAGATGAGATGGCCTTCTCCCTGTCGTTGCGTTCAATCGGAGCTGGCGGGCATCATGAGCGTTCTTATCGCGCTCTCGCCCGTCTACGGACAGACAGCAGTTCCGGCGAACGCCGCGCCGCCGCAATCCCGGACGCTGAATGTGTTCATATTGCGGGGACAGAATGCGGTCAATTACCTGCCCTCGAATCCTACCCCTGCCATTGTGGTGGAGATCAGAGATAACAACCAGTTTCCCGTCAGCGACGCCAAAGTCACCTTCACGGCGCCCGCCACCGGCGCTGGCGGACAGTTTGCCGATGGCCAGCATACGGCCACCGTTTCCAGCAACTCCGACGGTCAGGCGGCGGTCGGGTTTGTTCCGAACCGTGAAACGGGCCCCTATCAAATCTCGGTGGAGGCGCGCGTCGGGGACCGTTACGGCCGCGCGCTCATCTCCGAATTGAATACCGATACGCAGAACCAGCAGGAGCTCACGGGTAAGCACAAGAAACCGTGGTACCGGAGCTGGATATTCATCGGTGTCGTCGCCGCCGCCGGTATTGCCGCCGGGGTGATTCTGGCGACTCGCGGGGGCGGGGGAACCTCATCCAAAACGGTCACCATCACCCCCGGCCCGCCAACCGTTGGCGCGCCCTGACCTGCTAGTACCAACTCACTAAACTAAGAGTCCCGTTTACGCTGGATTGCGGCTGTTTGAGCGCGGCGCGGATGTATGCTGGTTTCGTGGTGCTCCACTGGATCCGTGCGTGACAGGTATCAAGAAGCGATGTTGGGCTTGAAGCTGACGGATACCGAGCCGGGGTCCTTGCCCGGAGGCCGCGGCAGGAAATTTCTTGCCGGTGTTTTTTCGCTCGGTCTGCACGCCGTCCTCATTCTTGGATTTCTCTTCGTACAACGGCTGGTCCCGCCGTCGCGCCCGATCTATGAAACGTACATTCAGCCGAATGAGGCCAAACTGATTTGGCGGCACATTGCCCAACCCTTGCCGGAGGTGTCGCCCAGTCCGTCAACGGTGCGCAACCGGCCCCGCGTGCAGGTTCGCACCGAGCAAACCATCGTCGTGTCATCGCCCAAACCGGCCAGCAGGCGGCAAATGGTTTGGCAGCCTAAAACGCCGGAAACGCTGACCCACGACGTGCCCACCCGGAACGTGATTGAGGTCCCTCCGCCTTCCATTTCGCAAGCGGCGGCAACGCCGTCTCCTATCCCCGTCACCAGGAGCTTCGTCCCACCGCCAAAGAGCGAACCCACGCCCGTGCCGAACGCTCCCACTCTGGTCGCGCCCGACGCGCCGGCGATACAGGAGGGGCTTTCGGCAATGTCCGCCGTCCCGCTCGCGTCACGAACGTTCGTCCCGCCTCCACCCGAAGCTTCCACCCGCGGTTCCGGAGATACGGGCCTGCAGGCGCCGCCATCTCTGGGAGCGGGCGCGCTGTCCCAGTCCCAATCGCCCGTCGCCGTCGTGGGGCTCGACGCCCCTAATCGCAGCATGCCTCTTCCACCGGGATCGCGCGAAGCGCAATTTTCGACTGGCCCGGTTTCCGGAACCGGTCCGGCGGGGGGAAACGGCGTGCACGTCCCCGGGCTGACCATTCACGGGGTCAATGGGGCGGAGGCCGGTTCCTCCGGGACCACCCGAACCGCCGTCGCCACCCCCACCCGTGAGATCCTCTACCGCGACGTCTCCGGCACCAGCGGGATACAGTCCATCTCCGCGCCCTTGCGCGCCGGAGCAAGGCGGATTCCGGCGATGATCGAGAATCACTTCGCCGGCCGCAACGTGTACGTTCTCGCGCTGGCGGCTCCTCGCCTGCCTTGCTACTCCGGCGAATGGGTTCTGTGGTTCGGCGAGCGGAACGAGAAATCGTTCGAGTCGCCCAGAATCAGGGCTCCCCTTCCTTTCCGCAAAAGGGAAATCGTGGGAGAGCAACTCGCCGGCGGCTCGGTCACCACCAGGGCCGTACTGTCCATAGTCATCTCGGCGAATGGAACCGTCGAATCGGTGAAGCCGCTCGAGGGTGTTACCGCGGAGACGGAGCGCCGGATCACCGGCGAGGTTCAGTCGTGGCAATTCCTGCCCGCGCTCCGCGACGGAGTCGCCATACCGGTCGATGCCATCGTGGCGATCCCATTCCGGCTTGCCCCATGAATGCCTGCAATGAGATACGGACGAACTGCGCCGCGCTCGACGGAGCATCGGTAACTCTGCTATCTGCCTCGCTCGGCCTGTGGAAATCGCTGGTCCAACGGAAGATCCCGGTGCGTTGGATGGCGGCCTTTCAGCCGGGGTGTTTGCGCTTTTCGGCGGCCCGGCTTGTCTTAAAATTCAAATCCTCATCATCCAGTCCCAAGATTCGGTCCCAGTACCTCTATTCCTTAATCCGCCAACCGCGTAAGTCATTCTGCCACCGACAGATCCAGGCGAGGTATGCTTTGGCCCGGGAACTGCATATAATGGAGATAGGTTTTCAACGGGTCTTCCACGGGGGAGCGCCAAAAATGGGACTGAAGGGGCGGTAGCCTACCCAGTCCACTCCCCGAGCCAGTTCAACAAGTTGGATTCCGCTCTCCCTACAAGCGATTCGGCCATGACGCCTCAGTGGTTTGCAGTTCGCGTGCAATCGCGATGCGAAAAAGTGGTTGCTGCCGCCGCCCGCGGCAAGGGCTTCGAGGACTTTCTGCCCGCTGCACCGGTACCGGCATCGCTGGTCCGACCGGTCCAAGTGGGTGGAGGTTCCGCTGTTTCCTGGCTACCTGTTCTGCCGATTGAATCCCGAAGAACGGTTCTCTCTTCTGACCATCCCTGGCGTCATGCATATTGTCGGCGTGGGCAGGACCCCCGAGCCGGTGGACGAGCAGGAAATCTTGGCGATCCAGCATGCCGTCGCGCTCGGATGCCAGCGTCGAGCCGTGGCCCTTCGTCGAAGCAGGGCAGCGCGTCCGTCTCTCAACGGACCGTTGCAGGTCTCGAAGGAATCCTCGTCGAGGCCAATGAGGAGCGCCGCGTGGTCGGTCGGACTGACCGTTCTGAAGCGATCCGTCGCGGTGAAGATCGAACGCGATTGGATGGAGCCGATGGCCCGCTCGGCCGTCTCGGCCGCGTCCTCGTCCGCACTGAAATTCTGACCCGGCTTAAGGTTCACTATGGTACCTAATGCGACTCCGGATTATGGATTTCTCACTGAGGAGGCGTTCGTCCGCAGGCTCCATTTGGAGCAAAAGAGAACGGAGCGGTCGCGGCGGCCGTTCGTCTTTGTGCTGCTGGAGGCGAGGAACCTCATCAAGGGCGGGCAGAAGCAGGGAGTGTGCGAGCGGATTGCGGAGACGCTGGCGACTTTCCACCCGCGAGACCGACATCAAGGGATGGTACGAGAAGGGATCGTCCATCGGCGTGATTTTCACGGAGGTCGGCGCGGCGCCCGGCGCTTCGATCGGGAATGCTCCTCGTCGCCAAGATCCAGCGTCTGCTGGAGAGCAAACTGACCGCGCGCGAACTCGGCGAGGTCACACTTTCCTTTTATGTTTTCCCCGAGGACTGGGATATCGGAAGCAAGAGCGGCTCCGCCGCGGCCATCCTTTATCCGGACTCAGTGCGCGCCAAAAAAGCCTCGCAGCTCGTCAAGCGATGCGTGGATATTGCCGGGAGCCTTTGCTGCGATCGTTCTGGGATCGCCCGCTGTTTCTGCTGATCGCGGCCTTGATCAAGCTGACTTCGAAGGGTCCCGTTCTCTTCCGGCAGGAGCGAGTGGGCCAATACGGCCGCAAGTTCACTTTCCTGAAGTTCCGTTCCATGTACGTGAACAACGATCACGCCATTCATCGGGAGTACGTGAAGAGTTTGATCGCAGGCGTCCGCGGATTTGAAAGATGCCCCGGGCGGGCATCGGAAGTTCTACAAGCTCACGAACGACCCGCGCATCACCCGGATCGGCGGATTCCTGCGAAAAACCAGCTTCGATGAGATCCCGCAGTTCCTCAACGTCCTGCGGGGAGAGATGTCGCTGGTCGGGCCGCGGCCGCCGATCCCCTACGAAGTCGAGAGCTACGACATCTGGCATCGGCGGCGCTTGCTGGGGGTGAAGCCGGGAATCACCGGGCTGTGGCAGGTTGCCGGGAGAAGCCGGACCACCTTTGATGAGATGGTTCGGCTGGACCTGCAATACGCGAAGTCGTGGTCGTTTTGGCTGGACCTGAAGATTTTGTTACAGACGCCGCGCGCGGTGGTTGCCGGCGACGGCGCTTATTAATTTAGACGGAGAGGATATCGAGGCATGATTCGATTTGGCGTTATCGGTTACGGATATTGGGGACCCAACATAGTCCGTAATCTGCACGGTCTTGATTCGGCGCAGGTCGTTGCAATCTGCGACCAGAACGAGACCGCCTTGCGCCGGGCCAAGCAGGCTTACCCCGGCATTCGCGTGACCGACCGACTGTTCGGAGCTCCTGACGTCTCCGGATATCGACGCGATCGCGGTGATCACTCCGGTCTGGACTCATTTTGAGCTGGCCAAGAGCGCGCTTAGACAACGGGAAGCACGTTTTCGTCGAGAAGCCATTCACGTCCACGTCCGCCCAGGCCGAGCAACTGATCGATCTGGCGGAACAAAAGAATCTTCAAATCATGGTGGACCATACGTTCCTGTTCACCGGCGCCGTGAAGAAGATTCGCCAGCTGATCGATGACAACACGCTGGGCAAGCTCTACTACTACGACTCCACCCGCGTGAACCTGGGTCTTTTCCAGCATGACGTGAACGTGCTGTGGGATCTTGCTCCTCACGATTTGTCCATCGTCGACTATCTGATTGGGGAGCGGCCCGAGGCGATCGTCGCCACCGGCGAGAAGCACCTGAACGGGCTGACCGATGTCGCCTATCTCACGGCCTACTTCCCGGACAACGTCATCGCGCACATCAATGTGAACTGGCTTTCGCCGGTCAAGGTTCGGACCACGCTGATCGGCGGAGAAAAGAAGATGCTGGTGTGGAACGATCTCGAGGCGGACGAGAAGATCAAGGTCTACGACCGCGGCGTCAAGATGAACAACCGCGAAGGGCGTCTACAACCTGCTGGTCAGCTACCGCTCCGGCGACATGTGGGCGCCGAAGATCGAGGCGGCGGAAGCGCTGAAGGCCGAGCTGGCGTACTTCGTGCGAGTGCATCCATAGCGGCGAGCCGCCCATCAACGACGGCCTGGCGGGCTTGCGAATCGTGCGAATGCTCGAAGCGGCCGAGGAATCCTTGAAGCGCAAGGGGGAGGCGGTGTACGCGTGAACGACTTCAGGTGCATTGCGGCGGACGTCAAGCTCGGCAAGGACGTCAAGCTGGCGCAGTTCGTGAACCTCTATGGCTGCGAAATCGGCGATGAGACCAAGATCGGAGCGTTCGTCGAGATCCAGAAGAACGCGCGGGTCGGCGCGAGGTGCAAGATCTCCAGCCACACCTTCGTTTGCGAAGGCGTGACCATCGAAGACAACGTCTTCATCGGGCACAACGTGGCGTTCATCAACGACACCTATCCGCGCGCGACCACTCCGGAGCGGCGAGTTGCAAACCGAGCAGGACTGGAAAGTCGAAACCACGCTGGTAAAGAAGGGCGCCTCCATCGGATCCGGCGCCACGATTCTCGCCAACGTGACCATCGGCGAGAACGCCATGGTGGGCGCCGGCAGCGTCGTCACCAAGGACGTTCCGGCGAATACGGTGGTCGCCGGCAATCCGGCGCGCGTCTTGCGGAGTGTGGCCTGAGGCCGTCGGGAGCGCGAAATGAGCAGCGCAAACGAAATTCCATTTCTGGACCTCGTCACTCCTCACGCGGAGTTGAAGGAAGAGCTGTGCGAGGTGTTCAACACCGCCCTGGAGACCGCCGGCTTCATCGGCGGTCCGATGGTGCAGGGCTTCGAGACAGGATTTCGCGCGGTACTGCGAGGCCGCGCATTGCGTGGGCGTCGGCAGTGGAACGGATGCGCTGCGGTTTGCGCTGATCGCCGCCGGTATCGGCGCCGGTGACGCCGTCGTCACCGTTCCGAACACCTTCATCGCGACCACCGAGGCAATTTCGCAGGCGGGCGCGCGGCCGGTCTTCGTGGACATCGACGAAGCCACTTACAACCTCGATCCGGAAAAGCTTCGCGAGTACCTCGAGGCCGGGTGCGACCTCGATTCGAAGACCGGAGACGCTGATCGACAGGAAGACCGAGAGCTCGCGTAGCGGCAGTCATCCCGGTCCACCTGTACGGCCAGATGGCGGACATGGATCCCGATCCTCGAACTCGCCGAGCAATACGACCTGATCGTCATCGAAGACGCCTGCCAGGCGCACGGCGCGGAGTATTTCTCGAAGAAGCAGAACCGCTGGTGCAAAGCCGGGTCGATGGGCCGGGCCGCCGCATTCAGCTTTTATCCGGGCAAGAACCTCGGCGCCTGCGGAGAAGCGGGTGCGGTGACCACGAACGACGCGGAGCTGGCGCAGAAAATGCGAATGCTTCGCGACCACGGCCAGGCCCAGAAGTATTATCACGACATGGAAGGCTACAACGGCCGGCTGGATTCGATCCAGGCCGGCATTCTGCGGGTCAAGCTGAAGCATCTCCCGGAGTGGACCGAGGGGCGCCGCGCGGCTGCGGCCCGCTACCGGGAATTGTTCGCGGACAGCGGATGCAACGATTGCGCTTGCCGTACGAGCCGGAGTGGAGCAAGGCCGTCTATCACCTGTTCGTGGTGCAGGGTCGCAGGACCGGGAAGAGCTCATGAAGCACCTGGCCGCCGCGGGCATCGGCACCGGAATCCACTACCCGATTCCGCTGCACCTTCAGAAGGCCTATCAGGGGCTGGGCTATTCGGAGGGCGATTTCCCGGTCGCCGAGAAGGTCGGCAGCCGAGATCGTGTCGTTGCCCATGTTCCCGCAACTACAGGCGAGTCAGCAGCAGAGGGTCGTCAGCGAAGCGATGGCGTTTGCCGCGGCCACCATGGCTTGATTGCGCGATGCCACGGGCGGACGACCTCGCAACCCGCTATTTCTTCCATCCACTCAAGGCCTTATTCCCCCCGGGTTCGCGCCTTCCGATACTCATGTATCACAGCATCTCGAATCGGGAGGAGCGGGCTCACCCTTACTACCGGACGGTTACGTCTCCCGAAGTTTTCGCGCAGCACATGCATCACCTGCACGAAAACGGATACTCGACGCCCGGCCTGCAGGAAGCCGTGGGGTGGCTCGACGCGCCTCGCAATGGCCAGGGGAGGCCGGTAGTCATTACCTTCGACGACGGCTTTCAGGATTTCTACACGAACGCCTTCCCGATCCTGAGCCGGTACGGTCTTGGCGCCACCATGTTTCTGCCGACGGCTTATATCGGGAAAACGGCGCGTACCTTTAAGGGAGCGGACTGCATGACCTGGGGGCAGGTCCGCGAACTGCGCGAAGCGGGCGTCGAATTCGGTTCCCATACGGTGACTCATCCCCAGCTCAAGACTCTGAAGGACGAAGAGGTTCAGCGGGAGATTCAACAATCCCGGGAGGACATCGAGCAGGAGCTGGGTGGCGCCGTTACCTCTTTCGCGTATCCCTACGCCTTTCCGGAGACGGACCGGGCCTTCACCGCCAGGCTCCGCGGGCACCTTCAGCAGTCGGGTTACCAGACCGGCGTATCCACGAGCATCGGGAGGGCCAGCCAGACCGATGACAAGTTTTTTATGCGCCGGCTGCCGGTGAATTCCTGTGACGATTCGCGCCTTTTTGCGGCCAAGCTGGACGGCGGCTATGACTGGCTGCACGCGGTCCAGTATGCGTCCAAGCTAATCTCCGGGCGCAAGTGATTTCCTTAAGGCGTACTCTGTAGAACCCTGTAGATTCAAATCCTTAGCCAGGACCGGTTCATAATTCACCCAGGCAAGGTAGACTAGAGTTCTCACCAATACCTGACGATATGGTACCCGGAGAGCTGGAGTGCTAATGAGATTCTTGACAAAGTTGTCGTGCCTTGCAGTGGCGCTTCTGGGATTGTGCGCAACCTGCGGTTCTGCGAACGCCAGCGCCGTGAACATTTACATTGCTCAGAGCGCGGCGGGATCCGCCAATGGAAGCAGTTGCGCCAACGCGTTCGCCTATTCATTCTTCAACAGCGGCTCGAACTGGGGAAGCGGCGCGGCGCAAATCGGACCGGGCACCACGGTGCATCTTTGCGGGACCATCACCTCCGTGCTCAGCGTTCAGGGCAACGGGTCCAGCGCGGGCGTCGTCACCATCCTGTTTGAAAGCGGCGCGCAGCTCAGTGAGCCGGTTTGTCCCTATTCCGGTTGCCTGGCTTTGGGATCGCACAGCTACATCACCGTCAATGGCGGAACCAACGGCATCCTGCAGAACACCGCCAACGGGAGTGCCCTCGCCAATCAGTCGGCCTCCGAAGGCATCGTCGGCGGCGGCAGCTACATCACCATCGAAAACCTGACCATCCAGAACTTATATGTGCAGACGACCGGCGACAGCAAGCTTGGCGACAGCTCCACCGTTCGGTGTATCAGCTGGCAGGGCTCCAACTGGACCATCACCAACAACACGCTCCATGACGCGGGATGGTGCCTGGACGATTTCTACAACAATGGCGACAGCAACGTTACCATATCGAATAACAATATATACGCCGTAGGGCACGGGATCGCTTTTGCCACCAGCGGAGCCAACTCGTTCACCAACCTGGTCATTTCCGGCAACCACATCCACGACGTTTCCAACTGGGCGGACAGCGGATGCAGCTACCACGACGACGGCATGCACTTCTTCGGGACGGCTGGCAGTTCCATGTCCGGCATCTACGTTTATAACAATCTGATCGACGGTGCCTGGGGAACGTGCCCGACGGGGTACGTCTTCGTGGAAGGAGGATCCAGCAGCACGCCCTCCAATATGTCGAACAGCTACTGGTGGAACAACGTAATGGTTGTGCAGGCGGGGGCCATCGTTAATACGAATGGCTGGTTTGGCCTTTTCTCGGGAGTCAGCGGCGTAACCGAACTATTCAACAACACCATCGTTGGAGCTAACGCCACCGACAACACCGCCTGTTTCAATATCGGTCCGGTCACCGGATTGTCGTTTGAAAACAATACGGCCTCGCCCTGCGGCAACCCGGTCAGCATCAGTAGTTCCACGGTGACCGTGGCGAACCACAACTTCTACGGACCTTCCTGTCAAAACGGATCGAACTGTTTCGTTTGGAACAGCAAGTACACCGGATCGTTTTCGTCCTGGAAGAGCGCCTGCAACTGCGATTCCAGCTCCATCCAGAACAGCACATCGTTGTTGAGCGCAGTTGGTGTTCCGTCGTCGGGATCTCCAGTGATCGGGCAGGGCCTCGATCTCACCAGCATAGCCACGGGATATCTGGCGTCTCTGCAGGATGACACCAGTGACGGCGACACGCGCACGCCGGGAGTGCGGCCTCCCACCGGGGCCTGGGACATAGGGGCGTATGAGTTCTCGTCCGCCACGTCCGGCGTGTTGGTCCCGCCGACGGCTCTGGCCGCGACCCCCCAATAAGAAGCAACGAGGGTTCGCCCTCGTAAAGACCATTCCTGATGACTGCGGTTCCGCCGGGACCCCTTTTCGCCGGCGCGCCGAAACACTCCTGATTAGCTTGGCCAGGTTCAGTTCCGACTGACCGACTATGGATACGGAAGGCAACAACACCCCTGTGGCGGATCGAGGTCTCGCGGCCTCGATTGGCAAGAATACGCTGTTCGGTGTCGTATCCAACGTCGTCCAGGTGGGCACGCGATTCGTCACCGTCCCGATTGTAATTCACTACCTGGGTCTGGGCGGCTACGGCATCTGGAACATCATCATGATGACCGCCAACTACATGCGCTTCGGCAGCGTTGGCGTCAAGACTGCCTTCCAGAAGTATGTCGCCGAAGCTACCGGTAACGGCGACTACGAACGAGCCAACAAGCTCCTGAGCACCGGCAGCGCCGTCATGCTCGTGCTTTCCGTCGCCGGATTGATTCCCGTCGCCTTGTTTTCCCACCGCATCGCGAAAGCAGCGGGTGTTCCGTCCGAGCTCCTGAATTCCGCGGGCGGAGCCATTTCTCTGCTCGCGCTCATCATGCTGATGGCGAATGTGGGCGCGGCCTTCGAATCCATTGTCACGGGAGGCCATCGCATCGATCTCGTCCGGAAAGTCAGCACCGTGCTGGCGATTGCCGAAGCCATCGGCATCGTGGTCGCGCTCCACCTGGGCGGCGGCCTGTTTGCCATGGCCGGGGTGATGGGAACCTCCGAGCTCATCTACATAAGTTGTTGTTACTTCGCGTCCTCGCGGGTGCTTCCCCAGGTCCGCATTGGAATCAGGTTTGTCACCCGGGATGTACTCTACGAGCTGTTCCGATTCGCCGGAAGCTACCAGCTTGTCAATCTCCTCGAGGTGCTCTACGCGTCGCTCCTGCCGGTGGCCATTCTGCGAACGTTTGGGGCGAACTCCGCGGGCGTTTATGCGGTGGTAACCCGCGTCACGTCCTCCGCCGGAGTTTTGCAGCAGGCGTTCCTTCCGTCGATATTGTCTGGCGGCACCAAGGTCTTCGCCTCGGGGTCGCCGCAGAAGATGCAGGCCCTGGTGACCAAGGCATTCAAAGTGACGCTGGGCCTTTCACTACCCCTGGGTTTTATCGCCGTGTTCGGCACCACCATGGCTTACGCCTGGACTGGCCGGGCCGATCCTTCCTTCCGGGTGGCGTTCTGGTTAGTCTGTCTGACCGCCATCTTCTCGGCGTTCTCCATGCTGGCGCTGGTCCTTTACAGGATTTCCGGGAAGGGGCTGTTGGATAACATTCGGCAGGTCCTGCGAATCGCAGTTATTCTGACGGTGGTGGCTCTCGCCCGCAAACTGGGCTTCTACGGCGTTCTGGGCGGTCTGGCTGTTACTGAATTTGCTGGAATGGTGTTCATGCTGGTTGCTCTTTCCCGCACCTTCCATCTCTTCCGCGCCAGTTCTCTGCTGCCCGACGCGGCCCGGCTGGCAACCGCCGCGGCGGTGATTCTCGGAGTGGGAGCGGCAGCGTCGCTTCTGCCTCTGCCGGGCGATCCCGCGGGGCGCACGTTTGCGACAATCAGGCTGCTGGAGATAGGTTTGGCCTGCCTGCTGGTGGCCTGGCCCTCACTGCGGGGGACCGGGGCGGTCACCGCAGCCGAGGGACGGGCGCTTTTCGGCACCTTCATGCCTCGCCACGGAGTTCTCATTGCGCGACAAGCAGGTGACTGAGATGGGCGATGCGGACGCTCCCGGCGCGCCTTTTCCGGACCCGCTGTCGCTCCTCTTCCGCCTGGCGACGAAGCTCAGCACATGGTGGCGGCGAAGCACATATCCATTCTCCGCATTCGGCCGGGGCGTCTCCATTCACTATTCGTCGGAGATCTCCCGGTCGGCTGCCAGGTTCATACAATTTGGCGACGGGGTCATTATCGGGAAAGACGTCTGGCTCAACATCGTGGCTGAGACCGGTGGCGACGCCTCGAAAATCGTGCTGGCCCGAGGCTGCAGAATCGGCCGAAGGTCAACCATCTCGGCCAGAAACCACATATCGTTCGGTGATGACGTCCTGCTGGCCCCGTCCGTCCTGATCATGGATCACAACCACGAGTACACCGACCCTCTGGTGCCCATCGGCGAACAAGGCGTCACCGAGGGAGGGAGAATTGATATCGGAAGCAACTGCTGGCTCGGGCATGGTTCCGTCGTTTGCTGCGGGAGCGGGGAACTCTCCCTGGGCCAAAACAGCGTGGTGGCGGCGAACGCGGTGGTCACCCGGAGCTTTCCACCGTTCAGCGTGATCGCGGGTAACCCGGCCAGGCTCGTCAAACGGTATGATCCTAATGTCGGCAAATGGGTTCGCGCCGACCGCGAACTTCCGGAAACGGATCCGGCGAAGGTCCTGAGTTCGAATGAGCAGCGCTAACGGCCACAGCCCGCGCACCTGCACCGTCTGCCGGCGCAACGCCCCGCAGGATTGGCTGCGCGCGCCAGACCGGTTTCACGGCCGGCAGGAGCTGTACCGGCTGGTCCGCTGCCCGTCGTGCTCTCTGGTCTGGTTGGACAACCCTCCACCGCCCGATGAGATGGCTGAGCACTACGGGACGGACTACGACACGCTGATCGCAGCGGTCGGAGAAGCCGACGTAGCGAAGCGCTGGCGCAAGCCGCGAGAAGTTCTGCTGCGCTATAAGTCTGGCGGCGCCATTCTCGATCTGGGCGCCAGTTCAGGCGGTTTCCTGGCGTCCCTGAAGGACCGGCCATGGGAACTCCACGGGGTGGAGATTTCCGAGACTGTGGCCAGGCGCGCGCAGGAGAACACCGGCGCGAAGATGTTTGTGGGCGATGTCATGGACGCGCCGTACGCGCCGGACACTTTTGACGCGATCACGTGCTTTCACGTCCTCGAGCATCTGTATCAGCCGCGCGAAGTACTCGAAAAAGTTCGCGAATGGCTCAAGCCCGGCGGCATCTTCATCACCTACCTGCCGAATATCGACTCCGGCGCGGCCCGGTTGTTTGGTTCCTACTGGTATGCCCTCGAACTGCCCCGGCACCTCTATCATTTCTCCCCGGTGGCGCTCCGTCAGTTGGCGCAATCGGTGGGGTTTGACGAGGTCGAAATCAGCACCCACCGTGAGCCGTTCATTCCGATGAGCGCAAGATATTTCAACGACGCCATTTTGCGAAAACTGGGTGTTTCGCGGGTGCCGCCGGCATACGCCGGGCCCCGGAGCCTTCCGTGGAGGGCGATGCGCAAGGCGTTCAAGCTGACTATGTTGCCGGTGTTGGACAAGTTGGTAGCGATGGCCGGTCCGGGCGAGATCATGCACGCGGTTCTGAAGAAGCCGGACTGCGTGGGGGCTGAGTGCCGCAAGGCCGGCGAGTTGTCCGCGTGAGTTTCTCACCTGCTGTTCGTGAGCGCGCAATCGCGGGCGCGGACGTTTCTGCCGGGGAGTCCGCTCGGTGAAAATCAGCGTCATCATTCCGGCATACAACTGCGCCGGAACCATGCGTGCCACGCTCGACTCGGTGTTAGCTCAAACGCTGCGCCCGGATGAGATTCTCGTCATGGACGACGGGAGCACGGATGAAACTTCCGCGATTCTGGATTCATACGGTGACGCCATTATCGTCTTCCGGCAGAAAAACGGCGGACTCTCGAGCGCGAGAAACTTCTTGTGCGCGAGGGCGAATGGCAGCCTCCTCGCTTTCCTGGATTCCGACGACCTCTGGCACCCTCGATACCTGGAAGTACAATTCGAACTATTTTGCAAGTATCCTCATGCCGCCCTGTTTTTCATTGGGCACGAGAACTTCTACGAAGACGACGCTCATAGCTGGCCTTCCAGCCTCCCGGACTGTCCCAGTGACGAGATTCCTGCGTTGACCTTTCTTCAGCGTTACAACCAGGAGACCGGCCCCTTTAGCTCCTATAGCTTTTGCTGTGTGCCACGGGAAGTCCTGGCTCGGATTGGCGGAACACCCTTCCAGGCCGACGGCGCCGAAGATTTTTACTGCACGGCTCTTCTTTGCCTTCTCGGACCGGCGATCTACTGCGCAACCCCGCTGGCTGCCTACCGGGTCAGGTCGGGGTCGCTCTCGAGCAAACGAGTTGCCGGTCTTGCCGCCAGAGTGCGCGCTTTCGAACTTCTCGAAGGACACTACACCGAATTTGCGTCCCCCGAGTTTCTCGAAGCCTTCAAGTCTCTGTTTTCCTCCCATCGGCGGGTCTATGCCAAATACCTGATGGGCGTGCGCAATACCGCCGACGCTCGCCGGCAACTGGGGCGCTCCATGACGCATTCCAAAAGGGCGATATCGCTCGCGAAGTCCATTGGCTTGCTCTGCTCAACGTACCTTCCCACGCAGTTGCAACCCGCGTGGCCAACGCGCTATCAACGATGAGCGTCGGCAGCAGGGCGCGAAACGTGCGCCCGAAGAAAAACCAACGCAAGATCCTGTTCCATGCCCGATAGCAGCCACTACTTAGGAGGCGGCGCAACAGCAACCGTCCTGCACCCGGTTGTGCTGCTCGCAATGCTTCTTGCCATTGCGCTGATCTTTGCTTTGCCCAGGAAATATGCGGTTGCCCCGGTGTTGATCAGCGTCTTCCTGATCCCCATGGGTCAACAGATCGTCATCGGCGGAACGCACTGGCAGGTGGCCCGGATCATCGTTCTGTGCGCCGCTGTCAGGGTGATGTCGAGACGGGAATCCATTGCCGGCGGATTCAATTTCGTCGACTGGGCGTTCCTTGGCTGTATTCTCTGCGAGGCGCTTGGCTTAGTCGTCCAGTACAACATGCAGTCCCAGGCATGGGTCACCGACTTCGGGTTTCTGATGGACTGGGGTTGCGGCTACTTCGCGTTGCGAGCGCTGATCCGTGACGAGGAAGATGTCTACACGGCCTTGCAGTGGGTGGCCGGGGTGACCGTGGTTGTGGCGCTTGCCATGGTCGGGGAACAATTGACCCGGGTGAACGTCTTCGGGCTCCTCGGAGGAGTCGCCCCAATTCCTGAAATGCGCGAGGGCAGGATTCGCTCGCAAGGCGTGTTCCAACATCCATTGACGGCCGGAACTTTCGCGGCGGTGCTCCTGCCGCTTTTCTTTCTGCTGTGGAAGAACGGGAAATCGAAAATCTCCGCGACGATGGGAATAGCGGGCTGCAGCATCATGACCATGTGTTCGAATTCCAGCACGCCCCTGCTGGCCTGGGTTGCCGGCGTGTTCGCGGTTTTTCTCTGGCCGCTGCGCCGGAACATGCGAACGATACGGCTCACGCTTGTTGCCGTCCTGGTAGTTCTGCACCTCGTCATGAAAGCTCCCGTGTGGTTCCTGATTGCGCGCATCGACCTCACTGGCGGCTCGTCCGGTTATCACCGCGCCGAGCTGGTGGATCAGTTCATTCGGCATTTTTCCGAATGGTGGCTCGCCGGAACCAAGGATTCAGCTTCGTGGGGCACGGACATGTGGGATCAGCAAAACCAGTATGTAAATGTCGGTGAGGCAGGAGGGCTCGGCGCGCTGTTCTTTTTCACCGCGATGATCACCAGTTGCTGCTCGAGACTGGGGAAAGCGAGGAAAGTGGCGGAGGGCCAAAACCGGGAGTGGATGTTCTGGTTTCTTGGCGCGGCCATGTTTGCCAACCTGCTGGGGTTTCTCGGCATCAACTATTTCGATCAATCGCGGGTCGGCTGGTTCCTGTTGCTGGCGATAATCATGGCGGCCACCGCTCCGTTCCTGCAGCCGAACGTGGAACTGGCGCCGGTTGTGGACGCTGAGGTAACCTACGCCGGGGCTTTCGCGGACCCTTCGGAATCGGAACCCAGCCGCTGGGAGCAAGCCCGGTAAGTCTCCACCTCGCTCCGGAACACCCGCGAGCCTGCGGGCCGTCAATTGCCGAAGAAGTCAGACTCATGCGCGTTCTCTACAGCTTCCCTCACAAAATAGGCGCCGATCGCATTTGCCACACCGCCTGGCAACAGGTTAACGGCCTGGTTGCGGCTGGCGTGGACGTGCTGGCCATGCCCGCCGCAATAGCGCGCCCCATCGCCGCGAAAGCGTGGCCAACCCTCGCGCGAGGGAAATACCGGATCCCCTTTAAGTTGATTGGCAAGTATCGGGCCTTCCGACTGCACGACGCTATCGTCGCCAGACGGCTGGAACGTCTGGCGCAAGAGATCGACCTGGTGCATGTGTGGCCCTCCGGCGCTCTCGCAACCATCAACGCAGCGAAGCGCCTGGGCATCCCCACCGTTCTGGAACGTCCCAACGCTCATACACGCTACGCCTACGAAACCGTTCGCGCGGAGTGCGAGCGGATTGGCGTTCAGCTTTCTCCCGGCGACGAATACAACTATCGTACGGACGTGCTGGCGCGAGAAGAAGAGGAGTTTCGTCTGGCGGACGCGCTGCTGTGTCCGTCGGACTTCGTCGTGCAGACGTTTCGAGATCAGGGATTTGATCCCGGCAAGCTGCTGCGGCACGCGTATGGCTTCGATGAAACCGTATACTCGCCGGACCTCGGGCGCCCCCGAGCGGACGGCGGTTTGAGAATGCTGTTTGTGGGCGGGTGTGCGGTGCGAAAAGGGGTTCACTTCGCTCTCGAAGCCTGGGTAAAGTCTCCCGCGAGCGAAACCGGAGTGTTTCAAATCGCCGGACAATTTCTGCCGGCCTATGCAGAAAAGCTTCGCCCGCTGCTCGATCATCCGAGCGTGAAGGTGCTGGGCCATCGGAGAGACGTGCCGGAGCTGATGCGCCAGAGCGACATACTGGTGCTGCCCACGCTGGAGGAAGGCTCTCCGCTGGTGGTTGCCGAAGGAATGGCCAGCGGATGCGTTCCGCTGGTGTCCGAGGTATGCACGGAGATGTGCACTCACCAGCACAACGCTCTCGTTCATCGCGTCGGAGACGTCGATGCGCTCAAGGCTCACATCACCTTGTTGCATGAGGACAGGGCGCTTCTCGCCAGACTGAGGGACGCCTGCCTTGCCGGGCGCTTGAAGTACACCTGGGGGGCGGCTGCGGATCAGCTTGTCCACGCCTATCAAACGGCGCTGAACCAGCACAAAGAACAAGGGCTGTTCGCCACCGCCAGAATGGGCTCGAAGAACTGATGAATACGCAACGGAACAGATACGTCGTCATCACTCCGGTGCGCGACGAAGAGGACTATCTGCCGCTTACGGTGGAAAGCATCATCCGGCAGACCGTTCGCCCCGTGGAATACGTCATCGTGAACGACGGATCGAAAGACAAGACCGGAGAGATCATCGACCAGTACGCGCGGGAGTACCCCTGGATTCGCGCGGTCCACAGAACCGACCGCGGGTTCCGCAAATGGGGCGCCGGGATCATCGAAGCATTTTACGACGGTTTCAACGCGCTCACGTGCCCCGACTGGGATTTCGTTTCGAAGATGGATGGAGACCTTTCCTTCGAGCCGGACTATTTCGAAAGCGCGCTCAACAAATTCGACGAGGACCCCAAACTCGGAATCGGCGGTGGGTTCCTCTACCACTTTCAGAACGGACAAAAAGTCATCGAGGCTCATCCGGCCTTTCATGTTCGCGGCGGCGCCAAGATTTACCGGCGGGCCTGCTGGGAAGGCCTCGGCGGGCTGTGGGTGGGGCCGGGATCGGACACGCTCGATGAAGTGAAAGCCAACATGCTGGGTTGGACCAGCCTGAGTTTCCTGGACCTGCAGATCCATCATCACCGCTTGACCGGCGCGACACTCGGCCAATGGGGAGGGATCGTCAAGAACGGGAAAACGGATTACGTCGCGGGCTATCATCCCCTCTTCCTGCTGGCCAAAGCGGCGGCCCGCCTCCGTCATCGGCCGTACATCGTCGGCTCGTTCGCGCTGCTCTATGGATACCTCCTGGCGTACATGAAGAAAATTCCACGGGTGGACGATCCGGCCCTGATTCAGTATTTGCGCCGCCAGCAGCTCGCCAGGCTAACTGGCGGGGAGACCATCTGGAAATGACCGCGGAGCTCTCCATCATTTGCGTCAACTGGAACTCGGTGGATTATCTCCGCGAGTGTATTGCCAGCATCCGCGAACACACGCGCGGCCTGACGTACGAGATCATCGTCGTCGACAATGCGTCGCCACTGGGTGGCGTCGAGGTTCTGGAAAAAGAGTTTCCCGGGACCAGGCTCATCAAGAGCGGCACGAATCTCGGATTCGCCGGGGCCAACAATATCGGCTACCGGTCGTCGTCAGGCCAGTATGTTCTCTTCCTCAACCCGGATACGAAGCTGATTGGCCCCTCCATCAACATACTGCTGGAACACTTGAAGGCCTTGCCCGACGCCGGAATTGTGGGGTGCAAGCTGCTGAACTCGGATCTCTCCGTGCAATTGAGTTCTATCCAGAAATTCCCGACGATTCTAAACCAGGCGCTGGACGCCGAGTACTTGAGGTTACGCTGGCCGCACTGTCCTCTGTGGGAGATTGCGCCGTTGTTCGCTGCCGGTGTGGGAGTGGTGAAAGTCGACATCATACCTGGCGCGTGCATGCTGCTCCGGAGAGAGGCATTCGAGAAGGTGGGCATGTTTAGCGAGGACTACTTCATGTACGCCGAGGATCTCGATCTGAACTACAAGCTCCGGGACGCGGGATTCGTAAATTACTACGTGGGTGAGACGGCCATCGTACACCACGGCGGCAGGAGCAGTTCGCGGCAGACGGCCGGCCAGTGGTCGACCATCATGAAGATCAATGCGATGCTGAGGCTTTTCCGGAAGACCCGCGGCCAGGCGTATGGCGCCGGATATCGCGCCGCCATGGGCAGTGTGGCGGTCGGGCGTCTGCTCGCTCTCGCGCTCATGGCGCCACTGGGAAATGTGGTGTGGGATCGAAGCCGTCTGAAGTCGGCGTCCGATAAGTGGCGCGCGGTGCTCAACTGGGCCATCGGCCGCCGCAGTCTGGCGTTAGAGGACAGATAAGTGTCATCAGTGGAAACGAGGTTCCTGTGTGCGGCATCTGCGGAAAACTAAATTTTGACCGGGAGGTGAGCCCTTCGCCGGCGCTCCTGCATGCGATGGCCGATACCATCGCCCACCGCGGGCCCGATGACGCGGGATACTACTTCTCCGGACCAGTCGGTCTCGGGTTCCGGCGGCTCGCCATCATCGATCTGAATACCGGGCACCAGCCGATCTCGAACGAGGACGGCACGGTGTGGATCGTGTTCAATGGCGAGATCTACAATTACAAGGAACTTCGCGCCGACCTCCGCGCCAGAGGGCACGTCTTCAAGACTCAGACGGACACCGAAGTAATTGTTCACCTCTACGAGGAATTTGGCGAAGCCTGCGTCGAGAAGCTGCGGGGGATGTTTGGGCTTGCCATTTGGGACGACCGCCGGGAAGTTCTATTTCTGGCCAGAGACCGGGTCGGAATCAAGCCGCTGTACTACTGGTTGTCGGAAAGCTCTCTGGTGTTCGGCTCCGAGATTAAGGCCATTCTGGCGGATCCCGCCGTAGAGCCGGAAGTCGTTCCCGGCATGATCGATCGGTTCCTCACGTTTTACTACGTGCCCGGCGAAGAGACCCTGTTCCGGAACATTTCCAAGCTCGCGCCCGGCTCCTGCCTCACTGTCCACGCCGGCAAGGTCACCATCAGGAAGTATTGGGATCTGGACTTCGCTCCGGCTGAGATCTCACTCAAGGAGGCCGAAGCCCGTCTCGTCTCCCTTCTCGAAGAGTCGGTCGAGCTGCACATG
The DNA here is from genome assembly GCA_963832965.1 of uncultured Acidobacteriota bacterium. Lineage (GTDB taxonomy): Bacteria > Acidobacteriota > Terriglobia > Bryobacterales > Bryobacteraceae > CAWACP01. The sequence goes on from CAWHVW010000002.1 coordinate 643,586, forward strand.
ATCAGCGACGTTCCCGTCGGATTTCTCCTGAGCGGCGGTGTCGATTCCACGGCGATGCTCGGGCTGGCGTCGGAAATCACCGACCGCCCATTGAGCAGCTACACTCTTGGATTTTCCGCGCCGGGCATCACCGATGAAAGGCCCTACGCAAGTCTGGCTGCCCGCACGTATGGCTCCGAACATCGCGAGCTGACCATCACATCGCGGGAGTTTCAGGAGTTTCTGCCACAGTACGTGTGGCATATGGAGGAACCGGTCTGCGAACCACCCGCGGTCGCTCTGTACTATGTGTCGAGACTGGCGAAGAACTTCGTAAAGGTACTCATTTCCGGAGAGGGAGGCGATGAAGCTTTCGCCGGCTACCAGACGTACCGCAATCTGGTCTGGCTGGAACGCGTGAAAAGGGCGATCGCGCCGCTGAACGGAGCAGTTTCGGCGGGCCTCGGTTTGGTCAACCGGGCGGTACGGTCCAAAAAGATGGCCCGATACCTGCCGTTGCTGCGGACGCCGTTCGAATCCTATTACTACAGCAGGACATCGAGTCCGTTCGGCTATTTCAACAGCCAGACGAAAGACTTGTACTCGAACGAGTTCGCTCACGCAGCCAGCAAAGAAAGGTCGGTGAGCGTTCTGGACGAGCTGTTCGCACATTCGGCCGGGTACGATGTCATCAGCAAAATGCTGTATGTGGACACCCGGACGTGGCTCACCGACGACCTGCTGCTGAAGGCCGACAAGATGACCATGGCCAATTCCATCGAGCTGCGCGTACCGCTGCTCGACCACAAGCTGCTCGAGTTTGCCGCGTCTTTGCCCGCGAACTTCAAGGTCCGCGGCTTCACCACCAAGTACATTGCCAAGAAGGTCCTGGGTGGCCGCGTGCCCAAAACCATCCTGAACCGGCCCAAGACCGGCTTCCCGGTGCCATACAACTCATGGATCAGGACCGACCTGAGGGACTGGCTATCCGACCTCCTGCTGGATCGGACCACTTTGTCCCGAGGCTATTTCAAAAAGAAGGCCATCGAAAACCTGCTGGCGGAGAACCTGAGCTCCGGGAAGTATCCGAAGGAGCTGTTCTCGCTGGCTACACTGGAGCTGTGGCACCGCTCGTTCATGCAGCCGCTCGGTAAGGTCGACCTTCCGCAAACAGTGGCGTCCACCGTCTGACCGAACCCCCTTACGCGCCGTGACCATTGCAAATACAACGAAGCTCCGGCTTCAGCGGCTAGTCGCCAGCCGGCTCCACCGGAAGCCCGCGGTGCAGCGTACGCCGGCTCCCATCGTCTCGTTCACGTTTGACGACTTTCCGCGGTCCGCTCTCAACATTGCCGGCGCCATGTTGAGCGACCAGCGCGTGCGCGGCACCTACTATGTCTCGGCCGGGCTGATGGCGAAAGAAACCGTGATGGGAGAGATGTTCAGCCGAAACGACCTGTCTGCGTTGGTGGAAGCGGGTCATGAATTGGCCTGCCACACGTTTGAGCACGTTCGCTGTTGCGATACGCGGCGAGCCGGCTTGCTGGATCAGTGCGAGGCAAACCGCCGCAGCGTGGCCGATTTGCTGCACGGTTACGAACTTCGCAACTTCTCCTTTCCGGAGGGCGTTGTGAATTCCACCGCCAAGCTTGCGGTGAGTTCGGTTTATGACACCTGCCGGACCATCGAACCGGGCATCAACGGCGATCCGGTCGATCTCGGTTTCCTGCGAGCGAATTGCATGTATTCTCGAGTGCCCCTCGAAACGCTCAGAAAGGCCATCCAGGAGAATGTCCGGCGGCGGGGCTGGTTGATCCTGTACACGCACGACGTCGCCGCCACTCCTTCCGTGTATGGCTGCACGCCCGAGTACTTTCGCGGAGTGTTGAGCGCCGTGCTGGATTCGGGAGCGTCCGTATTGACGGTTGCCGAAGCGCGGGAACGCTTCGTGGCCAATCCTCGAAACCACCTCAAAGATACCGCACATGCATGAATCGGAAGCCAACATCATAGTTGGGGAAAGTCACGAAATTCCGCCGGAAATACTCTCGCGCTTTGCGGAGTCTCGCCGGACCGTGACCAAACGGACGTTGATTCCCTGGAGCGAACACTGCACGGAATGCGCCTGGCCGACGTGTTATCAGACGTGCGATCTCTATGAGCCCCGTACAGACGGCAAATGCCGGCGCTTCCGGGAAGGCATGGTGCGGATCGATCACAAGGATGCCCTGAACTCCTACCTGTTGAAAATCTCCTTCAAGCGGTGGGCCAAGCTGTGGGCTCCCGCGCATCTGACACTGCACACTTTGGAGGCGGCGGATCGTGCCGAGCAGCGCGACCTTCGCATTGCCGGCTACATTCAGGCCATACCGTGGAACCCGGCGCGGAACGCCGTTAGCGGAAAACGCTACTCGCTGAAAAAACGACTCGCCGTGCGCGCCTCCGGCGATGGGGAGTTGCCGCATCATTTTCTCATCGAGTGCTACAATCCCAATTCCGAAACGGTTTCGATCACCCTCAGCGTGCGGACCGATGCCAGCGCTTTGCAGTTTCAGAAGCTGTTCCATATGTGTTCCGGTTTCAATCGCTACCGCGTGGCCGCGTCGGAGATTTCGCGCATGGTGGACTTGTCCCGTCCCCTGCAAATCGACCTGACCCCGAACGAGATCGCGGACGGCCTGACGCTCTATTTTGGCGCCATGGATTTTGTGGTCGACCCCGCCTTCGAGACCTCCGCCTCGACCAGGGCCGCCGCGGGGGACCCCGCAAAGCCGCGCATCTGCAAGTGCGTCGTATGGGACTTGGATAACACGCTGTGGGATGGAACGTTGATGGAAGACGGCGCCGAGAACATCCGGCTCAAGCCTGGCGTCCGGCAGATCCTGATGGATCTGGACCGGCGCGGAATCCTGATCTCCGCCGCCAGCAAGAACGATTACGAGGACGCGGTGAGCGTGTTGAGGCGCTTCGAAATTGAGGAATACTTTGTGTTTCCCCAGATCTCCTGGAATCCCAAGAGCCAGGCCATCGAGGAAATCGCGAAGAACCTCAATATAGGAATCGATTCGTTGCTGTTCATCGACGACTCTCCATTTGAGATTGCGCAGGTTAGTACCGTGCTCCCGGACGTCATGGTCATGGAGGCCGCGCGGTATGAAGAGCTTCTCGAACTCCCGGAGTGTCAGGGGACGGCGACGGAAGAGGGCCGCCAGCGGCGCCTTTTCTACCGCGATCTGGGAATTCGCCAGCGCGCGGAAGCGGACTTTCACGGTGATTATGGCGCGTTTCTCGCCGAGTGCAATATGCGCATGGTGATCGTGCCCATGGACGAAGCGAATTTGGAACGAGTGCACGAGCTCACGCAGCGCACCAACCAGATGAACTTCTCGGGGAACCGGTACTCCCGTCAGCGGCTGAGCGAGTTTCTGGGCGACGAGTCCGTCGAAACCTGCGTGATCGATTGCACGGACCGGTTCGGGAGCTACGGAGTCGTGGGGTTCTGCGTGGTCAGCCTGCCGGATACCCGCATGATCGATCTCATGTTCAGTTGCCGCATTCAGGGCAAGCGCGTCGAGCACGCATTCATCTCTTACCTGCTCCGGAAATACGCGGCAATGGATAAGAGTCTGACCGTGGACTACCGGCGCACCAAAAGAACGCGGTCCCCGGAAAGGTGTTTGAGGACCTGGGCTTTGTCACACAGGCGGAGGTTGACGGCGTGAGCCGTCTGGCTTATCCGCGCTCGCGGCCGATCGAGGATGCTCGCATCGTTTCCATTGAGGATCGGCGGGAGCTTCGCCAGGAAGTTGGGAACTAAGCCAGAGGGCGCCAGAACCGGCATCCGCTGGTCGCATTTCCGGATCGTTATCAGAGGATAGAACTTTGCCAGATACCAAGAGCAATCCAGAGTCAGGGACCAATTTAGGGGAGATCATCGAGCGTGTTCGGAGTCTTTTGACGCGGCGCCGCTGGTGGATCTTAAGCGCCGCCTGTTTCCTCCCGATTGCCGTTGTCTCCGTCGCGATGAAACTTCCGGACCGGTATATATCGCAGGCGACGCTGCTGGTTGTGCAACAGCAGGTCTCCCAGGTCTACGTCGAGCCGGACAGCACCACGTCGATTCCCGCCGCCGTGCAGGCCATGTCGATGGAGGTCCTCTCCCGCAAACGCCTCGCCGAGATTATTGACGCTCTGGGGCTCTATGGGAACGAGAAGGACCAGGCGGTTCCGGATTTGCTCGTGGAGAGAATGCGCAAGGACGTCGAGATTCAGCCACTGGTGATAACACCCGGCCGCAACGATTTTGCGGCGTTCACGGTTGCCTTTACCGCCGCGGACCCGCGCCTCGCGAGGGAGGTAACCAGCCGGTTGACTTCTCTGTTCATTGAGCAGAACCAGAAGGCGCGGGGAGATCAGGCCGCCAACACCACCAAGTTTCTGAGCGACCAGCTCGACGCCGCCAAGGATCGGCTCTCGGAACAGGAGCACCGCCTGCAAACCTTCAAGGCCAGCAACCTCGGTGAACTGCCCGAGCAACAGCAGGCCAACCTGATGGCCCTCACCAGCGTGCGGGAGCAACTGGCGGCCACCAACAACGGGCTGTTGCAGGCGCAACAGCAGCGCTCCTCCATAGAATCGTCATTGAACGACCGGCTTGCGGTTCTGCAAACCGAACGGGCGGCGCTCTTGCGGCGTTACACCGCTCAATATCCCGAGGTGATTGAGAAGGACAAGAAGATCGCTCAGCTACAGGCTGCGCTCGACCGCGTGAATAAGGGCAGTGCGGGAACCGGCAAGGATGATGCCGACGCTCCGGAGGATCCGGTCCTCGCCGGGATGATCCAGCAAGCTCAGGCCAATGCGGCCGAAATGGAGAATCTCTCCGATCAGCAAAGAAAGTTGAAGGCTGAGAGTGAGCAGTACGAGGGGCGCCTGAATCTGACACCGGTCAGGGAACAGCAGCTCACTGAAATCCTCCGTGACTACGATCTCTTCAAGCAGGACTACACGAGCCTCCTCAACAAGAAGCTGCAATCTCAGTTGACCACCAACCTTGAAGAGAATCAGGAGGGGCAGCAGTTCCGCCTGATCGATCCCCCGACGCTGCCCATCAGACCCTCCGGTCCGAAACGTCTGCAAATCGCCCTCGGCGGCATGCTTGTGGGCATCCTGTTAGGGGTGGCGCTGGCGTTCCTGATGGAGATGCTGGACACCTCGTTTCATGACGAGAAGACGCTCAGCCAAACGTTCCCGCTGCCCATGGTGCTGGGACTGCCATCCGTGTTCACGCCCGCCGAACAGCGTTCAAGCCGTTTGCGGGGAGGGTTAGAATGGGTAGCAGGCTGTGTGATGATCCTGGCGATGTTCGCCGCCGAACTATACGTCCTCGGGCACAGTTAGCTCCATGACCTCATTTCATCCACGAAGGGAAAGGAGCGCATCATGATCAACTTCTCTGAAATCCTCTGGAAGTCAAGCCCGGCGAGAGAACAAGGACCGGCATCTGTTGTGGCCTCCGTGTCCGGCGACGCCCAGGTCTGTTCCGGTCTCCACCACGTGCCGGTTGAGAAAGTGCATCTGGACCCCGGCGGCAGAGTGGCGTTGTTGACCGATTCTCGCAGCGCCGGCGCGGACCGTCTCCGGTTTCTGCGCATGCGGCTCCGCGGATTCAGGGAATTGGCAAAACTGCGCAGCATTGTGATCACCAGTCCGATGCCTCAGGATGGCAAGTCCACCATCGCCATGAGCCTCGCCACCACCCTCGCGGAAGAAGGGAAGCGCACGGTTCTGTTGATAGAAGCCGATCTTCATCAGCCGTCGGTGGTCAGGAGCCTGGGACTTTGCGCGCAGCCTGGCCTGGCGGAGTGCCTGGAAGATGGTCTGGATCCGATGTCACTGCTCCGCAAGCTGGACCCGCTGGGATGGTATGTCCTGCAGGCGGGAGTTGCGCGTGCTAATCCTACCGAACTCATGCAATCGGACGCGCTGAAGACTCTGCTGGAAAGACTCGCGCCGTATTTCGACTGGATCCTGATCGATACGCCCCCGGTGTTGCCTCTGACAGACGCCCTGCTGCTCGCCAGACAGGCGGATGCCGCGCTGCTGGTTGCGCGAGCCAACCGCACCCCGCGTGAGGCCATAGAACAGGCGCTCACGTTGATCGGACGAAAACACGTGCTGGGCATCGTCCTGAACGGTGCCGATGGCCTGGCAAGGCGCTATTCACAGTACTACGGGCATTACGCAAAGAAATAAGCCTTGCCGTCCGCATTACCAGCTCTCTGTCAGAACCGCCATTGCTGACTCAAGACCGCTGCACTGCGGCGCGAAATTGCGCCGAAGTCATTCTTCATGCTTCTGAATAAAGCCTATTATCTGTTGAAGCCGCTCCTGCCCTTCGACGTGCGGCTCGCCCTGCGCCGATGGCATGGGAACCGCAAGCGCCGGGCCTCTGCCGATGTCTGGCCCGTCGATGAAGCGGCCGGCGCCACTCCGCCCGGCTGGCCGGGCTGGCCCGAGGGAAAGCGCTTCGCCCTGGTCCTCACTCATGACGTCGAAGGCCCGAAGGGTGTCGCGCGCGTCCCCCGTCTCATGGACCTCGAACTGGAGAACGGCTTCCGATCGTCTTTCAACTTCGTGCCACAGGGAAGCTATCGTGTTTCCGCCGAACTGAGGAACAAGCTGGAAAAGGCCGGGTTCGAAGTGGGCGTCCACGGTTTGGCGCACGACGGGAAACTCTATTCATCCAGGAACGCGTTTGCCGCGCAGGCCTCCCAGATCAGGCAATATCTCAAGGAATGGAACGCGGTGGGGTTTCGTTCGCCGTTCATGCAGCACAAGCTGGCCTGGCTCCATCAATTGGGCGTCGAATACGATGCCTCCACCTTCGACACGGATCCCTTCGAGCCGCAGCCGGACGGTGTGGGAACGATCTTCCCGTTCTGGGTGCCGGGTCCAAACGATTCCGGATACGTCGAGCTCCCCTACACGCTGGTTCAGGATTTCAACCTTTTCGTGGTTCTTCAGGAACCGAACATTGACATCTGGAAAAGGAAGCTCGATTGGGTGGCCCAGCGCGGAGGCATGGCCCTGCTCAACACGCACCCGGACTACATGTGCTTTGACGGCGGCAAGCCGGATCGGGACGAGTACCCCGCTGGCTACTACGAGGAATTCCTGCGCTACGCGCAAGAGAAGTATGCGGGCGAGTTCTGGTCCGCCAATCCCCGCGACGTTGCCCGCTATTATTGTTCCACCCTGCCGCCGTCCGCGCGCAACTCGCGTAAACGCATCTGCATGGTGGCGTACACCCGCTACGATACCGACAACCGGGTGCGCCGCTACGCCGAAGCGTTGGCAAAGCGCGGGGATCATGTGGAAGTGATCGCCCTCGGAAGCGATGCGAGCGAGGCGGGCGTGGATCAGATCAAGGGCGTCAGCGTGCACCGGATTCTCAGCCGCAGCCGCAAGGAGAAACGCAAGTGGGCCTATGCGCTCCCGCTCCTGCGATTCTGCCTCGCTTCGGCGAGGCTTCTGAAGCGCCGTCACCGCCAGGTTCAATACGACCTGATTCACGTGCACAATGTGCCGGATTTTCTGGTATTCGCCGCGTGGTATCCGAAACTGACCGGCGCCAAGCTCATCCTGGACATTCATGACATCGTGCCGGAGCTTTTTGCCAGCAAGTTCGCGGCGCACCCCAGCGCGCTCTACGTGCGCGCCCTCAGAACCGTCGAGAAGCTTTCCACCGCGTTCGCCGACCATGTCATCGTCTCCAACGACATCTGGCGCAAGACGCTGGTCTCCCGGTCGGTAACCGATGCAAGATGTTCGGTTTTCCTGAATCACGTGGATCGCGAGGTTTTTTTCCGGCGCGAACGAACCAGAAACGACGGCAAGTTCGTCATGTTGTTCCCGGGCACGTTCCAGTGGCATCAGGGGCTGGATATCGCAATCAGAGCTCTCGCCGACATCCTGAAGCAGGTTCCAACCGCGGAACTGCACCTCTACGGCGGTGGCGGGGGCGCCGACGCGAAAGCTCGGTTATCTGAATTAGCCGATCACCTGAATCTCGACGGACACGTGAAGTTTTTCGGCGGCGTGCCGCTGGATCAAATGCCGGATATCATGGCCAACGCCGACGTCGGGGTGGTGCCGAAACGCGCCAATTCGTTCGGAAACGAGGCGTACAGCACGAAGATCATGGAGTTCATGTCTCAGGGTGTTCCCGTGGTCGCCTCCCGGACAAAGATCGACACGTTGTATTTTGACGAGACCGTCGTGCGCTTTTTCGAGTCCGGCAGCATTGAGGGCTTCGCCGAAGCGGTTGTAGGTATCGCGGAAGATGGGCAACTGCGCGACTCCCTGAGCTGCCGGGGATTCGAGTACGCGGAGCGCCATTCCTGGGATTCGCGAAAACGCGATTATTACGGGCTGGTCGACTCGCTGACGGTGGAGCGGTTTGAATAACGGAAACGGAATGCCGCCAGCGCGGTTTGGCGCGGGTCCGGTCGCGGGAAGAGCGGTTCAGGCTGGGTGGAGTCATTTTGCATGCCAACAAGAGTAACGTTCGCCGATAGTGTTGACGTTGACGGAAACGCCCGTTCGCGGGCCGGCGAGGTAACCACCGTCCGGGAGCTGATTGACCGGATGGCCGCGACGCAACCCGACGTCGCATTCCTCCTCAGCCCGGAAACGGGACAGGTGCACACGTTTCTGGAATTGCGGAGACAGGCGAGAATCATCTGCTCCGGCCTTCTTCAGTCGGGTCTGGAGCAAGGCGACAAAGTCGCCTTTATGCTCGATAACGGGCTGTTCACGGCGCAATTGTTCCTGGGGGCGATGTACGGCGGCTTCGTGGTGGTGCCGTTGAATGTCCGCGCCGGCGTAGCGCAATTATCGTTCGTGCTGGACCACTGCGACGCGAAGGCGGTGTTTGTCGGGGATGCGTACAACGATCTGGCGAAAGACGCCATGGCCGGCGTCCACCATGCCCTGAAGGTGATTCCCGCGGATGTGGACGGCCTCGGCGAGTTGGCCGCGACGCCGATCGTTTCCGAGTTGCCCGTGCCTGCCCCGGGCGACGAAGCGATGCTGATGTACACGTCGGGCAGTGTCGGCCAGCCAAAGTCGGCGATTCATACGCATAGCACCGTTATCGCCCACGGCAGAAATTCCATGCGTTCGCACCAGCTCACCTCCACGGATCGTTCCCTGCTGGTGCTGCCGCTCTATCACATCAACGCGGAGTGCGTGACCCTGGTTCCCACGCTGCTGAGCGGCGGCTCGGTGGTGGTGCCCCATCGCTTCAGCGTCAGCCAGTTCTGGGACTGGCTGGACGAATACCGCTGCACCTGGTCGGCGGTGGTGCCGACCATCGTTTCGCAACTTCTCGATTGGAAAGATCCTCGGGAAGGCCAGCGTCAGGAGGCATTCGCGCGCATCCGCTTCCTGCGATCCTCTTCGGCCCCGTTGTCTCCCTCGCAACATCGCGAGTTTCTCGACAAATTCGATCTGCTGCTCATTCAGGCCATGGGATCGAGCGAGGCCGGCAACATTTTCTCCAATCCGCAGGCGCCGGGCGAGAACAAAATCGGATCTCCGGGGCTCGCCTGGGGTTTTGAAACCCGAATCGTCAACCGCGAGGGAGCTGACGTAGCGTCCGGAGAATCCGGCGAAGTGCTCATTCGCGGGGACGCCATGATGCGCGGTTACTACAAGGATCCCGAAGGCACCGCTGCCGTGCTGGATCAGGACGGCTGGTTTCACACCGGTGACCTCGCCTACCAGGACGGGGACGGCTACTTCTTTGTCGTCGGCCGCTCCAAGGAACTGATCATCAAAGGCGGAGTCAACATCGCCCCTCGTCAGATCGACGACGTTCTGGAGTCGCATCCGGCCATTCTGGAGGCGGCGGCGGTAGGCATCCCCGATCGTCATCTGGGGGAGGATCTGGTCGCCTTCGTCGTGTTGCGCGCTGGCGTTCAGGCCAGCGAAGGCGAGTTGCTGTCCTTCTGCGAGCGCCGCCTGGGGCCGTTTAAAACCCCCACGCGGATTCACTTCGCCAAAGGTCTGCCGAAGGGCCCGTCCGGTAAAGTGCAGCGGCTTCGCCTCACCGATACGGCGGCACAGCAATCGGCCACTGTCGCGCCGGCCGCGCCTGAAGACGGAAACGTCTCCGCGCCTGACGGTACGGTAAAGATCGACGGATTGCCCGATGTCGAGCCCATCATCGCGGCCATCTGGGCGGATCTTCTGGGACAACCCGAGATCGATTCACACACCAATTTCTTCGCGCTGGGCGGGCACTCTCTGCTGGCGATCCAATGCCTGTCGCGTCTTCGAGAGAAACTGCCGGTCGGGCTTTCGCTGTCGGATTTCTTCGACCATGGCACTATCGCGCAGTTGGCGGAACTGGTCAGACAGCGGCTGCATGCGGCTGGCCGCGCCAACGGCAAGGCTTCCGGGGGGCAATCGGCCGCGGGTTCCATTCCGCTCGGACTTCAGCCGATTGCGCAGCGGGGCCGGGCGAATTCCTGCCCGCTCAGTCCGGGCCAGCGGAGCCTCTGGTTCATGGAGCAGTTGCATCCCGGATTGCCGGTCAATTGCGAGTCCGAGGCCGTTCGGTTGCGAGGAGACCTTGATGCCGGCGCGCTGGAGCAGGCGCTCAACGCGATTATCGACCGGCACGAAGTCCTGAGATCCACCATCCAGGTCATCGACGAGCCGGCGCAGGTGGCCCACCCGCACTGGCCGCTCAAGCTCAAGATCATCGACCTGAGCCAGTTGGATAAGGATCGGCGCGCCGCCGAAGTCGAGCGCCTGCTGATCGACGAACCGCGCCGCCTGTATCATCTGGAGGCCGAGCCGGGCATCCGCGCGACCCTGCTGCGTCTCGCTCCCCGCGAGCACGTCTTCATTCTGATGATGCATCACATTGTTTGCGATTGGTCATCGGAAGGCGTCTTGTGGCGGGAGCTGGCTTCCCTGTATCGCAGCTTCCTGCATGGGGAACCGTCCGCGCTGCCGCCTTTGCCGGTGCAGCACGGAGACTACGCCGCCTGGCGCAGACAGCAGCTTGCGGAGACCGGTTTTCCCGAGGACCTCGCCTATTGGACGGAGAATCTGCGCGCGGCGCCGAGCCTATTGGAAATGCCCACGGACCGTCCCCGTCCGGGCGCGCTCACTTATCGCGGCGCCCGCAAACGATTCCGGCTGGACCCCGCTCTATCCGAAGCGCTGCGCAATTGCAGCCGCCAGGAAAAGACCAGTCTGTTTACCGTTTTCTCCGCCGCGCTGAACGTGCTGCTTCACCGCTACACCGGCAGCGAAGACATTCTCGTCGGAATTCCCGTCGCCGACCGCGACCGGCCGGAGCTGCAGTCGGTGATCGGCTTTCTGCTGCAGACTCATGTTCTGCGCACCAGACTTTCCCCGGAAGAGACGTTTCGCGACCTGCTCGCTCGCGTTCAGAAAAGCGCCCTTGCGCTCTACAGCCACCGGGCCGCGCCCTTCGACCAGGTGGTTGGCGCGGTGCAGCCCGAACGCAACCTGAGTTATTCGCCGCTGTTTCAGGTGATGCTCAACTGGCGCGATCGCGAGCAGGAGTTGTCCTTCATCGGCCTGGAAGGGCTCGAGGTGGAGTCCATGCTGGCCGAAAGCAGAACCTCGAAATTCGATCTCACGCTGCTGATCACCGAAGGATGGGACGAGATTCTGGTCGAATTCGAATACAGCACCGACCTCTTCGACGAAGATCGTATGGCGCGCATGTTCGGCCACTATCGGACGCTGCTGGAGGCGGTGGCGGCCGATCCCGGCCTGCGCGTTCGCGAGTTCCCGCTATTGACCGCCAGCGAACGCCGGCAACTCCTGGAAGTGTGGAACCCGCCGGCCACCGGTTATCCGGCGGACAAGCCGCTCACGCAGTTGCTGGAAGAGCAGGTGGAGCGCACGCCGCACGCCACCGCGGTGGAGTTCGATGGCCGGCAATTAACGTATTCCGAGTTGAACGAGCGCAGCACTCAGTTTGCCCGGCACCTGCGAACCCTCGGCGTCGGCCCCGAAGTCCTGGCGGCCGTTTATATCGAACGTTCGCTCGAAATGGTGATCGCCTTACTGGGGATTCTCAAGGCCGGAGGCGCTTACCTGCCCGTCGACCTGGCTTTCCCCCGCGAGCGCATCGCATTTATGCTCGACGATGCCCAGCCTCGGGTGTTGGTAACGGTCACGAAGCTGCTGGCGGATCTTCCGCCAAACCAATCCCAGGTGGTCTGCGTCGATGACTTTCCGGCTGGGAGAGACGAGCCGGCGTCCCGGCCGTCCGAGTCTCGCGATCTCGCTTACCTGCTTTACACCTCCGGTTCCACGGGGAAGCCCAAGGGCGTTGAAATCTGCCATCGGGCGCTGGTCAACTTCCTGCATTCCATGCGCGCCACCCCGGGTATGGACGCGCGCGACACGCTGCTCTCGGTCACCTCGCTGTCCTTCGACATCTTTGGACTGGAGATCTGGCTGCCGCTGACCGTGGGGGCCAAAGTGGTGATCGTGCCGCCGGAAGTGGCCAAGGATGGACGGGAACTCGCGGCGGCGATTGAGCGGTGCGGTGCAACGGTAATGCAAGCCACTCCGGCCACCTGGCGGTTGTTGCTCGATGCCGGATGGGAAGGCCGTCCCAACCTGAAAATCCTCTGCGGCGGTGAGGCTTGGCCGCCCCAGCTGGCCGAGCAGTTGCAGCCCAGGTGCGCCTCTCTGTGGAACATGTACGGGCCTACCGAGACCACCATCTGGTCGGCGGTTCACCGGGTAGAGACGGGGAAGCCGATTCTGGTGGGACGTCCCATCGCCAACACCCGCTTCTACGTCGTGGACGCGCACATGCAACCGGCGCCGGCCGGAGTCCCTGGTGAATTGTTGATCGGGGGCGACGGGCTGGCACGCGGTTACTGGAACCGTCCGGAACTGACCGCCGAAAAGTTCATTCCCGATCCTTTCAGCCCGGACGCCGCAGCGCGTCTGTACCGCACCGGCGACCTGGTGCGCTATCTCGCGGATGGCAACGTGGAATTCCTGGGGCGCATCGATCACCAGGTAAAGCTTCGCGGTTTTCGGATTGAGCTGGGAGAGATTGAGAGCGTGTTGCGCAGCCACCCGGGCGTGAAGGAAGCAGTCGCGGCGGTTCCCGCCGAGGCCGAGAAGCGGCTGGTGGCGTATGTGGTGTTGGCGGGGGAGCCGGCCTGCACCAGCGCCGAATTGCGGGATTACCTCCGGCGGAAACTGCCCGATTATATGGTTCCGGCGGCTTTCGTCAGCATGAAGGCGTTGCCGTTGACTCCGAACGGCAAAGTAGATCGCAAAGCTCTTCCGCTTCCAGGAGCGGACACCGCGGCAGAGCTGAGCGGCGCGTACGTGGCCCCGGACAGCGATGCCGAACAGAAGATCGCCGCTATCTGGAAAGAAGTGCTGGGAGTGGCCAGAGTCGGCAGAAACAATAACTTCTTTGACCTCGGCGGAACTTCTCTCTTGTTGATGGGAGTGCACAGCCGCTTGCGGCAAGCCTTCGGCAATGACATCACCATGGTGGATTTGTTCCGGCACACCACCGTTCGAGCGCTCGCGCAGCACCTGCTGGGCCAGGCGGAATCGAGTGCGCCGGACAAGGTCGAAACGCAAAGTGAGATGCGCAAAGAGCTGGCCCGCCGCAATCGCCAGTTGCGCCGGCGCCAGGGAAAAGAATTGGTAGCGGAGTCTTCTGAGCGTGCACCAGGAAACTGACCAGCTCGACAGAATTGCCGTGATCGGCATGGCCGGGCGCTTTCCGGGCGCTCCCGACGTCGATCGCTTCTGGCAGAACCTGTCTGCCGGCGTGGAGTCTGTCACCACGCTCACGGATGAGCAATTGCTGTCTTCCGGCGTGGAACCGAGCCTGGTTCAGTCGCCGAACTACGTCAAAGCGGGCTTGCCGCTGGACGGCGCGGAGTTCTTCGACGCCGAATTCTTTGGCTATACGCCGCGCGAGGCGGAGCTGACGGATCCGCAACACCGCGTGTTTCTGGAGTGCGCGTGGCAGGCTATGGAAGATGCCGGCTATGACCCGGACCGGACCCCGCTGAGAATCGGAGTGTACGCGGGCGCGGGCACGAATTCATACTTCCAGAACAACCTCGCCGGTGATCCGCATCTGATGAAGTCGTTGAACCTTCTTCAACGGTTGATGGTAACCGACAACGACTATCTGTCCACGCGCGTCTCCTATAAGCTGAACCTCAAGGGACCCGGCCTGACCGTGCAGACGGCGTGTTCCACCTCGCTGGTGGCCACTCATCTCGCCTGCCAGAGCCTGCTCAATGGAGAGTGTGACATCGCCCTGGCCGGAGGCGTTTCGGTCCGCTTTCCACAGACCGCGGGCTACCTGTACCAGGAAGGTTCGCCATTATCGGCCGATGGCCGATGCCGCGCTTTCGACGCTTCCGCGCAAGGCATGATGCCCGGCAGCGGAGCTGGCGTGGTCGTTCTCAAGCGGCTCGCCGACGCGCTGAGGGATGGAGATTCCGTGCGCGCCGTGATCCTCGGGTCGGCCATCAATAACGATGGCGCCGCCAAAATCGGCTACACCGCGCCCAGTGTCGATGGCCAGGCGGGCGCCATTGAGGAAGCTCAGGCGCTGGCCGGCGTCAGCGCCGATGAGATCACCTACATCGAAGCTCATGGCACCGGCACCGTTTTGGGCGACCCCATTGAGATCGCGGGCCTGACCAAGGCGTTTCGCAGAAGCAGCCAGGAGCGTGGTTCATGCGCCATCGGCTCGGTCAAAACCAACATTGGTCACCTGGGCGCCGCGGCGGGCATCGCCGGGTTCATCAAGGTGGTGCTGGCGCTGCAGAAACGGATGCTCCCGCCGAGCCTGAATTTCAAGCGCCCCAATCCCGCCATCGATTTTGCCAACAGTCCCTTTTTCGTGCAGCAGACGCTGGAAGCCTGGCGGCCGGCGAATGAACGGCGGGTTGCTGGCATCAGCTCCTTCGGTATTGGCGGAACGAACGCCCATGCGGTCCTCGAAGAGGCGCCGGCTACTGAAAGTTCCGGGCCGTCGAGGCCGTGGCAGCTCCTGTTGTTGTCGGCTCGCACCAATACGGCGCTGGATGCGGCGACCAGGAACCTCGCTGCGCGCCTGCGGGACGACCCTTCCGTGAGCCTCGCCGATGTTGCCTACACGCTGCAGACCGGCCGCAAGGGTTTTCACCGCCGGCGCATGCTGGTGTGCCACGGCCGCGAGGATGCCATTGCCGCGCTGGAGTCCCTGGATCCGAGGCGAGTCTCGACACAATCTCAGGAGCCGGACGAAAGAGACGTCGTGTTCATGTTTCCTGGCCAGGGCGCCCAGTACGCCAACATGAGCCTGGAGCTATACCGGACGGAATCGGAGTTTCAGGAACACGTCGATCGTTGTTGCGAATCGCTAAAGCCTCATCTTTCCCTCGATCTGCGGGACATCCTGTATCCGGGCGACCAGCAGGTCGAGAGCGCTTCGCAGACGCTGAAGCAGACCCGGATCGCTCAGCCGGCTCTTTTCGTCATCGAATACGCCCTGGCAAAACTCCTGATGTCATGGGGTGTGAAACCGGCCGCCATGGTGGGCCACAGCATCGGAGAATATGTAGCGGCCTGTCTCGCCGGAGTGTTCTCTCTCGAAGACGCCTTGTCCCTGGTGGCTGCCCGAGGCCGCCTGATGCAGAGCCTGCCCGAAGGTTCCATGCTGGCCGTTTCCCTTTCGGAGGAAGCGATCGCGCCGCTGTTAAATGGAAAGCTTTCCGTCGCCGCGGTGAACAGTCCCTCCCTGTGCGTCGTTTCGGGAGAAATGGAGGCCGTCAGCGATCTGCAGCGGGCGCTGTCGGCAAGGGACGTGGCCTGCACCCTGCTGCATACTTCGCACGCGTTCCATTCGAAGATGATGGATCCCATCCTGGTCAGCTTCACTCAGGAAGTAGAGCGGGCGGCCATTCATCCTCCGAAGATTCCGATTCTTTCCAGCGTCACCGGCGCCTGGATACAACCCGCCGAGATGGCCACGCCGGGTTATTGGGCCAGAAACCTGCGCCAGACTGTACGCTTCTCCGATTGCGTTCGCGAGCTGATGAACGATCCCGCCAGAGTCCTGCTGGAGGTCGGCCCTGGTACGACGCTGGGCACACTGGCCAAACAGCATCCGGGTGAAGCGGGCAAGCCCATTGTCCTGTCCACCATCCGCCATCCTCGCGAGCAGACCTCGGATGTCGCATTCCTCCTGAACACGCTGGGACGGCTCTGGCTTGCCAACATAGATATAGACTGGTCCGGATTTTATAAGAACGAAAGCCGCCATCGCATCTCCTTGCCCGCGTATCCCTTCGAACGGCAGCGCTACTGTATCGAGCCGTCGCCACAGGCGCATGCCACCGGGGCAGCCCCTCGGCTGCCGGCAAGAAAGTCCGACATCGCCGACTGGTTCTACGTCCCTTCATGGAAGCGAGCGGAACTTCCCGAACAAGGCGGCAGCGGCAAATCGCCGGGCCATACATTACTATTCCTCGACGACGGCGGATTTGGCCTCGGCCTGGCTGCGCTCCTGCAAGCCGCCGGACAGCGCGTCACGGTCGTCCAGCCGGCAACAGCATTCCGGCGCCATGGTGAGGACTCCTTCACCGTCAATCCCGGCGCGACGGAAGACTATGATGCGTTGTGGGGCGAACTCGGAGCGGGTGGGCAATCGCCGGACACCATTGTTCATCTGTGGTCTCTCACCGGGGAAGAGAAGCCGTCGATCGCCCAATCCTGGGAGCTTTTCCGCAAAGTCGGATTTAACAGTCTGCTGTTTCTGACTCAGGCCATTGGCAAGCATCCTACCCGCGGAGTCGTCCAAATCAAGGTCATATCCAACCGTCTCCACGCAGTGACCGGCGATGAAGTCCTGTCTCCCGCCAAGGCAATCCTTCTTGGTCCGTGCCGGGTCATTCCGCAGGAACATCCCAATATCCAGTGCACCAGCGTCGATCTGGGAGAAAGCCGGCCGGTCGACGAATATGCCTCATTGCTTGCGAAGGAGCTGAACGCCAGAACGACGGATGCCGTTGTCGCCTACCGTGGTACGCATCGCTGGGTACCGGCGTTCGAACACGCGAAGTTAAGCAAGAGCGACAGCTTCAAACCACGCCTGAGAGAACAAGGCGTCTATCTCATCACCGGTGGCCTCGGCGGCATTGGTCTGGTGCTGGCGGAATACCTCGCCGAATCGGCGCACGCGCGGCTCGTTCTGATTTCGCGAACCGGCCTGCCGGACCGGGAACAATGGCCGCACTGGCTGGAGACGCACGGCGACAAGGATGACGTAAGTCAAAAGATTCGCAAGGTGCAGTCGATCGAGCGGCACGGCGCAACGGTGCTCATCCTCAAGGCCGATGTTGCCGACAACAATCAGATGAAGGCGGCGATCGCGCAGGCGCATGATCGGTTCGGAGAGATTCATGGTGTGATCCACGCCGCCGGCACGGCCAGCTTCGGCACAATACGGCAGAAAGACCCCGCGGCCGCGGCAAGCGTCATGGCGCCGAAGGTGCTGGGGACCGCGGTGCTCGCTGAGCTGCTTGGCGGGACGAAACTGGATTGGTTCGTCCTCTGCTCCTCTCTCGCGGCGGATTTGGGCGGTATCGGGCGGGTCGATTATTCCTCCGCCAATGCCTTTCTGAATGCGTACGCGCAGAAGTATCACTCGGAACAGAATGTCATTGCAATCAACTGGTGCGCCTGGCAGGAAGTTGGGATGGCCCTCAGCACAGCGGTGCCGGCGGAGCTTCAGGAACAGAGAGAACGGAATCTGCTTCTGGGAATTGTCCCCGAACAAGGGAAGGAAGCGTTTGCCAGAATTATCGGCAGGTCTCATCCCCAGGTTCTGGTTTCGTTGCAGGACCTCACCGGGTTAGCGCCGGAGCGCGATGAGGGTGCTGCAGTCCAGGAGACGAAGCCTCCCGCGGCTAAGCCGGCCCACCCGCGTCCCGACCTCTCCAGCGACTATGTCGTTCCCGGAAACGCCACCGAGCAGACCATCGCCGATATCTGGCAGGAGCTTCTCGGCGTGGCCAATGTCGGTATCCACGACAACTTTTTCGAGTTAGGCGGACACTCCTTGCTGGCAACCGGGCTGGTGGCCCGCTTGAAGAGCGAACTGCCCATCGAGCTCTCCATGGCCAGCCTTTTCGAAAACCCCACCGTGCATTTGCTTAGCGAGATGGTGCTGCAGGCGGGGCGCGAAGAACCGTCATTCGACCAGAGCCGCAGCCGGGGACAGATGCGCAAACAGCGCCTCCGCGGATAACCGGCGGGAAACAGGCAAGCGCCATGAAGAATTCAGGAACCTTGGACGGATTGAGCGGTTCGGAGATCGCGGTGATCGGCATGGCCGGCCGCTTCGCCGGCGCGCCGGACGTCGAAACGTTCTGGACAAATCTGCGGGATGGCGTGGACTCCGTCAGCTTTTTCACCGACGAGCAGTTGCTCGCCGCGGGCGTCGATCCCGAAGCGCTGCGGAATCCCCGTTACGTCAAAGCCGGTTTCGTGCTCGATGGCATTGACTTGTTCGACGCCGCCTTCTTCGGATTCAGCCCGAGAGGCGCCGCGGCGATGGACCCGCAACATCGTCTGTTCCTCGAGTGCGTGTGGGAGGCCATCGAAACGGCCGGGTACGACGCCGAGAGTTACAAGGGCGCCATCAGCGTGTTTGCCGGATCGAGCATGAGCAGTTATCTGTTCAACAACCTCTATGCCAACCCCGAGGCATTTGAGCTCGCCGGCATGTATCAGAGCTTTCTTTCCAACAGTCAGGATTCTCTGGCCACGCTCATCGCCTATAAGCTGAATCTGAAAGGCGCCTGCTACACCGTTGGGACCTTCTGCTCCACGTCCCTGGTCGCCGTCCACCTGGCATCCCAAAGCCTGCTGAACTTCGAATGCGACATGGCCGTGGCCGGGGGCGTCAGGGTCGCGGTGCCGCAGAATACCGGCTACTGGTATCAGGATGGTGGCATCGTTTCTCCCGACGGGCATTGCCGGCCGTTTGACGCCAGCGCGCAGGGAGCGGTCTTCGGCAACGGCGTTGGGGCGGTAGTGCTGAAAAGGCTGAAGGATGCTTTAGCCGATGGCGATTCCATTCAGGCGGTGATCCTCGGCTCCGCCACCAACAACGACGGTTCGCTCAAGGTGAGTTACACGGCGCCCAGCGTCGTCGGCCAGTCCGAGGTCATCGTCGAAGCGCTGTCCAACGCCGAGATCCCTCCGGATACCATCAGCTACGTGGAAACCCATGGCACGGGAACCGCCCTGGGGGATCCCACGGAAGTGTCCGCGCTGACGCGCGCGTTTCGCAGCGGGACGCAGAAGAAAGGTATCTGTGCGATTGGTTCGTTGAAGGCCAACATCGGACACGTGGACGCGGCGGCCGGCGTGGCCGGTCTGATCAAGACCGTGCTCGCGCTCAAGCACCAGCAGATTCCTCCCAGCCTGAATTTCCATCAGCCAAACACCAACATCGATTTTGACAACAGCCCGTTCTACGTCAACTCGAAACTTTCCGAATGGAAAAGCGATGGCCGTCCCCGCCGCGCCGGGGTGAGCTCATTTGGCATCGGAGGCACCAACGCCCATGTAATCCTCCAGGAGGCCCCTCAGGGGGAACCCTCCGGTCCATCCCGGCCACACCAGCTCCTGGTTCTGTCCGCCAAAACGAATTCCGCCCTGGATGCGGCCACCCGGAATCTGGCTGCGTTTCTGAAGGGCCATCCGGATCTGAACCTCGCCGATGCCGCCTTTACGCTGCAGACGGGCCGGCGCGCCTTTAACCATCGCCGGGCCATCGTTTGCCACGATGTTGAAGATGCCGTCTCCGTGCTCGAATCGGCGGATTCCAAACGCATGCCCTCGGCCAACCAGGACAAGAGGAATCCCGGCGTCACCTTCATGTTCTCCGGACAGGGGGCCCAGTATGTTGGCATGGGGTCGGAGCTGTATCGAACCGAGCCGGCGTTTCGCGAGGAAGTCGATCGCTGCTCGGAAATACTGAAATCGCATCTCTCGCTCGATATCAGGGACGTCCTCTATCCCGATGACGCGGACGCCGAAGAGACCGCTCAAAGGCTGAATCAAACATCCTTGACCCAGCCGGCGTTATTCGTCGTCGAATACGCGCTGGCAAAACTGTGGATGTCATGGGGCGTGGTTCCCGCCGATATGGTGGGCCACAGCATCGGAGAATATGTTGCCGCCTGCCTGGCGGGCGTGTTCTCCCTGGAAGACGCGCTCGCCCTGGTTGCCGCCAGGGGGCGGTTGATGCAAAGCCTCCCCGGTGGCAGCATGCTGGCGGTGCGCCTTGCGGAAACGGCGGTTCGGCCCTTCCTGGAAGATCACGAACTGTCTCTGGCAGCCATCAACAGTCCTTCTTTGTGCGCCGTGTCGGGGGCGGGAAAAGCGGTCGAAGATTTCCGGGAGCGTCTGTCCGAAAAGAACGTGGATTGCCGCCGCCTGCAAACTTCCCACGCGTTCCATTCCAGCATGATGGATCCGGTCATCGGCGCATTCACCGATGAGGTCAGGCGGACCAGAAGGAACCCTCCCCGAATCCCCTTCGTCTCGAATGTGACGGGAACATGGATCACCGCGGACGAAGCGACGGCGCCTGATTATTGGGCGAAGCACCTTCGCCATACCGTCCGATTCTCCGACGGAGTTCGCGAGTTGTTGAAAGAGCCCCACAGAGTTTTTCTGGAGGTCGGCCCCGGCAACACCCTCAGCACCCTGACCAAACAACATCTGAACGGCTCGGATCACACCACCGTACTTTCCTCCATCCGCCACCCGCACGAGCAGGAATCGGATGGCGCCTTCATATTGAACACGCTCGGCCGGCTCTGGTTGTCCGGCGTGGACGTGGATTGGTCCGGGTTTCACAAGAAGGAGAAACGCCATCGCGTGCTGGTGCCCACATATCCATTTGAGCGGAGGCGGTATTGGATCGATCCGGTGGAACCGGTGCGAGGTTATTTCGCCGCCCGCGTGGGCCTGGGCCGGAAGCAGGACAGTCTGCCTCGCCCCGCTGGCGCGCAGATCGTTGAGGAGGAACTCGCTCCCAGGGACGCAGAGCTGCAAAGCGACTACGTGGCCCCGCAAGCCGGTGCCGAAGAAACGCTCGCGGGAGTGTGGCGAAAAGTACTCGGCATCGACAAAATCGGCGTGCACGACAATTATTTCGACCTGGGCGGCGATTCCGTGCTGGCGGTTCATTTGTTTGCCGAGATCGAGAAGGCATTCCAAACCAAACTGCCCCTCGCCACGCTTTTCGAGGCCCCCACGATCAGTGCGATCGCCCGGATTCTCCGTCGTGAAGCTCCCGCATCCGGCTGGTCGCCGCTGGTGGCAATTCAGCCGGCCGGCTCCCGCCCTCCCTTCTTTTGCATTCACGGGGCCGGAGGAGGAGTGCTCCTCTATCGGGACCTTTCGCGGCGCCTCGGTTCCGATCAGCCGTTTTACGGTCTGCAGGCTCAGGGGCAGGATGGCAGTTGCTCCCCGCTCACCAGCATTGAGGACATGGCTGCTCTTTACGTGAAGGAAATCCAAAGGGTGCGGCCGCACGGACCGTATTTCCTCGGCGGCTACTGTGCGGGCGGAACCATTGCCTATGAGGTCGCGCAGCGGCTTCAGGCGGCGGGAGAAGAGGTTGGCCTGCTGGCCATGTTCGATACGTCGAACTGGTGCAAAGTGCCTCGTCTCTCGGCCGGAAGCAAAGGCTATCACTTCCTGCAGAAACTGTGGTTTCATGGCGCCAATTTCCTGGCTCTTGATTCGGAAGGAAAGGGCAGGTTCCTTCTGGAGAAGGCCAGAGAACTGCGCAGCCGGATGCCCATGTGGCGGGCGATGCTGCTGGCGAAGTTCGGCGGGCGCTCGGGCGCCGTCACCTCCGAATCCCGCGTGTTGGGGGAGATCTGGCAGGCCAATGACCGGGCCTGCGCAAATTATGTTCCCCAACCGTATCCCGGCACGGTCACGGACTTTCGCCCGAGGACGCAGTACCGTGCCCTCAGCAGGCCAGACGTGAAATGGGATCAGTTGGCGAAGGGCGGCCAGGACATTGTTGTCCTGCCTGTCTATCCCGCCGGCATGCTGGTGGAGCCCTTCGTCGCGGACCTTGCCGGCGCTCTCCGAGCGACCATCGACCGGTCTCTTCACAACACACGAATCGCAAATACCGCGGGCCGCAACAACGTCCCGTAACGAGTCATCAACCCTACCAGAGTGATGAAAACGACACAACCATGTATACACAGGTGAAAATATGAGCGACCGCATATATATTTTCGACACGACGTTGCGAGACGGGGAACAATCCCCCGGCTGCAGTATGAACGTCTCCGAAAAGCTGCTGATGGCCCACAAACTGGTGGAACTCGGCGTGGACATCCTGGAGGCCGGCTTCCCCATTGCATCGGAGGGTGATTTCGAATCCGTGCACGCGATCGGAAGCGAATTTCCGGACACGCCGGTGGCGGCCATGGCCCGTTGCTGCGCTCTCGATATCGAGCGCGCCGCTAAAGCGCTTTCCAGCGCGCGGCGGCCGCGCATTCACATTGTTCTCGGCACCAGCGACATTCACCTGAAATACAAGCTGAAGAAGACGCGGCCGCAGATACTCGTGGACGCCGTCGCGGGCGTGGAACTGGCGCGGCGTTACGTCGATGATGTCGAGTTCTGCACCGAGGACGGCTCCCGCACCGAACCCGCCTTCCTGGAAGAGATCTCCAGAGCGGCGGTGCAGGCGGGCGCCCGCACCGTGAACATCGCGGATACCGTGGGCTACTCCGCGCCGCCCGAATATGGAGCGCTCATCGCGAGGGTGGTTGGAGCGATCGGCGATTCCGCCGTTGTCAGCGCGCATTGCCATAACGATCTGGGACTGGCCGTGGCCAACTCCATCGCGGCCGTGCAAGCGGGCGCGCGCCAGGTGGAATGCACCGTGAACGGTATCGGCGAACGCGCGGGCAACTGCGCGCTGGAAGAAATCGTCATGGTTCTTAAGAGCCGCGCCGATCTCTTCCCGTTCCACACCGCGGTGAACACCGAGCACCTCTATTCCGCCAGCCAGTTGCTCAGCTCGCTGATTACCTTCGGCCCGCAGCCGAACAAGGCCATCGTGGGCCGCAACGCCTTCGCGCATGAGGCGGGAATCCATCAGGACGGCTACCTGAAGGAGCGGTCCACCTACGAAATTATCGACCCTCGCTCGGTCGGCGTGCTCGAAGGGAAACTGGTGCTGGGCAAGCACAGCGGCCGTCACGCCATCGCCGAGCGCTGCAAGAGCCTGGGCCACAACCTGAACAGGCAGGAACTGGACCAGCTTTATCTTCGCTTCATGGCGGTCGCCGACCAGCGGAAAAACGGTCTCATGGACGAAGAAATCCTGGCCCTGATCCGCGAAGGTCAGAAGGCCGCCTAGGCTCGGATTACGGAACCGCGACGGTGACGGAGCGGGGAGTTTCCGGTTGTGCGCGGGGCCGTGCCCCGCGAGCGGCGTCTCACATCATCCACTTTGAACAGGTCTGAATATGAACACAATTTGTCTTTCTGAAGATACGCAAAGAGAAGTAGGATCGAGCCACCTTGAGCAACTGCGGCGAAAGATCGAAACGCGGCAGGCTCGGGTGGGCGTCGTCGGCCTGGGCTATGTAGGCCTTCCCCTCGCCGTCGAGCTGGCCCATGCCGGATTCTGTGTGACCGGCATCGACATCGATTCCGCCAAGGTCGCCGCCGTCAATGGAGCCAGGTCCTACGTGCAGGACGTGCCTACTTCGGTGTTGGCGCCGCTCGTTAACGCGGGCAAGATACGGGCCACCAGCGACTTCGCGGCGATCGCCGAACTGGACACGGTAAACATCGCCGTGCCCACGCCGCTGCGCAAGACCAAAGACCCGGACATGAGCTACATCGTCAATGCGTGCCAGGAGATCGCCAGCCACTTTCATCCGGGCATGCTGGTAATACTGGAATCGACAACCTATCCGGGCACCACCGATGAGCTGATGCTGCCAATGTTCGAGCGGCCGGACCTGCGGGTCGGCGAGCACTTCTTTATGTGTTTTTCCCCGGAGCGCGTCGATCCCGGCAACCCGAACTTCCAGACCAGGAACATACCCAAAGTGGTCGGCGGAATCACACCGGCTTGCACCGAAATCGGAGCGTTGTTCTATAGACAGGCCCTCGAGACAGTTGTCCCGGTCAGCTCCACGCGCGTGGCCGAGATGGTGAAGCTGCTCGAAAATACCTTCCGCATGATCAACATCGGCCTCGCCAATGAGATTGCCATGATGTGCGACCGTATCGGGGTGAATGTGTGGGAGGTCATCGATGCCGCCGCCACCAAGCCGTTCGGTTTCATGCCGTTCTATCCCGGTCCGGGGCTGGGCGGTCACTGCATCCCCATCGATCCGTTCTATTTGTCCTGGAAAACCAAGCAGGCGGGTATTGAGGCCCGGTTCATTGAACTGGCCGGTTACATCAACGGCCAGATGCCGCACTTCGTCGTGGACAAAATCCAGAACGCGCTCAACGATCATTCGAAGCCGCTCAAGGGCTCCCGTGTCCACCTGCTGGGCGTCGCGTACAAGCGCGACATCGACGATGTGCGCGAATCCCCGGCCCTCGACATCATCCATCTTCTCGCGAAGCGCGGGGCCGTCGTGAGTTACAGCGATCCATTTGTGTCCAGATTGCGGGGCGAGGGATTGCTGCCTTCCGATCTGGAGGCCATCGACCCGGCGAAGGGGTCCGCCGAGGCGGATTGCGCGGTCATCGTCACCGATCACAAGAAATTCGACTATCCGAAGATCGTCGAATGTGCGCGGCTGATCGTCGATACGCGCAATGCGCTCAAGGGATTCACCTCCGGGAAGATTGTACGCCTCTAGTGTCCTGTCTCCGAAGTCCGCTGACAAAAGCGTGCAACCGACGTCAGGATTTCATCGGCCGTCTTCGTCCAGACAAAGGGCCGGGGCGATTCGTTGGTGAGCGATAAATATCTTTTGATGGCCGCTTCCAACTCGCGAATGCTGCGGTGAACGCCACGGCGAAGCTGTTTCTCAGTAAGAGCGGCGAACCACCGTTCGACCAGATTGATCCAGGAGGCGCTGGTCGGCGTGAAGTGCACGTGGAAACGGGGACGTTTGGCCAGCCATGCGCGGATGGCCGCGGTTTTGTGAGTGCCGTAGTTGTCCAGAATCAAATGGACGTCCAGCGACGCGGGCACTGCCTGCTCGATGGTGTCGAGAAACTTGCGGAATTCCACACTGCGGTGCCGGCGATGGCAGGCGCCGATCACCGTTCCAGTCTGCACATCGAGCGCGGCAAACAGGGACGTGGTGCCGTGGCGCTTGTAATCGTGACTGCGGCGCTCGGCCTGTCCGGGACGCATCGGCAACAGCGGTTGCGTCCGGTCCAGCGCCTGAATCTGCGACTTCTCATCGACGCACAGGACCAGTGCGCGGTCCGGAGGATTCATGTACAGTCCAACGATGTCGCGAACCTTATCAATGAACAGCGGGTCTTTGGAAAGTTTGAACGTCTCGCTGCGATGCGGTTGCAGGGCGAACGCTCGCCAGATGCGGCTGACGGTGCTTCGGCTGAGTCCGCACTGCTTCGCCAGCGAGCGCGTACTCCAATGCGTGGCGTCACGCGGCAGCGATTCCAGAGTCATGGCCAGCACTCGCTCCACCTCCGCGTCGCTGACCTTGCGCGGTGTCCCAGGACGAGGCTCATCGAGCAATCCATCGAGGCGCTTTTCGACAAAGCGCGCCCGCCACTTTCCGACCATCTGTTTAGTGACCCGAAACTGATCGGCCACCTGGGTGTTGGTCTTGCCGCCGGCACAGGCCAGAATGATCTTCGCACGCAAGGCCAGCGCCTGAGCCGACTTTGGCCGCCGCGCCCACTCCAGCAGGGACCGTCGCTCCTCCGGTGTGATCACCAACTCGGGAAGCGGGCGTCCAATTCGCATCGCCGTACTCCTTTGTACATGAGATGCAAACCGACCGTCCTGTTATTCAGCGGACTTCAGAGACAGGACACTAGCGGGCTGCTGAGAAAGCCCGAAAACCGCTTGTTTACACGCGCGGCTCGGAAACGCAGCTACGTGTTTGCAGGTGCTTACCGAACCGCGACGGTGACGGAGCGGGGACCAGATAGCCTTTTTCAGCATCCTGCTGGAAAGCAAAAGGAGCCCCATGGGACGATGCTCGCTGCTTCTTCTTGTTACTCTGACGTGGCTGTTCTTCGCGTCAACGGCCAGTGCGCAGTGGCTGGCGGTGTCGTCGTCGGCGGGTTCGCGAGGCGATAGCGTTGCCGTTGAAATCTCTGTGGATACTTCCACGGGAACGGCGCCGGTTGCTCTGACCTGGGAGACGGTCTTTCCAGATGATCTTCTTCAGGTGGAAGGGAACGGTCCGGTTGCCGGCAGCGCGGCGCGGGAGTCGGGTAAGGTGCTCACTTGTTCTTCGCCCAAGCCCTACTCGTATGTTTGCATTCTGGTGGGAGGGCAGAAGCCAATCGGAAGCGGGCTCCTCGCAACGTTCCATTTCAAGATTCGGCGCAACGCTCACCGTGGGCCGGCCACGGTAAGGGCTCAACGAGGTGAGGCAGCCGCGGTAGACGCCTTGACAAAGCTGTCTCTTGCGGATGCCGAGGGAACTATTACGATCCGCTAATTCGAAACTGGATTACGGAGAGGGAATGATCGCCGCGGGAGTCGGAGTCGAATAACCGCTCTCATTTCCGTTGACATCCACCGACGTCGCTACGTAATAGTAAGTCTGTCCCGCCGCGACCGTGGTGTCGGCCCAGCTGGCTCCTGCAATCAGTGCGGAGTTCATTTTCGTATACGGTCCCGTGGAAGCTGCTCCCCGGTAGATGTTGTATCCAACGACGCTCGACGTGCTGGATACCCAGTTCAGCGTGACCTTGTGGCCATTGTAAATGGAACACGGCTGGCCCAGTGACGCATTCACCACGCGCTGAACCGTTATGACGGTACACGTGAGCGCTCCTTCCACGTTGGCGGTGCATGGAGTGGTGCCAAGAGCCATATTCGTCGCCAGGGTCACGTCCGTGGCGTTGACTACCCCGTCCTGGTTCAGATCGCATGCGCTGAACTGCGCCCAGGCTGGCCCGGAGGCACACAACAGGACGGCCAGCGCGACTCCGTGGAATCCGCGGGTCTCGCGCTTTCTCGCTGCAAGGCGGATATGGCGAATGAACTCCATTGGTGACACCTCCTGGAATTTCGGATTCAGAGCTGTAACCCAGCAATTCTCTTGCCGACCTTCAATGCTTCTCACAGCATAGTACCTCATTCACGTCATCGGCAAGCGGGCCAGGCCTCTTTAGCAACCAGGTGGAAAGGTCCAGGCGAGTAAGGTTGATCCGCGCATATCCCACTTGGCTTCTTTGGCTTACGCTGCCGGCATGATCGCCAGCCTGATGTCCAATTGCGGCCCGCATATGCCGGCAGCAGGCCGCTATGAGGGCGGAAGTCGCGCGGTCAGCTCGCGGGCTCTTTCCTCAACCAGCCGGGAAGCCCGAGGAATCCGGCACACTGCACAATCTCTTCGAAGGTCGCTGTTGTAAGCTGTTGATATAAAAACCATTACCGATCAAGAACAGGTCGGTGCCATGATCGTTTCGAGCAAAGCCGGAGTCGGCAATGTCTCGAAATCCAGTCCGTCAGAGACTTGGCATGAGGGTTGCTCCCGGTTCGATCTTCCAGGAGCCAAAGTACGCTCAAGTTGTGTAAAAATTACCGTCTGTCGCAGTTCTTACAATGGCAAGCACCGTGCTGCGTTGACTTTGTGATCCAGGGGACTTTCATATGTTTATGCCAATGGTGGTGACCGGCGACGAGCCGGATCGTCGTCGGCGTCCGCGGTTGAGGTTGGCGTATCAGGTCCGGCTCTATCAACTTGGCGAGGAAGTGGTGCGCGTAGAGACGAAGACGGAGGACCTCAGTTGTGAGGGCTTCTTTTGTATCTCCGAACGCGGCTTCACTCCGCACGAGACCATCGAGTGCGAACTCGTAATCCCCAGCGACAAGCCAGGCCAGCCCGCTGAGCACGACATGGTCCTGCGCTGTCGCGCCGAGGTCGTCCGCGTCGTGCCGCAAGGCCGTGGGACTACCTTCGGAGTAGCCTGCAGGTTCGCCGACTACACGGTCTTCCGGCAGATCGCCGTCAAAGGCCTGATGGTGGAATGCTCCATCTGACCCGGCGTCGCGGGTGCGTTGGATCTGGAGCGCTTAACAGGCTGATGAAAAAGCCCGCGTAGCTACGTGTTTGCAGGTGGTTACCGAACCGCGACGGTGACGGAGCGGGGACTTAAGCATCCTGTCAAGCGCTCTCAAGTTGCAAAGGCGCCAAAATCGGCTTGCTGGAACCTTCCATGGCCCCTTCCGGTACTCTCCTGAATTCCGTGCGGGGCGCGCTCACAGGCCGTACCCAGGTGCGATCGACCTCCGCGCAAACAGATCGCTGCAGCAGGTGAATCGACACCACCAGCCGGAACGTCTTCTTGATTTCCTGAACAATTCCCTCCACGCCCGCCAGTGGCCCGCGCTCGATAAGCACCGTCTGTCCCGTTCCCAGGAATGGCCACGGCGCTACCAGCAGACCCGACCCGATCATCCTGCGAACCGCGTCGATCTCATAGTCCGGTACCGCCGACGGCCCCTTCCCGAAGCCGACCAGACCCACCGCGCCCGGAATCGTCAGGACCGGCAAGCGGTCCTCCGGGTTCAGCCGGCAGAAAATGTAACCAGGAAACAGGGGCAGGTCGATTTGCTTCTTGCGGTCAGACCATTGGCGCTCGGTCCGGTACGTGGGCGAGAACTCTTCGCAGCCGCGGTCGCGCAGGTGGACGCCCGCAATCCGTTCGTAGTTGGAACGTACTCGTAAGGCAAACCACGGAAATGTGGCGCTCACTCCCGGCTGACCCATCCGGGTCTGGGAAATCACACTCACGGTTCCCCTCCGCACAGGCAAATCACTCTCCAGTCCAGCATCACTAATCCGTTGTCGGTTGTCAATGGACACTCCGGTCTATGCGCGTTTCCTTTACGGTCTATTAACAACGGCAAGGGCGTGGTATTCGACTGCCCCCTCTCACCCGCCGGTCGCCGTCCAGATTCCTCGAAGACGAAGCAGTTACGCCGAGAGCGAATCCCGGTTATCCCGTTCCTCGATGGACAGCTTCTTCATCTTGTACAGGAACGCCTTGTAATCAATCTTCAACAGCGCCGCGGCCTGCTTTCGGTTCCATCGCGTACACCGCAGCGCCTCCAGAATCGCCCCTGCCTCGGCCTCTTCCTTCGCCCGTGACGCGTCCTCCAGAACCGAGCTCGGAGCGGCTTTCTTTCGAGGCGGTCCGGCGTTTATTTCCGGTTCGGGACCTGATGCATCGCTCTTGTTCAGGCGACCCATCAGCATGTCCAATTCGTTGATAACGAGGTTCGGGTCGCGCAGGACGATAAGCTTTCTGACGATGTTCTCCAACTGGCGGATATTTCCCGGCCACGAAAATGTCAGAAATGCGTTCTTTAGCGCCGGCGTCATTACCACTCGCGGTACGTCCGGCGAGCTATGCTGCGCGATGAGAAACTCCGCGAGGTCCAGGATGTCTTCCTTTCGCTCGCGCAGGGAAGGCATCGTAAGCGTGAAGATGTTTATCCGATAGTACAGGTCCTCGCGGAACGTGCGGTCGCGGATGGCCTCCAGAAGGTCCCGATGAGTCGCCGCGATCACCCGTATTTGTACACGGATGACGTCCGTTCCACCCACCCGCCGAAATTCCTGGTCCTGAAGAACCTGCAGAAGCTTCGCCTGAAGCCGGATGTCCATGTCCCCGATCTCGTCGAGCAGGATCGTTCCGCCGTCCGCCAGCTCGAAGACCCCGGGCTTTTTCTGGAAGGCACCGGTGAACGCTCCCCGCTCGTAGCCGAACAACTCGCTTTCGATCAGTTCGGACGGGACAGCCGCGCAGTTCAATTTTACGAACGGTCTGGCGGCGCGGCGCGACAACCGGTGCAAATGGCGCGCAAGAACCTCCTTGCCGGCGCCGGTCTCTCCTTGGATCAGAACCGGGACATCGCTGGCCGCCACCTTCGGCAGACAGGACTTCAAAACACTCATTACCGGGTTCTTGCCCCAAAAAATCCCTTGCCCCAGCTCTGCAAACGACTCCTGCGCCGCCTCCGCCTGATCCTGCCTGGGATCGAGAGCCCGGTCCACCGCCCGGCACAGGTCCTCGTGATCCACCGGCTTCGCCAGAAAATCGGTCGCGCCGCTCTTGATTGCCTGGACCACGTTCAGAGGCGAAGACATCCCCGACAGCATGATCACCGGCAAGTCGGAATTGATCTCCCGTATGTCGCGCAATGTCTCCCACCCATCCTTGTTGGGCATCATGATGTCGAGTACAACCGCGGACGCAAAGCCACCTGAACGCAAATAGGTTATGGCTTCCTCCCCGTCAGCCGCCAGGTACACGTCATAGCCCC
The DNA here is from genome assembly GCA_963832965.1 of uncultured Acidobacteriota bacterium. Lineage (GTDB taxonomy): Bacteria > Acidobacteriota > Terriglobia > Bryobacterales > Bryobacteraceae > CAWACP01. The sequence continues at coordinate 674,172 of CAWHVW010000002.1, forward strand.
GGCAACGGAGGGTAACCTCCAGATAATCCCTGACTTCCGCGTCGTCCTCACCGACGAGGATAGTTCTCCGTCTTACTTCAGAATTCAAAAGACAATCTCCGATTTTGGTTTAACTCTACGGCGATGCGGAACTCGGAACATTCCCCGGAGACTCCGTTCGCCGGAACGGGAGCACGAATGAGAACATCGCTCCGTTCTCGTGGGAATCGGCCCAGATATGCCCTTCATGCCGGCTCATGATGTGCCGGCAGATGGCCAGGCCCAGACCGCCGCCCGACCGGTCGTGCGGCCCGGAGTACGAGGTGTACTCTTCAAAAATAAGGTTCAGTCGATCGGCGGGAACGCCAGGGCCCGTGTCCTTTATATCGATTCGGTAGGAGTTGGGCGAGGAAACGCGGTTTACACGCCGCTCCCCCGGCGCGCTGCCCCCCGACAGGAAGCGGCGCTCCCAGAAGTAGGGGTATCCCAGCACCTCGATAGCTCCTCCCCGATGGGTGAACTTGCACGAGTTGTCTAATAGGTTTAACAAAACCTGCTCGATCTGAGACGCCTCAAAGCAGAGCGGATGGGCCGGAGGAACGACGTTCTCCGCACGGATCGTGATGCGTTTTTCCCGGGCCAGCGGAAGAACTTCGTGAACCGCCTGCTTGATCCGCTCGCAAATGTCCCCTTCGCAGAGGTTCGGCCGGGGATTCACCCGCGCTCCGATACTCAGATCGAACATGGCGGAAGCCATGCGCGAAATGCGCTTGCTGCTGTGCTGCATGCGCTGCAGAGCTTCCTTTTGCTGATCGTTCAGGGGACCCAGTTCGCCGCCGGCGAGGAGGCCGCAAAATCCCGATAGAGCCGTCAGGGGCGCTCGAAAATCGTGCACCGCGCGCGCAATGAAGTTGGTGCGCTGTTGGTCGTACTCCTGAAGTCGCAGGTTGGCGTGCAGCAGCCGCTGCAGAAGTTCGTCGCGGCTTGCGCGCAACGTGCCTACGTCCGGCGAAGCAGCGTCGTCGGTGTAGGGAACCACCGAAGTGAGAAACGCCTGAAGAACCGCCCGGGTGACCGGCTTCAGTAGAACATTGCCTTCCGCCGCGGGCGCGCTCCGAAGTAAGGATTCCACCTGCGCCGGGGGAACCAGATACAGGATCCGGCTGTACCCGAATTCACAGCCTGCCGGTATGGGCCCCGCGGATTCGTAATCCCACAAACAAACTTCCGTGCTCGGAGGCTCGTCCGTGCCCCCGCGAATCTCCAGATCGCACGGTGCATCGCCTAACTCGCGCAGGACTTCACGGCAGAGTGCCACCAGACTAAGATCGGCGGAGACCACGGAAAGCGTGACCCCGGACCCGATCAATATCACATAGTTCCCCGTCGCAACCTGTTGCGAACTGGCCATATCGTATCAACGTCACACCGGAGTCTCAATCACCGATTGAACACATATCGCTCGCCCTCTCGACTGGGCCAGCCCGGCGTCCGTTTCCCCCCGTCAAAAGCTTCCAAGTCTGTTTCGCCCACCCCCACCCCGGCGCTATTTCGATCATAACGTTAGAGTTCGCTCGAGACTCCCCGGCGACTCCCAGGCATAGGGTCGAAAAAAATACCTTGTTGTCACAAAGATCGGCAACACGTCCCTTTTTCTTTAAGGGCACAGGTCAGCATAGACTCTCAGTTACCTGACTGTCAATGAATAGAATGCAATAGTTTTGTACCCAGACCCAAAGAATAGTACTAGTACAGTTGTCCTTTTTCAGGAGCGATTTTACACGCTCGAGTGCCACCTCGGGGTAGCCCCGCCGGCTATTGCCTTTGAAGCCGTGGCCCCCGGCGTCGTGCCGCATCTCCGGCGCAACTCCATTGAACTCTTCAGATAAGACTTCTCATTCACGCGGGCCTCGGCCATCGTCCGGGCCGTGCCTGGCCCGCCCGTCATACCCCGGCGGAATGCTCCGCATTGAACCGAAAAAGTTTGCACTGCTGACCAAACCGGCACCGAAGCAGTCCTCTTCCGCCCGCCCCTTCAACGTCCCGGTCCTGGGACTCGTTACCCCCGCCTTCCTACTGACGCGCTCATAGTCGCCCCACAGAATTGGGATCGAATGATCGGTTCCCAGGAATCTGTGATGCGACTATGCATTTGCTTTCTGACCGGGTTGGCTTTGTGCATACCAGCGTGCGCAAGTCCTATCGATTCGTCGAGTTTTTCCAGTAGCGCAACGCTCATCAACTTCGACGACCTCACCGGAGGAGATTGCAATCTATGCGGTCCTTCCGTGACCGACCAGTATGCCGCTCTCGGCGTCGAGTTCAACGACCCGAGCTTCCCCGGGGATGACACCGCGGATACCAATCTAACTCCCCTCATACCCGGCGCCTCCCTTCCGAATGCGTTGTACGTCTACCAGGGCGGACTAATTGGCCAGGCTCCCGCCGCGCCGTTTCAGATTCTGTTTTCGGTTCCCGTCACCATGGCCGGCTTCGTCTACGGCATCAGCGACGATTCGTTCCTCGAAGTGGATGTCTACGGACCCGGCAACACGCTGATCGAAAGTCTGGACTTCGTGGGAAATACGGCGCCGGGCCTCGGCCTGGCGGGATTCGCGGGCGTCCAGGAATCCACCGACATCACCAGTCTGGAGGTCTCGTCCCACCCCGATTCCGACCCGTGCCGGACTTTCAGCTTCGACGTTGACAACGTACAGTTCGAGGCGAGTCCCGTGCCGGAACCATCCACGCTTCTGCTCATCGCCACGGGCCTCATTGGCCTCGCTCTGGGACGCCGCCGGCCGCGCTAATAAGCATTCCAAAGGAAATCCCACTCCATCGAACCACCAGGACCGGCGGAACCGCCAGCGAAGGTGGCATAATCAGTACAGTTACTGGGAACCCTCCCATCGATCTGGAACGAATGTGCGACGAGGCGGCTTCGACGTCGGCTACGTGTGATGTACGACAAATTCTTTGCACTGGCGAAGGTGCCGTTTTCGTTGGTTCCGGACCCGGATTGCGTCCACCTGACGGTTCAGCACGCCGACGTGATCAGTGGTTTGACCTTCGGAGTTCTCGAGCGCAAAGGGTACGTGGTCCTTACAGGCGAAGCCGGTCTCGGTAAGACCACAGCGCTAAGAGCACTGTCTCAGCTCCTGACCGAATCCAACGTCCAGTCGAGTATCATCTCCACGCCAACGCTCAGCTCCCCGGAGTTTCTCGAGCTGGCGCTTCTCAACTTCGGGTTCAAGGATATCCCCGCCAGCAAGGCCTTGCGTCTGAAGTTGCTGGAAGAGTTCGTGGTTCGTTCCGATGCCGAAGGACGAATCGTCGCACTGATCGTTGATGAGGCCCACCAGTTAGGTCCGGAGCTGCTTGAGGAGATCCGCCTGCTCGGCAACTTCGAGAGCAATGATCGCAAGCTCCTGCAAATCGTCCTGGCGGGTCAGAACGAGCTCAACAGCCGGCTGAATCTCCCGGAGCTGTGGCAGTTGAAGCAACGAATCACCATCTGGCTTTCGCTTCGGCGCCTGGATCGCGAAGCGGTCGAGGAATACATCCGGTTCCGCTGGGCCATAGCCGGCGGCGAAGATACCATCCCCTTCAGCGGCGCCGCGCTCGATGGGATAGCCAGTTGGTCGAATGGCATACCGCGGCTTATCAATACCGTCTGCGACAATGCTTTGCTGATCGCCTTGTCGAGGCGAACCCGCGCGGTGGACGTTGAAATGGTTCGTGAAGCCTGCGAAGGCCTCTCCCTGCCTACGCCCGTAATTGCCGCAAGTTCGCCCTCTTTTGCCGGGGCCAGGCCACTGCTGCGCCCTGGAGAACAAATCTCGTCGGAGCCATCCACCCAGGCGGATCCCGGGACACCGCCCAACGGCTGGGCTGCTTCCAGACCTTCGCTGATCAAGCGCTGGCTGCGGCTCGCCGATTCACAGCGCCAGCCTGCCCGGGCCACGTCCAACATACTCTTACTAAGAGACCCGTAACCCTGATGGAAGGGACTTGCGCGTTACGGCGCGAAGTTGCCGAATAGGTCCAGCACCAGTTGCGTTGGATTGGACGGCGCTGCCGCAATACTTCCGTTGCTCGTGGAGACAATCGCCATGTTATTGGTTATTTGTCCATCCGATGCATTCAACGTCGATGCCACCGGCTCGGATTTGCCTTCCTGCCACAGGGTAAGGTAGCCCAGCGGGCCCGGCGGCACCACCGTCGCATTGAACACGTAAGCCTGTGCCGTCGAAAGCGCTCCGCAGCCGCTTGCGGCTACATTCACGTCCAGTTGCCCGCTGAACGGTTGGCCCCCATTTTTCCGCGTGTCCAGCACGCGGCAGGGAGTCAGGTTATAAAGTGACAGTCCGCCGGTCGCCGCCGGCGCGAAGTACCCGTTGATGTCGATCACCAGTTCCGTGTCGTCGGTCGCATACACGTCCACCGCCCCGCCGGTGCCTGCCCGTACGATTGCCGCATTGGCCCTGATCGCACCCGTAGGGTCGTTCAGCGACGAAGTCACCGGCATCGATTGCCCGGTGGGAAACGCGGTGAGATAACTCAGCGGCCCGGAAGGCACCGCGGTAAGGTTCAGCGAGTACGCCTGCGCGGTCGTCGGCACGTCGCAGGTGCTGGACAGAATCGGGAAACTGCGCGTCTGGCCGCTGCTCAGAGCGGGCGGCCCCAGCAGAGCAGGATAGCTGGACGACCGGGTGTCGGCGATGCGGCACGGTGTCAGTGGGTAGAATGCCAGGGCACTGGTGTTAGTGGAGGGGACGAAATACCCGTCGATATCGAGGACAAGATCGGTGGCGTTGGTCGCGTAGACGCTCAAGGCGCCGCTGGTTCCCGCCGGTAGGATCGCCGCGTTGGATCGGATGGTCCCATCGAGCGAGTTCAGCGTGGAAACCAGGGGCTGCGTCTGCCCGGTGGGCCAGACGGTAATATAGCTCAACGACGCCGCTTTGGGCACCACCGTGACGTTGAGCGCGTACGCTGCCGCGGTGGACGGAATACTGCACTTGGTACTGCTGGGAATGGTGAAGCTGCGTGTGCCGTCGGCCACCAGCGAGGGAGAGCCGAGGGTGCCGTTGGCCGTACGGGTATCGACGACGCGGCACGGGGTCATGGCAATGAAACGCAGCGCGGGAGGCGCTTCCTGAATCGTAACCACACCGCTCGATCCCGTTGACGCGACACTGCTGCCGTCCGCCAACGAGGATACGGTTTTCGTCAATTCCAGCGAAGTTGTGGCATCGGAGGTGCCCGCCGCCACTTGAACGACGGCCTGAGCGACCACCCCATTGGCAATTCCCGTCGTCTTGCCGGCTACCAGGCAGGTTATACTGCCGCTCGCGCTCGAACAAGAAACACTCTTGCCCGCTGCCGTGGCGGCGGATCCGGGCGTGACCGTGATACCGGAGATGTCAGTGGCGTTGTAATCGAGCGTCCACTGAAGCCCCGCTGGTTCATTCCCGGTTATGCTGATGGTCAAAGTTGTCGTACTACCCCGCGCGGCGGAGTTGGAGCCGATTGTATATGTGACGTTCTGGGCGGAGGCTAACAGGCCGGTAAGAAATAGAAAGAGGGTGAACAAGCGAAAAGGCTGGAGCAGTGTCTGAACGACGCCCGGCTCCATTCGAGCGTCACCTCGAATGGCCCGCGTCAGCGCTGTCAAGTTAATGAACATAGTCAACCACGCTCCTGGCAATCGTCTCTGCCGCCACTGTCTTAGTCTGAAAGTTACGAATCGCCCGGTCTGAAACTACTAGTACTATCGGAATGTTAGCCCATTACCATTCGAGGAAGCGATTGGGCGAAGCCAATAGAGCTTTCGCCAAAAACACTTACTACTCTCGGCATGAAATGCCCGATCAGGCAGTCCTGCTATGGCCTTTAAACTGAATAGTACGCTCAGGATGGTATTCTCTAAACATTTTTTGCCGGCCCCAATGGTACTTTGGTTTCCGGCACCCGAGGAAATCGCATCCCAAAGTACCCCGGCAGCGGCCGTCGACGCCGTATTTTGCGGTCGTTGGGCGAGTAAATCGCGAGCTAACTTCGGCTCGGTACTAGTACTTTCTCAATCATTCTGAAATGCACCGCGCATCTACCCGATCCCGTGCGTGCCGGGGTTTCGCGAACGAAGCTTTCAGCGTCGCCGCCTGGGGGTTACGCCAAGCGAAGCAGTCGCCGACGCTCCATCCAGCGAAGCGGTCAACGTCGCCGTCTGGCTGTTGGTCACCGTGCCCGCGGTTGCCACGAAGGTGCCGCTTGAGGAGTTCGCCGCTACCGTCAGCGAGGCCGGCACGCTCACGGCCGAATTGTTCGAGGACAAGGTCACTGGCGAGCCGCCCCCCGGAGCTGCCCCGGAAAGCGTCACCGTGCACGTCGAGGTTGCTCGCGATTCTATACTCGCCGGTGTGCACCGCAGCGTTAAGACAATCACTGGAGCCACGCTCAGCGAGGCGGTTGCCGACATTCCACCCAGTGAAGCCGTCAACGTCGCTGTCTGCTCGCTTGTGACTGCGCTCGCGGTTGCTTTGAAAGCAGCGGTAAACGAGTTTGCCGCAACCGTCACCGAAGCGGGCACGGTCACTGCGGTCATGTTCGAGGAGAGCGCCACCGCCGAGCCGCCCGCCGGCGCCGCCGCCGAAACCGTGACCGTGCAGGTTGAAGTCGCCCGCGACGCGATCGCCGCCGGCGCGCATCGCAGGGTCGACATGGCAACCGGAGCTACGGTGAGCGTTGCCGTCGCCGAAGTTCCACCCAGCGATGCTGTAAGCACTGACTTTTGCGTGCTGGACACCGCGGCCGCCGTGGCTGTGAATGTGGCGCCTGAGGAATTCGCCGCAATCGTCACCGAAGCCGGCACCGAAACGGCCGGGTTGCCGGAAGACAGAGCGACCGTCCAGCCGCCCGCTGGTGCTGCCGCCGAAACCCGTATTGTACAGGTCGAAATTGCGCGCGACGCCAGGCTCGCCGGTGAGCACTGCAGTGCTGACAACACGACGGAAGGCGACAACGTCAGCGGCGTCGATGCCGACGTGCCGTTCAGCGACGCCGTGAGTACCGCGACCTGGCTGGTGAGAACGGCAACACTCGATACCGTAAAGCCGGCCGCCGCGGATCCGGCCGCCACGGCAACAGACGCCGGCATCGTCAGTGCCGGATTATTGTTTGACAGACTTACCGTGACTCCTCCGGCAGGCGCTGGTTCACTCAGCGTGACCGTGCATTCTGTGCTTGCGGGCGTGGTTATCGAGGGCGTGCTGCACAGTACCGTGTTCACACCCGGAGCCCCAACCTGAACCGAGATGGTTCCTGCCGCGGCGGCAACCGTTTCTCCCGTTCCACCGCCGGTTACGACCACGGCGTTAGTCACGCCCAAAGCTACCGATGGGTTCGTATCCGAATTCGCAATTGTCACCGCTACCACCGCGGCAACGCCGTTCGCAATAGCGCTCTCATTCGGGCCGGAGGCGATGCAGGTTGTCGTACCGGCGCTGTTACTACATGTCACCGTCTTTCCCGCACTGGTCAGGACAGTCCCCGCGGACACGCTGACGGCGCTAATCTCGCTCGTGTCGTATGAGAACGTCCACTGCAGGCCGCTGGGAACGTCTCCTCCGGACGCATCGAGCGTCAGGTCCAGCGATGCAGTCCCACCGGCGTTCGCCGTGCCTGACGCCAGGCTTAGCGTTTGCCCCGCCGCCGGCGTGCCGAATAAAACAAGAGCGGCAAAAGCGGTGATCGCGAACGGTGCGATGCCATGTAATGAAACAGGCGCGTTGGGCAGGTATTGCGACATTCACGTGAAGAGTCCCCTGACACACGCGATTATCTCTGCACCTTATAACTTACAAAGGGTGTGTTATGGTGCTTAGTCCGCAGTTAGTGGGGCTAGTGCCCGGATCAGATATATCCCACCCGGACATATCCGATGGCGATCGCTACAATCGTGAGTAAGTATCTCGCACCTTACCTTAGTAAGTGGTGTTAATGAGTTAATCCGGATACGCGAGCGCAAGCGCCCGCCGGGAGTCCACGAGGTGCGCGTTGCTGGCTGGGGCGATATCAGAAGCGAGCATGGCACGCTCGTGACGGATGCCTGCTGGGAGCAGCCGCTGAGCAACCGTGCCAAACCGGACGCCACCTCACCAGCCCGGAGCGCCTGCAAGAAGCCGTCGCGCCGAACGCTAATTCAGAGCCGAGCGCCAAACCAACTTGAAGGCTTGCTCAACAAGTGTTGCCTGTGTCTTGGGAACGAAGTGTTACCCATGTGTTCGGACCGGACAAGCCGGACAATGGAGCTGGCGGAGGGATTTGAACCCCCGACCGTCTGATTACAAATCAGATGCTCTACCAACTGAGCTACGCCAGCGTGATCGTGGAGCGGGAGACGGGAATCGAACCCGCAACCAACAGCTTGGAAGGCTGTGACTCTACCATTGAGTTACTCCCGCGTTTACAATGACTTGAGCGCCCGTTTTGGTGCGGACACTCGTCAATTACCGCTATCATAGCAGGTCCCGGTATCGGTGAAGACACGCGCCGTACGCGAATGCGCCAGCAGCAAATTGCGCACCGTTCCCGACACCCCGCCGTCTCTCCCGCCGTCTTGCGTTGACGCGCCCCTCCGCCGGGTACATAATGGATTCAGGACCAAACTGGTCTGGATTATTTGCGGCCAATGCTGAAGCTGACCAAAAAGGCGGACTACGGGCTGATTGCCTTGAAGCACCTGGCGATGCGCCCGCAGCCGGGCGAGGGCGGTTTTGGAAGCGCCAGCGCCAAGGAAATCGCCGACACCTATGGGGTGCCGCTGCCGCTGCTCTCGAAAATCCTGCAGAAGCTGGCGCGTGCCGGCTTTCTCCGTTCCGAGCACGGCACCAACGGCGGCTACCGGCTGGCGCGCGAACCGCGTCTGATCAGCGCTCTGGAAGTGATTCGCGCCATTGATGGGCCCATCATTCTGACCGCCTGCTTTACCGAACATGGCGGCCACGATTGCCACCATACCGAAAAATGTATCGTGCGTGAGCCCCTGCGCAAAGTGCACGAAGGGATTTTGCGACTTTTGAGCAACATCACCATCTCAGACATATCCAGCGAGGAAGGGCTGGCCGAGCCCGAAGCGCACGCCCGCGCCAGCGCCCGGTTGTACGGTCTCGAACCGGCCGCGCCGAATCTTGTGGGTCTGCGAGTGGGTTGAACAAGGACTTATGAAGCTGCCAATTTACATGGACAATCACGCCACCAGCCCGGTGGATCCGCGTGTGTTCGAAGCCATGCGGCCGTACTTTACCGAAGTGTTCGGGAATGCCGCCAGCCGCAATCACAGCTTCGGCTGGGAAGCCGAGGAAGCGGTGGAGGCCGCGCGCAAACAGGTGGCCGATCTGATTGGCGCAACGGCCAAGGAGATTGTCTTCACCAGCGGCGCCACCGAATCGAATAACCTGGCCATCAAGGGCGTGGCTGAGATGTATGCCGAGAAGGGCAATCACATCATCACCGCCGCTACCGAGCATAAGTGCGTCCTCGACACCTGCAAGCATCTGGAGAAGCAGGGCTGCCGCGTCACCTACCTGCCTGTGAGCCAGGACGGCCTGGTCGATCTGGACATGTTGCGCGAGGCCATCACCGACAAGACCATCCTGATCAGCATCATGTACGCCAACAACGAAATTGGCGTGGTCCAGCCGGTAGCCGAGATCGCGAAGATCGCCAAGGAAAAGGGCGTGCTGTTCCATACCGACGGCGTACAGGCAGTGGGCAAGATTCCCATCAACGTTACCCGTGACGGCATTCATCTGATGTCCCTCTCGGCGCACAAGCTCTATGGGCCGAAGGGCGTGGGCGCGCTGTATGTTCGCCGCAAGGCGCCGCGCGTGCAGCTCACGGCGCAGATGGACGGCGGCGGGCACGAGCGCGGCATGCGCTCGGGAACCCTGAACGTCACCGGCATCGTGGGACTCGGCGCGGCCTGCGCCATCTGCCAGCAGGAGATGCCCGAGGAATCTGTCCGTCTGCGCGGCCTCCGCGACAAGCTCATGAACAAGCTCATGACCGAGTTGGACGCCGTCTACATCAACGGCTCGCTCGATCGCCGGCTGCCGCACAACCTGAACATCAGCTTCGCCTATGTGGAGGGTGAATCCCTTTTGATGGGCATCAACGACGTGGCCGTTTCAAGCGGTTCGGCCTGCACTTCGGCCACGCTTGAACCCAGCTACGTATTGAAGGCGCTGGGCGCCGGCGACGATCTCGCGCACTCTTCCATCCGCTTCGGCCTCGGGCGCTTCAATACCGAGGAAGAAGTGGACTACGTGGGAGATAAAGTAGTGGATGTGGTGAGGAAGCTCCGAGAGCTCTCTCCGCTGTATGAAATGGCCAAAGAGGGCATCGATCTGTCGAAAGTACAGTGGGCCGCCCACTAGGCAAAAGTTATGGCCACGATGAACACGAATGCCCACAGATAAGAGTTTCGGTTTCTTATTCGTCTACATTCGTGTCCATTCGTGGCTGAAATCTTCCTGAGGAGTTTGGAATGGCGTATTCAGACAAGGTTCTCGATCACTACAACAACCCGCGTAACGTCGGTTCGCTCGACAAGAGCGATCCCAACGTGGGCACCGGAATGGTGGGCGCGCCGGAATGCGGCGATGTCATGAAGCTGCAGGTGAAGGTCAACCCGGAAACCGGCGTCATTGAAGAAGCGAAGTTCAAGACGTTCGGCTGCGGCAGCGCCATCGCCAGTTCCTCGCTGGCCACCGAGTGGCTCCACGGGAAAACCGTGGATGAAGCGCTGGCCATCAAGAACACGGACATCGTGAATGAGCTCAGCCTGCCCCCCGTGAAAATCCATTGCTCGGTGCTGGCCGAGGATGCCATCAAGGCGGCCATCGCGGATTACCGGAAGAAGGCCGCCCCGCAGACCGTCTCTGAAGCTCGCGCTTAGGTGCCATGGCGGAAGTTTCTACACTGACCGTGTTGGGCGCGCCCGCGCAGCAGAAGCCGGAGCCGGTGGTTCATGTCACCGATAAAGCGGTGGCCAGGATCCGCCAGTCCTTCGAGCGCGAAGGCGTAACCGGCGGCGGTCTGCGCCTGGGCGTGCTGGGCGGCGGCTGTTCGGGTCTCAGCTATCTGTTCAAGTTCGATCAGAAACCGCGGGCCACCGACAAGGTCTTTGAGTTTGGCGACGTGAAGGTGTTCGTCGATCCCAAGAGCATGGTATTTCTCGACGGCATGACGCTGGACTGGCAGGATTCTTTAATGCAGTCAGGATTCGCTTTTCATAATCCGCACGCAACGAAAAGTTGTGGTTGCGGCACCTCCTTCTCCGCGTGAGGAACTGTTGGAATTGCGGCCGCGTCGCCGGCGATCTGTCCGGTGAGCGGCCGCTATTTTGTCCGGCCTGTAACACCCTCCAGCCGCCGCCATCCGATTACTTCGCGCTGTTCGGCATCTCGCCGCGTCTCGGAATCGCGCCCGATGAGCTCCAGCAGGCTTTCTACGCGCTCAGCCGGACCCTTCACCCGGACCGTTTTGTGCGCAAGTCCGAGCGTGAACGGGAGTACTCGCTGGAGGCCTCGTCCGTTCTCAACGACGCGTGGCGGACCCTGCGGAGCCCGGTAGCCCGCGCGGAATACGTTCTCAAGCGGAACGGATTCGACATCGGTGAGCAGCGTTCCACCAACGTTCCGCCGGAATTGCTGGAAGAAGTTTTCGAGTTGAATATGGCCCTGGACGAGGTGCGCGGCGGCGACGATTCGGCGCGGCCGCAACTGGAGGCCGCTCGCGCCAATTTCGGCGCGATGCTCGGCGATATCGACGGCCAGCTCGACACGTTGTTTCACACATGGGACGAAACGCAGCGTCGCGAGGAACTCGCTTCCATTCGCGCTCTGCTGAATCGGCGCAAGTATATTCAGAATCTGGTAAGTGAGGTGAACACGCTGCTGGCGCCGGCGGCGTGAACGGACATGGGCACTTTTCAAATCGACTTTGGCAAGCGCGACCGCGTGGTGGGCATCGATCTTGGCACCACCAACAGCCTGGTCGCGTTCATGGATTTCACCGGCCCGAAGATCATTCCCGGAGAGGATGGCGACAAGCTGGTTCCCAGCGTCGTCTCCATCACGGCGGAAGGCGGCGTGGTGGTGGGCAACCCGGCGCGCGAGTTGCTTATGACCCACCCCGAGCGCACCGTCTATTCGGTGAAGCGGTTAATGGGCCGGGGCGTGGATGACGTTCAGCAGGAGCTGAAGCTGTTTCCGTTTCGCATCGCGCCCGGCAGCGAATCCGTACTCCAGCTCGCTCTCGGGGAACGCACCTACACGCCGCCCGAGATCTCCGCGTTCGTTCTGCGCCAGTTGAAGAAGAACGCGGAAGCGTTTCTGGGCGAAACGGTCTCCAAGGCTGTTATTACTGTTCCGGCCTACTTCAACGATGCGCAGCGCCAGGCCACCAAAGACGCGGGGCGCATTGCCGGTCTGGAAGTTCTGCGCCTGGTCAACGAACCCACCGCGGCCTCGCTCTCCTATGGGCTGGACAAACGCAAGAACGGCACGGTCGCGGTGTACGATTTCGGCGGCGGCACTTTCGACATTTCCATTCTGCGGTTGCACGACGGCATCTTCGAAGTGCTGGCCACTAACGGCGACACTCACCTTGGCGGCGACGATATCGACAACCTGCTGCTGCGCATCGCGCTGGAGGACGTTGCCAGCGAGTGGGGCGTCGACCCGGCCGCCGACAATGAACTGGTGCAGCGTCTGCGTCGAGCCGTGATCCACGCCAAGGAACAGCTTTCCTTTGTTCCCGAGACCGCCATCGAGCTGGATTATCATGGCCGGCACTACGGACGCGCCATCGACCGCGAATTGTATGACCGCCTGATCGCGCCCATCGTCGATCGCACCCTCGGCCCCTGCCGCGATTGCCTTCGCGATTCCGGCGTCACCGTGGAACAGATCGACGAAGTGGTCATGGTGGGCGGTTCCACGCGCATTCCGCTGGTGCGCAACGCCGTGGAGCGCCTGTTTCTCACGCGTCCCCACACCGAGCTGAATCCGGATGAAGTGGTGGCCCTCGGCGCGGCCGTGCAGGCGGGCATTCTCTCCGGTGAGGTGGAGGACAAGCTGCTGCTCGACGTCACGCCGCTGTCGCTCGGCATCGAGGTGATGGGCGGCGTAGTGGCGAAACTGATTCATCGCAATTCCACCATTCCGGCCAGCGCCACGGAATCGTTCACCACGGGCGTCGACGGCCAGAAGAACGTCCTGATTCACGTGCTTCAGGGGGAGCGCGAGCTGGCGCGGGATTGCCGCAGCCTGGCCCGCTTCGATCTGAAGGACATCGCCCCCATGCAGGCGGGCATGGCGCGCATCGAAGTGCGCTTCCTGATCGACGCCAATGGCATCCTCAACGTGACTGCGCGGGATCAGCGCACCGGCGCCGAGCAGAGCGTGGATGTAAAGCCGTCCTACGGGCTCAGCGACGAGCAGGTGGCCCGCATGATTGAAGAGTCTTTCGAAAAGGCCGAAGACGATTTCCGCGAACGCCAGACCCGCGAAGCCCGCGTGGAGGCCGAGAGCATTCTGCGCGCCACTGAAAAGGCGAAGCTCAACGATGCCTGGCTGGAACTGACCGATGAAGAGCGCGCGGCTGTCGATCGCGCCGTGAACGAGTTGCTCGTGGCCGTGAATTCCGACGACCACCATGTGATTCTGGGTAAGATCGAAACGTTGAATCTGGCCACCGCCAAGCTGGCCGAGAATATGATGAACACCGCCGTGCGCGGCGCGCTGAAAGGAACGAAGATCTGATGCCCGGACTTTCGTGGGACCAGACCGATGACATCGCCCTGTCGCTGGCCGAGAAGTTTCCCGACCTCGACCCCACCCACATCCGCTACACCGATCTCCACAAGTGGATCACCGAACTCGACGATTTCGGCGACGACCCCATGAAGTCCACCGAAGGCAAGCTGGAGGCCATCCAGATGGCCTGGCTGGACGAATACAAGGATACGCACGGGGAGTGAGGTAATCGCCGCAGCGTGCCTAACGTAATCATCATTGCCGGGCCGAACGGCGCGGGGAAAACCACTGCGGCTCCGTTCCTGTTGAAACGCGCCTGGGGCGTCATGGAATTCGTGAACGCCGACTTCATCGCCCAGGGATTTCCGTGTTCGATCCCGACTCGGCGGCGATGGACGCCGGACGGGTCATGCTAAAGCGCCTTCACGAACTCGCGGAACGGCGCGTAAACTTCGCGTTCGAGACCACCCTTGCCAGCCGCAGTTTCGCGCCCTGGATCGTGAAACTGAAAGCGGCGGGATACGAGTTCGACCTCCACTATCTGTGGATTCCTTCAGCCACCCTTGCCGTGACGCGCGTCGCTGAGCGCGTTTCGCTTGGCGGTCACAATGTGCCGGAGGAAACTGTTCGACGCAGGTACGAGAACGGCTTGAAGAACTTCTTTCATGCCTACGTGCCGCTTGCGGATGTTTGGCGCTTCGACAATAGACGAGGGGACGGCCCGCGCGTCGTCGCAGAAGGCTCGACCGACAGGACGACCGTCGTCGCGGACAAGGAAATATGGGATCTCGTACAGAAATACCGATGAGTGACAACCGTCCGCTCGGTGAGAAAATTCGGGACACCGAGCTTGCCACTCGCGCCATGCGTGCCGCCTTCCGCGCCGCCGTAATCCGCCATCGCCAGGCTGGCGTCCCCATGTCCTTCGAGGAAGACGGCAAGATCGTTCACATCCCCGCCGACCAGATTCCTATCGACGACCTACCGATCCTCTAATGCGATCCGGTTCACGCCAGGCGCAAGTTCCTGGCGATGTCCCGCCCACTCAAACTCGCCCGGCGTTCCCGGCGGCAGATCCACTTCCCCCGCTAATCGTCCTTCACCGTGCGCAAGGTCCACCCGAATCTCACCCCTGGGATGCGGCATCGTCGCGGTGATGCGCCCCAGTGTTCCCAGGTTAGGAGCAATTCGCACGCGATGGAAGCCCGCAGACGCGGGTTCGATGCCCGCCACCGTCCGCAGGAACTCGAAATTCGGGCTGGCTCCCCAGGCATGGCAATCCGAACGAGTGCCATCGCTATCAATCTCCGCCCACGTGGTCAGCCCGTCCGCCAGCATGTGCCGCCATGGCCCCAGCATCTCCAGGTACCGGTCGCCCAATCCCACCTCGCGCAGCGCAGTGTTGGTGTAAGCGCGGAAGTAGATCGACGATTGCGTGAGCGACGCATCCGCCAGCACTTTCCCGGCGATCGCGCGCGCCTGCGCGGGCGACGCCATATGCGCCAGCAGCGCCAGAGTATTCGCCTGCTGTGAATAAGTCTGATGCTCCGGTTGATCCGCGAACAGGCCCCGGCCCGCGTCCCAGCCCTGCAGCAGAATCGTGCCCTTCAGCCGCGTCGCCTCCAGCGAATCCTGCTGCGCGAACCACTTCTCGCCCAGAGCGTCTTCCAGATCCGCTGCCCACTGGTACGCCAGCAGGAGTTGCAGATCCAGCACAGAGGAAGACGAGCCGTCCGCGGAAGCCGGAGGCACTCCCGACTTCCACGTGCTCACCCAATCCGCATAACTCCACCACGGAAGCCTCCGCAAAGAACCATTGGATTTCTGGTAGCGCGCGAAGAAGGAAAGCACCGCCCGCACGCCCGGCAGCATTCGCCGCACGAATTCCGGATCGTCCACATACATCCAGTAGTCATGCACCATCCCGATCCACCACAGTGAAAACGGCGGAATGTACTGCTGCAGGCGCGACGGCGCCCGGCTGTACGTGGCCCCCTCCGACGTCCGCGAATCGTCAAGCAGTTCGATGCCATTCTTCATCAAACGCGAATCGCCCGTCATATACAGGGAAACCAGCATCTGCACACGCGTGTCGCCGCCATACTGAAGCTGCTCGTAGAAAGGGCAGTCCATGTATGTCTCGTGCGCGCACAGGCGCGCCGTCCGCCAGCCGGTAGCCAGAATTTGCTGGATCTCGCCGTCTTCGGAAGACCCCGGCGCGTGGAAGCTGGCGCGCTCCACGAAGGGATACCCCGTGTAGATTCCGTGCAGGGTCTCAATTGTCAACGGCTCGTCAGCGGTTTCAATCTCCAGTCGAATATATCTCCACGTGCGCCAGAAGAGCGGGCGCCACACGCGATGCGCGCCACCGTCGGCGATGTACATGTCCGCGGGACCATGGAATTCCCGCCCCTCCACCACGTTCCGGTTGCCTTTCGTCCGGCCCTTCACGTACAGCGCCTCCGCGTAGCGCAATGTCACACTGCTGCCTTTTCCCGAGGAAACGGTCATCTCCGGCCAGGCCGTGGTGAGATACGTTTGATCCAGAAGCACCCGCGCGTGCTGGTGCGGCGGAATCGTAAGCGACGCCGCACCGGGAAACCCCTCCGGCACGCTCACGCCTTCGCTCATTCGCACCGATGGAATACGCTCCGGCGTACGTTCCTCCAGTGGAATCTCGCGCGGTACCAGCATCCAGCGGTTGGGCGCATCCTGGGCATCGCGTGGCGCGGCGGCGCTTAGAACGCGGGCGCTCACCCAGCCGCTGTCGTCGTAGGCGGTCTCCTGCCATCCCCACGGATACCGGCTCGCGTCCACGCGCTCGTTCGGCGGCGCAACGTAGTAGCCGGTCTGCTCCCCCGGCGCCAGCGGCTGCGGCGAATACGCATCATCGCGCAGGCACTTCCAATCCGCGCTGGTGTCGACGCCCGCCGCATCGTCAGCCTGCAGCACAAAGCCGGTCTGGTTCGACACTTGCGCCACCGCTCGTCCGGCCCCATCGTTCCAAACCACGGCGGCCAACGAGTTGCGGCCCGCGTGGAGCTGGCTCGCCACATCCACCGTCTCGTACCGCCAATGGTACAAGTCAGCGCGCGCGGGTCCCCATGACACCAGCGTTCCATTCACATACAGCTCATAGCGATTGTCGGCGGAGACGTGAACTACGAACCGGGACGGCGCCACGGGCAGATCGAACGTTCGCCGGAAATGATAAACGCCGTAGTCCTGCGGCGACGCTCCGGGCGCGTCGATCCATTTCGCCGGCCAGACGTGTTGCAGAAGATCCACGGGCTGCGCCTGCGCGGACACCGCGGCGGCGAGCACAAGAAGGCGAATCATACTGCGGCTATTGCGGCTTCTCAGCGCGCACGTCGTATTCCGGATGCGGAACCCCCATCAGCCATTTGTCGAACCACGCCACGATGTGGTCCAGCCGCTCAATGCGATGCCATGGCTCGCCCGAACGCGAAAGCTCGTGCGTCTCTCGAGGAAACACCACCATGGCCGTCGGTCGTTTCATGTACTTGAGTGCGCGAAAAAGCTGTTCGCCACCCGAATCCTGCGGAGTGCGGTAGTCGGATTCGCCCAGCACAAACAGAACGGGAGTGTGGATATCCTTCACGTAAGTGATCGCCGATCGATTCGCGTAATCCTGTGGGTCTTCGAAGGGCGGCGCCTTGAACCAGCTCGGCTCAAAGAGGGTGAAATCGGCGGTATACCACCACGACGCCCAGTTGGAAATGTCGCGTTGCGATACCGCGGCGGCGAACCGGTCCGTATGCGTGATGGTCCAGTCGGTAAGAACCCCGCCGCCGCTGCCGCCGGTCACGGCCAGTCTCTTCGGGTCGACGTAGCCGCGCTTCAAAACCTCGTCCACGCCGATCATCAGATCGCGGTAGTCGTCGCCTGGATAATGATACTGGATGATGTTGCCGAACTCCTGGCCGTAACTCGTGGAGCCGCGCGGGTTGATATAAAGAACAACGTATCCTTTTGCCGCCATCCATTGAAATTCGTGATCTAAGACCCACCCATACGCGGAGTGCGGACCGCCGTGGATGTCCAAAATCAGCGGGTACTGTTTCTTCGGGTCAAAATCGGGCGGCTTCTGAATCCATCCCTCAATCCGCTTTCCGTCGAAGCTGGCGTAATCGATCTCTTCCGGCGCGGTCAGATTGAGCTGCTCCCAGAGTTTCCCGTTGAGGTCGGTGATGCGGGTTTGAGCGCCGTTGTCCGTCACGGTGAACAGATCGCCAATCATCTCCGGAGTGGAGACCAGAGCAACCATGGCGCGGGCATCCGGAGTAACCGAAAAATCAAGAACGGCTTCGTCGCCCCGTGTGATTTCGGTCACCGTTCCGGATTGCGCGTCAACGCGGACCAGCGGCGTGCGGCCCTGCTTCTCCACCTTGTCGAACAGCCAGCGTCCGTCCGGGGACCAGTGGAGTGTGCTCCCGTTCCCGCCGCGCGGAGCGGCGTTGTCGCCCCCCACCGAGGAGCCCATATCGAAATCGTAGTCAGCCGTCAGGTTCCTCGGTGCTGCGCCTGGAACGGCATCCATCACCCAGAGATCGGGCTGCGAATAGGACCGCACCGGCTGCGTCACCGAACCGTGGAAGGCAAACTCGCGGCCATCGGGGCTCAGAGCCAGGTCGCCGATCCCCATGGGAATAGTGGCCAGCTTTTCCGGCGAACTTCCACCGCCCGCGGCAACCGAGTAAATATCCGTCGCCGGCAGTTCGTAATAAGGCTCAGCGACGCGATCGGTCAGAAAATAAATACGCGAGCCGTCGTGGCTCCAGACAACTTCACCTTCGTCGAAATCCCCGCTCGTAACTTGCACGGGTTTGGTGAGCTCGTCGGAGTGAGTGGGCAGGTCCAGCACCCAGATGTGCTCGTGGCGCTTCGGGTCCAGATAGCCCTCATTGTTGCTGCGATAGACCGCGCGATTGATAATATGCACGTCTGATTCGTGCTCCGTCTCCGGCTCCGCTTTGGCCTTCTTGCGCTCGGCCTTTTCGATATCTTCCGGAGTCGTGGAACTCAGAAATGCGATCCGCTTGCTATCCGGCGACCAGACCGGCCCCGCGGCTCCTTTAGGCAGATCGGTGATGATCCGGGCTTCTCCCCCCGCCAGCGGCAGCAGCGCGAGTTGAGGCGGCGCGGGTTTGCCCGTTTCGTCTTTGTCGCCGCCACGGACAAAGGCGATGTGCGTCCCATCCGGCGACCAGCGGGGCTGCGCGTCATGTTTGCCGTTCGTCATGCGCACCGGGGAAGCGCCCCCGGATGTGGCCACCGTCCAGATGGAGGTTTCATACCCAGTGCGCTTCTCGTCCACATTGACCCGCGTGAAAGCCACATGGGCGCCATCGGGCGAGAGCTGCGGATTGGCCACCCAGACGAAGTCAAAGAGGTCCTTCTCGCTGATGGCTCGCTTCTGAGCGCCGTTTTGCGCTCCGAACGAAGCAACAATCGCCAGGCTGACAAGCACCATGGGCAGGCGAAATTTCACGGGCATCAACGCAGTGTACTATAACCACGTGACAATGTTTTCAGACCTCGCCCTCGCCAGGCGCCTGGAGCGCGCCGAAGGGCACGCGTGCGCGCAGTTCGCTGAGGCCCGGCGTCGCCTCAACCCCGCAAGCGGAGCCGAGTGGATGGAATGCGCGGGAGCGTACGTGGTCTTCGATAGTATCGACTCTCCGGTGACCCAGAGCTTCGGACTCGGCCTCTCCGAAGAACTGAACGCAGCCGTACTGGTCACCGTAGAGGCCTTCTTCCGCGACCGCGGAGCGCCCGTGGTTCTCGAAGTGAGTCCGCTTGCGGGGGTTGCGGCGCTGGACCTGCTTTGTGCCCGCGGCTACAAACCGGTCGAAATCAGCAGCGTCCTCTATCGGGCGGTCGAGAAACCCGCGCCCGAAATTCAGAGCAATATCAGTGTCCGCGCGATTGATGCGGCGGAGAGCGAACTGTGGGCCGGCATCAGCGCGAGAGGCTGGGCGAACGAACATCCCGAGCTGGAGGATTTCCTGCGGCAGTTCGGCGCAGCCATCGCTTCAGCGTGCGGCCAGAGTGTCTGCTTTCTGGCCGAAGCTGATGGCGCGCCGGGCGCGGCGGGCGTGCTCTGGATACACCAGGGAGTGGCGCTCTTCGGCGGCTCGGCTACGGTTCCCGAAAGGCGCCGCCGCGGACTTCAGGGCGCTCTTCTCCGGGAGCGCATGCGCTGGGCATTCGAGCGCGGCTGCGATCTGGCGATGATGGTAGCCGAGGCGGGCAGCAATTCCCAGCGCAACGCCGAGCGCCAGGGGTTCCGCATCGCCTACACGCGCACGAAGTGGCGCGGCTGAGCCGCAAGCCATAGCTCACCCGCAAGCCGTTACCGAACCGCGACGGTGACGGAGCGGAGTCCAAAGCAGCTCGTGGGGAGGAGACGCGTCAATATGGAAATCACCCGCCGTGAATGCTTACAAGCGGGCGCTCTGGCGGCGGCCGGCGCGGTTTTGGGCCAGCAGAGCGCGGACCAAAGCTGGTACGGCCGGCCCATGCGCTGGGCGCAACTGGCTTTCGTCGAGGACGATCCCGGCCGCTACGATCCCCTCTTCTGGCTCGACTACTTCAA
Source organism: uncultured Acidobacteriota bacterium (assembly GCA_963832965.1). Taxonomy (GTDB): domain Bacteria; phylum Acidobacteriota; class Terriglobia; order Bryobacterales; family Bryobacteraceae; genus CAWACP01. Next base: position 694,593 of record CAWHVW010000002.1, read on the forward strand.
GCGCATTCACGCCGACGGAGCGTGCCTCAGCGCCGGCGGATGCGTGGCTTTCTATCCGACCAGAATCCCGCTGCACCACCGCAGCAGGTTCCTCGGAAATAGCGACCCGTTTGGAGAGATGCTGGCCGGTTGCCGCAAACTCGGCATGAATGTCATCGCGCGCGTGGATCCCCACGCTGCCCGCCAGGACGTCTTCGATGCTCATCCGGACTGGATCGCGGTGGAGGCCAACGGGCAGCCCCGCCGTCATTGGGCCATGCCGGATCTATGGGTCACCTGCGCGCTCGGCCCCTACAATTTCGAATTCATGACCAGCGTGATCCAGGAGATCACGGCACTGTACGAAGTGGATGGCATTTTCGCGAATCGCTGGAGCGGTTCCGGCATGTGCTACTGCCAGCACTGCCAGCGGAATTTCAAGGAATTCAGCGGCCTCCAACTTCCGCGAACGGCGCCCGGCCCTGCGGAGGCCCAAACGCAGTATGCCGTCTGGCAGAAGAAGCGTCTGATCGAGTTGTATCTTCTCTGGGACGCCGAAATCAGGAAGCGGAACCCGAATGCTGCATTCTTCCCGAACGGATTCGATCAGATACGCGACAGCGTATCCGTTCCCGTTCTTTTTGCGGACCGCCAGGCCCGTTCCGGAAACACTCCGGCCTGGCAAAACGGCAGGTCTGCCAAGCTCGCTCGCTCCACTTTCGGCTTGAAGCCGATTGTGGGTTTGTTCAGTGTCGGTCTCGAAGCGCCATACCGCTGGAAGGACTCCGTCCAGAACCCCAATGAAATCCGCATGTGGGCCGTGGATGGCATCGCCCAGGGGTTCCGTCCCTGGGTGATCAAGTTCAACGCGAAGCCGCTGGATCGCCGCTGGTTCCAGCCCGTGGAGGACTTGTTCGTCTGGCACTGGAAGAACGAAAAGTACATGCGGAACCAGCGCCCGCTGGCGCGTGTCGGGCTGGTCTCGGCGCCCGGTTCCGCGGACCACGAATCCGGCTTCTATCATGCCCTCGTCGAAGCGCGCATCCCTTTCGAAATGGTCGCCGCTGAGTTCGACCCGGCGCGGTTGCAGCAATTCAAAGTGCTGGGTCTCCCCAACGTCGCCAACCTTTCCGATTCGCAGTGCGCGCAGTTGAAGACCTTCGTCGAGAATGGAGGCGGGCTCGTCGCCACTCACCAAACGTCATTGTGTGACGAGCACGGCCGGCGCCGCGACAACTTCGGCCTCGCCGGGCTCTTCGGCGCGTCATTTGCCGGCAATGTAATCGAGCGCCAGCAGAATGCGTACCTGGATATCGAAGACCATTCCCATCCCCTGCTCGCCGGCCTCGAGGACGCGGGCCGCATGATTCACGGCGTCATGCGTGTTGAGATTCGCGTCGCGCCAGGCTGGCGTGCGCCGCTCATGACGGTGCCCTCCTACCCTGATCTGCCGATGGAAGAAGTTTACCCGCGCATTACGAAAACGGATATCCCCGGCGTGATGCTCCGCTCCGTGGGCGCCGGGCGCGTGGTCTACTTCCCGTGGGATATCGACCGGACCTTCTGGGAAGTCATGAGCCAGGACCACGGCATCGTCCTCGCCAATGCCGTCCTCTGGGCCGCGAACGAAGCACAGCCCTTGAGCGTTCAAGGGCCCGGCATACTCGATGTGTCCCTGTGGAAGCAGCAGTCTTCAGTCACCGCCCACCTGGTGAATCTCTCGAACCCGATGATGATGAAAGGGCCTTTCCGCGAGATTCTGCCGGTTGGCCCCCAGAAGGTGCGGTTGAAGCTACCCGCCGGATCGGAGGCCCGCCAGGTTCAGTATCTGGTCAGCGAAGCCCGCGCCCAGTGGACCCAAAGTGGAGCATGGGTTGAGCTCACCACTCCGCCCATCGGCCTGCATGAGGTGATCGCGATAGAGGTGTCGCGATAGATCTGTAGAGGATTTCAGACCCTCAGGCGCTGGCCGCCGGAGCGTTTTCCTTGATGTCGGTAACCCAGCCGTCCGCAAGGTTGATAACGCGCTGGCCATACTCCGCGTTCCTCTCGTTGTGGGTCACCTGAATGATGGTAGTGCCTTCATTGTTCAGGCGCTTGAACATCTCCATGATCTCCTTGCCCTGGCTGGAATGGAGATTGCCCGTGGGCTCATCGGCGAGAATCACCTTGGGGCTGGCGATCATCGCGCGCGCCACCGCCACCAGTTGCTGCTGGCCTCCGGAGAGCTGATTGGGGAACAGATCCTTCTTGCCGACAATCTGGAACTTGTCGAGAATATCGCAAACGATGCTGTCGCGCTCCGATTTCTTGATATTGCGGTAAGACAGCGGGATCTCGAGGTTCTCGTACACGGTCAGCGAATCCAGCAAATGATAGCTCTGAAACACGAAGCCGAAGTACTTCTTGTACAGCTCCATCCGGTCCTTTTTGGCCATTTTGTGGACGGGATGGTCCAGCAGGTAATACTCGCCGGTCCACGCGCTGTCGTGCATGCCCAGCAGGTGCAGCAGCGTGCTCTTGCCCGCGCCGGAGGGGCCCATGATGGAGATGAAGTCCCCCTCACGGACGTCCAGGTTGATGCGCCGCAGGACGAAGGTCTTGGTCGGCCCGTGCTCGAAGTACTTTTCTATGTTGCGAAGCTGGATCATGGTGTTCGATTCCTATCTTATGCTTTCCGCGGGGACACCTGTCTCCAGCGGCCTGGAACGGCGCGGCAGACGGATACTACAGCCGCGGGAGCTGCGGGAAAGCGGGCAGCCTGACCAGTTCCGGCATGGCCGGCATCTTCGGCGGCGCGGGCATCGCGGGCGGGCTCGGAAGCGCTGGCATCCGCGGGGCGATGACTCCTATTTCGTGGGTGTCGTCAACCACTCCGATGCGCACGCCGTCGGCGAGACACATGGGCCCGTGATCGATGAAATAACCCGACACCAGCACGATCAACACAATGAAGAACAACGCAAAGGCATCTACGTTCCGGGGCATTACACCACTCCTACATTACTGGCTTGTTCCTCCACGATTCGTCCGTCGAACAAGTGAATGGAACGGTCTGCGTAACGCGCATAGCGCGGGTCGTGCGTCACAATGCAGATGGTGGCGCCGCCGCGGTGCAATTCGCGAAGCAGGTCCATCACCGCTTCGCCATTCGCTGAGTCGAGGTTGCCGGTAGGCTCGTCGGCCAGCAGAATCGAGGGGTCGCCGGCCAGGGCGCGGGCAACCGCCACGCGCTGCTGTTGGCCGCCGGAAAGCTGCGAGGGATAATGCTTCACGCGATGCAGCATGCCCACGCGTTCCAGCGCATCCTGCACCCGTTTCTTGCGCTCCGCGCCGGGCATCCCGCGGTAGGTCAGCGGCAGTTCCACGTTCTCATAGACGTTCAGATCGCCAATGAGGTTGAACGCCTGAAACACGAACCCGATCTCGCGGTTGCGGATGCGCGCGCGTTCGGACATCTTCAGGCTCTGCACCGGCCGCCCGTTCAAAGTGTAGGTGCCGTCGCTGGGTGAATCCAGCAGACCGAGGATGGCCAGAAGCGTCGATTTGCCGCAGCCGGAAGGCCCCGCAATCGAGATGTATTCTCCCTTCTTGATCTCCATGTGGATCCCCGCCAGCGCATGGGTCTCCACCTCGTCGGTGACGAACACCTTGGTTACGCCATCGAGGTGAATCAGAGCCTCGCCGTTGCTTGCCATTCTGGTCTCCCTGGTAAAGATATACTACGTTCCCGCCAGCTAATAGTTCCCGTCAATTCAATCGGATGCGGTTGTAGGCGTCCCACGCGGACATGTCCGACAGAATCACCTTGTCGCCCACCTGCAAACCGTCGACTACTTCAATGGTGTTCACCGAACTCCGTCCCAGCGACACCGTGACCCGCGTCGCGCCCTTGCCGTCCGGATCAATCTTGAAAAGTCCAATCTTCTGATTGGCCTGGCCGATCACCGGCCGTCCCACGAACATCACATCCGCCAGACGCTCGATTTCGATGGTGCCGTCCACGCTGAGGTCAGGACGCGCGCCGTCCGGCAGCTTGCCGTCCAGCCGGACATCCACGTCCACCGTTCCATTGGTCACCGCCGGGTCGATGCGCGAAACGTGCCCGTCGGCAATTCCGTTGCGGGTGTCGATGGATGCCGCCTGGCCAATGGTCACGTCCTTGGCCTGCGTCTCTGGAATCTTCAGCGTGGCTTTCAGCTTGGAGGGTTCCACCACCTTGGCCAGAATAGCCCCGGGAGCCACCCGCTGGCCCACTTCCAGCAGTTTGTCCGACGTGCCCAGTTGGGTGAGCACGCCATCCACGCCCGCGCGGATGGTCAACTGCTGCACTTGCTTCTTCTTCAGATCCCAGGCGGCCCGCAGTTGCTCCACCTGCACCTGCTGAGCGGCGAGCTGTGCATCAATGGATTGGCCGCTGATGTCGAGCTGCTGTTTGGAAAGCTCATAGCTGTTGTTCAGCTCCTCGGCTTTGGCCACGGAGAGCTTGGTTTCCAGGTCCGATTTGAGGCCGAGTTTGGTCAACTGCTGGTCCCGGTCGGCAGAAAGCGCCGCTTGCTGGTAATCCGAGTGCATCTGTTCGGTGGTCGATTTCTGGGTTAACTGCGAGGTTTCCAGCCGCACCTTCAGGTCGCGGTAATTCGCTTCGGCGGCTTTCAGCGCCCATTCGGCGTTCGATGACGCAAGGTCCATGTCCGGGTTGCTGAGCACGATAATCACATCGTCGGCCCGCACGTTCATCCCCGGCTGCCGGAGGATCTTGTCCACGTGGCCGTCGAACTGCGCCTGAATCCAGTTCACGTCCTCGGGCACCAGAGTGCCCAGGCCGCGCACCTGCCGCAGCATCTCACCGCGCCGTACCGTATCCGGCCATAGCGTCGACATCTCCACCGAAGGCGCTGCCGGCTTCAGGCGCAGCAGGAACAGGCAGATTCCACCCACGGCTAGGGTGCCAACCACGCCCCAGGCGATTCTCCGCATGGTGCGGCGGCGAGCTACTTCTTTTCCACGAGGGACATCCATAAGAGTTCATACCGGAAAGGGCAAGTGCCGGACCATTCGGCTTCCGGCCGGATCATATTGAAAGGATAAGGGTTAGAGTCGTCCTCGACCACCCGGCGTGGGACGTGGTGTCCGTTTTCGGGACGGACTGTGCGGGGCGGGGAAGTCATTACTTGACGCGGCGGTAGACATCCTTGCGGTCCCCAACCTTTACCACCAGCACCAGCAGCACCTCGTCCTGAATCTGGTAAATGGCGCGGTAGTTCCTTCCAGGTCCCACATACACGCGGTAGAGCTTTTCCCTCGCCGCGAGCTTCTCCACGCCTTCCGGCCGCGGATTCTCCTCCAGGCGCAGAAGATCCCGATTCACGTGCCTTCGAATATGAGGATCCAGCCGCCGGAGATCCCGCACCGCGGCGGGCGAGAACTCAATGCGGTACTCCAGGCCTAATCTCCGAGCTCCCGCATCAGCTCACGAAGGGGGATCGTACCCTTTTCCCTGGCCTCTTTCAGGGCCGCGCGCGCGTCCTCGATGTCGCTTCGGTCCATCTCCGCCTGCGTCAGCCGCTCCAGAAGGCGAAGGTCTTCAATGGGGACGACGGCCGCAAGGTCCTTGCCGCGCCGGGACACGATGGTGCGTTCCTTACCAAAGGCGGCGCGATTGACCAGGTCGGGGAACTCGTCCCGTGCTTTGGAGACATTGAGACGTGTCATAAGAACATGTACAAACCGTACAAACCGTACACCACCAGTATAGGAGAGTCGTCACTTCTTCGCGTAATCGCCAGCCCCCAGAAAATGCAGCGACACAGATGGCGCGTCTCCCACCACCCAGCTATCGTGACCGGGAGGTCCCGCCGGAATGTGGAAGAGCATGCCAGCCCGGAGTTCGTGGACTGTGCCGTCTTCCATCGCTGCCGTGGCGCACCCGGAAAGCACCAGCCCAACATGCTCGACGTTGCAGCGAGACGCACCCACGCCGGGCCCGACGTGAACGGACCACTTCCACCCAGGCTCGTAAGTCGCGCGGCCAATGGTCATGCCGCCGATGCGAACGAGTTCGAATCTTCCTTTTTCGAAGGTCCGCACCTCGTCGGGCTCCTCAAAACGCTTCAGCACCGTTTCAAGCATAGCCATGGCTCCCTTCGGTAGCGGACTCTTCGCACTGGGCGAGTACTCCCCCTACTCCAGTTCCACCGTGAGTTGCGCTCCGCCCATGTCCGCCAGCACCGCGGCCACCTTCACCGCCTTGCGTGAGTCCTTGGCGATCCACACGGTTTGACTATCCGAGCCGCCATCGGCCGAAGAAAGCTCCACCTTGAACGTATCGAACGTCCCGGCCGGCACGGTAATGCTTTCCGACCCCGCCACCTTCAGCGCAATCAGCTTCACCTTCTGCTTCTGCAGGTCGAAATTGCGGAAAGTGGTGGTGTAGCCATCCGCGAGCGGCAGCAGGGCGATGCACTGCGGCGTGCCCGCGTCGGCAAACAGCGGGCCCCCCAGGTCCGCCGCAATCGGCGTCTCTTTGCCGTTCATGTTCATGGACCCGGAGGCCTTGTTGCCATCCACCGCCAGGTCGATGGATACCGGCCCCTGCTTAACGCTGCGCTTGCGCAGAACCAGCGTGGTCTTGTCCAGAGTGGCGTTGTCGGTCATCTGTCCCATGGGCGTGTCCAGCGTGCTGTTCACTGCCCAGCCGCCGTCCGCTTCCTGAATGGTGGTGGTTTCATCCATCGCGATCTTCTGGGGGCCCATCTCGATCGTTGCCTTATACTTCCAGGTGCCCGGCTGCATGGCCATGCTCACTTCCGGCACGCCCACCGAGCCCGCCGCCAGAATCTTCGACACCGTCACCGTCTTCGGATCCACCGAGATTTCCTTGAGCCGTGCCACCACCTCGCTCGTTCCGTCGGTTTGATAGCGGCCGTCCAGATACTGCGCGAAAAACTTCTCGGTGGCCATGAACATAGCCATGTTGTTCACCGGCCGCGCGAACCCGTGGCCCTCGTCCGGCGCGAGAATGTATTCCACCGGGAACCCGCGGTCGCGCAGCGCGATCACAATCTGTTCCGCTTCCCGCCGATTCACCCGTGGATCGTTGGCGCCCTGCACCACCAGCAGCGGAGTCTTGATGCTCGACGCTTTCGTAAGCGGAGAACGCTCCTCCAGCCACGCTTTACCCTGCGGCGTGCCCGGATCGGCCATGCGGGCGTACATCATTTTGCGCCCTGCTTCCCAATAAGGCGGGATGGATTCCAGCAGCGTGACCAGGTTCGATGGCCCCACAATGTCCACCGCTGCCCGGTACAGGTCCGGCGTGAACGCGACGCCCGCCAGCGTGGCGTAACCGCCGTAGGATCCGCCGACGATGCCCAGCCGTTTGGGATCGGCAATGCCCTGCGCCACCAGATACTTCATGCCCCACGTGATGTCGTCCTGCATCAGACGGCCCCACTCGCCGTTGCCCGCGTTCAGGAACTTCTTGCCGTATCCCGTGGAACCGCGGAAATTGGGCATGAGCACGGCATAACCGCGATTCGCCAGGAACTGCGCAATAGGATTGTAGCCCCAGCTATCCCTCGCCCACGGGCCTCCATGCGGGAACGCGATGGTGGGCAGGTCCTTCGCCGGCACGCCCTTCGGCAGCGTCAGGTAAGCGTGGATCTCCAGGCCATCGGAAGACTTGTAGGTGATGGCCTTCATCGAAGCCAGATCCTGGCGCGGCAGTTTATCGCGAACCTTGTACTGCAGCGTCAGCTTGTGCGTCATCCGGTCGAACAAGTAGGTCTCGCCCGGTTCGGTGTCGCCGTGGGCGCTCACCAGCCAGACGCGATCGTCCTTCGTGTGCGAACCGAGATCCACCTCCCGGCCCGGCAGCCGCTTCCGCAGCCACTCGTAATCGGCCTCGAGCTTCTTGTCCTTAAAATACCGGCGCGTCCGGTCGTCCTCATAGGTGGTCAGCACCAGTTCGTCGGTGGCCTCGGAGAAGAGCTCATCGCCAATGTCCACCTTGTTCAGCGGATCGGATTCCACCTTTTCGACCTTTTGGGTTTCCGGATCGAGCAGCACCAGCGAGTCAAGGTCGGTGTCGTCGCCCTTGTTGCTCTGCAGGTAAACGCGCTTGCCGTCCTTGTGGAACCGCACCGGACTGCAATCTTCGAAAACCGTGCACGAATAGATCTTTGTGAAGCCGCTGTCATCCACGCGCAACAGCTCCTGATCGCCGTTGTCGGCTACGCGAGAGGCCAGCCGCAAATGTCCCTGCAGATCGAAGGTCCAGCCGGCAATCTTCTCGGTGTTCCTGCGAATCAGCGTGCGCTCGCCGGTGGAGATCTTCAGCTTGTAGAGGTCGTGCCACGCCTTGTCGCGATCGTTAAGCCCGATGTACACGACGTCCGGATCGTTCTTCGGCGCGGCGTAGAGCGCCACCCGCACGCCCTTCAAGCCGGTCAGGTCTCGCGAAGCCGGTGCATCCGCCCCAGCCGCGGGCGCCGCGGCGGGATCCACCGCGTATGCGTTGAAGTTCTCGTCGCCGTCCTTGTCCTTCACGTAGATGATGTACTTGCTGTCGCGCGTCCACAGGTAGGCGGGGATAGGCCGCGTGGCCTCGGTGGTCAGCAGCCGCGCCGCGCTGAACGGCTCGTCAACCTTCTTCACCCAGACGTTGCGCGTCGATCTCCAGGGTTTGATGAAAGCCAGGTAGTGGCCATCGGGCGAAAGCTGGGCGCTGATAATTTCCGGATCGCCGAAGAGCAGTTGCCGGTCAATCAGAGGCGGTAGCCCCTGGGAAGCCGTCTGTCCCGCCAGGGACGAGAGCATGGCTATGGCGGCGAAAGTGGTCTTGAGGAGTGACATGGTGCCTTTCTGGTGTGACTACGGTCCCGGTTGAGACTAAGTTCGATAAACCCGATTGTCACGGGACGTGTGATTTCCATGGTACAACGGGCGGTTAGGGCGGCGGGAATGAAGTTTCTCCTCTTTCAAGGGCAAAAGGAATGGGAGGAGTGGCTGGACGCCAATCACGCCACCGCGGCTGACGCGTGGCTGCGCCTGGCGAAAAAGGGATCAGCCATCCGCTCGGTGTCATACGCGGAAGCGCTCGAAGTGGCGCTCTGCTACGGCTGGATCGACGCGCAAAAGAAGGGCGAGAGCGAACACGCCTGGCTGCAGCGCTTCACCCCGCGCCGCAACAAGAGCATCTGGTCGAAGATCAATCGCGAGAAAGCCGCGGCGTTGATCAAAGCGCGGCGCATGAAGCCCGCCGGCCTCGCGGAAGTGCAGCGCGCAAAACTGGACGGCCGTTGGAATGCGGCGTACGATTCGCCCAGCGGCGCCGAGGTGCCGGAGGATTTACAAAAAGCTCTCGACGGGAACGCGCGGGCCCGGGCATTCTTCGCCACCCTTGATCGCGCGAATCGTTACGCGATCCTTTTCCGCATTCAGACCGTGAAAAAAGCAGAGACCCGTTCCCGCCGCATCCGCGAATTTGTCGAAATGCTGGAGCGGGGTGAGAAGGTCCACCCGTAAGGCGAAGAAACGGACTCCGCACTCCCATGCGGAGCCCGCATCCCAGGTCCACCCAGAAGAATTGGACACTACTGGCTTCCATCGCGCAATCGCAAGGCCATCGCGCGAAGCACATTTTGTTCGGTGGCGGCGCCCAGGACTGTCCGGGCGCGGGACTGGTCGCCCGAAACCGGACAACCGCGGATCGCGCGCTCGCCCTACGGCAGCAGTTCGCGGATGTCGCCGATCCAGTAATCCGGCTGCCACAGGGCCATCTCTTCAGGATTCCCATAGCCGTACCGCACCGCGCAGGTCTTCACGCCCGCGCGGCGCCCGGCTTCCATGTCCGGTGCAGCGTCGCCCACAAACAAACAGTCCTCCGGCCGTGCGCCAAACAGCTCCATCGATTTGAACAGCACGTCCGGCGCGGGCTTTGAGGGAAAACCGTCCGTTCCCTGCACGTGGTCGAAAAACGGCAGCAATCCGAAGCGGTCCAGCACCACGCGCGTGGTCGGCGTTCCCTTGGTAGTGGCCGTTGATTTGCGCCCAGGCAGTGCACCCAGCACCTCGCGCACGTGCGGAAACGCCACTGTGCCGGCGTGATCGCGGGCCGGGTATTCCTGACGGTATTGCTGGATCAGCGCTTCCACCTGCTCCGGTGTCGCATCCGGAAAAAGGTCGGTGAACAGGTCGATCAGATGCCGGCCAATGTAGCCCCGCAGAAACTCGAACGGAACATCCGGGCGGACGGTGCCCGCAAGCACACTCCGAACCGCGCCGCAGATATCCGTGGCCGAGTCCACCAGAGTGCCGTCCACGTCAAAGATGTAGACGGGGAACGCGGGAATCACGCCGGCTGGGGATTCCCGCCGAGCAGTCCGGGCGGCGTGATCGGCCGCGTCTCCGGCCGTACCACTACGCCTTTGTCGCCTTCGCCGGCCGGCGCGGCGGGCGGCTTCGTGTTGATGGCCGGCAGTTCCTTGCCATCAATCAGCAGCAAAACTTCGGCGCCGTCCAGAACTTCGCGCTCCAGCAGCGCTTCGGCGATGCGCACCAGCCCGTCGGCGCGCTCTTCAATCACCTGCCGCGCCCGGTTGTAGGAATCGTCGATGAATTTGCGCACCTGCTCGTCAATACGGATGGCCGTCTCTTCGCTGTAATCGCGGTGCTGGGCGATCTCGCGGCCCAGAAAAATCTGCTCTTCCTTCTTGCCGAAGCTCATCGGTCCCAGGCTGCTCATGCCCCACTCGCACACCATCTTGCGCGCGAGATCGGTGGCGCGTTCAATGTCGTTACCCGCGCCGGTGGTCACTTGGTGCGTGAACTTCTCTTCGGCGATGCGGCCGGCCATCAGAATGGCCAGACGGGATTCCAGGTAATCCTTGCTGTGCGAAAGCTTGTCGTTTTCCGGCAACTGCATGGTGATGCCCAGCGCCATGCCGCGCGGAATGATGGTCACTTTGTGCAGCGGGTCGGAGTTGGGCAGAATTGCCGCCACCAGCGCGTGTCCGGCTTCGTGATACGCCGTCATGCGCTTTTCCTTCTCGCTGATGATGAGCGATTTGCGCTCCACGCCCATCAGCACTTTGTCCTTGGCCAGTTCGAAATCGAACATGGTCACCACTTTGCGGTTCTGGCGCGCGGCAACAAGCGCCGCCTCGTTCACCAGATTGGCCAGATCCGCTCCGGCGAAACCAGGCGTGCCAGCGGGCGATCACGGAAAGGTCCACGTCATCCGCCAGCGGTGTCTTCTTGGTGTGTACCTTCAGGATGCTCTCGCGTCCGCGGACATCCGGGCGATCCACCACCACCCGGCGGTCGAAACGGCCGGGGCGGAGCAGAGCGGGGTCCAGCACGTCCGGTCGGTTGGTCGCGGCCACCAGAATCACGCCCTCGTTCGATTCGAACCCGTCCATTTCCACCAGCAACTGATTCAGGGTCTGCTCGCGCTCGTCATGACCACCGCCGAGACCCGCGCCGCGATGGCGGCCCACCGCGTCAATTTCGTCGATGAAGATGATGCAGGGGGCGTTCTTCTTGCCCTGCTCGAACAAATCGCGCACGCGGCTGGCGCCCACGCCCACAAACATCTCCACGAAATCCGAACCGGAGATTGAGAAAAAGGGCACGTTCGCCTCGCCCGCAATGGCCCGCGCCAGCAGGGTCTTGCCCGTTCCAGGAGGACCCACCAGCAGCACGCCCTTGGGAATGCGCCCGCCCAGCTTCTGGAATTTCTGCGGTTCGCGCAGGAACTCGATAATCTCGGTCAGCTCTTCCTTGGCCTCTTCCACGCCGGCCACGTCCTTGAACGTCACCTTCTTCTGCTGGGACGAGTGCAGCCGCGCCCGGCTCTTGCCGAAGCTCAGGGCCTTGTTCCCGCCGCTCTGCATCTGGCGCATCATGAAGATCCAGAAGCCCAGCAGCAGTACGAAGGGAATCGCGTTAATCAGGATGGAAACCCAGTTCCCACTGGTTTCCTTCTCGAACTTCACCGCCACGCCCTTGTCGGAGAGCTTGTCGATCATCGGCTGATAAGCGGGCGACGGAATGATAACGTGAAGTTCTTCGCTTGTTTCCTTATACTTGCCGTGCAGCTCGTTGCCGTTAATGACGACCGACTGGATTTTCCCCTGGTCCACCTGATTCATCAGGTCGGTGAACGAAAGGTCGGTCGTGTGCGGGTTGTGCCCCGTCTTGATCACCATCCACAGCATCACCACCACCATGATGATGACCAGCCACAGGACCAGAGTCTTCACATTCGAGTTCATTGATTCTCCCGCGTCCCGGCTCACCCCGCCAGGCGCCTCCACTACATAAGACGGCTTTCGGCTTCCCAGGGTTCACGCAACCGGAACATTCCTCTCACTAATCGAGAGACGGCTTGCGGACTCCTCCGTAACGCCAAACTCCGCCGCTGGCCCGAACTGCCGCGACCAGAGCACCCGGTCCCCGGCAACCAGCACTGGCCACTCCCGCCGTTTCCACAGCGGCACCCGCGCTTCCTGAAACATTTGCTTGATCTTCCGTTCGCTGCTCCGGCCCGCCTCGCGGTAACAATCACCGGGCGTCCAGTTGCGCAACTCCAGATTCCCGTCGCGAACTTCGGGCAAGCTCGATATTTCAGGCCAGTCCAACCCAGCTTCCAACGTATCACAAACTTTGTCGCGGATTTCGAACGCGATGGACCCCCCTCCCGGCCACCCGATCGTGCACGGCGGCACGATGGGATACGAGAAGCGCGGGCGCGGCTCGGGGTTCTCGCGCAGCGCGCAGAAACGAATCCAGTCGAACGAGCGAAACACATCCACCCCCGGCGCCTGCAATCGCCCGCTTCCCTCCGTGGAACGGGTCAGCGCGAGGATCGCTTCGACGTGTGCAAAGTCGATTTGCCGCAGGTCTCCCTTCACCTGTTCGATTGCCCGGCGCACCATACGGCGAGCCAGCGCGGCAGGCGCGGCGGATATCCGGGCGACCTCAAACGTGACCGTCGGGCGAAGCCCGGGTTCGCCGCCAGCGCCCTCGCCGGCCTGCCCAATCGAAACCAGATCCTCCCAATACTGCTCATCGTCGGCTGCGAGCGTGGCCATGCGTGCCAGCGTTTCGTCGATCTGCGCATTGTATTCCTCACGCAGAAGGGGCAGAAGCCCATGGCGGATGCGGTTGCGAACGTAGGAAGGGTCGGCGTTGGTCTCGTCCTCCCGCCACCCCACATGCCGCTCGCGGAGCCAGTCTTCGATCTCCCGCCTCCACAGCGAAAGCAGTGGCCGCACCAGCCCCTCGGATGTCACCGCCCGGATGCTAGCAAGCCCGGAAACCCCTGATCCTCTTAGCATTCGGTACAGGACCGTCTCTGCCTGGTCATTCCTGGTATGTCCGGTCGCCACCCGGTCCACCGTGCCGCCGGCGATCAGCTCCCGGTAAAACTCGTGCCGGATGCGGCGGGCGGCCTGCTCCAGATTATCGTGGCTCTCGGCGGCGATTGCGGGCACGTCGGCAACCCGGCACAGGAAGGGCAGGTCCAGCCCCGCCGCCAGGTCGCGGACGAACCCCGCGTCGGCGCGTGACGCCTCCCCCCGGATGCCATGCTCAACGTGAATAACGCTCAGGCGCAAATTCCACTGCGGGGCCAGCTCAAACAGTGCATGGAGCAGGCACACCGAATCCGCGCCCCCGGAAACGGCCACCCCGGCGCGGGCTCCCGCGGGGAACATGTTATAACGAGAGATGTTCCCGGCAATGCGCTCCAGCATGTCTTTCCATCAGGATAGCGTCATATCATGGCTTCCATAACGGAGTCGGCCGCCCGCGCCCGCGTGTTGCTCATGGACGTGGACGGCGTGCTCACCGATGGCCGGCTCTACAACGTCCCCGATGCCAGCGGCAACATGGTCGAGACCAAAGGGTTCGATTCGCAGGATGGCATCGCCCTGCAATGGCTGAACTGGATGGGCATAAAGACCGGCGTAATCAGCGGGCGCGTTTCGCCGGCCACCGCCGTCCGCGCCGCGCAGTGCAAAATGACCTGGGTGTATCAGGGGCATATCGAAAAGATCCCCATTCTCGAACAGATCCTGGCAGAGGCGGCGATTTCCCCGGATGAAGTGGCCTACGTCGGCGATGACCTCACCGACGTTGTCGTGATGAATCGAGTCGGCCTGAGCATCGCCACCGCGAACGCGCGTCCCGAGGTAAAGGCCTGCGCCATGCACGTCACCGCGGCCAGCGGCGGAAGCGGAGCCATCCGCGAGGTCTGCGAGCTGCTGCTGAAGGCGCAGGGGCGCTGGGAAGAGCTTCTCAAGAAGTACGAAGTGACGCGGTCATGACCCGGCGCATCGGTCTGGAAGTGGAAACGGTGCCCGGTACGGGCGTGCTGCATCAGCTCACCGGCGTCATCGCCCGCCATAACGGCAACATCGACTCCGTGGAGATCATCGAGGAAGTGCGGCTGTACTTCGAGATCGATCTTCCCGGAGGCCAGGAGCAACTGATCGGCGATCTTCGTGCGCTTCCGGTGGTGCGGCGCGCCCAGGTGGTGGACACGCTTCAGCAGATTTACGGCAAGCGGATCATCATCATCGGCGGCGGCGCGCAGGTGGGGCAGGTGGCCATCGGCGCGATCTCCGAAGCCGACCGCCACAATATTCGCGGCGAGCACATCTCGGTGGATACCATCCCGCTCGTGGGTGAGCAGCCCATCGCCGACGCCGTGCGTGCGGTAGCGCGTCTGCCGCGCGCGAAGGCAGTGGTGCTGGCTGGTTCGCTCATGGGTGGCGACATCGAGAAAGCCGTGCGTGAGGTGCGCGCTCAGGGCCTGCTGGTGGTGAGCCTGAACATGGCCGGCAGCGTCCCCGATGCGGCCGACCTGGTGGTCTCAGACCCGGTGCAGGCCGGCGTCATGACCGTGATGGCGGTGGCCGACACGGCGAAGTTCACGGTGGAGAAACTCACGCGCCGCGTGTTTTGAGAACGCATTTGTTACAATCCCGTGACTTGACACCGGTTGTAAACTGGCCCCATGGAAGAGCTCAAGATAACCACCGCCGAGGGAAACAACGCCGCGCGCATTCTCACCTTGCAGGGCCCGCTCACACTCCGCACTATTTTTGATTTTCAGGCCGTTGGCCGCCAGGACGCTTCCTCGTCGCTCATTATCGATCTCAGCGGCGTTCCCTACATGGATTCGGCGGGCCTGGGCTCCATTCTGGGCCTCTACGCCTCGGCCCAGCGAAAACAGGCCGGCTTCGCCGTCGTCGGCGCCTCGGACCGAATCAAGACCCTGCTCCAGGTCACGCACGTTGAGGATGTCCTGCCCTCGTTTGCAACCGTTGCCGATGCCGAAGCATCGATGGCGAAGGTGGCTGGCGCCTGAACCGTTGGATGAAGCTGGCGGGACGCATCCTCGTTGGTTTGATTGTTGCGGTTTGCGTCGTGTACGTCGGTGACGACCTGTCCGCGCGCTTCCGAATCCCCGGCAATCGCGATCCGTTTGGCACGCTCACCGTCAAGCGCTACTACGCGATCTCCGAAAAGAACAACAGAATCCAGCTCCTGCCCGCGGACCCGGAGACGGTCACCTGCGTCTATTCGCTGTTCCCCCACTTCGGCTACAGCCCCTGCTGGTATGCCAGCCGCACAAAGCAGAAGCAGGTCGACCTCTAGCAGGCTATCTGGTCCCCGCTCCGTCACCGTCGCGGTTCGATAACCACCTGCAAACACGTAGCTGCGTTTCCGAGCCGCGCGTGTAAACAAGCGGTTTTCGGGCTTTTTCAGCATCCTGCTAGTGTCCTGTCTCCGAAGTCCGCTGACAAAAGCGTGCAACCGACGTCAGGATTTCATCGGCCGTCTTCGTCCAGACAAAGGGCCGGGGCGATTCGTTGGTGAGCGATAAATATCTTTTGATGGCCGCTTCCAACTCGCGAATGCTGCGGTGAACGCCACGGCGAAGCTGTTTCTCAGTAAGAGCGGCGAACCACCGTTCGACCAGATTGATCCAGGAGGCGCTGGTCGGCGTGAAGTGCACGTGGAAACGGGGACGTTTGGCCAGCCATGCGCGGATGGCCGCGGTTTTGTGAGTGCCGTAGTTGTCCAGAATCAAATGGACGTCCAGCGACGCGGGCACTGCCTGCTCGATGGTGTCGAGAAACTTGCGGAATTCCACACTGCGGTGCCGGCGATGGCAGGCGCCGATCACCGTTCCAGTCTGCACATCGAGCGCGGCAAACAGGGACGTGGTGCCGTGGCGCTTGTAATCGTGACTGCGGCGCTCGGCCTGTCCGGGACGCATCGGCAACAGCGGTTGCGTCCGGTCCAGCGCCTGAATCTGCGACTTCTCATCGACGCACAGGACCAGTGCGCGGTCCGGAGGATTCATGTACAGTCCAACGATGTCGCGAACCTTATCAATGAACAGCGGGTCTTTGGAAAGTTTGAACGTCTCGCTGCGATGCGGTTGCAGGGCGAACGCTCGCCAGATGCGGCTGACGGTGCTTCGGCTGAGTCCGCACTGCTTCGCCAGCGAGCGCGTACTCCAATGCGTGGCGTCACGCGGCAGCGATTCCAGAGTCATGGCCAGCACTCGCTCCACCTCCGCGTCGCTGACCTTGCGCGGTGTCCCAGGACGAGGCTCATCGAGCAATCCATCGAGGCGCTTTTCGACAAAGCGCGCCCGCCACTTTCCGACCATCTGTTTAGTGACCCGAAACTGATCGGCCACCTGGGTGTTGGTCTTGCCGCCGGCACAGGCCAGAATGATCTTCGCACGCAAGGCCAGCGCCTGAGCCGACTTTGGCCGCCGCGCCCACTCCAGCAGGGACCGTCGCTCCTCCGGTGTGATCACCAACTCGGGAAGCGGGCGTCCAATTCGCATCGCCGTACTCCTTTGTACATGAGATGCAAACCGGCCGTCCTGTTATCAGCGGACTTCAGAGACAGGACACTAGTCGTCAGGGACACGTGGCAGGGACACGCGCTAGGGACACGCGCTAGGGACACGCGCTAGGGACAAGTGGTAGGGACACGTGGTAGAGGACACGCGGCGTCAGCCGCGTTATCGCCCTACCCACTAAACCTCCAGCAGCGTAACGCAGGCCTCCAACCGGCTCTCGCCGCCGTCGTTGACGGCAAAGCGCGGCTCTCCCCGGTTCCAAAGCGAAGCTCCTGCAAACTGGCCATCCCGGCGCAGCGCATAGAAATCAATATCGAACTTCGCCAGACGCGCGCGGTCGTTCTCGAAATTGTGCGCGACCCTCCGCAGCACATCCAGGCAGGCGTCGCGCGGCGACATGCCATGGCGCATGTTCTCCACAATCGTGTGCGCGCCGGCCACGCGGATGTTCTCCTCGCCGCGCCCGGTGGACCCCGCTCCGCCCACCTCCTGGTCCACATAAAGTCCCGCGCCGATAATCGGCGAATCGCCCACCCGGCCGGGAATCTTCCACGCCAGCCCGCTGGTGGTGGTGACCCCCGACATCTCGCCCCTGGCGTTCAGGCTGATGCAGTTGATGGTGCCCGTGGGCGGATGAAGCGCCACATGTTCCGCCCACGCCAGCGTGGCCTCGTCGGCTTCGGGAAATGCCTCGCGCAGCCACGCCGACGGCTTCCCCGTTTCCATGGCGCTGGTCCAGTTGCTGTGCCCCGCCGGGTCGCGTAGCGATTTTTTCCAGACCATCCACGCCAGCCGGGAGTCCTCGGTGAGCAGTTCATCCTGCGGCAAGCCCATCTCGAGCGCAAATCGCGTGGCGCCGTCGCCAACCAGCATGATGTGGTCGGTCTCCTGCATCACCAGCTTCGCCACTTTCGACGGCGTCTTCACATTGCGGATGGCGGCTACCGATCCGCATCGCCGCGAAGGCCCGTGCATCACCGACGCGTCCAGTTCCACCACGCCTTCTTCATTGGGCAATCCGCCGTAGCCCACGGAGTGGTCGGCCGGATCCTCTTCCTGGATGTTGACTCCGGCGATAACGGCGTCCAGCGTGTCGGCGCCCGACTTCAGCATGTCCATGGCGCGGGCGCAGGCGCGCAGGCCGTTATGACTGGAAATGACAATATTGCCTGGCGTGGCCGCCATGGCCTGCGTCGCGGCCAGAGCGGCGGCGCCGCCAATGAGTTCCCGTCTTGTAATCATGCAGGTCTCCCGGTTGCGGTTCGCTACACTAACTGTTTCCATGGTTGAGCATATCTCTCCGGCACGGTCGCTGAGCGGCAACGTTGTCCTGCCCGGCGACAAATCCATTTCGCACCGCTACGCCATGCTGGCTTCGCTGGCTGAGGGCGTCTCGAAGATTCGTAATTATTCCACGGGCGCGGATTGCCAGTCCACCCTGGGATGCATGCGCGCGCTGGGCATCGAAATCGACGCTGGCGAAGAGCTCGCGGTCCACGGCAAGGGTCTCCACGGATTGAGCGAGCCGGCGGGAATGCTGGACGCCGGGAACTCCGGCTCCACCATTCGCATGCTCTCCGGCATCCTGGCGGCGCAGCCGTTTGTGAGCCGCATCGGAGGTGATGAATCGCTCTCCCGCCGTCCCATGCAACGAATCATGACCCCGCTCGCGGAAATGGGCGCCAGCATCGAGGCGCGCGACGGCAAATTTCCGCCGCTCACTATCACCGGCAAGCCGCTGCGCGCGATCGAGTACACGCTGCCGATGGCCAGCGCGCAGGTGAAGACGTGCGTACTGTTCGCGGGCCTGTTCGCGCCGGGCCGCACCCGCGTGACTGAACCGATGCGCACGCGCGACCACAGCGAGCTCGCCCTGCGCGAGTTTGGAGTCGACGTGGGATACAGCCGGCACCATAGGCGCATAGGCGCCCTTGAAAATTACCTTGGCATCATCTCCGTGGACGGCCCCGCGCATCTCAAGCCGCTGGATCTCTACGTCCCCGGCGATCTGTCTTCCGCGGCCTTTTTCCTGGTCGCCGCCCAGGTGGTCAGTGAATCGGACCTGACCATCCAGGGTGTCGGCCTCAATCCCACGCGTTCGTCCCTGCTCGATTTTCTGGCGGGTGCGGGCGTGGATATTAAAATGCTCGACGTACAGCAAACCAACGGCGAATTGATCGGCAGCCTGCGCGTTCGCAAGTCGCGGGTTCGCGGCGGCCGCATCGATGGCGCGCTCGCCGCCGCGCTCATCGACGAAATCCCTGTGCTGGCCGTGCTCGGCGCGGTGAGCGAAGAGGGACTCTCGGTGCACGATGCGGCTGAATTGCGCGTCAAGGAGACGGACCGCATCGCCACCATCGAAGAAAACTTCAAGCGCATGGGTCTGCGCATCGAAGTTCGCCCGGACGGCTTCGACGTTCCCGGGCGTCAGCAGTTCCACGCGGCGGAACTCAGTTCCTTCGGAGACCATCGCATTGCCATGGCCTTCTCGGTGGCCGCTCTGGCCGCCGACGGGCCATGCACGATTGCGGACGCGGGCGCGGCCTCCGTATCCTTCCCCGGCTTTTTCGATACACTACAACGCATCGCGGCGTAGCGCCATGGATAACGAGGATTTCACCATCGAAGGGCTGGTTCACGATCTCAACAACGTGTTCCAGACCATCGGCGAAGCCGCGGAACTGCTGGAGGGCGATCCACAATGGAGCAAGCTGGCGGGAACCCTGGAGCGCAGCGTGGATAGCGGCCGGCGCATCGTGTGGAGCATTATGGAAACCAGCCGCTCGCAGGCCGAGCTGGGGCCGGTGGTGGAGAGCGCCATCGCTTTCGCTCAGGATTATCTGGAATGCGTCCATGCGCCGCGCGTCGTCTTCACTTCCGCGGTGCCCGCCAGCCTGCCCATTGCCGGCCACGCCGCCGCATGGGAGCGCGTCCTGGTGAATCTGCTCTTGAACGCCGCGCAGGCCGGCGCGCGGAAAGTGGAAATCAGCGCCAGCGTGGGAGAAATCTCCATCCGTGACGACGGCGCGGGAATCGCCGAACAGGTGCTGCCGCGCATTTTCGAGCGGCACGTCACCACCCGATCGGCGGTGCATGGGCTGGGCCTGTCCATCGTGCGCTCCATCGTGGAGCGCAACGGAGGCACTGTATCCGCCAGCAACCGGCCGTCCGGCGGAGCCGAATTCCTGATCCGCATGGAAGCGCCGCGCGCCGTCGTTGCCACGAATGCACACGAATAAACACGAATAGAAAATAAATCCGTCATTCGTGTGAATGCGTGTTCATTCGTGGCCAGGGTTGTTCAGGAAGTCCGCCGCGACATCATGCACCGGCCGGTGCTTTCCATCCACCTCATAGTTGAGCTTGCGCATTTCGTCCGCGCTGATCCTGCCGGAAAGCCCGGCCAGAGCGGCTTCCAGCCCAGGGTGATCCTTCAGCGAATCGTACCGGACCACGACGCTCGCCTGATACGGCGGGAAAGCTTTCCGGTCGTCCACCAGCACCTTCACGTCCAGTACCGAAAGAAGTCCGTCGGTCGTGTTGGTTGCGGCCATGGTCACCTGGCCCTGCGCGAGGGCCCGGTACAGGAGCCCAAGGTCCATGGTCTTCGCAAAGCCCGTCCAGTGAAGCTGCGGGTACGACGCCATCAGCGTCTGGTAGCCATCCGCGCGCGTCAGAAACTCGTATCCCACTCCCAGCGTCCAGGGGTCGCGCCTGCGCTCGGCGTCGCTGAGCGTGAAGTAGTGCCCGCTGCGCGCATCCGAGCCGCGAATGACCATGGCGAATGAATCGTCGAAGCCCAGCGGGTCGCACCACTTCAGTTGGTAATTGGCGGCATACTCCGCTCGCACGCGATCCAGCACCAGTTGCGCATCCGGAATCGGCCGGTGTTTCAGAATGGCCGTAAAGGCGGTGCCGGTGTACTCGGGATACAGGTCGATGTCCTTCGACAGCAGCGCCTGATGCGCGAGCAAAGAACCGCCCAGATTGAACCGCCGCACCACCTTCTGATGCAGCCGGCCTTCCACCTGCTGCGCGATGATCTCGCCGAGCACCACCTGTTCGGTGAAATTCTTGGATGCCACCACAATGGGCCGGGAGCCCGAACAGCCTGAAAGCAGCGCGACGCCGCACACCAATGCCGGCAGATATCTCAAAGCGACCTCCAGGACAGAATAACACCGGCTATTCTGAAGAACGATGAAGCACCCGGTTCCTCCTCCGCGCCGCTGAGCACCTGGAGTTTCTGTCGCCATATGAGCCCGGAATCACCGCGCTCACGCTGGCCGTGCGAACGCTGGTGCTCACGGAGGCGCCCGGCGCCATGGAGCTGCTCTAACGACGCCTACAACGCGGTGAGCGCCGGCTACTCCTTCACTGGACGGCCCAGCGATTCGTTCATACACATTGCCGCGTACGCCCATTGGGTGAATCTGGGTTTTAACCACGGGGTGGATCTGGACGATCCCGATGGCGTCCTGCAGGGCAGCGGCCGGCAGGTCCGGCACATGCGGATTTCAGAGCTCGCCGACGTGCGGAAACCCGTGGTGCGCGCCTTCGTCCGGGCGGCCATCGCCCATGCCATCCGCCCCGACGGAAAGGCCCCGCGGCCGGAACCAGTGTCGTGCGAGCCATCTATCCGAAGCGGCGCAGGCCGGCGCAATGAACGAACTTTAATGGGCGGTTCAGTCGCCATTCATCGACTTCGCTTATGATGCGGATGTGCGGGTAGCATTGCGAATCTTCCTGGTGGCCATGGCCATGACGGCGTTAGTCGCCATAACGAATGCTCAGGATCAGTCGACGCAGGCGCCCGAACCGCAGACGGAGAAGTTCTCAGGTACGGTGGCCGATCTCTCCGCCGGACAAGTAACCGTGGTTCGCAACACCGCGGGAGCCAAACCCGAGCGCCACACCTTTCTGATTCGTCCGGAAACGCGCATCGAAGGCAAGCTGCACGTCAAGGCCAGGGTCACCGTCGGCTTCGTCACCACCACGGACGGCGACGTGGCCCACCTCATCGTGGTTCGCCAGACGCAACCGAAGAAAACACTAAGCCATTAGCAGGCTGCTGAAAAAGCCCGAAAACCGCTTGTTTACACGCGCGGCTCGGAAACGTAGCTACGTGTTTGCAGGTGGTTACCGAACCGCGACGGTGACGGAGCGGGGACCAGATAGCCTTTTTCAGCATCCTGTTAGTGGCGGTTCGGTCAGCCGCGGCGCTTCCGAACCACGACGGTCCCGGAGCGGGCCTCGTACTAAAGATCGCCTTGTTTCTTCCGCCGCTTTGCCACCCAGCCGTCCTTGTTCACCTGGCGTCCGCGCCCCACCGCCAGCGCGCCATCCGGCACTCGCTCCGTAATCACCGAGCCTGCGCCGATATAGCTGTCGTCGCCGACCCGCACCGGCGCCACCAGCGTTGCGTTGCTTCCCACGAAAGCGTTCTCGCCAATCTCGGTGCGATGCTTTTTCACGCCATCGTAATTACATGTAATGGTCCCCGCGCCAATGTTCGTCTTCTCGCCGATGTCCGCATCGCCCAGGTAAGCCAGGTGGTTCGCCTTCGCTCCGGCTCCCAGATGCGTGTTTTTCAACTCCACGAAATTGCCGACGTGTGCTCCCGCGCCCACTCGGTTGTCCGGGCGCAGCCGCGAAAACGGCCCCAGCCGCGCGCCGCGTCCAACGTGCGAAGTCGCGATCAGCGTGTAGGGAAGAATCTCCACTCCGCTCTCCACCTTCGAGGACTCGATCACGCAGCCGGCGCCGATGCGGCAATCGTCGCCAATCTCTGTACGCCCCAGAATATGGGCAAACGCACCGACAATTGTGTCCATGCCAATGGCCGCCCCCACGTCGATGGTCACCGTCTCCGGCTTCTCGATGGTGACCCCCGCCAGCATCAGCTCGCGGCATTTGCGCGCGCGGAAAATGCGGTCCACTTCCGCCAGTTCGATGCGCGTGTTAATGCCCAGCAGCTCGCTGGCGTCAGCGCTTTCCATGGCCGCTACTGTATGCCCCGCGCGAGTCAGAATCTCCACCATGTCGGTGAGATAGTATTCGCCCGCGGGATTGTTCGTTCCAATCTCGCCGATATGCTTCCAAAGCACATCGGAACGGAAGCAGTACATTCCAGGATTGATCAGATCGATGGCCAGCTGTTCCGGACTCGCCGCCTTTTGTTCGACAATCGCACCTACGTTGCCGCGCTCGTCCAGCAGGATGCGTCCGTAACCGGTGGGGTCGGCCAGACGCGTGGTGATCAGCGTGGCCGCTGCGTCGCTCCCCGCCTGCGCGTCAATAAGCCGCTGCAGCGTCTCAGCCGATAACAGCGGGCAATCGCCATAGAGAATCACCAGCAATCCGGTATGGTCCAGCGCGTCCCGGCACACGATCACCGCGTGGCCCGTACCGCGCTGTTCCTTCTGCGCGGCGAAGCGGACCCGGCGATGCGCCAGCACGGCCTTCACTTCGTCCGCCTGATGCCCCACCACCACCACGATGTTCTCTTCCGAGGTGAGTTTCGTCGCCGTGTTGAGCACGTGCTCCACCAGTGGCAGGCCGCCCGCGCGGTGCAGCACTTTGGCGCGCTTCGATTTCATGCGGGTGCCTTCCCCCGCCGCGAGGATCACCACGTTGATGCGCGGATTCATTGCGCTTTCCTCCTGTTGCGGCCTCTTCGCGCGAGATCGATCGCAATGGCCGCGGCCGCCGTGGAGTTGTGCCGGATTTTCTGGTCCTCCGCAAGCAGGTTCGCTCCCAGCACCTCCGCGCCCAGCTCGCGAATGCAATCAACGTCGTTCACCACCGGGTATGCGCGCTGCGCCGCGTATCGTTTCGTCATGGCCTCGCTGATTTCCCCGGTGTTGACGACGGCCACATCGGTGAGGCGCGTGCCCGCGTGCTCGTTGATGGCGGCAATGTGATCGGCGGCGCTGAAGCCGCTCGTTTCGCCCGGCTGCGACATCAGATTGATGTATGCGGCCTTGATAGCCGGCGATTGATGGATGGCCCCGGCGATGCCCTCCACCAGCAGGTTGGGCAGGATGCTCGTAAACAGCGACCCCGGACCCAGCGTGATCAGATCCGCGCTGGCCATCGCTTCCAGCGTCTCCGGCAACGGTTCACAGTGCTCCGGATTCAGGCGGATGCGCCGGATCCGCGAGCGGCTGCGGCTGATGCGAGTCTCCCCGCGCACCAGCCTGCCCGATTCGAGCTCGGCCACCAGCGTGACGTTCCGCCCGGTGGCCGGATAAATCCGCCCGCGGCTCGCCAGAATTTCCGAGGAAGTGCGCACCGCCAGGGAGAAATCGCCCATCACGTGCGTCAGGGCCATCAGGAAAAGATTTCCGAAGCTGTGCCCCTTCAGGCCGCGCCCCGCGCCAAAGCGGTATTGGAACAGCCGCGAGAGCAGAGCTTCGTCCTCGGACAACGCCACCAGGCAACTGCGAATGTCGCCCGGCGGCAGCACGTCGAAATCGCGGCGCAGGCGGCCGGAACTGCCGCCATCGTCGGTCACCGTCACCACGGCGGTGATCTCCGCCTGCCGCGCCTCGCCGGCGTACGCCTTCAGGCCGTGCAGCAGGGTGGACAGGCCGGTGCCGCCACCGATGCAAACAATGTGCAGTGGTTCCATGCTAAAGTCTCAGGATCGCAGATCGCCGGCACACGCTTCGCGCGTGTTTACGCCAGCCGGGGAACGCAGACACAGGGCGGGTGATCAGGCGGTTTGCTCTTCGTCGTCGTACGCGGGAACTTTTTCCAGGTCTTCCGCCTCGAAAACCTGGTCGCAGTCGAGGCAGCGAAGGTAATCCACCCCGTCGCGTCTCGCCAGCATCTCGGTACGGCTGTGCTCACAGAACATAGCGGAGAATAACCCTATTCTAAGCGCGTCCGGAAGCCTGTCAAGCCCCCCATTTGCGCCCGCCGGGAGAGGGAAACCGCGTTCCCGCACGGGCTCTTCCGAACCGCGACAGGTATGGAGCGGGCTTAATGAGGTTGCTCGGTGATCGTCACCGCCTGTTGCAACCGGAAGGTGAGCCGTGTCTCCGTTGGCAATGTGGCCGCCCGGCCGTGCGTCAGCAGCACTCCGCCGGCCCCCGCGGCGCCTCCGGCCGCTGCCCCGATGCCTGCGCCCCTCCCTCCGCCCACCGCCGCGCCGATGATCGCGCCCAGCACCGCCCCGCCACCCACTTTCGCCGCATTTTCGCCACCCGAAGACTCGCCCTTTTTATCGAATCCCGTGGTCTCTATGGCCACCTGCTGGCCGTCCGAAGTGTCGATCTTCGTCAACGAAACGGTTAGATCGGCGGTAGCGCCGCCTCTGCCGCCGGGCACGGCGTTCACCACGTGGCCCTCCGCCCGCGCTCCCCGCTCCGCGATCGCAAACCCCCCGGCCACCAGAGGCTGGTCCAGCGTGGCGAAGAATGTGTCGCCTTTGACGTTCTTGTCGCTGGAAAGCGCTTCGGAGAGCCGAACATTGATCACCGTGCCCGGCTCCAGCGTCACCCGATTGGGTGGGGGAGGCGGAGGTGCGGCTGGCGCTGCTGCCACGGGATCAGGGGCAGGGGCAGGCGCCGGTTCCGGGGCGGTTTCCGGGGCCGGGGCAGCAACCGGCGCCGGTGCCGGTGCGGGGGCGGGTGAGGGAGGTTCGATCACCTCCGGAGCGGGATCGGGTGCGGACGAAGGCGGAACCGGGTCGGGTGCAGGCTTCGCCGTCGCCACCTGGACCGGTCTTGATGGCGTGGCGCCATATTTCGGAGCTGTGACGCGCGGCGCGCCGGGGACCGTCTTAGCAGGCGCGGCCTCAGGCGAGGCAGTATCCGCCACCGGTGCGGGAGCGGCAGCCGCGTCCGGCGCAGCGGGCGGCGGGTCCGGCGTCGCGGGCGAGGACGCCGCCGCAACCGTAACCTGCGCCGGACGCGCCGAAGGCTTCAGCGCCACATACACGATGCCCGACGCCAGCAGCGCTCCGGCCGCGAAAGCCAGCGCGATCTTCGAATTGACAATCATGTCTTCATTCCATTAAACGTGGGCCAGGCGGCTTTAGTTTCGGCTGGTAGAATGAAGTAAACATGAAGCAATTTCCGAGCGGGTTTGTGATTGGCTCCGTACCCATTGCCCCGGCCACCGTGCTGGCGCCCATGGCCGGCGTCACCGACACCGTGTTTCGGAGGTTGATTCGGGCGCAGGGCGGTTGCGGCCTGCTCATGACCGAGTTCACCAGCTCGCACGGCGTAGTGAACATGGTCCGCGCCCGCAAGCGCACCCGCGCGTTCCGCTATCTCTTGTTTGAGCCGGAGGAGCACCCCCTGGCCGCGCAGCTTTTCGGGTCGGACCCCGACGTGATGGCCAACGCGGCGCGCGTCTGCGAAGATCTGGGTTTCGATACCGTCGACATCAACTTCGGCTGTCCGGTGAACAAAGTGGTGAAGTGCAACGGCGGTTCCGGACTGTTGCGCGATCTGCCGCTGGTGCGCGAGATCCTTACCCGGGTGCGTGCGGCCATTTCCATTCCCCTGACCATGAAGTTCCGCGCCGGCTGGAATGATCACGAGCTGGTGCATGTGCGGATGGCCCAGCTTGCCGAAGATTGCGGCCTGAGCGCCGTGGCGCTGCATCCGCGCACGCGCGAACAGGGTTACAGCGGTACGTCGGATTGGACGCGCATCGCTGAAGTGAAGGCGTCCGTACGCATTCCGGTCATCGGCAACGGAGACATCCTTACACCCGAGGACGCGGTGCGCATGGTGGATGAGACCGGTTGCGACGCCGTGATGGTGGGCCGTACGGCGTCGTCCAATCCCTGGATCTTCCGCCAGATTCGCGAGTATCTGGAGACCGGCACGTACTATCAGCCGCCCGAGCGCGAACGCTACCGGCTCATGCGCACTTACTACGGGATGCTGCACGCGCAGGAAGCGCCCGATGCGGTGGGAAAGATGAAACAGTTCGCCACCTACTTCACCCACGGTGTGAGGAATGGTTCGAAACTGCGCGTGGAGATCTACAGGACGCAGGAAGCCGCGGCAATTCTCGATCTGGTCGACCGATTCTTTGAGCGGGAGCTCGAAGCCGTGCCCGCATGAAGCAGGTCAAATTGATCACCGATGGGGCCTGTATCGGTAACCCCGGGCCCGGAGGCTGGGCCTGCATTCTGCGCTATGGCGATCGCACGAGGGAGTTGTGGGGCTCCGAGCCGCACACCACCAATAACCGCATGGAGCTCCAGGCCGCCGTCGAAGGTCTGCGCGCGTTGAAAGAGAAATGCGAGGTGGAGGTGATCACCGATTCGCAGTACCTGAAGAACGGCATCACCGAGTGGATCCACAACTGGAAGCGCAACGGCTGGCAAACCAAGTCGAAAAAGCCCGTGGTGAATCAGGATTTGTGGATCGAGCTGGACGAACAAAACGAGCGCCATCGCACCGAATGGTCCTGGACGAAGGGCCACGCGTCGCACGCCGACAATAACCTCTGCGACGAACTGGCCACCGCCGCGGCTCGCGACCAGTCCTCCAGCGGTTGACGCACGGAAGGGATATGCGGCGACAGCCGCGTTTCTGCGGCGCTACGCTATCATGAGCAATTACCCACACATGAGCGACGTTAATCCTCTCCTCGAAGAGCGCTTTCGCATCCCCTTCGATCAGATTCGCGCCGAACACGTGGAACCGGCCATCGCCGAACTCCTCGCCGCCGCGAAGCGCGAGCTCGAAGCTCTGACGTCCGCGCCGGGTCCGCGTACGTGGGAGAACACCATGGCCGCGCTCGACCACCTGGCGGACCCCCTCGAATACGCCTTTGGAGTAGTTCGGCACCTCGAATCCGTGGCCACCACGCCCGAGCTTCGCGCCGCGTTCAACAAGGTGCAGCCCGAAGTGAGCGCGTTCTTTTCCAGCCTCCCCCTGAACGACGCGCTCTGGCAGGCCGTGAAGAGTTACGCTCTGACGGATGAAGCGCAGACGCTCACCGGCACCCGCCGGCGCTTTCTGAAGAAGACCGTGGACAACTTCCGCCGCCACGGCGCCGAACTCGATGCCGCGGGCAAGAAGAAGCTCGAGGAAATGGATGTCGAGCTGACCACCCTCACCACGAAGTTTGGCGAGAACGTGCTCGATTCCACAAACGCCTGGGAGCTGAATCTCGCCGGCGAAAAACAGCTTTCCGGCCTTCCGCCCAGCGCCGTCGAGGCCGCTCGCGCCAGCGCCGAATCGAAAGGGCAAACCGGCTGGCGGTTCACCCTGCAGGGACCCAGCTACGTCCCGCTGATGACCTACCTCGACGATGCCGCCATCCGTCAGGACGTTTACCACGCGCAAGTCACGCGCGCCACCGCGGGCGACCACGACAATCGGCCCATCCTCGCCCGCATCATCGAGCTGCGGCGCGCGAAAGCGGTGCTGCTTGGCTTTGCCGACTTCGCCGACTTCGTTTTGGTGGATCGCATGGCGCACACCGGCGCGCAGGCTGAGACGTTTCTCGCCGGGCTGCGGGAGAAAACCGAGGGCGCGTTCGCGCGGGAGAATCGCGAGCTGGAAGCATTCGCCGGCCGTGAACTCGAGCCCTGGGATGTCGGCTACTTCGCCGAAAAGCAGCGCAAGGCGCTGTATGATTTCGACGAAGAGGAGTTGCGCCCTTATTTCCCGCTCGAATCCGTGGTCCACGGCATGTTTGAGATCGTGCACCGCCTGTACGGCGTGCGCGTCGTGGAACAGACGGGCGTGCCGGCGTGGGACCCGGCGGTGAAGTATTACGAGATCCGCGACGAGCGCAGTGGCGCGCTGTTCGGGGCATTCTACGCCGATTGGTACCCCCGCGAAAACAAACGCGGCGGCGCGTGGATGGACAGCCTGATCACCGGCGTGCTGCGCCCGGACGGCTTCGATCCGCACGCCGGTCTCATCTGCGGCAATCTCACTCCTCCCCTGGGCGGCAAACCCGCGCTGCTCACGCATCGCGACGTCGAGACCATCTTTCACGAGTTCGGCCATCTCTTGCACCACAGCCTGAGCCAGGTGGAAGTGCGCACGCTGGCCGGAACCAACGTCGCGTGGGATTTTGTGGAGCTCCCCTCGCAGATCATGGAAAACTGGTGCTGGGAACGCGAAGCGCTTGATTTGTTCGCGCGGCATTATGAGACGGGCGAAAGAATTCCCGAAGAGCTTTTCCAGAAGATGGTGCGGGCGCGCAATTTTCGCGCCGCCAACGCGCAGATGCGCCAGCTCAGCTTAGGCTTTGTGGATCTCGCGCTGCACCGCCGCTACGATCCGGCTCGCGACGGCGACGCCATTGCCTGGTCACGCGAGATTCTGCAGCGGTTCTCGGCGGCGAAGCTGCCCGCGGACCACGCCATGATCGCGTCTTTCACGCACTTATTCGGCAGTCCCGTGGGATACGGCGCGGGTTACTACTCGTATAAGTGGGCGGAAGTGCTGGACGCCGACGCCTTCAGCCGTTTTCGCCGCGAGGGCATTTTCAACCGCGACACCGGCATGGCTTTCCGCGTGCGCATTCTGCAGCGCGGCGACAGCGAAGACCCCGCGGATCTGTATCGCGATTTCATGGGCCGCGATCCCGACCCCAACGCGCTGCTGGAGCGCAACGGCCTGCTAACCCCTCGCTAACGATTCGGTAACCGAACCGCGACGGTCACGGAGCGGCCCGGCCTCACCCCCGCGTATACAATCCCATCCGCCGCTTCACCAGGTCCACCGTCGCGTTGGCCACCGGCGACACCCGCTCCGCGCCCTCATTCAACACACTCTTCAAATACCCCGGCTCCGCCACAATCTCCCGATACCGTTTCTGCAGCGGCTCCAGACCGCCCACCACCGCCTCAGCCACCTGCTTCTTCAAATCGCCATAGCGCATCCCCGCGAAATGCGACTTCACGCGGTGGTCCGTCCACTCGCTGAACGCCTGAAACAAAGTCAGCAGATTCGCAACGCCCGCGCCCATGCTGGCAAAATCCACCGCCGGGCTGGAATCCGTGGTCGCCCGCATAATCTTTTTGCGAATCAACGCCGGCTCGTCCAACAGCGCAATCGCATGCCCCGAGCCCGGCGCCGACTTGCTCATCTTTTTCTCCGGATCGTCCAGCCCCATCACCCGCGCGCCCACGGCCGGAAGGCTCGTTTCCGGCATCACGAAGGTCTCGCCATACTGCGAGTTGAACCGCTGGGCGATGTCGCGCGTCAGCTCAAGATGCTGCGATTGATCGTCGCCGACGGGCACAATCGCCGCCTGGTACAGCAGAATGTCGGCGGCCATCAGCACGGGGTATTGCAGCAGTCCGTCGCCCACCGTTTCCTGCGCTTCCGCCTTCGCCTTAAACTGCGTCATGCGTTGCAACCACCCCACCGGCGTCACGCACGTCAGCATCCACGCCAGCTCCGCATGCCCGTGCACCGCGGACTGCACAATGATGGCCGAGTGCTTCGGGTCGATCCCCGACGCCAAAAACAGCGCCGCAATCTCCTCGATCTTCGCCTGCAGTTCGGCGGGCTCCTGATGCACCGTCACCGCGTGCAGATCGACGATGCAAAAAATGCTCTCGTAGTCGTACTGAATCTTCACCCAGTTGCGCAGCGCGCCCAGATAGTTGCCGACATGCAAATCGCCGGAAGGCTGGATGCCCGAAAAGACTCGTTTCTTCATTGCAGGGGATAAGACTACATCGTAGCAGCGTTATATACTGGCTCTTCCTGCCATGAGACCATTACTGTCCTTGAGCCTCGTCGCTATGTTCAGCCTCTCCGCCCAGCAGTACACGCGCGGAATCGGCGTGTATCCGGGAGATCCGCAACAATACTTCGGCCCGTCGATCAGCGTGGATGCTTCCACATATCGCAACCTCGCGCTGCATCGGCCCGCGTGGCATTCCAGCAGTTACGATTTCAATCTGACCGCGCAGTTGATCACCGACGGAATCAAGACCTCCACCTTGCCCCGAACCGTGGTCGTTTCCACCAGCGACAAGGGCGTGCTGCCGAAAATCGGCCGCGAGTTCGCGTTCGACAACAACCTCACCACCAGCGTGGATACGACGGGCAAGCAGGCCTGGGTGCAGGTTGAGCTGCGCGGCGGAGACGCGCCGCCCACCGTGGACCGTCTGGATATCGACGCGGCCGCATCCACCCGGATGGGCGACATGCAGGTGTGGGACTGCTATCTCAAAGGCTCCGGCGACGGAAGCACGTGGAAAGAACTGGGACACGCGGAAGGTCTGGCCCGCCCGCCGGCATTGGACCTGAGGCCGTCCATCCGGCTTGCAAAGGCCGCCCACTATCGCTTCTATCGCGTTGAGTTTCATTCCGGCCGATTGCTCGGCTGGCACGTGAATGAGCTGGCCTTCTTCGATGCCAACCGCCGCGTTCACATCGGTGGGCCGTACGATTTCACAAGTTCGTGGTTAAGTCAGACGCCCGGCGCCGGAACCGGCAACGAGTGGGTCTACGTGGATCTGGGCGCGCCCTGCGCGTTTGACCGCGTCGCGCTTTATTGGATTCTCCGCGCCGCCGAAGGCTCGCTGCAGGTCTCCGATGACGCCACCACATGGACCACTCTGCAAGCCTTGCCCACGGCGAAGGGTAACGTGGACGACATCCATCTCGCGCAGCCCGCCCACGGCCGCTACGTGCGCCTGCTGTTGACAAAGGCCTCTTCACCCGACGGTTACGCGCTCAGCGAGCTGGAAGTATGGGGCCGTGGAGGCCCGGTGCCGAAAGCCAGGCCCGCGCCGGCCGCGCGCGCCGATGGCCGTCTCGATCTTTCCGGTGGCGCATGGAAACTACAGCGGGATTCGCTGGTTCACGCCGATGGCCCGGCGCTTTCGCAACCCGGTTTTCACGATGACGATTGGATGATCGCCTCCGTCCCCGGCACCGTGCTCGCCAGCTACTACAACGCGGGCGCTCTCCCCGATCCGAATTTCGGCGACAACCAGGCGATGATTTCCGATTCGTTCTTCTACGCGGATTTCTGGTATCGCAACGAGTTCGTCGCGCCCTCCAGCCTGGCTGGCAAACACGCCTGGCTGAACTTCGACGGCATCAACTGGAAGGCCGACGTCTTCCTCAACGGCCAGCAGATCGGACGCATCGAAGGCGCGTTCACGCGGGCCCGCTTCGACGTTACCGCCCAATTGCACCCCGGCGCGAAAAACGTGCTCGCCGTTCGCGTCATCAAGAACGCCACGCCGGGCAGCGTCACCGAAAAGACCGCCGACAGCACCGGCAAGAATGGCGGCGCGCTGGGAGCGGACAACCCCACGTTTCACGCTTCCGTCGGCTGGGATTGGATTCCCACCATTCGCGGCCGCAACAGCGGAATCTGGAGCGATGTCTGGCTGGCCGGCAGCGGACCGGTCACCATTGAGAATCCATTCGCAAAAACGACCTTGCCCCTCCCGGATACCAGCAGCGCTGACGAGTCTCTGGACGTCACTCTCCACAATCACGATGCAAAGCCAGTCAGCGGAACGCTGCGCGGCCGTTTCGGCGACATTGCTTTTGAGAAGACAGTAACCCTGGCCCCCTCCGAGAGCCGGACCGTCAACCAGGTGCTGCACCTTCAGAATCCGAAGCTGTGGTGGCCCAACGGCTACGGCGATCCCAACCTCTACGATGTCGATCTGAAGTTCGAAATCGCGGGCGGCGTGTCCGACGCGAAATCGTTCCAGAGCGGAGTGCGCCAGTTCACGTACAGCGAAGACGGTGGCGCGCTGCGAATCTGGATCAACGGGCGCCGCTTCGTCCCCCGCGGCGGCAACTGGGGTTTTGGAGAATCCATGTTGCGCTATCGCGCGCGCGAATTCGACGCCGCCGTGCGCTATCACCGCGACATGAACTTCACCATGATTCGCAACTGGGTTGGCCAGATGGGCGACGACGCGTTCTTCGAAGCGTGCGATCGCTACGGCATCGTGGTCTGGCAGGATTTCTGGCTGGCCAATCCGTGGGACGGCCCCAATCCGGACGACAACGCCATGTTCCTCCGCAATGTCGACGATTTCGTGCGCCGCATTCGCAACCACCCGTCAGTCGGCTTGTATGTTGGCCGCAACGAAGGCTATCCTCCCGAGGAGATCGAAACCGGCATTCGCAGAACGCTGGCCGAACAGGACCCCGGTTCCTACTACATCCCCAGTTCCGCCGACGATGGCGTGAGCGGCCACGGCCCTTATCGCGTGGAGCCGACGAAGTATTACTTCACCGAGCGCGCCACCCCCAAACTCCACAGCGAGCTGGGCATGCCCAATATCACCACGCTGGACAGCCTGCGCGCCATGATGCCTGAAGCGGACTTGTGGCCGCAGGGCCGTATGTGGGGCGTGCACGATTTCACAACGGGCGGCGCCCAGACCGGCCAAATCTTCCGCCAGCGCGTCGAGACCGTCTACGGCGGCGCCGACAATATCGCGGATTGGGACGAACTCGCCCAGTTCGTCAACTACGACGGCCATCGCGGCATGTTCGAGGCGCAGAGCAAGAACCGCATGGGCCTGTTGATCTGGATGAGCCATCCGGCGTGGACCTCGCTCACCTGGCAGACCTACGATTACTTCCTCGAACCCACCGCCGCGTACTTCGGCTGCAAGAAAGCGTCGGAGCCGCTGCACATCCAGTGGAACCCGGTGAGCGACAGCGTGGAGGTGGTGAACTACAGTGGCGGCAACCAAAAGGACTCACCGCCCACGTCGAGGTCCGCAACGTGGACGGCTCGGTGAAATGGGAGAAGAGCGCGACGCTCGACAGCAATGAGGACAGCGTGGCATCGCCCATAAAGATGGAGTACCCATCCGGCTTGTCCGACGTGCAATTCATCCGCCTGCAGTTGACCGAAGGCGATCGGCTGATCTCGACAAACTTCTACCTGCGCGGACCCGACGGCACGGAAGATTACCGCGCCATTCGCAAGATGCCGAAAGCAAAGATAGAAGCATCGACAAAGGTCGAACGCGACGGTCGCCGCTGGCGTCTGACCACGGAACTGCACAACGCGTCGGACACTCCGGCGCTGATGGTGAAGGTGAAGGCCGTGCGGGAGACCACGGGAGACCGCATTTTGCCCGTCCTGTACAGCGACAACTACATTGCGCTGATGCCCGGCGAGCATCAAACCATCATCACCAGCGTGGACGACGCCGACACGCGCGGCGAGAACCCGCGCATCGTGCTGGAAGGCTTCAACCTCCAACCATAGTCTGAAGGAGTCTGAAGGAGTGTCTGAAGGAGTCTGAAGGTATCTGAACGTGTCTCAAGGTGTCTGCAAGGAGTCTAAAGCCGTCTAAAGCACTGTGAAGCAGTGTGACGCAGTGTGAAGCAGTCTGAAAGAGTGTGAGGGAGTCTATAAGGAGTCTGAAGAGTCTGAAGAGTCTGAAGGTGTCTGAAAGAGTCTGAAGCAGTCTGAAGCAGTCTGAAAGCCCTGCTCCCGTGGGGCAGCGCCATGCGCTGCCTCGGCCTATTCAGTGCTATTTTCAACTCAGTGGATTGGCGATCAGCCTGGGTTCAATCACGCCGGCGATGGCCCTGGATCGCGGGGATCTGCCTCGCCATCCCCGCGCTGCTGGCCGTTCTGACCTTCTGGCAGGCCGGGCGCGTACGCGACGAATCAGCCCGCGAAGTCGCCGCAAACTCCGCTCTGCCCTTTCGCGAGCAGGTCCTCAACCTCACGGCTCCGTCAGGCGTGGAGCCGGTCGCCGCCGTTCCGCACTACCGCGACATCGCCGCCCTCCGCGATTCCGTAGTGGTAAGCGCCGCGGCCGGCCTCTATCTCTACAACTCCGCTGGCACCCTGACGCGCACCTGGCGCACCGGCCTGGAACTGCCGCCCTGCGAACCGGGGTCGATATCGACCGGCATCGCCGCCGGTTCTGCCGCGCCGGAGGCGTTCATAGCCACTCAAGGCGCGGGCTTGCTCGCCTTCGACGGCAGCCGCATCAGGCAGATCCTGCCGGACAAACCGGCGCTTCGCACCATCACCGCCGTTCTGGTTCTCGGCTCCGGGCGCGTGCTGTTCGGCACCGAACACAACGGCGTGTTCGCGTACGATGGCCACCGCATCGAGCCCTTCGCCGACGGCCTGGAAACCCAGTTCATCACCGCCCTCGCCGGAGGTGAAGGCGATGTGTGGGTTGGCACCCTGCGCCACGGCGTCTACCACTACCACGCCGGCCAGCTCGACAACCTCTCCGCCGCCTTGCCCGACCCCCAGGCGCTGTCGATCGCGGTATCGGGCAGCGCGGCATATGTTGGAACGCCGCTGGGCGTGGTGGAATTTCGCGATGGCCGGCGCACCCGGCTGCTGGCTGGCGGCTTCTTTGCCCGGTCCGTGTCGGCGCGCGCCAATGCGCTTGCGGTGGGCACCGAAGACGAGGGCATCGTGGATCTCCCGCTCGAAAGCCGCCGCTTCCCCGCGGACCGGCCGGATTCCATTACGCCTAGCGGAGCGGTTGAGAGCATCCGCGAGATTGCGGGCGAACGCTACGCCGTGACAGCCTCGGCGGTTTACCGCTTCGATGCGGATCGCGGCTGGAGGCAAGCTCTCACCTCGCCGCCCGCCGCCCTCGCCGCCCGCAACGTGGCCGCGCTAGGGTTCAGCACAGGCAGCCTGTGGGTCGGCTATTTCGATGCGGGCCTGGACGTCCTCGGTGCGGGCCTCGCGCGTGCCGCGCACTATGAGGACGACACGCTCTTCTGCATCAACCGGATCGTCGCGGACCCATCCAGCCAGCGGACGGCGGTGGCCACCGCGAACGGTCTGGTGCTCTTCGACGCCGCCGGGCGGCAGCGTCAGGTTCTGGGTCGAAAAGACGGCCTGCTGGCGGATCACGTAACCGATGTCGCGTTCCGGAACGGTGGAATGGTAGTGGCCACCCCTGCAGGCTTGTCGTTTGTCGACAGCGGCGGCGTGCGCAGTCTTTACGTGTTCCAGGGCCTGGTGAATAACCACGTCTATGCCGTGGGCGCAGCCGGCGCGGAGGTGGTCGCCGGAACGCTGGGTGGTGTTTCCGTTCTGGACAACGAGACCATCCTCGCGAACTACACCACCGCCAATTCCGGTCTGCGGCACAACTGGGTGACCGCCGTGGCGCAGGTGGATGACCAGTGGTTCGCGGGCACCTATGGAGCGGGTGTCCAGCGCCTGAGCCCGGATGGCCGGTGGATCACTTTCCCCGATTTGAAGCCCGGCCTCGTCGTTAACCCCGCCGCCCTGCTGGTCACCGCCCACCGGGTCTTCGCCGGCAGTCTGGGACAGGGCTTGTTCGTGTACGGCCGCGGCTCGCAGCGCTGGACGAATTTCACCCGGGGGCTGCCGTCGTTGAATGTCACAGCGCTGGCGGAAAGCGGCGGGTTCCTGTATGTGGGCACCGAAAACGGCTTGGTGCGCATGCCTGAGGAGGCGCTGCCGTGAACCTCCGAGGGCCATTGTTTCCGAGCCGCGCGTGTCAACAAGCGGTCTTTGGGGTCCTGGTGTTCGCCTTCGCGCAACTCGCCTGGTGCGACACCGGAGTGCTGATCCCCGGTGGCGCGCAGGAACCCGACCCCTCCGTGTTCTCACTGGATGAGATGACCCTCGAGGTCCGCATCGACAACGGCACAGCTCGCGTGCGCATCCGCGAAATCTTCGGCAGCCATAGCGCGGAGATTCAGGAAGGCTCCTACAACTTCGCCCTGCCCGCCGGCGCCACCGTGTCCGATTTCGCCGTCTGGGACGACGTCACGCGCATTCCGGGCGTAATCCTCGAGCGCCGCCGCGCCGGCGAAATCTACGCGCTGGCCAAAGCGGAAGCCATCGATCCCGGCCTTCTGAATATGGGTGAGCGTGATGAGGAGGCGTCCAGCCGAGGAGCTGTCTTCATGGCTCAGATATCTCCCATCCCCAGCTTCGGAACCAAGCGCGTGGAGATGGAATATCAGCACCTCATTCCGGTGGAGCGCTACCTCTCCGAATTCATCGTGCCGCTCCAGCCCGACGCCTATGCGCAACAGACCGCCGGCCGCCTGCATATCGTCTTCGAGCTGCACTCGGACCACGCCCTGCGCGATTTCCAGGCGATGGCCAAATCCTATCCGCTGCGCATCGTGGAGCGCACCCCGAATCTCATCAGGGCCGTCTATGACGGCGTCAATGTGGAGTTGAAGGAAGACTTCGCGGTTCGCTACGCGCTGGACGACGCCCAGGCCGACACGCTGCGCATCAGCACGGAGCGCGAAGCGTCCACTGAACCGGGCTTCTTCCGCGCCGACGCTTTGCTGCGCCTCGATGCGCGGGAGGTCCAACCGCGGGCGGCGCCTCCGCGCACCATGATTCTGCTGTTCGATAACTCGCTTTCCATGCAGTGGGAAAAGCTGGAGCGTAGTTTCACCGCGTTCGAGACCGCGCTGCGCCGGCTCCGCCCGGTGGATTCGTTCAATGTATTGCTGTTCAATTCCACGGTCAGCGCCTTCGCCCCTCAGCCCCGCGCGGCCACCACCGCGAACATCGAACAGGCGCTGGCGTTTGTCCGCAACAGCGACATACGCGCGGGCACCAACCTGCGCAGCGCGCTCGCCGCCGCATTCTCCCAGACCGCCGCCTCGGCCGCCGCCGAACGCTACATCCTGCTCATCAGCGACGGTGGCGCCACCGAAGGGATTGTTCGAAACACCAGGCTGAGCGATTGGTTCACCGCCGAGTGGCGCAAGGCCCCGCCCGAAACGCGGCCGCACACCTTCGTCTTCGGCGTGGGTGACGATGCCAACCAGCCGCTTCTCTCCGCGCTGGCGGCCAACAACGGCGTCTTCGAGCAGGTGCTCTCCACCGAGTCCATCGATTTCAAGCTGAATGCTTTTCTCGATAAAATCGGCCGGGAACCCGTGAAGGACCTGACCTTCGCGGCCACCCCGGCCGAAAACCTCGATATGGTCTATCCGCTCGCCGCCGTTCAATTCGCCGGTGGCATGGCCTCGTGGGTGGGGCAGTACAAGCGCCCTGTGTCCGCGGCCAGTTTCACGGTGACCGGCATCCGGGAAGGGAAGCCGCTCCAGATAGCCGCCTCCGTCGCCCTGCCCGCGCAGGCCACGGACAACCCCATGCTGCCGCGCGCCTGGGCGCAGGAGCGCGTCAATGCTCTGCTGGCGAAAATTGATCGTGATGGCGAAGATCGCGCCACCATTGACGAGATCATCCGGCTGTCAAAGAAATATAAATTCGTTACCCCGTACACTTCCTTCCTCGCGGTGCCCCGCGCCCTGTTGCGGCCGCGCGTCATCCGTCCGGGAGATCCCGTGCTGCGCGTGAAAACCGACGAGTCCATCGTGTCCGTCATCGCGCTGTTTCCGTTTGGTCTGGTGAAACCGCTGCGCTATCTCAAGACCGGCGACGCCTGGCAGACTCGTTTCCTCGCGCCCCCGGACATGGAGGACGGAACATATCAGGTCCGCCTGATCATGCGCGATCGCTCCGGCAATGTGTATCGCGAGGCGAAGACCTTCGTGATCGCCAGCCGGATTCCGTCCGTGCGCGTAAAGCTGGATAAGCCGCGCATCCGCCGCGGCGACACACTGCACATTGCCGCCTGGGCGTCTTCCAACACCCGCACCATCACCGCCCGGTTGTACGGCGCCATGCCCGTCGCGCTACGCTGGAACGCCGTGGCCAAGGCAAACACGGCCGAGTTGACCATCCCCGCCGGCGTCCCCGCGGGCAAGTACACGCTGCAGGTGATTGCCGAAGACGTCGCCCACAACATCGGCACCGGGGAGGTGGCGCTTGAAATCTGGTAAGCGTCTCACCGCCATCGCGGTGGCCGGTTTGTGCCTCGCCGGAGCGTTCGTCCTGCGCGCGGACATGCAGGAATGGGTGCAGCACTTGCCGGCCGGCGCCGCGCTCAGCGTTCTTCTTAGGACGGTCGGCATGCCCGGCGGCGAGATCCAGTTCCGGCGCCCTCCCGCCGAAACCATCCCCGCTCTCACCAGCATGATCGCAGCGGGCAAGGATGCCTCACTTTTCCGTCTGCGTGCTCGGGAAGAGGAACTGGCCGAAAACTTCACCGCGGCCGAATCGGATTGGAACCAGTATGCCGGGCTGGCCACCGATTCCGCCGCCGCGCATATCGAGCTGGCCGATTTCTATCACCGCCGCCTCCGCTCGCGCGACGAAATTGCCGCGCTCATGGTAGTCACCCGCGACAAAAGCGATCTGATCACCCCGGTCGCCCAGCAGCGCCCATGGCAGGCGTTCGAGCGCATGACGTCGGTGGTCAGTGACGATGGCCTGCCCGAAGCGGATGCCCAGCAGGTTCTTCGTGCGTGGGTGTCCCGCTACCCGCGCCAGCCCACGGTATATCAGCGCCTCATCGGTGAACTTTCTTCCCATGGCCAGTATGCCGCGGCGGACCAGGAGATCGCCGCATACGCGCGCGAATTCCACGACGATCTGTATCCCGTGCGCGCGCGCGCGGAGCTGCAGCTGGATCGCGGCAACACCGATGCGGCCGTGCGCATTTATGATGCGGCTTTCCAGCCGGCGTGGCCCGACGACATGACCAAAAGCTGGTTTGATCTTCTGGAGCAGCAGCAGCGTTTGCGCGAGTTCGTCGGCCGCGCGCGCGCCGCCCTTCAGACTAACCCAGCGGATCTCAACGCCACCGCCCGCCTGTTCCACTATTTCCGCTCGCAAAACAATGCCGCGGCCGCCGGAAGATCGCTCATCGAGTATCGTCTGGCGAAGGAAAGCGGCAAGCAGCCGTGGACCGCCGATGAGCTGCTGAACACCGCGCTGCTCTTCGAGCGGCTGCCCGATGTGAACGAAGCGGCGCGCCTCTGGTACGCGCTCTACAGCGTGCCCGGCGGCACGGACGCCCATCGCGAGCGCGCGCTGTACGGGCTCGCGAACCTGCTGCTCACTCAGGCGGACCAGCCCGTCCGCTTCGGCTCCGGCGACCTCTCGTTCTATAAGGACATCGCCACCATCGATCAGTCTCCCGGTTTTCTCAACGGCATTCTTTCGCTCATCCTGAATGGAACAGGACCGCGCTGGGCGTATCAGGACGAAAACGGCAAGTCGGCGCCGTATTTCCATCGCGCCGCCGCCAGCCAGCTCCTGGCGTTGTTGGAGCACCGCTTTCCGCGGTCAGATTATCGCGAGCCTTTGCGCGCCGCTCTCATCGCCGCATACGCGAATTACGGCGCCGACAATGCGGTCATTCAGGCCGGCCAGGATTATCTGAACGAGTTTCCCGAAGGCGGGCAGCGCTTCGCGACGGGAATGCTGGTGGCCGACGCCCTGGCGAGCCAGAACAAGCTGACCGAGGAGTTTGCCCTGTACAACCGCTTCCTGCGCGAGCTCTCGGCGAAGGCCAAAGGCGTTCCCATTGGCGACAACCTCGCGGCGGGCAGAGCCCGCGACGAAGATCAGCCCGGAGGCCCCGGGCAACAGGACACCGGAGAACAGGCCGGGTTGGAATCCGCTGTGCACGGACTCGAAGGGGCCGGCGGGATCGCGGCGGGGCCGCAGTTCGGTGTCGCCGTCGGCGGCCGGTCGTCGCGTTTGGCCGCCCTGGTAAGATCACTGCCTGCCGTCGCCACGCCCGGCGTTCGTTCACCCGAATACGTGCAGGTGCTGGACCGCTATCTCTCCCGGCTGGCGTCCCTCAAAAGGCCCATGGACGCGCTGCGCGTCTATCGCGCCGAACTCGATCGCAATCCCAATGACCCCGGCTTATACGAGCGCCTCGCCTCCTTCCTCGACGAGAACAACATGACCGCTGAGGTGGAGCAGACCTATCGCCAGGCCATCGGTAAATTCCCCGACCGCTCCTGGTATCACAAACTCGCCCGCTGGTATCTGCGGCGAAAGGAAAACGACGCGCTCGGGAAAATCAGCAAGGAGGCGGTGGGCATCTTCTCCGGCACGGAACTGGAAGCGTATTTCGCGGAGGTGCTGAGTGAAACTCTCAGCACGCAGCCCGTGTTCTACCGGCAGCTCAATCTGTACGCCCACCAGCGTTTCCCGGAGGATCTGGTTTTCGTCCACAACCTGATCGCGGCGTACTCGCAACGGAGCACCGCGGATCCCAAAGCCGCTCTCGATCTCTACCGTTCGTATTGGTTCTACGATGACGCGCTGCGCACTGCATTCTTCCAGTACCTCGCGAAGAACGGTCTCCTGACCAGGGAGCTGCAAGCGGTTCGCAAGGAAGGGCCGGCCAACCTCGCCGCCGTGCAATTCACCGCTGAGGCGGAAATCTGGCAGTCTCATTTCGAAGCCGCCGCGCCGGCCATGAAGATACTCGCGGACGCCTCGCCCGGCCAGCAGGCATTCACCGGCCGCGCATCTTCGCTCTATCGATCTTTAGGAAAAACCGATCTCGCGGTGCATTTTGCCGAAGCTGAATATCGCTCGGACGCTCGCAATCGCGACCTGCTGGCGCGCATCGGCGATATCTACGCGGATCGTGAACAGTTTACCCGCGCTCGTCCTGTCTGGAATCGCATGACCACTGTCGAGGCGGGTCGCACCGACGCATGGCTCGACTCCGCCACGGTGTTCTGGGACTACTTCCTCTTCGACGACGCTTTCCGCGTCATCTCGGCGGCGCGCAAAAGGTTCGAGAATCCGGCGCTGTTCGCGTACCAGGCCGGCGCTATCCATGAGAACAAGCGCCAGTACGCCAGCGCCGTCGAGCAGTACGTGGCCGGTGCGCTCGCCGGCGACGAGCAGTGCTCCACGCGTCTCGGTACGCTGTCCATTCGCGATCAGACGAAGGACCTTGTCGACAAAGCGACCGCCCGCGCGGTCCAGAGCAACGCCGATTGGCCGGCCATCGACCTGCGCATCTCGATTCTGGATCGCCAGCAGCGGCATCAGGACATGGAAACGCTGCTCGCGTCCCAAATCAGCCTGCAGAAATCGCCGGCCACTCTCGATCAGCTCGCCACGGTTGCGCAAACGCAGGGCTTCGAACCTCTGCAGGCCCGCGCGCTCGCCCGGCAGATCGAGCTGACCAACGATCCCGTGGAGAAGATGCGGCTCACCCTGGCGCTGGTGCACCTCGACGAAGGCCGCAAAGATATCGCCGCCGCGGCCCACGCGGCCGACGCCCTCTGGCGCGATCATCCCGAAATCCTCGGCGTCATCCGTGGCGTGGTTGATTTCCACGTGCGCAACAAACAGCCGGCGGAGGCTGTCTCGATTCTGCTGGATGCGGCCAAAAGGGCGCGCGCCGATCTCGCTCAACAGTTCACCTTCGAAGCCGCTCGTATCTCGACCGACGCCGGCAATCTGCCGCGGGCGCGTGAGCTCCTCTCGAAGCTCCTCGCCGCCGACCCCTATCGCGCCGAATACCTCACCGCCATGGCCGACACATTTCTGCGCGCAAAGGATGACCAGAAATACCGCGACTTCCAGCTCGCTACCATTACCGCGCTCCGTGCATCCCCGCTCGCGCCCGAAGAGAAAACCGAGCACATCGCCGCGCTTCGCCGCAGCCTGATCCCCGTGCTCACGCGCCTGGGCGATTACGCCGCCGCCGTGGAGCAGTACATGCTGGTCATCAACAGCTTTCCTGAAGACGAAGCCCTCACCAGGGAGGCCGCCTCTTACGCGATGGCGCGCCGGCAGACCCCGCCGCTTCTGGCGTTCTATCGCAAGACCGTCTCCAGCGCGCCGCGCGATTACCGCTGGCCCATCGTCCTTGCTCGCATCGAGACCGTCATGGAAGACTACCCCGCGGCCATCGCCGACTACGATCGTGCGATGAAGGCTCGGCCGGACCGCGGCGATATTGTCGAGGCCCGCGCCGGCCTCGAAGAGCGCCTGATGCGGTTTGCCGACGCCGAGCGCAGCTACCTGCGCCTGTATGAGCTTTCCTATCACGCGCCGGAGTGGATGGAAAAAGTGGCCGAGACCCGCGCGCGCCTCGGCCGCCGCTCCGATACCGTTGACGCGTTGAAGGTCGCCCTGATCGGCGCGCATTCCGAAACCGCCGAGGCTGACTTCACCATTGCCGACCGTTTGGAAACATGGCATATGACCGAGGAGGCGGTCGGGTTCGCGGAGCGTGGCGCGGAATTGGCCGGAGCGGACCAGCGTTACGCCCGCATCATGACTGAGGCCCGTCGCTTCGACGCTGTTCTCAAACTGGTGGATCCGGCCGCGAAGAACCCCGTCGACGTCTCCGAAGTGGTGGGCGGCGTGGTTGCGGCGCTCTACGCGCCGGAGGAGAAAGCCGCTTTCGAAAAGGCCCTCGTAGCCAAAGCGGCCGGCATGACCAACCAAAACCGCGAGGCCCTCCTGTTGCCCTTCGCGACGGCCGCCGGTATGGTTGATCTCGAAACGCGCTGGCGGCTGGACACCATGATGCAGGGCGCGCCAGGCGTTGACGCGCGTTTCGTCACCCTCGAAAACAGCCGCGCGCGATATTCCCAACTGGCCCAGGAGCTGGAGCAATACGCCGCGCTCGTACCGCGCGCCTGGGATGGCGCCCGAAGCGCTGCTCTGTCCCAGTCAGTGACGGCGTGGAGCGCGGCAGGTGACGTCGATGCCCAGTTGCGCATCATGGCCGATCTGGAGCGTCGCAACCAACTCAGCGGCGAAATGCTCGATCGTTACCTGTCGCTGCTCGCGGCCCTTCATCCCGGCGAACTGGTGCGCCTCGCGGCCGAAACTCCCCAGCCGGCAACGCGCAATCAGGCCGTCCAGTGGGCCATCCGAAGCGGCAATCGCGACCTCGCCTACCGTGCGCTGCAAATCCGCGGTGGCCAGATGAAGCCCGTCTGGGCGAAGGCGTACACCGCGCTCGCGGGTGTCTATTTCGCGGACACGTCGTCCGGCATTAGCGCCGCCTTCACCAGCGCCCTGGACACGCGCACCATCAGCGAACGCGTCGCATCGCCCCCCAAACCCGATTCGAACCTCATCGGCGCAGTCTGGTTCTACTACGGCGCGCGCTACGGCGAATATCTCGATCGGCGGCAAAACGCCCAGGCCGGAGATTATTTGCCGGCCACCACGGAAGAGTCCCCCGCCGCCCCGGACCGCTACCTCGCGCTCGGCGATTACTACGCGGCGGCGCATCAGCCGGAAAAAGCCATCGCCCAGTACGATCTTGTCCTTCAGCTCGATCCCGATCGTGGCGACGCTTACGATCACATGGCCCGCACCGAATGGTCCGCCGGTCGCCATGACCTGGCCATCGAACACTGGCACGCCGCCCTTGCGGCCCTGCTGCGCGTTGAGAGCGCTGGCGGCAGGCTGGAAGAATCGTTCTGGGGCCGCGCCACGGAAACCTTCCGCGACATCGGCGATACTCACATCCTCGGCGTCATGAAGCCAGACATCGAGCGTTTGCTGGCGGATTACATTGACCGCAACGCCTCCTATGAATTGAGGCCGCTGCTCAGCGCTGCCTTCCAGGCTTCGCTCGCGTCGGGCGAGAATCCCTCCTGGGTCCTCCAGCTTGTCGAGAAAGTGGAATACGGCGAGGAAGTCGTTCAGGAACTCACTCAGATTCCGGAGCTGACCGAAACACAGCGCATCGAGCTGGAACGGACCATCGTCGCCATCAATGAGCGAAAGCTCGCCAGCCTCTATGGCGATGCGCACACGCAACAGGAAGCCAGCCTCGCTGGCGTGCGCC
This sequence comes from uncultured Acidobacteriota bacterium, assembly GCA_963832965.1. Taxonomy (GTDB): domain Bacteria; phylum Acidobacteriota; class Terriglobia; order Bryobacterales; family Bryobacteraceae; genus CAWACP01. The sequence goes on from CAWHVW010000002.1 coordinate 739,088, forward strand.
TCGGCCTGATTTCGAGGCTTCTCGATGACCGGATGGATCAGCAGGCCGAGCAGGAATGGAACCGTCTGCCGGAAGGCGTTCGCGATGGAACCGCTCCCGCGGGCGAGCGCAGCTCCATCATCGAGATTCGCCTTGCCGTGGCTGCGGGAAAGCTGGACGCGCTGCTGGAACAGTATCGCTCGAAGCCGGAAACCGCGCCCGGACTTGAAGATCTGCGCACCGCCGCCCAAACCCTCCGGGCAGATCGCAAGGAAGCGGCCGCCATCGTCGTGCTGGATTTTCTATACACGCGTGAGCTCGACGCCGGCCATCTGGACGCCGCCAATTTCCTCGGCTTGGCCGAGGTCCGCCTGCGGCAGAAGAACGACGCCGCCGCGCTTCAGCTCCTTCATCGCATGGCGCTGGTGACGGACAATCCGTTCGATACCCTCCTGCCCGCCGCGGACCTGTTCGACAAATACGGCCGCACCGCCGCCGCCGCTGAATTCGTCTCCATGCGCCTGCGCGCCGCCCCCTGGGATGGCGTCGCGAAGCTGCACGCGGCACGTCTCGCCCAGGGAACGCAGCGGCACGATCTGCTGGCCGCCGTCGTCACCGATCCGCTGGCTGCCTATTCTGGCCGCGCCGAGGCCGCCCGCTTGATCGCGCCCGAACCGGCATTGCTGCCCGGCACCGAACTCGGCCTCCTGTCCTCGGGCCACGTGACCCCGGCTGCCGCTGACGCGCCGTATTTCGTGGAAGCGCGCGTGCTCGCCGCCGATGGCCTTGCCGAAGGTAACACTCGTCTGCGCTTGTTTTTTGACGCGCTGGCCATTGCTCCGCTGGACCAGCGGGCTCGTGTGGGCGCTCTGCGCGCCGCGCTGGCAATAAAGAGCGACAGCATCGCGCTGTCCCTCGTGAAGGAAAACAATGCCGGCCAGTTCCTCGCTTCCGCCGGCCTGTCCGATGCGGACCGTGCCTCCCTCGCCGAGCAGCTCGCCGCCGCCGCCGAACGCCTGGAAGACCTGACTGCCGCCGTCAGCTATCTTCAAGCTGCCATCGATCTGCGTCCGGAAAACCAGCGCGCCGCCGACACCGCCAGGAGGGAGACCATCGAAGCGGAGCAAACCCGGCGCAACACCAACGCCGCGCGGATGCCTTCAATCCGTGACGTGGTCGATCAGGACCACGCGGTGGAACCCCTGATTTCGAGGACCGCGCCATGAGAAAAGCCGTCATCGTGATCGTGATCCTGCTCGGCTTGGCCGGCCTCGTCTGGCTGCAAACCGCGCCGCCCGCGCCCGACCTGGCCACGTACATGCCGAGTGGCGCGCTGCTGTATCTTAGCGCTTCAAATTTCGGCCGCCTGGTGCACGAATGGGATCAGTCCAGGCTCAAACAGAACTGGCTCGCCAGTGACAGCAACGCGGTATTCCAGCAGTCCAACCTGTTCAGCAAGCTCGGCGGCGTGTACAACGAGTACAGCGCGGCCACCAGCTTCGCCCCCGGCCTTCGCGAAATCGGAGAGATCGCCGGTTCTCAATCGGCGCTCGCTCTCTATGGAATCCGTGACGTCGAATTTCTCTACATTTCGCGTGTGCCCGAATCGCAACTCTCCAGCGCGCAGTTGTGGGCCGCTCGCGGCAAGTTCGAACAGCGCGATGCCGCGGGCACTCCGTTCTGGATGCGCACGGACCCGGCGTCCGGCCGCACGGTCGGCTTCACCTTCGCGAAAGGCTGGCTCTTCGTAGCCACCCGGGACGATCTCATTGCCCGTTCCCTCGCCCTCGTCGCCGGAGGAAAGGACACCAGTGTCGCCTCCGAGCGCTGGTATCAGGACGCCACCGCGGCCTCGAAAACCACCGGCGAGCTGCGCATGGTGATGAATGTCGACGCACTGCGGAAGAGCGTGTACTTCCGTTCCTATTGGGTGCAGCGCAACGCCGCCGCAATCCGCCGGTATTACAGCGGCATCGCGGACGTCAATCGCACGGACGCCACCGTGACCGAATCGCGGGTATTCCTGCGCTCCGCGGAGAATCCTGGTGACGGCCCCAGCCCCGCCGACCGCGCCGCCGCCGCTCGTCTGGCCGCCCTCGCGCCCCACGACGCCGGGCTTTACCGCGTGTGGACCGCGCCGGACCCCGCAAAGGCCGCCGGATCGATTGTGGACAAGCTCATCGCCCCCCCGGCGGCGGTCTCCGATCGCTCGCGTTACGCGCCCGGCGCAGCCGACCTCTCGCAAACGGCCGGCACGGAAGCGGATCTGGAAACGCGCATCGATGAGCCGCCCCTGCCGTCGGAAACAACGCTTGCCGAATCCGCCGCGCCTTTGCGAGAAGCGATGGAAAAAGCCGGGCTGCGCGCCATGCTGCAGGTGCAATCTACGGCGCCCGCCAGCCGCACTTTCATCCGTATGCCCTGCGCCATCGTGCTGGCCGCCTCATCGCCATGGGACCAGCCTGCCGTCGAGCAGGCGCTCACCGGCGTCATCGAACCGCTATGGACCACCACCGGTTTGGGCGCGGGCTGGAAATCGGCAACGGCGGGTAATTCATCGGTGCGCGCGCTGGACGGGCTGGGCACCCTCTATCTCGCCACCCGCGAAAATCTTCTGTTCCTGTCCAACGACGCCGGTCTGCTCGGCGTCATCCTCGATCACGGCGCTGCCTCATCCCCGGCGTCCGCAAGCGCAACCTACGCCGCGGTCTTCCGGCTCGCTCGCGAGCAAGCCCCCTACGAACGCCTCATGACCGCGCTCGATTTTGCGTCGTCGGCGAATGCGAACGGCGCTCCCGCATTCTTCTCGCAGAACATTGCCGGCCTCGGCCGCGTCCTCTCCCCCGTCTCCGAAATCCGCGTCACCGAACAAGACGAAGGCGCGCGCGTCTCGCAAACCGTGGACTATCGAATGCTTTCCGAACCGCGACGATAACGGAGCGGCTGCCGCCTACAGCGGCACATGCAGGGTGCCCACCATCCCCGAAGGAATGTCCCGGAAACCCAGGCTGAACCCCGTTGTCCCCGGCGGCGTCTTCACTCGCGCCCCCAGCACCAGACCTTTTTCCTGAACCTGGCGGAACATGGCGTCGCTGAAGTTCAACGGAATCGTCGTCAGTTGCTCCGTCTTCCCCACCACCACCAGAAACTGCAGGGAGCCCGTCCACTTCCCATCCTTCGGTTGCAGCGTGAGATTGCGCGGGTCAATGGTCATCGACGCCTTGTAGCCGCCCTCCATCGGGTCCAGATGCACCGTGAAGCCAACGCCCGCCAATGGGATTGGACTGGCAATCGCCTCCGCCAGCGACGGTGCCACCGCCGTGTCCGGCGACGCCACATACCCGGGCCGGTAGCGCAACTTCATATCCGGCCGCTTTACGGTAACTTCCAGCCGGTGATAGGAGCCGTCCAGGCTCCCTGCCGCCGGTGAGAAAGTCAGCGAATAACTCACCCGCGCGTCACCGGCCGCCTCCTGAATCGCGGAGCTCAGGTCGTTGATGTGGTGGAACGCCCGGCCGCCGGTCTCATCGGCCAGGGTTTCCAGCGTCTCATATTCGTAATCGGGATCGGCCACGGCCTTCGGCGGCTTGCTCCGCTTGCCGATGGAACTGCGGTCGGCCCCGTAGAGCGGCGCAGCCGTAATGCCGCGCGCATCCACCGGATAGACCGCCACGTCAGCCTCGTTCAATGCGCGAATAGCGCGCGCTACGTCGCTCTCGAACGATTGGTCAGCGCCCGGCAGCTCCGAACTCAGCGTACTCCCAGTCGACGAGGACGAAGACGAACGCGAAGACGAGGACGAATTCGATTTTCCGGTGCCGCCCGTTCTGCCGCGTCCGGCCGCGCCGGATTGCCGGGCGTTGGAGTTGCTCTGCGGAATGCTGTCTACCGTGTTATTCAACCCCAGTTGAACCGGGAAACCCCCTGAAATCCAAATCAGCGTCTTGCGGCCGGGAAGGCCCTCTAAATGTCCGGCGATGGTTTGGAGCGCCCCCGCAGTGCGCGTTGCGCGTACCACTTCCGTGTAGTCGATATAGGATTGCGCGGCGGATTGCAGAAAGCTGTCCCATTGCGCGGTCGTCGCCTGGTCGCCCGTGAGCGAGTTGGAGGAGGCGGGCGGCGCGGTGGCCGCGGTCACTTCCGGATTCACGCGACCCGAGTGCTTCTCGAGCGCCGCCAAAAGCGAACCCATATCCTGCGAGAAATCGTGCAGCATCATCAGCGAATCACCCAGCACGAAAACCGCCACCCGGCTGTCCGCGGGCAGACCTCGCAAGTAGTGAATGAAATCCTTTTTGGCAAACTGCTGGTCGGTGAGCTGCGTATTTAACTCATCGAACAGAAACACGGTCACCGCGGGATTCCCCGGACCCGGCCGGTTGGTGAACGTCAGGCGAGCCGGCGAACCAGGCGCCGCGGCTGGCGTCTGTCCGGCCTCCTCCAGTGCAAACAGCGCGATCTTCTGTTCCTGGCCGTTGTCGCGCAGCACGAAGTCGTCGCGGGTAAGATCATCCACCGCCCTGCCATGCTTGTCCTTCACCACCACATTCACCAGGACCACGTGGGTGGCTGATTGAATCACTACCGGATCGGGCGCGGTTTGCGGGCACAAAGGCACCGTCAGGGTAACCAGGAGGGTCGGAAGGAGCCGGCGAATCCACATGCCTGCTTTCCGAAGTGTAGATCAGATCCCATACTTGCTGTCAATCCGTGGGGCAGGGCCATGCCCTGCCGCCAGCATGTCGTTATAGGAATGCCGCGCCCACCCCAAATAGCGCGGGTTCTGTCGAAACGTATCGTCCAAAGTCTTCAGCATGGCTGGCAGCAGTTCCCCATAATCCGGCGTCCGCAGCGCGATGCTGATCCGCGCAAGATCCGCGTCGTCGATGCCCCGATAAGCCATGTCGATATCTTCCTGGCCCGCTTTCCTCAAGCGTTCAGCCTTTTGCGAGGCGCTCTGCCCATCGTCAGGACTGCTCAACTCATACAGCATTAGCGTGAGCCGTGGCGTCGCCGTCAACAGCATTCGCCGCCCGCCAATGTCGCCCTTGAGATACTTCGCCGGAATATCCGCGTTCACGGTCATCCCCGCCGGCTCCGCCATCGCCCGCACCGCGCCATACGTTGCCACCAGATCGGGCAGGAATCGGAGGTTCCCCGGGCCTTTGTTCTCCGGACGCTGATGCGGTTCCACATCCAGGTGAATGCCGTCGAACCGTTCCCGCCCGTGCTGCCGGTTGTATTGCACCATGCCCTGCACTCGTCCCAGCAGCTTATCCCGGTGCTTGCCCGGCTCATCGGCGTCCACGCTCGATAGCAGCGCCTCCACGCGAATATTCGATCGGTGAAGCAGGGCTATCAACGGAGCAATCTGCTGGTCTGCGGCAACCGAGACATAGACTTCATTGATCCCCTGAGACTCGCAAAACTTCAGCAGCGCTTCATCGCCGCCCGGCGCTTCCAGCACGGCCTCCGAATGCCACACCCACAACCCGTGAACAAGGTCGGCCGCGTTCCCCGCCAAGGCGCAAAGCAAGTACGCCGCCGCGAGCAATCGCATCGCTATCCTCGCGTGTCCGGCGCGCTTCCCGTAACCGCGTTCGGACATCGGTCTCTCCGGTACAGGCCCGTCAGCATGCATCCGATCGAGATGCCATACAGCAGTCCGATCAATGCATCGGTGTAGTTGCCCGGCCGGTGCATGGTCCAAATGCGCGTCACATTCGCAAGGCAGAAAAGCGCCAGCCCAATACGGAAAGACAGGCTGAGCGTCTTCGCTCGATTTCGCAGCATCATTTTCGATTCTCCATGTGTGTTTCAGTCAGTCAGGTAATACCACGCCATGAGTCCCATCTTGACCGCTACGAAGGTGAGGCCGACGGCGAGAAGATCCCAGCTCCATTGATGATTGACGAAGTACCGCCACTCGAACAGACCAATAGCCGTGAGCCCCCCGGCGATTCCCGCGATGCTGGTGGACTGGCGGCGATGCGCAAGAAAGCGTTCGTCAATCACCTTGCCGAATATCTTCATGATTGCGTCTCCAGTGTAAAGATGTCGTCCGTGGAACAAGCGAAAACCCGCGAGAAGATCAGCGCCAGCAGCAGGCTGGGAACGTAGCGGTCGCGCTCGATGGAATTGATGCTCTGCCGCGAAACGCCCACCGCCTCGGCGAGCTCCTGCTGGGTCCACCCGCGCTGGCTTCGAAGCTCCTTGACCCGGTTTCGAATATTGGCCTCCATGTAAAGTTCGCTTTACCAAGTATGCTGCCAAACCCCTGGAATGTCAAGCATGCTTGTCTTTTTCCCGGCACCCCCGGGTGTATGTTGAACGTGGATCGTGGGACACATCGTCGGTCGGCGCCTGGAGCGCGAGCGGATGAAAGCCGCCTTGCGCAATGGCGAGTCTCTGCTGGTGCTCGGATGCGCGGGTGCGGGAAAAACCTGCCTGCTCCAGGAGTGCGCCGGCGAAGTTTCCGGCACCGTCTTCATTCCCTGGGGCCCCAGCCTGCACGGTCTGCTGGAAAGTCTGGCGGCCGCTCTGTTGCCGGAAGGTCACCAGCCGCCTCACACCAGCGTGCGGCTGAAGGGCGCCCTGTTCACCGCTCTCGAGCGCCGGCCGGCGCGAATCATCCTCGACGGCGTCTCCGGCGCCAGCCACCCCGTCTATCGATTCTTCCAGCGGGTGTACTTCATCCCCGGAATGTCCCTCATCGTCTCGGCCAGAAATGCAGTCGCGCTGGGCGCGCTCGCCCGTCTGTTCTGGGATCCGCGAAATACCATCCAGCTCGGCCCGCTCAGTGACGCGGAAGCCCGCGAATTGTTCGATGACGCTTCGCGGCGCTATGGCCTCTCCGATGCGCACATGGTCGATTTTCGAGAACGCGTCCTGGAATGCGCGCAAGGCAATGGCGGGCAAATCGTCGAGATGTGCAGGCTGGCGTCCCGGCCCGAATACGTAACCGCCAGCGGGCGCATCAAGTTCGAGCTCGTCCGTATCGATTCGCTGGCCCAAACGCTGGAATGATCAGGATGCCCGTTTCGTCCGCGCCTGGTTGTTCACCAGAATCGCCTCGACCCGGGAAGTGGCGATCACGCCCGCTTCCAGCATCGGTTCTATCTCCGCAATCAACGAATCGATCTTGCCGGGAGCGTCGATGATGCTGATTACCACCGGGAGGTTGTGCGCGAACGGCCGCGTCCGGTGCACCTCTGATGCCGCGCCGTAGCCCTCCATCGCCCGCACCGCGGTAGCTTTGGCAATGTGAAATTCCTGGCACTTCCGCAGGATGCATTGGAGCAAAGGTTTACCCTGGAACCGATCCCGCTCGCAGATGTGCACGCGTAGCAACGTAGCTGGCTGAAAGACCGTCATGGGCCTCCGGCAAAGCAATTATGAGCGCCGTCCGGTCCCCGCGTCAACGGGAATCACGGCGCCAGCCGCGCACTCGCCCCAGTTTGCGAGCACTTACCGAACCGCGACAGTCATGGAGCGGAACTAACAAACGATTCGGCGTCTCCGTAGTTCTGTGGGTTGAGCGGAATGCGCCAGCAAACGCCGGAACGCAGCGTGACCGTTAAATCGCGCTTCTCCCCCGTGCCCAGGCACCGCACGCTCTCCACGCCCCGCAACGGAGCGGCGGAAGTGACACTCCCGTACCGGTCATACCAGCCCTTCCAGCGGTCTCGAATCCAGATAACCCGCGTGTCTGTAATCGCGAGAAGGTCACCCCCCGCCTCCGAGCGAAGCCGAAACGGCCCCCATCCCCAAAGCCGTGCCGATGGCGGGCTGAACCACTGTGCCCGAACGCTCTCCCGCGCCAGCAAGGCCGCCGCCAGGTGGTTTTTGAACTTGATATCCAGCGGCGCGCCGAACTCGGCAATCCCGCCGTCCCGGTCGGTCTTATCCGCGCCGAGCCAGGCGCGGAGCAAGGCATCCAGAAACTCATCCACCGGCTGCTGGCACCGGGTGTTATACGGCAGGCGAATTTCGTGCCCGGCGGCGACGAATCGAAGCCAGCCAATCAGCAGGAAGTGTCCAAACTCGCAGAACGCCAGATCCCCTAAAGCGATCCGCGCCGGTTTGTCGTCATGAGCAGGATGAGTCAAAGCCACCATCGCGTCATCCTGGAGCAGCACAACGCGCGGCGGGTAGTGCGATCGCCCGAACCGGCCGGAATCGTCCCGAGGAAGGAATAGCCCGACCTGAAAATTCTTCGCACCCTCCGGAATCGGGAAATCGGCCGGCAGGTCGTCTTCGGACCGGATCACCCAGGCAATGATGTACGAACGGGAATCGGCATCCAGCGCCTTCCTCCGGGGCATCATCGGGCCAGCGATGCAAGGTCGCGCAGGAACGCTTCCTGTTCCGTGCCGGAAGCCTGCCCGGTGCCGCTCATCCGATTGACATGCGCGCGATACGCGTCGGCATGCGTCTCAAATCGGCGCTGCAGTTCGCCCAGTGTGCGCCGTGTCCACGCATCCAGCATGCTTCCCAGATTCGAAAATGCTTCCGCAACACGCCCGCCGATCTTCCGCCGAAGGACATTCTGCGTGTGCCGTTCCGATAGTCCTCTGCCGAACTTCAACCGGACACCCGGCCGGACGTCCAGCTCCAGCTCGCCCAGATCGAGCCGGGGCATGTCCGTAATCGCGGAGATGAGATCCTCGTCCGGATGCGCCTCCTGCATACCCAGGGTCGCCGAGGTGGTGCGCAATGTTTGCGCCAGTTCGCGAGCCAGATCCTTCAGAGCGCCCGATATCACGCCCGCCTGCTCCGCGGCGAAGCGCACCAGCAGATCGCCAACCAGCGCGCTCGCATCGGTCTCGCCATTCCGCAACCACGCTTCTGTCAGACCGGTCGCCGCTTCCGCGATCCCACGCTCCCCCTGTCCGCGGATCGCATGGGTAGCTTCGAAGCAGACCTCCCGGACCTCGGCCACCCGCCCAATAGCCTTCCTGAGGTCGGCCTCCACCTGGCTCACGTCTATCGAACTTCGATCGCGATCCAGCCGGAGCCGCAGTGCCGTGGCCACGCTTTCGCGGAGCGATCCAATCTTGCGAAACACGGATTCCTGCGCCAGTTGCTGGTGGTGATCGTACAACGGCAGAATGGCCTCCCGAAACCACGTTTCCAGAAGAGAAGAGTGGCTCGCCTGAATGCTCACCGGGTGAACCGATATCTCCAGGCCGAGCTGGGATCGGATCTGTTCCGAAATGTACGCCAGAGAACCGGCCCGGTCTTCCGGAGCCAGCAGGTCGCTCTTGCTCAGCAGCACAGAGGCGGGAATGCCGGCTTCATAAAGCGTCCGGATGGTCGCCAGGTCATCCTCAGTGAGCGTCGACCCCGCGTCAATCAGCACCACTCCAAGGTCGCAGCGCGGCAAATACGCCAGCGTCTCCGCGGCCCCCGAAGTAGCCAGCGAACCCAGCCCCGGCGTATCCACCAGCACAATGCCGTCCCGCAGTCGCGCCGACGGAAGTTCCGCGACGATTCGTGTAACGTGCCGGTAGTTTCCCGGGTTGTGCCGCTCGCTCACAAATTCCGGCAATCGCTCCAGATCGGTCCGTTCAGCGCCGCGGTCCGCAAACCACACCGTCAAACGCGGCGTGCCGCCATAAACCAGCCGCGTGGGCACCGCGGTGATCGGGTTCACGCCCACCGGCAAGATATCCGTCTGCACAATGTGATTGAGCAAAGACGATTTCCCGGAGCTCACCCGCCCGAACAGGGCGATCTCGAAGCTCTTCGACTCTAACCTCTCCACAATCATCGAGACCTTGGGGCGGAATTCCACGAAGCCGTGTTCGTTGACGATCCGCTCCAGAGTCTTCACCAGTCCCACGTCTGCTCCGGAGTCGGCAAGAGCTTTCAACCGCGCCTGCAAATCCTGGCCGAGCCCGTTGGCCAGATAAGCGTCCAGCTTGTCGATGGCGCTGACCATCTCGTCCACCAGGCCGTTCAGTTCAAGCACGGCGTCTTCGGGCAGATCACCGTAGCCGCGCATGCGGTCCGGCGTGCACTCCTGAAATGCGATCCGGATGAAAGCCAGCGTCACGCGGATCGAATGAACGGCCTCGAAATCCGGTTCCGGCTGCGGGATTCCCTGCGAATCGAGAACGCGAACCATCTGCGTGCGGATCCGGGCGACGTAGTCCTCGACAACTTTTATCTGGGCCGGCGAAAAAGAACTCTTGTACTTCCGGAAAGCGGATTTCGACCGTGACGCAAAAAGAATCGATTCAACTTCCCCCAGCAGCTTGTCCGCATGTTGGGCGCTGCAGAGCAGGTGCAGTTGTTGGGAGGAATTCAGCACTGGGAGCTCCAACAACCGGTTCTCAAGACCCCCGCCAGACTATGTTTGACCCTCTCCGGCGTGGGGCAGGGCCGCGCCCTGCCGATGCCGCTCTGCGGAACCGCCAGCCTCTCGATCTTCCGGGCCGTCGTCTCGCAGTCATACGGATACGAGTGCAGTTGCAGGTCGTCATCCCACACCGCATAACAAGCCAGTGGAGAGCCCGTCTTGGGCTGCCCGATGCTGCCCGGATTTGCCACAATCCTCTGCCCAACCGTTCGAATAAACGGGATGTGCGTATGGCCCGTAAGCAGAATGTCCGCGGCGGCGAGTTCGCACTCCTCCGCCCACTGCGGCGAATCTGCCTGGATATACCGGAACAGCGGGTCCGAAGGCGTCGCATGACAAAGGAAGAACGACAATCCTTCCACCCGTTCGGTCAAAACCAGGGGAAGCGAACTCAAATACTCCCGCTGATCATCGCGCAGGCTCGCCTGTGTGTAAGCCAGCATCGCATCGGACATCTCCCGGAACGGAGCGGAACAACGCGGGTCCTCCCCGCTCGCCGCGGCGTGATCGTGGTTGCCGCGCACCACGACGGTCGCGTGTTTTCGAACCCAATCCACAACCGCAACCGGATCGGGCCCGTAATTCACCAGATCGCCCAGAACCCAGAGTTGATCGCCCAGCGTTGGCAACGCCTCCAACGCCTCCATGTTGGCATGGATGTCCGAAATAATAACGATTTTCATCGCCCCGCCCTCGGAACGGCGAATAGCGCCGCGGCCCCGGCGAACGTAAACACAGCCCCGTACAAAAATCCAGCCTGAAACGACACCCGGCTCCACAGCAACCCCACCACCACACTCGACAGAAGATCTCCCACCGAATTCGCCGTGGCCAGCGCGCCATACCCCACTCCCCGTTGTGCCAGCGGAAGCAGGTCCGCGGCCAGTGCGCGCTGCATCGCATCCACAATTCCTATATAGATCCCGGCAAGGGCAAACAGGCAAGAGAGAAGAACAAGGCTCGCGCTGCCCGGAAGAAACCCAAGGCACATCACGCCGAACAAACCATAACCCCCCGCCAGCAGTTTCTTCTTGTCCATGCGGTCCCCAAGCGCGCCCGCCGGGTACGATACCGCCGCATACAGCACGTTGTGCAAAATGAAAAGCGCGATGGCGATTCGTCCCGCGCTCACCGCGCCGTAAGCCGGCGTCAGCAGAATCGCCACTCGCATCACCAGCAATGTATGCGCGAAATTTCCGATGCCAAACAACCCAACCGCCCCTACGTACATCAGAAACGGTCTCGGAAGCCCCCGCAGAGACCCCCACATTCGCAGCTCGCGCTGCGGCTTCCGCGGAACCTCGCGAACCCAGAACAGCACGATGAGAACCGTCGCGGCCCCTGGCAGAAACGCGATCGCGAAGATATGGCGCATGGGTAGCACGCCCAGCAGCGACAACGCGATCGCCGGGCCGATGATCGCCCCCACCGTGTCCATTGCGCCTTCGAAGCCGAACGCGCGGCCGTGCGCCGCGGGTGGCACGCTCTCCGACAGCAATGCGTCGCGCACCGGACCCCGCGCCCCGCGGCCCATCCACGCCACGGCGCGGATCGCCAGCATCTGCCACCAGGCCGTGACGAACGCGAACGTCCCCATCATGGCCGTTACCACGTATCCGGCAACCAGAATCGGCTTGCGCCGGCCGATCCGGTCGGAATACGTCGACATCCACAGCTTCAGCAGACTCGAAGCGGCATCGGACACTCCTTCGATCACCCCCAGTGCCGCGGCGCTGGCGCCAAAACCGGCCAGAAACACCGGCAGCAGAGCGGTGGTCAGCTCGTGCCCCATGTCGGAAAAGAGGCTGAGCATTCCGATGGCGAATACATTCCTCGTCAGCCAGCGCGCTCTTTGCGTGTCCGCCGGGGGATTCACAAGGTTCAGAATACAGGTGGCGTTGATCGCGGGCAAGGAATGCGGTTATCCTGTACCTAGCAGGCTGAACCGCGACGGTTACGGAGCGGAGTGCGGAATTCCGTTTTCAGAATCCTGCTGGCGGTGGAGTTCGCTCATCGCCGGTTCCGCCGGCCAATGACTCCTACAGTGGTTCACTGTAGGAGTTTGCCTTTCCCTCCTTGCGGTGATCCCAAAATGATATGGCGACCACTCTTGCGCGCGGCCCTGCCGTCATCGATCTGATCGACGAACTCGCGGCGAAGTACGGCATCACGTCCATGCTGCCGCTCCTCGCAGCCTGTCGCGCGCTCTCGCGTGAGGCGGTCCTCCGCGTCGCCGTGTTCGGACGCTTTAAAGCGGGAAAGAGCAGTTTCCTGAATCACCTCATCGGCCGCGATCTGATTCCCACTGGTGTCATCCCGGTCACATCCGTGGTCACCGAAATCGGTTATGGCGAAACCGAAAAGGCCACCGTCCGCTATCTCGATGGCCGGGAGGAAGATACGCCGGTCCGTTCCATCGGCGCCTGGGTGAGCGAATCGGAGAACCCGGAGAACGCGAAGCAGGTAGCCACGGTCGTGGTCGACCTCCCTTGTCTGCGGCAGTACAAAGGCGTCCGCTTCGTGGACACGCCGGGCCTCGACAGCGTCTTCGCCCACAACACCGAAGCGTCACTCAACTGGTTGCCGAACGTGGACCTCGCGCTGGTGGCCACGTCCGTCGATCCGCCGTTGTCGCAGCAGGACATCGCCCTCATCCGCCGGCTGTACGAGTTCACTCCCCGCGTGGTCATGCTGCTGACCAAAATAGATATCCTCAGCGGCATTGAGCAGCGCCAGGTGCGTACATTCGTGGACGCCACGCTCCGAAAGAGCTTCGAACCGCCGCCGCCCGTCTTCCCATACTCAGTTCGGCCCGGATATGAATCCACCCGCGCGGACATCGAGCGCATGCTGCTGCGGGACGTCGTGGACCGGTTCAACGACCAGCGCGAGGCCGTCACGCGGCACAAGGCCGGCGCCTTGGTCCGCGAGTGCCGCGATTACCTGTCGTTGGCGCTCAAATCCGCGGAGGCGTTGGACCACGAACGCGACACGCTCATCAAAACGGTGCTGGCCGAACGGGCATCGCTCGACGAGTTCAGAGCGCAACTGCGTCTTACCACCGGTCATGCGGGGGCCGCGGCGCGCGACATGGTTTCCAGGCGTCTCGATCCTCGGGAATCCGCCATCACCGGCGAACTCACGCAGGCGCTTTGCGCCGAATACCCGCGCTGGACACGGAGCCTCGCGCAAGTCATCAACAGCTTCGAGCCCTGGCTTGATAGGGAGCTAACGATCCGTCTGGCGCTTCTCTCCGCCGCCAACCGCCCCGCCTTTGCCGGGTACGTGGACGCCGCAAGGAGACAGCTCGCCCGATCCGTTCAGGACTTCCGCGCGCGTCTGTCGGAACGGACTACCGCCGCGTTCGGCGTCCCGCTGCAACTCGCCGAAATCGAGATCGAAGCCGAAGAGCCGCGAACACCGGACATCAAGATAGGCAAAATATTTGATCGGAACTGGGAGCTGCTCGGTTTCCTCTTCCCCATGTGGCTCCTGCAAGGCCTGGTCAGACGCCATCTCCTGCGGCGCAGGCTTCCGTACGAAGTATTCAAGAATCTGTCTCGATTGACCTCGCAATGGGAAGCAGGCATCAATGCGGCGCTGCTCGAAATGGAGAAGCAGGCGGAGGCCAGGCTGGAAGAATTGATGGCTACGGTCGCGAATCTGCTGGCGCGCGGCGCGTCGGATGCCCCGGAACTTCGCTCCAATCTGCAGCGGCTGCAAGCGCTGGATAGGTGAAAAAAGCTATGGAACAAACCTGGTTTCTCGCCGCCCTTTGGGTTTTGCTGGCCCTCCTGGCCGTTCTCTTTGCGAACCTTTTTCGCATCTCCACGGCGCTTTCCGAAATTGTCGTGGGCACCGTGGCGCAGTTGGTGATTGGGGCGGTAGCCGGAGGCGAGGCGCTGGGCGCGAAAGCCCCGTGGATCGGCTTCCTCGCCGGCACTGGCGCCATCGTGCTCACGTTTCTCGCCGGCGCCGAGCTTGACCCCGGCATCTTCCGCGCCAAATGGAAGGAAGCGGTGGGCGTCGGCATGGTCGGCTTCTTCTTCCCGTTCTTCGGAGCCGCCCTCATCGCGCATTTTGTGCTCGCCTGGGCATGGATGCCGAGCTGGCTGTGCGGTGTTGCCCTTTCCACAACATCGGTCGCCGTCGTCTACGCGGTCATGCTGGAACTCGGCTTCAATAAGACGGAGTTCGGCAAGGCGATACTCGCCGCCTGTTTCGTCAACGATCTTGGCACGGTAATCGCGCTTGGCCTCATCTTCTCGCCGTTCACGCTGCGAACGCTGGCGTTCATCGGGGTTAGCGTTGCGGTGTTCACCATCCTGCCATTCGCCACCCCGTGGTTCTTCCGCCGCTATGGCGGCCGCGTCTCGGAGTTGGAGACGAAGTATCTATTGTTCCTTCTCTTCGGCATGGGCGGGGTTGCGGTGTGGTCCGGAAGCGAAGCCGTATTGCCCGCGTATATTATCGGGATGGTGCTGGCCGGAACCGTCGGTAAGGATCATGAATTGATCCGCCGCTTGCGCACCGTCACCTTCGGCCTCCTCACTCCTTTCTATTTCATCCGCGCCGGCTCGTTTGTGTCCGTTCCCGCGCTGCTGGCTGCTCCCCTCGTCTTCGTCGTCTTGTTCTTCGCCAAAATGGTCACCAAAATGGTCGGGCTGGTGCCGGTGGTGCGCGCTTTCAAGTACTCCGGGCACGCGGGGATGTATTATTCGCTGATGATGTCGACAGGGCTCACCTTTGGCACGATATCCTCGCTCTTCGGGCTGAACCACCACATCATCACCGAATCCCAATTCTCGTTTCTGGTGGCTACCGTCATCGGCAGCGCCGTGATTCCGACGGCCATAGCCAACGCATTCTTCATGCCGCGGCACCTCCTTCCTGGCAAAACCGAAACGGCGCCCTCCACCGGCGCGGTGGAGAGCTTATGATGCGAAGTGGAGACCGGTGGTCGAAAGGAGCGGCGCATGCTGGCAAGGGGTCCCGCGAAAAAGGTAACCATCTACGTCAATGAGGACACACAGCATCATTTTGAGACGCTGTACGAATCCATCCTTACGTTCCTGATGCACAAGGGCGTTGCCGGCGCCACGGCTTTCCGTGCCCTCGCCGGATTCGGCAGCCATCGGCTGCTGCACACCCCGAAAATCGAAGTGCTCGCGCAACATCTGCCGGTCATCGTGGAATTCGTGGAGAGCGCCGAAAAGGTGGACGAACTGCTCCCCACGCTGTACGAAATGGTCACCGACGGCCTCATCGAAGTGCAGGACACCAACGTCATCAAGATGGCGAAGAAGGAAAAAAGGCCGGAACCCAAACAGCCCCATGAACGGCGCACCGGCCCCGCAAAGCTGATGCGCGTCTTCCTCGGAGAAGCGGACCGCTGGAATGAGGAGCCGCTCTACGACGCCATCGTCAAACGCCTTCGCATGATGGATATCTCCGGCGCCACGGTGTACCGCGGAGTTCTCGGTTATGGCGCCAAGGGCCACACGCACAAACAGAGTTTTCTGCATCTCTCTCGCGACATGCCGGTGATGATCTCCGTCGTGGACGGCGCCGCCCGGATCGCCGAGGCCGCGGCGGCCGTCGAAGAGATGCTCGTCGACGGATTGATCGTCGTCTCCGACGTCGAGATGACCCGGCTTGTCCGCAGCAAGCCCATCGTGGAGGAAGCCAGTGCCGGCCAGCAACCCAGCTAAGATTCTCCGCCTCCACATCAGCGAGGACGACAAGTATCTGGGAGCGCCGTTGTATGAGGCCATGGTCCGGAAGTGCCGCGACATGAAGATCGCCGGCGCCACCGTGTTGCGCGGCGTGGAGGGCTACGGCGAAACCGGCGGCATGCACCGCCATCACATCGGCGGCAGCGACCGGCCGATCATCGTCGTAGTGGTCGACTCGGCGGAAAAAATCGCCGAGCTGGCGCCAGCCCTCGAAAGCATGATGAACACCGGAATGATCGCGGTTTCCGATGTCGAAATGACCCGCGTGGAACGCGGAGCGGAAAAAGCCGATGGTTCGCCACATTCTGATCGCCAATGACGGTTCCGATGGCGCGCTGAAAGCGCTGGACACGGCCATCGATCTGGCCGCCACCCTTGCCGCCCGGCTGCACATGATCTGCGTGGAAGAGAACCTGCCGAAGCACGCCGAGATAATCGGCGAAATCGACGAAGAGAAAGAGGAGGAGGACTCGTACTTCGGGAAAGTCGTGGCGCACGCCCGCACCAAAGCCGCATTGCGTAACATCGAACTCTCCTGCACCGTGGTGAGAGGACACGCGGTGAAGCGAGTTGTGGAATTTATACGCGAGAACGGCTGCGATCTGCTGGTCGTCGGCTTCATGGGCCACTCCCGGCTCTACGACCGCATCTGGGGCGGAACCTCGCAGGATCTGGTGCGTCTGGCCCCCTGCAGCGTACTCGTCGTCAAGTAGAAGGACCGGTTCATGAAGAGCTATCGAAAAGAACTCTGGTTCGACATCCCCTCCCGCCGCGCGTTCGTCAACATCACGCCGCAGGTGGAAGAGTGTCTGCGCGAAAGCGACGTCCGCGAGGGCCTGGTGCTGGTCAACGCCATGCACATCACCGCATCGGTCTTCATCAACGACGACGAATCCGGCCTGCATCAGGACTATGATCGCTGGCTGGAGCAGCTCGCGCCCCACGAGCCCATCTCGAAGTATCTGCACAACCGCACCGGCGAAGACAATGCCGACGCCCACATGAAGCGCCAGATCATGGGACGTGAAGTCGTGGTGGCGATCACCGGCGGGAAACTCGACTTCGGCCCCTGGGAACAGATCTTCTATGGCGAGTTCGACGGCCGCCGGCGCAAGCGCGCCCTGGTGAAGATTATTGGAGATTAATCAGAAAACACCTTAGGGCCACAACTTCAGGTGCCCGGCATACGTTAATAGATGTATGAAGCTGCGGACGCTGGCGGCGCCAGTCATAGTTGTGGTCGTGCTGGTCGCCGCCCCTGCCGATAGCGCTTTCCGGCGGAAGCTCCCCAAAGACGAGCAGATTCTGCACGCCCTGGATCGGCTGACCTTCGGACCCCGGCCCGGAGACGTCGCCCAGGTCGAGCGAATCGGCCTGAAGAAATGGATCGATCAGCAGCTTCACCCTGAGCGCATCCCGGAGAGCGCGGAACTCCACGAGAAGCTGGCGCCCCTCGAATCGCTCCGCATGGACACCGTCGAGCTGATGGAGCACTATCCGCCGCCAAACCTGGTTCGCCAAATCGAAGACGGCAAGGCGGCCATGCCTGAGGATCCGCTGGCCAGGGCGGCGGTTCGCAACCGCATGGCTCGTGACGAAAGGCAGAAGGACGGCGGCGCGGACGACAACAATAATATGGAGGTTGTCACCCGGGTGCGCGACATCCTCGATCCGGACCAGATCGACACCCTGAAGAACGGCACCCCCGAGGAGAAACGCGCCATCATCGCCTCGCTCAGTCCGGAGAAGCTGGAGCAACTCGCCCAGGCGCTCCCTCCGAAGCTGCGCGGCCCGCTCATTGCCGCCGCGCCCCCGGAAACTCGCCGCGCGCTGCTCATCATGAACGCGCCGCAGCAGGCCGTGGCCGCCGATCTCACCGCCGCCAAGCTCTACCGCGCGATTTACAGCAGCCGCCAGCTCGCCGGAATCCTGGACGATTTCTGGTTTAACCATTTCAACGTCTTCATGGACAAGGGTGTGGACCGCTACGAGCTTACCGACTATGAGCGCGATGCCATTGAACCGAACGTGCTGGGCCGCTTCCGCGATCTGCTGGAGGCCACCGCGAAAAGCCCCGCCATGCTCTTCTATCTGGATAACTGGCAATCGCGCGGTCCCACCAAAAAGAACCCGGCTGGTCTGAATGAAAACTACGGCCGTGAGCTGCTGGAGCTGCACACCCTGGGCGTAGACGGCGGCTACACCCAGAACGACGTCACCGAAGTGGCGCGCTGTTTCACCGGCTGGAGCATTCGCGCCCCCCGGCAGGGCGGCGGTTTTTTCTATAACGACCGCTGGCACGACAAAGGCCAGAAGGTGGTGCTGGGCGTCATCATTCCGGCGGGCGGCGGCATGGAAGACGGCGAGAGGGTGCTGGACATCGTCGCGGAGAGTCCCGCCACCGCGCATCATATCTCCCTGGAACTGGCCCAGAAGTTCGTGGCCGACAACCCTCCCCGCGCGCTGGTGGATCGCATGGCGAAGACCTTTCTCAAAAGTCACGGCGACCTGCGGGAAGTAATGAAGTCCATGCTGGACTCGCCCGAATTCTGGTCGGAAGGCGCGCTTCGCGCCAAAATGAAGACGCCCTTTGAGATGGTGGTGAGCGCCATTCGCGCCACCAATGCCGACGTGGAAGACGCTTTCGCCTTGTCCAACCAGATCGCGAAGCTGGGCGAGCCCATCTATCGCAAGCTGGAACCAACCGGCTATGCCAACGTCAATTCCGAATGGGTCAGTTCGTCGGCGCTGCTGGGCCGCATGAACTTCGCGCTGGCCTTTGCGCAGAACAAGGTTCCCGGCGTGCACGTCGAACCGATGCCGGGCGGGGATGCGGACTCCATCGCCCGCGAGTTGTTGTTCCGGGACATGAGCGATCAGACCCGCGCCGTCATTGAAAAATCGCCGCCGGAACAGATCGCCGGCCTGGTGTTGGGATCGCCGGATTTTCAGCGCCGATGAGGTAACGGTATGCATACACGAAGGGCGTTTCTCAGGAATTCGAGCATAGCGATGTTCGGCGTCGGGTTGGCGCCCGCATGGCTCTCCCGGGCGGCGTATGCCGCGGGCACATCCACGTCAGGCCGCAGGAAAATCCTCGTGGCTGTGTTTCAACGGGGCGCCGCCGACGGCCTCAACGTCGTCGTTCCATTCGGCGATCCGGATTATTATGCCCTTCGTCCAACCATCGCCATCCCCAAACCCAACGGCACGAAAGACGCGGCGCTGGACCTCGATGGCTTCTTCGGCCTGCATCCCGCGCTGGCGCCTCTAATGCCCGTGTTTCAGGCCGGCCAACTGGCCATTGTGGAAGCGGCCGGCTCGCCCGACCCCACGCGCTCGCATTTCGATGCCCAGGACTACATGGAATCCGGAACGCCCGGTGTGAAGGCCACCGCCGACGGATGGCTCAATCGCACGCTGCTGCCGGAGTCTCAGCCTTCGCCGGTGCGCGCCATCAGCATCGGTTCCGATCTCGCGCGGTCCCTGCGTGGACGCAATGAAGCCGTGGCCATTGGAAACATCGGCGATTTCCAGATCCGCGATACCGGTTCCGAACAAACCTTCGAAGCGATGTACGGCGACACCACCGACACCGTCCTGCATGGCACCGCGCAGGAAACGTTTGACGCCGTGAAGCTGATGCAGGCCGTGCAGAAGCAGAAATACACGCCCGCGGGCGGCGCGCGCTATCCGGGCGGGCAGTTTGGCCAGGCCATGCTGCAGGTGGCTCGTCTCATCAAAGCAAATGTCGGGGTGGAAGTGGCCTTCGCCGACGTCGGCGGCTGGGACACCCACGTCAACGAAGTTGCCGCGAAGTCCACCGAAGGTCAACTGGCCAACCGGCTCACCGAGTTCGGGCAGGCGCTCGCCGCGTTCTATCAGGACATGGGGGATCAGATGGCCGACATCGCCGTAGTCACCATGTCCGAATTCGGCCGCACCGCCCGCGAGAATGGCGACCGCGGCACCGACCATGGCCACGCCAACGTCATGTTCGCCATGGGTGGCGGAATTCGCGGAGGCAAAATCTACGGAGACTGGCCCGGCCTGGCCACCGAACGGCTCTACGAAAGCCGCGACCTCGCCCTCACCACCGACTTCCGCGACGTGCTGGGCGAGTGCGTCGCGAAGCACCTGGGTGGCCGCAGCGTCGCCGAAGTCTTCCCCGGGTACAACCAGCCAAAATTCCGAGGCCTCCTCTAGTTCCCCTACCTCTTCCAGAGCATTAGAGTTTCCAGGTGCCTTGTGGGGCAGGGCCATGCCCTGCCTTCAGTTGCAACTCAATCGGCCTTAGAATCGAAACATGATCCAGCGCTGCTGGTGGGCGCGGCAGGAACCCGAGATCCGTTACCACGACACCGAGTGGGGCGTTCCCATCCACGATGACCGCCTTTTATTTGAGTACTTGATCCTCGAAGGAGCGCAGGCAGGTCTGAGCTGGTCCACCATCCTGCGCAAGCGCGAGAACTACCGCCAGGCCTTCGACCATTTCGATCCCGAGCGAGTAGCCCGCTACGGACCCAGGAAGATCGCCAGCCTGCTAGCCAACGAAGGCATCGTGCGTAACCGTCTCAAAGTCGCCAGCGCCGTCACCAACGCGCAGGCCCTTCTCAAAGTGCGCGAGGAGTTCGCAACCTTCGACGCGTTCATCTGGCGTTTCGTCGAAGGCAAACCAAGGCAGAATCGCTGGGCCGCATCCTCCGAGGTGCCCGCAAAGACCGCCGAATCCGACGCCATGAGCCGCGAACTCATCCGCCGCGGCTTCCGCTTTGTCGGAAGCACCATCTGCTACGCCTTCATGCAGGCCGTCGGCATGGTCAACGATCACACTGTGGATTGCTTTCGCCGAGGGCAGTTATCGGGGCGCTCGAAATCTGCGGCGCGGTGACGGACAATGGTTCTCATGACGCGATCGGAAGCGCTCGCCTGGATTCGTGAATGGATCGACCAGTGGAATCGGTGTGACGTAGACGGAGTGCTGGCGCGTTTTGCCGACGATGTGGTGTTCACCTCGCCCCGCTTGCCACCCATTATGGGCAAGACCAGTGTGTCCGGCAAGCGCGAACTTGCCGAATACTGGAAGCGCGGCATGGCCGCCATTCAGTCCATTCATTTCGAACTCGATTACGCGATTGTGGATGGCAATCGTCTGGGCATCATCTACACTTCGGAGATAAACGGCAAGCGCATGCGTTCTGTTGAATTCCTGCGTGTCAACGAAACCGGCCTCGTCTGCGAGGGCGAGGCAATGCACGGCGTGATGCTATCCTGAGCCAACTAAAGCACATGCGTCTCGCTTTCGCTCTCTTCCTTCTTCCTTGTCTTTGTCTTGCCGATACGGCGTGGACCTCGGTGCGTGGCAGTTCGGCCACCGATTCCGCTGTGCGTCACGATGGCGCCATCTCTGTGCGCCTCGAAGGAACCGGCGATGGCGATGCCTGCGCGCGCTCATCACCGCTCTCCCTCACCATCGGGAAACATTACGAAGTGAGCGGCTGGATTCGTACCGAGTCGTTGCGGGTGCCCGACATTGGCCGTTCGCCCATCGCCACCGGCGCGGCGATTTCCATGGCCTCCATGCCGTTCGACATGCATTCGGAGTCGCTGGGCGGCACCAGGGACTGGACGCATGTGAGCCTTCATTTCGTCGCCACTACCGCCAGCGATGCCATCCAGCTCACTGCCGGCGATGGCGGCGCCTTCAGCGGCAAAGCATGGTTCGCGGGAGTTGCCGTGAAAGAGCCTTCGTCCGGAGGAACGCGGCCGGCCAGTGCAGCGGTGCAGCGATTCGGTCCGGCCTACCGGTATCCCACGGGCGGATGGATTTATCTGCACATTGAGGGCAAGCCTTATGAGCGCGGCTATCAGCACGGCCATCTGATGTCGCGCGAGATTGTCGAATATATGGATCGCTCCGCCGCCATCCTCGACTCCACTTCGAAGGAACATGCCTGGGAAACCGGACGCACCATGGCGAAGTCGATGTTCCTGCGTGGTTTCGATCGCGAATATCTTGAGGAGATGCGCGGAATCGCCGACGGGGCGGCCGACGACGGCGCGAAGTGGGACGGCCGCCGTGTCGATCTCATGGACATCGTCACCGCCAATACCGTCGTCGAATTAGACGAACTCAGGGAGGCGATGACCGTTACGCCCAGCGGGCTCGAAGGTCTGCACCTGAAGCCCCCTTCATACGCGCCCCCGGACCACTGCAGTGCATTCGTCGCCACCGGCCCGGCCACCCGCGATGGACGCATGGTGATCGGGCATATTCTGATGTGGCCGCTTACGCTGGCCGAGCAGACCAATGTGATGTTGGACGTGAAGCCCGCCGAAGGCCATCGCGTGCTGATGCAGAGTTTTCCTGGCGGCATTCAGAGCGGGACGGATTGGTATCAGAATGACGCCGGCGTGGTGCTGGAAGAAACCACCATTCGCCAAAGCCCTTACAACATCAATGGAACGCCCATCGCCAACCGCGCGCGGAAGGCCATTCAGTACGGCGACAGCATCGACAAGGTTGTGGAGATCCTCGGCACAAAGAATGACGGCCTGTATACGAACGAATGGATGATGGGTGACGCGAAGACGAACGAGATCGCCATGTACGAATTGGGAACGTACCGCACGAAACTCTGGCGCAGCTCGCGCGATGAGTGGTTCGGCGGCACCAAGGGCTTCTACTGGGGCGACAACAACGCCAAGGATCTGAACGTGCGGCTCGAATACGCGCCCGATCCCGAAGGCGCGCCGGAGCACCTGCCATACGTTCCCGAAGTTCGCGATCTGACGTGGCAGCGCCTGTATGACGAGTACAAGGGCAGGATCGACGAACAATTCGCGTTCACAGCGTTTCGCACGCCGCCGCTGGTGACGTCGTTTTCAGTGGACGCCAAGGTAGCCACGGCTGACATGGCGTTGCACATGATGGCATGGGCGGTCTTCGGAAAATCTAACCAGCGCGAGTGGGTGCCGAATCAGCACCAGAAGGATGAGTATCCGAAGAACGATGGCATCTACTCCTCCGGCTATCGTCTGATTTCAACCGAGCCGCCGGCGCCGGGGAAGCAGGACGACGGCAATCCCCCGCCGCTGAAGACCGCGTCGATTTCCTACAAGGACCGTTTGTGGAAAGGCTGGATTCTGCCCGCAAGCGATGCCGATAACTGGCTGACCGCCGGCTCGGCCGCGTATTATGTGGACTTGGAATCCGACGATTTCGAGCGCGCCCTGGACGTCCGCCGTGCCGGCTTCCGAAACGCATCGCTCGCCGAGCCCGATGAAATCCAGCGTCACTGCATGGTCACGGACCGTGGCGCGCTGTTGCTGGATGCCTTACGCCGCGAAATGGGCGACGGCAAGTTCTTCGATCTGATGACCCGCTTTTTTGCCGCCAACACCACCAAAGCCGTCAGCACGGCGCAGTTTATCGAAGCCGCCGGAGCAGGCGAGCGTGGTTTGATCGAATCGTGGCTCCAGGCGCCCGGGCTCTTCGGCGACCAGGGGGGCGCGGCGTATCTGCTCTCGCACTATCACGGCTTCGCGCCGCCCATCGGCAACACCATCATCGTCTACGGGACCGTGTTGGACGCCGGAGCCAACCGCTACGCCGCCGAACAACTGCAAACCCGCCTCAATGAGTGGTACGAAAGCCAGCCGCAGGTCCGCAAAGACTTCGAGCTGAGCGAAGACGACCTGCGGTCGCACAACGTGATCTTTGTGGGCCGTCCGGAGACCAACTCAGCGCTGGCGAATTTGGCGAAAAGTGTGAATCTGGATTATCCCGGCGCGGTGTTCCGCATCGGCGGCGAGCAGCACGCCTCCGAACGCGACGCGCTGGCGCTTGCCGCGACGAACCCCCTGGACCCTCATCGCGCCGTGCTGGTGCTCGCGGGTAATTCCGCGCTGGAAACGGTCCGCCTGGCGCAGACCCTGTCATTCCCGGCCGTGGAATACGCAGTCTACGATTTCGGAAAAGAAACCGAGTCGGGCTTCCTGAAGTAGAATCGCTGAGGTGATGCGAATGTCCTGGCAAGCGGCAATAGGCGTGCTTTCGACGGTCGCGCTGGCCGCGCTGCTCCGCTCGGCCGCGCGCGAGCGCCCTCTCCCGCATTTCCGCGAGCATCTCATCACCCGCGACGTCCCCGGCGGTTATCAGGTGGTCACCGCCGACCTCAATCGCGACGGCGCCATCGATCTCATCGCGGTCGCCCAGGGCACGACCGACCTCGTCTGGTACGAAAATCCCGGCTGGCAGCGCCACGTCATCGCCTCCATGATCCCCGCCATGATCAACGTGAGCCCGTGGGATTACGACGGCGACGGCAAGCTCGAGCTCATTCTCGCCGACGCCTTCGACATGGACCCGCACAAGAGCCGGGGGACCATCTCCATGCTCCACAGCGGCGACGACGTCGCCGCGCCATGGACCGTCTACAAAATCGACCAGCTCCCAACCGCGCACCGCATCCGCTGGGCCGACATCGACGGCAGCGGCAGAAAAGTATTCATCGTCGCGCCGCTGGTCGGGCCCAACGCCGTCCCCCCCGATTACCGCGATCACGTCCCGCTCGTCTACTACACGCCCGGCGAATGGAAGCGCCACCTGATCGACGAGGAAGAGGAGGGCATCCTGCACGGGCTCACCATCGTCGATTGGCTCCACAACGGCCGCGACCAGATCCTCACCGCGGGCTTTTCCGGAATCTCCCTGCGCGCGCTGGGAACCGATGGCAAATGGCAGCGGACGGTGATCAGCAAAGGCGACCCGGCGCCGTGGCCGAAATGCGGGTCAAGTGACGTGGTGGTGGGCCGCATGAAAAAAGAGCGGTTTCTCGCGGCCATCGAACCCTGGCATGGTAATCAGGTGGTGGTCTATCGAGAGGAGAAAGCCGGGTGGTCGCGCGAGGTCATCGACGCGCAACTGGATGACGCCCACACCATCGCCACCGTGGATCTCAACGGCGACGGCGTGGATGAGATCATCGCGGGCGCGCGCGGGACCCATAACCTGTGCCTCTACGCGTTCGACGGCAAGACCTGGCGGAAGTCCGTTCTCGACGACAAGATCCCCGCCGCCGGGTGCGCCATCACCGACGTGAACGGCGACGGAGCGCCCGACATCGTCTGCATCGGCGATGGCGTCCTCAAGTGGTACGAGAACATGGGCGAGTGGCGCGAGAAGTAGCACGATCTGGTGATTGCGACCGTTATTGCAGCGCTGGCGTCGCACATCAAGTACGGCCTGTGGCCGGTGTCACGAATTGGAAAACCTATGACGACCGTTCCTCGGGCCCTCTCGGTCCAAGCCAGGAAGCTGCCCGGACGGCGTTTTGATCGCTATTTCTTCGCTGGGATGGTCGTTGCCCTGCTCCTTACGGCCTTTGCAGGTTTCGCGCCGACCTATTATCTGGCGGGCCTGTTCAGGGCGAAGCTCCCCGCGCCAATAGTGCATGTGCACGCTGTTCTTCAATCTGCCTGGATGATTTTGCTTCTGGTGCAGATGCTGCTTGTCTCCGCAAAGCGTGTTTCCCTTCATCGCAGACTTGGCATTGCCGGGTTCGTCCTCGCCGCCGCGATGGTGCCGGTCGCCGTTATCGTCGGAGCCAATCAACTCCACCGGTTCGCGGGCTCCGGGGACGCTGCGCTCAGTTTCTCCATCCTTCCGCAGTGGGAAGTTTTCAACTTCGCTGTTCTGGCGGGATCGGCATTTGCACTCAGAAGACATCCGGCCGCCCACAAAAGACTGATCATTCTCGCAACCATTGCGATGATGCCGGCAGCCATCTCGCGCATTCCAGTGCACCTGATCCGGCAGTGGACCCCATGGGAGGAGATTTCCTTCCTGGTTGCCATCGCGGCATATGACATATGGTCGATGCGTCGCATTCATCCCGCCACGCTCATCGGATCAGCCTTAATTTGCTCATTCATATTTGGGTTTATGCCTCTTGGACACACGGCAGCGTGGCATGTTGTCGCGCGTTGGATGCAGTCCTGGAACTTGTGAGAAAGATTTTCTCGGTTGTCGGCGCGGAAGCTGAACTCATCCACATACCGTCCAGGGTGCTTCACGCTGATCCTGGCAGGATGCTGAAAAAGGCTATCTGGTCCCCGCTCCGTCACCGTCGCGGTTCGGTAACCACCTGCGTTTCCGAGCCGCGCGTGTAAACAAGCGGTTTTCGGGCTTTTTCAGCAGCCTGCTAGAGGAACGGGCCTGTCAGGCCGCTTGCCATTCTTTCTGTTGACAGACAACAGGACCAGAGGTACACTTGTTGATAGACAACAGGAGTGCCCGTCGTGAAGGAACAGGAATCCGAAGTGCCCTACGGAACCCTGGATCTGATGATCCTGAAAACCCTCGAGAGCATGGGTCGCCTCCACGGCTACGGCATTGGCCGCCGCATCGAGCAGATCGCCCAGGGCTCCCTCGCGCTGAATCAGGGAACCATCTATCCCGCCTTGTTGCGGCTGGAACAGAGGGGCTGGATCACCTCGGATTTGGGCACCAGCGAAAACAACCGCCGGGCCAGGTACTACTCGGTCACCAGACGCGGCAAGCAGCAACTCGTCGAGGAAGAAGCGAACTGGCATAGAACCGTCGCTACCATCTCCCGCCTCCTGGAAGGTGCCCATTGAGTGCGCTGCGCGCCCTGCTCGCGCGCGTTCGCGGGATCTTCGGCAACAACCACCCAGGCCGGCTTGAGCAAGAGATCAAAGAGCATCTCGATTTGATCGCGGCGGATTTCGTCCGCGGGGGCATGACCGAGGCCGAGGCGCGCGATGCGGCGCGGCGCGAATTCGGCAACGTCGCATTGATGCAGCAGGAATATCGCGAACAAAAGGGCCTTCCCCTGCTCGAAAACCTCTGGCTCGATCTGAAGTTTGCCGTGCGCTCCTTGCGGCGAAATCCCTCCTACACCGCCGCCTGCGCGGCAACGCTCGCGGTTGGCCTCGGCGCCATGATCGCGGTTCTCTGCGTGGTGTCGGCGCTGCTGTGGAAACCGTTGCCCTATCCGCACCCGGAACGCCTTGTCGTCCTTCAGGAAACCGATCCACGCGGCGAGCCCTGGAGCTTCTCCGAGCCTGACCTTCTGGATTTGCAGGAGCGCTCCGCGTCCATCGCCGCAGTCGCCGGATGGCGGCGCGCCCTCTCCGCGCTCACCGGAGCAGGGAACCCGGAGACCGTTCAGTCCGCCGCCGTCACGCCGTCATCCTTCGCCGTCTTCGGCATTGATCCGATCATCAGTCAGACATTTCAGGGCCAGGCATTCCGGAATTCACCCAACGACGTCGTCATCAGCCGCGGCCTCTGGAAGCGCAAGTGGCGGATGAATCCCGGCGTGATTGGCCAGTCCATCGCGCTGGATGGTGAAAACTACACCATTGTGGGAGTTGCCGATCCGCCCGCGGACCTTCTCCACGGCGCCGACGTGCTTCTGCCGTTGTTGCCGAAGGCCACCGAATCTCGCACGGCGCATGAGGTCGAAGTTGCGGGCAGGCTGCGGACGGGCGTGGATCCAGGGCAAGCCCAGGCCGAGCTCAACACCATCGCCGCTTCCATCGCTCGCGAGAACCCCCGGACCAATGCCGGCTGGGGCATGCGAGCCGTCCCCATTCTGCAATATGTCATCGGGCCGCGCACCGGTCGAACCGTCTGGATGATCTCCGCCGCCGTTGCGCTGTTCTGGTTGCTCTCCTGCGGCAATGTGGCCGGATTGCAAATGGCCAGGAGCATAGCTCGAAAGCGCGAAATGGGCACGCGGCTCGCTCTCGGGGCCAGCAGAGCAAGGCTTTTCGCCCAAACACTCACCGAAAGCGCCGTCCTCGCCACTCTCGGGTCCATTCTCGGCGTGGTCCTGGCCCAATATGGAGTCGATCTCATTCGCGCCCTTGCCGCCGAATCTCTGCCCCGTCTGGCGCTCATCCACGTCGATGCCCCGATGATCGGCGCGGCACTGGGCGGGATTTTCATTTCCACCGTTCTGTGCACCATATTCTCCGGCAGGGCGCCGGAGTTTCGCGGCGAGCGCGGAGTCTCCAGACGCGACCGCGGTCACCACGTGCTGATTGTCGTTCAGGTGGCTCTGGCCAGCATCCTTCTTCTGGGCGCCAGCCTTCTGCTGCATAGTTTCGTTCGCCTGCAGGCCGTCGATCCGGGTTTCGATGCCGAACGAATTCTCACCGTCCACGTGACCCTCCCCACCGCCGCGTACGACGATGTGCGCAAAACCGCGTTCTTCCGCGACGTAACGGAGCGGTTGACCCGCTTGCCGCAAGTGCAGTCCGTGGCCGCCACCAACGTTTCTCCTTTCAGCGGGGCGGGCACCGCGAACCGGTTTCGTCTGGAAGCCGAAGCCATGTCGCCGGAGTTCCATTCAGCCGCCTGGCGTGCGGTCACTCCGGCCTTTTTCCCGGCGCTCGGCATTCCGCTCAAGCGTGGAAGGTTGTTCTCGGACGCCGACACCAGCGCCGCGCCCCAGGTGGTCATTATCAGTGAATCGATGGCCCGGAAATTCTGGCCCGGTCAGGACCCCATCGGCAAGCGGCTGCTCTGGGGCAAGTCGGGAAGTCCCAAGACCATCATCGGCATCGTCGGCGACCTGCGCGATCTGGCCGTCGATGCTCCGCCCGTGCCCACCATGTTCCGGCCGTTCACCCAGCTTTCGGAAGCGCCGATGACGCTGGTGATCCGTACCCATGGAGACCCGGCAACCGCATCCTCCGGCGTCCGCCGCGAGATCTGGGCGCTCGATCGCAACGTTGCGCTGGCGTTCCAGCCCCTGAGCCGCGCCATGTCCGATTCCATCATGCGCCCCCGCGTCAGTCTTGTGGCGTTTACCGTGTTCGCGGCCATCGCCATGCTCACCGCGGCGTTCGGTTTGTACGCCACCATCAGCTATCGCGTGAATCAGCGTCACCAGGAAATCGGAATCCGCCTGGCCCTCGGATGTCCCGCCCCGGCCGTGCGCTGGGATGTGCAGAAGCGGTGTCTGGCGCTGGTTGCCGGAGGGCTGGCAATCGGTTTGCCCGTGGCGTACGCGCTCTCCACGCTGATCGCCTCTCTGCTCTATGAAACCCGGCCCGCGCAGGCCAGTTCCTACGTGTCCGTGCTTCTCGTCTTCGGGGCCGTTGCGCTGGCAGCCAGCTTTGGCCCGGCTCGCCGGGCGTCGCGAATGGACCCCGCTTCGGCCATCCGCTACGAATAGAACGCAAACCCGATAGAATCGAAGCTTGTCGAGTACTGAGATCACCGTCATAGTGCCCACGCTGGCGGCCGGTGAGCCGTTGGCGGCGTGTATCGCCTCACTCGACGCTCAGACCTTCCGCGATTTCGAGATCATCGTCGTCGATAACAGCGGAACAAAACTCGCCCGAAAGACTCTGCAAGGCCGCGCCGCAGCCTTGATCGAGAACGTCGACAACGTCGGCTTCGGAGCCGCGGTGAATCAGGGTATTCGCGCCAGCTCCACCCCGTTTGTCGCGCTGTTGAACGACGATACCGTCGCCGGCCCCGGCTGGCTGGAGGCCATGCTCCGCGCCCTCGACGGCCGCCCCGACGTGGGTATGGTGGCGCCGCAGATCCGCCTCGGCACCGGCATGCTGGACAGCGCGGGCATGCTCGTGTGTGGCGATGGCAGCAGCCGCCAGCGCGGGCATGGCGAATCGCCGGAGCGCTATCCTCGCCGCCAGGAAGTTCTGCTGCCCAGCGGCTGCGCCGCGCTCTACCGGCGCGAGATGCTCGACGAAGCGGGCCTCTTCGATCCATCCTTCTATCTGTATTGTGAGGACACCGATCTGGGCCTCCGCGCGCGCTGGAAGGGATGGGAGTGCCTGTACGTTCCCTCCGCCATCGTCGAACACGCGTATTCGAGCACGGCTGGCCGCGCCTCCCCGGTGAAAGCGTTTTACGTTGAACGGAATCGCCTGTACGTGCTGGTGAAGAATTATCCCCTCGCGCTGCTCCTGCTGGCCCCGTTCTACGCTATGGCGCGCTATTTCTGGCACATCTGGTGGCTGTGGCGCGGGCGCGGCGCTGCGGCTGAGTTCACCCGCTCCGGAGGCCGCGCAACTAAACTCCCCGGTTACGTCTTTCGCGCCTGGCTGGCCACGCTTGGGGAACTGCGCACGCTGTGCCGCGAACGCCGCCGCATCCGCAAGAGCGCCCGCCTCACCTCGAAACAATACGCCCGCCTCCTGCGCCGTTTCTCCATCAGTCCGCGGCAGGTGGCTCGCCTGTGACCGATGCGCAGAAAGCCGGAGGCGTCCTGATTTTAATTCCCGCCCTCAATGAGGAAGCCTCCGTGGGCACGCTCATCCACGAAGTGCGCAGTGTCATGCCCCAGGCCGCCCTGCTGGTGGCGGACGATTGTTCCACCGACGCAACCCGCACCGTCGCCCTGGCTGCCGGGGCCGACGTGCTCACCTTGCCCGCGCACCTCGGGCTGGGCGGATGCGTCCAGGCCGGTTACAAGCTCGCCTTCGAGCTGGGTTTCGAATACGTGATTCGCGTGGATGGCGACGGTCAGCACGATCCCCAGTACGTACCCCGCATCCTCGAGACCCTGCGCACCACTGGCTGCCAGATGGTCATCGGGTCGCGCTTCTGCGAGCGTAACGGAAACGGGCACACCAGCGCGCCGCGCGCCCTCGGCATAAACATGTTCCGTCTGGTTCTCCGGCCCATTCTCGGGAAAGCCGTTCACGATCCCACTTCCGGTTTCGTGGGCGTCAACCGCGAGGCGCTGGGCGTCTTCAGCCGCAGCTTTCCCCTCGAGTACCCTGAAATTGAAGCTCTGGTTGTTTTGCAGCGCCGCCGGTTTCGCTTCGTGGAGGTGCCCTGCCAAATGCGCCCCCGGCGTCACGGCCGCAGCACCATCACCACGCTGAAATCGGCTTATTACATCGTGCACGTTCTCCTGGGAGTGTTCGTGAATATCCTGAAGTTTGAGGGGCGGCGCTGGTTCCGTCTAAGAAAAGCATGATGGCATGTGGTGCAGGTTTCCACCCCGCCTGCCAAGGCTTCGCTGCTCAGTGCGGCAGGTTTCCAACCATGTGGGGCAGGGCCATGCCCTGCCTGTGAGGTTCCATGGATCGACTCTTAAACGTAATGACGCTGTTGAGCCTGGGGCTCATCGTACTGGTGCTGGTATCAGTTCGCCGCTCCCACATCCGTGTGGAATACTCGGTAAGCTGGCTGGGCGCCGCCACCGTGCTGCTGGTGCTGTCTCGCTCCCGCGCGCTGCTGGAATGGGTGGCCGTCCGTCTCGGCCTGGGTTCTGGTCCGCTGGCGCTGGTGATGCTCGCCCTGTGCGTTTTTCTGGTAGTGTTCTACCGATTTTCGGTGGTGATCTCCGGCCTCAAGGACGCCAATATCGCGCTGACTCAGCGTGTCGCCATTCTCGAATTTCAACTTCGGGCTCTGCATGAAGGGCAATAAAAAGGAGCCCAAAACCTCTCTAAAATCCTCGCGCGGGCGCCGCGGCGGAGCCGGCTCGGGCAAGGCCGTTCTGGCCGCCGTGGCCGACCGCCCGGAGCCTCCCTCGCGCCCAAAGCTCTGGTCCTGGCTGCTGGCCTTCCTCCTCGCCGCCGTGGCCGTCTTTGAAGTTTACGGTCCCGCGCTGAACGGCCCCTTCCTGCTCGACGACAACTACCTCCCCTACACGCAGCCCGGCTGGGATGGCGTGCCCTTCCACCTCTGGCTGCACATCGTCCGGCCCCTTCTGCTATACAGTTTCTGGCTCAACTTTCAATGGAGTCACGACAACACTTTCAGCTATCACGTGGTGAATGTCGTCCTGCATATACTCAACGGCTGGCTCGTATTCGCCATCGCCAGCCGCATTCTCGCGAAGCTGGAAATGGACCTCTGGCATCGCCGCGCGCTGGCCGCATTCGGCGCTGCCCTGTTTCTGTTTCACCCACTGCAAACCGAGTCGGTATCCTACATCGCCAGCCGTTCGGAAACCCTCAGCGTCTTTTTCGTCTACCTCGCTTTCGCCGTCTTTCTGTGGCGGCGTCGCGAAGATATCACGTGGGTCGCCAGTCTGGCCGTGCTGGCCATATTCGCTGCCGCATGCCTCACCAAAGAGCATGTTCTGATTCTGCCCGCGCTGCTCCTCCTGACCGATTATTTCTGGAACCCCGGCTTCTCCCTGCGCGGCATCGTCCGCAACTGGCGTCTGTACATTCCCCTGGCGGCGCTGGGTGCGGCCGGCGCGAGCGCCGTGGTTACCGTGCTGGCGCACTCCAATTCCGCGGGCTTCCACGTGAAGGACCTCACCTGGACCAGCTACTTCTTCACCCAGTGCCGCGCCATCTGGATGTACCTCGGCAAGTTCGTTCTGCCCATTCACCAGAACATCGATTACGATTTCGCCATCTCCCGCTCGCTCACCGGCCATGGCGCGATCATCGGCCTGCTGGCTCTGCTGCTGGTCACCGTCGCGGCATGGATGTACCGCCGCCGGGTGCCGCTGGCAAGTTATGGCTGGTTCGCGTTCCTCATCCTGATCGCCCCCACATCGTCCTTCGTGCCCATCCAGGACCCGTTGGTGGAACGCCGCCTCTACCTGCCGTTCATCGGTCTGGTTTTCATCGTGCTGGAGTTGCTGCGGCGATGGCCCGCCAGCCGCCGCGTTCTCACCATCACGCTGACGCTCATCATCGTCGCCGAAGCGTCCGCAACCTGGCAGCGCAACCAGCTCTGGGGCGACAAAATCGCCATGTGGCAGGATGCCGCCGCCAAATCGCCCCACAAGGTCCGGCCCCAGTTTCAAATCGCCCACGCATACTTCGATCTCGGTCAGTTCAATGTATCCGTCGAAGCCTACGAAAAAGCCGCGCGCATCAGGCCGCCCAAGTACGACCTGCTGGTGGACTGGGGCATCGCGCTGGCCTACGCGGGCCGTTTCGATGAAGCGCTCGCCAAACTGCAACAGGCCGCCGCCCACGAAGAAACCGCCTATGTCTACACTCAGATCGCCATGGTCGATGGACGCGCCGGCCGGTATCCCGACGCGCTCTCTGCGCTGGACGTCGCCGAAAAAATCGACCGCCGCTTCGAGCTGATCTACGAATACCGCGGCATCGTCTATCTCAAACAAGGCGACCCCGCGCGCGCGGCCGCCGAATTTCGCAAAGGGCTCGCCGTCGAACCAGGGAACAGCCGGCTTCCCGCCATGCTGGCGCAGGCCGAGCAGGCCGCCGGCAAGCCGTAATGGCGCTCCGCATTGGCGTGAACGCGCTCTACTTGATCCCCGGCGGGGTGGGCGGCACCGAAATCTATCTGCGCAATCTGCTCCACGCCGCCGCCGCGGTGGATCAAGTGAACACCTGGGTAGTCTTCACCAACCGCGAGACCGGCGTTGACCTCGTCCCGCAAGCCCCTAACTTCATCCACGCGCCCCAGCCATTGCGCGCCGCCGTTCGCCCCGCCCGAATCCTGTGGGAACAACTGGCACTGCCCGTGGCCGCCGCACGCCGCCATCTGGATGTCTTGTTCAATCCCGGTTTCACCTGCCCGCTGTTATGCCCCTGTCCCAACGTCACCGTGTTTCACGACATGCAACACAAGCGGCATCCCGAATACTTCCGTTGGTTCGATCTCCCCGCCTGGCAATTCCTGCTGTGGGGCGCGGCGCATCGCTCCCACGCGCTGATAGCGGATTCCGCGGCCACCCGCGACGATCTGCGCCGCTACTACGGCGTGGAGTCAACGGTGATTCACCTCGGCATCGAGCCGGAGCTTTTCGCGCTGGCCGCGCGGCGCGAGCCGAAGCATTTCCTCCTGTGCCTGTCGACCCTCCATCCGCACAAGAATCTTGATCGCCTGGTCCGCGCGTATGCCGCGCTCGGCCGCGCTGATTTCGATCTGGTGATTGCCGGAGTGCGCGGTTTCCACGCGGATCAAATCGAAGCGATCGTCGCCTCGCTGGGCCTCGGCGCGCGCGTGCGCATCACTGGCTGGGTGCCGCGCGAACAGATTCATGAGCTCCTGCGAACCGCCTGGGCGGTGATTCAGCCGTCGGCGTTCGAGGGCTTCGGCATGCCGGTGTTGGAAGCCATGGCCGCAAGTGTGCCCGTGGCCTGCTCGGACATTCCACCGTTTCGTGAAACCACCGGCGGATTCGTCGCCATGTTCGATGCCGCCAGCGACACCGCCATTCTTGAAGCCATGCGCCGCTTGCTGGACGCGCCGCCGGATACCGTCGCGGCGCGCGAACACGCCCGCCAGTTCACCTGGGAACGCACCGCCCGCGAAACCCTCGCGATCCTGGCCGGGACACGCGGCGACAGCCGCGTCCACTCTTCGATATGATGTGTGCCTTTGACTTCGCGTCCGGCGCTGGCCCGCGCCCCCGTGGACACGCGGCGACAGCCGCGTTCACCTTGACTCCGCGTCCGGCGCTGGCCCGCGTCCTGTGGACACGCGGCGACAGCCGCGTTCACCCCTCGCCGCCCCAACTACGGTAGATATGATGGGTCGTACATGATGCCAGGCCCCCAGGATGTGTGCCTTTGATTTCGCGTCCGGCGCTGAAGCTATTCCTGGCTGCCCTGATCCTGTATAACCTGAACTGCCGCCCCATTCCTTCGGGCGATACCGTCACTGCTGCCCTGCTTCCCCTCGAACTGGTGCTGCACGGCACCGCGAATTTCGACAACTGCAAGCACCTCCTGAGGCGGTCCTACGACGGCCATCCCTATTTCCTCCACGTCAAGGACGGCCACCGTTATTCGACCTATCCGGTGGCGCAGCCCCTGCTTCTGACGCCCCTCTATTTGCCTCTGGCGCTGGTGCCGGGTGCGCGCAGCTGGCCCGGGCTCACCATGGTTCTGATCGCCCGCATCCTCGAAAAGGTGATGGCGTCGTTAATCGCGTCCGCTTCCGTCGCCGTCCTCTTTCTCATACTGCGGCGCATGGCGAGCGAACGCCGCGCCCTGTTGCTGGCCGCCGTCTATGCTTTCGCCACCAGCACCTGGAGCACTTCCAGCCAGGCGCTCTGGCAGCACACCGGCAGCCAGTTGACCATCGTTGTAAGTCTGCTTTGCCTCGTAAGGTATCTGGAGGATTCCGCCCGTTGGCGGGATGCCGTCGGAGCCGGTCTGTTTGCCGCCCTGAGTGTCGCCATGCGCCCCACCAACCTGCTCTTCTTTGCGGTGTCGCTGGCGGTGATTTTCTGGCGAGCGCGCCGCCGTCCCCTGCTCGCCTCCTACGCCGGATTCGGAGTCTCCATCGGAACCGCGCTGGCGGTTTACAACTGGCAGCTCTTCGGACACCTCACCGGCGGATACTCGCAACCCTTCGATGGCGCATTCTTCGTCGGGCTCGCCGGGCTCATGGTGAGCCCTTCGCACGGCTTGTTCGTCTTCTCACCGGTGCTTCTGTTCGCGCTGCCAGGCGCGTATTTCTGCTTGCGTAACGGCGGCCCGCCAGGACCTTTGCTGGGGCCCATCGCCGTGCTCTTCACCATGGCGCACGTTGCCCTCTGTTCCTTGTGGCCCTGTTGGTGGGGCGGCGATTGCTACGGTCCGCGCATGTTGGTTGACGTGCTGCCTTGTCTGATCCTTCTTCTCTCCGGCGCGCTCGATTGGATAGCGCGCCATCGCCTCCTCAAGGGCGCGTTCGCCGCGACGCTCGCGTTTTCCGTTGCCGTCCAGTTCGTCGGAGCCTTCTGCTTTCCGCTCGGTTTTGACGCCCCCGAGCCCCTGTGGGACTGGCGTCGTTGCCCCATCGTGGAAAATGCCCAATGCGGCCTCACCCCGCGCCCCTATCAGGTAGTCGCTGGCTGGGCGGACGACCTCCTGCATGGCCGTCTGCCGGACCCCACGAAAACCGGCCTGCTTATCCGCTGAGCGTCGCTACAGAGTGATCGTCCCGCTAAGAAACTCCACCGCCTGCCCGGAGATCAGCACCCGTTCTCCGCGATCCTCGCACCACAACTCGCCGCCGCGTGAAGAAATCTGGCGGGCGAACAACTGCTTCTTCCCCAGACGCTGAGACCAGTAAGGTGTCAACGTGCAGTGGGCCGAACCCGTCACCGGGTCCTCTGCTATCCCTTGCCCGGGAGCAAAGAAGCGCGACACGAAATCGCAATCACGCCCCGGCGCCGTCACCATCACCGCGAAGCGGTCCGCTGCGGCCAGCCCGGCCATGTCCGGCTTCAGCGCCCGCACCTCCGCTTCGGTCTGGTAAACCACCATGTAGTCGCGCGCGGCCAGGACTTCCTTCGGCGCAATCCCCAGCGCCGGAAGAAGCTGCGCGAAGGGTTCCACAGCCACCGGCGGTAGGGAAGGGAAGTCCATGGTCAGCCGATCCCCATCCCTGGAGACCTCCAGCGCGCCGGACCGCGTGTGGAACCGGACGCGTTCGAGTCCCGGCGCCAGATGGCGAAACACCACGAATGCGGACGCCAGCGTGGCATGCCCGCAAAGATCCACTTCGGTCGTGGGCGTGAACCAGCGCAATCGATAGCCGTCGTTCTCGGGCACGAAGAAGGCGGTTTCCGCGAGATTGTTCTCCGCGGCGATCGATTGCATCTGCTCGTCGGAGAGCCAGCATTCCAGCGGGCAAATCGCCGCCGGATTCCCCGCGAACAAGCGCCCGGAAAAAGCGTCCATCTGATAAATCGGGATGCGCATGCAACTAATGTAGCGTGGAGTGGCGTTACACTCTGCGTATGAGGCTTCTGCTGTCCTTCGTCGCCTGCGCCGCCCTCGCTATGGGGCAAAGCGCGACGGCGGATCGCCAGAAGGCTTCCGATTACCCGGTCAGCGCCAGCGCCGGCCGAATGGAACTCGGCGGCGAATTTCTGGTGCACAATATCCCGGCCTCCAGCGGTTACTACTTTGCGAAAGGCTACCTGGTGGTGGACGTCGGCGTGTTTCCAAAACCCGGCCGCGCCATTCAGGTCTCCGCCGGGCAATTCACGCTGCGCCTGAACGGCGGCGATATTCCTTTGGTCTCCCAGTCCCCTGGCATGGCCGTCCTGAAGCTCCGCTAGCAGTGGGGCGCTGCATTCTACTACTACACCGGGGAATCTTCTCAAGGTGGGACGATTTCCGGGCGACGACGTGGGGCAGGGCCATGCCCTGCCTTCCGTTTGGTTGCGGCTCTGCTGCTTTGTACTACTACATCCCAGAATCTTCGGAGCACGCG
The DNA here is from genome assembly GCA_963832965.1 of uncultured Acidobacteriota bacterium. GTDB lineage: Bacteria > Acidobacteriota > Terriglobia > Bryobacterales > Bryobacteraceae > CAWACP01. The sequence continues at coordinate 776,328 of CAWHVW010000002.1, forward strand.
ATGATTTCCGGGCGACGACGTGGGGCAGGGCCGTGCCCTGCCGTCAGTATGAGCTACCATGATCATGCCATGACCAAAACGCTGGCGATAAGTTTCGCGCTGGCGGTGGCCGCCTCCTGTCTCGCGCAAAACGAGCAGTACCACGCCAGGCTCGCCGTCGATAACGGCGCCACCCTCCCCATGATTCCCCTCTTCGTCGACCCGCCCCCTGGCCAGGAGCTGCCTCCCTGCCGCAACGTGAACGCCTTCGCCAACGGTGTCGTTACCTACATCGTTCCGCTGATCGTCGATCCCGGGTCCGATCCCCTGAGCCGCCACTTCGACGACAAATGCGAGGTCACCATCCTGCTCAAGGGCTACCGCAGGGCCACGGTCACGCTGTACGACGGCGCGGTAATCGTACTAAAGGAGCTCGGCGATCCCGAAGGGTCCACCATCTCCGTCACCGCCCTCCACGTCCCCAAAGACGCCGCGAAAGCCTACGACAAGGGCATCTCCGCGGAAGGAGACGGCAAGCTTCCCGCCGCCCAAAAGCAATACGAGCGCGCTGTCGCCCTCTACCCGGACTACGCGCAGGCCTGGAGCCGGCTCGGCGAAGTGTTGGACCAGGAATCCCAACCGCAACAGGCCGCCGCCGCCTGGGAACACGCCTTGAAATCCGACCCCAAATACATCCGCCCCTATCTGCAATTGATCCGCCTCGATGTCTCAGAGAAGAAAATGGAAGACGCCGTAGCCCTCGCCGATACTGCCATGAAAGCCGGCCCCGTGGAATTTCCGGGCATCTACTACTACGACGCCGTGGCCAGCTATGAATTGAAACACCTCGACGTCGCCGAGAAAATCGCCCGTCAGGCCATCGATCTCGACAAGGCTCACGATTACCCGGCCGCGGAAGCGCTCCTGGGCAAGGTGCTGGCCGACAAGGGCGACGTCCACGGAGCGCTGGATCACTTCAACAAATACCTGCGGCTCGCCCCCAAGGCCGACGATATCCCCGCCATAAAGCAGCGCATCGCCGACCTGGAGCACGGTCCGGTGCACCCGAGATAAGTATCGATCTGCGTTTATCGGCGGCCAATGCCTGACCATCCTGGTACAATCGAGGTGACCCACGTTTTCACCACCCATGGCAGATCCTCAACCGGCACAAGCCAGCATCGGACCCCTGCGGGAAGCTCTCGCCGACCTTCGCAACACCGCCCGCGAACAGATGATGGCCGCGTGGCAGATCCACGTCGAACAACTTCAGGAGCAACTCGCGGGCGGCTGGCCGGAGCGCATCGCGTGGATCTTCGAAGAACGCTTTCGCGAGCTGCAAACGAATCTGGAGCAACAATACCGCGCCCTGGTGAGTGAGCAGGTCGCCGCCGCCATTTCGGACGCGCGGGCCACCGTCCGCCGGGATTTTGCCGACCGCTTGAATCAATCCATGCGCCGGCTGCGCATGTTTGAAAGCGATGCGCAATGGGCCTCCGCCGTGCTCGACGCCGCCGAGCCCTTCTGCGGCCGCGCCGCCTTGTTCACCCTCAACGGCCTGAACCTGCGCCTCGAAGCCGCGCGTGGTTTGCAAAAGCCGCCTGATCTCGCCGACGTGCCGCTTGCGGACGCACCCGCATTCGCCTCCGTCGTCGCCACAACGGATGCCATGGTTTCCCTGCGTACGCGCGGCGAATTGTCGGAGGCTCTGGCCGGCGTGTTCGGAGAAGAGCCCGGCTTGCGCTGCTATCTCTTTCCCATCGCCACCCGTGAGCGCGTTCTGGCCATCATCTATGCCGATTCCGACGATGCCATGGAGACCAGCGCCATTGAGCTGGTCGCCGGGGTCGCTGGAACCGTCCTCGACAGCCTTTCCGGCCGCGGCCCTTCCGCCGGACAACTGGTGCGTCTTGCCGCTGGAGATCGAACCGGCGCCGGCATCGGTGCATGGTTCGAGCTCAGTCGCCCGGAACAGGAACTGCACCTCCGGGCGCAGCGTTTTGCGCGCGTCCAGGTGGCCGAGATGCGCCTGTACAAGTCCGACGCGGTCAAAGAGGGCCGCTCCCGCCGGGACCTGTACGGTACCTTGCAGGCGGAAATCGACGGCGCACGAGAGCTTTTCCAGCGGGATTACCTAACGGCAACCCCGACAATGGTCGATTATCTTCATCTGGAGCTTGTTCGCACGTTGGCTAACGATGAAGCGGAACTGCTGGGACGGAGTTATCCGGGACCGCTGGCTTAGGCGCGTGATACGGCCTCCGGCTGTCGCTCTCGCCATCGTCGCTGCCTTCAGTGTCCTTCTGCATGGCCAGGCCGTCGAAGCCATCGCCGACGCCTGGCATAAGCAGCCCACGCCCGCTACCCGCGCCGCCGTCGTTCGCTTCGCCAACGCCCATCCGAAGGATCGCGATGGCGCTCTGGCCCTTCTCGCGTTGGGCGCCGGCGATGTGGACCAGGGCCAGTTTGCGAGTGCCACCAGGTACCTGGAGGCGGCCGGAGCGCGGCTCCCCTTGCTCGCCGATTATGCGGATTACCTGCGCGCCACCGCGCTCTCAGCCCTGAAACGCCCCACCGAGGCGTTGCCGCTCCTTGAGGAAATCTGGAAGATGTCGCCGGAGTCGCCGCTCGCCGGCAAAGCGGTTCTTCTGGAGGCAAAGTGTCTCATCGATGTGCATCAGCCGGACCGGGCGCTCGAAGTCATCGACGCCCACCGCGCCGGCATGTCCGATTCCTCGGCCGAGCTGGCCCGTGCGCAGGCGCTCGAAGCCGGCGGTAAGCTTGCCGAAGCCGCGCGCCACTACCAACAGATCTGGTACCAATACTCGCTTTCGAGTGAAGCGCCCGCCGCCGAAACCGCGCTTTCCCGGCTGCGTGGCTCGTCCGCGTATCCGAAGGAGAGCCCGGACCTGCTGCTGGCTCGAGCCCGCAAGCTGATGGACGGCCGCGAGTATGCGCGCGCGGCCAGCGAGCTCCAGACATCGCTTCCCCGTCTGCCCCACGACAATCAGGAAACCGCGCGAGTCATGCTCGGGGGCATTCGCTATCAGCGCCGCGATGCCGGCGCCTGCGATTATCTGCGTTCCCTGCAACTGACCGCGCCCGAGGCCGATGCCGAGCGTCTCTATTACGTGGTCGAGAGCGCGTTGCGGGCGGGCCGCCAGAATGACCTGCAGGAAGCGCTGGCAAGCCTCGAACGCTGGCATGCCAAGTCCAACTGGCGTCTGCGGGCGCTCCTCGCGGCCGCCCAGCGTCACGCCATGGAGCATCAGCCCGCCGCCGCGCAGCCGCTGTATCGCGCCTGTTTCGAATCGTTCCCGGACGATTCTCAGGCGTCATCATGCCACTGGAAATACGTCTGGCAGAACTATCTCGACTCGCGCTGGGCCGCGCGCGATGCCCTGGTGGACCATCTTCGCCGCTATCCCGATTCGGAAAAAGCGCCCGCGGCCCTTTACTTCCTCGGAAGAATCGCGCAAAACGGCGGAGACTTCCCGTCCGCTCGCGCGTGGTACGAAGAAATCGACACGCTCTATCCGAATCAGTACTACACGATGCTGGCCCGCCAGCGCCTGCGCGAAAACGGTGTGGCGTCGGCCACGCGATCGTCATCGGTTGTCGCTCAGCTCGCCGCGCTCCACCTCACCGACCACCGCGTCAAGGCCGACCTTGCCGCCAACCCGGCCACCGAAGCGCGTCTGGACCGGGCCCAGCTCCTCGCCCAGGCCGGGCTCTACGATTTCGCCGAAGGGGAGCTCCGCTTCGCCGGGCAGAACAACGCCCAGCCGCACGTCATCGCGCTGGCGCTGGCCGAACTGGCTGACCGCCGCCAGACCCCCGAACTCGGCATTCGCTTCATCAAGCACTATGCGCCCGACTATCTGGGGTTGCCCTTCAACGGCGCGACGGAGCGCTTCTGGAAGCTCGCCTTCCCCATCCCCTTTCGCGATGCGCTGGAACAAAATGCGCGGCTCAGCGCGCTGGACCCGTTTCTGGTGGCCGCGCTCATCCGCCAGGAATCGGAGTTCAATCCCCGCGCCGTCTCCCGTGCGCGCGCTTACGGCCTCACCCAGATCCTTCCCGGCACCGGCCGCCAGCTCAGCCGCAAAATCGATCTGCGGGGCTTTCGCACCGCCATGCTCTTCACTCCCGATGTGAACCTGCGCCTCGGCACGTTTTATCTGCGCCTGCTTCTGGACGAGCTGCAGGGACAATGGGAGGAAACGCTGGCCTCCTACAATGCGGGTAAAGGCCGCGTAACCCAATGGCTCAGCGGCACCCAATATAACGAGCCGGCCGAATTCGTGGAAAGCATCCCCATCACCGAGACGCGCAACTACGTGCAGACGGTATTACGCAACGCGGACGTCTACCGGAAGTTGTATGAGCCAGCAACCGCCCCAGGCGCCCACAACTAAATCTGTCTTTTTGTTATCCGCCGTGGGGCAGGGCCATGCCCTGCCTCCGTTTCTTATCTCAGCATGCAAGTTAATTCGTGGCCAGCAGTCCGAGGCCCGGCCGGTCGGGCAGCACCAGCTTCCCCTGCTCCACGGTGACCCCGCGCCACGGATCGTTCGAAATCAACAGATTCCCATCCAGGTCGGCATAATCCACCAACGGTGAAAGATGCGCCGCGGCGGTCACCGTGCAGGAGCTGGAAATCATGCACCCCAGCATCGTCTTCATGCCCAGCGCCCTGGCAATCTGGATCTCCCGGTACGCTTCCATGATGCCGCCGCACTTGTCCAGCTTGACGTTGATGCCGTCGAACGCGCCCAGCAGCTTCGGTATGTCGGACGGATGAAGGATGGATTCATCCGCGATCAGCGGCAGCGGCGACCGCTGATGAATCCAGCGCATATCGTCCAGCCTGTCGGCGGGCATCGGCTGCTCCACGAACTCCACGCCTTTCTTCGACAGCCACTCGATCTTCCGCAGCGCGACTTCCTTATCGGTCCAGCCCTCGTTCGCATCCACGCGCAACGGCTTGTCGGTGACACTGCGGACGGCATCGATGGTGGCTTCATCGGAATCCAGCCCGACTTTAATCTTGAGAACGGCATAAGGCGCGGCTTCACGAACCTTGTCGCGCGTCATCGCGGGATTATCGATGCCAATGGAAAACGTGGTCACCGGCGCGTCCTTCGGATCGAGGCCGAACCAGCGGTACAGCGGCACCCCCAGCTTCTGCCCGGCCCAATCCATCAGCGCGATATCGAGGGCCGCCTTCGCGGCGTTCGCGCCGGCCAAATCGTGGAACACGCGCGCCATCAACTTCTCGAACTCCCACGGATCGGCGCTCGTCACCAGCGGGCGCACTGATTCAAGCGCCTCCTGCGCGGCCTTTGCATTCTCCTTGTAGCGCACGATGGGAGCGCCCTCGCCGTGCCCCGTGATTCCGTCGCGTGTATAGCGCACGTAGAGCACGTCGCGATACTCGCTCGACGACATCACCGTGGTCCACGTATGCCGCAGCTTCAGACGTACGATCTCGGTTTCAAACCGCGTTTCATCGGCGCCCTCCACTGCGGGTGCCACTGCGGCAGCGGCGGCCGCACGAAAAAGTTCGCGGCGGTTCATGTTCCCAGTCTATGGGATGCGGCGGGCGGCCACGAACAGGGGCGTCCAGTGCTGGTCATCCAGCCGATCGATTTGCACCACCGGCTGCTGCCAGGGCGTGGCGTCGATGAACTCCCCGTTGCCCAGGTACATGCCCGTGTGCGTCACCTTGTCCGCGCTCGCGCCAAAGTACAGCAGATCGCCGGCGCGAAGCTGGTCGCGCGCCACCGCAACCATGCCCGTCCAGGACGCCTGTTGTCCGGCGTCGCGCGGAATCACTACGCCCACGCGCCGGTACAGCATCTGCGTGAAGCCGGAACAGTCGTAGCCATACGTGGAGGTCCCGCCCCACAAATACGGTAACCCCACAAAGCGGCGGCTGAACTCCACCACCTCGGCCATCGCGTGCGGCTTCGGGTCGGCGGTCACATCGCCTCGCTGTATCCAGGCCTTCCGCCCGCCCGGCAACCGCACCTGCAGCCATCGCGGATCATCCTCGCGAGCCGGCATCACCTCGAAACGGGCCTCGAAGGGGACAGTGAGCAAGGGCCGATGCTTCGTCACGTCCGCCTCGCGGTACAGATTTGCGAACAGCGATTCCACCTGCACCGCCTGCGCCGTCCGCGCATAACCGCCCCGCCGCAACCCCGCCGAAGCCATCATCCAGCCGCTGTACGCATCGGCGGTCTGGACGCGCAACCACCCGCCCCGGCGCGCCACAATCTGAGCATTGGAACCATAGACCGCCTGCGAGACAACATCCGCATTCACGCTCGCGCGCGAATACATATTCACCACGGGAGAGGTAATAACGACATTTGCGGAGGGAGCAGTCACGGCCATGAGCAAGGCCAGAGGCAAACCAAACATCTGTTCTGAGTATAAGGTGGGGCAGGGCCATGCCCTGCCTGAGAGCGTCCTAAGGCCGGTCCGGGTTCAAATGCAATCCCTTATGAATCGCATAGAGCGCCAGTTCCAGCCGGTCGGAGACGCCCAGCTTGTCGAAGATGTTGTGCAGATGGTTCTTCACCGTCTGCTCGCTGATGAACATCTTCTCGGCCATTTCCTTGTTCTTGTAACCCTGCGCCACCAGTTGCACGATTTCCCGCTCCCGCGTGCTCAGTGGCGAGCGCTCCCGCGACTTGCCGGATCCATTCCCGCCGGCCGCTTCCGTGGTGGTGGCGAACTGCCGCATCACCGCCGCGGTGGTGTGCGAATCCAGCCAGATCTCTCCCGCGTTCACCTTGCGGATGCTCTTCACGATGAGTTCCGGCGCGGTCTGCTTCAGCACAATGCCCGAACAGCCCAGCTTCATCGCCTGCACGAACTCGTTCTTGTCCTCGGAGGCCGTCAGGATAATCACCCGCGTGCGCTTGCTCGTCTGCTGCATGGCCTGCAGAGTGGATAGGCCATCCAGATTCGGCATGCGCAGATCCAGCAGCAGAACGTCCGGTTCCACCTCCTGGATCATGTCCAGCACCTCGCGGCCGTCATTCGCTTCGCCGACGATTTCGAAGTCGTCTTCGAGCGAGAGCAGCTTGCGCAGGCCGTCGCGAACAATCGGATGATCGTCCGCGATCAAAATTCGGATTACGGGTTTTCGGGTATCCACCACCCGGCTTTCCTCAGGCTGAATCGTCGCAGTGCTCTCGTTCATACTATCCGTATCGACCATTCCTGGCTTCGATTCTATTGAAGTACCAGTACGGAATCAATTTGAGGTAATCCTCAGAAACATCCGAAGAAACCTCTTAGCCCCCACTAAGCGATACCGCCGTCCCCCCTCTTGCATCGGGCTCTACAAGGAGCACCATCTCACCCTCGCGTGTATTTTGAATTACAGAAACCGTTGGAATTGAAGCCAGTCTCAACAATACCAGATTTCACCTGGCCCTGGTACGAAAGTACTGTACTTACTGGAAATCGCGGAGCCGCGCTCATCCACCACTCACACCGGGGCTCCCGGCAACCACTTCCAAAACCAGGCGCCCGGTACCATGCCTCGGCCTGATATACTGAAAACGTCGCTGCTCGCGGCCGGGTTCGTCCGGTCGCTCTTCTGACCGCCTTAGTTCCGCTCCTTCGGGTCCGGTTCCTCGCGTCGTCCGACATCGACAAATGATCTCTCCCAAAGGAGCAAACAATGACGAATATTTTCGTTGGAAACCTGAGTTACCAAACCACCGAGGACGACCTCCGGGCCGCCTTCCAGACCTACGGCGCCATCGAGCGCGTCAGCATCGTAACCGATCGTGATACCGGGCAGCCGCGCGGCTTCGCTTTTGTTGAAATGACCAATAGCGGCGAGGCGGCGTCGGCCATCAACGGCCTGAACGGCACGGAGCTGAACGGCCGCGCCATGAATGTGAACGAAGCACGGCCGAAGCCCCAGGGCGGCGGCGGTGGCGGACATCGTGGCGGTGGTGGTGGCGGCGGCCGCGGTGGTCGTGGTGGCGGCGGCGGCGGATCTCGCTGGTAGCATGAACCAATCGGGCCGGGGTTCATCCCCGGCCCACTCACGCCGGACGGCGTTAACCGGAAGCATGCATTCTTGAAGAGGTGACGATGGCGGGTCGTGGATCAACCACATTTCAGAAGCGTCAGAAAGAACAGCAGCGGAAAGAGAAGCGCGCGGAGAAGCTGGCGCGCCGCCAGGGCCGCAAGCTCAATCCCCCTCCTCCGGGAATCTCCGATGCCGACCCCGACCCTCTCGATAGCGTCGTCGACGACGTAGACGGAGAAGACACGCCGGACGCCGAAGCGGACGCCGTGGAAACCCATTCCGGGCCGGTGCCCGAGTAGCTCCTCCTCCAGTTCAGTTCCTGTCATTCAACGCAAACCGCATTCGGTGTATACTGCCGCAATGGCTCTCATCGATAAGAGTGTTCCCGGCGCCTTCTGCTGGATGGAAATTGCCACCACCGACCAGCAGGCGGCCAAAGCCTTCTACACCGCGCTGTTCGGCTGGTCCGCCCAGGACGCCCCCATGGGTCCTGGCGAATTCTACACGATGTTCCAACTGGAAGGCCGCGATGTGGGCGCGGGCTACACCATGCGCAACGAAGAGAAAGCCAGTGGTGCGCCCCCTCACTGGAACCTCTACGTCGCCGTCGCAAGCGCCGATGCCGCCGCGGCCCGCGCAGCCGAGCTTGGAGGTACCGTGCTCGCTCCGCCGTTCGACGTGTTCGACGCCGGCCGCATGGCCGTCATACAGGATCCCGCCGGCGCGGTCTTCGAGGTGTGGCAGCCCATCAAGCACCACGGCATCGGCATCTCCAACATCAGCGGAACTTTCTGCTGGGCCGATCTCAACACCCCGGACGCGGCAGCCGCCGGCGCGTTCTACTCCGGCCTGTTCGGGTGGAAGGTGGAGCCGGGCGAAAAAGACCCCTCCGGCTATCTGCACATCAAGAACGGCGAGCACTTCATCGGCGGCGTCCCGCCCGCGGGCCAAACCGGCCCCCACGCCCCACCGCACTGGATGCTCTATTTTCAGGTTGCCGATTGCGATGCCAGCACCGCAAAGGCGACGGAACTAGGCGCCCGGACGTTCGTTCCGCCCATGAACATTGAGGGCGTAGGCCGCATGTCCGTGATCGCCGATCCGCAAGGGGCAACGTTCTCCCTCTTCACCCCACTGCCCCGCGCCTGATCCCTGATCCCTGATCCCTGATCCCTGATCCACCCTGGAACTCGCTGATCCGTGGGGCAGGGCCATGCCCTGCCTTCGCGCTTCCGATCAGCAGCCTCAGGCTTTGCCTCGCGCGATCCGTTTCCGAACCGCGACGGTGACGGAGCGGCTTACTCTACCTCTGCGCGCCCGGCGAATCCAGAAACTCATACCGCGCCCGATGCGCATCCGGCGCGGCGGCGGACCCGTCTCCGCTCAGATGCATCACCTGATACTGGCTGCTCCCGTCGTACACCGGCCACTTCGGAAGCCCTTCGCCGTTGGGATCGCCGGTCTTCGCGAAATTGCTCCAATACGTCGCCATCAGATCGGAGAGCTTCGTATCCTCCGGTCTCCACGGCAGTTTCTTCGACGCCAGCGTCTCGAATACATACTCGATATCCGCCGAGTGGTAAGCCCCGCGCGACTCTCCTCCCGCTGCCGCCGGCGGCGCCTGATCGAATTCGTAGCGATACACGTATGATTGTCCGGTGGTATTGTGCATCTCAATCCACTTCCACGTCCCAAACGCGATGAACCGGTCCCCGGCCAGATCCCCCGCGGATTGTTTCGCCTCATCGTCGTTCCCCGCCGGATACACCGCCAGCAGCGCGTCCGCCTTTTCGCCGTACACTTTGTGAACCCACTTCACGAAGTTCTTCGCCGTGGGCTTGTCTTTTTCGAAGATCTCCTCATAGCTTCCTTCATTGGCGTTCCATCCGGCCAGCAGCCTCACCGCGCTCTGCTTCCCGCTGTCGTAGATGGAAGAAACGCGCGCCGGCAAAAAGTATCCGTCGATATCCGGCCCAAAACGAAAGTGCGGTTTCAAGGATGCCTGCAGAATCTCGTCCGCCGGTTTGGCCCGCAGCTTTTCAAGGGAACCCGCGCCCGCCGATTTCGCAAACTCCGCGCCGGTCAGCTCCGCCAGAGCTCGCGGAGTGGCCTCCAGCCTCGAGCCAAAGAAAGCGCCGCTCTCGCCAATGGCCCGTTGGAACAGACCCTGCGCCAGCGGCGAAGCCATCAGCGCGCTCACCGACATGGAGCCGGCCGATTCACCGAAGATCGTCACGCTGCCCGCGTCTCCTCCGAAAGCCGGGATGTTCCGGTGCACCCATTCCAGCGCCGCCACCTGGTCGCGCAGCCCATAATTCCCCGACGTGTTGTGGTCGGACTCCCTGGTCAGTTCCGGATGGGCCAGAAAGCCGAAAACGCCCAGGCGGTAGTTCATGCTCACCACCACCACGCCCTTCCTCGCCAGTTCCTCGCCATCCTGCCGCGGTTCCGAAGACGCTCCCGCAATGAACCCTCCGCCGTGAAACCACACCATAACCGGCAGCCGCGCATCCACCGACGTCGCCGGCGTCCACACGTTCACATACAGGCAGTCCTCGCTCCCGCCGGCGTCGCGGAAAACCATATCGTCGTAGATGTGGCCCTGCTCGCAGCGCGGCGCGAACTCCACCGCCTTCCGCACGCCAGTCCAACTCGCCACCGGCTGGGGCGGCTTCCAGCGCAACGCGCCCACCGGCGGCGCGGCGTAGGGAATGCCTTTGAAGATGCGAATCTTCGCATCCGCGCTGGCCGTGCCTTCCACCGTGCCCGCATCGATGCGCACCTGGTCGGCGGCCATGAGCGGAAGCGTCAGCGTCATGGCCATCCCCAGAAACAACTCGTGGTGTTTCGTCATCGGTTTTCCTTAACTTGTCCGTTCAGCGCGATCGCGCGCCCACCCATCCGCGAATCCGGCGATTGGCCGGTCCTTCCACAAACTGGAACACTGCTATCGAAACCACCACCACGCCGATCAAATACGCCGCGACGGCGATGGCCAGCCGCAGCCCCGTCGGTCGCCACCAATAGCGGCTGAACCACCACAGCAGCGGTACGTGCAAAATATATAGCGAGTAGCTCGCATGCCCCAGCATCGACGCGATTCGCGTCGAAAGCATGCGGGCGGGAAATCCTCCGCCCAGTCCTAATCCAATCACCAGCGCCGCGCTCATCGGCCGCAGAGCGGCTTCCATCGTCGTCCACCCGGTCACCAGGCCAGGAAACGCAACCAGAATTGCGCCGCCCGCCACCGCCGGGCAATACAGCCACCATCCCCGCCGCGCCATCCACGATCCGGACCGCGACACGCGCTCGTACACCCCGGCCGCGCCAATCCCCAGCAGAAAATCGGCCATGTCCGTGAGCGGCTTCCAGAAATCCGGCACTCCCAGACGCGCCAGCAGCGGCGGCAGGGCCAGCGTAGCCGCCAGCGCCGCGGCCACCGTCAAAGCGCGTTTTTTCCGCAGGAAGAAGGCGAGAAGCGGAAAGCACAGGTAAAAGAAGAACTCGCATGAGAGCGACCACGCCGGCGTATTCCAATGTACCGTGGCGCGCTCCGCCCAGCCCTGCAGCACGAAAACGTAGCTGGCGAACACCGCCGCCTTCTCCCCCGTGGATGCCTTTCCGGGAGTCGAAAGAAACTTGAGAATGAACGGCGAGACAATCAGCAGGCTCAGCAGATACGCCGGATACACCCGCGCGAAACGGCCCACGCCGTAGCGAATCAAATTCTCCCGGCTCCACCGGACGGAGCCATAACTGCGCGCCAGCACAAACCCGGACAAAACAAAAAACGTGCCCACCGCCAGATAGCCGCCGCGAACAATCTCATGCAGCCACACCGGCAGAGACGCCGCCCAGTTCTCCAGCATCATTCGTCTGCCGGTCAAATGATGAAACACCACCCACAGGGCCAGCAGAAAGCGCACGCCGGTCAGCGCGGGAAGCTGCCGCTGATCCACGGAGCCGGAACTCCGCCTGGTCGTGAACGCGGCGGGAACGGTAATCCATTGCTTCGCATTGTCCAATAACGCGAGGCCGGCAGGTTGGGCGGTTAAACTGATCCTCCTATCTTATCGTCAGCGGCCCAGTGGGGCAGGGCCATGCCCTGCCATTGCCTGGATTTCCACTGACCCTGTACTACTGCACCCAGTGGGGCAGGGCCATGCCCTGCCATGAGCTGGACTTCCGTGTCAGTGTGGCAGGATTGCATCCTGCGGCCGATCTTCAATCGGCTTCCGCCCCCCGTCGCGCCCGCAACTCAGCCGTCTTCTTCCGATGGCACTTCAGGCAGAGCGTGCGGATGTTGGCCAGATCGCATTCCCCGCCGCCCTCGATAACCGGCACAATATGGTCGGCATCCCACAGGCTCCGCCGGCTGCCCGGCCGAATTCCATACTCCGCGAACTTCCGTATCCGCGCCGCACCGCGAAGCCGCCGCATGTGATGAAACTCAGCCACGCAATCCAGCCCGCACAGCGCGCAAACACCCTTGTCCCGCTCCAGCGTCTTTTCCCGCAAATATCCCGGATCGCTCCGCAGCTTCCACTCGTCAACGCACCAGTCGGAACAAAACGTGCGCCGGCCCTCCGGAACTTCCAGGTTGCACCAGCGGCACAGGCCGCGGCCATTCGGCCCCTTGGGCAGGTCCTCCCGGTCCATCCAGCCGCCGGGCATCGAACGTGTCGTACTCATATGGCGTCCAACTTGCCTCAAGTCATTTCCAAAGAGTTCCAGGCCCTTTTGGATGCGTTATGTCTTCAATCAATTCCAGTATCGCCGCTGAGTCTCCCCGCGTTCCCGCCATGAAAGAACTACCTGCCATCCCACTCCCCACGGAAAGAATTACCCTCCTGGCGATCGACCCCGGAAAGGAAGATTGCCAATCCCTGCTGGCTATCCTCGGTCCTGGCGACTGGCGCGTCCTGGGGGCTTCGTCTTTTCGGGAAGCCACCGCGCTGATGCATGAGAGTCTGCCTGATCTCATTCTTTGCGCGAAAGATCTGCCGGATGGCAGTTGGAAGGATATCTTTCGCGAGGCGGAGGGGCACACCGGCCGTCCCCCCGTCGTGGTGGTTTCCCGAAACCCCGACGAGTGCCTGTGGGCGGAAGTGCTCAGTCTGGGCGCTCACGACATGCTCCTGAAGCCCTTCGACAAGAGCGAAGTGTGCCGCATGGTGCGCTGGGCATGTCACCGTGAGAAAACTCCGAAGTCCGCCCCGGCCGCGGCCTGAGTTCGCGGCCCCTCCCGGCTGCTACCATCCTCAGATATGCAGCAGCCGTCCTTCGATCCCGGTTTAACCCAACAATTCAGCAACCCGCTTCGCCGCGCCATCAACAAGGATGGCACCTTCAACGTGCATCGTCGTGGCGCTTCCTGGCGCGCCTTCCACCCCTGGCTCGCCCTCGTGAACATGTCGTGGACGGGGTTCGCGTCACTACTGGCCGTCTTGTGGCTGCTCGCCAACACCGGCTTCGCGTTCATTTACTTCAAGCTCGATCCCAGCGAGTTGCAGGGGGTTAGTTCCGTGGGCACGCGGCCGCGTTTTCTCGATGATTTCTTTTTCAGCGCGCAGACCCTCACTACCGTCGGCTACGGTGGCATCGTGCCGCGCGGGATCACCGCGAACTTCGTGGCCAGCACGGAAGCCCTCCTCGGTCTGATGGCCTTCTCCGTCTGCACCGGCCTGTTGCTTGCGCGTGTGTCGCGTCCGTCGGCCCGGATCGCCTTCAGCCCCAACGCCCTCATTGCGCCCTATCAGAACGGCTCAAGCGTGCAGTTCCGCATCGTCAACGAGCGCCGCAATAACCTGATGGAGCTGGAAGCGCGGCTTCTGCTGATGACCGTCGAACGGGGTAATGGCGTTCCCCAACGGCGCTATGACATCCTGAATCTCGAGCGCAAAGGCGTCATTTTCTTCCCGCTCACCTGGACCATCGTTCACCCCATCGAAGAGAGCAGCCCCTTGTTCGGCAAAACCGCCGCCGACCTCGAGCGCCTGCAGGCCGAGCTGCTCATCCTCATCAAAGGCTTCGACGACACCTTCAGCCAGACCGTCAATGCGCGTTACTCTTACCGCTATGACGAGATCGTCTGGAACGCCCGCTTCGCTCCCGCCTTCCACATTGATGATGAGGGCGACATGATCCTCGACCTCGAACGCGTGGGCGCCATCGCCGGTGATGCCAGTCAAACATGATACCGGCGAAACTCCTCCAGCCGCGTTATTTCGACGCGTTCCACTGCCTCGGCGCCGCGTGCGAGGATACCTGCTGCATCGGCTGGATCGTCCACGTGGACAAGCCCACGTACCAGCGATACCAAACATGCGCCAACCCGGATCTCGCGGCTTCTCTGAACCGCCTCATTACCATCAACGAGAAAAGCCTCAATGAAGACGACTACGCCAGAATCACTCTGAACGGAGTAACGTGTCCCTTCCTGTCAGAGCGCCTTTGTTCCATCCAGCAGCAGTTGGGTGAGGAATACCTGCCCAAAATGTGCGCCACTTACCCACGCAACCGGAGCGCCGTGGACGATGTGGTGCAACAATCCCTGGACTTATCCTGTCCCGAAGCGGCGCGGCTCGCGCTCCTCAATCCCGCGCCGATTGAGTTTGACGAAATCGCGTACACGGATGGCTCCATTCGCCCCGGCAATATTCCCGCGCTGGCGGCGTCTGTCGATCCGCAACCTCCGTTTCGCGAAGTTCAGCTCCGCGTCATCGCGCTGCTGCAGAACCGCTCGTACCCCGTATGGAAACGCCTGTTCCTGCTGGGATCCCTGTGCGAAGAACTGCAAGGGGACACGAACGCCCCGGACGCCGACGCCGTAACGCAGCTTGAGGCGGTCCTCGAACTCATCGTCGCCCGCATCGGCGCGGATCACAATCCGCGGCGTTTCCTCGAATGCTATCAGGAGTTCATGAGCGCGCTCCGATGGACCGCGCAATCCACCATGGACCAGATCGCGGCCCGCTACGCCGAAGCGTACTCGCAATACTACGTTCCGTTCATGAGCCGCCACGAATACATCCTGGAGCACTACCTGGTCAACTACGTCTGCAAAACTCTGTTCCCGTACGGCCTGCCGGAAAGCAACGCCAGGCTTCGCAACCAGCGCGTCCCATCGCTCATCCGCGCTCAATATATGTTGATGGCCGCCTGCTTCGCCATCATCAGAACCCTGCTGATCGGTATGGCCGGCTTCCACAAGTCGGCGTTCGGAACGGACCAGGTCATCAAGCTGGTGCAATCCTGCACAAAAACCTTCGAGCACAGCACCACCTTTCCGGGGCGGGCAATCGAGATGCTCGCGGGCAACGGCATGACCACCCCGGCAAGCCTCAGCGTCCTTTATCAATCGCAATCCGAACCGCGACGGTGACGGAGCGGCTAAAGATGTCCGGAGCGGCAACGCCGCCCCGCGATGAAGAGAAGAACAATCAGCCCCAGCGCAAACACCGCATTCCCAACTCGCGTGACCACTCCAGCAGGCCCCGCCGCCGGCGTCTGCACAAACGCGTGCCAGGCATAAGCGAGCGCGGCCCCGCCGGCCAGCGCCAGGCGGTCGGCAGCTCCCCACGATTCGCGATGGGACCAGTGGATCACGGCGGCGATGACAACCAGATCGAGCACCAGGTAAGCCCCCACCGCCAGCCATCCCCACCCGCTCGGAATCAACAGGAAAGCGGATCCGGCGGCCAGCGCCCCGGCGCCCAGAAGCCAGGGGCTGGGAACGTTGCCGGGCGTTTTTCCGGCAACCGTCGCGGGCAATCGAAACGCGACGAGAATGGTAGCGACACAAGCAACCGCGGCAACGGCAAACTGAAGCCTGGAAGCAACGAAGCGATCCTGACGAAGTCCAATCAGCGTGGAAGCAACCGCGCCCAGAACAAAAAGCAAGCAGGTCACGGCGAGCCCCACGCGTCCGAGCCACGGTGTGGTAGCTCGCGCCGGAACCAGCGCCTCCACCAGCGCAATCGAAGTGGAGATACTCCAAACGGTGTGCAGCGTCAGCACAAAGACGGTCCACCACGCCCCCATCCCCAGCGCGGGAATATAAGCATGGTTCAAGAGTCCGAGATTCAAATGCAGATAGTTGGGGTTGAACAGCGTCTGGGTGGTAAATGCTTCTTCGAAAATCGCGTAAGCCAGGCCCAGACCGAAAATAGTGGGCCAGCCGCGCCCGGTCCGCCGCACGACCTCGCGAATCAGCAACGCGCCGCCGCCGTACATCGGCGCCAGAACCACCAGGGCCCCCAGCAGCGTGATGGGCAGATCGCCCAGCAGATACTCGGCAACCAGCGGAGCCAGAAAGAACAATCCGATTGCAGGCAGGATTCGTCGCATGAAGGAGAGGTGGCAGGCCCCTCGGTCGATCTTATCGCATCTCACCGGAAAGAACCCTGCGATCTCACCAGTGCGCGGGAATCTGTGGGATCGGCTGCTCCCGCAGCCCCACAGTGCGGCTCAACAGGAAGCTCCGTGCCGTGGAATATCGGACAAGTTGATGGGTTGCTTCCACGTTCCCGGCAGCGTCGGCCCAGGCACTCGGGATGTAGAAGTCGCTGTCCGGCCGCGCGCGCACGAGCGCCGCAAGATCACCGGGTGCGCGCATAAGGATAGTAGTCCCGATGGGCGCCGGAGAGTCTTGTCCCCACTCCCGCAGTCGCCGCTGAAACTCGGGTTCCAAATCCGGCAGCGCCGCAAACTGCGCAGTCGTCAGGACGACGCCAAGAAACGCATACGATGGCGCAAAGCGCGGGAGAAAACCGTCAGGGTCCAGAAAACAGTAACGGACATGCGGCAACGGGATGGTCGAGCTGTAAAATTGATCGTCAGTCTGCACCGAAATGAGCTCCGCGTCACGGTGCAGGTCGTAGTAGGCACGCATTGCCCTGGCGCCATCGAGAGGAGTCGCCGCCCAGCGCAGAGACCAAGGCTCCCCACCTGAAGTAGCCTTTACCAGGAACAAGGCGGCCAGCACGCAGCCCACAATGGCGGCACGGCGATCAAGGAAACGCGGCACGTACAGGGCGCCCACGATACACAGCGAAGGAAGCAGTAGCACGACATAGGGCAGGTTTCTCGTCTGAAATGCACAAATCGCCGCGACCGTGACCGATGCCCAGCAAACTGAGAGAAGCGCTTCGGGCTGCTGCCGGATTGTCCGTCTGAATCGCAGCACGCCGGCAAATCCCAGAACTGCAAGTACCGCCAAAACAGGGTCGATCTCGACAAGACGGCCTACGTAGTTAAAGATCGAGATGTCAAAAGCGCCATGGGCCCGCGGGTGAAGGCCGACGCCAAGGAGCTCGTATCGAACATAGTCGGCCCAGAACCACTGCGGGTAAACAGCCGCTTCGTAGATGTGCCACGGAGCAGCGACCAAAGTAGCCCAAAGCGCGACCTCACCCATCCGTAAAGGGCGGGGTCGCTTGGCCCCGGCGACGAAAAGCCAGTAGAGCAACAAGGCGGCGAAGGGAAGAACACCCGCTACGTTCTTGGAAAGGATAGACGCACCGCCAAAGACTCCACAGGCGATTCGGATTCGCCGATTGTCGAGTCGCGGGTCAAATGCTACCCCGGCGAGGGCGAGGGCAGCGAAGGAACTGCAAAGCACGTCCGTGTAGCACAGCCTCGAGAAAGCCTGCCACAAGGGACTCAGCAGGAGGATTCCGGCGCCCAGTATCCCCTCTGCCACGGAGCGGGCTCGCGCGATCCACGCGAATACGGCCGCCGCCCCTGCCGCACCCAGGATCAACGCAGGCAGGCGAACGGCGAACAGGCTCAACCCAAACAGACGGATCGCCCGTGCTGCAAGCCACATCAGGAGCGGCGGTTTCTGCGGGAACACGCGGCCCGTCAACTTGGGCGTCAGCCAGTCGTGACCCTGACTCATATGTATGGCGGAGTTGACATAGACTGATTCGTCCTGAGCACGCACCCGCGCGATTGGATCCGACCAGGGAGAGGCGATACCGGCTCTGTCGATATTCCAGCCCAATACAACAAGACCGGTAACGAAAACGAAGGCGGTCAAAATGGCTATTCTGGAAAAAAGCAAGCCTGAACTCGAAGGCGATCACACCAACTCACCAACGATCTTACTCCATTTGTCAATCATTTGTGGCAAAGCCGCTCCGCGCCGGACAAACCGGATGCTACATTTCCAGCTAAGAGTCCGTTGCTCCATCGCCGGAGAGGCGGATCACGAGGCGTGGGGAATTCTAGATACCTCTGCGCAACGTTGCGAGCGGCGACGCCGGCCGGTGCGAGAACTGGTCCCACGCCGTTGCGGGTTACAAGCGGATCGGGAGCGCTCCTCAGAATTTATTCGTGTCAGGCCGCCCTGCTAAAGCAAGATATCAGCATCGATGGACCGCATGTCCGCCGCCAGAATATCCGGCGAATGCGCCGCCAGTGTCGCCATATCCAGGATTCCCGTTGCGACGGCGATGCTGCGCACGCCGTTGGCGCGCGCGGCAAGGATATCGTTGATATGATCGCCAATCAGGCAAATATTCGCGCCGTTGCCGATCCAGCCCTCGCGTCTGGCCCGGCGGATTGCATTGCGCACCAGCCCGGCTCGCGTTGGCGCGGTCTCGCCGAACTCCCCAAACCGGAAAAACTCATCCAGCCCCGCCCGGCGCATCTTGTTCCAGCCGATGCGCGTCAGGTTGCCGGTCACCAGACCCGTCACCGCGCCGGACCGCCGCAAGCGCCTGAGCAGTCCGCGCACGCCCGGGCACACCCGCCGCGAAAGTTCCGGGCAGTTGCGAAGGTGGATGCGTTCGGCGGTCTTCATCACCGCGGGCACTGACTCCCGCACCAGCGATCGGCTCGCCCCCGCCTGCCGCATCATCGCCTCGATGATTCCCGGGTCCAGCATGCCCGCCACGGGCACGCCATCCGTGGTTGTTTCGAGGCCAGTGACCCTGCGAACCGCCGCAATCAGCGCCAGCCGATGATGCGGGCCCGCGCGCCGCAAGAGCGTGCCATCGATATCGAAGAGCACCAGAGCATTAGCCACCATCATCCGCCAGGGGACACGCGGCGCCAGCCGCGTTCTTCCAACGCAGCGAGAAGACGCGCCAGCCGCGTTCTTCCAACGCAGCGAGAAGACGCGCCAGCCGCGTTCTTCCAACGCAGCGAGAAGACGCGCCAGCCGCGTTCTTCCAACGCAGCAAGGAAGACGCGCCAGCCGCGTTCTTCCAACGCAGCAAGGAAGACGCGCCAGCCGCGTTCTTGCCAACGCAGCAAGAAGAGCGCCAGCCGCGTTCTCCAACGCAGCGAGAAGACGCGCCAGCCGCGTTTTCTAACGCTGCAAGAAGACGCCCCAACCGCGTTCCACCATCCTCAACTATATCGGCCTATCATATCCAGATGGACCTGCAGTTCCCGAACGGGAAGATGCTGCGTCTGGTCCGCGGCGACATCACCGTCATCCGCGTCGACGCCATCGTCAACGCGGCCAACTCCGGCCTGCACGGCGGAGGCGGCGTGGACGGAGCCATCCATCGCGCCGGCGGCCCCGCCATCATGAAGGATCTCGACGAAATCCGCGCGCGCCAGGGCGGATGCCCCACCGGAAGCGCGGTAGCTACGGGAGCGGGCGCGCTGCCGGCCCAGTATGTGTTCCACGCGGTCGGTCCCATTTACGGGGATGGAAAACACCGCGAAGAGGAGTTGCTCCGTTCCTGCTATGAAACCTGCCTCGCGCTCGGTGAAGATCGCGGCGTGCGCACCATCAGCTTCCCGGCCATCAGCGCCGGTGCGTATGGTTACCCCATGCGGGAGGCCGCCCGCATTGCGCTGGCGGCCACCACAGCCCATCTCGCCCGCCATGAGACCGGAATCCGCGAAGTGCTTTTCGTGCTGGCCACCACCGAGGCCTATGACGTCCATTCCGCCGTTGTCGCGGTGTTGCAAGCGAAACCGCTAGAATAGGGTTGTCATGCAGGTGCTGCACGCGGGCGAGCATAAGTTTCTTTTGCTCGAACTCGATTCGGAATTCGTCGCCAATATCGCCCGCCAGGCCGGCTTCGACCTGAAGGTGGACGACGGCTCCCGCACCGTGGGCCTGGATCTCTGGGCCAACGACCGCGAGGCCCCCCTGCTCCTGTTCGACGCCGCCGATCCCGGCAATCTCGGCTGGTTCTCGCGCTGCCAGTTCTATGTGGATGGCAGCACCGGCGCCGTTCTTCAGACGCCGCTCAGCGTGGCCAACCAGCGCGATCGTTCCGGCCGCGCCGTTCCCAACGCTCTTCGGCTGCAGATACGCAAGGAGCTTCCCGCTTCCTTTCGCCTCCCCGGCAAGCAGCCCGTCACCGAGCAGATGGTGTACGCGGTGGTTTACAATTTTCTGAACGCGCTGCTCAATACCGGTGTCGGCGTGTGCGGCGGGTCCATCGTCAAGCCGCTGGCCGGCCGCACTGAGCACGTCGGCTCCAAGAATTAGAACAACTGAAGGTCGGGCAACTTGTCAAAGCTAAAAGTCTTGTTCCTGTGCATCGGAAACTCCTGCCGCAGTCAGATGGCGGAAGGGTTTGCCCGCACCTATGGCGGGGATGTCATGGAACCGCTGAGCGCCGGCCTCGGCCCGGCCATGTCGGTCTCCCCCATGACCGTCGAAACGATGAAGGAGAAGAACATCGATATGTCGGAGGCCGTCCCCAAAGGCGTCGATGAGATTGACCGCAGTGATCTCGGACTCATCGTCAACATATCCGGTGAGAAGCTGCCCTCGCAGGACGTTTCCATGCTCGATTGGGCCATCCGCGATCCCATCGGCCGGGACGAAAAGGTTTTTCGCGACGTGCGCGACGAAATCGAGCGGCGCGTCATGGACCTCATTCTGCGTCTGCGCGCCGAAGCGGCGGCTCCCGCGGACCGCGCAAAGCCCGCTCAGCAGGTTGACACTCGCCGCGGCCGGTTCCGATAATGGAAGAGTCTCACCTCATCGTGCGGATGTGGCGGAATTGGCAGACGCGCTAGATTCAGGTTCTAGTGCTCGCAAGGGCGTGGAGGTTCAAGTCCTCTCATCCGCACCACAAAAGTTACAAACAACTTAACAATAAATTGTTTATTCGTGAGGTCGACCCGCCCTGGTTCCCATCAGCCGGTTGCGGAGCCATTCCAGGGCCGGTCGATCAGGCTGCAGGATTCGGCCGCTTTGCCACGAATCGCGAACGATCGCCGTGGTGCGCGGGATGCGTACCCGCTCGTATGCGCGCAGCGCGGCTTCCACGGGCTGAACGCCGCTCAGGCAATGGGCCAGCATGACGGCATCCTCCAGCGCCTGGCAGGCTCCCTGTCCGAGATTCGGAGTCGTCGCATGCGCCGCATCTCCCAGTAATGTCACGCGGCCGCGACCCCACCACCGGAGTGGCGGCCGGTCCAGAATATCGTTTTGCACGATCGCATTCTCGGATGTGCCTTCGATGATCTCGGGGATCGGCGCGGCCCAATCCCGGCACAGCGCCACGGCCTCTGCTTTATCGTGCGCGGCGTCCTGGGGTGCGTTTTTCGTAAGGAACCAGTAAAGTTGGCCCGGCCCGCAAGGCCACAGCCCGAATTGCGATCCCGCGCCAACGGCCAGCAGCGCCGCGCCGTCCGGCAGCACCCGGCACCGGGGACTCCGGGCAAACAGCGGACGACATGAGTGACTATTGTCCGGTACCGTCGGTCCGCCGACTACAGAGCCCCGGTGCACTCTGTTAGGCGCTCCTGGCGAGCCGAGTGTTTCAAACTTAATCACCCGATGCACGGCTTCCGGCGGCGCGCCGAGGCTTGGTGATACCCTCTCGAAATGAGGAACCTTGCCGGACTTCTGCTTTTCGGCTCGTTCGCCGTTCTCGCGGGTGCCCAGACTTCCGACGCCTTCGATCATCTGCGTTCGCTCGCCGGAGAGTGGCACGCAGACCTTCCTGGCTTCGGCACAATGACCGCCTCGATTCGCGCGGTTTCACACGGCACCGCCATCGAGGAGACCCTCGGCACAACTTCCGACAACGAAACATCCATCTACACGCGCGATGGCAGCACGCTACTGGTCACCCACTTTTGTGCCCTGACGCCCGATGGCCACATCGCGCGGCTTGCCACCGGGCCGCTCACCGGATCTCCGAATCAGATCGAATTTACCTTCGCCGGCGCCAGCAATCTGCCCAGCCCCACCGCGCCGCACATGAGACAACTGGTGATCGACTTCAGCGATGCCGGCCACTTCACCGAGAAGTGGACGAAGACGGAAGCAGGCAAAGACACCATCTTCGAACTGCACTTCCATCGCTAGTGAACGGCGCCGGGCTGGGGCTGATGGACAAACGCCTCCACATCTTTGGCCGCCTGGGTCTCCACCCCCGGCTTCTGCAGGAAACCAAGATCGCGGAACCAATCGATGAACCGGAACTGCCACGTCCCGAACGGCGTGTTGTTGCGATCCGTCAAACCGCCGGTCATATGGCTGCCGTCCGGCAATGGATCGCCAGGATGCCGCCCATTGCCATAAATGTGCATCTCAATATTCGGCACGCTCATGTTCAACATGGTGCTGAAATATTCCATGGCCCAAACCGCGTGCACGCGATCGCCGGACCCGCCGCACACCACAAACGCCGGTGGAACATTGCGTGGAATCGGCGGCGCGGTCCGGCCTTTCGCGAAAGGCGACGGACCGGGATAGATAATCCCCACAAAATCGGGACGCGCGCTGGTCCCCGCCAAAGGATCGCCCGGAGCGTTGTTCTTCGTCTCGAAATCGTCAAACCCAACGGCCGCGGCGGCAGCTAACTCCGCGCCCGCCGAGAAGCCCATCATGCCGATCTTGTGCGGATCGATCCTCCACTCTGCCGCATAGGCGCGCACCATCCGAATCGCCTGCAAAGCATCGTTCACCTCGTCAACCTGCGGGTTATAGCCATCGCGGCGCAGACGGCTTCGCAGAATGACGGTGTTCACTCCGTAGTTGTAGAAGAACGGAACGAAATCCGCGCTCTCACTTCCCACGTTCAACGAGTTATGGCCGCCGCCGGCAACCAGAATCACCACGGCGCCGGTGTTCAATGAGCGATCCACCGTATGCACTTCGATGGACGGGTTGTGAATATTAACGATGCTGTTGATTCGTCCCGGCGCGGACTGGCTCATGCTGTATTGCTCGGCCTCCCGCACGCGCGCCATATTGAGGAAGGGCGAACCCGGAGGATACAGCGGAATCACCACGCCGCCCGGCAGGATAGGCTGCGGAGCATACGGCAGATCGTTCGCCGGTCCCGGAGCCGGCACGCCGAGGGGCGCCGGTGGCGGAGCCGGTTTCGCGTCCGGATTCTGCGCGATGGCTGCAACCGCGAACAACACCATTGGAACAAGAACTCTCTTCACGTCAGACATGGTAACGCGGCGGCCACCGGTCGAACATCCACCCGGGGGATCACCCCGGCGCTGACCACGTGGTCGCCGACTGCCGCTGCCGCGAGAGTGGCGTCCTCAGACTGGAACTGGAGTAAGCGAGACCCTGACGATCGGCCGGCGCAAAGGGCAGCGTGATTGACGCGGCGCGGTGAGGGGGATTGCGGGAAACTATTGAGGCGATTCAGGTTCCAGCGCGCGCAAACGCGTGGAGGGTTCTCGCATGCGCACCGCTGATTCTGAATCACCCGGCAACCGGCAGTACGCCGCTAGTACCATGTCGATGGCAAATTACATTGACACTGAAACTCATCGATGGTAAAACATTACATGGTTACCGCATCGGCAGGACAGACAGGCCGCTTCCTACGGCTCAAGGCGCTGAAGATTCCCTCCATGCTGACGGTAGCCACGGGGCTGTTCCTGCTTCCTGTCACCCACGTATACGCGGTGCCAGCACCTACGCCCGCGCCACTGCCGTGCGCAGTTTGCAAGGTTCCAGAACCAAGCGCGATCCCGGAGTTTGTACTGTGTCTCGCGGGGGTCGCACTCGGCTATTGGTTGTGGCAGCGGAAGCGGAAGCCAGTCCAATAACACCTCGGCTGCGGATTCCCTGACGAATGTGTGGCGGCCTCGTCCTGTTCGCCGGATACACTTTCGCCTGATATGTTCAGAAGGGTCGCGGGACACCACTTATGGTTCTTGTCTCTATGGGCTCTCTTTTTCATTCTGTTCCGCCTGCCCTTGTCAGACCTGCTGCGCGGCGCCATCCACAACGATCAACGGTACTCCCATGTCTTTTTCATACCGCTGATCAGCGCTTGCGTGGTGTACTTCAAAAGGCGCTCCGTCTTCCCGGAGGTCCGGTATTGTCCGTCGTGGGGAGTGCCCGCGCTGGCGCTGGCATTGACGCTTTACTGGGTTCTTGGGAAAGCCCGGCTTTTTCCCGACCCGAACGATTTCCTTTCGTGCGCCGTAGCTGCGCTGGTACTGTTCTGGGTGGCGGCGTTTCTCCTTTGTTACGGAGTGAAAGCCCTTCGCGCCGCAACGTTTCCATTGTGCTTCCTCCTGTTCATGATTCCAATGCCAACCTTTCTGTTGGACACAACCGTTGCCGCCCTGCAAAGAACCTCCGCGGATGTGACGCAGGTCTTGTTCAAGCTGGCCGGCCTTCCCGTGGTTTGGCAGGGGCTTGAGTTTTCGTTGGGCGGCGCTCACTTTGAGATCGCGGAGGGTTGCAGCGGCATTCGTTCAACCCTGGTTCTGTTTATCGCCAGCATCCTGGTCGGCCGCATTTTTCTCCGGTCCCTTGCGGGAAGGGTGTGCCTTTCGTTATTGACCGTCCTGGTGGCGATATTCAAGAACGCCGTCCGCATTGTCACACTCTCCTACCTGAGTGTTTACGTCGATCACTCGTACTATTTCGGATGGCTGCATCGAGATGGCGGGTTTCCGTTCTCACTTCTCGCGCTGGCGATCCTGGTGCCTTCGCTTCTGGCGCTGCAAAGAGGCGAAACCTATGCGGTGGGACGGAGGCAAGGCCGAGCTCAGTTATCACCACCCTCCGAAACGTAATGTGTCTTACGCTCTCGAATGCCTCGAGTGTGGAGGATCAGTTGCATACTCCCGACAGCAACAGGGTCACGCTCGGGACCGTCAGGAGTTGGGGTAAGTCGAGCGGACAAAGTAACGGAGGGAAGATCGCCCGGCATTAAAAGGAAAGTATTGTAATCTGTTCTGTTTCGACTTACTCCGAGCCTTATCGGTTGGCCGCGTGGAGGGGGGGAGGGTAGCGGCACCTCCTGATTTTTTGGAATATTTCCGCGTGAACAGGTTTGGATCGATTTGTAGCCGGGACGGTACTTTCAGGGGCAGGTCTTCAACATCCAGCATGAACTTCTCGCAAGTCCGTCAATTCGCGCCTCCCGCGGGTGCCTCGATCCGCGAGGATATGCGTGGCGCGTGGGTTTGCATGCGAGAGGAGATTGCAATCTGATGACGGTGCGAACGGAGCACCTCGCATCGATCCGCCTGGAAGCCGCGCCGGGGTCTTCTGGATTGCGCCTGCTGTCATCAGGTCAGGAAAGGCTCTGGTTTCTCCAGCGGCTGGATCGCGAATCGCCCGCCTATAACGTCGCCTGCGCCTGGCATCTCGCCGGGAACCTCGACGAAGCAGCTCTGCAGAGGAGCCTGCGCGAGATGGTGAGGCGTCACGAGTCCTTGCGTACCCGGTTTGTCCTGACTTCCGACGGTCCACGCCAGCGTACGGAAAACGCGGGAGGCCTGACCCACTCCCTGGTCGATGTTGCCGCGGTCCCACCGGACCAGCAGCACGGGCGGCTGGGCGAACTCGCCAGGGCGGAGGTCGAGCGGCCGTTCGATCTTTCGGCATGCCCGCTGATTCGCGCAACGCTGTTCCGTTGCGCTCCTTCGGAGCGCGTGCTCCTTGTTGTTGCTCATCACATCGTTGTCGACGGCTGGTCGCTGGGGGTTCTTGCTGGCGAGCTCTCGGCGCTCTATGCGGCATTCTCACAGGGCCGTCCGTCGCCGCTGCCCGAGCTGTCGTCGCAATATGCCGATTGGGCTGAGGACGAGCGGGATCGGCTGGCTGCGGGTTTTCTTGACCCGCAGATCGAATACTGGGCGTCAGCGTTGGCAGGCGTACCCGCGCTGCTGCATCTGCCGCACGATCGCCCGCGGCCGCGGCAGATGTCTTTTCGTGGCGCCACCGAGAGCGCCGCGCTACCGGCCGCATTGGCAGAGCAATTGAGCAAACTGGCGAGAGGCGAAGGCGTGACAATTTTCATGCTTGCCCTTGCCGCGTTTCAGGTGTTCCTGTCCCGCTTGTCAGGACAGGAGGACCTTACTGTCGGGTGCCCG
The DNA here is from genome assembly GCA_963832965.1 of uncultured Acidobacteriota bacterium. Lineage (GTDB taxonomy): Bacteria > Acidobacteriota > Terriglobia > Bryobacterales > Bryobacteraceae > CAWACP01. The sequence goes on from CAWHVW010000002.1 coordinate 802,660, forward strand.
GTCTCAGGACGCACCGAACTGGAGACCGAACCGCTTATTGGGCACTTCGTGAACACGCTGGTATTTCGCGCGGATCTGACCGAGAACCCAACTTTCCGCGAGTTCCTTCGCCGCGTCCGGCGGGTTGCGGTTGACGCGTACTCGAATCAGGATGCTCCGTTGGACAAGGTTGTGGATGCGATCGCTCCCGATAGAAGCCTGAGTTGCAACCCGTTATTCCAGGCAGCCTTGCTCGTCGCGAACGATTCAGCCGAATTAGACCTTCCCGGCATTTCCGTCCACCCCCTCGCGATCAGTCCCGACGTATCCCGATTCGATCTCACGGTGTCGGTTTCGTTCACCCGCGACGGCCCCGGGACAACCTGGGAGTATGCGTCCGACCTTTTCGAGGCCTCCACGGTGCGGCGCTTCATGGCGTATTTTCAGGAATTACTGGAGTCGATTGTCTCCAATCCTGATGAGCGCGTCCGCAGTTTGCGCATGCTTCCCGATTCCGAGCGGAAGCAGATGCTTCTCGGCTGGAACGACACCCGAAAACCATATCCCGCGTCCACGATTGACGGTCTCTTTCGCGAGCAGGCGCTGCGCCGGCCCAATGCCACAGCCCTTGTCTGCGATGAACGAACGGTGACGTATGGCGAGCTGGATGCGCATTCCGAAGCGGTTGCCGCGGTGCTGGAACACCTTGGCGTTCGGGCGGGTGACACGGTCGCCGTTTGTGGCGCAAGGTCCACGGAACTGATCGCCGGATTCCTGGGAGCGCTGAAGGCGGGGGCAGGATACCTGCCAATCGATCCGCGCGAATCTCCCGAGCGGCTTTCGCTCATGCTGCGCGAAAGCGCCGTACGAGTCGTTTTGGCCGATGGCCGGGCGTCCGCGGCGGATTTTGGTTCAGCTACCGTGATTCGAATGGACCGTCCGCTGCCGCCCGCCCCAGCGCGCGGCTCCAGGTCGTCCGGCTCGCTGGACGCCTGTGCGTATATCAACTACACCTCGGGTTCACAGGGGACTCCAAAAGGTGTCGCGATTCCCCACCGGGCCGTCGTCCGCCTGCTGTTTGGGGCTGATTATGCGCGGTTCGGGCCCAATGAGGTGTTCCTTCATCTTTCGCCGATCGCCTTTGACGCGTCGACTTTCGAGATTTGGGGGCCTCTGCTGCACGGAGGGTGTTGTGTCATCCACGCAGGGGAAGACTATGCTCCGTCGAGACTGGGTGAGTTGATCCGAGCCAACCGGGTGACAACACTCTGGCTGACCTCGTCTTTGTTTAACGCGCTTATTGACGAGGCGCCCGAGATATTACATCCGATAAAACAACTATTAACCGGCGGCGAGGCGCTTTCACCGCCACACGTGCGGCGGGCTCTCGACCTTTTGCCGTCAACCGAGTTGGTTAACGGTTATGGCCCGACCGAATCGACCACATTTGCATGTTGCTGGAAAATCCCAAGGGACTTTTCCGGCGAAAGCCGGTCCGTTCCAATCGGACGCCCCATAGCGAACACTCAGGTGTTCATTCTGGACGGTGCGTTGCAGCCGGTGCCCGTGGGCGTTGTTGGCGAGATTGTGATCGGCGGCGACGGGCTCGCGCTCGGGTACATTGGAGCACCCGAGTTGACCGCCGAAAAATTCGTATCCAACCCGTTCGGCGAATCCGGCGAACGCCTCTACCGGACCGGCGATCTGGGAAGGTTTCGGCCCGACGGCGTCATCGAGTTTGCCGGCCGCCGCGACGAACAGATAAAGCTCAACGGCTTCCGCATCGAGCCGGGGGAGATTGAGGCCGCCCTCGTCAAACATCCGGCGATTCGCCAGGCGCGCGTCGCCGTGCGGGCCGTTTCCGGCGCCGCGCAACTGGTCGCATATGCGGCCGTGGCGCCGCAGTCCGGCGTCTCGGCGGCGGATGCGATGGTCTGGCTGAATAACAAATTGCCAAGGTACATGTTGCCGGCGAGGGTCGTTTTCATAAACAAGCTGCCGCTGCTGCCGAATGGCAAGCTCGATCATCGGGCTCTTCCGGAAAGCCCGGAACCGGTTCGTTCTACGCCGGCCGTACATCGCGATCCGGTCGAATTCCGTTTAAGCCGCATCTGGTGCTCTCTTCTGAAGCGCTCCGCGGTCGGAATTCACGATAACTTCTTCGAACTCGGAGGCAATTCGCTTCTGGTAGCGCGCATGCTGGCGCGCGTGGACAAGGAATTCGGCCGGAAGCTGCGGATGACGGATCTGTTCGAAGCTCCCACCGTCGAGCAGTTTGCGCGCCGGCTTTGGCCGGATGCCCCACCGCTGAAGTACGCAGGGTGTGCAGCCCTTCAGCCGCTGGGATCCCGGACTCCATTCTTCTGCGTCGATGCCGGCCCGCGTTTCCTCCCTCTGGCCCGGCGCATGGGGCCGGATCGGCCATTTCTCGGGTTGCCGGTTCCGCACGATTGCCCGACGCTTCCGCAAGACTTGAGCGGCGTGACCGATGAACTGGTTCGGTTGCTCCGCAGCCTTCAGCCCAAAGGGCCTTATTTTATTGGTGGCTGGTCCCTGAAGTACGGGATGGTGGCTTATGATCTGGCACAACGGCTTGTGCGCGAAGGAGACGAGGTTGGGCTGCTGGTGCTTTTCGATGTGTTCAATCCGGCGCGGGCGGCAGGTTCGGCGGCCGGACTTTCTCCCTTGAGCCGGGTGCCTGGCCTGAGCAGGCGGCGGACGTCCCGGAGTGCGTCAACGCGGCCTCTGGCGGATCGCTTTCGCCAGGCTGCGGCGAGAGTCCAGCGCCTGACCTGGCTGGCGCGGTACGAACTGCATAGCCGCCTGGGCGTGGGCGACCGGCCTTCGGCCGGCCGAGAAGAATCTCCTCTCTATTGGGCCGCTCGGGGATACCGGCCGGAGCCGTACCCGGGCAGAACCATTCTGTTCAGAGCCGAGGCCGACCTCGCACGGTATCCCCAGGATTCGCTGCTCGGATGGGAAAAGCTGATTCCGAATATCGAGCTCGAAATCGTCCCGGGCGACCATGCCACCATGTTTGACCAATCGAATGCCGATCATTTGGCCACTCAGCTTCAACGCAGGCTCGCGCGGGGGCAATTGCAGGTGCAGTGCGAGCGTGCCTGAGACCCTTGAGTGACAACGTGTTTACTTCCGCTGAGTGATAACCTTGAGTGACCCGAGTTTGACCGGTCGACCGTGACCGCGAAAAGGCAACACAATGGCCGCGCTGCTTACCACGTTATTTGTCGCGCTCTCCCATCTTTCGCCGGCTGACGCCTTGCCGGAGCTGGCGCCGTACAGGCCAGTGATGTGGGTGTCGGTTCTCGCGGTTATCGCAAGCCTGATAACGATCGCGTTGCACTCATATCCCTTTGGCGCGCGGCAGAATCTGCTGTTACTCGGGTTCTTCCTCGTCGTTCTCGTATCGCCGATAGTTCATGGTTGGTTTGGCGGTACGCTTGTCGCGCTCGCCAGTTTTGCTCCCGCAGCCGCCGCTTTTTTGTCTGTGCGGCGACGATCCGGACGACCAGACACTTGCGGCTGCTATCGGTAAGTTTGGTGCTTGTCGCTATTTATATGGCTATTTCAGGCCTCATCGCCTATCAGTCTGGCTTCGGAAGATCTTTGTTCATCAATGAATGGCCGCCCATAACGGAACAAGTACCCGGACAGCCTGTTGTCAAGCGAATCTGTGGGCTCGGCTTCCTGCGCGATCCCAACGATTTTTCCCAATTCCTGCTGATTCTCCTGCCTCTCATCTGGACCGCCTGGCGCAATAAGTCCATCCTGCGGAACATCGTTCTGGTGGTTGCCCCCAGTTTACTGTTCGGAATCGCGCTCATCCGAGCTCAGTCTCGCGGCGCCTTCCTGGGTCTTGCGGCAATGGCAGTGTTCCTGGTCCGCAAGCGACTGGGGACGACGTTGAGCATGGTGCTTGCGCTGGTGTTGCTGACAGTTGTTTTTGCCGGCGGCGTTCTGACTCGAAATACGCTATCGGTTCACGAAGATTCCGCCGCCGGACGTGTCGAAGCGTGGGGGAACGGAATTGCCATGTGGAAAAGCAACCCTCTGTTCGGTGTAGGTTATGGCCAGTTTGGGAATATGAACGAAGACCAATCCGGATTGACTGCGCATAATTCATTCGTTTTATGTTTCGCGGAGCTTGGGATAATTGGATACCTTGTATGGCTCGCTTTGATCGCTTCGACGATTTTGGATCTCAACGCACTTTTGGATAGATTGTCGTCACGCGACTCGTTTGACGTTGTTCTGAGGAGATGGGCCGTCGCACTCCGCTTGTCCCTCATCGGATATCTCGCGACGGCATGGTTTCTTTCCCGCACGTATGTCGTGACACTATATGTACTGCTGGGCATGTGCGTAGGGCTGATTTGGATTGCGAACCGGCAATCTGGGCCCGTGATCCGAACGGACTTACGCCGGGCGTTTTCGTGGGCCGTACTGACCGCGCTCTGCTCGATTGCCTTGCTGTACGGCACACTCCGGATGCGGGTTGTGTAGAACGACATCTCGAGGCGATGTCCGTGGAGGCTCGTGGTATTCTGGATGCTGGACCCAATAGTGAATAACCTGGTTAGAATCTTGGTTCTAACGGGATCCGCGGCATTCAGCCTTGAAGCTGTGGCGGCAGGATCTCCACAAGATCGGTTTGCCTTCGCGGCTTCCGTTCCGGCGCGCCCGGAAGACGGGTTCGCATTAGTGGCGGTCATGCAAACTCCGCCGCCAGCGACAGAGCAGGATAAGTATCCGGCGGGCGAATACATTATTGGAGCGGGGGACATCCTGGAGATCTCCGTGTGGAAGGAGCCCGATGCCTCGGTTCCCAGCGTTGTCGTTCGCCCCGACGGCAAGATAGCGTTGCCGCTGCTAAAGGAGATCGAGGTTGCGGGGATGACGCCGATCCAGGCTCAGAAAGTTATCTCCGATAAGCTTTCACCGTTGATCCATGACGCGGATGTTACCGTGGTGGTAACTGCCATCAACAGCAAGAAAATCTATGTCATGGGCGCCGTCAAGAAGGAAGGGCCAATCCCCTACACGTATCGCATGACGGTTCTGCAGGCGATTGGCGAAGCTGGCGGTTTGAGTGAATACGCTAAGCGCAAGAAGATTTATATCCTGCGGAATGTGAGGGGAACGACTACTCGTTTTCCATTTAACTACGACGACGTAATCAAGGGCAGGAAAATGGAGGAGAATGTTGAACTCCTGCCGAGCGATACGGTCGTTGTCAGCCAATGATCTGCTGCTGAGCGGCTGCGACTTATCCGCCTGCCGGTTACCTGGGTAGCAGACTTAGTTCGGGCGACCACACCACGCTCAGACGGACACCCGTGGGCGAGAGGGACTTTAGCAGAACGGGCCCTCCCGAAAGGTGCAAGTACGCGTATTCAGCCTTTATGGTTGTATGCTGGCTCAGCGTGCGTTGAAAGTTGACATCCGCTTGCCATGCGTTGATAGCGGGGAAGGCCGATGCCAGTATCCGTTGCTGGGTGAAAGTGGCGCCGGTGCGCCAACTGCGCCCTGGACGCGCCCAGCTCCAGCCGCCCGACGCGGAAACTATCGAGGCCGCGCCCAGCCCGTAATTATCCGTAAAACCTCGACTGCCCGTTACGAAAAACGTATGCTCGTACGATCTTGAAGCCGACCGTGCCATCTGCCACACACTGTGTACCGTCGCCGATGTTTGCCGTAACAGGGTCGTCAGACCACCGCCGCCGCCAGCGTTGATGAACCAACGTTGGTTAAGCACCCGGCTCACAGATGCCGTCCCGAGCTGTAATAGGCTCCCTGAAAAACTAAGAACGTGCGCGTACTCTGGGCTCCGAAGCTGACTCCGTTCGTGGATTCAGGGAATGGGAAATAGTTATTCCCGCATTAGCCAGGGTGGTTTGGAACAGTATGGAAGCGGCATCGGCTGAAGCGTCGCCGGTATCCTGAGACAATCGCTGCGTCCGAGACCCGCTGGCGCTGACCCAGATAGACGTCCGCGGTGAAATGTTGTATCCCAATGAGATTTCGGCGGAAGAGCTAAAGGCGCGGCCGCCGTAGAGAAGAATGTCGGTGAGACCAGTGCCTGAGTGCCGTTCAGCAGAGATTGCACCTGCGAATTGCCGGAATTGCCACTCAGCAGGCCGTTGGTGATGTCAGTGAACGAAGCGGGTGACTCCGCTTAGCGCGGAAGAGAAGCTCTGCGAGAACGGAAGCTGATTCAAATCCACGATGTTGGCTGCCGCTGAAAGACGAAAGTCCCAGCGGCTCCCGAACGATGCCGGTCAACATTGATGGAAAGCTGGTCGCTTAGTCCGCTTAAAGACGCGAATGAATGTCCCGCATATAAGAGCCGGTGTAGATTAATGGAACAGTCCGAGTTCTCCTGCGTGCTTGCCCAGTCGCAAAGTGGCTGGGCCCCACATTGATATCGGAGCCCAGCCCGCCGACGCCATTCGCGTATGTGGAATACGACCGAAATCGAATCCAGTCCGAGCCAGGGGACCCCCAGAGGACTCTGCCTCCTCACTCTCTGAGGTCTGGCAGAACAAGCCGTATTCAGGATGATCGCCAGAACGGCGAACACGCAGGACGGGCCGGAAATCTTACCGCATTGTCTGTCAGTCGCGGTTCTTCCATCAATGAGCCATTGCATGGCAGCGGTGAATAACCAGAGCACGTTTCGTGCCAGGCTTCTGAACAGCCCGTCGGATGCCGGATGCCGGGAACATTCTGCCTTCACACCACGTACGCGCTCTGGCGGGCGTCGTCGTAGAACATCTGCACGGTTTCCCGGGAATACTCGTGAAGATCCTTGCCAATCAGTCCCAGCTTTTTCAGGATGTCGCTCGTGGCGGTGAGGATATGGCAGCCCACCTCGTCCGCCTGGAAGACGTTGAGCAACTCTCGCGGGCTGGCCCAGATCAACTCGATGTTGTCATACGGGCGGAGCATCTCCACCGCGGCCGACATCATGGGCACAGGGTCCCGGCCGGTGTCGGCGACGCGGCCCGCGAACACGGAGACGTAACAGGGAGGCCCGTCCGCCATCACCAGACTCACATCGCGAACCTGATCCAGAGTCAGCAGCGCGGTGGCGTTCACTCGTACGCCGGAATGAACCAATCGGCAGATGAGGTTTACCGAGGATTCTCCCTGCGTGTTAGTAATTGGGATCTTGACGTAGACATTCTCGCCCCAGCTGGCGATCTTCTTGGCCTGCCGTTCCATCTCGCCAAAGTCGTCGGCGAAGACCTCCAACGACAAAGACCGGTCCGGGATGCAGTCCAGAATGTCCCGCGCGAAGGCTTCGTAATTCGTAATTCCGGCTTTTCGCATCAGGGTGGGATTCGTTGTGAACCCCTGGATCGCCGGGTTCTTATAGAGTTGGAGCATGGCGCTTTTTTCAGCGCCGTCAGCAAACAACTTGACTCGCAGATCAGTGAGCGGCTTCACGGCATACCTCTGGCGGCGTATGGAAAACAACGCGGCTTAGACCGGTTCTAAGCAATCCGCGTGCCAGGAGCGGTGATTGCGGCAGCGCACTTACTCCCTCAAATCACCGCGGTCGCACTTACTAAAGGCAATTGACCTTTGTTGTCGGATGCTGCCGCGGGCTGCACCGATTCCCACCGGGTCTCTACCCGCTTCAGAGCCGGATGCGAAACCAGCAGATGCCACACAACCGCCTGAAAGGCCTCGGAATGGGGCGTTATATGGGCCGGGTTCACGGTGGGTATGATGGCGCAGGCGTCGGCTACCTTTGCGGTATAACCGCCGTCCCTCCCCACGATGCCGAGAATGGTCGAGCCTGTCGCGCGGGCGTATTGCAGCGCGGTTACAAGATTCGGGCTGACGTTCTTTTCCAGATCTCCGCCGCCCACCGAAAGAATCAGCAGCGCATCGGCGGCGCGGAGCCTGCTGCCGCGCAGCCAGCTTTCGAAAACCGTGGTCCAGCCTTCATCGTTGGTGCGGGCCGTCAGTTCGGAGACGTTGTCCGTGGGGGCATAGGCTTCGAACCCGGCGATTTTGCGAAAATCGTTCACCGCGTGGGAAGCGTTCGCCGCGCTTCCTCCGACGCCGAGAATGAAGAGGCGTCCGCCCGACCGCCGCGTCTCGGCGAGCAGGGATGCCATGCGGTCGATTGCGTTCACCGGAAGCTGGTTAATAATCTGCCCTGCCTCCATGAGATACTGCTGAACGAAGCTCATATAAGATTCCCCTCTGCTCCTGCTCCAATTACGACTGCGCCACTACGCGTGTCCCTTCGAAATCGAACCGGAAACGGGTTTCCTGCAGACCCTCGTCGAGCATTGCATGCCGCAGGCGCGTCTTATCCTCGGTGTAAAACATCAGGAACCCGCCTCCGCCGGCGCCGATTAGCTTGCCTCCCAGAGCGCCGTTGGCTCGGGCAAACTCGTAGCACTCGTCGATCCGCGAGTTCGACATGCCCTTCGACCGCGCCTTCTTGTGCTCCCAGTGGACGTGCATTAGCTCGGCGAACCCGCGCAGATCCCCCTTTTCCAAGGCGCTCTTGCTCTCGTACCCGAGTTGCTTCAGGAAATGCAGGTTTTGGACCATTTGCGGATCGTCCTGGCGGCTGCGCGTATCTTGATCCTTCAGGATGTCCGCCGCCTTCCGGCTGAAACCGGTAAAGAGAAGCAGCAGATTGTCTTCCAGGTTATGGAGCGCCTCGGGCGGTATCTGCAAAGGAGTAACTTCCACCTGGCCATTGGGACAAAAGGCAAAACAGTTGAGTCCCCCGAACGCGGCAACGTATTGGTCCTGCTTGCCGATCGGCTCTTTCAGAAGATCCAGCTCGACATGGCAGGCCTGCTCGGCAAGTCCGGCGGGTGTTACTGCGTTCTTCTTGAGCATGTGCAGCGCCCGGAGCAGCGCCGTGGTGAAGCTGCCGGAAGATCCCAGCCCCGTTCCGGACGGTATGTCCGCCATACTGGCGATCTCGATTCGGTTGGGTACCCCGACAAGCTTCAGAGCTTCCCGAATAATGGGATGCTGAACCTCATCCAGCGTCCGCGCGGTCTCCATACTGGAGTACTTCAGAATGATGTCTTCGCTGAATGGTTGATGCAGAGTGACATACACGTACTTATCGAGCGCCGCCGCGATCAGGAAACCGCCGTGGTTGCGGTAATACGAGGGCAAATCTGTCCCTCCACCGCCCAAAGTAATTCGCAGGGGGCTGCGAGTGATAATCATCGTGTAGGTCTCCGGAAGAACAACCGCAAGCGTGGTGCCGTTACCTGCGTTCGACTGGCTGGCCAACTGCAATGGTGACTCAAGATAGCGGAATTAACAGGAAGGGGATTACTTGAACTTTCTCGTAACTGGGGCCGCCGGCTTCGTGGGAAGCAACCTTGCGGACCGGCTGCTGGAGCGCGGCCATTCGGTGGTTGGCTACGACAACTTCTCTACGGGGCAGGAGAGGTTTATCGAAGGGGCGATGCAGTGCCCGGCCTATCGTCTGGTCCGCGCCGACCTGCTCGACCGCGATGCGCTGGAGCGCGCCATGGCCGGAGTTGATTTTGTGTTTCATCTCGCCGCCAATGCCGACGTGCGTCATGGAACCAGTCATCGGCGCAGAGACCTGGAGCAGAACGCCATCGCTACGTGGAACGTGTTGGAATCGATGCACGAAAGCGGGGTGCCGCGGATTGCGTTTTCGTCCACCGGCTCCGTGTACGGCGAGCCCAGCGTATTTCCAACCCCGGAAACATGCCCCTTCCCGGTTCAGACGTCCTTCTACGGGGCGTCGAAAGTAGCGGCGGAAGGGCTGATTCAGGCGTATTGTGAAGCGTTCGATATGCAGGCTTATATCTTCCGCTTCGTTTCGGTACTGGGAGAGCGCTATTCGCACGGTCATGTGTTCGACTTTCTCAAGCAGTTGCTCGAACATCCGGACGTACTGCACATCCTGGGCAACGGCAAACAGCGTAAGTCGTATATGTACGTGCAGGATTGCATCGACGCGATGTTACTGGCCATCGACAAGGTCGGCGCGAAGGTGAACATATTTAATCTGGGAAGTGACGAATACTGTCAGGTGGACGATTCCGCTGGGTGGATCTGCGATTGTCTGAGTCTGAAACCGCGGTTTGTCTACGCCGGCGGCGAGAGAGGATGGGTGGGTGACAGCCCCTTCATCTTCCTGGATTGCAGCTCCATTCGCGCATTGGGCTGGACTCCCCGGCTGGGTATCCGCGAAGCCGTGCTGCGTACGGTGGAGTATCTCCGGAACCATCAGTGGCTCTTGCAACTTCGCGCGGAGGATGTCGCAGGCGCCGCCCGGTGAGCGCCTGAGCGCTTCAGCATCCCGGCCCGGCCATGGTAAGTTCCGGCGCTTCCGCATCGGCATCCACAGCTGGCGGTTCTTCGCGGTGCTCGAACACCCGGAGCAATCCTTCGCGCGTCCCGACTCGTGGAATCCATCCCAGTTTTTCGCGTGCCGCGGAACAATCACAGGGTGACAGCGGGCGGGCCGATCGCAACCGGTATCGCGAGAGGGGCGCTTTGCGCCGGAGGACGCCGCACAGCACTTCGGCCAGGATCGCCGCGGCGTTCAGGAACGGACGGGCTACATGGAGAATGCGGACGTTGTTGCCGGGGACGTTGCGGCACCGATCGAGGTATTCGTTCTGGATTACCACTGCGGGGTCGACAAGATGGAAGACCGACCCGGTGACGCCGTCCCGTTCGCCGGCCATCAGGAGCGCGTCGACAACATCCTCCACATAAACCAGCGGAAGCTGTAACTTGCCGGACCCCACCACGATCCAGCGGCCGGCGATGGCGATGGTCCCGGAGGGAGCAACCTTCTCGGCGCCTGTCCCGAAAATCTGGCCGGGGCGCAGGATGACCGCGGGAAGGCCCTGGTCGCGCACCGCGTCCAAAACGATCTTCTCCGCTTCCAGTTTTGTCTGCGTGTAGAAACCGCGTTGGTCCGCATGGGGCTCCAGAGGAGATGATTCGGATACCGGCGTTCCGGCGCGGTGCCCGGCGTGGTCGAGAACGGTCATGGAACTGACGTACACGAGTTTCGTGACGCCATGGCGCACGCAGGCGGAGACGATGTTTTTCGCCCCCCAGACCGTGCCCCGCTCAAAATCGGCGCCGCCCCCGCGCATGGCCGCGCCAACGTGATAGACAACGCTGACGCCACGCACGGCCCGGTCGACGGCTTCGGGATCTCCCAGATCGCCGCAGACCTGATGGATCAGCGGATCTTTCGCGAAGGCTTCATTCGGCCGCCGGACCAGAACGCGTATGGGTTCGCCGCCCAGCCGCAACCTTTTCATCAGCGCCCGGCCCACGAATCCGCTAGCGCCAGTCACCAGAATGCGCGCAGGCGGAACCGACTCTCCAAGTCCCAGTTCCCGGTCACGCGCGGCGTTGGCGCCGGGAGAGACCTCTTCCAGCAGGGAGATCATTCTTCTGCCTTCGCCGGCGTCAACCGGCGGCGGGGCGCCCTTCGCCAGGGCTTCATAGAACGCGCAAACGGACACGTGGATGCCGGGAGAGGGCAGGAGCTTTCCGGTGACGAATCGAACGACGTTCAACGGGACTTTGCACAGGAGGCGAGCCGATGTCGCCATGGTGCCGGCCACGAGGTCTACAAATCTCGGTATGGGCAATTTCTTTCGGACGATGCACGTCTGCAGAAAACAATCGACGGTTATGATGCCGCGCGTGCCCTGGATGACCAGTTGATTCTGCATCGGACGAGCCGTCCACGACAGGTAGATCTGGCCGGTGCCCTTTTCGCACTCGGCGAGCACCCGCCACTGGTCAAAGAACAGATTCGGGTCGCGGCCCGTGGACGAATAGCGCACATCCATGTTCTGAATCTTGCCGAGAAAGGCTTCGAGCAGATAGAGGCCGTGCACTCCGAGATCCTGGAACGGGTAAGCGCCTTCTTTGTAGGCGGGCGGAACGGGTCCGCCTGGGTAGGGCGGATAATCGGAGCTCCGGAAGAAATCCACCGCCAGAATCTCTCCGCAAGCGCCGTTCTTCACCAGTTCGAGGGCATGCAGGACGATGGGATCCATGCGCGCGGAATGATTCACGGAGAGCACCCGCCCCACCGCGCGGGCCCGGCTGATCATTCGATCGCAATCCGCGGACGCTTCCGCCATGGGTTTTTCCACAAACACGTGGCACCCCATGTCCAACGCTTCCAGAGTCAGAGGGCAATGCGAGGCCGGGGGCGTGAGTATGTGGATCACGTCGGGCTTGGCCGCCGCCATCTCAGCGAGGCTGCCGTAGACAGCGGGGATCTTGAATTTTGCGGCTACTTGCCCGGCCCGGTCTGTGTTCGAGTCCGCGATTGCGACAACTTCAACATCACTCAGGGATTGCAATGCGCGGATGTGATACGTACTTACGTAACCCGCGCCAACCAAGCCGACTCTGAACCGCCCGCCTGGCGGAATACCGCGTTCACGCATCGCTCCTCCGAACTCATTGCTGCCGAGCCAAAGCTACGGCGATGAGGGCGCCACCGCTCCCCACCCGAGCGTTGAAGCAACTGCGCTTCCACTCCTGTCGATCACGTCACGATGGTTTCAGGCAGACGGCTGCCCGAAGGCGTCGGTTCCAGCCACCTGTATTCCCGAATCTTTGCTTAAAAGGAAACGATCTGAAGTCTTCCGCCGGGATCGTTCCCGGTTCTCCTTTGCGGCGTGAAGGCCACGCGCATCGGCTACTCAAGTGCTTTCCGCATGGCGTTTAGCCATGAGCGACGTCCCAGAGCCCATATCACGGCGCGAAGCCCCCGTTGTGCGGGTAAGTGTCCTGACGCTCACTTATGACCGGCCGCAGTTCATTGGGCGCGCGATCCGGAGTGTTCTGGACCAGGATTTCACGGACTGGGAGTTAATCGTCGTCCATGACGGTCCGCATGAGTTGACCGCCACGATCATGCAAGAGCAGCACAGCCATGATCCGCGAATCCGGTATTTCCGGCGCAGCAAAGGCGGGAACATCGCGAACGCCACGAATTTTGGTCTGGCGCATGCCCGTGGCGAGTATGTCGCCATACTCGATGACGACGACTATTGGGTTTCACTGGACAAGCTGAGCAAGCAGGTCCGTTTTCTCGACGAAAACCCCGATTATGTCGCTTGCGGCGGCGGCATGATTGTGATGGATGAAACAGGCCAGGAAAAGCTGCGCTATCTCAAGCGCCAGAACGACGGCGACCTCAAGCGATGGGCTTTGCTGCACAACCCGATCGCCCACTCCACGGCGATGTTCCGTCGCGCGGTGGTTGACCAATGCGGGCGCTATGACGAATCTCTGAGCGGCTTTCAGGACTGGGACGTTTTCCTGAAGCTGGGACACTGCGGGAAACTCTACAACTTTCCCGAGGAGTTCACTTGTTACACGCTGTGGCGCGGCGGCGGCTCATTCTCCCAGCAGAAGAAGAATACGCACTCCGCGCTGCGCATCGTCAAACGGCATGGAAGAGCATATCCTCGATTCGCCCTGGCAATTTCTGTCGCCATGTTGCACCATTTATACGCGTACTTACCGCTGTCGATACGAAAGCGATCTTTTTCGTTTCTTTCGCGAGCTAAGAAAGCCATGTTTTCCAAGGGGTACACGGCTCCCCCGGTTCAGAACCAGCGCCAGGCCTCTCAGTAAGTGGGGGATTTGCGGATAACATGGTCCCCTGCTTGGCGTGTGGCGTGACGCCCGGATCCGTGCACTTCTCTCTGGCTGGTTAGGCGCTTCCGAGTCTAAAGATTCTCCGGATCGGCCAGATCCAGAAGCATCCAACACCACGTAGTTGTTAATGTGGCATGATATCCCGAAACTCCGGGTCTTCTTGCCGCGTCTACCACACTCACGTTGCACTGCAGGATCAGGGACACTGCCCGATTCCCGCCCGAGGATCCGCAGGGCGATCTCCAGCGTGGCCTATAAGCTCATCGCCCGGGAGAAAGGACTCATTGCATAAGCACGAGAAACCATGCCAGCTGACTTCTTCGGTTGTGGTACGTGCTACGGTGCCATCACGCGGGTTCCAGAGAGTAAGTGGGCATCGAAGACGGAGACGCTCGTTGGGAGTCAAACTGACTTCTGGTATGAATGTCCATTCGGCGTCGGCATGGCGTCTGTAGCGTGCTTGTGAGGTATCCGTGCAAGTTGGTAGCCCCTTTGTAATAGTAGCCGCGTGGGGTCCTCGTCTGACGAATTCGCCTTATAGGAGCAAAACATTCGGCATTGTTCTTGAATCGTCTCGGTTGGTCAAGTAAGACCGAGGACCAACCATAAGTAGAAGCATGCGTTGTGCCAGCACAACCGGCGAACTCCGCCTTGAACCCGGCCCCCGGCCCGGGAAGGGCGGTTCTCGGGGTCGGCCGGTTCGTTGCCGGTGCGCCGGAGTAAGTGCCGGGACCGCTGAACCGAGTAGGCCTTCGTGCCACCGTACTGTTCAGGACGCAGGTACCACTCGGCCCGGCTGGTCTTCTCCATACAATGTTAGGGCGAGGTGTGTCGGATCGCGTGTTGCTACGCCGGATCACATTCGTCCTTCTGTCGGCGGCTTCCCTGGCCGTGCTGCTCCCTGGTCTGTATTTATCGTTTAGCGCTCATCCCTGGGATTACCTTCCTTTCATCGGCCAGAGCACTCACCTTGATGCGCGTTCCCAGCTCTTGAACGACAAGATCGATCTTTATGACGTACAGATGGAACGCCAGGCGAAGCTGGTGGCCCTTCTACTGGTTGTTTCGGGTGTATACGCAATCGCTTTTGTCTTGCTTGGCCATTTCGCGGCGGAGCGGCATGAACGCGACTGCAGGAGAGCCGTGGACACGATTCACGGCGACTTCGCAAAGCTGGCGGGAAACCTGCGCGAGATTCGGGAGCAGGCGGAACGGGCGCTGGAGCGGGCCGCCGTCAACAGCGGGCGAGTGGAGGAACTCCTCGGACGGCATTCTCGCGCGGAGCCCGCAGCCGTTGCTCCACCGATGGAAAGCGCGGCCACCGTCGACCAACCCATGACCCACGCGGAGCGTTTGCGCGACGCGGGCCCCGAGGCATCGTTTGAGATTTCCGACGCCGAGCAAGCCTTGACGGCCCTCGCGGTGTTGGCCGGGTCCGACCACGCATCGCTGCTGGCCCCGGTGTACCGCGACCTGGCGCTGGGGCAGGGCCAGGGCGAACCTCAGCGGGCGCGCTTTTATCGGGGCCGCGCGAATGCTCTGGTGCCCGGTATCGCTGCCGAACCCGAGTTTCCGGAGGCGTTTCCCGAGGAAAAGCCGGCGGCCTGCGAGCCCGGCAACTCCCCGGATCCGGTGAAATCCGGCCGGGCGAAATACAACCTGGCAGTGATCAATCGCGCCACGGGGCGTCTGGACGAGGCGGAAGATCTGCTTCGCAATGCGCTGTTACTGGCCCACGCCGATACTGCGCTGCTGGCGGAAATCCGCTATGAGCTGGCCTGCACCAGCGCGCTTCGCGGTCCGGGCCATTTCGAGCAAGCCATGGAGCACTTGAGAAGCGCATTCCGTGGAAAAACTCTGTTCATTGAAAAGCGCATCTCACGGGACATTGACGACGGCGGACCCCTCCAGGCGCTGGCCTCGCGCCCTCCGTTCGATAAGGCGGTCAACGACCTTCTGCTGGATGTCAGCGTCCGCGGTTGAGCGGAGAAAGAGCCACGCACCTCCGGGCTAGATGTCGCGGTTCGGCACTGCCGGGTGCGCAGCAATTGGGCCTGCCTGGTATACAATCGAGGTTCTCTTAAGGAGGCGAGATGGCCGACAGGTACTTGATGCGCATCGACGGAGCATACCAGTTGCTGCTCCCGGGCAATGTGATTCACTCCAGGCAAAAATGGAGCGAGATCACCTCCTTCGCGTTTGGTTCCCCCCATATTTCCGTAGGAGGGGAGGAGGCCAGTCAAAAACGAGACCAACTTCCATTATTGTTACAAGGGCGGCGAGCGCCACCTCCATGAAGTTGGCTCAGACCTCTCAGGACGGAACAAACATCGGGACCGTGTTCATTGAGGTGGTAGTGAAAAAAGGTAACGCGGAAGTGGCCGTTCGGGGCCTCCAGATGAGCAACGTCATTATCAGTTCATACGAAGTCTCCGGCGGGCGTGTTGGCGCGCCAGAAGAGTCGATGTCGCTGGATTTCAGCCGCATTCAATTCACGTAGCCGGGGCGCCTCGGAGCCGGTGCATCCGCGCCACGTTAGACAAGATTCGGCAGGGCATGGCCCTGCCCCACAGCGCGTCACCTGGTTACTTGCGCTGGCCACGTGCAGGACTGTCGCGTGCGCGCGGCAATCGGGCCCGGCTGGTATACAATTAGGTTCTTCAAGGGGGCGAGGTGACCACCAGGAGCTTAATTCGCATCGATGGAGTATACCAGTTACTCCTCCCTGGCAATGTGATCCGGGGGAAGGAAAAGTGGAGCGAGATTACTTCCTTCTCGTTTGGCAACGAGGGAGCTTCCCAGGGAGGGGCAACAAGACCGTCAACAAAAACGAGAACAACGTCCATTATTGTTACGAGGGTGATGAGCGCCAGTTCCTCCAAGTTGGCTCAGGCGGCTTCCGAGGGAACAAACATCGGGACGGTGTTCATCCTGGTCGTGCAAAGAAAGGGTAGCGACGAAGTGGCAATGCTGGGTTACCGGATGAACAACGTCAGTCTCAGCTCATACGCAACCTCCAGCGGGCGTCCTGAGGCGGCACAGGAGTCGATAACCTTGAATTTCAATGGCATTACAATCTTGTAGCCCGGGCGCCGCGGAGCAGTGCACATCGGCCGTCAGGTGTTGACTCCGGACGCCAGGAAGCCGCCGTCCACGACGATGCACTGGCCGGTGATGAAGCTTGCCGCCTCCGACGCCAATAAGATGGCCGCGCCCACCAGTTCTTCGGGCCGGCCAAAACGGCGCATGGGAGTGCGCAACAATAGCTCGCGTCCGCGCTCGGTTTCGTCCAGCAGCTTCCGGTTGAGGTCGGTTCGAAAGACTCCGGGCGCAATTGCGTTCACATTGATGCCGTCGGGCGCCCATTCGACGGCCAGACTTCGGGTGAGCGTCAGCACTGCGCCTTTCGAGGCCGCGTAGGCCGCCACGCCGGTGAGACTCACGAACGAATTCAGCGAGGCGATGTTCACGATGCGCCCGCGGCCGCTGCGCTTGAGCGGCTCATAGAAGGACTGGCAGGCCCGCAGCATGCCGGTCAGATTGGTGTTCAGGATGCCGTCCCATTCGGTCTCGCTGATGGCGCTGGCCGGTGTTTTCGCGATACGGCCCGCCGCGTTCACCAGAATATCCACTCCACTGAAGCGGCCCAATACGGCGTCCCGAAGGCTGTCCACCGAGGCGCGCGATTCCACGTCGACGGGCACCCGCAGTGTGGCTCGCCCGGTTTTTTCCACTTCCGCGCAGACCACATCGACGAGTTCGGCACGACGCCCCGTGGGGACGACGTCGGCGCCCGCATCGGCCAGGGCCAGGGCGATGGTGCGCCCCAGGCCGGACGTGCCCCCGACAACCACGGCGACTCGATTCTTCAGATCCAGATTCATCGGCATCAACCAGACTATAAGCGTGGCGGCGTGGATGAGTCAATGCGCGCGCTGTGATGTAATGCAAACAGAACTCATGGATCACGGCTTGCATATTCCGAAAAGCGGCGCGTTCGACTTCGTATCGCTGGGCGCTCTGGTGCATCGGCTCGACCCGGGCGTGGTGCCTTTTCGCAAGGCCACCGAGTGCCAGATTCACGTCAGCGGGGGCGAATACAACTGCGCGGCGAACCTGGCGGATTGCTTCGGCCTGGAGACTGCTGTCGTCTCCGCGATGGTGGAATACCCTATTGGCGACCTGATTGCCACGCGGGTGCGCGGGATGGGCGTGAAGGGAATCTACAAGAGGTTCCGCCACAACGGCGTGGACGGTCCCAACATGGCCGCGGTCTACAGCGACCGCGGACAAGGAGCGCGCGCGCCGGTGGTGTTCTACAACCGCTCGAACGAGGCTGCCGCCCAATTGAAGCCTGGCGACTTCGACTGGGACGCGATCTTCGGGGGCGGGGTGCGCTGGTTTCACAGCGGCGGCATCTTCGCCGCGCTCTCGCCTACCACGGGCGAATTGATTGTCGAAGCGATGCAGGCGGCGAGGCGCGTGGGCGCGGTGGTGTCTTTCGACATGAATTACCGCGAGAAGCTGTGGAACCGCTGGGGCGGCCAGGAGCGCGCGGTGGAAACCATGACGCGCATTGTCGAAAACGTGGACGTGCTGGTGGGCAATGAAGAAGATTTACAGAAAGGCCTGGGAGTTGCCGGGCCGGAGATTAAGGGAGATTCGAAGCTCGATCCGCGCGCGTTCCTCGGCATGATTGAACGGGTGGTGCAACGGCATCCGCGCATTCGGGTGGTGGCAACGACGCTGCGGGAAGTACACTCGGCCAACCGGCACACCTGGGGAGCGGTCGCCTGGGTGAACGGCGAGAGCACCGCGACCCCGACGGTGGAACTGGATGTTCTGGATCGCGTGGGCGGGGGCGACGGATTCGCGGCGGGCTTCTTCTATGGGTTGCTGGCCGGCGAATCGAGCGAACAGGCGCTCCGTCTGGGCTGGGCACACGGCGCGCTGCTGACCAGCACGCCGGGCGACACCACCATGGTGAGCCTGGACCAGGTGCAGGCATTCGCGCGCGGCGGCTCCGGACGCATTCAACGGTAGCCGGCGCGCCGCGGCGTTGCTTGCCGCCGTCTTAATAATGTTAGGATGTGCTCAGCCGAAATGTATCGCTCCATTTGGGTGTGTGCATTCGCTTTCCTGCTTGCCGCGCGGCTTGATGCGGTCGCCCAGCGTACCCTGCCGGATGGCTACACCCGCCGTGTCTGGCAGACCCAGGACGGGCTCCCGGAAAACACCGTGCAGGCGTTTGCGCAGACGCCCGACCACTACCTTTGGATCGGGACCAGCGGCGGGCTGGTGCGATTCGATGGCGCAAGATTTGTGGCGTTTGATCGCGAAAACACGCCGGAGATTCATGAGGACAGCATTTTCTGCCTCACCGTTGCGCGCGACGGAAGCTTGTGGGCGGGCACGGACGGCGGCGGTTTGGTGCGCTATCAGAACGGCGTCTTCCGGGCGTACTCCGCCGCGGATGGTCTGACCAACGGCTTTGTGAGGGCCGTTTATGAAGACCGCGCGGGAACGTTGTGGGCGGGGACGGACGATGGGTTGTTTGAGTTCTCCGGTGGGCGCTTCATCCGCAAGGACGAGAGCGGCACAGTGCCCGCGCTGGCCGTGCACGGCATCCACCAGGACCGCGAAGGCCGCTTGTGGGTGGGCGGTTCCAGGCTCCTGATGATTCAGGGGGACGAGTGCAAGGAATATCTGCTGGAAGGCTATCCGAGCGCCACGCGGGTAAAATCCATTCTGGAAACCAGGGACGGTACACTTTGGGTGGGCACCGTATCGGGGCTGCAGCGGCGGCGCGCGGGCCACGAGAGCGGGCCTTTCGAAAAAATTCCGGAAATCTCGAGCACGGTTCGAGTTCTGCGGGAAGACACCGCGGGCACGCTATGGGTGGGCACGATTGGCGGCGGATTGCTGCGCCTTCGCGATGGGCGATTCACGCGCGTGACTACTTCCGACGATCCACCGAGCAGCACGGTGCTGGCTTTGTTCGAGGACAGCGAACAGAATTTCTGGGCAGGCATGCAAACGGGTCTGTTGCGGCTGAGCCGGACGGCAATGAGCACGTTCCCACTGCCCGACGCCCCGAATGCGGACTTCGGAACGATATATCCCGATCGCGACGGCTCGTTGTTTGTGGCCAGCACGCAGTTGTATCGCATTAATCCGCGACGCGACGATTCGGAGCGGATCGCCTCGCCGGGCCCCGGCATTCGCGTTCGCAATGTTCTTCGCGACAGCTCCGGCGCGCTGTGGGTGGGCACGGACGGCCACGGCGCGTTCCGATCGAAAGGCGGGATCCAGGATCACTACACCCGGCACACCGGCCTGACGAACGACTTCATTCGCGCTTTTCTCGAGAGCCGGGACGGAAGCATCTGGATTGGCACCGATGAGGGCGTCAACCGGTGGCACGACGGCGCGATTACCAGCTATATGATGGCCGACGGCCTTTGTTACTTCAGCATTCGAACGCTGATGGAGGACAGCCGTGGCGATCTGTGGATTGGAACTGATCGCGGGGTGAGCCATTGGCGCAATGGAAGCTTTCTTCATGACCAGGTCACGGAGCGCCTTCGCACCGAGAAGGTGTGGACCATTCACGAGGATCGCGACGGGGGCTTGTGGTTCGGGACGCGCGGAGGCGGGCTGATTCGCTGGCGCGCCGGGAAGTTGACGTCATTCGACAGCGCCCAGGGGCTTGCCAGCAACAGCATTTATCAGATTCTCGAAGATGCGCGCGGCACATTCTGGATGAGCGGGCCGAATGGCATCTCTTCGGTGGCCCGGCGCGATCTGGACTGGCTGGCGGAGCACCCGGACTTTCATCCGGCGGTGACCCTTTACGGTTTGTCCGATGGCGTTGAGGCGACGCAGATGCACGGCGGCACGCAGCCCGCCGGGTGCCTGACGCCGAGCGGCGAATTGTGGTTTCCCAGCAATCGCGGACCGGTGCGCATTCTGCCCGATCAGACGCGTCCAGGCGATCTGCCGCAGGTGGTGATCGAGCAGGTGCTGGTGGACGGCCGCGAAAAGCCGGTTACCGGTCAACTGGTGATCCCGCCGGGAGGAGGCAAGCTGCAGATCGAGTACAGTGCCATTCGGCTGCGGTCCCAGGAACGCATTCGCTTCCGCTACATGCTGGAAAACTTCGATCACGATTGGACCGAGCCGCTGAACAGCCGGGTGGCCAACTATACGAATTTGCCGCCCGGAGAGTATCGATTCCGAGTGCAGGCATTCGAGATGAACATGCCGGATAAGGCCACCCAGGCCTCGCTGGGAATCGACTGGCGGCCGCACATTTACAGGACTGGATGGTTTCTGGGTTTGTGCAGCGCGGTGCTTCTGGCCCTGGTATTGAGCGCGTATCGATTTCGATTGAGCCAGGTGCACCAGCGGTTCGAAGCCGTGCTGGAAGAAAGAAATCGGATCGCGCGGGAGATGCACGACACGGTGATTCAGGGTTGCACCAGTACTTCGGCGCTGCTGGAAGCGGTTGCGTCACTCGACCTGGACGAATCCGGGCCGGGCCGCGCGCTGCTCGATTCGGCGCGGAGCCAGGTGCGGGAGACGATTAACGAAGCGCGGCGGGCAGTATGGGATCTGCGCGAGAAAGGGACCGATCCTCCCGCACTCAGCCCGTTGCTCGATCAAATGACCCGGCAGATGAGCCAGGTTTCTCACGTGCCGGTGCAGTTTGAGGCGTCCGGCCGGCCGG
The DNA here is from genome assembly GCA_963832965.1 of uncultured Acidobacteriota bacterium. Taxonomy (GTDB): domain Bacteria; phylum Acidobacteriota; class Terriglobia; order Bryobacterales; family Bryobacteraceae; genus CAWACP01. The sequence continues at coordinate 824,069 of CAWHVW010000002.1, forward strand.
TGGCTCTTGACGACACGGTGGCTCATGTCGTACTTATGGTTGCGCGGGAGGCCGTTTCCAACGCGGTGCGCCACGCTCAGCCACAGGCGGTGCGCGTGGGTGTGCATTTCGAGGCCGGAAGCGTTCGTCTGCTGGTGGTCGACGACGGCCGCGGCTTCAATTTCAAGGAAGCTTTCACCGCGGACGACGGGCATTTCGGCCTGGTGGGGATGCGCGAGCGCGTGGAAGGAGTGGGCGGCCACTTCGAGGTGAAGACCGCGCCGGGCGATGGAACGGCGCTGTCCGTGGAGGTTCCCGTGCGCGCCTTGAGCACGCGGAGGCACCCGGCAATTCCGAAAGCATGAGCCACGCTCAAAAAATCGGCGTCCTTGTTGTCGACGACCATTCCATCATGCGTCTGGGCATCGCCGCGATCATCGGCGCGCGATCGGACATGTGGGTTTGCGCGCAGGCGGGCACGGGAGAGGAAGCCGTGGCTATGTTCAAGAAGCATCGTCCCGACGTCACCCTGATGGATCTGCGTTTGCCGGGAATGAGCGGTCTGGAAGCGATCCGCGCTATCCGGCACGAAGATCCTCACGCCCGTTGTGTGGTGCTGACAACGTATGAAGGCGACGAGGACATTCATCAGGCCCTGGCCGCCGGCGCGCTGGGCTATCTGATCAAGGGCATGTCGCATGAAACGCTGGTGGACGCGTTGCGCCGGGTGCATTCGGGATCGCGATTCCTGCCTCCCCCCATCATGCGCAGTCTGGCCGACCGCACTCCGAACTCGGAGCTGAGCCCGCGCGAGCGCGAAGTTCTTTCCTCCATGGTGCGCGGGAAGAGCAACAAAGAGATTGCCAGCGCGCTGGGCATCACCGAGGCGACGGTGAAATGCCATGTCAGCGTGATCCTGGCGCGGTTGGAGGTCAGTGACCGGACGCAGGCGGTCATCGTTGCCCTGCAACGCGGATTAGAACACCTGTAACGGGGTCCCCGATCCGTCGCCGTCGCGGTTCGGCAAGCACCTGCAAACCTGCTAAATCCCGCGCGGCCGCTCTACGACCTTAGTCGGATGGCAAACGCCCCCTCTGCCGGTAAAGTAAGACGTTCCATGCGAAGCATGACGTTTGCTTTACTGACTGCCCTGGGCTTCTTGTGTTCCACGCCGACCAGAGGAATCTGCCAGGATACGGATTCATCCTTACTCATCGACGTGAGCCGGCCCGCCGCTGCTCCCACGCCTCTTCCCTTCGCCATTGGAGAGCGAACTCCTGACGGACACACGCTTTCCGCGAACAGCCGCTATTTGCTCAAGGACGGAGCCCCGTGGTTTCCGGTGATGGGAGAGTTCCACTACGCGCGCTACCCCGAGAGCGGCTGGGAAGAGGAACTGCTGAAAATGAAGGCCGGCGGCGTGGAGATCGTCTCCACATATATCTTCTGGATCTATCACGAGGAGACCGAAGGCCAGTTTGACTGGACGGCTCAACGGGACCTTCGCCGGTTCGTCCAACTCTGCGCGAAACATGGACTGTATGTGTGGATCCGGGTGGGCCCGTGGGCTCATGGTGAAGTACGCAACGGCGGCCTTCCCGACTGGCTGATCCAGAAATGCCCCACTCGGGAAGACGACCCGGTCTATCTTCGCTATGTCCGCCGTTTCTATGAACGGATTGGCCTGCAAACGAAGGGACTGTTCTGGAAAGAGGGCGGCCCCATCATCGGCGTTCAGATTGAGAACGAATATCATGGCGAGGGACCGGGCAAGGGACCAGGGCACCTGCTCACGCTCCGGAAGATCGCGCTGGGAGCGGGCCTGGACGCGCCGTTTTACACCGCCACCGCCTGGGATGCCGCGCAGGTTCCGCAACGCGATTTCCTGCCGGTGTTCGGGGGATATGCAGACGCGTTCTGGAGCCGCAGTTTGGAGGAACTGCCGCCGAACGCGAATTACTTCTTCACCCCCATCCGTTGTGACGAAAACGTAGGCGACGATCTGCGCTCGAAGCGCCCGGACCTTGACGCCCGCTACGCCTCCTATCCCTTTCTGACGGCGGAAATGGGCGGCGGCATGGAACTCTCTTACCACCGCCGGCCCGTTCTTTCCGGGGACGACATAGCCGCCATGTCGCTGGTGAAACTGGGATCGGGCGTGACGTTGTCCGGCTATTACATGTTTCACGGAGGAACGAATCCGGACGGCAAGCGCACTACGTTGCAGGAGTCCCAGGCCACCGGCTATCCCAACGATCTTCCGGTGAAATCCTACGACTTCCAGGCTCCCCTGGGTGAGTTTGGCCAGATGAACCCGTCGTTCCGCGACTTGAAGACGCTGCACCTGTTTCTGAACGATTTCGGTTCCAGCCTGGCGGCCATGACAGCGTACTTTCCGGATCGCACGCCGGCGGGCCGGAGCGACACCGCGACTCCTCGGGTGGCTGCCAGGTTCGCTCGCGATCATGGTTTCGTTTTCATTAACAATTACCAGCGGAACTATCCGCTGCCCGCGCGAGAGAAGTTCCAGGTGCGTTTGAAAACAGCGGCGGGGGAAATGACGGTTCCACGGCACCCGACGGTAGTCCCCAGCGGCGCGTATGTTATGTGGCCGGTGAATCTCAATCTGGGCGGGACCGTGCTCAAGTATTCGACCGCGCAGCTCCTTTGCCGATTGGACGACCTGAACACCTGGGTATTCTTTGCCTGGCCGGGCTTGCCCGCGGAGTTTTCCTTTGCGCCCGCCGCGGGTGAAAGTATCGAGGCTCCGGACGCGAGAATTGTGCGCGACAAAGGGGACATTGTGGTCGACCGGATCGAGCCAGGAAAGCTCGCCGCGATACGTATTCGGAAGGCCGGGGGAAGGGAAATCCAGATCATCCTGCTCTCCCAGGAAATGGCGCGCGATGCTTGGAAGGTGAAGCTGGCGGGGCGCGCGCGATTATTGCTGTCGGAAGCCGACCTCTACTTCGCCGCCGACGCGGTCCATCTCAACACCATTGACCCCGCTCAACTGGCCTTCGAGATTCTCCCGAAACCGGATGCCACGCCTTCGGGATTCACCGACGCGGGCCCGGATGGGCTTTTCGAGCAATACCAGACCCGCGTACAGGACGAAACGATCAAGGCGACGGTGCAGAAACTTCACGACGCGGGCGTTCGCCCGCCCATTCAAATGGGTCCGGTTCAAATGGGTAAGGAAGTGGCCGAAGCGCCGGAGGCCGAGGCTTTCAAGGGCGCCGCGGAGTGGAGCATTCAGGTTCCCGCGGTCAGTTCGCCCTCGGTCGGAAATATCTTTCTGAAAATCACGTACGTGGGCGACATCGCGCGAGTCTATGCCGACGGCAAGCTGGCGACCGACGACTTTTACAAAGGAACGCCTTTACAAATCGGCTTGCGCGGGCTTTCGGTTCCGGAAGCCGACCCGACGCTGACCTTGCAAATCCTGCCGATGAGAAGGGACGCTCCGATTTATCTGCCTGGGGGTGGGCATATCTCTTTCCCTGCCTCCGGCCAAATTGTTGAGCTGCAAGACGTTGAAGTAATCCCGGAATACCAGGCCGTGGCCGAGGTAGGCAGGTGAGAGGGCGCCTGAATGGGCAGGCTATGAGGAATCCTACTTTAGACGGATTTCTTCGCCAGGGGATAAGACGTAGAATCGACTCCGTTAGTCTACGCGGATTGTTAGGTATCCGGGCGTGGGGCGCGGGTACACGGCGCAAACACAGAAAACTGACGCGGGTAACCAGGGTGCCCTGAATTGCGGCGCCGCTTCAGAAGGTTTTTGCAGGTTTGAAGCAATTCGATGTCGGGTGGGATTTCTCAGTTTCTCAGGAGGCTCAAGTGACTGCTTCTCAAGTGCTTCGGCGGCACAGTTCCACATTGTTGCTGGTGATGGCGATGTTAGCGGGTCCTCTCGCCATGGCCCAAAACGCGAATACAGGAGAGATCAAAGGCTCGGTGATGGATCCAACGGGAGCCGTCGTTCCGGAGTCGGCGGTCTCGATCCGGAACGCGCAGACCGGAGTCGTCACTCAAACGAAGACCAACGGATCCGGGCTGTACGATGTTCCGTTTCTGGCGCCGGGCAACTACATAATCACATTCTCGAAGGACGGCTTTCGCAGTCTGGTGCGCGAAGGGATCGCTCTCGGGGTGGAAACGGTAGAGATTAGCGCGACGTTGCAGATCGGCGCTTCGGCGCAGGAAGTGGTGGTGAACGCGACCTCGCCGCTGATCCAAACGGAAACCAGCGACCAGCACGTGGACCTGAACACCGAGGCCATGGTTGCGGCGCCCATCGTCGGCACCGACTGGCGCTCGGAGATGACTCAGCTCATTCCGGGCGTGAACAACGGCGGCGGAACCGGACAAGCCACCGGCCAGGGGATCGGAGTGAACGGCACGCAGTCCTACAACGTGAACTTTCTGATTGACGGATCCGCCGGCACCGCGCCGCGAGACGAAAACGGAAGCAACTACTACATGCCGGTGGACGCCATTTCCGAGGTGAGCATCAGTTCCAGCAACGCACCCGCGCAGTACGGCAATGGCCTCACTTCCATCAACGTGATCACCAAGAGCGGGACGAACCAGTTTCACGGCAGCGCGTTTGAATTCGACCAGAACACCGATTTCAACGCGCGCGGATTCTATAACGCGACGGGACCGAAGTCCATCGAGCACTGGAATCAATACGGCGGCAGCGTGGGAGGGCCGGTGGTGAAGAATAAGCTGTTCTTCTTCTTCTCCTACCAGCGCAACCCTTCATCCACTCCAACCTCCGGACTGTATACGTATCCAACCGCGGCCATGCAAGCGGGGAATTTCTTTGGAGTTCCGGGCTCCACGGGCGCGGCCTTCAACCCCAGCGGCACGCTGCTGGGAACCTACGATCCGGTAGCGTTGAAGCTGCAGAGCTACTTCCCCTCGGCCAGCGCGACGGGATGGGTGGCGGGATGCCCCGGCCCGGTGAGTCCATCCGCGGCCACCCCGCAAACGTGTTCCACCATCAACAATTTCGTGTTCAATGGCACGAGTCCGAACACGGACACCTGGTACACGACCAGAGAAGATTACGTTATTAACGACAATCAGAAACTGTCGTTCAGCTTGAACTATTTCCCCACTGAATCCTCGTACGTGCCGCCGGATCCTCTGTACCCCAACGACGCGACATCGTATTCCCAGGGCGACACCGACAATCTGACCGCTCAGATTTCGCACGTGTATACGATCAGCCCGACCATGCTCAATGAGTTTCGTATTGGGGGGAGCCGCGAGCTGGACAAGTATAAACCGCCGTCTCTGGGCAAGGACGATCCGACGACGCTGGGCCTTGAGCCGGAATACGGCAGCAACTCTCCGGCGAACGTATTCCCGAAAATCACCATCGATCAGGGCGCGGGAGCCGGATGCGTGGCTTTGGGCTCCGGATGCGGCGAGAACGGCAACATCGATGCCTCTCTCGGACAGGGCGTGTACAACGCCTCCGACGTCCTTACTTTGATTCGCGGCCGGCACACCATCAAGGTGGGCGGCGAGTACGACAAGGTCTACCAGAACTACACGAGCTGGGGCGATCTCAGCTCGGGCAATTTCGAGTTTAACGGCGGGGTGACTGGAATTCCATACGCCGACTTCCTTTCCGGCGACGTTTACGGCTGGTATGTGTACGATTCCGATGCGACCAGCGCGCACATGAACCAGGCGGCGCTGTTTGTGAGCGACGACTTCAAAGTGACGCCGCACCTGATGCTGAACGTGGGTCTGCGCTGGCAGGGCCAGTCCGGCTGGGGAGTGAATCACAACCTGTTCGGCAACTACGACCCGGTTCTTCCCGATCCCTCGGCGGATGGCGGGAAGTACCCAGGCGGCATTCTCTATGGCGGGCAGGGCGACACCGCCGATGGCGGAACAATCGGCAACCTGGCGACCATACAGAACGGCGATTATAAGGAATTCGCGCCGCGCGTCGGCCTTGCCTGGTCGCCCCGCGAAAAGTGGTCCGTCCGGGCCAGCTATGGCATTTTCGACGCGCCTCGCGATGCCGAGAATTACACTGACGGAGCGCTCGGCCTCGGTTTCAATCCGCACAACAACGGCAATGGCGGGTACGTCAACGGGAGCTATGCATTCAAACTGGCGGTTGGACCGCCTGCCGGCACGGTGGTGTATCCCACGCTGTCGACGCTTTCGTCGACGATCGACAACTACAGTTCCGTCGAATACTATCCGTGGAATATGCCGACCGTGTACGTGTCGAATGCGCTGGTAAGCGTTCAGCGCGAACTGCCCGGCGACCTGATGGTGGAAGCGAGCTATGTATACACGCACGGCACGAATCTGAATTTTGCCACCGATATCAACCAGGCTCCGGCCAGCGAACTGGGTTGCACCGGCTACAACTGCGGGAATCCCAATCCAGTATTCAACTCGATTGCGGCGCAAACCTACGATGGATGGTCGAACTACAACGCGCTGCAAATCCGCGTTCAGAAGCGGATGTCGCATGGCGTGAATTTCCTGGCGAATTACGCCTGGTCGAAGTCGCTGGACACGGGAACCGGCGGCGGCCACGGATCGGGAGTCGACATCTATCAGAACGCATACAGCCCCGCGGCGAACTACGGTTTGTCCGACTTCAATGCGGCGAGCGCTCTGACCGGCCAGATCGTTTACGAGGTGCCGTTCGGCAGCGGACGCCAGTTCGCGCTACACGGGCCGGTGGACCAGATTCTTGGCGGCTGGCGCATCACCAGCGTCTTCAACTGGCGTTCGGGGACGCCGTTCACGCCGGTGATCCAGGGTTCCATCGCCGACGGCATCGATCCGGGCCTGGCCCCATCCCTTTCGGCTGGATCGACGCTGTACCCGCAAGTGGTGGGGAACCCCAGCGTGTCGAATCCCACCATCGGCGAGTGGTTCAATCCCGCCGCGTTTGCCAACCCGGCTTACGGAACCTTTGGCGATTCCGGACGCATGAACCTGATCGGGCCGGGATTCTCGGACGTCGATATCAGTCTCGGAAAAACGTTTGGCCTTCCCTGGGAGGGAATCAAGCTCGACCTCAGAGGCGACGCGTATAACGCGTTCAATCATGTGAACTACCAAAACCCGGATGCGGATGTTGGCTATTCCTGTTCGGGCGGGACCTGTGTGCTGGCCGATCCCAACGCCGGCAGAATCACCGGACCGGCTGGCTACAACGGCAATATGCGCATCATCCAACTGGGCGCTCGCTTTACGTTCTAAGCCCAGCAGGGGAGTCGGAGTGACCCCGGAGGGTGCGGCGGCAACCTTGCTTCCGCACCCTCACACTATTTTGGTTGCTCGCCGAAGGACGTTGTGACTGGGTAGAGCGTGATCATGATAGAGAGACAGCAGGAAATGGTCTTCCATGAAACAGCCTCAGCCCAGCAAGCCCCACTCCGCGCATCCCGTTGACGCTTTTCCGGCGCCGGCTGCTGATCAGGCGGCGCGCAGCAGCCTCCCTCTGGTCCTCGCCATGGCATTGTTTGTTAGCGCGCTTGCGCCGGCTGCCGCGCAGACGGGCACGTCGAACGCCGCGCAGATTCACGATGACCTGCGGCAGGCGGATGAGTATCTCAAGGCGAACGACGCGAGTTCCGCCGCCCGGGAGTTTCATGCCGTCCTGGCGCTGGACCCCGGCAATGCCGAGGCAAACGCGAACCTGGGAGTGATCGCGTTCTTTCAGCATGACTACAAGAATGCTTCGCAATATCTTCGCAAGGCATTGGCGAGCGACCCTTCTTTGACGAAAACGCAAGCGCTGCTGGGGCTGTGCGAGAGACGCCTGGGACAGCCTTCGGCGCAGGCGCTCCTGGAGAAATCGTTTCCCGATTTGAAGGACAAGAACCTGCGGATCCAGGTGGGTATGGAACTGGCCGGTATTTACTATCAGCAGGGGGACCTTGACCAGACCGCCGCAGTGATGCGCGCGCTGGTGGACCTGGATTCCGACAACGTCGAAATTCTGTACATGGCGCAGCGGGTCTACTCCGACCTGGCCGACGACACGCTGAACAAGCTGGCCATCATCGCTCCCGGCTCCGCACGCATGCAGCAGGTGATCGCGGAGCGCCTGATCAACGAAGGCGACCTGAAGGGCGCCACCGAACATTACAGGAACGCGCTGGCGATTGATCCGCGTTTGCCTGGCGTGCATTACGAACTGGCGGAGGCCATTCTCGAGGCCTCGCCCACCGATGCAGAGGCACAAGCCGCGGCGGAGAAAGAACTGGAGACCGCCGTGAAGATGGACGGCGACAGCGCCCGCACGGAATGCGTGTTCGCGCGGATCGCGTTCCGGCGCTCCGATCTGGATGGCGCACTGGCCCACTACACCCGCGCGTTCGCGCTCAACCCCGGAGACGGGGAGGCTCAACTCGGCCTGGGGCGCCTGCTGGCCACCATGGGCAAACTCCAGGATGCCGCGAAATACTTGCGCATGGCCGTGCAATCGGATCCGCTCAATGGGGACGCGCACTACCGGCTGGCGTCGGTTTGCCGGAAGCTCGAGCTGAAAGACGAAGCCGATAAGGAATTCCGGTTGTTTCAGGAAATCAAAGAGACGAAAACGCATCTGCGGGAGTTGTACGTGCAGATGAACAAGAAGCCCCCGGAGCAAGAGGACCAGACCCCCGATGCGGAACCGTGAAACTGCGGCGATTCTCCGCGCGCGTATTCGCTTCCGCTGGATGGTGCTGAGTTTTTGTGTCGCGCGCGGTTGTGTCTGGGGGAGCGGGCCATCCCAGCAGCCGGCGGAGCCGGCCGATATCACTCCTCTTGATGGGGAAGTTTATTACGTTGTGAATCAGCTTAGCGGCCTGCAGGCCGACCTCAACAGCAACTCGGCGATCCCTTACGACCACGTTGTTCAACAACAGCGCAGTTTCACAAACCTGAGCCAGCGGTGGGCGTTTACGCGGTTTGCCGGGGGGCTTTGGCGGATTAGCAATATTCGCAACGGTCTTTGTCTGGATAGCGCGGCCGGCCCGGCGGTTCCCACTCAGACTGGTGAGCGAGGCCCGCGCCAGCTCGCCGCAGTGCCGCGCCCGGCGCAGCCGGCGGATGTTTGCCGGTTCTCACCCAGCCTGGGCCGCGAGGGTGGACGGCCGTCGTCCATGGTCTGCTATGTGGTGCAGAATGTCTGTGCGGCGGCCGGCACGCAGCAGTGGTCGCTCACGCCCACGAGCAATGGCTACTATACGATCACGAACAACGGCACGGGTCTGCTCATTGACCTGTCGCAGAGCGCCGCATCGGCCGGGGGATCTCTGATGGAAACCGCGTTATCGGGAGCGGCCAGCCAGAGCCAGCAATGGCTGCCGCGCCCTGCCTTCTTCCGCGGCGTGGATAACGCATTGCTGGAGAAACAGGAAGCCGATCGCGCGGCGGCTGGCTTGCCCTGGTGGAAGGACGCCGGTCTGCAACAGGACGTACTGCAGATTTTCAAGAATCATGGCGTCAACCTGATTCGCCTGCGGCCCACCTCCGTGCCGCCTTATGCGAACGCGTCGCAGGCACAGTGCAGCGGCAACGCGTGCTACGCGGAAACCGACGCGCAGGATCTGGACCTGGCGAAGCGCGCGAAGAATTTGGGCATGAGCGTGGAACTGACCCTGCTGTTCGACGGCGGCGCTTCAGCCAGCGTCCCGGCGGCGTGGGCCAACGACGACGTGCTCGCGCAGTTGCAGTCGGATTTGTACACGTACGTGAAGGCGGAGATTCTGGCGTACCGGCAGGCGGGAGTGATGCCGGACCTGGTGGCTATCGGGAACGAAGTGGATACAGGCTTTCTGGGTTCCATCGGGAGCCCCACGGGAGCGGCCTTTGGAGGGTTCGCCACGTTGCAGATGGCAGGCGTTCAGGCGGTGAAGGACGCCGCCGCGGACACCTCCGCTGGTCCCGCGATTCCAGCCCCGCTCACCTGCATTCACATCACGCCGGCTTGGAATCTCACGCAATTCTTCACTCTCGCGAATCAGTTCGGCATCCCCTACGACGCCATTTGCCAGAGCTACTATCCCATCTACCACGGCCCGCTCACCGAGGCGCAGGCTGCCGCGTCCAATCCAAACGACAAGCCGGTGGAGGAGGATGTGCTGGTCAGCGCCGCCAACAACCTTGCGAAGCCGATTTTTATTATCGAGACCGGGGAACACTACGAGAACGGGTTTCAAGGGAACGATCCGTGGTACGCTCCGCCCAGCGTGGCGGTGCAACGTCAATTTCTCCTGGACCTGCAGAGCGCGCAGAAGGGTTTGCCGGACAACCTGGGCATGGGAGTGGAATACTGGGATGCCTCCGGCGTGAACGTGCCGAATGTCAACGGCGACGGGCTGCCGAACGCGATCTATATCTGGAACGGCCTGACGCTGTTTGACAACGCGGACGCCTCCGGGACCACCAACGTACTCGCCTCGAATTACTCCATGCTGCTTCCGGGGATTGACGCGCTGGGTGGAAAGCTGGATTCCACACTGAGCTACAAGTTTGTTACTCTGAGCAACGGGCAGGTTCTGTCCGTTTATCAGGCTTCCACGGCCCCTGGGGCGCTGCTGGATGCCGAGGCGGACACCGGGACTCCAACCTCCAGCCAGCAGTGGCGCATTACCAGCAACGACGACGGTTATTTCCAGATAGCCAGTCTGAATCCCGGGGCGAATGTTCTGGACGACTCCGGCGGATCGACCTCGAGCGGAAACGCCATCATTGAGTCTGCGGCGGGAAGCGGTCAGGAACTGGAATGGGACATCGTTTCGGCCGGCAACGGGTACTTCAACCTGGTGAACCGGGCGAGCGGGCTGGTGCTGGACATGAATGGCGGAACGGGCGCGCAAGCCGGGTTCGCCGTGCAGGAGCCGCAGGACAGCAACACGGCCACGCAGCAGTGGCAGATCGTTCCAGTCCATTAATACTATGAGAATCGTGCAAAGAATACCTCTCGTTGCGTTCCTTCTTGTGGCGCCGACCGTGCCTGTTTGGGCGGCCGACTACGCGGTGGGCGCCGATGTCTCCTTCCTGAAGCTGGCGCAGGATCATGGCAGGATCTTCAAGGATATGGGCGTCGCCAAACCCGCGTTGGAAATACTCAGGGATCACGGGTACAACTGGGTGCGCCTGCGGCTCTTTCACACGCCGACAGACTTGCCCAACAATCTCGACTACACCATCGCGCTGGCTAAGGACGCGAAGAAGCTGGGCTATCGTTTTCTGCTCGACCTGCACTATTCCGACACGTGGGCGGATCCGGGCAAGCAGTTTCTTCCCAAGGCCTGGGAGGGCATGACCCACGCGCAACTGGTGAGCGCGGTGTTCGAATACACGAAACAGACCCTATCCGCGCTCCACGAAGCGGGCGTGCCTCCGGACATGGTGCAGATCGGCAATGAAGTGATTAACGGAATGCTCTGGCCGGACGGGCGTCTTCCCGACCATTGGGACAACTTCGCGGATCTGATCAAGGCGGGAGTGGCGGGCGTGGATGCGGGAACCGGGGATGCGCCGCGCCCTCAAATCATGATCCACATCGATCGGGGCGGCGACAAGGTCCGGACCAAAGAGTTTTTCGACAAGCTCAATTCGTATCACGTCGATTACGACGTCATCGGCCAGTCCTACTATCCGTGGTGGCAAGGCAGCCTGGACGATCTGCGGGAAAACCTGGTGTTCATGGCGCGGGAGTATAAGAAGGACATCATCGTCGTGGAAGCCGCGTACAACTGGATGCCGGCTGAGTACACGAAGCGGCCGGGGCCGTTTCCGGAAACGCCCGAGGGGCAAAAGCAGTTTCTGGATGAACTGAATCGCGTAGTGCAAGAGACGCCGGATGGCCTCGGCAAGGGCGTGTTTTGGTGGGAGCCGGCGGTGACCGGAAGGTTGGGTTCGCGAGGATTCTTCGACGGATCCGGCAACGCCATGCCGGTGATCACCACGTTCGATCCGTACACGCGGCACTGATAGAGCGATCTGCCCGGCGCCCAGGCCAGCAAAGGCCTCTCAGTCGTTTTCGAGTCACGGCGTAGTCCGCCAGACGGAGCTTTCGCCGATCAAGATCCGCATCCGCCGGTCCCCGGCCTCCGTTCGCCGAAGGCGACTGCCACTCCCTCTTAGAACCGGACTACGCTCCAGACAGGCGCTCTGGTGGGCTCCGGCGTGCGTTACTTTGCTTTCCCAATGATTTGGCTTACAATGTATTTTTGCGAGAATGAGGTCTTCCGCATGAAACGAGCGATCCTTCCGTTGCTGATTGTGGCCATCGCCGCGGCGATCTGGTGGGACGCAGCGTCCGCGTCCGCAGACGCTGGTGCTGACCGGCACCGTGGATGGCAACGAAGTGGTGGTGGGCAGCAAGATCACCGGCCGCATCGTGAGCCTGGCGGTGGACGACGGGCAATGGGTTAAGGCCGGCGACCTGATCGCCGTGCTCGACCAGGACGAGTTGCGCGCCGACCAGGGCGCCGCCGGCCACGCCATCGCGCAGGCCCGCGCCAACGCGCAGCAGTCGGTGGCCCAGACGGAGCTGCTGGAACAGACGCTGCCCACCAAAGTCCGCCAGGCCGAGGCGCAGGTGGCGCAAACCCAGGCGCAATTGCAGCAGGCGCAGGCGCAGGTGGCGCAGTCCCAGGCCCAACTGCAGCAGGCGCAGGCGCAAGTGGCGCAGACCCAGGCGGCGGTGGCCAAGGCCCAGGACAACTTCAACCGCATCCGGCCGCTGGTGCGAAAGGGACATCAACCCGCCGCAGGACCTGGTCACGGCCCAAACCGATCTGGATTCCGCCAAGGCCAACGAACAGGCGGCGCAGGCCGGAGCGGAGGCGACACAGCGCGCCGTGGCGGCGGCGCAAGCCGGGGCCGAGGCGATGCAGCGCTCGGTGGCGGCGGCGCAGGCCGCGCTGGCGGACGCCCAGCAGGAGGAAAGGCAGGTGCCCGTACAACAGCGGCAGACCGACGCGATGCGCGCGGCCGAGGCGCAGGCCGAGTCCAATGCCGCCGCCGCGACGGCGCGCTTCGACCAGACGCGGATTTTCGCGCCGGCCAGCGGCATTGTGACGCTGCGCGCGGCGCGGCAGGGCGAGGTGGTGAACCCCGGCAGTCCCATCGTCACGCTCTTCGACTTGAGTTCCACCTGGGTGGATGCCGACGTCGAGGAAACCTACGCCGATCTCATCGCGATGGGGCAGACTTTGCGCGTGCGCCTGCCCTCCGGCGCCGAGATCAGCGGTCCGGTGATCTACAAGGCGGTGGAAGCCGATTTCGCCACGCAGCGCGACGTCAGCCGCACCAAGCGCGACATCAAGACGGTGGCCATCCGCGTGACGCGTGGCCAATCCCGAGGGCAAGCTTCCGCTGGGCATGACCGCCTGGGTGATGCTGCCGGTGCCGGCCTTGCCGCCGCCTCCGCCGGTCAACAGCGCGAAGGACTAGCCGTCATGGAAGCGCAAAGCCAATCCCCGAACGGCGCCGCGATCGAAGTCAGAAGGCATCAGCAAGCGCTTCGGCGCGCTGCTGGCGGTGGATCAACGTCAGCTTCACGGTGACCGGCGGCGAGATCTTCGGCCTGCTGGGACCGAACGGCGCGGGCAAGAGCACGCTGATCCGCATGTTGACGACGCTGGTGCCGCCCACCAGCGGCACGGCGGTGGTGGCCGGGCACGATATCATTCGCGACCCCAACGCGGTGCGCGCCAGCATCGGCGTTATTCCGCAGAACATGACCAGCGACCCGGAACTCACCTGCGCCGAGAATATCGGGCATTCACGCCCGGCTGTACGGCATCACCGGGGCGCGGCGCCGCGAGCGCACCGCGGAATTGCTGGAAGCCGTCGGCCTCGCCGACCGCGCCAACGCCCTGGCCGCCACGCTGTCCGGGGGCATGCGGCGGCGGCTGGAGATCGCGCGCGGCACTGGTGCACGATCCGCAAATCCTGTTTTTGGACGAACCCACCACCGGCCTCGACCCGGTCTCCCGCATTTCGGTGTGGGAGATGATCACGCATCTGCGCGCGCAGCAGGGCCGCACGCTCTTTCTCACCACGCATTACATGGACGAGGCCGACCGCCTCTGCGACCGCGTCGCGATCGTCGACCAGCGGCCGCATCGTGGCGCTGGATACGCCGGTGGCGCTGAAAGCCTCGGTGCCCGGCGCCAGCCGCATCGAGCTGCAGTTCGAACCCGATCTGCCCCACGGCGCCGCCGACCTGGAACCGTTGCCGGCGGTCAAGTCGGTGCGCGCGATGGGCTCGGCCACCTATCGCATCTCCAGCGACCGCGGCCCGGCTTCGGCGCAGGAGTTGATCGAGCTGGCGCGCCAGCATCAAGCTCGAGTTGAAAAGCCTGTCGGTGGAATCCACCAGTCTGGACGACGTATTCCTGCATTACACCGGCCACGGGCTGGCGGAGATGGCCGAAGCCGCCGCTCCCGCCGGCCGGGGAAAGAGAGGAGGCCCCCGATGAAGCGAGCTTTGGCCTTGGTCGAGCGCGATATGCGCAAATTTCGCCGCAGCCCGGCGTTGATCTTCGCCTCGCTGGTGCTGCCGCTGGTGCAGTTGATCATCCTGGGCAACGCCTTCGGCGGCAATATCAAGAACGTCATTCTGGGCGTGGTCAATCTGGATCGGGGACCGGAATCGGTGGACGTGCTGGAGCGCGTGCGCGCCGTGGGCGCCAACGCGCGCACCTTCCTGCCCACCGATTACGACGACGAGGGCGCCGCTCTCGACGACCTGCGCAAGGGCGTGCTGGGCGGGGTTCTGATCATTCCGCAGCATTATTCGCGCGACCTGCTGGAACAGCACCAGCCGCACCTGGCGCTGATTACCGACAACACCGATCGCTCGGTGGCGGGCGCGGTGGGCTCCCAGATGTCCGATCTGGTGGCCTCGATCAACGCTCCCCAGGTCCCGCCCCGCGAACCGCCGCAGGCCGCGCTGGACGTGGTCGAGGTCTATCCCTACATCAACTACATCAAGTATCTGCTGCCCGGTTCGGTGGCGCTGGCCATCTTCGTCACCGCCATGATCGGCGGCGGCATGCTGTTCATCGACGACAAGTCGCGCGGCCTGCACGAAGGCTACATGGTGACCCCGATCACCAAATGGGAGCTGATTCTCGGCTTCAACCTCTCCGGCGTGATCAAGGCGGTGCTGGCGGGAGAGACCGTGCTGGTGCTCGGGGCCATGATGGCGGAAGTCCCCAACTTCTTCCAGCCGATGCGCCTGCTGGAGCTGACCCTGATGGTGGTGCTCACTTCCATCGCGCTGATCGGCATGATGTTCTTCATCATGGCGCGCATCAGCGACCCGCTGGTGCCGCGCGCCATTTTCGGCGTGCTGAACACGCTGCTGTTTTTTCCCAGCGGCGCGGTCTATCCCATCGCCGGCTTCCCCAGATGGCTGCGGGTGATGTCGGAGTGCGACCCGTTCACCTACGCCGTCCACGGCTTCCGCACGCTGCTGCTCAAGGACGTCGGCATCACCGCGATCAGCACGCGATATCTTCGCGCTGGCGCTTGACCTCGGTGGTGGTGCTGGCGGGCGCGACGCTGCTGTTCCGGCGGACCTTGTAGACTATGCCTCGCGCCACTGCCAAGACGACCGTCACCGAAGGTAATGGCCGCATGGGAACCGGCCGCCGCCGGGATTGTGGTTTTGCAACTGGAAGATCTGGCTGGAGGCGCGCCGGCGTCTGGATCGCGCCCTGGCGCCGCTGGGGCTGCGCGCGCGAGAGTTCTGGCTGCTGGCCATCGCCGGCGCCGGCAACGTCTCGCAGCATGAGATGGCCGACCTGTGCGGCCTCGACCCCAGTTCGCTGGTGGCGGTGCTCGACGGCTTGGAGCGCCGCGGCTGGCTGCGCCGGCAGCGCAACCCGCGCGACCGCCGCATGCAATGGGTGCAGCGCACCGAGGCCGGCGACCGCTTGTTCACGCCGGGCGCTGCCGCGCGCCCAACGCGCCGAGGCGCAGCAGTTGGCGGCGCTTTCCGCCGGCCCAACAGCGCCAGCTGGTGGCCGCCATGCGCAAATTGGTGACGATTTCGAAATGACGAGAGATGCCATGAAACCATTCGGCAGTATTGTGCTTTCGACCCTCCTGGCGGGCGCGGGCGGCGCCTTCGCACAGTTTTCGTCCGGCCCGGCAGCGTCCGCGCCGCCATCCGCGGTGGTTTTGCCGGCCTCGGGCCGCAACAACCAGGGCGGCTCGGTGAACGCCGACCGAACAGCCCGTGCCAGGGACCACCACCAGCGTCAACACGCTGAACCCCAGCGTGCAGATCTCCGGACCCTACAGCGGCAGCGCGCGCAGCACCACGGCCATGCCCTTCTCCGGCAAGCTGTCGCTGCAGGAGGCGCTCCAGCGCGGCCTGGCCTACAACCTGGGCGCGGTCGGGGTGGCGCAAACCGTGCGTCAAACGCAGCGCGCAGGTGACGCGTGGCCCGCAGCGCTCTGCTGCCGAACATCAGCGGCAATCTCAGCGAAACCGTGGAGCAAATCGATCTCGCGGCGCTCGGACTGCGCATCAGCGTGCCCGGCTTCCACATTCCCACCATCGTGGGCCCGTTCAACTACTTCGCCCTGCAGGCCAGCCTCAGCCAGACCGTGGCGAACCTGACCTCGATCGATAACTACCGCTCCGCCCAGGCCACCGCGCGCGCCAGCCAGTACAGCCTGCAGGATGCGCGCGACCTGGTGACTCTGGCGGTGGGCGGCGCTTATCTGCAGGTGCTGGCCGCCCAGGCCCGCGTGGACGCCGCGCAAGCCCAACTGGACACCGCCAACGCCGTCTTCCATCAATCCACCGAACAACACGGACAGGGCGTGCTGGCGCAGCTCAACGTCGACCAGAACCAGGTGCGGACGCTCACCCAGCAACAGCAGATCATTACGCTGCGCAACGATCTCGCCAAGCAGAAGATCAACCTGGCGCGGCTCACCGGGCTGCCGCCCAATGCCGGCTATCAACTCACCGATAGCTTTCCCTTCAGCCCGGCGCCGGTCCAGAGCGTGGATGCCGCCGTGGCCCAGGCCGAACAGCAGCGCGCCGACCTCAAGGCCGCCCAAGCCCAGGTGGAGGCAGCCGCGAAGGCGCTGCTCGGCCGCGCGCGCCGAGCGCCTGCCGTCGGTCGCGGTCAGCGGCGACTACGAGGTGATCGGCACCAACCCGGCCCAATCGCATGGAGCCTTCACCGCCGTCGGCACGGTCAGCATTCCGCTGTGGCAGGGCGGGCGAACCGCGGGCGACATCGCCCAGGCCGAAGCGGTGCTGGCGCAGCGCCAGGCGGAGTTGGAGGACACGCGCGGGCAGATCGAAGCCGAAGTCCGCGAGGCCTACCTCGATCTCGAAGCCGCGGCCGGACAGGTCGAGGTGGCGCGCAAGAATCTGCAGGTGGCGCAGGAAACCCTGGAGATGACCCGCGCGCGCATGGAAGCCGGCGTGGTCAATACGCTGGAGGTGGTGCAGGCGCAACAAACCGTCGCCAGCGCGCAACTGGACCTGATCAACAGCGTCTTCGCCCACAATCTGGCCAAATTGAGTCTGGCCCGCGCGCTGGGCCATGCCAGCCGATCAGCTCCCCAGCCTGCTCAAACCTCAAACGGCTGCATTGCCGTGATGGAGCGTGCGGCTTGTTCGGCGACCGTGGATCGGCTGAGGCAGATCCGCCCATTCGAGTGGGCTCCAGCTTCGACGTCGCGCCGGGGAGATATGGTCCGCCTAGAGGTGCGCGATGCCGAAGGCCATCGGATGGCCACGGAGAACAGGGCGGTGGAGATTCCATGATGGCGGCCCGTAACAGAACTGCGGCCGTCGTCATGGGTGATGCGCCCTGGCGAAAACCGCCAGCGCCGGCCCGTGGTAGCTTACGACCAGGAGGCACGCATGATCCGATCATGCCCTGAATGTGGCGCCCACAACCGCGTTCCGGCGAAGCACCTGTCCGATACCGGCCGCTGCGGTTCCTGCAAAGCGACCTTACCACCCGTTTCCGAGCCCATCGAGGTTGACGCGACGGAGTTCGCCGAGATCACCCGCGAAGCAAGGGTACCCGTCCTGGTGGACTTTTGGGCAGAATGGTGCGGCCCTTGCCGCATGGCTGCGCCGGAAGTCCATGAGCTTGCGCGTGAGATGGCCGGCCGGGGCTTGGTCCTCAAGGTCAACACCGAGAAAAACCCGACTATCGCCGCTCAGTTTCGGGTTCAGGCGATTCCGTATTTCGTGCTGTTGCGTGGGGGGGGGACGTCGTGGCCGAGCGAACAGGCATGGGTCCGCGGGCAGAAATGCGCCGATGGTTCGCGACCGCGGCGTGAGCCTGAGCGGCCCGACGCGCCACCCGCGCGCAGCAGCCACAAGCCGTCGAGGTGGATTCGTGGATACGGGCGTCCCGATTAAGAGTGCACTTGGATCGGAGCAGATCGCGGCGGTCGTTGCAGGGTTCGCTCATGCAGAACCTGGCTACCGCGCGCCCGAGCCATTGTAATTCGGAAAAGCCGGACGCCGCAGCTTGGGCGGCGGGTTCTGCTTCAGCTCTTCCAGCACCACTTCCACCGCCCTCTCCAGTTGCGGATCGTGACCCTTTCGAACCAGCGCCGGGTCCTGCTCCACCTCGATATCGGGCGCCACGCCAATGTTCTCCACTTCCCACGCGCCCGTCAGGGGGTTGTAAATGCCCGAACTGGGCGCGGCCACGAAACCTCCGTCCATGAGCGGCGGCGCGCCGTTCGCCCCCACCAGGCCGCCCCACGTGCGCGTTCCAATCAGCTTGCCCACGCCGGCGCGTCTGAAGTACCAGGGCATGGCGTCGCCGCCGGAGCCAGCCCGCTCGTTGATGATCATCACCTTCGGCCCGAAAATTCCCTGCGGCTGCACCAGTGGCTCTCCCACCCGGTTGGACGCGGCGCTGAGCGGCTTGCGGTTGAGGATCTCCGCGATGTCGGTGGCCAGCAGGCCGCCGCCGTTGAAGCGCTCGTCCACAATCGCGGCTTCCTTTCCGATCTGCGCGTAGAAGTAACGGTTGAACGCGGTCAGCCCGCCGTTCGCGGTGTCCGGCATGTAGATGTAAGCCACCTTGCCGCCGCTCATCTCATCCACCTTGCGCCGGTTCTCCTCAATCCACGCCAGGTTCCGCAGCCGGCGCTCGTCGGCCACGGGAACCACGGTCACCTCGCGCGCGTCGGCCCCGCTTGCATCCGCGCCCACCCGCAGCACCACGGATTTGCCGGCCAGCTCTTCGAAGAAGCTGTAGAGGTTGGCCGGTGGGCGCACCTCGCGGCCGTTCACGGCCAGCAGATACTCGCCCGCCTTCACGTTCACCCCCGGCTGCGTAAGCGGCGCGCGCAGCGGCGGATTCCAGTTTTCCCCGCTATACACGCGCGCGAAGCGATAGCGGCCGTTGGCAACCTCGTAGTCGGCCCCCAGCAATCCCGTCTGCACGTGTTTTACTTCCGGTGTATCGCCGCCTCTGGTTCCCATGTGGCTGACGGTCATGTTGCCCAGCATTTCCTGAAACAGATAGGTGAGGTCGTTTCGGGAAGCGATGTTGCGCAAGTACGGCTCGTACTCCTTCTCCGCCGCCTTCAGATCGAGGCCATGGATATTGCGGTCGTAGAACCAGTCGCGTTCAATCCGCCACACCTCGTGGTACATCTGCTTCCATTCCGCCGCCGGATCCACCCGCACTTCGATGCCGCTCGTCTTCAGCGCACCCTGGCCGTCCGCGGCGGGCGCGACGGGGGCGCCACCACCACCTGGCCCTTTCGCCATCGGACGCAATTCGGCGATGATCCAGTCCTCTCCCTGGAGGTAGAGCGCCTTCTCGCCGCCATACGACATCTCGAAACTGCTTACGCCGCTCAGCGGCGCGTCGCTCTTGCGGGTTTTGAGGTCGTACCGGTGGACGATCAGGCCCGGAGGTCCCTCCTGCGGTCCATCGCCGGACCGCTCCTGCACTTCCAGCGCGAGCAGCGTTCCAGCCTTTCCCACCTGCAGCGCCGTGTAGCGCCGCGCCGGCATGGGCACGGAGAGGATGCGCTGGTTGATCCCGTCGACGTCGATCTTCACGTCTTTGACTTCCGCGGCGCCGGGTTTCGCCTTGGCGGATTCGGCGGGCTTCGCGGCCTCTGCCGGCTTCGCTTCATTCGCCGGCGCCGCGCCCGACGCCGTATCGGGCTTGCCGGGCACGGCGGATTTCTTCTCCTCCGCCCCCGTCTCCTCGTCGCTCTCGGGCGCGAATGGCGAAGGCTGCGTCTTGTCCAGAACCGCCAGATAAATCGAACTGGTGGCGGTGCGTTCTATCGCGTGAATATCCAGCCCCAGGCTTTCACCGGAGTTCGTGCTCGCCATGAAGTACAGATACTTGCCGTCCTTGTCGAATACCGGATGCGTGGCATCGCTCATGCCGTCGGTGACCTGAGTGGATTTCGCGTCCGCCAGCGAATAAAGATGGATCGCGCTCAGGTCGTTCGGCAACACCTTCGAGTACGCCAGCCATTTGCTGTCCGGCGACCAGGCGCCCGCGATGTCGCCGCTGCGCATCTGGTAGGTGTCCTGCGCCACCTCCACCTGCTTCTTCGTCTCCAGGTCCACATACCAAAGCCGCTGGAAGCTGTCGGTGAGGGCCATCTTCTTACTGTCCGGAGAAAACCGCGGTGACCGGTAGAAGCCCGGCTTCAGCTCGATTTTGGTCACTTCGCCCGCGCCGCTCTGGGGCCGGATGTGCAGCGCGTATTCGCCCGACTCATCCGAAAGGTACGCGACGCTCTTGCCGTCCGGCGACCACTGCGGGTCCCGTTCCATCACCCCCGGCGTGTTGGTCAGATTGCGCGCATCCCCCTTCTCCGCGGGCACGCTGATGATTTCCCCGCGCGCCTCAAACACCGCGCGGGCCCCGTTCGGCGACACCGCCGCGGCGTCCAGATGCTTTCCCACGTTGACGAACCTGGCGCGCAGTTCCGCGAAATCCCCGGCCACGCGAATCGGAACGGGCTTGGTCCGGCCGGACTTCAGGTCATAGAGAAAGATCCCGCCGAACTGCTCATAGACGATCGCATCCGGCCCCAGCGAGGCGGACTTCAGATCCAGCCCATGGTTGGCAATGGCCTCGCTCACGGCTGCGGTCTTCGTGTCGTAGTAGAAGAGCGTCACCGGCCCGTTGCGGTCCGACAGAAAGTAGACGCGGTCGCCGGCCCACATGGGGTTGAAGTCGTTGGAATTCGTGCGTGGGACGCCGGTCACGGCGCTGTCGGAAAGGCGCGCCAGCCAGATGCGCGCGGTCATGCCGCCGCGATATCTCTTCCACATCCCGAACGCCCTCGCCATCGGCTCGTAGGCGATGGACTGCCCGTCGGGGGACATGGAGGCTGCGGATCCCGACGGCAGCGGCAGCTTCTCTTCCACTCCTCCATCGGCCGGAACGCTGAACATCTCGAAGAAAGCCGAGTATGCGGTTCGCGACGAGCTGAAGATGACCCGCTGGCCGTCCGGCGTCCACCCCAGGACGCGATCATCCGCCGGGTGCCAGGTTAATCTCCTGGGCACGCCACCGGTGGCGGGCATGACGAACACGTCCACATTGCCGTCGTACTCGCCGGTGAAGGCGATGCGCGTGCCGTCCGGAGAAAACGCGGGGTCGGTTTCGATGCCCGCTCCGCTGGTCAGGCGCACTGCGTCGCCGCCCTCGCGCGGCACGCTCCACAGGTCGCCCGCATACACGAACACGATATGGGTTTTGTTCAGTGTTGGCTTTTGCAGCAGCAGCGGCTCATCCGCGGCGCCGATGGCCACCAGGGCAAAGAACGCGATTAGCAAACGCATAGAGCCTCGTTCCCTTTTCGATCCATTCAGCTTACACGAAGAGCGCTGCTCAGCGGTGATGGTGACGGGGAAGTGTGGGTTGGTGAGAGTCCCCGGAAGTGATTGGGAAATCAGGTAGAAGGAGTTCGGTGAGGTGCGAGAGTGCTAAGCTACAATGGTGTCACGGAGAGGTGGCAGAGTGGTCGAATGCGGCGGTCTCGAAAACCGTTGAACCTTTACGGGTTCCGGGAGTTCGAATCTCCCCCTCTCCGCCATAATTTCATAACTTCCATCCGCTCAATCCATTGCCAGCCGTGATCGTCTCATGGTGTCGGTGAAACTGATAGAAAGCGACACCATGCGATGGCCGCAAAGAAGAGCGTTCGGATCATTAAGAAAGTCCGCGAGTCGAGCGGAGTCTGGCGGTTCGTCTCGCTGAAGCGTGCGGGAACGCGCCATGCGTCGGACAACCGGCCCGGCACGTATTTCGTGGAATGGTGGGAAGGCCGCGAGCGCCGACGCGAGGCGGCCGGGCAGACGCCGAGCGCCGGGCACCACGGAAATAAGGGGAACGTGGGTGAGCGATCCCAACACTCCCAACTTCCGGAATCGGCAACTCGCAAGTAACGTAGAATTGGTGGTCGAACGGATTACCTCCGCTTTCAGCATGGTCCTCGGTGCCGCTTACCCAGGCAGGGGCGAACGTGAACGATGGCGAAGTGCCCTTGCGGATAAAATACCGGCTGCTTCTGGCGGTCGCGCCGGCGTTGGAATTGCAGGCGGGATAAGGATCAAATGAATCGAAGGGATTTTGGGCGGCTTGGATGGGCCACCGTCATCGCGGCGGGGGCAGACCAGTTGCGGCCCGCGTTCGCTCAGTCGCCAGCGCCGCGGCAGGCTCCGGGGACGCCACCGCATCCGATGGGGGCGACCCTGGAACCGAAGGCGACCGGGCGCGCCGCGGATTTCACCCTGCGGATCGCACCAATGATGGTCGAGCTGGCACCGCAGGTAGTGCTCAGCACGATCGGCTACAGCAACCAGGTCCCCGGTCCCTTGCTGCGGATGCGAGAGGGCCAGCGCGTCGTCGTGGAGGTGGTCAACGACACGGACGTTCCGGAATACGTGCATTGGCACGGTTTGTTCGTTCCCTCGGACATGGACGGGGTGGAGGAAGAAGGTACACCCCCGGTGCCTCCGCATGGCCACCGGCGTTATCAATTCGTGGCCAAGCCGGCGGGTTCGCGATGGTACCACTCGCATACCGAGGCCATGCTGGATCTGCATCGCGGCGCCTACACCGGTCAGTTCGGCTTTCTCATGATCGATTCCGGGAGAGACCCCGGGCTCTACGATCAAGAAGTCTTTCTGGCGCTGCGTGAATGGGAGCCTTTTCTGACCACGATGGACCCAGACCAGGAGCAGTCCGATCCCAGCGATCCGATGCCCGAAAAACCCGCCACTCCAGACCCGCGTCCCAACGGGCTCGAAATCAGCGCTCCTCTTTACTCGATCAACGACAAAATGCTAGGTGCGGGGGAGCCCCTCCGCGTGCGTTCGGGTCAGCGCATCCTGATGCACCTGCTCAACGCCAGCCCTTCGCAGATTCATCGCATCGGTTTATTCGGTCACCATTTTCAGGTGATGGCTCTCGACGGAAATCCCGTGCCCACACCTCAGCCGGTCAATCTGATTGAGATCGCCCCCGGTGAGCGCGTGGATGCGATCGTGGAGATGAACCTGCCGGGGGTTTGGATTTTAGGTGAGCTGAGCGATGTCGCGCGGGGATCCGGCATGGGCATCGTGGTGGAGTACGCCAATCAGGCACAGCCGCGCCCGCAGTGGCTTCCGCCCGCGAAGGCGCGCTGGGACTACACCGTCTTTGGCACGCCCGCTCCCTTTGGCACGCCTGCTCCGCATCCCCCGCCGGACCAGACCATCGACATGGTTTTTGAAAAAGTGCCCGGCGGGCCCAACGGGATCAATCACTGGCTCGTCAACGGCAAGGAGTATCCGCACGAACGAGAATTCGTGTTCCGGCAGGGACTCCGCTACCGGCTGGTGTTTCACAATCGCAGTGACGATTCTCACCCCCTGCATATGCACCGGCACCTGTTCGAGCTTGTCGAACTCAACGGCAAGCCGACTGCCGGCATCCTGAAAGACACCGTGGTGGTGCCCGCATTTGGACGCGCCACCGTGGATCTGGTCGCCGACCAGCCGGGCCTGACGCTGTTTCACTGCCATATCCAACAGCACATGGACTTTGGTTTCAAGGCGTTGTTTCGCTACGCCTAGCAGGCGCCGCATCGCCTGCAAGACGGGCGGGTGGCGACTCCGCGAAGCCTGACGGCAAGCCTCTTTCGTCCTCGGTAGCGTCAAGGATATTCCGTTTTGCTGATGGTCTAATATTACTACGTTAAGTATTGACAGAACAGAAAAGGGCTGATATGTTTGGGCATGACGGATGCCCAGGCGGTGCGTTGTCGGAAGCGGCTGGAGCAGTTTCTGGTGGACCTTTTGGAACCGGTGGGCCGGAGTGAGCGGCGGCATTGGGGAGAAGTATACGTGCGCAGCCTGCTGTTGGATGGCGAACGAAAATCCATCGAGCCGTTGGCCACCCGGCTTCCAGAGGGAAACGTGCAGGCCATGCAGCAGTTTATCGGGCAGAGTCCGTGGGAGTGCAACCCGGTTTGGGAACGATTGGGAAAACGAATGACGGCCGAACTGGAGCCGGATTCGGCCTGGGTGGTAGATGATACCGGGTTTCCCAAGCAGGGCACGCACTCGGTGGCGGTGGAGCGGCAGTACTCGGGAACGTTAGGAAAGACAGGCAACTGCCAGATCGCAGTGAGCGTTCATCATGTGGGCGAACAAGGCAATGTACCGTTGGGATGGCGGCTGTATTTGCCGGAGAGCTGGGCCAACGACGCTCAGCGCCGGCGCGAGGCGGGCATTCCGGAGGGAATCGTCTTCCGCAAGAAGTGGGAACTGGCGCTGGAGATCATCGATCAGATCCGTGAGTGGGGCCTGCCGGATCGAGTGGTGTTGGGCGATGCCGGTTACGGAGATGGGACCGAATTCCGCGAAGAATTGGAAAGGCGGAAACTGCAATACGCAGTGGGTGTCCTGCCGCAAGTCGGAGTGTGGCTGAAGCCGCCCCAGATCGCGGCGCTGAAAACGACCGACAAAGGACGCCCACCGACGGCGGCCCGCTACGGGGATCAACGGCCGACCACCGCGCAAGAGGCGGCTAGGCAAGCAAAAGGTTGGAGGAAGATTCGCTGGCGCGAAGGGAGTAAAGGTTGGTTGGAGTCGCGTTTCTGGGCGGTTCGCGTGCAACCGTCCCATCGGTATCAGCACGGCCGACCGCCGGGTAAGGAGGTATGGTTATTGGCGGAGTGGCCGGAGTCGGAAAAGGCGCCCATCAAGTACTGCCTATGCGATCTTCCCGCCGACTACTCGCTGCGGCGTATGGTACGGCTCGTCAAATGCCGCTGGAAGATCGAGCAGGACTACCACCAACTCAAAGAAGAACTCGGCCTGGATCACTACGAAGGTCGCAACTGGCAAGGATGGCACCATCACGTCACCATGGTCATGGTCGCGCACGCCTTCCTCACTTTGGAAACACTACGCGGCAAAAAAAACTTCTGGGTGGACCCTGCCGAAGACGCGACGTGAGATTCAATACATCTTGTTCACCTGGACTGGCAGGTGCGCTTACTGTGGGGCTGCGGCGAGAAATCCGCGCAGTCCTTAACACTTAACGTAGTAATACTAACAGGCTGCTGAAAAAGGCTATCTGGTCCCCGCTCCGTCACCGTCGCGGTTCGGTAAGCACCTGCCAACACGGAGCGGCGTTTCCGAGCCGTGCGTGTAAACAAGCGGTTTTCGGGCTTTTCCGGCAGACTGCCAGGCGACGTCCCAGGTGATCTGTGTTACGGCTTTTTCACACGTTTGAGATACAGACGAAATATTGAAGGGATAAGCTTACCACTCTGGCAACTATTCAGGAAGTTTCGAAAGGGAGGAACTGAATGATGACGATCCGGGGAAGGTTCCGAGCGGCAGTGCTCGTGGGAGCGGCCGCCTCAATGCTGGCATTTGCGCCTGGGGCGAGGGCACAATTTCCATTTCCGAACGACAATCCGTGGCCATACAACCAGACCCCGGGGTCTCCCGTGCTTGCGGTGGTTGGCGACATCGCCTGCCAGCCAGGCGGGGAGGTGACCGGTGAGGCATCGAATGAAACCTGCATCACCCCCCTGGCCCCCTACACCACCACCTCTCTGTGGCAATCCCAGGAGGCCACCGCGAATCAGATTGAGGCTATGCAGCCCGCCGCCGTCGCGCTCCTCGGAGATCTGCAGTACCAGGTAGGCCGATATTCGGACTTTGGGCAATCGTTCGATTTGACGTATGGCGCTTTTAAATTTCTCCACCGTCCCGCGCCCGGCAACCACGAGTTTTATGACGAGCATGGCGAGACCGGCGTTGGCGGCTACGGCTACTTCGCCTATTACAACGGCTTCCTGGTCGATACCACCAGTGACGCTAGTGAGGGTATGCCTCTGATGGCTACGATCTCGGACCCGTGTCCCGTACCCAACGCCAGTTGCAAGGCGGGCAAGACCCCCACTGTGGACCTCTCCCCCCAACCCATTCCGAGGGCGTATGGGCAGGCGGGGCATTTCGAGCCGACGGGCGGACTCGAAACCGCGACATATTACAACGGCCCCTCGGCCGGCACCGCGGCCCCAATCGGAGTCGGAGATGGCTGGTACTCCTACAATCTGGGCACATGGCACCTTATTTCGCTCAATATAGAGTGCTATACGCAGCCGGGCGGCTGCTCGACGACCGGCACCTGGTTTGCCTCCGAACTCGCATGGCTGCAAAAGGATCTCGCGGCGAATCATTCCGTGTGCACACTAGCCTACTGGCACCAGCCCACGTTCAGTGCTACTAACGGCATCACCCAGGAGGGCGTGACCGCTCAGGCCTTTTGGCAACTGCTCTACCAGTACGGGGCCGACCTGGTGCTGAACGGACACGACCACCTCTATGCCCGCTACCAACCCGTTGAACCCAATGGGACTCCCGATTCAAGGAGGGGCATACGGGAATTCATCGTGGGCACCGGCGGCGAGACGCTCGATCCGATCGTCACAACCCCTGTGACGGCCGCTCAGGCCACGACCGCGAATCCCGAAACAAACCAGGAGGATCCTACCGGCAACGTGAATTTCAACGCAGTGAATCTCCAGGCGTATACCGGGTACTACTGGGGTGTGATGGCCCTGACGCTCAATCCGTTCGGCTACACGTGGGATTTCGAGTCGGCGCTGGCAGGTCCTACAACTCTAAGCAACGGTCCTACACTTCCTGCACCGACTGCGAATGGTGGTTATAGCGACAAGGGCTTCGGCGCCTGCCACGGTGGTGGTCTGTTAAACATCTTCTAACCAGATCGACTTCGCCACGCTGTCTTTGACGTTTCGTCCGGTACGCATTCCCCACCCTTCGCAAGAAGTCGCGAAAGGGTGGGGATTTTGCGTTGCTTTGCCTCCACCCATCAGCAAGTCCTTTCACGAACGTGCAATTGCCCTCAGCGGCGAACCGCACGCCCTGGAGCGACGCCTTCCACCAGCTGACCGTTACGAACGACGAAGTTTCCCCCGACCAGAACGAAAGGGATTCCATCGGAGTATTGAGCTGGATTGTCGAACGTCGCGCGATCGATGACCCTCGCCGGATCGAAGACCGTGATATCGGCGTCGCAGCCCACCTGCAAACGGCCCTTGGACTGGATGCCGAGCCTTTGCGCGGGCAGCAGAGACATCTTTCGCACGGCGTCCATTAACCCCAGCGCTTTCTCCTCCCGAACATACCTGCCCAACACGCGGGCATAGGTACCGGCACCGCGGGGATGGCCTTTTCCGTTCTCAATCAAGCCGTCGCTGGCGACGATGACCGTGGGGTCCGCCATGGCGAGCCGGGTCATTTCTTCCGGTATGTCGTGAATGATCACCATACCGCCCTGTTTGCGATAGCGGGCGAAGGTATCCGCGTTGAGCCGTTCGCCGGTGGCCGCCCACTGAAGGTCCTGGTAATCGATTCCTCCCAGACTGGCTTTCCATCCGTCGGCGAATACCGCCGATGAGAGGTCGGTCATCCCGGCTGTATAAGGATAAGCTTCCGTGGTGACATCGAGTCCTCTGCGGCGGGCGCCCTCGATCATTCGCAACAGCACGGGCGTTTGGCGCAGCCCCATGCTGGTGATGTGGACGACATGCAGCGACGCGCCGGTAGCCAGCGCATCAGCAAGCACCTCCTGCAAGGCATCGACTACGCCCGGCTCAACGGGACCCGCCTGGCGCACGTGAACATATATGGGTACGCGTCTCTGCGCGGCCAGCTCGAACAACTCCAGAATTTGCTCGCGGGGGACTTTCGGCGTGTACGCGATTCCCATCCCGATGCCGAGCGCGCCTTCATCCAGCCCTTGCCGAACCAACTGCAGGGTTAAGGCGCGCTCGGCCTCGGTTGGAGCCCGGTTCACGCCGGCTTCGCGCGGGAGGAGTCCGGTGCTGGCGTCATGCATGGCAATCCGTGTCGTGGTCCACTCCCACGCTGACCCAGCCGGCGTTTCTTCCCAGGTCATACACCCCATAAGGAGCCACCTTCCCCTTATCGGGTTCGCGGATTTCGAAGTCGTGAACGCGAACCGCCTCGGGTTGGCCCTGAAGTTCCCACTCCTGCCCTGCATTCTTGAAATCGCCCACCAACTCCTTCTTTTTCGTGTCCACCGAAATCACCGGCTCACCCTGTTTCAGATATCGCTGGGCCTTGCGGTTGATGTATTCAAACTGCTCATCGCGATCCGCGTGCTGGTTCCCCTCCACGGTCTTCTGGTTGGCCTGCAAGCTGTAGCCCAGCGCATGCAGCAGTTCGGCCACTGTCTGGTAGCTGACCGCGTGGCCTTCGGCCTGTAGCTCCTCCGCCAACCGGCGCACACTCTTGCATGTCCAGCGCAGAGGTGTTTCCGGATCTCCACGAGTCACCGGATCCACCAGCCGATCCAGATCCTCCAGCAGACTCGCGTCCTTGTCCCTTAAGTGCCGGGATGTGGCCGGAAGTCGCGCCGAAGTTGATCAGCGCGTGGCCCTCCCGCGCCGCGTACCAGGGGGCGACCGGATTCACGCCGACTTCCAGCTCGAGCGCGGTGGTGACGCCATCGCGCGCCTTGAACGCGTAATTTTCAGGCGTCTGCCCGTGGGAATGCAGGTCGATGAAACCCGGAGCTACCACCATGCCCTTCACGTCCACGACAGTGGCGGCTTCGAGCGGTGAAGCTGACATCGCGGCAATACGTCCGGCGCGAATGGCCACATTGCGTATGGCGTCGAGGTTTGTTTCGGGGTCCATTACACGGCCATTGGCAAGGACCAGATCGTAAGTCTGGGAGGAAAGGGTAACCGCGCATAAGAGCGCGGCCGCGAGCAGCCGCATCAATATCTCCTTTTGTCTATAGTCACTATAGTAAGCGCGAAGTGAAAACAGCACGAGTGCAGTTTCAGGCGTGGCCCCGTCGCAAAGAAAGGCAATCACGTGGTTCACCTCGGCCTCGGCGATGCGCAGAGTCTCCGCCCGGACAGGCGGAGAAAGTCCTTTTGACTCCGCTCAGTCACCGTCGCGGTGCAGTACGTGCTTGCAGGCCGACGGCCCCCGTGATGAGGAAATTCAGGCCGAATTCGGACCAGTTCAGATGGGCCTCCGGGTGAGCGATCAGGCGCGGAACCCAAACCAATACACCAAAGAGGGCCAGCATGAGGGTCATCAGGCGTAGCGCAAGCCCTGCCTGGCGATTGATGAGAATGGCAATCGCCGCGAGGCCAAAAGCAATGGTCGTGAGTATCGCCCAGAAATTCTGATTTGGTGGAATCCACTTTGGAACCAGGTCGGCGGTCACAGAGAGATAGAATATCTGGCTCAAGGTAAATGAAATCGCGCAGACTCCGATTCCGAGGCGCGCCACCCGGCCGAGCGTTTTCGCCCGTGCCGCATTCGCCTCACTCGCGGCGCACAGGGCAATGGCGCCACAGAGTGCGGAAAACTGTTCGAAGAAACTCCCGTAATGCTCATAGGCCGCGGGTTCGGCAATGATTCCAGGGACGCAGGCCATGGAGAAAAGCAAATAGACGATTCCGAGAACGATCGCCGCCCAACGCGCGGTTCCTGGATACTGCATGCCAATCCCACCGGCAATTTGCAGGATCATGAGACACCCGCCGATGATGGTTCCGAAAGGCAGGGTCCAGATCTGAACCAGGGTTTGCCAGGTGTCAGCGTCGTGCCACAGGAGTGCGATGACGCCCAACAGCACGGCCGACGCGCCGAAGACGACCCGCCCGTACAACGCTGTTTTCATACAAGAAACAGTAACAGAGTGTTTCCGTGGCTGGTTAGGGACTGGTGACACCTGGTCTATTGACCTTACTTCCGCACTCCGCCAGAATCAGAAAGCTGAGGGGGGAGCGACAATGAGCGCCTTGTGGCAGGACATCGTCTACGCGCTAAGGATACTGGCCAGGAAGCCGCTGTTCACCGCCGTTGCGGCGCTCTCTCTGGCATTGGGGATCGGGTTGAACACGGCGATTTTTACGCTCGTGAACACCATCCTCATCGGCTCCTTGCCCTACCGCGACGCCGGCCGCCTGGTGGGCATTTTCAGCCTCGAACCCGGCCATCGGGATCAGCTTCAGGGCGTGTCCATTCCGGACATGCTGAACTGGAAGGCGCAGGCGCGTTCGTTTGAGGCGTACGGCGCGATCTCGCTGAGCGAATCCGATCTCGGCGCGGAAGAAAACGGAATGCCGGCCGAACGCGTGGAAGGCGAGAAGGTGACGCCGGGATTGCTGAGAGCCCTGGGGACTTCGCCGCTGATGGGCCGGTATTTCACCGAATCCGAGGACGAAGTGGATCACACGGCGCCGGTGATGCTGATCAGCCATCGGCTGTGGATGCGGCGATTCGGTGGAGACAAAAACATTCTCGGCCACCAGATTCTGGTGAACGGCGAGAACACGTCGATTATTGGGGTGATGCCGCCGGACTTCCGGCTCACCGACGAGAACGCCGATTATCTTGCGCCGCTGCCCATCAATCATGTCCAGGTTCGGGCCTCCGCGAGATTCCTGACGGTTGCCGCGAGGCTCAAGCCGGGCGTCACGGTGGAGCAGGCGCAAAGCGAGATGGACGCGGTTGCGGCGCATCTGGCGGAGAAATTCCCGGATCACGACAAAGAGCACGGAGAGCCGTGGACCACTCGCGTCCAACCGATCCGTGAAGCCCTGTTCGGGTACATAGACCGGCCGCTGCTGTTGCTGCAAGGGGCGGTAGCCTTCGTTTTGTTGATTGCGTGCGCCAATATTGCGGCGCTGCTGCTGGCGCGCGCGTCGTCGCGGCAGACGGAGGTGGCGGTCCGGTCGGCGCTGGGCGCGGGACGGGGGCGCATCATCCGGCAGTTCCTCACGGAGAGCGTGGTGCTGTCGGTGATCGGGGGGATTCCCGGGGTGGTGCTCGCGTGGGCGGGGGTGCGGGCGCTGGTCGGCATGGCTCCGTCGTGGCTGCCGCGGCTGCACGCCATCGGCATGGATGCCCGCGTTCTCGGCTTCAGCGTGGCCGTCTCCATCCTCACCGGGCTGCTGTTTGGAGTAATTCCCGCGGCGCAGGGATCCCGAGCGACATTTGTGGAATCGGTGAAGGACTCCGCCCGCGGGGGAACCGCGGGAGTGGCGCGGACGCGTTTACGCGCGGTGCTGGTGGCGGGGCAACTCGCGCTCGCGCTGATGTTGTTAATCGGCTCCGGGCTCCTGATCCGCAGTTTTCTGGAACTGCAGAATGCCGATCTCGGTTGCGACCCCCATGGACTGCTTACCTTTCGCTACCGCTTCCCGGAGAAACAGAATGGCCGGCCCGTGGGCATCTACCATGCGCTACCGCTGTGGGAGATGAGTCCGGCGCCGCGCGCTACGCTGCAGCGGGTGTTCGAGCGCCTGCAAACGGTGCCTGGCGTACTCTCGGTGGGTGGAACGACGTATCCACCCATCTGCACGAACAACCCGATGAACTTCACCATAGACGGGCGGCCGGTTGCCAACTCCGACGATCTGAGCGCCGACTACTTTCCGGTGACTCCGAATTTCTTTGGGACCATGAAGATTCCCATGCTGCGCGGGCGCGACTTCGACGATCGTGACAGGGCCGATTCGCCATGGGTGGCCATCATCAATCAGACCATGGCGCAGCGGTATTTTCCCGGAGAGAATGCAATTGGCAAGCGAATCCACGTGGACCTGTCGGACCAGGAGCAACCCCGCGAGATTGTGGCCATTGTGAAGGATATTCCCGCAACTCATCCGCAGACCAAAGAGGATCCGGCGATCTTCGTTCCGTTCCAGCAGGCGGCAGCGCACATCAACGGGCCGAACACCTCGCTGCAACTGGAGATGACATATCTGATACGAACGCAGGGCGACCCCATGAGCGCGTTGCCCGCGGTGCGCCGGGCGGTGGAAGAGATCAATCGAACCTGGCCGCTCACCGATCCGCGCACGGAGGAATCCTATTTGGATGAGCAGGCGCAGTATCCGCGATACTATTCGATGCTGTTGGGCTTGTTCGCGGCCGTGGCGACGGCTCTGGCGGCGGTGGGAATCTACGGTGTTATGGTCTATGTGGTGGAGCAGCGCACCCGAGAGATCGGCATCCGCATGGCTCTGGGCGCGGGCGTGGGGGACGTGCTGAAGCTGGTGCTGCGGCAGGCGCTGCCGATGATCGCCATCGGCGTGGTCACGGGAATTGCGGGCGCCATGGCTCTGAGCCGATTCATTTCATCGGAACTATGGGAAGTGAAGGCCGCCGATCCGCGAACATTTGTGGGAGTGACTCTGCTGTTGATTTCCATCGCGATTATCGCGTGCGCGGTGCCCACGCGCCGCGCGGTCCGGGTGGACCCCAGCCTCGCGCTTCGGCACGAGTAGACCGCCGCACTCTTAACGACCAGCGCCTTCAAGCTTCTCGCGGCGAAGCCTCGCCGCAATGTCTCGTGCGGCCGAGGTGTCGTGTTGGACTTGTCCCCAATTCTGAGACAAACGGTTAAGACTCAAAATCCATCCAAGGGAGAATTGAGTCATGGGGTTGTCGAGAAGGACGTTCACGAAGGAGTTCAAGCTGGCAGCGGTTCGGCGGCTGGAGCAGGGGGTATCCATGGGCGAGGTGGCTCGCGCGCTGGAAGTGAACCCCAATGTGCTGCACCGCTGGCGGCGTGAGTTCCGCCAGGGGCCGGGCAAGGCGTTTCCGGGCAACGGCCAGCGGCGCTGGTCGGAAGGCCGGGTTGCCGAACTGGAGCGAAAGATCGGCCAGCAGACGCTGGAGATCGATTTTTTGAAGGGCTGCTTGCAGCGTTGGCCCCGGCCAAGCAGAACAGCCGACCTTATCCGCTGACAAGGACCGGCTCACGCAGGGTTCTTACAGGCGGAATTTGGCCTCAACATCCCGGACGACCGGTCGGAGACCGCCTAACAGGATGCTGAAAAAGGCTATCTGGTCGCCGCTCCGTCACCGTCGCGGTTCGGTAACCACCTGCAAACACGTAGCCACGTTTCCGAGCCTCGCGTGTAAACAAGCGGTTTTCGGGCTTTTTCAGCAGCCTGCTAACGTCGTAGCCCGCTTCCTCGGCTTGTAGGAGGCGCGGAAACAGCGCCAAGTTCGCCCGCAGAACGCCGCTTGAAGTGCGACGAGCACACGTTCAGAGTCGCGGGTAAAGTGGATAACGGTCCTTGTCCCCGCCGCTCCGCCAAACCCCACCTGTCCGTGTACAATTGTCTTGGCCTTTGCGCCACCCATGCTGGGCGATCTCATAGCCGACCGCTACAGAGTTGAAGCTGAGCTCGGCCGTGGCGGCATGGGCGTTGTACTCCGTGCCCATGACTCCCGGCTGAACCGCACCGTCGCTGTGAAGATGCTGCCCGCGGACGCCACTCAATCCGACCTTCTGCGGCAGAGCCTCGCCTCAGAGGCACGCATCGCCTCCGCACTGAACCACCCCGGCATTGCCACCGTGTACGACTTCATCGAACAAGACGGGGCCGCATTCATCATCTACGAATTCGTTCCCGGCCACACGTTGCGCCAGCATTTGGAGTCCGAGCGCTTCAACTTCAGAGAGACGCTCGATGCAGCCCTCCAGTTGACTGAAGCCCTTACCGCCGCGCATGAAAACGGCATCACCCATCGCGACCTGAAGCCCGAGAATATCATGGTCACACCGGAATCAAGCGGCCGTTGCCACATGAAGATCCTCGATTTCGGCCTCGCCAAGCAGTTGCAACAGCCATGTCATATTGAATCGGTCGCGCTCACGCAAACCGTGCTTTCTCAAACGGCGCCAGGTTTCCAGCGCGGAACGGTAGCCTACATGGCTCCGGAGCAGCTAGAAGGCAAGCAGGCGGACGCACGTACTGACATCTATGCACTCGGCCTGGTGCTCTATGAAATGGCGACCGGCGTCCATCCGTTTCGCGGCGCAACGCTAGCGGCAACCATCGCGAACGCACTAGCCACTACGGCTCCGCCGCCGCCCTCACGGCACAATTCCATGCTGCCGACCGAGTACGACCACACCGTCCTAAAGTGCCTCCGCAAGGACCCCGCCGACCGTTTCCAATCCTTGCGTGAGATCTTTGTCGATCTCCGTAACATTACACACGATCGGAATTCCGCTCCTGCGCAGGCGATAAGCGCGTCCACTGAGCCTGGCGTCGCCCGCCGCATCTTTTCTCTGGTACTGCGACACGGTTGGGAGCTCCTGCACGTTCGCTTGTGCGTCTGGTGCGTCCTGTTGGCCTACGTGGCGTGGCGATTCCGCCTCGCAACACCTGGGGCCGTGGGCTTGGCAATGTTCTTCGCTGCCCTGATCTGCACGACCGTGCTGTCCGTATTGCTTTTCACCCTTCTTTATACGCACGTTGCCGACAAGAACCGCCTCGCGGCGGAGGTGCGGCGGATGGCGCCGTGGTTCCGCGTTTTGAGCATCATGATAGGGTTACTTGCCTGGGTTATGGCCGTAATGGTCGCTGCCACTCATACAGTTCTCGCCGTGCTTCTGATTCTCATGGGCACAAAATTTGGCCTTATGGTTCTCACACTTAAACCCACGATAGACCGCGGTGTCCTGTCCTCAAAGGACCTCAGCTGACCTGAACCCGCTCGTTGGTCTCGCGGTACTCCCCCGCTGCTTTTGGATCACGGCGCATCGGGAAGTCGGCCGGGCCGGACGCGGCGGCGCTACAATAATTTTGCCGGGCGAAACAGAAGCGCCCTTATGTTGTACAGTGAAGGGATTCCACATTTCTGGTCCTTGGACGTGACAAACCAAAACCAAGCCAACCACACCAACCTGTTAAGTTCTAATGGCTGATATCGATCTCACGCAGGACGAGGCCGACAAGCTTATAGCAATGGAGAAACGTGCTGTTGACCAAAAGGAATGGCTTTTTCCTTCCCCGGGCGACAGGATGGCGATCCCGCTGATTTCGGTCGACAAACGAGAAAGTTTCATGCTCGATGTTACCCGTGCGCGAATAAAACTCTCCAAAGCCACTTACCAAAACCGGGCTGGACCTCGATGGTCCTCCGCACCGGAACCCTGACGGCGAAGAGGTCCACTGCCCGCACTTGCACCGCTATCGCGAGGGTTACGGCGACAGATGGGCGTTCCCCGCCCCCGTCGCCAGATACGCGAATACGGTGGACCTCTTTTCGACGTGCGAAGCGTTCATGGAGGAGTGCAACATCACGGATCCGCCCACAATTCAAAGAGGGCTGTTCTCATGACGACGACGCAGGAGATCGAGGAGCTTCTAAACCATTACCGTTTGTGGCTGAAGGACAAAACGACGTTTCGTGAGGTGGGCGATTCCTGGGTTGAAATCACGACGCCCTACCTTGACCGCCATAACGACGCTCTCCAGATCTATGCGCGCGCCGACAATGGCGGCTACATTCTAACCGACGATAGCTACACCATTCACGACCTCGAGGCGTCAGGCTGCAATCTCAATACTGAGAAACGGCAGGACCTCCTGAAGATGACCCTGAATGGCTTCGGCGTTCGTATCAATAGCGACGCCCTTGAAGTGCACGCATCGCCTGAGACTTTTCCCTCGCGAAAACACAACCTAATTCAGGCTATTCTCGCCGTGAATGACCTGTTTTACCTTGCACAACCCGTCGTTGAGAGTCTATTTGTTGAAGATGTGATTGCGTGGCTCGATGCCAGCCACATCCGTTACACGCCCAAGGTGAAGTTCACTGGCATCAGCGGGTTCGACCATCTTTTTGATTTCGTTATTCCAAAGTCCGCCGGCAAACACCCGGAGCGCATCGTACAGGCGATCAATCGTCCAACGCGAGACACGGCCGAGGCATTTATTTATAAATGGAGCGATACCCGCGATGTGCGGCCATCTGATTCGAAGGCGTATGCATTTCTCAATGACACTGAACACGCGATTTCAGTCGGCGTACTCGACGCATTTCGCAACTACCAAATACAGCCCGTGGCGTGGAGCAAGCGCGACGGAGCCGTTACGGAACTTGCCGCTTAAGTAGCCTCCGGCAGCAGATTTGCGGCGTCCACGGCGACGACCCTAATACTGCATCAGTGTTCCCTCTTTGCGGCCGTTCCGGACGGCTGCGGCAAAGAGGGTGACGCTGGCTGGAATGAGAATGGCCGCGATCACCGCGAGGGTCACGATCGGTTTCGCCGCCGTGATCACCGACTCGCCTTTGAGCATGGTCAGCCGCAGCGCGTCGAGAGAATAGGTGATGGGAATCAGCATGGAGACCTTTTGCACCCAGGGCGGCAGCACCTGGATGGGGAAGTAAGCGCCGCCGAGGATGCTGCCGAAACCGCCGAGGATCCATGTGATGGGGTCGCCCTTCTTGAGCCAGACGATGGTGGCGGCAGAGAGAACTCCAAAAGCCACGAAGATACCAATGGAGAGAACGAGCACCAGGAGCGTTGCCAGAACGTCCATCCGGCTGAAGTCGACGCCAAACGCAAAAGCCGCCGCCACCAGGATCAACAGCAACTGAACGGCTCCCGAGATCAGGCCGTAGAGCGACGACATCAACACCACCGTCACGCAGCCGGTCTGGCTGCTCAGCATCGCGTCAAGACAGCCCGTCACCTGGGCCTGGCGAATGGATTCCGAAAACATCCGCAGGGTCAGGTCGAAGTAACGGGCGAAGGCCACTCCGATCACCGCGAAGGGGAAATAACGGCCGCTGAACCCTGCCAGCGAAGAGGTCGACTGGGGCGTGATGAGCTTGCTGAGAAAGTAGAAAAACACCAGGATGGCCATGGATTCGAACAAACGCATCAGGAAGCTGACGGTGTAGCCGGATTCGATGCGAAAATCCCGCAGGATGAAAGCGCCAGCCTTACGCAACCACGCGGTCATGCTCGCCTCCCGTCACATTTTGCCGGTAGTATTGCGAGAGCGTGATTCCTCTCGCGGTCAGGTCCGCGATGCGATCGAGCCCACGCAGGTGGCCTCGGTCGATGACCGCCACTTTATTGCAAAGCTTCATGGCTTCCTCGATCCGATGCGTGGCGATCAGCAGGGTCTTCCCGGAACCGGTGCAGGCGCGGCTCATGATTAATTCGGTGAGCTCATCGCAGGCGATGGGATCGAGAGCGCGGGTGGGCTCGTCGAGAATGAGGACTTCGGGTTCGGCAATCAAACCTCGCGCCAGCGCCAGGCGCTGCTTCATTCCGGAACTGTAGCCGGCGACCGGCCTCTCCGCCGCTTCTTCGAGTCCTACCAGGCTGATCAGCTCGCGGATCCGATCGCGGAGATCGGCGCCCCAGAGGTTATCCAGCGCGCCGAAAAACTCGAGGTTTTGTACGGCGGTGAGGCGCCAGAAAAAACTTCTTTCCTCATTGAGGACAAAGCCCACCGATTTCCGCGCGGCCGAGTTGTGGTGCACGGTGCTGAAACCGTTGACGGTGATGTCCCCTTCGCTGGGGAATAGGAGGCCCCCGATCAGCTTGAGCAGCGTGGTCTTGCCCGCGCCGTTTGGGCCCATCATGGCGATCCGGTCGCCCTTTTGCACGTTGAAAGTGGTATTTTCCAACGCCGTGCACACACGTCTGCGGCGGAAAGGCTGCAGAACCAGTTCACGGTAGCGCTTGGCAATGGGGAAGCGCATCCAGACGTCGCGAACGGAAATAATGGACGGCTCCAGGCGCGGCTGGTCGACGAACGACGGAAGGGTCCGCCGCTGCGATTCGGTCACGATACGCCAACTCCGGTTCGGTCTTCCTGGCGGCCGGATACGGGCAGCGCCTCGTCGATGCATTTGCGGAGCAGTCCGGCAACTTCTTTGCTGTAGAGCGTCAGCATGTTGCCGTGGTCGCCGGGCATCTGGTGAACCTCCAGGCCAGCCTGGGCGACGCCTTCCCATCCCAGGTCCTTTTCGAAGCGGGCCTGCTCCTCGTTCGCGATCAGCGTAATATGTCCGACAAAGGGTTTGGCGCGGTATTTGTACATGAGGCGCCAATAGCGGGTCTTTATGGCGTAAAAGCGATTGGTGGTGGCGAAAGCGGCGTGCTTATGAGCTACCTGGAACTTGCGGTGAATCAGACCGCGGATGATATCAGGTCTCGACCGGCTGTTAGTTATCACCTGACCGATCACGTGCAGCATGTGCTTAAGGCGATAGCGAAAGTGGTTGAAATTGACAAGAAACGCGCGCCCCGCGGTGGGCCGTATGGTATCGAGGAGCGCGAGCATTTTAACTTCTTCGCCGTCGCGCACCAGTTGCTGGGCGATCTCCAGGGCTACGATGCCGCCGACGCAATGGCCTCCCAGCAGATAGGGTCCGCGGGGCTGCACGACGCGTAACTCGGCGATGAATTCACGGGCCACTTCCTCGACGCTGGCATACTCCGCTCCAATGCCTTCAATCCAGCGAGGGCGAAAGCCGAAGACCGGCTGGTCGAGACCCAGATGGGTAATGATGCGCGACAGGACCAGCAGGGTATCGTCGGGGCCCTGGTATCCGGCGACCAGGAAGATGGGAGTGCGCGTGCCTTTGGGCTGCGCGGGCACCAGACAGTTCCAGCGCGGGATGTCGCTCGTGTAGCGGTAGTTTTGCGTCGAGACATCGTAGTGGATATGTCTCGCCAGGCCGGCGATGGTGGGATCGATGAAGATGCAACGCAGGGGCAGGTCGATGCTGAAGGCCGCGCGCAGGAGGGCGATGAGCCGCGTGGCGGAGAGGGAATGTCCCCCCAACTCGAAGAAGTTGTCGGACACTCCGACCCTGGGGACATTCAGCACTTCGCTCCAGATCTCGGTCATCACTTGTTCGACAAACGTGCTGGGTGGTTCGTATCCACCCGCCGGCTGGAGTTGATCGGCTTCGCCCGCGGCGGCGGTGTCGGGCGCGCGATATTCCGGCGAGAGCAGCGCCTTGCGATCCACCTTGCGGTTGGGAGTGAGCGGGAATTCATCCAGCGGCACGAACGCCGCCGGGAGCATGTAGTGCGGCAACACGTCCAGCAGCGCCTTGCGCAGGACTCGCGGGTCCGGCGTGGCGCGATCCTCCGCGGTCACATATGCGACGAGGCGCTGGTCTCCGCCGGTGTCCTCCCGAACCACCACCGCCTGGCGAATCCCCGGCTGCCGTTCCAGCGCGGCCTCGATTTCACCCAGCTCGATGCGGAAGCCGCGAAGCTTCACCTGATGATCCATCCTGGCGACCCACTCGATGTTTCCATCCGGTAACCACCGCGCGAGGTCGCCGGTGCGGTAGAGGCGTTCGCCGGGATGGAATGGATCGTCCACGAATTTCTCCGCGGTCAGCTCGGGGCGTCGCAGGTATCCACGCGCCAGCCCGTCCCCGCCAATGAACAGTTCGCCCGCAACGCCGGGTGGAACGGCCTGGCCGGCTTCGTCCAACAGGAGGACCTGCGTGTTGGCGATAGGCGAGCCAATGGGAACGGGGCCGGGCCGATCGTCCACGCGGTGCACGGTGGACCAGATGGCAGTCTCGGTGGGACCGTACAGGTTCCAAACTTCGGCTCCGGTGGCGAGCAGACGGTCGGCGAGGTCGCGCGGCAGCGCTTCTCCTCCGCAAAGAATCTTCAGGTCCGGGTCGCCTTGCCAGCCCGCCTCCAGAAGAAGGCGCCAGGTGACCGGCGTGGCCTGCATCATGGTGGCGCTGGATTGCCCCAGGAGGGCGGTCAGCGCGGTTCCGTCGCGGGACGCCTCCCAGGTGACTTCGCGCGTGGCCAGAATCACCCGCGCTCCGCTCACCAGAGGCAGATACAGTTCCAGGGCGGCGATATCGAAGGACAAGGTGGTGACCGCCAGCAGACGGTCCCGCGGACCGATGCCCGGCCGTTGTTGCATGGAGGCCAGAAAATTGACCAGCGAACGGTGCGTGATCTCGACGCCCTTGGGCTTCCCGGTGGAACCGGAAGTGTAGATCACGTACGCGAGATTGCCGGGGGTGCAGCGAGAAACCGGTGCCTGGGAGCTTTCATTTTCCAGCAGGTGACGGTCGCGATCCAGGCAGACGATGGACGGCACGCGGGGCAGGGAATTCAGCAGCGGGCTCTGGGTGACCAGGACCGTGGCGCCGGAGTCTTCCAGCATGAAGGCGAGGCGGTTGCTGGGATATTGCGGGTCCAGCGGGACATAGGCGCCGCCGGCTTTCCAGATGGCGAGGGGAGCGACCAGCAGGTCGACGGAACGGTCGAGACAGAGCCCCACCAGGCTGTCCGGGCCCACGCCGAGCGCGCGGAGCCAGTGGGCCAGGCGATTGGAGCGGACATTGAGTTCCTGGTAGGTGACCTGTTCCCCACCGCACACCACGGCGATTGCGCCGGGTGTCCGCGCGGCCTGCTGCTCTATCCATTGGTGCGCGCACAAATCGCG
The DNA here is from genome assembly GCA_963832965.1 of uncultured Acidobacteriota bacterium. GTDB lineage: Bacteria > Acidobacteriota > Terriglobia > Bryobacterales > Bryobacteraceae > CAWACP01. The sequence goes on from CAWHVW010000002.1 coordinate 864,878, forward strand.
CGGATAGTCGACGGGACCTTCGGACTCCCGGAACCACTCCGCCCTTTGCGCCGGGGTGACGACGGCAAGCTGGCCGATTGCGGTCTCCGGACGCGCAACCATTTTCGCCGCCAGCGTACGGAAGCATTCCGCGAAACGCGCCATCGTCTCCGCGTTGAACAACTCCGTGCGGTATTCGATGGACAGGCCAATTCCCTCGCTCGATTCCCACGCATACAGCGTCATATCGAAAGCGGAGCCCCCGCCCACGGTGAGATATTCCGAAGCCATGGGCGTGTTCTGCAGGATGAAGGCAACCTGGAACAGGGGAGAGCGTGAAGGGTCGCGCTCCAAATGGAGTTCGTTCAGCAGCTTCTCGAACGGAACGTCGGGATTGGAGAGCGATTGGAGCACGGTATCGCGAACTCGCGCCAGCAGTTGCCGGGTGGTCAGCTCTGAAGAGACCGGGGTTCGCAGAACCAGCGTGTTGATGAAGCAGCCAACCAGCAGTTCCAGCTCCGGGCGGGTGCGGGTGGAAACGGGCGTACCCACCAGAATGTCGGACTGGCCGGCATAACGGGAAAGAAGCGCTTTGAACACCGCCAGCAGGGCCATGAACAACGTGCAGCCTTCCTGCCGCGCGATGCGCTTCATAGATTCGGACGTGGCCGCATCCAGGTGGAACTGGTGGATGCCGCCGGCAAAGCCGGTCAGCGCGGTGTGAGGCCGGTCCGCCGGGATATCGAGGTACCGCGGCGCGCGCTCCAGTTTCTTCTTCCAGTATTCGATTTGCGCGGTCAAAATCGCCGTTGTGGCTCGCTCGCGCTCCCAGACCGCATAGTCGGCAAATTGCACGGGTAGTTCCGGCAGGCTGGCCGGGGCGCCCTGGGAATGCGACTCGTAAAGGGAAATCAATTCACGGAAGAGGATGCCAATGGACCAGCCGTCGGCGACGATATGATGCATGGTCAGCACCAGCAGATAGTCTTCTTCGCCGAGCCGAATCAGGGCGCCGCGAAAAAGCAAATCGCGCGCAAGGTCGAACTGGCGCGTGGACAGACTCTGAATCAGGGCGTCGGTGGCGGCCGTCCGGTCCGACGCCGCGCCCTCTGCGACATCGTGGACGGTGAATTCGGGAGTCGCGTCTTCCCGAACAACCGGAACCGGAGAGCCATCTACTTCGGGAAAATTCGTTCTAAGAATCTCGTGCCGGCGCAGGATCGCACTGAGAGCGGCCTGCCACGCGGAGGTATCGATGCGAGTGAGAATGCGGCGATACGCGGTGATGTTGTAGGCTGAGCTGTCCGGCTCCATTTGTTGCAGGAACCAGAAGCTCTCCTGAGCGAATGACAAGGGCATCGCGGCGCTTTGATCCGCGCGCCGTGGAATCGAGTCCGGCTGGGGCGCCGCGGCGCGCAGAGTGCGGATGAGTTCCGGCTTGTGCGCGGCAATCCGCTTTTCCAGATCCTCCGTGAGGCGGCCTTTGGGCGCGCTGCAGCGCAGGCGATCGTCATCGAGGAAGAGTCTGATATCGAGCGCTCGTAATTCCGATAACAGTTTCTCGGCGCTCACGGATCCATTCCCCCGCGCTTTTCGAACACCGCCGGGAGCAGGGGCAGACGTGCCAGTGGCGCGCGCCGGGCAGGGTGATGCGATGCGCGAACCGTGACGCCCGCGCTCGGCCTGTCCATCCAGCCGGAAACCCATCGACCGCGCTGACCATCGACGATTTCACCCTGGAGTTCCGAATCGTTTTTTCCCTGGTCCCCTAACGACAAATACAGCAATCCGATTATGGTACCGCTTATGGCGTTGTCAGGGAGAGACCTTAGATCGGGCGCACCCGCGGCGCGATTGCGCGTTTGCAGTGAGCGTCTCCACGATGCCGCGGAGGCCGCGTTTTCGCCCGTCATCCGGTGTTCGTTGCGAGCAGCGACACCACTCGCACGAGGTTTCTCTGCGTACAAAAACGCAGGAACGGGACCGGAAAATTCGGTCGACTTGAGGAAGTCCCTCAGGCCGGCTGGGCGGCGGCTGTGCCCCGCGCGGCGACGGTAATCTGGTGCGCCGGTGCAGGCATCACGGGCCGGCCCTTTGCCGACGATCCGGGATACATCCAGATGTCGATGATGACACGGGAGATCTGGTGTTCGTTGGATTGCCATTGGTCCGGTTTACATCCCCTTGAGGCCGGCAATAATTGATTCGGGTCTGTGCCCACTGCATCCGGCTCTGCTTATCGGCGCAATTCATCCTGCCTTACCATAGCAAAGTTGGTTCCAATTGCCGCCGCTACGGCGTATGGAAATCGAACTGCTCGTCCACCGTGCGGGTGAAGTGCCATAATTGATCGCCAGACGGAACAGGAATGCCTGAAATGATCGACGCGGTTATGCCGTCCGATGGCGCGAGCGGCGCCATGGCGCATCCGTGCGACCACGCTGCGCCCGATGGCGCGGTGATCGAGCTGGAGCAGCGGTTGTTCGCCCTGGAATCCGTGCATGATTGCAAGGTCATTCCGCGATCGATTGCCGGCGGCCGCATGGCCCTGTACGTGGTGCCCGCCGAATCGGTGCGTCCCGATCGGATGGAGCAGTGGGTTGCGGCGATTCAGGCAGAATCGGCCCTGTGCGACGTCATTGCCGTGTCGCGGCTTCCGTTGACCGATGACGGCGCGATCGACGCAGCGGCACTTGCACGCCTCCCTTTGCTGGATGACCAGCTGTTGCGGCGGCTGGAAGATTGGGTCAAGGCGAAGGAGGGCGTGCGGGACGCCGTGATTGTGGTCGAAGCGGAGCAGGAGCAGTTGCCGCCGGTTCATTGCTCCGAACTGTTTTCCGAGCAGAACGAATCGGGCGATGGCGAAGTGCAATTCGCGGAGCAGCGCGCGCCTGCGCCGGCGAATGAATCCGTCGAACGCCGCCTGGCCATCAGCCATGGCGGCGAATTGGAACGAGCCGAACAACTTCCGCGATCGCTGGGAGAATCCCTGGAACGCGCCGCGCGGGAGCATCCCGATCATGGCTTGCGAACCATCGGCGTCGACGGCAGTGAACAGTTCCTTTCCTATCCCGAACTGCTGGCAAGCGCCGATCGCATACTGGGCGGGCTGCGCCGGGCGGGGCTGCGCGCTGGCGACAGAGTTCTTTTTCAATTCATCCACAATCGGGATTTCCTCAACGCATTCTGGGCCTGCATTTTGGGCGGCTTCGTGCCGGTGCCGCTGGCGCCGTCGTATGAGCGAATGGACGGGGCGGGCAGCAAACTTCATAGCGCGTGGGAGTTGCTGAACGCGCGGCTGGTGCTGACCGCCGGCGAAGCGGCGGCGCGAATTCGAGCGCTCTGCCGTTCCCACAATCTGCCGGAGCTGCGGATCCAGTGCGTGGAGGAATTGGATACGGCAGGGGCGGGTGGAGCGTGGCATGTGGGTGAGCCGGACGAGTTGGCGCTCCTGATGTTGACGTCCGGCAGCACGGGCGTCCCCAAGGGAGTGATGCTGAGTCATGGCAATCTGATCCGGCGGTCGGCTGGCTCGGCGCAAATGAACGGTTTTTCCAGCGATGAAGTCACGCTGAATTGGATGCCGCTCGATCACGTCGCTGGAATCGTTTACTTCCACCTGCGTGATGTGTTTTTCGGCTGCCAGCAAATCCACGCGGCAACCGATCTGGTGCTGCAGGATCCGCTGATCTGGCTGGAATGGGCAGACCGTTATCGCGCGACGATCACCTTCGCTCCGAATTTCGCTTTTGGCCTGGTCAACGATCACGCGGAAGAAATCCCCGCGCGGGCGCAAACCGCGGCTGGCGCCTGGGAGCTGAGTTGTCTGGGCCATGTGCTGAACGGCGCGGAGGCGATTGTCCCGCGCACCGCTCGCCGGTTTCTGCAGATGCTCGCGCCGTACGGCCTCCCTCCGTCAGCGATGTGGCCCGCGTGGGGCATGTCGGAAACTTCATCGGGGACCATTTATTCAGATCGGTTCGGGTTGGGATCGACCCGCGACGACGACCCGTTCGTGGAAGTTGGCCGGCCGATTCCGGGCTTCTCCGTGCGGATTGTGGATGACACCGATCAGGTTCTCGTGGAAGGCGCCATCGGCAGCCTGCAGGTAAAGGGCGGCGTGGTTACAACCGGCTACTACAACCGGCCCGATCTCAACGCAGAATCATTTACCGCCGATGGCTGGTTCCGGACCGGGGATCTGGGTTTACTGAACGGCGGGCGGCTGACCATCACCGGCCGCGAGAAGGACGTGATCGTCATCAACAGCGTCAACTATCCCTGCCACGAGATTGAGGCTCTGGTGGAGGAGGTGGATGGCGTCGAAACATCGTACACGGCCGCTTGCGCCGTGCGCGACGCGGGCACGAACACGGACCGCCTGGCCATCTTCTTTCATCCTACGGCTGGTTGCGAGACCGTCTCGGCGGAGCTCCCGCGGACTATTCGAGGGACGGTGTCCCGGCGGCTGGGAGTGAGCCCGGACTACCTGATTCCGGTGGAGCGCGAGGCGATACCGAAAACGAACATCGGCAAGATTCAGCGCACCCAATTGGCCAGGAGCTTCGCCGAAAGGAAGTTCGCGGACGTGATCCGGCGTGTGGAAGTGCTTCTGGGGGGCGCGAACACTTTGCCCGACTGGTTTTTCCGGCCGGTGTGGCGGCGTGCGGAGTTGCGCGGCCGGCGCGAGATTGGACCGGTGCTGGTGTTCGCCGATTCCGTTGGGCTGGGCGAGTGTTTGCGGCAAATGGCCATTGCGGCGGGCCGCGAGTGCGTAGTGGTATCGCCGGGGCATGAGTTCGCCTGTGATGACGAACGCATCACCATCGACCCCGGCAACGGCGAGCATTACCGGAGCGCGGTGGAAGCGCTCGGCCGGCGAGGCTTCGAGCCGCGAACCGTCGTACATCTTTGGACGTATCGGGAAAAGCCAGAGGAGCTGGAACGCGCCCAGGACGCCGGAGTGCAGAGCGTGCTGCGCCTTGTGCAGGCGCTGAGCGCGCTGGAGAATGCGCCGGAAGCTCGGCTCATGGTGGTCAGTAACGCGTCGTCGTCGTTTGAAAACTCGGCGCTTCCCGGCCTGCTGAAGACCATCTCCCAGGAGAATTCGCGGCTACACTGCTTGCACCTCGAGTTGCCACCTGGCGCGGACGAAGAAAATGCGGCGCTGGTTCTGAGCGAAATGGGCGGGCAGACTCACGACGCGGAAGTGGCCTATCGCGGCGGTCTTCGTTGGGTAAGAAGACTGCGGCGCGCGGATCTTGCCGCGGAACCGCCGGGTCCCATGCCGATTGCAAAAGGAGGGCTGTATCTTCTGAGCGGCGGCCTGGGCGGAATCGGTTTGGAACTGGCCCGATATCTCCTCAAACGGTTTCATGCGAATCTCATCCTGGTGGGCCGGACAAGGGTCGAAGATGCCGAATCGTCCCAGCGCCTGGATGCGCTGCGCTCGCTTGAAGCGTTGGCTGTAAGCAGCGGCGGCAGCGTTGGGTATGCCGCGATGGATATCGGCGACTTCGAGGGGTTGCACGAAGTGGTGCGGACTGCCGAGGAGCGGCTGGGCGGGACGCTGGGCGGCGTATTTCACCTGGCCGGGATTTATCACGAGTGTCCGCTGACGGAGGAGACGGCGGCGGGAATGGAGGAAGTGCTTCACCCCAAATTGAAGGGCGCCTGGGCGCTTCACCGGCTGCTCGCCGAGAGGCCCGGCGCGATTTTCGTTTCGTTCTCCTCGGTGAACGGATTCCTGGGCGGCTACGGCGTGGGCGCATATGCCGCCGCAAATGCTTTCCTGGAGGGCTTCTCCGAGTACCAGCGCGCGTTCACGCCAATCAAAGCCTGGTGTGTGTCGTGGAGCCTCTGGGACGATGTTGGGATGAGCCGCGGCTACGTCATGAAAGAGGCGGCGGAGGGACGCGGCTTTTGCGCGATCTCGCCGCGCCGAGGGTTGTCTTCGCTGCTGGCGGTATTGCAGCGCCCCCCGAGCCACACTCTTATCGGACTGGATGGAAGCAACCTGCATGTGCGACGGCTGGCCGACGATCTGCGAGTGCCCGCGCAATCGCTGGCCGCGCTGGTAAGCGCTGAGGCGAGCGCCATCGCGCGGTTGATGCGCCCGGCAAAATCGGAGACTGGCGTCATGGATGGCGTCATGGATACGTATGGCGTGCCGGTGCGGTGCCAGATGAAGGAAGCGCCAGGAGCGGTCATCGACTCAGCGGGACGGATCGACCGTATGAAGGCGAGCTCCCTTTCGCGCGGCGGCGCGCGGACGTCGGGCGAGTTGGTGGGTCCGGCGGACGAACTGGAAAAAACGATCGCGGGCATCTGGCGCGAGGTGCTGCGCGTGGAGCAATTCGGCGTCACCGACAATTTCTTCGACCTCGGGGGCAGTTCCCTGGCCATGGGACAGGCCGCCCGTCGGCTGCACGCGGCGCTGAAGCGCAAGGTCTCGATGACTGAGATGTTCCAGTATCCGACCGTGCGCACGCTGGCGGCTTATTTGTCCGATTCGAACAAAGCGGGGAACGCGCCCGTGTTAGCTGGCAGCTTGAGCCGCGGCGAACAGCGGCGAAAACTGGTACGGCGGCGGCCTGGATAGCGGCACAGAAAACGTTGAAGGGAGGCCATCACAAGGGCGGCGAGCCAGTGTCCCGACCCAGGCGGCTTCGAAAGGTACTCTTAGATCGTGCGCGACGCGACAGAACGGGGGCCGGAGGTGAGCGACCAGGTGGATGACCTGGATGTCGCGATCGTCGGCATGTCCGGCCGTTTTCCCGGGGCTGCGAACACCGACGAGTTCTGGCGCAATCTGGTGGCGGGCGTCGACTCGATCCATTTCCTCAGCGATCAGGAATTGCGCGAAGCAGGGGTCGAGGAGGCGGCGCTGGCCGATCCCGATTATGTGCGAGCTACTTCGCGGATCGAGGGAGTTGAGTGGTTCGATGCGGATTTCTTCGGTTACAGCCCGCGCGAGGCGGCCGGCATCGACCCGCAGCAACGGCTGCTGCTGGAGGCGGCCTGGGAAGCCCTGGAAGACGCGGGATACAATCCAACCTCCGGCCACGGGGCCATCGGCGCATTCACCGCCGCCTCCGCCAGCACATATTTATTGAATAACCTGCACCCCAGTCTGGATTTCCGCGAGTTTATTCTTTCCGCCGGGAATATTCAACCGGTGCTCGGTAATGGGTCCGATTTCCCGGCCACGCGCCTTTCCTACAAGCTGAACCTGACCGGACCCAGCCTGAACATTCAGACCGCCTGTTCCAGTTCTCTGGTGGCGGTGCATGTGGCGCGGCAGAGTCTGCTCTCCGGCGAGTGCGATATGGCGCTGGCCGGAGGAGTCTCGGTGTATCTGCCGCAGAACCAGGGCTACCGTTTTCAGGAAGGGATGATCCTTTCGCCAGACGGCCATTGCCGGGTGTTCGATGCGCGAGCCCAGGGAACGGTTTTCGGACGCGGAGCAGGCATGGTGCTGCTCAAGCCGCTGGCGGCCGCGCTGCGGGACGGCGATCATATCTACGCCACCATCAAAGGGTCGGCGATCAACAACGACGGCGCGCTCAAGGCCGGTTTTACGACGCCCGGCGTAACCGGGCAAGCGGCGGTGATTGCCGAAGCCCTGGCCAACGCGGCCGCCGGACCCGAAACCATTGGCTACGTGGAGGCCCATGGCACGGGCACCCGGCAGGGCGACCCCATCGAGATTGCCGCGCTCACCCAGGCATTTCGGCAAAGCACGCAGCGCAGCGGATACTGCGCGATTGGTTCGGTGAAATCGAATATCGGCCATTTGGATGCGGCTTCCGGCGTGGTGGGTCTGATCAAGACGGCGTTAATGCTGCAGCACGGCGAAATGCCGCCGAGTTTGCATTTCGAGAGAGCCAACCCCGAGATTGATTTTGCCTCCAGCCCGTTTTTCGTGAATGCCTCTCCGCGGGCATGGCCGCGAGGCCCGGAACCGCGCCGCGCGGGGGTGAGTTCGTTCGGCATGGGCGGCACCAACGCGCACATGATTCTGGAAGAGGCGCCCACGGCCCGGCAGCGCATGGAAGAGTTTACGCGGCCCATGCATGTGATGGCGCTATCCGCCCGGACCGGGAAGGCGCTGAACGATTTGGCGCTTCGGTATGCGGCTCATCTGGCTGCGCACCCGGACCTTCCAATCGAAGATGTTTGCTTCACCGCCAATACGGGACGGGCGCACTTCGCGCATCGGCTGGCCATCACCGCGAAGACGACCGCGGAACTGCGGAAGGCGCTGGAGGGTGGTGCGCGAGGGGGACTGGCTTGCGCGGAGCCACCGCGCCTGGCCTTTCTGTTTACCGGACAAAGTTCGCAGTACGCCGGCATGGGGCGGCAGTTGTACGATACGCAGCCGACGTTCCGAGCGGCCCTTGACCGTTGCGCTGGACTGCTGGCCCCGCATCTGGACCGGCCACTGCTGGAGGTTATGTTCGCGGACAAGGCGGCGGGGGCGCTGTTGCATCAGACCGCCTGCACGCAGCCGGCGCTGTTCGCGCTCGAATATTCTCTCTGCCAGCTTTGGAAGAGTTGGGGGATTGAGCCCGCGGCGGTGCTCGGGCACAGCGTGGGCGAATACGTGGCCGCGTGCGTGGCGGGAGTGTTCAGTCTGGAAGATGGGTTGCGGCTGATCGCGGCGCGCGGCCGTCTGATGCAGGCGCTGCCGCAGGGTGGGGCGATGGCGGCGGTGCTGGCTGGACCGGAGCAGGTGGGCGAGGCTATTGCCGAGTGGGGAAAGCGGATTTCCATCGCGGCGTATAACGGTCCACGCAACACGGTGATCTCCGGGGAGGAGCAGGCGGTGGAAGCGGCGTTGGCACGGTTCGCCAAAGGCGACGTGGACAGCCAGCGTTTGGAAGTCTCGCATGCGTTTCATTCGGCGCGCATGGAGCCGATGCTGGATGCATTCGAACGGATTGCGAACAGCATCGACTATCAGCGGCCGAAGATCGCGCTGGTATCGAATTTGACTGGGCGGGTAGTGACGGATGAGGAAATCGGCCAGGCCCGGTACTGGCGGCGGCAGGTGCGCGAGCCGGTTCGTTTTGCCGAAGGGATGCAGGCGCTGGTGGAGCACGGTTGCCGAACACTGCTGGAGGTGGGGCCGCATCCGGTGCTGATCGGAATGGGCAAGGCCTGCGTGGCGGACAGCGGGCTCACCTGGCTGCACACGCTGCGGCGGGGCAGGGAAGAGTGGGGGGAAGTGCTGCCCGCGCTGGGCGCGTTATATGCACAGGGCGCGCCGGTGGACTGGCAGGCCTTCGACCGCGATTATTCGCGCCGGCGACTACGCCTGCCGACGTATCCGTTCCAACGCGAGCGGCACTGGATTGAGGCTCCGAAACCGGCTGCGCGCGTCGCTGCGGCAGAAGAACATCCATTGCTCGGCCGGCCCGTTCTTTCGCCTCGCCTGGCCGATATCGTCTATGAGGTTGCGCTTGGCGCGGAGAAACCCGCGTACCTGAACGATCACCGCATATTTGGCGTGCGGGTGTTTCCCGCAACGGGTTATATGGAAGCGGTTCGGGCGGCGCTCGCAAAGTTGAGCGAAAGCGATTGCCTGATTGAAGAGATGGCGGTGGAGAACGCGCTGGTTCTGCCGGAGACGGGCGCGCGCACTGTGCAACTGATTCTCTCGCCGGTTGAGGGAGAAGCCAACACTTTTGCTTTCGAATTCCATAGTCTGGATGATCCGGGCGCCGGCCCTCCGCGCTGGCGGTTGCACGCCTCCGGCATTGCTCGCGCGGTGCGCAAGGAGACAGACTCCGCGCCCGAGTCACAACCCTCCGCATTGCGTGACGGCGAGCTGACCGCGGGAGCGGCCTTCTACGAGCAGGTGCAAGCTCGCGGGCTGGAGTATGGCGATCGCTTCCGCGGCATTGAGCAGATCCGCTGGCAAAAGGACGCCGCGGATGTGGATATTCGCCCGCCGGAGCGCCTTCCTGACGACGCTGTGTACTGGCTGCATCCGGCCCTCTTCGACGCGGGCCTGCAATCGGTGCTGGCTTGTCTGCCGGAAGAGCCGGGCGGCGGCGAGTCGATTTACCTGCCCGTCGGATTTCGGCGCGTGCGCTTCCGCGGGTTCACGCCGACTTTACGGACCGCCCGCGCCCGAGTCCGGCGAGAAGGCGACGGCTCCTTCTCCGCCGACGTTCGTTTGCTGGACGATTCCGGCGAGGCGGTGGTGAGTATCGACGGCCTGGTGCTGCGCCCGGTAAGCCGGGCCGGATTCGGCGCGGAGCATCGCAGCGGGACGGCAAGCGCGCTGAGCGAGTGGCTGTATCGGCCAGTGTGGGAAGCGAAGCCGCTGGCCGGAGCGACGCAGGCGGCGCCCCTTAATTTTTCGACTTCGCACCTGGCGGATTCAGCGGCAGACAGTTGGCAGGGACTCAGCGATAAGCATTCCCTGCCGGTTTACAGCAGCCTCGCTCCCGAACTCGATGCACTGTGCGCGGGCTATGTTGTGGCGGCGTTGCGGGAACTCGGCTGGGATGTCGCTTCAGGCGAACGGCGAAGGGCTGACACGCTGGCGGACGAGCTGAAAGTGGTTCCGGCTCATCGGCGGATGCTGAACCGCATCGTCGAGATGATCGAAGAAGACGGCGTGGTCGAACAGGAGAACGAATTCCTGATAGTCCGGCGCGTACCGGCACCCGCCGATCCAGCCGCGCTCGCGGAGCGTCTGATGGAACGCTGGCCGTCATGCCGGGCCGAGCTTTCCATGACTGCGCGCTGCGGCTCGAATCTGGCCGCGGTGTTGCGCGGCAGCCGCAATCCCATCGAGCTGCTTTTCCCCGGCGGCTCATTGCACGACCTGGAAGCCATCTACCACCGGGCGCCCTTTGCGCGGGTCTATAACGGTCTGATCGAACAGGTGATCGCCGACGCAGTGGCCGGATCGCGGAGCAAGCTGCGCATTCTGGAAATCGGCGCGGGCACCGGCGGGACCACCGCCTCCGTGCTGCCACGCCTTCCGCGAGACCGCACCGAGTACACGTACACGGACGTTTCGCCGCTTTTCCTCGCGCGCGCGGAGGAGCGCTTTGCCGAATATCCCTTCCTGCAGTATCGGCTGCTCGATATCGACAAAGAGCCGGAAGGGCAGGGCTTTGGCGGTGAGGCGTTCGACATCGTGATTGCCTCGAACGTACTGCACGCGACCGTGGACCTGAAGCAGGTGATGCTGCGGGTGGCTCGGCTGGCGGCGCCGGGCGGATTGCTGGTTATGGTGGAAGGGATCAGCCGGCAGCGCTGGGTGGATTTGATCTTCGGCTTGACGGATGGCTGGTGGAAGTTCACGGACAGGTTATTGCGGCCTTCCTACCCGCTCCTGTCGCTGGCCCAGTGGCAGGCGCTGCTGCCCGCAGCCGGGTTTGCCGAGGTCACGACGGTGCCGAGGGACGAAGCTCGCGCGAGGATCTTTGAGCAGATGGTTATTCTGGCGCGGCGGGCGCCGGAGAAGAGGCCGCGCTGGCTGCTGTTTGCCGATGGTTCCGGGCTGGCCGACCGCGCGGCGGCGCGGCTCGATGCTAACGGGTGCGAGTGCGTGCTGGTTCACGCCGGGGAGAATTTTGCGCTGGCGCCGGATCGGGAAGAAGGCTATCGCACGTTGCTGCAGACCGCGTTCGCCGATGGCGCCGCTTGTGCGGGCATTGTTCATTTCTGGCCGCTGGATTGTCCGGGTCCGGAGAAGGCGGCTGACTTAACCGCGGACCACGTGGACCGCGCTCAACGGGTTGGGTGCCGCAGCGTTCTGAATCTGGTGAAGGCCCTGCTGGCGTCGCGCGATGCGGAACCGCCGCGGCTTTGGGTGGTGACACGGGGCGCGCAGCCGGACTCCGGTGATGGACTTGTCGACCCCGGCTCCGCGACGCTCTCAGGCCTGGGCCGCGTGATTGCACTGGAGCATCCGGAGTTTCTCTGCACGCGCGTGGACTTGCCGGCCGCGCCCATGGCCGGGGAAGCGGAGCGCCTTTGCGAGGAGTTGCTTTCACCGGACGATGAGCGGGAAATTGCTTATCGCCACGGGGAGCGGCGGGTGCGGCGTCTCGAGCGTCTGGCCAGGCCCGGGGTGCCGGCGCAAGAACGGCGGCTGGTGGTGTCCAGACCGGGCGAGATAGACAGCCTGGCGTTTCAGGCGTGTGAAAGACGCTCCCCGGGGCCGGGCGAGGTGGAAATTGAAGTCGTGGCGACGGGACTTAATTTCCGCGATGTACTGGTGGCACTGGGAATGTATCCCGATCCCGCCGCGCCGTTGGGCGGCGAGTGTGCGGGAATCGTGTCGGCTATCGGTCAGGATGTGGACGGGCTGCGCACCGGGGACGCGGTGCTGGCAATGGCCGCGAACAGTTTCGCCACGCACGTGGTAGCCGCCGCGGAGCTGACTGTGCCCAAACCCAGGCGGCTGTCTTTCGCGGAGGCGGCCGGCATCCCCGGGGCTTTTCTCACGGCTCATTACGCCCTGCACACGCTGGCGCGATTGCGGGCTGGCGACACCGTGCTGATTCATTCCGCCGCCGGGGGAGTGGGGCTGGCGGCCGTTCAACTGGCGCGCAAGGCCGGCGCGGATGTGTTGGCCACGGCTGGAACGGACGAAAAGCGGAGTTATCTTGCCTCCATCGGCGTTCGCCATGTGATGGATTCGCGCACAACGGATTTCGGCGATCAGATTCTGGAAATCACCGGCGGCCGAGGCGTGGACGTGGTGTTGAACAGCCTCTCGGGCGACGCGATCGAGGGCAGCGTAAAGGCGCTGGCGGCGGATGGCCGCTTCGTGGAACTGGGCAAGCGGGACATCTGGGACGACCGCCGATTCCACGCCGCGCGGCCGCGAGCGCAATATTTCGTGATTGACGTAGCCGCGGCATGCGCGCGAGATCCGCGGCAATTTGGCCGGATGCTGCGCGATCTGGTTGCCGAGTTCGACAGCGGAGCTCTCACGCCATCTCCTCACCGCGTTTTTGCCGCGAGCGAAGCGGGCGCGGCGTTCCGGTTCATGTCGCGCGCCGAGCACATCGGCAAGATCGTTGTGACGCAGCGGCCCACCGCGTGGCGCACGTCCGCCCCCGGTCCGATGGATCTGCGCGCCGATGGGACGTATCTGATCACCGGGGGGCTCGGCGGATTGGGTCTGCTGATCGCCAAATGGATGGTTGAGCACGGTGCGCGGCACCTGGTGCTTCTGGGACGGCATGACCCGTTGCCCGCGGCTCGCGAAACGATCGATCTGCTGCGCGCCGCTGGCGCGACAGTTGTGGTGGCTCAGGGAGACGTAGCTGTCGAGAGCGATCTTTCTGCCGCGCTGGCGACGGCGATGCGCGACATGCCGGCAATCCGGGGAGTGCTTCACGCCGCCGGCGTGCTCGATGATGGAGCTTTGCTCCGTCAGGAGTGGTCACGTTTCCAGACGGTTATGGCCGCGAAGGTGCATGGCTCACTCAATCTGCATCGGCTGACGCGCCATCTTCCTCTCGATTTCTTTCTGCTGTTCTCCTCAGCCTCCGCCCTGCTTGGCTCGCCCGGCCAGAGTAACCACGCCGCGGCCAATGCGTTTATGGATGCTCTTGCTCACCTGCGCCGAAGTTCCGGGTTGCCCGCCCTTGCCATCAACTGGGGGGTGTGGTCGGGAATCGGGGCCGCCGCGGAACGCACCGTGGATCGGCACATGCCAATTGCGGGCATGCAAACAATTTCTCCCCAGCAGGGTCTGGTGCTGCTGGAAGCGCTGCTGGATTGCGGCGAGTGCCAGGTGGGCGCATTTGGGATGGATTGGCGGGCTTACGCCGCCTCCGCCACCGCTTATGGGGCGGAACCGCTGGTCAGGAAACTCGCGGGAGAGCAGCGCCATGTAGAACGTCCGCGTACGACACCGCAGAAGGAGGCTGAGCCGGCGGGCGCATCTTCGAACCACCTGAACCGCATTAAGCAGGCGCCGGCCAGCCAGCAGCGGGCGTTGCTCGCCAGGTTTGTGGAAGAGCGCGTGGTCAAGGCGCTGGGGCTGGATCCCTCGCGGCCGCCGGACAGAAGCCGACCTTTGCAGGAGTTCGGACTCGACTCACTGCTGGCGGTGGAATTGCGAAATGTGCTGAGCAACGGCCTGGGATTGCCGCGGCGTTTGCCGGCAACGCTGCTGTTCGATTATCCATCGGTTGCGGCGATCACCGGCTATCTCGCCAGTGAATTGCTGCCGGTGGAGGAGCAGCCGGTAGTGGCGCTGGCTCGAGAGAATGGGGCGGGGTTGGCGGAGATCGCGGCGCTCACCGATGAGGAAGCCGAAGCCATGCTGCTGGAAGAGTTGAACGATGCCGGACCCACATAATTCGGACGAAAATCTCTCGCCCGTGAAGCGCGCCCTGCTGGAGCAGCGCAGGCTGAAAGCGCGGCTGGAAGCGGTGGAGCGGGAACGCCATGAGCCCATTGCCATCGTCGGCCTGGGCTGCCGTTTCCCTGGCGCGGATAGTCCCGACGCTTTCTGGCAGCTTCTGATGGACGGAACGGACGCGATCCGCGAGGTGCCCTCTGACCGCTGGGACATCGACGCGTTATACGATCCGAATCCGGATGCGCCGGGGCGCGTGGCCACTCGCTGGGGCGGCTTTCTGGACCGGGTGGATTTGTTCGACCCGCAGTTCTTCGGCGTCTCCTCGCGCGAGGCGGAGACCATGGATCCGCAGCAGCGGCTGGCGCTGGAAGTGGCTTGGGAGGCGCTGGAACACGCCGCGCAACCATTCGACAAACTGGCGGGCAGCGCGACGGGCGTGTTTCTGGGCATCGGCACCAGCGACTATTTGCAGTTACAGACGGAGCTGGGGGATGCGGACCGGATCGACGCGTACCTGGCGACGGGTAATTCGCACAGCGTGGCTGCCGGGCGGCTTTCTTACGTGCTGGGTCTGCAGGGGCCCAGCTTTTCCGTGGATACGGCGTGCTCCAGTTCACTAGTCGCGGCGCACCTGGCTTGTCAGAGCTTGCATGCCGGCGAATGCCGGATGGCGCTGGCCGGCGGAGTCAACACGATTTTGTGGGCGGGCAATTCGATCAGCCTGTCGAAGGCCCACATGATGGCCCCCGACGGGCGCTGCAAGACGTTTGACGCCGCGGCCGACGGTTTTGTGCGCGCCGAAGGCTGCGGGGTCGTAGTGCTGAAGCGGCTTTCCGACGCGGAAGCGGACGGTGACAGGATTATCGCGGTGATCCTGGGCAGCGCCTGCAACCAGGATGGACGCAGCAGCGGGTTGACGGCGCCGAATGGTCCTTCGCAGGAGGCGGTGATCCGCCAGGCGCTGGAGCGCGCGCATGTGGAACCTGCCGCGGTGGGCTATGTGGAGACGCATGGCACCGGGACATCGCTGGGCGATCCGATTGAGGTGCGGGCGCTGGGAAACGTGTTGTGCAAGGGACGCGGCAGCGGCAATCCGGTGGTTATCGGATCGGTGAAGACGAACCTCGGCCATCTGGAAGCGGCCGCGGGCGTGGCCGGGCTCATCAAGGCCGCGTTGTGTGTGGAGCGCGGCACAATTCCCCCGCACCTTCACTTCAGCGCGCCAAATCCTCATATCCCCTGGGAAGATTATTCGCTGGCGGTTCCAGTCGCCGCGACGGAGTGGAAAGCGGAACGCCCGCGCATCGCCGGAGTAAGCGCGTTTGGTTTTAGCGGAACCAACGCCCACTTGATTGTAGGCTCCGCCCCGGAAATCATGATGAAGCCCGCCGAAATGGAGCGGCCCGCTCATCTTCTTGCACTGTCGGCGAAAAATGAGAGTGCTCTCGCGGCGCTGGCCGGGCGGCATCGCGATTATCTGGTCCGGTATCCCGAGACGAACATCGCCGACCTGTGCTTCACCCTCAACACCGGGCGCGCGCATATGAATGAACGCGCGGCGGTCACGGCGAGATCGGCGGAAGAACTATCGGCCAGGCTCGAAACTCTCGCGGCGGGCGGGAAATCCCCGTCGATTTTCCGCGGACAATTCGACGGCGCGGGCGCGCCGCAAGTGGCCTTCCTCTTCACCGGGCAAGGTTCGCAGTATGCCGGGATGGGGCGGCAGCTGTACGATACGCAGCCCACGTTCCGAGCGGCCCTGGACCGTTGCGCGGAACTGCTTTCGCCGCATCTCGATCAGCCGCTGCTGGAGGTTATGTTCGCGGACAAGGCGGCGGGCTCGCTGTTGCATCAGACCGCCTGTACGCAGCCGGCATTGTTCGCGCTCGAATATTCTCTCTGCCAGCTTTGGCGAAGTTGGGGGATTGAGCCCGCGGCGGCGCTTGGACACAGCGTGGGCGAATATGTGGCCGCGTGCGTGGCGGGAGTGTTCAGTCTGGAAGAGGGCTTGCGGCTGATCGCGGCGCGCGGCCGTTTGATGCAGGCGCTGCCTCAGGGTGGGGCGATGGCGGCGGTTCTGGCTGGACCGGAGCAGGTGGGCGAGACTATTGCCAAGTGGGGAACGCGAATCTCCATCGCGGCTTACAACGGTCCGCGCAACACGGTGATCTCCGGGGAGGAGCAGGCGGTGGAAGCGGCGCTGGCGCGTCTGGCGGAAGCGGGTGTGGACAGCCAGCGTCTGGAGGTGTCGCATGCGTTCCATTCGGCGCGCATGGAGCCGATGCTGGAGGAATTCGAACGGATTGCGAACAGCATCGATTATCAGCGGCCGAAGATCGCGCTGGTATCGAATCTGACCGGGCGGGTGGTGGCTGACGAGGAAATCGGCCAGGCCCGATACTGGCGGCGGCAGGTGCGCGAGCCGGTTCGTTTTGCCGAAGGCGTGCAGGTGCTGGTGGAGCACGGTTGCCGGACGCTGCTGGAGGTGGGCCCGCATCCGGTGCTGATCGGGATGGGCAAGGTCTGCGTGGCGGACAGCGGGCTCACCTGGCTGCACACGCTGCGGCGGGGCAGGGAAGAGTGGGGGGAAGTGCTGCCTGCCCTGGGTGCGTTATATGCGCAGGGAGCGCCGGTGGACTGGCAGACTTTCGACCGCGATTATCCGCGACGCCGTCTTCGCCTGCCCACCTATCCTTTCCAGCGCGAGCGGCATTGGATTGGACAGGCGACCGCCAAATCCACGCCGGTGTTCGATGTCTGGAAATCGGCAATTGATCGCGCGGCGCGGCAGGCGGAGCACGTGCCGATGGACATGGATCTGAGCGCATTCGCCGCCAAATGGGAGGCTCTGGAGAGACTCACGAATGCCCGAATTATCGAGGCGCTGCGCGTGTTCGGACTGTTCCTTCATAAGGGAGAACGGCATTCGGTGGACGATTGCCTGCAGAGGGCGGGTATTCAGGAATCGTATCGCGACCTCGTTGCCCGATGGCTGGAGCGCCTCGCGGCTGGCGGGATGCTGGCACGGGATGGCGGCGACTACATTTCGCGTGAGCCGTTGCCGGAATCGGATCTCGTGGCGGCCCTGGCGAAAACCCGCCAGACGCTGGCCGGCGTTCCCATGCTTTGGAATTACGTCGACCGCTGCTGTACCTCGCTGGAAGCAATCCTGCGCGGAGCAGCGAGTCCGCTGGACACGGTCTTCCCGGGCGGCTCGTTTGAAACGGCCGAATTCCTGTATCAGACGTGGGCGCTGCCGCGCTACTTCAACGGCATACTGCGGACGGCGCTGGAATCGATCGCGCAACAGGGCCGGTCGCTGCGGGTTCTGGAGGTTGGCGGGGGCACCGGCGGCACCACCGCATCCGCGTTGCCCGCGCTTTCGGGAGTGGACGCGGAATACTGGTTCACGGATCTTTCCGACCTGTTTCTTGCCCGGGCTGGGCGTAAGTTCAGCGACTATCCGTTCGTGCGCTATGGCGTATTCGACCTGGAGCGCGATCCCGCAGGGCAAGGCATGCCCGCGCACGCCTTCGATGTAGTGATCGCGGCCAACGTTCTGCATGCCACCAGTGATCTGGGGGTCACGCTGGAACGGGTGAAATCTCTGCTGGCGTCCGGCGGCGTGCTTCTCGCCTATGAGGTGACCGAGCACCTGCCGTGGTTCGACATCACGGTGGGGTTGATCGAGGGCTGGCAGAAGCATGCCGACGATCTGCGCCGTGAGCATCCGCTGCTACAGCCCGATGAGTGGACCAGGGTTCTTGGCGAGCATGGCTTCGATGCCGTGGAGATTTTCCCCAGGCCGGGTTCGCCGGCGGAAATTCTGGGACACCACGTCCTTCTGGCGCGGGGGCCGCGGACGGATGGCGCTTCAGCGACCGTTGCCGTTCCCGCCGAAGATGTGCTGCAACGCTCCCGCCGTCCCGCGGAACCGCGAACAGAAGAAGAAGCGGAATCCCTCCCGGCACGTTTGGCGATAATGACCGCCAGCGAGAGGTCCGAAGCGCTGGTGGACTTCGTGCGGCGTCAGGTGGTGGACGTGCTGAGACTGGATCCTTCGCAGCCGCCACGCCGCACGCAGCGGCTGTTGGATATGGGGTTTGATTCACTGCTGGCCATCGAGTTGGCCCAGCGGCTGGCCAGCGGGCTGGGAAGAGAACGGCCGCTCCCGTCGACGCTGATTTTCGAACACCCCACGATTCAGGCGATCGCCAAATACATCGAGCCGCTGGTGGCTGGTCTCACCGGCGAGGATGAAAAGAAGACTGCCAGTGATGATCCCGCGGGCCGGGTAGCCGCGCTCAGTCAAAAACTCGACGGACTTACCGACGAGCAGTTGGAGGAACTGCTGCTGGCGAAACTGAAAGAAATCAAATAGGCTGCGAGACGGCGACCTGGCCCTTTGCGCCATCGGCCTTCATCACGCCCGAATGCCTATCGGACAGGTAGTCGCGCAGGCGGAGCGATGGCTCCTCGATCAACCTGGCCATGGCGATCCCGAATAGTATGCAAACCGCATAGTACAGAAGCAGGCCCAGGTGCGTCTTCATAATGGCGTACTTCGCGATCACGAAAATAATCGGCAGGTGCCACAGATAGATGGAGTACGAGTATTTGCCAATTCCGGCCAAGACCCGGCCTGCGTAGCCGAGCAGCCCGAACGCCGGAACGGGCACCAGAAGGAACAGGGCCATCAGCAGGCCGAACCCCAGATAGAGCGAAGTAAATCCGAAGGTATAAAGAAATGGGTTTGGAGGAGCGGGAATATCTCCGGTCTGCCCGAAGATGACACAAGGAGAGATCAGCGCAAGCGACAGCGGCGTAAGGATCTTCCAGTGCTTCCGCACAGACCCCCGGAAGCGCTCGGCGTGGAACAGACTCCAGTAACCGAGGAGGACGCCGAACAGGAGGGAGTCGATACGCAGGTGACTCGGGAAAAAGTGCGTGAAATAGGTGAACTGCGGGAGCAGCAAATGGGTAGCGATGCGCGCTACCAATACCGCCGCCGCGACGATCGAACAAAGCACAGGCAGCCCTCGGAACGGGTCGGCCGCGCCGGGCTTCGCCGCCCGTAGAAACAGGAACAGCACCACGGGCAGCAGGAAGTAAAAATGCTCCTCCACGGCCAGCGACCAGAAATGACCGAAGGTTCCCTGAACGTAGCTATCCATGAAGAGCATGTCGTGCGCGAACGGCCGCAGATGCCAGCGGTGTGGGTGTGAACTGCGAAAGCCCCAGACCAGGAAGATGACGCTTACCACGTAGAATGGCGGCCAGATTTTCATGCCGCGCCGGAACGCAAATCTCCAGTAGGCGATGCGCTGGTTCCTTTGATATTCGGAAAAGAGGAGGCGGGAAATCAGAAAGCCGCTCAGGACGAAAAACAGATCGACGCCCGCCCACCCGGCTCCGATCGCCCAGGCATTCCACCACGACGGCTTTTGCAGGAAGAAGATGTGCGTGGTCAGAACCATCAGTATGGCGACCGCACGGAGGATGTCGAGATTGATATTTCGCCGCATTTGCCGGATCTACAAAACGATCTCTTCGCGCTCGGACGCAAGCGGCAGGGCGCCCGGCAGCAAGTCTTTGATCGGCGCGCCGGGGTTGCGAACGACGGCTTCCAGCAGTTTGCAATAATCCGCGGCCATCGCCGCCGCGACGTTCGGGTCCAGCACATCGGCGTTGAAATTCAGGTATCCCACGAGCCGCCCCTGAATCTCCGCCAACTGCATGATTACTTCCGGCCGGTTCATGGCGATCATGGCCCTGTCGCTGCGGACCTCCTGCAGCGTCATAGCCATGTGCGGACGGAGCGTGGACCGGCCGAAGTCAAGCTCGTAATCTCCGACCCCCTCAAACAGAACACCCAGAACCCCGGAACGATCTGTCAAAAAGTTGAAGAAGGATTGGAACACCGGTATTCGCTCCGGAGTCCGCGGCGGCCGCAGCCTTGTGACCAGCAGAGAAAACGGGAAAGCCTGGTGGTCGAGCGCGCTCAATACGGTATCGCGTGTCCGGTCGAGGTAGTCGGCAAACGTGGGATTGCCGGAGAGGTCCGCGCGCAAGGGTAATAGATTGATAAATAATCCAATCATGTTTTCCCATCGCGGATCTTCGCGGCCGGAAGCGGAAGTGCCGGTAACGATGTCTTCCTGACCCGTATAGCGGCACAGCAACACCTGGAACGCCGCCAGAAGAAAGGAATATCCTGTCGCACGGTGCTCGCGCGCAATGCGTTGCGCCTGCGCCCAGAGGTCCGGATCAAACGCGAGGGGAAGCGCTCCGCCCCGGGCCAAGAACGTCGCCGGGCGTTCACCGGGAGAAGGGAGTCGCAGAATCGGCAACTCGCCGCCGAGCGCCTTTTTCCAGTATCCCCATAGCGCCTCCGATCCGCTCCCCTCCGCCACCGATTTCTCCCAATCGACAAAATCCCGATACTCTGCGTTAATCGGCGTCAGATTGGCCTCTATTCCATTCAGCTCCGCCGCATAAAGCTTCCGGAGGTCCTCCAGACAGACACGCGCGGACCAATGATCGATGATGATATGGTCCACCTTAAAGAAAAGCACGTCACCCTCGGCGCATCGGAAAACGGAGACGCGAAACATGGGACGATCCAGGTCCAGCGGCCGCTGGAAGTCCTCAAGGACGGCCTCATTCACGCTTTCGTCAGACCAGGAACTTGCGTCGATAAGGGTCACATCGGGGCGGACCTCGGGCAGCACGCGCTGCATCGGAACACCCGCGTCATTCTCGATAAAGACGGTTCGCAGCGCGGAATGCCGCGCCGTCAATGTGGCAACGGCGCGCTCGAACGCGCTCCATTCGATAGCGGGCGACGCCTTGACGGAAAAGCCGATATTAAAGGCGGCTGAACCCGGCATGATCTTGTGCCCGAACCAGTGTTCCTGCTGGCCAAACGACAATGGGAACTCGATTGCCGAAGCGGGCACGGGGGCGGCTGGAGCTTGTGTTTCCGTCTCGGGCAATTCGGCTAAAAGCTGCTCGCCCAGCTCATCCAGACTTGGACCCTGCAGCAGGCGTACTGTTGGCACCGCCACCCGGAGCTCGGAGTTGATGCGGTTTCTGAACTCCAGAGCCATGAGCGAATCCAGGCCGAAATCGGTGATCGGACTTGAGGAATCGACGGTGTCAACAGGGACGCCGAGTATCGGCGCGAGCGTTTCGGCGAGGAATTGAACCAGCAGCCTCTTGCGCTCGCCGGACGAGACTGGAGGAAACTCTAATACGCGAGCGGCGAGCGCCTCGATAAAATCGCGGATCAGTCCCAGACGGCTCGACTCCGGCGCCTCGTTGAGTTGTTCAATAAGGCTGTTGCCCGGCGCCTTCTCTTCATGCGATGCGGAAGCGGCGGGGCCTTCGACCTGGCTGAGGAACGGGCGGGTTCCGAAGAGCGCCTGGTAGGCATGCCAATCGATGGCCGCGATGCTCATCTGAGCGGACGCGGATCGCAGGGCCTGGCCCATTGCCGTCAGCGCGAGGGCGGCCGGCATGAGCGTAAGCGCCGAGTGGTGCCGCTTGTTGGCCGAACGCGCGGCCATCCCGGTTTCCGCCCATCCGCCCCAGTTGATCGACAGGGCGGTTAGTCCTTTGCCGCGGCGATAGCATGCCAGAGCGTCCAGAAAAGCGTTGGCGGCGGCATAGCTGGCCTGTCCGCCCGAACCGGTGAGCGCGGCGATCGACGAAAACAGAACGAAGAACTCCAGCGGCCGGCCCTCGGTGAGCCGGTGCAGGTTCCACGCACCCGCGATTTTGGGCGCCAGCACGCGCTCCATGCGTTCGGCGGTCTGCTGGATCAGAACACCGTCATCCAGTACACCAGCGCAGTGCATCACCCCGCCGAGATCGTGCAGGTTCCGGAAGACCGCTTCCATTTGCGGCAGGGAGGAGACATCCGCGGCATACGTCTGCACGCTTGTTCCGCCGCGGCGGAGTTTTTCGATGGCCGCGGCCGCTTCTTCCGACGGCTCCCGGCGGCTCACCAGGGCAAGATGCCGCGCGCCCCGGCCGGCCATCCACGCGGCAACCTCCAGCCCGAGTCCGCTCAGGCCGCCGGTGATCAGCCAGGTCTTGCCGGGATGGAACGCCGGGTCGGGGCCCGCGGGAGGAGGGCGACGCACCAGACGAGCCACGTACGCTTGTCCGTTGCGCAGCGCGATCTGATCTTCTTCGGCGTGCTCGATTGCAGCCAGGAGGTCCGCGCAAGTCTGATCCGCTGAAGCGCCCGGATCGAGGTCCAGGAGACCGCCCCAGCAATCCGGATGTTCCAGCGCAACGGTTCTGCCCAGCCCCCAGAGCGGAGCCTGCGGCAGATTCGGTTCAGCCTGCGCGGGCAGCACCGGTTGGGCGCCGGCGGTGACCATCCACAGGCGCGCGCCGCTTTGTGCGGAGGCGACCGCCTTTGCCGTTTCCAGGGCATCGGCAAGATGCGCGGTCTGGCCGTGGGCGAGATCTTCGTTCGCAGCGGCTGCCAGGTACACGACGAAATCGTAAGCCTCGCCGCGCAAACGAGCGGTCAGATCTTTCGATGAAGCGACAACGGACTGACCGCCGCGTTCCCCGACTTGCCGCGACAGATCGGCAGCCATGCCGCTGCTGTCCGGGACTATCAGCCAGCGCCGCGCCGTGGAGACGCGCCGCGAGCGGGGATCCGGCCTGGCCGGTTGCCACGCAACCTCGTAGAACCAGTCCGACGGCGCCTGAATCGGGTGAGGCGTTTTCGGAGTGGCGGCGCCTTCCATCCAATAACGCTGGCGCTGGAAGGGGTAGGTGGGCAGGGGGAGGCGTTGGCGTGGCCAGGGGTGGTCGAAGGCGGCCCAGTCGACCTCCGCGCCGCCGACATATAACTGCGCCAGAGTGTTCAGCATCTGCGGCCACTCCTCGCGCTGGCGGCGCAGGGAGGCCAGCCACAGCGCCTCGGGCGCGTCCATGCATTGCTGTCCCAGTCCGGCCAGCGTCGATCCGGGGCCCACTTCCAGAAACACGTCGGCGCCTCGCTCGCGCAGGGTGTCCATGGCCTGGCGGAAGCGCACCGGCTCGTGCACCTGGCGCCGCCAGTAGGCCGGCTGGCTCATCTCGTCGCGGGCCACCGCTCGCCCGGTGACGCTGGACAGCACGGGCAGCCGCGGCGGCGCCAGCGCGATCTCCCGCACCTCCGCCTCGAAAGCCGCCTCCATCTCGCGCATCTGCGGAGAATGGAAACCGTGCGACACGTTCAGACCCTGCACGCTGACCCCGCTCTCGCGCAGCCGCCGCTCGGCGACGCCCAGTTCCTCCCGATACCCGGAGATGACCACGCTCTCGGGCGCATTGATAGCGGCAATGGTGACGCGCTCCTCCAGCCCGCGCAACGCTTCGCGCACGCGGTCCTCCGGCGCGCCCACCGCGGCCATGCCCCCCGAACCGCTCACCTGCTGCATCAGCCGGGCGCGCCGGGCGATGAGTTTCAACCCGTCCGCCAGCGGGTACACGCCGGCGACACAGGCGGCCACGTATTCCCCGACGCTGTGTCCCAGCACCGCCGCCGGTTCCAGACCCCAGTTGCGCCACAGTTGGGCCAGCGCATATTCGACCGCAAACAGGGCGGGCTGGGTATAGGCGGTCTGCTCCAGCAGATCGGAGGAGTCTCCCCACAGCACTTCCAGGAGAGGAGTCTCCAGTTCCCCGCGCAGCCCCTCGGCGCATTGATCGAGGGCCGCCCGGAACACCGGCTGAGTGTCGTAAAGCTGCCGGCCCATGCCGGCGTACTGAGCTCCCTGTCCGGGAAACAGAAACACCGGACGAAGGCCGTCGCGCACGCGCACCCGGCGTCCCGGCAGGGCCTTGCGCAAGGCGTCGCGCAGTTCCGCCACCGTCGCGCCCGTCACCGCCAGACGGTGTTCGAAATGAGCGCGGCCGGCGTTGGCGGTGAAACATACATCGCCCGGCGGCGCGGTGGCGCGCTCCAGCACATCGG
The DNA here is from genome assembly GCA_963832965.1 of uncultured Acidobacteriota bacterium. Taxonomy (GTDB): domain Bacteria; phylum Acidobacteriota; class Terriglobia; order Bryobacterales; family Bryobacteraceae; genus CAWACP01. Next base: position 889,186 of record CAWHVW010000002.1, read on the forward strand.
CATAGCGGGCGCCCAGTTGTTCCAGCGCCGCTTCGCCGCGCGCCGACAAAGCCAGAATCTGCAGCGGCCGCTCTTCGCCGGAAGGACGCGCTTCCGGCAGGGGCGCCTCTTCCACAATCACGTGCGCGTTGGTGCCACTGAAGCCGAACGAACTTACCCCGGCCAGACGCCGCCGCCCGCTCCGGGGCCACGCCCGTCCCCGCACCGGGATCTCCACCGGCACACCGCCCCAGTCGATATGCGGGTTCATTTGCTCAAAGTGCAGGTGCGCCGGGATGTGCTCATGGCGCAGCGCGAGCACGGTCTTGATCAGCCCGGCGATACCCGCCGCCGCTTCCAGGTGCCCCACGTTGGTCTTCACCGAGCCCACCACCAGCGGATTCTGCGGCCCCCGGCCCGCGCCCAGCACCGCCGCCACAGCGTGCGCTTCGATGGGATCTCCCAGCGCCGTTCCGGTCCCGTGCGCCTCCACATACCCGATCTCTTCCGGCTTCACCCCGGCCTGCGCCAGGGCGATGCGAATCACCGCTTCCTGAGCCATGCCGCTGGGCGCGGTGATGCCGCTGCTGCGGCCATCCTGATTCACCGCCGACCCGCGGATCACCGCCAGCACGTGGTCCCCATCCGCCCGCGCGTCGGAGAGCCGTTTCAGCACCACCACGCCGCAGCCCTCCGCCCGCACGAATCCGTCCGCGCGCGCATCGAACGCTTTGCACCGCCCGTCCGCCGCCATCATGTGCGCTTTGGAAAGGGCAATGGTCGTCCTGGGCGACAAAATCGCGTTGACGCCGCCGGCCAGCGCCTGGCGGCATTCGCCCGCGCGCAGGCTCTGACACGCGAGGTGCACGGCTACGAGGGATGCTGAACATGCCGTGTCCACGGCAATACTGGGCCCCTGCAAGCCCAGGGCATAGGAAACTCTTCCCGCGGCAATGCTCGGCGCGGTGCCGCTGGCGAGGTAAGAGTCGATCGTTTCTTCCCCCCTCGCCAGCAGCAGCGTCTGATAGTCGCTCGCACAAATTCCGACAAAGACTCCGGTGGCCGTGCCGCTGAAATTACGCGGGGAATGCCCGGCATGCTCCAGGGCCTCCCAGCACACCTCGAGCAACATGCGGTGCTGGGGGTCGACGCTATTCGCTTCCCGCCCCGCAATGCCGAAAAACGCGGCGTCAAATTCGTCAATCCGGGAAAGAAACCCGCCCCACCGGGAGGCCATCCGGCCAGGCGCATCGATATCGGGATCGTAGTAGGCCTCGATGTCCCAACGATCCCTGGGCACCTCCGAAATCGCGCTCTCCCCGAGTTCCAGAAGACGCCAGAAATCGTCCGGCCCTTCCTCCGCCCTGGGGAGACGACACCCCATTCCAACGATGGCGATGGGCTCGGTGCGGCGCCGTTCGAGTTCTTCCAGCCTGGATTGCAAATCGAGCGCGAGCAGCATCAACCGCTTAGGCGGCAGGTTCTCGATCCGCTTTCGTGAATCGCTCATTGTACGGCTCCGAGTCTTTGCGCGAGCATCCGGTCTATTTCTTCATCCGAGAGTGCTTCAACACCGTCCAGGTCGTTCAACTCCCCGGCGGGCTGCTGGGCAGGGGGCCTCTCGCTCCGCGCCGAACAAGCGTTCGTAAATGTACTCGGCGACGTTCTCGACCGCGGGATAGTTGAACAATAAAGTCGCCGGCAGGCTCTGAGAAAGCGCGGAAGCCAGGGCGTTGCGCAGCTCCAGCGCCATCAGGGAGTCGAGTCCCAATTCAGTGAGGGCTTGCCGCGGGTCGATGCGCCGGCCTGGAGGAAACTCTAATACGCGAGCGGCGAGCGCCTCGATAAAATCGCGGATCAGTCCCAGACGGCTCGACTCCGGCGCCTCGTTGAGTTGTTCAATAAGGCTGTTGCCCGGCGCCTTCTCTTCATGCGATGCGGAAGCGGCGGGGCCTTCGACCTGGCTGAGGAATGGGCGGGTTCCGAAGAGTGCCTGGTATGCATGCCAATCGATGGCCGCGATGCACATCTGAGCGGACGCGGATCGCAGGGCCTGGCCCATTGCCGTCAGCGCGAGGGCGGCCGGCATGAGCGTAAGCGCCGAGTGGTGCCGCTTGTTGGCCGAACGCGCGGCCATTCCGGTTTCCGCCCATCCGCCCCAGTTGATCGACAGGGCGGTTAGTCCTTTGCCGCTGCGATAGCATGCCAGAGCGTCCAGAAAAGCGTTGGCGGCGGCATAGCTGGCCTGTCCGGCCGAACCGGTGAGCGCGGCGATCGACGAAAACAGAACGAAAAACTCCAGCGGCCGGCCCTCGGTGAGCCGGTGCAGGTTCCACGCACCCGCGATTTTGGGCGCCAGCACCCTCTCCATGCGGTTCGGCGGTCTGCTGGATCAGAACACCGTCATCCAGTACGCCAGCGCAGTGGATCACCCCGCCGAGATCGTGTAGGTTCCGAAAAACCACTTCCATTTGTGGCATGGAGGAGACATCCGCGGCATACGTCTGCACGCTTGTTCCGCCGCGGCGGAGTCTTTCGATGGCTGCGGTTGCTTCTTCCGACGGAGCCCGGCGGCTCACCAGGGCAAGATTTCGCGCGCCCCGGCCAGCCATCCACGCGGCAACCTTCAGCCCAAGTCCGCTCAGGCCGCCGGTGATCAGCTAGGTCTTGCCGGGATGGAACGTGGGACTGGGCCCGCGGGCGGAGGGCGGCGCACCAGACGTGCCACGTACGCTTGTCCGTTGCGGAAAGCGATCTGATCTTCTTCGGCGTGCTCGATTGCGGCCAGGAGGTCCGCGCAAGTCTGATTCGCTGAAGCGCCCGGATCGAGGTCCAGGAGACCACCCCAGCAATCCGGATGTTCCAGCGCAACGGTTCTGCCCAGCCCCCAGAGCGGAGCCTGCGGCAGATTCGGTTCAGCCTGCGCGGGCAGCACCGGTTGGGCGCCGGCGGTGACCATCCACAGGCGCGCGCCGCTTTGTGCGGAGGCGACCGCCTTTGCCGTTTCCAGGGCATCGGCAAGATGCACGGTTTGGCCGTGGGCGAGATCTTCGTTCGCAGCGGCTGCCAGGTACACGACGAAATCGTAAGCCTCGCCGCGTAAACGAGCGGCCAGATCTTTCGATGAAGCGACAACGGACTGACCGCCGCGTTCCCCGACTTGCCGCGACAGATCGGCAGCCATGCCGCTGCTGTCCGGGACAATCAGCCAGCGCCGCGCCGTGGAGACGCGCCGCGAGCGGGGATCCGGCCTGGCCGGTTGCCACGCAACCTCGTAGAACCAGTCCGACGGCGCCTGAATCGGGTGAGGCGTTTTCGGAGTGGCGGCGCCTTGCATCCAATAGCGCTGGCGTTGGAAGGGGTAGGTGGGCAGGGGGAGGCGTTGGCGTGGCCAGGGGTGGTCGAAGGCGGCCCAGTCGACCTCGGCGCCGTAGACATATAACTGCGCCAGAGTGTTCAGCATCTGCGGCCACTCCTCGCGCTGGCGTCGCAGGGAGGCCAGCCACAGCGCTTCGGGTGCGTCCATGCATTGCTGTCCCAGTCCGGCCAGCGTCGATCCGGGGCCCACTTCCAGAAACACATCGGCGCCTCGCTCGCGCAGGGTGTCCATGGCCTGGCGGAACCGTACCGGCTCATGCACCTGACGCCGCCAGTAGGCCGGCTGGCTCATCTCGTCGCGGGCGACCGCTCGCCCGGTGACGCTGGACAGCACGGGCAGCCGTGGCGGCGCCAGCGCGATCTCCCGCACCTCTGCCTCGAAAGCCGCCTCCATCTCGCGCATCTGCGGAGAATGGAAACCATGCGACACGTTCAGACCCTGCACGCTGACGCCGCTCTCGCGCAGCCGCCGTTCGGCGACGTCCAGTTCCTCTCGATACCCGGAGATGACCACGCTCTCGGGCGCATTGATAGCGGCGATGGTGACGCGCTCCTCCAGCCCGCGCAAAGCTTCCCGCACGCGGTTCTCCGGTGCGTCCACAGCGGCCATGGCCCCGCGACCGCTCACCTGCTGCATCAGCCGGGCGCGCCGGGCGATGAGTTTCAACCCGTCGGCCAGCGGGTACACGCCGGCGACACAGGCGGCCACGTATTCGCCCACGCTGTGCCCCAGCACCGCCGCCGGTTCCAGATCCCCAGCTGCGCCATAGTTCGGCCAGCGCATATTCGACCGCAAACAGGGCGGGCTGGGTATAGGCGGTCTGCTCCAGCAGATCGGAGGAGTCTCCCCACAGCACTTCCAGGAGAGGAGTCTCCAGTTCCCCGCGCAGCCCTTCGGCGCATTGATCGAGGGCCGCCCGAAACACCGGCTGCGTGTCGTAAAGCTGCCTGCCCATGCCGGCGTACTGGGCTCCCTGTCCGGGAAACAGAAACACCGGACGAAGGCCTTCGCGACGCGCACCCGGCGTCCCGGTAGGGCCTTGCGCAAGGCGTCGCGCAGTTCCGCCACCGTCGCGCCCGTCACCGCCAGACGGTGTTCGAAATGAGCGCGGCCGGCGTTGGCGGTGAAGCATACATCGCCCGGCGGCGCCGGTGGCGCGCTCCAGCACATCGGCATAGCGGGCGCCCAATTCTCCAACGCCGCTTCGCCGCGCGCCGACAAAGCCAGAATCTGCAGCGGCCGCTCTTCGCCGGAAGGACGCGCGTTCCGGCAGGGGCGCCTCTTCCACAATCACGTGCGCGTTGGTGCCACTGAAGCCGAACGAACTTACCCCGGCCAGACGCCGCCGCCCGCTCCGGGGCCACGCCCGTCCCCGCACCGGGATCTCCACCGGCACACCGCCCCAGTCGATATGCGGGTTCATTTGCTCAAAGTGCAGGTGCGCCGGGATGTGCTCATGGCGCAGCGCGAGCACGGTCTTGATCAGCCCGGCGATACCCGCCGCCGCTTCCAGGTGCCCCACGTTGGTCTTCACCGAGCCCACCACCAGCGGATTCTGCGGCCCCCGGCCCGCGCCCAGCACCGCCGCCACAGCGTGCGCTTCGATGGGATCTCCCAGCGCCGTTCCGGTCCCGTGCGCCTCCACATACCCGATCTCTTCCGGCTTCACCCCGGCCTGCGCCAGGGCGATGCGAATCACCGCTTCCTGAGCCATGCCGCTGGGCGCGGTGATGCCGCTGCTGCGGCCATCCTGATTCACCGCCGACCCGCGGATCACCGCCAGCACGTGGTCCCCATCCGCCCGCGCGTCGGAGAGCCGTTTCAGCACCACCACGCCGCAGCCCTCCGCCCGCACGAATCCGTCCGCGCGCGCATCGAACGCTTTGCACCGCCCGTCCGCCGCCATCATGTGCGCTTTGGAAAATGCAATCCCGATTTCCGGCGAAAGCACCACCGTCGCTCCGCCCGCCAGGGCCATGCGGCACTCCTGCATGCGCAGAGACTGACAAGCTGAATGCAGCGCTACCAGCGAAGACGAGCAGGCGGTGTCGATGGACATGTTCGGCCCGTCTATGCCGAGAATGTACGAAATCCGGCCGCCCGCCACGCTGCGGGCGACACCGGAGGCGAAATAGGCGTTGTAGCGCGCAAGATCGTTATCGCGATAGGTGATCTGCGCGTATTCGTCGCTGGTCAATCCCACGAAGACGCCGGTTCGGGAAGCGGCCAGGTCGCGCGGTCCCTGCCCGGCGTTCTCCAGCGCCTCCCAGGCCACTTCCAGCAGGAGCCGTTGTTGCGGGTCCATGGAAACCGCTTCCCGCGGCGATATTCCGAAAAACTCCGGATCAAACCGGTCCACTCCGTCGAGAAACCCTCCCCAGCGCGTGGACATCTTTCCCGGCGCATCCGGATCCGGGTCATAGTAGTCGTCGATTTTCCAGCGGGATTCGGGCACTTCGGCAATCGCGTCGCGCCCCTCCCGCAAGAGCTTCCAGAACTCCACCGGGCCGTCAGCGCCGGGGAAGCGGCATCCCATGCCTATAATCGCGATTGGTTCGTTGCGGCTTCGCTCCGCCGCGGCCAGGCGCCCCTGCATGTCTTCCAGGGCCAGCAACGCCTGCTTGAGCGGCGAAAGCTGCGGGGCGCGGATTGGGCTCGAATCCCCGTCCTTCACAGGCCGCTCCACGGCCGGCCATGCGCCGCGGGTTTGTGCGAGCTCATGACTTCGAGCAATTCGGCGGCAATGGATTCGGGTAATCTCGACTGGACCACATGCGGGAAAAAGTGATCGCCAGGCAGCATTTCGAGGTGGAAGCTGCCGCGCGTCTGGGTCTGCCACGTCTGCAGAGTCGATTTCTCGACCATGGCGTCCCGCAAGCCGCCGAACGCGCTGATCCCACAACCGAGAGGCGGTTCGGGAGTGTAGGCAACGGTCTCGATCATGGTGACATCGGCCTGCAGGGCCGGCGCCAGCAGCGCGCACAGCTCTTCGTCTTCCAGAACCTGTTGGGGGATTCCGCCGTAGCGCTTCAACACCTCGCGCAGAAATGGACGCATGGCGAGGCCATGCATGGGTGGATGCGGCCAGGGTATCTGCGGCGCATGACACGCCGCCACGAACAGATGCGCGGGTTCGGCCAATCCGCGGCGCCGGAGTTCCCGCGCGGCTTCGAAGGCGATCCGCGCGCCCAGGCTGTGGCCGTAGAACGCAAAAGGCCGATCCATCTGCGGCGCGATCGCGTCCACCAGCGTTGGAATCAGCTCCGGGATTGAAGCGTACGGCGTCTCTCGCAATCTCGATTCCCGGCCCGGGAGTTGCACGTAGCCGAGTTCGATCTGATCGCCAAGACGCTCATGCCAGCCGCGAAACGCAGCCGAGCCGCCCCCGGCGTGCGCGAACGAAAAAAGCCGCAGGGCAGCGGAAGATGTCCGACGGCTGTAGACAATCCACGGATTCATACCTGAGGGGTGACTCATTGCAGTCCGATTGCCATTATCAGGCTCACCAGGATGCCGCCGTCGGCGCTGGGTCGGGAGCGCCGTTGCCGTTCCCATGACGGCCGTTAATTGATGAAGAATCAGTGACATATTGATGCCTGACCGCGACCCCTGGAACGGTTGTCCGTTGGCCTCGGCCAGAAGCAGGTTTGTGCGGTGCACGAAAAAATGTCGCTGCGTTCCGTAGTGTGGACGTTCGGGCCAGGGCCCGCGGCATCGATTTCGCTAAGGCGATTGCCGTAGACGGCGGCCTGAAATCGCTGGACGGGTTGCCGATAAGAATTTGTAACATAAAGACTCAGAATCACTTACAGATTCTCGCGGGCGCGAGGTAAGGAAATACCGTGACGCCACTTCCGGTCTGGAACGATAAGTGCGAAAGATAGCCATTGCGGGCCCGTCTCCGATGGGAGTTCGGCATGCAAATTGGGTTACGATAGATCACTTGTCGAGCATAGTCGATTTTCTATCGCATTTGCGCGGTTTGGACGTCCAGTTGACGGTGGAGCAGGACCGCCTTGCCTGTACTGCGCCCAAGGGAGTCCTCACCGCCGAACTGACTCGGGAGTTGAAAGCAAGGAAAGCCGAGATCATTGAGTTCCTGAGCACGAACAGGCCATCCGGGGCCGACGCGCCCATCGTGCCGGTTAGCCGCAACGGCTACATGCCTCCGTCGCTCGCCCAGCAGCGGCTATGGTTTCTGGATCAATTCGATCAGGCCAGCGCGGCGTACAACATTCCAGGGGGCCTGCGCTTCCGAGGTCCTTTGGATCGCGAGGCGCTCAAGCGGAGTTTGCTGGAGATTATTCGCCGCCACGAAGTGCTGCGCACGAGTTTCGTCGACGTGGACGGCGTTCCGAAAGCGCTGGTGCGCCCGGCGGCCGATTGGAACCCGGAGGTATGCTCGCTGTTGGAAATGCCAGCGGCCGAGCGCGAAGACGAGTTGAAGCGGATTGCGGCCGAGGAAGCCGCACGAAGGTTTGATCTCTCGTCCGGGCTTCTGGTCCGCGCATGCCTCGTAGTGCTCGGCGACGAGGACCACGTCCTGCTGGTCAACATTCATCACATCGCCGCCGATGGCTGGTCCATCGCGGTGTTCATCGCGGAACTGGGCCAGCTCTATAGAGCATTTCGGGACGCTGAGGCCTCGCCGTTGCCGGAACTTCCCGTTCAGTATGCCGACTATGCCCACTGGCAGCGGCGGAATGTGGAAAACGGCATCATCCAATCGGAAATCTCATACTGGAAAAAACAACTGCGCGGGCCGCTTCCGGTGATGGATCTTCCCGCCGATCGAACCCGGCCGGCGGTGCTGAGTTACCGGGGCTCGATGAGCTGGCACATCGTCGATGCGGGGGTTCAGAACTCCGTGCGAAGCTTTGCGCTCGCGGAGAAAACCACGCCTTTTGTGGTCCTTCTGACCGCGTTCAAGATTCTGCTGTCGCGCTACACGTCGGAAACCGACGTAATCGTAGGGTCGGCCACGGCGGGGCGAAGCCGCACCGAACTCGAAAAGCTCATCGGCCTGTTCATCAATAATCTGGTTTTGCGAACAGACCTCTCGGGCAACCCAACCGTCCGGCAGGCGCTTTCACGAGTGCAGGAAACGGTGCTCGGCGCATTCGCGCACGAGAACGTTCCGCTGGACCATCTGGTGGACATCCTTCAGCCTCACCGTGAGCTGAACCGTTCGCCGCTCTTCCAGGTGATGTTCATCCTGCAGAACTTTGCGGCGTCCAGGCCGGAACTGGCGGGTGTTGCGGTTGAGCCATTGTGGTTCGACGGCGGGGCATCCCGGTTTGACCTGACCGTTGAAGCGCGAGAGGACGAGGATCATCAGCTTCAATTGCTGTGGCAGTACAGCACCGATCTTTTCGATGCTTCCACCATAGAGCGCATGCAGCGGAACTACGGCCAGATTCTGGAACACATGCTGGAGCGGCCGGACCTTCCGATAGCGGAGTTGCAGATCGTCAGTGCCGCGGAGAGCGGCCAGCTTACCGCGCCGATTGAGAAGACGGCGTACCCGGACCTGTGCATCCATGAGTGGTTCGCCCGGCAGGCGGGGCGAACTCCGCAAGCCGTGGCCGTGATGTGCGGCGGCGAACAGCTCAGTTATGGCGAACTGGAGGCGCGCGTCAACCGGCTGGCGAATCGCCTGCGCGCCATGGGCGCTGGCCCCGGCGTGCTGGTGGCTCTGTGTCTGCCGCGCTCGGCCGACATGGTGGTGGCGGTGCTGGCGGTGCTCACCGCGGGCGGCGCGTACGTCCCGCTGGACCCGCAGTATCCCGCCGAGCGGCTGGCCTTCATGCTGGCCGACAGCCGCGCCGCCGTGCTGATCACCGAAGAGCCCGTGCTCGCTGGCCTGCCGCACAGCACTCCGCCGGTCCTTTGTCTGGATCGCGAACGCGCGTCGCTGGCCGCGGAGAGTCCGTTAGCGCCGGGCACCGGCGTCTCGCCGGGCGATCTGGCGTATGTGATCTACACTTCCGGTTCCACCGGCAAACCCAAAGGCGTGGAGATCACGCATCGCGCGGTGGTGAACTTTCTGGCGTCCATGCAACGCCAGCCAGGCATCAGCGCGGAAGACCGGCTGCTGGCGGTCACCACTTTGTCTTTCGACATTGCCGGTCTGGAGTTGTATCTGCCGCTGGTGAGCGGAGCGCGGGTGATTCTGGCCACGCGGGAAGCGTCCCTGGACGGGGCCGCGCTGGCCTCACTGCTGCGGCAATCCGGCGCCACCATCATGCAGGCCACGCCGGTGACCTGGCGGTTGTTGCTGGAGGCTGGTTGGACGGGTACGCCTGGGTTGAAGATCCTGTGCGGCGGCGAGGCTCTGCCACGGGAACTGGCCGGCCGGCTGCTCACGGCCGGGGCGGAGCTGTGGAACTTGTACGGGCCCACGGAAACCACCATCTGGTCCACGCTGCACCGCGTGGACGATCGCCCTGGCGCAGTGCCCATTGGCCAGCCCATCGCCAACACGGAAGCCTGGGTTCTGGACGCGAACCGCCGCCTGACGCCAATCGGCGTGGCCGGAGAGCTCTATCTGGGCGGCGACGGACTGGCCCGGGGATACCTTGGCCGGCGGGAATTGACGGCGGAGAAGTTTGTGGCGCATCCCTTCCAGCCTGGGCAGCGGCTGTATCGCACCGGGGACCTGGTGCGCCGGCTGGGCGATGGAAATCTCGAATACCTCTCGCGGCTGGACAACCAGGTGAAGCTGCGCGGATACAGGATCGAGCTGGGTGAGATCGAGGCGGTGCTGGAGCAGCAGCAAGGAATCCAGCAGGCGGTGGTGGTGGTGCGGGAAGACGCTCCCGGCGACCAGCGGCTCACCGCGTATGTGGTGGCGCGCAGTGACGCCTCCACCGACGCGGCGGTCTTGCGCGAAGCTCTGTCGCGCCAGCTTGCCGAATACATGCTGCCATCCGTCTTCGTGCGTCTGGACGCGTTCCCGCTTACTCCCAACAAGAAGGTGGACCGCAAAGCGTTGCCCGCGCCGCGGATGGAGACCTCGGCTTCGACGGTTTACTCACCTCCCCGTACCGATACCGAGCAGAAAATCGCCGCCATCTGGCAGGATCTGTTGCGGAACTCGCGAGTCGGCATTCACGACAACTTCTTCGATTTGGGAGGATACTCCCTGCTCGTTGTGCAGTTGCAGAATCGGCTTCGCCGCCAGTTTCAGAAGGAGATCTCGCTGGTGGAGTTGTTTCAATATCCCACGGTGGCTTCTCAGGCCTCCCTCGTCGCCCAGCCGGAAGCTCCTTCGACGCCGGCACTCCTTGAAGAAGCTATCCAGGGAAGCTAGATCTTGGCAGCCTACCCGCCCTCTTCGATCGCGATTGTCGGCCTCGCCGGCCGCCTCCCTGGCGCGCCGGACGTACAGGCGTTCTGGCGGAATCTGGAACAAGGGGTAGAGTCCCTGGCGGAGTTTTCCGACGAAGAACTGATTGAGTCGGGCGTTCCCGCGGAACTATTCGGACATCCGGACTACGTGAGGAAAGGAACCGTCCTCGAGAACGCGGACCTGTTTGACGCGGGTTTCTTCGGCTACAATCCGCGCGAGGCGGAAATCCTGGACCCGCAGCAGCGTATTTTTCTGGAGTGCGCGTGGGAAGCGCTGGAGGACGCCGGATACGCCGGTGAAACGCGGCCCGAAGCCGTGGGCGTTTACGCCGGTTCCACCACCAGCAGCTACGCGTACAGCAATCTGCTGAAGAACCCCGCCGTGCTGGAGGCCGCCGGCGGCTATCAGCTCATGATCGCCAACGACAAAGATTACCTGGCGACGCGCGTCTCCTACAAGCTGAATCTCAAAGGCCCCAGCATGACGGTGCAAACCGCGTGCTCCACGTCGCTGGTAGCGGTTCAAACCGCCTGCGCGGCTCTGTTGGCGGGCCAGTGCGACATGGCCCTGGCGGGCGGCGTTTCCGTGGGCTTTCCGCAGAAGTGCGGCTATTTGTACGCGGAGGGAATGATTTTTTCCCCGGACGGCCATTGCCGGCCTTTTGACGCGCAGGGCCGCGGCATTCGCGCCGGTTTTGGAGCCGGCGTGGTGATTCTCAAGCGGCTGGAGGAAGCGCTGCGCGATGGCGATTGCATTCGCGCGGTGATCCGCGGCGCGGCCACGAATAACGATGGCGGCGTCAAGATGGGTTACACCACTCCCAGCGCGGAAGGCCAGGCGAAGGCGATTGCCGAAGCGCTGCGGCTGGCCCAGGTGCATGCGGATTCCATCAGTTACATCGAAGCTCACGGAACGGCCACGCCGGTGGGCGACCCGATTGAGATCGCCGCGCTCAGCCGCGCTTTTCGCGCCTCCACCAATCGGAAACAGTTTTGCGCCATTGGTTCGGTAAAGAGCAACATTGGGCACCTGGACGCGGCCGCGGGCGTTGCCGGCCTCATCAAGACCGTTCTTGCCCTGGAACACAAACGCATACCGCCCAGCCTCAACTTCCGCGATCCGAATCCTCAGATCGATTTTGAAAACAGTCCCTTCTTCGTAAACAGCGCGCTGAGGGAGTGGAAATCTTCTGAAGGACCGCGCCGCGCCGGCGTCAGCTCGTTCGGCATCGGCGGAACCAACGCGCATGTGGTTCTGGAGGAGGCGCCGCCGCGGGAGGAACCCACGGCGAACTGGCCCGCCCAACTGCTGGTGCTCTCCGCCCGCAGTGCGGCCGCGCTTGACGCCGCCACCACCCAACTTGCCGGGCATCTTGCCGCCAACCCTTCCATCCCCCTTGCGGACGCGTGTTACACGGCGCAAGTGGGCCGCAAGCGGTTTCCGCATCGCCGCATGCTGGTTTGCTCCGCTCGCGAGGAGGCCATTCGCGTTCTCTCGGGCGTGGAGCCGCGCAAGCTGATTACGGCTTTTGAAGAAGCCGACTCCCGGCCGGTAGTCTTCCTGTTCAGCGGGCAGGGCAGCCAGCATGCCGGAATGGCGCGCGCTCTGTATGACACGCAGCCCCTGTTCCGTTCCACATTGGACGAATGCGCGGCCATCCTGCACGCCGAAATCCACTGCGATCTGCGCCAGCTTTTGTATTCGCGGGAAGCGAAGCCCGCGCTCCTCGACGAAACCCATTTCGCCCAGCCGGCCCTGTTCGCAATCGAGTATTCGCTGGCGCGCCTGTGGATGTCGTGGGGAGTCCAGCCCGAGAGCATGATCGGCCACAGCATCGGGGAGTATGTGGCCGCGTGTCTGGCCGGAGTGTTCTCGCTGGAAGACGGCCTGCGGCTGGTGGCGGCGCGCGGCCGCCTGATGCAGTCCATGCCGCGTGGCGAAATGCTGGCCGTGCCGCTGTCATCGGACGAGTTGCGCGTTGAGATCGGCGGGGGCCACCAGCTCTCGCTGGCCGCCGTCAACACGCCGGGTCTCTGCGCCATCTCCGGACCACCGGCGGCGATCGCGGAGTTTCGGGAGCGTCTTGCCGCGCGCGGCGTGGAATGCCGAACCCTGCACACCTCGCACGCGTTTCACTCATCGATGATGGACAGCGTGCTCGATCCTTACCGCGAGCGCGCCGGCAAGGTGGCGTTGTCCACGCCGAAGATTCCTTTCCTCTCCAATCTCACCGGCCGCTGGATTCTGCCGGAAGATGCCACGGACGCTTCATACTGGACCCGGCACCTGCGCGAAACCGTCCGCTTCGCCGAGGGCATCCGCGAACTGGCCGCGAACCCCGCGCGCGTGTTTCTCGAAGTGGGTCCGGGACACGCGCTCGCGACGTTTGCCCGCGAATGCCTGCGCGGCGTACCGGGAAGCGAGATTCTGGGGACGCTGCCGCATCCCAAAGATCCACAAACCGACGCGGTCCACATTCTCAACACCGCCGGACGGCTCTGGCTAAGCGGCGTTCCGATGGACTGGAGCGGTCTTCACCGCGGCGAAACCCTTCATCGGGTTCCCCTGCCCACGTATCCTTTCGAGCGGCAGAGCTACTGGGTTTTCCCTGAATCCAACGTCGCGGCTACGTCCGCATTCACGCCGCGGGAACAACCACAACGCAAGGCCGATCTGAACGACTGGTTCTACGTTCCCTCGTGGCGCCGCTCGGTGCTTCCCGCCGCGGTGGTACCCGCGGAAAGCTTTGGCCCGTGGCTGGTTTTTGCGGATGGCCAGGGGCCGGGCGATTCGCTTGCCGACGCGCTTGCGGCGCGCGGGGAGCCGGTTGTCCGAGTGCGCCGGGGGACTTCGTTTTCACGCGTGGATGACCGCCAATATACCGTCCATCCCGGCCGCGCCGAGGACTATCGCGCGCTGCTGAACGGGATCGCGGCCTCGGGCTTCGTTCCGCGTTCCATACTCCACCTGTGGAGTTGCGGGGATGCGGTGCCCGGCAAAGGCCGCGAGGCATTTCACAGCCTTCGTTTGCTGTCCCAGGCGCTGGGCGACAGCCGCTACAGCGGACCCATCGACTGCGTTGTTGTCTCCTCCGGCCTGCACGCCGTGAACGGGAATGATGTGGTGAATCCTGAGCTTTCCCTGCTGCTTGGACCGTGTAAAGTAATTCCCCGCGAATATCCGCATATCCGCTGCCGAAGCGTCGATCTGCCGGCGGATGATGACCCGTTGTCCGCTATCGAAAACCTGATGCTGGAACCGGGCATGCCGCATGCGTCGCGGGCCATCGCCTATCGGGGCGGGTACCGCTGGGAGCAGTCATACGAACCCTGCGCGCTCCCAAAACGCGCCACGGCGAACGTGCGCGAACGCGGTGTTTATCTGATTACCGGCGGCCTGGGTGGAATCGGGCTGACGCTGGCCGGCCACCTGGCGGAAACCGCTCATGCGCGGCTGGCGCTGATCAGCCGGACGGCGCTGCCGGACCGGGCCGCGTGGCCGGAATGGATTCGCACCCACGAAGCAACCGACGAGACCAGCCGGATCATTGGCGAGCTGGAAAAGCTTGAGGCCCTCGGCGGCGAAGTGCTCCCGCTGGCGGCGGATGTGTGCGACCCCGACGCCATGCGGGAAGCCATCCATCAGATTCACGATCGCTGCGGCCCCATCCACGGAGCCATACACGCCGCCGGCTCCATTGATCCCAGCCTGGTGCAGTTCAAGACGCACGAATCGGCCGAACGGGTTCTGGCGCCTAAGGTGGAAGGCACCCTCATTCTGGACTCGTTATTGAGAGACGAACCTCTCGACTTCCTGGTGCTCTGCTCTTCCATCAGCGCGATTTGCAGCTTCGCGGCAGCCATCGACTACAGCTCGGCGAACTGTTTCCTCGACGCATTCGCGGCATCCCGTTTCAAGTCTGGCCGTGCCATCGTCGTTGCGCTCAACTGGGACAATTGGCGGGACGTTGGCATGGCCGTCAAGAGAAAATCGCCCAACGAGAGCGCCTCCTGGAGGCGGGATTACGACGCGTTCGCGATCACTCCCGCGGAAGGAATCGAGGCGTTCCGTCGTGTCGTCGCATCGGGCCTTCCACAGGTCGCCGTGATTACGCGCGATCTGCATCGGCTGCTGGAGGAAGCTGAAAAGGCATTTGCCTCCCCGGACACCGCGGATGCGCCGCGCATCCCTCCGTCGCCGAAGACCGCGGCCGCGCGGCATGCACGGCTCAACCTGGCAACTGCGTACGCCCCACCGGAAACGGATACCCAGCGCCAGATGGCCGCGATCTGGACGGAATTGCTCGGCATGAGCGACATTGGCATCGACGACAATTTCTTCGAGCTGGGGGGGCACTCGCTCCTTGCCACGGGAGTCCTCACCCGCGTGCGCAATAAGTTTGGGGCGAGTGTTCCGCTACGAGCCATGTTCGACGCTCCCACAATTCGCATGCTTTCCGAGCACGTGGAGACGCTGCTATGGGCGGCGTGGCCCGCAGCAGCGGCCGATGCGTCCGAAGAGCGCGAGGAGATCGAGCTTTGAATCTTACCCGAGCCCGCCCGAACACGAATAGTCCTTTCCGGCCACCGCGCTCGGGAGAGTAAACCTCGCGCCGCGGTCCCGCGACGAAAACGGCTAACCCCTGCGGCAGCCAGGGGTATATCAATTTCCTAAAATGTAAAGCTACAATAGCGTAGTTTTACGAGAATCGGAACCAACGTTCAGCGCAATAACCAATCCAACCACTCGCTTTTAAGCTGACGCGCAAACCGAATGCTCTCAACAATTCATGAGGATGAAGCCGAACGGCTACGGCAGCTCATTGGCATGAGCGGGGGCGTGACCAGCGCCCGGCAGGTGGGGGAACATGCGGGCGAGCACTAAGGGCGTAAACGACGCGAAGTTCCGGGTGCTGTTCGACGCGGCGCCAGATGCCACGGTGGTCGTTAACGAGGACGGGAAGATTGTCCTGGTCAGCGCTCAGGTCGGGAATCTTTTTGGCTACGCGCGGGGGGAGCTGGTGGGGCAGGCGGCCGAGGTGTTGATCCCACCGCGTCTTCGGGACGGCCGAGCGGAGCAACTCAAGGGCTTCTTCGAAGGTCCACCGGCGCAGGCGACGGCGACGTGTTTGGAGTCTTTCGGGCTGCATAAGGATGGCAGCGAGTTCCCGATCGAGGTCAGTCTCAGCCTCGTGGAGACTGACGAGGGAGCCATGGTCTCCAGCGCCATTCGTGACGTCTCCGGCCGGAAGCGTACGGAGCGGCAAATCCAGAGTGTCGTGGATCGTTCCGACCAGAAGCGCGCGGCGCTGCAAACCGCGCGCGACGAACGCCAGACTGAGCGTGATGAACGCCAGACCGGGATCGACGAACGCCAGGCCCGGAACGTGACCAGGCTTGAAGACGTGGCGGCGGTATCGGAGGCCGCCAATCAGGCCAAAAGTACGTTCCTGTCGACCATGTCTCACGAAATCCGGACGCCGCTGAACGCGATTCTCGGCTACTCCCAATTGATGATGCGCGATCCGAGCCTTGGAACAGAAGCCAAAGCGAACCTCAAGATTATAAACCGCAGCGGCGAGCACCTCCTCTCCCTCATCAACGACGTGCTGGACATGTCCAAGATCGAGGCGGGCCGCACAGAGATCAATACCACGATTTTCAGCCTCCCCCGGCTGCTGGACGATCTCGACAACATGTTTCGCATGCGTGCCGAGACCAAGGGGTTGCATTTCGAACTCCTGGTTGACGGGGAATCCGTCCCATACATAGAGGCGGATGAAGGTAAGATTCGTCAGGCGCTGATTAACCTTCTGGGAAACGCAATCAAGTTTACAGAGCACGGCCGGGTCAAGCTGCACGTGATCGTGGATCAAAGGGAAGCCAGCAGCCTATGGTTGTCGGCCAGAGTGGAGGACACCGGCACGGGTGTCACATTGGAGGAGCAACGGCGGTTGTTCCAACCGTTTGTCCAAACCAAGGGCGGTCTCAACACGCAGCAGGGAACCGGTCTGGGGCTGGCCATCAGCCGCCAGCATGCCCGGCTGATGGGTGGTGAGATCACGGTTACCGCCCGGCCCGGCGGGGGTTCCATATTCGTGTTCGAGCTCCCTATCAAGAAAAGCGAGTCGGGTGTCGTGCTCAGGCGGGGCGCCCACAACCGCGTGATCGGCCTTCGTCCCGGCCAGGAAATTCGACGAATCCTGGTGGTGGACGATCACTTCGAGAACCAGAATTGGCTCGTGAAGCTGTTGAGCGCCGCTGGTTTTTCCGTGCGCGGCGCAAACGACGGCGAGGAAGGCGTGCGCATCTGGCGCGAATGGAACCCGGGATTGATCCTCATGGACGTGCACATGCCGGTCATGGACGGGTTGGAGGCGACGCGAAGGATCAAGGCCGATCCCCGGGGAGAGGAAACGTCAATCGTCATTCTCACGGCCAGCGCGCTCGATGAGGAGCGACGAATGGCCAGGCAAAGCGGCGCCGACGATTTCCTGTCCAAGCCCTGCCGCGAGGACGAACTGTTCGAGAGCATACGAGTGCTCATGCACGCCGTCTTCGACTACGAGGAAGACCCCGAGGACGACGGGCCTCAACGAGCTCCGGCCTGGAACGTGGAAGGGCTCGGGCAGTTGCCGCGGGAGCTGCTCGAAAAGCTCCGCGATGCAACGAAGAGCGGTAACAAGAAGCGTCTGAAGCAGCTCATCGGTCAGGTGCGCGACGATGCTGGCGACGCCGGGTCCGCGCTGGCCCTGGAGAAGCTTGTAGACAAATACGAATACGACGTTCTGACGCGATTGCTGGAGGCAGCGTGCCGCCCCTGAGGGAGGCACCGCCGCGGCCTCGTCGCTCGAAGACACGCCGGGAGTTACGGAAGCTGCTGAATCGCGAAGGAGAAAGCGTTCTTGCTGAAAGATGATTGCGCGACTGGAAAAACTTGCGAAATCCTGCGCCGAGCAACAACTAACCAGGAGACGTGCGCCTTCCCGGAACGGGGGATACGCACGCGTTGGACGAATTCGGTGGTGGCGTTCCCGGAGACGGGGCCCAGAAGGCATATGGAGCGTTCCCCGTGGCTCAAAGCGACATAATGATCGTGGATGACAATCCCACCAACCTGAAACTGTTGGAGGACATGCTTGAGCAGCAGGGGCATGAAGTTCGCTCGTTGCCGCTGGGCAGGCTGGCGCTTGCCGCGGCGATGGAACAGCCGCCGAATTTGATGCTTCTGGACGTCAATATGCCTGAAATGAACGGCTACGAAGTGTGCGAGCGCCTCAAGTCTACGCCGGGGCTGTCCGACATCCCAGTCATTTTTCTCAGCGCCCTGAACGAAACCCAGGATAAAGTGAAGGCGTTTCGGTCGGGCGGGGTGGATTATATATCCAAGCCGTTTCAATTCGAAGAAGTGCACGCACGCGTGCAAACGCATCTCAAGCTGCACGAACTGCAGCGGGACGCGAGGCTGCAGAACGAACGCCTGGAGCGTACCGTGGCCGCGCGCACGCGCGAACTTGCCGACGCCATCCAGCGGCTGACCATTCTGGATACTTCCAAGAACGAGTTCCTGAACCTCATCTCGCACGAGTTTCGCACGCCGCTCAACGGACTTCTCGGCGCCGGCGACATTATTCTGGACAGCATGCCGTCCACCGCGGAGAACACGGCGCTACAGCAGTTGTTCGAACGATCTCGCCGGAGGATACTCGCGATTCTGGACGACGCCATGCTTCTGACGGAAATCGACGTCAACGGCGAGGCGTTCCGATCCGCACGGGTGTCGCTGCACCAGGCCGTGACGCGCGCCATCGAACAAACTGCCGCCTTTGCCCAATCGCGTAAGGTTGCACTGGCCGCGCCGGCGGGGGGCCTGGACGCCTTGCTGGCGGATGAGGACCTGCTGGTAAGAGCATTGCGCGCGCTGCTGGAAACCGCCGTCAAATTCTCCGGGGAGGGTGAAACGGTCCGGCTGGCATATGAAGGTGTTTCCCATCCCGCAAGGCTGATCATCGACACTACTGGCAAGTCTATCCCGGATCCGGTCATGTCGAGATTCTTCGACGTTTTCTCGGTCTCCGAGGCAAGCACTTCTGGCGGGGACCTGGGGTTGGGCCCGGCGGTTGCCTATCGCATTCTTTCGTTGTTTGGCGCTTCGGTCAGCGTCGCCAACCGGGATCCGTCCGGAATAGGGTTCACGATTTCTCTCCGAGACGTCAAACGGCCAGAGACGTAGTCCACCGAAGCCGTCTCGAGTTCGACGGTGCTTACACCGGATCGGGAATCGTGAAGCCGGGGCGATAGCCGCGGTCGCCGTCGCGGAGCATCCGATTGGCTTCGTCGTCGCCGATCACCTGCTCGGTCGCGGGATCGAATTTCAGGGTGCGTCCCAGCCGGTACGATACATTCGCCAGATGCACCAGCGTCGCTGAAATGTGACCTTCCTCGGCGGGGGCGTTGAGATCTTCCTTCTTCCGGCTGCGCACGCAGTCGATGAAATTGGCAAAATGAGTTTCCTTGCCGTGGACCACCTGGCTGGGCGTCTGCTTTTCACCGAGCCAATATTTGTAGCTTGCGTATTCCTGAATGGCGAGGTAACCGTCGGGCCCGTAGAACAGATTGCCGATGGTGCCGGGTTTGCCGCTGGCCGGGCCAGGGCCGCTCGGTTTCGCCGGGGTCAGGCCGGCGGGAGGAAGCTCGCTGCCGCCGCCGAAGGCGCCGATCTCCGCTTCGTGGTTGGTCATCCAATGCCGCACCTCGAATTCCATGAGGCGGCGCTTGCCGTCGGGCATGTCGAACTCGTAGGCGCAGTTGAGCACGTTCGGCGTTTCCTGATCGTCGTCGAACATTACGTGACCGCCGATCGCGGACACCTTGTTGGGGAAGGTGACGCCGAGCCCCCAGCGCGCCGTATCCATTTCGTGAATACCCTGATTGCCGATGTCGCCGTTGCCGGTGTCCCAGAACCAGTGCCAGTTGTAGTGGTATCGATTGCGCGTAAAGCCGCGGTCGGGCGCCGGCCCGAGCCATAAATCGTAGTTGAAGCCTTCCGGCACTGCTTCGCGCGGCTTGCGGCCGATGGTATCGCGCCATTTGTAGCAGAGGCCGCGCGACAGGTAGACGTCGCCGACAAGGCCTTCGCGAAGCTTCCGAATGGCCTCCATGGCGGGAACGCTCGACCGGCTTTGGGTGCCGTGCTGGACGATGCGGTTGTATTTGCTCGCCGCGGCCACCAGTTGTTTGCCCTCCCACCAGTTGTGCGAGAGCGGCTTCTCCACGTACGCATCCTTCCCCGCCTGACACGCCCAGATGCCCATCAGCGAATGCCAGTGATTGGGCGTGGCGACGGTGATGGCGTCGATGGACTGGTCCTCCAGCATCTTACGGATGTCGCCGAAAAGCTTGGGCTTGCCGAGGCCGAGTTTCTCGATATCCGCCAGGCGAGCGGCCATGACATGCTCATCGACGTCCACAACCGCGGCGAGCTCGACGCCGGGAGTTTCCTTGATTCTCTTGATGTGATCGAACCCTCGTCCGCGCAGCCCGACCACGGCCACGCGCACGCGATCGTTCGCGCCCAGCACGCGTTGGGGCGCCAGCAACGCCGCCCCGGCCGCCGCTTTCAATACATCGCGGCGATTGAGACCCGATACCATTTCACACCTCGCTTAAGACTTTGAACAGACCTTCCAGAGATTCGCGCGTGCTCTCGACTTTGTTGCCATCGGGACGGCGATAGTGGGTCTCCAGAGACATGGTTCCCTCGTAGCCGTCGCGAAGCAAGGCCTGAAACTGGCCCTTGAAATCGATGATGCCGCCGCCCACCGGCGCCCATTCCAGCTTGCCTGTCGCCGCGCTTTTGCCGGAATCCTTGACGTGCATGTGCGGGAACAGCCCGCGCACCGCTTCGTAGCCGTCGGGGTAGGGAACCTCGCCAAGCATGGTTGCATTGCCTGGATCCCAGACGCCGCGCAGGTTCGGAGAGTTAACGTCCTTCAATAAACGGCCCAGCTCCTGGCCCGTTCCGGCGTTGCAGGAATGCTCGTTTTCGATGTTCAGAACGATATTGTGCCGCGCGGCCACTTCGGCCGCTTTGGCCACGCGGTCGCGAACATAGGGATAGGCTTTAGCGGGGTCTTCCACGCGCCAGTAGGTGAAGATGCGCACCATGTGCGTGCCGAAGAAACGGGCCAGCTCGAAGGATTGATCGAGGAGCTTGTCGGCGTCTTCTTCTGTGAAGCTGGCGCTGAAGGTATCGCGCTTTTCGGAAGCTTTCGCGGGCATCTGCGGGCAATTCCACTTGAAAATGGGCGACGCGATCTCGCTCACCTGGATGCCGTGCCGGGCCAGCAGATCGCGGGCGCGATCCAGGTCCGCCGGGGGCGAGTTCATGATGTTCTTACCCCAGATCTCGCGCAATTCGCACCAGTGCAGGTGGTAGCCGGAGATGAAGTCGAGGGCTTCGTTCAACTGCTCCGTCAGTTCGTCGGTGATGATGCCCAGTTTGAAGCCGTGAGTGTCCATGGTGGGGGCCGCGCCCAGACGCGAAACCGCGGCGGCCAGCGACAGTTTCAGGCAGGTTCGTCTGGTCACGCTGGTTTGCATAGTTTTCCTTATCACTATACGCCCGCGCGGCCGTCACGCTCAGGAGAAGCCGGCGGGCCGCTCGGCGGCAACATTCAGGCTGCGCTCGAGGGCCAGACCGGCGCGTCCGATGGTGCCCTCGTCGAAGAGCCGTCCAATCAGCGTGATCCCGTGGGGCACGCGCCGGGGTGGTGAGAACTTCGGCAAAGGATGCGCGGGGTCGGGCGCCCAGTCGCTGCGCGCTTCGGAAACTTCCACGAAGCCGGCGCGAAGCGTCAGCGAGGGATGGCCGGTGAAGTTGGTGATGGTGAGCATTTCGTCGCGCAGGGAAGGAACCAGCAGCAGATCCACTTCAGAAAAAACGCGCGCCATTTCCTGAGCGACCATTCGACGAAAGCGATCCGCCTGAACGAAATCCACGGCGGAGAGGAAGCGGGCCTGGCGAAACAGATTGGGCCATGCATCGGCAACCTGTACCTTGAGTTGATTCAGTCCGCCGGAAAGCGTGAGTTCCTCGAAAGCCGCCGCGCCTTCGGCGAACAGGATCAGGCTGAGTGAGTTGTAGGGCCAGTCCGGAAGGGACACCTCCACCGGGACCATGCCGAGCTTGCGCGCGGCTTCCAAAGCGTTGCGGTCGACGTTGGTAGCCGGGCTCTCGTTCATCCACGCGGGAATGTAGCCAACGCGCATGCCGGCAACGGGCGCGGCGGCATCGAAGTCAAGATGGCTGGGTACGCTGGCGACATCGCCCGCGTCGGGACCGGAAATGGCTTCGAGAACGAGGAGCGCGTCTTCGACGCCGCGGGTCATCGGTCCGAGTTTATCGAGCGACCAGCACAACGTCATCGCGCCCGTGCGCGGCACGCGGCCGTAAGTGGGGCGCAGTCCGGTGATGCCGCAGCGCATCGATGGGCTGATAATGCTGCCTCCGGTTTCGCTGCCCATGGCGAAACCGACCAGGCCCGCGGCGGTAGCGGCCCCCGGCCCCGCGCTCGATCCCGATGATCCTTCCTCCAGCAGCCATGGATTCATGGTCTGGCCGCCGAACCAGATATCGTTGAGCGCGAGCGCGCCGAGGCTCAGCTTGGCCACCAGCACCGCGCCGGCATCGTGAAGGCGCCGCACCACCGCGGCATCGTGCTCCGGCAGGCGGTTGCGGTAGGGCTCGGCCCCGTAGGTGGTGGGGATGCCGGCGGTATCGAGCAGGTCCTTCGCCCCCCACGGGATGCCGTGGAGCGGGCCGCGGTAGTGCCCGGCGGCGATTTCGCGGTCAGCCTGTTGGGCTTGCGAAAGCGCCAGATCGCGGGTAAGCGTAATCACGCAGCGAAGTTTGGTGTCGAAGCGCTCCAGGCGGTCCAGGTAGAGGCGGGTGAGTCGCTCGGAGGTGATCTGGCGCGTTTCCATCCAGCGGGACAAGTGAGTGACGGGAGCGAAAGCGATGTCCTCCTCCGACGCGGGGAGGGCGCCGGGATCGCTCGAGGTGCGAATGAAGCGGTCGCGTGCCGGGCCTGGGGGCTGCCCCGGCAATACCGGATTCCAGCGCGTGGCGGGCGCCAGGGACGAGGGTAGGGAAGCTTTGCGCGGTCCCGTGCGGAACTCATAAAGCGGCGCCATGGTGCTGCGCCAGTTGCCGGCGGCCATCTGGCGCTCCGGTTCGCTCAGCGCGAACTGTACCAGTTTTTCGGCTTCCGCGAAGGTGGAAGCAGAGACCGGCGGACCCACGTCCGGTGCGGTTCCGAAGGCCGGCGGGGCTCCGGGAGGAGGAGTGCCGGAGCCGGAGGGGGTCTCCTGGCCGGCCGCGGAGGCGGTCACCAGAGCGGTGGAGGCATAACTCAGGAATTGCCGGCGTGAGTTCGACATGTATTCTCCGACCGCCATTGTAGCCGTACTTCGGTTACTCGGCTGGTTGGAGGATCTTATGCTGGCTCACGGCGGCGCCGTCGGTGCTTTTCAGTTTGCGAAAAACAATGGTGGAGAGGACGGTCAATCCGCCAAGAACCAGGAATGCCTGGTGAATGCCGTGAATCATCTGCGGCGCGGTGGAATGAAAGCGATCCGGGATGAAGAACGCCGCGGCCAGCGACGCCGTGGCCACGCCGAAACTGATCGACATCTGCTGCATGGTGCTGGCGATGGTGCTGGCGCTGCTGGTCTGCGCTTCGCTGACATCCGCGTAGACCAGGGTATTCATGCTCGTATATTGCAGTGAGCTGAAGAACCCGAAGCAGAATGCCTGCAGCACGATCAGCCAGACCGGCGTGCCCACCCCGATGGTCGCGAACAGCACTATGAGCAGACCCAGGATTATTGTGTTGGAAATCAACACGCCGCGGTAGCCGACGCGGTTCAGAATTCGCGGCATGGTCAGCTTCAGGCTCATGGCGGCAATTGCCTGCGGGGTCATCAACAGACCGGATTGAACAGGACTGTAGCCGAGGCCAACCTGGTAGAGCAGCGGAAGAATGAACGGGATTCCGCCGATGCCCAGGCGCGTGAAGAAGCTTCCGCTCACGGCGGCGAAGAACGTGCGAATCCGAAACAGGTTCAGAGACAGCAATGGAAAAGCGGCCTTCGCCGCATGAAGCCCGTAACCCGCCAGCAGCATGACCGAAATCGCCAGCAGACCCAGCACCTCGCGCACGCTCAGCGTGTGCTCGCCGAAAACCTCCAGCACATAGGACAGCAGCGCGATACCCGAGCCAAAGAGGATCAGGCCGACCATATCGAGCGGATTCGACTTTTCCCGGTAATCCGGCAAATGCAGATAGACCAGGCACAAACCGGCGAGCCCGATGGGCAGGTTCACGAAAAAGATGACTCGCCAGTGAAAATACCCCACGATCAGGCCGCCGGCCACCGGTCCGAGCATGGGGCCGATCAGCCCGGGAATGGCCACGAAGCTCATGGCGCGAATCAGTTCGGACTTCGCAAATGTCCGCACGATGGTGAGCCGCCCAACCGGCACCATCATGGCGCCTCCGCAGCCTTGCAGCACGCGGCACGCGACCAGCGCGTGGATGTTGGTGGATATCCCGCAGAGAAACGAGCCCAGCGTGAAGATGCCGATCGCCGATGCGAACACCCGGCGCGTGCCGAAGCGGTCCGCCATCCAGCCGCTGATGGGAATGAAAACCGCGAGGCTCAGCGTGTAGCTGGAGAGCACCGCTTTCATGCTCAAGGGCGCTACCTTGAGGGCGCCGGCGATGGCCGGGACGGCGGTGTTCAGAATGGTGGTGTCCAGCGACTCCATGAAGAACGCGACCGCCACCAGCCACGGTAAGAGTCGCTTGCTGGCCGCTCCCACTTCCATGAGGCCACCATAGCAGCCTCGCCGGATCAGACCGTGGGGAGCCGCTGGCCCATCGCCAGGGCACTCACGCTCGCCAGCATCTCATCCAACTCGCGGGTCTGAATCGGCTTGGCGATGTAGCCGTCCATGCCGCGATCCAGACAACGTTCCCGGTCGCCTTTCATGGCGTGGGCGGTCATGGCGACAATCAGGCGATGCTGACCATCGGTTTTCTCCATGCGCCGGATTTCGGCGGTGGCCTCGAAACCATCCATGCCCGGCATTTGCACGTCCATCAGCACCAGATCGAACGCCTGCTGCTCGATCGCCCGCAAAGCCTCCCTGCCGTCATCCACCAGTACGACGGCATGACCGCGTTTCTCCAGAAGCCGGCGCGCGAGCTGCTGGTTCACCCCGTTGTCCTCGGCGACAAGAACGCGGAGCTGGCGGGAATGCCGCCGGGAAGCATGCGCGGTTGGCGACGGCGTTGGGTTTTCACCCATGGCGCTGGTGTCGAGCGCCTGCAGAATGGCGGCGCGCAGTTCCGACTGCCGCACCGGTTTGGTGAGGTAACCGGCCGCGCCCAGCTTCCGGCCCAGGGCGCTGCCCTGTCCGCTGGAGCTGAGCAGAACCACTCGAGGCGCGCCAAAGCCGGAGCCGTCGCGAAGCTTTTCCAGCAACGCGTACCCGTCCATCTCCGGCATCTGGACGTCGCTCAGCACCAGCGGGAATGGAGCCTTCGCCGACATTGCCTCGCGCAGGCTGTTGAGAGCCTCCTCACCGCAACTAGCGGTGGCCGGAATCATGCCCCAGCGGGTTACCGTCTCCGCCAGGATGCGGCGATTGGTGGCGTTGTCGTCCACAATCAGAACGCGCTCGCCGCGGAGCCGGGGCGCTTCCGCGGGCGTCGAACCCGCATGGCGCCCGCTGCCGATGCCGAATTGCGCGGTGAAGTGGAATCTGCTGCCCTGTCCCTTCCTGCTCTCCACCCAGATTCGGCCGCCCATGGCGCGCACCAGCCGCGACGAAATGGTCAGGCCCAGCCCGGTTCCGCCGTATTTCCGCGCGGTCGAACTGTCCACCTGCGTGAATGCCTCGAAGATGGATTCCTTCTTCTCGGAAGGGATGCCGATCCCGGTGTCGCGAACGACAAAATGCAGTTCCACTTCCCGTTCGCGGGTTGCCTCGGCAGTCACTTCCAAAGCCACTTCGCCTCTTTCGGTGAACTTGATCCCATTGGCGATGAGGTTCAGCACAATCTGGCGCAGCCGCGTGGGATCCCCAACCACGGCCTCCGGCAGATCCGGGGCGAGCCCGCAAACCAGCTCCAGATCTTTCTCATGGGCTTTCAACGCGAGGCTTCGCACGCACTCTTCCAGAGTGTTTCCGAGATTGAACTCGATCGATTCCAGATCGAGTTTGCCGGCTTCAATCTTGGAGAAATCCAGCACGTCGTTGATGACCGTGAGCAGCGCGTCGGCGGAAGATTTTACAGCCGTCAGGTTTTCCCTTTGCTCGGCAGTCAATTCCGTTTCCAGGGTGAGTTCGGTCATCCCCAGCACGCCGTTCATGGGCGTGCGGATCTCGTGGCTCATATTGGCCAGAAACTCGCTCTTGGCCCGGCTTGCCGCCTCCGCGGCCTGTTTCAAGGAGGCTTCCGTTTCCAGCTTCTGACGAATGGTTGCCGTCTGCTCGCGCACCTTTCTGCGCAGCACGAATACCCAGCCGAACGCAATGAACGCGAGCACGGCGGCCACGCCAATCACCTGCAGCGCCCGGTCGCTGGTCCACCACGGGGCGGTAACCAGAACCTCCACGTCGGCGGGCGAACGCAGCAGGATGTGAAAATCCGCGGTCCCCGCGCGCGACACTGGCTGCCAGGATTGCAGATCGAAGATTCCGGTGAGCCGCAGCTTCGATCCAGGCTGCAATTGAACCCGCTGTCCCGCGGCTTTGTCGAACACCGCGTGAAATGTCGTGGTGCCGGACTGAAGTTCCAGCAGCTCCTCGGCGACGCCGGAGGTGCTGCCACGCAGATACGCGTCCAACTGGACGAGCTGGTTGGCGTGAAGTCCCCGCACCAGGTCCTGTGCGTTGGTCACCACCGGCTCGGGAGCGCGGCCGTGGCCCTCCGGGCGCGCCTCCGCGTCCTCCAACAGCGGCACCAGGCGATCGGCTCGCGGATAGCCCACGACGTCCACCACGTCGCCGGGGCTCAGTTGGGAGCTTCCCCGCAAGCGCACCTTCAGGCCGTTATCGGCGTCGCGGATGAAAAGCTGCGGGCCCGAAGACCACGTCACCGTTCCGTGAACCAGCAGGTGATGCCCGGGAAGCCGGTCGTTCGAAAAATCGAGCACGCGGTCGACGGCGACGCGGGGGGCCACGCTGGGCGGTTCGATGATACGCAGATTTTCCGGGCCCGGCACAAACAGTTGAATTCCGGTAAGCTGGCGCCGGTCGTTGTACAGCGTTCCGCAAACCCCGTGAATGGCCACGCGGGCGTCGAGCAGCCGGCCAGGATCGGTCAGGCCGGGCACGTGAACGGAGAAACGGTGACCAGCGTACTCCGCGTCGAGGGTGGGCGTACCGTTCTGCACGCCAACGTCGCGAATCACCCCTTCGATGTCCACCACCCGGCTGTCCTCGGCGCCCGCCAGGAGCCGGTCAAGGGATGGCTGGCGGCGCGGCAGCGGCGCGTTACGGGTGACGATGTGCAAGTGCGGTTCCGCAAGAATGGGCGCAAAATTACCGGCCTGCGAAACGGCATCGATATCCACCACGTCGCCCACGCGCACTCCGGTGACCGGCAGCTCGTGCGGGCTGACGTAAATGCCGTCGTTCTGGTCTTCCACGAAGACGATGTAGCCGGCGGGATCGTAATAGGTCACCGTGGCCCGGACATGGACGTGGTACCTCCGCTTGGCCTCGTTCGGAGCCAGCGAACGGACCTGGCGGATGCTGGTCAGGACCGGGATGGAGGCATCTCCGGCGGCGGAAATTGTTTCCGCCACCGTATTGGCGCTATCCAGATACACGCCACGGGCGTTGCTGCGCGGGAAGCCCGCCACCTCGACATCGTCGCCCAGGCGGACGGTGCCGGCGAAACCGAACTCCACGTTCAGGGAACCGGTTCCATCGTGGATGCGAAACGCTCCGGCGTCACCGGCGGCGTCCAGTCTTCCGTGAATGCGCACGCGACGTTCGGGCAGACGGTCGGCGGGCACGTTCAACAAGCTGCCGACGGTTACCAGTGGCGCCGATCCCGGTACGCGGACCGGGTCGAGGTGGGCGGTGTCCGACCATGAGGAGATCCAAAGCGTTCTTCCCACCGGCTTCAGTTCGACATCCAGATCCGACGTCGCCACCCCCACCACCCGAACCCTGCGGTCGAGTTCGTTGCCGACCACCCCGCTGTAGTTCTCGCAGTTGATGTCGATGGGCGTGCCGCCCTGGCTGATCCTCACGGATAGTCCGCCGCTCTGCCTGGCGTCGGCGCGCTGCACCACCCCTTCGACGATTACCAGACGATTTTCAACCCGGCGCGTTCCGAACGATGCCGCCGTAACCTGCGGCGCGGCGGGAAGCGGGCCGTCGCCATGAACCACGATTTGCGGGTTGAGAATTACCGGTGAAAGCTCCGCGTCGCTGATCACGCCCGATACGGTGACCCTCTGGCCGGGGGCATACCGTTGTCCGTCCTGGCCCAGACTGACGCGCACTCCGCCCGTGGCGTCCTGCACGAACAAGAGATTGTTGGCCGGATCCGCGTAGGTCACCACCCCGTCGATGTGCGCCGCCGGCAGGCTGCCCGAGGCCTCGGCTTTCGAATGAGCGACTTCGTCGGCGGTGGTGGCGATGGGGCGTTCCTGCCGTGAAACCGGCAAAACAACCCCGAGTAGAGCGGCCAGGAGCGCGGCGGCAAGCAGGTTGCGGCGGGTCGGCCGTGGCAGTCGGGGCATGGGCGAGAGAATCCCACTTGTCCTATCGACCCTTGTGATTCATTGCTTTAGGGAAGAAGGACGCCTCGCGCCCGTACAAGCGGCCATTCATCGCGACACTACGTCGCCGGCCGGTGCAAGGGACTTCGCCTTCGCCATCAGCCGGCGAATCTCTCTCTTTGAGCCCCCCTCGGCGCGCAGAAACTCCGCATAAGCGCGCATGGTCCGCGCGGCTTCCGGATTACTGGGCGCCGACGCATCGAACATGGCCAGCGATTCGCGATAGAGTGCCTCGGCCTCTCCGGCCCGCGATTGCGCCGCCCGCAGGCGGGCCAGCTCGCCGATGCACGCCGCGACGCGCCAGTTGGGGCGGTCGTAGAAAAGGCGCTGCCGTTCCACCGCCCGCGGAAGAATCTCCTCGGCTTCCTTTGTCTTCCCTTCATCCAGATAGATGCCGGACAGGCGCGCTCTTGCCCAGGCCGTGCTGATGCTGTCCGGTCCGGACGAGCGGCTCACGATGGCCACCGCGCGGACGGCGTCAGCCTCCGCCAGAGAGGTCTTTCCTTCATCCTGATAAATCATCGCCCGGTCGTTGAGAACGGGCGCCAGCCGGGGATGCTCCGGTCCCAGCCTGCGTTCCAGAATGTCGATGGCCTGATTCAGCAGCGGGGCAGCCCGCGCCAGATCATGCTCGACAATATAGACCCCCGCCAGCGTGCTCAGATTCGCCGCATATTCGGGGCTTTCCGTGCTCCGCGATCCCGCCGCCGTCAGGCCTTCCCGGGCCAGTCTGGCCGCTGCCGCCACGTCGCCCTTCTGCAGCTCGAACATGGACGTGAAGCTCAGTGCCGCGGAAAGCTCCAGAGCCGAACCGGGCAGCGCGCGGCGCTCGATGGGTAGCGCGGCATTGAGCATCTCTTCCGCGCTGGCCGGATTCCCCAGCATCATCTCAACAGCCGCCAGCCGCACCATGGAGTAAGCGGTGTGCGCATCCGCCCGGCCGAAACTGGTTTCATCGATCGAGATCGCCTCGCGGAAGCACTCCCGCGCTTCGCGCCAGCGTCCCAGTTGTTCCCAGGTCTCGCCCAGGTTCGAAAGGATGGTCGCGCGCAGAGCAGCCGGGGGCTTCGGCTCGCGGGTCCATAGCCGGTTCGCTTCGGCGAGCGTTTGCGAAGCTGCCGCGAAATCGCCGTGCTGCTCCTGATTGAGCGCTTGCCGGTTCAAGCAGATGGCCGCTGCCGCGGGGTCCATTCCCGAGGCGCAGGAATGTGTTTCGGCGATGGCCGGCAGGGTGGGCTGGGTCGAATCACCCGTCGTGGAGAAGATCAGTCTCAATGCGAGCAGCAGAGCCATGTCCATTTCGGTTTTCCTCCCGCGATGGCCATCGGCGAAAAAATACCCTGCCGGCCTTCGGACGAGAAGCCGGCAGGGCTGTTGACGGAGGCGACTGGTGGACCAGCGCCCACTCGAACTCTTTTCAACATTCTGGAGGCGTATACGCAGGATCACAACGAACGTAACCTAAGATGAATCGAACGGGCTAATGCGATGAATACACGATGATTAACGTGGAGTTCTTGAACGGTGTTAGACGCCTTTCGCGAGAGTTCGCGTGGGGAGAAACCTGCGAAGGCCGCAATGGCGCGGCTGAACTGTCCCGGGATCGGCCATGTTGGCGCGCGGCATAAGGTGCTCGCCCTCACGGAATGGAAACGGCGTCCCCCCGGCGGGACACCTTCTCAACGTGCCGGCGAACCCCGCGAATATCGGCAATTTTGCCGTGGCGGCGAACGCACCCGCCCTTGGCCGTATGGAATTCGGGGGCCGTTTGCTAACCTGTGTAATACCGATCCGCCTTCCGACCCATGAGTGAAACTGTGCTGAGTGAAACCGTGAATGTCACGCTCCCCGACGGTAGCGTGCAGGCCGTTCCGGCGGGAACGACGGCCCTCGATGTCGCCCGTTCCATTTCGCCGCGGCTTGCCGACGACGCCCTCGTCGCGAAAGTCAACGACGAGCTGTACGATCTGACCCGTCCCCTCGAGGGCAACGCGACACTGCAGATTCTTACCGCCAAAAATCCTGAAGCCCTGGTGGTCTGCCGTCACTCCACCGCGCACCTGCTGGCCGCCGCCGTTCTGGAGCTGTTCCCGGAAACCAGACTGGGCATTGGACCGCCCACCGAAACCGGCTTTTATTACGACTTCCAGCGGGACGCCCCGTTCACTCCGGAAGACCTGGAAAAGATCGAACAGCGCATGCGCGAGTTGCAGAGCCAGAACCTGCCCTTCGAGCGCGTCCTCACCCGCAAGGAGGACGGCCTGCGCAAATACGCCGGCGACTGGATGAAGCACCAGCTCATCGAGGAAAAAGCTTCCGATATCTTCACCGAGTACACCCTGGGACCGCGGTTTATCGACTTCTGCCGCGGCCCGCACGTTCCTTCCAGCGGGAAACTCAAGGCGTTCAAGCTTCTCTCCGTCGCCGGCGCGTACTGGAAGGGCAACGAGAAAAACCCGCAGCTCCAGCGCATCTACGGAACGGCTTTCTTCACGAAGAAGGACCTTGACGAATACCTCAATCGCCTCGAAGAAGCGAAGAAACGCGACCATCGCAAGCTCGGCCGGGAACTGGAGCTGTTCACGGTGAGCGACACCGTTGGCGCGGGCCTGCCCTTGTGGCTTCCCAAAGGCGCCACCATACGGCGTTTGCTGGAAGATTACATTCTGGAGCGGGAGCGGGCCACCGGATATCAGCATGTGTATACGCCCGACCTGGCCAAGGTCGAGCTCTACCAGCGCTCCGGCCATTGGGAGCATTACAAGCACGATATGTTCCCGCCCATGGATCTGGAAACCGAGCAGATGGTGCTGCGGCCCATGAACTGCCCGCATCACATCCTGGTCTACGAATCGAAGATGCGCAGCTATCGCGATCTGCCGGTGCGCATCGCCGAGCTGGGCACCATGTACCGCTACGAGCGCTCGGGCGTGCTGAGCGGCTTGAGCCGCGTGCGCTGCATGACCTTGAACGACGCCCACATTTTCTGCACGCCGGAGCAGATCAAGGAAGAGTTTTCGGCGGTGATGCAGCTGGTGGAGCGGGCCTACAAAGACCTGGGCATTACCCAGTACAGCTACCGCCTGTCTCTGCACGATCCGGCGAACAAGGAGAAATACGTCGACAACGACGCCATGTGGGAACTGGGCGAGCGGGTCCTCCGGGAAGCCATGGATTCGCTCGGTTTGCCTTATGTGGAGGGGATCGGCGAAGCCGCCTTCTACGGGCCGAAGCTGGACATCCAGCTTGCCGACGTCATGGGTCACGAGGAAACCTACTCGACCATTCAGCTGGATTTTCATCTGCCCAGCCAGTTCGAACTCGGTTACGTGGCGCCCGACGGGAAACGCCATCGCCCGGTGATGATCCACCGCGCCATCGTCAGCACCATGGAGCGGATGATCTCCTATCTGATCGAGCTCTACGCCGGAGCGTTCCCGCTGTGGCTGGCGCCGGTGCAGGCGGTGGTGATGCCTATCACGGACCGGCAGACCGAGTACGCGAATCAGGTCCTCGCCAGGCTCCGCGACGCCGGCTTCCGCGCCGAGATCGACGAGCGCAAGGAGAAGGTGAATCTCAAGATCCGCGAGGCGCAGCTGCAAAAGGTTCCGTTCATGCTGGTGGTGGGGGATCGCGAAGCACAGAGCGGCGCGGTGTCGGTGCGCAACCGCCGCCATGGCGATCAGGGTGTGCGTCCGCTGGAGGAATTCCTCGCGGACCTCGGCCGGCTGGTGCGCGAGAAGACCCCGATCGAGTGAATCAGGAAGTGCTGCGCGAGAACAGCGACATCAGGCTGGAGGCGATGGATGCCGACTTCTGGCCTTTGTGCTCGCGTCCGGCCAGCCGGTCGGCCAGTTGATGCAGGCCCCGGCCGAGCGCGCTGCCGGACTGGATCAGCTTGCCATCCATCAGCGACTTGTGCACGGCGTCCGGGTCATTGGGCAGGACGTGGCAGATGTCCGCGTCGAGCGCCGTGCCGATGACGTCCTGGTCCAGGCCGATTCCGTGCTCGTAGCAGTTTACGATCACCCGCGTCTTCCAGCGCCCAATCTGATTCCGTTGCAGATAGGAGAGCGACCGCTGCGCCGCCTGCAGGGCTGGCAGTTCGTTGGTGGTGACCAGCAGCACCTCATCGGCCGCCTGCGCCTGGCTCAGGTTCCAGCGGCCGTACACGCCGCCCGTGTCCAGAATGGCGACATCATAGTTATAGCGGGCGTATTCGATCACCGGAGAAGCGTCGGCGAGGTCCGATTGCCCTTCACCTGGGTTGTCCGGCGAGAGCAGCACATCCACGCCATTCTGCGGCGTCACCATGGCCTTCCAGAGATCCTCGTCAATGTCCCCGGACCGGTGGAGGACGTCCAGAAAGCTGAATGTCGCCTTTATTTTCATCAGGAAGGAGAGCGTTCCCGCCAGCGGGTCCAGATCGGCCAGCAGAATTCGTTTGGCGCCCAGCCGCTTCCATTGCCACGCCAGATTGGTGGCGATGGTGGTGGCCCCACAACCGCCTTTAGCCGGTACGATGAGATAAACCCGCGCTCTCCGGGCCACGCTGGCCGGGTTCAGGCGTGTGATTTTGGCCATGGCCGCGTCCAGTTGTTCCTGCGTAAATGGCTGTACCAGAAACTCTGTGGCGCCCTGCCGGAGGCAGCGCAGAATCAGCCCGGAATCGTCTCCGGAAAGCATGGCGATCACCGGAATCGCCTTGTGAATCGACAGCAGGTCAGCGAGGCATTTTAGCGCCTGCTCCGGGTCGGTGGTGACGTCCAGAAAGCACAGATTGGCGCCGTGCGAGGTCAGGTTTTCCTGGAGTTCGCGGGAGGTGGGATAGGTGCGTAGTTGAGAGGCCGGTGACAGCGCCGGATGGTGCGATACCAGAGGCAGCATTTCCAGCGTTAACTGATTGTTGGGGCTGATGAACAGCGCTTTCCAGTTTCCGCTCGATCTCGTGTTTTCGGAAGTCTTGCGATCCGGGCGAGCCACTATCGATTACATCGGCGGCCCGCGAGGATAACATGAGAACCTTTTTCTACCTGGGTGACTAATCGTGTGAAGGATGTTGCCGATAAGCTCGGCGTGGTTCTGGAGCGGGCGCGCGGGCGTCGCCTGGCCGGATCGACGAACGGGCTGCCGACGGTCGCCATGACGGAACTAAAGACAAAAACAGTGGGCATCTGCGATACTCAGCCGATTGCCGTTCAGGGTCTGAAAGCGCTGCTGAGCGAATCGGAGGACTTGTGCCTCACGCATTCGGTTCCCTCCCTCGACGAAGGATGGCGGCTCGCCGTTGAGCGCGCCGTCGATATCCTGCTGATCGACAAGGCCTTCGGCATGCACACCGTGCTCGACTGGCTGATCCGCATCAAGGCTCTCGAGAGCGCCCCGGCAATTGTGATCTGGGGCATCTCGGTGACCGAAGCCGAAGCGTTGCGCTTCCTGCAGGGCGGCGCTAAGGCGATTATCCGAAAGACCACCGAGGTGAAAAAGCTGATTTCCTGTCTCAGCACCGTGGCCGAGGGCGGGAGCTGGATGGAGGATCGCGTCCTGCGCGATTCGTGGCAGCGCGAGCGCGGCGGACGCTCCGAGTTGACCGCCCGCGAAACCCAGGTGATGCAGCTCGTCGAGCAGGGCTTCAAGAACCGCGAGATCGCCAGCGAGCTGGGTATTCGCCCGGGGACGGTGAAGATCCACCTCAAGCACATCTTCGAGAAAACCGGCGTGCGCGGGCGCTACGGGCTGGCGCTGACCGGCCTGCGCGAGAAAGGCGTCGTGTCCCTGGCCTGCTGACCTTCATACTCCCTCGACGTGGGGCAGGGCCGTGCCCTGCCCGGGCCCTCAGCCCCGCCGCATCTCATGACGTGGGGCGGGGCCGTGCCCTGCCGGGGCTCTCAGCCCCGCCTCATCTCAGACAAAGCGCCCGGAGCGGCCGCGGCAGGGCATGGCCCTGCCCCACTGCTATTCTGGTAGTTCGTGCGCTATCTTCTGTTGGCGCTGCTGGTTCCGGCAGCTTTTTCCGCGAATCTAACGGGCATACTCCAGCAAGAGCTGCAGCGGAATTTCGCGGCGCTGCGGTTGAAAGCGAACCCCGCCCCGTATTACCTCGCCTACTCGGTCATCGAGGAAGAAAGCGACGCGATTGTCGCGGCCAACGGCGCCATTCACGCCCACAACCACTCGCACGGGCGGACTCTGGACGTCTCGCTGCGCGTGGGCAGCCCGAAATTCGATAATTATCATCCCATTCGCGGCGAGCGCGGACAGTTCCGCACCAGCACCTCCATTGCCCTGGACGACGTTCCGAACTCGATTCGCAACGCGTTGTGGCTGGAAACGGACCGGGCGTGGCGCGGGGCCGCGCAGCGATTCACGCAGGCCAAAACCGACGCACAGACCACCGTGGCTGAAGAAGATAACTCCGACGATTTTTCTTCGGAAGAACCGTCCGTTTTCAGCGAGGAAACGCCGCATTATCGTTTCGCCGCGCAGGAATGGACGGACCGGCTGCGCCGCGTTTCCGCTGAACTTGCCCAGTCTTCGACAGTGCTGGCTTCGAACATAGCCGTGGTGGTGTCGAGGGAAACCAGAACGCTGGTCACCACCGACGGCACAAGCCTGGAACACGGCAGGATTTTCGCCCGCGTAATCATGACCGCGCGGGGCAAGGCACTGGACGGGATGGACCTCAGCACCTCGGCCACATTCGAAGCCGCCGATCCCGAACATTTGCCACAACTCCCCGAGCTGGAGGCCTCGGCCCGCCAGGTTTCCTCCGATCTCCAGAAGTTGATTGACGCTCCCGTGGTGGATCCGTTTGTCGGCCCGGCGATTCTCTCCGGCCGTGCCGCCGGCGTCTTCTTCCACGAGATCTTCGGGCACCGCGTGGAGGGCCAGCGGCAGCGCGACGAGAACGAAGGCCAGACCTTCACCAAGAGCATCGGCAAACCCGTTCTCCCCGACTTTCTCTCGGTGATCTTCGACCCCACCCGACGCTCCTTCGGCGGCGTGGACCTGAGCGGCTCGTATTCCTACGACGACGAAGGCGTGAAAGCGCGGCCGGTGACGGTTGTCGAAAACGGCATTCTGAAGACTTTCCTGATGTCGCGCATGCCCATCCGCGGGTTCGATCACTCCAATGGGCATGGCCGCCGCCAGGCCGGGTTCGATATCGTATCCCGGCAGTCGAATCTTTTTGTCGAGTCGAAAAACCAGGTGTCCGACGAGAAGCTGAGGCAGATGCTGATTGCCGAGATCAAGCGCCAGGATAAACCGTATGGGCTGTACTTCGAGGATGTCACCAGCGGTTACACCACCACGCGGCGCCGCGGGCTGCAGGCCTTTACGGTGGTGCCGGTGGTGGTGTATCGCGTGTACGCGGACGGACGCCCGAACGAACTGGTGCGCGGTGTCGACATCGTGGGCACGCCGCTGGCCAGCTTCTCGCGGATACTGGCGACCTCCGACCACTCCTCGGTTTTCAATGGCATTTGCGGAGCCGAATCCGGCAACGTGCCGGTCTCGGCCATTTCGCCCGCGCTGCTGGTGTCCGAGATCGAAGTGCAGAAAAAGGAGCGCTCGCTCGACCGTCCGCCTTTCCTGCCGCGCCCGGAGGCGCATCCATGACGCGCCGGCCTGGACACGCGGCGCCAGTCGCGTTTTCGCGGGGCCTGACGGGAACGCGGCTGGCGCCGCGTGTCCGTGGAGCTTACATCCTTGCGCTCCTCTGCCTGGCCGCAGCGCCCCTGCCGGCTCAGGACGACGACGTCCTGTTGCGGGCCATGCACGACGAAATGGAACGAATCCCGGAGCTGCGCGTGGTGGGCGGATCGGACCCGCTCTATCTCCTGAAATACTC
The DNA here is from genome assembly GCA_963832965.1 of uncultured Acidobacteriota bacterium. Lineage (GTDB taxonomy): Bacteria > Acidobacteriota > Terriglobia > Bryobacterales > Bryobacteraceae > CAWACP01. The sequence continues at coordinate 925,614 of CAWHVW010000002.1, forward strand.
GTTGGACGATGTCGAAAACTTCGTGGCCACCGCGTCGCTGGGGGGCCTGTTGTCCACATCCGGCGGGCGCGTTCGCGTGTTCCGCGTCGGCGCCCGCGTGGGCGACTACGTTTTCGACAACACCAACTACGTGTTCTCCGAGCTCCCCTCGGGCGCTCATTTCGAGAGCGGCACGCTGCCGCTCGATGACGACTACCGGGCGATCCGTCAGGAAATCTGGCTGGCCACCGACGCCTCCTTCAAGACGGCGCTGGACGCCATTGGCCACAAACGGTCGGCATTGCAGAACGTCAACGTCACCGACGCGCTGGCCGATTACACCAAAGCCCCGCCGGTCCGCCGGATCGAGCCCGTAGCGCACATCCCCTTCGACCCGGCGGCATGGACCGCGCGCACGGTCGCGTTGTCCGCCATATTCGCGGATTACCCGCAAGTGCTCGGATCGAACGTCGAGAGCGAGTTCATCAACTCCACCTCCTACATGGTCAGCTCCGAGGGAACCGCGCTGCGCCGGCCGGACCATCTTATGTTCGTCAACGTGCGCGCCTGGGGTCAGGCGGGAGATGGAATGGTGGTGCGCGACGGCGCGGTGAGCGAAGCGTTCGATCCCTCGAAGATGCCCTCTGAACTGGACTTGCGCCGCACGGTGGCCGATGTCGCTTCCACGGTGACGTCGCTGGCGGCGGCCCGGCGCGGTGAGGATTTCAGCGGTCCCATGCTCTTCGAGCCGCGCGCCGCGGCGCAACTGTTCGCGGCCGTTCTCGTCGACAATCTCAAGCTCACCCGCAAGCCGGTCCCACAGCCCGGGCGGCCGGTGCCCTGGTCGCCCAGCGAACTCGAAGGCCGCCTTGGATCGCGCATAATGCCCGAGTGGATGGACGTGGTGAACGATCCCACGCAGACCGAATGGCACGGTAACACGCTGCTGGGCCATTACGATCTTGACGACGAGGGCGTGGCGGCGCAGCCTGTCGTGGTGGTGGACAAAGGCGTTCTCAAGGGTTTTCTGCTCACCCGGACGCCCGTGCGGAAGGGCCTCGAAGCCTCCAATGGCTCCGCTCGTCTTCCCGGTCCGTACGGTGCCAGCGCGGCGGGGCTGGGCAATCTGTTTATTCATTCTTCCACCACCGCGCCGCTGGCCGAGTTGAAGAAAAAGCTGATCGCGCTCTGCCAGGAGCGGCAGAAGCCGTACGGGATCCTGGTGCGGGAGATCGACTTTCCGACTTCCGCCAATGCCGAAGACCTGCAGCAGATGCTGGCGGCCATGGTGCGGTCCGGCGGAGGAACGCGGCCGGTGCCTCCGCCCGTTCAGGTTTTTCGCGTGTATCCGGACGGGCGCGAGGAACTGATTCGCGGCGTTCGCTTCCGTGGCGTCTCCACGCGGTCGTTTCGTGACATTGTGGGCGCCTCCGACGAGTCTGCCGTGTTCAACTATCTGGACAACAACGCGCCGTTCGCCATGATGGGAGCGGGCGGCTACGTCAACGATTCCACCGTGGTCTCGCCCGGCGTCCTGTTCGACGAGATGGAACTGGAGCCGGTGGAGGAAGAGGAGCCGCGCATACCCCTGGTGCCACGGCCTCCCATGGAGGCTGCGCGGTAAAGCACCCATGCGGATTCTCGGCCGGGCGATCTTTCGCGAAGTGTTGCAGAGCGCGATTCTGGGCGCGGCCCTGTTCACGTTCGTTCTGTTTCTGGAACGGATGAGCAAGCTGTTCGAGCTGATGCTGCGCAGTTCGGCCTCGCCGGGCACCGTGGCCGAGCTGTTTCTGCTGGCCATTCCGTTTACCCTCACCTTCACCATTCCGCTGGGCGTGCTGGTGGGCACCCTGATTGCCCTCAGCCGGATGGCCGGCGACGGTGAGATTACGGCCATGCGTGCATCGGGAGTTCCCAGCCGGGTGGTGATTGCGCCGGTGCTGACACTGGCCATTGTGGGTCTTCTGGTGGCCGCTTTCGCGACCTTGTGGTTGAAGCCGTGGTCGCTGTGGCAGACCGATCGCACGTTGAACCGGATGGTGGCCGCCCAGCTTACCGCCGACGTCCAGCCGCACGTCTTCGACGAGCAGTTCCCGAACACCATTCTGTACGTGGGCGACGTCATTCCAGAGGGTCCGGTGTTTCGCTGGCGCAACATATTCATGGCCGACGTGACTCCGCCCGAGAACCGGAAATCGCAGGGCCACGACAGCGGCGATCTGCCGCGGATCACGGTGGCCACCGACGCGCTGGCGGCGCCCGACGTGCAGCACAACCGCATTCAACTTTCCTTGCACAGCGGCAACACGTACGACGTCGGTAAAGCCGTCACGGATTTCTATTCCACCCGCTTCCTGCGTGGCGAGGATCTGCTGGAGGCGCAGAAGCCCGAGGACGTGAAGTTTGTCAAGACTGTCACCGAGCTGGACACGCGTCCGCTGTACCGGCTCGCTTACAAAGAGAAGAACGTCGATCCGCTCAAGCAGATTGAAGCCCGCATCGAGTTTCACCAGAGGCTGGCGCTTCCGCCCGCTTGTATTCTGCTCGCGCTTCTGGGCATTCCGCTGGGAGTGTATTCGCGGCGCGGCGGCAAGTCCACCGCGTTCGTGCTGACCATCGCGCTGGCGTTCCTGTATTACATGGGGCTCATCACCATGATTGGTCTTGCGCGCCAGAAGACGCTCCCCGTGGGCCTGGCCGTATGGACTCCCGACCTGGTGTTCGCGCTGATTGGACTTGCGCTGCTCATGCGCCTCGATCTTCCCGGCGACCGCGACTGGATGTTCATCGTGCGCGGCTGGTTCACCTCTCTGATTGAGAGCCTGCGCGGCGCTGTCCCGGCGAGCGCCGGCGGAGCGCCTTCCCGGCTGTTTCTGCGAATTCCGTTTCTTCCGCAACTGGTGGATACCTACGTCCTGTCCAGCTTTCTGTTTTATTTTGTGGTGCTGCTGGTGAGTCTGGTGACCATGGCCGAGGTGTCCACGTTCTTCGAGTTGCTGAGCGACATCATTCGCAATCACATCGCCATGTCCAGGGTGGGCGAATACCTGTTCTTCCTGGCGCCTCACCTGATTTACGAGTCCACGCCGGTGAGCATTCTGGTGGCGGTGCTCATCTGCCTGGGGCTTCTGACCAAGTACAACGAGGTCACGGCATTCAAGGCATGCGGAGTGAGTTTGTACCGGCTGTCGATTCCGATTCTGGTGGCCAGCGCCGGGCTCAGCGGATTGCTCTTCGGGTTTGATCACTACTACGTCCCCGGCGCCAACCGAAGACAGGACGCCATCCGCAACGAGATCAAGGGACGGCCGCCGCAAAGTTCCGAAAGAGCCGACAGAAAATGGATTCTCGCGGGCAGGGGAAGCCGCATCTACTACTACACGTATTTCGATCAGGCGCAGCGCGTGATGGCCGGCGTGCACGTCTACGAAATAGACCCGGCCACGTTCCGGCTGGTGCGCTACATCTCCGCCGAACGGGCGCACTGGGAGCCGCAACTCAATCTGTGGGTTTTTGAAAATGGCTGGAGCCGCGATACGGCCGTCACCGGCGACGCGCTGAACGACTTCACCGGCCGCGTGGCCAGTTTCGCCGAGCTCAACGAGGGTCCCGAATACTTCCTCAAGGAAGTGGTGCCCTCGAAGCAGATGAACTTCCAGCAGCTGGCCGCCTACATCAGCGAGCTGCGCCAGGGCGGTTTCGACACCATCAGCCTGCAGGTGCAATTTTACGAGAAGTTCTCGGTTCCCCTGTTCGCGCTGATCATGGCCCTGATCTCCACGCCCTTCGCCTTCGTCACCGGAAACCGCGGGGCCATGGCCGGGGTGGGGGTGAGCCTGGGCATCGCCTTCGCCTACTGGTCGGTGAGCGCGCTGTTCGAGCAGGTGGGGAACGTGAATTTGTTGCCCGCCGCCGTGGCTGCCTGGTCGCCGGATGCGCTCTTCGCGCTGGCCGGGTTCTACTTCTACTCGCGCATGAAAACCTGAGACCTTTCTCCACATGCCCCGCCGCTAAAGCCTGGTACCCCGCCTGCCGATGGCTCATCTGGACGCCTGTCCTTAGCCATCGATGTCTGTCCTTGCTTCCGCACCATCTGTTAATACGGAGGCGATCGCCCCCGGAGCCGTTGCCGCCCCGGCGCCGTCGTCCTTGCTGCGCAGGCTTCTGTTCCCGTCCTTTGCCGACTGGTTCTTCGTAGCGCTGCTGGTCTGGCTTTTCATCGCGGGTCCTTATGGCTGGAGCGGCCTGCTGGCCGACGGCGATGTGGGCTGGCACATTCGCACCGGCCAGTACATCCTGAGCACCCACACGGTGCCCCATGCCGATTTGTTCTCCTTCTCCCGCGCCGGGCAGCCGTGGTTCGCCTGGGAGTGGCTTTCGGACATCGTCTTCGCGCTCTTATACGCGGCCGCGGGATTGAAGGGCGTGGTTCTGTTCGCCGGGGTTCTGATTGCCGCCTATGGCGCCATGCTGGTCCGTTATATGGCGTGGCGGGGCGCCAACGGAGTGATTGCGGCCATGGTGGGCCTGGTGGCGGTGGGCGCTTCGAGCATCCATTTTCTGGCGCGCCCGCACCTGTTCACCCTGATATTCTTCGTGGCCACGCTGTGGCTTCTGGAGGCCGACAGCCGGCGGCCTTCCCGCGCTCTGTGGCTGCTGGTGCCGCTCACCACGCTCTGGACCAACCTGCATGGCGGGTTCGTGGTGATCTTCATCGTACTGGGGTTATACGCGCTGGGCGCCCTCGCCGAGGGGCGCAAAGGATGGCCGCGCGCGGGCCGCTATAGCTTGTTGTTCTCCGCCTGTGCCGCCGCCACCCTGGTGAACCCTTATGGCTGGGGATTGCACCGTCATCTGATTGAGTATCTGCGCTCGGACTGGATTCGCAGCGTGGTGCAGGAGTTCCAGGCGCCCACGTTTCGTTCCGAAAACCAGTTTCAGTTTGAAATGCTGCTGCTGGCCGGAGTTCTGGCGGCGGGCGCGTGCCTGCGCCGCATGTCGCTGACGCAACCTCTTCTGGTGGTCGGATTCGCCCACCTCGCGCTCACCAGCGCCCGGCACATTCCGCTGTTCGCGGTGGTCTCCGCGCCCATCGTGGCCAGCGAAGGCACCCGATTGTGGACCAGCCTGGTGGAGTGGAGCCAGCCGCGCTCGGTGGTGCGGATTCTTGGAGCGGTGGCGGCCGGAGCGTCGGCGAACTTCCGCCGCTGGTCGTTGCTCGGTCCGCTGGCGGTTCTGGCGCTCGCGGTGGTGCCGGGAATCACCGTTTGGCCGTCGGATTTTCCCACGCAAATGTTTCCGGTGCGGATAATCGCGGAAAATACCGCGCGGTTCCAGGGTTCCCGGGTACTCACAACGGACCAGTGGGCAGACTACCTTTTGTTTCGATTCTGGCCGAGTACTAAGGTATTTGTGGACGGACGTACGGATTTCTACGGACCCCGCGTTGGCGGCGAATATATTGACCTGTGGCACGGGCAGGGCCGGTGGCGAACGCTGCTCAATCAATATGGCTTTCAAACGGCGCTAATCCCACCAGATTGGCCACTTTGCGCGCTTTTGCGGGAGGATCCGGCGTGGCGGGAAATCCGCCGGGACAAGCTGGCGGTGCTGTTCGCGAGAGTGCCCGCGGCCCCGGCAAACGCCCCGCCGGGAAGCGGCCCGGCGACTGCGCCAGGCGCCGGCTCTGGGCGCGCGGGAACGGATGTACTAAGAAATCGCGAGGCCCGCCCCTAATGAAAAGCTCCCAAACCGTCGAATTACACACAGGAAGGATTGTGAATGAGACGCAAAGGCTCTGAGCTGAGGATTCCGACCGTTCCCGTGGAATGGCTGGGCGGCGGGCCGTGGCGTCTGCCATCCGGCAAGGCGTTGGCGGAGTTTGCGTTGCAGTCGGGGTTTCTGGCGCCGCTGGCATTCCGATCCGGCTGGTTCGGGCGCGGCCCATCCACCGATGCGAGCGGCGACGAACCGGGGCGCAAGCGTATTCAGCGCGCGTAAGGCGCACGGTTCTCCTGGGGGAAATATGTTGGCGCGGGGAAAAGTGTGACGGCAACGGCTTGGGTATCGCTGGCGGTAGGGTTGTCCGCCTCGGTGGAGGATGTGGCGAAGAGGCGGATCTCAAACTGGATTCCGGTGGCTGCGGCAATGGCAGGGTTTGCGCTTCACATTTACGGCAACGGCTGGCGCGGGGCGCTCAGCGCGGCGCTCGGCCTGGCCGGGGGATTCTGCGTTTTTCTCGTTTTTTATTTGTTGGGTGGCATGGGCGGCGGCGACGTGAAACTAATGGCCGGATTCGGCGCGATCGTGGGCATCGAGCGGCTACTCGCGGCGGCGTTCTGGACCGCCGGGATTGGCGGCATTATGGCCTGCGCCGCGCTGGCCATGCGCGCGTGGAAGCGATGGAGACGGCGACGGAGCGACGGAAACTTCGAGGAACCGGACAGCGAACGTGACAAGTCGATCCCCTATGCGCCGGCAATCGCCATGGGTGCGCTGTTGAGTCTAGTTCCGTGACCGGGAAGCAGGAGAAGGGTATATGGACCGTAGATTTCTAACCGTGTTAGGGGTAAGCCTGGTGTTTGCGCTGGTGGTAGCGAGCATCTTCTACCAGATAACGGCGCGCGCCGGGGGCCCCAAGAAAGCGGATGCGCAGCAACCGCAGGAGACCAGGGATGTCGTGGTGGCGGCCAGACCGCTGTCGGTGGGCGTGACCATCAAGCCGGCCGATCTGAAAATCGACAAGATCGTCCCCGCGGCCTTCCCCAAAGGGGCGTTCTCGAAGATGGAGGAAGTGGTCGACCGGTCCGTGATCAGCAACATCCTGGTGGACGAGCCGGTCCTCGACCCTCGCCTCGCGCCGCGCGGCAGCGGCGTTGGGCTGGCGCCCAGTATCCCGCCCGGCATGCGCGCGGTCACCATCCGGGTTAACGATGTAACCGGCGTGGCCGGCTACGTTTTGCCGGGGATGCGCGTCGATGTGCTGGTCACCGGGCGTCCGGAGACCATCAATGACACGGTAACCACCACCTGCCTGCAGAACATGATGATTCTGTCCGCCGGGACGGCCATGCAGGCGGACGCCAAGGGCCAGGCCATGCCGGCTCCCACGGTGACCCTGCTGGCCAGTCCCGCCGACGCCGAGACACTGACTCTGGCCAACGGAGAGGGCCGGATCCAGCTGGTCCTGCGCAACGGCAGCGATCAGACCGTGGTGAAGACTCCGGGTAAGGAACTCAGCGAGCTTTACGGCTTCCAGAAAGTCCGGCCGGAGGCAAGCGCGAGACCGCACCGGACGGCGCCGCCAGTGGCGGCCGCTCCGCTTCCGCCACCGCCACCGCCGCCGGACCAGATCGTGGTGATACGCGGCACCCAGCGAAGCGTGGAAGCTGTCGGCAGCGGCAATGGGGCAGGGAGATAGCCATGGCGTCAAAACAAATTCTCACTGTGGGCGCGGCGGTCGCGCTGATCGCGTTGGCGGGGGCAACCCGTCTGACCGCGCAGGGCTCGGCGGAAGATCTTCATCTTACCGTCGGCAAGAGCGTGGTCATCGACTACCCGGTTGATGTGACCCGCATCTCCACCAGCAATCCGGACGTCGTCGATGCGTCGCCGGTCACCTCCCGCGAGATCCTGTTGCAGGGCAAAGGGTCGGGCATCGCCACGCTGATCGTCTGGAGCAAGTCGGGCCAGCGAAACTTCTACAACATCACCATCGAGCAGAACCTCGATCCGCTGCGCCAGCTACTGGCGGAGACTTTTCCCGGGGCCGACATTCATGTGCAGGTTTCGCGGGACTCCATGTCCATGACCGGACGCGTGCCTTCGAAAGAGGTGGCCGACCGGGCCATGGCTCTGGCCGCGCCCTTTGCAAAGCAGATCGTGAGCAATTTGCGGGTGGACGCGGAGCCGGTGGAGAAACAGATTGTGTTGCGCGTGCGGTTCGCCTCGCTGGACCGCAGCGCGAGCAGCCAGTTCGCGGTCAACCTGGTGTCCACGGGGGCCGGCAATACCATCGCCAGAACGACCACCGGACAGGCCGCCGCGCCCACGCCTTCCGCGATTGGCGGGACCGCCGCCGGCGCCGCTCCTCCCAGCTCCTTTAGTCTCTCGGACGCCTTGAACATCTTCGCCTTCCGGTCCGATCTGAATCTGGGCGCGGTCATCAGCGCGTTACAGGCCAAGGGTGTCCTGCAAATCCTCGCCGAACCCAATCTGGTCACCACCGACGGAAAAGAAGCCAGCTTCCTGTCCGGCGGAGAGTTTCCGGTGCCGGTGATCCAGGGCGGCGCGAACTCGGGGGCGGTGACCGTGCAGTTCAAAGAGTATGGAATACGCCTCAATTTCACGCCCGTGATCACCGAGAATCACACCATTCGCATGCACGTGAAACCGGAAGTGTCCACCCTCGATACGGCGGACGGCGTCACCATCAGCGGCTTTAACATCCCCGCGCTGGCCACCCGGCGCATCGAAACCAACATCGAGCTCGGCCCCGAGCAGAGCTTCGTGATCGCCGGCCTGATCAACGACCAGGTGAACGATCAGTTCTCGCGCATTCCGGGGCTGGCCAGCCTGCCGGTTCTGGGGCAGCTCTTCAAGAGCCGCGTGCAGACGAAATCGAGCACCGAGCTGATTGTGCTGGTTACGCCGGAAATCACCAGCCCCATCGAACCCGGACGGCCGTTGCCTCTGCCGATGATGCCGGAGCCGTTCATGGCGCCCTCCGCGCCGCAAAAGGTGGAGCCGTTGCGCGGCGCCAGTGCGGCGGCCAGCGGGAGCGCGGGGTCCGGCAAGGCGGCCGCTGGGAGCGGCGCCAACTGATCGGCTGATGCCATGGAGCGGGAGATGCATGGCCGGCCGCAGGAACTGGTGGCGCTGCTGATTGCGCCGGACCGGGAGCTGGCGCGTCAGTTCAGCGCCACCCTGCCACGCACTCGCGCGTTCCAGATCATGGCCGACCTAAAATCATGGCCGACCCAGCAGGCGCTGGAGATCCGGCTTCGCCAGCTGCGGCCCGAAGTGGTCCTTCTGGACGTGGCTTCGGATCTCGATGCCGCCTGCGAAGTCATCCGCTGGGTGGTCTCCTTCTCCGAATCGGTTCAGATTGTCGGTCTGCATCACAGCAACGAATCGGACGCCATTCTGCGGTCGCTGCGCATGGGCGCCAGCGAGTTCCTGCACGCGCCCTTCGATCCGTCCAGCCAGGAAGAAGCGATCGCCCGCTTGCGGCGTCTGCGGCAGCCGGACACCTCCGAACCCGCCCGCGCCGGCAACGTCCTCGTGTTCTCGAGCGCGAAACCAGGGTCGGGCGCTTCCACTCTGGCCACGCAGACCGCCTTCGCGCTCATGCAGAACACCGGCAAGCGCATTCTTCTGGCCGATTTTGACGTGATGGGCGGCACCATCGGTTTTTATCTGAAGCTCTCCCATACCCGATCGCTGCTGGACGCTCTCGCGGTGGCCGAGCGCATCGATCCGGCGGTGTGGGGCGGGCTGGTGGTCAACTCCGGCGGGATCGATATTCTGCCCGCGCCGGAGGTGCCGGGGAGCGATCTCATCGAACCGGACCGCCTGCATACGGTCATCGAATTCGCCCGGCTCACCTACGACTGGGTAGTAATCGATCTGCCGGTGGTATTCCAGCGAATCAGTCTGATGACCATCTCCGAAGCGGATCAGGCGTTTCTGGTCACCACCTCGGAACTTCCCAGCCTGCACCTGGCGCGCAAGGCCGTGGCCATGCTGCAGCAGCTGGGGTTTCCGCGGGAGCGGTTTCAGATCGCCGTGAACCGGATGGACAAGCGGAACGGCGTCACCGTGGCGGACATGGAAAAATTATTCAACTGTCAGATCCACTCCCGGTTTCCCAACGACATTCTGGCGCTGCATCGCGCGGTTACCCTGGCCGAGCCGCTGGGGACCGAGTGCGAGCTGGGCCGGGCGGTGGAGACCCTGGCCGGACGGCTGGCGGCCGCGCCCGGCGAGCGCTCGAAGCCGGAATCGGCGGAGGCAAGGACGGCGCTCTCTCACAGATAACAGGCTTTCATCATGTATCCATCGGTCGAATCCAAATCGTCGCAGCAGGTCACCTGGGAGCAGCGTCTGCTGCGCAACTCCGGCAAGCAGAAGGCCGGCCTGAAACCGGAGTTTCAGGAGCTGAAGTTCACGCTCCACCGCAAGCTTGTCGACAAGATCAATCTGGAAGCGCTGGCCACCATCGATAACCAGCGGGTCCGCTCGGAAATCCGCCAGGCGCTGTTGTCGCTCATCGACGCCGAGCCCACGCTGCTCAGCTCCATGGAGAAGCAGCAAATCAGCGACGAGGTGCTGGACGAGGTTTTCGGTCTGGGCCCGCTCGAACCGCTGCTGCAGGATCCCACCATCTCGGACATCCTGGTGAACACGCACCGCCAGGTGTACGTGGAGCGCAAGGGCGTGCTGGAGCTGACCAACGTCTCTTTCCGGGACGATCAGCATCTGTTGCGGATTATCGACAAGATCGTGTCGCAGGTCGGCCGCCGGGTGGATGAATCGACGCCCATGGTCGACGCCCGCCTGAGCGACGGCTCGCGCGTGAACGCGATCATCAAGCCGCTGGCTGTCGACGGGCCGCTGCTGTCCATTCGCCGTTTCAGCACCGATAAGCTGATGCCGCCCGATCTGGTGGATCGCCTGGCCACCACGCCGGGAATGATGGAGCTGCTGGAAGCCGCGGTGAAAGCCAAACTGAATATTGTCATCGCGGGCGGCACCGGCGCCGGCAAGACCACCCTGCTCAACGCCTTGTCCGCCTTCATTTCTCCGCGCGAGCGCATTGTCACCATCGAGGACGCGGCCGAATTGCAGCTCAAGCAGCCGCACGTGGTGCGCCTCGAAACCCGTCCCCCGAATCTGGAAGGGCACGGCGCGGTGCGGCAGCGCGAACTGCTGATCAACTGCCTGCGTATGCGTCCCGATCGCATCGTGGTGGGCGAAGTCCGCGGCGAGGAAGCGCTGGACATGCTGCAGGCCATGAATACCGGTCACGACGGCTCGTTGACCACCGTCCACGCCAACACCCCGCGCGACGCCATCTCCCGTCTGGAGGTCATGGTTTCACTGGCCAACGCGAACATGCAACTGGTGTCCATCCGCCAGCAGATTGCCGCCGCCGTGCACCTGCTGGTGCAGGCCGCCCGCATGAGCGATGGATCCCGCCGCGTGATCAACATCACCGAAGTCACCGGGATGGAAGGCGAAGTGGTCACCCTGCAGGACATCTTCGTCTTCGAGAAGCGCGGTCTGAATGCCGACGGGCACGTGGTGGGGCGCTTTGCCGCCACCGGCATCCGTCCGAAGTTTTACGAAAAGCTGCTGTCCGCCGGAATCCGTCTGCGCCCCGATCTGTTCGACGAGGTGGTGGAGGTCCAATGATATTCGTGCTTATCGTCGCGGCGGTCTGGATGGTGGTGCTGGCCATCTGGTGGGTCTCCTCCTCCGCCTTGCGCACCGCCGACGTGGATCGTCTGAAAGCCCGTCTGCTGGGTACCACCAAAGGCAAGAAAAAATCGTCCGGGCAGGGACCCGCGCTCATCAATCCCGATCAGCCGGTGGCTTCCGTGCTGGTGCGCCTGGTCAAACGCTTCAACCTCGAAAAACGCCTGCAGGAAATGCTGGAGCAGTCGGGAATGAAGATGACCGTGGCCCGCCTGCTGCAAACCTGTCTGCTGGCGGGCACGGTGGCGTGCGCCATCGCCTGGATGCTGCTGCCGTCGCATCTGCGGGTGTTCGCGTGGCTGGCTCTGGCGGCGGGCGCGGCGCTGCCCATTCTGGTGGTCACCCGCAAAAGAACCAGCCGGCTGCGGCACTTCGAAGAGCAGTTTCCGGAAAGTCTGGAGTTCGTGGCGCGCTCCATGCGCGCGGGCCACGCCTTCTCGGTCTCTCTGGAGATGATTCACCGCGAATTCCAGGAGCCGCTGGCGGGCGAGTTCCGGCGGACCTTCGAGGAACACAACCTCGGTCTTCCGCTGGACGTCGCTTTGCAGAAACTGGCCAAGCGCGTGCCTTCGCTGGACGTTCACTTTTTCGTCTCGGCCGTGCTGCTGCAGAAGCGCACCGGCGGCAACCTCGCGGAGATTCTGGATAAGCTGGCCTACGTCATCCGCGAACGCTTCAAGCTGCGCGGCAAGATTCGCGCCATCAGCGCGCACGGCAAGATGACCGGCACCGCGCTGACCTGCATTCCGATCGGCGTCGCCGTCATGATGTTCTACGTCAATCCCGACTACATCCGGTTCTTCTTTCTGGACGATGTGGGGAATATGATGCTGGGCGCGGCGGTGGTGCTGCAACTGATCGGTTACGGAGTGATCCGCAAGATCGTGAGCATCGAGGTCTGATATGCCGATTCTGGTTGCCTGCTTTATATTCGTGGTGATTGCGATTGGGGCCTCCTTCGTGGGGATGAAATTGTGGATCCAGCCCAGAGAGGCCATGGACCGCGTCACCGGCGCCGTCACCATCGAGCACAACGACCAGGCGGCGCATCCCAGTCTGGTGTTCCGGGACATGATCCGCAAGCTGGGCACCATGGTCCCGGTCTCGCCGAAAGACGTCACGGTGATGCAGCGCCGGCTCATTCGCGCCGGTTTTCGCGGTCCCAACGCGCTGAAGGTTCTCTACGGGGCCAAGCTGGTGTTCGCGGTGCTGCTTCCGCTCATCGCCACCCTGTTGATTCTGCCCGCTCAGGCCGATGCAAGTAACAAGATGCTGTCGGTCCTGGCGGCCGTGGTCATCGGCTTCTTCGGTCCGAACGAATACGTGAAGATGGTCGCGCGGAAGCGCCAGAAGCAAATCCGCCGGGGTCTGGCGAATGCGCTGGATCTGCTGGTGGTGTGCGTGGAATCCGGGCTGGGTCTGGACCAGGCGATCGTGCAGGTGGCCAAGGAACTCGAGCAGGCCCATCCGGAAATCTGCGAGGAGTTCTCGCTGGTGAATCTGGAGCTGAAGGCCGGCAAGCGCCGCGCGGAGGCGCTGCGCAACCTGGCCGAGCGCACCGGCGTGGACGATCTTAAGAAACTGGTGGCGGTTCTGATCCAGTCGGACCGTTTCGGCACGGGCGTGGCCCAGAGTCTGCGCGCGCACTCCGACTATATGCGGGTGCAGGCGCGCCAGGTGGCCGAGGAAAAGGCCGCCAAGCTGGGCGTCAAACTGGTGTTCCCGATTTTTTTCTGCATTTTGCCCTCACTGTTCGTGGTCACGGTCGGGCCGGTGGTAATGCGCATCATCCGGGAGCTGATCCCCATGATGAACAACATGTGAGCAGGGAGTTCTTTGAGAAAGGAGAAACACGATGGATAGTTCCGTGATTCGCGTCGTGTGCGCGGTGATAGCGATCGTCCTCCTCGGACTGATCGTGCTCCGCCGCAAGAAAAGCGCCGAATAGTTTTATTCAGGCGCATATTAAGAATCTCGCGGGGCGCGGAAGCCCAACCGCGCCTCGCCAAGGCTCCGGCGGTGATTGCCGGCCGGGCCGGGTAGTCGCGCTTTCCAGGGCCCGTCGCCGACGTTGGGGCCGCAGGGCGGAAGGGGGCTGGAGCGCAAGCCATTTTGTGGGGTGAAAGTATGTGTTGGAGAACGTATTTGCGGATGCTGGTGGTCGCGGTACTGGCGGCCTTCGCGGCCACTGCCGGAACCTTCGGCACGGTGGTTCCGATTGGCGGCGAGGCGTCGGACCTGACCCTCGACGAGACTCGCGGTGTGCTTTACATCGCCGACTTCACGGCCAATCGCATTGAAGTCATGTCGCTGGGGACCAATACCATCCAGAGTTCCATCAATGTCGCCGCCCAGCCCAGCTCCATGGACATGTCGCCGGACGGGCACTACCTGGTGGTGACCAATTACGGCAACTTCGCCGCTCCGCTCACGGCTTCCAATCTGGTCACCATCATCGACCTGACCACCATGGGACAGCAGACGCTGTCGCTGCCCAGCGCGCCGCTGGGCGTTGCCTTCGGCGCCGACGGCATGGCTCTGGTGGCTACGGCCACCGAGTTCCTGCTGCTCAATCCGTCGCTGGGAACCTTCACCCTGCTGGCCACCGTCTCCGACGTGACCGCCACGACGCTGCCCGCGCCTCCGGCGAATTTTCCGCCGGCCATCACCGCCGCCGCGCTGGGAGCCTCCGGGGACCGCACCAGAATCTTCGGGCTCACCAACACCATTCAAATCGTCTATAACGCCACCAACCATTCCATCGTGTCGGGAGGCTATTCCTCGTCTCCGCCCATGGGGCCGCTGACCGTCAGCGTCAACCAGCACGGCACCTTCTGGGCCGGCGGCTGGGCGGTTTCCGACGCCCGGGGCCACCTCTATTCCCAGTTTCCCAACGTGGCCGGCCTGCTGAGCACCGGCACCATCGTGATCGATTCCACGCGCAACAAGATCTACGCGCAGATGGCCCCCAGCGGGACTTCGGCCGCGCCCAGCACGCTGCCTCCGCCGGTGCTGATGATCACCGACGCCGATAACCTGAACATCGACGAACAAATCCAGTTGCCCGAAAATCTTGGCGGCAAGAGCGTCATTTCCAGCGACGGCAGCATGATGTATTCCATCTCCGCCAGCGGCGTCACCGTGTTTCCGCTGGCTCAACTGCCCGCTACCCCGCAAATTCAGACCGATCAGAGCGATTTGCTCTTCGCCGGCAGCTACTGCATCCGCGGCGTAAATACCGAATACCTCACGGTGTCCGATCCCAGCGGGAACCAGACGCCTTTCTCCATCACCACGACCGCGCCCGGAGTGACCGTGCAGCCGTCGTCCGGGGTTACCCCGACGGTGGTCCAGGTGAGCGTCGATCCGACCGCCTACCTGAATCAGAACGGCACCGCGGTGGGCACCCTGCAGATTACGTCGCCGTCCGCCGTTAATGTTCCCAACTCCGTCCGCCTGCTGGTGAACACCCGCAGCCCGGATCAGCGTGGCACCATCATCGACGTTCCCGGCACCCTCGTCGACATCCTGCCTGACCCGGTGCGCAACCAGTTCTATGTCCTGCGTCAGGATCAGAATGAAGTGTTAGTCTTCGACGGAAGCACCTACAACCAGATCGCCACCTTGCGCACGAACAACACCCCCACCCAGATGGCCATCAGCTACGATGACAACTGGCTGCTGGTGGGGCACGATAATTCCCAGCTTCTGTACGTGTTTAATCTGAATACGCTGCAGCCGGCCCCGCCGGTGTTCATGCCGTTCGGCCATTATCCGCGCTCGGTGGCTTCCTCGGCCAACGCGATACTCACCGCGAACCGGTCCGCCAGTGGCTTGCACACCATCGATCAGGTGTATTTGCCCTCGCAGACGGGGGTCACGCTGCCCTCGCTCGGCGCGTTCCAGAACAATATCAATATCGATACCGTGCTGGTGGCCGCTCCCAACGGGTCCGGCATCATGGCCGCCGAAGCCGACGGCAACATGCTGTGGTACGACTCCACGCAGAACACTTTCACCATCTCGCGGCAGGACTATGCGACGCTGGGAGGCGCCTATGCGACTTCCTCGTGGGGATATTCCGTGGTGGACGACCATCTCCTCAACTCTTCCCTGGTCCCCGTGGCCCAGTTCGAGAACCAGTCCGGCAGCTCGTCCGGCTTCGCCTTCATCGGCCAAACCGGTTTTCGCTCGACCCAGTCGTCCGTCAGCGTTCCCGGGGTAATTGAGAGAGTCGACGTTTCAACCTCCACGCCCTACACCAGCCTGCCCACGCGGACCGCGGAAGCGCCGCTGGCGGGCAATACCGCGTTCTCTTTCACGCGCACGCTGGCGCCGCTCTCCAACCAGAATGCGATCATCGAACTTACTACTTCCGGATTGACCGTGCTGCCCTGGACCTACGACTCGTCCGTCGCGCCTCCCACCATCGATCAGGTGGTGAGCGCCGCCGACGGCTCTCCGAACATCGCGCCGGGAGGCCTGATTGCGCTGTACGGCCAGCAGTTGAACCCGCTGACGTTGGTGGCCAGCCAGATTCCGCTGCCTACCGCGCTGGGCGATAGTTGTCTGACCATCGACGGGCTGGCGGTGCCGGTCTTGTTCGTTTCACCGACCCAGATCAACGCGCAGCTCCCGTTTGAAGCCACCGGCGACGTCACCTTTACGCTGTTCACCCCCGGCGGGATCAGCAACAACTTCAATACTGTGGTCTCCATCGCCGCGCCCAGCGTGTTCATGAGCGGCTCCGCCGGTCCGCTGACCGGGCTGCCCACAATCGTTCGCGCCAACAACAACAACCAGTTGGTCACCGCCTCGGATCCCATCACCGGCGACGACACGCTGGTCATCTATCTCACCGGCCTCGGCCTGACCAATCCGCCGGTGGCTGATGGCGCCGCTGCTCCGCTCCAGCCGTTGGCGGAGACTCCGGGCACGCCCACGGTGACATTGGGCGGCACGCCTTTGAGTGTCTTTTATTCCGGTCTCACGCCGACACTGGTCGGTGTTTACCAGATCAACGTAACGGTGCCGAAGGTGGTCACCGCAGGCCTGTCGGTGCCCCTGGCCATCAGCCTCGGCGGTAACACCACGACGGTCAATGTCAGGGTTGTGAAACAGTAGTAGAGGACCGATAACATCATGCACTTCCGCAAATTGATCGTTCTGGCTTTACTCTCGTCGTGCGCGCTGCTGGCGCAAAAGTGGGAAGTGGGTGTCGCCGGCGGCGGCAGCTTCTACACCTCGCAGACCTTTACCGGGTCCATCGCCAGCGCCGACGCCAGCTTCACCACGGCGATTGCCGCCAGCGCATGGCTGGGCAACGATTCCGGCCGTTTCATCGGCGGAGAAATCCGTTATGACTTCGAGGCGGGCAGTCCCCAACTAACCGGCGGCGGCGCCAAGGAAACGCTGTCCGGCCAGAGCCATGCCATCCATTACGATATCCTGCTTCACTTCGCGCCCCGGACTTCCCGCGTGCGCCCCTTCGTGGCCGCGGGAGCCGGGGTGAAGGTCTATCGCGGAACCGGCGAGGAACTGGCCTATCAGGGGCCGCTCGAGAGCGTCGGTCTGCTCACCCAGACGCAACAACTGGAACCTTTGATTTCGGTGGGCGGCGGCGTCAAGTTTTCCGTCTCGCCGGCCATCCAGTTGCGGGTCGAAGTTCACGACTATCTGACCCCGTTTCCAACGAATGTGATTGCGCCGAACACCGGAACCAAGGCCGGTGGCTGGGTGCAGGACTTTGTGCCGATGTTCGGGCTGAGCTTCACGTTCTAGTCCGGTACGCCGCCGGACAAGGACGTCCGGCCGCAAGGATGCGGTATGGAGATCACGGTCTACACGTTCACGACGTCACTGCTGATGATCTTTGCCGTCTTCGTCCTGTACACCAGGTCGAAGAACTGGCTGGAGAGTAATATCCCCATCCTGTTCTACATAATCATGATCAGCTGGGTGAAGGCGTATGCCGACCGGATCCCCGCCATTCCCCTGTACGTCGGGCTCGCGCTGGCGCTCATGCTGCGCTTCGAGTTCATGGGCAAGACGCTGGTGAAGCTGCTTAAGTTCGCCGAGTTCTGCGTCATCGCGGCGGTGCTCTATACCTGCTTCACCTCCATGACGACGTAATCACTTTTCGGTGGGCAGTCCCGCGGCTTGCCACGCGCGCCAGCCGCCATCCAGCGACACCACATTCAGGTAACCCATGAGCCCCAGCGCTTCCGCGGCAAGCGCCGAGCGATATCCTCCGCCGCAATACAACACCACCGTCGCCGTCTTGTCCGGCTGCTTCTCCTCGATGTCGCGTTCGATGACGCCCTTGCCGATATGCACGGCGCCAGCGGCGTGCCCGGCGGCCCATTCGTGATCTTCGCGAATGTCCACCAGCATGTGCGGCCTGCCTTGCTCCCGCATACTCCGGTAGCCTTCGATATCGATTTCCGTGATGCGGCTCTTCGCCTCGTTTACCAGGGCCAGAAAGGCCGGATTGTGATGCTTCGGGGCCGTTCCCATGGTTGCCTCCTTCACTGTACCCGCTGAATCCCGGCTCCGGCGCCGGCCAGCTTGGTTTCGATTTTCTCGTATCCGCGGTCCAGATGATAGACGCGGTCGATCAGCGTTTCTCCCTTCGCCACCAGACCCGCCAGCACCAGCGAGGCGCTCGCCCGCAAATCCGAGGCGATCACCTGAGCGCCGGTCAGCTCGGCCACGCCCGCCACAATCGCCTGCCTGCCCTCCAGCCGGATATTGGCGCCCATGCGCGCCAGTTCCAGCACGTGCATGAAGCGGTTCTCGAAGATCGTTTCCGTGACCAGGGCAATCCCCTGCGCGGTGGCCATCAGCGCCATGAACTGGGCCTGCAAATCGGTGGCGAACCCCGGATATTCCTGCGTGGTGACGTCGGCGGAATTGAGGCGGCCGCGCGCCGAAACACGCAGCGTACAAGGCGCTTCTTCGCTCACTTCGGCGCCCGCCTGCCGCAGGAGCAGGGTGAGCGCTTGCACGTGCTCGGGCACGCAATCGCGGATGCGCAAATCGCCGGCGGTGATCGCCGCGGCAATCATGAACGTACCCGCTTCAATGCGGTCCGGGATGATGGCGTGCTCGGTTCCGTGCAGCTTCGGCACGCCCTGAATCCGAATCGACGGCGTGCCCGCGCCTTCAATCCGCGCGCCCATTTTGGTCAGCAGCGCGGCAAGATCCTGCACCTCGGGCTCCCGCGCGGCGTTCTCAATCACCGTCTCGCCTTCGGCCAGAACGGCGGCCATCATGACGTCCTCGGTCCCGGTCACGGTGATCCGGTCGAAGCGCACCTCCGCCCCGCGCAGACCTTGCGGCGCCTCCGCCTCCACATAGCCATGGGACTGGGTAATGCGCGCGCCCAGCGCCTCCAGCGCGGAAATATGCAGGTTGATGGGCCGCGCCCCAATCGCGCACCCGCCCGGCATGGACACCCGCGCCCGCCCCGCGCGAGCCACCAGCGGCCCCAGCACCAGGCTCGATGCGCGCATGGTTTTCACCAGGTCGTATGGGGCTTCCGGGTTCTGCGGCGAGCCGGCCTGCACCAGCACCTCGCCGCCATTAATCTCCAGCGACGCGCCGGTCCACTCCAGCAGCTTCTCCATGGTCCCGATGTCCCGCACGGACGGAACCCGCCTCAGCCGCACCGGTTCGCTGGTTAAGAGGCACGCCGCCAGCGCCGGAAGCGCGGCGTTCTTGGAGCCGCTGATGGCCACTTCGCCCGCCAGCGGCCTGCCGCCCCGAATCCACAGTTTGTCCATTTTTCCTATTCTTCCCCGAGAGCCGCGGAGATTCGCCCACCGGCGGCTGCCAGCAGTTTTTCCGCGTCCGCTCTTCCCAGCTTCGCGCGCGCCATCACGATGGCCGTCCGGACGCTTCCGTCCGCCGCGTCCAGCAGCTCTTCCGCCCGCTCCGGTTCCACCATCCCCGCCTCGGACACAATCCGCACGGCCCGGTCGCGCAGTTTGGCGTTGGTTGGGCGGACGTTCACCATCCGGTTTCCATAGACGTATCCCAGACGGATCATGGCCGCCGTCGACAGCATATTCAGAACCAGCTTGGTGGCCGTTCCGGCGCGCAGCCGGGTAGAGCCGGCAATGATCTCCGGCCCGGGCACGGGGGTGATGGCTATATCCACCGCGCGCGAGAGCTGCGAATCCGGCGTGCAACTGATCCCCACCGTAACCGCGCCCATGGCGCGTGCGGCCTCGATGGCCCCCAGCACATAGGGGGTCCGGCCGCTGGCGGCAATCCCTACCAGGATGTCGATTTTCCGGAATCCGCGCTCCGTCAGGTCGCGCGCGCCGCCCGCGGGGTCGTCCTCACTGGCCTCGGTGGCGCGGGCCAAAGCGCCCTCGCCCCCGGCAATCACGCCTTGGAACAGGTCTGGGGGCACTCCGAAGGTGGGTGGGCACTCAGCGGCGTCGAGGACGCCCAGGCGCCCGCTGGTGCCCGCGCCAAGGTAGAAGACGCGCCCGCCCGCGCGGATCGCTTCCACCACCGCGTCAACCGCCTGGGCGATGCGGGGCATCTCCAACGCCACCGCGGCTGCGACCCCGGCGTCTTCGCCATTGATAATACGGAGGATCTCCGCCGTCGAGCGGCTGTCAATCCCCGCCGAAACCGGGTTCGCCTGCTCGGTCAGCAGCTTTTCCAGCATGGGTGCATACACGAAGAGCGCCGGGGTAGACCCCCGGCGCTCTCAGTAAACAAAACTGTGCTTCCGCCAACCCTACGCGCTGAAGGAACTACCGCACCCACACGTGCTCTTCACGTTTGGATTGTTGAACTTGAAGCCGGCGCCTTCAAGCGTCTCGACGTAGTCCACTTCCGCGCCATCCAGGTACAGCATGCTGGCCTGGTCCACGAACACCTTCAAACCCTCGTAGCTGTAGGTCTTGTCCAGCATGTTGGGAGCGTTCTCGAAGGCCATCGAATAGCTGAAGCCCGAGCAACCCCCGCCAACCACCGCAATGCGCAGCCCGGCCGGCTTGGGTTCCTGACCATCGAGGATCTCCTTCACCTTGCCAACGGCCCGTTCAGTCAAGTTCACCATACTAAGAATCTCCTGGAAACCTTTGAGTATTATCCCCCGGCGCGTGCCTCCCGTGCAAGCGGCAGCGGGCCACGCCGACCCCTCACTTAAATGGATGCTAAACTTCCCCTCAGGATGCTGCGAACCGACGCAACCCGGAGGGGGCAAGGCACGTCTGCTCAGGTGTATGGACGGATTCACAGGCGTTCTCCCATTCCCGGCGGCCGGCGCCCGGCCCCAGGCTAAAACCAGAGTGGACCACAGGAACAGCGAAGAGGCGGTCCTGGTCCGTCGCATCCAGGCCAGAGACGAACTCGCCTTCCGCGAAATCGTCGAGCGTTACCAGGCCAAGGTTTTCTCCATCATCTTCGGCATCCTGCGCAATCACAACGACGCCGAGGACATCGCCCAGCAGGTCTTCGCCAAGATCTATTTTTCCATCGGAAACTTCGACTTCCGCAGCTCGCTCCTCACCTGGATCTACAAAATCACCGTGAACGAGTGTTATGATTATCTGCGCAAGAAAAGAGTTCGCAAGCTGGTGTACGAAAGCGACTTCTCCGAGGAAGACGCTCTGCGGATGGAGAACTCGGACACCGCGACAGACCCGCATACGCCGGTGGATACGGCCCTGGCGCAGCGCGATCTGATCCTGAAACTTCTCGAGAAGATCTCGGAGGAGGACAGGACGCTGATTTTGTTGAAGGAAGTGGAGGGTCATTCGGTGGAAGAATTGTCCCGGATGACCAATATGAATGAAAACACCATCAAGGTGAAACTGTTCCGGGCCCGGCAGAAGCTGCTCAAAGCTGCGCAGCGCCTGAACCGGACCGGACAAGCGGCTACCTGATGGAGCGGGATGAGCGGGCAAAGACCCGCGAGAGCAAACAGCCTTTTTGAGGGCCTTTTTTGAGGGAATGAAGTATGCATCAGCCGGTAAGAGACGAACTTGAGGATTATCTCGCGGGCAAGCCAGCGCGTTCCGCGGAGTTCAGCGATCATCTGACAGCGTGCCAGGAGTGCGCCGCGGAACTCGGCGTTCTGCGCGAGCAGGCCCGCCTGGTGGGGGTATTGCGCGCCGGCGAAACGGCGGAGCCCGCGCCCGGATTCTATGCGCGGGTGCTGAGCCGGATTGAGCAGCGCGTCAAGCCCTCTATTTGGGCGCTCCTTCTGGAACCCAGGCTGGGATTCCGGCTGGCCATGGCTTCGGCCGCTCTGGCCTTTATCGTCAGCGTGTATATCGTCAGCACCGAACCGTTCCGGGCGGCGCCCGCCGCGCCCTCGGCCATCGTAGTCGCGCTTCCGCAGCAGGATACTCCGGCGACGGTGGCGCAGGATCGGGACGTTGTTCTAGCCAGCCTGGCCAGTTTCCAGGAAAATTGATGCAATCGGCCGAGCGACCGGGCTGGCAGGATCCACGGATCCTGGCCATGCTGTTCTTCGTCTTTCTGGCCGGAGCCACGGTGGGCGCTCTGACCATGCGCTACGGGCTGCATGAAGCGATGCACCCCACGCATCCCCGTCTGAGCGACGCATACCCTCTCTCGTTCGAGCGGCTCCGCACTGAGTTGAACCTTACACCCGACCAGGCCGAGAAGCTTCGTTCCATCCTGGACGACTTTGTGGCTTACCATCACGATCTCGAAGCGCAGGTGGAATCCTATCGCGCCACCGGCAAAAATCGCATTCTGCAAATCCTCACGCCGGAACAGCGCACCCGCTTCGAGAAGATCTCCAGCGAGATGAATCAGCCCTGAATTGCATCGCGTGAACGCGGTGTTATGGCCGGGCGGCCGTTAATTAATTCGTTACTTTACCAGTTGGTACTCGCGCTCCCCGGCCTGGTACGAATACTGCGTTGAATCGGCGCCAGCCCGTATCTTTATCCCCTAATGTGTTGTATCGTCTTTATAAAGTGGGCCTGTGACCTTTCTGGGGCGGAGTGCTTTAAAGCTGTTCCCCTCCGGCTACATTGCCGGAGTTGTGTCGGCCGGGGGCGTCGTCGCGCCTTGCTATCACATCGTCACCGATGGCTCGCCCGCCCATGTCCGTCATCTTTATCAATGGAGAAGCGTCCAGGCGTTTCAACGCGACCTGGATTATCTGCTGAAGCATTTCAGGCCCCTCTCGCTGAAGGAAATCTGCTCGCACACGGCCTCCGGTTCGCCCATCCCCGAACGGTCCCTGTTTCTTTCGTTCGATGACGGTTTTCGCGAAATGAGCGAGATTGTGGCCCCGGTTTGCCGCCGCAAAGGCATACCCGCGACGTTTTTTCTCACCACCGGATTCCTCGACAACAAAATGCTCGGCTTTCGTCATAAGGCCAGCCTGCTGATCGACGCCTGCCGGAACCGCGGCTCCGCCGTCACCCAGGCCGTGGCAACCGCGCTCTCCAGAGTACTCGAGCGGCCCGCGGGTTCTCCCGCCGGAGTGCGCCGGTTGTTGCTTTCCGTTGGCTATCGCCAGCGTCACGTTCTCGATGAGTGCGCCGCATTGCTCGAAGTCGATTTCGATGAATATCTGCGGACCTCCCAGCCATATCTCACCCAGGATCACGTGCGGAGTCTTCTCGCGGATGGATTCTCCATCGGAGGGCATAGTATCGATCACCCCCGGTACGCCGATTTGACGCTGGATGAGCAGCTCGATCAGACGCAAGGGTGCATGGAGGAATTGGAACGGCGGTTTGGGCTCCCGGACAAAGCATTCGCATTCCCTTTCGTTTCCGATGGCGTGCCGGAAACGTTTTATCGGGAATTGTTTGCCCGCCATATCGCGAATGTGGTTTTTGTATCGGCCGCATGCCTCAGGCGGATGCCGGTAAGGCGATCCAGCGTTTTGGCGTGGAGTCCGAAGAGGCTCACTCTTTGCCGGAACTTCTCGGCCGGCAGGCCGAAGGCCGGCTGCGCCAGAAGGTTGCCACATGGCGGCGCGGAATTTCCACTTCGTGATGACCACCGCAGCCTCCATGTCGCGTTCCTCCGAGTCGCCTCCATCGGGGAGCCCGCTGGTCTCCATCCTGATTCCGGCGTATAACGCCGCCACCTGGATTGGGCAGAGCATTCAAAGCGCGCTGGATCAAACCTACTCGCCGGTTGAAGTCATCGTCATGGATGATGGTTCCACCGATGGAACCGCCGGTGAAATCCGAAAATTCGGCGATCGCGTCACCCTCGTTCAAGGCCGTCACGCGGGCGCCAATCCATGCCGGAACGCGCTGACGCAACTGGCTCGGGGGGAGTGGTTACAGTATCTGGACGCGGACGATTATCTGCTGCCGGGTAAGGTGGCCGGCCAGATCGGTTTCCTTGCCAGCCGCGATTGGCGGTTTGACCTGGTGCACTCCCCCACCATCATTCGCTGGGAAGGGAGCGGCGAAGAATCGGCCACGGCCATCGATCCGCCTTACGATGCAGCGGTCCAGTTTGTGCGCTGGATTCCTTTCTGCACCCACGGCATGCTGCTGCGCCGGTCCGCGGTTCTGCGTGCCGGAGGCTGGCGGGAGGATCAGCCGGTTTGTCAGGAACACGAGCTGGTCTACCGGTTAATCACCGGCAACACCAGCATTGGGGTCTGGAATCAGCCGGCAACCGTGTATCGCTTTCACTCCACCGCCACCGTCTCCAGGAACAATCCTTTGCGGACCATGCAGGTTCGCATGGGCATTCTGGAGCGGTTTGAGGAGTGGCTGACGCAGAGCGGACAGATGACGCCGGTGCTTCGCAAGGAAATCTACATAGCGCGCCTGGACACCGCGCGCATGGCCTGGCAAATTGATGAATCCTACGGCGAGATGCTCGCCCGGAAAGCGTCGAAGGATGGTCATTACTGGGCCTCCCGGCAGCCGGCCCTTCCCATGAGTTTTCAACTGACCGCAAGAATGGTAGGTTTCGGCGCGGCCCAGAGACTCGCCCGGTTTCGCCGCGGCAGCGCCACCGGCAAACTCGTCTCGCTCTGACCGCCACGGTGTCGCCGCATCGTACCCCGGCTATCTGGTCCCCGCTCCGTCACCGTCGCGGTTCGGTAACCACCTGCAAACACGTAGCTACGTTTCCGAGCCGCGCGTGTAAAACAAGCGGTTTTCGGGCTTTTTCAGCAGCCTGTTAGCCCGCGGATGCCGTGAAGACGGTTTCAACTGCACTGCATGTTATACTCATCCATTCATAATGACGCGGTTTCCTCAATGTTCTTTCGTGAAGCCGCTGCCGGCGGGCATCAGAAGCGCTCTCATCTCGCTGTTGCCATTTCGGGGAAAGACCGCGGTTTCCGCCACGCGATGTGTCGCTGGACTTGCCCTCGAGTCCCATCGTTCACCATCGTGATGGAGGTTAGAGATAACCAGCAGCTCCACTGGCACTGCCTCGGGAGCGTGGAGCGGAGTTCCCACCCGCAATGAGTTCAGAAACGCCCGCCGCGGATCTGGTTTCCATTCTGATACCCGCTTACAATGCCGGCCCATGGATCCGCCAGTCCATTGAAAGCGCGCTCGCGCAGACGTGGACGCCCACCGAGATCATCGTCGCCGACGATGGTTCCACCGACGATACGGCGAGCGTCGCGGGAAGTTTCGAGCCGCGTGTGCGGCTGTATCCGGGAGAGCACCGCGGAGGCAACGCCGCGCGGAACCGGTTGCTGCGCGAGGCCCGTGGCGGCTGGCTGCAGTATCTGGACGCGGACGATTACCTGCTGCCGGAAAAAATCGCGTCGCAGATGCGCTGGCTGGCCGGGCATCCCGAGGTGGACGTTGCCTACAGTCCGGTGATCCTGCGCTATGAATCCAGCGGCGTGGAGGAGCGCCTGCCCGTGCCGGACCATTCCGATGTCGCGCTGCACTTCATACGCTGGATTGCGTTCAACACCACCGGATTCCTGTACCGGAAGTCCGCCGTCGAAGAAGTGGGCTGCTGGGACGAAGACCAGGCCGCGTGCCAGGAACACGAGCTGATGTTCCGGCTTTTCCAGGCGGGCAAGCGGTTTGGCTTCATCGATACCTTCGGCTCGGTCTACCGCAATCACGGAACGGGAACCGTTTCCCGGAAGCATCCGCTGCGCACGATCACCCGGAAGCTGGAGCTGTTGGAGAAGATGGAGGCGCTGCTGAAAGAGCGCGGCCAGCTCACCAGGGACCACCGCCGGGCGCTGTACGGCGCGCGCATGGAGTCCGCCCGCTCGGCGTGGTGTGCCGATGCGCCACTGGCCAGCCAGATCGCCGCCCGCGCCGCGCGCGACGGCCGCTGGATGCTGCGTTCCTCCTCCGCGCTGCCGGTTCGCTATCAGTTCTCGTCACTCCTGCTGGGTTTCGACGGAGCCGAGCGGCTGGCGGCATGGCGGCGCCGCGTAATGAGGCGTTTCTGATCAGGCCTTTCCGCGGCCGTTCTTTCACGCGTTCCGGCCTTTCGCTAAGATGGGGATTACGTGAACGCGCCGGAGCCAGCGTCCATAGGCAGCATTTCGGAGAGCGCGTACGCACGGGTGTTCGCGTCTTCCTGGTTCGCTCCGGCCCTGCTGATATTGGCCGTATCCTGGGAAATCGGCACGCTTTTCCTGCAGGCGAGCAGAAAACTGTTCTGGTATGACGAACTGGTTACATTTCATGTCTCCGGTCTTCAACCGTTTTCCCTTCTTTGGAGAGCGCTCGATGCCGGGGCCGACGGGATGCCGCCCGGCTATTACCTGATCGTTCGCCTCGCCAGACTATTCCCCGGCGACCCGCTCGTCACCCTCCGGCTGCCTTCTATCCTGGGATATGTCTTAACTTTGTTCGGCGTTTATTGGTTTGCGCGAAAGAAGCTGCCAGCGTTCGCCGGTTTGACCGCCGTGTTTCTGATCACTCTGTCGCCTTTCCGCGCCTACGCGCTTGAAGCGCGGCCCTACGCCCTTCTGGTTGGTTTCCTCGCGATATCCGCCGTCTTGTGGCAGCGGGCCGGCGAGAAGCGGTGGATGACCCCGCTACTTGCCGTGTTTCTCGCTCTGGCGGTTTCCTGTCACCACCTGGCAGTGGTCGCCATCGGCGCCTTCGGCCTCGCCGAGCTCACGTGGACCCACCAGTCCCGCCGGATCCGCTGGGGGGTTTGGTCTGCCTTCGTGTTTGCGGCCTGCCCTTTTTTTCTGGATCTTCCGCTGCTCGTGCACTTCCGGGAGATCTTCGGCAAGACTTTCTGGTCGCGGCCCAGTTGGAGCACGGTCTATCTCACCTACGCGAACTATCTGGGGCTTGGGTCCGGCCTTGCGCTCGTCGTAGTGGTGTTCTTTGTGATTGTTGCCGCCAGTTCGCTGCCGGGAATGCTACGCGGGACTCAACAAGGCGCGCGGGAGCGTGGGTTCAGTCCGGCTGAGATCGTGCTTGCGGGCGGCCTGCTGCTATATCCCGCTGTCTTGTTCGTGCTCACCAAGGCTCTGGGTTCCGGCTATGTCTTCCGTTACGGATGGCCCGCGATTCTGGGTTTGGCGCTTGGCTCGGTCTATCTTATTGACGCCATCTGGTTCAGCCGCTTTTCCGGCCAGCTTGTGGCGGCGCTTCTGATCGCGCTTGTCGTTCAGGAGATTCAGGACTTCAGGCTGCTGCCCCCGGCAGCCCCGGCGGGTGTGGATGAACGCTGGGCCAGATTAGGGGAATTGAGCCGCGGTGAACCGGGCCTCCCTGTTGTGATTGGAAGCGAGCTGACCTACCTGGAGGCCGTTGAGTACTCCGGTCCCGATCTGCGCGGCCGGCTGGTTGCGCTTTGCGACCCGGCGCTGGCTGTCCGTCTGATCGGCACGGATACCCTTGAAAGGGAGAATCGTATTCTAGCCCAATTCGTTCCGTTGCGGCTCGAAGGGCTAGCGCCTTTTCAGGTCGCGCACCAGACCTTCATTTTGTATTCCGGGGGCCGGTCCGATTGGCTCACGGACTATCTTTTGGAAAACGGATATCGCCTGACCGTTCTCGCAAAGGACGCCACCTCGTCGGTTTATCTTGCGAACGCCAACCAGGGGAGTGACCCGGCATCAAGGGCGCGCTGAACAATCGAAAGCAGTAATCATTACCGCACCCGGAGGCGTCGCTCGGGTCTCGCGGCATCCCAGAGATCTCAGAGCATCGGTTTGGATCTCGTACTCATTCTGGCCGATCCTCGTCCAGAGGCCGAGCCAGCCCGGATGCAGCATGTACACGGTGCCCCGAAAAGCGGCGGGAAGCCTTTCGCGCAGGTCTATGCGCGGCCGCGACGGGTCTATTCGCAAAGGCCACTGCTGACCCGGGACGCAGCACGTGTAACCGGAATCACCCAACGCTGTCCGCATCCGGATTTGCCCGTCAAGCCGGGTGTAGAGCTTGAATCCCTCCCGGGCCGATGCGTGGACATATAGGAAGTCTCCGGGCTTACCCGCTTCGCGGAAGTAGCGACACGCGGACTGGAACCCCTCTACGCCGGATTCGCTGAACGTGTTTGAGGAAAACGCACACATTCCCGCGGTCAAACCAAGAAGGACGCAGACGCAATCGAGCAATTGGGAAATCGCTCGCCGAGGTAGCGCCGACAGCGCCCTCCGCAAGGCATCCAGGGAAGTCGCCAGGAGATAGAGAAATAGCGGCAGAACAAAAAGGCCCGTTCGTGCCTCGAAAGGGTAAAGGGAACAGAGAGCACTAAGCATCAGCGCGGCTATCGCTACAACACAAGAGATGAGTCGCGAGTCCCTCAGGAAAGCCCGGTAGCCAACGTGCCGCAAGCCTGAAAGGATGGATGTGATGCCCGCAACCACCATCAACAGAGAGGGGATCCGACGGTTGAGTAAAGGGGCGACCCCTGGCAGATAAAAGAACAGAGTGCGCAGTAACTCATAGGTTCCACGGAGCGGACCGTACTGAAATCTCCAATAGCTGTACAGCGCGGGCGAGGTGTTAGGGCGAACGAACAAGATATACAACGCCGCAACGGACACGGCAGTGACGCCCACGCACCAGGCAAGATGCTTAGCTCCCCGTGCGCGATCCGAGGGTAGCGCCAGACCCCCTTGCGATAAAGATGGAGGATCGCGTGCGGACCAGAGTGACAAGGCGTTCCCAACGATGAAGCCCGCAAGGACGAACAGCGTGCCATACCCAAAGGCCAGCGAGGACACCGTCAGAGTGCACCAGACCGAGACCCATTTGGTTTCCGAAATTCTGGCAGCCTCTGATATAGCAAGCATCAGGCAACAAAAGAACACTTCCGCAATGTATTGTTTCAAGCTATCGGAGTATTTTAAGAAAAACGGCGAAAACGCCAGAGCCGCGGTGGACAAATAGGCCACCGCGAACGAAAAAGACCGGGATGTAACTCGAGCGAACAGGAGCAGGCTTGCCAGCCCCAGCAAGAACGGGAGCACATGAAGGGCTGTATTGGAAGGCCGAAGTATGGACAGCAGCCCGCGGGCAGCCAGGAGAAACGCCGGAGGGGTGCTTTGGAGCCACGTATTGTAATAAAGGCAGTCCCCCAGCGAACGGGCGAGGACAGAATTAGCCACCCAGGTTTCATCGAGACTTAAGCTTCCGCTAAGGCCCGGCATCACCGTCGCAAGATAAGCCAGAAACAATCCGATCCAGAGGAGCACCAGGCCGGCTTGTCGCCACTTCAGAACGCCGATTCGTGGCGCGTTCATAATGGTCCATAGTATAGCCGTCACCAGGAGCCGGTTTGATTAGCTTGAAGACAGCGCTCGGGCTTCTGCTTGCCGTCAGCACGACGGGCGAAGCACTCTACTACTCGTCTCTAAAGCCCGAGCCCACCGCCGATGAGTTGAAATGTTCGGTGTCGACGGTCAACTTTATCGTTGTGAACCGGAGGCCGCTTCTTTTCCAATACAGCAGTTCCTACATGGCGCCTTTGCTTGAGACGCTTGCCGTGCCGCTCTCTGAGCTTACGCATTCAACTCCGCTTGCGGCCATTCGCCTCACTGGTGCCGTCTTCCTGGGGCTCTCGACTCTGTTGCTCTTTGAGATGCTGGCCCTCGAATTCAGCCTCGGCCTGAGCGCGGCGGTAGGGATCGCATACGGTCTGGCGACACCGTGGCTCTACTCGTCGAAATTGCAAGCTCCGGGCTACCCTGCGGGACTGCTCTGTTGTTTTGCGTTTCTGTTCGTGCTTGCGAAGTTCCAGCCGGGGTCTTTCCGTCTGGGCGTTTTAGCTGGCGTTCTCTACTACATCTTTCCAGTTTCAGTTGGCTTCGTCTTCGCGGCGTTTCTGTCCAGGTTCGAGCCGGACAAAGTTTTCCGTTCTGTGAGCCGCCTTAAGGCAGTCTTATCGTCTCGACGACTCGGCGGATTGCTATGCCTGAGCGCGCTGGCCGCGACAGTGCTCCTCGATGCCCTGATAGCGTACCGGGATCTGACGGGCCGAGTCTCAGGGCAGATGGCTGGGCTTGCCCTGACCGCCTCCGTGGCAATCGGGCTCGCGAGCTGTTCTGCACTCCTGTTCATGGCACATCGCATTCGCCCGTTGGATCTCCGATCAGGTAGACGAATGGTGGTACCGCCGCTTTCATTCATTTTGGGGTTTGCGTTGATCGAGATCCCCGTCCGCGCCGTTTTTCGCTTTATAGAGATGCCATACTTTTCGAGCCGCGGCGTTCGGTTGTGGTCAGGGAACGACTATGCTCTGAAGCAGTGGCGTGCCTGGCCTGAGCAGCTGTCCGCATTCGTCGACAGGATCATCCCTCAGGGTATATTGCCGATCAACCCAAGGGCGTGGACGCCACTCTATGAACACGCCACGCAACTCGGAGCCACCGCGGCACTGGGGATTGTCAGCATCCTTGCCGTCGCGGCCGGTGTCTGGCGATTGGTTTGGCTTAACATAGCCCGCCCAGGACGGGAGGTCGACGCCGACCGCGTCCCCGTGCATTCATATCTCGGCCGTCCCGGCGGCATGTTACTTGCCTCCCTGATCGTCATGTCAATCGTCCTGATCCCCAGTTGGCGATTGTTTGGCGACCCTTCGGTGAGGTACCTGGTACCATATTTCCCAGCGCTGTATCTCGCCATCGCCGTCGTGGTCCGGGATTCTGTTGGGTGGATCATGAAGCTGCGCCGCGACTGACGACGTGTACGCTCGATGATTCGGAGAGAAACCGAACTCCTCAACCGTTCCGGCGAAGCTTGCGGCGCCACGCACCGGCCAGAAGCGCCGTCACGCCGATGCCCAGAACAACTGTGGAAGCCGGCTCGGGAGTGTATGACCCCGGCTTGCCGTTTCCCCACGATGGCCCGTGTGGATCACACTTGGGGGGCTTGCCCGGGTCCCAATCCCACCACGTGTCTTTGGGGGAACCGAAGTAGCGGCTGCAATCCGGGCCCTTTTTCCACCCTTTCCCGCCGTAGGAAAAACCGCGGAATCCGTTATCGGGCCACAGCGGGAAGATAAACGCCGGATCGTTCCCCTTGCCGCCGCGATCAAAGTCGGATCCGAATCCGAACGAGTCCGCATTGAAAGTGAAATGGATGCCGGAATTGCCTTCCCCTTTGAAGCAGGGGTACTCAAGCTTGCCTTTGCCGTCGTCCTGCGAAGATCCGCAGCCCAGCACCGCCGGGAACACTCCCGCCGGGCCGCCTTTGGCGGCGGAGCAGAACGCCACGCATGCCATCAACGCAAATGCTGCCGGACGAATCAGATGCACCCCCAACGTCCTCCGCAGGACACCTTAGGACACTGTAGAGCAACCTCCCAATCAAGTCAACGATAATACCGTTACGTTCATCCGGGCAGGCGGTGCCGGTCGCGGCCCCCGCCTGATGTACCGGAGCAAACCATACTGCTCGGCACGTGTTGCCAGGTTATTGAAAAGACGCGAAGAAGAAGCGCTGCACCATTAACCGGCGGCGGGCGCGCTCGCGTGGAACCGGCACTATGCCCGGCCAAACCCCTGGTACTTTCCTGATTCCAGGAATTTTCCCGAGTTGGACGTTTCAGGCGCACCGCCCCCTGGCTCAACCCCCGGCAAATCCTGGCCGGTCAGAGTGGCGCCAAATGCCACTCTCCTGAGAGGCGGTATTATCTCCGATTACTTGGGTGACGGAAGAAACAATCCATGAATTCAGCAATGCTCCCTCCCGCTGGCCTCATCGTCCTGGCAGGCATTTTCACGGCCGCGACGACGGCCAGCGCGCAATCGCGTCAGCCGGTTGTCACCGTGGCCGTCAGTCCTTCCTCCGTGCAACTGGCCTCAGGAGCGCGGCAGCAATTCACCGCCACGATCTCGGGAACGCCCACCGGGGCTGTTACGTGGAGCATCAGCCCGGTATCGGGGAGCATCACGCCGTCCGGCCTTTATACGGCGCCAGCCAGCCTGAGCGCGGCGCAGTATATTTCCGTCACCGCGGTTTCCGCGGCCAGCCACGCGGCCAGGGCATCGGCGACGGTGGTGGTGTCCGCTTCCGCCGCGCAGCAGGGGGTCGCTTTCAGCACCAGTGCGAACGGTCTGGCGTCGCTGGTGTTCAACGGCGTGGATTACAACTACAAGTACGGCGAAGCGCTGTTCACCGGCACTACGTTTCAGCAGCCCAACGGCGCTTCCACTCGCAGCGCTCCGTCGTGTTCAGGAACGTTTAATGCCACTACCGTGCAAAAGAATTGTGCGGCGGGAACGGACACCGCTTCGCTGACCGTTTCCTACTCGACGCCCTCGCAGAACACCATTTGCGCGGACATGACTCTGACCAATGCGAGTGCGACGGACACGCTCTCCAATGCCATGGTCAGCACGCTGGGCATACAGATGAACCAGATGAGCCAGGCGGCTTCCAAGACGCTGACCGTCGGTCCCGGCAACCCCATCGATTTTGTGAATTACGGAGCGGGCCAGTGGGCCATCTGGTTCGACACCCCTCAGCCGGACGTCACCCTGGGCGTCACCTGCGGCTGGTCGGTGGTCTGCAAGAATCAGCCGCAATTCAGCAATCTCGCGCCGGGCCAGACCGCGCAGGCGCGCTATTGCGTCCGCTTCACCACGGACACGACGCTGACTCCGTTTGATCTGGCTCCGGAGGCCTTCGACGAATATCGCGCCGCGTACCCGCCAGTGGTGAACTGGCCGGATCGCCGGCCCGTCATGGCGTGGTGGATCTCCGACGGCGGGCATCGCGGCGCCTCGAATCCGCGGGGCTATTTCTGGCAGCCAACCCTGAATGCCAGCGATGCCGCCACGTTTCAGTCCACCGCCCTCGCTCAGGCGTCGTGGATTCTGAACGCCATGAATGCGCGGCCGGTGCGCCCGCAGGGTTTGATCATCTGGGACATCGAGGGTCAGGAGTTCAATCAGGCCACCAGCTATATCGGGGATCCGCGGGTATTCGGGGAAGGGTACGCGCCGGAAATGAATGCGGTGGCCGATCAAGTTTTCAAAACCTTTACGGACGCCGGGTATCGCGTGGGCGTCACGCTGCGCCCGGAATATCTGCAATGGGGACCGCTGGCGGAACGCCCGGCCACCTGCGAGACCAGCACGACGCCGGACTATAACAGCTATTACATTGCCGTCGATCAGCCCTACCAGCAGAAGTTCTACTCCTGCGGCGGCAGCACCGGGTGGGTGCTGCGCGCCAATGGCAGCGGCACCCAGAACAGCTACCAGCCGGGCGATGACACCGATATTCTGGCGCTTCTGGAGGCCAAGGCCGCCTACGCGCACAGCCGCTGGGGAGCCACGCTGTTTTACGTGGACAGCGCCGTCTACGTCGGCGGGGGTCCGATCAACGCGAACGTGTTCCGGCAGCTTCAGCAGGCATTTCCGGATTGTCTGTTCATTCCGGAACAGTCGTACCTCGACACCATGGGCGCCGCGATTCCGTATTCGGACCCCGGCGACGACAAAAGCGACCCAACCTTCGGTCCCGTGACATGGCGCTGGGCCTATCCGAACGGCGCCGATACCGTGGCTCTGCAGAATTGCCAGGGTTCGTGCTGGCAGAGCAACTCCCCGTGGTTCAGCCTCGGACAGAAGATTGGGGACATCGCCTTGTATGCGCAGCCCGGTCAGATGAACGCCACCGACCTTTCCAATATCGAGTCCATGATCCAGGACGCCCGCAACGACATGGCGTCCATCACGGTTACGGATTCCGCAAGCGGCCGGACTTTGTCGTTTACGGGCTCTCCGGACAGCCAGAAGCCCTGGCCGGTGAAGATGCGCGTCTACTTCGGCAACTCCGCGCGGCAGATTGCGGGCAGCATGCTGTACTGCGAGGCCGGCAGCTGGATGGGCACGAACTCCTGCGCGTTGAATCTTGCGGGCGTGACCGTCACTCAGATCCGATACGTCGATTTCGCGGGGTCGCTGGTCTCGGCGGAACCAGTGCTGGCGCTCCCATAGAGGCTGTCCTGACATGACCATGCCTGTCTGACGTGGGGCAGGGCCGTGCCCTGCCATAATCTTCGGATGGTCCGCCTGCCCGTGATCCTCCTCGATGACTCCGGGGAATTAGGAAACCGCCTGGTTACATACTGCTATCTTCTTGCCTGGTCACGGACCCTTCAGGTTCCCGCTCTGAATTGCTGTTTCTGGAGGTATCGCGCGTATTTCTCCACCGCGCCGAAGATTCTGAGTGAACCAGGCGCCGGTCCGCGCGAGCAGCGCGGCCGCGGGCTCACCGCTCATTCCGAGGGCTGCCGCTGGTGCGGGATTCCGGGGATGGGGCGCCTCCACGCGAAGTTTGTCTTCGACGGATCGTCTCTGTGGAGCCCGCGGATCATCCTCGAGCGCGTCATCGGCTACGCACTTCGCCAGGTGTTTGGGTTCACGCTCGCGAGGCGCGCCCTATCCCGCTGGTATGACGTTCGCATCATCGTCATCGACGGACATCGGATGACCCTGGCCATTCCGCGGTCGGTGGACCCTGGCTGCTTCACCAGACTTGACCTCTCGGATTGGACGGAGAGCCTTCGTTCGTATTGGCGGCTTCGCCCGGAGTACCTGGCGATGGCGGAACCGGTCAGAACGGCGTGCCCTTCAGGTGGCCGCATGGTGGGAATCCATGTCCGGCGGGGCGACTACGCGAAGTATCGCAACGGCAAATGGTTGTTCACGGACGAAATGTATCTCCGCTTTGCCAGACAACTTGTGTCGGCCGATGAGGGGAGGGCGTCCATCGTCTTTGTCTCCAACGCGCCGCTGGGTGCTTCGTTGCTCGACATGCCGGGCAGCATCGCCGGACCGGATCATGTTCTCGGCGACCTCTGCGCCCTCGGAGCGTGCGACATGATCGCCGGCCCGCCCAGCACGTTCTCGGGCGCGGCGAGTTTCCTGTTCAACAAGCCCGTGTACTGGATGGAACACGAAGATCAGTCCCCGGATTTCTCGCGCCCGGCGCGCGCCTGGGTGCCTCAGTGGTATTGACGGTCTCCCGCCGCACCTTCAGGCGATAATAAGTGGGGATGGCGACGCGACCCGGACCGGCCTTGGCGATGCTATCAAGCGCGTGGCTGGCCGCCTTCGCCGCGCCGCAAAGCCCGCCCGCACCCGCCCCGCCCGTGGCCAGTGCTCCGCCGGCCGGGGTTACCTTCACCACGAATGCAAACGGCCTCCAGTCTCTCGTATTCGACGGAGTGGATTACAACTACAAATACGGCGAAGGTCTGTTTAGCGGCGTCACCATCCGGCATCCCAACGGCACATCCACACGCAGCGCGCCTTCTTGTACCGGAACGGTGAGTGCGACGGTGGTGCGGAAGAACTGCACGGCGGGGACAGACCGCGCATCGCTGACCGTTTCCTATTCGACGCCCGGCGAGAATACCGTCTGCGCCGATATGGCCCTGACCAATAACAGTTCCTCTGACGTCATCGCCGAAGCTCTGATCAGCACGCTGGGAATACAGATGAAGCAGATGAACCTGGGAGCGTCGAAGACCTGGGAGGTCGGTACGGGCAACCCGGTTGACTACGTGAACTACGGCGCCGGCGAATGGGCCATTTGGTTCGATACGCCTCAGCCGGACCAGAACCTGGGGGTAAGCTGCGGCTGGTCGGCCGTTTGCAAAAATCAGCCGAGGTTCCTCAACATCGCGCCGCGCCAGACAAAGCAGGCCCGGTATTGCGTCCGCTTTACGGCGAGCACGAACGTGTCGCCGCACGATCTGGTTCCGGAGGCCTACGATGAATACCGCGCCGTCTGGCCGCCGGTGGTGAACTGGCCCGACCGCCGGCCCATTATGGCGTGGTGGATCTCGGACGGCGGAAAGCGCAGCGCATCGAATCCCCGTGGCTATTTTCAGAATCCATTGCTGAACGCGGCCGATGCTTCCCGGTTTCAGGCAACCGCTTTAGCGGAAGCGGTGGCCATCCGCGACCTGATGAACGCCCGGCCGGTGCGGCCCCAGGGATTGATCCTGTGGGACATCGAAGGGCAGGAGTTCAATCACGCCACCACGTACATTGGCGATCCGCGCGTGCTCGGCCAGGGTTATGCCACGGAGATGAACGACGTGGCCGACCGGATTTTCAAAATCTTCACGGATGCGGGATACCGCGTGGGCGTGACCCTTCGTCCGGAGTATTTGACGTGGGGTCCGCTGTCCGCGCGGCCGGCGCAATGCCGCACCAACGCCACCACCGACTATAACGACTTTTTCGTCGCGGTGGACCAGCCCTTCGCGCAGAAGTTCTATTCCTGCAGCGGCCCCACCAGTTGGACTTTGCGAGCGAACGGCAGCGGCACCCAGCACAGCTATCCGGCCGGCGACGATCCGTCGATTCTGGCCTTGCTGACTTCCAAGGCGCGGTATGCGCGCGACCGCTGGGGAGCCACTCTGTTCTACGTGGACAGCGCCGTTTACCCGGGCGGAAGGCCGCTCAATGCGGACGTCTTCCGGCAGTTGCAGCGAGCGTTTCCGGACTGCCTTTTCATTCCCGAACAGTCGTATCTGGACACCATGGGCGCGGCGATCCCGTATGGCGATCCGGGCGAGGTGAGGAATGCTCCGAAGTTCAGCCCGGTCACATGGCGCTGGGCGTATCCGAATGGCGCGGATGCCATGGCCCTGCAGAATTGTGAGGGCCCCTGCTGGCAGGCGAATGCCATCTGGTTCGCCGTTGGGCAGAAGGTCGGGGACATCGCTTTGTATGGGCAGCCCGCGCAGATGAGCGCCCGGCATATTTCAGAAATCGAGTCCATGATCCAGACCGCTCGGCGGCAGATGGCTACCGAGCAGGTTACCGACACCGCCAGCGGCCGGACGCTGTTTATCACCGGCGCTCCCGATCGCCAGCGGCCCTATCCCGTGAAGATGCGCGTGTATTTCGGCAGCTCGGAGCAACAGATCGCCGGCAGTACGTTGTACTGCGAGACGGGCGGCTGGATGGGTGAGACCTCCTGCAAGGTGAACCTTGCCGGCATCACCGTCAGCCAGATCCGCTATTTTGATTACGCGGGTGCGCCGGCGGGGAGCGAAAAAGTGAGGCCCCTCCAATAACCGCCGGCCTTCACGGAGAATCCGGAAAGTAACGAAGAAGAGACGGATAGATGGCCTGGGCGAAGTGCTCGACGGTAATCCTGGTTGCCGGCACGCCCTGGGTGTCAGCCGAACTAAGCACGCGAACCAGCGCGACATCCGTTCGCGCGCCCACAAAAGCATTGAAGATGCGCGACATGTGCAGGGCATAATCGTGCGCGGATGTCCCGTGATAGAACTGGTACCAATAGAAAATAACGGCGGTCTCGGTGTCCTTGGACACCACGTAATACGTCGCGTCGATGCGCCGGCCGGAAGAATCCTGAATCGTCACGGCTCTGCTGGTCAGCACATTCCAGCCCGCTCCCGGCAGGCATACTTTGGGATCGTGTGCGTTCTTCGCCCGGCTTTGCGTTCTGTAGTAAGCGATAAATAATTGCACCGGAGCTTGATCGCCCGCCGTTACGTACGTCCGGTTCAGAACATCGTCGGGCGCCAGCATATCGAGCGCGGCCGGGTCGAGCGGGCTGTCTCCAGCCGCGCGCCAACCTTCCGGAGACGGCAACTCGTTCAGCCGCGGAGGGGAGGGAAGGAACTCCGTCCGGCGAAAGCTATACACCAGGATGAGTTGGCCTGCCAGGATGGCGATCGTGACCAGGGCCGGAGTCAGCAGCCGCCGGAAGCGCCCGTGGATTTCAGGCGGGTTTGAGGCGGCGCCTGGCATAACTGAGAGATCGATGAAACAGATAAAGCATGGCAAAGCCGATCGCGAAACACGTCCACCCCAGCAGCTCATGATAGACGCCTGTCGTGTATCTTGAACCGGCCTCGCCGAGCACGCCTGTTGTCGCGATGCGAATTACGTTGGCGATCATCGCCGCCGGAATCGCCGCCAGCGTCACCACCACCCTCAACCACCGCACCGGTTCGACGAAATACACATACGACATCGCCAGGAACACCAGGCTGAGCAGGGATCTCAATCCGCTGCAGGCCTCCACAACGGAGAGCGTGTAGTGCGGCAACTCAAGAATATTCCCGCTGCGCACGGCCGTGTATCCGAGAATTTCGAGCACATACTCGGACGTGCGCGTCGCCAGTGACTGCAGGGGCGCGGTCAGATCGCCGTAGAACACCTGGGGGATGGGGAAGGTGAAGA
The DNA here is from genome assembly GCA_963832965.1 of uncultured Acidobacteriota bacterium. GTDB lineage: Bacteria > Acidobacteriota > Terriglobia > Bryobacterales > Bryobacteraceae > CAWACP01. Next base: position 963,688 of record CAWHVW010000002.1, read on the forward strand.
GCAGCAGCAAAATGGCGAACAAGGAACTCCGGAAAGCGGCCGGTCCGCACAGATTCAAAATGCACCCGCTCACGGAAAAAAGAAATCCGAGGCGCGATGCGGTGGTCGAGCTCGCCGCGGCGCCAATGGTCGCAAGCAGTGCGCCGCCCAGCAGGAGAGCAATTCCCCACGCGCTGGACGTTGCGGATCTGGTGAATACGTTTCGTTTCTGCCACAGAATGGCGATGGCCACCACCGGAGCGAACAAACCCTGCGCCATATCGTCGCTTTCAACGATAATTTTCGCGGTCCACCAGATCATGGGTGCGTAAATAGCGAGCAGAAGAGCGGGAACGAAGATGAGGACGGCCAGCGCGGACTCGTCCCTGGGAACGGCGGATTGGCGAGGGAGAGAATCCATGAGCGGCGCCGCACGCATTCGGCCGGATGCGGGTATCATAGCAGAGGTGAATCAAGACGCCGCAGAGGCGAATCGAGGCGCCGATGAGACTCCGGTGTGCGCGACGGCAGTAATGTGCAGCCTTCTCAGATATGCGGTTCCAATTGTTGCAGTGGTATGCTGCTGCCGGGTGTATTGCCAGCCTGCGAAACAACCGGAAAGCGAGAACTTTCAGAACTGCATCCATGGCGCCGTGGCATGTGATATCTCCCGCCTGAGCCCCGCCGAGAGCCGCCAGATTTCGGTCATCGTGCAGGCGAAAAACTTTGACCAATGCAGGAGCCTCAGCGCCTCCTGCGACCCGGTTCTTCTGAATCCCGCGCAATTGGAAACCGTTCGAACCCTATGGCGCGCCCGCAATTTTGATTCCTGCTCGAACGGCCTCGCAAGCTGCGATCCGCTTGCGCTGGAGGGCCGTCAGCAGGAATTCGTTCGTTCGGCCGGGAAGCGGAGAAATCTTGATCTGTGCCTGGCGGGCTCATCGAGTTGCAAACCCCTCGAACTAACTCCCGACGAATTGCGGCAAGCCGCGCTGGCCGCGGCGCATCGAAACTACGACGCATGTTTGCGCGGTTCCGCCGCCTGCGATCCGCTGGCGCTGCAACCCCAGGAACAGCAGCCGGTCCGGTCCGCCCTCCAGCAGAGGAACTATGATGCATGCATGAACGGCTCCGTCCGCTGCGACCCCGTCTTGCTGGTGCGCGGGGAAATTGACGCGGTGCACGCGGAGGCCGTGCGGCGCAATGTCGAACGCTGCAAGGAGACGCTGCCCTCCTGCGATCCATTGCTCCTGACGGCGCCCGAAGCAGCCGAAGTGGAATCCGCCCGCCGCGATCGCGGCCTGCGTACATCTCACTAAGAGCCTTCCGCCGGAAGCCTTACTTACCTCCGTGTACATCTCCAGGTAGGGACCGGTAAGTACCTCACAACATTGACGGATGTCCAAACCCGTGTTAATCTGATTCGACGGTCGGAGCAATCTTAGCCTGCGGTGGCTACGGGGGCGATAGCTTGGCCGCTTGCCGGGAATCACGTAGGGTTTTTCTGAGCCAGGCGCATCCCACCTCGTCGGTGCATAATCAAGAAGCAGTGAATTGGTATCCGGCAGCCGAAGCGGAACTATCCGCGGTTGAGCGAATTGCGTGAGATACACGGTAAACAAAGCGCATCGTGAGCGGGCTCGGATTCTTCCTCCCCGTGAATACGATTCGTTGCGCTTTCCTGTGAACAGAAACCGGATATTCGAGGAAACCTTCCTGTTGGCCATCGATCTAAACTACATCCCCGGTTCGCCGCAACACGTGGGGCGTGACTTCTCTGTTCTGCTGCCAGACGCCGCGAAGCCAGTGAGCCTCGCAGTGAGCAAGAGTTAGGTCACATGCGAGCGGTTTTGCGGTTGAGAACACCGATGCAGCAAGCCGACCCCGGCAAAGAAACGGCCGTCGTAAAGTGGGCGAAAACCGCGGTCGATCTCGCTCGGCCGGTGCCCTACAACGGCACGCCGGCAGGCGGGGCCGCAGCGTCCGGCGGAAGCCAGAAAATCAACTACCTGGCCGTTCTCCGCGCGCATTGGTTGCTGATCTCATGCATGGCGGTGGTCGGAGTTTTCGTGGGGGCGGTGCTGGCGGTGGTGGAGCTTCCCGCGTACCGCGCGGCCACCGTGCTGGAGATCACCGGCACTAATGAGAGCTTCATGGGCCTTAAGGATTTCGATCCGCAGGCCGGCGGCGGAAGCGACGTGTCCAACATTCAGACGCAGCTCCAGATTCTCGGCAGCGGCTCTCTGTTGTCCCGTGTCGCCGATCGGGTGACCGCGGAAACCATCCCCGTGGCGCCGCCAAGTTCGGGATTTGTGAGCAGACTGCGCACTCGTCTGGGCCGCACCCCGCAGGATCCGGCGGCCTTTACGAAGATCGCCATCCAAACCGCCATGAACACGGTGTCGGCCAGGCCCATCGGCGCTTCCCATCTTGTGGAGGTGAGTTGCGTCTCCGAATCCGCCGATATCGCCGCGCAGTTCGTGAATGATCTCGCGGTCGAATACGTGAGCCAGAACGTGCAGCTTCGCGTCCGCTCGGCTACCCAGACGTCGCAATGGCTGGAAGGGCAGATCGAGGAAACGCGCAACCGCCTGGACGACGCCCAGGGCAAGCTGGAAGCCTTCGTGAAAAGCAAGGGGCTGCAGTTCGTGCTCGATCAATCGACCCTGGCGGACACCAAGCTGCGTCAGTTGCAGTCGGATTTGTCCAGCATTCAGACCGACCGCATCGGCAAACAGTCAAGGTTTGAAATCGCCAAATCGAGTCCGATCGATTCCTTGCCGGACATCCTGGACGACGGAACTCTCCGCGACCTGCGGGATCAGGTCACCGACCTGCGCAGACAGCGCGCCGAATTGTTGACGACGCTGACCCCCGAGCACATCAAAGTGCAGCGCGTGGACGCCCAGATCCGGGATCTCCAGGCAACCATGGAAAAGGAAAAGGTGGACCTCGTCAAGCGCATGCAGGACGAATACGAAGCGGCGCTTCGCCAGGAACGCCTGCTGTCCGCCGCCTACAATGCGCAGGCCATGGCGGTGGCGAACGATAGCGACAAAGCCGGTGAATACAACCTTTTGAAACGAGACGTTGACCGGCTGCAGCAATCCTACAACTCGCTGTTGCAGGAGTATAACCAGGTCTCTATGGCGGCGGCCGTTCCCGCGGGGAATGTGCGCGTCATTGATGCGGCGGCGCCCTATTACACTCCTTTCAAACCGAAGCCGGTTCAATATCTCGCCGCGGGCGCTGGATTCGGGGCCCTCGCCGCCATCGTGCTGTCGATCCTCATCGAACTGATTCGCTTTCGCAAGCTGAGCCATGTGTTTGCCTCTCCCGGGCAGCTCACCTCGGTTTTGCGTCTGCCCGAGCTGGGCGTCATCCCGACTTTCGAACAAGGTCTCCAGCGGCGGCGTTCGCCCACGCTGGGCAATCATTTGCGAAACGGCGTTCCGGACCGGTCCCGGCCGCTGGTGGCGCTGGGTAAGCCGTCCGTTTTGACGGATTCTTTCCGGCACACGCTCACGTCCATTCTGGCCCGCCAGGTGGCCGGCAGCCGCGTGGTGCTGGTGGTGACCAGCGTCGGTCCGCAGGAAGGGAAAACAACCACCATCGCGAACCTTGCGGCCGCCACCGCCGAAACCGGCCGGAAAGTGCTCTTAATTGACGCCGACCTCAGGCGCCCCCGGCTGCGCCATATCTTCGGTCTGGAAGCCGGTGAAGGCCTCACCGATTTGCTGGATCATGAACTGCCCGCCAACACGGAGGGATGGGGAACGTATATCGTGAATACGCCAGTGGCCGGCCTCTCCCTGATGCGGGAAGGCACCGGGACACCGGAATCTCTCCGCAAACAGTCGTTCTCCCCGCGTTTGACGGACTTGTTTGCCCGCCTGAAAGAAATGTATGACGTGGTCCTGGTGGATACTCCGCCCGCGGCGCTCTGCCCCGACGCGCGATTGTTCGGTCTGGTCGCCGATGGCGTGATTCTGGTCATTCGCTCCGGCGTGACCTTCCGGGAGAGTGCCGCGGCCATTGCCGAGCGGTTTGCGGAAGACGGGGCGGCCGTCATCGGCACCATCCTCAACGGCTGGAACCCGAAATCAGGAAGCTACGATTATCCCGGTTACGTCTACGCTGGCTATTACGGAACCGAAAAGGAACGGGCCGCGAACGATGCCGCAAGTTGACACCGTGGCGCCCGGAAAGCGCGCCGGGAAACAACCGCAGATTGTGCGTCCAGTGTTGCGTATCCAGCCGAAAAAGGGCTGGCTGGGTATTAACTTCAAGGAGCTTTGGGAACACCGCGAACTGCTCTATTTCCTGACGTGGCGCGAGGTGATGGTCCGCTACAAGCAGACCGTTCTCGGAGTGGCCTGGGCCATTCTGCAGCCGCTGTTCACCATGCTGATCTTTACTATCTTCTTTGGGCGTCTCGCGAAAATCCCTTCGGACGGCATCCCCTATCCCGTCTTCGCGCTGGCCGGTCTGGTCCCGTGGACGTTCTTCGCGAATGGGCTGACGCTGTCTTCCGCCAGTCTGGTGAATAGCGCGGGGCTGGTGTCGAAGGTGTACTTTCCGCGGCTGATGGTGCCCATGGCCGCAGTGTTCTGCGGTCTGGTGGACATGGCGTTCTCTTTGGTTTTATTGTTAGGCCTGATTTTCTGGTACCACATTCCCCTGGGATGGAATGCCCTCTACGCTCCCGCATTTATCGCGCTGGCAACCGTAGCGTGTCTGGGCGTCGGGCTGTTTGCGGCGGCTCTCAATGTGAAATACCGCGACGTCCGCCATACCATTCCGTTCCTTGTGCAGTTCTGGCTGTTCGCGACGCCAATCGCCTATCCGAGCAGTCTGTTGCACGGGAAGTGGCAGGCCATCTACGGATTGAATCCGATGGTCGGTGTTGTCGAAGGCTTCCGCTGGGCGCTCCTGGGAGCAAAGACGCACCCCGGTCCGCAATTGATCTTTTCCTGCGCGGCGGCGATGGTCATGATGCTGGTCGGCGCCCTGTACTTCCGGCGGACGGAACGCGAATTCGCCGACGTGATTTGAGGGCAGCGGACTGACCTATGTCCAGCATCGCCATCCGCGTCGACAATCTCGGGAAGCGCTACAAGCTCGGAGTGCGCCGGCACCACCGGAACATTCGGGAAACGATTTCCGCCGCCCTCAGCCGCGGCTCCCATCACGCCGCCGTCAAACCCGTCGAAACGTTCTGGGCATTGCACGATCTTTCCTTCGAGGTGAAGCGCGGCGAGGTGCTGGGCGTGATCGGTTCCAACGGAGCAGGGAAGAGCACCCTGCTTAAGATTCTTTCCCGCGTTACCGAACCGACGGCCGGCTGCGTGGATATCTGGGGAAAGGTGGGGTCGCTGCTCGAGGTGGGCACCGGTTTTCACCCCGAGCTCACCGGACGCGAGAACGTCTTCCTGAACGGAGCGATTCTGGGGATGAGCAAGGCCCGCATCCTCGAGAAGTTCGATGAAATCGTGGGTTTTGCGGAGGTCGGGGAGTTTCTCGACACCCCGGTCAAGCGCTACTCCTCGGGTATGTACATGCGCCTGGCCTTCGCCGTGGCGGCGCACCTGGAGCCGGACGTTCTGATCGTCGACGAGGTGCTGGCCGTCGGCGACGCCGCATTTCAGAAGAAGTGTCTCGGAAAACTCCAAAAGGTGGCTGAGGGGCACAACCGCACCGTGCTTTTCGTCAGCCACAACATGCAAGCGGTTCAGTCGCTTTGCACCAGCGTCCTGCACCTGTCCCATGGCCGGATTGTTAACTGCGGCGATCCCCGCCGCGTTATTGCCGGGTATCTCGCCGACATCAGTTCCAGCGAGAGTTATCGCGCCTGGGATACGGACGCGCCCGGCAACCGCGAGTTGCAATTGAAGACCATCGAAGCCACCGCGGATGGCGATTGCTCCGGAACCTATTCGAGCTCCAGCGACATTCTGGTGAGGATGACCTTTGAGCTCTCCGTGGTGCACACCGGACTGTGCGTCGGCTTTGACATCGTCACCGGGGACGGCGTGAAGGTCCTGCGAAGCTATCAGACGGACATGCGGGAAGGCCAATGGCCGCATCCGGTGATCGGGACCAATTCATGGGTCTGCCGGATTCCGGCGGGCCTCCTCAACGGCGGCCAATATTACGTATGTCCGAAAATCAGCATCCATAACGTACAGTGGATTGTCGACGGCGACGCCGCGATTCGTTTTCAGGTGGTATTGAATCACGGCGTATCGCCGTTCTGGAACTCCCTCAACGAGAACAGCCGGTCTGGCGTGATCGCCCCGCTTCTCGATTGGTGGTCCGCGCAATGAGTTCGATCCTGTGGCAAGGCGGATGTACTGACGTATGTCTTCCCGGTTTCTGACGCTGGCCATCCCGAACAGAAACGGCGCATCATACATCGACGAGACCTTCCAGTCTCTGGATCGGAATCGTCCGTGGGTGCGCTGGTACCTGCAGGATTGCTGCTCCACCGACGAATCGGTTGGAATCGCCGGCGCCCACGCCGCGGAGGCGGACCGCATTTGCGTCGAACCGGATCGCGGTCAGGTGGACGCACTGAATCGCGCCATCGGCAACATGGGTGGAGACATCATTGGATTCCTCAACGCCGACGATTGCCTGGCCGACGGAGCCGCCGAAGCCGTGCTCGCCGAATTCGAGAGCCATCCCGAAGCGGATATCGTCTATGGCGAAGTGGAATGGATTGACGCGCAGGGCAGGAGCCAGGGATTCCACTCGGGCCGGATCTCCAGCCTGGTCGAAATCCTGAACATTTACGACGTGTGGTGGGGCCGGCGTCAGTGGGTGCAGCCGGAAGTGTTCTGGCGCAGGCGGCTGTGGGATCGCGTGGGTCCTTTGAACGAATCCATGGATCTGGCGTTCGATTTCGAATACTGGGTTCGCTGCTGGTCCGCCGGTGCGGTGGTTCGAAAGATACCCAGGGTTCTGGCTCGTTTTCGCCGCCACGAACATCAGAAATCGCTGCGGGCGGGAGAGGCGGCGCAGGAAATCCGGACAACCGTGTTGCGGGCCCTGGACGAAAATCCGGGTCTCGGCGCGTGGAGCCGCAACCGTCTGAAGGCCCGCCTGGAATACGACACCTATCGTCTGGGCGCGCAAAATGGTGGTTTCCCCGGAGTCCTGCTGCGGCACCCGCTGTGGCTTGCCGCTCCGGAGGTTCGCGCTCGCCTGCGTCGTTCGGTGAGCGCGCGATTTGGAAATGCCGGATCGCTATGACGCCGGGGCGCGCCGTCTATCTGGTTCGATCCCGCTTTCGCCATGGTCTCTGCACGGCCTGGTATCGGGATGCCGTCCGCCCGCGAATTCTCGACACCGGCCCGATTCGCACGGAAGCGGACGGCGTATGCGAGATCCACGTTCTGACTTCCGCGGAAGACTGGCTGAATCTCTTATGGTCGCTGAAGTCTTTCTACCGGTACTCCGGGCGCCGCTATCCGTTGTGCATTCACGACGACGGCCGCCTCACTCCGGAACAGCGGCAAACGCTGCAGCGCCATTTCCCGGATGCCCGGCTCATTCTTCGGTCCACGGCGGAAGCGGAGGTTCCGCCCGCGCTGGAAGGCTATCCGCGCTGCCTGGAGTTCCGCCGCAAGAATACGCTGTCACTCAAGCTGTTTGATTTCCGCCATTTCCTTCGCGGCGACAGGATGTTGCTGCTGGACTGCGATGTTCTGTTCTTTCACAGCCCCGACGAGTTGCTCCGGCGAATCGAAGATCCGCTCTATCGGAAAAACTCCGTGAATGGGGATCTGTCGAGCGCGCACACGGTGAGCCCTGAAATGGTCCGGGAGCGCTTTGGATTTGAACTGGAGCCGCTGTTTAACTCCGGCCTGGGCCTGATTCATCGCGATTCGTTGCGGCTGGAGTGGATAGAGGAGTTCCTGGAATTGCCCGGGATCCTCGGCCACTTCTGGCGTATCGAACAGACGCTGTTCGCATTGTGCAGTGGAAGGCATGGGGGCGAGTTGCTACCCGACGAATACTCGGTTCATCAAGGACCCCGCCGCCGCGGCGCGCCCTGCCGGCATTACGTTGGTGAGATTCGCCAATTGATGTACGGCGAGGGCGTCCGCGATCTGCTTCGAGACGGTCTGCTCAGAGAACCAAAAGAGGACGTGCCAGCCCCTGCCGCGCGCTGCCCGGTCCTCATGATGCCGGATTACCGCGCCGACAATCCCTATCAGCGGTTGCTTGCCGACGCTTTGGCGAGACGTGGCATCCCGGTATTCTTCCCGAAAGGCTACCGCCGCGTGCTGCCTTTCTGCCGCGCGATCAAAGACTCGCCCGAACGAATCTCGGTTTTGCATCTGCACTGGCTGTCGCCTTACCTGAAGGGCGGCGGCGCCGTCACGTACGCCCTGTACTCAGTGAAACTCTATGCCGATCTGTTCCTTGCGAGGGTTCTGGGCGTGCGGCTGGTGTGGACCATTCACAACGAGGTTTCTCATGACGCTCGTTTTCCCGGCATTGAGACGCGCCTGATGCGGCGTGTGGCCCGTCTTGCGGACCGCACCATCGTGCACTCGGAGTCCGCGCGAAAGCGCCTGCGAAACGTGCTTCCGGCGCAGCCCGGAAGAACCATTGTGGTTCCGCATGGCCATTTTCGCAGCGCCTACGGGCAGGCCGTCCAGCAAGCCGAGGCTCGCCACGCTCTGGGTCTGCCGGAGCAGGATCGCGTTTTCCTTTGTTTCGGGCTGATCCGGCGCTACAAAAGCATCGATACTTTGTTGAGGGTCTGGAAGGAACGGGACGCCGCGGACCAGCACGGCACCCTGGTGATAGCGGGAGAGCCCGTGGACCCCGCCTACGCGGCAGCCCTCCGCGGTATCGCCGAAGGGAGCCGCGGTGTCGTCCTGAAGCTGTCCCGGATACCCGATGAGGAGGTCCCGGTTTTCTACGGTGCGGCGGATATCGTTGTTCTTCCGTTTCGCCGGATACTCACCTCCGGAAGCGCGCTCCTGGCGATGTCGTTCTCGCGGCCGGTGATCGGGCCGCGAATCGATGTGCTTTCCGAGTTGCTGGGCCCCGCGGACGACCTGCTCTACAACGTCGACGATCCCTCCGGGCTTCGCAAGAGCCTCGAACGCGCCGGCTGTCCCCGGTTTGATCTCGTCTCCCTTTCCAAACGCACGGAATCGCGCTGCGATGAGCTGGATTGGGACAAAATCGCCGCCAGCACCGCGGCCGCTTACGCCGGAGGCGAACGGTGAATCGCAACTTTGGCAAGCGCGGGTCGCCTTTGCATCAAATTGGAACGGTTACCATCGGGAATGAGTGCCGGACTGCTTGCAAATCTGCGCGCTTGAAGAGGGTCTCCGAAGATGGCTGACCAATTCCCATCCGAGAAACGTCTGACGAGTTCGATCGTGATCGCCACGCGAAATCGCCCGCAGCCCCTCGCTGGAACTCTCCTAAGTCTGAACTTGCAAACGCGGTTGCCGGAAGAGGTCATTATTGTCGACTCATCGGATGACGAGAGTACCGAAGCTCGCGTGACCGGGCTCACATCGTCCCTGAAGTTTCCTGTCGTGTTTGAACGCACCATGATCAGAAGCGCGGCGCGACAGAGAAACCTGGGAGCCGGCAGTGCCGCCGGCGAGCTTATCGTCTTTCTCGACGATGATCTCGACCTGGAACCCGATTTTCTAATCGAATTGCTGGCTGTGTTCGAAGACGACAGGGAGCAGAGCATCGGAGGCGTGAGCGGAACCATCCGGAACAACACCTACAGCGCGTTCAAAGGACTCAACCGGCTGCTCATGGCCGTTTGCGCGGGGTGGCGGCGTGGCGGGTACGCCGGGAAGCTCGTGGGACCCGCCGTCAACTTTCTTCCGGAAGATCTGCCGGATCTGTTGCAGGACGTGGAATGGCTTCCGAGCACCTGTGTCGGATACCGCCGTGAGGTATTTCTCCGCGAGCGATTTCCGGAAGCTTTCCAGGGCTACTCGTTTGGCGAGGACGTGCACCTTTCGGCGCGCGTGGCAAAGACCCATCGCCTGGTCAACACCAGCCGGGCGCGCGTTTATCATTACGACCTTGGCAAGGATACCCATAAGGACTGGAGATTGCTGGGCGAAAGCATGGTGCTGCATCGGCACGAGATCATGACCGCCATCATGAACCGAGCATCGTTGCTCGACGAGTGCAGGCTTTTCTACTTCGAAATGATTTACAGTTCCCTGGCGTGGCTGGCGGCGGGTTGCAACGGGCCGCGCGTCAGGCGTCTTGGCGAGATGCTCGCCGGCAGGGCGGCCGGATTCCGCAAGATCTACGGCCGGGGTTTCAACGTGAAGGCGGAAGCGGTGGGGGATGAAGCTGCGCTACGAAAATGAACCCGAACCCGGCGGAGGCGGCCGCGTCACCATTATGATCGCCAGCCGCGACCGGCGCCAGGATCTGGCGGCGACGTTGCGGCGATTGCGTCTCCAGAACTATGCCTGCCGGCTCTGCGTGATCGACGATGGCTCAACGCCGCCTCTCGAAGACGTCGTTCTGCGCGAGTGGCCGGACGCGGCCGTGCAGCGCTTCGAGCAGAGCGCCGGGCAGTCGGATCGCCGGAGTTGCGCGTTCCGGATCATCGAATCCGAGTACATTCTTCAACTCGACGACGACTCTTCCCCGGTCGATCCCGATGCCGTCCGGCGGGCCGTCGATCTTCTCGATCGCAGCCCTCACCTCGGTGCCTTGGCGTTCCATATATTCAACGGTCCGGCTCTTCCAACCGTCGCCGCCACCAGCGCGACCGGCCGCTATGGAACTGCGTTTGTCGGCTGTGGCGCTCTGTTGCGGACGAGCGCGGCGCGGCAAACCGCTGGTTACCGGGCGTTCTTCCGCGGTGAATGGGAGGAGCAGGAACTCGGCCTTCAGTTGATGAAGAAGGGCTGGGCTCTCTACTACGCGCCCAATCTGGTTATTCATCACCGCCTGTCGGGAGTGAATCGAGACTCCGCGCGCACATGGATGAGGGGAGTCCGCAACAAGCTCTGGTCGCTGGTGATGCACTTCCCCCTGCGGCGATTGCCGTTTGAGTTCGCGTGGACGTTGTTCAACGGCTGCTGGGACGCCATCCGCCTGCTGCGCTTCGTCCTGCTGTTTCGCGCGCTGGGCGAGTTCGCGGGCGGTCTTCCGCGGGCGATGCGTCTGCGCGAACCCATGGACAAGTTGACTCTGGCGCGCTACGACGCGCTGCGCTTCCGGGAGATTCGCACGGAGCAGGAGTGGCTGCATCCTCCCGCCTGCGGCTTCGCCAGCCTGTTTGCATGGTTTCAAACGCAATGGCTGCATCGCGCGCGGCAGCGCAGTTTTTGGGACCGCCGGGCCGGCGACGTCGGGAAAAGCACCAGTGTCAGCTTTGCCCATGAATTTCCGAAAATAAGGCGCGATCACGAGGGGTAATGCAAACAATTCTCCTCTCCAACATCCCGCATTACCACTATCTGGCCGCCGCGCTCCACCGTGCCGGCCTCCTGAAGCGCTACATTACCTCGAAAGCTTTGGTGGAGGGCGAATGCGCTCCCGGATACCTGCCCGCCTTCTGGCGGCGCAAACTGGAAGGCCGCCGCGTTCCCGATGTGCCGGCCGCGCTGGTGCGCCAAATCGTGTTTCCGGAGTTCCTGCAGAAGACCTTGCCGGCCACGAAGCTGGTGTCTTTCGAGCGCGCGTGCCGGGTGAACAATGACGCGTTCGACCGTATGGCCCGGCGCTTCGTGGACCAATGCGATGTTTTCCATTTTGTCAGCAGCATCGGGCTTCTCAGCGCCCGGCGTGCAAAGAAAAACGGGAGCATCGTGATCTGCGATGTCCGGCAGGAGCATCCGCGGTTTCAGCGGGAGATCCTCCAGGAGGAAGGCCGCCGCTGGGGCATCACCACGGAGGTCTTCGGCAGGTCGCTGGAGCCAAAGATCCTCGCGGAGTACACCATCTCAGACTACATCGTTGTGCCATCGCGGCACGCGCAGCGCACCTTCATTCAGAACGGCTGGAGCGCCGACCAGCTTCCCGTGATCCCTTACGGCGTGGATCTGAAGCACTTCCAGCCCGGCGCTCGCGATCGCAGCGTCTTTCGCATTCTGTTTGCGGGCATCGTGACGCTTCGGAAGGGCGTGCAGTATCTATTGGAAGCGTTCAAAAGCCTGCGGTTGCCTGGGAGCGAGTTGGTTCTTGCTGGCCCCATGGACCCCGCCGTCAAGCCCGTGCTGGCTAAATACGAAGGCCTCTTCCGCTACATACCGGCTCTCCCCAAACTTGGTTTGTGCGATCTCTACGCGGGCAGTTCTGTGTTTGTTCTGCCGTCCCTGGCGGATTCGTTTTCTCTGGCCACTCTGGAAGCCATGGCCTGTGGCACGCCCGTCATTGTGAGTGAGAATACCGGCGCGGCCGACTGGGTGCAGGAGGGGATCAATGGATTCGTGACGCCCATCCGCGATGTCCAGGCCCTGGCGGAACGCATCGAACAGCTATACTCGAACCGGGAACGGCTGGAGACGATGGGTTCCGCCGGCCGCCAGACCGCGCTCGAAATGACCTGGCATCGTTACGGGAAAGAGGCCGTGGATTTTTACCGGCGTCTTGGCGCGGTGGGTTGCGCCAACCGCGCGGTCGAAGAAATGTTCTTGTAATACACCATGTACCAGGCACTCATAGCACTCACCGCCGTTATCTGCGTTGCTGGGATGCTGGTGGCGTGGCTTCGCTTTCACGATCCGTTTCATCCCGTGTTTCTTCTCGCGCCCATGTTCGCCTTCATCTACGTGTACATGCCGCTCCGATATCTGCGTTCCGGCGAACTCTTCACCTATGTCAGCGAAGACCGGTTGATCTTCGTGCAGACCATCGTGGTGCTCGCGGCGGCGTGCCTGATCGGAGGCTGTATTGCGGGCAGCAGCGATGTGGCGCCCGCTCCGGAAGTGGTCCATTACCGGCGCGAAACGCTGCAAAATGGCGCCTATATTCTGGGAATCATCGGCTTTCTGTGCTGGGCCTACACAATTCACGCGGCCGGTGGAATTGCCGAGGTGTTTGGACGGTCCTATGGAGCCGGCTGGAGCGATTGGGGCTATATTCGAGATGCCGTATATCTGCTCATTGTCGCTTTGCTTCTGCTTTTCTCGCCACAGGCTTTCGAGCCCCGCAACAAGCGCTGGCTGCTCGCGGTGGTTGTGTGCAGCGTACCGTGGTTTATGCAGGCGCTGCTGGGCGCAAGGCGGGGGCCCACATTCGTAATCACCGTAACGCTGGTGATGTCCTGGTATCTGGCGCGCAACGGGAGGCCGCCTTTGACGGTCATGATAGGGGGCGGTCTGGCGCTGGGGTGTTTCATGTTGATCCTGGTGGCCAACCGGGACAAAATCTACATCGGTAGCGATCTGTCGCAGGTTCAGACCGACGTCTCAGGCGTGCTGGATTCCGGCGCGGCCAACGAATACATTTTTGGCGCGGGGTGCATCATCACTTCCCGGCAAACCGGACACTATTTCTGGGGCCGGCGATATCTCGCGGAGGTTCTGATTCGGCCCATCCCGCATCAGTTCTGGCCCACCAAGTATGCCGATTTCGGAGTCGGCGAGATCACCCAGAACGCGGGCGTGGCCGGAGGCGGCCTCCAGGAAGTAATGGGCTGGTCGGAGATTCCCGGCGCCGCCGCCGCCGCGGTTGCGGATCTCTGGGTTGAATTCTCCTGGCTGTCGATCCCGGTGATGGCGTTCATCGGCTGGTTCTACGGTCGCGTCTGGCGGAGAGCCGTGGAGCAGGGCGCATGGTGGACCTCGCTATACGTGATCCTCGCGATGCTGTCCATTTATTTTGTGACGCAGAGCGGAGAAGCGGTCATCTTTCGCTTTGTCATCCTGACGATTCCCACTCGTTATATCTGGCGGAGAGCGGCAGTCCCGGTAGGAGCCGTGGTTCCCCTGAGAGCGCCCGTGCCGCAAGGCTCGTGATGAGGGTGCTGATGCTGGCCACCTACTTTCCGAAACCCGGGAACCTGCTGATGGGTAACTGGGCGCTGGCGCAGGCCGGCGCGCTGGTTCGGAACGGCGTCGAACTCGAAGTGGTCTCGCTCACATCGTGGGTCCCTCCAGTGCTGGCGCTCTCTGGCGGCGCGCGCAGCTACGCCAGGTGCCCCGCTGTTTTCGAATGGCCGGGAGGAGTGCGCGTCAGTTACCCCAGGTGGCTTGTCTATCAAAAGGGGCCAATGCGCCAATGGCTCGCGCGCGATCCGCGGATTCCGATGTCTCTGGGCTGGATGACCGCTCGGCGGTTCCTCATCCGCAAGGTCCGGACGTACCGGCCGGACGTCATCTACGCTCATCACACCGCGGTGAACGGGTACATCGCGGCGGAGCTTCAGCAAAGCACGTCGCTGCCGTTTGTAACTACCGATCACGATTTCGATGAGATTGCCTCCTGCGAGCGCCAGGCGGGCAGGCGGCGGTTATTCCACGGCGTTGTGGAACGTTGCCACACCATGGTTACCATCGCCGCACGCATGGACGCCACCCTCCGCCGCCTGTTTCCAAGCGCCAGAACGCGTTTGGTCTACAACGGCGCGGATCCAATTCCGGATCGCATCCTCTCCCGCCCCCGGCCTGAGAACCTGCGTGATCGGTTAGTGATTTTCAGTTGCGGAGCCTTCTATGAACGCAAGGGATTTCCCCTTCTGGTGGAAGCCTTCGCCGCGGTTGCCGCGCGGCATCCTCGGGCCGTGTTGCGAATCGCCGGGGATGGCGAACAGCGCGCCAAAGTGGAGCAGGCTATTCGATCGCACGGTCTCGAATCCAGAGTGACCCTGCTGGGGTTTCAGCCGCACGAGGCCGTACTGCAGGAACTGGCGTGGTCCGACGCGTTTGCGCTGATTGGCTGGGACGAACCGTTTGCGACCGTTTATACCGAGGCCATGGCCGCCGGCAAACCCGTTCTCTGCTGCAGCGATGGCGGCTTTGCGGAAGTGGTGGAAAATGGCGCGCAAGGTTTTGTAGTTCCCCCGCGCGATGCGCCGTCCGCGGCCGAATGCCTCGACAAGCTGCTGTCCGATGGAGATCTCCGCCGGCGAATGGGAACCGCCGCCAAAGCATTGTTTGAATCGCGGCTGAGCTGGGACCGGAACGCGCGGGAAATGATCGACATTTTTCACGGTGCCGCCAAAACGGCGTCGCGCGCCGCATGACCACCGCGGAGAATCCCGAGCGCCTCGCTCTCGCCATCATCAGCAACGCCCAGACGCCCTACCGCATGCATCTCCACCGGCGCATTGCCGCCGAAGTGCCGGAAATTCGATTGTGGAGCGTCTTTACTCACGAATTCTCCAACGCGCCATGGAAATACGACGTCGACGCCTCCGCGATAAACCCCGTACTCTTCGGCAGCGGAGAAACGTGCGAAGGACAATCCGGCGTCCGCAATATTCTGCGTGAGTGGCGGAAGGGCGGAGAGATCATCCGCTGGATGCGCGCGCACTCCATTGCCGCGGCTGTCGTCTTTGGCTACAACGACGCGGGTCTCCTGCGGATTGTCCGCTGGCTCAAAGCCCGGCGCATCCCTTGCCTGTTGTTCGGCGACAGCAACGTTCTGTGCGACTCGGGCCCCCGCTTGAAGCGCATGGTGAAGCGCGCCGTACTCCCGCCCATCCTTCGCATGTGCACCGCGTGCCTGTATTGTGGACATTTGGGACGCGAATACTTCCTGCGCTACAAGGTCCGGCCGGAAGCGCTCTTTCCGTTCCCATACGAGCCCGACTACGCCGGCGTGGCCAACATCCCACCGGAGATCATTCGGGAAACCCGGCTCCGTTTCGGTCTCGATGAAAACAGGCGCCGGATCATTTTCAGCGGGCGGCTCGCGCAGGTGAAGCGAGTGGATCTGTTGATCGACGCGTTCGCGCAGATTGCCGGGGAGCGGCCCAACTGGGATCTGATCCTTGCCGGCGACGGCCCTCTTCGCGACGCCCTGCGCGAGCGCGTACCGCCGGAGTTGCGGGGTCGGGTACAATGGACCGGTTTCGTCGACTCTCACGATACGCTCAGCGCTCTCTATGCCCTTTCGGACGTTCTGGTCCTGCCCAGCGATTACGAACCGTGGGGCGTCGTGGTGACCGAAGCAGCCGTGCGGCTGGCTCTGGTCACCAGCTCGGTGGTGGGCGCGGCAGCCGACCTGGTCCGCGATGGTGTGAATGGCCGGATCTTCGAGCGCGGCAATCTCGAATCCCTCCGGCGCGCTCTGCTGGAAGTAACGGGTGAGACGGTCATCGATGGCATGAAGGCCGCGTCGCCGCTGGTGCTGGGCGAATGGCGCGCAGCCTCGGATCCGGTTCGCGGATTGACAGCGGCTCTTCAGTGGGCCGGGGTCGCGCGGGGAAGCGTCCAATGAATCGTGTCAGCCTCGCCGGGTTCGATAATTCCTGGTATAAGCCCGGCCGCACGCGATTGGTGCGGATGCTGTGGTTCTTCGTGGGCTTGCCGCTCTTGCGCAGCTCCTGGAACCCGTCGTCGGCTTTCCGCGCCGGGCTGCTTCGAATCTTCGGCGCGTGCATTGGCCAGGGTGTTGTCATCAAGCCCGGCGTGCGCGTGAAATATCCGTGGTTGCTCAGCGTGGGCAACAATAGCTGGCTTGGCGAAGACGTCTGGCTGGACAACCTTGAGCGCATAGAAATTGGCGCGGATGTGTGCGTTTCGCAAAAGGCCTACCTGTGCACGGGCAATCATGACTGGACTAACGAAAGCTTTGCCCTGATGGTGAAGCCGATTGTGCTGCGGGATTGTTGCTGGGTTGGCGCCGGCGTTCTGGTGGGTCCGGGCGTAACCCTCGCCGAAGGCGCCGTCGCCGCGGCGGGAAGCGTCGTTTATAAGGACTTGGAGGCGTGGACGATTTATTCCGGGAATCCGGCCGCCATGGTGAAACGCCGGGTCATTCGGCCATCTGCCGGGCCACCATCGTGAGCCAGCCGCGCGTCGCTCTTCTGACGGGGATGCTGTCCAGCCGCGGTGGAGGCGTTTCCGCGGCGGTTCGGGAGTTTGGCCGGAGCCTTGCGGAACTCGATCGGTATTCGCTGCGCGCCCTGGGCCTGGGCGGTCAGGACGCAAATGACGCGGAGCCGGGTCTTGAGGTTCGCGGTTGTCCGGTTCAAGGTCCCGCGGCGTTCGGTTATGCGCCTCGAATGCGCGCGGAACTTGATTCGTTCCACCCCGATCTTGTGCATGCGCACGGCCTGTGGATGTATCCTTCGCTGGCGTCGCTCCGTTATGCCCGCAAAGGCAACCCGTATATCGTCAGTGCTCATGGCATGCTGGACGAGTGGGCCCTACGCAACTCCCGCTGGAAAAAACGCATGGCGGGCGCTCTCTATGAGAACCGGCATCTTCATCGGGCCAGCTGCCTGCATGCCCTGAATCGCGCGGAGGCGGACGCGATGCGCGCGTATGGCTTGCGCAATCCCATCTGCGTTATACCGAATGGCGTGCGCCTTCCCGCCTCGGATTCCCACGGTCCGCCGCCATGGAGCGGTCTCATTCCCGGGGGCGCGCACATCCTGCTGTTTCTGGGCAGAATTCATCCGAAAAAGGGTCTGGCCGCGCTGCTTCGCGCGTGGTCGCTGATGGACAAAGAACCGTCCGCGGCAAACTGGCATCTTGCGATCGCCGGCTGGGATCAGCAACATCATGAAGACTCCCTGCAAGAACTGTGCCGAAGGCATTCTCTTCATGGTGTTCACTTCCTTGGCCCGCAATTCGGCCCTGCCAAGGCTTCCTGTTTCGCGGCGGCGTCCGGCTTCATCCTTCCCAGCGTCAGCGAAGGTTTGCCCATCGCCGTTCTGGAAGCGTGGTCATGGAAGCTGCCCGTGCTCATGACTCCTGAATGCAACCTTCCCGAAGGTTTCGCCGCCGCGGCTGCGCTCAACATGGATCCGAACGCGGACAGCATCGCGGCAAGCCTGAGAAAATTCTTCTCGCTTCCCGAGCCCGAACGGCTGGCCATGGGCGCACGAGGAAGAGCTTTGGTGGAGGAGCGCTTTAGCTGGCCGCGGGCCGCGCTCAGCATGGCCACCGTCTACGACTGGGTGCTCGAGGGCGGGCCGGCGCCGGCGACAATCGTCTGAGTCCGGCTCAAGGCCAAATGCCCGCCCGATGCAGCAACGTCTGCGCGAATCGTTTGTGGCTCGGACCAATATGCGCGCGCGCAGCGGCCGGGTCCACCAAATATCGCCCGTCGTTCGCGTCATAGCTGAGACCGTCGCGCGATGCGACTTTGCTGCGCCAATGCGTTTCCGTCGCCGTGTCGAAGCCGATGGCGCCGCGCTCGCGCGCCGCTCGTCGAACATCAAGCCGGATCTGAATCTGATCGGGCGACCGGTATGGATAGTGCTTAAACCGGATCAGCCGCTCGTTCGCCAGCCCCAGATGACCCGGCCAGGCATCCGATGTCTTCCAAACCAGCCTGTCGCGATGCCGGAAAAAGCGCAGTTCAGAGTAGTTGGCGTTGTAGTAACGGAGTTGCGGCAATACTTCCTCGCATGGGCGCGTGAAATCAATTTCGTCAAGATCCTCGTTGGTCAGGTAGTACTGAATGAAGAGCCCCCACACCGTGTGGCGGTGCTGCGAGACCGCCGCGAGGAACGCGCGCGGGTCGTCGGCATAGAACTCGTGCGCGTCCAGCTTGCACCACCAGTCCCTCTCGCCGCAGCGGTCTTTATATCGATTGAATACCTCGGCTCGCATGCCCTCGCAATACGGCTCGTGGTTTTGCTGAAAGGGAATAATCTGCTCGCTGCGCATGGATTGGACGATATCCCACGTTCCATCGTCGCTGCCATTGTCGTAAACATACACAAAGTCGGACCAGCGCACCGCTTCGGTAAGGCAATGCCCGACGACATCCGCCTCGTTCTTTACCAACATGATCGAGTGAATGCGATTCATAACCGGGCGCTGTGCCGATCGGCCAGTATACCATCGGGCATTCGCTGTCTCGCGTGGGGCAGGGCCATGCCCTGCCGTCCGGAACTTACGTCCAGTTCATCAGCAGCACCTGCGGTCCCCACTCCGCCAGACGCACCGCGCTGATCGACGCCGGCCGGATTTCAATGCGATGCATAAGATCGATAGGCATGCCCAGGAAGTGCGCCAGGGTGAACCGAATCGTATCCGCGTGGCTGAACACGGCCACAATCTGCTCCGGATGCTGCCGCGCATAGCGGGTGAGCTGCTCCACCATGCGCGTTTGCGCCTCGGTAGCCAGTTCGCCGCCGGGCGGGCGCGTCGAACTGCGAAAGGTGTTGTAGAGCCTCCACTCGGGCAACTGGTCCAGCTCATCCAGGTTCTTGCCGGACCATTCGCCGAAGTCCACCTCGCTGAGCGCCTCGCTCTTCATCACGGCGATCCCGAAGCGCCGGGCCGGGGGCGCGGCTGTTTCCAGCGCGCGCTCCAAAGGGCTGCTGTAAATGGCGTTCACTTTCCAGCGCCGCAAACGGCTATACAGGTCGTCCGCCTGCTTCCGCCCGGCTTCATTGAGATGCACGCCGGGAAAGCGGCCCGTGATGGTCTTCCCCACGGCGTCGGTCATGCCATGGCGGATGAGCAGGAATGTGGTCATCAACTTCCATTCTGTCCCATTCGCTATGCTGAAGACTTGGAGCTGGAAAAGACACTACTGCGCAAGGTGGGCGAAGCCATCCACCGCTTCCGCATGATCCGCGATGGCGATCGCGTGGCCGTGGCGTTGTCGGGCGGGAAAGACTCCCTGACGCTCCTCGAAGCTCTCTTGCGCTTGCAACGGCGCGCGCCGGTGTCGTTCAGCGTATGCGCGTTCACTATCGAGCAGGGCAAGTTCCTGCGCCCCATCGCGCCGCTGGGCGAATACCTGAAGCAGCGCGGCGTCGAGTGGACGTATTTCCACGACAAGCCTTCGCATCGGCTGCTTGAAGAACAACCCGATCACGGATGCGACCTGTGCAGCCGTTACCGCCGCCGCGCGGTCTATGAGGTGGTGCGCGGCCTGGGCGCCAACGTGATCGCCTTCGGCCACACCGCCGACGACTTTTGCGAGTCCTTCCTGCGCAACGCCATGTTCACGGGCCGCGTCAGCTCCCTGCCGCCGGTGACGTGGTCCGGCGCGAAGGACTTCCGGCTGATCCGCCCGTTGGTGCTGGTGAGCGAGAAAATCACCACGGAGTTTGCGGCCTCGCTGGGAGCGCCGATTGTCCCCTGCGGCTGTTCGCTGAGGACCGGAACGGTGCGCAAGTCCCTCCGCGGAATGTTCGCCGAGCTGGAAGAGCAACACCCGCGCCTGCAGGAGACGCTGCTCGCGGCCATGGGCAACGTGGAGGTGAAGCGGCTGCTCGACACCCGGTATCTGGATCTGGACGGCGCCAGTGCCGGCGAGGCCGAGCTGGAACTGCTGCCGATTCTGGGCCAGGACGACCTGCCGGGGTGAAACGAGGCGCGAGTTTTGATGATATGCTGCATGTTTCATGCGCCATATCGTCAGAATTCTGTCTCTCTTGCTCGCCGTCTGCCTGCTGAATGCCGCTCAATCCCGCGTTGAGGCCCCGCGACTGATTCGCTCTTTGTCGGGACCATCTGGCCGGGTGGCTGGGTCGAAGTTCATTTTCGATGAAACCCGCAATCGATTCGTGTATCCGCAGGACAAAACGCTAACGGTCTATTTCGAATGGGAAGCGCCGCCTGGCCTTCATGTCCTGACCGCCAGTTGGAGGCAGCCGGACGGCCGCATTAACAGCATTTCCTCCGACGTAAAGATCGAGACGCAAACGACGTCTTTGAATTGTTATTGGATCTTTACCTTGACCCCTGGCCTTCCCAATGGGGTCTGGACGCTGGAAGCTACAATCGACGGCCAGCCCGCGGGATCGCATTCATTCGAGATCGCTGGAATGGAAGCTCCCAAACCGGAAGCTGCGCCCGTTGCTCCTGAACCACCGAAGCAACCGACGGTCGACGAGATTTACAAGGCCGTGAGCCCGTCCGTTGTTTGGATCTACAAACTCGATGATGCCGGCCGTCGCGTGGATACAAGCTCAGGTTTCGTTTCCGCTCGAGGCCGCATCACCACGGCCTTCCAGGCAATTGACTCCGCGGCGCGGCTCGAAGTTGAGTTCGCGGCGGGCCGAAAGGTGCGGATGGATTCGGTGCTTGGATGTTCGCGCACCGGCGATTGGGCACTGCTGAAACTTGACACGGGTTCGGCGCCGGCTATTCCGCGCGGCAAACCCCAGGATGTGGCGGTCGGCGACCGCCTGATTGTGTTCAACGTGGAAGCGGGCGCTCGCGTAATTGGCGGTGTCGACATAGGGGGCAAGCGCACAGTGAAAGATTTTGGCGACCGCATTCAGATCTCTCCGCCGGTTGCCGCCGAAGCTGCCGGCGGGCCCCTTCTCGACGTATTTGGTCGCGTCGTGGCTATCCTGGGCGGCAGCCTGACTCCGGGCGCCCGGTTCGATGGGCGCGCGGATGAACCTGAGTCCCGCACTATTTAACAGCTTCAGCGCGGAGAACGCGGCCACGCCGATCCCGCCAATGTTAGAGAACATCACGGGCGACGGCGAGACGCTGGACGCCCTCGCGAAGGACGGGACGTTAACCATTCCCGTGACTCCGATACCGGAGTTCATGTACGGCGGCACCAGCGCAGACTTGCCAAAGCGTGCCAGCGAGCCCCTGCCCAGAGAGGTCAGCGACTTCTCGACGCGCGACCCACAGGTTTGCGTGTCTACGCTTTGGATGCGTAAAGGAAAACGGGGAAGAGGTCAGGTCTCAGCGAACGTTTACGATGTTCTGAACCATCTGCGCGTGAAGGTAGAACCAAAGAAAGTGACGCTGATCGAGGTTCCGTTGCGAAGCGCCTTCACATTCGCGCCCACTTCGCTGAAGCCTGGCATTTACCGTATCGATATCAATTGGGACGATCAGCCGGTCTGGCGTACGTTTATTCAGATAACGGATTAGCAGGATGCTGAAAAAGGCTATCTGGTTCCCGCTCCGTCACCGTCGCGGTTCGGTAACCACCTGCAAACACGTAGCTACGCTTCCGAGCCGCGCGTGTAAACAAGCGGTTTTCGGGCTTTTTCAGCAGCCTGTTAGGCGATCCAGGTACCTTTTTATTCTGGGCCAGGACGACCTGCCGGGGTGACCAGTCGGTCAGCTCGATCTTAACGGCAGGCGGTTGCGAGCATTCGCCCGGAGCTGCTGGTGTTGCCATCCACCATCTGCTCCAGCGCAATGACAATGCCCCGCAAGCTTTCGGCCTGAGCGGTCAATTCCGTGCCCGCGGCGGCGTTTTGCTCGGCACTGGCGGCATTCTGCATAATGACCTGCTCCATCTGCGACATGGCCTTCGCGATCTGGTCCAGCCCCCGAGCTTGTTCCTGGGTACTGGCGCTCACGTCGTCGACGGTGACCTGCACCTCCGCGGAAATGCGGTTGTTGTCCTCCATCGCCCGGAGCACCTGCTGTAGCCGGGTGCGTCCTTCGCGGGAGCGCGCCACCGATTCCTCAATCAGGCCGGCGGTGTCCTTGGCCGCCTGCGCGGAACGATGCGCCAGATTGCGAACCTCGCCGGCGACAACGGCAAATCCCAACCCGGCTTCTCCCGCGCGCGCCGCCTCCACGGCCGCGTTCAACGCGAGAATATTCGTCTGGAAGGCGATCTCGTCGATAATCCGGATGATCCTCGATACCTTCTCACTGGATTCGCCGACTCCGGTGATGGACTCGTCCAAGGCCCGATGCGCCTGGTTGAGGCCACTGACAATGACCACGGCCTGCCCGATTAATTCACTGGCTTTCTTCGCGTTCCCGGCATTCCTGCTGGTCACCGAACTAATCTCGGTTATGGAAGCGGAGGTTTCCTGAATGGATGCGGCCTGGTTGGAGGCGCCCAGCGACAGGCTCTGGCTGGACCCCGACATCTGCACCGCGCACGACGATACTTCATTTGAGCCGAGATTCAGTTGACTGAGCACCCGCTCAATGGGCCGCGTAATGGAGCGAATGATGAAAATACTCAGGACCGCGGTGCCCGCCAGCACCGTCCCGGCGGCGGCCAGGTAGAGCCATAACTCCCGCAGAGCCTCCGCGTTGATCTGATCTACTCCCTGAGTAAGATCGTTGGCCAGGCTGAGTTCCACCGTTTTCATGGAGTCGATCCGATGGGTCGCGGCGTCGAACCACCGATCCGGCTCAACGCCCAAAGCTTCGGTTTGTGAATGGGTGAATGCGATCTCCTTATGACCCTGTGAGCCGGTCGTAATCCGAATGCGTGCCGATCCAGACCCAGATCATTCTCTCGCCATCGAGCCTGCCGAGGGCGCGGTAGTGATCCCCGACCCGAATGCTGAAGCGTTGCCCGCTTCCCCGCAAACGCCGGAAACGGAGCGAGGCATGATTGGGATTGCGTCGTTTCCGGAACCGCCGCGTGGCGAAGGATTTCACTCCTGCGACGGCCATTCACGAAGAAGGCCCTTCGCCGATTCACCTTCTGCCTCATCAAAAAGAAAATCCAGCTTGCCCGCCGTGGAGTCGGCATCCAATTGTTCGTCCCACCGTTTCTGTTCGCGCGCGCGAAACCATTGGATAATGCGCCGGTAATCTTCCGGGGGCAGGCGATCAATGGCAGCCTCGATCTCCTCGACTCGGCTCATGCCTGGAGTCTATCACGGCCTCGCACCAGACAGCTTCACATCTTCCCCGCAAAGAATGCGCAGGAACCCGAGACAGGGCAGGCCGCACATTTTGGATTCGACAGCTTGCACAATTGCTGGCCGTGGCGCTTCAGCAGCAGATAGGCGCGGGTCCGGGCGTCGAAGTTCGCCGCCGTTTCCGCCGCGATCATCCGCTGGGCCTCCTTATACGTAGCGGCGTAGTTCTCAGGCTCGCGCCCGGTCCGGATCCTCACCAGCACATGAGGGCAGTTGGAGGGTACCGCCGCCACCGGCGAGATCCCGCCGAAGAGCAGAATGCGCTCCGCGCCAGGGTCGCCAATTCCCGGGAACTTCCTGAGCGCCGAACGGGCTTTCGCAACGGACAACCCGCGAAGTGCCCCTCGCAAATCGCCGCCGAACTCCTTTTGAACCCGCTCCGCAATCTCCTTCAAACGCATGGCCCGGAGATCCGGCGCCATGCCGCCCGGTTTCAAGGCGAGAGCCAGCTTCGAAGGCTTCGCCGAGAGCAGCCGATCGGGATCCACCCCGATCCGGCTCTGCAAACTCTCCCACCCCTTCGCGCAAGACGCATCGCTCGCCGGATACCCGCAGTGCCACCAGACCAGGAACAGATACGGATCGGTCGGCCAGCCTGGCAACTGCTGGCCGTGGAAAGCCTCCAGGGTATCGAGCAGGCGCCCCAGCGGCGTCATGGCGCGGGAGGCCCGGCCGACCGCAGGAACCCGCCCAGCCGCATCATCGCTTCTTCAAGAATCGGCCGCTCGGCGGCGTAGCAGATTCGCACCGATCCTTCACCACCCGCCCCGAACGCCACGCCCGGCGCCAGGCCTGTGCGCGTGTCCGTCAGCAGGCGCTTGCAGAAGTCGAAAGAATCCGCGGCGGCCGCGATCTTCGGGAACAGATAGAACGCGCCGTCCGGCGAGGGCACCGTCACGCCGGGCATCTTGCGCAACGCGGCCAGGCAGAAATCGCGATTTTCCTTCAGGCGCAGCAGCATTTCCACCAGCGTCTTTTCGCCCCACAGCAGAGCGGTTTCGCCGGCGCGCTGGGCGAAGCTGGGCGCATGCGATACCACGAACTCGTTCAGGATCGTGGCGCGGGCGATGAGATCGCGGCGGGCAATCAGCCAGCCCACCCGCCATCCCGTCATGCACCAGGCCTTCGAGAAAGATTGCACCACCATCACCGCGTCATCGCGAGTGGCCAGGCGCAGGATCGAGGGCGCCGGAGCAAACGGCTTCGGGCCAGCCTTCGGGTCGCCATAGTTGAGCCGGTCGTACACTTCGTCGGCGATCAGCCACAGGTCATGGCGGCGCGCGAACTCCAGCAGCCGCTGTTGATCCTCCAGGCTGGCCACCCACCCCAACGGGTTCGACGGGGACGTGTACAGCAGCAGCCGCGTGCGTGGAGAAACCGCCGCTTCGAGCGCATTGAAATCGATTTCGTAGCGCTCGCCCTTGAGCGCGTGCGGCACCTGCACCGGCCGCGCGTTGGCCATCTGCACGCTCGCCGAACCGTTGGGCCACGCGGGCGTCAGAACCAGCCCTTCGTCGCCCGCGTCCAGCGCGCAGCGGATGCCCAGATTGAGGGCCTGCACCCCGGATGCGGTCACCACGATTTCATCGCCGGGGTCCAGTTCCACACCCTGTTGTTCGCGGTAATAACGGGCCAGCGCCTCGCGCGTGGAGAGCAGGCCGGCATTCTCCGTGTAGAAGGTGAACCCGTCGGCCATGGCCTTCTGCGCCGCCCGCTTGATGAACTCCGGCGTGGGGATGTTGGACTCGCCAAAATACAGCTTCAGCACGCCGTCCGTGCGCATGGCGACTTCCGCGAGTTCACGGATCCGCGAGTGTTCGACGGCGAGCGCCGAGGAAGCGACCGAGGGCATAAGAGACCAGCTTACTCCGCTCCATTATTGTCCCGGTTCGGAAGCCGCCTTCTGCCGGTAGAACTCCTGCATCACGTAGAACGCCTTTTTCTTCTCGCCGCGAATGGAGATCAGCCCCTTCATGTTGAAGTAATCCTGAATGCCCGGCAGCGTCCGCCGTGGACTGTGGAAGTCCATCAGAATCCAGGGCGTGGTTCCGCGCAGGAAGGGAATGCGCGCGAACATGGCCAGTTGATGCTGGTAGACGTTCTCCTGATATTCTTCGGTCCAGCGGGTGAGCGAATCGCCGTGCATGTTGTAAACCGCGCCCGCGCCGAATT
Organism: uncultured Acidobacteriota bacterium; assembly: GCA_963832965.1. GTDB lineage: Bacteria > Acidobacteriota > Terriglobia > Bryobacterales > Bryobacteraceae > CAWACP01. Next base: position 989,582 of record CAWHVW010000002.1, read on the forward strand.
CGCTCATGATCAGGGGCTTGTCGTAAATGCTCCTCCACGTCACCTGGTCGGCGTGCTCGGGCAGGCCTTCATACCAGCCGATGTACTCGTTGTTGCCGAGCACGTCCAGATCCGCGCCCAGAGGATCTTCAATCACAATCTCGTTCCCCTTGTGCGAAGCCAGCGTCGCGGCGGTCACCAGACGGGTTGGATCGGAGCTGTGCACCTGCTGCACCAGCTTCCGCAGAAAAGCCGTGCGGGCCTCGTTCACCGGCGTTTCGTTGGCCACCGACCACAGCACGATGGACGCGCGGTTCCTGTCCCGCGCGATGTTCTCGGCCACCTGGTTCGAGGCGTTCGCGAAGGTGGCCGGGTTTTCCCATTGGATGGCCCAGTAAATGGGGCTTTCCGACCACACCATCAGGCCCAGCCGGTCCGCCTCGCGCAGCATATTCTCGTTGTGCGGGTAATGCGCCAGGCGCACGTAATTGCAGCCCAGCTCCTTCGCCCAGCCGAGCAGGGTGCGCGCGTCCTCAACGCTGAAAGCCCGTCCGCCGCGGAAAGGCGCTTCTTCATGGATGGAGACGCCGCGCAAGAACACCGGCTTGCCGTTCAGCAGAATGTCGCCGCCGCGGGTCTCGATGGTGCGGAAGCCGATGAGCTCTTCCACCGAATCGCTTTCCGCCGCGATGGTAACGCGATATAGCTTCGGGTTCTCCGGAGACCACAGCGTGAGTTTCGCGGGAAAGCTCAGCTCGGCATAGCCGTTGTCATCGGTGCTAACCGATTGCGTGATGCCCGCTTCGGGAATTTTCACGGTAACGCTCTGGTGCGGCGTCGCCCCGTTCAGCTTCACCCAGCCGGCGATCGTGCCGGGCGATCCCTTCTTCAACTGAATGAAGTAATCCTGGACGAACGTGGACGGCACTTCCACCAGCGAAACGCCGCGCGTGATGCCGCCGTAGTTCCACCAGTCGGTGTTCACCTGCGGGACGCCTTCGCGCAGCCGCTTGTTGTCCACTTTCACCACCACGAAGTTGTCCTTGTCGCGCAGCTTGCCGGTGACCTCGAAAGCGAACGGCGTGAATCCGCCGACATGCTCCCCGAGCGGCACTCCGTTCAACGCGACGATGGCGTCGTAGTTCACCGCGCCGAAATAAAGGAAGACGCGGGTGTTCTCCTTCGCCTGGTAGTCAAAGGAGCGCTTGTACCAGACGGTTCCCTCATAGAAGAATAGATCGGTGCGCTGCGTGTTCCAGTCGCCGGGAACATTGAGTTGCGGCGATTTGTCGAAATCGTACTCGACCAGTTCGCTCTTGTCTTTCGGGTGCTGGTTGCGAAAGAAGCCGGCCCCGCCCGGATGCTGATGAAAGTCGTAGTAGCCGACCTCGTAAGGATCGACGATGGTTTGCCATTTGCCGTCGAGGCTGATGGTTTTCCGCCCGCCGACGTTGGTGACCGGGCTGAACTGGGGTGCCTGCGCGAGGGCCGTGGACATGACGAGGAGTGCCGTGGTGATCAGGAGTCTCACCAGAACATGATACTTCCGAACCGCGACGGTGACGGAGCGGGGGCCAGCAGATCACACCGGGTGCTGCTTCCGAACCGCGACGGTGACGGAGCGGGTTGAGTCAGCTCTTCTGTAGGGCGGACGCCCCTGGCAGCGGTGCGAGGTCCGGGCCATTGGGCCAGCAGATTACCCCGAGTTCCGGATGGACCCGGACCTGCTGCTTCCGAACCGCGACGGTGACGGAGCGGGTTGAGTCAGCTCTTCTGTAGCGCGGACGCCCCTGGCAGCGGCGCTCCTGTAACCAGCGAGTACAGAACTTCTGTATCGAGGTCCGCGCCATTGGGCCAGCCGATTACACCGAGTTCCGGATGGACCCGGACCTGCGACGCCCCGGGTGCCATCGTCGAATTGCACCTGAAGCTCATATCCTTCGAGCGGCCGAACCTCGATCACATCTCTCAGCATGCGTTACCCATTCCACCACCAATTCTAAACACTCGCGGTCGCAAACGGCTTCCCTGAGCGGCATATCGGTTAGTGCCGCCCGCGCGCCCAACCTCTCCCTCCCTGCGGCAGCCGCGCGAGACCCGATACAATAGTTGTTTTCCAACCCATCAAGGAGCATTCATGGCGAAAAAGCGCATCGGTATTCTCACTGGCGGCGGCGACGTGCCTGGCCTCAATTCGGTCATCAAGGAAGTCACCTACCGGGGCAGCGAGAGCGACAGCGAAGTCGTCGGCATTCGCCGCGGCTGGGAGGGCCTCACCCACGTGAACCTCGACGACCCGGCCAGCAAAGCCCGCTACATTCTCCCGCTGACTCGCGAGAACACGCGCACCATCGATCGCACCGGCGGCACCTTCCTGCACAGCAGCCGGACCAATCCGGCGAAGATGAAGTCGGTCCCCGAGTTCCTGCAGGGCCAGGAGTTCCCGAAGCAGGAGATTACGAAGAAGGGCGTCACCAGCACCGTATTCGACGTCAGCAAACAGGTCACCAGCAACCTTGCGGCGCTGGGTATCGACTGCCTCATCGCCATCGGCGGCGACGACACGCTCAGCTACGCCGCGCATCTGGACCGGCTCGGTTTCCCCGTGGTGGCCGTCCCCAAGACCATGGACAACGATGTCCGCAACACCGAATATTGCATCGGCTTCTCCACCGCCATCACTCGCGCCACCGACGCCATCAATCGCCAGCGCACCACCGTGGGATCCCACGAGCGCGTCGGCATCTTCCGCGTGTTTGGCCGCGACGCCGGCTACACCGCGCTCTACACCGCCTATGTCACCAACATCCGCTGCGTCATCCCGGAATACAAGGTGGATCTGGCGAAACTCATCGATCTGCTGGTGTGCGACAAGAAAAACAATCCCAGCAATTACACGCTGGCGGTTCTCTCCGAGGGCGCGCAGTGGGAAGGCTACGAAGTGAAGGAATACGGCGAGCCGGACGCATACGGGCATCGCAAGAAATTCAATGTGGCCGAAGCGCTGAGCGACGAGATTCAACGCAGCGCGAAGGAAGAGACCGTGGTCAGCGACCTGACCTACGATCTGCGCAGCGGCGCCCCGGACTTCGTGGACAAGCTGGTGGCGTCCACCTTCGCCACCATGGCCCTCGATTACGTGCTCTCCGGCAGCAGCGGCAAGATGGCCGCGCTGGTGGAGGGCAAGTATGCCATGGTGGACATTCCCGATCCGAAACTGGGGCCGCGCCGGGTGGACGTTGCGAATATGTACAACACCGAACGCTACCGCCCCAACTACAGTAACAAGACGGGTCTGCCGATCTTCCTCACGCGGGCATCCTGAAGAGGGCAGGCTACAGGTCTGCCTTCTCTCCGCCCACCATCTGATGGAACAGAAGCGAGCGGTTATCATCGGCGCCGGTCCGGCCGGACTCACGGCCGCGTGGGAGCTTTTGACGCGCACCGGCGTCCGCCCCGTGGTCGTCGAAAAGAGCGAATACATGGGCGGAATCTCCCGCACCGTGAATTACAAAGGGAATCGCATCGACATTGGCGGTCACCGCTTCTTCTCCAAGTCGGACCGGGTGATGAACTGGTGGAGGAACATTATGCCGCTGGAGCGCCTGGCCAACGGCGCTTCCACCATCTCCTATCACCGCATGGAGCGGGAAGTGGCGGCCGATGCCTCCGCGCCCGACCCGGCGCAAACCGACAAAGTGATGCTGGTGCGGCCCCGGAAATCGCGCATTTACTACCTGCGCCGCTTCTTCGAATACCCGATTACGCTCAGCAAGAGCACGCTGGTCAACCTCGGGGTGGTTCGAACGGTCAAAATCGGCGTGAGTTACGTGCGCAGCGCGCTGTTCCCCATTAAAGAGGAACGCACGCTGGAGCAATTCATCATTAACCGTTTCGGACGTGAGCTGTATCGGACCTTTTTCCAGTCGTACACCGAGAAAGTCTGGGGCGTACCCTGCGACAAGATCAGCGCGGAGTGGGGCGCCCAGCGCATCAAGGGCCTGTCCATCTGGAAGACCCTCCAGCACGCCTTCCGCAAGGCTTTCGGCGGTTCCGGGAAAACCGGCCTGGGCCAGAAGGAAGTGCAGACCTCGCTCATCGAGCAGTTCATGTACCCGAAGCTGGGCCCCGGGCAGATGTGGGAGGAAGTGGCCTGCCAGGTGCTGAAACTGGGCGGCGCAATCCATACCGGGTATCGCGTGGACAGAATCGTCATGGATGGCGCGCGCGTTCGTGCCGTGCAGGCGACGAATGCGCTCACCGGCACGGCCGAGCTGTTCGAAGGCGATTACTTCTTTTCCACCGCGCCCATCAAGGAACTGCTGCGCGCGTTCGATCCCCCGCCACCCGCTAACGTGCTGGAAGTTTCCGATGGTCTGGTCTATCGCGATTTCATTACCGTGGGCCTGCTGGTGAACGGTCTCAAAATCAACGATTCGACTCTGCAGGGCAAGAAGCTGATCAGCGACAACTGGATCTACATCCAGGAGCCCGATGTGCTGATCGGCCGTCTGCAGGTGTTCAACAACTGGAGTCCGTGGATGGTGAGCGACCCGGCGAAGGTATGGCTGGGCCTGGAGTATTTCTGCAACGAGGGCGATTCGTTGTGGACCCTCTCCGACGAGGCCATGATGCAGCTTGGCCGCGAGGAGCTGGCGAAGATCGGTATCATCGACGATGCCGCCGTAGTGGACGCCACCGTATTGCGCATGGAGAAAACCTACCCGGCGTACTTCGGCTCCTATGACCGTTTCGCGGAGGTGCGTGAATTCGTGGACGGCGTCGACAACCTGTTCCTGGTGGGCCGCAACGGCATGCACAAATACAACAACCAGGACCACTCCATGCTCACCGCCATGATCGCCGTGGACAACATCGCCGCCGGGGTTACGGATAAGTCTAATCTCTGGGACGTCAACACGGAGATGGAATATCACGAGGACAAAGAAAAGCGGTAGCCTCGCTGGATGGTAACCGAACCGCGACGGTGACGGAGCGGACCATATTTTATCAGCCGCTCCGCTTGTACCAATCCAGCGTCCGCCGCAGCCCTTCCTGAAGCGAAAACGCCGGAGCGTGGCCAAGGTCGCGCACGGCCGCCGTAGTGTCCGCCTGCGAATCGCGCACGTCGCCCGCGCGCGGCGGGCCGTACATGGGCGGAATCGTCACCCCTTCAATCTTCTGCAGCTCTTCCCAGATGTAGTTCAGCGTGTATCGATTGCCGTTGCCCGCGTTATAGAAATTGCCGGATACGCCGGGCGCCGCCGCGGCTTTCCGCACCAGCGCCACCACGTCGTCCACGTACGTGAAATCGCGCGATTGCTCGCCGTCGCCATGAATGGTGGGCGCGCGCCGTTCGATCAAAGCCCGCATGAAAAGCGAAAGAACGCCCGAATACGGACTGTTCGGATCCTGCCGCGGGCCGTACACATTGAAGAACCGCAGCGAAACCGTTTCCACCCCAAAGCAGGAAGCGAACACGCTGGCATAATACTCGCCCATCAGTTTCTGCGCGGCATACGGAGATTTGGGCCGCGGGATCATGTCCTCGCGCTTCGGCAGCACCGGCGTATCGCCATACGCCGAGGAGGAAGCCGCGTAGACCAGACGCCGTACTCCGCCCGCGGCGGCCGCGCGAAGCACTTGAAACGTTCCGTTGATGTTCACCTCGTGCGACGGCACCGGGTCGCTGATGGAGCGCGGAACGGAAGGGATGGCGGCCAGGTGAAACACGGCATCGGCCCCCCGAATTACCGGCGCGATGGCGTCATAGTCACGAATATCCAATTTGCAAAACTCAATCGCATGGCGAACTTCGTCGAGGTTGCGTTCGTGCCCGCTCAGCAGATTATCAATCACCACCGTCTGGCTTCCGTCCGCTGCACAAGCCCGCACCAGCGCGGAGCCGATGAAGCCCGCGCCTCCTGTAATCACGTATTTGGCCATTTTCAACGGTTAGCTGGCGGTCGCGGTCCGGGTGGGCGGAGTGCTCGTGCGCGCCACGAAAGCGGCGTAAGCGCCGGGGTTCGTGCGGTTCATGAATTCGATATAGCGCTCGCCCACTTCCTCCAGATTCCTGAGATAGTTCGGATTCGCGAATGCTTCCCGGATTTCCGCGATCATCGGCTTGTTTCGAGTCCAGGTCAGCAACAGCTCCTGGCCGCTCTGAAAAAACAACTCCTCGTTGAGCACCCCGCTGGTGATCAGCGAAGCCACCATCTCCCAGTAGCTGGTCACCATGCGCAGCAGGGCGTTGGCCTCCGACCCCGGCGGGCAAAGGGCCATCGATTCCGCCAGCGTGCGGCAGTAGAAATTCGAGGTGAACCATTTCCGCGCTTCGCGTAACCGCTCCTCGCGGCGCATTTCATAAAGCTGAAGAATCAGCCGCGCGTCTTCGTAGGAAGGCTGTCGATCCATGAGTTGTATGATCCCACAATGGCAAGGCTCTCAATGGCCTCGTTGCAAATCATCGAGGGCTGCGCGGGCCGGGGCATAACCGGGATTCTTCCGGATCAGCTCCGTCAGCTCCCGCACAGCTTCCGCGCGGTTGCCTTCGGCGGCGAAAGCGCTCGCGAGGTTGAGTCTTGCGGCGGGCGAATCGGGGTCCAGCTTCACCGCCTCCTGGCAGTGCGCCAATGCCTCCATCGGCCGCGCCCGGTATTGCAGAACCGAACACAAATTGCTCTGGCTTTCCGCGTCTTCCGGCGAAAGCCGCAACGCCGCTTCCAGGCGCTGCTGGGCCTCGTCGAATTTCCCTTCCGCGGCCAGCACCACGCCCAGGTCCGCCTGCGCGGCCTCAAGGCGCGGATTCAGCGCGGCCGCGCGAACCAGCGACGGCGAGGCTTCATTCGTCTGGCCGGTCTTCAGCAGCTCGCGGCCCAGGTTCGCATACGCATCGGCATACGTGGGGTCAATTGCCATGGCTTCGTGGAATGCGGCACTCGCCTCCGCGGACCGCCCCTCCCTCCCCAGAATGATGCCCATGTTATTCTCCATCACGTAATTCCCGGAGGTCACGGCCAGGGCGTGCTCGAAGAGCGCGTGGCTGTCGCTCCAGTAAGCCGTTTGCCGGAATGCCGTGACGGCCAGAGCCACCAGCGCCACCATGGAAACCCCTACCGCGCCTCGTTGCAAGTGCGGCCGTCCTTTCACCGCTGCCGCCACGGTCCACACCACCGCGATCGTCAGGCCAACCAGCGGGACGTAGGTGTAGCGGTCCGCCATCGCCTGTGAGCCAACCTGCACAATTCCGATCACTGGCACCAGCATGCCCAGATACCACAGCCAGCCCACCAGCATCCATGGGCTTTGCCGCACGCGAATCAACGCCACTGCGGTGATGGCCGCAAGAACCAGCGCCGCGGCCAGCACCATTCCAGCGCCATGCGGGTGGGGCGGATAATATGCCGCCAGGTCCACCGGCCACAACGCTTTCCCCATGTAGCTGACATAAGACACCAGAGCATTCGCAATGCGCGCGGACCAGGACAGATGCTCGAGCGACTCCATGGCGCCGTTGTTCTTCTGCGCAAGGTAAGTTGTCACGCTTACGACACCCGCCATCGCAAACAGGGGAGCTTTTTCCCACAAGGTGCGCTTGTTCAATGGCCACGCGAGCCGCCGCAGCGGCCAGAAGTCGAGCAGCAACAGGACAAACGGCCACGTCACCACCATAGGTTTGGCAATCAGGCTCAGCGCGAAAGTCAGCCCCACCAGCATGTACTTGCCGGGCGACGGAGCGCGGACGTATCGGACATAGAGCAAGAGCATGAGCATAGCCAGCAACGTGCTCAAGACATCCTTGCGCTCCGCGATCCACGCGACGGATTCGACGTGCAGCGGGTGCAATGCGAACACGCCGGCCACCATCGCGCACCGCCACGGCTGTTCCGTCATGCGCAACAGCGCCAAAAAAGCAGCAGCGTGCCCGCGACGTGCAGCAAGACGTTGACGGCGTGTTCAGCGCCGGCGTTCAATCCGAAGAGCTGGCAATCGAACTGGTACGAAAGCCAGGTGAGCGGGTACCAGTTCGCGTCGTAGGTTGTGGTCAGCGCCCACTCGATGTCCTTCGTGGAGAGCCCCCCGATAACCATGGGGTTCTGGTACACGAACTGGTCGTCGTCGTAAGCGACGTAGTCGTAATGAAATGCCTGGCCGTAGACGGCCAGGATCGCGCCCGCGAGCATTACGCAGACGACGGCGACGAAGACTCTCGTGCCAAACGCGGAGTCCGCGCGGGACGGGGACGCCGGCGTTGGCGCAGTTCTCCGGCGTTTCATGCCATGCGGTCCGCCGCCTTACTGCGCCACTCGCGAGACGCAATCATACCCGGACAGGAAGCCCTTCTGGAAGATGGGCGGCTGCATATCCAGGAAATACCGTACGGTGAGCGGCTTGCCGTTCTCGAGCGTCATGGGCTGCCGGCCCTGACCTTGCCGCGGCACCCATTCGAAGATGTATCCGCTGCCCGACGGCGTCGATTTGTCGGCGTCGCCGAAGAAGCGGAAGACGGCCCACAGACCGTCATAGCTCTCGAAGCCAAACTCGGGGCCGCCCAGGCTGCCGCTCAGGTGAGCCTCGTGCGTGCTGCCCGGCCATGAGAATTGCGCCGTTTGCCCGCTCGCCCCGGATGTCTTCAGCGTCTGGCCGTCCAGCCGCAGCGTCATGGATTTCAGGCCTTCCGAAGGCAGCGCGTGCATGCTGTACGTCAGGCGCGGCTCTTTAGATCCGCCCGCGTAGAACGCGTCCGCGAGGGTAACGGCGTGGTTGAAGAACCGCACAAACTGCGGCGTCAAATGCACCGTGGAACCGCTGGCGGGCACGTATTGCGAGCCTGCCTTGGTCAGATACTGCTTGAGGTTCTGCTCGTAGAAAGTCCACAGCAGGCCGTCCGGCGGGCGCAGAATGGTATCCACTTCGTCGAGCGTGGCGTCGCGTGGCGACGCGCTGTTAAACGGATATTTGTTCACCACGCCGTTGAAGGCGGTGCAGAAATTGCGGCCGGCGCCGTTCAGTTGCGAGGGTCCGATATTGCCCAGCAGAGCCAGCACGTAGGTGATGGGGTCTTCCATCAGCTTCTGCGTCATCTGGTCCACCTTGCCCTCGCGGTCGGGGTTGAAATTGTTGGCCACCTGTTTGGTGATGCGCAACGCGTTCTGGGCGTCGTTAAGCGTCTGGTTGATGGCCGGATCGTTGGGCCCGCTGGCGCGCGAGGCCGCGTCCAGCGATTGTTCCAGACTCAGCAGCGCGTTGATGTACGGGCTGTTGTTGTCGGCAATCAGCTTGTCCATGCACGTCGTCGGCGGCGTAATGTATTGCAGCGGCTGGAAGGGCGCCTTGGCGTCGTCCGAAGAGACGTTGGTGTTCACCGAACCCACGCAGAACAACTGCAGCAGATACGACTGGTTATTCGACAGCAGATTCAGTTTCCGCGCCGCGTCGGCGATGCTCGCATAGCGAACGATGGACGAATTCTGCAGATATTCGCGCCAGTGCGCCACGTAATCGCTGTGGTACCGGGCGAGCAGTTCCGGAATCATCTTGTCGGGATCGATTGCCGTAAAGGCCTGCGGTCCCAGCACCCATTCCTCGCCGCCCAGATAGCGGCTGGCATGGTGAATGGCGTCGTCCATGAACACCCAGCCGTCCTTGCTGAATGCGCCCGCGATGTCCTTGTTGTTGGTCACCGCTTCGGCCGACCCCGGATACTGCTTGTTGAAGTTCACCGTCGGGTTGCGCCGCGACGCCTCGGCCAGCATGGCTTGATAGATTCGCTCCAGCGCGGCGAACTGCGCCAGATAATGCCTTGCCCTTGCCACCGCCTGGCCGTCGTTGTCGGATGAATACGGGTTCTCGTAGCGCAGCTCGTCGCTATAAAAATCGAATTGTTGCTGGGCCAGCCGGGCGCGATCGGTATCGAGCGGGCGGCCAGTCAGCCAGTGCGTGTACAGGAACGGCGAGAGAAATTCCCGCGTGCTCTTGTCGTGGTTCGACGTCGTAATCAGGTACGCGCGCAGCGTGTTGTAGGCGGGCGTGTATTCGTCGTTGGGGCCGGGGGCGTCGGGAAGGCGCTGCAGCCACGCCAGGATCCCCGCCTGCGTGTTGCCGAACATCATGGAATGGAAACGGCCGAAGTACAGCCGGCGCACCGAAGGGTACAGCTCGTTGCCGGTGTAAAGGCCCCAGCGCAGGCTCCAGGGCGCGCCGTCGCGATGATAACGCGCCAGCGTTTCCACGGATTCGCGCAACGTCTCCAGCCGCTGCAGGGAGTCGATGGAGGGGAGTTCGTCGCCGGAATAGGGAATGGCGGAGATGCCGCGCGCGGCCTCCATCACATTGTGTTCCAGCGTCCGGTTGCCGAAGTAGGAAATCGTGAAAGCAGCCGTCAGCAGAAGGCAGAACGCCGCGGCGGCCGCGAACAGCCCGCGCCGCAGCAGTTCCGTCCGCACGTTGCGGCCGCTGGCGCCCAGCGCCGCGCGGTCCGCCAGAATCACGTCATTGAACAGGTGCGTCAGGAAGAGCCACTGCGGAATGCGCCGGCTTCCCGGGGAAACCTGCGGTGTGTCCGCCGGCTCCATGATCTGCTTCATCGAAAAGATGCCGGTGGCCTCTTCCGCCGAAGCGCGCCGCTCCTGGGCGTGCATGGCCTGCACCGGGCTGTCCCGGACTTCGATGGGCCGCACCCCGGAGAAATAAAACCCGCGCAGGAAGGGGCTGGCGCGCAACTGGCTGGGACGGCACACATCCACCAGAAACTGCACGATGCCCGTGCGCAGCTTGCGAAACTCGCGCGGAAATTCGTAGATGCCGCCCAGCTTCGTGGAGTCGTTTTCGCGCGCCAGAAACAGCGGCCGCTTGTCGCAGAGAGAGAACTGCAGCGCGGTCAGGGCATCGGTGAGGCGCTTCGTTTCTTCTTCCGCATACACGCCCACGCGGTTGCCCAGCACCACCGGCATGGTCGCTCCCACCACCTGGGTCACTTCGTCGTCGGTGAGATTGCGCACATACTCGCCGAAGAAAGAGACCCGGTCGGTGCGCGTGAACAAAACGTAAACGGGCAGGTTGATGCCCAACAAATTAGAGATCTCACCCAGCCGCGCATTCAGGTTCCGCGCCACCACCGTCATGGTTTCGCGCGCGCCCTGCTTCAGGAAAGACTCCGTGTCCACGCACAGCACCACCGCCCGCGGCGCCTGGTGCTTCCGCAGAAAGAGGGAAAGGACGCGCAACCTCTTGGAGCTGACGTGCTTCACCAGGTTGGCCCACCGCGGCGGGTCGCCCACCAGCCGCCCTCCGGCTTCCAGAAACGCCGTCTGCCGCGCAAACCACACGTTGGTGGCGCGCGTGGGGATCACCAGTCCCTCCTGCCACACCTGGCCGCTCAGCAATTCCGCCTCGACGCCGCAGTGCACCAGCGTGCTGGTTTTGGCGCTGGACGTCTGGCCCGCCAGGAACACCACGGGCAGCCGCGAAAGCTTGGCATCGCGTCCCAGAACCGAGGTCGTGAGCCGGTGTTCCGCTTCCTTCAGCAGAAAGTCGATGTCGTCGCTTCCCGGCGCGGGTGCGGCTGGTCCGGCCCCCGCCGCCGCCGGCGTCGCCAGGGCGTCCTTCGCGGCCTTGGCGGTGGACCGCTTTCGCTGGAACCAGAACACCAGACCGTAAACCACCGTGCCCAGCGACATCAGCAGGGCGCGCACCACCATCGCCATGTTGCCGGTCAGGTGGAGCATGTCCACGAAGAACCAGCTGAGCGCCATGTAGACAACCAGCCAGCCCGTGGAACCGAGAATGTAGCCAAGACCCATGGCGAATTAAAACCTCGGCAGTTGCGCCGCCAGCGTGCGCAGGTCCGATGCGCCCGATCCCAGCAGGACCCAATAGGAAAGGAAAAGCACCAGCGTCAGGCCGGCGCAGGCGAGTGCCGCGTATCCCAAACGAAGCGCCCACACATCGGTCTGGGCGATGGTCACCATTTGCCCGCCAATCTCCCACGCCGGCGAAAGATCCGGCCGGGTTTTGCGGATGCGCCGCATCTTGTCGTCTATGGCGCCCATTACCGCGCGCAGCTCGCCTTTCCCGGAAACGCTGTAGCGGCCCAGGAAGCCCAGCAGCAGGCAAAGATAGTACACCTCCAGCAGGTCCGCGGTCTCCAGCACGTCTCTCCGGCCCAGGATCTTCTGCAGATGCTGGAAGAAGGTTTCGCCGGCCACGTGCTGGCCGAACAATTCCTCCTGCATGGGGCGGCGCACCCAGTCCTGAAACACCGGGTTGCGCAGGTTCAGCACGGTCTCGTCCAGAAAAGCCACCACCGCGAAAATGCCCAGACGAATGTCCTCGTCGGTGTACCCGAGCGATTTCCCCTCGCGTTCGGCCGCTTTCAGCGCGCTGCGGATCTGGTTGCGGAATACCTCCGCGTCCGTCACCGTCTGCCGGTTGCAACGCAGACGGGCGGTAACCGTGAAGACCTCCTGAAACACCAGCGCCAGATTAACGGTGCGCGGCGCCGCAGCGGCGGGGTTGGCGCCGGACGGGGGCGAATTCGGTGGGGATGACATAATCTCCTGTTCCGCCTTCTACTCGAGAACCACCATCAATTCCACCTCGGGCTCCGGCAGCTCGCCCGGCACATACAGGCTGAGCTGGCGCGTGGTCACCATATGTTCCCAGCACGGACCCGCTTTGTCGACCGCAAAATACTGCGTCTCCAGCCGCGGCGAAACCGCCGGCGGAGGCACCGGCATGTGGCTCAGCCGCAGGCCCGGAAGCGCGCGGCTCACCAGCTTGGGCAGAAACTCCCGCGAGCACAGCTTCACCAGCCGGGGCGTGCTTTCGATGAGCTCCGCCTCGCCAATGCGCTTGGTTTGGATGGCGAAAATCCACCGCGAGCGGCTGAGCACCCGCTGATCGGTAATCTCTCCGTTCCAGAAATACCGCGCGGCGGGCTTCAGCGCGATGGGCACGCAGTTGCTCGGCACCACCAGTTCCAGGTGCGTGCGGATGTGATACTCCAACTGCTCCATGCACTCGGCCAGATTGTCGTGCTGGTATGCCGGCAATGTGGAGGGGTGGGAATCGAGGCCGAACGTGCACAGCGCCCCCGCCAGACGCGAAAGCTCCACGAACACTTCCTCGGGGTGGGGCCGCTTGGCGAAGCACAGGTGCCGCAACGGCCCAATGCTGGAATTAACGCAATGCAGAAACCACGCGTTGCTGATGCCCTGCGCGGAAAACCCGGAAGTGGTGCCCGCCGCCAGCTCCTTGGGCTTGATCACCGTTCGCGCCTTGTCTTCCAGCATCTCCACCAGCCGGCGTAACAGAATCATCAGGCGGTCGCTGGCGTTCACCCGCAGACACGGCGGGATAAAGGATTGATCCAGAATGAAGTTGCCCGCGCCGTCACGGCGCACCCGCCCCACGGGAAGCTTTACCTGCTGATCGGTTACCTCCGTGTCCAGCTTCAATTCGATGTTCTTGCGCCCCACCAGCACCGGTTTCTCGTCGATGCCCGTGTTCTCGTCGGGCCGCACCGCCTGCTCGGCAATGTAGCGCACGCCCGGCCCAATTTCCTCCGGGGTCAGCGCGCAAATCGCGCCGCGCTCGGAACGGGACGGCACCGTTAGCAGGACGTCCACCGTGTCGCGCATGGGCGGGAACAGCTCGGCCACGCGGCGCGGCGCCGGCAGCGGCTCGCACTCGGGCATATGAAAGCTGAGCCCGTCCGGGAAGATGCCCCGCGCGTGAATCAGTGAGAGAGTTCCGTTGCGCAGCGCCTCCGCGTCAAACTGGCAGCCAATCAGTCCGTAGTCGCCGAACCAGAGGCTCGAGGTGGTGAAGTGGATAACGTCTTCGAAATAGCGGCTCTGGAGCTGAAAGTGATGCGGGCCGAGGTGCATCCCCTCCGACCACACCACTCGCGAAAGAGTCTTCATCCGTCAGGTATCCTCCGCCCGCGACAGCACAACCCGGGGCCGGGCTCCTCTCAGTTTACCCGCACAATCGAGCGTGCCGGCGGCGTCACCCTACCGGGAACGCATTTCATGTGCGAATATAATAACACTGGCGGCCCCGGAATGAGCTTCTATCGCAAGTACGAACTGGAACGGCTCGTCCAGAAAGCCGAGCCCAAGACCTTTCGAGCCCATGAGGTGGCGGGCGGACGGCCCGTCTTCCTGCATCTTCTGGCCGGCATGGACGCGCCTTCCCGCGCCAGCCTCCTGCAGAGGGTCCGGAGCCTGATGGCCGCGGCAAACCCGGTCATCCTCGACATGGACGACAACGAGTTTGCCCCTTACGTGGTCACCGCCGTTCTGGAAGATTTTGACGGACTGCCGGCATGGCTGAGCCGCCTTCCGGATGCCCGGTCCACGGAGACCATGGCTCGTCCCACGGCGCCTCCGCCCAGACCTGCGCCGCCCCCTCTTGTGGAAACCGCGCCGGCCGCCGGTGAGTTCACCGTTCGCTTCGGGTCCGGCCCCCCTTCGGCCAGCCAGCAGCAGCCCGCCCCGCCACGAGCTCCGGCGCCCGCCCCGCCCTCGTTTCGCGCTCCCGCTCCACCTCCTCCCGCGCCAGCGCCTCAGGCAATGCCGTCGGCGGCGGCGGCGCCCGGCATCGAGGCCGGCGAGTTCACCCGCATGTTCACCGGCTCACCGAGCCGGCCCGCGTCGCCGGCGCCGTCCCCGGCACCGCCACCGACGCCGCGTGTACCGGTTGCGCCAGCCGCCCCTGCCGGAAGCGAGTTTTCCAAGCTCTTTGGATCCGGTCCGATCGGCCAGCCTTCACCGCCCGCGGGCGGGGACGAGCCAGGCGAGTTTTCGCGGTTGTTTGGCGCACCCCCCGGCACGCCGTCGGATAACCCGGCGGGATTCGCGCCGCAGGCGGCCGCGAGAGAACGTCCGGCGGACCCGCCGTTGCCCTGGGAGCTGCAGCCCGCCGCCCCACCACCCGGCGCCGCGCCGCCCACGCCGCAGTTTGCCTCAGCCCCGTCGCGCCCGGTGATTGAGACGCCGGACAGCCAAAAGGTGCAGGTATATAATCCGCCATCGGCTCCGCCCGCCCCTCCGCCGGCTCCGCCCGCTATGGATCAATCGGCGTCCATGTGGAACAGCGCTCCCGCGCAAAACCGCCCGGACCATGCCGGTCCCGGCGAGTTTACGCGCTTCTTCGCCTCGCCGCTGGCCTCCAGCTCGCTGCCAATCGAGGAGATCGAGCAAGGCCGCATGCCCGAAGCGAAAGCGCCCGTGGACCGGCCCTTCGACGGACCGGGTGAGTTTACCAGGTGGTTTGGAAAATCCGTCCCCGGCGAAAGCAGCGGAACGCCGCCCCCCTCGCCTCCCGCGCAGTACCCTACCTACGCGGGCCGCGCGACCGGCCTGTTCGAAATGCCGCATGTGCCTAATCCACCGGCCGGGGGCACTCCGGCGCCACCCAAGGGGCCGAGCGAATATACCGGGATCATGGCCGCTCCCCGTATCGATGAACCAGCCGCTTACGTGCCTTCCGCGGCACCCGGCAAAGGGCCGCTCGTCATCATCATCGTGGTCATCGCGGTGGTCATGGTGGCGCTGATCATCATGCTGATCCTGTACTTCCGCCATTAGCAGGATGCTGAAAACCGTCGCGGTTCGGCAACCACCTGCAAACACGTAGCTACGTTTCCGAGCCGCGCGTGTAAACAAGCGGTTTTCGGGCTTTTTCAGCAGCCTGTTAGCGGTGCGCCCGGGTTTATAGCGCGGCGTCGCCCCGGTCTTCATTGCGGATGCGAATAACGTCGGTGCACTCGCAAATGAAGATCTTGCCGTCCCCAATCCGTCCGGTCCGCGCGGCCGCGCCCACCACTCTGGCTACCTCCTCCATGCGGGCGTCCGATACCACCAGTTCGATCTTGATCTTGGGCAGAAACGCCACCTCGTATTCCTGACCGCGATACACCTCCTTATGGCCTTTCTGCCGGCCATGCCCGCGGACTTCCGAAATGGTCATCCCGTCCACTCCGATCCCCAGCAGTGCGTCTTTTACGTCGTCCAGTTTGTGCGGCTGGACGACGGCTTCAATCTTCTTCATCTCGCTAAGTGCATGATGCTCCTAAAGCACGGACGCCCCAAGCCAAACGTTTCGATCACCATGATTCAATTTTTTGATTGGATTGAGACATAAGGAAATCGTAAGATTCATCAAAGCCCACGTCGCGCTTCGACCAAACTTTCCGAGGAGAACATTAATGGTGTCCTTGCGAGCTATAAGTGTGTCCGCGTGCGCGCTGGTCCTGGCCGGCGCCTCGATTCAAGCCTGGGGTCAGGCAGCTCCAGCCAGTACTGACAGCGGCCAGGCACCCGCGGCGGCTCCGGCGCAAACGCCCGCCCCGGCTTCGACAACACCCGCTCCGGCGGCTGCTCCTGCCCCGGCGCCCACGCCAACGTGGTCTATCGGCCCGATCGATTTCAGCGGACTGGTTGATGTCTACTACAGTCAGAACCTGAACAGTCCTTCTGATCGGACCAACCAGCTCTACAATTTCGATGTGCAGGCGGAGCAGTTCAGCCTCAATATGGCCAAGCTGACCATGGCCCATTCGCCCGATCCGGTCGGCTTTGAGGTGGATTTCGGTTTCGGCAAAGCGTTTGATATCATCCACGCCAGCGAGAGCGAACCGAACATCTTCCAGTATCTCGAGCAGGCGTACGTGAGCTTCAAGCCGCCCAAGGCCAAAGGCTTTGAGGTGGATTTCGGCGAATTCACGACTTCCGCCGGCGCCGAGGTGATCGAATCGAACGGCAATTGGAACTACTCGCGTTCGTTATTGTTCGCCTGGGCCATCCCTTACTACCACTTTGGCATCCGCACCTCGTTCCCGGTCGGCAAGCGCTTTACCGGCGGCGTCCAGTTAGTGAACGGCTGGAACAATATCGAGGACAACAACAGCGGTAAGACCATCGGCCTCAATGGCACCATCACGTACGCGAAGTGGAACTGGGCCAACAACTACTACGTAGGTCCGGAACACAACAACACCAACGTCGGCTTCCGCAACCTCTTCGATACCGTTCTGAACATCACCCCTCCTGGCAAGGCTAACGCCTACATCAACTACGACTACGGCCGGGACAAGAACATCGGTCCGGGTGCCGCCGTGTGGTGGGGCCTCGCCGGGGCGCTGCACATTCAGGCCACCAGCAAGGTAGCCTTCACGCCGCGTATTGAATACTTCAGCGACGCCGACGGGTTCTCCACCGGAACGCCGCAGCACCTGAAGGAATTCACGTTCACCGGCGAGTACAAATGGGTCGAAGGTGTGCTGACGCGCCTTGAGTACCGCCATGACTGGTCCGATGAGGATTTCTTCGACGCTGGTACTGTGCCTGCTTCTTCCAAGAGCCAGGACACCATAACCATAGCCATGGTCGGCTTCTTCGGGCCTAAGAGATAACCGCGCGCGACTGCTCGTTCGCGCCATGGAACTAATGGAACCAGAGGGGGGGCATAG
Organism: uncultured Acidobacteriota bacterium; assembly: GCA_963832965.1. Lineage (GTDB taxonomy): Bacteria > Acidobacteriota > Terriglobia > Bryobacterales > Bryobacteraceae > CAWACP01. The sequence goes on from CAWHVW010000002.1 coordinate 1,007,040, forward strand.
AAATTGTTTTCGGCTCTCCATAAAACTTTTTGCTTCACCGGGAGATAAGTTTCGTGTATTCTCGGTTGCTAAGCATCGTTTCCGTCCAGTCAGGGGGTTGACTCCGTCAGTCAGTCCCGCCAGCTCCAGGTCCCGTCTCACCTGGACCCAGACTCTCACCAAGTTCAGGAGGAAGTAAGAATGGCAGAAAACACCGAGATGAAACCCACTTTGGGTTTGACCGGCCTTACCATGAACGCCATGGCGCTCATAGCGCCTGGAGCGTTTCTTTGGCTGACATACGCGGGCCAGGCGGCAACCGGCGCCACGGGACCGTCGATGTGGATCGGCATTGTGGTCGCCCTGTTGCTGTGCCTGGCGACTGCGGTTTGTTACGCGGAAATGGCCAAGCTCTACCCGGGTACTGGCAGCTCCTACTACTTCGCAGAACAATCGTTCCTCAACCATGAAAAGATGTGGCCCTATGCGCGAGTGGCCAAGTTCATCATCGGATGGGGCTCGCACTTGTATTACTGGATCTATCCGGGTGTGATGGTGGGCGTCATGGGAATCCTTTGCGGATACCTGGCGGGAACCCTGTGGCCGAACTTCATGAACGCGACCAATCCCGGTCCGCTGTTCATGGCCGTCGTCGCCATCGTGTTCGCTTTTGTGATTGCTTACATCGCTCACCGGGGCGTTAACGGGTCGACATCGGTGAACATTGCCATCAACGTCATCCAGATCAGCGCGCTGATTGTCTTCTCGGTGATGGCCCTGGGCTATCGCGCCAACCACCCGCCGGGAAGCGTCGCCTGGCAGTTCGATTCCAGCTCCGGCGAAGCTTACAACTACGAGTTCAAGACCACCAAAACGATGGTCAACGGCACCGCCACCGATACCATCGTGCGTGATGCCGGTGGGGTTCCGCAGCCGCAGCTCGATGCGGCCGGCAAGCCCATGCCCTATCACATCAGCTATCCCTATGCCGACGCCCAGGGCAACTTCGTCAGCCATCCGACCGCGGGTTCGGTGATCGGAGTCCACAATATCGGCTGGGCTTTCGTTCAGGCCACCGTAGCCATCCTGATCCTGGTCGGATTCGAATCCGTCACGGCCATGGGCGGTGAAGCGAAGAACGCCAAACGGGACGTGCCCATCGCGGTGATCACCTCCCTGCTGGTGCAGGGGGCCTTCTGTTATCTTTTCGAGTACTTCGCTACAAACTATCTGTTGAACAGCGGGTACCCGATGGCCACCGCGCAGGGCTCGTCGGCGCCTATCGGCGACATGATGGTGCTGGTGGGCGATGCGCTGCTCGGACCCGGAAACGGCCGGACCTTCATGCTGATTGAAGCGTTCACCGTGTTCCTGGCGCTGATCGGTACCACGCTCTCCTGCATCAACACCGGCGCCCGCGTCACCTACGCCATGGGCAAGGACGAGGAGCTGCCGGATCACTACGGCGCCCTGCACAGCCAGAACCTCACGCCGCACCGCGCCATCTGGACGCTGGCCACCATTTCCGCGGTCATCGGTGTGATCACCGTGGCCATGTACTTCGGCGACGCCGCCGCTCCCACGGATGACGCCATCAAGGCGCTGCCCCAGAACATCTGGTCCAGCTTCGGTTACCTGACGCACGACAAAATGGCGGCGCTGCCCAGCAGCTTCCTGACCATGACGCTGGCGTCCAACTTCGGCACGTTCCTGCTGTATATGCTGAGCTGCTTCACCTGCATCGTCGCCTACCATGGGCATCCCAAGTTCAGCGCGCTGAAGCACCTGTTCATTCCAATATTCGGCCTGCTGGCCAACCTGGCCTGCATGGCGTTCTACCTGATCGGTCCGTTCATGGGGTACGGCACCAAGATGGAGCCGCTGATCGCGCTGGGCATTGCGGGTGTCTGGGCCATATACGGTGGAATCTACTTCATCAAATCGAGTAAGACCAAGGGGAGGACGACCATGGTGCGGGACCGCGCCGCGGCCCGTTCCGTCTAAACAGTAACAAGCGGGCATGCATGAGGAAGTGCGGGCCGGCTAGTCCGGTCCGCACATTTTTTTAAGGTGAGGTGGCATGTTCGGAGCAGCGAGATCCGCCCCGGATGGCGTCAGCAGCGTTGCTGGAATGGATCGCCTGCACCGGGGTTCTATGCTCGAGGTCGAGTTCGCGCAAGTTTCCGATTGCGGAAAAGTACGCGATCATAACGAAGATTACGTGGGCCATGCCGCGCCCGCGAACGCTCTGGAGGTGCGCACTCGCGGCTGGCTGTTCGCCCTGGCCGATGGCGTGGGTGGACAGGAAGCCGGTGAGGTGGCCTCGCACGGCGCCGTGGAGACTTTGCTGGCGGGCTTTCGCGGGGCGCCATCCGGCGAAGCTCATCCCGCGCTGATTCGCCGTCTGGTCCAGGCGGCCAACGAACATGTTTATTCCGCCGGACACGCCGCGCGTCCCGGCGGCACCGGCATGGCCACCACTCTGGTGGTCTGCGCTCTCCGTTTTGACCGGGCCGTAGTGGCCCACGTCGGCGACTCCCGCTGTTACCTCCTTCGCGGCAACCACTTCACGCTGCTCACCCGGGACCACACCGTCGTGAACGAACAAGTGCGGCTGGGTCTGCTGACCGCTAAAGAGGCGGCCGAATCCAGCACCCGAAACGTCCTCACCCGGTCTCTGGGAGTCGATCTGATCGCCAACGCGGAAATCAACGAAAGTCACGTGCTGCCCGGCGATGTGCTGTTGCTCTGTTCCGACGGCATGCACGGTTCGGTGACTGGAGCCGACATGGCCGCCGCCGTCCGTCGCGAGGCCGACCTGCACTCCGCGGCGGCCGCTCTGGTGGCGCTTGCCAACGAGCGTGACGGTGGTGATAATATCAGCATTCAGCTCATTCGCGTCAAAAGCGTCGAGCGCGTTGGCATGTACCGTGGGAGGCCTTACAAACTGCCCGGCTGAACCCGCCCACGGACCCGCTGAACGCCAGACCCCGCGCAACTCATGACTGCCCTCCATCCCGGCGACACCCTCGACCACTACCGCATCGAAAGTCTGGTCGCGCGCAGCGGTATGGCCTCCATTTTTCGCGGCGTCGATATCGATACCGGCGTTGCGGTGGCCATTAAAATCCCGCACCCCGAAATGGAGTGCGACCCCGTGCTCTTCGACCGTTTTCAGCGCGAACAGGAAATCGGCACCGCGCTGGACCATCCCCACGTGATGAAGGTGATGTCCCCCGACGGCCACAGCCGCGTCTACATGGTGATGGAGTGGGTGGATGGCCAACTGCTCCGCAAGATCCTGATTGAGCAGAAGAAGCTTCCCCTGGAGCGCGCCTTGCGCATCACTCTCGGCATCGCCGAAGCGCTGGAGTACATCCACTCCCACGGCGTGGTGCATCGCGATCTCAAGCCCGAGAACATCATGGTGGGCCCCGGCGACACCATCAAGCTCATCGATTTTGGAATCGCCGGCAAGGAGGGCTCGCGCCGGTTGACGTTCGCCAAGCTGTCGCAGGTGATGGGAACGCCTGATTACATCTCTCCCGAGCAGGTGAAAGGCAAGCGCGGCGACGGCCGTAGCGACATCTACGCGCTGGGTGTCATGCTCTACGAAATGCTCACCGGCCAGGTGCCGTTCCGCGGGCCCAACGCGTTCGCCATCATGAACGACCGCCTGCTGAACAACCCCGTTCCGCCGCGCGAGGTGGACCCGTCCGTTTCGCCCGAGCTTCAGGAAATCATCTATCGCGCGCTCGAGCGCGAACCGCGCAACCGCTACGCCAGCGCCAAGGAAATGGCCTGGGACCTGCAGCATCAGGACCAGGTGGGGGTAGCCGAACGCGCCGAGCTGCACGACTGGAAAGAGCGCAAATCGCCACTGTTCCGCAAGATCCTGTTTTACATCGGCATGGCGCTGATCCCGATCATCGTCTTCGGGCTGCTCATCTGGGTGGCGAAACGGTCGTGAAGCGAGCCCCCGGGAGGTGACGACTTAGCGCTGATCTCGTTCCCGCCTCAGTACTTCCGCTGGAGAGTCCTGAACCCTCACGCTTGTCCGTGTTGCCAGGCGCTCTGCCATGTCGGAGTATTTCGTCCCTCCGTCAACTGCATAGGTCCGCAGCTGCTCAACCGCCTCGTCCCCGGCCTTAGAGAGCAGATCGATCCTGAGCTGCCTGTCCGCCGCACTTAATTCGGCGGACGAGATCAGGTGCCGAATCCTCGCGTCCCCGCCCTCAAGTCTCTTTAGCATCCTTTTCAGATACGCGATTCGTGTTGGAGTAATACGCATGGCATTTGTTTCGCAAGCAAACCTCACGAGATTCGATAGACGTATGCGTCATCGAGGCCGCGACCGCCGATAGTCTGACCCCCGAGGCGCATGCCCTCCACGCTCGCGGCTTTGGCGAAGACGCGGCGCAAATCCCGAATGAAAGGGTCGTCCATTCTGAGAATCATGAAGACGGGCGTTAGCTCGTACGGGATGCCTGCTTCTTCCAACACCCGATGCAAAATCCCATACTTCTCGCGAGGTCCGGCCTTGTCAAATTCTCTGGATGCAAGGACCAGCCGCCAGTCATTGAACTCATCCAGGTTGACCCACAACGCGACCTTGACGCGCATGCGGGCTTCTTCAAGGATTCGAACAATCTCCGCACCCTGCGAGAGATCGCGTTCTACCAGTGCCGTTTTATACATGCAAGTACTCCATGCTTACGGTCATTTATCGCTTTCAGGAGCGCCTGAGCTTCTTCTGTTCGATGCACTGCATAGCGGCTCTGCTCCGACCACAATTGTACGAGGTCCCAATTCTGCCTGAACTCAACATCGTCTCGTGCGCGACCCGCAATTACCGCCTTGAGCTCTGCCTCGTTGAGAAGCTGGATCAGGTTATGGGCCGCGTAAAATGCGTGTGACTTGCGTCGACTCTTCTCTTGTCTGGAAACTCATGCCGCTGGGTCCTCTTTGCGATACACGCCTTCAAAGCGCACTCAACCGCATAGCCAGCCATGTAGTAAGCCCCATCCGGCAACCGGAGCTTCATGAGCGCGGTCGCTTCGCGAAGCCGGAGTCTGGAGAGCTTCTGGAAATCCCGACGATCCACTGACGACGATATTAGCTCACTACCGCTGCCCGAACTCGTCTCCGTGGGTGACGAAATCCGGATACGCGCCCGCGCCCAGCTCGAACAGGTCCATCCCCTGGCGCTCGCCCTCGCCGGCCACGCGATACGGTGCGAAGCGGTTCAGCAGACGGTTCACGCCGTACGTCAGCGGCAACACGAAGCCCAGCAGCGTGGCTACGCCAATCACCTGCGCCAGCCACTGGTCGCCGCCACCGGGCGCTACCGGGAAATGGCCGAACAAGCCCACCGCGAGCAACCCCCATAAGCCGCCCACGGCATGCACCGAAACCGCGCCAGCGGGATCGTCCACAGAGAGGTGCAACTCCAGCAGCTCCACCGCGAAGACCACCAGCGCGCCGGCAATCACCCCGGTGACGGCGGCTGCCACCGGCGTCAGGAACGCGCACCCGGCGCTGCAGGCCACCAATCCTCCAACCCAGCCGTTCGCGCTGAGCGAAGCATCCGGTTTGCCGTAGCGCAAGCGCGTGATCAGCACCACAACCAGCGTGCCCGCGCCGGCCGCCAGCGTCGTGTTCACGGCCACCAGAACCACCCGGCCCGGCTCCACGCCCGCAAACAGCAGCGCGCCCGCGGAATTCAGGCCAATCCATCCCACCCACGCCAGCAGGCAGCCGAACAAAACGAATACGGCATTATGGCCGGGGATGGCCGTGGGCATGCCATGCAGCGCGTAGCGCCCGCGTCGCGGCCCCAGAATCCACGTAACGCTCAGCGCGGTGAAACCGCCCACCACCTGGATCACCCCGGCGCCTCCGGTGTCCACAAAACCGCGGCCCAGGCCGTAGTTGATCCCCAGTTGCGCCAGCCAGCCGCCGCCCCACGCCCAGTGCGCGAACAACGGCCATGTCCATCCGGCCAGCACCGCCGCGGAAAGGCAGCTCGCGCTCAACCGCCATCGCTCCGCGCCCGCGCCCAAAGGGATCAGCGCGGCCAGGCCCACGCTCAGCATCTCCAGCAACACCACCAGCGACGTCGGCGAGCCGTTCAGCGCGATGCCGCGCAGGAAGAGCGGTCCGGCCGCCAGCCAGTCCCACGGTTTGCCGGCGATCCAGAACACATGCGCCGGCCCCCCGCTGTAACCCTGGAACGCGAAGCCGCACACAAAGTAGACAATGGCCGCAATGGCCACCGCGCACAAAGACGCCAGCATCGAGTGCGCCGCGCTGCGCGAGCGGATCAGCCCCGCGTTAATCAGCGCGAGACCGGCGCCGGCCAAGGGCGTCAGAAGAATGAACAGGATGGACAATGCGGTTGTCGCGTCGCTCATCCCCGCTCTTTTTCTCCGTGGGGGATCTGGTGGGTGCGCACCACCAGCACCAGCCCGAGCACTTCAACCCCAACCCCGGCCAGCACGAACGCCGTGCGCGGCGATGGCGAGGTGAGCAATGCCAGCGCAGCCAGCACCAGTCCCCACCCGGCCAGCAGGAGCAGGAATCCCGCAAGCTTCATCTCATCAGGCCCCTGTTGTTGAAGTCGTAACACGTAAAATAGCACAGTCCCGCCGGCTTTCATCGCCCTGGCGCGGAACCGCCGTGCCGCCGTCCCGTTGGCCCTTAAGTGCTTGGTTAGAAAGCAACGCCGGTGGCCGCCGCGGGCCCGAAACGGCATCGCGCCAGGGTAAGATGTTCTTTATCGGCGCAATAGAAACTTTTTGCTTCCTTGCGCCTTCGCCCCCATGTACCCTGATTGCATAAAAATTTTATTAAGAAACGCAGGTTTCGAATCCCATGAAGGAGGGCCAAGTTGGCTAAAACACCGCACGACGTATTGAAACTGGTCAAGGACCAGGGGGTCGAACAGCTCGATCTTCGTTTCACCGACATCCCCGGTATCCAGCAGCATGTTTCCTACCCGATTGGCGAGCTCAGCGAGAGCTCGTTCGAAGACGGCTTCGGCATGGACGGATCCAGCATCCGCGGCTGGGCGGCTATCAACGAGAGCGACATGCTGCTCGTTCCCGACCCGGCGACCGCGTTCATCGATCCCTTTGCCGAGTCGAAAACGCTGGTCATGGTCGGCGACGCCATCGATCCCATCACCCGCCAGCGCTATATCCGCGATCCTCGTTCCATCGCCAAGAAGGCCGAGTTATATCTGAAGAACTCCGGCGTCGGCGACACCGCCTACTTCGGCGCGGAAGCAGAGTTTTTCGTTTTTGACAGCGTTCGTTTCGATCAGAACCAGCATTCCGGGTACTACTTCATCGACGCCGAAGAGGGCCGCTGGAACTCCGGCCGCGAAGGCGCCAACCTCGGTTACCGGCCGCGTTACAAGGAAGGGTACTTCCCGGTGCCGCCCACCGATCACTACCAGGCGCTGCGCTCGCAAATGGTGAAGACCATGATGCAATGCGGGCTCAACATCGAGTGCCATCACCATGAAGTGGCCACCGGCGGCCAGTGCGAAATCGACCAGCGCTTCGACACCCTGTTGAAGTCGGCCGACAACATGATGATCTACAAGTACGTCATCCGCAACACGGCGTACAACGCGGGCAAGAGCGTCACCTTCATGCCCAAGCCGCTCTTCACCGACAACGGCAGCGGCATGCACACCCACCAGAGCATCTGGAAGGACGGCAAGCCGCTCTTCGCCGGCGACGGCTACGCGGGCTTCAGCGAGCTCGGTCTGCACTACATTGGCGGCCTTTTGAAGCACGCCCGCGCGCTTTCCGCCATCATCGCCCCCACCACCAACAGCTACAAGCGTCTGGTGCCGGGCTATGAGGCGCCGGTGAATCTGGCGTATTCGCGCCGCAATCGTTCGGCCGCCTGCCGCATCCCCATGTATTCGGCCAGCCCGAAGGCAAAGCGCGTGGAGTTCCGTCCGCCCGACCCTTCGTGCAATCCCTATCTGGCGTTCGCGGCCATGCTGCTGGCGGGCCTCGATGGCGTGGCCAACAAAATCAACCCCGGCGAACCCCTCGACAAGGACATCTACGATCTTTCGCCCGAAGAGCTCAAGACCGTTCCGTCGATGCCCTCATCGCTGGAGGAAGCCCTCGACTGCCTCGAAGAAGATCACGAGTTTCTGCTCAAGGGCGACGTATTCAGCGAAGAGCTGATCGAAACCTTCATCGACTACAAGCGCAAGAACGAGGCGGATGCGATCCGGCTCCGGCCGCATCCCTACGAGTTCGCGTTGTATTACGACATCTAACCGCGGTTCACTTCAATTCCTGGAGGAACCGGACGTCGGCCTCGAGAAAATCGTAGACGGCAAGACGCGCCGGTTCCTCCCACCGCATCTGTTCGAAGATCCTGTTCTCGGGCTCGCCGGCAAACCCGGCGATCTCATAGAACAACAGCACGAACGGCGAGCCCGCCGGATACCGGTATTCGTAACGCGCCAGTTCTCTCCCGGCCCGCGCTTCGATACCGAGCTCTTCGCGCAACTCCCGCACCAGCGCGCGCGTGGGCGTTTCGTGCTTCTCCACCTTCCCCCCGGGAAACTCCCACTTGAGAGCATGTCGGCCGTCGCGCTTTCTCTGGCAAATCAGAATCCGCCCATCGCGCCGGATCACCCCTGCAACCACCATCAATGACGGAATCGCGGCAAAGGCCGCGGCGAGCAGCACGGCCATCAATGGATCGGTGATCTCGGCGCCGTGCGGCGGGATGTGCCGCTGGGCCACTTCAATCGCCAACAGGAAGATGGCCGCAGCGGAGCCGGCCATGGTCCATGAAAGATTCAAGCGCCGCAGCACCCACACCGCCGCGCCATACCAGAACATCTTGATCACCATCACCGGTATCACTTGTGCCCAGTCCGCGGCCAGAAAACCGCCGAAGGGCACCCAGTCAAATCGCGTGGCCTCGGGAACCAGCTTGAAGGGCGCAAGCCCGCGAAACAGGATGGCCAAATAACACACAGCGGCGATGGGTACGCGCCAGCGCAAGCTCCGTTGCGGCATGGCCGCGCTTGCCACAATCAGCCATCCCACGCACTCCACCGGCCACCGCCAGGAAACGAAAAACAGCAGGTGAGCGGTCCAGCACGCCAGCAGAAACAACTCGGGCGAAGGACGCGCGGGGATGAGCGCGGCAATCGCCATCCCCAGCGCCGCGCCGATAACGTTGGTCAGAACATCCGAAGCCTGGGAAGTTCGCGCCGGTTCGAAGACCTGCAGCAGCTCGATGCTCAGGGATAACACCAGTCCCAGTGCCACCGGCGCGACAAATCTCATCCGCCGCCATCTCCCGCACGCCAGATACGCGCATGCGCCGAGCGGGATGTAGAGCAGGACGTTCACCAGCACATCGTCGCGATCCAGCGGGTCTGGCCACGCCAGCACCGCTCCGGGCGAACCCGTGAAATGCCACGGATACAGCGAGCCGTAGAGAATCAGCAGGATAAGGCCGAGCAGAATCCGTCGCATGAAAGCCGCAATACTATAGTGGAGCACGTGTACAACGAAACCTTCCTCGATCATTTCCAGAACCCGCGCAACGTGGGCGAGCTGCCATCCCCTCCGGCGATCGTGGCCAGCGTGGAGAACCCCGTTTGCGGCGACACGCTGGTGTTGTACGCGCGCGTCCAGGACAGCCGCATTGCCGAGGTGCGGTATCGCGTGCGCGGCTGCACGGCGTCCATCGCCACGGCGTCGGCGTTCACCGAGTCGCTAATCGGGAAAACCCGTGCCGAGGTAAAGGCCCTTCGCGCGGAGGATGCCGAAGCGGCCATCGGCGGCCTTGCGGCCGAATCGAAACACGTGGCAGCGCTCTGCGTGCAAGCCGCGAAGGTCCTGCTGCTCGGCTGGGGATAGCTGGAACAAGCACCAATTTCCCCGCCGCTGTGGGGCAGCGCCATGCGCTGCCAGGCCAGGTTACCGCGCGCCGATGTGCCAGGCCAGGTCACCGATGTGGGGCAGCGCCATGCGCTGCCATACCAGTTACCGCGCCAAAGAAGAACGCGTCGCCGCAAATGCCGCGCCCGCCGGAGGAGTCGTCGTCGGGATAGAAGTAAAGGCCGGCCCGTCAAAACGCAGCCCCAGCACGGCCACGTTTCCGGCCTTTACCGAAAACTGCGCCGAGCCCCGCAGCCCCACCATGCCGCTAAGTCCTGGCAGGCTGCGCAACGTGGCCGCCGTTTTGCTGTTGGCCGGCAGCGCCACCGATGAGGTTCCAATCACCTTGCCGCTCTCGTCCCAAAGCGTAACGGCCACGGTAGTGGCGGTGGAACTCGGGTTGACGATCGACACCGCGGTGATCAGGCTCGTCTCATCCCACGTGAGCGTGTTCGAAGTGGCCCCGGCATCGGACAATGGCACCACCGCTTCCTGATCCGGCCGCCCCGCCACGCTCTGCCGGAACACTCCATAGCCGAACACCCCGCTGGGCAGAGTGAACGCCGCATACCCCTGCTGTAGATCGCCCACATTGGGCGCCTCGATAATCACCGTGCCATTTGCCGCCAGGCTCACCTGCACAGGTGGGGCCAACGGCGTCCCCGCGTCGCTCACCAGATTCACCGGAAAGGAAACCGGAGACCCGGTGAGGTTGGTGAAATACAGCGCCGAGTACCACCCGCCGCCAAACGCAAACTGCGGAAGGACACTGGACCTCGAACTCGCCACCGCGCTGCTGGTCGTCGTCGGGATGGAAGTAAAAGCCGGCCCATCGAAACGCAGTCCCAGCACCGCCACGCTTCCGCTCGACACTGAAAATTGCGCGGAGCCTCGCTGCCCCACCATGCCGCTCAGTCCGGGCAGGCTGCGCAACGTCGCCGCGGTTTTGCTGTTGGGCGGCAGGGTGATCGAAGAGGTTCCGATCATGGCGCCGTTCTGGTCCCACAGCGTCACCGCCGCGGTGTTGGCGGTGGCACTCGGGTTAACCACCGACACCGCGGTAATCAGGTTCGTGTCGTCCCATGTGAGCGTGTTCGAAGTGGCCCCCGCATCGGACAAGGGCACCACCGCTTCCTGATCCGCCCGCCCCGCCGCGCTTTGCCGGAACACCCCGTAGCCGAACACTCCGTCGGGAAGAGTGAATGCCGGGTATCCCTGAACCAGACTGCCTGCATTGGGCGCCTCAATAATGGCCGTGCCGTTCGCGGCGAGATTCACCTGCTCGGTCGATCCCCCCACGGATGGTACGTCCAGCGCCGTCCCTGCACTGCTGACGAAATTCACCGGAAACGAAACCGGCGACCCCGTCAGATTGGTGAAATACAGAGCCGAATACCAACCGCCCCCAAATGCGAACTGCGGAAGGACGCTCGATATCGGAGTCAGCAGGTACGCATGCTGCTCCCCGCCGATCAGGCCCGATCCCACAATCTGGCCGGAGCTGTTGATCCCCAGCGCGGAAGTGAGTTGCCATCCGGGCGCGTTAGCCACCAATGAGGTCAGGTCGTACGTCGAGCCCCCGACCCACAGAAACGCGTGCCGGTCCGCGTTCGCCGGAACCACGGCGTTGTAGCCGCCCAGGTACTCAACCTCGTAGAAGTCAGTCGCGTCGTCAATGCCGTAGCCAACCACCCAGCCGTTATCGTTAATGCCCATGGCCAGGCTGGCAACCGCGCCAGGCAGTGGGGGAATCAGCGTCGTCTTCCCGCCGGTCATGATAACCGCGCTGGTGGGAGGCGCGGTGGTGGCGGCCTCCAGGAAGTTGTACCCTGCCTGGTTGGCCTGGAACACCAGACCCGCGGCCTGCCCGGTATCGTTAACCGAAGTGGCCGCTCCATTGTCAAACCCCGATGGCAGCGCGGCCAGTTGCGGCTGTCCGTTTGTCCAGACGATGGGCAATACGTAGGCCGCCGGGCCACTGAGACTTTCCGTGAAGTTGTCCCCCGCCGCCATCTCGCCGTTCGAACTGATCCCCTGCGCCCAGCCCGAGTGTCCGGCCACTGGCAGCGTGGTCACCACCCCGTTCTGCCAGATGCACGGCGCCACGAGTCCGGGTGTCAGGTCTCCGCCGCCGGCCACCTGCCCGGCGTTGTTCATTGCAAAAAAATAAATGGCGGTGGGCAGGGTCAGCGTCTGATACTCGCCGTTCTCGTAAACGAACCGGATCGGCTGGAACGCTCCGGGACTTTCCGCGTCGCCCGCCAGCTCGCCGGAGTCGCTCACTCCCAGCGGAAGCACCCACGCGGCGGCAGACCCGTTCACCGCGGTCGCTCCGCTGATGCCCGACATCACCCCATTCGAATAGATGAAGCCCTGCGCGCTGCCCGAAGCCCTCCCGCCATTATTGCCGTTCGACACACTGAAAGCGGACCCGCTATAGCCGGTGACGATTCCAGAATCACTGATAGCGGTCGCCTGGCTGATCTTCGCGCCAGGCAGCAGCCCCAGATCGGTCAGGTTGAACGCGGGCGCGGCGGGCTGATTCTGGCCGGGCAGCAGGCAGGCGGGCAGGAAAGCGACTACGATCCCGAGCTTCACGAGTTCCACCGGATTCCTCTGATTCTACCGCCTGCCGTGGCCTTTGGTAACCTGCGGAAACGATGCGCATCTCACAGAGCTTCCTTCTCATGGTCCTCGCGGCGGCCTCACCGTTCGCGCAAAGCCCCGCGCCAGTTGCCGAACGCGTCTCCGCCCAGAACGCCCTTTTGACGAGCAGTACGAGTCCGATCTGGTCAACTTTCCACAACGCGCTACTGCCTTTGGCGACTACCGTTACAACGACAAGCTCGGCGATTATTCGCTCGACGCCATCGCCCGGCGACATAAGACCGACCAGGCGTTTCTCGCCCGCATCGAAGCCATCCCCACTTCCGGATTTTCCGATCAGGATCAGCTCTCCCACGACCTCCTCATTCGTGTCCTCCAGCAACGCGTTGCCGACTTCGATCTCAAAGAGTACGAAATGCCGGTCAATCAGCAGAACGGCATTCATACCAGCCTCGCGGATCTGCCGTTGTCGGTCCCGCTCGATTCCGTCAGGCATTACGAGGACTACATCGCCCGTCTGCACCAAATCCCCCGCGTCCTGAGCCAGACCGCCGAGGTGCTTCGCGCCGGCCGGAAGGACCATTTGATGCCCGTTCGCTTCCTGCTGGAGAAACTTCCCGTGCAGTGCGAGGGCATCATCGAGGAGGATCCGTTCCTGATCCCGGCGAAGCGATACCCTGCATCCATCTCCCCGCAGGACCAGCAACGTCTCACCCAGGAGATCACCGAGGCCGTCAACGCCGAGGTCATTCCCGCCTATAAGAACTTTGCGGCATTTCTTCGCGCGGAATATGTGCCGTACGGCCGGACCGCTCTCGCTATAACCTCTCTGCCGGACGGCCAGGAGCGCTATCGGAACGCGATCTACTCGCGCACGACCACGCACATGACGCCCGCCGAGATACACCAGCTCGGGCTCCGGGAAGTCGAGCGCATTGAGGGCGAGTTGACGGCCATCGCCAAAAAGCAGGGGTACCCGGACCTCGCCTCATTCCGCGCGGCCGTGAAAGCCAATCCGAAATACATTCCCACGTCATCGGAGCAGATCCTCGACGATTTTCGCCGTTACATTGCGCAGATGGAGACCAAACTCCCCGAGCTCTTCACTCTGCTCCCCAAATCGCCGGTCACCGTCGAGGCCATCCCCGCGTTTCAGGCCGCCGCGGCAACCCACTACGTGATTGGCACTCCGGACGGCAAGCGGCCCGGACGGGTTGTCGTCGCCACGTCGAACTTCGCGGAGCGGTCGATGGTCGACGACGAGGCCACGGCTTATCACGAAGGCGTCCCCGGACACCACCTGCAGCTATCGGTGAATCAGCAGCTCACCGGCCTGCCGAAATTCCGCCAGCACGGTCTCGGCTTCACCGCGTACACCGAGGGCTGGGCGCTGTATGCGGAGCAGCTCGGGAAGGACGTCGGCTTCTATCAGGACCCCGTCTCGGACTACGGCCGCCTCACGTCGGAACTGTTCCGCGCCGTACGGCTGGTGGTGGACACGGGAATCCATTCGCAAGGCTGGACGCGCGACCAGGTTGTGGAGTACTTCCGCAAATCCGGCGCCATCGACGAACCGACCATCCAGTCGGAGACGGATCGCTATATCGCCTGGCCGGCGCAGGCGCTCGCCTACAAGCTCGGCCAGTTGAAATTCCGCGAACTCCGCGAGCGCGCGAAAAACGCGCTGGGCGCGCAGTTCGATATTCGCGCCTTTCACGACGAGATGATCAACGGTGGCGCTCTTCCGCTCGACCTGCTGGATGCCCGCACCGATAAATGGATTGCGGAACAGAAGGCCAGGCTGACGGCGGAGGCGAAATAGCGGCTCGGGTACCCATCAGCGAACCGGGACCAGCGACGCCGCTTGACACCAACCTGCATGGGATTTCATCATTAGAAGGTCCACCGTAGGGCGCTCCGGTACGTGCGTCGCCGAAAGGGCAAAGCCCGCCTACACCAATCCACTGGAGGTGTGTATGGCGAACTTCGACAATCTCAGAAAACAGGCCAAGCTGCTGGTCCGTTGGCACCGTGCAGGCAATTATTCCGTCGGCGGACGGATCAGGAACCTGCCCCGTTACCGGAACTTGACCGATGTAGAGGCGCTGGCGTTAAAGTTCCCGCTCAGTGAGGCGCAAGAGATCATCGCGCTGGAAGCGGGGTATGAGAGCTGGGCGGCACTCAAATCCGGACTTTCCATGACCCCCAAGCAGGTGCGGCATGTGCCCACAGGCCCCCCGGCGCTTAAGGGAGCCCTGCCTGTGGTGTTCGTCTCGAATGTGCAAACCTCGGCGGCCTTCTTTCGCGACAAGCTCGGCTTCGCGATCGATTTTCTGCACGGCCATCCGCCGTTCTACGCCTCGGTTAGCCGCGGCGCCGCTCGTCTGCATCTGCGCTTCGTCCACGAGCCGGTCATCACTCGTGAAGTCCGCGAACGGGAGGAGGGACTGTTGTCGGCCTTTTTCGACGTCGAGAACATCCAGGGTCTGTTCGCGGAATACAAAGCTGCGGGTGTGGAATTTGGCCATCCCCTGAAAAAGGAGCCCTGGGGAGCGTCCGCGTTTATCGTGCTCGATCCGGATGGCAACTGCTTCTGCTTCGCGGGCTGACGGAACTTAAGTCGGGCCCCCCGTCAAACTTCCAAAATCACCGGCGTAATCAACGGCCTTCTCGAAGTCTGCTTGCTCAGGAACCGCTTCAAATCCGCGCGCACCTTCTCCTTCATGACTCCCCAATCCCCGCGCTCCTCCGCCGTGGAAGTCTCCAGCGTGCGCGACACCACCTGGCGGGCCTCCTGCAGCAGCCCCGATCCCTCTTCCTCGAACGAAACGAAACCGCGGCTCACAATCTCCGGCAGCGTTTCGTACTAAAGGCCTTCCCATTCGTCCCGCTCGATCCCGGCTTGCCGAAGGATGCGCGCCAGCAGCCCGCGACTGATGTCCTCCGCGTGAGGATTTGGCATGCGAAGCTTCCTTCCGCGTCCCTTCATGTATTGGTGATCGCCGCCCGACACGGGCGGCTCGAAGCCCAGCAGACGGAGGAATGCGATCAGCTCTTTCCGCTTGATTGGGCCAATCGCGGGCATTCAGGCGAGTTGGCGGATCTCAATGCGGTTGCCGTCGATGTCCGGAATCGGGGAATGATCGGCAATGTTCACGAGCACCCATCCCTCCAGCACGCTTTCCAACTCCTCGCGGCAAGCCTCCAGGGTGCGGGCGTTCGCCCATACGCCCGGGACGGCGGGGATTTCGCCATAGAACGACCCGTCATCCTCCACGATCTCGTAGTGGGCCTGACGCATGGCTGCCCGGATATACGCAGTCAGCATGGGTTAATTATCCCACTAACTGGCGGTTCTCACATGTGCGCTGTAGTAACCGACTATCTCGACCAGGTCGCCGCCCGCGGAGCCGGAAAAAGCCATTGCGCCGTGCCCCAGGAGTTCTGATAAGACCTCTTGGAACGGGTGACACTTCACGGCTTCACTCTCAAATACAGCTAATTTCCGAGGCTCACGCACGACAGCGTGAACAAGGTGATATGACCAGGCGACACCCGGCCAGAGCGTTTCGCGAAGCCGCGTCTTGTCAGCGGCATGGAATTTGGCACGTACCCAGTCTCGCGCGCACGCTTCCACTTCATTAGGGGAACGCGCAACAGCGGACGTGCGGGAACGTTTCTTGTCCGCTTTCCCGGCGAGATCGGTGGTGAGCTTTGCTATGTAGCCGATCGGCCGAAAGCTGGCCTGCACCTCGACATGCCAGCCTGTTATCGAGCCGCCTGGCTCTCGGCGGATGCCCAGCAAATCCATTTCGCCAACTCCGTGTTTGATCCCGCGCATAGTAAAAAAGCCGCTGCGATTGAGCCACTCCTCAACGAGGCTTTCGGCCAGAAGCGCCATAAATCAGACTCCACGTTCAGGATTCGGTAGAACACCGTGAGGATAGCAACCCGGATAGCAAGCGGGGAAGCGGGCGCGGGCGTGACGCAGAAGCGGCCGGCATAATGGGCGGCAGCATCGGGGCGGGACAGACCCTTACGAAGCGGTGTCCGGCGTCCCTGACGTTGCTGCGCCTCGCACGGAGCGCGGAAAGCACGTTCTCGGGGCACCCATATGGCCCGACGACGCCCGAATCGCGAATGTGCCGACGCGGGCCGTAAGTCGGGCTATGGGGAGTTTCACATTTGATGGGTGGTCGCCATGTCGGATTTGTTGCTCGCCGACTCCCATAAAACGCCGCTGCCGGAAGAGTCCGGGTCATGTGGCCACGCCCCCGCCGTCAAACTTCCAAAATCACCGGCGTAATCAACGGCCTTCTCGACGTCTGCTTGCTCAGGAACCGCTTCAAATCCGCGCGCACCTTCTCCTTCATGACTCCCCAATCCCCGCGCTCCTCCGCCGTGGAAGTTTCCAGCGTGCGCGACACCACCTGGCGGGCCTCCTGCAACAGCCCCGATCCCTCTTCCTCGAACGAAACGAAACCGCGGCTCACAATCTCCGGCAGCGTTTCGCTGCGCCCGGTGTGTTTGTTGATGGCGATAATCGGAATCACGAAGCCGTCTTCGGACAAATGGCGCCGGTCGCGGATCACCAGATCCTCCACCACATCGTCCAGGCTTCCCGAATCGATGCACACGCGCCCCACCGTCACCTTCTCGCCCTTGCGCGCGCCCATATTGTCGATTTCCAGCGAATCGCCCGTCTCCAGCACGAAGCTCTGTTCCAGCCCCGACCCGCGCAGGTGCGACGCCAGCGAGGCGTGCTTCGCCAGTTGCCGGTATTCGCCGTGCACCGGCAGGAAGTAGCGCGGACGCACCAGGTTTAAAACCAGCCGCAGCTCTTCCGCGCTGCCGTGTCCGGAGACATGCACCGGCGGATTCATCTGCCCATAGATAAGTTCCGCCCCGCGCTTGGCCAGATGATTGATCATCCGGTAAATCGCCTTTTCGTTTCCTGGAATGATGCGCGCGCTCAGCACCACCGTGTCCCCGGGCTCCACGGTAAGGTTCTTGTGGTTGTCAACGGCCACGCGCGAAAGCGCCGACATGGGCTCGCCCTGCGTCCCCGAAACCAGCACCGCCACTTTGTTGGGCGCGGCCTGCATGATGTCCTGCGGCCGCAGCAGAATGTTGTCGGGGACGCGCAGCAGGCCCAGGTTGTGCGCAATCTCCGTGCTGGTGAGCATGCTGCGCCCCAGCAGCGCCACCTTGCGGCCATATTCAGCCGCCAGATCCAGCACGCCCTGCAAGCGGTGGATGGAAGAACTGAAGCAGGAAATCACCAGCCGCCGCTCGGCCCGATTGAAAATGTCCTCCAGACGCGGCTGTACCGCGCGCTCGCTTTCGGTGTAGCCGGGCCGGTCCACGTTGGTGGAATCGGACATCAGCAGCAGTACGCCGCGCTTGCCATAAGCGGCCAGCGTGTGCAGATCGAAAGGGATGTTGTCGATGGGCGTCGGGTCCACCTTGAAATCGCCGGTGTGGATCACCACCCCCAGCGGCGTCGTGATGGCCAGCATCACCGCGCTCACAATGGAGTGCGTCACGTGGATGAACTCGATGGAGAACGGGCCAATCTCGATGCGCTCGCCCGGCTTCACCTTGTGGAATTTCACGCGGTCCAGCAGCTCGTGCTCTTCCAGGCGGCGCTCCACCAGCGCCAGCGTGAACGCGGTGCCGTACACCGGGATGTCCAGCTCGCTGATCAGGAACGGGACCGCGCCGATGTGGTCCTCGTGCCCGTGCGTGAGCACCAGCGCGCGAACCTTTTCGCGATTCTGCTCCAGGAACGTGAAATCCGGCGTCACCACGTCGACGCCCAGCAACTCGGCTTCGGGGAACATCATTCCCGCGTCAATGACGATGATGTCATCGCCAAACTGCAGGGCCATGCAGTTCATGCCGAACTCGCCCAGCCCGCCCAGCGGGATTACCCGCAACTTACGATCAGTCATTAAAACATCAGGGTAGCAGGGTTAGCCCGTTCCCAGGCTCCGACGTGGGGCAGGGCCATGCCCTGCCTGCCGTCCTGCAGCCGATTCTTAATCGGCCTCCTCCCTCACCACCACCAGCGACTTTGTCAGCCCGGCGAATCGCTCGCGAACCAGCCGGGCGCCGGGGAAAAGCGCTCGCATTTCCGCCGGGCCCAGCAGCCGGACGTCATTGAGAAAATGCTCGATATAAAACTCCCGCCGGTCCGCCGACGGCCTGGTCACCCATTGCCACACCGTGAACCGCCGCGCCATCCAGGCGCGCGTGCCCGCCGGCAGCCAGTGCAGGAACGGCGTCAGCAGATGCGGCTCCACCGGGAACCAGCGGTTCGGCGTCTGCACCCACCACGCCCGCCCCACGCGCGCGATCTCTCGCGCGAACAGTTGCTGCCGCTCCGGCGCGCCCACGTGCTCAATCACCGAATTGCTGAACACGATGTCAAACGCGCCATCGGGGAAGGGAAGGGAGCAGCCGTCGCCCGCCACCCACGTCACTCCCGGCGCGTCCCGCTCCTCCCGCCCGGTATTCAGAATCACCAGCCATGGCCGCACGGTCAGGTACTCCCAATTCATAGCGGTGCCCCCGGCGTCCAGCACGCGCGTGGCGGCGGTGATGCGAAACGTGCGTTCGAAACGCCGCATCCGGCGGCGGCGAAACCAGCGCACGATGCGTAGAACCCGGTGATCGCGATCCCTGCCTGCCGTCAACCCTTCAGCATACGGCAAGCACCGCCACAAACCACCGTCCCGCATGCAGCACCCGCCCGCCGCCCAGTTCCGTGGCGAGCTCCGAAGGAACGAAGAAGCGCTTGTAGACAGCATGCCGGGAACCGTCGTTGAGCACGCGCTCCTGGGTCTGTTCCGGGGCGACGTCGTCCCGCATCGCCGCGTCCACAACAACAATCTGCCGCGAAACCCGCCGCGCTTCGGCAAGAAAACGCGCGCGGTCTTCCTTCACCAGATGACCGTAGAAGTGCCCCGCCAGCAGGCAGTCAAAGGCCCGGTCGCGAAACGGAAGCTGGAACGCGTCGCCCTGAATCACCGCTCCCTCCGGCAACCGTTCCCGCGCCACCTTCAGCATCGCCGGACTCTGGTCCACCGCCATCACCCGGCCCGCCAGATGCCGGGTAAGGAACCCGGTGCCGCAGGCCACGTCCAGAGCGGATTGCGCCTCCAGCGAACGCAGCATCGCGCACAGCGTCCGCACTTCCTCCTGCCAGCCCGGACGGATGCGCCCGGCAAAGAGACCGCTGCCCAGATACCAGTCGTCGTACTCCGCGGCGCGTTTCTCGTAATAGGCCTTTTCTGATTCGGTCATCCTACCTGTGAAAATCCTGTGGACGTTGCTGGAACACTCGGCAGGCGTTCCGCGTATGCGCCTGTCAGGAGGTTACCGCATGGGCATCTTCGCCGATTTGAAATATGCCGCCCGGCGGCTGCGCCAGCGGCCCGGGCTCCTCGTTACGGCCTTGCTGACGCTGGGTCTCGGGATAGGTTTCAACGCGCTGGTCTTCGGCTTCGTGGATTCGTTCCTGCTGAAGCCACTGCCTATAGCTGACCCCGGCCGGGTGGTGAATCTTACATTTGGCGAAAAACGGAGCCCGAACCTCTCCTATCCGAATTACCTCGACATTCGCGATCGCAACCAGGTGTTCTCGGATGTCGCGGGCGAGCGCATCGAGCCTATGGCCTTAAGCGGAACTACCCGTAACGCGCGTCTCTGGGGATACGAGGTTACGGGTAACTATTTTCATTTGATGGGCATACCACCCCTCCGCGGACGCCTCCTCGAACCCTCCGACGACCTGGGCGCCGGAGCGAACCCGGTCGCCGTCATCAGCTACGCCTGCTGGCAGCAGAAGTTCGGGGCAGATCCGAACACCATCGGCCGGGCCATCCGCATCGACGGCCATCCGTTTACCGTGGTCGGCATCACTCCACCCGGATTCCGGGGGACAGAACGCTGGTACCCGTCCGACATCTGGGTCCCCCTGTCCAATGTGCGCGCCCTGGAATCGAGGGATTGGCGCGACAGCCGCGCGGCCGGGAACATCTGGGCGATCGCGCGTCTGCGGCCGGGGATGGACACCGCGCGCGTGCAGGCGTCGCTGCAGGTTCTGGCGTCACAAATGGCCCGCGAGCATGCCGATATCAATGAGGGATTCCGCATGGGCGTCGCGCCCGCGGGTCTGCTGGGAGCAACCCTCCCCGGGCCCTTCATTGGCATCGCCGCCGCCCTGCTGCTCGTGTCCGCCCTGACCTTGCTGGTGGCCTGCGCGAATCTGTCCGGCCTGGTGCTGGCGCACGCGTCGGCGCGGCAAAAAGAGATCGCCATCCGGTATGCCATGGGCGCCGGACGGGCCGCCATCCTGCGCATGATGTTGGCCGAAAGCCTCCTCATCGCGCTCGGCGGCTCCGTTCTCGGGTTTCTAACCGGCGTCTGGATGGCCGGCGTGATTGAGGCGTCGAAGCCTTTGTTTGACTTCCCGATCGATACGCGTTTCGGCATGGATTGGCGCGTGGCCGGTTTCGCCGTGGCGTTGTCGCTGGCCAGCGCGGCCGTGTTCGGCCTGCTGCCGGGGTTGCGCGCCTCGCGCGTGGATCTTACCCCCGCACTGAAATCCGCCGCGGGAACGGGCCATTCCCGGCGCTGGACCCTTCGGGATGTATTCGTCGGCGTTCAGGTGGTCTTCTGCATGGTGCTGCTGGCCGGCGCGCTGATGATGGTCCGGACCTTGCGCAACACCCTCGCGGAAGACTTCGGGTTCCGTCCGGACGGCGCGGTGACCCTGCGTTTCGACCTGGCCATGCAAGGGTATTCGAAGGAGCGTGGCGCGGAATTCGAGCGCCGCCTGCTGGATCGCGTTCGCGCGATGCCCGGCGTGCAAGCGGCCGGTCTGGCCAGCAGTCTTCCGCTTTCGCTCGACACCTCCAGCGCGCGCGTGTCCATCGAGGGCGCCCCCGCGGAGCCTTTCGCCCGCCTGCCCGGCGTCACCACGTACCAATGCGGTCCCGATTTCTTGCGCAGCCTGGGAACCCGCCTGGTCGCCGGACGCGACTTCGATCCCCGGGATGCGCAAGGGGCTCCCCAGGTGGCTATCGTCAATCAGATCTTCGCCGAAACGCTGCTCGCCGGACGCGATCCGCTGCGCGGCAGATTTCGCTTCGGCAACGGCGGCGAGTGGGTTCGCATTGTTGGCGTGGTCGAGCGCGGGAAGATCCAGAGCGTCACCGAAGACCCGGCGCCCGCCCTGTGGACTCCGCTGGCCCAGAATTCTTTCCGGGGCGTGGCTCTGGTCGTGCGCTCGGGCAATGCCGGCGCCGCTCTGCTGACCGCGCTTCGGCGCGCCATCGCGGACCTGGACCCGGACGTTTCCGTCTTCGACGCTAAAACCCTGCGCCAGCACCTGGATGTGCCATTGACACCCCTCCGCTGGACCACCGCCGTCCTCACCGCCATGGGCCTGGTTGTTCTGCTTCTGGCGGCACTCGGCCTGTACGGTATTTTGTCGTACACTACCGGACGCCAAACTCGCGAAATAGGCATTCGCCTGGCCCTCGGCGCCCGGACCAGTCAGGTGCTGCTTCCGGTTCTGGCAAGAACTATGATCGTAGTATCAGTCGCCGCGGTGCTCGGCTTGATTTTGTCGATTCCGCTGACCCGGCTCCTCGCTCGTCTGCTCTCCGGCGAAGCCGATATCACAGCACAGCTCTATGCGGTCGCGGCGCTGGCCTGCGCCTGTCTGGTGGCATCCGCGGTGCCCGTTCGCCGTGCCCTGCGAGTGGACCCCGCCAACGCTCTACGACAGGAGTAAAAAAGAAATGCTCACCCTTTCACAGGTGAGCATCTCGACGCCCTGGTTCTGCCAGGGTGATGTTTGGGAGAATCAGATTCGACGGAAACGCTTCCGTCAAAACCTGTTAGTGATTGGATGATAGGGCCTGGCGAAAGAACGAGTCAAGACAAAAATCCTTACTGTGGAAATCACCTGTATCTCACTGTAAGTAAAATTCTTATCTGTTTTCCACAGTTTCGGCGGTTTGTGGAAATCCGGTTCCGGGACCTCCCGGCGAACCATGCCGCAGGTTCTAAGACATGAAAAACGCAGGCCTTTAGCTGTCGCTGAGGTGAAGAGCGATCATCGCGCCGTCAGCACTTAGCAGGCCAAACCGCCGCAGTATGATGCGCCCCGCCGCGAAGAGCAGCCCGGACACCAGGCAGAACCCAATCAGGATGCCCGCCAGCGCGAAAATGCTCAGAATCATGTTCGCGATGCTCGCGGCCTGGGCGTGTTTGGTCTCCTCGTTCATGGTGATCTGCACTTCGTAGTTCACCTGGTTGAGCAGGTCCCACGCGGCATTTTTGTCCGCCACACCCGTAGCAATGGCCACCAGCGGCCCTGAGCGCTTCACGAAGGCCCCGCTCAGCTTGCGGAAGCCGTCAGCCTGCTGCCGCGCGATCTGAGGCGTTGGGTAGGAGAAGACCGCCAGTGTAGCCTCTCCCGCCCGCGTCCGGTACCGCATCAGGTCTGCCTCGGGCGCCAACTCAAACCTCACCACCGCGGCGGGTATCCCCGGCGCGAACTCGGCCAGGCTGGCCGGGCCGATGATGTAGCGCTCCGTCCCGGCAATCCAGTCCTGTCTGGGAAGATAGCCCGGCAGCGTGGGGGCCGATCCGCCGGTGGTGTCGGGCATGAACTGGAGGTGTTCGCCCGGCATCGCGGGACACCTGCCCGAGCAAGTCAGGACGAACCTGCCCAGGGCCACTGCCCCCGGATCCGATCCTCGCAGCCAGTCCACCGCCGCCCATGCCCCGGTGACGTCCTGCATCTCGTACGCGATCACGCGGTGGGAGCCGAAATCAGCTTGCTCGGCGGCTTTCAGGCCGAATTCCTTCCACAGCTCCGGATTTCCCGGAGGTTGAACCACGGCCACCCCGCCCGGCACTTTCCGCCAGATCGCCGCGCTCAAAGGCGCAAGCGCAAGCAGAGCCCAAACCAGCCCGCACCGTACCACCCCGCTCCGTACCGAGCCGCGACAGTGATGGAGCGGATACATTATCCTGCCCCGCAGCACTTCTTATACTTCTTTCCGCTGCCGCAGGAGCAAAGATCATTGCGGCCGGGTTTCTTGGCCTTGATCACGGGCTTGTTCGGCGTGCTGCCGGCTTCGCCCCCGGCAAATTGCAGCGCGGCCATTTCCTTTTCTTTCTTGCGCTGGATGTTGCGTGTTACATCCATGACCGCGGATTGCGCGGCCTTGCGCTCGTCCGCTCCCACCGCGGCCGCCACCGGCAGCGCCTCATCTTCCTCTTCTTCCTCGTCTTCACCATCCGGCGAGAACGGCAGAATGGGACGTGGCCTGCTCCCGCCGTCGCCATCGCCGCCCAGCGTGTACCCTCCCGGAGGCGGTGGCCCGGTGGTCACCTGAAGAAAAAACAAGTAGCGGATGGTCTCGTCCTCAATGCGGTCCATCATGTCCTGGAACAGGACATACGATTCCTTCTTGTACTCGATCAGCGGATCTTTCTGGCCGTATCCGCGCAGGCCGATCCCTTCCTTGAGGTGGTCCATCGACAGCAGATGATCTTTCCACTGCTGGTCGATGACGTTCAGCATGATCACGCGCTCGGCCTGGCGCATCATCTCCACGCCGACCACGGCTTCTTTCTCCAGATACCGCCTGGTCAGCAGCTCATTGAGGATCTCTTCCACCTCTTCGCGCACCTGGCCTTCCAGGTCCTTCGGGTTCAGCTTCACGCCGAACTGGCTGAGCACGTCCGTCTGCAGCCCGATGACATCGAACTCGCTGGGATGCACCTTCTCCGGACAATGCAGATCCACGAAAGCGGCCACGATGCCGTTGATGATTTCATTGACGCGTTCCTTCTGGTCCACGCCCTCCAGCAGATGCCGCCGCATGCCATACACGGCCTGGCGCTGCTTGTTCATCACGTCGTCGTATTCAATCAGATGTTTGCGGGACGCGAAGTTCTGCGCTTCCACGGCCTTCTGCGCCGCCTCAATGCGCCTGCTGATCATCTTCGATTCGATCGGCACGTCCTCTTCCATGCCCAGCCGCAGCATCAGGTTTTGCATCTTCTCGCCGCCGAAGATGCGCATCAGATCGTCCTGCAGGGAGAGGTAGAAGCGGGAGCTTCCGGGGTCGCCCTGGCGTCCCGCGCGTCCGCGAAGCTGGTTGTCCACGCGCCGTGATTCGTGCCGCTCCGTCCCCAGAATATGCAGGCCGCCGAGAGCTTTTACTTCGCCGCGCTCGGCCTCGGTCTCGTCCTTGAAGCGCTGGTGAACGGCGTCCCATTCGGTGCGTTCGGCGGAGCCGACGGCGGCAATCTGCATGGCTTCCGGATTCTTGTTCTGCTTGCTCAGAAACTCCTTGGCCATGAACTCGGCGTTGCCGCCCAGCAGGATGTCCGTGCCGCGGCCGGCCATGTTCGTCGAAACGGTCACCTGGCCCTTGCGCCCCGCCTGCGCCACGATGGTTGCCTCGCGCGCGTGGTTCTTCGCGTTCAACACCTCGTGCTTCACGCCCATGCGTTTGAGAATGCCCGAAAGCTTCTCCGACTTCTCCACCGAAACCGTGCCCACCAGCACCGGCTGGCCCTTCGAGTTCAGTTCCTTGATCTCTTTGGCGGCGTTGCGGAACTTCTCTTCTTCGGTGCGATAGACGACGTCCTGATTCTCCTTCCGCTGCATGGGGCGGTTGGTGGGAATCACGCTTACGTCCAGATTGTAGATTTTCTGAAACTCCGCCGCTTCGGTTTCCGCCGTGCCGGTCATGCCGGCCAGCTTCTTGTACATGCGGAAGTAATTCTGGAATGTGATGGTGGCCAGCGTCTGGTTTTCGCGCTCAATCTTGACGCCTTCCTTGGCTTCCACCGCCTGGTGCAATCCATCGCTCCAGCGCCGCCCCGGCATCAAACGCCCGGTGAACTCGTCGACGATGATCACCTGGCCTTCCTGGATTACGTAATCCTTGTCGCGGTGGAAGAGCACGTGAGCCTTGAGCGCCTGCTCCACGTGGTGCTTCCACTCGATGGTGGCAATATCATATATATTGGCGAGGCCCAGCAGGCGCGCCACTTTATCGAAGCCCTCGTCGGTCAGCGCCACCGCGCGGTGCTTCTCGTCCACCGTGTAATCGCCGGTCAGGTACTTCTCGCCCGGCTCGCGGCCTTCGATTTCCTCGCCGCGAATCAGTTTGGGGATGATGCGATCCACCTTGTAATACTTGTCGGTGGATTCCTCGCTCGGGCCGGAGATGATCAACGGCGTGCGCGCCTCGTCTATAAGGATTGAATCGACTTCGTCGACGATGGCGAAGTGATGTTCGCGCTGGACGCACTCCTCCAGGCGGAACTTCATGTTGTCGCGCAGGTAATCAAATCCGAATTCGTTATTCGTCCCGTAGGTGATGTCGGAGCCGTAGGCGCGCCGGCGCTCCTCGTCGTCCAGGTCGTGCACGATAACGCCCACGGAGAGGCCCAGAAACTTGTAAATGCGGCCCATCCATTCCGAGTCGCGTTTCGCCAGGTAGTCGTTGACGGTGACCACGTGCACGCCCTTGCCTTCGAGCGCGTTCAGATAAACGGGCAGCGTGGCCACCAGCGTTTTGCCTTCGCCGGTTTTCATCTCCGAAATTTTGCCCCGGTGCAGCACCGTGCCGCCGATCAACTGAACGTCGAAGTGACGCATGTTGAGGGTGCGGCGGCCCGCTTCGCGAACCACGGCAAAGGCCTCGGGCAGAATGTCGTCGAGCGCCACGCCCTGGGCGAGCTGTTCTTTGAACTCGGCGGTCTTCCCGGCAAGCTCGGCATCGGAAAGCTGCTGGATGGAAGGCTCCATGTCGTTGATGGACTGAACGAGCGGAAGCAGACTCTTCACTTCGCGTTCGTTCCTGGTGCCGAAGACTTTCGCTAGTATTTGATCCAGGGCCATGGCGCCGCTACTATCTATTCTAGCGTGGCCGGGCGAGGGAGAATCGCGAGCGTCGTGCGCGGGAACGCCGCGTGGTAAAGTGGGTTATCCATCGGGCCGTGGCGCAGCCTGGCTAGCGCGCTTGCTTGGGGTGCAAGAGGTCCCGAGTTCAAATCTCGGCGGCCCGACCAGCCTTTTTCCATTCAATACCTATCAATACTCAAGCGGAACGCACTGACGGGCGGAGGGGAAAACACCTCTTCCCATGACCATTCGTCCTGTCCCGCAGCGGCGTCCGCCTCGCCATCTCCAATCCAGCGATGAAAACGAAGCAGCCTTATCAGGCGGAGAATCTCGTATGATTGGCCTATGCGGATTTGGGAGGCAGGTCAGCGGCAGTTCAAAGTCTGGACCCCCGGGATGTAACAAGCAAAACCATCCGGGACGCGGTGTTTGCGCGCCTTGTCCGAGCGCAACGGAAGATGAGATGGACGGTTTCCCCGAGAAGCGATTCGCGGGCTCCGCCAGGGCGTGAATGACGGAAGTGTTAACGAAACTCGACCCGCGGAACGCAAGGGTATCGCCAATGCCATCGTCGGATCGATTCACATTCGCCCTTCTGGCGTAATGGCAACTGCGCAAGGCATCCGAACGAATCGGATGAGCGCACAGTGGCTCACAATGGGCCGAATTCATAGGAGGGCTTATGGCAACGACGAGGGTCGCGGCAGGAAGAATGAAGATGGCGCAGGTTCCCAGCCCGGGAGCGGATTTCCAGATCGTCGAGCGTGAGATTCCCAGGCCCGGCGCAAGGGAAGTGCTCATCAAGGTGCTGGCCTGTGGCGTCTGCCACAGTGATGTGCTCACGAAAGAAGGCGTCTGGCCCGGAATTCAGTATCCCCGCGTTCCCGGACACGAAGTCGCTGGCGTCATCGATGAACTGGGCGCCGGTGTTTCGGAGTGGAAGAAGGGGCAACGTGCCGGTGTCGGCTGGCATGGCGGCCAGGACGGCACATGCCTCCAGTGCCGGCGCGGAGATTTTCGCAATTGCCAGAATCTGAAAATCTGCGGCATCAGCTATGACGGCGGATATCAGCAATACATGGTGGCTCCCGTCGAGGCACTGGTGGCCATTCCGGAAACTCTGAGTGACGTGGAGGCGGCGCCCTTGCTCTGTGCGGGGCTCACCACCTTCAACTCGCTGCGGCACAGCGGCGCGCTGCCCGGAGATCTTGTTGCCGTGCAGGGCATCGGCGGCCTGGGGCACCTTGGAATTCAATACGCCAACAAATTCGGTTACAAGGTCGCGGCCATCGGGCGCGGTTCCGAAAACGCGGCTCTCGCACAGAAGCTCGGAGCGAGTGTCTACATCGATAGCGATGCGACGAACGCAGCGGAGGAATTGCAGAAACTGGGCGGCGCGCAGGCAATTCTGGCAACCGCTCCGAACTCCCAGGCGATGTCCAGGCTGATCGACGGCCTCGCGCCCAACGGCAAGCTGATGGTGATCGGTGCGACATTCGACCCCATCGAGGTCACACCCGTACAACTCATTTCAGGAAGCCGGGCGATTCAAGGCTGGTCCGCGGGAACGCCAGCCGATTCCGAGGACACGCTGCACTTCTCCGAATTGACCGGCGTGCGCCCCATGATCGAAACCTATCCGCTCGAAAAAGCTGCGGAAGCGTACGCGCGCATGATGAGCGGTAAGGCCCAGTTCCGCGTCGTTCTGACGATGTGAAGCAGCCGCGGCTTCCGGCGCAGGTAACCGGCGGCGGTCCGTGTCATTTTCCAACAAGAAGAGAGGTGGTTCTCATGCGATCCGACATTGTTCCAGGGGCCGTCTTCCCCGACTTTGAGCTCTCCGACCACACCGCGAAACGCCGGAAACTCTCCGAACTGCAAGGACAACATCCAATGGTTCTTGTCCTCAGCCGCGGAGGTTTCTGCCCCAAGGACCGCCGCCAGGCCGAGGGGCTGGTTGGGCTCCATCGTGAGATCGAGGTTGCCTATTGCCGGCTGGTCACCATCAGCACCGACAATATCGCTCAGACGAATGAATACCGCAGCGGAGTCGGCGCCCACTGGCCTTTTCTCTCCGACGCGGGACGGGTCGTGCAGAAAGATCTGGACATCGCCGAGTACACCGATCCTGTCCACAATCCCATGATTCCCCATGTCATTGTCCTCGAGCCGGGTTTGATCATTTACAAGGTCTACAACGGCTACTGGTTCTGGGGCCGGCCCACCATGGAGGACCTCCGCCAGGACCTGCGCGCCGTCACCAGGAAATGCCGGCCGGACTGGGACATCACAACACCTGAACTCAAAGCGGCGTGGCAGCAGGGTCGCAAGGAACTCTTTTACCCGTACGGTAAAGCGTTCGTCCAAACTCTGGGTGAACAGGACTAGTGTCCTGTCTCCGAAGTCCGCTGACAAAAGCGTGCAACCGACGTCAGGATTTCATCGGCCGTCTTCGTCCAGACAAAGGGCCGGGGCGATTCGTTGGTGAGCGATAAATATCTTTTGATGGCCGCTTCCAACTCGCGAATGCTGCGGTGAACGCCACGGCGAATCTGTTTCTCAGTAAGAGCGGCGAACCACCGTTCGACCAGATTGATCCAGGAGGCGCTGGTCGGCGTGAAGTGCACGTGGAAACGGGGACGTTTGGCCAGCCATGCGCGGATGGCCGCGGTTTTGTGAGTGCCGTAGTTGTCCAGAATCAAATGGACGTCCAGCGACGCGGGCACTGCCTGCTCGATGGTGTCGAGAAACTTGCGGAATTCCACACTGCGGTGCCGGCGATGGCAGGCGCCGATCACCGTTCCAGTCTGCACATCGAGCGCGGCAAACAGGGACGTGGTGCCGTGGCGCTTGTAATCGTGACTGCGGCGCTCGGCCTGTCCGGGACGCATCGGCAACAGCGGTTGCGTCCGGTCCAGCGCCTGAATCTGCGACTTCTCATCGACGCACAGGACCAGTGCGCGGTCCGGAGGATTCATGTACAGTCCAACGATGTCGCGAACCTTATCAATGAACAGCGGGTCTTTGGAAAGTTTGAACGTCTCGCTGCGATGCGGTTGCAGGGCGAACGCTCGCCAGATGCGGCTGACGGTGCTTCGGCTGAGTCCGCACTGCTTCGCCAGCGAGCGCGTACTCCAATGCGTGGCGTCACGCGGCAGCGATTCCAGAGTCATGGCCAGCACTCGCTCCACCTCCGCGTCGCTGACCTTGCGCGGTGTCCCAGGACGAGGCTCATCGAGCAATCCATCGAGGCGCTTTTCGACAAAGCGCGCCCGCCACTTTCCGACCATCTGTTTAGTGACCCGAAACTGATCGGCCACCTGGGTGTTGGTCTTGCCGCCGGCACAGGCCAGAATGATCTTCGCACGCAAGGCCAGCGCCTGAGCCGACTTTGGCCGCCGCGCCCACTCCAGCAGGGACCGTCGCTCCTCCGGTGTGATCACCAACTCGGGAAGCGGGCGTCCAATTCGCATCGCCGTACTCCTTTGTACATGAGATGCAAACCGACCGTCCTGTTATTCAGCGGACTTCAGAGACAGGACACTAGCAGGATGCTGAAAAAGCCCGAAAACCGCTTGTTTACACGCGCGCAGGTGCTTACCGAACCGCGACGGTGACGGAGCGGGGACCTGCCGGGCAGTTGAATCACTTCAGAAAAAGGAGCCAGGAGGCAACCATGAGCACCAACGCGAGCGTGGCGAGAGTCGACATGAAGCTCGAGGCGGTCGTCATCCCCGTTTTGGATGTCGACGGCGCGAAGCAGTTCTACGGCAACCTCGGTTGGAGGCTCGACGCCGACTTCGCCTTCGATAACGGCTACCGGGTTGTCCAGTTCACGCCGCCCGGGTCGGGGTGCTCGGTCCAGTTCGGCAGTAACATCACGCCGGCCGCGCCCGGGTCGGCCCACGGCCTTTACCTGATCGTCCCCAACATTGAGGCTGCCCGCGATCATCTCGCCGCGCGCGGTGTCAAGGTCAGCGAGGTGTTCCACGCCGGGACGCCGGGCGCTCAGTTCCAGCCCGACGGCGCGAGAGGTCGCGTCGGCGGGCCTGCGCCCGATCGCGCCAGCTACGGTTCCTACGCCACGTTCAGCGACCCGGACGGCAACGGGTGGCTGCTGCAGGAGATCACCACCCGGCTTCCCGGGCGCGTCGACCCCGCCCAAACGGTATTCGCCTCGGCGAACGATCTGGCGAGCGCGCTTCGGCGTGCGGAGGCCGCCCATGGCCAGCACGAGAAGCGCACCGGGCAGCGCGACGCGAACTGGTCCGACTGGTACGCAGCGTACATGGTGGCGGAGCAGGCCGGCGGGGAACTGCCGTTATGAGCGACGGCCACGTGAGATCTCCTGGGGCGTCGCGGATCACGGCGATTCGCGGTAAAACCTGGCCCCGGCGAGGGTGGCCAGAATGAGGGCGGGCAGCGTTCCAATCATCAGCGGAATGACCGTGGCCGCGGGAAAAAAGCCGAAGGAGCACCACGTGGCGTCTCCCAGGCTGACCACGAACCACCACGCAAAAGCCGCTACGATTGCCGCCTTCGCGCCGGCACCGTAGCGTGGCCGGATGGCCGCGTAAAGCCACAGTATGGAAATCCCTTCCAGCAGATCAACCGCGGCATTGAACAGAACGAAGCCAGGCGTGGGCGCGCCCAGACGGTTCTTCGGCAGAGCGGCAAAATCCCGGCCGAGCAGTGCGGTGGCCATGGCGCCGAGTATGATCCACAAGACTCCGCTTGCTCATACCGTCGAATCGCGCAATTCCGGCGTCCGGATTTGAAAATTCTTGGACCGCCTTCCGTCCGCCTGCAGCCGACGATGCGCCTCGCGCCAGTCTGGCGCTTCATCCGTCTCCTCCTCCCAACGGACAACTGCCGCTTCGTCACACCACTCTTGCAGTCGTCGCATAGACTGCCGGTGCGGTCCCGCCAGCATAAACGCTTTCATCGCAACTTCCGTGGTCCAGACCGTGCGAGTCCAGTACGTCTGGTGAGTATCACGAAGTAACGAGACCGCGATGTTCCCTTGCGCTTTCTTCGCCTGCCGGGCGCCGCGGAGGGCATAGAAGATAAAAGGCGGGAGATAACGCCAGGATCGGACGCGCAAGCGGGTTATCGAAACCACCGGCACACGTCGATTGTATCTTCACCCAGCGTCGGCGCGGATGGTCTTGCAGGCAACTGATCATCACTGGTCCGGCTCAAATCGCCCAAAGTGGCTATTGCCCGCCGCACCCCTCCGAGAGATACTGAAACCCCGGCACCCGATGGCAAACCAGCGCAGCATAACGTCAAATCTCGGGCTTTACGTGTACGGCGGGGCCGCCATCTTTCTCGGCGTCCTGGGCCTGGTCTCTGGCGACTTCGCCACCGCCTGGCAAAACGTCGGCGCCCACATCCCTCTGCGCGTACCCCTCGCCTGGCTCACCGCGGTCATTGAGCTTGCCGCGGGGATCGCCCTCTTCCTGCCCCGCACCGCGCGCGCCGGCGCTTTGGCCCTGACGGTTGTCTACTCTGTTTTCACCCTCATCTGGGTGCCCCACGCCCTTGTGAATCTCGGCAATTACGACCCCATCGGCAATGTCTTTGAGGAGTTCGCCCTGGTCGCCGCCGGTCTGGTCCTCTGCGCCATCTACTCGCCTGCCGGTTCACCCATGGCGCGCCGCCGGCCCTATTTCGTGCTCCTCTTCGGTATTTGTCCTATCTCCTTTGGCATCGTCCACATTATCGACATGCCCGGCCTGCTGGGCTGGATTCCAGGTTGGCTGCCGCCGGCGAAGATGTTCTGGGCCTATGCCACCACCATGGGCTTTTTCGGGGCCGCCGTGGCCATCCTCACCGGCATCATGGCGCCGCTTGCCGCGCGCCTCCTCACCGTGGAGATCGTGATATTCGAGTTGCTGGTCTGGATTCCGAATCTCTCCGCCGGGCCAGCCAGTCACTTCAATTGGGCCGGCAACGCGATCTGCATCGCTCTGGCCGGCGCCAGTTGGGTGGTCTCCGATTCCATCAGCGCGGCGGCAAAAACCAAACCAACCCCGGCGGAATCCCCCGCGGCAGTAAGCGCCTCCGCATAAACCTCCACCGCAGCGGGCTTCCCCTTTGAATACCAGAAAGCTGGCTGCGAAGAGGGAAACCAAACTCAGATCCGCTCTTCCAAAAGCACCGTAACCGCGTCACCGGCTTCCTTGCCGATTGCTTCACGGACCTCTGTCTTTACGGGCAGTTTGTGCGTTCCGTCGCCCATGGCCATAAATGAGCTCCGGAACGGATGCCCATCGATTTTGCCGCGGACCTTAACCAGACCGCGAGTCCCAAAAAACGCAACGGATCGTGGCCAAACCACATAGGTCCAACCGCCCTTCCTGGCGCTTTTTGAAGCCGGGCGGTGAACTTTTCATTCAGCGCCTTTGCTCCGTTACTCTTCTTCGGACCTGCTGCCACCGGACCTCCTTTCCCAACCCACCGCAAGGATGATATCGAGCAGAGTCGGTCAGATCAAGCGTCCCCCGGTGGTCATATCAGTTTGGGCTTAAGTGGTATAGTCCTGGAACCCACAGCGCGGCAGCGCGTCAACTCCAACAGGGGGAGTCGGATGCGTGCTGCTGCCTGGGTTTGCGCCGTGCTCTCCGCGGCGCCCATTCTTGCAAGCGAACGGATGAATGTCTCCGTCTGCCCCTTGGGGCGCCTCCGCGATTCCGCGGTGGTGGGCGCCGAAGCCGCGGCAGCGGGCCTGTTTCATTCCATGGACATCGACATCGTCTGGGCCAGGTGTGACGCCGGGCCGGTGGGGGAGGAAGCAACGCGGCAGCACTGGTTCACCATCCGCTTGCGGGACGACCGGCCGCCCGGCGCGCCCACTTCGGCATCGCTCGATACCCTGGGCGAAGCGTTTTTCTCGGACGACCAGGCAGGCTATCTCGCGGAGGTGTATTACAGAGCGGGCCAGGATCTCGCCTCCAGTGAACAGATGGCGCCCAGCGCGCTGCTGGGCTGCGTAATGGCGCACGAGCTCGGCCACCTGCTGCTCGGCCCCGGTCATGCCCCCGGCGGAATCATGCGTGCCGGGTGGAACGCCACCGATCTGGACGCCATCCGCCGCGGGTCCCTGAAGTTCAACGCCGCCGAGAGCGCCC
This sequence comes from uncultured Acidobacteriota bacterium, assembly GCA_963832965.1. Taxonomy (GTDB): domain Bacteria; phylum Acidobacteriota; class Terriglobia; order Bryobacterales; family Bryobacteraceae; genus CAWACP01. The sequence continues at coordinate 1,040,639 of CAWHVW010000002.1, forward strand.
GCATTCGCCAGAAGTTGCAGGATTCCCAGTAGCATCACCCTCAGCCTCGCCTGTCCCAAACCACAAGGCCTCTACAAACCGCGTTCCCCGTCCGATATGAGGATAAGACCACTGCGCCATGGCTACCCGTCCCCAGTCCGCCGCCTTCGACAAGCGAACAGAACCTCGCGTGCTCTGCTCGCAACTCGTCGGCGTCGAGTGGACGGATCGCGAAGGCGGCGTGCGCAGCTGCGTCGCCAACCTGGAAGACATCTCCGCCTCCGGCGCTTGTCTGCACAGCGAAGAGCCCATTCCCGTCGAGGAATCCGTCAAGATCGCATACGGCGCAAACCACTTGTCCGGCGTCGTGCGCTACTGTGTCCATTGCTCCGTCGGCTATCTTCTGGGCATTCAGTTCGAGCCCGAAACGCGCTGGTCGGACGAAAAGTTCCGGCCGCGGCACATGACCGATGTGGGGAAGTTGCTCAAGCAGGCCATTCGCCGGGCCAGGCTACCCCGCCACTGAAGGCACCGCGGCCAGCCTCCGGCGCCCGGAGCGAAACCGGACCCACGCGGCATTCAGCAGCAGCCCTGAGAGAACCAGATAAAACGGAGCCACCTCTTCGCGGTAACGATTATGGTCCCCCGCGGCAAACAGAATAGTGATCGCCGAATCATACGTGATGTTGAACAGCAGAAAGACGACCGTCGCCGCGCGTGCCCGCGTCTCGGCGGTCCACCCGCGGTTCTTCGCAAGGCGGGCCATGAAAACCACGCCGCCCACCAAACAGGCGGGAAACAGCAGAACGTTCAGCCAGGCCATCGGAACGTCATCCGCGGAGGGATCTGGATTGACGTAAAGCTCGCCCCCGGTGACGCGCTCGTACCACGTCAGAAAGGGCCGCAGCCGCGCCGCGCTGGCCACGCGATCGAAGGGAAACGCGTCGCTGGCCGGCAGCAGGTATCCGCGTACGTTGGCGCGAACCTGCTTCCAGAAAAGCCCCGGGTACTCGCGGGTCACGATCTGAGCATCGTGGTAGTAGAGGTCCGCGATCTTCGCCGTCCACAGTGAATTCCAGTTACTTTGCCCGGTGGTCTTCATGGGCATGTCCAGCAGGGGAATGCCGGTGGGCGGTGGTTGCTTCACAAACTCCGCGAACTGAGGGGTGTCGTCATCGTAATCCCGCTCGAGGATCCCGCTGATTTTGCCCTCGCTCTCCAGACGCGCCAGCACTTCGGGGGGCGCCTGCTGCGCCACCATATCGGCGTAGTTAATCTTCCTGTACACCTGTCCCGGGATGATGTCGCCGAACATCACGTAATTCTTGACATACACCCCGGTGATCAGCAGTGCCGGCGCTGCCAGGGCGCACAAACCCCTCTTCCAGTGATTCCTGGTTGCCCAGATCAGCGAAGTTGCAAGAAGCAGAAACCAGCTCAGGTGGAACACCCCGCGGACGCTGGCCACCACGGCGAGCGAGACGAAATAGATCAGCGCATCGCCGAACTTCACTGTTCGAATGTACCGGCCCATGGACCATGCGGCCACGGTGAGTGCGGCCATCACCGGGTAGGTGTAGAAGACCCAGTTCTCATACAGCACCGTGATCGGGCTCGCCGTAAACAGCGCCGCCAGCAGGAATGCCAGCCAGTGCGCCATGCCCAGGCTCCTCATTACGGCCATCAGGCTGAAGCACAGCGCCAGCCCCAGCAACAAATGAATGACGAAGAATACGGCTTCCGGCCGCGCGGCTGTTTTCAGCACCAGTCCCAGGTACAAGTTGAACCCCGGTGGCTGCTCTCTCAGATAAAACAGGCTTTGCCAAAGATGCTCCCGGAGAAGCATGGGATCGAGGTATTGCAGGTACGTATCGATGGGTGAAAGGTCGGGCCGCGCGCCCATCAGAAAGTAAACCGCGCGGGATACGGTAAAACATAACGCCAGCGCGGAATACCAGCGTCCGCCGCCGGACCCGGTGGGCGTGCGGCGGATGGCCTGTAATGAGGTATCTTCTCTGATCTCGCTGGGCACGGCGTCTGGTCCGTTTATTGTACACTCCGTTTCCGGCGGTCGAAACCGCGGTCACCATAACCTGCCTGGTGGCGTCGATATCGGTCGCAAAGCGCCCGCTATTACGAAAATGATATAGACTAAGTTGGTCATGGGCCATGCAACGGCTACCGCTTTTCCAGCGTCGGATGACGGAAACGGTGAGCAAGCCGAGGCGCCCGCCGTCACCATTTCGCTGGAAGAGCAACTAATCAGGATGCGCGAAGATTGGGACCGCCGTGCATCCGAGAATGCCCGTTACTACGTGGCCACCGCGCAAGAGCAATGGAGCGATGAAGAGTTTTATGCTTCCGGCGAAGAAACGCTTCGGACAGTCATTCTGAATGATATGACCAATATCGGCCAGGGAAAAGATCCGGCGGATATGCGGGTTCTCGAAATCGGATGCGGCGCTGGCCGGGTTACACGGGCTCTTGCCGGGCTGTTTGGCCAAGTGCACGCCGTAGACATAAGTGGCGAGATGGTGCGGCTGGCCCGGGACTTCGTGAAAGACTTTTCCAACGCCTTCATCTACCAGAACAATGGCATGGACCTTTCAGTGGTTCCAGCGGGACCATTTGACTTCGCATTCTCCCGCCTGGTCTTCCAGCACATTCCCAGCCGGGATGTCATTCAGACCTATGTTAACGAGGTTTACCGCCTGCTTCGACCCGGCGCTTTGTTCAAATTCCAGTTGCAAGGGTGCACCAGGGTGGAAGAGAAACCGGACGATACGTGGGTGGGCGTCCCGTCTTCAGAAGAACAGGCCATGCTCTTGGCGGCGAACGGCCATTTTGAATCTCGCTATCGCGTGGGTATTGAACAACAGGAGTTCTGGAATTGGTTCTTTAAGCCCGGCTAAGGCTCGCGGCGAGTGCGCTACCTCTCGAACAAACTCACCCACGATTCATCGAGCGCGGTCCATTGTTCGGATTCCCGCCAGCACGACAACATTTCGGGGATATGCAGCATCCCGTGGCCCTCGCTGCAAACCAGTTCGGTTCCCGCCCACTCCAGCAGCAGACAGCCCGGACAACCTACGTGCGCGGCCAGGCCGAGCCGCCGCAGGCAGACCCGGCACCGGCGCCGCTGGTCGTGAATCGACCACGAGAGCGCGCCCATGCAGGCAATCAGGAACAGCCACGTGGAGAGCGGCTCGGTGAGCAGATCCGTCCCTCCGGTCATGGTGATGGAGGTCGCGTGCGTGAACTCGAGTCCGGCCGCCAGAATAGCCGCGAGCAGCAGGATTGTCTTGGCGAGAAAGAAAAGCGCCCCCACCGCTCCATCCAGCCTGACGCGATGCGGGCGCAGACGGCACTTGACCACGGTGATGACCATGGCCAGGGCCAGGGCAAGAGCGAACGAGCCGAACACCGACCGTACACGCTCCTGCACCAGAGAAATGTCGATGAGGCTGTTCCACGGGGGGACGCCCGCGCTTTGCAGGATCGACCCGAGTTCGGCCGCGGCCGCGTCAGGGCTGGCGCCAGGGGCCAGACGCACCACCACGGCTGTTCTGGTGTCCCCGCTCGATTCCCGCGGCGAGGCCAGGGACCACATGGCGATGCGCTGCGAGAGGAACCAGAAGCTTCCGTCCATCACGCCGATCACGCGATAGCGCCTCCCGCCGGCGGTGACCGAACTGCCCGGCGCGGCATGATTCTGACGCGCGTACTCGTGGCTTAGTACCGCGCAATCGTGACAGGCGCCGGCATCGCCCGGTTCGAATACCCGGCCCCGCTCCGGGCGAACGCCCAGAACAGAAAAGAAAGTATCGCTCACCTGTGCGTCCAGCACCCGCGCCAGCCGGCTCGAGCCAACCCTGCTTTCGTCCTCGAGCCACAGAAAAGACGCGGCGCCGGCCAGAAGATGGCTCTGGCTCTGCCACAACCGGACCCAGTTCCGGGGCACGCCCGAGCGCACCGCGCTGGCCACGCCGCTCTGCGAGACGGTGGCCACGCTCCGCGGATTTTCATAGGGAAGCGGCAGTAACCGCGATCGCGTTACCGGCAGCAGTCCGCTGACCAGGGCGACCAGACCGATGATGCTCGCCAGCAGCGCCAGGCACACCGCGGGAGACTGCAAGCGATTCCGCAGGCCTTGCGAGAGAGCCTCGCCGTCCAGCAGGCTGAGCCGGTATAAGGCGGCATCGTGGAAGGCTCCGCCGGTGAACCGGTGAAGCGTCGATTGGGCCAGGCCGGCGGGGGCCTCTCTTTCCCGCAGCGTGGCGTGTACGTGCCACAGTTCCGCTTCCCACTCGCGGAGCCACTCCCGGCGCAGCCCGCCGGGCACCAGCACGCTGGCCGCGCGGATCAGCAGAAGGTGCGCTCTCGATGGTCCTGGCATCGGTTACTTCTTCTCCGCCGCCATATGCTGCAGCAGCGGATACCGCTTCATTGCCCGGGCGAGCGCCTGTTCCCCCACTCCCGTGAGCTTGTAATATTTCCGCGCGGGCCGCAGCTTCCGAAATGCCTCGCTGTCTTTTTCCCAATGCGATCGGATAAGCGCGAATTGCTCCAGCCGCCGTAACGCCGGGTACACCGTTCCGCTGGGCAGGCCGGTGGCCTCCATCACGTCGAAACCATAACGATACCCGGCACTGATGGTTTGCAAAATCAGCGCGGAGGTGTGCGTAAGATTCGGATCGTCGCTCATTGACCCTCACAACATCTTACACCAGATCTATTGTAGAGATCTACATAGGGTGGTACACTCGGATGGCTATGTTTGAGGTGCGCCACCTCTCCAGGCGTTACCGGCGGATTCCCGCCGTCGACGACGTCAGCTTCACCATCCGGCCCGGTGAGGTGCTCGGCTATCTGGGTCCCAACGGGGCGGGGAAGAGCACCACCGTGAAAGTGCTCACCGGCCTGATTGAGGCCACCAGCGGTGACATCCTGTTTCACGGGACGGACGTGCGCAAGAACTGGCCGGAATTCCAGCGGCGGCTCGGCTATGTACCGGAGGAGCCGCACATGTACCCGCAGCTCACCGGCCGCGAGTACCTGCAACTGGTGGGGCGGCTGCGCGGTCTGCGCCGCGGCGTGCTGGAGCCGCGCATGGACGAAATGCTCCGCCTGTTCGCGTTGTGGCAGGACCGCCATTCGCCGCTTTCCTCCTATTCCAAGGGGATGCGCCAGAAGATCCTGCTGTCGGGCGCGCTGCTGCACGATCCCGAGCTGCTCATTTTGGATGAGCCGTTCTCCGGCCTCGACGTCAACACCGCAATGGTGCTGCGCCGGCTGATCCGCGCCCTGGCGGAAGACGGCCGCATGATCCTGTACAGCTCCCACGTTCTCGAGGTGGTGGAGAAGGTCTGCTCTTCCGTGGTGATCCTGCGCAAGGGCAGAGTGGTGGCTTCCGACCGCGTGGAGCGCCTGCGCGATTTGATGGACCAGCCGTCGCTCGAAGGCGTCTTCGCGCAACTCACCCAGCAGGAGGATCCCGATCACACCGTGGCCGAGATCCTCGCGGCGATGAAAGGCTGAGCGTGAGGAAGCTGCGAACGCGCCTGCGCATTTGGATGGAAGAGACCCATTCCAGCGGCTTCGAACTGCGCCGCCATTTCCTTCTGCGCTTCTTCGACAGCGAATTCGTGGCTTCACCCGGTCAATGGAAAGTGGTGGTGGGCGGCGTGCTGGCGCTGGTGTTTTCGCTGAGCATCCTGTATTCCCAAATGTACTATCACAAATACCGGCTGTTGAATCGGCTGCCCACCGCCGAGCCCTATCAAACAGCGGTTCTGGCCGACGTTTTGTTCATCATCACGCTGTCCATTTTTCTGATGGGCCTGTTCACTACATTGCAATGGCCTTCCTTGTTTCCGGGCCTGCGGGATTATCTGGCGCTGGCCGCGCTGCCTGTGCGCATGAGCCAGGTGTTCGTCGCGCGATTCACGGCCCTGCTCTCGCTGGCCGCGCTGTTTGTGTTCGCCATCAACTTCTTGCCCAGCCTGGTGCTGCCCATGGACATGGCCGGCGACTATTACGGCATGGCCGCAATCCGCCAGGTTCCCGCGATGTTCCTCTCCTGCTCCCTCGCCGCCTGGTTCATATTCTTCGCCCTGGTGGCTCTGCAGGGTGTTTTGCTGAATGCTCTTCCGGTGCGCTGGTTTCCGCGCGTCTCGCTCACCGTGCAAGGCGCGCTGCTGGCCATCCTGTTGTGCGGATTGCCGCTGGTGTTCTCCATTCCGGACCTCTATCGCTTCATGCGGCTGCGGCCCGCGTGGGCGGTATGGGCGCCGCCGTTGTGGTTTCTCGGGCTCGATCAGGCCATCGTCGGCAGCCGCGAGCCATTCATCCTGCGCCTGGCCTGGTTGAGCCTGGCCGGAGTTGCTGGCGTGGCCGCGCTCGCCCTGGTCACCTATCTGTGGAGCTACCGGCGCCACCGGACGCGCCTGCTGGAATCGCCCACGGTGGAAAGCGCGCCCGGGCGAGCATATCTTGCGGCTCTGTCCGATCGCTTCATGCGCAATCCGCGCGAACTCGCCGTGTTCGCCTTCATCGCGAAAATGCTGGGCCGCAGCCGGCAGCATCGTTTGGTTCTCACCGCCTTCGCCGCCATCGCTCTCGCGCTCATCGTGGAGAGCTTTGTGAGCATGGCCGCCGGACACAACTTCCAGGGCTTGCGCCAGGCGGTGATCTCGGCGCCGCTCGCGCTCTCGTTGTTCGTGCTGGCGGGCTACCGCTATCTTTTCCGGCTGCCGGTAGAGCTGCAAGCCAACTGGATTTTCCGCGTGAACGAACCGGGCAACCGCCTGGCCTTTCTGGATGGCGTGGAGCGCTTCCTGCTCTATTGCGCGGTGCTGCCGGTGGCGCTGCTCACGCTGCCACTGGAAGTGCGCTTCCTTGGCCCGCGCGACGGGTGCGTCGCCGCCGCCGTTTGCCTCGCGCCCTCCCTGGTGCTTATGGAGCTTCTGCTCACGCAGTTCGACCGCATCCCCTTCACGTCCTCTTATCTTCCCGGACAGCGTCCGCTTACCGAAACCGTGGTGCGCTATATCATCGCGGTGGCGCTGTATGTTTCGGTGCTGAGCAGCGTCATCAACTGGTCTTTGCAAAGCGCGGGCTGGACGCTGGCCCTGTTGGGCGCGCTGCTGCTGCTGTGGTGGCGAGTACGTAGCGCCCGGCGCATGTTGCGCCAGATCGGACAGATCGAATTCGAGGAACTGCCCGAGCCCGCCGTGATGACCCTGGACATCGATCGCGACTGATCGCCTGTTAACGGCGTCTCACTGAATACCGTCTCTACACTGGACATGCGGCGACAGCCGCGTTCCGGAACCGAACCGCGACAGTAATGGAGCGGACCTCAACCATTGCGCAGTCCATTTAAAACAGCCTGCGTCAGACTGTTCACATACCGGGGTGTAATGGATCCGTAACCAGTGAGCAAACGGTAGTACAGCGGTGCATAGAGCATCTCGATGGCCAGATCGAGATCGAGATTGCGCGGCAGTTCGCCGCTCTCGCAATAGCGTTGCAGTGATTGTTTCGCGCCCGCGCGGCGCGGCGCGATCCACAGGGTCCGGAAAGCCTCGGCCACTTCCGGGTCGCTCTGCGCGGCGGCCAACAACGCGGCAAACGCGCGCCCGCGGCTGCTGGTAAGCATTTTGCCGAACTGCCGCAACTGCCGCCGGATATCTTCTTCCAATGATCCGGTTACGGTAAGCGGAAGTTCGCTGGCCACCGCTTCGCGGAACGCCTCAATCAGCACCGCCGCCTTGTTGGGCCACCAGCGGTAAATCGTTGCTTTGCTGGCGCCGGCATGGTCGGCGATCGCTTCCATGGTGGCCGCCGCAAATCCCGCGGTTTCCAGAAGATGCGCCGCGGAATCCAGAATGCGCCGCCGGCACCCCTCGTTGCGGGGACGGCCCGGCCCGCGCGTCGTGTCTTTGTCAGCGTCCTTAACTGATTCCATGTGTATGCCCGTGTACTGGGATGATTTTCGAAACCTCATCGTATCGAAATTCATCAGTAGACCTGTTAGCGTTCGCGAGGTTCGATATGTGGATTGTCCGCACCGCTTTATCCCGCCCGTACACGTTCATCGTTCTCGCGCTGTTGATTCTGCTGGCCAGCCCGCTGGTAATTCTCAACACGCCCACCGACATCTTCCCATCCATTAATATTCCGGTCATCGCCGCCATCTGGAACTACAATGGTCTCGACGCCGAGCAGATGGAGGGCCGCATGACCTCCGTCTACGAGCGCGTCCTCACCACCGCCGTCAATAATATCGAACATATCGAGTCGGTGACCATGGACGGGCGCGCCATCGTCAAGATCTTTCTGCAGCCGGGCGCCAGCGTGGACACCGGCACCGCGCAGGTCGCCTCCGTTTCGCAAACCATTCTGTCGCAGATGCCGCAGGGCGTGCAGCCGCCGTTCCTGCTGCTTTACAGCGCGTCGACGGTGCCCATCATTCAGCTTGCCCTCTCCGGGCAGGATTTGTCCGAAGCGCAGTTGAACGACTTGTCGATGAACTTCCTGCGCCCGCAACTGGTCACCATTCCCGGCGCGGCCGTCCCTTACCCCTATGGCGGCAAGCAGCGTCAGATCATGGTATCCCTGAACCCCGCGCTGCTGCAATCGAAAGGGCTCTCCCCGGCGGATATCGTCGCCGCCGTGGGCCAGCAGAATCTGGTGCTGCCCTCGGGCACCGCCAAGATCGGCCAGTTCGAATATGACGTGGACCTGAATGCCGCGCCCAAGACCGTCGCCGAGCTCAACGACTTGCCCATCAAGGTGGTGGGCGGCTCGCCCATCTACATTCGCGACGTCGCCCAGGTGAACGACGGCTTCGCGCCGCAAACCAATATCGTGCGGCTCGATGGCAATCGCAGCGTGCTCGTATCCATATTAAAAGCGGGCGACGCCTCCACTCTGGACGTGGTGAACGGTGTGCGCGCCATGTTGCCCCGCGTGGCCCCCACGCTGCCGCCGCAATTGAAGATTCAGCCGGTGGCCGATCAGTCCGTCTTCGTGCGCGCCGCGGTAAGCGGAGTGGTTCGCGAAGCCATTATCGCCGCCTGCCTCACCGGCCTGATGATTCTGCTCTTCCTGGGAAGCTGGCGCAGTACCCTGATCATCGCCATTTCCATTCCGCTGTCCATTCTCACTTCCATCATTTGCCTGAGCGCCCTGCACCAGACCATCAACATCATGACCCTGGGAGGTCTGGCGCTGGCGGTAGGCATTCTGGTGGACGACGCCACGGTCACCATCGAGAACATCGAACGCTTTCTCGAAGAAGGCCGCCCGCTGCACGACGCGATTCTGGAAGGGGCCGCGCAGATCTCCGTGCCCGCGCTGGTTTCCACGCTGTGCATCTGCATCGTCTTCCTGCCCATGTTCTTTCTCAGCGGCGTCGCGCGCTATCTGTTTGTCGCGCTGGCGGAAGCGGTGGTCTTCGCCATGATCGCCTCCTACATCCTGTCGCGGACGCTGGTGCCCACCCTGGCCATGTATCTGCTGCGAGCGAAGAGCCACGCCGGCGGCCGCGTGCGCAATCCCCTGGTCCTCTTCCAGCGCGCTTTCGAGCGCGGGTTCGATCGCATTCGCCTGGGTTACGAGCTGTTGCTCACCACCGCGGTATATCGCCGCGCCATCTTCATCCCGGCCTTTCTTCTTCTGTGCGCTCTTACATTTCTGCTGGTGCCGTGGCTCGGGCAGGATTTCTTCCCTTCCACCGACAGCGGCCAGTTTCGTCTGCACGTGCGCGCCCGCACCGGCACGCGCATTGAGGAGACCGCGCGTCTTTCCGATATGGTGGATCAATCCATCCGCCGCACCATCCCGAGAGCGGATCTGGCGGGCATTCTGGATAACATCGGCCTGCCCTACAGCGGCATCAACACCGCCTACAGCAACTCCGGCGTCATTGGTTCGGAGGATGCCGACATCCTGGTATCGCTGAACGAAAAGCACCATCCCACGGACCAGTACGTGCACGAGCTGCGCACGAAGCTGGCCGCGGAGTTTCCCGGCACGACGTTCTACTTCCTGGCAGCCGACATGATCACGCAGATTCTCAACTTCGGGCTGCCCGCTCCCATCGATGTGCAGGTGGAAGGCAGCAACAATGAAGGCAACCGGCTGTACGCTTTCCATCTGCTGGACCGTTTGCGCCGCGTCCCCGGGCTCACCGATCTGCGCATCCAGCAGCCGTTCGACGAACCCTTCCTGCACATCAACGTCGATCGCACCAAAGCCGCGCAAGGGGGCTACACGTCGCGCGACGTCGCCAACAGCCTGCTGGTCACGCTCAGCGGCAGTTTTCAAACCACGCCCACGTTTTATCTCGATCCGAAGAACGGCGTCAATTACAACCTGGTGACGCAGGCCCCGCAATATCGCGTGCAATCGTTGCAGGATCTGCAGAACATCCCCATCAGCGGACCGGCCATGATCCGGCCGGAAATCCTCGGCGACGTCAGCAGCATTTCCCGCCGCACCAGCATGGCTGAGGTGTCGCACTACAACATCCGCCGCGTGCTCGATCTGTACGGAGCGGTGGAGGGGCGGGATCTCGGCGGCGCCGGGCGCGACATTGCGCGCGTCGTCGAAGCTTCGCGAAATGAGCTGCCACGCGGATCGCGCGTGGTGATTCGCGGCCAGCTCGACACCATGAACAAGTCGTATACCGGACTGCTCAGCGGTCTCGCGGCCAGCATCGTGCTGGTGTACCTGCTCATCGTGGTGAATTTCCAGTCTTGGCTGGATCCCTTCATCATCATCACCGCGTTGTCGGCGGCGCTGGCGGGCATCGTGCTCATTCTGTTTTTCACCGGCACCCGTCTCAGCGTGCCCGCGCTGATGGGCGCCATCATGTGCATGGGCGTGGCCACCGCCAACAGCATTCTGGTGGTGAGCTTCGCAACCGAGCGCCTCAGCCATCATGGCGACCCCGTGCAGGCGGCCATTGAATCGGGCTTCACGCGCTTCCGGCCGGTGCTGATGACCGCGCTGGCCATGATCATCGGCATGATCCCAATGGCCCTCGGACTCGGCGAAGGCGGCGAACAGAACGCGCCATTGGGCCGGGCGGTGATCGGCGGTTTGCTCTGCGCCACCGTAGCCACTCTGTTCTTCGTCCCCACGCTCTACAGCCTGCTGCACCGGAGAAGGGAGCCCGCCGCGGCACAACCCCGGCACACCGGGAACCTGGAGCCGGTTGCTTCCGAACCGCGACAGTGATGGAGCGGACTAGTTGTGCGGCTTTTGAAACAAGGAGGAAACCATGACCACCGATGAACTTCAGGAACCCAGCGCCACGCGGGAGCAACCGGCCCAACCGGCCCCCGCGCGCTTCGGCTATCGCGCGCTGATCGTTGTTCTGGTAGCGGCAGCCGCATTAGGAGTCCTGATTCACGCGGGCATCGCCAGCCGTGTGAGCGATGCCGCCAGCCTCGCGCGCGAGACCAGCGAGAGCGCCGTCCAGACGGTGTCGGTCACCCACCCGAAACTCGGCGCACCCTCCGACGAAGTGATTCTTCCCGGCAACATCCAGGCGTTTACGGACACGCCCATCTATGCCCGCACCAACGGCTACCTCAGGCACTGGTACTTCGACATCGGCGCGCGAGTGAAGGCCGGCCAGCTTCTCGCCGACATCGACACCCCGGAAACCGATCAGCAGTTGCAGCAGGCGCAAGCCGATCTCGAAACCGCGCAGGCCAACTACAAACTGGCGCAGACCACCGCCGCTCGCTGGCAATTCCTGTTGAAGTCATTGTCGGTTTCACAGCAGGAAACCGACGAAAAGATCGGCGACCTCAACGCGAAGAGAGCCATGGTGGACGCCGCCGCCTCCAACGTTCACCGCCTGGAAGACCTGCAATCGTATGAGAAAGTCTACGCGCCGTTCGACGGCGTGATCACCGCGCGCAACATCGACGTTGGCGATCTCATCAACGCCGGCGCGAGCACCACGCCGAGCAATTCGCGGGAGCTGTTCCACCTGGCCGCCACTGGGCGCCTTCGCGTCTTCGTCAACGTGCCGGAAGTGTACGATCGCGCCGCCGCGTCCGGTGTGCGCGCCAGGCTCACCCTCGATGAGTTCCCCGGAAGGACTTTCTCAGGCACGGTGACGCGCAACTCCAACGCCATCGACCCGGCCTCCCGAACGCTGCTCGTGGAAGTGGATGTCGACAATCCCACGGGAGAGCTGTTGCCGGGCGGATACGTCATGGTGCACCTGAAAGCGCCCGGGCGTGCCGTCGCGCTCACCATACCCGCGAACACCATGCTGTTCCGCTCCGAAGGGCTGCGTGTCGGCGTGGTTCGCAACGGACACGCACAACTGGTGCCCATCGCCATCGGCCGCGATTTCGGCGATTCCGTCGAAGTAGTGCACGGCCTGTCCACGGTTGACCAGATCATTGTGAACCCGTCGGACGCCCTCGTGCCCGGGGCCGAGGTGCGCATTGCTGACAAGACTTTGGCCGCCGATGAACGCCGATGAACGCCGATTACACGAAATTGCTTATCTGCGTGAGGAGAGCCATGAAGCCTTTACTGATTCCGTTGCTTGCGCTGTTCATCGTGTTCACGGCCGCTTGTTCGGTCGGCCCGAAATACCAGGCCCCGGCCGTGCCCGTTCCACAGACGTATAAAGAGGAGGGCAACTGGAAGCCAGCCGAACCGGCTGATGCAAAAATCCGCGGCGACTGGTGGCAGATGTTCAACGACGACAGCCTGAACTCTTTGGAGGAGCAAATCAACGGCTCCAACCAGGACCTCAAGATCGCCCAGAGCCACTTCGATGAAGCCCGCGCCATGATCCGTCTCAATCGCGCCAGCTTCTTCCCCACCATCTCGGTCGGCGCGGGCGCAACGGCCAATCGCACCTCCTCGAACTCCGTGCTCACCAGCGCGGCGGGCAGTGCGGGCTTCGGCGATTTCGCCCTGCCGCTCGATTTCTCCTGGGAAGCCGACGTGTGGGGCCGCATCCGCCATCAGGTGGAAGCGTCGCGCGAAGAGGGCCAGGCCAGCGCCGCGGATCTGGAAGCTGTCCGCCTGAGCCTGCATGCCGAGCTGGCGTTTGATTATTTTGAGTTGCGCAGTCTCGACGCCGAGCAGAAACTGCTCGACGACACCGTCGTCGCCTGGCGTCAGGCGCTGGAACTTACGCAGCGGCGCTTCGATGGCGGAGCCGCCTCTGGCGTGGAAGTGGCGCAGGCGCAAACGCAGCTCGATTCCACCGTGGCTCAGGATCAGGACGTCGGCGTCCAGAGAGCCGCCTATGAACACGCCATCGCCGTTCTGGTCGGCAAACCGCCGGCCGCGTTCACCCTGGCGGCGAAACCGCTCAACGCCGATCCGCCGAGTATTCCCGTCGGCGTCCCGTCGCAATTGCTCGAGCGCAGGCCGGACATCGCCGCCGCCGAACGCCGCGTCGCCGAGGCCAATGCGGAGGTCGGGGTCGCGCGCTCGGCCTACTATCCCACCGTGCTTCTGAGCGCGGCCGTCGGTCTGGAAGGCAACTCCATCACCGACTGGCTTGCCTGGCCCAGCCGTTTCTGGGCAGCCGGTCCGGAAGTAGCGCAGACGTTGTTCGATGCCGGCCGCCGCCACGCCACCAACGACGCCGCTCTTGCCGCCTGGAAGGCCAGCGTGGCCACATACCGGCAAACTTCGCTCGATGCGTTCCAGCAGGTGGAAGACAACCTGGCGGCTCTGCGCATTCTCGCCAGGGAAAGCGAGACGCAGCGCGGCGCGGTGGCCTCCGCGCAGCACTCGCTCGATTTGTCGATGAACCGCTACACCGGCGGGCTGGTGACCTATCTCGAAGTGGTCACCGCGCAGAGCACCGCGCTCGCCAATGAACGCACCGCGGTGGACATCCAGCGCCGGCGCATGGACGCCAGCGTCCTTCTCGTGAAGGCGCTCGGTGGCGGCTGGGATGTCTCGCAACTGCCCGCGTTGAAGAAGGGCTGACTCGCCTGGCCGCTCACTCGCAGAAGACCTTCACCTTCATCTTTTCGTTTTTCTGATCCACATCCACGGTCAGGTCATCAAGCTGGTCGATGATCTCTTCCAGGTTTTCGGGCTTGATCTGCGAAAGGTCGAAGGGCACGCCGTTCTCGCGCAGCGCGCCGTTCACATGAACGCGAGCCTGCGCGGGAATCAGGCTGGCCAGCTTCACTCCCGCGGGATCAGCGTTTGTGAATAGGCTCACCACATCTCCCGGATTCGAGGTCGCCGGGCGCCCTTCTTCAAGTTTTTCTCTTTCGGGATGACGCGGAGATTATCGGTGGTGTTGCTACCACCCTTGGAGAATGGCCAGACATGATCGATGTGGTATTTTGTCGAATCGTATTCTTCACCCTTAAGGTCCCTGGCTATGACCGCTCTTTTCACCGATGCCGAATACCGTCGTGAGCGTCGGATTGATTTCTTTCGATGAAAAACACGATCAGGCCAACGAATCTTGACGCCATATTTGCGTTGGATGCGGGCCAGTGCATCACTCCGGCAAAGACAAATACACAACCACAGAATACGAGGACGGCGAAGGCGAGATTGCGGAGGAACAGACGCGCACCCTCGCGCGCAAGTCTGAGCGCTCGCAGCCAGTACAGGCAGACAATGAACCCAATACCGAAGATGATCCAGGCGATGGTTAGATCGCCGGTGACGTGAAACGGCGGTTGCATCGACTACCTGGACTTGGCTTTTCGCCTGATGTGAGCTTTACCGTTCGTTCCTTTCTTGGGCTTCACAGCGACGAAGTCTTTCTTCTCCGCGCCTTTCTTGGTGGTGTTGCCGAGAAGAGCGCCAGCAAGGAAGACAAGTGGAAACGGCATAGCCGGAATATCGGCGGAAATGCACTACATCTTTAGGATGGGTTTGCCCATAAGCTCCCAGATCGTTTGGGAGGGTACACCGGTGCGTTATTCCGGGAATAAGTAAGACAAAAATACACAATCGCGAATGACGATGTGGAAGTCGGTTTCATCGACAATTGTTATAGCGCGATATATATAGCCGCGAAACCGTCTAAAGGGGTCATCCTGGTTTGCCGATCTCCTTGCTGTGCCATTACCTCTCATTGCGCTGGCAATCACCGCTTTTTCTGGCCGAGCTTCGACGAAGACTAAGAAAGCGAGGGCAGTTGCGGCTACAGAACGAGGAATGACAAGAGAGTCACGGCATACTTCAAGGAAGCCGAATAGCAGCGTCACCCATCACCTGAATTAGTCTGCGCGCGGCTGTTTCGCCGCGCTGACCGCGGGAGCCGTGGATAGCAGTCCCGACCGAAGGAGGTCAGTTACCGTGCAACTTCCAGAATTTGGAATGTCAAGAGCAGCTTCGCCGTTCCGCTTGCTCGTCTTGACGGCGCTCATCGCAGTGTCAATTCCAGCTAGCGGACAGCAACCCGGAGCGTCACCAAGAATCTTCATAGCTCCTCAAGACGGCTTCGAGTCGTATATCTCGGCCGCGATCGTCAAGAAGCACGTTCCGGTGGTTGTTACGCAGGATGAAACCCAGGCTCAGTTCGTGCTCACCAGCGCGGTTCTGGCCAAGGAGGAGAGCACAGGTTCAAAAGTCGCACGGTGCCTTTTCGCATATTGCGCGGGAATCCAAGGTACACAGACCGCGACGGTGCAATTAGTGAATGCCCAGACACACGAGGTCGCGTGGGCCTACAATGTCCGCAAGGCGTCTGCAACGGCGTATCAAAGCAGTGCCGAGGCGATTGCAAAGCATCTCAAGCAGTACTTTGAGGCGCATTCCCAGTAGCACCGCGTCGCCGTCTTGCCCGGGTACCGCTTCGGCCGCAGTACCCGGCTGACTCGCCTGGCCGCTCACTCGCAGAAGACCTTCACCTTCATCTTTTCGTTTTTCTGATCCACATCCACGGTCAGGTCATCAAGCTGGTCGATGATCTCTTCCAGGTTTTCGGGCTTGATCTGCGAAAGGTCGAAGGGCACGCCGTTCTCGCGCAGCGCGCCGTTCACATGAACGCGAGCCTGCGCGGGAATCAGGCTGGCCAGCTTCACTCCCGCGCGCAGCAACTGCATGGGCACGCGGATGTTCACCAGGCTGGGGCTGCCGGCCGCCGCGCCGTCCTGCTGTTCCACCAGAACGCGCAGATACTTCGGCTTCGCTTTCGGGGGCGTTTCGGCGCTCTGGCCGGGAGAGGCCGATGCCGGCTCCTTCTCAAGCGCGGCGATCAGCCGCTCGGCTTCGTCGGCGGTGATTTTGCCCTGGGCCAGCAAATCCAGAATTCGGCGGCGGTCTTCGTTCATGTTGAGCTCCTAATAAAGATGCACGGAAAGCGAACCCTCCGGCTTATCCACGCTGAACTCCGTGTCGTTGAGCGAAGTGAGGATGTTCCAGAGCACGGCCAGAGCGCCCAGCGGCGAAACATCGCCCAACATGCAGGCGACCAGGAACAGCGGCAGCGCCAGAATGACCAACGGCAACAGCAGCACCCACAGCACCGCCAGCGGAATCCACAGGTGCACCGGGCGATGCTTCCGATTGCGAATATTTACTTCGGCGGCGAATGGGATCATTTCCTTCCCTCCAGTTCCCGTATGGCATCCTCGGCGTCGATCTCGCCGCGGTCAAGGCGGTCCAAAACTTCGCTGCGCGGCGGCGCGGGGTTGGTTTCCACGAACTCCAGGCTCGCCGCGATTCGATTGAGCCGCGATTTGATAGTGGGGTAGCTTACGCCAAAAATCTGCTCCATCTCCTTGATCGACCCATGACAGCGCACGAAGGCGGTAATGAAAACCTGATCCTCCTGGTTTAACCGGGCAAGCTGGGGCAGCTCGAAGCAGCCCTCGATGGCGATGTCCTTATCCGTCAGGCGGACACGCTCAATCACCATCGGCTGACCCTGCGTCAGGTGGGTCAGTTCCTGCCAGTCCGATGGTGTTCCCTGCTTCATATAGTTAATATATACATTGAGAAACTTAAGTTGTCAATAGCAATTGGATTCAGTTTATAAACATGCAGACTTCGCAGGGAAGCGCCGATCTGTCATTTGATGACCCCTCGCGGTTCCTCAACGGGATGGATTGCCGGTGTCGTCTGGCTGATTGCGTACTCCTCGGGCATCAGCATCCTCTACCCCTACGCGCATAGCCTTGGCCTGACCGGTTCCGTGGCCCTCAGCTTCTGGATCCTATTCTGTGTATTGGACTTTCTGGTTCTTTTGGTCCATGAACTGGGGCATGCCCTGGCCACCTGGGCGGTTGGATACCGCCTGAAAGTGATCTGCGCCGGTCCGGTGACCATCCGCCGGGACGTCCGCGGCCGCCGGATCATGTTTGACTGGAGCCGCGTTCTCTCCGGCGGGGGCTTCGTGGGCGCCATCCCCAGTTCCCCCAAAGACCTGCGCGCGAACGCCATGCTGATTGTCTTCGCCGGCCCGTTTGTGACGCTCCTCTGCGCGGCCGTGCTGTTCCTGCTGTTGATCAACCTGCCGGGCACCGCTCTGGCCCGCTGGTGGGAGCCGGTGGCGCTGGGTTTGGTGTTGTTCGGGGCCAGCTTCTTCCGCAACATGACGCCGGTGGGAACCGCGGATGGAAACCGGCTTCTACAGCTCACGCTGCGCAACCGGGCGGGCGAAGAGTTCCTCAATTTGTTCGCGGCTTCCACCGACATGGAGCGGGCGGAGGAGGCGCGGGCCAGCGTCGACCTCGACGACGAAGTCGCTTCCAGATTGCGCGTGGTGGAACGGATCAAATCCGGCGGAGGTCACGACCGCCTTCCCCTGGCGGTGGCCTGGCAGAATCTGGGAATCGCCCAGTTCCAGGCGGCCGATCCGGCGGAGGCCGAAGCAAGTCTCCAGGAGTCGTTGCGGATGCTCCAGAACTGCCGCGACGTGCATCCCGCGCTGGAGGGCAACGTCTGGTCCGTGCTGTGCCATCTCCATCGCGAGCGCCATCAGGCGGACGGCGTTGAGAGCGCATACCGGCGCGCCCTGGACGCGTTCGAGCGCGCGGAAAAAAAAGGCGGCGTCGATCCGGTGCAGAGGAGGCTGGTGGTGGCGAGTCTGCACCTGCACGCGGGCCATCCGGAGCTGGCGCTGGACGAGATTGAAACGGGATTCGCGGTGCTGCCCTCCGGCGCGAAACATGCCATGAACCGCGCTACGCTGTTGCGTCTGCGGTCCGAGTGCGATTTCGCCATGGGACAACCCGCCCGCGGTCTGGCGGCGGCGCGGGAAGCGGCGGAGTTGTTGCGGTCGGCTGCCGCGCTGGAAAACAACGGCCGGCGCGCGGTGGCGCAACTGGTGGCATTGGGCGCGTCGCTCTGGAAAGGCGGGCAGGGGGAGGAAGGCATTCTGGTTTTCTCCGAAGCCGTCACGTGGCTGGAACAGCATGGCGCATCGCCGCTCGCCGCCCGTTGCCGCATCGGGCTTGCCGCGAAACTGTGCAAGGCCGGGCGGCTGGGCGACGCGGAAGCGGCGCTGCCCCCCGAAGCGGACCTGCCCGCGTACCAGTGGGGAACTCTGTGCGCGGTGCGCGGCAGCATCCGCCTGGCGCAGCTTCGCTTCGAAGACGCAACGGCCGATTTCGCGCGAGGCATTCAGCTTCGCGGCGCCGGGGTGCGTCCCAACCCCGTCTCCGTGGCCGTCGACAAGAGCGGCCTCGCTCAGGCGCTATTTGGTTGCGGCCGCGTGGCCGACGCCGAACGGGAGGCGCTGGAAGCTTTGGACATCCTGCTGCCATCCGCGCACCCGGATGCCTCCGAAGCGCTGCTCACGCTCGCTCTCATCGGTTGGCAGCGGGGTGAGCAGGGCGCCGATGCGCAGTTCGAACAGGCCCTGCGGTGCATCGCCAACGCGCCGCTGCTGGAGCCGGCGCTGAAAGCGCGGCATCTCGAGGATGAAGCGCGGCGGCTGCGCCATTACGGCCGCGTCAACGAAGCGGCCCGCGCGGATGCCCAAGCGAAACAACAATGGCGTCTCCTCGACGCCGGCGCCGATCACTTGCCACAGACGAAGTTGGCCGAATCGGTGGTGGAACCGCTGCCGGTATAGCGCGCTACCTGCGGATACGAGCACAGCGGCCACGAGCGCACCAGTTCACTTGCCGGATCGAAGTCGTTCTTTCGCTTCGCGGCGATCACCCGCTCCGGCGCCTCGCTCTTCTCCACCCACTGTTCGAGCGCGGTGTCGATATTGTGATCGGCGTCGCCGCCCACAGTGAACTGGCCGAAGCTGTTCGGTCCTTCGCCGCCGAAGCAGTGCTGCATGCCCGGAACCATGAACAGCCGCACGAACTCATGAGTCTGGCGCGATCCCATCTTCGCGGTCACGCTTTCGTAATAGTCGATGGTGTTCCACGGAGAGATCGCCGCGTCGTTCCAGCCGTGATAGAGAATCAGCTTTCCGCCGCGCGCCCGGAAGCGGCTCAGGTCCGGATTGGTGGCGTTGAGGATGGCCGCGAACTTTTGGTCGGCGGCCCTGGTGTCCCGGTCCAGGTTGAAGGTGTGATAGTCCCACGCGGCGTCGTTGAACATCATGTTCTTGAAGAACTGCGTGCCGAATGCATAGGTGAGGCTTTGCTCCGGCGCCGCACCCGTGATCCACACCGCCCATCCGCCCACCTCCCCGCCAGGCGCATACCCGGGGAACACCGGCTTGCCATAGGACAGTTTCCCGCCCGCGTATAGTTTCCTCAGCGCGGACATCTGCGGAGCCGTCAGACAGGAGTCGGTTTCGGCGCCCTTGCACTCCAGCGGCGCGGGGTCGAAGTGGCACCGCGAGGGGTCCTCGATGATTCCGTCCTTCACCCCGTCCAGAGCGTCGCACGCAGCCAGCGCCGCTGCCTGAATCGCCGGCAGTTTCTTCGCCGGGATGTAGCTGTCTCCATCCAGCGCCAGCACGTTCCAAAGCGAGTTGGCCAGCAAATGCGTCCAGTAGTTGGCAGGCGCGCCCGCGAGAATCCCGTCGTAGTCCCCGGGAAAACGTTGCGCTTCCATCAGCGCCTGCCGTCCGCCGTTCGAGCAGGAACTGAAGTACGAATGCGTCGGGTTGTCGCCGTAGAACGCGCGAATGATGGTCTTCGCGTCCGCGGTCATCTCATGAATGGCGCGGTAGCCGAAGTCGGCGATCTTCTCGGGATGCTCTCGCGCCCAGCCGGCATCGGCGAACATGGCCTGATGACCGGTATCCGTGGACGCTGTAGCGTACCCATGCGCCACCGCATTGCCCATCTGATCATAGGAAATCGAGCCGGCGAATCCGCCGTTGCCGACCCCCTGAAACCGGCCGTTCCATCCCGTCGGCGGCATCCAGACTTCGAACTGGATGCTGGAATCAGCGGAAGGGCGGATCACGCCGGCGACGCGGCAGAAGGCGGGAAGGTTGGGAATCTCCCGGCCGGCGGGCGGCTTGAAACTTCCCGCGGGCACGGATTCGGCGGTCGAAATGGTGGTGGAGGCGAGCGAAAGCTTCGCCAGTCCCTCGCAGTCCGGTGCCGCGAATGCAACGCCCGTGCAAAACATCAGAGTCAGAAAAAGAAGAGTACGCAAGTGTGTTCCTTTCCCCCGGACACGCGACGCCAGTCGCGTTCCTCGCAAAGCGGTGATGAGGCGGCTGGCGCCCGGCGTATCCAATTCGCCGCATCCGCGCCGTCGCTCATGGTATCGCATTTTGAGCGCTGGTTCCCTCCACCCATTACGATAAGAGTGGATGACACGACGCCTTGGCCTCGCCCTGCTGTTGTCGGCCGCTTCACTCGCGGCGGCGGCCGTGGAGTCGGGAACGTTCCGCCTGCACAAGTTCGAGCAGGCCGTCGGGGAAGAGAAATACGATATCGCGCGCGACGGCGACGCCCTCACGCTCACCTCAACCTTCCACTTCCGCGATCGCGGCACCGCCGTGGATCTCAGCGCGACGCTGCGCCTGAAGCCCGACTATTCGCCCGGGCGCCTGGCGATCAAGGGCAAGACGTCGCGCTTTTCCACCATCGATTCGACGCTGGCCGCTCCCGAAGTCGGCCGCCCCGCATTCCCCATTCCCGCCTACGCGCCCGTATCCGTGCAGATGGCCCTGGTGCGCTATTGGGCGCAACACGGCCGCCCCGCGTCCATTCCGCGCGCGCCCGCCGGCGCAATTTCCATCGAACCGCGCGGCCGCGACATGGTGACCGTGCAGGGCCGCACACTCGCCGCGGACCGCTACACCGTTCGCGGTCTCGTCTGGGGCCGCGAGACGCTATGGTTCGACAATGACCTGAATCTGGTCGCCGCGGTCACCGTCGACGACGAGATGGATCACTTCGAGGCCATCCGCGAAGGCTGGGAAGACGGTCTGGCCTTCTTCGTGCGGCGCGCCGCCGAAGACAACATGCAGGCTCTGGCGGATCTCTCGGGCGCCATGACCCGGAGCAACGGCGGCGTTCTGGCCATCACCGGCGCGACTCTCATCGACGGGACCGATCGCCCTCCCGTGCCCGATTCGGTGATTCTGCTGGAAGCCGGGCGCATCCGCGCCGCGGGCCCGCGCGGCAAAGTCAAAATCCCCGCGGGCGCCACGCGATTTGATGCGGCGGGCAAGTTCGTGCTGCCGGGTCTCTGGGATACCCACGCCCACTTCGAGCAGGTGGAATGGGGGCCGCTGTATCTCGCCGCCGGCATCACCGCCGCGCGCGACTGCGGCAACGAGTTCGATTTCATTACCGCCGCGCGCGCGGCCATCGATTCCGGCCGCGGACTCGGACCGAAGCTCCTGCTGGGCGGCATCATCGATGGCGACGGGCCCATGGGCATCGGCATCATACGCGCCGGCGACCCCGCGCAGGGCCGCGCCATGGTGAACAAGTATCGCGAGGCCGGCTTCGATCAGATCAAGGTCTACAGCTCTCTGAAACCGGACGTCCTGAAAGCGATCGCGCAGGAAGCGCATAAGTACGGTCTCACCGCTTACGGTCACGTACCCACCAGCATGATGGCGTTCGAGGGCGTGGAAGACGGCATGGATGGCATCGAACACTTTGAGTCGTACATCCATCCGGTGCTGCTGGACGCGGCCACCAGACGCTTCGGATTGCAGCCGCCCATCGACCTGCAGTCGGAAGCGGCGCGCACCGGTATCGCGTTTTTCGTCGCGCATCACACCGTCGTCGGTCCCACCATGGCGCTGTTCGAGTTGTTGTGGCACGCGAAAAATACGCCGGTGGCCGATTTCGAGCCGGGAATCCTTCATGTCGCTCCGGAGCTTCGCGACGCCCTGGAGAACAGCGGCGTGCCGCCGGGCGTCGCGCCGAAGTATGCCGAGGTACTGAAGAGCGACCTCGCGGCGATCGCGGCCATGCGCCGGGCCGGCGTTCCCATCATCGCCGGAACCGATCAGGGCGTTCCCGGTTACAGCCTGTACCGCGAGCTGGAGCTTTACGTGGAAGGCGGCATGACCCCGCTGGAGGCGATACAGACCGCGACGGTGGTTCCCGCGCGAGTGCTGCGGCGGGAGAACGAAATGGGTTCGGTGGAGGCCGGGAAGCGCGCCGATCTGATTATCCTCGATGCCGACCCGCTGGCGGACATCCACAATATAAGGACGGTCCGCTATGTGGTGGCGGCTGGCCGCTTGTTTGAGTCTGCTCCGCTGTGGAGAGCGGCGGGGTTCAAGCCGTAGGAGGAAACCATGTCCATTCGATCGCAGGCCGAGCTCAACAAGCTGCGCGCCATCGGAAAAATCGTCAAGGCAACTTTGGATGAAATGTCCGCGGCGGTCCGCCCCGGAGTCACCACGGCCGAACTCGATCGGATTGGCGCGGCGGTGCTGGCCCGCCACGGCGCGGAATCATCCCCGCCAAAGGTCTATGGTTTTCCCGGCGCCACCTGCATCAGCGTCAACGAAGAAGCTATCCACGGCATTCCGGGAAGCCGGGTGCTTCAGCCGGGCGACCTGGTAAAGCTCGACGTCACCGCGGAGAAAGACGGGTTCGTCGCCGACGCCGCGGTCACCGTCGGAGTTGGCGAGGTCTCGCCGGTCGCGGCCGCGCTGAAGCATTGCGCCGAGCGCTCGTTTCGGGAGGCGCTGAAGGTGGCGCACGCGGGCAATCGCGTGTACGAGATCGGCCGCTCGGTGGAGCGCGAAGTGCGCCAGTCCGGTTTCAGCGTGATCCGCGAGCTGTGCGGCCATGGCGTAGGGCGCACCATTCACGAACCGCCCAGCGTGCCCAATTTTCACGATGCGCGCTGCCGCAGCAAACTGACCGAGGGTCTGGTGATTACCATTGAGCCGATCATTGCCGCCGGGCACGGCTCCGCCGAACTACAGGCCGATAAATGGACCGTCTGCACGTCGGACAAAAGTCTCGCCGCGCACTACGAGCACACCATCGTCATCACCGCCAACGCGCCCATCCTGCTCACCGCCGCCTGACGCGATTAGGCTTCCTGCAGTTGCTTCCCGGTCTCTTCCATGGTCCTGCCCACGCGATGGGCGACGTCACGGGATCTGTCAACCACCTTGCTGGCGGCGCTTCTTGCCGCGTCCGCAGCGTCGTCGATCTTCTCTTTCGCCGCATAGCCGAAGCTTTCGGCGCGCTCTCTGAGCGTTTCGCCGGTGCGGTTGGCCATGCTAACGATGCGCCGGCGGGTTCTGGCGCCAGATTCGGGGGCCAGCAATAACGCTGCCGCCACGCCAATTCCTAGACCGGCCACGAACGAGACGAGATAGTCAGTTTTGCACACGTGTAAGCTCCTTCCTCGTCGAAGTGCACGTGCGTGGCCGTTGGAAAGTGCGTTGACTGTGCAAGGGTTAGCCGCCACTTCGCGCGGAGCCTCGCGTGTCGAACCGGTACAAAGTGCCTATGATGCAGGCCACGCCCCGCCTCTATCTTTTCCGTATCGTCACCGTCAGGTAGGACGGCACAACGCTGTCCAGACGCACGCCGGGGGGAAGTCCCAGGTCCTGTTCGGTGGGCCGCAGCTTGACGGTTCCTTCATGAGCGTTATGCAGATCGAAGCGGGCCACCAGGTCATCCGGGTTCGTGGTGTCCATCAGCCAGGAGCGGCCCCGCAGGGAGACCTCCAGTTGGTGGGTGGAATAGTCGGCGACGTCAAGGCCGCGCGGAAGGTTCACCAGTTCGACGTCCACCGTTGCCGTCCGAATAGTATTGCCGCCGCTGAACAGGGACAGCGCCGAGATGAGAACCCCCAGCCCGGCGGCCGTGAACTTCAGGCTCAGGTTGTGGGTCACCAGCCGCCGCGCGTGCTCGCCCCAGCCGAGTTCCTGCTGGCTGCCCAGTTGCTGCAGCTCCTTCAGAAGCTCCGGTGCGCCGGGAAACACCTCCCAGGAGTTGCCGCGCATCAGCGTCACTTCGCCCCGCTCCTCCGATGTCACCACCACCACGGCATCGGAGCGCTCGGCGATTCCCATGGCGGCGCGGTGGCGCGTGCCGAATTGCGCCGGCACATCGGGCCGGTGCGACAAGGGCAATATCACGTTCACCCGCGAGATGCGCCCGGATTCGATCAACACCGCGCCATCATGCACCGGCGCGGTCTTCTGAAAAATCGCCTCCAGCAGCGGCTGCGAGATCTCCGCTCCCACGGCGACTCCATCCTCAACCACCTCCGAGATAGGGTCGTCGCGCACAATCACGATGAGCGCCCCGGTGCGCTCGCGCGCCATGGCGAACGCGGCTTCGGCGATGGCCCGGAATTCCGGATCGAGCGCGGCGCTGGTGCGCGGAGAGATGCGCAAAACGCCGTCCAGCCGCAGGAACGCCCGGCGCAGCTCCGGCTGGAACATGATCAGCAGCATGACGATGAGGCCGATGGTTGCGGCATCCAGCACCCAGCTGGTGATAATCAGGTCGAATCGCCGCGCCACCAGCGAGGCGGCGTACAGGCCCACAATCCAGAACGCCAGGCGCATGGCCCGCGCCTGACGGGCCCAGCTCAACACGCCATACAAGGCCAGTGTGAGCACAAAGAAATCGATCAGGTTCAGCCAGCGGACCGGAATCACCAGGTCCATTTTAGCGAGAGTGGATTACTCGGGTTCCGATACCGGCTTTTCCGCGCCCTTGTGGCAGGTGTAGCAATGGATCACGCTGCGGCCGTCGAAGTTTTGTTCGTTGATGCCGTGCACCATCTCGATCATGTGCCGCGCGGTCATCTTTTCCTTCTTGTCGTCGGACGCGAAGTCCCTTTCCATGTGGCAGTAATCGCAGCGCTGGCCCAGCGACATGCTGAATGCGCTCATGGTATCCAGAAAGCGCGAGGCTGGCAGGTCGCCCAGCAGCTTCACGTTCTTGAAGTGCTGGCCGGCGGTCACTTCCGGCTGGCGCAGAGCATCGCCGGCGGAGTCGGGCTGCCGGGTGAGGACGATGGTCTGCTGCGCGTTTCTGCCCTCCCGGGTGAGGTCGGTCTGAATGGTCAGCGTGTTCCCGTCGGCGGAGAGCGTGTATTTGTCGTGCATCGTCTGTGGGCGCGCCCCGGCCACGTGCGAATCGATGATCAAAGCGCCGTCGGTCCACACCGCTTTGCTGTGCATGGGCAGGCCGCGCCAGGAATTGCGGCTGTCCGGCGCGGTGGTGCTGAACGTGAATGCGGAACGGTAGTCGCCCATCATGCTGGACGATGCAATGCTCTCCCGCACCATGGAGCCCTGTTGCTGGATGATCATCAGATAGCCGGAGGGTTTTTGTCCGGCGAACGTGCTCGTATCAAGGTTCGCCTTCCAGACACCGGTGATGGAAGGCGGAGGCGCCTGTGCGAGGACACTCGAAATCCACAGGGCGAGGGCATAGCCGAGAGTTTTCATGTTTAAGTTAGTGTACAACGTAGTGGGGCAGGGCCATGCCCAGGCTCGCGTTGCCCTCAGCTTCCAAAGCAGGGATGCGCGAGGGCGATTCGCTCATCCCGCAGCGAGAGGTTCGGATTGAAAAACGGATCGGCCGAAGCCAGCGCGGGAGTCCACAGCGAGTAAAACAGCGCCCGCTCTCCCGGCGTGACTGCGGTGTTCCGCGTCTGCGCCTCAAAATGGCGGAGCACCGCCGCGCTTTCCAGAACCACCGAATAGCCGGAGCGCCGCGCGCGCAGGCACAGGTCGACATCGTTGTAGTTCACCGGGAATCGCCGGTCGAAGCCGTCCAGTTCCTCCCACAGCGTTCGCCGAAGCGCCAGGCAGGCGCCGGTGACCGCGGCCACTTCGCGCGTGCAGCGCAGCCATGGCCACCATGGAGACGAACTCACCCCGCGTCCCACGTGCACCGGACTCGGCCACCCCCCCACCGAAACGCCGGCGTGCTGGACCGTATCGTCGGGATAGAGCAGCAAGCCGCCGGTAATGCCCACCGTCTTCTTTTGCAGCGGACGCAGCAAAGCGCCGAGCCAGTTGGGCGCGATCGGTTCCACGTCATCGTTGAGCAGGACCACGCAGGGCCGCGAGGAATGCCGCACGCCCAGCCCGTTCATAACCCCAAAGTGGAACTGGCCGGAATAGAGAACGGCGCGCGCCCCGTGCGCGGTGGCGATCTCTTCCAGCTTCGCCCCGGCGCCGCAATCATGGGCGACAACCACGATCTCCGCTTGCGCGGCATCGCTGCGCCTGAGCGCTTCCAGGCATTTTCGCAGCAGGCGCGGCGTGCGCGTACAGATGACGATGGATGCCTGCTCCGCTTCGCCGGGCTCGCCGCCGACTGTATTCGCCCGGTGATCGATGGACTCGGCAGCGCTCGTCGCGTGCCATAAAATTTCCGGGATGCGCGCCACGGCCCCGGTGGTTTGAGCGATGCGCAGCGCGAGCGAATGCATCCAACCCTGCTCGGCTGGATTCAGGCCGGGACCCACTTCTTTCAACAGGCTGGTGCGGACCAGAGAACAGGAGCCCCAATAACCGCTATGCCGCAGCAGTTCGGGCGAAAACTCCGGTGTGAATGCAGGGGCGTGGCGCCGGCCGCTGCCGTCCATTCGATCCCAGTCGCTATAGATGGCGTCGGCGCTGGTGTCCTGTAGCCACTCGCCCCACCGGTAAGAGGCCAGCGGGGCCAGGCGAGCGCCCTCCGGCACAATGACACTGTAGTCGCCTTGTGCCTGGCACACCGCCCGAGTCCATGCGCCCGCGTCCGCGAAATGCAGCGTCTCCAATGCGGGAACGGTCTGCGCGGAAACCGATGCCGCGGCGTCAGCCGAGCCGGTCAGATAGCTGATGCGAGGCTGATCGCGCCACGCCGCCGCCGAGTGCGCGATTTCCCGGGCGGATGGCGCCGTCCAGCCGGACTGTTCCACCCAGTTCGCATAAGCCCGGCTGTTGTCCCGCTCGCCGGCGCCGCGAGGATACCCCACCTTCCGGCCCGCCCAGCGCAAGGCCCGGAACAACAGGCTGTCCTCAACGCGGTAGAGCCGGGCCTCAACCTCGGCCTGGCGGAGAAGAAGTTGTTGGGCGAGTTCAGGCGGATCGTTCGAGTCCGGTGGCAATCACAACAATACTAACCCGAAGCTTCCGGTGCGATGTGGCGCAGCGCCATGCGCTGCGGCGGCGTCTTACGCCGGCCGGCTGTGTGGGCGAACCGAGGGTCCGCGGCGGCGCATGGCGCCGCCCCACTGAATCTTGCCGCTCTTGATGCAGGACGTGCAGACCTCAACGAGGGCGTGCACATTCTGCAAATTGAGGTTGGCTCACGCGGTTACCGAACCGCTAACCCGAAGCTTCCAGTGCCATGTGGCGCAGCGCCATGCGCTGCGGCGTCCTCTTACGCCGTCCGGCCCTGGGGGCGAACCGAGGGTCCGCGGCGGCGCATGGCGCCGGCCCACACATACCTGAGAGATGGTGTCTTAGGCGACCTTCTGAATCTTGCCGCTCTTGATGCAGGACGTACATACCTTAACCCGTTTCGGGGACCCGTTAATGAGGGCGTGCACATTCTGCAAATTGAGGTTCCAGCGGCGCTTGCTTACATTGTGGGCGTGGCTCACGCGGTTACCGAACCGCGGCCCGCGCCCGCATACATCACACGTCTTCGCCATGACAGTATTCTCCCGAATCGTTCAGAACCTTGAGTTTAGCACACGGCCCGAAGGCTATTCCACTCGCAGCGCGGTCATCGGGTCCACGCGCGCCGCGCGGAGCGCCGGAATCGCGGTGGCGGCAAAAGCCACGGGGGCCAGCATCATCGATACTGCTCCGAAAGTCAGCTCGTCGGTCGCGCTTACGCCGAACAACAGGCTGGTCATCACGCGCGTTACCAGCATCGCCCCCAGCAGGCCCGCCGCGATGCCAATCACCGCGAGGGCCATCCCCTGCCGCACCACCAGACCGACGATATCGCCCGGCTGTGCTCCCAGCGCGAGCCGCACTCCCATGTCATGCGTGGTCTGCGAAACCAGCCAGGACATCACGCCGAACACCCCCACCGCCGCCAGCAACAGAGCGAAGCCCGCGAACGCGCCCAGCATGGTGGACGCGAACCGCTGGCGCGCCAGGGAATCGTACAGCCGGTCCTGCATGGTGCGCACGTCATACACCACCACGTCCGGATCCACGGCGTGAATCTCGCGAGTGATCCCCCCGGCCAGTCCCGCGGGATCCGCGGAGGTCCGCGCCACCACGTACATGTCGTTTGAGAGCTGCTGCCGATGAGGAAAGTAAACGGCGATCTTGCCTTCGTTGTCCAGCCCGTACTGCTTCACCACGCCCACCACGCCGGCAATGGTGAAGGGCTTCTTGGGATCGAACCAGAGATGCTTCCCGACGGGATTATCGTTCGGCCAGAAACGGCGGGCGAACTTCTCGTCGACAATCGCCATGGGCGGCGCGCCGGCCGAGTCATGCTCGGAGAAAAATCGCCCTTTCACCAGCCGCACATTCATGGTGCGGAAATAATCCGAGCTGGTGATGCGCAAGTCCACCTGCAGCTCCTGTCCGGGGGGCGGCGTGTAGCCTTCCACGCCGATTCCGCCCCACCCCACGTCTCCGGTCAGTGGAAGCACGGAGGTCAGGCCTTCGCTGCGCACTCCGGGGAGGTGCGCGACGCGGCCTTCGATCTCCCGGAAAAGCCGGTCGATGGCTCCATCGTCCTGGTATTTCGGACCGCTGGCCACCACCCGCATGGACAGAATATGGTCCGTGGCGAACCCCGGCGGCACGGCCTGCAAACGGATGAAGCTTCGAATCAGCAGACCCGCGCCGGTGAGCAGGATCAGCGAAAAGGCCAGTTCGGAAACCACCAGCAGGCCGCGCAAACGGTGACGTCCAATGCGCATGCCGCCATCGCTCTGGCCGCTGCGCCCGCCCGATTTCAGCGAGGTGTTCAAGTCCACTTTCAGGGTCCGCCACGCCGGCGCGATGCCGCACAGGACGCCGGTGACCAGCGATACTCCGAACGTGAACGCCAGCACGGCGCCGTTGATCCCGATGTCTTCGAGACGCGGAATGTTCCCCGGGTTGATGGTGCGCACCGCATAGAGAGCCCCTTCGGCAATCATCAAACCGGCCGCGCCGCCCATTGCCGCAATCAGCACGCTTTCCGTTAGCAACTGCCGGACAATCTGCAACCCGCCTGCTCCCAGCGCCGTGCGGATGGCCAGTTCCTTCTGCCGCCCGGACGCGCGCGTGAGCATCAGATTGGCCACGTTGGCGCAGGCAATCAGCAGCACCAGCGCCACCGACCCCAGCAGCACCAGCAGGGCGCGGCGAACGTCACCCACCACCTGCTCCTGCAGCCCGGTCACGGTCATCCCGAAGGTGCGGTCCCGTTTGTCCTTCTCGCGGATGCGGCTGGCAATGATGTCGATGTCCGCCTGGGCCTGCTGGATGGAAACGCCGGGCTTCAGCCGCGCCATCAGGTTGTAGTTCTCGTCACGGCGATTCTGCTCGGCGTCGGCGCCCAGCGGCAGCGGCAGAAACACATCCACCTTTTCCATGGAGTATTCCGCGGGCATCGCTTCCGAATCCAGCCGGAATTCGCGGCCAAGGACGCCGGCCACCGTGTACTGCTTCCCGTCCAACGTGATGCTCCGCCCCACCATGCGCGGATCGGAGCTGAACAACCGCCGCCACAGCCGGTTGCTGAGAATCGCCACCGCGGGCTTGCCGGGTTTGTCTTCATCGGGACGCAGCACGCGCCCCAGCAGCGGCTGCGCGCCGAGCATGGGAAAGATGGTGGAGGAAGTGTACATTCCATCCAGTTGCACGGGCGCTTCGCGGCCCGTGAGCGTCATGCTGCGGAGCTTCGCGATGGCCATGGTCTCGAAGGAATGGTTTTGCGTCCGGATGTCGATGTACTGGCCCGGAGACGGCCAGTCGCGGAAGATGCCCAGCGCGGGCGAATGCAGCCAGATATTGACCAGCCGCTCCGGCTGCGGGTAAGGCAGCGGGCGCAGCAGCAGGGCGTCAACGACACTGAAGATCGCGGTGTTGGCGCCGATGCCAATGGCCAGCGAAAAGATCGCGATCAGAGTGAAGCTGGGGGCTTTGTACAGAACCCGGAGGGCATATCGGATCGACGAAAGCATGAGCAGCGAAGAGCAATTCAACTGCCGCGGGCGGCGACCGGAGAATCAGCGCATTGCCACGCAGGGGTCCCGCCCGGCTGTCCGCTTTTGGGATGCCAGCGTCCAAAAGTCTACATCACCGCGGCTAACGCCGCTTGCTCTTCCACCACGCGGCCGTCGAACAACGTAATGGTGCGGTCGGCTCGCAGCGCGTAGCGCGGATCGTGGGTCACCATGCAGATGGTCGCGCCCTCGCGATGCAGATCCGAAAGCAGCGTCATAACGGCTTCGCCATTGGCGGAATCGAGGTTTCCGGTGGGTTCGTCCGCCAGCAGAATAGACGGACTGCCGGCCAGCGCGCGCGCCACCGCGACGCGCTGCTGCTGGCCGCCGGAGAGCTGCGCCGGATAGTGCCGCACCCGGTGCGACATGCCGACTTTTTCGAGCGCCTCGTGCACCATCTTTTTCCGCTCGGAAGAGGGCACTGACCGGTAGGTCAGCGGCAGCTCCACGTTCTCGTAGACATTAAGATCGCCAATCAGATTGAACGCCTGGAAGATGAAGCCGATCTCACGGTTACGCACGCGCGCGCGTTCGCTCATCTTCATGCCATCCACACGGCGCCCGTTCAGCGTGTAGGTGCCCTTGCTGGGTGAATCGAGCAGGCCCAGAATGGCCAGCAGAGTGGATTTCCCGCAGCCCGACGGCCCGGAAATAGCGATATACTCGCCGCGCTCGATGTTCAGATGAATGCCCGCCAGGGCGTGCGTCTCCATCTCGTCCGTGCTGAATACCTTGGTGACGCTCTCGAGGCTGATCAGACTCATAGCTGCTCCTTCCGTTCCTGTGGGTATTACGGCGAACCCGCGGAAAGGTTACGCTCTCGAATGGCAATACGGCGGACCCGGGCGGGGAGTTCCGAAAATGTGGGGCAGGGCCGTGCCCTGCCTGGTTTGTAACCGCGCTGGAGAGCCGCGCAGGGCCGTGCCCTGCCCACATCCTACAGCGGCAACGTGAGCCGGGCCTCGCAACCATGGCCGCCGGCGACATTCTCCAGCGCGAGCGTTCCTCCGTGCGCTTCGGCGATCTGCCGGCTGAGCACCAGGCCGATGCCGGAACCACCCGGCTTCGTCGTGAAGAACGGCACGAACAGATTGCCGGTATTGGCAAGGCCGGGGCCTTCATCGCGAATCCACACCTCGAGGTGCGAGTTCTCGCGGCTCCAGCCCACTTGCACTCCTCCGCCCGTCTCCAGCGAAGCATCCACGGCGTTGCGGATCAGGTTGATGAGCGCCTGCTCGAGCTGATCGCCATCGCCCATGATGGTGCAATCGGGGCCGGGCAGCAGCGTTGGCCGCACGCGCATTTCGAGGCCGGTGACGCGGCGCAGAAGATCGCCCACCCGCAGCGGAACCAGCGTCGGCGGCGGCAGCTTGGCCATGCGGGCATAGGCGCTCATGAAGCGGCTTAACGACTCGCTGCGGCTGGCGATCACGTTCAGGCCGCTGCGCATATCGTCGCGCCAGTCATCCGGCAGCGGGTCGCGGCGCAACAGCGTTTCCAGCGATCCGGCGATGGATTTGATGGGCGCCAGCGAGTTGTTCAGCTCGTGGCCCAGCACGCGGACGAGCCGCCGCCACGCGGTCAGCTCTTCTTCGCGCAGCGGACGCGTAAGGTCGGCCACCACCAGCAGCGAATGGGGCAGGCCGCCCTCGCGAAATGTGGTGCGGCTCACTCCCCAGCGCCGCATACCCGCGGGGAACTGGCGCGCCGCGGTTTGCTGCGCGGGACCGGTGAGGAAAGCGTCCAGCCCCAGAGCTTCGGCGTCCAGCCCGATCAGCCGCTCCATGGGCTGGTCCAGCAGCGTGGCTCCCGCCGGGTTCACCAGACGCAGCTGGTGATGCTCGTCGAACGTGAAGATGGCGACCTCAATCACCTCCATCACCTTGCGCAGCAGCGTGGTCGCTTCCATCGCGCCCAGGCGCTGCGTGCGCAGCGTGGCGCTCATGGCGTTCACCTGCTGCATGACCTCGCGGAGCGCGTCTTCGTTGCGGTCTTCCCGGCCGCGGATGGAATAATCGCCCTCGCGCATGGCTTCCAGCAGATTGGCGAGGGTGCGCAGCGGATTGGCCACGCTTTCTTTCACGTGCGCCGCGAAGCCCAGCCAGCAGCCGATGATGAGAACGGAGAGGGTCCACTGCACCTTGGGCGTGTAGGAATCCCCCACCCAGATAATGATCATGACGGTGATCACCGCGGGCAGGCCGGCCGCCAGAGCCAGCAGCATCATGCGCTGCTCGTGCACGATATGCCGCTTGCGAAAAAGCTTCATGGCGCAACCGCTCCATTACTGTCGCGGCTCGGTGTGTGGCCGGATCTGCTTACCGAACCGCGACAGTAATCGAGCGGTCCGTGCATCGCCCTACAATCCGTAGCGTTGCAGCCGCCGGTACAGCGCGCTGCGGCTCAGCCCCAGAGCGCTGGCGGCGTGGCTGACGTTTCCGTTGTGGCGCGCCAAAGTCTTCTTGATCAGAAACGCTTCCACCTCTTCGATGGTCATGTCCTCCAGGCGCGGAGCGGCCCCGCCCCCGCTGCGCAGCGCCAGATCGCTCATGCGGATCAGCGTGTCCTGGGCCATCAGCACGGCGCGCTCCACCACATGATCCAGCTCGCGCACGTTGCCCTGCCAGGAATTTTCCAGCAGCGCCTGCATGGCCGAACTGTCGAAGCCCATGATGCGTTTCCGGTAGCGCTGCGCGTGCATGCCCAGAAAATGATTGGCCAGCAGCGGAATGTCTTCGCGGCGGTCGCGCAGCGGCGGCAGATGAATCTCCACGGTGTTCAACCGGAACAGCAGGTCCTGGCGAAACCGCCCGTTGGCCACCTCTTCATCCAGATGCGCATTCGTGGCCGACAGCACCCGCACATCCACCCGCCGCGTTTTCGACGACCCCACCCGCTCCATCTCGCCAATCTCCAGCACGCGCAGCATCTTCGCCTGCAGGTTCATGGGCACGTTGGCAATCTCGTCCAGAAACAGCGTGCCCGTATCGGCCAGCTCGAAGCGGCCCACGCGATCCATCCGGGCGTCCGTGAAAGCGCCCTTGACGTGTCCGAACAACTCACTCTCGAAGATGCCCTCGGCCAGGCCGCCCGCGTTCACCGTCACCATCGCCTTGTTGGAACGGTTGGACATCACGTGCAGGGTACGGGCCACTACTTCCTTGCCCGTGCCCGGCTCTCCGGTGATCAGGATATTCGCGTCCGACGGGCCCACCCGCGACATCACGTCCAGCACCGGGCGCATGGATGCCGACTGGGCGATCATGGTGGGCGCGCCATCGGAACGCAGCAGCCGGTTCTCCGCTTCCAGGCGCTGGCCCACGCGGCGCGCGCGGCTGAGCTCGATCTGGGTGCGTATGATGCTCAGCAGGCGCTCGTTTTCCCAGGGCTTCTGGATGAAGTCCGCGGCTCCGCGGCGCATCGCCTCCACCGCCAGCCCCACCGAACCCCACGCCGTCATCACCACCAGCGGCAGCAGGCTGTCGATGGCCTGGATGCGCATCAGCAGGTCAAGGCCTTCCTGGCCGGAGGTGGTATCGCGGCTGTAGTTGAGGTCCATGAGCACGGCGTCGAAATCCCGCGCCTCGATGGAAGAGATGGCCTGCGCGGGAGAGGTAGCGGTCTCGATCGCGTAGCCTTCGGCCTTCAGCAGCAGCCGTAGCGCTTCAATAACATCGGTCTGGTCGTCGGCGACAAGGACGCGACAGTCGGAACCCAGCGGTTTCATAGGGTCGGTTTACTTACAGGATAGTGTCCCAGAGTCGGCAAGCACGATCCGGGCCGAACGAAACAGGCGCGATTGGGAGTGTTTGGGCGTCGCGGTGTGGCCGCAATGTCCGTTTTTGGGACGGGCTGTCCGCTGGCGAGTGTTGGAAACTTTCCATGAGAGATCTGCGGACCGGAGAGCCCACCTGATAGAGGCCCATTCATGGCAAAGAAGAAACGGACGAGCAAACAGGTCGTGCTCCTTGAGATGGTCGAGCGGTGGATTCTCCTCGTCCGGGCACAGAAGGTAATGTTGAGCACCCATCTTGCGGAACTTTATGAGGTGGAGCCGAGGGCGTTGGTGCAGGCGATCAAGCGAAAGAACGGTTTCCCGCGGACTTCATGTTCCAACTGACGGCGAAGGAGTTCGCAAACTTGAAATCACAGATTGTGATTTCAAGTTGGGGCGGCCTCCGGCGCGCGGCCCCGTACGCGTTCACCGAGCAGGGCGTTGCGATGCTGGCGAGCGTGCTTACCAGCAAGCGGCGATCGCCGTCAATATCGGGTTCATCGCGGCCGCGGACGTCCCTTAACGCCCGCGAACCGCCCGCAGCCGGGGATCGGGGCGGAGACAATACATGATCTGGTTATAGTTGTGCCGAGGCGTGTCTTGTTTCGCTCGAAATACACGATGCGCCCGCCCAGATGGTCGAAGAATCAGCACGGCGAACGCGGCGCGAAAGAGCGAGCGCATGAACCTCACCGGACCACGGTTCGCAGCAGCGCGCTGAGCCCGTTCCACAGGATCTGCACCCCGATGCACACCAGGATGAACGACGAAATCCGGATGATCACGTTCATCGCGGAGTCCCCCAGCGTGCGCCCAATCCGTTCGGCGAACCGGTAACTCACGTAAATGGACGCCGCGATCAGAACCGACCCCAGCAACATGCCGCCGATCAGCGGCCAGCGCCACTCCGATCCTTCAGGCCGGTTGGCGCCCACCGTAATCGCCACCGAGATGGTGCCCGGGCCCACCGTCAGCGGCAGCGTCAACGGATAGAATGCCTGGCGGGAGTAATCCGCCTCCTTGCATTCCCGATGCGCACCGCCGTCGCCGGTCTCGTCTTCATTGGGCTGCCGCAGCAGCGTCCAGTCCGTGGCAATCACCACCAGCCCTCCGCCCACCTGCACCACCGGCAGCGAGATGCCAAAGAAGGCGAGGATGTGGGTGCCGATGAAGATGGAGGCCAGAATCAGAATCAAGCCGTTCAGGGCGATCATCCTCGCCAGCGCCTTGCGCCCGCGGCCAGAGAGCCCGCGCGTCAGCGACAGAAAAATCGGTGTATTGCCGATCGGGTTGACGATCGGAAACAGCGCCCCGACAACCAGCAGGGTGTACCTCGCGAGAGCGGTAAGCGGGCCTGCCATCATCGCTCACTGTACATCAGTTGGCACGAATTGGATCGTGGAAGCCGCGCCACGCGATCGCCACCGTACAGAGCTGTACGGCCGCGATCAGCGCCACGCACGCCGGCCATCCCCCGGCTCGCCATGCGAGGGAGGGCAGGCTTGCTCCGACGCTGCCGCCCAGATAGTAGAACCCGGCGTACAAGCCGACGGCGAGGGCGCGGTTGTGGCCGGCCACCAGCCCCAGGGATCTGTTGATGGCCGTTTGCGCGATGAACACGCCGGTGCAGCAGATGGCCAGGCCCGCCGCCACCGCAAGCACGGCGGGTACAAGCGTCAGGGCGATTCCGGCGATTCCAATGGCCCCCGCGAACATCAGCATGCGCCGGGAGCCCAGCCGGTCCACCCAGCGGCCCGAGAGCGGCGTCAGCACCGCGCCCACCAGATACACCACGAAAATGGAGCCCAGCAGCGCCGGGCTGAACGAGAACGGAGGCGCCGCCAGGTAAAACGTGACGTACGTGAAGGGCGCCACCAGCGAGAACAGAACGCAGAAACCGACGGCGTAGCGGGCCAGCAGGGCCGGATTTCGCAGGTGGTCGGCGGCAGGCCCGAAGAGAGCGCCGTTGTCCGGTTGCGAGCGCTTTTCGGCGGGCAGCCAACGCCACATCGCCGCGGTCGCGGCCAGTCCGATCAGCCCGACCACGATGAACGACCATCGCCAGTGCCCATGCTCGGACACCAGGCCCGCGGTGGCGCGCCCGGAGAAGCCCCCCACCACCGTGCCGGTGACGTACGCGGCCATGGCCGAACCAATGCGCTCCAGCGGCCATTCGTCATTCACGTAGGCGACGGTTACCGCGAAGATGCCAGGCGTGAACACGCCCTGCACAAAGCGCCAGAAGATGAGTTGCCCGAGGCTGCCGGAGGTAGCGGCCAGCAGCGCGGCGACGAACACCAGCAGCGCCGATATCAGCATCACGCGCCGCCGCCCGTAGCGGTCCGCCAGACGCCCCATGAACGGCGCAGCAAGCGCCACACCCAGGGTGGAGGCCGTAACCGTGAAACTGACCGCGCCTTTGGTGGCCTGGAAGGTGGCGGCCAGCAGCGGCAGGATGGGCTGGGTAACGTACAGGCTCAGGAACGCGCAAAAGCCCGCCAGCACCACGGTCCACACCGGCGGGCTGGACGATCCACCGGGCGAGGCTACTTGGCCGGCTCTTCCACCGGCTTCCATTCGCCGGCCTGCCGCTGCGCCTCGGCCAGCTTCGATGCCTTGAGCTTCTTCTCCACCAGGTCGCGCTGGGTGACGCAGCCGCCATTGCCTTTGGCCGCGCACAGACTCAGCCACTTGTATGCCTGTACATAATCGCGTTTTACGATCTCGCCCCGGGCGTAGCTAGCGCCCAGATCATGCTGCGCTTCCAACTGTCCCTGGTTGGCGGCGCGTTCCAGCCATTTCAAGGCTTCATCGTAGTTCCTGGCTACGCCCTTGCCGTCCAGATACAGCAGCGCGACGTTATACTGCGCGTCGCGGCTTCCGCCATCGGCCAGCGGCTGCCACTCCTTCAGCGCCGTGCCGTAATCCTGCTTCTGATACGCCGCCAGACCCGCGGCGAAATCCGCCGGCGCCGGTATGGCGAAAACGAGCGATGCCACAGCGAGTACCATCCACGCGGTCTTCATAGACATTTCACCTGCTGCCCGTCTGACTCCGCGCGCCGCAGCGAGGTTTCAACGGCCCCCCTACTGACAGGGTATAGCTATTCGAACTGGCGGCGAAACTGCGCGAATTGTTCCTTAAGCGATTTCAGTTCGTCATGCAGACGGGTGAGATCGGCTTCCAGTTGCGCCAGTCGGTCTGTCCGGGCCGGTATAACCTTGGTCTCCGCCTCCTCCGGCTCCGTGGCGTCGGGAGCGCCCGAAAGCAGATGCGCGAAGCGGACCTCCTTCTCGCCGGGCCGCCTCGGCAGGCGCGCCACCAGCGGCTGGGGTTCGCGTTCCATGAGCCGGTCGAGCACGCTCTCCACTTCGCTGATGTCGTCGAAACGATGCATTCGTTCGGTGTGCGTGCGCAATTCGCCCACCGTCTGCGGACCGCGCAGCATCAGCTCGCACAGGATGGCGGTTTCGCGCCGGTCCGGATTCAGTTGCTCGCTGAAGCGGTGGGCGTGTTTGGGCACCCGGCTGCCGGCGCCGGTGCTGCGCAGGGCCAGGCCGCGCGCGCGCAACGTTTCCAGCGCCTTGTCCACGTCGTCCTCGCTCCAGGACACCGCCGGGTCGCGGTTCGATTTCTGATTGCAGGCGTTCACCAGCGCGTTCAGCGAAAGAGGATAGTACTCGGGAGTGGTGATCTCCTTTTCGATCAGCGCGCCGAGGACGCGAACTTCCACCGCATTGAGGTTGAGTTCCATTCCAATCTGCTCCGAGTATACAAGCGCGGCGCGTGGCCAGCCGTCAACGGGACTGCGTGATGGCGCTGTTGGCCAGAGTCATGAGCTTCTGGCAGCAGCCGCTGATGTTGATGGTGATGTCGCGCAGGGAGGAGCCGTTGAAGCTGAGCCGGGGCGGCTTGCGGTGGTCGGGGCAACGCACGCCATCGAGCTTTCGTTCGGTGGCTTGCTTGAACTGCTCCACGCTGTCCACAAGAACATATTAGCACTGTTTTGTTTCGAGAGGATTACCATGCATCCGGGACACGCGGCGACAGCCGCGTTACGCACGGCGATACCATGAGACGTGGACTTCGTCGATCAGGTACGGAACGCGGTTGACATCGTCACGGTGATCGAGCAGTACGTGCGCCTCAAGCGCGTCGGCTCCACGGCCAATTACAAGGGCCTCTGCCCGTTCCACACCGAGAAGACGCCCTCCTTCACCGTCAACAGCGACAAAGCCGTCTACTACTGCTTCGGCTGCCAGGCCGGCGGCGACATGTTCAACTTCGTGATGCAGCTCGAGGGCCTCTCCTTTTTCGAAGCCCTGCGTCAGGTGGCCGAACGCAACGGCGTCCCGGTGCCGCGCCGCTCCGATTACTCCGACCCTGAAGCCAAACTGCGCGCCGCCCTGCTGGAGATGCACGAGCTGGCCGCCGGCGTGTTCCAGGACAACCTGCGCAGTCCGGCGGGGGCCGAGGCGCGGAGCTATCTAAGCAAACGCGGCATCGCCGAAGCGCAGTGGAAGGAGTTCGGGCTGGGCTTGTCCGACGGCGGCTGGCAGCAGCTTACGCGGCGCTTGCAGGACCGCGGCTTCGCGCCGGAGATGCTGGAGCACTCCGGCCTGGTGAGCAAACGTCAGGACGGCAGCGGGCTGTTCGATCGTTTTCGCGGGCGCCTGATGTTCCCCATTCATAACGAATCCGGGAAAATCATCGCCTTTGGGGGGCGGGCATTGCGCGCGGAAGACGAGCCAAAGTATCTGAATTCTCCCGAAACCGCGCTATACAAGAAAAGCGCCGTGCTCTATAATCTGCATCGGGCCAAGGAAGGCATTCGGAAACAGGACCGCTCGGTTCTGGTGGAAGGCTACATGGATGTGATCGGCGTGTGGTCGGCGGGCGTGCGCGAAGTGGTGGCCAGTTGCGGCACCGCGCTCACCAACGGCCAGGTGCGCAGCCTGAAGCGGCATTCCGAGCGCGTGGTGGTGAACTTCGATCCGGACACCGCGGGCGCGAACGCGGCGCAGGAGAAGTCGATTATCCTGCTGGACGAGGGCATGCATGTTCGCGTTCTGGAACTGGACGACGGTCTCGATCCCGACGAGTACATCCGCAAGCACGGCGCGGAGCGGTACGAAGCGAAGCTGGCTGCCGCCGCGCCGTATTTCCATTGGCTGGCCGACCGCGCTCGCGCGAAGTTCGACATGCGCGACGTCGATGGCCGCATGCAGGCCTGGAAATTCCTGCAGCCGGCCATCCAGAGAATCCCCGACAAGCTGGAGCGCATTGCCGTGGTGAACGACCTGGCCGGTTACCTGGGCGTGGACGCGGCAGCCGTTCTGGAACAGTTCCGCAAGAGCGCGGGGGAAGCGGGCGGGCGCAACGGCAAGACCGTGGCGGACCCCACGTCGCGCGTGCCGGCGATGGAGAAGCTGCTGTTGCGGGCGCTGCTGGACAGCGCGGAGGCGCGCGCGGCGGTGCTGCCGCGGCTGGACCGCTTGCCCTCCGTGCGCCATTTCGTGACATGGAACATTTTTGAAGCGCTACTGGCCGCGGCCGGACAGGAACCGTTCCGTTATGGGGACCTGGAAGCGCGGCTCGGCGAGCCCGACCGCCACCTATTGCCGCGCCTGCTTTTGGCCGATAACACCATGGGGGCCGAACAGAGCGTGGAACAGGCCCTGGCGTGTGTCCAGACGCTCGAGGCGGAGTCCGGCAAGCGCTCCATCGCCGATCTGAAAGCGGAGATTCGCGCGGCCGAGCGCGCCGGAGATTTCGAAACGGCTTTGCGCAAAGCGGAGGAATTGCATCGGATGGAATGCGCATGAAATGGGCGCCACCGCGTGTTGTACACTAATTGGGACTGTGGGAGTAGTTCGCTGGTAAAGGGGTGCCAGTGGCAACTGATGAAAAACTCAGCCGGGTAAGGCAGCTCATGGAGTCCGGTAAGGAGAAGGGCTTCGTGCTGTACGACGAAGTCAGCGAGATCCTTTCGGACGACTT
The DNA here is from genome assembly GCA_963832965.1 of uncultured Acidobacteriota bacterium. Lineage (GTDB taxonomy): Bacteria > Acidobacteriota > Terriglobia > Bryobacterales > Bryobacteraceae > CAWACP01. The sequence goes on from CAWHVW010000002.1 coordinate 1,080,921, forward strand.
CCCGCAAGGGCGTGAGTTCGAAGATCTGTTGTCGGACCTGGACAGCGCGGGCGTCGAGATCCTCGAGGAACCGCGCGCTGAGTTCGACAAGAAGACCGAAGAGAGCGAAGAGTTCGCCGACGTCGAACTCGCCCAGGACTTCGGCGACAAGACCAACGACCCGGTGCGCATGTACCTGCGCGAGATGGGCACCGTTCCGCTGCTCACCCGCGAAGGCGAAATCGAGCTGGCCAAGCGCGTGGAGCGAGGGCAGGGCAGCGTGCGCAAGGCGCTGTCGCGGTCGCCCCTGGTGATCCGGGACCTCATTCAGCTTGGCGAAGACCTGCAAAAGAAAGTCATATCCATCCGCGACGTGCTCATTCTGCCGGATCTGGGCAGCACCGAAGAGGACTTCGGCGAACAGACCGCGGAGTTATCGGCCCAGATTGAGGAAATCGAGAGGCTTTACCGGAAAGCCCAGCAATCCCGCCAGAAAATGCAGGCGGTTTCCCGCAGCCTGAAGCCCAAACAGCATCGCGGTCTGCGCATGGCGCTGGCGCGCACCCTGGTGCAGATTTCGCGCATCATCCGGGGCATTGGCTTCAGCGGATGGGTGCGCCGCAATCTGGCCTCGCGGCTGCGCGCCGCCGTGGACGAACTGAAGCCGGTGGAGCGGGAGATCGCCCGCATCCAGCGCAAGCTGGAGGAGATCGCCCAGGAGAATCACGCCACCCGCGAGCTGCGCAAGGAGATGCGCGTCTCCAGCCAGCGCATCCAGCAGCTTGAGGACGACAGCGGCGCCAGCGCCACCGAACTGCGGCGGACGTTGCAGATTGTGGAACGCGGCGAGCTGGAAGCCGAAGCGGCCAAGAAGCAGCTCATCGAGGCCAACCTGCGCCTGGTGGTTTCCATCGCCAAGCGCTACACCAATCGCGGGCTGCAGTTTCTCGATCTGATTCAGGAAGGCAACATCGGCCTTATGAAGGCGGTGGAGAAGTTCGATTACCGCCGCGGCTACAAGTTCTCCACCTACGCCACCTGGTGGGTGCGGCAGGCCATCACCCGGGCCATCGCCGATCAGGCGCGCACCATTCGCATTCCGGTGCACATGATCGAGACCATCAACAAGCTGGTGCGCACCCAGCGGCACCTGCAGCAGGAACTGGGCCGCGAGCCCACCACCGAGGAGCTGGCGCTGCGCATGGAGCTCCCCGTGGGGCGCGTGCGCAAGGTGCTGCGTATCGCCCAGGAGCCCATTTCGCTGGAAACTCCGGTGGGCGAGGAAGAGGAATCGCACCTCGGCGATTTCATCGTGGACCGGCGCGTGGTGTCGCCCTCGGAAGCGGTGATTAACCTGAACCTGCGCGAGCAGACCGCGGAAGTGCTGAAGACGCTGAGCCCGCGCGAAGAGAAGATCATCAAGATGCGCTTCGGCCTGCAGGACGGCAGCGAGCACACGCTGGAGGAAGTGGGCCAGCACTTCGCGGTAACCCGCGAGCGCATCCGCCAGATTGAAGCCAAGGCTTTGCGCAAGCTGCGTCACCCCAGCCGCAGCCACCGGCTGCGGGCGTTCCTCGACACGAGCGTCCACGAGTAGCGGCACGAACGCCGATAGCGCGTCGCTTCCTATCTGTGTTCATCGGCGTTCATCGGCGACCATTTCGTTCCGGGCACGAGCACGTGGGGCAGGGCCGTGCCCTGCCATTGAATCAGCGCGCCGCTCTCACCACCATTCGCGACGCTCGGCGTCGACCAGCAGCTGCAATCTTAGCCGCCGATGAACGCAGATCAACGCCGATAGCGCGTCGCTTCCAATTTGTGTTTATCGAGCACGTGGGGCAGGGCCGTGCCCTGCCATCGAATCAGCGCGCCGCTCGCACCACCATCGCGACGCTCCGCGTATCCCCCGGATGATCACAGTGACGCGGCTTCAGATCCACCGTCAGGCACACGCGCACCTCGTCGAGGAATCGCCCGTCATCCTTTACCGTGAACGCGTCCGCGGGAAAATCCGGATTCGCCGCCGCGAATTGCCGGCGCACGGCGGCCGGAGTTGTCTCCCTGCGCGTCACCGGCGGCTGAAACGCAGCGGGAATCTTCACCAGCCCCCAGGCGCGCGCGGCCATGCCGAAGTACGCGGTTTGACCGAGGCCGGAGCAGACGCCGTGGGTGATCCATTCGTGCTCCATCAGGCGATCGGAGGGCATGATGCTGCGCAGCTCCCCGGTGACAACGGAAGGATCGAAGTCCCTCCCCGGGCAATGCTCCGGGCTGCGCCCCTCCGCAGACTCCGGCCACAGGCCGTGCAGCACGAATCCGTACTTCCGCGACGCGTCGCATTCGGCGGAGCCGTCGCCCGTTTCCGCGCAGTGCTGCGGCGCCCAGGACAGGCTCAGCATCCAGGAGTCGATGGACCGGCCTGGTCCCCCGCATCCGCACAACGGCAGAAGCAGGGCGAACCCGGCGTATACTCGGGAAAGGAAAAAACGCTTCATGGCTACCACGGATTTCGGCTTTGCCCCGATCGGTCTGGTCTTCCAGTTCGTGATCTACTGCGTGCTCGGTTTCGTCGTCTGGAAGTTCTACCAGATGATATCCAGGATCAGCGAAGATCTCTCCTCCGTCAAAGAGTTGCTGCAGCGCCGCAACGGCGAACCGGGGCTGGACCTCGAGCTTCCTTCGGACCCGCTCCCATAGCCTCTACAGGCCCAGCTTGCGGTCCAGCTCGGCGGCCACCTGCGGCAGTCGCTCGGGGTCGCGCAGCAGATTGGCGATTCCGTATTCCGCGTAATTGTCATAGAGCGCGTCGGCGGCGGCCAGCGCCAGATGATAGGCCACGCGCGCGCGCGCCGCATCCATGCGCGACCAGCTCTCGGCCAGAAGTTCCAGCTTCGGAACCTCGTGACGTTGAATCATTTCGTTCAGCTCCGCGCGGGCGCCGTCACCGAGCACCTCGCCGCTGAGCTTCTGCGCAAGGCCTTCGTGCAGCCAGGCGGGCCACGGGCCCAGATTCGCCAGGCACGCATGGACAATTTCGTGCGCGAACACTCGCCGCGTCTCCGGGCCGATCGCGGTGCCTTCCACCAGCGCGATGTGGATGCGCCCATCGTACTGGCCGCCGCTCCATTCGGCCGCGCCGGTGGTGCGCAGGTACGCTTCACGGCTCTGCACGATCACCGGAATGCGGTCGTTGGTGGCGCAACCGAGCTGCGCCGAAACGCGCGTGAACTCCTCATCGAGGACGGACACCATGGCGCGCGCGAGATCGGAGGGCACCGTGGCGCCTTCATAGCGCAACTGAAAACGGTAGCCGTAGAGCTTCTCGCCGCTGCCGTCGGCCTGCGACTCGCGCTGTACGCGGTCGTATAGCGCCTCGAGCTGGGCATTCGGTCTCTGGGCCAGGCTGTCGTGCCAGTAGTCGAGAGCGCCGCGGAGATCGTCGGCCCGGTAAGCGGCAAGACCGGCTGCCAGAAGCACGTCGGGGCTCGGCTTGCTCTGCCGGAGCGAGGGTTCGAGCAGCGCAAGCGCTTCTCGGGGCTGATTGGTCTGAAGCAACTGGGAGACGTGGTTGAGCAGAGGATCAGCCGTCTGCATGGTGATGCCGGTGGGAGGGGCGGGCGCCGAGGGCTGCGCCACGGCGTCGGCAATGCTCTGGCCGCCGTTCCGCTGCCGCTCGAACTCGTCGATGCCGGCAAGGTCGTGCCCCATGACGTATCCGGTCATCTGGCCCGCCCGCACCTTGTAGCAGGCCGAGCCGTCGGCGAGGGCGAAGCGGATCTCTACCGGCGTCCCCGCGTCCAGGCGCGCCACCACCGGCTCATCATTGCCGCAGCCGGCCCGCACGACAGTCTGATCCTGTTTCACGGTTACCGCGAACAGATACAGCAGCAGCGCGCCCATCGTATGCCGATGATAGGCCAGGCCCGCGGGGGAAAGCTCTCGGTGATTCACCTGAAACTGCCGGCGCATGGCGCTGGTCCGCGGGGTCCCCGTGTGAAAATGAATCTACATGACCGGAAACGGGATTCGCCAGAAGTTTCTCGACTACTTTGCCGACCGCGGACATAGGGTGGTCCGCTCGTCCTCGCTGGTGCCCGCGAACGACCCCACGCTGCTGTTCACCAACGCGGGCATGAACCAGTTCAAGGACATCTTTACCGGCGTCGAGAGGCGCGACTACGACAGGGCTTGTTCGTCCCAGAAATGCGTGCGCGCCGGAGGCAAGCACAACGACCTGGACAACGTGGGCTACACTCGCCGCCACCACACCTTTTTCGAGATGCTGGGCAATTTCTCGTTCGGCGATTATTTCAAATCCGACGCCATCGCCTTTGCCTGGGAGTTGATCACGAAGGACTACGGCCTCGACAAGGGCCGCCTCTACGTCACCGTGTTTCGCGAGGACGACGATGCCGAAAGGCTCTGGCAAAGCGTGGCCGGATTGCCGAAGGAGCGCATCTTCCGGCTGGGCGAAGAGGACAACTTCTGGCAGATGGGCGACACCGGACCGTGCGGGCCTTGCTCGGAAATTCACTACGATCTTGGCCTCGAAGCCGCCCAGCCGGGCCGCGAACACGAACGCTTTCCCGAGGACGGTGGCGGGCGCTTCGTTGAATTCTGGAACCTGGTGTTCATGCAGTTCGAGCGCGGCGCGGACGGCTCCATGGCCCCGCTGCCGCGCCCGTCCATCGACACCGGGATGGGCCTCGAGCGCATTGCGTCCATCCTGCAGGGCAAGCTGTCCAACTACGAAACCGATCTGATCCGGCCCATCGTGCTGCGCGCGGGCGAGCTGTTCGGCGTGGAGTACGGAGCTGGCGACCGCACCGACACCGCCCTGCGCATCAATGCCGACCATGCCCGCGCCACGGCGTTTCTCATCCACGACGGCGTGCTGCCATCGAACGAAGGGCGCGGCTATGTGCTGCGCAAGATCATGCGGCGGGCGCTGCGCAATGGCCGCATGAGCGGCCGGCAGGAGCCGTATCTTTCGGAGCTGACCACGTTCGTCGCGGAGCTGATGAAGCCCGGCTATCCGGAGATGATGGACAGCATCGAGCGCGTGGGCCGCGTGGTGCGCGATGAAGAGCGGCGCTACGCCACGACATTCGAGGTTGCCGAGAAGTTCTTCCGCGATGAGATGAAGACGGCCGAGGGCGGCGTGATCCCCGGCGCGGTGGCGTTCCGCTTGTACGATACGTTCGGTCTGGCGCTGGACGAGCAGGAGGACATGGCCCGCGAGCAGGGCTTCACCATCGATCGCGAGGGGTTCACCGGGGAGATGGAGAAGCAGCGCACCCGCGCGCGGGCGAGCTGGCGCGGCGGCGACAAGGCGCAGGTTGCCGAGGTTTACAAATCGCTCCCGCCGACGGAGTTCATCGGCCGCGAGACGCTGGAAGCGCCGGTGCGGATCGTGAAGGTGATCAGCGAAAACGGACGAACCGAAGCGGTGCTGGATCGCACGCCCTTCTATGCGGAATCCGGCGGGCAGGTGGGCGATACCGGCGTGCTGCTCTCGCCGGAAACGGGCGAGCGCGTGGCCATCGTCGAGAACACGTACAAGCCCGCGCCCAACGCCATCGTGCATCTGGTGCACGCGCTGACGCCGCTCAGCGATGGCCAGGCCGTGATCGCCCGCGTGGACCAGCCGCTGCGCGAATCCACCATGCGCAACCACACGGCCACGCACTTGATGCATGCCGCCCTTCGCCAGGTGCTGGGCACCCACGTGAAACAGGCCGGCAGCGTGGTGGAGCCGGGACGCCTGCGCTTCGATTTCACGCACTATGCCGCGCTGACGCCGCAGGAGCTCGAGGAAGTGGAGCGCCTGGTGAACGAGCAGGTGCTGGCCAATACCGCAGTGACCACCGATGTGATGGATCTGGACAAGGCCCTCGAAACCGGCGCCATGGCGCTGTTCGGCGAGAAGTACGGTGACAAGGTGCGGGTGGTCCACGTGCCCGGATTCAGCCGCGAGTTGTGCGGCGGCACGCATGTGCGGCGCACCGGCGACATCGGCCTGTTCAAGATCATCTACGAGGGAAGCATCTCGGCGGGGGTACGCCGTATCGAAGCCATCACCGGCCTGGCCGTGCCGGAGTTCTTCAAGCGCGAAAAGGACAAGGTGGTTCACGAAAACGAGGAGTTGCGCGCGGGGCAGAAGACCCTCGAGAAGCAGGTGGAGCAACTCAAGGACAAGCTGGCCGGCGCGCAGGTGGGTGCGCTGGAACAACACGCGCGCCTGATCAAGACGGTGAAGGTGGTGGCCGCCGAAGTGCCCGGCATGGACCGCGCGCAGCTTCGCTCCATGGCCGATTCACTGCGCAACAAGTTGAAGAGCGCGGTGGTGGTGCTGGCGTCTTCGGAAGATTCGAACGTGGCCATCATTACCGCGGTGACCAAGGACCTTGCCGGAAAGGTACACGCCGGGAAACTGGTGGGCCAGGTGGCGCAGGCGGTCGGCGGCAAAGGCGGGGGACGTCCCGACATGGCCGAGGCCGGCGGCAAGAACCCGGACGCCCTGGGCGCGGCGCTGGAAGATGTCTATACAGCGGTGGAGGGCATGCTCTAGTGTCCCGTTCGCCTTGTGGCGCGGGGCCATGCCCCGCGGCAAGCCAGGATAGCCGACCAAGATGAAAACGGCCGACGCCATCGTTGTGGGCGCGGGCCCTACCGGCCTTGCCTGCGGCATCGAACTGAAGCGCCGCGGGCTCCACGCGCTCATCTTCGACAAAGGCTGCGTGGTGAACTCGCTGTACCACTACCCCACCAATATGGTGTTCTTCACCACGCCGGAGCTGCTGGAGATCGGCGACATCCCCATGACCTCCATCGGTGAGAAGCCGGGGCGCACGGAGGCGCTCAAATATTACCGGCGGGTGGCTGACCACTACAAGCTGACCATCCACCAGTACGAGCGCGTGGAGCGCATCGAAGGCGAAGACCCGCGCTTCATCGTCCACACGAACAAGGGCGTTTACGGCGCGCGCAAAATCGTGCTCTCCACCGGCTATTACGATGTGCCGAACATGCTCAACGTGCCGGGCGAAGACCTGGACAAGGTGATCCATTATTACAAGGAGGCGCACCCTTACTACAACCAGGACGTCATCGTGGTGGGGGCGAAGAACTCGGCGGCCATCGCGGCGTTGGAGCTGCACTGGACCGGCGCGCGCGTCACCCTGGTGCACCGCGGCCCGGGCATTCACAGCCACGTTAAATACTGGATCAAGCCGAACATCGAGAACCGCATCAAGGCGGGCGAGATCAAAGCGCATTTTCGTTCGTGCGTGAAAGAGATCCTGCCCGATGCGGTGGTGCTGAGCACACCCGAGGGCGAACTGCGCCTGAAGAACGATTATGTCTTTGCGCTGATCGGCTACCGGCCCGACCTGGAATTCATGGCCGCGCTGGGCATCCGTCTGGACCCTGTCAGCCAGCGCCCGCACACCAACCCGGAGACTCTCGAAAGCGACCGCCGCGGCGTCTATCTGGCGGGCGTGATTGTCGCCGGCATGCACACCAACGAGATCTTCATCGAGAACGGCCGCTTCCACGGGCAGAAGATCGCCGAGGCCATTGCGGCCGATATCGCGGCTGGCTGACATGGCTGAGACCAACGTCGCGGTGGTCGCCGAGAAGCCTTCGGTGGCCCGCGATATCGCCCGCGTCCTGAACGCCAGCAAGCGCGGCGAAGGTTACCTGCATGGCGGCGGGTACGTGGTAACGTGGGCTATTGGCCATCTGGTGGCGCTCGCCCAGCCCCACGAAATCAACCCGCGGTGGCGCGCATGGCGGCGGGATCTGCTGCCCATGCTTCCGCAAACATGGCCCTTGACGGCGGTGGAGGACACGCGCGATCAGTTCGAGGTGGTGCGCAGGATTCTCACCTCCCCGCGTGTCTCTGGCGTCATCTGCGCAACCGACGCGGGCCGCGAGGGCGAGCTGATTTTCCGCTATATCTACGAAGCCGCCGGATGCGACAAGCCGGTGCGCCGCTTGTGGATCTCGTCGCTGACCCCGGACGCCATACGCGACGGTTTCGCGAAATTGCGCGACGGCCGCGACTACGATCATCTGGCCGATGCCGCACGCGGCCGCAGCCGCGCGGACTGGCTGGTGGGCCTGAACCTCTCCCGCGCCTACACGCTGGCCTGCCACGAGGAGTTCTCCGTGGGGCGCGTGCAGACGCCCACGCTGGCCATGCTGGTGGAGCGCGAGCTGGCCATCCGCAAATTCGTGGCGGAAGATTATCTCAATGTGGTGGCGGAGTTCGCCGGATACAAGGGGACCTGGTTCCGGCCTGGTATCGATCCGCTCGACGCCGCCATGAAGCTGCCAGCCGATGGCGAAGAGGCCGCGGCCATTGTCGGGCGCGTGCGCGGCGGCGCGGCGGTGGTGGAGAAGATCGACGCGAAGACAAATCGCATGCCCCCTCCGCTGCTTTACGATCTCACCGAACTGCAGCGGCACGCCAATCGCCTTTTCGGCTTCAGCGCGCAGCGCACATTGGAGCTGGCTCAGGCGTTGTACGAGCACCATAAGCTGATCAGCTACCCGCGCACCGACAGCCGCCATCTCTCGCAGGACGTCGCGAAGACGCTGCCGAGGATAGTGGGTGCCATCGCGGCCGGCTACGAGGGCCTGCTGGCGCCGGGCACCGGCGAGCGTCCGCTTTCACGCCGCTTCGTGGACGATACGAAGGTCAGCGATCACCATGCCCTCATTCCCACCGGTGTTTCGCCGGCGGGCGCATCTTTGGAACCGGACGAGCGAAAGATCTTCGACCTGATTTGCCGCCGCCTTCTGGCCGCCTGGCACGACGACCATATCTGGCTGGCCACTACCGTGATTACGCTGGTGCGCAGCGCGGCGGAGGATCGGTTTCGGTCCAGCGGAACGGCGATCAGGCAGGCCGGCTGGAAGGTGCTGGATATCGCGGGCCGCAGGCCGGATACCGAGGAGCCCACGCTGCCCGGCGATATTGCCGAAGGCCAGCCGCGGACCGTGGCCAGCGTGGAATCGGTCGCCAAACGAACGCAGGCGCCGAAACGCCTCACCGACGCCACGCTGCTCACGGCCATGGAAACGGCGGGCAAAACGCTGGACGACAAGGAACTGTCCGACGCGATGAAGGAGAGCGGCCTGGGCACGCCGGCCACTCGCGCGCAGATCATCGAGGTGCTGCTGAAGCGCGGATTCATCGCGCGCCGTGGGCGGGGCATTGAGGCGACGGACAAAGGGATTCGGCTCATCGAAGTGGTGCATCCGGAAGTGAAGAGTCCGGCGATGACCGGCCAGTGGGAAGCGCGATTGAAATCCATCGAGCGCGGCCAGGCGGAGCTGGCTCCGTTCTTGCGCGGCATCGAGGATTACGTTCGCGAGGTGGTCGGCAAGGTGGGCGAAGCGCCCGCCGCCGGGCCCACGCCGGTTGCGACGCCGGTGCGCCGTGAGGTCAGCGGCTCGCTGGCCGAGGTGCTGCACAACTCATTCGGCTTCGAATCGTTCCGGCCCAACCAGGAAGAGGTTTGCCGCACACTGATCGCGGGCCATGACGTTCTGCTGGTGATGCCAACCGGATCGGGCAAATCGCTCTGCTATCAGCTCCCCGGCGTGATGCTGGGCGGGACCACGCTGGTGATCAGCCCGCTGATCGCGCTGATGGAAGATCAGGTGGGCAAGATGAACGCCCTCGGTTTCGCCGCCGAGCGCATCCACTCCAATCGCGACCGTGCCGCGTCGCGCCAGGTCTCGCTGGATTATCTGGACGGCAAGCTGGATTTCCTGTTCATTGCACCGGAGCGCTTTCGCGTGCAGGGATTCCCGGAAATGCTGGCGAAACGCAAGCCGTCGCTGATCGCCATTGACGAGGCGCATTGCATTTCCCAATGGGGACACGATTTCCGGCCCGATTACCGGACCATTGGACAGCACCTGCCCGCGTTGCGGCCCGCGCCGGTGATCGCGCTCACGGCGACCGCGACGCCGCTGGTGCAGAACGATATCGCAAAGCAACTGGATCTGGGCGCGGCGAAGCGCTTCATCCACGGGTTCCGTCGCGAGAACATCGCTATCGAGCTGGCTAAGACGCCGCCCGACGCCCGCTTCGACCTGGCGCGCGAGATTCTGGCCGGCGAGAATCGGCTGCCGGCTATCGTCTACGTGCCCCGGCGCCGTGACGCGGACACGTTCGCGCTCGACCTGCAACGCGATTTCGCCGCGGCCGCCTATCATGCGGGCATCGACGGCAACACCCGCGAGGAGGCGCAGAAGGATTTTCTCGAAGGGCGCGTCGACGTCATTGTCGCGACCATCGCCTTCGGCATGGGCATCGACAAACCGAACATCCGCACCGTGATCCACACGGCGTTGCCGGCGAGCGTGGAAGGCTACTATCAGGAGATTGGACGCGCCGGCCGCGATGGCGCTCCATCGCGCGCCATCCTGATGCACTCGTATCAGGATCGATACACCCATGACTACTTTTTCGAACGCGATTACCCCGATCCCAGGGTGCTGGAGCGCATCTTCGACAGCCTGACGCGCGAGCCGCAGCCGAAGGACGCGGTGAAGCGGCGCAGCCACCTGTCCGGCGATGAGTTCGAGCCGGCGCTCGAAAAGCTCTGGATTCACGCGGGCGCGGTGGTCGACTACGCCGAGAACGTGAGCCGGGGCAAGGACGGGTGGCGCGAATTGTACCTGGCCCAGCGCGAGCACAAGATGGCCCAGTTCGAGAAGATGCTCTCCTACTGCGAGGGCGCCTCCTGCCGGATGCTCGCGCTGGTGCGGTACTTCGGCGATACGGCGGACTCGAACCGGCGCTGCGGCGTCTGCGACTTTTGCGCCCCGCGGGCGGCGCTGGCGCAGAAGTATCACCCGGCGGACGAACCGCAGCAGTTGCACATTCAGCGCGTTATCGACGCGCTCCAGAAGTTGGACGGAGTGGGCACCGGCAGGCTTCATGCGCAGGTGTTTCCCAACGGTCCACTGGACCGCCGCGAGTTCGAGGAACTGCTGAACGCGATGGCGCGTAGCCGGGTGGTGGAGATCGCCGACGCGTCTTTCGAGAAAGACGGCAAGCGGATCGACTACCGCAGGGTCTGGCTGAGCGCATTCGGCCTTGAGGACGGGGCCGCGGCCGCGGTGATCATGCCCGAGGAGATCAGGAGCGCTCCGCGAACGCGCGGGCGGAAAGCGAAGAAGCGCGGCAAGGGCGTGGTGGAGGCGACTCCGGCGACGCGCGCCAGCGAGGTGATTGAGGCCGCGCTGAAATCGTGGCGTTTGGCAGAGGCGCGCCGGAAGAAGGTCCCCGCGTTTCAGATCCTCACCGACAAGACGGTCGCGGCTCTCGCTCTGACACACCCGCGCAGCAACAGCGAGCTGCTGGCGGTGAAGGGGATCGGCCCGGGCATCGCCAATAAATACGGGGCGGAGATTCTCAGGGTGCTGGCCAGCGTCGCCAAAGCCTGAAGGCCGCTATTCGGGCAGCTTCTGTTCGCCTTCCACGCTGAACTGCCCTTCGGCTACCGATGCGCCCATGCCTGGCTGGCCGCCCCCCACGCTGATCTTGTAGGTTCCGGGCGCCACCACGCGGTCACCGGCCTCGGTGACGGAGCTGAGATCGCGCGGGTCCAGCTTGAAATGGAGGTGCTGGGTCATACCCGCCGGCACGGTTACACGCCTGAAGCCGCGCAGCGCGCGAATGGGCATGCCCGGCGCGTCCGGGAAGCTCAAATACAGCTCGGCCACGGCGTCGCCATCGCGCCGGTCGGCGTTGTGCACGTTGACCTCCACCTCCAGCGGATCGCCCGCCTTTACCGTTGCCGACGAGAGCGTGAGATCGCTGAACGCGAACTTCGAGTAGCTCAGCCCGTAGCCGAATGGATAGAGTGGCCTTCCCTGGAAGTACCGGTAGGTGCGGTTCTTCATCGAGTAGTCGACGAACGGCGGCAGCTCATCCACGCCCTTGTAAAAAGTCACCGGCAGACGGCCCGCCGGGTTATTGCCGCCGGAGAGCGTTTCGCCGATCGCGGTTCCGCCCTCTTCGCCCGGGTACCACGCTTCCAGAATCGCGTTGGCATTCTGGCTGGCCCAGTTCACCGCCAGCGCGCTGCCGTTCATGAGCACCACCACCAGCGGCTTGCCGGTGGCCTTCACCGCTTTCAGGAGATCCTCCTCATCCTTCGGAAGATCGATACTGGTGCGATCGCCGCCGGAAAAACCGGGGACGTTCACCTTCATCTCTTCGCCTTCCAGATCCGCGGTGATGCCCACCACGGCGATCACCACGTCGGCCGCGTTCGCCGCCGCGACGGCGTCTTCGGTAGTCTGGCCGTCGGTGCGCAACCACGACAAGCGAGCCACTTCCGAGCCGCTGGAATGGAAGTACTCGAACTGGATCGCGTATTTGTGACCGCGTTCGAGTTTCACTTCGGCGGTTCCGGTGAAGCTGTTGTGCTTGTCCGGGTTGTCGATGAGCACCTTGCCATCCAGCAGGAATCGCCAGGTGTCGCCGCCGGTGACGGCAAGCGTGTAGGTGCCGGAATCGTCCGCTACAAGATTGCCCGACCAGCGCACGGAGAAGCCCTTGGCATCGAGGCCGGGCACGGTGTAGGAAAGAAAGCGGAAGTTGATCTGCGGGTCTACGCGGGTCACTACCGGCGCACCGGTAAGATCCACGCTGTTGAAGTATTCGGCCTTGAGGCCGAGCTGGCCGTCCGCGGTGGAGAGCGCCGATGCGGGCACGGCCACCGGATCCCGGGCGAATTTCGTGCCGGGCGCGAACACCACTTTGGCGCCCGCGAATTCCTGGCGAATGCCATCGATTGCCGTTTTTGGCTGCGACGGCGTGCCGTTGTAGTTGCCTTCCAGCACGCGCTGAGAATCGGCCAGCGGACCGACCACGGCGATGCGTCTCACATGGACCGGGAGGGGCAGCACGCCATCGTTCTTCAACAGCACCATGCTTTCGCGAGCCACCTTCAGCGCCAGCTGCCGATGCTCTTCGGTGTCGTTGGCGGTGATGGGGATCTGCGCGTACTTCACCATCTCCGGCGGGTCGAACATGCCCAGCGCGAAGCGAACGCGGAAGAGGCGCTTCAGCGAGACGTCGATGTCCTGCTCGGTGAGCAATCCCTGTTTGACGGCGTCGACGTACTTCATGTAGTCGCTGTCGTCGGTGGCCCGCATGCGGAAGTCGGCGCAATCGTTGTCGGTGCCCATCTTGAGCGACACGGCCGCGGCCTCGGCCAGGGTCTTGGTGTAGTGATGGCCGCGCCAGATATCCGCGACGGCATCGCAATCGGACACCACGTACCCCTCGAATCCCCATGCCCCGCGCAGCTCATCCTTCAGCAGGAAGGTGTTGGCGCAGGCCGGCTCCCCGTTGATGGAGTTGTAAGCGCACATCACCGATTGCGCCTTGCCTTCCGTTACCGTGGCGCGAAACGCCGGCAGATAGGTGTCTTCCATGTCGTGCTTCGATACTTCCGCGTTGAACCCGTGGCGCAGCGGTTCCGGCCCGCTGTGCACGTCGAAGTGCTTGGGCGTGGCCACTACCTGGAGATACTTCGGGTCGTCGCCCTGCAGGCCGGTGACAAACGCCACGCCGATGTGCGCGGTAAGGAACGGATCTTCACCGTAGGTTTCCTGGCCGCGTCCCCAGCGGGGATCGCGAAATATGTTGATGTTCGGCGACCAGAAGGTGAGGCCCTCGAAGATGTCGCGCCTTCCATGACGCACCGCGTCGTGATGCTTGGCCCGCGCTTCGATGCCGATGACCGTGGCCATGTCGTGGATGAGCGGCAAGTCCCATGTGGCGCCCAACCCGATGGCCTGCGGGAAGACTGTCGCGGTGCCCTCGCGCGCCACGCCATGCAGCGCTTCACTCCACCAGTCGTAGGCGGGAACCTGCAGGCGCGGGATGGCTCGCGCCTGATTGACCAGTTGCGACGCTTTCTCCTCCAGGGTCATGCGCGAGATCAGGTCGTCCACGCGCTGATCGCGCGGCAGGGAGGGGTTCAGGTACGCTGCGTCTTGCGCGAAAGCCGCGACCAGGAAGGATGAAAGCGCCAGAAGAAGGGGTCTCACAAGGCGCTACTTTATCACACGCCTGCCGGGACCAGCCTGGTCCGCTCCATCACTGTCGCGGTTCGGTAACGGCATGCGAATCCGCTAACGCTTCCACGCCGCCAGGTGCACGTGGAGCGGGGCCTGAGCGCGAGCGAGGTCGAGTTCGTCTTTCACGATTGGAATGGTGATGGTCACCGTGGCGGGGGCGGACGGATAGTTCTGGCTGATGGAAAGCCTGAGGCCACGCACCGGTTCGCTGCCCACGGCCGTGACGGTGCGAGTGGCGTCCGCGAATGAACGCAGCATCACCGCCTGTTTGGGGTCGTCACTGGTGATGAGAACCTCGCGAAGCACCCGCTCGGCGGACGCGTAAGTGAGCACGGCCACCACGTGAGGATCGCGCAGGCGCTTGTCGGCCACATCGTCTTCCGGCACTTCGAGGCCGGCGTAACGAGTGGTCTCGACATCGCGCGCGATCGAGAAGTGCAACAGCGGAACATAGGTGTCGAAGAGGCGCTCGCCGGTTCCCAGCTTGTAGACAGACCACCACTCCACCTCTTCCAGCCCGCGCAAAATGGTGAAAAGCTCGCCTTCCACGACGGTGACGTCCTCGCCGGCGGCCTGCACCGTATACAGCGGCTTCTGCTGCAGATCGGCGCCGAACGGCCAGGCGTCCACGGTGGTGAGGGCCTCTTCGCCGATGTCGCCTACAAATTGCTTGCTTTGGGTGACCGTGCGCAAGACCAGGCGTTCGTCGCTGGGACGGCCGGGAATCCCGTTGCCGGTGAGTTGGAAGGCGGCGTTGGTGATCTCGACGGTTTTCTGATCGTCCTTCCCTTCCATGGCAAAGCTGGAAGGAGACTGCACGCGTATGGGTGGCTGGGCGAACAGAGACACGGCGGCCGTCAGCAGCAGAATGGATCGCATGACGTCTCCGATTGTCGCACCGGACCGCCAATTTTTTAATTTAAGGAGCGCCCCCGAGCCGCTGATTAACCCTCGCGGCGGAGAGTCCATTTAATAACCCGCAATGGCGTGGGACCAGTTTTCGTACCAGTGGACGTCGCCGCTCGCAACGTTGCGCAGGGGAGCTCGAGATTCTTCCACGCCTCGTGATCCGCCTCTCCGGCGATGGAGCAACGGACTCTTGATGGAAATGTAGCAGCGGGTTCGAGGGCTGGCGGCCGGGCGGGTTGTTAATGGTGCAAACAGGGCGAATAAGATTCGCGAATGGTTGTCAACGGCTGTAACCGTTGCCGGGGCGGGATGCATCATGATGTAATAGAAGGCAATCATCACTCTGCAATGGCTTCCGCCGAAGTAACTCCCGTGGTTGAATCCGCTGTCCCGCCGCCGCCACGGCCGATGCGCGCCGTTCTGCACTGGATGCGCGACCTGACGCTCTCGGTGGTGGTGGCGGTGATGGTGATCCTGTTCCTGTACCAGCCGGTGAAAGTGGAGGGCACCAGCATGATGCCCGCGCTGGTGGATCAGGAACGCATCTTCATCAACAAGTTCATCTACCATTCGCTGGGGTCCATTTCGCGCGGGGACATGGTGGTGTTCTGGTACCCGCGGGACCCCAGCAAGTCCTACATAAAGCGGGTGATCGCCATTCCTGGGGACCGCGTGTCCATTGACCGCGGGACGGTGATCGTGGATGGCAAGCCGCTCGAGGAATCCTACGTGCCGCCGGAGTATCACGATCAGCAGTCGATGGCGGCCATGGTGGTGCAGCCGGACGAGTATTTCGTGCTGGGGGACCACCGCAGCTCTTCCAACGACAGCCGGGCGTGGGGGACCGTTCCGCGCCACTATATCTATGGCAAGGCTGTGTTTGTCTACTGGCCGCTGAACAAGCTGGGCCTGCTCAAGTAGCGCGCTAAAGTTATCCGCGTAACTTCCCGATAATACTGGAGATGGCCGAAACTCTGCGCCAGCGGCTGGACCAGCTGCTGCGCGCCCAAAACGACGACGGCGGGTGGGGGTATTTTCCGGGCAAGCGATCCTGGCTGGAGCCCACCGCTTACGCCATGCTGGCCCTGGACTGGAGCGCGGACCGGGCGGCGCAAGACCGGGCGTGGGGCCTGGTGGAAAGCTGGCAACTGCCGGACGGGAGCTGGCGGCCCGGCGCGGAAGTAGCCGGTCCGGGGTCCTGGGTCACGGCGCTTGCGGTTCACCTCTGCTGCGTGCGCGGCCAGTTCGACGACCGCTTCCGGAACGGCGTCCGCTGGCTGGTGGGAACGCAGGGCCGCGAAGCCAACTGGCTGGGGCGGTTGGTGGCGCTGATTCAGCCCGGAGGACCCGACAACGACGTGACGCACCACGGCTGGCCGTGGCTGCGCGGGACGTCCTCATGGGTGGAACCGACCGCGCAGACCATTGTGGCGCTGCGTCTCGCCGCCGGGCATTACCCGGGCCTCGACGACCGCGTTCGCGACGCCGAGGACCTG
This sequence comes from uncultured Acidobacteriota bacterium, assembly GCA_963832965.1. Taxonomy (GTDB): domain Bacteria; phylum Acidobacteriota; class Terriglobia; order Bryobacterales; family Bryobacteraceae; genus CAWACP01. The sequence goes on from CAWHVW010000002.1 coordinate 1,097,423, forward strand.
ATCATCACGCGCAAGTGCCGCGACGGCGGCTGGAATTATGGAAGCCGCCGGGCGCTGGGCATCGACCTTCCTTCGTATCCGGAAACCACCGCGCTGGCGCTGGTGGGGTTGCAGGGGCGGAGCAGGGAACTGGGCGACGCGACCAGCCACGCGCGTGGGCTGTTCGAGCGGACGCGATCGCGGCTGGCGCGGGCGTGGCTCGCCATTGCGCTGCGCAATCTGGGTGAAGAGACGGCGCCGCTGGACGGGGAACCGGGTGACGACATATTGCTGGCGGGGCTGGAAGCGCTGGCCCATCCGGATGGCAATCGCGCGGCGTTTCGCGTGCCCTCGCCGGAGGGACGCGCATGAACCGGAGGAAGTTTATGGGACTCGTTGGGGTGGGGGCTGGCGCGGGGTATCTTTCGGTGCGCGCATCGCGGACGGAAGATCCTGGACCGGCGCCCGGTCCGCCGGGAAAGTCGGCGGTGGTGGTGCTGAAGGCCGCGTCTTATGACGAGGACCTGACGGCGAAGATCCTCGAAGGCGCGCGCTTGTGCGGGCTGGACGTGCGCGGCAAGCGGGTGCTGTTGAAACCGAACCTGGTGGAATTCGATTCGGCCACCGCGATCAACACCGACGCGGCCATGGTGGCGGCGGCGCTGGTGGCGTTTCGCTCGCTGGGCGCGGCGGAAGTGCGCATTGGCGAGGGGCCGGGGCACCGGCGGGACACGCTGGGGCTGGCGGAAGAGGCCAGATATCTGCATGGCGTCCGTGATTTCGAGGACGTGTTTACGGATTTGAACCGCGACGACGTGCAGCCGGTGGAGGGCTTCGCCGGGGAGCGCTTCTACTTTCCGCGGAGCGCGCTGGGCGCGGACGTGATCGTGTCCATGGCCAAGATGAAGACGCACCACTGGGCCGGGGCGACGCTCTCCATGAAAAACCTGTTCGGGCTGGTGCCGGGCGCGGTGTACGGGTGGCCCAAGAACAAACTGCACTACATTGGCATCGCGCGCTCCATTGCCGAGCTCAACCGCACCTTCCGCAACACGTTCGCGCTGGTGGACGGCATTGTGGGCATGGAAGGGAACGGCCCGATTCAGGGGCGGCCGAAACATGCCGGGGTGATGGTGATGGGCCGGGATCTGGCGGCTGTCGATTCCACCTGCTGCCGGATCATGGGCATCAATCCGGCGAAGGTGGAGTACCTGCGGCTGGCTTCGCGGATTGGGCACGTGCGGGAGACGGCCATCGAGCAGCGCGGAGAATCGCCGAAAGACGTGCGCACGGACTTCGAGCTGATCGCGCAGTTCCGGAATTTGCGGCTGGTTTAGCCACGAATGGACACGAATACACACGAATCCACACGAACGCTGGCCAGTTCGAGCGCGGAAATCACGGTGGTCAGCACCGAAATCACACGAATCTTACTCCGCTCCGTCACCGTCGCGGTTCAGTTGGTGCTTGCGGCGTCGGGCCACGCGCGTCAGGCGGGCGGCTGGGCGTGAAATAGCGCTTCGGTGGGCTGCGAGAGCAGCACCCAGAGTCCGTAGATCCCCAGAGCGGTTCCGAAGGGGACGCTGGGCAGCTCGAGCGCGGAAATCACGATGGTCAGCATGCGCGACCACGGACGGAACTTCAGCAGACCGATTCCGGCGATCAGGCCGGGCACCGAAATCACCAGGATAAAAAGACAGACGAGGATTCCGATGCCGCCGATGACGGCCATGCCCGCGGTGCGGTCCGACGGCGCGGTGTCGGAGGCGATGCCCACGACGCCGGCCAGGCCGCCGAATATGAGCAGGACGATGAGCGCTCCGACGATGCCGAGAGCGCCGAAGACGATGTGCAGAATACCGAGGATGCGGATGTGATCGCGCATGGTAGCTCCGCCTGCCCTTATGGTATCCGACTCCCGCCGGGCGGGGAGCGCAGCGACTTGTGCGCGAAAATGGCGGCGGCAAGAACGGCCACGAAGAACGTGAGCGTGGGCGGGGCGCTGTCCGGGACGAAGAAGCTCGGCTCCGGGTGGTACCGCCACAGGAGGGAATAGAAAGTAATCGACAGCATCGCCAGAACAAATGACATCGCCAGAATCACCAGGAGGCCGGCTTTACCCGACTCCTCGCGAGTGCTCCAATCCTGGGTCGATTTTGGGGAAGCGAGACCGCCGCCGGTGTTATAGCTGAGCATCCCGCAGAAGATCCCGAGCACCGCCCAGATGGTGTAGAAGAGCGCGGTGCTCGTCCCGCGCAGGGGCACCACGTCGAAAAAAAAGCACGCGGCGACGCCAACGACATCAAAGACGATCAAGTAGAGGAGCGTGGCCAGGACAATCTTCCCGAAGCTTTTCGCGGCAGAGGGCATCGGACGAACGCGGACTCGATCAGCGGGCTTCGATGGCGGCCACGGTTTTATCGATGTTCATGGCCCCGTAGTCGAACGTGTGTTTGCTGCCGTCGGTAAGCGTCAGAATGCATTTCTTGCTGAGCAGCTTCTTCTGCACCTCGACGGATTGAATATGTTCCTTGCCGATCTCGAGGAAGCCTTCGCTGCCCCACTTGATGGTAAGCGCCTCGGCCACCATTCCCTTGAAGCTGGCGTCGAACATGGCGTCATAAAGCAATCGCCGGTTGGTGACGGTGAGCTTTCCGTTGTACTTTCCGCCTCCTGGCGGCAGATAGAAAAGGGTCCACGTTCCGAGGTCGACTTCGCCGGGCAGAAGGGTGATGGCCATGTGTTCGAGTGTATCTCAGGGCCGGCGGGTACGGTGTACGATGAGAAATACCTGTGACGCGCCATGCAAGGTTTCAGATTCTGGCGCTGCTCTGCTGCGGCGGGCTGGCGCAGGAGCACGCACCCGGGCCATCGCTGACGGTGGCGGCGGCGGCCAACCTCACCGACGTTTTCGCGGACGTGGCGGCGAAGTTTCAGGCGCAAACCGGGATCGTGGTGGTCTACAGCTTCGGGGCCACCGCGAACCTCGCCATGCAGGCGGAGCACGGCGCTCCTTTTGATGTGTTTGCCGCCGCCGATGTCGCGCATATCGACGCGTTGGACAAGGAAGGGCTGCTGACGCCCGACTCGAAGGCCGTCTACGCGCGCGGGAAGCTGGTGCTGTGGGTTCCGCCGGGGAGCCGCGCGCGCGTCGGGCGCGTGGAGGATCTGAAGAACGGCGACGTGAAAATCGTGGCCATCGCCAACCCGAAACTGGCGCCGTATGGCGAGGCGGCGGTGGAATCGCTGCGACGGCTGAGCTTATGGAGCGCCGTGGAGCCGAAGGTGGTGTACGCGGAAAACATAATCGCCGCGAAGCAGTTTGCCGCCACCGGCAACGCCGACGTGGCGTTTACTGCTTACTCGCTGGTGTTCCAGGCGGGCGGGAACGCCATTCCGATTCCCGGGGACCTGCATGCGCCGATCAACCAGGCGGTGGGAATTTTGCGGTCATCGGCTCAGCAGGGGCACGCCAGCCGGTTCGTGCAGTTTCTGCTGGGCCCGGAAGGACGTGAGATCCTGGGGCGGTACGGATACGAAGTAGTGCCCCGGCCCGGTAATCGCCCGGCCCGCATCAGCCGCCGATGAACGCGGATTAACGCCGATTGGAGATCCTAGCGTGCCTTCAGGGCAGCGATGATCTGACGGTTGGCTGCGTTGCGCGCGGGAAGGAAGCCTCCCGCAGCGCCAATGAACAGCGCGAAAGCCATACCGAACAACATCACCGTCGTGTTGACGTTGAAGTTGAAGGTGAAGTGACTCCAGGTGGTGAAGCTGCCCACGTCGGTATTGATGTAGTTGAGCGGGAGGGCGAGCACGCAGCCGACCACGCCGCCGAGCACCGCCAGAAACACCGATTCCAGAACGAAGCTGGAGAGGATGGACACGCGCGAGAAGCCGAGCACGCGCAGGGTGCCGATTTCGGCCGAGCGGCGGGCCACTGCCGCGTACATGGTGTTCATGGCCGCGAAAACGCTGCCCACGGCCATGATGATGGCCACCAGGATGCCCATGAACTGGATGGGCGCCGCGTCTTTCATCTGGTCGGCATAGTAGCCTTGCTCGCGCTGGGCGAAGACGTTGAAGCGCGAGTCTTTTTCGAGGCTTCGCTCCACATTCTGCTCTTGTCCGGGCGCGGCGCGCAGGAGAACGGAGCTGAGATAATCGGCGCGGCGGTCGTCGGCGCTGATCTGGTTGAGATCGGCCCAGATCTCGCCGTTGAAGACGGAGCGGCCGCCGTCGATGACGCCGACCACCGTCCAGGTGCCATTGGCGCGGCCGAAGCGCAGGGTCTGGCCGATGCGCGCCGTGGAGAAACGATCCGCCAGCGATTTTCCGACCACGATTTCGCGCTTGCCGGACTGGAACCAGCGCCCTTCGGCGAGACGGACCTGATCGCGCAGGTCGAATCCGATGGGCGTGATGCCGCGGACGTTGACATTCATATCCTGCATGCCGGGGCTCTCCAGATTGATGATGGTGACCATCTCCAGCGAGGCCAGCGGCTGCCCTTGCGGGTTCTTCATGACGCCGGGCATGGTTTTGATGTCCTGATAATTGGCGCGGGTGATGACGCTGGTCAGCTCCGAGGTGGAGCCTTTGCGCATTACCAGCACGTCGTCGGGATTGCCGGCGATTTCGAACGAGGTGTGCAGGCCCTGCACCAGCGCCAGAACGGAGACCAGCACGGCGACGCTGAGAGCGGTGCCGAGGGACGTCATCACCGTGGTGACCCGGCGGACGGCGAGGTTGCGGACGTTGTACGAGAGCGGTATGGGCATGGGAAGACCTCAATCGGCCAGGCGGAGACAATCGATGATGCCGCGGCGGGCCGCGCCCCAGGCGGGCACCAGGGAACTGGACGCTCCCACCAGCGCGGCCAGAACTCCGCCGAAGAAGGCGAGCAGCGGCGAAATTTCCAGCGAGCGCAGGCTGATGAAGGCGGCGTGGGCGTTGCGCAGCAGCAGCACTCCCCCTTCGGCCAGCCCCAGACCCAGGATGCCGCCGACCAGGGCAATGAAGACGGACTCTCCAATCACCAGCACGAGGATGTTCTCGCGGGTGAAGCCCAGCGTTTTCAGGATGCCGATTTCGGAGACGCGCTCGCGCACGCTCATGGCCATGGTGTTGGCGGAGACGAGCATGACCGTGAGCGTCAGCGCGCCGCACACCGCCAGCAGGAATAATCTGACGTTGCCAAGGAAAGAGATGATGCCGAGCTGGAAGCTCTGCTCGCTCTCGGTGCGGGTTTGCGTGTCGGAATTGCGGAACATATCGTCAACGGCGCGGGCGATGGGGGCCACCGACGCGGGGTTGTCGGCGATGAGCAGGTACATCAGCGAGAAGCTCTGATTCCCGTGGAACGCCGTCTGGTTCAGGTATTCGAACTGGAAGAACATGTTCTCGTTGTTGCGCTCGCTGGTGTAGATGCCGCGCACGACGAAGTTCATGGTCACGTTGAATATGTCGCCGACGAGGGTGATGCGATCGCCGATCTTCAATCCGAGGCGGTCGGCGAGGGTCTTGCCGATGATGCAGGAGTCCTGCTCATGCGCGAAGGCGTACTTTTCCGCGTCGGTGAGGTGATAGTCCGGATGGACGATGTAGAACATCGCGGGCTCCACGGCGAAGCGGGCGAAGGTGTTGTCGGGGTTGCGCGCGTCCTTGTAAGTGCCGCCGAAATAGTCGTTGGTGGTGACCGCGCGCACGCCGGGGATGGCGCGGATGCGGTTTTCGAAGGACAGCGGCATGGGCTGAGTGAAGGAAACGCGATTGCGGACGATCAGCCGCAGGGCCTGATCGGGCGTGGCCTGATGCAGAAAGAACATGCTGTACATGGCCATCAGGACCCCGAGCATGCAGAACGACGCGGCGATGCTCAGGATGGTGAGAATGCTGCGGCGGCGATTACGCACCGCGTTCCGGAAGATGAGCGAAAGGAGGGCCACAACTTATTGTCTTACGGAGCCGTGGGCGGGAATGTTCCGTGACAGGATGTTGCGTGACAGGATGTTCCGTGGCGTCCCGAAACGGGATGCCGGAACGGAATGAGCGGGCCGTGGAGGGAGCCGCGACGGGAAGGGCGATGCGAAAGCAAAGGAGTTAGCGGATTGGTTCGTGGAGGGAGGGTGGTGGTGAAATTGCGAGGTGGTGGGTATGTTGGATCCGATTACGGATCGCCTTGAACAGTACATGGATCTGCTGAGCGCGCGCCAGAGCCTGGTGGCCTCCAACATCGCCAACATCGACACGCCGGGCTACAAGAGCAAGGACATCGACTTTCAATTCGAATTCATGAGCCTGGCTCAGGGCGAGCAGCCCGACGTGATCGACACGCCCGGTCTTACCACCAATAACGACGGCAACAACGTCAGCCTTGACCGCGAAACGCGGCTGCTGGCCGAGAATTCCCTGCGGTTCAACATGGCCGAGAGCCTGCTGCGCTCGCGTCTGCTCATGACGCGCTCGGCGATCAAGGAAGGCACCAGCTAATGAGTTTGTTCGGGGCGCTTTCGGTGAGCGCGTCGGGCATGGCCGCCCAGCGCACCCGGGCGGAGCTGCTGACGGAGAATCTGGCGAATTCGGAGACCACTCGCACGGCCGACGGCGGACCTTACCGGCGCAAGGACGCGGTGTTCGAGACGCAGCCGCAGAGCTCGCCGTTCTCTTCGGTGTTCCAGAACGAACTGGGCGAGGGAATCACGGGGGTGCATGTGTCGGAGATCGTGCAGGACAGCAGCCCGCCGGATAAACGGTATATTCCGGGGCACCCGGACGCGGATGCCAGCGGCTACGTATCGTTTCCTCATATCAGCCCGGCTGAGGAGATGGTCGATTTGCTCAGTTCGACGCGCGGATATGAAGCCAATGTAGCGGCCATGGGCGCGGTGAAAACCATGATTTCGAGCTCGATCGACCTGTTGAGGACATAGTGTCAGCCCCGATCGTACCCATCAGCACCGCGGCGCCGCCGGCCGGCATCACGCCCGTTGTTATGCCGGGCGCGCCTGCCTCGGCGTCGGGCGCCTTCAGCTCGATCCTGTCCGACGCGATGGGGAAAGTGGAAGGTCTCCGCGAGAAATCCCAGCATTCGATCGAGGATGTGCTGTCGGGCGACGGGGAACTGTACACGGCGGCTCTGGACGTACAGAAAGCGCAGATGGCGTTCGACATGTTCACGACGATGCGGAACAAGGTGGTGGCGGCCTATCAGCAGATCATGCAAATGCAGTTATAGAGGAGGGAAGGTCTCGGCGAGGAATCCCGGCATTCGATCGGGGACGCGCGCACGGCACGCGAGGAAAGCGCGCATGGTTTTCGATCCAACCGACACCGCGCCATACGTGAGGGATGTCCACGACGATGCGGGACCCGGTGGCGGCGGCCTGTCCGCGGGTCATGAAAAGGCAGTTGCAGAGGGAGGGGCCTCGGCGAGAACCCCGGCATTCGAATCGAGGACGCGGCTGCGGGCGAAGGGGGAACACGCACGGCACGCCAGGAAAGCGCGGATGGTTACCACGATGCGGGACAGGGTGGCGGCCTGTCGGCGGGTCGTGAAAAGGCAGTTGCAGAGGGAAGGGCCTCGGCGAGAACCCCGGCATTCGAATCGAGGACGCGACAGCGGGCGACGGGCAACACGCACGGCACGCCAGGAAAGCGCGGGTGGTTATCACGGTGCGGGACAGGGTGGCGGCCTGTCCGCGGATCGTTGAAAAGGCAGTTGTAGAGGGACGGTGACAGGAGGGATGGAGCCCGCCGGCAAGCGGTTCTTTTTCGTCGCGCTATGGATCAACTCAGACGCCTGATTGCGAGCCTCTCGCTCAAGCAGCGCATCGTCATCGGCGTTGCCGCCGTGGCGGTGATCGCGGCGATTCTAGCGTCGGCGAGGTGGGCGCACGAACGCGACTTCCGGCCGCTTTACACCAACCTGTCGCTCGAGGACGCGGGGGTGGTGGTGGCCAAGGTGCATGAGAGCGGCGCCGAATACCGGCTGGCCGCTAACGGAACCACCGTGCTGGTGCCGTCCTCCAAAGTGGACGACCTGCGCCTGCAACTGGCTGCGGCGGGAATCCCGAAGACCGGACGCATCGGGTACGAGCTGTTCGACAAAACCGACTTCGGGGCAACCGATTTCACCGAGCAGATCAACTATCACCGGGCGCTCGAAGGCGAGCTGGAACGCTCCATGATGGGGCTCTCCCAGGTGGAACAGGCGAGGGTGCACCTGACCTTTCCCAAGGACTCCATCTTCTCCGAAGAACGGCAGCCGGCCAAGGCCAGCGTGCTGCTCAAGCTGCGCATGGGAGCGAAGCTGACGGCGCAGAATGTAGCGGCCATCTGCCATCTGACCGCCAGCGCCGTGGAGGGACTGCAGCCGGAGCAGGTGAGCGTTCTGGATATGAACGGCAACCTGCTGAGCCGGCCGCGGACCGCGGGTTCGCCCGACGGGGCCGATCCGTCCGAAGCGGGTCTCGAATACAAGCAGAAAATCGAGCACGATCTGCTGGCGAAAATCAACGCGACGCTGGAACCGGTGGTGGGGCCGGACGCTTTCCGGTCGGGTATTTCGGTGGACTGCGACTTCAGCAGCGGCGAGCAGAGCGAGGAGACGTTCGACCCGGCGAAATCGGTGATGGTTTCGTCGCAGAAGACCGAGGATCTGAGCGGCGGAATGATAGCGGCGGGCATTCCGGGAACGCCGTCCAACCTGCCGCGCCCGGTCTCCCGGCCGGGCGGCGGCAACACCGGCGTGGCACGCCGGACCGAGAATATTTCTTATCAATCCAGCCGTATCGTGCGCCACATTCGCATGCCGCAGGGGAGCATCAAGCGGCTCTCCGCCTCCATCCTGGTGGATTATTCGGTGCGTTGGGAGGGCACGGGTTCGCGGGCGCGCCGGGTGGTCACGCCGCCGTCGGCGGGGACGCTCAAGACCATTCGCGAGCTGGTGGCCGCGGCCATTGGCTTCGTGCCGGAACGCGGCGACCAGCTGGTGGTGGAGGCGCTGCCGTTTGAGATGGCTTACGGTCCCGGTCCTCCGGAATCGACCACTGCGCCGGCGCAGGGGAACGGGCTCGCGTTACCCGACTGGATGCTCCGCTACAAGCAGTTCACCATCGGCGGGGCGGTGGCGCTGCTGCTGATGCTGGTGCTGGGAGCGGGCTTTCTAAGAGCTCGCCGGAAGAGCCGCGCTCAGGCTGAGGTGAAGAACAAGGCGTTGGCGGCGGCGACGCAGGCGGCGCTGCAACCGGTGAACGAAGCGGGCAAGCAACTGGAGGCCAGAATCGCCGAACAGACCGCCCTGAAGGAAAGAATGGACGCCGAGGCTCTGAACGCGCTGAAACTGCCGACGGTGACCACCAAGAAATCGGAGGTTCTGAGCAAGCACATTGGCGAGGCCGCGAAGAAGGACCCCAGCGTCATGGTGAGCGTGCTGCGGAGCTGGCTGGAAGAGGACAAGTAGAACGCCATGATCGAGAACCTCAGCGACAAGACGGTTCGCATCAAGGGCATGCGCAAGGCGGCCATCCTTCTGGTGGTGCTGGGGGATAGTGTCGGCAGCGAGATCCTGAAAAATATGGACGAGGACGAAGTGCAGGCGCTGGGGCGGGAGATCGCGCGTCTGGGCACGGTGCTGCCGGAGGAGGCCGAAACCATCCTCGAAGAGTTCTACCAGATGACCGTCGCGCACGACTACGTTCTCAAGGGCGGAATCGACTACGCGCGCAAAATGCTGAACAGCGCGTTCGGCGCGGAGCAGGCGCGCAGGATGCTGGATCGCCTGGTCAAGGCGCTGGGCAGCGAGGCGGCCAGCTTCGACGTGCTGCAAAAAGCCGATCCGCAGCAGCTCGCCAAGTTCATTCACAGCGAGCATCCGCAAACCATCGCGCTGATTCTGTCGCATCTCAACCCGTCGCAGGCCGCCGGGCTGCTGTTTTCGCTCCCGGTGGAGCTGCGCGCCGACGTCGCTCTGCGGATGGCCAATCTGGATCAGATCTCGCCGGAAATCATCGCCAAGATCGCCGGGATCATCGGCTCGCGGTTGAAGGCCATCGGCGAGCTGAGCCGCGAATCCTACGGCGGCGTGCGCGCGGTCTCGGAGATGTTCAACCGGCTGGACTCCAGCACCAGCAAGGAGATCCTGGAGAGCATCGAACGTTCCGACCCGTCGCTGGTGGAAACCATCCGGCACCTTATGTTCGTGTTCGACGACATCCTGCTGATCGATCAGATGGCCATCAAGGAAGTTCTCTCCAAGGTGGACCGGAAGATTCTCACCATCGCCTTGAAAGGGACCAGCGATCAGCTCAAGACTCATTTTCTCGAGGCGATGTCGCAGCGCGGCGCGGAAATGCTGCGCGAGGACATGGACGCGGTGGGCCCCATCAAGATCAAGGAAGTGGAGGCGGCGCAGCAGCAGATTATTTCCGTGGTTCGCCAGCTGGAGGCCGAGGGCGTGGTCAACCTGAAGGGCACGGTAGGTGAACAGTACGTCGTCTAAAATACGGCGCGACGAGCACATCGAAGTACTACCGGTGAACTGGGAAAGGCTGCCAGGCGCCTCGCCGGTGACGGGCTCCCACAACCTTTCCTTTGCGCAGGGGGGGACGCGTCCGCCGGACCATCGCCAGCAGGAATCGGCGCAGGGCGCGCTGGAGGCAAAGATTCGCGAGTTGGAGCGCCAGGCGGAGAAGTCCTCCAAAGAGGCTTTTCAGAACGGCTTGCGCGAGGGGGAGGCCGAAGGGCGCAGGAAGGCGCAGGCGCAGCTCGACGGAGAGATCGAGCGGCTGGGGCGAACGGTGGCGGAGATGGCCGGGCTGCGGCACGCCATCCGGCGCGAGGCCGAGGAGGAGCTGGTGCGCCTGGCGCTGGCCATCGCGCGGAGGATTCTCCACCGCGAGCTGACCGTCGATCCGGAGGCGCTCACCGGCCTGGTGAAGGCGGCGCTGGAGAAGATCGAGATCCGCGACACCTACCGCGTCCGGACGCACCCGGACCACGCGGCCACGGTGACCCGCTGCCTGGCGCACATGGGCGCTCCGCAGAAGATCGCGGTGGTGGCGGACGTTTCTCTGGAGAAAGGGAGCGCCGTCTTCGAAACCGGACGCGGATCGCTGGACGCGTCGGTGGAAACGCAACTGGCCGAGATCCAGCGCGGCCTGGTGGACCTGCTGGAGTGACCTCTGGGCAGACGGGCCGGGATACGGATCTGCTGGAGTGGACGTCGTAGTTCTGGTCTGGAGGCGCAACGAGCCTGGATGTGGGTCCGCTGGAGTGAACGCCGTGATTCCGAGTCCGCTAACGCGACTGGCCGGGGATCTGGATCTGCTGGAGTGAACGTCGGTGATTCTGGGTCCGCTAACGCGACTGGCCGGGGATGTGGATCTGCTGGAGTGAGCGTCGTGATCCTGGTCTGGAGACGCAACGGGCCTCGATGCGGGTCGGATGGGGCAAACCTCATGATTCCGGGTCCGGAGATGCAGTGGCCGGAATCCGCATCTGCTGGGGTGAACGCCGTGGTTCGGGATCTGGGATCCGGGTCGGCTGGAGCGAACCTCATGATTCCGGGTCTGTGAGACGCGAGTGGCCGGGATGCAGCCAGACTGAAGTGAACCGCATGATTCTGGATCAATATTTCGGACGGCTCGCGACCATGGAGACGTGGCGCTGGAGCGGGGCGGTGAGCCAGTTGATCGGCCTGCTGGTGGAATCGCAGGGACCGTCGGCGGCGATCGGGGATTTTCTGGAGGTGACCACGTCGTCGGGGCGGACTGTCCGGACGCAGGTGATCGGCTTTCGCGAAGGACGGGTCCTGTCGATGCCGCTGGAGGAGACCGACGGACTGCAACCGGGCGACACCATCGTTTCGCGGCGCGAGGACGCGCTGATGGAGGTGGGGCCGCAACTGCTGGGCCGGGTGGTGGACGGATTCGGCCGGCCGATCGACAACCTGGGCCCGCTGCGCGGCGACGCCCGGTATGAGCTTTACCGCACGCCGCCGGGGCCGCTGGAGCGCGAGCCGATCTCGGAGCCGCTGGTCACCGGGATCCGCGCGATCGACAGTCTGCTCACCTGCGGCAAAGGGCAGCGCATCGGCATTTTCGGAGGCAGCGGGGTAGGGAAGAGCACGCTGCTGGGATCCATGTGCCGGCACAATTCGGCGGACGTGAGCGTGATCGCGCTGATCGGGGAACGCAATCGTGAAGTGCGCGACTTCATCGAGCGCGAGCTCAGCGCCGAGGGGATCAGGCGCGCGGTGGTGGTGGTGGCGACATCCGACCGGCCCGCGCCCCTGCGCATTCGCGCGGCGTTCGTTTCGCTGGCCATCGCCGAGTACTTCCGCGACCAGGGGGCCAGCGTCCTGCTGGTAATGGATTCGGTGACGCGCCTGGCCATGGCCCAGCGGGAAATCGGACTGGCGGCGGGCGAACCGCCCAGCCAGAAGGGTTACACCCCCTCCGTCTTCAATATGCTGCCGAAGATCTTCGAGCGGGCGGGGCGTTTTCGCAAGGGATCGATCACCGGCTTTTTTACCGTGCTGGTGGAGGGGGACGATTTCAACGAGCCCATCAGCGACGCGGTCCGCTCAATCCTGGACGGGCACATCGTGTTGTCGCGGGATCTGGGAGCGGCGGGGCACTATCCGGCGATTGACGTTCTGCAGTCGGTGAGCAGGCTGGCCAGCCGCCTGTCGGTGGCCGATCAGCGAACCGCCGCGGCGAAGATCCGGGAGGCGCTGGCCACCTACCATCGCGCCGAAGACCTGATCAATCTTGGCGCGTACACGGCCGGCGCGAACGCGATGCTGGACTCGGCCATCCGGATGCGGCCCCAGTTGCTTTCCTTTCTCAAACAGGAACCGGAGACCAGTTCGGCGCTCGCGGAGACGCTCCAGAGCATGCAGCTTCTGGCCGCCGCGCTGCCATGAAGAAATTCGCCTTCTCTCTGGAAACCGCCCGGAAGTGGCGCGAACGCCTGGCCGAGATGGAGGAAGTCCGCCTGCTGGCGCTGCTGGCGGAGAAACGGACCATGGAGGGCCGCGTGGTCTCCCTGCAGGCGGAACTGGACGTCGAACATCGCCGCATCGAGGACCGCTCGTTCGACGCCCGCGAACTGCCCCCTCTCGACAATTTCCGGATCTGGGCGGGACGGGAGCGGGAGCGCCTCCGAACCTCGCTGAGCGATTGCGAGAAACGGATTTTTGCGCAGAGAACGGCGCTGGTGGAGGCGCGGCGGAGGTTCCGGATTATTGACCGGCTGAAAGAGAAATCGCTGCTGGAGTGGCGCAAGGCCAGTTCGAAGGAGCAGGAGGACCTGGCCGCGGAGCTCTATCTGGCGCGGCGCGGACGCGGGGACCACTGACCGAGTTCGATTTATTACTACGTCCGAAGAGCCTGCCAGCGGCAGGGCACGGCCCTGCCCCACTTCGGCTTCACGCCCCGTGGCGTGTCTTCAGGAATGCGGCAAACTCGGTTGCATCGCGGGTGAGGCCCGGAAACGTGGCGACCACTTCCTCATTGCCGTTCAGGATGGCGTAGTACGGAATCGCCACCGTGCCGAATTTCCGGCTCTCCATTTCCTGATTGGCGGTGGACGCGCCGTCGGTTCCGTCGGTGAAAAGCTCCAGCAGCACGAAATCGTCCAGCAGCGGGCGGATCTCCGGGCGCGGGAACATGTTGGCGCGCATCCAGTGGCAGTTGGTGCAGGCGTAGCCGGTGAAGTTCACCAGCACCAGCTTATTGGAGGAACGGGCCCGGTCCAGCGCCTCCTTATATTGATTGGTCATCCACGCCGGTTGCGCCGCCGCGGCGGACCCCGCGGTGAAGGTGGGCGCGGGCACCCACGCATCCAGTTCGCCCAGACGCGCGCCGAACATCCCCGGCACGAGGCTCAGGGAAAAGATCAGGAACAGCGCCGCAACGATGGTGCGGCCGGCGCCCAGGGGCTCGTCTTTCGCGATGCCTTCGAGACGGAGCAGACCCAGCAGGTAGAGCCCGGGCAGAGCGAACAGGATGACCCAGGCGGCCAGGAAGCGCTCGCGCGTCAGCACGCCGAGATGAAACTGCTGGTCGATGACGCTCAGATATTTCAGCGCGGCCGCCAGGATGACGAAGCCGAAGACCACTTTCACGCGCACCATCCACCCGCCGCTGCGCGGGAGCCGGTGCAGGAACGAGGGGAAAATCGCCAGCAGGAAGAAGGGCGCGGCCAGGCCGCAGGAGAACGCGATCATCCCCAGCACCGGCTGCAGCGCGCCGCCCTGCACCGACGCCACCAGCAGCGGACCTACAAACGGGCCGACACAGGCAAACGCGGTGAGCGAAAAGGTGAGGCCCATGATCAGCGTTCCCAGATAACCGCCGCGCCGCGATGCGCTGTCCACTTTCGTCAGGAAGCCGGAAGGCAGGGTCAGTTCGAACGCACCCAGCAGGCTGAGGGCGAAGGCCACGAAAATCAGCGCGATGAATCCGTTGACCCAGGGGCTGGCGCCCAGCCGGACCACGCCGATGGGCCCGGCGATGGCCTTCGCGGCCAGACCGAGAACGGTGAACAGCACGACGATGCCGGAGGAATAGACCACCGCGTGGATGACGCTCTGACTGCGCTTGCCACTCTGCTGATTGAGGAAGAACGACACGGTGATGGGGATCATCGGGAACACGCAGGGGGTGAAGATGGAGGCCAGTCCAAAGGCCAGCGCCACCAGCAGAAAGCGGCCCAGACCTTCCTGTTGTACGGGGGGCGCCGGCGGCGTAAAGGAAACGGGGGCGGGGTGGGCGCCTGCCTGCGGAATTTCGTCGTAGCCGGCCGGAATGAGAATCGCCGGCACGGGCGCCGCAGCGTCGACCGCGATGCTGGCCGATGCTGTCTTGCGCTTCGGAGGGAGACACTCTTTGTCGTTGCAGGACTGGTAGCGCACCTGCGCGGTGAGGTCCAGCGGTCCCGCGGGGGCGTCCCTGCTCAGCTCGATGGCCACCAGGAACACCGCTTCCTTCGCGAAGGTCTCGGTGTCGAGCTGGAAGTTCGGGTCGAAGCGCCGTTCCGGTTGCGGTTCATATATGCGCACCGCGGCGATGGCCGGCGTGCTGGCCAGGGCGAGGGTGGTGGGGATGGGTCCGCCTTTGGGAGTGGTGGGGGCGTAGAGGTGCCAGCCGGGTTCCAGAGTTGCGGTGAGCCTGGCGAGTATGGTTCCGCCGGGGGCGACAGACGGCGATGCCGGGGCGAGCGACCATTGCACGGGGTCCTCGGCCGCGCGGGCGGCGGGGGCCAGCGCGAACAGGGCCACTGCCCCCACAAAAATAGTCAGGATGCCAGGCAGCGCATGGCGCTGCCCCACAGAGCCCGGCCGCAGGATACAATCCTGCCCCACCACACAGCAGGGCATGGCCCTGCTCCACTGCGGATCATCCTGGAGCGGGATCGAATCGAGGTGCATTACATCTGCACGGTGGCGAACTGCGCCAGCTCAGCCTCGATTTTTTCGTTGATGCCGCCCTCCGCGAAACCAACCGCCACGCGGATGGCGTTCTTGATGGCGTTGCCGTTGGAGCGCCCGTGACAGATGATGCACACGCCGCGCACGCCCAGCAGGGGCGCTCCACCGTATTCGGAATAGTCGATGCGCTTCTTGAAGTCGTGAAAGGCCGAGCGCGAGAGCAGGGAGCCGATCTTGCGCGTCACCGTGGCCCGCAGCGATTCCTTCAGCAGATTGCCGAACATATCCACCAGGCCCTCGCTCACCTTCAGGGCCACGTTGCCGATGAATCCATCGCAGACGATGACGTCGGCTTTCCCGCTGTAGATGTCGCGGCCTTCGACGTTGCCGATGAACTGAATGGGCAGGGCGCGCAGCAGCGGGGTGGTGGCGCGGGTGAGATCGTTCCCCTTGTGCTCCTCTTCGCCAATGGACAGCAGGCCGACGCGCGGGTCGGGAATATTGAAAATGACGCGCGAGTAGATATGGCCCATGACGGCGAACTGAGCGAGCATGCGCGGGCTGCAATCCACGTTGGCGCCCAGATCGAGCACCACCACCGGATTTCCCACCATGGTGGGAAACGCGCTGCCGAGCGCCGGGCGATCGACGCCGGGCACCATGCCCTGCACCAGTTTCGCGGTAGCCATCACCGCGCCGGTGTTGCCCGCGGAAACCACGCCCTGCGCCTCGCCCTCATGCACCAGCCGCGAGGCCACGCGGATGGAGCTGTCGCGCTTGGTGCGAAACGCTCTGGCGCTGTCCTCCATGGTGACGGCCTCGGTGGCGTGGCGGATCTCGATGAGGTCCCGCCACTCGTGAGCTCCGTCGCGGCGCTGCAGCTCGCGCCGCAGCACGTCTTCGCGGCCCACCAGGATGACCCGGACGTTGGGCAGCTTGCGCACGGCCTCGATGGAGCCGTCGATCTCAGCTTTTGGGGCGGAATCGCCGCCCATTGCGTCAACCGCGATCGTTACCATGGATCACGCCGGCACATGGGGATTGGGAAAGCTATTCGGCTGCGACTTCCACTACTTCGCGGCCCTTGTACCGGCCGCAGTGCGGGCAGGCGCGATGGGGCAGTTTGGGTTCGTGGCAGTTCGGGCACTCGGCCAGTGTAGCGCTCGGCAGGGCATCGTGGGTGCGCCGCGCGGAAGTGCGCCTCTTGGAGTGGCGGCGTTTGGGATTCGGCATGGTGGTTCCTCTTCTTCTTTTTCTTTACTGTTTGAAATTCTTCAGCGCCGCCCAGCGATCGTCCACCGCGGCGGCGGTGCATTCGCACACGCGCGCATTGCGGTTCTGACCGCACACCGGACAGATTCCCAGACAGGTCTCCCGGCACACGCGCTGCATCGGCATCGCCAGCAGGATATACTCCCGCAAAATTTCGTTCAGCTCCACCCCGCCGCCTTCGTAGAACCCGACTTCGCTCTCGGCGTCGGAGATGGCCACTTCGTCGCCTCGGGGACCGGTGTCCGCCGGGCGGTAAAACAGGTCGAATTCCGAGGCGATCGGGAACCGGGCCTTTTCGAGGCACCGGTCGCACTCGGCTTCCATGGTCACTCGCAGGCGGCCCCGGACCCGGATCTCACCCAGGGTATTTTCCAGCAGTTCGGCGGTTCCTTCGGCTTCGAGATCGCCGGTCTGCCGGAGGCCCTCCACGTAATCGATCTCGCGTTCGGAAATCGATACATCGAAATGGGCTTTCCTGACTTCCAGGTCCCTGACGCTAAAGAACACACGCACCTCTGCGGCCCGCAGCGGGAAGCAAAAACATCAGTATAGCAGGGGACCTCCCGGCGCGCCGTCCGGGGCGGGGCGGCACAGGCGGCGTAGTACTCTCGGCATGTGACCACCTGGAAGCTGACGCTGGAATACGACGGCTCCCGCTACAGCGGCTGGCAGGAACAGAAGAACGCGCGCACGGTGATGGGCGAGTTGCGCCGGGCGGCGGAAGAGAGCCTCGGACTGGGCGTGGATCTGCAGGGGGCCGGACGCACCGATGCCGGGGTGCACGCGCTGGCTCAGGTGGCGCACATGCGCGCGGCGGTGAAGCGGCCCAAACCTCCGGAAACGCTGCGGCGCGAGATTAACGGCCGGCTACCCGCGGACATGGTGCTGCTGGAGCTGGAGCCCGCGCCGGCGCGCTTCCACGCACGCCACGACGCCCTCACGCGCACGTATATGTATCAGATCTCCACCCGCAAAACCGCCTTCGCCAAGCGCTACGTGTGGTGGGTGAAGGAGGAGCTGGACATCGCGCGCATGTCCGACGCCGCCGAAACATTGATGGGGCGGCACGATTTCCTTTGCTTTCGCGCGCCGGATGCTTCGAAGCCCGGCGAATCCACGGTGGTTGTGGTGGAGAACGCGGGCATCGAAACGCACGGCCACATGGTGGTGTTTCGCATTGAGGCGTCGCATTTCCTGTGGAGGATGGTCCGGCGAATTGTGGGTGTGCTGGTGCGGCTGGGCCGCGGGGAGATTACGCCGGAGGATTTCCGCCAGTTGCTGGAGGGGCGCGCGGAGGCGCGTCTCGACGTGGCCGCCTGGACGGCGCCGGCTTCCGGCCTGTTTCTCGAGGAAGTGCGGTACAAGTAGATTTGGCCCGGGGACGCGCAGTCGCCAAAACAGGAAAGCGTGGAGTTGTTTCGGTGCTCATACGCCGGATGCTGCTCGCGCTGGTGGCCGCGGTGCTGGCCGCGTACCTGTTCTGCTGCCTGGCGCTGGTGGCGCTGAAATGGACGCGGCCGTGGACCACCTCCGTCCAGATGGAGCGGCGGGTGCAGGCGCTGCTTCATCACGCGCCGTATCACAAGCGCTATGAACCGGTTCCGCTCGACAGCATCTCGGTGAGCCTGCAGCACGCGGTGATCGCCGCCGAAGATGGGCGTTTCTATCAACACCACGGGATCGACTGGCAGGCCGTTAACCAGGTGGTTCAAAAAGATCTGGAAGAAGGGAAGGTGGGGCGCGGCGGATCGACCATTACGCAGCAGCTCGTGAAAAACCTGTTCGCCACCACGGCGCGCTCGTGGCTGCGTAAGGGCTTCGAGTTCACGCTGGCGCCGGTGGCGGAGGTGATTCTGGGAAAGCAGCGCATTCTTGACCTCTACCTCAACGTGATTGAATGGGGGCCGGGCATTTATGGAGCGGAGGCGGCGGCGGAGAATTACTATCACACCTCCGCGGCGCGGCTGACGCGCGAGCAATCGGCGCATCTGGCGGCCATCATCCCCAACCCGCGCCGCCGCAAGCCCGGGCGCATGAACGACTACAGCGATGAGATACTGCTGCGCATGCGCCAGATGGGCTGGTAGCTCAGGCCCGGACGACGGACTCGGCGATGCGCCGCAGGTGTTCGCGGCGATGGAGGGAGCGGTTGAGAACGCGCTCGAAGCCGCCGGCGCCGATCTGATCGATCAATTCGCCGCCGAGGCGATCGAGTTCGGCATCGACGGCCTCGGCGCTCTCCAGCGCCATGAGCGAAGCTTCGTTGCCGGGGACGGCCCGGGAGATTTCCCGCGCGGCTTGATTGATGGAGTCGACCGCCGACGGAGGGACGCGCACCGGTTCAAAGCCGGTACGCTGCCACTGCCGGATGCGGTGCAGAATCACGCGGTCCCAGAAGGCGATATGGCAGAAGACGGCGGAGACGGTCCAGCCGTTGCCCAGATCGCGCGCGAGGTCGTCGTCGCTGAGGCTTGCGGTGAGGGCTTGCAACTCGCGGCGGGAGGCTTCGTTTTCCTGCGCAAACGCGTGGGCCATGGCTCAAGTCTATCGCCGGGGGGAGCTGGTCCGACGGCGCGGAATCTTAGCCGCCGATGAACGCCGATGAACGCGGATATCCAAAGCTACTGCCGGACGCCGACGTAGATGGTCATCTGCGTGTTTTGCGGATCGGCGGCGCGTTCGTCGTAGACCTCGAAGTCGGTGCGGTAGGCGCGATCGAGCGGGGTGGCCCAGATGCGCTTCCAGGTTTCGTAGACCACGCGGGCGGCGGGGCCGCGGTCCGAGGTGAAAACAGAATAGTGGCCGGCGGGAATCCCGCGGGCGACCATGCCCTCGGGAATGGTGGATATCGACGACACGCGGGCGCCGAGCACGAACGTGTACGCGCCGTCTTTGTCGCTTTCGTAATCGGTGTACAGCGCCACGACGGACTGGTCGGCTTTGTTGGGGATGCGCGCGAGCAGGCCCTCGGTCATGAGCCGGCCCCAGAGCTTTGCGATGACGCCGTCTTTGGTCATCTCCCGCGCGTTGCTGGTGCGCGCCTCGATGCCGATTACCTGGATGTCGTGGTCAAAACTTGTGGCGGTCACGATGGCAAGAACACCCGCAAGGAGGAGATTCATACCGACTCCACAGTGTAGCGCGCGCATACTGGAGAATGCCTTCCCGGATTGCGCTGCGCCGTTGCCGCGGCGCCGACCTGCGCAGCGTGCTGGCGGTGGAACGCGCGTCCTTCGCGGCCGATGCGTGGCCTCGCGAGCTTTTTGTCGAGCTGATGGAAGAATGCCCGCGGTTGTTTCTGGTGGGCATCGTGGATGGGCGGGTTGCGGGCTATGTCGCGGCGGTCGAGAGGGGTGAAGCCGCCGAACTGGTGTCCATTGCCGTCCACCCGCGCCATCGCGGCCGCGGTGTGGCGGGCGCGCTGATGCGCCGCGTGCTGGCGCTGCTGCGGGCCGGAGGCATCGGGGAGTGCTGGCTGATGGTGCGCCCGGACAACCGCAGCGCGATCTCTCTGTACCAGGCGTTCGGGTTCGCGCGCGTGCGGCGCGTGAAAAATTACTACGGCCGTGGCGCCGACGGCTGGCGCATGCGGGCGCGATGGTAGCCCGGTTACTCGACGGTGACCGTGGCCTGTTCGCTGGCCGTCTCCCCCTTGGAACTCTTCGCGGTGAGCGTATAGACCGTGGTGCGCCGTGGTTCCACGTCGATGCAGCGGCTCAGCGCGGGCTTCCAGGCTCCCAGATGCGGATCGATGGTTACTGAAGCGGCGTTGGAGACGCCGTAGCAAAGGCTCACGTGGGTACCCGGGTGGACGGCGGCGGGGCTGGCGTAGAAGTCGAGGATGGTGAGCTTGTCGCCGCCCAGGCGGTCCAGAATCTCGCGGTCGGATTGAGCCTGCCGCTCGGCGTCCGCGCGGGCCGCCTCGCGGGCTTCGCGGTGGCGCGACAGGAAAACCCAGCCAGTCCACAGGAGCGCCAGAACCAAAGCCGCGGTGGTCCAGGGAAGCAAGGGCCGCAACGCGGAGGCGAGCCGGGGTTCGCGGTGGTCGTTCGCCACAAAGCCATTATCGTGCTTCCCGCGGGGGGCGGCGCGCGTCCCATGAGTATGGAGCGATTTCTGGCGGGGAAGGTTGTGGTGGTGACGGGCGGGACGAAGGGAATTGGCCGGGCCATCGCGGAGGCAGTGCTCGCGGCGGGCGCACATGTGGGGATTTGCGGGCGCAACGGGGGTGAAGTGGATCGGGCGGTCTCCGATCTGCGCAAGCGTGCGCCAGCCGACACAAGAGTGGCGGGTGCAGTTTGTGACGTTTCCGACCCAGATCAGGTTCGATCTCTGTTCGAAGTTGTCGATAAGGAACTCGAAGGGATCGATGTGCTGGTGAACAACGCCGGGGTCGGCGTATTCGGCACGACGGCTGAATTGAGCATTGAGCAATGGCGGCAGACGGTGGACACGAATCTCTCGGGGGCATTCTACTGTGCGCGGGAAGCGCTGCGGCGGTTTCGCGCCCGGGGGGCGGGATACATCATCAACATCTCCAGTCTGGCGGGGAAGAACCCGTTCGCCGGGGGTGCGGCTTACAACGCGTCGAAATTTGGACTCAACGGCTTCAGTGAGGCAATGATGCTGGATCACCGGCAGGAGAACGTGCGGGTCAGCTACATTATGCCGGGCAGCGTGGACACGGCATTCGGCAGGAACAGTGAGCCAGCTGACTGGAAGATTGCTCCTTCCGATATTGCGGAGATTGTAATTGGTTTATTGAGAATGCCGGCGCGCACGCTGGTGAGCCGGGTGGAAGTGAGACCGTCAAAACCAAGGAAGTAGTGGGAGTGACCGCGTCGTCATGAAGTGGCACGCAAGTTGC
Organism: uncultured Acidobacteriota bacterium; assembly: GCA_963832965.1. Lineage (GTDB taxonomy): Bacteria > Acidobacteriota > Terriglobia > Bryobacterales > Bryobacteraceae > CAWACP01. The sequence continues at coordinate 1,118,977 of CAWHVW010000002.1, forward strand.
TCGGAGTAAGTATGGAGCGCTTGGGAAAGAGGCCGAATATGGTGAAAACGAACATCTCCCTGGATCCGTCGAAAACGGGGCGTGAAGCGGAAAGCCTGGAAGGCAGTCTGCACAAGCTCATCGTCGGCCAGGACGACGCGATTCAACAGATTGTGAACATCTATCAGATGCACCTCACCGGAATGAGTGCTCCCGGGAGGCCCATCGGGAATTTTCTGTTCCTGGGACCCACCGGCTCCGGCAAGACGCGCATTGTGGAAGCGACGGCGGAGTGTCTGCTGAAGAACCCGCGGGCGGTGATCAAGATTGACTGCGGAGAGTTCCAGCACAGCCACGAGATTGCCAAGCTGATCGGCTCGCCTCCGGGATATCTGGGACACCGCGAGACGCACCCGCTGCTGAGCCAGGAAGTGCTGAGCCAGCACCACACCGATCAGATGAAGCTGAGCTTCGTGCTGTTCGACGAGATTGAGAAGGCCAGCGACGCGCTTTGGAACCTGCTGCTGGGCATTCTGGATAAAGCCGTGCTCACGCTGGGGGACAACCGCAAGGTGGATTTCTCGAAGGCCATGATCTTCATGACCAGCAATCTGGGCGCGGCGGAGATGAGCGCTCTGATGAATCCCAAGGTGGGATTCGGGGCGGCGGAAGCGGCCCGGAAAACGGCTGCCGGCGAGTTCGACCAGAAGCTCACCGAAAAATTGAAGAACAGCAGCGTGGAAGCGGCCCGGCGCAAGTTCACGCCGGAATTCATCAACCGTCTGGACAAGATCGTCACTTTCCGGCCGCTGGGTTCCGAGGAGCTGCGGCGCATCCTGGATATCGAGTTGAATCTGGTGCAACAGCGCGTGTTCAGCACCAATCCGGATCGTGCGTTCATCTTCAAGATCACCGAATCGGGCAAGGGCCATCTGCTCGAAGAGGGCACCGACCTGAAATACGGCGCACGGCACTTGAAGCGGGCCATCGAACGCCTGGTGGTGCAGCCGATGTCCAATCTGATCGCCACCGACCAGGTGCGCGGCGGAGACTGGGTGAAGGTGGATTTCGATTCCGACCGGCGCTGCATGACGTTCACGCGGGAAGCCGAGGGATTGCCGGTGGCGGCAATGGCCGATCTGATGGAGCACCCGATGTCGGCGCCAAGCTTTGCCATGGCTGCCGGGGCGGCTTACGAGCCGGTTCGGGTGGCCAGCGCGCGGTCTTCGCGGCGAAGCTGACGGGGCGGGTGGACAGACGTGCAGGGCGGGAGAGGAGGGGACAGACGGGTGCGTCCCTTACCGGTCTGGGCGTGCTGGTTGGGATCTTCCGCCTGGGGACGCACTCGTCTGTCCCCTGGCTACGCGGCGCACTCTCCGCGGCCCAGCTTGAGCGAGAACGCTTCTTCGTCGCCCCAGTCCTGATATAGCTCCGGGAAGGTCTCGGCCGGCTTGGCCAGATCGGTGGTCATGGCCCGGAACGTCTCCACCTTGTGGCGCAGCACGTAATCCCGAAAGGCTTCACCGTCCAGCCGATTGGCGAGGAAATGATCCAGAACCCGGCGCACCGCGACCGGCGCCAGACGCGCGGGCACGCTCTGGATGGCCAGGCCGAAGCGCAGCATTCCCTGCTGATCGTAGCCGCCGCCCAGAAGCATCTGATAGTACGGCACTTCGCGGCCCTCGATCTTGCGGGCGTTTCCGTAGAAGCCAAAATCTCCAGTCCAGTGCTGGCCGCAGGAGTTCGGGCAACCGCTGATTCGCACCGACAGCCGGCGCACGCCGGGGTCGTCGTAACCGGCCACCGCGCTGGCCACAGCCTCGCCCAGATTCATGGACTTGGTCAGCGCCAGGTTGCAACTGTACGCTCCAGGACAGGTGGTGACGTCCTCGATCTGATGCGCGCCCGCTCCGGCCAGATCGATCTGCCGCAGCGCTTCGTAGACGCGCTTCAGGTTGTGCAGCGGGATGAAGCCAAGCATCAGATTCTGGTCCATGCTGACGCGCACATAGCTGTCGCCGGCGTCGCGGGCCAGGCTGGCCACGGAGCGCATCTGACCGGCGGTGAGGTTGCCCTGCGGCACCTTCACAGTGATGATCGCGTAGCCGTTCTGGCGCTGGGGCCGGGTGTTGGTTTCCAGCCAGTGCTCGTACGCCGGGTCCATGTGCCCGTTGAGGACCGGCAACTGCTTCCCGGCGCCGAGTGGTGGTGGCACTGCTTGAAAACCACCAAAGCTTTCCGGGACTTCGTCGGGTAGCGCGATGCCGCCGTTCTCCAGAATGTCGCGGTACTCCTTCTCGACGTTCTCCTTCACCCAGTCAAAACCGCGCTCGCGGACGATGAACTTCAGCCGCGCCTTGTTCTTGTTCTGCCGGTTGCCGTGCTTGTTGAAGATGCGCAGCACCGCTTCCACTTTGTGCACAAGCTGATCGGCGGGAACGAACTCGTCCAGCAGTTGCGCCTCATTCGGCAGGGGGCCCAGTCCACCGCCCACCACCATGCGAAAGCCGTGCTGGCCGTTGCGGATTACCGCGCGCAGGCCGACATCGTTGAAAGAGGTGCCGATGCAATCCTCGGGGCAGCCGGAAAACGCGATCTTGAACTTGCGCGGCATGCTGTCGGTGAGTTCCTTGTGCAGGAAAGCGAAGGCGATGCGGCGCGCGTAAGGGTGAACATCGAAAGGCTCGTCGGGCAGAAGACCGCTGAGCGGGCACGCGGTGACGTTGCGAACCGTGTTGTAGCAGGCCTCGCGCGTGGTGAGGCGCTGATCGGCCAGCAGGTGCAGCAGATCGGCTACATTGGCCAGCGGCACGAAGTGATATTGCAGGTTCTGGCGGGTGGTCAGGTGGCCTTTGCCATAGGCGAAGCGCTCCGAAACCAGGGCGAGCTGGTCCAGTTGATCCGCGGTGAGCGTGCCGCCGGGAATCTTGGTACGGATCATCTGCACGCCGGCCTGGCGCTGGCCGTAGATGCCGCGGCGGAGGCGGAACGGCCGGAACTCATCTTCGGTCAGTTCACCGGCGAGCAGCCTGTTGGCGTGTTCACGGAACAGCTCGATGTCCTGGCGCACAATGGCGTCATATTCGGCTTCCGTATGTGAGTGAGCGCAAAGGGCAGATTCAGACATCTGGCAAAGTACCGCTTCTCGATGGATTATAGCATGTTTGTGCAATCAGGTAGTGTCTTAGTTTGAATTTCGGGCTTCGGAAGCGGACCTCCGCGGCTCAAGCTATTCTGAAGAAACGTTGGTTGGGAGATTTGCAGCATGGCCAAACTTGTCTACGGATTGAGTCAGTCCCTCGACGGCTACGTCGACCACACGAAGCTTGGGCCGCCTGTGCCCGCGGGCTTCCGTCACTTCATCGAGCTGGTGCGTGGCCTGACGGGCCTCATCTACGGTCGCCGCATGTACGAGATCATGCGTTATTGGGACGAAGATCTTCCTGATTGGGACCCGGAGGATCGAGACTTCGCGGTGGCGTGGCGGAGCCAGCCGAAGTGGGTCGTGTCGCATTCCCTCAAGTCGGCTGGCCCCAACGCCACGCTTGTCGCGGATGACTTCGAGACGGTGATACGCAGGCTGAAGGCTGAGCTGGCTGGCGAGATTCACGTTGGCGGACCAGTCCTGGCGCAAAGCCTGACCGAGGCCGGTCTTATCGATGAGTATCGACTCTACCTCCGCCCCGTCGTGCTTGGCGGCGGCAAGCCATTCTTCGCCGGCCCCCGGCCGCCGCTCCACCTGGTGGCCAGCGATTTAATCGCCGATGACTTGATTCGGTTGACGTACGTTCCTGCTTAGTCGCGCGACTGGCCCGACGGACTGCGCGGCGAGAAACCTGCGATGCGCCTACTATGGTAAAATCCGACGCATTGGGGAGGACGAATGGCACACTGCTCCAGACGTGATTTCCTGAAGACCGGCCTCGCCGCGGGTGTTCTGGCGGGCGCCGGAAGTTTGCCGCTGAAAGCGGCGCGGGCGACGGCAACGGACTGGGTAACACTCGGAAAGTCCGGCGTAAAGGTCACCCGCCTGGCGTTTGGCACGGGCAGCATCAGCGGCGAGGTGCAGCGCAGCCTGGGACAGGACGAGTTTACGAGGCAGGTGCGTTACGCCTACGACCATGGCATTCGCTTCTTCGAGACCGCCGAATCCTACGGCGACATGCACCGGATGCTGGGCGTTGCGCTGAAGGGCATTCCGCGCGACAGCTACCGGCTGATGTCGAAGGTGACCACGCGGGAAGGCACGAACCCGCAGGAGAAGTTCGACGAGCTGCGCAAACTCGCCAACACCGAATACTTCGACATCATGCTGTTGCACTGGCAACACACTTCGACGTGGCCGAAGGATTCCATGCGCTGGCAGGAGGGCATTCTGCAAGCCGAGGAGAGGCATGCCGTGGTGGCGCACGGCGCGTCGGTACACGGGCTTCCAGCGCTGCGTCAGGTTCCCGGGAACAAGTTTCTCGAAGTGGCCATGATCCGCATGAACCATACCGGAAAGAGCATGGACGCGGAAGATTACGCCACCAGCGGGCCGGGCAATGTCAGCGAAGTGGTGGAGCACGTGAAGCAGGTGCGCGGGGAAGGAATGGGCGTGATCAGCATGAAGCTGGTGGGAGAGGGCTCATTCACGAAACGCGAGGACCGGCAGGCCGCGCTGCGGTATGCATTCCGGGACGCGGGAGTGGATTCCGTGACCATCGGCTACAAGAGCACGGCGGAGATCGACGAAGCGATTGAGAACCTGAATCTGGCGCTCGCGTAGGCGCCAGGCGGGGTCGCCGCTCGGTCAGGGTCGCGGTTGGGAAGCGTGTAAGGAATGCTGCGGTAATCTGTGAAACATGCTTCGTGCCTTCGTTCTTGTTTCGTTCGCGGCGTTCCTGTCGTTCGCCCAATCCAACAATCAAGGCTGGTATCGCTGGCCGGCGATTCACGGGGACACCATAGCCTTCACCGCCGAAGGCGATCTCTGGCTGGTGGGCATTGAGGGCGGCCTGGCGCGCCGGCTCACCACCAACCCGGGCAACGAATTCTCCGCGGTGTTTTCGCCGGATGGCGCGACTATCGCGTTCAGCGCGGACTACGAAGGGTCACCCGAAGTTTATACGATGCCCGCCACGGGCGGACTGCCCGTGCGGCGTACCTGGGAAGGCGGCGGACGCGAAGGAGGAGCGCAGCCGGTGGGCTGGACGCCCGACGGAAAAATTATCTACTCGACGCACTATTTCTCCGGTTTGCCGGACGCTCAACTGGCCACCATCGACAACAAGAATCAGTTCGAGCGCATTCCGTTGAGCCAGGCCGCGCAAGGATGCTACGACGCGCAGAAGAATACGCTGTTCTTCACGCGGCTGGAACGGCAACCCAGTTTCACCAAGCGCTATCAGGGCGGAAGCGCGGAAAATCTCTGGAAATATGAAGCGGGCAGGGAAGCCGTTCCCCTTACCGCCGATTTTGCGGGCACCAGCCGCAATCCGATGTGGTGGAAGAATCGGCTCTATTTCCTCAGCGATCGCGATGGCACCATGAATCTCTGGTCCATGGATGAGAACGGCAAGCACCTGCTGCAGCTCACCAAACACCAGGGGTTCGATATCAAGTCGGCATCGCTGTCGCAGGGCCGGATCGTCTACCAACTGGCCGCCGATCTTCGACTCTTCGACATCGCTTCGGGGCAGGATCGCGCCGTCCCCATTGAACTCCCTTCCGACTTTGACAATCTGCGCGAGCACTGGATCAGGAATCCGATCGAGTATTTGTCCGCGGTGCATTTTTCGGCGGAAGGCGACAAGATTGTGCTGACCGCGCGCGGGCGGACGTTTGTGGCGCCGGCGAAGCAGGGGCGTTTTGTCAACGTCAGCGAACATGAGCCCGGCCGTTTCCGCGAGGCGCGCCTGATGCCCGACGGTAAATCGGTGGTTGTCCTCTCCACCGAATCGGGCGAGGCGGAGGTGTGGCTCTATCCGGCAAACGGTAAAGGAGCGGGCCAGCAGTTGACGCACGACGGCAACATTCTGCGCTGGGAAGCGATTCCTTCACCGGATGGAAAGTGGATCGCGCACCAGGACAAGGAAAAGCGGCTCTGGCTCTACAGCGTAACCGGCAAGACCAACAAGGAACTCGCCAGGTCACCCAACGGCGACGATGACGGCCCGGCTTTCGATGATGTTCGCTGGTCGCCCGACAGCCGCTGGCTCATCTTCGCGGAAAACGCCGATAACCAGTTCGAACAGGTGATGCTCTACAGCCTCGACACGGGCGTCAAGACTCCTTTGACCACGAATCGATATAACAGCGGGTCGGCCACATGGAGCGCCGACGGGAAGTGGATCTATTTTGTGTCCGACAGGGCATTGAAGTCGACGGTAAGAAGCCCGTGGGGGTCGCGCCAGCCCGATCCTGATTTTGACCGCGCCGACAAGATCTACGAACTGCCGCTGAAGAAAGGCCTGGTTTCGCCTTTCCAGCCGGCGGACGAGCTGCATCCGGCGAAACCGGAGGCCGCGAAGCATGCCGACAAAGGCGGCGATAAGGCCGGCGACAAGGCCGACGACAAGACCGCCGCGGAAGCGGCCGACAAGCCCAAGGTAGTTGAAAAGGTGGAGATCGATCTGGACGGCATCGCCGCCCGCATCGAGGAGGTACCGGTTCCGGCCGGCAATTATCGCGCGCTACTGACCGCGGGGGGCCGGCTTTGGTGGATTAACGCGGATCGGGCAGATCCGCAGAAGAACGCACTGGAATGGGTGGCCATCGCCAACAAAGGCGACAAACCCGAAACGCTGTTCGACGGCGTGAAGGGTTTCGAAGTCTCCGCCGACGGCAAGAAAATCCTGGTGCACAAACAGAACGATCTGTTTGTTTTCGATTCCAGTGTTTCCGCCGACGCATTGAAAAATCCCAAGACGCTGACCGACGCCCAGGTGGATCTGAAGAACTGGAGGTTCTCCGTGATTCCGGCGCAGGAGTTCGGCGAAGCCTATCTCGACGCCTGGCGGCTGGAGCGCGATTACTTCTACGACCCGGGCATGCAACACGTCAACTGGACCGCCGTTCGCGACAAATACTCCGGACTGGTGAGCCGGGTTCGCGACCGCTACGAATTGAGCGATTTGATCTCCGACATGGTCAGCGAGCTTTCCGCTCTGCATACGTTCGTGGGCGGGGGCGACGTACGCAAGGCTCCCGACCAGATTCCCGTGGGGTCTCTGGGCGCGTTGCTGGCGCGCGACGAGGGCGCGGGGGGTTTTCGCGTCGAGCATATCTATCAAACCGACCCGGACCGTCCGGACAAGCTTTCTCCCCTGCTGCTTCCGGGCGCCGGCCTGGTTGACGGCGACGTGATCACGGCGATCAACGGCCAGAGCGTGCTCTCCGTGGCGCACCCCAACGAACTGCTGCGCGATCAGATTAGCAGGCAGGTTCTGCTCAGCTTCCATCACAAGGGGAGCGGCGAGTCGCAGGATGTCATCGTGAAGCCCATCTCCATGGATCAGGATTCGGACCTGCGCTATTCCGAGTGGGAGTATACGCGCCGCAAGCAAGTGGAGGAGGCGAGCAACGGACAAATCGGATACATCCATCTGCGCGCCATGGGGCCGGATGACATTCGCCAATGGGAAGAACAATACACGCCGATCTATAACCGGCAGGCCCTCATTGTGGATGTGCGGCACAACCGCGGCGGCAATATCGATAGCTGGGTGTTGGGCAAGCTTCTGCGAAAGGCATGGATGTACTGGCAGCCGCGGCAGGGTCTTCCATTCTGGAATATGCAGGGCGCGTTTCGCGGGCCGGTGATTGTGCTCTGCGACCAGGATACGGCGTCCGACGGCGAAGCATTCGCCGAGGGCTTCCGGCGCCTGGGGCTGGGCAAGCTGGTGGGCGTGCGCACGTGGGGCGGCGAAATCTGGCTCAGCTCAAGCAATATCCTGGCCGACCAGGGCATCGCGACCGCTGCTGAACTGGGCGTCTATGGCCCGGAGCGCAAATGGCTGATTGAGGGCCACGGCGTGGATCCGGACATGGTTGTCGATAACCTGCCGCATGCGACTTTCGCGGGAGAAGACGCGCAACTGGAAACGGCCATCCGGTATATGTCGGAGCAGATCAAGGCGCATCCGAATCCGGTGCCCGCGCCGCCGCCGTATCCCGACAAGGCTTTCCCGGCGGCGAAGAAACAGGAGGAGATGAGATGACAACCTTGACGCCGTACCTGTTGTTCGACGGCACTTGCGAAGAGGCTATGGAGTTTTACAAATCATGCTTCGGCGGAGACCTGACCGTTACGAAAGTGAAGGATTCTCCGGTGAAGGATCAGATGCCGCAGGTGCAACAGAACAAGACCCTCAACGCGCGGCTCAACAGCGGGAATCTGGAGATTTCGGCGTCGGATTGGCTGCGGCTTGACGAGACACCCATCCGCGGGAACACGGTTTGTCTTTTCCTGAGCGGAGGAACGTTCGAGGACTTGAAGGCTGTCTTCCAAAAGCTCTCTGAAGGGGCTGAGGTCACCGACCCCCTGAGAGAGATGTTCTTTGGCGTGTACGGAGCTCTGAACGACAGATTTGGGGTCCGCTGGATGTTCAGAGCAGCAAAAGACGGCTCCTGAGCGGGCATGCCGTTCTTACGCGGCGCTAGAAAACCGCTTGCTTACACGCGCGGCTCGGAAACGTAGCTACGTGTTTGCAGGTGGTTACCGAACCGCGACGGTGCTTTTTCAGCATCCTGCTACGTTCTACTGGTGGCGAAGCGCGACTACCGGGTCCACGCGGATGGCGCGGCGGGCGGGGATGACGCAGGCCAGAAGCGCCACGGCGCACAGCAGGATCACCATAGTCGAGAAGGTCAGCGCATCGGTGCTGGTTACGCCCAGCAGCATCGTCTTCAAATAGCGGGTAAGGGCAAACGAAGCCGCCAGCCCCAGGACCACGCCGACCAGGGTCAGGCGAAGCCCGTGCATCTTCAGCATCCTTTCAAACGGTCTACTGTCCGATTGTGGGACATCGCGTGAGCGCGACCGAACATCACTAAGGCGACGGGTTCCTGCAATATTCGCTCGCTTCATTCGTCTTCAACAGCGGGTGAGATGCGCGGTGAGTCTGGAGCAGATGGCACTCGAACGGGACCAGCGGATCTCCGAGACGGTGCAGCGGGAGCAGCCCCGGCTGCGCAACTTCATCCGGCGGCGCGTGCCCGACCCGCGCGACGCCGAGGACATTTTGCAGGACGTGTTCTACAAGCTGGTGGAAGCGAACCGCCTGCTGATGCCGATTGACCATGTCACCGGCTGGCTGTTTCGCGTGGCGCGCAATCGCATCACGGATCTGTTTCGCAAGAAGAAGCCGGAGAGCTTTAGCGACGCCGCGTCCGCGGGAGAAGAAGGAGAACTGCCGCGCCTGGAAGATCTGCTGCCTTCGCCCGATGCCGGACCGGAGGCGCTCTACGCCCGCCATGTGCTGCTCGATGAACTCGAGCTGGCGCTTGACGAGCTGCCGGTGGAGCAACGCGAAGTATTTGTCGCGCACGAGCTGGAAGGGCGCAGCTTCCAAGAGATTGCCGAAGAGAGCGGCGTGAGCGTGAATACGCTGCTCTCCCGCAAACGGTACGCGGTGCTGCGGTTGCGCGAGAGGCTGCAGCGTATCTACGACGAATTTACGAAAGCATGAGGAACCGAACATGAAGAAGAAATGGATCTGGATGGCTCCGCTGGCGATTCTGGCATTCCTGGCGTTCATCGCCCTCGGCGGCGAGGTGGTGCAGCAACTGTGGAACTGGCTGCTGCCACGGCTCTTTGGCTGGCGCGAGATTACGTTCTGGCAGGCGCTGGGAATGCTGGCGCTGTGCCGGATCCTCTTCGGCGGATGGGGAGGCCATGGTTCGTCTCGCTCCAAGTGGCGCGGCCGAGTGGCCGACCGCCGGGACAACATGACCCCGGAGGAGAGGGAACGATTGCGGCAAGCCATGCGCGACCGTCCCGGCTTCAGCCCACCCGCCAGCGAGAGCGGGGGCATGTAGACTTTCTTCATGGTGTTCACCAAGCGGCTTCGCGAGGGAGTCCGCCGCGGAGAGATCACTTGCAGCGTTCGGATCTGGATGCGTCCGCACGTCAAGGTGGGCGCGCGGTACCGCATGGATGAAGGGGAGATCGAGATCGATTCGATTGAGCCGATCGGCTTTCCGGATATCACGCCGGAGCTGGCGCGCGAATCGGGATTTCTGGGCGTTCTCGATTTGCTGAAGGTGGCAAAGCACGGCAAGGGCAACAACATCTATCTGGTCCGGTTCCACTATGTGCGCCCGCGCGCCAGGCGCTCGGGCAAGGCATAGAGATGGACGGCCGACTTCCCCTGCCGACCCTGCTGTCGCATGCTCTGGTGGCCTTTACCATCGAGTTCGACAATGAGTTCGAGCATCGGACTCCGCATCGAACGACGACGCATGGCTCGACGGGGGGTTCGCGCGACGCTCCCTGGCTTGTCTCCATGGTTATGTGGACGAAGTTCCTGCAGTTCGTCGACGATGAAGGGGTGACGCTGCGCGAACTGCGGCGCCGGACGGGGGCCTCCGCAAAGGAAATGCGCACCTGGCTGACTCGTTTGAGCGAATGGTGGGGCTACGTCGTTGTCGAACCGGAAGCGGAGGGCAGCGATTCGATGGTGCGTCCCACCGCCGGTGGCCGTAGAGCGCTGGCGGTGTGGCGCCCCCTCACCGGCGCCATCGAAAAGCGCTGGGAAGAGCGCTTCGGCGTCATCAAGGTCGGTAACCTGCGAGAGTCTCTTGACGCGATAGACAGCCAGCTTGACGCCGCGCTTCCTGCTTCTCTCCCCATCCTTGGATATGGGCTCTTCAGCAGAGGGACTGGTGAGAAGCAGGCCGCGATCTACGGGCGTTCTCTCCCTGCACGGTTGTCGAGGGTGCTGCTGGCCTTCGCCATCGCGTTCGAGCGCGACTCGGGGATATCGCTGGCCATCGGCGCCAACGTGCTGCGGCTTGTTGGGGAGCAGGGAGTGCGGCTCAGCGATCTGCCGCGCCTGGCCGCCGTATCCAGGGAAGCTATCGCCATGTCGCTGAGCTTTCTTGGGAGTCACGGCTATGCTGCCGTTGGGCCGGAATCGCCCGGGAGCCGGGTAAAGCTGGTCAGGCTCACTTCGAAGGGGCAGGACGCCCGGCTCGTTTATCTCAATTCAATTTGGCGCATCGAAGAGGACTGGCGGGCGCGCTTCGGAGAGCAAACCCTCGTCTCCCTTCGGCAGTCGCTGGAGGCGCTGGCGGGCGAGGTTGCGGCGCCGGACCCCTACCCCGACGGCTGGCGCGCGTCGGTCCCCACACCGGAGGGTCTTCCGCACTACCCGATGATTCTGCACCGGGGCGGGTTCCCCGACGGCAGTTGAGAGACCCGAACATTACTCGTCGCGAAGCGCGATGGACGGATCGATGCGCGCGGCGCGCCACGCTGGGAGACACGCTGAGATGGCCGCGGCGGCGAGAATGGCCGCGAGCACTCCGGCCCAGGCTTCCGCATCGGTTAGCTGCACGCCGAACAACTGATTCCGCACCGCCACGCCCGCCACGACCGCGCCGGCCACGCCCGCTGCCAGACCGGAGGCCACGATGATCGCGCCGCGAGCCAGAATCATTCGCACAATCCGGAGCTGCCGGGCGCCCAGCGCGACCCGGATGCCAATCTCCCGCCGGCGAATCTCCACCAGATGAGCCAGCGATCCATACAAACCGACCACCGCAAGCAACATGCCCGTCACCGCCAGTCCATTCAGGAGGAAGGCGACGAAGCGCCGGAGCTGCAACGAGCCGGCGACTCGCTGATCCATGGGCCGCACATCGTATAACGCGGCGCCGGGATTAAATTTTGCGATGGCCTTGCGTACGGCCGCGGTGGGATCCACATCGCCTCGCGTGCGCAGGACAAGGTATGTCGCTTCGGTGCGATCCTGCAGCTCGGGAAAGTAGACTTCGGGCTCGCGAGGTCCTCCAAGGTCGCCATTATGCACGCTGCCGACAACGCCGATGATGCTTGCCGGGGTGCCCGGGCCCCCGCTTCCGATGAGTTTACCGATGGGGTCCGCGCCGGGGAAATAGCGATGCGCCAGCTCTTCATCGATCACCGCCACGAGGGGCGCACCGGCACGGTCGCGATTCGTAAACGTGCGGCCGCGCAACAGGGGGATGCCGATTGCTTCGAAATAGCCGGGGAACGCGAGGCTGATTTGCGCCTCGGGAGGCGGATTCGTTTTCGGCTGAGCGGGCAATCTCAATGCTTCGGTCCAGACGCCGCTCGGGTTGAACGGAATCGAATTAGCGCCGGAGGCCGCTTCCACTCCGGGAATGGAGGCCAACTCTTCCAGCAGCGGTTCGAAGAATCGCGTGTTCCAACTCTGATCGGACGGGTCGCTCCAGCCGGAAAGAGTGAGCGCTCCGGTCCAGACGTGAAGCTGGTTGAACCCGGCGGGGACGCGCGTGAGATTCAGGAAGCTGCGGCTCAACTGCGTAGCCGTGAAGATGAGGGCGAATGCAAGGGCGACCTGGGCGGCCACAATTCCGCTTCGCCACGCGCCGCCTCCCGTTGCCGTGCGGGTGGCCCCGCCTTTCAGCGCCTGCTCAATGGGCTGCATCGCGGTGAGGAGCGCCGGCAGGAGCCCCGCGCCCAAAGTGCTGAGCAGCGCCAGGGCCAGCGCGAAAAGCAGAGTCCAACCCTGAACCGGCGCTGCTTGCGCGAGCGGCCCGTAGAGGTTGACGAGGTGAACCGCCCACAAGGCGAGGACCAGGCCGAGGATGCAACCGGCAAAAGCGAGGAGACTTGTCTCGGCGAGCATCTGGCGGACAATCCGAAACTTTGAGGCGCCGAGGGCCATTCTTACGGCGACTTCGCTACTCCGCGCAGCCGCACGAATCAAGAGCAAACCACTGACATTGATGCAGGCGATCAGCAGGACCGCAAATACCGCGGCAAATGCGAGATAGAGCCAGCGCCGGATCGACTCGGTTTGTTCGTCGCCGATTCGCCGAACGGTGAAACGCCAGCCGTCTTTTTGCGGATAGAACGGCGGGTAGCTGGATGCCAGACGCGCACCGACCGCTTCGAGCGCCGATTGCGCGCGCTGGGGAGTGGCCCCCGGAGACAGACGAGCGACCATGTGCAGCCACTTCTCCAGACGCCCGCCCTCGATGGTGTACTCTCCTTTTCTCAGAGCCACGGGGACCCAGAGCTGAGTTTCCGCGGACGGGAACTGAAAGCTGCGCGGCATCACGCCGATCACCGTGCAGGGCGCTCCATTCAAATGGATGATGCGGCCCGCCACATGGGGATCCGCGCCAAACGCGGTGCGCCACAACTTGTCGCTGAGCACGGCGGTGCCGGCGGCGCCATATTGACCTTCCGCTTCGGAAAAGATTCGCCCCAGTTGCGGCGTAACGCCGAGAACGGCAAAGAGCGACGGGGACGCGTCGACCACGTCGATATGCCGCGCGTCGCCCATGCCGGTAAGCGTGAGGTCGTCCCAGTAGAAGATGCCGGCGTTCGCGAAGACATCGGTGTGGCGCTTGATTTCGGCATAGTCGAACCCGGACACGCCGGTGATCGACACCTGGCGTTTGGGAAAGACGTTATGGACGAATAACAGTCGCTGCGCGTCCGGGTATGGGAGCGGCTTGAGAACAGCCTGATAGAGCACGCTGAAGACCGCCGTGGAGCCGCCGATGCCGAGCGCCAGAACGATCACGGCAGTCAGGGCAAATCCTGGCTGTTGGCGAATCTGCCGGAAAGCGAAACGAACATCGCGGATGAGATGCGTGAAGAGCGGTTCCATGGCACTCCTCATCGATCCAGCATATCTCTGTCCGGAACTCGGCGGCAGGGCATGGCCCTGCCCCACGTGGAAGCTTCTACCAGCCTACGGGCTTTCCGATTTCCAGGGGCCAGACGCGCAGCTCGGGCGAATCGCGCAACTGTTCGGCCAGCGCTTCCGGTGTCCCGGTGAGTTGCGGGAAGGTGCCGAAGTGCATGGGAATGACGGTGCGCGCTTTCAGCAGCCGCGCGGCGAGGGCGGCCTCGCGCGGGCCCATGGTGTAGTGATCGCCGATGGGCAGCAACGCCAGCTCCGGTTTATACAGTTGTTCGATCAGGGACATGTCGGAGAACACATTCGTGTCGCCGGCGAAATACGCGGTGCGGCCGTCGGGGAAGTGCAGGACGTAGCCGGAGGCCTCACCGCCGTAGATGATCTGATCGCCGTCGAGAATGCCGCAACTGTGCGCGGCATGCACCTGGGTGGCGCTGAGTCCGCCGCAGACTTCCTGGGTACCGCCCTTGTTCATGCCGCTGCAGTTCTGGACGCCCTTCTTCTCCAGCCAGTGGCAGGTTTCGAAGATGGCCACCACTTTTGCCGGCTGGAACTTCTTCGCCAGCGGGATGGCGTCGTGAACGTGATCGAAATGGCCGTGGGAAATCAGAATGGCGTCGACGCGGGAGAACGAGTGCGCTTTCGGATACACCGGATTGCCGTCAATCCACGGGTCGAGTACGACAACCTCGCCCGATTCGAGTTTCAGTTGAAAGGTGGCGTGCCCGAGCCAGGTGATTTCAATCATGGGTGTCTTTCCTTTATGGTAATTCCATCGCCGAGCCTGGCGATGCCGGGAATGGTTACCGGCAGATGCCCGGAGATGGGGATTTCCGCAAACAGCGCCCTGGCCACGGCCTCCTCCGATGTCGTGGCGGTGCTGAAGGTGGCCATGAACGCGTTCACATCGGGGATGCTCCGGATCACGTACGGGCTTCCGAACGCGACGACGGCCACCGGAGTTTTACCGGAGATCAGGGTGTTGACCAGCCCCGCGTAGGATTCGCGTAGCGCCACCGTGCCCTTGTAAGCGCCCACGGTGACAAAAGGAACCAGCACGGCGACGGGACAGGCGCCCAGATCCTGCGCCACGCGGCTGATGTCGTCGGCGGACATGGCTGGATCGAGGGTGACCACATTCATATTCGCGGCGCGCTTTTTCAACTCCGCGGTGAGCGTGCGCCCGTGCTGGCTGTCGCGGCTTTCGGTGAGAATGGCCACGCAGGCGGAGGCGGGAGCGCGCAAGGGGAACAGATTTCCTTCGTTCTTCACCAGAGTGAGCGCGCGGTCGGCCACGCGCTGGGCGGCCTCATCGGCTTCAGGGCTGGCCAGCACGTCGGAGATGCCCTCCAGATTGACGATGCGGTGATGGGTGAGGCCCAGGCGGATTTTGGCTTCGAGCACGCGCGCCACGCTTTCATCGAGGCGCTTGCGGGTGATCCGTCCGCTGCGCACCGCGGCCACGATGGCGGCGATGGCGCGTTCGCAATCGGCGGGCACCAGCAGAACGTCGGCGCCCGCTTCGAGCGCGCGGACAGCCGCCTCGCCGGGATCGAACAGCTTCGACAGGCCCAGCATATCCATGGCGTCGGTGACGATGATGCCGCGGAAGCCGAGCTCGTGGCGGAGCACCTCAGTGAGCAGCGGCTGGGAGACGGTTGCCGGGACACCCGCGGGATCGAGAGCGGGGACGGCGATGTGCGCGCTCATCACCGCGTCGACGCCGGCGGCGATGGCCGCGCGGAACGGCACGAATTCCATGCTCTCCAGACGCTCGCGGGTGACGTCCAGGCGGGGCAGGTCCAGATGGCTGTCTTCGGAGGTGTCGCCGTGTCCGGGGAAATGCTTGGCGGTGACCAGCACGGGATGCTTCGGGTCGGAATGGGCGCCGGCAATGAAGGCCTGAACGAAGCGCGCCACCTGATTGGGGTCCTCGCCGTAGGAACGCGTGTTGATGATGGGGTTGTCGGGGTTGTTGTTCACGTCGGCGTCGGGCGCGAAGATCCACTCGACGCCGAGGGCGCGGGATTCGCGAGCGGTTTCGGCGCCCTCGAAGCGCACGTCGTCAAGATCTCCGGCTGCTCCGAAGGCCATGTTTTGCGGCCACGCGGTGGTGGAATTGACGCGCATGGAAGCGCCGCGCTCGAAATCGGCGCCCACCAGCAGCGGGGTGCGCGCCATTTTCTGCAGGCGGTTGATGAGCGCGGCCATGGCGAAGGGCTCGGCATTGTGGATGCTGCCGCTGACGGAGTGGCCGAGCACGATGACGCCGCCCACGCGCAGATCGTGGACGTAGTGGACGTAGCGGCGGAAATCGCCGGAGCGGGTGTTCTGGAGCTCGCCAAAGATGGGCGCGATCATCAGCTGCGCGGCTTTATCGCGCAAGGGGAGAGCGTGCGCCCAGGCCTGGGCGGCGGCCGCGGCGCTGAGGCGTTTCGCGGTTGTCGCCGCACTCCCGGCGGCGGCTGGTTTGACGGTGGGTTGCTGGGTTGCCTTCGGGGGGGCGGCAAGGATGATCGCGCCGAGCCCGATCAGCGCCGCGGCGCGCGGAAAAAGCATCACCAACTACTATAGCTTTGGGTGAGTGATGCGCCGATTGAAAATCGGCCGCGATTCATGGCAGGGCATGGCCCTGCCCCACATCCGTTACCCTGTACGATTCATGGCAGGGCATGGCCCTGTCCCACATCCGTTACCCTGTACAGAGATGCCAAAGAAGAGCGCGCCGGTGGCCAGAACCGCCGCCGCCCGCAAAACCGCGCGGAAGACCGCGGCGCGGCCACATCAGATTGACCTGCGCGATCCGGCGCTGTACGTGAATCGCGAACTAAGCCTGCTGCTGTTCCAGCGCAGGGTGCTCGAAGAAGCCGAGGATCGCTCGAATCCGCTGCTGGAGCGGGTGAAGTTCATATCGATTGTGGGCTCCAACCTGGACGAGTTCTTCATGGTGCGCGTGGCCGGATTGAACGCGCAACTGGACGCCGGCATCCTGGACGTGGGACCCGACGGCATGAGCCCGCGCGCGCAGCTCATCGCCATCCGCCGCGAGATCAAGAAGCTCTTCTCGGACATGCACAAGTGCCTGGCGCAGATCCGGCCGGAGCTGGCCGAGCAGGGGATTCGCATTGTCGATTGCGCCAGCCTGAACGCGATTCAGCAGAAGATCGCCGCGGAGTATTTCGAGCAAACCGTCTTCCCGGTGCTGACTCCGCTGGCGTTCGATCCCGGCCGGCCGTTCCCGCACATCTCGAATCTCAGTCTGAATCTGGCGGTGGTGATTCGCGATCAGGAAGGCGAGGAGCACTTCGCCCGCATCAAAGTGCCCGATTCGCTGCCGCAACTGGTACCGGTGAGCAAAGCGCCCAACTTCCGGAACCGGCACAAAC
Source organism: uncultured Acidobacteriota bacterium (assembly GCA_963832965.1). GTDB lineage: Bacteria > Acidobacteriota > Terriglobia > Bryobacterales > Bryobacteraceae > CAWACP01. Next base: position 1,136,204 of record CAWHVW010000002.1, read on the forward strand.
GGACCCCGAAAAAGATCGATCTGGTGTGGCTGGAGCAAGTGATCGCGGCGCATCTGCAGAAGCTCTTTCCGGGCATGACCGTGGTGGAGGCGCACGCGTTTCACATCACCCGCGACGCCGACATCGCCATTAAGGAACTGGAGGCCGAAGACCTGCTGGAGACCATCGAGGAGGGTGTGCGCGCCCGCCGCTTTGGAAGCGTGGTGCGGCTGATGGTTTCCGAGGACATGCCGGCGCACATCCTGGAAATTCTGATCAACAATCTCGAAGTGGACGCCAGCGAAGTTTACAAAACGGGCGCGCCGCTTTCGCTCAAGCGGCTGATGGATCTGTACCACATCGACCGTCCCGAGCTAAAGGATGCCCCCTTCGTTCCCTCGGTTCCTCAGGCGCTGGCGCTGGGCGGCGACGACGAAGATGTCTTCGCGGTGATCCGCCGCCAGGACGTCCTGCTGCACCATCCTTTCGATTCGTTTCAGCCGGTAATCGATCTGCTGAACAAGGCGGCGCACGACAACCGGGTGCTGGCCATCAAATCCTGCCTATATCGCGTGGGCCGCAATTCACCGGTGGTGGAAGCGCTGCTGGAGGCGGCGCGCGAGGAAAAGCAGGTGGCCGTGCTGGTGGAGCTGAAGGCGCGCTTCGACGAGGAGAGCAACATCGAATGGGCGCGCGCACTGGAAAGCGAGGGCGTGCACGTTGTTTACGGGCTGGTGGGGCTGAAGATCCATTGCAAGGTGAGCATGCTGGTGCGGCGCGAAGGCGACCGCATTGTGCGCTACGTACACCTTTCCACCGGCAACTACAACGCAGTGACCGCGCACCTGTACACGGATATCGGGTTGTTCACCGCCAACGAGCAGATTGCCGACGACGTCACCAACCTGTTCAACTACCTCACCGGCTACTCGGCGAAATCCGATTATCAGAAGCTGCTGGTGGCGCCGGTGAACCTGCGCTCGAGGATTCTCGCTCTGATCGAGCGCGAGATCGAGCACCACAAACAGAAGCGCAACGGGCATCTGATTTTCAAGATGAACGCCATTGTGGATCCGGCGATGATTCGCGCGCTGTACCGCGCCGCGCAGGCCGGGGTGCGGGTACAGTTGCTGGTGCGCGGCATCTGCTGCCTGCGGCCGGGTATTCCCGGCGTCAGCGACAACATCGAAGTGATCAGCATTGTCGGGCGGTTCCTCGAGCACAGCCGCATTTATTACTTCGGCAACGGCGGCGACGATGAAGTCTACGTGGGCAGCGCGGACCTGATGCCGCGGAATATAGACCATCGCGTGGAGGTGCTGTTTCCGATCGAGGATCGCAAACTGATTCGCACGGTCAAGGCGGACGTGCTGGCCGTGTATTTCTCGGACACGGTGAAGACGCGCCGCATGATGCCCGACGGTACGTACACGCGCCGGAAGGCGGACGGCGGCAAGAAGAACTTCAACAGCCAGGAACGGCTGATCCGGCTGAGCCGCTACGAGAACGAGGAGTCGCGGCGGCTTCGTTCCAAGCCGCATCCGTAAAGATTCGGAATCCGCTCCATCACTGTCGCGGTTCGGTTATTTCTTTTCCGTCCAGGTGACGGTCACGGTGGTGTCGCCGGTGTCTTTGCCGACCGCGATGACCGCTTCCCGATTGGTGGCATCGTCCTGCGCGATCACCATGGCGCCGATGTGCCCGTTCGCTTCGCTCATGGTGCTGTTGGAGATTTTCAATCCGTTCGAGGTCAGCGCGTCCTTGTAGAAGGAGGCCACCTTGTCGACCGGATCGCTGGTCTTGAAGGTGAACTGGGAGCGTTTGCCTTGCGCGTCCTCCGACGAGAAGGTGCCCTGCGGCTGGGAGCTCGGATAGGGCGGCATCCATGATGGGAGATTGACGGCGCCAGCGCCACCGATGGTCAGGCTGCCGTCGGCGGACTTCGCTTCGAAGGAGCCGGTCTGGCCGTTGCCGGAGGAGGTGATGGTAACAGGCGCCTGGCCTTCTTCCTGCAGTGTCAGCTTGCCCTTCTTGGCGTCCTCGAAATTCACGATGAAATTCTTATTCTGCTTTTTGTCGTGGACGCGGATGATTCCGCGCTCGTCGTCCTCGGAGATCAATTCGAGGTCGGGGTTCGCGGCAACCACCATCTTCGCGGCGGCAAGACCGGGGTTGGTCCTGAGCAGATCCGGATCGATGCCGGCCTGCTTCGCCTTGTGCATGATGAAGAGACCCCCGGCCAGGACCACTACGACGATGATGACGATGAGCCCGCCGCAGCCGATCAGGATCCAGCCCAGGGCGCCCATTTTCTTTTTGGGTGGTGGAGGCGGGACCCCCATCTGCGGCTGAACCGGGTACTGCGGATTGGCGGGAGGCGTGGTTGCCATGAATAGCTCCTTCGTGCCAGCATACAGGAATCGCGGTCCGCAGGCCATAGGTGAGGCCCCTGGGTTTTCGAATGCATAAGCGGGAGGCAATACATGGTTGCCGATAAGGCCGGCCGGGAGGCTTTTCGCCGCCGCGACCGGGAGCCGCATCTGCTGCTCTATGCGGGACTGGCGGTGCTGGCGCTCGCGGTGCTGGCGGTGCTGCTCAGGATGGCCTTGGCGGAAGGCCGGGAATCGCCGGATGGCGCGGGTGTGGCCATGCGGGTGGAGACCGCGCCGGGTGAAGTTGCCGATCCATCGCAGGGACGCGGCGTGCTCAAGGTGATTAACGACAGCGGGAAAGCGATCGCGGTCCGGCTGATTGGACCCGAATACAGTAATTCGCGGACAATTTTCGTTCCAGCCTGGCAGGATGGACGCGTCTTCGGCCTGGCGCCGGGAACGTGGGCGGCGAAATATTGCACCGGCTCCGGCTGGCAGCCCGACGAACGCCGCTTCGCCATGACTACCTCCTGCGCCGAGCTCGACGGAACGATTCAGTTTCAGGAGACCTTCACGGACGAGACTCTGCGGTATGACGCGGCGGTGCTGCGCTTCGGGCCTTCGCCCCGCGAAACGCCGCCGGCCCACCCCATCCCCGCGGAGGACTTTGTCGCGGATTGAGCGGACGCAGGGCAAGCTGCTGAACAATGGGTGTGGATTGAACACGCAGGGCATGGCCCTGCGCCACCTGCTGAACAATAGGAGTGGGGCAGGGCCATGCCCTGCCGTTCTAACGAATGAACGAACGCAGACCAGTGTGGTTGAGAAAAGACCTGTGCGCGGCGGCCGTGCTGGTTGCAGGGTTGTTGTTCGCGGGTCTTCTGCTGCAAGGCGTGCCCTTCTGGGATAGCGATTTCAGTCTGTTTTTCCGGGTGGTGCAGAACAAGGGGCTGGGCACTCTGCTGCTGGAGTGGGTTTCTCCGATCACCTCCGATACAAGCAACTGGGGCTATCTGGACCGCACCGTTCAGTTCATCGTTTACAAGCTTTCCTACATGCTGGCGGGGTACGATTCGGGGCTGTATCTGCTGTTGCGCGTTTGCTGCTACGGCGGCCTCGGTTTGACCATCTACCTGTGGTCCCTGCGGATGACGGCTGCGGATGGCCGGGGACGGCGGGCTGCCGCGGCCGCGGCGGCGGTGTTCTTTCTGGTGGCGCCCGGGCCGGTGGCCGCGCTCACGTGGATCGCCGATTTCGCGCCCATTTCCGAACTCGCATTTCTGGCTCTGACGTTGATCCTGTGGTCTGAGATTGAAAAGACGCCGCCCGAATGGACCGGATTTGCGCCGTTTCGCGAACGCCGACCATGGCTGCTGAAGTGGATGGCGCTGACCGTGGCTGTCTACCTGAGCTACAAGACCAAGGCGGACCTGAAGTTGATTCCGGTAATTGCGGCGGCGTATCTCGCGCTGGTGCGGAGAAAACAGTGGAAGCTGTTCGCCGTGCCCATCGGCCTGATGATGCTGCTGGCGGTGCCCTGGAACGCCGCGCTGTTCCGGCGATTGCCTCCTTTTCTGCCCGGCTCCTCCGGCGCCACGGAAAGCTGGATGTGGCAACCGGCCAGCCTCGACCGGCTGGGCGAGTTCGTATGGTCATCGAGCCCTTTCAGCATCAGCGATGGAACGCTCTCGCTGGCGGGCATGCTGGGGCCGTTCCTGCTGGCGGCCATTGCGGCATTTGCGCTGTGGAAGTTCAACTCGGGCGGCGCGGGCCGCTTCACGCTGGCAACACCCCGCGGCCGCGCGCTATTGTTCGTCCTGATCTGGTTCGGGGTGGTTCTGGGCGCGGCCAGTGTGTTGCCGGAGATCAATTACTTTTTTCGCATTCGCTATGGCATTCTGACGCTGGCGCCCGCCAGCATTCTGCTGGCCGCGGCGTTTGGATGGTTTGCGGAATCGTGGCCGCAATTGCCCCGCTGGGCGATCGGGTTGTGTCTGGCGCTGTTCGCCGCGCAGACCGGCATCAATTTGAACCGCTCGCTGCGCTACAGCCACACCATGGATGGCCTGCAGGTCGCGGTGGATCAATCGTACGCTTTCGTGAACAGCCACTATCCGAACGACGAGCTTGCGCTGATGCCGGAGTTTATGTCCTATGATTATCGCCCGGACGCCAGCCTGGCTATTGTGCACCGCGATCATCTTGCCAGCGATGAGGATCTGGCGGTCCGGCATACGCCCGGCCACACCACGGTGCTCTCCTGGAAGCCGCCGTCGTCGGCAGCGTTGCAGCAGGTGGCGCATTTCACCGGATGCCGGCCGACGACGGTCTTGAGCTGGCTCCTGCCGTGCGAGCCCGGCGAAGGCATTTACGTGATGCGCTACGGCGGGACCGGCGTCGATTCGGATCTGGCGCGGCGCACCGCGGCGGCCAGCGAGTTGCTGAAGGTGTCGTACGCAATGTGCCAGGCGCAGCGGGACCGCGCGTGCATCGAGGCGGCGAGAGCGGCGCTGCGGCTGGTTCCCACCCTGGCCGAGGCGTGGAACAATATCGCCGCCGCCTATGAGGCTATGGGCCAGTGGGATGAGGCCATCGACGCGGCGCAGCAGGCGCTGCGGATCAATCCGGATTTCCAGCTGGCGAAGAATAACCTGGCCTGGTCGGAATCGCAGAAGCGGTTGAAAGTTGTGAAGTGATTCGGGAGCGCGGCTGGCGCGGCGTGTCCGCGTGTGATTGAATCGGGGCATGAAGCTGGACGTTCTGGCAGCACAACTCGGGTGCGAAGTGGCGGGCGATGGCGGTATCGAGATCAGCGGCGTCGCCGGGATGGAGCACGCGGGTCCTTCCGAGATCACCTTTCTGGCCAATCCCCGGTACGCGCACAAAGTGAAGCAGACCAGGGCGGCGGCGATCATCGTCTCCGAGCCGGTGCGGGACGCGGCTATCGCCAGCGTCGTCTCGAAGAACCCGTATCTGGACTTCGCGCGCGCTCTGGCGCTGTTTTATCAGCCCCCGCGGCCGAAGGCGGGTATTCACCCCACGGCGGTGATCGCGGAAACGGCGCACGTGGGCGAGGGCGCCTCCATCGGTCCCTACTGCGTGGTCGGCGAGCTGGCGACGCTTGGCCGCAATGCCGTGCTGCATCCGCATGTGGTGATCTACGAAGGCGCGGCGATCGGCGACGATTTTCTGGCCCATTCGCATGCCACCGTGCGCGAGCATTGCCGCGTTGGCAACCGTGTGGTGCTGGGGAACTCGGTGGTGGTCGGCGGGGACGGCTTCGGGTTCGCGAAGGACGCCGATGGGAATCACATCAAGATTGTGCAATCGGGTCTCACGGTGATTGAGGACGACGTGGAAATCCAGCAGCTATCGTCGGTGGACCGCGCCACCGTGGGCGAAACGCGCGTGGGCCGGGGCACCAAGATCGATTCGCTGGTGCAGGTGGGACACGCCTGCACGGTTGGAGAACGAAACATCATCTGCTCGCAGACCGGGCTGGCCGGCAGCACGGTGCTGGGCGACGATGTCCTGCTGGCTGGCCAGGTGGGCGTTTCCGGCCACCTGACCATTCACGACAAAGCCATTGTGTACGCGCAATCGGGCATTGGCGGGGACGTAGCGCCAGGGGCGGTGGTTTCAGGGTCGCCGGCGTTCGACGCGCGCGAGTGGCTGCGGGCGATCACGGCGTTTCCCAAACTGCCGGAGCTGTTGAAGAGAATGCGACAATTGGAAAAACGCATCCCCCCGGCCCAGGAGAAAAACCCCGAAGCGCATGGCCACTGACAATCTGAATCTCGGCAGGCGGCCGCTCGCCTACAAGAACGAAGAGTTTCTGGACAGCGCGGACGCGCGTCCGCTCCGAATTATCTCGGAATATCTGGAGCCGCTCACCCATTTCCGCGACCAGAGGATTCGCGACACCATAGTCTTCTTCGGCTCGGCGCGCATTCGCGAGGAAGGTCCGGGCGCGCGCTATTACGAAGAAGCCCGGGTGCTGGCTCGCCGGCTGGCCGAATGGTCGGACAATCTGGACAATCCGGTTTGCCGTTTCGTGGTTTGCTCCGGCGGCGGTCCGGGGATCATGGAAGCGGCCAATCGCGGCGCATCCGAGGCCGGCGCGAAGACGGTGGGGTTGAACATTGGCCTTCCCTTCGAGCAACGGCCCAACCCGTTTATCACTCCCGAGCTGTCGTTCGAGTTCCATTACTTCTTCATGCGCAAGTTCTGGTTCGCCTACCTGGCCAAGGCGCTGGTGGTGTTTCCGGGCGGTTTCGGCACCATGGACGAGCTGTTCGAGATTCTGACGCTGGTGCAGACGCGTAAGCTGGAGAAGAAGATCGCCATTCTGCTGTACGGCACGGAGTACTGGAACGAAGTGATCAACTTCGACGCGATGGTGAAGTATGGCACCATTGGCGCGGACGACGTCAAACTGTTCGACCGGGCCGACGATCCGGCCAGCGCGTTCGAGATTCTGAAGGACAAGCTGACGAAATACTATCTGCACAAGGACCCGGCGACGGAGCCGGGTACCGCGCCGGACATCGCGAAATCACGGGTATGAGCGGTGGACACACGCCTACAGGAAAAGCTGCGGCGAACGGGCAAGCTGGAGCGGATATTCGCCGTTCTGCTGCTAGCCTATGTTTGTCTGCTGCTGGTGGTGCCGCACAGCGTGTTCGTTCCGCTGCTGCAACTGGCTTTGCTGGGAGCGGGCGGGTGGCTGCTGTTTCGCCTGGCGCGCATGGGCGTGCGCAAGCTGATCTGGGGACTGCGCAACCGTCTCCTGGTGGCGTACCTTTTTATCGCGGTGGTGCCGGTGCTGCTGATCGTCCTGCTGGCGGGGATGGGCTGCTTCATCCTGGCGAGGCAGCTGGGCGTATACGTCGCGACGGATGAGCTGGAGCACCGCATCGCCCGGCTGCACTACGCCACGGAGGCGGTTGCACATGCCGACGCCGCGGCCCAGGCGCACGCGCTGCTGGTAAGCGGGCGAATCCTTTCGCGCCGGTTTGCCGGACTCGCCATGATTCTCCGCCAGCCCGGCGGCGTTTCCGTGGTGCCCGAGGGAAGCGGCATGACGCCGCCCCCGGCGGGCTGGGGCGAAGAAGGCGGCATTGTCTTTCGCGACCATCGGTTTTTTCTGTGGGCCCACAGCGTTGGTGACGACGCCGACGTTACCGCGCTGGCGCCGGTGGACGACGGCTACCTGAGCCGGATGGCGCCTGGCATCGTGGTGAAGCTGGGACCGCCCCTGAACCCGAAGCCTGGAGAAGATCCGCTGGTGCTGGCCCCCGGCGCCATCGGAAGCGCGCCTCCTCTTCCGCCACCGGCGAACCGGTTCGACCTGGACTTTCCCTGGTTCGCGAACTTGCCGCTGGCGGTGTGGGAAGCTCCGGGGAAACCGCGGACGGCCACTCTGCTCGCGGACACGCGCCCCTCAGTGCTGCTGGATCGTATTTTCCCGGAGATCACCAATGTCGGCACGGACGCGCTGGCGGGGGTGGTGCTGTTCGGCACGGCCATTTTGTTCTTCACGGTGGAGTGCGTGGCGCTGGCCATTGGCGTGTCCCTCACGCGCACCATCACCAGCGCCGTCCACGACCTGTACGAGGGAACGCAGCGAGTGATCGCCGGAGATTTCTCATGGCGCATTCCGGTGGCGCGGAACGATCAGCTGGCCGAGCTTACGACGTCGTTCAATGTGATGACCGGCAACGTGGAGCGGCTCTTGTCGGTGGCTCGGGAGAAGGAACGCCTGCAATCGGAAATCGAGATCGCGCGGGAGGTGCAGAACCAGCTCTACCCCAAGAGCATTCCGGCCACGCGCACTCTGCGTCTCACCGCGAGCTGCCAGCCGGCGCGCCTGGTCTCCGGCGATTACTACGATTATCTGCGCATTGACGACGGGCGGCTGGCTCTCTCCATCGGCGACGTGGCGGGAAAGGGAATCTCGGCGGCGCTGTTGATGGCCACCCTGCAATCGTCTTTGCGGGCGCAGCTGCGGAGCATCATCGAACTGGCCGCTCCATCCGGCGCGCCCATGCGGCCGCGCCATTTTTCCACGGCGCAACTGGTGGGCGAACTGAACGACCATCTATACACTTTCACCGCCCCGGAGAAGTATGCGACGTTTTGGCTGGGCATTTACGAGGATGAAACCGGAATGCTCACCTATACCAACGCCGGCCACCTGCCGCCGATCCTGTTCCGGAACGGACGCGCCACCAATCTGGAGCTGAACGGCACCATCGTGGGCGCGTTTCCGTTCAGCCAGTACGAAGAAAGCCGTGTGGAGCTGGCGCCGGGCGACCTGCTGGTGTGCTACACCGACGGCATCACCGAGCCGGAAAACGAATACGGTGAAATGTTCGGGGACGAGCGGCTGATCGAGCTGATCGAAAAGAACGCCGAGCGCGATGAGGAGACCATCGCTTCCATGGTGATGGACGCGGTGCGGCAGTGGACCAACTCGCCCGAGCTCTTCGACGATATGACTCTGCTGCTGGCGCGAAGGCAATAGATGGGACGGATGCGCCGGAGACTGCTGCGGATCGCCATTGCAATCGCGTTCACGCTCGCGGTGGGCACGGTGGGCTTCACGGTGGTGGAAGGCTGGCCGCTGTTCGATTCCTTCTACATGACCCTGATCACCATCACCACGGTGGGTTACGACGAAGTGCACGCGCTGTCGAGGGCCGGCCGCATTTTCAACTCGTTTCTTATTTTCTTCGGCGTCAGTACCATGTTTTTCGCGATTGGCGGAATGACGCAGATTATTATCGAGCTCGAACTCAACCAGTATTTTGGAAAGCGGCGGATCAGAACGATGATCGAGAATCTCAGCAAACATTACATTGTCTGCGGCTATGGCCGGGTGGGTCGCGGAGCGGCGTCGGCCCTGCGGAACGCGGGCGTGTCTTTCGTGGTGATCGACAAGGACGACGACAAAGTGGAGCGGGCCATCCATGACGGCATGCTGGGGGTGGTGGCCGACGCCAACAACGACGAGACGCTGCGCGACGTCGGCATTATGCGCTCGGTGGGTCTGATCGCCACGCTGGGCACCGACGCGGACAACCTGTTTCTGGTGATCTCCGCGCGCACGTTGAACCCGGAGCTGAAGATATCGGCGCGCATCGCGGAGATGACTTCCGCCGACAAGTTCCGGCGAGCCGGCGCCGAGCATGTATTCGCCCCGTACGACATGACGGGCAACCGCATGGCCGAGGCGCTGATCCGGCCGCATGTTTATCAATTCATCGATTTCACGACGCGCCCGGGCGAGCTGGGCCTGAACGTATCGCTGGAACAATTGCCGGTGCCGGAGGCCAGCGATCTGGTGGGCCAGTCCCTGCGGGATCTGCAACTGCGCCGGGAGCTGGGCGTCATCGTGCTGGCGATTCGGAAACCGGATGGCAACATGCTGTTTAATCCGCCGGCGGAGGAACAGATAAGCGGCGGCGACTGTCTGATCGTCATGGGCGGGCAGGACGCTTTGCGCAAGCTGAACCGTTCCATTGCGGAGGTGAAATGAAAATTCTCACGGCCGCGCAGATGCGCGAAGTGGACCGCCGCACCATGGAGGCGGGCATTCCCGGCATTGTGCTGATGGAGAACGCCGGACATCGCGTGCTGGAAGCGATGGAGAGCCGGTTCGCCCCGTTGGCCGGGCAGCGCATCACGGTGCTGTGCGGCATGGGCAACAACGGGGGCGACGGTCTGGTGGTGGCCCGGCAGTTGCTGACGCGCATTCACCCGCGCAGCCTGCACGTATTGCTGGCTGGCCAGGCTGGCGGACTGGACGGCGACGCCGCGGAAAACTATCTGATGTTCACGGCGGCCGGCGGGACGGTGGTTCTCGAACTGACCGAGGAAATGCGCGAATCCACGCTGGTGGTGGATGCATTGCTTGGCACCGGGCTGAACGGTCCGGCGCGCGGGCGTTCCCTGGAATTGATTCAGGCCATCAATTCCGGCTTTCCGCTGGCGCGGGTGGTTGCCGTGGATCTGCCGTCCGGCATGCGCAGCGACAGCGGGAACCAGGACGGCGACGTGGCGCGCGCCGACCTTACGGTGACCTTCACCGCGCCGAAACCGTGTCACGTGCTGGCGCCCGCGTGTCATTCCGTTGGTGAGTTGGTGATGGGGCAGATCGGCTCGCCACCCGAGTTGTATGAGAACGACGACGCCATCTGGCTGTCCCTTTCCGGCCGCGAGCTGTTCGGGCATCTTTTCGCGGCGCGGGCGCCGGACTCGAACAAAGGGACCTACGGCCATGTCCTGGTGATTGCCGGGGCACGCGGCAAGACAGGCGCGGCAGGGATGGCGGGCATCGCGGCGCTGAAGGCGGGGGCCGGGCTCTCCACGGTGGCCTCGGCCGCGTCGGCGATCAACGTGATTGCGGGGTACGCACCGGAGATCATGACCGAACCGCTTGCGGAAACGGAAAGCGGCAGCGTGATGTACGACGGCACCGTGGAGAGCGTGCTCGCGCACAAGACCGTGATTGCCTGCGGGCCCGGGCTGGGCACGCATCCGGAAACCGTGAAGCTGATGGCGCATGTGGCCACATCCGTGGCGGCGCCGCTGGTTCTGGACGCGGACGCTTTGAACGGGCTGGCGGGCGGACAGTTCGGCGCGGAGAAAGGTCTGCGGGTCCTGACGCCGCACCCCGGTGAAATGGCGCGGCTCACCGGGCGCAGCATCGCCGAGGTTCAGGCGGATCGTGTGGGAACGGCGCGCGAATTTGCGCGGCAGCACGGTGTCTGGCTGGTGCTGAAGGGCAGCCGCACGCTGATCGCCGCGCCGGACGGCCGCGTCTTCGTGAATCCCACGGGTTCGCCCGCCATGGCTACCGGAGGCACCGGGGACGTGCTCACCGGGCTGACGGCGGGCTTAATCGCGCAGACTCCCGACGATCTCGGCTCGGCGGTTCTTGCCGCGGTGTGGCTGCATGGGCGCGCCGGGGAATTGGCCGCGACGGAGCTTGGCGAAAAATCTGTCACCGCCACCGATCTGCTCACTTATCTGCCCGAGGCCATGCATGAGTGTTCGCGTCTTCCACACGGCGTCTGAGGAAGAGACCATCGCGCTGGGCGAGCGGATTGCGCGCGAGCTGCCGCGCAAAGCCGTGGTGTTGCTCATGGGCAATCTGGGGGCGGGGAAGACCACGCTGGCCAAGGGCATCGCCCAGGGGCTGGGCGCGGTGGCCGCCGAAGACGTCTCCAGCCCCACGTTCACGCTGATTCACGAATACGGCGAGCGCGTGTACCACATCGATCTTTACCGGCTGGACAGCGCGGCGGAGGTGGCCACGCTGGGTCTGGATGAGATTTTCGACCGCGATGCCGTCGTGCTGGTGGAATGGGGCGAGCGCTTTCCCGGGCTGATGCCGCTGGAACGCATGGAGATCCGGCTGGAAGCGGATGGCGAGGACGGGCGGCGGATTTCGATTTTGGCCCACGAATGAACACGAATTGACACGAACGACGCTTGGACCATATGTATCGTGATACGATATTTATGTGAACGCGCGACTGACCGCCCACGAATTCCAGGCTCTCGCCGAATTGCGCTACCAGATCCGCCGGTTTCTCCGTTTCAGCGAAGATCAGGCGCGAGCCAGCGGGATCGAGCCGCAACAGCACCAGCTTCTGCTGGCCATCAAGGGCCTGCCGGACGGAGCGACGCCGACCATCGGCGAGCTGGCCACGCGAATGCTGATCCGCCATCACAGCGCCGTTGAACTGGTGAACCGCCTGGCCGAACACGGCGCGGTGGAGCGCGTGCCCGCGGAAACGGACCACCGCGAAGTTCTGGTCCGGCTCACGAAGAAAGGGGAAGCGCTGCTGCATGGCTTGTCGGTGGCGCACCATGACGAGTTGCGAAAGGCGGGGCCGGAATTGATGAAGACGCTGAGCAAAGTGCTGGGCCGCGCATGAAACGCTCACGCGAGCTGGAAAAACTGGGCGATTTCACCACCACCCCGCGCGTGCTGCCCATCGCCGGGCTGGCCATGGTGATCGGCGTAATAGCCGCATATGTGGCGCTGGGGTTGCTGCGTCTGATCGGCCTCTTCACCAACCTCTTCTACTACCAGCGCGTCAGCGGCACACTGGTATCGCCGGCGGGCAACCACCTGGGCTGGTGGGCGGTGCTGGTGCCCGTTGCCGGCGGGTTGGTCATCGGCCTCATGGCCCGCTATGGCTCGGAGCGGATTCGCGGGCACGGGATACCGGAGGCCATCGAATCCATTCTGATCAGCGGCAGCAAGGTGCAGCCACGGCTGGCCATTCTCAAACCGCTTTCGGCGGCGCTATCCATCGGGACGGGCGGGCCGTTCGGCGCCGAAGGCCCCATTATCATGACCGGTGGCGCGTTCGGGTCCATGATCGCGCAGTTCTTCCGGCTCACCAGCGTGGAGCGGAAGACCCTGCTGGTGGCCGGAGCGGCGGCGGGCATGTCGGCCACGTTCGCAGCCCCGCTGTCGGCGATTCTGCTGGCTGTCGAGCTTCTGCTGTTCGAATGGAAGCCGAGAAGCCTGATTCCGGTGGCGATGGCCAGCGCGACCGCGGGCGCGGCGCGGCGGTATCTCATCGGTCTGGGTCCGTTGTTCCACACCCCGCCGCACCCCGTGTTCATTGGTCCGGAAGGGCTTCTGGGTTGCATCGTCTGCGGGATTCTCGCAGGTGCGCTTTCCGCTTTGCTGACCGGCGCCGTCTATGCGGCTGAAGACGCCTTCGCCAAACTGCCCATTCACTGGATGTGGTGGCCGGCCATTGGCGGCCTGGTGATTGGATTGGGAGGCATGATTTTCCCGCAGGCCCTTGGCGTCGGGTACGACACCATCGCATCGCTCCTGCAGGGCAACGGGACGATTGGCCTGCTGTTGGGAGTGCTGCTGGTGAAGTCGACTATCTGGTCGGTTTCCCTGGGGTCGGGCACGTCGGGCGGAGTGCTCGCCCCGCTGCTGATGATGGGCGGGGCGTTGGGTGGTCTGGAAGCGATGTTTCTTCCGGCGGCCGGCGCCGGGTTCTGGCCGCTGGTGAGCATGGGCGCCATTCTCGGCGGCACCATGCGGTCGCCGTTCACGGGAATCGTTTTCGCGGTGGAACTGACGCACGACATCAATATGATCCTGCCATTGATCATCGCCGCCGTCATCGCGCACGCCTTCACGGTGCTGGTGCTGAAGCGCTCCATCCTGACGGAAAAGGTGGCGCGCCGCGGGTTTCATCTCACCCGCGAATACAGCGTGGATCCGCTGGAGGTGCTGTTCGTTCGCGAGGTGATGCGGACGAAGCTGGTGGCGTTTCCGGGCAGCGGCACGCTTGATGAGGCGCGGCGCTTGCTGAAGGATGGCCACGGCGCGCGCGGCCAGCATCTGTATCCGGTGATCGACGCGGACCGCCGTCTCACTGGCGCCGTCACTCGCAACGATCTGGCCAGTTACAGCGGGGACCGCACGCTGATGTCGGACGTCTCCCGCGATAATCCCGTGGTGGCGATCGCCGACGAGCCGCTAACCACCGTGGTCTATCGCATGGCCGAGACCGGGTACACGCGCATGCCCGTGGTGGATAGCGCCGAAGAGCGGCGGGTGGTGGGAATGGTGTCGTTGGAGGACCTGCTGCATGCGCGCGCCCGCAATCTCACGGAGGAGCGCAGCCGCGAGCGCGTGCTGCGCATCAGGCTGCCGTTTCGCGGGACCGTGGTGTAGCCTTTAGCGATTGGCGAGGGCCTGGTAGCCGCTTCCGCGCAGCAGATTGTCATCCGCGGTGACGAGGGTGAGGCCGTAGGTCCTGGCCGTGGCGGCGAGGAAGCGGTCTGCCGGATCACCATGAGCAAGGACGATGTTGTCCGTTTCCATAGCCACATCCTGGGTGAGTGGAGCTTCCTTGACAGGGCCATGCGAGAGTGCCGCGGCCATCCAGGTTGCCGTATCGGGCAGCAGCGCGAGACGCCCTTTCCGGCGCAGAAGCAGGACTTCCCAGATACTGATGGGCGACAACCAGAGTTCGTTACCCGAGTTCGCGAGAGCCTTCGCGACACGCCTGGAAAGCCGTGACGGATCCCCAATGCTCCACAGCCAGATGTGCGTGTCGAGCAGCAGTTTCATTCGCGCAGGACATCCCAGTCTTCTTCGTCCGAAACGGGAGAAATGATATCGCCGATAATCTTCGTCGTACCGGCCATCGAGCCCAGCCAGTCTTTGGGCCTTGCGGGCACGGATGGAGGCACCACCTCGGCGATCGGTTTGCCGAAGCGGGTGATGCGGACGGGCTTGCGTGTCTTGCGGACATTCTCAAGCACCGACAAGCACGTCGCTTTGAATTTCGAAACGGCGATTTCTTCCATTTTGGGCAGCCCCTGCTCTAAGTTGTACCATGGTCATCGACCATGGTCAAAATCCCCTGCTCGCCGCCCGGCGTACACTGAGGAGGAATGAAGGCCCTCGTAAAGAAACAGGCCGCGCCGGGCCTCTGGCTGGAGGATGTCCCCGTGCCGGCCATCGGCATCAACGACGTCCTGATCCGCGTGAAGCGGGCGGCCATTTGCGGCACCGACATCCACATCTACAACTGGGATGACTGGGCGCAGCGCACCATCCCCGTGCCCATGGTGATCGGCCATGAGTTCGTGGGCGAGATCGTGGAAGTGGGCTCCAACGTCTCCGATTTTTTCCCTGGCCAGATTGTCAGCGGGGAGGGGCACGTGGTGTGCGGGCGCTGCCGCAATTGCCTGGCTGGCCGGCGCCAGTTGTGCGCGCACACCAGCGGAGTGGGAGTGAACCGGCCGGGGTGCTTCGCCGAGTACATTGCTCTGCCCATGACCAACGTCTGGGTGCATTCGCCGCACGTCGACCTCGATGTCGCGGCCATCTTCGACCCGTTCGGCAATGCGGTGCACACCGCGCTCACCTTTCCGGTGCTGGGCGAGGATGTGCTGATTACGGGCGCGGGCCCCATTGGCCTGATGGCCGCCGCGGTGGTTCGGTTTGCCGGCGCGCGATTCGTGGTGATTACCGATGTGAACCCGTACCGGCTCGAACTGGCCGCGAAGATGGGCGTGACAGCCGTTGTCGACGTGCGCCAGCGCAGCCTGGCCGATGTGCAACGGGACCTCGGCATGAAGGAAGGATTCGACGTGGGTCTGGAGATGTCCGGCAACCCGAAGGCCTTCGCGGACATGGTGGCGAACATGAGCCACGGGGGCCGCATCGCGCTGCTGGGAATCCCCGCCGAGCAGATTGTCATCGACTGGCGCACGGTGATTTTCGGCATGCTCACGATCAAGGGTATCTACGGCCGGGAGATGTATGAGACCTGGTACAAGATGACGGTGATGCTGCAGTCGGGCCTGGACATCCGCCCGGTGATCACGCACAAGCTGCCGTGGATGGAGTTCGAGCGCGCGTTTCAGATTATGCGCGAGGGCAGTTCCGGGAAGGTGATTCTGGACTGGGAGGCACAGGCTGGCTCGATGGCTTGATCAGCGGTCAGTTGAGCGCTTGGCCGCTTCCCGAGGCCATTGAATGACCGGGCGGCGTTTCTCCACGGCGCACTCCCGCAGGAACAGATTGATCAGGTTTTGATAGGGCATTCCCAACTCGGCCGCCATTTTCTTGAAATAGTTCACGGCCATGGTGTCGAGCCGAATGGTGATCGCTTCAGTTGTTTGGCGTAGGGGTTCTTTCGGGACTTCGAAAGGGCGCTGTCGCGTGTCTGGACGCGTTGCGCTACCGGCGCGGTTCGTTATAGGTGAACCCGAGTTGCACGCGAATCTCGTTTCCCGGAAATTCAGCGGGCAGCTCCGGGAACGGGTTCGAGGCGCTGACTCCGGCCACGGCGGCGCGATCGAAGGCCTCGGTGCCCGATGGCGATGAGATCACCAGCTTCGGCACGCTGCCGTCGCGCGCAATGATGAACTGAAGAGACACGTAGCCGCGGCGCCCCATGTGCGCGCTTTCCGGGATGACCGCCAGCCAGTTCTTCTTCACCGCCAGCAGCACCTGGATCAGATAGGGCCGGAAATTGACGCCGTGCGGATCGCTGAGCAGTTGCGGGGTTACCAGGTTGCGGTAGGGCGAGGGCAGGTGGCCGTAGGCGTCGGGACGGTTGGGCGCGTCCTCCTCCGGGTCCTGCACCTCCATGCCCGCGCCGCTGTCCTGGAGGGCGTCCCTGGCGGCTTCGTCCACGCTCAGCGGATGAATGGCCATTTTTCCGAAATCGATGTGATGGTTGCTGGTTCCGTTGGGGGCGCCCACGTTCTGCATGGACAGCCTGGGCTCTTCGGCCTGGATGCGCGGCGGCGGAGCGGGCGCGTCCACGCCCGGAGGCGGCAACTGCGGGCCGCGATTCGACGCCGCGATTTTGGGAGGCGCGGGAACCACGGTCGCAGCCGCTTTGGGCGCCGGCGCGGGGGTGGGCGGGGGCTGGAACTGGCGCACCGGCGGAGCGGGCGCCCGCTGGCGCGATTTGGCCAGCAGTTCATCCAGGTTCAACTGGTCGGCCGCTTTCCCTTGCGTGGGTTCCTTCTGGGTGAGCCGCAATGCAGGCGCCACCAGATGGGTGGCCTGCTGCAATTCCGCAACTACGTCTTCCTGAGGAGGCGGCGGTCCGGAGGGCAGGCGCAACAGCAGCAGGACGAAGCCGCCAATGACCAGGTGAACCAGCAGCGAGCCGATGCCGTCGCGGAGCCAGCGCCGCGGACTGCGGCTTGCATTCCAGTCGAGGAGCAGGTTAAGTTCTTCACCGGTCTGCTTTTGCATCGCAAGGGGTCAAAGGAAGAGACGCCGCGCAGGGGCCTGAAGTTGCCCGTCCAATTCCTAGCGGACAAGCTGCTGGTTAATACGCTCGGTGTGCTCTTCGATCTTAGCAAGGATGTCGAGAGCCACTTCGAGCGCGGCCAGGCCTTCTTTGCCGGTCACCGGCGGGGCCGAGCGCGTGGCCACGCTCTGGAGGAACCCCGCCAGCTCCAGTTTCAAAGGCTCCGATTTCTCCACGTCGATGGCCTCGCAATGAATCTCTTTCGAACTGGCGCCGTCGGGAGCGTCCCGCACCTCGAAGCTCAGCAGATCCTGGCGCTGATAATCGAGCGAAAGGTAGCGGCTGGGCTGGAAGAGGCGCAGCTTGCGCACGCGCTCGGTGGAAACGCGGCTGGCGGTGAGGTTGGCGACGCAGCCGGTGGGGAACGCCAGGCGAACGTTGGCGATGTCCACTTTGTTGGTCAGAACGGGCAGGCCGACCGCGCGAATTTCCTCCGGCGCGGAGCCGGTCAGGCTGAGTATGATATCGACATCGTGGATCATGAGGTCCAGAACCACGTCCACATCCAGGCTGCGCGGGGTGAACACGCTCATGCGATGGACCTCGAAAAACAGCGGCCTGGCGCTGATTCGACGCAGCGCCATGACCGCGGGATTGAACCGTTCCAGATGTCCCACCTGCAGGATGCGGCCGTGCTCGCGGGCGGCGTTCACCAGTTGGCGGGCGGATGCGGTATCGGAGGCGATGGGCTTTTCCACCAGGACGTCGATGCCGCTTTCCAGAAGCTGGCACCCAACGCTGGCATGCGCGGTGGTGGGCACGGCGACTACGGCGGCGTCGGCGGCACCGGTGATCTCGGCGAGCGTGGACACGGCGGGGCAGCCGAACTCGGCCGCGGCCGCTGCCGCGCGGTCGGGGTTGGAGTCGACCACGGCGACGAGTTGAGCGTGAGGCGAATCGCGCAGGACGCGCAGATGATTCCGGCCGAACGAACCGGCGCCGATCACGGCGATTCGAACTGGTTTCACTGCATCGAGCGTATCACTGCGGGGTGGGGCAGGGCGGTGCTTCCAGACCCGCGGCAGGGCATGGCCCTGCCCCACGGGCTGCTATTGTGCGGTCGATGTCGGCGTCGCTGTGGGCGGCGGAAACGAAGCCCGCTTCGAATTGCGATGGCGCGAGATAGATGCCGCGCTCCAGCATCCCGTGGAAGAACTTTCCGAACCGGGCCGTGTCTGACTTAGACGCTGATAACCAATCAGTTACAGTCTCTGTAGTAAAGAAAAACGTGAACATTGATCCGACGCGGTTTACGATGGTTCCCGGCGGCGGATTGGCGGTCAGGCGTGCTGTCCGTTCTTCGAGTGTGATATAAATTTCCGGGTGTGCTTTGAGGTGCCGCAGCGTCGCCAGACCGGCCGCTACCGCGACCGGATTGCCTGACAGCGTTCCAGCCTGATAGATGGGACCCGCGGGCGCGACACGGCTCATGATATCCGCCCTTCCGCCGTAAGCCGCCAGGGGCATCCCGCCGCCGACGATCTTGCCGAGGGTGGTGAGATCGGGGCGGATCCCGAAGCGCTGCTGGGCCCCGCCGAGGGACAGGCGAAAGCCGGTCATCACCTCGTCGAAGATCAGCAAGGCTCCGTGGCGGGTGGTCACCTCGCGCAGGGCTTCGAGGAAACCAGGGGCTGGCGGGACACAGCCCATGTTGCCCACCACCGGCTCCACGATCACCGCGGCGATGTCCCCACCATGCTCGTGGAACGCTTGCTCAACCGCCGCTATGGAGTTGAAGGGCAGGGCGATTGTCGTTTCCGCGAAGGCCCGGGGAACGCCCTGGGTGTCGGCGATTCCGAGCGTGGCCATTCCGGAGCCGGCTTTCACCAGCAGCGAATCCACGTGGCCGTGATAGCAGCCCTCGAACTTGACGGTAAGATCGCGGCCGGTGAAACCGCGGGCCACGCGCAGCGCGCTCATGGTGGCTTCGGTCCCGGAGCTGACCAGGCGCACCATTTCGATGGAGGGAACGCACTCGCGGATCAGCTCCGCGAGTTCGGTTTCAGCTTCGGTGGGAGCCCCGAAGGTGGTTCCGCGCTCGAGCGCGCCGGCGATGGCCTCGATGACGCAGGGCGGCCGATGGCCGAGGATCAGCGGTCCCCATGAGCCGACGTAGTCGATGTACTCGTTGCCGTCCGCGTCATAGATGCGGGAACCGTCGCCGCGGACGATAAACGGTGGCGCGCCACCCACGCCGCGATAGGCGCGAACGGGGGAATTGACGCCGCCTGGGATGACCAGTTTCGCTCGCGCGAACAACGCTTCGGAGGCCGCGTGCTTCATCGGACCATCATCAGGCAATGTCTTCGCCCGGTATGAGCCGGTGCAGGAAGAACCCCAGCAGCGGTTCGGCCAGCGTGCCGCGCAGGCCGCGCAGAAGCCGGCCTTTCAAGCCGAGGTAGGACTGGGTCCCGGCAAAGAGATCCTGCATCAGGGCGCAGAAGCGCGGGCTGCGCCTGGTGAATTGCACCATCCGCTCCGGAACGGTGCTGAACATGAACTGGCTGGAATAGACGCGGCCGGCCAGCAGGGAGCCGAATTCCAGATCGGCTACGAAGTCGTCGTGGAGAACCGTGCGGTAGGCCTGTGCCTTGGCTTCCGGCGCGTGCGCGTCATCCAATATGGTGCGGCTGGCCAGATCTCCGGAGCGCATGGCGTAGTACAGGCCTTCGCCGGTGATGGGGTCCACCAGGCCGGCGGCGTCGCCCACCGCCATCCAACCGTCTCCGGCGATGCGATTCCGCTGCCAGGCAGACCTTCCGAGCGATGGAAGTACGTGGCCGTAAAACTTTGCATTTTTATAAGATAGCGAGTGTTCCTGCATGTATCGCTCAAGCCGTCCGCGCATGGTTTGGGCGGACTGATTCTTGCCGCAGATCCCCACCGAGAGATGGCCGCAGCGGGGGAAAACCCATATGTAGCCTTCAAGACCGGGCAGGAACTGGATGTCGATTTGTTCCTGCTGGCCGGGAACGTAGTAGCCGAGCGCCGTGGCGGTGTCGCCGGGACGCCAGTCCGTTCCGACGTCTCGCAACGGGTTGCGCGCGCCGGTGGCGATGACGCAATAGTCCGCGGGCACGGCGCCGGTTCGGGTTCGCACCAGCCACCCGCGCTCCTGGCGGTCCAGCGCGATGACCCGCGCCTTTTCCACCTGGGCTCCGGCGTTCTCGGCGCGCTTGAGCAGCAGGTGGTTGAGGTCAAACCGGGAATAGATGAGCAGCGGTTGCGGAAGCTGCAGAGATACCGACCCTGTCTTTGGAGCGGCAATGTTCGTCTGCGTGATGAACTTCTTTGGCGTATCGTTTTCAATCAGAAACGGATATTCGCTCCACGCCTTGTACGTCAGGCCGCCGCCACAGGGCTTTTCCCAGGCGAGTTTCTCGTCGAAAATGACCGTCCGCAGGCCCGCGCGCGCTAGCCGCTCGGCCGCGAAGGAGCCGGCCGGACCACCTCCCAGCACTGCGACTCGTTTCATCGGGGTTGCTCCGCGCGCCAGGGGGCCATGGGGAGGGTCTACTTTGACGGAGCGGTCATCTGGCTGTCAGGCGGGATGGCGGGGTGACCGGGTGGCAGCGCTGGCATACCGCCGCCGTGCGGATTCGCGCCCATGCCGCCCATATCGCCGTGAGGGTTGGCGGCATCGCCATGCGGGTTTGCACCCGTCGCCACGCCTTCGCGGCCTTTCACCACCCAGTCGTTACCCTTGCGCTCAAGAATGTACTTCATGCTGATGCCGCTGGCGGCGTCGGTGGATCCTCTGGCCTGGAAATGAACGGTGGCATCGGCTTCGTTCTGGCGGAAGGAGACGGAGGTGACGCTCACGTCCATGGCGCTGAGCCCGGGCTTGCTGGCCAGGTAGGTGGTGATGCCGCGCTGCACCGCGTCGGTGGTTTGAATATCCTTGTGGCAGCCGGCCAGCGTGAGAGTGGCGGCCAGCGCCGCGGCAATCAGGGCCCTGTTCATGAAAATGATTATAGCCGCGTTTTCCTTTACCAGAGGAGGACGCGGCTGCCGCGGCGTGTCCATTGCGGTAAGATTCCGGTATGTCCAGGGCCAAGCCGGTGCTCATTGAAGTGAAGTGCCCTTGTTGTGACGCGACCCTGCAGATTGACCCCGAGCTGAAGGCGGTGATCAGTCATCAGGAGGCGGAGAAGCCGCACGTGGTGGAGGACATGGCGGCGGCGGTGCAGCGTTTGAAAGGCGAGGAAGCGCGGCGCGCTGAAGCGTTCGACAAATCGTTCGCCCAGCACAAGAGCCATCAGCAGGTGCTGGAGCGGAAATTTGACGAACTGCTCAAGCAGGCGAAGGATAAGCCGGACGCTCCGGCGCCCAAGCGGCCGTTCGACTTCGATTAACGAGCGCGGGACGCCTGAGATTCATGAAGCAGCTCGAGAGGAGCAAGCGACCTGTGGTCCTCGCGGTCAAGGGCAAGGCTCAGACCGTCGTCCGGGACGACGGAGAATATCAGCGTCTGCGTTCGATCGCTCCAGCCGAGTGCCGAGACGAAGCTCTCGCACGTAGGCGGCGGAATTGGCGAGTTCAGGCCGGTCGCATCGGATGCCCACCACTGCCCGCATGACTCGTCGCCGTTCTTCCAACTCCGCGAGTTTGAGGCGGGAGTATCGGGCTTTCGCCCCCGTCTTCATGACGAACCGACCGATTCGCCAAGAGTCGACGTGCAGTGCGGGCAGCGCCTGGCCCTGAGCGAGATCTCCGTGGCGCAGAAAGGGCAGTCCCGCGTTGTTGGAGCGGCGGGCGCCTCTTCCTTAGCCTTCGTGAATCGATTCACCGGTTTGACCACGAAGACGAAGATCGCCGCCGCCACGATCGCGAAGTTGAGCAGCGCGTTGAGGAAGAGCCCGTAGTTCAACGTGGCCGCGCTGTGCGCCTTGGCGTCGGCAATGGTGTCGTAGTGTACGCCGCTCAGGCTGATGAACATCTTGCTGAAGTCGACGCCATGCGTCAACAGCCCGATGGGGGGCATGAGGATGTCATTCACCAGCGAGGTAACCACCGCGCCGAAGGCCGCGCCGATGACCACGCCCACGGCCAGGTCAACCACGTTGCCGCGCAGGATGAACTGCTTGAATTCTTTGAACATATGTCGCTCCGTCCGGTCGATTGTACCTCTATCGAGCGTACAAATCGATCACCCGGTCGATGGCGCGGCGGCACACGCTGCAAAATCCGCGCGCGGTGTTCCGCGTGAACATCATGCAATCGGCTTCCGGCCGGTAGTAGCCGTGCCCTTCGTACAAGGAGCCTTCGAACGCGCCCACCTTGTTCCCGTAGGGCGGCCGCGCCAGCAGCGGGGCGATCTCAGCCAGTTCGGAAGCGAACAGCGCTTCCATTTCGCTTTCGGGGCGGTGCTGCGCGCGGATTTCGCGGCGACGGGCCTGAATTTCTTTTTCATCCGCTTCGAATTCCGCTTTCGCCCAAGGGGTGGGCAGCGGCGTTCCCGGCTCGATGAGGTCCTTCCACTTGGCGGCTTGCGGGTCGGCGGTGGCGTTCGGTTCCCATGGCTCCGGCCGCGCTTCGTCCTTGCTGTAGGAGACGTCGGAAGTGTAGTATTCGTCGGCCAGCCCGGCGAAATGATGCCCGAACTCGTGGACGAAGACATAAGGCGTGGAGGCGTTGTCGGACGCGACGGTGGCATAGAGATTGAATATGCCGCCGCCGCCGTACTTGCGGCCGTTCACCACGATCTCCACAAACTCGTAGGGGGCCGCGGCGGCGATCGCGCGCATGCGCTTGTTGTCGAAGGTGAGCACGTAGCGCTCGGACCCGAACGCATCATAGGTGGCGCCCAGGGGCGACCGGCGCCACACGCCATCGGAGGGACGGCTGACGCCGCTTTCATCGGCCGGCGTGTCCACGGCCCACACGTTGAAGGCGCTGCGCCGTTCGCGGAAGGGCGGCTGCGAGAACAGGATTTCGGTCAGCCGCCGGGCGTCGGAATGCCACTTGTCCATCTCGGCGGCGGTGTAGCCGTCGCCCATTAACAACAGATCCACTTTGTCGGGCGACGGGCCGTTCTGCATCACCGCCCAGACATGCGCGCCGGCCGGGGGAGCGCTGCGGTCAATTGCCGGGCTGGCGGGATCGATCAGGACGGACCACACCTCGCGGAACGCGTTCTGTGGATCGCGCTTTTTCAGCACCAGTTGCACGGGCGCGTCCGGAGCAGGGAAGCGCACGGATTCAGAAAAAGTCCGGTGTATTTGCTTTGCCTCGTCCGTACTCTCCCACTCGCCGTAGATGCTGGCGAAACCGCGCGAGTAGAGAATGCGGTTGGTTTTGCGGTCGAGCACTTCGAACTGGTATTTGCCGAGGTTGGTGTCGTCAATCACGCGGTCGAGCCTGCCCGGCCATTCGCCTTCGAGAGACACGGCGTCGAGCGAGAAGCGCTCCTCCGCGGCATTGCCGGTGTGATAGTAGTCGACGCGCATGGTGCGGGGCGTGGGGGCGGTGGCGGCGGCGTAGAGGGTTGCCATCAGCAGGATCAGAGGGAGCACGGGGTTCTCCGGCACTATGGTATACCCGAACCGGTGGCCGCCGGGGCCGCGCCGGCCGCCTGGCCCGGCTGTGAAGGCGCCTCCCGGGTGGCACGCCAAGTTCACGCCAGCGGGTGGGTATCTTGTTGGAGCAGCGCGTCCGGCGCGTTGGTCCGGGACGTGCAGCGAAAGCCCTCCAGGCGGAAGTGCGCGGGTTTTTCCGGGTTGCCGCAGGTGTACACCGCGGGGCCGCGCCGCGCGTCTCGATGGTCTTAAGCCTTGTATACTAGAAGGTTCGTAAACTCCCGTCTATGAAGTTTATTGCAGCGATACTCCTGTCGGCCAGCGCCCTGTGCGCGCAGACCTTTCTGACTGGCCAGTCGGCCCGGGCGGTGATTGGCCAGGCCAACTTCACCGCGCAGGCTTATGACAACCCCGGGCTGGAACTGGGGGGCGTCTCCGGTCTGGCCTATGCCGG
The DNA here is from genome assembly GCA_963832965.1 of uncultured Acidobacteriota bacterium. GTDB lineage: Bacteria > Acidobacteriota > Terriglobia > Bryobacterales > Bryobacteraceae > CAWACP01. The sequence continues at coordinate 1,160,361 of CAWHVW010000002.1, forward strand.
GGGATCGCTGTTCGTGGTGGATTCGAACCGCGTGGGGTCCCTTCCCGATAACGACCGGGTGGTGATCTATCCGAATATCTCGACGCCGCCCTACGTGGCCGGCCTGACGCTGCCGTCGCCGACGCAGGAGATCATCGAGGAAAATTTTATAAGCTTCATCCGCTGCCCGGTATGCGTGGTGAACGAGGGCGTCATCATCGGCCAGCCCGACAACATTACGGTGGGCGCCAACCTGACGCAGAGCGGTTTGAATGAGCCGGCCGGAGTGGCCAGCAACGGGCAAATTCTGGTAATCGCCGACACCAACAACAACCGGGTGCTGATCTGGAATTCGATCCCGCAGACCGACAACGCTCCCGCCAACATCGTGCTGGGCCAAACCGGTTTCAGCTCCATCACCCCGCCGACGATCAGCCAGACGGCCATGCGCGGACCGGAAAGCGTGTGGATTCAGGGGAACCAGCTCTTTGTCGCGGACACGCTGAACAACCGCATTCTGATCTGGAACACCATCCCGACGCAGAACAACCAGCCGGCCGACGTGGTTCTGGGCCAGCCCAATTTCACCACCACGCAATCGGCCAGCATCACCGAGACGCCGGTTACTTCGGCCAGCGATATCATTTCGCCCACGGGGGTCAGCTCCGACGGAACGCATTTGTTCGTGGCCGATCTGGGCCAGAACCGGGTGCTGATCTGGAACAGCATCCCGACCCAGAATAATCAGCCCGCCGACGTGGAAATCGGCCAGCCAAACATGACCACCGCGGTCCCCAACAATTCCTTCAGCGGAAGCCCGGCGGGCACATCCACGGATACCACCGATAAGGAAGTTCCGGTACTGTGCACGGTTGCGCAGGTGAATTTCAACGACGCCGCCGGCAATCCCACGTATCCACAGCGCTGCGCGTACACGCTGAATTTCCCGCGCTACGTGCTTTCCGACGGCACGCGGTTGTTCATCGCGGACAGCGGCAACGATCGGGTGCTGGTGTATAACACCATCCCCACATCCAACGCCGCGGCGGCCGACGTCGCTCTGGGCGAGCCCGACTTTGTCACGGACATCGTGAGCGATTCCGGCGACGCCACCGACAACGTGGAGATTTCGGGCGCGGACAGCATACGCACCCCCATGGCGCTGGCATGGGATGGAACGAACCTGTATGTCAGCGATCCGTTCGACCGCCGCGTGGTGGTGTATTCGGCAAGTTCCACGCAACTGGCCCCGGCGTCGGCATTTAACGCCGCCAGCCTGGAAACGTTCGCCAGCGCGCTGTTCAGCTTCGCGGGAACCATCACGACCGGCAATGTGGTCAATATCACCATTACCGATCCCAACAACGTATCGAGCGGATATGTCGCGCCGGTTTACACTTATACGGTCGCCAAGAATGACACGTTCGACGACGTTGACAAGGGTCTGGCGAGCGCCATCAACAATAGCAACTGTACGACCGTGAACGGCGCCAGCGTGTGCACGGGGGATCCGGTGGTCTTCGCCCGGCCGGAGATCGGCGCGGCTTCGGTGGTGCTGTCGGCGCGCAACGCGGGCGCAAACGGAAATGGTCTGGAATTCTCCATAACGCTTACCGGCACCAGCGGGGCCGCGACTACTTTGGTGGTGACGCCCGCCTCGGGCTCCACGACCGGCGGAACCTACGCCGCGCAGTTGGCGCCGGGGGCGCTGATCAGCGTGTTCGGCTCCGGGTTCACCGATCAGCCGGCTACGGGGGCCCCCGGGGGAGTGGCGCAATTGCCGGAAACGCTCGCGGGCGTGGAACTATACATCGATGGCGTGCGCGCGCCGCTGCTGTTCGCTTCGGCCACCCAAATCAACGCGCAGGTTCCCTTTGCGTTTTCGGATGCCAACGGAAGCACCGCGTGGGTGCGGACGACGCACGCCGACGGAAGCGTCACGGCTACCAACGCCATCGCCTTTCCGCTCGCGGTGCAGGTTCCGGGTATCTTCACGCTGTCCGGGGGGACCGACCCGCGGCCGGCCATGGCATTCCAGTCCAGCAGCAACGCCCTGGCCGTGATTGACATCGAAGGGCTGCCGGGCGCCACCTCGGTGGGTTCAGTCACCATCGGACCCGGCACTTACACATACACCGTGCAAACGGCCGACGTGACCACGTTTAACGTCAGCCTCACCAACACCACCACTATCGGCGGCACCACGGCGACAACCACAACGACCAACTCGGTGACGCCCGACGTGCTGGAGATCCTCCGGCAGAATCTGGTCAATCAGATCAACGCCGATCCGAACGCGGTGGTTACGGCTGCCGAAGGGAGCCAGTTCCACTATCTGATCCTGACCGCGAACGCCTCGGGAGCGGCGGGGAACGGGATTGCGGTGACCACCACGGCCACCCCCTCCAGCAGCACCAGCCTGACGATGACGGTGTTGACCACCAACAGCGCGGGCGCGACCGCCACCTGCTGCGCCAGCAACGGGGGAACCCTGATCAGCGTGAACAATCCGGCGATACCGGGCGGGTTCCTGACGATCTATGCAACCGGTTTGGGCGCGCTCACGGATATCGAGCAGGCCGGGCAGATCTGTCCGGTCGCATCGGCGACGTATCCGGACCAGAACTTCTCCGCGACCGGCGTGGTTTGCAGTCCGCCGCCGCCTCCGCCGGCAACGGGAACCCCCTACACCGGCTCGGCTGAAAATTCGGTGACGAACTTCGTGTCAGCCACCGCGGGAGGGGTCACGGCCAACGTCTTTAACGCCAGTCTGGTGCCTGGGAGCATCGGCATCTATCAGCTCTTGCTGCAACTGGACAGCAGCCTGACGACCAATCCGCTCACGCCGCTCACCATCTTCCAGGATGTCTACGACAGCAATACGGTGACCATCCCGGTGCAGGCCCCCTGATCGGGGTGGAGCGTACGCACGGCGCACGCGTGATACACTGAGAGCGCCCGCCGTGGTTCACGCTGTATTCGGCGCCCGCCCGGTATGCGGTCCTTCTCGGAGGAAGGAACGCGACGGTTACTCGTTTTCAACGCTCTTATATGCAGAAGCAGGACAAGAAGGTTCTGGTGGTGGTGGACGATCTTCTGTTCACCGTCAAGATCAGCGACGCGGCCAGGCGCGCCGGTCTTACGCCCGAGTTCGTGAAGTCCGAGGCGGACGTGTTCGACCGCGCGAAGCAGCAACCGCGGCTGATTATTTTCGATCTGAACGCAAGTTCGGTGGAGCCGCTCAAGTTGATTTCCGCGCTGAAGGCGAGCGACGAGACGAAAGGAATCAGCCTGATCGGGTACCTTTCGCACATCCAGGGCGAGTTGAAGCAGCAGGCCCACGACGCCGGGGCGGACATGGTGATGGCGCGTTCGGCGTTCTCGCAAAACCTGCCGCAGATTCTGCGGCGCCACGCCGGCAACTGAGCCGGAATTCGGCCACGAATGAACACGAATGCACACGGATAAGCCGTGGCGGCAACCACGCGGTGTTCGGGGCCGCGCGCGTTCTTGCAAACCTGCCGCAGATCCCGAGCCGGAATTCGGCCACGAGTGAACACGAATGCACACGGATACGCCGTGGCAACCACGCGATATTCGGGGCCGGCATGCGTTCTTGCAAACGACGAAAGCACACGTAAGCCGTGGCCCGGATTCATGTGTATTCGTGTTCATTCGTGGCCATCTTCCGGCGCCTACATCCAGATCCATTTCACCAGGAGCCAGGCGGTTCCCGCGAGGAAACCGAGCAGGGCCTGATATTCCTCGTTGCGCAGATAAAGGTCTGCCCGGAAGCGAGCGGCCGCGCGATGCGCGGGGCGGCGCGGCCACAAAGCCGGTACCCGGGCTGCGTATGCCTCGAAATCGGGGAAGAGTTCGGCCAGGTATTCTTCCTCCAATTGAATCGCCGGCAGGTACACCAGACCGAAAACCAGAGCGAACAACAGGGCGAGGGCCGGCCGCCGCGAGGCGGTAACCAGTCCGCAGGCGGCGAGCAGGGTGCCCAGGTAGAGCGGGTTGCGGACCCAGGCGTAGGGGCCGGTGGTGGCCAGGCGGGTGTTCTTTTCCAGATGGCCGGCGGCCCAGGCTCGCAACAGGAGTCCGGCCATGGCCAGGGGAAGGCCAATTTCCATGGAAAGAGCCGAGGGCCGGGCCAGCCATCCAAAGGCGATTACCAGCAGAAATCCCACGGGGACGCGCAGACGGGCCACCAGTTGGGCGTATCGGCTCGGGAAACGCAGGCGCACGCTCATGTTTCCGTCAGGACCGCCTGCAGCGCTTCGCGGACGGCTTCCGGGCGGATATCGCGCATGGCAGCGCCAGAGTGGTCTCTTTTGTAGCTGGTTACCGCGGAAGGGCTGCGCAGCACGGTGAAGCCGCCTCCACGCGGGCCGTTTCGCGCGGGATCGGTGGGCCCGAATATAGCTACGCCAGGTTTGCCCAGCGCGGCCGCCAGATGCAGCGGACCGCTGTCAACGCCCACCACGGCGGTGGCGCGGCGGGTGGCGTCGATGAGGCCGGGAAGTCCGGAGACATGGGCATGGGTGTGGGGCGCCTCGATGCGGATGGGCCCGTTCAACACCAGCGCGCAGCCGTGCTCGTCTTCGAGAAGCTTCCCCAGTTCGGAATAGTAATCGAGGGGCCATTGTTTGGCCGGCCATCCGGCCATGGGGCTGGCGAGCACAAACGGGCCGGCGGGGAGTTCGCCCTCGGGATGTCCGGCGGGCAGCGGGAACGCCGGCAGAAGGCTGGAGGCGCCGGCGGCCGAAGCGAGGTCGAGATAGCGATCCACCACATGGCTGGATTTGCTGGCCACGGCGACGGAATAGAACCAGGTGGCGGCGCGCTCCCGCACCAGCGCGCGGGTGAAGCCGAAGAGCCGCTCGGCGCGAGCCGCCGAGGCCACCAGCGCGGATTTCAACAGACCCTGGAAGTCCACGGCAAGGTCGTAGCGCTGGGCGCGCAAATCGCGCCAGGCGCTGCGCAGGCCGCCCGGGGAATGGCGGTCCAGCAGGACCACCCGGTCCACGTAGGGATTCTGTTCCAGCAGGGGCGCCCAGCGCGGCTCAATCGCCCAGGTGACGTGGGACCTCGGGATACCGTGCTTCAGGCTGGCTACCGCCGGGAGGCACTGGATGACGTCGCCCATGGCGCCCAGCCGGACTGCCAGGATACGCGGTCCTTCGCTTTTCTCGTTTGTGCCCAGAACTTCATTTCAACAGTTTGAAGGCGGTTTGCGCTACCTCTTCCGCGCTGACGCCGGTCATGCAGCGGTGGTCGATGGGGCATTCGCGCAGAAGACAGGGGCTGCATTCCACCGGATGCCTGACTACGCGCGCCAGCGGGCCGGTGGGTCCGGTGGCGAGATCGTCGGTAGCGCCGAACACGGCGACGGTGGGCACTCCGAGAGCCGAGGCGATGTGCATGGCGCCGGAATCGTTGGTCAGAAAGGCCTGGCAGGCCGCGGCCATGGAGATAAACCGGGCAAGGGTGGTCTGGCCGGCGAAGTTGTGCGCGGGGATGCCGCGGGCTTCGACCGACGCGCGCACTTGTTCGCAGAGGTCGCGCTCGGCCTGAGAACCGAAGATCGCCACCGCCCCGCCGCCCGCGCGCGCCAGAGTGGCGGCCGCTTCCGCGAAACGCTCCGGAATCCAGCGCTTGGCGCCGCCATAGGCCGCCCCGGGACTCACTCCGATTACCGGCGCTGGCAAACCGGCCTCGCGCAGGAGCAACAGACCTTCCTCGCGCGCCTCGCCCGTGTTCTCGAGGAGGATGGGCTGGCCATCGCCGTCCGCATGCGGGAGCGCGTCGATGAGTCCGGCCCGGCGGAGCAGGTCCAGGTAGTAGAAGCGCTGGTGGGGGGGGATTTCCCCAGGCTTTGGGACCGGCACGGCACGGGTGAGCAACGGGGACCGGCCGTCGCGCGCGTAGCCGATGCGCTGGGGGATTCCGGCCACGAACGCGATGGCCGCGGCCTCGAACGCGTTCTGGAACAGGATGGCGCAATCGAACCTGCTGGCCCGCAGGGATCGGGCCAGGGTGAATTTTTCGGAGAGGCCGCGGCAGGTGAAGGGCACTATCTGGTCGGCGAAGCGCTCGCGGGCGTAGAGGTCGAGCACCCACGGGCGGGCCAGAACGGAGATACGCGCCGCCGGGAAGCGGGCGCGAACCGCACGGAGCGCGGGCAGGCTCATCACCGCATCTCCGATCCAGTTAGTGGCGCGGATAAGGATGTTCACAGGTTCCTGGCAGCTTCATTGTAGCGGCCGGGGGCGGGTGAGGCGACCACCCTGGGGAGCCCAGGATTTTTCCGAAAGCCAAGTCCGCACTAAGACTTGCGCGGGAGGCACGGGAATCGGTTATTATGGTTGCTTAATTTGTATTCATGAAATTCCACGATCCTCCGTCAGAGGTGAGCATGGGGAGAACCAGTTCGGTTCCGGCGCGCCCGGCGCGGTTTTCGGCCGCCGGCCACTTGAACCTTAGCGTGTGGCGCCAGAAGCGCGGCGTAACGCTCGAACAGATTGCCGAGAAGACCAAGATCAGCATGCGTTTTCTGCGGGCGATCGAGGACGGCGAGTATGAGAAGCTGCCGGGAGGCATCTTCACGACGAGCTATCTTCGCCAGTACGCGGCGGCGATTGGTTTTGAAGAATCGGAACTGCTGGGCCACTACAACGCCACGGTGAATCCGGCGGCAGCGCAGAAAGCGGGCCGAGCGGAAGAAGGCAATCGAGGGCTGCTGGAGCGCTGGCTTCCGGCGCCGCTGCAGCGCCCATAGAAGACTGCTTTCCGCTCCGTCACCGTCGCGGTTCATTCAGTAACTGCTTGCGCGGGCTCATAGGCCCTCCCGGATAGCGGGATATCCCCAGAGCAATCGCTCTTAGTCCCTGTTGGTATGGAAGGAGTGGCCGATGAGCTACTCAGGAGGCCAGGCAGGGATTCATGAAGGTGACGAATAGCGATACCGCTGCACTCACGGGCGCGGCGCAGGCGGCCAGCGCATCGGCGAGTACAACGGCGGCGCGCTCTAGGACGGCGGTGACGCAGAAGAGTTCCGATTACGCGCAGCTCTCGGATTTGAGCGGGCACTTGCGGGGACTGACCGCGGAGGGACGCCAGTCGCAACTGGAGAGCATCGGGGCGACGCTGGCGTCGGGCCAGTACAAGACCGACTCGAACGCGATCAGCGGGAAGATCATCGAGCAGAGCATGAGCAGCGGCGCGGCGGCGTGATTCCATGCCGGGCGAGCCTGCATTAAGAAACGACGCGGACGGGAACGGTCTGGAGGAAGCAGAAGCAGAGGTGCGCGAAGCCTGCACGCTGCTGGAGCGCGGGGACGCGGCGGGGATCGAGCAGGCGGCGGGGCGGCTGCGGAATGCGATTGAGATCTTCACCGGCTGGCCGCGGCAGCCCGCGGGAACTCCATCGCCGCGGCGTCTGGAACTGCACCGATCGGTGCAGCGCGCGGGGAGCCTGATGGAAGCCATTCGGCGATGGTGCGGGCATCGCCGCGGTATCTTGTTCCCGGAGGAGACGACTCCGCCGTGTTACGGCGCCAATGGAAGGCCGGTGGCGGCTCCGCGGGCCGGTTCGATGACCCTGCAGGCGTGACCTATGGGCACTATTACTACCGCGCTCTACAATTCGGCGCAGGCGCTCGAAGCGTTCGAGCAGGCCATGGCGGTGACGCAGAACAACGTATCCAACGCCAACACGCCGGGCTACGCGGCACAGGTGCAGACGTTCACCGCGCAGCCGTTCAACATGGAGCGGGGGCTCTCGGGAGGGGTGTCGGCGGGGCCGGTGCAATCGACGCGCGACACGTATGCCGAAACCCAGGTGCAGACGGAACAGTCCGCGGAGAATTTCGCCAGCCAGAGCGTTTCCGATCTGACCACGCTCGAGCCGCAGTTCGACGTTACCGGCGCTTCCGGGATTTCGCTGGCCCTGAACAATCTGTTCAACAGCTTCTCGGCCTTGAGTGTGAGCCCCAACGACACCGAGGCCCGGCAGAATGTTCTGACCCAGGCGCAAGCGACGGCACAAGCGTTCAACCAGACGGCCACTGGCATCCTCAGCGCGGGGACCTCGGTGGCTTCGGAAACGCAGGCCACCGTGAACGACATTAACCGGCTGGCCGGCACCATCGCGCAAATCAACACGCAGGCGCGGGTGAATCCGGATGGGTCGGTGAACGCCGGCGTCGACGCGCAGATGTACAGCTCTCTCGAAGAACTCTCTCAGGATGTGAATTTCACCACGATCCAGCAGCCCGACGGCACCATTTCGGTTTACCTGGGAGGCCAGACGCCGCTGGTGATGGGCGACACCGCCTATACGATTCAGGGGAACTTCTCGCTGCCGCAGACTTCCATAGAAGATGAGAACGGCAACGATATTACCAGCCAGATTACCGGCGGGCAGCTTGGCTCCGAATTGCAGACGACGAACACTCTGCTTCCGTCGTACCTGAGCAGTCTGAATACGCTGGCGCAAACGCTGGCCGACCAGGTGAATTCGACGCTGGACAACGGGCTGGACGCCAACGGCCAGGCGCCCACCACGGATCTGTTCAATTACGACACCTCCTCCGACGCGGCGTTCACGCTTTCGGTGAACCCGCTGACGACGGACCAGCTTGCCGCCGCGTCCGCCGGCGCGCCGGGAGGGAACGGCAATGCTCTGGCGCTGACGGCGCTGCAGAACGCCGATGTGGTGAACGGCGGGACGTTCACGGAAGCGTTCGGCGCATTGGGAGGCCAGGTGGGCCAGGATATTTCCAACGCGCAGAATCAGCAGACCACCTCACAGAGCCTGCTGACCCAGGCGCAGAATGTGCGCGAGCAGGTTTCCGGGGTGTCTCTCGACCAGGAGGCGGCCAATCTGGAAACCTATCAGGAGGCCTATCAGGCGACCTCGAAAATGTTCACCATTCTGGAAAACATCGACAACGTAACGCTGGGTCTGATCCCCACCGCCACCTCCTGAGGCCGGAGTGAGACATGATCACTTTCTACAATGCGCAAACGCAGGCCTTCCTGAACGGGATGAACAACATTCAGCAACTCGAGGCGCAGGCCCAGTTGCAGCTCACCAGCGGATTGCGGGTCAACGAGGTATCCGACGCGCCGGATCAGATATCGGACATTTTGTCGGTGCAAAGCGCCATTTCCCGCAATACCCAGATCGGGCAGAATCTGGCCAGCGTGAAATCGGAAACCGACACGGCGGAATCGGCGGTGAGCAGCGCGGTCTCGCTGGTGGAGCAGGCGCAGTCGCTGGGGACCCAGGGCGCCAGCGACCTCGATTCAGCCGATACGCGGACCCAGCTCGCCGAGCAACTGGGCGACGTTCTTACGAACCTTGTGAATATCGCCAACACCACCGTGGGCGGGCGCTACATCTTCAGCGGAGACAGCGATCAAACGCAGCCCTACACCATCGATCTCACGCAGACCAATCCCGTCAGCGCGTATGCGGGCACCACCAGCACCCGGCAGGTGGAAGCGCCGGATGGGTCCACGTTCGCGATCGCGCAAACGGCACAGCAGCTTTTTGACGCGCCGGACACCGATGACAATGTGTTCGCCGCCGTCAACAACCTGCGCACCGCGCTGACCAATAACGATTCGGCGGGTGTCAGCTCGGCCCTGGCGCAGTTGGGCAGCTCCGAAACGTATCTGAACGACGAGCTGGCGTTCTACGGCAACGTGCAGGACAACGTGGCCAACGCCACCACGGAACAAAGCAACGACGACACCAGCCTGCGCACTCAGTTGAGCACCCTGCAGGACGCCGATGAAACGCAGTCCATCATCGATCTTAATCAGGCGCAGACCGAGCAGCAGGCGGCGCTGGCCTCGGAAGCGCAAATACCGCGCACCAGCCTGTTCAATTTCCTGAGTTAGGCGTCGCGGGAAGGCGATGTCAGCGGAACTGGAAGGTGGCGGGGGCGGCGCGATTCCGCGCATCCACCAGCGTCTCCACCGAAAAACCGAAGCGCATGTCGGTTACGCGCACGCGCACGCCGTTCTCCGGCTCCGGTACGGGCACCACGCTCCACAGCGGATACTTCGAGAACCCGAGGAACACGCGGAATTTGGGCAGGCGCGCGGCCGCATCCACCGCCGCTGAGCTTTCCGGTTTCTGAAAGAGCTCGCCGGAATCGGGATCGAAACTGTCGAGCAGATTGAAATGGTAGCGGCGGACCGCACTGCCGGTTTCCACCACGCCGTCCCATTGCATGGGGTTCGCCGCACCAGGGAAGGCGCCGGCGCGCAGCGGCGCGGCTCCTCCGTACACTCGCGATTCGAGCGTGGCTACCGCGCGCAGGTGAACCACCCCCCGGCCCACGTTATAGAGCACCAGGAAAGCCAGCGCGAAGACGGCCAGCCCGCGGCCCGACCCGGAGCGCGCCCCCACCTCCGAACTCACCAGCCGCGCCAGAGACGGGCCGACCGCGGCCAGGATCAGAATGGCCCAGATCCACACGTCGAAGACGTTGGTCTGGTCCAGGCTGTACCAGTTGGACGAGAAGGGAAGCAGGAAACGCACGCCGTAGGCATTGGTCCAATCCAGCAGCAGATGGCTGGCTACTCCGGCCAGCGCCAGGCCGAAGGCGGCCGGAAGCTTGCTCAACGAGCGGTCGAATGCGCAGAACAGCAGCGCGATGACGATGGCCAGCACGGGTGCGGCGGCCAGGGAGTGCGTGATGGCCCGGTGATAGTGAAAATATTGAAAGCCGCCGCCGGCGAGCGAGATGACGTCGATGTCCGGGGCGTTGGCGGCGATCAGCAATAGCGGTGTTGCGTGCTGATAGTAGCGGTTGAGGCCGGCCCTGCTCATGGCCAGGCCGGTGAGGGTATGGGTGACGTTATCCATTGCGGGGCCGTACAGCGGGACAGGCTGGCGGCCTGCGGCGGCTTGCCGCTGGCTCCGTTGAGGGGCGGCCCGAATCGGCAGGCGGGGCGGAGACACGCCGCAGGGCCCTGCCAGGCGGTGCAGGTTGGGGCGGGGCGGAGAGGCCCTGGCAGGGCATGGCCCTGCCCCACGGTGCAGGTTCGAGGCCCTGGCAGGGCATGGCCCTGCCCCACGGTGCAGGTTCGAGGCCCTGGCAGGGCATGGCCCTGCCCCACGGTGCAGGTTCGGGGCCCAGGCAGGGCATGGCCCTGCCCCACGGTGCACGTTCGAGGCCCTGGCAGGGCATGGCCCTGCCCCACGGTGCATCGCGGGCTCCGAAGATACCGTGGTGGTTCACGTGGTGGGCGACGGCGTCCAGGCCACCGGCTCGCTGGCGAAGACTTTCTGTAGCTGGCAATACTTCGGCGGCACCAGCAGCGTGAGCGAGCGGGGAGCAATCGAAACGCTCACGGGAAGCGTGCAGGCCAGTTCGCCGTCCACCTGCACGTGAACGCGCTCGTCGCCGGAGCCGCTGAAGCGCGCGGATTTCGCCTGCAATACGGTAACGCCGCGCACCCCGGTGAGGCGATTCAGCAGGACGCCGAGAAAATACCGGACATAGGGGAACGTCGACGTACCTTCAAAAAGCACCAGCTCGAAGCGGTGATCGAGCAGGGAGACGTTGCGGGCAATTTCCAGATCGCCTCCATAGTTGCGCACGCGGCTGGCCAGCGCGAAGCTGCAGCGGTAGCGTTTGTCGTCCACATCGACATTGAATTCCGGCAGGCGTTTCCCGAGTTGCGAGAATCCGGCAATCCAATACGCCACCTTGCCCACGGCGTTCTTCATTCCGCCATGCACGCGGTAGACGATGCGGGCGTCGAACCCGGCGCCGGCCATCAGCAGAAAATGGCGCGGACAGCGGTCGGCCTCATTCAGCAGCACGCCCATGGAGACCCGGACGGGCACCAGGCCGGAGAGCCCGGCGGCCACTTTATCGGGCCTTCGGGCGAGGCCCAGTTCGGTGGCAAGCACGTTGGCGGTGCCGCAGGGAAGCACTCCCAGGGGCGCTTTGGAGAAGGCCATGCCGTTCACCACTTCGTTGATGGTGCCGTCACCCCCGGCGACGAGAATGAGGTCCGCGCCATCGTGGACGCAGCGGCGCGCGATATCGGTGGCGCTTCCGGGGCCGTCGGTGGCTACGGGGGACACGTCCACGCCATTGCGGCGCAGAATGTCCCTCACGCGTGGAATCAGACGTTCGTGAGTACGGATAAGCTGGCCCGCAAACGGGTTATAGATCAGAAACGGCCGTTTGTAGATGGAGATGTTCCGTTCCTCTCAGGGTACTTTTACTATAGTAGGTGTGCTCGGGTTCCGGCAGGGGCCTCGAGAGGCGATGACCGGACAGACGCTGGGGCACTACAAAATTCTCGATAAGCTGGGCGAAGGCGGCATGGGCGTGGTCTACAAGGCCAGAGACCTGCGCCTCAACCGGCTGGTCGCCATCAAAGTGCTTCTGCCGGCGGCCATGAACGACGACGACCAGCGCGCGCGCTTCATCCGCGAAGCGCAGGCTGCTTCCGCCCTCAACCACCCCAACATCATCACCGTTCACGAGATCGATCAAAGCGATGGCGTGGTGTTTATCGCCATGGAACTGGCGCCCGGCAAGCCGTTGAGCGAACTCATTCACGCCGGCGGTATGAGGACCAGCCTTGCGCTGGCATATGCGGCGCAGATGGCTGACGCCCTCGCGGCCGCCCACAACGCTGGTATTGTGCATCGCGATCTGAAACCCGCGAACGTCATGGTGGCGGAGGGCGGGCGGGTGAAGCTGCTCGACTTTGGATTGGCCAGGGTTGCCGAGCAGATGGGCGCCATGGGCGATTCCACGCGAATGCTCGAGACATCGACGAGGGAGGGCGTCATCTCCGGAACGCCCGCCTACATGTCTCCCGAACAAGCTGAAGGAAAGAAGGCCGACGCGCGGTCCGACATCTTCAGTTTCGGCGCGATGCTGTACGAGATGGTGTCGGGCCGGCGCGCGTTTGCGGGGGGCTCCGTTGTTTCTATTTTGGCGGCGGTGCTCAAGAACGAGCCTGCGCCGCTCGGTTCGCCGGTGCCTCGGCAAATTGGCCGGGTGATTGTGCGCTGCCTGCGCAAAGACCCCTCTCATCGCTTTCAGAACATTGCCGACGTGAAAATCGCGCTGGAGGACGCGCAGGCGGATGCCGATGCGGTGACAACGCCTCTCGAAAAGCCGGCACGTTACCGGCCCTGGCTGTGGGGCGCCGTGGCGGCCGGGGTGCTGGCGGCGGTCGGGTCTCTTTGGTTTGCGCAGCGCTCTCCCAGCGTCAGCCCCAGCCTGCAACTGGACCGCCTGACCGCCGACCCGGGCCTGAATGAGACCCCGGCGATTTCGCCCGACGGCAGCCTGATTGCGTATGCGTCCGACCGCGCGGGCAACGGCGACCTGGATATCTGGGTGCAGCACCGGGGCGGCGGCGAACCGGTGCGCATCACCCATGAGAATTACGACGAGTTTGACCCGGCGTTTTCGCCCGACAGCAGCCAGCTTGCGTATGCGACTCCGAGGGGCATTTATCTGGTCCCCGCGCTGGGCGGAGAAGCGAGGCGCGTCACGGACCAGGGGCTGAGGCCCCGCTTCTCTCCGGATGGCCGGCAAATTCTGTATCGGGACTTTGTCAACGCCGGCGTAAGCCGTGTATTCGTTGTCGAGATCGGCAGCGATCAGCCGCGCGAGCTGGGAGCGAAACTCGGGGGGCTGATAGACTGGCCCGTTTGGAGCCCGGACGGCAATCATGTTCTGGTTGAGAAATCAGCTCCGAATGGGCCCTGGGGAGCGAAAGCCTGGTTCCTGATCAACGCGGGAACCGGCGACGCGGCCGAGCTTGGCGTCTCTCCCGGAATCCCACAACAGTGGCTTCCCACGGGCGACGTGCTGTACCTCGCGAGAACCGCCATGAACGGCGCGCTCGGGTTTGGAGACCGCACCGATATCGCCGTTGTGCGAATTTCGACCGATAAGCCCGGTCTGGTGGGCGATCCCCACGCTCTCACCGCCGGTACGGGATTTTTCAACGGCGTTTCCGCTGCGAACGACGGTACCATCGCCGTCTTCAGCGGATCGCAGACCTCTGAATTATGGGCTTTGGCCATGGACACCAATACGGGCCGGGCCTCCGCGCCGCCCACGCCGCTGACGCGAGATATAGCGCTGGATTACTTCCCGTCGATTTCGTCCGACGGCTCGCGGCTGGCGTTTCAATCGAACGCGTCCGGCTCCGACAAAATCTGGGTTATGGAGACAGCGACGGGCCGTCGAAGGAGGCTTACGGAGGGAGACGAAACAGAAGGCTGGCCTTGTATCAGTCCGGACGGGAAGTTCATCGCGTTCGCGAGGAACGTGTCCATTCCCGCTCATGAAATCGCTTTTTCGGATATTGCCGAACTCGAACAGCCAGCATCTCCGCGTCTGGTTTGCGCGGCGCCGTGCGTCGTGCCGTGGGCCTGGTCCGGGGATGACCGGCGACTGCTTCTGATGTACGTTTCCCCGGCGCCGATGCTGGCTGTCGCGGCGATGCCCGCGGGAGCGCCTGTTGACGTGCTGCAACACTCCGGTCCCGTATTCCAGGGGCATTTTTCTCCGGATGGGCGCTGGGCGGTGTTGATGGATGGGTTCAACACGGGAATGAAAGTGGTCCCTGTTCGCGATGGCCAGCTTGCTCCCGAGCGTGAGTGGAAGCAGGCGGTGGCGGGCGAAGCCGATCTGTATCGATGGTCTCCCGACGGCAACACGATCTATTTTCTGTCCCATCGCGATGGCTTTCCGTGCATCTGGGCGCAGCGATTGAACCCGGCGACGAAAGAGCCAGTGGGAGAACCGTTCGCGGTGTATCATGCGCACGGCGCCAGCCGGTCGATGCGCAGCTTCAACGATTCGAGCGCGATCGGGTTGGCGGTTGCACGCGACAGAATCGTTTTCGCCCAGGCGGAGCGGCTGGGCAATATCTGGTGGGGAAAACTCAAGCTGAGATAACACCTGCATGGACAAGGGCCCACGTAAGGCAATGGAGCGGATAGCCGCGCTTCGCGAGGAGCTCCGCCGGCACGAGCGCCTGTATTACGTTCTGGACCAGCCGGCGATCACCGACGCCGAGTACGACGCGCTGATGCGCGAGCTGCAGCGGCTGGAGGCGGAACATCCGGAGCTGGTGACCCCCGATTCTCCGACGCAGCGCGTAGGCGGCAAGCCACGTGAGGGATTCGTCAAAGTGGCCCACAGCTCGGCCATGCTGAGCCTGGACAACGCGCTGAACGAAGACGAAATGCGCGATTTCGACCGGCGCGTGCGCGAGCTGTTGGGCGGCGCGGCGTTCCGCTACGTGGCCGAACTCAAGCTGGACGGGCTTTCCATGGCGGTGCGCTATCGCGGGGGGCGGTTCGAGCAGGCCATTACGCGCGGTGACGGGCAGACCGGCGAGGACGTTACCGAAAACGCGAAGACCATTCGCTCGCTTCCGTTGCGCGTGGAAACATCGCTGCCCGCCTTTGAGGCGCGGGGGGAAGCGCTGATCAACCGGCGGGCGTTTGAGCGCATGAACGCCGAGCGCACCGCCGCGGGGCTGCCGCTGTTCGCCAACCCGCGCAATGCCGCCGCCGGAGCGCTTCGGGCGCTGGAGCCGCAGTTGACCGCGAAGCGCCAGCTCGACTACTTCACGTACTTTCTGCTGGTGGACGGCGAGCCGGCGCTGGAGAGCCACTGGGAATCCCTCGACGCGCTGGCGGCGATGGGCTTCAAGGTGAACCAGCATCGCCGCCTGTGCGCGGACATCGAGGAGGTGCTCGATTATTTCCGGCACTGGGGCGCGGAGCGCGACAATCTGCCGTATGAGATTGACGGTTTGGTGATCAAGGTGGATTCCATCGCCCAGCAGCGCACCCTGGGATGGACCGCGAAAGCGCCGCGCTGGGCCATTGCCTTCAAATTTCCCGCGCGCCAGGAGCGCACGGTGATTGAGAACATCGAAGTGCAGGTGGGCCGCACCGGTATTCTCACGCCGGTGGCGCACTTGCGTCCGGTGAACGTCAGCGGCGTGACGGTGACGCGCGCGACACTGCACAACGAGGACGAGATTGAGCGGCTGGGCGTACAGATCGGCGATACTGTGCTCATTGAGCGCAGCGGCGACGTGATCCCGAAGGTGGTTCGCGTGCTCGAACAGGCGCCGGGACGGCACCCGTTTCGCGTGCCCGCGCATTGTCCGGTGTGCGGCGGCGACGTGGTGCGCGAGCCGGGCGAAGTGGCCAGCCGGTGCATCAATACGAACTGCCCGGCGAAGTTGAAACAATCGGTGCTGCACTTTTCCGCGCGCGGCGTGATGGATATCGACGGCATGGGGGAAGCTCTGGTGGATCAGCTTGTGGACGGCGGCCTGGTGCACAGCGTGGGCGATGTTTACAGCCTGACTCTGGAGCAGCTTCTGGCGCTGGAGCGGATGGGGCAGAAATCGGCGCAGAAAATTCTGGACAACATCGAGCGCTCTAAGCGGCAGCCGCTCCCGCGCGTGCTCAACGGCCTGGGCATCCCATTCGTGGGAGAACGCACGGCGCAAATTCTGGCGGACCACTTTGGGAGCGTCGACGCCATCGCGGCGGCCGATGAGGAGAAGCTGCAGGAAGCCGACGAAGTGGGGCCGAAAGTGGCGCGCGCCATTCGGGAGTTCTTCGCGGAGGAGCGCAATGGCACGCTGGTGGAACAGCTTCGCGCCGCCGGTTTGCAGTTCCAGCAGGAGATTCGGCGCAAGGCCGCCGGGCCGCTGGACGGCAAGACGTTCGTGCTCACCGGGACCCTGCCCACCCTGACCCGCGAAGACGCGAAAGCGCGCATCGAAGCGGCCGGCGGGAAAGTGACTGGTTCGGTGAGTAAGAAGACCGACTACGTTGTGGCCGGCGAGGAAGCCGGCTCGAAGCTCGACAAGGCGCGCGCGCTGGGGGTTGCGGTGATCGGCGAACGCGAACTGCTGGATATGATGGGCTAACCGGAGCCTCGCCTGAAACATTTCATAGCCACCCTCATCGCGCTGGGCCCGCTGGGCGTGTTCGTGCTGGCGATTCTGGATTCCACCGGCGTACCGTTGATTGGCGGAGTGGACTTGCTGGTTGTGGGGGTGGCGGCGGCCGATCACGGCGCGGCCTGGGCGGCGGCCGGCCTGGCCGTACTGGGGTCGGTGGCGGGCAGCTACGCGCTGTTCTACATCGCGCGCAAGGGCGGGGAAGCGTATCTGGCGCGCTATACCTCGAAAGGCCGCGGGGCGCGATTCAAACGCTGGTTCGAGCGCTACGGCCTGGTGACGGTGTTTGTTCCGGCCGCGGTGCCCATTCCATTGCCCATGAAGGTGTTCGTGCTGTCCGCCGGGGCCATGGAAGTGAGCCCGGTGTGGTTCGGCGTGGTGCTGCTGGCGGCGCGCCTCCCGCGCTACTTCATTCTGGCGTGGCTGGGTACGCGGATGGGTCCGGAGACGCTGCCGTTCCTGAAGGCGCATATCGGCGTGCTGGTGCTGATCGCGGTGGTTCTTTGCGTTTTGTTTGTGCTGGTGATTCGGGTGGTTGACCGGAATCGGACGGACAGCGCCGGGGCGTGACGCCGCGGGCGGAATCATTTGAGCCCGCTCCATTACTGTCGCGGTTCGGAATCACCGCGGTTTGAGTTTTTGAATCTTTTCTTCCGCGCCGGCGCGGATGTCTTTCGCGTGCTGCGCGTCGGCGGGAGGATTGTCGGCGAGCACTTTGAGGCATTGCTGGGAATACTGAAGGGCCAGTTGGTTTTGATGATCGGCCAGGTAGGCGTCGGCCAGGCTGTCGTACACGTTGGCTGAATGCGGGTAGGCGATTTCGTTCAGCTTGAGAATCGCGATCGCTTCTTTCGCGGCGCCTTTCTGCAGGCGCTCATAGCCGTAAAGGTTGACGGCCAGCTCCGGAAACAGCGACGCTTTCGGGTCCTTCTTCAGCGTTTCCTGGAGCATTCGCAAGGCACGGGCGGGGCCCCTGGGGCCGACGAGGGTTGCCCAGAACTGCGTGGATGCCGAAACCGCCTCCACCCGCTGCGCGTGCGGCGGGGGAGTTTCCAGCAGCGTCTGGCCGAAGAAGCCGGAAATCAGTTGTGGGAGCTTCGGCTCCACTTTGAACATGTCCGCGCCATGCCCGGCCGCTTTGTAGGCAATCAGAGCGGACCGCTCATTGTGCGAGAACGATACCAGCCAGCTCATGTAAGGGAGAATGTCGCCATCGTCCGCGCTGGCCGCGATGAAAACCGGCAACGCACCGGATGCCTCCAGAAAAGCGCGGCCGGCCTCGTCGGTGGTGCCTGACAACAGCATCAGCGCCTTCACGTCGGGATGGCGGCGCGCGGTTTGCACAGCGTTGTCGACGCCGCAACTCGCTCCACCCACGCCGATGCGCGTCTTGTCCACGCCGGGCTGGTTGAGCAGGTATTGAAACGCGGCGTCGATGTCACCCGGCCAGTGTTGCGCCATGGCGTCGCGCTTATCCCGCGGGAGCGTCCGGAAGCGATCGCCTCCGCTTTCGCCATAGCCGCGATAATCGAACGTCAGAACGTGGATGCCGGACGCGGCGAGGAGTACTGCAAGATCGTTCCATACCTTGCGATCGCGATTGCACTGGTGCAGCAGCAACACGCCCGGTCCGGGCTTGCCCGGCGAATACCAGGTGGCTTTCAGCTTCAGCCCGTCGGGCGCGGTCAGGTCCGCATATTGCACTTCCACCTGCGCGCCGAGCGTGGCCGCCGACAACGCCAGAAGAAGCGCTATCCTCGTCATCGCGAGCCAGTATACCAGCCCTACCATGTATAGTGCGCCGTGTAGGTGATCACTTTTTCCTGGTCCGGTTGCAGGGTCACTTCGTACTCGATGGTGCGGCTGTCGGTCTGATGGTGCGGGTCCGATTCCTGGGTGATGGCCCAGTTATACCAGCGATAGAGATGCTCCACCACGCGCACGTTGGCTGCTTCCTTCTTGTGGTTGCGCAGCTTGATCTCGAAGCTCTCGTCCGCATAGCCGGTCGGATAAGGCCCTTGCATCTGATAGTGGGTTTGCTTTCGTTCTCCCGCGATGTCGAAGGCGTTGCCGGTATATACGCGGACGGTTTCGTCCTTTGCGGTGTGGTCGATCTCGTTTTCGCCGGTGAATTCCAGTTGGCCGTCCTGATCGCGCCGGTAGAAACGTACGCGCCCTTTCGGCAAGGGCATGCCCAGCTTGTTGGCTTCCGTATTGGCGAACTCACGCATTATCCACACGTGCGAATTGGATTGGGTGCCGTACTGCGGAAGCTGGCGCACATCCTGGTTGCCGTACTGGTTTCGATCGACGGACAGGCCATCGTAGACGTAGAGCCGCTTCGATGAGATTCCGGACGCGCGCAGGAATTCCACTTGCTTGGTTTCGCGGTCGTGCAGCGTGGTGGGGAGAGGCAAGGTGTACAGATGGTAGTCTTCGAACGCTCGCTCGGTGACCGTGGGGTTCATAAGGTTGGCGCCGTCGCTCACCGTGACCAGGTTGGCGAAGTCGCGGCCGGCCATACCCGGCGTTACCTTGTTCACGTCCCCGGCCATCAGCTTGATGTGAGCGTGGTCGAACTGCTTGCCGCTCTGGTTGTCCAGCGTAACCCAGCCGACCAGGTCCAGCACGTCGCCCATCTCGGGGGCCACGATGTTGTAATCGGCGTTCCAGCTCATGCCTCCGGTGACGTAGCTCAACTCCGCATCGAACTTCGCTGCCTCGGTGGAGTGGATAATCCAGTCCATCATGGGCTTCAGAATCGTGTCGTCACCCAGGGTGGGGAAAATGGGCTGGCCGGGTAGCCAGAATTGCAACTTGCCGTTGACCTCGATAATCGGCTGGCCGTTGCCATCGCTGGCCATGGCCATCTGGTTGTTCTGGTATTGCGACCCGTAACGCTGCATCGCCTGATAATGCGGTACGTAGCCGCTGCGTACGATTTTGCCAGGGACTACGCGCGTGGAGCCATCCGGCGATGGGGTCACGAAGTCAATTGTTTTGCCCTCGTAGAGATTCAGCAACAGCTCCTGCGAAATGGGCTCGGCGCGATAGTTCTGTTCGAGAACCACCACGCTGTGTTTGCCGGTGGCGTCGCGAAGAATCACCGAGTCCGGCTCCAGGTGCGCGGTGGCGCCGGAGAAGCGAACCGTGTTGGACCCGGCCTGCAAATCCAGGGGCAGGGTTTCGCGGACGACGGCAAAATCCTGGTTATAGATGGTAAGTGCCGGGTCTGCCGCAAAAGCGACAACCGTGAAGACGGCGCACAGTACCGCGACCCGGATAACCGTTTGCGGCAGCGTTGGAGTGGTCATGCTGCCGTTTATGGCAACTTAATCGCCGAATCTTTCCGCGGCGCGGACGCGGGCTTTGGCGGCCTCTTCTTCGCGATTACGGGGAGGGGCGTTGGTTTCGAGCGAATGGAGAAGGCGGGTTGAAACGCCGGCGATTTCCTCGACGGCGGCCTGAAACAGGTGTTCGTTTGCCTTGGATGGTTTATTAAATCCGCTGATTTTTCGCACGAACTGCAAGGAGGCGGCGCGAACCTCATCCTCGGTGACGGGCGGATCGAAGTTAAAGAGAGTCTTGATGTTCCTGCACATTGAGAAATGCCGGGCTGGCCGTGCAACGGCGGCCAGCCCTCGAGTTGCCGATCAATTCGCCGGATCGAGTTTCTTCCAGCTTGCGTCCGGGTCGAACGCCGCAATCGCCCGAGCGAGTTTGTCGGTGTCCGAGCCCAGGTCCTTCGCATAAACCACGCCGAGCTGGTTCACGATGAACGTCTGGACGCCGGTGGTACCGTAGTCCCGAGGCCAGGCGATCACGCCGAAGCCGCCCAGCAGATGGCCGTCCAGCAGGAAGTTGTGCGCGCCGCCCACGGCATTGCTGCCCTGCGCGGTGAGAATCCGGAAGTGATATCCGAAGTGATAGCGCGGCGGGGGTATGGTCACGCCCTCGTCGGGGGTCGTCGATACCAGCCGGTCTGAGGTGGAGATCGCCGGGCCGAACGGGCTTGGTCCGGCGGCATCGTCCGGCCAGTAGAGGCCATCATGCTTACCCGGCGAGCTGATCAGCCTGCGGGCGAACGCAAGGACGCCGCTGTCATCGTGATCGGTTTGCGCGTATTCGAGTTCGGCCTGAACGACGCCGAGGCAGGTCTCCACCGCGTGCATCTCATCGTGGCCGATGCGGCGGTCGAGAATCTCCTCGCGCCCGGCCTTGCCGTCGAAGCGCCACGCGTCGCCTTCCTTCACCAGCGGCGCGGGAAAGGGCCACTCGTTGGCGCCGAAGTACACAATCATCCGGTCCGGCGCCGTGGTGTCCTTTTCGATTTTCGTGGCGGCTTGCGCGGCGTCCACGAACTCGCCTCGATCCACTTCGGCCAGTTTCGGGTCACCCGGATGAAACTGATCTTTCATGTCTTCGCCGAGGACGGCGGCCATTTCATCGGTGCTGCCGGACTTCGCGGCGGCGACCAGCGCGCTGACCGCCGCCTCCGGAGTCGGGAAGGTCTTTTGCGCAACCTGCGCGATCATGATTCCCGACGCGAGCAGGCTCAGGCCCGCGAGACTCCCGCAGATGCTCTTCATCGGTGTCCTCCTCTGTCGTTGCTGCCGCGGCTTTCGCTGGCGCCCCGGCTGGCATGGCCCCAGGCTGCCGCCGTGTGCTCGGCGCGGCCGTTTTCCGTGCCATGAAACGCGCCGGAGTGCTCGGGCTCGGCGTTGCGCTCGTACCCGCGGTTGGGCGTAACGGCGTAGCGCTGATTGCCGTTGTAGACGTTCCGCGTGACGTTCACATTGCGATTGACGTACACGTTGCGGTTCGCCACGACGTTATTGCGCCAGCGCCCGCCGGCCCAGTTGCCGTAATTGTGAACATACACGCCGCGGTTATACCAGGTGCGTCCCCAAACCGCGTTGTTGAACAGGAAGCTGTGAGCATGCCAGTCGAAGACGCCGCCCCAGCCCCACGCTCCAAAGCTCGCTCCGATGTAGAAGCCCGCGCCGAAACCGATGGCGCCCCCGATGAAGAAGCCGGGCCGGGGAGCCGCGAACACGACGTAGGGATCGTAGGTGGGCACACAAATGTAGCCCGGATTCACCGGCAGCACTTCCACGAATCCGCCGCCGTAGACCACGCGAACCTGCGGGCCGGTTCTCAGATATCCGTAGCGGTAGGCCGTTTGGCGCATCCGCTGCACGGCGTCCATGACATCCGGACGCTGCGCGAGAACGGCGTTGCCCAGTTGGCTGGTCCAGTTCATGTCGCGCGCCATCATGTCGAGCACGGCGGGGAAGGGAATCAGCGCCTGGACGCTGGGGTCCCAGGGGAGGTTGGCCTGCGCGATGGCGTTAGCCAGCTCGTCCCCGTGCAGGTAGCGGTTCTGATCGGCAAAACCGGCCGCGGGCTGGATCTGGTCCGGGAAGGTCGCTGCCGCGAGAACCTGCGCCAGCAGGGGGTCGGGATACAGCGCGATGCGGTTCACCAGGTTGTCCAGTTGCCCCGGCGCGAAAGCGGGCGGCGGGGGCTGGTTCGGCGCCGGATAGCCCTGTGGCGGGTAGCCCTGTGATGGATAACCTTGCCCTTGGGGCGGGTAGCCTTGTGGCGGATAACCTTGCCCCTGGGGCGGATAGCCTTGTTCGTTGGGCGGCGGATAGTTTTGTCCGAAGACCGGGGTGGCCGTCAGCAATAACAGAGCCGTTGTCAGCACCGCGACACTCTGCAGCAGGGTCTGTCTTTTTACGAGGTTCATAATCTTCTCCTCCTCCTCGGCGAGAGCGGATGCAACTGCGTCGCCGAAGCGCGAACCCGTGTGATTTGTTGATGGCAAAGGCGTGATGTGGCGGCAGGACAAACCGTCCCGGCGTTCGCGCTGGCTGAAATGAAGCAATGCCACCACCAGGTAGTATGGCAGGAAACCGATTCTGCCTGGAATTCGATCCTCGTTGAGACGCCGGCGGGCAGGGCGATGTTACACAACCTTACCTTGGCGAGCCGCGCCGGCCGGCGGCGAAGGCATCCCACTGGTCGAACAGCTTCATTTGCTCGTCCAGTTTTGTGTCATGCAGCAGCTTTTCAATTTCGGCACGCGACTGGCGGGGGGCCAGGCGGTCCGGCGCATCGGCGATGCCCCACATCACGGCCGCGGCGATGGCCTCATTCCGCCGCGCCTCTTTCACGTTCACGCGTTCGAGGGTGTCCGATTCGGCATGATAATCCGGCAGGTAGGGCGCGGCGTCCTGCAACGCCAACAGGTTGGGTACGTCCGAAATGAGGAAGTCGAAGTTGTCCGTGCCGTCAATGGCCTCGGCGGAGTCGTCGTTCGCTCCGGTGATGCCCGCGGCGTCGAGGAAGGCGTCGACCGGTTTGCGCAGTTCTTCGCGTCCGTTCAGGAAAAAGCCGCTGGTGCGCCCGGAGCCGGTATCGAACGCGATGAACGCCACGTGATTGTTCATCTCCTCCTGGTGCTTCCTGACGTAGGCCGCCGAGCCCAGCATCCCCTGCTCTTCGCCGGTAAACAGAATGAAGCGGACAGTGCGCCGCGGGCGCAGGCGGAGCTGCTGGAACGCGCGCGCGATATCGATCACCGTGGCCGCGTTCACGCCGTTGTCCTGGGCCCCGGTGCCCATGTCCCAGGAATCGAGGTGTGCTCCGATTGCGACAATCTCATCGGGCTTCCCGGCTCCGGGAATCTCCGCGACAACGTTGGCGGCGCGATACGGGCCGTCGATTTTGTTTGTCATGGAAAAACGGACGCGTACCTCGCCGCGCTCGGCGAGGCGCGCCAGACGCTCGGCGGGTTCGCGAGAGATGACGGCCATCGGCACATTGGCGAGTTCCGTGCTAAAGGACACCGGGTGCCGATAGAGCAATCCGCGGGGGCGCGACGATTCCAGCAGCACCGCCGCCACGCCATACCGCTTTGCCGCGTCGTTGATTCCAGGGTTGCGGAAATATTCGGCGAACAGGTCGTCGAGCGTCTTCATCTCGTTGGAGCGGACCAGAACGATGGCGCCCTTTAGCCGGGCAGCGGCGTTCGCGAAGGCTTCCGGCGCGCCCTCGCCCACGTCGATCACCGGCGCTTCGATAACGCCGCCGGTGGACGGGCTCATCGGCGCGGCGGCCGCGCGGATGGTGAATTGCGCCGGGGCGACAGCCTCAGCCGAGATGGTTCCGGGAAGCCAGGTGCGCGGGATGGTGTAGGGTTCCACGGCTACGCGGGTGAGGCCCGCGCTCCGAAACTTCGCCGCGCCCCAGGCGACAGCCCGTTCGCACGCACGCGAGCCGGTGGGCCGTCCGCCGATGGAATCGCAAAGCTCGCGCAGGTCATCGGTCATCGCCGATTCCGACTCCGCGCGCGCGATGAGTTTGGCAGGGGTATCGGATTGAGCGAAGAGCGCGAGAGAAAGAAGGAACGAAGCGGCGCAACGGAGCATGCCGGTGATTATACGCGGTCGGAAACCCGCGCGGTTACAAACCGCGCGCAGGATATAATCCTGCCCCACACAGCCCTGAAGACGCCGGGCTTGACAGGTTCTGATAATCAGATAGTCTGAAAGTATGGCGACGAAGGCAGCGACGACTAAAGAGCGGATCGGACGCGTCGGGCAACGCCGCCAGGTGGTGATCCCGCGCGACTTGCTTGCTACCTTCAAACTTCAGGTGGGGGACTTTGTAGCGTTCTCCCGGCAGGCGAATGGAGTGCTGGTCAAACCGAAACGCCTGGTTGACGCCGACGATGTTCTGACTCCGGCAGAAAGCGCTCTCGTGAAGAAGGCCGAGCGTGAGATGCGCCAGGGCAAATACGTGACCCTCGCCCAACTACGCCATGACATGGACCGTCCTCATCCACGCCGCAGCGGCAAAACAGCTTGAGGCAATTCCGCCGGACCGCCGCAGGCGCATTCTTGACGACCTCACCGCACTTGAAGAGGACCCGTTTCAGGGTCTCGTAAAACCGCTCAAAGGGAGTGCGCACAAAGGCAAATACCGGAAGGTGTCCGGCCGGTACCGCATCATTTTCAAGCCGATTCACACGACGCACACAGTTGACGTACTGGCGGTCCTTCTGCGGTCGGAAAAGACGTATCGATAAACCTGTGCAAGCGCCCCGGGTGACCCGATTGGGCCGCTACAGCGCCGCGTCGCCGTCCAGGCTTCGCCAGAGATACCAACTGGCCACCGAGCACCACGGACGCCATGCCTTCGCGATCTTCTCCATGCGGGCGGGCTTCGGGAGCGCGCGCATGCGATACGCCTTGCGCATGGCCGTGCGGACGCCCAGATCGCCCACCGGCAGAACGTCGGGCCGCTGCAAGGCGAAGATCAGGAACATGTGCGCGGTCCAGACGCCCACTCCTTTCACCCGCGTGAGCGATTCAATCACCTCGTCGTCACCCATGCCGGGCAACACCGCGAAATCCAGTTCGCCAGCGAAGGTTTTAGAGGCGAGGTCCCGTATGTAGGCGGTCTTCTGACCGGACAGGCCGGCGCCGCGCATCTGTTCCACGGTAAGCGCCAGGATGGCCGGGGGCGTGAGGCGGCCGGCCGGAACCAGATCGCACAGCCGCTCAAAAATGCGCAGCGCCACGCGCCCGCTGAGCTGCTGATATACAATGGACCGCACCAGCGTCTCAAACGCCGGCTCGCGGAACTGTATCCGATATTCGCCGACGCGTTCGATGATGCCGGCTAATACCGGGTCGGCTTTCTTGAGGTGCAGGATGGCGTGTCGCATGCAACGGAGCGCCGGGATTGCGCATCTACCAATCTAACCGTATGCAGCGTTACCTTGTGGTTCCCCTCCTGGTTTTGCCGTTGCTCGCCCAGCAGACACCCTCGCCGGACAAGGCGCAGCCGGACGAAGCGCCTTCCATCAAGGTGGAAGTGAATGTGGTGAACATCTTCTTCACCGTCCGCAACCGTCAGAACGGCCTGGTGGGCAACCTCACCAAAGACGACTTTACGGTGTTCGAGGATGGGAAGCAGCAGGACATTCGCTACTTCACGCGCGAGACGGATCTGCCGTTCACCATGGGGCTGCTGATTGACGTCAGCCCGAGCCAGGAAAACCTGATCGACATCGAGAAAGACGCGGCATCGCAATTCTTCGGCAGCGTCATTCGGCCCAAAGATCTTGCGTTCCTGATCAGCTTCGGCGGCGACACGGATCTGCTGCAGGATTACACCAGCTCCGCGAAACTGCTGCGCGGCGGGTTGAACGGCCTGCAGGTGAACGCCAGCGTGCGCGGGCTGGATTCGGGTCCGGTGCCCACCATCGACAATCCCAAGGGGACGGTTCTATACGACGCGGTGTATCTGGCTTCGCACGACGAACTGCACGGCCAGGTGGGCCGAAAAGCGCTGATTCTGATTACCGACGGCCAGGACGAAGGCAGCCACTACAAAATACAGGACGCCATTGAGCAGGCGCAGAAGGCCGACGCAATCATCTACAGCATTCAGTACGTCGACTACGGGCTGTACCGCTCGCATGGAGAATTGTACGGGGGAGGCGGCGCGCTGGACCGCATGTCGTCGGAGACTGGCGGGCGCGTGTTCAAGGTGGACCGCAAGCATCCGCTCAGCGAAGCGTTCCAGGAGATTCAGGACGAGATGCGCACCCAGTACGCGCTCGCTTACACACCCACCAATACGGCCCGGGACGGTTCGTACCGCAAGATCGAGATTCGCACCGGCAACAAGGAATACAAGGTGCAGGCCCGCAAGGGATATTACGCGACGGCGAATTCCGACGCGGAGTGAATGGGGACAGATATCTGCACATAGAAGACATGGACCGCCGCCAGTTCCTTTCCAACTCAATCGCCGCGGCCGGAGGCGCCTTGCTGGCCGGCGCGGTTGCGCCCGCTGACATCGATGCGGCCCGGTTTCCGCCGGGATTCCTCTGGGGCATGGCCACCTCCTGCTACCAGGTGGAAGGCGCGTGGAACGCCGACGGCAAGGGCGAATCCAACTGGGACCGTTTTTCGCGCACGGTGGGGCGAATCCGCGGAGGCGCCAACGCCGACATTGCCTGCGATCAGTATCATCTCTATCCGCGGGACATCGCCATTCTGAAGCGGCTGAACCAGAAGAGTTATCGCTTCTCCATTTCGTGGTCGCGCATTCAACCTGACGGAGCGGGCGCGGTCAACCAGAAAGGGCTGGATCATTACAGCCGCCTGGTGGACACGCTGCTTCAGGCCGGTATACGCCCGTTTTGCACGCTCTATCACTGGGATCTTCCGCAGGCGCTGGAAGACCGCGGGGGCTGGCCCAACCGCGACCTTGCCGGGTTCTTCGCCGACTACGCCGGAACGCTGGCGAAGGCTCTGGGCGACCGGCTTACGGTGTGGGCGCCTTTCAACATGCCCTGGGCGTTCACGTGGTTCGGCTACGGCGTGGGCATTCACCCTCCCGGCAAGGCCGACTACAATCTGTTCCTCAGGGCCGCGCATACGGTGAACCTGGCGCAGGGTGAGTGCTTCCGCTCGATCAAGGCGGCCTCATCGAAGGCCACCGTGGGCAGCGCCTATGGCATGGCGCCAGCGTATCCGGCCACTGACAGCGAAGCGGATCGCGCCGCGACCGCGCGCTATCACGCGATGAACAATCTCTATTTCCTGCATACGGCGATCCGCGGCGAGTACCCGAAGGCGTTTGTGGGCGAGACTCCTTATGAGGCCATGGGATTCCGTCCGGGCGACGAAAAGATCATGCAGGTTCCGCTCGATTGGATCGGGTTTCATTACTACACGCGACGTATCGTGTCCGACGCGGGCGGCGGTCCCCGGACCGGTGGCGGGAGCTTTGGCACGGAGACCGAGAATGACGAAGGCGCCAGCCGTGACCGGCTCACTCGCTTTCACGCTGAAATGCCCACGGAGGGGCCGCTCACCGATGCCGGTCTGGAGGTGTGGCCGCGCGGGCTATACGACCTGGTGATGCAGATCTCGCGCGAATACGACCACCCGGTGATCGAGCTCACGGAGTGCGGTTGCAGCTATCTGGACACCCCGTATGAAAAGGAAGGCGGCCGCATTCCCGACCCGCGCCGGACCGCGTTCTTTCGCCAACATCTCGCCGAGCTCGCGCGGGCCATCGCGGACGGAGCCCGGGTGCGCGCCTGGCATTCGTGGAGCCTGCTCGACAATTTCGAGTGGCTGGACGGCTATAGCCAGCGCTACGGTCTTACCTGGGTGGACTTCCGCGACCAGAAGCGCACGGTGAAGGACTCCGGCCTCTGGTATGGGCGGGTAGCCGGCGCGAACCGGCTGGACGTTTGACCGCTTGTTCACACGCGCGGTTCGGAAGCGCTGGCTCTAACCTTTGGAACTGAGGACAAAGTTGTTGCGGTCGGACTCCGGCCTCTGGTATGGGCGGGTAGCCGGCGCGAACCGGCTGGACGTTTGACCGCTTGTTCACACGCGCGGTTCGGAAGCGCTGGCTCTAACCTTTGGAACTGAGGACAAAGTTGTTGCGGTCGGACTCCGGCCTCTGGTATGGGCGGGTAGCCGGCGCGAACCGGCTGGACGTTTGACCGCTTGTTCACACGCGCGGTTCGGAAGCGCTGGCTCTAACCTTTGGAACTGAGGACAAAGTTGTTGCCGTCGACATCGCGGAAGGCGGCGGCGGTGCCCCAGTCTTCGCGTTTGGGCTCCATGGTGATTTCCACGCCTTTTTTCTTCATCTCTCGCACCGTGGCTTCCACGTCGTCGGCCCAGAACGTGAGGTTCATCTGGCTGCCGGGCTTCATCAGCTCATCGAAGCGGAACAGGACGATGCGCGTGTCGGCGCCGGGGATGCCCAGCTCGATCCAGCGCTGTTCCTCGCTGAACGGCTGATCGGTGAGCAGGCGGAATCCGAGCTTCTCCGTGTAGAAGGCCAGGGCGCGATCCTGGTCCGTGACCGGAACACTTGCGAACTTAATGCCTTTGATCATGGTCAACCTCTGTGCCATTGTGCGCGAGCCCGGAGGCGATTGCAAGGCGACTATAATAGTAAAGACTATATTCGTTATGCACCATGTTGAGATAGACGACTACGTTCTGGACGTGCTGCTGCCGGACGTTGCCGGACACGACCGGTCGCCGGCGGCGGTGCTTCTCTACCTGGTTCTCTGGACCCGGCTGTACCGGTCCGAGGAGCGCAGCATCGCGACCAGTCTGCAGGAGTTCGTGCAGCTGACGGGGTTGTCGAAATCGGCCGTGCAGCGGTCCATCCGGCTGTTGCATCGGCGCGGTCTGATCGCCATTCGCAAGGCTTCCGCAACCGCGGTGCCGCAATACGAACTGGTTCGCCACTGGATCAAGCGGCGGGCAAAGGCCGCCCGCGGCCAGTGATCGCGCTCAGATAAAGCGGATCCGCCGCATGGCCACCAGTACCATCCGCAACAGGATCACGCCGTGGCGCCAGCGCTGGATGTTGGTGTCGCCGTACGTGCGCTCGCCGTAGCGAACGGGCATATCGACGATTTTCAGGTTGTACCGCGCCGCTCCAAAAATCAGGTCGAAGTCGCCGAACGGATCGAACTCGCCGAACCAGGCGCGATTGGCGGCGATGGTTTCATAGTGGCGGCGGCTGAGCACCTTGGTCCCGCAGAGCGTGTCTTTGATGCTCTGTCCCAGCAACCAGCTAAACGCCAGACTGAAAAACTTGTTGCCCAGCAGATTGAAGAAGCGCATGGCGCGCTCTTCCATGGGATAGACCAGGCGCACGCCGTTGATGAAGTCGCCGCGTCCGGTTCGCCAGGCTTCGTAGAACCGCGGCAAATCTTCCGGCATCACGGTGAGGTCCGCATCCAGAATCATGAGCAGATCGCCGTGCGCCTCGGCAAATCCCTTGCGCACCGCGTCTCCCTTGCCCTTTCCCGGCTGACGAAACAACCTGGCTGGATATCCGGGCCTTTGGGCCAGCTCCCGTTCCGCGGCCTCCCACGTTTTGTCCGTGGAGTGCCCTTCCACAAAGATCAACTCCGTACCCGCGCCCATCTGCGGAAGCCGGTCGAAAATTTGGGGAACGTTGCCCTCTTCGTTGCGGGCGGCCACGATAACGCTCACACTGGCCTGGTGCTCCGGCATCGGCGCCGGCTGCGGGCGGGCGATGAGCACATGGGTGATGCCCAGGTGGCCCATGGGCCACAGGCGCACCAGATAGCGGTTGGCCAGCGGACCCAGCAACGGAATCCGCACGGGGCACATGATCTCGCGGGAATGACGGATTGTCTCGTACCCAGCCAGATACAGAAGGTCGGTAACGTCTTCCACCGTCAGCCAGTTCTGCAGAAGCAGACGCTTTACCAGGCCGCACGCTTCCGCCACTTTCCTTGGGCCGGCCCAAAGCTGGCTATAGAAATTGAGCAGAAGGCGGGTGCCCGGATGGCAGTGCGCGGCGATCCGCTCCAGCACCATCTGCACGTCCCACAGATCGTTGATCAGATCGGAGCAAACCACAAAATCGAACTTCTCGCCGAGGTCGAAATCGTTCGCGTCCGCCTGCTCGAAAACGAGATCGGGATGGCGCTCGCGAGCGAGTTTCACCATCTCGGAAGAAAAATCGACGCCCACGCCGTACGCCGGCCGCAGGGCCGCCAAAAGGTCCCCAGTCCCGCAGCCCACTTCCAGCACGCGCATGCCGGGCGGCACCGAGAACGCGAACAGCCGGGCGAGCTGCTGCCGATAATACCGGCGGCGCGGCTGCCAGCGGCCGATGTTCCGCGCAAACTCGTCCCAGAAGGCGATGCGCTCCGCGGTGAACACCGCGCGCTTCGACGGAACGTCTTTTCCCACTAACGATGCTATTTGCACGCCTTCGACGATCATAGAGTCCAATGGTGGTCCGGCACAATGATTACACGTTCTTAATGAATGACGGGAACGCCGGAACAACGCCGGATACGACGATCCCCGCCACTATTGACGTGGCAGCCAGGGGGCGCGAATTCAAGGGTCCGATTACGCGATTTTAATGAAAGGGAAGGGGAGCCGCAACACCGCCCGCGATATGATGAACTACTAGCAGTTAGAACAAGAATCTTTTCAAAAGGAGATCTGCGTATGAAGAAGCTGATGACCCTCATGCTCGGTATGGCGCTCGTTCTCGGCAGCACAGTTGTTTTTGCCGACGACGCGGCGACGACCAAAACCAAGAAGACCAAGGCGAGCAAGACCAAGAAGACCAAGGCGAGCAAAACCAAGAAGACCAAGGCGACGAGCTGACCCTGGTTCGCACGGGATGGCGTTCGTGTTGAGTGACGCTCGAACGTCCTCCCGATCCGTGGAACATGAAGAGCAAGACCAGAACAAAAGCAATAAGATCCCAGGCCGACAAGTGCGCGGGCTGGTAAGGCAACTCACAACGCGGAATAACCGCCCCCTTTCTTCCGATGAATGACACGACGCTCGAAACTGAGCGACCCGTAGCCGACCAGCCCCCGCCAGCGGAACGAACACGCGAGGAGTACCTCGTGGTGTGTTGCGGCATGGTGTTGGTGGGCACCCTGCTGGCGATTTATTCGCAGGTTCATGCATCCGCCCCGGATGAGGGATTCCACATGCTGGCCGCGCAGTTGATCAAGGCGGGCAAGCGGCCGTATCTCGATTTCTTCTTTGCGCAATCGCCGTTGAACGCCTGGTGGAATGCGGCATGGATGTGCGTCTTTGGAGAAAGCTGGCGGGTGCTGCATGCGGCGGCGACGTTCGCCACTATCGGAGCGCTGTTTCTGTCGGTCGATTTTGTGTTTCGCAGCGTGCCCTTGCCGCGCTGGCGGCTGGCGCTGTCTCTGGCGGCCGTGCTGGTGATCGGCTGGAACTGGCTGGTGTTTAACTTTGGGCCGATCGCGCAGGCCTACGGGCTGTGCATGTTGTTGCTGGTGGCTTCATTCCGGCTGGCGATTATCGCGGTGGGACGGAAAGGCGTGATGCTGACCGCACTGGCCGGGTGCGCGGCCAGCGCCAGCGCCGCGGCCAGCCTGTTGACGGTTCCCGGGGCGCCCGTGGTCCTGCTCTGGATTCTGATCTATAACCGCGTGGGCAGCCGGCTGGCTCGCTTTGCCGCTTTTGTGGCGGGCGCGGCCGTGCCCTTTCTGCCGGTGCTGTGGCTATACGTGCAAGGTCCGTTCCAGGTGCGCTTCGGCATGATCAATTTCCACCTGTTTTACCGCCAGGTGAATTGGGACGAATCCCTGCGGCACAATCTGGAACTCATGACCGAGTGGATCAATTCCGCGCAGGCGCTGTGCCTTGGGTCGCTGGCGTTGGCGGGCGTGCTCTACATCATCTGGGCAAGCCACTGGGAGCGGGAGCGGCGCGCGGAATTTTACCTGGCTGGCTGGATGGGCCTCGGCCAGATTGCTTATCTCTGCTACGTCCGGCCCACTTTTGGGCAATACTTCTCGCTGACCGTTCCATTCGTCGGCATCCTGGCTTCCGTGGGTCTCTATGCCGTGGGCTCGCGCCTGAGCTCTCCCGACCGGCCATGGATTCCGTTTTGCGTTCTGGCCTTCCTGTCGTGCTTCGCGCTGGGAAGGGACATGTACGACGACCGGGATTCGGACACATGGAAGCAATACGAGGCGGTGGCCCTGAAAGTGGATCAGGTGACGCCTAAGCACGGGATGCTTCTGGCCGACGAGTTCGTTTACTTTATGACCCGGCGGACGCCTCCCTCGGGCCTGGAGTATGACGATTCGCACAAGCTGAATCTATCCGCCAAAGACTCCGCCGCGCTGCACATTTTCAACAGAAAAGAGCTGGTGCGCCGCGTGAAGGCTGGCGTGTACGACACGGTGGAGACCTGCGACGACGATGACGACCAGGAACTGGACGATCTTGGTCTGCCGGACGTTTACGCGCAGAAAGCGGTGATTCAGGATTGCAAGATATACTGGCAGCGCAAGCCGCCCGCCGCAGCGCCGGCTACGAAGAAGTAGGCTGGACCGCGCTCTGCCGCGATGCGTGTTCCTTGCGCCGTTCGAAATAATCCGCCACGGCCTCTTCCATGGGGGGCATTGGCGCCACGCCGAACGCTTCCATCTTTGCATTGGATAGCGCCGAAAACTTCGGGCGCTTCGCCTCAGTGCGGTACTCCCGTTCGCTGGTGGGCTTGAGTTCGGGGTTCACGCCGCCGAGCCGGAAAATCAAGCGGGCGAATTCGAACCAGGAGATGGGAGTTCCGCCGCCCACGTGGAACACGCCGGTAGCGTCCCGCTCTATCAGTTGGGCGGTGCGTTCGGCCAGCGCCGGAGCGTAGGCCGGCGAGGCCACGTGATCCTCCACCACGCGGATGGGCTGGCTGCCCTTCGCCAGGCGCAGCATCAGCTCGATGAAATTTCCGCGCGCCGTGTGCAGGCCGCCAGGCCCATACACGCCGGAGGTGCGCACAATGAGCGGGTGCTCCAGATACGCCTCGGCGTAGAGCTCGCCGGCATACTTGGAAACGGCGTAAGCGCCCAGCGGGTGGGGCTTGTCCTGTTCGGTGTAAGGGCGGCCGGCGGCGCCGTCGAAAACGTAGTCGGTGGAGTAGTGAACCAGTTGCGCGTCCACCTGGCGGCAGGCCATGGCCAGGTTGCGAACGGCGAGGGCGTTGGCCTGGAACGCGGCGGCGGGCTCGTGTTCGGCGATGTCCACCATATTGTAAGCGGCGGCGTTGAGCACCAGTGACGCGTCGGCCCGCGCCAGAACCGCTTCGACGGCGGCCGCGTCGCAAATATCCACCACGTCGCGGTCGTAACCCCGCACCTCGTATCCGCGCTCGCGAAACACGCGGGTGAGCTCGACGCCCAGTTGCCCGGCGCTGCCGAAGATGACTGCGTTTTTCGAATCGCGGTGGTTCATCTACATGCAGGATAGCGGATCGGGCCACGAATGCACACGAATGCACACGAATGCGAGAATGGGTCTTGACCTTCCAGGCTTCGCTATACGGCGAAACAATTGAGCAGATTCTTGCGCTGGATGGCGGCGGTTGCCGGCCCATGCCCCTGGTATGCGCGGGATGTTCCCAGGCGCAGGCCAAGCCGGTGATTTCCGGGAAACGGCCGGTTGAGTTGTTCCCCGGCTCGCGGTCGCCCGAAGGCGCATTGAGCGGACTGTGGCTCTATTTCGGATGTCTCGACGAGTGCCATGAAATCTGTCAGGCGTTGGCCACCGCGGAAGGCAGCTACTGGCACGCCATCCTACACCGGCAGGAGCCCGACGCCGGCAACGCGGGCTACTGGTTCCGGCGGGTGGGCCGCCACGCCGTGTATGCGGACCTTGCCGAACTCGCGCGCGCGATCGTCAGCAGCCAGCCGGATTTTGGATTCACGGTGGGGCGGAGCTGGGACCCTTTCGGCTTCGTCGATTTTTGCGAACGCGCCCGCCAGGCCACGGATACCGCGCCCGCGCACCGCGCTGCGCGGGAGATTCAGCTGGCCGAATGGCAGTTGCTTTTCGATTACTGCGCGAGGCCAGGGGAATGAGAATTCGCCGCAGCAGCATCGGTCTGGTCCTCGCGGTGTTGGTGCTCGCCGTCATCATCGCGTGGGGCATTTCCCGCAAGACCGCGCCGCCCGAGGTGCCGTTCGCGCGAACGTCGCGGGAAACCATCGTCAGCACCATTCCGACCAACGGGAAAGTGGAACCCATCGAATGGGCCACCGCGCGCGCCGGCCGGCCGGGCGCCGTGCAGAAGATTTTCGTACATCGCGGCCAGATGGTGCAGGCA
Organism: uncultured Acidobacteriota bacterium; assembly: GCA_963832965.1. Classification (GTDB taxonomy): domain Bacteria; phylum Acidobacteriota; class Terriglobia; order Bryobacterales; family Bryobacteraceae; genus CAWACP01. Next base: position 1,195,047 of record CAWHVW010000002.1, read on the forward strand.
GGGGATCCGCTGGTGGCGCTGGACAGGGGTCCGGCCGCGGCCAATGTCGCCGCCGCGGAGGCTCGCGTCAAGGGAGCGCAGGCGCAACAGATGGTGATTGACGAAGGGGGACGCGCGGCCGACATCGCGGACATTGACGGCAGCCTCGCGCGCGCCCGGCTGGACCTGGAAACGGCCCAGCGGGACTATGACACTCTGCAGCGGCTGGAATCGCACCAGGCGGCCACCCACAAGGAAGTCCAGGATGCGCAGGAGCGCGTGAAGCAGGCCCAGCTGCAGATTCAATCGCTGCAGCAGCGGCGCGCCGCGCTGGTGACTCAGCCGGACAAGGCGGCGGCCGAGGCGCGCGTGAACGAAGCACAGGCGTCCGAGGAGATTGCCCGCACCAATCTGGATCTGTCGGTGGTGCGCGCGCCGGTTTCGGGAACGGTGTACCAGTTCGATCTCACGCTGGGCGCGTTTCTTCAGGCAGGGGATCTGGTGGCGAACATCGGACGGCTGGATCAGGTGCGCGTGAAGGTGTATGTGGATGAGCCGGACCTGGGACGCGTGGGCGCGGGCATGCCGGTGACGATCAGCTGGGAGGCTTTGCCCGGCCACCAATGGAAGGGCGTGGTGGACCGGCTGCCCACCGAGGTGACGCCGCTGGGAACCCGGCAAGTGGGCGAAGTGGGATGCGTCATCGACAATCCCGGCCATGAGCTGGTGCCCGGAACCAACGTGGACGCGGAGATCCAGTCGAAGGTGGTGGAGAACGCGGTGACCGCGCCGCGCGAGGCCCTGCGGAGGGACAACGGCGAGAGCGGGGTGCTGGCACTGGGCGCCGATAACGTGCTGGAGTGGCGGACTGTCCAGATTGGCGTCACCAGCGCCGGACGCGTGCAGGTGACCGGCGGGCTGAGGGACGGCGATTCGGTGGCGCTGCCGACGGAGAGGGTGATCAAGGCGGGGATGCGGGTTACGCCGGTTTATCCATAAGCCAGGTGGGGCGGCGCCATGCGCTGCATGGTGTGACAGGATATGTCTATGACTCCCGCCCAGCCTCCCAGAATCCAGCTCACCAACACCGCCGACTACCGCGAGAGCTACGCGAACAGTGTGCAGGTGCGCGTCAATTTGTGGGATTTCTTTCTCATGTTCGGAACGGTCAATCAGACCGCCCCCGAACATGTCTCCATTCACAACTTCCAGGGCGTGTACATCAGCCCCCAGCAGGCCAAGGCGCTCAGCAATCTGCTGCAGCAGAATCTGTCGCAGTACGAGGCGGCTTTCGGGGAAATTCATCTGGAGGCGAAGCAGCCCGGCAGCGCGATACAGTAGATGACCGCGACCGAAACGCGCAGGGGGACAGGGCCGGGCGCGTATCTTATTTTTTTCGCGTTGTTCGCCGCTGTTGTTTTCGCCAGCCACTCGCCATTTCTGGATCTTCCGTATTTCTGGGACGAGCACGGCCAGTTCGTTCCGGCCGCCCTGGATATTCTGCGCGATGGCGCGTGGGTGCCGCACTCCACCGTGCCCAACGTTCACCCTCCGGGCGTGATGGCGTATCTGGCCCTGGTGTGGCGCCTGTTCGGCTATTCCATCCCGGCCACGCGCGTGGCCATGCTGACGCTGGCCAGTGTGGGCGTGTTGTTCACGTTTCTGCTGGCTATCGAATTGTGCCGAGGCGCCGCCGGCGCTCCCGCGTTCATTGCGGTGCTGCTGCTGCTGGCCGATCCGCTCTTCTACACGCAGGCCATGATGGCGCAACTGGACATGCCGGCGATGGTGTTCACGGTGGCCGCGCTGCTGTTCTACCTGCAACGGCGGTATGCTCTGGCCGCGGTCATCTGCGTGGCGCTGGTGCTGACGAAAGAGACCGAGGTGATCCTGCCGCTGCTGTTCGCGGTGGATCTGGCGCGGCGGAGGAAGCTGACGACGGCCGCGCTGTTCGTGCCCGCTTTCGTGGCGCTGGGCGTTTGGCTGTTATACCTGCGTCACGTTACCGGCCACATTTTCGGCGACCCGGGTTTCACGCATTACAACGTCGGCTATGCGCTGCATCCGGTGCGTGCGTCATTCGCGCTGCTGCGCCGTTTGTATTTCCTGTTCTTCAGCGATTTTCGATGGATTGGGGCGGTGGCGATCCTGCTGGCGCTTCGCCGCCGCAGCGTTTTTCGAACACCCGCGTGGCGGCTGGTGGCTGTGTTCGCGGGGGTGCACGTGCTGCTGGTGAGTCTGCTGGGAGGCGCGGCGCTGGAACGGTATCTGGTTCCGGTGCTTCCGCTGCTTTACTGCGCGGTGGCCGCGGCGTTGACCACGCTGAGGCCGGTTTGGCGCGGGATGGCGATAGCGGGCATGACGGTGGGGCTGGTGGCCGGCATGTTCGTGAACCCTCCGTTCCCGTTCCCGTATGAGAACAACCTGGCCGTTGTGGATTTTGTAAATCTGCAGGTGGACGCGGCGCGCTTCGTGGAAGGCCACTATGCCGGCGCCACGGTGTACACCGCATGGCCGCTGACCGCGGCGCTGCGGCGGCCTGAGTTCGGTTATGTGCAGAATCCGCTGCGGGCGGTGGAGACTTCGGACCTGCACGAATCCACACTGCGCGCGCTGGCGCCGGCTCATCCCGACGTGCTTATTCTTTACTCCCGCACGTGGGAGCCGCAATGGGGCGTGCTGCGATTCCCGGTTGTGCAGACATTTTTGCGGCGCTATTACGAATTCGAGCCGGAGATGACGCCCGCGGAGGTGAAGAGCGTGCTGGGCCTTGACCCGGTGATGCGCTGGACTTCGCGGGGACAGTGGGTGGAGGTTTTCGCGCGATCAGGAATGTGATGGGGCCCGGCGTGCTACTGCTCGTCGTCCCGGAGCAGCGTGGGCGGCTTCTTCGGCGTCGAGGGCGGCGGCGCCGAGAGGTCGCGGACTTTATCTTGCACAGTTTTGAAGTCTGGACGGATGGCGGGCGGCGGCAAATTTGCGACCACCGCCTCAAGAGCGCTGATCCGTGCTTCTCGCGGGGGCAGCAGCGAACGGGTCGCGGCCCAGGTGGTGAAGGGGCCTTGTGTTCGGCGAAGGTACCCAATCAGAGCTGTGGGATCGTACCCGGCCGCGGCCATGAGAACCCCTGCCACGCGGTCGGCGTCGAGCTCATTATCACGGGCGGCCCGCAGGCTTTCCGCCGGCAGCGGAGGTCCGTCGTCATTCCACATCCGACTCCCGTAGAAGACCGTGAGGTTTGCGGTTCCGGCCATTCGCACTCGATGTCTTTCCACAATATGGGCCATTGAATGCGCGAGCATGCCCGCTAGCTCGGCTTCGCTGTTTGCGGCGAGGATGAGGGAGACCGGCACGAAAATGTGCCCGCCAGGAATGGACAAGGGCTCATGAGTGCTGCCGCCCACGTTATCGCGAATGACTACGAATTCCCACTGGAAGTCTCCGCTGCGCACCTGCGCCGCCAGCCGCCGCCCAAGCGGCTGAATGTAGTCATGGACTGTCGAATCGTCCACTGTGGCCGTGTCATTTTGGACTTGCCTGGCCATGGCCGCGCCCAGCGCTGCTTCCTTCTCTTTGTTGAGAGGAGGCTCCTGGGCGACGAGTAAACTGCCGGCCAGAGCCAATGAGGAAAGGCGCGTGAGCACGACCCTTCGACAAAATGCGCCGCTCGCCGGTTTCATGTCACCCGCTTTCCGCCGAACCCGCGTTTTCCGGAGTGTCTTGATCCGGCTTCCCCCGCCGCTCGGCCTTGCGTGCGCGAATCTCGGCCAGCCGCTCGGAGATGCGCTGCTCCACGCCGCGCGCCGTGGGATGGTAGAACTCGCGCCCGGCCAGCGAATCGGGCAGGCATTCCATCCCTGGCAGCGCGTCGTCGAATTTGTGCGCGTGCTGGTAGCCCTTCCCGTAGCCCCACTCCTTCATGTGCCGCGTCACCGCGTTGCGAATGTGCATGGGCACGGGCTCGGCGCGCCCGCTCTGAATCTCCGCCTGCACCGCGTTCAGCGCCTGATACGCGGCGTCCGATTTCGGCGCCATGGAAAGATAAATGGCCAGTTGCGCCAGCGCCTGGTCGCCCTCCGGCGGTCCCAGGAAATGCACGGTCTGCATCGCGGCGATGGCCTGTTCCATGGCCCGCGGATCGGCCAGCCCGATGTCCTCGATGGACATCCGAATCATACGCCGGACGATGTACAAGCGATCCTCGCCACCCTCCAGCATCCGCCCCAGCCAGTAGAGCGCGGCATCCACGTCTGACGATCGCACCGCTTTGTGCAAAGCGGAGATCAGATTGTAGTGCTCCTCACCGGTCTTGTCGTAGAGCAGCATTTTGCGCTGCAGCGAATCCTCGACCACCTTCGCGGTGAGCTGGCCATCCGTGGCCCCGGTTGCGGCCATCTCCAGCACGTTGTATGCGGCGCGGGCATCGCCGTTGGCATACATCGCAATCCGCCCCAGAAGCTCGTCGGACGCCGTAGCCTTCACCATGGGCAGCGCCCGCCGCAACAGCGTGACAATCTCTTCCTCGGTGAGCGGCCGCAGGGCGTGCACGCGCGCGCGGGAGAGCAGCGCCGAGATCACCTCAAACGACGGGTTCTCCGTGGTCGCGCCGATGAGGATGATGTCGCCGCGCTCCACATACGGCAGAAAGGCGTCCTGCTGGGCTTTGTTGAAGCGATGAATCTCATCGATGAACAACACGGTGCGCCGGCCGCGCCGCAGGTTGCGCTCGGCGTCGGCCATCACCACCTTGATCTCCTTGATGCCGGCCAGAACCGCGCTGAAGGGGATGTAATCGGCGCGCGTGATGCGGGCGATCAGCCGCGCCAGCGTGGTTTTGCCTACGCCCGGAGGCCCCCACAAAATCATTGAGGTCAGCTCGTCGCGTTCGATTTGCGCGCGCAGCGGCTTGCCGGGGCCCAGAAGATGTTCCTGACCGATGAAATCGTCCAGCGTTTCCGGCCGCATGCGCTCGGCCAGCGGCCGCTTCGCGTCGTCGCGGCCCTGCGCCAGCATCTCCGGTTCGAACAGGCTCATGGCTCCGCCTCTAGCGTTGTCCCTCGCTGGCCGTGGAACGCTGCCGCCGCGCCTCGTAGAGAATGATTCCGGCGGCCATCGCCGCGTTCAAGGACTCCACCGTGGACGTAGGGATGCGCAGCGGTATCGCTTCCGCGGCCAGCACCTGGCTGACGCCGCGGCCTTCGGCTCCAATGACCAGGGCACAGCGGCAGGCGAGATCGGTAGCTTCGATGGTGCATCCGCCGCGGGGCATGGCCGCGTACAACCGCGCGCGCTTCTTGTCGGCCACGGCGAGCAGCAACCGGTCGTCAGCCGCCGTCACCAGCGGAATGCGAAACACCGATCCTGCCGACGCGCGCAGCGCCTTGGGATTATACGGATTCGCCGACCCCTTCAGAAACACTACGCCGGTCGCGCCAAACGCTTCCGCCGCCCTCACGATCGCGCCGGCGTTGCCGGGGTCCTGTACGCCGTCCACCACCACCACCAGCGAGAGCCCGCGGAATACATGATCGAGGGTCCATGCCGGCGGGCGCAGGAGCGTGACCACGCCCTGACTGGTTTCGGTGGAAGAGACGGTGGCGAACAGCGCGTCGTCGATGGGAAGTACGCGCACGTGCTTCAGCCCGGCCACATGCGCCGACAGCGCGCTACGCACGGATTCCGCCACAATCACATGCTCGATGGCGCAATCACCGCGCAGGGCCTCTTCGAGCAGGTGGAACCCCTCCGCCACGCACAGGCCCTCATCAGTGAGCGTGCCACGCTGCACTGCCCGGCGCACTTCCTTGAGCAACGGGTTTCTCGCGCTGGTGACCGTTACCATAGGACAATCGTAGTGCATTGGATGCTGGCCAATTGATCCCGACCCGGTTGCGCCTGACAATGAAACGCTGGTTCACCATTGCCGCCGTGGTTCTGTGCGCAGCCGCTGCGGCCCTCGTCTGGCATTACCTCAACCGCGTGGCCCGGCAGATTGAGCATCAGTCGACCATCGACGAGGCGCGAACCGCGGACGTGATCGTGGTGCTGGGCGCAGCCGAATATCGCGGGAGGCCTTCGCCGGTGCTGGAAGCGCGCCTGAATCACGCGCTATTGCTTTATCTGCAGGGACAGGCGCCGCTTATCCTGACGACCGGGGGAGCGGGCGGCGATCCGCTGTTCACCGAAGGCGGCGTTGGCCGTGCGTATCTGGCAGCGCATGGGGTGCCCCCCGAGGACATCATTGTCGAAAACGAAGGCGAGAGCACGGTGCAGAGCGTGGTGACGGTGGGTGAGATCATGCAGCGCATGGGCCTCCATTCGTGCATCGTGGTGAGCGACGGTTATCACATTTACCGTGTGAAGAAGATGCTGGAAGCTCGTGGTTTGCAGGTGTATGGGTCCCCGCGGCCGTCGGCGCCGGTGTCCCGCTGGGTTTACTTTCGACAGGCGATTGGTTACGTGCTGTGGCGCATTGGCATCCCCGTGTGAGGGAAACCCGGAGCGTCTATGGCCCGAGGTTCAGCGGCCCCAGGAAGACAAATACTCTAACCGGGAGAGCATTCCCTCCGCCGATCTTCGATTCAAGAGCCGGAGAAGACGGCGCAACTGTTCGCCGACGGAGTAGCGCTGCTGAGGGGCCAGGATCATGCCGGCATGCTTCTGGTCAATTCCAACCCATTGTTCATGGATCGAAGCGTGTCCCGTACGTTGTAGCTGTACAGGACGCGCCCGGCGGCGCTTGCGTGCAGGAGATGGTGCTCGTCGCTGCGATTCAACATTCCGCTCTCAAGAGCCGTCAAGGTGTCGACCCGGCGCGCCCGCAGTGCCACAACGAGTGACTGCTGCATCGCGTCTTCGTCGAAATAGAGCCGAATTCGGCTCATCAACTGGCCCGGGATTCAGACTCGCGTTCGATCCTGTTCGCGAACTCTTCGTCCTCAGCGAGGTCCGTCTCGATCTCTTCCGTATTTGCGTGATAGTACGCCAGGGCGGCGTGAACCTGAGCGAGTGTGAGGTGCCCGAATTGTGTCGCGATCTCCTCCGGGGTCAAACCCATCTTGTACCAGCCCGCAACGCGCATGACGGTGACTCCGGTGCCGGCGATCTTTGGACGTCCGGCCCGTATTGCCGGGTCGCGGTCGATCAGGCTCCCGATCTCAACGGCATCGAGCATAGCTCGATTATAGCTACGTGCCGAGGGTGGGTAGTGGACAAGATGGTCTTCACATGATCCGCGTGCTTCTTCTCTCGATCCGATTCGGCTGCGTTTTTGTTGTGGTCATGGCATCCATGCTCGTGTTCGCGCAGCAGGAAACGCCGCGGACGGCTTCTTCGCGCATCGATCGACTGATGCAGACCAGCGCCGCTGCTGGAGACTTCAGCGGTTCGATGCTGGTTGCGCGCGACGGCCATGTCGTCTACCAGCCCGCGTTTGGCTACGCAAATCTCGAGTGGAAAATCCCCAACGATTTGCAGACGAAATTTGAAATCGGATCCATGACCAAATAGTTCACAGCCTTGCTGGTGCCGCAATTTGTGAATGCGGGCCAAATCAGGCTCGATGGACACCTCTCCGACTATCTGCCGTACTACCGCAAGGACACTGGGGATCGCGTCACCATCAGCCAGTTGCTTTCTCATACTTCGGGCATTCCCAATTTCATATCCGTTCCCGGTTTTCTGGATGGCCCGGCCAGCCGAACGAAGTACAGCGCCAGGGATTTTGCCCAGAAGTATTGCAGTGGCGATCTGGAGTTTGAGCCAGGAACGAGATTCGGTTACAGCAACTCGGGCTACTTTCTGCCCGGCGCCGTGCTCGAAGAAGTTTCCGGCAGCACGTACGAGCAACTTCTGAAGGACCGCATCTTTGCGCCTCTGGGCATGAACGATTCCGGTTACGCCCACAGCGAAACAATCATTCCTCATCGCGCGGCGGGATACGAGCGTTCCGGCACCGGCCTTCGGAACGCGCGTTTCTATGACATGTCGATTCCATTCGCGGCCGGGGCATTGTACTCGACCGTGGGCGATCTGTTGTTGTGGGACCAGGCGCTATACGGCGAGCGTTTACTTCCCGCGAGACTGCGCGATCTGCTGTTCAAACCAAATCTGGAGAGCTACGGCTTCGGCTGGGGAATCCTGATACCGAAACCAGGATTTCCTTACGAAGGCGAGACAATCCTGATGCACGGGGGTGCGATCTTTGGATTTCAGTCGGTAATCGAGCGCATCCCGAGGTACAGGGAATTGATCGTGCTGCTGGATAACACGGACAGCCCAAAGCTGCTGGATCTCGCGATGGAGATTCAGCGCGCGTTGTCTCAGAACCACTGATTGCCACAAGTCCGGAACTATCTGGATGTACAATCGACCAATGTCCATCTACGTGCTCGCGTTTCTGATCGGCGTTGTTGCCGGACTTCGCGCCATGACCGCGCCCGCGGTGGTGAGCTGGGGGGCCCGGCTCGGCTGGCTGCATCTGGAAAATACCAACGTCGCCTTTCTGGGTTTTGCGGCCGCGCCCTACATTCTGAGCGTGCTGGCGGTGGCGGAACTCATCGCCGACCAGTTGCCGAAGACGCCCAGCCGCAAAGCGCCGGCAGGCTTTATTGCACGCATTGTTACCGGCGCATTCTGCGGGGCGGCCATCGGCGTGGGCGGTCAGAGTCTGGCGGGAGGCTTGCTGGCGGGCGTGGCCGGGGCGATCGCCGGAACGCTGGGTGGTTACGAATTCCGGGTTCGCCTGGTGAAGGCGATTGGCGGGAATGACCGTCCCATCGCCCTGCTCGAAGACGCCATCGCCATCGGCGGCGCGTTATTCATCGTCTCGCGATAAAGGGCGAGCGCCCTGATCCAGCACCGCATCCAGCATTTGCCGCACCGATGCGTGGATCACGGGATGACGCAGATCGGGTGCAAGCTCGGCCAGCGGCTCCAGCACGAAGCGGCGCGCGGCCATGCGCGGATGCGGAATCTGCAGTTCGTCCGTCGCTATCACCGCGCCGCCGAACAGCAGAATATCGATATCGATGGTCCGCGGCCCTTTTTCCACGATGCGCTTGCGGCCGAGCCGCCGTTCCACGCGCTGAATGGTATGAAGAAGCTGAAGCGGGAAGAGGCGCGTTTCCGCCTCGGCCACCAGATTCAGGAACCAGGGCTGGGCGCGCAGGTCCCGCGGCTCGGTTTCATACACGCGCGAGGTACGGACGATGTTCACGCCAGCGGTGCGCAATAAATCGAGCGCGGCGTCCAGGTTCCGCTGGCGGTCGCCTACGTTGGAGCCGAGAGACAGATAAACGGTGCGCACTAGAAAAACGAGGACTGCAGGCCGTTGCGGCCACGGCGCGCGATGCCGAAGTACTCGAAGGCACGGTCGGTCCCCATGCGCCCGCGCGGGGTGCGGTCTATGAAGCCGAGCTGGATGAGGTACGGCTCGTAGACCTCCTCGATGGTGGCCGCCTCTTCGTCAATGGACGCGGCAATGGTGTTGACGCCCACCGGCCCGCCGCTGTATTTGTCCAGCAGCGTGAGCATGATTTTCTGGTCGATTTCGTCCAGCCCGTGGCGGTCCACTTCCAGCAGGTTTAAGGCGGTTTCGGCGACGTCCTTGTCGATATGGCCGGCCGCCCGCACCTGCGCATAATCGCGGACGCGGCGCAGCAGCCGGTTGGCGATGCGCGGAGTGCCGCGGCTGCGGCGGGCCACTTCCTGCGCGCCCGCGTCGTCGATGGTTACCTCCAGCAGCCGCGACGAACGCAGCACGATGTGGGTCAGTTCGGTTTCGTCGTAATGGTTGAGCCGCAGCACCAGGCCGAAGCGTCCGCGCAACGGCGCGCTCACCAGCCCCTGGCGCGTGGTGGCGCCGATGGCCGTGAAGCGGGGCAGGGAAATGGAGTGCGTGCGCGCGCCCGGACCGCTGCCAATGAGGATGTCCATGCGGAAATCCTCGATGGCCGAATACAGGATTTCCTCCACGTCAGGCAGGAGCCGGTGGATTTCGTCGATGAAGAAAACCTGGCGTTCGCCGACGTTGGTGAGCACGCCGGTGAGGTCCAGTTTTTTCTGCAGGACGGGCCCCGCGGTGGCCTCGAAACCGACGCCCAGCTCGGCCGCGATGATTGTCGCGAGGGTGGTTTTGCCCAGGCCGGGCGGGCCGTAGAGCAGGACATGGTCCATGGCCTCGCCGCGCTGTTTGGCTGCCTCGATGGCAATGGAGAGGTTTTCCTTCAGCTTGGCCTGACCGGTGAAATCGGCCAGCCGGGTGGGCCGGAGGGTAACTTCGAACTGGCGCTCGTCTTCCTGCTGGGAAGCGGAGACGATTCCGTGGCCGGGCATGGATACTCTACAGCGTAACAGCCCGAATGAAACAGACGGGGCCCGTAAGAGTCTACTAAACAGCCTGAGGGGCGCAGGCGCGATGTATGGAGCGACGGGATACGTGGATCGGTTTATTCATCGTCATGGTAACCGGATTTGCCGGATGGTGGGGCCTCTACAGCCTGGGAACGATGGTGTTCAAGTAAGCCGCGGCGGCTCACCCTTCGACCAAACCGTCTTCCAATTCACGAATTCGCGGATGCCGGCTTCGCTTAGCTCGCGTCCATAGCCGGAGTGTTTTACGCCGCCGAAGGGAAGCCGGGGGTCGGAGGCCACCATTCCGTTGAGGAACACCTGTCCGGCCTCGATCTCTTCCACGAACTTCTGCTGCTCCGACGCGTCGGCCGTCCAGACGCTGGCGCCGAGGCCGAACGGCGTATCATTGGCCAGCGCGATGGCCTCGCCGATATCGCTCACCCGGAAGAGCATCGCTACCGGGCCGAAAATCTCCTCGCGGCACACTGGCGCATCACGCGGGACGCCGGCCAGCACGGTGGGCTCGAAGTAGTTGCCGGGGCCCTCGATGCGCCGGCCGCCGGTGAGCACGCGCGCTCCCGCATCCATGGCTTGCCGCACCTGGCGCTCAATCTCGCCGCGGATGGCCGGCGTGGCCAGAGGGCCGATTTCAGTGGCCTCGTCCAAGGGATCACCGACGCGCAGCGATCGCATACGCGCGGTGAACTCTTCTTCAAAACGGTCGTAGACTCGCTCGTGCACGATGAAACGCTTGGCGGCGATGCAGGACTGGCCACTGTTGATCACCCGCGCTTTCACCGCGGTGCGGACGGCTTCGTCGAAATCCGCGCTGGGCATCACGAGGAACGGGTCGCTTCCGCCCAATTCGAGCACGGCTTTCTTGATCCGCCGGGCCGCGCGGCTGGCGACGTCGCTGCCCGCCGGCTCACTGCCGGTGAGCGTTACGGCGCGGACGCGCGGGTCGTCGATGATAGTAGCGACGCTTGACGATTCGACCAACAGCGTCTGGAAAACTCCTTCGGGAATCCCGGCCGCGCGAAATATCTCTTCCATGGCCAGCGCGCATTGGGGCACGTTGGAGGCGTGCTTCAGCAGACCGGTATTGCCCGCGGCCAGGGCGGGCGCGGCGAACCGGAAGACCTGCCAGAAGGGAAAGTTCCACGGCATTACAGCCAGCACCGGTCCCAGGGGCTGCAGCACGATGCGCGCGTGGTTCGGGTCCACCGCGATGGAGGTTTCGCGCAACATGGCCGGCGCATGGCTGGCGTAATAGCGGCAGACGAGGGCGCACTTGGCGATTTCATCGCGCGCCGGTTGAATGGGGCGGCCCATTTCGAGGGTGATCAGCCGCGCATATTCTTCGCGCTTTGTGTCCAGCACTTCGGCGGCCCTGCCCACGGCGGCGGCGCGTCCGGCTACCGGGGTTCCGCGCCAGGGCTCGAAGGCGCTCCAGGCAAGGCCGAGTTTGTGATCGATTTCGGAGGGCGCGAGCGGACTGAATTCGCGGAGCAATTCGCCGGTTGCGGGGTTGACGGTGGCAATCGGCATGGGAGCCCTACTGGCTCCAGTCTATCGTTTCAGTAATGCTGTCGCGCTCCTTCGGGAAGACCTGCAAGCGGAAGTGCACCGAGGTGGTTACGGGCGTGTACACGATGCTTCCGGTCTGCAGTTCGGTTGCTTCGAGGTCGCGGGTGATCTTCGCGGGTCCGTCCTCGATGAACACGGTACCGCGCCGGGCAGCAGTGATGGAGGGCGCACGGCGATCCCAGGACAGGGTGAGCGTGCTGGCACTCTTGCTCAGCGCCAGCTTCAGGTCGTAGGGGTCGTCAGGAAGGCCCCGCAGGGAAATGGTGGCCTGGATGCCCAACATGATGCCGACGGCCAGGAAGATGGACGAAAGCGGGAGCATGGACCACCATACGCGGCGCTTCGCGGGGGGAGGCTGCAGAGGCGTTGCGGCTCTCCGCTGGATTGGTGGTTGGTTCACGGGCGCCTGGAGCGCCGCTGACAGGGGGCCGAGGGGCGCGGGCTTTGGAACGGGCTCTGGCGCAGGCGCAGGCTGAGGCGAAGGCATGGCGAACGGCCGGTACGGAACTCTGGGAGCGACGGGCCCAGACTGGGCATCCAGCATCTCTTCCAGCTCGCGCCGGCGGAAGGGGAACTCCTCGGCGGGCGCCATTCCCGCGGCGAACCGGCCGTCCACAGGCAAGACGAACCCGCCCATGCTCGGTTTGGTGGTGTAGGGGCGGATCAGCAGCGTCACCGAATCCGGGTCGGCGAAGTGTTCGGCCAGCGTCTGCACGTCCTCGGCGGTCAATTCCGTTTCATCGCGCGTGTTGGCGCGGAAAAAGCCCACCGGACGCGGCCCGCCGACGCCCCTTAGCCGCGTCATGGTGTCCTGGAAAAGCCGGGCGTCGTCTTCGGAGAACAGGTAGGAGGGTCCGTGTTTATACTCGATGGGCACAGCCTCGAAAGCCTCCACCAGTACCTGTAGCGTGGAGCCTTCCCGCGCGACACTGCCCAGCAGCACGCCGCCCACCTCCGCGCCGCGCCTGGGCACAGCACCCAGCCCGCGCATGCACTCGTACAGAATGCCGTCCACGACATCCAGATTGAGGTGGATCGCGGTGGCCCGATCCTCGGACTGCCATATGAATTCACTTCCCATGTGGGGCAGGTTCCATCGTATTACGCCGTACAATGGTCGTGCCTGTATGGTTGGAACGCTCTTCATTGTCGGCACGCCGATTGGAAACCTGGAGGATCTCTCCTATCGCGCCGTGCGCGTGCTGCGCGAAGCCGATCGCATTGCGTGCGAAGACACGCGGCACACGCGACGGCTGCTGGAGCACTACGGAATCGACCGGCCGCTGGTGAGCTACCACGAGCATAATGAGAACGAGCGCACCGCCGAACTTCTCCGCGAGCTGGAAGAGGGCCGCACCATTGCGCTGGTGTCGGACGCGGGCACGCCGCTGATTGCCGACCCCGGATATCGAATCGTTCATGCAGCGCGCGAGCGAGGGATTCCGGTGTCGCCTATTCCTGGGCCATCCGCCATTATGGCCGCGCTGAGCGCTGGGGGGCTGGCTACCGACGCGTTTCTATTCGCGGGGTTTCTGCCGGCGAAGACGGGTGCGCGAAAACGAGCGCTGGAGGCCTGGCAATCGGCGGAGGCTACGCTGGTTTTTTACGAGGCGCCGCATCGCGTGGTGGAGTCGCTGCGGGCGATTGCGGAGATGGACGGCTCCCGCCGCGTGGTGGTGGCGCGCGAGCTCACCAAGATCCACGAGGAATTCCTGGAAGGGACCGCGGCCTCCATCGCGGATACGCTGGAAGCGCGGCCGGCCATCAAGGGCGAGTTCACCATTCTGGTGGCGCGGGCGGAAGCTGTGCCGCCGTCGGACCCGAAGGATATCGAAGCGGAGGTGGCTGCGCTGGTGGCCAGTGGCACACCTCGCATGGACGCACTTAAGGCCGTGGCGCGGAGGTATGGGTTGTCCAAGCGGGAGGTTTACCGGAGAACGGTGTAGGATGATTGCTCCAAGCAGCGCATGGCGCTGCCCCACAGAGCAGAGTGCTTAGCGGCCAAACCGGTAGGTGAAGTTCAGGCTCGCGTAGGACGGTATGCGCACGCCGACAACCTCGGCGATCGGGTTATCGGGAACGGGCAAAGGACCCACATACCCGGGTACATAATCCGTGGCGAAGTTTTCCGTGGTCTGCCCGGTGTAGCCGCTGGCCAGCATTGCGTTCACGCCCACGTTGATCTTCCCTTCGAGGAATGGCCGCGCCACCGCCAGCCGGAACTCCTTGTTCGGCACACCGAGGCAGTAGGACGTGAGGTCCGCGGGGTCGCATCCGTTTCCGACCACCTTCCTTCCCACGTATTCAAATTCGCCCTTGGCCTGCAAATGGAACGGGAGCTTTTGATACGTCCAGATAAAATCTCCGATCATCCTGGGCGCTTCCGGCGTCACCTGACCGGAGTCGAGGTCGCGCGCGTCGGCCTGCTCAAAGGTTGCCTGGAATGATCCGTAGCTGAAGTTCTGGCGCAGCGTGGCAGCCAGGTAGCGGATGCGGCCGGGACCCAGGTCAAATTGCAAGCCGGTATCCGGATCGATCTTGCCGTATTCGGCGGTCTGGGTCTCACGCCCCAGGGTCAGCTTCACTTCCGTTTGGTGGAAGCTTCTGCTGGCGACCAACTGATACGAGCGCGCCGTTTCCACCGGGTCAACGGCTTCCGGCTGCATAGCCGAACCGATTCTGGGATCTTCCGTGAAGAAGGACTTCCCAAAGCTGACCGCGACCTCGGGCAGCCACCAGGAATCCTTCGGAAAGAAGGTCAGCGAAGCTTTCGGGGAATTCAGGCCTACCAGCCTGTTCCACGAGTTGGCGGGGGTGACAAGATCCTGGTTGTCAATGCTGATCTCATCGCGCCGCCAGCCCAGGTAATAGCGCAGATACCGGCTCAGTTCGCCTTCACCGGCGATGTACGGTGAGACGGGAGCTATGGTGACGTTGTTGCCGTCCACTTTGACGAAGGGTCCGTAGTAATACGGGTCCGCGGGATTGAAGAAGCCGTAGTGGTCCAGATCGTCGCGGCGGGGCGCCTCGCGCTGGTAATCCGTCCCGGCCAGCAGCGTGAACTTCCTCGAAAAATTCCTTCGATACACCGCGCTCCCGCCGGTTACCGTGCGGAATTCACTCTGCCGGATGAGTCCATCCCCGAAGTCGGAGAAGAGAGAGAGATTGTAGGTGCGGAAGAAGCCGGAGAACTGGAGCTCCTGGTTTTCGCCCAGATTCCAGACATCGTTCAACGCGATCAGCGCGGTGTGAGTCTGGTCCTTTTGCCTCGGGTCAATGGTGTCCGGATACTGCGTCCAGCCGTCGGCGGCATCGCTGGAATTGAAGCCGGACATGGGACTCAGTCCCGCGACGTACGAGAAACCGTAGTAGCCAATTCCGAACAACGTCAGAATGTGATTTCCCGCGTGAAAGACTTGTCCGCCATTGAGCTTCACCTGCTTGCGGTGCTCCAGCCGGTCCAGGAATCCGTTCCCGTATGAAACCTCCGTCGCGAGCCACGAATACTCCGAAGGACTGAACCCCCCCGTGCCGGTGATGTCCCGCTGATCTCCCGCCAGGGTGAAGAACGGATCGAGATGGGAGCGCAGCGCGTATGTGGTGGACAGGTTCAGCGCGTGATTGCCCTCGCGCACGTTGAACGCGCCGCCATCCACTTGCACGCTCTCGATGACATCCGCGATATAGATGTTCGGGTCGGTATAGCCATTACCGTGCGCGTTGGCCGACAGGTTGTTGGGCAACAGGTAGCCGCCCACCTGGATGAACTGCGCGATCGGCTCGCCATGGTCACCGGCCACGCCCGGCGCAAAATACTGCGGGGCTTTGATGCCGCTCGAAGCCGTCTCGATGGGGTAGCCGGGAATGGAGATGGGCGCGCCGGGACGCCCTGGATTCGCATCCAGCAGGTCCTCGCTGGCGAAGACCTTTTCGGCTGGATCAGGCGATTGGACGTCGATGTCTTTCACGTCCGCGGTCACGGTGACCGTGTCAGTTCGCGGGGCGAGAAGAGTGAACTGAAGGTTTACCGTTAGCGCCTCGCCGGCGGTGACCTGGAAGGTCTTCTTTACTGCGGCGAAGCTGGGGGCCGTGGCGCTGAGTTGCCAGGTCCCATCGGCCAGAGACGAGAAGACGAAGCGCCCGGCGGCGTCGCTGACCGATTCCACAGGGTTGGGGTCGAGGCCTGATGTCAGGCGGAGTCTGGCCCCGGCGACTGGCTTTCCTTGTGGATCGGTCAACTGGCCGGTGATGCTGGCGGAGGCCGCGCGCGCGAACGGAACCGAGGAAAGAGCCAGCAATATTAGAAGCAGGGCCTGGGACATTATGGCTTTGCCGATACGTATCACGAACTGGATAATCGTGATACTAGCATCTGGTAGCACGATTGTTCAACCTGTATTACGGAGGGGGAGACCTGTTTGGATTTGCCGGTGACGTGAGTTTTTGCGCGATGATCAGGCGGGGCTGAGAGCCCGACGCAGGGCATGGCCCTGCGCCACTTTCTGTTTCTGGCAGAACAAGTGGGATTACTTGCCGGGCCTCAGGCAGCAATCCTTGCGGCAGACATCGGCTGACGGGCCGTAACGCCCCATCGCGCGGCGCTCCCATCCGCCGGTGCGCTCGCGGATGAGCTCCATGATCATGCTCACGAACTGCGGGTGCGTACCCGGAGTTCCCGCACGCAGCAGGTTGAGACCCAGCTTTCCGGCGGCCTGGCTGGCTTCGGTGTCCAGATCGTAGAGCACTTCCATGTGGTCTGACACGAAGCCGATGGGCATTACCACCACGTCCTTCGCGCCAGCCAGGGCGCCCAGCGCTTCCACGATATCGGGCTCCAGCCAGGGCTGTCCGGGCGCGCCGCTGCGGCTTTGGTACACGATATGGAAATCGTCGCGGCCCAGGCGGGCGGCCACCAGCGAGGCGGCTTCCTCGATCTGCCGCACGTAGTCGCTCGTTTCCGCCATGGCCACGGGAATGCTGTGGGCCGTGAACAGCAGGTGCGCGGTGGCGCGTCGTTCGACCGGCAATTGCGCGAACGCCTCGCCCACGCGGTCGGCGACCGCCGCGATGAACAGAGGGTGGTTGTAGAACGGCCGGAGCCGTTCCACCACCGGGGCGTCCGGACCTATCTCAGCGCGGGCCCGCTCGATATCCTCCAGATACTGCCGGCAGCCGGACCAGGCGCTGAACGCGGAGGTGATGAAGGCCAGCGCGCGACGGCGCCCGTGAGCGGCCATTTCGCGCAGAGCGTCCACCAGCAACGGCTGCCAGTTGCGATTACCCCAATAGAGCGGAAGCGTCATGCCCGGCTCCGCCGCCAGGGCGCGCAAGAGCGCACGGTTCTGATCGTTGATGGGGCTGCGCCCGCCGAAGTGGTAGTAATGCTCGGCCACTTCGAGCATTCGCTGGCGGGGTACAGGGCGCCCCCGCAGGACGCTTTCGAGGAAGGGAATCACGTCTTCACGCGCCTCCGGACCACCGAAGGAAACCAGCAGCAGGGAGTCGAAGGGCAGCTCAACAGGGACCGGGGCCATGAACAGCTCCTATGATTTCGCATTGCCAACCCCGGAGGCAACGTCCGCACTCTGTTAGAATCGTTATGTTCATGACCGCAGAAATGGAGCTGGTCACGCGTCTGCAGACTCTGGATGCACAGATCTCCGAGTTGCAGCGGGTGATTGGCGCTCTCCCTCGTCATATCGCGGAAATCGAAAAAGCCCTTGATTCGCACAACCGCCGTCTGGAAGCGGACCGCGCCGCGCTCGTCGCCAATGTGAAGGAACGCAAGTCGCTGGAGGATGACAACAAAGCTCAGGAGCAGAAAATCTCCAAGCTCCGCGACCAGATGTTGCTGGCCAAGACGAACGAGCAATACCGGGCTTTTCAGAACGAGATCGACTTCTGCGCCAACGCGATCCGCAAAGCCGAGGATCGCATGCTCGATCTGATGGGCGCGTCCGAGCCGCTCGACGCCAACGTGAAGGCGGCCGAAGTCGCCCTGAAGGCGGAAAAGGCCAATGTCGAGAAGGAAAAAGCAGAGGCGAGGCTGAAGTCGGAAGCCGACAAGAAGCGTCTTGCTCAGTTGCAGGCGGAACGCGGGGCCATGGCGGTCCGGATCGATCCGAGAGTGCTCAAAACGTACGACCACCAGCGGAAGAAGTGGGGCGGCACGACGGTGGTGGAAGCGCTGGACGGACGTTGCACCGGATGCCAGATCAGCCTGCGCCCGCAATTTCTGCAGGACCTGCGGCGCGGCGATCAGGTGATGTCCTGCGAGACCTGCGGGCGCATTCTCTTCTACAACGCTCCGGTGAGCTTCGAGCATGAGCTGGCGAGCCCGGTGCGCAGCGGCGATTCCGCTTCCTGACTGAAACGCTCCGTTACCGTCGCGGTTCGGTAACGATTTACTGGCCGCTCCGTTACCGTCGCGGTTCGGTAACGCGGTCCTGGTGCAGGAAGAGGGTCAGGTACCGCCTCAAACTCCCGGTGATCAGGAAAGTCTCGCGCACGTGCTCGTGGCCCTGTTCGCCGAGCTGGCGCGCGAACTGCGGATGCGAGAGCAGGAAGCGGATCTGATACGCGGTGCCTTCCACGGAATGGGCCAGCATGCCGGTGTGTTTATGAATCACCTGCAAAGGGATGCCGCCCACGGCGGAGGCCACCACCGGCTTCTTCTTCCATAGCGCCTCGGCGACGGTGAGTCCGAAGCCCTCGCGCAGGCTTTTTTGAATGACGATGGTGGAGGCGGCCTGCAGCGCGTTCACCTCCAGAGGGCTGGCCGCGGGCAGTTCGAGGACGTGGATATCGGGGTCGCCGGCGGCGGCTTCGCGCACCTCCGAAAGGACCGTGGCGCCCTCCGGATCGTCCGCCGCGCCGCCGCCGGCCAGCACCAGCTGGCAATCGTGATAGCGTTTGACCAGCTTGTAGGCGCGCACCACGCCCACCGGATCCTTCAGGCGATCGAACCGGGAGATCTGCGTGAGGATTGGGCGGCTGGCGTCGATTCGATAGTTTTCCAGAACTCCGGCCACGAACCCCGGCTCCAGTTCGCGGTTCTTGTCGGCCAGCGGGTCTATGGACGGATAGAACAAATATTGAGGCAGCGGCAACTGGCGCGCGAATTCAGGCGAAGAGAAAATGGCGCCGTCGAAGAGGACCACCCACGGTTCGAGAAACTTCCAGACGGCGGGATTGGGGCGCGAAAGATCGATGTGACAGCGCCACGTCCAATGCGCGCCGCTTTCGGGCCGGCGCGATTCCACCATGCCCACCGGCTGCGGATCGTGGATCACCACGAAGCGTCCGTCCAGCGGCAGGCGCTCCCGGCTGCGCCGGTTGTACTCGCGGAAGATTTCGAAATCGTGCTCGGACGGCTGCCACGCGGCGCCGTGCAGGGCGTTGTGGAAGGCTTTAGTCACGCCGAAAAAGTCGGCGCCTCCCTCCATTACGTGCCAGTGCGCATCCAGGCCCACCCCGCGCATCAACGGTAGCAACCGGATCAGCATTTCGGCCACGCCCCCGCCCACCGCGGTGGAGTTCACCATCTCCACCGTGGAGCCTTCCAGCGGTTTCGCCAGCGTGCGCAGCTCCTCCACTTCGGCTGCGCCTACGACGGGGGCATACTCCTCCAACGACGAAGACGTCAGGCTGGCAAGGTCGGTCATGCGTTGGTCTCCCGGTCCACCAGCTCGATCAACTCCTGGCGGGCGGTGTCGAGGGTGTTGGTGTAGATATCAATCTGGTCGGCGCGGTTTGCGAGCGCCTCGAGTCCCAGCTCGGTCCGGAACCAGTGCGAAAAATCGTTGGTGCGCAACTGCAGGCGCAGGCGAGAGGCGATGAAGTGGTGATAAAACGACGCGTGACTCAAACGCTCCAGACCGGCGCGGATACCCGACAGCGTCTTCGCGTCCCACGGGAGCGGTACCGTTACTTCCACGGTCCGGCAGAAGTAAAAGGGTTCGAATGCCGAGAGAGCGGCTTTCGCCGCATGCCCTTCGATGTACTCGGTGAGCATGCGCCGGATGTCCGCGCGCAATTCGGCGATGGAAACATAGTCGCGAACGTCGATGCTGCCCAGGCGCTCGGCGAGCACGGGCTGGTTCAGGGCCGCCAGCGCCCACTGGGCAAAGTCGTTGGAGAAGCCTTCGGTGATGAAGTGATAGCGGCCCAGGCTTTGGAATGTGTGGAAGAAGATGGCTTCGTCGCTGGCTTGTTCGAGGGCGTCGAGAAGCTCAGCAGCGGTGCACGCTTTCTGATTTTCCACGCAGATGAGATAGGAAGCGGTAGCGAACTGAAACGGCTGTGCGGCGGTATTCATGCAAATTCCTCCCTGAGTTTGTGCAGGAAGGCGCTTACTTCGGCGACGCCAGAGAGAAGGTAGCGAGCGCGGCTGCGGCCATGTCCCACGCGCACGGTGATTCCGTCGCGCAAGGCGGCGAAGGCGGGTTCGTCCACGCGATCGTCGCCGACGTACACCGGAACGGCGGTGTCGGAGAGGAAGCCCAGTTGCCGCCTCACCGCGAGGCCCTTGTCGCCAATCTCCCGGGGCAGCACTTCCCACACGTTGTGCCCGCATTCGATTCGAAAGCTCCGGGCGCAGGGCGCCACGATCCCTTCGATGAGCGAGCGGGCGCGTTGTACCTCCGGCTGCTCGACACCGCCGTAGTGAACGGTGAACGCATGCTCCTTGTCCTCCACCCAGACGCCGGCAATATCCGCCGTGGCGGCTTCTATGGAGGATCGCAGCCGGGGGAGAGCCTGGCGTGTTGCCGCGCTGAGCGCGGCGGCGCCGTCGCCTTCCCAACCATGAAGGCCCAGGTAGCGGATGCGGGGCACGCGGATTCTGGCCCGGACGTCATCCCGGCGGCGGCCGCTGATCACCCAGACGCGAAAGCGCGGGCAGCGCGCCAGAACAGCCAGGACCTGACGCACCGAGCCATGCAACAGCGCCTGCTCGGGGCGCGACCGCAGACGGGCCAGGGTGCCGTCGAAATCGAGGAACAGAGCAATGGACGAAGCCGAGCGCAAACGGCGCGCGACGGCGCTCCAATCGTCGAACAAGTGCGACCTCACGACCCCACCGCGGTTCGCACCAGCATGGGACGGGGCGCGGCATCGCCGGTGCGCACGGCGCAAAGGTCGCCAATCAGGCTTCCGGCCCAGCGGTAAATGTTGCGTTCGCGCACCGTCGCGCGCATCCGCTGCATGCGAATGCGCCTTTCTTCGGGGGACATTTCCAGCGCGCGATGGAGCGCATGGGCCAGCTCCTCGGTGTCGTACGGGTTGATCACCAGGGCATCGGCCAGCTCGTGGCTGGCTCCGGCGAAGCGGCTGAGGATGAGCACGCCCTGATCGTCCGGGCGCGACGCAACGAACTCTTTCGCCACCAGGTTCATGCCGTCGTGCAGCGACGTAACCAGACAGAGGTCAGCGGTCCGGTAGTAGGGGAGAATCTCCTCGTGGCTGTGCTGGCGCAGCAACAGCACGATGGGCTTCCAGTTGCCCGTCTGGAAGCGGCGATTGACGCGCTCGGCCTCAGCCACCACCTCGTTCATCACGTCCTCGTAGCGCTGGATGGACGTGCGGCTGGGCGAACCGATCTGCACGAACGTGAATTCGTTCTTATACGCAGGGCAGTTTTCGAGAAAGCGCTCGATGGCGCGGAAGCGCTCCGGAATCCCTTTGGTGTAATCGATGCGATCCACGCCGATGCCCATGAAGGTGGCGTGAACCCCGAGTTTTTCGAGCAACGCGGCGCGCTCCAGATGAGGCAGGTCCTGTCCGGGAGTCTCGGCGCGGTCGATGGCGACGCTGATGGGAAACGGGCGGACCAGCGTGGCGTGTCCGTCGCGCATGACCAGGAACCGTTCCCAATCGACACGCGACTCCAGCGCGCGATCCACGGTGTCCAGAAAGTTGTTGCAATGGCCCTGAATGTGGCACCCGATGAGATCAGCCCCGAGCAGCCCGTCGAGCAGTTCGCGCTGCCACGGACAAATGCCGAAGGCCTCTGAATTCGGCCACGGGATGTGCCAGAAAATGGCCACGCGCGCATCGGGACGACGTTGCTTGACCATCCGCGGCAGCAGGGCGAAGTGGTAATCCTGCACCAGCACTACGGGATTTTCTTCGTCCGCGATTTCGTCCAGCACGGCCGCGGCGAACTTTTCGTTGACTTCGCGATACGCGTCCCAATCGTCCGCGCGAAACGTGGGCCGGGTGTGGGCGATGTGGCAGAGGGGCCACAGTCCCTCGTTGGCGAAGCCCAGGTAGAAACCGCGCTCTTCCTGCTCGGTGAGCCAGACGCGGCGGAGCGTGTACTGGGCATGGTCCGGCGGGACGCGCACGCGGCCGGCTTCATCCACCACCTCGTGGTCCGCGTCGCCGGTGGCTTGCGCGATCCAGGTGCCATCGCAGGCCCGCAAAACGGGCTCCAGAGCGGTTACCAGCCCGCTGGCGGGCACCACGCATTCGATTCGGTCCTGGCGCCGCACGTGTTCATAGGGTTCGCGATTGGAGACCACAAAAAGGCGATCGTCGCCGAGACGGCTACGCACGAAAACGCGCAGGCGCTCCGCCGTCCAGTTCGATTCCGCCGAATCGCGCAGACGCGCTTCCTCCTCGGCCGCGGCGCGAGCCACCACCAGGCTGTGCGCCAGACGATTCACTTCCCGCGAAAGGGGCGCGAATTCGCCACGCTCGGAGATGGCCGGAGCACCCGTCGCCGCCCCGGTGCGCATTTCCTTCATCCACTCGGCCATGCGCGCCAGCGGCCGTCCGTAGCCGAAGCGGATGGTGAGCAGCGTGATGCATCCAATGAGCAGCGTCTGCACGGCCACGCCGATGAGCGCGCGGCGCCAGAGTCCCCCGATGCGAGCGGAAATGTAGGCGGTGTCATTAAACATGGCCAGCACGCCGATGGGGGACGGGTCGTCATGGAGCGGCAGAACCACCACGTGCATCGGGTCGCCACCGAGGGTGAGGAAGCCGGCATGGGCGAGCCCATCCTTCATTGCCTGCAGCACCGGCTGGGGGAGGGGATTGAGAAGCGCGGAAAAACCGGCAGTGACGGCGAGGGGCTGCTGGCCAGCGTCATACACGGCGATGCCGGCGATTTGCTGGTGGTCCTTGAATCCGCTCAGCAGCGATTGCAGTTCGGGCACGGAGTGGCTGCGCACCAGCGGCTCCGCGGATTTCGCCAGCGTCTCCGCCAGAACCAGTGCGTTCCGCTGTAGTTCGCGATTGAGGTCGCGCGTGTGGGCCCGCGTCTGATACCACGCCAGCACCAGGGAGACGGCTGCCACGCTGGCGATTAGTGAGAAGCAGAGGCGCGACGTCAGGCGCATGAGTCACCAAGGGTGCAAGCCAGCGGCCACGCCGTGTAACCGGCTGAAGTCACTGATTTTGAAGGCGGGCGCGAGTGTGATGGAAGGAATTTCCTGCACTGTGGCGGCAATTTCGCCAGGGCGGCGGGCGAGGCAGGCAGGATGCTGAAAAAGGCCATCTGGTGCCCGCTCCGTCACCGTCGCGGTTCGGTAACGCACCTGCAGACACATAGCTACGCTTTCGCTAGTGCCGTTTGTCGGCGAGGCCGGCGATTCCCCAGTCCCGCAGCACGGTGACCCGTCCCTGCCCGTAGGGGGCCTGGAGTTCGTGAATCTCGAAGTGAACGTCGCTACCCGACACGTTCACGAGCGTATGCTCGAAGAACCAGCCGTCTTCGTACTTCTTCGACGCGCGCAGGTGTCCGCCCGAGCTGGCCATGGAAACGTAGGAGACGCCGTCGACCTCGGTGTGCAGCATCTCATGCAGATGGCCGGCAATGACGAAGCGCACGCCGTATTTCTTCGCCAGGCGCTGCACCGGGAAATCCGCATTGCCCATCACCGCGTCGATCAGCCAGGAGGGCTTGTGGGAGATGACGAACTTCAACGGCTGGGACGCGTGGGCCTGGAGGTCCTGTTCGAGGAAGGCCAGTTCGCCGGCGGAGAACTGCTCGGTACGGCTGTTATCCAGAACGGTGAAGTGCGCGGGGCCATAGTCGAAGCAGTAATGCGGGGCACGGTGGGCGTACTCGCGAAACAGCGCCTCGGATTCGGCCGACCAGATGTCGTGATTGCCGGGCGTTAGATACAGGGGAAACCTGCTCCAGGGCTGCAGGATCTGCTCCATGGCGATCCATTGGGAGCGAGCGGTGGCATCGTCGCCGCCCTGGATGGTGTCGCCGACGGTGAGCAAGAAGGCGGGATGATCGGCCGCCGCTTCGCGCCACGCCTCTTCGTACACGCCGGGCTGGGCCTCGCCGGTGCGGTCGCCAAGAATCTCGAAGCGGAACGAATCAGGTCCGGCTGGTCTGGCGAAAGGCGCCAGAACGGCCAACAGCGCCGCGGCGAATACGGCACAACATCGCCAGCGCATTTTCGTGATCATCAAGGGTTACTGTACGACAATGGCATGGAGAGGTACTGACATGTTTGCTGTGCGGATGTTGGTTGTTGCGGCTTTGTTTCTGCCGGCCGGCGTTGCCGCCGATCAGGACAAACGGGCGCTCGCAGACGAGTTGCTGACGGTGATGCGGTCCGAAAAACTGATCGACCAGACCATGCAGCAGGTGTCCACGTCGATGCAACAGCAAGTGGATGCCATGAACATTCCTCCGGACATGAAGTCCGCGTCGGACCAGATGAACCAGGATCTGATGGCTACCTGCGGGAAAGGCTCGACTGGGCAAAGCTGAAGCCGCAGTTCATCGATATGTACGCGGATGTCTTCACCGAAGATGAGTTGCGGCAGGTGGTGGCCTTCTACAAGTCCCCGGGCGGGCAGGCTTTTCTGGACAAGACGCCACAGTTGATGCAGCGATCCATTGCGATGATGCAGGGCCTGATGGCCGATATCATGCCGCATCTCCAGGAGATGACGTCGAAGATGCAGAAGCAGATCGATGAGAAGCGGCAGCAGGAGAAGCCGAAGATCCAGGGTCAGTGAGCTAATGGACGACGCCTGGTGGACCACGGGGATGGCGATTCGCAGCCGCTCGGTAACCCTCGCGGTTCGGTTAGGCGCGGCGGATGCGGACAGCCACTAATTCGCCGGCGGCTTGTTGATCCACTCGCCGATCCATTCCAGCACGTTCTTGTACCAGAATGCCGAGTTCAGCGGCTTGAGCACCCAGTGGCCCTCATCGGGGAACACGATCAGCCTGGACGGCGCCTTCTGCGTTTGCAGGGCGGTGAAAAGCTGGAGCGATTGCGTGTAGGGCACGCGGAAATCGAGCTCGCCCGCCACCACCAGCGTGGGCGTTTTGAACTGCTTCACGAAGTAACTGGGCGACCACTTCGCGTACATATCGGGGTTGTCCCACGGCATTCCCTGGAATTCCCACAGCGGGAACCACAACTCCTCGGTCGCGCCGGCCATGCTGCGTAAATCGAAGACGCCAGCGTGGGAAACGAAGACGCGGAAGCGGTCCGTGTGACCCAGCATCCAGTCGATCATGTAGCCGCCATAGGAGGCGCCGGCCGCGCCCATCCGCGTTGAATCGGCGTAGGGGAGCCCCGCGGCGTAGTCCACCACGGCCATGAAGTCGTCGTACGCTTTGCCGCCCCAGTCGGCGTTGATGTCGTCGGTGAACTTCTGTCCGTACCCAACCGAGCCGCGCGGGTTGGGCATCACCACCAGGTATCCGGCGGCGGCGAACACCTGCGCGTTCCAGCGATAACTCCATTCCTCGCCCCATTCGCCCTGCGGGCCACCGTGGATGAGAAAGAGCACGGGATATTTGCGGTCTTCGTGAAAATCCGGCGGCTTCACAACGAGGGCGTGGACACGCGTGTTGTCGGCGCCATCTACCCAGTGCTCCTCGAGAGGGGTCAACTGGTAGTTCGCCAGCAGCGCGTCGTTCAAGTGAGTGAGCGCCACGGGCGGGCCGCCGCTGGAGGAGG
Organism: uncultured Acidobacteriota bacterium; assembly: GCA_963832965.1. Taxonomy (GTDB): domain Bacteria; phylum Acidobacteriota; class Terriglobia; order Bryobacterales; family Bryobacteraceae; genus CAWACP01. The sequence goes on from CAWHVW010000002.1 coordinate 1,220,909, forward strand.
CGCGGAAGATCTCCACCGGGCTGGACCCGCTTTGCTGGGTGTAAATCATGGTCTTGTCGTCCGGGCTGAGCTGCATGTCGTCCATGCTGACGTTGCCGCTGGTGACCTCGCGGCTTCCGCCTCCCGCCGCCGGGATTACGTGAATGTGTTGCCGTCCGCGGTCGACATATGTGAAGAAGAGGTGCGCTGAGTCGGGCGACCACGCGAACGAATCGATGGAGCGGTCCAGGGGTTCGGTGAGGCTTACGGCGGTGCCGGTGGCGCGTTCCAGCACCATGAGCTGCCAGCGATCGCTCTCGTAGCCGGCACGCGACTGGCTCCGCCAGGCCAGATATTTGCCATCGGGAGAATATTGCGGGCTCTCATCGGCGCCGGGATTCGAGGTGATCTTCTTTGCCTCGCCGCCGTTCAGAGGCGCCACGAACAGATCCGTGTTGGTGCTGGTGGCAGGCACTGGATCGGCGTTCATGGCGAAGCAGACCTCGGTGGAATCCGGTGAAATGGCGTAGTTGTCGGGTCCTCCGAGAGAGAAGGGCGGCACGTCGCGGTCGCCTGGAGTGAGGTCAATCACCTTGCCGCCGGCCAGCTCCACGGAGAACAGATGCGAGCGCCGCGCGGACTGCCATTCGGTCCAGTGCCGGTACAGGAGCGTGTCATACACCCGGGCCTGCACCTTTGCATTCTTATCGGCGTCGAGGCGGTGGCTGTTGCAGGCTTCGTCGTGACAATCTGGATAAACCTTGCTGGTGAATACCAAATGCTTGCCGTCGGGCGCGAAGAGAACGCCGTCCGCCTCAGTGGACAGATTGGTCACCTGGTTCGCATTTCCCCCGCCGGCATCCATCAGCCATATCTGCGAGGTTCCGCCGCGATTGGACACGAAGGCGATGCGTTTGGAATCCGGAGACCAGCGCGGCCGTTCGTTCACCGACCCTTGATGGGTGATCTGGGCCGGGGCGCCGCCGTTCACCGGCACCAGCCAGATCGCCGTAGGCTTCCGGTTCTCGTCCAGGTCCACCGTTTGCACGGTGAAGGCGACGAGTTTTCCGTCCGGAGAGACGCGAGGATCGCTGATGCGCGCGATCTTCAGCAGGGCATTCACGTCGAAGGGCAGTTTTTGTGCGAACACAGTGGAGGTCACCAGAAGAACACACGCGGCTCGAAGCATTTTGTGTTTGATTCGATTGTAGCGCTCACCTTCGCTTCAAGCCGGAGGGATCGGTGAGGTCGCCCAGGCGGCGCATCCAATCGGCGGCAATGGCGCGGAGTTCGTCGCACTTGCGTTCGGCGGATTGTTTGTTGGAGAGGTCGGTGGTCTCGCCGGGGTCCTGCCCGAGATTGTAGAGGCGCAGAATGTTCAGTCCCGGCGTAAACACCAGCTTGTCGAGGCCGCGAACGATCATGCGCCACGACTGAGGCGTGCCGAGGCGGCCTTCGGAGTAAATGGATTCGGGGCGCGCGCCACCGGGGTGCAGCAGCGACGGCGAAAGATCCTGCCCCTGCACACGATCCGGCGGGGGCACGCCGCACAGGCCGAGAACGGTCGGCATCACGTCCACCGCGGAGGCGAGCAGGTCCAATTCGGCGCCCGCGATCCGGCGCGGCCATTGAAACAGCAGAGGGACGCGGGTGGACTTTTCGGACCACGTTTCCTCGTCGCCGCCGCGCGTGGCGGTGAAGACGACCAGAGTGTCATTGAGGGCGCCGGCTTGTTCGAGGAGGCCGGAGGCCGATCGCAGGCTGGAGGCGCCGGTGTCCGCCGGAGCTTCGATTACGGAACAGAATCGGCCTCCCGCTTTCAGGGCAGATGACAATGACGGAGCGCTTTGCCATCCGGCGCCGGCGAGTGCTTCGGGCAAGGTCATGCCGCCGAGGAGGTGTGGGAAGCGTCCGCGGAGAATGGCGTCGCGTCCGCGAACGCTCGCCGGATCGGCGGCATAGCAACGCGTGAGGGAAGCGCCGGGCGCCGCGGTGACCGGCGCTTCGCGATCGGCAACAATCAGGACAACACCGGCGGGTGGCGCGCCGGAAGAGCCCGGCGCAGACGCCATGGCCAGCAGGAATCCGCGCCGCGACACCACGCTTACTGGATACCATGAATAGTCGTGCGGACACCGGACCAGTTCGCAACGCGCCTTCGCAACCCGGGTTGGGTTGTGGCTCCGCCATGTGGGGCCGGGCCGCGCCCTGCCTGGCGATTCGGTTGCATCGTACTGCTCACGCTCTTTCTGGTTGCATCGCTGGGCCGGGCAGCCGACGCTCCTCTGGAGAACAAAGGCGCGCCCATGCAGGTGCCCTATGCCTGCGTTCCAGATGAGTTGCGCGATGCTGGCCTCGACTGCGGCGAGGACGAACCCTGCGCAGTGTTTCTCGAACTGAGCGGCGTGGAAAGCAGCGGCAGCCGCGTGTTCGTGAGCGGGAACCTGCACACAGCAAGCGTGACGCTGGCGTCCATCCTGCTGGTTACCGAAGATGGCGGACACACCTGGGCCGAAGCGTGGAAGCGCCTCCCGTATACGGCGCTCGACGAAATAGAGTTCATCGATTTCGAGCATGGCTGGATCGCCGGCGAGAACGTGCAGACGGTGGCGCGCGATCCTTTCCTGCTGATGACCGCAGACGGCGGAAAGACGTGGGCCGCGCAGCCGCTCTTCGAGGAAGGACAGCCGGGATCGATTCAACAATTCTGGTTCGAATCGGCGAAGGCGGGAACGATGTTGGTGGATCGCGGCGTGGGCAAGCGCTACGAACTCTACCGCACCACGAATGGCGGCGCGAACTGGGAGCTTTTGCAGGCGAGTGGCTCGCCCCTGGGCTTCCCCGGCGACCGCGCCAAAGAAAACGCCGCCGCCTGGCGCCTGCGTCCCGATGCACGGACGGAGTCATGGCTGATCGAGCAGAACCGCGAGGACGCCTGGCAGCGCGTGGCTGCGTTTTCCACTGAAGTGACCATTTGCCGTTGATAAATCCGGCGGGAGGTGTATGCTGAAACGTTACCGGCGTGCAGATCTCTCTCTTCAACGACAGCTCGGAAGCGGAACGATACTATCGCGACCTTGCCGGGGAGAAGCTGGTGGAGCGGCTCAAGGTGCTCGATTCCCGCGTGCGCCGCAAAGGTCTGGCCTCGCTCGATCCATCGCGGAACCGCCTGATCCCGCTGGGCATGGAAATTGACGGAGCGGGCCGCGTCACCCGGAATGGATATGGCGTCCTCAGCCTGGGGTGGCAGGCGGCGAGCCATCCGGAATGGGCGGGAACGATTGCCACCGAACTGGACGAGATCCGCGCCGGCATGCAGCGCGCGCATGGAACACGGCTTCGCTTTCTCATTTGGGTGGGGATGGGCGGCTCCGCCGAAGACAAGAACATGTACGGCGGCGTCGGGCTGCTGAACCACGGCGTGCGTTGTTATGTGCTCGATTCCACCGACCCGGCCCGGCTGAAACACATTCTGGCGGAGATGCAGAAACATTCGACGCGGCCGCTGCGCGATGTGCTGGCCAGCACGCTGGTGGTGGCCATGGCCATGGGGGTCACTTCATTCGAGCCAGTGCTCAACCTGGAACAGCTCGCGAAGCTGTATGAGAAGCACGGCGTGGATCCCGCCGCGAATTTTCTGTACATGACAATGGCCGGGTCTCTGCTGGAACAGTTCGCGGCCCGTCGCGGGTATCGGAGGGTGGAGCTGCAGCTCGATGGCGCCAACACCACCGCGGGCCGGCACAGCGGGCCGTTGACGCGTGGCAGCCTCTATCCGTTGGCGCTATGCGGTAACGATGTGGCCGCGTGGATGGCCGCGACGGATTTGAGCGCGGAGGAGATTGACGTTGCCTGGAAGCTGGCGGCGTTCCTGCATGCGCAGGGTCTCGCCGGGCGCGACAAGGTAACGCTGACGCTTCCCGAGGCGTGGCAGCCGGCCGGGCTGTGGACCAAGCAGGATTTCGAAGAGAGCCTGGGGAAGAGCGAAGAACTGGGAATCAAGATTGTCATCGGCGAGAAGCTGCGGCTGCCCAATTACCATCCTCCGAAAGACGAGCGGCAGGATCGCGCGTTCGTCGCCGTGCATCGCAAGGGCGAGAAGCTGGCTGAGGCGGAAAAGCTGGCCATGGTTCGGCGCATCGGGTACCCGCTGGCCAGCGTTACCTTCGACCGCGGCGCCGGCCTTTCGCGCTACATGCAGTTCATGCACCACACGCTGTTTGGTCTGGCGTGGCTGCGCGGCATGAATTTCGTGACGCAGCCCGGCGTTGAGCTGTACAAGGCTCTGGCGAACCGCATCCACGAAAAGGCGAAACGCGCCGGGGGCATAGAGAAGACCGCGGATTGGAGCCAGTTTCGCAACAGCGCCACGCAGCGAAAATGGATCGGCGGGGTCACGCTGCACTGGGGCAATCAGGAGTGCGACGTGGAGGACAACACCACCGCACCCGCCCTCTACGCGGCCATGCTGAGCCGGCTGGTGGCGGACGGCCGGGTGGAATACGGCGAGTTCACTTTCTTTGGGGACACGCGGTATGCGCCGCAGGGACGCGCTCTCGGCAAGACGCTGAGCCGCGCCGCCGAACTGCTGTTCCGGTCGCGGCTGCGCATGCCCGCCGACGTATATGAGGGGCCGGCCGTGAACCACTCGTATCACGAGATGATCATCGGCCACGGACGGTGCTTCTCCACGATTCTGCTGCCGGACAAGGCGGAGACGGTTCCGGGACTCGATTACTCGCCGGACTACCATCGCGCGCAATTTCTGGCGACCATTCGAGCGCTGGAGCAGCGCGGACGCGATGTGGTGGCCATCACGTTGCGCGATCTGGAGCCCAGAACGCTGCTGGCGCTGGAGCGTTTTTTTCGCGAGGCGGCGCGGCTGGTGGGGGACGTGGGGCGCTGACAGGCTGATGGCCACGAATGCACACGAATGAAGAAGAAAGCTCATATTCGCGCTCCTTGGTGTTCATTCGTGGTTTGGGCGCGCGTGGGTATGCCACACTAAAGTTTCAGCGACATCCATGGCAAAATTCAAAGCGTCGCGGGGAGCGAAGAAGACCGGTGCGACCTCGGCCACCTGGCGAGGCGGCGCGCCCTGCCTTATCGTTTTGGCTCTGGGCCTGCTCCTCTTCATCCTTCTCGTTTACTACGCATTTCAGGGAGCCCAATGAGATCCGACCAACGCCGCCCGGACCAGTTGCGGGCAGTGCGCATTGAACCGAACTATCTGGCCACGGCCGAGGGCTCCACGCTCATCGAGGCCGGCAACACGCGCGTGCTCTGCACAGCGTCGGTGGAGGAAGGCGTTCCGCAATTCCTGCGCGGCAGCGGCAAAGGCTGGATCACGGCGGAGTATTCCATGCTGCCTCGGGCCACCGTCACGCGCACACCGCGCGAGGTGACGCGGGGGCGTCCATCGGGCCGCACGCACGAGATTCAGCGGCTGATCGGACGCTCGCTGCGGGCGGTTGTGGACATGGAGAAGCTTGGCGAGCGCAGCGTAGTGATTGATTGCGACGTGCTGCAGGCCGACGGCGGAACGCGAACGGCGGCCATCACCGGCGCCTACGTGGCGCTGGCCATCGCTATTCAACGGCTGGTGCGCTTTGGTACGCTGCGCGCTTCGCCGCTGCGCGACCACGTGGCCGCCACCAGCGCCGGAATCGTCGCGGGAACGCCCATGCTGGATCTATGCTACGAGGAAGACTCCCAGGCCGATGTGGATATGAACCTGGTGATGACCGGCTCGGGGAAGTTCGTTGAGGTGCAGGCCACCGCCGAAAAGGTGCCTTTCGACGACGAACGGCTGGCGACGTTGCTGGGATTGGCGCGGGCCGGTATCGGCGAGCTGATCGAATTGCAGAAGCGGGTGCTGGCCGCGGCGGTGTGAAGATTTACTGCGCCACGTCCAACGCCGGAAAACTCCGCGAATTTCAGCTCGCGCTGGCAGGGCAGGTGGATGTGGAGCCACTGCCGGGACTGGCCGGCATCGCGCCTCCGGAAGAAACGGGCGTGACGTTCGAAGCGAACGCGATCGAAAAGACCTTGTATTATTCGCAATTCTGCGATGAGCTGGTGTTCGCCGACGATTCGGGTCTGGCGGTGGACGCGCTGGACGGTGCGCCGGGTGTCTATTCGGCGCGATACGCCGGGCCGGGGACCACCGATGACGCTAACAATCGGCTACTTCTGGAACGAATGCGCGGCGTGGCCAATCGGGCGGCGCGCTTCGTTTGCGTGATCGCACTGGCGCGCCGCGGCGAACGGCTGGCGACGTTTCGCGGCGAGGTGGAAGGCACGCTGATTGAAGAGCCGCGCGGGACGAGCGGTTTCGGGTACGATCCGCTGTTCTTCTATCCGCCTTTCGGGTGCACCTTTGGGGAGGCGCCTCTGGCGGATAAGATGCGCGTCAGCCACCGTGGCCGCGCTTTGGCGCAGCTCGCCGAGTGGTTGCACACGGTACGTGGGGCAGGGTTGTGCCGTGCGCAGGCCGATTGAAAAGGTCGGCCGCAGGATGCAATCCTGCCCCACATCGGTCGGCAGGGCATGGCCCTGCCCCACGGTCATGCGTTGTCAGTTCTGCTGATCGAGAGCGGCGACGTCCGCTGCCCGGACGTCATCGTATTCGGCGGGCGCAACGGCCAGCGGCAACCTGCTATAGAACTGGAGCCGGCAGAAAATGCAGTGATACAGGGTCGCGCCCATTTTCTTGCGCCACCACGCCACCACGCCACCCTGATAACGGTCGATCCGGTCGCGTTTCTTGCGGATCACCAGGCGGGTTGTTCCGCAGTCGGGGCACTGTGCGACTTCGTCGTCGTACATATCCTTCAAATTGAATTCTAACGGAGTTTGCTCCATACCAGGAAGCCCAGAATAGTCTTACCGTCGATGATGCGGCCGCGGCGGATCAAGTCATCCAATTCCTTACGGGTAAACCAGCGCGTGGTGATCCGCTCGTCTTCCATATTGTGCGGCTCGCCCGCAATCAGGCCGGTGGCCACGAAAATGGTCATGCGCTCGGCCAGAAATCCCGGGCTGGGGAAGAATGACACCAGCTTTTTCCACTTTTTCGCGCGATAGCCGGTCTCCTCCGCCAGTTCGCGTCTGGCCGCCCGCAGCGGCGTTTCGCCCGGATCCAGCCGGCCGGCGGGCAACTCCCACAAGGACTGGCGGGCGGGCAGGCGATACTGGCGCACCAGCAGCACGCGCTGTTTCTCGTCGGCGGCCAACATCACCGCGGAGCCGCCGTGCTGCACGATGGCGCGGCGGATCTCAAATCCGTCGGGGTCAATGGCACGGTCCTCCGTGATGCGGAATACGGAGGTTCGCAGCTTCTCTTCGGAGGAAATGGTCTTCATGTTTTTCGGATTGCCCTGGTGAATTCGGCCAGAGGGAGGGTGTTCATGACGTCCCCCGCTTCCAGCCATCCGCGCCGCGCCATCATGACCCCGTAGGGCATGTTGAGCAAGTGCTTTGGATGATGGGCGTCGGTGTTCACGACGAACTTCGCTCCACGGGACTTCGCGGCGCGCACCTGCGGGCCACCGAGATCCAGGCGCTCGGGGCTGGCATTGATCTCCAGCCAGACGCCGCGCTTCACCGCCGCATTAACCACCGCGTCGAAATCGAACGGAAACGGATCGCGATGCAATAAGACGCGCCCGGTGCCGTGTCCGAGCAGCCGGATGGACGGCGATTCCAGCGCGCGCAACAACCGGCCGGTCATCTCCGCCGCTTCCAGATTCATGTAGCTGTGCACGCTTCCGATGACGAAATCGAGCTCGGCCAGAGCATCCTCGGCGATGTCCATCGATCCATCACGGCGGATGTCGCATTCGAGGCCGGAGAAGACGCGAATACCCAGCGCGGCTTGATCCATTTCGCGCACCCGTTTAGCGAACGCGACCACCCGTTCCTCATCGAGGCCGTTGGCCATGGCCAGAGCCTTGGAGTGATCGGTGATGGCGATGTACTCATAGCCGAACCCGCGCGCGGCTTCGGCCATTTCTTCCAGCGTGGCGCGCCCGTCGGTCTCGGTGGTGTGCATGTGCAGGTCGCCGCGAATGTCGGTGGAACGCACCAGCGTGGGAAGGCGGCCTTCCAGCGCGGCATCCAGCTCGCCACTGTTCTCGCGCAGCTCCGGCGGAATCCACGGCAAGCCCAACGCTTCGTAGATTTGCTCTTCGGTCCCGCCGGCCACGCGCGCCTCGCCCTCAATGCGAAACAGGCCGTATTCGTTGAGCGAGAGGCCCATCTTGATTGCGCGGGTGCGCAGCGAGACATTGTGTTCCTTGCTTCCGCTGAAGTACTGTAGCGCGGCGCCGAAGCTTTCCGACGGCAGCGCGCGCAGGTCCACCTGAATACCCTCCAGGCCGAATTTCACGCTGGCTTTGTTAGCGCCCTTGCCCAGCACTTCGGAGACGCGCGGATGCTGCACGAAGCGATCCAGAGATGCCGCCGCGCCCGGACCGGTGGCCAGCAGATCGATGTCGCCGATGGTCTCGCGGCCGCGCCGGAGGCTTCCCGCCGCCGTGATTTTCTCTACGCCCGGCGTCTCCGCAAGCCACGGCGTCAGCTCGCTCACCGTCTGGTGGCCGAAGTTCAGCAGGAAGCGGCCGGCGCTCTGGCGGTATTGCGCGATGGAGCGAAGCACCTTCTCTTCCAGCTTGGCGCCCATACGCGGGAGATCGCGCAGTTTCTGTTCGCGGCAGATGCGCTCGAGGTCGTCTACGGTGCTCACGCGATAATGCTCGAACAGCAGAGCGATGCTCTTGGGCCCGAGGCCCTGGATTTTCAGCAGCTCCAAAGCCGTGGGCGGGTATTTTGCCAGCAGCAGATCCCGCCGCTCGAATGAGCCGCGCTCCACCACCTCCTCCAGCACCGCGGCCAGGCCTTTTCCGACGCCGGGAATATCCGTGACCTGGCGCTCCGGATTGGCGACGATATCGGACACGCGTTCCGGATATCCCAGAATCACGGAGGCGGCGTTGCGATAGCTGCGAATGCGGAAACCGTCTTCCGCCGCGATCTCCATGAGATCCGCGGTTTCCGAAAACAAGCGCGCGATCTCGGCGTTCTCCATCAGCGCCACCCTCGTGGGAGAGCCCCGGAGCGCGGGCGAATCTTGTCAATGACGTCGAGGCCGTGCGGCTCCACGTGCACGAGGACGTCCGCTACCCAGTCCAGACGCTCGCGAACCTGCTCGCGCACGGCAGTGGCGATGTCGTGGGACTCCAGCACGGTAAGAGCGGGGTCCACTTCGAGGTGCAAGTCCACGTGGTATTGCAGCCCGGTCTTGCGGGCGAAGCATTTTTCGATGCCCAGCGCGCCCGGGACGGTGAGGGCCACGTCGCGGACCTGGCCCATCAGGCGGTCGTCGGGCATGGTGTCCATCAACTGGAACACGGTGTCGCGCATCACGCGAATGCCCAGCACGAGCACGATGATGCCGACGGCACACCCGCCAATGTTGTCGGCGGCGGCAAGACTCGCGGGTTTCCATATGGCAAGACCGATAGCAAAGAGCGCGGTGCCTGCCGACAGCGCATCCATGGCGTCGTTGGAGGCGTCGGCCACCAGCGCGGCGCTGCGGATACTTCGGCCGTAGTGCCGTTTCACCATTCCCAGCGCGGCCTTCGCCGCAATGGAAATCAGCAGGGGCCAGACTGCGAGGAGCGCCGGCGCCTGGCGAGCGACGCCCAATTGATCGAGAGCGTGCCACGCGATCACCACCCCGGAAGCGGTCAGGATGGCGCCAACGGCCAGCGCGGTGAGAATCTCAAAACGACCGTGCCCATAGGGGTGTTCGCGGTCCGGCGGCTTGGAGGCCACCAGCAGACCCAGAAACACCAGGCCGGAGGTGAACACGTCGGCGGCCGACTCAAAACCGTCGGAGACGACGGCGGTCGAATTGGCGTGGATTCCCACGGTGATCTTGAGGGCGGCCAGCAGGGCGCTCACCACCATGCTGGCGACGGCAACGTGCCGGCCGATGTTTTCCGAGGAACCCACTGTTCAATAAGGATAACAACGCGGGAGGATAACACCGCGGGAGGATAACAACGCTGACGCGCGGTATTCTGTTAGCGTGTTACACCGAAGCATTTTCATCCTGTTTACGGCCCTTTCGGCCTTTGCCGAAGTGCGTACGCTCACCCTGCGACAAGCGCTGGACCTGGCGCAGAAGCAGAGTCCCGACGTGATGGTGGCGCGGTTGGACGAGCAAAAAGCACAGGCGGCGGTCCGGATTGTGCACGACCCGTTCACGCCCAAAGTGTTTGCCGGAAGCGGTGCGGCCAAGACGTGGGGCTACCCGAGCGCCGTCAACGGCCAACCGCCGTCCATCTTCGAAGCGCAAACGGTGATGTCGCTGTTCAACCGACCGCAGAGCTGGGAGGTGGCGCGAGCGCGGGAGAACGCGCGCGGCGCGGGGATTGACACGCAGTCGAAAACCGATGAAGTGCTGTTTCGCGTGGCCTCGCTCTATGTGGACGCCGCGCAGGCAGCGCGCACGGCGGAGTTCGCCGGACAGGAAGTGGAGGCGACGACCGGCGCGGCCGAGGCTATGCGGGCCCGGGTCAGCCAGGGATACGAGTTACCCATTGAAGGCAAACGCGCGGAGCTGAACCTGGCGCGCGCCCAACTGCGAGGCCATGGCGCGGCGGCCGACCAGGATTACACCGAAGCGGCGCTGGCAACGGTGCTGGGTTTCCCCGACACCGACCGCGTCCGCGCCGCCCCTGTTCCTTCCGGGGAGGACCCGGCGACCGGATTGGAACAGAGCCTGCCAGAAAGCGAGGATGCCGCGGTGGAGACGGCGTTGCGCAACAGCCGGGAGTTGCGATTGCTCCAGTCGCAGCTGCAGGCGGCGAATTTCGGGGTAATGGAACAAAAGGCGCAGCGGCTTCCACAAGTGGATCTGGTAGCCCAGTATGCGCTGTTCGCCAAGTATAATTACGAGGGTTATTTCACGAAATTCCAACGAAATAACGCCGAACTGGGTCTCTCGTTCAAGATACCCCTGCTCGTCGGCTCCGCGGCCGGAGGGGCCGCGTCACAGGCGGAAGACGACATGGCGAAAGCGCGCATACAGATGAACAATGCCCGCAGCCGCATTGCCGCGGACACCCGTAAGAGCTATGGAGAGTTGAAGCAGGAAGAAGAAGCGCGAACGGTGGCGCGGCTGGATCTGGACGTGGCGCGCGAACAGCTCTCCATTCTGCTGGCGCAATTGGATGAGGGCCGGGCTACCAGCCGCCAGGTGGACGACGCCAGGTTCGTGGAACAGGAGAAATGGATCGCCTTTTATCAAAGCGAGTATGCGGTGGAGCGGGCCCGGCTCACGCTGCTGCGGCAGACGGGCAGGCTCTCGGCGGCGCTGCAGCCTTAAGCCATTTCCATGCAACAATTGACGTTGGAGCTATCTATGACGCACGCTACCGGGCTTGAGCGAGGCGCCTCACTGTGCTGAAGTGTCTTGTGGAAACCGTATGAAAGTCAGCAAACTTCCATTCCTTTTGCTGCCGCTGCTGCTACTGCTGGCCAGTTGCAGCCGCGATCCGAAATCGCTGGTCGCGACCGGCAACAAGTATTTCGATCGCGCCAAGTACAAGGAAGCGTCCATTATGTACCGGAAGGCGCTGCAGAAGGACCGGAAATTTGGCGACGCGTGGTACCGGCTGGGCCTGGTGGACGCAAAGCTGGGCGCGTGGGGCGAGGCATTGTCGTCCTATCAGAGGGCGGTCGAGCTGGATCCGGCGAATAGCGATGCCGCGGCAAACCTGGCCGACTTGTATCTTGCCAGCTATCTCTTCAGCAGCACGCACCCCAAAGAGAGCCTTGCCGAGACTAAAGAGCTTGCGAAAGGCCTGCTGAAGCGCGATCCGAACTCCTTCGACGGGCTTCGGCTGGCCGGCTATGTGGCGCTGATGGAAAATAATACGGCGGAGGCTCAGAAGGACTTCGAAACGGCGAATCGCTCGCGCCCCTGGCAACCCGCCGTGGTGCTGACGCTGTGCGAAATCTACAGTGCCGGCGAGCACGCTCCGGAAGCGGAGTCGCTGGCCAGGGAAATGATCTCCCATCAAAAACAAGATGGCGAGATTTATGATTTTCTGGTCCGGTATTATCTCATCCACAAGCGTGTCGGCGATGCCGAGGCCGTGCTGGTGGAGAAGATTGCCAACAACCCCAAGGTTGGTCCGTATGTCATCGAGCTGGCGCGATTCTATCAGGCCACCGGGCGTCGCGACGCGGTGGAAGCCACGCTTGCCCGCCTGACATCCAACGCCAACTCCTATCCGGACGGATGGATGCTGGTGGGCAGCTACTATCTGACCAACGGCGATGCGGACGCCGCGCTGCAGGCCTTTACCAAGGGCGAGTCTGTGGACGCGAAGAACAAGACCGCCTACCAAAAGCGCCGCGTTGAGACGCTGGTGGTGAAGGGCCGCACGGACGAGGCGTCGAGCCTGGCCGGGGAGATTTTGAAGGCCAATCCGGATGATCCGGAAGCCATTGCGCTGAGCGCGATCATCGGTATTCAGACCGGGAAGCCGGACCAGTTGCAGAGAGCCATTGACGATCTGGGTCCGCTCATCGGCAAGTATCCGAGCGTTCCGGCGACCCCGATGCTGCGCTATCATCTGGCGCGCGCGTATGTCGCCAAAGCGAATCTGGACGCCGGGGACGCGGACCCAACCAGGAAACTCAAAGAGCTCGATCAGGCGCGCAATCAGTTGGAACAGGCATTCCAGGGCGGGCGGTTCACATTCACTCCCGCGCGTCTTCTTCTGGCGCAGGTGGACATGGAGGGACGGGAATACGCGCGGGTGACCCAGCTTGCCGACGACGTCCTGAGAACGGAACCGGGAAATCTGCGCGCCCGTCTGATGCGCACGGACGCGCTGGCCAGGATGGGCGAATACGACAAGGCCGAGGCGGAACTCGACCAGGTGCTGGCCATCAACCCCAACATTGAGGACGCCCAATTACAGCTCGCCCGGGTGTATATCGCCGAGAAGAAGTTTGCGCAGGCAGAGGCGATCCTTGAGAAGGGGCAGTCCACGGACCCGCGCGCGTTCATGGAACTGGTGGATCTGAAGGTGGCCGAAGGCAAGACTGCCGACGCGATCCAGATGCTGAGCCGGCAATCGGCCGCGAACCCCAACAGTCTCATGCTGCGTTTCGCATTGGCCAACGTCGAGATGAACGCCAGGAAATACGACGAGGCGATCGGCGTTTTCCGTCAGATGCTTGACAGAGGCTCCGGCCTGACGGCTTCCGGAAAAGCGCAGGTGTATTCAAGAATAGGAACGGCGCAGGAGGGAAAGGGCGACTATAAAGGCGCGGTGGCCAGCTACACGGAGGCAAGCAAGCTTATGCCTAACGACGCAACACCGATGGTTGAGCTGGGCGCGGCCTACGGCCAGTCCGGCCAGACCGACATGGCGCGCTCCAGCTATGAGAGCGCGCTCAAGCTGGATCCGCAAAACGCGGCGGCCATGAACAATCTCGCCTACATCAAAGCGGACGAGCAAGTGGATCTCGACCGCGCTCTCTCGCTGGCCGAGCAGGCCCGGCAGAAGATGCCGGACGATATCGACGTGCAGGACACGCTGGCTCTGGTATACGTTCGCAAGAACCTCACTGACGAGGCTCTGCGGATGGAGCGCGAACTGGTGGACAAGCGGCCCAACAATCCGCTCTATCACTATCACCTCGCGCTGGCGCTCTTTCAAAAGGGCGACAAGCCCAGCGCGAAGAAAGAGCTTTCCACGGCGCTGGCGCTGAAGCCGACCCCCGCTGACCAGGCACGGATTCGGGAATTGATGGGGAAGATCGGCTGATTGGGACTTCAACCGAACCGTGAAACCACCGCGCGCTACGTGGTTCCGTTCGCCGTATTCTTCGGTTTTCTTGCCTTACAGAATCTGATTCCGCTGCCGGCGCGCGTGGACTTCCCGCTACGCGTTGTGGTGCTGGCCGCGATACTTGTTTTTTTCTCGCGGCCGGTGATCGAACTGCGGCCGCGGCGGCTGCTGCCCACGCTGGCGCTGGGCGTGGCGGTGTTCGTCATATGGGTGGCGCCCGATTTGCTGTTCCCGCACTACCGGCAGTATTGGCTTTTTCGAAACGCCGTGACGGGGGCGGCGCGAAGCACCCTCGCCGGCGCGCTGCGGAACGATCCCTTCGTGCTGACGTTTCGCGTTCTTCGCGCGGTGGTGATTGTGCCCATTGTGGAGGAGCTGTTCTGGCGGGGGTGGCTGATGCGATGGCTGATTAACGCGGATTTCCGCAAGGTTCCGATGGGCGCTTACGCGCCGTGGTCGTTCTGGATTACCGCGCTGATGTTCGCTTCCGAGCACGGGCCGTATTGGGACGTCGGCCTGGCCGCTGGCATTCTTTACAACTGGTGGATGATTCGCACGAAGAGCCTGGGCGATTGCATTCTGGCCCATGCGGTGACCAACGCCGTTCTGTGCGCGTGGGTGATCCTGGGGGGGCGCTGGGAGTATTGGTTGTAGCCACGAATACACACGAATTAACACGGATCCGAAAGCGCCCTCTTATTTGTGTTCATTCGTGGCCAATTGTTCTCAGTCGGCTACTTCGATGGTCGGTTTGCGCTCGGCCTTTACCAGATCCACGCGCGTTTCCACTTCGCGGGCGAGGGCCAGAAAGTCGCGGGCGTGCGGATTGTTTTCGCCGGCCAGGGCGACCGGATTGCCGCTGTCGCCTCCGATGCGCACCTGTGGGTCGAGCGGCAGGCTGCCCAGAAAGAAGATGTCCATGGCTTGCGCGGTGCGGAGGCCGCCGCCGGTGCTGAACACGTCCACCTGTTCCCCGCAGTGCGGGCACTTCAGATAGCTCATGTTCTCCACGATGCCCAGAACCGGAACCCGCACCTGATGGAACATGTGCACGGCCTTGCGGGCATCCTCGAGTGAAACCTCCGAGGGCGTGGTCACCACGATGGCGCCGGTGAGCGGCGCGGTCTGGATCAGCGAGAGCTGCACGTCGCCGGTGCCGGGCGGAAGGTCGATGAGCAGGTAGTCGAGCTCGCCCCAATCCACGTTGCGCAGGAATTGCTGGATTACGCTGTGCAGCATGGGGCCGCGCCAGATGAGCGGCTTGTCGCCGGGGTTGAGAAAGCCCATGGACATGACGCGGATGCCATATTTCTCGAGCGGCTGGATCCGCTCGCCGAGGGCATGCGGGGTGGCGCGCAGACCCATCATGAGCGGCACATTGGGGCCGTAGACGTCGGCGTCTAGCAGACCGACCTTGCGGCCGAGCTGGGTGAGCGCAATGGCCAGATTCACGGACACCGTGGTCTTTCCTACGCCTCCTTTGCCGGAGCCGACGGCGATGAGGTTCTGAACGCCAGGGATGGGCGGCTTGGGCGGTTCCGCCGCGCCGGGATGTGCAGCCATTAGTTCGATGGTAGACCATTGGCCTGGGAGGGCCAGCTAGGCGAGCGCGAGGTTGGCGCTGGCCTTTAGCGCGAAATCGGCAAACTCGCCGCGCGCGAGCTTCGGAAATGCGGCGGCGGCGATCATCGCGGCGTTATCCGTGGAGAGCCCCGGTGCGGGGAAGAACACAGGGTAGGGAAGACGCGCGTTTTGAGCGGCCTCGCGGAGGCCCGAGTTGCAGGCCACGCCCCCGGAAATGATCAGGCTTTGCGCGCCGATCTGTTCGGCGGAAGCGGCGGCGTGGCGCAGCAGCTCGCGCACGACGGCGTGCTGAAAGGACGCCAGCAGATCCAGCGTGCGTTGTGGCGTCGCGGCGCGGAGTTCATCGATGCCGGCGCGGAGCAGCGGCCGGCGCGCGGCGATCTCGGCGGACATGTCATGTTCTTCCACCCAGCGCAGCACTGCCGTCTTGAGGCCGCTGAAACTGAAATCGAGCGCGTTGCCCTTCATCTTCGGCGACGTGAACCGCACCGCCTCCGGGTTGCCAAACCGCGCCAGCCTGTCGATGATCGGCCCGCCCGGATAGCCGAATCCGAGCAGCTTGGCCACTTTGTCATACGCTTCGCCCGCGGCGTCATCGCGCGTTTTGCCCAGTAGCCGGTACGCGAAGCCGGCGCGCACTTCGAAAAGGTGCGTGTGGCCGCCGCTGACGACCAGCGCCAGCGCCGGGTACAGGATTGCCGACCCCTGTTCCAGCACCACGGCGTGAATGTGTCCCTCAATGTGGTTCACGGCAATGATGGGCACGCCGGTGGCGAACGACAAGGACTTGGCGTAGGTGATGCCCACCAGCAGCGAACCAACCAGGCCCGGCCCCTGCGTGACGGCGATGGCGGCGAGGTCTTCCAGCTTTGTTCCGGCGGTCTCCAGCGCCTCGCGAACCACCGGAACAATCGCGCGCAGGTGTTCGCGCGATGCCAGCTCCGGAACCACGCCGCCGTACTTGCCGTGGGTATCGATCTGCGACGCTACCACCGACGAGAGAATGCGCGCGCCGTCTTCCACCACGGCGGCGGCGGTCTCGTCGCAGGACGACTCAATGCCCAAAATCCTCACACTGTTATTGTAAGGAGCGAGTGCACGTCTCCGAGTTCGATTACTATTTGCCCGAGCAGTGCATCGCCCAGGAGCCGCTCGCGGATCGGGCGGGTTCGCGCATGCTGGTTCTTTATCGGCGCGAGGGGCGATGGGAAGATCGGGTGTTTCGCGATTTCCCCGAATTTGTGCGCCCGGGCGATTGCGTGGTGCTGAACGACTCCCGGGTTTTCCCGGCGCGTCTGCTGGGGCGCCGCGTGGGCAGCGTTGGCGAAGTGGAAGTGTTCCTGTTGCGCCCGGTTTCCGATGATGCGAAGACATGGACGGCGCTGGTCCGTCCGGGGCGGAAAATGCGGACGGGGGAGCGAATCCGTTTCGGCGAACTGGAAGCGGAGATCGTCGCGCGCGGCGAATTCGGAGAGCGGACCGTGCGCTTCCTGCACGAGGGCGATATTCATGAGGCGCTGAACGCGGTGGGACATGTTCCGCTTCCGCCCTACATCAAGCGGGCGGACCGGCCAGAGGACCGCGAGCGCTATCAGACGGTATTCGCGCGCGAGCCTGGTTCCGTAGCCGCGCCCACGGCCGGCCTGCATTTCACGCCGCAGATTCTCGAGGCGTGCCGCGCGGCGGGTGCGGAGATCGCCTATGTGACGCTGCACGTGGGGCAGGGAACGTTCCAGCCGCTGCGCACGGACGTCGTGGAGCAGGCGAAGCTGCACACTGAGTGCTTCGCGATCGCCTCTGGGGAGACGGCGAAGATGCGCGCGGCCCAGCGGCGCGTGTGCGTGGGCACCACCAGCGTTCGCTCGCTCGAAAGCGCGTGGAGCGGACGGCGCGACGAAACTGACATCTTCATCTACCCCGGTTTCGCGTTCCAGGCCACGGACGCCCTGCTCACCAATTTTCATTTGCCGCAATCGAGCCTGTTGATGCTGGTGTGCGCGTTCGCGGAAAGGGAACTGGTGCTGGCGGCTTATCGGCACGGCGTGGAGGCGGGATACCGGTTCTACTCGTATGGCGACTGCATGCTGATAGTGTAGAAACGATGTCCTACAACGGATTCGATCTGGCCGCGAGCGCGCACGATGAAATGCTGCACGAAGGCTTTCACCCGGATTTTCTACCGGGAACTGACCAACAGCTGGCTACTTTGCGCGGGCGCCCGGCGCCTGTAGCGGGTGGCGCCGTTGAGGACCTTCGCGCGCTGTTGTGGTCCTCCATCGACAACGACAGCTCGCGCGATCTCGACCAGATCGAGTACGCCGAGCGCGTTGCGGACGGCATTCGGGTGTTGGTCGGGGTTGCCGACGTGGAGTCCGATGTCGCCATCAAGACGCCGATCGATCAGCACGCCAGCGATCAGACCACCAGCGTCTACACTGAAGTGCGCACGTTCCCGATGCTCCCGGAAGAACTGTCCACCGGGTTGACCTCGCTTAACGAGAATGCCGACCGCCTGGCGGTCGTGGTGGATTTTACGGTGGCCAGTGACGGCTCCATCGCATCGTCCCAAATTCACCGTGCTTTGGTGCGCAACAAGGCTCAGTTGGCCTACAACGGCGTAGGATCCTGGCTGGAGGGTACCGGGCCAGCTCCCGCGAAGGTGGCGGCGTCGGCCGACTTGCAGGCGCAACTGCGACTCCAGGACTCCGTTGCAGAAGCGCTGCGCCAGAAACGGCACGAATTGGGCGCGCTCGATTTCGACCGCACCGAGGCGGAGCCGCTGATCAGCAACGGGGTGGTGACAGGCATCGCCGCGCGCCGCAAGAATCGCGCCACGGCCATCATCGAAGACTTCATGGTCGGAGCCAATGGAGTGATGGCGCGCGCACTTACCGCAGCGGGCGTCGCCTCAATTCGCCGCGTCGTCAAAGAGCCGGAGCGCTGGCCGCGCATTGTGGATCTGGCGGCGCAGCACGGAACCACCTTGCCCGCAGAGCCCGATCCCAGCGCCCTCGGAGCGTTTCTCACGAAGCAGAAGACCGCCGATCCGGTCCATTACGAAGATCTGTCGCTTGCGGTGATCAAGCTCATGGGACCCGGCGAGTACGTGGTGCTGCGGCCGGGCGAACCGTCACCCGGTCATTTCGGCCTCGCTGCGCACGACTACACGCATTCCACGGCGCCCAATCGGCGCTTTGCCGATCTGGTGACGCAGCGTCTTATCAAGGCCTGGCTGGCGAAGCAGCCCGCGCCATACTCGCCCGGCGAACTCGATGCCATCGCCAACAACTGCACGCTGAAGGAGGATGCCGCGCGCAAGGTGGAGCGCACCATGCAGAAGCGCGTTGCCGCCGTGGCCCTGCACAACCGCATCGGCCAGACCTTCGACGGAGTGGTGACTGGCGATACGCCGAAGGGCGTCTTCGTGCGCGTTTTCAATCCTCCGGTCGAAGGCCGCCTGATGCGCGGCGAACAGGGTCTTGACGTAGGCGATCGCCTGCGCGTAACGCTGCTCTCAACGGACCCACAGCGCGGGTTCATCGATTTCGGGCGCGGGTGAATGTTTCGCCCACAGGTGTGACGCGCACGCACGGTTTCCGGCGAGGGGCCGCCGCGGTGGCCGGGCTTACGAACGGTTACTGGTTTGCTGGGTCGAAGCCATGCGAAGATTCGTTGTTGTTCTGGCGTTGCTCATCGCCGGTCTGCCGCTGGCGGCACAGGATGCGGACGCGCAAAAGAAGTTTGCCGGCGCGTGGGAGGCGAAATTCAAGGACAAGGTGATTTGCACCATCGTGTTGAAGGCCGGCGACCAGATCTCCGGCGAAACGGATGCCTGCAACATTAACATCGATGCGAACGGGGACCTGCAGGAACCGGAGGCGTCCGACTCGGACAAGTCTCCTGAACCAATTCTCAACGCAAAACTGCAGGGCGATACACTGACCTTCGAGCAGAAGGACGGCGACGACATGCTGAAATTCGCGATGAAGCTGGTGGGCGACGGGCAGGCTGAACTGAGGATACTGGGGACTCCGGTGGCGATCAAGCCGATTCACTTCGTGAAGAAGTAGGCGCGCATCACTCCAGGCGGGCCATCATCTCGAAGCACATGCGGCTGTTATGGTACGGGCCTTTCCACGGGCCCACCAGGCAGGCGTCGGCGTCCTCGGCTTCCTTCCATGGGGTGCCGTCCGGCCGCAGCTTGGCCAGCCACTCGCCGTGCTCCTTGTCGATGATGCGGGCTTCAATGTAGCCCCATGCGCGCTCCGCCGCCGTGCGGAAGTGTTCCTGGCCGGTAAGCTGCCAGGCGTTGTAGAAACCCACCACCGCTTCCGCCTGCGCCCACCAGTGCTTGTTGGGGTCGATGAACTCGCCTTTGGAGTTGCGCTCGTAGAAAATGCTGCCGTCCCGGTCGAGGCCTTCCTCGTACACCGCCTCCGCCATGCGCGCGGCCACTTTCTGCGCGAATGCCAGCAGCACCGGGTCGCCCAGCACCTCGGCCGCCTCCAGCAGCAGCCAGCTCCCTTCGATGTCGTGACCGAAGGAGACATGATCGGACATGGAGTTCCACTGTTTGTCGAAGAACAGCCGGAAATGGCCGGCGGCGCCATCGACGATGCGATCCATGGTCACCTCCAGCAGGTCGTTCTGGCGGGCCGCCAGCTCCGGGTCACGCCACACCGTCAGGAGGGTCGTGTATGCCTCGATGATGTGGAGATGCGTGTTCATGGACTTGGGGCTGTTGAGATCCTTCTCGCTCAAGCGCATATCCGCGAGAGGGCCCCAGTTGCGGCTGCACGCTTCGAGATACCCTTTGAAAACCGGATCGCGGCCGTATTTTTCGATCAGATGGAAGAGCAGTTTGGCGCGATCCAGGCTCTCCGTCCTGCCGGTGGCGCGGTAATACTCGGCCATTGCGTAAACGGCAAAGGCTTGCGCGTACGTCTGCTTGCGGTCGGAGATTGGGTCGCCTTTATAATCGAGCATCCAGTACACGCCGCCGTGCTGCTTGTCCCAGAACTTGTGGTTGATGTAGTCCCAGGCGCGGTCGGCAATCTCGAGGTATTGGGGATTGCCAAGCACGCGCGCCGCCACGGAGAAGGTCCACAGGATTCGCGCGTTGATCACCGCCGCGCGCGGCGCCGTTTTGTCCACCGTCAGGTCGGAGTGAATCGCGCCGAAGAAGCCGCCGTGTTCGCGATCCACGGTGTGGTTCATCCAGAACGGCAGAATATTCTCTTCCAGTTCCGCGCGGAACCTTTTGGCCTCAAGCACCGCCGCCTCCAATCGCCAGGTTCTTTCCGATCAAGTCGATGCGCTGGCGGACGCACAGCGCGCTGCGCAGCGGGTCGGGCGGGGTGTTCAGGACGTAGTCGAGCAGACGGTCGACGGTGGTGGTGGCCACGTTGGTGCGGGTGTCCGACGCGCCGTAATATATAAAGACGTCGTTGCCGCGCCGGACCCAGCCGTTGGAGAAGGTCACGTTGGAAACGTCGCCCACCCGTTCTTCGCCCTCGGGAGCGAGGAAATAGCCTCCCGGCCGCGCGATGACGATGTGCGGCGCGGTGAGATCGCAGAGGAAGCAATAAAGGACGTAGCGCAACCCGGCCGCTGTGTTGCGAACCCCGTGGGCCAGGTGCAGCCAGCCCTTCGCGGTCTTGAACGGTGCGGGCCCGAGGCCGTTTTTCACTTCATTGATGGTGTGATATTCGCGGCGCTCGATGATCGCCTCGGTGGCGATAGCGGCGTGCTCGATGTTCGGCGCAAGCCCCCAGCCGATGCCGCCGCCGCGGCCCGCCTCAATAAAGCTGTCCTGCGGCCGCGTGTAGAAGGCGTACTGGCCGTTGACGAACTCGGGGTGGAGAACGCAATTCCGCTGCTGCGCGGAGGGCGTGCGCAAATCGTCCAGCCGCTCCCAGGTTTTCAGGTCATGCGTGCGCGCAATGCCGCACTGCGCGACGGCCGACGACAAATCGCCCGGGGGCGCGGCGGGGTCTTTCCGCTCGGCGCAGAACAGCCCGTAAATCCAGCCGTCTTCGTGGGCGGTCAACCGCATGTCGTAGACGTTGGTCTCCGGGTCGGCGGTCTCCGGCATGACCACTGGGTAATCCCAGAAGCGGAAGTTGTCCACGCCGCTGGCGCTCTCGGCGACGGCCAGGAACGACTTGCGATCGTTGCCTTCCACGCGCGCCATGAGCACCACATTGCCGTTCCACTCCATGGCGCCGACGTTGAACACGCCGTTGACGCCCATGCGCTCCATCAGCAACGGGTTGCTGGCGGGATTGAAATCGTAACGCCAGAACAGCGGGGTGTGCGCGCCGGTCAGAACCGGAAAGCGATAACGCTGAAACCAGCCGTGGGTCTCCGGCAGTTCGTGGTTCGGGCGCGCGAGCAGGTTCTCATGCGCCTCGGTGAGGTGCTCGCGTCGCAGGTCGAACTCTGATTTGCTCATGAGCGGTCGCCATCATTCTACCAACGGGCAGGGTAATGTAGCTTACCAGGACACCGCCACGATGTCGTACGCCACGAGCCGCGGCAGTGTGACGGTCAGTTTGCCAGCGGCCCAGGAGTAAGGCACGGGTTCATCCTGAGTGAGATCGGGAGAGGCGAGCGTCACCGAAGATGGCGCGGCTGCGGCGTCTATGGTGAGCGTGACATTCGACTGCGGAATGAAGCCGGCATTGTACTGATGGTTGACGAGATGCACCAAACGGCGGTTCGGGTGGGCCTGATCGGTGACGGCGATCATCGCGCCGGGAACCGACACCGCGGCGTTTGCGGGGGAGGGCGTGACGCCGTGATAGAAGCTGGCGTGCGCCCGATAGAAGGCGGCCAGGCTTTGAAACAGCGGCATCACCCCGGCCTGCGTGGCGGTGGGCTCGCCGGTGGTGGTCTTCATGTGGAAAGCGAAGAACACGCCGTTGGCGTATGCTTCGGCGGCATACATGCGCCAATAGTCCTGGCGTTCGCTGGCGGGCAATCCGTTGTAGCGGTTCATGAGCGTACTGGGCCAATCGATGAACAACGCCACCGGCGCGCCGGGCGCGAATTGCGCGGAGATATTCCGGAGATCGACGAACGCGCTCTGGAACGACTGCGTACCGTCCAGATCGCCGCTGGCGGTGAGCGGGCAGAAATCGACGTCTACGCCACCCGGGCCGTAGTTGTTGTAATCGTAGAGGCCGACGCCCTGGAAGTCCGCGAATGGCCAGATTCCGTTCGAGGTAAGCATGATACTGCGTCCGTACTTCTGTTGCGCGTAAGCGCGCAGCTCCGCGGCAATCTGCTTCCAGTAAACGTAAGGCTCGGCCTGGTCCTCGAAATCCGTGGCCCCGGGAGCGGGGTGGTTGGCCACCGTCTGGCCCCATTCCGCGGCCAGGGGGTTCTGCGGCGCGAAGGGTGTCGCGCTCCAGCCGTTTTCCGCGAGGTAGGTGCGGTAGTCGAAGTTCGGCTGCGGCAGCTTTCGGGACCCGGGGGCGGGGCCGAACTGGGCGCTCGGATCCGCGCGCGGAGGATATTTCGAGCGGAGGAACTGGTTGAAGTCCGCAATGTGGTAATTGTCGAAGCCTTCGTCGTGGTCGTAATTGGCGCCCTGGTAATCGCCGCTGAGCTCGTCGAAGAAGAGGCCATCCACGCCAACGTCGATTTGAAGTTCGCCGATACGGACCAGATAGTCGCGGTACGCCGGGCTGGCCAGAGACGCGCGGTAGGCGTTCGGGACGATGTCGTTGTGAGGCACCAGGTTTCCCGCGGCGTCGCGAGTGGCCCAGTCCATGAACTGCTCATTGGAGGCGGCTTCGTCCTGGAACAAAACGGAAGCGGTGGTGCCGCCAACGAATTTTACTCCGGCGGCCTGGCAGGACTTCATCCACGCGGCGTTGTAATCGCTTGCCAGAAGGCCATCGCGATCCCAGCGCCCCCAGGCGCGGATGACAATGTCGGGGACCAGCTCGAGCACCTGCGGATCGCTGTCGCCGGGGTTTGACTGGCTGAAGGCGAACACCGTCACGTTGTCCATGGGGACCGGCGTGGTGGGCGTTGTAGAGATCGGCCACTGGCCGGCGTCAGGAACAACCCGCGCGCCAAGTCCTGCGCAAATCAGCAGCGGCACGGCGGCAAGAGCGTTCCTGGCAGCTTGTTTCACGAGGTTACTTCTGGTCCTGCGCCGCTTGTGCCTGCACGCGCGGGCTCGCATACAGCTTGCGTAGAGCGTCGGCCTGCCCGGGCGCGGCGGCTACATCGGGTGACGCCAGGAACCACGCCCATTGCGCCTGGTCCAGCATGGCCGGGTCCGGCACCCATCCGTCGAGATAGAGCCCGACAACCTTGCCCACGCCGAAACGAGCCATCTCGATGTCGCGGCGAAAACCGCGGGCATTGCCATGCACGTCCAGCGCGAGAGCGTCGACATACAAGAGACCGGGGAAGAAATCGTTGTACGCGCCCGGCGCGTCCGGTCCGAAGCCACCCGGCGCGGCGTCCCAGACCCACACCAGATTGCGCAGCTTGTGCTGATCCACCAGGCGCTCGAAGAGATTGCGGTAAAGGGCGGCGGAACCCTGATTGCCTTTGCGTCCAGCCCACCAGAACTTGTTGACATTGGGCTGCGGGTACGGCCGCCACAGCACGGCCACGCCGGCGCCTTGCAGTTGTTTGAGATATCCGGCAACCTCGTCCACTTGCGCGCACCAGCGCTGGTACAAATCCGTGCCCGGCGTCAGCAGCTCATTCCATTCGAAATCGGTGAGCTTGCCGTCTGTCGGATCGCCGGTTGGCTTGGGCGGCCGCCAGCTCAGCGTCACCATGGCGTGATTGCCGTGCTCGCGCTTCGCTTCCTCGACGACGGCTTTGAAGGTTTCCTTTGTCCCGCCCAGATCCGCGCCGTAGATGGCCGGAAATTTCGTGGTGATGGCGACAATCTGTTGCGTGGCGGCGGACGCGGTTTGCGCGTCGTTGTCCTGGCCGCTGAGGACGCTCTGGCCGGCCGCTGCGTATAGCGTAGCCAGCAACTCCTTCGCCGAGGAGTCCGGTTCCGGCGTCACCAGCTCGGGCGCGGGGACGGGCGACGCCTTGTGGATGGCGGCCATGGCTTCCACCACGCGAGGGTCGTCGCGGCTGGCCGTATTGGGCGCGCCGTACGTGGCTCGCAACGCCTCCACTGTATTGCCTTCCTGCACTATTTCGCTCCACGACATGAACCACGTATATCGGGGCTGCTGCGTCAGCACCGCGGGCGTGGGAACCGCTCCCACTTCACCCAGCGCGATCGGCTTGCCCGCGGCCAGCGCCAGCAGGTTGTCGTAATAGCTCTGCTGGAATCCGTTGTAGACATCCACAGAGAGAACATCCGCGTATTGGAGACCGGGGAAGTAGTCGGGATAAGGGCCCGGCCCGCTTCCGCCTGAGCCAGGAGCATTCGCGTTCCAGACCCAGATCAGGTTATTCAGCTTGTGGCGATTGACCAGACGATCAAAGAGCTGCCGATACAATGCGGCCGACCCGTCGGGTCCTTTTCGCCCGCCCCACCAGAACCAGTTCCCGTTTACCTCGTGATAGGGCCTCCACAGAACCGGCACGCCCGCATCCTGCAGTTGCTTCAAATAACCCGCGATTACGTCCACCTGTGCGCACCAGCGCTTGTAGAGATCCGTTCCGGGCGTCAGAACCTCGTGCCATTCGAAATCCGTGAGATGCCCTTGCACGCTGTCGCGAAAGGTGACCGGCTCGTCGTCGGTGGGCCTGACCGCATGCCAGGTGAGGGTGACGATGGCGCCGTTGCGGTATTGCCGGATGGCCTCCGCCACCATTCCTGGCCGCCCGAGGACGGAATCTTTGTCGGCGCCGGTCTGGAAGCCGAAATCCTCTCCGAAGATGGCCGGATACTTGCCGGTGAGGTCGAGAGCGCGGTCCGTCCAGGTGGCGCCCACATTGGGGTAGTTGTGCTGGCCCGTGAGCGTATACTGGCCCGAGATGGAGTAAAGATAGTGCAGGAGAGCGCGCGCTTCCGGGGTCGCATGCGGGTTAACCGGGGCGGCTTCGGTCTGCGCGCCCAGCGGAATCGCGCAGGCTGCAAACAACAAAGTGATCAGCGAGTTCACTCGATGGGCCTCCAGGTGGGCAGGCTGCGAGCCTGCCCCGCAACCATCCCGAACTGACCCAATGTATCGCAATCGCGTACAATACGGCACGGAGAGGCAATCGATGGAAGACTTGGTGGTGCGCCCCACACTTAAGTTCATTCAGGCCGCGTACATCGCGGTGCTTGTGATCCTCGCCGCAGGTTTTCTGGCCCGGTACTATTACGAACCCAAATGGCCGTTGTGGACGCCGCTGGCGCTGGCGGTTCTGCTGTTGTGGGTGTTTACGCGGCATGTTCGCCGCATGTCGCACAAACTGACCATCAGCGTGGAGAAGCTGATCTACGAGGAAGGGCTGCTGGGCAAATCGACGCGCACCATCCAGCTCGCCAAGGTGCAGGACGTTCGGGTGGATCAGAGTTTGTTCGACCGTATGTTCGGAGTGGGCCGCTTGTCCATGGAGACCGCCGGAGGGTCCAGCCGTCTCACCATGGCGCCCATCGACCGGCCGCACCAGATCGCCGACGAGATCACCAATCGCTCCGAGAAAGCCATGGCGGCAAAGCCGGGGTTGTAACGGACACGCGGCGAAAGCCCCAAACGCGGCTGTCGTCCGCTTAGCGCCGTTCTATCATTGTTTCCGTGACCGCCATTCCTCTGCTGGACCGCGAGCTGTTCTTCGGCAACCCCGAAATCATCGGGGCCGATCTGTCACCCGACGGCCGCTACATCGCCTTCATGAAACCCCTCGACGGGGTGCGCAACGTCTGGGTGAAGCGCACCGAAGAGCCGTTCGACGCGGCCCGGCCCGTCACCCGCGACCCCAAGCGCCCCATTCCCGGTTTCTCCTGGTCGCGCGACGCGAAGTATATCCTTTTCGTACAGGATCAGGCGGGCGACGAGAACTACAACGTCTTCGCCGTGGACCCCGCGGAAACCGAACCGGTGGCGCGCAACCTGACCGGCGTGCAAGGCGTGCGAACGTTCATCTACGCTGTGCCGAAAACCCAGCCGGACATCCTGTATGCGGGCCTGAACGACCGCGACAAGGCCTGGCACGATCTCTACCGCGTGCGCATCTCCACCGGCGAGAGGACGCTGGTGCGCACGAACACCGATCGTATCGCCTCCTGGATTTTCGACAACGCAGGCCAGTTGCGTCTGGCCGTTCGATCCACCGAGAACGGCGACACCGAGATTCTGCGCGTGGATGACGCCGGTTTCACGAAAATCTATTCCTGCAACGTATTCGAAGAATGCTCCTTCGAGCACTTCCACAAGGACGGCCGCCGCGCGTACTTCATCACCAATACGGGCAATGGGGATCTGGCCCGGCTGACCCTGCTGGACGCGGAGACCGGCGCCGAAGAGCCCGTGGAAACGGACCCCGAAGGCCGCGTGGACATTTCCGGCGCGACATTTTCCGAACCCACCGATGAACTGCTCGCTACTACGTATGAAGACGACAAACCGCGCCGCTACTTCAAGGACAAGGATCTGGAGGCGGATTTCGAGCTGATCCGCGCGAGGCTTCCCGGGCGGGAGATCAGCCGCGCGTCGCACACCCGCGACGAGCGTGTGTGGCTGGTCAGCGCCTGGAGCGATGTGGAACCCGGCGAAACGTGGCTGTTCCGCTGCGACACCAAGGAGCTGACGTTGCAGTACCGGGTGCGCGAGAGGCTGCCTCGCGAGCCGCTCGCCGCGATGCAGGCGATTCGCTACGCGTCGTCCGATGGGCTGGAGATTCCCGCATACCTGACCCTCCCCAATGGCGTGGAGCCAAGGAATTTGCCGGTGGTGATGGTTCCCCACGGCGGCCCGTGGGTGCGCGACGACTGGAGTTATGACACCATCGCGCAATTTCTGACCAATCGCGGCTATGCGGTGTTGCAGCCCAATTACCGGGGGTCCACGGGTTATGGCAAGCGGTTTCTGGACGCCAGCAACGGCGAATGGGGCCGCAAGATGCAGGACGATCTCACGTGGGGCGTGAAGCACCTGGTGGAGCGCGGCATCGCCGACGCGGCGCGCGTGGGCATCTTCGGCGGATCGTATGGAGGGTACGCCGTGCTGGCCGGGGTTGCCTTCACGCCCGAGCTCTATGCGGCGGGCGTTTCCATTGTCGGACCGTCCAATCTGCTCACGCTGCTGGAGTCCATCCCGGCGTATTGGGAGGCGGGCCGCATCATGATGTACCGCCGAATGGCCGATCCACGCACGCCCGAGGGTAAAGAATTGCTGGAGCGGGAGTCGCCCTTGTTCTCCGCGTCCAGCATTCGGACCCCGCTGATGGTGGTGCAGGGCGCTAACGACCCGCGCGTGAAAAAGGCTGAGTCGGAGCAGATTGTGGTGGCGCTGCGCGATCGCGGCTTTCCGGTGGAATATGTGCTCGCCCCCGACGAAGGTCACGGTTTCGCCCGGCCGGTGAACAACATGGCCATGATGATGGCCGCCGAAAAATTCCTCGCGAAGCACCTGGGTGGGCGTTATCAGGAGGGCGGGACCGCGGAGGTGGTGGCGCGGCTGGGCGAGCTGACGGTGGACCCCGCGACGGTGGTGCTTGCGCCGAAGATCGACGCGGAATCGGTGGGCGTGCCCGCAGTGGCGGCGGCGCTTCAGGCGGGGACGCATCACTATAAGGCGGTGATTGAGGTGGGCGGCCAGCAGATCAGCCTCGCCGTGACCATCGAGGTGCGCGATGAGGAGGCTGGCTGGGTGGTCAGCGAATCCATCGACTCGCCGATGGTGCAATCAACCGATACGGCCACCCTCGACAAGAAGAGCCTGGTGGTGCTCAGGCGCCGCCTGAACGAGGGTGAAGAGACCATTGCTGTGGAACTCGCCGATCAGAAAGTGTTCGCCGATGGCCCAGGCTCCTGGTTCGTGATCGCGTGCCTGCCGCTGGCGGAAGGCTACACGGCGGTCTACCGGGGTTTCGACATGCAGCAAAAGAAGGTGAAGCTGATGCGACTGACGGTGGCCGGCGCGGAAGCGGGCGCGCTGAAGGTGGAAGTAACGCCCGCCGACGGAAGCGCCGGACAGACCACACTGTGGATCGATCCCGCCCGACGAACGCCACTGAAGGCGCAGTCGGTGCTGCCCGAGCTGGGCGGCGCGGTGATGACGTCGGAACTGAGCCACGAATAAACACGAATGTATACGAATGGCCCAGACCCGATAACATTCGTGTCCATTCGTGTGCATTCGTGGCCAATCCATGGAAACCCAGGAGCCGCGAAACCAGTCTGTTAGTATGAACGCGTGCGCGTGACGGTGCTCTTTTTCGGCATGTTGAAAGACATGGCCGGCGTGCCGCGGGACTCTGTCGACATTACCGAGGGGGAGACTCTCGCGGCGATCTTTGACCGTTGCGTGAGCCGTGCGCCGGCCCTTGCCCGGGCCCGGCCGGGTGTGGTGCCGGCGCGCAACCAGCAGTTCGCAAAGTGGACCGACGCCGCCAATGAAGGGGACGAGATCGCATTCCTGCCGCCGGTGAGCGGGGGAACGGGAAGGTACATCCAGGAGATCATGGACGAGCCCGAAGGCAACTTCTTCGCATTGACGCGGGAGACCATCGACACGCCCGCCCTCCAGCGCCTCGTACTGCGCGGCGAAGACGGAGCGCTGGTGAACTTCGAAGGAGTGGTGCGCAACAACACGAAAGGACGCGCCACCCGCTTCCTCGACTACGAATGCTACGAGCCGTTGGCCATCCGCACCCTGGCCGAGATCGGCCGCGAAATTGTCCGCGCGCACGCGGTGGGCCGCATCGCCATGGTGCACCGGCTGGGCCGCATGGAGATCGGCGAAACAAGCGTAGCCGTCATTGTTTCGGCGCCGCACCGCCGTCCGGCGTTCGAAGCGGCGCTGGAGGGTATCAACCGGCTCAAGCAGATGGTCCCAATCTGGAAGAAGGAGCACTTCGCCGACGGCGAGGTGTGGGTGGAAGGCGCGTGGGACGATTCCTTGCTGCAGCGTTGATCTGGCTCGGCCTGCCGCCGGGCGCCGCCGCGCAACAGGACCCGGTATTTCGTTCCGACGTCAGCCTGGTTCGTCTGCTTGTCACGGTGAAGGACGCCGCCGGCGGTCTGGTGACCGACGTGAACCGCGATGATTTCACCGTATACGACAATGGCGTCAAACAGGCCATTTCCGTCTTTGAGCGCCGCACCGAGCAGCCGTTATCGGTTTCCCTGTTGATCGACACCAGCGGGTCCACCGGCATCGAGTTGCACCATGAAGTGGATTCCGTGCTGCATTTCGCCACCGCGCTGTTCCGGGAAGGCAATCCCGACGATGCCGCCGCGCTGTATTCCTTCGACACGGATGTCACCCTGCACTGCAGCTTCACGCGGCGCATCGCGCGCCTGGAGCACGAGCTGCAGGGGCTGCAATCGGGCGCGGGAACGTCCATGTACGACGCGGTGTGGCTGGCGGCGCGCGACTTCGAATATCGCGAGGGCCGGCACATCATGGTGATCGTCACCGACGGCGGCGACACCACCAGCGCCAAGGATTTCAATGCCGCCCTGGAAGCGGCGCAACGCGCGGAGGCCTCGGTGTACCCGGTGGTGGTGATTCCCATCCCCAACCCGGTGGGCCGTAACATCGGCGGCGAACACGCGCTCACCACCATCGCCCAGCGGACCGGCGGCCGCATCTTTCTGCCCGCTACCGGCGCCGATCTGGACGGCGCCTTCACGGAGCTGGTGCACGAACTGCGCACGCAGTACCTGGTGGGCTATTACCCGAAGAACATTCCCCCATCCGACAATCGTTTTCACACCACCTCCGTGCGGCTGTCGCGTCCAGGTTTGCGGGCCTTCACGCGCACCGGCTATTATGGGAACACTGACCGCTGATCTCACGTGAATGGCCTCTAAAGGAACCAAGTCAAGGCCGCGCGCGCCCGAACAGACCTTCGAAGAAGCAAATTACCTTCGACATCTGTGCGACAACGCAATCCCGGTGCGCGTCCGGCTCAGCAACGATGAAGAAGTCGCGGGCGTCGTAGAGTTTTTCGACACCTCGTTCATCCGCATCACCCGCCGCGGGGAGCCGAATCTGTTCCTGTTCAAGCACGATATCAAGTACCTCTACGAGGCCCCCGAGTAGTCCGGGCCCCATGCCCTCATTCGTCGAAACCGCCGGGGAGATCGCGCGCGAGGCCGGCGCGCTGCTTGCCGAATATTTCGAACGCCGCGTGGACGTCGAGCTGAAGGGTGAGTTCGACATCGTCACCGAAGCCGACCGCGCGTCCGAGAAGCTGATCGTCTCCCGGCTCCGCGAGCGCTTCCCCACGCACGCCGTTGTGGCCGAGGAGGGAACAGGACGCGATTCGGCTTCCGCCGAATACCGCTGGTACGTGGACCCGCTGGACGGCACCACCAACTTCGCGCACGGCTTCCCCATGTTCAACGCCACCCTGGCGCTCGAGCGCGACGGCGCGTTGATCGCCGGTGTGATTTTCGATCCTCTGCGCGATGAGATGTTCTCAGCCGAGCGCGGCGCGGGGGCGTTTCTGAATGGCCAGCGCATCGCCGTTTCCCGGACGCCGGTGCTGGACAGCGCGCTGCTGGCCACCGGGTTTCCCAGCCGCAAGCGGCATCGCAACGTCAACGTGTACTTCTTCTATCAGATGGCCATGATGACCCATGGTGTGCGCCGCGCCGGCTCCGCCGCGCTGGATCTGGCGTACGTTGCGTGTGGGCGTCTGGACGGCTTCTGGGAGTTCGGCCTTAGTCCCTGGGACATGGCCGCGGGCGTTCTGCTGATACGCGAGGCGGGCGGAAGCACCTCCGACATGTACGGCCAGCCGGTGGATCTGCGCGGCCCCACGGTGCTCTGCGATAACGGGCTCATCCACGATGAGATGCTGGGTGAGTTCGCGGCAATCTTCCGGGGAGAGCAGAAGTACAAGCTCCCGGAAATTGGCCACGAATGAACACGAATGCACACGAATCGGGTGAGATTCGCCACGGTCTGGGACGACCACCGTTCCGATGGGCACGGACGAGGTATTGGAAACGGTGGTTGGGGCCGCTTATGAGGTCTCCAATGTACTTGGTGCTGGATTTCTGGAGAAGGTCTACCACCGGGCGTTGACCCGGGAGCTATTATTGCGCGGGCTGGGAGTCAAATCGGAAGCGCGCTACCCGATCGGCTACAAAGGCCAGTGCGTCGGAGAGTACATCGCGGATCTTCTGGTGGAGGAATGCCTCTTGGTTGAGCTGAAGTGCGTGGATCAATTCGCCGGCGAACACCTCGCCCAGTGCCTGAACTATCTCAAAGCCTCCGGCCTTCGCCTGGCCCTGCTCATCAACTTCCAAAGGCCCCGAGTGGAGTGGAAGCGAATCGTTCTCTGATTCGTGGCCAGTGTGAGCGCGCTCACAGACGAACCCCCGTGTTGTTGTACTATAGTTCGAGCCCTAACGGAAGGAGCTTTCCGTCCGATGTGGAACAAGCGTAAAGAAGAAGAATATCCAGCACGGCCCGCGGCCCCTGTGGCGCCACCCGCCGCGGCGCCTGCTTCCGCCATTCAAAAGGAGTCCATTCCTATGTCCGCTTCCCCAATGCGTCATCCTGAGGCCGATCTCCGCGGAGCGGCGGTTATCGGGAAGTCCGTCATGATCAAGGGACAAATCATAAGCCGCGAAGACCTTACCATCGATGGCGAAGTGGAGGGCACGGTGGAGTTGCAGGAACATCGTCTCACCGTCGGTCCTCATGGCAAAGTTCGCGCCGATATTAAAGCGCGCGAGATCATCGTGCTCGGCAATGTGTACGGCAACGTCGAAGTGGCCGACAAGATTGAGATCCGCAAAGACGCCAAGCTGGTAGGCGACATCAAGACCGCGCGAATCGTGATCGAGGACGGGGCCTACTTCAAGGGCACCACCGACATCATCCGGCCTGAGCCGAAGCCCGCGCCCGCGGCTCCCCGGCCCGCCGCCGTGCAACCCGCGCCCATCGCGGTGGCAGCCGCGGCTCCTTCGTCCGCGCCCGCCGCGGAAGTTAAGCGATAAGATCATGGTGGGGCGGGCCTGATTCCGCCCCGCTATGCCTGGATCGCCACATCCCGCGCCGGTGCAGAGTCGCAATAGCAACGGAATGGACCAGTTCTTCTCGTCCATTCGCGACCGCAGCGGCTTGTCCATCCTGGATCTCGCGGGCGCCAGCCAGGCCAATATCACGTTCATCACGGAACTGGGACACCGGCTTTACTCCGACGATATTCTGCGCACGCTGTCCACGTCGTTCGGCATGGACGATCAGTTTCTGCTTCGCCAGGCCGAGCCGGAGCGAGCCGAATATTTTCTGAAGCAGAGTCTGGATTTTCTGGATGACACCTTCGACGGCGCGCTGGTGTGGGACACCCTGCAGTTTCTCGCTCCGCCGCTCCTGCAGCTTACCGTCGACCGTTTGTATCGCGTCCTGCGTCCCGGCGCTTATATGCTTTCGTTCTTCTCCGCCGACGAGAAAGCGAAGGTTATTCCGGTGAATTCGTACCGGATACAGGACTCCAAAACCCTGCAACTGGCCGCGCGCGGGGAGACCAGGCCCGCGCAGTTCTTCAATAACCGGGCCATTGAGCGTCTCTTCCAGAGCTTCCAATCGGTGAAGTTTTTCCTGACGCGCGATAACCAGCGCGAAGTGATCGCGCGGCGATAATCAGCGCTGCACCCGCCCCGAACCCCCGCCCTTCAGCAGCGCGCTTACTTCTTCCACGCTTACGCGAGGGAAGTCGCCGGGGATGGAGTGCTTCAGGCAACTCGCCGCCACCGCGAACTCGAGGGCGTCGCGGCGCGCGGGCATAGTCTGAAAACCGTAGATGAGCCCGGCGGCGAAAGTGTCGCCGCTGCCGACGCGGTCCACGATGTGCGTCATCTTGTACGATCTGCTGACCAGAAACTCCGTGCGGTCCCGCAAGCACGCCGACCACCCGTTGTGCGAGGCGCTGTGCGACAGCCGCAGCGTGATGGCTACCGCGTTCAGGTTCGGGTATTGGGCCATCACTTCGCCGGTCAGTTTCTCGTATTGCTCTACATCGATCTGGCCAGACTCAACGTCCGCCGAAGACTGAATGCCGAGCGCGTGCTGCACGTCCTCTTCGTTGCCGATGACCACATCCGCCAGGGCGGCCAGCGGACGCATGACCTCCGGCGCGGGCTTACCCCATTGCCAGAGATTCCTACGGAAGTTCAGATCGCAGGACACCGTAATACCCGCGGCCTTGCACTTGTGCACCGCTGCCATGGCCAGGTCGGCGGCGGAAGCGCTGATGGCGGGCGTAATGCCGGTGACGTGAAACCAGCCTGCGCCGTCGAGAACGCGGTCCCAATCGATGTCGCCCGGTTGCGCCAGAGCGATCGCGCTCCCGGCACGATCGTAAACCACCTTCGAGGGACGCTGGTTCGCGCCGGTCTCCAGAAAGTAGATGCCCATGCGGCCCTTGCCGCGCGCGATACCGGACGTGTCCACGCCGAACCGGCGCAACTCGCCCATGGCGGCGTCGGCAATGGGATTCTTCTCCGGAAGCACGGTGACAAAAGCGGCGGGCAGTCCCCATGACGCGAGAGCGACCGCAACATTGGCCTCTCCTCCGCCAAACGTAGCGACGAAATGCGGGCTCTGCAGAAAACGCTCGTATCCGGGCGGCGCGAGGCGCAGCATGATTTCGCCAAACGTGATGGTCTTCTTACCCACGAGCCTGTTTGATCTGCTCCTGGAATTGCCGCGCCAGCGCCGTAATGGATTGATAGTCGCCGGTCTTCGCGCCGCTTGTCAGGTTGCCGCCCACGCCCAGCGCCACGGCCCCGGCGAGAATCCACTCGCCGGCGTTCTCCAGCGTGACGCCGCCGGTGGGCATGAGCGATGCCTGTGGCAGCGGCCCCTTCACCGCGCGGATGAAGCCGGGCCCCAGCGTCTCGCCGGGAAATACCTTCACGATATCCGCGCCTTGCTCCATTGCCTGGATGACCTCGCCCACCGTCTGCGCCCCCGGCATCCACGGGATGCCATAGCGGTTGCAGAGTTGGCCGGTGGCGTTGTCGATGGACGGGCTCACGATGAATTGCACGCCTGCGAGAATCGCCATGCGCGCCGTCTGCGAATCCAGGACCGTGCCCGCGCCCACCAGAATGGACCCGTTTCCGTGGCGCGCAATCAGGCTTTCAATCGCACGCAGAGCGCCCGGCACTGTCAGCGTGATCTCGATGGCGCCCACGCCACCCAGAGTGCACGCTTCGGCGATGCGCGCGGCTTCATCCGGACTGCCGGCGCGAACCACGGCCACCAGACCGGAATCGATAATCGCCGCAACGGTCTTCAATCGGGAGATGGACATTTTTCCGAACCTCCAGTTTACGGGAACTCGCGCCCCGCTGTTATCATGGCGATGATGGAGTTTTGTTGAGTACCGCGACGCTTGGCGCCGTCAGCGCCGAAGAGGCCGACGCGCGCCGCCGCCGGGCGCTCATTCTGGTGTTTTTCTGCACGCTGATCGGCGCCGTTTCCCAGATTCTGATCAAAACCGGAGCGACCATGCTGGCGCGGCAGGTGGCGCATCCCGGGCTGCTCAATGCGGCCGCCGGAATGTTCACCAATCCCTGGTTGTTCGCGGGATACGCGCTATACGGTGTCAGCGCGGTGCTCATGGTGCTTGCGCTGCGCGACGGCGAGCTGTCGCTGCTCTACCCGGTGATCGCGCTCACCTACGTCTGGGTGACGGTGTTGTCGTTCTTTATTTTTCACGAATCGCTGGGCGCGTACAAACTGACGGGCATTACGCTGATCGTGGCCGGCGTCGGCGTTCTGGGCCGTAGGGTGAAGGCATGACCACGCCGGTTTCATCGATGGTTCTGGTGGTGACCGGATCGTTCATCGGCTCGTTCGGCGCGGTGCTGCTGAAGGCGGGCGCGGGCCGGCTGACGAAGAGTATCCAGTCGGTGATCACCAACTGGCGGCTTGCGCTGGGCGCCATCGCCTATTGTTTATCGTCCGTGTTCTTCGTGCTGGCGAACACGAAGGGCGAACTGACCATTCTCTATCCGCTGGTTTCGCTTGGCTATTTGTGGACGCTGCTGTGGGCGAAGCTCTTCTTCAACGAACCGCTCACGAAATTCAAGTTCATCGGGTTGGGCATGATTCTGGCGGGCGTGTTCTGCTTGAAGCTGAGTAACGGTTGACGGTTTTCCACTTCCTTGCCCACCGCGATCTTCCTGGCCTCACCAGGCCGCGCACGGGCGGCAGTGTTGACGGCTGATCACGGCGGGGGATACAACACATCTGTTGTAAGCGAAACAGATGTGTTGTATGATGGCAACGGTGACAAGCACCGAGTTCAAACGGTGGCTGGAGAAGCAAGGCTGTATATTCGAACCTGGCAAGGGAGGCCATCTGAAGGCGCGGCTGGGGCGGCGCTTCTCCGTACTTCCAATGCACGGCTCCAACAAGGAGATCGGCAAAGGGCTGACGGAGAAGATCAAGAAGGACCTCGGTCTCAGGTAAGGAGAGACGATGTTGCGATATCCCGTTAAACTGCAACGCGATTCCAATGGCACAGTCCTGGTCAGTTTCCCGGACGTGCCCGAGGCGCACACTTTCGGCGATGATCGCGAGGAGGCCCTCGCCCGCGCCGTGGATGCGCTCGAAACCGCATTGATGGGCTACATGGAGGATCGCCAGACGATTCCGGTACCTTCGTCCTCCCGTCGTGGACCGTGCGTCGTGCTTCCGGCGCTGACGGAAGCGAAACTGGCCCTTTATTCAGCGATGCGGGCGGGGCGGATCAGCAAGACCGAACTTGCCAGACGATTGAACTGTCATTTGCCCCAGGTGGACCGTCTGCTCGATCTGGGTCACAGCTCACGGCTTGATCAGTTGGAAGTGGCATTTCGGACCCTCGGCAAACAACTAACCGTGCAGATTCTCGATGCGGCCTGAGCACGGCGTTTTGTTGACTCGGCGGAGCATTGGGAAATCGGCAGCAGCACAAAGTTCTCGACGTTTCGTTTCTCGCTCTCTCTTGCGGCGGTTTTCTAATTCGGACCGGTGTCGGTTTGGCGGCGGTGCTCATCCAGTATTTGAAGGGGTTAGTCGCCGAATCAACCTGACCTACAGCAGGCCTTTCCACTGTGCTCGACAAACGATAAGCTGGAAATTGCCGTGACTTTGCAGCTTTTCGTCCTGGCGATTGTCCTTCTGGCCCAGGCCGCGCCTGCTCCATCCGGGCCCCGCATATCAAACGCGGCCGCGACACATCGGGCGGTTCTTTGGGGTACGCTTTTCGCACCAGAAGATGGGAGAGCGTAAAGATACGACAGGGAGCTATGACGTGATCGCTCTGGCTACCGGGTCTATCGTGTTGCGCGATCTGCATGGCGTCATTGTCGCTGAGACGGGAATGAACGACGCAGGTCACTATCGCTTTAGCGTGGCGCCGGGCGTATACGAGATCCAGGTTCTGGATCCGAGTTGTTACCTGTCGTTTCGCCGTGCCCACGTTCCTCTGTCACCGGATTACCACAGCACGGTAAACCTATACCCGATTGCCAGCGATTGCGGGTCTTCGAGAATGCGCCCAGATCCCCAACTAGCCTACGACGACTATCATCCCGACGAGAAAAACCCGGATCTCGATCTGCTGGTTCAGTACAAAATCCGGACGGCCACGGATGAACAGGTCAAGTACGAAGGGCCCTTGCTGATGCTGTCGTTTGATCTGCTCGCAATCAGAGCCAGCACACTCGTCCTCGACACAAGAACCTTGAAAGCAACCGCGAAAGATCACGCGTTCGTTGATCTCGGTCAGACGAGAATGAAGGTCCAGAGCGTAGAACTGAGTGCCCGCGAACGAACAATCAGAGTGGTCACCACCGAGGAAACCAGAGACATCCACTTCTGAACGACCGGGAGCCTGCCTACCCCGCCTGTTTCCGTCCAAACCCGCCCGTGGACATCATGGGGGCAGCCGGCACCGGCACTTCCTCCGGTGGCGGAACCTTCTTCGGACGGGAATCCAGCTTGGTGGTGATGAGCTGGTCGCGAACCTTCTTGTACTTCGGTGAGCCTGGCGCGGCGCCGGCGGCGGCCGCCTCCACATCGCGGTCCGTCACCTCAAGCGCCATTGGCAGATATTTCTGCAGGTAGTTCTTGATGCGGTCCTGCACCAGCCGATGCGCCGAATGAGTCAGCAGGAACAGCACCTCGTCGCCCGGCGCGTCCACTATCGCGTGATACACCTGCGATGCCTTCTGCAGCTTGGCGGACTTCGCGGCGCTCTCCAGCTTCTTCGACCGCGCTTCCAGCTTCTGCCACTGGTTCACATCGCTCCTGGGCATGCCCAGCGAACTCACCAGCGCAGCCTTCTCCTTCGGTGTCAGCTTCTCCGTTAGCACGTGCATGAACAGGCCGAAGTTTTCCAGCTTCAGGTCCGCGCCGAACGGAATCATCTGCTTCGCCTTTTGCAGCTTCTGGAAGCCCGCGATATTCAGCTTCGCTCCGCCTAGAGCCGGCGAAAAAAGCTTCAGCAGCTTCTCCTCTTCGAGGCCCGCGAGCACCAGCGATGGGTCGGCCTCACTGGCGATGTGATGCAGCTCATCCAGAAGCGCGTCGGCGGCGATTTTCGTCTCCAGACCGGCCTCGCGCACGTTCTGATACTGGCTCCACGTGCGATCGTCGATGGTAAATCCCAACCGCGCCCGCAGCCGGATCAGCCGCAGCATGCGCACGGGATCGTCGTAAAGGGCGTAGTTGGAGACAGCTCGCAGTTCCTTCCGTTCCAGGTCGCCAATGCCGTTGTTGGGGTCCACCAGCAGCCCCTTTGACGCCCGCGAGAGCGACAGTGCGATGGCGTTAATGGTGAAGTCACGGCAGCGCAGATCCTCGTGGATGGTGGCCGGCTGCACCTGCGGCTTGCCACCGGGCTTGGGATACTTCTCCACGTGCGCGGTGCCAATGGTGGTCCTGGCGTCACCGGGAAATTCCATGCGGACAAACTTGCGATGTTCGTCCACCTCGGTGACTTTGGCCTTCGTTTTCGAGGCGATGCTGCGCGCCAGCTTGGCCGCGCTGCCCTCCACCGTGAAATCGATCTCGCGAATGGGAAATCCGCCCAGCATGTCTCGCAGGGCCCCGCCGGTAAGGAACAGACTGATGTTGGCTTCGGCCGCGGCCGTCTGGACGT
This sequence comes from uncultured Acidobacteriota bacterium, assembly GCA_963832965.1. Classification (GTDB taxonomy): domain Bacteria; phylum Acidobacteriota; class Terriglobia; order Bryobacterales; family Bryobacteraceae; genus CAWACP01. The sequence goes on from CAWHVW010000002.1 coordinate 1,259,614, forward strand.
CGCCGATCATCTTGATCTGTCCCGCGCTCAAGTGATTCTCGAGCATGAACATGTAGTCGCTCATAATCGCCTCGCCATGCTGCCCCGCGGCCTACGCCCGGGGGTGGTGCTCGTCGATCGTGCTCCGCAGCCTCGATCGGGCGACATGCGTGTAAATCTGCGTGGTGGCGATGTCGGCATGGCCGAGCATCACCTGCACGCTGCGCAGGTCCGCGCCACCCTCCAGCAAATGGGTGGCGAATGTATGCCGGATCACGTGCGGCGTCAGCGGCCGCCGGATCCCCGCCTGCCGGCCGTAATCGGCCAGCAGCTTCCAGAAGCACTGCCGGGTCATGCAACTGCCCCGCGCCGTTACAAACAGATACGGGCTGGCGCGCCGCTTGAGCAAACCGGGCCGGCCGCTCTCCAGGTACTCCCGGATGGCCGCGGCCGCCGATTCGCCCATCGGCACCAGCCTTTGCTTGTTTCCCTTGCCAGTCACCCGAATGAAACCGAGATTCAGTTCGATGTCGGACAGCCGCGCCCCGCACAGCTCGGAAACGCGAACACCGGTGGCGTACAACAGCTCCAGCATGGCGCGGTCCCGCTGGCTGCGCGCCGTAGTGCCGTCCGGCGCTTTCAGTATAGCATCTAACTCTTCTTTATTCAGATATTTAGGAAGGTTGTGCCATTGCTTCGGCAGGACCAGGGCGATCAACGGGTCCTGTTGGATGGCTCCGTTCTCAATCAGGAAGGCGTAGAAATTGCGAAGCGTGGTGATGTGGCGCGCGATGGTGCGCGTGGCCAGCCCGTCGCGATACAGCGAATCGACATAGGCACGCACCGGTTCCGTCCCGGGCGCCGGCGCGGAGACACCGCAAAAGGCCGAGAACCGTGCCAGATCCCGTCGATAGGCGGCGATCGTGTTGACCGCCAAACCCTTTTCGATCCGGCAGCGATCCAGGAACGACTTTGTCCCGGCGGACAAACAAGCGATGTCCGGCATTCGATCAATGTTACAATATCCTGGAAATTGTTTGGAAGCGAAACGCGTGAGGGAACTGGCGATTGCCGGCGTCCACCAACAAAAAAGTTCTGGTTTTGCGGTTTGACCGCGAGACGCTGCCCGGTTTCGTAAGCCCGCACTCGTGGCTGCGGGCGGACGGGCTGGAGCTGTTGAGCACCAGCGGCGCGGTGGCCACCATCCCTTACGATGAGGTTCGCTTCGTCTGCTTCGTCCGCGATTTCGACCAGGGCGAGCCGCGCCGCGAACTGCGGACCTTCACCAGCCGCCCCAAGACAACGGGCCTTTGGCTGCGCCTGCACTTCCGCGACGGCGAGATCATGGACGGCATCATGTCCAACAACCTGCTGCAGGTTGAGCCGCAGGGTTTTTCTTTCATCCCGCCCGATCCGGGTTATCAGAACCAGAAAGTGTTCGTGCCGCGCGCCGCGCTGGCCAGCATCCAGGTGCTGGGGGTGGTGGGGAGTCCGCTGAAGACGCGGCGTCCGGCGCCCACGCCGAAGGAGCAGTTGGAGATGTTCGACAAGGGGTGAGCTTGTGGACATGCGGCGCCAGCCGCGTTTTCCGGGTATGACCTCGGCGTGCCGCTCGTCCGGTTCTGGTTCGTAGATTTCATCATGACCGGCCGGAGCATCATCGGTATCACCGAGATCTGAACGCGGCTGGCGCCGCGTGTCCGCTTAGTGCCGCGCCATCGGCTCCAGAAGCTGTACGTGCCCGGTGCCCAGCCGGTACTCGCCCAGGTCGATCCAGTTGTTTCCGTCGGTGTTCTGCACGAAGGTGATGGTGTCCAGGCGGAAACCGCGCTGGTGCGGGTAGGCTGCCCAAAGCTTGCGGGCCGCGTCCGCGAGCGCCGCCACTTCGCCCGGATGCAAATCCTGGGCCAGGGTGACGTGCGGGACAAATTTGAAGGCTTCGGCGCTTTCGAGCCCGTTCGTGTTCAGCACGGCGTGCATTTCCGTGATGCGGTCGCTCTCCGCGGACACGGCGAGGTAAATGACGTTGGAGCCGGGGAACACGCGCACCTCAGTCAGTTGCACGTCGAAAGGGGTAAACAGCGGGGCCAGAGTGCAAATGTGACGCCACGCCTCATCGGCGGGAATCAGCAGCGGCCGGGGGGGAAGAGCGCTGATATGGGCGCGCAGAAAACACGTGGGAACAAGTTCCTGCCGCAGATCATCCAGGAATGCCGCGAGCGGATCTGGAATATAGCTGACCAGTGCGAAGGAATTGATCCGTTCCCGTCGGGTCGGATCACACAGCATAGCGATGTGCTTATTGTAACGCGGATACCGCGTCCGGCGTCACCGGCGCGGCGTTGATGTCGGGAACCGCCCAGTGAACTTCCTCAAAGCCGGTGTACTTGCAGATGCGCAACGCGCCGCTCTCGTCTTCCAGCACGTCGCCAACCAGCAACGGATGGTCAGACCCGCGCAGCGAAGCCCAGGCGGCGTATGCCGAAGGCGCCTCCACGGTCTCCTCGTCTTTTTGGTAATCCTTCGGCCGGGCCGACGTGACGCCGCTGGTGTGGGGCGTCCAGCGGAACGGCTGCCGTTTCTCTTCCCGCAGGCGGTGAATGTGAAAGGAGGGCATAGCTTACAGCCTCATTGTACCGATAAAACAAGCGTTGTAAATCATGTTTTGGCGAGCCAGGCTCGCGCGTCCGCCCGGCCCCGCTCGATCCACCGTCGGGCGTTCTCTTCGGTCCACACCATGGATTCGCGCAACGACCCCAGCGGCCCTGCGGGCCGGATTTCTCCTACTTCGACGGAGTCCGGTATCGGCGGACGCCGGTATGGCGCCAGCAACTGCACCGTCCGCACGCCCGCGGTCATCAGCCGCGAAGGCAGGCCGGGGAGGCAATTGACGGCGACAATGCGCTCGGCCCCCATCTCCACCGCGCCCCACAGCGGCAAGGCGCCCAGCAGTCCGCCATCGGACCAGATGCGGCCGTCAATGCGGTATTGCCGGTAAATGCAGATCATCCCCACCGACGCAGCCAGATGCCGCCAGGTAACGTTGGGCGTGCGGAACAGGCGCGGGCGGAGACGCAGGGTGTCGGTGGCCACCACGCCGAAATCGATTTGCGAGGGGTACGCCTCGTGCACCTCGCGAATCAGCGCCTCCAGCGGGCCGAACTCGAGAATACCGTCGAGCGGGCTGCGCGGAACCTGCCAGCGAGGCCGCGACATCACCTGCATGTTGAGCCAGCGGCGTTCCAGTTCCTCGGCGGGACATCCGCCGGCCACCATCCAGCCATTGAGTGCTCCGATCGACGCGCCCACCACGAAATCGGGCCGGATCGAGTTCTCCAGCTCCCGCCACACCCCCGCTTCCCAGGCGCCGAACAAACCGCCCGCGGAAAAAACCACCGCGGTTTTCATCAGGCTGGCAGCCGGGCGGCGGCCGCGGTGTCCACGTACCACTCCGCCATGGCGTTGCCGAAGGTGCCGATCTGGGCAGGCGTGTGGAACGGCTCGTACTTGCCTGTCAGTGCGCTCTGAAGCGCTTGTGCTTTGTCCCAGCCGGCCACCAGCATCAGTGTGTGAAGGGCGGCGCAGAGCGGCCCGGGCAGCAGCGTGACGCGCTCGTGCGGCTCCGCCGGAACGGTCACCGCGGCCGCGATGCCGGTGGTGTCGCCAATCAGCGGCTCGCCCGGGAACAGGCTGGCTGTGTGCGACTCTCCTCCCATGCCGCGATGCACTACATCGAATACGGGAACGGTTCCCTCCGGGATTCCAAAAAACCGGCGGATTTCGTCCGTGTAGCGGACGGCGGCCTCCACAGCCGTCAGCTCACCGTGGATGCGATGAACGTTTTGTGACGGAATGCCCGCCGGGGTGATCAGCGACTCCAGAGCCATCCGGTAATTGCTGCGGGCATCGTCGGGAGGCACCCGGCGTTCGTCCACCTGAAACAGGTGTACACGCTCCCATTCCAGCGGACACGCGGCCAGTTCCCGAAACATCAGCGCCGGTGTGGTGCCTCCGGAGACGGCGAAGGTGACGCGGTCGCTTTCACTCAGGTGTTTTCCAAGCAGTTCGGCGGCTCGTTGGGCGCAGGCGCGGGCGGCATCAACCGGGTTGGCGTACACGTGCAGGTTTCCGTCAGGCATATTCAATAGGACGCACGCCGTCTTCATTGTGAATCATACAGGGTGGGGGCGGTGTTCCGTTCGCGGGGATTTCATGCAACCGTTACCAGAGAGAGTATGGCCTTGATTAAAATTTCCGATTGGACCGGAAACTCGCGCGCAGATAGCCTGAGGTATGGCAACCATGTGCGCTATCCAGCCCCCCTCGTCGCAGGTCGCGCTGCTGCATCGGATCAGCAGTGTGGTGAGTTCCCAACGCTCCCTTGACGAAATGTTGGGTGAGATTGTCGGTCTGACGTCGCAAGTGACCGATTGCGATGCTTGTCTGGTTTATCTGCTCGAACACGACACGGCTGAGGTGGTACTGCGGGCTTCGCAGGTACCCCACGCGTCCGACCTCGGCAACCTGCGGATGAAAGTCGGCGAAGGAATCGCCGGCTGGGTGGCCGAACACAAGTCGGTGGTGGCGCTTGCTTCGAACGCTCCCACAGACAACCGGTTCAAGTATTTCAAGGGCCTCGTTGAGGACACTTACCAGGCGATGCTGTCGGTGCCACTGGTCACGGGTGGCGATGTCGTGGGCGTTATCAATGTGCACCACCGGGATTCGCATCAATACAGCGCCGACGAAGTGGCATTGCTCACGTTCATAGGCGAACAGATGGGCGTGGCGGTGGCCAACTCGATGTTATCCGAGCAGAACGCCCGGCTTCGCGAGGAAACCGAGGATATGAAGCGGCAGCTGGAGACGCGCAAGCTGGTAGAGCGCGCCAAAGGGCTGTTGCAGTCCCGGCATAACCTTACCGAGGAAGAGGCCTATCTGCGGCTGCGCAATGAAAGCCGGCGGCTGCGGCGTCCCATGCGCGATCTGGCCGAAGCAATTATCCTGGCCGAAGACCTCAGCCGCAAGGCCGAGGCATCGCCGAACGTCTGACGCGCACGGCCGCTGTAACGCTGCTGGCGTGTTTGCAACGCTTACCGAACCGCGACGGTGACGGAGCGGAGAGTAACGACCGTAGGGGACTCTACTGTTTTGTCCGGGAACGGCCGATTATCCTGACAGTGCCGTTCTCCATTTACCAGCGCAAAGTCGTGCAGGAGGGGTTTTCCGTCACGCCGCTCGGGGAGCTCACCGACGTCAGTCTGCCCGAAGGGTCGGTCATTACGTTTGAGGTGAATCCCGCCATGTGCCGGCGGAGAGGCAAGCTGATCTTCGAATATCTCGGCGTCTCCTTTACCGCGCCGGGATGGCTGGTGCACGACAAGACCGAACCGGCTGATTCTACAATGGTGGGTTGATCCCGTTTCGGCCGTTTTTTCGGAACCCTCATTTCGCCACAATTGCCGGTAACTACTGGCGCCGCAATCTCGACCTCCAACAGTTTCCGGTAACCGCCCGCTTGTTTGAGACCGAGCCAGGCGTGCGCGTGCTGGTGCATTCGCAGTTCCCGGCCGGGCGGCCCAGGGCGCATGCCATTATCGTGCACGGCCTGGAAGGTTCGAGCGAAGCCGGCTACGCCCGCAGCCTGGCCGAGGCCCTGCTGGAAGCCGGGTTTGCCGCGCATCGTTTCAACATGCGAAGTTGCGGCGGTACAGAACAATACAGCGGCAGGACCCTGTACCATTCCGGCCAGACCGGCGACCTTCGGGAAGCAGCTCGACAGATCCGCGAAGGCGATGATATCCCTTTGTTTATCATTGGTTTCTCATTGGGAGGTAATGTAGTACTTAAGCTGGCTGGCGAGGGGCCTCCCGAGGGTGTGGAGGGGGTTTGCGCGATCTCTGCGCCCATCGATCTGGCGGCATGCGTTCGCCAGCTCCACCGGCCTGGGAACTGGTTGTACGCCAACCGGTTTCTAAAGCGGCTGAAGGAGCGAATCCGCACCAAGGAGCGGCTGACGCCGGGGCTTTTTCCGCTCGACCGGCTGCCCGCAGTCCGCACCATCCACGAATTCGACGACGTGTTCACGGCGCCGGCATTCGGCTTCGGCACCGCGGACAACTACTATGCCACGCAGTCCTCGGCCGGGTATCTGGAGCGCATTCGCATCCCCACGCTCCTGGTGCAGGCCAAGGACGACCCGTTGATTCCATTCGCGGTGTTCGACCACCCCGCCTTCGCCACAAATCCGCTCCTAACGCTGGTGGCGCCGGACCACGGCGGACACGTGGGTTTCATCGCGCGCGGCGAAACGAGATTCTGGGTGGACCGGGTTATCGTGGAGTGGATGGAACACGTTGCGGAAAAACTGCGTTATCCCTTGCAGGACTCCCTGATCACATGACCGGCACCGCTTCCTTCCGCGAGGCCGCCGCCATCGCCGCCGACTCCCTGCGCAGCAGCAAGATGCGCAGCTTTCTCACGCTGCTCGGCATTATCCTGGCCACCACCACGCTGATTGCGGTGATGTCCATGATTCACGGGATGGACGTCTACATCGCCGACAACCTGTCGGACATGGGCACCGACGGGTTTCGCGTGGTGCGCATCGCTTTCGTGGGGAATTTCGACCCGAAGAAATACGTGCTCATGCAAGCGCGGAATCCGCAGCTCAGCGTCGACGAATTCGACTTCCTGAAGGGCCACTCCACGCTGGTCCGGGAAATCGGGATGCAGATTAACCGCAACGTCACCGTGCAGTACCAGACGGAAAGCCTGGATGACATCACTCTCACAGGGGGCAGCCCGAACTACGGAATTCTGGACAATATCGAGCTGACCGCGGGGCGGTTCATCACCGATACGGAAGACGAGCGGCGCCTGCCGGTGGCGGTGATCGGGCCGGACATTCGCGACCGGTTTTTCCCGGGCGTCGATCCCATCGACAAAATTATCAAGGCGGACGGACGTCAACTGAAGGTGGTGGGCGTGGCCAAGGCCAAGGGGAGCGTTTTCGGCCAGTCGCAGGACGGCTACATCATCATCCCCGTACACACCTATTTCCAGTATTACGGGTCGCGGACGGGGATCCGCTATGTGGCCAGAGCCTTGGACCGCGACACCATTCAGCGCGCCGAGGAGGAGACCAGCATGCTGCTCCGCGCGTACCGTCACCTGCGGCCGCAACAGGACGACACTTTCAGCGTGATTTCATCCGACGCGCTGCTCACCGCGTGGGACCAGCTCACCGGGGTGATCGCCTCCACGGCGGTGGCCATTGTCTCCATCTTCATGGTGGTGGGCGGCGTGGTGATCATGAATATCATGCTCGCGGTGGTGACCGAACGAACCCGGGAAATCGGCATCCGCAAATCCCTGGGCGCGCGGCGCGTCGATATTCTGAACCAGTTTCTGGTGGAGTCTTCCATGCTGGCTGCTTCGGGCGGAGCGCTGGGCGTGATCATCGCGTGGGGCGTGGCGATTCTGGTGCGCAACACCACTCCGGTGCCCATGGCGGTTCCGGCGAGCTCGGTTTTGATTGGAGTCGGTCTTTCCACGGTGGTGGGACTGTTCTTCGGCATCTATCCGGCGCAGCGCGCTTCCAGAATGGACCCGATTGAGGCGTTGAGGCAGGAGCGATGAAGAACCGCGTTTTCTTCTCCACCATCATGCTCGCCCTGAACACCATTCGGGAACACAAGATGCGCGCGTTCCTGACGGTGCTGGGCGTGATCATGGGGACGGGGACCATCATCGCGGTTGGATCGGTGATTGTGGGCCTCGACGGCGCCATCAGTGGCATTCTGCGCGGCTTCGGCCCGAACAACGCGGTGGTGTTCAAATTCCAGTTCGCGTTTCGCGGCCGCTTCACACCGGAGGAGTTGCAGCGCAAGCCGCTCACTTATGCGAACGCTATAGCGATTCAGGACCGCTGCCCGGCGGTGGATCACGTGAGCGCTTTCCTGTTCAGCCCGGCGGCCATGACCGGACGAGGCACCGATGTGGCCAAGTACAAATCAAACGATCTGTATAACCTGCAGTTGAACGGCACCGAGGAGTCTTACCAGGCGGGCGGTTCGGCGGAAATCAAGCAGGGGCGCTTTCTGGCCGACTACGACAACACTCATCACCTGGCCGTGGCGGTGGTAGGTGAAGACGTGCCCAAAGCTCTGATGACCGATGAAGATCCCATCGGCAAGTGGATCAACGTGGATGGCCACCAGTTCGAGATCATCGGGGTGATGAAGCGGCCGCCCAATTCACTCGGCCAGGACGACACGCGAGTGCTGCTGCCGTACTTCACCATGAAGAAGGTGATGCCGGAGGCCAACGAGAATATGTTGATCGTGGTGGCGAAGCCGGGGCGGCTGGCGGACGCCATCGACCAGACCGCCGCGGTGCTGCGCATCGAGCGGCACGTTCCTCCGGACAAGCCGGACAACTTCTCCATTTCCACCGCCGAGGAGATGCTGGAGCGTTTCCACAACATCACCGGGATGGTGGCCATGGTGATGATCGCGCTGAGTTCGGTGGGACTGCTGGTGGGCGGCATCGGGGTGATGAACATCATGCTGGTGTCGGTGACCGAGCGCACGCGCGAGATAGGCGTGCGCAAAGCGGTGGGCGCGCGCCGGCGCGATATCGTGCTCCAGTTCCTGACCGAAGCGGTGGTGCTCACCGGACTCGGCGGGCTGATCGGCATGACGCTGGGCTGGCTGCTCTCCACGGCGACGCGGCTGGTGTTTCCGTCGCTTCCCACGGCGGTGCCCTTGTGGGCCGCAGTGCTGGGGGTTGGCGTCTCGGTGGGGGTAGGTTTGTTCTTTGGGATCTGGCCGGCCAATAAAGCGGCGCGCCTGGACCCGGTGGAGGCCCTTCGGTACGAATAATGACTGGCACGTCTTCATTTCGTGAGGCCGCATTCGTGGCCGTCGATTCGCTCCGCGGCAGCAAGCTGCGGAGCTTTCTGACTTTGCTGGGCATCATCCTGGCCACCACCACGCTGATTGCGGTGATGTCCATGATCCACGGCATGGATGTGTATATCGCCGACGCCCTGTCCGACCTTGGCTCCGACGGTTTCGTGGTGGTGCGCATGGCGTTCATCGGGAATTTCGATCCGAAGAAATTCCTCGAACTCCTGCGCAAGAACCCCGAGCTGAGCGTGGATGAATTCAATTTTCTGAAGAGCCACGCCACGCTGCTCACGGAGATCGGCATGCAGGCGGAGCGCTCGGTGAAGGTGCAGTACCAGGGCGACAGCCTGGACAACGAGCAACTGGTGGGCGGTGGCGCGAATTACGGCGTGCTCAACAACGTGGAACTGAGCGCCGGGCGGTTCGTCACCGAGATGGAGGACGAACATCGCATGCCGGTGGCGGTGATCGGCAACGACATTAAGGACAAATTCTTCAGCGGGATCGATCCGATCGGGAAGATGATCCGCGTGGATGGGCGCGCGGTGACGGTAGTGGGCGTGGCCAAGGCCAAGGGCAGCGTGTTTGGGCAATCGCAGGACGGCTATGTGCTGATTCCCATCCGTACGTATTTCCAGTATTACGGCGCGCACAAGGATATCAACTACGTGGCTAAAACCGGCGACCGCCACAACCTGGAGCAGGCGCAGGATGAAGTGCGCATGCTGCTGCGGGCGTATCGGCACCTGCATCCCCAGCAGGACGACACGTTTTCCATGGTGACCGCGGACGCCATTCTGACGTTCTGGGACCAGCTTACCGGCGCCATCGCTTCCACGGCCATCGCCATCGTTTCGATTTTCATGGTGGTGGGCGGCGTGGTGATTATGAACATCATGCTGGCGGTGGTGACCGAGCGCACGCGGGAAATCGGCATTCGCAAATCGGTGGGCGCGCGGCGGGTTGATATTCTCTACCAGTTTCTAGTCGAGTCGTCCATCATGGCGGGGACGGGCGGCCTGATCGGCGTAATGATCGCGTGGCTGCTGGCCGTGGTGATTCGCCTGACCACTCCGGTGCCCATGGCGGTGCCTCCATCGGCGGTGCTGATCGGGGTGGGGCTTTCCACCGTGGTGGGCCTGTTCTTCGGAATCTACCCGGCACAACGGGCGGCGAAGCTCGATCCTATTGAAGCGCTGAGGGCGGAACGATGAGACGGCGGGTTTTCTTTTCGACGATTCATCTCGCGCTGGTCACCGTGCGCGAGCACAAGATGCGCTCGTTCCTGACCGTGCTGGGAGTGATTATCGGGTCGGGCACCATCATCGCGGTGGGTTCCATCATCGCCGGATTGGACAGCAGCATCTCGGGAATTTTCGAAGGTTTGGGAAGCAACTCCGCACTCGCGTTCAAGGTGCCTCCGTTGTCCGGCAATCTGACGCCGGAGGAACTGAATCGCAAGCCCCTGACGTACGAAGACGCCGTGGCCATTCAGGAGCGCTGTCCCAGCGTGGAGCGCGTGAGCCCGCTGCTGTTTCCGCCGGGCATGTTCGAGGGTCCGGCGCTCAACCGCATCCGGTACAAGGGCAACGATATTTTCAGCGTGCAGCTTCGCGGCACCGACGAATCCTTCATGAACAGCGGGAACAGCGGCGTAATACTGAAGGGCCGTTTCTTCACGGATCTGGAAAATCGCCATCGCATGCCCGTGCTGGTGCTGGGTGAGGACATTCCCAAAGCGATCATGACCAACGAGGATCCCATCGGCAAATGGGTGAATCTGAACGGCACCGAGTTCGAGGTGGTGGGGGTGCTGGGAAAGCCGCCGAACGCGTTCCCGGGCCAGGATGACCGGCGCGCGCTGGTGCCGTACTTCACCATGCATAAGATGTTCCCGACGGCGAAAGAGAATTTGCTGATCATCAGCTCCAAGCCGGGCCAGCTTTCGGAGGCCATCGACGAGGCGCGGGTGGTGCTGCGGATCCAGCGGCATGTTCCCTACGACAAGCCCGATAACTTCGCCATCTCCACGTCGGATCAGATGGTTGAGAAATTCCACCAGGTGACCGGCATGGTGGCGCTGGTGATGATCGTGCTTAGTTCGGTCGGGCTGTTGGTGGGCGGCATCGGCGTAATGAACATCATGCTGGTGTCGGTGACCGAGCGCACGCGCGAGATCGGCGTTCGCAAAGCGATTGGCGCGCGGCGGACTGACATCATTCTGCAGTTTCTGACGGAGGCGGTGGTGCTGACCGGGCTGGGCGGGCTGATTGGCATGACTTTGGGATGGCTGGTATCGCTGATTGTCCGGCTGATTTTCCCCTCGCTCCCGACGGCGGTGCCGCTGTGGGCGGCGGTGCTGGGCGTGGCCGTGTCGGTGGGCGTGGGATTGTTCTTCGGCATCTGGCCGGCGAATAAGGCGGCGCGGCTGGACCCGGTGGAAGCGCTCAGATATGAGTAGGTTTGGCCACGACCAGGCGAACGCTTCGCCGTCACAGCAATTCGATGAACTCGTCGACCGAGAGGTTGGCATCCCGAATGATGGCGCGTAGCAGAGGTTCCTTGATAGTCCGGCCAAGGTGAACAGGCACAACGGTCCGGGTCTTCGTCTCAGGGTGGATCAGCACAAGGTGGCTTCCCCTTTGCCGGTCCTCGACAAATCCGGCGCGTTTGAGGGCTCGGACTACCTTCAGCGCGGTGAGAGAGAGCGGAGCCTGGACATCGGTCAGGCAGGCACGGTCACTCTGCCCTGAAATGATCGGCCCTCTTCAGGAATCGCGTCTCCATGGGCCGTCAGGCTTTCCAGGTACACGGCGATAGCGTCCTTAACGTTACGCTCCGTCTCGTCCAGAGTTTCACCATGCGTGTGGCAACCGGGCAGCACGGGAACCAACGCCACGTAACCGCCTTCTGGGGCCTGTTCGTAGAACACTGAGTACGAGAAAGCCTTGCGAACTCTGCTCTTCATTACTTTCATTGTAGGAGCCTCTTTATCGAAGTGGCAAAGTAGTGCGGCATCTGGAGACTGGCAAGGCCCACGATCGCATGATGCTTCAACCGGCGTCGATCTCGCCGGCGCTACTCCACCGGGCAGGGTTTCACGTTCCAGATCTCGGCGGCGTATTGCCCGATGGTGCGGTCGCTGGAGAACTTGCCCGAACTGGCCACGTTCAGGATGGCCTTGCGGGTCCATTCTTCGTGCTGCGTATAGAGTTCGCCGAGGCGGCCCTGCGTCTCCGCGTATGCGGTGAGATCGGCCAGGTGCATGTAGAAATCGCCGTTGGTGAGCAGGGTGTCTCGAAGCGGTTCGAAGATGCCCGGCTCTCCGGGGTTGAAGTGCCCGGAAAAAATCAGATCGAGCGCCGCGCGCGTTTCGGGTTCGTGCTCGTAGTGCCACCACGGGCTGTACCAGCCGCGATGATCCTCCACTTCCGCGGCTGTGAGTCCGAACAGAAAGAAGTTTTCCTCGCCCGCTTCCTGAGCCATTTCGATAGTGGCGCCGTCGCGCGTGCCGATGGTCAGCGCGCCGTTCATCATGAATTTCATGTTGCTGGTGCCGCTGGCTTCGTACCCGGCGGTGGAGATCTGCTCGGAAACGTCGCTGGCGGGAATCAGACGCTCGGCGACGGAGACGTTGTACTCGGGGATGAAAATCACCTTCAGGCGTCCTTTCACCGCCGCATCGTGGTCGATGACCGTGGCGAGATTGTTGATGAACTTGATGATCACTTTGGCCAAATGGTAAGCGGGCGCGGCTTTGCCGGCGAAGAAGAACGTGCGCGGCGGGACGGCCAGGTTGGGGTTGTCGCGCAGGCGATTGTAGAGGATCACGATGTGCAGCGCGTTCAGCAACTGGCGCTTGTACTCGTGAATGCGCTTGATCTGGCTGTCGAAGATGGAGTCGGGATCGACGATGGCGCCGCTGCTGCCGCGCAGCCAGTTGGCAAACTGCACCTTGGCGTCGCGGGCGGTTTGGCGGAACACCGCGCGAAACGCGGCGTCGGCGGCGAGCGGTTTCAGCGCGGCGATGTGGGCAAGATTGGTGATCCAGTCGTCGCCGCCCAGAGCTTCGCTGACCGCGCGGGCCAGCGACGGATTGGCCACATGCAACCAGCGCCGCGGGGTAACTCCGTTGGTCTTGTTGTTGAAGCGCTCCGGGTACATAGTGGCGAAATCGGCCACCACGTGGCGCTTGAGCAGATCCGTATGGATTTCCGCCACGCCATTGGTGCTGTGCGAGCCGGTGATGGCCAGATGAGCCATGCGCACCTTCTTCGCGGGCCCTTCCTCGATAAGGCTCATGCGACGCACGCGGTCGTCATCGCCGGGATAGCGCTCGCGCACGGTGTCCAGAAAACGGCGGTTGATCTCGTAGATGATTTCCAGATGGCGCGGGATGATGTTTTCGAACCACGATACCGGCCACTTCTCCAGCGCCTCGGGTAGTAGCGTGTGGTTCGTATAGCCGAGCGTGCGCTGGGTGATGGACCACGCGTCGTCCCACTCGAGATGGGCATCGTCCACCAGCAGGCGCATGAGCTCGGCTACGGTGAGCGTCGGGTGCGTGTCGTTGAGCTGGATGGCGACTTTATCGGGCAGGGCATGCCAGTCGCTGTTCCGCCGGCGGAAGCGGCGGATGAGATCGGCCACCGAGCAGGCGGACAGAAAGTACTCCTGCAGGAAGCGGAGCTCCTGACCGGACACGATGGAGTCATCCGGGTACAGGACGCGAGTCACCGAGCGCGCGGCCAGCCTTTCCGATACCGCGCCGACGTAGTCGCCCTGGCTGAATTCCTGGAAGTCGAAGGTGTCCGGAACCGTGGCGCCCCAGAGCCGCAGCGTGTTGATGGTCTTGCCGCCGTAGCCGATCACGGGACGATCGAAGGGGATGCCAATCAGCCGGGAGGGCTGGCCGGGAACGATTACCAGACGTCCGCCGCTGAAGTGAAACCGGCAGTTGAGCTTTATTTCCACTTCGTCGTCCAGCCTCGCGACTTCCCATGGATCGGGACGGCGCAGCCAGTTATCCGGCTGTTCCACCTGCCAGCCGTTCTGAATGGTCTGGCGGAAAATCCCATACTCGAAGCGCAGGCCGTAGCCAATTGCTGGAATCTGCATGGTGGCCAGCGAGTCGATGAAACATGCGGCGAGCCGTCCCAGACCGCCGTTGCCGAGGCCCGCGTCGGGCTCCTGTTCGAGCAGTTCATACCAGTCGCAGTTGGCTTCGTGGCAGGCTTCGCGCATAACCTGCTCCACCAGCAGATTGGAGGCGTTGTTGGCCATCAGACGCCCGATCAGATATTCCATGGAGAGGTAATAGACGCGCTTCGGGTTTTGATGTTCGTAGTTCCGCCGCGTTCGCAGCCAGCGCACCGAGAGAAGATCGCGCAGAGACCGGGCCATGGCTTCATAGCGGTCGCGCGGGGTGGCCACATCGGGGTCGATGGAATTGTCGAACATGAGGTGCCGGTTATAAAGCGCGTTCGGATCGCCGTGGAAGCGGATGGGGCCGTACTTGTGGACGAGATCGGGGTGCATTGCACAAACGTAGCAGACTCTGATTACAAATGTGTCAATGTCATGACACTTTCATTCTGCTCTGGAATCGTGCGTGGAAACCTCGCATAATGGCCTTGATCGGCGCAATGGGGAGGGCCTGTGGTCGAAGTGGATCCTATGCTCGATTGGGTTCGGTTTATGGACTTCGAGGAAGCCGAGCGCTACCGGATTGAAGTGCAGCAAACGTGGGCGCGGTCGCTGGGTTTGTTCGGCAGCTTCATCGCGCGGCACTACAGTTGGTTTCTGGCGATGTTCAAGAGGCTGGGATGGGTGCGGATTTCGCTGGTGCTGCTGATGTGCCTGGGCGCGCTGCTTTCACGCATCGGCGTCTGGGATAAGAGCACCATCATCGAAATGGCCGTGGCGCTCAGCGCCGCCGGCGGAGCTTTGCTGTGGTGCTACTTTCTGGCCTCGGCCATGGCCACGAACTGGAAGCGGGTGGAGTATCGCAACTTCCGCAAGCGCTTCGTACCGGCCGAGCTGCAGACCATCGTGTTCGATCTGGAACCGAAGCTGCCATCGAAGGCGCGGCTGATTGTGGAATATTTCGGGCGGACGTTTCTGATCGGGGTGCAGCAGCCGCGGCAGGAGGTGCGCTATTTCGGCTGCTGGGCGGGACGGTCGAACCGGAGAAGCCGGCTGCTGTTCCCTCGGGAGAGCTGAAGAGCCCGCGTGCTATCATTGCATCAGGAGGCTTCCATGCTCCGCGACACCGAACCGATTGGCTAAGATCGTCGAGTCGTTTCTTATTCCCTCCACCAGGTTTTGATCGCATCGCCTACGGCACGGAGAAGGCTCTTGTGCTCATCGGTGTTGGGCGGATGGACCGGACGGGTCTTGAGTTCCTGTACGGCATCCGCTGCCTGCGTCTCGATGGGCGCCAGATCTTCACGCAGGTTGCTTGCCAACTGTTCCAGCCACTCGTCCCAATCCTCGGCTTCAACGAGGGTCCTGGCGTTTCTCAGGTCGTCTACCGCCCGGCTGAGCCACTGGCCGTCCAAATGTCCGCCTGTCTGGTGTTCCAGGCAAATGTAACAAGCGCGGTTGAAGTGCGCTTTACGGACGAACCGGCGAGATTCCGCATCAGCGGCGTCGGCGGTGTTTATCAGCCTGGTGAGCCTGTCAATCGCTGCCTGGATCGATTTGTCGCGACGCTCGATCCATGCCAGCGCCAGCAACGCCACAGGTTGTTGGTCTCGCTCGGCGAGACTATCCGAGAACCAATGTTCGGCTTCGGCCCGGTGCATCTTTTTCTGCTCTTCGTTTAGCGAAGCAGGATAGCTCTTCTCGAGCGACATCAACCCCAGATCGGCCAGTATCCCGGATTTTTGCGATCCGGCGGCCGCCGTGTAGGCGAGCGCCTTCTTGAAGTACAGAATTGAGCGGCAAAGATCCGCTGTCGACTGCGGTCCGTGAGCGGCCAGGACAGATCGGGACCCGTAGAAGCGGCCCAGCCGGTGATAGATTTCGCTTACCTGCTGGCCGTAGGTGGCTACTTTGTCGAGAGAAAAGAAGTCAAATGCGCCGGCCGTGAACTCCGCGAGGGCGACCTCCTGCTTTTCGGTCTCATCCAGACCGGCAAACAGTGTTTTCCTCCAGTCCGCGGTCCTGATGCGCAGCACAGCGAGAGATCGCGAGAGGATGGACACTAATGCATTGTCCATTTCACCCAGGGCGGGGAATTGCGCCCGGATCGACTCGCGGTATTCGGCAAGGCGGTGCAATTCCTCTTTGCCAGTCTCAAGGGTCTGCTTCAGGTTAATGTATGCCGCCAGTCCCAGGGCGATGGCATAGATGGCGGCGATGGTCACCAATGCGGCAACAGTGCTCTGAATGTGACTGGATTGCTTTTCGGCGTAATCAAGCTTCGTCTTAATTTGCTCATAATCGCGCTCAGCCTGGCTCGCCCGCGCATCCGCCTGGTCTGCCGGTGGCGGCTCAAGGTGAATCACCACCGGCGATGGAGACAGCACGGCATAGATCGCAACGCTCACGCACACCAGGGCCACGAACCCCAGCACCAAAAGCATGAGGGCCAAAGTTCTCCTGAACGCCATCTGCGCCTCGCGAACTTCGAATTTCTTCCGCCGCATGACTCATAATAAACCGATGCGCCTGTTGCGAAGCAGACGTGATCGCTCCGACTAATCTTCCAGGGAAGGGGACGCGTGCCGTGCTGATGCCTACTGCCGTTTTTCCGGCGATATTATCGCTGGCTGTCGTTGCGCAAGCCCGCCGCTCGTCCGACCAGCAGGCGATGCGAAGTGTCGTGGACCGCTTTGTCGATGCATGGAATCGTCATGATGCCGCCGCAATTGCGGAGGACGCGGACTTCACAAACTGGCGCGGCGTGGGCGACAGCGGAATTTCGCACGCCAATGTTTGCAACACTCTTAAAAACAGCCACCTGGGTTAGGGAATATGAATTTCGTCATCGCCCGGGATGCCGGGCAATAGCGGATCGATGTAGTGCACAAACTGGATTTGGCTGCGTTAACGCCTCCCGCAAAGTGAGGCCTCGATTGCTATTTCCGCGACGCCGCGATGGCCTTCTCAATCCCTTCACGAGTGTCGCTGGCGTGCTGCGGTCCCGCGAGAAAGGTGAGTGCGGTAACGGTTTGGCCGGGCGATGCATTTCCATCACGGAGAACTTTGTCCGTCGCGGCGGCCCGCAGAAATCCGCTGATCAGCTGCTCGGAAATTTGCCCCGTCTTGAATTTAGAGACTCCGCCATCAAGGACGGTGGGGGCGAAAAACGGGTGGGACACGCCGAGACGGCTGGCCTCCATGTAGAGAATCTCTCCGACAAATTGCATCCGCTCCGGGGAAAAGGTTTGCGAATCTCCCAGCCCGATGATGAGCAGCTTCTTTGCGCCGAGGGTGCCTTTCGGCGGAGTGATCAGGAGCGTCTCGCCGAGATCGCCGCGGAACAGGTTGGGGTTGCGGACGCGATCCAGCAGCCCCCTCAGCTTCTCGTTCATTTCCAGCAGCGAGCCGTGCAAGGTATTCGCGGGCGAAGAGCGAAACAGGCAGATGACCTGAAGATCGGTATTGGTGTCCGCAGGGCTCTGCGCCAGCACCTGCATGGGGATTGGAGCGCTGGGGATGTCAATGACTAAAGGCGGAGTCTGCGCCAATCCCAAGGCGCACCAAAGCGCCCACTCGATTATGGTTTTGACCGGTTTCGTCATAATTGCCTAATCCCCCAGGAACTTCCCGTACGCTTCCAGGCCGCTGATATGATCGCAGGCGGCCTTGAAGCCGGCCACAATCGGCACCGCCAGAATCAGGCCAATGGCGCCCCACAAAGTCCCCCAGAACATCAGGGCCACCGTCACCACCAGAGGATTCAGGTGCAGGCGCGAGCCCACCAGCTTCGGGTACAAGAGATTCACAGCCAGCAAATGCACCGCGGTGACCACCACGACAATCAGCACATAGACCGGCGGGCTGTCGTAAACGGTGAGGCCCGCGGCGAAAGCGGGCAGAATGGCCATGGGCAGGCCCACGTAAGGAACCAGGCTCAGAAAGCCGCTCAGCGCGCCCACCAGCAGCCAGTAGGGCATGTGGATGGCGAGGAAAAAGCCGGAGCTCACCACCGCCAGGATGACGCCCAGCATGAAGTTCCCGATCACGTACGCGCGCGTGGCGTCGGCGATGCTCTCCCAGGTCTTGTGCGCCACCTGGCGGTCGGCCCCGCTGAACAGGTACAGGAAACTGCGGCGCAGATGGTCGCGCCAGCTCAGCATGAAATAGACCACGAACGGCACGAAGCTCGCCATCAGCACAAAATCGTAAGCGGAGCGCACATAGCTGTAGAGAAACGAAAACAGAGGCTTGGGTTCCTGGTAGACGCGAACCTCGGGAATGGTGGCCACCGGAGCCGCCGCCGCAGGGGGCGGATGCCGTCGTCCCCGCACAATGTTGCTTACGGCCGGCGTGGTGGACGAGGGCGCGGGCGGCTCCTCCTCACGAAAGCGCTTGGGCACGATCACCTGAATGGTGTTCTTTTCCACCTGATCCATCCTGGTGGCCACCGCGTCGGCGATGGCGTCGATGCGGCCGCTGTAGTTGGGCAGATCCTCCACCAGCCCGGCGATTTCCGTCCAGGCGCCCAGCCCGATCAGATAGAGCAGCACCAGGGCAAACACGCAGACCACCATGCTGGCCAGCGGCCGGGGCAGCCGCACGCGAACGAACAGCGTCACCACCGGGTCCAGCAGGAACGCGATGATGGTGGAGATCACCATGGTGATCAGGAAAATGCGGCCATAGTAAAGCAAGGCGATACAGGCCGCCGTGGCCAAAATGGCCGTGGACGGGTTGGCCGGCTTCCGGGTTGGAAGATTAGGAATCAGCGCTGACACGGGCGTCGCCTGCTGCACTCGAAACACCTGCTCCTATAATGGAATGGAATCGTGGAGGACGGCAATCAAAACATTCCGGCGGCTCGTGTTTTGGCCCTAGATCTGGGAAAGCGGCGCATCGGGCTGGCCGTGAGCGATGAGCTGGGCATAACGGCGCAGGGTCTGGAGACGCTGCAGCGCGCCAGCATGCGCGCCGACCTGGCTGAGCTGGCCGGAATCATTTCGGAGAAAGGCGTGTCGCTGATTCTGATGGGCAAGCCGCTGCACATGCGCGGACACGAAGGCCGGCAGGTGGAATACACGCGCGATTTCGCAGAGCGTCTCGGGAAGGTCACGGGTGTGCCGGTGGAATTCCGCGACGAGAGGCTCACCACCGTACAGGCCGAACGCGTGCTGCGCGAAGGCGGGGTGCATCTGCGCGAGGACCGCGTGAAGTCAGTCGACATGCTTTCCGCGGTCCTGCTGTTGCAGGATTATCTCGACTCACGCGGGATATGAGGGCGCTTCGCCAGCGTGGTTCTCTGATCCGATTGCTGCTTTCCGCGGTTCTGGCGGCCCTGCTGGCGGGCGGCGCCGCCGCATGGTCCCTGTTTACGCCGTTTCAGGGCTTCCCGGATTCCGCGTTCGTGGACATCGAGAAGGGGATCGGCACGCGGGGCATCGCCGCGGAGCTGGCTCACGCCGGCGCGGTGCGCTTTTCCTGGCAGTTCCTGGCGGTGCGCCTGCTGCGGCCCTCGGCGCGATTGCAGGCGGGCGAGTACCATTTTTCGCAACCCGACTCGGCCTGGCGCGTTTTCGACCGGATTGTGCGCGGCGACGTTTTCTACTATGAGCTGACCGTTCCCGAGGGAAGCAATATGCTGGACATCTCCACCGAGGTGGATCGCCTTGGCTTTCTGAGCGGCGATGACTTCTTGAAGGCCGCCCACAATCCGGCGTCGATTCACGATCTGGCGCCCACCGCGCCGACGCTGGAGGGTTATCTGTTCCCCTCCACGTATCACGTGACGCGGCGCACCGGCGTGCGCCAGCTCTGCCGCATGATGACCGACGAGTTCCGGCGGCGGTGGCGGACGCTCGATGTTCCAGCGGGCATGGAGGTAAGCCGCGTGGTCACCATGGCCTCCATGGTGGAGAAGGAGACGGCGGTGGCCGACGAGAGGCCCGAGGTCGCTTCGGTTTACTACAACCGGCTGAACCTCGGCATGGCCCTCGATTGCGACCCCACCACCATCTATGCGGCGCTGCTGGACGGGCGCTATCGCGGCGTGATTCACCGGTCCGACCTTGCCAGCGGCAATGCGTACAATACCTACGCGCACACGGGCCTGCCGCCGGGACCGATTGCCAATCCGGGGGTGGCGGCGCTGCGGGCCGCACTCCACCCAGCCGACACGAAGTACCTCTATTTCGTGGCGAAGCCGGACGGCTCCGGGTCGCACCAGTTCTCCGTGGATGTGGCCTCCCACAATCGCGCGGTGGAGGAGTACCGAAAAGGCCAGCAGCATGCCAGGCCGCGAGGCGGGCGCTGAATCCGCTCCCGGAATCGGACAGTGGGTGGCGAAATCGGACAGCACGCTCATCCGTTTTATCTCTGTTCATCCGTGGGTGGTTGTCCGGGCCGTTCCGTTTAGCGCCCGTCAGCGCGATTTTTAGCCGCCGATGAACGCAGATGAGCACAGATTTGATTCGTCAGGGTGATGGTCGCCCGCAAGTGGAAGGGGAATTGCTCCCTCTCTGGGTTGCAACCTTCCATGAAGATCATTTTTGCCGTCGTCCTGACCACTCTCGTCTCCTCCGGTTTCGCGCAAACCCCGGAGATTGCTATTGAAGAACCCGCCGGTAAGCCGGTAGTCGGCCCCTTTTTGCGCCCCTTCCATATTGAGAAAAGGGCCGTGTCGCCAGTGAAGCTCTCGAATTCGCCGCGCCTCGAAACGCTGGTGCGTGCGGGCAATTTGTATCTCTCCGCGCACGACGTGATCGCGCTTGTTCTGGAGAACAACGTGGACATCGCTATTCAGCGCTATGGGCCGTTTCTGGCCCGCGAGGTTTTACGCCGCGCCCAGGGCGGCGGATTCCTGCGCAGCGTAGGCCTGCCCATTAACCCGGGCCCGGTGAGTGTCAGCCTCGCGGGCGTGAGCGTGAACAGTGTGGGGCTCGCCGAGGGCGGCGGGGTGGGCTCCGGAGGAGGCATCGTGATCCAGCTGGGTCCCACGCCGCCGAGCCTCGACCCCTACTTGTTCGCATACGCGAACTTCCAGCACGCCACCACGCCGCAGAGCAACATCTACCTGACCGGGGTCAACACGCTGGTCGACAACAGCGAGACGGTTCAATTCGGCTATGGCCAATCATTCACTGCGGGGACCAGCTACCAGTTGACCTTTAGCAGCTATCGCACCAGCTTCAACAGCGCGGATTTTTCGCTCAGCCCCTACGACAGCGGCGATCTCGACTTGTACATCACACAGAACCTGTTACAGGGGCGATCAATTGGAGTAAACAATCGCAACATCCGCGTGGCGAAAAACAACATGAAGGTGACGGACCTGCAATTGAAGCGGCAGGTGGTGACCACCGTATCGGCCATCCTGAATCTTTACTGGGATCTGGTGAGCTTTAACGAGGACATGCGCATCAAGCAGCAGGCGCTGGAGACCGCGCAGAAGCTTTACGACGACAACAAGAAGCAGGTGGAGCTGGGGACGTTGCCGGCCATCGAAGTGACGCGCGCCGCGGCCGAAGTTTCGCAGAGCAAGGAAGATCTGCTCATTTCGCAAACCAACGTGGCCCAACAGGAAACCATCCTGAAGAACGCGCTCAGCCGGAATGGCATTGCCAGTCCCTGGCTGGACGACGTGCATATTATTCCGCTCGATGCCATTCACGTGCCCGAGAAAGAGGACCTGAAGCCCACCGCGGATCTGATCCAGCAGGCGCTGACGACGCGGCCGGAGATCGAGCAAACGAAAATCAACATCCAGAGCAGCCTGGTGAACCTGGGCGGCAGCAAGAACGCTCTGCTGCCCGTGCTGCAGGCTTTCGCGGAGTTCACCAACAATGCGTTGAGCGGGCCGGTGAACACCATCTACAACGGCTCCAGCGGTCCGGTGGACCCCTATTTCATCGGCGGGTACGGAAACTTCCTGGGGCAGATATTCCGCCGGAATTTTCCGAACTACACGGTCGGTTTCTCGCTGAACATTCCATTCCGCAACCGCGCCGCGCAGGCCGACTACGTTACCGATCAACTCTCCCTGCGGCAGAGCGAATTGCAATTGCAGCGAACCATCAGCCAGGTTCGCGTGGATGTAAAGAACGCGGTGATCGGCTTACAGCAGGCGCGCGCGCGATACGAAGCTTCGGTGGCTACGCGCGAACTGGCCCAGCAGACTCTGGAAGCCGAGCAGAACCGGTTTAAGTTCGGCCAATCCACAATCCCCCTGGTGGTGCAGGCGCAACGCGATCTGGCCGCGGACCAGAGCGCGGAGACGCAGGCCATGGCCAACTACACGCATGCGCGAATCGCTTTCGATGAAGCGGTAGGCCAAACGCTGGAGGTGAACGACGTCTCCATGACGGAGGCGGTGTCCGGTCAGGTGGCGCGGCAATCGTCCATACCCGAGACCGTGCCTGGGGACGGGAAGTGAGGCGCCGCTCGCGCATTGCCGTTGCCGCGGTCTTCTGCCTTGTGGCGGACGCGCAGGATTCGGTAGTGGTGCAAAGGCCCACCGCGCCGGTGCTGGTGAGGCCATGGATGGCCGCTACCGTGCCCACGTCGCACTTGACGAATGCCGAACGCCTGCGCAGCCTTGTGCGCGCGGGCAAACTGTACCTGACGGTGCAGGATACCGTCGCTCTGGCCATCGAAAACAATCTGGATCTGGAAGTGGATCGCTACGGCCCCGTCGCCGCCGGCTGGGCGGTGGAGCGCGCCGAGGCGGGCGGCGCTCTGCGCGGGGTGACCAACGGCAATTCTCAGGTGGGGCAGACGGCCAGCGGCCAGGGAGTATCGGGCAGCCAGCGCAGCGCCGGCGTGGGCGGCGGAGGTGGGGGCGGCTCCAGCAGCGGGGGCGGCGCAACGGTTTCGCAGATTGGCGCGGTGACCCCGAGCCTGGATCCGTTATTCCAGAACACCACGCTGTTTTCGCACCAGACCAGCCCGCAGGCGAACGTGGTGCAAAGCCAGACCGCCGCGCTGGTGGATGACAGCCGCATCTACAACAGCTCGCTGCAGGAGGGCTTCCTGACGGGCGGCTTCGCGACGCTCTCACAGAGCGAGTCCTACCTGAATGAGAACTCGCCCAGTGACGTGTTAAATCCTTCGGTGGCGCCGCGCTTGCAGCTCTATTTCCAGCATCCGCTGTTGCGCGGGTTCGGACTGGCCGTTAACAGCCGCTTTATCCGCGTGGCGAAAAACGGCGCCCTGGCCGCGGATTTCACCTTCCGGTCGCAGTTGCTGAATCTGGTGGCCAGCGTGCTGAATCTCTACTGGGACCTGGTGAGCGACAACGAAGACGTGAAGGCGAAGCAACACGCGCTCGATGTCGCGCAGAAATTTCTGGACGACACGAAACAGCAGATCCAGCTCGGAGTAGTCGCGCGAGTGGACGCCTACCGCGCCGAATCCGAAGTGGCCACGCGCAAGCGCGAGCTGATCATCTCCCAGGCCACCGTGCAGCAGCAGGAGATCCTGCTCAAGGACGCCATCAGCCGCAATGGCGTGGAAGATCCTCTGCTGGATGCCGTGGAGATTGTTCCGCTGGATTCGATTCAGATTCCCGCCAATGATGATCTCCCGCCCCTGCGCGATCTGGTGGCCCGGGCGGTAGCCAAGCGGCCCGATTTCGCGGTGACCAGACTGAACGAGGAGAGCGCGCAGATTTCCGCGTTGGGCACGGCGAATGGGCTGCTGCCGAATTTGCAGGTGGCCGCGCAAACGTGGAACAGCGGTCTGGCGGGTACGGCCAATCCACCGTCCGGCCTGGTGCCGAGTCCGCAGTTCGTGGGCGGCCTGGGTACGGCTCTTGGACAGATCCTGCGCCGCGATTATGCCAATGAGGCGGCCGGAGGGGAGATTTCGCTCTCCGTCCACAACCGCGTGGGGCAGGGCGATTACGGCATCGATCAGTTGCAGATGCGCCAGAACCTGCTGTCCGACCGGCGGGACCAGAATCAACTGGTGGTGGATATATCGAATCAGATGGTGGGGCTGCGCCAGGCGCGCGCGCGGTATTCGGCGGCGGTGGATACGCGCACCCTGCAGGAGCAGTTGCTGGAAAAGGAACAGCAGAAGTTCACCCTGGGCGGCTCTACCTTGAACGATCTGATCACGGCGCAGCGGGCGCTGGCCGATGCGCAAACTGCCGAAGTGGCCGCGCTGGCCACCTACAGCCACGCGCGCGTAGCGCTGGACCAGGTGCTCGGCGAAACGCTGGAGGCTAACCACGTTTCGGTGGATGAGGCGCTGCAGGGGCGGGTGGCGAGGGTGTCGGGGCTGCCGAATCCATAAACGGAATTACCTCCGCTCCGTCACCGTCGCGGTTCGGTTCCGGTGGTTTACCGCTTTACGCCGGCTGCCATTGCAGCTTGCGCGAGCCGGTCGTCCAAAGTCCATAGCGCACAATTCGACAAGAGCGCCGACGCCAGAAGGTGGGCATCCGCCCAGCCGATCCCGCGGCCCCAGAGCCGGTGATCCTGGACCAGCCGTAAAGTCTCTTCGTGGGTGGCCAATAGCGCGGCAGGCAGCAGCTCCAGGCTCCCCAGAACCTCACCGCGATTCTTCATGTTGCCGCACGCGAGCTCGCCGAGGACGAACGGATGCGTGAGCACCGTGGCGTTGTTGAGGAGTGCGGCGAGGGCCGGCGAGTTGCCGCGAAAATGATCGATCCACACGGAGGTGTCGACAAGTACCATCAGCCGGCAGCCGCGCGCCGCCTGGGAACCGGACGCAGGTCGGGTTCGGAGCCGCCCAGCGCGGCCAGACGCCTGGCCGCTTCACGAGCGATTAACGCCTCCAGGCCGGCCCGCACCAACGCGGTCTTCTCGCGGATGCCAGAGAGCTGGGTGGCCCGGTCGAGCAGAGAATCGTCGATGATGAGTGTGGTCCTCATATGCATCAGTATGCATGCAATATGCATATAAGTCAAGGGGGACGTGCTACTTTTTCGGATCGAGCGGAGGCGCCAGCTTCTCCGGCTGCGCGGCTTCGCCCTGCGGCTTGGTGACGTCGTCGCTGTACTTGATGTTCACATCGCTCTTGAACTGCTTGTAGTCCTCGTACTTCATGACCATCTTCATGCGCAGCGGACCTTCGGGGAAGTTCAGCGTGTCGTTCGCGTAGGTGTACGTCGGGAACCAGTAGCGGCCATCCACCTGTTCGCGGTATGTTTCGAACTTCGGGAACTGCTGGCCCTTGGCGTTCCTGGAATTGCCCACGCCGCGCCCGTAGGTCTTCACGATCTGCAGGTCCTTGTCGTCCACCCAGATCTCGCCCTCGAAGTATCTCTTGGCCGGATTCATCTGCTTCGGCTTCACCGCGAAAACATAGCAGGGCACTTCGTCCACCTGTTCATGACCCAGGTAGCGGATGTAGTACTCGGGAATCTCGTCGGAGGTGAGCACGAAAGGCTGGACATCTTTCAGGTCCTGCATGTCCTCAGGGGTGAGAATCAGACGCTCCAGCGTGTTCACGGGCGCGTACACCACCCGCTCAATCTGCTTGCCGTTCGGGTCGAAGATGATGTCGCTGACCATCTGGTATTTGCCGCCATCGGGTTGGCCGGAGTCGTCCAGCGTCTGCACCTTCACCGATTGCCGGTAGGTGTAGTTCGCGCGAGCTTTTGAGAATTCCGTCTCCTTGGCCGCGAACTTCGTGATGATGTCGTTGATCTGGTCTTCGGAAAGCTGGGTGCTGGTTGCGGCGACGCCGGGCAGCGCCAGGCCGGTGAGCACCACGGAAGCAAGTGCCAGGCGAGCTAGAGATTCCATGGTTCCTCTTTGTAGACGAAAGTCAGGACCGCTGGGTTGCGCAAACACGCTACCGCCCCAGCAACTGTTTCGCGATGGTCAGCAACTGCATGTTCGTGGTGCCCTCGTAAATGCGTCCGATCTTGGCGTCCCGATACAACTTCTCCACCGGGTAATCCTTGGTAAATCCCACGCCACCAAACACTTCCACGGCACGGGAGGCGTTCGATTCGGCCACTTCGGACGAGTATAGCTTGGCCATGGCGGCCTCGGTGACAAACGGAACGCCGGCATCGCGCATGCGCGCCGCGTTGTACACCAGCAGGCGCGCGGCCTCTGCGCCGGTGGCCATACGAGCCAGTTCGAACTGCACGCCCTGGAACTCGGCGATAGCCTGACCGAATTGCTTGCGCTGCCCCGCGTACGAGACGGCGTGATCCAAAGCGCCCTGGGCGAGACCAACCATCTGCGCGCCGATGCCGATACGCCCCTCGTTCAGTGTTTCGATGGCAACTTTGTATCCCTTGCCCACCTCGCCCAGCACGTTGGCGGCGGGGACCGGACAATCGTCCAGAATCAGTTCACAGGTTGAGGAAGCGCGGATGCCCAGCTTGTCTTCTTTTTTCCCCACCTGAAAACCTGGAGTGTCGCGCTCGACCAGAAAGCAGGTGATACCGCGATGGCCCGCTTCCGGGTTGGCGTTGGCGAAGACCAGATACAGGCCCGCTTCGGCCGCGTTGGTGATCCAGAGCTTGCGCCCGGTAAGCCGGAATCCATCCCCATCGGGGACGGCTCGCGTGGCCAGCGCGAAAGCGTCGGAGCCGGAACCGGCCTCGGAGAGCGCAAAGGCGCCCACGGTGTCGCTGGCCAGCCGCGGCAGATACTTTGCTTTCTGCTCGGCGGTGCCCCAGCGCAACAGCACATTGTTGACGATGGTGTTCTGCACGTCGACGATCACCGCCGTCGAGGGATCCACCTCCGCGATGGCTTCAATGGCCAGCGCGGAAAGGAAGAAGGTGCCGCCCTGGCCGCCGAATTCCTCCGGGATCTCCACGCCCATGAGGCCCAGTTCGAACATTTCGCGCAACAATTCTTTTCGGAAGACTGCGGACTCGTCCATGGCGCGCACGTGCGGCGCAATGCGTTCGCGGGCGAAACGGCGGACTACGTCGCGGAACATGCGCTCTTCGTCGCTGAGGGCGGTGAGCGGAGGCGTGCACATGAGTCGTCCTATTGTAGAATGGCGCTGGCATGAGTGATTCCGATATCGTTGAACAACTGCGCGCGGCAGTTGCGCGTGCCGCGGCGGAACTCGCTTCCGACGCACCCATGGCTGTCGACCTGGAATTGCCAGAGCGGGGCGAGGAAGCCGAATGACGATTGAGGACGCTTCCGCGGCCCTCGCAGCCCGCCGCGTCTCTTCGGTGGAGCTCACGCGCGGGTGTCTTGACCGCATTGAACGGCGGAATCCGGAATTGAACGCTTTCATCACGGTGACCGCCGAAGCGGCGCTGGCGCACGCCGATGAAATGGACCGCGAGATCGCCGGCGGTGGGCTGCGCGGTCCCCTGCATGGCATCCCGGTCGCGCATAAGGACAACATCTCGACGGCCGGCGTCCGAACCACGTGCGGTTCGAAGATTTTCGCCGATCAGGTGCCCGACGTGGATGCGGACATCGTCGCCAGGCTGGAGCAGGCGGGCGCGGTGATGATTGGCAAGACCGGCCTGCATGAGCTGGCCTACGGCATCACCTCAGCCAATCCGCATTACGGGGTCATCCGCAATCCACATGATCCGGTGCGCATTCCCGGCGGATCGAGCGGGGGTTCGGCGGTCGCTGTGGCTGACGGCATGTGCTTCGTCGCCACCGGCACGGACACGGGCGGCTCGGTGCGCATTCCGGCGTCTTTTTGCGGCCTGGTCGGAGTGAAGCCAACGTATGGGCTGGTCAGCCGCAAGGGCATCCAGCCGCTGGGCCTGACGCTGGATCACGCGGGCCCTCTCGCGCAGACGGTGCGCGATGCGGCGATCGCGCTGTCATGGATGTCCGGACGCAATTTCGACATCAAACATGAGCCGTCGCTCGCTGGAATGATGATCGGAATGCCGGAGAACTTTTTCTTTGACGATCTGGATCCGGAAGTCAGCCACGCCGTGAAACACGCCGCCGAAGCGTGCGTCCACGCGGGTGCGCATATCGAGCATGTCACCGTGCCGGACATGGAATTGCTTAATACAGTGAGCCGGACAATCCTCCTGGCGGAGGCGTCCGCGATTTTCGAACCATGGGCGGATCGGCGCGACGATTTTGGCGCGGATGTGCTGGCGTTGCTGGATCAGGGGCGCATGCTGCCCGCCACTGCCTATGTAAATGCCCAAAGGCTGCGGAAGGAGATGATCGATTCCTTTGCCGGGCTGCTGGAAACCGTCGACTTGTTGCTGACGCCGGCAACGCCCATCCCGGCGCCGCTGATGGAAGCGGGGGGCGACGTCCGTATTCGTGTCACCAGCCTGGTGCGTGGGATCAACCCGATCGGTTTCCCGGCGCTGTCCATGCCTTGTGGGAAGACACAATCAGGATTGCCTATCGGCCTGCAGCTGATTGCCGCGCCGTGGCGCGATGCCGAGTTGCTTAATGCCGCGGCAGCGTTGGAAGATGCCCTGGGCCGTTAGCGCCTGGCAGGGCATGGCCCTGCCCCGCACTCATCACTCCGCCCGTAGAGTGAGGGCTGGGTCGGTTCGCGCCGCGCGCACCGCTGGGAGCAGGCTGCCGCCCACGGTCATCACCGCGCAGAGGGCCGCGGCCGCGAGGAACGTCAGTGGATCGCCCGGCTTCACACCGGCCAGCAGGGACTCCATGGCGCGGCCGGCCACGAAGGCCAGAGCCAGTCCGGGAAGGATGCCGGACAGAGCCAGCAGCACACCCTGCCGAAACACCATTTGCGCGATGCCGGGAGCGGTCGCCCCGAGTGCCATGCGCACGCCGATCTCTCGCGAGCGCTGCGAAACTGTGAACGCCAGCAGGCCGTGAATACCCACCGCGGCCAGCAGAAACGCGAGCGCCGCGAAAGCCTCCAGAACCCGGGCTTCGAGCGACCGTGACGCCGTCTCCTGCTCCACGATGCCGGTCATGGTCTGCACGTCCGAAACGGGCTGCTCGGGATCGGCTTCGTGGATGATCCGGCGCAATGCGGGCAGCAGAGCCATGGGATCTCCGGCCGCGCGCACCACCAGATTCTTGGGCATGTAGAAGACCAGCCACCCGTCGTTCACCTGCTTGTAGGGAAGGTAGACCTGCGGCTCGCTGGTTCTCTCAAGACCGCGAACTTTGATATCGCCCACGACGCCCACAATGGTCCGGTCGTGGAGCCCGAACTGGAAATGCTGCCCCAGAGGACTCTCCCCGGGCCAGTAGCGAAGCGCCAGCGACTCGCTCACCACCGCGGTGTACAGGGTGTCGCGCGTGTCCGCCTCAGATACGTCGCGGCCCTGATGTATGGGAATCCCCAGCGACGAGAAGAACCCGGGCGTCACAAAGCGCATGCTGGCGGTATGGCCTTCGCTGCGGTCCAGCGTCTTGCCATCCACGTTCACCGGCCAGATGCCGCCGCCCATGGCCATGGGCAGGAAGCTGATGTACGCGGCGCTGGAGACGCCGGGCAGCGCACGCGCGTCGTTGAGCACGCGATCATAGAAACCCGCGCGCGTTGCCACCTGGTCATACTTCGGCGAAGGCAGCGCGGTCAGCAAGGTCACCACGCCCTCGGCGCGAAAGCCGGGATCGGTGGCCTGAACCCTCCACAACGCCCGCATCAGCAGACCGGCGGAGATCAGCAGCACCACGGAGGCCATCACCTCGGCGATCACCAGGCCGGCTCGCAATCGCTCCCGCTGGCCGCCTCCGGATCGCTCGCCCTCGCGCAATCCGCCCAGGCCCGACCCGCTGCAGGCACGCAAGGCCGGCACGACGCCAAAGGCGAGCCCGGTGATGCACGTCAACAGGCCGGCAAAGACCAGCACACGGAAATCGACCGAGGGTTCTTGTGCCAGAGGAAGCGTTATCCACGACATTCCGGTGGGAATGAGTTTCGCCAGCAGGGGCACCGCGGATATGGCCACCAGCACTCCCAGAACGCCGCCCAGCAGCGCCAGCGCCAGGCTCTCGGTGATCAACTGGCGCACCAGCCGGGCGCGGCCCGCTCCCAGCGCCGCTCGAACCGCCAGTTCCTTGCGGCGGCCCAGCGCACGCGCAAGCAACAGGCTGGCCACATTGGCGCAGGCAATCAGAAGTATGCAAAGCGACGCACCGCAGAGCGCCAGCAGCAACAGCCGTGGCTGACTGGGCAAATCGTCACCCAACAGGTACACCGTGGTGTTCACGTTCTTGTTGTCGCCAGGATATTGCGCTCTCAGGCGCGCCGAGACCACGCCCATGTCCGCGACCGCCTGGGACAATGTCACACCGGGCTTGAGCCGCGCCACTGCCTGCAGGAAATTGTTATTGCGGTCCGCATAGGCCTGCTCGTTCAACTGCAGCGGCACCCAGTATGTGGCCGTTTTGCTGGGAAAATGAAAATCGGCGGGCATCACTCCAATCACAGTGCAGGGAGTTCCGTCCAGAAGCAGCCGCCGTCCCAGAATGCCGGCATCGCCGCCGAACTGCGTCTGCCACATGCTCCAACTCAGCAGCACGGTCCCCGGCGCGCCATCGCGGTCGTCGCTTTCGGTGAACAGGTGGCCCATAGCGGGCTGCACTCCCAGCAGCGGAAACAGGCTGGCGCTTACCCCGTCGCCTTCGATGCGCTGCGGATCACCTTGTCCCACCAGGTTCGCCGATTGGGGGACAAGCGCTCCCATTGCCGCGAAGGAGCCGTTCATGCGCTGCCAGTCACGATAGTTGGCTGGTGAGAGTTCCATACGCGAGTAGCCGGGCAGGTTCTCCCAGAGCTTCACCAGGCGGTTCGGCTCGGGGAAGGGAAGCGGGCGAATCAGTACATAATCGGCCAGCGAGAACGCCGCGGTGTTGGCGCCCACGCCCAGCGCGATTACCAGGACGGCCGTGAGTGTGAAGCCGGGCGCTCCGCCGAGCGCGCGCAAGGTGTAGCGCAAGTCCTGGCGCAAAATATCCAGGTGCGCCGGCGGGGCGTTGTGCAGGATGTCGAACAGGGCGCCCGCCCATATTGCCAGGCGTGCGGCCAGGCCCGTGGCCCGTGACAGCCGCGCCTCGAGCACTTCGTCCAGTTCCTCGCCGTATTCGGCGCGAAACGACGACGGATAGAGATGAAGAAGTGCCTGGTATACGCGCATCAGTGACCTGCCGGGACGAATCCTCTGGCGCGCGCCATGCGCACCAATTGGCCCAAACGGCGCGCCTCCGCCTTCGCTACTTCCCTGCCGAAGGGCGCGATGCGGTAATAGCGGCGGCGCTCGTCGTCCAGCTCGGGAGCGGGGCGTTCTCGCGTTTCCACCAGCAGGCCTTGTTCGAGCATGCGCTGGATGGAGCGGTAGAGCGTCCCGGCGCTCAGACGCAATTCGCCGCCGGTGCGAAATTCGACATCCTGGATGATGGCGTAGCCGTGCCGGTCTTCTTCGGCCACGGCGATCAGAATGTGAAACGTTGCCGGGGGGAGCGGCAGGAGGGATTCGGGCGCGGGCTGTTTGTTCGCCACAATCGTATTATAGCCACTGTGGATATACTGTCAATGGCTATATTTGCTGTGGGAAACAAATCTTCGCAGCGATGTGGAGCAGGGCCATGCCCTGCGCGGGGCTTTCAGCTCGTGGCCTCAACCAGATCGGCAGGCAGGGCATGGCCCTGCCCCACATCACTCCGCTCGTAGAGTGAGGGCCGGGTCGGTTCGCGCGGCGCGCACCGCTGCGAGCCTGCCCCGCTTCGAACCGTCCCAGAGACGCGAAGAGGCAGGGCATGGCCCTGCCCCACTTCGTGGCCCAACTACTACGCGGATGCTTTTTCCGCGGCGTGCAGGAACTCCACCGTGCGGGCAACCTTCACCGCCGGGTTCTTCAGCAGTTCCTGCAGCACCGCCTCGGAGACGGATTGATCGGTGGCGATCACTGAAACAGCCTCGCCCTGCGCGGAGCGGCGGCCGAGCGAGAAAGTCGCGACGTTGACGCCGTTCTTCCCGAGCACGTTTCCCACGTACCCGATCACACCCGGCACATCCTGATTTTGCAGGAACACCAGATGACCTGCCAGCGGCGCTTCGCAGTAAATACCATCCACCTGGATGAGCCGCGGGTGATCCAGCACCACGGCGCCTTCCACGGATACCGTGCCATGGTCGGTTTCCAGCTCCAGACGCACCGAATCGGTGTGATCCGCCCGATGCTCGTGCACTTCCGCGACGGTCAGCCCGCGGTCGTCGGCAAGCTGCATGGCATTCACGGTGTTGGCGCGCACTTCCGTGGAACGGCTGAGCACCCCCGCCACGCCCGCGTTGCGAATGAGCACGGTCTTCTGGTCGGCGATCTTGCCGTGATAGATGAGCCGCACGCGGTTGGGATTTCCGGTGGCGATGTGCGCCGCGAAACTGCCCAGGCGGTCAGCCAGCTCGACGAATGGCCCCACCGTGCGGTACTGCTCGGCGGTCAGCGCGGGAATGTTGACGGCGTTGATGGCCACGCCGTTCTTCAGGTACTCGATGAGTTGCTCCACAATGCGCACGCCCACCGTTTCCTGCGCCTCTTCGGTGGCTCCGCCGATGTGCGGGGTGGCTACCAGCGATTCCACGGTGAGGATGGGATCGTCGGTGGGCGGCTCCTTCTCGAAAACGTCCAGCGCCGCGCCCGCAACTTTGCCCGAATCCATGGCCACTTTCAGAGCCTTCTCGTCGATGAGCTCGCCGCGCGCGCAGTTGATGATGCGCACGCCGGTCTTCATCTTCTCGAAAGCGGCGGTGGACAACATGCTCTTGGTCTCGGGTGTGAGCGCGACGTGCAGCGAGATGTAATCGCTGTCGGCGTAAAGCTGGTCGAGGTCCACCAACTGGATGCCCAGACTGGTGGCGGTCTGCGAGCTGACGTAGGGGTCGCTGGCCAGAATGCGCATTTCGAAAGCTCTGGCGCGACGCACCACCTCACGGCCAATGCTGCCCAGTCCGAGGATGCCCAGCGTCTTGCTGCGCACTTCGTTCCCCAGGAACTTCTTCTTCTCCCACTTGCCGCTCTTGGTGGAGGCGCTGGCCTGAGGAATGGAGCGGGCCAGCGAGAGCATGAGGGCGAAGGTGTGTTCGGCAACCGAAACGGAATTGCCGCCCGGTGTATTCATTACCAGGATGCCCGCGGTGGTGGCGGCCTGCAGATCGACGTTGTCGACGCCCACGCCGGCGCGGCCGATGACTTTCAACTTCGGTGCTTTGGCCAGCACGTCCGCATTCACCTTGACCGCGCTGCGCACCAGCAGCGCATCACAATCGCTCAGATGCTGCGCATATTCTTTCGGATTGGAAACGACGACGTCCCAGCCTGCTTGTTCCTGGAGGAGCTTGACCCCAGCGGGGGCCAGAGGTTCGGCGATCAATATTTTCATGATGGATGACCTGCTTCTTTTAATTGCATCAGGGTGAGGCGAGCCTCGTCCTGGAATGACTCAATTCACGGATGAACGCGCGGTGGCGGTCCGTCCCGTGCGAATTCTTCCAAAGCGCGGCCGCGGCACACACGTTCTGCAATACCGCATGGGGCGCATCGATATGTTTAGAATAACAGACGGGATGCCTCTCCTCGACCGAATTCAGAAAGACCTGGTGGATGCCATGCGCGCGCGCGACGAAGCACGCCTGAGCGCCATTCGCTTGATCAAGACCGCGTTGAAGAAGCAGGAGATCGACAGCATGAAGCCGCTCGACGAAAATTCCGAGCAGGCCGTGCTCAATACTTTGATCAAGCAGCGGCGCGACGCGGCGGAGATGTTCCGCAAGGGCAACCGGCCGGAACTGGCGGAAAAGGAAGAGGCCGAGGGGAAGCTCATCGAAACCTATATGCCCGCTTCCGCCGGCGATGCCGAGATTGAGGCCGCGATCGGGGCTGTTCTGGCGGAGACCGGCATTACTTCGGCGAAACAGATGGGACAGGTGATGAGCGCGGTGAAGGCGAAGCTGGCTGGCGCCCGCGTGGACGGCAAGGCGCTCAGCGAGAAAGTCCGGGCGCGCCTGCAGTAGCGACTCCGCGGCGGCGATGGCCCGCTCGCCGGCCGATTACGTCATGGAGCACCCGAGCAGTGCTGCGCAGAGTTTCCGATTGCGCGGACATCTCTTGTCCGGCTGCCGCGGTTTGCTCGGAAACCGAGGCCTCATTCTGGGCCAGTTGCTGTAAATCCGCCACCGACCGGCTGATGCCGAGAATGCTTTCCGATTGCGCCGTGGCGGACTGCGTGACGCGAGCGACAACCACGATCATGCTGGCGCTGGCGCCCCGGATATCCTCCATGACCGCGGCCATGCGGCCGAGGGCGTCGCGGCCCTGGCGGGCGCTGGACATTGACTCTTCCAACAGGCCAGCGGTGTCCCGCGCGGCCTGTGAGCTGCGCTGGGCGAGGTTACGGACTTCATCGGCGACGACGGCGAAACCCATTCCGGCCTCTCCCGCTCGGGCGGCTTCCACGGCGGCGTTCAGGGCCAGGATATTGGTCTGGAAGGCGATCTCTTCGATCACCTTCAGGATCCGCGCAATCCGATCGCTGGAGCGGCTGATACCGGTCATCGAAGTGGTCATCGCGGTGAGCGTGTCGCCGGCCTTGCCGACGCGCTCGGCGACGGCCTCCACCAGGCCCGAGGCATTCTGAAAATTGGCGGTATTTTCCGTCGACGCCGCGCTCAGCCGGGCCGCTTCGGTGGCGGTGCGTTCCGACGCCATGGCCTTGGCGGTGGCATCCTGCGCCAGGGACTGGCCCGCGGTTGCAATCTCCCCGGCCGCGCTGGCCATTTGCTCCGATGCCTCCGACAACTCGGCTACCACCCGGGCAAGCGGCCCGCCAATGGAGCGCACCATTGCCAGGGCCAGTGCGGCGCCGGCCAGCACGATGGCGATCATCAACGTGGCGGCCCACCAGCGTCCGCTCGCCGCGGCGGCCGTTCCGGCGGCGATATTGTTGTCCGCCTCCGCTTTTTTCAACCTGGTGATTTGATCGAGATCCTTCATGAGCCCCTTCACGGCCGGCATCGTGTCGGCCATAAAAGCGGACATCGCCTCGTCGGCGTGGCCGGCAACGCTCAGGGTCCGCGGCCGGTTCCACGATTCGAGAAAGCGCTCGTAGGCCGGGCGCACCCCATCCACCAGGGCGAGCTCGTCTTCGCTGGTCACTTGCCGCGAGTAAATCGAGAGTTCGCCGGTGAAGCCGCTTTCGAGCGTCGCCAGATCTTTCTCTATCTTCGTCTTGCCCTCCGGTGATGCGGTCACAATATGGGACCGCATGGTGCCGCGCAGATCCTTGGCGTAACCCTCCAGCCGGCCGAGCGCGAAGATAGCGGGCAGGGAAGTGGATGAGATCGCCGCCAGCCGCGCCGACAAATCCCTCATTTTGATCAAGAAGCCCGCGCCCACCAGAGCGCCGAGGGCGACCAGAATCAGGTAGGACGCGGACAGTTTTCGGGCGAGAGTCCAGCGGCTCATAGAGTACGCATCGGCGGAGGCCAGGGGAGTGTGAGGGCCCGCGAGGCCCCCAGTCGTAAGATATAGTCACAGGGATGGCCGCGCTCTCCGATATTCGTGCCGGCTCTTCCTCGGGGAACCCCGCGCCCCGAGTGCTGGATCTGCGGATGGTTCGCGCCGAGCATCTGGCGCCCGTGCTGGCCGAAGAGGCCGACGCCTGGCGGCGGGAGCTGGACTGGGACTTCGAAGGTTCCGCGGCCCTGGTGCGGCGATTTCTGGACTTGCAGGCGCTTAGCGGCTTCTGTCTGGTGGACGGCGGAGGACCCGTTGGCTATGCCTACGTCGTCCTGGAAAGCAATAAAGGGCTGATTGGCGACTTCTACATCGCCAGGGAATTCTCCACTCTCGAAAACGAACGCATCCTGCTGGGCGCCGTGGTGGACGGCCTGGCGCGCTTGCCGGCGGTGCGGCGCATCGAATCCCAGCTCATGATGCTGCGCTGGGCGGGCCGGGGCACGCTTCCGCAAGACGGGTTCGCCCACATCGTGCCGCGCTGCTTCATGCGGCTGGATCTGACCACGCTGGGCGCGCTCCCGCCCAAAAGGGACATTCGCAACGTCACCCTCGATTCGTGGAGTGAACGGCGCCAGGATGAGGCCGCCGCGTTGATTCCGGTGGCGTATCGCGGCCACGTCGACAGCGAGATCAACGATCAATACCGCTCTCCGGCGGGTGCGCGCCGCTTTCTCGCCAACATCATTCAGTATCCCGGCTGCGGCACGTTCTTTCAGCCCGCGTCCTTCATGGCGCTGGACACCACGAACGGACGCCTGTGCGGCATGTGCCTGAGCAGCCTGGTGGCTTTTGATGTCGGTCACATTACCCAGGTCTGCGTGGTTCCCGCGCTCAAGGGACTGGGTTGTGGATATGAGTTGATGCGCCGCTCCCTCGAAGCGCTGATCAACGCCGGTTGCCGCGCCGCCAGCCTGACCGTGACGGCGGCCAACACCGAGGCCATCGCGCTTTATGAGCGAATCGGCTTTCGTACCGTGAAGGAATTTTCCGCCTGCGTCTGGGAAGGCTTCTAAGGGGCCTCGGCCAGCCGGGCCCGCCGCAACCGGAACATGATGTTTCCCGGGTTCCACTTGAGATACTTGTCCAGCGTGGCGAGGGCCTCCGGCTTCCGTTGCAGGTCATAATAGATGCCGGCGAGTTGCACATAAGCGGGCTGCAGGGAGGGGTTGATCTCGATGGCCCGGTTTAATTCACGCTCCGCGCCCTCGATATCCCCGGTGGCTTTCAAATTCACACCCAGATTGAAGGCGTACTCGGCGCTCCCCGGCTGCTTCTCCACGGCCTGCTGATAGAAGCCAATGCCTTCGCGCATATCGCCGCGCCGCACGCGCGCCGAGCCGACAGCCTCCAGCACCAGCGGATCTTCACTGGCTTTTCCCGGTCCCAGGTCCTCCAGCAGGGAAAGCCCCGGGCTGGTCAACTGAGGCACGTGTTTGGTGATAGCCACGATCAGCTCGGCCAGCCCCAGGTCGCGTTTCCGCCAGGGCTCCGGAGGTTCCGCCCATGCTTCCAGATGCTCGATCGCCGACACCGGAGGCTGTTCCAGCGGCTGGGGACGGCGCAGAATGCGGTGGTCGGTGACGGCGCTGTGCTGGATATCGGAAGCGGCCGAGCGGGGCATGTGGCAGGACACGCAGTCCATTTGATCGGAGGGATGCGCCTCCTTCGACAACGACGCGTGGCACGATGTGCAGATGCCGCGCATTTGTACCGTGCGGTCCACCGGGTCTCCGTGCGGATCGTGACAGGTGCCGCACCATAAGCGCCCTCCGCTTTCGCGCGCGCAGCGGCTGACGGCGAGCTGCTCGACGTGGTTCACCACGTTGGCGCCGGTGGTCTGGCGGTCCGACACGTACACGGCCAGCACATCCTCCAGGTTCTCTCCCGCGTGGAAATCCCACGCCGACTTCCCGGGGTTCAAAATACGCGACTCCCCTTCCAGATGGCATTGCTCGCACACGCTGGAACGCGCGCGGCCCGTGAGCTTCGCCGGATTAACGATGGTGGCCGCGGAAGGGTGGCGAAGGTGCTCCTGGCTGGGGCCGTGACAACGTTCGCAGGTGATGGGCACGAGAGTCGCACTAACCACGCGAAGGCCGTCGGGGCCGGAGAACTTCGTCTCGCCGGTGTGGCAGTAAAGACAGGGCTCGTTGATAGGGCGGTCGAAGTCCACCGCCGGCATGTTCTGGAACCCGGGTGACACGTCCCACCCGTTGCGCTTGTAGTAGGAGGCGGGAGACTGAAAGAAATAATCTCCGATACGCACGATATAGCTGCGGCCGAACAGATTCGCGCCAATCTGATAGTCGATGGGATACTCGTTCGTCAGACCGGCCTCGGTGAGGCGGTGGATCATGCGGCCGTCGCGCTGTTCGATGGTGATGACGCCGCCGGAGGCTTCGTGGGTGGCGCGGCCATCGCCCTCCGGCTGGGGCGGAGCGATGGAATTGCCCATGTAGGACTGCAGGAATCGCGCCGTCTCCCGAGGGTGGCACCCCGCGCAAACCGGCGGCGCGGCCTGCGCGCAAACGGTGAGCGACAGGGCAAACAGTACGCGAACCGGACAAGACATGCGAGGACGGAGAGCCGCGGCGATTCCCCTATGCTACCGCGATCACGGTTCTGCTCGTTGACGTGTGCCGGGCCATAAGCGCTGGTTCGGGCCGTTGCGCAGGCATCGGCGTTCGCCACGGAATGTGGGGTGGCGGTGTGGCCGGTTTCTCTGCGCGGGGGTTTCGGAGCTGCCGGCCGTTCACCCGGACTGGCCGGTGACACCTGGCAGGCTGCTGAAAAAGCCCGAAAACCGCTTGTTTACACGCGCGGCTCGGAAACGTAGCTACGTGTTTGCAGGTGCGTGACGGAGCGGGGACCAGATAGCCTTTTTCAGCATCCTGCAAGGCGCATCGGGCGTGACTTGACACCGGCGGCGAAGAAAAGGACATTGCGGTATAACCTCGTTCGGCCGGCGTCTCGTCAGGGGTGGTATAAACTAAGGCAGTTTATGGAGCGTGACTCGACCAGTGCGACCACGCAAACCGAGATAGTGACGGCAGGAATCCCGCCCGACCCGGCCGTTCATGCCGCCGACGCCTGGGAGGGTCGCTTCCTTCCAGGAACTATCCTGGCGCGCCGCTACCGAATCGTGAACCTGCTCGGCCGGGGAGGTATGGGAGAGGTCTACCGCGCAACAGATCTCACGCTGGGACAACCCGTCGCGCTCAAGTTTCTTCCGGAGGACGCATCGAATCGGACCGAGGCGCGCGAACGCCTCTTCCACGAAGTGCGTGCGGCCCGTGAAATCACTCACCCCGACGTTTGCCGCGTCCACGACATTGGAGAGATGGACGGCCAGTTGTACATCTCGATGGAGTTTGTCGACGGCGAAGATTTGGCGTCGCTGCTCTCTCGCATCGGAAGGCTGCCAGCCGGAAAGGCCAGCGAACTCGCGGCCGGAATTTGCGCCGGACTGGCGGCGGCGCATAGCAAGGGACTGATCCATCGCGATCTGAAGCCTGCCAACATCATGGTGGATGGCCGCGGTCAGCCCCGCCTTATGGACTTCGGGCTGGCCGCAAGCGCGGGAGGAGTCGCACAAGACCAGGTTAGCTGCGGTACGCCCAGGTACATGGCTCCCGAGCAGCTTACGGGAAAAGAAGTAACGATTCGGAGCGACCTTTACGCGTTGGGATTGATCCTCTATGAGCTGTATACGGGCAAGCGGCCTTTCGAGGGTAAGTCCATCGAGGCACTGCTGGCGGAGCGAGAGAAGAACGCTCCAACTCCTGTTTCATCGCTGTGTCCGGAAATCGATCCAGCTGTCGAAAGCGCCATCGCCGCGTGCCTCTCGCCTGATCCGGCACGACGGCCGGCGTCGGTCCTGGCGGTTGCGGCAGTGCTGCCCTACAAGGACGCGCTTGCCGCCGTGATCGCAGTCGGAGATACTCCTTCGCCAGAGTTGATCGCCGCATCGGGGGATGCACAGGCAGTTCGACCGGTTGTGGCGTATGGCGTGGCGGCAGCGATCCTGGCCGGGCTGCTCGGTGTGTATCTGATAAGAGCGCACATCGGCGTCGCCCCGGAGCAGCGCCCGGAAGTTCTCGCGAATTCCGCGCGCACGCTGGCTCAGCAGCTCGGGTATACTGCCAGGCCTGCCACTGCCGTTTACGGATTTCTTACGGCGGGGAGTTTGAAAACGCCCGAGATTCACTTCTGGTATCGCGAGAGCGACACGAGGCTGCAATCGACTTTGCTCGGTAATTTTCTGAGCGCTCCAGGGCGTGTCACGTTGTCGGATCCGCCGCTGGCACCTGGAATGCTCCTGATCGAGACGGATGCGCGAGGCCGGCTCATTCGCTTTGCCGCTATTCCGCAATCCCCGCCGGCACCGAACTCGCAGCTTGATTGGAAGGCGTTATTCGATTACGCCGGCCTGGACCTGTCGCGTTTTACCGAAATTCCCGTCGTGCGGCTGCCTCCCGTCGCGGCGGACAGTTTGCTTCGGTGGAAGGCCCGGCCCTCGCCAAACGGTCCGGAGCTAACGGTTGCGGCAGCCTCCTGGATGAAGCAAGCGGTCTACTATCGGGTGATCGATGCGACCCAGGCTGCGGCGCCGGAGGACTTCCCAAAGATCCGAACCGCGGCCCCGGCTGTTGTTATCGTGCTTATCGGCGCTGGGCTTGCGGCGCTCTTCTTTGCCCGGAAGAACCTGCAGCAGCGGCGCGGTGACCAGAAAGGAGCCTTCCGTATTGGAGCCGTGATGTTTTGGATTTGTTCGGGCGAATGGCTGCTCGTGGCGAGGCATTCACTCAGTGTGCGCGAGGCCGTACTCGCTTCTTACGCCCTAAGTTGGGCGCTGGCTATGGGCGTGCTCGCGTACCTCTGTTACCTGGCTATGGATCCAACGGTGCGCCGTCTCTATCCGGACATGCTGGTTTCCCTGCAGAAGGTTTTGACCGGGGCCCGGCGCGACGCGCTGCTCGGGAGGGACATCCTTTACGGGCTGGGCCTTGCCGTTCTGATAAATCTGATTGGCTCGGCCGCCGCGTTGCTCAGCGGGGAAAAGATATGCGATTCTTCTGGCTTTACTCCGCGAGAACTAGCAGGTCTATGGCTGGGGGACTTGAGGCTGGGCACATGGATTGGCCTGATTGCTCTGGCGTCTTTCATTCCCCTGATCGGGCGCCGGCGGAAGCGCCGCATGCGGTTCGGCGCATTGGGGATAGTGATTGCCGAAACCGGAATGTTCTTCTTGAAAGACATGCCAGCGGTGCCCGATGCCTCGGCATGGTATGCGCAAGGGCCGCTGTGGGGCTACGCCGCGTTGGCTGTACTCACCGTCTATGCGGCCCGGCTTGTGGTCCAATCCGGGCGAACTTCAGGCAGTGTGACTCAACATTGAATGTGCCGTTCGAACCAGACCGGGAAAAGATACAAATGATATTCGCCGCCGAGAGGAATGCCCTGCCGAACCTCCACGAGATACGCATCGCTGTCGGCCGCGCGCAGGGAGTCCACGCCTGTTCGCCCCCGGCCGCCTTGCTGTCGCCCTCGCGATAAACATCGGCGGACAGAACGCCGTAGGGCTGATTCACATCGGCCGCGCGCTCGAGCGCAACGAGTAAGCGCCGCGGGTGAACGACCATGCCGCGAGGTTTTCCATGTCATCGGGGAGGCGCGAATCGAGAACCGGCTTATTCAGCCAGCGGAAGGCGGCGCCATCTTCGAAGCAGGCGCGCAGGGGGTTCCCGTACGGCTGCTGGTCGCCAAGGCACAGGGGCAGGGCGAGCGCGAACGGTCCGGCGAATTTGCGCATGATCTGGATGTTACTCTCATGGTCGGCCTGACGGCGTTACGACGGCGAAGGGAACTCTCTTCATGCGTCGCGGCGGCATATTGATGAGCAGTCGCCGGACCTCGCCCTCGTCGGTGTTGGCCAGGTGCGACCGTCATCGTGGCCAGGCCGGAGCGTCTGACCCAGCTTGCGCCG
Source organism: uncultured Acidobacteriota bacterium (assembly GCA_963832965.1). Taxonomy (GTDB): domain Bacteria; phylum Acidobacteriota; class Terriglobia; order Bryobacterales; family Bryobacteraceae; genus CAWACP01. The sequence goes on from CAWHVW010000002.1 coordinate 1,301,072, forward strand.
GCGGCACTTCCGCAGGCGGGCAACGACCAGCAGGATGCTGAAAAAGGCTGTCTGGTCCCCGCTCCGTTACCGTCGCGGTTCGGTAAGCACCTGCAAGCACGTAGCTACGTTTCCGAGCCGCGCGTGTTTTCAGCAGCCTGCCAGCGGCCGTGCCGCCACGCGGGGCCGGACCGCGATCACCGGCCGAGAATCGCCTGAATGGCTTCCAGTTCCTTGCCGGCCTCGGCCCATTTTCCCTGCGCGGTGAGATCGCGATAGCGCTGGAAGTGCTCGCGAATCTCGGTGAGCCGCGGGTCGTTCGGCAGCACTTGCGCGGGAGTCGCGGACGCAGGCGCGCCGCCGGCGGTTACCGGCTGCTCCTGTGGCGCCGGGGTGCCCAGGTCGGCGGCCAGTTGATCCAGCGCCTGCTGCCACGTGTCCGTGTACACAAGCTGGTTGCCCATGGCCAACGCGATTTTCTTGAGCTGGGGCATGCTCGCTTCCGACGTCTGCCCCTGGATGTAGATCGGCTCCACATACAAGAACGTGTTCTCGATGGGCAGCACCAGCATCTGTCCGCGCAGAACATGGGACCCCTGCTGGTTCCACAGCGTCAGGTCTTTGGAAATGGTCTGGTCCTGATTGATGCGCGCCTCCACCAGCATGGGGCCAAGAATGGTCTCCTGCTTGGACAACAGCAGAATCACTTTTTCGCCCAAATGCGCGCCGTCGCAGCGCACCATCATAAGGCCGGTGAGGTTGGGACGGTTGCGCGGCGTGAAAGGAATCATCAGCAGAAATTCGGGTTTGCTTTCGCCGGGCAGAGTGGCAATCACGTAGGTGGGCGCCAGCGGCACCGCTTCGGAGTTCTGGCCGCTGGTGTACCGGGCGATGTCCCACGCGTCGGATTTGTTGTAGAACGTCTCCGGGTCGCGCATGTGGAACATGCGGTAGATCTCGGCTTCCGCCTGGAAGATCATTTCCGGATAGCGCGCGTGGCGGCGCAGGTCCGCGGGCATTTCGGAAGCGGGCGTGAACAGATTCGGGAAAAGACGCCGGTAGGCCGCCAGCAACGGGTCCTGATCGTCGAAAACGTACATCTTCACGGTGCCGTCGTACGCGTCGACGGTCGCTTTCACGGAGTTGCGGATGTAGTTGAAAGTCCCCAGGTCGTCGTTGGAGATGGCCTGCGAATAAGGATGCGCATCGGAGGTCATGTATCCGTCCACCATCCAGACCAAATGGCCGGAATCGCTGAGAACGATGTAGGGGTCGGTATCCCAGGAGATAAATCCGGCCAGCTCGCTGAGGCGCTCCCGGATATTCCGGTGAATCATCATGCGGCTTTCCGGAGTGAGATTGCTGGTGAGCAGGATATTCCAGTCGCTTTGCGCGACCGCGGCCAGACCGCGTATCCACAGGGCCGACATCGGGAACCCGCCGCTCCCGTCATAGCGCACCAGCACGTTGCTCGATCCGGAGGGATAGTTGAATTCCTCCTGCGCGGTGCGCACAAACACCGGGTCGTGCACTTCTTCGCCGTAATAGATCTCCGGACGAGTGAATTTTAGGTCGGGCACGGTGACCACCGGCGGGGCGTCCTTGATGAACAAAATGGGCAGGCCGGTGGGCGTGATCCGGTTGGCTTCGGCCATGATGATGCCGTAGCCGTGGGTGTACATGAAGTGGGTGGCGATCCAACTGCTCTGCGCGTCGCCCAGAGCTTTCAGATCGAGCTCGCGCGGCGAGACGAGGACCTGGCGAAGCTGGCCATTGATGTTGTAGCGATCCACGTCGGTGTCGGAATACACGTACGGCCGCAGCGGCTGCATCTGCGACACGGTTTCATGGAAGGCGTGCCAGTCCCACAGGCGAACATTATCCAGAAGCGCTTTGTGGGCGGACAGGTCTATATGCTCTTCGGGCCGCGCCTGGAACTCCACCTCTGTAGTGCGATGGTCGAGGCCAAACGCGGCGCGCGTCGCCTCAATATGCCGCACGATGAATGGCCGCTGCAGCGAAATCTCATTGGGACGAACGTAGACCGAACCGACAATGGGCGGAAGAATGGCCCGGACGATCAAAGCCGCGAGCACCACCAGGGCGTAGCGGGGCCGCCGGATGGACACCGCAATCGCCGCCAGCAAACAAGTGGCTGCCAACAGCCAGGTGAGCGGCAGCGTGACATTCTGATCCACGTAATCCATGCCCGACATGAAGCCGTGCTCGCCGAGGAGCAGGTCATAGCGGTGCAGCAGGAAATTCGCGCCCAGCCCTACCAACGATAAGACGATGATGGCCCGCAGAAAAAACGACTCGAGCGCTCCCGCCAGATGGAGCGCGCGGACGTCGAAATTAATGGAGATCTCGCGCATATCCCCGGGCATGTCCCGCTTGAGCTGCCAGCCGCGCGCGGCGATCCAGTAGAGCAGCATGGCGGCGATGCTGATGGCCAGCAGGAGTTGCAGCAGGTCTTTATAGAAGGGAAGCTCGAAGAAATAGAAGGCGAGGGGATGGCCGAAGGCCGGGTCGCGCCAGGCGGCTGCCGCGTTGGCGAGCCCGCGTCCGCCGAAGTAGCGCACCGCGACCCAGCTGTCCATGGTTGACGTGGCGATGATCAACGCCAGCGCAAACAAAACCGCCGCGGAGATGCGCGCGTAGACGCGATGCTGGCCGAGGCTGGTGCCCGCGAACCGGAGGGCCCGCGCGTGCGCGATCCAGAACACGAGAAACGCAATGATGGTGGCCAGCACCGTGGGCGTGAAGCCGTAGAGCAGCATGGCCAGCCAGGTTTGCACCTGGCCCATCTCGCTCCACCACTCGTAGTCGATCACCCACGAGGAAGCGACCTTCACCACGATGAACAGCACGATGACGGCGGCGATAAGGGCAATGATGCCGCGAGGCGCACGAGGCGGCGCGGGGAGTCGTCTGCCAGCAGTGTATCCCAAGCATGTAGTGTACTCTTCGGCGAACGGACGTGGGGCAGGATTGTATCCCGCGGCCGATTTTCAATCGGCTGACGCCGCGTGTCCGCAAAGAACGATAAGCTGGCAGGGAGTACATGCAGCGAATCCTCCTGGCGCTATTGATGGCCGCCTCCGCGTTCGGCTTCTGGTGGCGCTTCCGGCCGGTTTGGCGCAACATCGCGAATGCGAAGCCGGACGCCGGTTTCCGTCTGCGGCCCATCGGCCGGCGCGTCCGCGAGTTCCTGTGGGAAGTGATGCTGCAGGGCAAGGTGATCCGCCAGCGCCCGCTTCCCGGCCTTGCCCACGCGCTGGTGTTCTGGGGGTTCTGCGCATTCGCGCTGGTTACCGTGAACCACTTCGCCAGCGGATTCGGACTGGGCTTTCTGCACCGGGACGGCGTATTCGGCCGGTTTTATTTCGTCCTTGCCGCGGTGTTCGCGGTGATGGTGGCGGTGGGCATCGCGGGCCTTGCCGTGCGGCGGTTCGTGGTGCGTCCGAAGTGGCTGGGCCCGGTGTCCATGGAATCGGGCGTGATTGCGCTCTTGATCTTCCTGTTGATGGCCACGTATCTGGCTGCGTTGTTCGTGCCCGAAGCGTCGGCATCCGGACGGGTGCTGTGGTGGGCGCACGCGCTGGCCATCCTCGCGTTCCTTCCGCTCATTCCGCATACCAAGCATCTGCACCTGGCTTTGAGCCCCCTCACCGTGTTCCTGAAGCGCGCGGAATTCGCCAGCATTCCGCCGCTGGCGGGCGACGAGGACTTCGGCCTCGATACCGGCCGGGACATTACGAAGCTCATCTCTCTGCAGGCGTACACGTGCGTGGAGTGCGGGCGCTGCACCGAACACTGCCCGGCGAATCTCACCGGCAAGGCGCTCAACCCCAAAGAAATCGCCCTGGGCGTGCGCCGCTATCTGAACGAGTTTGGCGCCGGGAGCGAAGAACCGCTCATCGGCCTGCAGCTTTCCCAGGAGGCCGCGTTCCAGTGCACCACCTGTGGCGCCTGCGAGTTTCAGTGCCCGGTGGGCGTTCAACATCTGCCCATCATCGTGGGGCTTCGTCGCGGCGCGGTGAACACGGGAAAGTGGGAGGACGATTACGGAACGAAGCTGTTCCTGAATCTGGAGCGCAACGGCAATGCGCTCGGCTTCGCGTCCAGCGAGCGCGACAAATTCATCCAAAAACAGGAGCTGCCGGTCTTCGACGGCTCGCAGGAGTATTGCCTTTGGCTGGGCTGCATGGGCGCATACGACCCTCGCGGCCGCGAGATTGTGGCCGCCTTCGCGGAGGTAATGCGCCACGTGGGCGCCAGCTTCGGCGTGCTGCGAAAGGAGCGCTGCACGGGCGATCCGGCCCGGCGCTTGGGCAACGACCTTCTCTTTGGCCAGCTCGCCGAGGCGAATCTCGACACGCTGCGCCAAAGCGGGGTGAAGCGCATCGTCTCGATCTGCCCGCATTGCGTGCGCACCATCGCGCAGGACTGGCGCGAATTCGGCGAGGCGCCCGCGATCGAGCACCACAGCGAGTTCATGGCCCGTCATCTGGACAAGTTGCCGACGGCGTCCACGAACGAGAAGGTGGTTTATCACGACCCCTGCTATCTGGGCCGCTATCGCAACGTTTACGACGAGCCGCGTGACGTGCTGGCGCGATTCGCCGAGCCGGTGGAGGCAGAGCGCTCGCGGGAGCGGTCATTCTGCTGCGGCGCGGGCGGAGGGCTGGTGTTTCTGGGCGAGGAGAAGGGAAAGCGGGTGAGCGTGGAGCGCGCCGAACAGCTGGCGGCAACCGGCGCGGGCGTGGTGGGCGCGGCCTGCCCGTTCTGCAACACCATGCTGCGCGATGCTCTTTCCGGCATGGGCGAGGGCGCGCCGAAGCTGCTGGACATCGCGCAAATCGCCGCGGCGGGGCTGGCCGGACGCCCGGCTTCAGTCTGACGGCCACCACGCCGGCAAGTCGGCAATTGAGTCCAGAACCGCGTCCGGCCGAATGCCTTCCGCGAGATCCGACGCTCGAAACTTGCCGGTCCGCACCAGCGCGGCGCTAAGTCCAGCCGCCTGCGCGCCGCCGATGTCCGTGCGGATGTCATCGCCGATCATGAGCACGTCCGCCGGCGCGAGGCCGAGCCTGCCCACCGCGGCCTCGAAAAACTCGCGTGAGGGTTTCCCCAGTACGATGGCATTTCGTCCCGTGGCGTGTTCCAGCGCGGCCACGAACGGGGCGGTATCCAGCCGCGGGCCGTCCGAAGCCTGCCAGTATCGTGTCATCCCAAGTGCAATGAGGGTCGCCGTGGGGTTGTGGTGCAGCAGCCGGAACGCGCGATTCAGGGCGCGGAAATCCCAGCGCTCGCCGAAATCGCCGATGATGACGTAGTCCGCGCCGCTCTCGCGATCGTCGGCCAATATCTCGAAGCCGGCAAACTCGCCACGGGTTTTCGGCGGGACGAAAAGGGCGAGCGGACCCCGTGGCCGGTCCGCCAGCCATGCCGCGGCTGCCACGGGCGGGGTCAGGATCTGTTCGGCGCCGGCCGGTATGCCCAACTGCGTCAGTTTGCCGGCGATCACGCCCGCGCCACGCGAGGTCGTATTGGTAACGAAAAGGTGTGGAATGCGGCGCTCGCGAACCCATGCGACAGCTTTCGAGGCGCCCGCGATGGGTTCCTCACCGTTGTACAGCACGCCATCCAGGTCGAACAGAATTCCGCGCATGGCAGATTCCATCAGCCTACACTGAAACGATGCTTCCCTTGAGATTCTTCATCGCCGCGGTTCTGCTTGGCGCCTGCGCCCTTGCCGCTCAGCCCGTGCCTTTGATCTTTGACACGGACATCGGCAACGACGTGGACGACGCGCTCGCGCTGGCCATGATTCACGCATTCGAGAGCCGGGGCGAAGCGAAACTCCTTGCCGTCACCATCACCAAAGACAACAAGTATGCCGCTCCGTTCATCGATGTGGTCAACACGTTCTACGGCCGCGGCGAGATCCCCATCGGCGTTGTGCGCAACGGCAAGACTCCGGAAGACAGCCCTATGATTCGCGTGCCCGCCGAGCGGCGCAATCCGGACGGATCGTATGTATACCCGCATCGCCTGACCGACGGCGCGAATGCTCCCGACGCAGTCACGGTGCTCCGCCATGCGCTGGAAAAGGAGTCTGACGGCAGCGTCGTGATTGTGATGGTGGGCTTCAGCACCAATCTGGCCCGGTTGCTTTCAGCCGACGCGGACCTGGTGAAGCGGAAGGTTCGCCTGCTTAGCGCCATGGCGGGATCATTCCCGGCCGGCCAGCCTGAATACAACGTGAAGACGGACATCCCGGCGGCGCGGCAGGTGTTTCGCGACTGGCCGTCGCCCATGGTCTTCAGCGGATTTGAAATTGGCCAGGCGATGCTGTTCCCGGCCACCAGCATCGAGCACGACTTCTCGTGGGTGGCCAATCATCCGGTCGCCGAGGCTTATCGGAACTACATGCCGATGCCGTATGACCGGCCGACCTGGGATCTCACTGCCGTGCTGTATGCGGTGCGTCCCGGCCGCGATTACTTTTCGTTGTCGGAACCGGGGACGGTGGATGTGGACGATCGGGGCCGTACGGTCTTCACGCCTTCAGCGGACGGCAAGCGCCGATACCTGATCCTTGGAGAACAGCAGAAGGCGCGCACGCTGGAAACGCTGATCCTGCTGGCCAGCCAGCCGCGGTAGTTCGGTTCCGCTCCGTAACCGTCGCGGTTCGGCTACTGCGGCGCTGGAGCGGTCTTTCAGAACCGGTACAGCGCCGTGCCGGGCGCAGGCGGCGCGGGCTCTTCTTCCACCTCGCCACCCGCGCCCACTGGCTGGGCTTCCAGCGCGGGCTGAACCGGCCGGCAATAGATGCCATCGTCGCTCAGGTAGACTTCCAGCTCCGCGGGGCGGGGCAGGGAGCCCTGAATCACCGCTTCCGACAGCGGATCCTCGATGTACTTCTGGAGCGCCCGGCGCAACGGACGCGCGCCGTAGCTGCGATCGGTGACGGTCTTCTCCAGAACATACCGCGCGGCGTCTTCGTTGACGCGAATCTTGATCTGCTTGGCCACCAGATTGATGTTGATCTGCTCCACCATCAGATGGATGATCTTCAGCAGATCCTCGTCGATGAGCGACGTGAACAAGATCACTTCGTCCAGGCGATTCAGGAACTCAGGATTGAACGCGCGTTTCACCTCGGCCATCACCATGTCTTCCACCTTCGACGGGATGCCCGTAAACGAAGGCGCCGCGAAGCCCATCTGCCCCTTCTTGTCGAGGAAGCGGGCCCCCAGGTTAGAGGTCATGATGATGATGGTGTTCTTGAAGTCCACCGTATTGCCCAGGCCGTCGGTGAGCTGGCCGTCCTCGAACACCTGCAGCAGGATGTTGTAGATGTCCGGGTGCGCCTTCTCGATCTCGTCCAGAAGGATCACGCAGTAGGGCTGCCGTTTCACCCGCTCGGTAAGCTGGCCGCCTTCCTCGTAGCCCACATAGCCCGGAGGCGAGCCGATCAGCTTCGAAACCGAGTGCTTCTCCATGAACTCGGACATGTCGAAGCGGATGAGCGATTTCTCGCTGCCGAAAAGGAACTCGGAGAGCGCCCGCGCCACCTCGGTCTTGCCCACGCCCGTCGGGACCCAGGAACAGGAACGAACCCGAAGGACGCTTGGGCGATTTCAGGCCCGCGCGCGATCGCCGGATGGCCCGCGACAACGCCGACAGCGCCTTGTCCTGGCTGATGACGCGCTTGTGCAGCTCTTCTTCGATGCGCAGAAGCTTGCTGACTTCCTCTTCCTTGATGGCGGTCATGGGGACGCCGGTCCAGCGCGCCACCACGTCTTCGATGTCGTCCTTGGTCACCACGCCCGTGGACGTGTCATCCAGGTTGTATTTCTCGCGCAGCAGGCGCAGATTCTCGCGCTCTTTGCGCTCCTCGTCCGAATAGAACCGCGCTTTCTCGAACTCGTGGTTCGCGATAGCGTTCTCCATCCGATGCACGATGAACTTGATGCGCTTCTGAATGTCCGCCACTTCCGTGGGCAGCGTGGTCTGGCGCAGCTTCACGCGCGCACCGGCCTCGTCGATCAGATCGATAGCTTTATCCGGGAGGAAACGATCCGGGATGAAGCGCGTGGAGGTGTGGACGGCGGAGGTGACGGCTTCGTCGGTGTAAGCCACGGCGTGGAACTTCTCGTACCGTTCCTTGATGCCGAACAGGATCTTGATGGCGTCGGTCTCATCCGGCGGCGGCACCTTCACGGCCTGGAAGCGCCGTTCCAGAGAACGGTCCTTTTCGATGGATTTGCGATACTCGCCCGGCGTGGTCGCGCCGATGCACTGGATTTCGCCGCGGGACAGCGCCGGCTTCAGAATGTTGGCAGCGTCGAGAGACCCTTCGGCCGAGCCGGCGCCCACCAGAGTGTGCAATTCGTCGATGAAGATGATGGCGTTCTGGTTCTCCATCAGCTCCTTCATGATGGTTTTGAGGCGCTCTTCAAACTGGCCGCGGTACTTGGTGCCGGCCACAATCAGGGACAGATCCAGCGCCAGGATGCGCTTATCGGCCAGGAACGACGGCACGTCGCCATCGGCGATCTTCTGCGCCAGCCCTTCCACGATGGCCGTCTTGCCCACGCCGGGCTCGCCGATCAGAACGGGATTGTTCTTGGTGCGCCGGCACAGGATCTGCACCACGCGCTCCAGTTCGTAGTCGCGGCCGATCAGCGGATCGAGCGAGCCGTCCATGGCCGCCTGAGTGAGGTCCCGGCTGAACTCGGCCAGCAGCGAGCTTTCCTTGGGGCGATTGGAGGTCATTTTCTCCGAAGACGACCGCTGGATTTCTTCGCGCACCTGGGAAAGGCGCAGTCCGCGCTCATGCAGGATCTCCGCGGCGAAGCACTTTTCCTCGCGCAGCAGTCCCAGCAGCAGGTGCTCGGTGCCGATGTGTTTGTGGTTCAGGCGCTCCGCTTCCTCGGCGCCGTAGGCGAGCACGCGCTTGCACTCGTGGCTCAGCGGCAGGTCCACCGAGGTCGACACTTTCTCCCGGATCGTGGTGTGCGCTTCAATCTGCTTGCGGATGGACTCGATGGCCGCGTGCGACCGCAGGAAGCGGTTCGCCAGCGCCTTATCCTCACGCAGCAGACCCAGCAGCAGGTGCTCCGTTTCGATGTACGGGCTGCCGAACTGGCTGGCCTCGTAGCGGGCGAAAAAGATTACTCTGCGCGCTTTCTCGGTATAACGTTCAAACATATTCCCTGTCCTTCGATACTGCCGCTCCGGTTGAAGTTCCTTCCGCGGTCCATGGCCGGATGGTCCCGCGGTCCAATTCGAGAACCCGGTCGCACCGCGCCGCGAACGCAAGGTTGTGGGTCACGTAGACGGAGGTGAGCCGATGCGCGCGGTGGAGATCGGCCAGCAACGACATGATCATCTCACCCGTTCGAAAATCGAGATTGCCGGTGGGTTCGTCGGCGAGCAAAACTTCGGGATCGGATACCAGAGCGCGGGCCAGCGCCACCCTCTGTTGCTCTCCCCCCGATAATTCACCGGCGCGGTGTCCCGCCCGGTTCCGCAGACCCACCTCATCCAGCCTCGCCAGCGCCCTTGTTGCCGCTTCCGCGCCCGGGACGCCTCGGATCATCAACGGCATCATCACGTTTTCCTGCGCCGAAAACTCCGGCAACAGGGAGTGATTTTGCCAAACGAACCCGATTGTCCGATTTCTGAACTCCGCTAGTTCTGAATCGGCAATCGCGGTTATCTCTTTATGGTGAAAGTATATCGTTCCGCTGGAAGGCCTGTCCAGGCCGCCCAGCAGGTACAACAGGGTACTCTTTCCGGCACCCGATTCTCCCACCAGCGCCAGCCGCTCTCCCGGTTCCACCTGCAAGTTCAGTTCCGCAAAAACGACAACCTGGTTCTCGCCGGATTTGTAGCGCTTACCGAGGCCCACGGCCCGGATGGCCGGACCCCCGCCGGGTTCAGGGCTGGTTTCCACCTTTTCTGCTTCTAGGCTAACACGGGGGCACGGGAGAGTAGCTGGAACGGGCCGCCACTAAGGTGTTTCCGGGCGGCTGGTGTTTCTTGTTTCCGAACTGCGACGGTGACGGAGCGGGTGTTTCTGATGAGGTATTTCATAACGTTTGTGGGCTATGGCACATGCCTGCACGGCGATGGGCCGGGGGCGGTTGACCGGGATCACAATTTGCAGGGCAGCCCGGGGTTGCCCGATGATCCGGAGCGCGCCGAGGCTGAAGCGAGACTCATGGATCAGTCGCCTTACATCATGGACCAGCGCGACCAGAGTATAGTCCTCGAAGCCATTTGTGAAGTGTGTTCGTACCGTGGCTGGCTTCTCCTGGCTGCACATGTGCGAACCAATCATGTGCATGTCGTCGTGGAGGCAGAAGCCGCGCCCGAGAAAGTCATGGGCGATTTCAAGCGATACGCCAGCAGAAGCCTCGGCCGTTCAGGGCGTGGAGGGCCGGGTCGGAAGCGCTGGGCACGCCATGGAAGCACTCTATGGCTTTGGAAGGACGAGGAAGTGCGAAACGCCGTCAAGTATGTCGTTGAGGAGCAGGGTGCGCCGATGGCCGTCTTCTGCGCGGAAGGTATTTGAACTTACTGCCGCTCCGTTACCGTCGCGGTTCAGAAGTGCCGCATGAGCTCAGAGGTGTGCAGAGGTGTACACGCAGAGGTGTGAGCGCTCGTGATTACGCGCTTTGACCGGCCGCCGGCACCGGCGCCCAGTCCTCCGGCACCTGGCCTTCCGGCAGGAGCAGGCCCTTTTCCAGATGGCGGATGCGGGTGGCGAACTTCGCCGCGTGCGGGTCGTGAGTCACCATCACGATGGTCTTGCCAAATTCCTTGTTCAGCCGCGACAACATGGTCAGCACTTCCTGAGCGGAGGTGGCATCAAGGTTGCCCGTGGGTTCGTCGGCGAGGATGAAGTCCGGGTCGGTGACGATCGCCCGGGCAATGGCCACGCGTTGTTCCTGGCCGCCCGAAAGCTGCTTCGGCAAGTGGCCCAGACGGTCGCCGAGTCCCACCAGTTGCAGCGCTGTGGTGGCGTGCTCAAGGCGCGCCTTCTTCTTCAAATTGGTCAGCTTCAGGGGCAGTTCCACGTTCTCCAGCGCGCTGAGAACGGGAATCAGATTGAACGACTGAAAGATGAACCCGATATGGATGTTGCGCCAATGGGCGATCTGGCTGTCGCTCAGCGCGCGCAAATCCTGGCCGAGGACGCGAATCTCGCCATTGCTGGGCCGGTCCATGGCCGCGATCAGGTGCAGCAGCGTGGATTTCCCGGAACCGGACGGCCCCATGAGCGCGACAAAATCGCCTTTATAAATGTCGATATCCACGTTCTCGAGAGCGATGACGCGAAACTCGTCGCGAACGTATTCCTTGGTCAGTTGCCGTGTCTGAATGACTATGTCGCTCATGTTCGTTATGCCTTCACCCGCACCTTTTGTCCGTCTTTCAAATCCGCCGGCGGATTCACCACGATGTCCTCTCCGCCAATCAAGCCGTTTTCGACCACCACGCCCTGGGCATTGGTGCCGCCCAGTTTCACCGGACGCCGCAGCGCTGTCTGGTCGTCGGTGATCACGAACACCGCGTTGTCGCGCACGGCGGACGCCGGGATCACCACCATCGCCTGGGAGGGCGCGCCCGCGGTGGCCTTCGCGTCGCCCAGAAAAGCTACGCTGGCGTTCATCTCCGGCCGCAGATAGGAGTCCGGATGCAAGACCTGCACTTTCACCTGGACGGTGGCCTTCTGCCGGTTGGCTTCCGGAGAAATCTGTTCGATCACGCCGTCGTAGCGGCGGTCGGGATAAGCATCGGTGGTGACAGTGCCGCGCGTTTTCGGGCCGAGTTTCGAAAAATCGTTCTGGTTAATGTCCAGCTCCACCTGCAGGTCGTTCAGGTCGGCCAGCTCCACCACGTATCCCTTGGCGCCCTTGTCGCCCACCATGCCGGTGGTTACAAACTCGCCTTTCTCCACGTTGCGGTCCAGAATGGTCCCGGTCACCGGCGCGGTGATCACCGTATCGTCGAGCTGCGTTTTCGCGTAATCCACCGAGCCCTGGGCCTGCTGCACCTGGCCGCGCATGGCCTCGATTTCCTCGTGACGCGGACCCAGTTTCGCCAAATCGTACGTTCGCTGCAGCGACGACACGCGCGATGCCGCGTCATCGTATTTCGACTGTGCGTCATCGAGCTGCTGCCGCGGAAACACGCCCTGTTTCACCAGCTCCTGAGTACGCTTCAAGGTAACTTCAGCGTCGGCGAGGTCGGCTTTGGCCTGCTCCACGTCCGCTTTCGCCTTGGCGATCTCCTCCGGGCGCGACCCGTTTTCCAGTTCAGCCAGGTGCGCTTTCAGGTTGTCGAGCTGACCCTGCGCTTCCAGCAATTGCGCGCGATATTCCTGATCCTCCAGGCGAACCAGCACTTCGCCCTGGGTTACGTGATCGCCCTTGTCCACGCCAATCCAGGAAACTTTGCCGACCACCTTCGCGGCGACGTCGATGGTGTGCGCGGCGATGATGTAACCGGTAGCGTTCAGAATCACCGGGTCGGAAGAGCCGGCCCCGGAAGTCATGGCATGCACCCGCACCGTCTCCACTTCGGTTGTGGCGGCGTTCAGCCGGTTCCAGGCAAGCGCGGCGGCGCCCACCAGCACGAAGAAAACGATGCCGGCGATGATGAACCGCGTGGCCCAGGGCGAGGGCTCCGTGGAGCGCTTCTGCGAACGGTCGATCTTGAGGTTTCCGAGTTGTGGTTCCATTTCTATTTCAGCCGCCGATGAACGCAGGTGAACACCGATAAGATGCTTGCCGCGATGCGTGTCCATTCGTGTTCATTCGTGGCCAGTCTTTCCTCCGCATCCTGTTATGTCTCCCGAAGCGCGATCAGGATCTCCTTCTTTGCCGCCATTCTGGCCGGCAGCAAGCCGCCCAGGGCGCCCATGAGTAACGCGAAAGCCACGCCGGTGATCATGATCGGAATGGTCACCCGGAAGTTAAAAGCGATCTCGCTGAAGGTCATGAAGTTCCCGATTCCGGTCTCCACATTATTCAGCGGCAGCGCCAGCAGGCATCCCAGCAGCCCGCCCAGCACCGAAAGAAGCAACGATTCCAGAAAGAAGCTGAACAGAATGCTCGACCGCGAGAAGCCCAACACGCGCAAGGTTCCGATCTCCGTGGAGCGGCGCGCCACCGCGGCGTACATCGTATTCATGGCCGCGAAGCTGCTGCCCACCGCCATGATGATGGAGACGAAAATGCCCAGCGCCTGCAGCGGGGCGCCCGATACGGTTTGCTCGTCGTAGTATTCCTGTTCGGTGATGGCCTTCACGTTCAGCCGCTGATCGTCATTGAGGGAGTTCACGAGCGCGGGAATAGTGGCAAGATCGGTGGCTTGCACCAACACCGAGCTCAGGCCATCCTGGCGGTTGAAGTCAGAGCTGACCTGGCCGAGATCGCCCCAGATTTCGCTGTTCAGCGCGGACTGGCCACCATCCATCACGCCCACCACGGTCCACAGGCCTTTGCCGAAGCGGAGCTGGTTGCCCAGGTGAGCCGCCGGATAACGCTTCGCAGTCGACTTTCCGACCACGATCTCGCGCTGGCCTGGCTGGAACCACCTTCCGTGGATCAGTTGCAGATTGCGCATTCCGACTCCGAGCGTGGTGAGCCCGCGCAGCGTCACGTTCATTCCGGTCGGACTATCGATGCTGGGAAGGTTGATGACGGTGACCATCTCCAGCGAAGCCATGGGCTCGCCCGAAGAAGAAACCGCGATGCCCGGTTTTGCCTTCAAATCCTGATATACGTCGCGCGTGATCGCGCTGTTCAATTCCGATGTGCCGCCCACTCGCAGCACCAAAATGTGCAACGGGTTGGCGCTGCTGCGGAACGCGGTTCGCAGACCGCTGACCAGCGCCATTACGGCCAGAAGAACCGCCACGGTGAGGGCGATTCCCAAAGCCGTCATCGCCGTGGTGGTGCGCCGGACTACCAGGTTGCGGAGGTTATAGGCAATAGGAATGGCCATGGTGGTCTCCTACCCGGTATAGCGGAGCGAATCCAGAATCGACGTTTTGGAGGCGCTCCAGGCTGGCGCCAGCGAACTCACCAGCCCGATGAACAGGGCCACGCCCAGCGCCGTCGCGGCCACGCCGGATGAGAACGACAGATCGTGAAAGAACCCGGCCATCATCGGCGCGCGCTTTACGCTGCTGCACAGGAACGCCGCGAGCAGTGAACCCAGTACTCCCCCGGTCCCGGCAATGAATACCGCCTCGCCAACGATGATGCTGAGGATGTTGCCGGTGGTGAATCCCAGGGTCTTGAGAATTCCCACCTCGCGAACGCGCTCGCGCACGGACATCGAGATGGTGTTGGCGGAGACCAGCAGAATGGTGAACGTGACCGCGCCGCAAATAGCCGCGAGGAACAGTCTCAGGTTGCCGAGGAACGAGATGAAGCTCAGCGCAAAGGCCTTTTCGGACTCGCTCTTGGTGGGATACGGCGAATTGGCGAACTCGTCGTCAATCTCTTTGGACACGCGCGGGACATCCGCCGCGCTGTCCGCCTCCACCCAGAAGGCTCCAATCAGGTCTTCCCGGCCGGTGCCCTGCATGGACTGCCGGATGTACTCGTTATCGAAGTACAGGGTGTCGGTGTCCTCCGGGTCGTCGTAAATGCCCACCAGCGTTAGTTCCGCGTTCATGGGGAAGATGTCGCCGACGATGGTGATGCGGTCGCCGATCTTCCAGTCGTACTTTTTGGCCAGGGTGACGCCGGCAATGGCCCCCGTGCGCAAATGCTGGAACGCGTGTTTCTGATCGTCCGGCATTTGCAGCTCCGGCTTGAGTTTGAAGAATTCGTCCGGTTCCACGGCAAGCCGCGCGAAGAAGTTCTTGGGATCCTTATATACGCCGCCGAACCACTGGTACGTGGAAACGGCCCGCACGCCGGGCATCTGCCGGATGCGCGCTTCGAACGCCGAAGGCAGCGGCACGGTCAGCGAAACCTTATGGTGGACGATCAGGCGCAACGCTTGCGCGGGACTGGGCTGGTCGGAAAGAAACAACGCGCGGTACATCGCCATCAGCACGCCCAGAAGACACAGCGACACGGCGATGCTGATGATGGTAAGTGTGCTCCGGCGCCGGTTGCGGAGACCGCTCTTGACGATGAATGACAGATGTCGGAACATGCCTGACAGGGAACCCCTTGCGACGATGCGCCCTTTGTATTTCTTATTCTAGTCTAGCCAGCGTTTTCCCTCGCGCCATCGGGCATCGGCCAACGGCAGGGGAACGCCGGTGAGCGCCGACGAACAATTCATGAGCGCCGCGCTGGAACTGGCCCGGCGGGCCGGAGAGGCTGGGGAGGTGCCGGTGGGCGCCGTCGCGGTGCGGGAAGGCCGTGTGATCGGCAGCGGCTCCAATTCGCCCATCAGCCGCAACGACCCGACCGCGCACGCCGAAATGCTGGCCCTGCGCGGGGCGGCGGGGACCCTGGGGAACTACCGCCTCGAGGATGTAACCCTGTACGTGACTCTCGAGCCCTGCGTGATGTGCGCGGGAGCGCTGGTGCAGGCGCGGGTGCGCCGTCTGGTGTTTGGTGCGCGGGACCTGCGATTTGGGGGCGTGCGCGCGAAGTTCCGGCTGGCCGATTCGGAATTGCTGAACCATCGCGTGGAGGTGGTGGAGGGAATCCTCGCGGCGGAGTGCCTGGAACTGCTGCGGGGTTTCTTCGACGCGCGCCGATGAGGGCGATGGGGGGTGACGGGGACAGACGGATGCGTCCCCATCGATGTGGGAACGGTGGTTGGGATGTGCTTACTGGGACGCATTCGTCTGTCCCCCACATTCGTCTGTCCCCTTTTCTTTCACGCGGCCACGGGCGGGCGGATGGGCGCTTCGGTAGCCAACTGGAAACGCGGACGCGCAGCGGTTTCCCTCGTACATCCGCCGAAATATTCGTCCAGGGGATAGAGACCGTAGGGCTGCAGCTCGCGAAACACGCGTCCCAGACGCTGCTGAATTCTGTACACCTCGTGGAAGAAACTGCCGCGATCCATCCCCAGCTTCCCGCAGCAGAGCCTCCAGTCCGCGCCCAACAGGTAGTGAAGCTTGAAGATGCGGTATTCGAATTCGTCGAGAACGCGGCGGCTGACAAGGCAGAAGTCGGCGATAAATTCCTCGTCTTTGCGGCTCCAGATGGTTTTTCGCTGACCTCCGCTATTGGCTTCGATGGAGATGCGGCTCATGGACCTCGTTGCCGTGGAGCAATGGCGAAAGTGCGCGTAGCAGGCGCGAAAAACCGCCCGCAAAACGCAGTTGCAGGGCGCTTCGTCGTTCAAAGCGCGAAATCCCAAACCGCGGCATTGGGCGCAGGTGGGCGCCGCGAGGGGGAGTGCGTCGGATCGTGTCCAATTCATAGACGTTAACTTTTCCTTTCCGGGAGAATCCCGCTCGGAGCCGGTCCCGAGCCGGTGTGAATCGATGCTACGTCGCGGCAAAAGTCCGTCAACCTGCGATGAATTAAAACTCTACTAGCTGGTAGTAGTACCTTCAGTACTCTGGTAATAAGCCCCACATAACCAGCGATTTGCGATCCTTCGGAAGACCGGAAAAATGCGCCAAAAGCGACCCGGTAATTGTTCCAGCATGGGCGCGTTTTGGAGCGCACCTATTTCAGCTTGAAATATCCGGGATAGTTAATGTTATTTGCGCAGTTGAGTTCGCATTTACTGGAGCACGCGCGCGAAAGAGTCCGCAACGGCGATTTTACGGAGCGCGGTCTGGCCCGCTTCCTCGGAATTTCGCAGCCGCACGCGCATAACGTTCTCAAGGGGGTCCGGCCGTTGACGCCGGAGTTGTTCGACACTATGCTGAAGCGGTTCGGCATGGATCTGCTGGATCTCTATTCGAAGGCGGAGATTGACGTTTATCTGGCGCGGCACAGACGCTGAAGCCGGCCACGGCGGGAAGCAGCGGGCTACGGAACAGACTTCCGGCCTCCGCTCCGTCACCGTGCGGTTCAGTAGCTACTTGCGCCCGTTAATGGCCGGCGACCTGCCGGTAGGTTTCCAGAACCTGCGATGCGGTGCTTTGCCAACTGAAACGGCGTGATTGTTCGTACCCTCGGGCGATCACCCGCTGGCGCAGGTCCGGGTCCAGCAGAACTTCTCGTATGCCGCGGGCGATGTCGAACACGTTTTCCGGGTTTACGATGACCGCCGCCTCGCCAATCACTTCCGGAAGGGCGCTGACGTTGGATGCCACCACCGGCGCGCCGCAGCACATGGCCTCCAGCGGCGGCAGTCCGAATCCTTCATATAGCGACGGAAAGACGAACGCCTGTGCGGTCTGGTACAGACATCGCAGCGCCTCAATGGGCACGAACCCCAGGAACCGCACCACGTGTTCCGCCCGGGTCTTGATGACGGCGTGGCGGACCGCCGGGAAATGGGAAATTTCGTCGCCAATGATGATGAGGTGCAAATTGTGGAAGTAGGGGTGGTCCTTCAACTCCCCGCGCACCACGGCGAACGCTTCCACCAGCCGGGGGATGTTCTTCTGCGGGCGAATGTTGCCCGCATACAGCAGGAACGGGTAACTAATCTGATAACGGTCCATGATGCGCTGGAGGCGCGGCTGGTATTGAACGCCGGTTTCATCGAGGCAGTGGATGGCCGAGGGGCCGGGCTCCAGAAAGGCCGGGTCGGGCGCATTGTAGATGGTGCGGATGTGCTCGGCCGGAATTCCGAGGACGCCTTCGACGTCCCGGCGGGTGGCGTTGGAAACGGTCATCACGCGAGCGGCCCGCAACAGGCCGCGCCGGAAGCGCAGCAGCCTCATATTATTGCGGAACCCGGGAGCATTATCGTAGAGGATGCGGCTCATGTCGTGAACGGTGACCACGTAGGGCCGGGGCATGAGCAGGGGGACCGAGTTGAGCGGAATGTGGAACAAGTTGGCGCTGAGCCCGCGCAGGAACAGCGAATAGGAAAGACCCACCGCGTTTCCTCCCGGATTTTTGTAAACCGCGTAATCGAAGTTCGCCGGCAGGCGCGCAAATTCGGGTGGCTCGGCTTCGGTGGCGATGAGCGTGTAGCGGTTCTCGCGATCGAGATCGCCGAGGGCCCGCACCAGATTCCGGATGTAGGTGCCGATACCGAAATCGCGCAGGTGGCGGATGTCGATCCCGATATGCAGGGGCATCTAACGGACGGCGGCGCCCGACAGCTTCCAGCCGTAGAGCGGGAAAGCTTCGGTGAGCGCGCCCACGCGCCGGCGGACCGAAGCGAGAACCGATTCCGAGGACGGGTCGGAGAGGACCTCGGCGATGAGGGCGCCGACCTCGCGCATCTGCTTTTCGCCGAAGCCGCGCGTGGTTACCGCGGGGCTGCCCAGACGGATGCCGCTGGGATTCAGCGGCGGATTGGTGTCGAAGGGGATCGCGTTCTTGTTGGCGGTGATGTAGGCGCGGTCCAGCGCGGCTTCGGCCTCTTTGCCGCGCACGCCTTTGGCGAACACGTCCACCAGCAGCAGATGGCTGTCCGTCCCGCCCGAAACGATGCGGAATCCACCCTCTTCGACGCTGGCGGCCAGCGCCCGCGCGTTGGCAACGACGCGCTTCTGGTATTCGGCGAATTCCGGCGCCATGGCCTCGCGGAAGCACACCGCCTTGGCCGCCACCACATGCACCAGCGGCCCGCCTTGCACGCCCGGGAACACCACTTTGTCGATGGCGGCGGCGTACTCGGCGCGGCTGAGGATCAGGCCGGAGCGCGGCCCGCGCAGCGTCTTGTGCGTGGTGGAGGTGACGATGTCGGCGTATTCGCAGGGGTTCGGATAGACCCGCGCGGCGACCAGCCCGGAGAAGTGAGCCATGTCCACCAGCAGCTTCGCGCCGACCGAATCGGCAATTTCACGAAATCGCTTGAAATCGATGACGCGGGGATAGGCGCTGCCGCCGGCGATGATCATCTTCGGCTTGTTCTCTTCGGCCAGGCGCGCCAGTTCGTCGTAGTCGATCTGTTCGGTGTCGCGGCACACGCCATAGGGGACCACGTTATAGGTCTTGCCGGAGAAATTCAGCGGATGGCCGTGCGTGAGGTGACCGCCGTGGGCGAGGTTCAGGCCCATAATCGTGTCGCCAGCCTGCAAGATGGCGGAATAAGCGGCCTGATTGGCCTGCGAGCCGGAGTGCGGTTGCACGTTGGCGTGCTCGGCCCCGAACAACTGCTTCGCGCGATCGCGAGCGAGGTTCTCCACCACGTCGGTGAACTCGCAGCCGCCATAGTAGCGCTTGCCCGGATAGCCTTCGGCGTACTTGTTGGTGAAGACGCTGCCGGTGGCTTCGAGGATCGCCTCGGACGTGAAGTTCTCGCTGGCGATCAGTTCGAGGCGGGTGTGCTGGCGCTCCGTTTCGTGCTGAATCGCTTCGTAGATGTCGGGGTCCACTTCGGACAGAGGCCGGGCCATGCGTTGCTGTTCGGTCATTGGTATTAGTTTATCGCGGAGAGGGGGATGGAAGGTCACCTGTCCACGATCAATACAGCGAGCTCCGGGTCGTCTGCAAACTCGGTGATCCGCACTGCCTCGCGCCGCAGAACGTGCTCTGCGTCTTTCGTAGGGTGAGCCCAGCGCCGTAGCCACACCACTTTGGGAGGAGGCCCAAGCGTTGTGGCGAGTTCGTAGAAATCGGAGTCGGTGCTCACGATTACGAACCCCTGAGCTTTAGCGAAGTCCCATGTCGGCCGACTCGGGATACAGCTCAGCCAAACGGGCGACAAGCTTGCGGGAGGGTTTTCGTCCAGCAGCAGCATCACAATGCGACGCGCTTGCCCATTCGCGCCGCAAATTCATACACCGCGGGGAAATCGTCCGGCTCCAGCTCCGGATAATCGCTAAGAATTTCCTGCTCGGTCATGCCCGCGGCGAGCCAGCTCAGCACATCCCACACAGTAGTGCGCAGCCCGCGAATGCACGGTTGGCGGGAGCGCTTACCCGGCTCCACTATGATGGGGAGGTCATTCTTCGACGTTATCACTGAAACCAGCGTTATTGCCCGGCTGCACATGTGATGATGCAAGGATGAAGGCGCAGGCTGGAGGAATCCAATATACAATCCGCGGGGTCCCTCGCGAGGTGGATCGCATTCTTCGCACGAAGGCGACGCGGCGAGGGCAGAGCCTGAACCAGGTGATTGTGGATGAGTTAATCGCAGTAACAGTCGGCAGCCAGCGCCGACCCGACTTCTCCGACTTTGTAGGCCGGTGGACGCACGATCCGGCTTTCGACGAGATCGTGGCCGCGCAACGCCACGTCGATTCGGACAAGTGGAAATGAGCCGCCCCTCTATAGCCTGGGTAAAGTCGGTGCGGCCGGGGCAGTTGGTACAGAAGGTGCAGCCGGCACGGAAGGCTGCGGCGCATTCACCACCTGATACCCTGGCGGAATCTGAAAGAGATTGCTCGGCGGATGCGTCTGCTGAATCCCCTGGAGCTTCGTGGTCACGGTCCCGATCTGAGGGTTTGAAAAGCTGCTCTGCACCACCGTCCCCAATGCCTTCGCGCACCAGTTCTCGCTGACCATCTGGACCGGTTGGGAGTTTCCGGCGAAACCCGCCGGAACCGTAGTGATGGAACGCGTGCCTTTCGAGAGGAATCCCTGGATCATTTGTTCGCCCAGCTCCTGCGGCGGTTCCGGCTTCTGCAGCGAGAGTCCGGCGCCTGGCGGTGTGATTCCGCCGGGAACTGAAGGCGGCTTGGGCAACTGACCGCCTCCGGGAATCAGGCTGCGCACCACGGTCATGTTCGGATGCAGCAGATAGCTGTATCCGGCCACCGGGTCGGAAATCATGGTCAGGCTGGGGAGTTGCGGTTGACCGGGCGGGGTGACGGTGGGCAGTTCTCGCCGGGTGCGGCCTTCGGCGTCGCGCGAGATCAGCGCCATAATGCTCTGCTTGCTGATGGAGCCATTGGGCATGATCAGGCTCTTTTCGGTAATTTCCTGCGCGCTGAATGGCATTCCCTTAACGGGGCCCGCGGCTCCCGCGCCACAGTTCATCACTACGCTGCCCATGGCCGTCCTCCTGCCGGCGCCGCCGTTCACGCGGCGCGCTTAAGAGGAGGTATAGCACAGCCGGGCGTGTTCAGGGAATCGGCCTGCTGTTCCGATGGCCTGCGCTACGATGGAGGATTCGATGGCACTGCGCTTCTACAACACACTCACGCAACAGGTGGAGGAGTTTTCGCCCGCCGACGGCAAAACCGTCCGCATGTATACCTGCGGGCCCACGGTGTACAATTTCGTGCACATCGGCAACCTGCGGACCTTCACCTTCCAGGACATTCTGCGCCGCTGGCTGAAGTACCGCGGCTACCGCCTGGACCACGTCATGAACATCACCGACGTGGAAGACAAGATTATTCGCAACGCGAGCGCGGCCGGGCAGAGCATCGGCGAGTACACCGCCAAATACACCCAGGCGTTCCTGGAGGATTGCGCGACGCTGCGGCTGGAGAAGCCCGAACGGCTGGCGCGCGCCACCGACAACATCGACGCCATGGCCGCAGCCATCCGGCGGCTGGAAGAGGGCGGCCATACGTACGCGAGCGACGGCTCCATCTATTACCGCATCTCGACATTTCCGGAGTACGGCAAACTGTCGCACAACGACTTCAGCGGGATTCGCCCGGGCGCGCGGGTGGATGTGGATGAGTACGACAAAGCCGACGCGCGCGATTTCGTGCTGTGGAAAGCGTCGCGGGACGGCGAGCCGGTGTGGGAAACCGAGGTGGGCCCGGGGCGTCCTGGCTGGCATATCGAGTGCTCGGCCATGGCCATGAAGTATCTGGGCGAGACGCTGGATATCCACGCCGGCGGCGTCGATCTGATCTTTCCGCACCACGAGAACGAAATCGCGCAGTCGGAAGCGATCACCCACAAGCCCTTCGCGCGCTTCTGGCTGCATTCGGAGCACCTCACCGTCGAATCGCAGAAAATGTCGAAATCGGCGGGGAATTTCTTTACTTTGCGGGAGTTGCTGGAGCAGGGGTATGCGCCGGAGATTATTCGATACGCGTTGCTGCAGGTGCCTTATCGCCGCAAACTAAACTTCACGTTCGACGGGTTGAAGGGAGCGAGGAGCTCCATCGACCGGCTGCGCAGCTTCAAGCTGCGGCTGGAGACCGATAAACCGGCGGAGGGCCTGAACGACGAACTGGAGAAGCGCACCGCCGCCGCGCTGGCGCAATTCGAGGCCAGTCTGGATAACGATCTGAACACGGCGGAAGCCATAGCCGCGATCTTCGAGTACATTCGCGACGCCAACACGGCCATGGATGCCGGTGAATTCCGCGCGGGCAATGTAGCCGGGGCACGGGATCTGCTGGCCCGGTTCGATTGTATCGCGGCCGTTCTTGAACCATCGGAGCAGAAATCCGGCCTCACCGACGAGCAGATTGAGGCGCGCGTGGATGAGCGCAATCAGGCCAAGAAGGCGCGCGATTTCGCCCGTGCCGACCGGATTCGCGCGGAGCTGCTGGATGTGGGTATCGTTATAGAAGACACGCGCGAAGGAGTGCGCTGGAAGAGATCGTAGTGAAGATTGAAACCAAAGCCGTTCATGCGGGCGACCGCAAAAGAATTCCCGGGCAGCCCACGCCGGTGACCACTCCCATCGTGAGTGCGTCCAGCTTCGTGCATGAGAGCACCGCCAGGCTGGACCGGGTGATGGGCAACGAAGAGCCAGGCTGGTCCTACGCACGTTATGGGAACCCGACGAATGCGGCTCTCGAGGAACTACTGTGCGAACTGGAAGGCGGCGCGGCGGCGCTGGCCTGCGCCTCCGGCATGATGGCCGCTCAGACGGCGTTTATCGTGGCGCTGACGGACCGTCCAAAGCGGATTCTGGCGGCGAACGCGCTGTATGGGGCCACCACCAGCATGCTCACGAAAATCATGGAGCCGCTGGGCGCGGAGGTGGCCTTCATCGATATGTGCGATCTGCCCGCGGTGGAGCGGAAGATTGCCGAATGGAAGCCCGGCTGCGTGATTCTGGAAACCATCTCGAATCCGCTGCTGCGGGTGCCGGCCATCGATCGCATTGCCCGGACGGCGCGGGCGGCGGGCGCGGCGCTGGTTGTCGATAGCACCTTCGCGACGCCGCTGCTGGTGCGGCCGCTGGAACTCGGCGCAAACCTGGTGGTGCACAGCCTGACGAAGTTTCTGGCCGGACACGGCGATGTGCTGGGGGGGGCGATCATCACCGACGCCGCCCACGCGGAGACGCTGCGTGGAGTTTGCCGGATCACCGGGCCGGTGCTGGGGCCCTTCGAGAGCTATCTGACCATGCGCGGCATCAAGACCTTTGTTCTGCGCATGGAGCGGCAGTGCGCCAACGCGCGCCGCGTGGCCGCGTGGCTAAACGCCAGCCCCGCGGTGGAGCGCGTGTATTTCCCGGAGTGCCCGGCGCACCCCGATGCGGAGATCATCGCGCGGCTGCTGCCGAAGGGGCTGTATGGCGCAATCGTGTCCTTCGAGTTGAAGGATGCGGGCAGGGACGAGGTGTTCCATTTCATGGACGCGCTGCGTCTGGTGGTGTGCGGCACGTCGCTCGGCGATGTGCACAGCCTGTTACTCTATCCAGCCATTGCTTCGCACCGCGATCTCTCGCCGAAGCAGCGGGAGCGCCAGGGCATCAGCGATGGCCTGGTGCGGCTCTGCTGCGGCATCGAGAATGTGGACGACATCATTGCCGACCTCGGGCAGGCGCTGGACAGCAGTTTCAGCCGCGGGGTCCTGGCTGAGGCGCGCGCCGAGGGTTCGTAACCCCGAGCAAGGCCGATTGAAAATCGGCCGCAGGCTGCGAGCCTGCGCCACTCAATAGTGAAAGCGCCAGCGGAATTCCGCGTAGATCTCACGGGGGTCGTTGAAGTGGAATCCTCCAAACGTCAGGCTGTTGTCGAGCAGGACGCGGCGATTCGCCACATTCAGAGCGGACAACGAGATTCGGTACTTCTCGCTCTCGCCAAAACTCTTTCCCAGGGAAATGTCGAAGGTGGTGTGCTGGGGCAGATAGTCGCCCGGATATTGCGGGTCCGGCGTCCCGTTGGTGAATCCGGAGCCGTAGTAGACGTTCGTCGAGGCCAGCACCTGCCAGGGAAGACTCGCGTTGAAGCCGAGGTTCAACGTATTTCTTTGATCGTGATCCACGGGCGATAATCCGGGGGGTGGTTCGCATCCCGCCGGCAAAGGGGAAGGGCAGATCAGTCCTCCGGTGAAGGGCGCCGAGGCCTGCGCGATCTGATTCGAGTAGGCCAGGTGGGCCTGACCGCGCCGCCAGAGCCGCGGGGAACGCAGCGTGGTTTCCCAACCCTGGATCAACGCGTAGTCCCAGGTAAGCGGCCAGAAGAGATTGGATTCGCCGATATTGCTATGGTCCAGCCAGTTTCTCGAACTGGTTTGAAAGGTGTCGGCGTCGAGCACCCAGCCGCGCCAGGGAATGGCCACGCCGAACTGGTATTCGTGATCGCGCTCTCCTCGCAGGGGGCCGAAGGTCAGGCTTTGGCTGTTGGCGAGGTCGATCAATGGGCCGGTCGCAGTCAAAAGTGGAGGCGGCTGGTAAAACACGCCGTAAAACCCGCGAAAAACCCAGTTCAGGCGGGGGATTCTGACAGCCGCGCCAAAGCGTGGGTCGGGCGCGTTCTCCACAACGGCTGGCTGGGTTCCTCCGCTGACGGAGCCGGAGTCAAAGTGCGAATAGCGAAAGCCGGCAATCAACGTCAGCCACGGGGTGACCTTAAACCGGTCGCTGACGAATACTTCGCTCAGCCCACCGGTTACGGCGCCTGAAGACGCACCGAAGTTCTGACAGGCCGGAGCGCAGCCAGTAAAGACGTTGTCGAAGAAGTTGTTCTGGTGCTGGGCGAAGCCGTACACTCCCGCCTGGATGTCGTTGTTCTTCACGACGGTTGCGTCCACGCTCGCCTGCAGGCCCGCGTAGTTGGCGGTCTGGTTCACATCGGTGATCACCGGCACGTCGTTCGGCGAACCGTTATAACTGGCCTGATTGTAGTGATAGAAGGGTGAAACCGTCATCAGCAGGTTTGGGTTGAACGTGTGGACCCAGGAGAAGGTGAGGTAACCATCGGGTTCACGCTCGCTGTCGCGCAGGCCGTAACTTGGATAAACCTGATTTCCGGATGAGCTGGGATCCGGATCGACAGGGATCTGGTAATAATCCTGGCGCAGCGAGGCGACCAGCCGAAGCTGGTTGGAAGGACTGGCGTTCAAAATGAAGGACGCGAATCCCCCGTAGCCGTTCTCGGCGTCGTGAACAACCTGCCCGACCGGCGGCTGCAGGCCGTAGTCGCTGCGATCTCCGCTGACGCTGGCGTAGTACGCGAAGCGTTTGGTGTGCCCCCCGAAATTCAGTTGATCGTTCGTCTGGTACCAGTTGCCGAAAGAGGTGACCAGTTCCGCCTCATTGTTACGCTCGAAGCCGGTTCTGGGCACAATGTTGAAAACTCCATACGTGCGGTCGCCGTACTCCGCATCGTAGCTGCCTCGCTGAACTTCGAGATAGTCGATGTCCTTGGGGTCAATCTGCGGCCCAAGATTGGTGGCGATATTGGTGTTGGGAACGGGCACGCCGTCGATGAGCCAGTCCACCTGGTGGCCGCCGCGCATGTGCAGCATGTCGTGAGTTACGTATGCGGCGGGCACATAGTCGGTGATCATGGCCAGACTATTGGTGCGGTCGGCGCCGGGCGTC
Source organism: uncultured Acidobacteriota bacterium (assembly GCA_963832965.1). GTDB lineage: Bacteria > Acidobacteriota > Terriglobia > Bryobacterales > Bryobacteraceae > CAWACP01. Next base: position 1,326,829 of record CAWHVW010000002.1, read on the forward strand.
TGAGCTATGTCCTCGCGATCGACCAGCGTGGTGGGGGTTACCGAATCCATATTGGCCGTGGCCCCCTGGGCGGTGACCTCGACGGTTTGATTCAAGCCCGCGACGGCCAGTTGATAGTGCAGAATCGGCGATGCGCCGGAGGCGACCGTGACCGTTTGCTCCGATGTTTCGAACCTGGCCTGAGTGACGGTAATTTTGTAATCGCCGACCGGAACGGCGGCGAACGAAAAGTCGCCGTTGTCATCCGTCTGGGCGGTTTGTGTCCAATCCGACGTAGCCGACTGCAGCTTTACCAATGCTCCGGCCACCGGCCGATGCTGCGGGTCGTGCACAATTCCCTGTATTCTTCCGAAGATTGTCGCGTGGAGCAGAGAGCCAGAAATCAGACAGAGGGCTGGATATAGGCAGAATAAGAGCTTTCGCATGTAACCTCCTGACAGCTTCCATAGTTCAAGCCCATGGCGCGTTCCCGCGCACTGGACGGACGTTTCAGACTATGCGGAAAGGAAGTCGACTGGAGGAGGGCGTTGGAACAATGGCGAATGAATTACAGTTGCACGGAACGCCGGCCGCAACGGCGCGATTCGAGGCTGGCGCGCGATGGAGATGGCAATCGCGGCCGGCGCGGACGCCGGAAGAAATGTAAAGCCCCCGGCCGTCGCGGGCGTGCCATGGCAGTTACCCTGGCATTGGGGCATCGATTGCCAGCCCGCACCGGCCGCGCCATGGCGGCAACAGCAGGCTCGCTTGCTCCGGCAGCAGGAGCACATTGCCGGTTGCACGCCCGCACTTGCCGTCAGCGTGAGCGCGGGGGCAAGCGGGGAGAGACACAGCAACAACAGCGCGGCAATGAGACGTGCGGCCACTATTCCCACCTGTTATGTCAGAGTAGCAGTTCGGCGCAGGAATCGGTTGGCCCGCGCAACGTCACGGAGGATCTGCGCTTTCAGCGCTTCGGCGCTCTCGAACTTCCGTTCCTCGCGCAGCCGGTACAGGAACTCCACGCGAATGCGCGCGGGGGTGCACCCGTCGAAGGGGGAGAGCAGGAATGTTTCTATGGTGAGGCGCTCGCCGCCGAAAGTGGGCCGGAAGCCAACATTGGTCACCGATCCCCAGCGCCGCCCGACGTCGAGGTCGAGCGTGCGCGTCACGTATACTCCGCCCAGCGGCACAAGGCCGGTCTGCCCGGAAAGATTCAGCGTGGGGACGGTTTGCCGCGATCCGACGCCCTCGCCGGGCACCACGTTGCCGTCGAGCGCGAACGGGCGTTCCAGCATGCGCCAGGCGTTCATCACATCCCCGTGCGCGACCAGCTTGCGGACTTCCGTGCTGCAAACGACGCGCCCGCGGCAGTGCACCTCCGGACAGATTTCCACCTCGAACCCGTAGCGTTGTCCGAGCTCGCGCAACATGGCCGTGTTGCCGGCGGCTTTTCGCCCAAACCGAAAGTTATGACCCACCAGCAGGGCGCGAGCCCCCAAACGCTCCGTCACCACTTCCCGGATGAACTGTTCGGGCGAAAGCCCGGCCACGGCGGCGGTGAAGGGCAACACCAGCACTTCATCCAGACCCGCCTGTTGCATGAGCTGGCAACGCCGCTCGATGCCGGTGAGAAGCTGCGGCGTTTTCTCCGGCGCAACCACGGCGGCGGGATGAGGGTGGAAAGTCAGAGCTGCCGCGCGCCAGCCGCGCTCCTGCGCCAGATCGGCTACTCGCCGCATGATCGAGCGATGCGCGGCGTGCACTCCATCGAAGTTGCCGATGGTCAGCGCACAAGGCCCGAAGTCGCGCGGAACGTCTTCCAGCGCGCGGAAGACACGAAAGACGGCCCTCGGCGCGGAGTCCACCTCGATTACCAGACCGTCGTAGGCGAGATGCACATTCGGCGGCAAGGCAGCTTCGGTCGCCTGATGTGGCAGATCGTGACAGATGTGGGTGAAAAACGCGCGGCGCGGTTTCAGTTCATCCACGGTGCGCAGCGAGTGCTCCACCGTGGAGTGCGTGGGATGTGGCCGGTGGCGCAGGGCATCGAGGAAAAGCACGTCCAGATTGCGGAGTTTCTCCATGCTCTCTGGCGGAATGCCGCTATGGTCGGTGAGATAAGCGGCGGACCCGAAGCGGAACCCATGCACGGTGCCGTGGCCGTGATCCAGCCGGATCGGCTCGAAATCGAGCCCGCCCAAGCGGATGGGATGCTGATCGTCGAAAACGCAGGTTTCGATCTTCGGGAGGGACGATTGCGTGGGGCCCGTATCGAAAATGTAGCGGAACGTTCTGCGAATGGTATCGATGGTTGCCGCCGAGCCGTAGACGGGGATGGGCCCGGACCTGCGGAAATTCAGTGGCCGGATGTCGTCCAGGCCCATGATGTGGTCGGCATGGGCGTGCGTGATGAGAACCGCGTCCAGTTGTTCGATCCCCGCTTTGAGCGCCTGCTGGCGGAAGTCCGGGGTGGTGTCGATGAGCACGGCGTGGCCGTTCCAGCGAATGAGGACCGAGGGGCGAAGTCGCTTGTCGCGCGGATCGTTTGATGTGCAGACGGCGCAGTGGCAGCCGATGGTGGGGACCCCGACGCTGGTGCCGGACCCCAGCACCGTGATGCTGAGCCTGGCATCGGCCATCAGGCGCCGGCCTGCTCCGCGCTGTCTCCAGCGCCCTCGGCGGCAGCGGGCTTAGGCTGCTGATCGCTCACGTATACGAAGCGGAAGCGCAGTTCGGTGACGGCGTTCTCCAACATGCGGTGCTCCTCGGTGGAGAGGTTGCCTTTCGTCTTCTCCAGCAGCACGCCGAGCATGTCGATGCTGTGGCGCGCCAGGGGCAGGTTGGGTTCCGGCCGGTCTTTCTCCTCGCCAAAATGCATCAGGCCGAGTTGCACCTCGGCTTGCATCTTAATCGAAAGCACCAGGAATTCGAAGGATGCGGGTGGCAGAAAATCGATATCGCTCATCGCCGTGTTTCTATTTTAGCGGAACGTGGGACGTGGGGCAGGGCCATGTCCCTGCCTGGTAGTGTTTTCGGCCGCAGGGCACGGCCCTGCCCCACATTGCTATCCCAGGAAGCCCACATTGGCCGCCGGGAAATTGGCGAGATTCGGGAACACGTAGCTGAGATCGGCGGTGGCCACGCCGAACCAGGATGCCAGCGTCGCGCCGTATTGATCCAGCGCGGTAGTGGGAATCCAGCGGCCCGCGGTGCCCGCGTCGTTCGGTCCGCCCAGCGCGAGTTCCGGAAACTGCCCGTACACGTCGCCGCCCTGCACGGCGCCGCCCGCCACCATGTGATGGCTGCCCCACGCGTGGTCCGTTCCTCCGTTCGAGTTCCCCTGCATGGTGCGGCTGAAATCGGACTCCGTGAACGTGGTAACGCTGTTCTCCACTCCCAGCTCCTGGGTGGCCGAGAGGAATGCCGCGAAGGCCGCGTCCAGCTCCGCCAGCAGCGTGTCCTGAGTGTTGAGCTGGCCGCTGTGCGTGTCGAACCCGCCCAGCGAGCAGAAAAAGATCTGCCGTTTCATGCCCAGCGCGCCGCGCGCCTGAATCACCTGAGCGATCTGCTGGAGTTGCGCTCCGATAGACGTCGTCGGGAATACGGTGGTCAGCGCTTTAGAGCCGCTGAGTGCCTGTTGCAACGTGGCCGAATCGCTGAGGCCGTTCTGCATGGTGGTGCTGGCCTGTTGCACCAGCGCGGCGCCGGTGTCCAGCGTGAGCAGTTGTTGCAGCGCGAGATCGCGCGCCTCGGCGGCGGACGTGTTGCCGAAGCCGGTAAGATTGAGCGGCGCTCCTGGAATCACCGTCGCGGGCGTGGTGTCTTCGCCCTGGCCGAGCATGGCGTTGCCGGCGACGGAGAGAAAAGCCGGGAATGTGGAGGGTGCATTCAGCGGCGATATTTTGTCGGCCACGCGGCCGCCCCAGCCGGTGCCGTTCGGTCCGGAGAAAGATGTCTGCCACTGCAACTGCTGATCGGAATGGGAGAACAGGTTCTCCGGCGTAGCGGTGTTGCCGGCCAGATATTGCGCGCGGGTCAGCGGCTGCAGCAACGTGCCGACATTCGCCACCACCGCGGCCTGGCCACTCCCGAAAAGCTTCTGCATGTTGGTGAGCTTCGGGTGCAGCCCGAAGGGCCGGTTGCCGGTTTTCGCCGTTACTGGCAGCAGGGCGGAGGAGGCCAATGCCAGGCTGCCGCGAATTTGCGCGTACGCGTCGTAGGACGAAGTATCCAGCGGAACAATCAGGTTGTTGCCGTCGTTGCCACCGAACAGAAACACGCACACCAGCGCGCGATAATCCGCGGTGGTTTGCGCGTAGGCATTCATCGCTCCAAAGGTGCGAAACCCGAGCCGGCCCCACGGGCTCAGCGCCATTCCTCCGCCACAGCAGGCAAGTTGCAGGATCTGTCTTCTGGAAATCATTTCAGCGCTCCACCTGGTATTGCGAAGAAGAGGCCGCGAGATAGATCGCGGTCCGGGCTTTCAGAGTTGCGTTGGGGGCGGCGGCCATGGCGGTGCCGATGGTCGCGCGCATGTCATCGGGCATCTGGCCGTGAAACAGCACCGTCGATAGCTGATCCAGCAAGGCATCCGGAGAGGCCGCCAGGGTGATGAACGGGGTCTGGTCAAACTGAACGCCGGTGATGCTGCCATACACCAGCGCGTTCACCAGATCCGCGCGGAGCATGGCCACCGAAGGCGACTGGATTTGAAACTCCGGCCCCAGCAGCGTCCCACCGGCCACGCGGTATCCGGGCGAAAAGTAATTGAATACGCTGGGCGCGGCGTACAGCGGCTGGCTTTCCGCCGCGGTGTAGTACGGAAGACCGTTGACGCTCGCTACCGCTGCGCCGAGCGACCGCAGCACGCCGGCCAGAAACAGGGCTGGTTCGCGGAGGTGCCCTTCATTGGCCGCCGGTGTCGCTGGCGGATCGCCCGCACGGGCTTCCGGATCCAGCAGAATGGCCCGAATCACCGCCTGCAAATCGCCGCGCACGCCCGCGCCATTGTTGTCGAAGACGCCCGCTACCCGCTCCACGTATGCGGGACTGGGATTGCTGGTCACCAGGTGCTCAATCAATTGCTGGCAAATGAATGGGCCCATGTTCGGATGATGGAAGACGATCTGGAGAGCGCCGCTCAGATCCTCCTCGGCGGTCTGGCCGGCCGGCAGGGTCTCGCCATTGAGCAGTGTTTTGGCGGTTTCGTCGTGTTCGGATTCCGCCGCCACCATGGGCGCGTCCCAATTGGCCGGGTTGTGTTTGTGAGGCGTTGCTCCGGGCAGGGGCGCGTATGTCCAGCCGGTGAAAGCGAGCGCGAATTCCTGAACCACGCTCGCGTCATAGGTGGGCACCGGCTGCCCGCCGCTCAGCGCCAGCGTGCCGTCCGGGTTGAGCATCACCGTGCCGATGGTGAACAACTGATTCAGCTCGCGGGCGTAGTTCTCGTCGGCTTCCTGGCCCGCGGGCGGCTTGCCGTTGTCCACCATGTCGAGATAATGGCCCATGGCCGGACTCACCGACACATCGTGCATCAGGTCGAAATAATTACCGAAGGCGTCGCTCGCGAGCAGCCGCAGATAGGGCGGGATGGCCTGCGGCTTCAGCTTCACATTGGAGACCACCCAGATTTCACTGAGCGCGAAGGCCACGCGCTGGCGGAGCTGATCGGGACCCGATAGCGCGTTCACGAAGAATTGCTGGCGCACGGTATCCAGGCTGGTGGCGGTGGCGGGCACATCGGGAATTTCCGAGGGCGGCGCGGCGAACTGCTCTTTCAACCAGGCGATGGGACCGACCTGTTGCAGGTGCGCGACATCGGCCGGCGCGGCCCCCCACGTGGCCTGATCAAGAAATCTGGCGGCCGCACCGGGTGTCATGGGCGGCGAAGACTGCGCCCACGACAGCGCGTTGACGCATAGCAGAAACAGGGTCAGGCGAACAGACCGCAAAATCACATCTCCTCCAGGCGAAAAGCGTGTGCTTCCTCCCCGAACACCGAATCGGTTGGCGGGTTGCGGTGCTAAGTGTTTTTCCTGGCGCGCGGCGCGTGCCCATCCTCCCCTGTGCTACGCTGGTCGCTTCATACCGACATGGCTGCCATACGTGAGAAAGCGCAGTTGATGAGCGCCTCGGAGATCGACCGCACGCTGGTCCGCCTGGCGCACGAGATTCTCGAGAAAACAAGAGACCTCAGCAAGCTGGCCTTCATTGGCGTTCGCCGCCGCGGGGTGCCTCTCGCGCAGCGTCTGGCCGCCAAGATTCGCGATCTTGAAGGGCTCGAAGTGCCGGTCGGCATCCTCGATATCAATCTCTACCGCGACGATCTTTCCACGGTTGGAGACAAGCCCGTCCACAGCGGCACCGAAATCCCCTTTTCCGTCACCGGCCGGGACATTGTTCTCACCGATGACGTGCTCTACACCGGGCGCACGGTGCGCGCGGCGCTCGATGGCCTGTTCGAGCGCGGCCGTCCCGCGCGCGTGCAACTGCTGGTGCTCATCGACCGCGGCCACCGCGAACTGCCGGTCTCGGCGCGGTACGTCGGCCGGACCGTGCAGACCTCGGACAGTGAGATCATCGAAGTGAAATTCCGCGAGGTGGATAACGCCGAAAAAGTGCTGCTCGTGGAACGCATGCCGGAGTAGCCGGCGGGAATCCTCATGAACACGGGACTGCTCGGTATCGAACCGCTCGACCGGGCCGAGATTCAGGCCATCCTCGACCGCGCGAAGGATTTTCAGCCGATTCAGAATCAGCCTTTCCAGAAGCGCGATGCGTTGCGCGGCCGCACCGTGGTGAACCTGTTCTTCGAATCTTCCACACGCACGCGCACCAGCTTTGAAATTGCCGCCAAGCGCCTGGGCGCGGATACTATTTCGATCACTGCCTCGGCTTCCAGCGTCTCCAAGGGCGAGTCCCTGGTGGACACCCTGAACACGCTGGGGGCCATGCGGCCCGACGCCATCATCATGCGGCACTCGGCCTCCGGAGCGCCGCACTTTCTGGCGCGTTATCTGCCCACGCCGATCATCAACGCCGGCGACGGAACGCACGAGCATCCCACTCAGGCGTTGCTGGATGCGCGCACCATCCTCGACCGCCGCGGCGCGCTGGAGGGTCTGCGGGTGGCCATTATCGGCGACATTGCGCACAGCCGCGTGGCCCGCTCCAATATGTACCTGCTCTCGAAGTTCGGCGCGCACATCGTGCTGTGCGGACCGGCCTCGCTGCTGCCTCGCGAGCTGGAGCACATCACGCCGGGCGTGGAGCTCACCTGGGATATTCGCACGGCTATCCGCAACGCCGACGTGATTATGATGTTGCGCGTGCAGCTCGAACGCCAGCATGAGGCGTCCTATCCGGCCAGCGAGTATTTCCAGTTCTACGGCCTGCGCCTGGAGCATCTGGCGCTGGCCCGGCCGAATGCCATCGTCATGCATCCGGGGCCCATTAATCGCGGACGGGAAATCTCCTCCGAGGTGGCCGATTCGCAGAAATCGGTAATCCTGAATCAGGTGGAAAATGGCGTCGCGGTGCGCATGGCCGTGCTCGAAAGGATTCTGGGGGCGAACTGAAGCATGGCCAGAATCGTGATCAAGAACGGCCGCGTGGTGGACCCGGCCAATGGCATCGACGCGATTCGCGACGTGGCGCTGGAAGACGGCGTAATTGCGGCGGTGGCCGAGAATATCGACACCAGCGGCGCGGAAGAATTCGACGCCACCGGCCTGGTGGTGGCGCCCGGCTTCATCGACATGCACGTTCACCTGCGCGAACCCGGCTTCGAGTATGCGGAGACCATCGAGAGCGGAGCGCGCGCGGCGGCGGCGGGCGGATTTACCTCCGTCTGCCCCATGCCCAATACGTCGCCGGTGAACGACAACGCCACGGTGACGCGCTATATCGTGGAAACTGCCTGGCGCGTGGCCCCGGTGAATGTCTTTCCCATCGGCGCGATCACGAAGAACAGCGCGGGCGAGGAACTGGCGGCCATCGGCTCCATGAAACAGGCGGGCATCGTGGCCATCTCCGACGATGGCCGCCCGGTGATGAACGCGCGGGTCATGCGCCGGGCCATGGAATTCGCCAAGGCGTTCGGGCTACCCGTGATCGACCACTGCGAAGACCTCAACCTGAGCGCCGGCGGCGACATGCACGAGGGCAGGGAGAGCGTGCGCCTCGGGTTGCGGGGCATTCCCGCGGCGTCGGAAGACGTGATGGTGGCGCGCGATATTCTGCTCGCCGAGATCACCGGCGCACGTTATCACGTCGCGCACATTTCGTCGCATCACGCCGTGGAGATGGTGGCCTTCGCCAAGGCGCGCGGCCTGGCGGTCACCTGCGAGGCCACCCCGCACCATTTCTCTCTGGCTGATGCCGATATGCTGCCCTACGACAGCAACTATAAGATGAAGCCGCCGCTGCGCGCCTGCTGCGACGTGGATGCGGTGCTGGGCGGCATTGTGTCCGGCGCCATCGACGCCATCGCCACCGATCACGCTCCGCACGCCGGTAGCGACAAGATGCAGGAATTCGAAAAGTGCCCTTTTGGCATTATCGGCTTTGAAACCGCGCTGGCTCTGGCGCTGGAAAAGCTGGTGCATCCCGGGAAAGTTCCGCTCGCTCGCGTCGTGGATTTGTTCACCGCGGGCCCGGCGCGCATCCTGAAGCTGGACCGCGGGACGCTGTCGCCGGGCCGCACCGCCGACGTGACTATTTTCGATCTCGATCGCGAATGGACCTACGATGTCAACCGTTCGTTTTCGAAGAGCCGCAATTCGCCGTTTCACGGCCACACGTTCCGAGGCGGTCCGGTGGCCACCATCGTGAACGGCGCGGTGGTGTGGTCGGTTCAATAGAAGCGCATGCCAGAGACTCTCGCGTGGCGGAACCCCCGTCTCTCCGGGCGAATCCCTGAACTCGACGGCATCAGAGGATTGGCCATCCTGCTGGTGGTGGTTTTTCACTATTTCGTGCAATCCACGCAGGTTACGGGCCGGTGGCTGGGGCGTGCTCTGGTTTTGTTCCGTCTGGGGTTTACCGGGGTTGATCTGTTCTTCGTATTGTCGGGGTTCCTGATCGGCGGCATCTTGTACGACGCCCGGTTTGCCCGCAATTACTATCCAACGTTCTACGGCCGCCGCTTTTATCGCATCCTGCCGGTGTATTTTGGCTGGCTGGTTCTGTTCCTGATTGGTCTATATCTGGTCCGGCCCATCGGCGCGCCGTACCTGCACCGGCTTTTTAACAATGATGTGCCCTTCTGGTCTTATCCACTGTTTCTACAGAATTTCTTTACGGCGTTTGATCGACGATGGGGGCCGGAATGGCTCTCAGCGACATGGTCTCTGGCGGTAGAGGAGCAGTTTTATCTCCTGTTACCCTTCGCCATTCGAGTGCTCCGTGGCGGGGGAATTACTCGCATAACGATTGGCGCAATCCTGCTCGCGCCCGTGGTCAGGATGGTGCTTGTCGCGTCAGGGAACAGCGCTTACGGGCCGTACGTTCTTCTGCCGTGCCGGGCGGACGCGCTCGGATTCGGGCTCCTCCTGGCGCTGGCATGCCGCAGCGAAAAGACATGGGAGTGGTTTGGGAGTCACCGCAAGCACGTCTTCGCGGTTTTTCTGTTGCTCGGACTAGGAGTCGCTTTCATGACCTGGCGCCCGAACGCCACCTTGATGAGCACGATCGGCTATTCGTGGATAGGGCTGTTTTACGCCTCGCTTATGCTCCTGGTTCTGGTTCGTCCCGGCAGAATCGAGCAGTTCGTGTTTCGCAGCCCACTGTTGGTGAGCCTCGGAACCTACTCCTATGCAATTTATGTGATTCACTATGGAATCTTCGGCCTTTGTCACTACGCGCTGCGAAGGGATGCCCCGAGCGTTTATGACTGGCCGTCATTAGGCGTCACCTTGCTGGCGCTCGTTCTGACAATCATCTGCGCGGTCATGTCGTGGCGGTTGCTGGAGCATCCTTTAATACGCCGGGCGCATTCCAGGTATCGCTACGAATGATCAGGGCGTGGTCACCTGCAGGTTGTTGGTCACGCTGAAAACTCCCGGGACCCCGTTCGCGCGAACGCCTGCCATATTCTTGTCGGCTTCCGAATCCACCACACCCTCCAGGCTGACGTGGCCGCCTTTGACGATAATGCGAATCGGCCTGGTGGTCCCCATGGCATATCTCTCCAGCGCGGGAAAACCATAAATTGCGCGATACAGTTGAATACGAGTCTGGTCGTCCATCGGAGAAGGCGGCAGCACCTCGATCTGGTCGTCCACCGACTGCACACCCTCAATGCTTTTGACGGCGTTCTGGGCGTCGCTCTTCACCACTGGTTTCGTGACCTGTCCGAGCAGGGTCACGTTGTACCCGTCCACTCTGAACGCAATGAAATCGAATACGCTGACGTACGGAAGCATGGCCAGTTCGTGGCGCACCTCGCGAACGACATAACTCTCCGGCTTTGGGGCCGGCTGGGCGAACGCGGCCGCCGCTAACGCAAGGCAAACGACAGTTTTTCCGGGTGTCACAAGGTCACCTCACCCTATGGAAGCCGCGGGCGTGCCGGTTGTTTCGTCCCGGCAGTCACTTTACCACCCACGCGTCCACGGCGAACTCGTCCCCGGTGATCTGATGCAGGCGGACATCGCGAAACAAAATAGCGTCCTTGCGGTGTCTCCGCCCAGTGCCGCCCACCACCGGCAGAGAGTGCATGCCCCCCAGAATCTTTGGCGCGTAATAGAAGAAGATCTTGTCCACCACGCCGGCTTCCAGCGCCGCCCAGTTCACCTTGCTGCCCGCCTCGATCATCAATGATCGGTATTGCTCCCTGGCCAGAAATTCCACCACCTGGCGCAAGTCCGTTCGGCCACCGGGCCCGTCGGCCACCAGCACCCGCACGCCGCGCGTTTCGAGCTGCCGGCGGCGATCCAGCGACGATGCTGAAGTAGTGGCCACCAGGACGTCGTCCGCGGCGGACATCACCATGCGCGAATCGAGCGGAAGGCGCAGCGTGGAATCCACCACGATGCGCAGCAGCGGGCGGCTGCGCTCGAGGCCGGTCCGGTCAGTCAAGAGCGGGTCGTCGCTCAACAGCGTGCCGATGCCGGTGAGAATGGCGTCGTGCAGGTGGCGCACCTGTTGCACGTGGGCGCGGGCCTGCGCGCTGGTGATCCAGCCGGAGTTGTCCTCGGGCGCGGCGATCTTGCCGTCCAGGGTCACCGCGGATTTCAGCGTCACCAGCGGCCGTCCATTGCGCATGGCGAAAACGAAGGCGTCGTTGAGCTGCTCGGCTTCGCCCGTGTATTCAGCCGCGATCTCCATGGGAATGCCCGCGGCCTCCAGACGCCGCATGCCCTCGCCCGCTACCAATGGATTCGGATCGCGCATCGCCACGGTCACTCGAGAGACGCCCGCGGCGATCACCGCGTCGGCGCACGGAGGGGTCCGTCCCTGATGCGAACAGGGTTCCAGCGTGAGATACAGTTCCGCGCCGCGCGCTCGTTCGCCGGCCTGCTCCAGCGCGATCACTTCGGCGTGTTTCACGCCCGCCCACGTATGGTATCCGCGTCCCACCACCTCGCCATCCCGCACCACCACCGCGCCCACGACTGGGTTGGGACTGGTACGTCCGGCGCCGAGGCGCGCCAGCGCCAGCGCCTCCTCCATGAAAGGCGATTTCATTTGGGTTCGAATATGGACGCGATGAACTGTTCCGGATCGAAAGGCAGCAGATCGTCCGCCTTCTCGCCCACGCCGATGTAGCGGATGGGCAGATTCAGCTCGCGGGTGATGGCCACCACCACGCCGCCTTTCGCCGTGCCGTCCAGCTTGGTGAGCACGATGCCGGTAACCCCGCTGGATTCGGTGAAGCGACGCGCCTGCTCGAGGCCGTTCTGCCCCGTTGTCGCATCCAGCACCAGCAGCACTTCATGGGGCGCACCGGACACCACGCGCGTGGCGGTCCGGCGCATCTTCTCCAGCTCCGCCATCAGATTTTCTTTGGTATGCAGCCGCCCGGCGGTGTCCACAATCACATAATCCACTTTGCGGGCTTTGGCCGCCTGCAAGGCGTCGAAGATTACCGCGCTGGGGTCCGCCCCGGATTTCTGACGGATCACCTCGGTTCCGGTGCGCTGGCCCCACACTTCGAGCTGTTCGATGGCCGCGGCGCGAAACGTGTCGGCGGCGCAGAGCAGCACCTTGCGGCCTTCGGACTGGTATCGCCGCGCCAGCTTGCCGATGGTGGTGGTCTTGCCGGAGCCGTTCACGCCCACTACCATCACCACGGCGGGGGGCTCGGCCACATGCGGCATGGGGCGCTCGGCGCCTTCCAGAACTTCCAGCAGATGCTCGCGAATCAGGCGCTTCAATTCCTCGCCGTCGCCAAGCTGGTGGCGCTCCACGCGCTCGCGCAAGCGGTCGACAATCTCCGTCGTGGTGGCTACGCCGATGTCCGCGGTGTACAGCGTCTCTTCGATTTCGTCGAGAACCGCCGCGTCGATTTCCTTGCGGCCGGCGAGCGCGTCCTCCAGCCGGTCCAGCAGGCCCGAACGGGTTTTCTGAATGCCTGCTTTAAGACGGTCGAGCAGTCCCGGTTCCTGCGAAACCGAGCCGAACAGGGTCTGGATGGCCATGCGCTTGTAACTATCTTACAGACGGGGGACAGACGGGTGCGTCCCCAATCGCCTCAGACCGCTGTTAGAATGCTTCGCCCGGGGGACCCAGCCGTCCGTCTCCTTCCCGGCTGATACGCGCACCGCGGATCTTCCGCCAGATAGTTTCCAGTAAGGGCGTGAGCCCGGGAACGAGATCCCCCGCAAATGTTGCGGTACTCGCACTGGCCGCATTTGCCCTCGCGCTGGTTGATATCGCGGAGGGAACGGAACAGCTCCGAGTTGCGGTAGACATCCACCAGAGAATCGTGAAGCACGTTGCCCGCGGAGATGGGCAGGAATCCGCTGGGATAAATCTCACCGGTGTGGGACACGAACAGGAAGCCCTTGCCGTCGCTGACGCCCGCCGTCCGGTACATCATTTTGCGGGAGGGACTTTCGACGTGCCCGTCCTCCTTCAACCGCTGCGCCACATAGCGCCGGTAGTGCATGGCTTCGGTGGTTTTCACATCGTACGATGAGGTGCGCGAGACCTGGTACAGCGATTCGAATACCTGCTCGTATTCCTCCGGCGTGAGATCGTCACTGGCCTGCGCGCGGCCGGTTACGACGAGGAAGAAAAGGCTCCACATGCGGGCGCCCACTTCTTCCACCATGACGGCCATTTCCCGGATCTTGTGCATGTTGCGGCGGGTGATGGTGGTCTGCACCTGCGTTTCCAGCCCAATCATCTGCGCCTCCCGAAGCGCCACCATGGCGCGACGAAAAGACCCATGCACGCCGCGGAAGCTGTCGTGCGTTTCGGCGTCCGGTCCGTCCACGCTGACGGCCATCCGCGATACTCCGCACTTCCTGAAGCGGCGCACCGCCTCCGCCGTCAGCAGCGGGGTCGCGCTGGGGCTGACATTGGTGCGCAGGCCGAGACTCACGCTGTAGTCCATCAGATCGAAAAGATCCGGCCGCTGCAGCGGATCACCACCCGTGAAAACCATCAGAGGACTGCCGAAGCGTTGCACTTCTTCCAGGAATGCGCGAGCCTGCCCGGTGGTGAGTTCGTTCGGGTTGCGCAGCGGCTGGGCGGAGGCACGGCAGTGCGCGCAGCTCAGATCGCAGGCCTGGGTGGTCTCCCAGATCACCAGCATGGGCGACATATCGAAGTTCATGGGCACGGAATTCACCGCCTTATGCCATGAAAGGGCAATCGGGCGGCCAAAGGCGATTCGGCCGATTTTGGCGGGAATTGCTCAATTCGGACCCGGGAGGGCTTTGGTGAACCGCTGCGAAATGGGTGAAATGCCCCAGGAATGATCAGCTGGTCTGGGGCAGGTTCCGGGCGCGGCCCGACTCGGTATTAGACATGTTGCGATTGCAGACCGGCTCGAGTTCCTGGATCAGACGATCCTGGCGGGCAAACCGGGCATGAGCCGAGCAGACCTCAAAGGTGAAGCCGGTGGGCGAACGGTCGGCCACGGCGCGGTTCGCCGCCTGCAGATGGGCAAGCAGAGCCGCTTTGATGTTTTCGCTTTCCCCGACGAATATCCACTCGCGTGCGTTCGACAGTCCATAGACACCCGCTGATGGTGGCGCGTACCGCTCAATCAACAACTCCGAAAACGTCGATGCCACGTAGTTCTGAAAAGGCAAATCTCTCCGATGCCGCGGCCGGACGGGCCGGGCTGTGCTGCGTGGTGAGTATGCGCCGCGCTGCCGGGGAAGTCAATGAAATAATGGTCTTAGCGATTTATGCAAACCGGAGAATTCAGCAGAACGGCGCGCGCCGCGGCCTTGCATCGCGCTGTTCATCAGGTGCTGGAGAACGGCCTGATTTTCGCCGATCCGCTGGCGGTGCGCATCCTTGGGGAAGATCCCGGCAGCATCGCTCGCGACGCTGAGAAATACGAGCCGGGCCGAAGGATGAGGATTTTTATCGCCGTCAGAACGCGCTTCGCCGAAGACGCTCTGGCAGCGGCGGTGGAGCGGGGCGTCAGTCAACTGGTGGTGCTGGGCGCCGGCCTGGACACGTACGCATATCGCGGCGAGCTGCGCGACCGCCTGCGTATTTTCGAGGTGGACCATCCGGCCACGCAGGAGTGGAAGCGCCGCTCCCTCGCCGATGCGTCGATCCCCTCGCCGGCCGGACTGACCTTCGCTCCGGTCGATTTCGAACGTGAGACGCTGGCCGATGGCCTGGGGGCTGCCGGTTTCGATCCGGCGCGGCCAACGTTCTTTACGTGGCTGGGAGTGGTGCCTTACCTGACCGAGGAAGCGATCTGGTCGATGCTGCGCTTCATCGCGGGCCTGCCCACTGGCGCGCAGGTGGTGTTCGACTACGGCAATCCCCCGGATTCCCTGTCGCCGGAAATGCGCCTCAGCCATGACCAGCGCGCCGCGCGCGTGGCCGCCGCCGGCGAGTCCTTCAAGACATATTTTGAAGCGGATCAGCTTCGCGTCAAACTAACCGGAGCCGGGTTCAGGGACGTCGAGGACCTGGGCCCGCCGGAGTTCGCCGCGCGCTACTTCCCCCAACGCGCCGCGTCCGTTCCCGCGAAGGGCGGCCACATTGTGCGCGCGTCGACGGTCTGAATGGCTGGACAACCGGCCATCCTTGGGGTATAGTTCGTAGACTGAATGGGGCGCGCGGAACCTCGTACGC
This sequence comes from uncultured Acidobacteriota bacterium, assembly GCA_963832965.1. GTDB lineage: Bacteria > Acidobacteriota > Terriglobia > Bryobacterales > Bryobacteraceae > CAWACP01. Next base: position 1,342,084 of record CAWHVW010000002.1, read on the forward strand.
CGCAAATCAAAACATAACGAAAAGAGGATTATAAATCAGCCATGACCACGCGTCTGTTTGCTGCAGCAACACTCCTGTTCGCGGCCACCACCGTGTCCGCTCAGGGGTACAAGTATCTGACTTCCGTCGCCACCTTCAAAGTGGCGCCAGGAAAGGAGAACGCCTTCGTCGAAAAGGGAAAGGCCTTTGCGCCGACACTCGACAAACTGATGGAGTCCGGCGTTGTCCTCGCCTACGGCATCGATGTCGACATGCTTCATGTTCCGGGAAATAACAACGTCGATTTCTGGGTGGTAATCCCCAATTTCGATGCCATGGACAAGGAGGAGGGCGCGATTCAGGAGTTCATCAAAGCGAACCCTGGCCTGATGGGGGACCTGACTGCCATGACCGATATGAGCGCTCACCATGATCTCGTCGTCCGAACCCGGGAGAACGGTCGCAACAGCGTCCCCGCGGGCTCCAAGCCGATCGAAGACTTCGATATGGTGCGCGTCAAGCCCGGACACATGCAGGACTTTGTAACGATGTTCAAGAAATATGATCAGCCGGTCTACGATAAACTCGTCGCCGATGGGGTGATCTATGCCTACGAAATGGACACCGAGGCCGTGCACACGATGGAGCCCGGTCTGGTCTGGGTCATCGTGACCATGCCCAACCTCGGAGCCAAGGACAAGGTGAACGCCGCCTTCGACGAAGCCGACAAGAAGCTCTCCGATGGCGAGCGCGACATGAACGAAAAGGTCTACCTGGATACGGTAGTTCTCGGTTCACACCGCGACAGCCTGTCCACCAGCGTCGTCTATAAAGCGAAATAGCGGGTCCTTCCACGGCCGTGGGCGGGCGAGTCAGCGGACCGCCCGCTCTCTGGTACTTTCAGAGCCCCATCGGTACCTTTTGGCCAGCGGTCTGGTACGGCCCTTGGTACCGGACGAATTGTTACCGCCCGGCTATTCGTGCTCTCGCGGGCCGTGGCTAAGATTCAACCAGTGCCGGAGAGAACCAAAACATCAAAAACCTACCCGTTTCGATGGCTGGTTCGGCCCATGGTGCTTCTGGTTGTTTGCGCATCCGGATTTGCTTCGACCATTACGCCGGACCGCGGGAACCTTGTCCTGAACGGCGACGCCAGGCCCGCGCCCGTCGCTGCCGCAATTCCGCGCATTTCTCCCACGGAATCGGACAGCATGTCGCTGCTGGGGCTTTCCCTGATCGGTCTGGCGTTCCTGCTGGGGAAGAGGCTGAACCCGTGATGGTTACCAGCGCGGCTCGCGCCTACCGCGGTTGTATCCGCCCCCGCCGCCGCTGCCACCACCCGGTCCACGCCCCCGGCCGCCGCCGCCACCACCGCCGCCACCACCGCCGCCCGGAGCCCGTTCGGCCCGTGGGCGCGCTTCGTTGACATTGATCGCCCGGCCGTTGATCTCGCGGCCATTGAGTGCGCCGATCGCTTTGGCGGCCTCGGCCGCGTTCGTCATCTCGACGAAGGCGAATCCACGCGGCTGCCCGGTGTCGCGGTCTCTGACAATGCTGACCCTCTCCACGGCCCCAAACTCGCCGAATGCGGACTCCAGCTCAGCCTCGTTCGTTTGATACGACAGGTTTCCTACAAATACGTTGGTCATTCCCACTCCTGAGCACTGCAATTACTGTGCAGTCGCTTACACCGGCAAGCTAAATCCCGGCCCCAAAACATCGCGGACAGAGGTAACTGCGGGCGGTCCGTTCAGCATACCACCCACTGATAATTACGGGCAATCGTAAAGCGCGAGGTGCGGCCCGGAAGGTGCTTACCGAACCGCAACGGTGACGGAGCGGCATCCTGCTAGAGGGGCAGGAGGCCGCTTCCGTGTCCGGACCTCACTGATAGGTGACGAACGAATCATACGAGACGGACGTCGACGCGAATCCGTAGTCGAGCCCCGTAGCCGCGAAGGTCGTATATGGCGACGAGTTGCCGACTTCAAGCAATCCTGACCCGAATCCGTCGATAGTTGTGCTGACCGGAAGCTGGAGCAATACATCCGGCCCAACCGTGAACGTGCCCTGGGCAACTGGCACGGTGCAGGTGAAAAGCGCGCCAACTTCCGGCGGTCCAATCTGCGCTGAAAGTCCCGTGATCTTCGCGAAACTGCCAGGCGCCCCACCGGTCCAGTTCACGGTCACGCCGCCTGTGCGCGAGACGGTCGTAATACTGGTTTCGTTCGTCCAGGTGAAGGCCTGCTCAGGCACAGTCAGATTCAACGAGAACGCCCCCACGTCGGCTCCGCCTGCCCCATTGTTAATTGCATAGCCGCCGGGACTAAGAAAAGTGGACGTGTTTTTGGTCGAATACGCGCCCTTCTGCGAGGCGATGGGCAGCATGGGCTGGGGTCCGTTTGGACCGGTATTATTGATCATCGGACCGGCATCCAGTCCCGTGAAGACCGGAATGGTCGGCGTTGACCCTCCCGAATAGGTGCTCACGATACACGATCCGATGGCCGCCACCTGGAAGCTGGTTGTCCCGAAGAAAGTGAGTGGCTGAAGATTGATAAAGCTCGCGCTGCCGGAGTCGGCGCTGGTGGTCCCCAGGATCGGAAACGTCTCCGAGGTTCGGTTCAGGCTAATGGAGCCCAGGTTGACCGAAGCCTTTGAAAATATCTCCGACCAGACCGTGGACGAAAGGCCGTTGGCATCCGAGCACACGCGATTCGGATCGGTGGTAACCGGCATCGTCGTAGTGGGGCTGGCAACATTGTTAATGACGAGCGTCACCGGAACGCTGCATCCGGTAACCCCCGCTGGCACGGTGAACACGACCTGATTGATCCCCGCGCAGCAACCCGAGGGGCCCTGATAACCGGTGGCCACCTTTTGCCCGCCGACAAAGAGGTCCAGCGGAATGCCGGTCAGGTTGATTGCCTGGGGCTGGTCGGCGTCGTTGTACGGCAAAGCGCCGAGTCCCGTACCCCAGATGATCACCGGATCGCCTGGCATTGCCGCTGCCGTGGGATTGAAAACCTGCCCGTTGACATCGGTAATGACCCCCGGTCCATCCCCCTGATAATTGACCGAGAACGTGCCGAAGCTGTTGGCAACCACTTCAACGTTGTAAAGCGCGCTGGTGACGCCCTTGTAGGTGACACTGACCTGCACGGTTCCCACCGGCGTGGTGGACGGCATAACCGCGGCAACCTGACTGGCGATGGTAAAGATCATGGGAGCCTGAACGGTGTTCCCGTTCGCCGTGACATTCACGGACGTGTCGCTGAGTGTGGTACCGATGGGGAATGCGGTGGGTTTCTGGATCGCCGCCGGACCCAGGTTGGTTCCAAAAACCGTGAACATGGAACCCTGCGCAATCCCTGCATTTGGCATCCCCTGTTGGGCTTCGCTGGCCGCGTTTTGAACGCCGCTGACTGTCCTTATGGTGGGAGTCTGCGCGAACAAGCCGACGCCAAGCGATGCATAGAGCAATCCTGCAAAAAGCGATCTCATGGTGTTTCCGTGCCTCCGTCCGATGGATAGGTTGGGGGAAAAGCCACCTGCCTGGCTTCCCCACGTTGTGTCGGATGTTAGCATGATTCCGAGTCGCGGTCCACAAGGAAAATCATTCGAATACCGCAGCAGCTACGGGCGTTTACGGCGAGTCAGCAGCCGCTCGGTGAGGGAGGTGCGCCGTGGAGAGAACTGTTGCAGCGCGCCTGTCAGGTAGGGTTGAAATTCGCGCATCCAGAAGCGCCAGAAACCAGTCCGATGAATTTCCGCCAACGTCACCGAATAATGGTTGAGCAGCGTTTCGAACAGCATTTGTCCGGTTCGGCGGCCGGTGACGCGGGCCGCGCGGGAAAGCCAGCGTACATTGTCGGGGAGCTTACGGATGGCCGAAATCGCTGCTGCCGACGAAAGTTCGAAAACCGAACGCTGTTGCCGGGCCGCCTCCGCGCGGAACTCCCGCCATTGTTGCTCCAGCGCGGCGATGGCCGGAAGGCTGGGGCGGGGAATCGAGGCCGCGGCACCGCGCAGCTCGGTCCATTCGCGCCGCAACGCGCCAACGTCCAGCGGAGGCACCCGCACCGTGTCGGCCAGTTTGCCCACGGTGCTTTCGAGGCCGTCCAGCAACTGATCGACGCTCTCGAAACCACGGCCGCGCTCGAGCAGCCCCTCATCCTGCAGCGCCCGGGCAATGTCCGCGATCAGATCGCGCCCCGCGCCGGAGATATCGGCCAGCGCGGCCAGCACCCAGACGGGCGAAGCGCTGAAGGCGGCGATTCCGGCGAATTCCAGAACGTTGCCGGCGGCGTGGCGAACGGCATAATCACCCGGAAGCGAGCCCTCCGCCGGATACGTGCCCTCCACCTGGCCCACCTGCTCAATGAGGAATTGCAGGGTGTTGCCCGCCAGCGCGCGATAGAGACGAGTGCGCCGCAACCGCGCCGGGATGGTCACTTCGCCGGCTTCGCGCAGCGCCCCTCCGGCCAGCGCGGAGAGTGAGCGCACCACGCGCTCGGGCAACGACGCGATGAAAGAAGGAGACGGCAAGCCTTCAGCTTGCCAGAATAGAGATATCGCTTCCACTACCAGCCAGAGTGCAACGGGCCGCGGCGGCGGCGCGGCGTTCCTTGTCTCCGCGGGAATTCTGCTCAGCCGCATTTCAGGATTGGTGCGCGACAGCGTATTCGCCCACTTCTTCGGCACGTCCCCGGCCGCCGACGCGTTTCGCGCGGCCATGCGCATTCCCAACGTGCTGCAGAATATTCTGGGCGAGGGCACGCTTTCGGCGTCCTTCATTCCGGTGTACGCGGGATTGCTGGCGCGCCGTGAGGAACGCGACGCGGGCCAGGTGGCGGGCGCCATCGCGTCTCTGCTGGGGGTGGTGACAACCGTTCTGGTGGCTTGCGGCGTGTTGCTGACACCGTGGCTGATCCCGGTGATCGCGCCCGGTTTTCACGGTGAGCGGCGCGAACTCTGCGTGATGCTGGTGCGGATTTTCTTCCCGGCCACCGGCCTGCTGGTTTGGTCCGCCTGGTGCCTGGCCATTCTGAACAGCCATCGCCGCTTCTTCATCGGCTACGCCGTGCCGGTGCTTTGGAATGCCGTCATTATCGGCACCATGCTGGCGTTCGGCCGGCGTTCGACGCTGGACCAGCTCGCCGTGCGCACGGCATGGGCCGCGGTAGCCGGGAGTCTGCTGCAGTTTGTCGCGCAGTTGCCGCTGGTGCTGAAGCTGGCCCCGGATTTGCGGGTGGTCTTTTCGTGGACCTTCGAGCCCGTCCGCCGCGTGGTGCGCAATTTTCTGCCGGTGTTCACCAGCCGGGGCGTGGTGCAGCTCAGCGCGTATCTCGATTCCATCATCGCCAGCCTGCTGCCGACGGGATCGTTCGCGGCACTCACCTACGCGCAGACGCTCTACATTCTTCCGGTGAGCCTGTTCGGAATGTCCATCTCCACCACGGAGCTCACCGAGATGTCGCACGTGGTGGGCGCGACAGTGGACGCGGCCGGCGAGCTGCGCTCGCGCCTCGAAAGCCGCTTACGCCAGATCGCCTTTCTGGTGGTGCCCTCGGCGGCGGCGTTTCTGGCGTTCGGGGACGTGATCGCCGCGGGTATTTATCGTTCCGGCCGCTTCACGCAAGCCGACGCCATTTTCGTGTGGAAGATTCTGGCGGGGTCGAGCATCGGCCTGCTGGCCTCCACCATGAGCCGTCTGTTTTCGTCCACCTACTACGCGCTGGGCGATACGCGCACGCCGTTCCGTTACGCCGTGGTGCGGGTGACGCTGACCGGCGCGCTGGGGTATGGTTGCGCGGTGCCGCTTCCGCCGCTGCTGGGGATCGACCCCAGGTGGGGCGCGGCGGCGCTGGCTGGCTCGGCGGGGGTGGCGGGCTGGATCGAGTTCGCTTTATTGCGGCGTTCGCTGGCCAGGCGAATCGGCGCGGTGAACGTGCCTTTGACGTTCATTCTGCAATTGTGGGGCGCGGCGGCAGTGGGGGCGGGGCTGGGCTGGTTGCTGCGGCGTCCGACGCACGCACTGCCCCCGTCCATCGCCGCCGTGATCGTGCTGGGAACATTTGGTTCGGTATATTTTGCGCTGCTCGCGGCCGCGGGCAACGGCAATGCGCGCGCGCTGATGCGGCGGAGCCTCCGGCTTCTGAAACGAGGTTCGTAAAGGCCCGCTCCATCACTGTCGCGGTTCGGTTTCCAAAGCGCGCAACCGGAGCGGCCATACTCATCAAACGCCGGGGCGCAGCGTCACGACGAACCGAAGATGGCCGGTTCCGCGCCGCACTGCGATCACGCAGCGTGCACCGGGAGCGCACAACATGCTGCGTAGATCGGTCAGAGTGAATTGGCTCGCGGCGCGGCCGCCGATGGCCTCAATCACGTCGCCGGGTTTCATCCCAGCGTCTGCCGCGGGGGAGCCAGGCAGCACTCGCCCCACTACGAACGTGTGGAAATCGGGGTCCTCCGCGCGAATCCGCAGTCCGCTTCCGTCATACTCCGCGGCGACACCGTAACTCTGATTCGGCGTCAGGTAAAGCCGTTTGCCGGGGTTGTCAAACACCACGGTGAACCGTCTGAGAAACTCCGCCCCGAACAGGCCCGCATAATCCTTCGCCGCCATTAGCCCTTCCGTATCCTGCGCGAACGTGATGGGCGCGTGGCTCACAGAATACGGACCAATGCCGATCGAATCAGCACGGCCATCTCTCGACAGAGTTGTTCCGCCGGTGCAGGTCCCGGGGGCGTCCAGAAGCTTCATCGCAGGTGGCGGAAGGCCGTGTGCATCAGCGAAGGGCTTGTAGATTTCCGCGTAAGCGTTCGCTCCGCCATCAATCAGGAATCTGCCCTTGACGGGCGTTATGCCCGGCAGGCTGACGCTCGCATCGACGAAGGGGAAGCCGTGTGCATCGACAAAGACCGGGAGTCCCGTTTCCTTTCCGCTGGGCCGGTACTCGCTGCGCAAATAAACAGACAAGCGGAGGTGCTGGTAATCCGCCACAACGACAAAATCGTCGAACAGCCGCGACCCGATTATGCCATCCACCTGGTGGCCCACGGCCGGCTCCAGCATCTTCAGCGGAATGACCACCAGGTGCCGATGAGTGAGATCCAGGCCGGGCAGACTGATCCGGACATCGTGAACGACACCTGCCCGAATCGGCTCCGCACCGCCGCCGCGAGCTGTGGCGGTGTCGCTGACAGGCAACAACGCTGCACGGGCGTATTCGGGATCTACGGTGAACCCCTGGCTGGCATTATCCAGGATGAACCATCCCGGATGGCCATTCACTTTGGCCTGGACAAAGACCAGACCGTTCGCCACAACTTCCACCGGGATGTTCGCCGCGGCGCCGCCGGAGGCGAAGACATAGGACGGCGGAGGAAACGGATCGGCACCCAGAAGCACCACCAGGACGCTGATGGCAGCCCCGAATGTCCGCAAAACGGGCCGCGGCATCGCTGTTAGTTCGCCAAAGTGTAATTCACGTCGATCTCGGTGATTACTTCCACTGGATCGCCATTCAGAAGGGTGGGCCGGTATAACCACTGCTTCACGGCGTCGATTGCCGAAGTAACCAGCAGCGGATGACCCGAGAGTAACTGCACGTTCTTAATGTGTCCGTCGGTCCCAATCAGCGCGATGAGATGAACGCTGCCCTGAACGCGCTCCTGTTTGGCCTCCATGGGATATACGGGCACTTGCTTGCCAATCAGGTTCGTCGCCTGTACACTGCCTCCCACGCGAATGCGTTTGCCGTCGCTCGCAACCGGCGGGAAAGAGCCCCCCAGCATACGCTCGTCGCGCAGCATCGGCCGCAGAGTTACTGTATCCTGCTCGATGGAGTAAGTGAGCGCCAGGTGGCTGTCGGCCTTTTGTAACTCCCGCCCGAGTTCCAGAAACTGATCGCGCGAGAGCGTCTCGCCATCGTGGCCGTTTAATATCGCCGCCGCCTTGTCGCGCAGGGCCTCGGGCAGGTAGCTCACGTCCACGCCCTTGACCGAGAACGTGGCCGGCATAAACCTGGCAATCACAGGATCGGCCGGCGCGTTCTGCGCCAGGGCCGCGTTGAAACGGACCGCGATCTCGAACGACCGATCTGGTGGGTAGGTAACGCCGGGATCGAAGTGCCACTCCAGCACCGAATCGAGTACCGCTTTCCTCAGCTCCCGCGGCCCGCTGACCACGTGCGCATCGGTTACCTCACCGTTGTCGTTCACCGTAACGCTGGCCACCACGAGCCCGGACACGCCGGCCATTACGGCGAGCGCGGGATACTGGACGGCCGCGCGGTGCAGAAGCGTGAACGGCGCCGTGTCGGGCACTTCCACTCCCGGAGAATCGGCGGGCGATTCCTGTGGGGCTGCGGCCATGGGAAATTGCCACAGCGCGATGGCGGCCGCGAGCGGCAGCAAAGCGCCGATTCCGGCCAGCGAGGCGATGAGTTTGCGTTTCGACATGTGCACTCCTTTGCCAATGGCCGCCATCCTGGCCGCCAAGTGACGCTTTCTGAGGAACAGGGGCGCGGGCGCAAGGCCGGCCTGAAGCCGTGCGCTGGCCACGGCCAGCAGAGCGTCTACGTAGCGATCGCGGTCCCGCGTGTGCTCGATCACGGCGGCATCCACCACCTGTTCCCGGGTAAGTTGAATGCGGGCCAGCAACCACCAGATTGCCGGATGAAACCAGAACAGCCCCCGAATGGCCTCTTCCGCAAGGGTGAACAGCCAGTCGTGACGGCGCACGTGCAGCAGCTCATGGCAGACGATCGCGCGCTGCGCCTCGACGTTTAGCTCGGGGAAAGAAATGGGCAGAAGGACCGTGGGATTCCGAAAGCCGAACGTGACCGGCCCATTCAGATCGCCGCACAGATAGAAATCCGCGCCAACGCCAAACTCGTGCCGCATCGCGCGCAAGGGCTCGCCGGGTTCGGAAAGATACAGGGATCCGCGGCGATACCGGCGCAAGCGGAACAATCCGAGCGCCAGCCAGGCGAATCGAATCAGGGCGCCGGCTGTCACCACGGCGAGGGCCGCGTCAGCCCTGGAAAATCGAATAAGCCGCGCCTGCTCTGGCAGCACCGGCGTCATCGGGCCCGTGCTGAAGGTGACCCGTGCCGGCGCCGCCGCTTCGCCCGGTCCGCGCCACGGAACCAGTGGCAGCAGAAGACTCGCGGCCAAGAGGAAATGCCAGAACATGAGCCTCACGCGCGGAGGCTGAAGCCGGAATGCCAGACACAGCGCGCCGCCCGAGGCAATCAGAATCGCCATTTGCGCCGACCAGGCCAGCAGATCGCGGCATACCAGTTCGGCGGTCATTTCGGCTTCCTCGCCAGGCGGGCGATCCCGGCCAGCTCCTTATCGGTGAGGCCCTCATCTTCCACCAGGTGCATGAGCAGAGGCTCGGCCGACCCGTTGAAGACGCGATTGACGAACTCGCGCACCATACCGCGGATGACCTTGCTCTTCGCTTCGGCGGGCGTGTAGACAAAAGCCCGCTCCTCCCGGCGTTTCTTGAGATAGCCCTTGGCCTCGAGGATGTTCATCATGGTCATTACCGTGGTGTAGGCGATCTTGCGGCGCTCCAGCAGGGCTTCATACACGTCGCGCACCGTGGCCGGACGGTCGAGCTCCCAGACGGTCTTCATGATTTCCAGTTCCTGGTTGGTCAGGGTAGGCTTGCGCGGGCGCATACTAATTAATTAGTACGAAGCGGGCAGGATGTCAATAGGAAAGTTCGGTGACAGTGAACTTCGCCGTTGGCGTCAGCACCTTGTTGCGGATCTTGTCCGTAACTTTCAGCCGGAGGTGTACTGTCCAGGCGTCAGCTTGTCCAGCGACATGACCTTCTCTACCGTAACTTGTTGGGCGGACGCACCGGGAAGCGTGGCGACATCCTCGGTATAGTTGAAAACCTTGTCGTTGCTGCCGTCCTTGGTGACCAGATACTCAATGCTCCCATTTGGTTTCCCGGTCTTCTCATCAGGGGCGAAGTTATAGAACTGTTGATAGATGCCGAGTTTTTCGTAGCGGCTGAACGATTCAGCGACCCGCGGCCGCACCTCGGAGTCGCCGATCACAAACGGTCGGGGCCCGATGTCATATTGCGGCAATTTCTGGATCAGGTCCGTCACAATGAGGCTGCTGTCCGCCAGATTCTTCTGGTCGTAATTGGGCACGTTCAACGCCATTTCATAGTTGGTGAGGTTGCCCCCCACGATATCCTTGACCACTGCATTGACGCGGTACATTCCAGCCGGAAGTGGCACCATCTTTTGACACATTGCCGTACCTTTCATCGTCTGGTTGAGCAGTTCAGACGAGGTCTCGACATCGATGGTCCCCTCAAAAGTGTTTACCACCTGCCGGGAGACGTTGGTGATCCGGCCGAAAATGTTGATCGTCGCCCGGGCATAGTTGTCCTTGGCCTTGAACTTCAAGTCGGCCTTGCGGATGGCAATGGTGATGGGAGTCAGAACCGAGTAGCCGGTCAGGCGGATGTAGTCCGCACGAACCTCTATCGGAAGGGTGTTGTACCGAATGTTGGTGCTGACCACCTCCTCCAGATCGCCGAACCTCACGGTCGGTGACTTCAGCAAGCCGAGATCGTTTTCTGTTTTGGCCGGGGGGTCCTTCGGCGCCGTGCTTTTCGATGCGGGATCCATCGTCATGTGATAGTCGCCCGATCTGGCTGGGTCCACGAATTCGACGATTACGTTGTCGCCGATTCCCTCAATGTGGCGGTAACGCCAATCCTCGCATGGGCAGGAATTGTCGCCGGAAGACGGGTGCGCTTCAATCGCGCTTGGCGGGCCGTACAGGATGTAAGTGCGGCCGCGATCGGTCTTCCACCCCGGGACAGCCGACGAGTAACGCTCGTTGGCATAGGCGATCCGCCGGTAGTGCTCGTCCTCGAACTCGTTATCGACGGTGTCCGGGGTGGGGTCGCGCCTGGCCCAGAACTCGTCGACGAACAATCGCCGTTCCTCGTCGGTCTGCAGGCTTGCGAACGCGCGGCGTTCCTCATCGGTGATGATGTAAACGACGTCTTCGTCCAGCCAGCTCTTGGACGGGCTCCCCAATTCCCGGCGGAGCTTTGCCTCCTTCTTCTTCGTTGTGGGGCCGGCTCCATTCGGGGGCTGCGAACTCAACACCACGGCCGCCGCAAAGAGAAGACAAAGCGCCCGAAAGCTCATTCGATCCCTAATTGCACGGCGAGTGCCGATCACTTCTTCGCTTGGTTTCCGAAAAATCACCGCAGGTTCACATGTCTCCTGGCCACACCTGTGTCGGGGGAGCAACATGTCAGGCGAGCCACAGGGGCCCGCCGCGTAAGCCCTGCTAGACTCTCTGAATGCGTCTGCTGGCCTTGTTTGGTTTCCTGCTGGCGTGGCCCGCTGCGGGCGAATACGCCGAAGTAAACGGCGTGCGGATGTACTATGAGGCCCATGGCGAGGGCCGGCCCGTAGTGCTCCTGCACGGCGGTCTGAACACAATCCAATCCTCGTTTGCCGCGCAGATTCCCGTTTTCGCGAAGAATCACCGTGTGATCGGCGTGGAGCAGATGGGCCACGGCCACACCGCCGACGTGGCCGGACGCGAATTATCTTACGAGCGTATGACTGAAGACACGGCGGCGTTTCTGGCGCAACAGGGAATTCGGAACGCGGATATCGTCGGATTCAGCGACGGCGGCCAGATTGCGCTCCGGCTCGCGTTCACGCATCCGGAACTGGTGCGGCGAGTTGTAGTGTCCGGTGTCGGACTGGGGCTGATGAATGAGCAGCAGCAGAAAGCGATGCTGGCCCTCTCCGCCGACCGCGTGCCCAAAGAGCTTCGCGATGAGTATGCTCGCGTCTCGCCAGACGGCCCCGATCACTGGCCGGTTTTATTCGCGAAGGTCAGGGCCATGTGGGCAAGGCCGGGCTGGGGTATTACGAAACAGGACCTGGCGACAATCAAAGCGCCCGTGCTCCTGCTCTTTGGCGACCACGACTTTACCAGTCTGGACGAGGCGGCGACGATCTTCCACGGCATTCCTGGAGCGCAACTGTGCATCCTGCCGGGCACCGGCCATGCGACGTTCCGGGAGCGTCCGGAGTGGCTGAACCCCATCGTTCTTGATTTTCTGGATCGGAACTGATCAAACCCACCACGCCGCGCCGGCCTGCTCGCGAATGATGATCTGGTTCAAAAACTCCGCCGCTTTACTCAGGCCTTCGTCGCCGGACATCAAACTGTCCTCGTGTTCGATGGAGAGGGCGCCGTCGTAGCCGTACATGCGCAGCGTGGAGATGAACTCGCGCCACCAGCCCGCATCGTGGCCGTAGCCCACCGTGCGGAAAATCCACGAGCGGTTGCGCTCGTCGGTGTATCGCTTCGTATCCAGCACGCCCGCGCGCGGCAGGTTGACATCATACATCTGCGTGTCCTTGGCGTGCACGTGGAAAATGGAATCGCCCAGAACGCGAATAGCTTTGATAGGGTCGATGCCCTGCCAGAACATGTGGCTGGGATCGTAGTTCACACCCACCGTTTCGCCCGCCTCCGCGCGCAGGTGAAGCATGGTCTCCGGGCTATAGGCCACAAAGCCAGGATGCATTTCGATGGCGACGCGCACTCCGTGATCGGCGGCGAAGCGCGCGTGCTCCTTCCAATACGGAATCACCTTCTTCTCCCACTGCCATGCCAGCACGTCCAGGTACTCCGGCGGCCATGGACAGGTGACCCAGTTGGGAAACTTCGCGCCGTCATGATCGCCGGGGCAGCCGGAGAAATCCACCACCGTGGAAACCCCCAGCTTCTCCGCCAGCAGAATGGTCTTACGGCTGGTGTCGATGTATCCCTTCGCGACGGCCGCATCGGGGTGCAGCGGGTTGCCGTGCGAACTGAGCGCGCTGATGTGGAAGCCGCTGTCGTCCAGCTTTTTCCGGAACTCCTCCAGCTCCCCGGCGTTGTCAAGCATGGTGAGGGGGCAGTGCTGCCCGCCGGGATAGTTGCCGGTTCCCAGCTCAACGGTGTCAATGCGGAGCCCTTTGAGTTTTGCCAGGACGCGCTCCAGGGGCAGTTGCCCGAGCACCACGGTGAAAACGCCGACCTTCATAATTGCCTCAGCGTATCACTTTCGAATGCTGAGGCGATCAGGCGCAGGGAAATCGTCCGGCACTTTCTGGGTGACGTCGCCGGTGGCCGCCCATTCCGCGCCGCGCTGCAGTGTGGTAATAAAGCCGAGGCACTGCATGGCCGCGACGTCGTGTCCCAGCGTGGTGTGGAAGACGCGCCCTTTGCCGTAATGGATGGTCATCAGCATTGGCTCATCATGGCCGGTCCCCCGGTTGGCCGGGTCCGAGTGCGCCGTGGCCACCACGTCCACGTCCTTTGCCGGACCGCACAAGCTGTCGTAAAGCTCATCCGGCGCGTGCATCCAGATTGCGGGCAATCCGCGCGCGATGGGACTGTCGGGGTCGCGCATCGTGACTTGAAACGCCAGCCGGTCGCCATGATGCCCGCAGGACGTGCCATCTGCGTTCTTCCGCCCGCCCCAGCCACCCACACCGATCATCTCGTTGTACGCGGGCCAGTCCGGGAACGCGTTATCCGCCGCATGATAGCTGACAAATCCACCGCCGCCGCGTACATATTCTTCGAAAGCGACCTTTGTGGCGTCCGGCCAGGGCAGGCCATTGTAGTTGGAGACAACCACACCGAAGGCGCCGAAATCCGGTTGGAAACCACTCATGTCCGGTCCGGGCGGCGCGGTCGTCACCGTGGCCACGAACAAACCGGAGTCTTCCAGAATCCTCTTCAGAACCGGCGTGGTCTCCTGCCAATGATGATTGTTCTGCCCGTCAATGATGAGAGCTTTCAGCTTACCGGCGGCGCAAACTTGCGGGACGGAAAAGAGGAGCAAACCGGCGAACGTGGCGAGGGTTGCGCGAGTCACCTGTCCAGCATGTCATATTTCCGGAATACTCACCTCCCGCCAGCCGGCGTCGCTGCAACGTCCGACACCGATTCGATCACCAGGCGTGAGCAGAAAAGGCCAAAATGTCCAAACCCTCCTCCATATGGACAGTGGCTTTCGCCGTCCGAACACCCCACAACTTGAGTATCGAATCGCCCGGTGAGAGTGGCTGTTACTTCGTAGGGCGAGCACACCCGGCCCAGGCATCCTTTCGTTCGAAATTGGTCGCTGAGATAGTGGTTAAATGAAAGAAACTCCTTGTTTTGTATTACTCGTAGTGAGTCTCTCGGCGCGATGTTGCCGCAACACCATATTGTGGGTTGCCGTTTAGGGCCCCGCCCGTATTCGAGCCACACCTCCGTCGTCGGATTTTCACCGCAATGAGCGTAGTCCAGCTCAAACTCTTCAAAAGCTATAAGAATCCGGCCCCGTACTCTGACAATCCTTCCACTGAACCGTCCCGGGTACGTCATCAAGTCGCATACACTCACATCGGGCGGCCTCGAATCGTCTGGCGACACTCTCCCGCGAACGGGCACCGCGCTCGACCCGCATACACCCACGACCGACAGCACGGTCGGCGGAATTTCGACACTCGTCCCCTTCAACAACACACTCTTCGTGGCCTTCTCGAATCCTGGTGCGATGGCTTCCAATTCGTAATGACCTGACTTGACGATGAATGCGTAGAATCCATTCTGGTCGGTTCGCGTAGTCGCCGAGGGCTCGGTAATCCCATCCAGAATTGCGCTCACTGTTGCGTTCGGGATGACGGCTCCGCTGCTGTCCGTCACACGGCCGGTGATATGGACTTAGCTTGACTCGATATTCGTTTGTGCCGGCATCAGCGCAAACATCGTGAGGCAAATCACCGCGACAGATCGCATCACCTGTCCAGCATGTCATATCTGTATAATTGCCACGTGAACCGGCGCACCTTCCTCCAGGCGGCCTCCGCGGCTGCAGCCCCGTTGCTTGTCCCGGCCTTGTCGCTGGGGAAGGGAGGGGCGGTCGCGGCCAACAGCCGCATCACCATGGGCATGATCGGCACCGGCAATCAGGGCACCAACGACATGCTCGATTTCCTCAAGGACGAGCGCGTCCAGATGGTGGCCGTGTGCGACGTGAACCGCGAGTCGCCGGGTTACTGGAACGGCGCCATTGCCGGGCGCGAACCTGCGCGCCAATACGTCGAGTGGCGCTACGCGCGCGAGAAACGCTCGGGTGTATACAAGGGCTGCGAAGCGTACCACGATTTTCGCGACCTGCTGGCGCGCAAGGACATCGACGCGGTGGGCATTGCGCTGCCGGATCACTGGCATGCCATCGTGGCCATCGAAGCGGCTCGCGTGGGCAAGGACATCTACGGGCAGAAGCCGCTGGCGCTGACCATCGAGCAAGGTCGCGCCATGGCCACCGCGGTAAGCAGGTACCAGCGCATTTTTCAATGCGGCAGCCAGCAGCGCTCCGACGCGCGCTTTCGTAAAGCCTGCGAGATCGTGCGCAACGGCCGCATCGGAAAGTTGCAGACGGTCCGCTGCGGATTGCCCGGCGGTACTCCCGACCTGAGCAAAGCCGGCGACCGGAAAGCCACCGAGCCGGTGCCCGACGGCTTCGACTACGAGTTCTGGCTGGGACCGGCCCCCGAGGCGTCCTATTGCCCGGCGCGCTGTTTCGAAAACTTCCGTTGGATTCTCGATTATTCCGGCGGCCAGATGACCGACTGGGGCGGCCATCATCCGGACATCGCGCAGTGGGGCATGGGCGCCGACGACACCGGACCGGTGGCCATCCGCAACGGCCGCGCCACGTGGTCATCCGACGCGCCATGGAACACCGCGACCACGTTCTACTACGAGGCCGATTACGCCAGCGGCGTGAAGCTGATTGTCTCCAGCAGCGAGCGCATGGGGGTCACCTTCGAGGGCAGTGACGGCTGGGTGTTCGTGACGCGCGGCGGCATCGAGGCGAAAAACCCGGATCTGCTATACGAGAGCGATTATGGTCCGAACGCGGTGCATCTCTATCGCAGTGATGATCATCACCGCAACTTCATCGATTGCGTTCTGTCCCGCGCGCAACCCATCGCGGCGGTGGAAACCGCTCATCGTTCCATCAGCATCGCGCATCTTGGGAACATCAGCCTGCGCCTCGGGCGCGATCTGCAATGGGACCCGCAACACGAGCAGGTAATCGACGACGCGTCCGCGAACGGAATGTTATCGCGGCCCATGCGCGCTCCATGGAAGTTGCCGGAAATCTAATCGGACATTGTCTTATCCGCACTCATCGGCGGCTGAGAATCGTTACTTCTCCGGCTCGTCGTACGCGCCCAGCCGCCGGATCCAGATATTCCGGAAGCGCACCTGGTTGTGATGGTTCTGCAGCACCAGCGAATCCTCGGCGGGCTGCGGCTCGTAGTGGGCCAACTGGCGGTGCAGCGTGGGTCCCATTGCCGCCTGGTGATTGTGCACCAGCACTCCGTTGAAGAACACCGTGATATACGCGGGCTTCGCCAGCTTGCCGCCGTCAAATCGCGGCGCCTCGAAGACGATGTCGTACACCTGCCATTGTCCGGGTGGCCGGCCGGGATTCACCAACGGCGGCCATTGACCATAGATGGCCGCAGCCTGGCCGTCGGCGTATGTCGGATTCTTCCACGGGTCCAGCACCTGAATCTCGTACAGGCCCATCATGAAGACGCCGCTGTTGCCGCGCCCCTGGCTGGTCCCGCTGACATCGGGCCGCTCCTGCCACTCGATGTGCAACTGGCAGTCGCCGAACTTCTGCTTCGTGGAAAGGTTGCCGGTCTCGGGGACCACCTCGAAGTATCCATCGCCCATCTTCCACTTTGGCGGGTCGTCGCCGGAGGCCCATTGCGAGAGATCGTGCCCGTCGAACAGGACGATGGCGTCGGAAGGCGCGCCGCCGGGCGTTTCCGATGGTGTCACCATGCGCGGGTGCGGACGCGCCGGATCGTGCACATGCCACGGCAGACCCGGCAGAATCGGCGTGTCGGTGTAGCCGAGGTCGTGATTCGCGGCGGGCGGCGAGGGTTGCTGCCCCCACGGGAGAACCGCCGTGGCTGCGGCTAATAGAGAGAAAGCGAGTGTTTTCATTGGGCTGTGTACCACTGCGCCAGTCTATCAGCTTCGGCAATCGATGGGATTCGAATGGCCGTCCCCCAGGCGAATTCGGTCTAACTAACCCCTCCAATTGTCGATATGGACCTGAATGCCTCTGGACACGCTATGGAACCGTATGTCCAGATGGGCTGGCCGGTTCTTTGCCAGCGACCCTCCCTTATGGAGACGCCAGTCGGCGCTGCCCGCCGCGGCAGCCGTGCTGGTGGTTCTGGCAGTTCCGCTGCTCTGCGATCTCGTGTTCACCGTCAGTGGTAACCAGGAGCTTCAAACCAGTGTCAGGAACTGGACGATGGCTTACGGTCAACTGCGGGACTGGACCCAGCAGAGCCGGCGGCGCTCTCTTTACGCACTGCTCGGCACTAACTCAGACTGTCTTCCATCCATTCGCCAGGCGGACCAGGGCGTCAGTCTCACGGTGGGCGAGGCGCTTATGTTGGGCCCAGACGCCGGCGCGAATGCGGTTATCAGGCAGTTTTCAGCCCGTTGGAAGGATTATGCCAGGGTCCGCGACGGCGAGCTGGCGCTGCTGACGCAGGGCCGCAGCGACGATGCCGTCCGCATGGAAACCGAATCGGGCGCACCGGCCTTTGAAAAGGCACAAGCTGCCCTGGCGCAAGCAGGTCCGCTGGTGGATGCTTATCTGAGCCGCCGGGAGCGCATGGAGCTTTGGGCGTTTGCCGGCGCTTGCATCGGACTGGCCATCCTGCTCATCGGCATGGTCTGTTTCATTGCGGTGTTCGTGTGGATGGACCGGAAACGGCGCGTCCTGCTGGAGTCGCTGGAGGAAAACAACGAAACGTTGCGCGCCGAAAAGGAGGCCGAGCATCAGTACAACCGCATTCTTGAGCTGATCGGCAGCAAGGAACCTCTGGAGACGGTGCTCGACGCCGTAGTGGCCGCCCTGCACCGGCAACAGCCCGACCCGGCTACTGGATGCGCCGTGCTGGCGCTGCACGGGGCGCACCTGAGGGCGCTGACGCGGGGCCTGTCGCCGGACCTTGTCGAAGCGGCGAAGCGGTTCGCGGCCAAAGTGGCGGCTGGCGAGCCGGTGGATACCGGTAAGGAAGAGTTGCGGGAAGCGGCGCTCCAGGATGGCTTCGTGGAGTGCCGGTTTGCGCCGGTGTGGGTGCGGGGAACGGAGGACGGGGGCTGGATTGTCACTTGCCACAAACTGTCGCCTGTTCATGGACGAACCGCCTCGGTCCTGATGCACCGTGCGCAACGCGCCGCGGTTCTGGCCATCGAGAACCGCAGGCTGTACGAGCACCTGGCCCAGCAGGCCCACTTCGACGCATTGACGCAGTTGCCCAACCGTCTGCTGTTTCACGACCGTCTGCACCAGGCGATGGCTCACGCGCGGCGGCATCGGACCAAAGTTGCCATTCTGTGGCTGGATCTTGACGGATTCAAGCGCGTGAACGACACTCTGGGCCATCGTGCCGGCGACACCCTGCTTCGTCTGGCCGGCCAGCGTCTGTTGGCGTGCGTGCGCGAAACGGATACGCTGGCCCGGCTGGGCGGCGACGAATTCACCGTGGTCCTGAAAGAGGTCCGCGATCTCGCCTCAGCCATGCTGGCGGCCGAAAAGCTGCTGGAAGCCCTGCGGCGGCCGTTCCAGATCGCCCGGCATGACTTGTCCATCAGCGCCAGCATCGGCGTCAGCATCTTCCCCGATCACGGCGAGGACGTAACCGCCGTGGTGAAGAGCGCCGACATCGCCATGTATCGCGCGAAGACCCTGGGGAAGAGCCGCGTGGAAGCGTTCATGCCGTCCATGGCCGATGCCGAGCGGGAACGGCTGGAAATGGAAATCCAACTGCGCGCCGCCATTGGCAACGAAGAATTCGAACTCTACTACCAGCCGCAGGTGGACTTGCAGGGCGGTCTGGTCGGCCTGGAAGCGCTGGTGCGGTGGAACCACAATGCCAAAGGCGTGATCTCTCCGGGCGATTTTATTCCAGTGGCCGAAGCCGACGGCCTGATTGTGCCGCTGGGCGCATGGGTGCTCCGCCGGGCCTGCCTGCAATGCCGCGAATGGATGGATCGCGGATTTGCGGTACCCTCCGTCGCCGTCAATGTCTCCGCCGTGCAACTGGCCGATTCGGATTTCGCCGCCCTCTTGAAGCGCTGTCTGACGGAGGCGCGTCTGGAGCCAAAACAACTCGAATTGGAAATTACCGAGACGTCTTTTCTCGACAATGCCGTGGAAACCGGCAGGCAGATCGAGCGCATCCGGGCCCTCGGAATCAGCATCGCCATCGACGATTTCGGCACCGGCTACTCGTCGCTCAGCTACTTGCATCGGCTGCCCGTCGACCGCCTCAAGATCGACCGCTCTTTCGTGCGCGACATCAATAACGCCGCGGCGGGAACGGCGTCGGTGGTGCGCGCCATTGTGGTCATGGCGCACAGCCTGGATCTGTCCGTGGTCGCCGAGGGCGTGGAGACGGACGAACAACTGGAAGCCATCCGCGAGGCCGGCTGCGACTTCGCCCAGGGCTATTACTATCACCGCCCGCTCTCCGTGGATGCCACCGAACAGTTGCTGGCCGTATCGTCCCGCGCGGAGGACCGGCAGGACGTCATGGAAAACACCAGCGCATGAGCCATACTCAGAGGAGATGGACAGCCCCTCGCGATTCGACGACGACTTCCGGCGGCGCTTTCGGGAGCTGTTGATCTGGCGAAGGGACGTCCGGCGCTTTCAGCGCGCCCCGCTTCCCGAGGGCATTGTGGAGGAATTGCTCGCGCTAGCGTGCCTTGCGCCCTCCGTCGGCCTGAGCGAGCCCTGGCGGTTTATCCGCGTGGAGACCCAGGACGTGCGGGATCGCATCACGGCGGAATTTGAGCGCGCCAACGCGGAGGCTCTCCAGGATCTCTCCGGCGACCGCGCTTCCCTGTATTCCCAATTGAAGCTGGCCGGCCTGCGCGAAGCGCCGGTTCACCTGGCCGTGTTCACCGATCGCGCCACCGGCAAGGGACACGGCCTCGGCCGCCAGACCATGCCGGAAACCCTCGATTACTCGGTAGTGGCGGCCATCCACACGCTCTGGCTGGCTGCGCGTACGGTGGGTGTGGGCCTCGGATGGGTGTCTATTCTGGACCCCGCCCAGGTGACGCGCATCCTGGATGTACCGGCTGGCTGGTCGCTGACAGCCTATTTGTGTCTGGGTTATCCGGAAGAGCAGATGGATTTTCCGGAATTGGAGCGCGCCGGCTGGGAGAAGCGCGCGGGTGCGGAGAGCCGCATTCTCACACGCTGAAACAAAGTATTATCCACTCCGTTACCGTCGCGGTTCGGTAACGCCCCATGCCGAGCCGCGACAGTGATGGAGCGGAACCAGAATGATCGGCACCGGTACAATGAAAGCAGATGACCACCGTGAACAGCTTCGGGGCTGCCTCCATTCTTAGCGTGAGCGGACGAGAATATCGCATCTTTCGGCTCGACTCCCTGGAAAAGCGCGGTATCGCCAACGTCTCCCGCATCCCGTACTCCAT
Organism: uncultured Acidobacteriota bacterium; assembly: GCA_963832965.1. Classification (GTDB taxonomy): domain Bacteria; phylum Acidobacteriota; class Terriglobia; order Bryobacterales; family Bryobacteraceae; genus CAWACP01. The sequence continues at coordinate 1,362,679 of CAWHVW010000002.1, forward strand.
TCGCGTCCTTCTCGAAAACCTGCTGCGCTTTGAAGACGGCCGCACGGTGAAGTCCGGCGACATCGAATACGTGGCGAAATGGACCCTCGGCGCCGCGGCCAGCGAGATCAATTTCCGGCCGGCGCGAGTCCTGCTGCAGGATTTTACGGGTGTTCCCTGCGTGGTGGATCTGGCGGCCATGCGCGATGCCCTCGCCGCCATGCACGCCGACCCGAAGCGCGCCAACCCGCTCATCCCAGCGGATCTGGTCATCGACCATTCCGTACAGGTGGACAGCTTCGGCACGTCCGCGGCCTTCGGTCTGAACGCGGTGCTCGAGTTTCAGCGCAATCGCGAGCGCTACGCCTTCCTCAAGTGGGGGCAAAGCTCGTTCCGCAATTTCCGCGTGGTGCCGCCGGATACCGGCATCGTTCACCAGGTCAATCTGGAATATCTCGCGTCGGTGATTTTCACGGAGGGTGATCAGGCGTACCCCGACACACTGATGGGAACCGACTCGCACACCACCATGGTGAACGGTCTGGGCGTGGTGGGCTGGGGCGTGGGCGGCATCGAAGCCGAGGCCTGTATGCTTGGCCAGCCCATATCCATGCTGCTGCCCGACGTGGTGGGTTTCCGGCTGAAGGGCGCGCTACCGGGCGGCGCCACCGCCACCGATCTGGTGCTCACCGTTACCCAGATGCTGCGTAAGCGCGGCGTGGTGGGCAAGTTCGTGGAGTTCCACGGCCAGGGCGTCAGCGCATTGAGCCTGGCCGACCGGGCGACTATCGCCAACATGGCCCCCGAATACGGCGCGACCATCGGATTTTTTCCGATCGACGGGAAGACGCTCGAATATTTGCGCATCACCAACCGGCCCGCGGATCAGATCGCGCTGGTGGAAGCGTACGCGAAAGAGCAAGGGCTTTTCCTCACGGCCAGCTCGCCCGAGCCCGAATATTCGGATCAACTTGAGCTCGATCTCGCCACGGTGGTTCCTTCACTGGCCGGACCGAAGCGCCCGCAGGACCGCATCGAGCTGCCGCAGGTGAAGGAAAACTTCCTTGCCACGCTGGGCGCTGCCGAGCGCTCGGTGCCGATCACCATGGATGGCGAGAAGACCTCCGTAGGTGATGGTTCGGTGGTGATTGCCGCCATCACCAGTTGCACCAACACGTCGAATCCGTCGGTGATGGTTGCGGCCGGCCTGCTTGCCAAGAAGGCCGTGGAGAAGGGCCTGAGAACGCAGCCATGGGTGAAGACGAGCCTGGCGCCCGGATCCAAGGTGGTGCTCGATTATCTGAACGACGCCGGTCTGATGCCTTATCTCGACGAGCTGAAGTTCAATCTGGTGGGTTACGGCTGCACCACCTGCATTGGCAACAGCGGACCGCTCCCCGAGCCGGTGGCCGACGCGGTGCAGAAGGAGAAGCTGGTGGTGGCCGCGGTGCTCAGCGGCAATCGCAACTTCGAGGGCCGCATTAACTCTTTGGTTCGCGCCAACTATCTCGCTTCGCCGCCGCTGGTGGTGGCCTACGCGCTGGCTGGCCGCGTGGATATCGACATTCAGAAGGAACCGCTGGGCGCGGGCAAAGACGGCGACGTGTACCTGGCCGACATCTGGCCGACAACGGAAGAAGTGGCCAGCGTGGTGGCGAAGTCCGTACGCCGCGAGTTCTTTGAGAAAGAATACGCGGAAGTCTTCGCAGGGGAGGCGAACTGGAACGGCATCGCCGTGCCCGCGGGCGAGATCTACCAGTGGGACGCGGATTCCACCTACATCCGCAAGCCGCCTTATTTCGACAACATGGTGGACCCCGGCCGCCCCATTGAGGATTTCACCGGTATGCGCGCCCTGGCCGTGTTGGGAGATTCCGTCACCACCGACCATATTTCGCCCGCCGGCTCCATCCCCGTGGACAGCCCGGCGGGGAAGTACCTGATCAGCCTGGGCGTGAAGCCCGCCGACTACAATTCCTACGGCTCGCGGCGCGGCAATCACGAGGTGATGGTGCGCGGGACCTTCGCCAATATCCGTCTGCGCAATCTGCTGGCGCCCGGAACGGAGGGCGGCTGGACGCGCCATCTGCCGGACGGCGAAAAGATGTTCATCTACGACGCCTCCGTGCGCTATCAGCAGGACAATGTCCCGCTGCTGATTATCGCCGGCAAAGAGTATGGCTCCGGGTCCTCGCGGGACTGGGCGGCCAAGGGAACGCTGCTGCTTGGCGTCAAGGCGGTAATCGCGGAGAGCTACGAGCGCATTCACCGGTCCAACCTGGTGGGCATGGGCGTGCTGCCATTGCAGTTCCTGCCCAATGAAGACCGCAACACGCTGGGCCTGACGGGCGAGGAAACCTTCACAATCTCCGGCCTCGCCGCGGCCATCGACGCAGGAAGCAAACGAGCGACTGTGCAAGCGGATGGGAAGCGTTTTGAGGTCCAGGTCCGCCTGGATACTCCTATGGAAGTGGAGTATTACCGCAACGGCGGCATTCTGCCCTACGTGTTGCGCCAACTCGCGTCGTAGCGGCCGGGCCGCAAGTTGCTACTTTGTAGCATGGGCGAAAACCACGTGGTCGCGGCTCCCACGAACCGCTGGGTTCTGTTGCACTATCACATCTTCAAAAACGCCGGCAGCACCATCGAGTACGTGTTCCGCCGCTGCTTCGGGGAGCGATTCGCCACGCTGCACGGACCCTCCGAGGACTCCGTGGTCACCGCGCCGGCGCTCGCTTCGTTTCTCGAAGCTAACCCTGCGATTGCCGCCATCTCCAGCCACCATGTCCAGTACCCGCTGCCGGCGATCGGCAATACGATTTTCTTCGATGTGTGTTTTTTCCGGAATTCGCTGCGCCGTCTCTGGTCCATGTACCGTTATTTCCGCGTTGCCAGCTCCGCCCACGATCTCGCCCGCTGCGCCCAAACGGCGTCCTGCGCTGCATTCTTCGATCTGCTGCTCGGTGAGTATCCGCAGCTCATCAACGACGCGCAGGTGAACGTCATGGCCAACGGCGGAGTGTACACGCGCCCGCCCACCGCGCAGGATCTTCGCGTGGCCATGAAGCGGGTACGGCAGATCGCCGTGCTCGGCGTGGTGGAGCTGTTCGACGAAAGCGCCGTGGCGGCGGAATACTTTCTGCGGCCCACGTTTCCCGCGCTCCGTTTCGAATACGTGCCGCAGAATGTTACCACCGCACCGCGGGGGGTACCCGAGGATGAGTTCCGCGGCGAGATCGGCGAGTCCCGCTACACCCAGCTTGAGCGCATGAACCGGCTGGATGCCGAACTGCTCGCCTTTGCCAGGGAAGAACTGCTCCGCCGGTTCGAAATGGTGCCGGAACGCGGCGAGCGAATGGCCTCTCTGCGCCGGCGCTGCGAAGTGCTTCAATCGGCTGTGGAAATGGCGACCACGACCCCGCGCCAGGCCGGCGCGTGATTTGGGGCCTTCTAAGTATTTGCTGGTACGGGAGCACCAACGCGGCGGGATTTTCCCCTTAGTACCTGAATGAGGCTCGAAAACCACTACCCCCATTGGCGATAAGAAAGTGTGAAGGCAATGCGGGGAATCGAATCAGTCATCGACGAATACCTGAGGCACATGCAGCAGCGGACGGACGCCTATGAATTGGTTCGGGCCGATTCTCAGTCCCTGAGTTCGAGGTTTCGGGAATTCGTGGAAGCCGGGGATCTGGCTGCCGCCGCCGCTTGTGGCGATCAGCTTGCGAACGCCGTGGATCATGTGTGCGCCGCCGGCCGCCAGCACGTCAAGCGCGAGCTGGAGTTCGTCCGCGACCTGGTCTTCTATTGCGCCATCTGCAAGAGCGCGGCCGCTGAGGCCATGCTTCGGGAAAACGACGCAACCGGCGAAACGCTCGACGGCTTCATCACCGAAGAAATCGCCTATCTAGATCCCGAGCAGATCTAGCTTCCGATCCCATCGACAACGATAGAGTGGATGCGTGCGTGTCCTGCTGCAGGCCATCATTCAGCCGCCAGGTTTGAGTGTGATTCTGGTGCTGGCCGGCATCGCGTCGGATCGCCCGGCGATTTCGCTCGGCGGCGCCATCCTGCTGTGGCTGCTGAGTACACCGTTGATCTCCGAGCTTCTTCTCAGTCCCCTCGAGCGAGGCTTCGCGCCGCTGGAACTGGCGGAGTGCCCCGGGGCCGATGCCGTGGTCGTGGTCAGCGGCAACATCATCAACGGTATGAACCGCGCCGGCGTACAGTGGGGGCCTTCGGCGAACCGGTTTCACGGCGGCCTCGGGCTGGTGCTGGAACAACGGGCGCCCGTGCTCATCGTGGCCGGCGCACCGTCGCAACACGACACCCGTGTTTCCCAGGGCGATATTCTGAGCGACGCCGCCGTCGCTCGCGGCCTGCCCCGCGAACAGGTGCTGATAACCGGTGCGGTTTCGACCACCGCGGATGAGGCTCGCGCAGTGAGTGCGTTGTGCGGAAGCCGCGGTATCCATTCCATTATCCTGGTCACTTCCGCGTGGCACATGCGGCGGGCGATGCGCCTCTTCCGGAAAACCACTCTCGCGGTGACGCCGTACCCGGTAGACCAGCGCGTGCACGCCCACGCACGAATCACTCTTCAGCGATTTCTTCCGCGCGCGCGATCGCTGGCCGATTCCGATGCGGCCATTCATGAGTACTGGGGATTGCTCTGGCTAATCCTGACGCGCACACCCGTCGCCAGCCGCGTTTGACTCTGGCAGGCTGCTGAAAAAGCCCGAAAACCGCTTGTTTACACGCGCGGCTCGGAAACGTAGCTACGTGTTTGCAGGTGGTTACCGAACCGCGACGGTGACGGAGCGGGGACCAGATAGCCCTTTTCAGTATCCTGCTAGTAAACCTGGAAACAGAACGCGTGGTTGGAACCCGCGGGCGACAGCGAATACTCGCCGTTTTCGAGCATGTCCTCCACCTCGACCCGGTAGAGGTGGTCGCCGATTTTGGTCACGGTCAGGTGAAACGGTCCCGCGGCGCCCTTGTGATGGGTCCCCGCGGTGATCGACACGGAGCGCTCTCCGTTGCGCACTTCGAAGCGCCACAACTCCAGCGACGCTGGGTCGAGGTCTCTCGATTGCAGGATGAAAATGGGTTCGGCCAGCGGAGTCTTCACCGGCGAACTGGCGCCCGCCACCGCGAATGTGGACGACTTCTTCTGGCCTCCCTGAGACGCCTCGGTGACTTCGGTGGCGATCAGATTGCCAGCGTGCAGCAGGTAGGGGATATCCGCTTTCGGCGGTTGCGGCCCTTTGTAATCCTCTGCCCGCGTGATTGAGCACAACAGCAGGGGCAGCAGAAACAGCAGCTTTCGACCGGGCATCCGTTTGTTATTTTAGCAGGCGGCGTCATAATGGACAGTGCTCATGCTGATTGTCCACGTTCACGTTCGCGTCCTGCCCGACGTTGTCGCGGCGTTCCGCGAAGCCACCATCGAGAATGCCCGCAACAGCGTGCGGGAACCCGGAGTCATCCGCTTCGAATGCATCCAGCAAAGCGATGACCCCACTCGCTTCGTGCTGATGGAGATTTATCGCTCCGCGCAGGCGGCGGCGGACCACAGGGAGACCGCGCACTACCAGGTCTGGCGCGACGCCGTGGCTGGCCTGATGGCGGAGCCGCGATCCCGAGTGGAATACTCGCCGGTGTTCCCTCCCGGCGATTGAAGTGAAGACGTCTTTTGAATTCGCCACCGCCGCGCGGATTGTCTTCGGAGCCGGTTCGCTGCGGGAGGCGGCGCCCGCCGCTCGGCAATGGGGGACCCGCGCGCTGCTGGTCACTGGCCGGAATCGCCGCGGGGTGGCTGCTCTGGCCGGACAACTGGAAGCGGCGGGCGTGGCCTGGGCCGTGCTTGCCGTGGAAGGCGAGCCCACCGTGGCGGCCATTCGAGAAGGTGTTCTCACCGCGCGGGAGAACCGGGCCGAGGTGGTCATCTCCATGGGCGGCGGCAGCGCCATTGATGCGGGCAAAGCCATCGCCGCGCTCCTGCGCAATGGCGATGAGCCGCTGGATTACCTGGAAGTGGTGGGCCGCGGCCTGCCACTCACTCATCCCTCCGCGCCTTTTATCGCCATCCCCACTACGGCGGGCACCGGATCGGAGGTGACGCGCAACGCCGTCCTTGCCTCGCCGGAACATGGGGTGAAAGCCAGCCTGCGCAGCCCGCACATGCTGGCTCGCCTGGCCGTGGTGGACCCGGAGCTGACCCTCGACCTTCCCGCCGCCCTCACGGCCAGCACCGGACTGGATGCGCTGACGCAATTGCTCGAGGCGTGGGTCTCCGTTCGCGCGAATCCGATTGCGGACGGTTTCCCGGTGGAAGGCCTGCCGCGCGTGGCGCGATCATTGCGCCGTGCGTATCGCGACGGCGGCAACCTGGAAGCGCGCACGGACATGTCGCTGGCGGCGTTGTTGAGCGGACTCGCTCTGGCCAACGCGGGACTGGGCGCGGTGCATGGTTTCGCGGCGCCGGTGGGCGGGATGTTCGATGCGCCCCACGGCGCCGTTTGCGCTGCCCTGCTGCCACATGCGACCGCGGTCAACATCGCTGCACTGCGCTCCCGCGCCCCGGACAGCGAACGCCTGCGCCGCTACGATGAGGCCGCGCGCCTGCTCACGGGAGACGTACACGCATCCGTCGCAGGCCTCGCTCCGTGGCTGCTGGACCTCTGCCGGGACCTCGAGGTCCCTTCACTTGCGGCGTACGGTGTCGGCGAAAAGCATGCTGCCGACCTGGTGGAGAAGGCAGCGGCGACGAGCAGCATGAAGGGCAATCCGATCCTGCTGACACCAGAGGAACTGCACGAGATTCTCGCGCGGGCGCTATGATACGCTGATCCCATAGGCCCGCCAAGCGCCGGAGAGGTGGCTGAGTGGTCGAAAGCAGCGGTTTGCTAAACCGTCGTAGGCCTTTAAAGTCTACCGGGGGTTCGAATCCCCCCCTCTCCGCCAGTATTTTCACGGGCTTGCATCTCGCACAAACCAAACCGAAAACCTCTGGGCAGCCAGCGGCGTACGGGCCCGGCACTTTCACTGCTCTCCATCTATTTTCACGGTGTTTGACTACCCTGTAGTGACAAAACAGTGACACGCAGCCGTCCCCTATGGCGGCTGCTGTTTTTGTCACTAACTTCATTTTTCGTTGATGCGTATGCTATAGATTCCATTTCGGTAGCAACCCTTTGTGGCTCGTGATCATCGGCTTGCGACTTTCAGTTCACGCGCCAGATCCTCGTCCTCGATGCGCGGGCTTGGTCGGGGCAGTCCTGGCGTTCCAATATCAGCATCAGATCGCGCCTGGCCTGAACGAGCCCGGCTAAAGCTCGATGGCGCGGCGGATCAGCGGCCCGGCCTCACACAGGCGGCTGCGGCAGGCGAGCGAAGCGCCAGCGTCACTCAGTTTCGCAACCGATGTCCTGCGGCTCGTCACCTGCATTGGGCTTGCGCGGCGCCAGCGTTGTTATCGTTCCGCCTTCGGGCCTCTGCCTGCAAGTTTCCGACCGCCCACTCGGCCCGCAGAGTCAACGTCCGGGAATGCTGTTTTTCGGCCAATGTATTACTCCAACGTCGGACCCACGGCGATATTATGACCGTGGATGAGCAATGCGTATCATCATTTCCGGCCGGCCATCTTCCTTTGAATGATCGTCACCCAGATCGCTTCGGCGCTGGGCTCCATCGTCTTCGCGATTGCGAGCGCCGCCTGGTATGGAGGCTTTGCGGCCAGCGGCCGGCCGAGCGCAGTCAATGTGTCGCCGAGAACCATTTGTGCCTGCAACTCATCAGGGTCGGTGGCAACGGCCGTTTGCGCCTCCACCAGCGCGGACTCTAACTGGCCGGCCGCAGTGAGATCTCCGGCCCGCGTTACGTGGCCGAGTGCGGAGGCGAAGCGCATGTCAAACGTCCCATCGTAGACAAAGACGCCGTCCTGGATGAAAGCAACTGGTTTCAGCTTCTGAAAACCCCGGTAAGGATTCAGCACGTTGGAGCCCCACTCGTAGCCGGTGAGCGTTCCCGCGCTGATCAACATAGTTCCCGTGATCGTCCGCGGCGTATCGATTTGATAATCCGTCCACCCGCTGTCAGCTGTCGGCAACGGTTTGCATGGGATTCCATACGCGCTGAAATGGATGGAAGGTTCGACGAAGTAGGCAAACCAGCAGTCCTTCACCTCGCGATTGTCGAGATATTTCTTGACTGCCTTCAACTGTTGACCCCAGTCCGTGTTGGAGTCGGTCAGGTACTTATGAGTGTTCGAGGGACCGCCCCAGAATTCGTTCGAGTAAGCAAGGTAGTTGGGATAAGCTCGTGCCGAGGACACGACGTGCCATGCCAGCAACACTCCCACGACGCATGCCCAACGCCAGTCCGAGCGTGCCAATGCGAGCGCGGCGCCCCCAATCAGGACGGAGAGAAACGGATACATGGGCAGGATGTGCCTTGCGCCGATGTTCAGTCCAGTGCCGGTCGCGATCAGTAAATAGAGAACCGGAGGAATGGTGAGAAAGAAGATCTCGCGCCGAGCGCGCAAGTTTCCGGTAACAATCGCGACGCCAGCCAGCAGCAGCAAACCCATGAAGGCCGCTGTGGACTTGATGATAAAGGCCGCAGGAAAGTAGAACCAGACACCCTTCGCATATACCTTGCCGAAGATGTAGGTAGAGAACGAATCTGAGATCAGCCGCACGTCCACCATTCCGTAAAGATAAGACTCTGGCAGGATGTGCCAACGCGCGAGCGCGAGATAGACCCGCGGTTCCACCCCTTTCAATCCCACCGCGTACTCAGCGAGCGAGGGACTCAGCGGAATTCCACCTGGCCTGGCGGCATAGCGAAAGCCGTAGAATGCCCAGAGCACCACGAGGGCCATGGCCGACGCAGCCAAAAGGCGCCGGCCAGACGCAACGCCGCTTTCGTTTTGTTGGTCCGCGTCGCGGGCGAGGGCCACAATATCTCAGTAATAATGAGTGCCAGGCCGAATGGGAGGAGAAGCACTCCTGAGTGTTTGGACGCCAGAGCGAGTCCACTGGCCAGGCCGAGAACCATCAGCTTTCCGACCGAGGGCGCCTTCACGTAGCGGTAGAAGGCGTATACGCTGGCGAACATGAAGCAGGAGATACCCATGTCCGTAGTGACGTAGGCACCATGCGCGATCATGTTTGGCTCAAAAACCACCAGCGCCAGTGCGAACAGCGCCGCACCATCGCCGAACATCTCTCGCGCTGCCAGAAAGACGAGCAGTCCCAGCAAAAGACTGAGGGTTGCCGCCGCCATCCGGGCGCGAAAAATGATGCGATCCGCTTCGGCCTCTCCACCGTTGCCGAAGATGAAATCCCGTCCATCGAAGTATGCTTCGTCCTTGAACGATGCGAGCCCCTTGGGATCCGGCACCCTGAGGTGCATCGGCAGAAGTGGGATCGCCGCCAGCGCTTTGACAAGCGGCGGATGCTCCGGATTGATGCCAAAGTCTGACTTCTTCCATGACATGTAGCCGGCGAAGATATGGTCACCTTCATCCCAGGACAGTGATTGCTGCCGAACTGAGAATGTCAGTTCACACAAGAGAGTCAACAAAAGAAACGCTGCTCCAGCGCTTCCATAGCGTTTCCTTACATTCAGTCGAAACATGTCTCACCCGTGGCCATAAAACTCGACATCGCTGCTCCTTGATCGACTTTGACAGCATACAGCGGTTTCGCGAATCGGGCGGTTGGCGCCGGGTCGATTCGTTGCGGAAGCTTTCTGGTCCGCGTTGTATGTGGTTGTGCCTGCTGACACACCGAAGGACACGGCACAAGCGCTTGATTGTTGCGTACGCCACGGTCCTCGCACCATTTGCCTTCAGCAGGGTTCCTGGAAACTGCCTACGAGTTCGCTGCCCGCCGTTTCAATGTACGAGAATGCTGTTTTTCTGCCCGGCCCATGCGGGATCTGGCGGAACTGAGGGGAACACACCGGTTAAAACACTCATTGGTGCCCTCCCCGGCGCGTTGGAGATGCCGCTCCTGAGGTGGAGAAGAATTCTCAATGATCGCCGCTCACCTCCGCGTAATGGCGCTTCGTGCTGCGGATAGCACTTGGCCTTCGGACAAGTTGCGCGATTTCCAGCAGATCCAGTTTGGACCATACGCGATAAGAGGCCGTCGTCCCTTCGCGGTCTGCCGCGTATCCGGTTTCGGAGCCCACGGCGGCGCGCCGTGATACACTCTCAGCTTTGAATATCAATGGTCCCGTCTGGATCTGACACTTGGCCACCGCGCCCGGGCACTGTGGGAGGTGCCATGAAACTAACCAATCGCAAACCTGTCGTTTTCGGAGTCGTCGCCGCCTTTCTCCTCGTCATCTTCCTCCAAATGTTCCTGATGGCCCGCGACAACTCGGCGACTTTTGACGAGCCCTTTCATATTTACTCCGGCTACCTGCAATGGAAGCATGGCTACGTCACCCTGAATCCGCCCCTGATCACGCGCCTGATCACCCTGCCCCTGATCGGCATGAACTTGCCGGAACCGCCCATCCCAAGGCTCCCCTACGAGCCGTTGGGGTTTCAGGCCGGCAAGGCGCTCGTCTTCCAGAACGACGCGAACACCATCATGTTCCGCGCCCGCATGGCGGATTCGGTTTTCACGCTCCTGCTGGCGATTCTTGTCTTCGCCGCCGCGCGAGAAATGTTCGGCCTGGGCGCCGGATTCATCGCGCTCGGCCTCATCGCATTTGATCCCACGCTCATAGGCCATTCGGCGCTGGCTACCTTGGATTCGGGCAACGCCTTCTTTATGTTCCTGGCCATGTACGCCTTCTACCGCTACGTGAAATCCCCTGCGGTGTGGCGCCTCATCGGGACCGGCCTTGTGGTGGGGCTCGCGCTCGCAGCCAAGCACAGCTCCATACTGCTGCTTCCCACGCTTGTGCTCCTCGCCGCCTTCGAGCTCCTGTGGCCAAAGAAGCTCGCGCCCGATGTTCCACCCGTCCCGACCGCGCGCCACGCCTGGCGTCTGGCGCTTGCATTGGCGGTCATTGGCGCAATCTCCATAACGATCCTGTGGGCCGCCTACGGCTTCCGCTACGCCCAGGCCGACGCCGTGCCGTTCAATCCTCCCATGACGACGCAACTCAGCCTCGTACCGAGCGCGTTTGACGCCAGGGTGCTCGCTGAGGTCGATAAGCTACACCTGCTGCCCGCGCCCTATACCTACGCCTTCGCCTACATCCTTTCTCAGGCCGATTCGTTTACCAGCTATATTCTCGGCGTGGTCCACCCGCACGCGGTCTGGTTCTTTTTCCCCATCACCATGCTCATTAAGTCGAGCCTCACGTTTCTCATCCTGCTCGCGATCGGCGTGTGGGCGGTGATTGCCGGCAAACTACGCCTCTCCCGCGAAATTCTCTACACGGTAACTCCCGCCGCGGTCTACATGGCGTTCTCCATGACCGGCGGCATGAATATCGGCGTGCGGCACATCCTACCCGTCTATATCTTCCTCGCGGTTCCCATCGCCGGGGCTGCCTGGGCTTTGGCGGTGCGCAATCGCCGCTGGCTTTACGCCGTGGTTTTGCTGCTGGTCTTTCAAGCCGTGTCGGTTCTGCATGCCTTCCCCGATTACATAGCGTATACGAACGAGGCCTTCGGCGGACCGGCGAACGCCTACAAGTATGTCAGCGACTCCAGCGCCGATTGGGGCCAGCAGCTCAAATCCGTCAAGCGCTATCTCGATGCGCGCGGCATCAAGCACTGCTGGTTCGCCTATTTCAGCCAGGCCGTCGTGGACCCCGCCTCTTACGGCATTCCTTGCTCGCCGCTGTACACGGACGAGTTTCGGTCCGCGGACACGCCGCCCGCCGTCGACGGACCCGTGCTCATCAGCTCGGGCGTTCTTTCCGGGTTTGAAACCGGCGTTGGCCGCCTCAACCCGTACGGAAAGTTTCAGAATCTGAAGCCGGCGGCGATCATCGACTACGGCGTCTTCGTCTACGACGGCCATTTCGATATCCCTCTGGCCGGGGCGCTGAGTCTTGATGCGAAAGCGCAGGTGCTCCTCCGCCAGGGAAACGCCCCTGCCGCCGTTGCCCTGGCGCAACAGGCATTAGCTCAGGCACCGGACTCGGCCGCCGTGAACCAGGCGCTGGGGCAGGTTCTCGACGCCAACGGCCAATCCGAAGCCGCCAATCAGTACTACCAAAAGGCGCTCACGATTGCGAAGGCTGAGCAACCGGAATTCCAGGCTGCCCGCATCGATGCGCTGGAAACGAGGATCAACAGCAAGAAGCCGGTTACGGGGGACGGGGGACGCGGAATCAGGTGATTACGGCGCAGTTGGCGCAACGGGGAAGGTGGCCTGACGGGTTTGCCCGCTGACTGTCGCCCGGTTTTCACCCGCGTGGCGATCCAGGCATAGGTGGCTTCCGGCGCGTCGAGATGATGCCGGCCTCCACCGCGACACTTGCCGGCGTCCATGGCTACCGATATTGCCAGATATCGTTCCAGCTTCGGCCCGCCCGGCAAAGTCTGCGATTCATCCAGTTTTCGCGGCAATTGGCTCTGTTTCCAGTGGCCCGTGAATCCGACCGGTGCAACGTTCGATCAGGGTCCACAAGTCTTAGCGCTGTATCGAAAACGCCCCGGCGCTCAAGATTTCTGCATTCCCGAAACTCTCCTCGCCGGAGCGTTCCCGATACAGCGCTAAGACTTAACGCTGAAACACTGGACCCGACCTGCCCGGGTTAGCGGTTTGCGACAAGCCATCGAGGCTGTCGATTACACTACTATCACAGACAATGTTCCGCTTCACACCGCGGCTTGTGCGTCTTGTTGTGCTCCCCGCAAGCTATATGACTTTTCTGGTGGGCATGCTGACTTCCGGCGAGATCTTCTATCGGGGCAGGCGTTCGACCCAAAGGCGGCAATCCTCTCCGACATGCAATCGCCCGACGAGAATCCCCACGGCTTCGGCGCGTCGGCCGCCGGCACTGCGGTCTCTGCAATCCTACTGTTGCCGGCCGTAACCGTGTTTTACCTGCAATTGCGGAAGGACCATCCCATAGTCGCATTGTCAGGTCTGGTAATGTTCGCCTTGGGCATGGTGTCGGCAGTCGCTCTCAGCGTCCTCTCTCCTGTCACCCATGGCTATAGCCCGCTTCACATCCAGTTAGCATCCGCCGCGTTCATCGGCATTAGCACCGGTACCTGGCTCCACCTGTTGGCAGCGCGAGCCGCGCCGTCTCTTCTCGTTTTGCAGCTCGGAGTTTTGTTGCTCTTAGTCTTCCTATGCTATGGCCCGGTGGATTTCGATAACGACCGGCTGCTCACCAGCCTGGCCTTTTGGGAGTGGGTGTTGTGTGTGGATTGTGGACTCGCATTATGGGCGTTGGCTAAGAAGATAGAAGCAAAGGACGGCGGTCAAAAGGTTGGCCACGGGCATTAGACCCGCGACCAAAAGTGCCTCCCCGGCAGCTTTGCCGTCTGGATTCCCATTGCATCAGCAGGTTCAAGGCGGGAATAACGCCAAAGCATGGACAGCGACACCGCGCGATCGGCAGGCTCTTTTCGCGTGTTGTACCAATTTCAAGCAAATCGATCCGACAACGTGTAGCCTTTTCCTGAGAGCGTGGTGGCACCCACTGGATTTGCGCTGGAGGACAACGAGATGCGAAAAGGGTTTACGAGAAAACCGAAAGCGGACGAGCCCGCGACGCCAGGCAAGAACTACATAACTCCGAGCGGGCTCCAGCGTCTCCAGGATGAGCACTGGTTTCTGCTGACCAGGGAACGCCCGGCCGTGACGGAGGTGGTGGCGTGGGCTGCCAGTAACGGCGATCGGAGTGAAAACGCCGACTATCAGTACGGCAAGCGGCGGCTGCGGCAGATCGATGGGCGGATTCGCTTTCTCAGGAAGCGATTCGAAGCTGCGGAAGTGGTGGACCCGGAAACTCCGAGAACGGGGCAAGCGGCCACGAGAGCATTCTTCGGCGCGACCGTGCGCTATGCCAACGCCGTGGGAGTGGAGCGAGTGGTGAGCATCGTGGGCACCGACGAAGTCGACCTCGACCGTAACCACATCAGTTGGGCGTCGCCTCTCGGGCGCGCGTTGCTGAAGTCGGCAGCAGGCGACAGCGTTGTACTTCAAGCGCCGGGCGGTACAGAATACCTGGACGTTCTGGAAGTTTGTTACGAGCGCATTTCAGTGGAACCGTTCCGTGAGCCGCCTGGATCCGAGTCCTCGTCAAAGGGACCCTCTCGCCGACCCATTCCAACCGACGAAGGTTAACGAGGCGGCATCGGCTGTCGCCGGTGATACGCAAATCACCCGGTCGCAAATACCCGTCTCGTGAAAGTGTCCGGGATTCCTTTGGCTACCGCAGACAGGTACCGTGAAGTCGGCCAGCATGCTCTTATGACTGGCGAAACGTCGGCGGCGGGATGGGCTGTACTATGTACGTTTGTCGCTACTGATCTGCTCCGACCGTCGCAAACAGTTCAATCGCGACCACGCTGGCTCCGCGTCCTGAGCCTTCAAATAGCAGGGACTTTGCTATGCCAATCTCGTGCTATGGTGAATACGCCATCGCTGTTCGGGTCAGCGGTAACCGGATTGCGGATTGGACATAGGCGCTTGAGGAAGGCTCTGGATATGCTTCGTGGGGAACTCAAGCCGCGTAGGTCCAGGAATACGCTCGCTCCGATTATTCTCGTGTTGACCGGCGCCCTCACTGCACAGGCCCAGTCTCCAACCGCGGCACACGGGCTCGCCCCGCAAGTACACCATGGAGTGAAGACTGGTTCGACGAAACCAGGGGAACTGGTGGCCCATTCCGATAGTCGCCCGGCCGCCGCCGCAACATCGACGCCGATCTATACCGTTGCCGGGACATGGACCGATAGCCTCGGCTTTCCCTGGACGCTGACACAGGATCAAGCCGGTAACATCTCAGGGAGCGTGGATTTTACCGGGGCCGGTTGTCCATGTGGACCTGGCATGTGCGGCGGCACGGGTCACAACCCAATCTGGGTGGTCTCCGGCGCGCTTACCAGCAACAATTTCACACTATACGCAACCAACCCGGCGAGCGGCGATGTGTGCACGTCCGGAGTTGAAGTCGACATGACGATCGAGGCAGATGGTATTACGGCGGGTGGTTATTACCTCTACTCAGTCGGCGGCGGCTCACTAACCATGACGCTTACCGTTACCTGCGCCATGATTCTCAGCAACTCCATATCCGCCAGCATTGGCGGATCGGGCACCAGTATAGACGCCACTTTCACCCCGGCAATTAACGGGGTTGCCTATGGGCTCGCTGAGGCGGAACAACTTTGTGGCTTTACTAACTTCGACTGGATTCAGACGATCACCTATCTCCCGGATCCCAGCCCGTTTTTCCAAAATAATCCTGGAAGCCCGGCATTTCCCATACACCTGACCAGCGCCTCCACTCCCTACAACGACCCTCCTCAGAATGGATATACGTATGAGCCGGCCGGTTGGGGCGGGTATCCATTTTACTTTGATGCGGTGAACGATGGACTGCCGGTTTCGTTATCTAATTTCGAAACTACAGATGGATTGACATTTCATGACGCCCCGTGTGATCCGTGCATTGCGGGTCCGTTTGGCCCGAGCGCGGGTTACTTTCTCGACCCCGGGCAGTGCGGAAATGCGACTACATCGGGAGTGGATTCGCTCGTCTTTACTACGCACATCGCGGGCGTTTATCCGGATAACACCGGCTCCGACCTCGGCATCGGGTTCAACTGGACCTCTAACTTCAACGGCACTTCCGGGGGAATTGCCACAACAAGGAATCTAGGATCCGCCGATCCAGGAAGCGGTGTTGGAGGCATTACCATCGCCGGCATAACTCCAACAACAACCTATCAGCCACCTGGGAAGGGGCCAGCGGACAGCTCACTACTTCCGCAGTTCGTGTTCGGCGGTGGTTGGTACTCGGCGCTGTACTTCACGGACACTACCGGCGCGAGTGTCTCGTTTCCGGTAAATTTTGTAAGTGATGCGGCGACATCGTTAACCGTGCCATCTCTCGGCGGGGCGTCGACACAGGTGAGCCTGGCGGCACATGGAACCGCCATCATCGAGGCGCCCAACGCGGGCAGTTTGCTGGAAGGATACGCCGGCTTTACTCTTCCCAGCGGAGTATACGGCTACGGAGTCTTCCGTCAGAGCGTCGCGGGCAGGGCCGATCAGGAAGCCGTGACGCCACTGTCCGATGCGCACGGGACGTCGAACACGCTCATCTGGGACGACACGAACCTGGTAACCGCTGTCGCTATAGCTAATCCGAGTCCGGTTCCGACCACCGTGTCCGTGATCCTGTGGGATGAGAATGGAAACGCTATCGGAGCCACCTCAATCGCACAGCCGCCCGGGAGCAAGACGGAGACCACTCTGCGCTCGCTGCCCGGCTTCAGCGGGATGGTGGGGCAACGAGGCTCCGCGCAGTTTACCGTATCCTCGGGAAGCGTGGGAGTGCTGGGGCTGCGTTTCGATGGACCGGCATTTACGTCTATCCCAACCACCAGCGGATCGGCGGTGAATCCGGCGTCGAACGTTCTTCCCCAACTCGCGTTTGGCGGCGGCTGGTACTCAGCCTTGTACTTCACCAACGTCACCGGCGCCGCGGTTTCGTTTCCGGTCAGCTTCGTAGGCGACGCTGGTGCACCGTTGACGGTGCCCTCAGTCGGGGGGACAACCACGCAAGTGAACCTGGCGGCGCATGGAACGGCCATCGTTGAAGCTCCCAACGTGGGGGGCCTGTTGGAAGGATACGCCCGGTTCAGTCTTCCAACCGGAGTGTACGGTTACGGAGTGTTTCGTCAGAGCGTGGCAGGCCGGCCCGATCAGGAAGCGGTGGTGCCTTTCTCCGACGCCGCGGCAACATCGAACACATTGACCTGGGACGAGACCGCGTTCGTCACCGCTGTGGCTATCGTCAATCCGAGTTCCACCACCGAGACCGTGGCGGTCACGCTTTGGGACGAGAATGGGAGTATCATCGGAACCTCTTCAATTCCCCTCGATCCGAACAGCAAGACGGAAACCACTTTGCGGACGCTGCCCGGACTCAGTGGGATGGCAGGGCAGCGCGGCTCTGCGCAGTTTAGTGCATCAGGAGGGAGCGTGGCGGTGCTGGGGCTGCGTTTCGACGGGGCCGCCTTTACGTCCATTCCGACGACGAATTCGGCATCCATCGGTTCGACGAGTATGGGCACCGCTATATCTGGTTCAGATCAACCTGATAGCGCCGCTACTCCTCCGCGGGCTGTTCCGCTGATTTGATTGCGCGTTTTGTTCTTCAGGCCAATTTCCCATTAGCGCCCTTCCGCCAGCCGCGTACTCAACGCCTGCCCGGTGAGCAGTGAGCGCCGCACCACCAGCCGTTGGTTTGCCATGGAGATCCATAACTCCAGAGGCAGGTCGAAGAACGCGTGCCGCAAGCGCCAGTGCAGCGGCTTGCGCATTGCCCGCAGGATCGCCCGCAACGTGCTCGACCGGCACATGCGCCGAGCCCGGTTAAGCCGATTATCGAGTAGGAAATAGCGAACGCCACGCTGTAGTTGCGCGAAGGATTTTCCCTGGAGCCAGGGCAAATTGTTCCGGCCGAGATCGACGCCGGCCCATTCGGCCAGTGATGCCGGTTCGCTCACTCCCAGATCCACCAGTTGCGGCCAGATGGGGATGCCAGGATACGGCGTGAAGACATTGGGAGAGAAGCCCACGTTGTCGTACCGGTCGGCGATCTCTCCCATCACCCGAAGCGTCTCGTTGCGATGGCTTGCCTCTTCGCCCGGATAACCGAAGATCAGATTGAAGGTCACGCGGATGCCGGCCCGTGCACACTTCGCCGCTGCTTCGTACATGTCCGGGATGCTCTGGTGACCCTTGTTCATATGTCGCAAAACTTCGGGCGAAGCCGACTCCGTACCGAACCCGATGTGACTGAGACCGGCGGCGGCCATCAGCGTCACCTCGTTGTCCGTCATTCTGCACAGCAGGTCGGTGGAGGCCTGGAAGGACCAGCGGAAACGGGTACCTGTTTCGAGAATGGCCTCGGCGATGGCAACCGCTCGGTGTACATCCACCAGGAAGTTCGAGTCCACCAGCGCCACTTCGGTCAAACGATGCCGGGTCACCAGGTTCGCCAGTTCCTCAGCCACCTCAGACGCGCCGTAGGCGTTGAAACGGCGATTGTAGAACACCATGTCGGTGCAGTAATTGCAGGCATATGGGCAGCCGATGCTGGTGGCGTAGGGCAGTTTTCGTTCGCCGCTCGCCTTTTCGTAGGCGTCGAAATCGATCAGATCGTAGGCGGGCCGGGGCAGGTCGGTGAGCCTCGTTGCCGGCCGGTCCGGATTCTCGATAACGCGTCCCCCGCACTTGAACCAGCACCCCGGTATCAGGTCGAAGGGCTGGCCCCTCTCAATCCGCCTCGCAATCTCCACCAGCGTCGCTTCGCCCTGATGGCGGACTACTACGTCCACGAAGTCTTCGCGCAAGGTCTGGCCGGTGACCAGACTGGGATGCCATCCGCCGAACACGATGCAGAGGTCGGGGCGGAGGGATCGCACCTTGCGGCTAATCTCGATGGCATCGCGGATCATGGGGCCTGTGAGGAGGGAGACGCCGAAGCACAGGCAGTTCGCCACTTCCTCGGCGACGCGTTGCCGGTAGTTGGGGTCGAGCGCCCCGTCAATAATGCAGGCTTCGTAGCCGGCCTCTCGCAGGGAGCCCGCCAGGCTGTAGAGCCCCAGCGGCGGTCCGAGGACTTTGCCAGCGTCTGGCGGTAGAAACAGCACCACCTTTCGAGAGTCGGGCATCCAGGGTCAGTATGACGCCGATGTCCCGTTTCGTGGTGTGCGGATAGTAAAACTTCTGCAATTTTCTAAGACACTTCGACTTGAACGTCGCCGCGTCTGCTTGATCGAAGGAAGTTGATTACGCTCGGGTGTTTCGGTGGACCCTTCGACCCTTCGCATATCAAAGCTGTTCGCCGCGAGAGCCTTGGCTTGTGATCGACCCAAAGCCATTCATCGGTGATCCACCCTATGACGTGGTTCAGCACCTCCATAATTGCGAAGCGCGCCTTCACGCGGACCCCAGAGGCATGGTCAAGCGTCTTGGCGAACTTGTCGAGGTCGATGTTGAGCGACTGCAGCTGTGGACCTTTGCCCGCGCCGCCGCCGATCCCAGACCAGAGTGGGGCAATTCGCTGTGGATGGATATCGCCAGGAGGTTGGCGCCGTAATCCGTGCGCGCACTGGTGTTCCAGACCCCCCCAAACTAGTATGCAAAGGTGCAGTTATGGAAGAGTACCCCGTTATCCGCCCGAAGGAATCAGATCCGACTTCCCGCAACCGGGCCTCAAGGGACGGATCTCATCGCAGCGCGACCAGTAGGTGCGAATGATAGCGTCCTTTATCGTTAACTATCTGTCTTAGCAAGCGCGGAGGTAAATCTCTGGGTCACTTGCCGGAGGAAACGACTCGTCGCTCGAGCGGACGGGTGTGGCGAAAGGTGCCGGATGACTTTCTTAGCTACTTGGGCGTCGGCTTACATTTGAGCGCACGGCGTCTTCCGCTACCACTGCTTCGGCCTTGTTTCGTGGCGCTTTCCAGCGACTTCGTCGAAGGCACATTCATCCCTTTCCCCGAATCAACTGCATGATGGCGTCGATCTTCTTCGTAATTCGCGCCCGGTCGGGACCGAGGTTCTGCTCCAGGCAAATTCCGCTAAAGAACGTGACGATCAAGCCAGCGAGGGAATCATTATCGTCACGAGATCCACGCGCTGCAGCTAGATTGTCGATGAGCAGCTGATGGGCTTTCATTACGCTTGCGACCATGATCTGGCGGGCCTTTGGGGGGAGGTCTGCGAACTCGCGCATAGAGTTCACCGAGAAGCAACCCTTCTGCCCCCAACTCCCATAGCAGACCTTGAGAAAACTCTCAACATTGGTCCAACCCAGAGGCTGTTTCGTCAGGTGTCCGCGTGCCATCAGGACGTCGAAATACCTGCGCAGGCTCTCCACGAACAGGTCTTCTTTGTCCTTGAATTCCGTATACAAGCCAGACTTGCGCACACCTGTGGCCTGTTCAAGGTCCTGAACACTCGTCTCAGCGAGGCCATGCTTCCAGAAGACTGGGATTGCTTTATCGAGGACGTCCTCTCGGGTGAACAGTTTTCGTCGTCCCATTGCAATATTATCAGTCAGTTCACCCGAGGGACTTGCACATAACGGACCAACTGGTCCACTATTGTATAGAAGGTGCTTGTCCTCGGAGGACCCCATGCCCCCTAGCCGTAAACAGCAGGTCGTCGATCTCTTGAAGTCGCTTGAGACTAAAGATCCAGTGCCGTTCGCGTATGTCAACCCGAACAAGTACATTCAGCACAACCTACAAGTGGGACCTGGCCCTGCAGGTGTGGCCGCCCTCATTCAGAACATGCCGCCCGATGCGTCGGTCAACACCATCCGTGTGTTTGAAGATGGCGACTATGTCTTCGCTCACACCGAGTACAACTTCTTCGGGCCACGCATCGGCTTCGACATCTTTCGCTTCGAAGATGGTCTGATCGTCGAGCACTGGGACAATTTGCAGGAGACCGCGACCGAACCCAGCCCTGGCGGACACACTATGATCGACGGCCCCACCGAGGCGTCTGATCTCGACCAGACAGGTGCCAACAAGGCGCTCATGCAGCGCTACATGGACGACCTTCTCGCAGGCCGTCGCGAGACCTTTCTCAGCTACTTCAACGGTACCGAATACATTCAACACAATCCATGGGTCGCCGATACTATCCCTGGTCTGATTGCTGGTCTACAGGCTCTTGCCGCCAAGGGGCAGGCCGTCGTCTACAAGCGTGTGCATATGGTCATTGGCGAAGGTAATTTCGTGCTTGTCGTTGCGGAAGCTACGTTTGGTGGAGTACCGACTGCCATCTATGATCTATTCCGCATTGCAAACGGCAAGATCGCTGAGCACTGGGATACGCTCGAAGCGATCCCACCTCGCGATCAATGGAAAAATAGCAACTGTAAGTTCTAGTGCGGTGCGAGGCAGAACATATGCTTCAAGGCATGTTTGGGAAAAGATTGGCGGAGCATTTTTCTCTGCTGGAGTCCTCCTCACTTGTGCTTGGTCCCAAGGGAAACTCTCAGGTTGCGTTGACACGTATGCGAGTGCCGAACGGCTTTCCTGGGCCCACTCCACACATTCCACCAGAAAAGGCTTTTTCGATATCCGTGCACCTGCGCCGTCCCGACAGCATTAAGGGCTGGGGAACGTGGCTTGACGGACGCTTTCATCGTGCCACCGAATGGGATGCCGGCGGGATTCAAATCTTCGATATGGAGTCGGAGCCGGTCGCACTGCGAACTTCAGGTTTCGACTCGGTTCACGTCTATATACCCCGGTCAGTTATCA
>CAWHVW010000003.1:0-1930454 GCA_963832965.1 uncultured Acidobacteriota bacterium
AAAACTGACGGCCATGCGGCTGCTGGGCATGGTGGACGCCTTGCAAGCGCAGGAACAGGATCCGGCATCGCGCGAGCTGAGCTTTCTGGAACGGCTCGGGTTGCTGATCGATCAGCAGTGGACGTGGCGCGAGAATCAGGCGCTGGCGCGGCGTTTGCACGCCGCCCGACTGAAGGGCGCTTCCGTCGAGGACATCGACTACCGTACTTCGCGCGGACTGGATAAGAGCGTGATCCGCGCACTGGCGCAGAAGTCAGCGTGGGCCGCGCAGCACGAGAACATCTTTGTGCTCGGGCCGACCGGCGTTGGCAAGAGCTTCCTGGCCTGCGCTCTGGCACAGAAGGCCTGTCGCGACGGTTACTCGGCTCTCTATACGCGCGCCGCCGCTCTGTTTCGCGATCTCGCCATAGCGCGCGCCGATGGGAGTCTGCGCAGTTTGCTGGCGCGCCTGAGTCGCATCGACGTGCTGGTGATCGACGATTGGGCCATGGCTCCACTGGCGGAAACCGAGCGCCGTGACTTCTGGGAGATCTGCGAGGACCGTTATCAGACGCGCTCGACGATCCTGACTTCACAGCTTCCTGTCGCGCGCTGGCACGAACAGATCGGCGATCCCACCGCCGCTGACGGCATTTTGGATCGTCTGGTTCATAATGCGCATCGCATCGAAATGCGCGGAGATTCCATGCGCAAGAAACGAAGCGGTGCACAGCCGCCGAGCTGACGCTCGCCGGGTCTCTCCAGCGCTGAGGCGGGGACAAGGGCTGCGCCCCTTTCCCCGCACCCCTTTCTCCGCTTGCGGCATCGTGCCTGCGCTGCGCTCCGGTGGATTTTTCTTGACGAAGCCGAACACTTCCCGCACAATCGAAGTGCCAGCGTCGCTTCGCTCCGAGAACTGTTCGCCTTCGGCCCGGAATGCCGTTCGCGTTCCCTCTGGAATCAGCGTTCGCCTTCGCCGGAATCCTCAATTCGTCAAGGGAAGCCACGAGGCGTCGCTCGTAGCGGACCAGACGCACGTTGTTGAGCTGGCTGTGACGTTGATGAACAGTTCGGTTGGACTGCCGGACGCTGTCAGGGGCGACAACGAGTAGGTGCAGTTCTCAGACACGGTGACGGTGAAGGGTATTCCGCCGATGAGAGGCGTGAAAGAAATGTAGCTCATTCCGCCATTGGCGGGAGCCGATAGCGTCACCGAGCCGTTCCCCGGGCCGGTGCCACCCGAGACGATGGTGAGTCCGTTCGGGACGACGCTCCAGGGACAACCCGGACTGGTGATAACAGTTACGACTGCCTGTCCGCCAGCTGGAGGCAGGTAGATGAAGGTGGGGCTGAGTGAATACTGACAACTTGATGATGCCTGGTTGATGGTCAAGGTCTGGCCGCCTACAGTGATGGTCCCCGCGCGCGGTGCGGTGGTGGTGTTGGCGGAGATCACCGCAGCTACCCCGCCCGAAGCTGTACCGCCCGGACTGTTTGCGGTCGAGATCCAGGAGGGGTCTGAGGGCGTAGCGCTCCATGTGCATCCACTGGGCGCCGTCACCGCGAAGTTGACCACTCCACCTACGACCGGCGGATCCGCGGATTGAGGGCTAAGGCTCCAGGAGCAGGCAGCTGTCGCGTCAGAGATCTCGGCCAGGAACAAGCTCGCCGAGTACGAGCTGGACGGTTGCGCTCCGGTGATGCCGGGCAGGTCATCGGAACTCGTGGTTCCCGCAATCCAGGTGCTGCCACTGAGATCGACCACAACGCCCCGGACATCTTCGTTGCTGCTGCCGCCGTAGAACGTGGACCACAGCAGGGTCGTGCCGTCGTTGCTGATCTTTGCGACAAAACCATCTGCCGAAATATACGGCGCCACCCAGACATGCGCGGGGTTGGTGGGATCGACAGTGATCGCGGTGGGCGCACTATTTGCCGTTGCCGTCAGTCCGCCAGAGGCGCTCGACCACGTCGAGCCGCCATCAAACGACACCTGCAGTCCGAATGGAGCACCACCAACGCCATACAAAACCTGGCAGTTCGATGGAGCAACAATGGCCAGGTACTCCCAGTTCAGCCATGCCCACGTTAAGCCCGCGTCGTTGCTGCGGTAAAGGAAGGTCCCATTTGGATCATAGAGGACCGATGGGTTCGCACTACAGACGGAGATGGGAGGGGCGTTTACGTAGCTTCCGTAGGGGCTGCCGGCCAGCGCTTGCCAGGTCTTCCCGTTGTCGCGGCTCTCGATCATGTTGCCAAACACGCCGTTGTACTCGCCCTCGATGGGCAAGTAGATCGTGCCGTCCGGACTGGCTGCCGCCGGGCCGGTGGGATCTGGCAGACGGCTATTTTGATGCGGATTCAAGAAGGTCACTCCACCATCAGTGGAAATATAGACCGTCCCCTCAATGTCGATCGCGGTGACGGTGTTCGCAGCGGTGGGGCTGGCAACTATGGTGTAGCCATAGAGGAAATAGGCTGAAAATGTAGGAGCGGTCCAGGTAGCCCCACCGTCGGTCGATGCAATCGCAGATGTCTGGTTTTGCAGCGCGTAAAGCACTTCGGGATTGGCGAGACTGCGTGAGATGCCCGGGGCCCATCCCGCGTATGAGCCGGCCGGGCCCACCGGCGACCAAGCCGCCCCTCCATTCGTGGAGCGGAACAGTCCGAACGAGGTAGCTGCGACGATAACCGATGGATTGCTCGGATCCACGGATAGCGTCAGAGGGTTGGACTCCGGGAGGCCGGCCCCTTCGGCCGTCCAGGTTTGTCCGTAGTTCGTGCTCGCGTACAACGAAGCTATGTTGCCGGCCATCGCCTGCTGGATAGCTCCACTCACGGGAAAGTCTGGAGACAACGTGTCGCCTGCGACAACGATCTGGCCCGTGGATGTCAGCGAAATCGCGTAGATTTGATCGTTGGCACTGCCGCCGAGGTAAGTGACGAAGCCGAATGCCGAGCCGTCGGCGCTGACACTGGCGAGGAAGCCATCGGATTGTCCGTGTTCAGTGGGCTGGATGACACCCACCGTAACTGGAAGATCGGTCGCGGTGGTCTCGCCTGCGACGTATACGATTCCCGAGTTTGGATCCCGGACGATGGCGTGCGGCGTCTGACTCGCGCTGCCTCCGAGAATTGCCGCCCAGGACAGAGTTGTACCGTCCGCGCTCAACTTCGCGACATAGGTGCAGAACATATTGGTCGAACATTGGCTGCCAGTCACGTCCCGGGCGCCTGCTACGCCGGTGAATGCTGGCAGAGAGACGGCGCCGGCAAGATAAGCGAAGCCCTGTGAGTCTGCGGCGATCGCAGCCCCGCCAGCGACCGTTGACGTGTATTGAATGGTTCCGGCTGCCGCGTATTTGCTGACGAACGTGGCACCCGCCACGTAGGCGTTTCCAGTGGTGTCTACCGCCACTGCGTCTCCGACCATGCTCGTGTTGCCGCCCGACGGACCCGATATGAATGTGGAGTAGACAAGCCCATTGCCCGTGGTGTTGAGACGAAACACGAATCCACAAGTGGCGGTGTTCGGCGTGTTACAGGCCGGTTGAGCGGCATTGACGGCGGGGAAATCACTCACCGCATAGGCTGACGCACCGGTGGCGATCACATTTCCGGTAGAGTCGACCGTAAGACCCATCAAGGTATCTCCACCCGCCGCGCCACCTACGAACGTCGCGTATAGCATGGTGTCGCCCGTCGGGTTGAATTTGATGACAAATGGGTTGGTTGTAGTCGTCCCTAGCTGAAGCGCATTCACGGTCGGCAACCACGAGGCATCTCCGCCCACGTAGATATTGCCCTGGGGGTCGATCGCCATGGAGGTTACGCTGACGTTCTGGCTGTCGAACCAGGCTGCGTAGACGAGGGTGGGGTCGATGACCAGTGGGCGGGATTTATCGTAGTTCGCCAGTTCGAAGCCGACCTCGTTGTTGGGGCGGAGGACGTAGCGGGTTGGCACGCGCGTGCGGGCGCCGGCGGATTGCTGATAGACCATCGGGACACGCATGGTCAGCGGACCCGAGGCGTTTTCGACGCGCAGGTCGCCGGATTGGTCAAGCGCGAGGCTGCAGGCGCCGTCGAAGCGGATGGCAATATGGCTGGCGTCGGCTCCTGAGTTTACGGCGAGGTCGTATTCGAGACCACCTTCGGCGCCGTACCAAGCTACGTCGATGCCGTCGTAGACGTTGTGGTAGCGCACGCGCCCGAAGGTCGGTGAGTCGCGAATCCAGCGTTTTGGATCGGGGCCGATGAGGTAATTGAACTTTCCGGGCAGTGGATTTTCCGGCGTGGGCTCGGCATCGGCACTGGCTCCGAGGAAACTCATGCGAATTTCCCCCGCGCCGGCGGCGATGACCGCGCCGCCTGAATTCACGCTGACGCGGCTGCTCAGGCCGTGGGCAATCCACGTCCCGTTTTGTGCGCGTTCAAACGAAAAAGGAAGCTGACGAAGCGATTTCGAAGGAATGGAACGGTCTGCGCCAGCCGCGGATGTCCACGCCAGGCCGGCTATCACGATAAGCGCCAGATTTTTCACGGAACCACATCAGTATACTCGCTTTTTGCCAAATTGCGCTGGATTCGGGCATTCTACGCGAGCTTCGCCAATACCGCGCCGGTTACTTCCACGGTACTGCTGACGCCCTCGAGATCGGGCGTGCGCACTTTTCCTTCCGCCAGCACAGCGGCCACTGCGCGTTCCACCTCATCCGCCGCCTCGGTGACGCCGAGATGTTCCAGCATCATGGCCGCGCTCAGAATCGCCGCCAGCGGATTCACCACGCCTTTCCCAGCGATATCCGGGGCGGAGCCGTGCACCGGCTCAAACATCGACGGAAATCGCCGGGACGGGTCGAGATTGGCGCTCGCGGCGAGCCCCATACTCCCCACCAGAATGGCCGAGATGTCGCTCAGAATATCTCCGAACAGATTCGATGCCACGACGACGTCGAAGCTTTCCGGGCGCCGGATGAAACTCATGGCGGCCGCATCGACCAGCAGCGATTCGATGGCGATGTCCGAGTATTCCGCGGCCACCGCTTCAAAGGTGCGGTCCCACAGGACCATCCCGTAGCCCTGCGCGTTCGACTTGGTGACGGAAGTGACTCGCCGTTTGCGGTTACGCTTGCGGGCCAGTTCGAACGCGTAACGCACTACCCGTTCGATGCCGCGGCGGGTGAAGACCGCGGTCTGGATGGCCACTTCCTCAGGTTGGTGCGCGTACACGAACCCGCCGACCTGGGCGTATTCGCCTTCGGTGTTCTCACGCACAATGACCATGTCGATGGCGCCGCCCGGGCACGCGGCGAGCGGCGAACGCACTCCGGGAAATAAATATGCCGGCCGGACGTTCGCATACTGGTCGAAAGCGCGGCGGATGGGCAACAGCAGGCCATTCAGGGTGGTGTGGTCGGGAATGCCGGGATGGCCAACCGCGCCGAGATAAATGGCATCGCACGGGCGCAAGAGGTCCAGCCCGCCGGCGGGCATCATCGCGCCATGACGGAAAAAGTGTTCCGCGCCCCAATCGAACTCCCGGAACGAGAACGCCACCGGGTGCCGTTGAGCTACGCGTTCGAGGACGCGGCGGCCCTGCGGCACAACTTCCCGGCCAACGCCGTCTCCGGCTATGACGGCGATCGTGTAGGTTTTCATGCGTTTATCTTCCGCGGGCGGCGGGCCCGGCTCACCAGATCACATTTTCACTCAGGCGATGGCCGATTACTGCGAATGGCACGGAGAACGGCATCTTTAGTTCCGCTCCATTACTGTCGCGGTTCGGAAGCGCGCGCTCTCCCCCGAACCACTGGGGTCCTGCTAGGCGAGATCGAATTGCGGCGACAGGGCCCTGGTCATTTCATCGTGCAAGGCGACGAGCTCCTGCAGCTCGGGGTGCACTTCTCCCGAACCTTTGTCCATGAGCTGGCAGGTGGCCTTTGCCGCGCATGCCGTTTGATAGGCGGCGTCCCAATTTCCAAATGCGTTTTCCCGCGCGGCGTCCTCGAACGGCCAGCGCACAGGCACGTGAGGCACCTTGCACCGCCACGGCTTGGGCGTGAGCCGGGCGCGAAAACACTGCTGCGTCCGGCAGAGCTGACGATACAACGGATCGGCGTCGACGGCCGCGAACACCAGCTCGCAGACGGGATTCGCGGGGTCGAATAACGCGTGCGACGCCAGAAGACGAAGTCCCGCTTTGGTGCGGTAGATCCGCCAGTTCCAGTCCGGATGGGTCTGGGTCCACGAGGAAGCCCTGGCGATGGCGGCCTGCGCCGGGTCCTCCGGCTGGGGCGCGTGACGGCCAAACAACGACCCAAACATTCCTGCGCGCTTCGGCTCCGGCTCGGGAAAATCGACGTCCACAAAGAGTGCGACGGCTGAGTTCAGCACCTGGCATCCGTAGGAGTTGCGCGTGACGACGGAGGTGAGTTCGCCGGCCGCATTGCGGATTTCGCGGAGCACCGGTTCGCGCATGGGGCGGTTCCCGTAGCCGTAATCATTGGAGAGCTGGCCGCTGGCGAACTGTGCCGCCATCCTCTCCGCCGCCACCTGCGCCTGGCTCCTGGCGTCGTCGACGCTGCTGTCGGACCAGCGCCAGACGCCGAAGACGCCGGAATGTCCCATGGCCCAGAACTTTGGGAAATTCATATCAAGTTAATACCACAAGTTGAGGGCGCGCGGAACGTGATATGTCTTATACAGGATGAGGCGACTCTTGGCGATGGCGGCGATCGCGTGGGCCATTGCCGGCGGGGCGGAAGCGGACTGCCGGCTGATTCTGGCCGACCAATCCGACTATTCGAACAACCTCGGGTTTTACGTGGATCTGGAATCGACGACGGCTTCCGACGGGCTTTGCCATCTGGACACGTTGACCATGTACACGGGCGTTGCCGACGGCACCGCATGGCGGTTCCCCAGTTTTGTTCCGGCTTCCGGGTGGCAGTACGGATTTGCGTACAACGTGGTGGTGACGATCGGCCCGGCGGTGACGACGATGCAGGTGAACGGCGCGACGGTGGCGCAATCGCCGGGCGCTTTCATGCCGGTGAGCGAGAACGTGACGGTGAACGAGATTCCGAGCTGGGCGGCATCGAACGCCGTGTTCAGCGCGATCGAAGGCAATTTCCAGATTTCCAATTCGAGCGCGACGGAAGAATTCTCGAATCCGTCGGCGAGTGTTCCGGCCGACGTGCTGGCGCTTTCGGGTCCGTTGACGGGGAGTCTGCAATTCACCTCGAGCGGCAGCGACACGCAGGTGATTCAGACATCGTTTACGCTGCAGCCCGCGCCGGTTCCCAACCAATCGACACCGCTTGTGGACCAATTTGGACAGAGCTTGCAATCGACGTGGACTGGCAAGGTGGCGAGCGACAGCGACCTCGAGGCGGACGACGCCGCGGAGCAGACCTGGCTGCAGCAAAATCCGCCATCGCCGAACCAGGACCGATGGGGCGGCATCACTAACGCGGGGTGGTCACTGAAAGGCACGGGCTTTTATACGGTGGCGAAGCGGAATGGGTATTGGTGGCTGATCAGCCCGGCGGGGAATCCGGTCTTCTACACGGGGCTGTGCGGACCACCGGCGCTGAACTGGGACGTGACGCCGATCACGGGGCGGGAGTGGGAGTTTGCGACGATACCGCCGGACAGCGGCGCGACGGCGGCGGGGTGGTCCTACGACCCGTGGGGCGTGGGCGACAACACGAACTACTTCGCGTTCATCACGGCGAACCTGATCGCGAAGTTCGGCGCGGACTGGCAGAATCTTTCGACGGCGCGCACGGCGGCGCGGCTGCCGAGCTGGGGCTTCAGCGGGATGGGCAAATGGTCGAGCCCGGTGGGCACGCTTCCCAATGTGCCGGTGCTTTCGGTGAATTCGCCGGTGCTGTCCACGGGGCACATCGATCCATTCGATACGACGATGACGGCGGCGTTTCAGACCGCGCTGGCGGCGCAGATTCAGGGTTATCCGGGTGACAGCAGCACGGTGGTGGGATGGTCCTGGACGAACGAGATTCAGGGGATTGTGCTGGCGAGCGAGGCGCAGGCGATTTTGCAGCTCGGCGCGGGCGTGCCCGCCAAGCAAGCCATGATGGCCGATGGCGTTACGCAGCTGTACGGAGGGAACGTGGCGGCGGCAGCGGCAGCCTGGGGCGTGCAGGCGACGACATTGACACAGCTCTATGCGACATCGCCGACGCCGCCGGCCAGCGACCTGGAAGTGATGCGCGAGTTTTACGAAAACGCCGTGCACAAGTTCGTGTATACGACCTTCAAGACGGTGGACCCCAATCATCTTTACTTCGGATTCTGGATTTCACCGGGATGGTGGGCGGATCCGTCCGACTGGCTGATCGCGGCGGCAAACTGCGACGTGCTGGGCTACGACTGGTATTCCTTCGATTTGATGACCGACTTTATGAAGACCCTGCTGGCGCAAGCGGAGAAGCCGACGATGATTGGCGAGTTCAGCTTCCCGCCGACCTACGATCTGGCGCGCGGATTCGGGGTGTATCCAACGGCGAACGCCGAGGACGACGCCGGCGCGGGCGCGGCGTATCAGCAATGGGTGCGGGAGGCGGCGCGGGAGCCGACTATCGTGGGCACGCTGTGGTTCCAGTATCGCGACGAACCGATTGCGGGGCGGGGGCCATGCCCGACGGGGCAGCCAGACACCATCGTATGCGGAGAGCACTATGCGTTCGGGGCCGCGGATGTGACCGACCGGCCGAAATACGATCTGGTTGAGCGCATGCGGGAGGCGAACTTGTGCGCGGGGCCGGTGCGGCTTTCGCTGACCGACCCGTTGTTGCACGCGGGGCGCCCCGGTTCGGGTGGGTTGCTCCCGCGAGACTGCTATCCGGTGTCGCCGCGGTGATGGATTGCGGGCTTCCGCTCCATTGACTTAGGTCCGCTCCATTACTGTCGCGGTTCGGAAACGCTTCAGGCGAGTACGCTCAGGGTGCTGGCCTGTGCCTGCGTCTCCTGCTGCCACTGAAACTGAAAACTCTGCAAGGAATTGAGCGATCCGATGCCCTGCAGATCCTGAGCGGCCTGAGCGGTGTTGCCGCTCGATTCGTCCTGCATGGCCTGGAGGAGCCCCCCGAGAAGCTTGGTGATGTCCGACTGCTCGTTGCTGTTGAGCGATCCGTTTATCTGGACGGAGGCGGCGTACGCCGACGCGACTTCGCTGTTGCTGGCGCTGGCGGACGAGCCGCCGGCGGACGCATTGGCAGACTGGGATTCGATCTCATTGAGAGCGGCGAAGGAGATGGACACCGTATCCCCCTGAGCCGTGGTGATTTTCAGGACGCCCGACTGCTCGGCTTCGTATTGCAGCTGGGACGCCTGCAAACTGGCGCCTCCCGCGGACGAAGTCTGATTCTGGTTCTGGTTCTGGCCGGACGAAAATAACGACGAGAATGGATTGGTTGCGACGCTGTTGATCAAGTTTCTTCCCCAGCTCCATATCGAACCGGCAATGCGGTTCGTAGAGCCTAATAAGAAACTCGAGCCGCCCCGTTTGGGGGTGGCGCATGACCGCATGGGGGTGACTTCAGCCCTGGGTGGGGGCGGTCTGTTCGGTTCTTTCGCTGATCTCAGGCAGGGTGGTGAGATGTTCCGCGCGGACCGCGCACCACACCATGCCGGCGAGCATGGCCAGACCGCTGTACAGAAAATAGAGCAGGTGAACGGGCACGGCGCGAGTCGCAAACAACCAGCCGCGCCTTTTCGCGAGAAACCGGTATAGATCCACGTTCAACAGAATGGTCAACGCAAGCGCCAGACACGCCAGGAGTGGAAACCGCGCGGCGAGGAGCAATGGGGCGAGACAGACCATGGCCACGCTGAAGCGCTGATTGATCCGGAGATTGAGATCGTTGGGCATGCTGCCGCTGCGGAGCATGAGGACGGTCCAGGGGATGGCGCGGTCAAAGATATCGGTGCGCAGGAGCCCGGGCAGACTCCAGCGCTTCAGGTGCTTGACCTGCAGATCCGGATTGAGCTTGATGTGCCCACCCAATCGCCGAATGGACGCGCCGAACTCGATATCCTCGACCGATGGACGCGTCCAGTGTTCCGGGAAGCCGCCGGTCTCGAGGAAAAAACTCCGCCGGATGGCTCCACAGCCACTCCAGAACGTGGACGCCTCGCGGCATCCGTTCTGATGCACGAAGGCGTGAACCAGATTCTTATACTGCGACAGGAAGTTGCTGGCGCCCGGTTCAAAATCGTAGGAACCGATCACCGCATCCATGGCGGAGTCTTCCGCGAACGCGCGCACAGTCCTGACGATGGTGTCCGGGTGCACGCAGACGTCGGCATCGATGAACAAGAGAATGTCGCCGGTAGCGGCACGCACTCCGATATTCCGGGCACGCGCCGGTCCTCCACGGCGGGACGCTTCGATGACCCGCACTCCGGCGCGGCGGGCGATCTGCACGGAATGGTCCGTCGAGCCATCGTCGACAACGATGCACTCGAAGGAGGCGCCCTGCGACCGGCGCAGCGCGTCCAAACAATGCCGCAGCGTTTGCGCGCCGTTGTACACCGGAATGATAACCGAGACGGAAGGAGTCATCGCCACGCCGAATATGATCCAATGTAGCGCATCGGAGCGATCGCGGTCATGGCAGGTTGCGACTAATAATTCACGACCTGGCTGGAGGGGACCTTGCCGATTTGCGTATTGGAATCGGCCATCACTGGCAGGATGATGCGGTTGCCCTCTTTCACGTCCGGGCCCGTGGTGATGGCGTGCCATTGCTTCTGGTCGCGCGTTTTTGTCATCAGCAGCATCTTGTCGAGCGCTCGCACCCAGTTTCCCGTTTCCGCCCCGAGGGCCGGAGGCAGCGCCCGCGCCAGCGCGTCTTTCGCCATCTGGGCGGCGGCGGCGGGCGTGGATGCAGGTCCGAAAAGAGGACCGGCCGCCAAATCGTTAATCGCTTTCCCGACGAGCCCGTAGCTCAGATCAAAGGCCCGCTTCGCGTCATCCAGATGCTCCTGCTCCCCCTGGCGGATCAACTCCGACATGTCTTTGCTCACCCTCCAGTAGTACTGGAATGTCACGCCGCCTTCGCGGTACGTCATGCCCTTGCGAAGGTGATCTCCGTCTCCGGGATAAAACGACGTGTGCGTCACGTCGTTCACCTGGGTTCGCTGCACCTGCGCGAAGTGCTGCCACGCGTTGTTCACTCTTTTCGGGACATTGGAGGTCTGGAACGATGGAGCGACGAAAGCGGCAGCGTTGGGGATGAGAGTAATGCCGCCGGTCGAACCGAATGACCCCTGATTGGCGGCGTCCACAATTTGCGACATGCCGTCCGGGGCCGGCTTCAACACCGGCGAGCCGGCAAACAAGACCAGCAGATCGCGCCGAAGCATGGCCCGGCGCGCCGTCTCTTCCATCTGGCGCATAGAAGCGCGAACGGGAATCGAACCTGTCATAAGCCTCCTCCCGGGCGGACATTTCGGCACAATCATAACGCAGCAGGCACGCCGATGCCGGCCCTCGGGCGGAGAGCGGGGCGCACGCCGAGTGCGTTGATGGGGAGGCGAGATTTCGAATCGCCACGGAGCGCCAACTTAGCAGGATGCTGAAAAAGGCTATCTGGTCCCCGCTCCGTCACCGTCGCGGTTCGGTAACCACCTGCAAACATGTGTTAGAAGGTGAACCTGGCGGAAAGCTGGATCTGCCGCGACGTAGTGGTGGTGGTGGTGATCTGGCCGACTCCTCCCAAGCGGGCACCGGTGCTGTCAAATAACGACGTTCCCGAAGGAATTTGGAAGTTTGGATGATTGGCCACGTTGAACACTTCTCCGCGGAGGAGGAAGGACTGGTTCTCTCGCCTCCAGAAAGTTCTATCCACCGCCAGGTTAACGATGACGAGCCCGGGCCCCTGCAGCACGTTGCGTCCCAGATTGCCCAAAGTTCCAGCGGCCGGCAGGGAGAACGCCAGCGGATTGAAATACTGCTGGGGGCCACCGGTAACCAAAGGCTGACCGGGAACCAGATTGGGCCTTTCCGAGTTAACGTTCGACGAGCCGCCCAGATTCGCATTGTCAAAACCTATGATCGGATCAAATGGATTGCCGGATTGCGCCAGCATGGTCCCATCGAGCTGCCAGCCGCCGAATACCATGTTGGCCGCGCGGGATTGCGGACGGGGCAGGTCATAAATGAAGTTCGCGGCAAAGGCAAAGGGGCAATTGAAATCCGACGGACCGCGGTTGTAGCCGAAGTTGTATATGTCAGGCACAGTCAGGTTGGCGTAGAAATCCTGCATGACTGCTATTGAATCGTCATCGATGGATTTACTCCAGGTGAACTTGCTTTGCACGCGGAGGCTTTTGAAGACCATCATCTGCAGTCCCGCATTCAAGCTTTGGTAGACGGAGTCGAAAGAAGGCGTACGCACATCGATGCCCGAGAAGGCCGGGTTCACCAGCGGGGCGTTCGGGGCGAAGTAGAGCTGCCCGCCGGGGAGGAACTGCGGCTGAGGCGTGTCGATGTTACTGATGCCGCCCTCCAGATGAATGCCGCGCGAGCCCGCGTACCCGATCTGCCCGACGATGTTGCGCCCGAATTCGTGCTCCACCACCAACTGCTCCTGGATCACATATGGCTGATTGGGGTGGTATGCAAGGATGTTCAGGGTTAGCTGTGCGGCGGCCGCACCGATCGCGCTGAGGGCCTGCGGAAAGACGGGTTTGTTAATGGAGTAGCGGTCAAAGAACGGAGGCATGTACAAACCGGCCACGATCAACTCGCGCGTTCCCAGCAAATCGTAAAAAATGCCGGCGCCCAAGCGCACCACGGTGCGGCCACTGCCGGTGGGGTCCCAGGCGAGAGAGGCGCGCGGGGCAAAATTGAGCTTCGAAGGATTGATATAGAGCGGGCCGCCGACGACAACGCTGGTATCGGTAAGGGGATTGGGAAGCGAGGCCTCCTTGCCGTTTCGCTCGACTGGCGTGGTGGCGGTCTCGTAACGCAAGCCAAAACCAAAGGACAAGTGGCGGCTGACGCGTATATCGTCCTGCAGGTATCCGGAGAACTGGCGCATGCTCCAATGCCGCAGCGTACCGGAGCCGGGGGCCAGAATGCTGAGCTTGGAGGGCTGCGCCGCAAGAAAGCTCTGAAGCGAGGTGAACTGATAGTAGCCGGCGCGATCCAGATCGCCGTCCTCGTCGAGCAGGATCTGGTCGAAGCTGGCGCCGGCGGAGAGTTTGTGCGCGCCGGCGATCCTGGTAAACGAGTAACTGATCTGGGCGTCGCTCAGCGCGAAAGACATAGGCGTGGTGCGGGCGGCATTCCCACCGATGGTGCCCAGGCCGGTGACCAGCAGCGAACCCAGATTCTGGCCCGGGACAAAGGCGTCCGCAGCAACGTCCGCAGCAGAGGAAGCTTCGCCCCCGTTGCGGATCTGACTGAAGGCGGCGTGGAATTCTTCGACCGTATTGGCCGATGGCACAAACTGGGCTTCGGCCTGCACCATGTTGTCGTGGGAATCGCTGCGATAGTTCCAGACGCGGAATGGATCGCCGGTGTGGGAATCGGAGTCGTCGAAAGTGTAGTGGGTGTCAAAGTGCCAGCGATCGCTCCTGACGTAGTCAAGTCTTCCGGTGGCAAAGTCTTCCCGAGTGCTGGCGGGAACGGGCGTGCTGTAGTCGCCGGTCCCGTTTCCGAGATCGGGGCCGTTGGGCAGCGGATACAGGGCGAGGTACGGCAGGATTTTGCTGGAAAGGGTGACTTGCTTAAGGACGCCATTCACGGGTATCAGGCCGCTACGGGCATCCGCATCGGGCGTAATGACGGTATCGGTATTGTTGGCGGCGATGCGGAGTCCTTCGTAATTGAGCATGAAGAACAGCTTGTCCTTGAAGACTGGCCCGGTGAGCAGACCGCCGAACTGGTTCTGGTGAAACGCCGGAGTGGGCACGCCGGGGGCATCGAAATAATTTCCGGCGTCGAAATCGCTGTTGCGAAGGTACTCGTAAAGCGCGCCGTGAAGCTGGTTGGTTCCCGATTTCGACACGGCGGTAAAAACGCCGCCGTCGGTCCGCCCATATTCGGCGCTGAATGGGGCGGTAACGAGGTTGAGTTCGGCGATGGCCTCCAGACCAAGAAGATGGCCCGCGGCGCTGGCGGGGGCGGAGCCGGTGGCATCGTTGATGTAAATGCCATCGAGGCGGAAGGCGTTTTCGCTGGGACGGGAGCCGTTCACGGACATGTGTACGCCGAGCCCGGTGTTGAGGGCGGCGTTGGCGCTGGCGGGCGTTTGGACGCCAACCTGCTGCGAAGCGAGATCGAAGACGTCCCGTCCATTCAGCGGCAGCGCGCCAAGCTGTTGCTGACTGACCGCGGAGCCCCAGGCGCCGGGCTGCGTTTCCACGGGCTGGGGTTCCGCGGTAACGACGACGGTCTCCCGGGAGGCGCCCAGCTTCAACTCCACGTCGGCTCGCAGGGTGCGGCCGGCGGTTAGCTGCAGCCCGTCGACACGCAACATTTCGAACCCACTCCGCGTAACTTCCAGAGAATATGTGCCCGGCGCCAGGTCGACCGCCATATAGCGGCCCTCCCGGCCGCTACCGATTTGGCGCTCGGCATGGGTGTTGAGCTCAAGAACGCGGATGCCCGCGCCGGCCACGGCTTGTCCGGAGGGATCGGTGACCAGACCCTCGATGGAACCGCTGAGTTGCGCGCGCGCGATCGGCATGGCCGCCAGCATGCCGGCCAGCAGGGCGACGCGGATGGTGATATGGGAAGTCCCTGGCATCGATTCAGTCCTTCCGTTTTTTACTTCAACGCATGCGCGGCGTCAAGAAATCGAGTATCGACGCAAGCCATGGCGTCCACGGCCGGGCACATGCCGCGGGCGGCCATCCACCCGGTGTATCGCCGCAGGTCGTCCAGGTGGATGCTGCCGTCGCGCTCAAACGTTTCACGACAACCTTCGCGGAGGGGTTTGGGATCGATATTGTTACCCTTCGCGTACTCTTCGAGGAACCGGGGAGTCCGGCCGCGGAGAAAGTCTCCGGCGCCGCGCAAGTACGCGCGCAGAAGCCGCGCGCCGGTTTCGACGGGGCCGTCCAGCAAACGGCTCCCAAACAAAATGTGGGAGAACTGGTAATTCGGCAGCACACTGGACACACGGGGGCCGGCCAATAATCCCAACAGCCGCACCTCCGCGCCGATGTCAGCTTCGGTGGAGATGAAACCATCGACCGCGCCCGCGCGCACGGCGGCCATTCTTTGGATTTCGGGCATCTTGCGCATCACCACGTCGCTGATGCGCATCCCTTCATTCCGCAACAGCGCCTCCAACCAGAAACCACTCTGAGGCGACTGCCCGCTGACGGCGATGCTGGCGCCCTTGAGTTGGCGCATGGTTCCGGCGCCTTTCGGAAAAGTTTTGGGGCTGAGGAAAATGGTACCGGCGGTTCCGCATGTTGGCGAGATCACTTCGCGTCCGGCGACGACGCGCACGCGCGCACCACGGACCACGGCGTTTACGACAGGAGGCCCGAAGGCGGTGAGGCTGGCATCGAGTTTGCCGCCCGCGAGCAGCGGCAGCGACTGCGACGTCCCAAATTCCTTCACGATCTCGACGTCGAAGCCGGCATCCGCGAAGTATCCCGATTCGTTAGCCAGAAACAACGGGCACATAGAAAGACGATGGACCGCGGAGATGCGCAGCTTCATGCGCGATGCGTTCGATGCCGGCCTGGCGCAGGAGGCCAGGCTCACCGCGGCGGCACCAAACGGGACCGCCAGAAGCGTCCTACGAAGCACGCGCGGCCTCCGCCCGGGTACCCAGCAGGTGCAACGGAAGCACCTTGCCGCTGCGCGTGGCGAACGGCTCGGCAATCACCGCCTCGAGGCCGCCGGAATGCGTCCAGACGCGCGATGCCAGCGCGCCTCCGTAGCAGGCGCGAATCTCGCGCAGCAGAAAATCGCGCACGGCGGCAGGGGGACCGGCGGCAGCCCGAGGACTGATGCGGATTTCCAGTTGCGCCTGGTGGGCCCCATCGTACTCCACCAGCTGGTAGTCGCCGGGGCCACCTCCAAAGCGTTGCGGCAGCGCGCTCTCCAGAATGCGCAGGATATCGCTGCCCATGAGGGTGATGCCCTGGCCGGTAAGCTTTCCGTAACTGTAAATGTCGCGTATCCGCACATGCATTCCGGCACGCGCATATTCGCAGTCGCAGGTGGCCGGTTCCAGAATGCCGGCATCGTCCATCTCGGCGTTGATCAGAAACCGCGCGGCGAAGGGAAGCAAATTGGTGAACATCAGCGAGTTCACTTCCACGTCGGAGAGTGGCGCAAGCCGGCGGCGGCTGATAACGGCCACGGCATCGCGGTGCACGTGCACGCAGTTTCCGGTGCGCATCTGGCGGCAGGCGCTGCCCACCGATGCCACCTCGGAAATGCCGTACTTGGGATAGGCCTCGCACCCGGCAGCTTCGATAACCGCCCGCTTCGCGGCGGTCAGCGCCTCGCCGTCAACCAGAAAAAGCGTTCCGGCGATATCCAGCCCTTCGTCCAACGCGGCGGCGGCCACGCGCACGGCGGGACTGACGTAGCTGCGCATGACGCGCGGACAACCTTCCTGCTTGCGCTGCGCGAGCCAGCGGGCCACGGGAGAAAAATCGTTCTCCGGCAAATATTCCGGCAGCGGCAGCGGCGCACCCATCAGCCGCGCGGAGCGGACAATGCAGTGAGTCACGGTGCGATAGTGGCCGGCATCGCGCCAGTGGCCGCTTTGCGCGAACCATTTGGCGGGCTCGTGGCCGTGGCGTATGCGCTCCAGATTATTTCCGATGCCCATGGAGGAGGGCAGAATGGGGCGCACCTGCACGCTGGCCCGTCCGGCCAGCTCGAATTCGCGCCATTGCAAGCGATGATACGCTTCCCGGTACACCCGGAGCCGGGTGCTTTTCGGGGTCATGGTTCCGCTGCTCCGGCTTCCACTGCTGGAAGTCACGATGCGGCCCCGAACCAGCGGGTTCAAAAGCATTTGCGGCCCGCACGGGATCTCGCGTCCGCCGCGGACCAGCGGCGCCTTGCCCTTGAACTCATCGTGCGTAAGATACACCCCGGCGGCGGCCAGTTTCTGGAGGGTGGCTTCGAGCCCGTGGCCGCCAACTTCCGCGGCCAGATCTTCCCCGGCACATCCGGCGATGCGAAACATCTGGTGATAGGGGTGTTGAGGATTAGAAAACACGATGCGGCGCGCGAGGTCCAGAAAATGCTCCTCGCGATGCTCCATTTGCAGCCGCAGCGCGGCTACCGGGTCCGCGGGCACGGGCTGCCGGAGGAGTTCCCAGACGCCGCGCATCATTCGCGAGTAATACACCGCTTCGGCGATCATGCGTGCCCGCTTTTCCACGGCACGAAACGGCGCTCGAGGAGACGCAACACGGGGCCGGACATCAGACCCAGCGCGGCGGCCACCATCACGCTGGCATACAGCTTTTCAGTGGCGAAGGTCTGCCAGGACATCCAGATCATGTTGCCGATGCCGTCGTTGCTGCTGAGCATTTCGATGGAAATGGTCATCACCAGGGCGCGCCCGACGCACAGGCGCAAGGCGGTGAAAATTTGTGGCAGGCACGCCGGCAAATAGACCTTGCGGATAATGACGGCGCGGCTGGCGCCATAGTTGGTGGCGAGGTCCACGTACGCCTGGTTGACGGCGCGAACCGCGTCGGAGATTTGGATCACGATGACCAGGCCCACGCTCAACGCCACGAGCGCCAGGCGGGACGCCTCAGTTACCCCAAACAAGAGCATGACGAGGGGGAGCAGGGTCAGCCGGGGAGTGGAATACAGCGCTGAAATCAACGGCTGGACGGCGGTGCGCAAATTCACCGACAGGCACAGCAGGATGCTCAGCAGGCCGCCGCCCAACACACCCACCAACAGCCCCAGGCCGGCGCGCATCAGCGTGGCCGCGAGCTGGTGTCCCATTTCGCCGCTCAGGAGCAGCACCGCGAAGGTGGCACCGACCTTCGTCGGCGGCGGGAAAAACAGCGGGTCCACAATGCGCCGTACCGCCAGAATCTGCCAGCAGGCCAGCAGCAACGCCAACAGCCAGAACCGGCCGACGATGAAACGGACGACGCTCATCGAGCGAAGGCGTAGCGCGCTATGCCCGCCGCCAGCTTCAGCGATCCAAGGATGCGTTGTTTCAATTCCCACAGATCTCCGTTGATTTCGAGCAGCCCGCGGCGCGGCCTCGGCGCGGGGACCGCGTATTCCGCCACCACCGTTCCAGGCCCCTCGCTGAGAACCAGTATGCGGTCGCTCAGCAGGATGGCCTCTTCGACATCGTGGGTCACGAAGACTACCGATTTGCGGTCCTGCTCCCAAAGATCCAACAATTCCCGCTGCAGAACCATGCGGGTTTGGCAATCCAACGCGGCAAAGGGTTCGTCCATGAGCATCACGGCGGGATCGCTCAGGAAACAGCGGGCCACCGCGACGCGCTGTTTCATGCCCATGGAAAGCTGGCCCGGATAGGCGTGTTCCTTATTAGCGCAACCCAGCCGCGCCAGAAGCTCACGCGCGCGGTCTTCGCGTTCCGCGCGGGGGACGCCCTGCATTTCGAGGCCGAACGCAGCGTTGGCGGACGCGGTCATCCAGGGGAAGAGATTGTGTTCCTGGCTCACCAGCAACGCGCTGGGGTTGCGGTCTTCCGGGCCCGGAATACGCTCGAATTCACCCGCATCGGGCGCGAGCAGACCGGCGAGCACGCGCAGGAGCGTAGTTTTGCCGCAGCCGCTGGGTCCCACAAAGGTGAGAAACTCGGCCTCGCGGCTACTGAAGGTGAGGTCGCGTAATGCGGTGACGGGACCCCTGGATGACGGGAAGGCAACGTGCAACTGTGAACATCGCAGGCGCATCAGGGTGAATTGCCGTCATTCGGAGATGTCTGACAAACCCGGCGATTTCCACAGGCCCGCGACAGACAACCCGGCGGTTCGCGACCAACGGGACATCCTCCGTTCGTACAGTATAAGGCTGCTGTTCGAATCAGAATAACACAGCTTTAACAATTGCAAGGTCTCCTGCTATAGTGAACTTTCGCTATCAGACACACGTCATGGCCGCCCCGGCACATACCGAGCCGCGCGCAGCTTCCGGGGGTGCATGGGAACGAGTGGGGGCGCTGCAATCGCCCTCCTGGTATCTGGATCCTTTGGTAGCCGCGCAGAAGCGGCGCATTCATCAGGAGCTGGTTTGGCGCTGGACGCAGGGCGCCGCCATCCGGCGCGCGCTGAAGACGGACTCCTTTGAAGAAGCGAACGGGGACGATTGCATTCTTTTCGACTTGTTCCCGGGGGCCGACGCGGTGGGAATGGACCTGGCCTTTTCGACGGCGCTTCGCGCTCAATGCCGATGCCCGAACCAGCAAGTCCGATTCGTGGTGAGCGACGCGCGGAGCCTGGCCATCGGCGCGAATACGATGGATGCCATTGTCTCCACTTCGACGCTGGACCATTTTGATACGCGCGCCGAATTCGAGAGCGCGATCGATCAACTGGCGGACGCGTTGCAACCCGGCGGGGTGCTGGTGATTACGGTGGACAATCCTTCCAATCCGCTGTACGGCTTGCTGCGATGGGCAAGCCGGCGGGACTGGCTGCCATTCCGGCTGGGCTATACGGCACCACTTTCCAGGCTGGTGCGGTGTCTGGAGGACGCCGGACTGCAGGTGACCGCCGAGGATACGCTGATTCACAACCCGCGGATGATCTCTACCCTTTTGTTCCGCGGGCTGCGGCTGGTGCTGGGCCGGCATGCGGACGCTCCGATCCGCTTGCTGCTGGCTTGCTTCGCCACACTGGGCCGGCTTCCCACGCGCCGATTCACTGCTTGCTTCGTAGCTGCGCGGGCGTGCAAGCCGCATCCGATTGAGGCGCGACTCTGATTGCGGGGAAGACGCCTTATCGTTGGGGTGTGGCTGGCGTGGCTGCTGTTGGCCGGGTGCGTGGCGGCACGGTATTTCCGATGGGAGGTGGACTATTTCCGCAGTCCCGGGCCCATTTTTCATGCGCTTCTGGTGTGGGCGATGCCGCTGTTCGGCTGCGTCTGCGCGGGGTATCTGTGGCTGCGCCGGGGGGGGCTTTGGCGCTTCGAAGCGCCCGTGGTGGCCGCGTTCGCCGGCGTTTGCCTGCTGCTGTATGCGCCTGTCGCGACGTTGGCGATCGCGCTGCTATTCGCCGCCTGCATGGCCGCGGGGGGTGGCGTGGCGCGGCGTTTGCGCATTGCGTTCGAAAACTCCGCTGAGGTGGTGACGCTGGGGTTTGGACTGGGCTGCGCGGCGTTGGTTCCGGCATTGTTCGCGCTCGGGCTGCTTCATCTTTACTATGCGTGGGTTTTCGTTTTGCTGCTGATGATCCCATGCGTGGTGTTCTGGCGGGATGGACTGCGCGGGATGGCGGCGGTTGGGCGGGTTTTGACGGCCAGCGACGGATTGCGCCATCCGCTGGCCGGGATCGCGGTGGTGTTCGGGGCGCTGGCGACGATTTTGGCGCTGGCGTCGTTTTTGGCGCCGAGCGTTGCCTTCGATCCCCTGGCGATGCATTTGGCCTCAGCGCGGCAATACGCCGAGCAGCATGGGCTGGACGTTCTTCCTTCGCTCGACTACAGCTACTATCCGCAGGGATGCGAGGTGCTGATGGCGCTGGCGTGGTCGCTGGGAGGGCAGGCGGCCGCACAAATGATTTCACCGCTCTTCTGGGTTCTTTCGCTGGTCCTGCTGGTGGTGGTGGGGCGCTCCAGCGGCTTGAGCAAAGCAGCGGCATTCGCGGGCGTAATCGCGGCGGCGATGATGCCGTTCGCGCACTGGAGCGGCGCCAACGCGAAGAACGACGCGGCGATGGTCTTTTTTCAGACGGCCGCTCTTTACGCTTTTCTGCGCTGGCAGGCGTCGCGGGAAAAGGCGTGGATTTTCGCGGGCGCGATATTCCTTGGTTCCACTTTCGCGGTGAAGCATGTGGCGCTGTTTGGCGCGGTTCCGCTGTTTTGCTTTTTCCTGTACGCCTGCCGGCGCTGGCGGCCGGCGGTGGCGTTCTGTCTGATTGTGGCGGCGCTGGGTTTTTATTGGCACGCGCGCACGTGGATACTCACCGGGAACCCGGTGTATCCGTCGAAACTGATCCAGAGCGTCAAGGCGGCGGGCAGGAAACAAAACAGGTTTGCGGGGTGGGGGCAGATCCGGCGGCTGACGGGATTTTGGAAGGTTCCCTGGCGGGCGCAGTTTGGGGGAATGAGCGCGTTTGAATCTCCACTGCCGAACCCCATGGGCATTGCGCTGCTGGTTTTTCTGCCGCTGGCGCTGGTGACGCGCGGACCGAAGACACCGGCGCGGCGCGCCTGCCTGCTGTTCTGCGCGATTTACCTGGGATACTGGATGATCACGCTGGGTATGGTGCGCTATGCCATCCTGCCGATCAGCCTGCTGGTTGTTCTGCTGGTGGGCAAAGCCGCGGCGTTTTACGATGAACCGGGAAATTGGGGCGTGCGCGCTTCGATCGCGGGAGCTTTCGCGGGCGTTCTGCTGTTCAGCGCCCTGGGCATGGCCATCATCGAGCTGAATGCGCCGATGGTGGGGCTGTTCACGCGGCGCATCAGCTCCGGCCAGTATCTGGATCTGGCGCTGCGGACGCATCGATCTTTGTGGTGGCTGGATGGCGTACATACGCAATCGAAGGTGTTCGGGTTTGACAATTGTTCGCGGGCGTATGCTCCCGAGCCCGCGAAATACTACTGCGCGTACAATGACTGGGGCCGGGCAGAATCCACCATGGCGCGCTGCCGGTGCGAATTTGCTGTTCTGCCGCGAGGCCGGAATCCGGATGGCGCCGGGCAGCCGATGGAGAGCGACGAGTTCTTTACGGTGTGGCGTATGACGCCGGTTGACCGCTAGTTTTTTTGTTTCACTTTTTTCGTTACACCATGCGAGTTTTCGCATTTGAATTGCGCCTGAGGGGATGAGTGCGGCCTCTGGCAGGCCGCTGAAAAAATCCGAAAACCGCTTGTTTACAACACGCGGCTCGGAAACGTAGCTACGTGTTTGCGGGTGCTTACCGGACCGCAACATGCAAAGGAGGTTTCATGCGACGCGGGAGAGTGATCGCCAGCGTATTCCTGTTGCTGTTCGGGACGTTCGCGCTGCTTTCCACGATGAGCAATCCGCGCGTGGAGGCTCTTCACGGGTCTGATGTTGTTCGGCTTATCGCTTCGGGCTTATGCTTCGGAGTCGGCCTGGCACTACTGCTTCGGCCGTTTACGTTCCGGGGAGAGTAAGTCTTCAGAGCGGATGTGGAAACGCAGGGCGCGGTTTCTACGTACTCTGATTGTATGAAGCCTTTGCTGGTGCTGCTGTTGATTGGAGGGGCCGCGGTGGCCCAGCCGTTTTCCGCCGGGATCAAAGCCGGTTTGCCGTTGACGGATTTCCTGAGCGAGGCGGAGGGCGACTCAACCACCACGACTAACCGTTACGTGTTGGGGCCGGAGGTGGAACTGCGACTACCGCTGGGACTGAGCGTCGAGTTCGATGTGCTGTACCGCCATTTCAGTTACACCGGCATTTCGGGAGCCGGGAATGCCATCACCAGCATAGGATCGGCGGGCAATTGGGAATTTCCGCTGGTGGCCAAATACAAGTTCGCCGGCAAAATCGTCCGGCCGTACGTGGAAGCGGGCGTGGCGTGGGACGCGCTCTCCGGCTTGAAGAACGCGGTGAGCGAGGCGGTTTGCGGGGGCGCGAACGGCACTTGTAACGTGCTGCTGGCCCCGCCCGCGGTCAGCAACCAGACGACCGCGGGGGTGGTGCTTGGGGGCGGGGTGGACATCCACGCGGTGTTCATTCACGTGGCGCCGGAGATCCGCTTCACGCGTTGGGCGGACCAATACTTCAACCTTTCCGGCGTCCTCAATAGCAGCAGGAACCAGGCGGAGTTTCTGGTTGGGTTCACTTTCTAGGCGGGGCCGGCTGCTGGAGGTTATTACGGACCGGCACGGCTTGATCGC
Source organism: uncultured Acidobacteriota bacterium (assembly GCA_963832965.1). Taxonomy (GTDB): domain Bacteria; phylum Acidobacteriota; class Terriglobia; order Bryobacterales; family Bryobacteraceae; genus CAWACP01. The sequence goes on from CAWHVW010000003.1 coordinate 23,027, forward strand.
CTCAAATCCGCACGCCCTACTGTTTGGTCGCCGTCCAACTAATGCCGCCGTCGACACCGAGGGTTCCGCTCGCCTGCGTGGACGAAGAGAACATGCCGGAGAGATCGTAGCCGAAGGTTTCGTCGAAAACATTTCCGAAGATAATGATGGGCCCGAATTCTGGCCCGGTAAGGGTGACGTTGGTGTTGACGCCGTTGCCAGTGGTGACTGAGTATGACGTAACCTGGTCGTTGAACACTCCCATCGACATCGGCAGGCCCTGGGAGGTTGTTCCGCTCCAATTTCCGTCGTAATAACCTTCTGGGGGCGATACGATGGTAAACGGCTGCGCGAAGAACTGGGTGCCGTTCCAAGTGATCACTGCCTGCCAATCGCCGCCAATGTTGGCAATGGCTCCGCCGGAGATATCGAGGGTGTTCCAAAGACACCAGTTACCACTCGAGGGAAGAGGGTTCCAGTAGATTGTAGTGTCCCCGGGAGTGCCGCCCGGGGAGTGCCAGTTGACTCCAGCAATATCTCCGGCGACTGCGCCCTCGACGGAGAACCACACGGTTGCACTGGGATCGCTATAGAGAAACGACGTGGCGGCCGCCGGCACCTGACAGCCACTGTTGTTTGCGGATTTCGTCATCATCGAACTGGCCAGATAAGGCGTTGAGCCGACTTTAAATGGCAGCGATCCGGGAGCCTGGCCGTCGGTGACGACTCCGACCTGGATGGTTTCCGGGGCAGTCAGGTCGCTGGCCGGCACGGCGGCCAGGAGCGAACCGCTGTTCAGAAACTCGGTTGCGAGCTTTTGGCCGCCCCACGTGACCGCCGACGAAGCGGTGAAGCCGGTACCCAATGCCTGTAGTTTGAAGCCATCGAAGCCGGCTTCGACGCCGGGCGGCGAGATGGACGTCAAGGAGGTTGGCTGGTTCACGTGCACGGTGACGCTGGCAATCGGCGTGTTACTCGTGAGGTCGACGAGGAAGAATTGCAGCCCATCGGTTACCGAACTACCGGTCTGTGCGGAACCGCTCGACCCGACCGTGCCAGTGAGCGGCGTTCCGGTGGCCGATCCCACGTTAATCACCAACTGGCTGTAGCCCGGGGCGTTCCAGCTCAGGGTGGTCATGCCCATGCCGGTAGTGGAGACGATCGGATTCGGGCTGGCGCTGAAGGTGACCCCGGGTGTTGGCGCATTGACGGTGACCGCGATAGAGCCCGAAGACGGGTAGAAAGTGGCGTCACCATTGTAGTGGGCGTCGATGGTGTCGGTTCCCGCAGGCAACTGGCTCCCATTGGCCTGTAGGGAAGCAATCCGCCGGCCAGCGCCACGGTTCCAAGCGCGGCGCTGCCAGCACTGAACGTCACGGTTCCGGTGGGGATAGATATGTACCTGCCCCCGGGCGGGGAAACCACGGCCTCGATTTCCGTCGAGCCGTTGGTGAAGATCAGTTCGGGGTTGGCGGTGACGACCGTCGTGGCGGGAACAGCGGGATGGCAGGCGTGCCGGCCCTGCCCGGGAGCGGAGGGCCGGAATCGTGGCGGGCCGGAGAGGTCGCTCCAGCACGCCACCATCTCCGAGACGTCGACCGAGCCGAGGCCGGTTACCAGATCGTATCCGGGCCCGGCCGAATAGCCGAAAGAGCCGCTGGATCTGGAGCAATCCGGAGTATCAGTCGCGCAGGGAACCGTATTGTTTCCCATGGTGATGTCGTGGAAGACACCCGGCGTGCGCGCGAGCGCGTATAAGTTCGGATTGATGTTGCCCGCGGTCCCGCTGCCGGCCTTGGCCAGGGATTGGTTTAACAAGGCGACGATGCCGGCGAACACCTGCGCAGACGCGGAGGTACCGCCAACCGAAATCTCGACATCCTGGCCTGTCGATGGGTCGATGGTGAAGACGTTGTAGGGGTCGTGGAAGGGGGAGGCGGTCAGCGAAACATCCGGCACGTCACGCATATGATCGCAGGAACGCCCGCTCCGGTTTGCCAGGAAGGCTTACTGAAGAGCGAACTGGCGCCGCCCCCGGAAGCGGCCAGCTGACCGGCCTGCGGGGTGTCGTTCCAGGCCATTTCGGATATGTAACCCAGCGCAGAGCCAAGGTTGGGACCATTGGCGCCGCTCCACCAAGTCCCGATTCCCTCGTTGAACTCAGTTCCACCGACGCCGGTTACTTCGGGAATGCTCGCGGGGAACTCGACCGCCAGCCCCAGCGAGGCCTCGGAGTTCTCGTCCGAATCGCAGTCTGCCGCACCGGAATCGCCGCTCGCGTCCACCCACGTCATTCCCTTGGCATTCGCCGTCTGAGCCAGGGAGCGATAGGTCGCGGGAGGGAGCCCAGCGCCGCGGCCCCCTGCTCACAGATGCCAAAACTCTCGCTGAACACCGGCGCCAGGTTATGGTCGACCACGTATTCGATGGTATCGATCGGGCTCGGGGCGTAGACGAAGATGATGGTGGCGGCGCGGGCCACCGCCGAACTCCATTCCAGATCGAGGTCCGCTTCCAGCTCGGCGTCGTCCATGGTCTCGCCCGGATCCGGTCCGCAGCATTCGACGATTTGGGGATCGGCGGCGGGCAGGTTGAAGTGGCCGCGGAAGGCCCGGATGTCATTCAGGTTGACGTTGGATCCGCCCAGTATGGCGATACTCTGCCCGGCGCCGTCGATTCCTTGCTGGTACAACGGGGCGATGTTGTAAATGGTCGCGATGTCGTCCGGCGCAAGACTCTCGGCACCGTCGCCATCGTTCTCGTTGGGATGGAGCGTAACGGCCGGCTTGCCGCGTATTACCCGGGGCCGCAGATGCACGTCCGTGAGGCCCTGCAACGACAGAACCACGCCGGAGAGAGCTTCGGGGACGGACGGCGCAGTGGCATTGACGTAGTGAGACTGGCCCCGAATGGTGTAGCGGTGGATTTCCGTGTGAAACGTGCTCCGCACCTGGCCGGCGGCGCCGCTGAAGACGATGAAGTCCCGGTCATTGGCCCTGTACTCGACGCGGAAGCCCTGGCCTTCCAGCCATGCGGCGACCCTCTCGATATCGCCGGGGCTGAGCCCAAACTGCTTCGCGTACTCGTCGGACGAAAGCCACTGGTGGTACTTCTCCGATGAGCTGTCCTGTTGCTGGGCAAGCAGCCGCGCAAGAGCGTCTTGCTGGGCCGGGGTTCGCTTGAATGACAGCGTCATCCAGGGAAGCTTCAGGGAGGGCTCCACGAGCCCCTCATCGCCGTGCTCCGCGAGAGCCAGCGGGCGGACCGTGCTGTCGAGAACGACGAAGCGCCCGTTATCGATGGCGCTGGTGATTCGATCCTGTTGCCCGAGCAGCGGCCCGGCGAGCAGAATGCCAAAGACACTCACGGGTCCCCACACGGATTTCATTGCTGAGTGCATGCCTCCAATGGGCCTCCAACGGCGTTGAAATCATGGGCGCCACGCGGCAGGCTGTGAGGGGCCCGAAGAAGCGATGGCGATGCGAAACGCCGCGACACCGATCGATCAATAATACGCTCATTTTGTGTTCGCGCAATGTCCAGGTGACGAAAACGGCGCCGAATATCACGGGTAAATCGACATCGGCCAGAGCAGCGCGCCGCGTCTTGTTCTGTTTTCAGAAAACAAGGCATTCTGCCGGCCTTACTTTGGTCAATTGCGGCGACCCGGAATCAGCAGGTTAAGGCGCTCTTGTTCTGAAAACGGAACAAAGAGACGTTTTTGGAGGTCGATTTACAATTCTGGAGATACGCTATCGGGTACAGGAAGCGCGTCTCGCCGTCGATTCCATTAGCTCGCGCGCAAGAGCAGCGCCAGAGAGCTCCAAATGTGACAGGCACTCCCCAGGCTTGCTAGCTTCCACCGTTTACGATGCGATGCAGCAGTACCGCTGTCTGCAGCAGGCGCGCATCCTGACCGTGATCAGCAGTGAGTTGCAGCCCGAGCGGCAACGCGCTCCCAACCGGGAGCGGGATGGAGATTGCGGGCGTTCCGAGGGCGGTCCACGGAGAGTTCATCCTCGGATCTCCCGTGGACGACAAGCCAAGCGGCGCGGGGCCGGTTGCGGCCGGCACCAAAATGACCGGTGTCGTCTTGTATATCTCCGCGACGCGGTCTCGGCACTCCGCGATGTACCGCCGGGCCTCCTCGTAGCGGCCTTCCGGGATCTGGAGGCCATCCCGAACCAGGTCCGCGAGATCCGCGAGGCGGGCACCATATTCCTTAAAGCGCTGCTGGTGGAACCGAGCGCCCTCATAGAACATGACCGTCCTGCTCTCAACGGCGAGTTTCGCGAGCATTCCGGCGAGATCAACGGATTGGATGGATACGCCAGCGTTTCGCAACGTCGAAAGCGCGTTCCTGAATGCGGTCTCCATGGCCGGCTCTACCTCAGGCACGGGATTGGGCGCAGCAAGGACAAGACTCTCCGGACGACCAATGGGGAATCCGATTGATTCCCAGAGCAGGAGCATATCGGCTGGTGTGTGTGTGAAGAAGCCGAGCGTGTCGAGGCTTTTCGCCAGGGGCAACACGCCATCCATGGACAGCAAACCGTAGGTGGGCTTGAATCCGGTAACACCGCAGTAGGAGGCCGGCCGCAGCACCGAGCCTTGTGTTTGCTCTCCGATGGTGACCGGGACCATCCCCGCTGCGACCGCGGCTGCCGAACCGCTTGAGCTTCCGCCTGGCGTGTGTTGCAAATCTCTTGGGTTGCGCGTAGGAGCCGGGTTGCTGTATGCGAAGGCGGCAGTCTCTGTCTTTCCCAGCAATATGCCGCCGCGCTGGCGCATCTGGCGAACAATAGCGGCGTCTTCCGTGCCGATTCGCCCTTTGTAAATTGGAGAGCCGTACTCAGTAGCCAAACCGCGTGTCTCGATGATGTCTTTTACGCCAAAAGGGATCCCGGACAATTTTCCACGGCCGGTTGGTTTCTGAGGGAGCACCTGGACCCACGCGTGAATCGAACCATCCTGCGCCGCGATGCGCTCCAGGCATGACTGCAATCCGGACTCCCGCGCCTTCGGGCCGGCGCGCAACCAGTCACTCAGCGTTTCGAGGCCCGGCGGGGCGGCGGTGGCATGCATAGAGACGACGCGAAACCCGCAAAGAGAAACGTTCGACGGTTGAGTGTGCAAGGTCATGGTCTAAAAGGTGCTGAAAAAGGCTATCTGGTCCCCGCTCCGTCACCGTCGCGGTTCGGTAACCACCTGCGAACACGTAGCTACGTTTCCGAGCCGCGTGTGTAACGAAGCGGCTTTCGGGCTTTCTCAGCAGCCTGCTAATATTACTACGTTAAGTGTTAAGGACTGCGCGGATTTCTCGCCGCAGCCCCACAGTAAGCGCACCTGCCAGTCCAGGTGAACAAGATGTATTGAATCTCACGTCGCGTCTTCGGCAGGGTCCACCCAGAAGTTTTTTTTGCCGCGTAGTGTTTCCAAAGTGAGGAAGGCGTGCGCGACCATGACCATGGTGACGTGATGGTGCCATCCTTGCCAGTTGCGACCTTCGTAGTGATCCAGGCCGAGTTCTTCTTTGAGTTGGTGGTAGTCCTGCTCGATCTTCCAGCGGCATTTGACGAGCCGTACCATACGCCGCAGCGAGTAGTCGGCGGGAAGATCGCATAGGCAGTACTTGATGGGCGCCTTTTCCGACTCCGGCCACTCCGCCAATAACCATACCTCCTTACCCGGCGGTCGGCCGTGCTGATACCGATGGGACGGTTGCACGCGAACCGCCCAGAAACGCGACTCCAACCAACCTTTACTCCCTTCGCGCCAGCGAATCTTCCTCCAACCTTTTGCTTGCCTAGCCGCCTCTTGCGCGGTGGTCGGCCGTTGATCCCCGTAGCGGGCCGCCGTCGGTGGGCGTCCTTTGTCGGTCGTTTTCAGCGCCGCGATCTGGGGCGGCTTGAGCCACACTCCGACTTGCGGCAGGACACCCACTGCGTATTGCAGTTTCCGCCTTTCCAATTCTTCGCGGAATTCGGTCCCATCTCCGTAACCGGCATCGCCCAACACCACTCGATCCGGCAGGCCCCACTCACGGATCTGATCGATGATCTCCAGCGCCAGTTCCCACTTCTTGCGGAAGACGATTCCCTCCGGAATGCCCGCCTCGCGCCGGCGCTGAGCGTCGTTGGCCCAGCTCTCCGGCAAATACAGCCGCCATCCCAACGGTACATTGCCTTGTTCGCCCACATGATGAACGCTCACTGCGATCTGGCAGTTGCCTGTCTTTCCTAACGTTCCCGAGTACTGCCGCTCCACCGCCACCGAGTGCGTGCCCTGCTTGGGAAACCCGGTATCATCTACCACCCAGGCCGAATCCGGCTCCAGTTCGGCCGTCATTCGTTTTCCCAATCGTTCCCAAACCGGGTTGCACTCCCACGGACTCTGCCCGATAAACTGCTGCATGGCCTGCACGTTTCCCTCTGGAAGCCGGGTGGCCAACGGCTCGATGGATTTTCGTTCGCCATCCAACAGCAGGCTGCGCACGTATACTTCTCCCCAATGCCGCCGCTCACTCCGGCCCACCGGTTCCAAAAGGTCCACCAGAAACTGCTCCAGCCGCTTCCGACAACGCACCGCCTGGGCATCCGTCATGCCCAAACATATCAGCCCTTTTCTGTTCTGTCAATACTTAACGTAGTAATACTAAGAAATTATAGTCGGGAACCTCGACTCGTGTCGCAGCAGCATCATAACCCGGGCGTCCGGGGCCCCCGTTGATAAAATGCTGGTGTCATGCGCATGCTCGCCGTGGTGGCGCTCACTCTCTCCGCCTATGGCACTACCTACTACGTCAGTGGGGCGGGGAGCGATGCGAACAACGGTTTGAGCGAAGGCGCGGCGTTCCAGACGATTCAGGCGGCCGCGGACAAGACGCTGCCCGGCGATGTGGTGTACGTTATGAACGGCGTTTACACGACGTGCAACGGATGCGTGGTTCTGGACATTACGCGTTCCGGCACGGCGGACGCCTGGATCGCCTACCACGCCTACCCCGGCCACCAGCCGCAAATCTCGGCGGGGACCGCGTGGAACGCCATCGACATTCATGGCGGAGCGTCTTATATCGAGATATCCGGCTTCCATCTGCAGGGCAACCGTTTGAATGTGAGCCTGGCCCAGTGCACGGCGGAAGCACAACAGCCGCAGGCGCAAACAGATCCGGACCCGGCCTGCAACGGAAACGGCATCACCGTTGACGGGCTCCAGGATGGCGCGAACAAGCCGCATCACATCCTGATTGCCGGCAACGAAGTTTACGATTTTCCGGGCGGCGGCATTGGCACCGGGGAGGCGGATTACGTGACCGTGGAAGACAACTTCGTTCACGAGAACGCCTGGTATTCGCAATATGGCAACAGCGGCATTTCGCTTTGGGAATCGTGGAACTATGACAAGGGCCCGGGGCCGCACACCATCGTCCGGCGCAACCGGGTGTTCGACAACCGCTCACTGGTGCCGTGGATGGGGACCGGGCAGCTCACCGACGGAGACGGCATTATCATCGACACTTCGCGCAACAATCAACCCGGCTCGGACGACATCGGGGCGTATACGGGAGGGTTTCTGGTGGAGAACAACCTGTCGGTGAACAACGGCGGGGGCGGTCTGCTGGCTTACCAGAGCGATGGCGTTACTTTCCTGAACAACACCGTGTACGGGAACGGGCTGGTGGTGAATTACCCGGACGTTTTCGTTAACCAGTCGGGCACAGTGAATGTGTGGAACAACGTGGTGGAATCGGCGGCGACGGGAACGGCGGTAAACGCTTACGGGAGCACGAACGTGCAGTTCGATTACAACGTATATTGGAACGGTCCCGTGAACGCGACGGCGGGCGCGCACGACCTTACCACCGATCCGCAGTTCAATGCCCTGGGCACCGATCCATCCAGTTCCGATTTCCACACGATGGAAAGCAGCCCGGCGGCGCGTAGCGGGAACCTGGCAGTGGCGCCAGCGGACGACCTGGAAGGCCTGTCGCGCCCGCAGCAGCCGGGAACCGTGAACCGCGGCGCCTACGAGTCCGCAATCAGCGGCAGCGTGACATTTTCAGCCTCGGGAGTGGTGAATGCGGCCAGCCTGGCGGGCGGCGGCGTATCGCCCGGTGAGACGGTGACCATCTCCGGCACGGGCTTCGGAGGCGACCCCGGCCCGGCAGCCAGGGCCCCCTCCGTGAGCGACGGCTACCTGCCGGTGGAAGCCGGAGACACGCGCGTGTACTTCGATAACGTCGCGGCGCCCATGATCTCTTCGTTCAACCAGCAGGTGAGCGCGGTGACGCCGTACGAGGTATCCGGACCGACGACCCAGGTGCAGGTGGAATACGCGGGGCTGCGAAGCGAGCCGGTGGCCATTCCGGTAACAACTTCCGCGCCGGGCATTTTCTGTATCGCGGGCGGGTCCGGGCAGGCGGCCATGACCAATGTTCACGCGCACCCGCCGTTTGCTCACGAGAACATTGGAGGTTCCGCGCCGCCGGGAGGGTACGTTTCGTTTTTTGTCACGGGTGAAGGAGAGACGGCCGGGCCGTGGGCCGACGGGCTTCTGCCGGTTGCGCCTTTGTTCCCCCTGCCTGCCGCGCCGGTGAGCGTGGAGATTGGCGGAATTCCGAGCACTTGCAGCGGGAATTGGGCCGGCCTGATTTACCCGGGCGTGACGGAGGTCAGGGCGTGCATCCCGGCGGGAGCGCCCACGGGCGACGCGGTTCCGGTGGAGGTGAGCGTGGGCGGCGTCTCCGCGCAAACCGGCGTGACGATCAGCATCAGAGCCGCTAGTCTCCGATAGCGCCTGGCGCAGATATACTGAAAGGCCTATGCATGCGGCACTTATGCATCTGACGATTGATCCGGCGCAGGGGCCCGCCGCCTCCGCCGCGTTCAGCAGCGAGATCCTGCCGAGGGTTCGGGCCGCACGGGGATTCGTCGCCGGATACTGGGTGGACCCGATTGACCGCCAGGGTTTCGGTTTCCTTCTTTTCGAGACGGAAGAACAAGCGCTCGAAGCAACTCCGCCAGCAACCACGTGGTCAGCACCGGAGTGACGATCCCGCGGGTGGATGTTCGACGCGTGGCCGTGGCGATACCCTGATGCGCCGCAAAGAGCCACGCGAATTCTGAGCGAGTTGCTGTGCTATGTTTGCGAGATGCCAACCGCACTTATCACGGGAACGAGCACCGGGATCGGGATGGAAACCGCATTTTACTTCGCCGAGCAAGGCTATCGGGTTTTCGCGGGTGCGCGTAAACCCGAAATGGTTGAACGCCGGGCGAATATCGTGCCAGTGAAGCTGGACGTTGACAAGGACGAGAGCGTGCGAGCGTGCGTTGGGGAGGTTCTGAAGGAGGCGGGCACAATCGATGTGCTGGTCAACAACGCCGGAGTGGGTCTGGCGGGGGCGGTAGAGATGGTTCCGCTGAAAAGGGTCCGGGAGATGTTTGAAACCAACTTTTTCGGGGCGGTGCGCATGATGCAGGCGGTGCTGCCATCGATGAGGGAGCGAGGGAGCGGCACGGTGGTGAACGTTACGTCGATCATGGGGCACGTGACGCTGGGGGGGCACGGGTTTTATTCCGCGACGAAGTTCGCGCTGGCGGCGGTGAGCGAGTCGCTGGCGATGGAGATGAAGCCGTTCGGGGTCAGAGTGGCGATCATCGAGCCGGGCGTGATTCTGACTCCGATCTGGAACAAGGCTGAGGCGGCGATGCCGGAGGGGCATCCGTACGGTCAGGCGATGGGGAGACTGTTCCGGATGTTCGGTGCGCAGATGGAAGGAGGGACGAAGCCGGACGTGGTGGCGCGTGCGATCCATGAGGCGGTGGGCGAGGGAGCGACAAAGCTGCGGTATGCAGTGGGAGCGGATGCGGAGGCGATGGCGGCGGCACGGGACCGGATGACGGCGTCCGCATGGGCGGCACTGCTGACGGAAGAGGACGAGGAGCGGTTCGTGTCAGGCGCAGAAAAAGCATTTGGAGTTGATCTGCTGAATCCACCGTCATTGAACGCGAGAAGGCTCGCGGGATCGCGCACAGGCGGCCAGTAGCGAGCGGATGCAGGGGCGTCCCGCGGGCGCTCACTTTTTCTTGTGCAACTGCGGACAGAAGTCGCACAGTCCGGCTTTCGTGCAATCCTCGATCCAGCAACCAACCGGGCCGAGCTGGGCGTGATAGAGGCGCGAGAGGTGATCTTCAGTTTTGCCACGGAGCAGCACGAGATCGCCCGCGCGCAACGTGGAGCCGAGGAAGGCCGCCGCATCGCGAAGGCTCGGGATGGCGTGCACGTTCCCGGGCGCGAGGCCGGCACTTAGAGCCGCAACGGATGCGCGCGGCGCCACCGGCCCGACGAAGATGGCCACATCCGCGGCAGCCGCACATTCCTGGCCGATCCTGTCGTAGCGGGCGGAATCTTCCATGCCGGAGTCCCACAAATCTCCGTGCACGACTACGCGACGCACGCCTGTGGCGCCACCGAGCACACGGAAGGCCGCGCTCATGGAGGTCATGGAACCCTGGTACTCGTCGCGCAGCATAATGGCGCCGGAGGGCAGTTCCGCCGGCTGCAGGCGAGCCGGGAATGGTGCGACCTCGCGAATGGCCGCGGCCGCCTCGCGAAGAGGGATGCCGCAGGTCACAGCGGCGGCCAGCGCGCCGGTGACCGCATCGACCCAATGCTCGCCGTAGAGGGCTGTCTCGACCAGCGCCGATCCGGCGCGGCTGTGAATCACAAAGCGGAGCGGCCGCGGCCACACGGATTCGACGTCGGTGGCCTGAAAATCGAAGCCCGCGCCGCGCCCGAATGTCACTACCTTTCCAGGGCACTTGTGCGCGGTCGACATGACATGCGGATCGTCTCCATTGAAGACACCGATGCCGCGATGGTCGAGCCGCGCGAAGAGGGCGGCCTTTTCCCGGACGATGTCATCGATACTCTTGAAGTGCTCCTGGTGATTGAATGCGACGCAGAGGAACACGACGATGTCGGGCTTCAACTGGAACGCGGCGCGCGACATTGCGCCGGGCCAGCGCGTCCCCACTTCCATGACGCAGAAGCCGTGGGAGGGGCGGGTCCGCAGGACGGTCCGCGCGAGACCGGTGCGGGAGTTGTTCGAATCGCGCGTGCAGTTCACGCGATGGCGGGTGGCCAGCGCGGCGGCAAGGCACCGGGTAGCGGTGGTCTTTCCCATGCTGCCGGTGACGGCGATGAACCTGGTTCGGGACATGGCCCGCCGCCACAGGAGGGAGGCCGCGCTTAGCCCAAACGCTCGGGCTGTTTTAAGAGTGTTAAACACCGATGGTATTTATAGGTGCATTGTACGAATAATTCCGGATTGATCGAGTGGTCCGCTCCGTCACCGTTGCGTTCAGTAACTGCTTGCGAACAGGCGATAATGCGGTCATGCCGTTTCTTGCGAAGGTCCTGATCGGCGCCAGCGCCGCAATGCTGCCCGCCCTATCGCAGCCCGCGATCCCGGCGCCGCAGGTGCTGGCCTGGAACGGGCACAAGGGCGCGGTTTCGCTGACGTTCGACGATGGCGAGCCTGTCCACCTTGACGTCGCCGTTCCCGAACTGAACCAGCGGCACTTGCGCGCTACATTCTTTCTGATTGTAAACAGACTGACGCGAGAAGAGGAATGGAAGAAGCTGCCGGCGGAAGGCCATGAAATAGGCAGCCACACGCTGGACCACAAACACGTCTCTGAACTGAGCCCGGCGGACGAGGTTACACAAGTTCAGGACGCGAGGACGCGCCTGGACGCCGACCTGAAAGTGCCGGCGCTCACGTTCGCGTACCCTTTCGTGGAAATCTCGCCGGGCCTGAAAGCCGCCGTGGGCAGGTTTCACTTCCTGGCGCGCGGAGGCGGGGGCGCTCCTTACCTCACGCCAGAGACGCAGCCGGACTGGTTGAACATACCCAGCCAGATCACCCTCACCGCGACGCCGCTGACGGTGTATCAGAACTGGGTGGACACGGCGCTCAAAGAGGGCGCGTGGACGGTATTCATGATCCACAGCATCGAGAATCCGCAGCCGTGGTACGAACCCGTGCCGAAGGCGACATTTCTGGGGCTGCTGGACCACCTTGTCCAACGCGAGAATGACGGCCTGTGGGTGGCGCCGTTCGGAGAGGTGGGGGCGTATTGGCAGGCGCAGAAGATCTTCGAGACGGCTGTTGCCGCGAGTCAGGGGACGGGGCGGTCCGCTCACTGGGGCTGGACCATTCCGGCGATCTTCCCAAGCGGCGTGGTGCTCAAAATGAGGATTGCCGGGGAAGGCTCCTTGCAGGTCTCCCAGGCGGGCGAGATCCTGCGGCCGGACGCCGAAGGCATCTACTCTGTTGCGTTCGACCGGAAAGAAATCTCACTCTCGCCGGCCAGCCCGGTGGCTGCTCGCAACGACTAATGACGTTGTGGCCGACGCGGCCTTGGCCAACGGTATCCCCAACCTTCATCAGTGAATCTGTCACTGTGTCGACACGAGGACCCGGATGCTGCCCTTCGAAGTTTTTGGCCCGCAGTGAGGCGACTCGACCTGGCCCGCAGCCTCCATTGTCTTGCCGACCAGAGCGGCGAGATTCGGACCGACTCTCTCCTGGAAAAGGTCGGCATACGGGGAGCACACGACGAAGTTGGCTTCTGGTGATTCCTTGAAGTAGATGGAGACCCACTGGGGAGAGCCAGTGGGGTCGATTTCCACCCGCGACACGGTGCCGACGACCGTGACGTTCTGCCCGATCCATTGGGGATCGTAGGCGGCGGGAGATTGGCGAGTTCCGGCCCATCTCTGACGGTTGTTTTCCGCTTCGCGCTGGATCATTTGCGCCTCCACCTTCGCGCCGGGATTGCCGGCGGCGGCCGCAGCGAGGATCTGTTTCTGGTTTTCCACCCTGGCCACGGCCTGCTGCTCGCGCTCCCGCTGCTGCGCCGCCGCTGCGTCGGCCGCAGCCTGCTGCTCGTTCCGCCGGTTCTCCGCCACGGCCTTGGCGAGGGCTTGCAGCAGCAACTGGATGCCGGATGGACCGTTGTCGGTATCGGCGTTCGCGCCGCTCTCGGTTCCCCTTGCCGCGTGCAGTTCCCGATCCGTCGCGCTGGGCGAAATGTTCAGATAATAATCGCCGCCGTAGCAGTGGAATCCGACACCGACGCCGGCGCAGTGTTGGCCCTCCGGTTCGAAGTACAGAGCAGAGGTGAGAGGAAAGAATGCCCCGTGCCCGACTTCCTTGCGGATGCCGCCGGTCAGTCGTAACCCGGCGCAATCGATCTGCGGATCATCGGGGATGTTGTACTCTGTCTCATCGAGCCGCGCGCAAACGACTTTCGAGGCGCTCTTCAAGACCGGATATTCACGGAAGAACACGGAGTGAAGGCCGAAATCGGGCAGCTGGGCGATTTTGCCCGATCCCCACGCACCCTTCGCATCGTAAGCACCAAATGCAAGGTAAGCCCCGGGCGCTTCGGATTCCGAGTAAACGGTCTTACATTTCCCGGGAGCCACGGGCGTCCCCTCTATATTCCAGTAGTACTTGTCGAAGCCGCGCATGAGGTCTTGATTCTTCACTGCGACGACCACTTCGACCGAAACGGTACCCCTGTTGCAAACGTCGAGGTGTGCCCAGGGATAATCGTTCACCCCCTGCGCGCCCACGGGCACCGCGGCACCGAGCAGGATCAAAGCCATCAACTGGAAGGCCCGGAGATGATTCACGTCTGGATCCTCCTCGGTCGAGAGGCGGCACGCGAGGCCGCAATCACCTGGCGGCGGACACTTGGAAGCGAGTCTACCAGATGCCATGCCAGGCTGACGAAGCGTCGGTATCACTTCGAGAAGCACGCCTCGAGAAGCACGTCCGGCGGGACACCGCCACCGTGCACCCGGGGGCAAATCAGCAGGGGCTCTTGCCGTCAAACTCGACGACTCCGCCATTGCCCACTCCGTGCCGCTCCCCTCATACGACCATGGTTTCGACGCCAAGTGGGGTGCAGCTGTACGAAAGAGCGTAGTGGTTACAATCCTGGTTAGATCCGACCAAAACAAAAGGCCGGTCATTTCTGACCGACCCTGCCTAACTACGTCAAAATCAATGGTGCGGGGGGGGGGACTTGAACCCCCACGGGATTTCTCCCGCTAGCACCTCAAGCTAGTGCGTCTGCCAATTCCGCCACCTCCGCTCGAACAAAACGACAAGGACTTCGCCTGGGCCTACTTTTTCCCGGTCGCGGCCTTAGCCGGTGTCGCCGCGGCGCCGGACGTGGCACCGACCGTGGTGGTGGTCACCGAGCCGGCGGGAAGGCGCGGCTGCGCGGGAAGGGTGGACACGGGCTTGGGATGCTGGCTGTCCAGGATGCTGGACTCGCTGCCGCGGCTGCGCGTCGCCAGAATCGCCAGCGAGAGCGACGTCACCATGAACAGAACCGCCGCGATCGCCGTGGCCTTGGAGAGCGCCGTGGCCGTGCCGCGCGGGCCAAAGGTGGTCTGCGACCCCATGCCGCCAAATGCGCCGGCGAGGTCGGCGGCCTTGCCGCTCTGCAGCAGAACGACAACCACCATGAAAACACACACCAGCACGTGAATGATGGTCAAAATAACCGTGAGCATAACTATATCGTCTGGAGTTCCGGGCAACCGAAACTGACCTCATCATTATAGAACAGAGGGCGGCCGGGCGTCTTGCCAAAGCCCTGTTACACTGAAGGAACCGGCCGATGGGCGAATCGATGGAGCAGACGGAAACCAGCGCGCTCGAACAGCCCCTGCAGCCTGTCGACGCCGCCCCGGCGGAGGCTCCCGCAGAGCCGGAGGATTCCCGCAGCAGCATCGCCGAGTGGACGATCACCATTCTTTTGCTGGTCTTTCTCACGACCATGCTGGTGCAGGCGTTCGTGATCCCCACGGGATCCATGGAAGACACGCTGCTGATTGGGGATCATCTGCTGGTGGACAAGATGGCATTCGGCCCGTCCGGAATCGTCAGCCGGCATATCCTGCCGCTCCGCGAGCCCCAGCACGGCGACATCATCGTTTTCCGATATCCGGTGGACATCAAGCAGACGTTCGTGAAACGGGTGATTGGCGTGCCCGGCGACCACATCCGCATCGTGAACAAGCAGGTTTTCCGCAACGGGGTGAAGCTGGAAGAGCCGTACGTCTACCATAAGACGGATTACGTGCAGGGATATCGCGACAACTTCCCCAGCGACCCGGAAACGCACCTCGAGGCTCCGGCGGAGACCATGCTGCAGAACGACGTCGTACACGGTGAAGTGGTGGTGCCGCCGGACGTCTATTTCGCGATGGGGGATAACCGCGATTTCTCGTTCGACAGCCGCTACTGGGGATTTGTGCCGCGCGATAACATTATTGGTAAGCCGCTGGTGGTTTACTGGTCGTACGCCGCTTCCACCGAGGACTTAACGGATCAGTCCCCGATACGTCATCTTACTGATGTGTTCGAACACTTTTTCACAAGGACCCGCTGGAACCGGACGTTCCTGTTAATTCATGGCTACCGCAACTAATAGCGAAAAGGCGAAGCAGGCCGCCGTCAGGAAGGCTCCCACGGCAAAAGCGGCGCCGCCCGCGCGCGGATTCGTGGCCGAATGGGCGTGGACCATTCTGATCCTGATCTGGGCCACGACATTTGTCGCGCAGGTGATGGCCATCCCCACTTCGTCGATGCACAACACGCTGCTTACCGGCGACCATCTGATCGTAGACAAGCTGGCTTACTCCCCGCCGGGCGCGTTGAGCAGGCATCTGTTGCCGTATCGCGACGTGAAGCGGGGCGACATCATCGTATTCCGCCACCCCACCCTGCTGGAAGAGAATTACGTGAAGCGCGCGATCGGCGTGCCCGGCGATCATATCAAGCTGATCAACAAGCAGCTCTGGCTGAACGGCCACATGCCCGCGGAGCCTTACGTGATCCATATCCGGCCGGATTACGATCCCTACCGCGACAACTTCCCGGTGGGCCAGCCCGAGTACGCTTACGACGAGAAGATGTATGATCGCGCCATCGCCATGCTGCACGATAACGTGGTGAACGACGAACTGGTGGTGCCGCCGGGGTATTACTTTGCCATGGGCGACAATCGCGATAACTCGCTGGACAGCCGCTACTGGGGTCTGGTGCCACGGGAGAACATCATCGGGAAGCCGGCTATCATCCTGTGGTCTTACGATGCACCGACGGAGGACTTGAAGGACTACAACTTGCACCACTTTGTCGATCTGGCGGAGCATTTTTTCACCAAGACGCGCTGGGAACGGACGATGCGCCTGGTGGAGGGGTATCCGCTTCAGTAGGCGGGCGTGGGGTGGACGCGTTGGGACAGACGGGCGCGTCCACGAAGGACAGACGGGTGCGTCCACGAAGGACAGACGGGTGCGTCCACGAAGGACAGACGGGTGCGTCCACGAAGGACAGACGGGTGCGTCCACGGTGAGTCCGGGAACGGTGGCTGGGATTTACCTGTCGGGGACGCACTCGTATGTCCCAGGGTGTGGAGAGCGGGACAGACGGGTGCGTCCACGGTGAGTCTGGGAACGGTGGCTGGGATTTGCCTTTCGGGGACGCACTCGTCTGTCCCAACCACATGAAATCCAACTATTACGGGGTCATCATGGCCGGCGGGCGGGGCACTCGCTTCTGGCCGCGCAGCCGGCGGCGAACGGCCAAGCAGGTGCTGCGGTTCATGGGCGAGCGGTCGCTGATTCAGCAGACGGTGGACCGTCTCAAGCCGGTGCTGGCACCGGAGCGAATCTGGATTATCACCAACGATTTCCTGCGCGACGAGATTGTGCGGCAGCTTCCGGAGGTTCCGAAGAGGCAGATTCTGGCCGAGCCGGCCGCGCGCAATACGGCGCCCTGCATCGGCCTGGCAGCGCACATTCTGAACTCGCTGGACCCGGACGCCGTGATGGGCGTTTTTCCCGCCGACCACTACATCGCGAAACCCGCGCGTTACCTTCGGCTGGTGCGCGCAGCGATGCGGAGCGCGGCCGAGGGGAAGATGGCGGTGCTGGGTATTCAGCCGCGCTGGCCGGAGACCGGGTACGGCTACATTGAGTTTCCGCGCGGCACGAAGGCTGGATCGACAGAGCCCGCGCCGGTGCTGCGGTTCCGGGAGAAGCCGGACCAGAAGACGGCGAAGCGATTCGTGGCGGCGGGGAACTTCTACTGGAACGCGGGCATGTTTTTCTGGAAGACGCCGGTGCTGCTGGACGCGCTCCGGCGGCATCGCCCGCAGATGGCTACCGTTCTGGCTTCCCTGCCCCCATTTGATAGCCGCGGGTTCCGGACGAAGCTGCGTGAAACCTTTCCGCTGTGCGAGAACATTTCCATTGACTACGCAGTACTGGAACGCGCGGAAGGCGTGGTGGGCGTGGCCGCCGACGATATCGGCTGGAACGACGTGGGGAGCTGGAACGCCGTGTATGAACTGCTGGCGCACGACGCATCGGCAAACGCCGCGATGGGCGAATTGCTGTTGCATGACAGCAGCGGCAACTACGTGGACGCGCGAGGCCGTCTGGTGGCGTTGCTGGGCGTAAAGGATCTGGTGGTGGTGGACACGCCCGACGCCTTGCTCATTGCCGACCGAAGCCGCGCCCAGGACGTTGGCACGCTGGTGAAGATGCTGGAGAAGGCCGGACGCGAGGACTTGCTCTAGCGCCTCATACTATAGTTGGAGTCCAGCGCGGGGAACGCGTGGTAGACTGTACCCTTCAACGTGCCCCGTCGCAACCCGTGGCCTCTTCAACTCACCCTCATCGCCGGTTCAATCCGCTGACTCGTGAATGGGTACTGGTGTCGCCGCATCGGGCCGAGCGGCCGTGGCAGGGTCAGGTGGAAAAGGGCAAGACCGCGACGGCGCTTGCATACGACCCGCAATGCTATCTCTGCCCCGGCAACGCGCGGGCGGGCGGAGCGCGCAATCCGAATTACACGAACACGTTCGTCTTCACTAACGATTACGCGGCACTGATGCCGGATACGCCAGAAGAGGCTGGCGCCGACGCGGATCTGCTGGTGTGGGAGAACGAGCGCGGTATTTGCAAGGTGGTCTGTTTCTCGCCGCGGCACGATCTTACGATCGCGCGCATGGAGCCGGCGGCAGTGCGGGCGGTGATCGACGTGTGGGCCGATGAATACGCGGGAATTGGATCTCAGCCGTTTATCAACTACGTTCAGATCTTCGAGAACCGCGGCGAGATGATGGGCGCGAGCAATCCACATCCGCATTGCCAGATCTGGGCGACGGCGCATCTTCCCAATGAGATCGCCAAAGAACAGACTTCGCAGGCGGAGTGGCTGTCCGGGCGGGGGAGTTGTCTGCTGTGCGATTATCTGGCGACCGAGCGGGCACGGGGCGAGCGCATTGTCTGCGAGAACGAAGGATTCACGGCGCTGGTTCCGTTCTGGGCGGTGTGGCCATTTGAAGTGATGCTGCTGAGCCGGCGCCACGCGGGTGCGCTGGATCAGCTGGATTCCGCGGAGCGCGATGCCTTGGCCGACATTATGAAGCGGCTGACGACGAAGTATGACCAGCTCTTTGAGGTGTCGTTTCCGTATACCATGGGCTTTCACTTGAGCCCGACGGATGGGCGGGATCATCCGGAATGGCATTTGCACGCGCACTACTATCCGCCGTTGCTGCGCTCGGCTACAGTGCGTAAATTTATGACGGGGTTTGAGATGCTGGGCATGCCGCAGCGGGACATTACTCCGGAGGCCGCCGCGGAGAGGCTGCGGAAGCCGGGGGCCGATTGAAAGTCGGGCCGCAGGATAGAATTCTGCCCCACGGGCCCTGGCAGGGCGTGGCCCTGCCCCACTTGGGCTGGGAGGATTTTCAGGAGCAGGCCGATTGAAAGTCGGCCGCAGGATACAATCCTGCCCCACTTGGGCTGGGAGGATTTTCAGGAGCAGAGGTACAGTAGCTCGGTGAACCTATGAAACCAGGCGTGATCGATTACATTATTCTCGCGACTTATTTTGTCTACGTGCTCGGCATTGGCTGGCTGGTGAAGCGGCGAGTCAAGACCGGGGCGGAGTTCCTGACCTCCGGCCATTCCATCCCGGTTTGGGTGACCAGCCTGGCCTTCATCGCCACCAACCTTGGCGCGCAGGAAGTGATTGGGATGGTGGCTTCGGGCGCTAAATACGGGATGCTCACCTGCAACTTTTACTGGCTGGGAGCGATTCCGGGAATGATCATCCTGGGCGTCTTCATGATGCCGTTTTATTACGGCAGCCGCGCGCGCAGCGCACCGGAGTATCTGAAGCTGCGCTTCGACGAGAAGACGCGCGGGTTCAACGCAATTACTTTCGCGGTGATGACTATCTTTTCGTCGGGCATTTCGATGTACGCGCTGGGGCTGCTGTTTCAACTGGTGCTGGGCTGGAGTTTCACACAGTCCGTGCTGCTCTCGGCGGCCATCGTTCTCGCGTACACCTACTTAGGCGGACTTACCAGCGCTATTTACAACGAGGTGCTGCAGTTCTTTCTGATTGTGCTGGGCTTCGCGCCGCTTTCGATTATGGCGGTGATGAAGGCCGGCGGCTGGGCAGGCGTAACCGCGCGGACCACCGCCTGGATGGCCGGGCATACGCAGTTCGCGCAGAATCCGGACGTGATGACGCACACGTGGAAATACATGGGCCATGCGTCGTCCAACATGATGGGGGTGGAGTGGTTCGGCATGTTATTCGGGCTCGGCTGGGTGCTGGGGTGCAGTTACTGGTGCTGTAACTTCCTGGTGGTGCAGCGCGCGATGGCCGCTAACTCGATGGCGTCTTCGCGACTGACGCCGCTGATTGCCGCGTTCCCGAAAATGCTGATGCCGGTGATCGTTATCGTACCCGGGATCGCCGCCATCGCTCTCCATCAGATGAATGTGCCCGGCATCATGGTGGCCAAGGGCGACACGTTCAATTACAACCTGGTGCTCACTAATCTGATGGCGCAGTTTTATCCGTCCGGCCTGCTGGGGGTGGGGCTCACGGCGCTGTTTGCTTCGTTCATGTCGGGGATGGCGGGGAATGTCACGGCGTTCAACACGGTTTTCACGTACGACATTTATCAGAGCTACATCAAGAAGGATGCGTCCGACGCGCATTACTTCAAGGTGGCCAAAATCACCACCGTGGTGGGCGTGTTTCTTTCCATCGGGGCGGCATACTGGGCGGCGCGATCCAACAACATTATGGACTTTCTGCAACTGGTGTTCGGGTTCGTGAACGCTCCGCTGTTCGCCACATTCCTGCTGGGCATGTTCTGGCGGAGGACGACGGGCCATGGCGCCTTCGCGGGACTGGTGGCCGGCGAGACCGCGGCCACGCTGACGCTGGGCTTCACCACGGCGGAGGGAACGGGCGGCTGGTTCGGCGCCATCCAGACATTCCCTTCAGCGATGGCCCAGAATTTCTGGATTGCGATTCTGGCATTCACGGCCTGCCTTGTTTTCACGGTTCTGGTGAGCCTGATGACGAAGCCGAAGCCGGTGGGGGAGCTGGAAAACCTGGTCTACGGTTATACGAAGATTCCCGTGGAGATCAACGTTCCCTGGTACAAGCGGCCCATTCTGCTGGCCGTTATCGTGGGCATTGCCTGCATTCTTTTCAACCTCTGGTTCTGGTAAACACACATGGATGACCTGCGCGTTCCGATCGGCTCGTTCTTCGTGATCCTGGGCGTGATGCTCCTGATTGCGTTTTTTCTGGTAACCACGGGTCCGCCGCTGGCGACGCCACAGGTGAACCTGTGGTGCGGTCTGGCCATGCTGGCGTTTGGGATCATTATGCTGTTGCTGGCGCGGCGCGGCAAGGCCTGAAAGTTTGGCCTGAAATTTTAGCCGCTCCGTCACCGTCGCGGTTCGTTTACTGATATCCACGGAAAAGTTCGGAACTTTCTTGCGGTTCGCTCGTATCGTCTGGGGAGACCGCGAGGCTCGATCCCGTACGGGCGATGCTGCGGCGGCGGCTCGGCGGAAGTTCGGCAATCCCACACTGATTCGAGAGGAGATTTACCGCATGAACACCATCGGGTGGATGGAGAGCGTCTGGCAGGACCTGCGCTATGGACTGCGCTTGTTGCGGCTGAGCCCGGGCTTCGCCGCCGTGGCTATTCTTTCGCTGGCGCTGGGGATTGGCGCGAACACGGCCATTTTCCAATTGCTTGACGCCGTGCGGCTGCGCAGCCTGCCGGTGCGCGACCCTGGGGAGTTGGCCGAGGTTCGAATTCGGGGCGGCAACGGAGGAATGGGCGTCAACCAGAGCTACGGCGAGTTGACGCGTCCGCTCTGGCAGGAGATCAAAGCGCAGCAGAAGGCGTTCTCCGGCGTGTTCGCCTGGAGCATGAACGGCGACATGGTGGGCGATGGAACGGAGATGCGGCCTGTCAGCGGACTCTACGTGACCGGCGATTTCTTCCGCACGTTGGGAGTGCAGCCATGGCGCGGACGGCTTCTCGGAGCGGAGGACGAGGGCGCTTGTCCGGGGTCCAACGCGGTGGTCAGCTACGCCTACTGGCAGCGCGAGATGGGCGGGCGTGAGATCGGGCCCGGCGCCACGCTGAAGGTGGACGGCCAGTTGACGACCGTGATTGGGGTGACGCCGCCGGAGTTCTTCGGCATGGTGGTGGGCGACCGCTTTGACATCGCTCTGCCCTTCTGCCAGCCGAACGGGCCGCTGCGGCGCGACAGCTTCGATGTGAGCGTGATGGGGCGGCTACGGCCGGGATGGACCATGGAGCGGGCGTCGGCGCACTTTAACGCGATCAGCCCGGGTCTTCTCGAGGCGACGGCGATTACCGGCTATTCGGCAGCGGAAGCCAGCCGGTACAAGCGATTTCACCTGGCAGCATATCCGGCGGGGAACGGCGTGAGCGCGCTGCGAACCGCGTACGATTTCTCGCTGTGGCTGCTGCTGGGGATCACTGGCCTGGTTCTGCTGATCGCCTGCGTGAACCTGGCGAATCTGATTCTTGCACGATGCAGCGCGCGCGAGCGGGAGATGGCCGTCCGGCTGGCGTTGGGAGCTTCGCGCGGGCGTTTGCTGCGGCAGATGCTGGCCGAGAGCGCGCTGCTGGCGGGGATTGGCGCGGTACTGGGAATTGGCCTTGCGCAGGCGTTGAGCCGCGTTCTGGTGTGGTCGCTCTCCACCGAAACCGGCATGGTGAACCTGCCGATGGATACCGACTGGCGCGTGCTGTTGTTCGCGGCCGCGGTGGCGACGCTCACATGTGTCGTCTTTGGAGTTTTGCCGGCGGCGAGAGCCACGCGCGCCGAGCCGGTGTCGGCCATGAAAGCGGGCGGCCGTGGGCTGACCGCCACACGGGAGCGCTTCACACTGCGGCGTGTGATGGTGGCAGCGCAGATTGCGGTGTGCCTGGTGCTGCTGGTGGGCGCGCTGCTGTTTGTGCGCAGCTTCCGCAACCTGATCACGCTGGACCCGGGCATGCGCGAGAGCGGCATCACCGTGGCTTTTGTCGGCTACCCGTTTTCGCACGTGCCACCGGAGCGCAATGAGGAGTTCAAGCGCGAGCTGCTCGAGGAGGTGCGCTCGACGCCGGGGATTGCCGACGCCGCCACCACGACGATGGTCCCGCTGACGGGCGGAAGCTGGGGCCATCAGATACACGTGGGCCCGGTGGAAGGGGGATCGCAGTTCACGTGGGTGAGCCCGGGATACTTCCACACCATGAATATTCCGCTGCTCACGGGACGCGATTTCAACCAGAACGACACCTCGGCATCGCAACGAGTGGCAGTGGTGAACGAGACGTTTGTCCGCCGGTTCCTGAGTGGCGCCAATCCGTTGGGACGGACGCTGCGCACGGTTGAGGAACCGGATTATCCGGCCACGGAATACCAGATTGTGGGGGTGATTCCGGACACTCGCTATAACTCGGTGCGCAGCGGGATGCGGCCCATGACCTTTGCGCCGGCGTCGCAGTTCCCGGCTCACGGACCGTGGACCGCGATGATGATCTGGTCGAGCGAGGGCACGCCGATAGTGATGGCGGCGGTGAAACATCGGATTGCCGCGCATCATCCGGAGGTGATCCTGCGGTTCACCGATTTCCAAAGGAATATTCGCGACGGGATGGTGCGGGAGCGGCTGATGGCCATGCTTTCCGGCTTCTTCGGGTTGCTGGCCGCGGTGCTGACGACGGTGGGATTGTATGGCGTGATTTCGTATGTGGTGGCGCGCCGGAGGAACGAGATTGGCATTCGCCTGGCGCTGGGCGCGGGCCGCGGGCAGGTGGTGGAGATGGTGATGCGGGAGGCGATGTGGCTGGTGGCGATTGGAGTGGCGGCGGGGACGGCGCTGTCGCTGGTGGTGACGCGCGGGGCGGCGTCGCTGCTTTTGGATTGAAGCCGCACGATCCGCTGACCCTGGTTGTGGCTGTGGGGCTGCTGGCGGGGGTTGCAGCGCTGGCGAGCTTTTTGCCGGCGCGCCGGGCCTCGAAGCTGGACCCCATGGAAGCGCTGCGGTATGAGTAGGTGAGGGGTTGGCAAGGGCAGCATGGCTTTGATCGTTTTCTTCCGGGGTATCAACGTTGGAGGACACCGGGCTTTTCGTCCGAGCGTGCTCGCCAGGGAACTGGGCGTCTACGATGCCGTGAACGTGGGCGCCGCGGGCACGCTGGTGATTCGCAAGCCCGGGTTGCGCGCACAGTTCCTTGCCGAGTTGCGCCGGAAGCTGCCGTTTGAAGCAACAATCGCTTTTTGCGAGGGCCGTGATCTGATTCGATTGGAAATGGCCAATCCGTTTGGAACTGAGCCACCGCCCGCAGATGCCGTTCCATTTGTGAGCATCCTGGCGGAGACTGGACGGCGCAGAGTTCCTCTTCCTATCGATCTTCCCGAAGGTGGGGAGTGGCTGGTGCGAATCATTGGCTCGAAGAATCGTCTGGTGTATGGGGTGTACCGCCGCCACATGAAGACAATTGGCTGTCTCGGCCAGATTGACAGGGTCTTTGGGGCGCCCGCGACAACGCGCAGCTGGAGCACCATACTCACCGTGCTGCGGATTCTGAAATCCGACGAACGCGGCAAGCATTGATGTGAGGAGCGGCGCGGAGAAAATACTCGCGCCCATGGATCTGTCTGCGTACGTTAACGAAATCTCGGGATTCAGTTAGCACCCGGACGGCCGGCGCTTGCTCGAACCTGTACAGAAGACATGGATGGACGGCTTGTTGCGGCGATGAGCAGGTCCCCCGGAAGGAACGCTCACGTTGAGACGTACCATTGACATTTCCCCGCCCCAGGCGCACAATCTTACAAGGCGAATAAAAGGCGAAGTGCATGAACCCGCTTGCCGCTATAACCGCCACGTTCGAGGTGTCTCCGCGGGAGATGCTGGCGTCGGGAATCCCTAACCTCGACGCCCTCACCGGAGGAGGTTTCCCGCGCGGTGGCATCACCGAGATCGCCGGCCCGGAATCGTCGGGGCGGACCACGCTGGCCAATGCGCTGCTGGCGGCCGCCACCACACGGGGCGAGATCTGCTGCCACATTGACACCTCGGACGCCTTTGACCCGGTCTCGGCCGAGCAGGCCGGCACGGTGCTGCCGCAACTGCTGTGGGTGCGCTGCGGCGGCAACGCCGAGCACGCCTTCAAAGCGGCCGATGCCATCCTGCACGCGGGCGGGTTTGGCGTGGTGCTGCTCGATCTGGCGCGCATTTCCGAGCGGGCGGCAAATCGCATCCCAATTTCTTACTGGTATCGGTTTCGACGGGCCATTGAGAACACGCCGACGATCCTGGCGCTGGTGGAGAAGAACGCGATGGCGCGATCCTGCGCGGCGCTGATGCTGGATCTGGAACGCGACGCCGCGCACTGGAGGGGCGCGCCGGGGTTCGAGCTGTTTCGCGGGATGGGGATTGGCGTGACGCCGCGCAAGCCGGTGGGACGAGGCCGGGCGAAGATCGATGTTTTGCTGCGTACATCATGATGAGGCGGCGGCGCTGGCGGCGCGGTTCTCACCATGGTGCGAACTTACGTCGGCGGA
This sequence comes from uncultured Acidobacteriota bacterium, assembly GCA_963832965.1. Taxonomy (GTDB): domain Bacteria; phylum Acidobacteriota; class Terriglobia; order Bryobacterales; family Bryobacteraceae; genus CAWACP01. The sequence goes on from CAWHVW010000003.1 coordinate 48,032, forward strand.
CACCGCCATTTTCGACGCGGGCCGCGTGGAGCGGCTGCTGGGCGGGCCGGAGCAGATCGCACGCGCGGTATGGGAGGAGTCTGGCCGGCGGGCCAATGTCGCGCTGGCCGCGGCCCCCGATGCCGCGTTGCTGGCCGCGCACAATTTTTCGGGCATAACCATTATTCGGGACGCGGCGGGCGCGCTGGCCGACCTTGGGCTGGAGAGCCTGCCCATCGAGCCGGATCTGCTGGACACCTTCATGGCGTGGGGCATTCGCACGCTGGGCGACCTCGCCGCGCTTCCGGAAAACGGGCTGGCCGGGCGGATGGGAGAGCGGGCGCTGGCGCTGCAACGGCTCGCGCGGGGGGCTATCCGCCGGCCACTGCAGATCCGGAAACCGCCGGAAATTTATGCGGACCGCATCGCGCTGGACCATCCCATCGAATTGCTGGAGCCACTGCTGTTCCTGCTGGCGCGCATCCTTAATGACCAGTGCGACCGGCTGGTGGCGCATGGCCTGGCCACTAACGAAATTCGGGTGACGCTTTCGCTCGACGACCGCAGCGAGTACGTGCGCACGCTGCTGCTGCCGATGCCCATGCGCGACGGGCGGGCCCTGTTGAAGCTGCTGCAGATGGACCTGGAGGCGCATCCCCCGCAGGCGGCCATGACCGCGGTGGCGGTGGCGTTGAACCCGGTGGAGCCGCGGCGCTTCCAGCATGGCTTGTTCATCCCGCAGGCGCCCGCGCCGGACAAGCTGGAGCTGACGCTGGCGCGCATTCGCGGGCTGGTGGGGGAGGCGAATGTGGGCGTGCCGGAGTTGCTGGACACGCACCGGCCCGCGCCTTTTCGACTGACGGCGGGATTGGCTGCCCAAATCGACAGGCGGGCCGGGGATTCGCCGCAGGGCATGGCCCTGCCCCACCCGCAAAGATTCACGAGTGTGGTTGTACATGTGGGGTTTCGCTATTTCCGGCCGGCGCTTCCGGCCAAGGTGGAACTGCGGGAGGAGCGGCCCGCGCGCCTCACCGCGCCTGGCATTTATGGCTGCATTGTGAGCGCCGCCGGACCCTGGCGCACTTCCGGCGAATGGTGGACGCTGACGCCGTGGAATCGCGATGAATGGGATGTGGCGCTGAACGATGGCGCGCTGTATCGGATTTGCAGGGAGCCCGATGGGCGCTGGCTGGTGGAGGGCGCGTATGACTGAATTGTGGCCGATTGAAAATCGGCCGCAGGTTGGAAACCTGCCCCACAAAGCTGCAGAGTTGCAACCGGCCCGGAGGCAGGGCATGGCCCTGCCCTACGTCGAGTTGCATGCGCGCTCCGCATTCAGCTTTCTGGAAGCTGCTTCTCTGCCCGAGGAGTTGGTTGCGCGCGCGGCCGAGTTGCAGATGCCGGCCGTTGCCCTGCTCGACCACGACAACATTTCCGGGGCGGTACGTTTTCATCAGGCGGCGACGAAGGCCGGAATTCGCGCGCACATCGGCGCGGAGATCAGCGGCGCCGACGGACACCGCTATCCGTTGCTGGCGGAAAATCGCACCGGCTATCAGAACCTTTGCCGCCTGATCACGCGCATGAAGCTGCGCTCACCAAAGGGGGAAGGCGCGGCCACCAGCGACGATTTCGCCGAGTTCTCCGAAGGCCTGGTCCTGCTGACCGGCGGCGACGACGGCCCGCTCGATTTCACGCCTGGCTGTATGGACCGTCTGCTGCGCATCTTTGGACAAAAGAATATCTATGCCGAGTTGCAGCGCCACTACGACCGCTCCGAAGAAGCGCGCAATCAGGCCGTGGTGGACATTGCCCGCGCGCACGGCCTCCCGATTGTGGCCACCAATGGCGTATCGCATGCCACGCCACGCGCGCGCGAGGTGCAGGACGCACTGACGTCGGTGCGGCACAAAGTGAAGATCGCGGAGGCCGGGCGCCTGCTGGCGCGCAACTCGGAGCGCCACCTCAAACACGCTCGCGAGATGGCGCGTCTTTTTTCCGATCTGCCCGAGGCTATCGCCAACACGCGCGAGCTGTCCGCGCGGCTCGGTTTCACACTGGCCGATCTCGGCTACGAATTCCCGCGATACCCCGTGCCCGGCGGCGAAACCATGAATTCATTTCTCGAAAAGCGCACTGATGAAGGCGCGCGCAATCGTTTCCGTCCGTATCACGAACGCGCGCGCAAGCAGATTGAGCGCGAGCTGGCGCTGATCGCAAAGCTCGATCTGGCGGGTTATTTCCTCATTGTCTGGGACATTGTCGAGTTCTGCCGCCGCAACGATATTCTGGCGCAGGGGCGCGGTTCGGCCGCCAACAGCGCGGTTTGCTATGCGCTGGGCATTACCGCGGTGGACCCAGTGGCCATGGATCTGCTCTTCGAGCGCTTCCTTTCGGAAGAGCGCGGCGAGTGGCCGGACATCGATCTGGACCTGCCCAGCGGCGACAAACGCGAGCAGGTGATTCAATACGTGTACGAGCGCTATGGCCGGCTGGGCGCGGCGATGACCGCCAATGTCATTACGTACCGCGGACGCTCGGCCGTGCGCGACCTTGGCAAGGTGCTGGGGTTCGACGAGGAATCGCTGGGGCGGCTCTCCACCATGATCTCCACGTGGGAATGGAACGACCCGGCGGAGACCGCCGAGCGCCAGTTTCGCGCCGCCGGGTTTTCGCCCGACGACCCGCTGGTCTCGAAATTTCTCGAGCTGTACACCAGCATTCAGGATCTGCCGCGCCACCTGGGCCAGCATTCCGGCGGTATGGTGATTTGCCAGGGCCAGCTCGATTCCGTGGTTCCGCTGGAGCCCGCAACGATGCCGGGCCGCGTGATCGTGCAGTGGGACAAGGAAGACTGCGCCGATATGGGCATCGTCAAGGTGGATCTGCTGGGGCTGGGGATGATGGCGGTGCTGTACGATTCCACGCGGCTGATTCGCGAGTCGTACGGCGAAGAGGTGAGCCTGGCGCATTTGCCGGCCGGGGACACGCTGGTTTACGCGGCGCTGCAGAACGCCGACACCATCGGCATGTTTCAGGTGGAGAGCCGCGCGCAGATGTCCTGCCTGCCGCGCATGCGCCCGCAGCGTTTCTACGACATTGTGGTGCAGGTGGCCATTATCCGGCCGGGGCCCATTGTGGGCCAGATGCTCAATCCGTATTTGCGGCGAAGGCAGGGGCGAGAGAAGGTGGAGTACGCGCATCCCCTGCTCCAGCCCGTGCTGGAAAGGACACTGGGAGTGCCACTGTTTCAGGAGCAGTTATTAAGGATGGCCATGATCGTGGCTAATTTTACGGGAGGCGAAGCGGAGGATTTGCGACGGGCCATGGGCTTCAAGCGATCGGAAGCGCGCATGCGCGAAATCGCCGTGAGGCTGCGCGCCGGCATGGATGCGAACGGCATTTCCGCGAAGGCACAGGAGACGATTATTCAGTCGATTTCTTCGTTCGCATTGTACGGTTTTCCGGAATCGCACGCGGCCAGCTTCGCGTTGCTGGCCTATGCCAGCGCGTATTTGAAGTGCCATTATCTGGCGGCTTTCACGGCGGCCATGCTGAATAATCAGCCCATGGGGTTTTATGCGCCGGCCACGCTGGTAAAAGACGCGCAGCGGCACGGTTTGCATTTCCGGCCCATCGATGTGACGCGCTCGGACTGGCTTTGCACGATAGAAGACGACGGCGGATCGAAGTGCGTCCGGCTGGGGCTGAATTATGTGAAGGGCGTGCGCGAGGTGACGGCCCGGGAGATTCTTCGCGCGCGGCCGTTCACCGGCATTCAGGATCTGGTGGACCGCGTGCCCGGACTGCGCAAGGACGAACTGCGGGCACTGGCCGAAGTGGGCGCGCTGAATTTCATCAACGGCATTCACCGGCGCGACGCGCTGTGGCAGGCAGAGCTGGCGATGCGCCCCGCGGGCCCTTTGTTTGCGGCTGAGCGGGCCGATGTGCCGGACCCGGGTCCGCTGGCGGAGATGACCGATTCCGAGCGGCTCAACACGGATTTCCGGCGCACGCATCTGACGATTGGCCGGCACCCGATGGCATTCCATCGCGAGCGCATGAACGAACTGGGGGTGGTGCCCGCGAGCGAACTGAAGAGCGTGCCCGATGGCCGGCGCGTGCGTACGGCTGGCTGCGTCATTTGCCGCCAGAGGCCGGGGACGGCGAAGGGCCTGGTGTTTCTGAGCGTGGAGGATGAGACCGGGGTGTCCAATGGAGTGGTTATGCCGGATGTTTATGCGGAGTATCGCGTGATATTACTGGAGAATGCTTATTTGTTAATTGAGGGAGAATTGCAGAATATCGATAATGTGGTGACGGTGAAGGTCTCGCACATGGTTGCGCTGCATGTGGCGGAGGAGGCTGTGCCTTCGCATGATTTCCGGTGAGGGATACCGATTACAGAAACGGATTCACAACCCTCACGCCCGCAATCACCTCGCCGTGATTCAGGTCCTCGCTGAACAACTGAGCGGCCTCGTTTTGTTCAGCAGCCGCAAGAATCATGGCATCCCAGAATGACACCTTCCATATCTCGCCGATCTCCGAAGCCCGAACCACCGTGGCTGGCGTGATCCATGATCTGACCCAGGGAGTGTAGGTGCGGATCACTTCGCGCGCTGCGTTTTGGTTCAATGGCGCCTTGATCTTCTGCGTGACGTTCACGTAGAACTCCTGCAGCACCTGTGTGCTCAACCTTCCGGCGCGCGTACTCCAAAGGTCCCGCAAGAGATCCGCGGCGCGTTTCTGTTTCGCCCCGGCGTCCACGTCATGAGCGTAGATCAGGATATTGGAGTCAACGAAGGCGTTGCCGGTCATGGAGGTCGTTTCGTTTAGCGGCCCTTGCTCCACCGAGATGAAATGGGGAATCCAGCAGGGCCAGCGCACTAATCTTCGCCTGCTCCCAGGCGTTCTCTCTCGCGACGATCTTCTGCAATTCGTCCGCGAGCATCGCGCTAATGCTGGTTCCGCGCTGAGCAGCCCAGACGCGCGCCTTCTTAAGAAGCTCCCTGTCCAGCGCGAGCGTGACGTTCTGTTTCCTCATATGCAGCCCTTACTTAGTTTACACGTAAAATACGTGAAGGACGAGCGGCACCCCTTTGAGGCCGCCCCAACGGGTTCTTCGTTAGTTACAGGTGCTTTGAAGTTCTAAACAGCTCGACCACGACAGCGGCGGCGCATGCCAGTACCCCACCTACTGTCAGCATCAGCCACGCATTTGAGAGCGCACCCTCTGGAAACGAGCCCTCATAGACGCGTCTGATCTCCGAAATGTGATTCCGAAACTCGAATACCTGAATCCTCTTCCTTGGCGGCAGTACGCTATTCAGCTTGATAGTCATACGAAACAGAACCATCAGCGCAATCAGGTGAAGAGCACCCCCAATTAGCAGGAGGGCGACAGATGCCTTGCCCATTACCAACCTTCGGGCGTGACCGCCCTTGTGTTGCCATACGCCGCGACCAGCGACTTCCGCAGCTTCCCCTTCTCCGCTTCACCCACGAACGCCGCCTCGACCGCCATTAGATTTGTTTGCAGGAATTCGTTAACGCCCCAGCCGAATACGCGGTTCACTTGCTCATACTCCCTGGTGAGCGTGGTTGGCGTGAGCATGCGGCTGTCCGTGCTGATGCTGAGCGGAACACCGGCGCGGTACAGCTTATCGATTGGGTGACCCTGCAACTCGCCGATGGAGGGGATGATTTGCACGTTGGAAGACGGGCAGAGCTCAAGGTGAATGGCGTGGCCGCGGAGATGGGCGACGAGTTCGGGGTCCTCGATGCCGCGGGTGCCGTGTCCGATCCTCGTGGGATACAACAGACGGAGCGTTTCCCAAACGCTCTCCGGGCCGCACCCCTCGCCGGCGTGAGCCGTCCTGAATAGGCCGCGCTCCCTGGCGTACTCGTACGCTCTTACGTGCGCCGCTATCGGGTAGCCGGCCTCATCGCCGGCAAGGTCGATGGCGGCTACGCGGCTGCCACGATACAACTCCACGAGCCGCGCCGTCTCCATGCTCTGCTGTTCAGTGAAATGGCGGAGCGTACACAGAATCAGGCGCGAATCCACGCCCGTTTCGGCGCTCATCCGTTCGGCGGTCTCGCTCACGACGGCGACGACCCTTTCGGCCTTTAATCCACGCTCCAGGTGCAGCAGAGGCGCAAAGCGAATCTCCGCGTACACCACGTTGTCGGCCTTCAATTGCAGGAAAACATCTTCCGTCACGAGGCGGAGCGCGGCTTCGTCCTGCATCAGGCCGACGCCCTTGGGAGACCTCGCGAGGAAGTCCGCCAGGTTGGTGCAGCGGGCGGGCGCGATGTAATCGCTCGCGTACTCTTCGCGCGTTACGCCAGGGGCAAGACGAGACACGGCCGCGTAGCTGAGGGAGCAATCGAGATGCAGGTGAAGCTCGATTTTCGGCAGTGCGGCAAGCATATAAACAAATCCGGGGACCGGCACAAGCCCGGCCCCCGTGATAGTTGGAGAAGGATCGGATTCCCTCGCGCTCGGCTACATCCTCATTTCCGCTTGTTCCGGAGGCGCCACGGGCGGAGCGGGCACGCCGTTGGTCCCATTAAACTTTACCGACACGAGGCGCGAAATTCCCGGCTCCTGCATGGTGACCCCGAACAACGACTGCGCGGCTTCCATGGTCCGCTTGGCGTGGGTGATGACCACGAACTGCGTCTGCATGGACATCTCTTTCAGCAGGCGCGTGAGCCGCTCGATGTTGGCTTCGTCCAGCGGCGCATCCACTTCGTCCAGAATGCAGAACGGGCTCGGCTGGTAGCGGAAGATGGCCATGAGCAGCGCCATCGCGGTCAATGACTTCTCGCCGCCGGAGAGGAGCAGCACGTTTTGCAGCTTCTTGCCGGGGGGCGACGCGACGATGTCGATGCCGGACTCGGCCACGTTCTCTTCGTCGGTGAGCCGCATCTCGCCCACGCCGCCGCCAAACAGCGTCACGAACATTTCGCGGAAGTGCTCGTTGATGGCCGCGTACGCTTCGGTGAACCGCTTGCGCGACTCCACGTCGATCTCATGCAGCGCTTTCTCGGTGTCGCGAATGGAATCCAGCAGATCCTGCCGCTGGACGTTGAGAAACTCGTAGCGCTGTTGCGCTTCCTGGAATTGTTCCAGCGCCTCCGGATTCACGGGACCCAGCGCCTCGATGCGCGCGCGCAGGTCGGCTGCCTTTTGCTCGGCTTCGGTCAGGGCTTCGTCTTCGAGCGCGATCTCTTCGCCCGCGGCCAATTCGGCCACGGCGACGCCCAGCTCCTTGCGGCTGGTTTCGTCCATGTACTTCAGCTCGGCCTGCCTGCGGACCAGCTCGACCTCGATCTGGGAGCGCTTCTCGTTTCCGGCCTGCACCTCGGCACGCAGATGCTTCAACTCTTCGTCGAGCGCAGTGAGGCGGGCGCGCAGATCGGCTTCGCCCGCGGCGAGCGTATCAACCTGCTGTTCCAGCGCGGCGATCTCTTCCGTCAGCCGCGCCGACCGCGCATCCAGCTCGATGTTGTCGGAAAGCAACCGGGCGCGTTCCAGCCCCAGGCGCTCTATCTCCAAGGCGATCTCGTTGCGCCGCGAAGCCAGCTCGCGAACCTGCTGCTCCAGCCGCGATTGCTCGGCCCGCTCGCCCCTGCGCCGCTCCTCGAAACCGGCGAGATCGGCGCGCAGCGCGGAATGTTCCTCGGCGACGGCGGCCATCTGCGCCTGCAACGCGTCGTGCTCGGTGCGCGATTCTTCGAGGGCTCGCTCCTGCTCGATCTGGGCCTGCTGCTTTTCCGCGAGCAATGTGGTGTTGCTGTCGCGCTGCTCGATGGAACGCAGCCGATCCTTTTCGAGACGCTGCAACTCCATGCGCGAAACCGACACTTTCGATTGCGCCCGAGAGAACTCTTCGCCCATCTTGCGGAATTCGTGATCGAGCGCGAGCGCTTCTTTTTCCTGCTGCTGCTGGGCGGAGCGGAGGCGCTCCACCTGCTCGGACAGCGCGGCCACTTCCTTGTCCAGTTCGTCGATGCCCGCCTCGGTGGTGGCGACAGCGGCCTGCTTCTGCTGCACCAGCCCGGCCAGCTCGCGCAGTTCGCGCTTGAGCGCCAGCGGACCAGCGCCGGTCTTCTTCCCGCCGGTGACCGCGTAGCCGTGATAACTGACGCCATCGGGCAACAGGAAATAGGCATCGGGCCAGGCGGGGGCGAGGCGCTGCGCGGTTTCACGATCTTCGGCCAGCCAGCAATTCGCCAGGCGCGCGATGAGATCGGCAGGCGCGTGGGTCAGGCCGTTGGTGAGGCGGAGACGATCGCCGAGGCGTCCGGTGATGCCGGGTTCGAAGGCCAGATTGTGCCGGTCGCGAGGCTGCGGCCACTCCGCGGGATGGATGAGAAACGTGGCCCGGCCGTCCTGCCCGGCGCGCATTACTTCCACGCCGCGGCTGGCATCGGACCAATCGTTGACCACCACGTATTCGAGCTCTTCGTGAAGGAACTCTTCGGTGGCCTTTTCGAAACCGGGTTCCACTTCGACGAAATCCGCCAGCACGCCGAGCGGCTTGAGATCCGACGCCTGGCCGCGGTCGACCGCGGTGAACAGCCGTTTCACGCTTTCGGTGGTGTAGGAGCGATGGGTGATGATTTCTTCGAGCGAGTCCTTGCGGGCTTTCATGCGCGAGGCCTCGCCCCGAAGCTGATCGAGTTCACGGCGCATTTCGGATACCCGGTGACGCCGGTCGTTCAGTTCCTGATCGATGTTCCGGCGCTGATCGGCAGTGGCGGCCAGCTCCATTTGCCGCGCCGACATGCGCTCGGACAGCTCTGCCTTCACGCCGGCCAAACGCTCCAGCTCCCGCGCCGCGCTCTCTTCATCCACGAGGACTCGCGCGGTGTCGCGCTCGTTGGCCGCCAGATACCCTTCGATCTGGGTGATCTGGTTGTTCAGCGTAGAGGCTTCGCCGAGGATGCGCAGCACCTGCTGCCGTCCCGCTTCCATGCGGCGCGCGCGCTCCCGTAGTTGCTGTTGCAGGCGCTCGCGCTCCACGTTCATGGCGGCCAGCTTCTGGCGCACGGCTTCGGTCTGGCCATCCAGTTCCGCCAGCGAAGCCGTCTGCCGTTCCAGCAGAGCTTCGCTCTCCTGCTGCCGGTTGGCCAGCTCCTGCCCTTCCGTTTCGCCCTGCGTCAGACGCACCTCGATGGTGGCAATTTGCGCCGCCTGCGATTCCAGACGCCCGCGGGTGCGTTCCTGATCCACGCGCAACTCGCCCAGACGCTGGCGCGCTTCGGTGAGTTCGGCGTCCAGCCGGTAGCTTTCCTGTTGCAGGCTGGTGTATTCGGTTTCCTGCTGGGAAACCTTCGCGGAGAGCGCCTGATATTCGGTGGTGGCGAGATTCAGCTCGATGACGGTTTTGCAGTCTCGCGCTCCAGAGTCTTGAAGCGCCCGCTGAGAGCACGCCGCAAGAGCTGCAACATCTCCGTCTTATATTCGTCGTAGCGCTTCGCCTTGGCCGCCTGACGCTTCAGCGAGTTCACCTGGCGGCTCACTTCTTCCAGGATGTCGAAGACGCGCGCCAGATTCTGTTTCGCGCCCTCCAGCTTCGCTTCGGCCAGCCGTTTGCGCGTTTTGAATTTGCCGATGCCCGCGGCCTCTTCAATCACGCCACGGCGATCCGAGGGCTTGTTGCTGAGAATCTGCCCGATGCGGCCCTGTTCGATGATGGCGTAACTTTCCGGACCGAGGCCGGTGCCGAGGAACAGATCCTGGATATCGCGCAGGCGGGCGATTTTGCCATTGATGAGATATTCGCTCTCGCCGCTGCGGAAGAGCCGGCGGGTGATGGTGATGTCCTGGGGCCGGGCGGTCCCGTTGGAGTGCCCGTTGGCGTGTCCGTTGGCGTGTCCGTTGAGGGGAAGTTCGACGTGCACGGCGGGGTCCGCCAGGGTCATGGTGACGGTGGCCATGCCCAGCGCCTTGCGATCCCGCGTACCGGCGAAGATGACGTCTTCCATGCGGGCGCCACGGAGCAGCCTGGCAGATTGCTCACCCAGCACCCAACTGATGGCATCGCTGAGGTTGCTTTTTCCACAACCGTTGGGGCCCACAACGGCGGCGATGCCGGTGCCGTTGAAGCGCATTTCGGTCTTGTCAAAGAACGACTTGAAGCCCTGAATTTCGACGCGCTTGAGTCTCAGCAACGGAGTGCTCCCCCTTCTCAGTGTAGACGGCCCGATCTTTTATCCGGACGCAAAGCTATGACGACTTCTCTCGGGGGGATGAGAACATCCTAAACGCATTCCCGCGAAAAGTAAAGCGGCACGCATACAAGATATTGTACCGTACGCCAGAACCACACGAGATGTGGGAATGGGCACGAAAATTAGGTGAAGTCAGCGCCGCATCAGCTTAAAGGCGATCTCGCGGCCGAGGCCGCCGAAGGCGAGCGAAATCCACAGGAGGGCGAATGGTTCCAGGAGGCGCGCCTGGGTGAGGGTCCGGCGTCCACGGCGTCGAAGCCGAGTTCTTCCGCCAGCCGTTTCACCGTTTGTTTGGCGCCGGCGTCGTCGCCGCAATAGAACAGCACGGCCCGGTCCGCGCCGAAGGCTGGAACCGCCATGATATTGAAACCAATGGTGTTGAAGGCCTTTACTACCTTCGCTCCGCCCGCCCATGCGGCCACCTGCTCAGCGGCCGATGTGGTGGTGCCGAGTTGCAGGCCATCGAGGCCGGGGCGCAGGGGATTCATAGCATCAATGAGGACCTTGCCCTCGAGCGCGCCGATCAAGCCCAGCACTTCCTTTGCCGCGGACCGGGGAGTGGCAGGCAGAAGCACGTCGCTCTCGTGGGCAGCCCCGGCCGGGGTCGCCGAGCGCGCGGAACGACCGGCCTGGGCGACGAGCTGCTTCATGGAATCCGAGCCGGGGTCTCGCGAGCCGAAGATGACCTGGTGCCCGGCCCGCGCCCAGCGCGTGCCGAGCGTGCCTCCGACGTTACCGGATCCGATGATGCCGATGTTCATTTCTGAATGTTAGCTCACCATTTGCGGGCTGGCAGCGCACGGCGCTGCCCAACGAGGCAGCGGAGGTTATTCGGCGCGGAGAGCTTCGAGCGGGTTCACCGATGCGGCGCGGCGCGCGGGGATGTAGCTGGCCAGCAGCGACGCGACCGCAAGCACGGCCGCGACACCGGCGAGGGTGGGTACATCCCAGGATTCGACACCGAAGAGGAGATCGCGCATGAGCGTGGCTGTGGCCAGGGAGCACAGCAGGCCCGCGACAATACCAATGCCCGTCAACCATCCGGCCTCCGTCAAAATGAGCCGATAGACATTCGCGCGCTGCGCGCCGAGCGCCATGCGCACTCCGATCTCGCGGGTTCGCTGGCTCACCGAGTAAGCGACCACGCCGTAGAGTCCCACCACGCCCAGAAGCAAGGCCAGCACGGCGAAGCCTCCCGCCAGCAGCGCGGTCGACCGATGGAGCCATGCCGAGGGCGAGTCTTGAATGGTGTCGTTCATGGTTGTCGCACTTACCGTCACGATGCCCGGATCAATTTGATGAATCGCAGCGGCCAGCGTGGGCAGCATCGACTGCTCGGATTGGCCGGTGCGAACGACCAGCGAGAAATAGGTGTCGGGCGCCTGGTTAAAAGGATAATATACGGCCGGCGTGATCGCGGTGTCCAGGGTGGCCTCGCGGATGTCGTCCACGACACCGACAATCTCGTAAAGCGACTCCGGCGAGAGCACGATGTCGCCAATCTTCCGGCCGACAGGATCTTCGCCGGCGAAATATTTTCGCGCCAGCGCCTCGTTAATGACCAGCACCCGGCGCTTCGAACTATCGTCGGCATCGGTAAAAAAACGACCTCGCAGCAGCCTGGCACGAAGGGTATGGAAGTAATCCGGGCTCACGTCGCGTTCATTCACGTCATTGTGCTGTCCGTTATACGGTTTGCCCACGATTCTGATCCATGTCGTATTGCCATTGCCGTTCACAGGAAGTTGTGTGGACAAACCAACGGACTTCACGCCAGGCAGGCTGGCCATGCGGCCCATCATCCGCCGGGCCACTTCCACCCACTGCGCGCTTGTCTTATAAGTGGACTCGGGAATCGCGATGACCAGGGCGGCCAGATGATCGGGCTGAAACGCCAGATCCACATGGAGCAGACGGTAGAAGCTTTGGCCGAGCAGGCCGGCGCCAACCAGCAGCACCATGGCGGTGGCCAGCTCCAGCACAACCAGCTTCGAGCCGACGCGGCGCCAGGTCCGGCCCGCGGATCCGCGGCTGCCCTCGGTCAGGCTGTCGCGCATCGCCGACAGAGAAAAGTGCACGGCGGGAGTGATGGCGAATAAGATTGCGGCGAGCAGCGAGAGCACTCCGGCGAACGCAAGCACGCGCCCGTTCAGGGCGAGGCCATCGAGATAGGACGCCTTTGCCAGCATGTCCACGGGGATGAGCCGGACAAGGAACTGCATGGCCCAGTGCGCCGCCAGCACACCAAAGAAGCTGCCCGCCACCACCAGAACCAGCCCCTCGGTGACGAACTGGCTCACCAGACGCGCGCGCGAGGCACCCAGAGCGCTGCGGACGGCCAGCTCTCGCTTGCGCCCGTCGGAACGCACCAGAAGCAGGCTGGCCACATTCACGGTGGAGATGAGCAGGAGGAGCCCGGTTCCTCCCAGCAACATCAGCAGGATTGGCCGCATGTTTCCGACAATCGTTTCGCTCAGCGGCATCACGGAGGCGCCCTGACCGCGATTGGAATCGGGATACTGCTTTTCCAGCTGCCGCGCTATCAACGCCATGTCCGCGGACGCGGTTTCCACGGAGACGCCATCGCGGAGCCGGGCGACGCCACGGAGATTGTGGCAGCCTCGCCTCTGCTCGCATCCGCCAGCGGCGCGTTCCGTGGTCCAGAACTCGGCCGGCTCGGCGGGAGCGAAATGAAACTCCTTTGGCAACACGCCGATGATGGTGTAGGGAGCGCCGGCCAGAATAACCGCCTGCCCCAGGACATCCTTTCTTCCGCCGAACCGCTCCCGCCAGGACGAGTAACTGAGCAGAACAGTGCGGGGCGCGGAGGGTGAATCCTCTCCGGCATAGAAATCGCGTCCGAGGATCGGCGTAACGCCGAGCGTTCGAAAGAACCCGTCACTCACCTGGGCGCCGCGCGAGGGCTGCGCGCCCGCAGACGTGGTCAAAATGAACCCAGTGTGGTGGTACACGTCGAGCGAGCTGAACACCCGGTTGAGTTTCTTCCAGTCCAGATAATCGAAATAGGACAGGGGGCACTGCGGACAAAGCGCGGCGCGCTCCGTCACGCCCATAATCCGGCTGGGATTGCGGTAAGGCAGCGGCTTGATCAGGGCCGCATCCACAAAGGCGAAAATGGCCACGCTGGCGCACATGCCGAGGGCCAGGACGAGGATGGCGGTCGCGGTGAAGCCGGGGTTCTTTCGCAACTGCCTGATGGCGAAGCGAATGTCCCGCAGCAGGTGATCGAGGAACGGGATAGTGCGGCGCTCCCGGCATGCTTCCTTCACCGATTCCACGCCACCGAGCTTCAAGAGGGCGTCGCGGCGGGCCTGCCGCGGGGTCATGCCCGCGCGCAGGTTGTCGTCGATGTGCATCTGGAGATGCCCTGCGATCTCTTCCTCAAGATCGCGATTGAATTCCCGCTCGCGCTGTTTTCCGGGAAGGAGGGCGGCCAGCCGCAGGGCCAACGGACGTAACCCCTTTACAAAAGACTCTCGCATCTCCTATTGGCTACCCACATGAATGGTTGCACACCTTCTATGGGAAAGCAATAGGGGTGCGCGAGCGACTCAGGCTTCGATGCGCAGAAAGAACTCGCCGGCCTCTTCTTCGTGGACGTAGCCGAGCTTTTCGCAGAACAACCGCGCCGCTTCGTTTTGTCTGGCGGCCGAAAACGCCAGCCCGCGCGCCCGCGTTTCCAGGGCGAGCTGGCGGGCCCGGTCATGCAGGGCTTGGGCAATGCCCCGGCGGCGGAATTCGGGGAGAACATACAGATCACTCAGGATCCAGATCCGTTTCATCCAGACAGAAGAGAAGCTCGGGTACAGTTGGGTGAAACCCAGGGCTCGCTGAAAGCTGCCGTTACCCTCGCTGGCGAAGAAAATGGCGGAATCGCGCCTCTCCAGGCGCTCCGCGAGGTACACCCGCGCGCCTTCCCGATTGGCAGGCTGCGCGTGGTGTTGCCGGTACTCGTCAAAGAGATCGACGATCAGCGACAGATGCCTGGTGTAAGCCTGCAGAATGTCCACTCATTCATTTTCGCCTGTCCGGCGGTCAGGCTGACCTCGGAAAATTCCGCTCCGTCACCGTCGCGGTTCGGTAACTGTTTGGCTGGACAGGTAGGTATCGAGCATCTTCCGGATCTCGCCCTCGCTGATGGGCTTGCTGACGTAGCCGTCCATACCCGATTTCAGGCAGCGTTCCCGGTCCTGGGGAAGCGCATAGGCGGTCATGGCGATGATGGGGGTGTGGCGCGTGGCGCCTTCGAGGCGGCGGATTTGCGCGGTGGCCTCGAAGCCGTCCATTTCCGGCATCTGGCAATCCATAAATATGATCTGGTAGTCAGCGGTGGAACAACGCTCAACCGCTTCGCGGCCGTTCAGAGCCGTTTCCACCACGGCACCGGATTTTTCCAGCAGACGCCTGGCCAGTTTCTGATTGACCGCGTTGTCTTCGACGAGGAGCACGCGGGGGGACGGACGGGGCGCGCGTTCTTCGGTCTCCGGAGGCGGGGCCACGGCCTCGGGCGGCTGGTTGAGCGCGCCGAGAATCGCCCGGCGAAGCGTCGCCTGACTGACCGGCTTCAGCAGACGCTCAGAGATGCGCGCGCGATCGAACCGCTGGCGGTCGCCCGGAAATTCGGCCGAGCTCAGCATGAGGATAGCGACCTCATCGCCATGGGGCATGAGCCGGATGCGCTCCGAGGTTTCGAGACCGTTCATCCCGGGCATGTGCGCATCCATCAGGATGAGACGGAAGGGAGTGCCCTTCTCCTCCTCAGCCTGCCAGGCTTCGGCCGCCGATTCGCCGGTGCCGGCGCTGGAGACATCCAGCTTCCAGCTCAGCAGCGTCTCTTCGAGGATTTGCCGGTTGGTGGGATTGTCGTCGACGACCAGCACGCGAGAGCCCCGGTATTGCAGCAGCTCCAGCCCTTCAGGGCCGGGCGCGATCTGGTGCGCGACGCCCAGGGGCATTTCGAAATAGAAGCGGCTGCCTTTGCCGAACTCGCTTTTCAACTCCAGGCGCCCTCCCATCAACTCCACCAGGCGGTGCGAGATGGTGAGGCCGAGGCCCGTTCCGCCGTACTTCCGCGAAGTGGCGGTCTCGGCCTGGCCGAAGGCTTCGAAAATGCTCGCGGACTTGTCACGGGCGATGCCGATTCCGGTATCGCGAACCGAGAACAACAGGCGGCAGCCACCGGGGACGAGGGAAGTGAGAGTGACCTCCGTTTCCACTTCGCCTTTTTCGGTGAACTTGATGGCGTTTCCAATCAGGTTGATGAGAACCTGGCGCAGCCGGCCGCAATCGCCGACAACCATTTCGGGCACGTTGGGAGCGATCCGGCAGAGCAACTCGAGGTTCTTTTTCGCGGCGCGCACCGACAAAGTGCGCACGATGTCGAAGATGGCTTCGCGCAGGTCGAAGGCCTCCGTCTCGATGGCCAGCTTGCGGGCCTCGATCCGCGAGAAATCGAGGATGTCGTTAATGACCCGGAGCAGGGCGTTGGCGGAACCGCGGACATCGATCAGGTATTCCTTTTGCTCGCGGGTGAGTTCGGTATCCAGCGCCAGCTCCGTCATCCCGATGATGCCGTTCATGGGCGTGCGGATTTCATGGCTCATGTTGGCGAGGAACTCGGACTTGGCCCGATTCGCGTGGTCGGCTCGCCGGCGCGCCTTCCGCGCGAGCACGGTCTGCCATCCCAGCAGGGCCGAAATCACGCCGAGCGCCAGCACGGTCCACAGAAGCCAGCGCTGCCGCTCCTCGTCGTTCTGGAGCCGCATGAGGGACTTCAATTCCGAACCGGAGATGGACGACCAATGATCCAGCCGCTCACCGAGCCACCCGTCCCGCGCCAGATCCGAAATGCCGGCGCGGAGCGAATCGGCGGCGGCCGCGGAATCGGGGAGGGCGGCAATTCCACACTTGACCGTGGCGCCCGCCACAACGTTCATGGCGAAGTGGGCGGACTCGCAACCTCGGGGGCGGGCCAACAGCATTTCCGTCAGGTATCGCGTTTCGGCAAAAGCAGCATCGGCTCTCCCCGCGCAGACGGTCTCCAGCATGGCGGAATTGTCCTTTTCCACAACAAGCTGCGCCTGGGGGAAGAACCGCCGGGCAAGATCCTGGGCCCGCCGCGGAAGAGCGGCCACAGCCACCCGGCCAACCGGGGGTTTTGCGGGGACTGCCGCCTCTTTCGGCTGCAGCGACATGAGGGCGTAGTGGTTCAGCAACCACGGCTCGGTAAAATGCCAACGGGCCAGGCGCTCCGGGTTGGGCGCGAGAACCGGCCAGAGATCGACCTTCCCTTTGGCCAGCGCGTCGGGGTCGTGAGCGGCGATCCATTGAAGCCGGATTCCGCGCCTGCGCGCGGCTTCGTTGAGGACGTCAACGGCGAATCCTTGCACGCCGCCCCGCGGGTCAACGATGTAATAGGGCGGCGCGTTGTCCGCACCGATTCGATACACGCGATCGGGCACGCGGTGCGAGTACCAGTTGACCAGGAAGATTCCACCGGCGATGAGAACAGCACTAGCGACAACGCTGGATACACCTACACCTCTGTCGTTGTCAGGCCGAGGGCGCATCTCATTGCTTTATCGACCAGATGGAGCAGGACCGTTAGAGCCCGCCCGAGCGTCGAGCGGAGAAATGGCTACGGCGGTGTGGAGGTACAATACTCGCAGAATCGGCCAATGAGCGAGAACTCCTCTTCCCGCGGCAAGCTGGTGGGTCCGGGAACCGTGGCGCGCCTGTTCGGGGATTTGAGAGTAAGACCCAAGTTGATGATTTTACACAACTTGTTCTTTCTGATCTTGTCTTTGGCGGTGTATTTCGCCCTGATCCCGGCTTTCGAGGAGGAAGTACGCCAGGCGGAGGCCAGCGAGTTGAAGGCGGGCGTCAAGCCTCTGCCCTCGGAGGCGGTCTACCAGGAGCTGGTGCTGCACGCCAAAGTGTCGCTGTTCGCGGTGCTCGGGGTTGTCTATGTGGGCGCGGTGCTGCTGCTGGAACTGGCCATCATGCCGCTGTATGTGTACCGTCCGATCAGCGCCATGCTGCGGGCGGATGAAGCCAGCCAGCACGACGACCGGAGCCGCGAACTGATCGCCGAGCCGGTGATCCCCGGGGACGAAATCGGCCAGATCATGCGCTCGCGCAACGCCACGGTGGTAGAGCTGCGCCGACAGGAGGAACAACTGGAAAGCGCGCTGAAGCAGCTCACCGAAACGGCCGAAGCGCTACGGCTCAAGAACGAGCAACTGGAAGCGCAGGACCGGCTGGTGAGCCTGGGCATCCTGAGCGCCAGCGTCGCGCACGAGCTGAATACGCCGCTGGCGGTGCTGCAGGGGTCGGTGGAGAAGCTGCTGGAAATCACCAGCGATGAGCACACACGCGACCGTCTGGCGCGCATGCTGCGGGTTACCCAGCGGCTGCGCACCATCAGCGTGAGTTTGGTAGGCTTTTCGCGCGTGCGCAAGCAAAGCAGCGAGCCGGTATTGGTTCGCCCGCTGGTGGAGGAGGCGTGGAATCTGGTGGGCATAGACGACAAGGCAGCGTCCACGCAGTTCACCCTGGCGGTGAACGACACTTGCGCCGTCCTCGGAAACGCCGACCGGCTGGTGCAGGTTTTCGTGAACCTGCTGCGGAATGCACTGAACGCGGTTCCGGAGGAGGGAGGGAAGATCGCGGTGCGGTCGCGGACGGACCGGAACCGGGTGGCGGTGACGGTGGAAGACAACGGTCCGGGCATTCCTCCGGAGGTATTGCCGGACATTTTCGAGGCGTTTGTATCCACCCGGCTGGACGCCCGCGGCACGGGGCTGGGACTCACGGTGGCCCAGGGGATTGTGCACCAGCACGGCGGCACCATTACGGCGTCCAACCGGACGGCCGGGGGCGCGTGTCTGGAAGTTTGGCTGCCAGCGCGTGCGGCGGAGCCGCGATCTGTGCAATAATCGCTGCCTGACGCCGCGCCATGACTGACGTACCCACAAATACCGCTCTGGTGGACATTGCGGTTCTGGACGACGATCCGGACTTCCGCACGTATCTGGAAGACACGCTCAAAGACGAAGGGCAGTACAACGTGCGGACGTTCGCGCGACCGGAGGAGTTCTTCACCGACCTGGAGCAGCGGGTGCCGGACATTCTGCTGCTGGATATGAAGATGGGCGAGTTCCCGGGCGAAAAAGTGCTGGAGCAGGTGCTGGCGTCGTACCCGGCGCTGTGCGTGATCGTGGCCACCGGGTATCCGTCTCTCGAGGACATGCGGGCCACGTTCAAGCTGCGGGTGTTCGATTATCTGTCGAAGCCGTTCTCGCTGGCACAACTCCGGCTCGCGCTGAGCAACGCCACGGAGCAGTTCGGCCTGGGCCGCACCATGCCGGACCGGCTGCGCGAACGCCTGGGGCACCGCATCAAGCTGCTGCGGGTGGAACGCGACTGGTCTTTGAAAGATCTGGCGGCGATTACGCGGCTGAGCGTGTCGCAGATCAGCTCCATTGAGCGCGGCGCGAATATGCCCAGCGTGGAGAGCCTGCTGGCGATTTGCAAGGCTTTCGACAAGAAGCCTTCGGAAGTGCTGGCCTCCATTGATTTCTGAGCCGCCGCGGCAGCGCATGGCGCTGCCCCACAGCGCGAGAAATCGCTTACAATCGCCGTAGAGTGGCGAACGAAGCTGCCGAACCCATCTACGGCCGGCTGCACGATCTGGTTTTCGATCTGGCGCGGGAGGCGAGCGCGCTGAACGCCTCGCCGCCGCCGAAACTGGCCGAGGCCCTGGCGGATGTGATCCGGGGGGCGAATGCGCGCCACTCCGGCTTGATTGAGGGCGACACGGTGGAAGTCTCCACTCATGCGGCCCTTGAGAAGCGGATTGATACGGGCGCGGACGGGCACCCGGCTTCGGCTGCTTTCCTTTGCCGCCTCTATCGCGAACTGTACGGATTCGACGGCCTGGTGGCGGATCTGACCCGTTTTGAAAGCGTCTATACCGCAGTGCCGGGGCGGTTTCGCCAGGTGCTGGCGGTGCCCGCTTCCTATCACCGTCTCTTGCAGATCCAGCCGTTCGCCCACGGGAACGGGCCGGTGGCACGGCTGATGGCCCATGCCGCGCTGGTCCGGTTGGAGATCGGCGGTTTGTGGGCTCTTTCTCGCGCGCTGGGGCGGGAACTGCCGCGTTACCGGGAGCTGGCGGCAGCGCCCTGCGAGTCGGACGAGACCGGCGTCTTCGGGAACCAGGCGCTGATGGAATTCTGCCGCTTCTTCCTGGCAATTTCGCTTGACGAGGTGCGGTGGGTGCGTGGCTTGTTCGATCCGGCGGCGCTGCTACCACGCATTGAGATTTACTACAGGGAAGAACTGGAGGCGGGACGGCTTCCGGAAGGCTGCTATCCGGTGCTCCGGGAGGTGATGCTGCGAGGCGAGCTGCCGCGCGCGGAAGTAGAGAGCATCGTCCCGTTCCGGGAGCGCAAAGCGAGGCAGATCAGCAGCCGGTTGCGCGAGCGAGGTCTGCTGGTTTCCGCCGGCGTGCGCGCGGCTTGGCGGCCGGGATTTCCGGAGGATGTGGTGGCGCGATGGTTTCCGGGGCTGTGATGGATGGGCCGCCGTTCTAAAATCAAAGTCAATGCTTCTCTTGCGGCTTCTCCTTATCGCTCTGCTGGCCACGGCGGCCGCGAGCGCGCAATCCCTGACCGATTTCGAAAAGCGGGTTACCGAATTCTCGCTGGCGAATGGCCTGCATTTCATCATTCTGGAGCGGCACGACGCGCCGGTGGTTTCGTTTCACTCCTACGTGAACGCGGGCTCGGTGAACGACCCCAGCGGCGAGACGGGCATCGCGCACATGTTCGAGCACATGGCGTTCAAGGGCACGCCGCAGATCGGCACCAGCGATTACCCGGCCGAAAAGCTGGCGCTCGACGAGGTGGAGCGCATTTACGACCAGTACGACGAAGAGCGCGCCCGGGGACGCAAGACGGATCCGGCCAAACTCCAGTCCCTCGACGCCGAACTGAAGGCGGCCATGGAGAAGGCCAACTCCTACGTCATTTCCAACCAGTACCCGGAGATTATCGACGAAAACGGCGGCGTGGGCATGAACGCGGAAACCGGCGTCGATTCCACTCAATTTTTCTACAGCTTCCCCTCCAACCGCGTCGAACTCTGGTTCCTGCTGGAAGCCGAGCGCTTCGCGGAGCCGGTTTTCCGCCAATTCTATAAAGAGCGCGACGTGGTACGCGAAGAGCGCCGCATGCGCACCGAATCCGATCCGCAAGGGCTGCTGGTGGAAGCCCTGCAGGCCACGGCGTTTGAAGCGCACCCGTACCACGTGGGCTCGGTGGGGTGGGCCAGCGATATCGAGAACTTCCGCGAGCGGGAAGCGGTGAAATTTTTCCACGAATACTACGTGCCGGGCAATATCACCATCGCCATCTGTGGGGACGTCGACCCGAAGCAGGCGCGCCAGTTCGCCGAGAAATACTTCGGGCGCATCCCCGCGGGGCCTTTGCCGCTGGGCGTGCGCACGGTGGAGCCCCCGCAGACCGGCCCAAAGACGGTGGTGGTGGAATCGGCCTCGCAGCCAATCGCGCTCATGGCCTATAAGCGGCCGGACGAGAACGACAAGGATGACCCGGTGTTCGACGTCATCTCGGACATCCTCTCCGGGGGACGAACCTCCATGCTCTATACGGACATGGTCCGCGACAAGCAGCTTTCGCTGGCCGCCCAGACCGCAGCCACCTACCCTGGTGGAAAATACCCCAACCTGTTCCTGTTTTTCCTGGTTCCCAACATGGGTCACACGGTGGAGGACAACGAGAAGGAGTGCTACGCGGTGATCGACCGGCTGAAAAACGAGAAAGTGGACGACGAAACGCTGAAGCGGGTGAAGACGATCATCCGGGCCGGTTTGATCCGCCAACTGGACAGCAATGAAGGACTGGCCACGCAGCTCCCGTTCTACTACGTGAATTACGGCGATTGGCGGAAGATGTTTACGGGCATTGACGACATTGACCGGGTGACCGCCGACGACGTGCAGCGGGTGGCGCGGAAGTACTTTGTAGCGGAGGGGCGCACCATCGCGTACATTACCCCGCCCGCCGCCGAGAGCGCCAAAGGGGACGCGAAGTGAAGCGCGTTCTTGTTTTCGCGGCGATGCTGGCACCGGGGATGTTCGCCCAACCGGCGGCGCCGAACGCGCCCATCCCGTTTCCCAACTGGCAGGATCTGAAGTTCCCGACGCTGCGCTCCCCCAACATCCCCAAACCGGTGGAGTTCACGCTGCCTGACGGCATGCGTGTATTCCTGCTGGAAGATCACGAACTCCCGCTGATCAGCGGCACGGCGCTGGTGCGCACCGGGAACCTGTTCGACCCGCCGGGCAAGGTGGGGCTGGCCGACATCACCGGCGCGGTGATCCGCTCGGGCGGCACGAAGAAACTAACCGGCGATGAGATCGACACACAACTCGAAAACGTTGCCGCGTCGGTGGAGAGCACGATCGAAGAAACCAGCGGCAGCGTATCGTTCTCCTGCCTGAAGGAAAACGCGGACCTGACCCTGGGCCTGTTCCACGATATCCTGACGGCGCCGGAGTTCCGCGAAGACAAGATCGAACTGATTCGCACGCAATACCGCAGCTCCATCGCGCGGCGCAACGACGACCCGGGCGGCATCTCCAGCCGCGAGTTCGCCAACATCGTCTACGGACGAGACACGCCCTATGGGTGGATGCCCGAGTACGCCACCATTGACGCGATCCACCGCGACGATGTGGTCGCTTTCTACAAGCGCTACTATTTTCCGGCCAACGTGATGCTGGCGGTGATCGGCGATTTCGATGCCGCGGAAATGCGCGCCCGCCTGACCAGCGTTTTCGCGGACTGGACCTACACGCAGCCGACGGTGCCCAAATTTCCCGAGGTGCGCAAGAACGACGCAGCGGGGGTGTATCTGGCCACCAAAACCGACGTGAACCAGACCTTTTTCGATGTCGGGCATTTGGGCGGGATACTTAGCGACAAGGACTTCGCGGCCCTCGACGTGGCCTCCGACATTCTGGGCGGCGGCTTCTCCAGCCGGCTGGTGCAGCGCATCCGCACCAAACTGGGCTACGCCTACGGCATCAGCGGCGGATGGGGCGCGCAATACGACCATCAGGGGCTGTTCGAGATCGAGGGCAGCACGCAATCGAAGTACACGGTACAAACTTTGCAAGCCGTTCGCGAGGAAATCGAAAAGATGCGCACAAGCGAAGTGTCCGACGAGGAGCTGCGCATTGCCCGCGACAAGGTTGAGAACAGCTTCGTGTTCTCTTTCGACGAACCTTCGAAGACGCTGGACCGGGTGGTCCGTTACGACTATTTCGGTTATCCGGCGGACTTCATTTTCCAGTTTCAGAAGGCGGTGCATGCGGTGACCAAAGCGGACATCCTGCGGGTTTGCCGGGAATACTGGGATCCTAAGCGGCTGACTATCGTCGCGGTGGGCAATCCGGCCAATTTTGGCCACTCGCTGGACGAGCTGGGCGAGCCCGTGCGGCCCATCGACTTGACCATTCCGCCGGCGAAGTAACTACATGGCTGAAACTTTATATTCCGCTCCATCACTGTCGCGGTTCGGTAGCGGCCCGGCGCTGCTGGCCGCTCTCATCCTTTGCGCCACAGGCGCCCACGCCGAAGGTTCCCAGGAACGGGCAAAGCGCGTGATCGACGAAGCGATCGCGGCGCTGGGCGGCAACGCGTTCCTCAACATGACCGACCGGGCCGAAAGCGGACGCGTGTATGCTTTCTATCGCGAGAAGATCACCGGCCTGGCGACAGCCACGATTTACACCCGATACGGGACGGTGTCCGATTCGCATGGGCTGGCCGTGCGCGAGCGCGACTCCTTCGTGAAGGGCGACAAAAGCAATAAAGAGGAGTACGCGGACCTGTTTACCGACAAAGGCGCCTGGGATATCAGTTACCGGGGGATCCGGCCACTGCCCGAAGACCGGCTGCCGCGTTTCAAGGAATCCATGCGCCGTAATGTCTTCTACATCATGCGGGAGCGATTGCACGAACCGGGCATGATTTTCGAATCCCAGGGCGCCGATGTCATGGACAACCGGCCGGTCGAGATTGTGGACATGACCGACGCCGACAACGACACCACCACTGTCTACTTTGACCAGACCACCAAGCTGCCCATGAGGCAGGTCTTCTACCGGCGCGATGAGGTGACGAAGGACAAGAACGAAGAGGTGACGATCTTTTCCAAGTACCGCGACGTGGACGGGGTGCAATGGCCGTTCGACATCCAGCGCATGCGCAACGGCGAGATCATTTTCCAGATCTATGCGGAATCGGTGAAGATCAACCAGAATTTGCCGCAGGCACTGTTCGAACTGCCCGCTGGCGCCACGATGCTCAAAGAGCAGGACTGACGCCGGGAGAAGGGCGCGGCAGGGCACGGCCCTGCCCCACATCGAGTTGTGGCCCGGGATAATTCCTGGGGTCTGAGTCACTTGGCACTGGCTATCCCGGTGGAATGAAGATATACTATCGCTGCCCCTATGCCA
This sequence comes from uncultured Acidobacteriota bacterium, assembly GCA_963832965.1. GTDB lineage: Bacteria > Acidobacteriota > Terriglobia > Bryobacterales > Bryobacteraceae > CAWACP01. The sequence goes on from CAWHVW010000003.1 coordinate 71,829, forward strand.
AATCGCCACGCCTCGGCGCCTGCGCGGAAGTGCGCTTAGATGCCCGCCCTTTTTTCCTTCCCTATCCTGCACGACCTGAGTGAATCAGCGCCGTTGCCCGCACTGGGTCCGAACGTAAAAGTACTCATGGTCTGGCCGCGCTTCCCTCCGTCGTTCTGGGGCTTCGAGGGTGTACTCCAGATGCTGCCGGAGCAGGCGATCTCACCGCCGCTGGGTCTTATTACTGTCGCGGCGCTGTGCCCGCCGACGTGGACCATCCGGCTGCTCGACCACGCGTTCCAGGAACTGCTCGACGAAGACCTGTTGTGGGCGGATCTGGTGATGGTGAGCGCCATGCACGCGCAGCGCACAGACACCGTGGCCACACTCGCGCGCGCCCGCGCTCTGGGCCGGCGAACGTTCATTGGCGGTCCATGGGCCAGCAGCCAGCCGGAGCTGCTGCTTACCTATGCCGATCACGTGATGGCGGGAGAAGCGGAAGAGGTTTTCGGCGAAATCGCCACCGCGCTGGAGCAGGGCACCGCAAAGAGCCTTTACACCGTTTCCGACAAGCCGGACATGACGCGCAGCCCGCTGCCGCGTTTCGACCTGCTGCAGTTGAACAAGTACGCGCAGATGCCCGTGCAATTCTCGCGCGGGTGCCCGTTCCAGTGCGAGTTCTGCGACATCATCACCATCTACGGGCGCAAGCCGCGGTCGAAACCGCCCGCTCAATTTATCGCCGAGCTTGAAGAGCTACGCAAGCTGGGGTGGCGCAACGAGGTGTTCGTCGTTGACGACAACTTCATCGGCAACAGCAAACGCGCGATGGAGCTGACGCTGGAGTTGAAGCCGTGGCAGGAACTTCACGGCCGCCCGTTCTCGCTCAGTACGGAAGCCTCTATCGACCTGGCGGACCGCCCGGAACTGCTCAACGCGATGGTGGAGGCGAACTTCATGTACGTCTTCATCGGCATCGAAACGCCCTCCGCGGAAGCGCTGAAAGGCTCGAAGAAATTCCAGAACCTGCGCAAGGACAACGTCGAGCAGGTGCATAGCATTCAGGCGGCCGGGCTGTGGGTGCTGGGCGGTTTCATTGTCGGTTTCGATTCCGACGACGAGACTATCTTCGAGCGCCAGCGGGAGTTCATCGAGCGCACGGCCATCGCGTGGGCCATGGCCGGCGTCCTGCAGGCCCCGCCCACCACGCCGCTGTTCGAGCGCATGAAGCGCGAAGGGCGGCTGATTGAGACCAGCCAGGCGACCTCGAACTTCAGCGCTCCCGATTTCCGCACGATCATGCCCCTGCCGGTGCTGCTGCGCGGATTGAGCTGGCTGTTGGCGGAACTGTACGCACCGCCGGCGTTCTTTGCGCGCGCGTTCCGCTCGCTGGATGCGTGGAAGCCCCGCGCCTTCCAACGCCCGCCCGACGCGCCCGTCTCCTACATGCTTGGCGTGCTGCGCGCGTCCCTGTGGACGCAGGGCATCCGATCGAGTTACCGCCGTTCCTATTGGCGATTCCTGGGGCGCATGGCCTGGAACTGGTGGCGGCAACCCGCGAAGCTCTGGCTGGGATTCACGGTGCTCTTGTCGGCGCATCATTTTGTCCTTTATGCGCGCGAAGTGGCCGACGAGCTGGAGCGCGAGTGCGAGAAGATGCCGAGCGAAGCTCACTCCGCAGCCGAAGAGCTGGCCGCCGCAGCGGTATCATCCTGAGATAGCACGACGATTCTGAGGTAGCACGAGGGGCTGACATAGCGCCAAGGGCCTTGGGCGCGGTATGATCCGTGCAAAAGGACGATCCCGCAGACGTCGAGTGGAATCGCGAACAAACTCCAGGGAGAACCGTTTTGAAACTTCTGGCGAAGTTTAATTTGATCTTTGTTCTGGTGTTCGGCGCCGGTCTTGGGGTGGCCGGTTTCCTGTCGTGGCATTTCCTGCAGGAGAATGCCCGGGTGCAGGTGATGCAACAGGCGCGTCTGATGATGGCGGCGGCGCTCTCGGCGCGCGATTACACGTCGAAGCAGATCAAACCGCTATTGATGGACAACGCAATGCACCGCGAGAACTTTCTGCCGCAGACAGTGCCGGCGTACGCGGCAGTGGAGAGCTTTGGGTACCTGCGCGCCCATTATCCCGACTACGCGTACAAAGAGGCCACGCTCAACCCCACCAATCTGCGCGACCGGGCGATGGACTGGGAGGCGGACGTGGTCAATGAGTTCCGCAACCATGCCGGCACGGAAGAAGTGACCGGAGAACGGGACACCCCCACCGGGAAGGCTCTGTTCCTGGCGAGGCCCATCGCGGTGGCGCCGCCGTGCCTGAGCTGCCACGACACCGCCGACGACGCGCCACCGGCGATGATCAAGCATTACGGATCTGCCAACGGTTTTGGCTGGCACGCCGGCGACATTGTCGGGGCGCAGATTGTCTCCGTTCCGATGACCGTTCCCATCGAAATCGCCGACCGCGCCTTCCGCGGCATTCTGCTCTATCTTGCGGGGATTTTCCTAGTGACCATTCTGCTGCTTAATCTGCTGCTGATTGTCACCATCATCCAGCCAGTGGCGACCCTGTCCGACATGGCCAATCAGATCAGCACCGGGAACATGGACGTGGCCGAGTTGCCGATTCATGGCCGCGACGAAATCGCCGTGCTGGCGGGCTCGTTCAACCGCATGCGGCGCAGCCTGGAGCACGCCATCAAGATGCTCGGCGAGCAGTAGGTTCAGAAGGCGCGGTTACCGCGGGGCCGACTTCAGGAATGTCTGACGCTCGGACTCAGTGGGGATCTGGGCCGCCAGAGCCTCATATAGCTCACGCGGGCTTCGCGCGGTGCGCGCGGCTTTGTCGACCAGAATGCCGGCGATGGGTCCCAGCACGGTGGCCAGTTTCTGTTTCGCGGCGCGGGTTATCGCGGGGTCCAGGGCGGGCACGGGAGTGCGCAGGCCGCGCTGGCCATCCCCGGAAACGGCCGGGGTTGCGATGGTGGCGGCTTGTCCCGGAACCGGCGATGGCGGGGTCAGCTCGCGCGCGACATTGCGCAGGAAATCCTCGCGTTCCCTTGGCGTGGGGATTTGCGCCGCGAGTTCCCGGCAAAGCTCGGGAAGAGGGGTGTTCGAGCGGGCCGCGCGGGCTACCAGTTGCTTGCCAATGGGACCAACGGCGGTGACCAGATGCTTCTCCACTTTCGCCAATTGAGCGGCATCGACGGGGGACGGCGTCGGGGTTGACGGAACCACATGCGCGAAAGCGTTGGGAAGGTGCGCAATGGTGACGGTGTCGTCGCCCAGCGCCATCCTGAATTCGTCCGCGGTCTGGAAGCGGTCGGCCGGCTTCTTCTCAATGGAGCGAAGAATCGCCTCAGACAGGCTGTGCGACAGGTTGGGGTTCACCTCGACCGGGGGTGTGGGCCGCTGATTGAGATGGCCATCCATGATGGCCCAGTTGCTGTCGCCGCGAATGGCCCTTCTGCCAGTGGTCAGCTCATACAGCGTGATACCGACGGAATAGATGTCGGAACGCCCGTCGACGTCGGTTCCGCGCACCTGTTCCGGAGACATGTAATGCAGCGAGCCGACGGCGGCGCCGGTGGAGGTGAGAGCCTGGTCTCCCTTGAACTGGGCGACTCCGAAGTCGGTGAGTTTGGCGATCCCGCCGCCGGTCACCAGGATATTATCCGGTTTGATGTCGCGGTGCACTACGCCGTGAGCGTGCGCGTAGGCAAGGGCGCTGAGCACCTGGCCAATGTAACGGAGCACGTTGGCGGTCGCGACCCCTTCGGCGCGCAACCTGGTGTAAAGGCTGACGCCATCCACATATTCCATCACCAGGGCGACGCGGTCCTCGACGCGTAGCGCGGTGCGCATGGTGACGATATGGGGATGATCGAGGCTGGCAAGGACGCGAATCTCGCGCAGGAAGCGCTCGGGCAGATGTTCCCGGCCTTCCAGACCGGGGATGACGATCTTCATCGCCTCCACGCGATCTGACAGCAGGTTGCGAACACGGAACACCTGGCCCATGCCGCCCTCGCCCAGCACGGACTCGATGCGATAATCGCCAATGGTATCGCCAACCCGGAATGCCATGGGAACAGTAACCTAGCATACCAGCGTCCGGCTGAGACGGCGAGACAGGGTTCAGGTAGTCAGGTTGTAGATGAGGCCGAAGGGATCCCGTATGTAGCATCGGGGAAAATCCGGCTCATCCTTGACCACCTCGCAGCCGTTGTTCACCAGCCGCTGCCTGGCTTCCTCGACATTCGCAACGGTCACTTCCAGCACCGGCCCCAGCGCGGGGCCGCGCTCGATGAACAGGTTGATGTGCTCGCCGTGCAGGCTGATCATATTCGGAGTTTCCCCGGTGATCTCAAATCCGAGTTGTTTCGCGTAGAAAAGCGCCGCGTTCCCTGGATCTGGCGTCTGAATCAGAATATCCGCACCGAACTAGTTTGCCATATTCAATCTACTTAAACACTGCGTCTCGTTTTACAGCAACATTAATCATTAATTGAGCGTATACTTGTGCGACGGATCAAAGAAATAACCGATGGAGGCAACATGCCATTGCAAACTATTCTTTCCGCTCAGGGACCGTTGCCCCTGACCGCGACGTTTACACCGATTGCGGACGGCCCGGTGGTCCTCACCGTGACCGGCACCGCCTGGTCCACGACAGCGCCGAACACCATTGGGATTGAGGTCGTATTTAACGGGGTGGTGATTGGCACGGCAACATTATTTGCCAACCAGAACGCGGTGCACATGACTCTTCCCACGCTTCTGTCGAATGCCACAATTCCGTCCAACCAGCCGCAAAAGGTCGCGATCATCGGTCTGGCAGGCACGGTTACGGATTTCAACGACAATTTCTCCGTTCAACTGCTGCTGTGACGAAATTCCGGTCAGGCCGGGCTCGCGGAGGCTCGCCGGAAGATTGACCCGCGACAGCGCGCCGATTCTCCGACGCCTGTGCCCCATAGTAGACTGGATTCTACGCGTTGGCGTCTCATCCAGTTATGAAACTTGCATTTCTGTTGTTCGCCGCCTTGCTGGCCACCGCCATGCCTGGGGGGGCGGAAACCGACCGCCTCCATATTCCCATTCGCGAATTCAAACTCGCCAACGGCCTGCGAGTTATCGTTTCCGAAGACCACTCGGCCCCCACCTACGCCATCAGCGTGACGTACAACGTCGGCTCGCGCGACGAGCGTAAGGGCCGCACCGGGTTCGCGCACCTGTTCGAACATATGATGTTCCAGGGGAGCCAGAACGTGGGCAAGGGCGAGCACTTTATCCTCGTGTTCAACAACGGCGGCGCGATGAACGGCACGACCAGCCAGGACCGCACGAATTTCTTCGAAGCTTTCCCATCCAACCAGATCGACCTCGGCCTGTACCTTGAAGCCGACCGCATGCGCTCGCTCGCGGTGAACGAATCGAACCTGGTGAACCAGCGCAACGCGGTGCAGGAGGAGAAGCGCATTGGCGAGGATAACGCGCCCTATGGGCAGGCGGAGGATAAGCTGAACGAGCTGGCCTACGGCAACTTCGCAAACGCTCATTCGGTGATCGGTTCCATGGACGACCTCAACGCGGCCAGCGTCAAGGACGTGCAGGAATTCTTCCGCATCTATTACGCGCCCAATAACGCCGTGGTGGTGCTGGTGGGCGATATCGACTTCACTACCGCGGTAGCGAAGATGAAGAAATACTTTGACAACATCCCGCCGCAGCCGGCACCGCCGGTGCCCGACTTGTCGGAGGGTCCGCCCACGGGCGAGAAGCGTGCAACCATCGAGGACGCTTTCGCGCAACTCCAGAGGATCGACATCGGGTACCGCAACGTACCGGGCGACACGCCCGACGACTGGGCGCTCAGCGTGCTCGCCGAAATCCTGGGCAGCGGGCAATCCTCGCGGCTCTATCAATCGCTGGTGAAAGGGAAGCAACTGGCCGTCAACGCGAACGCCTTCGAGCTCGACCACCGCGGTCCGTCGCTGTTTCAGGTCCGCGCGACGGTGCGGCCCGGCAAGAACGAGCAGGACGTGGAAGCCGCTATCCTCGCGGAAATCGAACGCATGAAGACGGAGCCGGTGGCCGACTGGGAGTTGCACAAAGCGCGAATGGGCTTTAAGCGAAGTAACGCGCAGCAACTGCAAACGACGCTGGAACGGGCCTTCGAGATTGGGGAGGACACGGTCTTCTACAACGATCCGGATCTGGTTAACACGGCGCAGGAGAAGATCGAGAAGGTGACGGCGGAAGACATCGAGCGGGTGGCGCGGAAGTATCTCACGGCAGAGAATCGCGCGGTGGTGATCTCGACGCCGAAGCCAAAGACGGCGGCGTCCGCCGGAGGTGCACGGTGAAACCAGCGCTATGGTGTGCCGTCCTGATGGCCGCCGCGGGCTTCGCGCAGGATAACGACAAGGCCATCCCGTTGAGCAAGGTGGAGCGCAAGGGGAACGCCCCGGTGTCCAACGAAGTGCTGCGCGTGAGCCTGCCGAAGCCGGTGGAGCTGAAGCTGCCCAATGGGCTCACGGTGCTGGTGCTGGAGAACCATCGCCTGCCCACCGTCACCGCGCGGCTTACCATCCTCGGGGCTGGCGCGGTGTTCGAGCCCGCGGACATGCCGGGCCTCGCCAGCTTCACGGCGCAGATGCTGAACCAGGGAACGGCCACGCGCAGCAGCCGCCAGATCGCCGAAGAAGTGGAAGGCATGGGCGGGTCCATCAATGCCGCGGCGCCGTTCGGCTCCAGCTCCACAGTATTCAGCGCGTCCGGGCTCAGCGAGACGTTCCCTCAGTTGATGGCGCTGGCTAGTGACATTCTGCTGCACCCCGCGTTTCCGGATTCGGAAATGGCTCAGCTCAAGCAGCGCCAGAAGGCGCAGCTAATGGCGATGCACGGGCAGCCGCGGTTTCTCGCCCTTCAAGTCTTTTCCAGCGCCGTCTATGGCGCGCATCCGGCCGCGGTGGTGGCTCCTACCGTGGCCTCCATTGACGCCATGACGCCGGAACTCCTGCGCAAGTGGCACGACGAGCGGTACGTCCCGCAGAACGCCATTTTGGGCATTGCCGGCGACGTAACCGTAGATCAGGCGCGGACCGCTCTGAGCACCCTGAAGGAGTGGAAAAAAACCGACCTGGCCAGTCCGCAACCGCCGCAATCGAAGGCGGCGGACACGAAAAAGGTGTGGCTGGTGGACCGTCCCAACTCGGTGCAAACCACCCTCATGCTGGGAAACATCGCGGTTACGCGCACCGACCCGGATTATATTCCGCTGGTAGTCATGGACCGCATTATCGGGGGCAGTCCGGCATCGCGGCTGTTTCTGAATATACGCGAGAACAAGGGCTACGCCTACGATCCGTCCAGCTTCTTAAGCGCGACCCTGTTCGCCGGACCCTGGGGCGCTTCCGCCAACGTGCGCACGGACGTGACCGACGGCGCCATGACCGAATTCCTGAACGAGATCCGGCGCATTCGCGACGAAGCGGCGCCGGCCGCGGAATTGGAAGAAGCGAAGCACGCCCTGGTGGCGTCGTTCGCACTCTCTCTGGAAAGCCCTTCCGAACTGCTGGACCGGGCCACGTTGCTGCTGGTCTACCATTTGCCCGCCGACTACTGGGACACCTACCCGGCGAAGATTTCCGCCGTTACCGCCGGGGATGTGCAGCGCGTGGCGCGGAAGTATCTCAATCCGGACAGCCTGCAGGTTGTCGCCGTCGGCGATGCCGCGAAGATCCGGGACGGGCTGGCGAAGTTCGCTCCGGTGGAGGTGCGCGAGGCCCAGGGAAAGCTCGAAACGCATAACTGAGCCGCACTGGAGAGCGGAATTCCGCTCCGAATACCTACAACCGGGGACGGGCGGCGTGCGTCCAATTGGTGCACGAGAGCCGAGAGCGAAATGAGAGATACGAGAAACCGCACGATGTCCGGCGTGCTCCGCGGCGGGGGGCTGATAGCGCTGCTCCTGTGGCCGGCTGGAGCGATGCTCATGGCGCAGGAGCGGGCACCCGCGCAGGCGCCCTCACGGCAGCACGCCGCGATGTCCGCAGAGCAGTTGGACACACTGGTGGCGCCGGTGGCCCTGTATCCAGACTCTTTGCTCAGCGAGGTGCTGGTGGCTTCCACCTACCCGCTGGAGATTGTGGAAGCGAACCAGTGGCTGCAGCAGAACGGCAATCTGAGCGGGCGGCAACTTGTGGATGCCGCGCGGCAGCAAAACTGGGACGGCAGCATTCAGGCGCTGGTAGTGTTCCCCGACGTACTCGGACGGCTGGCTTCGGACGCACGCTGGACCACCGATCTGGGCGACGCATTTCTGGCCCAGCAGGCCGACGTGATGAGGGCGGTGCAGAGGTTGCGAGCGCGGGCGCAGCAAGAGGGAAGACTCAATTCCGACGCTCAGCAAACGGTGACCAACGAATGGCAAGGGGACCAGCCCGCCGTTGACATTCAGCCGGCCAACCCCGAGGTGGTTTATGTTCCGGACTACAATCCCGAAGGCATCTGGGGAGCGCCTGAATATGGCGACTATCCCGAGCTGTACTATCCGGACTCGTTCGGATTTTACCCGGGAGTGTACATTGGCGGCTTCTTTGGGGGGCTGGGATGGGGCGATTGGGGTTGGGCCGCAAACTGGTTCGCGTGCAATGTGTTTCTGCGGCCATTCTTCTTCCTGCATTCCGGTTTTGGCGGCGGCTCCCATGGCGGCGCGATCTGGGCGCATAATCCCGCGCATCGGCTGGGCGTCGCTTATCCGAACCGGACCCTGGCCAATCGCTTGCAGGGCGCGGCGGCGGGAAGCGGAAGACTTGCCGGTACGCGAGCAGCGCAGAGCGGTGGCGCGGAAAATGGCGGCTGGCAGCACTTTGGGCAGCGGGAAACCGCGGGCTTCCAGAACGGCTCACGCTCTTATGGCGGGACCAGCGCGGGCTTCAGCTCCGCGTCGCACGCTGCCGGCGGAGGCGAATGGAGCCGTTTCAGCGCCGCAAACTCGTACGGGGGCTATCGTTCCAGCTTCGGCGGAGCCAGCGGATACCGGCCGAGTGCGTCTTATCGGACCTATGGCGGGTATGGAGGAGGCCGCAGCACTCCCGCTTATCACGTCAGCCGTTCCTATGGCGGGGGAGGGTTTCATTCCGCCGGCCCATCGTTCCACGGCGGCGGCGGGGGATTCCATGGCGGTTCTTCGTTCCACGGGGGCGGGGGCGGGGGCAGGGGCGGCGGCTCTCACGGTGGCGGCCACCGGCGATAGGGCCGAAAGAGACCCGGCGGACTGCGATAATAGGGCCTGTCATGCTTTCGGCCGTCATCCCGATCCACAACGAAGAGCCTTCGATACTGCCACTCTACGACCGGCTCACCGCCGTGATGGAGGGCCTGCGGAAGCCGTACGAGATTCTCTTTGTTGACGACGCCTCCACCGACCGCAGCTTCGATCTGCTGGCCAATCTGGTAGAGACCGACCAGCGTCTCAAAGTGATCCGCCTGAGGCGCAACTTCGGCCAGACCGCCGCGCTGTCGGCCGGCTTTGACGAAGCGCAAGGCAACGTCATAATTTCGCTCGACGGCGATTTGCAGCATGCGCCCGAGGACATTCCGGCTTTGCTGGCAAAGATCGACGAGGGCTACGATATCGCGAGCGGATGGCGGAAGGACCGGATCGACAACGCGGTTACGCGCCGCATCCCGTCGCACATCGCCAACTGGCTTATGGCGAAGGTGTCGGGCGTGGAGCTGCGCGACTTCGGCACCACCTTTAAGGCATATCGCGCCGAAATACTGAAAGACCTCCATCTTTACGGCGAATTGCACCGTTTTATCCCAGCGCTGGCGAGCTTCTACGGCGCGCGCATTGCCGAGGTGCCCATCCGCAACGTTCTGCGCACGAATGGGGCGTCGCACTACGGCTTCTCGCGAACGTTCAACGTGATGTTCGACATCATCACCATTAAGTTTTTGCTGAAGTATTTCACCCGGCCCATGCAGTTTTTTGGGCGGCTGGGTCTGGTGGGGACATTCTCCGGCCTGGGTATTCTGGGAACTCTGGGGGTTCTGCGGGTGGCCGGACGGGCGCAACTGGCCGACCACGCGCCGCTGGCGCTGCTGGGCGCTTTGCTGCTGCTGACCGGGCTGATGATGTTTTCCACGGGACTGCTGGGCGAGGTGCTGATGCGCACTTATTTCGAGAGCCAGGGACGGCGCATTTATGCGGTGCGCGAAGTGCGGTGCCGGCGCGAGCCGGTTACGCCGGGAAGCTGATCTCGCTGTTTCCGCGGCAGCGCATGGCGCTGCCCCACGTCGGATAGGGCTTCGGCTGAGCGAGGCGCTGATGGGCGCTGGCTGATCTCGCTGTTTCCGCGGCAGCGCATGGCGCGGCCCCACGTCGGATAGAGCTTCGGTCGGGCGGGGCGCTGATGGGCGCAGGCTGATCTCACTGTTTCCGCGGCAGCGCGTGGCGCTGCCCCACCTCGGCTCCCGATAGGAGCTATTCGTAGCGGAGGGCTTCGGCCGGGGCAACACGGGTGGCGGACGTAGCCGGATAAATGGTCGCGGCGAAGCTGATGAGCAGGGCCGCGGCCGCGATCCACACGCCGTCCAGCGGGCGCGGGGTGAAAGGCACGTAGCTGAGAGCGTAGACATCGGCGTCGAGGCGCAACCAGCGGTAATGATCCGCCAGGAATGACAGGGTGTAGCCGGAGACAAGCCCGATGGCCGTCCCCACCGCGCCAATGAGCAACCCCTGCAACATGAAGACGCGGCGGATCTGCGCGCGCCGCGCGCCCATGGACATCAACACGGCGATGTCCCGGTTTTTCTCCATCACCATCATGGTGAGGGTAATGAGAATGTTCAGCGCGCCGATCAGCACAATGAGTCCGATGGTGATGGCGGTGACGATGCGCTCGGTTTTGAGCGCGTTGAGGATGGGATGGAGCAACTCCATCCAGGTGGTGGCTACCAGCTTCGATCCCACAATCTTTTCAGCGGCAGCGGCCACCTCCGGCGCCTGATAGATGTCGTCGAGGTGCAGTTCGATGGCATTCACGGCGTCCACATCGAAAACCTGTTCGGCGGAGGCGAGGGAGACGAACGCGTATTGCGAGTCCACGTCGGAGAAACCACTCTCGAAGATGCCCACGACGCGGAACCGATAGCGCGTGAACTTCGGGCCGAAGGGCGTCAACTCGCCTTGCGGGCTCATTATGTTTATGACGCTGTGGGGCAGCATGCCCGTGCTCTCCGCGAGACGGGAGCCAAGGACGATACCGGGCAGGCCATCGCCGGTTTCGAGGTCGCGGAACGAGCCCTCCTTCATGTGCCGCAGCATGTCCGGCGCCGCATCGAGCGGAATGCCTTTCAAAATAGCCTGCGACGATTGAATCGGGCCGGAGGCGAGGACGATTCCGTAGAGACTGGGAGACGCGCCGATGACGTGCGGGATGCGGCGAAGTTGGGGGTCGAGGTCGTGCCAGTTTCCGATTCCGTACCCGGGCTTCTTCTCCAGAATCGTGACGTGCGCGGTGGCGCCGAGCAGGCTGTGCTGCAATGTTTTGCTAAAGCCGTTGTTGATGGCCAGCGCGATCACCAGGGCCATGACGCCCGCTCCGACGCCCACCACGGAGATGACGGTGATCACCGAGATGACGGCTTGCTTGCGTTTGGCGCGCAGATAGCGGCCAGCCACAAACAGCTCGAATCTGGGTATGGCGCTCACTTATCTGACCTCACCTGGACCGGCCGTTGGCAGGGCACGGCCCTGCCCCACTCGATCGGGAATTCATTGCGAGTTTTCCAGTTCGCGGAGTTTGCGGGCAATGCCGATTTCGCCCTCCGGCCGCAACAACGGAAACAGTATGACATCGCGGATGGATTTTGAATTGCTGAATAACATGACGATGCGATCGATGCCCAGTCCTTCGCCGCCCGCCGGCGGCATACCGTAGCAGAGAGCACGCACGTAGTCTTCATCCATCTGGTGAGCTTCTTCGTCGCCTTTCGCGCGCGCGTCCAGTTGCGACTCGAAGCGGCGGCGCTGCTCCTGCGGGTCGTTGAGTTCGGTGAACGCATTGCCAATTTCCATGCCGGCGACGTAAATCTCGAAACGCTCCACGAAAGAGGGATCCCCGGGCTTGTTCTTCGACAACGGCGAGACTTCCACCGGGTAGTCATAGACGATGGTGGGCTGGATGAGCGTGTGCTCGAACTCGCGCTCGAACTTATCCACCAGCGCGTGGCCCGCGAGCGAGGCATCGCCCACGATCTCGCGCATGGTCGCGCGGCGAATGTTGCCGAAATCGAGCTGCTGACCGTCGTATTCGACAATAGCCGAACCGGTGGCGTCGATGGCCGCCTGTTTCAGCAGCTCGGCCGATAGATCCATCATCCCCAGGTAATCCGTGTAGGCCTGATAGAACTCCAGCATGGTGAACTCGGGGTTGTGGTGCGTGGAGATGCCTTCGTTGCGGAAGTTGCGATTAATCTCATAGACGCGCTCGAAACCGCCCACGACAAGCCGCTTCAGATACAGCTCCGGCGCGATGCGCAGGTACAGATCGAGGTCGAGCGTGTTGTGATGCGTGGTGAACGGCCGCGCCGCGGCTCCACCATAGAGCGGCTGCATCATCGGCGTTTCCACCTCTATGTAACCGTGCGCTTCCAGTTGACGGCGGAATGACGCGATGGTTTTCGCGCGGGTGACGAAGACCTTGCGCGAATCCGGGTTGGCAATGAGATCCAGATAACGCTGGCGGTAGCGGATCTCCACATCTTCCAGACCGTGCCACTTTTCGGGCATGTTCAGGAGCGTCTTCGCCAGGAAAAACAGATGCTCGGCGTGGACGCTCAACTCGCCGGTTCGAGTGCGGAACAGATAGCCTTCGACACCGATGATGTCGCCGATGTCGAGCAGTTCCCAGAGCGCGAAGTCGCGCTCGCCCACGGCGTCGCGGCGAATGTAGGTCTGGAGCTTCTCTCCGTTCTGCAGCAGGTGCGCGAAGCCGGCCTTGCCCATGCGGCGGACGGTCTGCACGCGCCCGGCGATGCGGACGTTGACGCGAGGCTCCAGCTCTTCGGCGGTCTTCGCGGCATAGTCGCGCAAGATGCCGGGGATGGCGTGGGTGAAATCGAAGCGCTGTCCATAGGCCGCGAAGCCGAGCGCTTCGATCTGAGCAATGCGGTCATGCCGCTGTTTGAGAAGATCGTCTTCCAATGACACGTAACTGCATTATAAATCGCACTCGTCGATATAATGCCTTTTGACATCTCTGTCCGTGGTCATCCCCGCGTATAACGAAGAGAAAAGACTGCCGGCCACGCTGGATCGCGTGCTGGCGTGGCTGGACTCGCAATCGCTGGAATTCCGCGAGGTGATCGTGGTGAACGACGGCTCAACAGACGGCACGGCCGCGTTGGTGGAAGGCCTGCGGGACGCACATGCGTACTTGCGGCTGCTCAACAATCCGGGCAATCGCGGCAAGGGCTATAGCGTGCGGCATGGCGTGCTGGACGCGCGCGGCGAGTGGGTGCTGTTCAGCGACGCGGATTTGTCGACCCCCATTGAAGACGCGGCGCGGTTGTTCGCGGCGGCTTGCGAGGCGGGGGCGGAGATCGCGATCGGATCGCGCGCCGTGGATCGATCGCTGGTATCGGTGCATCAATCGGCGATGCGCGAGTTGTCCGGGCGCTTTTTTAATCTGGTGATGCGGACGGTGACGGGGCTTCCTTTTCGCGACACGCAATGCGGGTTCAAGTTATACCGCGCGAACGCGGCCCGGGAGGTCTTTTCACGGCAGAAACTCGACGGCTTCAGCTTCGACGTGGAAGACCTGTACATCGCGCGGTTGCTGGGCATTCCGGCCGTCGAAGTGCCGGTGCGCTGGGCCAACGTCGAGGGGACGAAGGTGAGCGCGCTGACGGGATTGCAGTCGTTCGCGGATCTGGTGAGAATCCGGCGTCACCGGCGAGGTGGGGGCTGAGAGCCCCACGGCAGGGCACGGCCCTGCCCCACTTTGATGGAGTAGCTCAGAGCCCCGCGGCAGGGCACGGCCCTGCCCCACTTTGATGGAGTAGCTCAGAGCCCCGCGGCAGGGCACGGCCCTGCCCCACTTTGATGGAGTAGAGGCGACTCAGGCGGCAGTTCTGGGCAACACCTCACGCCGCACGGTCCCGCTAATCTGATCCTCCGCTACCTCCAACTCCCATGAAGCCTGCATATTCATCCAAAACCTCGATGTAGTACCGAAGTAGCGAGCCAGGCGCAATGCGGTGTCCGCGGTGATGCCGCGCTTCTGATTGACGATGTCATTGACGCGAGTGGCCGGAACGCGAAGTGCCATGGCCAGCGCGTGAGAAGACATACCGAGCGGGGCCAGAAACTCTTCGCGGAGGATTTCTCCAGGATGAATTGGTGGAAGACGATCCTTGGCCATACCTTTTACTCACCTCGCTAATGATAATCTACGATCTCGACGTCCTCGGCGGCACCCTCTCTCCAGACAAAACAGATTCGCCAGCGATCATTGACTCTTATGCTGTACTTCGCCTTTCGATCGGCCCCCAGCGCCTCGAACCGATTGCCTGGAACGGCCGCTATGTCCTCCAGACTATCGGCGTCGTCGATCATTCGCAGCTTCCTGCGCGCAACGTTGGCGATATTGCCGAACCTTCTGGCACCTTGCCGGTGAAACAGCTCCCTGGTATCCTTGCCGCGGAAGGAGCGGATCACCTTCACACCATATCACGAAGACCGTTAAACGAGTGCCGTCCGGCCTCCGCGGGATATGGAGTTCACTCTTCGCGCAGAGCAGTGAGGGGGTCGATGGCGGCGGCGCGGCGGGCGGGTATGTAGCCGGCGAGGATAGCCGACATGGCCAGAATCGCGGTCAACAGCGTGAAGACAAGCGGGTCCACCACGACCACATTATTCAATACGCTGGACATCACTCGCATCAGCATGAAGGCCACGGGAACGCCGATTCCCAGACCCAGGGCGGCGATGCCCACCGCCTGCATCAGGGTCATTTTGAGCACATGCGAACGGTCCGCGCCAAGGGCCATGCGCACGCCGATCTCGTGAGTTCGCTGAACCACCGACCAGGAAATCGTCGCGTAGATGCCGGTGAGCGCAAGCAGCAGCGCAATCACGGCGTACGAGGTCATGTTGAAAGCCGTCGCCTGGACTCCCGACATTTGCTCGCCGAGGACCAGCTGCATGCTCTTGACATCGAAAACAGGCTGGGTGCTGTCCACATCGCGAACGGCCGCGCGCACGGCGCTTACGATGGCGTTCGGGTCGCCGGTGGTCCGCACCAGCACCTCCATGGCCGGCAAGGGAGCCTGGGTGGCGGGCAGATAGGCGGCCAACCGCGGCTCGCCGCTGAACCAATCCTTCACGTCGCCGCAAATGCCGATAACGGTGAGCCAGCGTGGATCGCCCTTGCGCAGGCGGATATGCTGCCCCAGCGCGTCGCCGTTGGGCCAGTAATGCCGGGCCACGGTTTGGCTGAGGACCACCACCGGCTGGGTGTCCTTCCCGTCCTGCTGCGTAATCGGGCGGCCGGAAATGACAGGGAGGCCGAGGGCAGTGAAATAATCACCGGTCACGCTACGAACGTCGGGCCGCGGCTCGCCGGGCCGGGGTTCCGCGCGTCCCTGCACATAAACCGCGTCGGCCCCGCCCGTGGAAGCATCGGCGCCCGCAGACTGCACATCGGGCGCAGTCCGTAGATTGCGCAAAAGGCGATCGTAGAAGCCGTTCACCTGAACGCCGGTGCGATAGGCCGAATCGGGCAGGGCGATTTGCAGCGTAAGCAGCTTGTTCGGATTGAAGCCAACGTCGATAGTGAGCATCTTCCGGAAGGTCTGAATCATGAGACCGGCGCTCACCAGAAGGATCAGCGCCAGGGCTATTTCAGCGGTGGCCAGGGCGTTCCGCGCGCGGCCGCGGCGGGGCCCGGCGCTGGAGCTCCGGCTGCTTTCCTTCAACGCCTCGTTGACGTCCACAACGCTGCGTTTCCGAGTGATCTGAAGAAACGACGGCAACGCGCAGAGGATGCCCGCCAGTATGGAAGCCGCCAGGGTGAAGAGGACCACGGGCGCAGTGATGCGCATATCATCGAAGCCGGCCACCCACTTGCGCACCTGCGCGGGGATCACGGAATCCGCGTAGCTCAGGTGCCACGAGGCCAGCGTGAGACCGAGGGCGCCGCCAACCAGAGCGATGGCGACGTTTTCGACAACCAGCTGGCGCACGATGCGCATGCGACCCGCCCCCATCGCCGTGCGCACGGCCATTTCCTTCTGCCGGCTCATGACGCGCGCCAGTTGCAAATTGGCGATGTTGGCGCAGGCGAGCAGGAAAACGAAGCCGGCGGTGGCCATGATGATGAACGAAAAGCGGTCCGTGCCCTGATTGGTGAGTTCGAGGATGGGCACGATCAAACCCATGCGGCCCTCATCCGTATCGGGATGCAGTTTTTCCAGGGTGCGCGACAGAGTGGCCAACTCAGCCCGCGCCCGATCGACCGCCACGCCTTCCTTCAAGCGGCCGAGAACGGCGAGGCTGCGGCCGGAACGGTCGTCCTTCTGGGCGAGGGTCATGGCCAGAGGCGCCCATACATCGGTACCCAGCGGATAATTGAACTTCGCGGACATGACGCCCACAATCGTGAAATCCTGGCCGTTGAGAACGACGCGGCGGCCGAGGACATCGTCCGCGGAGGCAAGCTGACGCTGCCAGAAACCGTGGCTCACCACGATCACCGACGCCCGGCCCGGTTCGGATTCGTCCGCGCGGAACGTCCGGCCCAGCGCGGGCTTCATCCCGAGGACGGCGAAATACTCAGGCGACACCTGGGAGGCCTGGACGCGTTCCGGGTCGCCAACGCCAGTGAGATTGACATCCCATTGCCGGTACGCCGCAAGGTTTTCGAAGGAACGGTTCTGATGTTTCCAATCGAAGAAATTCGCCGGGGCCACGGGCTCGCGCTCCGATTGCGATTTCGGAGCGGTTTCCCACAACGTCATCACCCGGCCAATCCTTGGAAACGGCAGCGGGTGGAGAACAAGAGCGCTCAGGTTGACGAACGCCGTGGTGGTGACTTCGATGCCAAGCGCCAGGGCGAGCACAATCACGGCGGTTGTGCCGGGGCTCTTGCGCATGAGGCGGAGGGCGAGCTGGAAATCCCGGAACAGATTGTTCACAACCTCTGATTAGCACGTTCGGGGCCGCGCCGCAGTGAGAAACGCGGCTGGCGCCGCGTGTCCATCCCGATCTGAGGTGTCCGGTTGTGGGACTGGCTGGCCGGATGTGAAGAGCCCTGCCCCACATCGCTAGAATCAATAGATCATGCCCGAATGGGATGCGCACACATACCTGCAGTTCGCGAATGAACGCACGCGGCCAAGCCTGGATCTGGCGCAACGGATCGGGGTCACCGATCCGCGGCGGATTATCGACCTTGGTTGCGGGCCGGGGAACAGCACCGAGGTGGTGCGACTCCGCTGGCCGGGGGCGGAAGTTACCGGGATGGATAGCTCGCCGCAGATGATCGAAGCGGCGCGCAAGGCCTGGCCCGAAAGGCAATGGCTGCTGGGCGATGCGGCAACGTGGACGGCCAGCGAGCCGTTCGACGTGGTGTTCTCCAACGCCATGCTGCAGTGGCTGCCCGATCATGCGCGACTCTGCCCGAGGCTGCTGGAACAGGTGGCGCCGGGAGGCGCGCTGGCGATCCAGATGCCGGCGCATTACGAGCTGCCGATGCACCGCGAGATTGTGGAGGTGTCGCGAGATCCGGCATGGGATGACCGCATGCAGGGCGCGCGGACCGCGCTGACGAAGGAGCCGGCATCGTTCTACTACGACGCTTTACGGCCGGTGGCTTCGCGCATCGACCTGTGGGAGACGATTTATTATCACGAGGTGCCTGGACCGGACGCGCTGATCGAGTGGTTCCGCGGCACGGGGATGCGTCCATTTCTGGAAGCTTTGTCGTCCGACGACGAGCGCACGCGATTCGAGATGATGCTGCTGAAGCGGTACATCGCTTCTTATCCGCGACGCCCGTCCGGCCTGGTGCTGTTCCCGTTTCGCCGCTTGTTCGTGATCGCTTACCGGTGAGCGCCGCGTTGGACGCTTACACCGCTTTCCGATCGCGCGACTTCCGGCTGCTGCTTAGCGGGACCTTTCTGACCAACTTCGGGCTGCAGATGCTCTCCGTAGCGGTCAGCTGGGATCTCTACATGCAGACGCACTCGGCCCTGGTGCTGGGCAACGTGGGCTTTGTGCAAGTGGCCCCGTTTCTGCTGTTCGCGCTGTTCGCCGGCCACGTGGCCGACCGTTACGACCGGCGGCGGGTGATGCTGGTGACGCAGGTGTTGCTGCTGGCGGGATCGGCGCTGCTGGCGTTCGCGCCGCGAACCGTGACGCTTATCTACACATGTCTGTTTCTGATCCAGATGGCGCGCGCGCTGCAGGGGCCGGCGCGGCAGGCCATGCTGCCGGAGATTGTGTCGATGGACGCGCTGAGCAACGCCATCACGTG
This sequence comes from uncultured Acidobacteriota bacterium, assembly GCA_963832965.1. Lineage (GTDB taxonomy): Bacteria > Acidobacteriota > Terriglobia > Bryobacterales > Bryobacteraceae > CAWACP01. The sequence continues at coordinate 90,367 of CAWHVW010000003.1, forward strand.
GCATACCAGCGCGTTTGAGATCGCCAGCGTAACGGGACCGGCGCTGGCGGGAATCCTGGTGGCGTCCGCGGGCAGCAGCGCCGTTTACATGACGCAAGTGGGGTGCGCGGCGCTGACGCTGGGGTGCGTCTGGATGCTGCATTATCGCGGCAAAGGGACGGGCGAGGCCGTACCGGTGGAAGGACGGTCCCTGTTGGAGGGCCTGCGATTCGTCTGGCGCAGCAAGCTGGTGCTGCCAGCGATTTCGCTCGATCTGTTCGCGGTTCTTTTCGGCGGCGCGACGGCATTGCTGCCCATCTTCGCGGTGGACATCCTGCATGCGGGCGCGCGCGGGCTGGGGTGGTTGCGGGCGGCTTCCTCCATCGGCGCCATTCTGATGGCGTTCCTGCAGGCACACGCGGGACCACTGCGGCGATCCGGCCTGGTGTTGTTATGGTGCGTGGCGGGGTTTGGCGCGGCGACGGTGGTGTTCGGGTTTTCGCGGTCCTTGTGGCTGTCCCTGGTGATGCTAATGGTACTGGGCGGGCTGGACAACGTCAGCGTGGTGCTGCGGCAATCGCTGGTGCAAAAGAAAACGCCGGACGCGGTGCGCGGGCGCGTGCTGGCGGTGAACAGCATCTTCATCAGTTGCTCGAACCAGCTGGGCGCGGTGGAATCGGGCTGGACGGCGGCGTGGTTCGGGGCGGTGCCCAGCGTGGTGGGCGGCGGGATAGCCACGATGTTGATTGTCGCGGCGTTCGCGATTGGGTCGCGGGAGTTGCGGGAGTGGACGCAGTGAGTACCGGGCCGACGAACTGAGGCCAGGATAGAACACCTCAGTACCATCGCTGCAGTACGGCAGCGCCGATTCGATCAGTACAATGGCACCTCCAAAACAGTACCTCTGTGCGATAAACACGCCGAACTCCGTCTGGCACCATCGAGTGGCAATGATACGAGCAATGGTTATCTGCCTTGACGCTGAATTCAGAAGCAACCTCTGCGAGGCCATTTCGGCGAACCCCGGCGTGACGGTGGCCAAGTCCATCGACCGTTTCCCCGGGGCGGAAGAACTACGCAGAATCGTGCGCCTGGTGGCGCCGGAGGTGATATTCCTGAATCTGGAAGAGCGCGAGACGGCCGAGGACCTGAGCCGCTTCCTGGCCAGCGCATTTCCTTCGATTCAGCGGATCGGGGTGGCCTGCACCGAAGACCCCACGACCCTGCGCGTCGCGCTGGATTTGAGGATGGCCGACCTGGTGACTGCTCCTTTCGCCCAGAATCTGACGGACGCGATCTACCGCGTATCCCAGCACCTGGAGCGTCACCCCACCAAACTCGACGCTCCCGGACAGCTTCATGCATTTCTCCCCGCCAAAGGCGGCGTTGGCGCGTCCACGCTCGCGGCCAACGTTTCGTGGGCTCTTGCCGGTACGCCGGGTTCCTCCGTACTACTAGCGGACCTCGACTGCCATTCCGGCGTCACCGACTTCATCTTCAACACCGAGCATGGGTACACGATCGCCGATGCGATCCAGAAGGGCGCCGAACTGGATGAGGAATACTGGCAGCGGGTGGTCACGAGGGTGGGCAAAGTGGATTTGCTCTTATCGAGTAAACGGGTGCTCGACAAGAAAGTTGCCGGGCGCGACGTCGGACCGATTCTCGATTTTGCGCGGCGCATCTACTCGACGGTGAACGTGGACCTGTCGAGCGCCATCGACGAGCTCTCCGTGAATACGATGCGGGAAGCGAGCAGGGTGTTTGTCGTCACCACGCCGGATCTGGCGGCGCTCCGCGTCTGCCGGAACAAAGTCCGCGCGATGCGCGAACTGGAGATCGCGGACAAGGCGGTGCTGGTGGTAAACCGCGTCGAAAAGCGGATGGAGCTTTCCCTTGAGGAGATCGAAAAGACGGTGAAGCTTCCGGTCTTCGCGACTTTCCCCAACCACTATGCCGACGTAACCATGGCCCTTCGCAATGCCCAGCCGGCGCCCCGACTGGCCGCCAGCACCAGGAAGTTTGTCGAAAACCTGTCGGGCAAAACGACCACCGACGAGCGTCCGAAGCGGACCTTCATCGAGTTCCTGCACCTGAATGCGATGCGGCGCTGGGCTGGGAAAGCCGAGCCCGTGGTGGTGGACCAGCAGGTGATCTAATTCGCTGGCTACGCGCCGCCGGAGCGCTTCTTCTCCGCGAGCGTGCGGCGAAGAATGGGCAGGACCACGCGATCTTTTTCGCCGGCGAGTTCTTCCTTCTGCGCAATGAGCGTTTCGAGGTTGAGCACGCGGACGTGGATGCCATCGCCGATGTCCATCCTCGCCGAGTTCGCCAACAGGTCCTCGAAGCCCAACCCCGGCCGATCGCGCCAGGCAGGTCGAGCGGGCCGTATCGTGTGATCAGCTTCAGATAACCGAACCGGTGAGGTGCGCGGCCGCGGGCCGGATGCGGCGCTCCGGTTGCATGCGGAAGATGGCATCGAGCGAATCGAGAACGGGGAGGAGCCGCGCGACGTTCTCCGCGTTTCTGGAATGAACGACATAGACATCAAATGTGTTCACCGGGGCGCCGCCGAGGACGGCGGCAATCCCGCCAACGACGATAAACTCGGCGCCAGCTTCCGCAAGCGACCGCAGCAGCGCTCGTGGTTCACTTCCGGGCATTCCATTCGCGAATCGCCAGGATATCGTTTACGTGCTGTTCGAGGACTGCAAGCCGCTCGGCGGGCGTCAGCGAGAGCATCCAGCGGATCAGCGTGAGATCGACGCCGTCTTCGCTGTACTCGGGCGCGGGGGCAGGTTCCGCGGAGTTCATTCTTCAGTTCGAGGATAGCGAATTTGATGCCCCTGGCAGGGCATGGCCCTGCCCCACTTACTTCACCAACGCCTGGAAAGCCGGGTCTGAGCGCAGGGCGGACAGGTCTTTATCGTTGCTCGCCTGGTGCTTGAGCTTCGGATTCAGGGACAGGGCTTTTTGGAGCGCGTCCAGCGCTTCGGCGCGGCGGCCGTTGGCGAGGCGGATGCACGCGAGATCGTAGAGGAGTTCGGCGTTTTCGGGCGCGATCAGCACGGCACGCTCCTGCGCTTCCAGCGCCTCCGGGAATTTCTTGCGCTCGAACGCGGTCCACGCCGTGTTCCACAGATAATTCGTTTCGGCCAGCTTGAGAAGGCGGCCGAGTTCGCGGAACGGGTCAGGGTTGTCGTCCACGCGGATGTCGATGGCGCGGTCGTCGTAACCGCCGGCGCCCGCACCCTCCTTGACAACGATCAGCGCGGCCGACTGCCTGCCGCGGGAATCGCCGCCTTTGCTGTCTCCCGCGGCGAGGGCCGCGTAGAGACGGCTGGCGAGGGTTCCCTTCGTCGAAAGAAACGATGCTTCCATGGCCGCGACGACGCTCTCGCCGGTGAGAATGTTGCCCTGAATGGCGTAGTTGGGGCCCTGCCTTCCACCCGCCCAGGGATTGCACTTCGGGCCGCTGTATGTGACGGATTCGCCGCTGGCGCTGACGATGCCGACCTGGCGCCCGGTGGGATCGTCGTCATTGGCGAGGAGGGCTTTGAGCGCCTGTTCGGGCGTCATTCCCCTGGCGAGCAGATCGAGCCCGCGCGGGCCGAACGCGGGATTCACGAAGGATTGCGTGGCCACGGCGCCGACGCCGGCTTTGGCCCATGGCACGACACTGCCCACCGCGAAATAGCGCGAGGCCACGGCGACGCCGAGTTCGCCAGTAGCGGGATCGCGGGCCACGATGGAGAAGGTGGAGGCGATGGGTTTCTCGCGGGCGAGGGCGGTGAGGCTGAGGAGAGCGGCGAGGGCGAGGGCTTTGTTCATGGGGATGGGTTCAAGTTTATCGCGATTGTTGCGGCGCTTCGGTCGCCAGTACCGCGGTTTGACCATCGGTCAGTGGCAGGGTGCTTTCGCCTACAGCCAGCCTCTCTTCGGTGTCCGGGCGATAGAGGCCGAATCGCAGCCTGTAAGACTTCACCGCAGGCAGATCCGAAAATGGTATCAGCAGGTTCTCGAGGGCGACGTCTCCTGCACGCCATGCGGTTAGTGGTGGTTCGCCATTCAGAATCTCATGGTCAAGATTCGCCTTGCCGCCGTGCTGGTCGAGCGCGTGCATGAAGCACCGGTAATTGGAGTCCAGAGGCCGCAGGCACTGCCAGCGAACTTGCACTCGCAGCCCTTCGCGTGCGCGCTCGATCGAGAATCCGGTGAGGCGCACTCGTCCGCGGAAGGTGACACTACAGGAGGGGATATTCGCGGCGCGATCGAGAGCCGCTGTTCCACCGCTGAAAAACGCCCCGCTTTCGATGAAACGCGCGTTCCGCAGATTCGCGAAGACATGAGCAACTCCGCCATCCGGAAGCGAGCGCGCAATCGGCAACTCAACGAACTTGCCGCTGTCGCGGACCTCGGCGACCGCGACGCCGCCCAACGCGTTGAATGGGGAGACGCGCTCGCCCCCCTCGCGGTAAACGACATAGGACACATCGTCGACGCGCTGCAGGACAACCCGACGATCAGTGTCATACGCCGTCGTCCTCACGTCGAGCGGCAGCCTGATAGTGGCGGCAGCCAGCCGGAATGTGTCTGCGTTGAAGTGCGCACTGTCCGTAGCCACCATCAGGGACTGCCTGTCGCCCCGTTGAGGAGGGCTCACTCGCCTGATATCGGCCAGAACGTCCTGATGCGACCACGCGGCCTCATCATACGCTGCCGCGTATTGGAATCGTTTCGTGCTCATCAGGAGGCCGCCATTCGGATTTGGCGATTTCCAAACAAGTGGAAAGACGTCTGCAGCATATTGGCGAGGGGGAGGGCCAGCAACAAGCATGCGGGCACTGCGACACTGCGGCGCTTGAGGAACGGAGCGAGGAGAATTCCAATTGCCACGCCCGCCGCTGGGAAGCACGGCGCGGCATAGCGAATATCGCGATAGTGGCTCAGGGCAAGAAAGAGTATCGGCAAGGCCCACAGGGCACATAGCAGCAGCCCGTTCTCCCCGACGTTGCGGGTGTGCTTGAATCGAAAAACAAGCAATATCACCAGCAGAACGAAATAGAGAGCGGGGCCCGCGTTCGCGAGATTCAATAGCCAGTCGCCGAAAGAACTCAGCGAGAAGAGGTCGCCCCATCCATAGACATAGGCCGTTTGCTGTGAACCTGCTCGCAGCGTGGTCGCCAGGGCGGAGCGGAGGTTCACGGCGTACCAAGGCGCCGCGAGCAAAGCCACGGTCACGGCGAAGGCCGGAACAGCCATGGGCAGACGTCGAGCGCGGCCGGTCCATATGAAGAGAATCAGAGGAGCGGCCACGTACAGCGGAAAGCTGGCCTTGACAAGCAACCCGAGGCCACACGCGACGCCCAGCAGAACAACGTTCCGAATCGTGTATTCGCGCTCGATCTCCACAAGCAGCCAAAAGCACGCGCAGACGAGCGCTGTTAGCGCGCACTCGGTCAGGAACCAGCGCGAGAATCCGTAAATCATTGGCATGGTTCCGGCGATGTAAACCGCGAGCAACCCGGCCGCTGCGCCCGCATGCCTACTGGCGATACCGTAGACCCCAGCGAACGTGAGCAGCAGGAACACGAGGTTGACCAACCGCGCGGCTCGCGGATCGCGGCCCAGCAGCAGATAAAGCGGGGTCGGGAGGAGCGTAATCAAAGGAGGCTTGCTGTTGGTGACCGTCAGGGACTTCTCGGCGAAAGCGACCACGCCGCCGTCGGTGAGCGCGTCGTACGCAGACAGGCTTCCGGTCAAGTAACCGGCGTCGTCCCAGGTAGCGGGCGAGTGATCCAGCTCGAGCCACGCGAAAGCTGTTCCAAGAAAGAACAGACTGAGCGCTGCGAAGGCGAGCTTGTTTGCCGGGCTCCCCATGGTGTGGCTCCTGCGATTATAGACAGTCTCCACCTGCTACCATTGTTCCCCAGTATGCTTACGCGACTCCTGTCTCTCGTTCTTCTGCCGCCCCTCGCCATCATGGCGCAGGGGCCATTTACTCCCGGCGTGAAGCCGTTCATCCAGATTGATGCGCCGGTGGTGGCGCTGGAGCACGTTCGGGTGATCGATGGCACGGGCGCGGCGGCGCTGGAGGACCAGACTATGGTCATCGACCATGGCCGCATCCTGACGGTGGGCCGCGCCGGCGATGTGCGGGTTCCCGATGGCGCCCAGCGGCTGGCGCTGGCGGACCACACAGTGATTCCCGGGCTGGTGGGCATGCACGAGCATCTCTTCTACCCATCCTTTGGCGGCATTCCGTTGTACATCGAGCAGGGCATGAGCTTCCCGCGCCTTTATCTGGCCAGCGGGGTGACCACCGCACGCACCGCGGGCACGCTGGAGGCGTACACCGATCTGAATATCAAGAAGATGATCGACGCGGGACGCATGCCCGGGCCGAAAATGCAGATCTGCGTTGGCTATCTGGAGGGAAAAGGCAGCTTTGCGCCGCAGATGCCGGAGCTGACCGGTCCCGAGGATGCGCGGAGTTTCGTCGATTATTGGGCCAGCCAGGGCGCCACATCCTTCAAGGCGTACATGCACATCACGCGCGCGGAACTGGAGGCGGCGATTGCGGCCGCGCACGCGCACGGGCTCAAGCTGACCGGCCACCTTTGCTCCGTCGGATTTCGCGAGGCCGCCGCGATGGGCATTGACAACCTGGAGCACGGCCTTGTGGTGGACACCGAATTCGTTCCCGGCAAGACGCCCGACGTTTGTCCGGCCGACCCCTACGGCAGCCTCGCCAGCCTCGACATGAACGGCGAGGCGGTGCAGCAAACCATTCGCGAACTGGTGCAGCACAACGTGGCGGTGACGTCGACACTAGCGGTTTTCGAGGACGCGCCGCCGCTGCAGCAGCGGTTCGTCGACGTGCTTTCGCCGGACACCTTGCGCAATTATCTCACCGAGCGCGCGCGGCTTTCCGATGGCGCGAAGAAGATGAGCGCGACGTTCGTGCAGAAGGAACTGGAATTCGAGCGCGCCTTCGTCAAGGCAGGCGGACTGCTGACGGCCGGCTGCGATCCCACCGGGAACGGCAGCGCGCTGGCCGGTTTCGGCGATCAGCGCAATGTCGAACTGCTGGTGGAGGGCGGCTTCACGCCGGTGGAGGCGATCCGGATCGCCACGCTGAATGGCGCGAAATTTCTGGGGATGGACGACCGGATCGGATCGATCGCCGCAGGCAAGCAGGCCGATCTGGTGGTGATTGACGGGAACCCGGCGGCGCGCATCGCGGACATCGAGAAGGTGAAGCTGGTTTTCAAGGATGGGGTTGGTTACGACCCGGGGAAGTTGATCGATTCGGTGCGGGGGCAGGTGGGGTTGCATTAGAACGGCCGCTCCGCTACCGTCGCGGTTCGGAAACTCTGGTGAAGCAGGCGATGTACTGGCTGGCGGGGATATGCTCGCGCTGCCATGCCAGATTGAAGCCATTGGCTTCCACTTCCCGCACTACGCCGTCCACATCCAGGCGGATGTGCTTCACGGCGTCCTGCCCGGGCATGGCGTTGGGACGCTTGTAGAAATCCACGATGAACAATCGGCCGCCGGGCGCCAGGCCTTGCGCGATTCCCGACAGCATTTTCGCGGGAGAGTCGAAGTGGTGATAGGTTTCGAGCACCAGAACCGCATCCACTTTCCCGGCGGGCAGCTTCGGATCGGTTTCGGCGCCGAGGACGAAATCGACATTGGTCAGGCCGTTTTTCGCGGCTCGCGCGCGGGCCTGATCGAGGAAGTCCGGGAAAATGTCCTCGGCAATCAGGCGGCCGGCGGGACCCACGGCGGCATCGAGAAAAGGCAACATGTAGCCCACGCCAGTGCCCACGTCGGCTACGGTCATCCCGGCGCGAAGCTGCATGGAAGCGACCAGTTCGCGGGGCTTCTCCACCGCATCTCGCGCGGGATCGCCGAGGCCGTTGCCGATGGCGGCGCGCTGCTCTGGAGTCTGGTAGCGGCGGTTCACTTCGGTGGCCACCTGGGCGGACGCCAGCATCGCGCCGGCAACGGTGAGCGCCAGGCACCGGAGGTTCACAGCTTCGCTTCCATGGGCATGGCGAAGGGCGCCTCAATCAGATAGTCGTGCGTGGCCATTTCGCCCAGTGCCTCGCGCAGGGATTCCTCGGTGGTGGGCTGGGTGGTGATGACGAAGGGAAGATCGCGCCAGTTTTCTTCGGGAAGCTGCAGCACGGCGTCGATGCTGATGCCCTTGGCGGCGAGCACGGCCGCCAGCCGCGCGATGATACCCGGCCGGTCTTCCACGCGAAACCGCAGATAGTAAGCGGACTTGAACCGGGTGATGGGGATGGGCTCATACTCACCGAGGCGCTCATGCGCGAAGGGCGAGACACGCGCGGGGCTTCCGGAACGGATCTCGCGGGCGACGCGCATCAGGTCCGACACAACCGCGACGCCGGTGGGCTGCGCTCCCGCTCCGCGACCGTAGTAGAAAGTGTCCTGGCCGTAGAGCCCGCGCACCCAGACGGCGTTGTACGGGCCGCGCACGCTGGCCAGAATGGTGCTGTTGGCGATCAGCGCGGGCCGCACCGAGAGGATCAGACCGGAGGGCGTTTGCCGGGCGGACGCGATCAGGCGGATGGTGTAGTCCATCTGATGCGCGTACAGGAAGTCCACGGGCATGACGCGGCGGATGCCTTCGGTATAGATGTCGGAGGGCGTGATGCGCTCGCCGAACGCCAGCGCGGCCAGAATGGCCAGCTTCGAACGCGCGTCGAAGCCGTCGACGTCCATGGTAGGGTCGGCTTCGGCGTAGCCCAGGCGCTGCGCCTCCATCAGCACGAGGTCGAAGGGCGTGTTGTGTTTTTCGATCTCGGTAAGGATGTAGTTGCAGGTGCCATTGAGGATGCCGAACAGGCCGGTGACACGATCCCCGGCGATGCCCTCGCGCAGAACGGCGAGGATGGGGATGCCACCGGCCACGCTGGCTTCAATTCCCAGGTTGACACCCTTGCCGATGGCGCGGTCCCAGATTCCGGCGCCGTGCAGGGCCATGAGTTCCTTGTTCGCGGTGACCACGGATTTGCCGCTGTCGATGGCCGCCTCCACAACCTCGCGCGCGATGTGAGTGCCGCCGATGAGTTCGGCGACCACATCTACTTCGGGGCTGGCGACGACCTCCCGCCAGTCGGTGGTTTTCCGCACGGGCCCCAGCGCGGGAGGGAGCGGTTTGGTCTCCACCGTACGGCTGCAGACCACCTTCACGCACAGAGAGAAGCCGAGCTTGGCGGCAATCTGTCCGGCATTTTCGGAGAGGATGGTGAGCGTGCCCAGGCCAACGGTACCCAGCCCCACGATGCCAACGTTAACCTGTTGCATTCAAATTCATTATGCGGGAATGGAATGGACGAGCGCCACGCGAGACGCGGCTGTCGCCGCGCGTCCCGGCTATGATGGAGCAAATGTCTCGCACCAGGTTCCTGCTGCTGCCTGCCTTTTTGCTGTGGACACTGGCGGCTCAGATACCCGATTCGTCCCAGCAACATCAGGATGATCCAGTGGATACCGGCGCGAAGCTCCCGGATGGCCCATCGCAGAAGGAAGCGCTTGCCAAGGCCGCCTACATGGATTCTCTGGATGATACGAAGAAGCTGATTGCCGCCGCGGAAGATCTGAAAACGGAGCTGGAGAAGAACGACCGCTACGTGGTGTCGCTGGCGGCGATTCGAAAGACCGAGGATATCGAGAAGCTGGCCAGGCGGATTCGCGGGCGGCTGAAGCAGTAAGCGAGGCGTCTGGCGGCGAATGGGTTAGAGTAGCGTTATGCTTCGACGAATGGCCGGCGTTGGAGCCTGAATGGCCCTTGGTTCGGAGGAACGACGCTGCTACGCTTTGATGCTGGGCATCGCTATCGCGCTGCTCTGGCTGCCGCCGTTACCGTCCAGTTTCTGGCTGGACGAAGCGGGCACGTTTTGGATCATTAAAGACGGTCTGGCAAACCTGGTGGACCGGGCGATGCAGTGGTCCGGCCAGAGCCCCTTTTACTATTTGATCGCATGGCTGGCGCTGCGGGCGGGCGGCGCGCACGAACTGACCTTGCGGTTACCTTCGGTGCTGGCTGCCGGTCTGGCGGCATTCTGGCTCTTCCGGCTGGCTTCCATTCTGTTTGACGAGCCCACCGCATGGCTGGCCACACTGATTTTTGCCTGTGCCGACGTGGTGGCGTTTGCCGCGGCCGATGCGCGGCCTTACGCTCTGGCTCTGGCGATGCTGCTGGGCTGCGTTCTGATGCTGGTGCGATGGCTGGAATCTGGCCGTTGGCGCTATGGGGCCGGCTACGCCGTGGGAGCGGCCCTCACCATTTATGCGCATCCGTTTTTCGCGATGGCTCTGGTGGCGCCGGCTCTTTATGCGCTTTGGCGCTCGCTGACAGAGGGACGGGTGAAACTCCCCGCGCTAGTGGCAGCATGGGCCGGAACGCTGGTGCTGATCACTCCGCTCATTGGCCAGTTGCTGCTCTTCTACGGCACCGCCCGGACACACTCGTTTGCGGACCGGCCAACTTTCCGTGGCAGCCTGATAAAGACTCTCGCGCCGGCCCTGATGGCGTTGCCCGCAGCCCTGGGTTTCCCAGCGGGATGGTGGCGCCTCCAGGAGGCCAAAGACGCCTCGTACGCATCCAGGATGGCGGTGCTGATGGCGGCGGGCTGGGCGATGCTTCCTCCGGCGCTGGCTTACGTGGTCTCAGTCGCGTTTCCCGTCCATATCTTCGTGCCCCGCTACCTCCTCAGTGCATACCCAGGCCTGGCAATGCTGATTGCCTGCGCGATCCGCACCGCCGTCCCATGGCCGTGGAGGCGGTGGATCGCCGTTTGCATTGTTTTCTGGGCGGCGATGAGTTTCCCTAGCTTCTTGCACCATGGGGGGGAAAACTGGGCGGACGCGATGCGGAAGGTTCGGGAGACGGTGGACCACCAGGATGTTCCGGTGCTGGTGGCCAGCGGTTTCGTGGAAGCGAGCGATGCGCGCGCCATCGCGAACCCGCGTTTGCACGAGGTGCTCTTTGCGCCATTGCTGCTGTATCCCCCGCCGGGGAAGATCGTACCGCTGCCCTATCGCCTGAATGACGCTTCCGTCAGCTACCTGGAATCCATTCTTCCCACGGTTCTGAGCGGAGGGCGGTTTGTTCTGGTGGAGCGGGAGAGCTCCTACAAGCCCTGGCTGCGCGGGCGATTGGCGCCCCTGGGATACCGTTCAGGAGAGCTGGGCAGCTTCGACAGCCTCCACGTGTCGCTGTTTACGCGCGGGCCGGACAGCGCCCCCGGGCCCGATTCGGAAAAGTGAAAGCCTCCGTTACCGTCGCGGTTCGGTCAGACCGCTCTCCGCAGCTTCTCATCCCTGCTTGCCGCGGCGCGCTCCAGCAGCGCCTGGAGCGTCGGGAGAGGGGCGCAGACGATAAATATCTGATACGCAAACAACGATTTCGAAACCCGGATCAGCGCTTTGTTCACGGCCAGGGCTATCCTTGCCAGGAACCCGTTGCCAAAGACCAGGGGGAACGGAGCCGGGACACCCTTCATTTCGGTGACACGATAACCGCATTGCTCCAGCAAGGCTCGCGCGGTGCGAAACGTGAACAGCCGGGTGTGAGTCAGGTCCAGAATGCCCCTCGGGCCATAGTTGAACCAGCCCAAAAGCAAGGCGAAGCGGGTGATGAAGAAACCAATGTTGCCGGTACTAAGGATTACCCGAACATCGCCTTCGCTGGCGAGCGACTGGCGCAGGGAATCGAGGAATTTCTCGGGCGAACGCAGGTGCTCGACGATGTCGAGCAGGAGAACGTAGTCAAACCGTCCGGCGTCGAGCGGGAAATCGGAGTGGTCGAGATCGCATTGCAGGAAACGATCGAGACTGGCGCCCGGAGGCGGAGGAAACTGATCGACTCCGGTGACCACGCAACCCCTGGTGGCGAGAGCACGGCTGATATATCCGGCGGCGCACCCGATGTCGGCCACTTTCGAGCCGGGCGGTATGCGCGCCAAAGTCATGGTGTGCGGGCTGTCGAAGTTGAGCTTGGGCTGGTAGAGCGGATTGGTTTGGTTCCGTCCCGACACGTCAAACTTGCGCTCGTACAGGATTCCGAAGTCCTGCGCGCAGGAATAGACGGTCGCGCGCATGACGTCGCGGGCGTACTTCAGACCGTTGACGTGGCAAATCTCATCGCCGTAATAGGTGGGAATCGGGAGCTCCCTGATCCGGAGGCGCGCGCGAAAAAGCTGAATGATGATTTCGGTATCGAAGTCGAAGCCATTGGAGTTCCGGTCAAACGGAACGCGCTTAAGCGCGTCCACGGAGTACAGCCGGTACCCGGAATGAAACTCCGAGAGCGAGCTGCGCAGCAAGAGGTTCTGGGCGGCGGTTAGAATCCTGTTGCCGACGTACTTGTACAAGGGCATGCCGCCCTTGAGCGCACCGAAGCGAGTCATCATCCGCGATCCCAGGACCGCATCCGCTTCTTCGTTCAGCAAGGGCTGAAGAAGGTCCGGCAGGCACTCAGGCTCGTACTGTCCGTCGCCGTGGAGCAATGCCACAATCTCAAACCCGTTCTGAATGGCGTAGCGGAACCCGATCTTCTGGTTGCCGCCGTAACCCTGGTTAATGGGGTTGTGCAGAACGGTGAGCGGGAAGGGCGCGCCGGCGGTTCGTTCCAGATCGTGCGCGCGCCCAAACGTGTCGTCACCGGAAGAGTCGTCAATGATGAGAATTTCCGTCTGGTGGCGCGACAGCGATTCGGGGATGCGGCGCACTACTTCCTGAATGGTCCGCTCGGCGTTGTACGCGACGATGAAGATCAGTACGCGCTTTTGATCGTGCGCACCGGTCATCTCGCACTCGGGGCGAACCAACAAAGACGGGGCCTCGGCAATCATGCTGGACTTTATTCTAACCCGACCTGTGGACGCTTCCAGAGCAGTATTTGCAAGGAAAAAAGGCAGGAAAAGTCCTGGACCCTAGAAGCGCGCTGTAAGTGCTTGCAAAGTCGATGGGGAGTTGTTGCGAGAGTGTGGTTAGTACCAGCAGTGCCAGGGGGACTGGCTCATGGAAAGAATAAGGGAACGCCCCAGGAGGAATTCAATAGCGGAAGCGGTGTCAGGAGGTCTGCCTACCTGACGCAACATGAGCGATGGACCAATCACACTCCACGATCCCCGAAAGGGGGGATAGCCGCGCGCCGGCTCGCGGCTTGTGGGCAATGTGGCGGGATACACCGTACTGAGGGCAACTGTCCTCCTCCGTATCAAGAACAGTTGCCCGTCCGGGCCGGACCAAACGGTCCGGCCAACCAGGGCGCGGAGCTTTCGAAACGGCTGGTTAGCCGGTCTCCGCTGCTTCTCCTCCGAATCTCAATCCTGCTCGGTTCACGCATTCGTATAGTGCATGCCGGGGACCAAACCACAGTTCGCTGTAAACACTAGGCAAACCTTTCGTCGCGGAGTACTACCGCTCTGAGCGTCTATCTTTTCGGATAGAGGGTCACGTCAAACGGAGTGGAATTCGATATCCTGTTCCTTGTCCGTGGTACCGCAATATGAGGGGAACTCTAATCGCCACCGATGGCCCGCTCCGGGGCAACCGCTTCGATATAGGCGAAGTGGAAACGGGCATCGGCCGAATCTCGATGAACCAGATCGCCATTCCCAACCTGTCGGTCTCGCGCCGTCATTGCCTGATCGAACGGCACGGCGAGCGGTTTCAGATTCGCGATCTGGAAAGCCATAACGGCACCTTCGTCAACGGGCAGCCAGTGAAGATTCAGTACCTGCGGGACGGCGACCGCATCGCCGTGGGCGAATGCACCTTCCTGTTCCAGGCAAGCCGATTCGATTTGCCCGCGCCGGAGGGCACCACCTCGCAACGGGGCGAGGCGCTGACCGTTTTTGCGCCGAATGCTCCGCTGGCCCGCGAAGCGTCCGCGCTGCTACGCGTGAGTGAAGTGGCGCGGCTGACCCAGGCCTTGTACCTGGCGCGCGAGGACCAGGGGCGAATCTCCGCGGAGGGGGCGCTCTTCCATTCCCTGTTTGAGCTGATTCCGGCCGAACGGGGAGCACTGCTGCTCAGCCAGGAGGATGGGGATCTGGCGATGCTGGGTGAGTGCGACGGCGGCGCGGAAGCGGCGGCTCCGCCGGGAATCGATTCGGAGATCCGGGCGCGGATCCTCAGCGCGCGCGAGATTGTCACGGGCAGCGATGACGCCGGCGCCTGGCTGGCCGCCCCGCTGTTCTCCGGGGAGACGTCCCTGGGGCTGATCTGGTTGTGCGGCAGCAACGCGCGCCGGTTCCTGGACAGCGACTTTCACATGATCCGGGCGGCGGCCGGCATCATGGCTCTGGCGATTGAGAACGCGCGCCGGGTGGAGTCCCTGCAGAATGAGAACCGGCGCCTGCGGTCGGAAGTGAACCCGGAACACAGCATGGTGGGCGAAGGTCCGCAGATGCAGAAAGTGTTCCGGTTCATCAGCAAGGTGGCTTCGGGCAATTCCACGGTTCTGATTCGGGGGGAAAGCGGCACGGGGAAAGAACTGGTGGCGCGCGCCATTCACCGCAACAGTTCCCGCGCGGAGGGCCCGTTCCAGGCCATTAATTGCGCCGCGCTCACCGAATCGCTGTTGGAGAGCGAACTGTTCGGCTACGAGAAGGGCGCGTTCACAGGCGCGGCCACGCAGCGCAAGGGCAGGATGGAAGCGGCCGACGGCGGCACGCTCTTCCTTGACGAAATTGGCGAACTGGCGCCCGCATTGCAGGCCAAGCTGCTGCGCGTCCTGCAAGAGCACGAGTTTGAGCGCGTGGGCGGGACGAAGCCCATCCGGGTGGACATTCGACTGCTGGCGGCTACCAATCGCGACCTCGAGACGGCCATCAAGGAAGGCTCTTTTCGCCGCGACCTGTACTACCGGCTCAACGTGGTCTCAGTGGAACTGCCGGCCCTGCGCGAGAGGCGCGACGACATTCTGCTGCTGGCGACGTGGTTCGCGGAGAAGTACAGCCGCGCAGCCAGCCGGCGCCTGAACGGCATTTCGAAAGAAGCCCGCGCCTGCCTGCTGAATTATTCGTGGCCGGGCAACGTTCGCGAGTTGGAGAATGCGATGGAGCGGGCGGTGGTGCTGGGCTCGTCGGACGTGATCACGCCCGACGATTTGCCGGAGGCGGTGCTGGAAGGTGGCGAATCCGGCGAGGCGCAGGGCGCCTATCACGCGACGATCAAACAGACGAAGAAACGGCTGATTCAGGACGCGCTCGACAAAGCCGGGGGTAATTTCACCGAGGCCGCCCGGCTGCTGGGCGTGCACCCAAATTATCTGCACCGGATGGTAACGAATCTGCAGATGCGGCGTGGCCGGGAGGAGAAACATTCTTAGCCGCCGATGAACGCGGATGAACGCCGCCAGGAAACTAATGCTTCGGAACCTGCCTGGTAATTTGCATGCGGTGTTCCCTGCCGTCGCTGTCGAGGACAAACATCTTCTGGCCAACTACGGCGAATTTCACGGGGCCGCCGGGTTTCAGATTCGCCGGCTTCCGCCACTCCCAAGACAGCCCCTCGCGAACGAACCAGGCGCTGGTGGCGCCTTCGAGGAGGTATGACTGGTAGACCTTCTTCAGCGGAACGTCCGCCTTGCCGCCGTACGGCGCGTCGTTGGTGGAAGCGGTGAAGTATGGAGAATGTTGAGGGTCGAGGACCGTACCAGTCTGCCAGTCGCGAGTCTTCCCGCCGAACGGGTGCGCGGACAGTGAAAAGGCGAGGGAAACGAGGACGAGGATGCGTATGGCGCTCACAAACTCAATTCTAGCAACCGCTGCTGTAAACTCTGTGTGAGATCCCGTTCCATGAACAATTCCTTCCTTGCCGATCGCCGGATCGTGATGACACTGGACGCCGGCGGCACCAACCTGAAGTTCTCCGCCATACGCGGCGGCGAGTTGTTGGTTGGCCCGGTCAGCATGCCATCGGAGGCGGACAACCTTGACCGATGTCTCGCGAATATTTTTGGCGGCTTCGAGTCGATAAAGCGGGTTTTGCCGGAGCCTCCGGTGGCCATCAGCTTCGCTTTTCCGGGACCGGCCGACTATCCGCTGGGCATCATCGGCGATCTGCAGAATATGCCGGGTTTCCGCGGCGGCGTACCGTTGGGCCCCATGCTGGAAGAGAAGTTCGGGATTCCCGTCTTCATCAACAACGACGGAGATCTGTTTGTTTACGGCGAGGCCATCGCGGGATTCCTGCCGTACGTGAATGGGCTGCTCGAAGAGGCGGGCAGTCCGAAGCGTTATCAGAATCTGTTCGGCATCACCATCGGCACCGGGCTTGGCGGCGGGATTGTCCGCAAGGGGGAGCTATTCGTGGGCGACAACTCGGGCGCGGGCGAGGCGTGGCTGCTCCGGAACAAGCTGGACCCTACGGTTGACGCAGAGGAGGGGGCGTCCATTCGCGCGGTGCGACGCGTGTACGCACGGCAGACCGGAATCGATTTCGCGGATGCTCCGGAGCCGCGTGTGATTTTCGAGATCGGCATGGGCCACGCGGAAGGAGATCGCGCGGCAGCGGTGGAGGCATTCCGCCAGCTTGGCGAGGTGGCCGGGGACGCAATGGCCCAGGCGCTGACTCTGGTGGACGGTCTGGCGGTGGTGGGGGGAGGCATCTCCGGCGCACATCCGCTGTTCCTGGCTGCTTTGGTGCATGCGATGAACGACGTTTTCGAAAACGGCGGCCACCCCCATCCGCGGTTGGGGGTTCGCGCGTTTAACACAGAAGACCCGGCGCAGCGGGAGGCGTTCCTGCGCGGGGAGGTTCGTGAGATCAAAGTGCCGGGTACGAATCGCACGATCGCCCACGACCCTCTGCCGCGCACAGCGGTGGGAATTTCACGGCTGGGCACGAGTGAGGCGGTGGCGGTTGGGGCTTGCGCTTTCGCGCTGAGCAAACTGGGGTAGCGGGGGCTGGGAGCCCCGGGCAGGGCATGGCCCTGCCCCACGTCGAGAGACTATGCGTGGCGCGCCACGTATACAAGCAGGGTAAATATGGCCAACGGGATGAGGGCGAGAACCGAGTAAGACAGGATGCGCCTGGCCATGGACGGACGCCGCCAGCTCCAATCGCGCAGCTCCGGACGCTCCGACGCCTCCACGCGATCCGGGTTCCGCAGATCGGCGGCGAACTCGCGGGCGCTGGCATACCGGTTGCGCGGGTCGCGCTCCATGGCGCGGTAGACGATCTCCTGTAATTGCGGCGTCACGGAGGGCTCGATCTCGCGCGGGGGAACGGGATTGTGCTGCAGCCGGTCGTTCATGATGGCGAAGGCGTTTGGGCCGAAGAAGGGTGTTTGCCGCGTCAGCATCTCATAAAGGATCACGCCCAGGGCGTACAGGTCGCTGCGCGCATCGCCGCGGCCGCCCTCCACCTGCTCGGGTGAAATGTAATCCGGCGTGCCCATGATGTCGGACAGCCTGCGGAAGGTCAGGCGGCTGGCCCCGGCCTTGTTGGCGATGCCGAAATCGATGAGCTTGACGCGATCCTGCGCGTCGATCATGATGTTTTCGGGCTTCAGATCGCGATGCACCACACCGCGGCTGTGAATGTACTCAAGCGCGCCGCAGATGCCCAGGGCGATGCGAACGGCGCGTGCCATCGGCATCCTCTGCTGCGCGCGGATCATGTCCCGCAGGAGCCGCCCTTCCACCCATTCCATGACGATGTACGGACGGCTGCGATGGTCGTCCGTAAACACCTTCATCACGGCGGGGTGGTCGAGGTCCTTGCCGATTTCTTCCTCTCTCTGGAAGCGGTGGAACAAGAGCGGGTCGTCTTCCATTTCCGGGTGGGGAACCTTGATGGCCACCGCGGCACCGGTGCGCGTGTCCGTGCCGCGGAAGATGGAGGCCATGCCGCTGCGGGCGGCGACGCTGTCAATTCGATAGTGATCGAGTTGAGCGCCGCAGCGCAGGTGAATGACCGGCTCCTCCTGAGTCGTTGCCACTGTTTACGAAGTTACGGTATTGCTCATAAAGAAGGCATAAAGAGAGCATCAAAAGCGCATTAAGAGGCGGCGGGAGTATGCTGGATGACGCGCATCCCATGAGACGAATTCTGCCGGTAATGCCGCTGTTCGCCGCGGCGTGGGCTTTGCACGCGCAGACCGGGGCGCCTCCCGCAGCGTGGAAGCCGGTTCTGGACCGGCTTGAGGCGACCGGTGTTATCACCCTGCGCGATTGGCGGTTCCACGCCGATGTGCCCCACCCCGAAGACACGTCGCTCAACGATTCGGGCTGGCCGGTGGTGAAGGTGGGCGGCCACTGGAAGGGCGCGGGTGTTCTGCGCTGCATGGCGGAAATACCCGCAGCCGTCGCCGGATATGACGTGCGGGGTGGGCGCGTGAAGCTCGATTTGGATATGGATAGCTGGAGCCAGGTGGTGCTGACGGTTTTTTCGAATGCGTCCATTGTGGCGCGGGTGGATACGGACATGCTGCAACCGATTCCGATCACCGAGTCGGCGCAGCCGGGACAGAAGTTCCTGATGGCGATTCGCGTGGACGTGGGCGACGCCGACGTGACTCTGAAACGAGCGCGGCTGTTGCTGGAACCGCCACCCTCCCGACCCGACCCCGGTTTGCTGCGCATGGAGATTCTGTCGGCGTACCCGGTGGTTCATGCCTACGAAGAGGGCCGCGCCGACCGCGAGCAAACGCTAAATGCCGCGGTGCAAGCCGTGGATGTACCCGCGCTGGACGGGGGAAACCAGGCGGCGTTCGACGATTCCCTGCGCGCCGCGCAATTGAAGCTGGAAGCGCTGCGGCCATGGCTCCAGCAGTTCACCATTCGCGCCACCGGCAATTCGCATATCGACATGGCGTGGCTGTGGCCATGGACGGAGACGGTGGAAGTGGTGCGCAGCACCTTTCGCAGCGCGCTCGATTTGATCCGCGAGTACCCGGATTTCACCTTCTCGATGGGATCGGCGCAGACGTTTTATTGGATGGAGGAGAAGTACCCCGACCTGTTCCGCGAGATCCAGCAGCGGGTGAAGGAGGGCCGCTGGGAGATTGTCGGCGGGATGTGGGTGGAACCGGATCTGAATATGCCCGCGGGCGAATCCCTGGTGCGGCAGTTGCTCGTTGGCAAGCGGTATTTCCAGCAGAAGTTCGGCGTGGATGTGAAGATCGGGTGGAATCCGGATTCGTTTGGGTATAGCTGGCAGCTACCGCAGATCTACAAACGGTCCGGCATCGACTATTTCGTGACGCAGAAACTGCTGTGGGCTTCGGACACGACTACGTTTCCGTACAAGCTGTTCTGGTGGGAATCGCCCGACGGCAGCCGCGTGCTGACTTATTTCCCGCAGGATTACGCCGGCGGCCTCGAGGCGGAGCATATGGCGACGAATCTTTCGGTTTGGGCGCCGGCCCTTTACGGCGCGTCCACCGCCGGCCAGCCGGAGATGATGCACTTGTTCGGCGTGGGCGACCATGGCGGCGGGCCCACCCGCGAAATGCTGGACGCCGGATTGCGCCAGCAGGCCAACGGCGTGGTGTATCCGAAGCTGGAGTTCGGCACGGCCGCGGGTTTCTTCGCAGATCTGGAGAAGAAGCTGCCGCAGATGAACGTGCCGGTGTGGAAGGACGAACTCTATTTCGAATACCATCGCGGCGTTCTCACCACGCAAGCGGATACCAAGCAGCGGATACGTCATGCGGAAGAATTGCTTCTGAATGCCGAGAAATTCTCGGCGTTCGCGATGCCGTACGGGTACCAGTATCCGCAGGAGAAGCTGGAGGATGCGTGGCGGCGTTTGTTGTTCGACCATTTCCACGACGTGATGCCCGGTTCCGGGATTGCGGTGAATTATGTGGACGCGAAGCGCAACCTGGAGGAAGTGGGACGGCTGGGCGGCGAGGTGATGGACGGGGGGCTTCGGCACATCGCGGCCCACATCGGCACAAACGCACAGCAGGGCGTTCCGGTGGTGGTGTTCAACTCGCTTTCATGGCCTCGGAAGGAAGTTGTGGAAGTGGAGGCGCAGTTGCCCAGCGCGGCCGAAGATGTCGAGGTGGTGGATTCGGCCGGCGCGCAGGTTCCCAGGGAGATGATCGTCAATGACCCGGGGACCAACACCGTTCGGGTGTTGATCACGGCCAGCGTGCCGGCTCTCGGATATCAGACGTATTACGTACGGGCGGCCCGGCAACTGTCTCCGCCCAGCGGCGTGAGAGCCTCCGTAAATTCGCTGGAGAACGAATTTGTCCGCGTGAATGTCGATTCACAGACCGGGTGCATCACCAGCCTGTTCGACAAGCGCAGCGGCACCGAAGCGCTGGCGCCGGCCGAGACCGACACCGGCGGGCCGAAGGACCGTGTCTGCGGCAATCTGCTGCAGGCCTTCGTGGATAAGCCGAAGCAGTGGGACGCCTGGAACATCGACGCCGATTTCGAAAAGCAGCACTGGGACATCGATAAGGCCGATGAAGTGAAGCTGGTGGAGAACGGTCCGCTGCGAGCGGTGATTCGGGTGAAGTCGCACTTCCAGAACTCGACGTTTATTCAGGACATCACCGTAGACGCGGGCGTGCCGCGCGTGGACGTGAATATGCAGGCCGAATGGCACGAGAAGCACGTCCTGCTGAAGGTGGCTTTCCCGCTCGCCGCGCATAACGAAAAGGCGACGTTCGAGATACCATTCGGCTCCATTGAACGGCCTACTACTCGCAACACGCCGGCGGAGCGCGCGAAATTCGAGGTGCCCGCGGAGCGCTGGGCGGACCTCTCCGACGC
The DNA here is from genome assembly GCA_963832965.1 of uncultured Acidobacteriota bacterium. GTDB lineage: Bacteria > Acidobacteriota > Terriglobia > Bryobacterales > Bryobacteraceae > CAWACP01. The sequence goes on from CAWHVW010000003.1 coordinate 111,132, forward strand.
ACGCCACGGTTTCAGCCTGCTGAATGATTGCAAGTACGGGTATGACGCCAAAGGCAACGTGCTGCGGCTGTCCCTGCTGCGCTCGCCGGAGTGGCCCGACCCGCACGCCGACGAGGGCCATCACGCGTTCACCTATTCGCTCTACCCTCACGGCGGCGGATGGCGAGAGGCGCTGACGGTGCGGCGGGGGTATGAATTGAACTACCCGCTGATCCCGATGGTGGTGGCCAATCACACCGGCAGCCTGCCGGACGCGCATTCGTTCCTCGAAGTGCGCGAGGACAACGTGGTGGTTACTGCGGTGAAGAAGAGCGAGGACGACGACGCGCTGGTGATCCGCTTCTACGAGTGGGCGGGCCGGGGCGGCGATATTCACCTGCGTCTGCCGGGGGTGACAACCCTGGCCGAAGCGACCAATTTGATGGAGAAGCACGGCGAGGCTCTCACTCCCTCCGCTGACGAAATATCCGTTCCGGTAGCGCCGTTCGAGATCAAAACAGTGAAAGTGAGCCTGCACTAGTGTCGATGCCACTTCGGTGGGGCGGACTGGGCCGATTGAAAATCGGCCGCAGGATGACATCCTGCCCCACATCGAATTGTCGCGGGCTGCGTAAGCTGAACAGGACACAATGACCCTCTCTTCCTCACTGATCCGCAGCGCCGTGGTGGCCTCGCTGGGCGGCCTGCTATTCGGTTTCGATACCGTGGTGATCTCCGGCACCACGGCCGCGCTTACCAACACCTGGCATCTTTCGCCGTGGAGCCTGGGAATGACGGTGGCCGGCGCGCTGGTGGGCACCATCATCGGGTCCATGCTGGCCGGGATCCCCGGTGACCGCCTGGGCCGCCGCGACAGCCTGCGCCTGATGGCCATCCTCTACCTGGTTTCGGCGCTGGGCTGCGCCTTCGCGTGGGACTGGTATTCGGTGATCTTCTTCCGCGTGGTGGGCGGGCTGGGCATTGGGGGATCGTCGGTGCTGGGGCCGATGTACATTGCCGAGATCGCACCGGCGAAGTGGCGCGGGCGGCTGGTGGGCCTGTTCCAGTTCAATATCGTTTCGGGCATTCTGCTGGCCTACTTGTCGAACTACCTGGTGGGCCTGCAAGCCCTGGGCGAAACCGAGTGGCGCTGGAAGCTGGGCGTTTCCGCGATTCCCGCCGTGCTGTTCTTCGTGATGCTGTTCGGCATTCCGCGCAGCCCGCGCTGGCTGGTGCGGAAGGGCCGGGTATCGGACGCGCGCACGGTGCTGGAACGCATTGGCGAGGCAAACGTGGAGGACGAACTGCAGGATATGGTGGCGTCGGTGGATCTCGAGCACGGGAGCGGGCAGGAGGCGCTCTTCCAGGCGAAGTTCCGGTTCCCGCTGTTTCTGGCCATCTCCATCGCCATGTTCAACCAGCTTTCCGGCATCAACGCGATTCTCTATTATCTGAACGACATTTTCGCGAAGGCCGGGTTCAGCAAGGTATCGGGCGATCTGCAGGCGGTGGCTATCGGCGCTACGAATCTGTTGTTCACTCTGATTGCGATGACCGTAATCGACCGCGTCGGGCGCAGGACGCTGCTCCTGATCGGTTCGGTGGGGACAGCGATATGTCTGGCCGGCGTGGCGCACATCTTTCACGGGGGCCATCATGAAAACTTGCTGGTGTGGCTGCTGGTGGCGTACATCGCGTTTTTCGCGTTTTCGCAGGGAGCGGTGATCTGGGTATACCTGAGCGAGGTTTTTCCGACGAATGTGCGCGCAAAGGGGCAGAGCCTGGGCAGCTTCACTCACTGGGTGATGGCGGCGGCGATTTCGTGGACTTTTCCGGTGATCGCCGCGAGATCGAAGGCCGCTCCGTTTGTGGTTTTCGCGGGGTTCATGGTGGTGCAATTCGTGGTGATGCTGATGGCGTATCCGGAGACCAAGGGCGTGACGCTGGAGGACATGCAGAAGAAGCTGCTGGGGGGCGTGGGGCGCCAGCCGCGTTAACACAGCGCGCCATGGAACGCGGCTGTCGCCGGGTGTCCCCCGGCTTGGTATGATGGACTCCACCATGCACGACCTGGGGTCAGCGCCCGCTCCGGTTTCCGAAGCCGTTACCAACCACATACGGGTCGAGGTGATGTCGCGATACTCCGCCGAGAACTCCAGGCAAGTGCAGGGGGCGTGGGTATTCCAGTACACGGTGCGCATCACCAACCAAGGGAGCGACATCGTTCAACTGGTCAGCCGGCACTGGATTATCACCGATGCTCTGGAGCACACGGAAGAGGTACAGGGTCCGGGTGTGGTGGGCGAGACGCCGGTGCTCAAACCAGGCGACTCATTCCAGTATTCATCGTGGTGCCCACTGCGGACGCCGACGGGCATGATGCGGGGGACCTATCAGATGGTGGGACCAGGCGGGAACCAGTTCGATATCGAAGTCGCACCCTTCGCGCTTCGCGCGCCTTACACGGTAAATTAACGTGTCGTTTCAATAACCTCGTCCAAAGGCTCAGCGGGCTCAACCGATCGACAATACGCTTCCACTCGACCTTCGGCCTCTGGAAATTGACCAAGAGGCACACCGTCCGTCCAGAGGCTCGCAGATAGTTGAGACATTGCGCGGTGTGCTCGTTGCCAAGCCGCTCAACACACTTCAGCTCGACCACCACGACATCCTCGACGAGCAGATCGGCAAAGTATTCTCCGACGTACTGGCCTTTGTAGTTCACCGTGAATGAGGTCTGGGTGGTGGCTCGGATGCTTCGCAGGCCGAGTTCTTTGAAGAGAGCTCGCTCGTAAACTTTCTCCAGGAATCCCGCGCCCAGTGTGTTGGAAACTTCAAAGACAGCGCCCAGAACGCGTTCGGTGAGCAAGTCAAGATCGGCGTTCATCTGCGTTCATCGGCGGCCAATTCTTATGTGCCGGTCAAAGTCAAAATCTCTCAAGACGGATTCTTAGCCGCCGATGAACGCCGATAGCTCACATTATTTTCCAGACACGGACGGCGGCCTCTCGCCCCGGCCCCATTGTGACGGCACCGGCCCCATCGCCAGCTCCAGCTTCCCGCCGGCGGCGATCTCCTCGTGCTTGAGCCAGGCGCGATCCAGTTTCTTGCCGTTCAGCTCCGCGCTCTGCACATACCGGTTCGCCGCCGATGTTCCGGGCGCTTCGATCACGAACTTCCTCCCGCCGCCCAGATCGATCTCTATGCGCGCAAACACCGGACCGCCGATGTAATAGAACGGCTGGCCCGCGTTGGGGTACAGGCCCATCGCGCCCCACACATACCAGGACGACATGGTGCCGGCATCGTCGTTACCGGGGAGACCCTCGCGCCCTTCGCGATACTCCGTGGCCAGAATCGCGCGCACGCGGTCGGACGTGCGGTTCGGCCTGCCGGCGTGGATGTATAGCCACGGGGCTAACAAGTCCGGCTCGTTGCCTTGCGTGTACAGTTTGCGATCGAAGAGAACATCGAGCCAGGCGGTGAACGCAGCGTCGCCTCCCAGCCGCTGGATGAGACCCTGCACGTCGTGTGGGACATACGTGGAATATTGCATGGGGCGGCCTTCGTAGAACGGCGCGTCCCACCACTCTGTCGTCCCATCCGGGTATTCGTGCTCGCAATCGTAATTCTCCAGCCACGCGCCGTTGGCGTAGCGCGGGCGGATGCAACGGGTTCGCGGATCCCACAGGTTGGCCCAGTTGCCGGAGCGCGCCAGATATTTTTCCGCGTCGGCCGTTTTCCCGAGCGCGCGCGCCACTTCGGAGATGGCGAAGTCGTCGTATGCGTACTCGAGGGTGCGCGAACCGGAACGGTTCAACGTGAGCGACATGTAGCCGAGGCGCTTGTAGTCCGCCAGCTGCCGGCCTTCATTCAGCGGGCGCACCGATTCCACTTCAGCATCCTTGACCAGCGCCTGATATGCCGTCTGGTAGTCGATCCCCGCCAGGCCTTTGACGATGGCGTCGGCAATGAGGACATCGCCGTTCGAGCCGCCCTGGGTCATGCCATTCGACCCGGCGATGCGCGCGTCGGGCAGCCAGCCGGTGTGTCGGTAGGTGTCGATGAGGGACCGCACCATGTCGCGCTGGCGCTCCGGTTGGATCAGCGTGAACAGCGGGTGAAGGGTGCGGAAGGTGTCCCACAGGGTGTAGAAATCCTCGTAGTGCGGCTCAGTGGATTGCCACCAGACGTTCTCGCCGGTGAGATCGTGCGGCATGTTGTGCGCGCGATACAGCGCGGTGTAGAAGATACGCCGCTGGGCTTCCGTGCCGCCTTCCACTTCGATCTTCGACAGCACCTGCTCCCAGGCGTCGACGGCCTGATGGCGAACGGTGTCGAAATCCTCCGTCGCCAGATTCGCCCGCGCCTGGTCCACGCTGATGAACGAAACGCCCATTTTCATTTCCACCACGCGGTCCCGCGATGTGTCGAACACGGCGTACGCACCCGCCTGGTTGGCGTAATTGTGGGTCTGGTCTCCCACCTGGTGGCGCTGGCCGGGGATTGTCAGCGTGCTGGAAAGATCCGCCGTCCAGGTACCGAAGCTCTTCATGGGACGGTTGAAGGCGGCGTAAAAATAGAGGGTGTAGGCGCCGGGATTCCAACCGCCAGTAAATGTCGCGGTACCGGAGATGTGCGTGTCGTCGACGATGTTCACTTCCGCGTGCGTGGCGCGCTGGGCGGTTTTCACGCGCGAGCTGGCGTCCAGAATGACGTTGCCATCGGCGCCCGGGGGGAAGGTGAAGCGCTCCACGCCCATCAATCGCGTCGACGTCAGCTCGCAGCGAATTCCGTTCAGGGTCACGGCGTAGTAGCCGGGCGAGGCGCTTTCGTTCGATTTCGCAAAGCGCAAGTTGCCCACGCGGAGCGGGCCGGAGGTGGGGGAGACGCGGAAGTTCCCATACTTGCTGTCGCCGCCGGTTCCGCTGACGTGGGTGGCGCTGAAACCGATGACCTGGCCCTCCGACGCGTAGCCGCTGGTGTCGGCGTTGGTGGTGTCCGGGCTGAGTTCGACGAAGCCGAACGGAACCGCCGCACCGGGGACCGTGTTGCCGCCCCCGTCGGCGCCCACGAACGGGTCCACCAGACGGGTAAGCCGAGGCTGGGCGGCCCAGAGACCCACGCCGGCCATGATGGCCAGGGCACATCGGAATCGCATCAGTGCCATGCTACTCCACTTGCACTTCAGGGTGGGGCCGGATGCACTCGCGCCCCACAAGCGGCGCAGCCGCAACCCAGAGGCAGGCGGACATCGGGGTGTAGTGGTTCATCCGACTTGTACGATGGAAGAGAGCGACTTACGGTGGGGTCTCTGCATCCCATACTCATAGGCTTGCTGGGCTGTTCGCCGGCGCACCCTTTCGGAGTACAACTCATTGCGAACCTCTATCCTATTATTTTGCATACAGTTAGCGGTGTTGGCCCAAGTGGCGCCGCCGACTGCCGACCGCACGTCAAGCGCCGCGCCGCTGCCGTTGTCAGGGCGAGGCGCGCAGGTGGGCAGCGTGGGGACCGAGCGCACCACGAACCCGGGAGGCCAGCCCACCAGCGCTAACACCAGCATCAACACGGTGCAGGTGCAGGGCGCCTACTCGGGCAGCGTTCCCCAAGGTACGGCCACGGCAACGCCGGTGCCGCTCTCGCTTTCGGACGCCATTCACCGGGGGCTGCAGTACAACCTGGCGACGACTGGATATACCAACGCCACTCGCGTGGCGGAAGCGCAACGGATGGTCGCGCGCAGCGCGCTGCTGCCGACGGCCTCCATGCATCTGGTCGGGGACGATCAGCAAACCGATCTGGCCGCATTTGGATTCGGCGGGTTTCCCGGCTTCCCGTCGGTGGTGGGTCCATTCCACTTCTTCGATCTGCGGGCGGGCGTGGCGATGAACCCGCTCGATTTCACCTCTCTGAACAACCATCGCGCCGCTGCCGCGAATCTGAAGGCCACGCAACTGGCCGCCAAGGATGCGCGCGATTTGATTGTGCTGGCGGTCAGCGGAACGTATTTGCAGGTGATCGCCGCGGGATCGCGAGTGGATTCCGCCAAAGCGCAGGTGAACTCAGCCGACGCGGTCCACCAACAGGCAGTGGACCGCAACAAGGCGGGTATGAACGCGCGCATCGACGTGCTGCGCTCGCAGGTGGAATTGCAGGTGCAGCAGCAACGCCTGCGCTCGCTGGAAGCCGACCTGGATAAAGAGAAGCTGAACCTGGGCCGGCTGATCGGTCTGCCTCCGGGACAGGACTTCACCATGACCGATGCCGTGCCATACGCCCCGCTGGAAGGGCTGGATCTGACACAGGCGCTGGAGCGCGCCTATAAGAACCGAGCGGATCTGCAGGCCGCCCAGGCGCAGGTGGAAGCGGCCGAGCATGCGCGCCAGGCGGCGTTTTCGGAACGCCTGCCGTCCGTCGGCGTTTCGGCCGATTATGGGGTGATCGGCGTCGATCCAACGAACTCGCACGGCACTTTCACGGCGAGTGCGAACCTTCACGTACCCATCTTCGACGGCGGCCGGATTCAGGGCGACGTCGATCAGGCCAGCGCGGTTCTGGACCAGCGCAAGGCAGAACTGGCCGACCTGCGCGGACAAATCGACTACCAGGTTCGTTCGGCTTTCGTGGATTTACAGGCCGCCGTCGATCAGGTGCGCGTCTCACGCAGCAGCGTGGACCTGGCGGCGGAGACTCTGACGCAGGCGCGCGACCGGTTCGCCAACGGCGTGGCCGACACCATCGAAGCGGTGCAGGCCGAGGAATCCGTGGCGGCATCGAATGAAGACTATATTTCGAGCCTGTATTCGTACAATCTCGCGAAGGTGACGCTGGCCCGAGCCATGGGCGTGGCGGAAGAATCGATGAAACAGTTATTCCCCGAAAAGTGAAGCTCCCTTAAATACTCATGTCAAAAAACACCGCGGTACGCATCATCGTAGTCGCTGTTGTGGTGGCTGTTCTGGCCGTTGGAGGCTGGTTTCTCTGGCAATACTTCAGTTCCTATGAATCTACCGACGACGCCGAGATCGACGGGCATGTGTATCCGGTGAGCGCGCGGATCCCCGGCACCATCAAGGCGGTTTACGTGGAGGAGAACCAGCACGTGACCGCGGGGCAGTTGCTGGCGGAAATCGACCCGGCCGATTACCAGACCGCGCTCGAGGATGCCGAGGGGCAGGTGGCTGAAGCGGCCGGCGAAGCGGCAGCGGCCGGCCCCGCGGTGCCCATCACTCAAACCAACGCGTCCACCAATATCGCGACCTCCGAGGAAGGCGTGGCGGCGGTGGGGGCGGCGCTGGCGGCGGCACAGCACAATCAGGAAGCAGCGGCGGCGCGACTGCAGCAGGCGGAAGCGGACAACACCGTCGCCCAGGCCGATCTGGCGCGCTACGCGGCGCTGGTGCAAAAAGAGGAAGTGTCGCGGCAGCAGTATGACCGGCAAGTGGACGTGGCGAAGTCGGCCGAGCAGGCGGTGGCGGCAAACCGCGCCGCCGTGGCCGCGGCGACCCAGCAGGTGAACGAGGCGCGGGCAAGAGTCCAGCAGGCGCAAAGTTCGGCGATTGCGGCGACGAACAATGCCGGGAGGCAGGTAGAGGTGCAGAGCGCCACCGTGAAGGAGAAGAACGGCAAAGTGGCGCAGATGCAGGCGGAGGTGGATCAGGCGCGTCTGAATCTCACCTATACGAAGATCTACGCCCCGGCCGATGGCGTGGTGGGCCAGAAGAACCTGGAGAGGGGCATGCGGGTGCAAGCCGGCCAGACGCTGCTGGCGGTGGTGGAACTGAGCGATATCTGGGTTACCGCGAACTATAAGGAGACGCAGCTGCGGCACGTACGGGCGGGCCAGCCGGTTAGCATTCACGTGGACACGTTCAACACCGACTATGACGGGTACGTGGAGAGCATGCCTGGAGCGACCGGCGCGCAATTCAGCCTGCTGCCTCCCGAGAACGCTACTGGGAATTACGTGAAGGTGGTGCAGCGCCTGGGCGTGCGGATTCGGTTCAAGGGGCGCGTTTCGCCGGATCTGCGGCTGCGGCCGGGCATGTCCGTGGAGACGAAGATTCACTTGCGGTGAGAAGCTGGCCACGAATGAACGCGAATGAACGCGGATTCTGATCCGGATACAGCCAGCGCCGCGGCAAAGCCCGGCTCGCAGTCCAACGCTTGAAGAGTCCACCGGGCGGCTTCCTGCGCATCGGGTCTGGTGGCTACCAGACGCGCTGGCTCGCCTGGCGCTAGCGTAACCTCGAAGCTGTCCAGCGGGATGGACAGGCCTTGTCCGCGCGCCTTGATCCATGCCTCCTTGCGCGTCCAGCAATTGAAGAAGCCCTGGGCCTGTTGATCCGGCGGCAGCGCTGCGAGCGCCCGCGCTTCGCTGGGCGAGAAGAAACGCTCGGCGATTTGTTCGCGGACCACGCGTTCGCGAATGCGCTCGATGTCGATGCCCACCGCCCTCCCGCGGGTCAGCGCGGCCAGTGCGCTTCCGTGCGAGTGCGACAGATTGAAACAAACGTCAGCGCCGGGGATCTCGGGCTTGCCGAATTCGTTATAGGCGAATACCAGGTTCTGTGCGGGAACGCCGGTGTATTGGCCCAGAAGCGTGCGCAGAACACCGCGGCCCACGGTGTATCGCTCCGTTCCGCGGTCCACGCGAAAGCGATCCGCACGCTCCTGTTCATCCGCGGAGAGGAGGCCGCGCAGTTCGCCCACCACGGGGGCGGGCTGGTCCAGCGCGATGTGCCATACGTCTACCACAGAGCACTATAGTACAGTCTGAGCATGAGCGAGACCATTGCGCGCATCGTTCTCAATCGCCCCGAGAAGCGCAACGCACTGGATGGGGCGCTGCTGGAGAAGATCGCAGCGGAATTGAGTGGAGCGGCGGCGGACGCGCGGGTTCGGGTTGTGGTGCTGACCGGCGAGGGCCCCGATTTCTGCTCCGGCGCGGATCTAAGCGAATTGCGCGCCATGGCCGGCAACGGGCCTGGGGAGAACATGGCCGCGGCGCGGGCCATCGGCGATATTTTCCTGGCCATCCGGCACCATCGTTGTCCGGTGGTGGCGGCGGTGCGTGGGCGCGCGCTGGCCGGCGGCTGCGGTCTGGCCACGGCGTGCGATCTGGTGCTGGCGGCGGAATCGGCACAATTCGGCTATCCCGAGGTGAATATCGGATTCGTGCCCGCTATGGTGATGGCCCTGCTGCGCCGGCAGGTGGCCGAAAAGCGGGCGTTCGAGCTACTCACGCTGGGCGGCGTGATTGGCGCGCGGGAGGCGATGTCGCTGGGGCTGGTGAATGCGGTGTTCGCGGATGGCAGCTTCGAGGATGAGGTCGAGGCGTGGGCGGGGACGCTGGCGCGAAAGCCGGCGGCGGCTGTCGCTATGACCAAGGGGCTGCTTTATCACGGTGATGGACTGAGCTTTGAGGCGGCCATTGAAGCCGGGGTGTATGCGAACGCGCTGGCTCGCACCACGGAAGAATGTAAGCAGGGAGTCGCGCGATTTCTCGAAGGCAAGCGCTAGCGGTGTGCGGTGGGAGCGATGCCGGGTCGGTGCACGTCACGGAAGCTCGCGGCCGCACCGTTCACGCGCGCGTAGATCCGAGATCTCCGGGAAACGTCGCGACGCCTCTGGATGACAATCATAGATTTCCAGGGAGACGATTCGGCCCTCTCGCCCCCACAGGATCAGACCAGCCTGCCGACCGTCCGAGTACACCGCAAGGGCGTCGGCGACGATTACAGCCCCGTCTTTGTCTTGCGCGAAATCCAATGAACGGCACCCGCAATCGCACCCTCCAACAACATGCAACTCTCCAGGCGGAACGAGTCGATAAACCCCTCTGTCGGGCGCTATCGCGTTGTCGAGTAGCCACTGAACGACGGACACTTCAGTAGTTGTTAAGGTTCGTTCCATGTGCGACTCGGAGAAGGTCTCTACCGCACAACCGCTGGCCGGCCGGCCAGTTCCAGCACTGCTCCGGGGCGCGCGTGCTCGGAGCGCACATAGGCTAGCGCGACCACCTGGCCGAGCGCGGGCGAGTAAGCCGATGAGGTGATCTCGGCCGCGTCGCGTCCGTCGGCCTGTAGCTTCGTGCCGGGCGGGGGTGGCTCTGTACCCTCAATTTGCAGCGGCATTAGCACTCGATGGATCTGCGCGCGGGAGCGCACGCGTTCCACGATTTCCTGGCCCAGATAGCAGCCCTTATGAAAGTGGAGCGCTCGAAGCTGGTTGGTTTCCTGAGCGAGATAGCGGTCGGTGATGTCTTCGCCGTAGCGCGGGCGTCCGTTTTCCAGACGCACCACTTGGAAGTCGCTCTCGTTCGCCGCGACCGCCCCCGCTTCCTCCAACTGCTTGATGAGGGCCTCGCGTTCGGCAGTGGGTGCAATCATCAGCCAGCCCGGCAGACCGGTGTAGCTTGCAGGCAGGGCACGGCCCTGCCCCACTTCGAGATTGAGCACCTCGGCCGCGCGCGGGCCCTCCACGGCGATGGCCACTGTCTGGGGCGCGACGTTCTCCACGGTCACGTCGTCGGCGATGATGAAATGCTCCAGATGCTCGCGAACCTTGTCCGCGGTTTCCGGCTCGGTGTCGAGGAGAAAATGATCTGGGCGGCAGAAGATGTTGACGTCGGCCAGCACGCGTCCCTGCGCCGACAGGAAAAACGCGTAGCAACTTTCGCCGGGCTTGAGCTGCTCCACGTGATTGGTGGTCATGGCGTGCAGAAGGCGCGCACGGTCTTCACCGGTCAGACGGATGCGGCCGCGTGAGGAGACATCGCGCCATGCAACGCCTTCTCGAAGCGCCTCATAACCGGTCACGGCAACTTCACCGATGGGTTCGTGGAGAGATAGCGCAGCCAGCCCGAGATCAATACGATCGCCACACCTGAAATGATGATCCCGGTTGCGCGGCGGTTGCGCTTCGCCTCATCACCGCCCGCCATCGCATACAACAAAGTTGCCGCCAGCACGTGCAGAACCAGCAGAAGCTTGATGCCCATCCACATGTGATAGCCGGGCGGGAATACGGTTTTCGTGAGGTAGTTGTACAGACCCGACCCCAGGATGGTGAAGACCACCGTAACCAGAATCGGGCGAAACCGCGCCGCGGCCTGATCGCCCAGGGTGCGCCGCTCCGTTCCGGGCAGCGCAGCGAGGGAAGGCGCCAACACCAGACGCGCATAGAGGAAGCCGCCCAGCAGAGTGATCACGGAGATCACGTGAATCCAGCGCATCAGCAGCGCGAGCACCATGTTTCCGAGTATAGCCTTCAGCCCACGCGCACCAGCCGGCCAACCGCGAGAGCGGTAAGCAACACGGTCAACCCCGCCAGCACGGCCGCGCCGGCTGAGGGAGGGACCCGGTCGGCCAAACCCGCGGCGCTGAGGGTGAGCTCTCGCAAATAGAACGTTGGCGAAACCAGTGACAACCATTGCGCCGCCTTCGGCAGCGGGAACCACAAGTCCGCAACCAGGAACATGGGCACATAAAGAAGATTCAGGATGGCGGGCGCGCTCTGGCCGTTGGTCCGCACGCCGACGAACAACCCGATGGCGCAGAACGGCAAGGCCCCCAGGATGTTGACCAACGCAACGGCCAGATATTGGCCGGCGTTCAGCCTGACGTGTCCGAGCAGCGAAGCGGCGACGCTCATTGTGGCCATCACGATGACGGCGAACAGCGCCGCCATCAGCATCTTCCCGAGCAGATACGCGGCCGGCGGCATGGGCAGCGCGCGCTTGAGGGTGAGGACGCCTTCCTGGCGCTCCATCGCCACCACCATGCCGAACCCGAACATTCCCGGACCCATTACGCCAAAAGCGGAAAAGCCGGTAAAGAAATACAGGGCGACCTTCGGGTCTCGCAGCGCCGTTCCAGCAGCCATCACGACGAAAAGATAAATGGCAACCGGGAGGACGAGGAACGGCAACGCGAACGCGGGCGTGCGCAGCATGCGGACGGATTCGTACTTCGCCTCCTTGAGATAAGCGCCCCACACGCGGCTGGCGGGCATGGCAATGGTACTCATTGTGCGGTCTCCTGAGTCAGTTCGGTAAACGCTTCGGCTAGTCCGGCGCGGCGGACTTCGAGCTCCGCCAGGTTCTGGTCGCCGGCGAGCAGGCGGCGCGCGACGGCCTCGGCATTGCTCACGGTGATGTCCAAACGGTACTGGTCGCGAGTTACGCTGTCCACATCCGGCCAGGCTGCCACTGTTTCCGCTGGCAGCGTGGTGGAGCAACTGATGCGCTTGCGGATGACCAGCGCGCGCATCTCGTTTACCGTGCCGGAGGCAATGGTGCGGCCTTTCGCGAGGACTACGACGCGATCGGCGAGCGCTTCCGCTTCCTCCAGATAATGGGTGGTCAGCACGATGGAACATCCCTCCGCAACCAGCCGCCGCACCGTGGCCCACAGCATTTCGCGCGCCTGGAGATCGAGACCTACCGTCGGTTCGTCCAGAAACAGCAACTGCGGGCGGCCGCACAAGGCCATGGCGAATTGCACCTGGCGTTTCTGGCCGTTGGAGAGCTTCCGGTAGGGACGGTTGGCGAGCGAAGTCGTGTGGGTGGTCTCCAACACCGCATCCGGCGTCAGGGGATGGGGATAGTAGCTTGCCACCAGGTCGATGTGCTCGCGTACGCGAAGCTCGGAGGCGAGGGTCACGTCCTGCATCATCACGCCGACGCGCCGCCGGGTTTCGGGCAGCGTGGGCGGCTGGCCGAAGAGGCTCACCCTGCCCGAGTCCGGTTGCCGCAGCCCAAGTAACAGCGAGATGGCGGTGGTTTTGCCGGCGCCGTTGGGGCCCAGCAGCGCCAGCAGTTCTCCTCGGCGCACTTCAAGATCGAGCCCGTCGAGCGCAACGATATTTCCGAAGCGCTTGCTTACCGCGGACAATTCAGCCAGACAATTGTTGTTCATAGATGGCGTCATTCGAAGCCTCAGCATCGGACATAAAAACCTGGGAGTCGCGGGGTTTTCGGTGAAGAACGACTGGTTACCGGCGAATTACCACCGGGCGCGCAGGAATCGGCTCACTTCCTGAGCCATGTCAATAAACGTGATGATGGCGGCGGCGCCCAGAAAGATGTGCACGCCGAGGTTGGTCCAATGCGTGGCGTCCGCGAGACTGGAGGCCGAAAGCTTTGACGAAGTGAGGGTCAACAAGGTCCCCGCATTGGCAAGGATGCCGATGGAGATGAGGCTGAGGGCGTCAATGGCCAGCCGTATGACCGCTCGCATGCGTATCCGCGAAGGCCACACCAACCCGGTCCAGCCCAAGGGCATTCCGGCAACGCACCAAACCAGGGTCAGCCAGTAGACGGTTCGCCAGATGGGGCCTAACACTACGCGGACAACGTCCAGATTGAACCCAGCCAGATACCAGCCGGCCTGCAGGCAGGCGCCCGTGCAGATGATGCCGAAAACCAGCTCGGCGATTGCGGTGGCCCGCGGTATCCTCGCGGCGTCCGCGGGACTCTTCGCTTTGGCCAGGGGCGTCAGTTGCTGGGGATCCCATTTCTCCAGCTCTCTCACGGGACGCCGCTCCAGAGCGGCGAAGACCACGGTGATCACACCTACGGAGAAGACGGCCGCCATTGCCAGGTTCCAGGCGTTCTGGATGGACGCCACCGCCGGGTTGGCTACCGTTAACACCATGACGGGCTCGACGATGAGCACAAACACCGGGACCAGAACCCACAACACCACGATTCGGAGGACCAGCAGGTAGGCCGGATACAGCACCGGACCGATGAGGCTTCGCTGGGGCAGATAGCGGCTGGCCATGACCATCGGATGGCCGCGTTCTTTCAACAGGGCGGAGAGGCCGGCATCATCAAGCCGGTGGCCAAGCGCGGACTCGCGCTCTTCGATTTGCGAGCGGATGTCGTCACCCAGCTCGTCAATGATGTCGTCCTGCTGCGCGGCCGGCAGCCAGAATCGAACGGCGTTCAAGTAGCGATCGAGAAGCTCCATGACTATTCCCCTTGCACGATCCGGTTGATGGATCGGTTGATGCTTTGCCACTCGTCCAGAAGCTGTCCGAGGATCTGCTCGCCGTCGGGCGAGAGCCGGTAGAAACGCTTGTTGCGCTTGTTCTCTTCGCGCCACTCGCTGACCAGCAGACCCTGGGTTTCCAGCCGCCGCAGGAGCGGGTAGAGGGTGCCTTCGTCCACGGCCAAGCCGATGTCGGCCAATGCTTTTCGCAGTGTGTAGCCGTAGTGCTCCACCCGGAGCTGCGCCAGAACGGCTACGATGAGGCAGCCGCGGCGAAGCTCAAGTCGAAGGTTTTCAAACAGTTCGGCGTTCATTATCTGTACTGTGCATCAACTAGTGTGTCATACATACTATGCGACATACAGTATAGATTGTCAAGAGGGAAATCAAGCTCCGACATTATGGCTATGCGCACCGGGCGGACATCGAGCAGATCCCAGCCGCGAATGCACCCGCATCCACACGAATACGACCTGGTGTCGGTCTCGGACATGATTTCCGGGAGTACGGCCCATACATTAGTTGTGGTTAAAGCATTTGATTGAGGATGTCGATAGCTGAACTTGAAGGTGAGGTCTCGCAGTATGCCCTGGCCCCGAGTTACCGGAGCCGTGTGCGCGGCCCTGGCCATGGTGCTGGGGTCAATCGTGCTTCTGGGATGGGCCTTCCACGCTACGTTTCTTATCCAGATTGCTCCGGACCTGGCGCCGATGCAGCGCAACGCGGCTGCAGGGTTCGCGCTAAGCGGGCTGGCGCTACTGGGAATCGTGCTGGGCAAGCGGCGGCTCACGCTGATCGGCTCCGCGGTTACGGGAACGCTGGCGTTGGCCACGCTTCTTGAATTCCTGTTCCATACCAGCTTTGGGATTGACGAGGTTCTGGGCGCGGCGTACGTGGCCACGCGAACTTCGAATCCAGGGCGGATGGCGCCAGCGACCGCGTTCTGTTTTATCGCGCTGGCCACTGGCTTTCTGCTGGTCCTTTACAACCGGCCCGCCAGGAGATCCGCGACGTTGGGCGTGACCGGCCTGCTGGTTGCCGCAGTGGGGTCAACCTGCTGCATCAACGTGCTCTCGGGAAAGGCGGGTGCTTTTGCCTTTGGAACCCTGACCCGCATGGCCCTGCACACGGCAGCGGGTTTCGCGGTACTGGGAGTCGGCGTTACCGCGGTTGCCTGGGGCCTGATCGAATTTGGAACCGGAGAGCCCAGATGGGTGCCCATTGGCGCGGGAGTGTTTCTGGCGACGTTCCGAGTGGGATTGTGGCAGGCGTTTTCCGCGACGAACCAGAGCAGAGTGGACTTGTTCTCCAACCTGACGTTCCTGGGCGCCGTGTCGGGCGCGGTGGTCTTTGGGATGATTGTCCACCTTGCCTTGAAAGCGCACTTTCAGCGCGCGGCGCTGGAAACGGTGAATCGGAGCCTGGAACGGGAGATGGTGGAACGCAGGCGGGCGGAAGAGGCGGCACATGCCGCGAATCGGGCCAAGAGCGAGTTTCTGGCGAACATGAGCCATGAGATTCGAACACCGATGAACGGCGTGCTCGGCATGGTGGAACTGGCGCTGGATACGCCGCTGGATGGGGAACAGCGCGAATATCTGGATGCCGCCCGGGAATCGGCGCGGGGCTTGCTGGCGGTGATCGACGACATTCTCGATTTCTCGAAGATTGAAGCGGGGAAGCTGGATTTGGAAACGGTGAATTTCAGTCTCCGCGAGAGCCTGGCGCAGACGCTGAAGCCACTGGCAATGCGAGCGCAACAAAAGGGTCTGGACGTCAGCTTGCACGTGGATCCACAAGTGGTGGATCTGGTGGCCGGCGATCCGGTCCGGCTGCGGCAGATTGTGGTGAATCTGGTGGCGAACGCGATCAAGTTCACCGACTCCGGCGAGGTGACGGTATCGGTTGAAACAGAATCCCAAGACCGCGAACATATGATGTTGCGGTTCACCATCACGGACACGGGCATCGGCATTCCACCCGAGCGGCAGAAAGAGATCTTCTCCTCTTTCACCCAGGCCGACAATTCGACGACCCGCAAGTTTGGCGGCACGGGTCTTGGACTGACCATCTCGCAGCGATTGACCGAGATACTGGGCGGCCGCATCTGGGTGGAGAGCAAGCCCGGCGAGGGCAGCTCGTTCCATTTCACGGCGCGCCTGGGCGTGGTGAGAGAAGCAAAAGCAACCAGCGACAAGCGGGTTCTGCGGCCCGCGTAGCGGCCTGAGCGGCCGCGGCAGGGCACGGCCCTGCCCCACTCATTCCATGGTTTGAGCCCGAATGATCCATTCACCATTGCGCTTGCGGTGCTGTTGCTGGCGCTGATTGCCCTTCCGGCCAGCCTGATCCCGGCAATTCGCGCCTCGCGGCTGGATCCGATGAACGCGCTTCGAGGGGAATAATCGGCGCGCGGCACGGCCCTGCCCCACCGACCAGCAGAGCCGCAACCAAAGTCCAGGGCTGCCTGAGAGGCCGCCGCGGGCTGCGAGCCTGCGCCATTATCTGACCAATTCCAGCGCCTTTCGGAACAACGGCTCGAAACCGGCTCCCGCGCCAGCCGCGCGTGCTTTGCGCACAGCCACTTCCGCCGCGGCGCGCTGGCATCCCAGGTTCAGCAATGCCGAGAGTACGTCGTGCTCCACCGCGCTTAAGGCGTCGGCAGGTCTCATGGCCGCCGCACCGCGTGGCGCGCCCGGGAATATGTCCAGCTTGTCTTTCAACTCCAGCACCATGCGTTCGGCCGTCTTCTTTCCCACGCCGGGGATGCGCACCAGCCGTTCGACGGCACCCTCGCGAATGGCCGCCACGAGGTCTGGCGTGGCCAGTCCCGAAAGCACCGTGATGGCCAGCTTTGGCCCGATGCCGCTCACCGAGATGAGCCGCTCGAACACGGTCTTCTCCTCCACCGTCAGAAAGCCGAAGAGCTGAATGGCGTCCTCGCGGACGTGCGTGTGAATGCGCAACCGCACCTCGCTGCCCGCTTCGCTCAGGCTGGAAAACGTGGAGACGGGGATGGTGACGTCGTAGCCGACGCCACCGGTATCGACGATCACCTGATTGGGGTGCTTCTCGAGGAGCTTGCCGCGCAAGTGAGCGATCATGGCGTTAGATTATCGTACATGGCCAGACGACGGTTCTTCGTACCGGCGATCCACAGCGGGAGCGCCACGCTCGCCGGCGACGACGCGCATCATCTGACGCGCGTGCTGCGAGTGGAAAAAGGCCAGAAGTACGAGATCTCCGACAACCGCGAGGTGTACCTGGCGGAGGTGGAGGCAGCGCGGCGCGATCTGGTTTCGTTTCGCGTGCTGGAGCGCATTGAGGCCGCCGAGGCCCCGGTGCGAATGGCGCTGTACGTCGCGCTGGTCCGCTTCGAGCGCATCGAGCTGCTGGTAGAGAAGGCGACGGAGCTGGGCGTGGAGAGCATGGCATTCTTCGCGGCGGAGCGGAGCGAACGCGGGCTGGACCGCGCGGCCGGGAAGCGTGTGGAACGCTGGCAGCGCATTGCGCGCGAAGCCAGCGAGCAGAGCCGGCGCATACGGTTGCCGGAGATCGCGGCCCCGGTTCCGTTTCGCGATGTTGTTGGGGACGACGCGCCGTGGCGGTTGCTTCTGGATGAGGAGCCGGGTTGCGCGCCGTTACCGCGCGCACTGCCGCCGACGCGTTCTGCTCAGGATCTTGTGAGCGTGCTGGTGGGGCCCGAAGGCGGGTGGACGGATCGCGAACGCGGGTTGCTGCGCGAGACCGGCTGGAGATCTGTTTCGCTTGGACCGGCGATTCTGCGCACCGAGACGGCGGCCATCGCGGCGCTCGCCGTAATCAATGCGGCGTATCTTCCATAGTCACCCAGGTGCGGCCGTTGTCCAGGGTGTGCCAGCGTTCGGGCGCGTCGGTGATCACCAGGATGTCGCCATCGGCGTGCGCGCGGATCTCGACGATAGTCCCGGCCGCGCCAAGCGCCACTCGCTCCCAGTGCGCGCCGACATCGGCGGAATGGAAGAGCGCGCCGGCTGAGCCGCCAGCCCACACGTCCGAGCCGGAACTGGCCACTGCCCTGAACGTGACCTGGCCGTCGATCGCGACCGGCTTCCATGTCGCGCCCCCGTCGGCGGAGTGCTCGACGGCGCCGAAGGCGATGGTCCAGAGAGCGGACGCCGGCCGCGCGTGGGCAACGAAACCGCTGACTGCGCCGCGCCCCGGCTTCATGGCCGCACCGGCGGCACCGGAGATGGAACGAGCACGCGCTGCTGGCGCTAACTCTTTTTCTTCCTGCACGAAATTCTGAGGAGCAGGGGCTTGCACGGCGACCTGCTGTCCGCCGGGAAACGCCTGGGGCGGTTGCCGCGGGGCCGTGGAGAGCGCGTCCGCTGTTTCCTGTTTCGCGGGAGGCGGCGGAGGCGGGGGCGGTGGCGCTGGCTGTTGCGGAACCGCAAGCGGTGAAACGGATCGCCCTCGGTCGCCTTTAGCAGCGACCACCGGCGGGGCGGGCATTTTTTTCGGGGTTTCCAGCGGCGGGGGTGTGGCTGCGGGCGCAGGAATCGCGGATGGAGCGGGCGGGGGTTCGATCGGCGGAACGCGCTGCGCGCGAAATTCCCAGACCGCCGACACGACGATACAAACCGCGGCCATCGAAGCGGCCCAGTTCCACACCGGCGACCAGCGGCGGACCGGGCGCCGGTGGGGTTTCACGGCAGGTTCGGTCCCCGCCGCACCGAAGGCCAGAGCCAGGAATTCGCGGCACTCGGCGCAATCCGCCAGGTGCCCGGCCACATCGGCCCGCTCGCGCGCGAGGAGAGTGTTTTCCGCGAAGGCCGCCAGCAGATTGGCGTCGGGGTGGTCTGAAGCCGGGCGCGAACGCCCGAGCGCGGACTTCACCACCCGCAACAGGTTGGCCTTCATCAACCCTGTCCCCCTTCATGGAACGTTGCAGCATCCGCTTCTTGCACGAGGCTTGCGCGCACGTCCAGGGCAAGATCTCGCACGTCGGCTTCCAGCGCCTCCTCGGCCGCTCGCGCGCTCATGCCGCGCTGGCCAAGGCCGCGCAGAATTCGCTTGCGCACCGCCGCGGTCAGGC
The DNA here is from genome assembly GCA_963832965.1 of uncultured Acidobacteriota bacterium. Classification (GTDB taxonomy): domain Bacteria; phylum Acidobacteriota; class Terriglobia; order Bryobacterales; family Bryobacteraceae; genus CAWACP01. The sequence goes on from CAWHVW010000003.1 coordinate 130,185, forward strand.
GATCGAGACGCCGGCTGACGGTGGATTCATGTACGCCGTGCATGCGCGCAATTTCCGCCAGCGTCCTCCCATCCAGATAGTACGCCGCCATGAGCAAGCGCTCTTCCGCCGGCAGCTCGGCCAAAGCTTCGGCGGTGGCTTGTTCGAGGCGCGGGTCCACCGCGGCGGTTTCGGCGACGGGCGCGGCAGTCTGCACGCTTTCGTCGAAGGGGGCGGTACGGCGCTGGCTGCGAATCCGGTTGACGTATTCCTGCGCCAGCACCGTGCGCAGCCAGCCTTCCAGCGATCCGCGGCCGGTGTAGCTGGCCAGTTTCGAGATGCGGTTCCCGCCTCCTGCCTGGCGCGTGCCAAACAGATCGGCGTACAGTGAATCGGCCAGCTCACGTCCCACCGATTCGTCCCGTGCGATCGCGGTTGCGACGTCATAGAGCTTTGCGCGGTAGCGGTTCAGGAACTGATCCCAGGCTGCTTCGTTGCCGGCGGCGCAGGCGCGCGCGAGCACCAGGTCTTCAAGGCGCAGTCCCCGGCAGAAAGCGGCCAGTTCGCGCTCGCTCGCGGTGGCGGGAAGATAGCGGCCGGTCACTTCCAACAGAATCGCCGCGAAACCTGCCAGGTTCAGCCCGACGCTGCTGGCGCCGGATTCCTCGTGGAGGCTGGCGAAGCAGGACGGATAGTCACTCATGGCCGGCGCTCAATCCTGCCCCACGGCGGCGAAGCGGAAGCCGCGCGGAAGGCAGGGCACGGCCCTGCCCCACACAGCGGCATTGGCGCCAAGGCGGCCGGCAGGGGGTCCACTGCCTTATTTTCGCGAAATTCTTTGCAAGAAGCGCGGGGCGGGGCGTTCTCATGACGGAGGATTGCAATGCTGAAGACAGCTCTCGCAGTGGCTTTCGCCGTGGCAGCCGCGTCCGGCGCCGATTACAAGGTGCTCGCGCCCACCACTCAGGACAACCTGACCGTTTTTCCAATTGTCACCGACAATGTTCGTGATACCGGAAACTTCCTGACGCTGGACGAGGGGATTCGCTCCGGCCAGGTGGTGGTGGCCGAGGAAGGAAGCAGTGGAATGATTCGCCCGCGGCGGCGGCCCGCTTCGATTCCCGATCCGTGGCCGGAGCACGCCCCTGCCCTCTCGCAGTCTTCGGGCGCGGAGGTGAATCGACTGATGCTGGTGAATAACTCGGACCGCCCGCTGATTCTGCTAGCCGGCGAGATCGTCACCGGGGGTAAGCAGGACCGGGTAGTGGGCAAGGACCGTATTGTGCCTGCCCGCAGCGAGCCCATCGATCTCAGCGTGTTCTGCGTGGAGCCGCATCGCTGGGTGGAAACCTCGGAGCACTTCGGATCGGCACAGGCGTTCATGGCCCAGCCGAGCGTGCGCGAGAAGGCCATGGCCGCTAAAGATCAGGGGCAGGTTTGGGACGAAGTGGCGAAGTCCCGCGCGGCGGTGGTGGCGGCTGCTCCGCCGGCGGCCGGTGAAGCGCTGACCGGAACATCATCGTACGCCCGGACCATGGGTGACAGCGCCGTGCAGAGTCGAGTGGATGCAGTGGCCGCGCCGATGGAGAAGAGCTGGGACAGCGCGCTGGGCGAATTGCGCGCACGCAAAGCAGTGGGGGCCGTGGTAGCGGTGAACGGGGAGATCGTGTGGGCGGACATATTCGCCAGCCCGTCGCTGCTGGAGAAGTACTGGCCGAAGCTGGTGCGTTCGTATGCGACCGAGGCGGTGTCTTCGGGCGGTTACGGTAAGTCGCGGCACGCCGCCACGGAGAAGGAAGCGCAGATGTTCCTTGACAATTTCCAGGCGCGGCACCAAAGCGCGGAGAGCACAGCCGGCGTGTACCGCACCACCGAACTGGAGGGCGACGGTTTCGACGCGTTCGTGCTCACGTCACTGCTGCCGGGCGAGAACTACAATCTGCACGTAGCCAAGATGAAGCTGTGAGAGCCGCTCAGGAGGCCGCGCGGAAGGCGCGGTCGGGCCCCTCGCTGGAGTGAAGTTCCGTGGCCAGCGTCATGGAACTTCGCTCGCGCTCCTCGTGCGTGTGCGCCAGCTTCATACAGATGGGGCAATGCACCACGATCTTGCGCTCTTCGGGAAATTCGCCGTTGGGCCTCTTCTGTTCTTTCACGACGAGGGCCTGGTCCGGGTGGAACCGGCATGCCACACGGTCAACACTGACACTGTCTTTCGCTACTTCGCGGATACGCATGAAGTGCTTGTTCGGCATCCCCACTATTGTCTCCCAGGTTTGCGCGGTTGCAACAATCGTCTGACGGACTTTTTGCTTGCTTTCCTGCCGCATATATACTATTCTTGATTGAGAATGGGTAGATTGATTGCTCCCGCCCGCTGTTGTTGTCGCTGACCCGTCGCCCAACGTTCGTCTTCCAGTCACAAACAAATCAGAGGATCAGAGGAGGAGTGTTTATGTCATCGAGCTTGTTCCTTATTTTTGACCGCTCCGGTCTCGACCAGTCGTCCGTGTCGCTGGAGCGGCTGTTCGACCTGGTGCTTTCCACCACGCATGCCAGCGGGGCATTTGTTTATGCAGCCGACGCCAGCGGAACCCGACTGACACTGACGTGCGCACGCGCGCCGGTAGCGCCGGGCCACGCGGGCCGGTTCGTGGTGGAGCTTACGGGTGAAGCGGCCGATTCTTTGTCGCAGTTGCGCCGGCCGGTGGACGCCCGCAGGCTGGCGGATGGCCGGTTTGAGAAGTTCCCGGAGGTGCTGCAGTTCCGCTTTGGCCGGTTGCTGGTGGCGCCGTTGTTTCATGGGGATCGGCTGTCGGGTCTGCTCACGGTGGGGCGGCTGGGTAGCGAGGCGTTCGATTCGTCCGAATCCGATTTACTGGCGGCTCTCGCGCACGCGGCCGAAGCGGTGGTGAATGCGCGGCTGGTAACGGTGCACGGGAGAACGCTGGCGGCGCGCGTGTCGCTGCTGCAACGGGAAAAAGACGACCTGGAGCGCCGTCTGGAAGAGCGCAAGGTGGTGGAGCGGGCCAAGGGGCTGCTGCAGCGTGAGGGGGCGACGGAGGAATCCGCCTATCTGCAGATCCGGCGGACCAGCCGGCGGCGGCGGGTCAGCATGGCGGTTACTGCCAGGGAGATCATCGCCGCTCACGAGAACGGAGCGTTGGAGCTGGCCAGGCGCATGACCGCATAGGCGGATGGATTGACGCGGCTCATGCGGCGTGTCCCAGGATTGCGACGGTGAGTTGAATTGCTCCCGCGCTCCGGGTTACACTGTGCCTGGTATGCCTCCCGCCGCGCGCATGACGGATATGCACACATGCCCCATGGTGGATCCGCCGCCACACGTCGGCGGACCTGTGCTGCTGCCCTGCGAGCCAACGGTTTTGATCGGCTTTCTTCCGGCAGCGCGCGTTGGCGACACCCTGGTGTGTGTGGGCCCGCCGGATGTCATCGCCATGGGCTCCACGTCGGTTGTCATCGGCTTCCAGCCGGCGGCCCGCATGGGAGATCCTACGGTGCATGGCGGCGTCATCGTGATGGGCTGCATGACGGTGATCATCGGCGGTTGACTGCGTCAATTAATTAGTTGACAATGTCAACTATGGGCCGGACTGCGGGGCGCGCGGACGCCGTGCGCCGCTTCAACCGCTTCTACACCCGGCAGATGGGCGTTCTGCACGAGAAACTACTGCGGAGTCCGTTTTCGCTCACGGAAGTGCGGGTGCTATATGAGCTGGCGCACCGCAAGGCTCCCACCGCCAGCGAACTGGCCGGCGACCTCGGCCTGGATGCCGGGTATCTAAGCCGGATCCTGGGAGGATTCGAGACGCGCGGTCTGGTGCGGCGGACGCCTTCGGAGAACGACGCTCGCCAGAGCCTGCTGGCACTGACGCCAAAAGGACGGAAGACCTTCGCGCCTCTCGATGCGGCTTCCACGGATGAAGTACGCACGATGCTGGGCGGCCTTTCAGACACGGAGCAGAACCGGCTGGTGGGAGCCATGGCAGCGATCGAAGAACTGCTCGGCGGAGGGCGGCGGGAAAAGGCCCCGTACATTCTGCGCGCTCATCAGCCGGGCGACATGGGCTGGGTGGTGCACGCGCACGGCCTGCTGTATGCGCGCGAATATGGCTGGGACGAGCGGTTCGAGGCGCTGGTGGCGGAGATCGTGGCCAGGTTCATTCACCAGTTCGACCCGAAGCGCGAGCGATGCTGGATCGCCGAGCGGGACGGTGTGAACGCCGGGTGCGTGTTGCTGGTGCGCGAATCCGATGAGGAGGCGCGGCTGCGACTGCTATTGGTGACGCCGCAGGCGCGCGGCCTGGGGATGGGCAAGCGGCTGGTGGACGAGTGTTTGCGGTTCGCCCGCCAGGCCGGCTACCGGAAGGTCACGCTGTGGACGAATGATGTGCTGCATGCGGCACGGCGCATCTACCAACACGCTGGATTCCGGCTGGTGGAGGAAAAGGCGCACAATAACTTCGGCCACGATCTGGTGGGTCAGACTTGGCTGCTGGAGTTGTAAGCAGGCAGGGCACGGCCCTGCCCCACTCATGCCAAGTCGAACTTCTCCTGGTGCAGCAGCGGATCGCTCTTCACCAGCACGGGCCTGCGCAGGATGCCCTCGAGCTCCTCCAGATATTTCGTGGTGTGCGACTTTAGCAGCTTCGCCACTTCCGGATTCACGCGCAGGATAACCTCTTCGCCTTCCACTGCTTTCACGATCTTCTGGGCTTCCAGCATGATCTCGCTGATGGTTGTCGTGGGGCTCTTCACATAGCCCGCACCATCGCAGTAAGGGCACGGCGCGCACAGCGTCCGCTCCAGACTCTGCTTGACGCGCTTGCGGGTTATGGCCACCAGTCCGAAATCGTTGAACTGGAGAATCTTGTACGGGGCGCGGTCGGCGCGCATGGTCTCTTCGAGGGTTTGCATCACCTTCTGGCGATTCTTGCGCTCGTCCATGTCGATGAAGTCCACCACAATGATGCCGCCGAGATCGCGCAGGCGGATCTGCCGCACGATCTCCTTCACCGCGTCGGTGTTGGTCTTGACGATGGTGTCTTCCAGCCGGTTCGACTTTCCGACGTACTTGCCGGTGTTCACGTCGATGGCCACCAGCGCCTCGGTCTGGTTGAGCACGATGTAGCCGCCCGATTTCAGCCACACCTTGGGCCGCAGCGCTTTCTCGAGCTCGGAGGTGATGCTGAACGCCTCGAAAATGGGCGCCGGGCGCGTGTACATTTTCACGCGCGCGACCAGAGCAGGCTGGAAGCGTTGCACGAAGTTGAGGACGCTCTCGTAGACGTCCTCGTTGTCCACCCAGATGGCCTTGAAGTTGTCGGTCAACTGGTCGCGCAGGAGGCGCTGCACGATGTCCAGATCGTGGTGCAGGAGGAGAGGCGCGGGCTTCTTCTCGGCCTTCTGGCGGATGTCCGTCCAGAGGTTATAGAGGAAGCTCATGTCGGAGGCGATTTCTTCCTCGCTTTTGCCTTCGCCCGCGGTGCGCATGATGTAGCCGCCGGGAATGCCCGCGCGATGCGCCTGCAAGATCCGTTTCAAGCGGAGGCGTTCTTCGTCGCTGCCAATTTTCCGCGAGACGCCCATGTGTTCCACAGTGGGCATGTAGACGACGTAGCGGCCGGGAAGAGCAATGTGCGAAGTGATGCGCGCGCCCTTCTGGCCAAGCGGCTCCTTGGCGATCTGAACGATGATTTCCTGGCCTTCCTTGAGCAGTTCGGTAATGGAGGGTTGGCCTTTTTCGGGGGGGCGCGCGGCGCGTGGGTCAGGCTTGACCGGAGCCGGCGCAGTGACCACCGGGGCGGCTTCGCGCACCGGTTCGCGGCCATCGCGCAGTTCGGGCGGTCCGCCGCGTCCCTTCCTGCGCGTGCGCCGTGAAGCGCGATGTGGATAGCGGCCGCCGCGCTCGCGCACGGAGGCAGAACCCGTGGCCGGAGTTGCTTCCTCGCCCTCGGTTCGCAACACCTCCGCCTCTTCAGTGACGGCGTCGTTCTCGCCCGCTTCGGCGGCCTCCGGCAATTCCGTGCCCAGGTCCAGCGCCTCTTCGGGGGCTTCCTCTTCGGCGGCGGCTTCGGCAACCTCTTCCGCCGTCACGAAAGCAACTACTTCCGGCTCGGGCGCAGCCTCATCAGGCAGCAACGAGGTGACAGGCTCCAGCTCGGCCAGGGGTTCCGGCTCGGAGGTGCCCGCACTAACGTGCAGATCGCCGCCAGTGCGCGCGTCGGCTTCGGCCTGGGCTGCCGCGATCTCATCCTCTTCGTCGGGATCGAGCGCAGGTATGGCGGGGCCGCGATACTTGGCGAGGGTTTCGCCGGGAAGCACGAAGAAGTCGTCGCCGCTCGCGGGGAGCGCGTGGACAGGTTCGGCCTCCGGGTGAGCAGCCCTTTGCGTGGATCCTCCTTCGAAGCCTGCCGCGGCTCCCTCGATGGGATGCGTGGGTGGCGCGCTTACCTCACTGGCATACTTCGATTCGGGAAACCCCCGGCCACGGTTGCGGCGGCGACGGGAACGGCGGCCCTGTTGATCGCGATCGCGGTTCCCTCCTTTTTCGGCGGACTCGGCGCGATGGGTGGGCGGGGTGACGCCGTCCACCACCGGCGCGGCCGATGGCGCCGGGTCACTGATCACCTCGGGCTCCGTTTCGGGCGCTGGCGCGGCTTCGAGCGGCGGGCGCGACTCGGGGGCGCGTGAACCGCGGTCGAATCGGCGTCCGCCGTCGGCCCGCTCAGGCCGCTCCTCTGGAAGAGCGTCGAACTCTTCGTTTTCCTCGAAGAAATCGGTCACGTAGAGAAACGTGTCCCGTTCGAGGCCGAGGTTTACAAAAGCCGATTGCATGCCCGGCAACACCCGGGTCACGCGACCCTTGTGAATGCTGCCGGCCAGTGAATATTCGTTGGCTCGCTGGAAGTAGATTTCCACGAGTTGGTCGTCTTCGAGGATGGCCACTTTGGTTTCGTGCCGATCCGCCGAAATCACCAGTTCCTTGGTCATTGGCGTCTCCGTGTTGTTACGGCGGGAGGACTACAGCGAGGGAGAACAGCCAGCAAGCGCGGCGATCAGGCCGGGTGATCCAAAGACCGTTGCCCCGGCGCACACTTCATCAAACTTGTCGGCCACCGGCAGCACAGAAGCGCACCCGCGCCCCGCAGCACACTCACCGGCAGCTCCTATTGAGCAACTCGCGTAAAAAGGCCCTCTACGGCGGGCGTTTTGGAACTCCCCAGGGAGCCTGCCGCCGGACCCTTCGCGCTTGTGGCGGACCAGCCCCGCATACGGCGGCTACTGGCGCTCAATTCCTTCGAAGCGTGAACCCGACTAAACCAGCGTTTCTTTTCTCGAAGCGGCCACTCCCGGCCGCGCTTTGTTCGTTCCGGCCGCCGAAGCGGCCCGTTTATTACTAACCGATAAAACGCCGGAGCCGTACATTATTCACCAGCCCCAGCATCAGAAAAACGGACATGATATTGCTTCCGCCGTAACTCATCAACGGCAGCGGAATGCCGGTTACGGGCATGCGCCCCACGGCCATCCCGACGTTTACCAGGACGTGGAACAGCAACAGAGCCGCCACTCCCATGCAGATATACATGCCGGCGCGATCGGTGGACATTTGCGCGTTCTGCACGATCTGCATCAGCAGCAGAAAATACAGGCCCAGCGAGAAGATTACGCCGACAAACCCGTGCTCCTCGGCGAAAGCCGAGAAGATAAAATCGGTGTGCGGAACCGGCAGGAAACGATACTGCGTCTGCGTCCCATGGGTCACGCCACGGCCCCACATTCCTCCCGATCCGACCGCGATCTTCGACTGGATCACCTGATATCCGGTCCCTTTCGGATCCTGATTCGGGTCCACAAAACTTTCCAGCCGGGCCTTCTGATAGTCCTTCAACAAAAACCACGAAACCGGCAGCACGAGAGCGAACACCAGCAAAATCGCCGCGACATGCTGCCAGCGCAAACCGGCCAGAACCACGCCCACGCCCAGCACCGGAAGGTACGTCAGCGCCGTACCCAGGTCCGGCTGTTTCATCACCAGCACCATGGGGATGCCGATCATGCCAGCCAGCTTCAACAGATCAGCCAGTTCCAGTTGCTCGGTTTTCAGCTCCGTCAGGAACCTTGCCACTAACAGAACCAGAACCAGCTTAACGAATTCTGACACCTGCAAGTGGAACCCCGCAACCGGGATCCATCTTCGAGAGCCGAATACGGTCCGTCCGACGATAAAGGTGGCCACCAGAGCCAGCACCGAAAGCACGTACAGGAGGGGGACTTGCGCCAGCAGGGTGTGGTAGTCGATGCGGCTGATAATCCACATGAGCGCCAGGGCCACGGCGATGTAGATTACTTGCTTCCACCAGGCGTCCTTCCAGATGGTGTCGCGGGTGGCACTAAAGATTTGCAGGACGCCGAGGCCACAGATGCCGAGGGCGACAACCAGCAACGCCCAGTCGAAATCGCGGATGGAGCGGTAGGCAGCCATGTTAGAAGTGGGCGTCCGAGCTGGCAGGGCACGGCCCTGCCCCACCAGGCAGCAGAGCCGCTACCCAGCAGGCGGCCAGGGAGGCCGCGGCAGCCGGCGAGCCTGCCCCACTGAGCCGCGGAGAAGTCATGGTTGCGAGGGCCTCCGGAACAGCGACGTCGCGGTGATCTCGGCTGCTTGTCCCGCCAGACGAGCTTTCTTGTCGAAATAGGCCTTGATTACGTCACGCACGATGGGACCCGCCCGCGGGCCTTCCTGGCCGTTCTCCCAGAAAGCAACCACCACGATTTCCGGGGCCTCGCGCGGAGCGAAACCCACAAACCATGCGTTGTCCTTCATGGTTTGTCCCAGCTTGGTCCCTTTGAGGAAAGCATTCGAAGCAAGCTGCGCGGTTCCGGTCTTGCCGCAAAACGAGATGTTCGGCAATCGGGAGCGGGCGCCGGTGCCGCCCTCGTTTACCACGCCCCACATGCCGTAGATCACCTTCTGGACGTTTTCGAGATTGAGGTCCGCGCGGCGCGCGGGATCTACCTTTGCGTCCCGCACCAGATGGGGTTGTTGCCAGACTCCTCCGGTGGCGATTCCGCCGATGGCCACGGCCATTTGCAAGGGCGTAACCGTGAGCGCACCTTGCCCGATGGAAACCGAGATGGTATCACCCGCATACCATTTCTGCCGGAAGTTGCGCATCTTCCATTGGGGGGATGGAACAGTACCCGAGGCCTCGTTGGGAAGATCGACTCCGGTCTTGTGCCCGTAGCCCACCATGTCCGCGTATTGGGCGATGCGATCGATGCCCATTTTGTTTCCCAACGTGTAGAAGAACACGTCGCAGGACTGCACTATGGCCTGGTGGACATCGATGGTTCCGTGCCCTCTCTTCAGATGGCAGGCGTAGTAGTGACCATAGAATGACGCGCCTCCGCTGCAGTGGACCCGGAAATCGTCGTCCAGAGTCCCGGTTTCGAGTCCCGCCAAGGCCATGATCGGTTTGAAGGTGGACCCGGGGGCCTGTTGCGCCTGTATGGCGCGGTTGAGCAACGGGTGGCCGGGATTCTCGACGAGTTCCTTCCAGTCGCGCGCCGGAATGCGCCCCGCGAACATGCTGGGGTCGAAGGTGGGATGGCTCACCATGGCCAGCACTTCACCAGTGCGCGGGTCGAGAGCCACCACCGCTCCCTTCTTGTCTTCCATGGCCAGTTCGGCGACGGCCTGCAGATCGAGATCCAGCGTGGTCTGCAGCGTTTTGCCGGGGATGGCTGGCTTGTCGCTAAGCACTTTTCGTTCGCGCCCGGTGTTATCTACTTCGGCGCGCCGCTGGCCATCCACGCCCATGAGGATGTCGTTGTACTGCTTCTCCAGACCCTGTTTGCCAACAATATCGCCGAGCCGGTACTTGCCCGCGTAATCCGGCGAATCGAGCTCGGACTCGCTGATTTCGCCGACATAGCCGATGACGTGCGCGGCCATGCCGTCGGCGGGGTAGAGGCGCCTCTGCGCCCGGAACAGGGACATCTCCGGAAACGTGTCGGCATCCATGTGCGATTCCACGAAGGCGAGGTCTTCGGGCGTGAGCTCTTCTTTAATCACCACCGGTTCGTACTTTGGGCGAAGCTCATAGCGATGCAGGCGATCGAGCAGGGCATTGTAGTCGAGACTCAGGCCTTCGGCGATCGGCCGGAGATGCTCGTACTTCAGGTTTTCACGCGACAGGAGCACGCTGATCGAGGAGTGATTGTCGACGATGACACGACCGTCGCGATCGAGGATCTTGCCGCGGGGCGCCGGCACGGGAATTGAACGGATGTAGTTCTCGGCTGCGCGCTCCAGGTAGAAGTCGGGATTGTTCACCTGCAAATCCCAGAAGCCGGCTACCAGGAAAATGAACACCCCCACCGTGAGGTACTGGAAGACGGCAATCTTCCCGGTTCCGAAGCGGGCTTCGTCGCGCAGCAGGCGCGGTGGTGGAAGAGGGATCTGCTCGGGATCGCGTTCGCTGGTGATAGGCAGGGGCACTTACAAGAACCGCAGTCAGGCTCTGGCTTTCAGTTTATCAAGCAGGTGAAACAGCGGAAGAGCGACGGCGGCATTCAATAGCGCATAGACGAACGTTTGTTGCGGATCGAAGACCGTCAAGTGGCCCAGCAGGGCGCGATCCAACACCCAGAAGAAGAACGCGTGAAAGAAATAAAAGAAGAAACTCAGGATTCCGATCAGGACGGGATTCTCCACGTCAAACCGCATGCTCACAGAAGCCGCGAAATAGCCAACCAGCGTCTTGACGATGCCGTACATGCCGATTGGCTGCTGGGAGAGGGAGTCCTGAACCATGCCAACCGCCGCGCCAAAGAGGGCGCCCGAGATGGGCTGGCGGCGGGTGAGCGCGAAATAAATGGTGACCAGCAGCGGCAATTCCAGGTACTTGAGGAAGTCGAAGAGGCGCGTGAAGTAGACCTGAAACAGAATCGCGAGAAACGGGACGAGCACGAAGGCGAGAGAACGCAGGTACTCGCCACGGGTTTTCCTTCTTCGGGTGTCTGTCAGCAACCGCTCCCCGAATTCGCTCATTGTGTCTCGCGTGGGACACCTCCGGGTTGTGCGGCGGGCTTCGGCTTCGTGGTCTTCGATTTGGCAGCGGCGTCCGCGGCAGCCTTCTGCTCCTCCGCGGCGAAATCGGGCTGGTCCAGGTGAACTTCGCCATCGTCCTCGGTCGCAGGCTCGGAATCGGCGGGTTTAACCGATTTTACGGGCGGCGGGTTGCCGGTTACCTTGATATTGAAGTTCGGAGCGGCGCCCTCTCCATACACATGGCCCTGAGCATCGCCGATCTTCTTGTAGGCCGTCTTCAGCCGGTCGGCGTCCGTGTTGCCTGCCTGCGGCATATCGGCGGCGGGTCCGCTGGCGGCGGGCTGGTCCGGAGGGGGAGGCGGCATCATGTGGATGTCGGGAGAAGCCACGGCCTGCTCGGGAATCAGTTGATGGACTCCTTCGATCACGATCAGGACCTCATCGAGACCACCCTGAAAGCCGCTCGGCGATACGAAGATCTCCTTGCCGTCGCTGCCGTTGCGCACCACGGCTGCCTGACCCACGGGAAAGCCGCGCGGGAAAATGCGGTCGTAACCAGACGTGTAAAACCACTCGCCCACGTCAACTCTTTGCTCGTTCTGAACCTCCGTGACCTTGCAATTTCCGTGTCCCAGCCCGCGCAGTTCGCCATGGACACGGTTCTTCTGGGAGACCACACCGGCGGCGAAGCCAGGGTCGGTGGCCAATAGAACCAGGGAGGCCATCGGGTATGCCTCCACCACTTTGCCGACGATCCCATCCGGGGTCACCACAGCCATCCCTTTCTCGACTCCCTGAGACGTACCGCGATCCACGAAGACTTCGGCCGAATTGGCCGCCGTGCCATTTCCGATGATCCGCGCGGCGATGGTCCTGGATGGCGACTGCGCCTGGAAGGCGGCGAGGGCACGGACGCGGTCGGCGGTGGCCAACTCCGCGTTCAGGAAGTGGTTGCGCATTTTCAGGTCGCCCAATTCCTGGTGCAGACGCTGGTTCTCCGAGCGAACGCCCAGCAGAACGAAGTAGTCTTCGACCACGCCAAACGTGTTCCGGCGAACGAATTCGAAGACACGCGTGACGGGCGTCACGGTGCTGACGCTCCAGACTCGTAAGAGGCGCACGTCCTGGCTGGTCTTGACCTGCCACCCCAGCAGCAGCAGTTGCGCGGCCACCACGACGAGCAGGACGGTGAGGTTTCGGTAGCGGTTGAGAAACGACTCCATCTTGACCAGCCCCCGAGGCTTGAACAGCCCCGGAACAGGCGCCTGTTTCTATTCAATCGCAATTCGGCGCAGCAGTTTGAAGTCGGTCAGCATTTTGCCGGTTCCCAGCACCACCTGAGCCAGCGGGTCTTCGGCGATGGAAACCGGCAGCCCGGTCTCCTCGCGGATGCGCTTGTCCAGATTTTGAGCATGGCGCCGCCGCCGGTCAGGACGATGCCGCGATCGCTGATATCGGCGCGAAAGCTCCGGCGGCGTGCGCTCCAGCGCCACGCGGATGGCATTCATGATGGTGGCCACGCACTCGGCCAGCGCCTCGCGAATTTCGCTGTCGTCGACGGTAATGGTCTTGGGCACGCCCTCGATCAGGTTGCGCCCCTTGATCTCCATGGTGAGCGGCTTATCCAGCGGATAGGCCGAGCCGATCTGCCATCTTGATGGCCTCGGCGGTGCGCTCGCCGATCAGCAGGTTGTACTTGCGCTTGAGGTACTGCATGATGGCGTCGTCCATCTCATTGCCGGCCACGCGCACCGAGCGCGAGTAGACAATGCCGGACAGCGAGATGACGGCGACGTCGGTGGTGCCGCCGCCGATATCGACCACCATGTTTCCGGAAGGCTCGGTGATCGGCAGGCCCGCGCCGATGGCGGCCACCATGGCCTGTTCCACCAGGTGCACTTCGCTGGCTTTGGCGCGATAGGCGGAATCGATGACGGCGCGCTTTTCCACCTGCGTGATTTCGCTGGGCACGCCGATGACGATGCGCGGATGCACCAGCATCTTGCGCCCGTGCGCCTTCTGAATGAAGTAATTCAGCATGCGCTCGGTGACTTTGAAATCGGCGATCACGCCGTCTTTCATGGGCCGGATGGCGACGATATTGCCGGGCGTGCGGCCAAGCATCTCCTTGGCCTCCTTGCCCACCGCTTCCACTTCGCCGTTGGTCTTGTTGATGGCGACGATAGAGGGCTCGTTCACCACGATGCCTTTGCCTTTGGCGAAGACGAGGGTGTTGGCGGTGCCAAGATCGATGGCGAGGTCCGAAGAAAAAAGACTAAATACAGAACGAACGTTCATTTAAGATGGCTCACGGACTCCTTGGAATGAGCGGGGCCGCAATCTTTGGGAGGGCTCAGGCGTCCTGAAGAATAATACCATACCGCCATCGGACCCTAAACGCGAAGTTGCTGATTCTCAAAGGTATTGCTGTGTTGTGACGGGTTTGCGGCCGACCGGCGGCGGTAGCCGTGTTATGCGGCCCGAATACGCGGCTGGCGCCGTGTGTCCCCTTTACAATAGAGGTGCGTGTTCAGCCGCAGGACATTTTTGAAGGGCGCAGCCGCATTGGGCTCTGCCGCGGTTCTGCCGTCGTGCCGGCGGCATCGAGCTTTTTCAGGCTATGCTTTCGTGGCCAATGAAGAAGGCCGGGCGATTGCCGCGGTGGACCTGGCGCTGTTCGCGGTAACCCGGTATATCCGGCTGGACGGTGCACCCACGGCCATCGTTGCCGACCCGTCCCGCCAGGCAGCGTACGCGCTCACACCCGACAACGGCCTCATCCACGAGATCCGCGCCGACCGGCTGGCTCTGGGACGCACGTTACGAGTTGCGCGTTCCGCGGTGTCCATGCGGCTCTCAGCGGATAGCCAGTGGATTTACGTGCTGGCGCGCGATCCACGGCACCTGGTGGCCGTTTCCCTCAAGGACTTCCGCGTGGCGTGGTCCGCGAGTCTCGGCGGCGACCCGTTCGATTTCGACATCGCACCCACCGATTCGCACGCGGCGGTCAGTTATGGGAAGACTGGCGCGATCCAGTTAATCGACCTCGTCGCGCGGCGCGCAGCCCAGCCGGAGACGATCACCCAGGAAGCCGGGACCCTGCGATTCCTCGGCAATCGGGAGAAAGTGGAGAGCCTTCTGGTGGCGGACGTGAGCGGGCAAATGCTACAGGCTTTGCAGGCGCCCTCTGGAAGGCTCATCACGAAACTGCCGCTCGCCGTGCGCCCGGAGCACTTCTGCTTCAATGCCGACGGTGGCCAGCTGTTCATCACCGGCGATGGGATGGATGCGGTGGTGATCGTTTACCCGTATTACACGCCGCAGATCGGCGAGACGGTGCTGGCGGGCCGCTCGCCGGGCGCGATGGCCGCTTCGTCAACCATGCTGTTTGTGGCCAATTCGAAGTCCGGAGACATCAGCATTTTCAACATCGATTCACGCAGGATGGTGGGGGTGGCGCCCGCGGGAACCAACCCGTCGTTCGTAACAGTGACTCCGGACGATCAGTACGCGCTGGTGTTGAATGAGGATTCCGGGGATATGGCGGTGTTGTGGATTCCGGCGCTCACGCGCCGCCACGGCCGCATCTCACCGCTGTTCAACATGATTCCCGTGGGCTCGAAGCCGGTGGCCGCGGCCGTGCTGCCGATGTAGGTTGGGCACCGCTCCTGGCGTGGTCACTTCGGGAGGACCCAGCCAAGGCCGATGCCCGCCGCGGCTCTCAACCGGTCGGCCAGTTGACCGGTGTGGTGCTGGACGTGGCGAATGTTGTAGAGCTGCAGTTCCAGCTTGTTAAATGGCAACCAGTAGAAGCCGGAAGGGGCAGCGAGATCCAGCGACGGTACCCTGGTTTCCATCTCCGCGCAGCACAGCGCGTGATATTCGAGCACCTCGGCCTTCGTGTACGGCGTTGGCCGCAACGGGGTTTCGTGGGGCGCCCATGGCCGTGGCCCCAGGAACTGCGAATCTTTTATGCACTTTGCCCACGGGCGGAACTCTGCCTCCGACGGATGAAGGTAGAAGTGGGCGTAGAACACGGTATGGAAAGCGATGTGCCAGTAGCGGTTTGGATAATCCGGGGACAACCAGAGAGACTCTGGACAAACTTCGACAGCCTGACCGAGCATGGCGAGCGAAGCCCGGTACTGCCGCGCTATGGAGTGCCGAATGTCAAGATCCGCCATAGGGTCATTATAGGAAGAGGTGTGTCTTTATGAACCGCCGTTCGTGATGGGCGCCGCAGCGAACGTGCGCTCGCGGATGACCTTGCGTTTTCGAATGCGTCCGCTGGGAATGACCTCTTTCAACGACGCCTTTCATGCCGTGCTGATCACCGATTCCGCGGGCGAGCAGTTCTTCCCGGGTCAGGCGCAGAAACTCTACGATGCGTTAGTGGTCCGAAAACGATGATTCACTTCACGCATGAGCAGGGCGCCGATCAGCACTGCGAAGTTGCCGCACCGGGGTATCGCGACTTCCAGATTTACAACTGGCTGGACGAAACACTGGCTTGAGCCGGGTTCACTTGCCCTCTTTTAGCGCCACGCATTCCTTGAGGCCGTTCCCGAAAGAGAGAATGCCGGGGAGCGCGGCGGAATTCGCTGGCGCCGGCTCGCCATGGGCGACGGCATCGCAGACCTGATCGGCCGCCAGAGCGGCCTGATGCCAGAAGCGCAGGTTGTGCTCCATCACGATTACCGTGCTGAGCACCAGCGCAGCCAGCCCAACGATTGCTCTCCTTTTCGACGCGACCGAGGCGACCACGTGGCCGGCCAGCACGAAAAACGGCAGCGCGGGTATGTAATAGATTCTCGTCCCCAGGGCGGACTCGCCCACCGCCGCCAGATGAAGCATGGGCACCATGGCGCACAGCGTGGCCGCGAGCATCGACAGAACCACGAGGGGCCGCAGGCCGGTACTGCTCCACAACAGAAAAAGAACAGCACCGCATCCCAGAAGGAGAGCCGCTGCGACCCAGATTCCCGTTGGTGCACTCCAATTGAGGGGAAACAGCAGGATGGTCCAAAGCCGCAGGCCCACCGCCTTGAGCGTCGACGCCACGTGCAGCGATAGAATCGCCGGGCGTCCGGTCACCGGGTCGAGGTATCCGCCGGGACCATGGAATAGCGCCCATCGCCAGGCAAAGAGAATCACGCAGACGACCACGGAACCGGCGAGGAACAAACGAACCGTTTGATCGCGCAGCCTTCCGGCGGCAGCGGCCAGGCAGAAAATGATCGCGGGAGTAGCGTACGCGCTCTCCTTACAGAGAATGGCCAGGGTCAACAGAAAGAGAGCGATCACGACTGTGGTCCAGACCCTCCGTATTTCGGGACGAAACAAACACCACGCAGCGGTGAGGGACAGCGCACAAGCCAGCAGGTCGAAGTTGTCAGAGGCCCACGCAAGGACGGGCGGCCGCGTTCCGTGTAATCCAAAGAGCAGCGCCGCCGTGACCGAAGCCAACCCGTTTGCCCAGAGAAGACGGACTACGGTGAAAAGTAGAGCGCAGTTCAACAGATGGAGGGCCAGGATGGAGAAATGCCACGGGAAAAAGTGCGCGCCCGCGAGGGCGTGCAGGACCCCGTACCAGATCAAACCTACCGGCCGGAAGGCACCGTCGCCTCCGGGCGTGACGAAGGCGACAGCAATCTCGTGCGGCGCCAGCGTTCCGCGGGTCACAAGGATGTAGTCGTCGCTCAGGAAGGGGTCGCGGAGATTCGGGCTGTATGCGAGTGCGGTGGCGACGAGCGCCAGCAGCAGCAACGGCAGGTCCGCCGATAGCGGCGTTTCCGTGCGCCCGGGCTCATGGCGGCGACAGGCGAGCAGGAGAAGCGCGCCAGTACTCAGCGTGAAGATCGTTTCCAGCGTGAACGGGGACCGAATCCATATTCCGCCGAGCTGAAACCAACCCATCAGCGCTCGTAAAGAGAGGAGCACCGCAACGCACGCCCCGACGGCGACAAGGATTCGAGCGGCCAGGCGTTCCACTCTGGACACCTTAGCAGAATTAGTATTGGCCGATTGAAAATCGGCCGCGGGATTCAATCCTGCCCGGCGTCGCACAGTACGTAGAAATTCTCTGGCACGACGCGGAAAAGTTACCGCTCATTTCGACTGTCCGCCACCAGACGCTTTGCGGACGCTGTACTTGTGCCATGGCGACGAACGTGCACTGGACTTAGCGGAGGGGTGGAGTTATGTGGGGATGGATGCTGGTCATGGCGGTGGTTGTCGCGCTGGCGGCCATTCTGGGATTCACGGCTGTTGTGGCGGTCTCGGCCACTCTGGCGAAATTCCTCTTTCTGGTGGTGCTGGCCGGTTTTCTCGCCACTATCGTGATGGGTATTTCGCGGCACGCCTGAGCGCAAAGGAGATCATTATGGCGGATAGAAACACAGCGGCGTTTGGTATGTATCCGGACCGCATGGCCGCGGAAGAAGCGGTGGACGCGTTCCAGCGGGCGGGCTTCCGAAGCACGGATGTCTCGTTCCTGTACCCGGAGAACACCGGCACAAAAGACCTTGCGCATGAGAAGCACACGAAAGCTCCCGAAGGGGCGGCTGTGGGGATGATTACCGGCGGGATCCTGTGCGCCGCCCTGGGCTGGATCGCCGCGCTCGGGTTGTTCGCCGTACCCGCGGCCGAACCGCTTATTGCGGCGGGCCCCATCCTGTCGGCGATAGCTGGTTCCGGCGTGGGCGCGTTTCTGGGCGCATTGATCGGAGCTCTGATTGGGACAGGTTTCCCTGAGTACGAGGCCCGGCGCTATCGGGGAAGGGTGCGCAATCGGGGCGCGCTGTTATCGGTCCATTGCGACAACCCGGTTTGGGTAAAGCGCGCGCGGAAGGTGCTTGAGGAAACGGGCTCCACGCACGTAGCGACCACCAGGGAATCGAGGGCGGACTTCGCCACCTCGGACAAACCCCATCATCGCCGCGTGACCGTCGGCATCAACGAGCCGTGAGCGCCGCGGCCGCGTCCGGCGACACCAGCCGATAGGAGACGAAGGCGAAGCGCTTGCTATCGGGCGCCCAGGAGTTGACGTTGAGCGTCCCCTGGCCGCCGAAGAGCGTGGCCACTACCTTCGGATCGCCACCGGCGATTGACGCCAGCTTCAACACGACGTTCTTGCCCGGCGGATGCTCCCTCACCGATTTGTCGTAGCTGATGTAGGAGATCCACTGACCGTCAGGGGATGGGTGCGCGAACCAATCCGCCGATTCCGGACCGCGCGACACCCGCTCCTGGGCGGAGCCGTCCGCGTGCATGCGCCAGATCTGCATCAGGCCGGTGCGCACGGAGTTGAAATAGATCCACTGCCCGTCGGGCGTGTAGTCGGGACCGTCATCGAGCCCTTCGGCGGTGGTGAGGCGAGTCTCTTCTCCACCGTCGACGGGAATCGTGTAGACGTCGAAGTTGCCGTTGCGCTGCGCGCAGTAGGCGAGGGTTTTCCCATCGGGCGACCAGCCGTGCCAATAGGAAGGCTGGGGCTTCACGATCAGCTTCGGCTCACCGCCGGCGGCGGGAATAATCCAGATCTGCGATTGTCCCCCGGAACTGGCGCTAATGGCGATCTGGCTTCCGTCGGGCGATAATCCGTGATCGTTGTTCAGTTGGACCTTGCCGGTCTCGATGCGGGTGGGATCTCCGCCCGCGGCCGCCAGACGGTACAACCCGCCACCGCTGTTGTAGTACATCCACTGGCCGTCGCGCGACCAGTTCGGCGCTTCGAAATGCTCGGTCGCGCGCCGCACCACGTGGCGCAAGCCGCTGTCGAGGTCAACCACCTCAAGGGTGCTCTCCAGCACCCGGTCTTTGTCAGCCAGCACGCCGTCATTGCGCAGGAACACGTTGGAAAACGTTGCCGTCTCGATGTTGGCGGGATTGTGGGCGCAAACGGCGAGGCCCGCGTAGACGGCCTCAGGCAACGGCAGACTGAACGAGGCGATTGGGTGAAACACGCCGTCGTTGGATGCGACTTCCGCCAGGAACACGTCGCCGGTGCGCTCAAGGCGCAGAGTCGCGGGCGCCTTGATGGGAGTAGCGATATCCAGCGTGGGGCCTCCCTTCACCACGCGATACTGCATGGCGATAAGACCCGCGTTGTGCGACATCACGTCAACATACGGGTCGTCGGCCTCCGTCCCCGCGCGCAGGATCACACCGGCCTTCTTGTGCGGCTCTCCGGCGGTGTTCGCCCAGGCCACGCCGGCGGTGATGCTGACGTCGCCGGCGAGCTTTCGCCAGACGAAGCGGAACGAATCGGACGTGGTCCACATGTTCACGCCGCTTCCGGTGAGCGTGTACGCCTTCGCCGCCTCGTCGTACTTCGCCGCGCCCTGATGCTCGACCACGCCAACATCGGCCGTATCGGTGAAGACCCCGAGATTCGCTTGCGAAAAGGCGGGCAGGCTCACGGTGCCCATGATAACCGGAAGGAGGAGATTCCTGATTTGCACGAATCCAGCATAGCCATAAATCGGGGCGGCCTCGCAGCCCGCGGGCGGGCCGATTGAAAATCGGCCGCAGGATACAATCCTGCCCCACGATGAATCGCCGCGCGGTGCGCGCCTTATATACTGAGTCTTCACATGCTCCTGTCGGTGCTTATACCGGTGTACAACGAACGCGCGGTGGTGGAGCAGTCTCTGGCGCAGGTTCTGGCCGCGCCGTTGCCGGAGGACATGGAGCGCGAGCTTATCGTGGTGGACGATTGCTCCTCCGACGGAACCTCCGCTATTCTCGAGATCCGGGCGGCCGCCGAACCGCGCATCCGGCTGTTTCGTCAGGCGGTAAACCAAGGGAAAGGGGCGGCGATCCGCACCGCCATCGAGCATGCGCGCGGCGATTTCTGCCTGATCCAGGACGCCGATCTGGAATACGATCCGGCGGAATATCCACGGCTGCTCGGCCCCCTGCTCAGTGGCCACGCCGATGCGGTTTTCGGCTCGCGCTATCTGGCCGGCGCACAAATGCGCGTGCTGCCCTTCTGGCACTCGGTGATCAACAAGACGCTTACGGAAGTTTCCAACATGTTCAGCAACCTGAGCCTCACGGACATGGAGACCTGCTACAAAGTGTTCCGCACCGATCTGCTGAAGAGCATTCCCATCCGCTCCCAACGCTTCGGCATCGAGCCAGAGCTAACCATGAAAGCGGCCAAGCGCAAGCTGCGCATTTACGAGGTGCCCATCAGCTACCACGGCAGGACATGGGAGGAAGGCAAGAAGATCGGATGGAAGGACGGCATCCAGGCGCTCGGCGTGATCCTGCGCTTCTGGCTGATTGACGATCTTTACGCGCAGCCCTACGGACGCGCGTTCCTCAACAATCTGGAAGGCACGCCGCAGTATCTGAACTGGATCGCGGAGCTGCTGCGGCCGTATCTGGGCGACCGGATTCTGGAGCTTGGCGCCGGCATCGGCACGCTCTCCGGACGCCTGATGGGCCGCCGGGTCCGATATGTGGCCACGGAACGCGACTCGTTGTATCTACACGCGCTTCGGAATCGCTTTCTGCGTACTCCCAACGTCTCAGTGCGGGAGTTCGATCCCGGCCAGCCCGCGCCGGAAAAGGGGCTCGGCGGGCCATTTGATACGGTCCTGTGTATCAATCTGCTCGAGTACATCGAGACTCCGGCTTTTCTTCAGGCGGTGGCCGATTGGACCGCGCCCGGCGGCACGCTGATCGTGCTGGTTCCGCAAGGGCGGGCACTGTTTGGGACCCTTGACCGGACGCTCGGCCACCAACGGCGGTATAGCGCCGCGCAACTGCGGGACGTGCTGTCGGAATATGGCTTCCAGGTGGAGCGCACCCGGCAGTTGAACAAGATTGGCGCGCCTGCCTGGCTGATGTTCAGCCGCCTGCTGCACCGCCGGCAAATCAACAAGCTGTTTCTGAAAGTCTTCGATAAGACGGTGTGGTTCTGGAGGCGAATCGATTTTCTATTGCCGTGGCCGGGACTCTCGCTGGTGGCAATTGCGAAAAAAAAGACATGCGACGATAACCGAGTTCCCGCCGGGCACGCCTGAGAACGCGGCTGCCGGCGGCGTGTCCGTGTTACGTTGTTGGGATAGTGGAGCAGGAAGTTCAGGAAATCGCCGCGCCCGTCATCGAGGCCTCGCCGGAAAATCCGATTGCGCCTCACTGGCTGCGTCTGGGACTGGCCATCGAGTTCCTGCTGGCGCTGATCGCGGTCACCGTCACCTGGGAAGAGATTGGTGGACAAGGCCACCTGGATCTCATGCCGTGGTACGTAAAGCTGGCGGTGATCGGCGGATTCTGCTGGGCTTTCGTGCGTTTTTCGGCGGCCCTGGCGAGGCCGTGCAAGTGGGCGAACCGGCGCTCGCTGGGCTGGCTGCTCGCCATTTTTGCGATAGTGGCGGCCATGGGGCTGATCACCTACTACTACCACCTGCACGAACCACCAGACGATTCGGACAGCGACGACACTCCCGGCACTTCGGTGAGCATCCCCGACCGGCCCGGAACAGGCGCGCATTTGTGATGGATTCCGCGGCCACGCAATCCCGATTCGAGAAGTGGAATGCTCCGGAGTGTTCCTTCACCATCGAATACCGGTACGGCCTGATGCAGGAGTTGCGCGCCGCCGTGGCATATGGGCAACAGGCCTTCACGCGGGGCGGCGGCATGGAAGTGGGCGGAGTGCTGCTGGGCAGGCGCTCTGAAGACGGCGTTTCAATCCGCACGTGGCGCCCGATTGCCTGCGAACACGCGAGCGGCCCCGCGTTGGTCCTGTCCTCGCGCGATCGCGCTGAGTTGAAGAAGTTCCTGGGCGAGGCGGCCACGCTGCCCGACCTTGCGGGCTTCGAACCGGTGGGCTGGTTTCTGTCGCACACTCGCAGTGACATTTCATTGCGCGAGTCCGACCTCAGCCTCTACGAGGAATTCTTCCCGGCCGCGTCCGACGTTGCTCTGGTGTTGCGGCCTGGACGCCATGGCGGAGCGCGCGCCGGCTTCTTCTTTCGGGGCCCCGAGCGCGCCATTCAGAGCGACCACAGCCTGCTCGAATTCAATATCGAAGGAGATGGCGGCCGGGCCTCCCTTTCCGCGCAAGCCGTTCCCTCGCCGACCGAGCCGGGCGCGCCGCTGCAACGCGGCAATTCTTCGGCGGCCGTGGATACAGCGTCGGCATGGTTGAAGACGCACCGCGACGAGGATCCGGACGTCTATCCGGAGCCCGAACCGGCCCGGGCGACCGGCGAGGCAGAGCCGGCCCTTTCCGGTAAACGGAGCTGGCGGTGGATCGCGCTTCCGATGGCTGCGTTGCTGGCTATCGGCTGGCTGTATCTGGCGCGGGATCGCACGCCCGAGCCGGTTTTGACACCGATCGAGATGACGGTTACCGATCATGACGGACAGCTTGTTGTCGAGTGGGATCACAGCCAGCCCGCGCTACAGGGCGTTCGAGCCGGCGAAATATCCATCAGCGACGGCGGAAACAAGGTGGGGGTTCCCCTGACTGCCGCGGAAGCACAGGCCGGATCATTCACATTTGAGAGAAAATCCGGCGATGTTCAGGTGTTGCTCCGTCTCGAAGGCCCGGGGAAGCCGTTGAGTGCATTCGCGCGCTTCCTGGGCGAGCCGCCACCCCTTCGAGAGACGGAACGCGGGACCGCGAAAGACAGCGCCGAACTGGATGTACTCCGTAAGGAAAACGCCGAACTGCGCGGCGAGGTCTTTCGCGCAAAGGCCCAGTCCGATCAGGCGGCAACGGTGATCCGGGTGTTGCGGGAACGGGTGGACGCCGCCGAGTCGAAGAAATAGTGAGGACGCGTGCCGGATTGTCAACCGCTCCGTCACCGTCGCGGCTCGGTACGCGCGTAAGCACGCGGTAGTCTGCTAATCGAACCAGGGGTCCGGCTCGGGGATCGCGGCGCCATCCTTTCTCGGCGATGCCGCCCCATAGTTCACGCGGGCCGCGCCATCGTGCAGAACCGCGTTGCCGCCGCCCATCCAGCCGGAGTATTCGCCGACGGTGGAGACCTCGTGGCCCATGGCGATGAGCTCCTCGCGAACGCTCTCCGGGACACGGCTCTCAATCTTCACCTCGCGCCCGGCCGTCTTTACGCGGGTGAATCGCGGCGCTTCCAACGCCTGCTGGATGTTCATGCCGTGATCGGCAATGTGCGAGACGAACTGTGCGTGCGCCTGTGGCTGGTTGACGCCACGCATAATGCCGAAGCCCACGCGAGTAGTCCCGCGCTCCATGTATCCAGGAATGATGGTGTGAAACGGACGCCTGCCGGGGGCCAGAGCGTTGGGGTGCGCGGGGTCCAGGGAGAAGCCTTCGCCACGCGAGTGCAGCGGGAACCCAAAGCCATCCACCACGATCCCGGTGCCCCACAGATCGGCGATGCTCTGAATCCAGGAGGCGATGTTTCCATCCTTGTCCACGACCGCGAGAAACGTCGTGTTGCCACCTTCGCGCGGCGGCTCGCCCGGTCCGTAGTGGTCGCGGACGGCGGCGGGATCGATCAGCGCGGCCCGTTTTGCCGCGTACCGTTTGTCGAGAAGCCCGGGCCAGGGAACGGGGGCGGCCCGAGGGTCCGCATTGAACGCTTCCAGATCTTCGTAGGCCAGTTTCTGCGCCTCAATCTTGTAATGGAGCGCCGACACGCTGGACGGCTGGTGATCGCCCAGCGGGAAGCGCTCCATGATGTTGAGCATCTCCAGCGCGCCGACGCCCTGGCTGTTGGGAGGCAGTTCGCAGACACTCCAGTCACGATACCGCGTGGAGATGGGCCTGACCCATTCGGGTGCGTATTGTTCCAGGTCCGCGGGGGTCATCGCTCCGCCGAGCCGCCGGGAGGTCTCGATCAGCGCCGCGCCGATTGGGCCCGCGTAGAAAGCGGCCGCGCCAAGCTCGGCAATCAGTTCGTACGCGCGGGCCAGATCAGGATTCTGCACAATTTGTCCTACGCGCGGGGAGCCGGCGGGAGCCCGTTCCGCCGAATCTTCCCAGTCCCCCTGAACCACTTCGGTAGCCGGGAAGCCTTGCTGGCAATAGTAGATGGCCGGCTGGAACAGGTCGCGCCACGGGAGACGCCCGAATCGCAGGTGCATGCTCTCCCAGCCGCGCACGCAGCCCGGAATGGTGACGGCGTGGATGCCCGATATTTCCCTGGCGCCCCGGTGCCGCAGGAAATCGATGCTCAAACCCCGCGGCGCGGGACCGCTTGCGTTCAGGCCGCAGAGACGGCCGCTGGCGGCCTCTCGATAAAGCACGAACAGATCCCCCCCGATGCCGCTCATCATTGGTTCGACGACGCTGAGAACGGCATTTGCAGCCAGCGCCGCATCCGCGGCCGAGCCGCCGCGGGCCAGGATTTGCGCTCCGGCCTGCGAGGCGAGCGGCTGGGAAGTGGCCACGATGCCCCGGGCGGAAATCACCATGGAACGCGCCTGCCAGCGGTCCCGCGCGGCCAGGTTAGAGGGGAAGATCATGCGGGAAGATTTGTGCGATGCGCATCTGGCTCTTGCGGTCCAGCCGCTGCCATAACGAATCCGGGTCGTCGTCGAACAGAACTCGGGAGTCGGGCGTCATCACCGCCCACGCGCCAAGCTGGACTTCGTTCTCCAACTGGCCCTCTCCCCAGCCGCAGTAGCCGACGTATGCGTGAAACCGCTCCGGACCGGACGCGCCAGCCATTTTCTCAATGGCTTCGGAGTTCGCGGTCTCGTAGATATCGCCGGTGACAAGGTCGCCTTCCGCCGGCTTCGTGCGCGAGCGAAACATGGCCAGCATGAGATCGGTCTGAACCGGGCCTCCTTCATAGACCAGATGGTCGCCGCCGTTTTTCAGATCGGGCAACACCTTCGCGAGCGTCGCGGCCGTGCGGCGGTTCACGATGAGGCCGAACGCGCCTTTCTCCTCGCTATATTGGACCAGAACCACCACGGTGCGCAAGAAATTGGGGTCGCTCAATTCCGGCTTCGCCACCAGCAGGGCGCCCACGCCGAGATTTTCGCGGCCGCCGGCCATTTGCACCGATCGGAATGAGCCCGGCGGTTCGCGCGTTACCGCGAACAGGGCTATTGCAAAGACCGGAACCGCCAGCACCAGCGATACCCAACCCGCGCGCCGCATATCGATCAATTGTCGCTCGTTTCCGCTCTTCGCCTATTGTCGCTCGTTTCCGCTCCCCGGAAACCGCGGCGTCACTCCATCAAAAAATGCGAAACCCGATCCGGACATGCCCGGATCGGGCTCCCATAACCTTGCTGTCGCGCACCCGATGCTTACTGGACCTGTGGCACGTGCTGCATCCGGTACCGGTTCATGATCTGGATCATCTGGTCCTTGCAATGCAGTTTTAGCTTCTTCAGCCGGTGCTCTTCCGCCTCGTCTTGCGGAGTGAGCCGCAGCTTCGACTCGATGGTCTCAAGTTGCTGGTGATACTCCGAGTGCTGAGCCGCCAATTGGCGAAACTCGTTGTCGGTCTGCATCAGGTGCGCCTTCAGATCTTCCTGCATATTCTCCATCAGGCTTGTCTCCTTGTGGGATATCCGAGCCCGGTCCTGTGTAGGGAGGGCCGGTTCGGTTGGATGGCTGAGATTCATGAGCGATTCAAACTTCACTGACCGCTTACGGTCTCCTGACAATGTGACGATAACATGAACGCCTCTTCAGGACAATCCCCGACTCAGGTGGGTTCTCGTAGTACTCCGATCTTACCCCTTCCTCGGTGAAACCCATGACCTCGTATAGTGACCTCGCTGCTCTATTGGACGAACGAACCTCCAGAAAGTAGTTGGCCAGGTTACCGTTACACTCAGCTTCCAGAAGCGCCAGGGCGATTCCCCGCCGGCGGAACTCCGGATGAACGGCAAGATTCAGTACCTCACGTTCGTCGCCGGCCACCGCGCGGCACACCAGAAACCCAGCCAGGCGATCGTCCACGGATGCCACCCAGCAATCGTGAGCTATGTAGTCGGAAACCGTCCACCGCGCGGCTTCCGGAGACGCATGCTGGATTTCCGCAATGGCCGGGAGGTCGCCTTCGGTCGCTTTGCGAATGGTGGTCACGGTTCCCGCACGAACTCAATGGAGCGAACCTCGCCGCTGGTCCCGGCCTTCGCGTTGGGCTTCTGGTCGTAGCTGACATGGACCTTGCGCGCGGGCGACTGCGCCCCGCAGGCCAGCGTGCCATCGTTCCCCAGAATGGTGATTTGCGATGGATCGACGATGAGCAACCGGACCAGCTTGCCCTCCGCGGTATGGATCACCAGGCGCCCCTGCTGGCCGAGGCAATCAAACCGTTCGAAGACGCCATCCACGGATGGCCCACTCCGGGCCAGTTCGCCATAGTCGACAGCGCCCTCCTTCGAGAACTGACCGTCCGGATTGAGCTGCGCATTGGCTTTCGCCTCGGCGGCGTGAATCGCAGCCAGGGAGGCATCGCGAACCCGGTCCAGATCCTGCTGGCGCGCGTCTTCTTCCTGCTTGCGGGCAGCATCGGCGGCGTCGAGGCGTTCCTGTTCGGCACGCAGGCGTTCATCGCGTACGTTTTGACGCTCTTCCTCGGTACCCGCCGCTCGTTCGGCCATGGCCCAGGCGCGAGCGGCCTCCTCGAACTGTTCCGCCTCCGCGGCGGATTTGGCCATCGCCTTCCACAAGGCAATGTCACGCGGCGCCGCTTCCGCAGCCTTCTTCAGCCAAAAGGTGCGCCGGATGGGGCCGGGCTCGGTTTCGGAAAGGCGCAGGAACGGGTCTGCCCACTTCGGGTTCAGTTCGGCGGCTTTGATCAGATCCGCTCTCTTTTTCTCCGGCGCCGTTTCCAGCAGTCCGGCTTCGTACCAGGCGCGGGCGTTTTTCGAGTGCAGCGCGATGGCATCGGCCAGATTCTTCTTTGCCGAGTCGCGATCGCCTCTTGCCAGCGCGGCCAGCCCCAGGCCCTCGGACGCTTCTACTGCGGGCGTCTTTTCGTAGAGGTCGGCGGCTCTGGGCGAGCCGGCCGCCAGCAGATAGTCCCCCATAAGGAGCTTTGCGTCGGAGGAGTCGAGCTGGGTAAGGTGAAAGTCGCGATCCGGATCGATGGCGGCGCCGCTGAAGGTGCGAGCTACGAAGTGGCCCGCGGCCACATAGGCATCCAGCTTTCGCTCCAAGTCGGCCGCGTTAAAGCGGAACGCATTGCGGCTGGCCACGTCCATGTCGCCGCCCTGCTCCAGATTCGACAGGAAGATATGCACCTCGCCCGCGGTGTTCTCGTCCGTCACCAGCATTTGCAGGCGCGCCCAATCGCGGGTGGGACTGGCGACGGGCTCGCCCACGGTAATGTGGACCCCTTTGACGCTGAGGGTGGAGTAAAGCGCGATCAGTCCGTTGTCGGCAGTGTCGGGGAGTTTGTGCGTGTTTTCGAAGAGGAGGCGGCGAGTGATCTCGCCCTTAAGCGCGACGGTCAGGAGCGTTTTATCGTCTACGCCTACCATCCAGGCAACGCGCGAGAGGGCCGGAACCGGGAGCGGCGCGGGCGCTCCGTTGCCCCGGAAAATCAGAATGTCGAGCGGACGGACAAGTTGCAGGTCCGGTTTCGCGAGCGCCGCGCCGAGCGCGTAGCGGAGCTGCTCCAGTTCATTGAGCGCCTCGCGCGCCGGTTTATCCCCGGCTTCGGAGAAGACCTGGAAGGGGCCCGCATGAAGCAATATCCAATGGTCATCCGCCCTGAGCGGCAACAACGCCAAAAGGCCGAGAAGGACACAACGCCGCACGATTCGATAGTAACGCGGCTCGGTACAAGCCCTGGGACTCAGCGTCGGGCGTTCTTCTGCTTCGCCTCCGCCATTGATTTCTGGTACTGGGCCATCATTTGATCCAGGGTCTTCTGAATACTCTCCGGGTGCTCGGACAGTTGCAGGAACATCACGCGCATGTCGACCGGCGCGTTGAGGAAGGTGCGACGCGCGGCCGGCAGCGGTGGACCTCCCGGGCTGCCGGCCGGAGGGATGGCCGAGGGCAGCCGAATCGCATACATACCGCCGCCCGCCAGGGGCCGATGCGGATACTGGATGATCCAGGAGCAGTTGTGAGTATCCAGAATCATGTTTGCGGAGACGAACACCAAGAGGCCCGCATCGGAGTCCGCCGGCGCCTGGCAGTCCCACAAACGCGAGCGAGGTACGATCGTCCGGGAATCGGAGAACCCATAGACGTCCAGAGGCACGTCAGTTAATCCACGCCGCCGCGCGAACTGCTCTACTTCGGGGAGCGCCTGGTTCCAATCGACATTGGAGTCGCTCATCAGCCAGTAGGCCGGTTGCCCCATCGCCAGGGGGCTGGCGTAGGGGAAGTAATCAGGGTATATCCGCACTGCGGCGATCAGACAACTGGCAGCCAGAACGGCGGCAGATGCCCCGGTTATCCACGCCAGCCGCCGCCCGGAACGCTCGATGAGCCGAGGCAATGGCGCCATCAACAGAATCAGCAGCGCCAGCGGAACGCTGAAGTGCCGGATGCTGATGTCCATGGGTCCTATCAGGCAGATGCCAACGAAAACCAGCAACGAAACCCAGATCGCGCGCCAGTGGGTGGCGAGTCCCACCGGAATCACCGCCACGCCGCGGCGCACTGCTCGGCGCCACAAGGAGAGCGCCAGGGTCAACACCAACAGACCCAGGAAACCCGGCAAAGACTTCAGAACCAGCAGCACGGGGAAGTAGAACCAGACTCCGTGGGGATACTGACGGCCCAGCAGAAACGACGGGCGCACGGCGGTGAGCAGCATCCACCCCAATCCACGCAGGAAGAGCCATGGCGGCATGAGCAGCCGGCCAGCCAGAGCCACCAGCGGTCCGTGGCCGACGAACCCGGGTATGGCCAGCGGCTGGTTCCAAGAGAAGACGAAATACACCAGATACACAACGGCCGCTGCGAGAAAGGTGGCGTTACGCAAGGCCCGCCAACGAAGTTTGCGCCAGTTCCGTGCCGCGGCCTTTTCGGCGGGCTGGTCCTCCAGCGGCCACCAGCGCGTGCTCAGTACGAACGCGATCATGGCGAAGAACAGGACCCCGGAGGAGAACTTTGAAAGGAGCGCTCCGGCCAGCGCCATGGCAAACCAGCGGGTATTACGAGGGTCGGGGTTCCGCCACACCTCGCCGAGACTCCAGACAGTCAGCACAGCGAAGAGAGCGATAGCCACGTCGGTTAGCACCAGCGGACCGAAAGCCAGGAACGCGGGCATGGTGGTATAGCTCGCCAGACAGAGCAGTCCACCCCAATCCCCGCCCAGGCGGCGTCCAAACACGAACAGCGCCCAACCCAGTAACAGGGTAAGCAGCAGCATGGGCAGCCGTGCCCACATCAGGGTGCTGTCCGGATTGTTCCAGCGGCCCAGAACCCAGTCGCCGAAAACCCACTCGGCCAGGTAGGCGGGGAAGAAGTCTTTGGCGACGGCCCACTGGTTACTGGAATAATCGGCGCGCGTGCCGCGCATGGCCAGCGGCAGTCCGGCCAAAATCTTGGCCAAGGGCGGGTGCTCGCCGTTGAGACGCAGATCCAGCGTCTGGACGTAGCTCAAACCGGCGCCAATGTGGGCGACTTCGTCGATGGTTGCAGACTCGCGCAAGGCGGCGCCGCCGGCAAGCGCGAACATCAGAAGCAGCAGAACCGCCGCAGCCACGAGCGAAGGCCGGATGCGCATGGAATGTGTCTACAGTAACGTACGGCGCCCGGCCCCGGTCTGTTCCGTAAACCGGGTGCTTACTCCGTCCGCAGGGCCACCGCCGGGTCCACGCGCAACGCGCGCCAGGCGGGCAACGCCGAAGCCAGCACGCCTACCGCGAACATGGCCAGAGCGACCGCGGCAAATGCCAGAGGATCGGTGGCGCTCACCTGATACAAGAGACTGCGCAGCACGCGCGTCACCGCCAGCGCCCCGGCGCTACCGATGAGCAGACCCGCACCCACCAGCAACATCGCCCGCCCGGTCACCAGCCACAAGACATTCCCGCGGGTGGCACCGAGCGCCATGCGCAACCCAATCTCCCGCGTCCGGCGCGCCACGGACCATGACAGCAATCCGAAGATCCCCAGCGCCGCCAGCAGCAGGGCAGCGCCCGCGAACGTCCCCAGCAGCATGGTCTGAAAGCTGCGATCTGAAACCGAACGCGACTCCAACTGATCGATGGTCTTCACATTGGCGACGGGCTGATCGCGATCGACACTGCGAATGGCTTTCTGCACATCGGCCGAGAGCGCCAGCGGCTCACCCTCAGAACGCACCATCAGCGTCATTTTGGCCCAAACGGACTGCAGGTAGCTGAGGTAGACGGCGGGCCGCGGGTCGGAGTCGAGACCGTACTGGCGCGTCGCCCCAACTACGCCGACAATCGTAGTCCACGGTCCGGTACTTCCGCCGCCAACGCGGATATGCTTTCCGATGGGGCTTTCGCCAGGCCAGTGCGCGTTGGCGAACAACTGGTCCACTACGGCCACTTCCGGCGCGCCGCGGCGGTCGCCATCGTTGAACCACCGGCCCATGCGCAGAAGGATGCCCGTAACGCGCAGGTACTCCGGGCTGCCGAAATGCATCGTGGCCAGCGGCAGTTGACTGTGCTTCGGAACAGGCTTGTCCTCGATCACGATGAATCTCTCCGACACCGGCATGAACGGCGGACTCACCACAATCGCCGCCGAAACAACGCCGTGGACGGCTTGTACCCGCTCGAGGGCGCGTTCAAAGAACGCCGATCGCTTCGGCGCGTCCGGATAGCGCGACGCCGGCAAAGGGATATCCATCGTCAGGATGCTGTGCCGGACAAATCCCGGATCGTTGTTGAGCACCTGCACCAGGCTGCGAACCAGCAGCAGGGCAGCGGCCAGCACCACCACGGCGAAACTCAACTGGGTGACCACCAGAACGGCGCGGAGCGCCTCCGAACGGCCGCCAATGGAAGTACGACCGGATTCGCTGAGCACGCCGTTGACGTTTTCCCCGGACAACCGGCGCGCCGGGGCGATGCCGAATAGAATTCCGGTGGCCACCGTCAAGCTGGCGGCGAACAAAAGGACGCGGTAGTCGACGCCGGGGTGCGAGAGTTGCTGCAGATCCGTGGGGCTGAGGATGAAGAACAGGCGCGTCACCCACACCGACACCAGCGTCCCCAGCGCGCCACCGCAAACCGCGATCAGGAGCGACTCCACCAGCAACTGCCTGACGATGGCCCCGCGCGATGCGCCCAGGGCCATGCGTATGGCTATCTCCCGGTTCCGGAATGTCCCCCGGGCCAAGAGCAGCCCGGCCAGATTGGCACATGCGATCAGGAGCACGCAACCGACCGCAGCCGACAAGATCCACAGTGGAGCGCTCAGATTACCGCGGATCTCTTCCGCCAGAGGGGCCACTCGAATCCCCATGCCAAGGTCGGTGTTATTGGCCTTGAAATTCGTGAGCGCCAGCGATGCCGCCTCAGCTTGCGCGTGCGCCAGCGGTACACCCTGCTTCAGCCGCGCCAGCGTGAACAGATCGACGGAACGCCACTGCTGCTGCTCCATCGGCGTCATGGCCATGGGCGTCCATAAATCCACCGGCGGATGCGTCACCTTGCTCAGCTCCACGCTCATGCTGAAGCGAAACTCCTCCGGCATCACGCCGATAATCGTGCAGGTTGCCCCATCCAGCTCGACCGTACGGCCAATCACATTGCGATCTCCGGCGAAACGGCGTTGCCACAACCCATAGCTAAGCATCACCACACGGTTCGGTCCGGGCGCGTCTTCCTGCGCGGTGAACGTGCGACCGAGCAACGGCGGAACGCCCAGGATGGAAAAGAATGAGGCGGTCACGCGCGCGCCATCCAGGTGTTCGGGTTCGCCGGCGCCGGTCAGATTTGCGCTAAAGAGCTTGAACCCGCCGATGTCCGCGAAGACGTGATTGTTGCGCTGGAGGTCGAGGAACTCCGGGGTTAACAACGGCAACCGGGGGAAGCCCCGCTGCGGCCACGTGCCCCATACCATGACGATGCGGCCGGAGTCGCGGTATGGCAGCGGCTTGAGCAAGAGCGCATTCAGCACACTGAACATGGCCGCATTCATGCCGATGCCCAGGGCGACGGTAAGAATAGCCACCGCAGCGAAGCCTGGCGCATTCGACAGCACGCGAACGCCATGGCGAGTATCTCGAAGGATACCGGACCAGTTCATGGAACTCCTGTTACGTTACCGCGCCACGGGTAGCCTCCGCAAACTAATTACCCGGGTTTGAGAAGCCCTATTGCAGGCGATTGCAACAAAACACTGAAATTCGGGCAGTTATGCTGTCCCGACCAAACGGTGTCGCCGTAAGGGCGAGTTGCAGGCGGCCGTGCTTTCGTGACTATTCCCGCGGCCTGGAACCCAGACGCCGAAAGCCACTCGGCCAGGCAGGCGGGGTGAAGTCTTTGCCGATGGTCCACTGGTTACTGGAATAATCGGCGCGCGTGCCAGGTATCGCCAACGGCAGGCCGGGATGTTCACGGTTGTGACGCAGATCCACCGTCTGAGCGTGGCTCGGCTCGCGCCCATGTGCGGGACTTCGTCGTGGCTGGGGCGTTTCTGCTCGTTCGGATTTTCTTCCGACCGGGTGCTTACTCCGTGCGCAGGGCCACCGCCGGGTCCACGCGGAGCGCGCGCCAGGCGGGCAACGCGGAAGCCATAACGCCCACCGCGAACATGGCCAGTGCCACCGCGGCGAATGCCAGAGGATCGGTGGCGCTCACCTGATACAAAAGACTGCGCAGCACGCGCGTCACCGCCAGCGCCCCGGCGCAACCGATGAGCAGACCCGCACCCACAAGGAACATCGCCCGCCCGGTCACCAGCCACAAGACATTCCCGCGGGTGGCACCGAGCGCCATGCGCAACCCGATCTCCCGTGTCCGGCGCGCCACGGACCATGACAGCAATCCGAAGATCCCCAACGCCGCCAGCAGCAGGGCAGCGCCCGCAAACGTCCCCAGCAGAACGGTCTGGAAGCTGCGATTTGAAACCGAGCGCGCGACAAGCTGATCGATGGTCTTCACGTTAGCCACCGGCTGATCCCGGTCGACACTGCGAACGGCATTCTGGACGGCGCCCGCCAGCGCCAACGGCGGCCCCTGGGAGCGCACAACCAGCGACATCTTGCTGCGCACGTCCTGCAGGTAGCTGAGGTAGAGCGCGGGCCGCGGGTCGGAGTCGAGCCCATACTGGCGGGTTGCCCCCACCACGCCGACGATGGTGATCCAGGGTCCGGTGCTGCCGCCCCCGATGCGAATGTGTTTGCCGACAGGGCTCTCGCCGGGCCAGTGTGCATTGGCGAACAACTGGTCGCACACAGCGACGCCCGGCACGCCGCGACGGTCGCGGTCGTCCATCCAACGGCCCATGCGCAACGGGATTCCGCTGACGCGCAGGTAATCCGCGCTGGTGAACCGCGTCGTAGCCAGCGCCAATTGGCCAATCTTCGCGACGGGTCTGTCTTCAATCACGATGAATCTCTCCGGCGCCGGCGTGAACGGCGGGTTCTCCACCACCGCGGCCGAAATGACGCCGGGAATGCCCTGCACGCGTCCCAGCGCGCGCTCGAAGAACTCGGACTGCGTGCGCGCGTCCGGATAGCGCGACAGGGGCAGCGGGATGTCCATGGTCAGGATACTGTGCCGCTCAAAGCCCGCGTCGTTGCCGAGCACGCGCATTAAACTGCGCAGCAGCAGCAGGGACGCCGCCAGCACCACCACCGCGAAGCTCAACTGGGTGACTACCAGAACCGCGCGCAAGGCCTCCGAGCGCGCGCCCGTAGTGGCCCGGCCGGATTCGTTGAGCACCCTGTTGACGTCCTCGCCGGACAACCGGCGCGCCGGGGCGATGCCGAAAAGAATTCCCGTGCCAATGGTCAAGCACATGGCGAACAGCAGTACACGGTAGTCGGCACCGGGGTGAGCAAGCTGCTGTAGATCGGTGGGGCTGAGAACCAGAAACAGGCGCGCCACCCACACCGACACCAGCGTCCCCAGCGCGCCACCGCACACGGCCAGCATCAACGCCTCCACCAGCAACTGTCTGAAGATGGCTCCGCGGCCCGCGCCCAGCGCCATGCGAATGCCCATCTCCCTGCGCCGGGATGTTCCGCGCGCCAGCAGCAGCGCGGCAAGGTTGGCGCAGGCGATGAGCAGCACGCAGCCGACGGCCGCCGACAGTATCCACAACGGCGTACTCAGGCTCCCGCGAAACTCCTCCGGCAGTGGAGCGACATGAATGCCCATGCCCAGGTCGAGATCGTTGGCGTTGAAATGCGCTTGCGCGAGCGACGCCGCCTCAGCCTGGGCGTGCGCGAGCGTCACACCCGCCTTCAGCCGCGCCACCGCGAACATATTGGCCGAACCATATGCCTGCTGCTCGTCCGGCGTCATCGCCAGCGGCGTCCAGAAGTCGACTGGCGGATAGGTGAGCCTGGTGAGACTCACGCTCATGCTGAAGCGGAACTCCTCCGGCATCACACCTATAACGGAATAGGTGGCGCCGTCCAGTGCGACGTCGCGGCCGATTACGCCGCGGTCACCGGCAAAGCGGCGCTGCCACAGCCCGTAGCTGAGCAGCACCACGCGATTGGAGCCGGGCATGTCCTCCCGCGCGGTGAAGGTACGCCCGATCAGCGGTGGAACGCCGAGGATAGGAAAGAACGCGGCTGACGCGCGCACGCCGTCCAGTCGCTCCGGTTCGCCGGCACCGGTCAGATTCGCGCTGAAAAGCTTGAACCCGGCAGTCTCCGCGAAGACGTGGTTGCCGCGCTGGATGTCGAGGAACTCGGGGCCGAACAGGGGCAGCCGCGGGAACCCCCGCTGCGGCCACGTGCCCCACACCATCACAATGCGCTGGGCGTCGCGGTAGGGCAGCGGTTTGAGCAACAGTGCATTCACGACACTGAACAT
The DNA here is from genome assembly GCA_963832965.1 of uncultured Acidobacteriota bacterium. Lineage (GTDB taxonomy): Bacteria > Acidobacteriota > Terriglobia > Bryobacterales > Bryobacteraceae > CAWACP01. The sequence goes on from CAWHVW010000003.1 coordinate 165,145, forward strand.
GGCCGCGTTCATGCCAATGCCCAGCGCGACGGTTAGAATAGCCACTGCGGCGAAGCCAGGCGTTTTTGACAGGACGCGAACGCCGTGGCGAATGTCTCGAAGGATTCCGGACCAGCTCATAGAACACCTGTACGTTAGCGGGGAACGGGTAGTTTCCGCAAGTTCGAGCTGCCTGGGTCAGGGACCCGCCGCAGGGCATGGCCCTGCGCCACCGCACGGCTTTGGGGGGCGACAGGGTCCTGGGAGCTGAGCGCAAAACGCTGAAACTCCTGCAGTTACGCTGTCCCGACCCAATGGTATCGCCACAAGGGACAGTGTAAAATAGATTGTCCAGTGGTCTGCCGCACGCAGTATACGGCTTCCGCACAAGGTTGAGGCTAATGAAAAGATCGAGCCTGTATCTGGCTTTCCCTCTGGCGATGGCTACTTTTGGCGCCTGTCTGGCGTCTGCCCAGAGAGCTCCCGACGTCAGCGGGCCTAGTCCCAGAGAGCAAACGCAGCCCGCGCAGACGCCGGCCAATGCCGCGCCTGAACCCACCCAGACCGCTCCCGTGAACAAGGCCGCGGTCCTGCCTGTCGCCGTCGATCCGTACAAATATCTGATTGGGGCCGAAGACGTGCTGCACGTGCTGGTGTGGCGCGAACCCGATCTTACCGGCGACAAGGTGGTGCGTCCCGATGGGAAGATCTCACTGCCGCTAATCGGCGAGTTGCAGGCAGCCGGTTTGACCCCGGATCAGCTCGGCAAGGACATCACGACGGCGCTCACCAGACTCATTAACAGCCCCGAAGTCACCGTTTCACTGCTGGCGGTCAACAGCAAGAAGTATTACATCGATGGCGAGGTGAACAAGCCTGGAGAGTATAAGCTGGTGACTCCCACAACGATTCTGGAGGCGCTCAGCGTGGCGGGCGGTTTTCGGGAATTCGCCAAAACAGGAAAGATTAGAGTGCTGCGTGGCACAACCTCATTGAAGTTCAATTACAAGGAAGTGAGCCACGGCAAGAAAATGGAGCAAAATGTCCTCCTCGAAAACGGGGATCACATCATCGTGCCGTGAGCAGGCGGCTGCTTTAATGGTCAGGAGCACTCATGCAACCCGTCGATAATGTGACCGTAACGCGCCGTCCGATGGATGTCGAGGACTACATCGACATCATGCGGCGGCACCGAAGCTGGATCTTTGGCCCGGCATTCGCCTTTCTGGTGGCCGGCGTCGTGGTCGCGTTTCTCTGGCCGGACACATATGTCTCCAGCGCGGTCATCAAGGTGGTGCCCCCGCAGGTGCCCGAGGCTCTGGTGCAAAGCAACCTGAATCAGGATATGACCAATCACGTCATGTCCATGGCGCAGTCCATCCTGAGCCGCAGCAATCTGACCACCCTGATCAACACCATGAACCTCTACCAGAAGGAGAGGGCCAGCCAGCCAATGGAAGACATCATCGAGCGCATGCAGAAAAAGGACGTGGCCATTGGCGGCGTTGAAAATCAGACGGTTGCCGGGCAGGGCGCGGTGACGGCCTTCCGGATTACTTTCCGCTATAGCAATCGCATCACCGCGCAGAAGGTGTGTGAAGACATCGTCAGCCGCTTCATCAGCCAGAACATTCAGGAACGGTCGCAGCAATCCAGAAGCACCACCGAATTTCTGGAGGGCCAGTTCGACGACGCAAAGAAGAAACTGGAAGAGGCCGAACAGCGGCTGAGCGAGTTCCGCATCAAGAACATGGGCCGGTTGCCGGACCAGATGAACGCAAACCAGGCGCAGTTGAGCAGCATGCAGATGCAGATGACCACGCTCGACGCCGCCATCAGCCGGGTCAATCAGGACAAATTGCTGTCCGAGAACCAGCTCCGGATTCTGAAGGACCGCTACAATTCCATCAAACAGTCCACCGGCGCGGACCAGAGCCCGGCGGCGGTGGAGAGGAACGACCAGCTTGCCGACAAGGAACGCCAGATCATATCCCTTGAAAACACTCTGGCCGTCCTGCGCGAGCGCTACAAGGACTCCTACCCGGATGTGCAACGCGCCTTGGCCCTTCTGGAACAGGCCCGCAAGGATCGCGATGCGTTGATGAAGGAAGAGGCGGATAAGAAGCAGGATCCAAACGCCGCGCAACCGGTACGGAGACCGGTGGCGAACCGCGAGCTGCTGGACGTAGAAGCGAATATCCGGCGCATTGAGGGCGAGATCGCCGCGCGTGAACTGGAGATGAAAGACCGCCAAAAGGAAATGGCTCAGCTCACTGACGCGATGAAAGGGGTCCAGGCGCGCATCGAGGGCGTGCCCGTCGGAGAGAAAGAATACTCGGACCTGCTCCGCGACCGCGACCTGGCGCGGGAAGAATACGACGAGCTCAACGGCAAGATGAACAAGTCCGAAATCGCCACCAAGCTCGAGAACACCAAGCAGGGCGAGACGCTCGACATCCTCGATCCGGCCTCTCTGCCGCAAACCCCGACCGAGCCCAAGCGGCCGGTGATCGTAGCCATCGCGGCGGCGATCGGATTTGCGGTCGGGCTCATGTTTGCCGGCGCGCGGGAGATGAAGGACACCTCATTGAAGAACCTGAAAGACGTCCGGGCTTATACAAAGTTGCCGATTCTGGGCAGCATTCCACTGCTGGAAAACGACCTCGTGGTGCGCCGCCGCCGCCGGCTTTCCTGGCTGGCCTGGTCGACGGCGTGTCTGTTGGGGGTGGTCATTATGTCCGGGTCAGTGGTGTATTACTACGCAACGAGGGTCTGAAGGGATAGCATGAGCAGAGTCCACGACGCGCTGAGAAAGGCGGAGCAGAATCTGGGCAGACCAGCACCGTCACCCGACGACGGTGTGTCCGCCCCACCCACCACCAGAGGCCCGGTGTCCCCAGAACAGCGGCCTGGCTCCGCCGTACAGACGGCTATCCGGACGGTGTTCGCGCCCCAGGAAACTCCCATGGAGGGGCTCCTGGAAAAGGTGGTGGAAATTCCGTTCCTGCCTTCCCCGGAAGCGCTGCTGATCAATGCCGCCCACCCGCACGAAGCCCCCACCGAGGAGTTCCGGACGCTACGCACCCGGCTCAATCACATGCAGAGCCTACAGCCGATTCATACCGCAGTGGTGACCAGTCCTTCACCCGCCGAAGGCAAGTCCTTCGCGGCGGTGAATCTGGCGCTTTCGCAGGCGCAACTGGCTGGGAATCTGACTCTGCTGTGCGATTTTGATTTCCGGCGCCCCATCGTGCACAATCTGCTGCAAACGGACCGCAGCCCCGGCCTCACCGACTACCTCCAAGGGAAGGTGGAATTGCATCAGGCCATGCGCAGGCTGCAGGGAACCAATCTGTACATCATGCCCGCGGGCGAGGCGGTGATCAACCCGCTGGAGTTGCTCAATCTCAAAGAAGTGAAGCAGATGCTGGATCACCTGCCCAGACTGTTCAACTGGGTGATCCTGGACAGCCCGCCGCTGCTGTTCGCGGCCGATGCCAATCTGCTGGCCACGCTTTGCCACGGGACCATCCTGGTGGTGCGGATCGGCGCCACCACCATCGACTCGGTGACCCGCGCAATGCAGTCGCTGTGTCAGAACAACGTGATGGGCATCGTGGTGAACGGCGCACGAAGGGGCGAATTGTACAGCAAGTACACCTACTATCACTCTTACTATTCGTCCAAGGACGAGGACGACCCGGCGAAGCTCGCGGCGGAATAACCCGTGGCCGAACCAATCCTGCAAAACCGCGTGGCGGTGATCAGTGGCGCGAGCCGGGGGCTGGGGCGAATGATGGCTCTGGCTCTGGGCCGCGCGGGCGCGAAGCTGGCGCTCGTTGCACGCGATGCGAAGCGTCTCGACGAAGTGGCGCGGGAGGCTGCTGAAGGCGGGACGGAGGCTGCCGCATTCGTATTCGACATCTCGCGGGAGGATCACGTAGGCGCTCTGGCAACGGCCGTAATCGAACGCTTCGGCACAGTCGACATTCTGGTGAACAACGCCGGAGTCAACGTCCGCAAGCCCGTGACGGAATACACGCTGGAAGAATGGAACCGCGTGATCGGCACCAACCTCACCGGAGCGTTCCTGATGTGCCGCGCCTTTGTACCGCATATGAAGGGCAAGGGCTACGGCCGCATCATCAACATGACTTCGATGATGAGCCACATTTCGCTACCCGGCCGCACGGCGTATTCCGCCAGCAAAGCCGGACTGCTGGGAATGACCCGCGCCCTGGCTCTGGAGCTGGCTTCGGAGGGGATTACCGTGGTGGGCATCAGCCCCGGGCCCTTCGCCACCGAAATGAACACGCCGCTTCTGAGCGATCCGCAAATCAGTCAGCAATTTACGTCGCGCATCCCGGTTGGCCACTGGGGCCAGCCGGAAGACATTGGCTCCCTGGCGTTGTACCTTTGCTCGGACGCGGCTTCCTTCCTCACCGGCACGGACATTGTCATCGACGGCGGCTGGATGGCCCAGTAGCATCCGGCAACCCGCGAGGCGATACACTTTCGAGAGAGGAGTCATTCATTCATGAAGGATTCGAAGACAGGCGAAATTGGGCGACGCGACTTTGTAGCTCTGACAGTTGCCGGGGGGCTTGCAGCGGCGTCCGGGCAAGCCTCGGCCGCCGGCCTCGATCTGGTGGAAACCGACGTCGAGATCAAGACTCCCGACGGAACGTGCGATGCCGCGTTCATTCGTCCGAAATCCGGAGTCTATGCCGGCGTACTGGTCTGGCCCGACGCGTTCGGGCTGCGCCCCGCGTTGCGCGATATCGGGCGGCGCATCGCAGCCGAAGGATACTGCGCCCTCGTCCCCAACCCTTACTATCGGGTATCCAAGGCGCCGTTCACGGACGCTTCGCATTTCAACTTTCAGAATGCCGACGACATGGCGAAACTCCGCCCCCTGATGGCCACATTGCACGATGCCGGCAACGTGGAGAGGGATGCCACGGCCTACGTTGCCTTCCTGGACGCGCAAAAGGAAGTGGACCGGACGAAGAAAATCGGGACCCAGGGTTACTGCATGGGCGGGCCGCTTGTGATGAAGACCGCGGCGACGTTACCCGATCGCGTAGGCGCGGGGGCATCGTTCCACGGCGGCGGCCTGGTGACCGACAAGCCCGACAGCCCCCATCTGCTTGCGCCCAGGATCAAGGCACGGATGTACATCGGCATCGCGGGGAGCGATGACGTCCGTCAACCCGACGCGAAGGACAAGTTGAAGGAAGCATTCGCCGCCGCGAATGTTTCCGCGGAGATCGAAGTATACGCCGACGCTCAGCACGGTTGGTGCATACCGGATATGCCCCTCCGCGATGGCGCGCCCATCTACAATAAGCCCGATGCTGAGCGCGCGTGGGGCAAGCTGGTGGCACTGTACAAGCTGGCGCTGGCCTAAGTAAGGTGAACAAATTGTGAGATGACCGCGTCATTCATTGTGACTGCCGGGTTGTTAAAGGAATGACTGCCATTTGTCTGCCCCTGGCCCTGCTATCGGCCGCGTACCTTGCGTCTCCCCTTTCCGCGCAGGTCACTTTCAGCGAAAACGTGGCGCCCATCGTCTTTCATCGATGCGCGGGATGCCACCGGCCCGGCGAAGCGGCGCCCTTCGCTTTGATGAGCTACGCCGACGTGCGCAAACATGGCCAACTCATCGCCCGGCTTACCGCGGAACGGATTATGCCGCCGTGGAAGGCCGAGCCGGCTTCCTATGAGTACAAGGATTGCCGCCGCCTGAGCGACCAGGAATTGCGCACGATCCAGGACTGGGTGAAGGAAGGCATGCCGGAGGGCGACCCGGCAAAGATTCCGGCGCTGCCGAAATTCACCGATGGCTGGCAACTGGGAACACCCGACGTCGTTCTGAAAGTCGATAAGGGCTTCACTGTGCCCGCCGAGGGCGCCGACATTTACCGCTATCTACGCATTCCCCTCGGCCTGCCGGACGACAAATGGCTGAAAGCGATCGAGCTGCGCCCTTCGTCGCGGCAGGTTGTTCACCATGTCCTCTACTATGCGGAGCCGGTCGACGACGCAAAGAGGATCGAGGCCGAAGAGGAAGCCAGCAATTCCCCCAACGCGGGCATGAAGTTCACTCGCAATATGGCGCCGTTGGGCGGGATGGCCGTTGGCGCGCAACCACATTTGCTGCCGGACGGCCTTGCTCTAAAGCTGCCGAAGGGGACGGACCTGATGTTCCAATACCACTTCCATCCGATCGGCAAGGAAGAGACGGAACAGTCCACGATTGGCCTCTATTTCGCGAAACAGGCGCCTGAACATACTCTCACCATCGTTCAGCTCCCCGTCGTGTACGGTTTTTTTTCCGGGGTCGACATTGCTCCCGGGGAGAAGGATTTCACGGTCAAGGACTCGTTCGTGTTGCCCGTCGACGTCCAGGCCGTGAGCGTGGGAGCGCACGCGCACTATATTGGCAGGACGATGAAGATGACGGCGACCTTCCCAGATGGCACCGTCAAGACGCTGCTGGACATCGAAGACTGGGACTTCGCCTGGCAAGACCGGTATTTTTTCGAGAACACCGTCTTCCTGCCCAGGGGAACAAGGCTGGACAGTGAAGTGAGCTGGGATAATTCCGACGAGAATTCCGAAAACCCATCGCGGCCCCCGATTCCCGTGCATTGGGGAGAACAGACCAGGGATGAGATGGGCGCGGTCACATTGCTGGTCTATCCGGCGGCGGAATCGGATCTGATTACGCTTCGAAGCGGCTACATTGACCACGTAAGGACGGTGGCGAGGGAGCAGATCAGGCGGGACCCCAACCTGCTGGTGAAGATCCGGCAGTTCACTGGCGGTCCGGAGGCTGACAAGCGGTGACTCTGTTCGGTCTTGGGCTGTTGATCGTGATTCTTGGCGCGAACGATGTCGATCATTCTCTGCGGGTAGAGACTGGCAAGGCGAACGCGCTGTTCTTTGTGACGGATGAATGCCCGATTGCAAATTCATACACACGGGAAATTGCGCGCATCTGCGCCGATTACAAATCGAGAGGCGTGAACTGCGTGCTGGTGTATGTGGACCCGGCCCTGAGCGATGATCAGGCGCGTAAGCACGCCGAAGAATACGGGCATGGCGATTATCCGAGAATTGTGGACCGCCGGCACGAACTGGTAAAGGCAACCGGCGTGACCATTACTCCGGAGGTCGCGGTGATAAATCGAGAAGGCAAAGTGGTGTACCGTGGCCGAATCGACGATTCCTACGCCGCGCTCGGGGAGCTGCGGCGCCCGGTGAAAAGTGCCGATCTGCGCGATGCGCTGGACGCGATCGTCTCGGGAAGACCCGTCGAACGGCCCGAGACACAAGCTTTAGGATGTTATATCTCTGACTTTGCAGTTTCCGGCAAGCCTTGAACTCAGTTGCCTTGTGAGGCTCGTCTATGAAGGCGCTCTCAAACCATTGAATTTAAATTGGATTTGGTTGCGGGGGAAGGATTTGAACCTTCGACCTTTGGGTTATGAGGGTGCCACTGGTTTGTAACTTTAGGAAACCAAAGGCACGAGTGGCAGCTCAAAGAGCCTTCGGGAACGGTAGGGAACGGGTAATGGGAGGTGAACGGGAGTCGATTTTGACCTTTGGGTTTTCGACCCAAGGATCGGGAGTTAGAAATTCGCTTTCTTCGGATCCTCTTCGCGACCGAGGCAAACTGGCGGGACCGCACCCAATGAGCTTTGGCTGACCCCGCAGCAACCGCCAGACTCTAACGACTTCTTGGTCCCAATCCGGCAATCTTGAAGGCCGTCCGGGCCTATCCCCTTCAATGTGGTCAGTTGCCCAAGGCGGGTTGACCGCCACGGCAGGGCGTCTGATAAGGCTCCTCAGACCGAAGGCCTCAAGAGGATCAAAGACAGTTGTCAAATCTCCGGCCCTGTCAATTACTAGCCGGTCTCAGTCTCCCGAAACTGCCGCTTGAACGGCAATCAGTTCGTCAACTGGAAGCGGCGGGTACTTCTCCGTAAACCGAACCGCGAACGCCACAACTGAGGATGCGGCAACGACGGCGCCAAGAACCATCAGCGCCTGCGAATACGTGAGACTTGGCATCTTAAACAGGAACCCCGCCAGCACAGCGCCAAGATTCCCACCGGCCCCGACGATTCCAGCGACAGCTCCAAGCGCGCGCTTGTTGACGAACGGCACCACCGAGTAATTCGCGCCGTTCGACATCTTTACAAAGAGGCCCATCAGCATCATGGTGAGAATCGCTGCGGGCAGCCATCGGGCCTGCGCAAACAGCATCATGGCGAGTCCTTCGGCAGCGATCGTGCACCCCAGCAGAACAACACGCCCGCGCATTCCCCACTGCCGGGCACATCGGTCGCTCGCAATGCCGCCCAGTGCTCGGGCAAAGAGGTTCATCATCCCGAACGTGCCCGCGACGACGCCCGCCGCTTTGAGCGTTAAGTGAAAAGTGTCCGTGTAGTAGAGCGCCGCGAAGTTGTCGATGGTCAGCTCAACACCGAATGAAGAAGCATAGAGCAGCGCCAGTGCCCACACGCGAGGATCGCGGCACGCCTCTGCGAAAGCGCCGGGCGCGCGCGAAGGTCCTGACCGGCTGCGGAAGTCGCCATCGGGCGTGTCCTGGGTCAGGAAGTAATAGGCAATGCCGGTAATCAGCAGCGCCGCACCGGCCACCAGCATGGCCAACCGCCAGCTCCACCAGCTTCCCGCCCCGAGGCCCATGAAAGCGCCGAACAGCAGCGGCATGACCATCTGCGTGACGCCGCCGCCCAGATTTCCCCAACCCGCGGCTGTGGCGTTCGCCGTCCCCACAACATTAGACGCGAACATCACCGACGTGTGGTATTGCGTAATGACGAAAGAGGCTCCGATCGCGCCGATGGCGAGCCTGAAAATCAGGAATGAAGTGTAATCGTGCGCCAGTCCGACGCCCATCACCGGCAGCGATCCCAGCACCAGCAGCCACGTATAAGCCCGGCGCGGCCCGATCCGATCGCACAGCCATCCGATCAATACGCGCACGAGTATAGTGATGGCCACCGCGGCGATGGCCGAGTTGCCGATCTGCTCCTTGCTCAGGTGCAGTTCATTGCGAATCACCGGCATGAGCGGGGCAAGCCCAAACCATCCGAAGAAGCACAGAAAGAATGCCAGCCACGCCATATGAAACGCCCGCATGGGAGCGCTACGGAAATCAAGCAGCTTAACCTTGGTTGCTTTGTGATCAATATTCATGAAGTCCCTCAGTTGGCGCGAACACACGTCTGGTATCGAACCCCGGACAAGGGAAGAACCTCAAACGCTGAGGGAAAACGCGCTGCGAATCAGGCGCGATCGAAACTCAAAACCACAGAACCGTCGTCATCCACGTGCACAGGATAAGTCCTGACACCGCACTCGCCGAACAGGGCGTTCCCGGTGGACAGATCGAACTTCCACGCATGCAACGGGCAGATTAAAGTGGTTCCGCCGACCAGCCCATCCGCCAAAGGCCCGCCCCGATGCGGGCAGGCAGCCTGGCATGCAAACACCTCACCGCCGCGCGTGTGAAAGACTGCTATATTCTCCCCGGGCAGCGAATACACGCGGCCTTCGCCCGGCGGGATCCCGCTCAATGGACCAATCTTCACGTCAGCCATGGTTCGCGTCATTGCAGCACCGGAAGGGCCACCGCAAACTGGTTCTCATTGGCCGGCAACAGTGCCTCTTTCCAGGGATCCTTGTACGCCGCCTTCGATTCGGCGATCTCCCGATCCAGCCGCTCGGCGATTCCCTCGCTGTCCTCCACCACCACGGCGCGCACCTTGTCGATGCCCAGACGTGTTACGAACCCGTGTGTCCGCTCCAGATACTTTGCGTTCTCGCGATAGTACTGAATGAAGCGTCCCATGTACTTCAGCACTTCTTCATGGCTGTCCACGACGTGCAGGATGTCGCCCTTGCGAACGGAAGACCCAGCCGCGCCACCAATGTAGATCTCCCATTTGCCGCCTTCCACGGCCACCGCACCCAGGTCCTTCACCATCGCCTCGGAGCAGTTGCGCGGGCATCCCGCCGTAGCGAGCTTCATTTTGTGCGGGCTGTCGAATCCCTGAAACTCCTGCTCGATCTTCAGGGCAAGGGAAATGCTGTCGCCCACGCCGAACCGGCAGAAGTCCGATCCCACACAGCTCTTGCACGTGCGGTAGCTCTTGCCGTACGCATACCCGGACGGCATGTCCAGGTCCTCGCCAGACTTTCGGCAAATCGTCCTTCCGCAGCCCAAGGAGATCGATTCGCTGTCCACCGGTCAGCTTCACCAGCGGCACATGATACTTCTCGGCGACATCGGCGATGCGCCGCAGCTGCGCGGGGCTGGTGATGCCGCCCGGAATTTGCGGCACCACGGAGAACGTTCCATCCTTCTGAATATTGGCGTGGACGCGTTCGTTGATGAACCGCGCGTCCTTCTCGTCGTCGTAATCGCCCTTCCACAGCGTCTTCAGCAGCGAGGCCAGACCCGGCTTGCTGGCCGCGTCCTCCTTGCCTCCCGCCAGTGCATCGAAACACCGCAGAAACCGATTTCAGGTTGCGCTCGCGGATCGCGCGAATCAACTCCGGCTTGGTGAGCGGCACACCCGGCACGTAGTAATGCACCGAAGGGTCTTCCTCGGTCTGCCCGCCGCAGGCCCACTCCACAATTTCCGTCACCATCGCCTTGCAGGAGCCGCAACCCATGCCCGCGCGTGTCGCGTCCATCACGGCTTTGGGATTGCGCTTGCCGGAGGCCACGCACGCCACCAGACGCGCCCTTGCTGACGCCATTGCAATTGCAAATCTGCGTGCCGGCGCTCATCTCCTCAAACGTCACCTTCTTCGGCGGATCGCCAATATCGAACAACAATCGCAGGCGCTCCTCCGGCAACGGCGTGTTGCGGTCGAAGGATTGCATCAGATACGCAGCCTTGCTGATATCGCCCAGCAGAATCCCGCCGACCAGCCGCCCTTCGCGGATAATCAGCTTTTTGTAGGTGCCGCGCTTCGGATCGGAGAATTGAATCACTTCGTCTTCGGGCGTTTGCGGGTCCGCGATACCCATGGCCGCCACCTCAACGCCCATCACCTTAAGCTTGGTGGCAACCTTCGAGCCGTGATACGCGGCGCGCGGGTTCTTCCCGGTAATGTGGTCCGCCAGTACCTTCGCCTGCTCCCACAACGGCGCGACCAGGCCGTACATCGTGACCGCGATGCTGCGCGCACTCCCCACCGCATATATGCTCAGCGATCGTCCACACATCGCATCTGGTCGTCCACAACAATTCCGCGCTCCACCGTCAGCCCGCAACCGGCGGCGATCTCCCAATTCGCTTTGATGCCGGCGGAAATCACCACCATGTCGGATTCAAGCGTGCTCCCATCGGCGAATCGGAGACCCAGCACGTTGTCGCGGCCCAGAATCGCCGTCGTGTTCTTTTGCAGCAGCACCTTCACGCCCAGCTTTTCCATGCCAGCCTTGAGGATGGCACCGGCGCCGGCATCCAGTTGCTGCTGGCATCAGGTGCCCGGCCAGGTGAATGACACTCACTTCCAGACCGAAATTCTGCAGGCCCCGCGCGGCTTCCAGCCCCAGCAGTCCGCCGCCGATCACCGCGGCGCTCTTCTTGCCACGTGCGTACGCGGCAATGTCGCGGCAATCATCAAGGGTGCGAAACACAAACACGCCCGGCTTGAAGCTGCCATCGGGCATGGTGGTTCCTTCCATGAGCGGAATGAAGGGCCGGCTCCCGGTAGCGATAATCAGCTTGTCGTAAGGCTCGGCGTCGCCATTTTCGCCGTATACCAGCTTCGCTCGCCGCAGCAGGCCTGAAGCGCGCAGGCCCGCATGCAGAGTGATGTTGTTCTCGCGGTACCAGTCCAGCGTGTTGAGATAGATCTCGTTTTCCCCGTGCGATCCGTTCAGCACGTTCGAAAGCAGAATTCGGTTGTAGTTTCCCGTCGGCTCCTCGCCGAACATGGTGATCTCGAACATGATCGGCGCCACCACGCGCCAGGATTTCTTCCACCGTGCGGGCCCCGGCCATGCCGTTGCCAATCACCACCAGCTTCTGTCTCTTCGTCATCACGCAATCTCCATGAATCCGATATCCAACAGCACCGACGTTTTCTGCTCAGTCGGCGCGGCGATGTGGATCTCCACCCGGCTTCCCGGCGGAATGTCTTCCAGCACCGCAAGCGGTACGTGGATGGCGCTCTTTGCTCCTACCGGGAAATACCGCATCGGTTTGCCACGGATCACAAGGACCAGATAAATCAGTTCGCCCGCCGGATTGCCCGCGCGGAAATAGATCGTCTGAGCGCGGACATCGGCGGGAACGTCGTACACCACCGGCGGCTCGAACGCTCCGGGACGGCCGATTCCCCGGCCCTCATACGCAAAGAGCCCCTGAATAAACGCAGGTTTCTCTAACATGGATTTCCCTTCTCCAGACGAGCGGCACATACCTTGAACTCCGGCATTTTCGAAATAGGGTCCAGCGCGGGGTTCGTCAGCAGATTCGCGCGCCCTTTTCCGGCGAAGTGAAACGGCACGAACAATGTGTCCATGCGAATCGAGGGCGTAAGACGCGCCGTGACCTGCGCTGTCCCGCGCCGAGTGGTCAGGTTCACGGCTTCGCCTTCGCGCACCCCATACGAACGGGCCATGGATGGATGGATCTCCACAAACGCCTCCCGCGCGCCCCTCAGCAACTCCGGCACTCTGCGCGTCTGCGTGCCGGACTGGTATTGCGCCATGATCCGGCCGGTTGTGAGATACAGCGGGTAATCATGGTCCGGCTCCTCCATCGGCGCTTCGAACTCAACGGGATGAAAATGTGCCCGCCCATCGGGCGTGGCGAATCTGTCGAGGAATAAACGCGGCGTGCCTGGATGGTCTTCTGCTGGGCACGGCCAGAAGATCCCGTCTTCGCGGCGGATTCGATCCCACGTTATACCTGAATAATCAGCGGCACCACCAGCCGACGCGCGCCGTAGTTCCTCGAAGATCTCCGCCGGCCTTGCGGGAAAAAACTGCCCGTATCCGAGCCGTTCGGCAAGCGCCGCGAGCACTCTCCAGTATCGGTTCGCACGCCCGGAGGTGGCTCCTGGGCCCGTTGCCGCAGAATGACGCGGCCTTCCAGATTCGTCATGGTGCCTTCTTCCTCCGCCCACTGCGCCGACGGCAGCACGACGTCCGCGCGCTCGGCCGTTTCCGACAAAAAGAAATCCGACACCATCAGAAAATCGAGCGCATCCAGGCGCTTTTCGATATGACGACGCGCGTGGCGCCGAAACCGCCGGATTCGACCCAAACACCAGCAGCGCGAGCACGCCGCCATCGGCGCCCATCGCGTCGAGCATTTCGTACGCGGACTTTGCCGGGCTGGGGCAAATCCGCTTCCGCCACGCCCCAGACAGCCGCAATAAATGCGCGATCCGCTGGATCGGCCAGCCGCCGGTACCCAGGCAGTTGATCAGCCTTCTGTCCATGCTCGCGGCCGCCCTGCCCGTTACCTTGTCCGGTCAGGCAGCCGTAGCCGCAATGCGGCTTGCCCGCCTTTCCAAGCGCGAGCGCCAGGTTGATGAAGGCCAGAACATTGTTCACGCCATGGCTTTGCTGCTCGGTTCCGCGGGCCGTAAGAATCATCGCGGTCTTCGCTCGTCCCAGCATTCCGCGCCGCGAGCTGCAATTGCTGCTCCGGAATTCCGGTGACGCGCTCCACGCGCGAAGGCCAGTAGGCGGATGCGACACGGCGCGCCGCATCAAAACCTCGGGTGCGCGCGGCGATGAACGCCTCGTCGATATAGCCGTCCTTGATCGCGATATTCAGCAGCCCGTTGGCGAGAGCGGCATCCGTGCCGGGCGTAATCTGCAGATGGAGCGTAGACGCCGCGGCGGTGGGGGTCGCCCGCGGGTCCACTACGATCAGCTTGCCGCCCAGGCTCTTTTGCTCGTGAAAGTACTGCATTACTGGCGGCATGGTCTCCGCCAGATTGCTGCCCACAAGAAGAATGATTTCTGCCTTCGGGATGTCGGCCAGAGGAAATGGCAGGCCTCGGTCCAAGCCGAACGCCTTAAGCCCCGCCGCCGCCGCCGAAGACATGCAGAACCTGCCGTTGTAGTCGATCTGCGAAGTTCGCAACGCCACGCGCGCAAACTTGCCCAGGAGGTAAGCTTTCTCGTTGGTGAGACTGCCGCCGCCGAACACACCCACGGCGTCTCTTCCGTATTCCGCCTGTGTGCGTTGAATGGCCCCGACTACTCGCTCCAGCGCTTCGTCCCAACTCGCCGGACGCAGCGGCTCCGAACGGCTGTCGCGAACCAGCGGCGTCCGCAGGCGTTCAGGGCTGCTCAGCAGTTCGGCCGCAGTCCAACCCTTCTGGCACAGCCCACCGCGATTGGTTGGAAAATGGCGCTCCTCGACGCTCCACGCGTCGTCACCCGACGCGCGCAGACGCATGCCGCACTGCAGCGAGCAATACGGGCAGTGTGTGGCGCACACCGCCGCCTCGGCACGGATCGCCACGTCAGGCAGGCCCAGCGACACTAATCCTCCAGGAAAGCGAACCAGAAAACGTGCCGACGTGGCAGAGAATCTACAGGGAACGCGAGAACCGCAGCAGCTTAGTGCAGTAACAACATGATACACCGGAAGGAGTCGCGGACGCTGATTGCCGGCTTCGGCAGCCTGCTAATCTGTGTGTTCAGCCGGATAAGTGACCTGCGTTCCATTTATCTTCGCCCAGGGCGTAAGCGTGTGGGGCCTTGTACGAATGGCGCTGGTGATTTCCTGCACTTCAATTCCTCGTGCCAGCAACGCATCTGCTATCAGGGATCGATGACAGCGCCAGGGAACGGCTTCGGCGCACATAATTGCAGTCCGCTCTACCTTCGCAAGGTTTATCAATTTGTCCAGATTGCTTCGGAACTCGAGCGTCTGCATGTAGTCAGCGAAGCCGCGGAAGCTGGCATTGTGCCAGCCGGTGTTGATGGAATCCGGGCGGGCGTGTCGAAAACCGCCCAGTCCAGCCATGTAGCGGTAGTGAAGGCGCGCTGAATGCAGGGCAGGCGCTAAATTACTTCGGTTGAACTGCGGATTGTGCCGTGAACGGGGGACGGTACGCACATCGATCAGCCGCTTCACCTCGTGCGCTTTCAGAAGGTGGATGAATTCCTTTATCGGACGGGTGGAGTGCCCGATGGTCATGACAATCAGCTTTGTTGTTGATGCTCCCCTTTTCATGCCGGACATCCATCAGGAAGCCGGATCACGATCCACGGCCCTTTTCCGTCCGCACCGCAAATCGATACAGCAGAAAACAGATCAGAAACAGCCCCCCGGAAACTAACGCACCGGGCAGAGCCACGCCGGGATGGCCTGCGAGGTACGATTCCAAAGTCGCCGTCAGCAACCACATCTGCACGATCAGCAGAATCACAACGAACACAATAGCCGCATTTACTACGGTCTGACGGCGGCGGCGCACTTCGCCGGTTATGACGTTCATCGCGCAGGCTCCCCCGAATCGACGGCGAGCGCCACGAGCTGATCCCCGCGTTGTTCGATTTCGATGCGGGGCAGCGGCCGCGGCGGAGGCCCCTGCAACACACGGCCGTCCTCTATTGAGAAGTAGCCCTCATGGCAGGGACACTCCAGCCGATCGTTCTTTTTCAGTAGTAAACAGCGCACGACAAGTGCGTGCACTTCTGGCTGAACGCAGCCAGCTTTCCCGACGCCGCGCGCACCAGAATGCAGGGGTCGTCCGGACCTGGATACGTGAACAGCTTCACTTCGCCAGGAGAGATGGCGGAAGCGAAGCCGATGACTCGCTCCGGGAACGTGGCGCGCGGGCGCGCAAACAGAGATTTCACCCAGATCCAGACATTCCCCGCAAACATGCCAAAGCTGACCAGAACGAGGAACTTCATGAACTGTCGACGCAGGACGTATTTGTCCTCGGCAGCGTGAACGCTGAATTCCTCAGTCCACAAAGGCTTGTTCGAAGAACTGTTGAGCATTGTCCTCCTCCCAGATATAGTCGCTGACGTCCACTGAAATCGATTCGCGCTCGGGTGGCGCCATCATGAATACCTTCGTACGCACGGTCTGGTTGCCGAAGCGGAACTCATTCACGGGCTTCGCCCGGCGATCCCGCGCGATAGTATCCGGTGGAACGTAGGCAAGCGCCTGGCTCGGACAAACGCTGGCGCACATGGGCTTGAGGCCCACGGAAGTGCGGTCGTAACACATGTCGCACTTCATCATCAGCTCCAAATCGACCTCGACTTTGGGAACGCCGAACGGGCAGGCCAGCACGCAGTTCGAGCAGGCGACGCAGCGGGGCTTGAGCGCGCTGCGCACCACGCCATCCTCACCCTTCTTGATGGCGTCGGCCGGACACACCATCGCGCAGGTTGGCTCATCGCAGTGCATGCAGACCATGGGCACGGTGGCGATGGTATTCGGACGGTCGAGGAAATCGACGTGGATCATGGACACGCCGCGGTGGGTATCGCACTCCGCGCAGGCGGTGAGGCAGGAGCGGCAGCCGATGCATCGCGAAGGATCGATATAAAACTCGCTGCCAAACAAACCATTCACCTCTGCGGAACGATTGGGAAATCGGGGCTGGTCATGCCGGTTTCCTCGCGACGGATCGCCGCAAGATCGGCGGGTTGAACCGACTTTTCAATTCGGCAGGCCGATACCTTGAACTCAGGGATCTTGCTGCGCGGGTCGATGGTGCGGTGCGTGAGCCGATTGGCGCTGCGGCGTCCCGGCCAATGATACGGAATGAAAACCGTATCCGGACGGATGGTGCGAACCACCATGGCCTGCAACACGACCTCGCTGCGCCGCGTCGTTACCTTTATCCAGTCGCCATCCTTGATGGCAAACCGGTCGGCGAGGCGCGGATGAATTTCGCAGCGCGGCTCGGGATACAGATCTACGAGTGGCCCGATGCGCCGCGTCTGGGCGCCCGAGAGGAACTGGCTCACCACGCGGCCGGTGGTCAGGTAGATCGGAAACTCGGCGTCGACCGGATCGCCGCTCGGCCGATTCTCCGTCACGAGGAAATGCGCTTTGCCATCGTGCGTCCAGAAATGGCCGTTTTCGAACAAACGGAGGGTACCGGGGTGATCGAGTGCGGGACAGGGCCAGAAGACACCCATCTCGCGTTCCACCCGCTCCCAGGTGATGCCGTAGTAATCGGCGATGCCGCCTTTGGAAGCGACCCGAAGCTCCTCGAAGATCTCGTGCGTGGAGGAGTACGGGAAATAATGGCCCTTGCCGAGCCTCGCGGCCAGATCGCAAATCACGCGCGCGTCGGATTTCGCTTCGCCGGGCGGGTCCACGGCTTTGTTGATCTTCTGCACGCGGCCTTCGGTGCTGCAGACAACACCCTCGTCTTCTTCCTGCAGGCTGCCGGCGATCACCACGTCGGCTAAATGCGCCGTTTCGGAAAGGAAGAAATCGATGACGCCGAAAAACTCCAGCCGTTCCAGGGCCTCGCGCGTGTAGTTCGCGTCGGGCAGCGACACCAGCGGATTGAAACACATCGACAGCAGGGCCTTGATCTCGCCGCGGTGGATGGCCTCCATGATCTCGACGGCCGTCAGACCCGGACCGGGCAGCTCGTCCTCGCGCACGCCCCACACTCCGGCCACGTATCGGCGCGCCTCGGGATCCGAGATAGACCGCGCGCCCGGCAACTGGTCGCATTTCTGACCGTGCTCGCGCCCGCCCTGACCGTTTCCCTGCCCGGTGATCATGAAGCAGCCCCGACCCTCGCCTCCCAGGTTGCCGGTGGCAAGGCAGAGGTTGATCAGCGCCAGACAATTCTCCACGCCCTTGGAATGGTGCTCCAGCCCGCGCGCATGAATGGCCATGGCACGGCCGGCCGATGCGAACATCAGCGCAGCCTTCTCGATGTTGCCGGGCGGTACGCCGGTGATTTCGGCCGCCGTGCGCGGGTCCCACTTCTCCACCGAGTCGCGAACCGCCTCCCAGCCCGTCGTGGTCGCTTCTATGAATTCGTGGTCCACCAGTTGCTCGCGGATGATCACGTGTAGCATGGCCATGAGCAGCACCAGGTCGGTACCGGGACGAACCGGCAGATACAGGTCGGCGTTGCGCGTGATGGGGGTGAGACGCGGGTCGGCGACAATCAGCTTGCCGCCGTTCTCCTTCATCTGCCAGATATAGCTGGTGGCGATGGGCGCGCAGTCGGCGATGTTGGCGCCCACCACCAGGAGCACCTCGGTCTTCGTGACGTCGGCCCATGGATTCGGTGCGCGGTCGATTCCGAAAGCGAGTTTGTAGGCGACGCCCGCCGAGACCATGCACAGCCGGCCGTTGTAGTCGATGTTCTTCGTGCCGATGGCCACTCGCGCGAACTTGCCCAGCACGTAGGCTTTCTCGGTCACCATGGACGCGCCGCCGTAGACGGCGATGGCGTCCGGCCCGTACTTCTCGCGAATCTCCAACAGGCGCCGCGTGGTGAAATCGAGCGCGTCGTCATAGGAGACGGGCTGGAAGCCATCCGGCGTGCGCAAGAGCGGGTGGGTCAGCCGGTCCGGGTGTACACCCTGCAGATAACGCTTCACACCCTTGGGACAGAGCATCCCTTTGTTGTAAGGGAATTCATACCAGGGCTCGAAACCCACCACCTCGTTATCCTGAACCTTCAACTGAATCCCGCACTGCTGTCCGCAGAAACAGCAATGCGTCTTCACCAGCTTTGCTGGGCCACCGCTCTTTACCCAGCCTCCTGGTGGCGTGTACTGCACGTGCGGGCCATACCGCCGGTTGATGTCTTTGGCTGGGGCGGGTTCCTTAGCCACGGGCATCCTCCTTGAGACGAAGCTGTGCGGCGGCGAGTGAGATTCGTTTGCAGGCTGGGCAGAGTTCGGTCCAATGTCCCGCCGGCCCGTCGATACGATAGTCGAAGCCGAGGGCGGGCAGCACGGTGCGCAGGTCGTCAATCTGCATGCGCGAAGCATAGCGCTCGCCACACCGGGCGCAGTGAGCACCGGAGTCTCGTTCGCCCGCATACTGATAGAGCTTGATGCCCAGCTGCGCGGGCCTCTGGAAAATGTGAAAGAACTTTCCGAAGGGCAGGAACAACAGCGCGGCAATGACGGTGATGGCGTGCAAAATCGCCAGGAATCCGTAAAACGAGCCGCGCAGCCACAGAGTAGAGGCGGTGAGCGCGAGCCCGGTCACCGAGATAGCGAAGAGCAAGATCAGCGGAAGGAAATCCGCGCTGAAATCCTGTAAGGTCAGGGCCCCTTCATCGCGCATGCGCCGCCACAAAGCGAGGGTGATGCCCGTCAGTACCAGCACGGCAGCGACGTCCAGACCGTGAAACAGGAACCAGGAAGTAACCGTGCGGATGTGGAAGGCGCCCGTGGGAAACCCGAACAAATACGTGACATAAGTCATCTGATCGCCGGCCAACGAGCGGAAGTGAATCCAACCGAACACTAGCGGAAACGTGATAGCCACCGCCAGCAGGCAACCCCAGAAGAGGCACTGGTGCATCCACCAGCGCAACAGCGAGCGGCGCCGGATAAAGTTTTGGGCGACGATGTGCGTGGCCGCGGCCGCCGACACGATTCGAAAACTGCGCAGGACACCCAAAGAGCGGATCAACTCGAACGTGCGGGCGAAGAAGCGGCCCGTGGGCGGTTTGGTCAGCCAGACCGCGTAATGATAGACGATCCCCCAAGTGGCGAAGACAACGGCGAACGTGTAGATTACCAGCGCGGGATCGAAGTTCTGAAGGTTGCGCGACCCCACCACGATGGCCGCAATGAGCAACGCGGTGGCCATGGAGGCCCACGCGCTGGCACGGATTCGCTCCGAAGCAAGCGAAGCCTGACGTGGGATAAACACCGCGCGGTTCAAGCCCCACATCCCGGCGGCGACGACCGCCAGCAGAATGAACCCTGGCCACACCGCGCCCATCGTGTCGCGGAAAAAGCCGAGCAATAGCGGCGGAAAGAAACCGCCAAGGCCGCCCATCGCTCCCACCAGCCCCGTGACAGTGGCGGTGTTTCCAGGGAAGAACTGGGGCACCAGCTTGAACACTGCACCGTTACCCAAGCCAAGCAGCGCCGCGCAACCCAGCGCGCCCACCGTGAACGGCACCATCGAGGCCCACGCCAGCAGCAGCGCGAATGGAACGATACCGGCAAACACGCCCGATAGCACGCGAGCCCCACCGATCCGATCCGCAAGAATACCGCCCCCCGGCCGCAACAGGGTCGCAAGAATCACGAAGCCGGCGGTCCGGAAGCCGGCATCAGCGGGGGAGAGTTTGAACTGGTCTCGCAACAACGACGGCAGATAGATGGAGAACGCCACGAACCCACCGAAGGTGAGGAAGTAGAACGCCGCCAGAACCCAGGCAAGGCGCTCAGTCGCCAGCACGCGGATCATGGGTCCCAGCCCGACGGGCGGGTTGCGCGCGGGCGCGTCGCGCGCGAACAGTACGAAGACGACAGCCCAGGCCACCGCGATAGCAGCCACTCCGTAGAACACCGACCGGCGACCGATCAGCCCTGCAATCACAGGGCCCAGAAACACGGCGGCGGATTGGCCAATATTACCGAGCCCATAAATGCCCAGCGCGGTCCCCTGTTTCTCCGGCGGGAACCAGCGTGAGACGTAACCCACGCCAATGGCGAACGAGGAACCCGCCATTCCGAGGACGAACGCGAACATCAGCAACGTACGGTAGCTGTTGGCCAGCGGGACGAGAGCGGCCGATACCGCGGCGATTACGAACAGAACGGTAAAGACGATGCGGCCGCCATAGCGGTCCGTCAGCATGCCCATGGGGATGCGCGCGAGCGAGCCCAGCAAGACAGGAACGGCGACCAGCAGCGCGGTGGACCTTGCCGTGAGGTGTAACTCCGTCCGGAACGCGGGCGCAAAAGCGCTGATCAGACCCCAGACGGCAAAGCACACTGTGAAGGAGGTTGTGCCCAGAGTCAGGTTCAGTGTTGCGCGATTGCCGCGGTCAGACATTGACTTCGAGCGATCGGTGGCCGGCATCGGAGCACCACTTCCCGCGTCGCGTGTCGCCCTCCAGTGGGACCCACGCCATCCGAATCGCGTCCGACTCGCAGACGCCTATGCAGTGCTCCTCGCTGCACTTGTCAGTATAGGATAATCGCCTGCCATTTCGAGGCACTGGGGCCCGCATGCCGCGGCGCACAACCCACAACCCGTGCACTTGTCAGAGTCGACGATTGGAAGCCACTTAAACATGTCTCCATCGTGAAGGAAAGGGCGCAGCGCGTCAGTGACATAGGTCACCGGGCTCAGGGATGCGCGAATTCGTTGGCATGCGGGATGAGTTCGAAATAGAGGTGGTCGGGCAGATTGGTATTCCAGTGACCGGTCGAGCGGGCGCAGATGTACGTTCCCACAAACAGGGTGGCAACTCCCGCTGCCACAGCCCATGCCGGCACACGCTTGCGGCGGGGAGCTGAAAGAAACAACGCGCCCTCGGCGGGACACGCCGCGACGCACTGCATGCAGCCGATGCACTCGGCGGATCGAATCGTGCTCAGGCGATCCACGGGTAAAACCGATGGACAAGCCCTCGCACATTTCGCACAATCGATACATAAACTCGCGTCGCGGCGAATGCGCAACGGGCTAACCAGCGATGCCACACTCATCAGCGCGCCATAAGGGCAAAGGTAGCGGCACCAGAGGTTCTGAACAGCAATGGATCCGAGCGTGAGAACCGCAATTACGACGGCTCCAACCATGCCCAGATTGCGGAAGAAGTTGAGCATCTTTACGTCATCCACGATGCCGTAAGGGCTCTCGAGAAACTGGCGGGTCGCTGTGACAGACATGGAGCCGACAGCGTAAAGGAACAAAGCCAACAGGATGTATTTCAGGCTGCGCAAAGCAATGTCCAGGGCCCGCGGAAGGCGGAGATTGCGTCGGAAGAGTTTACGTCCGAATCGCCAAAGGTACTCGCAGATTGTCCCCACCGGACATAACCAGCCGCAGAAACTCTTCCGAAATATCCAGGACGATGCCAGAAATGCGATGAGAAGAAACGTCCCAGCCGGGTGAATCGCTGGCAGCCGACCGGTCAGCAGCAGAGTCTTCAGATTCATGAGCGAGGCGATGGGCAGCCATCCCTCGACACCCGAAGGACGGCCCATGCGGATCGAGCGCCCGCCGGTCTCGTAATAGCGTACGAAGAGATAGAACTGGATTCCGATCAAGACGTTCAGCAGCAGAAACGCGATCTGAAAGGCACGGCGCAGGGCTTGGGAATGTTCCGGGAGCGCACGTTTCCCAAGCTTCCTGGCACTCTTCGAGGTCGTCAGTTCAGTGACGGTCACGGCTGTTGTCCAGTCAGTACGCTTGTTCCATTTCGACGGCACGCGGGAACAGGATATTGTTCTCCAGATGAATGTGTTGATGAAGGTCGCGCTCGAACTCTTCAAGACCACGGTACAGCTCCAGGAATGTCGGGCAAGCTCCGCTCGGAGCCGTGTACCCATGCGAGAGCTCGCGGATCTGCGAAAGCAGGGCGTCGGCGTCGTCATGATCCGCCACCATGTTCGCGATCGGTCGCCGGACCGATCCAAAGAATGCCTCCGGTATTGGATTGCTGGTCAGAGTGGCCTGTTCCATCCGGGCAACATAGGGGAACAGCACCTGCTCCTCTTTGAGCATGTGCGTCGACAGTTCCTGTCCGATCGCCGTAAAGAGTGGTTCAATCTGATTGATCTCAGGGTGCAGCGGTCCGTGCTTTGCGGCGACTTTGGTCAGCAAAGACGCGATTCGCGGGGTCTCTCGTCGCACGAATGCGTGATGCGTTTCGACAATGTGAGCGATGAGATCACCCAGCGGTTTGTCGCCCCACTCTCCAACTTCCGGAGCCTAAGAATCGCGGCTTGCTGTCGCCAGGAGCTCCAGCACGCAATCCATATCAACATTGGCGTGTGAGCAGGCGTCACTCAGGGGCCTTTTGCCGCCGCAACAATAGTCGATCCCGAGCGATTCGAATACCCGGACGCTCGAAGGATTCTCAATTGCGATTTCCCGGACCGTTTTTTCAGTGATCGTCTGCACTTTGCTTGCCTCCGGTTCGAGAATAAGACGAGCAGACCTCTGAAGCAGTGACCAAAGTCACTTGCGGCTCGAATTGGTCGTTTTTCAGACGATGGATGCCAGATCGGCTTCCAGCCCCGCCTGGTCGAGAATGGTGACCTCGCGGCCGTTCATCTCAATGAAGCTCTGTGCCTGCAGCCGCGCGAGGTTGCGCGAGACCAGTTCCCGGACCGTCCCGATCTGAGCGGCGAGTTCCTGGTGGCTGGCGCTCAGCGAAAAGACCACGCCGCGCTCCGTTTGCCGGCCCTCCGTGCCAGCCTGACGCAATAGCCATGAGATCAAGCGATGCCGCACCGTCGTGAACGAAAGCTCTTCGATGATGCCCACCAGTCGGCGCAGCCGCGCCCCGACCACCTGCAACAGCTTGAGCGAGACCTCGGGTTTTTCCAGACAAATAGCGCGGAGATCAGTCCTGGATACGAACAGCATCTCGGCCGCCTCCACTGCCGAGGCCGACGCCGGATAGGTGCCTCCGTCAAACACGGGCAGTTCCGCCACCGACGCCCCTGGCCCTTCCACCGTGAGAACTTGTTCGCGCCCGTTGACCGAGGTCTTAAATATTCGGACACGGCCGGACACCACTATGTACAAGCCCGTGCATGATTCTCCCTCAGAGAACAGAATCTGACCGGTGGAGAACGACTGGATTCCACACCGGGCTGCCAGCGAGTTCAACTCTGCTTCGTCCAGAGCGGCAAACAGCGGCGTTGCCTTCAGTATTTGTCTGGGTGAGGTCGTGCCTTGAGGCATGCTTCCATGATTCTCTCCCAAGTAGGGGACAGGAGTCACTGACAAGTGCGGATTCCGGGGCAAGGCGAAAAGGATTCCGGGGTGAACGCGAAAAGCGTTCCGGGGCGAAGACGAACACGATTCCGGGCTGAAGGCGAACAGTGATTCCGGCGGGAAGGCGAACAGTTTTCGTCCGACCCCGGAATGGCTTTCGCGATGCCCGGAATGGTTTTCACACAGGCAGAGCGGCGCTGGACATCATACCGGCACAATGAACCCTCCAAGGGGGAATCAGAGTGCCGGCCAGGAGACTGTCCATGCGGAAACTACGGGAGGTCCTGCGCCTCCGATTCGAACTCAAACTGGGCTACCAGCAGATCGGGCGAAGTTGCGCGATTGCGGTGAGCACCGTTCACAAGTACCTGAAACGCGCCGAAGCGGCGGGGGTGAGCTGGCCGCTGCCGGAAGACTGGGATGAGGCGCGGGTGGAAGCGGCCGTGTTCCCGCCGGCGCCGCCACCTGCGGTCGAGTCACAACCGGCGCGCACGCCACCGGATTTCGCCGCGATGCACGAGCAGTTGCGCAGCAACAAGTACGTGACCCTGCAACTGCTGTGGGAGGAATACCGGCAGGCCAGCCCGGACGGCTATCGCTACTCGCGCTTCTGTTATCTGTACCAGCGTTGGCGCGCGAAGCTCGACGTGGTGCTGCGGCAGGAACACAAAGCCGGGGAGAAGATGTTCGTCGATTGGGCCGGAGCGACGATTCCGGTGTACGACCGGCACACGGGCATTGCCTGGCAGGCGCCGTTCTTCGTTGCCGCTCTGGGCGCCAGCTCCTACACCTGGGCCGAGGCCACGCGCGACCAGCAGATGGAAGCGTGGCTGCGCGCCCACGTGCATGCGTTCGAATACTTCGGCGGGATTCCGGCGCTGGCGGTCCCGGATAATACCAAAACCGGTGTGACCAGGGCGCACCGTTACGATCCGGATCTGAACCCGACCTATTACAACTTCGCGCTGCACTGCGGTTTCGGCATCGTGCCCGCGCGCCCGCGAAAGCCTCGGGACAAAGCCGTCGTGGAAAATGCCGTGCAGCTCGCCCAGCGCTGGATCGTGGCAGCACTGCGCCATCATAAGTTCTTCTCGCTGGAAGAACTGAATGTGGCGATTCGCGAGCTGCTGGACAAGTTGAATCACCGGCCGTTCCGCAGGAAGGATGGAACGCGGGCGACGGTTTGGGAAACGATCGACAAACCGGCCCTGAAGCCATTGCCGATGGAACCCTTCGATCTCAGCGAGTGGTCGCGCGCCCGCGTCAACATCGACTATCACATAACCTTCGACGCGAACCTCTACAGCGTGCCCCATAACCTTGTGCACGAACTGGTGGAGATTCGCTCCACGCCCACCACTGTCGAGATCCTGCACAAAGGCACGCGCGTCGCTTCGCACCTGCGCAGCCGCGGGCGCGGGCAGGCCGTCACCAATGACGAGCACCGCCCCAGGAGTCACCGCGCGCATCTGGAGTGGACACCTTCGCGCATGGTCCACTGGGCCGAAACCATCGGCCCCAGCACGGCTCGGTTGTTTGAGCGGATCATGAACGACAAGCCGCATCCGGAGATGGGTTATCGCGGGTGTCTGGGCATCATCCGGTTGGCGGAAAAATACTCCGCGCAGCGGGTGGAAGCGGCCTCCGAGCGTGCTCTGCTCACCGGCGCGTGCCGTTACAAAAGCGTCGAGTCGATCTTGCGAAACTCGCTCGATCAGGTACCCCCATCTGCACCGCCGCCTGCTTCCACTCCACCGCACGACAACATCCGCGGGTCGGAATACTTCGAGTGAGGACCAACATGCTACAGGAACCAATGATGGAAAAACTGACGGCCATGCGGCTGCTGGGCATGGTGGACGCCTTGCAAGCGCAGGAACAGGATCCGGCATCGCGCGAGCTGAGCTTTCTGGAACGGCTCGGGTTGCTGATCGATCAGCAGTGGACGTGGCGCGAGAATCAGGCGCTGGCGCGGCGTTTGCACGCCGCCCGACTGAAGGGCGCTTCCGTCGAGGACATCGACTACCGTACTTCGCGCGGACTGGATAAGAGCGTGATCCGCGCACTGGCGCAGAAGTCAGCGTGGGCCGCGCAGCACGAGAACATCTTTGTGCTCGGGCCGACCGGCGTTGGCAAGAGCTTCCTGGCCTGCGCTCTGGCACAGAAGGCCTGTCGCGACGGTTACTCGGCTCTCTATACGCGCGCCGCCGCTCTGTTTCGCGATCTCGCCATAGCGCGCGCCGATGGGAGTCTGCGCAGTTTGCTGGCGCGCCTGAGTCGCATCGACGTGCTGGTGATCGACGATTGGGCCATGGCTCCACTGGCGGAAACCGAGCGCCGTGACTTCTGGGAGATCTGCGAGGACCGTTATCAGACGCGCTCGACGATCCTGACTTCACAGCTTCCTGTCGCGCGCTGGCACGAACAGATCGGCGATCCCACCGCCGCTGACGGCATTTTGGATCGTCTGGTTCATAATGCGCATCGCATCGAAATGCGCGGAGATTCCATGCGCAAGAAACGAAGCGGTGCACAGCCGCCGAGCTGACGCTCGCCGGGTCTCTCCAGCGCTGAGGCGGGGACAAGGGCTGCGCCCCTTTCCCCGCACCCCTTTCTCCGCTTGCGGCATCGTGCCTGCGCTGCGCTCCGGTGGATTTTTCTTGACGAAGCCGAACACTTCCCGCACAATCGAAGTGCCAGCGTCGCTTCGCTCCGAGAACTGTTCGCCTTCGGCCCGGAATGCCGTTCGCGTTCCCTCTGGAATCAGCGTTCGCCTTCGCCGGAATCCTCAACAAGCCGGGCGCTTTTGAGAATTAGAAACTCGAAATGCGTTTGCGTCGTTGAAGCATCCCTCACAGATGAAGCACGCGGACTTCAACAAACGATGCCGGGATACAGCCGTGGACGCATGTCGGTTCACAGCCCATGATCGCGTGACGGGGAACGATCGCGTTCTCGTAGGCGTGACATCCCTTTGGTTTCGCGCTCGTGCTCCTGCTGCAATGTAGTCTCGCGCAGAGCGGCACGATACTGGCCCAGCCAGCCGCCCCACTCGTCCTGTTCCGGGACGATGCCTTTCCTGATGAGTTGCTGTGCTGTTTGCCTCAGATGTGACCTGTTTCGCAGGATGGCCTCCGCCGGACCGAGATCCCGGACTTCAATTTCAGGGGAGCCGTCGACCATGAGTCTCCGCAGCCGGATAAAGGAGTTCGTCTGCAGACCGCCACGATTCCTCAGCTCCTCCATTGCCGGCGTGTAGTAGATGTGGTACACACGAGCATCCGTGCTCTCCAGCATGAGGTAGCTGCGGCCGATTCCGCGAGAATCCTCCTCCTCACCATGGACGAGCACCCTGCCTTCCACCGTCGTGATGTCCCGCCACTCAAGCGGAGCTATCGTGAGACGTTTATCGGACAAAGGGACGCCATGTGCTGCCAGCATCTTCTGCCGGTCCCCCAGGCGCTGCATCGAGCGCAGGACGCTCTCGAAATCCCGGCGTACCCGCCACTCGCCATGCCCCGCCTGTTCCGCCAGCCCCATCCGCTGCAGCGCCATCAGACGCTCCCTGATGTGTTGCGGCCGGGTTCGGCCGCCGGAGTTGTCGACGGCGATACGGAAGGAACCCGACTCGCCATTCTGAACATGGGCCCGATCGGCAGAACGCATGATCGCCCTGTCCAGAGAGGTAAACCGGAATTGCTGAACTTCACGGCGTTCCGCTGCTTCGGCATCCATCTGCATGCGATACCCGAGCTGCTGTGTGCACAGATCCCCGGCCACGTCCCGAATGCTCTGCCTGACGTCCTCCCGGCGAAACCGGACGGCTAGGCGCTCTTGATCGACACCGCGCAGCGCGACATGGACATGCGGATGTTCGGTGTTGTAGTGGGCCACTGCAACCCATTCGAGTTCAGCTCCTCCGAGATCCCGGGCAACCCGACCCATCAACTCGCGAGTCAGAAGTTGCAGGTCGATCCGTTCGCCGAATTCGGGCGAAATGATGAGCTTCCACATGCGCTCGTCACCCGCCCCCTGCCAGGAGCCCAGGCGTTCCACGATGTCGACAGACTCGTTGTGACCATCGAAACCAGCGGGTCCGGAATCGACAGCCCGCGTCGCGCCTTCGCGGGCAACGTAGCGGCCGTGGGCTCTCCACTGTCCTTTCACTTTGTTGCGCGAATAAGTAACGCGGACCGCGCAACGCTGGTGAAATGGATGACTGGCCCGGCGAGGCGCCCCGCCCGAATGCCCGCGGGCTTTGGCTCTGCGGTGCATGCGCGCATAACGCATGACCGCTTTGAACGCCACCGGCCACGCCGATGTCTCGCCCGATCTGCCGGTCCGTGGCTTGCGCGGCCTGAGCCGGAATTCCCGTTCGTCATCGGTCGGCATGGTTCACCAGGTCCTCGAGGGCGGCCAGCGAATCACCCGCCATTGACTGACCGGCGGATTTCAGGAAGCGGGTATATCGTTCATGCGCACGTGCCAGGGAACCCGTCATCCCGTCGCGAGGTGGCTCCGGGACACAAGTCAGAAAGGCCTTAACCAGGGTGTCCACCACGGCGAACAATGCCTGCTGTCCTCGCGACACCCGCCCGATATCTCGCGAAAGACCCTCCAGACTTGCGGCCAGACGTTTCTCCGCATCAGCGGCGGCGGATGTCTGGTCACCTGCTGCGTAGCGAATTGCGGTTCGGATGAAAGCGCTGGTGCTGGGGCAGCCCAGACGCTGTGTTCCAGCCTCGATCTGTTCGCGCTCCCGCGTCGAAAGCCGAATCGTGACTCTGGTTGTCGATTTGCCCATCGAATAATGCCCTCTATATAAAGGGGCTCGGCGGAGCCATTTGAGAACATCTGCGACGCAAAAAAACGGGCCGTCTGCCAGGCGGCGGACAGAACGGGCTCATCGTCTGACCGGCAAACATACACAATCCGCGGCCGATAACAATCGGGCGAGCCCAAAACGTCCGACGTTGCTTATGTTCCTCTACACCATCTGAGCGGCTTTTCGACCGGTTTTGGTGGCCCGTTAAGTTGCAGACGGTTGCGGGCGGTTACAGGTGTGGGCCGATCTCCATGTCTGTTGCGGACAGTTCACGATCAGTTGCATTCGGTTGCAGCGAAGTTTTTTGCACTTTGTTGTTCTCAAAGTACCTCTGCCACGGCCTATTAATAGAGGGGCTGATTTTTGATGACAACGCCCACGCTGGTTCCGCAGCTGAAGAGAAAGACAAAGAGCGATCTCGTCCACCTGCGTTCCCTGCCTGCAGCCGAGCCTGCCACCAGTACCGGCAGGGTGGCCTGGGTCTGGCCGGAGATCCAGGCCGGACTGTCAACCGGGAAGAAGCTTCGGGAAGTGTGGGAAGCGGCGCAACTCGACGGACTGCACATCCCGTATCCGCAGTTCCGCGTGTACGTCTCGCGGCTCCGAAAGCGGGAGAAGGCTCGCCATTTCGAAAAAACCGCCTGCCAGCCGCCGCCTGCGTCCGCGCGGAACGAGGCCAGTCCTGGGCCGCAGGAAGCGTCCGTCGATCCGTTCGACAACCTGCGCGAGCAGCGGCAGAAAAAGCAGCAGACAGGATTCGACTACGACCCCTTCTCGAATCAGAAGGATCTGGTCGGTTAGGAGATTCACGATGACAGAGACAGACAACAACGCGAATGGGAAGCAAGTTTCAGTTCATTTGATTCTGCAGGGCAAGGGAGGTGTGGGCAAGAGCTTTGTGTCGGCCATCCTCGCCCAGTACTTCCGGAAGAAAAGCGGAACCGTCCGTTGCCTCGATACCGATCCGGTTAATGCGACATTTGCGCAATATCGGAGCATCGGTGCCGAGCACCTCAACATCCTCAGGCGGGGCACGATTCATGAGAAGCGGTTCGACGAGCTGGTCGACACCGTGTGCACCGGATCCGGGACGTTCATCATCGACACCGGCGCAACCACGTTCGTGCCTCTGTGGAACTACATTCTCGAAAACGAGATTCTGCAGTTCCTGCGAACCCACAGCCGGCGGGTGTTCGTTCACTCGGTGGTGGCTGGAGGTCAGGCCATGAGCGACACACTCAGCGGTTTCGAAAAGCTTGCGGAGACCACGACCGAGAAGAACGTCATCGTCTGGCTGAACGAGTATTTCGGTGAGGTGACCAAAGACGGGAAGACCTTCGAGGAGTTCCGTGTCGCCGAAGAGCAGGCTGCGAAACTCCTGGGCACGGTGGTCATCCTGGAACGGAATCCGCACACGTTCGGCGACGATGTTCGCCAGATGCTGGAACGGCGCTTGACGTTCGAGGAGGCAATTCGGATGGACGAGTTCTCGCTGGTCTCTAAGCAGCGCCTCGAGATCGTTCGTCGTGAACTCTTTGAGCAGCTCGACAAGCTGGCAATGGATTAAGCGATGAAGACACGGAATGGCCGAATCGATGTTCAACGTCTGATTGCCGAGGTGGCGGCCCGGCACAACATTCTGCTGAAGCCGGACGATGCCGCCTTCGCTCTGGTCACGATGAACGAACTCGTCCTCGAAGAGCTGCTCGAGAGAGTCGAAGCACGCATCGGGGCGAGTCTGGCGGCGTTTGAGGCATCGGCGAAAGATGCCGAGCAGCGCGCCACGAGAGCGATCGCCAGCGAAGTAGATCGATCGGGAGCCCGCATTCGCCAGCAGATCGAGAGTGACATCTGTGACGCCAGCGTGAAGGCCAGAAAGCTGCTCGAACAGGTCGCCGGCGCACATCGTCGACTGCTCTCCGCGCACACCACAGCCATCGCGATCATCGCCGCCCTCGTTTTGTGTCTTATCGCTGCGTGGGCAGGCAGCAGGTTGGTCTTCTGATAGCGTCATGGCGTTCGCGGGCGTCCGTCGAATCACCGACGCTAGACGACACAGGGAAAAGGAATGAGAAAGTGAATTCTCTCGCACGACAGGTTCCAATAGATGTGGCGTTCGAGCCGATTCTCGACACGGAACAGGCGGCGGCACTTCTCCACATACATCCGAAGACGCTCCAGCGGTTGGCGCGCAAGGGCGAGGTCCCGGCCTATCGTGTAGGAGACCTCTGGCGATTTCGTGCGTCGGACTTGGACAAATGGCTCCGTTCCGGGTTATCCTCGAATCGCCACTCGTGCCGTTAACACGAAAGGAAGGTAATCGTTGTTCACGCGCACACGTTATCAGAAGGGCAGTTTGCAAATGAAGCCCAGATCAGATGGAAAGGAGGCATGGGAGTTCCGCTACTACGAGGCGGATGCCTCAGGCAGACGGCGGAGAAGGACCGTAATCGTCGGCTCTATGTTGGAGTACCAGACAGAGTCTGCGGCGAGGAGGTCCCAGGAGGTTCAGGCGATTCTGTTGCGAGTCAACGCCGAAACCAGGGCACCCGAGTTGATGAATCCGGATTTTGGAGCCATCCTCGCCCGTTACGAACGGGAAGAGCTCCCGGAACGGTATTCCACTCGCTCCGCGTATTTGTCATATATCAACAACCACATCAGACCACGCTGGGCCGAGATCCCGGTCAGCAGGATCAGACCCATGGTCGTGGAGGACTGGCTGAAGCAGCTCAAGGTCGCGCCGGGAACAAAGGGGCACATCCGAGGGATCATGCATACGGTCTTTCGGTGTGCCGAGAGATGGGAACTGGTTGAGAAAAACCCGATGCGCCTTGTTCGTGTCAAGGGATCGACCAAACGGTTGAAGACTCCCCGTGTGCTGACGCCGGATCAGTTCCGGCTGGTTGTCCCGTTCGTGCGGGAACCGTTTCGAACCATGGTACTGATCGCCGGGTGCCTTGGGCTTCGGGTGAGCGAAATCGTCGGCCTGAAGTGGGGAGACTTTCGCTTTGATGATCTGACGTTACTCGTTCAGCGGAGCGTGGTTCACGGCCGAGTCGGCGATGTGAAGACCGAGTATTCACGGGACACGATTCCGCTGGATTCAGCACTTGTCGAAGCGCTGCTGAACCATCGCGAGTTGTGCCTCTCTACCCCTGAAGGCTGGTTGTTTGCTAATCCAGCTACGGGTAAACCCTATCATCAGGAGGAAATCCAGAAGAACCATATTCGCAAGGCCGGAATTGCAGCCGGAATCGGAACCGGCATCGGCTGGCACACGTTTCGGCACAGCTATCGGTCCTGGCTGGACGAGACCGGCGCGCCGCTCAGCGTGCAGAAGGAGCTGATGCGCCACGCCAGCATTCAAACCACCATGAACATCTACGGCAAGGCCATGACTGACACGAAGCGCCTGGCTCATCGCAAAGTCGTTGAGATGCTTCTCAGACCTGAAAGAACTGCGGTTACGAGCGACCACAAGGGGCCGCTTGCGGTAACCGGGAGTTAATGGGAGTCTTGTGGCAGCCCCAAGATCCGCGCAACTTGTTGAGCGAATTGGTTGCGGGGGAAGGATTTGAACCTTCGACCTTTGGGTTATGAGCCCAACGAGCTACCAGACTGCTCCACCCCGCACTACCATCGTAGCGCGGCGCAGGAGTGGGGTCAATCATTGAGCATTTTCGCAACCGGATGCGTGGTAACAAATGGCGGGCCGTTGCGTCTTGTACAGAGCTGGAGGTGCTATGCGACCTTTCTCGATGCTGCTGGTCCTCTGTTCCCTTCTGGCTGCGGCCGAATTCCCCATCGGCTCCCGCCTGACGACCGTGGCCGTTAGCGGGCCAGGCGCTCCGGCGGCGATCCAAACCTCGGCGGCAAAGGCTACGGTGGTGGTGTTCGTTTCCACGCAGTGTCCGGTGTCCAACGCATACAATGGGCGGCTCGCCGCCATCTATGACGACTACGTGTCGCGGGGCGTCCAATTCGCATTTGTGAACGCGAATTCCACGGAAACAATGAGCGACGTGGAAGCGCATGAGAAGCGCGTGGGATGGCCGTTTCGGGTGGTGAAAGACAACGGCAACACCCTTGCGGATAAGCTGGGCGCCGAACACACGCCAGAAGCTTTCGTGTTCGATCCGAACGGGACACTGGTCTATCACGGCCGGGTGGACGACTCGATGAACGAAAGTGGCGTAAAGCAACGCGATCTACGCGCAGCTCTTGAGGCGGTGCTGGAGGGCCGGCAGGTGACCGTGGCGGAAACCCGCGCGTTTGGCTGTAGCATCAAGCGAGCCAGGTAGGACGACATGACAGCGATCCTGACCCTGTTTCTGGCAGTCGCCTCGCTGCAGCCGGTGAGCGAGTCCGCCTATGGAAGGCTGGTCCGCGCCAATCGGGGCAACATTGTGGTGGTGAACTTCTGGGCCAGTTGGTGCGGCGGTTGCCGCCACGAGATGCCGTCGCTGCTGGCGCTGCAAAACCGTTATGCATCGAAGGGCGTGAAGCTGCTGCTGATTTCCGCCGACGACGCCGCGGACGAGCCTAAGGCTCGGGCCTTCCTGGAGTCGCTGCACGTGCCCGGACCTGCTTACATTAAGGCATCCGCCAATGATGACGCGTTCATCCGCGCGGTGGATCCGAAATGGAGCGGGACGCTCCCATCTACATTTGTCTACGACCGGCAGGGCAAACCGGTGTGGTCTTTCACAGGCGAGATCGATCCGAACGCACTTGAGAAACTGATTGAACGTCTTTGAGAGAGACATGAGTGGAACCGAATTTGCAAAC
Organism: uncultured Acidobacteriota bacterium; assembly: GCA_963832965.1. GTDB lineage: Bacteria > Acidobacteriota > Terriglobia > Bryobacterales > Bryobacteraceae > CAWACP01. The sequence continues at coordinate 198,691 of CAWHVW010000003.1, forward strand.
CAAGCGCTCCCATGCCATCCTCGAAAGCATGGGAGGATGTCATGAAGAAATTTACCCTGTCCGTATTACTCTTGCTGGCGCCACTGGCTTGCCGCGCGGCCGATGACATAACGCCCCTCGCGGTAAAACCCGGACTTTGGGAATCCACGGTTACGATGCAGTCGGGAATGCCGGCCATCCCCCCGGAGGCTCTGGCCCAACTCAGCCCGGAGCAGCGCGCCAGAATCGAGGCGCAGATGAATACCCCCCATACCTCGCAGGCGTGTTATACGAGCGACTCGTTCAAGAAGCCGCTCGAGTTCGGCGACCGCCCCAACAGCACCTGCAAGCGCAGCGTCACCTCTTCATCCGCGGGCGCGCTGGATTTCCATATCGAATGCGACAACGGCAGAACGAAGAGCAGTGGAGATGGCCACATCCGGGCGGTGAGCCCGGAGTCGATCAAGGGCGAGATAGTGTCGAGTACGATCGTGGACGGCCGCGGAGCCATCTCTTCCAGGATTTCCTTCAATTCCAAGTGGATCGGCTCGGATTGCGGCAGCGTTAAGCCACATTGATCCTTCATGTATAATGGGCACGCTTCGATCCGTTAGCTGAAGGACCACGTGCATCTTCACGCAATCGATATTGCCATTATCGTCGCTTACCTGGTGTGTTCGGTTCTGGTGGGTTACTGGGTTTCGAATCGCGCATCGAAGGATATCCGCGCGTATTTCCTGGGCGGGAACACCATGCCCTGGTATTTACTGGGCATATCCAATGCCTCCGGCATGTTCGACATTAGCGGCACCATGCTGCTGGTCTACTGGATGTTCGTCTATGGCCTGAAAAGCGTCTGGATTCCCTGGTTGTGGCCCACCTTCAATCAGATTTTCCTGATGGTTTACCTCTCCGCCTGGCTGCGCCGTTCCAATGTGATGACTGGCGCGGAGTGGATCGAGACCCGCTTCGGCAAGGGCCGCGGCGCCCAACTCTCGCACATCAGTGTGGTGATCTATGCCTTCATCAGCATCATCGGGTTCTTCACCTACGGTTTCAAGGGAATTGGAAAATTCGCCGCGAGCTTCCTGCCCTGGCAACTGAGCGCCGACCCCTCTCTGAACGCCAACCTGTACGCATTGATTCTGGTTTCCATCACCGCTATTTATGTGATTAAGGGCGGGATGATCAGCGTAGTGATCACGGAGGTGATTCAGTTCTGCATACTTTCCGTGGTGTCCTTCGCGGTGGGTATCATCGCCATGTCGAAGGTCGCGCCGGAGACTCTGCACAGGTTCATTCCCGCCGGCTGGGACGACCTCTTTTTCGGCTGGCATCTCAACCTGAACTGGTCTGCCCTGATGCCCTCGGCCACCGACAAAGTTGCTTCCGATGGCTATGGTCTTTTCGGCTTCTTCGTCATGATGCTCCTGTTCAAAGGCGTGCTGATCAGTGCCGCCGGGCCGGCGCCGAACTACGATATGCAGCGCGTTCTGTCATCCAAGACTCCACGGGAGGCTTCGATGATGAGCGCCTGGGTCAATCTGGTGCTGACGCCCCCGCGGTACTTCCTGATCACCGGCCTTACTGTCCTCACGCTGGTTTTCTTCGTTGCCGACAACCCGGGCATGAAAACCCACATGGACTTCGAACTGGTGCTGCCGTACGCCCTCGGACACTTCGTCCCAGTGGGTTTGGTCGGCTTGCTCATCGCCGGGTTGCTGGCGGCTTTCATGTCCAACTTCGCCGCCACCGTCAACGCCGCACCGCCCTATTTCGTCAACGACATCTACAAGCGCTTCATTAATCCCTGGGCCAGCCCCCGGACCTACGTGCGTTTGAGTTACCTCTCTTCGTTCGTGGTGGTGGTGCTGGGCGTCGCCATCGGCTGGTTCGTCACATCGGTAGGCGATGTCGTAACGTGGATCGTAACGGGCTTGTGGGGTGGTTACACCGCGTCAAACGTCCTCAAATGGTATTGGTGGCGCTTCAATGGCTACGGTTACTTCTGGGGCATGGCCACCGGCATCATCGCGGCGCTTACCGTGCCCGCGATTGTGGCTCACATTCAACCACTTCAGGATTATGCCGCGGCGCATCAGTTGAATCTGGACGTTTCGCTTGGTTTCGGACTTGTCTTCGGGCTTTCTCTGATCGGGTGCATTGTTGGGACGCTGGCAACCCGGCCCGAGAACGACGAAATTGTCATGGACTTCTACCGGCGGGTGCGGCCATGGGGGTTCTGGGGCCCAATCCGCGAGAAGGTGCAGAAGCTGGATCCGGCTTTCGAGCCCAACCGCGATTTCCTGCTCGACATGTTCAATGTGGCTGTGGGTATTGTTTGGCAGGTGAGCCTGGTGGCTCTGCCGATTTACCTGGTTATCCGTCAGTTCGGCCGGGTCGCTATCGCGGTCGCAATTGTGCTGCTTACGTCGATCATTCTGAAGTTCACGTGGTACGACCGCCTGGAGAAGCGAGAATTGAAAATCGGCGCCAGCGCCGAAAGCGGCGTGGCGGTGCGGTAGGGTCAAGCGGGGCCAAGAGCGCCGCCCAGGGCATGGCCCTGCCCCACTTGAAGTCAGCCGACTTGCTGAGAGACGCCGCTCTCCGCAGTGGCCGCTTCCAGAACTTCCTCCAGAAGGCGAATCTGAATCGGCTTGGAAAGATAACCGTCCATTCCAGCAGCCAGACATCGGTCCTCGTCGCCCTTCATGGCGTGCGCGGTCAGGGCGATGATGCGCTCGCGCCGACCCGTAGTCCGTTCGCGTTCCCGAATCGCGGCAGTGGCCTGAAAACCGTCCATCTCGGGCATCTGCAAATCCATCAACACAAGATCGAAAGGCTGGAGAAGGAGGGCCGCCAACGCTTCTCGCCCGTCTTCGGCCACGACAACGGAATGGCCGCGCTTCTCGAGGATGCGACGCAGAAGCTGCTGATTGGTCGCGTTGTCCTCGACCACCAGGATAGTGAGCTTCCGGCCACCGGCATCGGGACGAGCGGCACTCACCACGGGAGCTGCGTCGGTCCGCTGCGCAGCAATTCCGAACCTGGCCGTGAAGTGAAAACAACTGCCCTGGCCAGGCTCGCTTTCCACCCAGATTCTGCCGCCGAGCATGCCCGCGAGGCGAGAAGCGATAGTAAGCCCAAGTCCAGTGCCGCCGAACAACCGGGTGATGGACGAATCAGCCTGCGTGAATGCCTCGAAGATCGTCTTTTGCTTATCGGGCGCAATTCCCACGCCCGTGTCGCGAACGCTGAAGAGCAGGGTGATGTGATCGTCCTCCGTCCCTTCCACATCGGCCGTCAGCGCCACTTCGCCGGCGCGAGTGAACTTGACGGCGTTTCCGAGCAGATTCACGACGATCTGCCGGAGGCGCACTGGATCGCCGACGACCATGGACGGCACATCCGGCCGGACTGCGCAGGTCAGCTCAAGTCCTTTCTGGTGCGCGCGAATGGCCAGCGTCCGCGCCGCGTCGTCTAGACTTGCGCGCAGGTCGAAGGCCACTGAATCGACATCGAGGCGCCCGGCTTCGATTTTGGAGAAGTCCAGGATATCGTTGATGATGGTCAACAGCGAGTCCGCCGAGGCCTTGATCATGCCAAGGTATTCGCTCTGTTCAGGGTCCGGCCCGGATTCCAGCGCCAGTTCGGTGGTCCCCAAAATGCCGTTCATCGGCGTGCGAATCTCGTGACTCATGTTGGCGACAAATTCGCTCTTGGACCGGTTCGCGGACTCGGCGGCATCCTTGGCCTTGCGCAGTTCCCCGGTCTGTTCCTCCACCAGACGCCCCAATTCGCGGGCGCGCGCGCGCAGCCGGCGTGTATACAGCTTTTGGCCGGCCACCGCCAGCATGGTCACGGCGAAGATGCAGATGCCATAGAACCACCAGGCCTGATAGTAGTGCGGCTCCAGATCGAAACTGACGGATGCGCCTTCCTGATTCCACACTCCGTCGTTATTCGAGCCGGTCACCTGGAGCCGGTACGTTCCCGGAGGGAGTTTGGTGTAGTAGGCCACACGGCGGGAACCGGCATCCACCCAGTCATGATCGTAGTTTTCGAGCCGGTACCGAAACTGATCCCGGACGGGAACCAGCAGGCTTAAGTCTGTATAGTGGAATTCGATTCTGTCGGTTCCGGCGGCTACCTGGAAACCGTCGCGCGGAGTAAACGTCTTGCCGTCGGCCACGACCTCCTCCAGAACCACGGGAGGCACCAAACGGTTCTGCATGAGGTGGTTCGGATCGACGATCACAACGCCCTTTTGCGTACAAAACCACAGACGTCCATCCCGCGTGCGGCAGCCGCTGGGCTGCGCGAGTGGCGGCGAAGCCTCACCGGCCTTCATCCCGTCGGCAGTGCCGTACAGAGTGGTCCGGACCCTGGAGATGCGTCCATCCGCAAAGTCATCCAGATCCTGCCGAGAGACCCTGTAAATGCCGCCCGCGGCGCTGATCCAGAGGTTTGCCTGGCCGTCGGCGAGGATGTGGCTGGGGTAATCATCAAAAAGCCCGTCGTTCTCCGTATAGCGGGTTACACGGCCGTCCTGAATGCGGAGCCGGGTAACTCCGGGCACTCTGCCGCCCAACCAAAGATTGCCTCTCCCGTCGTCGGAAATTGTTGTGACGGGGAAAGGGATCTCTTTCTGCCAGGCTTTATCCGGCGATTCCCCCTTCGCGAACCGGAACAGCCCACGGGAGGTGCCAAACCATAGGGTTCCGGATGGATCCCGGTATATGGTGAACGTGTAATTCCCGGGCGTGGAGAGTGGCGTGGTCTTTCCTCGAATCGTCAGTGGCACGGCGTCGCCATTGCGCAATCGCAGCGCCAGCGCTTCGGTGGTGGTGACAATAACGCCCTCATCGTCTTCGCTGATGGCCGAGATGAACCGCCCGGATATCCTTGGCGCGGGATACGGAGTCAGCTTTCCATCTCGAAAGCGCACCAGCCCATGGTTGGTTCCGAGCCAGACGCTCCCGTCTCTGCTCTCAAACATTCCATTCGAATACGCGCTCGGCAAGCCATCTTTCTTTGTGAAAGCGGTGACCACGCCATCCTTAATACGCGCCAGTCCACCACCAGCGCAGAATACGTACACGCTGCCATCCCGCGCTTCCACGATGTTCTCGGCTCTGTCGGACGGAAGATTCTCGCGGACCGTGAGGGTAGTCAGGCTGGTATCCCGGAATCGGTCAAGCCCGCTGGCTGTCCCTACCCACAGACTGCCCTCGCGGTCTTCATACAAGGAGAGGACACGGTTGTCGGTCAGGCCGGCAGGAGCGTCAAATGAGGAAACCCGGTTTCCAGTGATGCGAAAAATCCCACCGGTCGTAGTGCCGACCCACAGGTTCCCCTGGTGGTCAACCAGCATGTCCCCCACTTCCGACTGAATCTGCTGGGCAAACGGTGACGCGAGTACGGCGCCATCCAGCCGGCGTATCCCGTTCGCGGTTCCGATCCACACGTGTTTTGCGGAGTCCTCGGCCAGGGCGAGAGCCAGGGCATGATTCTTCGCATCGCCGCCGACCTGCGAAAGCGCGCCGTCGCGATAGGTGTAGACCGAGAGCAGCCCGGCGATCCAAACAGTACCTTTCGTGTCCTCGAGGAAACCGGAGATATAGCTCGTGTCCCCCTTCAGGAGCTCCATACCTTTGCTGCCGATCTTATAGATGAAGTTGTCGGACCCGACGAACAGTTCGTGCCTGCTCGATTCGAACAGGACCCTTGTGTCTCCATCGGGAAGAGGGGCAGGCGGCCGATAGTCGGTAAACGTTCCGTTCCTGTAAATCAGCGTCCTGGACAAGGTACGCACCAGCAAATCGCCGTCGGCGCCGCGGCAGATCGCTTTGATAGGCTCGTGGATCGCCCGGCCGCCGACCTCCGGCACGGCCAGCACAAAGCGGACACCATCGAACCGCACCAGTCCGGTCGAGGTTCTCAGCCACAGGTATCCGTCGCGGCTCTGCTGGATCTGATAAACGCTCTCTCCCGGCAGGCCATCCTGGGAGGTCCATTCGTTATGGCCGTATTGATCGATGGCGCGATCCCGATCCAGACCCTGAACGGGCGTCGCGGACCAAAGAAGCAGGGTAAGAAAAAACGCGAAGGCCGCCCGTTTGCGGGAGAGCCCGCGCGAGGGACTTTCGGCCGGGCTGAGCGTGCCGCGATCCGCTTTGCGCGAGTTCCGTGGAGATACGAGGTCTCTTGAATTCCGTCGGCCCATGGCTGTTTCCGGCTTACATCGCCGAGGGAGTGACAAATCCCTTTTACCTTATCGGCCGTTTTCTATCAGTACTTTAGGAAGCATCGCCGGGCGCATTTCTACTTCGAAGGCACAGTATACGTCACACTTTGCTCGGCCAGTTCGCCCCCCTGCAGAGCGGCGATTTTGAGCTCGCATCGGCCCGGTTTGCGCACTGCGCCCACCACCATGGGAATTGCTCCGGAGGCATCGGCGGGCGGAAGATCGGAAGTCCTGGCAGCCACTACAACACCATCGACCAGAAACTGCACCTCAACCTGCGGCTTCTCGGTTCTCGTCTTGTCCGGGTAAACCACGAAGTAAACGTAGGGTGCGCCCCCCGAGTTCAGAGAGGGGGCAAGTTCCGGGACAATCCGGTTGGTGGCGAACTGGAATGGATCGGAGGCGTCCGCCTGGCCCTGGATTGCCTCCAGTTGGTGCACCAGCATTATGCTACTCAGGCCGATTCCTTTGCGGTCCGGATTGTTGAACGCGATCACGCTGGTCCCCGCGCGGTTCCCCTCACGGTCCAGAACGGCTGTTTCCACCGTGTAATGGCCCGCAGGAAGGTTGAACGGATGCGTCCACGTGATCGATTGCGCCTGCGCAGCGGACAGTTTATCGTCCGCGATCTCCCAGTTGGAGTCCTCGCCGAACTTGTCGACAATCTGCCCGTTCGCGTCCTTTACCAAAGCGAGAAGGGAGGCGTGCAAGCGATGCTTCTTTTGCTCCGGCTCGGCCGTAGCGGTCAGATTCGCAGCAGGCATTTCGAAGGCCACGCCATACTGCGAAGTCGCGCTCTCGGGGCGGAACTGGAAGGCGGCGGAGTGGAATTCGAACGCGTGGGGCTGCGGTTTGGCGTCCAAAACCATGAGACCCATCACCTCGAACGGCGCCAGCGATGGTGACGGTCCCACAACCGGCATGGCGAAGTAGCCGGCGCGGCTCTCGACGGTAAGATCGGTGCGGGCCAGTTTGTAGGTGATTCTCCGGAAGTGTCCGTCGTACTTCCCGGAGACCGGCGCGTACACAACCTCGTAGTGCGTATCCATGTCCTCCAGCAGATGCGAGAACGGTTTCCGAAGGTCGTTGGTGTTCCCAATGAGAAAACCCCCGGTTCCTTCCGAAAGGGCACGGAGAGTCGCCTGGGTGTCTGAAGTGCGCACGGCGTTATGCAAATAGTCGTCCTGGCGCATCTCCTCCATCATGGCGTCCGAATAGCCCTGGTTGAGTTGTGCTTGTTTCTGGCTGAGGTACGCCACACGCCTGGTGGCCGCCGTGCTCGCCTGGGTGTTCGAATTCTGAGTAAGGCCATTGACATCCACGGCGTAGACGGTGACATCAGAGCGATTGGCCTTGTTCAAGATGGTTTGGAAGCGGTCCGCATCGCCGGTGGTCGCCAGTCCGGGACTCAACAGCAGCACGGTCTTGCGGCCAGGCAATTTCCCGAGCTGGTCAATCATCATGATGATCTGGTCGGTCTGACGCATCCCTTCAATCTGGCCAAAGACGCGGCGCTGTTCCACCAGATCGCCCCTCTGGAGGCTTGCCCCGGTATCCGTGGAGACAGAGGCGTCGTTGATGGCATAGGGGTTGAGGTCGCCCCCGCTGAGATCCACGGTTTCGCTGTAATTACCGCCAGGACCCGCAGTTCCGCTCGAAGTCTGCGTCACCAGGTTGGGTTGAGCGCTGAGAATGGCCTGGGCAACGCTCACGAAGCTCAATGTGGTACCCGTGCCGGCGTTGCCTGCCGCGCGCAGCAATTCGTCACGATTCGCTGTAAAGTTGTGCAGTACCGTCAGGTTCGCTCCCAGATTGAAAATGGCTACCCAGGTGCCAGGCGGCAAGTCCTCCTTGAGAAACTCCTGGACTGCTTCCACCGCGTATTTCCTGGTATTTGGATCCAGATTCTGGAACACGATGCAGATGAGATGCAGCGTGTGCAAAGGCCCGGCGGCTGACCCCGTCCGGTGAATCGATGCCGGTTCCGTTTTCGCGGCGACTGCCGGCGGCTCCTGGGGCGGCGCTGCTTCAGGGCCGGCGACCAGGCGGAAACTGCGAACCGGCTGGAGGACGCCGTCTTCGTAGATCTCGACGTCGCTCGGCTTGAGGTTCTTCACAAGCTTTCCGTGCTTGTCGCGCACGACGAGGTCCAGGAGTACCTCGTTCACACTGGCCTTGATGGTTAGTCCGGAGTCTGCTGGGCGCACTTCCTGTGCCGTGGCCGCAAATGCGACCAAACCGCACAGGCTCCCAACAACGAGGAAAGGAGACTGCCGCATCTCGCTATTTTAGCGCTTTCCGTTCGCGTTTACGGCGGCGATCCGAAAGACTACGACCCCGCATCTTCGCAGCCCGGCGGATGCCACGCAGGGCACGGCCCTGCCCGACTCAAAGCCCGTCTATTGAGCGGATACCGTGTACCTGACACTTCGCGTGGCCATGGCGTACCCCTGCAGTGCCGTGATCTTCAACTCGCATTGGCCTGGTTTCACCATTGCCCCCAACGTCATGGGAACGGCTCCGCTCGCGTCGGGGGCCGGCAAGTCGGTGGTCTGCTGCGCTACCAGCTTGCCGTCCACCCAGAACTCCACCCCCAGCATCGGATGCTCCGTGCTCGCCGGGTCCGGATACACCACGAAGTACACCGACGGTTGCGCGTCCGCCTTCATAGACGTGTTGAGCAGCGGAACTACGCGCCGGTCCACATATTCGAATGGATTCGAGGCGTCCGGCTCGCCCTGCACCGGCGCAACCCGGCGGACCAGCATGACGCTGCTTATCCCGAGACCCTTGTGTTCGGAAATTTCCAACGGCTGAACGCCGGTGCTCACCCGGTTTCCTTCGCGGTCCAGCACCGCGGTCTCCACCGTGTAGTGTCCGGCGGGCAGGTCGAACGGGTGCGTCCACGTAATCGGCAGGTTTTGTATGGCCTCCATCTTGTCGTCGGGGATTTCGAACGGCGAATCCTGGCTGAACTTATCCACAATCTGCCCGCTGGAATCCTTCACCAGCGCCAGCACGGAAACATGCAAGCGATGCGCTTTCTGTTCCGGCTCGGCGGTGGCGGTGATATTCGCCGCCGGCAACTCAAACGCGACTCCCACCTGATTCGCCGCGCTTTCGGACCGGAACTGGTAGGTGGCGGCTCGGAAATCGAATGCGTGGGGCAGCGGCTTGCTGTTCAGTACCGTCAGCCCGGCCATTTCGAACGGCATCAGCGGCACGCCACCGAAATCCGGCACGGCGAAATATCCATGACGGTTTTCCACGGTCAGGTCGGCGCGCGCCAGCTTCACTTCGATTTTTCGCAGGTGCCCGTCGTATTTGTCGGAAGTGGGGCGATACACCGCCTCGTAATGCGTGCCCAGGTCCTCCATCAAATGCTGAAATGGCTTTCGGAGGTCGTTCCCGCCGCCAATCAGGAACCCGCCGGTGCCTTCCGAAAGCGCACGCAGAGGCGCCTGCGGGTCGCTGGCGCGCACCGCGTTTTGCACGTAGTCGTCCTGGCGGACCAGTTGCGCAGTCTGACCAGCGCCGCCGGTCGTGGATTGGACTAGGCGGTTGGGAATGGGCATGTCGTCGCTCGTGACCGCTTGCTGCTGCTGGCTAAGGGACGCGGCATACGATAACCCCTGACTCCCGGCCTGCAGGTTCGAATTCTCCGTCAAGCCATTTGTATCGAGAGCGTAGACGCTGATGTCCGCCTTTCGCGCCTTTTCGAGGACCGCCTCAAACTGCTCCGGATTGCCGTTGCTGGGAAGCCCTGCGCTCAGCATGAGCACGGTCTTGTGTCCGGGCAACTGGGTGAATTCCGCGATCATTGCTTTAACCTGGTCTAATGATTGCGACCCCTGGATCTGCCCGAAGTCCCGCTGCTGGTCCGCCAAATCGCCGCGCTGGGCCGATTGGGCAAGGCCGGTAGTCTGGGTCACGTCCATGATCGCCGCGTTGTTGAGACCGCCGGTTTGCAATACCTCGACCGCTCCGCCCGTGCCGCCGTTCCCGCTCACCGTCGCAAAACCGTATACATAGTCCACATTGGGGGTGGCGTTCAGAACGGCGTCGGCCACCCTGGACATCTGGAAGGTGCCCGCCGTGAACCCATGGGCGGCCGCGCGCAGCAGCTCATTGCGGTTGGTAGTGAAAGGCTGAAGCACGTTCAGGCGCGAGCCAAGACTGAACACGCCCACCCAGGTGTCTGGTTGCCAGTTGCTTACCAGGAACTCCTGAATGGCCGACATCGTGAACTTCTTCATGCTTGCGTCCAGATTGCCCTGGTTGTGCAGGACGATGCATATCAGGTTGACCTTGCGCAGCGGAAGAGCCGGCGCCGGGGTGGGCGCAGCAGGCTTGGCCTCAGCAGATCCGGTTTGCTGGCTTGCTTCAACCGGGTGCCCCGCCTCCAGCCGGAAGCTGTTGATATGCTGCAGGACACCGTCTTCGTAGATCTGGACATCGCCAGGATTGAGATTACTTATCAGCTTTCCATGCTTATCCCGGACGACAAGATCCAGGGCCACCTCGTTGACCGTGGCGTGAATAGTGGGAGTTGTAGCCGGGTTTGCCGCGGGCCCATTCTGGGCCACTGCAAGTGTCAGGAACAGACAGGGAACCGCCACAATGACGACCATGAAGTTTCGCATTGGCGCCTCTCTCCTTTCAACGTACGTTGGAGAACCTATGGTTTCGCTCCGGTGTACTTCACGCTTTGCGTAGTTGAAGCGCTCCCCTGCATGGCGGTGATTTTCAGCTCGCACTCGCCGGGCATGAGCGCCGCTCGCACGACCATGGGAACGGCTCCAGTGGCATCCGCAGCCGGCAAATCCGCAGTTTGCTGTGCTTGCACCTTTCCGTCCACCAGGAGTTGCACCCCGAGCTTTGGCTTCTCCGCGCTGGCCTTGTCCGGATACACGACGAAATAAACGTATGGCTTTGAGTCCTTCGCTAAAGTGGAGGAGAGTAAAGGCGTCACGCGATCCGAGGAGAATTCAAAGGGGTCGCCGGCAGCGGCCTGACCCCTAACCGGCGCCACCTGCCCGACCACTATGACGCTGCTCAGCCCGAGTCCCTTCTGTTCGGGAATGTCGAATGGAAGCACACTGGTGCTGGCCCGGTTTCCTTCACGATCCACCACCGCCGTCTCCACGGTGTAATGCCCAAAAGGCAGGTCGAACGGATGGGTCCAGGTGATGGGCAGAGTCTGAACCGCGGCCAGTTTGTCATCGGGGATGTCGTAGGGCGAGTCCTGGCTGAACTTGTCGACGATCTGCCCATTGGCATCCTTCACCAGCGCAAGCAGGGATACGTGGAGGCGGTGATCTTTACGCTCCGGTTCCGGCACAGCCGCTAAATTGGCCGCCGGCAACTCGAACGCGACACCAACCTGGGCCGTTGCGCTCTCGGAACGGAACCGATAGACCGCCGAACGGAAATCGAAAGCATGCGGCAGCGGCTCGTTGTTTAGCGCCGTCAAACCAGCGACTTCCCACGGCGCCAGCGCCGACGAACCACGAATCTCGGGCATCGCAAAATACCCGCTACGGTTTTCGACCGAGTAATCGGCGCGAGCCAGCTTCACTTCGATCTTCCGCAGGTGGCCATCGTACTTATCGGAGGTGGGACGATACACGGCTTCGTAGTGCGTGCCCACGTCGGCGACCAGTTGCTGAAACGGCTTTCGGAAATCGTTGGTCCCGCCTATCAGGAAGCCGCCGGTGCCTTCTGAAAGCGCGCGGAGCGGCGCCTGCGAATCGCTGCTGCGGACGGCGTCGTTCACGTAGTCGTCCTGCCGCATCTGCTCCGCTTCAGCTCCCACCGATCCCATGGTGTTGCTCTGGCTGTTCACCGTGGCGTTGGGAAGAGGCGCTGAAATCCGACCCTGCTGCTGGCTCACCGAACCGGCATACGAGATCCCCTGATTCGCGGCCAGGGCATTGGAATTCTCGCTCAGGCCATTCGTATCCAGAGCGTAAACGCTGACGTCCGCCTGCCTCGCCTTGTTGAGAACCGTTTCGAACAACTCCGGGTCGCCATTGCTGGGAAGCCCGGGACTCAGCATCAGCACTGTTTTGTGTCCCGGCAATTGTCCGATTTGCCCGATCATCAGTTTCATCTGATCGATCGACTGCATCCCCTGGATGCCTCCAAACTCCCGCTGCTGGTCCACCAGATCCCCTTGCTGAGCTCCCGCGGCCAGACCCGTTTCCTGGGTCACGTCCAAAATCGCCGCGTTGTTCAGTTGGCCGGTGGTCAGCGTCTCCACTCCTCCACCCGTGTGCGCCGCCGTATTCGAGGTCCCCTGCACCACGTCCAAATTGGGCGTACCGTTGAGAACCGCGTCGGCCACTTTGGCCATTTGGAAGGTCCCCCCGCTGAACCCCCTGGCCGCCGCCCGCATAATTTCAGCGCGGTTTGTCGTGAATGGATAAAGCACACTCAGGCGTGAGCCAAGAGCAAAGACCCCCACCCAGGTGTCAGGTTGCCAATTGCTCTGCAGGAATTCCTGAACGGCTCCCATGGTGAACTTCTTCATGCTTACGTCCAGATTGCCCTGATTGTGAAACACAATACACACCAGGTTGACCTTACGGAGCGGCAACGCGGGCGAACCCGGCTTCGCAGCGCCGCCGGCCGGCGCCGGCTCCACTGGGTGACCCGAGGTCAATTGGAAACTGCGGAGCTGCTGGAGGACGCCGTCCTCGTAAATCTGCACGTCGCCGGGCTTGAGATTCTTTACCAGCTTTCCGTGCTTATCCCGGACCACCAGATCCAGCGATACCTCATTTACCGTGGCATGAATGGTGGGTACCGCCTCGGCAGGAGCGGCCGTCTGCACCCCGGCGGAATCGGCAAATATCAGACAGACCGAGCACGCAAGAGCGGGAATGAACCTCTGCATAATTCCGACGGTTTCCCTTTCCTGCGCCAACGCTGGACCCGAAGGGCGTATCCGCAAGCCTGCGCGCGCGGAAATCTATTGGTCGGCGACGGTATATTTGACGCTCTGCGTCACCGAATCGTTCCCTTGAACCGCGGTGATTTTCAGTTCGCAGTCGCCTGGTTTAACCACCGTGCCAACCACCATGGGGACGGCGCCCGTATCGTCGGGCGCCGGCAGAGCGGCGGTCTGTTTGGCCAGCGACTCGCCCCCGACGAGAAATTCCACCTGGATCTGCGGTTTCTCCGCGCTCGACTTGTCGGGATAGACGACAAAATACACCTTCGGCTGGTCGGTGGGCTTCAGCGTGCTGGCCAGCATCGGCACCACGCGGTTCCCTCCGAACTCGAAGGGGTTGGAGGTATCCGCTTTGCCGCTGACGCTTTCGGCGTGGCTCACCAGCACAACGCTGCTAATCCCGATTCCCTTACGCTCCTCATTATCGATCTGCAGGGTGCCGGTGCTGGCCCGGCGGCCTTCGTAGTCCACCACCGCTGTTTCCACCGTGTACTTGCCAGGACCAATCTGGAATGGGAGTGTAGCGTTCAAGGTCTGGCCTTTGGCTTGCTCCAACTTGTCGTCGGCGATGGTGAGCGGATAGTCACGGCTCAGCTTGTCCACCACCTGGCCCTTGGAATCCTTGACCAGGGCGAGTAGCGTAACGTGCAGGCGGTTTTCCTTCTGTCCGGGGATCGCAGTGGCCGTTATATTCGAACCATCCAGAGCAAAGGCTACCGCGTACTGGGAAGCAGCCCCCTCCGGGCGGAACTGATAGGCCTCGGCGCCGAAATCGAACGCATGCGGCGACGGGTTTGTGCCCAGCGCGATCAACGCCTGGGTATCGTAAGCTTTGAGGTCCTGTGGATTGGGGAGAGCGAAATACGCTTTGCGGCTTTCCACGGTGAGGCCGGCGCGCGCTTTCACTTCAATCGTGCGCAGGCGCCCATCCCAGACATCGGACGCCGGATGATAGACGGCCTCGTAGTGCGCCCCAAGGTCGTCGACGATATGCTGAAACGGCTTTCGCATGTCGCTCCCGGATGCGAAAGCGCCGCCTGTACCCTCCGCCAGCGCACGCAAAGGAGCATCCATGTTCGAGCTGCGTACGGCGTCATGCAATACATCGCCCTCACGCGCAACGGCCGCTGCGTCATCCATTGACGTTTGGGACCCTCCTATGCCTGTGCGCGTGCTCGACGTGGCGGCGGTCTGCGTCAGGTTATTGCCGGCGCCCGCGGCGGTATTCATGTCCAGCTCATTGATGTCAAAAGCATAGATGTTCATGTTCGCGTTGTTGGCCGAAGTAACCAGACCCTTGAACTTGTCCTGTTCCACACCGGTAGTGTTCATGCCGGTGCTGAGCAGCAGGATAGTCTTATGGCCCGGCAGGCTTCCCAGTTGCCGCAACATCCTTTGCATCTGGTCCAGAGTCTGCTGACCCGCAATCCCCCCGAATTGTTGGCGATCAGCCGCTGCCTCGCCCCGGGCCACGTTGGCGGTCTGGTCGGTGGATGCATCCGCTCCATTGACGGTTGCGTTGCTGAGTTCGCCTCCGCCAATCGTCAGAGCGCCACTACTCCCATTGGTTCCGGCCCCGCCCCCGGCGCCGGCGCCCACCACGCTCATCTCCGTCGGGTTCGCGCTGTTGACCAGCGAGGCGCTCATGGCAAAGTCCGGGTTGACGCCAGTATAGGCTCTCCGTGATGCCTGCAGCACTACATTGCGGTCCTGGGTGAACTGCTGCAATACAGTGAGACCCGCGCCGAGGTTGAATACGCCGACCCATGTGCCTGGCGGAAGTGGTTTCGCCATGAACTCCTCGACGGCCGCAGTAGCAAACCTGCGCGTCTTTACGTCCAGGTTGTGGAAGACGATACAGACCAGATTGCTGGTCCGCAGCGGCGTCGCCTTCTCGGCTCCGCCGGCCGGTCCCGCCGTGGTATCGCGTCCTTCGACGAAGCGCAGGGTCTCAAGTTTTTGCTCCACGCCGCCTTCCAGTATGTGGAGATCGTTAGGGCCAAGGTTGCGCACAACCTTTCCCTTGGCGTCCCGCACGATGAGATCGAGCGAGACCTCGTTTACATTAACCGTCGTCGTAGAGGGGGATTCCGGGGATTGCGCCGACAAACGCATTGCCGGGAAAAGCAGGCAAAATGCCACCGCAACAGGGAGGATGGTAGTACGCATGCATATATACTACTCCCGAAGCGCCCGGAATGGGGTGCGCTACACTCTCAGATAAATGCGTGTTTCACGTCTGCTGGCTGCGGCCCTTGCGATAGCCGCACTGGCACTTCTGGCGGCCTCTCCCGCGCTCGGCCCCATTACATTCGAGGAAATCGCGCAGCGGGCCGGAGTCCACTTCGTAACCGACGCCGACCCGGAGCCCCTCAAGCATCAGCCCGAGACGATGGTGGCCGGTGTGGCGGTGCTCGACTATGACGGCGATGGGTACCTGGATGTCTATTTCGTGAACGGCGCGGGAATGCCTTCTCTGATCAAGGAGGGGCCGCAGTACAAGAACCGCCTCTTCCGCAACAACCACAACCTCACCTTCACTGACGTCACCGACCAGGCCGGCCTCGGGGGAGCGGGCTACGGCATGGGCGTCGCGGTCGGCGATTACGACAATGACGGTCGGCCGGACCTGTACCTCGCCAACGTCAACGGCAACCAGTTGTTTCACAACAACGGCAACGGCACGTTCACCGATGTAACCGCGAAAGCCGGGGTAGGTGGAGGCTCTTATCAGGGCCGGAAGATGTGGTCCACATCCGCCGCGTGGCTGGATTATAACAACGATGGGAAGCTGGACCTGTTCGTATCGAATTACTGCCAATGGGATCCGGGCACCGAGAAGCCCTGCCTGCAGAACGGCGCTCATACGTTCTGTAACCCGCGGGCTTACGGACCGCTTCCGCACACGCTGTACCGCAACAATGGAGACGGCACGTTTACCGATGTCTCCGCCGAGGTGGGCCTTGACAAGTCTCTCGGCCGGGGGATGGGCGTAGCCATCGCCGACTATGACGGCGATGGATTCACGGATGTCTTCGTGGCCAACGACGCCGCGCCCAATCAGCTCTTCCATAACATCGGCGGAAAGCGGTTTGAGGAGGTGGCGCTCGACGCCGGAGTGGCCATGGCGGAATCGGGCAACGCGATTTCCGGCATGGGGGCGGACTTTCGGGATGTGTCCAACACGGGCCGGCCCGATCTCTGGATTACCGCTCTGGAGAAGCAGACTTTCCCGTTCTACCGAAACCTGGGCCACGGCCAGTTCATCGAGGGCACGGCGTTCGCCGGTCTGGGACTGGAGACGGCCGGAATGTCCGGCTGGTCGAACGGCATTTTCGATCTGGACAACGACGGCTGGAAGGACTTGTTCGTGGCACGGTCCAACGTACTGGACAACGTAGAGTTATTCTCGGCTCGGCATCACGACGAGCCGAACGCGGTGTTTCGCAATCTGGGCAACGGCAAGTTTCAGAACGTAAGCGCCACCGCCGGACCCGACTTTCAGCTTCCGGCGGTCCACCGGGGAACCGCTTTCGGCGATCTGGACAACGACGGCCGCATCGACGTCGTGGTCAGCGTGCTTAACGGACAGGCGAAAATCTTTCACAACACCACGCGCAACAGCAATCACTGGCTGCTGCTCAACCTCCGCGGCACGAAGAGCAACCGTATGGGCATCGGCGCCAGAATCCAACTCACCGCGGCGGACGGTTCGGTGCAGTATAACCACGTGACCACCAGCGCCGGTTATGCATCATCCAGCGATTCGCGCGTGCATTTTGGTCTGGGATCGTCCGCTTCGGCCAGGGAGATTCAGATCATGTGGCCCAGCGGCATCCGGCAGGTTCTCCATAACGTGGCCGCCGACCGCATCGTTCCTGTCACCGAGCCGAATCCGTAGCGCCCTCGCCGCTCATGCCTGGAGGACTTGTCACCATTAGCGGATCCTGCTGCTCTTTCAAACGCACGTACTCGTCCTTCTCTCGTTTTGCGTCCTCTTTCCGGCCGCTCAGGCGGTAAGCCTGCTCCAGCAGGAAATGTATGGAGTCGTTGCTGGGCTGCTGCTTCACCGCGGCCTCCAGTTCCGGCATGGCTTTCTCGGGCTCGCCCATGCTGAGGTACGCCTGTCCGATGGCCGTCTGGCTGATCCAACGATCCCTGGCAGGCCCCAGGCGCATCGCCTTCCGCGCAGATTCGATAGCCGCTTCGGGCTCACCATTCCTCGTCTTCAGGAAGGCGACGACCAGCATGGAAGGCCAGTGCTCGGGGTTAGCCTTCAGCTCTTTTTCGAACTCCGCCAACGCGACATGCTGATCGAGCTCCATCTGGTATACGCCATAGGCATAATGAACGCCGGGGTCGTCGGGGTATTTCGCCATCAGTTCGCGGAACCCTTCCGTGGCCTCCGTGGACATACGGTTCCGGTTAGCCCAGGCCGCTTTGCCCACGAGATCGACGACCGCCCGCTCGCGCGCGGATAACGTCTCAGGCGTCCGCCCCAACGTCAGCTCGCAAAGACCGATCGCCTGGATCAATTCCGGAGTGTTCACGTTCTTGCCCGCGAGGGGCCCCACCTGCGCAAGCGCTTCGTCATAAGCTTGCGCGCGAATCAGCACCAGAGCGGCGTGCACCCGCACCACGGTCTCGAACTGGATGTTCGGCCCCAGCCCCAGCGCTTCTCCTTTGCCGATATCAATGAGGGCCTGGTTGAAGTCCCCGAGCGCGTATTCCGCCAGCCCGAGGAACCCATACTCCGTGCCGTTTTGCGGCGCCACTGCGATCCCCTTCCGGAAGGCATCACGGGCCTCGGCGTATCGCTGCAATGCATACAGGTCGCTCGCCATATATAGCCAGCCTTCCGGCCATGATGGGCGCATGTCAAGGGCCTTTTGGAACAGCGACACTGCTTCGGCGGGGTTGCTGTCCACTTCCGACAGGGCGCGTGCGGAAAGATCGTCAAAGCTCACAGGCGGGGGATTCTGTGCCGATAACAGACTTGCTAACAATAGGGCGCTGGCGCACAGAGGCTTCATCGGTAGTGGCGTTCCCCATTTTACCTTGTCATTTCGTTGTGGTCCGGTATTGTATCCCGCAGACGCCCGTCCGTTATCCTGAAGTGGATGCGCGTTTTCGCCCTGATGGCGTTCCTGATCTGTACAGGCCTCGCGCAGGATGCCACCCCCGAGCAACTTTTCCACGACGCCGTGGAAGCCCAGAAGGGCGGCGACTACGAACTCGCCGTTCGGAAATACCAGGCGCTGATCGCTCTTCGGCCCGACGTCGCCGAAGTGCGCGCCAACCTGGGCGCAGCCCTGACTCACCTTGGCCGTTTCGACGAGGCCATTGCGCAATACGAAAGCGCCCTCGCCATCAAGCCGGACCAGCTCCAGATTCGTATGAACCTCGCCCTGGCGTACTACAAGGCCGGCCGCATTACCCAGGCCGCGACGGAATTCGCCACTCTTCACGCCAGTGCGCCGGCAGAGAAGCAGATTACCCTGTTGCTGGCCGACTGCTGGTTGCAGCAGGGCGACGACAGCAAGGTCATAGATTTGCTCGGGCCTCTTGACAACGACTATCGCGACGACATGGCCTTCTCCTATCTCTACGGGTCCGCGCTGATGCGGAGCAACCACATGGATCGTGGCCAGGAGGTGATGGATCGCATTCTGAAGAACGGCGACTCGGCCGAGGCCCGCGTGCTGATGGCCACCGCACGCATGCGCCGCGAGGACAACATTGGCGCGAGAAAAGACCTTGAACGCGCCCTCGAACTGAATCCCACATTGCCTGGAGTTCACTCGTTGTATGGGACGGTTCTCTACCTTATGGAAGACGCCGGCTCACTTCCCGCCTTCCAAAAGGAACTGGAGATTAATCCCAACGACTTCACGGCTAACCTCCGCGTTGGCCTTGCGGCGCTGCACGATCTCAAGTTCGATGAAGCGGAATCGCATCTCCGGCGGGCCCTGGCGGTGCGGCCTCAGGATCC
Organism: uncultured Acidobacteriota bacterium; assembly: GCA_963832965.1. Taxonomy (GTDB): domain Bacteria; phylum Acidobacteriota; class Terriglobia; order Bryobacterales; family Bryobacteraceae; genus CAWACP01. The sequence goes on from CAWHVW010000003.1 coordinate 217,864, forward strand.
TACCGCGCTGCTGGAATTCGCCAACCTCCTGACCGCGCAAGACAAGCGGGAGGATGCCTGTCGCGTCCTCGAGGACCTGGTCAAACGCTACCCGGAATTTCGCGAGGCGCATGTTATGCTCGCCGCCAACTATTATCGGCTGCATCGGAAGGCCGACGGCGACGCCGAGAGCGCCATTATTAAGAAGCTGAACCCCAAACCGGACCTCAACCCCGCGCACTAGCCATTCACTGGCCCCTCTCCGTTACCGTCGCGGTTCGGAAGCCACCGAAGAACTAGCCAACGATCCCCTTCCCTTCGCGGAGCGTAATGTACCGGTTGAGCGGCACCGAAGTGAACCGGTCCACGCGCCTGGAGGGTAGCGGCCATCGGATTTCGACGAAATCCAGCTTCTTCGCCTGACCTATACCCAACACGACGCGTGGATCGTGCGCTGACAGATAGCTTCCGCCTCCCACTTTGAGCTGGCTCCTAGTGACTCCCCCGAACCCCCACGTAACACGCGCGCCCACGGCGTCGATGTTCGCCGTGGTCCCAATCAGACGCAGCCCGAGCCAGTTGTTCCGCGCCCCCACCTGGTTGTGCAGCAGCAGCGGCGCCGCTCCGCTGTTGTTGATCAATACGTCCACTGCGCCGTCGTTGTCGTAGTCGCCGATGGCCATTCCCCGCGCGGGCCAGTGGCGGCTGAAGGCGGGACCGGCCTGGCTGCTGACGTTGGTCCATTTCTTTCCATCGTTGTGATACAGGAGCGGCGGCTCGGCCCAAGTTACATTCTTCAGAAGCTCGTCCACCATATCGTTGGGGTGCCCATTGGCGAGGAACAAGTCGACCGTGCCGTCGTTATCGTAATCAAAGAACTTCAGCCCCCAGCCGCTTAGATAAAAGGTGTCTTTGCCGATTCCGGTTTCGTCCCCTCTATCCGAAAAAGTCTCGCTGCCGTCATTGTGATAGATTGCGAAACGCTCGCTGTCGATATTGGCGACGAATAAATCCTGCAGGCCGTCGTTGTCATAATCGGCGGAATCCACGCCCATTCCCGAGCGCGCCCGCCCGTCGGAATTGTAGGCTACGCCCGCGGAAATGCCGATCTCTTCGAACCTCCCGCCGCCACGATTCGCATATAGGTAATTGGGCACGGTGTCGTTGGTGACGAACAGGTCCATCAGACCGTCGTTATTGATATCGGTTGCCACCACTCCGTGCGCCTTGCCGGGGTTCTTGCCGATGTCCGTCAAATGACCCGTCTCGGTGAAGGTGCCATCTCCGTTGTTGTGATACAGCACACTCAGGCGCGGCTCGAAAATGGTCGGCGTGCAATAGGAGTACTTGTGTTGCTCGTCGCTGCCACACGTCTTTGGATGAGGCCCGCTGTAATCGACGAAACCGCATACAAATAGATCCAGCTTCCCGTCGTTGTCATAGTCGAACCAGACCGCAGACGTCGACCAGCCCCCTTTCGCGACACCGGCCTGGCTGGTCACATCGGTGAACGTACCGTCGCCGTTATTGCGGTAGAGCGCGTTGTCACCGTAGCAGGTGAAGTAGAGGTCCGGATATCCGTCACCATTGAAATCGCCTACCGCCACGCCTTCGCCCCAGCGGGCGGCCTCCAGCCCCGCCTTCTTAGTGACGTCGGTGAATGTGCCATTCCGGTTGTTCCTGTACAAGGCGTTGTGCGGTGAATTGGTTGGATGGTGGAAAGCGCTGGGGCCCGTGTTGATCAGCAGGATGTCCATCCAGCCATCGTTGTCGTAATCGAGAAAGGCGCAACCGGAGCACATGGCTTCCGGAAGCCAGCGCTCCACGGACTTGCCGTTGTCGTGAACCCACGTAATGCCGCTTTTCTGCGCGGTTACGATTTCGAAAATGGCAAAGCCGGGCGCGGGCTGCGCGAATGCAGTCGCTCCGAGCGCGGCGAGAAGTTCACGGCGGGAAAGGTGCATGAGCTTTCCTCATTGTAAGTGGAGGCTGGCGGGCAGCCTGCCGCGGCCTTGCGGGCGATTCTGAAGCTCGCAGGCTATTCTGAAAGATGATGCGCAGCATCGCGCCCATCATCTTCTTTCTCCTCTTCGGCGCCGCTGCCGCCCAGTCGCCCACGCCTGAGCAACTGTTCCACGACGCTGTGGCGGCGCAGCGGCGCGGGGACGACGCGGAGGCCGTCAGCAAATATCAGGATCTCATCAAGCTTCGGCCGGACGCAGCCGAGGTACGCGCGAACCTTGGCGCGGCTCTTGCGCACATGGGGCGGTTTGACGAAGCCATCGTGCAGTACCGGGCGGCTTTGGTCCGGCTTCCCGGCAATACCGGCTTGCGCCTGAATCTTGCCCTCGCTTACTACAAGAAGGGCGACATGCCTGGCGCGGCCGGAGAGCTGAAGCCCCTCCATGAAGCCAATCCCGACGATGTGCGCATCGCCACGCTGTTGGGCGAGTGCTACTCGCGCCAGGGGCATGACGGAGACGCCATCGCGGTGCTGGCCCCTCTCGAAGAAGCCCATCCCGACGATCTCGATCTCGCGTGGGCGCTCGGGCTGGCACTGATCCATGCGGGACGCGCGGCCGATGGCCTTGTTCGAGTAGAAAAGGTTGCCGAGGGGCGGGACAGCGCGGAGGCCTGGCTGCTGGCCGGCAACACCGCTTTTCATCTGAACTACTTCGAACGAGCGAAAAAGTACGCCGATGCCGCCGCGCGGGTCAATCCACGTCTCCCCGGCCTGTACACGCTGCAGGGCCAGGTACTGCAGGACCTGGGCGACAACGAGGGCGCCATTGCGGCCTTACGCAAGGCCGTCGCAGCCGACGACAAGGACTTCGATGCGCATCTGAATTTGGGGGCCGTACTGAACCTGGAGCGAGACATGGACGGCGCGAAGCAGCACGTGGAGCGGGCCCTTCAGCTTCGCCCGTCATCTCCTCTGGCACGGTTCGAGATGGCGCGAGTGGAGCGCGCCGAGGGCCAGTTGGACGCCGCCGTGCGGGACATGGAGACGGTGGAGCGCGGCAACCCGGACTGGCTGCAGCTCCACGTGGAGCTTGCGGCGCTGTATTATCGCGTCCACAGGCCCAACGATGGCGCAAAGGAGCGGGCCATCGTGGACCGCCTTACCGCCGAACAGCAGGAGAAAGGCGCAATGACGCCGAGCGCCGGGGCTCCTTCACATTGAGAACGTGATCGGCGGGCTCATTCGAGAGAGTCTGGACGATACCCGACGGCCAGTGGATCTCGATGGATTCGGCTTTGGTATCCGCACCCAACCCGAAGTGTACCGGGCCATAACTCGACGATGCGTACCCGACACTGCTGGTCATGTGATTGTATTGGGCGCCGGTCCTGGTGACCAGCTTGATCCGCGCGCCGATACCATCACGGTTGCTTTCGGTGCCCTCCAGGGCGATGTCCAGCCAGTGGCCGGCCCCTTCGCTGCGGTTCATCCAGATCTCGGCGTCCGCCTGAAGGCCAGTGACAACCACGTCCACTCGCCCATCTCCGTCCAGATCGCCGAAAGCGCAGCCACGGTGACGGACTGGCGGCGCCGCGTCAAAGCCAGCCTCTCCGGTGAGCGCCTGCCACTTGCCACCCGCGCCGAGGTTCCGAAAAACGGTGTTCGGCTGGTCCACAGACTGCCCGGGCATCGCCCGGGACAGGACGTCTCCACGGCTGACAAACAGGTCCTTCCACCCATCGTTGTCAAAGTCATAGAGCCCCGCACCGAAGCCTGAAAAGGGCAAGCTCAGCGCGCGCATCCCACTGGGAGTGGTGATTTCCCGAAACTCCTTGCCGGCCATATTCTTAAAGAGTGGAAATGTCTGATTCGCAAGAGCCACAAAGGCAATATCCGGATGGCCGTCGTTGTCGAAGTCGCGGAAATCCAATCCCATTCCGGAGATCATGTTGCCGTCTTCCGCCAGCGCGACGCCGTTCTGGAATGCGGTCTCTTCGAATTTGTTGCCCAGATTGTGAAAAAAGAAATTGTAGGAGGCGTCATTGGTGACGAACAGGTCAGGCCGCCCGTCCAAATCATAATCCGCCATCCCGACACCCATCCCCTTGCCGAGGTGCGCGCGAATTCCCCAGTTCTCCGAGACGTCCTCGAACGTTCCGTCCCCTTTGTTGAGAAACAACTGATCGGGCAGGCCCTTGTACTTCCGCGGATTGCAGTAGTCGCTCGCGCCCTTGTACTCGCAGAGGGGCTCGGTGGCGTAGTCCCATTGCAGATAATTGACGATAAAAAGGTCGAGCAGACCGTCGTTGTTGACGTCCACCCAGACCGCGGTGATCGCCCATAGAGGTCCGTATTGGGAATCAGGGCGGCTCAGGCCCGCCTTCGCGGTGACGTCAGTAAATGTTCCGTCGCCATTGTTGCGATAGAGCGTGTTGTGATGGACACCGGCCACGAAGAGGTCCGGGTAGCCATCGTTGTTATAATCACCGACGGCGACGCCGTCGTCGAAGCCCGTTCCAGCGACGCCGGCCTTGTCAGTGACGTCGGTGAACACGCCGTTGCCATCGTTGCGGAACAGACGGTTCCGGTATTTGCGGTCATCCTTTGTCAATGTGGCGAGATTCGCGCCGTTGGTAAAGAAGATGTCCGGGCGCCCGTCTTTGTTGTAGTCGAAGACGGCCACTCCGCCGGCCATGGTTGCCGGGACGTGGCGGGCTGTCACCTCGCCGTTCTCCAAATGAAACGGAATCCGGGAGAGGGAAAAGCGGATAGGCGAGTGGGCGGGCGGGCTGGCGGCACAAAACAAAAGGGATGCGCCGAGCACCGCCGCTGCGGCGAAGGCAGAACCGCGGGTTGTCATCATGACATTCCGAGCATAAAAAAAGGGGGCGGCTTTCGCCACCCCCGTTTCAGTTGCGGTTCCGTGGGAACCGGCTTAGAAGTTGTACTTCAAGCTCATCATGATCACGCGCCGGCCAAGCGTATTCAGAGCCTTTCCATTGGTCTCTGCGTTGATGTTGGTCGTCGACAGCGTGTTGTTGGCATTGTAGTCGAGCTGAAGGTCGGCACCGTTCGCGGTAAGGCTTTCCAGCGGATGGTTCAGGAAGTTGTACGCCTGGAACCGGAACTGCAGGTTCTGGTGTTCCTTGAACGCGAAGTTCTTGTACATGGAAAGATCGCTGTTGAAGTACGCAGGACCCTTGATGTACGGCCAGATGAGGGTTCCCTGCTGGCCCGGGGTAGTTTCCGGAGCGAAGCAGGCAGGATTGAAATACTGGCCCGAACTGAGGCCCGCGCCCGGGTTGCAGGTTACAACCAAGGTGGGGTTGCCGAGTTGCATGGAAGTGGTACCGAACCACCCCTGCTGACCGTATTGATATCCATCGAAGGTGCTCGGGAATTCGGCACCCAATTGAACCGTATTCGGTTGAATTGGAGCACCGCTGGAGAACTGGGTGATACCCGACAGTTCCCATCCGTTCACGACGCCACCGAGGAACATGTTGCCGTGAACCGGACTCGGCAAATTGATTACATACGCAGCGTTGATGATCTGCGAATGGTCAAACCCGAGCACGCCATAATTGTTGGCGAGGTTAAACGAATCCAACAGCTGGCCCTGGCCGGCCCCGTTGTCGGTTTCGCCGTCGCGGGTGCCCAATGCCTTGCTGAAGGTGTAATTCGTAGTGAATGTAACGCGGCCGGTTTGCTTCTGCCACGTCGCGATGAACCCGTTGTAATTGGAATAGCTGCCGTGGGTGACCAGTGTCATCCCGGAGTATTCGCGCAGCGGGTAGTAATCGAGGCCGGCGTTGAAGCCGGTCGAGTTCGGGTTCTGGACCACGCCGGTAACCGGATCTGGCCCGTAGAAAGCTCCGACGGGGATCTTGTCGATATTCGCCAAGCCGCTGTCAATCAGGAGGTCCTGGCTTCTGTTGCCCGAATACTGGAATTCCGCAACGGAGTTCCACGGGACGCGCTGTGAAACGGTGAAGTTGTAGGTCTGGGTGTTCGGCGTGCGGTTGTCACCCATTTGGAGGATGCCTCCGACGCTGGTGCCCAAGCCGGCCGGTCCCAGCGCTGTGGTGTACTGGTTGAACTGCTCCCAGCCCACGCAACAGCCCCAAGTCGTAGAGTTCGACTCCAACCCGAGTGGGTCGTTGAGAGCGCCACCCGAAACGGAGTTATAGGCGAGCTGGTAGCGATATACGCCGAAACCGCCACGAAGAACCGTTTTGCCGTTGCCGAACAAGTCGTATGCGGCACCGACGCGCGGTTCATAGAAGAACGCCTTCGACGGGAAGCCGGAGGTGGGAATGCTGGAATTAATGGCATTCCACTGCAGACCGGTATACGCGGGCGCCGTGGGTGACTGCACGTAGGTAGCCGCATCCCAAACCGCCAGGCCTGGCGTTCCGTTGGGAACCCAGTTGCCCATATGGTCGAAGCGGATACCGTAGGTGAGGGTCAGCCGACGGTTAACCTTCCAGGAATCCTGGGCGTAGAACGAGTATTGGTAGTACTTCATGTCGTCCGTCGGATAGCCGCTCGCCTGATTGAAATCGGTTACGCGGCCCGTGACGAAATCAGCCAACGGATTGCCAGTGCTCGTCGCGCCCCAGTTCTCGAAGCCTGAAGCGCCTTGCGTGGCAAATTGCAGGCCGCCAGCGGTCTGCTGGTTGCGAGCATAGTCCCAATAGACGCCAGCCTTCATGGTGTGAGTTCCCCACACCTTGCTGATGTTATCGGAAATGTTGGGCGCCTGCGACAACTTGCCGAAGCCTGCCGAGAAGCCCTTGTCGCCATAGTTATAGGCGGAGAATCCGGCGAAACCTTCCCAGCTGAATACGTTGGGAATCTGAGGCGTACCCACAAACGGGTACAGGCCCACGATGTTAAATCCCAGTTTGCTGGGATCCACCGCGGCAGGGTTGCCAAGGTTGATCGGATTCAGGAAGGTGGCGTCGGCGAACACGAACTCGTTGGTCAGAGTTGGGGAGAACACGTGGGTCAGGTTCGAGCTGTACACTTCCGATACCTGATTGGCGTCCTGAGTGGTCGGATAGGGCAGACCACCGGGGAGACTCCACCAAATGCTGATGGGGTTCTGGTCGGATTCATCCTGGCGATTCCACGAGAAGAACAGCTTGGTGTTATCGCTGATATTGTAGTCGCCGCGCAGCCGGAGTTCCCAGCGATTCTGCGGCGGGGCCACCAGGTACTCGAAGTTCGCTCCCTGGGAGTTGGCGGTCGGGTCGGCATTGATTGCCGGGTAGAGCTTATCGTAGATCGCCGAGTTCGGATCCAGGTCCTGCGCCGGGATCATGCCGCCAGGATAGATGGTGCCGCATCCGCAGTTGCCGCCTAGCGAGGATTCGTCAGAGCCGCCGCGCAATGACGCGACGTTCGGACCGAGGCTGGCCAGATAGGATGGGCTGAAGTTGCCGGCCATCATCTGCGGCGTCGGGATGAAGTAACTGTTCAGCGACCCAGCCTGTTGCTGCCACATGTACTCGAACGCCGAGTAGAAAAACAGCTTGTTGCGATCATGGTTGAAATGCGTGCCCGGAATCAGAACAGGTCCGCCAAAATCGCCGCCCGGATAATAATAGTGATCCTCGGGCTTGGCGACTCCCTGACTTTTCAGGTAGGAGTCTTCGGCATTCATGATGCCGTTACGCTCGTAAAGGTAGCCCTGTCCATGGAACTGCGCGCCGCCGCTCTTGCCAATGGCCTGGAAGGTGATCGGGCCCTTGGCGAATTCCGCGCCGAAGGCGGAGGTGAGCATGGTGACCTCAGCAGTCTGGTCGCTGTTGATATTGGACGTCTGGGTTCCCTGGTTGCCCGGGTCCAGCAGGTTGGCGCCATCCGAAGTCATGGTCATGGAGCCGTTAGGCTGTGATCCGTTACCGCTGTAGGCGCCGATGGGACCGGTGTTGCTGGCCGTACCGTGGGTCTGGTCGAAGGGAGAGGTGTTGCTCAGACCGTTGGTGGAACCCATGCCCGGCATGATCTTGATCAGCTCGGCGGCGTCGCGGCCGGCCAGAGAGATCTGCGAGATCATCTGCTGATTCAGTGTGGTGCTGATTTGCCCGGTGTCGGTGGGCACGATGACATCGTTAGCCGCAACAACGGCGACTTCCGATTTGGTGCCGCCCACCTGCAGGACAATGTTCGGAACCGTAACACTGGCGCCCTGATCGAACTGGATGCCGCGTTCTTCCCAGGTGGTGAAACCCGCCGCCGACACCGTCAAGGTGTAGTTGGCAGGCCGAACCGCCTCGAAGTCGAAGAACCCGCTGCCGTTAGAGACCGATTCACGAACGGTCTGCTGGCCTTCGTCCTTCAGAACTACCTTGGCGTCCGGGACGACCGCGCCTGAACTATCAGTGACCGTTCCGCTCAAGGAACCCGTGGTCACCGCATATACGGGTGATTGACAAAGTATCAGGACTGCGAGACACAGCCCTGCCAGAATTGTGAAATGCCTGAGTCTTCCCGAAAACGAGTTCGGGAACACTGATTCTTGCATGATTGACCCCTTTCGATGCAGTTGCTTCTGCGGGATGCAGTTGCTTCCGCCGGGCGCGACAGATCCTTCGCTTGCAGGGTCTGCCGTACATGGCGCTTGATGATGGACCAGCATAGTCTTCAAACCGCGGGGCTTACTACGATTCGGTTCCTACGGGAATCGGACCAGCCGTCCCATCAGGAGCTGTGGAATCGCACAGTTCGCTACACACCAAGGCATGCGGCGATCTGATACGTCTATAGCTGCTTCTGCCCCTTAGTGTGTTTATACTACTCTTCGAGGCGGCTTCATGGAAGTGAAATCAAGCGTTAAATCGCGTATTATCTGATGTAACTTGTTGCCTGCTCAGGTGCGTACGGACGCTGGCAGGGCCGCCGAGCCAGTACTTTCCAGGTATCGGCGCGGTAACATTCCGGTGGATCTACTGTAACCTGAAGCTAGCGGGCGTGCACCGCGAGAAGCTCGGATTCGATCGGAACTCCGCCCCGGATGGTGGTTCGGAGGAGTGCCTCAAACATTGGAAGGCTGCCTCCGGGCTTGACGTTGAGCCTCGCGAGGAGGATTCGCACGGAATCCTCGCGGGTGACGAACTCGGCCGCGGCCTGCGTGCCATACTCGGTGATTCCGGCCACTGCCAGCGTGCGATGGCTTGGATTGACCGATGGCCGGAGGGCCACTACCGCATAGTCAAAGTCAAACGGGCGCTTCTGGGGCCCAAAATAAATAGAGGACTCGCCCGTGCGGGGGTGCAGGTTCAGGATGGCCCCGGAGGGACCGGGAATCCCGGCACGGCGGTTGCGGAACTCAAACTCGGTCAGAATCGGCACTTCACTCAACGGAGTCTGCGCCAGCGGCCCGCCTACAAAGATCAGATTGCGGTCCCTGGCTTCGTCCCAGGTGAGGAGCGCGCCGTGCTTGGCTCGCAAGGGCTGGTGGAGAAGAGTCAGCAATCTGCTGATTTCAAAGACTCCACTGACCTCCCCGATGGTCGTGTAGGTATCCAGAACGGGTTGCCTGGCATCCAGTTTCGGGTCGAACTCCCGCAAGCCGCCGTCCAGCGATCCGACCAACCGCAGATTCGAGTAAACCACCAGCGGGATGTCGCCAGCGCCCACAAAAGGACGCCAGAATGTTTTCAGCGCCTGAGGAACGGCTGGACTCTCGCTCTCGCGCGTGACCGTTCGGCCAGCCAACCATGTGATTAGCGCTGTGAGCGCCACCAACAACAACGCTCCGGCGATAAGAACGGCCGGGGAGAAATATGACCGCGGCCGAGTTGGCGTCGAAACGTGGTTGTCGGAGACCGGCGCCGGCGCCAGGTGAACCTCGGCGATTGGCTTAGCGGCGGACTCACGAAATCGCCATGCCAGCGCATAGCTGCCTTTGGGGATCGAAATGACGATGGGGTCCTCGGCGCCCTCGGTCAGGTAGTATTCAGCGAGTTTCGAACGCAAACGGCCGGTATGAACGCGGACAATGGAATCAGTCTGGGAGTCGAAGTCGTCGGAACGCCCGAAAACACCCGTGGCGATTTCTCTGACTCTGACCGGTTCGGAAGCGCCCTCAGCGGCGCGCGTGGCCAGATAGGTGAGAAGATGCCGTAGAATCTCAGAACCGCGGAACGGTCCGCTGCGAACCACCCGGTCCGCCTGCTGAATCAGCTCCTGTTCCCACGCAACGGACGCGGTCTCGGTTTCCAATCGCAAAGACATGGTTCGGAACCCCGAACTGCTGGCTAGACCCTGACGGCAGGCCGGTGGGACGACCCCTCGACCCCCGAAATGCCGACTGCAAAGACTACCCCACTCCGGGGTCAAGAATACCACAAACTCCGGGTGTGTAGAAAACGAGAGCAACCCGCCTGACTTAAGCGAGCTCTGTTATGACCTGCGTTTTCATGCAGATATGATGCAGATACTACGCAGATTTAACTTCTCCCGGGAGGGTAGGTAACGTACTCTGGACGAGACACCCTGCAAAATGCGCCTTACAAATCTGGTTCTCATCGCGGCTGCGGCGACTTCCGCGCTCGACGCCCAATGGCTTCCGCTGAATCCGGTTTCCTCGGTTCAGAAACAGGACGATGGTTTGGTATTGACCATGGAGACCGGCGTGCTCAATCTGCAGGTCTGCGCAGATTCGATCATTCACGTGCGGTATTCGCCCACGGCGACCTTTCCGAAACTAACCAACTACGTGGTCACGAAGACCGAATGGCCGACGGCTGAGTGGACGCTGCAATCCACTGACAGAGCGGTGACTCTCAAGACCTCGAGAATGAGCGCGACCGTGATGCGCGAAGACGGCACCATCATTTTCAAGGACAGTCTGGGCCACGAGCTTCTGTCGGACGGTCCCCGGCAGATGATCCCGGCTCGCGTGAATGATGAAGATACGTGGCATGCGGAGGATGTCTTCAAGATCTACGGATCCGAGGAAGCGTTCTACGGTTTGGGCCAGCATCAGGCAGGTGTTTGGAATTTTCGTGGAGAGTCCGTGGAGCTGTCGCAGGAGAACGCGAATATCGCCGTGCCGATGTGGCTGTCGAGCAAAGGATACGGGGTCTTCTGGAACAATCCCGGGATCAGCCATTTCAACAACCGTTTTGTTCACTACTTGTACGTTGGCTCCACGGTGGCGGACACCATCGACTACTACTTCTTTTACGGGCCGCAGTTCGACAAGATCATTTCGGATTACCGCGAGCTGACTGGCACGGCTCCGATGTTCGGCAAGTGGGCCTACGGGTTCTGGCAGTGCAAGAACAAGTACACTTCTCAGGAACAACTGCTGGGCGTCGCACACAAGTATCGTGATCTGCACATTCCGCTCGATAACATCGTGCAGGACTGGTTCTGGTGGACCAACACTGGCGAGTTCAAGTTCAACAAAAACTATCCAGACCCCAAAGGGATGATAGACGACTTACACGCCAACCACGTTCATCTGATGATTTCGGTATGGCCGTATTTTTATCCCGGCTCGGCCACTTACGACGAAATGGACAAGCTGGGCTACTTCATTGACCGGATGAAGGTAAAGTCGTTCCACCCGAAGGGGAGCGCTCTGTACGATGCGTTCAATCCAGAGGCGCGCAAGTATTACTGGAAGCTGCTGGACGATTCGCTGTTCAAGATCGGCGTGGATGCGTGGTGGATGGACACCACCGAACCGGAGAGCGAAGGCGTGGAAGAGACATTTCTGATGCACGACAAGGTGGGCGGCGCCAGCGGGGCGCGTTATGCGAACCTGTTCCCGCTGATGACCACTGGTGTGGTTCACGATGGCCAGCGAGCCGAATCGGACCAGAAGCGCGTGTATATTCTGTCGCGCTCGGCGTTCGCAGGCAGCCAGCGCAACGGCGTGACGGCCTGGTCCGGCGACGTACTCTCGGATTTCGAGACGTACAAGCGGCAGATTCCGGCCGCCTTGAATTTCGAGCTGTCGGGGATTCCTTACTGGACGTCAGACATCGGCGGCTTCATCATGGGCCATCCCAACGACCCGGCGTACCGGGAGCTGTTTGTGCGCTGGTTCCAGTTCGGCACGTTTTGCCCGATCCTGCGGGTTCACGGCACGCGCGCGCCGGATACGAACGAGCTGTGGTCCTATGGGCCGGACGCGCAGGCTGCACTAGTGAAGTTCGACAAGCTGCGCTACCGGTTGATGCCCTATATTTACTCAATGGCGTGGATGGTGACCAGCGCGAATTACACGCCGATGCGTCCGCTGGTGATGGACTTCGCTTCCGACCAACGCGTCCTGAACATTGGCGATCAGTTCCTGTTTGGGCCGGCGATTCTGGTGAATCCGGTGACCGAGCAGGGCGCCACTTCGCGGCGTCTTTACCTTCCCGCTGGCACGCGCTGGTATGACTTCTGGACGGGCGAAGCGCAGGATGGCGGAAAGTCCGTGGAGGGCGAAGCGCCGCTGGATCGGATTCCGTTGTATGTTCGGGCAGGATCGATTTTGCCGCTGGGCCCGGATGTTGAATATGCGGCGGAGAAGCCCGCCGACCCCATCGAACTGCGGGTGTTTGCGGGCGGGGATGGCGATTTCACGCTTTACGAAGACGAGAACGATAACTACGATTACGAGCGCGGTGTTCATGCGACTATTCCGCTGCACTGGGATGACGCTGGTAAGACGCTGACGATCGGCGCGCGCGCCGGGGAATTCCCGGGGATGTTGCGGACACGGACTTTTCGAGTTGTATTTGCGGGGCTGGGGCATGGAACCGGCGGTGGGTTGACGGAGAATGCCGACAGAACGGTGGCGTATTCGGGTGCGGAAGTGAGGATCGCGCAATGAGAATCGACGGACCGCTCCGTTACCGTCGCGGTTCGGTGGCTTTGATGTTGATGGCGGCCGCGGCGCTGGGTTCCACGATACCTGGCAGCGGGTCCAGCACGATTAGCATCGAGCCGTATGCGCCGAACATTGTTCGCGTAACGCTGAGTCTCGACAAGGACCAGGCTACGGCTCCGCCTGGGTACGGGTTCGACGCTACGCCTTCCGACGCGGACTGGGTTCACGAGAGCACGGAGGCCGGCGTTGTGTATCGGTCCTCGCGGATGGTGGTGACTATCGCGGCGGACCGGCCAGGCAAGCCGATGGCGACCATGCTGGACATTGCCAGGTTCTTCAATGGCTCCGCGCCGGGCGCGCACATCATAGTTCGTACGCCCGATGGGAAGGTTTTGCTGGAGATGAAGGGCTGGTCGATGGCGGTGCCGAATCACAAGGACGGCGACGCGGGCATTCTCAACGACCTGCGCCCGACGGACACGCCGTTCTATGAGGTGGGGGCCACTTTCGTTTCACCCGCCGACGAGCACTACTACGGGCTCGGCCAGAACCACGAAGGATTTCTCGATCATCGCGGGCACACCGTGGACTGCTGGCACAATTACACCGCTACCGCCGCGCCAAGTGTTTGCGTGCCCTTCGTAGTGACGAACAAGGGGTACGGGATGATCTGGGACAACCCGTCAAAGACCACCATCGAGCCGGGCTTCAACGAGCAGACAAAGTGGACCTCGGAGGTGGGCAACCGCGTTTCGTTTTTTGTGATTGCGGGTAAGACGACCGATGAAATCTACGCGGGATACCGGCAGCTTACGGGAGCTACGCCGATGTTGCCGAAAGCCGCCTACGGATACATTCAGTGCAAGCAACGTTACCGTACGCAGGCGGAAGTGCTGGACGTGGCGAAGGGCTACAGGGACCGGCACCTGCCGGCGGACGTGATCGTCGTTGACTGGTTCTACTACACGAAGATGGGGCAGATGGATTTCGACCCGGTCGCCTGGCCGGATCCGGCGGCGATGAATCGGCAACTCCACGACATGGGATTCCAGACCATGATCAGCGTGTGGCCCCGGTTTGTGCCCGGAACGCGTTATTACGATCTGCTGCTGCATAACGGCTGGTTCGAGCACCTTGCGGACGGCACGCCGACGAATGGTTTGCCGTACGACCGAGCGGGGTCCGATATAGACACGACGAATCCAGACGCGGCGAAGTGGTACTGGGGCGCGATTCGCGACAACATTATCAGCAAGGGTTTCGACTCCATTTGGGCCGATGAGACCGAACCGGATCTGCCTCCCAATGGCAGTTACTTTCATGTCGGGCCGGGGACACGGTACTTCAACATTTATCCGCTGTTTCATACCGCGGCCATCTATGACGGTTTTCGCCGTGACGTGGATCACCGGGCACTGATTCTGTCTCGAGACGCGTATTTGGGGGCGCAGCGTAATGGCACCATTTTCTGGAGTTCGGATATTTATCCGACGTGGGATACGCTGAAGCGGCAGATTCCCACCGGGTTGGATTTCACTGCATCGGGCATCGCTTACTGGAGCAATGACACGGGCGGATGGCAGTACCTGCCGCAGGAGCATCATCCCGCACATCCTCCGCTGCTTGATCCTTCCGATGCTCGCGATAATGTGGGCGGCTATGACGATTATCCGGAGCTGTATACACGCTGGTTCGAGTACGCGGCATTCCTTCCTATTTTTCGCACGCATGGGAGCCGGCTGTATAACGAGGTGTGGTCTTACGGCAAGGCGGCCGAGCCGATTCTGGAGAAGTATTTGAAGCTGCGCTACGAGCTGATGCCGTATATTTACTCGCTCGGTTATCACACGTATGAATCGGGCGCGCCCTCTATGCGAGCGCTATTCATGGATTTCCCGGATGATCCGAATGTGGCAGATCTTCGCGATGAGTATATGTTTGGCCCCGCGTTTCTGATTGCTCCGGTGACCGATCAGGGCGCGGCCAGCCGGATGGTCTATTTGCCGGCGGGCGCGGATTGGTACAACTACTGGACGCGGGCACGCTTACACGGCGGGCAAACGATCAAGGTGGACGCGCCGATTGATACGCTGCCGCTATTTGTGCGGGCGGGATCGATCGTGCCTGTCGGCGAGATGGTGGAGAGTACCAGTCAGGTGCAGAAGCTGGCGAAGGTGCTGGTGTATGCGGGGGCGGACGGTGACTTCACGCTGTATGATGACGATGGCCGGACCTATGCGTATGAGAAGGGCGACTTCAAGACTACTCATCTGCATTGGGATGACACTGGCCGGACGTTGAGCGGGGCAGATGCGCACATTGTGGAGATCGTCGGGCGTCAGTAACCGGCCAACGGCCGCAACCAAATGGATGGCAGGGCACGGCCCTGCCCCACGACGGAACCAGGATTTTCAGAGAGTACATCCCGAGGAGGGTGCATGAGTCGAAGATCATCAGGGTTGGCTATGGCTTTTCTATTGGCCGGAGGCGCGTGTTATGCGCTGGATAATGGGCTCGCCAAAACGCCGCCCATGGGCTGGAATAGCTGGAACAAGTTCGCATGCACCGTGAGCGAGGATCTGGTGCGGAAGGCGGCCGATTCGATGGTGAAGACCGGCATGAAGGACGCCGGGTATCAGTACATCGTGATCGACGATTGCTGGCAGATTTCTCGTGATGGCGAGGGGAACATCGTCGCCGACCCGGTACGCTTCCGGTCCGGCATCAAGGCGCTGGCGGATTATGTGCATTCGCTCGGGCTGAAAATGGGGATCTACTCGGACGCGGGATCCAACACTTGCGGCGGACGGCCGGGGAGCCGGGGCCATGAGTACCAGGACGCGCGGCAGTACGCGAGATGGGGCATCGATTATCTCAAGTACGACTGGTGCAACACCTCCACACAGGACGCTCCGTCGTCTTATGGCACGATGCGCGACGCGCTGGCGGATTCGGGGCAGCGCATCGTGTTCAGCATCTGCGAGTGGGGCAATTCGCGACCGTGGCTGTGGGGGGCGGGGGTGGGCAATCTGTGGCGGACCACCACCGATATTCAGGATCGTTGGGAAGGCAAAGGCGAGAAGTACGGTGCGGGCGTGATGGACATTGTGGATATGCAGGTGGGGATCGAGCAGTATGCGGGACCGGGGCACTGGAACGACCCGGACATGCTGGAGGTGGGCAACGGCCGGATGACGGCTGTGGAGGATCGTTCGCACTTCAGCCTTTGGGCGATGTTGGCGGCGCCTCTTATGGCTGGCAATGACCTGGACCACATGACCCCGGAGACTCACGACACTCTCACCAATAAAGAGGTCATCGCGGTGGATCAGGACTCTTTGGGCATCGAAGGAAGGCGGGTTCACCATGCTTCCGATGGGCAGGACATTTGGGTGAGGCCGCTGGCCGACCATTCGCTGGCGGTTTTGCTGTTGAACAGGGCGGGACGCGATCAGGGCATGACGGTGAAATGGACTGACCTGGGTCTGGCGGCAGACCAGAGCGCGACGGTGCGAGATTTATGGGAGCACAAGGAACTGGGCGCGAAGACCGGGGAGTTTTCGGCGATGGTGCCGTCGCATGGGGTGGCCATGATTGTGGTGCGGCCGCAATGACACGGCGTGAAGCGATTGGGTTGCTGACGGCGTTGCCGGCGCTGGCGCAGACGGGTATCGATGCCGAGACCGGGCCGTTCGAAGGAACGCGAAAATCGCTGAGTGCTTACAAGATTCCCGAATGGTTTCACGACGCCAAGTTTGGGATATGGGCACACTGGGGGCCGCAGTCGGCGGTTGAGGATGGCGACTGGTATGCGCGCAATATGTATCAGCAGGGCATGCCCCAGTACAACTATCACGTGGAGCATTATGGGCATCCGTCGAAGTTCGGCTTCAAGGACACCATCCCCTTGTGGAAGGCGGAGAAGTTCGATCCGGCCGGACTGATGCGGCTGTATAAGAAAGCCGGCGCGAAATATTTCATGAGCATGGGCGTGCATCATGACAACTTCGACCTGTGGAACTCGAAGCATCAACGCTGGAACGCGGTGAACATGGGCCCAAAGATTGACATCGTGGGCATGTGGCGGAAGGCGGCGCGCGAGGAAGGGCTGAAGTTCGCGGTGAGCGAGCATTTGTGGATTACGCATAACTGGTTTTCGACCAGCCATGGGAGCGATTTGACAGGTCCGCTGGCGGGCGTTCCATACGACGGCGCCGACCCGAAGTTCGCGGACCTGTACGTTGATTCCGATCAGGTGTACCGCGGCGATCTTCCATGGATGGAAGATGGCATTCCGGAGTGGTGGAAGCGCCACTGGTACATGCGGATCAAGGATCTGGTGGATCAGTATCAGCCCGATTTGCTGTATAGCGATGGGTCGCTGCCGTTCGAGGAGTACGGGCTGAACCTTGTGGCGCACCATTACAACGCCAGTGCCAGGCGTAACGGCGGGCAAGTGGAAGTGGTGTACACGAGCAAGCGGGTGCAGGATGCCGAGCAGGGCATAGCGGTGCTGGATCGGGAACGGGGCGTGGTGGACAAGATCTGGCCGCAACCCTGGCAGACCGATACGTGTATTGGCAACTGGCATTACTTGCGCGGTACTCAGTACAAGACCCCCAAGCGCGTGGTCGACATGCTGGTGGACATTGTCAGCAGGAACGGGAATTTGATGCTGAATTTCCCGTTGCCCGCGAGTGGCATGTTGGACCTGGAAGAGCTGAACGTGTTGAGCGCGATTACGGACTGGATGGCGGTGAACAGCGAGGCCATCCACGGAAGCCGGCCGTGGAAGATTTTCGGCGAGGGTCCAGGCACGGAGGCTTCGGCGAAGGGTGGCGCTTTCAATGAAAATGAGCGCAAAGATCTGACGGCGGACGATGTCCGATTCACGACGAAGGGCGATGTGCTGTACGCGTTTGTGATGGGGTGGCCTGAGTATCAGGCGGTGATCCGGCCGCTGGCGTTGAAGACGGCGCTGCGGGTGGGGACGATTCGGAACGTGGAGTTGCTGGGCTTTGACGGGAAGGTGGAATGGTCTCAGGATGAGGCGGGATTGAAGGTGATGACGCCCGCGCGGCGGCCTTGCGAGCATGCCGTGGTGTTTAAGGTGACGGGGGCGTAGACGGTTTGGGTTGCCATTCCGCCCTGCTCCGAAACGTCATCCCCCATTTGGCTTTGTCGACTCCTTCAGGAAGACGGGTGTCTTCGTCGTATTGAGCCTCGGTGAAGATGGTCCCTTCCAGGTTCGCTCCTGTGAAATCACAGCCGAACACGCACGGTGGTCCGCCGAGCCCACTGGGTCCGAGATCGGCATTGCGCAGGTTGGCGCTTCGAAAGTTCACGCGTATCAGGTCGGTGCCAGCCAGATCGGTACCCTCGAGATTCGCGCCTTCAAAGCGAACATCGATAAGAGGATCCCAATAAAAGCTCGCACCGCGAACGTCGGCAAAGGAAAAATCGGTGTCGCTAATCAGCATGCCGGTAAGATCCTTGCCGCGAAGATCGGCGTTCTGAAGATTGAGACCGTCAAGATCACAGCAGCCAGGGCGCCCTTCGCAACTGAACAAGAGGACGCCCATGGCGTTCCTGATTTCCATGTGCCTGCCAGGATTATGGCAGAAGGCTAACGCGACGCTCGGTTGCAATCGCTTGCAGTGTTGTGATGTCATGACATCTGGCCATGCACGCCACAACACGCCTCTTCTCCCTTAGTTCAGTCGACCTCTTGATCGTTGCCCTGTATTTCGCCGTCGTCCTCGGCATCGGCTTTTACCTCAAACGCTTCACCAAGACGGGGGAAGACTTCTTCCTGGCCGGCCGGGACATGACGGCCTGGATCGCCGGCCTGAGCTTCCTGGCCGCCAATCTTGGCTCGCTAGAACTGATGGGCTGGGCCGGCTCCGCTTATCAGTACGGCATTCTGGCGACGCACTGGTATTGGATTGGGGCGATTCCGGCAATGCTGTTCCTCGGCATCATCATGATGCCGTTCTACTACATCTCCAAGACGCACTCGGTGCCGGGCTATCTGAAACTGCGCTACAGCGAACCGGCGCGGGCGCTGTCGGCCATCAGCTTCGGTTTCATGACGGTGCTGATGAGCGGCATCAACATGTTCGCCATGGCCAAGGTGATGCAGGTGGTGCTGGGGTGGGACATCAGCTTCAGCATCTGGGTGTCGTCGCTGACGGTGGCGTTGTACGTGACGCTGGGTGGGCTGCTCTCGGCCATCTTCAACGAGGTGCTGCAGTGCGTTCTGATCTGGGCCGGGGCGCTGCTGATTCCAATCCTCGGGATGATTGAAGCGGGCGGCTGGAGCGGCATGGTGAACAAGATCCAGCAGCGGCTGCACGATCCCACATACACGCACCTATGGTCGACTCTGGGGAGTTTTTCCGACAACCCCATGGGCATTCACTGGACCGGCATCGTGTTTGGGTTGGCCTGGGTGATTTCGTTCGGTTATTGGACGACCGATTTTCTGGTGGTGCAGCGCGTGCTCGCGGCGCGCGATCTGCGCTCGGCGCGCATGGCCCCCATTATCGCCTCGGTGTTCAAAATGGCCGTGCCCATTATCGTGATTCTGCCGGGCCTGCTGGCCTTGGCGGTGCTGCCGATGAAGCTGGTGCCGGAATCGTCGGCGGCGGCCGCCGCGGGAGCGCCTACTTACAACGCAGTCCTGCCACTCATGCTGGCGCGCTACTGCGGACCGGGCCTGCTGGGGCTGGGCATTACCGCGCTGATTGCGGGCTTCATGTCGGGCATGGCCGGCAACGTGACCGCGTTCTCCACGGTGTGGACCTACGACATCTATAAGCCCATGTTCCGCAAGACCGCGCCGGACGCGCACTATGTGGCGATGGGCCGCTGGTGCACCATTATTGGCGTGATGGTGAGCATTGGCACGGCGTACCTGGTGATGCAATTCGCCAGCATCATGGATTATGTCCAGGCGCTGTTCAGCTTCTTCATCGCGCCGCTGTTCGGCACGGTGATCCTGGGCATGATGTGGAAACGCGCGACGTCGGCGGGCGGCTTCTGGGGCCTGCTTTCCGGCACGCTGGCCTCGGTGGGGATGTATGCCTGGGTGAAGGTGGACCCCGCCGCGCTGCGCTATGTGGCTCTTTCGCCCCACGCCAAAGCGCTGGCCGAAGACATGTACCGGGCACTGTGGTCGTGGATTATTTGCGTGGTGGTAACGGTGGTGGTGAGCTACATGACCAAGCCGAAACCGCTCTCGGAGCTGGCGGGCCTGGTGTACGGGGTGACGCCGCTGCCTTCCGAAGAAGCGCTGCCCATGTGGAAGCGTCCGATATTCTGGGCGGCGATTGTGGCGGTGGTCTTCGTGATTGTGAACATTATTTTCTGGTAGGGACACATGCATAAATCGGGAATGATCTCGATCTGGTTTTTCATCGGCCTGCTTCTGCTGGCGTACGGGTTTATTATCACGGCCGCTGGCGTGCACGATTTGATGACGCCGCCCGAGCACCCGCTGGTACTGGCGAATCTGCACGCAGGCATCTGGTGGGGCGCATTTCTGTTTGTGGTGGGGTTGTTTTATTCGATCCACTTCCGGCCGAGCCGGACCAAGTAGGACCCGCAGCCCAGATCGGCAGGCAGGGCACGGCCCTGCCCCACCTCCAGGATTCTGGCAGGAGAAGTAGGAAGAGCCGTTATTGCACCGCTATGGTTACGCCTGTCTGGCTCGCCATGGTCCCGATGGTTACCTGGACGGGCACGGCGTTTCCTGGCGTGACTCCTTCCGGCACCACGGCGTTGACCTGCAGCAAACCAGCCGTTAGCGTGGGCGCGGCCCCACAGTAGTTCACCGTCGCGGGCAGCCCGCCTATCGTCACCGAACAATTCAGCAACGGTACAGGGTAAGGGCCAACGGCAAGCCGGCCATCGACGCCTGGGGGACTGGTTAATCCTTCGCCGGTGGCGAACAGGACTACCACGCTGCCACGAGCGGCCGGTTGCATGTTAGCGACAGAGTTTGGCGCACCGTTCAATGTGACATTGTCAAAGTCGTACGCCGCGGCCTGGCCCTGGCCTGAGGAGTCGTGGGTGAAGAGGCCGGGCAGCGCGGCTGCCACCGGCATCGAGAACGGGTTTGACCGATTCCCTTGATTCTCCACCTGCACGTTCACCGAGGTTGTTGCCGGGTTGGCCGCGATCTCATATGGCACGATGGCCGCGAGTTGCGCACCCGCCGGGACCGGCACGGTGTAAACCATTGGCCCCGGCACGCCGTTGAACAAGACGCGAACTCCGCTTAGGGACGTGGGCAGCTTACCGGTGGAATCGGGTACCGAATACAGCGCCTGCGCCGGTCCGAGTGAGACGCCCTGTAGCGCGACAATCTCACCCGGCGATAGCGCGCTGGCGTCGTAGGAAGACGCGCTCTTTACCCAGTTGACAACGGGTTGCGGCACGGTCATTACAGACTGCGACGCCGGGACGACGAACAACGTCATGGACAAGGCCGGAAATGTGGCGCTGATGGCGTTGTTCGCGATAGTCACATCGGTGGGTTGGCGAATGATGCCCGCCAGATTCGTCTGACCGTATTGCCACACCTGGGCCATGCCGGCCGGGGTGAAATTGGCGAGGCTGACACTGTCGGCAATGTCACCCCAGGTCTTGTTCAGCACCAGGATTGTGAGCGCGGTGTCCGAGCGCTGCGCGGCGAAGATGGAAAGCGTGTCGGGATCACTGGTGGTAGCCGAGATGCTGGTCTCGCCGAATTGATTTCCGTTGCCATCGTAGTTCAGGAAAATCTTGAAGGCGAACAAGCCTGGGTCGGTAAGCTGTGGGGGCGCCCAGAGCGTGCCATAATCCAGCGCCTCGCGGCCGAAGATACCCAGAATGTCCGCTTGCGTGATGGCGCCAGTGATGCTTTCGAGATTGTGCCACATGTATTCGGTGATGGCGAGCTGCGTGCCCGGATAATACTGATTCACCCACTGATGCATGCGCGGTATCAACTGCGGCGCGATTTGATTGCCGGTGTTGTCCTGGAAACTGGTGTCCGGGACGATATAGTTTGGATCCCATAACGCCCGCGTGGAGGTCATGCGCAGGGTCTCGATTGCCTGGTCCCCCGGCGTGTCCGTGAGGTTGCCCGGATTGATGTAGCCATGAAGGTCGAGAACGTCCAGCAGGCGATAACCATTCTGCTGTTCGAACTGCTGCATCTGAGTCAGATAGTACGGAATCCAGTACATGCCCCCGTGGGCCTTCTGGTCAGTTGGGTTGTCCCAGTATTGGTAAGGGTAGGTGTCCCAGCCGCTGGCCATGTCGGCGCGGGAGTAAAGCATCCCGGACCAGCCTGCCTGCACCGGACCGGTAACGAGCGCCGCGGGGTCCACCGCTTTCACGGCCTGTGCCCACTTCAGCGTGCGGGCGGTCATGTCATCGAAGGTAGCGGGGGTCTGGTAGATGTCGAGATGGGTGCCGTACCACCACTCCGGCTCGTTGTCCAGACTCCACATGGCCACGCCGCCCTGAGTGGAGATGCCGTAAGTGGCGATGAGTGAGCGCATCCAGTCCTGCGCAAACGTTTCATCGACAGGCTGATAGGTGTCGTTCGGGTCGGTGGGTTTCACGGTGACGAGCGGGGTCTGGCCGTCTGAAAGAAAACCGTCTCCGCAGTCGGGGTTATACGGATCCGTCTCGAATTGCGGGCCGTATTTGGCCACGCTGAAGCTGCAGCCGGTGGTACTCCTGGGAGTCCAATCCATCAGGGGAATGGTCCCCAGGCTCAGGGTGCCGTCCTTCAGATTCGTTTCATGAAAAATGTGAAAAGAGTTCTGGCCGGAAGGCGTATTGGAGACGCCATCGGACTGCGCGCCGTTCTCGAAATACCAGTCGGCGGAGGCGTTGGTGGCGTCGAGTTGCCAATTGTAGGTGGTGGTGTTGTCGCCACCCCAGCGCCGGAGCGGCAGGTGCATGGCAGTCCCGAGTCCGGTATCGGCGTACCAGTTGATGCCGTAGATGTAGGGGCTGATGGGATGGCGCGCGGCGTTGGCATCCACCGCAAGCGTGGGTGGGGAGGCGGCGTTCAAAGTCACAATGCCGGAGAACAACGCAGCAAGCAGGACGGTTCTGAACACAGCTAACACCTCGACGTCTGCCCGGAACTCACCGGCCTTTTAGCCCGCCTTCGCAACCGAACCACTCATCGTCACCGACAGTTTAGCACCGGCCTCGGGCATCACCCCATCTGGCTCTTGTCTTGCCGCGACTCACCTCGGTTGTGACTGAGTTGGCGACGAGCCCACCGAACACCATGGCGGCAACCGGGGTGCCCAATGGCATGGCGGCGGCTCGATTGTTCTCACCGGTTGCGACGCGGGAACCACGAACAAGGTCATGGAATACGCGGGGAACGTAGCGTTGAGGGTGTTGTTGGCGACTGCCAGGTCAGGCGTCTGGCGCACAATAGCGCCAAGGTTCGCCGAACTGTACTGCCACACCTGGGCGGCGCCCGTCGGGGTGATGTTGGCAAGATTCACACTGTCGGCGATCGCACCAGTGGTTTTGTTCAGTACCAGAATGGTGAGAGTGGCGTCGGACCGTAGTGCGGCGAAGATGGAAAGCGTGTCGGCATCGCCTGTGGTAGCCGAAATCCCGGTTTCCCCGAACTGACTGGCATTGCCGTCATAGTTCAGGAAGATCTTGAAGGCGAAGGCTCCGGGGTCGGTCGGGCTGGGCGTACCCCACAGAGTGCCGAGATCCAGCGACTCGCGACCGAAAATGCCCAGAATGTCAGCCTCGGCAATTGCTCCGGTGATGGTATCCAGAGCTCCCCAACTGTATTCGGTGATTCCCACCATGGTGCCTGGGTAGTTGTCGTTCACCCAGCCGTGCATGCGCGGAATCAGTTCCGGCGCCAACTCGGCCCCCGTGGCGTCCTCGTAGCCTCCGCCGGGAGGAAAGTAATTCGGGTCCCACAGGTCACGAGTTGAGGTCATGCGCAGCGTTTCCATCGCCTGGTCGCCCACGGAGCCGCTGAGACCCTGGGGCGTAATGTAGGCGTGAACGTCCAACAGGTCCAGCAGGCGTTGGCCCCCGTTCGCTTTAGCCGCCGCCTGCATCTGTTGCAGATAGTAGGGAACCCATGGCACACCAGCGTGGGCATTCTGGTCGACGGGATTGTCCCAGTAGTCATAGGGCGCCGTGCTCCAGCCGCTGGCCATGTCCGTGAACGAGAAATACATTCCCGACCAGCCCCCGGGTACTGGGCCCGTAACCAGAGCCGTCGGATCCACTGCCTTCACCGCCGTCGCCCACTTGATGTTGCGCGCCAGCACATCGTCGTAGGTCGAGTACTGGTGATAGATGTCGAGGTGATTGTCGTACCACCACTCAGGTTCGTTGTCCATGCTCCAGAACTGCACGCCACCGGCATTGCCCGCTCCGTAAGCGCTGACGATGTTTTGCACCCATTGTTGAGCAAAGGTCTGGTCAACGGGGACATAAGCGTCGTTGGGATCGTTACTGACCGGCTGACCGTTGCTGGCGAGCCAACCGTTGCCACAGTTCGGATTATCCGGGCTCGTAGCCTTCTGCGGGCCGTACTTCGCCACGCTGAAACTGCATTCGCCGCTGGCTTTCGGCGCCCAATCCATCAGTGGGATGGTTCCCAGGCTCGCCGATCCGGTGCGGACATTCGTCTGGAGGAAGCTATCGAAGCTGGGCGTCACCGAGTAGTTTTCGTAGCACCACGGATTGTCGCCAGTGTTGTTCTTCACGCTGTTCTGCCAGTTGAAACTGGTGGCGTCGTCACCGCCCCAGCGCACCACCGGGATGCGCATCATCTCCTGAATCCCGTTGTCGGACCAGTTATTGATCCCGTAAATGTACGGGCTGATGGGATGGCGACCCGCATTGGCATCCACGGCCAGCGTGGGCGCGGTGGCGGCGTTCAAAGTCAGGATGCCGCAGAGCGACGCAACAAACAGAACTTTTCTGAACACCGTTGTCATCTTACCGCGCCGAGGCCAGCCAGGCGGACGGCTTCACGAACAGTTTATGGCTGCATTCGGGCAAGACGCGATCTCGCCTTCGCCTTGCTGACATTCTAACGGGGGTATGGCCCGGTTAGCGGGGGGCTCACCGGGCACCATGAGGGCGGCTTGGGGCTCCGAGGGCACGGAGGCCGCTCGAAGGTTGGCGCCGGCTGGGAAGACGGAACTACGAACAAAGTCATGGAATACGCGGGGAAGGTGGCGCTGATGGTGTTGTTGGCGACCGTCAGGTCAGGCGTCTGCCGCGCGATGGAGCCGAGATTTGCCGAACTGTACTGCCACACCTGGGACGTTCCGGTCGGTGCGAAGTTGGCGAGGCTCACGCTGTCGGCGATGGCGCCGGAGGTCTTGTTCAATACCAGAATAGTGAGGGCGGCGTCCGAGCGCTGCGCGGCGAAGATGGACAGCGTGTCGGGATCGCTGGTGGCAGCCGAAATGCTCGTTTCCCCGAACTGGCCGCCGTTGCTGTCGTAATTCAGGAAGATCTGGAACGCGAAGGCGCCCGGATCGGTCGGCAGCAGACCGGTTTGCCCCGGGATGTCGGGCCAGATCGTGGCCAGATCGAGGCCTTCCCGTCCGAAGATCCCAAGAATGTCGGCTTGAGCGACCGCGCCGGTGATCGAATCGAGAGCCCCCCAGGTGTATTCCGTTATGGCCAGCTTCGTTCCGGGATAGTTCTGATTCACCCACTGCGACATATTCCGGACCATTTGCGGGGCCACCTGCTGACCGGTCACGTCGCAGAGGGCATCGTAGTTGTCGCAGGGGTTGCCACTGGCGGGGAGCGAGGCAATTGGCACAATGTAACCGGGATCCCAGAGAGCTCGGGTGGAAGTCAGCCGCAGGGTCTCCATTGTGGTATCGCCGGCGCTCGCGGTGAGGGCATCGGGCCTGATGTAGGCATGAACGTCCAGATAATCGAGGAGGCGGTAGCCACCGGTCTTCTCGGCGTTCTGCATCTGTTGCAAGTAGTACTGCAGCCATGGCACTCCGCCGTGGGCGTTCCGGTCGATGGGATCGGACCAATAATCGCCATTGTGGGCCCATCCAGCGTAGAAATCCTTCTTGGAAAACAGCATTCCCTGAAAGCCACCCTCCACCGGACCGGTAACGAGGGCGGTTGGGTCCGCGGTTTTCACCGCCGTGGCGGTGGCGATGCTACGCGTGGTCATCTCGTTATAGGAGGCCGCGGTGGGGTGGATGTCCAGGTGCGTGGAATCCCACCACTCCGGTTCGTTATCCAGGCTCCATATTTGCACGCCGCCGTTGTTGCCCGGACCGAACTTGCTCACCATGGATTGGACCCACTGTCCGGCAAAGGCGGGGGTTATGGGCTGGTAATCGTCGTTTGGGTCATTGACGATTTGGTCGCCATTGGCGAGCACGCCCAAGCCGCAGTTGGAGTCATAAGGGTCGACTTGCTTCTGCGCGCCGTACTTGGCCACGCTGTAGCTGCAATTCAGCACGCCCCCGACCGACTGCGTTCCGGCCGGCGGGGACTTCGGCGTCCAGTCCATCACCGGAACCGTGCCAAGACTGACCGTTTTGTTCAGGAGGTTCTGGTGGACGAACACGTCGAACGCCGGGGTGACCCCGTCGCCTACCACATAGTTGGTGAAGTACCAATCGTTGTCGTCGTTCTTCACGTCGGTCTGCCAGTTGTATGAGGTGCCGTTGTTCCCGCCCCAGCGGCGCACACCGATGTGCATAGCTTCGATCATTCCGCTGTCGGTGTACTGCCCACCGGTGTAGGAGGGCCACTCGTTGATGCCGTAGATCAGCGGACTGATGGGATGCCGCGCGGCGTTGTTATCGACGACAAGCGTGGGCACGGAGGCGGCGTTCAGGACCAGTGCGCTCAACAGGGAGGTGACAAGAAAAGTACCGCGACACATAACTGCTTTCCTCCAATCTATCGCAATTCGGGGGCACTGTTGGCTGGCGCTACCTCATGCGATCCCGGGCGCCAGAGGATCATTCCGCAGTGGAGTAGCGCTGCTCTTCGAGCCTTCCCGGCACTGAACTCCGGTAACGTTCCAGCCGAGCACCGTGGACCCGCCGATTACAATCTGAGTGATGCCGATTTCGCGCCGCACCCTGCTTCTGGCGATGGCGTGGGGGATGTGGGCGCAGGAAGCGAAATTCTCAGCCGATTGCGAAGAACCTCAAGCGTGACGATTTCGTGCTGCGAGAAGACGGTGTCGTGCAGACCATTCGGTACTTTTCTCGCGAATCCGATCTCCCCCTGACCATCGGGCTTCTCGTGGACACGAGCCAGAGTCAGGCGCATGTCATAGAGCCTGAGCGGCATGCCAGCTACGAGTTTCTCGATCAGGTGCTGCGCGAGGATACGGACCGGGCATTCGTCGCCCACTTCGATCTTCACGTTGAGGTGCTCCAGGACTTCACATCTTCGCGGAAAGATCTCGCGGCGGCGCTGGCGGAGTTGCACATCCCCAAAAGGCTGTCGACCCTTTTGTACGACGCTATTCGCCAGTGCTCGGAGACTCAGATGAGGGGGAAGCAGGGTCGCAAGGCCTTCATCCTGCTATCCGACGGAGTCGATTATCGCAGCAAGACCTCGCTGGAAACGGCGATCGAATACGCGCAACGCGCCGATACGATCATCTACTCCATCCTCTTTTGCCGGTCCGCTTAGCCCCTCACGGCCGATCCGCTCGGCCATTCTTTCGCTCGGCCGTTCGCGTGGCAGGAGAGTGATGCGGCGGCTGGCCGCGGAGACCGGTGGGGCATATTTTGAGGTGAGCAAAGATCATTCGATTGAGTGGATCTACGCGCAAATCGAGGACGCGTTGCGCAACCAATACAACATCGGCTATACGCCTCTGCGGCCGGCGGTCGGCGGGCAATATCGAAAGATCGAGCTTACGACGAAACAGCCTGGTCTCGTGGTGCGGGCGCGCGCTGGATATTACTCCAAATGAGCTGCGGGCTCAGGCGTGACCGCAGGAACGATAGATGCGGTCGATCAGCTTCATATCGCGGATACCTTCTTCGCCTGTTGTCACCGGCTCCTTGTCGTCGAGAATGCACGCGGCGAAATGATCCGCTTCCGCCAGGAAGTGCGATGGATCGCGGGCCAGGTTCGGCTCGTCAATGGGCGGCTGCCCGAAAATCTCGGCGCGCAAATGCAGTCCGTCGTAATTGAAAGCGGGCTGCACCAGCATTTCACCCTGCGACCCGTGCACTTTGAAGAATCCGGTCATCGTTCCGCCGTAGGTGGTGTTGCAACTGGCCACGATGCCGGACGGGAACTTCATCGTCCATGACAGATTCTCCTCCACTTCGGCGAATCGCCCGTCCTGGTCCACCACCGATGAGTAACCTTCCACGCTGACGGGTTCCTCGCCGGTTAGATACCGGCACGCGTTTAGCGAGTAGATGCCGACGTCCATCAGCGGGCCTCCGCCAGCCATCTTTCTGCTCAGCCGCCACTCGCCCGCCCCGCAACTGAATCCGAATGCGTTTTCGATAGCTTGAATCGTACCCAGCTTCCCTTCCCGGATGAGCTGAATCGCCCGAAGATTCGTCGGCTCCAGATGGCAGCGGTAAGCGATCATGAGTTTGCGGCCGGCGGCCCGGCAGGCGTCGATCATCGCCTGGCAATCCTCCACGGCGGTGGCCATGGGCTTCTCGCACAGCACGTGTTTGCCGGCCTTCGCCGAGCGTATGGTGTATTCGGAGTGCATGTTGTTGGGGAGCGCGATGTAGACGGCGTCAATGTCCTTGTTATCGGCCATGCGATCGCAGTTCTCGTAGCTATAGATGGCGCTCGCAGGCACGCCATTCTGGGCCGCGATCTTTTCGGCTTTGTCCCGATGGCCGCTGACAATGCCGCTGATGCGCGAGTGGCGCGACATCTTCACCGCCGGCATGAAGTGGTCCATGGAGATGCGGCCAAGTCCGACAATGCAGTAGCCGATCCGGCGATCATCGTCAGCGGCGTCGACGGCAGGCGCAAGACGCAGGACGGCCCCGGCGGCGACAAAGCGGCCCAATTCCCGGCGTGTGAGGTTCACGAGGAGTCTCCCTCAGAACATGATAGATTGGATCGCGCAGGGAGTGACGCCATGCCGGAAACTATATATCTGATCGCAAATGGCGATCTTCGTCTGGCCGCCAATCAGAAGTGCTGGGCCGCGCAGCAAAGCGTGGAGGCGGCGGTGATGGCCGCGGTCCGCGCGGAGGAGCGCGAGATTCAACGCGGTCACCCGTACGATCCCGAGTTGAAGCACGGCTTTATCGGCAGCCAGAAGCAGGGCATCGAGGTGTTCCGGAGCCTTCCTGCCGACGCGCCGCTCATTGTGTGCGAAGCGGTGTGGGAATACAGCCATCAGGTGCTCACCGGCCTGGTTCTTCATCAGGGGCCGATTCTCACCGTGGCCAACTGGAGCGGTCAGTGGCCCGGTCTGGTGGGCTTGCTCAATTTGAATGCGTGTCTGGCGAAGGCGAATACGCCCTACAGCACTCTGTGGAGCGCCGACTTCAGGGACGATTTCTTTCGCGACGGGCTGCGCAAGTGGCTGCGGGGCGAGCCGGTGGTGCACGATCGCAGCCACGTGCGGCCCTTGAAGGATCTTCGCCTGCCGGACCAAGCGGCCGAAACCGGCCGGCTGCTCGCCCGCGAGCTGCGGACCCGCAAGGCCATCATGGGTGTGTTCGACGAAGGATGCATGGGGATGTACAACGCCATCATCGAAGATCTTTTCCTGCTGCCTCTGGGCGTTGGCAAGGAGCGGTTAAGCCAATCCGCGCTGTATGCGGAGATGCTGGCCACGCCGGAATCGGAAGCGCGCGCTGTGCGCTCCTGGCTGGATGCGAAGGGCATGCGTTTCCTCACAGGGCCGAATCCGGAGACCGACCTGACCGACGATCAGATTCTTGAGCAATGCAAGATGTATATCGCCGCGGTGCGCATTGCCGACGATTTTGGGTGCGACGCAATCGGTATTCAATATCAGCAGGGGCTCAAGGATCTGACGCCCGCCTCCGACCTGGTGGAGGGTTTGCTGAACAATTCCGACCGGCCTCCCGTGAGCGCGCGCGGCAACGGTCGGGTGCTTTATGAAGGACGACCGCTGCCGCATTTCAACGAAGTGGACGAGTGCGCGGGACTGGATGCGCTGGTGACCAACCGCATCTGGACGCATCTGGGCTTCGCGCCGGAGACGACGTTGCACGATGTACGGTTCGGCGAGGAGTATCACGGCCAGTTCATCTGGGTCTTTGAAATCTCCGGCGC
Organism: uncultured Acidobacteriota bacterium; assembly: GCA_963832965.1. Taxonomy (GTDB): domain Bacteria; phylum Acidobacteriota; class Terriglobia; order Bryobacterales; family Bryobacteraceae; genus CAWACP01. The sequence goes on from CAWHVW010000003.1 coordinate 247,947, forward strand.
CGTGCCGCCCGAGCATCTGATTGGCGGATACGCGGGCACGGTGAGCGAGCGGCAGCCGCCCATGTACTTCCGCCTCGGCGGAGGCACCGTCAAGGGAGTGAGCAAGCCGGGCGAAATCGTGTGGAGCAGGGTGTATCTGGAAGCGTACGCCTTGAAAGTGGATATCGGCCGCGGCAAGGTGGTCGAATTGCCCCGGGAAGAAACGCAGCGGCGCTGGGATATCACCACGCCGCAGTGGCCCATCATGCACGCGGTCACCTACGGCGTTGGGCGCGATCAGATGATGGCCCAGCACAAATCGAACCACGTCCAGGTTGCCTATGCGCCGAGCGCCGAGGCCGCCAATCAGGCGCTGGCGGTGAAGGCAGCCATGTTCCGAAATCTTGGTCTAGAAGTGAACATCTGCGGTTCGGAGCACGGGCTCTAAGTGGCGACGACGAGCTCGAGAGCAGAAACGGGGCATGGGCTGTTTCCGCGCCACTACATGGTCCCATTCGTCCTGGTGACGACCTTGTTTTTTCTGTGGGGCATTCCTCACAACCTGAATGACATCCTGATTCGCCAGTTCATGAAGTCCTTCGAGATGAACCGCGTCCGCGCGGGGCTGATTCAATCGGCCTTTTACCTGGGGTATTTCTTGTGGGCAATGCCCGCCGCTCTGATCATGCGCAGGCGCGGCTATAAGTTCGGAATGCTCACGGGGCTGGCGCTTTACTGTTTGGGCACACTGCTGTTCTGGCCCGCCGCCCTGGTCGGGCAGTACTGGTTCTTCCTGCTGGCGCTGTTTGTGATCGCGTCGGGGCTGGGGTTCCTCGAAACGGGGGCGAACCCGTTCATCGCGCAACTAGGCGACCCGGACAGCTCCGAGCGACGTTTGAATTTCTCGCAGGCGTTCAATCCGTTCGGCGCCATCAGTGGGGCGTTGATTGGCACGGTGTTCATTTTCTCCGGCGTGGAACTGAGCCCGGCGCAAATTGGCGCGATGAAGGCCGCGGGAACCTATCAGCCTTATCTGCGGGATGAGACGATGCGAGTCATCGCGCCGTATCTGGTGCTTTGCTGCGTCGTGTTTGTGATCGCGGTGCTGATGGCCCGGACGAAGTTCCCACAAATGGCCGGCGAGGATCCATCCGATTCCGCGGATCATGGCAGCTTCCGCGACCTTTTCCAATACCCACACTACGTGCAGGCGGTGATCGCACAATTCCTGTATGTGGGGGCGCAGGTGGGCACCTGGAGCTATTTCATTCAGTACATACAGGACTACACGCGGCTGCCGGAAAAGCCCGCTGGCTTTTTGCTCACTGGGACACTGGCGGCCTTTTGCGTGGGCCGCTTCTCGTCCACGGTGCTGATGCGTTATGTTCGGCCAAACGCACTAATGGGCGTTTACAGCGTGGCTAACATGGCGCTGCTGCTGATCGCTGTCCTGATGCCTGGCTGGGTGGGGATGTGGTCCATCTTCCTTACCAGTTTCTTCATGTCGCTGATGTTTCCCACCATCTTCGCGCTCGGCATCAAGGGGCTGGGAGTGAATACCAAGATCGGCGGCTCGCTGCTGGTGATGGGCGTGGCCGGCGGCGGCGCGTTCACTCCGCTGATGGGGCTGATTTCGAAAACCAACAGCATGGCTACTGCGATGCTGGTGCCCCTGGCGTGCTACGCGTTTATCGCGTGGTATTCGTTCGTAGGTTCGCGGGTTCGCCATGTCGAACTACCTGGCGATTGATATTGGCGCCGAGAGCGGCCGGGTAATGCTCGGCGAGTTGAACGCCGGAAGATTGACTCTGGAAGAACTGCATCGCTTTCCCAATCAGCCAGTGCAGTTGCCTGGCGGCCTGTATTGGGACAGCTTCCGTCTGCATCACGAAGTTATTCACGGACTCACAATTGCGGGGCGCGAGCGCAGGCTGCGCGTAGACGGCATTGGCGTAGACACCTGGGGCGTGGACTTCGCTTTGCTGGGCGCCGATGGCGGCCTGTTGGAGTGCCCCCGGCACTATCGCGACCGCCGCACCAATGGTGTGCCCGAACGCCTGTTTGAGGTGGCGCCGCGCCCGGAAGTGTTCGCCGCCACCGGCATTCAAATCATGGCTATTAACACGCTGTTCCAGTTGTATGCCATGCGCCTGGCGGGTTCGCCAGCTCTCGATATCGCGGAGCGGCTGCTGTTCATGCCGGATCTACTGAATTACTGGCTCACTGGCGTGCAACGGGCGGAGGTCACTATCGCCAGCACGTCACAGTTCTACGATTCTGCGTCACGCTGCTTCGCCGTCGCGCTGCTGGAGAAGCTGGGCCTGCCGGTACGGCTGTTGCCGGAGCTTATCGAGCCGGGACGGCGCCTGGGCACGCTGCTGCCGGGACCCGGGGACGCAACTGGCCTGGGCGCAACGCCGGTGTACGCGACGGCCGCCCACGATACCGCGGCCGCGGTTGCCGCCGTGCCCGCCTGGGGAGATGACTGGTGTTACATTAGCTCGGGAACATGGTCCCTGATGGGTGTAGAACTGCTGTCGCCGGTGATCAACGACGCTTCGGAAACGCTGAACTTCACTAATGAGGCTGGTGCAAACGGGTCCACTCTTCTGCTGAAAAACATTGCCGGATTGTGGCTGCTGCAGGAATGCCGGAGGGCGTGGGCCACCGCGGGCGAATCCCTCACTTATGACGAACTGATCCGAATGGCCGAAGCGGCGGGCCCGGCCGCTTCGCTGATCGATCCGGACGATTTTGCGCAGCCGGGCGACATGCCCGCGCGGATTGCAGCCATGTGCGGCGCCCGCACCAAAGGCGAGATCTGCCGAGTGATTCTGGAAAGCCTGGCGCGCCGCTATCGCGAGGTTCTGGACGGGCTGGAGAATCTCACCGGAAAAACGATTCGCACCATTCACATTGTTGGCGGCGGATCGCGCAACGCGCTGTTGAACCAGTTGGCGGCGTCGGCGACCGGCCGAACTGTCATAGCGGGGCCGGCGGAGGCAACCGCCGCTGGCAATGTTCTCGTGCAGGCGATGGGGGCCGGCGAAATAGCTGACGCCTCCGGGGGCCGCGATGTGGTCCGCCGATCATTTGGAATCGAGGTTTTCGCACCACAATAGAGGCAACCACTCCGCCGGTAACGGCTTGTTCGTTGTAGCGGAGAAGCGACAATGGTAGCATTTCCCGTATGAATCCTTACGCGGCCTTTCTGGGAAATCGTAACGCGCTCCAAGTGATCGCCGCGACCACCGACCGCCTCGCGGAAGTTGCCCGGACACTGGGGCGGGACGGTACGGAGCGAACCTCCGCCCCCGGCAAGTGGTGTGCCCGCGAAATCGTGTGCCATTTGGCCGATTGCGAAGTAGTCTTTGCCTTCCGCCTGCGGCAAACGATCGCCGAACCAGAGCATATTGTTCAACCGTTCGATCAGGACAAGTGGGCCTCCAACTATGCGGCATACGATATGCGTGGCGCCCTGGGTACATTTGCCATGGTGCGCGGCTGGAACCTGGCATTGGTCTGCTCCCTACCGCCGGAGACCTTCTCCAAAGCGGTGACCCATCCCGAACGAGGCCGCATGACCTTCCAGGTGCTGCTGGAAACGATGGCCGGACACGATCTTAACCACCTGAGCCAGCTCGACGCCATTGCTTCCGCCGCGACTTAATTTTCTGGTTGCCTACTCGCGCAGCCCTGGGTCATCATGGTTCTGCGGGGGCGCATCGCGCGTCCACTGTTTATGCGACCGGATGACACTCGATGCTGGACTCTCTGTACCTCACCGAACTGTTCGGCCTCACGGTCTACGACCTCAAGGGCCGGCGGCTGGGTGTCGTCCGCGACGCGGCTATCGTGCCGCTGGTGGACCCGGTCCGCGTCGACCGCTTCCTGGTGGGAGGCGGGTGGTCCTGGCTCACCGTACGCCACGATCAGGTCAGCCGGCTCGATCTGAACGGCATCTGGCTCAAGGACGAGCAGCTCACTCCCTACCACTCCGATGAATACATGCTGCGCCTTATGCGCGATCTGCTGGACCAGCAAATCATCGATTCGCACGGCCGAAAGGTAGTGCGGGTGACCGATGTGACCTTCGAGATCCTCCACCAGGCCGATGGCGACGTTCTGCAGATACTCGATATCGATATCGGCGTCCGCAGCATCCTCCGCCGCCTCTTGCAGGGAATGCTGCCGCGCCCGTGGATCCGCCGCCTGCAGACGCGAGTGCCTCCCAATTCCATCCGCTGGGAATTCGTGAATATTCTGGAACCCGATCCGCAGCGGCGCCTGCGTCTGAACATCAGCACGCGACGGCTGGAGGGGATGCACCCGGCGGACCTCGCCGACCTTGTGGAGGAGCTCAGCCCGGAGGACCGTGGTGCGATTTTCTCGTCCATGGACAGCGAGGCCGCCGCCGAGACGCTGACCGAAGTGGATCCAGACATCCAGGGCAGCATTCTCGAATCGCTGGATACCGAGAAGGCCGCCGACATTATCGAGGAGATGGAGCCGCACGAAGCCGCCGACGTGCTGGGCGATCTCGAGGAGGAGACGTCCGAGGAAATCCTCGAAGAGATGGAGCCCGAACCGAAGACGGAAGTAGAGGAGCTGTTGGAGTTCGAGGAGGACGAAGCCGGCGGCATGATGAATACTCGCTACGTGGCTCTTCCGGAGACGGCCACCGTCGCCGACGCGATGGCCGCCATCGCCGGCAACGACGAAGTCCTGGAAAGCCTGAACACCATTTTCCTTGTGGATGGCGAGGAACGGCTGAGCGCCACCGTCCCGCTGGCTCGGCTGTTCCGCGCCTCCGGCACGACGCCGTTGAAGGACCTCGCGACTGAGATGCTGATTAAGGTGGACGACGGCGAAGACCAGGACCGCATTACGGAGTTATTCGATAAGTACAATCTGCTGGCATTACCGGTTGTGGACGAGGACGGGAAGCTATCGGGCGTGATCACCGCGGACGAGATTATTTCCGTTCTGCGGCAGAAGTGAGGAACACCATGAGAGATCCGGAGGGTGATGAAAAAGTTCCGAAATCAGTTCCTGATCTTTCTGGCCGTCCTCGGTCCGGGCCTCATCACCGCCAACGTCGATAACGACGCCGGCGGCATCCTCACCTACTCACAGGCCGGCGCGAAATACGGCTATCTACCGCTGTGGACGCTGATCCCCATCACCGTCCTGCTCATTGTCACGCAGGAGATGTGTTCGCGCATGGGCGCGGTCACTGGCAAGGGCCTCTCGGACCTGATCCGCGAGGAATTCGGCCTGCGCACTACGTTCTTCATGATGGCGGCGTTGGTGATCGCCAACTTCACCAACATCATCGCCGAGTTTTCCGGCATTGCTATTTCACTGGAGCTGTTCGGCATCTCGCGCTACGTGTCCGTGCCCATCTGCGCCGTTGCGGTGTGGTGGCTGGTGGTGAAAGGAAACTACCGCAGCGTGGAGAAGGTGTTTCTGGTGGCCTGCACGCTGTACGTTACCTACATCATTTCCGGCGTGCTGGTGCGCCCGGACTGGAAGCAGGCGCTTATCTACAGCGTCAAGCCCAGCCTTGCCTTCGACACCGGTTATCTTTACATGCTGATCGGCATGGTGGGCACATCGATCGCGCCGTGGATGCAATTCTATTTGCAATCGGCGGTGGTTGAGAAGGGAATCACGGCGAAAGAATACATTCAGTCGAGACTGGAAGTGATCATCGGCTGCATTATGACCGATGTCGTGGCGTTCTTCATCATTGTGGCTTGCGCGGGCACCATCTGGAAATTCAGGCCGCGCGATATTGAAGACGCCAAGGATGCGGCGCTGGCGCTGAAACCGTTCGGCCAGTATGCGTGGCTGTTATTCAGCGCGGGCCTGTTCAATGCGTCGTTCTTTGCGGCGTGCATACTGCCGCTGTCCACGGTGTACACCGTATGCGAAGGCATGGGCTTCGAATCGGGTCTGGATAAGCGCTTCAACGAAGCGAAGGTCTTCTACTGGCTTTATACGTTCCTGCTGGTGGCGGGCGCGCTGGTGATTCTGACTCCGGGTTTCTCGCTCATCTGGATGACCCTGTTCTCGCAGGCCATCAACGGAGCTCTGCTGCCTTTTGTGCTGATCTACATGATGAAGCTCGTGAACAACAAACGGCTTATGAAGGAGTGGACCAATTCAGCGCTGTACAACGCGATCACGTGGCTGTCCGTGGTTCTCATGATCGGCCTGACGGTGGCGCTGATCGCAATTTCGTTCAAGGATCTGTGGAGCTGATGCCGCTCTGGCAGGTGATTGTCCTCTCCGTTGTACAAGGGCTGGCCGAGCTGTTGCCGGTGTCGAGTTCCGCGCACGTCGTAATAGCGGAAAAGCTGATGGGCCTCGATCCGTCGTCTCCGGAGATGACCCTGCTGCTGGTCAGCCTGCACACGGGCACGATGATCGCGGTGATTGTCTACTTTTGGCGGCGATGGCGCGAAGAGTACGTTCTTCAGTGGTGGCTTCTCATCGTCCTCGCCTCCGCGATGACGGGCATCATTGGGGAGTTGCTGGTTAAGGCGATCGAGAGGTTCACGCACGCCGAGGCTGAGCAGTTGTTCGGGCGGCTGGATCTGATCGCACCGGCGTTGGCCGCGGCCGGATTATTGATTCTCGTGGCGGGTGTGTTTGACCGCCGGGCGACTGGCGACATGGGTTGGAAGCAGGCGTCCCTCATCGGCGCGGTGCAGGCTCTGTGCCTGCCCTTCCGCGGGTTCTCGCGTTCCGGCGCCACCATATCCACCGCAATGCTCGTGTGCGTCTCGCGAACTCGAGCCGAGGCGTTCAGCTTCGCATTGGCGGTAATCCTGACCCCTCCCGCCATCCTCCGCGAGACACTGAGACTGCTTAGGACGCCGCATGGGACTTTGACGCCGCTGTTGCTGCCCTGCGTTCTGGGGGCGGTCTTCGCCCTGTTCGCCGGTCTCCTGGCTCTAAGATGGCTCAGCCGTTGGCTGGAGAGTGGCCGATGGTATCTGTTTGGCATCTATTGCCTGCTCGCCGCCGCGGGGGTGGCCACGTTGCATCACCACGGCTACTGAACCAGGGGGTTCTCGAAGGGCGATGGCCGTTATTTGCGTTTAGCAGCTAAATCCACTGCGATTCCCGGCTCTCTCGACACACTGCCTTATGAGTGAAGGACCCCCTGGTTGCGCCGCTGGTCGCCATCGCCATGGGCATCGGCCTCTCGCACCTGGTCTGGTTTGACCTTCGCCAGACGCTGCTGGCCGGTTTGCTGCTGGCTGTGCTGGCTGTCCTCGCCCTCCGCCGTTCCTCCCGCATCGCATTTGTCGCCTGCCTGCTCGCCCTCGAGTTCGCGGGAATCGCCGTGGACGTGGCGCACCGGCCGGGACCGCCCCCGGTGATCGAAGCCTCCTCCGGCGAGACCCTGATCCTGAGCGGGTGCGTCGTCGAGCCTCCAGTCTTCTATGAAGATCGCGACCAGTTCACACTGGAACTGGCGCCGCGCGCCGACGCGCGTGTCAGCCTGTCCCTCCGCGACGGTGAGGCTCCGCCTGAGCTGAATTACGGCGAGCACGTGGAGGTTGAGGCACGAGTTCACAAAATCCGCGCTTTTCACAATCCCGGATCGTTCGATTTCGCAATCTGGGAGGCGCGCCGCAATCTCTTCTGGAACGCGATCATGCACACCGGCGGGCGCCCCAGGGTGCTTCCCGGGCGCTGCGGTTCCCGCTTCACCGCGATGGTGTACTGGCTGCGCACCGCGGCCCTGCAGCGAATCGAGCAGCTCTACAAGAACGACGAGAAGACGCGGGGATTGATGCAGGGCATCCTGATCGGCGATTCCACAAAGATCGAGAAAATGTGGACGGACGACTTCCGGCGCAGCGGCACCTACCACACGCTGGTGATTTCCGGGTTGCACGTCACCGTGCTGGCGGCGGTGTTTCTCTTTCTGCTGCGAATCTGCTTCTTACCTGAAGTGCCCGCGCTAGTGATCACCTGCGCCACTACCTGGCTGTACGCTTTGGTGTCCGGATGCGGCGCGCCCGCGGTGCGCGCGTCCAGCGGCCTCACCCTGTTTCTGATCGCTCGCTTTTTCCACCGGCGCGGCCGCGTGCTGAATCTGCTGGCGGCGATCGCGCTAGCGTTTCTGCTCGTGGATCCCGGCCAGATGTTCGATGCCAGCTTCGAGCTTACCTTTCTGGCGGTGGCGGCAATTGCCATTCTGGCCACGCCACTGCTTGACCTCACCTCGAAACCGTACGCCCGCGGACTGCAAGACATCAACGACACAAACCGTGATCTTCACCTGGACCCGCGCGTGGCACAGTCTCACGTGGAACTGCGCCTGATTGCGGAGATGCTCTCCTATTACACCCGTGTCCCGCAACGGCATCTGCAATCCGTCATGGCGCTGCTGTTGCGGCTGACGTATTTCTGCTGGGAGATGGCGGTGATCTCCACAGTGGTGCAGGTCGGCGTGGCTCTGCCCATGGCGATTTGCTTTCACCGTATTTCTTTTTCGGGACTTTCGGCGAACATCATCGTGGTGCCGCTGATGGCGGCGGTGGTGCCCGTCGGTTTTCTGGCCGTATTCACCGGATGGGGCTTTCCCGCAACGGTCGCAGGATGGCTGCTGACGCTGACGCGGGAAGTAGCCGCCTGGCACGCTCAGCTGGAGCCGAACTGGCGGGTGCCCGACCCACCTGTCTGGCTCGACGCAGCCTTTGTCGCAGCGCTGCTGGCGTTCTCTTACGCGATTCGCCGTGGGCGCCTGTGGCGCTCGCTCACCGCCGCGATGGTAGGGGTTCTGTTCGCGCTGATTGTCGTTCATCCGTTCCCGCCACAGATTGTCCCCGGCATGCTGGAGTTGACGGCTATCGATGTTGGCCAGGGCGACAGCCTGTTTGTCGCGTTCCCGGATGGCCACCTGATGCTGGTGGATGGAGGCGGCCTTCTGCCAATGGGGCGCAAGCGTCAGCCCCGGCTCGACGTTGGCGAAGACGTAGTCTCCCCCTGGCTGTGGAGCCGCTCGGTTCGGCGGCTGGACGTGATTGTCGCCACGCACGCACACGAGGATCATGTGCTCGGCCTACATGCGATTATCGACAATTTTCATCCGCGCGAACTGTGGACGGGAGCCAGCCCGCCCTCGCCGGTGGAGGATGCCTTGCTCGCGCATGCGCGGCGGGCAGGTATGCGGATACGTCCGATGCACGCCGGAGAGACATTCGATTTTGGTAAGACTCACGGTCTTGCGCTTGCACCGGTGGCCGGTTACGTGCCTGCCGAGACGCCGGGTAACAACGATTCTCTGGTGCTGCGTCTCGAATACGGACATCGATCGTTCCTGCTCGCAGGGGACATGGAAAGCCCTATCGAATATCGTCTCGTGGCGGACGGTGCGCTTAGCCGCAGCGACGTTCTAAAAGTTGGCCATCACGGCAGCAAGACATCGAGCACGGAGGCGTTCCTGGATGCCGTTCATCCCGCCTTCGGTCTTATCTCCGATGGCGTTGATAACCTTTTTCATCATCCTCACCAACAAGTCCTGGACCGGTTGGCGGCCCACCACATAGAAGTGCTGCGCACGGACACAGTGGGATTGATCACGGTGCGCACCGATGGCCAGCACGTGACCATTCAGACGTGGGAGGACGACCTGAAGCCCCGGCTCACCGGCACGCCCGTACGCTTCCGTTTCTGACCCTCGGTCCTTTTCGAATGCACTGTTTGGCACGTGTAAGCCTACTGTGAGTTCCAAGTATGCTATACGTCTTATATCCCGTTGCTAAGAGTGGAATATATAGTTGAGAGGGAAGCGGGTAGCCAGTACGGTACTCACAACGGCTCTTATGCCGGAACGTTTCGAAAATCGACCGGTCATCGGCGCCCCAGGTCTCGCACTTCAGCGGCGGGAGGCACCACATGCAGCCTTGCAGATTCGTGAACGGGAGCATAATGCATCCCGGAACCAACCAAGCATCGCCGTGAAGGCGCAAAACTCAACAAGCGATCGTCAGCGGACCATGCACCGCGGCGCCGACGATTCGATTCGGACCTCATGAAAGTAATCCACTCCGTACCAGGAAACCGCGCCGACGATCCGGCCGCAGGAGGTACCGGCGGGTTTCCGCCCAAACCAGCCTTGGATGTTGCAGCGGCACTGGAACGGGTTGGCGGCGACGAGGTGCTGCTGAGGGAGCTGGTGGTCATTTTTGTGGACGACTATCCCAGGCAATTGGGACTCATCGAAGAGGCCATCGCCAACCAGGACTGGAAGACCGCGGAGCGCGAGTCGCACGGTCTTAAGGGCGCAGTGGCCAACTTCAGCGCGCAGGACGCAGTAGACGCAGCCCGAATTCTGGAGTTCGCCGCACGCGACGGCAACTATGCCGAACTCCCTACGCTCCTGGAACAGCTAAAGACGCAACTGTCCCGCGTACGCGCAGAACTAGACCGGCTGGCGGCGCAATAGCGTTCACTGCCCGGCAACACGCGATTGTGCGCGTGCCCGAAAACCCGTCTGTTATATTTGAAAAAGCTGGAACCATGACTTCCCCCTCCGCAACGGAAATCGTCTGCGCGCACAGCCCTGACTCCGATGACGCATTCATGTTCTATGCTCTGGCGACAAAGAAGATCCGGTCCCGGCTGGTCAGCTTCCGTCACGTGCTCGCCGATATCGAAACTCTGAACCGGAACGCCATGAAGGGCGTTTACGAGCTGACCGCGATCTCCTACCACGCCTGGCCGTATGTGGCCGACAAGTATGTGCTGATGGCGAGCGGATCGAGCGTGGGCGACGGTTACGGCCCGCTGGTGATCAGTACGAAGCCGTTGGAACCCGGCGAGCTGAAAGGCAAGCGGATCGCTATTCCCGGGAAGTTGACCACCGCGTGGCTCGCGCTGAAGCTTTTCGAACCGGATTTTGAAGCCGTGGGCATGCCCTTCGATCAGATCATGCCCGCGGTGGCCGAGCACGCGGTGGACGCCGGTCTGGTGATTCATGAAGGACAGCTTACATATGGGCGCGGAGGATTCCACGCGATTGTCGATCTGGGCCGCTGGTGGAAGAAAGCCTACGATCTGCCGCTGCCACTCGGGGCCAACGCACTTCTGCGAACTCTGTCCGAAGAGGTGAAATCGGAATGCTGCCGGCTGATGCGTGAGAGCATTCAGCACGCACTCGATCACCGTGAGGAATCGCTGAACTACGCGCTGCAGTTCGCGCGCGACATGGAGCCGGCGCTCGCCGAGAAGTTCATAGGGATGTATGTCAACCACTACACCGTTGACGCGGGCGAGTTGATCCCCCGCGCGGCGCAGAAACTGCTGGATATGGGCTATGAAGCTGGACTTATTCCGCAAAAGGTCCAAATGGAGTTTGTTGGCTAGGGGCGCCGGACCGCTTCGTCACCGTTACGGCTGGGTGCCGGTGATTGGCTTTCTAGCTTCGCTGATCGTCCTTCCCCTCACCGCCCAGGACGCTCCCGGGGATGCCCGGGCCAGAGCCAAAGCCGTTCGGGATTATGGAAAACAAGGCGGCTCGGCGATTATCCCGAAGCTCGCCACCTACCTTTCCGACCCCGACCTCGATGTGCGTGTCGAAGCAGTGAAGGCCATCGTCGATATCGGGACACAGTACAGTCTGGACCCTCTGATCAAGGCCCTCGGGGACATCGATCCTGAAATCCAGATCCGCGCCACCGACGGCCTGGTGAACTTCTACGTGCCCGGATACGTGAAGACAGGTGGTGGCCTGACATCGTCCCTCCGACGCGCGGGAACCGCCATCAAGAGCCATTTCACGGACACAAACGATCAGATCGTCGATGCGTGGATACAGGTTCGCCCCGAAGTGATCGCCGGCCTCGGCAAGGTGGCGCGCGCGGGCGCCAGCACCGATGCGCGGGCGAATGCGGCCCGAGCTGTCGGCGTCCTTCGCGGGCGATCCGCGATTCCGGATCTGATCGAGGCGCTTCGCAACAAAGATAGCCGGGTGATGTACGAGGTGCTGATCGCTTTGCAGAAGATTCACGATCCGTCGGCGGCACCCTCGGTCGAGTTTCTGTTGCACGATCTGGACGACCGGATTCAGGCGGCCGCATTGGAAACCGCCGGGTTGCTGCAGGACCGCGCGGCACTTCCCCAGGTGCGCGAGGCCCTTGACCACGCCCGCACCCCAAAGATTCGTCGCACGGCCTTGGAAGCGATCGCATTGATGCCCGACGCCAGCGTCCACGATGTACTGAAAACCTGGCTGACCAGCAAGGACGACGCGCTTCGCGGCTCGGCTGCCGAGGGCCTCGGACGGCTGAAGGACCCGGGCGACGAGCCGGCGCTGGAGAAAATGTTCACCGAAGAGACGAAGTCCGGCCCGCGCCTGGCTGCGGCCTTTGCTCTGACCGAGTTAGGCAAGCTGGACATGACCGCGCTTGCCCCGCTCCGATACCTCGTGAACAACCTGAACCTGGTCGCGTGGCGCGGGGTTGCGAAGCCTTATCTGGCGGAACTAGCGCGCGATCCGGCCGTCCGGCGGGCGCTTTACCCGGCGCTGGCATTGAAGGATGCCACTAAAGACGAGAAAACGGGGCTGGCGGAGGTGCTGGCCGCCAGTGGGAGCGGGGACTCCGTTCCCCCACTACAGGCTCTTTCCCAGGACCCCGATCCCGACGTAGCTCAGGAAGCCTTGCGGGCGCTTCAGGCCGTCAACGGGCGGGCGTCGAACTGAAAGGCTATTTGGCCTTTTTCTGCTTCTGCTGACCGACGCGGATCTTGAATTGAGCGGTCTTCGCTTCCTGAAAGGCCTTGTGGTCGTGCCGCGAGACAGCTTCATTCAAATATGCGTCAACGTCGGCATGCTTCGGGAGCACTGCCATGAGCGTGAAGGTCTCGTTGCAGGTTGGGCAGAAGGGCCGGAAACGCTTTACGTTGGGAATTGCCATATCTCTTGTCAGGTTAGCATGGACGCTTGGGCCAGGACCAGTGCGCCGAGGACGCCTGCCCGGCCGCCAAGCTCAGGCGGGACGATATATTCGTTGATGCTCCTGGCCAGCGCCGGGTGACGGACGTAGCTGTTCAGAAGACTTAGAAACGCATCCCGGATTGGGGCGAAGAGGTGCGTCTGCCGTAGAATGCCGCCACCGATTACAATCCGTTGGGGCGAGAGCGTCAGCGCGAGATTGGCGACGCCAAGCGCCAGATAATGGGCTTCAAGAGCCCACGCCGCGTGGCCGGGCGGCAGGTCCTCGGCGGGCTTGCCCCAACGCGCCTGGATGGCTGGCCCGGACGCCAGACCTTCGAGGCAATCGCCGTGGTAGGGGCAGGCTCCGAGGTACGGGTCGCGGGTCCAATCGTGGGGGATGCGGATGTGTCCCATCTCCGGATGGACCAGACCGTGCATCACGCGACCACCCACGATGGCGCCACCACCGATTCCGGTTCCCACGGTGACGTAAAGAAGATCGGAGAGGCCACGTCCCGCGCCCCACTCCAACTCGCCCAATGCGGCGGCATTCACGTCGGTGTCGAAGCCCACGGGGACGCCGAGAGCCTGCTCCACTGCTCCCGCCAGATTATAGTTGGCCCAGCCGGCTTTCGGGGTGGAGGTGATATACCCGAAGGTGGCGGAATTGCGATCGAGGTCAACCGGGCCGAACGAACCAATGCCGACGGCTCGCAAGGCGCCTTCGGTCCTTTGCTTAAGAAAGCGAACGACATGCGACAGCGTCTGTTCCGGCGAGGTGGTGGGAAACTGCTCGGTCACCAGATCTTCGGGCCCGGTTCCGAGGCCGCAAATGAACTTAGTGCCGCCCGCTTCGACGCCGCCGAACAGATTCATTGACATCAAGTTTGTCACAGCATTCCAATGGGAGTTATGCCCATTGATCGCCGACAGTTCGTGAGCGCCATCGGATCCGGTCTCGCCGCGCCCGGTACAGTTTCGCGACTTCTGGCGGCCGACAAGGCCTATGGATCGGGCCATTTTGGCGAGTGGGTGGAGGACGAATTCGGCCTCCCCGCGTTTCGTTATCAGTGCGATCAGGCGAAGGATCCGAAGGCGGTCACGGCAGTTACACCCGGCCTGCTTTCTCCCACAGACCACATTCATCAGGTGGGCAACGACCGGCTGGTCGCGGTTGTTTCCAACTACGGATACGTCTCGGTCCGCCAGGATGAAGGCGCACCCAAGCTTCTGAACGAACACTGTCCTCAACGCGGGCATTACGGCGGGGGTATCGGCTGGCTGACCGATGGGCGAGAGACGCTGTGTACTTATGGCAGCGGCTTCGATCGGGTGTTCGGCGTGGGGTATTTCCGCAAGAAGGTCGCGAGCGACAACTACTCGGTGGAACAGGTGATCTCGGCGCCGTTTGGAGACGACCCTGTCTTGCTGTCGCAGGTGACTATAGCCAATCGGGGTAAGTCAGCGGCGAAGCTGCGCTGGGTGGAGTACTGGGGATGTCAGATTTATCAATTCTCATTCCGGGCATTCATGGAGGGCACCCCGGTGGAAGCGCGCCGCAAACTCGGCGACCGCTTTGCTAACAAGTTCGAGGCGCTCGACGAAAATACAGGTCTACTGGAGACGAAGCGGTTTCCCGGGAGAACACGGGAGGATGACGCCGCCTGGCAGAAAGTGATGGCGAATCTGAAAGCGCGTCCGAACCCGTTTCTTGCGCCAGTCCAGGAGTCTGTGCGGGAGGCTTCGTTCGATGACCTGAATCCGCCGCCCACGTTCCTGGTCTCTCTGGATGCCGCGGCCAGCGCGGTGGCGACGAACGCAGCCAGGTTCTTCGGAGCGGGAGGCGTGAGCCATCCAGGCGGGCTGAACCAGGCACTGGACGGCGACCTCAGCACCAGCGGTCCGGAGAGCGGGTTGCTGCTGGAAAGAACAATCGAGCTGAAGCCCGGCGAGCGGCGGACATTGCACTTCCTGTATGGGTATCTCCCGTCTGGTGCCGAGTTGAGGCCGCTGATCGACAGGTATCGGAGCCACCCGGCGCGCGTGTTGACGGATTCGAGTCACGAGTGGGCCGCGCGTGGCCTGCGCTTTGACGCGCCGGGCCAGCCGTGGATCAAGCGGGAAGTTGCCTGGAATTATTATTACCTGCGCAGCAGTCTTACGTACGACAGCTTCTTCGGCGAGCATATTCTGTCGCAAGGAAGCATCTACCAATATGTGATGGGGTTTCAGGGTGCCGCACGCGACCCATTGCAACACGTACTTCCATTCCTCTACAGCGACCCGCAGATCGTCAAAGCCGTTCTGCGTTACACGCTGAAGGAAGTCCGACCGGACGGTTCTCTTCCTTACGGCATTGTCGGACATGGTGTCGTGATGCCCACTACCAATGACAACTCGAGCGATTTGCCGCTGTGGCTGTTGTGGACAGCGAGCGAGTACATGCTTGCCTCCCGCGATGTGGCCTTCCTGGACGAACAAATCCCCACCTGGCCCCTGTACGGGCCGACCGCCGGCGCCGAATCGGTACGCAAGCTTCTGGCGCGCTGTTTCCGGCATCTGACCGAAGATGTCGGCGTGGGCGAGCACGGCGTCATGCGCATGCTCAATGACGACTGGAACGATGCGCTGGTGATCTTTTGGGCCCAGCGCGCGCTCAAAGAATGCGTGGACAAGGGCGAAAGCGTTCTGAATTCAGCCATGGCGGCCTGGGTATTCGATTACTACGCTCGCTTGTTGAGCTACGCCGGCGACGCAGCCTCAGCCGCGCAGGCTCGCGAAAAAGCCGACCAGAACAGGAAGGCGGCGGCGGCCCAATGGACTGGCCACTGGCTGCGCCGAGCCTGGCTGGGCCCGACTCTGGGGTGGCTGGGCGAGAAGGGCCTGTGGCTGGAACCGCAACCCTGGGCCATCCTGGGCGAAGTCACCACGCCGGACCAGACGCGCGAGTTGGTGCAGAACATAGATGAGCTGCTGCGCCGCCCATCCACCATCGGCGCAAAGCAACTCAGCGTGAGTCAGGACATGGCGAGCGCTATTTTTTCCGAGCCAGGGACGTCCATCAACGGGGGTACCTGGCCCTCGCTGAACGCGACGCTGGTGTGGGCCCTGGCTACAGTAGACGGGCGCATGGCATGGGACGAGTGGCTGAAGAACACGCTGGCGCGGCACGCGGAGAAGTATCCGGATATCTGGTACAACACGTGGAGCGGTCCGGACACCCTGAACTCCGCGCAGAGCAAACACCCCGGAGAAACGGTGAACGGAGGTTTCCTTCACTACACCGACTGGCCGGTGATGAACCTGCATTCGCACGCCTGCTCCCTGTATTCGCTGGCGAAGCTGATTGGGATCGAGTTTCACGAATACGGTGTGCGCCTGGCGCCCGTGGTGCCACTGGAGTCCTACCGATTCGATTCGCCACTGGTGGGCCTGACGAAAGCGCCGGCGGGCTACGAAGGCTGGTATGCACCTTCGGGGCACGGCACGTGGGAGATCCACCTCGCGCTGCCAGTGGGGGAAGCGAAGGAGCTGACGCGCATTGAGGTCAACGGTGCGCGAGTGCATGCGGCGCCGTCGGCGGATGGCGTGATCCTGATGAAGGGCGCCAGCGTACCGGGGAAGCCGTTGCGCTGGTCAGCACGCCGTACCTATTGACACTCTTTAGGAGTTCGTATAGACTTTCTATATGAACATGCCTGCCACGAATCTTCTGCAAGGCACTCTCGATCTTCTGATCCTGAAAGCTCTGGCGCTTACGGAAATGCACGGGCTGGGCATTTCGCACCGCATCGCCCAGATCACCAACAGCACCTTTCAGGTAAAGCCCGGCTCGCTCTTTCCAGCGCTGCACCGCATGGAGGAGGCCGGATGGCTCAGCTCGGCCTGGGGCGAATCCGAAAACAAACGGCGGGCTAAATTCTACCGCCTCACGGCGGCGGGCCGCAGGCAATTGAAAACCGAGACACAGCAGTGGGAAACCATCGCGCTCGCGATTGCCAGCGCACTGCAGACGAGCTGACCAGGACGTTATGCCATTCCTCAGCCGCCTGAACAGCCTTCGGCGCAATCTTTTCGCGCGTCCGCGCATGGAACGCGATCTTGACGACGAGTTGCAATCCTATCTTGACCAGTTGACCGAAGAGAAGCGACGCGAAGGGATGGGCACAGTGGACGCACGGCGGGCGGCCCGCATCGCACTCGGAGGCATTGAACAAGTGAAGGAAGAAGTCCGGCAAGGGAGAACCGGTCAAGTACTGGAAGAGCTTTTACAGGATCTTCGCTACGGATTTCGCACGCTGCGCAGGAACCCCGCCTTCACGGTGGTCGCCGTTCTGGCTCTGGCCCTGGGCATCGGCGCCAATACGGCCATGTTCAGCGTGGCCTATGGGATGCTGTTGCGGCCCCTGCCTTATCCAGACGCCGATCGCGTGGCGGTGGTCTACATGCGCTACTTCCCACGCGATTTCGCGTTCGGCACCATGTGCATGCGCGACTACCTGATGTGGAAGGAAAATAATCGCGCGTTTGAAAACCCTTCCCTCTTCCGAAGCTTGCGCATGGATATCGGCGGCCAGGCCATCGTCCCCGAGCAGGTGCAGGGCGCGTCCGTCACCGCGGGCTTCTTCTCCACGCTCCAGGTGGGCCCGCTGCTTGGCCGGACGTTCGCGGTAGGCGAGGACAAACCGGCCACAGCCTCTCTCGCGGTGATCGGCGAGTCGATCTGGCGCAGACGTTTTGGCGCCAGCTCCGGCCTGCTGGGGCAGACCATTCTCGTGAACGGCACACCGTCCACCGTCATCGGCGTGATGCCCGGCGCATTCCGGTTCCCGCAGCGCGACACCGAAGTCTGGACCAACCTGCCGCTGAATCCGCCTACACGATACGGCCCGTGGTTCTATCTCGGAGTGGCTCGCTTAAGACCGGGCGCAACGCTGCCGCAGGCACAGGCGGAGGTCGACACCATTGGGCTGCGCATGATGCAGCAGAACTCTTACTACAAGCGGCTCACGATGCCGCTGCTGGGCCTTCGGGACGCCTTCCTGGGAGTCACGCTGAAACCCGCGATCCTGGTGCTGGCAGGCGCGGTGGGTTTGGTACTACTGATCGCCGTAGTGAACGTGGCGAACCTGATGCTGGCGCGCGCCACCGTCCGCGAGCGCGAGATAGCGCTGCGGCTTAGCCTTGGCGCGGGCCGCGGCCGCCTGATGCGCCAATTGCTCACTGAGAGCGTGCTCCTGGCTCTGATGGGCGGCGCTCTGGGGCTGGCGCTGGCATGGGGAGCCATCAAACTGGTTCGCGCCTGGAATCCGGGCAACCTCCCGCTCCTCGATTCGGTCCGGCTGGATTGGGGCGCGCTGGGATTCGTGGTATTCGTTTCGATGCTCACAGGGATCCTCTTCGGCCTGGCGCCGGCGCTTGCGAGCGCGCGTGCGGACCTGAACTCGACTCTCAAAGAGGGCGGGCGTTCCGCTTCCACCAGCCAGGCTCGCCGGCAAACTCGGGCCTTTCTGGTGATCTCTGAAATCGCGGTTTCGCTGATGCTGCTGGTGGGCGCGGGCCTGCTCCTCCGCAGCTTCGTGAATCTGGAACGGGTGAGCGGCGGATTCTCCGGGCCCCCGCGCCAAATCCTGACTACGCTGATTTCTCCCGGCAGCCGAAAGTACCAGGATTCCCGCGCCGGCCTCGCTTTCTACGATGAGGTGCTCCGGCGCGCACGCAATGTTCCGGGCGTGGAAACGGCCGCGGTCACCGACTCGCTTCCGCCCGATCAGCAGGGCGACGCCGACACCTTTGCCATTGAGGGGCAAACCGTGGCGCCGGGTGAGATGAACCCCATTATTTCGGACCTCACCGTTGGCCCGGACCTCTTCCGGACGTTGGGCATTCCCCTGGTAAAAGGGCGGTACTTTACCGATCGCGATTCGCCGGATGCGGCCCCCGTGGCGATTGTCAGCGAGGGCTTCGTGCGCCGCTTCCTGCCGGGCCGGCAAGCCATTGGCACGCGCATACGGCAGAGCGGACCGGGGATGGGCAACCAGTGGATGGAAATCGTTGGCGTCGTCGGCAACGTGAAATACCTGGGGCTGACAGTGGACACTGACCCGGCTTACTACATGCCGTTCGCTCAAAACTACGGTCCCAGGATGTTCCTGGCCGTGCGCTCGTCAGGCGACGCGGCACCTGTGGAAGACGCGCTTCGCCGGGGGATCCAGTCCATCGACCCCGGTGTCACCCTTGCGCGAAGCGGCACCATGGAGCAGGCGCTGACGCTGTCCGTATCGCAGCCGCGCTTCGACGCCATGCTGCTATCGTTGTTCGCGGGAATCGCGCTCTTGCTGGCGGCGGTGGGGGTCTACGGGCTGATCGCCTACTCGGTGGCGCAGCGCACGCACGAGATCGGTGTGCGTATGGCTTTGGGGGCGGCGCGCGCGGACGTGGTGCGGATGGTGGTCCAGCAGGGCGCGGCGCTCGCGGGCATCGGGATCGCGTTCGGCCTTGGCGGCGCGTTCGCTCTGACGCACCTGCTCAGGACCATGCTGTTTGGCGTTGGCGTTACCGACGTGCTGACGTTTGCGGCGGCCCCGCTGAGCATGATGCTGGTGGCTCTACTGGCCACCTCCCTTCCGGCGCTGCGGGCCACGCGCGTTTCGCCGGTTTCGGCGCTTCGCTACGAATGAACTGCTGAAACGTCCCAATCACCCACCGCGTCCCTGACTTGTGCAAGGGTAGATGCTACAATCACCCGATAAGGTTTTCCCGCCTTTAGGTTATGCAGGAATTTCCCAAGACACTCGGCGCCCTCAGAACCAGCCGTTTCTCCGAGGACCGGATCGCAACCCGCACTGTAAAAGACGAGATTCGTCAGAACCTCATTTGTAAACTGCAGAGGAAAGAGCCTCTGTTCCCGGGCATTGTCGGCTTCGAGGAAACCGTAGTGCCGCATATCGTGAATGCCCTGCTCTCGCGGCACAACTTCATTCTGCTGGGGCTTCGCGGCCAGGCCAAGACGCGCATCGTCCGTTTGCTGGCCACGCTGCTGGACGAAAAGTTGCCTTACATCGCTGGGTGCGAGATTCGCGACAACCCGTACAGCCCGCTCTGCCGCCAGTGCCAGAACCTGGTGCAGGAGAAGGGCGACGACACGCCCATCGCCTGGCTCACGCGCGCGCATCGCTACGTGGAGAAACTGGCGACGCCGGACGTGACCATCGCGGACATGATTGGCGATATCGATCCCATCAAGGCCGCGCGGCGCGGGCGCGACATCTCCGACGAACTGACCGTGCACTACGGTTTGCTGCCGCGCGCCAACCGCGGTATTTTCGCCATCAACGAGCTGCCCGATCTTGCTGGGAAGATCCAGGTGGGGCTGTTCAACATCATGCAGGAAGGCGACGTGCAGATAAAGGGCTATCCAGTGCGCCTGCCGCTGGACGTCATGCTGGTGTTCACCGCGAATCCGGAAGATTACACCGCGCGCGGCAAGATCATCACGCCGCTCAAGGACCGCATCGGCAGCGAGATCCGCACGCACTATCCGCTCACGGTAGAACAAGGCATGGCTATCACCGGGCAGGAAGCGTGGACCGGGCGGCCGTCGCCGGCCACCGGGCGAGTACCCGCTTATATCAACGAGGTGGTCGAACATCTGGCGTTCCTGGCGCGCGAAGACAAGCGTGTGGACAAGCGCTCCGGGGTGTCCCAGCGCTTGCCTATTTCCGTTCTGGAGAACGTGATGTCGAATGCCGAGCGCCGCGCCCTTCATGCCGGCGAAGATCTGGCCGTTCCCCGCGTGATGGACATTTACGCCGCGCTGCCCTCGGTGACCGGGAAACTCGAATTGGAGTACGAAGGCGAACTGAAAGGCGGCGACGCCGTGGCGCGAGAGTTGATTCGCGCGGCCGTGGGCAAGGTCTACAGTTCGTACTTCGAGGGCGTGAACGTCTCCACGGTGGTGCAGTGGTTCGAAATGGGCGGTTCGTTGAGGCTGGACGAGTCGCTCGATTCCGCCGGCCTGGTGAAAGAGCTGGGCAAAATCCAGGGTCTGATGGAGAAGATCGGGGCGCTGGGGCTTGGTGCAAACGAACCGGATGCGGTGCGCGTTTCGGCCGCCGAGTTCCTGCTGGAAGGGCTCTACGCGCACCGGCGCATCAGCCGGAACGAGGAACGCGGATTCATCGCCGAGGAGCGGCGGCGCATCGACCCCGAGGAACCGCCGAAAAAGCAGCGACGCCAGTTCCAGTAGGAAACCATGAAGATCCGCTATTCGCGTTACACCGGCGAAGATCTCGGGCTGAGCGCGGAGGATCTCATGCAGGCTCTCGCGGATTTCTTCCTGCAAAGCGGGTTCGAATCGCAGAATATGCGATTTGGCGAGTGGAACCAGCACACTCTGGAGGAGCTCAAGCAGGCCCTGCAGCAGGCCCTCGAATTCGGCGACGCCTTCGACCCGGAGCGCGCCGAACAGATTCGCCAGCAACTGGAAGAGCTGTCACCCGAGCAGTTGGATCAGCTCATGGAGCGTTTGGCGCAGAAGCTGGTGGACGAGGGCTACATCAACCCGAGCGCGGAGCCGTCCGAGCAGGCCGGCCAGGGCGGCGTCGGTCGCAACGACAAAAACGTGCGCTTCGAGGTCACCGACAAATCGTTGGATTTCCTCGGCTACAAGACTCTGAAGGATCTGCTTGGTTCGCTGGGTAAATCGAGCTTCGGCGCGCACGATACGCGCGATCTGGCCACGGGCGTGGAATCGAGTGGCGCGGCGAAACCTTATGAGTTCGGCGACACAATGAACCTGGATGTGAGCCAGACCTTGTTCTCGGCGATGCAGCGAGAAGGCGTGAAGCTGCCGCTGGACCTCGATTACTCCGACTTGCATGTGCATCAATCTGAATACCAGAGTTCCTGCGCCACCGTGCTTATGCTGGATTGCAGCCACAGCATGATCCTTTACGGCGAAGACCGCTTCACGCCCGCCAAGAAGGTGGCGCTGGCGCTGGCGCACTTGATCCGCACTCAGTATCCCGGCGACAGCCTGCGCGTCGTGTTGTTCCACGATACGGCCGAAGAACTTCGCCTGCCGGACCTGGCGCGCGTGCAAGTGGGCCCCTGGTACACCAATACCCGCGATGGACTCATCCTTGCGCAGCGCCTGCTGGCCCAGGAGAAGAAGGACATGAAGCAGATCGTCATGATCACCGACGGCAAACCTTCCGCGCTGACGCTGGAGGACGGGCGCATGTATCGTAATGCTTTCGGCCTCGATCCGCTGGTGATCAGCCGGACGCTGGAAGAGGTAAGCCGTTGTAAACGACAGGGCATCCTGATCAACACGTTCATGCTGGCAAGCGACTACGGGCTGATCAACTTTGTCCAGAAGGTGACGGAGCTTTGCCGGGGCAAGGCCTATTTCACGACACCGTATACGTTAGGCCAGTATCTGCTCATGGATTACATGAATCGGAAGACCCGAACGGTTCACTGAAGACCGCAGCGGGCTGCTGCTAGAATGGAAGGTCGATGGCGAACTCTACAGCGACAACCAGCGCGACTACGCTGCCGCGTTCGTGGGTGCCCGTGGTCGCACTCGCCTGGCTGGTGCCCGGGGGCGGTCACTTTCTGCTCAAGAGGTACGGACGGGGCGGATTGCTGTTGCTTTCAGTGGCCTCTATGTTTCTGCTCGGGCTGATGATGCGCGGCCCCATGTTCCAGCCTCAGGGCGGCGATCTCCTCACCGTCATCATCTACTACGGCGGATTCCTCGGCGACCTCGCCAGCGGCCTGCTCTACCTGCTTAGCGTATGGCTTGGCTACAATCAACCGGATGTCGCCGGCCACGTACACGATTACGGCGCCAAGTTCCTGGTGGCCGCCGGCCTGCTGAATATTCTGGCTATCGTCGATGCGTGGGAGATCTCCACGGGGAAGAAGAACTAATGCCGAAGCTCAGCGTTTCGCACTTCGAGGCAGCTCTGCTGTTCGCGATCTTTAGTTCTATCGTGCTTGGGGTGGTCACCAAGAAGACGGACCGCGACCGCCTGCATTACGGTCTTCGATGTTTCGCGTACTTCGTCGTGGCGCTTTTCGCGGTCGGCTGGATCATGTACCTGGGCCACGGCTAGTCCGCTCCAACCTTGTCGGGGCTCGGTAACGTCAGCTTAGTCCGCGGCCGCCCCTGATTTTGCCGGCTCGATCTGCGCCAGCACCGCTGCGGCATCCGCTTCCGTGAACTCCTCGGTCTTCGCGGATTTGTTCATCGAGCAGAATTTCGGGCCGCACATTGAGCAAAAAGCTGCGTCCTTGAAGCCTTCCTCCGGCAGCGTCTCGTCGTGCATGGACCGTGCGGTTTCCGGATCGAGCGACAGCTCGAACTGCTTCTTCCAGTCGAACTTGTATCGGGCGCGGGAAAGAGCGTCGTCACGGTCGCGAGCGCCCGGGCGCTTGCGGGCGATGTCGGCCGCGTGCGCGGCAATGCGATAAGCCATGATCCCAGCTTTGACGTCCTCGCGATTAGGCAATCCCAGGTGCTCCTTTGGCGTCACATAGCAAAGCATGGAAGCCCCGTGCCAGCCGATCATGGCCGCGCCAATGGCGCTGGTGATGTGGTCAAAGCCGGGCGCGAAGTCGGTCACCAGCGGGCCCAGCGTGTAGAACGGCGCCTCGTGACACATCTCCATTTCCTTTTCCACCTGGAGCTGAATCTGGTCCATGGGAATGTGGCCCGGCCCCTCGATCATCACCTGTACGTCGTGCTCCCACGCCACTTTGGTCAGCTCCCCGAGAGTCTTCAGCTCAGCGAATTGCGCCTGGTCGCTGGCGTCGGCGAGCGATCCAGGCCGCAGACCATCGCCCAGTGAGAAACTCACGTCGTGCTTCTGGAAGATCCGGCAGATGCGGTCGAAATGTTCGTACAGCGGATTCTGGCGATGGTTCTTCACCATCCACTCGGCGAGGATCGCTCCGCCGCGGCTGACGATGCCGGTTACTCGGCGCGTGGTCATCGGTACGTACTGCACCAGGACGCCGGCATGGATAGTCATGTAGTCCACGCCCTGCTCGGCCTGCTCCTCTATGACCTCTAGCAGGACTTCGATGGTCAGGTCCTCCACGCGCCGCACGCGCGAGAGGGCTTCATAAATGGGTACCGTCCCGATCGGCACCGGCGAGTTCGCGATGATGGCCTTGCGGATTCTGGGTATGTCCCCGCCGGTGGAAAGATCCATCACCGTGTCGGAGCCGTAGTGAACCGCGTAGTGCAGCTTCTCCAGTTCGTCGTCGATGAGCGATGTGGTGGCCGAATTGCCGATGTTCGCGTTGATCTTGCACCGCGATGCGATGCCGATGCACATGGGCTCGAGGTTAACGTGGTTGATGTTGGCGGGGATGATGAGACGGCCGCGCGCCACCTCGTCCCGCACCAATCCCGGGGAAAGGCCCTCGAGGCCGGCCACATATTCCATCTCCCCGGTAACCATGCCCCGCCGGGCGTAATGAAGCTGCGTCCGGATGGGGTCGTTTGTTCTCGCGGCAATCCAATCACTGCGCATACTTGTTCATAGTAGCGCGCAAACACGGACTGAAGTCTGTGCCACCTTCCTATCATCCGCGTATACTGGCATTCATGAAGATAGTGCTGGCGTTATTGAGCGCGTGCCTCTGCGCCCCCGCTGCCATTGCGCCCGCTGAGTTTGCCGCCCGCCGCGCCAGCCTCCAGAAACAGCTCGATGGCACTCTGGTGCTTTTCGGCAGGGCCGAAGTGAGCGAGGGAATCGAGGGCTTTCATCAGGAACCGAACTTCTTCTACCTGACGGACTGGGCCGAACCTGGCGCTGTCCTCCTGTTCACGCACTCAAGCGCCACCCTGTTTCTGCCGGCCCATGACGAGAAGATAGAGCGCTACACCGGCCGACATGCTTCGGCCGAAGACGCCGACGTCCGCGCACGCACCGGCTTCGACAACGTCCTCCCTTTGGGTCGCTTCGAATCGGAGTTCGCGAGGGCGCTGGAGATCTCGCAAAACGTTTACGGCCTCGCCGATGACCCGCATGCGTCGGCGCTGAAGATGCTTGCGCCTTTGCGGACGGTGCAGGACGCGGCGCCGATCATTACCGCGCTGCGGGTGAAGAAGTCACCCGCGGAGATCGCCGCCATCCAGCACTCCACCGACGTCAGCGTCGAGGCGCATCGCGCAGCCTGGAGACACCTTCAGCCCGCCCTCTACGAATACCAGCTGGCGGCGGTGATGTCGGGGGTCGTCCTCGACCAGGGCTGTGAGCGATGGGCCTACGCACCCATTATCGGGTCCGGCCCGGACGGAGCCGTGCTGCACTACAGCGAAAATCGCCGCAGGATGGAAAGCGGAGAACTGGTGGTGATGGACGTGGCCGGCGAGTGCGGCGGATACGCCAGCGATATCACCCGCACCGTCCCCGTGAACGGGAAGTTCACGCCGCGCCAGCTCGAGCTGTACAGCGTCGTGCTGGGTGCCCAGAAGGCGGGCATCGCCGCAGTGAAGCCCGGGGTCCCGTTCTGGACCGGCGACGACAGCCCCGACACGGCCGCGCGAAAATACATCGAGGGCCACGGCAAGGATCTTCATGGCGATTCACTGGGCAAGTATTTCACTCACAAGATCGGCCACGAAGTTGGGCTCGAAGTGCATGACCCGCCGATGCCTCCGGCGAAACTGGAAGAAGGCATGGTGATCACCATCGAGCCCGGCGTCTATATTCCGGAAGAGAAGATCGGCATCCGCATTGAGGATGTGGTGCTGGTAACCGCCACTGGTTCTCGCGTGCTTAGCGCGGAACTGCCGAAGGAGCCCGCTGAAATTGAAAAGGCTCTGGCAAGGTAGGAAGCTCGGCGCGTACGCCGCGGTCACTGGCGTAGCCTTCCTGCTGGCTCTGGTGGCCGGCTGGAGTCTGATCGGAATGCAGATCGATGACTATGCCTATGACCTCCTTCTACGCTTCAATCCGCCGCCAGCGCATCAGCCGATTTGCGTAATTGTGGCCATTGACGAGGCCACGCTGAACCATGAGGGCGGCCGTGCGCCGGACTATCGAGCAATTCTGGCAAAAGGCCTCGATGCAATCGCAATGGGCGACCCGGCCGTGGTCGCCATCGACGTGGCGCTTGCCGACCCCGGCGATCCCGATGAGGACCACCGTCTGGCCGAAGCTCTGCGGGCTACCCGCAACCTGGTGCTCCCGGCCGAATTCATCGACGATGGCCATAGCCGGCGATGGGAGAATCCCCTGCCCGAGTTTGCCCGGTTCGCCGCCGCCGTGGGCAATGTCCGGGCCGATGAAGAGTCGCACGACGGCGTCACCCGTTCCATAGCCCTGGAAAAGACGTTCGCTCACGCGCGGCACTGGGCGCTGGCACTGGAGGCCTTTCGCCTTACGCGTGGCGTGCGGTACATCGTCGAGTCTCCACGCGAGATTCAGGTTGGCTCCGAGACCATCCCATTCGCGCGCGTGGGCGATCATCGCTCCCTGCGCATCCGCTATACCGCGGAGCCGCTGCCCAGGGTTTCGCTGGAAGAGATTCTCCAGCACCCAGCTCTGGCCGGACAATTGCGCGGCAAGACGGTTTTCTTTGGCGTCACCGCCACCAACGACCGCGTGGTCACCCCTTATGGCCAGCGCATCTCCGGTCTGGAAACGCATGCTCAGTTGTTTGAAACGCTGGAAAGCGGTCAGTTCCTTCGCGACGCATCCGGGGCCGAGGTTCTCGGCTGGTGTTTGCTCATCGCGGCGCTCGCGTTGGCCATATTCGCCTTTGCTTCCGGATGGCGCGCATACGCCCTCGGTGGCCTCTTGCTTCCGCTCGCTCACGTTCTGCCTGTTATCGCGTTCCGCTACAACATCGTATTTCCGTATTCGGCGCCCTTTGCCGTAGCCTGGCTATGCGTGGCCGCCGCAGCCAGTTACCAGCACTTTTTTGTCCGCCGCCAGCTTCTTAAGTCCGAAGGCGACCGGCAGCGCTATCAACAAGCTATCCGCTTTGTGACCCACGAGATGAAAACGCCGCTCACAGCAATCCAGGGGTCCAGCGAATTGATTGGCCGGTACAATCTGACTGATGACAAACGAAAACAGATGGCCTCCATGATCAACGCGGAATCGAAGCGGCTGGCCAGCATGATCCAGACTTTTCTCGATGTAGAGCGACTTTCCGAGGGCGAGATGAACCTGAAACGGGAAGTCTTCTCTGTCGCCGCCGTCACCGACAACTGCATGCTGCGCATCGCTCCGGTGGCCGAACGCAAGAACATCAGGGTGCATGCCGAGGAGATCGCCGGTGTGTCGCTCACAGGCGACCGCGAGTTGATGGAGTATGCCGTTTATAACCTGCTCACGAACGCGGTGAAATACTCGTCAGCGGGCACCGACGTGTTCGTTGCCGCCGTTACCCGCGGCGACCGCCTCCATCTGTCCGTTCGCGACCAGGGCATGGGATTGGACGAAAAGGAATTGAAGAGCATCTTTCGAAAGTTCTACAGGACAAAACGCGCCGAAGCCTCCGGTGAATCCGGTACTGGCATCGGGCTTTCCATCGTCGAGCAGATCGTCATCCACCACGGCGGCCGTATGGAAGTCACCAGCGAAGTGGGCAAGGGATCCTGCTTCACCATCCTGACGCCGTTTGTTACTCCGTCCGCCGTTCCCGAGCAACCGCACGCGCCCACGGTTAAGATAGAAAAGTAACCGTGCAACGCTTGCTTATTGTCGAAGACGATCCATCCGTTCGGAATACCATCGTCACTTTCCTCGAACTCGAGGGCTATAACGTGGACGCGGTATCCTCCACGAGGGAGGCGCTCGAAAGGCTGAACGCGGCCTCCTATCCGATTGTAATTTCGGATATTTATCTGGATGAACGCACCGGAATTGACGTCCTGAACACGGCCCGCAGCACAAATCCGGCGTGCGCGGTGATTCTCATGACGGCGCGGGGAACCATAGAAACGGTCATGGCCGCCACCCGCGGCGGGGCGTTCGATTACATCGCCAAACCCTTCGAACTCGACCGTATGCTCGACACTGTGAAGCGTGCGGAGGCTGCCGTCAACATCAATACGGACGATGCCGACACGGACGTCAACGACCTTCCAGTGAGCGAACTCATCGGCTCCTCGGCGGGAATGATCGACATCTACAAGACCATTTCGCGCGTGGCGCCCACCGACGCAACCGTACTGGTGGAAGGGGAAACCGGCACCGGCAAGGAAATGATCGCCCGGATGGTGCATAACAACAGCGCTCGCACCACCCAGCCGTTTGTACCCGTGGATTGCGCCTCCATCGCGCCAGGGTTATTGGAGAGCGAGTTGTTCGGCGCCCTTCGCGGAGCCTACACAGGGGCGGATCGGGACCGCATGGGTGTCTTCGAAACGGCCAATAACGGGACCGTTTTCCTCGACGAGATCGGCGACATAGAGCTGAATTTCCAGCTCAAGCTATTGCGTTTCCTGCAGGAGAAGGAAATCCGGCCGCTGGGCTCGGCGCGTGGGCGGAAGGTGGACGTGCGCGTTGTGGCGGCTACCAATCGCGATCTGCAACACATGGTCGACGAGGGACACTTCCGTGAGGACCTGTGGTTCCGGCTGAATGTGGTTCGCGTCATGGTTCCGCCGTTGCGCGAGCGAACCGGCGACGTTGCGCTGCTGGCCCATTACTTCTTACGGCTGTATAACGAACGTTACGGCCAAAGCGCGAGGTTGACGCAATCAGGGCTCAAGCTGATGGAGGACTATTCCTGGCCAGGTAACGTACGCCAACTTCAGCACATGATGGAGCGCCTGGCCATTCTCGCTCCGCAGGGCCGGATCGATGACGAGGCTGTACGGGAGGGCATCGAACTGACCGACTCCCGGGACACCTCCAGCGAGACTCTGGCCGACACCGAGGCCGATCAGATCCGCAAAGTGCTTGCCGCTACGGGAGGGAACAAGAGCAGAGCTGCTCGGATCCTCGGTATCGAGCGTAAGACGCTCTATCGCAAGCTCGAACGCATGTCCCTCTGATCCTTCCCCACAAAAAAATGGCGCGACAGAAAAAGCAGAGTGCCGCGCCAACCAGAGGAGGAGAAGGTTCAATCCGGGCGTGTCTTCAATTCTGTCTAAGAAGACGTGCCAGCTCCAACGGGGGTTCCGCTGTGCACACGGGAGGCCAAAACCCCCGGTGGGCGCGGACCTAAGAGAATTGCAGTATCTCATTTATAATGTATAATTTACGATAAATAATTGCATCGTCTTGCTTCACAGTGCCTCGATGAGCATGCGATACTGGGGCAGGAAAGATCTTCGAAATCATGACGCAGTTGGGCGAGGCCGTAGCCCGGTATCACAAGATTCTCGAAAGTAAGCCCTGGAGCGATTTATCCTGGGCCCGTGCATTGCATGAGCGGATGCGCGAGCGGAATCTTTACGTGGGCATGCGGCCGATCTCACCCGTTTTGCGGCCACATTTCATCTCGCGTCGCCAGTACGCCACGATGTCGAAAGCGGCCGAGAGCCTGGTCCGCGCGATTGATCGTGTAGAGCAGGTAGCCCTCGGCAACCCCGCGCTGCTCGCGCGGATTGAACTCCTCCCTGGCGAGAGAATGCTCGCCGCCGTGGATCCGGGCTATCCGTATCTTTCGGTTACGTCGCTGCTGGACACTCATCTGAATAACGGTACACTCCGCTTTGTGCAGTACAATTCCGAGGCTCCTACGGGCGTCGTTTACAGCGAGGCGCTCTCCGATATCTTCTACGATGCCCCGCCGGTGAAGGAATTCCGGAAGAAATACAGCCTTGCGAAACTGGTGGGAACGAAGCCGTTTGTATCGGCCGTATTGAAGGCGTGGAAGGAATGGGGCGGTCGAAGCCGCAAGCCGAATATCGCGATCCTTGAATTTCGCCAGCCCTTCCTGACCACGGAATCGAACGAGAGCCAGCTCATCGCCGAGTGCTTCCGCAAAGATGGCTATCCTACCGAAGTGGTGACGCCCGACCAGTTGGAATACCGCAACGGGGTTCTTCATCGCGGCGAGTTCACGATCGATCTGATTTATCGCCGGATTCGCGTGCATGAGTTTCTGGTTCGCTTTGACCTGTCGCATCCCTTGTTGCGCGCCTACCGTGATCGCAAGGTTTGCGTTGTGAACAACTTCCGCTCGGAAATGTCCCAGAAGAAAGCGCTTTTCGGCCTGTTGACAGATGAGACCGTAACGGCCAGCTTCCCGGTGGATGAGCGGAAAGCCCTTCGGGAATTCATTCCATGGACACGCCTGGTATCCGCGACCAGGACCATGTGGCAGGACAAGAACGTGGACCTTCCCGAGTTCATCCTGAAGAATCGTGAACGGCTGGTGCTGCACCCCAACGACGATTCCACGGATCGCAGCCCGGTACATGGCGCGGAGGTGGATGATGCCGGTTGGGAGAAGGCGCTCAAGCTGGCCATGCGCAGTCCGTGGGTAGTCCAGGAAGTCACCGAACCGGTCCGCTCAATTTTCCCCGTCCTGCAGCACGGCGATGTGCGGATGTGCGAAATGCGAGTGGATGTACACCCGCATTCCTTCCTCGGCAAAGTGCAAGGCTGCTCGAGTTGGCTCACGGAGGCCACCGGAGGGTTCTCCACCCTGGCGGGCCTGGCGCCGACCTACATTCTTGAAAGTAAATAGCCGGACGTAACGGAGCCGGGTGATGCAGCGTGCCGGAGCCGCGCCTGCGAACAAGCGGTTTTCGGACCTCTTCACGCGTTTCTAGCCGGCTTCGACGCAACGCTCCACGCTGATGTGCGCTTGAAGATTGGCCACCCCTGGTGTGCCGTGATCATCGGTCACGCTGACCGTGATCGCGTCATCCAACCAGTCGTGGGCGGTGCCGTCCGGGTCGTGCGACGCCGCCGTGACCGTATATTCCTGCGGGCAAAGCTGGGCGGCAAACGAGAACGTAATCTCGACCGTGTCGCCAGGTGCACAGGGCCCGATCCGCACATGCGCAGCTTCTGTGTTCGTTCCGTAGACCTCAAAACCCATGCGGGTGCGAATCATGATGCCGATCACAGGATCGCGCACAGTGGCACGAAACTGAACGGTCACCCGAATGGCGGCCTCTTCCCCGCTTCGCCAAACCACCGTCGGAGTCCCCGAATTTCCCAGAGTGACGATGCTCAACACCTCTGCCCGGCCATCACCACGACGGCCTATTGCGGACATACTTTCGCTGAGCGTCTCGCCCCACTCGCGGAATTTCTCCGCGATGCTACGGTTGTAGGTTTCAAGGACTTCGCGTGGGTGACCGCTGGCGGCAAGCCGCCCCTCCTGCACCCACCAGATTTCGTCGCAAAGAGAAGACAGAAGGGATTGCTCGTGCGATGCGAGCAAAATCGTGCTGCCAGCCCGCCGCAGGCGCTCGATAGCCACAGTGCCGCGCGCCCGGATGATCGCGTCATGCAGTGCGAAGGCGTGCTCGATGGCGATCACGTCCGCCGGCGAGAGTACCAGCCTGTCCTGGGGGCCAATATAACGCCGCGTACCGGACGCGACGACCTCTCCGACCTCGCAGCTCTGCAGTCCCGCCGCCAACTTCAGCAGGGCGCCCTTACCGGATCCGCGTTCGCCGACGATGCCAATGATGCAGCCGTCCGGCGCGGACGCGGTAAACCCATCGAGGGGCGGGCAGTGCACATTCCGAAACTCGACAGCCATAGTCGATAGAATACCCTCTGTAGGACCCTTTCGTTACATCATGCTTCCCGTACCCAAGTTCGCCGCGTTGCTACTTCTGTTCGCCTTGCCGGACCAAAAACCCCTGGACAAAAGGACGCCCGAGCAGAAGACGCGAGCACTTCTGGCGGCGCGAACGGGCGGCGTGCAGCTGCCCCCCGGAACCATCGAACTGACCTCCGGGATCGCGCTGCCAGACGGGGCACACGATCTGACGATCAGCGGGGATTCGACCACCCTCAAGGCCAGCGGCGCCTTCCACGGAAGCGCCATCCTAAGTTGCAACCGGTGCCAACGCATCACCGTGCGCAATCTGTCTATCGACGGAAACCGCGCCCAGCTTGAGAGGCCCTTTGCCCTGCCCCCCTCTGGCGGCCCGCCTCTGGCCACCTATTTTTTGAATAACGGATTGCTGTTCACGGACACGGACGGGATTACGGTAGAGTACGTTACCTTACGGAACATAGTGGGACTTGCAGTGCTCGCCAGCAACGCACATCGCGTAAAGATCCGTCATGTCAACATCGCCGACAGCGGCTCGAATAACGCCAAAGGCCACAACAACACCAGCGGGGGCATTCTCATCGAGGAGGGTAGCAGGGACTTCGAGGTCAGCGAGTGCACGCTCCGGGCCATCCGGGGCAATGGCATCTGGACACATTCCCGGGTCACGCGAAACGCTAACGGAGTTATCTCAGGAAACAGTCTGGAAGAGATCGGGCGGGACGCCATTCAGGTGGGACATGCCACCAACATACGGGTGACCGGCAACCATGGATCGAAACTCGGATTCCCCGCGTCCGAGATCGACGTGGATGTGTTGGCGACTCCTGTGGGCATCGATACCGCCGGCAACGTGGACCACAGTGCCTATGAGGGAAACCGCTTTGAGGAAATCAACGGCAAATGCATCGATCTCGACGGGTTTCACGACGGCACCGTTCGAGCCAATACCTGCCTCAACCATGGCCGGCCGGAAGACTACTCGTGGGGCAATATTGGCATCGTGATGAACAATGCCGACCCGGGCATGGAGTCGCGTAACATTGTGATCGAAGGGAACGAGATTTCGGGCACGAAATTCGGGGGGATTTTTGTGATCGGGACCGGGCACACGATCCGTGGCAACCGCCTGTTGCACATGAATTTGGCGCACTGTCCCGAGGATTCCGCACACCTGGGCTGCGCATACCCCACCGAACCGGGTGTTCTGGAGTCGGGTATTTATCTGGCCAGCCGAGCTCAGCGGCCCTCTCCGGCGCACGGCAACATAGTCGAACGAAATGTTATCAAAGGCTGGGGGATGCGGACCCACTGCATCGGGTTCGCTCCAGGCGTGAAGCCGACCTCTAATACGGTTCGAGGCAATGAGTGTTCCGATGAGTGAGCCTTCCGTGCACGCTCGAATGCGCGCCGACTGGAACGCATGGGCGCGGGAAGACGCCAACTACTACGCCGGCTTCGGAGGCCGTGAACAGAATGAGGCCGAGTTCCAGGCCAGCGGCGCCTATCTGGTCGAGGAAATAGAGGAGGAACTAGCGCGCCTCCCACCGACGACAAACCGGCGCACCTGGCGGGCGCTGGAAATCGGCTGCGGGCCGGGCCGTCTGATGAAGCCTCTGAGCCGCAACTTCGGCGAGATCCACGGCGTGGATATTGCCGATGAGATGGTTGCTCTCGCACGAGAGAGACTTGCGGGGATACCGCATGCGCACGTTCATCTCACCGAACGAGCCATACTTCCGCAGTTCGCCGACGACTCCTTCGATTTCGTGTACTCATATGCCGTCTTCCAGCATATTCCTGAGCGCGACGTCGTCCTCGACTATCTGCGCGAGATTTGCCGTTTGCTAAAGCCGGGCGGCATTTTTCGGGGCCAGTTCAACGATTTGCCCGAATCCGCTCGCGAGAAGTACAACACATGGACGGGGTGCCGATTTTCCGGCGGTGAGATTCGCACGTTTACCCGCGAGCACGAATTCGACCTGCTGGACCTCTCGGGCATGGACACGCAATACCTTTGGACCACGTGGCGCAAGCGCCCCACCGCACAACCAGCGGGCCAGACGGTGCAACCGGCTGGAGCAACCACGAGGGTCCGCCGGATCACCAATGGGGTGAGCAACGAGCCGGCGGTAGCTACCACGGGCCGCTTTTCCGCGATGTCGCTCTGGGTGGAAGGACTGCCATCACAGTGCGAACTGAACGGGATTACGGCATGGCTGGGCGAACGCAGGGCCACGGCATTCTACGTTGGATCTCCCGTCTACGACGGCCTGCGGCCGCAACTCAGCATTGCCATGCCTCGGGGTGTGCCCACCGGCCTGCACCAGGTCCGTGTTCACTGGAACGGCACCGAACTGCTGCGGGCCACCGTTCGTGTGGTGCCGCCCGGCCCACCCCTTCCACGGGTCATCTCGGTCAGCGATGCCGTGAACATCCTGTCTGCGGGCCGGGTGAGCAGCGGAATGATCAAGTTAGTGACCGAGGAGATAGCTGATCCCGGAATGCTCTCGGCGAGCGTGTCCGGGCACGCCGTGCGCGAACTGAGGTGGTCTCTAACGGATCCGGTACCACCGCAGCATGAGTTCGATTTTGCGCTACCGACGGGTGTCAGTACTGGCACTAACACGCTGCAAATCCGTTACGGACGGCGTACGTTCGTATTCCCCATTACGGTTGCGTGATACTTCCTCAGAAAAGTCTTGCTTGAAGCCCTGGCAGCTATGTTAATCTAACTGCAACCTGTTACGGTGGGAAAACGTCGTTATCAAAGGGTGGTTTCGCCCTGAGGTTTTCGGCGGGCCCCCGTAAGCTGGGCACCGTCTGCGGCTTCGCAACTGTGCCACCGGTGAGCATCTTCCTCCGAGTGCTCACCGGTTTTCATTTTTTGGTGGAACAGACGCGGAGCGGCTGGGAGTCCGTGGCGGAGTTCCCGTATTCGACGACCACGGGGTATTCTCCCGGCCCGATCTCCGCGGGAAGACGGACATTAATCTGCCTCATCTCGCGCGGGTCGAGTGGGGAAACGAACAAGATCCTGGCCTCCACGCCGCCGATCCGAACGCGAACGCGGGTCCTGGTGGCCTCTTCCGGAAGGCCGGTCACCCAAACCGATACGAACGTCTCGCGCGCCAGCCAGGCGAGGTTGTCTTCCCATGTGTGGCTATCGGCCACGCCGCGGATTTCGATCGGCCCAGAGAACTCCGCGTTGTCGGCGCTCTCTTGGGGAGAATCGACGGCGAAGAAAGCCGGTTCGCTAAACGTGCTGCCGCTGGTGCGCAAACGAATGGTGCGGGACACGGGACCACGACCGGCATCGATCTTGCAGTCCATCTGCCATCCCTCTCGTCCGCTGCGCCCAACACTCGCTGGGAAGACGCCGAAGCCGTTCATCTCCGGCATCACGTTGACACGAGTAAGATCAGACTCGTCCGACTTGAAGAACACCGACATGTACTCGTCCACGCGGCTATCAAACACAGGCTCGCCATTTCGCTGGTTCACCACGCCGGTGATGATCGGAGGAGCGTATCGCGGCTGCTGGGGCGCGGGCGGCCAGCGGCGGCCGCAGACGACGTGCGCGCGCTGCAGGACGACGGAGCCGAGATCCACCGTCGCGAACCCGGCGGTGCGGCAGAAAGCCAACAGACCGGAGGTGTTCAGCCCGCACCAGTTGTCGAAACGGCCGAGCAGTTCGGAGGTTTCGTAGAACTCCATGGCGGGAGGGGCGTCGGGACTGGAACCGTCGTCGGTGACCAGCGATTCAACCAGTGCCAAATCCGTAGTGAGCGAGCACACGCGCTCCAAAGCCAGCAGCGGATGCTTGAGGTGGTAGAGCACGCCGAAGAAGAGCACGATGTCGAAACGCCCGATGCGCTCCGGCGAGAGCTGGTACACGTCGGACAGCACGAACTCCACCTTCGATCCGAGCGCTTCGCGCGCGGTCTGAAAGGTTTCACGCTCGACGATGTCGGCGGCTACCACTTCGGCGCCGCGCCGCTCCATTTCGAAGCTGAACCAGCCGTCCCAGCACCCGATATCGAGCACTCGCTTGCCGCGCAGATCTTCCGGAATGGGGAACCGCTCGAGGCGCGCGCGCAAATGGGCCACGGACTGCCAGCCATCGATAACCCGGCCGTCCGGCAGCTCGAAGCTGTGATACCAGCCTTTGCGCGACAACTCCTGGACGAAGTCGGGAACCTGCCCGGTGGCCTGCGCGTCGTCCGCACGGGAATGCGCCATAGACACATAGTATGCCGTCGTCGCAGCCGAAGTGTACTGACTCAGGAGCCGTGAGCCCACGCGTGCAACGGGCCAGACGCTACAGATGCACGGACCAGGGCAGGCGCCTTGTTGCCTAATTGGATGGGCTGCCGGGCGTCGCCATCATTCCTGGCGTCGGTCTTCTTTTCCGGAAGCCGTCCGGCCCGCTGCGCCATCAGGAGGTCGGCTATGCTGATCCTGAGAGAGCCATGACGGACGTCCTCACCCCGGAACAGCGCCGGCGGAACATGTCAGCCATCCGCGGCGCGCATACGAAGCCGGAGAAGACCGTTCGCTCGCTCGCACACCGTATGGGATACCGGTTCCGGCTGCATCGTCGGGACCTGCCCGGCAAACCCGATCTCGTATTTCCATCGCGCCGTAAGGTTATCCTCGTGCACGGTTGCTTCTGGCACATGCACGATTGCCCCTATGGACGCGTCAAACCCGTCACCCACGCCGACTTCTGGGTGAAAAAGCGCAACGGTAACGCGGCTCGCGACGGGCGCAATGTGGTTGCGTTGGAGACGGCAGGATGGACCGTGCTGGTGATCTGGGAGTGCGAGACCCGGAGCATCGAGCCGCTCGGCCGCAAGCTCCGGGAGTTTCTGGATGGGTCGGGGGCGCGAGCGAAGGCCGCCGGCCGGTAACCACGTCATGACTCGGGCAAGGAAGGTGGATGTTTTCGAGAGCGCGTCCGGAGTGCCTCGCGAATGATACCGGTTGGCGCCGCCGGGAAGCACATCGTCTCCGTCAACGTGGGGACGCCGAGAGAGGTTCGCGCGCAGAACGGCACGGTGATCACTGCCATCTTCAAGTCGCCCATCGAAGGCCGGGTGGCCTTGCGGCGGCACAATCTGGCCGGAGACCGGCAGGCCGACTTGACCGTTCATGGCGGGCCCAATAAGGCGGTGTATCAATATCCCGCTGAACATTACCGCTATTGGGCCGAACAGTTGCCCGGCGCCGAGCTTTCATTTGGAGCCTTTGGAGAGAATCTGACCACCTCCGGCCTGCTGGAAGAATCGGTGCGCATCGGGGATCGCTTTCGCATCGGCTCGGCGGTGCTGCAAGTCACTCAGCCCCGGATGCCCTGCTACAAGCTGGGCATTCGATTTGGACGGGCCGATATGGTGAAGAGGTTCTGGATCAGCGGCCTCTCGGGCATCTACTTCTCGGTGGTAGAGGAAGGCGATCTCGGAGCCGGAGACGCGATCGAACAGGTGAGCGCCGGACCCGAAGACATCACAGTGGCGGACGTCGTCCGCCTGTTCCGCGGTGACGAGAAAGATCCGCACAAACTACACAGCGCTCTGAGATCGCCCTTGTCCGGAAGCTGGAAAGAAGAACTGGACGCGCGGCGCGGAGCTTGACACCGGATGCTACCGTCCGGGCAACCGAAACTCTACGTTGCGCTGCTCGTTCAGGAGGCGCGACATGTCCCGGTCCACCAGATCCAGGGAGACCTGATTGATGCCATGGTCCATATTCACGTACTTCAGCATATTGCCTTCCGTCCAGTAGGCCAGGGCGGGCATAATCGAATGATCATGAAGGGCGATCAGATAAATGATCGGCTGATCCGGAGATGGAGCCTCAGCCATGCCGGAGGGTTCCACCGGCGGCGGCCCGGGAGCCTGGAACGACTCCACCCCACCCTGACCGGCTGAATCCGTCTCCGGAACATCTCGCACGACGGGGCTGGCATGGTCAGGCACGAAGTTCTGGTTAATGATCACGCTGGGTGCCGACTGGTCAGCTACCGCCTGATCGGGCGCGGTGTCGGTATAGTCGGAACCATACGCATAGCCGCTTCCATACCCACCGTACAGCGGGACAGCAACATAGACGGGTGCGATCACCGTGCGCCGGGCATATCCACCGCTATAGCCGCCATTCCCGTGACTGTGCCCCCCGCCCTGCCGGGCGGCGATCAGAGCGCCGGGAGGCGCGGCGAAGCCGGTGGCGCCGAAGCCAGTATATCCGGTTCTTCCCGGTTGCTGCGCGAAGCATGAAACCACGATTAGCGAGGCAAACGCCGTCAACCCGGAGGATCGCATAACACCTCTCCCATCTTCAGGTCCATTGTAGAGCACAATTCTTCTGAACGGAACCCTGGGTACTTTGACGTACCCGTAGTCAATGCCGTTCCAGAGTGGCGGCTTTTTCTGCGTCTGCGGCCGCGCCTGCCTGATCTCCATTCGCCTTTCGGGCTGACGCGCGATTGTGCCAGGCGTTGGAGTAGGCCGGGTTCAGACGGATCGCCTCGCTGAAGTCGGCGATGGCGTGGTCGTATTCCCGCATGCGCAAGTACACGTACCCGCGAGCGTTCCAGGCCGACGCCAGGCCAGGCTTTAAGCGGATCGCCTCAGTGAGTTCGGCGATAGCTTCGGGAAATTTTCCCGAGCCGGTGAGCTCACGGCCGCGCTGCTGGTGCGCCTCAGCGCTCCGAAACGACGAGTCTGAAGTCGTGAGCGGGGGAGCGGTGGCGGTGGCGGCGGTGGGGACTGCGGGCGCGGGTAGGGATGGGGCTTTGACCACCGCCTGCACAACGACTTTCGTGGCTGGCGCGGGAACCGCGACGGACGGTTGTGCCGTCGGCTCCTGGATGGCAGCCTTCGGAGGTTCCGCTGGCGCCGCGGCTGTGGCGGAGAGGGCCGGTGAGACCGGTTGCGCTTGTTCTTCGGCTTGCTTTTGCTTCAACTCGGCTTCCACCCTGGTGAGCAGATCGCGCGCCTCCACAAAACCTGGCCGGAGCCGCAGCGCCTCCGTCAGATCGCTTTTCGCCTTGTCGAACTGGCCGAGCAGCACATAATCGTTGGCCCGAGCGAACCAGGCTTCGGGCATCTCGGGCCGCAGGCGGATCGCCTCGCTCCGGTCGGCAAGACCCTTGTCGTGCATTCCCAACTCGTGATATGACCCGCCTCGGGCGATGTGCACTTCCGGCAGATCGGGTGCCAGGCGTACCGCCTCCTCGCGGTCGGCCAGCGCGTCCGCGGGACGCTCCATCTTCACCAGAACCGCCGCGCGCGCAAGATAGCCGTAGGGGTCCCGGGGCGAAAGCTGGATGCTGTGAGTGAAATCGGCGAGCGCCTGGGGCAACTCGTTCAGTTTCAGATGCACGGCGCCGCGCAGCGTCCAGCCTTTGGAATTGTCCGGCTGCAGGCGAATCACCGCATCGAAGTCGTCGCCCGCGCGCTGAAAGTCGCCCAATTGTCCGTACGCGAAGCCACGATCCAGCAAGGCATCGACATAATCGGGGCGATAGCGGAGCGCACCATCGTAGTCGTCGATAGCGTCGCGGTAACGGCCCATGCCGGCATACACGTTGCCGCGTTCCTTTATCGGAACCGGATCGTCTAAACGGAGGCGAATGCCGTTCGTGTAGTCTTGAATCGCCTCGTCGTTCCGGCCGACGGTATGATACACGGCGGCCCGGCTGTTGTACACCGCGGCCGTTTCAAGCTTCATGGAAATCGCCCGAGTATAGTCGGCGAGGGCGTCATCGAGGCGATTGAGCTTACGCTGGCAGTCGCCGCGCAGACGGTATGATTCAGCATCGGTCCTGTCGAGTTCAAGCGCCCGGTCCAGAGCCTTGATCGCGTTATCGTAGTGTCCATCGGCATACTCAAGACGGGCTCTATACTGCCATGCCGGGACATAACCGGGCGCCGCGAGTATGACTTCGGCGAGGAGTGTGCGAGCGCGCGCGGAGTCGCTGTCCTCGATCCGGATCGCTTCCTGCCAGATCTTTTCAGTGCGCCGGTCGAGCCGGGTTGTGGCCAGGTCCTCTGCCAGCGCCGGTAGGAGCGCGAGGGATAGCAGAAGGCCGCACAGAAAGGACCAGGAGCCGGAGTGGGCCGTCACTTCGTTTCCTCAATGGTAGCGCGGGCTCCTGCAGCGCAGGACGACCGTCCATCTCATCTCCTCAGACCGCCCTTGGAAACCTGGGAGTCACCACCGCCATGTCCTCGAAACGTTCTTCCTTCACCGCCCCTTTCACATTCGCCTGGTGGCGATTCAGCATCCACAATTCCGGCAGGATCTCGGCCACCAGATCGCCATGGCAAAACAGCCGCACTACGGAACTCTGCGAGACCACGATGGCCACTGCACGGGTGGTTCGCGTGATGCTGGCTCCGGCCACGTGGCGACTGCCCAGACCCAGCGGCACGTCGATGCCTTCCGAGGCCGCGTCCAGATAACGGCACGCCGCCTCGAACACCCCGCCATCGCTCACCACGAAAGCGCCGTCAAGTTGCGCCAGTTCCTTGATGGTGCCGCGCAAGTTGGAATTGTGGATCGAGCGATCCGCGCTGGCGTGCCCGGCCAACGGATCGAGGATCAGCGGCCGCGACTTCGCCAGCACCATCTGTTCGTCACCCAATGTGAAGATGGTGCCGATGCGCCGCCCTTCGCGGCCCTCGCGCGCGATCTCCACCGCCAGATTAATCAGCGGTTCAAGAACCGTGGGATCGAACGGCGGCAACTGGCACAGCACGCTCTCAAACATGAACGACGCTCATTCCATCACCCGCGCGTGCTTCACACCGCGCGAGAGATCGAACGTGATCTCGTCAACATAGCACCATCCCCAATCCTCGCCAGGTTCGACGGAGCGGATCATCGGGTGCGTGGTCGCGTGGTAGTGTTTCGTCGCATGTTTGTTCTTCGACGAATCGCAGCAGCCGACATGGCCGCAGGTCAGGCAGATACGCAAATGCACCCAGCGGTCACCCATCTTGATGCATTCCTCGCAAACGTGCTTCGCGGGCTGCAGATCCTTTGCCTCTCGGAGGTGTTCGCAAGAGGTCATCGGCTTTCTCCTTTCGGCGCCGCCGCGGGCGGCAGAAGAATCTGGAATCGGGTATCGCCGGGACGCGAGTCCACGCGGATATCTCCCCGGTGCTTCTGAACGATTCGCCAGACCGTATCGAGGCCAAGACCGGTCCCCTCACCGACGGGCTTCGTCGTAAAAAAGGGATCGAAAATCCGGTCGCGAATGCCCGGCGGGATACCCGCCCCATTATCTCCAATCTCGACCAGAACACGATCGAGCTCGAGCGCCGTGCGGATGGTCAGTTCGCCTTTCCCATTCATCGCATCGGCGGCGTTGTCGATAAGATTCGTCCACACCTGATTGAGTTCGCTGCCCGAGGCACACACGCGCGGCACGCCTCGGTCGTATCGCCGAGTCACGTTGATGCCATTCTTGAGCCTGTAGCGCAACATGATCAGGGTACTCTCGAGGCCATCGTGGACATCCACTTCCTGCTCGGGCGCCTGATCCATGTGCGAATATTCCTTGATCGCCTTCACCAGTTCGGAGATCCGCGCGGTGCTGCTCTCCACCTCGCCGGTCAGCCTGCCAACACTGAACGTCGCCGTCAGCCGGAAGAGTACGTCGACGAGAGTCCCGCCGTCGAAACGCCCCGCCAGTTCCTCCAGCGTGTCGATGCCACAGGAGGCGTCCACGAGGCTGGCGGCAATGTTCCACGGTTCAGGCACATGATGCCGCTCCAGCCAGCGCGTGATCTCCTCCACGCGATCGCTCCGCTCGAGTGAATCGAGAGGCACGTGAGGATGATCCTTTTCCCAGTCGCACTCAATGCGCGCCAGATAAACGTGCTCCTCGGTGCTCAGGTCGCGCCCATCCAGATGCAGTCTCGCGCTACGCGCCGCCTTGACGGCCTCGCGCAGATCGGCGGCGGCCCGACGCGCCGCCGCTGCGGGATTGTTCAACTCGTGCGCCAGACCGGCCGACAGCTTCCCCAACGCCATTAGCTTATCCCGCTGCTGGTCGGCTCGAGTGTTCTCGCGCACCCGGTCCGCCAGCACGCCCACCAGTCGCTGTCCGAGTTCCGGCATCCGTCGCAGCATTTCCTCGAAGCGATCCGTATACAAGACTGCGACGCGGCTGGGGACGACCGCGCGCGTGGCCAAC
Organism: uncultured Acidobacteriota bacterium; assembly: GCA_963832965.1. Taxonomy (GTDB): domain Bacteria; phylum Acidobacteriota; class Terriglobia; order Bryobacterales; family Bryobacteraceae; genus CAWACP01. Next base: position 289,820 of record CAWHVW010000003.1, read on the forward strand.
GGAAAGTGCGTGAGTCGAGAGTATGGCAACATACCGGAGATCTGGCCCGCGCGAGCGCTGAAATTGCGTGGCGCGTTGGCGCGCTCGCTGCGGCCCGCGAGTTCCCCTCCCAAGATGACGAACATTCGATCCGCCGGCGAACCCTCGGCAGTAAGCAGATCACCCGTCTGTAGTTCCACTACCCTCATCTGAGAGGCCAGCCAGCGCAATCCATCCTCCGCCAGATCGGCAAAAGCGGGTATTTGCCGTAATTCGACGACCAGAGCGTCCACGGAGCCGGGCGTTTCTGTAACCGACATTGTTATCCCTTTGCAAGGTACTGATGCACAAACTGAATGGCGATGGAGCCTTCTCCGACTCCGGAGGCCACCCTCTTCACCGATCCCGAGCGCACATCCCCCACCGCGAAAACACCTGGCCTGCTGGTTTCCAGCAACCCGGGAGGACGCTCGGAAGTCCACGTCTTCGGTACCTTTCCGTTGCCGAGCAGGGCGTCGCCGGTAAGGATGAAGCCGCGAGCGTCGCGTGCGACGAATCCGTCCAGCCAGTCCGTCCGCGGTTCCGCGCCGATGAAAACAAATAAGGCGCCCGCTGGCACTTTTTCCACGATGCCCGAATCGACGCGCTGGATAGAAATCGCCTCCAGCCGGTCGTCGCCATGCGCCTCCACTACCTGGCTACGGGATTCCACGCGAATGTTTGGCGTTTTCGCAATATCGTCAATTAGATATTTCGACATGGTGACGGAAAGCGATTCGCCGCGCACCAGCATAACGACCTGCTCCGCGTAGCGCGAAAAGTTCATCGCCGCCTGGCCAGCCGAATTGGCGCCACCAATAATGTACGCCGTTTCGCCGCGGCACGAAAGAGCCTCGGTGGCCGCCGCGCCGTAGTAGACGCCCGCGCCATTCAGACGGTCCATGCCGGGAATGTCCAGCTTTCTCCATTGCACGCCCGTGGCAATCAGCAGCGCCTGACAGGACAATTCCGAATTGTCCGCCAGGGTAATCACTTTGTAATTGCCCTCTGCTCGGACGCGGACGGCTTCCTGCGGCGCAAGGATATCCACCCCAAAGCGTCGCGCCTGCGTCACTGCGCGACGCGCCAGGTCGCTCCCGCTGACGCCCGACGGAAAGCCCAGATAATTCTCAATCAGCGAGCTCAGGCCGGCTTGGCCTCCGGGCGCCTCGCGTTCCACGATCACGGATTTCAGGCCTTCCGAAGCTCCGTAGACGCCCGCCGCAAGACCCGCGGGCCCGCCACCGACAATCACCACGTCGTAATAATCCGTGTCGGAGTGGGTCCGCAGGCCGACGTGCAGCGCTACCTCGGCGACGCTGGGCTCGCACAATCGGGTCCCGTCCTCCAGAATCATGACAGGGAGTTTCCGTTCGTCGGCGGGGCCGAGGGATTCCAGCACGCGCTTCACTTCGGCGTCGGCCGCGGCAGCATCCACGTCAAGCCAGAGATAAGGGATCTGGTTCCGAGCCAGAAAATCGCGCAGTTCGTGCGAACGCGCCGACCAGCGCGTGCCCACCACTCGGATGCCCTCGAAGGCTGGCCGGTAGTTATCCTGCCATTCCTCCAGCAGATCATCGAGCACCGGATACAGATTCTGTTCAGGCGGGTCCCACGGCTTGAGCAGATAGTGATTCAGGCGGATTTCGTTGATGGCCCGGATGGCCGCTTCGGTATCCGCATACGCGGTCAACAGTACCCGTGCCGCATCCGGAAAATCCTTGATCGCGTTGGAGAGGAACTCCACGCCGTTCATCTGCGGCATGCGATGGTCGACGAGGAAGAGGGCGATCGTTTCGTTGCGCTGGCGGATTTTTCCAGTCAGCTCCAGAGCGGCCGCGCCAGAGGGAGCGGTGAGGATGCGATAACGGTCTCCGTAGCGGCGGCGCAGATCGCGTTCAATAGCACTCAGAACGTCGGCGTCATCATCGACTGCCAGGATAACGGGGTTCGCCATAGGCCGAGCTTGTTGGACGCCAGGACAGGCGTCCTGGCTTCAGAATAATTCGCGGGCGCCGCTCCAGCGCTCGCTAGCGAAGTGGATCTCCGGGGCTTTCTCAAGCCCCCAACATCTCCAAGTACTTCGCCACCGCTTCAATGCCGCGGTAGTAATTGGGGAGATGGAACTTCTCGTTCGGCGCGTGCAGATTGTCGTCCGGCAATCCGAATCCCATCATCACGCTAGGAATGCCCAGCGCGTCCAGAAACACGCCAACAATCGGAATGGAGCCGCCCGAGCGGATGTAAACTGTGTCCTTTCCGAAGCTCTGTTTCATCGCCTCCGCCGACACCTGAATGAAATGATTGTCAGGATTCACCAGCGACGGCTCCGCCTGGTGAATCACCTTGAATTCCACGCTGACCCCTTTCGGACACGCCGCCGAAACCGCCGCACGAATCTGCTCGATGGCCTCCTGCGGCTTCTGATGCGCTACCAGCCGCGTGCTGATTTTGGCCACGGCCCTCGCCGGGATTACAGTCTTCGCGCCCTCGCCGATAAACCCGCCCTTGATGCCGTGCACTTCGAACGTGGGCCGCGCCCAGGTACGCTCGAAAACATCGTAGCCTGGCTCGCCAGTCAGCGATTTCGAGCCGATCTCCTTCTCCAGATACTCTTGCTCGTTGAAGGGCAGCCGCGCCCAGGCTTCCTTCTCCTTCGCGCTGGGGGCCTCCACGCGGTCATAGAATCCGGGGATGTGGATGCGCCCGTCTTTATCTTTGAGTGAGGTGATGATCTCGGCCAGCGCCTGCAGTGGATTGGGGGCAGCGCCGCCGTAGATGCCCGAGTGCAGATCCTGCCGCGCCGCCTGTACATGAATCTCGCCATACACCATGCCGCGAAGTCCCACGCACAGAGTGGGCAGTTCCGGCGCGAACATTTCCGTATCGCAAATCACTGCGGCGTCGCTTTTCAATAACGGCGGCTTGCTCTTGACAAAAGACTCAATGTGCTCGCCGCCCACCTCTTCTTCGCCTTCGAGCAGAAACTTCACGTTGATGGGCAGGCGCCCGTTCTGTTGGATGAGCGCTTCCACGGCCTTAATCAGGATCAGAGCTTGACCTTTGTCATCCACCGCCCCCCGCGCATAAATATTGCCGTTGCGAATATCCGGCTCGAACGGCGGCGACGTCCACTCGTCCAGGGGATCTGCTGGCTGTACGTCATAGTGGCCGTAAAGAAGCAACGTCGGCTTCCCGGGTGCTCTCAGCCACTCGCCATACACCAATGGGTTGCCTTCGCCCTCAATGAGGTGGGTGTTTTCCATTCCCGCCTTCTTCAGTTGCGCAAGGGCGAACTCGGCGGCCTTCCGGATGTCTTCTTTGTGGTCGGGGTCGGTGCTAATGCTCGGAATACGTAGAAAGGCCTTCAGATCCTCCAGGTATTCCTCGTGATGTTGTTCGTAATAGTTCATGCAATCTCCTTACTTCCCCATAAACCCAACGCTCGTTACTACAATGCCCAACTCACGAATGTCCGGAGGCGCGGGCGGCGCCACCTTATCGAGCGAGAACTCCACGCTGGCCATGTCCTGCGGCAATGCGGCGGCTGGGACGTCCCGCTGATACAGAAATTCGCCCGCGCGGCGGTATGTTTCCGGAGCGAGATCCACTCCATTGACGCGCGCGCTCAGGGTCAGCGACTGCAGCTTGTCGAGTTGAGTTTGCGGAACCGTAACCTTCATCATCAGGCGCGCTCCATTTGTCGCGGCATGCGGCGGCACGCGCAGGCTCACACCGAAGGTTCGCTCGGTCCAGCGCCAGGCGCCGGCTTCCAACTGGTAGAAGCCGTGGACGAGCTGCATTGACGTCCGAACGTCTGACATCGTCAGCATCGCAGCTGGTCTGCTCGTATCCTCGGTCTCGTCCGAACGCTTCGGCCGGTGTCTGCACGCGGCTGAAACGAAGGCGAGAGCGGCGATCAGAGGGATTGGAAGGAAGTTTCGGATCAGTCTCCGCATTTTTCGACTTGTACGAGACAACTATAGAACACTGGGCCGCCACCGATGTCGGTTAGCCGGTCCGAAGTCAACGTGTTGACGCCGCATCCGTTGGCCGAGGATCGCACCCAGCGCACCGAAGGCGCTCGCGCGACGCCACGGCGAACCCTGCCATCCACTTCGGCTCTGAGCAGCACGTCGCCACGGTCGTTGAAGACCTTCACCGAATCGCCGGAGCGAATGCCACGCGAAGCGGCGTCCTCTTCGTGCAACCACAAGACGGAAGTTTGCACGTCCGTGTCCGCCCGGTACCCGAAAGTGGAGTTCATGCTGTCGTCATTCTTCGAGGAAATCAGCTCCAGCGGATACTTCGCGCGCAACTCCACTGCTCCCAAACGCGACTCCACCGGCGGCGAGTAGGCCAGCTCCGCCGGGCGAAACTCACACTTGCCCGAGGCCGTACCGAAGCCGCCGTGGATGAACGGAAGGAAGGGCTCACCTGTCTCAGAGACGTTCAACCGCACCGAATGTTCGCGGTCCAGTTGCTCGATAGTAATTCCCCGCACAAACGGGTGGTCCGATGCGAGCAGCGCGCGAATCATCTCGTCCTCGCTGTCCTGGAAACAGGGCTCCTTGAAACCGAGCCGTTCGGCGAGCAGACGGAACACTTCCACGTTGGACTTCGCTTCGCCGGGCGCGGGCAGCGCCGGGCGCGCCAGTTGCAGGTGGTAATGCCCGTAAGCAAGATAAAGGTCGGTGTGTTCCAGGAATGTCGTGGACGGAAGCAGGATGTCCGCGTGGTCGGCGGTGTCAGTCTGGAATTGTTCCAGCACCACGGTGAACAGGTCATCGCGGCGCAGCCCGCGCCACACCAGGTTTTGATTGGGGGCAATCGCCGCCGGGTTGGAATTGTAGACCACCACGGCCTTCACCGGCGGATCGTCAAGCACGGTGAGCGCCCGGCCGAACTCCGACATGTTCACCACGCGCGCCGCACGCCCGAGAGCCGACCGCAACTGCAGGTCCGGCATCTCCAGCGCGGTCTTGTTCAGACGGAACGCCTGCGACGTGGAGAGCGTCAGACCGCCGCCGATGTCCTTCCACGACCCGGTCAACGCCGGCAGGTACGCGATGGCCTGCACCGCGCGTCCGCCCCGCTCGCTGCGCTGCACGCCGTAGTTCAGACGGATGTACGCGGGCCGCGTCGTGGCATACTGGCGAGCCAGCAGCACAATCTCCTCACGCGCGATTCCCGTGAGCGCTTCCACGCGTTCTGGCGGGTATTCGCTGGCATGTGCGCGCAGCTCCTCTACGCCGCTGGTGTGTTGTGCGAGGTACTCAGCGTCGCACAGGCTTTCGGCGAAGATCACGTGCATGAGCCCAAGCGCCAACGCGAGATCGCTTCCCGGATAGATATGAAACACTTTGTCGGCGGTGCGCCCGGTGCGGTTGGTCACCGGATCGATCACGTAAAACTTCGCGCCCCTCCGCCGAGCCTCCACAATGAACGGCCAGTAGTGAACGTTGGTGCCCAGGATGTTCGCGCCCCAGGCTACAATCAGCTTCGCGTGGACGATTTGCTCGGGTTCGCTGCCATATTTGAAGCCGGTGGACGCAACCAGCCCGGCGCCGCCAGCGGCCGAGCAGATAGTCCGATCCAGTTGTGAGGCGCCCAGCCGGTGAAAGAACCGGCGGTCCATGCCGGCGCCGTTGAGAAGACCCATCGTGCCGGCGTAGCTGTACGGAAGAATCGCCTCCGGTCCGAATTCCGCAGCGACGTTGCGCAGCCGTTCCGCGATGGTGCGCAGAGCTTCTTCCCAGGAAATCCGCTCGAAGCGCCCTTCCCCTTTAGCGCCGATGCGCCGCTGCGGATAAAGCAGCCGATCGGGCGAGTATTCGCGCTCCAGGTACCGCGCCACTTTGCCGCACAGGAACCCGCGGGTGACCGGATGGCCCGGGTCGCCACGGAGCCGCGAGCCCACTCCTTCCTCAACGTTTATCAGGAGGGAACAGGTGTCGGGGCAATCCAGCGCGCAGACTGAATGTCGCACGGCCACAAGCAAATTATAGTGGACCTGAGGGGCCAGCCGCGTCTTTTCGAGTTGCCCGCGAACGCGGCTGCTCCGCTTGTCCGATTTCTATGGCCCCGCCGCCGGTAACGCCACCACATCCATGGCGAAAGCCGCGTCAATGGACGGCAATCCTTCAAACCCCAGCATGGTGGAGGCCGGCAGAGCCGTACCTTCGAACTCTCCGCTCATCTTACGCAACTGCTCGGAGACGCCACTGGAGAGCACGTAATAGTGAGCCATCACTGTCCTTCGAAGGTCCCCGTTGGCGTCATGGATGTCCTTCCGCAAACGCTCAAACGCGAGTTTCACATCCGGCTCCTGCTCGCCAAATCCCATTTGCGATCCGGTCATTACCACTCTCGGAGCGCTGACCACGGCCATCTCCGGCGCTCCTGATGTCCCATCCACGAACTGTACCGGCTCCGATCGCGGCTGTTCCACGCGCGCGATGGCTTCACACGCCGCCTTCGGCCGCACCGGCTCGCGCTGCATCTGGACGATGGTCACGTCAATGGGCACTCCAGCAGGCTGCATCGGCAGTCCGTCCAGGCTGCTTACGAAGCACGTCATTCGCAAGAGGCTGCCCATGCCCATGCCCCCGCTTTCAAGCAGGGCTCTCACTTTGGAGACGGCGCCATCCATGGTGGAGGCTGGCTGCGCGGATACGAACGCAATGCCGTTCGGGTTCACCGGCTTCCTGGCTTCCGCAGTGCTTTCGATGATCACTTGCACCCGATCCAGCGGCAACGCTCCCACCTGGACTACCGTGAGGGCCGGCAGATCATGCTTATCGGCGAACACCTCGGCGGCAATTTCCTGAACGCGGCGCATGTCGCCGGAGCCGGCCACGAACGCGCGCAACTTCAGAATCTCTTCTGTGCCATGCGCGCGCACCAAACCGTGGAGCGCGTCGCGCGTCTGCTGGGTCAGCAGCCCTTTCGACGACGGCGTGGAAGTGCGGAAGACCAGCCGTGAAGTGTCGGCCCCTACGGCCGCTCGTGGCTCCCGTGCCAGCGGGGCCGGCGGCAATTCTTTCGTGTTATCGTCCCGAGTTTGACGAATGGGCAAGTCGGCAAATGGAATGTCTTTGTTATGCTGGGCGGCCGCAGGGACGCTGAGGACGCCTATCAGCAGAATCGAGGTGGGAGCGCAACCGCGAAGGTTCACAGCAGCGATCCGATTGTATCAAACAAGTGCACCTCGGCGAGCGGATCAATGGATCGCCTCGAACCAGCCAATATGGTATGCTAATTGCCGGATTCGATGCTTACGCCTCCGATTCTTGGGGAAGATACATCCCGGCCCATCTATCGCCAACTCTATGAGCACATAAGAGGCTGTATCGAGCTGGGTACGTTGCAGCCAGGTGAGCGCCTTCCAGCCACGCGCGAATTGGCTGGCCAACTTGGCCTGAACCGTGCCACTGTCTCTTCCGCCTACGATTTGCTCGAAACGGCTGGGCTGATCAGCGGACACGTCGGCAGAGGCAGTTTCGTAACGGCTGCGGCGATGCCCACGGCGGGTGTCGATTGGGCCGGCCTGCTGCCCGCCACGCCGCACCGCACTCCCGTGCCCGATGCGCGCATCAGCTTTTCCACTTCACGCCCATCTGAGTTTCTGTTCCCCCTTGAGGCCTTCCGCGCCACCTGCGCCGAAGTGATTCAGTCATCCGAAGCGCAAAATATCCTGCAACTCGGGTCTCCAGCCGGATATCCGCCCTTGCGGCGATACCTGCTGGAGCGCGGCCGCGAGGAGGGCATCGTGCGCGAGGGCGACGACATCCTTATCACCAGCGGGTGCCAACAAGGTTTCGATCTGTTGCAGCGAGTCCTGGTAGCGAATGGCGAAACGGTGTTGCTGGAGGATCCGGTCTATGCCGGGCTCGGTTCGGTGTTCAGCCGGGCCGCGGCTAATGTCATCGGGATTCCCGTGGGCATGCACGGCATCGACGTCCATCATGCCGAACGGGTGCTTCAGCGGGAGCCTGCGCGCATGCTGGTGGTGACGGCCAGTTTTCAGAATCCCACCGGCGCAAGTCTGCCGCTGGAGGAGCGCCGCAGGTTGCTACAGGTGGTTCGCCGGGCCGGCGCGATTCTTGTGGAGAACGACATATACGGCGACCTGGACTACAGTGGCGCCCGCGAGCCGACCATTCGCCAGTTGGACGGAACCGGCGACACGGTGCTGCTGCGCAGCTTCTCGAAGCTGGCGTTTCCAGGACTCCGAGTGGGATGGGTAGTCGCGCCCGCGCGTCTCATTGGGCGGCTGGCTGAGGCGAAGCAGGCCAGCGACCTGCACACCGACCACCTCGCGCAGGCTGTGCTGCTTCGTTTCGCCGAATCCGGCCGGTTGGACGCCCACCGGCGGTTGATACTGGAGGCCGGGCGTGAGCGCCTACATGCGGTCCTGGAAGCCTGCGAAAATCACCTGCCCGCTGGTTCGCGCTTCACCCGGCCTCGTGGGGGAATGAACCTTTGGGTAACTCTGCCCGAGCCATTGGACGCGGTCGAACTGTTGCCGAAAGCCGTCCGCGAAGGTGTCAGTTACGTGCCCGGGAAATATTTTGCGGTGAGCCGGCATGAGCCCGGTACGCTTCGACTGAGTTTTGCCCAGCTTCCGCCTGACCGCATCGAGGCGGGCATCGCTACCCTGGGCCGCCTCTTCCGCAACGAATTGGAGCGGGCGCGTCAGGAAGCGAGGCGCGATCCCGCTCCCGCCATGGTTTGAGATATTCGATGGAGAAATTACGATGAATTTTGACGATCAATTCCGTTTAAAGGTTGGCTTGGCCGAGATGCTCAAAGGCGGCGTCATTATGGATGTCACCAACGCCGAACAGGCTCAAATTGCCGAAAAAGCGGGCGCGGTCGCGGTGATGGCGCTGGAGCGGGTGCCTGCGGATATCCGGAAAGAAGGCGGAGTGGCGCGCATGGCTCCGATTTCGAAGATCCGGGAAATCATGGAGACAGTCAGTATCCCTGTGATGGCCAAGGCGCGCATCGGCCATTTCATGGAAGCCCGAATCCTGGAATCTCTCGAGGTGGACTACATCGACGAGAGCGAAGTGCTTACACCGGCTGATGAGGAGCACCACATCGCCAAGCGCGATTTCAAGGTGCCGTTCGTTTGCGGCGCCCGTAACCTGGGAGAGGCTCTGCGCCGCATCGCTGAAGGCGCGGCCATGATTCGCACCAAGGGGGAAGCGGGGTCCGGCAACATCGTCGAGGCAGTTCGCCATATTCGAACCATCGTGAAGGAAATGAAGCAGCTCACGGTCCTTGGCAAGGAGGAACTGGTGGCCGAGGCAAAAAAGCTACAATCGCCGCTGGAGTTGGTGGAATGGGTGGCTGAACACGGCAAGCTTCCCGTGCCGAATTTTTCCGCCGGCGGGATTGCTACGCCGGCGGACGCCGCTCTGGTGATGCAATTGGGCGCCGAAGCTGTCTTCGTGGGTTCCGGTATCTTCAAATCTTCCGATCCGGAGGCGCGCGCCCGCGCCATCGTGAAAGCCGCCACCTACTTCAACGATCCACAAAAGCTGCTGGAGGCCAGCGAAGGCCTGGCTATCGGCATGCCAGGTCTTGACGTGTCGCAGATTCCAGAGTCTGAGTTGCTGCAGACCAGAGGCTGGTAGTGGCTCGGGTGAAACGAGCCGGCGTTCTGGCTCTGCAGGGCGATTTCGAGGCCCACAAGCAAGCGCTGGCCCGTGCCGGCGCCGAAGCGGTGGAAGTTCGCACGGCTGAGCAACTAGACAGCGTTGATGGACTCGTCCTGCCGGGCGGAGAAAGCAGCACCATGCTGAAGCTGCTGGATGAGGAAAAACTGTTCGAGCCCCTGCGACGTTTTGGCCGGAATCGGCCAATCTTTGGTACCTGTGCCGGGGCCATCCTGATGGCTACCAAAGTACTGAACCCTGAGCAAAGATCGCTGGAACTGATGGACATCACAGTGGAGCGGAATGCCTATGGCCGGCAACTAGACAGCCGGATTGTGCGGCTTCCCTGGGAGAGGTTTGAAGGTGGTGGCGATTTCGAAGCCGTCTTCATCCGAGCCCCCATCATTCGCGAAACCGGTCCAAATGTTAACGAAATTACATCCTATCGGGAAACGCCGGTTCTGGTTGAGGATGGCCGACACTTGGTGGCCACGTTTCACCCAGAACTTACTCTGGATGCGCGTATCCACCGACTGTTCGTCGAACGACTCTGACCAATGGCTCCCTGTGCGAAATTAGTAATGTCGCGTACGCTCCCCAGGTGGTTCGGTATACCAGGCCAGCCTAATTGACAAGTCTTAGTACTGAAGGTACTAAGAGGAACAGTTCATACACCCTGTAACAGTAAAAAAATGTTCCATTTGAGATAGTTCCAGGGTATCATCCAGAGAGTACTAGCGAAGCACCACAACGCGATTCAGGACAAACAAACATGACAAAGCGCATTTTGATGACGGTAGTGTTGCTCGGGGGACTGTGCGGCGTTCAGTCTTTCGCCGATACGTTTGTTGTTGGAGTTGAGAACAGCCCCAACGCAACTGCGGACCCCTCGGAAGGGACTTTCGGTGACTTCAATGACATGATTGTCCAGTTTGGGGCAGCAGGGTTGACAGCCACGACGGACGGGACATGGCAATCGCCGTTTAGCAGCGCCCCTATCAATCAGTCTGGCGGGTCCGTCAGCAACCCGTTCTGGGACGATCCTTCCGAGGATGGGACGAACTGCAACATTGGCTTCTACCTGAATGGGACACAGGGGACTTGTGGGGGTAACACTCTCAGCCAGACACCGGCAGCGGTCACCGAGTATCTGACGTCCACCGCGAGCGAAGGAGCGCCCGACGCGAATTTCTACTTCACCTTCACTGGTGGGACGGTATCGAGCATACTTCTAGGTGCAATTACTCCGAATGCCGCCGACGAAAACTTCGGCATATATGAACTGGGAAATGGCGGCGCCATTCAGTGGATCATTGAGAATGGAGTAGATGTCGTTGGCACCTCGTTCACGCCCGACTGGTCAAGTTTCGGCCTGGTCTTCTCAGACAGCTTGGGCGGTGACGTCTACTACTCGCAGAACTCGCTAGGCGCATATGTCGGTGGAGTGGCCACTGGGAGCGGCGTGCCCAACAACAGATATGCGCTTTTCGATCTCCCTGCGGCCGTGCCAGAGCCGGGTACGATGGCGCTCTTTGGCATCGGCGCATTGGCCTTGGGACTGATCCCGCGGTTGCGGAAACGCGGGGTAAAAGGCTAACGGACTACTACGCCTTGCCCTGATTTGCGTTGAGGAATAGGACGCCCGCTGAGCAACTCAGCGGGCGTTTTACTTTGCATAGTCGCCCCAGCCGGCTTGCTATGGCTCAGAGAGCGCTCATTACGATCTCGACTGCCCTTGGCGTATCGAGCCGTGCCAAGGCATCGGCGTCCACGGGCAGCAGGATTGCTGGATCCCAGTCTTCGATCTCCACCCGAATTCCACCTGTCGCCTCGTCCACGAGGCATTTCATCCCGGCCATAACCAGCCGCTCGGCTGCGGCGTCCAGGCGCATTCGCCAAATCTCCGTACCGCTTGTATCCAGCAGCGAGATCCTGCTCACGCGGAGATTGATGGGGCGATCAGCCAGATCGAGCCTGAATTGCGTAGGAGGGCGCTCAAAACGGGGCATTTCCAGACGATATAACGAGTCGCCCGATCCAATAACCCAGCGTTGCCCGACACTCTGCGATTCGCTGAAGTCCTCGCCCGCAAGACTCCAGAACAGTTGGGTGAGCACGGGCGGCTCTGTCGCGCGCCGGATCCCCGACAAGTAGTCGGCGGCCCCAACCTTCTCCGTTCGGGTTTGTTCAAATCGCGCCAGATTCCAGTCATAGAGATCCTGATCTTCCGCGACCGACGCCAAAAGTCGCGCGCCAACATCATCGGAGGTGTTAATCCAAGCCAGATCGTCGCGGTATTCATTGGATACGTTTTCTACACCGATGGGTCCTTCGGGTACGTCGATGTCGAATTGATCCCCGAGCCACTCCAGACGCTCGATACTCTCGTCCATCCGCTCCGCGATCCCAACAAAGAAGAATCGGTCGAGCAGCACCTTCGCCAGAAGCAAACGTGATCCGCAATACAGAGCGTAATCATCTTCACATTCACACCAGGTCCTTCGAAAAGTAGTCTGCGCGAAGAAGTTCACCTGATTGTTCTGCCGGAAGGGAATCCGGCGATGGGAAAGTATCCAGCTTGCGAAGTCGCGCAGAGAGAGGTCGGGCACATCGGGAGGAACGCTCTCCAGCAGTTCTTTGTCGGGGATTTTGTCGAAGTGCTTCCTGGTGTAGGTCAGGTAGGAAATGAATTGTTCCACCGGCTTGCGCAGAAACGTAATGTAAAGCGCCTCGCGTCCGGCGATCCGAGGCGGGAAAGTCTGAACGAAATGAGAGCTGAGTGAACGCAGCGATGGCCGGCTGGACACGAATTCGTCGAGATACGATTCGGTGTATTCAAACGGCTTGTTATCCCAGTAAAGATTCGCGTGATTCTGGCCGAAGCGTTTCTGCAGCAGCGTCCGGAAGGAACATCCCGCTGTCTTGGGAACGTGAACGTGAACGATGAGCGGCGTTTTCATTTCACGTCGCATCGTGAAACTCGCTCTGCTTCCGGCTCCATGCAAAATAGATGACCAACCCGATGATGAGCCAGACGAAAAAGCGAATCCACGTCTCCAGCGGTAATCCGGTCATCAGGAGAAAGCAGCAGGCAATCGATATAGCGGGCAACAGAGGCACCAACGGAACACGAAACGATCGCGGCCGGTTTGGATCGGTCCGGCGTAATACGATGACGCCGGCCGAGACAAGGATGAACGCGAATAACGTGCCGATGTTGGAAAGCTCCGCGAACGTATCGATGTCCCATATCCCCGCCGGTACCCCTACCACAAAGCCCGCTATCCACGTGCTGATGTGCGGCGTCCGATAGCGGCGATGGACCGCGGAGAACATTTTCGGCAAGAGGCGGTCCCGCGACATTGCGAACCAGATGCGCGCCTGCCCATATTGATACACCAGCAAAGAACTGAGCATGCCCATCAGGGCGCCGGCGGTCACCCATAAACGCAGCCGGTTGAAGTGCAGCACCTGCAGAGCCTTTGCAACCGGTGCATCCGGGTCCAGCGTCTTCCAGTTGACGATACCCGTCAGCACCAGCGACACGGCGCAGTAGGCCACCGTGCAAATGGCCAGCGTGGCCAGGATACCTATGGGCAGGTCGCGCTGCGGACGGCGGCACTCCTCGGCCGCAGTGGACACCGAGTCGAATCCAATGTACGAAAAGAACACGATGGACGCTCCGGTCAGGATACCCGGGAACCCATGCGGCGCGAATGGATGCCAGTTGGACGTATTGATGGCGCGCGCGGAGCCGACGCAGAAGATGACGATGGCAGCCAGCTTGATGAGCACCATGCCGGTATTCGCCCCGGCGCTCTCCTTCACCCCGCGCACCAGCAGCCACGTAACCGCCATGGTGATTAAGAGCGCCGGCACGTTGAAGACGCCAGCGGGGCCGCCCGGCGCCGGAAATGGTGGAAAGGCCAGTGATGGCGGTAATTTGAACCCGAACAGGTTGTCGCACAGATCCTGCAGATAGGCCGAGAACCCCACGGCCACCGACATGTTGGAGACGGCATACTCGAGGATGAGATCCCAGCCGATGATCCAGGCGAATATCTCGCCGAGGGTGGCGTACGCGTAAGTGTAGGCGCTTCCGGAAATCGGAATCATCGACGCCAACTCCGCGTAACACAGCCCCGCAAAGCCGCAGGCGATGGCCACCAACACAAACGACAGGGTGATAGCCGGTCCCGCGCCCGGCCGTCCCACCGTGGAGCCGTGCGCGAAAAGCAGGTCGATCAAAGGCACCTTCAGGATGCCCGCGACCTCTTTGCCGGTAGCGGCAGTTCCGATGACGGTGAAAATGCCCGAGCCAATGACCGCGCCAATGCCCAGCGCGGTCAGACTCCAGGGCCCCAGGCTCTTGCGCAAGCGTTTGGCTGGATCCTCCGAGGCCCGTATGAGGTCGTCAATGCCCTTCTTTCGCAGCAACTGGGAGGGCACGGTGGATTAACGCTTACGCTGACCCTTGGCGATCTTCTTGACTTTCTTCTTGTTCGAGCCGCGCGCCACGCCAGCGGCACGAGGCGCCTTCGGGGCCGCCTTCTTGCGCGCCGCGCGTTTCGCCTTCTTGCGCTCTGCTTTGTCTTCTATGGTTTTGGTGTTCATTCGTCTACTTTGATCCCTGCGTATTTGGCAACCAGTTTCTTCAATCCGTAACCTGGAAAGCTTACAGTAAGTTTAGCGTCCTCGCCGTCCCCTTCGCGACGTAATACCATCCCGTGGCCATATTTTGGGTGACTCACCGATGAGCCGGGCCCTACGGGTTTCTTTCGTGGGGGGGAAACCTGGACCACGGGCGCGGCCGGCTTCGTCGCCGGCGCGGCTGGCCGGGGCGCGGCGATTCCACGCTCGGAGAAGTACTGCGCAATGTTGTCCAGCGAGTTGTAGGTCTTGCCGGTATACAGATTCTTCTTCACGGTTTCGCGCACTTCGTGGCGCTCCGCGTACAGGTCCACCTGCCGGCCGCCCGCAGCATCTTGGCGCAGTTTCGCGATGCGCTCCGGCGGGACTTCCTTCAAGAATCGCGACGGCACGCACGCCTCGGGCTGCCCGCCCCCGAAGCGCCGGCGGTAGCGCGCCCAGCTAAGAATCAACCGCTTCTGCGCGCGTGTCATCCCCACATAGCAGAGCCGCCGTTCCTCTTCCATATCCGCGTTTGAATTCAGCGAGCGGCTATGGGGGAACAGGCCCTCTTCAAGACCCGCGATGAACACCACTGGCCATTCCAGTCCCTTGGCGTTGTGCATGGTGAGCAAGGAGACAGCAGCGCGCTCGTCCAGATCGTCGCTGTCAGACACCAGCGCGGCATGATCCAGGAAATCCGTGAGCGTCTCGCCGCGTTCGGCCGCTTCCGCCGCGGCGTTCACCAGCTCATTCAGATTGGCCAGGCGGGATTCCGATTCCGGATCGTTATCCGACTCGAGCATACTCCCGTAACCGGTCTGCCCAATCACCTGCCGAAGGATCTCGTCCAGTGGCTCCTTGTTTACCAGATCGGTAAGCTCGTTGATCGTCCGCTCGAACGACCGCAGCGATGCCTCCGCGCGCGCGGAGAAGGCCTGCTCGTCGAGCATGCGCCGCAGGGCATTCCAAAGGCTCAGGTCGTTCGCCAGTGCGTACTGCTCCAACTGCTCGATGGTAGTCTTGCCAATGCCTCGCGCAGGCGTGTTGACAATACGCAATAGGGCAATGGAGTCCTGGGGAGTCACCAGCACGCGCAGGTATGAGAGCATATCCCGAATCTCAGCGCGCTGATAGAAACTGAATCCGCCTACCACCAGGTATTTCCGCCCGTACCGCCGCAGCGCTTCTTCAATCTGCCGCGACTGGAAGTTGGTGCGATATAGCACGGCCACGCGCTCGTTCGGGTTCGCGGCCAGCATACGCTCCACCGTGTCGGCTATGAACAGCGCTTCGTTCTCACCGTCCAGCGCCTCGTAAAGCCCCACCTTCTCGCCCTCGCCCGAGTCGGTCCACAGCCACTTGCCCTTGCGCTCGGTATTGTGGGCCACCACCGCACTGGCCGCCTCCAGAATGTTCTTCGTCGAGCGGTAATTCTGCTCGAGGCGGATCACCGTCGCGTTTGGGTAGTCGCGCTCAAAATCGAGGATGTTGCGGATATCTGCACCGCGCCAGCCGTAAATCGACTGGTCTTCGTCGCCCACAACCCCGACGTTCTGATGCCTCTCCGAGAGTAGCCTCATCAGATCGTATTGGGTGCGGTTGGTGTCCTGATACTCGTCGATCATGAGAAATTCGTAGCGACGGCCATATTGCTGACGGAGGTCCTCGTCGTGCTGCAGCAACCGGACAGACTCCAGCAGAAGATCGTCAAAATCCAGCGCATTTGCCTGTTGAAGGCGACCCTCGTATTGCTCGTAGACCAGCGCCAGCCGCGACGTCCGAGGGTCCTTTGCCGAGCCATACACATCCTGCGGCGACTGTTTGTGGCTTTTGGCGTGCGAGATCCAGGATGTCATTGCCCGATACTGCATGAACTTCTCATCCAACCCCACCGCGCGGAAGATCTGTTTGATGAGCATCACCTGGTCGTCGTCGTCGTAGATGTTAAACCTGGTGGTAAAACCCGGCCTGATGTCCGCCAGCCGGCTGCCGTCGCGCCGCAGCATACGCACACAGAAGGAGTGAAAGGTCGAGACCACCGGGGCCGATCGACGGTCTGGGTTACCCAACAGCTTGAGGACCCGCTCACGCATTTCCCCAGAGGCTTTGTTGGTAAAGGTTACCGCCAGAATCGCAGGGCCGGGCACCCGCTGAACCTCCACCAGGTGGGCAATCCGATGGGTGATCACCCGGGTTTTACCGCTGCCCGCTCCGGCCAGAAGCAGCAATGGACCCTCCACGTGGGCAACGGCAGAGCGCTGCTGGGGATTGAGTCCTGCAAGGAAGTCCATGAAAAGGTGGGCCTTAGCTATCTTAACATTCCGCAACCCCGGAAGACGCCTAAAAACCCTGCGGGACTCCTCTATCTGTTTGTAACCTGAGTATTTGGGGAAGCGCCTTTCATATTGGAAGCGCACCACCCGGCTGGCCTGACCGCATGCTGGTGGAATTTGCAGAAATCGAGAGCGCGCGGTCGGGCGACGACGCCGCGTTCAGCCGTGTGGTGGCTGCGTACCGCAAGCGCGTACTTGGCACGATCGCCCGGCTCATCGGTCAGCCGGACGATGTCGAGGACGTTGGGCAGGAAGTGTTTGTCCGCGTGTACTACTCGCTCGGCCGGCTGCGAACGCCGGAGGTTTTTGAGCCATGGTTATATCGGATGACCGTGAATGCGGCGTACGATTACCTGCGTAAGCGCAGACGCCGCGCGGAGCGGCGGATGTCGGATTTGAGCGAGCAACAAATGATTTCGGCTGACGCGGCGGCTGGATTAGTACGGGATGTCGAGCACCGGCGCCGGGCCGGCATTCGCGAAAAGCTGGATGAGTTGTTGATAGGAGTTTCCGAAGACGACAGGATTCTACTGCTCTTGAAGGAAGTGGAAGGCTTGTCGCTCAAGGAGCTCGAAGATGTTTACCATGTGAACGGGAATGCCCTTAAGGTGCGGCTCTTCCGGGCGCGGCAGCGGGTACTGAAAGCATTCGGGGCCATGAAACGCGGGGACGAAGATGAGGCGGCTCCCGATTCGAAGACGGAGGCGGCGGTTTAGAACGGAGGTGGGCGATGAGGAATCAGGAACAGGAATTGGACGAGCTGTTTCGAAGCTATCGCCAGTCGGTACCCGACCCGGATGGGAGCAGTCGATTCATGCCTGGCGTATGGGAAAAGATCGAAGCGCGGAGGAGCCTCGCGTTCCGCGTGCGTCACCTTGCGCGCGCTTTCCTTGGAGCCACTGCGGTTTTGTTCACGCTCGTGGCTGGATTGATGGTTCTGGCGGGAGGCCGATCCGCACCGGACCCGCATGAAAGCTATCTCGACTCGCTCGCATCGGCGCACGCCAACGACAGCATGATGGAAGCGTTGCACGCCGAGACGGGCGAGGCAAACCAGCGATGAACAAGAAGTCCAACCTGGCGGTGTTGGGCTATCTGCTGCTCGTATTTCTAGCTGGCGTAGCCGTCGGCGGATTTGCCGATCACTTCGTTCTGGCCCAACCGGCGAACATCAAATTGACCCCGGAGCAATACCGCAACAAACTGGTAGCGGAGTTGACGAAGAGACTCAATCTGCAGCCCGCGCAGGTGACCCAATTGAACGGGATTTTCGACGCCACAGGGATTCGCTTCCGTGACATCCACAAGAGAATCGAGCCGGACATCGCCGCGTTGCGAACCGACCATGATGACCGCGTGCGGGCAATCCTGGACGATCAGCAGCGCGCTGAATATGACAGATGGAGAGCCGAGCGTGACAAAGAGCACGCGGCCGAACACCACTAGGGCACGGACTACTTCGCCGAGACCGTCTTCTTGCGGCTGTCCTGAAGTACCTTCGACTTCGCAACCTGTTTCTGGAAGCGGTCCACACGGCCTTCGGTGTCCACCAGTTTCTGGCGGCCGGTGAAGAAGGGGTGGCAACTGGAGCAGATTTCCACGCGGATGTCGCCCTTATGCGTGGAGCGTGTGACGAAAGTGCTGCCACAGGCGCAGGTCACTTTCGTGTCGTTGTAGGCGGGGTGAATTCCAGCTTTCATGTCGTCCTGAATCTCTATCGTAACACAGCAAAAAGTGCGAACCCCCGCGGCGCCGGCCGAAGCACGGCATCCGCGGGGGCCAGGGTAGCCGAAGGCCGGGCCTTCGAGTGAAACTATCTCGCGTGACGTGACCGGTCCACAGGAACTGCGGACTCGTCACTGGCGAGCCCTGAGCTTTAGAGCGGCGACTTCAACAGTCGGCCACCTCACGCGTGGATTGGAAACTACTATCGCTACCAGTACTCATTTTTCGACTGGACCACCTCCTTTCGCAGTGATAAGCACATGGTACGGCCGACTCCGTCACCTTGTCAAACACACGACGCGATGATCTCACCTTGCGGAATTGCGTTGTGGAACGCGTCAGCGCAGATTGAACTTCTTCATCTTGTAGCGGAGCGTGTCGCGGGTAATGCGCAGCAGGCGCGCCGCCTGGGTCTGGTTCCCGGCTGCTTTTTGCAGCGCGTGAATCAAGAGGCGCTTTTCCTGGTCAACGAGTGACATGCCATCCGCCGCTTGCGCCAGTCCTTCGCTGCTGCCGTGAACTTCGGTCGCGCCATTGGACCTGCGAACGGCGATGGGCAAACTAGCCGCGGCAATCACATTGGACTCCTCCAGAATCATGGCCCGCTCAACCGCATTGCGCAGTTCCCGGACGTTGCCCGGCCAATCGTGCGCCAGCAACATATCCTCGGCCTCCTGCGACAGGCCTTCAATGTTCCGCTTGAACTTCCGGTTGTAATGATCGACGAAGAAGCGGGTCAGGGGAAGGATATCTTCGGGGCGCTCGCGCAGCGACGGCACCAGTAGCTGGATGACGTTCAGCCGGTAGAACAGATCCTGCCGGAATGCGCCCTCCTTCACCGCCTCACGGAGATTCTTGTTCGTGGCGGCGATAATGCGCAAATCCACGTGGATATCGCGCAGCCCGCCGAGGCGCCGGAAGGTCTGTTCTTCCAGCACGCGGAGCAGCTTGGCCTGGAGCGACAGCGGGATCTCGCCAATCTCATCGAGAAACAGCGTGCCCTTGTCGGCCAGCTCGAACAGACCACGCTTCTGCGCCCGGGCGTCGGTAAACGCGCCTTTCTCGTAGCCGAACAGCTCACTTTCAAGCAAAGTTTCCGGGATCGCCGCGCAGTTGATGGCCAGAAACGGCTCGGACTGCCGCGGACTCTGGTAGTGAAGGGTGGCGGCGATAAGGTCCTTGCCAGTACCGTTTTCGCCCTCGATCAGGATCGACGTGGCTTCGCTGATGGCCACGCGGCGTACGAACGCAAGCATCTCGCGCATGGCCTGGGATTCGGCAATCACCTGGCGCCTGGACGGTTCGGCTTCTTCGGTGATGTCCTTGACGGTGGCGGCGACGCCTTCCATCTGGCCCGCGCTGTTGGTAACGTGGACGGTACGAATCACCACCATGCGCTCTCGCCCGCCACTGGTATGCAGCCGCACGGTACCACTGGGCAGACAGGATAGCGGCCCCAGCCCCTGGCCGATGGCGCAATGCGCGTCGCAGGCGCCGCACTTGAACACGTCGCTACAGTGTTTCCCCACCAGCTCATCGGCGGTCTGGCCGAACAGCCGCTGGGCAGCCTGATTCACGCCGGTAATGTGGGAGTCTTTGTCATACAGGAACACGGCATCGGAGATCTGGTCGAAGACGGCCTCAAGAACGTCGGCGCGCCGCCAGCGAGGGTCCAAAATGGGCACTGAATACTCCGCGACTAAGCAACCTGCGAACCTGCGTCCGCGCAGGATACAACCCAGCCCCGCAGGGCAAACTGACCAAATACCCGTGATGGGGCTCTGCCTCCAGTATACGCGGAGCAGGCGGGTGATTTGCCCCACTCGCCTAATCGCCTGACCTGTGATCTGACCGTAAGTCGCTGCGTATTCATGACTTTTTGTGAGTTGATCGTCTGGCCGCCGGATTGCTCAACAGCTACGAGGAACATGAAGACCGTGCAGGTGGCGATTCGCGACTCGGAATTCGCGCGTAGCATTTCCAGCGTCCTCCGGCATGGGGGCAAGCGCGCCGTTCTGGTGGTAGATCAACCAGACCTGTCCATGGAAGGCGTGATCGTCCTCGATTGCGAGCATCTGGAACGCGCCGGAATAGCAGCGGAGCAGGCGGATCGCCTGGTTCTCGTCACTGGCAAGGACCCGGACCGGCTGGCGCGGATCTGGAATGCCGGAATCCGCCACGTGGTCTTCGAGGACGATGCGCCCAACACGGTGCGCCTGGCCGTGAGCGCCGCGGAACTCCGGCAACTGCGACCACCGGTCGCGGGGAAAGAGAGCGCCGAGCAGCGCAGAAGTTTTCCGGTATGAGGCTTGAAGGAGGTCATATGATTTCATTTGTTGCGTTGTGGGGTTTGATGGCGGCCGGAGTGATTGTCCTGGCCGTGTTGCGCAAGATGGCGGCGAAAGGCGAGAACGAAATGATCCGCGTTGGCGACAAGGCTTTCACGGATCAACAGGCGGCTATCGCGGGCCGTTTGGACAAGATTGATCGATGGGGCAAGATTGTCACTGCAGTGGCCGTCGTGTATGGCCTTGTCCTGCTGGTGATTCATCTTTACAACGTCTGGATGCAGGGTCAGACTATTCAGTAGGAGCCTTCGCGTGGGACCGGCCTGCAAATGCCTGCCAAGACCCAGACCGGCCTGATCACGCGGCGGCCCTTGGCCGAACGACGCGACCTCGACTTTTTCTTTTCTCCGAAGGCTGTCGCAGTCATCGGCGCCACGGAGCGGCCGAACAGCGTGGGCCGCACGATCCTGTCGAACTTGATTGGGAGTCCTTTCGGGGGCACCGTCTACCCAGTCAATTCGAACCGTCACAGCGTCCTGGGCATAAAGGCGTATCCCAGGGTGGCAGACATTCCCGAGCCAATAGAGCTGGCCGTGATTGTTACGCCTGCCGCCACCGTGCCCGGCATCGTCCGCGAGTGTGGGGAAGCGGGCGCCAATGGCGCCATCATTATCTCGGCGGGCTTCCGTGAGGCCGGCACTGCGGGAGCGCTCATTGAAAACGAGGTGCTTGCGGAAGCGCGAGCGGCGGGGATTCGGGTGATTGGCCCGAATTGCCTGGGCGTCATGCGGCCAGTGACGGGATTCAACGCCACCTTCGCGCGGGCCATGGCCAGCCCCGGCAACGTGGCGTTTCTCAGTCAGAGCGGAGCCTTGTGTACCGCCGTTCTCGACTGGAGCCGCCGGGAGCAGGTGGGCTTCAGTGCATTCCTGTCGATCGGCTCCATGGCGGATGTGGGCTGGGGCAGCCTGATCGACTACTTCGGCAACGATCCGAAGACGCGCAGTATCGTCATCTACATGGAATCGGTGGGGGACGCGCGCAGCTTTCTTTCCGCCGCGCGTGAAGTGGCGCTGCAAAAGCCGATCATCGTGATTAAGGCGGGCCGTACGGAACAGGCGGCGCGCGCGGCGGCCTCGCACACCGGCGCGCTCTCCGGCAGCGACGCAGTGCTGGACGCTGCGTTTCGCCGTTGCGGTGTGCTTCGCGTGAACAGCCTCTCCGACATCTTCTACATGACTGAGGTGCTGGCCACCCAGCCGCGTCCCAAAGGCCCGCGCTTGCTCATCGTGACTAACGCGGGCGGCCCGGGCGTGCTGGCCACCGACGCTTTGCTGATGGCCGGGGGCGAACTAGCCAGTCTCTCGGAGACCACCGTGACGGCGCTCAGCGAGTTCCTTCCGGAACACTGGAGCCGGAACAATCCGGTGGATATGATCGGTGACGCCGATGCGGACCGCTACGTGAAGACCATGGACGTACTGGCAAAGAACCCGGAGGGTGACGGACTGCTGGTGATCATGGCGCCGCAGGGCGTAGCGGGTTCGGTGCAGGTGGCCGAAGCTTTGCGGCCGTATGCGAAGTTGAACCAGCGGCCCATTCTGGCCAGTTGGATGGGCGGCGTGGACGCTGGCCCCGGGGAAATGGCTCTGAAGAGTGCCGGTATTCCCACGTTCCCCTTCCCGGATGCGGCGGTCCGGGCGTTCCATTACATGTGGAAGTACAGCTATAACCTGCGCGCCTTGTATGAGACGCCGGTCCTTGCCGACGAACCCGGAGTGAAGATCGACCGGGGGCTTGTCGGGGAGGTCATCAACCGTGCGCGGGCCTCCGGCCGCACCCTGCTGACCGAGGTGGAATCCAAGGAGATCCTAAAGGCTTACTCTATTCCAGTGGCGGAGACTGTCGTAGCGGTCACCGCGGACGAGGCCGTGCGGGTGACGCGCCAAATCGGCTATCCGGTGGTGCTGAAGCTGCATTCGGAATCGATCACGCACAAGAGCGATGTTGGAGGGGTCCAGCTCGACCTGAACCACGAACATGCCGTACGCAGCGCCTTCGAGACGATCCGGCGGTCAGTAGACGAGAACGCCGGACCGGGCCATTTTCAGGGCGTCACAGTGCAGCCGATGGTTGCACGGGCGGGCCATGAGCTGATTTTGGGATCGACAGTGGACGAACAGTTCGGACCGGTACTGTTGTTCGGGGCGGGCGGTGAACTGGTGGAGGTCTTCGACGACCATGCCTTGTCCCTGCCGCCGCTCAACACGACGCTGGCGCGACGCCAGATGGAACAAACTCGCATCTATACCGCGCTGCGAGGCGTGCGCGGGCAAAAGCCGGTGGATCTCAGTGCGCTGGAGCGCCTGCTGGTGCGCTTCAGCCAACTTGTTGTGGAACAGCCGGCCATTCGCGAAATTGACATTAACCCGCTGCTTGCCACTTCTGAGCGGCTGGTAGCGCTGGACGCTCGTATGGTGGTGTATGCGCGCGGTGTGGATCTGGACACCGTGCCGCGACCGTCCATCCGGCCTTATCCGAGCCGCTACGTCAACGAAGAGAAGCTCAGCGACGGCACTCTGGTGCTGATCCGCCCGATCCGGCCAGAGGATGAGCCACTGATGGTGGAGTTTCACCACACGCTGTCCGAGCGCAGCGTGTACATGCGCTATTTCCACTGGATGAAGCTGGACCAGCGGATCACGCACGAGCGTCTGACGCGCATGTGCTTCATCGATTACGACCGGCAGATGGCTTTGGTGGCGGAGGTGCAGGGGAAGATTCTCGGGGTCGCTCGGCTGGTGAAATCGCCGCTGGCCAATGACGCCGAGGTCGCGGTGATAATCAGCGATGCGTGGCATGGGCGCGGGCTGGGGTCACGGCTGGCGGAGCGGCTGGTGGAATTCGCGCGGGATGAGAAGGTGGCGCGCTTGAACGCGAGTGTGCTGTACGATAACCGGCCCATGCTGCGGATACTGGAGAAGGCGGGCTTCCGATTGACTCCGAGCAACGACCCAGAGACGGTGGAAGCGGTTATGGAGTTGGGGTAGCCCGTGGACCTGCCACTTCTGCATGATGTGCTTCCTTCCTTCGTTGAGGAACTCCAAGAGCTTCTCGTTAAGAGGGGCGAAATGGAGCTTGCCGCTCAGGTGCCGGATCTCAGAATCGCAGGTCGCTGCCATTGCGACGACGATTTTTGTGCCACGTTCTACGTTCGTCCCAAACGCGGCGGGCCGTTCGGGCCCGGACACAGGAATATGTGTTTGGAGCCTGAGGAAGGAATCGTAATCTTGAATGTAGTCAACGGAGATCGAATGCGTTGAAGTCCTCTACAGAGATGACATTCGTAAAACCATCCACTCGACTGTTCCTTGATCGCTCCACGTAGCGTCGTCGGCCGGACGTGGTGCTACAACTAGATCGTGCCTGAACTGCCCGAAGTCGAGACCGTGGTGCGCACCGTGGCGCCGAAGCTGACCGGCAAGCGCATCGTCAGCGCGAAGTTTTCCTCGAAGCACGTAGTACGCGAGAACTTTGCTCGGCTTGCACGGCGCGTTGCCGGTCGAAACATCAGCGGCGTCACACGCCATGGCAAGTTTATCGTTATCGCGCTGGACCGCGGCAACCTGCTCGTCCATCTGGGCATGACCGGACGGCTCATTGTCAATGGCGAAACAGGCCCGTACACGCGCGCAGTGTTTGAACTGGACGAAGGCACGCTGGTCTATAACGACCCGCGCCAGTTCGGCCGTATTGAGTGGAGCGAAGGACTGCCGGATCGGGTCGCGCGGCTGGGGCCGGACGCGCTCACTGTGACCGACGCGGAGTTTCTCGACCGGCTCAAGTCACGCCGGCGCGCGCAGATCAAGCCGCTGCTGTTGAATCAGGCCTTCCTGCGCGGATTGGGCAATATCTACGCCGATGAGGCGCTGTTCGCCGCGGGCATTCATCCGAAGGCCGACGGGGCCAGACTCAGCCGGGCGCGCGCAAAGCGACTGCATGAAGCGATGGTCGATATTCTCCGCGTGGCCATCGCCAATAAAGGCTCGTCGATTTCGGACTACGTTTATGATGAGGGCCGAGGCGGTACTCATCAACAGCAGCTGCTCGCATATGGGCGGACGGGTGAGCCTTGTGAGCGATGCGGTGCGGCGATTCGGCGCATCGTGCTCGGCGGGCGGGGCACGCATTACTGTCCGAAGTGCCAGCGGCTATGAACGCGGCTGGCGCCGCATGTACAGGGCCATTCAGATGTCGATGCGAACCCGCTTGAGGGGCGACGTTGCGCCGGATACGATTTTCACGCGGCTTTGCGGGACTCCGAAGTGAGCGGCCAGGAAAGCGCATAGTTCGCGATTGGCCTTGCCCTTCTCCGGGGCAGCCGCCACTTTCACTTTCCATGTGCCGTCGGGGAGCCTGCCCACCAGTTCGGTGCGCGAGCTTTTCGGCGTGACTTTGACCGTGATGTCCACTTACACCAACTCGGCAATCGTCGCAAGCAGTACACGCGTGGGACATGGTTTGCGCAACACGCGGACTACGGGCAGGCCGGTCACGGTGCTGCCCGTGAGCACAATGACCGGCACGCGCGAGCCGATGGACGCGATCAGACTGAGAGCATCCTGGACGAGGTCCATGATCACGAGATCCACATCCGGACATTCGCGCGCGCCAGCGGCATCCGCCGCCACGATTACCCTGTACCCTGCGCGCTCCAACACCATCGCGCGCATGGCGAGTTGATCCGAATCGTCGTCCACCAGCAGCAGCGTGGCCATTTAGTCGAACGTGATGGAGGCAATCACGAGGTTGGGCATCTGATGATTCCAGCCGTCAGGGATGTCATCGAACGCCAGACGGAAAGCCCTGATTTCGCTTTGCCCGAGGGGGGATTTGACGATGGGCACTCGCTCGCGTAGCGCCACTTGTCCGTAGGAGTCGTAAAAGACGCAAACGATCTCCACGGTCCGCAGTGTCCGGGTTCCCTGGTTTTGAATGTTGCCCTCGATTTCGGTGAGGGTTTGATGCAGATAGGTGTCGGTGGACTTCATCTGGATGTTGCTGAGATCGAGATGTCGCACATACGCTTTGGCTTCCGGCGTGAGGGGGGTCACGCCGGATTGCGGCGGCGTGCAGCCGGCCAGCGCCAGAATCAGAATCAGCGTGGATCTACTGCCCACTGACCGTCATCTCCTCGATCACCAGCGTTGGCGATGCCGTGGAACCGCGAAACCGGAGGTCGCTCGCGACCGCTGAGATGCCTGCCAGCATCCGTTGGAGGTTTGAAGCGATGGTGATCTCAGAGACAGGATATGCGAATTCGCCGTTCTCAATCCAGAGGCCGGCGGCGCCGCGCGAATAGTCGCCGTTGACTACGTTTGCGCCCTGACCGATGAGCTCAGTGACGTAGAGACCTCGACGAACTCCGCGGAGTAGTTCGGCCGGCGCTGCCTCGCCCGCTTCCAAAAAGAAGTTGCCGCGTCCCACGCCCGCGTTTCCGGTGAGGCCGCGCGCGGCGTTTCCGGTGGTTTTCAGGCCCAGCTTGCGGGCGGTGTAGGAGTTCAAAAGCCAGCTCTTCAGCACCCCGCGGTCCACCACCACGGTGCGGCGCGAGGGCACCCCTTCGTCGTCGAATGGCGAGGTTCCAAACAGACCGGGGATGGTTCCATCGTCGACAATGGTGACGTGCGCGGGGGCGATTCGCTGGCCGAGCTTGCCGGCCAGGAAGGACGCGTGCCGCCAGACCGAATCGCCGCTGACAGCCTCGAAAACGTGCCCCAGCAAGCTGCGCGCGACTTCCGGATCGAAGACCACCGGGACTCTTGTGGTGGCCACTTTGCGCGCGCCCAGACGGCGCAGGGTTCGTTCGGCGGCGCGGCGGCCAACATCGGCAGCCGGTTCAAGTGCTCTCGCGGTGCGGGCCAGTGTGTACCAGTTGTCGCGTTCGAGCTTGCCATTTTGCCGAGCCACGGGCGTTACGCTGAGCGAACAACTGGCCATCCGGTACGCCCCGCTGAAGCCCCGTGAATTGGCAAAAGCGCGAGAGCCCGTGTACGAATCGAACGATGCGCCCTCGGAGTTGACGATGCGCGCGTCGGCTGCGAGCGCGGCTTCTTCGCCGTCCATCGCCTGGTGAATTTTCCACGTGGTTTCGAGGGTGGCGATGTCGTCCGAGTAGAGCGCGAGATCGCCTGGGAGTGAGCCAAGCTCCTCGGTGTCGGGCATTCCGGCGGACGGGTCCTCAGTGCTGATGGCCGCGATCTCCAGGGCCGATGCGACCAGGTATTGCAGGCCTTCCTCCGAAAGGTCGGAAGTGTAGGAGGAGCCCGAGCGCTTGCCCACCAGCACACGCAGGCCGGCGCCACGGGAACCGGCTTCCTTGAGTGTCTCCAGCGACCTCATGCGCACCTGCGCGGTGAACTCTTCGCCTTCCGAGATGGTGCATTCGGCGTCGGTGGCTCCGCGCTCCATGGCCAGGCGGACGACGCGTGCTGCAATATCGGGGTCGACCATCTGTTCAGCCTCCGGCCGAAGCGGCGCACGACGCCGCTCCACATTCGACCGGTTCAATCATCAGGCCGTCCCGCCGACGGTCATCCGGTCAATGCGGATGGTGGGGATGCCTACGCCGACTGGCACACTTTGGCCTTCCTTGCCGCAGATCCCGACGCCTTCGTCCAGCTTGAGGTCGTTGCCCACCATGCTCACGTACTTCAGCGCTTCCGGGCCGTTGCCGATCAGCGTGGCGCCGCGGACGGGGCGGGTGATGCGGCCATCTTCAATGAGGTAGCTCTCGGAGGCCGCGAAGACGAAATTGCCGCTGGTGATGTCCACCTGGCCGCCGCCGAAGTTGGCGCAGTAGAGGCCGCGTGGGACGGAGCGGACGATGTCGTCCGGGTCGCTCTCGCCCGCCAGCATAAAGGTGTTGGTCATGCGGGGCATGGGGATGTTCTGGTAGTTTTCGCGGCGGCCGTTGCCGGTGCTGGGCTGGCCGATGAGCCGGCCGGAGAGCTTATCGGCCAGATACCCGCGCAGGACGCCGTTCTCGATGAGCAGATTCTGTCGCGTGGGCACGCCCTCGTCGTCCACGTTGAGCGAGCCGCGGCGGTGGTCCATGGCGCCGTCGTCGAGCACCGTACAAAGCTCGCTGGCTACCTTCTGGCCGATGCGGCCGGAGAACGCCGAGACGCCCTTGCGGTTGAAGTCGGCCTCGAGCCCGTGGCCCACGGCTTCGTGCAGCAGGATGCCGGGCCAGCCGGGGCCGAGCACCACGGTCATCTCACCGGCAGGAGCTTCTACCGCTTCCAGTTGCACGATGGCCTGGCGCGCGGCCTCGCGGGCTAATGTTTCCGGGCTTTTCGCTCCGGTAAATTGATCGAGCCCGATGCGCCCGCCGCCGCCGGAGTAACCGCTCTGCGGCGGTCCACCGTCTTGGCGCGCCAGAACGCGAACGTTCAGGCGGGCCATGGGCTGGCGATCCGTGGTGATGGTGCCGTCGCTCGTGGCGATCAGGATGTGCCGAAGGCTGTCCATCCAGGAAGCTTGCACCTGAAAGACGCGGGGGTCACAGGCGCGGGCGACAGCATCGGCGCGTTTCACCAATTCAGCGCGCTCGGCCAGGCTGGTCTCAGTGGGCGCGGTCAGAACCGGGTAGAGATTGCGTTTCGGGCCGTCGTCAAGCGATGTCTTATCCACTTTCGAGGGGCCGGCGGCGATCATGGCGGCCACCCGGCAGGCTTTGCGGATGCTCTCCGGGCTTAGATTGTCGCTGTAGGCGTAGCCGGTTTTCTCGCCGGAGACCACGCGGACGCCTACGCCGAGCGAGACGCCCTGTACGGCGCTCTTGACGATGGATTCATCCATCCCGATGCTGCTGGTGGCCAAGTATTCAAAGTATAGGTCTGCGTAGTCGCCGCCGGAAGCCAAAGCGTCCACCAGCCAACCCTCCAGATCGCCGTGGGTGATGGCGAACTTCCTGCCGAAGAAGGAATCGGGGAGGGGCATGGACTCAGCGTAGCGCATTGCATGTAAACGCATGAAACATAACGAAGCCGAGTCCCGTCTACTAAAAGTCTATGAAGCAAGTATTGCTTGCCCTGGTGTGCCTCGCGGGTCTGGCCATGGCTAAGACGAGCGCCAAACACGACGTGGGAAGCGGGGCTGGCAATATCGGTAAAGGCGCGGCAAAAGGCGCGGCAAGCGCCGCTGCGGGAACCGCGAAAGCCGCCGGCGACCTGGTGACACTTCATCCCATCAGCGCCGCAACGGACCTGGGCACAGGAGCTGTCAACACCGGCAGGAACGTCGGAGTTGGCGCGGCAAAAGGAACCGGCAAGATACTGAGGGGCACTGGCAAAGCCCTCAAGCATTTGTTCTAAGGTGATTTGCGCATG
Source organism: uncultured Acidobacteriota bacterium (assembly GCA_963832965.1). Lineage (GTDB taxonomy): Bacteria > Acidobacteriota > Terriglobia > Bryobacterales > Bryobacteraceae > CAWACP01. The sequence goes on from CAWHVW010000003.1 coordinate 318,874, forward strand.
AGTATGCGGCGTGGCGGCTGGACCTGTGTGCTCTGCTTCTCGGCTGTTTCGGGAGTAGCGCCGCGGACGGGCAGCGTGGATCGGCGGATGACGCTGGATGTGACGGTGACGGATAAGAAGGGACAGCCGATCGCCGGCCTTCAGCAACAGGATTTTGTTCTCCTGGATAATAAGCAACCCGACAGGATTCTGTCGTTTCAGGCAATCCCGGGGGTGGCCGGCCCTGCGGTGGAAGCGACCCTGGTGATGGATGAGGTCAACACCTCCTTTTCCGGCGTGGCGGTGGAACGGGACCAGATCGAGAAGTTTCTGCGGATGAATGGCGGGGAGCTCTCGCATCCGGTATCGATCGTTTTCCTTACCGATTCCGGCCTGACGCCGGGCGTCGTCGCTTCCCAGGATGGCAAGGCGATCGCCGCCCAACTCGTCGGGAAGCAAACCGCCCTTCGCTCCATCACCCGGTCCCAGGGAGTCTATGGCGACAGCGACCGGATCGATCTGTCGGTCCGCGCGCTGCAGGAACTCGCCGCGGACGATGCAACAAGGCCTGGGCGAAAACTCGTGATATGGATCAGTCCCGGCTGGCCCTTTCTTTCGGGCCCGAACATCGAGATTACATCAAAGCACAAACAGCAGCTTTTCGGGACGATTGTAGCTCTTTCGGACTCGCTACGGCAGGCGCGGATTACTCTCGATGCGGTGGATCCGCTGGGGACCGGAGACGCGGGCGGATTTGAGACGACACAGTACAGAGTTTTCCTGAAGGAGCCGAAGAACTCGGGGCAGGTGCAGATTGGCGACCTGGGGCTGCAGGTATTGGCGTATCAAAGCGGAGGCCGGGTTCTCAATTCGAGTAACGACGTAGCGGGCGAGATTGCTACGTGCGCCGCGGACGGGAGCGCGTTTTACGTGCTTTCCTTCGACAGCCTTCCCGGCGACGGGCCGAACGAATATCACGCGCTCGATGTTAAGGTCGACAAGCCGGGTCTAACGGCGCACACGCGGACCGGATACTACGCTCAGCCGTAGCTAACGTTGCGCTCCGACGATTGCTGGGTGCGGCTGGCCCGGAATGACCGGCAGGATGATTCGCGAGGGGTGCTTCGCGTCCATATAAACGGTATTTCGCGCTACCTGCCACCCGCGGTTGTTATTGAGCGGTTCGCCCGTGTTCGGGTTGATGTCGAAGCGCGGGAAATTGCTGCTGGAGATGTCCAGGCGAATGCGGTGTCCACGCTGGAAAACCAGGGAGGTGGGATACATCTCGATGGTGAACTCGTACGGCTGGCCGGGTCGCAGGAGTTCGGCTTTGCCGAGACCGTTGCGGTAGCGCGCGCGGACAATGCTATCGGCGATGTTCAGATCCACGCCGGCCGGGAAGCTGGCGTTGGGCGGGTACACGTCAACGAGTTTGGCGGTGAAATCGGTATCGAGGGAGTTTGAGGAAGCCCAGAGCTTTACGATAAGGCGGCCGGTGATTTCCATCTCGGCCTTAAGCGGGGTCGTCTGGAAGACCAGCACATCGGAGCGGGCCGAAAGCGGCTTCGAGTCAGTACAGAGCCAGAAATCGGGCCGGCAACGCTGGTCGGCCGCCCCCTGAAACATCAGTGTTCCCTGAGACGAGACATTTCCGCCGAGGGTGGGGACCGGATGTTTTGGGTCGAACCAATAGGTGACGGGACGGTCGGCGGCAGGCGCCCCTGAAGAGAGGACGGCCTTGGCATGAAGGTAATACGGAGTTGGCGCCGTCCGCGCCAGTGGCCACTCCTGTTCGTTGCGCCAGTGACCTCCCACAAAGATTCGGCCCTCGGGCGTTTTGTGCGCGTCACCTCCGCCCATCACGTAGATGCGCACGGGAGGCTCGCGGTCAACTCCGTTGTCGATGCCCTTTAACCAGCGATCGAACCAGCGCAGGGTAAACGCCGAAAGATCGAGCGCCGCGTCGCCGGTGAATTGCGCTTCTCCCGCGTAGTCGTGGTTTTCGCCACTGTGAATCCATGGCCCTATGATCAACCGCTGAAGGCTCTTCTTGGTCCGGCGCAGTTCGACGTAATTCAGATTGGCGACCTGAGCGCCCCAGGAATCGTACCAGCCGGTGGTATGGTATTCCGGAACGTCTTTGTATTCGGCAAGGTGGTCAACCACGCTGGAGCCCGAATCCTTCCAGAATGCGTCGTAATCGCCGTGGCCCATCGCTTCGATCAGCCAGGCCTCGTAGTCGGGGGCGTACTTGAGCGGTGTCGTTCCGGGACGCAGCGGCAGGTTGAGCACATAGTCGCGGACGTGATTTCCCATATCGATGAGCGCATCGGTCTCCTCGGGATCCGACGCTGCGCGGGCGGCGGCTGCGGATGCGTTTGATGTTCCGGCGGCGTTCCCCAGCGTGAACACCCAGTTGAGGAAGCGCAGCTCGAACGCGCCGTTGTGGCGGACGCCGTACCGGCCGAAATCCGACATCGCGTTGCGGGGAATCATTGCTTTTACGTAGGGCGCGTTGGCGATGGCCAGGGCGTGTTGCGTGGCACCGGCGTATGAGGATCCGATAGTTCCGATGCCGCCGTCCGACCATGGTTGCTCTCCGATCCACGTGGCGGTGTCGAATCCGTCGTTGGGATCGTCGCGGATGGGGAACCAGCGGCCTTCCGATTTGTAGCGGCCGCGCACGTCCTGCAGCACAACTATGTAGCCGTGGGGCACGAACGAACTGGCAATCGACGCTGTACCGAACACCTTGTTGTAGGGCGTGCGCATTAGAATCACCGGGAATTTGCCTTCCACCGGTTGGCCGTCTTGCGCTGGACGGTAGATGTCGGTGGCGAGCGTTACGCCGTCGCGCATGGCGACCATGATGTTTTTCGTCTCGGCGACGCTATAAGGGGCGCCGGATTGGGCGCCAGTCGCGGCGATCGACGCGACCAGGAACGTAAGACAGGGAACCGCGGCGAAGCTCCGATTGCGCACGAGCATCAGTTGAGTCTAGAACACTCACTGCCCATGCTGGACGAACAGTTTGCTTTGGAAGTATCGCGCGGGCAGACTATGATGGCTTTGAACCATCCGGGTACATGGCCGTTGTCCGGGCATCGCGGCCGTGGTGAGAAGGGGAATCCATCGATGGAAGACGTCGTGCTCTACGGGGTCGGCTCGCCGATTCTGGTGGACGTGGAGGAGAGCCTGTTCCGTGCGGGAATCCGCATTTGTGCGGGCGTGCAAAATCGGGCGGGAGAGAGCTTTCTGTCGGACGCGGCGCTCGTCGTTGCTCCCGATGGGGTGACCGATGAAATCAAGGCGCGTCCGTTTCTGGCGCCTCTGTTCACTCCAGGCCATCGCCAGACTGCGGCAAGAGAGGCCGGAGAAATGGGCTTCCATCGGCCTTTCAGTTTGTTTGACGCTACGGTCGCGGTTCCGCGCAACCTGAAGTTTGAGGCCGGCTTGTATGTCAACGCGGGCTGCACTCTCGGGGCCGCCAGCGAATTCGGCGTCTTTGTGTTCATCAACCGGGGAGTGAGCGTAGGTCATCACGCGCACTTCGGTCCGTTTGTTTCGATCGGCCCGGGGGCGGTGGTCGCGGCCTATGTAACCCTCGGGAAAGGCGCAACCGTGGGAGCGGGGGCGGTGATTCTGCCTAAGATCACGGTTGGCGAAAATGCCATTGTTGGCGCTGGCGCGGTTGTTGTGGACGATGTGCCCGATCACTGTCTGGCGCTCGGCAATCCCGCTCGCGTGGCGAAAACCGGGATCTCGGGCTACAATGGAGCAACCGTTATCTAAAGTACGAGGGTTTGCCTTTGGAAACAGTGTCCGCAAAAGCGGGGTGCCCGCGGACTGACCTGATTCTCAACCTGGCTCCGACGGGCATGGTGCCTACGCGGGCGTTGTCGCCCCATGTTCCGCTGCAGCCGGCGGAGATCGTGCGCGACGTGCTTCGCTGTGCCGATCTCGGCCTCACCATCGCGCATCTGCACGCCCGCGACGAAAACGGCCGGCCCACCTGGCGCAAGGACGTGTACGAACGCATCATCGGCGCCATCCGCGAGGAGCGTCCAGAGCTGATTCTCTGCGTTTCCTGTTCCGGGCGCGGCGGAGTGCCTCTGGAAAGCCGGCTTGAGGTGCTCAGTCTGGCCGGAGATCTTCAGCCGGACATGGCTTCACTGACGCTTTCTTCGTTGAACTTCGCGGGGGAGGCGAGCGTGAATACTCCCGAGACCGTGGCTGTGCTCGCTGTGCGGATGAGGGACGCCGGAATCAAACCGGAACTGGAAATCTTCGATCTGGGGATGGCCAACGTGGCCCAATACCTGGCAGGGCGTGGCTTGATCGAGCCGCCTTTTTATGCCAACCTTTTCTTCGGCAACCTGGCAACGGCGCAGGCGCGCTTCCTCGATATTGGCGCGATGGTGAGCGTTCTGCCGGCCGGAGCCATCTGGAGCCTGGCGGGCATTGGCGGCGCGCAGATCCCGATCGCTGCGATGGCGGCTGCCGCGGCGCCGGGGATGCGCATCGGGCTGGAAGACAATCTCTGGCTCGACCCGCAGCGGGAGTGCCTGGCCAGCAATCTGGACCTGGTGGAACGCCTTCATCATCTGGCGAGTCTGATGGGGCGCAAGGTAATGCCCGCATGCGAACTACGCAGCCTGCTGGGTCTGCCCCTGCGCACCTCAGCCAGACTCGTGGAGAGCAGATCATGACCCGGGCCAACGGCTTTTCCGGCGGGACCAGCACGCGGCTTATTGATGGCGTGGAGCTTTATCCGCTGCACGCCCATCGCAACCCGAGCGGTGAACTCACCGCGCTCGAAGAGCACTGCAATCTCGGGTTTCCCCTTCGGCGAGTTTTCTACATAAGGGCTGACTCGGCGGACGCGGTGCGGTCCGAGCACGCGAGTTCCGCCGATGAGGCGATCATCGCGCTGTCCGGGGGCGTGACCATTGAGGTCAATAACGGCCGTCAGAACGAAACGGTTCGCCTGGAGTGCGGCGACCGCGCGCTCTGGATCCAGCCCGGCGTCTGGGTACGTCTGCGCGGTTTCACGCCGGGCACGTTGTTACTGGTGGCGTCATCGCAGCTGTACGCGGATACGCGCCACTTCGATACCCCGCAAACGCACTTGATTACCGGTCACTAAACGGCCGATGACGGTTCATCTGTACACACTTTGCTGGAATGAGGTCGATATGCTTGACTTCTTTTTCCGGCATTACGATGGGTGGGTTGACCGCTACATCGTCTACGATGATGGATCGACCGACGGTTCGCTCGATCTTTTGCGCGACCATCCCAAAGTGGAGGTACGCCGCTTTTCGCGAAGTCACGCAGACTCGTTTGTGCTTTCCCAGCAGGAATTGCAAAACGAGGCGTGGAAGGAGAGCCGGAAAAAAGCGGATTGGGTAGTCATCACCGCTCTGGATGAACATCTGATGGTGAATGCGCGCCCGATGCCAGCTTACCTTGACGAGTGTATCCAGCAGGGAGCGACGCTGGTTCCGGCCCTTGGATACCGGATGCTCACCGAAGATTACCCGGCTCGGGGTGAATTGTTGTCTCAGATCTACACCCGGGGAGCCCCCGAATCCGACGACAACAAACTCTCCATCTTCCGTCCGGACGCTCTGACCGAAACGGGATTCGCCGCCGGGCGCCATCGCGCCAGACCTCTCGGCGACCTGCGCTTTCCGGCGGTCGACGAACTCATGAACCTGCATTACAAGTATCTGGGTTTTGATCGGCTATTGCGCCGCCACCAACTGGCAAGCGAGAGACTGGGAGAACGCGACATTGCCAACGGCTGGGGCCATCATTATGCATGGCCGGCAGAACGGCTGCGCAAGGACTGGGCGGATGTTCATGCGCGAGCAATCGATATCGCACAACCGGATTTCGAGCCGGGGCGAAACTTCGCGCCGCCGCGATGGTGGAGGCCGGAAGGCGTTCGAGGCGAAGAGCCCCGACGGGGGCTGACTGGCCGCTTGAAACGGATGTGGCTTCACAACAGGTGAAAGTGCCCGTCGCGTTCCAGTAACTCAACGGAGATGCCGAAGAGCGCTCCGAGACGTTCCGCGGTGAGTACTTCGCTTTTGTTACCGTCTGCTTCGATCCGACCGTTGCGGAGCAGGATGACGCGGCCAATCTCGGGGATGATATCGGCCAGATCGTGCGTGACCAGGATCAGGCCGAGGCCCGATTGGGCGAGGTTACGGAAGGTGCGGCGGACGTCGCGCTGCGCGCGCAAGTCGAGCGAGGTGCAGGGCTCGTCCAATAGCAACGCCCGGGGACGGTGAACCAGAGCGCGAGCAGTCACCACACGATGGACTTCGCCGGAGGACATTTCGGTCATGGATCGCCCGGTAAGGTGATCCACCTCCATGGTCCGCAATGCATCCATTGACGCTTCCACCATGGACGGGTCGACGCGATGGTAGGGCATCAGGCAAACACTGCTGAAGAAGCCCGAGAGCACAATCTCCAGCGCGCTGCTTTCGCGGACGCACGCGGCCACCAGATCGTTGGTGATAATTCCCAGCAAGGCGCGCAGTTCGAAGATGTTCCAGCGATCCTGGCCGAGGATGCGCAGAGATGCCTTGGGCCGCACCAGCGGATAGCATTCCCGCGTGATGGCCTTGATGAAGGTGGATTTCCCGCAGCCGTTGGGACCAAGGATGGCGACGTGCTCGGCGGATTCGATGCGCAGTGAGACGCCGCGGAGGGCCAGCCGCTCGCCACGCATGATGGAGACATTGCGGAACTCGATGAGGGCCGGGGGATGCTCGGACATTTATTCTCAGGATGGCAGGTCTCAGACCGCCGGTTACTTTGCCACTCGATAAGACGTTGTCGGGGCGATGGCTCGACCGTTGTCCGTTGGCGGGTTCCCTCGGCGCGGCACCACTCCGCGGCCATCAAAGACGAAATCATAGTTCCGTTGGACGGTCGTGATGGCCAGCCGGTTCTGGGGACCGGGGTGACAGCTCTCCATCGCCTTGTCCGGGACTTCAGCCTTACCCACGCGCGCGGTAACAAGGATGCGGACGCTGGGCGCCGGCGAGGGCACGAATGAGACCGACTCGATTTTGCCGGTAGCTATGGCGCCGCCGGGAAGATATACGCAGCTTCCGAGTGTGTCATTCACTCCGAAAAACAACTCTAATGGGCCATTCTCCTCTTTGCGGGGATCCCGGCCCGGGTCAATCCAATAGAGGAACCAGTCCGCTACGCCCTGATGCATGTCAGATCCCTCGCACACCAGACGGTCGCGACCATCGGAACCGGTAAGCTTCTTGCAGTCATCCGCCAGCTCGCCGGCGTTGTACCAGACCTTGCGCCACGAAGGTCCTGCCTTCGTAAACAGGTACGAGCCGCTCATCAGATTTACGTGGGGTTCGCACCCGAATCCGCCGACCAGAGCGTCCTCCGATGTCGGCGCGAGGAAATGCCCGTAGGTGACCGATCGAACCTCCCATGTTTCCGCGGAGGGAGACATTTCTTCGGGACAGACAGAGCAGCCCGTCGCCGTCTCGTGGCCTTTACAGATCTTCTCTAGAAACAGGCGGGTCTCGGCGGGTGAGGCATGAGCGGCATCGGGGACAATAGAACTCCACTGCCCGGCGTGACACAAAGCCACTAGCAGGAAAACCGCGGGAGTGAGCATGCGCATCGTGGAAATTCCCTACCAGAAATACGTGGCTACCACATTGGGCGATGCAGGGGTGCCCGAAATCACGCGCACGTGCAGGACTAGTTGCAGGTTCTTGTGCTGCCAGCCAGACGGGGCATTGCGCAGGGCCTCGGCCATCAGTTCGGGACGGCTCACCAGTTCCGCGGCAGCGTTGGTTCCGTATTGCGTGGCTCCGGCGATCTCCAGCAGCATGGTTCGAGTCTCCGGGTCGAAAACGCGCGACACGATAGCGTAGTCTTCGTCGGTGCGGCGATCGAGACCCACATGAGGCAGCGTCCATTGCGTCGGATTGCCGTTGTCGGTGACGGTCAATGGGCGCTTGTCGGCATCGATGAAATAGCGCAACTCGCGGCTGATTTCTTTCCAGCGCGTGTAGGAATATCCGACGAGGACGGTGGGCGACGTGCGCAGGTCCGCGAAAGAGACATCGCTCCCGATTTTCACCTGCCAGCGCTGATTCATCCGGCTGAGCAGTGAGCCCAGGCGGGAGACCGCCATCAGATCGCCGCCCCCGACGAACTGGTCCGTGAGCAGGGTAAATTCGTTGAGCCGGGCCGGGCCGGTTTCACCTGGTTTGCGATCGAGCGCGTATACGGGCACGTACGCGGCGGAGAGCAGGACCGGTTGGGAGCCTTGCAGCATGGGAGCCCAGAACTGATCGAGAGTGGTCTCCTGACGGTGGGGACGGAACAGGAAGTACATGGAAGCGGCCACCAGCATCACGGCGGCGAGCATCGCAATCAGCGCCCAGGACAGGCTTTTCTCGGGTTGTGGTGCTTTGGACGGGTGGTCCTTGTCCTCGGGCGGAGTAACTGCGCGAAACTCAGGAATGTAGGTTCCCGCCGGGAGGTCGATGTGCAACGAATCGACACGGCCCTCGGTGGCGTAATAGCGATCCAGACGCTTGCGGACTTCGCCGGCCTTTACGCGAACGGTGGCGTCGTCGGCGGGATCGTAAGAAGCCGGCCGGGCGAAGACATCGATTCCGATGGTGCGCTCTTTCAAGGTGTCGGTGCGGCCGGCTAACGTATTTTCGACTACGTAGCGAAGAAACTCCTGGGAACGCTTGCTGGTGCGGAATTCCTGACTGGCGAGCACGCGCGCGAGTTCTTCACGGACAGTGGCCTGCTGATCTCGTCCCGGGCCACCCGCATCCCGGCCCGCGACGTGCGACGCTGCTGAAGTTCGCCCGTCCGCCATGCACTAACCTCGCCACCCAAACGCCTCGTCTCTCAAGTATATCAGCGGGACGTGGGGACTTGCGGCAACGGCTCTTCCACTTTCAGGAACTGGTCGGCGGCAATGTTCGACAACTTCTGCACGGCGCCCCGCGGCCACTGAATTTCGATGGATTGAATCCGCTTTTCGTTGGCTAGTCCGAAGTGAACCCGCTTGTCGCTCGAGGACATGAAGCCGACGCTCACGGCCACGCGGCTGTAAAGCATGCGGCCCGAGACGGTGGTCAATTTCACTTTGGCGCCGATGGCGTCGCGGTTGCTGTAGCGGCCGATCAGCTCCAGCGTGAGCCAGTGATTGCCGTTGCCGCCCGAATTGAGGAGGATGCGGGGCCGCTCCATGAGTGAAGTTACCACCAGATCCTCGAAGCCGTCGTTGTTGAGATCGCCGATGGCCGACCCGCGTTGATAGCCGCGATGCAGAAAGGCGGGACCCATTTGATCGGACACGTCCACAAATTGCTTTCCGTCGATGTTCCGGAATATGGTGTCGTGCTGGCGCGCGTTCGGCTTGATGCTGTCGACGTCCCCGTTGGCGGAATAGAGGTCCTTCCAGCCGTCGTTGTCGTAGTCGATGAACGCGGTGCTCCACCCGGAAAGCGTCTCACTGAGTTGTTGCAAGTGAACCTGGTCGGGTACGTAGCGGAAGAAGTCGCCTCGGTTGTGGAAGAGTTGCCAGACCTGCCCCATCAGGTTATTCGTGAAGATGTCGACGCGGCCGTCGTTATCGTAGTCTCCTGCGTCGCTGCCCATAGAGGAGACCGCTTTAGCGTCGTCGTTATAGGCGACGCCGAGTTGCAGGCCCTGTTCTTCGAACCTGCCCTTGCCCGTGTTGATGAAGAGCGAGTTCGGCTCGGTGTCGTTGGCGATGAACACGTCCTGCCACCCGTCGCCGTTGAAGTCGGCAATGGAGATGCCCATTCCCTTGCCGGGCGCGGCAGCGAAGCCCGAGGTCGCGGTCACGTCTTCGAATCGGCCGTGGCCCAGGTTGTGATAAAGCCGGTGCGCGGCGCGCGAATAAAATGTCGGGCTGCAGTAATATTCGACGCTGCCGATGTTGCAGCGCCGGTCGGTCTGGGGAGTCCAGGTGGTGTAGTTGGAGACCACCAGGTCCAGCAGACCGTCGTTGTCATAGTCGAACCAGGCCGCGCCCACGCTGAGAACGCCGGGCGGCTTGCGGCCGATGCCCGCTTGCTCGGTGACGTCGGTGAACGTTCCGTCGCCGTTGTTGTGATACAGCGTGTTCCGCCCGGCGCCGCAGATGAAGAGGTCCTCGTGGCCGTCGTTGTCGTAATCGCCCACGGCGACCCCCAGATTGTAATCGAGATTCTCGCCCAGGAGTCCGGCTTTCCGCGTCACGTCCTCGAATGTGCCGTCGCCCTTGTTGCGGAGGAGGCAGTTGTAGAATGCCGGGCCGGTCTTCTTCAACTCGGGCAACTTTGCGCCGTTAGTGAAGAAGATGTCCATTTTGCCGTCGTTGTCGTAATCGAATATGGCGACGCCGCCGGCCATCGGCTGGACAAAGTACTTCCGCGAGGACAGATCGTTATCGGTGATGTAAGAGAACCTGGAGCGGGTGGCCACGTCGATGAAATGCGGCTGCGCCGGTTGGACGGCGATTGCGCCGGCAACAACAATGCACACGGCGCTGGCCACGAGGAATGTGGGTTTCACTTGCCGCCATTATCTGGCGTTGGCACGCCCGAGACGTTACGCTTGACCGTCTCGGTGTTTTGCTGAATCTTCTCGGAGGTGCTTTTCTGCAGGGCGAATTCGCGCGCGGCGTCCTCCTTGCGTCCCAGCTCCTGATAGGCGTGGGCGAGGGTGAAGTGGATGGTTGGGTTACCAGGTGACAGCTTCGCAGCGGTTTCGAGAGGCGCCACGGCGTCGGCCGCGTGGTCGGAATCCAGCAGGCAGCGACCGAGACCGAAGTACGGCTCGGGCAGGCTGGCGTTAAGTTTCGTCGCGTTCGTATAATGCTCAATAGCCTGCGGCAGGTGGCCTTCCTTACGGGCCAACTCGCCCAGGAAGTATTCCGCGCCGGCGTTTTGCGGGTAAACTTTCAGCTCTTGTTCGAATTCACCGCGGGCGTCCCTGTTGGACGTGGCGGTCGGCGGCAGGTTGATGATGATCTGGCCGATGCGGTAGTGGATGCCGGGCATGTTCGGTTCGCGCTTCAAGAGGACGCGATACTCGGCGATGGCTTTATTCCAGTCACCGTGTTTCTCAAAGTTTTCCGCGTTGAGTTCCACTACGAGCGGGGAATCGGGGGCCGCATCCATCAACTCCTGCGAACTGCGAGCGGACAGGTCTGCGTAAACGTGAGTCGCCATGAACAGGATTTCGGGATCCTGCGGAAACTCCTCTTCCAGCCAGGCCAGCAAGGTGGTGGCGGCGCCCCGATGATCCAACATCATGGCGCAGCGGACGCCCGCGGCGCCCATGCGGCGCTTCAGATCGCGGTCCTGCAGTTGATCGGGTTGTTCCAACGCCTGGCGAATCAGCGGCATAGCTTCAGCGCAACTGCCATGCTCGGCTAATTCGGTGCCGCGCTCAGCCGCGGACTGATCGGGCGCGGCGTGGCCCAGGGCGATTGAAAACGCCGTGGAGACGATCAGCGTTGTGGCGGACTGACGCATGAAGGACTTGCTTATTATATTGGACCGCACTGGCGGGATAATTGAAAACCGGCTGCAGCCTGGAAAGCTCCCACAGAGTGCATAACCGCGAACAAGGTACCAATCAGCGGTACGGAGCCGCACTCAGGTCTTGCGGATGTCCCGGTGGGTTTCCTTCACCTTATAACCGGCTTTGGCGAGCCGCCGGGCCATCTCGCTGGCGATCATCACGGAACGGTGATGTCCGCCGGTGCAGCCAAATGAGATGGTCAGGTAGCTCTTGCCTTCCTGGACATAGTGGGGGATGAGATAAACCAGAAGATCCGTGATGCGTTTCACGAACTCGGCGGTTTGCGGAAAAGAGCGGATGTAGCCAGCGACGCCGGCATGCCGGCCGGTCTTGTTCCTGAATTCGGGAATGTAGTGGGGATTCGGGAGGAAGCGCACGTCAAAGACAAGATCGCTGTCGATGGGCAACCCGTGCCGGTAGCCGAAGCTGGTTACTTCGATGCGCAGGTTCGATTCGCCGCGCTCGCCGGCGAATTTCTCGCCGATGATTTCGCGCAGTTCGTGAACGTTGAGGCCGGAGGTATCAATCACCAAATCCGCGGCCTCGCGGATGGGCTGCAGGCGCTCGCGCTCGCTTTGGATGCTCTGGGCCACGGACATGCCCGTGCCCAGCGGATGAGGGCGGCGGGTCTCGCTGTACCGGCGCATCAGGGTCCGGTCATCGGTCTCGAGGAAGACGAGGCGCACTGGAACTTTCCGGCGCAGGCTCTTCAGGAGGGCCGGAAGTTTGGCCAGTTCCCCTCCTTCGCGGACATCCACCACCAGAGCGGCGTGCCGCACCTCATGAGAAGAATGGACCAGTTCCGCAAACTTGGGAATGAGGCCAACGGGCAGATTGTCGACCGAATAGTAGCCGAGGTCCTCAAAGGCGCGCAGAGCGGTGCCCTTGCCCGCGCCGCTGAAGCCAGTGAGGATCACCAGCTCCGGAGAATTGGACACTGAATTTCGGCCAGGTTTGCTCCCGGAACCGCGTTTGCGCTGCGCCACTAGTCTCTAGTGTAAGCGCGCTAGCTGTCGATCAGGTCGAAGTGGCCGTCTTTGCGGCGAAGCAGTACGTTGCGCCGTCCGGTCCCCGCATCTTCGAAGACGAAGTAATCCTCGGCCCCGTCGATTTCGAGCATGGCCTCTTCGACAGTCATCGGTTTGAGGCGATGGTCCGGATTGTCGGATGGGCCGACCCGAAAGATTCTTGGAACTGCGCGCTTCGCCGAGGCAGCCGGCCTGCCTTTTGCGATTTTCTCCGGAGCCTGGGGCTCGGCGCCGTTCGGCGCAGCCTTATGGCGCTTCGTATCGCGCCACTTTGTGCGCAACTTCGCCAGTTGTTTCTCCAGATGGTCAACCGCGCCGCTGACGGCCGCGAAGAGGTCGGCATCGGTGCCGACGGCTACCAACTGGTGATCCCACACATTGAAGTGGATGCGTGCCTGATGGAGGAACCGCTCCTTCGTCAGCATGACGTGCGCCTCCCTTTCCCCGCGGCCCAGCAGTTGGGCGATGCGCGCCAATCTCGCGCCCAACTTCTTCGCCTGATTGGGGGGGAACTCCGCCTCTCTGCCCGTGTAAACAAGTTTCATCGAAAATCACCTCCGGCCGGAGATTCAGGTTCGTATGCGCCGTTGATGGGTAGAAGGAATGCGCATGTCCTCGCGATACTTGGCTACGGTCCTTCGCGTGACATCGATTCCCTCGCCTCTCAACCGCTCGGTGATCTGCTCATCGGTGAGCGGCTTCGTGTGGTCTTCCTCTTCGATCATTTTTTTCACCCTGCGCTTGAGAATCAGCAGGGGCGTCCCGCTGCCGGCCGTGCCCTGTACGGCTTCCGAGAAGAAATAGCGCAGTTCGAAGACGCCCTGGGGCGTATGGGTGTATTTGCCGGCCACCGCCCGGCTTACTGTCGACGGATGTACGCCGATCTCTTCGGCAACTTCCTTGATCATCATGGGCTTCAGATAGTCGATCCCTTGTTCAAGGAAATCCAACTGGCGCCGCACGATGGACTGGCAAACCCGCAGAATAGTGTGCTTCCTCTGCTCGATGTTCTTCATGAGCTGCAAAGCGGAAGCATACCTTTCCTTAACGTAGTTGCGAACTTCCTTGCTGGGTTCCTGGTCGCGGTCGAGCATACGTTTGTATTGCGCGTTCAGGCGGAGCTGCGGAAGGTCGTCCTCATTGAGCTGAATGAGGTACTCGTCGCCGTCCTTGGAAATGTAGACGTCGGGCTCGATCTGGCGAGCGCCGGGAGCCGAATAGCGCAGACCCGGCCAGGGGTCCAGCCTGCGGATGACGCCCACCGCGATCTGGATGTGCTCGGGGGGACGGCCGAGCAGGCGGGCGAGGTCGCGATACTGCCGCGATTGCAGTAATTTCAAATGCTGGTCCACGATTTGCCAGGCCACGCCCCCGCGCGCGTTGCGGCTTTCCAGTTGCAGCATCAGACACTCGCGCAGATCGCGGCCGGCGATACCCGCCGGGTCCAGGCTTTGCACCACGCGCAACGCCTCTTCCATCTCTTTCGCCGTACGGCCGTCGGATTCGCCGATTTCCTCCAGCGATGCGGTCAGGCGGCCGTACTCGTCCAGATTGCCTATGATGCTGACCGCAGCGTCACGCACGGCCTCCGGCATCACCAGCACCGAGAGTTGTGATTGCAGATGGTCGGCCAAGGTGACCGGGGAGGAGAGGAACGTCTCGAACGAGGGTTTCTCGACGTTTTCCGACGCCGGGCTCTTGTAACCTGGGTCCAGATAGTCGTCGAAGAATGACCCGAAGTCGATTTCATCGAAGGGGTCTTTGTCTTCTCGCGTCTCCGGCGTCTCGACAACAGGCGGTCCGGGCGTTCCATCCGCGCCTGCGTCGAAAGTGGCGGGCTCGGCCTGTTCCAGCGAGACGATCTCCGGAGATTCCCCGACTCCGTCGGCTTCGGCCGCGGTACCGTTGCTCAGCGCCTCCAGAATGGACTGATCGGAGGGATCGGCCACGCGCTCGTTCTCCAGAAGTGCCTGTACCTCTTCCGGGGTCAATTCCTCGCCGGCTTCGGCGGACTCCTCCAGGACGGGGTTCTCGGCGATCTCCTGGACAATCATGTCCTTCAGCTCGAGGCGATTGAGCTGCAGGACCGTGACCATCTGGACCAAACCAGGAGTCAGGATCTGCTTTTGCGCGACCTTGAGCTGCAGCCTCTGCGAAAGCATCGGTTCCGCTTACATGATACCAGCGTTCCGGCGAACAGTGTCCGCCCTTCCTTGCAATTCAGGGACCGCTTTGGCGAGCGCGTATTGTACCCTTCGCAGCCAGCGAGGTGGGCAGGGCCCATGCCGTGCGCGTGGCTCACAAGCCAGGCAGGCTAAGAGCCTGCCGCTAACGGTAGGCCGGCACACCGGTCACATGCTCTCCAATGACGAGGGCGTGGATGTGGTCGGTCCCTTCGTAAGTCTTGACGGTTTCGAGGTTGCACATGTGCCGCATGATGGGGTACTCGTCCATGATGCCGTTGGCGCCGAGCAAATCGCGGCTGAGGCGGGCGCATTCCAGCGCGATCGCCGCGTTGTTGCGCTTCAGCATGGAGACATGAGCCGGATCGGCACGGCCCTGGTCCTTTAGCCTGCCCACCTGCAGGGCCAGAAGCTGCGCTTTAGTAATCTCGGTTATCATCCAGGCCAGCTTCTCCTGCACGAGTTGGTGAGAAGCGATGGGACGGTCGTCGAACTGTTTGCGCAGGATCGTGTACTGGCGGGCGGTTTCGTAGCAATCCATGGCGGCGCCGAGAACGCCCCAGCCGATACCGTAGCGTGCCTGGGTAAGGCAGCTCAGGGGCGCCTTGAGACCGCGGGCGCCGGGCAGGCGACTGGCCTCGGGCACCCGGCAATCCGCAAACGACAGGCTGGAAGTGACCGAGGCGCGCATGGACAGCTTCCCGTGGATCTCTGAAGCGGTAAAGCCGCGCGTTCCGTTTTCCACCAGAAAGCCCCGTATTCCGTCTTCGGCGCGCGCCCATACTACCGCGATGTCCGCCAGCGAGCCATTGGTGATCCAGGTTTTCTCCCCGTTGAGCACCCACTCGCCGCCGTCCCGGCTGGCGCGAGTGGTCATGCCGGCAGGGTTCGAGCCAAAACCTGGCTCGGTGAGCCCAAAACAGCCGATTGCCGCTCCCGATTGAAGTTTTGGCAGCCACCGCGTCTTCTGCTCTTCAGAACCGTAAGCGAGGATCGGATACATTACCAACGCGCCCTGCACGGAGACGAAGCTGCGAAGGCCGGAATCGCCACGCTCCAGTTCCTGCATGATGAGGCCGTATTCCACGCTGGACATGTCCGCGCACCCGTAGCCTTCGAGGTTCGCGCCGAGGAAGCCCAGCTCGGCCATCTCGGAGACGAGTTCCTTTGGGAAGCGGGCGTCGCGGTAGCAGTCGCGAATGAGCGGCAGCAGACGATCATCCACGAACTGACGCGCGGTCTGCCGAACGAGCAGTTCCTGCTCGCTGAAAAGCGAATCGATAAGCAGGTAGTCTACACCGTTGAAGCGCTCCATAGCATCTTGATTCTACGCCACGCGGGCGGGGGAACTTTTCGAGTCGAATTATGATTAATTCCAGAAGGTATTTCGATGCGTGGTCTGTGTTGTGGGTTACTTATTTCGGCCTGTGCATTGCTTGCTCAGGACGCCGGGGAGCCGGTGGATGCCGCCGCTTGGCTCAACCGTGGCGTACAAGCGTTCAAGAGCGCGAGGTATGACGAGGCTGTGGAAGCTTTTCAGCGTTCCCTGGATCTGGATCCCTCCAATTTGAATGCTCGGATGTTCCTGGCGACGTCGTTTTTCGCACAGTATGTACCGGGCGCCGATTCGCCGGAGAACAACGCGCTCGCCGATAAGGCTCGCTCGGGGTTCGAGCGGGTGCTAAGCGCCGAGCCGGACAACAAAACGGCAATGCAGTATCTTGCTTCCATCGCTTACCAGACGGCAACCAGTACGGCCGACACCGAGGAGAAGTTTCGCCGACTGGAAGAGGCTCGGTCCTGGTACGAGAAGCTTGCCGCCATCGATCCTCAGAACAAGGAGGCCTGGTACAGCCTTGGGGTAATCGACTGGATGAAATGGTATCCAAAGTACAAGGATGCGCTGAAGCAGGCCGCGATGACGCCCGATGACGCGGCTCCATTTTCGGATTCCAGCCTTCGCGAAGATCTCAAGCGGAGCTCCGGGCAAGTGATCGAGGATGGCATTTTGAACCTGCGCAAGGCGCTGTCGATTGACTCTCAATATGCCGACGCAATGGCCTACATGAATCTCCTTGTACGGGAACGCGCCTCGCTGGACGATTCCGAAGAGCAGTATAAGAGAGACATTGCAATCGCCGATGACTGGGTGCGGCAATCCATGGATGCGAAGAAAGCCGAGGCGGCAGGAGACACGACGACCACCACTGCCACACCTCCTCCTTCAGTCCCCAGCCGCATTCGCGTGGGCGGCAACGTGCAGGCTGCCAACCTGATAAAGAAGGTGATTCCGGTGTACCCACCGAAGGCAAAGGAGGCCCACGTCCAAGGGACGGTGCGCTTTCAAGTCATCATCGGCAACGATGGCCTCATTAAGAACGTGCAACTCGTCAGCGGGCATCCGTTGCTTGTCAGAGCGGCCCAGGACGCCGTCCAGCAGTGGGTGTACAAGCCGACGTTGCTGAATGGGGAGCCGGTTGAGGTGATCACCACCGTGGATGTCGGCTTTTCGCTCGACACGCCGCACATGTAGTTGTCTTCAGGAAATCGTTACAAGATCATACGGTGACCGTTCCGGTGCGCACATCCAACAACCAGGAACGGAGGACACAGTGTTCAAGAAAAGGTTCGGTTTGACAACGCTGGCGCTGGCTGCGGCGCTGGCTCTGCTTACACCAACGCTCGCTTCGGCGCATGACCGCGACGATTACCGCTTCCGCCGCGAGCCTGTACGTCACGACCGCTGCGCGCGGGGTTACTACGACCACGCCGGTCGCTGGCACCGTTACTGACGTGAACACTGCGCGGCCCGGAACACGGGCCGCGCTCAAAGCTCCAACAGATATCCCCTCCGGCCCACATTCACCGCCTGGGTGACACCCATCTCGATGGAACGCCCGGCGCCTTCGTGGATGTGGCCGCAAAAAAACCAGCGCGGTTGATACTTCTCGATGAAATCGCGCACCGCCGAACTGCCCGCATGCAGACCAGGGCGGATCTCGTCGAGGGCAGTGCCTTTGGGCGGCGCATGGCAGATCAACACGAGCGGGTCGAGCGCGGCGAACTTCTCCAGTTTTTCTGCCAGCTCTTCCTCGGTGTACTCGCCCGGTGTCTTGAAAGGCGTCGGGTTGGAGTATCCGAGCCCCGCCACCCAGTAACCATCCAATTGCATGGCTCGCTGATGAAACGAATTGAGGCCGTACCGCTCGCACAGGCGCTCGGTATCGGCGAGGGATTCGTGGTTGCCGGGCAGGACGTGCATCTGTTCCCCGCGCCGCTGCAGGATGGGGCCGGCTTCGCCCAATCCCCGTCCCCACGTGGCCAGATCGCCCGCGCAAAAGTAATGATCCGCCTCGGTGGCCACTAACTTTTCGAGGGCCCGGCGATCACCATGGATGTCGGAGAACACCAGCAGGCGCATGGGATTGATTGTAGTTTAATCGTCTTCCACCTGAGGTGGCAGCGTGTCGGCCAGGGCGACCAGTGAATCCTCGAATGCGTAATCCGCTTTCGGGAAGGGATTATGGCGTTGCCACCAGCGGTATGTTACCTTCATGCCTTCGTCGAAATCCACCGGCTTGAGCTTGAGGACGCGCTGCGCTTTGTTCACAACCATGGTGATGGGAGGCAGGTCGTAGTAAAACGCGAAGTAAAGCTTTGGGCCGAAGGGGCTTCCGCCGGCACGGAGGATTCGGTCGCGGGGAATGCGCACCAGTTGCAGAGGGCGGCCGGCTGCGCGCGCCATGGCTTCCAGGGCCTCAATCTGGGCGATGGGCCGTGGATTGGCGATATTGAAGGCCTGGCCGCATGCCTCCGGCGTGTCGATGGTCTTCAACATTGCGTCCACTAAGTCGCGCACGTGGACGAACTGCATCAGGCGGCGGCCATCGCCAGGGAGAATAATGGGGCGCTTGTCGCGCAGCCGCTGCCAGAAGAACGCCTCGCGGTAGAAGTTGTTACCGGGGCCGTAGAGGAATGGCGGGCGCATGGTCACCACCGGAAATTTGTCGCGCTGGCGCATGCGGAAGAGCGCGCGCTCGGCCATGGCCTTGTTGCGGACGTAGGGTTCGGGATGGTCGTCGGGAGCAAGCGCGTCGCCCTCGTGATGGTTCAGCCCGTCGCCATAGGCGGCCACGCTGGAAGTGTAGACATAGCGACGAAGGCGCGGGCCAGCCAGAAGGCGTGCGGTTGCTTCCACGTGCGCGGCTGTGGTGCCGCGTTCCCAGTCGTAGACGTTGTCGAAGACGACGTCGAAGCGCCGGCCGGCCAACGCGGATTTGAGCGATTCGAGATCGTTGCGGTCGGCTTGTAGGTTGGCCACGCGGCGGCCCAGATCGTGCTTCGGACCGCGATGCAGAACCGTGACCTCATGCCCGGCTTTGAGCAGTTCGTTCACCAGCAGGCGGCCGATGAACATCGTCCCCCCGATCACTAATACGGTCATGCGCGATTGGAGATGGGTCCGGCAATTATGATATGCGGAGAGGAGGTGCTGCCGCTACCGTGGGCAGTCGACAGGCCATGACGCCGCATTGTCTATTCAGATACTGGACAGCCCTAATAACGGCTTCGCCTGCTTGAGCTTGCCTCAGTCGTAGTATTCCAACCCCAGGTGCGTGATCAGGTCCTCGCCTTTCATCCAGCGCAGCGTATTCTTCAGCTTCATGAGCTGAATGAAGATGTCGTGCTCGGGATACAGCCCCGGCGCGTGCATCGGCGCCTTGAAGTAGAACGAGAGCCACTCCTGAATCCCGCGCATTCCGGCGCGCTGCGCCAGATCAAGAAACAGCACCAGATCGAGCACCAGCGGCGCCGCCAGAATGGAATCGCGGCAGAGGAAATCGACCTTGATCTGCATCGGGTAGCCGAGCCATCCGAAAATGTCGATATTGTCCCACCCTTCCTTCTGGTCACCACGCGGAGGATAGTAGTTGATGCGCACGGCGTGATACAGGTCGCCGTAGAGATCCGGATAGAGCTTCGGCTGCAGGATCTGATCCAGCACCGAAAGCTTGGTCTCTTCCTTGCTCTTGAATGAGCCGGGGTCCTCCAGCACCTCTCCGTCGCGATTGCCCAGGATGTTGGTGGAGAACCACCCCTTCATGCCCAGCATGCGCGCCTTGAACCCAGGCGCCAGCAGCGTCTTCATGAACGTCTGGCCGGTCTTGAAATCCTTCCCGCAGACGGGGATGTTATTCTCGCGGGCCAGATCGAGCAGAGCGGGCGTATCGGTGGTAAGGTTGGGCGCACCGTTAGCGTAAGGAATGCCCATCTTGAGCGCCGCATACGCGTAGATCTGGCTTGGCGCGATTTCCGGGTCGTCCTTCATCAGGCCGCACTCGAAGTCCTTCAGCGTTTGGTGAACCTTCGAGGGCCTGTGAAAAACTTCGGTGGAAGCGCACCAGATCATAATGGTCCGGGCAACTCCGGTGGACTTCTGGAACTCGCGGATGTCATCCATGAGCATCTGCGCCTTGTCCATCTTCGTGCCGCCCTGTTTCACGTTGGGGCCGTCGATGCGGCGGATGTACTCTTTGTCGAAAACAGCCGTCATCGGCCGAATCTTCTCGAGCGGCTCGCGAACCTGTTCGAGCAGAGACGGCTCGAGCACCTTGGCGTTAGCGGCCGCCGAATACGCAGAGTCTTCGAAGATATCCCAGCCGCCAAAGACAAGCTTGTCGAGACCGGCCAGCGGCACAAAATCCTTGATCATGGGCGTGCGAGCCTCGGTTCGCTTGCCGAGCCGCACCGTGGCGAGCTGCGTGAGAGAGCCGACAGGCACGCCGAGTCCACGCTTCACGGCTTCAACGCCGGCCATAAACGTGGTGCTTACTGCGCCGATTCCTGGTATGAGGACTCCAAGCTTACCGTCCGCAGGCGCAATACGGACGTTTTCGTTCATGGGCAAAACGATCTCCTTTAGTGATTGTCCCAAGTTATACTAACATTTCATGCAGAGTCGTGTGACCAGTACAATCTCGACAATTGTCGTTGACGACGAGCGGCTGGCGTGCGATGAACTTGTCTATCTGCTGAAGCAGTTTGAGGATATCGAAGTTCTGGCCACGGCCCATAACGGCATCGAGGCGGTGAAGCTGATTGAGGACCTCGATCCGGACCTGGTATTCCTCGACGTACAAATGCCTGGGCTGGACGGGCTGGGTGTGATCCAGAAGCTCACCGAAAAGGAAATCCCGTTGCCGCACTTCATACTGGCCACCGCGTACGACCAGTATGCGGTGGAGGCCTTCAAAGTTGGAGCTATGGATTACCTGCTAAAGCCAGTTGAGCAAGAGCGGCTGGTACTCACCGTGGAGCGCGCGCGAAAGGCGGTGACTGAGAAGTTGTCCGCGTCCGCCGCTCCGGGAGTGCCGCTGCAACCGGCCGAGGGCGCGCGCACGCCGCAGCGCACCAAGTTGCTGGTGAAGAGCGGCGGCCGCAACCTGATTGTGGACGCGCAGGACGTGGTGTACGCCACCATCGACGACGGCGTGATCACGCTGGTGGCCGCCGGCGTCGAAGGCGAGTCGAACTACCGCACTATCGAAGAGCTGCAATCGAACCTCGACCCGGATGTCTTCTGGAGGGTGCATCGTTCGTTTCTGGTGAACATCAACCGGATTCGCGAAGTGATCCCGTGGTTCAAGTCCAGCTTTCAGCTCCGCATGGACGATCGCAAGCATACGGAAATTCCGGTCAGCCGGGTGCAGACGAAGCGGCTGCGTGCGCTGCTAAAGTTGTAGTCACCGCCATGGTGAACGAAACCGTCTCGCACTACCGCATCATCGAGAAGTTGGGCGGTGGCGGCATGGGCGTGGTGTATCGCGCCGAGGACCTGAAGCTGGGCCGGCAAGTGGCGCTGAAGTTCCTGCCCGACGAAATGGCCCGCGACAGCATCGCGCTGGAGCGTTTTGAGCGGGAGGCGCGAGCGGCCGCGGCCATCAATCACCCCAACATCTGCACGCTGTACGAAGTGGGCGAGCACGATGGGCATCCGTTCCTGGTGATGGAGCTGCTGGAAGGCGCAACATTAAAGGAGCGCATCGCGGGCCGGCCGGTAGCCCTCGATTCGTTGCTCACGTGGGCCATCCAGATTGCCGATGGTCTGGACGCCGCCCACACCCGCGGCATCGTCCATCGCGATATCAAGCCCGCGAATCTTTTTCTCGTAAATCACGGACAGGTGAAGATTCTGGATTTCGGTCTGGCCAAGCCCACACACGCGGGCAGAACCGTGACCGCCGCACCAGTCGACCGCACGGCAACCATCGCGGTCGATCTCCTCACCACGCCCGGCACGTCCGCCGGAACCCCCGGCTACATGTCTCCGGAACAAGCCAAAGGCGACGATCTCGATGCACGTACCGATCTGTTCAGCCTGGGCGTCGTGCTCTACGAAATGGCCACGGGCAAATTGCCGTTTGATGGCAAAACCTCGGCAGTTGTTATGGCGGCGATTCTGCATCAGGCGCCCGCGCCGCCCTCCACCGTTAACCCGGCTGTGCCCGTTGCGCTGGAACACATCATTCTGAAAGCGCTGGAGAAAGACCCCGACACGCGCTATCAAAGCGCCGCCGACATGCGCGCCGACTTGAAGCGCCTGAAGCGCGATACGGAATCCGGCCGGTCCGCGGTGGTCACGAGCGTACAACCAGCGATCATGAAAAAGACCGTGCGATGGAAGCTCATCCTGCCCGTGGCCGCGGGCGTGCTCGGAGCTACAGCGCTTCTGCTGATTCGCCCGCTTCCGCCGCCGAGGGTTCTTCGCACGGTGCAAGTCACCGATGACCGCCGCGCCGAAAGAATGCCGCTGGCCACCGATGGCGCGCGGGTGTACTTCACTTCGAGGTCTGCCGACGGCGACGACGAGCAGTGGCAGGTCTCTTCTCACGGTGGCCAGACCATCCCCCTTCCGGGGTCGCTGAAAGCCGCTTTCGTCGTCGATCTCTCGCCGGATCATTCGGAGCTGCTGGTTGTTCATGACAACGGCGCATTCACACCGGCGGAACTGTGGGCGGAACCTCTGCTGGGCGGCTCGCCACGGCCGCTCGGCAATGTTATCGCGTCAGGCGGAGCTGCCTGGTCTCCGGATGGACAGCAGATCGTCTATGCTAACGGCAGCCAGTTGGGTTTCGTAAAGAGCGATGGAACCGGGAACCGTCCATTGGCCACGCTGCCGAACAACGTCTATCTTCCACGCTGGTCTCCCGACGGCGCGACGGTGCGCTTCACTTTGAGCGGCGGGGCGGCGCCCGATTCCATCTGGGAAATACCCGCGGGTGGAGGCCATCCGCGTCGTGCGCTTCCATCCATCGGCGACCCCCACTGCTGCGGCGTCTGGACGCCCGACGGGAAGTACTTCGTCTTTCAGGCATTCAGCGGGGGCACTTCTACTATCTGGGCCGTGCGCGAGAAATCCGGGTTCCTCCGGCGCGCCAGACGGGAGCCTGTACAGTTAACCACGGGACCGACTAATCTCGTTTATCCGGCAGTCAGTCCCGATGGGAAGCGTTTGTACGTGACGGGGGTTCAGATGCGCTATGAACTCGCCATTCTGAACAAGGTCTCGAACCAGTTTCAACCGTACCTCGAGGGCATTTCGGCGCAGGACGTGGATTTCTCGCGCGACGGAAAACGCGTGGCGTACATGGCTTATCCCGAGCAGACCTTGTGGTCGAGTTCGCCTGAAGGCGAAAACCGGTTGCAATTGACTTTTGCGCCGCTGCAGGCGAGGTTGCCGCGCTGGTCTCCCGACGGAAAGCAAATCGCGTTTTTCGGCGCGGCTGAAGGGCAGCCGAATCGTATCTTCCTCATGCCTGCGGAAGGCGGCGAGGCGCAGAGGATCACAAATGGCGAGGCCGGGATGGGGGGAGATGCGGACCCGAGTTGGTCACCCGATGGAAGATCGCTCGCGTTCGGCGCCACCCCCGATGCCAAAGGGGCCGCGCCGGACCCCAACCGGTTCGCGATCCGGGTGATCGATCTGAATACGCGCCGGATCACCGTGTTGCCCGGATCGGAGGGAATGTGGTCGCCGCGCTGGTCTCCCGACGGGCGTTCGATTGCCGGTCTCTCGGCGGTGGAATGGAAGGTCGTGCTCTACGATATAGCCACGCACAAACAGACCGAGCTGGCGCCTCTGCAGGCCGGCTACCCGGCCTGGTCGCACGATGGCCAATGGATCCATTTCGTGACCGCCGGCGGAGTGCGCACGTGGTATCGAGTGCGCGTGCGCGACCGTAAACTCGAACAACTCTACAGCAACAAGGAAGCGGGGCGCCTGATTCAAGCCCGGGACATGTGGACCGGCATCGCCCCGGACGATTGCATCCTCATGCTTCGCGATGCCGGTACACGCGAGATCTACGCGCTGGAGTGGGAAGCGCCGTAGCGGGACACGCGCCTGGGCACCGGGCGCGCGGGTCAATCCAACCAGCGGCTGGCAATGGGTGCGTAGGCGTCAATGCGGCGATCTCGCAGAAACGGCCAGTTCCGCCGCACTCCGTCCACGCGGGAAGGATCGCACTCCGCCAGAAGAATCTCTTCTTTGTCCGTGGACGCCTCGGCGATCACCTCGCCGAACGGCCCGGCGATGAACGACGAGCCCCAGAACTCAATCCCGGTGTCGGTGGGTCCCTTTTCGAAGCCGACGCGGTTCACCGCGGCCACGTATACTCCGTTGGCAATCGCGTGGGCGCGCTGGATAATGCGCCAGGCGTCAAGCTGTGCGGCACCGTTCTGCTCCTTCTCGGCCGGGTGCCAGCCGATCGCCGTAGGGTAGAACAGGATTCCGGCGCCCTTCAAAGCGGTGATGCGCGCGCCTTCGGGATACCACTGATCCCAGCAGACCAGCACGCCGATGGGGCCGAATGGCGTGTCGAATTTCTGGAAGCCGAGATCGCCGGGCGTGAAGTAGAACTTCTCGAAATACAAAGGGTCGTCGGGAATGTGCATCTTGCGGTAGAGCCCCTCGATTTCGCCCGTTGTGCCGATCACCGCCGCGGTGTTGTGATACAGTCCCGGCGCGCGGCGCTCGAACAGGGAAGCGATGATAATGATGTTCAGCTCGCGGGCGATACGGCCCAGGGTTTTGGTGGTCGGGCCCGGGATGGACTCCGCGAGAGCGAAAAGCTCCGTGTTTTCCTCGCGGCAAAAATACTGCGAGCGGAACAGCTCCTGCAAGCAGACGATTTGAGCGCCCCGCGACGCGGCTTCGCGAATCCGCCAAATGGCTTTCTCCAGATTCTCGTTCGGATCGAGGGAACAGGACATCTGGATCACCCCGGCGCGGAACTTCCCGTTGGTCTGAAGGAGCATAGTCTTATTCTCACCCGCGAGGCAAGAGGAGTGCGAAACTGCATAATGTGACATCCGAGAATTGGGAAGTACTGCTGAGGCTGCTACTTGCCCAGCGGCTTGAGATCAACGCCATTGAGAGCGCCTTGAGGAATGCCGGTGTTCTTACTGATGCCCAGCTCAAGGAGATTCGCTCCCAGACGTCGGATACGGCCACGGCGTGGAGTTCGCAGGAGACCGACGATGTGTTGAAGCTCCTGAGGATACATTCGTCGCCCGGCGCCACCATGCTGGTCTCACCGGCGCGAGAGAGCTGACAAGGGTCTTCGTTGTTCAGTTTGCGGGCGCGGGCTTCGCCGCGGAGGCGCTTTTCAAATCCGCCGCCGTGGGCAGGGTCGAAGCATCCCAGCCGCCACCCAGGGCGCCGATGAGCTGAACCGCAGCCACCATCCGGCGCTCCAGTAATTGCACCGCGGTGCTCTCGTCGCCCAGGGCAATGGTCTGCGTTGTAATGACGTTCAGATAGGAATCCGTCCCGCCTTTGTAGCGGGCAAGTTCCAACTGAAGCGACTCCTCTGCGGCCTTCACCGCCACGTCCTCCTGGTCCGCTTCCTGCGCCAGAATGCGGAGCGCGGACAGGTTGTCCTCCACCCCCTGAAATGCAGCCAACGTGGTCTGGCGGTAATTGGCGACGGTGGCGTCATAGGCCGCCTCGCTTTCCTGCAGTTGCGCGCGGCGGCGCCCGAAATCGAAAAGTGTATCCGAAAGGCCTGGGCCGACCGACCAGAGCCGCGCCGGCCAGGTGAAGAGACTCGCTATGTTGCCGGCTTGGAGCCCAGCCGTGGCGCTGAGAGTCAGGGTTGGATAATACGCCGCGCGCGCCAGACCGATCTCAGCGTTGGCCGCGGCCATCTGCCGCTCCGCGGAGGCGATATCGGGCCGGCGCTCGAGAAGCTGCGATGGAAGACCGGCTGGAATCGGCGGAGGCGGTCCCGGGATTTTCCCGGCGGCCAGAGTCAGGTTGGATGGCGGTTGCCCGGTGAGCACGGCGATGGCATGTTCAAACTGCGCCCGGGACACGCCAAGGTCAATCAACTGGGCCTTGGTGGTCTCCAGTTGCGTACGCGCCTGGGCCACATCGGCCTTCGAAGCCACGCCGCCGTTGAAGCGGTTAACAGTGAGTTGCAGAGCCTTGTCGTAGGCAGCGACAGTATCGTCAAGCAGCGCTGTCTGCATGTCCAGCCCGACCATGTTGAAGTAATCCACCGCAAGCGTGGTCTGCATGCTGAGACGCACGTTCTCCAAATCCGCTGCGCTGGACTGCGCGCTGGCCGTGGCGTTCTCTACCTCCAGACGGACCCGTCCCCACAAGTCAGGCTCCCAGGAAGCAGTGAAAGGCAGGCTGAAGGTGTTCGCGGTGGAGCCGAAGCTGGTAGTCGTGGCGCCGCCTTTTTCCTGAATCAACTCGTGCGAGTTAGTAATGGAAGGCGATGTGCCGATGGTGGGAAAGTAGCCGGCGCGGTTGAGTGCTACCAGCGCGCGCGCCTCGCGGAACTCCGCCTCGGCCTGTTTGACGTTCTGGTTGGAGACGCTCACCATCTCTTCCAGCGCGTTCAGTTGAGGGTCTTCGAACAGTTCCCACCATTTGCCCTTGAGCATGCCGTCGCTCGGGCTGGACACCTTCCACTGATCGTTGCCGCCGGCGATTTCCTTGTATCCGGGAGGCGTTGCCACGGCCGGACGGTTATACCTGGGGCCAACGCTGCAGGCGGATAGCAGCAGAAGGAGGGCTATGAGCGCAAAAACTTTCATGTTCAATCCGTGGCTCCTGAGGGCAGCGGTCCCAGTGGGCGCGGTGCGCGTCCGCGCGAGCGTTCGAACCACAATCGCATGCGATCCATATAGAGATAGACAACCGGCGTGGTGAACAGCGTCAGCGCCTGGCTCACAATCAAGCCGCCTACAATGGCGATTCCGAGGGGCTGCCGCAGCTCTCCGCCGGTGCCCATGCCGACGGCCAGCGGCACCGCGCCCAGGAGCGCGGCCATGGTGGTCATGGTGATGGGACGGAAGCGCAACATACAGGCTTCGTAGATAGCGTCCCGGGAACTCTTGCCCTCTACGCGCTCGGCGTTGAGCGCGAAATCGATCATCAGAATTGCGTTCTTCTTGACGATGCCGATCAGCAGAATGATACCGATCAGCGCGATGATGGTCAGTTCCATTTTGCACA
The DNA here is from genome assembly GCA_963832965.1 of uncultured Acidobacteriota bacterium. Lineage (GTDB taxonomy): Bacteria > Acidobacteriota > Terriglobia > Bryobacterales > Bryobacteraceae > CAWACP01. Next base: position 346,209 of record CAWHVW010000003.1, read on the forward strand.
GTAACAGGGCTAGCAGCGCACCCACGCCCGCCGATGGCAGGGTGGAAAGAATGGTGATGGGATGGATGTAGCTTTCATACAGAATGCCCAGCACGATGTAGACGGCGATGAGCGCCGCGGCGATCAGCACTGGCTCGTTGGCGAGGGAATCCTGATAAGCTTGCGCCGTGCCGGCGAAGCTGCCCTCCACCGACGCGGGCAGCCGAATTTCTTCTTCGGCCTTATCGATGGCGTCGACGGCCTGACCGAGAGAAACGCCCACCGGAAGATTGAAAGAGATGGTCACCGAGGGAAACTGGCCCTGATGATTCACCACCAGGGGCGTATTGGCGGGGCCGATGTGGGTGAAGGCGGTAAGCGGCACGTCCGCACCGCTCCCGGTCTGCGAGAAGAGCGTATTTAGCGTTTCCGGCGATTGCCAGTACTTCGGTGCCACTTCCATGACCACGTGATACTGATTCAACGGCGTGTACATGGTGGACACCTGATCCTGGCCAAAGGCCTGGTAAAGGGTGGTGTCAATATTCTGCGCTGACAAGCCCAGTCGTGAGGCCGTATCGCGATCGATGGCGATATTCGCGGCCAGCCCATTGTTCTGCTGATCGGTATTTACGTCCTCCAGTTCCTTGACCGTCCGCAGTTTGGCCAACACCCGCGGGGACCACTGCGTGAGCGCCTGCAGGTCCTGGCTTTGCAAGGTGAACTGGTACTGAGCGTTGCTCAACCGTCCACCGACGCGAATGTCCTGCACGCCCTGCATGAACAAAGTGGCTCCGGGCTCGGCAGAGGTTTCCTTACGGAGGCGGGCGATGACCTCATCTACGCTGACCTTGCGGACGCTGATGTCCTTCAGCGTGACGAACATGCGGCCGGCGTTGGTGCCGCCGGAACCGCCGGTAAAGGAGACCACGCTGGACACCGCCGGGTCCTTCATAACGGCTCGAACAAACCCTCGGACCTTCTGCGCCATCAACTGGAAGGAGATGTCCTGCTCACCCTGCGCGATGCCCATCATGCGGCCGGTGTCCTGTTGCGGGAAGAAACCCTTGGGCACGATCACGTACAGTCGCACATTCAGTGCGATGGTGAGCAGAAGCACCACCAGCGTAATGGCCGGATGGCGCAGCACGCCGCGCAGAATGGTTCCGTATGTCTTGAGAATCCAGTCGAAGAAGCTTTCGTTCCAACGATAGATGAACCCGTGTCCGCCGTGGTCGTGCTTCAACAGGCGCGCGCACATCATCGGCGTGGCGGTTAGCGAGACCACCATGGAAACCAGGATGGCGATCGAGAGCGTCACGGCGAACTCTCGAAACAGGCGGCCCACGATGCCGCCCATCATGAGGATGGGGATGAACACTGCGATCAGCGACGTACTCATGGACATCACCGTGAATCCAATCTCCCTCGAGCCGCGGAAAGCGGCCGCCAGCGGGTTCATGCCTTGTTCGAGGTAGCGAGTGATATTCTCGATCACCACGATGGCGTCGTCCACCACAAACCCTGTGGAGATGGTCAGCGCCATCAGGGATAGATTGTCCAGACTGTAGCCGAGCAGGTACATGGCGCCGAACGTGCCCACCAGGGACACCGGGACGACTATACCGGGAATGAACGTGGCGCGCCCGTTACGAAGGAAGATGAACACTACCATGATGACCAGGGCGATGGAGATCAACAGGGCCGTCTCGACATCGTGGATGGCCGCCCGGATGGTAGTAGTGCGATCCATGCCGACGCTGATATGAATGGCCGGAGGGACATCCGCCTGGAGCTGCGGCATGAGCGCCAGGACGCGATCCACCGTATCGATGATGTTCGCTCCAGGCTGCCGGAAAATCACCAGCAGGATGGCCGGCTTGCCATTGGCGACGCCATCGTTCCGCAGATCCTCCACGGAGTCCGTCACATCTCCAAGGTCCGAGAGCCGCACCGGAGCGCCGTTGCGATAGGCGACCACCAGGGGAATATACTTATTGGCTTTCAGCAATTGATCGGTCGAACTGAGCGACCACGCGCGAGTGCCATCGGACAGCTCCCCTTTGGGCCGGTTGGCGTTGGCGGCCGAGAGGACGGTGGCGATGTCGTTCATGTTGATGCCGTACTTGTTCACGACTGCCGGGTTCAGCTCCACCCGCACGGCGGGAAGCGCGCTGCCGCCGGCGAACACCTGACCCACTCCCTGCACCTGGGCCAGCTTTTGCGCCAGTATCGAGGATGCAAGATCGTACATGCGTGGCTTGTCGACGATGTCGGAAGTGAGTGTCAGAATCAGAATGGGAGCGTCAGCGGGATTCACCTTGCGGTAGGTGGGATTGCCGGGAAGGTTAGCCGGCAGGTATCCGCGAGCAGCGTTGATGGCTGCCTGCACGTCGCGCGCCGCCGCGTTGATGTCACGATTCAGGTCAAACTGCAGGACGATGCCGGTGGTGCCGAGATAGCTGGTAGAGGTCATCTCGGTAACGCCGGCGATGCGACCGAACTGGCGTTCCAGCGGTGTCGCCACCGAAGAGGCCATGGTCTCCGGGCTGGCGCCGGGAAGCGCCGCGGACACCTGAATGGTGGGGAAATCCACCTGCGGCAGGGGCGACACAGGCAGCAGCCGAAAAGCGATGGCTCCGGCGAGCGCGATGGCTGCGGTCATCAGCGTAGTGCCCACTGGCCGGCGAATGAAGGGGGCCGAAATGCTCATGGCTGCTCCGCCAGCGGCATTTGTTCGCCCGGCTCGGCGCCACGGCGGCGCGCCAGCCAGCTCCCCAGCCGGTCAAATTCCAGATAGATTACCGGCGTAGTGAACAAAGTCAGCACCTGACTGAAGATCAGACCGCCGATGATGGTGATGCCCAGCGGACGCCGCAGTTCCGAGCCGGTGCCCGTACCGAACGCCAGCGGAACCGCGCCCAGAAGCGCCGCCATGGTGGTCATCATGATCGGGCGGAAGCGCAACAGGCAAGCCTGGTAGATGGCTTCGATGGGCGGTTTTCCCTCAACGCGCTCGGCCTCCAGGGCAAAATCGATCATCATGATGGCGTTCTTCTTGACGATGCCGATCAGCAGGATAATGCCGATGAGGGCGATCACCCCAAGATCCTGCTTGAAAAGCATCAGCGCGAGAATGGCTCCGACGCCGGCCGACGGGAGCGTGGAAAGAATGGTGATGGGGTGGATATAGCTCTCATATAGCACTCCAAGCACGATGTACACAGTGATGATCGCTGCCAGAATCAGGATGGGCTCGTTGCTAAGCGAAGCCTCGAACGCCGCGGCCGTCCCCTGAAAGCTGGTTTGCATGCTGGCGGGCATACCGAGGTCGGTGGTGGTTTTGCGAATCTCATCGACAGCCTTGCCGAGCGACGCGTCAGGCGCAAGGTTGAACGACAGGGTCACCGACGGAAACTGTCCCTGATGGTTCACCGCCAGCGGGACGTCGATCAGCCGGGCGCGTGTGAAAGAACTGAGCGGCGCCTGACCAGACGGGCCCGAGGAGCTGGAAGCCGTTGCCGAAGGCGTCGAAGAACCCAGCGGCGAGGTTATGGGAGAGGCGGACTGCGTGGAAGTAACCTGTGTGGCTGAAGCTGCCGCAGTGGTACCCGGCGCGCTGGAGGTGGTGGTTGCCGTCCCCGTTTTGACGTAGATATCCTTCAGCGCGTCCGCGCTGATCTGCCACGCCGGCTGCGCTTCCAGCACCACGTGATACTGGTTCAACTGGGTGAAGATGGTGGAGACCTGGCGCTGGCCGAAAGCGTCGTACAGCGTGTCGTCGATGTTCTGCGGGGTAATGCCGAGCCTCGCCGCCGTATCGCGGTCGATATCCAGCATCAGGCCGAGGCCGCCGCTCTGCTGGTCGTCGGCGACATCGCGCAGGTCCGGTATTTCCTTCATCTTGTCCAGTAGGCGGGGCACCCAGGTGGTTAGGTCGTCGGTGTTCGGGCTCTCGATGGAATACTGAAACTGCGTCCGGCTGACGCGATCCTCCACAGTCAGGTCCTGAATCGGCTGCATGTACAGGGTGATGCCGTCCACCTGCTCCAGCTTCGGCTGCAAACGGCGAATGATGGAGGAGGCATCCGCATCGCGATCCTCCAGGGGCTTGAGGGTAATCTGAATGCGACCGCTGTTGGGAGTTACGTTGGTGCCGTCCACGCCGATGAAGGAAGATAGCGACTCGACGGCGGGGTCCTTCAGAATCACCTTAGCCAACTCCTGCTGCCGGCGCCCCATGGCTGCGAAGGAAACCGTTTCGGGCGCCTCAGAGATGCCCAGGATCACGCCGGTATCCTGCACTGGAAAGAAGCCCTTGGGAACGATGATGTACAGATATACGGTGGCCACCAGCGTGGCGGCGGCGACCAGCATGGTTGCGGTCTGGTGGTTCAGGACAACGCGCAACGAGCGCCCGTACCACCGAATCACAGTTTCGAACACGCGTTCGGAGGCACGATAGACGCGCCCCTGCTCGCTCTCCGGCTTGTGCCGCAGAATCTTTGACGACATCATGGGCGTGAGCGTCAGGGAGACGATGGCCGAGACGATGATGGTCACCGCGAGCGTTACCGCGAACTCGCGGAACAGGCGGCCCACAATGTCACCCATGAACAGCAGCGGAATCAGCACGGCGATGAGCGAGACAGTCAGCGAAACGATGGTGAACCCGATCTCCCCCGCACCTTTGAGCGCGGCTTCAAGCGGTCGCTCGCCCTTCTCGATGTAGCGCGCGATGTTTTCGATCATCACGATAGCGTCGTCCACCACGAAACCGGTGGAAATGGTCAGCGCCATCAGCGACAGGTTGTCCAGACTATACCCGAGCAAGTACATGACCGCGAAAGTGCCCACAATGGACAGCGGCACAGCGATGCTGGGGATGATGGTGGCCGAAGGGCTGCGAAGGAACAGGAAGATGACCATCACCACCAGCGCGATAGTCATCAGCAACTCGTACTCGACGTCCAGAACTGAGGCGCGAATGGTGGTGGTGCGGTCGGCGATGATGCGAACGTTCACCGACGGCGGCAGGGACGCCCGCAGTACGGGCAGGACCTTGCTGATGCGGTCCACTACGCCGATGATATTCGTGCCGGGTTGGCGCTGGATGTTGAGAATTACCGCGGGCGTGGTGTTTACCCAGGCCGCCTGCTTCACGTTCTCAGCGCTGTCCACCACATTGGCCACGTCGGAAAGGCGTACTGCCGAGCCGTTGCGGTAGGCCACGATGATGGGCTTGTAGTCGTTGCCGGAAAGGAGCTGATCGTTGGCGGCGATGGTCCAGCTCTGGCGCGGGCCGTCGAAATTGCCTTTGGCCTGATCGACGTTGGCATTGCCCAGCGCCGTGCGCAGATCTTCCAGGCTCATCCCATAGGACGCCAGCGCCGTGGGATTCGCCTGCACGCGTACCGCCGGCCGCTGACCACCGCTGATGCTCACCAGCCCGACGCCCGGAAGCTGTGAGATTTTCTGCGCCAGGCGGGTATCGGCGAGTTCCTCCACCTGCGGGAGCGGCAATGTGGTGGAAGTGAGGGCCAGGGTCAGGATGGGCGAGTCGGCGGGGTTGGTCTTGCTGTATACCGGTGGAGTTGGCAAATCACGGGGCAGATAGCTGCCGGCGGCATTTATGGCCGCCTGCACCTCTTGTTCGGCCACATCGATGTTCAGGTCCAGCGTGAATTGCAGGGTAATCAGCGAGCTGCCGAAAGAGCTCGTCGAGGTCATCTGGTTCAGGCCCGGCACTTGGCCGAACTGCTTTTCGAGGGGCGCGGTGACCGAGGAAGCCATCACGTCCGGGCTGGCGCCCGGATAAAACGTCTGCACTTCAATGGTGGGGTAATCCACCTGCGGCAGGGCCGAGACCGGCAGTTGCTTGTAGGCGACGATCCCCACGAGGACGATCGCGGTCATTAGCAGGCTGGTGGCCACCGGCCGCAGAATGAAAATTCGTGACGGGCTCACGCGGCCGGGCTCCCACCCTGGCCGGCCTGTTGTCCGCCCCCGGCGTTGCGTTGCTGCGTGCCGCCACCGCCGCGTACGCGCACTTTGCTTCCGGGTTGCAACTTGTCCGCGCCATCGATGACCACCGCTTCATTCGCCTTCAGGCCGCTGTCGATGGACGTGTCGTTCCCTTCAGTGATGCCCGGCGTAACCAGGCGAACCTCCACCGTGCTGTCCGGCTTGACTACGTACACGAATTTCCCAGGCGACCCGCTCTGCACAGCCACCGATGGCACAATCACCTGATTGTGCTTCGTGTCTACCAGCAGACGGATGTTCACAAACTGGTTCGGAAACAGATTGAAATTGCCGTTGTCGAATACTGCCTTCAGGCGGGCGTTGCCAGTGGTTGGGTCTATCTGGTTGTCCACTGTGAGCAGCTTGCCGGATTCCAGCTTCTGCGAGTTATCGCGGTTGAGCGCTTCCACGGGCAGCGTAACCCCGGCATGCAGTTTTCGCAGCACCGGCGGCAGGTTGTCCTCGGGGATGGTGAACAGCACCGCGATGGGCTGAACCTGGGTGATCACCAGCATCCCATTGGCGTCCGCGGCATGGACTATATTGCCGGGGTCCACCAGCCGCAGTCCGATGACGCCGCTGATGGGGGCAGTGATACGGCAATAGACGAGCTGCAGCTTCGCATTGTCGATGTTGGCCTGATCGGTCTTGATCTGGCCTTCATCCTGAGCCACCGTGGCCACCTGCGTATCCAGTTGCTGGCCGGGAATGGCGTCCTGTTTCAAGAGCGTCTTATAGCGCTCCAGATCGAGTTGCGCATCCTTGAGCAGCGCCTCGTCATGAGCCATCTGCCCTTCCGCCTGCTCGAGCTGAACCTGGTACGGGCGCGGATCGATCTGCATCAGCAGATCGCCCTCCTTCACCGCCTGTCCCTCCCGGAAGGCGACGTTCATCAGCTGGCCGTCCACCCGCGTGTGCAGGGTGACGGTATAAAAGGCGCTCACGTTGCCCAGGCCGTTCAGGTAAACCGGGATGTCGCCCTGGTGCGACTTTGCCACAGCCACGGGAATGGGCCCGCCGAATCCGCCGCGCCCTCCTCCCTTCCTGGCGGGCGCGTCGGCATGAGTGGTTAGGCGGGTCCGCGAAAGCCAGAATGCGGCTCCGACGGCCAGCACGATTATCAACGCCCAAAGCCAACCGTGCCGGCGGCGGACGGGCGGAACAGGAGATTCCATGTCAAATGCCATTGGTTTCTAACAGTAGGGTTCACAAGCGTAACGCAGCGGCGCCCGCCTTGATCTACATATAGGACGGGAATGTCCGGCATCAGTGTTACCCGGACCTTACACTCCGTTACGCCACTCTCCTAGTGTAAGGCATATTACATATCATAGGTACTTCGGGGCCGCAGCGGCTCGCCGAACAAATCTTGTCATAAATGTTTGTTCTTTCCTACACTGCCCTGTAACGCGAACGCGCTTTGATGGCCATATGAGGTGCGACCTCCACGTTCACACGCGGCACTCCGGCATGTGCACCATCCCCGTCTTCAGGCGGTTCTGCCGGGAGAGCTACACCGAACCACTGGCCCTGTACGAGACGTTGAAGCGCAGGGGCATGAACATTGTCACCGTGACCGATCACGATTCGGTTGGAGCCGCCGAGGTTCTGCGGCGCTTCCCCGATTTCTTCGTGAGCGAGGAAGTAACCTGTACCCTTCCGGGGGGAAGCGAGGCGCACATCGCCGTATATGACATCACCGAGCGGCAACACGTCGAGATTCAGGCGAGGCGCAACGACGTGCCTCGTCTGCTGGCCTACCTGCGCGAGCAGGATCTGCTGTTCGGAGTCAACCACGCCTTTTCGGCCCTGACGGGACGACGCCGAGGCGCCGACTTCGCTCTATTCGAAGCGGAGTTCCCGGCGTTCGAGACTCTCAACGGGGCCATCCCCGCAAGATCCAACCGGACGGCGGCGCGATTGGCCGTTCGTTGCGGCAAGATTGCGACCGGCGGCAGCGATTCCCACACCATGCGGCCCCTGGCGCGCGCGTGGACGGAGGTTCCCGGCGCGCGCAACGTTCGGGAGTTTCTCGATGGGCTACGGGCGGGCCGCGCTACCGTGGCTGGCGCCGATGGAACCCCGTGGCAGCTCACCCGCACCGTGCTGGAGACCGGCGGCTATTTCGTTCGCGAACTGGGCTGGCCAGCCTTCCTGTTTCCCCTTTTCGCGGCTGTTCCCTTCTCCACGGCCGGAGCGCATCTGTGGGACATCGTCTTCGCCACCGCATGGGGCCGGCGGCTCGAACAAACCGCGCTTGCGCCGACTCCGGAGCATGTGTCCGCACCGGCCTGATCCGCACGCGGATTACACTGATGATTGCGGATGCGTAGCTCCATCTTTAACGCTTTGGCGTGGTGCATCGCGGGTATCGTCGCGCTCACCGTGATGCTGGCTACCCTGCTGGTGGCAGCGAGCTCCTGGTCCACAACGGCATTCCTGATGAATTGGCGCGTGTGGCTCGCGGCTGGTGCCGCGCTGGCGTGCGGTCTGATTTCGGCGCGCTTCATTGCCGGTTCGCTAACCCACCGCATCGGCGGTCTAAAGCAATACTCGGACCGTATCCTCGACGATCCGCCAGCGGATCCCCAACTGTTCCGCGCCGACGACGAATTGGGTGTCCTCGGCCGCTCCATGTCCCGCGTGCCGCCGCGAGTGCGCGAGCTCGTACAGCGAGTGAGTATCGAGGCGCAACGCCGCGAGGCCATTCTCGCGGGCATGGTGGAGGCGCTGCTCGCAGTGGATGAGGACTTGAAAGTGGTTCTTTGCAACGACGCTTTCGCGCGCGTTGCCGGAGTGCCCGTGGGAATCGAGCCGGGCACGTCGATGGTGCGCATCGTGCGCGATCCGGCTCTGGTGGATCTGTTGCGCCACGTCCTGGAAACCGGGGGCCCGGCACGGCGTCGCCTTCAACTGGGCTCCTCCGAAGGACCGTGGTTTGAGGTGAACGTCGCCCCCCTGGCCATGCCCGCGGGCCGCGGCGCCATTGCTCTCTTGCACGACATCACCGAGCTGGAGCGCCTCGAGCGAATCCGCAAGGATTTCGTGGCCAACGTGTCCCACGAATTGCGCACGCCGCTGACGGCCATTCGCGGCTATGCCGAGACGTTGCTCAACGGCGCCCTGGACGATCCCGATAACCGCCGCCGTTTTGTCGAGATCATCGAAACCCACGCCATCCGCCTGAACAACATCGCGGCGGATCTGCTCGCCCTTTCGGACCTGGACCATGGCTCGCTGGTGGAACCGCCGCGCCCGGTGCTGGTTCAGGCCGCGGTCGAGTCGGCCATCCGCGCCGTTGAGCCGGCGGCCGCCGAGCGGAGCGTGCATCTGGTAACTGGCGCTTTCGGGGACCTCGAGATTCTCGGCTACCGGATGCGCCTCGAACAGGCTCTGGTAAACCTCATCGACAACGCCGTCAAGTTCAATCGCTTCGAGGGCGAAGTCCGGGTGGAGGCAGGCCGCACTGAGAACGGGCACGCACGCATCGTTGTTTCCGACACGGGAATCGGCATCCCTTCGTCGGATCTGCCGCGCGTCTTCGAACGTTTTTACCGCGTCGACCGGGCTCGTTCGCGCGAGATGGGCGGTACCGGGCTGGGTCTCTCGATCGTCAAGCACGCGGTGGAACAGATGAAGGGGACGGTTGCAGTGGAGAGCGAACTGGGGCAAGGCTCGCGCTTCATCATCGTGCTCCCAGCTCACAGCGGAGCGTAGCGCTCCTCGTTACGGAGCCGCGGACTCTGCCCGCCGCTACCTACCGTCGGCGTCCCGTCAGCCGCAGCAGGCTGAGGAAGAGGTTGATGAAATCGAGATACAGCGTGAGCGCGCCAAAGATCGCCTGCTTGCGTCCGGCGTCGGTTTGTTCGTCGCCGCCAGCGTTCATCGCCTTGATCTTCTGAGTATCGTAGGCGGCAAGTCCTGCGAACACGATGATGCCGACGATGGAGAATACGAAGTTGGCGCCTTCGGTCATCAGCGCCGGGAAGATCACTGAAAGCAGACCGAAGCCGACCAGTCCGAAAAGCCCCATGATACAGAACGACCCCACTGGGCCGAGGTCCCGCTTTGTCACATAGCCGAAGCCGCTGAGGCCCACGAATCCGAAGGCGGTGACGCCGAAAGCTTCCGCAATGCTGGAGCTCGTGTAGACCAGAAAAATGCTCGACAGAGTGAGTCCGGTTAATGCCGCGTACAGAATGTAGATTAGCGTCGCGGTCAGACCGCTGATCCGATTGATGAGCCAGGATAGCGCGAAGACGGTTCCCAGTTGGGCGATAATCAAGCCCCAGAACAAGAGCCTGTTGCCAAAAATTGTTCGCACCAGCGCGGGATCGGCCGATACGTTCCAGGCCACCAGGCCGGTAAGACAAAGTCCAAACGCCATCCAGCCGTACACGCGGCTCATGAACCTGGCGTTCCCGGCGGCGATTGATGCGGCCCCGATCGCCGGATTTCGAAGGCTCTCGTCGCCAAGCGACTGATTGATGGCGGGCTGTTGTTCCATGTCCCCAACTTTAGTCGGCGGAAGATTGCGTGTCAATCGCGGCAGCGACTGTCATACAGAGTCGCCTATGCTCACCGGCACGCCTCCCCTTGATCAACCGGCAGCTCAAAGCCGTTTGTCCTTCATATCGCATGTCTCTTGTGCCGTTCTCGCCGGGTCTGAAACCGTCGGTTGATGCTCCGCGGGATCGCACGTCACTGCTTCCAACCCGATGCCGGCCGCGCAATCTGATGCAGCAGTGTCCGTAAGCAGCACATAAATCGTGCCCTGGAAGCTACTGTAACCAGTTCGTCATGCCATGTTCACATTCTGCTAATGAAGGGCCGGTATCCTCAGAGTCGCTCTTGAAATTCAGGGAACTTCATTCGACCAAACGAACAGGGAAGGAGTGTACGACCGAATGACCAGAGGTCACAGGCGTTTAAGATGGGTTGGGATTGCACTTGCAATCATGTCTTGCACGGCGATGGTACCGGGGGCTGATCTCGCTTCCGATCCGACGCAGACCCAAGGGACGGATATTGATCAACTGCGGGCGTTGCTCACGGCGCAGCAGAAGGAAATCGAACAGTTGCGAGGGGCGTTGGAAGAGCAGAAGAAGTTGATCGACAAGCTGGCGCCGGCGCAGAGCAACGACGCTCAGTTCTCCATTCCGAATGCGAAAAAACTGGGCGAGGTTGCTACCACGAGCCCGGTTCTTCCTCCCTCCCCCGCACCGCTTCCCGCGCCGCAGGCGTCGGGGAATGCCGTGGAGAACCAGTCGCCGCTTTCATTCAAGATTGGCGTAGCCGATTTCACGCCTGTGGGCTTCATGGATTTCACTAGTATTTTCCGGTCCACCAACTCGGGTGGGATTGGAACCGGTTTTGGCGGCATACCCTACGCCACCACGACTTCGGCGCCGGGCAACCTTAGCGAATTGCGTTTCAGCAATCAGAACTCGCGCATCGGCTTGAAAATGGACAGCGAGGTGATGGGCGCGAAGGTGCGTGGGTACGTGGAGGCTGACTTTCTTGGAATAACAGCGGAGAACCTGGATCAGGAAAGCAACTCCGACTCACTGCGCATGCGGTTGTACTGGGTGGATATCCAAAAGGACAAGTTCGAGATCCTCGCCGGACAGTCATGGACGCTGCTAACGCCCAATCGCGTGGGAGTCTCCCCAAATCCCAGCGATATATTCTACTCGCAGGACATGGACACGAATTACCAGGTGGGCTTGACGTGGGCGCGCCAGGCGGGCATCCGCGTCGCCTTCCACCCCAACGAACACCTGGCTTGGGCATTCGCCGCCGAGAACCCGCAGCAATACGTCGGCTCCGCGGTAACTTGTCCAACGGCGCTCGCCGCCACTTATTGCGGATCCATTCTTGACACGGGCAGCAGCAGCGCGGCGGGCACGCCGAGCACGCCGAATGCCGCTCCGGATTTCATCACCAAGCTGGCCTTCGATGGCAAGCGCGCTCATCTTGAAATCAGCGGACTCCTGCGCACCTTCCGGGCGTACGACGTGGTAACCCTCGCTCATAACACAGCGATCGGCGCGGGCGGCGCTATCAACAGCAACTTCGAAATCGCCAAGGGTCTGCACGTAATTGAGAACGCGTACTACAGCGACGGTGGCGGACGCTATATTAACGGTTTTGGTCCGGACGTCATCGTTCGCGCCAACGGCAGCCTGTCTCCCGTGCATGCCTTCTCCACGGTGGACGGTCTCGAATTGCAGGCGGGCAAGAAGTCGCTGCTCTATAGTTACTTCGGCGCGGCTTACCTCGACCGGGACGTTGCGCTGGACACGACCGGTAAGTTCATCGGTTATGGATTCCCAGGCAGCGCCACCACGAACAATCGCACAGTCGAGGAGGCCACCTTCGGCTGGATTCAGACTTTCTGGAAGCACCCGACTTACGGCGATCTCAAGCTGATCACCCAGTACTCGTATCTGTGGCGCACCCCGTGGGCTCCACCGGCCAGCGGTCCGACGGATGCGCACGCGAACCTCGTTTACGTGGATGTTCGTTACGACCTGCCGTAGACAGGCATGGAATGCGTAATGATCCTGAAACTGGCGAATGCGACACTCTCTTAAAGGAGACACGATGCGATCCACGGTTCTGATTGCAGTACTGGCGATGGCTTTCCCGGCCGCGTACGCGGCGGAGACCATCAATGCGGCCGGCGCGACTTTCCCGGGGCCGATTTACCAGAAATGGTTCGAGGAATACCACACCGCGCACTCCAGTGTGGAGATTAACTATCAAGCGATCGGCTCCGGCGGCGGCATTCGCCAGTTAACAGCGGGGACAGTGGATTTCGGGGCTTCCGACATGCCGATGACGGATGATCAAATCGGCAAGATCACCAAATACAAGGTGCTTCATTTCCCGACGGTGCTCGGCGGTGTGGTGCCCACCTATAATGTTGACGGTGTGCACGCCGATCTGAAGTTTACGGGGGACACTCTGGCGGGCATTTTCCTTGGAAAAATCACGAAGTGGAATGATGCCGCGTTGAAGAAGGACAATCCCGGAGTCAACCTCCCAAATGGCGACATCACCGTCGTACATCGTTCCGATGCCAGCGGTACCAGTTTCGTGTGGACCGATTATCTCTCCAAGGTCAGTCCGGAGTGGAAAAGCAAAGTCGGGTCGAACACCGCGGTGAACTGGCCGGTCGGCTTGGGCGGCAAGGGTAATGAGGGCGTGGCTGGGCAGGTGAAGCAAACGCCGAATTCGATCGGCTACGTGGAACTGATCTATGTGGTGCAGAACAACATGCCCTACGGTTTCGTGAAGAACGCTGCTGGCGCTTATGTGAAGGCCAGCTTCGATTCCGTTACGGCGGCGGCAGCCGGTGCCGCGAAGAGCATGCCGGCCGACTTCCGGGTCTCCATTACCAATGCGCCCGGCAAGGCAGCGTATCCAATCTCCACCTTTACGTGGATGCTGATTCCCAACAAGATCGATGATGCCACCAAACGGGAGGCCATAAAGGGATTCCTGACGTGGATGTTGACCACCGGCCAGAAAGATGCCGCGCCGATGAGCTATGCTCCGCTGCCTGCTCCGGTGGTCCTAAAAGAACAGAAGCAGATAGCAGACATCAAGTAGAAAGCCAACGCCTGATTATGGCTACAGCCACGACGTCCGTGCCCCCGAGGGCACGGACTTTCTTTCGTAACGCCCGGGGAGGCGACCAGATCGCTTACCTTGTCACTTTCCTGTTCGCTGCTTCCGTCGTGCTGGTCACGGTGCTCCTCGTTTTTGAGCTATGGACGAAGTCGAGCCTGGCTCTGCACAAGTTCGGTTTCGGCTTCCTCTGGCAGAGCACCTGGGATCCGGTAAACAACGACTTCGGAGCTCTTCCCTTCGTCTACGGAACGATCGTTACATCCACGCTGGCGCTCCTGATTTCGGTGCCCTTAGGCGTCGGCGCGGCCATCTTCCTTTCCGAGTTGGCGCCGCCGAAGCTATCGAACGCGCTCACCTTTCTGGTGGAACTGCTGGCCGCGGTGCCCAGCGTTATCTTCGGACTGCTGGCCATCTTCGCCCTCGTGCCTCTTATGCGGCTCTATGTCGAGCCCGCGCTGATCGCGGCGTTCGGCTGGTCGCCTTTCTTCAAAGGCCCGGCCTATGGCGTGGGCGTACTCACCGCGAGCATGGTGCTGGCCATCATGATGTTCCCGTATATCATCTCCATCTCGCGCGAAGCCCTCATCCAGGTTCCGCGGGAGCAACGCGAAGCCGCGCTCGCTCTGGGCGCCACCCGCTGGGAGGCTACATGGGACGCGGTGGTGCCATTTGCGCGTCTGGGAATCGTTGGCTCCATCTTTCTCAGTCTGGCCCGCGCTCTCGGCGAAACCATGGCGGTGACCATGGTGATCGGCAACGATCCCAGGATCCACCCCTCCATACTTGCCCCTGGTTATACCATCGCCGCGGTGATCGCCAACGAATTTACCGACGCTACCAGCGACGTACACCTGGCGGCCCTGGTTGAGCTGGGTCTGGTATTATTCCTGATCACGATGATCTTGAACGGTCTGGGGCAACTGCTTTTGTTGTTGACCTCCAATCCGGGGACGGCGAGGTAAATGTGCTGAAACTCTGGCGTAAGGGTCTGAACGGCGTGATGTTAACTCTCACCGGGGTATGCGCCCTGGTGACCGCGTCATCGCTTCTGTTGATCCTCGGCTACCTGGTCTGGAACGGCGGCAAGTCTCTTGACTGGAATTTCTTTACGAAGCTGCCTTTGTCGTCGGGTGAGGCGGGCGGCGGCATGGCCAATGCGATTATAGGCAGCGCCAAGGTGGTCGCCCTCGGCGCTCTATTCGGCGTACCTGTTGGGTTCATGGCCGGCGTCTACCTGGCGGAGTTCAGCGGGAAGGCCACAGCCAATGTCATTCGTTACACGGCCGATCTGTTGAACGGCGTTCCATCCATCGTGATCGGAATCTTCGCGTGGACCGTGCTGGTCGTGCCCATGCACCACTATTCGGCCTGGGCTGGCGGCTTTGCCCTGAGCCTGATGGTGATTCCAGTCACCCTCCGCGCAACCGAACAGTTTCTCAGTCAGGTGCCGCTCGCGTTGCGCGAAGGCGCTCTGGCGCTGGGAGCGAGCAAATGGAGATCCGTGGCCACCGTGGTCATCCCCGCCGCCCGCACCGGCATTCTTACAGGTATCATACTGGGAGTAGCGAGAGTGTCCGGAGAAACCGCGCCGCTGCTGTTTACGGCCCTGAATAATCAGTTCTGGAGCCACGGGATGGGCGAGCCGACCGCTACTCTCCCGGTGATGATTTATTATCGAGCGATCTCCGCTTACGATGACTTCCACAGGCAAGCCTGGGCCGCCGGTCTCGTGCTTCTGGGCCTGGTTCTGGTAGCGAACATCGCCGCCCGAATGGTGCTCTCGAAAGGAGCCGCTGCGCAACGCGGATAAAGATGAACATGGGTGCAACACCAAAGCACGGCATTGCCGCAACCCGGAGCGAAGAGAGAGTTGAACCTGCCCCCGCGCCGCCGGCGGTTCCGGCTGGGCCCAAGCTGCGAGCTTCCAACGTCGATTTCTTTTATGGGAAATTCCAGGCGCTGCACAACATCTCTATCGAGTTTCCGGAGAACCAGATCACCGCGCTTATCGGACCTTCCGGCTGCGGCAAGTCCACCTTCCTGCGTACCCTCAACCGTATCAACGACACCATCCGCGGCTCGCGGGTGACTGGCGAAGTAGTTCTGGATGGCGGCAGCATAATGCACGTGGATGTGACCGAGTTGCGCCGCCGCGTGGGCATGGTGTTCCAGCGGCCCAACCCGTTTCCGAAGTCAATCTTCGATAACATCGCTTATGGCGTCAAAATCAACGGGTTGGCGCATCGCGGCGAGCTTCACGATGTGGTGGAGCGCAGCTTGCGGCGTGCCGCCCTGTGGGACGAAGTCAAAGACAAGCTGAACAAGTCGGCCTATGCGCTTTCCGGGGGGCAGCAACAGCGCCTGTGCATCGCCCGCGCGCTCGCCGTCAACCCAGAGGTCCTCCTGCTGGACGAGCCCTGCTCCGCCCTCGATCCCATCGCGACCAGTAAGATCGAGGAATTGCTGCTGAGCATCAAAGACCAGTGCACGCTGATTATCGTAACGCACAACATGCAACAAGCTGCCCGCGTTGCCAACCTGACAGGGTTTTTCCTGATGGGCAAGCTGATCGAGTTCAACAGGACTGAAATCATCTTTAAAAATCCCGCCCGCAAAGAGACCGAAGATTACATCACGGGGCGGTTCGGCTGATCCGGGACGGCAACGAGGGAGAACCGCAGTGCGCCATTTTTCACAGGAACTCGAAGATCTGCATCAGCGCCTGCTGCAAATGGGCGGTCTGGTGGAGTCCGTGATTCGCAAGGCCGTCCGAGCGCTCGTCGACCGCGACAAGAATGTCGCCGATCAGGTTTTTCAGGACGAGGAACGCATCAATCAGATGGAAGTGGAGATCGACGACATCGGAACGCGTCTGCTGGCCCTCCACCAGCCTGTGGCGCGCGATCTCCGTTTCCTGACCGCAGCGCTGAAGATCAACACCGACCTGGAACGCATGGGCGACCTGGCCGTGAACATCACGGAACGCGCGCTCTCCCTGATTTCCATGCCCCCGGTGAAGCCGCTCATTGACATCCCAAAGATGGCCGGTCTGGTGGAGCAAATGCTGCTACGCAGTCTCGGCGCCTTCGTAAACGGCGACGCCGAAATGGCGAAGATTGTGTTGCTTTCCGACGATGAAGTCGATCGCCTGCGCGATACGATTTACCGTGAGCTGGTGAACTTCATGCAGCAGGACCCGGCTACCGTGCAGGCGGCTTTGGACTTGATATTCGTGGCGCGTGATCTGGAAAGGATCGCCGATCATGCCACCAACATCGCCGAAGATGTGGTCTACCTGGTGCAGGGCGTGGATGTCCGCCATCGCGCCGTCGAAGCCATGAAGTAAGCCTGAGACAATTCGGCTAATCTGTCTTCCGCCATACTATATGCAGGAGGCAGGCGGTTGGCATTTCAGTTCAAGCGTGGCGAGCCGGTTCCTCGCGCCATTCGCCGGGTGGTCACCGAGCAACTCGAATCCAGCGCCGGCCGGCTGCGCAATGCCGCGGCTTCCACGCGCGACGAAGCCGTTCACGAGGCACGCAAGAGCATCAAGAAGGTTCGAGCCGTCATTCGGCTGATGTCCGATGAACTGGGACGGGTGGCCGGCGCCAGGAACGATCTGCTGAGCGATCTCGCGCGAAAAGTAGCCGCCTTGCGCGATGCCGCCGTCCTCGTGGAAACCGTCGACAGCCTGAGCGCCCATCTCCCGGGCGAGATCGATTCGCGGCTTATCCCCCAATTGAGAACGCGACTTGTAAGGGACCGGACGCGGATCACTCGCGAACTGGCTCCGGCGCAGCTGTTGGTAATCGCGTTCGCGCTGGAACAAGTGGCCGGACGAGTCCGTGACTGGCCGCTCCATACCGCCGGGTTCGCCGCCCTCGCGAGCGGCCTCAATCGAACCCTCCACCGTGGCCGAAAGGCGCTTGCTCGAGTGAAGCAGAATCCGACCGTTGAAACCTTTCACCAGTGGCGTAAGCGGGTGAAGGATCACTGGTATCACGTCCGGCTCCTGGGAGGAATCTGGACCGGGGACACGCGATCATATGAGAGAAATCTCAAGGAGCTGGAGACTTGTCTGGGAGACGACCACAATCTGGCCATGCTGCGGGAGCGTATCGCGGCGCTCGCCGACACGCCGGAAGGGTCCGCTCTTCTCGCCGCGGTTGACAACCGGCAGAAGCATCTCCGCGATCGTGCCTTGCATTTGGGGGAGCGGCTCTATGCGCCTAAGCCACGCGAGTTCGTCCGCCATGCGGAAGAACTCTGGGATGCCTGGCAACCCGTGAGCCGCAAGAGCAGTCCAATGCTCCAGCGGAGACCGAAGAAGACACCGGCGTCAGCCGCGTGATTCATTGGGGGTTTACATGCGCTTGATTCTAGCTACGATGGCGGCTTTGCTGGGAATTGTGCGCGTCGACGGCGCTTCCACCGTACAGATCACTGTGCTCAATCAGATCGATACGACCTCCGGACAAAACGGACGGCTGAACACGTTCCTGTCCACGTCGTTCCAGCCGGCGGACTGGGACTACACGTTCTTCCAAAGCCATCCGTCGAACGCCAACGTATTATGGCAATTGGCGCCGCAGCACATCAACTTGCAGTCGATTGACGGTGGCAGTCCACAGAGCGGTGCGAACTCCTGGAACTTCAGCGAAAACGATGCAGTGAACCAGACCGTGCTGTCGGTGGCCGACCACAGCCCGCTATACGAGATTGTGCCGCCTCCCTTTATCACCGCGAGCGACGGCAGCGTCGCAGCCTCGAATTTCCCCGCGTTCGCCTCCTACTCGGCCAATCTGGCCAGCTACTTCAACGCCGGAGGCTTCGACGCCGGCGGCGCACACTTTCAATCGCCCACGCCCTATCACATCACCTGGTGGGGCATCTACAACGAGCCGAACGGCAATGGGATGACCCCGCAGGCGTACACCAATCTCTACAACCTCACGGTGCCGGCCATGCAGGCCGTTGATCCGAGCCTCCGTTTCGTCGCCGTGGAACTCTCCGACTACACAGGTCAGGCCGCCGCTTACATGCCAACCTTCGTGCAGAACGTCACGGCGCGGGTGGACGTTGTGGCCACCCATTTCTACGGAACCTGCAACCAGACCACCGAAGATTGGCAGCTATTTGGCGCTGTCGACACGTTTACCAGCGAGATTTCCGTGATCCGCTCGTCCATGCAACAGAACGCAGCGCTTGCCGCCGTGCCCATCTGGGTTACCGAGAACAACGTGAACGCGGATTACAGCGATAGTAACGGCATGAGCGTCTGTAATCCCGGACAGGTTTTTGTCACCGATCTTCGCGGAAACAGCCCGTTCTTTGCCGCTTGGCGGCCGCTCTTGTTTGAGCGCCTGGCAAAGGTGGGCGTTTCCAGCCTGCACCACTGGGACCACGACGCTGACATGCAGTATGGCGAAGTCGACTACAACACTGGCGGCACGCAGTTCAGCTATTGGGTGGACTATTGGCTGGCTCACCTGTTCCCGTCGCCTCCGGGCGCCGACTTCTTGCAGGTGCAGAACCAGGATGACGACAATGTCAGCGTGGACGCGTTCGCGATCCGCAACGATGACGGCTCGGTTGTGGTGGCTCTAATCAATCACGCGCTGCTCACCGGCACGGAAGACAATGGCACGGGCGATGCGCGTACTTTCGAGCTCGATGTCTCCGCGCTGGGGTCATTTGCGTCAGTGACCCAGATTACCCTCGATGCTGATACCGATCCAACGGCGGGTCCGGTGGCGGTCACTTCCGCAGCTATGCCCAATCTGGAAGCCACAGTGCCCGGCTATGGCGTCGTGTTTTTCAAGTTGAATACGACCCCGGCTACTATTCTGCCAAGTGGGATCGTGAACGCGGCCAGCTTTCAGGCAGGGTCGCTTTCGCCGGGCGAGCTGGTCACCATTTTCGGCCAGGGTATGGGGCCTTCCACTTTGCAGTACAGCCAGACGTCCTCGCCTGGTTTCTTCGACAATTTCGTGTCCGGCACGCGGGTGCTGTTTGACGGCGTTCCGGCGCCGCTTGTCTACACGTACCAGGATTACGTCACCGCGATTGTGCCTTACACAGTGTCCGGCGAGACCAGCACATCGGTGCAGGTGGAATATCTCGGAACTCCCAGCGCCTCCGTGACCATGCCTGTCGCCGCCAGCGCCCCAGGCTTGTTCACAGTGCCGCCAACGGGTTCCGGCTCCGGCGCTATCCTGGATGTCAACTCTCAGCTCGTCACCCCGGCCAATCCAGCAGGCGTGGGCGACTGGATCTGCATATTCGGGACCGGCGCAGGGACCACCGACGCGGATGCCCTGGACGGTCGCATCGCCCCGGGGCCTCGGGATCCAGCATCCCTGTGCAGGTCACCATAGGCGGGATTCCCGCCGTGACGAACTACGCAGGTCAGGCTCCCGGCGAAGTGTTCGGAGTAATGCAGATTAATGCACAGATCCCGCCGGGTGTCGCATCCAGTCCGAGCGTTCCTGTACAGGTTGTGATTAATGGAGTTGCCAGCCAGAGTGGCGTCACCGTTGCGGTGAAGTAGCCGCGTACGCTAGATCAGACTGCACTCTATCTTGTTGACTTTTTCCGCGATCACTTCCAATAACCACGGAACGCTCAACAGGCGTTTTACGAAGGGCGAATCGGCGGTGTCATCCAGCCGCTCGTGCGAACCGTGCGGGCACACCGCGAACCCAAGTTTGTCCGATACATAGCACCCCGCCCGCACGACATCAGCAATTTCCCTATTCCTCGGGTCCACCGAGCGCGAGGTGGCGCACTGGCGCAAATCTTCAGGCATGTTCCAGCGATCGAACAGCGCCTCGGCAATCTGGAACGAGTTAGAGCCGAACTCGGCCTCTTCCAGACCGATTACCGCCGCTCCCTCTTTGGTGGCCGATTCCAGGATGGTGTTGTACTCCGCGGGGAACTCTGTGACCAGCGCGAGCTGCCCCACGCCATGCAACAGCGCTGCGGTGTACGCGTGATCAATCTTTCCGACCGAATCGATCACGTGCTCGCAGAGCAGCGCCGAGGTCAGGCTGTGCCGCCAGCAACGGCGGATGAGGTCGCCGCCTGGTGCCTGCGGCAGGAATCGCCACAGACACGCCGTGAATACGATCATCTCGGTCCGGTCTCTGCCGATGATGGCCAGCGCGTGAAGGATGCTCTTGATCTCGGCCCGCAGGTTGAAGATGGCGGAATTGGACAGCCGCAACACCTCGGTAGAGAGGGAAGGATCTGTGGTGATGAGGCGTGCCAGGTCCGCGAAGGATGCCTCCTCGTTGATAAGCCGCATCAGGCGAACGGCCACCGGCGAGAATGCGGCAAAGCGCGACTGTTGAGCGAGGCGATTGATTACGGGCGCGGAGTCATGGGAAACCGTTGTGTTGGCTGTCATCTCGCCCTTCTCGTTCATATCGACCTCCACGGCGTTTGGTTAGAGCCTTTAGTCGATCTCGAAACCGCACTGGTCCTAAATCGGCGACGCATGGCACTGAGTTGCTCCCGGTCAGGTGCCTGACTTCCTCTCGCAATGAGTCGGTCAACTGGGCACGTCTGGTCCACCAACAGGCCTCCCGCTGCACGGGCCCGGGGCCACGCCTCTGGGCGTTTAGTGGCGCATGGATGAGTAGGTTCTCACAAAAAGTGCGCCCAGCGCCTTCTGTTGAAGCTTCTTCTTCCCCAGTTCCCCGAACCGCGCTTTCGCCCGCGACTTCAGAAGCCGGAACTGCGTCTCGGTCAGCTCCATATCGCGACAGATCTGGTCCTGACTTTCCTCCTGGAGGTAAAAGCGGATCAGAATCTCCCGGTCTCGGCGGGAAAGGGACTCCAGAACGCGACGCATCAGCGTCACGTTCTCCCTGGATGCGAGGTTCTTTCGGGATTCCAGGTGAGATCGGCCAGCCGAGTGTTAACATCGATTTCCACCTCGTCGCGGCGGCTGTGCACCAGTTCGTCAATGTGCGCGGCCACCTGTCGTCGAACCACAGTGCGCACGAAGCCCATCAGGCGTTCGGGTTCGCGAAGGTCACCGCGCCGTATAGCCTGCACAACGATAAGAAAAGTGTCGTGGACGCGATCATCCAACTCCTGCGGACCGAGTTGGCGGCACAGGTAGAAGCGTATGCCTCGTGCAAAGACGCGGTAGAGCTCCTCCATGCCGGAGGGGTCGTCGCGGCGAATCCGCTCCACCAGCTCGGACCAATTGTTGGGCACCTCGGTGGCGCCCCTTTCCCTGGACTGGTCTTCCACGGCTTCACCCTCTTCCCGGATCGCCTGTGGATCCGGTTCTTTATTGTTCCCGGCATTGGGTACTTCCATATCCCTACTCGCACAACCGCGAGGAATATCGCCCGGTACCCGGGTCGGGTCGCAACCCTCCTGCGAGGCAATGCAAGCCCTGTCGCAAGCGATCCTCTCGCGGGCAGATACACACTTCGCCCCGGACGTTCACACTGTGGTCTGAAGGGGAATGATCCCGACTGACTTAAGTACTGGAGGTACTAAGTAAGAGACTATAGCCAGATCCCTAGGTGATTTCTATAGGCCCTTGATGGAAACCTGTGGAAATCTCCGTATAACATTGATTTACATATTAAAACAGTCGTATGGCTTCCACCAGGATAGTTCCTGGAGGGCACGCTGGTAAAGACACAATCGATTCGTTATGTTTCAGTACGATCAGTACCGCAAATATTCGGAGGCAGCTTCTGCCCAGACTGCATCGTGCCATGGGCGCGCTGTGATCAGATCCTTGAATCCGAGCAGCTTCCGGTGGTATTCTTAAGTCGACGTGGATTGATTTATGCTCCGTACGCTGGAGCTGGCTAATTGCAACCACGATAAAAAATGCTAAAGGTGAGTCGGTCTTCGCAAATTCAGACCCCCGGCACCCTGTAGCCGGGGGTTTTTTCTTGGGCCGGATCGCCACAAAGGGAGTACCGCGTGAGCGTTTCGCCTGTTTCTGGTCCCATCCGGGGGAGCGAAGGGGATTTGGTCTCCGTGCGCATTCTGACCAGCCCCCGGCGCCTGGAAGACGTGTTGGATGCCCTCACCACCATCGATTTTCCCGTGAATCCGCAAATCTACCATCGCGCTTCCCGTGTCGTCGTGGAGTTTCCGGCCTACACCTGTCAGATCGACTGCCTGAGACGCATCGTTTCGGCGAAGGGCTTCGAGGCCGAAGCCATCCGCATACGCGGTCCGCTCGACCCGCCGGACGCGGAATGTTGACGCGGTGGCCTATAGGGATTCCATCTGCCTCCGATATCATATAGGCAGGGTTTCCCCGCCGCAACCGCATGTCTGAGAAAAGCACCCCCGTACTGAATAGCTGGCTGGAGGACGAGTTGTACCTGGAATACCTCCATGACCGCAAGACCGTCGACGAAAGCTGGAAAAGCGTTTTTGACGGGAATGGCCATACTGTTGACGCAGCCGCCAATGGCGAGTCTGGTTTGCTGACTGCGGTATCTTCGTCCGCTCTGGCGGCCACACCGGCGCCCCCGGCTCTGGCGGCGCCACTCCGCCATCAACCCGTCGAAGGGGAACAACTTGTACCCCTGCGTGGTCCGGCCGCCCGCATCGCAGAGAACATGACGGCCAGCCTCACCATCCCCACGGCGACCTCGCAGCGCCAGATTCCGGTAAAGGCCATCGAAGAGAACCGGCGCGTCCTGAATGACCACCGTACGCTGAATGGCGGCGGCAAGATCTCATTTACGCAGCTCATCGGCTGGGCCGTCGTGCGCGCGATAGAGAGAGTCCCGGCACTCAATCACGCCTTTGCCGCCGGAGACGGCGAAATCTTCCGCGCCATTCGCACAAAGACGAACCTCGGCATTGCGGTGGACGTGGCCGGCCGCGACGGCTCACGCTCACTGAAGGTCCCGAATATCAAGGATGCGGGCGCCATGACGTTCGCGCAGTACGTGAAGGCCTTCGATGACATCGTAGTGCGCGCCCGCACCGGTAAGCTGGGTATCCCCGATTTTGAGGGAACCACCATCTCGCTGACTAATCCCGGGACGGTAGGGACCGTAGCCTCGGTGCCCCGGCTGATGCCTGGGCAAGGGGCCATCATCGCAACCGGCGCCATCGATTACCCTGCGGCATTCCGTGGAATGCCTGCCGAACTGCTCAACAACCTCGGAGTCAGCAAGGTGATGACGGTTACCTGCACCTACGACCACCGGATCATCCAGGGCGCCGAATCGGGCCTGTTTCTGGCCCGCCTGCAGGAGTTGCTGGAAGGCCAGGACGACTTCTACGAGCAGATCTACGAGGACATCCACGTCCCGTTCAAACCGGTGCGATGGGAGGTGGACAAGCGCGAGAAAATGGCCGCTCCCGGCCTGTCGCGCGCCGACGAGGCCGCCAAGCAGGCGGCGGTTCTGCAACTGATCCGCGTGTATCGCGTGCGCGGCCATCTGATGGCCCAACTCGACCCGCTTTCCACGGATCGGCCCTACCACCCCGATCTGGACCCCGCCACTTACGGTCTGACCATCTGGGATCTCGATCGAGAATTTCACACGGGCACCTTTGCGGCCAGCGAGCATCGCAAATACGCTCCGCTCCGTGAAATTCTGGAGATGCTGCGGCAGACCTACTGCGGCACCCTGACCTGTGAGTACATGCACATCCAGCATCCCGAGGAGCGGGAATGGCTGGAGGCGCATATGGAGCCCACGGGCAACCGCTGGGAGCTGGACACTGCCACTCGCGTACGCGCGCTCAATCGTCTGATTGAGGCGGAAGAGTTCGAACACTTTCTGCAGAACCGGTTTATCGGACACAAGCGCTTCTCCATGGAAGGGTCGGAATCAGCCATGACCATTCTCGACGAGACGCTGGAACGCGCCTCCGACAGCGGCGTTCAGGAAGCGGTCATCGGCATGTCCCATCGCGGCCGCATCAATGTGCTGGCCAATATCGTTGGCAAATCGCTCGTGCAGATCTTCTCCGAGTTTGAAGGCAACGTGGACCCGGACAGTACCCAGGGCTCCGGCGACGTGAAGTACCACTTAGGCGCCAGCGGGAGGCGCCGGTCCACGGAAGGCAACGAAATCACTGTCGCGGTGGCGTTCAACCCAAGTCATCTCGAAGCCGTGGATCCGGTGGTTGAGGGCATTGTCCGTCTGAAGCAGGATCGTATGGGTGACGAGCGGCGCGAGCGCGTGATCCCTATCCTGATTCACGGCGACGCGGCCTTCGCCGGCCAGGGCGTGGTGGCCGAGACGCTGAATCTTTCGCAGCTCTCCGGGTATCACACCGGCGGCACCGTCCACATTGTCATCAACAACCAGATAGGGTTCACCACCAACCCGCAGGAATCGCGCTCGGCGACGTACTCCACCGACGTAGCCCGCATGGTTCAGGCGCCCATTCTGCACGTGAATGGCGACGATCCGGAAGCGTGCCTGCGCGCGGCGCAGCTCGCCTACGGTTTCCGCCAGGCGTTCAAGAAAGACATCGTCATCGACATGGTGTGCTATCGCCGGCATGGCCATAACGAGGGGGACGATCCGAGCTACACCCAGCCGCTTTTGTACCGCAGGATCAAGGACCATCCTTCGGTGGCGGTGCTTTATTCCCAGCGTCTGGTCCGCGATAACGTGGTGACCGCCGAACGGGTGGAGGAGATGCGCGCGGAAGTTCCCGAGCGCCTCAACAACATCTACGACGCGGCGCGCAAGCACGCCGAGAAATACCAGGGGGACGAGCTGAGCGCAGTCCCTTCCGGCGACGTCACGAAAACAAGGCCGCACACCGCCATCTCGCCGCTGGCCATCGGTAGAATCCTGCGTGGCCTGGTCACCTTCCCCGCGAATTTCCACGTTCATCCGAAGCTCAAGGGCTTCCTGGACAAACGCCGTAGTCTTCTGGACGGCGGTGCGGCGGATTGGGCTACCGGAGAAGCGCTGGCCTTCGGAAGTCTGGTGCTGGAAGGAACGCCCGTGCGCCTCAGCGGGCAGGACAGCGCGCGCGGCACCTTCAGCCAGCGACATCTCGAATACTACGATTTCGAGGACGGCCACAACTATGTCCCGCTGCAACACCTCGAGCCTGGCCAGGCGCCATTCGATGTGGTGGATAGCTCGCTGAGCGAGTACGCGGTAATGGGGTTCGAGTTCGGCTACAGCGTGGGCGATCCTTTGCGGCTGGTGATCTGGGAAGCGCAATTCGGCGATTTCGCTAACGGCGCGCAGATCATGATCGACCAGTTCATTGCCAGCGCCGAATCGAAATGGGGACAGCCCAGCGGGATCGTCCTGCTTCTTCCGCACGGTTACGAGGGTCAGGGTCCCGAGCACTCCAGCGCGCGCATCGAACGCTTCCTGCAACTGTGCGCAGAGGACAATCTGCAGGTGTGCAACTGCAGTACGCCCGCGCAGTATTTTCATCTGTTGCGGCGCCAGATGTACGGCGGGCCCGGCCAGAGCGCCATGCGCAAGCCGCTCATTATTTTTACGCCCAAGCGCGGGCTGCGCAACCCACGCACGGTTTCCACTCTGGACGACTTCGCCGCCGGCCGTTTTTCCGAGGTGCTGCAGGATGGCTTGATTGACGACCCGGCGCGCGTGCGCCGCGTGCTGATTTGTTCGGGCCAGATCTACTACGACCTCGTGGCCAGCCGCGAGCAGCGCAAGGTGGACGATGTGGCCATCGTGCGACTGGAGCAGATCTACCCGTTCCCCGCGGCCGAGATGAAGGAAGCGGTGCTGCGGTATCCGGCGTCGGCCGAGGTGGTGTGGGTGCAGGAAGAACCGCGCAACATGGGCGCGTGGGAGTTTGTGCAGGACGTGATTGGCGCGGTTCTGGAGGGCAAGCGGCCGCTACGGTACCTCGGCCGGGCCGAATCCGCCAGTCCAGCGGCGGGATCGCTGAAGCGGCACACCGAGGAACAGGCGGACATCCTCGAAGCGGCGTTCAATGCCGCGCCGGTGTTGAGAATCCGCGGCCGGCGGCGGCGGTAGAACCTTCCGTCGTATTCGCGACTCTCCCGTGCGACAAGCTCAACCGTGGGCCTCTTTCCCGGAGGCCTCACATCCGCCAATGGCGAGGCTCAATCCTTCCCGAACGCGGGCCCGCTGATGTTGCCACTCAGGTCGTTGAATCCCCAACTCTGCACGGTAGCCCCATTGGCCAACACCGCAAAGTTAATGAGTGGCGAACCAGCGGGCGTATACATGCCAATGCCGCACAGTACCAGACGTCCTCCGTTCAACATCAGAAAGCGCGCTGGCCCGCCCACGGGCGCGTCTTGCAGCAGATAGCTGTCGGTGAGGCGCAGCAGATTGCCCGGAAGGTCGTCCAAAACGATGTAGTCATATGGGACCGATCCGCTCGACGACCAATTCGGATTTTCGAAGTGAGTGCCCTGCACGACCACTTGAGCCGCGGACATGACCCCGTTGCCGATGCGCAGTTGCGCCTGGTCGAAGGAGCAATCGGTAAAGACGACTTCCTGACCACCGCCCTGCACCCAGACGCTGTTGCTGTGCGGCGGGGGCGCATCGGCAAACGTCACGTGATGGAATGCGATCTGTTCTCCCGCCTCCACCAGCCCGGCGGGCAGCAACACATTGATACCACCATCGCGGACCATGCCGTGGTCGAAATTCGCCAGCCACGTGTGCGAGCCCATCTGCAGGTTCACGCCGAAGCTCTGTATCTTGAAGTCGCGAAAGTCTATACCCTCGGCGCCGTTTGCGCCGCCGAAGACCACACCAATGGTGCGCGTAACGTTCCCGGGGCCGGTCAGAGTGAGATCGCGCAAGCCATGGCCGATGCGGTGTCCGGTGCCGTAATCGAAGGTCATGGCGGCGCCGGTTCCGGTCCACGTGAGGGTGACTGCGTCGCCGGGCAGGCCGCTCAGCAGTACCGGCTTGTCGGGTGTCGAAAACAAGACCGGCGTTGAGAACAATCCACCCTCTTCGACGATGATGGCGCCACCGGAAGGCGGCAGCGAAGCATATGCCGCGTTGATCCGGGCGCCGACGTCGATGCCAGTGAAATCAGCTGCGTACAGCAACGAACGGCTGGTGCGTCGTGCTTCGGGAACCCCTCCCCATGCCGAGGTCACCGATAGTAAGGTTGCGTATGAAACCGCGGTAACCCAACGGCTCTGCAAGCGCCACCTCCGGGTTCCAATTGTACGCAACTTGTAAGAATTCTGTAAACAGCCCGCGGGGCAAAAACCCTTCCAAAAGTACCGTTACTATCCGCCGGTCGAGATGTTTCGAGCGAAAGCGGTGCTACTCGCTTGAAATCGCTCGTCCCGGCGCCAGCTCGCGGATCTCACGAATTTGTTCAGCGTGCCGGACTGGGTGTCCGATCAGCAACCACAGGCACTCCTGACACGTGATCGGTCCGAACGCTGGATGCAGGGTCGACAAACTCCGCAGGTCTTCCGAACATGACTCAACGTAGCGAATGGAGCGTTCCCGACTGTCCATGAATTGGTCAACCGCCTCGGACACCGAGGCGAAACGTCCGCGCGGCCGCGCCAACTCGGGCGCGACAAACTTCCTGCTCCGGTCGAGTGCGCCTTTCCGAAAACGCTCTTCCCGGCTGTGGCCGTCCTGCGCGGAGTCTGTGATGGGTGATCCGTTGCTGACCAATTGGAGCATCCGGCTCTCCACGAAGGCTACGTGTTCGGCGCATTCCAGGATCGACCACCGGTCCGGCTGCGGCTTCGCGACAGCCTCCGCTTCGGTCACGCCCTCCAGCGCGTTCAGAAAAGTTTGCCGGCTCTGACGAAGGGCGTCGATCAAAGTTAGCCTTTCGCTCTCTTCCATACTCATCTCGGCAGACGCATGACGATTTCCATGCCGCCCACTACGGCACGCCCCGGCATGGACACTCCCAGCACTTCCTGGTAAGCGGTGTTGGTGAGATTTGTGAATTGCAGGAAGGGACGCACCCGCCCGTTGGGCCGGGCGAACGAGGCGTCCCAGATGGCATAAGGATTCCTGGCATAACGGTCCAGGACGCCAATGCGCGTTCGCCCCACCAGCCACGAACGAATAGAACCCTGCCAGCTCACCACAGCGTTGTTGACCGGGTAATTAAACACGTACAACGAGATCACGTCTCCGATGTTGGCGCGATCGCCGATCAGGCCGGTGTAGCTCACCGTGACTACTTCGTTCTCATGCAGCTTCGCCTCTACCGAGCCCTCGAACCCGGTGAAGACCAAATGCTGAAAGTTAGTGGCCTGGTAGATGTCCGTCTGCTGATCGAGAACGTAATCGATTACGTCGGTATCGCGGCGCTGGAAAATAGTTGCAGACGCCTTGAACCGCCGGCTGGCGAAGTAGTCGAGGCCACCCTCGTAATTCCATGATTTCTCGGGGCGCAGGTTTGGGTTTCCAAGATGGGATGGGTCGCTGTAATAAAGATCCGTGTAAGAAGGCAGCCGGAAGGCGCGGCTGACCGAGGCGCGCGCCTTGAACTTCGAATTGAACCAGTACCCGGCAGAGGCGGTAGGGCTCACTTGATTGCTGAGGCCGTCGTAAACGTCGTCGCGAATGCCCAGGATGAACGAGAAGCGGCGCGCCGCCCGCGTATCCCACGATGCGTAGACGGCTTCGTGATTGCGCGCGTGAATTCCCAGGTTATTGCTGTCGATCGACTCGTCGTAGTATTCCGCGCCATAGTTCAAATGTCCGCCGACAGGCAATTTGTCCTTGCGCCGCAATGCACCTTCGTAGCTGTCCAACAAGTGTCGGTTGGTATAGATCTGCGGGTCGTAGCGGAAGAGGACATAGAGATCGGTATGGCGGCGATAGGCGAAGTCCGCTTCGGTGTTGGGACCCAGCTCCTGGCGGATGGAAGCGAACCAACCCTTGGTGCGCTCCCACGAGGGGTAGTCGCCGTAGAACTGGTCCGCCCCGAAAGGGCGATCGCTGAGGGTGAGCAGCAGGTCGGTGAAGCCGAGGCGCGTTTTGGCGTGGCTGATGGAGGTGAGGTCAAGATCGCGATAGTCGCGGTCCGGGATAAAGCCCGTGGAAAAGTCGCGCGCGGCGAAAAGCTGTTCGCTAAGGCCGTCGTCACCGAGCGAAAGCGAACCGCCCTCTTCGTTCACTCCAAAGTTGCCCAGCGCCCCGCGCAGACGCAATTCGGGATCGTCCGACGGTTGCCGGGTCAGGATGTTGACCACGCCGCCCACCGCGTCCGAGCCGTATTCGGCCGACCCGGAACCGTTGAGGACCTGGAGTTCGGAGACCGCGTCAAGTGGGAGCGGGAGATCCATATTGTGATGACCGCTCTGCGCGTCGTTGATGCTCATGCCGTTCAACAGCACCAGAGTCTGGCCGAACGTACCCCCGCGGATGGAAATGTCGGACTGAACGGTGTTGGGGGCCCTCTCCTGCATGTCCACCGAGGAGTCCAGCTTGAGGTAATCGGCGAAGGAATCGTACAGCAGACGCCCGCCATTCACGGTGAAAACATCAACGTTGCGGTCGGCTTCTTCGAGCGGGATGGGTTCAAAGGTTCCAGTGACTACCACGACTTCCTTCTGCGGCGGGATCACGGGCGTGTTGTCCGGGGTGTTGGTTTGTGCAAAGCACGGGGACACTACGAGTGCGGTAAGAAAGGCTCGCCACATCGGGAAACTCCAGAATAGCAAGGGCGTGTCAAATGACCTACCTGCTCATCACCGCCCGGATACTCGACGCAGCCAGATCCTGCATGCCCGAACCGACCACAACCTGAGTGAATGCATGGTAGTTCCGAATGGTTTCCAAAGTCAGACCCAGCACAGCGAGAAGAGTCACTAGTAAGTCGGGGCGGACAACCGTCCGAGCGATGGAGATCAGGCACCAGAACCCCATCCCCGCCAGCAAGCAGTACGTCGCATCGGCCGGGCTAATGAACCGGAGATATTGGAGATTGGGCCCGAAACTGGCCAGCGCTACGAATACTAGCGTCATCAGCGCCGCAATCCGCATCGCCTCACAACCGTGCATTGGCAGGCGATTCTTTACCGCCGGCATGTGGGCGAGTAGCGCCAGTGCCACGCCAACAAGCGCCGTAAAAGCGGTAAGGGGGCCGGTGATCCATAGCAAGTAGAAGAACTGATACCAAGGACCGGACAGATGCCGAATGGCGTAAATGTTTCCGCTAAGTGCGCGGGCCTGATGCACTGTCGCCTCGGCGGCGGGCGCAACACCGCCCGCTACGATCACCCACACTCCGAGAGTAGCGGCCAGGGATGCGACGCCGGTTAAGAGCAGCACACCGAAGAACTTCCACGAATGCTCACGCAAGAGCAGCACGCCGGCCAGCCAAAGTCCGCATACCGCCAACGAGACATACGCAGTTTCTTTGATGAGCAGGCTGTAAGTCCCTACGACGAATAGCGCGATGTAAAGACTCTTCCGCCGTGGTGCACGCGTAATCTCGCAGGTGACATACACGAGCAACAAGCCAAGGAAGCCGAAGAGCGAATCCTGCCAGGCACGGCGGGCCATGGCTAATTCGGGGAACGAGCACGCCAGGAACGCCACCGCGAGTAGTGCGGCCGGACGGTTGAGAAATCGGATGCCCAACGTGGCCAGGAGGATCAGAGAGAGTGCGCTGGAGAGCCAGGAAACGGCTGCCCCTGCTCTTGGATTGCGCACGCCAGTGACTTCCATTACGGCCGCCGTGAGGAAAACGTAGCCAAAGCGCGACGGCGATGGATAGTCCCACTGTAGACGCTCGGAGTTATAGGACTTGAACAACTCGCGATAGCACGTCAGGCCCCCATCGGCCAGGCAGGCGGCATAGTTTGTGTAAATGCGCTCGTCGGGGCTGCGCGATCTTACGTCAGTCATGTGCTGGGAGCGCAGGAAGATCCCCAGCCCGATGGCAGCGATCAAGGTCAGACGGAACCAGAGGTCGCGATGCAGCCCCCCAGGCATGGCAACAGCTTCAGGGGTGAGTCTCTCAGTGGACGCCAAGACGCTTCTGCTCCGTGGCCCATAGGAGATTATTGCGCGCGAGAGGGAAATCAGGACGGCAATGCAACGCCTGTACGTCTGCCTGAATCGCCAGATCCCAGAGGTGCAGGGAGGCATAAGCAGCACCCATGTTGTTGTAGGCTTCCGCGTTATTCGGATGCAGGTAAACTGCCGTTTGGGCGGCGGCGATCGATTCCAGGTACTTATGGTGCTGATAACGGGTCAATGACAGGTTCAGCCACTGTTCCGGCGTCATTGACGGGAAGTTATTCTCTTCGGCCGAGAGCGCCGTTTTCGCGACCGGTTCGTTACTGGAATCCCGAAAGAAACCGCAATTGACCATGCCGAGCGCACAAAACGCAGTGACGGCGGACAAAAGTCCCCTGCTTGCTAATCGAGCCACCGTGGGGGAATTATACCGTGAAACCCTTCTGCCATCCCCCAGACCGATGGGCTATGATATAAAACAATCGGGAGGCGTTCTGTTTGCGGATAACCTCGCGTGCCCGTGCGCATCTGGATGATTCGGGGATGGTTGCGGTCCCGCCGGGCGGGGGCGTTTTCCACAACGTTTTGCAAAGGCTTATGCAGAGCGTAAGCGCAAGCAAACACGCAGCCTTCCACAAAGATGGCACCGGTGGTGCGCGCCCGCTAAGGTAAGAGTCGTCCCCCTCATGGCAGCTCCCGACCTGGCACTCGCAAAAGGACTTCCGGCGAATCTCGACGCCGAAAGATTCGTACTCGGCTCTATCCTGCTGGACGACTCGACGTTCATCGAGACGGCCGGCGTACTGGAGCCCGATGACTTCAGTCTGGAGAAGCACCGCCGCATCTTCCAGCGGATGACCGACCTGTTCGAGAGCGGCGAGCGTATTGATCGCGTCACCCTGGCTAACGAGCTGATGAAGCAGGGCCAGCTTGAATCCGTGGATGGCCTCAGCTATCTGGTCTCACTGGATGATGGGCTGCCGCACATCGCCAATCTCGAAAGTT
The DNA here is from genome assembly GCA_963832965.1 of uncultured Acidobacteriota bacterium. Classification (GTDB taxonomy): domain Bacteria; phylum Acidobacteriota; class Terriglobia; order Bryobacterales; family Bryobacteraceae; genus CAWACP01. The sequence continues at coordinate 378,806 of CAWHVW010000003.1, forward strand.
ATGTGCGCATCGTCAAGGACAAGTCTTTGCTGCGGCGTATCATTTTCAGCTCGCAGAAGCTGATAGACCGCTGCTTCATCGGCGAGGACGATCCCAACGAGATTCTGGCCGGCGCCGAAGAGAATCTGCTGAAGCTGGGCGACTCGCGAGCGTCGGACGCGCTGGTGAATCCCGACAACATCATTCGGGGGTACGAGGGTGGCATCAACGCGTTTCTCGATCCCAGCAAGCGCATCAAGGGGCTCAGCACCGGCTATCTGAAGCTCGACGAGATGACTGGTGGCCTGCACCCCGGTGAGCTGCTGATTCTCGCGGCACGCCCGTCCATGGGCAAGACCGCGTTGGCGCTCAACATAGGGCAGCATGTGGCAACCAATCCGAACACGCGCCAAACAGTGGCCGTCTTTTCCCTGGAGATGTCCAAAGAGTCGCTGCTTACACGCATGATCTGCGCGGGCGCGAGGGTGGATCAGCAGAAGTTCCGGGCCGGTTATCTCAACCAGGACGAGCGGCGCCAGTTGCAACAATCCGCCAACGAACTGGTGAAGGCCCCGCTGTTCATCGATGACACCTCCGGCATCAACATCATGGACATTCACGCCAAACTACGGCGCCTGCGCAGCGAGAGCGGCCTGGACCTGGTGATTGTCGACTACCTCCAACTGATGACCGGCCGCGGCCGCTTTGAAAACCGCAACGCCGAGGTCAGCTCGCTGTCACGCGGTTTCAAGCTGCTGGCCAAGGAATTGAAAGTGCCCATGCTGGTGCTCTCGCAGTTGAGCCGTGCGCCGGAAACGCGTCAGGGAGACCACAGGCCGCAATTGAGCGATCTGCGCGAGTCGGGATCCATCGAACAGGACGCCGACCTGGTGGCCTTCATCTTTCGCGAGGAAGTCTATAAGCCGGACCGCGAGGATCTGAAAGGCAAGGCGGAATTGCTGGTAGCCAAACAGCGCAACGGCCCAATTGGGCGGGTAAACCTCTTCTTCCTGAAGCACTGCACGAAATTCGAGAACCCGGCGCGCGACATCGACGCGGCGGAAGCTGACTGATATTAGTAAGGCCCGGCGGCTAACGCCTGTTGTTTTCTCTCGTCTCAATCGGTGTGAAGTGGTTTTCGACAAACCGGATCGCTTGCGGCGGGATTGTATTTCTGCTTACTCTCTTTTTCCTCCCGGGTGTCCGCCGCGAATTCTGTTCTGCCCGCTTATGCCGATTCATGCAGTATTACCAGGCCGCAAAAAACACGACCGCTCCCCTGAGCTTCGGGGAGCGTGTCATGTACAGCCTTTCGCAGGCCGATGCCGCGGAAAAACCACGGACGGCAACTACTGCTGTGCCGCCGGACGCCTTCTGACGGGATGGTGAGCCGGCTCTGCTTTGCCGGTCCAGCCGGTTATCCCAGCCTTTTCCGCGTTGAAGGTAACCATGAATGGGCTCGCTGTGTAGCTGTCCGGAATGCCCTGGAAGGTAATGAATGTGTCGCCCTCAGCCTTGCCGGGCAACGGTGAATCCAGGTTGATGGTAACGTCCGCGGTTGGAGTCGGGTTATCCTTGTCGGCAATGGCCAGAACCAAGGTCTTCGGCTTGGTCTCAGGAGTGGCCGAAATGAGCTTGCCGGTGAAGGGGGGCGTCTGGGCACCCTTCATATTCGTCGCGAAATAGCTTGCTCCATCGGGACCCGTTAGCGCCGTACGGATATTCAGCCAAAGCGCCAGACTTGGATTGTCCTGGGCAAGCTTCTGCTGCGCCGCGAGCTTCTCTTTCTCAATGTCTTCGACGCTCTTGATTTTGAAGTCCGCCGGTGGCAGAGCTGCGGTCTTCGCCGCCGCCTGGAGGTCATCGAGACCATCCTTGCTTCCGTGATAGGAGGTGTAGACCTTTTCGAGATACTGCTCGACCGACTGGCGTCCCGCTGGCGCGAGCGCCCCGGGCCCATCGTAGGCTGCGGCACGAGCGAAGTCGAATAAGGCCGCAGCCTGCTTGGCCGGGTCCTTCTCTTCAAGAATCACCGTACCCAGCCAATAGGATACCTGTCCCGAACCAGGACTCAACTGCAGGCTCTTTGTGAACTCCTGTTCGGCTTTCGCGTCATCCTTCCTTTGCATCGCCACCCAACCGAGGGTGGTGTGAGCCATAGCCTCTGTATCGCTGCGGGCCTTGGCCCAATCGGCATTACTCACCTGGGCCGGTTTCTTGGCGGCGGCGAACTGGTCGTCCAGCGCGCCTATCAGCCCGTTGGCCGCCTTTTCACTATCATCCAGAGCCGCGGGACTGGTGTCCAGCACTTGTAGCGTGAGCAGCGTGATGTAGTAGAGCCCGGTGAAATCCTTCGGATTATCGAGCAGCAATTGCTTTGCGGAGGCGATCGCATCCTTGGGACGGCTCAGCGCCACGTAAGTGGTGAGGTAGAGCGTAGTGCGCTCGGTCTTGAAGTCCGTGGCCGGATACTTCTTTGTCCACTGGTCCAGAAGGTCCAGCTTCTTTTGGGCGTTGGCCTCCGACGTGATGCTGGTGTACAGGTCGTACTCGTCGCGGTCCTTCCAATTCTTCTGGGCAGGCTGGCTCGGGGCCTGGCTTTGGGCTTGGACGCCAGCGGCAAGAATAAGTGCCGGTGACACGAAACTCACAATTCCGCATACCGCGACAGCCAGTCGTAATCTCTTCGTTTTCACTAAACTGTGCCTCCCGATCAATATCGTGTCCGCTGCCGGAACTTCGGATGCTACGGAGCCGATCCAGATCCCTTTAACGGCGAAGATCAATGCAATGCGGAGTATAGCGAATCCATGGAAAGACTCGCAACCGCTTGCAGTGCCAAATCGTTCTCACAGCAGTCTATCAGAGGTTTGGATGTCTGCGACGGAGAACTTGTTCCCATCCGGGTGAACCTTTCGTAACCGGGCGTCAGCCCAGGTAAAAGAGGCTGAGACGGGGCAGTCCGGCATCTTCAAGCAGGCGGCGTTCCAGGTACTGCTTTTCCAGCATGGCCACCTGGGGAGCGCTCATTTTGCCGCGATACGGCTTCAGTTGCTGGTCGAGGTCGCGGCGCGCCCGAAAGAGCGCCTCCTCGGTCTGGCGTGATCGAGCTATGGCGATCATCTTGTCTTCGAGGGCGCTAAGGCGCTGCTCCATCTGTTCCAGGTCGCCGTACAGCACGTCCGCCTCGGAGAGAAGCTTCCGCAGGCCGGCGGCGACCTCCTCAAAGCCGCCCGAAGCGCCCAGTGCGCTCATATTGCGTTCAAGGAAGACTTTGAGATCTTCCACCTGGAAGGGCGCCGCCACTTCCTGCCTCTTCGACCGCGCCTCGGCGGTGCCAGCCATCTGCTCGGCTTCGCCCATAACCGCCTGAGAACACCAGGCGAGGCTGTTCACCATCTGTGTTCGCGTCTTACCGCCGGATCGCCACTTTTCGAACGCCGCATCAATGCCGCGCTGAACCGCTTCCAGAGGGACGCCGGCGTTTTTCCAGCTCTCGATCAGCGCCCAATCGAGCGGCGAAAGAAGAAAGAGACCGGTTCCGCGGGCGCGCTGGAAGTGTTCCTCGATTTCGGTGAAGTAGTTGAAGTAGTTGCATGGCCAGTCCTGGGCATCGTCCACCGGCTCCGGTATCACCGGCGCTGACTGCGATCCCATGCGATACGCAGTCCCTCCAGCGTGAGGTCATCGTTGAGATGCTGCAGAAGCCTTGACGACTCGAAGATCAGTTTCGCCTGTCCGCCCGTGGCGACCGTTTTGGTATCCGCGCCAAGTTCCCCGATCAGTTTCTCCAGCAAGCCGTCTATCAGCGCAATATAGCCCCAAAACAGGCCCGATTGAATGCTGCCCACGGTGTTGGTCCCGATGAGCTTGCCGGGATCGCGGATGTCCACCTTGGGCAGGCGAGCGGTCTGAGCGAACAGCGCTCCCGTGGAGATGCCAATACCCGGGAAAATGATTCCGCCAAGGTATTCGGCTTTCGCGGATATGGCGTCGAAGGTTATGGCGGTGCCCAGGTCGACGATCACGCACGGGCCGCCGTATTTGTCGAACGCAGCCAGGCTGTTGACGATGCGATCAGCGCCAACCTCGCGCGGATTCTCATAGCGAATGGTAAGGCCGGTGTCGGTCTTTTCATCAATGAAGAGCGGCTGCACGTGGAAATAGCGTTCGGCCATCTCGGCCAGCGGCGAGCGAAGGGGCGGCACCACCGTGGAGATGGCAATGCTATCAATCGCAGCCGCACCCAGGGAAGACATGGACAGCAGATTGAGGATGAGAATGCCCCATTCGTCCGCGGTCTGGTCGTGGACAGTGCGCAGGCGCCAGCGAGCGATCAGGTTGCGGTCGTCGCTGAAGACACCGATGGTGACGTTGGTATTGCCTGCATCAAGAGCGAGCAGCATCAGGCTGGGCGAACCCCTCCGGCTACGATTGTATGCTCTTTGCCGCGATCGTCGCGGACCGTGAGAAAGCCATCGGAGGTTAGTCCGGCGGTGGTCCCGGTGAGAGTTTCTCCTTCGGAAATCTCGACGGAGACGCGCCGGCCGGCCACGTAGCTGGAGGATTTGGCGAAGACCCGCAGGATGGGCTCTTTGCCTTCCCGAGCGAGCAGGCTGCACCACTCGTCGATGGCCGGCAGCAAGCGGATCAGAAGCTGTTCGCGCGAGTGAGCGCGCCCGGCGGCGACTCGCAGGGACGTTGATATATTGGCGATGTCTGGTGGCAACTCGGCGTGATTCACGTTGATGCCGATGCCCGCCACCACCGCCCCGCTCTCCATCTGGGTAAGAATGCCCGCGCACTTGCGATCGGCGAGGAGCAGATCGTTGGGCCAACGGAGGTCGCAGACTATGCCGGTGGCGTCGAGGATGGCCTCTCGCGCGGCCAGACCGAGAGCCATGGTGACCAGCGGAGTCTCGGCCACAGCGAATGGAAACCGCAGAATCACCGAAAAGTACAGACCCGTTTCTGGTTGGGAGTGCCAGTGCCGGCCGAAACGGCCCTGGCCGGCGGTCTGCTGATCCGCGCCAACCACCGTGCCGGAAGGCGCTCCGGCAGCCGCCAGCCCTGCGGCCTCGTGCATGGTTGTGCCGGTGGATTCGTGCCAGCGAATGTCGCGGCTCGGAAGGAAAGCACGCACGCTGGCTAGATCAAAGGGCATGGATTTCTGGTGCTAATCCGCAGCAAGCTCGTGGTCAGGCGAAGCTGAGTGCCCCGCGCAGAGCATGGCCCTGCGCCACATTGGGTGCAGCCGTACATGGTCATGCGAGCTCCAGGAAGAAGTTGATGTCCACCGCCGGGGCGGAGTGAGTGATAGCCCCAACCGAGATAAAGTCGGCGCCGGCTTCCGCGTAAGCTCGCGCAGTCTCCAGCGTGATGCCACCGGAGAGTTCCGCGGTCGCCCTGCCGTCGATGACGCGGACCCACTCGGCTGCTTCCTCGGGCGTCAGGTTGTCGAGCAGCAGATGCTTCGCGCCCGCGTTGAGCGCTTCGTCAAGTTCCTGGCGGCTGCGGACTTCGATTTCGGAAGGGATGCCCGCCTTCTGCACAGCCTCGAGTGCAGCCGTCACACCACCTGCCGCCGTAATATGGTTGTTCTTGATGAGCACCGCGTCGTAAAGACCCATGCGGTGATTGGTTACGCCGCCAGCAGCCGTAGCCATCTTCTCCAATCGCCGCAGGCCCGGTGTCGTCTTGCGCGTGTCCAGCACCTGGCAGCGTGTACCCTCCACCGCGCGCACATATTGGTTGCCCAGCGTTGCGATGCCGCTCAGGCGTTGCAGGAAGTTCAGAGCGACACGCTCGCAAGTAAGCAGGGTGGCGGCAGGACCTCGGACGTCGGCGATCTTCACGCCCGCGATCAGGTGGGAACCGCTGAGGCGGTGAATGTCGATGTCATCGACGCCGGAATGAGCATTGTATATAAGCGGCAGCAGCTCGACGCCAGCCAGGACCATCGGCTCGTTAGCGAAGAAAGTGCCGGTGGCGTGGCGGCCGGCGCCAACAGTGAGGTCCGTGGTGATGTCACCCTGCCCGACGTCTTCCGCGAGCGCGCGTTCCACGACCTCCCGCGCGTCGCGGTGCGAAACGTCAAAGAGCATCGAGGGCAACCTGCGCTTTCGTCAATTGCCCTTCATAGCCGTCACGTTTCTCGCGCAGGCCGTTGACGATGTGCTCGGGCTTGCGACCGAGAGATTTTTCATCGGCAAACTGCGCATCGATCCCGGCGATCACCTTGCGGAGTTGTACGATCTCCTTCTCCAATCGGGCGCGGGTGGCCGATTTATCCGCTTCGGGAATGTGTAGCGTCAGCTTGAACGAGGGCGCCGGTTTCAGCGCAAGTTTCACATTCGCTAACTTCTCGATGATAGGCATTTCGCGCCCCGCCAGCTCAAAGGCGTCCGCAGCGCATTCAAGCGTCCCACTGAGAGGAAGCTTTTTGTCCAGCTTTTGATCGGCTCGCAAATTGCGAACCTCGGTGACGATGATCTGGAACAACTGCATGTCACGCTCTGGGTTCTCGGAGGCCGCCAGCTCGAGATCGGCCCGCGGATACGCAGCCAGCGCGATTGAGCCGCCCGATGGATCCAGCCGATGCCAGAGCTCTTCGGTGATGAACGGGATGAGGGGATGCAGGAAGCGAAGAATCGAACTGAACGCGTATAGCAGGTTGCGCCAGTCTTCGTCGAGGCCGGTGTCTTCGGCCAGCCGAAGCTTCTTCACTTCGAGATACCAGTTACAAAACTCGTCCCAAAACAAGTGCCAGAGCTCCTGGGCCACTTCGTTATAACGATGTTGCTCGAACAGGGCGGCGACGCTGGCAGCCGTCTGATTAATGCGGCTGAACATCCAGCGGTCTTCCATCGCGTCGGGCGGCACCGGATCGGCGAGACAGGGTTCCACCCCGCTGCGCTCCATGTTCATGAAGATCAGGCGGGCCGCGTTCCACAGCTTGTTGGCGAAATTGCGCGCGGTGGTCAGGCGGTCCTCGGTGTAGACGATGTCGGTGCCCGCGCCGGCACCCATCAGCAGAGACATTCGAACGGCGTCGGTGCCGTATTTCTCATTGATGTCCAGTGGGTCGATGGTGTTGCCGCGCGTCTTGGACATCTTCTTCTTGTCCTTGTCGCGCACGAGGCCATGCATGTGTACTTCGCGGAAGGGAACCTCGCCAGTAAGCTCGATGCCCATCATCATCATGCGCGCCACCCAGAAGAAGATGATGTCGTAGGCGGTGATCAGAACCGAGGTCGGGTAGTAAGCTTTCAGATCCGCCGTTTCGTTCGGCCAGCCGAGCGTGGAGAACGGCCACAGACCCGAGCTGAACCAGGTGTCGAGCACGTCAGTGTCCTGTGTGAGTTCGCACGAGCCGCACTTCGGGCAATCCGTGGGCACCTCACGAGCAACCATGATTTCACGGCACGCGCCGCAATGCCACGCGGGGATACGATGGCCCCACCAGAGCTGTCGCGAAATGCACCAGTCGCGGATGTTGCGCATCCAGTTGAAGAACGTGGCGTTCCAGTTTTCGGGAACGAAGCGGATACGGCCATCTTCCACCGCCGCGATCACTTTTTCGGCCATCGGCTTCGTGCGCACGAACCACTGCGTGGAAACCAGCGGCTCGACGATGGTCTTGCAACGGTCGCACTTGCTGATTGCCACCGAGTACGGCACGACTTTTTCCAGCAGGCCGAGCTTTTCAAGATCTTCGATGATCCGCGTGCGTGCCTCAAAGCGATCCAGCCCGGCGTAGGGGCCGGCTACGGCGGTCATGTTGCCGTCCTCGTCGATCACCTTGATGTGCGGCAGGTTGTGGCGCTTGCCCGCTTCGAGGTCGTTGGGATCGTGCGCGGGCGTGACCTTTACCACGCCGGAGCCGAACTCGGGATCCGCCAGATCGTCGAGAATAATCGGGATCTCGCGGTTCATCAGCGGGAGCGTGACGGTTCGGCCGTGCACATCGGTATAGCGCGGATCACGGGAGTTGATGGCGACGGCGGTGTCGCCCAGCATCGTCTCCGGGCGCGTGGTAGCGACGGTGAGGAAACCGTCCGTGCCATTCACCGGATAGCGGATGTGCCAGAGGCTGCCCTCGGTATCCTCATGGATTGTCTCAAGATCGCTCAACGCCGTGTGGCAGCGCGGGCACCAGTTCACCATGTAACTGCCGCGGTAGATCAGGCCGCGCTCGTAGAGGCGCACGAACGCCTCGGTGACGGCGGGGGAGAGCTCTGGCGATAGCGTAAACCGCTCGCGGGACCAATCGACGCTGTCGCCAATGGCCTTCATCTGTTCGGTTATGCGTCCGCCGTATTGGCGCTTCCACTCCCAGACGCGCTGTTCGAAGGCCTCGCGCCCAAGTTGCTGGCGGGTGATGCCTTCCTTGGCGAGCTGACGCTCGACAACCATCTGCGTGGCGATGCCGGCATGATCGGTGCCAGGCAGCCAGAGGGTGTTGTCGCCGCGCATGCGGTGCCAGCGGGTGGCAGCGTCCATGATGGTGTGGTCGAGCATGTGGCCCATGTGCAGCGAGCCGGTGACGTTGGGCGGCGGAATGACCATGGAGAATACGGGGCCGGGGCGATGCGCGTCGGCGCGGAAGAGATCTTGCTCAATCCACCATTGGGCCCATCCCGGCTCGAAGCGCCGGGGCTCGTACACTTTGTCTGGCTGTTGCATGAATAGCAGGGGAGAATTTCAGTTTAGCAGGGGGTGCGAAGAGGACCAGAGGAGACCATTCCGCCTGGCGGCGATGGAAGGAAGAACCGCCGACCTACGCGTTGCGCGTACTCGCGTCGAGAACCGTTGCGTCACACATACGATCTGACCAGTTCACGGCTTCGGTATACACGTCAGCAACGATGGCGGTGTCGATTTCGAGCGATTGGCTCAGCTCAATTACCGCGTCCCAGTCGGCGCTCTCCCAGGCGAGGGTGAGGCGGAACACCCGGATCAGCCGCGACGAGCCGTCACCGCCACCCAGCAGAGCCTCTCGGACGTCGGTGCTCAGGCCCAGCCCGGCTACGACGTCTTCCATCGGACACTCCAGCACGGCATCGAACAACGACAACAGGCCCATCAGGAACAGCTCCGAGCTGCGGCTGTTCAGCCGCGTGTGCACGCTCAGCAGTTCGCAGAAACGTCCGCGAATCACCGCCGTGACGATCAGCGCGTTCGGTTTTCCCTCGGCCAGGCTGGCCAGGCCGAGCAATCCCAGCCAACGCCGCAGTTCCTCGTCCCCCAGCAGAGAAAGCGCATGGCGGACGGAGTGAATGTGGCTGCTCCAATTGAACTGCGCCGAGTTCAGGTATCGTAACAATCGATACGTCATCGGCGGGTCGTGCTTGAACAACCGCTCCAGTTGAATGTAGTTGAGATCTTTCTGGCTCAGCTCGCTGAGTACCTGCATGTATGTCGACTTCTGCGAGGACACCCGGTTCGACGACACAATGGCTGGCCGTTCGAAATAATAGCCTTGAAAGTAGGAATAGCCGAAGCCGCGAGCCCGTTCGAACTCCTCCGCGGTCTCTACTTTCTCGGCCACCAGGCGGGTCTGCGAGTGGCGGAATTCCGACGCTATGCGTTCCTGCTGGGAAGCGCCGGTCAACCGGAAGTCCACCTTCACGATGTCGGCCAGGGACGCCAGGGGACGAATCTGATCGGTGGCGGACACGTCGTCCAGCGCCAGTTGGAACCCCAGCTTCTTGAGCTCGCGGCACCGGGCAACCACGGCCTCGTCCATCTCCACCGTCTCGAGTATCTCTACAATGACGCTGCGTGCCGGGAGCATTAACGGCACATCGCTGAGCAGCAGATCCCGGTTGAAGTTGATGAACGCAAAGCCGTTGCCCACCAGCCTGGCCAGGCCAATGGTCATCAGGCCGTTGGCAATCACTTCTCTGGTAGCCACTGAGCCCCCTGTGCCATCGAAGGTGTTCCGGGCGCTGGATCGATAGAGGAGTTCGTATCCATACACTCGCCGGTTCAAGCCCAGAATGGGCTGGCGCGCGATGAACACCTGGACGGAGCCGTCCTGCCGGTCACCGGGGGCTGGACGCGTATCCTCCTGCGATGTTGGCACACGCATCCTGGTTCCTCAGGGCATCTATCGGGAAATAACTGGCTTGACTTGAGGTTTTCGCTAAAGAAAGTACTATCTCACCGCTAGTCCTGGCTGTCCGGTTTTGGCAGCCGAACCGGCCTCTCACCCGGCTGATATCGTTTGGGAAATGGATGCAGTCCGCGGGCTTCCAGTTCCGCCTTCACAGAGGCCATCGATCCTTCTTTCAATGGCCCCAACAGCACTCTTTCGACTCCGGAACTAACGCCGGGTGAGGTGATTGCGTCAAAGCCCTCGCTTCGGAGGCCCTCCGCGAACACTTCGGCAAACCCTGGTTCCACCGACATGAGCTGAAGATACATGGCTCCGGGTATGAGGGACACGTTTTTCCAGGCCGCGCTGTCTACTGGCTTCGCTGCTGGGGCTGGTGCGGCAATGCAAATCGGGGCCACTGGTTTCGGTGATGGCGCCGTCGCGTGTGCCGGCCCTGGCGACACAGGAGCGGCACCACGAGAGGCGGACCGCCCCGCAATGTAAGCTAAACTACAAAGCATGCCTGCAGTGCAGACCACAATCAAAAGAACCGCAGTCACCTGCCTGCGCCCGAGGAGAATGCCGGATCCGGGCTCGGCAGGTTCGGGCTGCTCGCTTGAAGACGTCGGCGTTTCCACGTAATGTCAATATAGCTGTCTTTCCCGGTGGATCGCACAGATTGACGGAACCTGGTGTATCATTCTCGCGTTGCCTAGTTTACGAATCCCATGAAAACCACTATCGCTTCACTCGTCCTGGTCGCGTCCGCCGCGTTTGCCGCCGCGCAGACAAGCACCCCGGCGGCGTCACCCGCCACTCCAGCCCTCGATGACGTGCTGGCCCATTACGTTGAGGCCCTCGGCGGCAAGGCCGCTCTGGAGAAGGTCGCCACATCCTCCGAGAAGGGCACGTTTGAGGCTCCCGATTTCGGCGCGTCCGGCCCCATCGAGATTTATGCCAAGACCGGCGACAAGTACGCTATGTCCATCGATATTTCAGGCTACGGCATGGTGAGGCGCGGTTATGACGGCACTTCTGGCTGGTCCGACGAGCCACAAGGCGGGTTACGCGATCTGGCCGGCGACGAGCTCGCCGACATGCGCCGCGGAGCCGCCTTTAACGCCCCGCTTCGGCTCAAGGATCTGTACCCGGGCCTCGCGGTAAGAGGCAGCGACAAAGTGAACGGGCACGACGCGTGGGTGCTCGATGCCACCATCAATGAGCTGAAGCACAGTTTGTACTTCGACGCTTCGACGGGTCTGCTCGTTCGTAACGATGACGAGGTAAAGACACCGGACGGCAAGGGCACCCAGGTGACGTATTTCGCGGATTATAAGGCGGTGGATGGCGTGCAGGAACCTTTCACCATCACCCAGTCCAGCCCGCAGGTCAATTTCAACATAAAAATGACCGAAGTGAAGCACAACGACCCGGTGGATGACGCGAAGTTTGCCAAACCCGCTGGGGATTCGCCCCCTCCGAAGCCCGCGGAAGCGCCTGCCAAATAATGATCTGCCGCCTTTCCCGCGCGGCGCTCCTTCTGGTGCTGGCGGCATGCTCCGCTGTCGTCCAGGCGCAGGAGGCGCCGACAGTAGATGATATCCTGAACCACTATATCCGGGCGCTCGGGGGTAAAGCGGCGATTCAACGGCTGAGGTCGCGTGTCGCGAAAGGTACCATCGTCATTGCCGGCTCCGGCCTTGAGGGCACGGTCCAAACCTGGCTGATGTATCCAGACAAGCTCCTGGTGGTCACCGAGTTACCTGGCGTGGGCACCCTCCGCCAGGGGTATGACGGCACTTTAGGCTGGAGCGAAGATCCCCAGTCCGGCCTCCGCCTGATAACAGGCGCTGAACTGGCCGACCTTCGCCGCACCGCCGACCTCGAACGGGCAATCCGTATGAAAGACGTCTATCCCGGGCTGGCCTTGAAAGAACGGACCACCCTGAATGTCCAGGACGCCTGGCTGTTGGAGACGACGCTCGACTCATGGACCTACCGGTTTTACTTCAATGTCAAGAGCGGATTGATCACACGTCTCGAGATGGAGCAACCACTGGACAGCGGCGCTACGTCCACGGTGGTTCTGGTGCCGGATGACTACCGGCCTGTTGCCGGGGTGATGGTGCCCTTCACCCTTAGTGAATCAAGCCCCTCGGTGAGCTGGGTGGAGAAGTTCACGGAGATCACGCCCAACCTCCCCATCGATGATGCCATCTTTGCCAGACCGCCGCAGGCGCCAACTCCGAAGTGATGGACTCGGTTTCTGGTTTAGGCTACAATCCCTCTTAGTTCGAAACCACAACGAATACCCGTAATCGACGCTTAGCGTCGTTTACCATCGGACCGGATTCTATATTCCCGATACCCATTGATGCAGAGGCAGACTCCATGAAGAAGCACTCCCCCGTCAGGAAACGCGCAAGCGAGCCGCCCTACAAGAACCCAGCACTGCCGCCAGAGAAGCGCGTGAAGGATCTTCTCGCACGCATGAGCCTGGACGAGAAGGCCGCGCAGATGTTGTGCGTCTGGCAGACCAAGGCAAAGACGCTGGTGGATGAAAGTGGCAACTTCGACCTGAAGAAGGCGAAGGCCGCTTTCAGGAAGGGACACGGCCTCGGTCAGGTTGGCAGGCCCAGCGACGCCGGCGGTGGCAAGGATGCGCGTGGCATGGCGGAGCTCACGAACGCCATCCAGAAATTCTTCCTGGAGCACAGCCGCCTGGGAATTCCGGTGGTGTTTCACGAGGAGTGTCTGCACGGCCATGCGGCCCCCGGGGGCACCAGCTTCCCTCAACCCATCGGCCTCGCGGCCACGTTCGATCCCGATCTGGTGGAATCTCTCTTCACCATGACCGCCGCCGAAGCGCGCTCCCGCGGCACTCATCAGGCTTTGACTCCAGTGGTGGATGTCGCGCGCGACCCGCGCTGGGGACGCGTGGAAGAGACCTACGGCGAAGATCCGTATCTGGTCTCCCGCATGGGCATCGCCGCCGTACGCGGTTTCCAGGGTGACGCCACGTTCCGCGACAAACGACGCGTGATGGCCACGCTGAAGCATTTTGTAGGGCACGGACAGCCGGAATCGGGCATGAATTGCGCGCCCGCGAACGTGTCTCTTCGTCTCTTGCGCGAGACGTTTTTCTACACGTTCCGCGAGGCGCTAAAGCAGGCTGGCGCGGTCAGCCTGATGGCTTCCTATAACGAAGTGGACGGCTCGCCCTCTCACGCCAACAAGTGGCTGATGCGCGACGTACTGCGCAAGGAATGGGGCTTTAAGGGCTTCGTCGTTTCCGATTACTATGCGATCTGGGAATTGGGATACCGGCCGGACACGCATGGTCACTTTGTCGCGAAGGACAAGAAGGAATCGTGCGCACTCGCGGTGGAGGCAGGCATTAACATCGAACTGCCCGACCCGGATTGCTACCTGCACCTCCAGGAACTGGTGCAGAAGGGCCGGCTGAAGGAATCTCAGCTCAATGAGATGGTGGCGCCGATGCTGCTCTGGAAATTTCAGATGGGCCTGTTCGACGATCCCTACGTCGACCCCGGTGAAGCGGACCGCATTGTCGGTTGCGACGCGCATCGCGAGCTTGCTCTGGCGGCCGCGCGCGACACCATCACGCTCCTGAAGAACGAAAACGACCTCGCCCCGCTGAACATCGAAGGAATCCGCTCCATCGCCGTAATTGGCCCAAATGCCCATCGTAGTCTGCTGGGCGGGTACAGCGGCGTTCCGAAACACAATGTCACGGTGCTGGAGGGCATTCAACAGAGGGTGGGCAAGCGCGTGAAGGTGCTCTACAGCGAGGGCTGCAAGATCACCATCGGTGGCTCCTGGAATCAGGATGCGGTGGTGGCGAGCGATCCGGAAGAAGATCGCAAACAGATCGCCGAGGCGGTGAAGGTGGCGAAGAAAGCGGATGTCATCGTGCTGGCCATCGGCGGCAATGAGCAAACATCGCGCGAAGCCTGGGGCCTGAACCACATGGGAGACCGCACCAGCCTGGATCTAATCGGCCGCCAGGAAGAACTTGTGAAAGCGATAGTCGCCCTCGGCAAGCCGGTGATTGTGTTCCTCTTCAACGGGCGCCCGCTGTCCATCAATTACGTGAGCCAGAATGTGCCGGTGATTTTCGAATGTTGGTATCTGGGCCAGGAAACCGGCCGCGCGGTAGCCGCTGTTCTGTTCGGCGATCACAATCCCGGCGGCAAACTTCCCATCAGCGTTCCGCGTTCGGCAGGCCACCTGCCGGTTTTTTACAATTACAAGCCGTCGGCGCGCCGCGGTTATCTCTTCGACGACGTAACGCCGCTCTACCCTTTCGGCTATGGCCTGAGCTACGCCACGTTCTCGGTTGCGAACGTGCGGCTGGCGAAAAAGAGAATCGCTCGGGATGGCTCCACGCGCGTTTTCGCCGATGTCTCTAATACCGGTTTGCGACGAGGCACCGAAGTAGTGCAGATGTACATTCGCGATCTGGTCAGCTCCGTCACTCGTCCCATCAAGGAGCTGAAGGGATTCCGGAAGGTCAGCCTGGAACCCGGAGAAAGCCAGACCGTGGAGTTCGAGATAACACCGGAATCGCTCGCTTTCTACGACGTGAACATGAAGTACACCGTCGAGCCGGGCGACTTCGAAATTATGGTGGGCACGTCGTCGCGCGACGCCGACTTACAAAAGGCTGTACTGCGAGTTGCAGAATGACGAACAGCGCGGAAAGAATCTCCATCAAGGAAAAGATCGGCTACAGCCTCGGCGACGCCGCGGCGAATTTTATCTTCCAAACCCTGCTGGCTCTGCAGCTCAGTTTTTACACCGATACTTTCGGGCTGACGGCCGCCCAGGCCGGAACGCTGTTTCTGGTGGTTGGCCTCGGCGCGGCCTGCCTCAATCCGGTGATGGGCGTCATTGCTGACCGCACCACGTCGCGCTGGGGCAAGTTCCGTCCGTGGCTGCTTTGGACGGCCGTTCCGTTCGGCATTATCAGTGTCCTGACCTTTACGACTCCGCGCATGAGCATGGGGAGCAAGCTGGCGTACGCCTGGATCACGTACACCCTGCTGCGCGTCATCTACGTGGTGAATAACGTGCCATACGCGTCTCTGATGGCCGTGCTCTCGGGCGACCCCGATGAGCGGAACAGCATTGCTTCATGGCGCCAGATCTTCGCCAACTCCGTCGGCTTTATCGTTGGCAGCCTGGCGGTGCCGATGGTCGGTTACTTCGGCGCCGGTGACAGCGCCAAGGGCTATCAATGGACCATGGGCATCTTTTCGGCCCTCTGCGTGGTGATGTTTCTTATCGCGTTCGCGACCACCAAAGAGCGCATCCAGCCCGACCCCGGGCAGAAGAGCTCGCTCGCGCTGGATCTTTCG
The DNA here is from genome assembly GCA_963832965.1 of uncultured Acidobacteriota bacterium. GTDB lineage: Bacteria > Acidobacteriota > Terriglobia > Bryobacterales > Bryobacteraceae > CAWACP01. The sequence goes on from CAWHVW010000003.1 coordinate 394,265, forward strand.
GATCTCATAAAGAACGGGCCGTGGATAGCTCTGTTCCTCGCCACCACATGCTACTTTGCGGCCATTGTGATGCGCAGCGGCGTGATGCTTCAGTTCTTCACCTACAACGCGCACAACAAATTGGGATTCAGTTGGCTGAACGGCTTCGGCCTGACCTCGCTGCTGATCGGCGTGACGTTTTCCACGCCTCTTTCGCGGCGTATCGGTAAGCGAAATCTGCTGATCCTGAGCATGGTGCTCACCGGCATCTTCAACGCAGCTCTGATACTTATCCCGGCCACCGCTACTGTGCCGATCATCGCCACTGAAGTGCTGCGGCAGTTTGCCTATGGCTGGTCCTGTCCCATCATTTGGTCGATGATGGCCGATGTCGCCGATTACGGCGAGTGGAAAACCGGCCGCCGCGCCACCGGAACCGTCACAGCAGCCGTGGTGTTCGCGCTGTGGGCTGGACTCGCACTGGGCGGCGCCATCGCGGGCTGGCTCTTCGACGCCTATGGGTACGTGCCGAACGCCGAGCAGACGCCGCGCGCGCTGCAAGGCATTCTGCTCACCGCCAGCATCTATTCGGCCCTTGCCTTCTTCGCCACCGCGCTGTGCATGGTGTTCTATCCCATCACACGAGCCAAGAATCAGGAAATCTCGGAGGAGCTGGCCGCCAGACGGAAGAAATATGCGCATTAGAGCGATGATCGGGATACTTGCCTTCGTGTCGGCAAGCCCGGCGGAAGCGCCCGCCACTTTGAAGGATGCGTTCAAAGGCGCGTTTCTGATCGGTGCGGCGCTCAATGCGGCCATAACCACCGGCGCCGACGGTCGTGACGCGGCCATCGTGAAGGCGCAGTTCAACGCCATCTCTCCGGAGAACGAGCTGAAGTGGGAACGAATTCACCCGGAGCCCGGCCGTTACAGCTTCGACCTCGCGGACCGCTATGTCGAGTTCGGCGAAAAGAACCACATGTTCATCGTCGGACACAATCTGGTGTGGCATAACCAAACGCCCGCGTGGGTTTTCCGTGACGACAAGGGCAACTTCGTCGACCGGGACACGCTGCTGGCGCGCATGCACGATCACATCCAAACCGTGGTGGGCCGGTACAAGGGCCGCATCCAGAGTTGGGATGTTGTGAACGAAGCGCTCAACGAAGATGGCACGCTTCGCCAGTCGCCGTGGCTGAAGATCATCGGCCCGGATTACATCGCGAAGGCGTTTCAGTTTGCGCACGAAGCCGATCCGGCGGCGATCCTGAACTATAACGACTACGCGCTCGAGAACGAACCGAAGCGCAACGGCGCCATCGGGCTGATTCGCGATCTTCAGGCGCAGGGCATCCCGGTTTCGGTGGTTGGGCTGCAGGGGCACGACGGCTTGACATGGCCCTCAGTAGAAGCACAGGACGCGACCATCGCGGCCTTTGCGGCGATTGGCGTCAAGGTAGCCATCACCGAACTCGATGTGAATGTGCTGCCCCCGGCGACTCGGCAGCAAACCGCCGATGTTTCGCTCAACGTCGCGGCGCGGAAGGAACTAAACCCATACGCGGATGGCCTGCCCGATTCCGTCCGGGACGCGCTGACGAAACGGTATGCCGAGCTCTTCGCCGTGTTCCTCAAGCACCGGGGCACCATCGCGCGCGTGACCTTCTGGGGTGTAACCGATGGCGATTCCTGGCTAAACAACTGGCCGGTGAGAGGAAGAACCAGCTACCCGCTGTTGTTCGATCGTGACGGCCAGCCGAAACCGGCGTTCGAGGCGGTGGTGCGGGAGGCAGCCCCATAGAGTTGGGACATGCGGCTACAGACCGCGTTTTCCGGCCGCGGGCCGACAACGCATTATCCGTTCGTTTCTATCGCCCCGCTCAGCGCTTCCCACTCTTTCATCAGCGTTTCGTTCTTTGCGCGATGCTCGTCGATCAGCTTGGTCAGCCGCGCTGTCTCCTCCACGCTGACAAAGCGCGCAAGCTCCTGCTCGATGCCGGCGATATCCGCCTCCCGGCGCGCCATCTCCCGCTCAATCTCACCGGCGCGATCCTCCATTTGCTGAAGCTTCATCGGGTTCAGCCGCTTCGGCTTCGACCCCGCGGCCATGGGCTCGCGTGGCGTTGCCTCATCCACCACCAGACCGCCCAAATCCACCGTGCCACCCTGCTTCCTCCACAAGTAGTCTTCGTAATTGCCCGGATACACGCGCACCTCGCCCTCGCCGATTTCGAAGACCCGCGTGGCCAGCTTGTCGATGAAATAGCGGTCATGCGAGACGAATACTACCGTGCCGGTGAACTCTTCCAGCGATTCCAGCAGCACGTCCTTGGCACGCATGTCCAGGTGATTGGTGGGCTCGTCGAGCAGCAGGAAGTTGGACGGCTGCAATAGCATCCGCGCCAGCGCATAGCGATTTCGCTCGCCACCCGACAGCACGCCGATGGGTTTGAATACGTCGTCCGCGCTGAACAGGAAGCAGCCCAGCAGATTGCGCAACTCGGTCTGAGTCGAGCGGGTGTTCACGGTACTCAGGTCGTCCAGAATGCGTGCGGCAGGATCGAGCTCCTTGTACTGATCCTGGGCGAAATAGTCAGGTTCCACGTTGTGGCCCAGCTTGTAGGAGCCGGAGGACAACGGCTCGGCGCCGGCCAGCAGTTTGATCAGAGTGGACTTGCCGGCGCCGTTGACGCCCACCAGCGCGACACGGTCACCACGCTCGATCGCGAAATCGACGCGGCTGAATACGTGCTTGTCCCCGTAACTCTTTGAGACGCTCTGAAACTCGGCAACAATGCGGCCACTCGGCTTCGGTTGCGGAAAGGAGAAATGGATGGTCTTCTCCTCCGCTGGCAGCTCAATGCGATCGATCTTCTCCAGCTCCTTGATGCGGCTTTGCACCTGCTTGGCCTTGCTCGCCTGATATCGAAAGCGGTTGATGAAGGTTTCGAGTTGTTGGATTCGCTCTTGTTGGTTGCGCTGCGCGGCCTCCAGCTGCGACAGGCGTTCGGCCTTGCGGGACAGGTACTGCTCGTAGTTGCCAGGGTAGAACTGGACTGCGCGGTTCCAGATTTCGACAATCTTGTCGACCGTGACATCCAGAAAGTAGCGGTCATGCGAAATCAGTACGAAGGCGTTCGGATAAGAGGTCAGGTAACCTTCCAGCCAGTTTCTTGCCTCGAGATCGAGGTGGTTGGTCGGTTCATCAAGCAGCAGGAGGTTGGGCTTTTCCAGCAACAGCTTCGCGAGCGCGATGCGCATCTGCCATCCGCCCGAGAATTCTTCGGTGCGCCGGGTCCAGTCGCCTCGCGGAAACCCCAGACCGCTAAGCACGGTCCCCACCTGGGATTCGACGGTATAGCCGTCACGCGCGCTGAACTGATTTTCAAGGGTGTGATAACGCTCGGAGACCTGGAGGTATTCCTCGGAGGTGAGATCGAGATCAGGCATCCGGTGCGTGAGCGCTTCCATCTCCAGCTCCATGTCTCGCAGGCTGGCGAACACGGTCATACATTCGGCAAACACAGTGCGGCCGGAGAGGCTCAGGCCCTCCTGGGGCAGATACCCGGCGCTGATGCCTTTCATCCGCTGCAAGGAGCCGTAGTCGAGGGTGTCGATTCCGGCTAACACCTTGAGGAGAGTTGACTTGCCGGTACCATTGGCGCCGACCAGGCCAACCCGGTCGCGTGGCGTTACCAGCCAGTCGAGATCTTCGAATAGCAGTTTGGGGCCGAACCGCTTGCCGGCAGAGCTTAATTGGATCAATTTTGATTGTAGTTTAGAGGAGACGAAGAGGCTGGCGAAGGAACTTAGGTGCAGGCATCGGCGCGTGTGCCGATGAGAATTAAATGCCGGAACTACCAGACTTCGGTTCGTGGACGCCGCGTGACCTCGAGCGTGCCGAGAACGCCGCCATCGAATTCCTGAATCAAAACATCGACGGAATCGCAGAGACGTTCGACAAACGTGCCTCTCTGATCCACCGCGTGATCGTTATGATGCGGAGCGGCGACGCGACCTTTGAAGAACGCATGATGTACCTGTCGCTGCTTCAGGAAATCGCGGCCTCAGTGAGCGAGAGCGCGCGTGATTTCTTCGAGATCGGGTGCGTGCCGCGAGAGGCTCACACCGTCCGCGACGCTTAGATTTCTGGGCCGCGACGGTTAACGCGGCGGTCAAGCTGGCGCTAGCGCATTTTGGCGGCCTGCGTCTTCATGGCCTGAACGTTGTGCAGAGCCTGATCCTGAAACTGGCTCCTGATCGCGGCGCATTGCTGGCTGAATCGCATCGCCTCCAGCACCTTCGCCTTATCCATGCCGGTGACGCCGAGCTGGTAGTTGGCGAGACCCAGGTTAAAGAGCGCGGTGGCCGTTTGCGGGTCGTCCCCCTTGACCAGCGGCAACGCCAGACGAAGTTCCTGATCGGCGTGATAGTAGTGGGTCTGTGCGACGTAGACCACGCCGCATATCAGGTGCGCGCGCCCGAGCATCGCGTTCTTCTTTTTCTGCCAGTCGGCGTCCGGCATGATTTCGGACTGGGCTCGCTTGCCGAGCACGGCAATCAGGCGTTGGGCGTAATCCACCGCTTTGTCATTTTGGCTGGTCTGAGACGCCAGATCCAAAAGCTCAGCCAGCACGTCGGGACTGCCGGGCAAACCCTTGAGAGCTTTCTCGGCGACAGCCGGAATCTTCGCCGCGCCTCCTGTCTGCGCGAGCGCCTGGAAGTAGTAAACGTATCCGTCGTTCAGGTACTTGCTGGTGGGGCTTTCTTGTGACAGCGCAGCAAGAAGGTCGAGTCTTACGGCGGGTTCCGATTCGAGCGCTGTGCTGAAGAGTGCGTACTCGGCGAACGATTGCGCCTCACGCGCCTCGTTGACCGTCTCTTTGTCGATCTCGGTTTCCGGCGTGGGACCCGCAATCACTTTGCTGGCGGCCTCAAACGTTTGGACGGCTAAGGTCTTGATCTGAGCGGCGTCTTTCTTTGAAACTGCGTCGCGAAGGCTCTGCAGGGAATCGTCAACAGTATCGGGCGCGGCGATGATGAGTCCGGCCGGCACAAGAGCGGCAAGAGTAAGAACGAGTATCCTCATTGTTTCGAGCACATCCTTTCGGCGCTATTATATTGCCGGGAGGCCGCCAGCGGAAGCCTCTCTTTCTTCAGCCTCTCTTTCTTCGGGCCGGTGGCCCTACTCACGGAGGTTCGCACGAGAATTCTTTCCGAAGTACCATCGGACACCGACGGTGGTGTAGAGGCCAAACATCCCGCTCCGGCTCAGGTTCACCACGCTGTTGGGCCCGCTATATTTTCCAAACAACTGGACGTCGTGATGCGTAGCGCGCAACTCGAAGCCCCTTGAAAGTTGGACCCCCGCGCCATACGTTCGCTCCCAGCCAATTAAAGACGCCGACGCCGTGTAACTCACTCCCGGCAGATTGTTGCCGCCATAGAACTTCGGATCGGCGAACAGGAAGATCCGCCGCAGGTGGTTCACGCCGAACGGCCGCACCTCCATGTAACCGCCCCAGATGTAGCGTGCGAATGCAGTGCAACGTGAACCGGGCCCAGCTGCCGCATTGCAAAACCCGAGATCTGGCTCGTTATGCGGCGGTGCAACGTCGAAACTCAGGTAACCCTGGACGGAATCCGGTGGAAAGAACGCGCGAGACTCCTGCGCGGCTGCAAAGGGCGAAAGCGCCATTGCCACATTGGCAAGCGCGAGAAAATGCTTCATGACGAGCTCCCCGTGTTCGTGTTTTCGTATAGTCTGCGCGGAACAGGTTCCGCTGAGTGTGGTCAGTATATCGTGGAGATCGGGAAAGAGAAAGAAGCTTCGGGCCGCTTATGGGTGCTATCCCTCGTCGCCGCCGGTGACCTTCAGCACCGCCAGGAAGGCTTCCTGGGGGATCTCGACGCGGCCGACGCGCTTCATGCGGCGCTTGCCCTCTTTCTGCTTTTCCAGGAGCTTGCGCTTGCGCGAGATGTCGCCGCCATAGCACTTCGCCAGAACGTTCTTGCGCATCGCGGGAATGTTCTCCCGCGCCACAATTTTGCTGCCGATGGCCGCCTGCAGCGCCACCTCGAACATCTGCCGCGGAATCAGCTTGCGCAAACGTTCGATCAGTGCCTTGCCCCGTTCAAAGGCGCTGTCGCGATGGATGATCATCGACAACGCGTCCACTGGATCGCCCGCCACCAGTACGTCCAGCCGCACCATGGGCGAAACCTGATAACCCGCCAGATGATAATCGAGAGAAGCATAACCGCGCGAAGCCGACTTCAGCCGGTCGTAGAAATCCAGCACGATTTCGTTCAGTGGCAGCCTGTAGCCGAGAAGCACCCGGCCGGTGCCGATGTATTCGAATTTCTGCTGGGTGCCGCGCTTCTCTTCGAGTAACTTCAGAATCTCGCCGACGTATTCCTCGCGCGTGATCACCGTGGCATCGATGACCGGCTCTTCGATCTGTTTGATTCCAGCCGGGTCGGGGAAGCGCGTGGGGTTATCCACCTCGATCACCTCGCCATCGCTTTTGGTCACGCGATAGCGGACGCCAGGCGCCGTCGTGATCAGGTCGATTTCGAACTCACGCTCCAGCCGCTCCTGCACGATCTCAAGGTGCAGCAGCCCCAGGAAACCGCAGCGAAATCCAAAACCCAGCGCCACCGAGTTCTCCGGCTCGAAATTGAAGGCGCTGTCGTTCAGGCGGAGCTTCTCCAGAGCATCGCGCAGACGTCCGTGCTCATGCGATTCCACCGGGTAGAGCCCGGCAAAAACCATGGGCTTCACCGGCTGGAACCCCGGCAGCGGCTCAGCGGCCGGGTTCGCGTCCTCGACGATCGTGTCGCCGATCTGCGCGTCGGCCACGGTTTTGATATTTGCGAACAGGAATCCAACCTCGCCGGCCGACAGCTCGTTGCACGGCACCGGCTTCGGTGTCTGGAATCCGAGGCCTTCCACATCGAAGATTCGGCCGTTGGACCACAAGCGAATCTTCTGCTTCATCGCAATCCTGCCGTCGAATACGCGCATCAGGATGATCACGCCGCGGTAAGGATCGAACCAGGAATCGAAAATCAGCGCGCGCAGTGGGGCCTCGGGGTCGCCTTTCGGAGGCGGCACGCGAAGCACCACCGCCTCCAGAACTTCCTTGATGCCGAGACCACTCTTAGCGCTCACCAGCAGCGCGTCATCAGCCGGCAGGCCGATCACCTGCTCAATCTGCTCGCGGATGCGCTCCGGCTCGGCAGCGGGCAAGTCGATCTTATTGATGACGGGAATGATTTCCAGGTTGTGTTGCAGCGCGAGATACGTATTGGCCAGCGTCTGCGCCTCCACGCCTTGGGAAGCATCTACCACCAGCAGCGCGCCGTCGCACGCCTGCAGACTGCGCGAAACCTCGTAACTGAAATCGACATGCCCCGGCGTATCAATCAGGTTCAACTGATAGTCGACGCCGTCGTCAGCGCGATAGTCCAACCGCACGGCGTGCGATTTGATGGTGATGCCCCGCTCGCGTTCGAGGTCCATGGAATCGAGGACTTGTTCCATCATTTCGCGCTGCGACAACGCGCCCGTCAGCTCGAGCAGACGGTCGGCCAGGGTCGATTTCCCGTGATCGATATGCGCGATGATAGAGAAGTTGCGGATGAAGCGCGGATCCATGCGGTAGAATGGGCCTGAATCAACGATTATCCCATGGCGCAGGTGACGGAAGGCGTTTTTGACGCACGCGGGTTGAAGTTTGCTGTAGTTGTAGCGCGCTTTAATGGCTTCATCACCGATCGTTTGCTGGCGGGTGCGCTCGATGCGCTTGCGCGTACCGGCGGCCAGGCGGACGACATCGACGTCGTGAAGGTTCCGGGTGCATGGGAACTGCCGCTCACTGTAAAGGCGCTCGCGCAAAAAGGGCGGTATGACGCGATCATTGCTCTCGGCGCGGTAATTCGCGGGGAAACGCCGCACTTCGACTACGTGGCCGGCGAGGCAATCGGCGGTCTTGCACGTGTAGCCACCGAGACGTGCGTCCCCATCGCCATGGGCGTTCTGACCACCAACACTCTGGAACAGGCCATCGATCGAGCCGGCGCCAAGAGCGGCAACAAGGGCTTCGACGCCGCGATGACGGCGATTGAAATGGCCAGTCTGCTGCGGCGCATTGGTCCAGCGAGTGAGTCCGCTCCGTGACCGGGCGTTTCCGAGCCACGAGGGTAACCGAGTGGTCAAAGTAGGTTGATAATGCCTGGTGGCCGCCATCGTTCCCGCCAGCGCGCTCTCCAGGTGCTGTTCCAGTGGGATCTCGCCAAACGGCCCGTGAAAGAGGCCATAGCGGGCTGGTACGACAGCATCGGCGCCGGGCTGGAAGAGCCTCCAGCCCGAGACGACTTCATGGAGGAATTGGCCATAGGGACGGCCGGCATGGCCGCCGAAATCGACGAGCGTATCGCCGCCAAGGCGCAGAACTGGAGCATCGAACGGATGGCCGTCGTGGATCGCAACATCCTCCGCCTGGCCATTTACGAAATGACGAAACATCTTTCGCCGGCGGCAGTCGTAATCGATGAGGCTCTGGAGCTTGCCCGCCGTTTCTCCGGTGACGAATCCGTGCCCTTCATAAACGGCGTCCTCGATGCCGTCAACAAAGAACCAGTAACCTGATGGCACGCATACTGATGGTGGCCCCGGAAGCCACGCCCTTCGCCAAGACTGGCGGTCTGGCCGACGTGATCGGCGCTCTTCCGGCGGCGTTGCACGCTGGTGGCCAGCAAGTGGCCGTGGTGCTGCCGTGGTACCGCGGCGTGCGGCTGGCTGGCTCGCCGAAGGAGGCGTTTCGCGATTTGCGCGTGTTCCTTGGCCCCCGCGAGTACCGGGTTAACATCTTCGAGACCGTGGAGCGGGGTGTCACGTTTTATCTGGTCTCCTGTCCGCCGTTGTTCGACCGCGCCGGCCTCTACGGCGAGCGCTCCGTTGATTACCCGGACAACCACATCCGCTTCGGTGTGTTCTGCCGAGCCACGCTCGATGTGATGCGCTATCTGTTCCTTCCTGACATCCTGCACTGCCATGACTGGCAGTCCGCGCTGGCGCCCATTTATCTGCGGTACGCATTCAGCGGCGACCCAACCTTTCTTGGCGTCCGCGTTCTCTTCACCATTCACAACCTCGGCTACCAGGGGCTGTTCCCTCCCGAGGCGCTGCTTGACCTTGGCATCGGCCACGAGATCTTTCAACCGAACGTGCTGGAGTTCTTCGGGCGGGTGAATCTATTGATGGGCGGCCTGCATTTCAGCGACGCCATCAACACCGTGAGCCGCGGCTACGCGCGGGAGATCCAGACCCCCGAATTCGGGTTCGGTCTCGACAAATTCCTGCGCGCCCGCGCGGACCGTCTGAGCGGCATCGTCAACGGCGTGGATTACCGCGAGTGGAGTCCGGACACGGACATTAACATAGCGCGGAATTATTCGGCTTCGGACCTCCATGCAAAGGCCGTTTGCAAGCGCGCGTTGCTCGAACAGCTCAAGTTGCCCACGGACGACCTGGCCAGGCCGGTGATCGGAATGGTGTCGCGAATGGTCAACCAGAAGGGCTTTGATCTGCTGGCTGAGGTAGCGGAAGAACTTCTCGCTGAAAACATTGCGCTCACGGTCCTCGGCAGCGGCGAGCCGAAATACGAAAAGCTTTTCCGTGATCTCGCCGCGGCGCACCCAGGGAAAGTGGGTGTTGAGATTGGTTATGACGATGCGCTGGCGCACCGGATTGAAGCTGGCGCGGACATGTTCCTGATGCCGAGTTACTACGAGCCGTGTGGGCTGAATCAGATCTACAGTCTGCGTTACGGAACGGTCCCCATTGTTCGCGCCGTGGGCGGTCTGGAAGACACCATCGATGACACTACGGGCTTCAGGTTCCACGAGTACACCGGGGCAGCGCTGTTGACGGCAGTCCGGCGCGCGCTCAGCGTCTACGCCGACCGCCTGCGCTGGCAGGAGATGATGCGCCGAGGGATGCGGCAGGATTTCTCGTGGGAGTATGCCGCCGGCCAGTATGCCGCGCTGTACCGGAGCCTGTTGGGTTCGCGGGCTTCCTGAAAAATCAGGAACTTCTCCATCCCGGCCTGCGTACCAGGTATAGCGCTCCATGAACACCCTCAGCACCCTCCGCCAGGACATCGTGTTCGCCCTCCGAACATTCAGCAAGAACCGTGGCTTCACCGCCGCCGGGGCCATTTCCATTGGTCTGGGCATCGCAGCCAACACCACCGTTTTCACCATGGTGGACGCCATGCTCCTCGGCGACCTGCCAGTGCGCGAGCCCGGTAGCCTGGTCAGCCTCAATGGCGGCAAGTCATTCTCCTGGCCGGATTATCTCGATTACCGCGACCAGGGAAAAGCCGCGTTGGAAGGGCTCACCGCTTACTTTGTCATCGTGCCCGCCAGCGTAGGAGGCGCCGGCGAACCCGAGCGCGTCTGGGGACAAGCCGTCGCCGGCAACTACTTCAGCCTGCTGGGTGTGCCCATGCAACTGGGCCGCGGCATTCTGCCGGATGAGGATGTCGCCGGCGGCCGCAATCCCGTGGTGGTGCTGAGCAACGGCTTGTGGAAGCGGCGCTTTGCATCCGATCCCAACGTCGCCGGCAAAGATATTCTGCTGAACAACACCCGCTACACGGTGGTCGGCGTCACCGCGCCCGAGTTTCATGGAGCCGATCGCGGCCTTCTGCCGGAGTTCTGGGCGCCGCTCGCCATGACCAGCCAGCTCATGCCGGACATTCCGGCGGACAAGCTTAGAGACCAGCGAAATGCCCAATGGGTTTTACTTATCGGCCGGCTAGGGCCTGGCGTCTCTCGCGCGCAGGCCACGGCGGTTCTCAACGTGATCAAGCGGCGCATTGAAGGCGCGTATCACAAAGGCGAGAAGCAGGACGCACTCACGCTTTCCGGCGCCGGTGGGCTCCCCGGAGGCCTGAACCAGGGTGCACTGGGACTCTTCGCAGTTTTCGCGGTGGTCGTGGGGCTGGTCCTTCTGATCGCCTGCGTAAATGTGGCCAGCCTGCTGCTGGCGCGCGCGACAACCCGGCGGCGCGAGATCGGCATTCGCCTCTCCGTCGGCGCAAGCCGCTGGCGGCTGGTGCGGCAACTGCTCACTGAAAGTATGCTGCTGTCATTGATTGGGGCGGTCCTCGGCTTCACTATGGCCTGGATGGCCGTGTCCGCGATTGCCGGATTCAAGCTGCCGCTACCCATCCCCATCGGGTTCGTGTTCCAGCCGGACCTGCGGGTGGTCCTGTTCACTGCCGTGCTGGCGGTGGGAACGGGAATTGTTTTCGGACTGGTCCCGGCCCTCCGCGCCACTCGTCCGGACCTCACCACGTGGTTGAAGAATGAGAGCACCGGCCTCGGTGGACTGCGCCGTTTCGGCCTGCGCAATGCTTTGGTCCTGGTGCAGGTCTCCCTGTCCCTGGTGCTGCTGGTGTGCGCCGGTCTGTTTCTGCGCAGCCTGCAGAACGCTTCTTCCATCGATCTCGGCATGCGCACCAACGGTGTCACTTTCATGGCCTTCGATCCGAAGCTCAGTCACTACTCGCCGGAGAAGAGCCGCCACTTCCTCGCGCAAGTTCGGGAACGGGTTTCCGCCATGCCAGGAGTGCAATCGGTCAGCTTTGTCGATAGCATTCCGCTCAGCATAGGAGGCATCAGCCTCGACGTGGATGCTAACGGTAAGGATGGCGCGAAGGAGGTAACCGCGGATGTCTACAATGTGGGCGCACGATTCTTCGAGACGATGGGCATCCCGGTGTCGCGCGGACGTGAGTTCGACCCTCGTAGCGACAGCGGCGCCAGCGCGGTCCTCAATGAAGAGCTGGCCAGGCAGTTGTTCCCAGGCCACAATGCCCTTGGGCAGCAGATCTCCGTTAAGGGCATAAACGACAAGAACCTGTACGAGGTGGTGGGCGTGGTGAAGAACGCGAAATCGAAGACTCTGGGCGAGACCAGCCAGCCCTGCCTGTTCCTGTTCCTTGAGCCGAAGCCCGAGCAAGCCATGAGCTTCTTCGGCATCTCGGTAATCGCGCGCGGCAGTACACCGCCGGGGCAACTCGAGCACGCCGTCCGCGAACAGATTCGCGCGCTGGACCCCAATCTCCCGGTCTTCAACGCCGAGACCATGACCGAGCATGTGAACAAGTCGATGCTCCTTCCGAAGCTGTGCGCGACGTTGCTGGGCGTCTTCGGCCTCGTGGGCGTGGTTCTGGCCACCCTTGGTTTGTATGGCGTGATGAGCTACGCCGCTCGCGCCCGCACCAAAGAGATTGGCATCCGCCTGGCGGTGGGCGCGCAGCCGCGTGGAATCCTGCGCATGGTAGCTGGGCAAGGGCTGCTGTTGGCGGGGATTGGCGTCGCCGCGGGTCTGGCCATTTCGTTCGGCGTGACGCGCTTCACGGCGAGCCTGCTTTACGGAGTGAGCGCCACCGATGCCCTCACCTTTATTGGCGTGCCGCTGCTGATGCTGGCGGTGGCTCTGGTGGCGGTACTGATTCCGGCTCGGCGGGCCGCCCGCGTGGACCCGCTCGAAGCTTTGCGCTACGAATAAGCCATTTTTTCTCCTGGACAGCACTCGGGCCCGTTCGCGGGCCCTTTTTTCATCCCGCTAACTCCCCGTCCGCCCCCGCCGTCTGTACAATCGGAATCTAATGGAAACGAAACGGCTCGGCAACAGCGACATGGACCTCACGCGCATAGGCGTTGGTGCGTGGGCCATAGGTGGCGGAGGATGGAAGTTCGGGTGGGGCCCGCAGGACGATGACGAGTCCACTGCCGCCATCCGCACCGCCCTCGACGCTGGCGTCAACTGGATCGACACCGCCGCGGTATATGGTCTGGGGCACTCCGAAGAGGTCATCGCCCGAGCGCTCGATGGCCTCTCCCGCAAGCCGTACGTGTTCACCAAGTGCGAGCGCGTCTGGAATGACCAGAGAGAGATCAGCCACAGCCTCAAGCGCGATTCCATCCGCCGGGAGGTAGAGGCAAGTCTTCGGCGACTCAAGCTGGACGTCATCGATCTCTATCAAATCCACTGGCCCGAGCCCGATGAGGACGTCGAAGAAGGCTGGGAAACCATGACGCGGCTGAAAGAAGAAGGGAAGGTTCGCTGGATCGGCGTCTCCAATTTCAACGTCGCGCAGATGGAACGGGCGCAACGCATTTCGCCCATCACTTCATTGCAGCCTCCCTACAACATGCTCACGCGCGCCGTGGAGGAGTCGATTCTGCCCTTCGCGCTGCGCAACGGCATTGGCGTCATCGTGTATTCGCCGATGAAGTCGGGCCTGCTCACCGGCGCCATGACCCGGGAGCGCATCCAGGCGATGCCCGACGACGATTTCCGCCGCAACGTGGCTGCATTCAAGGAGCCCCTGCTCTCGCGCAATCTCGAACTCGCCGAGATGCTGAAGAGAATCGGGGCCAGGCATGGCGTGTCCGCCGGCGTCGTCGCGATCGCATGGACGCTGCGCAACCCGGCGGTCACGGCGGCCATCGTGGGCATGCGTTCGGCCGGCCAGGCGAAAGGCGTCCTCCCTGCGCTCGATTTTCGCCTGACGGACAGCGAGGCCGACGAAATCGAGAGTTTCATAACTTCGTAACCGAGCCACGACGGTAACGGAACGATCTTACTGCTTCGTGTCGAGTGGATGCCGCGTCTTCTCGAAGAACTCGCGCTGCAAGCGCGGACCCGCCTCGTCCGCCTTCACGGCGCGAATGGCCTCGGCTATTCCGGCGGTCCAGGCCTTCATGTCGAACTCGCCGAGGGCCAGGTACGCCGCACCGCCGTCGCCCGCGTAGTGATCCGGAAACCTCGCATACCACCAGATGCCCGTGTAGACGTTCGGTGGAAGCTTAAGATGCTGCTGGTCGGCTCCCGATTCGCTGCTCGCGCGATCCAGATGAACCAGGTCCGGCCGCGAGACCATCGTGTGCGCCGTCTCCGACTGGCCCGCGTGCATGTCCACCTTGTCGGCGGTCGCCGGACGCCCATCGCGGTGCGGAGGCAATCCGTAAACATAAACCAAATAATCGCGTGGCGAGGCCAGTTGCGACTGCGCAAAAATGGCAGCATGTCCTCATTGCCGCCGTGGCCATTCACGATGAGAATCTTCCCACAACCGTTGCGGGCCATCTCGTCAACAGTCTCTTGCAGCAGTTCGAGTTGCAGGTGTGCGCTGTAAGCAATGGTCCCCGGCTCCTGCCGCGCTTCGAAGATCTGGCCGAAGTAGTATTCCGGAAACACCACCGCATATTCCGCGGTGGCGGCACGCAGCGAGGCGTAGCGCACGTTAATGAGATCCGTGCCCAGCGGCAGATGCGGGCCGTGCTTTTCAAGAATTCCGAAAGGCAGCAAGCAAAGGCCTTTGGCCTGGTCGATGGCCTTCACGAAATCCGGCGCCGTCAGTTCCTCCCAATGGACGGACAACGATTGTGCCCCGGCCAACGGAGCCAGCAGCAATGCCGCCGCGCAGAACCAATCGCGGCATGATGAAAGGATGAGCATTCGTGCATTGTATCGGCTAAGGAGGTTCGATGATACTCGACATCGTTCAGGTTGGCGACGCCGTACTACGCAGACGTTCTCGCCCGCTGTCGCCTGAGGCGATTGCCAGCCCGGCCATCGAGGAGTTGATAGCGAATATGCGCGAAACCATGCACGCGGCGCCCGGCGTGGGTCTGGCCGCGCCACAAGTGGGCGTGCCGCTTCAGGTCGCCGTAGTTGAGGATCAGGCGGAGTACTTGGAGAAGCTTACCCCGGACCAACTAGCCGAGCGCGGCCGCCAGCCCGTGCCATTCCACGTGGTGATCAATCCCACCTGTACTATCCTGGAGCCGGACCCGCAGGAATTCTTCGAAGGCTGCCTGAGTCTCACCGGCTTCACCGCCATCGTTCCGCGCGCCCGGCGCGTGCGCGTGGAGTGTCTCAATGAGAACGCGGAGCCGGTGACCATCCTCGCCGAGGGTTGGTACGCGCGCATCCTGCAGCATGAGATCGATCATCTCAATGGCATTGTTTACATTGATCGCATGCGTTCGCGTTCGTTCTGCGCGGCCACGAACTTTGAACGGTTTTGGCGGGATCGGCCGGTTGGCGAATTCTGGCGGGATATCCCGTTCGAGCCCTGATCAGGAATGGCGGAGACGGTTCAGATCACGGCGCGCCGCTTCGAACCCCGGATCCAGATGAATGACTGCCCGCAGCTCCCGCACTGCGTCGGACCTGCGGCCTTCGTGCTCATATAACTCGGCCAGCAACCAACACGCCGTGGCCTGAGAGGGTTCCCGTCCTTCCGCTTCCTGTCCAAGATAGCGCTGCAGGTATTGTTCGGCGTGCGGAAAATCCTGGCCATTATCAAAAAGCACGTTCGCAGCCGCATAGTAAGGCGTGAGGTCATCCGGCACGGCGCTCTCAGCGCGCGCAAGAGCTGTACTCAGCTCCGAGCCTCGCCGTTGCGCTGCGTACACCCGCGCCAGAATCTCCCAGCCGCCTACATTCGATGGGTCCATGGCAATCGCATCGCTGGCGATCTTCTCAGCCAGATCGTATCGCTTGTTCTGCGCGGTACAGCAATAGAACCGGGCCAACGCGAGGCGCGCTCGATAAAACGACGGGTCCGCGGCGACAGCCTTTTGCAGCTCCGCCTCCACCGCTTTGTCGTTGCCCTCGTCCTGAGCCAGGCGCGCACGAGCCAGATAGCCCCAAGCTGGCGAGACCTGGCCAATGTGTGCCGCGATCCGCCATGCCTCGTCGCGGTCGCCACCGGCCACTGACGGCGCTTTCCACGCATACATCATCTGGACCAGCAGAGTGTCGATGTGATTTGGATCGATGGCCAGCGCCGCCGCGACCTCTTTTTTCAGATGGCGCGCGTATACAAGGCCCTTGAGAAACGACGACCGATCCGCCATCATCCCACAGGCCTCCGCAAGCTGACCATGAAATGCGGCGTTGTTCGGATTGAGGGCGACGGCTCGCTCGCCGTCCTCGATGGCGCCTTCCAGGTCGCCGAAACTCGACTTGATTTTGGACAGCCAGGCGTAGGCCTGTGCATCGTTCGGATTAGCCCTTAAGCGCGCCTCTGCGGCCAGCCGGGCCCGTTTCCAATGACCGGATTCGATGAGAGCGTCAACCGGACCCTGACCGGACGTGGGCAGACTGGTTGCCGTGGCGTAGAGACACACCAATCCCGCAGCCGCGCATAGTCGGAAAGACCCCACCTGGGACTATTCTAGCGTGTAACTTGTTTGAAACGCGAGCTGGAGAAAGGATCTTCGACCGCCCCGGGCAAATGATCGCCTATTCTTGCATCCAGGAAATGCCGATACGTGGCAGTGTGTGCCATTCGGCGAGGAGCCTGGCACGGTATGGCAGGATACTATCCTTGGAGATTCGCGCGTGCGCTTAAACAAGAAAAGAATTCAACCAATAGCAATACGACTTCTCGCTGTCGTGGGCATGGCGCTTCTGGCCGCGGCCGCGGCCGTGGCGGGCGAACAGGACTTTACCGTGGTGAACCAAACGGGTGTGGAGATTCATAAGCTTTTTGTGGCTCCCCACAGCTCCGACGACTGGGGCGACGACATTCTCGGGAAGGACACCCTGCCGGATGGCGAGACCCTCGACATCGAATTCGGCCGCCATGAAAAGGCCGCGCACTGGGACCTGAAGATTGAGGACTCCGAAGGTCATAGCGTTGAGTGGGAGAGCCTCAACCTCCTGGAGATCTCGAAAGTAACCCTGCACTACAAAGACGGCAAAGCCTGGGCCGACACAGAATAACGCGACGAGTTACGAGTGCCCCAGGATCGCATGGGGCTGGTATGGCTCGGCCAGCGCCGCGAGCTCATCCGCATCCAGCGTCACACTGAGGGCAGCGATGGCGTCGTCCAGATGGTGCATTTTGCTTGCACCTACAATCGGCGCCGTCACCCCCGGTTGGTGTAACAACCACGCCAGCGCTATTTGCGCGTTGGGGATTCCTCGCTTCCGCGCGACCTCACCCACCCGTCCCACCACCGCGAAGTCAGAAGCCTGATAGTAGAGCGACTTAGCGTACTCGTCGGTCTTCGCTCGAACCGTCTCGCCGAACTCCTCCTTACTGCGGTTCCCGGCCAGAAACCCGCGCGCCAAGGGGCTCCACGGGATGATGCCGAGACCCTCCTCGCGACATAGCGGAATCATCTCTCGCTCCTCTTCGCGATAGATCAGGTTGTAGTGATTCTGCATGGTCACGAATCGCGCCAGACCGTCACGGCCGGATATGTTCAACATTCTCGCAAGCTGCCACGCAAACATGGAGGACGCGCCAATGTATAGCGCTTTCCCACTGCGCACCACATCGTCCAGCGCGCGCAGAGTCTCTTCCATGGGCGTCTGGTAATCAAAACGATGGATCTGATAGAGGTCGACGTAATCCGTCCCCAGACGCCTTAAGCTGTTGTCGATGGCGTGGTGGATGTGCTTGCGGGAAAGGCCCTTGTCGTTGGGGTCGTCGCTCATGGCGTTGAAAACCTTGGTGGCTATCACCACGCGGTCGCGCGGCGGACCGAAATCCCGTAACGCCCGGCCAAGCACTTCTTCGCTGGCCCCCACCGAATACATGTCCGCGGTGTCGAAGAAGTTAATACCCAGCTCCAGGGCCCGCCGGATGAAGGGCCGGCTCTCTTCCTCGTCAAGGACCCAGTCGCGCCAGCTCTTTGACCCGTAGGTCATGGTGCCGAGGCAGAGCCGCGAGACCTTCACACCGGCGGATCCGAGATTGACGTATTCCATGCTCTTAGTTTCCGGCTACTCGCTCTTACAGTCGTCTCCGAGCGCCTTGATGAGCCGATAGACAAACTCGACGTGGTCGTAGAACACGTCGGCGCGGATACGCTCATCGCGTCCGTGCGCGCGGATGTCGGCCGGATCCTCAAACACGCCCGTCGCGCCCCATGTGGGAATGCCCGCCGCACGCATCGCCCGGCCGTCTGTGGCGCCGGTCTCCATCACCGGCAGCACTGGAACACCCGGCCACATTTCGTTGGCGACGCGTTCGATCGTTCTTAGCACCGGACCGTTCACCGGGGAAAATGGGCTCGGCTGCGCATGCCGTACTGGTGCGATTTGAATGGCCGGGTCCGCCACGATGGTTTGCAGCGTCCGCTGTACATCTTCTTCCGTGTCGCCGGGCACCAGACGGCAATTCACCGTCGCCGTGGCCCGTTGCGGCAGCGCATTCTCCGCGTGCCCGGCGTTCAGCATGGTAGGCACGCAGGTGGTGTGCATGACCGCGTTGTAGTAGGCGTTCGCGGAAACCCGGTCGATCGCTTCAGGTGCCGGCGCGCCCCCCGCCACCGCGCCCAGGTCCTCGGCCGTCTGGCCGGTCTCGATGTGTGAAAGCCTCTCGAAGTACGACCGCGTGACCTCGTTCAAATGGATCGGAAAGCTATAATCCCGCAGATGCCCGAGACCTTCCAGCAGTTCATAGATCGCGTTCTGCTTCACCGGGAGCGAACTATGGCCACCCGGATTGGTCGTGGTGAGCGTGAAAGTAAGGTAGGTTTTCTCGGCCGCTTGCACCTGGTATGCCAGGCGCTTGCCATTCTTGAGCACGCCACCGCCCGAGTCCTCGTTAATGCAGTATTCGGCATCAATCAGATCGCGGTGCTCCTTCAGCAGCCAGTCCACGCCGTTATACTGATCGCCCGTTTCCTCGTCGGCCGTAAGCGCAAGAATCAGGTCGCGCTTAGGACGGAACCCCTCCCGCTTCAGCCGAATGAAATCGGCCACCAGCGCGGCGTCGCCCTGCTTGTCGTCGCTGGTGCCGCGCCCATAGAACCAGCCGTCCTTTTCGGTGAAATGGAACGGGTCCACGCTCCAGTCCTCGCGATTCGCTTCCACCACGTCGAGGTGAGCATTGAACAGCACCGGGCGGCAGCCGCCAGTTCCATGAAACCGAACCACCAGATTACCCTTGCGTGGCGCCTGCACGAGAACGTGGACATCGGCCTCCGGGAAACCGGCGGCCAGGAATCTCGCGGCCATTGCCTCGGCGGCCCGGGTAATGTCGCCGGCGGAATCCGTAGTGTTGATTTCAATCAGCTCCCGCAGCAGGTCATGGGCAAACACGTGCTGGTCCTGGATGGATACCTGAGCGGCAACCAGTCCGGCTGTTAGCGCGATTACACAAGCAACTCGGTGGAGCAGCATGGATTACGTCATGATACCGCCCCGGCGGGGGTGCACACTTGCCCCATCTGGCGCGTCATAATATGACAGTGATGGACAAAAGAAAGCGGTGCGCTCGGGCGGGTTTTTCGCTGGTCGAGCTGCTGATCGTCATCGCGATCATCCTGATCATTCTCACCTTCGCTCTCCCGAGATTCAACGTGGCCCAAATGAATGCTCACGAGGTGGCAGTGATCCAGGCATTCAAAACCCTCCAGGGCGCGCAAACCCAGTACATGTCACAATTTGGCACCTATGCCACTACGCTGGCCCAGCTCGGGCCTCCCGCCAGCGGAGGCCCTGGTCCACAGGCAGCGGATCTCATCCCTACATCGCTGGCTGGCGGAGAAAAGGACGGCTATCTTTTCACGTTGACGGCGACGCCCACCGGCTACACAATCAATGCAAATCCGAAGGTATACAACAGCACTGGCCGCCGGACGTTCTTCTCCGATCAGAATGGGATCATTCGTCAGAACTGGGGCCAGGATCCGGCCACGGCGACGAGTGGAGAACTCAAGTAGCGGAACCGCAATCAAACCGGCGCCGTGACGGGACGCACTTCCACGTGCCGTAACACCTCGCGGGTCTGGTCTAACGTCGCGAAAGTAACGCCGGGCAGGGTGGCGGAGGCAGTCCCGGCCGCTACGGACCAGCGCAGGCACTCGGCAAAGTCGTTCCCATTCGTGTCCGCCCACACGAACGCGGCCGCGGAGGCATCGCCCGCGCCGATCGGACATAGCGCGTCAATACGCGGCGGCACGGCTTCTATGATCTGTTCGCCTTTCGTGGCCACCACGCCACGGCTGCCCAGTGAAAGCATCACGGACTCCGCCCCCAGCGCTTTGATGCGCATCACGGCCTCCCGGAAGTGCGCGCGCGTGATGAGCGCTCGATTGAGCAGCCGTTCGGCCTCCTGCTGATTCGGTTTAACCATGGTGGGGCCTGCCTCGATGCCGTGCAAGAGCGCATCGCCATCCGTATCCAGCAGCGTCTTCACCTTGTGCCCACGGGCCATCTCGATCAGCCGGCAGTAGAAGTCGGGGTCCACGCCCGGCGGCGTGCTGCCGCAGATCATGAGCCACTGCGCCTCGGTGAGGCGGTTCGCCACGGCCCGCTCCAGCGCCTGGATCTCCTCCGCGCTCACCGTCGGCCCCAGTTCATTCAACTTCACGGTGAGGCCCTGCTGGTCGGAGATGGTCAGATTGCTGCGGATTTCGTGGCTGATGCGCACTACCTCCGTGGGGAATCCTGCCGTGGAGAGCAGTTCCTCCAGCCGGTCGCCGCCGGCCCCGCCGGATACCAGAATGGCCAGCGTTTCGGCGCCAAACGAATACAGTACACGAGAGGCATTAATGCCGCGCCCCCCGGCCGACTCCGTGGTGGACTGGATGTAAGCACGGTCTTCGAACACCAGACGATCCACCGTTACGTTCTTGTCAATGGCAGGATTTGCTGTGAGAGTGACGATCAAACCTCAATGTTACCCTGAATATTGGAAAGGCACTCGAATTACCGAGCGTGGATTGCGCTCAGTGCGGTGTGCCTGTTTTGGGGCACCACATACCTTGCGATTCGCATGGCCCTGGAGTGCTTCCCTCCCGCCACACTACTATCCATCCGATTCATTTTGTCGGGCGCCATTCTGCTGATCGCGTCATGGGCATTGCGCGCCCGCATCCCATCCGGGCGGGAGCTGTTCTTTACGGCTCTCTACGGCGTTGTCGTTCTGGGGATTGGCAACGGTGCGCTGGTTTTCGCGGAGGTGTGGGTACCCAGCGGCCTGGCCAGTGTCTTCATCACGACTGCGCCGTTCTGGATGACCGGCGTGGAAGCGGTGCTTCCGGGTGGCGAGCGGCTCCGTCTGCCTGCTCTCATCGGCATGCTGGTGGGGCTTGTGGGAACCCTCGTGCTGGTGTCGCGGGATGCCTTCGGGCAGGGCGCGCACAGCGGTTTGCTGAGTGGGTTTCTGCTGTTGCAGTTCGGGTGTTGCGGGTGGTCCATTGGCGCCGTGCTGCAGCGGCGTTACGCGACGACCGCCCATCCGGTGGTCAGTGGCGCGGTTCAACAACTGGCCACCGGATTAGTGTACGCCGTTCCCGCGGTGATCATAAGTCCGCACGTGCCGCGTCTGACCGTGCGCGGGGTTATGGCGGTGGGCTGGTTGGTGGTTTTCGGCTCCATTGTAGGCTACAGCGCGTTCATTTATGTGATGGACAAGCTGCCTGTCTCAGTCGTGACTATTTACAACTATGTGAATCCGGTGGTCGCAGTGATCCTTGGCTGGCTGTTCTACCGTGAACGATTCGGGACTCGCGAGGCTCTGGGAATGGCCATCATCTTTGTGGGCGTGGCCGTGGTGAAGCGCTACAGTTCCACGGCACGCGCCAGGCACGTTGTCGCTGCCGCGGCGGCGCCTGAGTAGGAAACCCCAGGGCACCCGGCATGGTAATGCCGATCGAGAAGCGCCCTCCACAAAGTGAGATCGCGGACCTGGCCGGACGGATCCCGTTCTCTATTGTCGAAGTCGCTGCTGTTCGCGTTCACTTCAGACAATCCATTTGACCCCTCCGCCCCCTCCGTGCTATCCATGTAGTTACCTTTTCCGGGGTGCTTGCCACTGCGGCGAGTGAAAAGGGAAGCGGGTGAAAATCCCGCACGGTCCCGCCACTGTGAGCAGCGAGCGGCCGGCGAAGCAAGCCACTGTTCAGCGGGATGGGAAGGCAGCCGGTGCTGCGATGACCTGCGAGTCAGGAGACCTGCCTCGGATGTCTGCTGCGCCGCGTTCCGTGGGAGCGCGCTGGCGTGGAAGCTGCCTTCCCGCCACCATTCTTCCCTGGGCTCGCGCCGCCGCGTACGAATCCGTCGAGGCGCGGACCTCATGCTCACTTTCATCATCGGTGGCGCTCGCAGCGGGAAAACCGCGCTGGCACAATCGTTGTGCCGGCCCGATTCTCGCGTTGCCTATGTGGCGACCATGCGGGCCGAGGACGACGAATTGCGGCAGCGCATTCGCCGTCATCGAAGCTCTCGCCCCACCACCTGGTGCACCATTGAGGAACCGCTGGCCATCGCGTCGGCCGTTCGCCGCGCCTCGAATGAATTCGATTCCATCGTTCTGGATTGCCTCACTCTCTGGCTCAGCAATTTCTGCTGGGAGCATCGCGCTCGCGATGCCGAGGAACTCGAGCGCGGGGCTCTGGGCGAGGCGGAAGACCTCGTTCGGGCCTGCGTCGGCGCGCATCTGATCGTAGTCTCCAACGAAGTGGGTTGCGGTATCGTGCCCGAAAACAGCGTGGCACGGGCGTTTCGCGACTTGCAGGGGTGGGTCAATCAGGGTGTGGCGCGCGCGGCGGACGAGGTCTGGCAGACCGTGGCCGGCATCCCGGTGCGTATCAAAGGATAACGCCAGGTGCTTCTTACGATAATTCCCTTGTTCATCGCCGCTTCGCTCGGCGTTCACGTTTCCGATCCGCAGGGGGCCGCGGTTCCCTTTGCCGATGTGACAATCGTCGCGCGCGATAACAGCGCGCGGCTTTCCGGCGCCACCACCGCTCAGGGGCTGCTGTATCTCAATTCAGTCCCGCCGGGCGATTATCTCGTCAGCGCCGCGGCTCAAGGCTTCGCAGCCTCCGAACCCCAGCCCGTTCACGTCGGCAGTGATGCGCCAGCGGAGACCACCATCCGCCTTGCCATCGCCGCCGTTCGCAGTGAGGTTGTCGTCACCGCGGATGGCACGCCCCAAACAGTGGACGAAACCTCGAAAGCCGTGTCCGGCATTGACGCCGAGGAACTGCTCGATCGCGATGTCTTCACCATGGCCGATGCCGTCGACACCGCCCCGGGAGTGCGCGTCTCGCAGGAGAGCGGTTTCGGCGGGCTGGCCTCCATTGCCCTGCGCGGTTTACCCGCGTATGACACTGCGGTGTTGATCGACGGTCTGCGTTTTCGCGATCCCACCGCCACCCAGGGCGACGCGTCGGCGCTCTTTCAGGACCTCATCATCACCGACTCCAGCAGCGTGGAGATCCTGCGCGGCGCTGGCTCGTCGCTCTACGGCACCAATGCGGTCGGTGGAGTCGTCAACATCCTCACCGATCAGGGCGGAGGCCAGAATCACGGCAGCGTCGAGACGGAGGGCGGCGGCGAGGGAACCTTCAGCGGGCGCGCGCAGTTTGGCGGAGGCGCCATCGACGACCGCCTCGATTACAGCGCGGGCATCTCGTTCCTCGACGTCATCCGCGGCCTTGACGGAGATTCCCCCGCTCGCACCAGCAGCGGCCAGGGACGCGTGAGCTGGCGCCTGAACTCCAACACCCGGATCTTCGCACGCCTCTATTCGGCCGATTCCTTCGCCAAGCAGAAGGACAGCCCGGAGAGCGTTGCCAGCCTTTCCGCAACGGGAATCGTGGACGCCATGCCGT
This sequence comes from uncultured Acidobacteriota bacterium, assembly GCA_963832965.1. Classification (GTDB taxonomy): domain Bacteria; phylum Acidobacteriota; class Terriglobia; order Bryobacterales; family Bryobacteraceae; genus CAWACP01. The sequence continues at coordinate 417,917 of CAWHVW010000003.1, forward strand.
TTGTCACGTTCATCCCTTCGGCCGATAATCCCGACTACACGCGCACCGCATACTTCATCGCCGGGGCGGCGGGCATCACCGGGCATCCCACGGAGAGACTCGGCTACAGCATCACATATCAAGGGCTCGCCACCGAGCGCATCTTCAGCGACGGGCCCGCTGGCACCGGCTATCAGCCCGAGGGCAATGTGCACAGCTATTACTACGGGCAGACACACACTGCCAACGCCCAAGTGAATTACCAGTGGGGCCATCAATTGCTCGACGCCGGTTATGAGTTCGAGCGCGAGCAGTTTGCCTCGCCCTATGTGGACGATCTCACTCCCGCCAATGACGCCAACGTGAACGCGGCCGAACAGAGCAACGCGTTCTTCGCGCAGGACCAGGTGCGTCTGTTCTCGGATCGCCTGAACATCGCTGGCTCCGTCCGCGCCCAATACTTTGACCTGACTCAACCCGTGTTCACGCCAGTCACGACATCGCCGTATGCGGGGGTACACTACGGCGCGCCGCCGCCGGCGTATACCGGCGATGGCTCCGTCGCATACTTATTCCGGCACAGCGGAACCAGAATCCGCGCGCACGTGGGCCGTGGCTATCGCGCTCCCTCACTATACGAACGCTTCGGCTCCTCATACGACAGTTTCTACGGCTATTCCTTCTATGGCGATCCCCGCCTGCAACCGGAGCGCTCCATTTCTGCCGACGCCGGGATCGATCAATCCTTCTTCCGGAATCGTCTGCGCTTCGGTGCGACATATTTCTACACGCAGTTAGAGCAGGTGATCGCGTTTGATACCCTCCCCGTCACGGATCCTTTTGGACGCTACTACGGATACCTGAACCAGTCGGGAGGCCTGTCCCGTGGCGTGGAAGTGAGTGCTTCCGCCGCAGTCACGCGCTCGATGTATCTGCGCGGCTCGTACACATACACGAGCGCCGTGAATCGCCAGCCGGTGGACGGGGTGTGGCCAACCTATCTGGTACCCACCAACATGTTCACTCTCCTTGCCACTCAGCACATCGGCCCGCGCCTCACGGTAACTTTTGATTTGGTTGCCTCCGACAATTATCTATATCCCGTGTACGATCCGGTTACGTTCGCGGACGTGCCATTCCGTTTCGCGGGCCAGAAGCTGGCTGGAATTGCGGTTAATTACAGAATTCCACTGTCCGACAGGCGCGCCGTGCGTCTCTTCGGCAAGGTGGACAACCTCTTCGATCAGAACTACTTTGAAGGCGGATTCCGAACACCGCCGATTCTAGGTCTGGGAGGTCTGCAATTCGAATTCTGAATCGGATGTGGGGCAGGATTGTATCCTGCGGCCGATTATTAATCGGCCTCGGACTTATCCTTCTGGCGGCTGCGCACCTCGCAGCCGCCCCACCCTCACGCATCATTTCCATGTCGCCAAATGCCACTGAAATCCTCTACGGCCTCGGCGTCATTGATAGAGTGGTGGCCGTTTCAGATTACGACGTCTGGCCACCCGAGGTGAAGAAACTCCCCCGCATCGGCGGCTGGAGCACACCTAGTCTCGAGCGCGTGCTCGCCTTCCGTCCCGACCTGGTGCTGCTCAGCGACGCCCAGTCCGAACTGGTGGGCCCGCAACTCCGGGAGCTCGGCCTCAACGTAGTGGCCGTTCCCACGCACACCCTCAACGACGCCTACTCGGCCATTCGCATTGCCGGAAGGGCCACCGGCCGCGACGCCGAAGCGGCGCAATTGGAAGCTTCCACGCGCGCGGGCGTCGAGCACGTTCTCAACCGCACGCGCTTGCTCCCCCACCCCACCGTATTATGCGTGGTGGACCGCACGCCCGGCACTCTGCGCGATGTCTATGCTGCCGGTGAAGGCAGCTTCATCGCCGAGCTAATTGCCGTGGCCGGAGCAAGATCGGTGGTTCCACGCTCCACAGAGGGCTATTCACGAGTCGGCAAGGAGGCCCTTCTCCGCTACAATCCCGATATCATCGTGGACATGATGCAAGGGCCGCCGGGCCGTTTGGGTGAAGATCCGCAAGCCGTGTGGCGCGATTTCCCCGAGCTCGCCGCCGTGCGCAATGGCCGCATCATTCCGGTTCACGAGGACTACGTCTTGCACGCTTCGCAGATGGTGGTTAAGACCGCCATTCTGTTCGCCAAAATATTCCACCCGGAGATTCCCGCGGCCGATTGGGAGAAGCCGTGAGCCCTATATTAGAGGCGCGCGATCTCTGGTTCGCCTGGCAGCCCGGCCACGACGTAATCAGCGGCGCCTCGTTCGTGCTGGAGCGCGGCCGGCTAGGCGCTCTGATTGGCGCCAATGGCAGCGGCAAGTCTACGATGCTGCGCCTGCTCACCGGATTGCTGACGCCCGCGCGCGGCGAAGCTCTCTTCGACGGCGTCAGCCTCCAACACATCCCCGCGCGAGAGAGGGCGCGCCGCATTGCCTGGGTGCCTCAGTCCACCGCCGCCGCGTTCCCATTCACCGCCCTCGAAGTGGTGCTCACCGGCCGTAGTCCGTGGAGTCCGCGCTTCCATTTTGAGGACGATGCAGACCGCGCCATCGCGCAGGCGGCGCTTGACACCGTGGACGCGGGCCATTTGGCGGACCGGCCGATCACAGAGCTTTCCGGCGGCGAACGCCAGATGGTGACACTCGCCCGCGCGCTGGCGCAGAAGCCGGAGTGCCTGCTTCTGGATGAGCCGTCCGCCGCTCTGGACCTTAAACATCGCTCGTCACTGGTACGCACGCTCGCCGGTTTGCGCGACCGCTTCGGACTCACGGCCCTCGTGGTCACGCACGACCTGCAGCTGATCGACCCCGCGTTCGACCGCGTTTTTGCCATGACTCGTGGCCGCGTGGTGGCAAATGGCTCACCCACCGAAGTGCTCACGTCCGGCTCGCTGGCGGCCATTTTTGACGACCCACATGTTCGCACCGCGCGCATTGGAGAAAGAACGGTGATCTGGTCAGAATGACGACCTCACGCGTGCTTCGTGCTCTGTTGATCTCTGCCGCCGTGCTGGCCGTCGCCATCGCGTTCGGACTATGGTCTGGATACGAGCGCGTCACCGTGGAATCGTTGCGTACGGATCCCATGGCCCGCGCCCTCTTCTTTCGCGTGCGCATGCCTCGAGTCGCGCTCGCGGCGCTCACCGGTGCGGCGCTCTCCGTGGTAGGGGCGGCTCTTCAGGCGCTGTTCCGAAACCCGCTGGCCGAGCCGTTCACCCTGGGCGTCTCCGGAGGCGGAGCGCTGGGCGCCAGCGTGGCCATTGCCTTCGGCTGGGGAGCGCGCGCGTGGGGTGTGCCGCTGGTATTTGTGGCCTCGTTCGGCGGAGCCATGCTGGCTGTTTACGTTGTCTATCGCATCGCCCGTACCGGCGTGGTGGTGTTACCCGGCGCGCTGTTGCTATCCGGCGTCATCGTCAATCTGATCGCGGCGTCCGGCGTGCTCATCCTCGAATACCTCACCGACCCCACGCGCTCACTGGAAATCCTCCGGTGGACGGTGGGCAGTCTGGATATCGTCGGCTTCGACATGATCTGGCGTATGGCCGTGGTGCTCGTGCCGGCCACCGTCGTCCTGGTCGCCTTCGCGCGCGATTTGCAACTGCTGGCCGTGGACGAGGACACCGCCGCATCGCTCGGCGTCAACGTGCATCGCACCGAAGGCGCCGTTTATTTTCTGAGTTCACTGCTGGTGGGCGTCACCGTGGCTGTAGGCGGCACCATCGGCTTCGTCGGATTGATCGTACCCCACGCCGTGCGTCTGGTGTTCGGACAGGACTTGCGCATCCTGATGCCCGCGTCGGTCCTGCTGGGCGCGGCGTTCCTGATCGCGGCAGATACGTTGGCCCGGATCGCGGTCAGTTCGACGGAGCTCCCGGTTGGCGCGGTCACCGCCCTTCTTGGTGGCCCCATTTTCCTCTGGCTGTTGACCCGGCGTCAGCGCAACGCCGCCATATGAGATTTTATGGACCTCCGCATTCTTCCGATTGACCCTCACTGGCTGGCCGCTGCCGAGCGCCATCAAAATGACCTCACCAAGCCGCCCGGAGCCCTGGGCCGTCTGGAAGCCGTGGCGAACCGCTGCGCCGCTATTTTCGGGTCGCTGACGCCACCAGTCGACGCCGCGCGCATAGTCGTTTTCGCCGCCGATCATGGCGTCTTCGAAGAGGGTGTCAGCGCGTACCCGCGCGAGGTCACCGCACAAATGGTGCTTAACTTCATGAATGGCGGGGCTGGCATCAACGCGCTTGCACAGGCCGCCGGCATCGACCTCGTCATCGTGGACGCGGGCGTGGCCACTCCTCTGCCCGATTTGCCTGGTCTCATTCGCCATCATGTCGCCGATGGGACGCGCAACTTCACGCGCGAACCAGCTATGACCGCGACTGAAGTAAACCAGGCCCTAGAAGCCGGCTTCGCCGAATGCGAGACGGCCGTGGTGGATGGGTACACTCTGCTGGGCTGCGGTGAAATGGGGATCGCCAACACCACTTCTGCTGCGGCCATCGCGGTCGCATTGACGGGCCGACCCATCGCGGAGGTCACCGGACGCGGTACTGGCGCCGACGACGCTTGTCTCGCGCGGAAAATCTCGGCTATCGAGCGCGCACTCGCGCTCCACGGCCCATCGCTGGCTACTCCTCTTGACGTGCTCCAGCGCCTGGGTGGTCTGGAGATCGCCGAAATGTGCGGCTTTTTCCTGGCCGCGGCGTCGCTCCGCCGGCCGGTGGTGGTGGACGGCTTCATCGCTGCCGCCGCGGCGGCCCTTGCGGTTCGCATGTCCGCCCCCTCACGGGATTACATGTTCGCCGCGCATCGTTCGGCCGAGCCGGGCCACTCGGCGCTGCTCGATATCATTGGCCACCAGCCGCTGCTGGACCTGGGAATGCGTCTGGGCGAAGGCACGGGCGCGGCTCTGGCCATGCATCTTATCCAGAGCGCGGTGGCCGCCTTCACGGGCATGGCCACGTTCTCTTCAGCGGGCGTGTCGAACGTGAACCCATGACCTTCCTCGTGGCACTGGCGTTTCTGACACGCATTCCAATCGGCCGCGCCTTCTCTACGGAACAGGTTGCACGAGCGGCTGCCTGGTTTCCACTGGTAGGAGGTCTGCTCGGCCTTGTCAACGGCGCCGTCTGGTTTGGAACCACGCGCGTCGTGCCGAAATACGTAGCGGCCGTGCTGGTGCTAGCCTGCGAAGCGCTACTAACCGGCGCGCTGCACTTCGACGGACTGGCGGATATGGCCGACGGCTTCGGCGGTGGACGCACGCGCGATGACGTACTGCGCATCATGCGCGACCATGCTATCGGCACGTATGGCGCCATCGCGCTGGTGCTCATGCTCTTGCTGACGGCGGGCTGCCTCGTGGCGTTCAGGACGCCGCTGCTGGTGGTCTCCTGGTTAGCCGCCGGCGGTGCTTTTGGCCGCTGGTCGATAGTGCTGCTCAGCCGGGCGCTTCCATACGCCCGTCCCGACGACGCCGTATCGTCGCACATCGGCGCGCGAGAGCTGATCCTGGCTACAGCGACGGTCTGCGCGACGGGTTTTCTGATTCGCTGGCAAGCGCTCGTGGCTGCCGGGGTCACGCTGGCCATCGCCTTGGTTCTGGGCGCGCTCGCACGGAAGCGCATTGGCGGGGTCACCGGCGATACTCTCGGCGCAACGGCGCAGATCTGCGAAACTGCCGTTCTCCTCACGGGAGTCATTCTCAACCCATGACCGCGGTCTGGCTCATCCGGCATACCGAGCCGGACGCTTCGGTTCGCGGACGTTGCTACGGTTCACTCGATCCGGACCTCTCTCCAGCCGGTCGTGAACAAGCCGCCGTTCTCGCCGGGCGCCTCGTCGCCGAGCCATTTGCCGCGCTCTATTCCAGTCCGCGCCGGCGCGCCATCGAAACCGCCGAAGTGATCGCCGCGCCGCATAGCCTCGGCGTCAACCTTGTCCGCGGTTTGCGCGAAATCGACTTTGGCGATTTCGAAGGCCGCACCTGGGACGACATTGCCGCTACCCACCCGGAGTTGTACCGCCAGTGGATGGAGACCCCCACTCAAGTCAAGTTCCCCCGAGGAGAGAACTTCACCCAAATGCGTGCCCGCGTCCTCACCGCATATCGTGCTCTGCTGGCGCAATCTGGCGGTCGCACCCTCGGTCTTGTCGCGCATGGCGGCGTAGTTCGTATCATCATTGCCGACGCGCTAGGCGTACCCCAGGCGAACATATTCCGGATTGCCCAAAGCTACGGGGCGCTCAATCTTGTCCGCTATCACGATAGCTGCCCGTCCGTCGAACTGGTGAACGCCTGACTATTTCGTGGCGGTCCGCCCAAAGAACCTGATGCCCACGGCAAAGTGGCGGCCCTCATCGCCGTAGAACTGCAGGTACGTCGGCGCACCAACCACATTGTCGACCGCCGTTGGGTTCGCCTGACCGGTTATGTTGTTGCAACCCAGCCGAGCAGCGAACCGATAGCCCTCCAGTGTGAAGGTGCGCTCAACGCGAATGTTCAGGTCGAAATTGAATGGATAACGGAGCGCATCGACACCACCCACAATCAGCCCCGTCTGATCCACCACCGAAAAGGGAAATCCGCTTCGCGCGTTCGCAAGTACGCTGACAGCCCAATTTCGCCACGGCAGCGGAAGGTAGGCCCAGCCGAGTACCCGATGTGGCGCATCCCAGGGCACGGGCTGCAACGTCGGAGTCACCTGCAGCGGCTGATTCGAGTCATCCAGCACGGCGTTTGAAAGGGTGCGCGAATATATATACGACAGCATCCACTCGTACTGCCCGGAGAAGGTTTGGCGGACGGACACCGCGGCCTGGTCGTAATCGTCGCGGCGAAGATTGGTGAGCTGATACTCGCCGCCAGCGACAGCATTGGGGACGGGCAACTCGGATGGCGGCGCGCCAGGATCGGCCGTATTGAGGAACGTGAAACCGTCGGCGCCGGTACGGCGCAGGTAACTCGCGCTGGCATGTACGTGCTCGTTGAACTGATGGTCAATGCCGCCAGTCCAGTTGGAAGCTCGTGGCAGCACCAGCGGACCCGTGGTTCGAAACACAGTGGGAACAGCCGGACCGGAGGGCGTGCCATCTGCATCGTATGCCGTGGTGATCGCCGTTTGATCCATAGGACGCCCCAGCATGGCGAGAGAGACCGCGTCGTGGGTGATCGCGTATCCCCCGGTGATTCTGGTGTGCCCCGAGGCAAAGGGAGCCCACGACAGGCTGGCGTGTGGCGACCATGCGAGGTCGTCAACCTGGGCATCCCAGTCCGCCCGGATGCCCCCCTCCACCTGTAATCGCCGGGACAAGCGCCAGGAATCGAGAACATACCACGACATTTCCGTATCATGCACGTGGAATGGTCGAGCCGCTTGAAACAGGGTCTCACTAAGCAATTCTCCGGCCAGGCCTATGACCTCGTATCCGGTGCGATGAAAATCGGCGTCGTAATTCAGATGGTCCGCGTCGCCCCCCGTTTTGATCTGGTGAGTGCCGGCAAAATGAAAATCCGGAAGGTACGCGTTGACGATGCCCTCGTCGCGTGAAGAGCCCTGAGCGGCGTTCACGAAATAGTTGCCGCTCTCCCCCTCCGGAGCAATCACGAAGAGTTCGTCACCCTGTGGCGTCCTCCGGTTCGAGAAATCGTTGTGCGCGTAGCCGAACTCAACAAGCACTCCGCCGCCGATGTAGAGCTGGTCTCGGAGGCTCGTGAAATATTGGCGCGCGCGCACGCTGGAGGTCGTGGACACGGGATCGAGCGGCCCGAGGCCCGCGCGATTCTGGTTGTCCACGGTTGCCAGAATGTCGCCAAACAGAATGCTGGAGTCGGTCAGGTTCACCTGAGCGTGTAAGAGGTTGCTGCCCGTCCAGCCGCTGCTGGTGTTTTGCCCGCTCGGCAGATCCGTAACGAGCGATTCGTCGTACTCCCCGTCGACATTGTCTGCAAACCAGGCGCGGCCTCTCACAATTGGCCCAGAGACGCCGAACCTCGGGTACCAGTTCCCCAGGCGGACACCCTGCTGGACATCGATGCCCGGAATAAAGTTCGTTGCCGTGAAGTGGAACTCATCCGTACCGTTCGCTGTTTGAATCGCGAGGACGCCGGCCGATCCTTTGCCAAACTCCGGCGAGTAGCGGCTCGACAAATATTGAACGGATTGTATGCCTTCCAACCCCACGCGCGACTCCAGAAGCCCGGTCGCGGGGTCTGTGATATTGAAACCGTTCAAGGTGTAGAGCACCTGGTTGGCAGATGAGCCGTTGAAATGCAGTGTGCCTCCGGTATCCTGCACGACGCCGGGCATGAGTCCAATCGCGTTCACCAGGCTGTGGCTCGATGGGTAAGGGAGCTCGTTGATCTCGGTTCCACTGAGACGCTGTTCGTTCTGACTCTCCGCGGGGTCTGTGGGCGACGGTTGGCTGCGAACGTTCACCGTCTGAAACACCTCGCGGACTGTGCTGAGTACCAGGGTGACTTCGCCGGCCGAGTCGACATGCAACGAATGATTAGTCAGTTCGTAATACCCTTCGCGTGTCGCGCCGATCATGTAATCGCCTGGCTCGGGAAGGGTGATTACAAATACGCCCGTGGCATCCGCCTGCACGCTCCCGACACCGCGAACCTCGATCCTCGCCCCAGCGATGGGCGCGTTGTCCTCGTCCACTACGCGACCCGTCAACGCAATGGATGCGTTAAGCGCCACACAACAGGACAAGAGTAACAGTGATATCCGCACGAGGGCTTAAGGCAATCATAGACGGTAGTGGCCGCGACAACGCTACAGGCTGGTGAAAAATCACCAGGAGCGGTGGACAGCAGCCAGCGTCGCCGCGCTGTGATGGCGTCTTTTCAATCGATTGAGGTTGGAACGTCGTTTGCAGTCGCAAGGGCAGGAGGAAGAGACATGAAAACGAAATTGCTTCTGATTTTGTTACTGGCGGGAACTTCGATGTTCGCCGGAACACACATCGCCGTGGGAGTCGGAATAGGTGGCGGATATGTGTACGCTGCAGCTCCCCCACCGCCCCCTGCATACTACGCACCGGCGCCCGCGCCCGGACCCGGATACGCGTGGGTCGGCGGTTACTACTATCCGGTTGGACCTCATTATTACTGGCACGCTGGTTACTGGGCACATCCGCCGTACGCCCACGCCAACTGGGTGGGACCACGTTACTACGGGCACAGATACTATCGCGGCTACTGGCGCCGGTAGGGGCCGTTTCGGCTGAGGTTTTCATTGAAGGCCAGTGTTGAGGCGACATCGTCAGGATTCAGCGGAACGCCGATGTCGCCGGGGAAGCGACGGCCGGCGTGGAAGAAAAATCTTGCAATGTAGGCTACAGCCACGCCACCGGCTACGAGTGGATTCACAAACGCTACCGCCGGAAGGGTATATTCCGGACCGGTCAAGAGCGATTCGAGTACTCCGCGAGTCGCTCTGCTACGCCCCAGAGCGCCGGGCACTTGCGGGATCACGTAAGCCCTGAAGCGCACGTCGGCGTGTCGATGGCTATACCAGATCAGCGATTTTGCCGTTTGCTTTGGCGTGATCATCCCCACGTCCTCAATCAGGTTCCGATGAATAGAGTGGGGGTAGAAGGAGTTGATCACTCGGGCGGAAAAGCCCGCGCAGTTACGGAATAACAGGTTGAAGCGGCTCCTGTTGGGGGCCGCATTGAACGCCTCGATGAACCTCTGGTCCTGTTGCTCGCTCGTGTCCAGTTCCAGAACATAGATTTTGCGATCATACGCTGAGCCGATCAGTTGAATCCAGTCGCCTCCGGGTGTTGTACTACCCTCGCCGTCCGGCACAATATCAAGGAGATGGGTGCGGCGATAGTGATCGCGCAGAAGCGCCTCCGTCCACCCATCCATCTCCGATGGAATCTCAGAGGGGTCGTCGACCGCGTACAGGTAGGGCAACAATGGGATCGCCAGCCAGTCGTAGCCGTCCACGTGGTAGTAACGGCTGATCACCACACCCGGCTCTCCAGGGGCGCATGGGCGGAGCGACACCGGCGAAGCGGCGCACACTCTGGAAAGATAGACTGCCGCATGCCCGGTCGGATTGAATCTGCCGAACTTGGCGAAAGGTTCCTCAAGAAACAAAGCAACTTCGCCGCGAGCGACAACAGTGGAAGCAAGGACCAGGATCAACAGGACCGCATAGGAACGAAGTTTTGACAGGCGCTTCGGGACCCCCTCGAACTCTAGACGCGGTGCCAGGGCATCATGCTACGGGCCAGCCTGGTTCTTGACATTAATTGACATCCCAGACCGGTCTCGCGTGTCCGGTTTCTGAGTACACCCGAATTGTTATACTGATTGCTTAGACTTCCTCGTTTTTTCAGGAGTTCCAACGCATGTTTGATCTGTTCCGCAGCCGGGATAAGGCTGTCCGCATAGTCCTCGGCGGACTACTACTGATAGTGGCCTCCTCCATGCTCCTGTATCTCGTTCCCGGCGGGGTCTCGTCGGGAACGCGTAACGACGATCAGGTTGTAGCCGAGATCGGCGGCGAGGAGATCACCGTGCCGGAGATGCAAGCGCGGATTCAGAGCGCGTTGCGAAACCAGCATGTGCCGGAAAACCTTCTCTACGTGTATGTCCCCAGGATCGTGGACGGCCTCGTGCGTGAACGGGCCATGGCCTATGAGGCGCGGCGGCTGGGCATCGAAGTCAGTGACGCGGACCTCGCCAGCGTGATTCAGTCCATCGGCGGCGGGCAGTTCAGTGACCGCACAACCTACGAACGCTTCGTGGGCGAGCAGGGTCTGACCATCCCTCAGTTCGAGGCTCAGCTCCGTAGCGCGGAACTGGCTCAACGCTTACAGGATCTGGCCACGGCGGGTGTAGTAGTGACGCCGGAGGAGGCTCGCCAGTATTATGACGAACAGAACGAGAAGGTTAAGATTCAGTACGTTGCCCTCACCACCGATGATCTGAAGGGAAAAATCGACCCGACTCCGCAGGATCTGCTCGATTACTTCAACCGGAACCGCGGCTTTTACAAGACTCCGGAAAAACGCGACCTTGATGCACTCATCGTCGACCAGTCCAAGGTGGCCGAAAGCATTCAGCTTACCGATGCCCAGCTCCGTAACTGGTATGGCTCGCACATCGATCAGTTCCGCACCCAGGAGCGCGTCCACGTTCGGCACATTCTGCTCATGACCAGGGGCAAAACGCCGGACGAAGTGAAGGGGATCAAAGCCAAAGCCGAGGCGTTGCTGAAGCAGGTTAAGGCCGGTGGGGATTTCGCACAGCTCGCTACGAAGAATTCGGAAGACCCCGGCTCGGCGCCCAAAGGCGGCGACGTGGGGTGGATCGTGCGCGGCCAGACCGTTGCAAACTTCGAATCGGCGGCTTTTTCTCTAAAGCCGAACGCGATCAGTGATCTCGTCACCACCGAGTATGGTTTCCACATCATTCAGGTACTCGCGCATGAGCAGGCGCGTCTGCGGCCTTTTGAGGAGGTGCGCGACGAAATCGCCGCCGGGCTGAAGAACGATATGCTGACGGAACGCATGCAAGCGCTGGCCGATCAGGCGCGCGCGGAGTTGGCGAAGGCGCCTCAGGATTGCGCGAAGATCGGCGCTCAACTCGGCATCGCGTGCATGGGAATGAGTGGGGTGGTGCGGGGCATGGCCATTCCCGCCATCGGGAACGATAAAGATGCAGTCGCCGCCATCAACGCATTAAAAGTCGGTGAAGTAAGTCAGGTGCTTCCGATCGGCGCCACAAGGATGGTGATTATATCAGTGCGCAAGGCCGTCCCGAGCGGTCCGGCCGAGTACGCGGAGGTCAAGGATAAGCTGCGCGGCGCTTATATCAACGTGCGTGCCGCGGAACTGTTGCGTGAAGACTCGAAGAAGGCCACCGATATCGCAAAGAGTACAGGCGATCTCGAGGCTGCGGCAAAGGCTGTCGGCGGCGCCGTGAAAACCAGTGATGATTTCACGCGTACCGGCGCGGCGGAGGGACTCGGGCCAGCCGCCTACCTTCGCGACGCCTTCACCAGTCCCGTCGGGGCGATACTCGGACCGATTCAGACGCCAACCGGGCAGGCGGTACTGAAGGTGCTGGCGAAGACGTCTGCCGACGCGTCGCAGTTCGCGGCCCAGCAAGAGAAGATCATCCAGGAGCTGAAGCAACGGCACGCGCAAGAGCAGAGCCAACTCTTTGAAGACAGCGTGATGACGAAACTCATCAACGAAGGGAAGGTCAAGCTTCACAAGGACGTCATGGATCGAATGCTGGAGAAGCAGGGGAGCTGAGCGTCGCACGCGGCGTTGGCTTCTGTGGCTGGACCATCCTGACACGGGCCCAATGATCCATTCCTTTGTCGAATTCCTGCGCACGCTCACCGATCCGGATAAGCTCATTCATTTTCTTTCCACCGTGGTGACGGGCTGGTATAGTTACGCCTTGCTGGCCGCAATCGTGTTTGTGGAAACCGGTCTGCTGGTCGGGTTCGTGCTCCCCGGCGATTCTCTTCTCTTCACTATCGGAGTGGTTTGCGGAGCTGGCCGCCTCGATATGACGCTCATGATCGTCCTGCTCATTTGCGCCTGCCTGATCGGTGACTTTTCCGGCTACCTGCTCGGACGTGGCGCGGGCCCGGCCATTTTCAAGAAGCCCAATTCGCGTTTCTTCAAGCAGGAGTACCTGCTGCGCACCCACGCCTTCTACGAAAAGCACGGCGGGAAGACAATCGTCTACGCCAAGTTCGTTCCCATCATCCGGACCTTCGCCCCTTTCGTTGCGGGCATTGCGAAGATGCCCTACGGGCGTTTTCTGCCATTCGACGTCGTCGGTGCAACAGGATGGGTGATCTCAATGACCGTGCTGGGCTACTTTCTTGGCGGCGTCCCTATCGTCCGCCGTCATTTCGAGAAGTTTGTCCTGCTGGTCATTTTCATCTCGGTGCTGCCCATGATCCTGCACGGTATCCAGTCCCGGGTCGCGAAGCGGGCACCGGCCGTCGAACCCCTATAGGGCCAAGTAACCTTTGCCGATATCGAGATAGTGGCGTACCGAAATGTCAGGGGTATCTCCTCGTCCGGGGCACTATTACTGTCCTTGATGTGGGGTACTGCCTGCAAGCAGAACCAGTCAATTCCAAACAAACCCCTCACCGACCTCGCTGAGATTCTGCCGCTGAAAGCCGCCCAATTGCAACGAGGCTACCCGGTTAAGCTGCGGGCCTCGGTAGTGTATCGGGATGGCGATAATCTCTACGTGGCCCAGGACATGGCCGGCGGCATCGCCATCGATCCCGGTTGGACCGGCGATGACGTAACCCCCGGGGATGTCATTGATATAGAAGGCCGAACGGGAACTGGCATAGCTGCTCCGGTGCTTCGCGAAGCGCGCATCCGCTGGGTTATGAGACTGATGCCCCCTCGCGCCCGGCCAGCCCTGGCGAAAGATGTTCTGGCCGGAAAGGATGAGCATCAGTGGGTGGAGGTGCATGGCATTCTGAAGGCTATTCATCCGGCTGGAAAACTGCTGGACCTCGATATTGCCTCCGGCTCGGCAGTCCTGCACGCGCTCACTGGCTATCGCCAGGACATCGACCCCAGCCTGTTGAAGGGCAAGTCGGTCAGCGTTCGGGGGGTCGCCGTCGGCCGCTACTCTTCCTCCGGCCAGCCCTTGGAAACGCGTCTGTATATGGCCCAGACATTTGGCGCCCTTGTAGAAGACCTCGCGCCTGGAGCGACTGCATCCGCTGGCGCTCCCATTCCTCTGGTCACCGCCCAACAGGTTAAGATGCTGCCGCCTGATAACGTGCCTCTCCAGCTCATCCGCCTGCGCGGAGTCGTCACGTTTCACGATATCGAATTCCACCAGCTCTACCTGCAGGATCAGACTGGCGGTATTTTCGTGTTTCCCGCGGACGACATGCACGACTCATACCAGAACAAAGAGGTCGAGATTCTGGGCTTTAGTGCCCCCGGTGGCTTCGCACCGACAATACGGGCGAAGTCAGTTCGCGTTATCGGCGATGGGCATATGCCGGAACCGGCTCGTCTGGAAGCCGCCAGGTTCTCTTCCGGCCAGTTTGACTCCACCTGGGCGGTCGCGCGCGGGGTGGTGCGCTGGGTGACATCCTACGGTCCGCGGAGCTACCTTACGCTGGCCACCCCGGAAGGACGCATGCGCGTGGTCATGCGGGGATCGCCGCCGGCCTCGGCGTTGGATTCGGAGGTGCAGGTCCAGGGCGTGGTGAGCTCGGAGTTCAATGAAGACCGGCAGTTCACCGGCGTAGAACTTCGTTTGCCGTCTGCAGCCTGTCTGAAGGTTCTCAACGCCGCCTTGCCCACGCCCCCACCGGCGGTTCGCTCGATTCGGAGTCTCCTCCAATATGAGCCTGGCGGTATTCCGCTTACGCGGGTCACCATCCGGGGTGTAGTCACTGCGCTAGGCCGCAGCCGGACTATCTTCGTGGAAGACGAAACTGGAGGTCTCGCCGTAGAGCCGGTCGCGAGGTCCAAAGCGGTCCTCGGCGATCGAGTGCAAGTGGCCGGTTATGTGGCTCGGGGGCGGGCGTATGAAACACTCGAAGACGCCGAGGTATTACGCACCGGTCACTCATCCGCTTCGAACCCAATCCCCATACGCATTGAGGATGCTTTGTCCGGCGGGCCTCGCCTCCGCCTTGTCCGCATGGAAGGCTGGTTGGTAGAGCAAAGAGTCACTCCCGGCGAACAGGTGTTGATTATGCGCACCGGCCGGAACGTTTTCGAAGCCTATCTGCGGCGCGGACCCAAGGCTCCGGCGGTAGCCGAACTCAGGCCCGGCAGTCTCCTCGCACTGACCGGAGTATGTATGCCGGAATCGACACCGGATGCGCCGCGCCCGGACACCGTTCGCCTCGTCCTGCGTATGCCCTCCGATGTGGTGGTGTTGCGCGCCGCGCCGTGGTGGACGATGCAACGAAGTCTGCTGATGGCGGGCATTCTTTTCGCGCTCGTTCTGGCCGCCGCGACGTGGCTTTTCCTGTTGCGCCGCCAAGTGCGCCGCCAAACCACGGTAATCCGCACACAACTGGCCGAGCAGGCCACTCTGAAGGAAGCGGCCGAAGCGGCCAGCCGCGCCAAGAGCGAGTTTCTGGCCAACATGAGCCATGAGATCCGCACGCCGATGAACGGCATCTGTGGGATGACCGCGCTCGCGTTGGGCACCGCTCTGGACGTAGAGCAGCGCGAGTATCTGGAAACCGTGGGGGACTCAGCACGGTCCCTGTTGCGCATCATCGACGACATCCTCGATCTGGCCCGCATTGAGGCCGGCAAGCTTCGCCTGGAACAAGCGCCGTTTGAAATGCGCCGCGCCATTCGCGAGGTGGTGGCTACGCTGGACGTGATCGCCCGAGAGAAGGGTGTCGGCCTGAACTACAGCATCGCAAGCGAGACTCCCGACTATCTTTCGGGCGACGCCGGAAGGTTGCGGCAGGTGCTGCTCAACCTGGGAGGTAACGCGGTGAAGTTCACCGACAAAGGCGAGGTGTTCGTTGCCGTAGCGGTAGAGCGCGGCAACGAATCGTTTGTCGACCTTCGCTTCACCGTGCGGGATTCGGGCATCGGAATTCCCCCCGAGAAGATTGAAGCGATTTTCTCGCCCTTTGAGCAGGTCGATCACTCCACCACGCGCAAGTCCGGGGGTACGGGATTGGGACTCACCATCTCGCGCCGGCTGGCCGCGCTCATGGGTGGAACCATCCATGTGGAAAGCGTGTCCGGCCAGGGGAGCACCTTTTGGTTCACCGCCCGTTTCGGCCTCGCCCAACGGCCCGCCAACGCCACCGGCCCCGCGTCTCCCGTCGATCAACCCGGCGCCGCAACCCGTCCCCTGCACGTTCTGGTGGCCGAGGACAACCGGGTGAATCAACGGCTGGTAGAACGGGTGCTGTCCAAACATGGCCATAGCGTCGTGATGGTGGACGATGGGCGACAGGCCGTCGAAGCCGCCTGCGGCACATCGTTCGATCTCATCCTTATGGACGTGGAAATGCCGGGCATGGACGGTTTGGCGGCCACTCGTGCCATTCGCGAGTCCGCGGCGACGACGCACGTCCCGATTATTGCCCTGACGGCGCGGGCCATGCAGCAGGATGAGCGGGAGTGCCTTGCCGCAGGCATGGACGGGTACCTGGCTAAACCGATCGACATCAACGATCTGCTTCGGCTGGCCGACCAGATTGCGGGGCAAACCGAAATCGTCACAGAGATCTCGCCTACCGCTTAGGTGCTGTGTTGTTTTTCTGAGAGCAGACAACTGTCCGTGGCTAATGCCGCGGCTCCAGAAGGCCGAACTAACCTGCAGATGAGGACGCGTGCGTTCGCAGGGATCGGCATTGTGGTGGTAATGACCACCTTCCAGGTCTTCCTGGCATCCACGTTCTCCATAGCTTCCGGCGATTTCAGAGTCTTTTATACGGGCGCTCGCGCCGCCGCCGAGGGACGACTGGCTGACCTGCACGACGAGGTGGTGCAGCAACGCATTCAGGCGCCGGTAATCCCGCCCGGCCAGGGCCCTGCGTACTTTGTTCGGCTGCAGACCTGGGCGGCGCTGTTGGTCCCGTTTGGCCTGTTGCCCTTCCGCACTTCATTTCTGTTCTGGGTGATCGCACAGGCTTCGATCCTGATCTGCGGGTGGATCTGGGCCGCGCGGCGCTTTGGAATCGACGCGGCGGTGCTGGCAGCCATGTTTCCTCCGGCCATCCTCGGCATTGGCTTCGGCCAGGACGCCGTTTTCTTTTTCGGTCTGGTGCTTCTGTCGTGGGTTCTGTTCGAGCGCGGGAACCGATTCGCCGCTGGTTTGTTACTGGGAATGTGCGCGGTGAAACCGCACCTGGTTTTCATCGTCCCGCTTGCGCTGATCATCCAGCAACGCTGGCGCATTCTTGCGGGATTCCTCTCGGGCGGTACGGTCATGATTGCCGGCTCCATGGTGCTGGGCGGTTGGCTTGCGTTGCCGCGTTATGCCGCGTTTCTAGGCCGCGAGGCAATTCAGCGCCGGCCCGAGCGGGAGATGAACGTGGACGCGATTCTACTTAGTATGGGTCTTCCTCTGGCGCTCCGGTTCATTTTGATGGCAACAGTCCTCGCCGCGACTATTCTGGTGTGCCGCCACGCCACCTGGTCCATTGGACTCACGGCGGCTTTACTGGCATCGTTTCTCATCGCCCCGCACACGGGCAGCTACGACGCTACCATGCTGCTGGTCCCTGCCTGGCTGATTGCCTTCTCCGATCAGAAGCCAGCCACTCGGGCCCTGGCGACCGCCTTCTTCACGCCCATCCCATGGCTTCTCCCACTTCTCGACCAGCCGTGGACCGGACTCCCTGCCCTGTTATTGCTTAGCCTGCTGCTCGCACTCGCGTGGGAACCCGCAAGAGCAGCCCTGCGCTCGGCCTTCGCGTGGCGAACTCCCGCGGCGGCCACGGGGCCGTGAGGTGATTCGCGGCATGCCAGCCAGAGCCGTCCGCCGGCCCCCTCTCGAGACGCTGTTGATCGTGGCGCTGCTGGCAAGCACGTGGATATTTCTCGGGTTGATGGTCAGGCCGGCGGCGCTGCGTCACGATTTTCTAAGTCTGTATACGGGCGCCTCGCTCGCCCGAGACGGGCAATTTAGCGCCCTCCATTCGCAGACCGTGCAACTGGTCCGCGAGCGCGCGATGATGCCGGAGACGACGGCACTCGTGCCATTCATTCGTCCAGCCTTCTACGCCGCACTGATTGCTCCGCTGGCGTTCTTTGACTATCGCACGGCATTCCTGATCTGGACCGTTGCGCAATGGGGCATACTGGGCGCTTGCTGGTGGTGGGGATGGAAACGCTTCGGCCCCGATGCGCTGCTATGGGCCGCGCTCAGCCTGCCCGCCGGACTTGGCATCGCCCACGGTCAGGATGCGCCGGTACTTCTAGCGATCATGATTGCCGGTTATCATCTGGCCGAACGCGGGCAGGCTGAGTGGGCGGGCGTGGTCTGGAGCCTTGCGCTCATGAAGTTCAATCTGGTCCTGGGCCTGCCCGTGGCCATGCTGGTCACCCGGCGGTGGCGCATGCTGGGTGGATTCGCTACAGGAGGAGCCGTGCTCGCGCTGATCTCGCTGGCGCTGGGGGGTTTTCATGACGCTGAGAGCTATCTGGCGATGCTGACCGGCCAAGGGCTGGAAAGGCTTTCGCCGACCCCCGAGTACATGATGAACATCCAGGCCATCGCGCTCAATCTTGGAGTTCCAGAGATTCCGTTTTTCGTTCCAGCCGCGACGATTGTCGCAGTGATGCTCGTACTTGCCATCAGCAACGCGCCGCTTTGGCGATGGTTTTCGAGTGCGTTGATAACAGGCATGCTGCTGGCCCCGCACGTCTACGGGTACGACGCCACCGTATTGCTTCTGGTGCTCTGGCTGGTTCTCTTCGAATCCCGCGACCTTCGAAGCCGCATCGTTGCGGCCGTCTTTGCGACCCCTCTTGTGCCACTCGCCACCCTGGCGGGAACGCCGTGGGCCGCCGCCACAGCCGTAATGCTGCTTCTCCTGCTTTCGGCGCTGGCCGCGGAGTCCTACGGGTTGACGGGACTCAGCGTTTTCCGGCGCCTTAGTACAAAAGTCCGTCAGTTCAACTGAGGAAACCTTCTAGGTTATCTCGCCGATTTGTCCCGCGCGCGTCCGCATCCAAAATATAGATGGGAAGCGGGATACCCGATGCTGCTGCAAAGACAGAAAAGCCACTATACCGAGACCGAGGCGGCCGAGGAACTGGGCGTTTCCGTCTCACAGTTGCGCGCGCTCGTCCGAGAACGTATCGCCCGCTCCGAAGAGGACGTGCGTAACCTGCCAATGGCCTACTTCCAGCCCGCCGACCTGCTCCTGCTCAAACTGATAACAAACGGCGTTGCCGCCTCCGCCCTATAGAAGACACCCGCCCATCATCCGCGTATCATCAAATAGATGGCAAATCTTGGCTTCCTCGGACTCGGCATCATGGGACTTCCCATGGCGCGCAACCTGATCCGCGCTGGACATACCGTTGCACTCTGGTCGCACGATACTGCAAAGGCGCGAAATCTCTGCTCCGAACACAGCAACACGATATTCTCAGAAACGCCGCGTGGTGTTGCCGAACGGGCTGAGTGCGTTTTCGCGTGCGTCGGCACGACGGAGATGTCAGAAGCGGTTCTTACCGGTCCCGAGGGTGTCATCGAAGGCGCCCGGCCAGGAACAATAGTTGCCGACGCCAGCACGGTAGCGCCCGAGGCGAGCCGATCTCTCGGAAGGCGTTTAGCCGAGCGCGGCATCCACTTCCTGGACGCGCCCTGCACTGGTTCCAAGCCGGGAGCCGAGAACGCCACGCTCACCTTCATGGTGGGTGGGGATCATGCCGTCTTCGAGCGCGTGAGGCCTTATTTCGAGGCAATGGGCAAGCAGTTCTATTACTGCGGAGGCCCGGGAATGGGGCTGGAAGCCAAGCTCACCCAGAATCTGATCCTGGCTAATATGATGCTGGCATTCGATGAAGGTATGGTGCTGGCCACGAAGGCCGGGGTCGACGCCGGGCTGATGGTGGAGATCCTGAGCAACAGCGCCGCGAAATCGGGTTTGCTGTCCTTCAAGGCTCCTTACATCCTAAAACGTGACTTCACAACCAACTTTTCCACAAAATGGATGGCCAAGGACGTGGGGCTGGCGCTCGACTCTGCCCGCCAAAGAAACATACCCCTGCCTCTCACTGGAGTTACACAGCAGATGTTTCAGGCTGCAATTGCCGCAGGTTACGGCGATGAGGACATGTGCTCGACCATAAAAGTGCTGGAGGACTGGGCGGGAGTGAAAGTCAGCCAACAGTCCTGATCCCTACAAAAAACTGTTGCGTTCCGCAAATTCATATACTAATATTGGAAGTAAGCCGGGGAGGCAACTCCCACCAAAGCGAGACTAACCTCAAAGACCCCTGAAGCATCCTCCCCGGCGCCCGAAAGGGTTATTCCCAGCGGAGTTCAGGTTCCCCGAAAGTTAACGAGCGTATAACGCTTTGTAAAATGGCGTGCTCCTGGGTTTGGCAAGGGCACGAGTGCCGGTACCATGGTTACAGGAACCCGTTTCTCGCAGGGGAGAGGCTTTCAGACGATATAATTGGGGCGGTTGGGATGAAAAACATAACGGTACTGGGTTCCACCGGCTCAATTGGCGTAAGTACTCTTGACGTAGTCGGGCGACGGCCAGAACAGTTCCGGATCTTTGCCTTGGTCGCAGGGGGCAATACGGACCTTCTGGCCCGGCAAATCGTCCGGTTCCGGCCACGGATGGCTTCGGTATCCACGGACGAGGGACTCCGCCAACTCGCCCGAGAGCTTGAGGAACTTGGCTTTCCACGAAATGAGTGGCCGCAGATCTCCTCCGGTCCGGCCGGCCGGGTGGCCTGCGCTGTGCAGCCTGAGGTCGACTTTGTCATGTCGGCGATCGTTGGGGTGGCAGGCCTTGAGGCGACCTGGGAGGCCATCTGCCGTGGCACACGGGTGGGCCTGGCCACCAAAGAGGTGCTGGTGGCCAGCGGGGGGCTGGTAATGGACGCCGTCCATCGCCGCGCTACTGAGCTCATCCCGGTGGACAGCGAGCACAACGGAGCACATCAGTGCTTCCGCGCGGGGCGGCGCGAGGAAGTGGCCCGTCTGATCCTGACGGCCTCGGGAGGGCCTTTCAGGGAAACGCCCGCCGAGCGGCTCGATTCGGTGACCCCGGCTCAGGCTTTGAATCATCCAACATGGAAGATGGGTCAACGCATCACCATTGATTCAGCCACGATGATGAATAAGGGCTTCGAGGTGATCGAAGCGTGCTGGCTGTTCGGGCTGCCACCGAAACAGGTGGACGTGGTGGTGCATCCGCAATCTTCGATTCACGCGATGGTGGAATACGTCGACGGCAGCGTGATCGCGCAGATCTCGGCCACGGACATGCGAATGCCCATCCAGTACGCTTTGACATGGCCGGAGCGCGACACCGCGCCGGTTCCGCGGCTGGATTGGACAGAGCCGCGGTCGTGGACATTCTCCCCGCCGGATCTCGGCAAGTTCCCGCTGCTGGGACTTGCCTACGCGGCCCAGGACGCAGGCGGGTCGGCTACGTGTACGCTGAACGCTGCCGATGAGATCGCTGTGAGCGCTTTCCTGCGGGAAGAGATTTCATATCCGGGCATCGCGCGAGTGGTTCGTGAGACGCTGGAAAAGGTAACTGTGCGTACGCCTCGGTCGATCGGCGAGGTGCTGGAAATCGACCGGGAATCTCGCGCCGTGGCGCGCCAGATGGTCGCGGGCATGGCTGGTGCGGCGGCGCAGTATTCGAGGGCGGGGATAGGGTAGATGGAAGCTTTTTTTCAGAGCGTTTGGTGGCTGCTGGTTCTAATCGGGGTGATGATCCTCATCCATGAACTAGGGCACTTCTGGGCGGCGCGGTATTTTGACGTTCGCGTGGACGCCTTCAGTTTCGGCTTCGGCCCTCGTTTGTTCGGCTACCGCCGCGGCGAAACGGATTTCCGCTTTTCTCTGATTCCTTTCGGCGGCTATGTCAAGATGGCCGGCGAACAACCCGGGGACGAAAACGCGGGCGATCCGCGCTCGTTTCTGGCCAAGCCCCGCTGGCAACGGTTGATCGTCGCTTTTGCCGGACCATTCATGAATATCGTTCTCGCGGTCGCGGTGGTCACCGGCATGTTTATGGCGCGTTTCCCCAAGGAGCCGGATTCGGCCGATCCGGTGGTCGGATATGTCGCGCCGGGCAGCGCGGCAGCTCACGCTGGTGTGCAACCGGGCGACCAGATCGTGCAGATTGACGATAAGCCCGATCCTACCTGGTACGACGTGCTCATTCGCGAGGTGTCCAGCGCGAATCATCCCTTGTCGGTCTGGATACGCCGCAATGGCCAGCGGCTTCAGCTTTCGGTGACACCTGTCTTCGATCCCCGGCGGGGTGTTGGATTCGCCGGCTGGGATCATCAGGTGGACGTCGAGGTGAAGTCGGTGATGCCCGGTTTCGCGGCCGAGCAGGCGGGCCTGCGCGCCGGGGATGTTCTTCTCAGCGTGAACGGCCAGCCGCTGCGCTCCACCGCGGGCCTGTCGGAGGCGATCGGCAACAGTAAAGGAGAGCCGGTACAAATTGTGTATAAGCGCGATGGCCGAACCGCTTCGCTGACCATCGTGCCACGATTTGACAAAGACGAGAAGCGCTGGATTATTGGGGTCCATCAGGATGAGCGGATGGAGTTCGTCGCTTTGCCGTTCCCGGATGCCTTGCGCGAGTCGTTTCGCGAAAATACTCGCTATGCGACGGTTATTTTCGAGATGCTGAAGGGTATTGTCGAGCGGCGAATGTCACCCCGGTCTCTCTCGGGGCCTGTGGAGATGGCGCGGGCTTCCCGGGAAGCGGCGCAGGAGGGACCCATGGCGTTCCTTGGCCTGATGGCCATGGTCAGCCTGAATCTGGCGGTTTTTAACCTGCTGCCAATTCCCATCCTGGACGGGGGCGTCATCCTGATGCTGGTGGTGGAGATGCTGATGCGGCGCGACCTCAGCATGCAGGTGAAAGAAGCGGTGTTGAAGCTTGGCTTCGTGTTCCTGATGGTTGTGGTGGCGTTCGTTCTCTACAGCGACATTTCGAAGATCATGCCGCCCGGCTGACTCGCCGCGAATGCGTGCCCTGGTCGCGGTGAGCGGACGCGCACGGTTCCGGGACTCCGGGATCAGCTGAAACACCACATCAACCGCCACCAGGCGCGGTCCGAGCAAGCCTTTGAGATCTGGGGTGCTTAGCACAGCCCGGCAGGAGCGCTTATCGCAGCACGCCCAGGCTGAGTCACCCAGGCCGATGTGATGTAGCCGCCATCGGCACTCGCCGCCGCAGTGCTCGCGGCAACCCGGGTGATCCGTTTCCCAAGCAACGCGATATGCGTGTATTCGTGTTCATTTGCGGCCCAATGTCTACGCGGGCACCGGTGACTGAGCGTTTATCTCCTTCACGATCTCGGCGACGAATCCCTTGGCGTCACCGAACAGCATCAGCGTCTTCGGGTCATAGTACAGCTCGTTCTCAATGCCAGCAAAACCCGGGTTCATGCTGCGCTTGATGACCATCACGTTACGCGCCTTGTCCACGTCCAGAATCGGCATTCCGTAAATGGGGCTGGTCTTGTCGTGCCGCGCTGCCGGGTTCACCACGTCGTTGGCTCCGATCACCAGGGCGACGTCCGCCTCGGAAAATTCATTGTTAATGTCCTCCATCTCGTGCAGCCGATCATAAGGAATATCCGCCTCGGCCAGCAGGACATTCATGTGCCCTGGCATGCGTCCTGCCACTGGATGAATGGCGAACTGCACGTCCACGCCGCGCTTGATGAGCTGGTCGGTTAGTTCCCGAACCTTGTGCTGCGCCTGAGCCACGGCCATGCCATAACCGGGCACGATGATCACCTTCGACGCATTTGCCAGCAGCATAGCGGCATCCTCAGCCGAAGCGCTGCGCACCGGTCGCGCCTCCGCCTTCCCGGCGGCCTTCGTTTGCACCTGACCGAATGCCCCAAATAGTACGTTGGTGAAGGACCGGTTCATGGCTTTGCACATGATGACCGACAGAATGAACCCCGAAGCGGCGTTCAGCGCGCCAGCGATGATCAGCAGATGGTTCTCGAGAGCGAAGCCCATGGCGCAAGCCGATGCGCCCGCAAATGAGTTCAACAGTGCGATCACGGTGGGCATGTCGCCGCCACCGATAGGCAGAATGAACATGACGCCGAAGAGCAGACAGATGATTACGAATGCCGGAAACATCCATACCGGGGCCGCCGTGACAATCGGCCAGACGCCGAATACGACACCCGCGGCCAGAACGGCCAGGTTCACGAAATTCTGGCCCTTATAAGTAATGGGCGGCGAGGGTATCAATCCTTGCAGTTTTCCGAAAGCCATGAGACTTGCCGTGAACGTCAGGAAACCGAGAAGCACTTCGATGGCCAAGGCCACCATCTTGAAGCCCGAGGGAGCTGCCGGAAAATCGTAGTAATACTCGGCGCTGCCTACCAGAGCGGCGGCCAGCGCGCCGAACGCGTGCGAAAGGGCGGTGAACTGAGGTACCGCCGTCATGGGCATCAGCCGTGCCATCGGAGCGCCGATCATCGCGCCAATTACGATGGCGATAAGGATTCCGGTGTAGTTCACCACTTCATAACGCAGCAACGTTCCGATGATCGCCAGCGCGAAACCGATCTCGCCGATGATGACGCCGCGCCTCGCCGTTGAGGGGTGATTCAGCCACTTGATCGAAAAGACCGTCGCGAACGCCGCAAGGAGGTACGCGTATTGCCAGAAGCTTTGCAGGAAGCCGTCCATCAGTGCTTGCCTCCCTTGCCCGGACCGCTCTTGAACATTTTCAACATGCGATCGGTGATCATGAATCCGGCCACGATGTTGAGGGTCGCGGCGGTCACCGCGACGAGACCCAGAACCTTTGGCAACGTCTTCACGTCCGCGGCTCCGGCAATGAGAATCCCGCCAACCACCGAAATCGCCGAGATCGCGTTGGTGAGCGACATCAGCGGCGTGTGCAGCAGGGGAGAAACCCGCCGCACCAGCTCGAGTCCCAGGATCACCGCCAGCAGGAATACGTAAACGCTCAAAATTCCCAGCTCAAAAACATCCTTTGGATTATGCCCGTTCATGCCCTCACCTCCAGCAGCGCTTCCACGCGCGGGTTCGCCACCTTGCCGTCGCGCGCCACCAGCGTCTCTCTCGTGATTTCGTCGGAGAGGTCGATGTCAATCGCGCCTTCTTTAGTGATCATGTTTTTCAGAAACGTCGAAATATTGCGGGCGTACATCTGGCTGGCGTGATACGGAATCGTCGCGGGCAGGTTCATCGGTCCGAGGATGGTTACGCCGCTGTCCACCACCTTCTCGCCAGGTCTGGTCAGCTCGCAGTTGCCGCCGCGCTCGGCCGCCAGATCCACGATCACCGACCCGGGAGCCATACAGCGGGCCATGGCCGCGGTGATCAGCAGCGGGGCTTTTTTTCCTGGAACGGCCGCGGTGGTCAAGACGACGTCCATCTCCCGCATCACGTTGCCCAAGGCATCACGCTGCCGCTGGATGGCCTCCACGCTCATCTGCTTTGCATAGCCACCGGCGCCCTCGCCGCTTTCACCCGTGTCGATCACCACGAACCTGGCGCCCAGACTTTCAATCTGCTCTTTCACCGCCGCACGGACGTCATAGCCGCTCACGATGGCGCCAAGGCGGCGGGCTGTGGAGATGGCCTGCAACCCAGCTACGCCTGCCCCCAACACCAGAACGCGCGCTGCCGGGATTGTTCCGGCGGCGGTCATCATCAAGGGAAACATGCGCGGCTGCTCCACCGCTGCCAGCAGAACGGCTTTGTAACCCGCAACGGTGGCCATGGAGGACAATACGTCCATGCTTTGCGCGCGGGTGATGCGCGGAATCAGCTCCATGGAGAACAGCGCGATACCGCGTTTGGCGATCTCCGCGATGAACCGCGGCTCGCTGAGCGGATCGCACATGCCGATGACAATTTGGCCCGTTTTGAGTGCCGGTGAATCATCCACTCGAACCTGCAGCAGCACCTGCGCGTTCTGGCGCACCTCGTCCGCGGTCGCGGCCATTTGTGCGCCTTTCGCCTCGTACTCCTTGTCGGGAAACCCGGCCTCCTCTCCTGCGCCGCGCTCGACAATGAACTGCGCGCCCACTTTGGTGAGCAGGTCCATCACTCGTGGCGCCATGGCTACGCGCCGTTCGCCCGGGAACGTCTCCTTGATTACACCTGCAGTGATACCCAATCGTTACCTCCTCGGGTGGAACAAGATTCAAGTTTACGCCTGCGCGAGGAGGAATTCCGCCAGGCGGGAGTCACTGACGGGTTGGCGGTGTGTCCATGGCATGAGACTGCCGCGATCTGCTGGCGGCTTCGAGCAGGCGCTTATGAACCGTAGCGCAGCACCCCTCTCGGGGGCGGCTTCCTGACCCGCTCCATCCCGATCTCAGTCGGAGACGCGCACGTAGATGCCGTCAGGCTGATCGGGCGAAGCGAACCATAGCTCGCAGATCCAGGCGGGTGTTCCCAGCCTCACCTCTTCCTCGGAGACATGAGCGCGTGCCGCCGGATTGCTTGCCGAATCGTGCACCAGCCCGGTGTCCGCATCTGCCGGCGGCGTTCCCGTCTGGCTGAGGCGGAGCGCGCCGGACCCGATAACGATCTGCTGATCGAACACCGGGAGCCCCGCGTTCGCGCAACGGTTGCAATCGGCGTCGTCGACTACGTGCACCCGCGAGAGAATGGCCAGACCGTTGTTCCCGCCGAACGCGAGGCCCCGTCCGCGAGCAAGTTCCAGCGCCACGCCCCTATTCGCCGGTGTGGAAAAATCGACTCCCTGCCGGTACATGCGCGCCAGATCGTGTGCCAGGCCATTGCTTTCGACGGTCATACGCTGGCTTTTCGCAGCGGAGAAAACACCGAACAGCAGCGGCAGCAGGAACGCGAGACTCAGCGCGTACTCAAAGATCCGGTCTCGTCCGGCGTCGTCCTCGTCCAGCCGGGCGAGGAGACGCATGTGGCGCCCCGGCCAGCGCCAGCTATCACGAGCGAAGACAGCGCCCACGATTCCTCCCAAGCGAAGAATCGGGAGAAAGCGCACGACTCTGTAGACAGCGACGGAACGCAGCGCGACCCTGGCGATGGTACTCCTCACCAGGTGGTTCCAGGTTTATTTTCAGCCCCAACCAGGTAGATGTTCCATGCTCCCGAGAGTCATACAGCCCGTAAGCTGGAGGGTACCGGCACAATACGCCGACGCAAGTATGGAATCTTCCGGCATTCCACATATCACCGATCCTGTCGATTACCGTGCGCGCCTCGCCGAAGTGCCCGAACGGTGGCGCATCGGGCGAAGCCGCGTTGCCAGCGGGACGGTGGAAGACCTGACTTTTGAGAGAAACGTACCGAGAACCGAGCTCTACCGTAAGGTCTATTCGAAATTCTGCCGATGAGACTTATTGAAATGAAGACCTTTGAGCGAAGCCAGAGCATCCCCATAGCGTCAGGGCTCCACGCGCCAGAGGGCGACTCGCGCGGCCCCGGTCCCCGAGATACATCGCGGCTGAGGAAGGGCAAATCGGGTGGAAACGCGCTGATCGAGTGGATGCTCGTTATATTGCCCACCATGGCGCTCATTTGCTTTTTTATCGACGTGACGTGGGCCTTGTTCAGTTGGGCGACGATCCAGAACGCGGCCCGCGAGGGCTGCCGCTACGCCATCACATTCCAGACGCAGACCGGACTTGGCCAGGATGCGTCCATCGAAAACACCGTTGCGCAGTGGTCCATGGGCCTGGTGACAACCAGCCAGACCTTCGTTTCTGGCGGTACTACGGAAAACGTCATTCAGGTGCACTACTTCACGCAAAGCGCGCCGACGACACCGATTTCCGCCACCTGCTCGCCAACTCCTTGCGGTAACGTGCCCGGCAATATCGTTCAGGTCTCGGTTCAGGGTTACTCGCTGACCTGGCTTTTCCCGTTTACCGGTACCGTGGTGAATCCATTTCGCTCGTCGTCTCCAGCCACGATCAGTGCGTACTCCTATGACGTGCTGGGCGGCTACCCGACCGGCACTCCGTCGACGGGAATCACACAATGACCAGGGAGCACGGCATGAATCGCATTCCCATTTCCCGTGGCCGGCCTCTCCGGGAGAGCGGCAACGAGATTATCGAGTTCGCTATTCTCCTCGCCATGCTGGCTCCGTTGCTTCTGTGGGTGTTCATCAACGGCATGAACATGATCAAGCTGATTGAGGCGTCGCAGGTTTGCCGCGACGTCGGCAATCTGTATATCCACGGCGTGGACTATAGCACCTATGCCGCACAGCAGACTGCCGGCACTCTGGCGCAGGGCTTTGGAATGCAGATTGGCTCATCATTTACGGGCAATAATGCCACCAACGACGCGAATTCCGGGAATGGCTGGATTGTTGTATCGGAGATCATGTACGCCGGGGCCAGCGCTTGTTCGGCTTTACCGTCGGGGACTACCTGCACCAATCAAAACAAGTATGTGTTCCTGCAGAGAATCGACTTTGGAAATTCGAGCATCACTTTTCACGGGAACGCTGTAGCGAGCGCCCTCGGAACTCCGTCCGCGACCATTAACTCGTACGGTTATGTCGAGAACTATCTGACCGATCCGAACGCCGTGTCGTCCACCGCCGGCAATTTCATCACCCTCAGCGATACGCAGGTGGCGTATGTGTCTGAGACGTTCTTCTCGTCGCCGAACCTCGGCTTTGCCTCCTATCCGGGGGGCGGTGTGTATGACCGAACGTTCTTCTGAGGAGCTGCTTATGCGCAATCGACCTGTAGTGCGTCGCGCGGGAGAGAGAGGATTGACCACGCTTCTCTGGCTGGGCCTTCTCTCGTTCGTGTTCATCATTCTACCGATGATTGGTCTGGCCATTGACGTGGGCTTCATCTACGCGGTCAGGGCGCGGATGCAGGCGGCCGTGGACGGGGCGTCGCTGGCCGCGGCGCGGGCGCTCAGCATCGGGCAGACGCTCTCATCGCAGACAACTTCGGCGCAGAACAACGCCGTGACTTGGTTTTATGCGAATTTTCCGAGCAATTACTATGGCATTGCCAGTGTCACCATGGGGACAAACAACGTAGTCGTGGCCACCGATCCGAACAATGCGCAACTCATGGACGTCACTGTCTCGGCGTCGGCCCAGGTAAACACGTTTTTCATGCGTATGCTGGGAGCTAACACGGTGACCGTGGGGGCCACCGGAAATGCCTCTCGCCGATCGGTGGTGGCGATGATCGTGCTGGATCGCTCCACGTCCATGTGCTCGGGAGATGGCGGCAAGACGTACAGTTCACCCTGTGGCACGACCCCCACGAGCCTCCCGTGCTCCAGCATGATCAAGGCGGCGAAGCTGTTCACGGGACAGTTTGCGGAAAACAGCGATTACATTGGCCTGATATCGTTTGGCGAAGATGTCCATATCCATTCCCTGCCCACCCAGTCGTTCCAGTCCACGCTTGGCTATTCAAACAGCAGCGGGAGCGGGACCGGGGAACTCGACAAAGTAGTCTGTGACGGCGGCACCGGCACTGCGGAGGGGATATCCATGGCTTACCAGGCGATCGAGCAGATGAACCTGCCTGGCGCATTGAACGTCATTGTTCTGGAAACCGACGGTCTGCCGAATACCCTGACAATGAGTTTCTACGATGCCACGAACAAGGTAACCGGGTTGTCGGCCAACAACAATACGTGCACGGATACTGCGGGAAAGACGCTGAAAAACGGCGGCTTCGGCTCTACAGCCGTCCTGCCTCCGTGGGCGGGTGGGATGTCCCTGACGGCCAGCCCGTTCGGCACCTACACTGGAACCGGCGTCCCCTATTCGAGCATCTCGAGTTATATGACCGGCTCGGTGTACTCGGACGACCCGGGCAATGGCACTTCTTTCGATCTGATGCTGGACTACTACGTGTCGGCCGAGCCCAGCAGTAGCAACGCCCTGACACTTGCGTCAACCCCGGGTTGCACGTCGTTTGGCGACGGTAAGACCCCCACGGACCTCGCCTGGTTTCCCGCGACTGATGTCTTCGGTAACTCGTTGAACCCTAGTTACGGATATCAAACCGTCACCACCGATGCCAACGGGCACGTGCTGGAAAGCGGCGGCTGGTCAAATTATCACAATGCCGTGCTGAATGCGGTGGAGAACTCGGCCTACAACGCGCGCACGAATACCACCATCCCCCTTACAGTTCTGGCGATCGGCCTTGGCGGTAACTCCATAGGCGCCCCGCCGGATCCGGTGCTGCTGCAGCGCATGGCTAACGATCCGAACGGCGATGAGTTCAACAGCCCGCCGTTGTATACGGCCTGCTCGACCGAATCCCTGTGTACCACCTGGTCGAGCCAGCCCCAGGGCACGTTCGTCTACTCTCCGAACGCTGCCAACCTTGGCGACGCGTTTCTGCGGATCTCGTCGCAGGTACTCAGGTTGAGCAAGTAGATTCAGCTCAGCGACGTCGCAGGCTTCGCTGTGCGGTTCAGCAGAATCCAGACGCCCAGCAGAAGCAGGCCTATGGACATCCACTGCGTGAGCGAAAGGCCAAACTGCGTCGGCTGTTCGTGAAAGCGGTAAAACTCGATCCCGAAGCGCGATACCGAATATAGGATCAGATAAAAACCGATGATGGTTCCTTCGGCATGCGGGCGGCGGATACGCCAGAACAGAATGGCGAAAAGGATGGCCTCGCTGAGCGACTCGTAAAGCTGCGTGGGATGCAGGGGCACACCCAGTGGCACGCCGGTAAGCTGCCATGCCTGCTGGTTTCGGAAAGTGATGGCCCATGGCAGGTGCGTCGGAATACCCCAGCAGCAGCCGGCGGCGAGGCAACCGAGGCGCCCGATCGCGTGGCCGATGGCGATCCCAGGTGCGAATACGTCGAATGTGGTCAGCCACGGCAGGTGCTGCGAGCGGATGTACCACGTGGCCACGATCAGGGCCAGAATCAGCCCCCCTTGATAGACGCCGGCGGCCTGCAGAGTCTCCCGGGTGAAGATGTCGCCAGGGTGTGCCCAGTAGGTGGGGAAGTCAAACAATAACATCGCGATCTTAGCGCCCAGCAGACCCGCCAGGGCCGAGTAAATGGCCAGGTTGACCATGGAGTCAGGTGTGAGGCCGGCGCGCTTCGCCAGACGCACGGTGACAAAGAGCCCCACAAGGAAGGCCAGGGCTACCAGCACACCATACGTGGGCAGAAAAAAACTACCGATCGAGATGAGCCTGGGATACATTTGTGTTCACATCCGTCCTCCGGTTGCGTCCCTTCAACAGCTCCAGCAGCACCAGCAGGGTGCCCCCGGCGGAGATGGAGCTATCGGCCACGTTAAATACCGGGAAGTAGTGGCGGCCGGAGTGGACCTCGATAAAATCGGTCACTGTCCCGTGCGCCACGCGATCATAAAGATTGCCCAATGCGCCGGCCAGGATCAGCGCCAGTGCCAGCCGCAAGCCGATGGCAGCCCTCGTACGCGAGCGCCAGAGCAATATCGCAATATACCCCAGCACCAGCGTGGAAACGCAAATCAGAATGGCGCCGCGCCATTCCGCCGTGGAATCCGAGAGCAGGCCAAAGGCGATGCCCGGGTTCTCTTCGTGGACGATGTTGAAGAATCCCGGAATCACCGCCATCCCGCCGCGGTCCATCGGCAAGCGAACCTTGATGAGCCATTTGGTCCACTGATCCAGCGCGAAGATGACGGCCGCAAGGGCGATGGGGACAACGCTACGCAATGGCCTCCTGGCAGGCCGCGCAGAGCGTGGGGAAGTCGGCGCTATCGCCGACCTCTTGCCGGTACTTCCAGCAGCGCTCGCACTTCAAGCCTTCGGCTCGCTCGATGTCCACCGCGATCTCGCCTTGATGGCCGTTCTCCAGCGCGACCTGGGAAACGATGAACAAGGCCGGCAGTTCCCCGGCATACTCGTGAAGCAAAGGATAAAGACCGCCGTTCACCCGGAGACGGACAAGCGCTTCCAGCGGCGCGCCGATGAGCTTTGTCTGGCGGGCCGTTTCGAGGTTCTTCAGAACCGCTTCGCGCACCTCCATCAGGCGGTCCCAGTTGGCCAGCCGCGCGCGATGACCAGCAGGAATTCCCTCGGTCAGTTCCCCGGAGTCCGGCAGTAAGGCAAGGTGCACGCTTTCCGGGCTGCCCGCGGGCTTGGGAAGGTATCCCCACACCTCATCCATGGTAAACGCCAGCAGCGGAGCCAGCAGCCGCACCAGCGCCCACGCAAGCCGGTAGACCGCGGTCTGTCCGCTGCGGCGGGAATGCGAAGCGGCGGCGGCGGTGTACAACCGGTCCTTCAACACGTCGAAATAGACCGCACTGAGATCGGTGGTCGCGAAATCGTAGACGGCATGGTAGACCTTGTGGAAGGCGAACTCGCTGTACCAGCCGCGGCATTTACGCACCAGTTCCTCGGCGCGCAGCAGTATCCACTGGTCGATCTCGGGCAACTGATCAGCGGTTACGGCATCGCGCGCGGGGTCGAAGTCGTAGAGGTTGCCGAGAACGTAGCGGAACGTGTTGCGTATTTTGCGATACGCCTCGGACAGCCGTTCGAGGATGGTGTCGGAGATCCGCACGTCCTCGTAGTATTCGACGGCGGCAGACCACAGGCGCAGTACATCCGCGCCGTATTTCTTAATGATTTCCTGAGGCTCGATGGTGTTTCCGAGCGATTTCGACATGGCGCGGCCATGCTGATCGAGCGCCCACCCGTGCGTTGCGCAGGCGCGATACGGCGCTTCGCCGCGCAGAGCCACGCCGATGAGCAGTGAACTGTGGAACCATCCGCGATACTGGTCGCCGCCTTCGAGGTACAGATCGGAGGGCCAGCGCAGTCCGTTCTGCGGGTTGAGAACGGCAAGGTGGCTGGACCCGGAGTCGAACCAGACGTCGAGGATGTCGGTTTCTTTGCGCAGGGTCGTGCGGCCGCAGCGCGAGCATTTGGCATCCGGGCCAGCCAGTTCGGCGGCCGATTTTTCATACCAGACGTCGGCGGTATCCTCGGCGAAGAGCTTCACCACGCGGCGCAGGATGGCGGTATCCGTCAGTGGCTCACTACACGTTTCGCAATAGAAAGCGACTATGGGTACGCCCCAGACGCGCTGGCGCGAGATGCACCAATCCGGGCGAGCGGCGATCATGTTCCCGATGCGGCTTTCGCCCCACTCCTGCAGCCAGTTCACGTTACGGATGGACGCCAGCGCGCGCTGGCGCAGCTCATTACGCTCCATGCCGATGAACCATTGCTCGGTGGCCCGGAAGATGGTGGGGTTGTGGCAACGCCAGCAGTGCGGATAACTGTGCTCGATCTTCTGCTGCGCAACCAGAGCGCCGGCGCGCCGCAGCAATTCGAGGACAATCGGGTTGGCCTCGAAGACGGTCTTGCCGATGATTTCCTCTGGCAGTATTCCCGATGCGCCTTCGGCACGGAAAAAGCGGCCCGCGCCGTCCACCGGACAGTACGTAGCAATGCCATATTTCTGACCGGTGACGTAGTCTTCCTGACCGTGGCCGGGCGCGGTGTGGACCGCCCCGGTGCCCTGTTCGAGCGTCACGTGTTCCGCCAGGATACCGACTGAATCCCGTTCGAATAAAGGGTGGCGGAACACCGCGCCCTCAAGACGCGCACCCGGGAACGCCGCAATCAATTGGGGTTCGTTCCAGCCCGCGGCTTCCGCGGTCTGGTTGAGCAGGTCGCGCGCAACAATATAGACTTCGCCATTCACCTCAGCCGCAACGTATTCAAACTTCGGGTGATACGCGATGGCCATGTTCGCCGGGATGGTCCAGGGCGTGGTCGTCCAGATAAGTCCCCAGACTTTTCGGCTGGCCAGAGCTGCATCAATTTCCGCTGGATCGCTGTGCAGTGCGAAACGAACCCAAATGGACGGGCTGGTGTGATCCTCGTATTCGACTTCGGCCTCCGCCAGCGCGGTGCGGTGGTGGATGCACCAGTTCACAGGCTTAAGGCCTTTGTACACATAGCCCTGATCGAGAACGTCTACAAAAGCGCCGGCGATCACGGACTGATAATGCGCGCTCATCGTCAGATAGGGATCCTGCCAGCGCCCCAGCACGCCCAGCCGGCGAAACTCGTCGCGCTGGATATTCACGAACTTCTCGGCGTACTTCCGGCAGGCAGCGCGGATCTGGACTGCGGTCATCTGCGCCTTTTTCGGGCCAAGTTCGGCGTCGACTTTATTTTCGATGGGCAGGCCGTGACAGTCCCAGCCGGGGACATAGGGCGAATCGTAGCCCTCCATGCTCTTCAGGCGGACGATGAAGTCCTTCAGAATCTTGTTGAAAGCCGTGCCCAGGTGGAGACGCCCATTGGCGTAGGGCGGGCCGTCGTGCAGGATATATTGCGGCCGGCCGGCGCGGGCGGCGCGGATAGCTTCGTAGAGCCCTTCCTTTTCCCAGCGGGCCAGCATCTCGGGCTCGCGCTGGGCGAGGTTGGCCTTCATCGGAAAGCCGGTTTTGGGAAGGTTGACGGTATTCTTGAAGTCGCGCTTCGACGAATCCATTAGTATATGACTATGGTACAGGATCTGCTCAGGAAAGCCGTGTTTTGGGCCCTTCCAGCGATGCTGTGCCTGGTCGCGGCCGAGCAGCCGGCGCCGGTTGGAGAGCCTTATTCGGCAGGCGTGGCGTTCCTGTCACTGGAAAAGTACGACATCGCACTGCAGTTCTTCGAACAGGCCATCGCGCAGAACCCCAGGAACGCCAGAGCCTGGTACCAGGCGGGGTTCTGCATGGGAAAGCTGGGCGCGACGGAGGAGAAATTTCGCGCCTACCGGAAGGCCATCGCGCTCGATCCGAACTATGCGGACGCCCACTACAGCCTGGGGGTTTCGCTGCTGCTGACCAGCCACAAGTGCGACGCGGTGCATGAACTCCGCGCTCTGCGGGTGCTTGACGCCGAACTGGCGGGGAGGCTCCAAGCATTGATGGATTGGATGTTAGACGCCGACGAGTGTGCGGCGCCACCCCCTGTGGAAACCGCCATTTGAACGACGATGCCGTTTGCGGCGGCACGATGCAATGCAAGCCTGCCCCACAACCGGCAAATGGTAGGATGGGTATCTGCGTTTCCCCTGATGACGCGTTTGCATGAAGTGTTGAAACCCGGGGATCGGGACTGGGTACTGGCGCAGCAACTCGATCCGCAACGCCTGCCCGCGCACATCGCCATCATTATGGACGGCAACGGCCGCTGGGCCCGTGGCCGCAACCTGCCCCGCGTGGCTGGCCATAAGGCGGGCATGGAGTCGGTGCGCGCCGTCGTGGAAACCTGCGCGCGGCTGGGCATCGGCGCCCTCACCTTGTACGCTTTTTCCGTGGAAAACTGGAAGCGCCCGCAGGCTGAAGTAGAAATGCTTTGGCGTCTCCTCGGCGTCTATCTGGAGCGCGAGCTGGCCACCATCATCGAGCAGAACATCCAGCTCAGCGCCATGGGCCGTTTGGACGAGCTTCCCACGGTGGTGCGCGACGAGTTGGAATCCGCCAGGCTGGCTACGGCTACCAACACCGGCATGCGCCTGAATGTCGCGCTGAACTATGGCGGACGCACTGAACTGGCCGACGCGATGAACGCCATCCTCGACGAGGCCCGCGCTGATGGGTCGCTGGCCGGACTGAAAGTGGATGAGCAGGCCATCGCCGCGCGATTGTACACCGCCGGACTGCCCGATCCGGATCTGCTGATTCGCACATCGGGCGAGATGCGCATCAGCAACTTCCTGCTCTGGCAGATCGCCTATTCCGAACTCTACGTCACCGAGACATTGTGGCCCGATTTCCGGCGCGCGGATCTGCTGGAGGCCCTGCTCGATTTTCAAAAGCGCGACCGCCGCTTCGGAGGACTCAGCCCCGCGGTTCACCCGGCCAAGATGGAGAGCCCGGTAACCCTCGAGGCGCTCGGCAGCCCGCGATGAAGCGTGTCCTCACCGCGGCCATTCTCACACCGCTCATCATCGCCACCATTCTGCTGGCGCCGCTCTGGCTCTTCACCGCGGTGGTGGTCGCCATCACGCTGCTCTGTTTCTACGAGTACTGCGACATTGTGGCTCATCACGGCATCCGCGCGCCGGGAGTGTTTGGCTATGTGGCGGGACTGCTGGTGCTGCTGGCGCCGAAGGTGGACGTGGCCATCATCGTCGCCCTGGCGGTAATTGGGCTGTCCCTCTCGCTCCGATGGAACGATCTTTCCGAGTGCCTGCCGTGGGCTGGCGCGCTGATGCTGGGTGTGGCGTACGTCTTCGGATGCTGGCGTTTCGCCATTGAACTGCATACCATCAGCCCGCGCTGGCTTCTGTTCGCGGTGTCACTCAACTGGGTGGGGGATATTGCCGCGTATTACGTCGGCCGCACGTTTGGCCGGCATCGGCTGGCCCCGCAGGCGAGCCCGAACAAATCGTGGGAAGGTTCCGTCGCATCGGTGCTGGCGTCGGTGGGTTACGCGGCGCTCTATTTCCGCTGGGTGTTTCCGAATTGTGGCGTGCCGTATCTCGTGGTTCTGGGTATTGCGGCGATCGCCAACGTGGCCGGGCAGATGGGCGACCTCGCCGAATCGGCTCTGAAGCGCGGCGCGGGGTTGAAGGACAGCGGCACTCTGCTGCCCGGGCACGGGGGTTGGCTGGATCGAGTGGACAGCACCCTGTTTGCGCTGCCCACGGTGTATCTGCTGGTGTCGCGGTTTCTGGGAAGGGCGTAGCGTGGTGGAGGAACCGCTCATCCCGGTACAGCCTGGCCCCTCACTGGATGTGTTCGCCTGGCTCGTGTGATACGCGTTCCCATATCCGGGTGAGATCCTGTAGCCCGAAGACCCTTAGCTTACACGCGCGCCTCAGAACCACCCCGTGGCGCGTGCAAGACACTCGCCGGGCCGCTACAACTATGGAGCGGGTGGAGTCACCGGGCAGGGGAAGAGCTACACTGGACTTTTGGCCCTCACCCGGACCGACGCATAATGAAAATCCACGAATATCAGGCTAAGGCGATTCTCGCCCGCTACGGAGTCCCCGTGCCTCGCGGCGAAGTAGCTTACACCATCGAAGAAGCGGAAGCTGCTGCCCGCAAGCTGGGTGGCAGCGTGGTCGTGAAAGCACAGATCCACGCCGGAGGCCGCGGCAAGGGCGGCGGCGTCAAGGTGGCAAAGGACGCGGCTGAGGCAGCCGAAATCGCCAAACGAATGCTGGGCATGAAGCTGGTGACGCACCAGACCGGACCCGAGGGCCGCATCGCGCAGCGGCTGCTGGTGGAGGAGACGCTGCCCATCGAGCGCGAACTTTACCTCGGCATCGTCCTTGATCGCAACCAGCGCAAGGCCGTCTTCATGGCCTCCTCCGCCGGTGGCATGGAGATTGAACAGGTGGCGGCGGAGACTCCGCACCTCATCCTGCGCGAAACCATGGAACCCGGCTTCGCCCTGCAGCCGTTTCAGGCGCGGACGCTGGCGTTCGGGATGGGCGTTCCCGCAGCCAGTATGCGCGCGGCGGCCGACGCCATGATGGCGCTGGCCAAAGCCTATGACGACATCGACGCTTCGCTCGCCGAGATTAACCCGTTCATCCTGACAAAGGACGGCAAGGTATTCGCGCTGGACGCCAAGATCACCATTGACGACAACGCCCTGTATCGCCACAAGGACCTGATAGAGCTCCGCGACCTGAACGAAGAGGATCCGCTGGAGGTGGAGGCTTCGCGGCACGGCCTCAACTACATCAAGCTCGACGGCACCATCGCCTGCATGGTGAACGGCGCGGGACTGGCCATGGCCACCATGGACATCGTGAAATACGCCGGCGGCTCTCCGGCCAACTTTCTGGACGTGGGCGGCGGGGCCAGCAAGGAACAGATTCGCAACGCTTTCCGCATCCTGATTTCCGATCGCAGCGTGCGCGCGGTGTTCATCAACATTTTCGGCGGAATCCTGCGCTGCGATACTCTGGCCACCGGAGTGGTGGAGGCGGCGCGCGAGTTGAAGCTGGAGGTGCCCATTGTAGTGCGCATGGAAGGCACCAACGTTGAGAAGGGCCGCGAGATCCTGACCACCTCAGGATTGAACTTCACCATCGCCGATGGCATGCGCGACGGCGCCGAAAAGGCCGTGGCGCTGGCGGCTGGAAAGGATCGCGCATGAGCGTTCTTGTCGACCGCAACACGCGGGTGATGGTCCAGGGTTTCACCGGACGGGAAGGCAGCTTCCACGCCCAACAGTGCATGGCATACGGCACGCAGATCGTCGGCGGAGTGGTGCCCGGCAAAGGCGGGCAAACGCATCTGGACCGGCCCGTTTTCAATACTGCGGGCGAAGCGGTGAAAGCTACGGGAGCCAATGCGTCGCTTATCTTCGTCCCGCCCCCATTCGCCGCCGACGCGATTATGGAGGCCGCGGACGCGGGCGTCGAACTGGTGGTTTGCATCACCGAAGGCATTCCCGTAGAGGATATGATGCGCGCCTGGGAGTTCTTGCAGTCGCACCCCACACGGCTGATTGGTCCGAATTGCCCGGGCATCATTTCGCCCGGGAAGTGCAAGATGGGCATCATGCCCGGGCACATTCACCTGCAAGGCCACGTGGGCGTGGTTTCACGTTCGGGGACGCTCACGTACGAAGCGGTGGGCCAGTTGACGCGGCTGGGAATCGGACAATCCACGTGCATCGGAATTGGCGGCGACCCGATCATCGGCACGCCGTTTCTCGAAGCGATGCGCTTGTTCAACGACGATCCGGACACGCACGCCATCGTGCTGATCGGCGAGATCGGCGGGGACGCGGAGGAGCAGGTATCGGTGTACATCAAAGAGCACGTGAAGAAACCGGTAGTCGGCTTCATCGCGGGACAGACCGCGCCGCCGGGCAGGCGCATGGGCCACGCGGGCGCTATTATTTCGGGTGGCTCGGGGAAGGCATCGGACAAGATCGCGGCCATGCGCGCCGCTGGCATCACCGTCTGCGACACTCCGGCGGACATCGGCGACAAGGTGAAGAGCCGGCTCTGAAGCTGGTCTGGCGTCTTCTAAACTGGCCGCTGGGTGCAACTCCGGATTCAATCCTGCGCCACTTCGGAGCGGGGCACGGCGAGTCGTGCCAGAATCGAAGAAATGGCTATTGAACAAACGTTCGCGATCATCAAACCCGATGCCGTCGCTTTGGGGCATACGGGACAGATCATTCATCGAGTCGAAGGGGAGGGGTTTCGCATTCGCGGATTGAAGCTGCTGCGTCTCTCACGCCAACAGGCCGAGGGATTCTACGAAGTTCATCGGGAGAGGCCCTTTTACGGCAGCCTGGTGGAGTTCATGTGTGAAGGCCCCGTGGCGGTAATGGTGCTGCAACGCGAAAACGCCATCGCGCACTGGCGCGCCACCATGGGCGCCACGAATCCCGAAAAGGCGGCCGAGGGTACTCTGCGGAAGCGCTATGCGAAAAGCATCGAGCGCAACGCAGTGCATGGATCGGATGCGCCGGAAACGGCCGCCGTCGAGATCGCCTTCTTTTTCAGCACGGCCGAATTACTGTAGATCGCAGCGCCGGGTTCAACAACCATGCGCATTGGAATTGACGCCACGCCGGTGTTGCTGCGCAGCGCCGGCGTCAAGACGTGGATCTGGCACTGGGTGGAGAACTTGCGCAAAGCCGCCGCGGGTGTCGATGTTGTCGAGTCCTTTCCATCCATCGGGAAAACAGATCGTCTTGTTCATGACAGCTCCGTACTAGGTCCGTTGGCGACATGGCCTCGCCTCGCATTGCTGTACGCAGTGAATGCTCCCGGCAACCTTCTGCTGGACGGCCTGTCCCGCCGCTTCGACGTGGTGCATCTCTCGAATCAGGTTCGCCGGCTGCCCCGCGGGACCCGCGTAACCGCCACCATTCACGACATGACCTGCTGGCTGATGCCGGAGCTGCATACGGAGGCGAACGTGCGCGCCGACCGCCAATTCGCCGAACGGGTCTTGCGGCGCGCGGACCGGTTGATCGCGGTTTCCGAAAACACCCGGCGTGACGCCGTCCGCCTGCTCGATCTTCCGCCGGACAAAGTTGAGGTGATCTACTCTGGCGTCGCCGACGCCTTCTTCGATGCGAAGCCCGGAGCCACCGAGCGTCCCTACGTGCTCTTCGTCGGCACCATTGAGCCTCGCAAGAACGTGGACACGCTGCTGGATGCCTGGGCGCAATTGAAGCCTTCGCTGCGCGACGAATTCGAGCTGCGGGTGGCCGGCCCGGAGGGCTGGGGTGCCGGGAAGACCATGTCGAGGCTGCGTTCTGGCGCCGGTGGTGTACGCTATCTCGGCTACGTGGGCGAACAGGAACTGCCCTCCCTGACCGCTGGAGCCACGGTGTTTGTTTACCCGTCGCTGTATGAGGGATTCGGATTCCCAGTAGCTCAGGCTATGGCCGCGCGGGTTCCGGCCATCACTTCCAATCTGTCGTCATTGCCCGAAATTGCCGCCGCCGGCTCGGTGCTGGTCGATCCGCGCAGTGCCAGCGAGTTGCGCGGAGGGCTGGAACTCCTGCTTACCTCACCAGCATTACGGGCGAAGCTGGCTCGCGACGGCTCTCGCCAGGCGGAGGAATTCCGCTGGGAAACCTGCGCGCGGAAGAGCCTCGATTTCTTCCACGGGCTGGACTAGCGGACCACGTCCGCCTCGGAAGGGGGGAATCAAATTTCCGAGGCCAGCGCGCCCGCTCGACGCCAGTGGTTCTCGAATAGCCCGCGCATGGCCTCGCCCAGCGCCGCGTGCTCGAACACTACTGAGGTCCACGTCGGTTTTGTGATCACCGGATCAAGAAGCGCGATCATGCCCTGTTCGCCGTCGAATACCGCCAGCTTCATGGGCAGCGAGGCGATCTGGCGTACCTCCACGCCGACCGCAGCATAGTCAGCGAGGCGCTGGCGATGATCATCGTCCAACGTGCCGCCTTCGATAAGGAGCCGGCACAGAACGCCCCGGTCGCGCGCCCGCTTCACCAGTTGCTCGTCCAGCGGGTCCACGGCATATGGCGGACGCGAAAACTCGACGTACTCTGTCTTCACGTCGGCCAGCATCCGGCGGTACTGCATGGCGATCTGGCCAGGATCGCCCACAATCTTGAGGTAGTCCAGAGTGCCGCGGCCGCCCTGGCCTTCCGAGTATGCCGAGGTGAGATCGTCGATGAGGCCGGTGCCCATGCGGCTCTGCTCGGTGAACTCCTGCTGCAGCGTCTGCGCGCGCCGCGACAGGTAACTGGGGATGGCGAGACTCGGCTCTACGGCGGAGAAGAGCTTGGTTTTCTCCTGGACAACCTGGGCGAAGCCCTTTTCCACGAGGCTGTCGAGAACCTCGTAGATCTTTTGGCGCGGGACGTGCGCGCGGGCGGCCAGTTCCAGCGCTTTGAATCTCGGGTGCCCGATCAGCACCAGGTAGGATCGCGCTTCGTAGGCGTTCAGGCCGAGCTGCTGAAGCCTCCGCCAGAACCGCTGAAAATCCATCTCCGGCAGGTCTTGGGTCATCGTGACGTCAGGATCATATCAAATGCCGCGGCTGGTAGCGCGTCCTCGGTATTCCGTTCAGCTTAGCGCAGATGGCGTCAGCCTGCTTCGGTGAACCAGTGTCCGCCTTTGATAAGATGAGGGACGTCCAGAAAAGTGGCCACCAAATGACCGGCGTAAAAATCGTCGTAATCTATCCGCATCCCACTGATGAAAAGGCCTTCGAGAAGGAGTGGGACGAGAGGCACAAGCCGCTTGCCGAAGAGAAGCTGAAGGGGATGACGCGGTTCGTCTCTACCAGAGTACTTGGCTCTCCGCACGGCCGGGTGACCGCCTACCGCATTGCCGAGGCGCATTTTTCGAACATAAACGAGTTGAACAAGTGCCTGGAGTCGGAAGGTGGCAAAGAGGTTCTGGCGCACGCCGCGGCAATGTCCAGCGGGGGCCCTCCTATTGTTCTTCTCTGTGAAGAGGAGTCCTTCATTTACTGGTAGAAGGGGATCGCGTATGCCGGAACAAGACTACGCTCACCACACGAAGCTGGTGCCCGGTTTTCACGGGGTACTGGCTTTATTGATCGTTCTGACGTTTTTCGGATCGCTGGTCAATCTCTGGCGCTCGATCGGAGACCACCATCGCCTGTACAGCTCCGCGCTAATCGTGGCGCTCGTCGTCATTACCGGTCTGCTGTTCTATTACAGCCGCGCCTTTCCGCTTAAAGCGCAAGACCGGGCCATCCGCGCGGAAGAGAATCTGCGGCACTTCGCGCTAACCGGCAAGCTGCTCGACGCGAGGCTCACCATTCAGCAGATCATCGCCCTGCGGTTCGCAT
The DNA here is from genome assembly GCA_963832965.1 of uncultured Acidobacteriota bacterium. GTDB lineage: Bacteria > Acidobacteriota > Terriglobia > Bryobacterales > Bryobacteraceae > CAWACP01. The sequence continues at coordinate 459,889 of CAWHVW010000003.1, forward strand.
CCGATAGTGAGTTCGCTGCCCTCGCGCAGAGAGCGGCCGGCGAGGGTCTCGGTGCCGACGCCATCAAACGCGAGGTAAAGAACTGGCGGGCGGACACCTATCGAGTGTAATCGCGCGGTGAGCACGGGCGCGGAAAGCCTGAGAGGTCCCCAGTGAGCCATATCGAATTTACAGGTCTTGTACTACTGCTGATAATAGCCCTTGTCCAGTTTGGCGGCGATAAGCTCGGCCCAGCGATTCGAGACTTGTTTCGCGGCGGGCCCCGGCCCCCCTCGCATCCGCTACCAGGAGATGATTCCAGATTATTAAATCGTCCCCGGCGTCGCCGTTCGCTCGAGGCTTAGAGGCGGTGACTGGCAGTTGTTTTCTTAACAGCCACGCGGTCGCTTTCATTGGCGCATGGATCTGACGACGGCCGCGGCCACCGCAATCTTCCTTTTCACCGTGGCGGTGGTCGCCGCAGGCAGCTTCCCGGGTCTCCGCGTGGACCGTACCGGTGCCGCGGTCATCGGCGCCGCCCTGATGGTGGGAACCGGCGTGCTCGCGCCGCAGCAGGCCTATGCGGCTATTAACCTGGACACCATTGCGCTGCTATTCGGAATGATGATTGTTGCCGCCAACCTGCGGCTGTCCGGTTTTTTCGGGCTTGTCAGCGCGTGGGTGGTTCGTCACGTACGCAGGCCACTATGGCTGCTGGCGGCCATCGTCCTGGTGAGCGGGGTATTCTCGGCGTTCTTCGTCAACGACACCATATGTCTGGTCCTTACGCCATTGGTGTGCCACGTGACTATGCGGCTCAAACGGAACCCGGTGCCCTATCTGCTGGCTGTGGCCATGGCGGCCAACATTGGCGGTGCCGCAACCATTACCGGCAATCCCCAGAACATGTTGATAGGAAGTGTCTCGCACATCTCGTTTTCCGCTTTTTCCGCCGCGCTCGCGCCCGTCTCTGCCATTGGGCTCGGCCTGACTGTGCTCGTCCTTTGGCTGCTGTACCGCGACGAATTCGCCGCCGGAGGGCGTCTGGAAGCGGTTGAGGAGAGGGTACGTATCAACCGTCCGCTGCTTTGGAGATCGGCTCTGGTGGCGGCCACCATGGTGGCATTCTTTTTCCTCGGCCAGCCCGTTCCAAAGGTGGCGCTGCTGGCGGGTGCGTCGTTGTTGATTACGCGGCGGGTGCGCCCGCAGAACGTCTACCGGCAGATCGATTTTCCGCTGCTGGTCCTGTTCGCGGGCCTGTTCGTGGTGGTGGCCGGGATTGAGCAGACACCATGGCTGTCGGATTTGCTGGCGGCCGCTCAGCGGATGCAACTGGAGCGGGTGCCCGTTCTGAGCGTGCTCACTGCAGTGCTCTCGAATATTGCGGGCAACGTATCGGCGGTGTTAATGCTGCGGCCTTTCGTCACTCAGTTCCACGATCCGCACCGGGGATGGCTGGTACTGGCCATGGCGTCCACGCTGGCTGGCAATTTCACCATTACCGGTTCGGTGGCCAACCTGATCGTAGTGCAGCGCGCACGTCAGGAGGGCGTTACGGTGAGGTTTCGCGAGCATTTCCGGGTAGGCGCGCCTCTCACCGTTATTACGATTGTGGTCGGCGTGCTGCTGTTGTCCCGATAAAGTGTGGATAACCCGGCACATCGCCGATGAGCGGGCACGCATAAGCCTGAAAGGTCGGAAGCACGTCGTTTCCTTCCGAAGCGATCCAATCCACCGGAAGCGTTCGCGCGCGGTGCGCGACGATTTCCAGCGGCGTCAGGAAAGTGCTGCTGCGATATGGCTCGTCCGATTCGCGGTGGATGGCCACCATGCAACCGGAACGGCCTTCCAGCGCGGCTCGCGCGGCGGCGCGCCCGCATTCGTACGCTTCAGCCCGATCCAGCGGCGACGCAAACGGTCCACAAGAGCGGCCCAGCAATCCTGGCTTCTCAGCGCGGGCGCGCAAACCGGTCCTCGCCGTCAGCAACTGCGCGAGCATGTGGCCGAGATTCGAGGCCAGCCGATGTTGCGCCACATCGGGCCGGTCTACCGACGCACCAAATGGCTGGCCGGCGTCGTCGAGCTGTCCTTCGCACACGGCGACGACCACTCGGCCCAGACGCCTGTAGACTCGCTCCGCGTCAACCGCGATGCGATCCAAACTCACCGGCCGCTCGGGGAAATAGATCAGGTGCGGGGCATCGTCTTCGTTCTGCCTTGCCAGCGACGTCGCCGCCACGATCCATCCGGCATTACGGCCCAGCGTCTCCAGAACGCAGATGGGGGATGGCAACGAGCGATTATCCTCGCCTACGTCACGCGCCGCGAATGCGAAGAAGCGAGCAGTGGAGGCATAACCCGGCGTGTGGTCGGTCACCAGCAGGTCGTTGTCGATGGTCTTGGGAATGCCGGTGACACCAAGCTCGTATCCGCTTGCACGAGCCAATCTTTCCAGCTCGAGCGCGGTGCCCATGGATCCGTTGCCGCCGGTATAGAAGAACCAGCGCACGTCTCGCTCACGAAATAGTTGGATAATGCGTTCGTAGTCGGCCGCCTCCAGCTTCTGACGGCTGGAGCCGATGGCTGAACCTGGCGTCTGCGCAACTGAATCGATCAACGCCGCCGGCTCCGCGAGCAGATCGAAATAATCCCCCGTCAGCAGACCCCGAACACCGAATCGCGCGCCGTCCAGAGCCGCGAACTTCCCGCGGCACTCATCAACAAGGCCCGCCAGACTGGCGTTGAGGACGGCCGTGGGTCCCCCGCCGTGCGCCACCACCGCGCGGAGGCCCGCCATGACGGCTACGGCTCTACCTGATAATTCGGCGCTTCCTTGGTGATGATCACGTCGTGGACGTGGCCTTCGCGAAGGCCGGCGATAGTGACGCGCAGGAACCGCGCGTGCGCCTGCATCTCGCGAATCGAGCCGGTGCCGCAATAGCCCATGCCCGCGCGAAGCCCGCCAACAAGCTGATACACCAGCTCCGACAGAAGGCCTTTGTATGGTACGCGGCCTTCGATGCCTTCCGGCACCAGCTTGCCGTTCGCGTCCTGCGAATAGCGATCCGTGGAACCCTGCGACATGGCCCCAAGAGAACCCATGCCGCGGTAGCTCTTGAAAGTGCGGCCCTGGAACAGAATCGTCTCGCCCGGGCTCTCCTCGACGCCGGCCAGCAGGCTGCCAATCATGACACTGTCGGCTCCCGCCGCAATGGCCTTGGTCACGTCGCCCGAGTACTTGATGCCCCCGTCGGCGATCAGCGGCACCGCATTCTCGCGCGTGGCTCGCGCGCACTCGGCAATAGCCGTAATCTGCGGCACGCCAGCGCCACTAACCACGCGCGTGGTGCAGATGGAGCCCGGGCCCATACCCACCTTGATGCCGTCCGCGCCCAAACGAATCAAATCGAGCGCGCCTTCATAGGTGGCCACGTTGCCGGCAATGAGGTCTACCTGTGGCAGCTTCGTCTTGATGGCGCGGATGGCGTCCATCACGCTCTGGCTGTGCCCGTGGGCTGAATCCACGCACAGCACGTCCACCTTGCGCGCCACCAGCTCTTGCGCCCGCTCCAGGAAGTCGCCCGTGGAGCCCACCGCCGCGCCCACGCGGAGCCGCCCTTGTGCATCCTTGGCGGCGCTGGGATATTTCAACTTTTTCTGGATGTCTTTTACGGTGATCAAGCCCTTCAGGTAATACTGGTCGTCCACCACCAGCAGCTTCTCAACGCGGTGCTGGTGCAGAATCTTCTCCGCTTCCTCCAGTGTGGTGCCGACGCTGACAGTGATGAGATTCTCCCTCGTCATCACCTCGGAAATGGGCAGATCGAAGCGTGTCTCAAAGCGCAGGTCGCGATTGGTAAGGATGCCCACCAGCTTGCCGTTGCGCGTCACCGGCACGCCGGAGATCCGATAACGCTTCATCAGCTCCAGAGCATCGGCGATCTTCTTGTCCGGGTCGATGGTGATGGGGTCGACGATCATGCCGCTTTCGCTGCGTTTCACGCGATCCACCTCCTCAGCCTGGCGCTCGATGGTCATGTTGCGGTGGACGATGCCGATGCCGCCCTGCTGCGCCAGCGCGATGGCCAGATGCGACTCGGTCACCGTGTCCATGGCCGCGCTCACCACCGGGATGTTGAGAGCAATGTTTCGGGTCAGGCAGGTTCGGGTGTCCACATTCGCCGGCACGACTTCGCTGCGGGACGGTTGAAGCAGAACATCGTCGAAAGTGAGACCTTCAGGGATCGTTTCGGGGATCATCTTTGGGTTAGATCTATCATAGCGTGGGCAGGTTGGAAGGTCAGTGTGGCGGGCCGTGCTGGTAGAATGGAAGATCAACCCTCAGGAGTACGGGGCGTGCACGTGTTGCAGCCTTGGACACCCGGAAAAGAAAGGCTTCTGATTCATGCTCGCCGCAACACAACTACGCCCCGGTATGGTCATCAAGTTTAATAATGACCTGTACTCGATTTTCAGCATGACCCATCGCACGCCCGGCAACCTGCGCGGATTCGTTCAGGTGAAGATGCGCAACCTCCGCAGCGGCTCGCAGACGGAACACCGGTTCTCCTCCGAAGACCGCGTGGACCGGATCGCGCTCGACGAACGCGAGATGGAGTATCTGTACGACGACGGCGAGTTCTACTACTTCATGGACACCGAGACCTTCGAGCAGATGAACCTGCCAAAGGAATTGTTGGGCGCCGCCGTGGATTATCTTATCCCCCAGTTGAAAGTGAACGTCGAGTTCTACGAGGGCAAGCCGATTAGCGTGGAGCTTCCTCCCACCGTGGACATGACCGTGGCGGAGACCGAACCCGGCCTGAAGGGCGCAACGGTTTCCAACGTAACCAAGGCCGCGAAGATGGAAACCGGCCTCATGGTGCAGGTCCCCCCGTTCATCAACCCGGGTGAGAAAATCCGCATCAGTACGGCGGGCGGTACCTATCAGGAGCGGGCGTAGAGCGCCAGTCACTCCGGAAACGGCTCACCCGCCTGCACCACGCGAATAAAGTGATCCGTCCAGGTGCGATGGGTGGGGGGCAGCTCGGTCTTCGGCATATGGCAGCCGATGCAGCCGGAACTAGCGACAGGGCACACCTTTGGGGCCGGCTTCCCGCTCGCGTTCGCCGCGGTGCGCGAGTGACACGCGAGGCACTTCGCCTCATAATACGCGTCGTCGTTAACCACCAGTTCGCCGTGCGGGTCGTGACAGGCGAGACAACTGATTCGCGGATCGCTTCCGTCGAAACACCTGCTCTTCGTCAGCCGGTACGGTTGGAAGCGAACGTCAGCTGGGCTGAACATGCGGCCTCGCACCACCTCCGCCCAACTGCGATGGCACTGTCCGCAGAAGTTAGAAATATCCTCGGTAGCCATGTGCCCCAACTTTGCCGGCGCCGACCCGAGTTGTCCACGCGTGACATCCCGGAGATGGAGATCCGCGCCGCTGTGGCAATGCGCGCATTGGAGACCCCACGTTGCCGAGCCTGGCTGTAGCCGGTCGTTCACCACCGCGCCCGTCGAATGGCACCCGAAGCAGTGCTCGATTTCGTGGCCAAACAGAGCGCGTCCCATCGCATCGGCGACCGTCGGCAGGCGGTCCTGCTGGTCGCCGGGCGTGAAGTCCAGCTTGTCGATCGTCGGGAAGTAGGTGACGCGGCTTTCGTAGAAACGGTCGCCGTACTCCAGTACGTACGTCTGTATGGTTTCGCCGAAGATCCAGCGCACCGGCAGCGTGAGCGAGTTTTTTCCGTCGGTGACCGAGTAGGTGACATCCGCTCCGGCGCGTTCAACCCGCCATGTCCAGGGCCCTTTGGTGACCGTTAGTGTCGCATGCTTCTGGAAGACCGGGTCCGCGGCCGGGGAGACCATCGCGTGAGCCATGGGCGTCTGGGGTTGTGACTGCGCCTCTTTTTCGTGGCATGTGGCGCAGGTGGCCGCCATGGCGCCGCTTCCAAAAACCTGCGCGGCCAGCAACACCCAGCTAAGGCTGCGCATGCATCACAGTTCCGCGGGACATGTCCACCGTGCGGCTTCGTTCAGCTCTGGCTTCCACCGTTCGGCCTGCTTTGGAGTACGCGCCAGCGAGGGCAATATGGTTTTCGATATCACGCGGGTCAAGGTGCACGGCCGCTTCCAGGTGCGTCGTGCCCGCGGCTACTTCGCCAGTGTCTACGAGCGATCGTCCCAACGCATACTGCGCCATAGAAAGTTGGGGGGCTTCCTGAACGGCCTTCGTGGCATAAGGGAGCGCGGCGGCCGCGTCGCGATGGTTCAGTAACAGGCAGGCGAGCATGGTGGCTGCGGCGGGATTGCCTGGATCCCCTTCCAGTTCATACCGCAACTCCGCTCCCACTTTACCGGGCGGCGCCACCTGCAGATAGACGTCGATGAGCGCGTGAACGCCTGGCTCCGCGGGAAAACGTTTGAGCAGTTGCTGGAACGCGTTGGCGGCCCCGGCTTCGTCCTGGGTCATCGCGGACCACACGGTCTGGCCGGCGGCTTCGAACAGATTACGGCGCTCGGCGGGAATGCCGTCGGGAAGGAGCGGCTCCCGCAACGCGGCTATGCCTATGGCGGGCAGCAGCAACGCGGACGGGCCGCCATTGCCGGCGAACCATTCATACTTCGCGATAGCTTCGTCGAATTCGCCGGCATGCGCCAGTAGCACTGCCTCATGAAAGCGAAGTACCCGCACCATCTGTTCGTCCAGATGGCTGTCCAGGAGGCTTTGTTCGACGTGTTTGAGAGCTTGATCGTATTCGCCTGTCTGGAATTCGCTCAGTCCGAGAAGGCCCACGGCCGGGGCCATCTCCGGCTGCAGTTCCACGCAATGAGAAAGGGCATCGCGGGCGAGAGGGTACCGGTCCGCGTCGTACGCGAGCGAACCAAGGTACCACCAGCCTTCTCCCCACTTCGGGTTGAGTTGTAGCGCCTGTTGGTATAAGTCAATGGCCTGAGGAAGAGCGTCGGCGTCGCGGGCAGCCGCGGCACGTTTGGCGAGTTCGTCGAAGTTCTGACCCTGGGTTTCCGCCGGCAGGAAAGCAATCGACGACAACACAGTCAACAGAATCAGGCGCGCCCGCACCGAAGCCTCTTGACCACTGTACAACAGCGCCGTTAGTCGCTACTCGAAGATCTCGCCGAGGATTCGGCCGATTGACCCGCTCGGCTCCTCCACGCGAAGGATTGCCGCCAGCGTTGGCGCGATGTCGTTCACCGCGATCTTCTCGTCGTACTCGCCCGCGCGGATTCCTGCGCCCATGAATATCACCGGCACGTGCGAATCGTAATCGAACGGCGTACTGTGCGATGTGCCGCTCTCCCCGTACAAATAATAGGGGTCCTGCACCACAATCACATCAGCTGAACGCTTTTCGAAGAACCCATTGAGCACGGCATGGCTCACGTAATCGCCCGTCACCTCCCCGCGAGCCAGTTGGCTGCTCGTGTACACGCGGAAGACGTGCGGCATATGGCGCAACACCGCTGCCGCGCTTTCCTCCACCTCCGCTAGATTCAGCTTCTTCTCGCGAATGAGCTGCCGGTTGAGATAAAGCGCGCCCTCGGAACCGCCGGCGATCCACTTGCCCTCGCCGTATTGCGCCGTCAACGCGGCGGCCACCCCGTGGAGCATCACCGCTTCCAGGAGCCGGCCGCCGGGCATTTTGCGCGCCTGGTTGACTTCGGGGACCGGCGCGACGCCATGATCCGCCGTGAGCACCACCAGCGTGTTGCCCGCGCCCACGCGCTGGTCGATGAAATCGAGTAACTGGCCCAGCAAACGATCCGTGCGGATGGAGATGTCGCGCACTTCCGGCGCGTCCGGACCCACGGCGTGGCCCACGTAATCGTTCGACGAGAAGCTCATTGCCAGAAGATCCGTATCTTGATGCAGGCCGAGCTTCTCCTCCACCACGGCGCGCTCGGCGAACTTCTCGATCATCTCGTTGCCCCAGGGAGTGGCCTCAATTCCACCGCAGAAGCGTACGTTCTCCACGCCCGCCACCATGGTGCAGAACGGCGTCGCGGATTCATTCTTCGCGTCGAATGGAAGCCAGTTCGCTCCGAGGTATTTCAGGAACGGGCGCTGCCGGTTGACGTCCTTCACCCAGTCCGGCAAATCCGCCATGAAAAAGCTGCTGGTTACCCAGTTGTTCGAATCGGAATCGTACCAGTAGGCGGCGTCGGCGGTGTGGCCCGCCGGCAGAATTGCGCTGCGATCCTTGATGGAAACGCCGATCACCTTCGAGTCGCGCCCAGCCATCTTGAGCTCGTCGCCCACGGTGCTCACCAGCATCCGATGCGGCGATGAACCGGTTGCCCCCGGTACGCCGCCGATCAGCTTCGTGGCCGGGTCCGAGACGCTGGTTACCACTTCGCCGGTCTCGCGGTCGAACCACTCATTCGCGATGATGCCGCTCGACGATGGCGTTGCTCCGCTCAGGAAAGTGGAATGCCCCACCGCCGTCACCGTAGGATAGTGGATGTGGTGCGCGTCGGTGAACACCGCGCCATGGTCCAGCAGGCGCGCGAGACCGGCGTTGTAATCTTTTCGGAAACGGAGCAGATAATCGTAGCGGAACTGGTCGATCACCACCGCGACAACGAGCTTCGGCGGCTTCGGGGCAGGCGCGGCAACCGCGCATACAGCCAGCAGGACTGCTGCGAGGAGTTTTCGCATTGGCGTCTCTCCATTATGAGAGGTGTATGTGACTATCCTATGACGTCAGTTTGATACACTGGCGGCGCATCGAGATAATGCGCGTTCTTCCCCTCGCCCTCTTCGCCACTGTCGCGTTCGCCCGGGTCACCATCTTTCCGCTTCCACCGGAAATCCAATCCGACCACTTTGCTGTCACTATCGACGGCCGGCCCGCGCCCGTCGCCCACGCCGCGTCAAACTATTATTTCGTCAGCTTCGAACTGCAGGGCGCGGCCACCATTTCCATCACCGCGCTCACCGACGACTACTGGGCGAAGGGAGTGGAAGTGCAGCCCTGGCGCCACAACATTCGCCCCGTTCGCGCTGGCCGCACCATAGCCTTCCGCATCTCGCAACCCATCAAGCTCTCCATCACCCGGCCTGGCGACTATTCCGCCACCTCCGAAATGCTGTTCCTCTTCGCCAACGCTCCCGAAACCCACCCGCCCCGGCAAGACGATGCCGGCGTGCGTTACTACGGCCCTGGCCTCCATCGCGAAAACATCGACGCAAAAAGCGGCGACACTATTTACCTGGCCGGCGGCGCGGTCATTTTTGGTGGAGTGAACCTGTGGGGCGTTGAGAACGTGAAGATCCTCGGCCGGGGCATCGTCGTGTACGATGGCCCCCAGAACCCCGATCATGACGAAGGCTGGATGCACCGCCCCAACTGGCACGCCATCGTCATGGATAACGCGCGCAATATCGAAGTGAGCGGAATCGTCTTCGTCGTGCGCAGCCGCACCTGGATGATCCAGATGCAGGATTCACACCATATTCGATTCGAAAACGTTAAGGAGATCGGCGGGTGTCCCGGCAACGCCAACCAGGATGGCATGGATTTTCTGGGTTCGGGCGACGCCGTCGTCGACGATTCGTTCATCCGCGCCTCCGACGACGACTTCGCGCTGGAGGGCAACTGGCTCGGCTACGGCGAGGACAACTGGACCACGCCCGGCCACGACACCGGCAACATTACCGTGGAGAATTCCGTGCTTTCCACCAGCATCTCCAATACCGTGCGGGTGAACTGGCCGCGCAAGGAGTTCAACAGCGCCAATTTCACTATGCGCGATTCCGACGTGATCCACATGGGCATGGGCGGATGCGTGATTCCTTTTGCGTTGCTGGAGATCTGGGCCGACCCCGACGGCCACGGCAATCACGCCGGCTATCTGTTCGACAACATCCGTCTTGAGGACTGGTATTCGCTCCTCCAGCTTCGCCAGCCCAATCCCGGCATCCGCGACGTCAAGCTTCGAGACGTCTGGGCGCTCGACGGAGCGTCGCTGGTGCCATCGGTTCTATCCGGCGCCGTGGATGGCGTGACACTGGAAAACGTGAAGGTCGGCGATCTGCCGCTGGTGGTGAAGTCCGGCGCCACTCCTCCAACGCGCACCACGGGCGGCGGGCCGCAGGCCTCATTCACGCTGGCGTCAAACGTGATCCTCCCGCGTCGGCAGGTTCGCTTCATCGCGGCGCCCGGTAAGGATCTTATCTATACATGGCTGTTTGGCGATGGCACGTCGGCAAAGGGACGCACCGTCCATCACGCCTTCCCCGATACCGAGGGCACGGTGCGAGACGGCTCCGGCCGCTTCCGCGTGTTGCTAAAGGTGACCGATTCGCACGGCCGGTCCGACTGGGCCTCGCATGGGGTGATCGTAACCACGTCCTTGCAGCGCTCCGACGCTGCGGTTGCCGCATCGACCGCGCCCGGTCTCCATTATCGCTACTACGAGGGCTCCTGGAGCACCCTGCCGAAATTCGGGGATCTGACCACCGTGGCCAGCGGCATCGCCCCGAAACTCGACCTCGCGCTCCGTCTGCGCGACGAGGACTACGCCCTCGTCTTCGAGGGCTTCATAGCGATTCCAACCGACGGTGGTTACAGCTTTACACTGCTGTCCAAGGACGGGGGCGAACTGGAGATCGGCGGCGCCGTTGTCGCCGACAGCCCCATGCCTGTGGCTCAGGTGTGTGGCTCGGCAGGCAACATGGTGCAAGCGGCGCGGGGCAGCATTGGTCTGAAGGCCGGCCTGCACGCCATCCGCATCGCCATTACTGATACCGAGGGCCCCTATGGTTTCGGCCTGCGCTGGGAAGGTCCCGGCGTACCGCTGGCCGAAGTTCCCGCCAGCGCTTTGTTCCACCCGGCTCAGCCTGGCCACGAATAGCCCGTGGTCACTCGTGGCTAGTGAGGCGCAAATAGCAATACAACGGCCAGGCATGTGCGTGCGCGCAGTAAATCGGGTTGTCCGACTGGCCTTCCGTCGGCAGCAGCGACGAATCGAGGCTGTCCGATGCCGACCATCTCCCGGCCCAGTACTGCGGAAACCGGCGTGCGAAATTCGCGAAGGTCATGCGCCTGAGCAAATCCATCGCCGCCTGGCGATCAAACGTAGCTACACCCAGAATCAGCGGCCCGTTCAACGCGTACCAAAAGCCGCCGTTCTCCCGCGATCCCGCCCTGGTTCCCGGCTTCGGCACCGGCTTTTCTATCTGCCGTGCTCCCAACGCCTCCCCCTGTAGCAGGCGCCGCTGAATCTCGCCAAAGAGAACCTGTTTCCTCTCCCGGGCGAACTCGGGGATGAGCAGGGTAAAGCCCTGCGGCTCCAGCCAGAGATCTTTCTCGCCGTATACTTCGCCCGCTCGGATCCAGGCCCGCCGGGGAAAAGTTCTGGTCCCCAGATCTTGCAAAAAAGCGTGCAGCAACTGGCCCCGATACTCGCGCACCGCTGCGCAAAGCTCGGCCACATCCGGGGAGAGCGCCTCCAGCATAGCCGCCGTGTCGCCCAGAATCGCTACCGCCATAGCCGTATTCATGTGCGATTCCGCCGAATTGAACATGGCGTTGTACGGCATGTTCGTGGGCCAGAAATAGAACATATCGTTCCAATCGGAGTTCCATAACTTCACTAGCCCGTGGACGCCAACACCGATGCGATCACGCAAGAACAAAAACGCCGAGCGCACGCGATCGATCCCGGTTCCGCTCCCCGAGCGCTCCAGTGGGTAGTACCCGACCTGCTCCGTTAGAATCGACGTGTCCCTGACCGCTCGCAAATATTCGGCCAGAAGCATGAGGAACCAAAGCTGTTGATCACTGGTCAGCATTGGCCCGTGCGCGGCCCAGCCGAATCCTTCGTCCGAAAGCTTCACCTCGCCGTCGGGCAGCATTCGCTTCATGATGAACCGCAGCACCGATCGCGCCAGCGCGGGATTAGTGTGGCAAAGAGGGAGAGCGTGCTGCGCGAGATCGCGGCTGGAGAGCATCTGGCCCCAAGCGTAGTCGTAGACGGTGCCCTGCGGTACAACGGTCTCGTCGTAGTATTCGCGCCAGGTGGCCATTGCTTCAAGGGTTCCCGCGTTCCAGCGCATTTCGCGGCGAAGCTGTGCATCCTGCTCGCTGGCGAATGCTGGAACCAGGCTCAGCCATTCTTCTCGCGATTCGACCAGCACTTCCGCGGCGAGCTTGTCGATTGCGAAAACATCGCGAGAATACCCCACCACGAAGCGGAGCTCCTGCTCGCGGCCCGGAAGGAGTTGCACAGGGCTGCGAAACCCCAGCCATTCCTTGTCCATCGACAAACGGAGCGACGGCGTGACCGTTTTCACAAACAGGGACGGCGGTTCGCCGTCAAACCTCGACATCTGCCCGCGAGGCGCGAATCCGAGGATGCGCTTCGTTTGTGCATGAACGTCGGCGCGAACGATGCCGAGCGATTCGTCGATCACCACTTCCTGTGTGTAGTTGATCAGACCGCGCTGTTCCGACCAGGCCGCCAGTATCGGCTCGTAGTGAGCGCGCACGCGCTCCGAGTAGATCAGGTTGATCCAGGTCTCACCGTTGTTGCGCAGCCGAACGGTGACCACGAAAGCGGAAGTGCCGTCGCCCGGCTTCGACGACGGACGAACAGAAAGGGTGCGCATCACTGTCAACTCGGGTGTCAATCGGTGTTCGTACCGCGCGAAGCCGATCCCGAACAACTTGCCAGCGCTTTCGTCACCAATCAGCTCATGCCGCTGGCCCGCCATCTCCACCGCGGCCTCGTTTGCGCCATTCATCCGCGCCCAGGCACGCTCGCCGCTGAGAATCTCGTACCGCCCGCTGGCATGAACGAACAGCGTCAGACGGTAGTTCCCCAGGAGAAAGAAGGGATCGTCTGGCAGGTGCGGACCCGTGTACCGATAGCACGGCAGGCCTTGCTCGTCGTCCGCCCATTCGCCCAGCGATGATGCCGCGGGCGTAGCGCCGAGCACCGCCATGGCCCCTACAGAGCCGAGAAAACTCCGCCGGTCCATCAGGAGACCTCTTTGAGCGTCACCACGGCCTGAGCCTCCGCCGAGCGCCCCTCACCAACCGGCCCCACCTTTTCCGAGGTCTTAAATTTCACCGATACGCGATCGACATCCAGCCCCAGAGCTTCGGCCAGCTTCTGACGAATCACGACACGATAGTCTTTCAGCTTCGGACGTTCCAAAATCACCGTGGAGTCGACGTTCACCAGCCTGAATCCCCGTTGGCGAACCAGATCGCAGGCGTGCCGCAGGAACACCAGCGAGTCGCAGTCTTTCCAGCGTGGGTCGGAATCGGGAAAGTGCATGCCGATATCGCCCAGCGCAACAGCACCCAGAATTGCATCAGTTATGGCATGCGACAGAACGTCGGCGTCGCTATGACCGTCGAGACCGAACTCAGACGGTATAGCGACGCCGCCGAGAATCAGCGGACGGCCTGAGGCAGTGCGGTGCACATCCCAGCCCTGGCCGAAACGGTATTCCGCCATCAGGCCTGGCTCGCCACTTTCGCCGTCTCCTCGGAGAGGAAGAGCCGCGCCAACTCCATGTCGGAAGGCCGGGTGATCTTGATATTGCGGTCGCTGCCCGGCACCACGTGTACATCCACGTCAAGCCGCTCCACCAGGCTCGACTCATCGGTGCCGATGAACCCGTCCTCGCGCGCCTTGTCGAAGCCGCTGCGCAGCAAATCGTAGCGAAAAACCTGCGGAGTCTGCGCCAGCATCAACCGCTCGCGGGGGATGGTGGACCGCACTTTATTCAAATGCACCTGCTTCACTGTGTCCACCGGCACAATACCGACGATCGCCGCGCCCGAGACGGACGCTTCGGCAATTGCCTTCTCGATGATTTCGATGTCGATGAACGGGCGCACGGCGTCGTGAACGGCTACCAAGTCGGTATCCGGAGTGATGGCGGCCAGCGCGTTCTCCACGGATTGTTGCCGCGAGTCACCACCCTGCACCAGGCGCACGGGCTTGGGAAATCCCTCCTGGCGCAGCAACTCCGCCGCCCATTCGGAATCCTCCGGCCGCAGCGCCACCACAATCTCAGTGACGGAGGGGGAGGAGACAAACCTGCGAATCGTGTGCAGCAGGATCGGCGAGCCTTCCAACAGCATGAACTGCTTGCGGCTGGTCCCGGACTTCTCCGGCGAGGAGCGGCCCATCCGGGTACCGAGGCCGGCGGCTGGCAGAATGACGGAAACTTTCATAAATCGAGATTCAACTCGGGGTGATCACGCCCGACCCGCGTTCGGCCGGCGGAATTGGCGCACTCTCGCGCGGCCGCTCGTGACGCTCCACCGGCTGCGGCTTGTCGTGGATCGCGTGGACGCGTTCGTCGAAACGGCCGAAAATCATTTTACCCGCCGTGGTCTGTAACACGCTGGTGACCGAAATGTCCACGGTCCGCGAGATCATCTTGCGCGCGTTGTCTACCACCACCATGGTGCCGTCGTCCAAATACGCCACGCCCTGGTTATATTCCTTGCCTTCCTTCAAAATGAAAACGCGCATGATTTCGCCCGGCAGCACGATGGGCTTCAGGGCGTTGGCCAGCTCGTTGATATTGAGCACCTCGACGCCATGCAGTTGCGCCACCTTGTTCAGATTGAAATCGTTGGTGACGATTTTGCAACTGTACAGCCTCCCCAACTCGACCAGTTTCATATCGACTTCTCGGACGTTCGGAAAGTCGTCCTCGATAATCTGCACGTGCAGGTGCGGCACCTTCTGGATGCGCTGCAAAATGTCCAGGCCGCGCCGGCCACGGTTGCGCTTGAGCGAATCGGCCGAGTCAGCCACCAGTTGCAACTCCCGCAGAACGAATTGCGGAATCACCAGAGACCCGTCCAGAAAGCCGGTCTCGACGATGTCAGCGATGCGGCCATCAATGATTACGCTGGTGTCCAGAACCTTAAACGAAGCCCGGGAGTTGTCTTCGCCTCCGAAAAGGCCGCCCAGTGCGGCAAGATTCAACATTTCGCCCTTGTTGGCGCCCACAACAAGGCCGATGTAGGACATCCAAAGCAGAAGCGAAATCTGCAGAAATGACACCGTGGCGTGGTGTTCGGGGTTCGGGAAGGCGGTTCCGAGAATCAGCGTCGCAAGATAGGCGCCGACGATGCCCAGAATCGATCCGATGGCCGCCCCGATGAGGCGCTTGAGGCTGACCTTCCTTACCTGAAACTCGAAGAAGACAATGCCGATGCCCAGAACAACGCCCGCCCCCGCGGTTGCGTATGGGCTAAACCGCTCCAGACCGAATGGGCGCAGGAAGAAAGCCGCACAACCCAGAAGCAGAACAAAAAGAGCCCGAAAGAAAAACAAGTTATCCACAGAACCACCCCCCGATGGGCGGATAAGAGTAAGTTAGCTGGCATGGAACCTGAATTCCAGTGTATGGATTATACCACCGAACCGTGGTGGCGCCCCGGCAAGTGAATGATTTAGAGGAGGCTTCGGGCAAACCGGCAACCGGAAGGATGTTCTTCCATCAGGCCCCGGAACGGACCAGGCGGCAACCAGTCAGAGCGCTTTAGCGAGTTCTTCGGCGAAGGCGCTGTGGCCGCCTTGCGCCTGGTTGGGGCGCTTGTGTTTGCGCCCGCCACGCTCGCGGCGCGGCCGATCAAAGCTGGCTACGGTTGCCGGGGGACCGGCTGTGGGTGCTCCGGCGGGTACTGGAGCGCTCACGGCGCTTATGCTGCTCCTGAGTCCCGTGGGCGGGGGGCCTTTTTGCCGCGGCGGCTGAGCCGGGTTGGCACGCAGAAGACGGTCCTCCAGCGGAGCTCGGTCAAAGCGGCGTATGATCGATTGCATTTCTTCGGAGTTCGGGGCATCGATGAAGGCGAAGCCCTTGGACTCCTGCGTTTCGGGGTTGCGGATGACTTTGATGGTGTCGGCGACCAGGCTCTCGGCGCTGAGCCAGGATCTGATGTCGTCGGCAGTTACCCAGACAGGCAGATTTCCAAGGAAAACCGTGTAACTCATTCTGAGGTGTTATTAGCTCCGTCGCGGATTCGGGGGTTTCGCTTCCTGGTTGGGGCCCATGAAAGCTATCCTTACAATAGCACAGGCCGCCCGCGGCGGTAAACGCCAAAATGTATCTATGTGGCTGTTTTCATTGACAAAAAGTTTGTACCCGCCGCCGTGATCGATCGCCGCGGGCAGCTCAACGCACCAACTGCCGGCGCATGTTGTCGAGCGAGACCTGCATGGGGGTCGATACCGGCAGATCGTGTTCTCGTATGTCCCCAACTATGTCCAGGAACAGAGAAACCAGCTCCGCGTCACGCCAGCCCTTCTCGACCTCCCGCAACATCACTGCCGCGGCTTCGTCGTGGCTCATCGCCACTTTGTAGGGTCGCTCCGACGTGAGTGCATCGTAGATGTCGGCAACCTGCAACACTCGGGCCAGCAGCGGCACGTCTTCGCCGCTCCGGCCATCCGGATATCCGGTTCCATCCCAGCGCTCATGATGGCTTCGAATAATCGGCAGCACCAGAGCGAGCGTCTTCATCGGCCGGCAAATCTCTTCGCCTTTGGTGGTGTGGCTGCGCATAACCACCCATTCGTCCTCGGTCAGCGGGCCCTTTTTGAACAGGATCGCGTCCGGCACCCCAATCTTGCCGATGTCATGCAGGTAGCCGCCGCGATACAAGGCGCGAAGCTCGGTGCGCGATAGCCCGAGAGCCTCGCCCAACTTGACGCTGTAAGTGGCCAGCCGCTGGCAATGCAGGCCCGTATGCTGGTCGCGTTGCTCGACCGCCTGTGCCAGCGCGAAAAGGATGCTCTCGGCCTCGTCCAGGGAATCGATGAGCGCCTTGTTGCGAAGCATCGAGCGAATCCGCGCCCGTAGCACGGCCGGATGCAGAGGTTTAGTAAGAAACTCGTCGGCGCCCGAAGTGATGCCCGCCACTTCGTTCTCGAAACCCTGCACGCTGGTCATCATCAACACTGGGATGAACCGCGTCCGCCGGTCTGCCTTCAGGCGGCGACAGAACTCCGGCCCGCCCATCTCCGGCAACATCAGGTCCAGGATCACCAGATCAATCTTGTCCGACAGCAAAATCTCCAGCGCTTCCGCCGCCTTGTGACACTCGGCAATGTGATACGGCGTCGTCTTCAACATGGCCCGGATAAGGCGCCGATTGATTTCGTTGTCGTCAACGATCAGGATTGCGGGTGGAGCGGCAGCGGAATCCTCCCATTCGGCGACGCCGACGTCAACGCCCGTGATTAGTTCTTCAGGCATATCGTTCTACTTCCGCTCAGTACCCGCGTGACACAGGTACTATCGGTATTTCGCCCCACAAGTTTAGGCCCCGCGATGCTAGGGATGCGGAGACGCCGCTGGCGCGCTGATCGTCTTCTCAGCGGCTGCATCCTTCGACAAACGGTTCAGAATATTTGTAACGTAATCCTGTGTTTCCGGTATGTCCGGTACGCCGCCGCTCTGATCCACCTTCATATCCCCGGCGTTGTACGCGCTCAAGGCAAGCCTGGTATCGCCACCGTACTTATCCAGCAGCATTCTCAGCAACTTCGCTCCAGCGGTCACGTTCTGGGCGGGATCGAATGGATCGGCCACGTGAAACTCATCCGCCGTCGATGGCATGAGCTGCATCAAGCCCTGCGCGCCTTTGAGGGAGATGGCGCACGGCTTGAAGCCCGATTCCTGCTCCATGACCGCATGAATCAGTTCAGCTTTCACTCCCTCTTGCTTTGCCGCGGTGTCCACCAGGGCGCTTACATCTTTCGCGGGCAAGGGGTCGCAGTCCGGCGGGGCCGCCGTAAGGAGGGCGGCAAAGTCCGCCGGCGCCGGCCAATCTACCGTGAAAAAGGAGGGCGGCGGGGTAACGCCTGGCGGCGTCGCAGAGGCGCCCGCGGGTGGTGCGCCGCCGGCGACCGGGACCCCGCTGGCCGGAACGGCCCCATGAGCCAAAGCTCCCGCCTCCTGTCGAACCGACTCCTTTTGTTTCTCGATAGAAGGCTGCATGGCTGCCCGAATGGCGTCAGGATCCTGGGCGTTCGCTACGAAACAGGCCAGCAGCCCGACCGCGGAAGATACCAATCGCACAATCTTCCATCGGCAGTCCCAACTCCGCGCTGCATACCGCCAGTGGGGAGAAGACCAGTAATACCCTGATGTTACAGTGGACGTTACACCTCGTGCAGCAGCTCGTCCCAGTCGCATTCATTTTCGGTCTTGGTCTGACTGGGGCCTTGTTGGGCATGTGGCTGGAGCGGATTCCGCGGGTGTCCCGGATCATGCTCCTGCTGAGCGGCGGTTTGCTGGTGACCATCTCCTTGATTCTGGTGGCGCCGGAGTTGTCCGAGCAGTATGGATGGACCGGGGGTTTGCTCTGGATGGCGCTGGGTTTCGCAGTGTTGTGGCTCGTGAACCGCTACGTGTACCCGCTTTGCCCGTCGTGCGCGCACAACCACAATCACGCCGCCTGCCCGGCTCCCCTGCATGGGTTCGCCGCGCCACTGGTGCTCGCTTCGGGCCTGCACAGCTTCATGGATGGCTGGAGTCTGGTGGCGAGCCGGCAGGGGCCGTCCCAGGCGCTTCAAGCGGCCTTCCTGCTCGGAATCACCCTGCACAAGCTGCCGGAAGGTCTGGCGCTGGGGGCGATACTTCAGGCGTCGCTCCTCTCCAGGTGGCGAGTGGCGGGCGGAGCGGCGCTGGCTCAATTTATGACGGTAGTCGGAGGCGCGGTGGCGCTGTGGCTGGCGCCGTTTGCCGGCGGCCGATGGTCCGGGGTGTTCCTCGGACTTGCCGGGGGCACTTTCCTGTATCTCGGGTATCACACGCTGGAGGCGGAGTGGGAGCGGCGTGCCGCCGCCCGAGGCATCCCCTCACATCGTTGACAGAGTGGGTGTCGCCGTCCGCAATCAATGCGCCGGCACAAAGCAACTGTTTTTCCTGCCTGGCTGCGGGTCCCAGATAATAGTGTGGCCCACGCTGGCGGCGGCCTGCTCGGCGGTCCAGCGGGCATAGGGAAAACACAGCACGCGAACCGGCCCTGAGGTCTGGCGCGCGGCTTCTATGAGCTGGTCGGTGGACGCGGCACGCTCCTGGAACTGCCGCCGTTTCTTTGTCCACAGTATGCCCAGGTTGAGTGCGAACACGGCAATCACGCAGCAAGCCACCACGGTCCGGGGTGTTGTCCTGCGTAGCGCCTCATAGCCGGCGGCCACCAGCCAGGCAAGCCCCAGGCTCGCCAGGTACGTTTGACGGCTGGGCACTCGCAGCATGTAGGTGAGGAAGCAAAAGGGCAGAAGCGCGATAGCCATCCACGCCAGACAAAAGGCAACCAGACCCCGGTATTCAAGGAAGCGCCGCCAGAGCAGCATAGCCAGGCCGGCGAATCCTACGGGAAACAGCAGGCGCCAGTAACTGTTGGCCAGCACCAGCAGAAAGGGCGCATGCAAGGAAAAGCTGCCATCTCCCATGCGCGCGTTGTTCTGTGAAGGCAGCAGGCTCACCACCACCACGGCGCCTGCAAGGAGTACGAATGGAATAAGACCGGCCATACCGCGCGCCATCATCGGCCGGCGTTCGAAAATCACCGGCAACACGAACAGCGCCGCGAAGATCACCGCGGACTCCTTCGACACAAGAGCCGCGGCGAACAGCACCAGGGCAACGGCGTATCGCCACCACCCCCGCGTTCTAAGCCAATGTGTCCACAGCACAAAGGCGCCCACGCCACAGATAAACGCCAGCAGCTCCATGGAAGCCGAGATCCACATGACGGCCTCCTGATGTCCCTCATAGATCGCAAAGAAGGCCGCGGCGGGCAGGGCGAGCCGCGGTCCGGCCAGCGGCCAGGCGCCCAGCGCATACACCAGCCAGGTGGCCACAATGTGCAGCCCCACGCTGGCAACATAGAACGGCAGCGGGTGGAAACCGAAGAGCCGGTCCAGGGCGTAGCTGAGTTCGAACCATGTAAAGCGAAAGCGAAAAGGGGGACTGTGCGCGATGAGAGCCCAGCCCGACGGCGGCCCGTAGAGGCGGGAGAGAGCGATCTGGCCGTAATCGTCGGAGATGAACGGCTGGGTGAAGACGGGCCAGTAGGAGATGACGCACAGAGCTGCGAGTAAGGCCAGCGCGGTGAGGACCCTTCGCATTCAGTTCTGATTGTATACACCCTCGCGCAAACAGGTCCGCAGCCGGTATAGTGGAACTTGGTTTCAACGCGGCCGCGCGCCGCAACCCCAGTGATGGCATCCAGAAAACAGATCAGTTACCGGGACGCCGGTGTCAACATCGACGAGGCCGACCGTGCCGTCAGCCTCATCAGGAAGCACGCGCGAACCACCTTTACGCCAGGCGTGCTCACCGACATTGGTTCCTTCGGCGCGGGATTTCAGATTGCCGGCTTCAAGCAGCCGGTGCTCATCAGTTCCGCCGACGGCGTTGGCACCAAGCTGAAAATCGCCTTCCTTACGGGGCGCCACGACACCATCGGCGAAGATCTGGTGAACCATTGCGTGAACGACATCGCGGTGCAGGGAGCCCGGCCGCTCTTCTTCCTCGACTATTTCGCCGTGGGCCGCCTCCAGGCCGACATCGCCGGGCAGGTGATTGGAGGGGTGGCGCGGGGCTGCGCCCACAACGATTGCGCGCTCATCGGCGGCGAGACGGCGGAAATGCCCGGCCTTTACGCGCCCGGCGAATACGATCTGGCCGGATTCATCGTCGGCGTCGTCGAACGCCGCGCCATGCTCACCAGTGCGACCATTCACGCGGGTGACGTCCTGCTGGGCTTGCCCTCCCATGGCCTGCATACCAATGGCTATTCGCTGGCCCGCAAGCTGCTGTTCGAAGTGGCCGGCTACCATCCTGGGCAGGCGCTGCCCTATGACAAGAAGTTGACCATCGCCGACGAACTCCTCAAGGTCCACGCCAGCTACCTTCGTCCCATTCGTGCTCTGTTGGACACTAACCTCCTCAAAGGCGCCGCCCACATCACCGGCGGCGGCATCACCGATAACACTCCGCGCGTTCTTCCGAAGGGACTGGCCGCGCAGATTCAAAGCCGCAGCTGGCGCGTCCCACCCATCTTTGATTTGCTGCGCGAGATCGGGCACGTTCCGCTCGATGATTTCCGCCGCACCTTCAACCTCGGCATCGGTATGATCCTAGTAGTCTCGAAGCGCAATCTCACCAAAGCCGCCGACATTCTGGATCGGTTGGATGAGAAATACTACGAGATTGGCACCGTAGTGGAATCACAGCGCTCGCGCGTGATCTGGAAATGACCCGGCTTGGCATCCTGATCTCCGGCCGAGGGTCGAACTTCGAAGCCATCGAGTTCAACATCACCGCCCGCCGGCTCCACGCGCGTATAGCGGTGGTTATCTCCAACCGGCCTGATGCGCACGGGCTGGAAAAGGCGCGAACGCGAGGGATCCCCGCCGTCTGCATTCCTTCCAAAGGAATGGCGCGCGAGGAGTACGACCTTAAGCTCGTCGAGGAATTGAAGCGGCACCAGGTCGATCTGGTCTGCCTGGCCGGCTACATGCGTCTGCTGAGCCCGGCATTCATCCGCGAGTTCCCCATGCGGGTGCTGAATATTCATCCTTCACTCTTGCCCTCGTTCCCCGGACTCGACGCCCAGGAGCAAGCCCTCCAGCACGGTGTGAAAGTAAGCGGGTGCACCGTGCACTTCGTGGATGAGGACCTCGACGCAGGCCCGATCGTTCTGCAGGCAGCCGTTCCGGTAATGGACAACGACACCATTCAGACGCTATCGGCGCGGATTCTCCGCGAGGAGCATCGCATCTACAGCGAAGCGATCACGCTGGTGGCGTCAGGCAAGTTTCGAGTGGAAGGGCGCCGCGTCTTGCTCACGGAGTAGCACCGGAACTCACGCGTTGACCCGGTCGCCATGGCTCGGTGGCTGGCTGGTCACGATCATGCGCACGGGACCGGCACTCTGATTCAGCGCCTGATGCCGTTGGCCTGGCGGAATCTCGATTCCTTCACCGGCGTGAAGAACAACCTGTTCAGTCTCGATTGCAAGGGTCAACTCGCCTTGCAGAACGAAGAAGAACTGCCGTGCGCGCACGTGTAAGTGCCGGACTTCCTGGGTGCCCGCGGGCATAAGTTCTTCAATAATACTGAGTTCCGGCGTCTTCACCAGGTGCCACCCATCGCAGTCGGTTCCATGAGGACCTCCCCATTTGTAGTGCTCCGCCGATTCTGCCCTGACAATTTGAATGGACATCAGTACTTGACTCCCGCCGCTGATCGATGGAGCAATACGGTCATCCAGCCAATCGTCGCGCCCAAAAACAAACCCGCGATGACATCGGATATCCAGTGTCCGTTGGTAACGATGACCGCGATACACAGGAACGCCGCAAGCAACACGCTGGCTGGCCGCCCGCGTGGAGCGACAGGCCAGACCGTCGCTACAATTGCCGCGGAGATCGTCGCCGTGCCTGAGGGGAACGAGGTCCAATGCGGCCCTGCATGTATAAGCCTGAACCCATAGAGGTGATCCTCAACGTAAGTCGGATCTGGCCACCCCCGGCCAAAAATCTCTTTGAAGACAAACTCTGCCGCCAGTGCCCAAACGGCGCTCCACGAGCAGATCAGCGGCTTTGACGTCCAGCCGGCAAGCTGCCGCCCGGAGAGCACCCAGCATCCCGAGCCCAGCAGGAAAAACAGCGCCGCCACCGGGACCACCTCGAATGGAGCGAGAAGACGGCCTATCCATTCCCACACCCCGGTATGCCGAACATGCATATTGAAGAATTCGGCGGCTGGCCGGTCGACATACATCACGCACACCACCACGGCAATCACGCACACCGATAGCGCATACTGCCAGCGGCGAAATTCGGAGCGATGGATCATCGTCGGCGCAACCGGGCCAGCCGCCCAATTACCAGGTCGAAATAGGCTTCGGCATTCAAATGGCGAAGTAAGAGCACGTTGGGTATCCTGCCGGTCACTCCCCACCAATCCACAACCGTCATTCCCCGCGTGAGCGCGCTCGAGCACTCCACCTCGATGTTCACTTTTCTTCCCGAGAAGATTTCTGGCGCCAGCAGATACGCAATAACCGTTGCATCGTGCAGAGGCCCACCCTCCCATCCGTACTTGCGCTCATCGAAGATCTTGTTGAACTTCAGCAGATGGTAGAAGGCCTCACCTACCGGGGTGCCAATGCTGCGGAGTTTCTCCAGCCGGGCTTGCGTCGTCAAAGCCAGGTGCGTGCAATCCAAAGGGATCATCGTGATGGGGGTGCCGCATCCGAGCACCCGAGCAGCCGCTTCCGGGTCCACATAAACGTTGAACTCCGCGGCCGGCGTGATATTCCCTCCCTCGGAGAACGCTCCACCCATCATGACGATTTCTTTCAAGTGCCCGGCCAGCCGCGGTTCCTTTGCCATGGCCAGTGCAATATTGGTGAGCGGCGCCAGGCAGCATAGTGTGACCTCACCCCGTGGCCTGCGCATCACCAGATCCACAATGGCATCGGGCGCAAATCCCGCGGCGAGAGGGGTGGCCGGGTCCGGCAAGTCGTATCCATCAAAGCCAGTCTTGCCGTGTACCTCTTCCGCGGTCACCAGGGGCCGCAGTAATGGCGCCGCGGCCCCTGCATAAACCGGTATCTCCATTCGCCCGGCCAGCTCCAGGGCTTTGCGGGCATTCTTCGAGGTAAGGTGCACCGGAACATTTCCCGCGACGGTTGTTACCGCGAGCACGTCCAGTTCTTCCGGGGAAGCCAGAGCCGTCAATATCGCGACCGCATCGTCGGGCGAAGGATCAGTGTCGATGATGATGGGACGGGGCATGCAATCCCGACATTATGGCAGCGCGGCGCCGCTCGAGCGGAGTGCAGTCAACGGGACAATCCTCGCCCGCTCACCAGGTACAGCGCGAAGCTCCCAAGCCAGTGCCCTCCTTCATAGTGCTCGCTGCGTATGCTTTCGAGGCCCGCCTGACGCAGCCTGCCCGCCAGCGCCATCAGAGGCGCTCGCCGATCATCGTCCGCGGGAAGTCCTGACACAATCCCCTCCAGCATCCACGCGCGGCTGAGGTTGAGGCCGGCCAGGTGGTAGAGCTTGCCGTCGGTAAAGTCGACGACGCGCGTCGGTTCCATGTCCACGCGCGGCAGAAACGCGCGGAACCAAAGCGCAAACTCGGCGGGCTGCAGGATGCGCCGCACCACATCGGCTTCGGCAAGGCAGGGCGAGAGAAAATCCTCGCCCGAAGGCTCGTACGCGAGCGGGCAAGCGGTGTCCTTCAAATAGTAATCCCGCACGCGCGATTCCAGCAGCAGCGCGAACCCGGTGTCCCCCGTTCCGCGCGCGTAATCCAGCATCAAACCAAGCGCGAACGCCGTGTTGTTGTGTTCGCCCACTCGAATCGGATACGCCAGCTTCGGCAGCCAGCCCGAAACCCGTACAACCGCCGCCTGCTCCAATGGGCGCAGCGTAGCCGACCACTGCTGCAACTGCGGGTCGTCGCTCTCGGCCAGTTCGGCGCCCAGTTGCAACAGCCACGCCAGACCGTAGGGACGCTCGAAAGCGTTGCGGCCGTCGCCGTTGAGATACTTCACCTCCCGCGCAATGTGAGCCTCGGTGATGCTCTGCCCTACTGCCTGGCGCGCCTGGGCGGCGAAGGGCGCTTGCGGAAACAGCCGGATCAATCGAACCAGCAGCCAGTGTCCGTGAACCGAGGAATGCCAGTCGTAACATCCGTAGAACGCGGGCGTAAGGTCGCGCGGGGGCTTCACATCGGCATCGGAATTCAGCGAGTGCGCAATCTTGTTGGGGTATTCTTTGTGGACGCAATCGAGCGCGAGCCGCGCGAATCGAGTGGCTTGCGCCAGGTTGAAATCGGAGTCAGCCATGAGGCTCGTGCAGAGCAGAAGACCCATCCGAACCGCGAGGGTTACGGAGCGGGCCATGCCATTCAGAATGGCCAGCGGCTGGCGCGCGAATTTTTCTCGCTGGGCGCGGGACCGGGACCGTTGCCTACGCCGGACCCGCCCGAATATGCTTTGCTGAAGTCCAACTCGCTGTCTTGAAAGCCGATCGGACGGTCCAGCACCATTTCCATCGTGGTGCCCCGAGCCAGCACGGCATCGGGTCCCCGCGTCACCAGCACGCCGATGAGACCCGCCGTCGCGCCCGCCGCGGCGCCGATTCCAGCGCCCATGCCGGGACGCCCGGCGGCAATCCCCCCGGCCACTGCGCCGATCGAAGCGCCGCTGGCGGCGGTTTCTCCGATCGTGCGGACGTCGCCGGATTTATTCCCTTCGCTCTTAACCGACCCCTCTTTCCGGTCGAGATCTTCACTGGCGCGCCCATCCAGGCTGCCGATGGTGGCGCGGAAATCGCGCGTGACGCCGTTCGGCAGCGTGAGTGAGTCGAAGCGGATGTAAAACTCGCCGCGCCCTTTCACCCGCCCCGGCCGCGTCACCTTGGTCACGGTACCCGCCACGTAGCTGCCCACCGGGATCACCATCTTGCCGCGCAGGACCACAGGGAACACCGTTTCCAGGTACACTCGATCGCCCTCGGTGGAGTTCTTCGTGCTGACGCTGTTGATAAGACTCAGCGGTATTTTGGTGCCCGGATCGACCACATAGTCCGGCTTAGCGACCGGTGCCGGCGCAGTTGGAGCGAGATTCGTGGGAGGGGCGGCGTTCGGCGCCGGAGCAGCAGGCTGCTCCTGGCCGGACAACCCAAGAACCGCGAGTGCAAATCCTCCAATAAAGCGGTGAGTCATGACGAATATCTCGTTCTTTCCAGTGTACTGCTATTAAACGCGGCGCGATGGCGCCCGGTTGCGTCGAGGTGGATTACACTACAATGACCCTTCATGGCTCAGAAAAAGTCGAAGAAGGCGGCTCCAGTCCGCCGCGCCGCGCCTTTCTGGACCCGTCCATGGTTCCCTTTCGCCGTGCTGGGGCTTGCGACTCTCGTTTTCTATTGGTCTCCGCTCACCGATCCCCAGACCACGCCGCAATGGGACGCCATCGACGTCCACTACAGCCTGCAACGATACTTCTCCGACGAGATCAAATCCGGATTGCTGCCAGGGTGGACCGATTACGCCTTCTCCGGTTTTCCTTTCCTCGCCGATCCCCAGCCCGGCCAGTGGTATCCGCTGAACTGGCTGTTCTTTCTGATGGGGATCGCGCCTCGCGTCATCCAGCTCGAGATCGCCCTGCACTGCCTGCTGGCGGCCAACGGTTCTTTCCTGCTGGCGCGGCGCTGGCTGGCCTCCAGGGAAGTCGCTCTGCTGGCGGGGTTCTTCTACGCATTTTCCGGCTTCTTCGCCGGACACGCCTCGCACGTGGGTATGTTCCAGAGCGCCGCCTGGCTGCCGTGGATACTCCTCGGATTGCACATTGCCATGGAGACTGGCGCTGTCCGCGCCTTCGCGGCCACCGGAGTTGCCGCCGGGGTCATGTTCCTGGCCGGGCATTTTCAAACCGCGCTCTACTCGCTGCTCGCCGCTGGACTTTATTGCATCGCCCTGCTGACTCTGCGTGTGGCGACCTGGAAGAGGGCTGCAGCAGCGCTCGGCGTTTTGGCCCTGGGCGTGGTCACCATCGGAGCCATTTCCTGGCTTCCTGGTTCCGTTCTGGTGGGTGAGTCCGTCCGCGCGGGGATGAACTATTCGCGAAATACAAACGCGCCGCTGGTTCCGGGCGCTCTCGCTACGCTGGTATGGCCCAACGCGCTGGGAGCGGTCTCCGGCACTTACCAGGGCCCCGACGACATCACTCAGTTCTACTTCTACGCAGGCATAGCGCTTTTGCCGCTGGCGATTGCCGGGCTGTTCGTACCGCGCATTCGCCGCGTGGCTCTAATCCTGCTGGTCCCGGCGCTATGGTACGCGTTCGGCCCAGCCGCGGGACTCTATAGCGTGTTCTCTAAGTTACCCGGCCTGGCCAGCGTCCGTGCGCCCGTGCATGCCTGGTTTGTCGTCGCACTCGCGCTGGCGTTGCTGGCCGGAGCCGGTGCAACCGTGCTGGAGAAACGGTGGCCGCGGAAGTGGCTGATCCCCGCGCTTCTCGTATTCTGTTTTGCCGACACGTTCTACTGGAACTCCGTGGCCAACCCCCTGCCGTGGGCGCGGGCGAGCTTTCATGATCTCTATGGCGAACGCGAGGATTCCTTCTATGGCACCATCCTGAAGTTCCTGACGCCCGGCACGCGCCTATACTCGGCCCGGGATTCCGCGCGCGCGGGACCGCTGAATGGCGCGTTCGACGCCCGCGTGCCGGTTACCTACGGTTACAACCCGCTCGAACTGAGCCGGTATAGCGACTACATCGGCGCCGCCGCGTCCAACGAGAAACTGATCGATGCGCTCAACGTATCCGTTGTCGTACTCCAGGAGACCGGAGCGGTGCAAAAGCGCCCGTCGATGCTTCCGGCATTCAGCTTTCCAACGGCCGTTCACGCGGTGGCTGATGCACGCGAGTCGAAAGCGGCGCTGGCCAGTCTGGATCCGGCACGGGAAGCCATCGTGGAAGGAAGCATGGATGGCATCGTGCAGACCGCGAATGCAACGGTGGCTGTCGAAGAAGCCGGTGAGCACCAGTTCCGTCTCCACGTTGAGTCGGCCTCCCGAAGCCTGCTGCGCACATCGATTCCCTGGTTCCCGGGCTGGGCCGCGCACGCCGGTTCCAGGCCGCTCGAGGTCAGGCCCATCAATCATGCCATTCTGGGCGTCGTGGTTCCGCCGGGCTCTACGGACATCGACATCGAGTTTCACCAGCCGTACCTGGGCCTCGGCGCCCTGCTGAGCGCACTCGGCCTGGCTGCTGGTATTGTGCTCTGGTTCAGGGCGCGACCGTCAGATAGATCTGCGCCGGGCTCATCTGTCCTCCGCAACTAATCCGGATCTCCGGGTTCTGTCCGGTTGCGGCAGGCAGTTGCAGGTTGATCTGATACAAACCGGCATAGAAGGGCGCTACGCCGGAATAGAGCAGGTCTTCAGCCGGCGCGGGCTGGCCGTCCAGCAGAATCTGGAAATCGCTGCCGCTCACGAGGGGCGCGGCGGTGGTTGGAAGCTGTCCCGGTTCCGCGGGCGGGCTGGTCAGGCCGAGTCCGGTGGCGTACAGGATCACGATTTCGCCTGGGAGAGCCGGATTCGTGGTGGTGATCACCGAGAAATCTGCGTGAGTCGCCACTACGGTTTGCGCATTCAGCAGAAAGAATGCCGGCGACGTAGTCTGCAGTTGGAGCGTAAGCAGAGGACCGGCAAGGCCCTGGCTCACCACAGTAAACGTGGTCTTTCCTGGCAGGAAATTTGGCGGAACCAGAAAGTTGATCTGCGTGGGAGAGATGTAGTACGGGTTGGCTTCGACGCCACCCACCAGAACATGCGCATCCGTGCCCGGCAAGCGCGTGGGAAGTTCTCCGCTGGCGGAAAGATCGGCGGCGGTGAGAGACGCTGTCACCGCCGACAGGTTTTTCCCATAAACCGTCGCGATGGTGTTCGGGGCGAGTGGGCCGGGCAGACTGTCGGCTGAGTTCACCACGGTTTTTTCGCAGTAAGCGGGAAAACCGGGCGGAGGATTGGGAGGCGGGCATTGTGCGAGCCCCGCGCCGCAGCAGAGGATTGCCATTGCCCAGCGAAATCTCATCGCGCCAGCTCCTTTTCCGGGGCGGCGGGACGATTTACCGAAAGGGCGCCAGCCCGGCCAGCACGAGCGCTTTGCGGGCCATGGTGCTCAGCGGAAGTGAGTCCAGGGAGGCGATCGGCATCCATTGGCACACCCCGCCCGTTGCCCCTGACCGCAGGGACGCTCGCAACACCTGGCAACAATGATTCGTGCTGACGATGGTGTGCCTGAATTCACCGATTTCTCTCAGGGCGCGAGCAGCCGGCACGCTCTCTGGTTCGGGCAGGTCCCAGAATCCCGCAAGACGCGGGCTATCGGCCGCCAGCCTTTTCAGGAGTACCGCCCCGTTCCGACGTATCACCAGCAACTGGCGCAAAACGTCGACAGGCCGCGGGCGCGTCGTTTTCACAGGCAGCTGGTTCTGCAGACCGAGTGCGCGCGCTTCGCACCAGATCGCCACCGGGCATTTGGGACAACGCGGGTTGCGAGGAAGGCAGATGGTGGCGCCCAGCTCCATCATGGCCTGATTGAAATCGCCAGGCCTGCCGGCGTGAAGCAGCGCCTGCGCGGTCGCGTCGAGATGCGCGCGCGTCAGCGTGGCACGGAGGTCGGCCTTCTCCGCGGTCACGCGCGCAAGCACTCGCACAACGTTGCCATCCACCGCCGCCCGAGGCTCGCCGAAGGCAATACTGGCGATGGCCGCGGACGTGTAGACGCCCACTCCGGCAAGCGCGCGAATCGCGTCATATTCGCGGGGATATCCGCCATTTTGCGCAATCCCCTGCGCCGCTGCTTGCAGGTTGCGCGCGCGCGAGTAGTAACCGAGCCCCGCCCAACAGGCCAGCACATCGCTTTCAGGCGCGCGCGCGAACGCTTGCGGCGTCGGATAACGTGTCAGGAACCGCTCATAATAGGGCAGCACCGTGGTCACGCGCGTCTGTTGCAGCATGATCTCGGAGACGTGAATCGCCCATGGGTCGCGCGTGCGGCGCCATGGGAGGTCGCGCTTGTTCCGCTCGTACCAGGCGAGTAGCGCTCGGCGGAATTTCGCCGGTGGGAAGTCGGGCATGCGGCAACTCGCATGGTAGCGCATCAGAAACGTGGGGCAGGGCCATGCCCTGCGCAGGGCTCTCAGCCCACCTGCGATGTCGTGTCCGCCCCCGCTCTACTTCACGGTCACTACAACCTGCATGGTCGATCGTCCATACTGATTGGTTGCGTTCAGTGTATAGGTCGTGGTTGTGGTGGGGCTCGTAGTAACACTCCCACCATGCACCCCGCCGAGCACGTCGATGAAGTCGTACGAGTCGTTGCTGGTATTCCACGTAAGCGTCACTGGCGTTCCCGCGGACACTGTTGAGGGCGTCGCAATGAAGCTATTGATAGTTGGCGGTTGTCCCGTGGGTGCGGTCACGGCGTCGTAACCCGGGAACTCCGGCGCCATTTGGACGACTTCGAAGTTAGAGGACTGAATGGCGTCCAGGTTCAACAGGTCGTCGTCGTTCCAGCGGGGGTCCGGAACCCCCTGAAAGAAGAAATAACCGCCGTTGTCAGCGAGTATCATCCCGTATTTCTTCATCGCTGTCAGGATGACCTGGTTGGTTTGTGAGTAACCGGAGATGTCAAAGCCAGCCTGGAGGCGGATACGCATGCCCATGACGTTGCTCACGCCCCAGACAGTTCCCGCGGCATGGCTGGCAGGCTCGACGAAATATCCGTCATTGGCATCGTTCTTGGTCTGCTGCATGGTGAACCGGATGGCATGGTTGATCGCCCCCGAAGCAACCTCGTCATACCGCACCAGACCAGGGAAGATAGCCAGCCCGGCGGCATCCGCCGAGGTCCATCCCCATGGACGCTGCTCGCCGCTCCGCAGGTCCCAGATCGTTTCCGACGACGCGTTCCAGGCTCCGTCGCACCGGTGCGTGTTAAAGGTTTCGTACAGCATGCAGGCGTTGCGGTCCAATACAAGAACGTGCGAGTCGCCCACGTAGGTGTCCGGCCAGCCGTCGCAATCGGCCGGCGCACCTTCAATGGGAGCGGTTATCGGAAACGGCGCCAGGGCGACATCGCTTTCACTTGCATAGTCGATCACATTGATCGAAACCAGCGGGGTGGAGCCGGAGTCGACTATGACGTAAGGAATGCCGTAGTTTCCACCGGCCACTGAGGAAAAGTCGTGATGAAGATGCAATCCAGCAAATCCGGCGGCGGAGGTGATCGCGCCGTTGTTCGGATCGAGCGGCGCCGATGAAATGTCTGTGTTCCACTCAAAGGTGGACGGGAATGGGACGAAGCCGTTGAGACTGGCGTTATCTCCGGTACTCATGTTGATGCAGGCTCCCTCTTGCTGAGCGTAATTCGCCGTTACGGTCGCATTCCCGGCGGGCATCACGATGGTGGTAGCTGCCGCGGTAGCGTTGGCAACCGTCGCGCCGGTCCAATCGGTGAAAGCCTGGCCGGCCCCCGGCGCGTTCGCCGTAATCGGCACGACTGCGCCTGCAATGTAGCTTCCGCTCCCGCTCCCATTCACCACCGTAAGCGTGTAGGTCGCCTGGTAGTTCGCGGTGACCGTGGTGTTCACGGCGGGCATGGTGAGGATGGTGGAAGCGGCGTAGGGGTTGGTCACCGTCGCGCCGGTCCAGTCCTCGAATACCTGGCCGGTTGGCGCTGCGTTGGCCGTGATGGTCACCGATGTGCCTGCGGCGTAGGATCCGCTCCCGTTCCCATTTGCCACCGTTAGCGTGTAGGTAGTCGGGGCATAGCTCGCGGGAACGAAACAGCCGAAAACATCCAGCACAAGCTGCGTGGGACTCGACGGCTCCGCCGCGATGCTCCCATTGGTCGTGGAAACGATGGCCATGTTGGAGGTGATGGCCCCATCCACCGCGTTCAGCGTCGATACCAGTGGCTCGCTCCCTCCCTGCGGCCACAGTGTCAGATAGCCCAACGGCCCCGGCGGCACCACCGTTGCGTTGAACACATAGGCCTCGGCCGCTGGCGGCGTCGCACAGCCGCTCGCGGTCACGTTCACGTCCAGCTCTCCGCTGAACGGCAGGCTGCCTTTGGGCTGCCGCGTGTCCAGCACTCGGCACGGGCTGAGGTTGTAAAGCGACAGCCCGCCCGTCCCTGGCGCGGCAAAATACCCGTTAACGTCGATCACCAGGTTCGTCGCGTTACTGGCATACACGTCCACCGACCCGCCAGTTCCTGCCGGCACGATGGCCGCATTGGCGGTGATGGTGCCCGTCGGCGCATTCAGCACAGAGGCTAGTGGCATGGTCTGCCCGGTGGAAAACGCCGTGATAAAACCCAGCGGCCCGGATGGCACCGCCGTGAAGTTCAGCGAGTACGCCTGCGCCGCGTCCGGCACATCGCAGGGGCTGGATAGTATTGCGAAGGTGCGCTGCTGCTGCGCGGTCATCGCGGGCGACCCCAGAGAACCGTAGTTCGACGAGCGCGTGTCGGCAATGCGGCACGGCGCCAGAGGGTAAAAGGCCAGAGCGCTGGTGTCCGAAGCCGGGACGAAATAGCCGTCGATATCGAGAACCAGATCAGTGGCGTTGGTGGCGTACACGCTTACCGCCCCGCCTGCTCCGGCCGGGATGATGGCCGCATTGGCCTTGACGCGCCCGTCCAGCGAATTCAGCGTCGAGGCCAGAGGTTGTGCTTGTCCGGTAGGCCAGACGGTTAGATATTCCAGTGCGCCCTTCGGCACCAAAGTCACATTCAGGGAGTACGCGGTAGCAGTGCCGGGAATGCTGCAACGGGTGCTATTGGGGATAGTAAAACTGCGCGCGGTCGCGGCCACCAGCGACGGCGAGCCGAAGGCGCCGTTGGAGGCGCGCGTGTCGGCGACGCGGCACGGCGTCATGGGAATGAAGTATTGCAGCGGCGTCTGAGCGCGAGACGCACTCGAGAAGACCCCAACTGCAAGACATAAGTACGCGAGTGCCCTGTGCAGCCCGGTCATGATCCAATGGATCCTCATTCTATGATCCGCGCACGAAGAATATAGTGATACCGGCAGAGCTCTCTTCCTGGCTATTTTTTTACCCTGGCTTGGGCAAAAAGACCCTTATGCCCGGAGTTCGTCATAGTAGAGAAGGGCGATGTTGCTGGCTGACATAGTGGAAACATCCCGCCGCGTGACCGAGGCTTCGGGTCGTCGTACAAAGGTGGACCTGCTTGGCGCACTTCTACGCACGCTCGATCCCGAAGAAGTGGAGATAGTGGTCGCGTTTTTGTCGGGCTATGCCCGGCAGGGCCGGATCGGCGTTGGCTGGGCTACATTGCGAGGCGC
Source organism: uncultured Acidobacteriota bacterium (assembly GCA_963832965.1). Taxonomy (GTDB): domain Bacteria; phylum Acidobacteriota; class Terriglobia; order Bryobacterales; family Bryobacteraceae; genus CAWACP01. The sequence goes on from CAWHVW010000003.1 coordinate 492,793, forward strand.
CGCCGCGCCTGCTGCCGCAATCGCGTCTATCGAGATTCACGAAGTGGACAGAGCGCTGGCCTCGCTTGCCGCAGTGGAGGGTCGCGGCTCGGACCGGCGAAAGCGTGAATTGCTTCAGGCTCTGTTGGCCCGCGCCACCCCGGCTGAACAAACCTTCCTCACCGGCCTGCTGCTCGGTGAAATCCGCCAGGGCGCCCTGGAGGGTGTGATGATGGAAGCCCTCGCCAAGGCCTCGGGCGTGGATTCGGAGCGCATACGCCGCGCCGTCATGATGGCTGGTGACATCGCTCGCGTCGCCCGCTCCGCGCTCGAATCGGGGACGGCGGCGCTCGGGCAGTACGATGTCCAGCTTTTTCGCCCCGTTCAACCGATGCTCGCGCAGACGGCCGAGGACGTGGAAGCTGCCCTGGACGACCTGGGCGAGGCCGCCTTCGAATTCAAGTTCGATGGCCAGCGGGTGCAGGTTCACCGGTCCGGCGATGACGTGCGTATCTTCTCGCGCAGCCTTCACGATCTGACTGCCGCGGTGCCCGAGATTGTGGAGTCAGTGCGCCAGCTGCCGGGGCGCGATCTCATTCTGGATGGCGAGGTCCTGAGCCTCGCCGCGGATGGACGCCCGCGGCCCTTTCAGGTAACCGCGCGCAGGTTCGGACGCAAGCTGGATCTGGAGCGCGTGCGGGCGGAGCTGCCGCTGACGCCCTTGTGGTTCGACCTGTTGTATCTGGACGGCCAGTCCTTGATGGACGAGGCACAGTCGCGGCGGTTCTCCACGCTCGAAGGGCTGGTGCCGCCGGAGGCTCTGGTGCCTCATCTGGTCACCGGCAATCCCGAGCAGGCCGGGGAGTTCCTGCGAATGGCGCTCACACGTGGCCACGAGGGAATCATGGCGAAGGCGGGCCAGTCCGCCTATGCCGCCGGCGCGCGCGGGCAGAGCTGGCTGAAGATCAAAAAAGCGCACACGCTGGATCTGGCAATCTTGGCTGCTGAATGGGGACACGGCAGGCGCAAGGGCCGGCTGAGCAATCTGCATCTCGGCGCGCGCGACGTCGAAAACGGCGGGTTCGCGATGCTCGGCAAGACTTTCAAAGGGCTGACCGACGAGATGCTGGCGTGGCAAACCGAGCAACTGCTCGGGCTGGAGATCTCGCGCGATTCATGGACGGTTTATGTGGAACCGAAGCTCGTGGCGGAGATCGCGTTCAGCGATATTCAGGTAAGCCATCGATACCCCAGCGGGCTGGCGTTGCGCTTCGCCCGAGTCAAGCGATACCGGCTGGACAAATCCCCTGCTGACGTGGACACCCTGGAAGCCGTGCGGAAGATTGCGGGGAAACATTAGCCGCGGAGGAACGCAGATGGAACATCTTGTTGTCTGCGTCCCGCCGCGGCCATTCCTTAGGTCTGGCTCATAGCGTAACGTACGCGAATGCGCATTGCCCTGGTTTGCGCGTCCTCTGCCTCGGCGTACCATCCAGCTCCGCGCAGCAGCGATGCGTACTCTTCGAGAATCGCGGCCACTCGCAGACCGGGCGCGTTTGCCTCACTGAGGATGGTCGTTGCGTTGCGATCGAGCTGCAGGGCGTCGTCTCGCTTTCCCTCGCGCGCATAGACGTTGGCCAGATTAGCCATCCAGAATGCCGCCGTTACCGACTTCGAATCCACCTCCAGGGCATGCCGGAAGTAGGATTCGGCGGAAATGTAATCGCGCAGTTCAGCCGACGCCACGCCGAGATTGTTGAGATCGGTGCCCAGGCGCGGGTGGGCCGGTCCAAGCTTCAGCTCGTCAATGCGCAGGGCTTCCAGATAAAGACCCCGGGCTTTCCGGGCGTCATGAAGGTCCGTGTAAACCAGAGCGAGGTTCGCCAAAGCTGCGGCATACTCGGGGTGGTCCGCTCCCAATGAGGCCTGCAACAGCAGCAGCGCCCGGGTACCCAGGAGATGGGCCTGCTTCAAATCGCCGCGTGCGCGGGCCAGCAGCGACAAACCCTCGAGCGCTGCCGCCATACTAGGGTCTTTCGCGCCGTTAAGCAGGTTCACCGCTCGCTCCAGGTGCGCCTGAGCATTGGGGAAATCGCCGGTCTGGCGTTCGGCGTTACCGAGGTTGATGAGGATCTCGGGAAGTTCGGAGGCTCCCAGAGCGCGCCGGAGCAGTGCCTTCGCTTCCGCCGGCCGGCCTTCGGACTCCGCCACCATCCCCAGCAGGTTCAACGTGGAGGCGGCGTCGGCCCCCTGCTCCAACGCTCGATGCGCGAACTGCTCCGCATCGGCGTATCGCCCCATGTCGCGATACACAAGAGCAAGGCCCAGCAGCGCTGAGCCGGTTTGTCCGGCCCGCTGGTACATCTTCTCGGCCTCCGGGTAGCGCGCCTCGGCGCGGAGTGTAGCGGCCAGATTCAAAATGGATTTCGGTTCCCCCATGGCCGCTGCCTGAGAGAGGACCGCTTCGGCGCGGGAATACTGGCCGCGAGCGAAGTACATACTGCCAAGGTTGTTAAGGTTTCTGGCCTGGTCGGGGTTCGGGGCGGGAGACGCGCTCTCGCCCCGAAGACCCGCTGCGGCCAGCACCAGGAGAGTTGCCAGGCAAACATCACGGGTTCTCATGCAGCTATAGTGCGCCCGTATGGCACTCCCCAGGCAGTAAGGACGCAGTGCGGTTACGGTGTTGTTTTACGGTAAACGGCCGGGCCCAGGCCCAGACGCTCCAGCAAAGCCTGGAAACGGGGTTCGTCGCGGAGGGGATCGTAAACCGGGTGGACCTTCAGGCCCGACAAGGACATGTGGCGCCGCTCCATTCCGGCCTCAAGCCATTCCAGTGCGCGCTCGTTTTCCCCAAGGCCCAGGTGAACGATCGCAAAGCAAGTGCCCGGAACGGGCGTCCGGCGCCGCGCGGAATCCAGATCGTGTAGTTTTTGTAACAGTTCCCGGGCGTGATCGGGTTGTCCATTGAGGGCGTACGCCTGCCCGAGCGCCGCCACGATGTTGGGGATTTCTCCGCCAAGTTGCCGGCCCTTCTGGTACATTTCGATGGCCTTCGGATAATCGCCGATTTGCGCATACACCCGGCCCAACGACGTCCAGGCCTTGTAGAACGAAGGGTCGAATTCAATCAGCGCCTCGTACTGCTGGCGAGCCTCGCCGTACCGGCGGGCCAGCATCTGCAGGAAGCCGCGTCCTTCCTGGGCGATGGCGGAGAGTGGGTCAAGCGAGATAGCAAGATCAATCTCGTATAGCGCTTCGTCGAACCGGCCCATCATCGCCAGGTAATCCACGCTGTACCAATGGTGCGCGGTGGCATAGCCTGGATTGAGCTCAATCGCTTTCCGGAAGAATGCGGCGGCCTCGTCCCATTTCCAACCGTAACGGCAGCGCAGAAGGCCCAGCGTCGCGTAGGCTTCGGCCAGAGTCGGATCCAGCTCGGTGGCTCTTTCCGCGGCACGAGTGGCGGAGGGGACGGTAGCTTCCTGCGGAAGCAATCCGTAGTCCGCAAGCACCGCGTAACTGTCTCCCAGCCCGGCCCATCCGAGCGCCCAATCCGGGTCGAGCGCCACCGCGTCCTCGAAACAACGCAGCCCCAGGCGCAGGCCTTCCGGCGTGCGCTTGTTCCAGTGGAAGCGCCCCTTCAGGTAGAGGTTGTAGCACTCGATATTAGTCGCTCTGGGGGTCAGGCGGCTGGGTGATTCGGGCAAGAGCCGCACCCGTAGCGTGTTCACGATGGCCTGCGCAATCTCTTCTTCAATCGCGAATACGTCCGCGGCGGAGCGGTCCCATGCCTCCGACCAGAGATAATAGCCGCTCGCCGCGTCGATGAGCTGCGCGGTGATGCGCAGGCGGTCGCCGGAGCAGCGGATACTGCCGCGCAATATCGTCTCCACGCCCAACTGCGCGCGGATGGCTTCCAGATCCTGCTCGCGCCCTTTCATGCGCGCCGCCGATTGCCAGGCGACCACCCGCAGTTCGTGCACCCGGGTGAGGGAGTGGATGAGTTCTTCAGTGAGTCCGTCGCAAAGATAATCGGTCTCGGCGGCGGAGTTCAAATTGGCGAAGGGCAGAACGGCGATGGTGCGCTGGGCGGGCGCGGTTTCGTGCTTCGTCGGGATGGCGGTAGGAGGCTCCTGGAACACGGCCGCGTAACCGCCGAGCGGGAGTTCGATGCGGATTGGCGCGCTGCGGCCTTCGCCCTCATACCAGGACTTCAATCGGTCGCGCAGGCGGCGCGCTTCCACACGCACTACGGGGTCCACGCGAGGGTCGAAAGAGGGTCCGCGGCCGAAGGCTTCCACACCCACGACGTATTCTTTAACTCGGTCCGATTCGCCGCGGAGCGCATGTTCGACTGAAAAACAGAGAAAGCGGCGGAGGCGATCCGAGCGGGAGAACAGATCGCTGGCCACGATTCGGCTCAACTCCTGGCGGATCAATTCCTCACGCTGTGGATCGATACACATATAGCGGGCGAGTTACGTGGCCCCTGAGGTTATCTAATTGTAGCGAACGGCGGCTAAGGTCCAGCGGAGGTGACGCCGATCCATAGATCAGATGAAACGCGCCCTGAAATGGATGCCGGTGCTGTTCGGAATCGCTTTCCTGGCAGCGCTGGTCGCGTTGAATGGCCACCGGTCAATGCACGGCGTGAACGATTTCGCGACGTTTTATGCCGGCGGGAAGCTGGCCGGAACACCCGGCCTGTATTCGATCGCGGCGAACGACGCGATGATCCGGTCGATTCTGGGTGAGCCGATGACCATCACCTTCATCCGGCCTCCTTTCTATGCCGCTTTCATGAAGCCGCTGACGTCGCTTCCTTATCTTGTGGCCTACGGCTTTTTTTGTGCGTTGTGTCTGGGTTGCATTGTTTGGTTTGTGGTGCGGTTTTCCAGGGAATGCCCGGCGTTGCCGATATACGCATCGTGCAGCATTCCGGTGGCGGCGTTCGTGCTGCAAGGGCAGGACGGCGCGTTCTTGCTGGCGTTTCTCGGAGCTGCGATCCTGCTTGCCCGGATGGAGAGAGATTTTCTTTGCGGCCTGCTTCTGTCTCTGTGTGCGATCAAGTTCCACTTGTTTGTGTTCGTCGCGATGTTGCTGTTGCTCAAGAGGCGCTGGCGCATTGTGGCCGGAGGCGCTTGCGGGCTGGGGGCTCTCTTTGTTCTGGGGGTCAGCGTTGCTGGAGCGGATTCCACCCGGCAGTATATGGACCTTCTACGCAACCCGCGGATGCAGTTCAAGATCGAGTTCATGCCGAATCTTCATGGCCTGGTGGCGAGCCTGTATCCGAGCACGCCGCTGGAGATCGGGTTGATGTGCACGGTCGCGCTAGTCTTCTTGTGGGCTTGTCAGAAAAGCCAGAACTTCGAATGGTTGCTTGCCCTGGGATTGTTGTGCGGCTTGCTGGTGAGTCATCACTCGGGTATCGGCGACGACATTCTGCTGCTGCCGGTTTTTGCCCTGATGGTCCCTTCGGGGTCGAGATTCTTGCGATTCTGTTTGTCCGTCGCGCTTTCGCCGATTCCTTACTTCACCGGGCTTCCGGTCAGCATTGCCGTTCCAGTGGTGCTGGTTGTGGTTTTGGTGTTGGCCGTGGTCTCTTTGGCCCACCGTTCAAGTGCGCTCGCGCCTTACCCCGTCGCGGCCTGAAATCCGCAGTCGGGCGCGCCTCACAAAAATGAGTCAGGCCCGGAGGACTTCACACACCAGCCTGTCGAAGAAGCGCGCGGCTTGCGATTCCAACTCCCCCGTGTCGAACTCCTGGCGGTGAATGAACTCGTTGACGCCTTCACGAATCAAGGAGAGGTAATAGGCCGATTCCAGCTGTGGTACTGAGCGGGCCGTACAGAACCGGCTAATGCTGGTTGTGCAGGGACGCACATCGCGCTCTTTGCCGTTGATCCAGCGGCCAAGATGGGTCAGCACGTCGACGTTCAGCCGCTCCAGTTCCGCGTCGCTCAGGTCGTGCACGCGAGTCAGGTTGCCATCAAGGCGAATGGAACGGGCCAGCGTGCGGCAAAGGGCCTTCCCATCCAGGGTGTCGGTGGTATCGGTAGCAGTCACGAACCGGATGATGCACGCCCGCGGCCAAAACAAACCCCCTGCAATCGCAGGTCATCCACGCCTCAGGCCGGCGAGTGCTGGGTTATTTTCCCCAGGAGGGGCTTCAAATAGCGCAGCACCGTTTGCGCCACCACGGCGTATCCCTGGGCGTTGGGGTGGATTCCGTCCTGTTGAAACAGGCCATGTTCGAAGATCCCTTCCAGCAGGAAGGGGATCAATGGCGAATGGTACTTCACCGCGAGGTCGTGGTACATGGTCTGGAAAGGGCGGATGTAATCCTGGCCGTAGTTGGGCGGCAGAGTGAGGCCCGCCAGCAGAATGCGGATGTGCGCCACCTGAATGCGCGCCATCATCTGGTCCAGGTTGGCGTGGGCCGCGGTGATGGGCAGCCCACGCAGACCGTCGTTACCGCCGAATTCGAGGATCACGATGCGCGGCTTCTGCGCGATGACGGTCGGCAGGCGGGAGAGGGCGTCCGTGGTGGTTTCACCGCTGATACCCATGTTCACGACATGATAACTGTAACCCAGCTTGTCGAGTTCGCGCTGCAGGTTGTCGGGGTAGCTTTGGCCGGGGTCTGCGCCGTACCCGGCGGTGAGGCTGTCGCCGAAGGCCACGATCACCGGACGCGTGTCGGCTGCGGGTGCTGCGCGGGCGATCACGATGCAGGCCGCGATAACCGTGAAGAATCTCACTACCAGCCATAATAAAGGCAATGACAGGTCCCATCATCCAGGTGTCCGGACTGACCAGGACCATCGACAGCGGTACCCACCAGGTTCACATCCTTCGCGGCATCGACTTTGAAATCCCCGCTGGCCAGTTCGTTGCAATTATGGGCGCGTCGGGCAGCGGGAAAAGTACGCTGCTCGGTCTGCTGGCCGGCCTGGACAGCGCCACCAGCGGTCGTATCGTGTTGGACGGCGAAGACATCACCAGTCTGCGGGAAGACGCTCTGGCGCGATTGCGTGGCCGAAAGATTGGCTTCGTGTTTCAGAGCTGGCAGTTGTTGCCCACGTTGACGGCCGAAGAGAACGTGCTGCTGCCGGCAGAGCTGGCCGGGGGACGCGATGGCATTGCGCGCGCGAGAGAGCTTCTGGACCGCGTGGGCCTTGCTGAGCGCCGTGACCATTACCCCGTCCAGCTCTCCGGCGGAGAGCAACAGAGGGTGGCGCTGGCGCGCGCGTTCATGGTGCGCCCGCCGATTCTGATGGCCGACGAGCCCACCGGCAACCTGGATTCCACGAACGGCAAGCTGGTGCTGGATCTGCTGATTGAGCTGAATCGGCGCGAGGGCGCCACGCTGCTGCTGGTAACCCATGATCACGACCTTGCCGCTCATGCCGACCGCATCGTGACCCTGCGCGACGGCCTGGTTGTTTCCGACGAACTGCGGGGCGCCCATGCCGGCTGACCCGCGGCCTGGATTTTCACGCACCGCGCTGCGCATCGCTTGGCGGGAGCTGTGGGCGTCGCCGGCCAAGTTCATCTTCGTGGTGCTGGCGGTGGCGGCGGGCGTCGGTTCGCTCACCGGCGTCCGTGGGTTCAGCGAATCTTTCCGCGGCATGCTGTTGCTGAAGGCGCGGACGCTGATGGCCGCCGATCTCAGCGTGACCGAGTTTGGGTTGCCCACGGCGCCGCAGACGGCCGCGCTCAATGCCCTGCACGCGCGCGGGCTGCGCTTGACGCGCATCACCCACGTGTTGACCATGGGCTCCTCGGCAAACCAGCCCTGGCCGGTCATGATGGCCATCAAGGCCGTGGACCCGGCCGCTTATCCGTTCTACGGAACGGTGCAAATGTCCCCCAACCGTCCCCTCTCCGCTTTGCTGAACGACAACACAGTAGTGGCCGGCGATGACGTGCTGATTCGGACCCATACGAAGCTGGGCGATTCGCTGCGCATTGGCGGCCAGGAATTCCGGATTGCCGGCGTGATTGTTTCCGAGCCGGACCGCATGACCGTGAACGGCAGCTTCAACTTCGGCTTGCGCGTGATGATTACGCGTGGCGGGCTTGATCGAACCGGTCTGATCATCCCCGGCAGCCGGGCAACGCAGCGCTATCTGTTCCGGCTGCCCGCGCAGGGCATGTCCGTGGAACAGGCGAAGGAGGAGCTGAAGAAGGTCTTCACCGAAAGCCAGGTGGTCGACTACCGGGAATCGAACCCCACGGTTACGCGGGGCCTCGACGACGCCACTACCTTTCTCAGCATCGTCAGTTTGATCGCGCTCATTGTCGGCGCGCTTGGCGTGGGCATGGCCATGAACGCGCATCTGCAGCAGCATCTGGACGGGATTGCCGTCATGAAGTCGCTGGGAGCGCGGTCATCCCAGGTGATTTGCATTTACGCATTTGAAACGGCGATCCTCGGCGCGTCTGGCGCGGTGCTGGGAATCATCGCCGGGTACGGCATTGAGCGCATCTTCCCGCATCTGATTGACCGCTATTTCAAACTGCACGTAGATCTCGCGTTTGGGTGGGGAACTGTCGCGCAGGGACTGGCGATCGGGCTCCTCACCACCATGCTGTTCACCCTGCCGCCGCTGCTGCGCATTCGACGTGTGCGCCCGGGCGTGATTCTGCGGCGCAATATGACCGAGGGCCGGCGCCCGTGGTGGAGGCGCTGGATGGAGTCCGGCGCGGCGCTCGCGTCCGGCGCGGTGATTCTTGCCGGCATGGGCGCCATCGCGGCGTGGCTCAGCAATTCCTCGCAGGTGGGCATCGATTTTGTGATTGCGCTGTTGGTGGGGCTCGTGTCGCTCTCCGCCGTGGCGTGGATGCTGTTGCGCGGGCTGCGATGGTTTCAGCGGCGTGCTTCGCTGCGGTTGCCGGGCACGGTACGGCATGGTATTGCCAATCTGTACCGGCCCGGGAATCAGGCGCAGTCCGTGCTGGTGGCGCTTGGGGTCGGCGTAATGTTCATCACTTCGGTGTATCTGGTGCAGCATTCGGTGGTCTCGAAGATCATGGAGAACGCGCCGCCGGGGCTGCCCAACGTCTTCCTCATCGATATTCAGCCTTCCCAGGAAGCGGGCGTCGAGCGCTTGATCCGGCAGTTGCCGGGGATGGACAGCACACTCGACATCATCCCGGTGGCGCAGGTGCGGCTTACGGCCGTGAATGGCGTCGCGCTGGACCCGCGCAAGCTGCAGGGATTCGACCGGCGCTTCGCGCGCACGCGAGGAGTGACTTCGGCGGCGAGTCTGCCGCGCGGCGTTGAAGTGCTGAAGGGCGCATGGTGGCGGGAAGGCGCCACGGAACCGCTGGTGGCCATCGAAGAAAACGCCGCGCGGGCGTTGCGGGTGGGGCCGGGGGCCGCTCTCGATTTCGATTCGTCCGGCCGCGCGCTGCACGTGCGCGTAGCCGCCATCTACCGCAGCGAGACGTTTCGCATGGGCGGAATGACCGAGTTCAATTTCACCCCCGCCACGCTCGCCGGTTCGCCGGCAATCGACTATGGCGGCGTGAAGGTGAAGCCGGAAAACGTGGGCCGCCTGGAGCGGGCGCTGTACGATGCCTATCCCACCATCACCGTGGTCAGCGTGGCCGAGGCGCTCAGCGTCGTTCAGGAAGTGGTGGATCAGGTGGCGCTGGTAATGCGGTTTCTTTCCGTGTTCGCGATTCTGGCGGGCGTGATAATTCTGGCTTCCAGCGTGGCCGGAACCCGCTTCCGGCGTATTCGCGAGGTAGTGATTTTGAAGACCCTGGGCGGAACGCGGCGGAAGATTGCTAATGTGTTTACGGTAGAGTTCCTGATTGTGGGGCTGGTTGCGGGGTTGATGGGCGGTCTATTGGCCAACGGCTTCGCTAATCTCATTCTCAGCCGGCGATTCGAGGCCGTGCACATCAGCTTTCACCCGTGGGTAATGGTGGTGGCCATGGTCGCGACTGCCGTGGTGGCGGACGCTACCGGCTGGCTGGCGAGCTTCCGGATACTGGGGCAGAAGCCTCTGGAAGTCTTGCGGGAAGAGTAGCGCGATCGGTTTCAGGAGAAAAAAGCCTGAAGCAGCCTTCCCAGGCGTCCTGCCGCGCAATAGATGCGGCGCAGTTCGTTCTTCGCCGATCCGTGCGGTGGCAATCCCCACGCGTGATTCCTGATAGCATGCTCGATCGCCGGGCGCAGCGGCGCGGGGAGATCGAGCGCAAGCAGTTCGCGCCAGTACAACACCGAGTCATCGTCCAGCCGGACTCTCCTGACGGCGCCGGGATCCACGGTCGAGGGGAATCTTGCATACCGCAGCGAATCCATGCTTAATAACCCAACCATCGTCCGCAGACACTTTTCACATGTACCGCAGTTGTAGGCTCCCGTCCCTTGCAAACACACGCGCAGATATTTGATCACTTCGGGGTATTGGCATATTAGTTTCAGCTTGCCGACACGATCGGTCTCGGCGCCATCGTGTATGATTTGCACGGCCGCGGAGGACCACAACGGATCCACTAGCGGATGCGACCCCCAAACATGAAGATCGCGATAGGGATGCGTGGAACCGATATACACCGCGGAGTGGTTTGGTTGCAGAGCGTGCGCGATGCTGGCCAGGGCCGCCCCATGTTGGATTTCCCAGAAGCGGCCCTGGGATACCGCCCGAAGGTTGGTTCTTGCCACGATCAGCCGCATTTCGAATAAAGCAGCGACCTCGCCGGCAACCGACCTGACTTGTTCGAAGAAAGACTCGGCTGCCAGCGGCACATCGAAGCCGTGCACCAAAACAAGATTGTCGAGCCGCTCGCGATGCTTCAGGAGCGAATAAAAACTGTCCACACCCCCGGAAAAGAATACGGACCCACCACTCGCCCTCGTCTCTGACGCCAGGGTCGCGGAATTGACGGGCACCTCTTTCGCGGCCGGCAGCCAGGCGCGGTAGATGTCCTGAATACTTTGAAGATTCGCTTGCAGCAGCGGTGAAATCGCCCCGCCCACGCTCAGGGCATGCCCTTGCACCATGGAATCGAGCAGGCGGGCGGGAACGATCCAATCCTGCGAGGAAGAGAGGGGCGCGTCCGCTTCAATAAACAAACGGGGGACAAAGTCGTCATCCTGCACGCGATCGCGCGAGGCAGTCTGGTTCCGGGCGAACTCGGCGCGGCGCGCTCTCATCCTTGCAATTATGGCATCGCGCGGAGTGTCATCCCCCGGCGATGGCGCCGACAATAAGAAATGGCTCCGCGCCGGAGGCGATTGCGCCGGGGAGCGGCGCGTCCGGCGCTTCGTGTGACCAGTCTTCCCCGCAAGCGAAGAAGCGAACAAATGGGCGGCGCTGGCCGGTTGTATGGTCGCGAAGCGTGCCGCTCAACATCGGATAACAGCTCTCCAGCGCGTCGAGGATCGAGCACTGTGTTACCGGACCCTCGATCTCCATTCGCACCTCGCCGCCCGCGCGTACCAGAGTCCGCAGGTGCGCCGGGAGCACCACCCGGATCATTGCAGCGTCTGCACCTCAACCGACAGCACGGCCGGAAGGTCGCGGACAATGGGAGCCCAGCTATCGCCTGCATCGGACGAGGCGTACACCTGACCACCCGTTGTCCCGAAGTACACACCACAGGAATCGAGGGAATCCACCGCCATTGCATCGCGCAGCACGTTTACGTAGCAGTCCCTTTGTGGCAGGCCCTTCGTCAGGGGCTCCCACTCGTTTCCTCCGCTCCGGCTTCGGAATACGCGCAGCTTTCCCTCGGGCGGGAAGTGCTCCGAGTCGCTCTTGATGGGGACCACGTAGATGGTCTCCGGCTCGTGCGCGTGCACGTCGATCGCGAACCCGAAGTCGGTGGGCAGGTTGCCGCTCACCTCGTGCCACGAATCGCCCGCGTCGTCGCTGCGCATCACGTCCCAGTGTTTCTGCATGAACAGGACGCCAGGGCGCGACGGATGCATGGCGACGTGATGAACGCAATGCCCCACTTCGGCCGTCGGGTCGGGTATGTACTGGGAGCGCAATCCCTGGTTGATCGGCTTCCAGGTTGTGCCGCCGTCGTCGGTGCGGAAGGCGCCCGCGGCGGAGATGGCGATGAAAATTCGGCCGGGGTCGCTCGGGTCCAGAATGATGGTGTGCAGGCACATGCCGCCCGCGCCCGGCTGCCAGCGGGGGCCCGAGCCGTGGCCGCGCAAGCCGGGGAGTTCCTGCCACGTCTGTGCACCGTCATTGGAGCGGAATATGGCCGCGTCTTCCACGCCCGCGTAGACGGTGTCGGCCTCGGTGAGGGATGGCTCCAGATGCCAGACGCGCTTGAATTCCCAGGGGTGGGGAGTGCCGTCATACCACTGGTGCGTGCCGGCAACACCATCGTAGGCAAACTTGTTGCCCACCGGCTCCCACGTCTTGCCCCCGTCGCTGGAGCGCTGGATCAGTTGTCCGAACCAGCCGGTGGATTGCGACGCGTATAATCTGTTCGGGTCGACGGGTGAGCCCTTGACGTGATAGATCTCCCATCCCGCGAAGTGGGGCCCGCTGATCTCCCACTTCTCTCGCGCGCCGTCTGACGTGAGGATGAACGCGCCCTTCCGCGTGCCCACCAATACCCGCACCTCGCTCATCTGGTCGCCCCTTTCACAGCTTCTCAAATTTGCCGGCGAGTTGGGGACCCGCCGCATAAACGCTACCAGAAGTATGTCGCCAGGACGCGTGGTGGTCCCGCGCTGCCGTCGATCACGCGGGCCGCGATTACCGCTTCGAAATTCTTCTGTTCCCAGTTAGCGGGCGCGCGGGCGGCGAGGTCCTTCATGTATTTCTCGCTGGTGAGGAACTCGCCAGCAGCAACGGTTCCCCCCTGGCCGATCCCGCCGGCGATCACCATCATGCGCTCGGTGGCCGGGTTCATGAAACGGGCGACGATAGCGTAGTCCTCGGTCAGCTTCGTGTACGGCAGGCCCATGTCGATCTCCCAATCCTTCCGCGCCGCATTCTGCCGGTCGCGTATCCAATAGCGGTTGGCTACTGGATCCACCTCGAAAGTGAAGCGCAATCCGCGCACGCTCCGCAGAGTCCACGCGTTGTTAAAAGCCCCAATCAGAACGCCGGGGGCGGCCGTCAGATCGGCGAGGGAGGTGGCGTCGTCGCTCTGGATGCGAAAGGTCCTCCCCTTCGCGTTGAGCAGGATGGCCACGCGAGCCAGTGTGGTGGCATCCTGCAGCGCCAGGTTGTGAATAGCGAGCGGATCCTTGGAGGATGGAGCGTCGAGATCCGCCGACGTCCGCAGCTTATCAGCCGGTCCCACGCAAATGAGAACCGTGTTGGATGAATCCATCACGGGAGCCCAGAAGCGGTTGAGCGGGCTATGGAAAAGGGACGGCGTCAGGAGAACCACCGCCACCGCCGCCCCTGCAACCGCGCAGGTAAGCGCCAGCGGCCTCCACCACTGCTTCAGCCAGGCGCCGCGGACGGCGGCGACCGGTTTTGTGACCGGGGGCAAGCCGAACTCCGGAACATACGAGCCTGCGGGCAAGTCGATGCGAATCTCGTCCTCGTGACCGGGCTCGTGATAGTACTGGGCGATGCGCTTGCGGATGTCTCCGGCCGTGGCTCGTACGATCGGATCGGTGTTGGTGTCGTAGTCCTGGGGCCGGCTGAAAACATCGATGCCCAGCGTGCGCTCGCGCAGTTGATCAGCGCGGCCATCGAGCGTATTCTCGACCAGGTAGCGCAGCAAGGACGGACAGCGTTTGCTCTTCTTGAAACGTGTATCCGCAAGCAGGCGTTCGAGTTGTTCGCGGATGGCACGGCGGCCGGTAGCGGTCTCCGGCGACCATGTGTCCAACATTGACACGCGTTCGGTCTTCCCCTGTGACATGCACCGACTCTCTCAGTAAACTGATTGCAGCAACGGGCGAGACTCCGGCGTTTACAATCAGGGGGTCATGGTTGGGACGGCGATGAACGGGTTTCGGTTTCGACGAACTTCCCCTGGAGGACAGCACAATGAATGATCGACTTGCCGGGAAAGTGGCGCTGGTTACAGCGGCTGCCCAGGGTATAGGCCGAGCCATAGCAGACGCGTTTATGGAAGCCGGGGCGCGGGTGATCGCTACCGACATCGCCATCGAGAAACTGAGCGATCTTCAGGGCGCCGAGGTCCGCCGCCTGAACGTCCTCGAGGCCGCCGAAATCGAGCGAGTGGCGCTGGCGGTCGGCGCCGTCGACGTGCTGGTGAATGCCGCCGGCTTCGTGCACCCCGGCACGATTCTGGATTGTTCCGAACAAGACTGGGACCACAGCTTCGATCTCAACGTTAAGTCCATGCACCGGACCATTCGGGCGGTCCTGCCAGGAATGATGGCAAAGGGCAGCGGGTCGATCATCAATGTATCGTCGGTCGCCTCCTCGGTCCACGCCGTTCCCAATCGCTACGTGTACTCGGCGACAAAAGCCGCGGTCATCGGCCTGACCAAAGCCATTGCCGCCGATTTCATTCGTCACGGAGTCCGCGCCAATGCGATTTGTCCGGGCACCATCGTCACTCCCTCGCTCGAACAGCGCATGGAGGCGCAGGCCGCGCAGACCGGGAAGACCGTCGAAGCCGTGCACCGCGAGTTCCTGGCGCGGCAGCCCATGGGACGGATGGGTTCGGCGCGCGAAGTGGCCCAGCTTGCGGTGTATCTGGCGTCGGATGAAAGCAGTTTCACCACGGGCGGCGTGCACGTCGTGGATGGCGGATGGACCATGTGATTCCGGTGCACAATGGATAACATGAAAACCGGAGATGCCCCCGACCTGCGTTATCCCGTGGGCCGGTACCAGCCGCCGGCGTCGATAACGGCGGAGCACCGGCAAGAATGGATTGACACTCTGGCTCACACGCCGGCCAAGCTGCGCTCGGCCGTGAAGGAACTCGCCGGGGAACAACTCGACACACCGTATCGCCCGGGCGGCTGGACCATCCGTCAGGTGGTGCACCATTTCCCCGACAGCCACATGAACAGCTACATGCGGTTCCGCCTCGCTCTTACAGAAGACGAGCCGGTGATCAAGCCGTATCATGAGAACTTGTGGGCTGAGTTAACGGATGCGCAGACGGCGCCGATTGAGGCGTCGCTGGAGTTGTTCGACGGACTCCACCGCCGCTGGGTGGCGCTGCTCAGCAAACTGACGCCGGAGCAGTTCCAGCGCACGTTCCGTCACCCGGAGATCGGCGTGCGCAACCTGGAATGGACGCTCGGGCTTTATGACTGGCACTGCCGTCATCACCTGGCGCACATCGAGAACACGCGGGAGCGCCTGGGCTGGCGGTGAGGCAGCGAATCTCCGAAACGCGAACGCCGCGACGCTCGTCCCGGAATAGAGGCCCGATGATCCGAAATATTCCGTCTTCTCTGCTGCTCCTGGCGCTGGGCAGCGCGACAATAATGCACGGTCAGAGGTTTTATATCGCGACAATCGTTCAGGAAAACGGCGCGCCGCTGAGCGCAGCCCCCCAGGTCATCCCCCAGCTCACCGATCATCTGATCCCCGGCTGCAGCGTCGAAGTCGTTGGCACCGGAACGATTCGGTACTCGGCTATCCTTTCCTCGCGCGACTATACCCCACAAACGATAGATGAATGCGATGTAAGCATTAGTCTCAAAGGCTACAAGCCGGTTCACGTGATGCTGAAGAACAAGGCGGTGATTGTGCTTCAGCGCGTCGGCGATGACGAAGGCTCCACCATATCCATGACCTCGCTCAACGCGCCAAAGGACGCGAAAAAGGCATTCGAGCAGGGCGAAGCAGCGCTCTCGGAACGGAAGTGGGATGTCGCGCAGAAGAGCCTGGAAAAAGCAGTCGCCATTTACCCCGGGTATGCGCCGGCCTGGAGCGACCTTGGGGAAGCGCTGGTGGCGCAATCGAAACTCCCTGAGGCGCGCGCGGCGTGCGAACACGCGGTTCAGGCAGACCCGAAGTACATCAAGCCTTACCTGGCGCTCACCAGAATGGCGATTGTCGAGAATCGCAATCAGGATGCAAGTGATATCGCGGAACGCGCGCTGGCGCAGAACCCAGTGGAGTTTCCCGCGATCTATTTCTATTACGCGGTAGCACAGCACGGTCTCGGCTTCCAGGATGTCGCCGAGAAATTCGCCGGCCGCGCGATTGAGCTCGATACCCGGCATGAGTACCCGCGGGCGGAGTACCTGCTGGGAATGTTGCTGAACGCGAAGGGCGACCGCGCCGGTGCCATCGAGCACCTGAACAAATACCTGGCAGCAGCGCCAAAGGCCGCGGATGCCGCCGCCGTCCGGCAGCAGGTTGCCGATCTGCAGCAGAAAGCCTCAGCGGCGAACTGAGCGGACCATTCACTCGTATCGCAAAGCCAGGATCGGGTCAATCTTCATGGCGCGGCGTGCCGGGATGTAGATCGCCAGGGCCGCCGCACCGATCAGCGCCAGCGGAATGCCCACGAACGTCACCGGGTCGGTAGAGCTTACGCCGTAAATCAAAGATTCCATCAGGCGCGCGAGCGCGTACGCGAACGGCAAGCCCACCACCAGGCCTGCTCCCGTTACCAGCAGGCCGCGGCGAAACACGCCCGCCAGCACACTGGAACGCGGCGCTCCGAGGGCCATGCGGAGCCCGATGTCGCGCGTTTGCTCGGATACCATGTAAGACATCACTCCGTAGACGCCGACCGCCGAAAGCACCAGCGCGATCACGCCAAACACGCCCATCAGCGTGGCCACGTAGTTCAGGCCGATGGCGCGATTATGAATGGATTTCTCCATGGTGCGCATCTCGGAGATGGGCTGGTCGGGATCCACCGAGCGAATCGCCGCGGATACCGAGGGCGCCAGCAGAAGAGGATCGCCGGCCGTGCGGACTCCGATGTCCATCCATAGCGCGGGCTCCTGCTGATACGGAACATAGATTGCCCGGCGCGGCGCGCGGTCGTAAACGTTGTGCGTCATGTCGCCCACCACGCCGACGATGGTCATCCATGGCTTCTTCGAATCGGTCTCGCCGATTCGAATGTGCTTGCCGATGGGCGATTCGTTCTTCCACCAGCGCTCGGCCATGCGCTCGCTGATCAGCACCACGGGAGGCGCCGTGGGACCGTCGCTGTCCAGCAGGAAGCGGCCTTCGCGCAGCGGCACGTGCAGGGCCGCGAAATATTGCGCGCTGGCCACCTGATACATGCCGTTGGGTATATTGCCTGGCTCTACAGCACGGCCCTCGATCGTGAAATCGCGCCCGTCGGAGTGGTCGCTGTAAGGCAGAGCGCTGACCGCCGCCGCGGAGCGAACGCCAGGCAACGCCTGAATGCGCTCCAGCACGTGGCGGTAAAACTCCACCACCTGGGATTTCTCGTGATACTTGTTGTCGGTGATAGCCAGACGCAAGGTGAGCAACGTCTCCGGTTCAATCGCCTTGCCCGTCTCCAGCAGCGTGCTGAATCCGCGTACCATCAATCCCGCGCCCACCAGCAGCACCACGGCCAGCGCGATCTCCGAAGCTACCAGAATGTTGCGCAGCCGCTGCCGGGCTTTACCGATGGATGAGCCGCGGCCGCCTTCGCGCAGGGCATCGGTAAGATTCGGATGGGACGATTGCCAGGCTGGCGCCAGGCCAGCCAGAACGCCGCTGGCAACCGCGGCGATCAGCGTGAACAGCAGTGTCCGGCCGTCGAGCTGAATGTCCTTGAAGCCGAGAATGTAGCGCTCTATTTCCGCGGGCATGCCGCCGCGAATCAGGTTGATTCCGATGTACGCCACTCCCAAACCGAGGCAGGCGCCGATGGTGGACAGCAGGACACTCTCAGTGACCAGTTGCGAGATGATCCGCCAGCGCCCCGCGCCCAGAGCCCGCCGCACTGCCACCTCGCGCAGCCGTCCGCTGGCGCGCGCGAACTGCAGATTGGCCACGTTGGCGCAAGCGATCAGCAGCACGAACAGCACCGAGCCAAGCAGCATCACCAGGTATTTCCGGGTTTCGCCGTCGACCAGTAGCTTCAAGGCAGGCCACACCAGGAAATGGCGATTCTTGTTCGTCTCCGGGTAGGACTTTTCCAGCCTTGCTCCGATGCCGTCGATCTCCGCCGCGGCCTGCTCAACGGTGCGGCCCGGCTTCAGTCGGGCGACGGATTGCAGCGTCTGCGCGGTGTGCGAACTGCGCTGTTCGGGCGTGAGTCCCATGGGTGTCCAGACTTCGGTGGCCTGCGGGAAGTCGAAGTTGGACGGCATCACCCCTGTAACCGTGTAAGGAACATCGTCGAGGCGGATCATGCGGCCAACGATGTTCGGGTCCCCGCCAAAGCGTCCGTGCCAGATCCGGTCGCTCAGAATCACCTCATGATCCCGGCCTGGTTGATCCTCGTCGGGCTGAAAAGCGCGTCCGCGCCACGGCTGAACACCCGCGACGGCGAAGAAGTTCGCGCTCACAAGAGACTGGATGACACGATCCGGGGCCGCGCCCGCACCCGCCAGATTGGCGAGTCCGCCTTCCCAGCTCGCCAGATTGGAGAAGGACGTGTTGCCACGGCGAATTTCGTCGATGTCGGCCGGCGTGGCGGCATCCCAATCGTTCGAGTCGCCGGAATCGCGTTGCAGCACGGCCACCAGCGTGTCGAGGTGGGGCAACGGAACGGGCTTCCAGAGCATAGCGTCGCAGGTGCTGAAAATGGCGCTGGTGGCGCCGATTCCGAGGGCGATGGTGAAAGCGGCCGTCAGCGCGAATCCGGGCGAGTTTCGCAAATTGCGCGCGCCATAGCGGACGTCCTGCCAGAGGCTCATAGGGTTCTCCTGCGGCTTAAGATACGCAGGAGCCTTGTCGGTAGTTCCCTTTTGTTCAGGGCCGCGTCGCTCGCTCAATCAGATACATATACGAACGGTAGACGGTTCCCGTGGCGCGGGTCAGGCCGATTTCACAGGTGCGGCTGCTCGAATAGTGACCGTCGAAGGCGCCGGCTCGCACCTCGGCGGCTTCCTGACGCGTCGCCGATTCGGTGAGCTCGGGGAACAGGTAGCCGCGGTCGCCCGCAAAGCCACAGCAGCCGGCGCTGGGGGGCACTGTGACCTTCCGGCTGCACGCCGCCGCGATGGCTTCGAGCTCCGGCGTCAGGCCCATCTTGATCAGCGAGCAGACCGGATGCAGCGCGGCTGCGTCTGTTGGTTGCGTTACTGTCAGACGCGGAAGCAGGTCGTGGTGTGCGAAGCGGACGCCGTCGAGAATCTTCATCCGGTCGAGGCGGCTTTGGTTCTCCGCCGTCAAGTGCGGGCGGCAGGTGAGGAGTCCATAGGTGCACGGGCTGGCGTCCACGATGACAGGCAACCGGCCTTGATCCGACCATTGCCAGAAACGGTCGATGGTTCGATTCACCGCTACCTCGTGCGCCCGGTCGTACCCCTTCGACGAAAATGGAACGCCGCAGCAGGTTCCGTTCACGTCCCGTGGGATGTAAACGGGCACGCCCGCTCGTGACGCCACCGTAACGAACACCTCCATCAATGACCAGTCGTCCGGCTCGCCGCGCAAACGCCCCAAAACGCGCGAGATGCAGGCAGGAAAGTAGACCGCTTCCGCGCCCGCGCGTTCTGTGCGTGGAAGCCGGCTGGGCGCATTACGCGGCAGGTCCGTCCTCCAAAGACGGCCGGCGCGCAATGCCAGGCGTGCGCCGTATTCCAGCAGCGCGAAGCGGTTCGCCAGCGCCCCGGCGAACCAGTGCTGCCAGGCCGAATTCCGCTCACGGCGAAGCCGCTTCGTTAGCGCGCCGGTGTCGATGCCCACCGGGCAGGACGTGGCGCAGAGGCCATCCACCGCGCAGGTGTCCAGCGCCATGTATCCGAAATCCCCATCAAGCGCCGCGGCCGATTCGCGGCTCCGTACCATCTCCCGCCGCAACACGATTCGTTGCCGGGGAGTGAGGGTCAGATCGCGGCTGGGGCAGCGTGACTCGCAAAATCCGCACTCGATGCATTTATCTACTTCACTCTCCACCGTGGGCATGCTCTTCAGGTCGCGCACATGCGCCAGCGGGTCCGCGTTAATAAGGACGCCGGGATTCAGCAGGTTCTCGGGGTCGGCCAGCTCTTTCACGCGCTTCATCACGCCATACGCGTCGGCGCCCCACTCCGCCTCGACGAATGGCGCCATGTTCCGGCCGGTGCCATGCTCGCCCTTGAGTGACCCGTCGTAGCGCTGCACCACCAGGCGGACCACGTCATCCATCAGCCGTGCATACTGATCGATCGATTTCTGGTCGGCGAAAGACTGCGTGATCACGAAGTGCAGGTTGCCGTCTTTGGCGTGCCCGAAGATGATGGCGTTGTCATAGCCGTTTTTCTCGAAGACGCCCTGAAGATCGACAACGGCGTCGGCGAGGCGGGGAACCGGAAACACGACGTCTTCGATAATGACGCTGGTTCCACTCCGCCGCACCGACCCAACCGAAGGAAACATCCCGGAACGGATCTTCCACAGCGCCGCCTGCTCCGGCCCCGTATGCGTGAACGACGGCGTCTGGAGGAGTTGCAGTTGCGCGGCGGCGTTTTGCGCGCGCTCCTCCAACCCGGGCCGACCTGCTTCGTCGGCACACTGAAACTCGGCCAGCAGACCGGCCGCCCCCGGAGGCAACGCCTTCAGTGAAGCCGGGCAACCCGGCTGATCCTCCACGGACCGCAGTGCCGCGCGGTCCATTAACTCCAGGGCTCTTGCCCCGGCGTCCCGCAGCGGCACAATGGCCGCACAGGCCGCGTGACAATCGTGGAACAGCAGCAAGCCGGTGTATTTCACCGGCAGATCGGGAACCGTGTCGAGTACTGCTTCGGCGATAAAACCAAGCGTGCCCTCGGAGCCAATCAGCAGGTGGCGAAAGATGTCCACGGGGCGTTCGTAATCGAGGAACGCATTGAGCGAGTAGCCGATCGTGTTCTTGGTGCGGTACTTCGCGCGAATGCGCTCACGCAGAGCGGGGCTCGCGTGAATCTGCCCGCGCAATTCGGCCAGGCCGTCGGCCAATGCGGATTCGCGCTCGCAAAACATTTCGCTGGCGGCGGGGTCCGCCGTATCGATGACGGTGCCCGACGGCAGCACGAATTTCAACGAGCGCAGCGTGTGATAGGCGTTCTGCGCCACGCCGCAGCACATCCCGCTGGAGTTGTTGGCGAGAATGCCGCCCATCATGCAGGCTTGTATGGAAGCTGGGTCGGGACCGATCCGCGCCCGGTACGGCGCCAGCATCCGGTTGACGTGCCCGCCGATTACGCCCGGTTGCACGCGGACGATTGTGCCTCCGGCTTCCACCCGCGCATCGCGCCAGTGCCGCGCCACCTCAACCAGGATGCCGTCGGTGACCGCCTGACCGGAGAGGCTGGTGCCGGCCGCGCGAAACGTAATCGGGATGCGATGTTCGTGGCTGAACTGAAACAGCGCCTGAATCTCCCCTACGCCGCGGGCGAGCACCACCGCGCGTGGAATCAATCGATAAACGCTGGCGTCGGAGGCGTAGGCAATCCGCTCAATGGGACGCAGGAGAACGCGTGCCGGGTCGATCACGCTCGCAAGCCGTTCCATCTCCATGCGAGCCTCATTATAATCGGGTGTGCCCGCAACTGTGCGCGAGGTGCGGTTCAATTTGCGGTTTGGCGGCCACACCCTGTCCGCCTGCCTGCAGATTCCCGCCGAACCGATTCGGCCCGTGGATCTCTTGCCGGTCCTGCACGAACTCGATGACGCCCTGATCGGCGCCGCGGCGGAACAGTTGGAGTCGCAGGGCAAGCCCGTTTCATGCCGGGCCGGTTGTGCCGCGTGTTGCCGGCAGATCATTCCCATCAGCGAAACCGAGGCGCGCCATCTGGCCGGGCTGATCGCAGCCATGCCCGAAGACCAGCAGGGGCGCGTGAAGGTGCGTTTTGCCCAGGTGCTGCAGAGTCTGGCGGCAAGCGGTCTGCTGGAGCGGTTGCGCGCCGAACCGCCGTCCGACCCGGCCGAGCGAAATCGTCTGGGGCTCGATTATCTTCGGCTGTGGCTGGACTGTCCGTTTCTGGAAGACGAGAAATGCATTATCCACTCGCACCGCCCGGCGAGTTGCCGCGAGCACATGGTTACGTCGCCGGCAGAGAACTGCTGGAGCCCGCGCGCTGGCAACATCAACCTGGTGGAACTCCCGGCGAAGGTGTCGCGCGTCCTGTATCGGTTCAGCGACGGACGTGGGGAACAATCGGCGCGCTGGATACCCCTGCCGCTATTGCTGGAGTGGGTCGCTGCGCACTCAGGCGATTCCGAGCCGTCCATTCCGGGACCCGAACTGTTAGCCAACTTCATGAACAAGCTGGTGAATAAACCAGCTCAGTCCGCGTAACTGCTACGCGGCCACGCCCGCTTTCTTGTACCAGGGCTTAGCGGTGTGAATGGCGTCGTTGACTGCGTTGATGTTCTTCACGCCTTCGGTGGAAAGCCAGTCCTCCAGCGCCTTCACGCCCTGTTTCCCATATACCGGAATGCCTTCTTTCCACGTCGCGCGGCCGCATAACACGCCGGAGTAATCGGTGCCCGCCTCCGCCGCCATGTTTAGCGATTCCACGAACTGTGCATTGCTAACGCCGGCGCTCAAATAGATGAACGGCTTCGTCGCGATGTCCGCCGCTTCCCGGAAATGGGCGAGCGCCTCTTGCCGCGTGTATGCCTTCTCTCCCTTATACACGCTGGAGCCTTCCACATAGTTGGCGTTAATAGGCACCTCAACCTTGAGCACGTCCACCTTATACTGCGGTTTGGAAAACTCCCGCATCGCGCCCTTCACCACTTCGGGCTTGCGCTTCGCAAACTCAAGACCCTTCTCGTCCCCGCCTTTCGGGTCATAGCCGACGAACTCCAGGAAGAATGGAATCTCATGTGTTTCGCACTCGGCGCCGATACGCTCGATAAAGGCGTGCTTGATGTCGTTGACTTTCTCATCTTCGAAGGGCGTGTAGTAGATGAGAATCTTCACCGCGTCGGCGCCATCGTCCTTGATGCGTTTCACGGAGTAGTGCGGAAGCAGATCGGGCAGGCGCCCGGGCTGCGTGTTGTCGTATCCGCTCAGTTCATAAGCCAGCAGCAGGCCCGCGTTCGATGAGCGCGCTTTGGCGGCCGGAAGACCCCACTCCGGATCGAGCAGAATCGCGCTGGCGTGCGGCGTAAGCACTTTCGACACCGCCACTTTAAACTCTGAGAGCATCTCGTCGGTGACCTGCTTCGAGTCGATGCCTTTAGCGGAGGCGATGGATTTCTGGAGACTTCCGCGCTGGTCCATGGCGGCGGCGGCAATGACGCCCGCGGCGTTCGCCAGCGCCTTCATGTGTTTAATCTTTCCCGAATCGAGTGGCATTGCAACAATTATGCCATGACCGCCGCCGGGCGCCATCGGCGCGTGAGACGAGCGCCTGGCAGGTTCCACTAGGCTGTGTGAGGTCCCGATCCGGCGTGCTGGCTATTGCTCTGCTCGCGAACGCCTCAACCGCGCGTGGCGCCATCGTCAACAATTGGACCACCTGGGGTAGCGGCGGCATACAAGAGGCCACTGCCGTTGCCCAGGACGCGAATGGGAACACATACGTAGCCGGGTACACCGATTCGGCCGGCTTCCCGGTCGTAAATTCCCCTTTTGTCCCCGGTGGCGGCGTGGACGCATTTCTCATTAAGCTTGATCCGTCGTGGAACCTGGTCTATTCGACGTACCTCGGGGGCAGCGGCGACGATCGCGCAACGGCCGTCGGGGTTGACGGACAGGGGAACATATACGTGGCCGGTTCCACCTACTCGTCCTCCCTCGCCGGAGTGAGTCTCTCGGGCAGCGGCGGTTCTCAGGACGGATTCGTCGTTAAGCTTGATCCGACCGGGCAAACGGTCCTCTATGCAATAGCCGTCGGTGGCTCTTCCAACGACACAATCAACGCGATGGTGGTTCGTTCCGACGGAACCGTCTTCGTGGCCGGACAGACGGCGTCTCCTGATCTGCCGGTTGTCAATGCCGCGCAGGGCACGCTGCGCGGTTTCCAGAACGCGTTTGCGGCGGAGCTGAGTCCTTCCGGGACGGTAGTCTATTCCACCTACGCCGGAGGGAACGGAATTGATGGAGCCAATGGCATGGCGGTGGACGCCAATGGAATCGCCTGGATTGCAGGCTCCACCACGTCGAGCAATTTCCCCCTGGTGTCCGCGTTCGAGGGCGCGCTGTCCGGCCAGCAAATGGGGTTCGTAACCAGGATCTCCGCTGACGGGTCGCAGTTTCTGTTCAGCACCTACCTGGGAGGATCCGGCGGCGCGCCAATCAGCCCGGAGAGTGTGAACTCCATCGCCGTCGACGCGCAGGGCAACGCGTTCGCCGCCGGCATCACCAGTTCGGGGGATTTCCCGGTGCTGGGTGCATGGCAGCCGTCCTATGGAGGCTTCAGCGACGCTTTTCTCAGCAGCTTCAGCAGCACCGGCAGTCCTCGCTTCAGCACTTATCTGGGAGGATCGAGTTGGGATTGCGCATACTCGGTTGCCGTGCTCCCGGATGGACAGGTTGAGGTCTCCGGCGATACGGTATCCAGCGACTTTCCGGTGACCAGCAGCGAGGAATCCTGGCAGGCGGGTGGCTATCTTGGATTCGTCGCGGTTTTTGGCAATGCGGGAGATGAGATGCCTTTCTCAATCTTTGCGGAGGGAGGATCGTCCAACGCAATTTTCGCCTCGACGAACACGAACCCTTCGGTGATTGTGGGAGTCGAGAGTAACGGCAGCCCACCCACGGGCACGCTTGCGACAGCCGCTGAGGTTTCCATACCCACCGACACCGCGCTGTCCTTTGTTCCCCTCACACCCTGCCGGTTGGTGGACACTCGTCGATCCAACGGGACCTTTGGCTCGCCGGCGCTGGTGGCCGGGAGCGCGCGCAGTTTCACCATCCCCAGCAGCACTAACTGCACAATTCCCGCCACCGCGGCCGCGTACTCGCTGAACGTGACCGTGGTGCCCCACGGCGCGCTCGGATTCCTGACGGTTTGGCCCGCCGGACAGACACAGCCCCTGGCCTCGACGCTGAACTCAACGGACGGGCGCATTAAGGCCAACGCAGCCATCATTCCAGCGGGAACCGGCGGAGCGGTGAGCGTCTACGCGACGAACGCTACCGATCTGGTGCTGGATATCGACGGCTACTTCGTGCCTGGAATCGCCGCGAACGCGCTGGCTTTTTATCCGCTGGCGCCCTGCCGCATCGCCGACACGCGCAACAACAGCTATGGTTCGCTGGGGCCACCGTCGTTAAGCGCGGGCCAGCAGCGCACCTTCGCGATTCTATCCAGTTCCTGCGATGTGCCAGATGGAGCCCAGGCCTATTCGCTGAATTTCACGGTAGTACCGCACGGGCCGGTGGGCTACCTCACCACGTTTCCCACCGGGCAGGCCATGCCGCTGGCCTCCACGCTGAACGCGCCGACGGGAACGGTCACGGCGAACGCGGCTATCGTACCGGCCGGGACCGGCGGGTCGGTGGACGTGTATGCGACTAACGCGACGAATCTGGTGATTGACATCAACGGGTACTTCGCGGCGCCGGGGAGCGGAGGGCTGTCACTGTATAACGTGACCCCCTGCCGTGTGCTGGATACGCGGCAACCGCCCGGCAGTCTGCCGTTCAGCGGCGAAATGGACGTGAATGTGGCTGGGAGTTCCTGCGCACTCCCGGAGGCGGCGCAAGCCTATGTGTTCAACGTAACGGTGGTGCCCCCGGGGCCGCTGGGTTTCCTGACGCTTTGGCCGCAGGGTGGAACCGAGCCGCTGGTGTCAACCCTCAATGCCCTTGACGGCAAAATCACTTCCAACATGGCCATTGTGCCCACCAGCAATGGCAGCATCGCGGCAGAACCTTCCAACCCCACGCAGCTCGTCCTGGACATCTTCGGATACTATGCGCCATGACAAGGAATGTGCTTCGCACGGAGCGCTCGACTTTGCTTACGGAGCGAAGTAGCCGAATATATCGAGCACAAGCTGGGTAGGATTCGACGGCTCCGCCGCGACGCTGCCGTTGCTGGTGGGCACAATGGCCATGTTGGAAGTGATTTCGCCGTCAAGGGCATTGAGGGTTGACACCAGCGGCTCGGTTCCACCCTGCGGCCAAAGCGTCAGGAAACCCAGTGGCCCCGGGGGCACCACCGTCGCGTTGAACACATAAGCCTCAGCTCCCGCCGGCGTCCCGCAACTGCTCCCGGTCACATTCACGTCCTTCTCTCCACTGAAGGGCAGGCTCCCGGGCGGTTGCCGCGTATCCAGCACACGGCAGGGGGTCACGTTATACAGTGACAGCCCTCCGCTCCCCGGCGCCGCGAAGTACCCGTTGATGTCAATCACCAGATTCGTCGCGTTAGTCGCATACACGTCCACCGACCCGCCGGTCCCGGCCGGTACGATAGCCGCGTTCGCCGTGACCGTTCCCGTCGGCGCGTTCAGCGTGGAAGCCAGTGGCATGGTCTGCCCGGTGGGAAATATGGTGAGGTAGCCCAGTGGCCCGGAAGGCACTGCGGTCAGGTTCAGAGAGTACGCCTGCGCGGCGTCCGGCACATCGCAGGAACTGGATAGAATCGCGAAGGTGCGCTGCTGGCTCGCGCTTAACGACGGCGGCCCCAGCGAACCATAGCTGTTGTTGCGCGTATCGGCGATACGGCAGGGCGCTAGTGGATAGAAAGCCAGCGCGCCGGCGTCGGTGGCGGGTACGAAATAGCCGTCGATATCGAGGACAAGATCAGCCGCATTGGTAACGTACACGCTGATCGCCCCTCCGGTTCCCGCGGGCACGATGGCCGCATTGGCCTTGATACGCCCGTCCGTTGAGTTCAGCGTCGAGGCCAGGGGCTGTGTCTGTCCGGCGGGCCAAACCGTCAGGAATCCGAGCGCGCCGTGGGGCACCACGGTCACGTTCAGCGAGTACGCGGCCGCAGTGGCGGGAATTGTGCAGCTGGTGCTACTGGGGATGGTGAAGCTGCGCGCGCTCCCGGCCACCAGCGTCGGTGAGCCGAAAGCGCCGTTGGCTTTTCTTGTGTCCACCACCCGGCACGGTGTCATCGGGACGAAGCTCATCCGCAGCGTAACGAAGTTGGCGGTAACCGAGGCGTTGCCGTTCATCACCAGGCAGTTCGACCCGTCAAGGGAAGCCCCGCTCCAGGAACTAAACGCCCACCCGAAATTCGGCGTGGCGGTTAGGCATACCGTGGTTCCGGCGGCGTAAACGCCACCCGAGGGCGGTGGCGTGGGAGTGATGACGCCGGCATTGGACGGTGATGCCGCGGTGGTAAGCGTGTACGCCTGCCCCACCACCACCGCGACCGTTGTCTGCGCCGTGAAGGTCTGGCCGTACGACTGACTGCTGACCGCAGCCTGAATATTATACGAACCGCCAGTGGCCGGCGCCACCATCTGCCAGGACTGCGAACCGGACTGTTGTCCGGGTCCTACGCTGCCAAACGAATTCACCGCGCCCCCCGATGAACCCTGCCAGTTCAGCGCGCCACTCACCGCGAAGGCCGTCAGATCTCCGGTATTGGTAACCCTACAGGGAACGGCAAATGTCGCGCCAGTGAGAACGCCACCGGAAGGTCCAGTACATGAAACGGTAAGCTCGGGACCGTTCCTGACAGTGAAACCCGCAGTCGATACGGCCAGCGCGTACGGTTCCGAAGTGACTCCGGCAATGCTGACCGGCTCTACTACCAGCACCACGGCGTCGGTATCCGTGGCGATCACCTGTTCCACGTTCTGAATAGCGGATGTCGAGCTCCCGATAACGTTCCCGGTGCCGCCATCGTACGCATACAGATCCAGATTGCTCAGGTAGGATGTCAACGTGCCGCTGCCTGAAAGATGCCGATTCCAGACCAGGGTGCTTTGGAGCGTGCCGCTGACAGAGCCGGCGTAGTAGGCAGGCCCGGCGGCGGTCACCGAACCCGAAAGCTCGTTGCCAAGCTGTGTGGATACCTCGTTCAGGTCCGCGAAGCCCCATCCGCTGTCGGCGCGCCACGTGGATTGGCTCATGTACGGCAGCGCCGAGTTCAGCAGCAGCGCCTTTGCCGCAATCCCGTCCGGAGCGCCGGCGGATCGGATCAGCGCCAACGATCCCGCCACGTGCGGCGTGGCCATGCTGGTCCCTTCCATCTGGCAGTAGTCTCCCGGACCCCAGTACTTCACCAGGCAGGTCGAGAGAATCCCCCCGAAACCATTACCGTGGTTGCCGGGCGCCGAGATGTCGGGTTTGAACCGCCCCCCCGCCGTGGGACCGCGGCTGCTGAAGCTGGAGATCATGTCGCCACTCCGGTTCACCGGGCTGCCCTGATCGTCCATGCTGGCCGCTGTGACGCCGTTGTAGGAAATGCCCGGACTCTCCACCGTCCCCGCGCCGCCCGCGTTTCCCGCCGCTATGGCGATGTTGACCCCATATGCGTCGCCAATCTGATCGAGCAACTGAGAGAAACTGTCGTCATCACCGGTTGGGGTTCCCCCGTAGCTGAAATTAAACACGTTGACTGTAGTGTTCTGCAGGGCCCAGTCGATTCCCGCGATGACATCGTCGTCGTACGCCGCGCCGCCGCCGGGGCACCCGTCTGCAGTGCTCACCAGCCAACCGGCCTTGAGTGCATACAGGGTGCTGATGCCCGGAGAAGTTCCGATACAGGTGGGGCACGACCCACCACCCTGACTGGCCACGATTCCCGAGACATGAGTCCCGTGTCCCTCGTTGTCGGCTGGCGTCAGAGTGTCGGCGAAACAAGGATCCTGCGACCCCTCGGCGAGAAAAACCTGGCCCACGATGTTCAGGCCGGTAAACCCAGAATTGGTGGTGTCAATGCCGGTGTCCAGTACACCCACCGATTCGCCCGTGCCTTTCGAATAGGCGCTCCAGAACGCCGGCGCCTGAATAGCGGGCACGCTGATCTTTAGCTGCGGTTGAAGTTTGGTAACTGGATAAACGCCCGCGACGTTGGAGTTCGCCTCCAATGCCCCTAGAATCGACGGCGGCGCATCCGCGCTAATTGCGTTGATAGCGGTGTAGCGCCGGATGTTCGCGGCCGCGTAGGATTCCAGCAGAAGAACCACGCCGTCCTGCTGCGGTTGGATGGCCTGCCGGATTTCGGCGAAAGCCTCATGGCGGATTTCGAGGTTGATGCGATCCAGTTCGGCCCGAGCCTCGTCAGCGTCCTGAGGAAGCGAAAACGGCCCCCGTATGGCCTCCTGAAGGCGCGCCCGGGCCGCGCTTCGCTCGCTAGCCGCGGCCTCTTGCACCCCCCGCACGATGTCGCGCTGAGGCTGCTGGCTGAGGACAATCAAAACATGCAGCCGGACTCCGGTCGCGGCGAGTGTCCGCAAACTCGGATCGATACGGTCCGCCGCCGTGCAGGCGACCGGCAACATGAGCAAGACAATTCCGGATATAAGCCGTGACACGCAGCCTGCCATACATCTCCGATGCGACGCTTGCATCCATTATCGGCGCTTCAGGGGTTCCACGCGATAGTACTCGATGGCTAATGCCATCGCTCCCGCAAATAATTGATTTCACGAACGATACGGTGGCCTCGTTCACTGAGCTGGCGGTGCGGGAGCGATGCTTTCCAACGTCGCAATCAGGCTAATGGTTTCCGGCAGGTCCGTCGCGAGCGGTGCAATCCGAACGTAGTTCCGAAGATGCACCAGCGCCTGGGGATATTCTCGCTTCTGCGCCAATATGCACCCGAGCAGATGCTCGCCGCGAGGAAGCAACGCATGCTGGGTGTCCAGTTCCATCGCCCGCTCTACGCTGGTCTCGGCGGCATCGAACCGCTTGAGATTAAAATTGGCCACCGCGTTGTAAAACCACGCCTCAGGGAATTCAGTGGGATTAATCCTCATCGCCTGCTCGCTCATTCGCAGGCCATCCTCCACGCGACCCTGGTCCAGGGCCAGCCGGGCCGTTTGCACGCAGGCTCGGACGTACTTCGGATCGGCCTGCAAAGCCCGCTCATATGCGGCGCCCGCTTCCCGGTCCATCGACAGTTCCCGGTAAACTTCTCCCAGGTCGGTCCACGCCGTCGCGTACTTCGGCCAGATGGCGACGGCCCGTTCAAGATCCTTCCGCGCCTTGTCCCACTTGCTTTTGTTGATCTCTTCGACGCCCTTCTCCCACGCCTTTCGTGCTTCCGAAGGCGCTTCCAGCGAGGGAGCCGAGACGGTCAACCCTTCGTGTGTGCCAGTCCGCTTGAGGACAACCACGCTTTGTTGATGAAGCGTGACCTCGGTCGTTTCATATCCTTCCAGCCGGATAGTGACTCGGCAGTCGTCGGGAATTCCCGCGCTGTTGTCGGGAGCGCTGAGGATATCGCCTGGTTCGACACGGTAATCCACATTGCCATCCCCGAAGATGTGATCGATGTGGCACTTCCAAAGGACCCGCCCCTCATAACGAGGAATCATGAGGGGAGTGGCAGGCAGCGATGAAAGCCCCTCGGGCAAGACCTTCGCCTGCCACTTTGCGGTGAACCGATTCGAGATCTGTTTAAGTTCGGAGGGCTGACCCAAAGGAGGACTGGGCGAATCGGAAGCGGGCTGCTCACCGGCCGCCGCCGGTTGCACCGAAGGACCATAATCGTTCGAAGGGGGCGCTGGATTCGGGTTTTGTTGCGCCGCGAGTCCCGTGGCGATCAACATCCAACCCGCGACCTGTGCCTTCCATCCCATGTTTCTGGCCGCCGCCTAAAGTTCCGCCGCGATGATTCGACTATTTCACGTGTCCGGAAGTTTCAGAAGAAATTGCCTGTCTCCCCGCCTCGATCACCCGCAGAATAGCGTCTACATCATACACGCTGCCTCCCCAGCTCCCGCCGCTGACGTCCTGCAGCGCCGCCCACAGGCGCGTAGCGTCGGGCAGGGCCGGGTCGGCGCGAAGATCCGGCCGGGAACCGCGCTGTTGGAGGACCCGGGTCCCCTCCTCGGCCCCGAATTCAACGCCGTCGCTTCCCACCAGGTTCACTGTTCCTTCCAGAGCGTTCCGGTCGATGACGATCTCGACGATATCGCCGTCCTGCAGTTTGCCCATGGGGCCGCCCGCCAGAGCCTCTGGAGATACATGGCCGATGCACGCGCCCGTGGAGACGCCGCTAAAGCGGGCATCCGTAATCAAGGCGACATGCTTCCCATTCTCCAGATGGCGCAGGGCTGCCGTAAGCTGGTAGGTTTCTTCCATTCCCGCGCCGGAGGGACCGCGACAGATCAGGACCAGAATGTCGCCGCGCCGGACAGTCCCATCCTTGATAGCGGCGATGGCCCCCGGTTCGGTGAGGAAAACACGCACGGGCCCGGTTTTGCGGTAGATTCCGTCGCCGTCAATCACCGCCGGATCGATGGCCGTGCACTTGATCACCGCGCCCCCTGGGGCGATGTTGCCGCGCGGGAAACAGACTGTGGACGAGAACCCGCGGCGCCGCGCGGATGTGGCGTCGGCAATAACGTCATCCGGATCGACGCCGTCCCGCTCGCGAAGCACTTGCCGCAGACGCGCCCGGCGCTCGGAGTGCTCCCACCAGTCCAGTCCGCGCTCCAGGGTCTCGCCGGTCACCGTCAGGACCCCCGTATCCAGCAGGCCCATGCGGCGCAGATGCAGCATAACCTCGGGAACTCCTCCGGCCAGAAATACCTGTATGGTCGGGTGATTCCGGGGACCGTTGGGCAGAGCGTCCACCAGCCGCGGGACGGACCGGTTCACTTCCGTCCAATCCGAAACCGAAGGACGAGGCAGGCCGGCAGCGTGAGCCACGGCGGTGAGATGCAGAATGACGTTGGTCGATCCGCCAAAAGCCGCATGCGCCACCATGGCGTTCCGTATGGCGGCGGAGGTGAGAATCTCGCGCGAGGGGATGCCTCGCTCAGCCAGACCCAGAACGGCGCGCGCCGATCGCGTGGCCATGTCCAGCCAGATAGGATGGCCCGATGGCGCGAGGGCCGCATGCGGCAGCGCCAGACCCAGGGCCTCGGCCACCACCTGCGAGGTCGCCGCGGTACCCAGGAATTGGCAGCCGCCCCCGGGCGATGCGCACGCGCGGCACCCCGCTTCGGCCGCCTGTTCGAGCGTAATCTCGCCGTGAGCGAATCGTGCGCCGATAGATTGAACACGGCCGGCGTCTTCCCCGTGCTCGGGCAGCAGCGTCACGCCGCCGGGAATCAGAATGCAGGGGAGATCGCGGCTGCCGGCCAGCGCCATGGTCATCGCCGGCAGACCCTTGTCGCACGTAGCGACGCCAATCACTCCCCGTCGTGTCGGAAGCGAACGAATCAGCCTGCCCAGCAGCATCGCCGCGTCGTTGCGATACGGCAGGCTGTCGAACATTCCCGTGGTGCCCTGCGTGCGGCCGTCGCATGGATCGGTACAGTAGGCCGCGAACGGTGTCGCGCCCGATGCCTTCAACTCGATGGCGGCGGCTTCCACCAGCAGGTTCACTTCCCAGTGGCCCGTGTGATACCCCAGCGCCACCGGCGTTCCGTCCGTCGCCCGCAGACCGCCGTGCGTACTCAGGATCAGAAACTCCGGGCCACCAAGCTTCGCCGGGTCCCATCCCATGCCGGCATCCTGCGACAGCCCAAACAGGTCGCCGGACGGGCGATGGCGAAGCATCTCTTCCGTGAGTAACAACGACCCCCGCGGCCCGGGCGCATGGCTGCGGATGTCGTAGAGGCCCGGCTCACGACTCTCCACAAGGTCATCGAAAGAGAATTGCATGTGGCGTGACGCGTCTCCCATTATCCGGGATCGCCATCATCCTCGGCGGATATAACCGAACCTGGGTCAGATCGCTTCCAGCTCCTCCTCCAGCAGTTGCTTCTGGTAAAGGTCCGCGTAATAGCCGCCGTTGCCGATGAGCTCGATATGCGTACCCTGCTCCACGAGTTCGCCGTGCTTGAGCACGAAGATGCGGTCCGCGTGGCGTACCGTGGAAACGCGATGAGAGATCAGAATTGTCGTACGCCCATGCATCATCTGCGTAAGCCCCTCCAGTATCCGTTCTTCGGTCACGGTATCCACGCTGGATAAGGCGTCATCCAGAATGAGGATGCGCGGATCACGCAGCAGCGCGCGGGCGATTGCGGTGCGTTGCTTTTGTCCTCCGGAAAGCGTAAGGCCGCGTTCCCCCACCACCGTATCGAGCCCGTCTGGAAATCCCGCGATGTCCGGCCCCAGGCCCGCCAGAGCAGCCATGCGCTCTATGTCTTCCCGCCCCGCGCCCGGAACGCCCCAGGCAATGTTCTGGGCCAGTGTTGCGCTGAACAGAAACGTCTCCTGCGGCACGAAGCCGATTTGCAGCCGCAGTTCCTCCGGGTCGAGTGCGCGCACGTCGAAGCCATCCACCAGCACGGTACCCGCCGTTGTATCCAGCAATCGCGGAATCAGCGAAACCAGCGTGCTCTTGCCGCTGCCGGTGTGCCCAACCACCGCCACCGTCGCGCCGGCGGCGACATTCAGATCCACTCCCCTCAGCGCCGCGCCCGCGGCGTATCGCACCTCCACTCCATCGAACCGAATGTCTCCCCGCAACTTCGCGGGGAGCCCCGAGGGATGCGGCGGAGCGGAGATGGCCGGCCGCTCGTCCATGATTTCCATGATCCGCTCCCATGACGCTTTGCCCCGTTGCATTAGATTCACTACCCAGCCGATCGCGATCATCGGCCACACCAGCAGTCCCATGTACGTGTTGAACATCACGAACTGGCCCAAAGTGATGTGGTGATGCAGCATACGATAACCGCCCGCCCAAAGAACAATGAGAAAGGTCACCCCCACCAGCGCTTGCAGCAGTGGATTGAACAGCGAGGACAACCGCGCCAGCCGGATGTTCTGGTCGACGTATGCGAGATTCAGAGCCTCGAATTTTGCCAGTTCGGCCTGCTCCTGGACGTACGCGCGCACTACCCGGGCGCCCGAGAGGTTCTCCTGCACGCGGCTGCTGATATCGGAGAAGAGAGACTGGATCTTCTCGAAACGGTCATGAATCCGCCGGCCGAAATACACCACGACGAAACTAACCACGGGCGCCGGAATCAGCACGGTGAGCGCAAGCACCCAATCCACCTTCACCATGATGGCGATTGAAAAAATCAGCGTGAAGACGGTCTCGGTCCAATACATCACCCCGGGGCCGAGGGCCATGCGCACGGCGTTGAGGTCGTTGGTGGCGCGGGCCATGATATCGCCCACGCGATAGCGCGCGAAGAAATCGGACGACAAACGGATCATGTGCGCAAACAAGTCATTGCGCAAGTCGTATTCAACGTCGCGCGACATGCCCACCAGAATCACGCGCATCCAGTACATGAAGATCCCCTTGGCCAGAGATAGCGCGACGATGAGCGCCGCAAATCGAGCCAGGCGGCCCGGCTGGAAAGCTTTCATCAAAGAATCCACGCCCGCGCCGATCACCAGCGGCAGAGCCGCTCCCATGACGTCCTTCAGGATGAGCGACGCCATGCCGAGAAACAGCGCGCGGCGATAACGCCACAGGTAAGGAAGAGCCCGGCGGTAGATCTTGAGCATGGCCGGTGATTATGAGGAAGGCCACACGCTGGCCGGTGCGCACTCCAGCGCAGCCCCGCCGCTTGCGAGGCCAGGCGACGAAGCGACGATCCTGAGCGCGCCATCCTGCTTCCCTGCCTGCACAATGGCCATGCAGAGGCCGTTGAATGCTTTGCGCCGGTCGCCTTTATCGGGTTCGTGACTGCTGGGGTCGCCGTTGCCCACGCCGATGAGCCGCCCGTTGC
The DNA here is from genome assembly GCA_963832965.1 of uncultured Acidobacteriota bacterium. Taxonomy (GTDB): domain Bacteria; phylum Acidobacteriota; class Terriglobia; order Bryobacterales; family Bryobacteraceae; genus CAWACP01. The sequence continues at coordinate 527,547 of CAWHVW010000003.1, forward strand.
CCTCAATGCTGAACGCGATCTCGTTATCGGCCGTCGAGACGATGCGTCCCTGGCTGTCCACAATTTCCGCCCTCACCATGGAGACGTCCCTGCCATCCGCATCGAGGCACGTGCGGTCCGGCCGCAGCACAATCCGGGCTGGCGCGCCGGTAGTCTCGCGCTTCGCCGTGAGCACCTGCTGTCCGCCCTGATATCCGCGGGCTTCAATCACTCCGGGCTCGTATTTCACTTTCCATTCGAGGTGCTGGTTCTTCACGACGTTCCGCGCACCCAGGCTGCGGCCGTTCAGGAACAGCTCCACGCGCTCCAGATTCGTGTGGCACCACACCGCGATCTCCTCGCCCTCCTTCCAATTCCAATGCGGGAAAAGATGCAATACCGGCTTCGATCCCCACCACGCCTGGTAATAGTAGAAGTTGTCCTTGGCGAAGCCGCAGGTGTCTATAATTCCAAAGTGCGAGTTGATGCACGGCCAGCCATATGGCGTAGGTTCACCGCGATAATCGAACCCGGTCCAGACGAATCCGCCCGCCAGAAACGGCCGCTCGGCATAAATGCTCCACCAGGTCTCGGCAGTGGCCGCCCAGTGCGGAGCATTCAGGTCGTAGGCGCTGACGTACCCTTTCTCTTTGTCGTTGGCGTAAACGCCTCGCGTGGACACGGTGCTCCCTGTTTCCGAGCCGATCATGGGCTGTTTCGGAAGCTGCTTGTGATAGGCGTCGATTCCCTTCTCGTTGTAGTTGAATCCGCGCACATCCATGAGCGGAGCCGCGCCGCTCCAGTCGCTGAAGTTCATAGCGGCGGTGACGGGACGCGTAGGGTCCAGCTCGCGAACCAGACGCTTCATGCTGGTTACGATTCGCGCGCCGCGTTCGGTTCCCTGCTCCGGCTCTTCATTGCCCAGCGACCACAGGATCACGCTTGGATGATTGCGGTCGCGGCGAATCAGGCGCTCCAGCTCACTCAGGCCCTCGCCATTGGACGACATCATGCGCGTCTCGTCCATCACCAGCATGCCCAAACGGTCGCAGGCGTCGAGCAGTTCCGGCGTGGGGGGATTGTGCGAAGTGCGGTATGCGTTCGAGCCCATTTCTTTCAGGCGCTCGATGCGGTAATACTGAATGCGGTCCGGGAGGGCAGAGCCCACGCCAGCGTGGTCCTGATGATTGCAGGTGCCTTTCACCTCCAGGCGCTGGCCGTTCAGGAAGAAGCCGTCGTTGGGGTCGAAGCGGATGGTGCGAATTCCAAAGGTGGTCTGGTAGCGATCCACTTCCACGCCGCCGCTGTGCACGAACGTCGTTAGATGATACAGATTCGGCTTATCTGGAGACCATAGGGCTGGATTGTCGATTAGGAAGTCCGCCTCGAATTCGAGTCGGCTCCACGGCCGTACGGCAGCAGACCGGGAATCAGTCGTCCACATTTTCGTGCTGTCCCCATTCAGGAAAGTGGAATCCACGTCGCACATGCGCTCCTCATCGCTGTCATTCACCACTTCGGTGGTGATCCGCACCGTGGTCTTGGCGTCCTTTACTTCCGATCGCACGAACGTACCCCATTGGGCCACGTGCACGGGAGAGGTCTTCGTCAGCCACACATGCCGGTAGATGCCCGCCCCCTCGTAGAACCATCCTTCATTGATCGAAGCGTCGGCCCGCACCACCAGCACGTTCTTGTCGCCGTAGTTCACGAAGTCCGTGACGTCGAAATTGAAGGGGGCGTAACCGCTGAAGTTCCCACCTAGGTAATGTCCATTGAGTGCAACCATGCAATCGCGGAACACGCCATCAAACTCTATCGAGATGCGCCTCCCTGCGTCCGATGCGGGAACTTCGAACACGCGCCGATACCATCCGATGCTGCTGGCCGGGTACTTGCGCCCCAACGGCTTGCATCCGTGCGAATAGAGATCCTTATCGTTCTCGAACGGCAGTTCCACGGCCCAATCGTGCGGCAAATCGACTTTTTCCCAGGCGCTGTCGTCATACTTGATGCTACTGGGCGCAAACAATTTGCCTGACTTGGCGAACGTCTCGCCGTTTCGGCCGCCGAAACCGAAATCATGCGCCGGATCATCGGCGTGGCCGAGGCTGAAGCGCCAGCCGGAATCGAGGAGCAGCCGGTCCCTGGGGGAAGGGGAGTAAGGAACGCTACTGGTGGCCTGGCTGTCTCCACCGCTGTACGCGCCAATCTGCGCGGAAAGCGCGGTGCTCGCGGAGACCGCAACACCGCTCTTCAACAGATCTCGTCGAGTCATGATTACTAGGTCCGAAACCACGATGGTATCGCAATGGGGGTCATTTCCATGCACGTGATTGCCGACGTATGTATCATCCCAATCGGCATCGGCGTTTCAGTGTCGCGCGAGATCGCCGCCTGCGAGCGCGTGTTCGCCGACGCGGGGCTCTCCACGAACCTGCACGCCTACGGCACCAACGTGGAAGGCGAGTGGGACGCCGTCTTTGCTGCAGTGAAGCGCTGTCACGAGGTGCTGCACGAAGCGGGCGTGCCGCGAATCTCCACCAGCATGCGCTTCGGTACGCGGACGGACCGCCAGCAGTCCATGGAAGACAAGGTTCGCAGCGTGGAGGCGAAATTGAATGAAGCCTGAATCGTCGATAATGGAACTCATACAGCCCATCGCCCAATCCCAGGCCACCGAAAGCCGCGCTTCGAAGATGCTGCGCGAGGTCTTCGAATCCGGCCGGCCGCTCACCTACGTCCGCTCCACGGAAGAGCAGCGCGTCGCCCGAGTGCTGAGTGAAGTGGGCCTCCGCATGAACGCCGCCGAACCCGTGCCGGTGTGGACGTGGAGCCTCACCGAAGGGCTGCGGCGCGAGGGCGGCGAACCCGAGCCCGGCGGCCACGATCCACGCGTCGCCCTGGACTTCATCGACGCCCACCGGCACCCCGCCATCTTCCACCTCAAGGATTTTCACGAGCCGCTGCGGGACTCGCCGGAGATTCGCCGCCGCCTCCGCGATCTCTACGCGAACTGTCTCGACAAGCGCAAGTTCGTCGTCGTCAGCTCGGCTGTTCGCGCCATTCCGGAAGAACTCGATCGCAGTTTCCTGTATGTTGAGCTGCGCCCCCCGGACGTGATCGAGCTGGCCGAGTTTCTGCGCGACGAAGGCATTGATGCCGGCGAGTCACTGCGCCAACAATTCGCGCGCGCCTTGCAGGGGCTCACGCTGGATGAAACCCGCTATGCCATTCGCCGCGCGCAGGCCGCCAGCCCCCGCCTCGGAACCGAGTCCGTCCCCTTCCTGCTGGAAGAAAAGCGCGCCCTGGTCAGCCGCGGCGGCGTCATCGAATACATCACCGGCGGAACTACCATCGGTGAAGTCGGCGGTCTGGACAATCTCAAGAAATGGCTGCTGGAGCGCCGCAAACTCTTTCAGATGCGCGACACGCTAAGCGCCGAAATCGTGCCCAAAGGCCTGCTCATGATGGGCATCCCGGGTTGCGGCAAGAGCCTTTGCGTGAAGGCCATCGCCTCGCATTTCGATCTCCCGCTGTACCGCCTGGACATGATCGAGATCTTCTCCGGGCGGCATGGTAAGCCCGAAGGAGTCTTTGTCGCATCCTGCAAGATGATGGAAGACATGGCCCCCGCGGTGCTCTGGTTCGACGAAATCGAGATGGGCATCACTTCCACCGAGAGCAGCGGCGAACAGGGGCGCATCTTCGCGTTCTTCCTGACGTGGATGCAGGAGAAAACCCGCGGGCTTTTCGTCGCCGCCACGGCCAATCGGCTCGACCTCCTGCCTGCGGAAATGATCCGCAAGGGCCGTTTCGACGAAGTGTTTTTCGTGGACTTGCCGGTTGATGAGGAACGCCTGGAGATCTTCCGCATTCACCTCAATCGCCGGGGCGAGGACGCGTCCCGCTTCAACATCGAACAGTTGCTCGAGTTCACCGTCGGCTGGACCGGCGCGGAAATCGAGCAGTGCGTGGTTTCTGCCATCACCCGGGCGCGCCTCGCCGACCGCGAGATCACGGATCAGGATCTGGTCAGCACCGCGGTGAGCATAGTGCCCCTCTCGCGCACCATGAAGGAGCAGATCAACCACATCCGCGGCTGGGCCTTCGAACGCGCCGTGCGGGCCACGCCTCGCCAGGCCGGACGCTGATCAATCGACCTGCACCGGCGGGTACATCACCGGCACTGACGTGAAGTTAAACGTCGGGTTAAATCTGAATCCCAGCGCTGTGATGTTGGTGCCCGATGTGCTCTTGAACTCCAGCACGCCTCGTCTCCCCGCAGTGGCCGGAAACATCGTGGGGATAGCGAACGACGTATGCCCGTTGGCGGGAAGAGGCGCGATCGATTGAGGCGGTGTTATGGCGACTCCGTTCTCATCCAGCGTGCTCACCGACAGTGTGGTCGGCTGCAGGTTTGCGCCATTGACGATCGCCATGCTCGTGGTATAGCCGTTCGTGTTGTCGAAGGGAACCACCAGCGTCGTCTGGGTGTGCGCGTCCAGCGCAGCCGTTCCTTCCGCGTCGGGGCGCCCCGTTACCCGTTGCCGGAAGATGGCGAAAGCGCCAACGTGACCGGTCGAGGCGACTTCAGCCCAGCCGTCAATGGTGCCCAGGGCCGTGTCGCCATCCACCTCAATCACCAGCGATCCGCCGACGTCCAGGCTCCGCGTCACTACGTTAGAGGTCACGCCCGGTCCGCCACCCGCTTGCGGAAAGATCAGCGATTCGTCCAGCGCTCCTCCGGTGTCGCCCCACAGGTTGACCGTCACGAGGATAGGGCTGAGATCGAGGTTGGCCACCGTCAGTGTAGTCGACCATCCGCCGTTCAGCGCGATATGGGCGCAAACTCCGGCTTCGGTCTGGATGCCTGTGGGAGCTGGGTTGATGGTGATCTGGTAGTCGTTTTGCGCGGCACTGCCCGTTGAATCGCTCACCAGAAGGGTGAAGGCGAACGTCGACGGCTGGGTCGGGATGCCCGAGATCACGCCCGTCGATGTATCCAGAGACAGCCCATCGGGAAGAACGCCGTTCACCGTCCACACGAACGGCGCTACACCGCCCGACTCGGGAACGGCGGTGGAATAACTGGCCCCCTGGAGGCCGGCTTGCAATATCCCACCAGGCAGGAAAACGGCCGCTTTCAACACCACCGGAAGCAGCAGGAGACCAACAGTCAGAACGAAGCGGGTAAGTCGGAGAACCTGAATAGACATGTAGTTGAACTCCTCATCGAGAGGCGGGACCGCTGACTGCACGGCAACGCCGTTTGGTCGCGAAGGCTCGCAAGTTGCGCACACGCCCGCGCGCACGTACGCCTGAGCACACTGTTTGTAGCGTGCGGTCAAAACCGCCCCGAGTCAAGATCGGAAAGACCCGCAGTGCGGCTAGGTTCGATACCGTAGAACTTAAGGATCCAGCGCGTCCAGGAACCGGCCTCACGGAACCCGCTCATGAGCCCGATCCGTCCGCCGAACCCCATGCTACAATCGTTTGTGCCGTCCAGAATCCTGGGGATTATTCCCGCCAGGTTCGCCTCCTCTCGTTTCCCAGGTAAAGCACTCGCCCCTCTGGCCGGAAAACCCATGCTGCAGCACGTCTATGAGCGCGCGTCGCAGGCCCGCTACCTCACGAAGATCCTGATCGCCACCGACGACCAGCGCATCGAGTCCGTCGCGCGCGCGTTCGGAGCGCCGGTACGGATGACGCGGACCGATCACGCCTGCGGGACGGATCGCATCGCCGAAGTCGCATCGGCCGAAGCGGCCGAGATCATCGTTAATATCCAGGGCGACGAGCCGCTCATCGATCCGGCGGCCATCGATGCCGCCGTGCTGGCCCTCTGCGACGATGATGAAACCCCCATGGGCACCCTGAAAAGGCGCATCGAGAACCCCGCCGAGATCCACAACCCCAACGTCGTAAAGGTGGTCACCGACCTCGCCGGAAACGCCATTTACTTCTCCCGGTGCGCAATACCGTACCAGCGCGAGGCCGGCGGCGGTACCATACATTTCAAACATATTGGCCTTTACGTGTACCGGCGAGATTTCCTGCTGCGCTATTCGGATCTGCCGCTTGGGCCGCTGGAGACGGCCGAAAAGCTGGAGCAGTTACGCGCTCTCGAGAACGGTTACCGGATCCGCGTGGCGGAAACCGATTACGATTCGCTGGGCGTCGACACCCCCGAGGATCTGCATCGCGCTGCGGCCTTGTTCGAAGCGACTGCATCGCGCGTGGAAGGAGTTCATTGACGTGGCGAAATATATCTTTGTGACTGGCGGCGTTGTCTCTTCGCTGGGCAAGGGCATTGCGGCGGCGTCCATCGGGTGTCTGCTGGAGAGCCGCGGCCTGCGCGTCACTCTGCAGAAGTTCGACCCCTACCTCAACGTCGACCCTGGCACCATGAGCCCCTTCCAGCACGGCGAAGTGTTCGTCACCGACGATGGCGCCGAAACCGATCTTGACCTCGGCCACTACGAGCGCTTCACCCACGCGCCCCTCACCCAGGCCAACAACCTTACCTCCGGAAGAATCTATGAGCGCATCATCTCGCGTGAGCGCCGTGGGGATTATCTCGGAAAGACTGTGCAGGTGATTCCTCACGTCACCAACGAAATCAAGGCCGCCGCGCGCAAGGTAGCCGAGGGCGTGGACGTGGTCATCGTGGAAATCGGCGGAACCGTGGGCGACATCGAATCGCTGCCTTTCCTCGAGGCCATCCGCCAGTTGCGGCATGAGCTGGGCCGCGAGAACACGGCATTTGTCCACGTCACGCTGGTCCCTTGGATTGCCGCCGCGCAGGAGCTCAAAACCAAGCCCACCCAGCACAGCGTGAAGGAGCTGCGGGCCATTGGTATTCAGCCCGATGTGCTGATGTGCCGCAGCGACCACCCGCTCTCCCAGGACCTCAAGGAAAAGGTCGCGCTGTTCTGCGACGTCGACGTCGACGCGGTGATCACCGCCAGCGACGTCGAGTCGGTGTACGAGATTCCGCTCGTTTTCGCCGAGCAGGGTGTCGACGAGATTCTCATCGAACTGCTCAAAATCGACGCGCCCGACCGCAATCTCAGCCACTGGACCGGCATGATCGAGCGCATGCAGAACCCCTCCGATGAAGTGACCATCGGTCTCGTGGGGAAGTATGTCGAATACGAGGACTCCTACAAGAGTCTGAAGGAAGCTTTGTTGCACGGCGGGTTGGCGCATCGCGCGCGCGTGAATATCAAATGGATCGAAGCCGAGCATCTCGACTGGCCCGGCTGCATAGAATCCCTGCGCGAGTATGACGGCATTCTGGTGCCCGGTGGGTTCGGCAAGCGCGGAGTGGAAGGAATGATAAACGCCATCCGCTTCGCCCGCGAAAACAAGGTGCCCTACTTCGGCATTTGTCTGGGCATGCAGACCATGGTGATTGAATACGCGCGCAACGTGTGCGGGCTGAAGGGGGCCAACTCCACCGAATTCGACGCGGCGGCGCCATATCGGGTCATCTACAAGCTGCGCGAGCTGAAGGGTGTGGATGAACTGGGCGGCACCATGCGCCTCGGCGCATACCCGTGCCATTTGGCCGAAGGCAGCTTCGCGCGCGCGGCTTATGGCGCCGCGGAGATCAGCGAGCGCCACCGCCATCGCTACGAATTCAACCGCGACTTCGAGAAGATCCTGACCGGGAACGGCCTCGTCCTCGCTGGGCAGACGCCCGATGGCACATACGTCGAAATCTGCGAGATCCGCGATCATCCGTGGTATCTGGGATGCCAGTTCCATCCCGAGTTCAAATCGAAGCCAATGGAACCGCACCCGCTCTTCCGCGCGTTCATCGGCGCGGCGCTGCGCCATCACAAACAGCGGCCGCACGGGGGCGAGCACATTCACCGGCCCCAGCTGACTCACGCCGAACATGGTTGAGCTAACCCCGTCGGCCGGTGCGCCGATCGTATTCGGCCGCGGTTGCCCGCTGGTGCCCATCGCCGGTCCTTGTGTCATTGAGAGTGAGGAACACGTCCACTTCCTCGCGCGGGAGCTGAAACAGATCCTTGGCGTCTTCGTGTTCAAGGCTTCGTTCGACAAAGCCAACCGAAGCAGCCGAGATTCCTACCGCGGCCCCGGCCCCGCGGAAGGTTTGCGGATTCTCGCCGGGCTGCGTCGTGCGGGCTATGCGGTGCTCACCGACGTCCACGACGTGTCTCAGGTAGGGCCGGCGGCCGAAGCCGTGGACATCCTGCAGATTCCCGCTTTCCTCTGCCGCCAGACCGACCTGCTCCTCGAAGCGGGCCGCAGTGGCCGGATAGTGAATATCAAGAAGGGCCAGTTCGTGGCGCCCCACGACATCCACCTGGCGGCGGAAAAAGTTGCGTCCACGGGCAATTCGCAAGTGCTGCTCACCGAGCGCGGCTCGTCGTTCGGGTACAACAACCTCGTGGTGGACATGCGCGGGCTTGCCATCATGCGGGACACCGGCTGGCCGGTGATCTTCGACGCCACCCACAGCGTCCAGACACCCGGAGCCGCCGGTTCGGTTTCCGGCGGGCAGCCTCAGTTCATCGCGCCGCTGTCACGCGCCGCGGTTGCCGCCGGAGTGGACGGGGTCTTTTTCGAGGTACACGAAGCCCCCGAACGTGCCCTTTCCGACGGCCCCAACGCGCTCCGGCTTGATCTGGTTGCCCCGCTCTGGGAATCTCTGCTGCGGATTCGCGCGGCTATTGAACCCGAATCCTGACCTTCTCGTGGAGCACCAGCTCGTCGAAGATGGCCAGAACCTGTTTGCGGTAGGAATAAATGCGATGGATGGTATCGCGGAAGTTCGGTTCGTAGCGGCGTTTCAGCCACTTGTCCAGCACTGGTTTCGGTACGTCGATGTCCCTGCGCAACGCTTCCGCCGAGTGGCCGCGCAGAAAGAGGCCGTAGAACATCGCTGCCTCCCGTTGGGGCCCCAGTGGATCGAAATCTTCCCGAGCGATCATGCCAGACTGCACCGCAGCAAGAAAAGCTAGTATAAACACCAGCTGCACCTGAATCAAGTGCTGTCCGGGTTCAGACCGTAATTCCCGTTACGATTCAATTTAGCAGACTGGGTTTGGAACACGGATCGAACGCATCGGACCGCTGGCCTCGCAGGACTGAGGGCGACCAGCGTCCGATGCGCTTTGCCCGGAGCGGGCTGGACCCGGCTACGGCGGCGCCACTCCTGGTCAGGCCCGCGTCCTTCAATTCCTGTACCACGAACGCCAGCCACCGCCGTTTCCCGGGATCCTCGGAAAGCTCGGTAATACTAAATGATGAGTGCGAGACCTTAAAAAAAGCCCCTCTGATGCAACCAGCAAGATTTCGGAGCGAGCAAGTTAAAGATTGAACACCGGCTCCCGCAAGCACGCCGTTTGTCGCTCCCGCTCGCTTCGTTGTCCTACTCGTTGCAATCAGAGGGCAGGTCTAGAGAGTTACCTCAATCAATTCACTACTGCTGTGAGCAATCCTGACACCATGATCCTGGCATGATTTATCAGCTACTTGAGCGTATCAGGCTACTCGGGAACCGCGGCAGTCTGTGGCAGGGTGTGTCACTGGGACACATGGGGCACGTTCCCCGGACGCTGAAACGTCGCCCGCAACGCCCGTAACGTACTGTACATCTAATAGATAAAGTTCTTGACGTGCCACTATATGTTGGGTCATGATTGCCAGTGCGTCCCTGGCTTCATAGTTTATTCATGTAGGAGAGCGGAAGGCCCGGGAATTTGCGAAAATCGTCAGATCCCCCGAAGAATCTGACAGAGCTCCAGGAGTCAAACACAAGATGGGACAGCTCAGCGTCGACCTCAGCACCCGCGTAGGCGAACTCAGACACGGGAAACGGCCGCTTCCGACCGCGCAACGCATTGGCGTTACCTTCCCCAGATACTTCACACAAAAACTCGAGCCCGGCCGGACGCCGTACGACGAGTTGAGATGGGAGCTGCGCACCGCAGCAATTGCCAACGACAAAGGCCAGATCATCTTCGAGCAGACCGATATCGAGATGCCGGCGGATTGGTCGCAGACGGCCACCAACATCGTGGTGAGCAAGTATTTTCATGGGAAGGCTGGCTCTCCCGACCGCGAGAACAGCGTTCGCCAGCTGGTTCATCGGGTAGTGGACACCATCGCCGATTGGGGACAGACGGGACGTTACTTCCGCACGCCCGCCGATGCCGAGAACTTCCGCAACGAGCTGGCTCACCTGATGCTGACGCAGAAGGCCTGCTTCAACTCTCCGGTCTGGTTCAACGTCGGCGTGAAGGAAGCGCGGGGCTACGGCTGGTATTGGGACGAACCCACCGACTCCATCGTGCCGTTGAAGAAGGGCGAGAGCCGGCCGCAGTGCTCGGCGTGTTTTATCAATTCCGTGGGTGACACCCTGGAATCGATTCTGGATCTGGCCAAGACCGAGGGCATGCTGTTCAAGTGGGGCTCCGGAACGGGCAGCAATCTTTCCACGTTGCGCGAAGAGAACGGATTGCTGTCGGGCGGCGGGAAGGCTTCGGGACCGCTCAGCTTCATGAAGGGCTTCGACGCGTTCGCGGGCGTAATCAAGAGCGGCGGCAAAACGCGGCGCGCGGCCAAAATGGTCATCCTTAACGCGGACCATCCGGATATCGAGAAATTCATCCACTGTAAAGCGCGGGAAGAGAAGAAGGCGCACACGCTGATTGACGCGGGTTACGATTCATCGCTCGACGGCGACGCGTACAGCTCCATCTTCTTCCAGAACGCCAACAACTCCGTGCGCGCTACCGACGAGTTTATGGAAGCGGCGGTGGAAGACCGCGACTGGTGGACACGCTCGGTGGCCAGCGGCCAGCCGGTGACCCGCTATAAAGCGAAGGACTTGCTGCGTGGCATCGCCGAAGCCACCTGGCAATGCGGCGACCCGGGCATGCAGTTCGATACCACGGTGAACAAATGGCACACCTCCAAAGTCACCGCGCGCATCAACGCTTCCAATCCCTGTTCGGAATACATGTTCCTCGACGATTCCGCCTGCAACCTGGCCTCGCTGAATCTGATGAAGTTCGTGGGACCCGGCGGCGAGTTCGACGTGGAAGCTTTCCGGCACGCGTGCGACACCGTGACCCTGGCGCAGGAAATCATCGTGGATAGCGCCAGCTATCCCACCGAGAAGATCGCCAGGAACTCACACGATTTCCGGCCGCTGGGACTTGGGTTCGCCAATCTGGGCGCGATGTTGATGTACATGGGCATCCCCTACGATTCGCCGCAGGGCCGCGACTGGGCGGGAGCCATCAGCGCCGTCATGTGCGGCCAGGCGTACCTGACCAGCGCGCGCGTCGCCGAGGCGGTGGGACCCTGCCCTGGCTACGCCCTGAACGAGCAGCCGTTCCTGGACGTGATTCTGAACCACGGCCGGGCCGTCCACGCGCTCGACAATAAGCGCGTACCGCCGGATCTTTACCAAGCTGCCGAGAAAGTGTGGAACGACGCCTACGCGCTGGGTGAACAGGCCGGATTCCGCAACGCGCAGACCACGGTAATCGCGCCCACCGGCACCATCGGCTTCATGATGGATTGCGACACCACTGGGATCGAGCCCGATCTGGCGCTGGTGAAATTCAAAAAGTTGGTGGGCGGTGGCCTGATCCGCATCGTAAACAATACCGTCCCCCAGGCGCTGATCAAGCTGGGGTATTCGCCGGAGCAGGTGGAGCAGATCGTCACCTACATCGATTCGACGGGCACCATCGAAGGCGCGCCCGAATTGAAGGACGAGCATCTGGCCGTGTTCGACTGTAGTTTCCGTCCGCAGAACGGCAAGCGCTCCATTCATCACATGGGTCACGTGCGCATGATGGCCGCGGTGCAGCCGTTCATATCCGGCGCCATTTCGAAAACCATCAACATGCCGGAAGAGTCTACAGTAGAAGAGATCGTGGACGCCTACATTGAAAGCTGGCGTCTGGGGTTGAAGGCTGTGGCCATCTACCGCGACAATTCCAAGCGAACGCAACCGCTCAATTCCGCCGGCAACAAGGACGGAAAGAAAACCGCCGTGGCTCCGGCGCAGCCGGCGGTGGCCGAGAAGATCGTCTACAAAGCGGTGCGCCGCAAGCTTCCCGACGAACGGCAATCGGTTACCCACAAATTCTCCATCGCCGGGCACGAGGGTTACATCACGGTGGGCATGTACGAAGACGGCACACCCGGCGAAGTGTTCATCTCCATGGCCAAGGAAGGCTCCACCATCTCCGGCCTGATGGACAGCTTTGCCACGTCCATCAGCTACGCGCTGCAGTACGGCGTGCCGCTGAAGTTCTTCGTGGACAAGTTCAGCCACGTGCGTTTCGAGCCGAGCGGGTGGACGGGCAATCCGCAGATCCCCTACGCCAAGTCGATCATGGATTACATCTTCCGCTGGCTGGGCGCGCGGTTCCTCGGACCGGAGTACGCGCTGGGCGAAGCGGGTAACGCTCCGGTGTTGCGTCCCACCGAGCCGGAGCCGCAACAGGCGTTGCAGTTCGATGCGATGGTGACCGACGCGCCGGTGTGTTCGGAATGTGGCGGGCTGATGACGCGCAACGGCAGTTGCTACAAGTGCGAGAACTGCGGCGGCACCAGCGGCTGCAGCTAACGAAAGCGATTTGTCGTAAGGTGGCAGTGAAACGGCGGCCACGCTGGCCGCCGTTTTTCTCTTCATTCAGTCGTGGTCTCGAGATCGGGCCGTGTCGACATTCATGAAGACGTGTGCGACACCGCCGTCGGGAAGCTTGCCCGCAATCGCCAACGGAACGAACTTTGCGCTTGATTGGACCTCGCGGGCAATATCGTCGGCGAACGGATTATACGAGCTTTCCGCTTCCCCGCCCTCTTCGTAGACGACATAGTCGGCGGCAAGGACCCGCTGAAAAACTCGATTGCGATCCGCGACGTAGGCCGAAGTCGTGACATTGAACGGAAGTTGCGCAACGGAAGCTGTCAGCCGGAAGTTGTGACCATTGAAATGCGGCCGGTCCGACGCCACCAGAAGCTGTCTCCTTTCGCCGCGAGAAAATTGGCCCAGACCGCAAAGGTCCTCCAGGATGGCGCCTTGGGGCCAGACGGCCCCATTGTACGGCCGCGCAAAAGGGACCCGCTCGGGTTGCGCCAGAAGGCCAGCCATTGGAAACTGCCGGTCTCCAAACAGACGATACGAGCACTGGACCATGCTGAGCAGAGGCAGCGCCAGCAGCACAAGAACAACCTCCCTCGCGCCACGTCTCCTGAGCCATGGCGTCAGCAGAATGGCGTTCGCAACGGCGATGGCTGGAAACAGGGCTGCCGCCCATCGGGGAGCCCGATAGTGGCTGAAAACCATAAACAGGACTGGCAGAACCCAAAGGCCGCACAGTATTAGCCCTTTTCGTGCAGCCTTGTCGCTACCACGAATACACTAGCCAGCAAGAGAACCACAAGGACGAGGTAAAGAAACGGGCTGGCGTTCCCCAGAGCCAACAGAAAGTTCCCGATAGCCGACGATGACAGAATGTCGCCCCAGCCATGGTGTCGAGCGGTCTCGACCGAGCCCGCTAGCTCCATCTGCGCCAGAGCCGGTCGAAAATTCAGCGCGTACCACGGCAGCGCCACCAAAGATACGGTAATCACGAAGGCCAGCAAGGCCGCGCGTCTGCGCACGAGGATGCCTGCGTTTCCGGCGAAAAGGCCCAGGGTAGCCACCAGATAGAGTGGAAAACTGGCTTTCATCAGGAACCCGCATCCACAGGCCAGACCCAACAGGATCACCTTTCTTGTCTCGTAGCCAGCCTCCAATTCGATCAACAGGCAGATGCAAAGGCATACTAACGCCACAAGGCCGCATTCCACCACGTACACTCGCGCCAGACCGAAGATCATCGGCATCGTCCCGGTGATGCAAACAGCGACCAATCCCGCCCAATCGCCGGCATAGTGACTTGCAATCCGATGTACTGCGAAAAAAGTGATGAGCAGAAAAATGAGATTGACGAGGAACGCGGCGCGAGGATTGCGTCCCACAACCAGATATACCGGCGTAGGTAGAATTGCGATCAGCGGTGGTTTGCTGCTCATGGCCGTCAAGGACTTTTCTGCGAATGCAATCACCCCTCCGTTTGTGAGCGCGCCATAAATAGACAGACTGTTGGTCAAGTACGTGCTGTCGTCCCACGAGGTGACCGAGTGGTCCAGCAGGCTCCAGATGAAAGTAATCGCAACCAGGAAAAGGCTCAGGCCCACGAAAGCGATACTCATCCGGACCTTCATTTGAAGATCTGATGTTATCGCAGCTCCGCTCCAGGCGCACAGCGAATGCCACCGCCTGTGTACCAGGCTCACCATGCTCCGTCGGATGGACGGGCTCCTGGGACCCACAGCCGTCGGCGCGTCCTGAGCCCGGCGGGTCATAAGCGTCCGCGTGCAATATGCCAATCTTCGGTACGCTCGCAGCCCCCGCGCTCTTAAGCGATAGTAAGGTTCGAACCCCAGGTCGAACGGCGAAGCCCACCTTGCGCACACTGAAACACGGCCCGCACCGCGGAGTTGATGGTGTGTTGGCCTCACGAAGGAACTTCGAGGCGCTTATCTAGGCGACTCCCAGGTTTGGCCCGGAACATCCTAATGAACGACAGAGTCTCCGGCAGAACCTGCGGGGTTGATCACGTCCCTCCGGCGATGGCGTGACTGCCACCGGGCGGTGCAATCCACCCTGACATCCGCGAAATTGCCGGCGGCCGGCGCCGGACCGCGGAGCAGAATGAAGGCGAGGATACCAGCGGATGGGAACTCCGGCCAGCTATCGTCATACCGGGGAGACGCAGGGCGAGGAGGGTACAAGGAATGCTTCGGAGGCCCAATTTCATTGGGGTTTCCACAACGGCGCGGCTCGCGCTGCGTGTCCCAATAAAAAAGGCCCCGATTGAATCGGGGCCTGTTGCATGAACCCTTGGCTGTGGCGCCTATCGGCGCCGAGGCTACTTCTTCGCCTTCTTTGCGGGCGCTTTCTTGGCAGCCTTCTTGGCAGCTTTCTTTGCAGCGTTCTTCATCGATTGATTCTCCCTAACATCAAATTTGCGCAACCCCGAAGGATTGCGCCGTGACTCATATATAAAGTGGATCGGAATGAAAGTCAAGAAAAAAATGAGAGTTGCGGGTTGCGCGAGGCCCCTCGCAGCCTCCTCAAAGCCCAAAACATCGCCATAACGAATTGTTCTGGAGCCCTTCAGACCATTTTGCATGCGCTTTGTTCTTGCCTGCGGACAGCCAGGCGCGTTAGCATCCGTGTAGATGCGCCAGCACCGCGAGCAACGCGCACGGAGCAATACGCCAGCCGCGTGCTGCGCGCTCATCGGCATCGTCTGCGCCCTTGCACTCGCGGGATGCGCGAAGCGGCGCGGCGCGCACGCGCCGGTTGCAGGTCCTCCAGCAAATGCTCCGAAGAGCGGTGAAACGGGCCTCGCAAGCTGGTATGGTCATCCTTACGACGGCCGTCAGGCGGCGAACGGCGAAATCTACGACATGGAAACGCTGGTGGCCGCGCACCGTACGTTGCCCTTTGGAACAAGGGTCCGCGTGGTCGATCTCGACAACGGAAAGACCATCGACGTGCGTATTATCGACCGCGGCCCGTTTGTCGACGGACGCATCATCGATCTCTCGCACGCCGCCGCGGAGCGTATCGATATGATCGGCCCGGGCGTCGCCAGGGTTCGTCTGGACATTCTCTCCACGCCAGTTGCGGCCACGACCTACGCGGTGCAGGTGGGAGCGTTCGCGGATCGTGCGCGCGCCGAGGAGGTTCGCTCCAGTATGGAGCAGCAGTTCGGTACCGCGCGCCTGGTGTCGCGTCAGGGAAGCCCGCCGTTGTGGCGAGTCCTGGTGGGACGCGAAACCACCGAAGCACAAGCGGAACAACTGGAACAACGGCTCGGCGGGGAAGCGGACCATTGTTTCATCGTTCGTCTCGATGATTCCTCCGTGGGAGCCAGCCAGTGAGTTGCCAATCCCCGCGCTTGTGCGGGCGATCCACCGCATATGCGGGCTATGTCGGGGGCCAACTTCGGGGTAGAGTTTTTGTTGGTCACTACACTATAGATAACGAGAGGGGAAGCGCCTCTCTCGGTTTACGATGATCGATCAGGCTCAACCACACGTGATCGTTGGCCAATCCCCCAGGATCCGGCACATCCTGAGGCTGGTGGAAAAACTCGGCAAGGGCCGCTGGCCCGTGCTTCTGCTGGGTGAGACCGGAACCGGCAAGGAAGTGATTGCCCGGGCCATCCACGACGTCGATCCCGCTGGCTCCTTCGTGCCGATCGATTGCTCGTCGCTGGTGGGGCCGCTCATGGAAAGCGAACTCTTCGGACACGCCAAGGGTTCGTTCACCGGCGCCATAGGACAAAAGACCGGCCTCATTGAGGCGGCGCACGGCGGAACGGCCTTCTTTGACGAGATCGGAGAGGTGCCGCTCGATCTGCAATCCAAGCTCCTGCGCGTGCTGCAGGAGAAGGAGTTCCGGCCAGTCGGCTCGCTGTTGCAGCGCCGCTCTGATTTTCGCGTCATCGCGGCCACCAATCGCGATCTGGCAAAGGAAGTGGAGAAGGGAACGTTCCGGCGCGACCTGTACTACCGGCTGAATGTTGTGAACCTCCGGCTCGCTCCGCTGCGCGACCGCCGCGAGGACATCCCCGCACTGATCGGGCATTTCCTCGCGCGCTACGGGCGAGCGCATTCTCTCTCGCAGGAAACGCTGGAGACGATGCTCGGCTACGACTGGCCTGGCAATGTGCGCGAACTCGAGAACTGCATCCAGCACATGGTGGCCATAAATTCGGGGCCGCTGCTGCACGTGCTGGATTTGCCGTCGAGCCTTCAGCATCATGTAGCCATTAATCGCGCGCAGTCGCTGGCCCACGCGGCCGCCGCTTCCGCGCACGTTGCCCCCGCGCACGACCAGCAAGGCCGGCCCATGGCCGGCACCCAGCCGCCCGACGACCTTCCCGTTGCGGTTGCGGCTCTTCCCTCTTGTCCGGTTGTTCCTCTCGCCGACGTAGAGAAGCAGGCCATCCTCGGGGCACTGGAGTACACACGGGGCGATCGCGCCGTGGCCGCGCATCTGTTGGGCATCGGTCGGACCACGCTCTATCGCAAGCTGAAGGAATACCGGCTCGACGAGGAGTGAGAGCCGCGTCCGCCTCGCGCCACTTCTTAGCGGGTGGCAGCCAACCGAACATTACGGCTACTCGTCGTGGAAGACTCTTTCGAGGACGAGCGATTCCTTCGTGAGCTCCTTGCGGAAGCGGCCGAAGCGAGGATCTGGCCGCAATGGATCGCATGGGAGGCGGTGTTCGCGGCCACTGCCGGGGAAGCGTGCGATCTGGCCGTCGATGGCGGATTCGAAGCGATTCTGCTTAAGCTCAGCCTTCCCGACAGCCGCGTGCTGCACGAAACGTACATGGCCGTCTCCAGTGTTTCGCCGGCCACGCCCATCCTGGTGATCGCGGATGTACCGGATGGTTCGCTGGAAGCCCTGCTATTGCGGGAGGGCGCGCAGGACTTTTTGGTGAAATCCGAGCTGGACGCGGAACCATTGGCGCGCCGGTTGAAATACGCCGTGGAACGGCAGCGGCACGTCAATTCCCTGAAGGTGAATGAGCAGGCCGTTGTGGTGGTTGTGCCGAGCGCGGAACTTGGAGACGGTGCGGAAGGCGTTCCTCTCCATCTGATCGCGATCTCAGAATCGTCACTGGCGGATTTGTCGCTGGCGGAATGACGGGCAGCTGGCGCTAGCGCTCTGCTTCCTCGTCCATGGAGATTTTGAGAGCCTTGAGAAACTTCTGATCCTGGGTGGTCAGGCGAATCTTGCCTGCTTCGAATCTGCGTTTGATGGGCGCCTCTGCTTCCTCGGAGTCACCCTGCTCGGAGGACTCCTCGTCGCCCTCTTCGCGCTTGTTGAACCCAATAGTAGCCTCAAGGACGAGAAATACGTCGTACCCGGCGCGCTTGATTTCGCCGATGGCGCCAGCGATACGGTCGGAGTCAGAGAGCGACTCGTTGATCGCGTTCCCCAACTCCTGCATCAACTCCTTGAGTCGGTCGTCCAAATAAGTACCTCTCCCCTATCGGCTCCCCGGAAGGCTGTCGGCGCCACCCCCGCTTACGAGATGAGCAGGGGTCAACACAGGTTTCATACTTTCCCCGTCTCAACCATCATATCGTCAGCAAAGTGCCATTTCAGTAGATAGTACACCCGCCGCCGGCCCCCCGCCAGCTGGTTCGTTACACTGGCAACAGAAGCATGTTTGCACTGGCCGGCAAGTTCCTCCATCATATCCTGCCGGCGGTCATCCGGCCGGCCCGCATTCTTTGGAATCAATTCATTGGATTCGTTTTCCTGTTACTGGCCGCGCTCGTGGCCATGTCTACCTGGCGGCGCGCAGCCAGCGACGGCGAGGCCGTGCTGGTGATGGCGGCCGGGTTCGGCTTCGCTCTCTTCCTTGCCTGCTTCGGCATTTCGTCCTTTTGGCGGGCGCGGAAGATTTCGCGCTCCCTGGTCCGCTATCCTGGTCAACAGTGATTCCCGTTCATGTGATCGGCGGCGGACTAGCCGGCGCTGAAGCGGCGCTCCAGGTGGCGCGCGCGGGCTTGCCGGCAATTCTGTATGAGATGCGCCCGGTTCGCCAGACCGCGGCGCACCACACCGCCCGCTTCGCCGAGCTTGTCTGCAGCAACTCCCTGAAGAGCGAACAGGAGAACACCGCCCCCTGGCTGCTAAAGCAGGAATTGCGGCGTCTGGGATCGTTCCTCATCGAGGCCGCGTGGCGCGCTCGCGTTCCCGCCGGGCATGCGCTCACCGTGGATCGCGTCGTCTTCGCGGAGGAAGTGTCGCGAGAGGTAGAGGCTAATCCGCTGATCGAAATCCGCCGCGAAGAGGTTGCGCGGGTGCCCGAAAAAGACGTGGTGATCGTCGCCACCGGGCCCCTCACCAGTGATACGCTGGCCGCCGACATCGCGCGCATCACCGGGTCACAGCGGCTGTTCTTCTACGACGCCATCAGCCCGATTGTCGAAGCCGAATCCATCGACATGTCCATCGCCTTCCGCGCCTCGCGGTACGGCAAATCGATGGACCATTCGGACGACTACATCAACTGCCCGTTCGATAAGGGCCAGTACGAGCGCTTCCTCGACGCGCTGCTCGAAGCCGCCAACGTCCCCTCCCATATTGCCGAAGACAGCGCCTGCTATTTCGAAGCGTGCCTGCCCATTGAGGAGCTGGCCCGTCGCGGGCGCGAGACGCTGCGCTTCGGTCCCATGAAACCCATGGGGCTGGCCGACCCGCGCGATGGCCGGCGCCCCTGGGCGGTGGTGCAGCTTCGCCAGGAGAACCTGCGCGCGGACAGTTATAACCTGGTCGGTTTCCAGAATCACATGCGCTTCCCGGAGCAGGCGCGCGTCTTCCGCATGATCCCCGGCCTTGAGCGCGCCGAGTTTGTGCGCTATGGCCAGATCCACCGCAACACGTACATCAACGCGCCCGCCCTGCTGTCGCCGTCGCTGCAACTCCGCTCGCGGCCGGATGTTCTGTTCGCCGGGCAAATCTCCGGCGTGGAGGGCTACGTGGAGTCCATCGCCACCGGCCTGCTGGCGGGGCGGCATGCGGCGTGCCTCGCTTCGGGCGGGAACCCGGTGGCGCCGCCTCGTGCGACCGCCCTGGGATCGCTGTGTGCGTACATCTCTGGCGCCGACGCTTCCAACTACCAGCCGGCGAATATCACCTTCGATCTGCTCCCGAAGCTGGAGGAGGAAGCGCGCCACCGCTTCCGGCACGACAAGCAGGCGCGTCACGCCGAAGTATGCCGCCGCGCTCTGGAGGCGCTGGAAAGCTACCGGACGGCCGATGCAACTCTCTGAGGCAATCAACCGGTTTCTGGACGAGCTCCGCCGCCAGAACTCGTCCGCGCACACCGTGCGGAATTACGCCACGGACCTTCACGAGTTCCTCGCGTATCTGACCCCTCCCGAAGGTCCCCCGCCGGTGCCCGCTGAATTTGACGTGCTGCTCATCCGTGAATGGATGGCGCATCTCTACGAGCTGAACCTGACCACCGTCAGCATCCGGCGCAAATTGGCCGCCGTGCGCTCACTGCTTCGTTTCCTGCTGCGCGAGGGAGTGGTTGAGAAGAACGTGGCGCGCCTCGTGAAGACGCCGAAAGCTCCAAAGACGTTGCCGCGCGTACCCACCGAAGAGCAGACCAACTCGCTATTGGACGCCATCGCCGCCGGGAAGATCGAACGGCCGTTCCCCAGACGCGATCTGGCTATCTTTGAGCTGCTCTACGGTTCCGGGTTGCGCATCAGCGAGCTGTGCGGCCTCAACCTGGAGGATTTCGATCTCTCCTCGCGCTGGGTGCGCGTTCGTGGCAAAGGGAAAAAAGAGCGGCAAACGCCATATGGAGGGAAAGCGGCCATCGCGCTGGAGCAATATCTCACAGAGCGCCAGGCCGTTGCCGGAGAAACGGCGGTGTTCGTGAATCGAAACGGGCGCCGGCTGACCGATCGCGGCGCTCGCGGAATTGTCGCCTTCTATGCGCGATTTCTTGCGGGCGATGCGTCCCTGCATCCGCACAGCTTCCGCCACGCGTTCGCCACCCACCTGCTTAGCGCTGGAGCGGATCTGCGTTCTATTCAGGAACTGTTGGGACACGCGCGCCTCTCCACCACGCAGAAGTACACTCAGGTATCTCTCGCGGATCTAATGGCCGTCTACGACAAGTCTCACCCCAAAGCCCGCAAATGAGACTGTGGGGCAGGGCCCGCGCCCTGCCTCTCGTCAACCGGCTCGCCGCGCCAGGTACGGTAAAATGAATCGGTCCCGCTATTCATGCGAAATGTCATTGTGCTTGGCGCCCAGTGGGGTGACGAGGGAAAAGGGAAAGTTGTCGATCTCTTCTCAGAAAATTTCGACATCGTTGCCCGCTACCAGGGTGGCCATAACGCCGGCCATACGGTCTTCATCGGCGAGCGAAAGTTCATCCTCAAGCTGATCCCCAGCGGCATCCTGCGGCCTGGCGTCCGCGCGGTAATTGGCAACGGCGTCGTGATAGACCCGGCAGCGTTGCTGGAGGAGATGGGCACGCTCGAATCCATGGGAATCGACGTGCGAGCGCAACTGGCCCTCAGCAATCGCGCGCACGTGCTTTTCCCGTTCCATCGCATCGTCGAGAAGATGTCCGAAGACCGGGCGAACCGGACCGCGCTGGGCACCACCTCGCGAGGCATCGGCCCTTGTTACGAAGACAAGATCGGCCGCCGCGGCCTGCGCGTGGCCGACCTGTATGAGACTGCCATCTTTGAAACGGCCTACGACGCGCTGGCCGAAGACAAGCAGTTGCTGGCGCGCACCTTCGGCATTCCCGACACCATCGACTACGGGCAGATCCGCGAGCAGTATCGCGAATTTGCGCGGCGCATCGAGCCGATGGTCTGCGACACGTCGCGGCTGCTGAACGACGCGATGACCCGCGGAAAACGCGTGCTCTTCGAGGGCGCGCAGGGCGCCATGCTCGACGTCGACCACGGCACTTATCCCTTCGTGACGTCTTCCAGCGCTACGGCGGGCGGGGCCTGTACGGGTGCCGGCGTGCCCCCAACCAGCATCAACGGCGTGATTGGCGTTTCCAAGGCGTACATCACGCGCGTGGGCGCGGGACCGTTTCCCACCGAACTGGAGGGCGAGATGGGCGAGCACCTCCGCAAGGCTGGAAAGGAGTACGGTGCGGTGACCGGCCGGCCCCGGCGCTGCGGATGGTTCGACGTGCCCCTGCTCCGCTACACGGCGATGTTGAACGGGTTCGACAGTCTGGTCATCACCAAGCTGGACGTGCTCGACGGTTTGGAACGAGTCCCGGTCTGCGTGGGCTACAAAATTGACGGCAAAGAGATTTGCGACATGCCGGCAACAGCCACCGCGCTCGAAGCCATCGAGCCGGTTTACGAGAGTCTTCCCGGCTGGACCGGTTCCACTCGTGGCCTCGCGCGGTTTGAGGATCTCCCCACGGGCGCCGTGGACTACTTGCGTTTTCTAACCGAGCGGACCGGTGTGGAGGTAGGTTGCATCTCCACCGGCCCGGAACGCCACGAGACCATCGTAGTGAAGGGCTCCCGCCTCGAAGAGCTGATCTTCTGACGGACACGCGGCGTCAGCCGCGTTCTTCTCGCGAGATTATTTCACGGTCCAGGCACTGTAGTGCTTGGGGTTGTACTCCGTGCTACTAACAGCTACTCTCCTGTTTACGTTGGCCGCGACGGCCAATTCCTCCTCTACGCAATACGACATTGAGACCCTGGCCGGAAGTGACGCCCCCGGGAACAACAGCATTCCCACGCTCGTGCCCCTGCTGCAACCGGAGGGCGTGGCCATCAGCAATGGAACAATCTACATTGCAGACGCCGCCGACAACCGCATCCGCAAGATAGTGGGCAACGGGACATTCCAGGTTGTCGCCGGCACCGGAGTGCCCGGCTTCTCCGGTGACGGTAGCCCCGCGACATCGGCCCAGCTGAACCAGCCTTACGGCATCGCATTGGATCAGGCCGGAAACCTGTATGTCGCCGATCTCGGCAACGCACGCGTGCGGCGCATCGACGTCAACGGCATCATCACCACCATCGCGGGCGGCGGAACTGTACTCCCCAACACCATCCCCGCCGCGGGCATCAGCGCGGTCACCGCGCAATTGCTGTCGCCAAGGAATGTTGCCGTCGCGGCTCCGGATGGTTTGGTCTACTTCTCTGACTTCAACGGCCAGTATGTTTATCAGATCGACGCCAGTGGAAATCTCACCATCGTCGCCGGCACGGGATCAGCGGGCTTCTCCGGCGATAACGCGGCTGCGAATCTTGCTCAGGTGGCCTATCCTGCGGGACTCGCCGTGGGCTCCGGCGGTTCCTTGTACGTGGCCGACAGCGGTAACGACCGGATACGCATGATTGCCGCTGGCGTAATCAGCACCGTGGCGCAGGTGCCCGAAGTGGTGGACCTGACATTCGATAGCGCAGGCAACCTGTATGTGGCCGCCGCGGGGATGCTGGGGAACCTCAATTCCCCTGTTCCAGGTTCGAGCCAGTTCAATCCGCGCGCCCTGGTACTGAATGCCACCGGCGCCATTATCTTCTCCAGCGGTACGGTGGTTCAGGCTGTGGATGCGAGCGGGAATTCATTAGTCATCGCCGGTCTTACCGGACCCGGCGCATGGGGCGACGGCGGGCCGGCTGACGACGCGCGATTTGCCGAGCCGGCAGGTTGCGCCATTGACGCGGCGGGAAACCTGTACATTGCCGATACGGGCGAGAATCGCATTCGTGAAGTGACCGCGAAGGGCGTCACCAGCACCGTTTACGGCACGGGCGACGCGGCCGTTCTGAATGCCCCGCGCTCCGTCGCTTTCGCGCCCGACGGGAGTCTGCTCATCGCCGACACCGGCAACGGCAGGGTATTAAAGCGTACACCATCCGGAACCATTTCCACTCTCCTCGATAACCTCAGCACGCCATCGTATTTGTT
This sequence comes from uncultured Acidobacteriota bacterium, assembly GCA_963832965.1. Taxonomy (GTDB): domain Bacteria; phylum Acidobacteriota; class Terriglobia; order Bryobacterales; family Bryobacteraceae; genus CAWACP01. The sequence continues at coordinate 551,098 of CAWHVW010000003.1, forward strand.
CGCCGATGCGTCCGGCAACTTGTACATTGCGGAAACCGGCGGCGGCCGCGTGACTCTGCTTGCGTCCGACGGCAGTACCAGCTACCTTCCGGCGACCCAGCCAATTGCCGTGGTCCTCGATCAACAGGGCAATATGTACGTAGCCCAGTCCGGCTCCGCCCAATTAGTTCTCGTCAGTTCGACGGGGTGGGTCTCTTCGCTTGGCACCGGGCTGAAGCAGCCTGCCGGTCTGGCGATCGACCCGAGTGGGAATATTCTGGTTGCCGACAGCCTGAACAACAGCGTCGTCTCGATGACGCCAGCGGGCGTGGTGACTACGCTGGCCGGCACGGGTGCGGCGGGATTCGCGGGCGATGGAGGACCGGCCGTTAGCGCCCTGCTCAGCGGGCCGTCGGATGTCAAGGAGGACGGCCAGGGGAACATCTACGTGGTGGATAGCGGGAACAACCGCGTTCGCCTTCTGACTCCCGAACCCACCGTCACAACATCGTCCATTCCGCAGGTGGTCAGCGCCGCGAGCTTCGCCGCCGGGCCCATCTCTCCGAATGAGATTGTGAGCCTGTTCGGCGCATTCGACCCATCTTCGGTGACCGTGCAGATTGCTGGCCAGCCCGCCACGCTGTTCTATGCCGGTCCAAGTCAGCTTAATCTGCTGGTGCCAGCCACCGTGAGCGTCGGCGCCTCCGTCAGCATCACCGTGTTACAAAATGGCGCGGTTTCGCAAACGGTGACCGCGAATACAGCCAGCGCAACCCCTGCTCTATTCACGGAAGCAGGCGGCGCCGGGCAGGCGGCGGCGCTGAATCAGGACAATAGCGTGAACTCTTCGGCGCAGCCGTGCGCTCGCGGCGATGTAATCGTACTCTGGGGGACCGGCTTCGGACCGGGCGTGCTCGCCGTGACGGTCGGCGGCGAGGCGGCTACGGTTCAGTTTGCGGGTCCGGCGCCCGACTACCCCGGACTCATGCAGGTGAACGCGACCGTTCCCGCGGACCTGGCTTCCACGGGCAATGTTGCCGTCGTGGTCTCCATCGGCACGGTCTCGTCGCAGGGCGGCGTCACCATCGCGGTGCAGTAGGACACGCGGCGTCAGCCGCGTTCCTGATTTACCGCTCCGCCTTCACCAGATCGAGCACGGGCAGGCCGCTCGCCCGAATACGTGCAACGATCTCCGGACTCTGCTTCTGCGCCACCACGACGTGCTGCGCCCACGCCAGGGTCTGGTCAAGGGTCGAATCCAGCAGGCGGCCGATGTGCGGAATCACCTCCAGAATGAAGCGGCGGTTTGCGCCGTAGATCGATTCAAGCTGGATGTGCGAGTCGTAAACGCGCACACTCCGGCCCTTGCCGATGAGCCGTTCGAGCATGGCCACCACCGGGCTCTCGCGCAGATCGTCCGTATTTTCCTTGAAAGCCAGGCCGATCACTCCGATGCGCTTGGACGGAATCTCGAGTACCGCCTCTACCGCGCGCTCCAGATGCCGCTGATTGCTCGGCATGGCCGCTTCCAGCAGCGGTAATTGCAGATCCAGCCGGTTGGCCCGATACGTCAGCGTGCGCAGATCCTTGGGCAGACAGGAGCCGCCAAATGCGAAGCCCGGTCGCAGATAAGCCGGCGAAATATTGAGGCGCATGTCGGCGCAAAGCGTTCGCATCACCTCCGCGCCATCGAGTCCCAGCTTGTCCGAGAGCACTCCAATCTCGTTCGCAAAGCTGACCTTGACGGCGTGGAACGAATTGCACGCGTACTTGATCATCTCCGCCGTGCGCAGTGACATCAGGTTCCCGGGAACACCCAGCCGCGCGTAGAGCGAAGCCACTGCTTCCACGGCCTCGCGGTCGCCGCCGCCCACCACCACCAGCGACGGCTCCATGAAGTCTTTCATGGCCATGCCTTCGCGCAGAAATTCGGGATTCGACACCACCGACACCACGCAACGCGCCCGCGCAAAAGCCGGAATTACCACCTCCTCGCAGGTGCCCGGAAAGACGGTGCTGCGAACGGCAACGATCAGCCGCGTGGTTCGGTCAACTGTGTGCGCCGCGATCTCCTCGGTGACCCTGCGCAATTGATCCAGACCGATATTGCCGTTCTTCTCCGATGGCGTGCCGACGCAAATCAGCGCGATATCCGAGCCGGTCAGACCCTCGTCGGCCGAGGTCGTGGCTCGGAGCCGGCCGGCGGCGACGTTCTCGGCGATGATCTCCTCGAGACCAGGCTCATAGAAGGGCGCCCGGCCGCCGCGGACACTCCGGACCTTATGGTCGTCGCGGTCAATGCCGGTGACGTCGTGTCCGAGGCTTGCCAGACAGGCCGCGCTCACACATCCCACGTATCCAAGGCCAAGGACCGCCACCCGCGATGTACCAGCGTCTGAGTTCATTTGCTCCAATCGATTATCGCGCCCCGGTGGCCCGGACCTCTGGTCATGAGAGTACTGGTACTTAATGGAAGCCGCCCAGCCGGGCCGGGGCAGCGCTCACGGCATCAGAAGGTATCCTTGTTGTATTGTATTGATCCGGCCCCGTGCCTGTTGCAGTCCTGCAGTAAGCAATCTGGCGGCAGTGGCGCCACGTGAAGCCATCCTAAACCAGCCCGGCGTCTCACGAGTCGAAAAAAATCTTTCCTTGCTTAACGTTAGGCCAATTCTAGTACTTGCCGCGAGGGACCCGACCAGGTTACTATGGGTCAGTTTTCAACAAGAAATGTGTTCTGTGTCAAAGAGGCTGGGCCGGAGTTGTGTATTCAGCTTCTGCCGCCCTTGAGGCTCAGTGCACCCAGAGTAGGAGATAAGTAGTGAGAGAAAAAGGCACCGTGAAATGGTTTAACGCCGCGAAGGGGTATGGATTTATCCAGCGCTCCAACGGCGATGACGTGTTCGTACACTTCTCAGCCATCCAGATGAATGGATACAAGAGTCTGGATGAAGGCTGCGAGGTGGAGTTCGAGGTCAAGCGAGGGCCAAAGGGCCTGCAGGCCGAGAACGTAATTCGCCCCTGAGCTGGATAAGCGAAGCTTCGAAGAATGGGCCGTCCCTGGCTGACGGCCCATTCTCATTTTTGGGACCCTTCAAACATTGCAACCGAACGCGCGCGGCGCCCGTCAAACAGGCACGTGATTCGTGTATTCGCAGCACGCGGGTTAGGCAGGGTGCTCATTGCGGCGCTGCTGCTTGCCTGCGTTGTTGGCGTGCAGACCGTCTCCGCGACCCACGAACATAGCGATACGGATCACTGTTGTCCCATCTGCAACGCCAGCCATCTTCCGGTTGGCCAGGCCATAGCCGTCGTTCAATTTGCTCCGCCCACCGCGGTGGTCTGGCAAGGTGTTCGGGAAACCGAACGGCGCCCCATAGAGCATTTCGCGACCCTCCGTTCATCTCGCGGTCCGCCCGCATCCTCTTTCTCCATCTAGTCTTTGGCCGTCCGTCGGCCGACAATTCTTTGACCGCTCCACGACAAGGAGGGAGATCGTGCAGGTATTCCGTTTTCATAAATACATCTGGTTCGCCATTCTCGCGGCCATCCCAGCGCTTTCGCAATCCATCTCCAGCGGCACCGTCGGCGGCGCCGTAACCGATCAATCCGGCGCGATCATCGCGGGCGCGGAAGTCGAACTGCGCAATCCGACTACGGGCTATGACCAGTCTGTGAAAACGGATAGTCTCGGCGCGTTCCGGTTCAACAATGTGCCTTTCAACAGCTATCACCTGACCGCCCGGGCTCCATCGTTCTCACCGGCTACTCAGGAAGTGGACATACGCGGCACCGTTCCCGTCACTGCGACGCTCGCGCTCAACCTGGCTACGGAGAGCACTTCAGTGGAGGTTCAAGCCAACGGCGCCATGGTGGAAACGGACACGTCCGCGCACACCGATACGGATTCCATCACCTTCGCGAAGCTGCCCGGTATCGATCCCACGGCCGGCCTCAGCGACATTATTAACAACAGCACCGGCGGAACGGCCAGCGACGCGAACGGATTCTTCCATCCGCTGGGCGATCACGCGCAGGTGAGCTTCGTCTTCGATGGACAAACGGTCAGCGATCAGCAGAGCAAAGTCTTCTCGACGCAAATTCCCGCGAACGCAATTCAGAGCATGGAGATTATCACCGGCGCACCCGACGCGGAGTTCGGGGACAAGTCGAGCCTGGTGGTGAACGCGACCACGAAGTCGGGCCTCGGAGCGCAGCAACCCTTCGGTACCATCGACAGCTCCTGGGGTACGTTCGGAACCTGGGATGAAGGCGCCACGTTCGGCATCGGCGGACCGAAGTTCGGGGACTTCGTCGCGCTCAACGGCGTTCGGACCGGTCATTTTCTGGACACGCCCGAACTCCTCCCGATCCACGATATCGGGAATAATGAGAGCATCTTCGACCGCGTGGATTACCAACCGGACGACCATGACATCCTGCACCTCGATCTGTTCGTGGCACGCAACTGGTTCCAGGTGCCCAACAGCTTCGATCAGTTGACCCAGGATCAAAAGCAGCGCGTGATGACGTGGAACGTGGCGCCGGGCTATCAGCACACGTTCGGCGCGAAGACGCTGCTGACCGTGAATCCATACGCCCGCCGCGACCAGGTAAATTATTACGGGAGCCGCGATCCGTTCGACGACACACCGGTCACCGAGTCGCAACTCCGCTTTCTGACGAACTACGGCGTCAAGGCCGACGTGTCTACCATCCACGGCCGCCACAACCTGAAGTTTGGAACACAGGTGCAACAAACCCGGCTCGATGAAACCTTCTCGATAGCCGTCACCGATCCCGATTTCAACCCGGTCTGCCTTGATTCCAGCGGCGATGCGCTGTTGCTTCCCGGGGTGACCGATCCGGCTACCTGCAGCACCATCAATCCAACCTATGAAGCGAACCCGAGTCTGCTGCCCGGTCTGATTCCGTACGACCTGACGCGAGGCGGATCTCCTTTCTTCTTTCACGCGGCCCGTCCCATCAGCGAGGCGGCCTTCTACGTGACCGATGAGATGACATTCGGCGGGCTTACAGTTAATGCGGGTTTCCGCGACGACGAATACGATGGGCTGGTCTCGGCGAACGGGCCGCAACCACGTCTGGGTTTGTCGTATCTGGTGAAACCGACGGGCACCGTGCTGCGTGCCGCGTACTCGCGCACTTTCGAAACACCGTTCAACGAGAACCTGCTGCTCTCCAGTTCCACCGGCGCTGGCGGGCTGGCCCAGAACATCTTTGGCGCGCAGGCCAGCGTACCCATCGAACCGGGCGCGCGCAACCAGTTCAACGCCGGTTTGCAGCAGAAGATTGGCCGATTCCTTCTGTTCGACGGCGACTATTTCTGGAAGTTCACGCACAACGCCTACGACTTCGACGTTCTATTCAATACGCCGCTCACCTTCCCGATCTCGTGGCACAACTCGAAGGTGGACGGGGTGACCGGCCGCCTCAGCACCACCAATTATCATGGCTTCCAGGCATACATGACGTTCGGGCACACGCGGGCGCGGTATTTTCCGCCGGAAGTGGGCGGCCTGATTTTCCAGGGCACCGCGGCGCAGGCGACGGTGTTTCGCATCGATCACGATCAGGCCTTCCAGCAGACCACCAATTTGCGCTACCAGCCGAAGAAGGACGGGCCATGGGTGGATTTCATCTGGCGTTTCGACAGCGGCCTGGTGGTGAGCGGCGTGCCGGATGCGGCTGCGGCCATGCTGCTGACGGCGAACCAGCAGGTGGATATCGGACTCTCCTGCAACGGCGTCCCCGCGACGGCGAGCGCGCCTATCACCAGTTGCAATGGAGCGGTGAAGTCCACGCTGCTGACACTGCCGCCAACCGGAACGGAGAACGACGATCATAACCCCGACCGCGTTCAGCCACGGAACCTGTTCGACGCGGCCGTAGGGACGGACAACGTCTTTCATAGTGAAACCCGGAACAAAGTTTCTCTCCGTCTTACGGTGACCAACCTGACCAACAAAGTTGCGCTCTACAACTTCCTGTCAACGTTCAGCGGCACCCATTTTGTGGAACCGCGGGCATTGCAGGCCACCGTCGGCTACGCGTTCTGACCGCTTCCGGAAATGGTATGATCTGGCGCAAATGGCCATGTTCAGGTTTGTGTGTGCCAGTTTGATTCTGGCCGGTTGCGTTTCGGGCGCGCCCGGGCACGCCATCATTCTGCGCGCGGCGCATATGCTGGATATCGAAACCGGCCGGACATTGACCCCCGGCGAGTTGCGGGTGGAAGGCGACCGGATCGCCGAAGCCGGTTCGGCGGTGGCGCATCCGGCCGGCGCCGAGATCATCGACCTGGGTGACCGCACGCTGTTGCCGGGCTTGGTGGACGCGCACGTTCATCTCTTTCTGCATCCGGGGGCGGAAGATCTGCAGACCGTTCAGGAATCGGTGCCGCGGCGGACCATTCTGGCAGTGCTGGCGGCTCGCGACGATTTGCTGGCCGGGTTCACCGCCGAACGCGACATGGGCACGGAAGGCGCTGGATCCGCGGATACCGCGGTGCGCGATGCCATCAATCAGGGGCTGGTTCCCGGGCCGCGCCTGCGCATCAGCGGAAACGCCGTGGATATACTCGGCGGGCACGAAGACGCCATTGGCTACAATCCCGCGCAGCATGTTCTGCCCAACGCCACCTGGGCCAACAACGCCGCGGAACTGGTAACCGTGATTCGCGAGGAACTCAAGGAGGGCGCGGACTTCATCAAAATCTACGAGACCGGCCATGACAGCATCCAGGACGGCCGTTTCACTACGCCGTATCAATACACCGCGGCCGAACTGAGCGAGGCGGTGCGGGAGACCGCGCGCGTGGGCACTCGCGTGGCCGTCCACGCTACCGGCGAGCCGGGAACCCTCTACGCCGCGCAGGCCGGTGTCGCTTCCATTGATCATGCCTTCCAACTGAGCGAAGAGACCATGCGTCTCATGCGCGAGAAGCAGATTTTCGCGGTGCCAACCTTCACCATCATCGAATACTTTGCCCATCACGCGGATTCCCCCGAGGCCGCGGCGCGGGAGCGCGCGGTGCTCGAGTTCCACGCCCGCGAATTTAACAGGCAGCTTGCAGCGGGCGTGCCCATCGCCATGGGCTCGGACGTCGGCCCGTTTCCGCATGGCACGCAATCGCGCGAGTTTACACTCATGGTGCAGTATGGGATGACACCGCTGGCCGCGCTGCAGGCAGGCACCCTGAACGGCGCGAAGTTGCTCGGCTGGCAAGGGCAGATCGGCGCGCTTAAGGCGGGCTACCTGGCCGATGTCATCGCCGTGTCCGGCGACCCGCTTGCCGACATCGGCGTGCTTGGCAAGGTGACCTTCGTGATGAAGGGCGGCGTGGTGTACCGCCGATAGCGCTTTGGTAACGTCCCCGGAGGTCAAGGTGTGCGCTGAGCGAATTTCCATGGCATAATAGTGACAAGCGCGCCCGGACGCGCTTGCCCGCACGCACTTTGCGCCGAGGCGCTGCCGCAAGCTGACAGCAACTCACGTCTCCGACGTTCCGGCAGCAGAGGAAGGTATCTATGTTCGAAGGAATTCTCCAGCCGCGGCACCTGCTCGTGATTTTGGTCGTGGCATTGTTCATTTTCGGTCCCAAGAAGCTCCCCGAGCTCGGCAAGGGTCTGGCCGAAGGGATTCGGAACTTCAAAAAGGCCATCAGCGACACCGCCGAACCTACTGCAGCGTCTAACGCCGGACCGGACAAGCCTCAGACGCCCCAGGCCTGAGCGGCCCGGACCTAATGCTGGCGGCGTGTCCGGCCGATAGTACGGCCATGAGACGCGTCCTATGCGGCGTTCTGTTGTTGGTCCTGGGCCTTGCGCCGGCGATCGAAGCGCGTCCCCGCGTGCAGCTCTCGAAAAGACAACAGCGCAAGCGCTACGTGGCCCAACCCATCAAAATCAAGCACCGGAACTTTGCCAAAGCCAAATGGGGCAAGGTTAAGGCTCGCAAACACTAGCAATCGACCCGCAGGCAGGCGGCGGACCCCATCTACCGCTCTCGGACCTTCCAGTAACAACGAATCGTCGCAGCGCCGCAATCAGGCTTTCGGAGTCACGGCGGCCACCAGGGCTCTGGCGTCCGCCTGCAGTTGCTGCAGGTGATCCTTGCCCTTAAAGCTTTCCGCGTATAGCTTGTATACGTCCTCGGTTCCGGAGGGACGCACCGCGAACCACCCACTGGCCGCCACTACCTTAATCCCGCCTACCGGCGCTCCGTTGCCGGGGGCCCTGGTCAGGATGGCCTGAATCGGCTCGCCGGCCAGCTCTTTCGTTGTCACTTCCTCCGGCGCGAGATTCAGCAGGGCAGCCTTCTGCGCGGGATTGGTGGGGGAATCGATGCGCTCGTACACGGGCTCGCCGAACCGCTCGGTGAGCTGCTTGTACAATTCACCGGGATCGCGGCCCGTGCGCGCGGTCATCTCGGCGGAGAGCAGAGCCGGAACAGGCCCGTCTTTATCCGTGGTCCAAACCGTGCCGTCGCGGCGCTGGAACGATGCCCCGGCGCTTTCCTCGCCGCCAAACCCGAGCGAGCCATCCAGCAGCCCATCCACGAACCATTTGAACCCCACCGGCACTTCCATCAGCCGGCGGCCCAGATCGGCCGCCACGCGGTCGATCATGCTGCTGCTCACCAGCGTCTTGCCCACCCCCGCATCGGCGCGCCAGCCGGGACGGTTGCGGTAGAGGTACGAGATCGCCACGGCAAGATAATGGTTGGGATTCAGCAGGCCCACGCTGCGCGAGACGATGCCGTGGCGGTCGTGGTCGGTGTCGCAGGCGAAAGCGATATCAAAGCGGTCTTTGAGCGCGATCAGGCTGGCCATCGCATAGGGGGAGGAGCAGTCCATGCGGATACGGCCGTCCCAGTCCACGGTCATGAAGCGGAACGTTGGGTCCACGGCCGTGTTGACGATATCCAGCGGGATTTTGTGGTATTCCGCGATGCGCGGCCAGTAGTAGACGCCCGCGCCGCCCAGCGGGTCCACCCCGATTTTCAACCCGGCGCCGCGAATGGCGTCCATATCGACGACCGAGGCGAGATCGGGAACATAGGCGCTGATGTAGTCGTGCCTATGCGTGGTGCCGGCGCCGATGGCGCGCGCGTAGGGCACTCTACGCACGCCGTCGAGGCCTTTTTCCAGGGTTCCGTTCGCGTCGTCCTCAATCCACTTCGTCACATGCGTGTCAGCGGGGCCGCCGTTGGGCGGGTTGTACTTGAAGCCGCCGTCCTCGGGAGGATTGTGCGAAGGAGTGATAACGATGCCGTCGGCCAGGCCGCTCTTTCGTCCGTGGTTGTAGGTGAGAATGGCATGCGAGAGAGCCGGTGTGGGCGTGTACAAGAGGTCGCAATCCACCATAACCTCCACGCCACTGGCGGCCAACACTTCCATCGCGGTGGCGAAAGCGGGCTCGGCGAGGGCGTGGGTGTCCATGGCCAGGAACAGCGGGCCGTCAATGCCGTTTTGCGCGCGATAGCGGCAAATGGATTGGGTAATGGCCAGGATGTGGGCTTCGTTGAACGAATCCGTGAACGAGCTGCCGCGATGTCCGGAGGTTCCGAACTGAACGCGCTGGGCCGGCACGGCCGGGTCCGGCTGACCGGTGTAATAGGCGGTGACCAGCCGGGGGACGTTCACCAGCATGGACGGAGTCGCGGGTTTTCCAGCCTGAGGGTTCGTGGCCATCTTTCCATTGTGCACTCGTATCCCCGCGACGACAGAGGGTGTACTCTTGCGCGCGCCGCTTCGTGCCGATGAGGAGAATGCGGAGTAGCATATGGGCACCTCAGCTTCTTCTCTCAGTTCCACCTCATCGGCATCGTCGACGGCGGCCACGGTAGCGGCCCTGCTGGCGCCGCAAACGTTCGTCGGAGTGAGCCAGTATTCAAGCGACCTGCAATCCGTGCTGACGCGCGCGGTGCAGATCGCCGAGCTTCCGGTGACCGCCTTGCAGAGCCAGGACGAGGCGGTGGTATCGAAGGTGGCGGCATTGGGCAGCCTGCAAAGTTCGGTCAACGCGGTAGCCGGAGACCTCACCAGCCTCGGCACGCTGGCGGCGAGCCAGGCCCTGAGCGCCACCAGTTCGGATCCCGCCACTGTTACCGGGACCGTGGACGGCAACCTGACGCCGACGACATACACCATCTCGAATATAACGTCGGTGGCGTCGGCGGCCTCGGAGACCTCGACCGCCAGCTTCGCCGACGCGAGCACCACCACGGTCTCGCCCAGCGGAACCATGCAACTGACCCTGGGCAGCCAGACCGCAACCATCAACCTCACCAGCACCACTAACAATTTGCAGGGGCTCGAAAACGCCATCAACAGCGCGACGGATTCCAGCGGCAACAGTATTCCGGTCACCGCGAGTATCATCACGGCTGGAAACAACGAAGACTACTTGTCGGTTACCGCGAACGGGCCCGGCGCGACCACGCTGACGCTCACCGAAGACCCTGCCGGGCCTCATCCCGCCGACTTTCTCACCGCCAGCAATCAGGGAAGCAACACGGATTTCACGCTCGACAACAACATCAGCGTGAACAGCCCCTCCACAACCATTAGCAACGTCATCCCCGGCCTCACTCTCAACGTCCTGCAAACCGATCCCGGCGGCACCGTAACCGTCTCGCTGAATTCAGACCCCAGCCAGCTCTCCAGCGCGCTCAGCAGCTTTGTCAGCGACTACAACAGCCTCCTCACGGCGGTGAACGCGCAGGTGGGAACGGGCGGGGGGCCGCTGGTTGGCGACCCGGTCATCAACTCCATCGAGCAGAACATGCAGCAGCTCGTTTCCTACCAGGGGACGGGGGCCGTACAGAGCTTGTCCGATATGGGCATCACCATGAGCGATACCGGACAGATGACCCTTGACCCGACCGGTGGTGAACGGTTTTTCGTCTTCGCAGCTTCAATCTGCGTTCGCCTGGCTGGGGTCCACCACTACGGGTTTCGCCTCCCTGGCTTCGAACTTCACGCAGTTGGGCGACCCGGACACCGGCTTGATCCAAAGCGAGGTGACGGGATACAACACCACTGACCAGAATCTTCAGACCCAGATCGAGACCAAAGCAACGCAGATTTCCCAGATGCAGACGGATCTGCAACAGCAACTGGCCGCTCAGGACGCCGCGATTGCGGACCTCGAGAGCCAGCAGAACATCCTGAGCACCACCATTGAGGCCATGAACTACTCGACTTATGGATACCAGGCGAACCCCAACGGCTGAGACCGGGATCGACGCCGCGAGGGCGATCACACAACTGGAGCGGGCCAACCAACGATTGCTCGAATGCTCCTCTTTCGACGCCGTGCACATCGAGACGGCCCTGGCCGAACGTGATGACGCCGTCCGCGCCATCGCGGCCGCAGATCAACCAGACCTGAGTGAGCCGCTGAGGGAACGCCTGCTGAGCGCCTTCGAAGACGGCCGGCGGATTCGTGAGAAGCTCTCCGCCTTCTACCGCGCTTCCCTTGGGCAAATGAGATTATTCGAACGGATGCGCGCCAGCGATCCCGCGCCGTCCTCACCGCCGGCCATCAGCGTAGTCGGTTGACCCTGCCGCGTAGCGCGCCACCGAGCATCAGCGCCCCGCCAGCAAGAATCCACGTGGCCGGCTCCGGCGCGGCCGATCCGGCGCCAGCCTGCGGGGACTGCGGATCGTTGAGCAGCACCGCGTAATCCTGGCCGTCGTACAGCGCTTCCCCCGCAATCTGACCCGAATCATTGATACCGTAAGCGGCGGTGATTACCCATCCGCTGTCCGCCGGAGCCAGCAGCGAGTTGAGATCCACCATGACTCCGTTCAGAAAAATAAAGGCGTGGGTACCCGCGTTGCCCGTGGTCCAGGAGTAACCCACAATCGTGCCCGCGTCATTGATCCCGTTGGCGTAGCTGTTGTTGCCGCCCAGCGTTCCCAGATCCGTGACCGTTCCATTCCACCACGATGCCGCATTCAGGTAGCCGCTTCCAACCGCGGCGCTTCCGGCAACCAGGCCCGCATCATCCACGGCCATGCCGTAGCTGCTGTTGCCGCCAAGCGTGCCCAGTTCCAGCAGGCCCGCGCCCGTCCACACGAACCCGCGGATCCCCGATGCGGTATCGCCATAGCCGGACACGTCGCCGCCGGCGCTCAGGCCCTCGGCCAGCGTCCAGTTGCCGTCGGGAAGCGTCCCCAGGTCTGTTCGTGCCCCGTTTTGATAGAGAAACGCATCGCTGCCGGAGCCGGCCACCTGACCTGCGTCGTTGATGGCCGCTGCCGATGTGCCGGCGCCAAGATCGATACTGCTTCCGCCGGACCAGATCACGCCCTGCGCCACACCGCCGCTCCAGACCGTGCCTGACACCTGGCCGAGGCTGTTGATGCCCGTGGCCTGCCCCGCGCCCAGCGCCATGGGTCCCGTGCCGCCGTAGACCACCGCTTCGGTGTCTCCCAGAGTATTCACCGCCCACCCGGCCACCTGACCGTTGGCGCTCACGGCGAAGGCTGTCGCTGTGCTCCCACCCAGGCTGCCCAGATCCGTAACCGTGTATATCGGTGACGCGGCACACGCCACGACGGCGCACGCAACAACTCCAACCGTCTTTAGACTGCTCATCAGCAGATGGAGTATGACACTGGGTTTTGCGGAAGAAAATACCCAGGAGTAACCCCGCTCCTGGTTCTATTCCCGGTACGAGGAAGGTGGTATGCGCGTGCGAAAATGCCTCAATGAACCGGCGTACCCTGATCCTCGCCATTCTCGATATTCGGAGCAGCCACATCGAAGGACGTCGCGAGCCTGCCGATCGCGAGACGCCGGACACCGTGCAGTGGTGGATTGGACCTGACCTCACCTGGAAGATCAGAACCTTCGCGCTTGATCACGATCTGCATCTGCATCAGATCCGCGGAGGCGACGCCGAGTTTTTCATGGAGCGCACTCGCCGCGATTACGACGGGCTCATCCGCGCTCTGTACAACCTAGATTTCGAAGACTACACCGATGAAGCCGGGCGAGACCGTGTTCTGCGTGAGGCGGGCCTGCGCGCCGGTCTGGAGGTCGCCGAACAACACGGCTTCGCTTTCTGGAATCCGGACCAGGGTGTGTACAGAACGAAATCGTACCCGGAAGATTAGGATGCTGCTGAAAAAGCCCGAAAACCGCTTGTTTACACGCGCGGCTCGGAAACGCAGCTACGTGTTTGCAGGTGGCTACCGAACCGCGACGGTGACGGAGCGGGGACCAGATAGCCTTTTCCAGCATCCTGTTAGATGCCTGGGTGGGTTTACTTATCGGTGAGCGCGGCCACGCCCGGCAGCTCGAGGCCGGACAGAAACTCCAGCGACGCGCCGCCTCCGGTGGAGATGTGCGTGATCTTGTCGGAGACGCCGGCCGACTTGATGGCCTTCTCGGAATCGCCGCCGCCTACCACCGAAATCGCGCCTGAATTCGCCACTGCCCGGGCCAGCGCCACCGTGCCTTTATCGAACGGAGGCTTTTCGAACACGCCCATCGGCCCGTTCCAGATGATGGTCTTCGCGGCGGCGATCTCCGCTTCGAAAGCCGCGATAGTCTTCGGCCCGATGTCTACTCCGAGCTTGTCATCGGGAATGACTTCCACAACGTCGAACGGAGCGCCTTCTTTCAATTCGGCCACCACCACGTGATCCACCGGCAGCTTTAGTTTCGCGCCGGAAACGGCCAGCAGTATCTTCGCAAGGTCGATCTTATCTTCCTCTACCAGCGAGCGGCCGGTCGTCTTCCCTTGAGCGCGCATAAACGTGTAAGCCATGGCCCCGCCGATCAACAGCAGGTCTGCAAACTTCAGCAGGTTCTGGATCACTTCGATTTTGTCGGAAACTTTGGCGCCTCCGAGAATCGCGATGCAGGGGCGTTCGGGATTCGTAGTGGCCTTGCCCAGCCACTGCAGCTCCTTGTCCATCAGCAGGCCGGCCGCGGCCCTCGGCATGAACTGAATCATCCCCACCGTGGAGGCGTGCGCCCGGTGCGCCGAGCCAAACGCGTCGTTGACGTACAGGTCGGCCAGCGCGGCCAGTTGTTTCGAGAATTCGGCGTCGTTCTTCTCTTCGTGGGCGTGATAGCGCAGGTTCTCGAGCAGCAGAACTTCACCTGGCGCTGGCTTCAGAGCGGCGACTTCTCCGCCAATGCAATCGGGCGCCATTTTGACGGGCCGGCCGAGCAGTTCGGCCAAACGCGCTCCCACCGGCTTGAGGCTCATTTCCGGATTCGGCTTGCCCTTGGGCCGGCCCAGGTGACTGGCGAGAATAACGCCCGCGCCCTGCTCAAGCGCGTACTTGATGGTAGGGAGCGAGGCGCGTATGCGCTTGTCGCTGCTGATTTCCTGGCCGCCGGGTGCGAGTGGAACATTGAAGTCCACGCGGATGAAAACAGTCTGGTTCTTAAGGTCCAGATCGCGAATAGAGAGTTTTGCCATGGGATTTCCTGTTATGAAATTCGATGGTATCAAACCGGCGAACAGAGGCCGGACACTCAAGAATTGGTGGGCCCTGTAGGATTTGAACCTACGACCAACGGATTATGAGTCCGCTGCTCTAACCGCTGAGCTAAGGGCCCGCTTCCGGTCACCAATATTGTAGCGGCTGCGTTGACACGGCCGCGAACCCCAGCCTGCCGGCGTTGGGCCCTGCCGCGTTGGCGCGATGCGGACAATTCGACGGCGCTACAGTAGAGAGAACATCCGATCGGCGTGCCCGGTGACTGCTGGCCGCGGCCACTCATGCGAATCCTCCTCCTTTCCCCGCGGCAATGCTGGCCATTGCTGAGTGGCGCAAAACTCAGGGAATATTATCTTGCCCGCGCCCTTGGGGAACAGGCCGAACTCACTCACGTACATTTCGCCGAGCCTGGCCTCCTGCCGCTCTCCCGCTCTGATCTTCCGTTCTGCCGTGAAGTGATTTCCGTCTCCCGGCCGCGCGCCTACACCCCGTGGAAAATCGCCCGCGGGCTGACCGGCCACTGGCCCCTGCCGGTGCTCAATTACACCTCCAGCGAGATGTCATCTGCCATTTCCCGCGTTGCCCGCGGCCAGCGTTATGATCTGATTCATCTGGACAGCATTCACATGGCGGCGTACGTGAAGCCGATCGCGGAAGCCGTCGGCGGCGCGCCGCGCGTCGTCTATAACTGGCACAATATCGAATCGGAAATCATGCGGCGATATCGTGGCGGCTCGCTTCGCGGCGCTTACTCCGCTATAACCACGCGCAAAATGGAGCGGCTGGAGCGGTCCACTCTGCGGTCCGGTTTCGGCCATGTGGTCTGCAGTGAGCGCGAGCGGAAGCTCCTGCTCCAGATCGCCCCGGCCGCGAGGATTGCCGTTGTGGCCAACGGAGTCGACACGGAGTACTTCGCGGACGCCGAAGCCGCCCCGCCGTCTCGAAAGGATTTTGTCTTCGTCGGGCTCATGAACTACCACGCCAACGTCGAGGCGGCCGTCGCATTCGCGCGCGAGGTGTGGCCGCGGCTTCGCTCCCGTCTGCCCGGCTCCTCCCTGACCCTGGTGGGCGCAACCCCCCACCCCGCGGTTCTCGCCTTGCGCGATCTGGCTGGCGTGAAAGTCACCGGGACGGTGCCCGATGTGCGCCCGTACTACCGCCAAGCCCTCGCGGCGATTGTCCCGCTTCGCACCGGTGGCGGAACCCGATTGAAAATCCTTGAGGCGATGGCTGCGGGAGTACCCGTGGTTTCCACCGCCCTGGGAGCCGAAGGGCTCGATGTTACACCCGGCGAGAACATCGTCCTGGCCGATCCCACGGACCCTGATGCGTGGGTGCGCGAGTTGAGCCGAATCGCCGAGTCCGAGCCGTGGCGCCAGCAATTGACCGTATCCGCCCGTAAGCTGGTCTGCGAGCGCTACGACTGGACCATCCTCGGCGAGTCCTTCTGCCGAGCCTGTCGCGAATGGCTGGAGAGCGTCGCGTGAGGCCCCTCCGGCTGGTGGCCATTGTGGAAGCTTATACTCTTACCGGACCCGCGAAGAACCTGCTCGAATTCGCGGACCGGGCGAAAGCCCACGGCGTGGAAACGTCGATAGTTACTTTCACGCGTGGCGAAGACTTTAATTTTTTCGTCCAGACCGCGCGCCGCGACTCGGTCCCTATCTTACCCATCCCGGAGCGCGGCCGGTTTGATCGCATAGTCATCACCGCCCTCACCCAGGTCGTCGACGTCGTCAAGCCCGATGTCATACAGACGCACGCGGTGAAATCCCACTTCCTGGCGCGCCTGGCCGGATTGCATCGGCGCGCTCCGTGGGTCGCATTTCACCACGGCTACACCTGGCCAGACGCACGCGCCCGGCTGTACAATCAGCTCGACCGCTGGTCGCTACGCGGCGCGGCGAAAGTGCTCACTGTGAGCGATCCGTTCCGGCGCCAGCTCATCGCCCGCGGCGTTTCCGCGGAGCGCATCGAGACCGTTCATAACGCCATCCGGCCGGATTGGGCCGAAGAGGCTCGGCAACCCGAGCATGCCGCCGCCTTGCGCGCGGAGTTGAACATCGCGCCGGACCGCGACGTGGTGCTCGTGGTGGGCCGTCTCTCCCGCGAGAAAGATCACCTCACCCTGCTCGACGCTCTCCAACTCCTGCGCGGCCGTTTCCAGCCGCATCTGCTGATTGTCGGCGACGGACCCGAGCGGTCGCGGATCGAAAAGAGCATTGCCGCGCTCGGGCTTTCCGGGGATGTCACGCTCACCGGACAACAAAGCTCGGCCGAGCCGTATTATGGGATTGCCAACCTCGCCGTGTTATCGTCACGTAGCGAAGGATCTCCTAACGTGCTTCTGGAGGCGATGGCGGCGGGCGTCCCGTTGGTGGCCACCGCGGTTGGGGGCGTGCCGGAAATCGCCACTGATGGTGAAACCGCTCTGCTGGTGCAACCCGGCGATTCCCGGGCGCTCGCCGAATCGATGGCGCGGCTGCTGGAGAACCGGCAGTTGGGCGCGCGCCTCGCCGCTCAGGCTCGTCAACTTGTCCGGGAACGATACGCGCCGGAAGCGCGAACAAAACGTCTGGTGGAGATCTATCGCGGAGTGGTGTCTTGAAGAAGGTTCTCAAAGCCGGCGTGCACGGCGTGTTTCTGGCAATCGCCTTTGTCCCTGCGGTGCTTTCGGCCTTCGGGCGCGTCGAGGCGATGTTCGTTCTGTTTGCCCAGGCAGCTGCGATTGCCCCAGGCCTCATCGGAGACTACCTGCGCATCGCCTACTACAAACTGACTCTGCACAAATGCGCCCTCGATAGCCGCATCCAGTTCGGTTCTTTCTTCGCGCACGCCCAGGCTCAGGTTGGCAGCGGCGTTTACATCGGCTCCGGCTGCGTCCTGGGACTCGCGCTCATCGGCGATCGTACGCAGATCGCCAGCGGAGTGCAGATCCTGAGCGGGCGGCGGCAACACGGGCGCGATGACGAGGGCCGCGTCCTGGGATCAGATCAGGATGAGTTCCATCTCGTGACCATTGGAGCGGATTGTTGGATCGGCGCCGCCGCTGTCGTAATGGCCGACATCGGACCGGGCTCTACGGTGGGCGCCGGTTCCGTTGTCGTCCAGCCGATACCGGCGCGCTCGGTTGCGGTGGGGAATCCGGCGCGAGTGGTGAAGACAGCTGAACCCCAACAGAAACCCGCTCCCTGACGATGGGGCCATCCCGCGGACTTCATTCGCCGCCGCTAACCCAGCGTCTCGCGAAACAGCGTCTCGTAGCGGTCGGCAATCTTCTCCGTGGAATAGTTCGCCAGAATCAGTTCGCGTGCGGCCCGTCCCATGCTCCCGCGCAAACCTGCATCCCCAAGCAGGCGAAGGATTGCGGTCGCAATCGCCTCTTCGTCCCCGACGGGCGCCAGCAGCCCCTGTTGCCCGTCGTCCACCAGTTGACTGTTGGCCGGAATGTCGCTCACCACCGCTGGCAGCCCCGCTGACATGGCCTCAGCGAGGGCACACGCGAATCCTTCGCTCGGCGAAACCAGCGTGAACACATCCGCGATGCGCAGCCAGTAGTGCACCTCCGCCGGCTCCACGCGTCCAACAAAGCGAACATTCCGGAGGCCCAGTCCGGCGGCCTGCGCGGCCAAAGCCGGGCGAAGGGGACCATCGCCCACCAGCAGCAACATCGCCTCCGGTTGCACCCGCGTCACCTGCGCGAACGCGGCCATCAGCGTGTCCAGTGCCTTCTCCGGAGCCAGCCGGCCGCTATAAAGGACCACCGGCACGGCGGGCGGAACGCCGAATTTCTCGCGCAGCCTGAGCCGCTCCTGCTCGTCGCACGGAGAGAACTCCTCGGTATCCACCGGGTTGGGCATCCACAGAAGTTTCTCCTGCGCGAAGCCCTCCTGCAGCGCCTCCTCGCGCATGCCGTCGTTCAGGATCATCACGCGATTTGCCCATTCGCGCAGCCAGCGCAGTTCCAGCCGGCCGGAGGGTGATCGGGTCATCAGCGGAATCACGCCGCTGCCTCCGATTTTCATCACGATCGGCTTCTTCAGGAACCTGGCCACGGGAAGTCCCGCGGCAAGATGCAGCCCTTGCATCAGGAAATAGACAAGCTGGTAATTCCGCCGCTCGCGAATCAACATGCCGACGACGCGCAAGGCGAACACCATGTCTTTGCGCGGTCCCGTCCAGCGGCTGGCATAGATGCGCACGGGCACGCCCATCGGGTCAACCCAATCGCGCACCGGCGGCATGGGATCGCCACCGGCGCATACCACCGTCACGCGGTGCCCACGCCGGATAAGGGCCGCACACACCCTTTGCGCTTCCAGTTCGGAGCCGCCCAGCACGGGCGGGTACGAATGGCACACCAGCAGCAGGGAAACAGGCGCAACAGGCGTGCTCATGCGAGCGCCACTTCTTCCATTTCCGATCCGGCGCCGATCCGTTCCAGTACTTCCCATCCGCTTTCGCGTTTGCTCAGGAAAGTCGCGTGGTTGCTGAAGTCCTCCTCCAGCGTTCGGCCGACAATCCACAGGCCGCCCGGAACAAGGCTGCGAAAAACCGCGTTCACTCCCTCCTTAAGTTGTTCGGCGGAAAAGTAGCTCTTGTTGAAGATGTTCATCGTGCGCAGCACGTGACATGTGCCGGGCGCGGAATCGAACACGGACCGCGCACGGAATTGGAAACCCGGATTCGTTCGCGCAAACGCCAGCGCCCGCGGATGAATGCACGAGATCCGGCTGACCAGGTACCCAGCCCCGCCGGACGAATCCGTCCAGCCTTCCGGCAAGCGAAGTCGCTCGAACCGCCGTTTCGCGCGGAATGCGACCGCTCGATTCAGCGGATACCTCAGCGATTCCGGATGCTGCAGCGAAACAACGAACGGCGGCTTGCTATATTGCAGCGGACGCCCATCCGGCTCCGCAATGTACGTGGCCCCGTCGGGCAGCGAGACCTGAACCAGATGGAGCAGGATGTCGGAGGCTTCGAATTGGGCCTGCGGAAAAACCGGGAATAACTGCTCGGCCCATTCCCATGAGGTCAGGCCGCTCGATACCGCGCGGTCCTGCACCCGCAACTCGGCGCCGTCGGGAAAGAGTTGCTCCATCCAGCGGAGGGCTGCGGCATCCACGTCGCGGAACCGCTGGCGAAACGTCGTGCGAAAGGTGCCGTTGGAAATACGTAGAGTGAAACTGACGTCCTCGAATACCCGGATCTGCTCTTCCGTGGCATTCTCACCAACGTCCAGCAGAGTGTAAGACACCCGCGCCCCGGAAAACTGGCGGCCGGGTCCCGCGCGAATGTACTCATCCTCTGTGAAGATTCCGCGTCGCAGCATTGCTGGCGGCTCAATTCTAACATTCCAGTTCTCCGGGCCACGACCGCATAATTGAAATGTATGAACAACGATCGGTCAGTGCGACTCCGGGCTGCGACACTGGCCGATGCGGACGCAATCGGGCAATTGCAAAAGCGGAACGGTTTGGGCGGCCTCGATACAGCCGAGTGGCGCAGCCAATGGGAGGGCTATCCCTTCGCCGCGGAGTTTAGTGACGTCCCGATTGGCTGGGTCCTGGAAACAGAGAGTGGATCGGTGGTGGGCTATCTGGGCAACATTCACATGCTCTACCATCTGGATGGCCGTGGCGTTAAGGGGGCAATTGCAACGGCCTGGGCAGTGGACAGCGATTATCGCGGTGCGTCACTGCAGTTGCTCCTCGCTTTCCTGAAGCAAAAGGGCGTCGATCTGGTGCTCGATGGAAGCGCGAATCAGGCTGCTTCGCGCGTCCTGACCGGACTGAAGGTGCCGCGCATCCCCATACCCGGCTATGATCTTCCTTGCTTCTGGGCAGCGCGGCCGCGGGGGTTCGCCAAGGCAGTCCTGACGAAGAAATCGGTCCCCGGCGCGGAAGTCCTGGCCGGACCAGCCGGGATGCTGCTGACTGCAAGGGACGCTATCCGCCGCAGCGGCCGAGGGCGCACGTCTTCGCCTGTGCGCCGCATACAAGAATTCGACGATCGATTCGACTCCTTCTGGCAGAGGCTTCGCGCGGGTCCGCCGCGGCTACGGGCGGTGCGCACGAGGGCGGCACTGGAGTGGAGGTTTGGCGGCGGCGAGGCGACCGTCGTCGCCGCTGGGCGGGATGGAACGCTGACGGGCTACGCCGTTCTAATGCGCCGGAACTCGCCGGAGCTGGGCATGGATCTTTACGATGTAGCCGACCTGCAGGCGGACCACGATGACCCCGCGACCGTCAAAGACCTCTTGCTCGAATCGATCCAAATCGCGCGCGAGGAAGGCGTGGATGCAGTCAAGATAATGACCGGAACTCCCGCGAAACGCGCCCCAATTGAAGAGTTGCGGCCTTACACCTATCGCCTGCCGTTCTGGCAACTCTACTACAAGGCGTCGTCCCCGGAACTCAGCGCCGCCCTCTCCACGGCCGATTCATGGGACTTTTCCCTCTTCGATACATATTGAACGTAGGGCAGGGCCGTGCTATTCCGCCAGATCAACGACTTCGTGGCCTGCGAAAATACGAATCACGCCGTGAAAACGCACGGCAGCCTCGATCCGTGACGTGGGGCAGGGCCGTGCCCTGCCTTCCCCCTCGTGCTACTCCGCCAGGTCAACGACTTCGTGTGGGAGGTCCCCGCGCCGCTCCAGAAAATCAGCCCGGCAGTTCATCACCCCAACGCGACACCCTGACCCTCGATCCGTGACGTGGGGCAGGGCCGTGCCCTGCCTTCCCCCTCGTGCTATTCCGCCAGGTCAACGACTTCGTGTGGGAGGTCCCCGCGCCGCTCCAGAAAATCAGCCCGGCAGTTCATCACCCCAACGCGACACCCTGACCCTCGATCCGTGACGTGGGGCAGGGCCGTGCCCTGCCTTCCCCCTCGTGCTACTCCGCCAGGTCAACGACTTCGTGTGGGAGGTCCCCGCGCCGCTCCAGAAAATCAGCCTGCGAAATGCGGATCATCCCGTCATCATCCGGCGAAGCACCGAGAGCCTGAAAGAATGCCCGAAGCGGATGGTTTCTCTCGGTCGCCGTAAAGGCGAACTCAATCTCCCGCGCGCTAGAGCGCCGGAAAAGCCCGTCGAGCATATGATATTCAATCCGCCGTGAAAAGGCGCGGCAGCTCATCACCCAATCCGACACCCTGACCTTCGATCCCTGTTTCGAGCCGAGCAGCACCGCCACCTTTCCCAAAGGCCCGAACTTATCCTGGTAGGAAGCGACTGCGAGCACGGTGTCACTCTCTCCCAACACTCGCTGCCATTCGCCCTCGCCGATGCGGATTCCATTGAGATTGAACTGATTGGTCTTGTTGATCAGCTCAAGCGGCCTCTTATCGGCCCGGTCGGCGCGCCAGCGCAGCGATACGGTACCTTGCAGCGAACGCAGAAACTCGTCAGAGCCACCGCCGGCCACTACCTCCCGAACCTGGGATGAAGCGCGGATGCTGGATTGGCGCAGCTCGTCCTCTTCCATCAGCGCGGGCTTGCCGAAAAGGTCGCGCAAGTCGCCAAGAAGATCCCAAACCGCCGTGGGATCCTTGCCCGGGAACGCAACACAGGTCATGCCTGGGTGCGCCCGTTGCACCTCTTCCAACTCCATAGGGCTGTCATCGACGAAAACCACCGCATCCGCCGCGACGTTCCATGTTTGCAGAACGCGGCCCACGGAGGCCGATTTCGCCCCCCAGTTCGCAAGGATCGGGAAGAACGACTCGGGTTTCAGCAAAAGGTCCTTCCGGGCAAGTGCGGCCTCCACGGTCGTCATCTCGTTCCTGGAGCACACCCCCAGCAGAACGCCGCAACCGGCCAGATGCCCCAGCATTTGTTGATACAACCCGTGTGTCTGGGTGTGGTGCTCCTGGCTCCAGGAGATACCTTCCACCCCCACCTCCCCGGCGATTCCGTCCCACAGGGTGCCGTCCAGATCGGTTATAAGGCCTTTCTTCGGCGTCGCCTGGCACATGACAGCGGCAAGAGACCCCGCTAATGCGCTCGCAAACGGGATTGTGTAGGGAAAACCCGCCAGCAGTTCTTTGCGGGCGTCAAGACATGGCCCGGTCGTTTCAATCTGCGACCTCTGCACAATGCGAACGCCCGGAACCTGGGCGATGCGCAGGAGGAATGCGCCGAGTTGCTGCTCCAGCTCCAGCTCCAGGACGCTGCTCTGCGCGCGGATCGTATGTCCGATGGGTGGCAGCGGCAGGTTCGGCGGAGCCAGCACCACCGGCATGCGGCTGGCGAGCGCCCGGATCGCCCCTTCGAGGCGGGCGAAGCGATCGGCGCTGGTGCCGGCAAGATCCGCTTTCGCTTCGCGGGACCAGCCGCCCCCGCTGCGCAGCCCCAGCCGCGGGTCCGCATCGCTCCACTCCAGCACCACGGCGGTGGCCTGCGCGGACGAGCGAGCGGCCGATTCAATATTGCCCGCGAGGTCTCCATAAACTCCGTGGTGAACATCCAGGTTCGCCCCATCGGGTAACCGCTCCAGCAGGCGCGCCCGCAACAGTGTCGCGAGATGCAGTGGTTCGAAGCCGCAGGCCAGATAGTAAGCGCCACCAGGCTCGCCGCCTTTTCGGGAGTTGATCAGAGCAAGAGCCTCATTGAGAGTCATTTGCGCGCTTCTCCGATTCCGCTGATTCGGCGGCGCGGATTCGGCCCACCAGTTCGACGTACGCCTCGCGCGGGATCTCGAAAAACCGCTCCGCATACCGGCACTCGCCGGCGCCGAGCATGCGCGAGTGAAACATGTTCAGACCGATGGTGCTGTTGGTGTAATCCAGCGCCGAGTTGGCGAAAGTGTAACAGCGTAGCGCCGCGGTTTTCGCTTCGATAACGTCATCAATGATCAAAACCACATTGGGGATACAAAGCCCCCAGATCTCATAGCCAAACACCCGAACGTTCCACGGAATCCGTTGCAGGGCGCCGGCCAGAACGCGATTAGCCGTGCGGTGATCCGGATGGCCGTCCAGCACGAAAGGGATGAAGACGGCGTCCACCTTGCGCTCGGCAAGGATCTCCGCCAGTTCGGCAATCTGAGAGACGTCATCCGCCAGCACCTGATGATTGAAGAAGACGGGGGGCGGCACCGAGAGAGCCGTCGCGGCGCGGCGGGATTCTTCGTTTCGTAGCTCCATCAACGCCTGGCGGGTGAGCCCAAGTTCTTCGCATCCATCGGCGCCGTCCTGCAGCACGACAATGGACGCAGCGCATCCGCTCCGCGCCTGAAGGGCGAGCGCGCCTCCGCACCCGATCGCTTCATCGTCCTGGTGAGGGGCGATCACCAGCATCGACTTGCCAAAGGGCGCCCGGATCGGAATCGATCGGACAAAATTGGAAAAATAGTCGGTTGCGGAAGCAAGCGCGAGCATGCGCAAGTCAACATCGCCGAGCCCGGCCTTCAAAAACAATTTGAACTGCTTGCGCGAGTAGAACAGCGGAAGTGCGCGTCGATAAATCTGGCGAAGGTAATTGCGAACCATCCGGCTTATTCGGATGCTACCAGACTCGCCGGTTCCAGCAGCCGGTTTTGGCGTTTTCGCCCGGCTGCGGTGAAATCGATTGTGATTTGAGCGTCCGCCTGCAAAGTGCGAGAATCGACTCAGCAACCGCCACTGGAATGCATACTCGTCATCTCCTGCAGCCGAGACCATACCCGGGCAGGCTCACGCTCACTATCCCGATGTACAACGAGGAAGCTTCGGTGCCATTTCTCCGGGAGGCCATCGAGCAGTTCCTGGCCGGCCTCCAAGGCGATGCCGAAGTCGTCCTGGTAAACGATGGCAGCTCGGACTCCACCCTGGCCCGGATGACCGCATGGGCGGGAGAGGACGCGCGTGTCAAAGTGATTCACCTCTCCCGGAATTTCGGGCACCAGCTCGCCGCCACGGCCGGCCTCGATTTCGCCTCCGGAGATGCCGTCGTCCTGCTGGACGCCGACCTGCAGGATCCGCTTCCCGTCGTGCATGAAATGATCGCGCGCTACCAGGAAGGCTACGACGTGGTTTACGGCCAGCGCAAGGCGCGCTCCGGCGAGACGCCGTTCAAGAAACTCACGGCGTGGATGTTCTATCGGCTGATGCGGCTGCTGGTCTTTGAAGACCTGCCCGCCGATGCCGGCGATTTTCGCCTCATCTCCCGTCCGTGCCTCGAGGGCCTGCGGCAGCTCCGCGAGACGCACCGTTTCCTGCGCGGCATGGTCGCGTGGGTAGGCTATCCGCAGATCGGAGTTCCTTACGAACGGGCCCGAAGAGTAGCAGGCCACAGCAACTACTCACTGGGAAAAATGTTGTCTTTTGCCTGGACGGCGGCAACGTCGTTTTCGGCGGCGCCGCTGCGCCTGAGTGTTCTGTTGGGTGTGGTTGCCACGTTATTCGGTCTGGAGGAGGCCGTTCGCGCGCTTCTGGTGCACCTGCTGCACCTCTACGCCGTGCCCGGCTGGACGTCGCTGATGGTGGTGGTCTCCGTCATTGGGGGCGCCATCCTGATCAGCATCGGTATCCTCGGCGAGTATGTCGCCAAGCTCTATGAGCAGACCAAGAACCGGCCCCTCTATCTGGTTGCCCGCACCTTCAACGTGGACGCGCCGGGAGCGCCCCAAACCCCCGAATGATGGGCGATGTAGCGCATGGCTACTGAAGAAACGCCGCACCATCGCCGGCTGGACGCCCAGTTCATCGGGGGGTTGGCGTGGACCGCGGGCGCCAAGTGGGTCACTCAGTTCGTCACCTGGTTGTCGGTGGTGATCGCGGCGAGGCTCCTTACCCCCACCGATTTTGGCGACGTGGAGATGGCCGGCTTTTTTATCGGCATCACCAACATCCTGGCCGAATTCGGAATCGGCACGGCCGCGCTGCAAATTCGCGACCTCGACCGCCGGGCTCTGGCGCAATTGAACACCGTTGCCCTCGTATTCAGCACTCTGGCATTCGCTTTTTGCGCGGCCATCTCTCCGCTCGGCGCGGCCTTTTTCCACGCTCCCAAGCTGCGGCTTTTGATCGTCATCAGCGGCTTTACCTTCTTCGTCACCGGTTTCCAGGCCGTGCCCTCCGGACTGATCCAAAGGGACATGGACTATCGCAGGCTGTCTCTGGCGGAAGCGGTTCAGGCCCTGGTACAGGCCGTGGTCCTTGTTTGTGGCGCCGTTTCCGGGCTGGGCTATTGGTCTCTGGTGGGAGCGCCCATTGCCGGAAAGGGCGCGGCCACCATGCTGATGGTGTTCTGGAAGCCGGTGTTCTATGCGGTGCCCCGCTGGAAAGAGATCGGCGTACCCGTGCGTTTCGGCATGGAGGTCGCTATGAGCAGGCTGGCCGGTGCCGCCTATGCGCAATCCGACGGCATCATCGTCGCGCGGATGCTGGGGCCGGCCGCGGTGGGAACATACCGGATGGCCATCGACCTGGCAAGCGCCCCCGCCGAAAAAATCGGCATGCTCATCATGCGCGTCACCGGTCCGCTGTTTGCGCGAGTACAGGCCGATCGCGCCCTCGTTCGCCGCTACTTCCTGTTCATTAGCGATGGTCTCGCGCTGACCATCTTCCCACTGGTATTCGGTCTCGCCATGGTTGCTCCGGAGGCGGTCACCGTTATTTTCGGTGCAAAGTGGCGACCGGCCATCGTCCCCGTGCAATGGCTGGCTCTTTATGCGGCGCTGCGTACCATGAACACGCTGATGACCCAGGTGCTTACATCTCTCCGCCAGACCCGGTTTCTGATGTGGCTTTCCCTGTATACGTTCGCATTGATGCCCGCGTCGTTCTTCGTCGCGTCCCGCTGGGGAACGGGCGCTGTGGCCTCTGCCTGGCTCATCCTGTCTCCGCTCACCATCCTCCCGCCGGCCGTAAAGTTGTTCCGATCGATTCAATGCAGCCTCCGGGAATACCTGGCTATTCTGGCGCCTGCTCTGGCGGGGTCCGCGGCCATGTTGTGCGCCGTGTTTCTCCTAAGACGGATACTTCCCGCGGGCTGGCGCCCGGTGTGGATTCTAGCCATGGAAGTCGCCGCCGGGGGAGTGGCCTATGCGGGCATTCTCCTGATCTTCTATCGCCCTCTGGTGGTGCGTTACGTGCAATTCTTCCTGAGGCTGCGCCAGGATCGCGGCGAGGCAATCCTGACCGAGATCTGATTAGGATTCGAAGTGGGGCAGGGCCGTGCCCTGCCGTCGGTTATCCGCACAGAGCTTCCCTTAGCAGGCCAGTCACCGCCTGAACTTCCTGCGTAAGCCCGCTGCCAGCCGCGTGCTCCAGGAACCGAATGGTTGATCCGTTGTGAGGTAGGTCCACACCGCGCCCCGCTCGCCCGGATCAACGCCCGCAGCCTCGGCCTCCGCCACGCTCCGCGCGATCTCCACCGGCAGCTCCGCCTCCAGTTCCGAAAACCACTGGTGAATCTTCCGCGCGTATTCATACTGCGCATCCCGGCGATCAAGAGAGAGCATGGGCGGCCCCGCCAGTCCCCAGGAGAGCCATGGCAGGCCCGATCGCAACTCCGCCAGGCGCTCCAGGTAATCGGACCACATCGCATCGATGGTCCGCAGCGTGACTGATCTTTCCAGTTCCGTTGCGCATGCGGTTTTGCCCTCAAGCACCTCCTGCCGGTACGTGTGGATTCGGTGCCGCTGCCCTTCCACTGGCAGCTCATACCGTTGCAGAAACAGCCGTTGATCCAGGTTTTGGCCCTCCACCAATCGCTGCACGCTGTCGGGATCCGTTCCCAGCTCCGGATTCAGATCGCGGTACTTCACCAATAACTCGTCTTCGAGCGAAACAAAGAATCGCGAGCAGCCGGGGTCGCCCTGCCGTCCGGCGCGTCCCCGAAGCTGATTATCGATGCGCCTGCTTTCATGCTTCTGCGTGCCGATCACAAACAGCCCGCCCACCTCGGCCGCACCCTCGCCCAGCCGGATATCCGTGCCGCGTCCGGCCATATTGGTGGAGATGGTCACGGCGCCGCGCTCGCCCGCCTGCGCGATGATTCCCGCTTCCAGTTCGTCGTTCCGCGCGTTCAAAACGCGATGTGGAACGTCACCCAGCATGCGCGCTCAGCCGCTCCGATTCTTCCACGCTGCCCGTCCCCACCAGAACCGGTTGTCCACGTCTTGTGCGCGCGCCGGATCTCGTCGAGAACGGCCTGCTCTTTTTCGCATCGCGTCACGAACAGCAAGTCCGGATCATCGACGCGGATTACCGGCTTGTTCGTCGGAATCGTCTCCACCGGCAGGCCGTAGATTTTTTCAAATTCCAGAGCCTGTGTCGCCGCCGTGCCGGTCATGCCGCAAACCTTCGGATACAGCGCAATCAGGTGCTGCAATGTGATCGAGACCAGAATCATGCCCTGGCGCTTCGCCGCTACGCCTTCCTTGATCTCAACCGCCGTGTGCAATCCCGCGGGCCAGCGCCGGTCCTGCGCGATTCTCCCCTTGAACTCATCCACCATTTCGACGATGCCGTTCTTCACCACGTAATCCACGTCGCGGCGCAACAGCGCGTGGGCGTGCAGCGAATCCCGCACCGCGGTATGCAGGCCCAGGTTGCGCTCTTCGTACAGATTGCCGCAACTGAAGGCGCTTTCCACCGGCGGCGATTCCCGCGTCGGTGAGCGCTGCGTTGTGGGCGCCCACGTCAACGGTCCAATGGATGCCCGCGCGCAGCGTGTGGACCACCGGGTCGGCGGCACGGGCCAACACGCTGTCGTCGGCGTCCCCTCCGGCGATCACCAGCGGAATGCGCGCTTCATCGATCAGGATCGAATCCACCTCGTCGATCACCGCGGTCACGAAGGGACGCTGCACCTGCTGGTCGAGCCGAAGCGCAAGGCGGTCCCGGAGAAAATCGAAACCAATCTCGTTGGCCGTGGCATACGTCACGTCGCTGGCGTACGCGGCGCGGCGCTCGTCGATGCTCATGCCCTGTTGCAGGTATGCGATTGACAAGCCAAGAAAGCGATAGACATCACCCATCCATGCGGCGTCACGGCGAGCCAGGTAATCGTTGACCGTCATCACGTGGACGCCACGGCCCCCGCGCGCGTACCAGGCCGCGGCCGGGACAGCGGCCAGCGTTTTCCCTTCGCCCGTCTGCATCTCGGCAATGCTTCCGCGGGCCAGCGCGAGCGTCCCGCGCAACTGCACGTCGAACATGTCCTGGCCGAGGACCCGCGACGCCACCGTGGCTGTCACGGCAATCAGGGTTAGAAGATCTTTGGCCTGCGAAGCGGCGGCTCGCAGCCTTGCATCGCTTAGTTGGCGGAAGTCGCCTCGCATCGCGTTGATTCGTCGGATATCCGAGTCATCGCGGCGCGACGGCGCAAGAATAGAGCGTAGAAATCGGCGCACGGCACTCTCCCTTCATTCGAATTTGCGGCCCTTCCGAACCGCGACAGTGATGGAGCGGACTAATTAGGAATGAAGGTGCGAGGGAGGGGGGCGTTGAAACAGAGAAGTGTTGAAGATCGCGGAAGGCTTGAAGGAGCGGTACTCCGAAATGTACCGTGACGGCGTTCGAACTCGAGGCGAAGCCCCACCCTCACGACACTCCGGCACCTGCGACTGGCAAACCCAGACAATGCTGGAAACAGCGCGCGATTCGACGCTGCGTGTGACAGGCACGCCAACGCTCACCGCCACGAGCAGGAGCGCCGCCGCAAACCAGGTTGTGAGTCGTCGCCTCAACCTAAGGCGAGTATCTCACAAGATTCGTGTGCATTCGTGTTCATTCGTGGCTAATATCCAGCGCCGCAACCATCCGCAGCGCCGCCTCTTTCCCGCGTTCGCCAATCTCGCCCACCGGTCCCGCGCAGGCCGGGCAGCCGCTCTCGCACGGACAGCTTCGCAACAGGCCGGACGCGCCTTCCAGCAACTTCGGCGCAATGCGGAACAGGGGCGCGCTCTGCCCGATGCCGCCCGGATAGCTGTCGTAGAGAAACAGGTCCGGCTCCCAAACATGCGTCTCCTCCGATACGGCGTCGGTAATGGCCGTGCCGATGTCGCGCGGATCGCACATCAGCAGCAGGGCGCCTACCGTGCGCAACACGTTGCCCAGCCCCGTCAGGCCGTTCTGTTTCTCGGTGGGCGAAAGATCCTCGAACTGCGCCAGAAACGCCGCCGGGAAATGCAGCCAGAAGGCCGTGGTGTGCATTTCCTGCTCGGGCATGGAGAGGTTGCCCGCGCCCACGTTCTCCATCGTGTAAAACTTCACTTTCTTGAATCCCACCACCTGCCGGTTGATGCGCACGTCGCCGTGCGCCAGGCGGACGCCTTTGTGATCCATGGAAGCGAACTGCTCCAGCGCGCGCACCTGCGTGTAATCGATCGCGTCGGTAAAATAGTCGGAATCCACGCTGCGCACGTAGGCTTTGCGGCCCTCGTAATCGAAGCGCTCCACCTGATACTGGCGCGCTTCATGCAGATAGATGGCTTTTTCATGCAGGGTGGCGAATGCCATGGGAAACGAGACTTCACCGATAATCTGGTGATCGCCGGTGACATCCACAACAACGAAGTTGTCGCTGCTGATACTGCGCAAGCTGACTGCGTCGGCGGGATAGGTGTCCGAAGTCCAGTGCCAGGAGCCTCCGGAGTGGTGCAGCAGCCCCGCGTCTTCGTCGAGGAACCGGCACAGCTCGGCGACGTCGTGCGGCCCGAACTTCTCGCCGTCTCGTATGGGCAGCTCGAAGGCCGCGCACTTCAGATGGTTCATCAGGATTTCGAGGTTGTCCGGGTTGATGCAGGCGTGCTCGGGGGAGCGCTCGAAGAAGTACTCAGGGTGCTCGACGATGTACTGATCCACCGGCGCGCTGGATGCCACCATCACCGCCAATGAAGGAGTCTGCCGCCGTCCCGCGCGGCCGGCCCGCTGCCATGTGGACGCGATGTTGCCGGGATACCCGGCCATCACTACGGCATCCAGCGAACCGATGTCGATGCCCAGCTCGAGTGCGTTCGTGGCCACCACGCAGCGAATTTCGCCCGAGCGCAGTTTGCGTTCAATCTCGCGCCGTTCGCGCGGAAGATAACCGCCGCGATATCCGCGCACCGCGTCGCCGGGTAGCGGGCCGCGCTCGCAGGCATCGCGCAGATAGGTAATCAGCAGCTCGGTGGCCAGGCGGTTGTTGGCGAAAACCAGCGTCTGCTGATTGCGCTCGATGAACTCCGTCGCGATGCGCCGCGTCTCCTGCAGATAGCTGCGGCGGATGCCCAGCTGCTTGTTGACCACCGGCGGATTGTAGAAGACCACGTACTTGTCGCCGGACGGAGCGCCGTTGTTGTCGACAAGTTCGAAGGGCGCCTCGGTCAGCGCTTCGGCCAGTTCGCGCGGGTTCGCGATGGTGGCCGAACAGCACACAAACCTCGGCGTGGACCCATAGAACGCACAAATGCGCCGCAGCCGCCGCAGAACGTTCGCCAGATGGCTGCCATACACCCCGCGATAGTAATGCAGCTCGTCGATGACAATATACTGCAGGTTCTCGAACGCCTTGGCCCATTTCGTGTGGTGCGGCAGGATGCCGGCGTGCAACATGTCCGGATTGGTGAGCACGATGTTCGCGCGTTCGCGAATGGCCTTGCGCGCGTCCTGCGGCGTGTCGCCGTCGTAGGTAAAGGCGCGGATGGTCGACCCGGACGCGTCCAGCGTAGCCTGCATCTCATGCAACTGATCTTCGGCCAGCGCCTTGGTGGGAAACAGGTAGAGAGCGCGCGCGTGCGGATCAGCGACGATGGCGTTCAGGACCGGCAGGTTGTAACAGAGCGTCTTGCCGCTGGCCGTGGGCGTCACCACCACGACATTCTTCCCGTCCACGCTCAGCCGGAACGCGTCGGCCTGATGCGTGTAAAGCTGCGGAATGCCGCGCGCGGCCAGCATCGTGCGAAGCGCGGGGTCAAGTTCGTCCGGCATCCCGGCATACGCGGCCTCCCGCGCGGGTTGCCGCCGGATCGCTCGAATCGGCGAATCCGGCATGGCCATCCACTGCTCGAACCGCGCCACCGACGCTTCGAGGCCGCCCCTCGGCGCCAGCTCGGTCAACCCCAGCGACAAGTTCATGTATTCGCCTCTTCTTCGCCATTAAACCACACATTCGGCGCTTACAATAGAGGTTTCCATGCCAGCTGAAGACCGCGCCGCCCTCAAGCAAGTCCTTCGCGACCTCTCCATCCGTACCGGCGACTTCGTCCTCGCCTCCGGCAAGCGCAGCAACCTCTACATCGACGCCCGGCTGACGACGTGTCACGCCCGCGCTATGCCGCTGATCGGCCGCGCGTTCCTCGACAAAATGGACGAGCTCGGCTGGCGGCCCGCCGCGGTGGGCGGCTTGACCATGGGCGCCGACCCAATCGCCATCGCTATCGCGCGCGAAAGTCTCGACCGCGCAGGCGAACCAATCAACGCCTTCGTTGTGCGCAAGGAGCCGAAGGCGCACGGCATGAAGCAAGGCGTTGAGGGTTTGGCCCTGCCCGCGCAGATCGACGTCGTAGTGGTGGATGATGTGTGCTCCACGGGAGGGTCAACCGTAACCGCGGTGGAGCGCGCGCGCGAAGCCGGACTTAACGTGCTCGGCGCAATCTGTCTGGTGGATCGCAAACTCGGCGCAAGCGAGAACCTCGCCAACATCCAGTGTGCCTTCGCGTCAGTTTTCGAAATTGGAGAACTGATTGACAGCGGGACCATCAACCAGAAGACGTAGCGCAGCGGAACTGCCGCGCGTCCCCTACGCCGATTCTTTCAAATCTTCCGGGAACACCGCGTAACCGCCCGGTTGAGCATACAGCGTCTGCAGCAGCTTCAGGCGCTTGCGCAGATACCGGCTCGGCAACTGGCGCGGGCCGGTGTCCACGTCAATGTCGCAGCAAATCCCGTGCAAGTAAAGCGTGAGCGTATCGATGAAAGATTGCCGCGCATACTCCCGGAACGGCCGCGAATCCCGCCGCACATGTTTGTGCCTGCCCAGCAGCGCCTGCTTGGAAGCCCAGCTCTCTTCGTCCACTTCACCGTGCACCGAAGCGCTCAGTTCCTCGCGCAGCAACGTCGAATATTGCAACTGCGCCTCGTCGGACCAGCGGTCGGCCGTGAGCGCGGCAATCAGCCGATAAAACCGGTAGTGGTATTCCGCCACGTTCTGATCTTTGAGGGCAAAAATCAGCACCTCCTGGTTGTTCAGCCGCACCTGCGACGCCCAGGACACCAGATCGTCCGGCGGTTTCTCCATCGAAACCAGCTCCGCGCCCGGTTTCACCGCGCCATTCCGCGCTTCCGCGCGCTCCAGATACGGAACCAGAATAATGGAGATGCGCGGCAGAGCCGAAGAGATCGCCGGAGGCAGAGCCGCGATCGGCTCCTCCAGATACTCCTTCAGCTCCTCTTCGGACATGGGTACCGAAGCGCAGAAATAAGAGAACGTGTTGCTGAGCGGGATCATCTCGTCACGGAAGCGCTCCGCGAACTGACCGACACTCAACTTGGCGACGAAACCCTGGGTAGACATCCCTGGAAGATTACCGACTTCAGTTTACCAGAGATTCCCGGTTCTTTACCGGCCTGAAATATGCGCCTGCTACGCTAAACTATTGCAGAGGCGAGGGATGGCAAGAATACTGGTGTCCGCCGGCGAGGCCTCCGGCGATTTGTACGCCTCGCATCTGGTGGAGGCCCTGCGGCGCCGCCGGCCAGATCTCACATTCGCCGGTTGTGCCGGACCCCGCATGCGCGCCGCCGGAGTGGAAGCGGTGGTCGACCAAGCCAGCCTGAACGTGGTCGGTCTGGTGGAAGTGGTTCATCACATCCCGCGCATCTGGGGCGAATACCGCAAGTTAGTGCGCTGGGCGCGTATAAATCGGCCGGAGGCGGCCATTCTCACCGACAGTCCCGATTTCCACCTCCGCCTGGCCCGCCAGCTTAAGAAACTGGGGATACCGGTCATTTATCTGGTCGCACCGCAGGCGTGGGCGTGGCGGAAGGGCCGCCTCCCTGCCATGCGCCGCACCATCGACCGCCTGCTCTGTATCTTCCCCTTCGAACAGGATTTCTTCGCCGGGCACGGCATCCCGGCGGTGTATATTGGCCACCCGCTCACCCGCATTGTGCGCCCGTCCGCGCCGGTACCGGAACTACGGAACCGGTTCGGTATTCCCGCGGACTCAACCGTGATCGCCCTGCTGCCCGGAAGCCGCCCGGGCGAGGTATTTCGTCATCTGCCGCATCTCCTGGATGCAGTAAAACGGATCGCAGCGGCGCGGCCGGAGACGCGCTTTCTGCTGGCTCTGGCGCCGGGTTTCACCACACGCGCCGGCCTGGCAGATTTCCGGGAACGCTTTTCCGGTGCATCCGTCCAGATATTCGAAGGCCAGACGTGGGACGTGCTGGCGTGCGCGGATCTTGCGCTCGCGGCCAGTGGAACCGTGACCGTGGAAGCGGCCCTGTTGGGTCTGCCGATGATCACGTTCTACCGGGTAACCTGGCTCAGTTGGGTGCTGGGCAAACTTCTGGTCCGCGTGCCATTCTACTCCATGGTGAATCTGATCGCCGGCAGCCGAGTCGTCCCCGAGATCATGCAGGGGGAAGCCACCGGGCCGCGCCTCGCCGCGGAGGCCCTGGCGCTGCTGGACAACCCCGCGGCAATGCGGGAAATGCGCGCCGGACTGGCTGCCGTGTCGCACAAGCTGTCCGGCCCGGCCGATCCCATGGACGCGGCGGCTGATATCGTGGAATCGTACCTCAAGAAGGAATCCGTTCATGTCCCGTAAGCTTCCGTTCCTGACGTTCGTTGCCCTCCTTGCCGCAACTCTCGCCCAGGGCCAGGAGAGGCCGCCCGCCGCCGGACGCATCGATATCGACCACTACAAGATCGACGCGGAGATCAACCCGCGCACGCAATCGATCGCCTCCACCGTTGAAGTGCACTTCTCGGCCCTGGACAACAACGTCTCCACCGTGGCTTTCGAGCTGAACAACGCCTTGAATGTGACGCGCGTGGTGGACGATGCGGGCCGGCAGGTTCCGGCGTCCCGCTCGCAGCAGGATTTTACGATCCGGCTGACGTTCCCCGAGCCCCTCGTCAAAGGCAAGGCGACAACCGTAACCTTCACATACGACGGCCGGCTCGCCGGAACCGAGGACTCACCGGTGTACGGCATTCGCTTCGCCGCCATCCACAGTGACTTCGCGTATCTGATGTACCCCGCGCGCTGGTTCCCCGTTTCCGGCTACACCACGGACCGCTTCGCCGCGGACACGAACATCACCGTCCCCGCCGGCTACGACGTGCTGGCCAGCGGCATCTCTCATGTCGATCACCCGAGTCCTGACAAAACTTTGTTCTCGTTCCACTACGCGCGGGAGTCGTTCCCGGGCAGCATCGCCGTGGTGCAGGGCGATCCCGTGAAGGTAACGTCCGAGGGTATCGTGAGCACCATGTACTTCCGCTCGCGGGCCAACATGGCCAAGGCGTATGGCGACGAAGCTGGCAAGATCATGTCGTACTTCACCAGCCTGTACGGTTTGCCGCCCCAGGCCAACCTGACGTTTGTGGAGACCGAGGATGGAACTCCCAACGGCTATTCCGGTCCTGGCCTCGTGTTTCTTTCGCCGGGGACCATTGGCAATCTGGTAGCGCAGCGCGTGCTGGCGAATCAGTTGGCGCGGCAGTGGTGGGGAATGCTGGTGTCGCCTTCGACGCGCAATTCGCTGTGGCTCAACAACGGCAGCGCCCGCTTCGCCGAACTGCTGTACGTGGAACACGATCAGGGCAACGCGGATTATCAGTCCGCCCTGCATGACGATTACGTGGATGCGCTCTCGGTGGAGAACCCTCCCGTGGCCCAGTCGGCGCGCCTGGAAGATTATTCGGTGGAGTATTGGGCGGTAACCGCGGGCAAAGGCGCGGCTTTCCTGAACATGCTTCGCCTGGCCATGGGGGATCAAAATTTCTTCAAATTACTAAAGCAAGTCCCCGACCACTATGCCTGGAAAACGGTCAGCACGCGCCAGTTCGAGGACGCGGCCGAGCAGATCAACGGGGACAAGCTGGATTACCTGTTTCTGCAATGGATCGATTCCAGCGGAGCGCCCGAGTTTAAGCTGGACTACACCGTTTTCCGGACGGCCAAGGGCTTCCGCGTGATGGGTAAGGTGTCCCAGGACCTGGATACTTTCCGCATGCCCGTAACGCTGCACATCGAGACCGAGGGCAACCCTGAGGACAAGCAGATTGAAGTCGTGGGCACGTCGTCGGAGTTCAGCGTGGATACTTTCGGCAAACCGAAAATGGTGACGCTCGATCCAAAGGGCATCGTGCTGCGGTACACGCCGGCCATGCGCGTCGCGGTGGCCATCCGCCGCGGCGAGCAGTTCGCGGAGATCAGCGAGTACGCCGAGGCGCAGAAAGAGTATCAGAAAGCGCTGGACGTGCAGCGCAACAGCTCCATGGCCCACTATCGCGTCGGCGAACTGTTCTTCCAGCAGAATAACTACCAGTCGGCTGCGAACGAGTTTCGCGAGGCGCTCAACGGCGATCTGGAGCCGCGCTGGATCGAGGTCTGGGCGCATATCAATCTGGGCAAGATTTTTGACATCACCAGCCAGCGGGAGCGCGCGGTCAGCGAGTATCACCAGGCCGTGCGAACGAAGGACAACACCCAGAACGCGCAGGAAGAAGCTGCCAAATATCTGAAGACGCCCTTCGAGCGGCAGCGCTCGGATCAGTAGATCCCCAGGCATTGGCTCGACTTGCGGTAACCTGTTGGTGTAGAGCAAGGCGGGCCGGTGTGCCCGCCTTTTTCGTGCATGAGCATCCTCGAGGTCATCGCCGGGATCCCCGGTTTTCGTCAGCCCGGCCGCGCTCGCCGCGATCTCGAAGTAATCGCCGACGGGCTCCAGCCGGAAACCCTGCGGCAGATCGAATCGTTGCTGACGGTTTCCCCGGATCCTGACCGCGTGGTCCATGGCATGGCCACGCTGAAGCGCGACCAGCCCGCCGCGTTTCAGGCCATCGCCACGGCCCCGTCCGGCCCGCAGCACATGATGGCGGTGTTCGCTTGGAGCCGCTTCCTCACCGAGGAAGTGATCCAGCACCCGGACTGGCTGCAAAACCTCCCCGATCTCCAACGCGTTCGTTCCACCGAAGAGTACATCGCGGCCCTGGAGCAGGCGCTCACCGGCACTGAGAGCGGCCCCACGGACATGCTCGTGTTCGCGCAGTTCCGCCGCCAGGCCATCCTGCGTATCCTGATTTGCGATGTTCTGGGACTGGCCACGTTGTCGGAAACCACCGGGCAGCTCTCCAACCTGGCCGACGCCATTCTGGAGGTCAGTCTTGCGCGTATTCGCGGTGCGCTGATCCGTCGCCATGGCACGCCCCGCTGCCCCGACGCAAATGGCGCGCTGCGCGAGTGTGGTTTCGCGGTGATCGCGCTGGGTAAACTCGGCGGACGCGAACTGAACTACAGCTCCGATATCGACCTGATGTTCGTGTACGCCGGCAACGGAGAAACCGACGGACCGCAACCGGTCACCAACAAGGAATTCTTCAAGAAAGTCGGCAACCAGTATACGGAAATGCTGTCCACGTACACGGTGGAAGGCATGTGCTATCGTGTCGATCTGCGCCTGCGGCCCGAGGGCAGTCTGGGCGAGATCTGTATTTCGCTCCAGGGCGCCCAATCGTACTACCAGCAGCGCGCGCGCGATTGGGAGCTGCAGATGCTCATTAAGGGGCGCGTGGCGGCGGGGGATCGGACCACCGGCGAGGCGTTGCTGAATCACACCGCTCCACTCACCTACTCCTCCAGCCTCGATTTTCTGGCCGTGGAAGCAGTGTCCGCCACGCGCCTGCGCATCGGCGAAAAACTGTCCGCTCGCCGCTCCGCGAAAGCCGGCTTTGACGTCAAGCTGGCGCCCGGCGGCATTCGCGATATCGAGTTCCTGGTGCAGTGCCTGCAGCGCCTGCATGGCGGACGCGAACCCTGGGTGCAGCAGGGCGGTACGCTGCTGGCGCTGTCGCGTCTCAACGACAAGGGCCTCATTTCGGAAACCGAGTACGGCCGCCTGGCCGCCGCGTACTCGTTCCTTCGCCACCTCGAGCATCGCCTGCAATTCGAAGACGACCGCCAGACCCACACCCTCCCTGGCGACAGCGAAGCGCTGGAGGCGCTGGCACGCCGCATGCCTCACGACCCCGGCGTCGATCCCTCCGCCGAATCTTTGATGAGCACGCTCAATGGTCATCTGCAAGCGGTCGGAGAGATCTACGTTCGTGTCATTCACGCCCAGCAGCCGGTGTACTACGCAGGCATCCCGCCGGAGCAACTGGAACCCCGGGAACCGGAGCCGTTGCCGGAAGCGCTCCTGGCGGAGCCGATGGCCAGCAACGTAGTCCGTTTCCTGGATCAGCGCGCCCCCGCGCTGGCGCGCCTGTTATCCCGTCATCCCATGAAGCGCGGCGCCCGCATGTTCGAGCATTTCCTGGAGCGGGTGATCGCCAATTCGGAATGGCTGCCTGAACTCGACCGCGAACCCGCTTTAGCCCGCGACGTTCTTGACATCTTCGAGAACAGCCCGTACTTCGCCGATGAATTAATCCGTACCCCCGACCTGCTGCACGCGCTGGTTAACCTGGAAGAACGGCCCGTCGGCGATCTGGACGATCTCGCCGATACGGTGAGCCTGCGGCGCTTCTTCCGGCGCGAGATGTTTCGCATCGAGGCCGAGAGTATCTGCCGGCGCCCCTGGGTTTTCTCCACCCTGGAGCGGACCTCCGCGCTCGCCGATGCCATCCTCGGCGCCGCGTATCGCCTCGCGGTCCGCCAGACGCTCGACTCCCATCCGCCGATCCAGGCCGGCTACCAGCCTTCCGGCCAGTTAACGCTGATTGCGCTCGGCCGCCTGGGCATGCACGAATTCGACCTCTCCTCCGACGCCGACCTGCTGTTTGTCATTCCCGACGAAGACAGCGCGGAGCAGGCTTTCTGGACCAGGGTCGCCGAGAGCATTATTGACATCCTGACCGCGTACACCGGCGAGGGCACGCTGCTGGCCGTGGATACTCGGTTACGGCCCAACGGCAGCTCCGGCGCGCTGGTGCAGACCGACCGCGCCTGCCTCGATTATTTCGCGCGCGGCGCGGAGGCATGGGAAGGCATCGCTTACATGAAGTCGCGCGCGGTGGCCGGCGACGTGGACGCGGGCACCGCCTTCCTGCACCGGTTGCAGGATGTGGACTGGCGCCGCTACGGCCAGAGTGGGCGTTCGCGGCAATCGCTGCGCAATATGCGCGCGCGTGTGGAAAAGGAACAGGGCTCCGTCAATCCCCTGAAGGCCGGCCTCGGCGGCTATTACGATATCGATTTCATTCTCATGTACCTTCGCCTCAAAGCCGCCGGTTTGTTCTTCAAGGTGCTGAACACGCCGGAACGTATCGACGTGATCGAGAAAACCGGCCATCTGGACCGCGCCGACGCCGAATTCCTGCGCGATGCGGCGACGTTCTACCGCGCCGTGGATCACGGCCTGCGCGTCTACAGCGGCCATGCCGAGGGCAACCTGCCCGGCGCCACCACGCAGATGGAATGCCTCACCGAGCTGGTGCACCGCTGGGCGCCGGATCACATGAGCCTTCAGCCCATTCCCGCGCAACTGGCGCAAATCAAGGCGCGCACGCGCGAGACCTTCGACCGGCTATTTGTGTAGGACGCGCGGCGTCAGCCGCGCTTCTTCGGACGCAAGGCCAAACGCGACTGGCGCCGCGTGTCCGGCCCTCCCAGCTACAATGGCAAGCGAGTGCTGCTGGAGTTAGTCGTCGAAAACTACGCGGTCGTCGAGCGGGCGCGTGTTCGCTTTCATGGCGGCCTCAACCTGTTGACAGGCGAAACCGGAAGCGGTAAGTCCCTGGTGGTCGACGCCGTCGGACTTCTCTTCGGCGGGCGCGCCGCGGCCGACATGGTGCGCGCCGGCGCAGCCAGTGCGCGCATTTCCGGCATTTTCGAAGGGCCCGCCGATCCCGCCTTTCGCGCATTGCTCGGCGCAGTTGGCAGCGAACCCGGCGAGGACGATCTGCTCCTGGAGCGTGAGGTGCTCGCCAACGGCAAGTCTCGCGCGTTCTTGAACAGCCGCCCGGTCACCGTGACGCTGCTCCGTGAAATGGCCCCCTGGCTGGGCGACATCCACGGCCAGTATGACCAGCAGCAACTGTTCCAGCCGTCCGTCCAACGGACTATGTTGGACGAGTTCGCCAATACGGGCGAGTTGCTGTGCCGGGTTGCGGAGGCGCACCGCGAATGGCGGCGTTGCACGGCGGAACTCGAGGAGCTGGACAAATCCGAGCAGGAGAAGCTGCGCCTCGCCGATTTATGGAGCTTCCAGCGGCGCGAGATCGAAGCCGCGGCCCCCCGTCCCGGCGAGGATGCCGACCTCGAAAACGAGAAGCGCGTGCTCCGCAACATCAACAAGCTCCAGGACACCGCGAATGCCGCCTGGGTGGCGCTATACGATGCCCCGGTAAGCGCGGCTACGCAGCTTCGGCTGACCCTGCGCCGCCTCGAAGAGCTCTGCCAGATCGACGCCACGCTCGTTCCCGTGATGGAAGCGTTGCAGCCCGCGGGCATCGCCATCGCCGAGGTCTCCAACGCCTTACGCGACTATCTGGATCGCCTCGAAGTGGACCCCGGACGTATTGAGGAAGTAGAAACGCGGCTGGCCACGCTCGATCGGCTGCGCCGCAAATACGGCCAGAGCATTGACGACGTGCTCGCATTTCTGGATGACGTGCGGGCGCGGCTGAGCGCGCTCGAACATGCCACCGAGCGGCGGGCGGCGCTGCGGAAGGAACTCGCTTCGTTGGACAAGCGCTATCGCGACGCGGCGGGCGAGTTGACACGCCGGCGCAGTGAGGCCGCGGGGCGCCTGCGCGCGGTGGTGGAGAAGGAACTCGAGTCGCTCGCGCTGGGCGGTTCGAAGTTCGTGGTCGAGGTGCGCGAAGCCGAGTGGAGCGAGCGCGGCGCGGACCATGTTTCGTTTCTCATTGCGGCCAATGCCGGCGAGGAGCCCCGGCCGCTGGATCGGGTCGCGTCAGGTGGCGAGCTTTCGCGCATCGCCCTCGCATTGAAGACCGCCAGCGGCGCCGGCGCGAAACTGGCCGGGGTCACCCGCACGCTCATCTTCGATGAAGTGGACACTGGGATCGGTGGAAGCGTGGCCGAGAGCGTGGGCCGGCGCTTGAAGCGCCTCTCGGCCGCAAATCAGGTGCTGTGTGTGACGCACCTTGCCCAGGTGGCCAGCTTTGCCGATCATCACTACTTCGTGGAAAAGCGCGAGCGTACCGGCCGCACCGTGGCGGAGGTGGAGGAACTCGACCCACCCGCGCGCACGCAGGAGATCGGCCGCATGTTGTCGGGTCAGCACATCACGCCGGAGGCGCTGAAGCACGCCGAGCAACTCATCCGTCAGGGTAGCGCAGCCGGTCAGTGAACCCGCGCGGCCGGGCGGCGAGTCTTTGCCGGACGCGATTCCCTCTGTCTGCGTCGCGTCCAGCCGCCCAGATCGAGAGCCACGCTTGTGGCCGCTTCGCGCAACCGGTTTGCCAGACTGCGGTCGCTCATCGATCTCGCCACCACCATGCCTCCCACACAAAGGGCCGCGATCGCCATAGCCGTGTCAGGATTCTTCACGTCGCGATCCAGAAGGCTCACCATCGCTTTGAATACCGTCTCGAACGCCGTCTTTACGCGCTCATCGCCGCGCGCAACATCGCTGGGCAGGGCAACCATCGGGCACGAATTCTCCACATCGTCAAAATGCTGGCGCGACAGGTAGGCCCGCACGATTTGCGGTCCCGCGTCCGCGGAAACAAGATCGACGTCAACGCCCTCCCAGCGGCTTTTCCAGTTCGGATCGGTGAAGAAGCATCCGAAACCTCGGCGTACAGATCGCTCTTACTTTCGAAGTACGTGTAGAATCCGCCGCGCGTCAGCCCCGCGTGGGCCA
This sequence comes from uncultured Acidobacteriota bacterium, assembly GCA_963832965.1. Classification (GTDB taxonomy): domain Bacteria; phylum Acidobacteriota; class Terriglobia; order Bryobacterales; family Bryobacteraceae; genus CAWACP01. The sequence continues at coordinate 592,541 of CAWHVW010000003.1, forward strand.
TAATGCAATCCACCGAAACGCCGTCAAATCCGCTCCGATTGAACAATCGGCGCGCGCTCTCCACTATCCGCTGGCGCACCTCCTGCCGATGTCCGGCTGGGTAGGGCATGGTCTTATCTCCTTAAAATATTATCTTGATCATATTTTACGCTCGTGGTTCAATTGCAACCGATGGACCCAACACTAAGCCGTCGCCAGATAAGTGGCCTGATCCTCGGAGGTCTGGTGGCCGGTTCGGCTCGTGGTGAAACCGGGAAGCCCGGCACAACCATACATCAGGAATCGGACTACCAGGCGACGCCCGCGCGGATCTATGCGGTCCTGCTGGACGCGAAGCAATTCGGCGCATTCACGCACGATACGGCGGAAATAGACCCGCGGCCAGGAGGAGCGTTCAAGCTCTTCGGTGGGCGCATCGAAGGCCGCAACATTGAACTGGTGCCGGATCACCGGATCGTTCAGGCGTGGCGTCCCGCCGCGTCGCCCGCCGGGGTATATTCAATCGCCAGATTCGAGCTGGTTGCCGAGGGTTCGGGGGCGCGGATCGTTTTCGATCAGGCCGGAATTACCGAGGACCAGTGGGAGCCATTAAGCGAAGGCTGGCAGGGCCACTATTGGAAGCCCCTCCGCGAGTACTTGAGCGCCTGAGATCTCGGGGCCGCTTGCTCTTACGGCCTCGAAGGATGACTCTCGCGGGCGAGGCGCACGCGCGCGCTTTCCAGCTTCTTCTGCACCTTGGCCAGTTCGTCCTGATCGAGATCGGTGGGCGCCCCCGCTTGATATTCCTTCACTGAACTCTGCCACTGCAACATGGCGTCGCGGGTGCGGCCCTCGTCGAAATACACGTCGCCCAGATGATCGTGAACCGTCGCGTCGCGCGAGAGCAATTGCAGCGCCCGCCGCAACTGCTCCTCGGCCTGCGGCAGTTTCTTCAAGCGGAAGTAAACCCAGCCCAGGCTGTCCATGTAGGCGCCGTTGTTCGGCTCCACTTCCAGTGCCTTGCTAATCAGCTTTTCCGCCTCATCCAGGCGGACGTTCTGGTCCGCGAACATGTAGCCAAGGTAGTTCATGGCCGATGAGTTATCCGGATCGAGCTGCAGCACCTTGCGGAACTGTGCCTCGGCCTCATCGTACTTCTTCATGCGCTCGTACAAGGCTCCGCGCAGGAATTCCACTTCCACCCGGTCGTCCTTCGACGTGGAAAGCTTTTGTGCCTCGTCCAGCGCTTTCGCCGTCTCCGGGAAATTCTTCGCCTTCTCGTAGATCTCGGCCAGCGCCTTCCACGTACTCAGGTCGTCCTTGCCGCCCAGCATCTTCCTGGTTTCGGCGATGGCCTCGTCGTAGCGCCCCAGGTCCGCCAGCAGCGATGCCTGGACGCTCAGAACGGTAGTGTCTTCCGGGTACTTTTTCGCGGCGGCGGCGGCCGTTTGCTCGGCCTTCTGGTATTCCTTCGCGGTGCGCCAGGTTTCCACGATCTGCGCCTGAGCGCGCGGATCGAAATCCGCGTCCAAATCCCCCAACTGCTTGAACGCGGCGGCGGATTCGGGGTACTGTTCGTTAGTGCGATAAAGAGTGCCCAGCATTTCGAGCAGGCGCGCGCGGTTCGACAGGTCGTCCTTCGAGCTGTAGCTGGCTCGTTCCGTGGAGACAAGCAGTTCGTTGAGTGCCTTAATCGCCTCCGGGAGCTTGCCCTCCGCTTCCAGCAAAATCACGTCTTCGTACCCGACTTCGATGTCGTCCGGCGCCATCTGTTGCGCCTTGGCTTCCGCCTCCTCCGCTTTCGCGAAGTTGTGTTGCTGTTTATAGACCTGCGACACGCGAAGCTGCCATCGAACTTCCTTCGGTTCTTCGTCCGCCAGTTCCTGGTAGGCTTTCAGCGCGGCGTCGAGTTGATCGGAGAAGAACAGGTCCTCAGCGAGGCTCTTCTTGAGGTCTCCATTGCCATCCGGGGTTACGTCGATGGCTTTGCGCAGCGCATCGGCTGCCAGTGCGTACTCCTTCACTTGCTCGTAGTACTGCGCCAGCGTGGTCAGACTGCGCGTGCTGGGATCCTTTTCCGCCACTTTCTTCAGCAGTTCCGCCGCCCCTTTGGTGTCGCCCTCGTCCGCGTACACCATGGCCAGTCCGGTCATCGCGTCCTCATTGTCGGGGTCCACCGCCAGAGCAGCCTGGAACGCCTTCTGCGCCTCCGGAGTGTTCTGGGAGATCTTCTGCAGACGGCCCAGCCACAACCACGAATCAACGTCCTTGGGGTCCAGTTCGGTGATCTTCTGGTACTGCTCAATGGCTTTCTTCAACATCGTTTCGTCGATGTTGCTCTGCTGCGAATCACCAATCAGCCGGGCATAGATGCGCGCCAGAATGCGCCGGTCGTTGATGTCATTCGGATTCTGCTTGAGCAGATCCTCGGCTTCCATCACTGCGTCGCGCAGACGGCCGGACTGGATGTAGAGATCGGAAAGTTCCTCGGCGATAAACGTCGCGCCGGGATCGTCCTTCATGGCCAGCCGGAAATTCTCGGCGGCCTTGTCGAAGTATTCGCCCCGGTTCCCAAATGCGCCCGCCATCTCCGCATAGAGATGCCCCAGTGAGTAGTGATAGTAGGCCGCGGCCTTACTGTCTTCAACACTTCCCGTAGCCGGGGAGGCGGCGGCGGGGGAGCCGGCAGGGGCATCTGGAGAGGGCACGGCAGCCGTCTGGGCCACCGCCGCTCCGGTCGCTAACAGGCATAAAATGCGCGCGACGTTAAGTTGACGCATCGAACTGGAGTTCCTCTCTCATCGTCCCGATCCCGTGGACGGAGCAGCTTCGTACAAGTATACAGCGCCGTTTTTCGGACCACGAGGCCCGCTATTTACCGGACGTACACCAATCAGCCGTCGTTACCCCGGGGGGAGCTACCGGGGCATCTTTAGATACCATCTTTACGAATGCAGCCACTGGTTGTAGTGCTGGGCCCCACCGGATCGGGTAAAACCGACCTCGCCCTTGCCATCGCCCAGCTATTCGACGGTGAATTGATAGGTTGCGATTCACTCCAGATCTACCGGCATTTCGATCTCGGAACAGCCAAAACACCCCCTCTGGAGCGCCGCGGCATTCCGCATCACCTGATTGACCTCATTGAGCCCGCCGAGATCTTCACCGCCGGCGCATACGCGCGTGCCGCCCGCGGCGTGCTGGCCGGTATCACCGCCCGCGGAAAGTTACCGGTTGTGGCGGGCGGTACCGGTTTCTATCTGCGGGCGTTGTTGGAGGGTTTGTTCCCCGCCCCAGAGCGCGATTACGCTCTGCGCGAGCGCCTCGAGCGGGGCGAACAGATTCGCCCAGGCTACCTGCATCGTCTTCTCCGCAGGCTCGACCGGCCCGCTGCGGAGCGGATTCATCCCAACGACGCCAGGAAGCTGACTCGGGCAGTCGAAGTTTCAGTGCTCGGCCGCAGCCCCATGTCAGAGCAATTCCGGGTCGGCCGGGACCGTCTCACAGGTTATCGGGTGCTAAAGCTTGGCCTTGCCCCGCCGCGCTCCGCGTTGCGCCATCGTCTCGATGAACGCCTGGCGCGCATGTTCGACGGGGGTCTGCTGGACGAAGTGCGGAAGATCCTGGCCATGGGTGTACCTCGAACCGCGAAGCCTTTTGAATCTTTGGGTTACAAAGAGGCTTTGGCGGTGATTGAGGGTCGGATGACGCCGCAAGAGGCCCTGGCGGCTGGGCAATTGGCGACGCGCCAATACGCGAAACGCCAAATGACCTGGTTTCGTCGAGAGCAGGAGGTGCTCTGGATCGAGGGATTCGGAGACGACAGCGAGGTTCGAGGCACAGCGGTGGCGCTGCTGCAGGATTTTCTGAAATAGCACCACAGTACAGTGGGTTGAAGCGTGATACTCTTTGGTTGGCCACTATGATCAGAACGATTCTCACTTTGATAACCGTTGCGTTAGGGGTGGCCAGCGCGGCTACCTTCCGCGTGACGCTGGTGGAACCAACGATGGTCGGTGGAACCACGCTGAAGGCCGGTGACTACAAAATCGAGGTAATCGGCGATAAGGCCGTTTTCAAGTCGGGCAAACAAACGGCGGAAACACCGGTGAAGGTGGAGAGCACCAACCAGAAATTCAACCCGACCACATGCGGGTACCATCGGGCTGCCGATGGCACGATGAAGCTGCGGGAACTGAGAATCGGCGGCAGCAGCACGAGGCTGGTGTTCCCGGACTAATCGTCCGGGCCAACCTCGTTTGCAAGCACTTACCGAACAGCGACGGTGACGGAGCGGATTTTAGAGGTCCGTGAGAGCCGCGATGAGCGCGCCTTTCGCCGAACCGTGCAGAGGCTCGGCGGCAATCCGCACCTCGGAAATCGGCACGGCAAGACTTTCTTCCTTGAGAACCTTTTCGAATCGCTCCAGGAATCCCGAAGGCAGCGTGGTGCCGCCGCTCAGCACCAGCGGGACGGGGCGCCCCAACCTGGGTAGCGACTTGGCGGCGCCGAAAGCGTCGCGCATCGCCTGCACCAGAGTCCGGATCATCTCGTCGTAATACACACCCAGCACCTGGTGTACCTTGTCGCTGAAGAAGCCATTGAGGTGGAACGATTCTTCCTTGATCAGGCGGATGCGGTCGGCGCGCTCGCCGGTAACCGACGCGGCGCTCAGGTCGATGTAATCGCCGGCGCGCGGAATACTGAACGAAAGGACCGGCACGGACAGGTAGGCCATGCACACGTTGCACAGTCCGCCGCCGCAACTGATTCCGATGCCCGTGTAATTGGAACTCTCCAGCTCCGAGTAAATCACCGCCAGCCCCTCATTGACGCTGCGGACTTCGTAGCCGAGATCGGTCAGAATCTGCCGGATGGTGGCTTCGTGATAGGTGAGGCTGTCCTGCGCCCCCACTGGCGGCGCTGGAACGGTGAAATACAACTTCCGCGGACCGTCCTGGTCGCCCAGCATGTTGCTGAGGATCTGACGCATCATGTTCAGGCTCTCCGGCTCCGACGGGCTCAGCAGCCCGGCCGTCATGGGGCGCCGGATATCCACGTTGAGCAGGTCCCCGAATTTCTCGGATTCGTTGCCGTGCACGATGATCTCGCCATCCTGCACCGTGTGTGGAAGTTTCTCGCGCTTCAGGACATTCTCGGTCATCTTCGAATACGGAATCGTTACGAAGGCGTTTAACTCTGTCCGGAACTTGAACCCGCCGCCATCTTCGCGCGCCACGCAGATGCGGCTGGTTCCGACGTCCAGCCCAAGCGCGCCGCTTGTTGCTTTGTCATTCTTCATTGTTCTCTCCCTTCTGTGTTGCTGCCCGTGTTGCTGCCAGGATTTTTTCATAGCGTTGGCGGAGAAGCCGCTTGTAGGCGGGAACCGGCATGCCCAGTGCCGCCGCCTGGAGTGCTACTTGTTCATCGGAAGCGTGCAGTCCCTGCCAAAGCCGCCGCCCGGTGGATTGCACGAAAACGGTGTTGTAATCGAATCCAAAGGCGAACACGCTGGCCAGCGGCTGCTGGTAGTTGTCGCCCAGTCCGATTTCGGTAAATGGGAAGTTGCCGGCCCAGTCTGTGTGGTACCCGATGTACATGTTGCCGGGATTTACCGACACTTGAGCGTGAGTAACGCAATTGCCCGCCGGAATGCCGTACTTGTAGCGGAGCATGTCGGTGAGGATGCGGGCGGAATGAATCTGCGCCGGGCTGATCTCGGGGTTGTCGTCGCCCGGCTGGGTCTGTGTTTCGAACGATACCCCCAGGAAGCTTGCGTTCAGGTTGACGTAGGCGTACTTTTCGTCGGCCCAGATGGACATTCCCGCGTGATTGGCGATGTCGCCTTCGGCCACCACGCGAAATACCCGGCCAAACCTGTCAATCATATAGTGGTAGGACTGATTTCTGCGCAGCAAATCGAGAACGGAGGCCTCGATGCGCCGCATCTGCCCGGTCTGCTCCGGCTCAAACGGGGCCATGTGACTCTCGGTCGTGTGATAGACAATGCCGGCCGGTCCGGAGCGCATTTCCGCGCTGGCCAGTTGCGGATCGCGGCGCCGGTATACCGGATAAGGGACGCGCTCGTTGCCCGAGGTCTCGTATGCCTTCTCGATGCGCAGACCGTTACTGTACGTCTCGTAGTCGCGAGTGACCTCCACTTGCCACACCTTCGGGGCTTCTGCCCCAGCCGGCTGCGGCGCGGGAGCGGGCATCAGAAAGTGCCGGTGATCTGCCACGGCAGTGGACCCCTTCGGGGTGGCCATGAAAAGAACTGCCGTGAGGATTGCGGCGCCGGCCATCCCGGCGTGGATGATGCCGCGGCGGGAATGGCGCACCGGGAACGGCGGAAGCGGGTGCCCTACTATTTCCGCGTCAACCGTGTTCCGGAGGAACCGCAAGCGTTCGAGAGGATCCTGGATCGTCGCGGCACGCCACTCGATTACGGACATGCGCAGGTGTTCCGCGCCGGGGTTGCGCAAGCGGCGCCACCACACGCCCCGGCCCTGCCGTGGTTCACCGGCCTGGTTCGCGGTACCCGTCTCGGCCAACATCATAGGAATCGGTTCCGCCCCGCTGGGCTCGATCTCGTGCTTTCTATCGGCGCTCGCGCACAAATACCTTAGGCTGGTACAAGGTACCAGGGGAAGATCTGAGTATAAGCCCTTAGGCGCGCTAAGTCACCAGCCGTAACCGCCGAAAAGTCACGATTTTTGCCACGGTACCCGGCGGGTTCCTGGCAGGATGCTGAATTCGCGTTTGCAGGTGCTTACCGAACCGCGACGGTGACGGAGCGGGGATCGGATGGCCTCAGCAGCCTGCTAGCTGACCGAAGCGGCCATAAGTGCGCCCCGCGCCGTCGAATTGAGCGGCGCTGCCGATACCCGGACCTCCGACAGACGGACGGGCAACTCACACGTGCTCAGTACTTTCTTGAAGAATTCAAAGAAGCCCTGGGGCATCACCGTGCCACCACTCAACACCAGCGGAACCGGGCTCTCCAGCCGCGGGAGCCGGCGAGCGGCGGAAAGGTTCTCGCGCAGCGCATCCAGCAGGCTGTGCACAACCTCCTCGTAGTAGACGGTAAGGGCGTTCTGCACGATGTCGCCGCCGAAACCGTTCAGGCTGAAAGAATGCTCCTTGCGGACGCGTATTCGATGGGACACTTCTCCGGTGGCCCCGGCCGCGTGCGCGTCGATAAAGTCGCCGGCCTTGGGAATACTAAAGCTGATCACGGGCACGGACAGGACGGACAGGCACACATTGCACATTCCACTGCCGCAGGAGATCCCGATGCCGGTGTAGTTGGATGACTCCAGTTCGGCGAAAACCACGGCCAGCCCTTCGTGGATCGCCGTGGGCTGGTAACCCAGCTCATGCAGGATTTCCCGGCAGGACCGCTCGTGATACGCGAGATGCCCGGCATGAACCGGATCCGGCGCGGGAACGCTGAAGTAAATCTTCTGCCGCTCGCCCCCCTGGGGTTTGCCCACCAGCCTGGTGATAATCCGCCGGATCACCGCCAGGCTCCGCGGTTCATGGGGGTTCAGCATCCCGTCCAGCATGGGACGGCGCGTCTCCACGTGGAAGACCTCGGCGAACTTCTCGGCGTCGTTGCCCGCTACCACAATGTCGTTGCCATGCACCTCGTGAAACACGTTCTCCCCGGTAAGGAGTTGTTCCGTCAGTTTCGAATGCGGCAGGGTGATGAAGGCGTTCAACTGCGCCTCGCATTGACTATCCTTCTCCGCGCTTCTGGCCACCACAATCCGGCTGGTGCCGATATCCAGCCCGATCGGCTGGGTACCATTGACCTGTTCATCGTTCTTCATGGCTTCATCTCCAATGCTGTCCATTGCATCGCCTGGGGTGGGCCGCGCCGCGCGGGAATCACTCGAACGGGTGGAGCTCCTCGCGGCGCACTTTGTCGGAATACAGCGACAGACGCGCAAGCTCGTCGTGTCCGAGCGGTGGAACTCCGCGGCCGCGGCGCACGCACAGCAACATCAACACGGTTACCGCGATGCAAATGCCTGGAATCATTACCTCGCCCCGACCGTCTGCTCAACCCCGCAACGCGCCAGCACGGCGGTGTAGCTGGCGTTATTACCGCCGGGTTCGCCGCCCTTGGGAACACAGATGGCCGCGGCCGCCGAAATCCGCAATTCCTGCTGTTTGCGCTTTTGCCAGGCACGGAAGTGGTCCTGGGCGGCCGCCACCGCGTCGATGTTGGCCTGGATGCGCGCCATGAACTGCGAAGTTACCCGTTCGAGTTCCGCCTGGAGCACGTTGTTTTCCCGGTCCATCGCGCTCTCGAATTCTTTCAGGTGCAATTCCTCGGCCTGTTCATAGTCGTTCAGCGCGCGCTGGCGCAACATGGCGTCCTGCAGCAGATCTTCTACCTGAATGCCCGCGGCTTCAATCGCCATCATCACCGAACAGCGTTTGCTCTCGTGGGACATGCCCGCAAGGTGGGCGCTGTTCAGCATTTCCGAAATCTTCAGGATTCCGTAGACCATCCGAGGCGGCTGGGCTGGCGCGGCATTGTAGACCTCCTCAAAGGAGTGCAGAGGGATGGCCGACCTGGCGCGCATTCCAGTGGACGATTGCGTTAACGGCGCCGGGGCAAGCGCCGTGGGGGCCGCTACCGTTACATTATTCGGCGATGTGTCGGCCCCTTGAGTCAGGTGCAGGATTCGTTTGAACATAGAGAGCTCCGTTCGAAGACTTTTCGCTGTCGTGAGCGCAACCCGTGGAGCATCACCGCCTCCGGAGAACGGAGGCATGTGCATCACCCGGATTTCGCTCAAGTAGTAGTGTGGCGAGGTCAATTTCTCGATAAATAATTGGTGAAATGGCCGGAATTGGAAGGGGAGTAAGGGGAGTACGTTGCTACCGGATCACGTCTACGGTGATAGCTGACGGCGCGTCAGGCGTATGATACACGCGTTCGGTGGCCTTCTGGAAATCCGCGGGCTTCGCGCTATAGATGTCCAGAAACTGCTGCGGATTGCGGTCCACCAGCGGGAACCACGAGCTCTGGATCTGCACCATGATGCGATGCCCGCGCCGGAACGTGTGATTGATGTCGGGCATCGCATACTCGATCTTTGTCACCTCGCCGGGTGTGAAGGGCTCCGGATTCGTGAAGCTGTCTCGAAACTTGCCGCGCATCACTTCGCCGCGCACCAGTTGCTGATAGCCAGCCATCACCACGCCGGTCGGATTTGGGTCGGGATTCGTCGCGTCGGGCGGGTACACGTCAATGAGCTTCACCACGAAATCCGAATCGGTTCCGGAGGTGGAAACGTGAAGGCTGGGTGAAACCGGTCCCGCGAAGGTGATGTCGCTGGCGAGCGGCTCGGTCTGCCACGTCAGTACGTCGGTGCGGGTGGAGGCGAAGCGCTGGTCTTCCACCATATACTCCCGCGGCACGCCCGAATTTTGCTCGGAAATGAAGGGGACAGGTTTGCCCGGATCGCTCACGTACTCATCAAAGGCGGATGGCTCGCCGGCGGCTGGCGGGTCGAATGTGAGGAGCCCGTTGGCGTGCAGATACAGGGCCCGCGGCTCCGCCGTCTTCGGGGGCCACGCATCGTAGGCGCGCCACTCGTTGGTGCCGGTTTCGAACACTACCGCTTTGGGGAGATTCAACTCACCCTTGCCTTTCAGGTAGTACTCGAAGAATGGGAATTCCACGCTTTCGCGGAAGTAATCGGAGGTCTTCGCGTTGAAGCGGACTGCGCCCAGGTGGTCGCCGTCGGACCGCGCCCACCCTCCGTGGAACCACGGCCCCATCACCAGCACATTGGCATCGGAGTGGCCCTGCTTTTCAATGCTCCTGAACGTGGCCAGCGCGCCGTACAGGTCCTCGGCATCGAGCCAGCCGCCCACCACCAGCACCGCCGGCCGCACGTTCTTAAGATGCGGAAGAATGTTGCGCGCCTGCCAGAATTCGTCGTACGCGCCGTGCTGCATCAATTCGTTCCAGAAGGCGACATCGCCCTTGAGGAACTTGCCGTTAGCTGCGGAATCCACCCCCATGTCGAGATAAAATTCGTACCCGGTTTCGGGAAGGGTGAAGGGGCGCGGCGGATAGCTGGTGAGCGGCCGTGGGCGGGGCAAGCCGAAATCGGAGAAGAAGCGAAAAGCGTAAGGGAGGTAGAAGGCGCCGTTGTGATGAAAGTCGTCGCCGATGAACCAGTCGGTCACGGGCGCCTGCGGCGAGGCCGCGCGCAGCGCCGGGTGTGCATGAACCAGGCCCGCGCTGGTGTAGAAGCCCGGATAGGAGATGCCCCACTGGCCGGCCCTTCCGTTGTTGCCAGGCACGTGCTTGAGCAGCCATTCGATGGTGTCCCAGGTGTCTGAGCTTTCATCAACGTCGGCGGGGCCGCGTTTGTTCTCGATAATAGGCCGGACGTCGACGAAATCGCCCTCTGACATGTAGCGCCCGCGCACGTCCTGCACGACGAAGATGTACTTCGCCTTGGCGAACAGCAGGGAGGGTCCAAGCGACTTCGGGTAATTATCCTCGCCGTAGGGACCGGCGCTGTACGGCGTGCGCTCCAGCAGGATGGGCCATGCTTGCGAAGTGTCCTTGGGAACGTACACCGCCGTGAACAGCCGCTTGCCGTCGCGCATGGGGATCTGGTACTCCTGCTTGGTGTAGTTGGCCCGGATGAATTCCGCGCCCTGCCCGCACAACGCGACGGCGAAGAGGAGCAAAGAGAGCGCGGCCCTGAGCATGAAGTACCAGCGTAGGGGAGGCCGCCAGGTGACGCAAGCGGGCGGTAGAATGTGCCAAAGGGAGCCCACTGATGCCGCCTCTGCCCCGCCGCCCGTACAAGAACGGAATCGACCTCTCCATCATCGCCCTCGGCGGCATCGTGGTTTGCGGCCTTTCCCAGGAGGAGGCCTCGCGGCGTGTCGCCGCCGCGTACGACCGGGGCGTGAACTACTTCGACTGCGCTCCGTCGTACTTCGACGGCGAGGCCGAAATCAAACTCGGCGAAGCGCTGCGGCCATATCGCGGCACGATTTTTCTCGCCGAAAAAACAATGTCGCGGGATGCGATAGGCGCGCGCAGGGAATTGGAGCGCACGCTGCGCCGTTTCCACACCGATTACGTGGACCTCTACCAGTTTCACGCAATCGGCTCAATGGACGATGTCGACTTGATTCTGGCGCCGGGCGGCGCCGCGGAGACGTTCGTGGCCGCCAGAAAGGAAGGCAAGGTTGGCCATCTCGGCTTCTCCGCTCATCATGCGCCGGCGGCTCTCCGGCTGATGGACGCGCTCGACCTGGACAGCATACTCTTCCCAGTGAATGTCAACGCGTGGGAGAACGGCGGCTTTGGTCCGCAGATTCTGGCGAAGGCGAAAGAAAAGGGCATGGCGCGCCTGGCGTTGAAGGCGCTCGCGTTCGGCCTGTGGCCCGCGGACATCAAGGAGAGCGATCGCCAGTATCCGAAGTGCTGGTACCAGCCGATTGACGATCGCGAGATGGCTCGCCTGGCGCTGCGATTCACTCTGAATCAGGAAGTCACGGCCGCATTGCCGCCCGGCGACGAGCGCCTGTTTGACCTTGCCATGGAACTTGTTTCAACTCCGTTACCCGGGTTATGCGCGGCCGAACTGGCGGATCTCAAGGCCGCCGTCACTTCGCTGGAGCCGGTTTTCCGGGCTTGATCCCTGCTGCCGCCCGCGTCGACTCATTCATCATCGCAACGCCAACATCTCAGTCGCGGAGCCTGGTCAGGATTTGTCGCGCCAGGTTGTTGTTTGCCTCGCGGTGCAGCGGGAACGGGTGATGACTGGGAACCCTCAAAACTACAGCGACAACTCGGCGACCCGGCGCACACCCGGAATCTCGCCTGAGGTGAGATCACGATGGAGATCCTTCAGATGGTCTTGAAGATCTTCGAGGCTCTCGCCCTGAGTCATGTAGTCCGGATACTCTTCAAAGTAACCGAGCCATTGCGCTCCGTCCTGCCAGTAGATGTATCGCGCGCCATACATAGCAATTGTCTTCAGCCTGCCACCGCCGCGCCCGCCCGCAGTTCGTCCAGCACCTCGCGGGCGACGTGCACGTTGCCATTCCGGCCGGTGCCCAGTTCCAGCCCCGGCTTGTTGCCTCCATGGAAGTCGGTTCCGCCGGTCCGCAGCAACCCGAGGCGCTCGGAGATGCCCAGATAGCGCGCCGTGTCAGCGGCGTTGTGGTCCGAATGCCAGATCTCGATTCCACGCAGCCCCTTCTCCCGCAACCCGCCAATGAACCGCGCTTCATCCTCCGCCTCGCGAAACCCCAGGCGGACCGGATGGGCCAACACGGAAACGCCGCCGCCTTCCGCTACCTCGCGAATCGCGTCCTCAATCTCCGGGCTGTCGCGCTCCACGTACGACGGCGCGCTCTCGGCCAGGTAACGCCGGAACGCCTCATCGGTGCTGCCCACGTATCCCTTCTTCATCAACACGCGCGCAAAATGCGGGCGTCCGGTCAGTGTGCGGCCCAGCGCTTCCACCTCGCCGAGACCGATGTCGATTCCGTGTTCGTTCAGACTGCGAATCAATCGGATGTTGCGCTCGCGGCGCGATGCCAGCAGCGAGGCCACCCACTCGCGAAAGCCGTTGGACGGCCCGCCGTGGAGAAAGTACGCCAGCACATGCACGGTCTTCTGGCCGCGTCCGAACGATGCGCGGGTGCTGAGCTCGATGCCACACACCAGATCGAGCCCTCGTTCACGGGCCAGCGGCGCCGCCTGCTCATAGCCGGCAAAAGTATCGTGATCGGAGATGCCCAGGGCTTCCAGCCCCACTCCAACCGCCGCCTCGACGAGTTCCCCAGGTGTACAGGTGCCGTCGGACTCATCGGTGTGCGAGTGCAGATCAATCATTTCGCGCGAGCCTTCAGACGAGGCCTCGATTCTCCAGTGTCTCCCAGATCCTGTCCGCGCTTTGTTGTGGCGTCTGGGTGGAAGAATCCACCCGCACTTCCGGGTTCAGCGGCGGTTCGTAGGGATCGGAAACACCCGTGAACTCCGGAATCTCCCCGGCGAATGCCTTCTTGTACAGGCCTTTCACGTCGCGCGCCGCCACTACGTCGAGCGGACAATCGACGAACACTTCCACAAAGTTTGGGATGCGCTCGCGGATCTCCTCGCGAACGCCGCGGTACGGCGAGATGGCGGCCGCAATGGCCACGACGCCATTGCGCGAGAGCACCTCGCAGACCCAGCCGATGCGGCGAACGTTGATGTCGCGATCCTCTCGGCTGAAGCCAAGGCCTTTGGACAGGTGCGTGCGCACGACGTCGCCGTCCAGCAGTTCCGCTTTGCGGCCGGCGCCCTGCAGCCGCTGGTGGATGATCTCGGAAATAGTGCTCTTGCCCGCGCCCGACAGGCCGGTGAACCACAAGGTGAATCCGGGCGCACTACTGTGTTCCGCGCTCACCGGGCCGCCAGCACCTCGCGCAGCAGCACATCCACCTGGCGTTGGGCCTGGCCATCGGGAGAGAAATGGATGCCGCACTCCTTGGCCGCGTCGAGCTCCCACCACCATCGGCCCGCCCGTTCGTCTTCACCCGGACCGACCGCCCGCGTGCACGGATCGCAGCCGATGGTCGCGTAACCGGCGGCATAGAGCGGATGCCGGGGCACGCCGTGGTCGCGCACGTATTCGGAGACCTCGCCTTTGGTCCAGGCGGCCAGCGGATGCAGTCTGACCCGCCCGTCCGCATCATCCACCTGCGCGATGTCGCGCCGCGATTCCGACTGTTCGCGCCGCAGTCCAAACGCCCATGCGCGCACGTCCGCCACGGCTTCAAGGGGCCGCACCTTCCTGATCTCGCAGCAAAGCCTGCGGAACGCGGTGTCGTCGCGAAACAGGTCCCGTCCGTAGCGCGAGGTCATCGCCGTCACCTCGCCCGCATCGGGGCGAACGGTCTCCACCGCGATTCCGTAGTGACGCTCCACCAGGCCAATCATATCGAGGGTGGCCGCGGGCAGACGGCCCGTGTCCACGGTGAGCACGCGGACTCGAGGTGAAATCCGCACCGCCATATCCACCAGCACCATGCCCTCGTCCTGAAAGCTGGTGGCAATGGCAAAGGCCGGTCCGAATTCATCAAGCACCTTCCTGAGGAGTTCGGTGGCCGAAATGTCCGCAATATCGATCAACTTACTTATTATAGCAACGGGGCTGCGGTATCAGGCCTACCGCGCGGGCATTGCGTCGGCGTCGAATTCGAAAACTTCTCCGGCAGCGTGAACCGTCAGCTTGCCCGCGCCAAGAGGCTTGCCATTGCTGGGAAAGAAGACCGCGCCGTCGGTGGAGTCGCCCGGAAAGAGACGCGTACTCACGAACGCAATGGCCGAAGCCGCTGCGGCCGCTTTCAGCTTGGCGGAGCTCACTTCCGCCAGTGCGTTCTGCCGGCGCGTCTCGTATCCATTGGTCGATTTCAGACGGGAATTTCCGTAGATGGCGCTCTCATACGCGGTGACCAGATGAATTACGTCTCCGCGAGAGGCCTTAACCATCAAAGAGTCGACCACCTCGACGGCGGGCGCGGCCTCAATTACGCCGCCATCGGGGCGATGAAAGCTGAAGTCCTCGGGCTTCACGGTCCAGGAGATCGGTGAGCCGTTGGAGACCGCAACCTGGATGACCGCATACGTGCGCACATGCGAGGGCAGACTCGCGAACATGATGGTCAGGCCGCCGCGAGTCAGCGTGCGGTAGTGCAGCCCGCCGGATTCGAAATCAATCACCTGAGCGCGAGTCGTGAGCGCGGCCAGTACGAAAACCATGAGCACCGGGCGGCGCCCCAGGGACCGCATAAATATATGTACCCGTGACCATGATAGCCAGCAGGGTGCGGCGTTGTTAGTATCGCGGAACCGAGGCGTCCACTTCCTCGCTCCAGCGGTCGATTCCGCCGGCCATGCTCTGGCACGCCGCGACGCCCTGTTCGCGCAGCCAGCAGGTCACGTTCAAACTGCGCACACCGTGATGGCAGAAGACAATCAGAGTGGCTTCATCGGCCGCGGCGTCGAGGTGTTGCAGGCGCGAGGGAACCCAACCCATGGGAATCAGCTCCGCGCCTTCGATGCGGGTGACGGCGTGTTCGGCGGGCTCGCGGACGTCGATGAGGCGAATCGGCTCCCCGGCGTCGATGCGCTGTCTGACTTCGCGCGGCGCGATCTCGATGGGCAGCGTTTGCATGCGAAGATACTCTCTTGAGTGACAGTCTCGCACACGCGCGCGGCCGCGCGCCGCTGAGCGCGCGTTTGCTGGTGCTCGCCGCCGCGGCGCTTTTTTCCACCGGTGGCGCGGCGATTAAAGCGGCCAGCTTCAGCAGTTGGCGGGTGGCCAGTTTCCGGTCGGGCGTCGCCGCGCTAGCCATTCTTCTGCTGATCCCCGAAGCGCGCCGCAACTGGAGATGGCGCTACGTGCCCGTTGCCGTCGCCTATGCGCTAACCCTGCTTTTCTTCGTCAACGCCACCAAGCTCACCACCGCGGCCAACGCCATTTTTCTGCAGTCGGCCGCGCCGCTATTTGTGCTCGCCCTCGGCCCGCTGGTGTTGAAAGAATCCATTCGCCGTTCCGACCTTCTGCTGATGGCCGGCGTGGCCTGTGGAATGGCCCTGTTCTTCTCCGGTCACGAAGCAGCCGTGACCACGGCCCCCGACCCCGCCCGCGGCAATATCTTCGGCGCATTGTCGGCGGTGACATACGCCGTCACCATCGCCGGCCTTCGCTGGTCGGAACGCGGCCACGCCAGCGGATCGTCCGCCGGCATGGTGACGGTGCTGATGGGGAATCTGCTGGCCTGCGTGGCCACGCTCCCCATGGCTCTCCCGGTGCCGGTCTGGCGATGGCCGGATGCCCTGGTCATCCTATGGCTGGGCGTGTTCCAGATCGCGCTGGCCTATTGGTGCCTGACCCGGGGAATACGCCACGTTCCCGCCTTCGAGGCCACCACGCTGCTGCTTCTCGAGCCCGCGCTGAATCCGGTGTGGACGTGGCTGGTGCACGGCGAGCGTCCGGCCACCCTGGCTCTCGCGGGTGGCGCGATCATTCTCTCGTCAACCCTGCTCAACGCGTGGTGGCAGGGACGCCGCGCGTCAGCTTGCGGAGAATAGAAACCCTATTCGCCGCATAAAGTGCGGTGAATAGCTCAACTCCCTGCGGCGAATACGCGCTATAATCTCCGCAGGAGTTGCGGACATTGACCGGCTACATCCACGAACTGCCCGACTGGCCCCGCTTCCACTGGAGCCGCAAGCGGCTGTCCGATCGTCTGGCCGCCGTGCGTCACCGGCAGGGCCGCCTCATCGGCCAAATGGAGGGGCTCGGTTTCCGGCTCCGCGAGGAAGCCACCCTCGAAACCCTCACCGAAGACGTGGTCCGGACCAGTGAGATCGAAGGCGAGCGGCTGGACGCCGAACAGGTGCGCTCTTCCATCGCCCGGCGCCTGGGTATCGACATCGGCGGTCTGAAACCGGCCGATCGAAACGTCGAAGGTGTCGTCGAAATGACGCTCGACGCGACCCGGCGTTACGACCGGGCCCTCACCAAAGAACGATTGTCCGGATGGCACACGTCCCTTTTCCCCGGTGGCCGGAGCGGTTTGAGCAGGATCCGGGTGGGTGACTGGCGGGACGACCGCACCGGCCCCATGCAGGTGGTCTCCGGCGCGCCTGGCCGCGAGACGATCCACTACGAAGCTCCGGCCGCGCGGCGAATCCCTCGGGAAATGCGGACTTTCCTGGCATGGTTCAACCGGGCAACGGAAATCGACCCCGTGCTGAAAGCCGCGCTGGCCCATCTCTGGTTTGTCACCGTTCACCCATTTGACGACGGGAACGGCCGCATCGCGCGGGCGATCGCGGACATGACTCTGGCGCGGTCCGAACAAAGTCCTCAACGCTTCTACAGCATGTCGGCGCAGATCCGTCAGGAACGCGCCGCTTATTACAGCATTCTCGAGCGAACGCAGAAAGGCTCCATGGACATCACCCCGTGGATGGAGTGGTTCCTGGCCTGTTTGGACCGGGCTATCGAGGGCGCCCGGACCACCCTCGCCAACGTGCTCCGCAAAGCTCGCTTCTGGGAGCGCGTGGCGGCCGTTCCGCTCAACGAACGCCAGCGCCACATGCTCAATCGTCTGCTCGACGGCTTCGAGGGCAAGCTCACGACCTCGAAATGGGCGAAACTGGCAAAATGTTCGCAGGACACCGCGCTACGGGACATACTGGAACTCGTGGAGCAGGGCATTCTGCTGCGCAATCCCGCAGGCGGCAGGAGCACCAGCTACGCACTGGCTGATTGACTATGAACGCGTCGGACTTTCGCCGTATCGCCTTGAGCCTGTCCGGCGTCGCGGAAGGCTCGCACATGGGTTCGCCGGATTTCCGTGTCGGGGGCAGAATTTTCGCCACGCTCGCTTCCCAGGCACAGGGATATGGCAACCTGATGATCACTCCGGAGCTGCAGACCCAGTTCGTCGAAGAGGCCCCCGACGTGTTCGTGCCGGTGGCGGGCGGATGGGGCCGGAACGGAGCCACCCATATTCGTCTGGCCACGGCGAACGAAGACGTCTTGACCGGTGCTCTCGAAACGGCGTGGCGGTTGCGCGTGCAGAAGAACGCAAAGACCGGTCCTAAGAAGCGGGCGCCGGGAAAGACCCGTCGCTAGCGGGATGTCCCCGCGAACCTTTGCCAATAAGAGGTGGCGAGAGAGCGCTTCTGAACCGCGACGGTCACGGAGCGGGCCTCGTGCTGAAGATCGGGCGCGGACAGCCCGCTAATGTGATGACGCGGCCCTTCGGGTAGCCTCCAGCGTGCTCACCATGGAATCGCGCGGGAATTTCTGCAGGAAACCGTGCAGCCAGCCAAAGCCGAAAGGGATGCCGCGCGAGAGCGAAACAGCCCGGCATTGCGCGTAAACCCCGCCGTCCGCTTGCTGGAAATGCCAGTACGAGTTCAGCCTCCACAGAAACCCGTGGTCGTCGCCGGCCTGCACAATGCGCGTCGAACGCGAAACGATCTCCATGCGATCGGGCCCGGGGAAACTGTACCCCACGTCATAGTCGGAATCATAGACCAGCGTCATGAATTCGTGTTTCGCCAGGCGCAGGAACACCCGGAAATGGTCGCCATCGCGGCCCAGCAACTTCGAGTCGGTGACGTCCGGCTCGTAGATCCGTTTGTAATTGTCGTAATCCTGCATCACGCCGCGCACACTGACGATGGTGGCTCCCGGAATGAACAGGACACCCAGCCAGTCGTGAATCTGGCCGTCGGGAACCGGCACGCCGGGGATCGTCCGCTCGACGGCCACCGTCTCTCCCCGATGGGCCGTCGTCTGGAGGAACGGCTCCGTAACAAGCTGTTTCTCAGCCAGTTCGATATAGCGGTCGAAGCCCCGGCTCGTTTCGGGCGCGGGCTGCGCGACACAGCAGGAGACCGCGAACGCTCCCGCAAACGCGGCAATCAGGACGCGCATGCCTCTATTATTGGCCGACGATGGTGACGGTTACTTCGCGGTCGCGCGGGCCGTCGTCGAAGTCGCAGAGGATGATCTGCTGCCACGTGCCCACGTACAGCGATGCGCCGCCGGCATCTGAGCGAGGTCAAGGTGAGTGTTTCTTTTGACGCTGGTGCTGCTTCTCTCGGGATTGATGTTCGAGGTCGCTATCACTGATGGCGCCTGGCCCTGATGAGCGTAGTTCGGACGGAACCCATGAAGGTGGCTCCTCGCCTTTAGGTTTTTGTAGGATTTTACCGGAGATAAGCAGCCATCCGCAGGCCCCTACCATTAGCACGCCCAAAATCTCGATGGCCTTCAGGTAGTGATCCCCTAATCCGCCCATCTTGACCTCGTTCGGCAGGCTGCGTTCTTCTTAAAGAAGACCGGCGTCAGGACTCGAATGGGAACATCGCCTTTGCGATCGGCACGCCCGCCACTTCGATCCGATTGAGATCCGCCGTGCCCACCCCCAGCGATTCGGCCAGCAGCAACATGTTGTCGCAATCGCGAAAGGGCGCCTGGCCTCGCAGGACCCGCGGGTTGTAGCCCATCACCGCCGTAGCCACCGTGTCCGTGGCTACCGGGTTGGTCCCCAGCAGCATCACGCCGGGTTGAACGAGCCGCAGCTTTGGGCCGATCCATGGCCCCTCGCCACCGGCCACCGTTTCCACGCCATCAATGAAGGCCAGGTCGATGGGGCGCGCCGAGGCCAGTTCTGCCGTAATGCGGGGCATCCGGTAGCCCGGGTCGCGCGGTGAAGACGCATTCAGCTCCTGGGGTGCGCTCTTCGACGGGCCGCGGGAGCCCGCATGGCACGAATTTACCCGGCCCGACGTGGGGTTTTCGTTCGGTTCGTCGATTCCCGCGTCGTCGCCGTAGATCGATGCCGGCGTAATACCGAAGCAGTTCTTCATGCTCAGAGTCACGCCGCAAGTGGCGTGGTTCTTCAGCTTCGCCATGGACACAAACACGTCGGTCTCAACGTAGGAGTGATTCAGGTCCCAGGCGGGGAAGATCAATCCGCCGCCGGGCACCTTCACGCGATGGTACTCTCGGCCTCTGCCCAGTACGTTGGTGTTCTCGAACTCGATGTTCTTCGCTGTAGCCGTAAGTGCGCGCAGATTCCAGCCGGAATCGAGCAGGAAATCCTCAAGGGGCGCGCTCGAGGCGAAGGCGCCTTCCACGATGCGGATGCGGCGCGCGCCGGCCCGGTCGAGCAGATGGCACATCGCCATCACCGCCCGCGGATGAGTGTAATGCGTGCGCCCGGGAACGAGGCCGCTAATGCGGTCCGATGCCGCGCCGGTAAGGTTCACCTTCACCGTTACGGTTTTGTTCGCGACGAAGCGCGAAAGGCCGCCAATCTGATCGCACATGGCGGACAGCGTGGCGAGCACTTCGGGGGCATCGTAGGACTGGCACTTGCCAATGGCCACCGGAGCCGTTGCAGCGGATGTCGCCACCCGGCTCAGGAGCGGGACGGCAGCAAGGGATGCGAACAGTTCTCGTCGGGTCATTTCCGGGCCGCAGCTTTCAGTGTAGTTGAGACGCGCCGGGGTGGCGCAAGGTTAGCGGATGCGTTCTGATCGTCTTTCCCGAAGGGACACCACCCCGTCTCACGAGCTTTCCTCAGCCGTCCATGGAGACCGCGCCAAAATGTCCGAGGTCTGTTTCTTCATCTTTTCCCGGCTTGGAGGAAATGTAGCGGCCGGCCCGCGGCGCGGCGTGTTACCGCCCCCCCACTTTGGTATGCTGGCCTTTCCGCCCGCCGCCTGCCAGCCACGTGGAATCGGCGCCAGTTTCCCAGGAGGTCAAATGACTCCGCAAGAAGTCATCGAGTACGCTAAGCAACAGGACGCCCGCCAGATCGATCTGCGGTTTACGGATCTGCCCGGCCTTTCGCAGCATGTCTCGTATCCCATCAGCCAGTTAAGCGAATCCTCGTTCGAAGACGGCTTCGGCATCGACGGATCGAGCATCCGCGGCTGGGCCGCCATCAACGAGAGCGACATGCTGCTCATCCCCGACGGCTCCACTCGCTTCATGGATCCGTTCACGGAAATGCGCACGCTGGTGATGACCGCCGATGTCATCGACCCCATCACCCACCAGCATTACGAACGCGACCCGCGCTGGATCGCGAGAAAGGCCGAGTTATATCTGAAAAACAGCGGCATTGCCGATACCGCCTACTTCGGCGCCGAAGCTGAGTTTTTCATATTCGACAACATTCGCTTCGACCAGAACCAGCACTCCGGCTTCTACTTCATCGACGCCGAAGAGGGCCGCTGGAACTCCGGCCGTAAAGAGAACAACCTGGGTTACCGGCCGCGCTACAAAGAAGGGTACTTCCCGGTCCCTCCCACTGACCACTATCAGGACCTCCGCTCGGAAATGGTGCAGACCATGATCGAGTGCGGGCTCGAAATCGAGTGCCATCACCACGAAGTGGCCACTGGCGGCCAATGCGAGATCGATCAGCGGTTCAACACGCTGGTGAAGTCTGCCGACAACATGATGGTGTACAAGTACTGCATCCGCAACATCGCCTATCAGTACGGCAAGACGGTCACCTTCATGCCGAAGCCGCTCTTCGGCGACAACGGCAGCGGCATGCACGTGCACCAGAGCTTGTGGAAGGGCGGCGAGCCGAAGTTCTCGGGGGATCTGTACGCCGGTTTGAGCCAGATGGCGCTGTGGTACATCGGCGGCCTGTTGAAGCACGCGCGCGCGCTGTCGGCCATCATCGCGCCCACCACCAATAGCTACAAGCGCCTCGTACCTGGGTACGAAGCGCCGGTCAACCTGGCGTATTCTCGCCGCAACCGTTCCGCCGCTTGCCGCATTCCCATGTACTCGGCCAATCCTAAGGCCAGGCGCGTGGAGTTCCGTCCGCCCGATCCGTCGGCGAATCCCTACCTCGCTTTCTCGGCGATGCTCATGGCCGGTCTCGATGGCATCGCCAACCGCACCGACCCGGGCGAGTCGCTCGACAAAGACATCTACGACCTTTCGCCCGAAGAACTGTCGCAGGTGCCGTCCATGCCGTCGTCTCTCGAGGAGGCGTTGAGCTGTCTCGAGGAGGACCATCAGTTTCTGCTCAAAGGCGACGTCTTTGGCGAAGAGCTGATCGACACCTATATCAGCTACAAGCGGAAGAACGAAGCCGACGCCATCCGCCTGCGGCCTCATCCGTACGAGTTCGCGCTCTACTACGACATTTGAAGCCGGGGCTCCGCGCGAGCGGGTGGCGGCACGGCCGCGGTGTGCGAAAGGATCATGCGGTGCAGAGCCTCCAGTTGCACGGCCATCCTTGTTTCGTCGCCTCCGGCTGCCGCCTGCTCAATCTCTCGTCCAAGCATGGCGAGGTCCGGGAACCCATAGCCCGGCCCGGTGCCGCGGAGGTTATGGCCCAGGCGTCGAATCGGCTCGAAATCCTTCGCCGCCAGACACGCCTTTGCCTCTTCAATCTGTTTCGGCTTGGAGGCCAGGTACTGCGGCACCAGTTCCGCCACCCCTTCGGCCAGTCTGCTGGCATCGGGCGCCACCACGTGAACCGTCCTCTTGGGCCGCGCGTATTGATGAATCGTCCGCAGCAGCGTAGCGCGGTCCACCGGCTTGGCCACGTGAGCGACGCAGCCGGAATCCAGGCTTGCGCGTACCGCCTCGCGCATCGCGTGGGCGGAAAGCGCGACAATTGGCGTCGGCGCCGCCACCCCCTGCTGGACCTGTAATTCCCGGATCATTCTGGTGGTCGCGTATCCATCCATCCCAGGCATGTCGATATCCATCAGGATCAGGTCGAACTCCTGGTTGTGGCGTATGGTATCCACGGCCTCCAGACCGCAGGTGGCGAACACGACGCCCACCGGTTCCCCTTTGAGATAGTGCGCCAGGAGCAAACGGTTGTCTTCGGTGTCCTCCACCACCATGATTGTCGGCAGCTCCCCGGGCTGCCATCGCTCGGCGCTCGCCCCGGTGTCGCCGTCCGGGTGCGCCTCGGCCGGTTGTCCGGCCTCCAGCGGCGTATTGAAGAAGAAGGTGCTTCCCGATCCTTTCCGGCTGGTTACCCCGATTTCGCCGCCCATCCTCTCCACCAGTTCACGGCAAATGGTGAGTCCCAGCCCGGTCCCGCGGGTGCTGAAGTCCTGGTCCGACAACTGAACGAACGGCGCAAAGATGCGTCTCTGGTCTGCCACCTCCATCCCCGTGCCGGTGTCCGATACCCCATAGAGAACCGCCTCGCCGTCCGGGCGCCACGTCTTCCGGACGGTAACGCTCACCCTCCCCTCGGCCGTAAACTTAATCGCATTGCTGATCAGATTCACCAGAACCTGCTGCACGCGCGAGGCGTCGCCCACCACCCACTCCGGGATGCCGGTTTCAATCTCCACCGCCACCGCAATTCCCTTTCGCGACGCCGCATCGCGAAACGTCGCCACGGCATCCTCCACCGTTTCCCGGAGGCGAAACGGAACTCTCTGTACGTGCACGGCGCCGGCCTCGATTTGCGAGAAATCGAGAAAGTCGTTGATCAGCGACACCAGCCGATGGCAATTTCGCTGGAACATGCTGACGTATTGCGTCTGGTCGGAGTTCAACGGAGTTTCGGAAAGCAGATCCGCCGCGCCCAGTATCGCGTTGAGCGGCGTCCGGATATCATGGCTGATCTTGGCCAGAAAGCCGGTCCGCGCCTGGTTGGAGGCCACGGCCGCGTCTTTGGCGCGCACCAGAGCCGCTTCGGTCTCTTTGCGCAGACTGATGTCTCGCAGAAATACGTAGTAGCCGGTGCCGGATTCCGACATCGGGAGGAAGATCATCCCCGCGTCGACAATCCGGCCGTTCGCATGGACGATGCGTGCCTCGGCTTCCGCCCGGCCTTCCGTGCGCATCAGACCGATGGCCGCTTCCACCCCGGCCCGGTCCTCCGGGTGGACGGTAGCCAGAATGGTTGACGGCAAATTGCCGTCGTTCATCCCGGCCAGGGCCGCGTACGCCTTGTTGAATGACACGTATGCTCCCGAGGCGTCCGCCTCCGCGATCCCGTGCAGCGCATTCTCCAGCGCCTCGGTTCGGTGCCGCAGAATCTCGGCGGTCCTGAAGACACCCTCGCCCAGCGCGCCGATTTCATCGCGGCCGGCGGGCGGCGGCGCCAGAACCGCCCCGCTGGCCAATTGCGCCACGTTCTCCCGCAGCTTCACGATCCGGTTGGTGATGCCCGAAGCAAACAGCAGCGAAACCAGACCCCCGCCGATAACCCCCAGAAACAAGCAGATCCCGGTGGTCGCCCGCAGCTCGTCGCGCAACGTTTCGGCCCTCCGTAAGCGCTGTTCGAGCACGCCCTCCTCGTCCTTCCGCATCGCCTGCAGAATGCTCTCCATCCGCAGCCGCCCGGGTTCGGCCGCGCTGAGATCGGCCTTCAGTTCCCGCCATGAGGCGCCAGACCGGACTCCCGCGGTTTCTCCAAAAAGCTGCTCCACCCGCGAACGCTGCAGTGTGGCCACCTGCTCCAGGCGGCGCATCTGCATCGCATTGTCCGCGAGGAGACCCGAGAGCTTTTGCCGCGCCTGGTCGAACCCGGCAATCGAATCACGCACCTTGCCCGCGAATACCTCATCCGCGGTAATAACGTAGCCGCCCACCCCGGCGCTGGCTTCGGTGTCGCTGGTCATCATCCGCTGGATCTCTCCGAGGGTGCGCACGCAATGGGTGACCACTTCCTCCTCGGCGGCGGCGCGCGATTCCAGCACCCAGGAGGCGCAGGCGATGATCAGCGTCGCCGCCGCCGGAACCGCCACCACAATCAGCCCCTTGGTCCGCAAGGGAAGATCCGGCCATCGCTTCAGGCTTGTCATGAATTACCTTTCCAGAACGACGTGCAGAAGCGCGCCGAGCGTGGATACACTGGACTTGCTCAGAGAGGCATCCGCGCCCAGGCCCGCGGAAACCGAAAGGTAAAGCTCGGATTCCTGTGCCCCGGAAATAGTCACGATCCTCACTCGCGGGAAATACTCTTTTATTTGCAGCAATGCAGCGGTGCCGTCGCTATCGGGCAGAAAGATGTCCAATACAATCACGTCGGCGGCCCGGGAACGCATCCGCTCCAGACACTCCGCCACGCTGGCCGCCTCGCTGACTTCAAAACCCGCGGGCTCGAGGAGCGCCCGCGCCAGCGACCGAAAATCCTCGTCGTCGTCCACCACCAGAACAGCGACGGTTTGCGCCGCCGAGATTTCAAGTACCGCGCGGTAGCTGTTCGCCTCGCAGGCGCGGGGTGTCATGCCTGAGCGTATCGGCTTTCTTTCCCCGGATTTTAGCCAAAACCCAAATTCATGCTCACCTTACCCTCGTCGATAAGGGTCGGGAAGGGGGTACCATGATCCTCGCCACAGTTTCGTCCGACCGGGCGTTCTCGAGAGATGTCCGGGCGGCGTTGGATGGTGAAATTCGATTTGAAGCGGTGTGGGACCTCGGCTATGACGATGTCTCCCGCCTTCGCGGCATCGGCGTGGACCAGAAATGCGTCCTGATTATCGACTTCGCCGATCCCGCGAAAGGGATGGGGGTGGTGCGCGCCGGGAACGGACTGGCGCAAATCGCCACCATCGTGGTGGGCGCGGGCAACAGCAGGGAAGAGCTGTTGGACCTGATGCAGGCCGGGGTACGCGACGTGCTGCAGCACTTCACCCATCGCGAAATCAAGCAGGCGGCCGGCCGTGCCGCCGGCAACCTGTCCACCGTCGGCGAGATTCTGGGCGACCTCCACGCGTTCGTTCCGGCCAAGCCGGGCTGCGGCGCCACCACGGTGGCCACCTATGTGATGGCCATGGCGGCGCGCCAGGCCGCGCAGCCGGTCCTGCTGTTGGACTTCGATGTCCGCCTCGGCATGACCACGTTTCTGCTGAAGGCGGAGTCAACCCACACCGTCGTCGACGCCCTGCTGCGCGCGCGCGAACTGGACCAGGAGCTGTGGGCCGGCCTGGTGTCCCAGCACGGCAACCTGCATCTGCTCGGTTCGGGCCCGGTGGATTACTCCAAACCGATTGAAGCCGGGCAGTTCGCCGCGCTGCTGGATTTTGCCGTGCGCCGCTATCCGGCGGTGGCCGTGGATCTCCCGGGCTCCATGGAAGATTACGAATGCGCCGTCCTGTTGCGCGCCAGGCGCATCTTCCTGGTCTGCACCCCGGATATCAGCGCATTGCACGTGGCCCGGCGGAGTTCGGCCTGGCTGCACGATCATCACCTGGTCGACCGCGTCTCCATGGTGGTCAACTGCGTGGAGCGCCGCGGCTCGTTGTCGATAGCCGACATCGAACGCATCGTTCAATTACCGGTGCGCTATATGTTGCCGGCCAGCGGCGATGAAATCACCCGCGCGGTCCAGAAGGGGGCCATCCTCGACGGAGTCTCCCCCCTGGCGAAGCAGATCGCCGCCATCGCGGGCGAGGTGGCGCCCGTGCGCTCCACCCCCGCCAAACCCGGCCCGGTACGGCGCTTTGTCGAGTATTTTTCCATCGGCCCGGTGCGCGACGCGCGGGTGGAACGGTAACCGCGAAAGACACTGGAGAAACACAAATGACCAACGAAGCGATCCTCGGCATCCTGGACAGCCTGAGCAATGAAGCGAGGAACTCCCAGCACGCCGTCTTCGGACTTCTGGAGTTGCCCGACGGCCCCATTCCGGATTCCAGCTGGCGAAGCTGTGTGGAGATCGGCCGCACCAGCGCCGATCGCCTGCTCCATGTCATCGACGACGTGCGCGAAGTGCTGGCCTCTTCCTTCGCCACTCCGGATGTGTGTGACGAGTTCGACCTTTCGGTCTGCCTTCGTGAAACCGTCGAACTGCTGAATTTCACCGGTGGACACGAGGGCAACCCCGTCTCTCTGGGCCGCCGGGCCGAGGCGTTGCCGGTCCGCCAGGACCGCCACGCCGTCGAGCAGGTGCTGATGCGCGTTCTTAGCGCGGCGCGCAAGCTGGCCCGCGCCCGGGCCGTATGCATCGAGGAATCCGTTCTGCGCGACGGCTTTCGCTTCATGATCGATGTTTCGGATGCCGGCGCCGCCGAACGTCTCGCCAGCTGGCTCAACATGGAGCCGGAACAGGCTTGCTTTCCCAGCCCCACGGAGGTCCCGCTCATCGTCGGCGTAATGGCCGCCGGCCGGCGCATCCGGGCCATGGGCGGGTCGGCCGAAAGAGTACAGGGCGCGCTGGCATGTCTGGTTGTAAATCTGCCCATGGTGGCGGCCACAGCCGACGGGCCCGGCGGCCCCGGGCAGGAACGCAAGGTCCAGCTGGAAAGCCTCAACGTGCTGATGGCCGAGGACTGCGACGACAGTTACGCTCTGAGCGAGCTGCTCCTGAGGAAGGAAAATCTGTGGCGGGCCACCAACGGCCAGGAGGCCTTCGAACTCGTCCGCAAGCAGCGTTTCGACGTCGTGTTCATGGATGTGCACATGCCCGGCATCGACGGCTACACGGCCATTCGCGCCATTCGCGACTGGGAGACTCAGAGCGGCAACGCGCGCACTCCCATCGTCGTTCTTTCATCCGACGATCTCGAAACACAGCGGCGCTCCGCGGTGCAATCCGGCTGCTCCGGTTTCCTGCGCAAGCCGCTGCGCAACGGCGATCTGCTCAACGTGCTCGACCGGCTGAAAGCGGCGCGTTCCCCGGCCCACGGATAACTCGCCCGCGTCCTCCCGGATCTAACAGGCTGCTGAAAAAGCCCGAAAACCGCTTGTTTACACGCGCGGCTCGGAAATGTAGTTACGTGTTTGCAGGTGGTTACCGAACCGCGACGGTGACGGAGCGGGCACCAGATAGCCTTTTTTGAGCATCCTGCTAAGATCCGCGGATGTGAACGCCGCCGTCGCCGGTTCGCACGTAGAGCGGCTGGCCACCGCCATTCAGCTTCCCGTGCAGTTCCTTGTGGTCTTCGTCACCCGTGTTCGCGGTCTTCATGGTCAGTGGCAGGTCGACGTCCAGTCCCCCGTCGCCGGTGCTCACGTCGAGATCGGCGGAGAGCTGGCCGGGAAGGCGAACGTTGACGCCGCCGTCGCCGGTTTCGATTCTCCAGGCCGATGAAATGTGCGAGCCCTCGGCCGCCTCCACTTCCACGCTCCCGTCGCCCGTGTGCACGTTGAGCGCCTCAAAACGCCCCTCCACATGAACGCTCCCGTCTCCGGTCCGGGCATCGAAAGCCCCCGCCACGCCGGTGGCTCGGACACTGCCATCGCCGGTGTTGATGCGAATGTCACCCTGCAGGCCGCTGACCTCGACAGCCCCGTCGCCGCTGTGAACGTCCGTACGAGTAACGCGCGGGACATGCAGGTCGATGTGCAGCCAGCGCTCGTCGAAGTTCAGAAAATCGACGTGGAGTTCAGGTACCCTGGCCTCCAGCTCGACGCGGTCGCCGACCTGTCGTTCGTGGATCTGCACCTGGCCGGCGCCGATGTTCCAGCCTTTGGTCGTCACCACGGCCTCGATCCGATTCTGGTCCCACGTATGGATGGTCACGGGGCCGTCGTTGGTCTCGACACGCAGCTCCGGGTTGCCAGCCAGATTATAGGTTTTGGTCCACTCGGCGGCTGGAGCAAGGCCGCAGGCGAGCGCCGCCGTGGCAATAAGATAGGCGTAACTGCGTTTGGGCATGGACTTCCTCGCTGTGGAATACGAACGAGACCGGAAAAAGTTCCCGCGGATGCCCCTACCAATCGGCCCTTCGGCGTGGTAACCTCACTCCTATCATGAGTGAGAGCCCTCTGGAAACCTCCGCTGTTTCCGCGCGTGTTCGTTCCGGCAGCCGGTTCCTGCCTCTGGCCCTGGCGGCCCTGCTGGCCTGCCAGGTGGCATCCGCCGCGGGGCGGCTGGACACCGCCGAGAAGCAAACCCTCGAGCAAACACCGGGAGTCGTGCTGGTGGTTGTGACCTACCAGATCACCGCGACGTTCCAGATCAAGGATGAGGTGCAAAAGCTGGAGCTTCCCTACACGGTTTTTGGAACCGGCTTCATCTACCGCCCCGACGGATACGTCATCACCAACGGCCATGTGGTGGCCGACGCAAACATGAAGGACGCCCAGGCGCAGGCCAATTTGCGCGACAGCATCCGCCAGACCGTGCTGATCGAGAAGCTGGTGCCCGCCTTCGAAAAGGCCACGCAGCGCGACTTCACCGGGCACGAGGATGAGCTGGCCCAGGCCATCAACCTGCACATGAGCTACAGCGTGCCCGAGTTGAAGGTCTACCTCGCCAACCGAAGTGGATTCAATGGCGATATCAAGGCCTACAGCGATCCCATCACCGAGGGCGGCAAGGACGTAAGCATCGTCAAGATCGACGCCAACAACCTGCCGACGGTGCGTCTGGGCGATTCCAGCAAAGTCCATATTCAGGAGGCAATACGGGTCATCGGTTACCCGGGCGCGGCCTCGCCCCTGGGTCTGAACCTGATCGGCATGGAGTCGCTTTTTGTTCCTACCGTCACCAACGGCCATGTCTCCGCGGTGAAGATGGACTTCAAGGGCAAGCCGGTCATTCAGTCCGACGCGGCCATCACTCATGGCAACAGCGGCGGCCCGGCGTTCAATGACGCGGGTGAGGTAATCGGCATTGCCACGTTCGGCCCCGAAGTGGCCGGTCTGAACTTCTTCGTGCCCATCAACACCGCCATGGAATTCGTGAACCAGGTGGGCGCCAAACCAGACCAGGGTCTTTTCGACAGCCTTTGGCAGGAGGCTCTGGACACCTACGACGCGGGCAAGTGCGAAACCGCCAAGAAGAAGCTCGACGACGTCCTGCGCATTATGCCGAACGAGCCTGACGCCACCCGTCTGTTTGCCGCCGCCGAATCGTGCGCGGCCGAGGAAGGCCCGGTTGGCCGCATGATGGAGGGCGCCGGTTGGTTGATCTGGGGCCTCGGCGGTCTTCTCGTGCTGCTGGTGATGGCCGCCCTGCTGATGATGATGCGCGGCAAGCAGCCCGTTCCCGCGCCCGCCATGGCCGGGGCGCCGGGCATCGGTCCCGCGGGCGGCGCCAAAAGGTTGGACGTCCCGCCCCAGGGTGGTCTGCCTGCTGCGGCCGACCGCTCCTTTGGCAGCATTCAGGTGACCTCCGGATCGCTGTCGGGACGCCGCTTCCCGGTCACCAAAGCCGGGCTGCTCCTCGGCCGCGACGGCTCCCGGTGCCAGGTGGTGTTCACCGAAGATGTCGTGTCCGGTGAACACGCGTGGATCGTTCCGGTGGACAATAGCGTCGTGGTGATTGATCGCGGATCGAGCAACGGCACGTTCATCAACTCGGTGGACTCCCCGCGCGTGAGCAAGGTCGGCCTGCAGAATGGCGACCGTGTGTTTCTGGGCAAGAAGGGGTCGGTGGTAGTCACGTATTTCGCGTCCTGAAGAGGTCAGGGAGACTGGAATGGCTAAGTTTTGTGCGAACGGGCATCAAATGGAAGATTCCTGGCAGATTTGCCCGTACTGCCAGAAGACCGGATTTCAGAGTGGCGGATCCGCCGGTGCGGCGGACGCCATGAAGACC
Source organism: uncultured Acidobacteriota bacterium (assembly GCA_963832965.1). Lineage (GTDB taxonomy): Bacteria > Acidobacteriota > Terriglobia > Bryobacterales > Bryobacteraceae > CAWACP01. The sequence goes on from CAWHVW010000003.1 coordinate 622,586, forward strand.
CGGCTGGAAACCGCGCCTCCTCCTCTTCCCGGTGCGGCCGCGGCTACCGCGCCCGCGAGCGGCCGTAAGACGGTGCTGCTCTCGGAGGTGCGAAAGGCGCCGGTCGTAGGCTGGTTCGTGGCCATGGGTGGCGAGCAGAAGGGCGAGGATTTCCGCGTCCGCGACGGCCAGAATACGCTGGGTTCGGCGCCGGACTGCGATATTATCATTCGCGATGTCACCGTCTCAGGGCATCACGCCAGCATTCGTCACAAGGATCAGAAATTCGTCCTCACCGACCTCGACTCCACCAACGGAACGTTCCTGAATGAAAGCGCGGAATCGGTTGCGCGCGAGGACCTGAAGGATAACGACACCGTACGGGTGGGCGACGTGGTCCTGAAATTCAAGTGCCTGTAGGGCGGGCATGATCGTACGTCCCGGCATCGAACTGGCCAACCTGACCGACCCCGGTTGTGTGCGTGAGCGCAACGAGGATTACTATTGTTATTTTGAGCCGGACGATGACGAGGCATTTCGTTCTCATGGCCGCCTGGTGGTGGTGGCCGACGGAATGGGCGGCCACGAAGGTGGACAGGTGGCCAGCGGCATCGCCGTGGAAATGGTGCGCAGGACCTGGTCGAACGGCGCCGGCGACCCCGCCGGTTTGCTGATCACGGCGTTGAGCAACGCTCACAGCGCCATTCAGGACTATGCCCGCGAGCACCCCGAACTGGCTGGCATGGGCACTACCTGCACCGCCGCGGCCATCATTGGGAACCTTCTCTACTACGGCCACGTTGGAGACACCCGCCTGTATTTGATCCGGGACGGAAGCATCCGCCGTGTGACTCACGATCATTCTCTGGTGCAGCGGCTGGTGGACAGCGGAGCCATCACCGAGGAAGAGGCCGAAGGGCATCCCGATAAGAACGTGCTCGTGTCCGCCCTGGGAATGCAGGGCGCGGTTTCGGTGGACGTGCCCGACGCGGGCATTCCGCTCCAACCCGGCGATACGCTGCTGATTTGCACCGATGGGCTGCATGGTCTGGTGAGCGATGCCGAGTTGCTCGACGCCGCCACGCGATGCGAGCCCCGCAAAGCCTGCCAGGATCTCGTGCAACTGGCCAAAGACCGCGGTGGCCCCGACAATATCACGCTGCAGATCATTCGCCTTGCCGGAGCGCCGGTCAAGGTTCGCTCCGCCAGCTTGAAAAAGACCCGGCCGGAGTATCCGGCAGTACAATCGGAACGATCATGACCGGAACGGAGATCGGCAACTACCGCATTCTCGAGAAGCTCGGCGAGGGCGGCATGGGCGTGGTCTACAAGGCTGTGGACACGTCGCTCGACCGCGTTGTTGCCATCAAAGTGCTCAACGGCGATCTCGCCAGGATTCCCGACCTGGTGGCGCGCTTTCGCAGCGAGGCCAAGGCCCAGGCCAATCTCAATCACACCAACCTGGCGACGCTGTATGCGTTCCTCACCGTCGGGGGCAACTCCATGATGGTGATGGAATTCGTCGACGGCGAGAACTTCGCCCAAATGATCCAGCGCCGTGGCCCCTTGCCCGCCCAGGGGGCCGTGCCCATGTTTCGCCAGGCGCTGCTGGGTTTCGCCTACGCTCACCGCGCCGGTATCATCCATCGCGATATAAAGCCCAGCAACCTGATGCTGAATCACCAGGGCATCGTCAAGGTGATGGACTTCGGCATCGCTAAAGTGGTGGGGGAGCGCGGCCTGACCCGCACCGGCATGCAGGTGGGCACCTGCCGCTACATGTCGCCGGAACAGGTCCTCAACAAGCCCGCCGACATCCGCAGCGACATTTACGCGCTGGGAATCACGCTGTACGAGATGCTCACGGCGAACGCGCCGTTCCAGAGCGACAGCGAGTTCCAGATCATGTCCGATCACGTGCACACGCCCCCGCCGCCGCCCTCGAAATTCTTTCCGTATATCCCCAGGGGCGTCGAGAACGCCGTGCTGAAGGCGCTGGCCAAGAATCCGGACGAGCGTTTTCAGACTGCCGAAGAATTCGGCGCTGCTTTGGAGCGTGCCGACGACTTCGGCATTGCGGGCGCTTCGGTGGCCGCCGTTGCACCGCCTCCGCCGCTGCCGCCCCCGATTCCGCCGCAGGGCGTCCCGTCGCCGGCCTCGTGGCCCCCCACCGCGACCGTGCCCATGGGCCACTCCGCGCCGGTCAGTCCTCCGCCTCCGTATCAACCGCCGCCGCCTCAATACCAGGCGCCACCTCCCACGTATCCAGCCGCACCGCCGTATCCGCCGCCATCGGCCCCGGCCCCCAGGCCGTCCGGCCCGCTGGGCGCTCTGTTTGGCACCTGGCCAGGCAGAATCGTGATTGGCGCGGTCACGGTTTTGGTGCTGGCCATGGGAGGCTGGTTTCTGCTGAAGCCGGCGCCGCCGCGGCCGCTGCCTGCGCCCATCGTTGCCCAGGTATCGCCGTCGCAGGTGATCAATCCCTCGCCCAGTGCCGAGCGCGTGGATATCGAAATGAACAACGGCGCGGCGCCGGCGCTGCAAATCCAGCAGTTCGATGCCGCGCCGAATCCGGTTCGCCCGGGACAGCGGGTGACCCTGAGCTGGTCGGTTCCTGGCGCTACCGAAGTCACCATCAGCCCGTCCATCGGCGTCGTCCCGGCGCAGGGCAGCCGCGTGTTCAGCGCTCGCGCCGACGCTCAGTTCACCCTCACCGCGAAGGCTGTCAACGGCCAAACCGTCACGCGGACGCTCAACGTTCTGGTGGATAGCGGAGGCGCGTCCCGGCCGGCGACGGTCGCACAGACTCCGGCTGCCCCGGCGCAGCCGCCACCCGCGCAGCCCCCTCCTCAACAGACCGCCCAGGCCCCCGAGCAGCCACCGCCCCAGGAGAAGACCGCGCCACCGCCCGAGCAGACCGCGCCGCCACCCGAATCCTATACGCCCGTCCCGCCCGCGCGCCAGCCGCAGCAGCAACAGCAGCAACAGATGCGCGCCAGCCCGATGATGAACCTGTACCACGATCACGGCATCGGCACCGGCAACAGAAACGTATGGCCGAGTTGCTGGGGCCAGTTGCAGATCGGCGGGGGACGGGTGGTCTATCACGTCCTCGGCACCTCCGATGGACGCCGCGACGATTTTGTGGTGCCGGTTTCGGCTGTCGAGGAGGTCCGCGTCAACGTCATACCCATTCGCGGCCGTCCCGCGTTTCACATGCTCATCAACGGGCAGCGTTTCAACTTCGTCCCCGCGTCCGGCGCACCCATTCTTTATGTGAACGTGATTAAGCAATGGCTGGCAAAATGATAAGGCGGGCAGTCGTCGGATGATCGGAACCAGGGTCGCGGGCTATCAGATTACCGAAAAGCTCGGTGAGGGCGGCATGGGGGTGGTCTACAAGGCCGTCGACCTCTCGCTCGACCGCGTGGTTGCCATCAAGGCCCTGACTGCCGAACTGGCGAAGAATCCGGAACTGGAGCAGCGTTTCCGTGCCGAAGCCCGCGCCCAGGCCAGCCTGAACCACGTCAACCTGGCCACGTTGTACGCCTTTCTGGTGGAGAACGGCTCGGCGTGGATGGTGATGGAGTTCATCGAAGGCGAGACCTTCGCCAGCATGATCGAGCGGCGCGGCCCCATTCCCAGCCAGGACTCTGTCCCGCTGTTCCGCCAGGCGCTGATGGGGCTCGGCTACGCGCACCGTATGGGCATCGTCCATCGCGACATCAAGCCCGGCAACATCATGGTGAACCGCCAGGGCATCGTCAAGGTGATGGATTTCGGCATCGCCAAGGTGCTCGGCAATCGCAGCATGACCCGCACGGGCACCCAGATGGGCACCGCCTGGTACATGGCCCCGGAACAAGTGATGAACCGCAGCGTGGACATCCGGTCCGATATATACGCCCTCGGCATCACCCTTTACGAAATGCTCTCCGGCCGGGTGCCGTTCGACAACGACAGCGACTATCAGGTCATGACGGATCAGGTGAACACCCCCCCGCCGCCGCCCACGCAGTTCTATCCGTATATCCCGAAAGGCGTCGTCAACGCGGTTCTCAAGGCTTTGGAAAAGGATCCCAGCGCGCGCTTCCAGACCACCGAGGAGTTTGGCGCTGCTCTGGAAAACCCGGAAGGGTTCGCATGGGCGCCCGCCGCCGTGGCAGCCGCTGGCGTCGTCGCGGCCGCGCCTGTCGTACCGGCTCCGCCCAACAACGTGGCTGCAACGTCCGCGCTTACTCGTCCCGTCGCGGTCTCGGCGCCTGCGCCGAACCCCGGCTTCGCGTGGACCGTCCCGCGTCTGGCGCTGCTCGGCCTCGGCGTCATGGTGCTGGCCGGTGCCGCCGTATACCTCAAAATCCACCCGCCGTTTCATCCGAAGTCCGGGAGCGGCGCCGCGTTTGCTCCAATCACCAGCAACACCGGCTCCGGCGACAGTGGGCCTCGTGAACAAGTGGAGATTCCACCGGTGCAAGTCCCGTCGGCGGCGCCGGCCGATGCGGGCCACAGTGCCACGGCCCCGCAGCAGCCAGGCGGCCAGAATCCCCCGAACCAACAGCAACAAGCGCCGCCGCAGCAACAGCAGACCGCCGCCAATCTGGAAATACCGGCCGGTGCGCTGGTTGCCGTCCGCACCATCCAGCCCATCGATTCGGGGAAGACCTACCGCGGCCAGAAGTTCTCGGCCAGCGTGGACACTCCGGTGCTGGTGAATGGAAACCTGGTGGTCCCCCGTGGGGCGGATGCCCAGTTGGAAGTGGTGGAGGCCACCGAGTCAGGGCACTTCAAGGGACGCGCTGAGCTGGAGCTACGGCTGGTGGCCCTCGCGATACAGGGAAGGTTTCGCGCGGTGTGCACGGATTCATTCCAGCGGGAAGGTTCCTTACGCGCTCGGACAAGCGCGGCGGTGGTCGGCGGGGCGGCAGTGGTGGGCGGCGCCATCGGCGGAATGTTCCACAAGAAAAAGGGCGCCGCGGAGGGAGCGGCTGCCGGTGCTGGCGCGGGGGCAGGAGCCGACGAAGCCACCCGCAGTGAGGTGATCATTCCCACCGAAACGCGCATCGAGTTTCATCTGCGTGCGGCGCTGCCGGCGTCATGACGGAGCCCGTGGTTCTGATCCACGGTCTGTTCCATATGCTGTGCTCCCCCGGTTCGGAGCGGTACTTTGCGCCGAGGCCGTTGCTGATTCCTGACCTGCCGGGCTACGGGCGGAATCAGGGAGCCGGCGTGATCTCGCTCCCGGCCGCCGTCGATCATGTGCGCGCGGAGATTCTCGCCGCCGGCTTCGATAGCGCCCACATTGTCGGCCATTCCGTGGGCGGCGCGGTGGCGGTGCTGCTGGCTCACCGGTATCCGGAACTCGTGCGCTCCGTGATCGACGTGGAGGGGAATTTCACGCTGAAGGACGCCTTTTGGTCCGGCAAAATGGCCGGCATGAGCGCGGCCGAAGCGGAAGCCATGATCGAGAGCTATCGCGCCGATCCAGGCGCCTGGCTTGCGGGAAGCGGTATCGAACCGACCGCGGAACGAATCGCGATAGCCAGCCAGGGGTTGGGCGCGCAGCCGGCCAGCACCGTCCAGGCGATGGCCCGTTCGGTGGTTGAGATCACCGCCAACCCCCGTTATCTGGATGACGTTCGCCAGGTTCTCGATCGCGGAACGGCCTTTCACCTGGTAGCCGGGGAGCGTTCACGCCATGGCTGGGACGTTCCCGCCTTTGTCTCCGCCCGCGCCAGCAGCATGACCATCCAGCCCTCGGTCGGGCACCTGATGATGCTGGAGAACGCGCCGGATTTCTTCGGCATCGTCTCCGGGCTTCTGCCCGTCGCCTGATCGCCGGATACACCCATTATTCTGTTGACACGAAGATCGCAGATTGTGTACTCTTCACGAGATGTTCATTGTTCCACGTATTAGCAGCGCCAATGATAATGGCCCAATACCGTCGAACAACTAATACCGCGCTGGCGCGTGCAAGGTCGGCTGCCTGTCCGAGGCGCCCAAAAGCTGTACCGTCCACACCCAACGCGTTGTCTCGCACAGCTTTCAGCGCTAATTAGCGCTTTGCATTTGGTCCCGGTAGTGTACCTTCGCTGGTTTCGGAAGGCAGCCTTTTGGAGGAGGCAAAGATGATGAATTGGATCTCATCGGTCAAGGCGGCCCCGGCAGGGCCGAGTACAGTATCAAGTCGGCTCATGATCGTCGCAAGTGCGGTGTTGTTGACCGCCTGTGCAACCGCTCAGGCGCAGACCTGTGGTTCGACTCAGGCGCAGAATGCGCCCAGCGTTTCCCAGGTCATCATGTGGTCCACTCTTACAAATCAATTAGTTGCGCCGGTAACGGCCTCCGGCGCGACATTCACTCCGTCCACCAGCGGCTGCCTTTCGCAAGCCGTTCTGAGCGTCTATACGGACGTCACGCCTAACGATACGGTGGCCCTCAGCGGGAGCAACACCATCAACAACCCGCAGCACTATTCCAGCCCGGCGTCCGGACAGGCGTTGAGCAGCGCGCTCAGCGCGAATATTGCGGTCGCGCTCTCCGTGATCCCCGTGGAATCGCCCACGTCCGGGGTGATTCTCAAGTACGACGAGACCACCGGAGCCATTATGCCCGTCGACAGCACCCTCGGCCCCATCTTCACCAAGCGCGCCGAGACCATTGGCAAGGGCAAGTTTTACCTGGGCGTCACTCATCAGGACTATCACTTCACGTCTTTCAACGGCCAAAGCCTGAACGGACTCAGCGTCCTGTATCCCGGCGGCGACCAGTCCACCATCGCTGGCGCCCGGACTTCGGTGGCCACCTTTAATCTGGCCCTGGATGTCCGGCTGTCCCAGGACATCGCGTTTCTCACCTACGGCATCACCGACCGCATTGATGTCTCTCTGGGGCTCCCTGTGGTTCATGCCGCGGTCGCGTCCACCGCCTACAACGGCATCATCTACAGTGGCAGCGGGGTCGATTTCAACAATGGCGACAAATGCTGGTGCGTTAGCACCTTCACGCCGGGCACGTTCGCTCTGGCCGTGCCGTACATTGGCCAATCGAGCCTCAGCAAAACCGGCTTCGGCGATGTCGTCCTGCGATTCAAAGATGCCCTTCTGCGGCGCCCCAACGCCGCTTTGGCCGTCGGAGTCGACCTCCGGTTTCCCACGGGCGATGCACAAAATTACCTGGGAACCGGAGCGACCTCGGTCAAGCCTTTCATGGCCGCCTCGTACAGTAAGCCCCTCAGCAACGGGATCATCCTCGCGCCTCATGCCGATGTCGGATGGCAGTTCAGCGGGCGGAGCATTCTGGGCGGCACCCTCGAGGCCACCCAGCAGAACGCCATGTTGAACGGTGAGAACGTCCCGTATTACACCGCCCCGTTCACGTCGACGAAAGGTTATTTGCCCGATGTCATGTCATGGGGCGCCGGCCTCGAAGTGGCGCTGGGCCGGCATAACACCGTCATCGCCGATGTGATTGGCAACCAGATTGGCTGGATCCACAACGTGCCGCTACTGGAGAGCGAGGCGGTTACCGGGCCGGCGCCGACGGGTGCGCTGCAGCCGATGACTTCGGGTCTCTCGGCCTACCCGATGAACCAGCAGCTCTCGGTGGGCGAGGTGCCGCCCATGCTCCGAGGCTCATTCGGACAGTACAGCGGCGCATTCGGATACAAGGCTCGCATTGTCGGCAACCTCGTTGTGACGTTTCAGGAAGTGGTGCGATTTGACAACAACGGCCTCACCGCCCGCGTGTCCCCGCTGTATGGATTAGGGTATAGCTTCTAACAGGCTGCTGAAAAAGCCCGAAAACCGCTTGTTTACACGCGCGGCTCGGAAACGTAGCTACGTGTTTGCAGGTGGGTACCGAACCGCGACGGTGACGGAGCGGGGACCAGATAGCCTTTTTCAGCATCCTGCCAGGTCAAAGGGAGCAATCTGACGAAGCGCCGGGCCATACTCTATTGGCTCGGCGCAAACGGATCTGTGATCCTCCACCCGTCCCCGCCGTTGTGCAACAGCACCCTGACCACCCTGATCCCTTTCGGGTTCGGAACCACCTTGCCCTGATACGTCGTCGTTGGAACCGATCTGCACCGAACCGACGCCGTATCGCCGGTGATCTCCGGGTCCCCCAGCCTCTGGAGTTCCAGCACCACGGTGGTGTCCGGCCGGTTCATCGCGTCGAGGTATTCTCTCTTCGCGGTTGGCCAGACCTTCTTCAGGTCCGCCGGTTGCTTCGTCGCCCAGGCTGCGTTGAACTTGCTGATCGCCTCCAGAATCGCCGCTACTTGCGCCTGGTGCTGCGCACTCTGTTTGGCCGATTGGTCCGCCGCCTCGGACTTCTGCTCGAATCTGGCAAGCAGCGTCTGCGCGTCCTGCCGGTGGAGGCTGCCCGGATTCTGCTGCACGAACGTACGCAAACCATCGGCGTTCGTCTTGTCCACGGCGTTCCACGCAAGATCATCCAGCCGGGCTTTGGCGTCCCCCGCGTGCGCTCCGTTCGGAAACTTACCGAGATAACCCTGCAGCGCCGCGGCGTCAGTTTGGCCCGTCCGCTGCCACGCCAGCTTCTCCAGCAGGACCTGGGCCTCCGCGGCGTGGGCGTTGTTGGGGTAGTCATGAATGAAGGCCTCCACCGGCCCGGGGTCGTTCCCCGCTTGCGCCGCCTGCCATTGCGCCTCGGATGGATCGGGCCGGGGTGGCGCCACTACCGGCTTTACGGCGGGCGCGACGCTGTTCCAATCCAGCGTCTTCGTCTGCCCGGGTTCAAATAGCTGCGCGGTCTCGCGGGTATCGGCACCCTGCGTAATCCGCAGGGGTTGCGTTCCTGGCGGAACCCTGGCGCTGAAGACTCCGGATCCCGACGTCTTACCGAGAAGCGTCCCGCCCGCCCGCACTTCCACCCCCGCCGGCGCGCCGCGCAGTTCCAGTTGCGCGGACTGCGGATGCAGGGAAAACGCGACCTGAACGGATCGATTCCCGCCTACCGTCACCCTCTGATCGCGCGGCGAATCGTAGCCGAGCTTCTGAGCGCTGATGGTATGCTCCGCCGCTTCAATGCTGGAGCTGAAGGTCCCATTCGCGTCCGTGCGCCCCGCCGGCGTATTGTCTACGGAGACTAAAACGTCGGGCGTCCCCGTGCGCACCACCAAAGTTCCCGTCGGGTGTCCGGCCGGCGCCACAATGCGGTTTGGCTTCAGGACCAGGCTCACCAGATCCGGGCGCTTCCCGGCTTCGACGCTGAGCGACTGCTGCGCCGATTCGTAGCCCGCCCGCTCCGCCCTGATCTGGTACAACCCCGGCGGAAGATCCAACCGGCAATTGGGCGTCAGGCATGTGTGCCCACCAACATTTACCGAGACCCCGTCCGGGTCGGTCCTGATTTCAACGGGCATCGGCACGGCGGGTGGCTGGCTCGATCGGCGCGACAAAACCCATGTCCCGGTAACCATCGCCGCCACGGCAACCGCGCCCGCCAGAAGCCATCGCATTCGAGACGGAGGCTGGACTTGTGGCTGGGCGCGCGGGGCCGCTTTCTCCCGCTCGGCCGCCTCGATGCGGGCGCCCACTTGCGCGAACGCCGGGTCCGTTCCGAAACGCGTGACGGCATCGCGGTAACGGCCGCGGGCTTTGGCCAGCTTGCCACGCCCGAAGAGATCCTCAATCTCGCCCATCGCGGCGCGCTTGTCCGCCGCCTCGGCGGCCTTCTGGCTCTCCTGGATCGCCGCCTGAACGTCCGGGCGGTTGCGAATGGGCGTCGCCAGCGCCTGCAGGTTCTTGAGGGCTTGCGCGGGCTTTTGTTCCCGGATCGCGAGAGCTGCCTGAATCGCTTCCTCGGCCCGCCGGCGTTCCGATTGCTCCTTCCCCGCCCCCACGCGCTCTCGCCAGCGCTTCGCCTCGCCCGGCGCTTCCGCCTCTAGCGCGTCCACCCGAGCCAGCGCCCCCTGAAAATCCTCTTTCTCGCAAAGCCGTTCCATCTCATCGGCGAGCTGCCGTCGACGCATCTGCGCGGCAGCCGTTCGCACTTCTTCGACCACCGCTTTGACATCCTCGCGGCTGGGATGTTTTCGCCGCAGCGGCTCAATCAGATCGGCGGCCGGTCCCGGCTGGGCTGGCAACAGACTGCGCGTCCGCGCCAGGACATTCTGAAGCTCCTGTTCCGCCTGTTCGGCCTGTCGCGCTTTCTGGAGCTCGCCGCGGAGCCGAAGCAGTTCCGGGTGGTCCGGGGCGCTCCGCAGAGCTTCCGTGAGCGCACGCCCCGCGTTTTCGAGCTCGTGGCTGTTTATGAGCTCGCGAACGTTGCTCGCCGCCGCGCCCGCGAACCGCTCGCGCTCCTGCCGTGCCTCCGCGGCGAGTATCTCAGCACGGAGAGCAGACAGATCCGCTTGTGCCGGATAGCTCTGCAGGCCGCTCTCAATAAGGCCCAGGGCCTCGGCGGGACGGCCCTCCTTGTACCAGCTCCTGGCCCGGGTAATGAGCTCGGCGACCGCGTCGCGCGCCCGTTGTTCGGCGGCCGCGCGCTGGGCGGCTTCCTCCAGCCGGCGGATCTCGGGATGTCCGCGTAGCCGATCCGGTGCGGCCCCCAACAGAGCGGTGGCGCGAACGGGATCGGAGGCGATGAGTGCCGCCGCCTGGGCCTGCAATTCCTGGGCGCTACGTTGCTCTTGCTGTTGCTCGCCGCGGATACGATTCCGAATCTCATTGACTTCGGGACCCGTTCCATATCGCTTCTCGAAGCTGCCGACTCCCTGAAGCGCTTCATCGAAGCGTCCCCGGTCACAGAGAGGCTGAACTTCCGAGACCAGTGTTTCCAGGGCAGCCTGTCTCTCCGCGCGCAATCGCTTTTGCTGCTCGGCCGCTTCCCGCAATCGGCTGATCTCGGAGCTCTCTCGAACGTGATCGGGAGGCGATTCCAGCATCCGAGTCACCGTGTCGAGTTCGCCGAGCGCAATCAGCTCATCCGCCCGCCTCACAAAATCGCGGATTTCCGAGCTTCTCCGTGCAACCTTCTCCTCCTCGATAATGGAGTTGCGCAGTTGCGTGATAGCGCGGTCGTCGTAATGCGACGCGAGCAGCGAATCGAGCAGTTGCACAGCCTCGCCAAAGCGAGCTCGCGAGCGCAGTTCCCGCGCCTGCGCGATCGCGTTCTGGATCGTGGACCTTCGGGCTGCCTCGCGTGCCGCTGCCACCGCCGCGCCCCGTTCCCGTTGTAATTCCAGGTCCGCCGGGTATTGCGCAAGAGCGGCGTCGAACACTTCAACCGCTGCCTTGAACTGCTCTCGCGCCGCAAGCTGGCGCCCTTCCTCGATGCTGCGAGCGATCAGATCGCGGTGCCGCTTTGCCTCGATCTCCATTCGCACGGCGTTGAGAATGCTCCCAAGATCCGTGGATTCCGGAAACTGAACCGAAAGTGCCTCCAAACCGGAGAGCGCTCCGGACAAATCTCCCTCATGGAAGCGCGCCCGCGCCGCCGCCATTCCCGCCGCCAACCTGTGTTCGTCCTCGTCTCTTCTTATTGCCGAGCTCAGCTTGTCGGCGAACCCCTGGAGCTCCGCGTGAGCCGGAAATTCCCGATTCAGTTCGGCGAGAAAATCCGCGGCTTCCTTCAACGAACGGATTTCGATTAAGCGCCGCAGGTGCGCCGTTCCCGCCGAGAGCTGCAATCTTCGCTTCTCGTCGGCCAGCCGGGTCTCCGCCTGCTGAAGAATCTCCTGGGCGTTCTCCAGAGCAGGCGCCAAATCCGCCGCTTTCCGTGCGAACTGCGCGGCCGCCGCGGCATCGCCGCTCCCGGCGGCATCCTTCGCTTCGGCGAGTAGTCGCTTCGCTTCGCGCAGTCTCCCCGCCGCCTCCCGCGCTTCCTCCAGCATCTGCTTGAGGGTCGGATCAACCGGATCCAGGCGGATCGCCGACTCGTACCTCTGGGCGGCCTCGCTCGGGTTTCCCGCCACCATCGCCTCGCGGGCGCGCTTCACCAGATCCTCTACCTTGGGCCGCACCGCCCTTCGCCGCAGTTGCTCCTGCAGCTGGTCGCGAAGCTCTCTCGCGGAGCTGAGCGCCGGGCTCAACGCTACCGCCTCGCGAATGAGCCCCTGCGCTCGCTCCAACTGGTGTTCGCTCATCGCCAGGCGCGCGTCATTCACCAGCTCAACGGCCCGGCTCTCGCTGAGTTTCAGCAGCGTCGGCTCCATGTCGAACACTACGTCGTCGAGGCTTTGGTAGCGCAGCTCGGGGTCCTTCTGTAGAAGGCGCGCCAGCACCGGACGCAACTCCACGGGACAGTCCGGCCGCAGTTCGCCGATTGGCACCGGCTCCACGCTGAGGATGTTGTACATCACCGCGGCGGCTTCCGTCGCGTGAAATGGATGCACGCCGCTGAGCAGTTCGTAAAAAATCAGACCGTACGAGAAGATATCGCTCCGGGCGTCGGGTTCACTGCCCCGGAACTGCTCCGGCGCCATGTAGCGGAAGGTTCCGACAACCGCCCCCCGCGGGGTAAGACGAGAGTGGGTCGACTGGGCGATGAGAGCGATGCCGAAATCCATCATCTTCACGGTCCAGTCGCGAAGCAGCATCACGTTGGCCGGTTTCACGTCGCGGTGAATGACGCCCTCGTTATGAGCGTGCCCCAGAGCCGCGGCGATCTGGCTCATAATCTTAATCTTGTGGAACAGCGGAAGAGGAGCGCGCGCTTCGATCACGCGATACAGATCCTGCCCGTCCAGCAGCTCCATGACGATGTACGGCACGCCGTCCTGCTCGCCAAAGTCGTAGATGGTGACGATGTTGGGGTGCCTGAGACGGCGTGAGGTTGCGGCTTCGTTCCGGAACCGGACAAGCATGTCCGCGTCGCCGCCGGCAGTCAGAATTTTGATGGCGACGGGGGTCCCCAGACTCGGATCGAGACAACGGTATACGTGCCCGAAACCGCCTCTCCCCAGCTCGGCCAACACCTCATACCTGCCGATGCGCCGCGTCATCTTTTTCGCATCCTCTATGTTATTGGAAGCGAGGGGCCCCAGGGTAGTATCCGAAGTACCGCTCGCCGCCCCATGGGCGCCGCTTGCCGCCGATTTGCTTTCCGGTCACGAATGAGAGAAGCTGGAAGGTTTCCCTCGTAAATACGGCAAACCTTCATGCGGGTGCGAATCCTTTATCACGATCATTGTTTCGACGGCGCGGCGTCCGCTGCCTTTTTCAGCCGTTTCCTGCAGGCTCGCCTGGGCGCGGATGCCACCTTCGAGTACACCGGCCTCGCTCACAAGGCCACGCAGTTGTTCGACGACGGCATGTTCGACGGCGACGTCAACGCCATCGTCGATTTCAAGTACTCCACGAATCCGCGCCTCACCTGGTGGTTCGACCATCACCAAAGCGCGTTCCTCAGCCCCGAGGATGCCGAACACTGGAAAAAGGACGCCAGCGGCCAGAAGCTCTATGACCCGTCCTTTCATTCCTGCACCAAATTCATCGCCACCGTCACTCGCGACCGGTTCGGCTTCAACGGGTCCGACCTCGACGAACTGGTCACCTGGGCGGACATCGTCGATGGAGCCCGCTACGCCAGCGCCGAGGAAGCGGTGGAGCTGGGCAGCGCCGCCGCGAAACTCACGCTGGTCATCGAAAGCGCGAAGGGCTCGGACCTCGTTCAGCAGATCATCCGCATGATGAGGGAGCGGAAACTGGACGAAATTATCGCGGATCCCGAAATTCAACAGGTATACGCGCCGCTGTATGAGCGCCACCTGCGCTCCATCGATCTCATCCGGGAACGCGCGCAGTATGGCCACAAGGTCGTGTTTTTCGATCTGATCGATCAGGGCATCGAGGGCTACAACAAGTTCATTCCCTACTACTTGTATCCGGACTCCATCTACACCGTATCGGTCAGCACTTCAAGTTTTCGGACCAAAGTCTCGGTGGGCTCGAACCCCTGGGCCCGCGAAGAGCCGGCCCACAACCTCGCGTCCATCTGCGAGCGCTACGGCGGTGGGGGCCATCCGCGAGTGGGCGCCATAAGCTTTCCGATCGGTGCCGTGGAAGCCGCCCGCGCCGCCGCCGCGGAGATCCGCGCGACCCTGGCAGCCGGGAACCCCTGACCTCATGTTTACGGGCATCGTGGAAGAGGTGGGCGAAGTTCGCCGTCTGCTTTCCCGCAACACCGGCGCGCGCCTGGAAGTCGGTTGCCGCCTGGTGTTATCCGATGCCGCGCCTGGCGTCAGCATCGCCGTGAATGGCGTCTGCCTCACCGCCGTGGACGTGGGAGCCTCGCATTTCAGTGTCGATCTGGCCCCGGAAACTCTCAGCCGCACCAACCTCGGCGACCTCCAGCCTGGATCGCCGGTGAATCTCGAACGGCCGCTCTCACTGTCCGCGCGGCTGAGCGGTCACATGGTGCAAGGCCACGTGGACGGCGCCGGCGAACTCGTCTCTCTGGAAGCGCTGGGCGACGGCAACTGGTGGCTGCAAGTAAAGATACCCGCCGGACTGGATCGCTACTTGATCCACAAGGGATCCATCACCCTCGACGGCATCAGCCTCACCATCGCCTCCCTCGCCGGCAGCGTCGTGTCCGTGGCCGTCATCCCGCACACCTGGGAAGTCACCAACTTAAGTACGCGCCAACCGGGTGATCGGATCAACATCGAGATAGACCTGATTGCCCGGTACGTGGACAGGCTGCTTCACCCGGAAGCGTGAGGCGGCCCACAGATTTTTTCGTGCTGTCTACAGTATTCACCCCAGGGGAGCCTACGGCCTCCCCTACGGTTGTGAAAGGCAATTAATACACCGTTTACTGAATTTAGAATTGCACTTGCATCTTCCATAATTGGGATACAAACCTGATGCAAACCGGTACCAGTACGTTCGACTCCAGTCCTGTGAGCTGCCGGGAGCTGGTCAGCAGAATCGAGAAGCGAAATCCGGCTGCTCTCGAAGAGCTCTACGGGATGGTGAAGAACTTCACCTACTTCCTGATGCGCCAGCTTGGCCCCGACGACCTCCAGGACAGCGTGCACGATGTGTACGTCACGGTGGCCGAAGCCATCACCGCCGGGAAGCTGCGGGACCCCGAGCGCCTGAGAGCATTCCTCACCACGGTGACCCGCTTCTACACCTATTCGCAGATCGAACGCCGGGTGCAGGCCCGCAATCGCTTTACCGGGTTGGACGGCACGGCCGGAGATGTGGCGGATTCCACCAATCTGGAGAACGGCCTCTACAACCGGCAGCGCGTGACCTTTGTGCGCGACATTCTGCAGCAGATGCCCGCCGTGGATCGCGAAATCCTTCGCCGCTTTTACCTGCAGGAACAAAGCAAGGAACAGATTTGCCGGGAGATGCGGCTCACCCCGACGCAGTTCCGCAACATGAAGTCGCAGGCCAAGCTGGCCCTTACCGAAATCGGCCTGCGCAGGATGCGCAAAGGCGGACTGCGGCCTACCCGTCAGATCTTCCAGCCCGCATTCGCCGGTTTGGACGCGGCTCCGCAAGCGGCGTAAGCCGGCCACGGTACAGTAGCGAGTAGATGGTTCCGGCCGTTCTTCTGCTCGCCTTTCTTGCGCCCACTCACGACGCTCCTCCGGACGTCCGGTCATGGGTTCCCGCGCGCTGGAGCTCCCACGACCCGAAATCCCTCGACACAGTTCAGCAGACGCCCGTAAATTGCCTGCTCATGGAGCTGCGCGATTGGGACCCGCCGTTTATCGCCGCCGCCGCCCAGCGCGGTATCGCCACGCTCGGAATCATCCACTCGGGCCAACCGGCGTTGGATGCCGCGCGCCAGGCCGTAACGCTGAAAATGACCGGCGTGGTGCTCGAGGGGGATTTTCCGGAAAGCACGGTGACGGCCATCGAGGATTCGAACATCCTCGCCATCCGCCTGACGTCCCGCTCCGGCCTCACCTTCGATCCGCGCACGCCGCTGGTGGGAACGAACCAGGGCGTCTGGCCCGGCGTGCAGATCCAGAAGGATGGCGTAGCCGTGTCCGCGCCCAGCGGAGCGCCGTGGATCGATACCAACGCCGGCTTCCTGCGATTTGTGCGCGCGGTTGCCGGCGGGCGGCCGGTCTGGATCGCCAACACGCCGCCGGAGGGAACCGCCATTGGCCCTAAAAGGTATCTGCAGGTCATCGCCGACGCCGAGAGCGCCGGCGCGCACTGGGTGATCGCTCTGGACGGCGATTTCACTCAGCGTCTGCTCGCCGGTCAGGCCCGGTCGCTGGACACCTGGCGGAGGATGGGCGAGATGCTCGCCTTCTACGCGAGCCATCCGGAGTGGCGGGCCATGCGCCCCGATAGTACGCTCGCGCTGCTCGAAGACGTCAACAGCGGAGCGTTGCTCGCCGGCGGCATTATGGACATGCTGGCCGCCAAACACACCACCGTGCTCCCCATCCCTCTGCGCACCTTCGGCAAGGAATCGCTCAGCGGCGCCACCATGGCGGTCAACGTCGACCCCTCCGCTCTCACCGCCGTCCAGCGCGAGGCTCTCCAGTCCTGGACGCGAGCGGGCAACACGCTGCTCACCGCGCCGCCTGGCTGGAAAATGCCCATGCCCGAGGATCCCCGGGAAATCTCCCTGAGCGCCGACCAGATTGCCAGGCTGGGCGATATCTGGCGCGAGTTGAATTCACTGCTGGGCAGCCGGAACCCCGGCGGGAAAATCTATAATGCGCCCGGCGCCATTTCCAATCTGCTCGCGGGCCCGGCCGGCCGGCCCGTGGTACTTCATCTGGTGAACTACTCGAACTATCCCGTGGAGGACGTAACCGTGCGTCTGCCCGGACAATTCGGCGGCGCCAGTCTGCTGGCCCCAGGCGAAGCGCCCAAACCAGTAGAGCTGTTCGAGGAAGACGGCGTCACCGAGATCTCCATCCCCAGGTTCGTCGTGGCCGCCGCCGTAGTGCTGGAATAGGATTAGCCTAACACTGGCTCCTGGCCAGCCGATGAGACACGTGTAACCACGGAGATCTCGTGCTGATTTTCGCCGGCCTGCTGGTAGTCCTGGGTTCCGTAATTGCGGGTTACTTGCTGGAGCATGGCAACATTTTCGTCCTGCTGCAGCCGGCTGAGCTTCTGATTATCGCCGGCGGCGCGCTCGGAATCGTCCTCGTCTCCAATCCCCGCCGCAGTCTGCGCGCCCTGGTTCGGGCCATTGGGTCGCTCCGCCGCGATCGCGGCCATACCGAAGATAGCTATCTGGTGGTCCTGAAAATGTTGTACGTCCTGTTCCAGTACAGCCGGCGGGCCGGCATGCCCGGTGTCGAGCCGCACGTCGAGTCGCCGCACAAAAGCGAAATCTTCCAACCCTGCCGCGCAATTCTGGCCGACGACACCGTCATCAATTTCATCTGCGACTCCTTTCGCATCGCCATCGCCGCTGGCCTCGACAGCCAGGACATGGAGCGCCTGATGTCCCTCGACATCGAAGTGCAGCGTTCCGCGCGCCAGCAACCCGTGCGCGCGCTGGCCACCATAGCCGACTCGCTGCCCGGGCTGGGTATTGTCGCCGCCGTGCTGGGCGTGGTGGTCACCATGCGCGCTCTCGGCGGACCAGCCTCGGAAATCGGCCAGAAGGTCGCGGCGGCCCTGGTGGGCACCTTCCTCGGGATTTTGCTCTGCTATGGCGTCGTGGGCCCTTTGGCCAGCCATCTCGAATGCCTCAACCGCGCGCGCACCGAGTACCTTCACTCTATCCGCGTGGCCATCGTCTCCTTCTTCCACGGGGCGTCTCCCATGGTCTCGGCGGAAGCGGCGCGCCGGTCCATCCCCCTCGATGTGCGCCCGTCCTTCGACGCCATGGAAAAGGCCCTGCGCAAGGCCAGAATTCCCGCCGTGCGGGCGCCGGGACAGGATGAACAGCCCATCGCCGCATCCGGAAGTTGATCCGCTCAGGTTGATCTGCCATGGATTTCCGCGTCGAACCCGAGGAGGTGGAACGGCACACCGGCGGAGCATGGAAAGTGGCCTATGCGGATTTCGTCACCGCCCTGATGGCCCTGTTCATTGTGCTCTGGCTCGTTAATTCCGGACAGGAAGTGCGCGAGTCCGTGGCCGGCTACTTCCGCGATCCCCGCGGCTTTCAGCAACTCACCGGCACCGCCCATGCGGGTTCCGGAGAGGCCTTGTCACTCGACGAAGCCAATATTCGTAATCTCCGGGCAAGGTTGGAAGAGGCCATGAAGCAGATGCCCGAACTCCGCAATCTCTCCAACTACGTGAAGTTCACGGTCACCGGCGAAGGTCTTCGCATCGAGCTTATGGAGAATGAGGGTGGAATGTTCTTTCAAACCGGCAGCCCGCGGCCAACTCCGAACGGCCAGCGCATTTTCGCCCTGCTGGCAACACAACTGGGCGCGTTGCCGAACCTGGTGGCCATCGAGGGTCACACGGATTCGCGCCCCTTCCACGACGGGGGCGCGGATGCCTACGGAAACTGGGAGCTTTCGTTCGACCGCGCCGATATGGCCCGCCGGATCATGATCGCCAGCGGATTAAGGCCCGGTCAGGTATCCGAGATCAGCGGCTACGCGGATCACCGGCCTCTCGGCGGCGGCGATCCTTCGGACAGCCGGAACCGGCGCGTCTCGGTGGTGATGCAATACCGCGGTCGATAGAGCCGCGTTTAACGAGAGATCCGCAACATCACCACCCCGTGCAGGGGAACATCGCATGCGTAGCCATCCTTCACCGAGCCCAGATTCACGTGCCTCCACAAATCGCGCACTTTGTGTTTCCCGTTCAGCCCCAGAATGGCCCAGTACACCGTCATCTCCGTCATCGCTTCGCCACGATTGAACAAAGCCACCGCGAGATCGCCGTTTTCCAGTTGTTTGGACCAGATTTCGGCGCCGCCCTCTTTTGAAACCAGACGGCCCTGCTGGCCCAGCGGGTCCTGATTCACGTCAATCACTTCCTTGTTCGTCAGGATCTCGCGCGTCTCGTCGCTCATGGAGCGAACGTCGTTGCCGGCAAGCAGCGGCGCGGCCAGCATGGCCCACAGGCTCATGTGCGTCACATACTCCGTGCGGGACATGCCGCCGTTTCCGATCTCCAGCATGTCGGGATCGTTCCAGTGTCCGGGCCCGGCGTACTGCTCGTGGCCGGTTTGCTTGTCGAAGCCGATGGCCTTCATGCTCTCCCAGTTGTCCCGGATATCGCCGGTGGTGCGCCACAGATTGCCTCCCACCGACGCGCCCCACTTCCACACGTCCTGCTGTCCGTACTGGCACAAGCTGTAGACGATGGGCCGTCCCGTGGCCTTCAAGGCGTCGCTCATCTTCTTGTAGACGGCCTGCATCTCCGACGGCTGGTATACTTTGCTCGCGCTGCACCAGTCGTATTTCAAGTAATCGATCCCCCACGCCGCCCACGTTTTCGCATCCTGCTCCTCATGCTGGTAGCTGCCCGCGAAACCAGCGCACGTCTTCGGACCGGGCGACGAGTAAATGCCAATCTTCAGCCCCTTGCCATGCACGTAGTCGGCGAGCGCCTTCATGTCCGGAAACTTGCTGTTGGATTGAATGTTCCCCTGCGCGTCGCGCTCCCCCTCCCAGGTGTCGTCGATATTGACGTACACGTAACCGGCATCCTTCATGCCGCTGGAGACGATGGCGTCGGCGATTTCGCGAACGGTTTTGTCGTCCACCTTATCGGCGAACTTGTTCCAGCTGTTCCACCCCATGGGCGGAGTCGAGGCCAGATCGGCGGCAAGGATCGGAACTACGAGGACCAGCGCGGCAAGGCAGAACTTTCGCATATCTCTTCAGAGTGTATTCGAATCCGCGCCGCGACAGTGATGGGGGCGGTAGCCCTGGCAGGATGCTGAAAAAGGCTGTCTGGTCCCCGCTCCGTCACCGTCGCGGTTCGGTAACCACCTGCAAAGACGTAGCTACGTTTCCGAGCCGCGCGTGTAAACAAGCGGTTCTCTGGCTTTTTCAGCAGCCTGCTAGTGTCCTGTCTCTGAAGTCCGCTGAATAACAGGACGGTCGGTTTGCATCTCATGTACAAAGGAGTACGGCGATGCGAATTGGACGCCCGCTTCCCGAGTTGGTGATCACACCGGAGGAGCGACGGTCCCTGCTGGAGTGGGCGCGGCGGCCAAAGTCGGCTCAGGCGCTGGCCTTGCGTGCGAAGATCATTCTGGCCTGTGCCGGCGGCAAGACCAACACCCAGGTGGCCGATCAGTTTCGGGTCACTAAACAGATGGTCGGAAAGTGGCGGGCGCGCTTTGTCGAAAAGCGCCTCGATGGATTGCTCGATGAGCCTCGTCCTGGGACACCGCGCAAGGTCAGCGACGCGGAGGTGGAGCGAGTGCTGGCCATGACTCTGGAATCGCTGCCGCGTGACGCCACGCATTGGAGTACGCGCTCGCTGGCGAAGCAGTGCGGACTCAGCCGAAGCACCGTCAGCCGCATCTGGCGAGCGTTCGCCCTGCAACCGCATCGCAGCGAGACGTTCAAACTTTCCAAAGACCCGCTGTTCATTGATAAGGTTCGCGACATCGTTGGACTGTACATGAATCCTCCGGACCGCGCACTGGTCCTGTGCGTCGATGAGAAGTCGCAGATTCAGGCGCTGGACCGGACGCAACCGCTGTTGCCGATGCGTCCCGGACAGGCCGAGCGCCGCAGTCACGATTACAAGCGCCACGGCACCACGTCCCTGTTTGCCGCGCTCGATGTGCAGACTGGAACGGTGATCGGCGCCTGCCATCGCCGGCACCGCAGTGTGGAATTCCGCAAGTTTCTCGACACCATCGAGCAGGCAGTGCCCGCGTCGCTGGACGTCCATTTGATTCTGGACAACTACGGCACTCACAAAACCGCGGCCATCCGCGCATGGCTGGCCAAACGTCCCCGTTTCCACGTGCACTTCACGCCGACCAGCGCCTCCTGGATCAATCTGGTCGAACGGTGGTTCGCCGCTCTTACTGAGAAACAGATTCGCCGTGGCGTTCACCGCAGCATTCGCGAGTTGGAAGCGGCCATCAAAAGATATTTATCGCTCACCAACGAATCGCCCCGGCCCTTTGTCTGGACGAAGACGGCCGATGAAATCCTGACGTCGGTTGCACGCTTTTGTCAGCGGACTTCGGAGACAGGACACTAGTGTCCTGTCTCTGAAGGCCGCTGAATAACAGGACGGCCGGTTTGCATCTCATGTACAAAGGAGTACGGCGATGCGAATTGGACGCCCGCTTCCCGAGTTGGTGATCACACCGGAGGAGCGACGGTCCCTGCTGGAGTGGGCGCGGCGGCCAAAGTCGGCTCAGGCGCTGGCCTTGCGTGCGAAGATCATTCTGGCCTGTGCCGGCGGCAAGACCAACACCCAGGTGGCCGATCAGTTTCGGGTCACTAAACAGATGGTCGGAAAGTGGCGGGCGCGCTTTGTCGAAAAGCGCCTCGATGGATTGCTCGATGAGCCTCGTCCTGGGACACCGCGCAAGGTCAGCGACGCGGAGGTGGAGCGAGTGCTGGCCATGACTCTGGAATCGCTGCCGCGTGACGCCACGCATTGGAGTACGCGCTCGCTGGCGAAGCAGTGCGGACTCAGCCGAAGCACCGTCAGCCGCATCTGGCGAGCGTTCGCCCTGCAACCGCATCGCAGCGAGACGTTCAAACTTTCCAAAGACCCGCTGTTCATTGATAAGGTTCGCGACATCGTTGGACTGTACATGAATCCTCCGGACCGCGCACTGGTCCTGTGCGTCGATGAGAAGTCGCAGATTCAGGCGCTGGACCGGACGCAACCGCTGTTGCCGATGCGTCCCGGACAGGCCGAGCGCCGCAGTCACGATTACAAGCGCCACGGCACCACGTCCCTGTTTGCCGCGCTCGATGTGCAGACTGGAACGGTGATCGGCGCCTGCCATCGCCGGCACCGCAGTGTGGAATTCCGCAAGTTTCTCGACACCATCGAGCAGGCAGTGCCCGCGTCGCTGGACGTCCATTTGATTCTGGACAACTACGGCACTCACAAAACCGCGGCCATCCGCGCATGGCTGGCCAAACGTCCCCGTTTCCACGTGCACTTCACGCCGACCAGCGCCTCCTGGATCAATCTGGTCGAACGGTGGTTCGCCGCTCTTACTGAGAAACAGCTTCGCCGTGGCGTTCACCGCAGCATTCGCGAGTTGGAAGCGGCCATCAAAAGATATTTATCGCTCACCAACGAATCGCCCCGGCCCTTTGTCTGGACGAAGACGGCCGATGAAATCCTGACGTCGGTTGCACGCTTTTGTCAGCGGACTTCGGAGACAGGACACTAGCCCTAAACCCCGATCATCCAGCCGAAGGGGTCCGGGCGATTCCCGTATTGAATGTCGATGAGATGGTGGTACAGGGAGTCGGTCACCGGGCCGCACTTGCCCCCTCCAACGGAAATCTTCCGCCCGTCGTCGAGAACAAAAGTGTCGATGCCGGCAATCACCGCGGCGGTCCCGCAGGCGAACGCCTCCGTCACTTCGCCCTTCTGGATTTGATCGATGAGGGCATCGAAAGAGACATCGGCTTCCACCGCCTCGAAGCCGAGCGTGGGAGCCAGCCGAAGAATGCTGTCCCTGGTGATGCCCGGCAAAACCGTATCGTGCAGGTACGGCGTCACCAGCTTTCGCCCGGAAACGAAGAACACATTCATACCGCCCATTTCTTCGATGTGGCCTCTGCCCCGCGCATCCAGAAACAAAACCTGCGCGCAGCCTTTTTTCTTGGCCTCGGCGATCACCTCGAGCGTCACCGCGTAGTTGGCTGCGGCCTTCACGTTCCCGGTGCCCCCAGGAGCCGCCCGGCCCACCTGCGTGGTCACGTAGACCGGAACCGTCTGCGTCCCGGTGGCGCCCTCCGCCTTCGGGAAATAGGCGCCCGATGGCAGCGTGAGCACGAAGAAAAGGACCTCATGGCTGGGGCGCACGCCGATGCACGGTTCCGTTCCAATCATCGTCGGGCGAATGTAGAGAGACCCGGGAAACTCCGGAATCCAGTCGCGCTGGCGGCTCACCAGGTCGCGGATCCCTTCGACAAACACCTTCTCATCCACCGTCGGCAGGGCCATCCGCTCCGCCGAGCGGCTGAAGCGCCGCGCGTTCTCCGCGGGCCGGAACAGGTGCACCGAGCCGTCCGCCCACTTGTACGCTTTCAGGCCTTCGAAGATCGCCTGCGCGTAGTGGAAAACAACGGCAGCCGGGTGCAGGTCGATGCTGCCAAGCCTTTCAATCCGCGGCTCCTGCCAACCGCCATCGGCATAGCGGGCGCTAAGCCAGAGCGGTACGAAAATACGGCCGAACTCAATCCGTTCCGGGTCAAGGTCGATGGATGGCGGAGGCGCCATCAATTCGGTGTCGAGATCCACTTGCGCGCTCACACTCCAATCATAGCTGCCCGGCGGCAAGCCGTGTCAGTATCTTCCCTTTCTTGCCCTGCCACTCCTGAGCCGCAATGTGGGGCAGGGCCATGCCCTGCCTGGCCTCTCGGTTTGATTGCCGCGCTGCCCCACTTTCCGGACTGACCCGCTACGGTGGGTCGATTTCAACCAGAGGCTCGTCAAACAGCGCCATCTCCTCGGGTGTGGGCGCCTGGAACATCCTGAACCATCGCGACACCGCCTCTCGTTCGATCGGCGGATTCTCTCTGCCCCGGCGTCGAATCCTGTCGAAAAGAACTTCCTCGGAAGCGCAAACATAGTGCAATTCGACGGCAGCGCCAAGCGCTCGCGCGCCAAGCCGCAAAGCATCCCGCTCGGACCGTCCCCAGGTCCCCCATTCGACGATTACATTTAGACCGAGCGCGAGGAGTGCCTGGCCGAGTTTCCACTGAAGCGCCTCGATCTTCCCGCGCCTCTCTTCATCCCAGAGGTCCAGCGAAAGAGCATCCATCCACTCGTCGGGAGAAAAGCGAACCGCGCGGATTCTGCTTTCAAGCACCCTCGCAAATGTAGTCTTGCCCGAACCCGGCAACCCGCAAACGATGATCAATCTCGGACCGGATCTGTCGATAGGTCGATTATCCTTCCGCGCGCGCGGCTATTCCGCCAGAGCCTTCTCAATGGCGGCTTTCACCTCGGGCGAATCGGGCGTGGTCTTCGGCTCGAACCGCGCGGCGATGTTCCCGTTGCGGTCGATCAGAAACTTCGTGAAGTTCCAGCGAATGTCCCCGCCGGTATCCGGATGCGCCGCCTTGTCGGTGAGGTATTTGTAAAGATCGTCCTGGTCGTCGCCCTTTACCGAAATCTTGCTCATCATCGGGAACGTCACGTTGTAGGTGCGCGTGCAGAAGGTCTTGATCTCCTCGTTGGTCCCCGGTTCCTGTGCCATGAAATTATTGGCGGGGAAACCCACAATCACCAGCCCTTTGTCTTTGTACTCCTCGTACACGGCTTCCAGACCCTTGTATTGCGGCGTGAATCCGCACTTGCTGGCCACATTCACCAGCAGCAGCACTTTCCCTTTATAAGCGGCGAGCGGCGCCGGCTGGCCGTCAATCGACTTTGGAGTGAACTCGTACACCGAATCCGCACCATAGCAGAACGCCGCCGTTGCCGCCAGCGCCGTGAAAATCAGAATGAGTTTGCGCATTGTTCTTCCTCTCCGAACGATCATAGCGCTTCGATCCCGGCCGGGCGTGCCAGAATGTAAAAATGCCGCAAAACCTTGCCCGCAATCTCGCTGATGCTATCGCCCGCGAGGCGCCAGCCCTCCGCGCCATCACCGGGCAGGCCGCCGGACAATCGGCGAAGCAAGGAGCCTGGTCCCCAAAACAGGAGCTCGGGCACCTGATCGATTCCGCCACCAATAACCGCGTCCGTTTCGTGCGGGCTTCGCTCGAACCCGAGTTTCACGGGCCTTCCTACGATGGCGACGGCTGGGTGGCGCTGCATGGCTACGCAGAGCTCCCGTGGGCCATGCTCGTCGATTTTTGGGAACGCTACAACCTGCTGCTCGTTGAACTGGTGTCGCGCATCCCGGAAGAGCGCCTGGCGACGCGCTGTTCCATCGGCGCGAGCGCGCCGGTGACGCTGGGCTTTGTAATTGAGGACTACATCACCCACATGCAGCATCACCTCGACCACATTCTGGGCCGCGCGAAGCACACCGGGTGACCCGGCGCTGCGCCTGGGTGTGAGCGGCTGGCGATAAACTAGCACAATGGGAATCGACCTGCCGTTCGATGCCGCCCACACTGCGGTCCTCGCCATGGATTGCCAGGCCGGAATCGTCTCAATCTACGCGAAGCCGCCGGAGGAGTTCCTCCAACGCTCTGCCAGCGTGTTGCAAGCCGCCCGGCGCGCCGGGATGCCGGTCATCCACGTGCAAGTCGGATTCCGGCCGGGCTTGCCGGAGGTGAGCCCGCGAAACAAGCTCTTTGCCGCGGTCAAATCTTCTTCCCGGCACCAGGAACTATTTGAAGGCCCGGCCGGTGCGATTCACCCGGCATTGGGACCCCAACCCGAGGACATCCTCGTAACCAAACACCGCGTCGGTGCGTTCACCGGAACGGACCTTGAAATGATTCTCCGCGCACAGGACATCGGCACGCTCGTCCTGTTCGGCACCGCCACCAGCGGCGTCGTTCTGTCCACGTTACTGCACGCCTCCGATGCCGACTACCGCATTGTCGTCATCGCCGATTGCTGCGCGGACCTGGATGAAGAGCTGCACGCAACCTTGCTTGGCAAACTGTTCCCGAAACGCGCGGAGGTGATTACCGCTGGCGACTTCGTGAGCCTTGCCGCAGCCGAGCGCTAACCTTCCGCCCCCACCACCGTGCTGCGCCGCTCCATCAGCACCACGTCGCGCCAGCGGCCATTCATCGCGCCCAGCCTCTCGCGCACCCCCACAATGCGAAACCCAACCTTCCCGTGGATGTCGATGCTGGCGGTGTTCTCCGGGAAAATCCCCGCCTGCAGCATCCACAGGCCCGCCTTCTCGGATTCCTCCACCAGGGCCCGCAGCAGCGCCAGACCGATCCCGCGCCCTCGCGCGTTCGCCCGCACGTAGACGCTCACCTCGGCCACCCCCGCATAGACGCAGCGTCCCGATACCGGGCTGAGCGCCGCCCATCCCACCACCTCTCCTCCGGCGCGCGCCACCAGCCGGCAGGCGCCCATGTGCGTGCTGTCCCACACACTGTAATCCGGCGGGTCTTTCTCAAACGTCGCGTTGCCGGTGGCCATGCCCTCCGCGTAGATCTCCCTGACCGGAGGCCAGTCCTCAGTGGTCATGGGAGTAACGTCCATTCCTCAATTATGAGGCGACTATACTTGAATTGGATGTTCTTCTTCCGGTGCGCGCCGTTCGTCTGCGTGCTGGCGACCCTGTTGTCCGCGTCCCCGCCGGCAGAGGTCCCTGGCGAGTCCCTCTATTACGGTGTCGAGTGGAGATTCGTTTATGCGGGCAATGCCAGCGTCACCCTGGCGCGCAACCCGGACCACACCGAAGACGTCGCCGTCCATCTCCAGTCCGCTGGCCTGGTCTCCCGGCTGTTCACATTGAACGACACCTACACCGCGCAGCTCACCGGCGACACCTTCTGCGCTCACTCGAGCGAACTCGATGCCATGGAAGGCAAGCGCCACCATAGCACCTCCGCGCAATTCGATTACAGCCGCGGCAAGGTGTCCTGGGTGGAGCGCGACGTGTTGAAGAATACCGTCTTCAAGAACGGCGAGACCGATCTCCCCGCCGCCTGTGTCAGCGACGTCGTGGGCGGGTTGTACCTGCTGCGGGGTATGCATCTGGAGCCCGGCCAGTCCGTTCAAATCCCCACCAGCAATGGCCGCAAAGCCGCTAATGTCCGCATCGACGTGCAGGAGCGCGAGGAAGTCGCCACCGCGAAGCTCGGAAAGTTCCAGACCATCCGCTGCGAGGCGAACATCTTCAACGGCGTCCTGTACGCCCGCAACGCGCACATGTCCATCTGGCTGACCGACGATGCCCGCCATCTGCCCGTGCAAATCCGCATGCGCATGCCCTTCGTGATCGGGACGATTACGTTGCAGTTGGAAAAAGAGTCGCATGTTCCGTAGCGCGGCTGCGGATACCATATCTGCTTTCATCGGCGTTCATCGGCGGCTAAGCGGCCTTTTCCTGCCCGTCGCCCTCGCCGCCTCTCTCGCCGCCCAACCCCCCACCGCGCTGCTCGCCCGCGACGAAATCCTCCAATTGGACACGCGCATCGTACAACTGGCCGAAGCCACCATGGTCTCTACGCCGGAGCTGTCGCGATCCGGAGCGCCTCTGCTGGAAAACGCCCGCCAGGCCCTTGCCAGCCTGCACCATTCCCCCACCGGTCTGGACGCCACCTATCGCTTCCTCACTGCCATGCGAGCATATCTGGCCCTTGCCGATGCCATCCCCAAGCCATACCCGTTTCCAAAAACCGCCCAGCAACAGTTCACCGAGTTGCGCGATTCCGTCGAGCGCCTTCAATCGCATTTCGCCGCGCTGATGGATAGCACCGATCATGCGTTGCGCGGCCCCGATCCGGACGGTCTCGCGCAATACTCGGACACCAATTCCCGCCTGCCCCCGCCCAATCCGAGCAAGCCGCGCATCGTATTCCTGGGCGACAGCATCACCGAAAACTGGCGATTGAACGAATACTTCCCCGATCAGGATTTCGTGAACCGCGGCATCTCCGGGCAGACCACGGATCAGATGCTGGGCCGGTTCGAGTCCGACGTGCTTCGTCTCCGCCCGTCTGCCGTGGTTATCTTTGGCGGTACCAACGATCTCGGCCGCGGCATACCGGTTTCCGCGGTGGAGAATAACCTCCGCGCGATGGCCGAACTGGCGCAGTTCAACGGGATCAAAGTACTGATCGCGACGCTGCTGCCGGTGAGCGACTACCACAAAGACAAGGACCCCGATTTTGAACAGTCCCGGTGGCGGCCGCCCGAGCAGATCCGCGAGTTGAACCGCTGGATTCAGGGTTTCTGCGGAGAGAAAGGCTATGCGTTCATCAACTACTACTCCGAAGTGGTGGACGCCGCGGGGTTCCTCAAGCCCGGCCTCTCCGACGACGGGCTGCATCCCAACGGCATGGGGTATCGAATCATGGCGCCGGTGGCTGTAAACGCGATTGAAAGCACGTTTGCCGCGACGTCGCCGCAACAGAAAACGCGCCGCCGTCGTCTATTCTCCATAGGCCAGTGATGAAATTGCCGCGCGTCTGGATAACCATGTTTGTGCTTTCCGCCTGCGCGCTGGGCGCGGGGACGGCCATAACCGTGGCGCAACTCACTGATTTGGTTCGCTCTTCGGTCAAAGAGCTGAAGGTGCCGGACAAGGACCTCGCGCAGTACCTGCACACCGTAAAGCTGACCGAACGCCTGGACGGAGACCATCTGGAG
This sequence comes from uncultured Acidobacteriota bacterium, assembly GCA_963832965.1. Lineage (GTDB taxonomy): Bacteria > Acidobacteriota > Terriglobia > Bryobacterales > Bryobacteraceae > CAWACP01. The sequence continues at coordinate 650,908 of CAWHVW010000003.1, forward strand.
GAGCTGGAGGAGCTGGGCGCGGGTCCCCGAACGCGCCAGGCCCTTGAGGCACTGAGTACGTCGTCGAAGAGCCTGCCTGCCCCGCCACCGGTTGTCGAGGCCCCCAAGCCTGTGGTGCTGCCACCCGAGCCCCCACCGGACTCCATCGAGCAGGCGCGCATCATCCGGGCCGTGCAGGACTACGCCCTCTCGTACTCGAAGCAGCTTCCCAATTTCATTTGTATGCAGGTGACCCGCCGTTACTACGATCCCAGCGGCGGCGATAACTGGGCGGTCCTCGACAGAATCTCCAGTAAACTCACCTACTTCGACCAGCAGGAGAAGTACGACCTGGTCAATGTGGCCGGCTCGGAGAAAGCCGTGGACTATTGGAGTCTCGGCGGGACCCTGTCGGCGGGCGAGTTCGGCAGCCAGTTGAAGGACATTTTCGATCCGGCCTCCGCCGCGGACTTCGAGTGGGAGAAGTGGGGGAAGTTGCGCGGGCATATTTGCTACGTCTTCAGCTACAGCATCGATCAGCCGCACTCGCGCTATCACGTCGATTACGACAAGAAAGACGACATCGTCCCCGCTTATCGCGGGATGGTCTACGTTGACAAGGACACCGAAATGGTCCTGCGTAGTACACTGGAGCCGATTCTGCCGCCGGGCTTCGGCGTGAAGCAGGCCTCCATCGTTCTCGACTACGATTTCACGGATATTGGCGGCAATCAGTATCTGTTGCCCTATAAGGTGCTGGTGCTCTCGCGCGTGGGCCGCATCACCACCAAGAACGAAGTCGAGTTCCGGTTGTATCAGAAATACGGAACGGAGGAGATCATCAAGTTCGACACCGCCGACCCTCCGCCGCCCATGCCCGATGACGCCACGAAAGAAGCCCAGCCTCAGCCAAAGAAGTAACCGCGGACACTGCGCAGCCGTCAGTTGGGGGAGAGTGAATCGATTCCTCCAGGTCGCGCCGTTCTGCGTGTGTGCGCTCGGGCTATTGGCGCAGGACGCGCCCCTTGGCTTACCGCCAACCACCCAGGCGCCCAATAGTCCCTACCCCGGCGCCACCCACGGCAGCCAGCCCACTCCCTCCCTCCCTGGCATCAGGAAAAAGAAGAAGGATGAGGATCTGATGAAGGCCAGCGGCACGGTCGGGGAGCTGGCGCTTGATCATTTCGTCATCGAAACAAAGGACCGTCGCTCCATCACCTTCCACCTGGTCAAAGATACGAAGTTCCTGGACGGCAACACCGCGGTCGCGCTCAAGGACGTGGCGCTCGGCCAGTTCGTGGATGTGGAAGCGCAAGAGGACAACGACGAGGAATTCACCGCCGTCACCGTTCACTTGAAAGCCCAGCCCACCACCGTCGTAAAGGATGCGGACGCCGATACCGGCGAGGACGCCAGACCAAAGCTGAAGTTCGGTAAGCCGGCCGAGACTGCGGCGAAGGACGAAGCTCCGGATGCCGAACCGGCGCCCGCCGCTCCCGAGACCGCGGACGCCTCGCCCGCCCCCGAGCGCGAGCCGATGGAGCCAATGGAGCCGAAGCTGGACCCGCACGTGGAGTTTCTCGAAAAATCCCGCGAGCTCGCCTTCACCTTCACCGAGGGTTTGCCCAATTATGTGTGCCAGGAACTGGTGACGCGCTATCAGAGCGAATCGCACGCCGGGACCCTCTGGCAGCCTCAGGATGTCGTCTCCGAACAGGTGGTCTGGAACAACAACAAGGAAGATTACAGCAACGTCCAGATCGACGGGAAAAAGGTGAATCCGGCGAAAGTGGGCGACCGGTCGTGGTCCACCGGAGAGTTCGGCACCGTGCTCCTGGGTCTCATGAACCCGGCCACCGAGGCGCAATTCAAGTTCGTGCGCGGCGCCACCCTGCATCACGTCGAAACCGTGATGTACGATTTCAGCGTCGACCAGCCACACTCGCACTGGAACATTCACGAAGGCGGGCAGCAATATCAGCCTGCCTACAGCGGCACCATCTGGTTCGAGAAATCGAGCGGGCGCGCCATGCGTCTCGAATTCAGCGCCGAGGACATCCCCAAAGAATTTCCGGCCGACACCGCGGAACTGGCCCTCGATTACGATTATGTCCTGTTAGGGCAGAAGCGCTTTCTGCTGCCCGTGCACTCTGAGATGCTGATATGCCACCGGGGCATGTCCCTGTGCTCGAGGAACGATATCGAGTTCCGCAATTACCACAAATACGGCGCCGAATCCGACATCAAGTTCGGGGACGCGGAAGAGCTGGCCCCGGCGCTGGCGCCATCGGCCCAACCGAAACCAAAGCAATAGTTGAATGGGCCAGGCCGCAGGCCGCATCACTGTCGCGGCGCTGTCGCTGTCGCTGTCGCTGTCGCGGCGCTGTCGCAGTCGCAGTCGCAGTCGCAGTCGCGGCGCAGTCGCGGCTCGGTTCCGAACCGCGACAGTGATGGAGCGGAAGTTCTAAAAAGCCCTCTTCACGTCCGCATAAGCCCAATCCAACCAGGGCATCAGCAGTTGCAGATCGGAAGTCTCCACGGTAGCGCCGCCCCAGATGCGCAGTCCCGGCGGCGCGTCGCGGTAGGCGCCAATGTCCCACGCGGCGCTCTCCTTATCCAGCAGCGACACGATGGCCTTCGCGTGCTTCGCCTGGTCGTCCTCGGACAACCCAACATAGGCCGGATCGACGATCCTCAGGCAAATCGACGTGCTCGATCGAATCGCTTTCTCCTCCGCGAGGAACCCCGCCCACGGCGACGCCCCAACCCAATCCTCAATCACCGCCAGGTTCGCGGTCGACCGCGCAATCAGCCCCGCCAGGCCGCCAATGCTCTCCGCCCACTTCAATCCATCCAGCGCATCCTCGACGCACAGCATGGAAGGCGTGTTGATGGTTTCCCCGGTGAAGATGCCGGCCATCAGTGTGCCGCCCTTGCTCATCTGGAAAATCTTCGGCAGCGGACGGTCGGGCGAATATCCTTCCAGCCGCTGTACCGCGCGCGGGCTCAGCGCCAGCATCCCGTGCGCCGCCTCGCCGCCCAGCACCTTCTGCCAGGACCACGTCACCACATCCAGCTTGTCCCAGGGCACGTCCATGGCGAAAACGGCCGAGGTTGCGTCGCAAATCGACAGGCCCTGCCGTTCCGCCGGAATCCACTCGCCATTCGGCGCTCGCACCCCCGACGTTGTCCCGTTCCACGTGAACACGACATCGCGATTCCAGTCCGCCTGGCTCAGGTCCGGCAGCTTGCCGTAATCGGCCTTGAAGAGGCGCAGATCTTTCAGCTTGAGCTGATTCTTGCAGTCGCCAGCCCAGCCGCTGCCGAAGCTTTCCCACGAAAACACGTCTACGCCGCGCTCGCCCAGCATCGACCACAAGGCCATCTCGATGGCCCCCGTGTCGGAAGCGGGAACGATGCCCAGAACGTAGTCCGCTGGAATGCCCAGCAGTTTCTTGCTGCGGTCAATCACTTCGGCCAGCTTGTTCTTGCCGATCTTCGACCGGTGCGACCGCCCAACCGCGGCCCCCTTCAGCGCGTCGATCGTCCAGCCCGGCCGCTTCGCGCAGGGCCCGGAAGAGAAACATGGATTCTTGGGAGTTTGTGATGGCTTCATATAGAGTGGAGAATCTCCATTCTAACGAACGTCAAACAACACGCAGACTGGTTGCGATACCGCCAGGCTCTGACCCGCGTATGCCAGCGCTCCGGTTTTCGGATCGATGCGGAACAAAGCGATGTTGTTGGTATCCTGATTCGCCGCCAGCAGCCAGGCCCCCGACGGATCGATGGCGAAGCTCCGTGGCGTCTTTCCCCCGCTCGGGAAGCGCCCGGCAGGCTTCAGCGTGCCGCTCTCCCGGTCGATCGCAAAACCGCCAGGCTGTTGGCCCCGCGGTTCGAGCCGTAGAGAAACCGGCCCGAAGGATGGATGGCGATCTCCGCCGCTGTGTTCGTGCCCTTGAAACTGGCGGGCAAAGTGGAAACCGTCTGCATCTCCCGTAGCGCGCCGCGGTTGGCATCCCAGCCGAAGGTGGTGATGGTGCCGGCCAGCTCACTGATGACATAAGCATGTGTGCCGGAAGCGTCGAAAACCAGGTGGCGTGGCCCGGAACCCGGTTTGAGTTGCGCAAACGGCGGATCGTTGGCGCTGAGCGCCCCCGTCTTCGGATCGAAATGGTACACCATCAGCTTGTCCATCCCGAGGTCGCAGATGATCGCGAAGCGGCCGTCGGGCGACAGGGCAACATCGTGGGCGTGCGCCGCGTCCTGCCGCGCCTTGTTGACGCTGGAACCGCGGTGCTGAAGAAAGGTCACCGCGCTGCCCAGCGTGCCGTCCGCGGCCAGCGGGAAAGAGGACACGCTGCCGCCCGTATAATTCGCCACGATAACGGCGTGCCCGCTGGCGTCCACCACCAGATGGCATGGGTCGGCTCCTCCGCTGGGGACGTGGTTCAGCTCAGTGAGTTTCGCCGTCTGAGGGTCGATGGAAAACCCGGTGACCGACCCCATGCTGGTCTCGTTCACGGCATACAGGTACTTCCCGTTGGGATGAATCGCGAGGAACGATGGGTTGGTAGTCTCGGCCACCAGACCCAAATCAAAAACTCGCCCCTGCCGGGATCGAAGCGCCAGGCGTAAATGCCCTCGCTGCCCTTGCCGGTATAGGTGCCGGCATAGACAACATCGTCCCCGGCACTGAGAAAAGTGGCGCATAGCGGCGCCAGCAGCAGAATCCAAAGCAACCGTTTCACACGTCTATCACACCGCACTAGCCGTCCAGGGCGCAATTGGGACAAATAAGTCGTGTGTTTTCAATAGGTGTTCATCCGCGTTCATTCACGACTAAGTTCCGCCCGTCTGGCCCCGGTTTGACACCCTTTTCGCCCGGCCCGTATACTGGATATTTGAGCGTATCCGTAGTGTGTCCAGCGAGCGAGCCGGGCCCGGAATCAGAATCAGATGCCAAAACGAACATTTCAGCCGAACAATCGCAAACGGGCCAAAACACACGGCTTCCGGGCGCGCATGAAGAGTAAGGACGGTCGTGCGGTGCTGGCGCGCCGCCGCGCCAAGGGCCGCCATAAGCTGACGGTCAGCGATGAGAGGGCGGTCCGGAACGCCGAGTAACTTCGGCCGTGCGGCCAGCGTCCTGTACGCCCACCGGTTTCAGTTTTCCGAAGAACGCCAGAATCCTTCGTCCCACTGAGTTCCGCCGTGTGTATCAGGATGGAGTTCGGTTCACCGGGCGGTACTTTTCAGCCTTCTGTCTCCAGTTGGATCGAGCACCCGGCGAAGGGCCTCGGCTGGGCTTCACGGTCCCCCGGGCGTTCGGAAAGGCCGTCAGGAGGAATCGGGCCAGGCGGCGAATCCGGGAATTGCTGCGGTTGCGGTTGCCGGAGATCGGCTGCCGGTGGGACATTGTCATTAACCCGAGGCGTTCGGCGTTGGATGCCTCGCAGGAAGAGTTGCAGCGGGAAGTGAGCCGCCTCGTTCACCAATGCGCAAGGCCTTGATTTTGTCGTTGCGTTTCTACAAGCGCTGCATCTCGCCCATGTTGCCGTCCGCCTGCCGCTACTCTCCAACCTGCTCGGAATATATGCTGAACGCCATTGAGAAGTACGGCGTTTTAAAAGGTGTAGGGATGGGCATCGGCCGCTTACTGCGCTGCCATCCGTTCCACGAGGGCGGCTTCGACCCGGTTCGCTGAGGAGAAACAATCGCAATGGCAGATTCGCAGGGGACGCCCGGCCCCGAGGGAACCGGCGGCAGGAAAGAGCTTTCCATGGAGATTCGTCTCCTCCTCGCTTTCCTGCTGATGGGCGTGGTCCTGTTCGTGACCCCCTATTTTTACAATCCGCCTCCCGTGCAAAAGCCGGCCGTAAAGACCGCCGCTGCCACCGAAGCGCCGAAGCCGGCCCAGACTCCCCCGCAATCGCCCGTGACGGCCCCCCTTCAGCCAGCCACCGGCGCAGGCGTGGAGCAGACGTTCACCATCGACACGAAGTTGTACGAGATCCGTTTCTCCAACCGGGGCGGTGTGGTGCAAAGCTGGACTCTGAAGAAGTATCGGGACGATTCGGGCAGTCCGCTGCAACTGGTCAACACCGCAGCTGTCGCGAAGGTGGGTTATCCCTTCTCGTGGGTTTTCAAGGCGCCGCCTGGCGTCGATCCCAACAACGCTTTGTTCGTGATGAAGCCGGACCCGGATGGGCTCGGCGTCTCCTTCGAATACTCCGACGGCCATTCGGTCTTCCGCAAGTCATTCCAATTCACTGAGAACAGTTATCTCTCGCAAATCAGCTCGGAGGCGCTGGTAAACGGCGTGCCGGTCGCGCATCTGCTGGCGTGGCGTGGCGGTTTCGGTGACGAATCGGCCTACAACCCGTCCACCACCCAGCGCACCCTTTTCTACGACCTTGGCGCCACGTCCACGTTCCACCCGAACGGTACGCTGGAAACCAAGACCGCCAAGGACGCGAAGAAGGGCACGCTATCGGACCGTGGCAACTACTCCTTTGCCGGAATTCAGGACACGTTCTTTGCCGCGGTGTTCCTGGAGCGCCAGGCGGGTTCCACCGAACTCGATACCTACAGCGATACGGTCGCCAACAAGCCCGGCGCAAAGGAAGAGCCATTCGTGGGCATGGCCGTGGGCGATGAGGGAGCCATTCACTTCCTCGCCTATGTGGGACCGAAAGACCAGGACATCCTCGGAAGCGTCGACCCACGGCTCAATTCGCTAATCGACTGGGGCTGGTTCTTTTTCATCGCCAAGCCGCTCTTCTACTCGCTGCGCTGGGTAGACCGGCACATGGTCCATAACTACGGCTGGTCCATCGTTCTGGTCACCGTCGCCATCAACCTGCTCTTGTTCCCGCTGCGGTTCACCAGCTTGCGCTCGTCGCGCAAGATGCAGGCCCTCGCCCCGCAGATCAAGGCCATTAACGACCGTTACAAAGACGTCTCGATGCGCGATCCTCGCAAGGCCGAGCAAAATCAGGAAGTGATGGAGCTCTACAAGAAAAACGGGGTCAACCCCGTGGGCGGCTGTCTGCCCATGCTCCCGCAGATCCCCATTTTGTACGCGTTCTATACCGTGCTCAGGGTCGCTGTCGAGATGCGCGGCGCGCACTGGCTGTGGGTGAACGATCTCTCGCAACCGGAGCAACTGGCCATTCGCGTCCTGCCCATCGTGCTCATCATCACCCAGTTCCTGGTGCAGAAGATGACGCCCAATCCAACCACCGACCCCTCCCAGGCGAAGATGTTGATGTTCATGCCGCTGATGATGGGTTTCTTCTTCTACAATTATCAAAGCGGGCTTGTATTATATTGGTTGACCGGTAATCTGGTCGGCATGGCCCAGCAATGGGGAATGAACCGCTTCGGGCCCGCGCCGCCGGCTCCAGTGGAAGTAGTGGTGAAAGCAAGCGGGAAGAAGAAGGGGAAGTAGCGCTACCGTGGAAGGACCATCCAGCCCTCGCTATCGCGCGGCCGATCTCGCGCCCCGTCTGGAGGCGTTTCTGAAACCGCTCCTCCACGCCGCCGGCTTCGGCCTGCACTTCGAGGTGTCCGAGGGCGCGCACGCGCATCCCGATTTCGAGGACCCCGACGTGGTGGTGAAGTTCAGCGGCCCGGACGTCGACATTCTTCTGGAGAACCGCGCGGAAGTCCTTCTCGCGCTCGAGCACCTGGCCATGGAGGTGCTCGCGATACCCGCCGAGGATCACTCCCTGCTCTGCTTCGACGCCAATGATTACCGCGTTCTGCGTATCGAGGAATTGCGCCTGAGCGCCTCGGCCGCCGCCGAAAGAGTAAAGCATACCCGCACTCCATTTCACTTCAATCCGATGAGCAGCCGCGAGCGCCGCATTATCCATCTCAGCCTGCGTAACGAGACCGATGTCCGCAGCGAGAGCACCGGCGCGGGTCCATTCCGGCAGGTGGTGGTGGTGCCGGCGGAGATGAAGGAGATTCCCGCTCCCATCATGCCCCCGCCCGCGTTTCGTGGCGGTGAGAGGGCCGGCGACAGAGGCGGCGAGCGTCGCTTTGGCGGTCCTCCCCGCCGCGATGACGGAAGAAGGCCTTCGGGACCGCCTCGGGGCGGACGGCGCCGTCCGTAGATTGCAGCTTGACGACACCATCGCCGCCATCTCCACGCCGCTGGCGCGCTCGGGCATCGGCGTGGTGCGCCTCTCCGGCGTCCGCGCCCGAGAAGTCGCATCCGCCATCCTGCGCTTTCCGGGCGAGCACCATTGGCAAACCCGGACGGCCGCCCTCGCTGAGCTTGTGGATGAGCAGGGCGCCCCGATAGACCGGGTCGTGGTCACCTTCTTCGCGTCACCGCGCTCCTACACAGCGGAAGACGTCGTCGAAATCTCCTGCCACGGTTCTCCGGTGGTCCTGCGCTTCTGTCTCCAGCGCGCCATCGCCTGCGGAGCGCGCCTTGCCGAACCGGGCGAATTCACCTTGCGCGCGTTCCTGAATGGAAGAATCGACCTGCCGCAATCCGAAGCGGTCCGCGATCTCATCGACGCGACGACTCTCTATCAGGCCCGCGTGGCCACCCAGCAGGTGGAGGGTTCGGTGTCGCGGCGGATTCGCCCTCTCAAAGAGAAGCTGCTGGAATTGATCGCTCTGTTGGAAGCTGGGATCGATTTCGCCGAAGACGACGTCTCGGTTGCGCCCGCGTCGGAAATCCTCAAGCGTCTCGCGCCCGTGCGCGAGGGCCTGGATCGGCTGCTGGCCTCATCGGCATACGGCAAACTCGTTCACTCCGGCTTCACCCTGGCCATCGTGGGCAAACCCAACGTTGGCAAGAGCAGTCTGTTCAATGCGCTGCTTGGCCAGGACCGGGCCATCGTCACGGAAATGCCCGGCACCACTCGCGACACCGTTTCCGAATCCGCTGAGATCCGTGGCATCCCAGTCCGCTTCGTCGACACCGCGGGCATTCGCACGGGTGAGACCCGCGTGGAGGAACTCGGAATCGAACGGAGCCTCGAAGCTATGGCGGACGCGGATCTGGTGCTGGTGGTGCTCGACCTTGCCGCGCCACTCGAACCGGCCGACCTCGAGATTCTGGAACGCGCCGGGAAGCAGGGACGCATGCTGGTTGCGGGCAACAAGTGCGACCTGCCCCGCGCCCTCGATCCTGCCCGCGATTGCCTGCCTGTTTCGGCGCTGACTGGCGAGGGTATTCCCGCGCTTGCCGATCGCATCATCGACACGCTCTCGCCCGTTGGGGCCGAGCAACAGGAATCCGGCTTCATCACCAGCCTGCGTCACGAGGGGCTCTTGCGGGAAAGCATCGAAGCCCTCGACAACGCGCGCCGCGCCGCGGAATTTGGCATTCCCCACGAGATGCTGCTGCTGGACCTGTACGCGGCCCTGCGGCCCATTGACGCAATCACCGGCGCCACCACCGCCGATGATATTCTCAACCGCATCTTCTCCACGTTTTGCATCGGCAAATAGCTCTGCATGGACACGCGGCGAAGCCGCGTTGATGCCGCGCCTCAATTCGACCGCACGATTTCATACCATAGGTGCATGCCGCGCTACGCCGCAGTGGACATCGGGAGCAACTCGGTGCGAATGCTGGCCGCCGAAGTCGACGCTTCGGGTCAGACCCGGGTTCTCGCCGAAGAGCGCGAGGTCACTCGTCTCGGCGCCAGCGTTTTCCAGTATGGGCGCATCAGTGACGACGCCATGCAGCTTGTATCGCAGGTCCTCGCCGGCATGGCCCAAACGTACCGCGGCTTGGACGTTCTGGCCGTGCGCGCGGTGGCCACTTCCGCGGTGCGCGACGCGGGCAACCAGAGCGAGTTTCTGGATCGCGCTTCGGTGGCCCTGGGAAGCCGCGTGGAAACCATCTCCGGCCAGGAGGAGGCGCGTCTGATTCATCTGGGCGTGCAGGCCCGCTGGCCGCATCCGCAAAAGCGATTATTGATTGTGGATGTGGGCGGCGGCAGCATGGAACTTATTCTGAGCGATCGCGGCGATCTGGCCGCTGCCTTTTCGAAACCGCTCGGCGCGGTGCGGCTCACCGAAGTGTTCCTGAAGCATGATCCGCCGGCGCCGGAGGAACTGCGCCGGATAAACGAGTACATCGACGAAAAGATCGCGCCCGCGGTTCGGCGCATCGGTCCGGGACAGTTCGACCGGGTGATCGCAACCTCGGCAACCGCCGCCGCGGTAGTGTGCGCCGTCAATCGCATTCCACGGCCCCGGCGGGATACCGCGGATCGATTCAAAGCAACCACGGCCCAGGTCCGGCGCTTCTTCGGCGAGCTTTCCACCCAGGGTCTTGCCGCCCGCCGGAAGGCTCAGGGAATCGGTCCGCGGCGCGCCGAGATTATTGTCGCCGGCACCGCCGTGTTTCTGCGGACCCTGGAGTTGCTGCAGGCGCCCGCATTGTACTATTCGTCGGCGGGCGTGCGCGAAGGAATCATCGCCGACCTGTTTGCCCGCGGAGCGGGTCGTGAGCTGGCCACGCTGAGCCGCGACCAGCGCCGCGCGGTGGAGGACATGGCCCGCCGTTATGGCGTGTCCATTCCCCATGTGCGCAAGGTCGCCGAGCTGTCCAGCGAGTTGTTCCATCAACTGGAACCTTTGCACCGTCTCCCGCCTCCTTACGGACGCCTCCTTCAGGCCGCTGGCTTTTTGCACGATGTCGGGCATTTCGTGAGCGATTCCAGCCATCACAAACACTCCCAGTATCTGGTGGCGAACTCCGACATGCCCGGCTTCACCGACGATGAGCGGGGCCTGATTTCGCTGCTGTGCCGGTATCACCGTAAGTCCATGCCCGCGGCCCGCCACCCGATTTTTGAGGCGCTCCCACCGGAGAGCAAACGTGCGGTTCTTCTTCTCACGCCGCTGTTGCGCATTGCCGATTCGCTGGACCGCAGCCATGAACAACGGGTGGAAGCGATCGAGGCGGTCCCGCGCGAGGGCGGTGTCGTGGTGACCATCCGCTCTTCCACCGACGTGGACCTCGAAAGCTGGGCCGCCGAGCGCGTGGCCGACCATTTCCGCCAGGTTTACAACTTGCCTGTCACTTTCGTGCGGGCAACACCGGCGCGCGCCGCCGAGCGGCGTGCGGCCAGGTGAGATGATAAAATAGCGGTTGAGCCCAATTGGGAGGTCGTCTAATGGTAAGACTGCAGACTCTGGATCTGCGTATCGGGGTTCGAGTCCCTGCCTCCCAGCCATTCTGAACTACCTTTGCGGCCGCTTCCCCGTCTGAATGAATATGATCCGGCGTCTTCCGTTGTTGTTGGCGTCATGCGCGTGTCTGGTGGCCGCGCAGTCGCAGCCCGCGACGCCCCCTCCGGGCGTGGAAGAGGCTCTGCGAGAGCGCGTGCGGCCATTCTATGAGGCCCACGTCGACGGGAAGTACCGCAAAGCCTACGACGTGGTCGCGGACGACAGCAAAGACGCATTTCTGACCTCGACCAAACCGCGCTACGATGGCTTCGAGATTCAGAAGGTCGTCTTTTCCGACGACTACACCACCGCTACGGTCACCACCGAGATTCACACCAGCTTCGCTTTCTTCGGCCGGGTCGCGCCGGAGAAGACTACTACCATGAGTTCGTGGAAGTCCCTGGATGGGCAGTGGTATTGGTATATTCCCACGGTCGGGACGGACGCGAAGACCTACACTCCGGCCCAACGGGTTCTGATGAACATGTTCCATATGACGCCTCCCGGCAGCGGCGGCGCTGCCCAGGCGCCCGGAGCCACGCCAACCGGTCTTCCACCCGGGATGCCTGCGAACCTTCCGCCAGGCTTTCCGCAGCAGTTGGGCGGCGCCGGAGCGCACATGTCGGCATCGGCCAGCGCCGGGGCGGCCTCCAGCCTTCTGGCCCAGTTGCGGAGTCAGGTCCTTCTGGACAAGAACAAAGTCGAATTCAATGCGGACCAGCCCGGCGCCGCCACTGTGATGGTGAAGAACACCATGACGGGGCCGGTTCAGCTGGCCCTAGCCGTTGCTCCGAGGCCCGGGTTGACCATGGCGTCCGACAAGGTCAGGCTTGGCGCCGGCGAGTCGGCAACCATCACGATCACGTGGAGACCCGTTGGACCGCACATGGTGCCGGCCCCCGCGTTATGCCGTGTATCGGTGAAGCCGACCGGCGCCGTCCTGCCTTTCACAGTGACATTCCGGTAGCCGTGGGGCAGGGCCATGCCCTGCCGCTCTTGACCGGGCTGTTCCGTGGGGCAGGGCCATGCCCTGCCGCTTGACCCGGCTGGGGATCTGCTGCCTTGTGGGGGGCAGGGCCATGCTGTTCCTCGCCCTCGGGTCTGCAAGCGCCGAGTGCCACCGAACAGGAGCCGCAGCCCCCGACAGCATATATTTGACACGTAGGACAGGACATCCTTGACACCCGGGGAGCGAAGGAGGATGCCGTGGCACGGGTCGGCGTCAAAATTGATAAGCAGTCAGGCCGTCGTACATTTCTGCCGGACGCCATTCCGCGAACTGGATCGCGCCAGCGGCGCTTCCCGACCCATCCCCGCGAGCAAACGCCGGCCCTTTCCCGCTACCCTCTCCCGCTGAAACCATCCTCGGAAGTGTCAAGGATGTCCTGTCCTAAGAGATCAGCCATTTTCCGCTCTCCGTGACAGCGGTGCCAAAAAGCAAAAGGGGGCGGGCCGAAGCCCGCCCTCTTCCACTTGTTAGACGTTCAGCCGAGAGTTAGTGACCCTGCGACTCGCCAAACTGACCGGTACGGTTCGCGTTCGAGACACCGGAGATGCCCCGTGCCCAGAACGGCGTATCCAGCTCGATTGCTTCGTAGTAGCTGCCCTCGAACGGATTGTCCATCGGGCTTACATACGCAACACCATGGCAATACTGGAAGGTCGTCGTGGCAATGATGTACCCAACGAATCCAGTGGTTACCGCGAGATTGATCGAGCCTTCGCCCGCCGGCATCACCGAAGCCGCGCAGTTCAGTGAACTGCCCAGGCTCATGATGAGCTCCAGAGAGCAACCAGGCGGCAGAACGATCGGAGGATCGCTGACCGTACCTGTCGGATAGGAGGCGTTCGTGATCGCCGCCCCGGCCTGCGTACCCGTGAACCACAGGGTTACCGTGCCGGTTTCGGCGGTCCCAGGATTGGACTCCTGCGGCCAAATTGTCGGACTGATAGAGGTGTTTGCCACTACCAGGCCCGTATCGAAGCCTGTGTTAGCCCCGCCAACAACCCACGGATAGAGCAGGTTGCAGGAGCAGGGGTAGATGGTGATAGCAGCGGACGGTGACGCGGCAGTGCTGATGAACCGCGGCAGCGAGCCTCTGGATGTGGTATTCGTGGCGCCGTTGTTGGTCGGCAGCGGCTTGCCAGGACGATCGGCGGCGATTGGCGCGAACGAAACCGTCGCGTATGCGATGGAATCGGTCGAATTCGGACCAAGAGCCGGCACACCCTCGGCAAGGTTCGGAGTCCAGCTCACGCCCGGGCTGACCGTAACCGACTCCTGCTGGGTCGGATCGTCGGCCACCACTTCGTAGACCACGAAGGCGCTGGTGCTGGAACCACCGGCCACCCATGACCCATCAAGAGTCACGTCGGTGGTGGATTCCGGAGTACCGCCCGTGCCATCCGAGTTGGCGTTGGGAACAATCCACAGCCACAGATTCGGGCTGCCGTTGGCTGCGCCCGAAACCGATGCCGGGAAGTCCACCGATACGCCGTTCTGCAGATTCGTCACGGTGATCAGGAAGCGGGTCCCGGTGTCGGCAACGCCAATGTCATTGGAGCTGTCTCCACCGTTATCCGGCCCGGTCAACGGGAAGTCGTTCGACGGTGTCGGCGTGAAGCCGCTCTCCGTGAAGTAGTTTACGAACGGAATGTTCTGATATTCCCAGTCGGCGTCCTCGTCGTTTCTCAAGGATTGCAGACCGCCTATCTCCGCCTGTTCGTCTACATCGGTGACCAGTCTGGTCTTGAACGAACTGACGAAGCCCTCCGCGAAGGTTATCGAGAAGGAGCCGTCAAACGACGTGCACTGTGCGCCCTGGGTCCCGGCAACCGCGCCGCCCTGCAGGCCCTGATACACATACGCAACGGTCACGATGGAAGCAGGAACTGTGAAGCTGGCCGAGCCGGAAATGGATACCGTCTCAACAACGGGAACGCCGTTGGCTGAGTTGGTCGGTCCCAGAAGACCGGTCATGTCACCACGAATGTTGGTGATCCGGATGATGCGCTGGTTCTGGGAACCGGGCGGGTCGAGCGGCACACCGTTGAAGTCGATGGTGGCCAAACCCGTCGTGAGGTTGCCCGTGGCAACACCCTGGAAGGTGTTGTACTGCAGCACACCGTCCTGCTCGTTATAGCTCTCGTAGGTGAGTCCGCCAGTGCCATCGCCGAGGATTTCGCACACACCGACATTCCCGGAAAGGGTGCCCGTGTATGGGTTATCGTCGAATGTCACCTGGCCGCCAGTCGCGATGCAGCCGACCTGCTCGAGGGGGCTGCCCGGGATGGGATTCACGCCGGACGGAAATGGATCGGCTGGGAATGGTTCGTCAACCAGAAGCATCGCTTCTGACGTCAGAGCCGTGGCGGAGGTGCCGCCAACCTTCGCCGTGCCGAGCGTCCGGCTGGTGATCGGAACCTGCAACTGAACGTGAATACTGGCCAGCGGAACCGGCTGTCCCGCGGTCGTGGGAGACCCGCCCGAGCAGGTCAGAATGATATCGCCAACCCTCTCCGCGACGCCTTCGCCACGAGCTGACAGGGGCGCGGACGCGGCGGCACAACTCAGCGGCGGTGCTTCAGTCACCGCCAAAGCGGTCGGGGCAAAGCCGAGCAGAATTGCAACAACAGCAAAGGCTACCAGCCATTTGCGATAATCTGCCATTTTCTTCTCCTTGTGAAGATGTGAAATTTGAATTGATCGAAGTTCTCTCGGCAACCTGAGCCTCTGTTGTCTAGTGCCATCATGAAGAACGTGAACCTGTCCGCAACGGCAATCCGGGATTCGGCGTTGTCTCCACCTCATCCCTGTCTGCTGTCCGGCTCGTGCTCATTTTCTTCATCGGGCTCATTTCGTCCTGACTTCTTTTTCGTAATCGTGTGGTCTGTGCTCGCGGGACTCATACATGAATGCCGCCAAAGCCCTCGGACGCAGTCAAATCATACTTATCATTGAACGGGAAGCCAAGTCAAGCGGAATGTGCCCGTTAGGTTCAAATGAGCGCCATCCCCAGCATCTCATTGGAGCACATTGGCGGCCGAAGCGCCATCACGGGCCGCACTGGATCCGTAAATGGAGCCAGATCGGTGCTGAACGGCGCCGAAGAGGGGCCGAAACGGGTTAATCTTTTGTCATGCGGCTGACGTCCTTCAATCGGCTCTTCAGCTCCTCGGAGGCGTCCAAAACCTGATCGGTATCGTAGATTACCCTCGGCGTCATAAAGATGATCAGTTCGCTGCGGCTCTTGCTATAGGAGCGGGATCCAAGCGCCGCGCCCAGGAGGGGAATTCGGTTCAGGAACGGAATTCCAGAGGTGCTATACGTATCCGCCTCGTCGATCATCCCCCCAATGGCCACGGTATCGCCGTCCTGTACGGTAATCTGCGTCGTCACCGAGCGCTGCTGAAACGAAGGCGATCCGATGCTGCTGGAGGTTGTGGGGACGGGCGAACTGACCTCCTGATTGACCATCATGGTGACGATGCCGCTGGAGCTCACCCGCGCCAGGACATTCAATGTGGTTCCCGTATCGACGTTGCTGACCGTGTTGGCAAACGCCGAGCTTCCGGCCACCTGAACGTTGGTCACCGCCTGCGAACTCAGGGTGGGAACCGAAACGCCAAAATTGAAAGTGGCCGGGACACTGTCCGTGCAAATGATGCTGGGCGTCGCAATGGTCTTGCCTTTGCCGTTGCTCACTTGTAAAGTAACCATGCCCAGCAACTCCCGGCTGTGGCCCACCAGCGTGCCCGCCGAAAGGGTAGTAGTGCCGCCGGCAAGGCTCCCCAGGAACTGCAGGGGCGTGTTCGTTCCGGAGCTGCTGGAGGAAGAACTCGTTCCGCTATTGAGCTGTTGCAGGTACGCCGTCACGCCGCTTGAGAAGGCGCCAGTGAGATCCACCTCGTAGATCCTGGCTTCAATAAGCACCTGGCGCGGGGCGACATCCAAGTCGTCCAGCAGCTTGCGAATCGCGGCCCACTCCTGTGGCGAGCCTTGCACCAGCAGCGTGTTGTCGAATGGATTGCCGATGACGTGTGGCCCGTTCTGAGCCGCCTGTTGCTCCGGAGTCAGATAGGTTCCCGTGCGGTCGCCGTTCGCCCCGGCGGGTGGCCCGGCGAGCGCGCCGGAGGTCAGACCGCCGACCGTTGGCGAGCCATTCTGGGGATTGAACGGATTCGACTGGGAAAATGAGCCGCCGAGATTTCCTGGGCCCGTGGGGGCTCCTGAATATCCGTAACCTCCGTAACCACCACCTCCGTAACCACCGGCTCCGTATCCTCCTCCCCCGCCGTATCCCCCACCTCCGTAGCCACCCCCGCCGCGCCCGGCCATATTATTCATCCCGGCTCCAACCATGCCCGCGAACTGCGACAAATCGCCCCCGTTGTACAGCGCCTTAATGGCCGCGGCGATGATCACCGCCTGCCCGTACTTCACCCGGTACACGTAGTTCCCGGTGCTGCCCGAGGTCACCTTCGGCGGGACATCCAGCTTCTTCAGCCATTTGTCTACCTCGGCGAAGGTGCCCGGGTTGGAGGCCACGGCAATGATCGTGTTGAGCCGGTCCAGCGGGAGGAACTTGATGGGCGATTTCTTGTCGCTCATCGACATGGCGTTGAAAACCTCGCTGAGGTCCTTCACCAGATCGCTGGCCCGTCCATTCTGCACTTCAAACATATGGACGCGCTGGTTGGCCATCGCCTCGCTGTCGAACAGCGCCACCAGATCCATCGTTCGGCGCATGTTGCGGCGGCTGTCCAGCATGATCAGCAGGTTTGCCGGGGGATAGGAGAACATCTGGGCGTATTCGCCGATAAAGTTCTTGAGGACGCTCTGCATGTCATCGGCGGTCACATACTTGAGGAAAACCAGGTTCATCATCTCCTCTTCATCGGGATCGATGGCCTTGGCTTCCTTCTGCTCCAGCTCCAGCGGATGGCGCGCGATATCCGACAGCAGGACGATGCGATACAGATCGCCCTCCTTCACCATGCCGAAGCCATTGATCCGCAGAACCATCTCCAGCAGAGATTTCGTGTCGATGTCCTTGGTCTCGCCGTAGGTGTTCAGAACCACTCCGCCTTTAACGCGCGGGTCCAGCACATAGTTGATCTTCAACTGGCGGGCGAGCATGTCGATCACTTCGGTAAGCGAAGCGTTGTGCAGATTCAAGCCCCCGTACACGACCGGATGGGTGCCCGGCGCGGGTTGCGCCTGGACAGAGCCGCTCTGCGTCGCCGCCGGCGCGGGCGCCTGGGCCGGATTACCGGTCTTGTTCTGATTGGTCTTCGCCGGCTGGGCTGCAGCCGCCGGAGTGGGGGGCGGCGCCAGAGGCACATTCGTCGTCCTGATCTGCCCCGTCGCACCACATGCGGCAAAAGCCAGCAGGCCCGCAATCAGAGATCCAGCCCTTGTCTTGTTCAACATCCTCGCTCACCTTTTCCGTTTCGCACCAGACTTATTCCACCGCCCGCCACTGGCACGCGCCCGGAATAATCGGACTCGGCACCATCACCTTCTTGTAGCCGTCGATCACCGTGCCAGCCGGCGACGGGTCCTTCGCGTTGCATTCGCGCACCTTCCCATCCGTTCCGATGTTCCGGCCCGGCCCGAACTTCGCCGTCGCCGTCTCCTTCGTCGACGCGGGAACTCCGGGAACCGCGGGTGCGGTTGCCGTCGCCAGCATCGTCTTCTGGGTCTTCGTCGATTTCGCCGCCGCCTTCGTCACGCCGCCTCGAGCGGCCTTTTTCGTAGCCTTCCCCTGGGCGGCATCGGTCGTGTCCTTGGGCGGCGTGTACGGCACCGTCGTGGTTTTGATCTGTGCTCCGGCCGAGGCGGCCAGCAGTAACATCAATGCCGGAACCGTCCCGGCTGCGAGTTTGTTCAATTTCATTGTCATAACCTTCACTAATTCACGGACTGCCACCGGCAAAAATGCGCGTTGGGCGCCATCGGATTCAGTGCCGCAACCTTCCGGTATCCATCGACCACCGCGCCAATCGGCGACGGGTCGTTCGGGTCGCACACCTTCGTTTTGCCGTCCGAGGTGGCGTTGTCGCCGGGCCCCATCTGCGGGGCCAGCTTTTGTACCGCCGCGGGGCCCGCGTCCGCCGGCGGTATATTCATGGCCTGCTGCTGCGTCGCCCCCGCGGAAGCCTTCTCGGCGACTTCCAGATCCGAAATGTTCTTGACGAACGTCTGCCCATTCCACGTGAGCACGATCTGCTGGTCGGTGATCGACGCGATTCCAAAGTCGCCCACCGTGTCCCCGGCGCGATAAGCCTGCTGCTCGCCCTTGCCCATGCTCAGGATGATGGTGGGCGGCACGTCGCCCCAGATCATCACGCCGTGAGCGATGGGAAACGCCGGTACGGGCGGTGGCGGAGGAGCGGGTTTGGGCGGATCCGGAATAATATCGGGATTGCGATCCTTCGAAAAGAGCACCTTCTCGGCAACGTCGGCATAGGTAGTGGCCTGCAGCTTCGGCACTAAGGGCCGTGGCGAAAGCGGCGGCGGCGGAACCGGCCGTATCTTCGCCTGCAGAATCTTGTCTTCGCGCAGATGCGCCTCCTGCCAGTGCTCCAGGAGCATGCGGCCCACCAGCACCAGGACAACGGCCAGCACGATGTTTAGCAGCCACAACCGTTTCTTCAAAACGCCGTCAGTCCTTTCTTCTCCGGAACCAGCCGCCGGGGAACCAGCGCGGAAATCACCATCCGCACCGGCATCGTCTTCAACTTCGCGTGCGCCGCGCCGATGCGCATGTCGTTGGTGGCGACGATTTCAGGCTGCGCGCTCAGATCGGAAATCATGTTGACCAGTTGCTCGCTGCCACAGGTCATGCTGATGGTCACCGCGACCTCGCCATAGGCGCCCGCGTACGGGTGCGGCTCGCTCATCTCCACCTGGCCGATCTCCACCGGCGGAGTCTGCGCCCTGGCTACGCGCCGCACCACCTGCAGCAATTGCGCCTGCGCCTGCGGAGCCGTGTCTGCCTGGATCAGGCCTTTTTCCCGCCGCGACAATTCCAAGGAAACCTGTTTCAGCACCGCTTCCTTGCCGGGCACCGTGGCCGCTCTGTGGCGCAAATCGGCAAGGCGTTTTTCGGCCGCCTCGGGCGTGTCCGTGGGGGACGATACCTCCGGCGCGCTGGAAGAAGATGACGTGGCGAAGTAGTAGATCAGAATGATAGGCACCACAATGCCGGCCGCGATCAACAATTTCCGCTCGCGCTCGTTGATGTTCACTGCGTGGTCGCTCCCTGTCTCTGGGCGCGAATCGAGAAGCTCTCGCCCGTGGGGTCGCGCTGGATAGGCATCGTGAACTGCGAGTTCTGAAATTTGCCGGTGCCGTCAAGCTGCTTCAACAGACCGGCAGCCTGGTCGGCGTGGCCGGACATTTCCACGCTCTGGCGGCTCAGGTTCATGCTGTTGAGAAAGGCCGGAGGGGCCAGAGCGCGGGTGGTTTCGTTCAGCGCGTCCATGTCCTCTTTCGAACGCAGGCGGAAGGTATCGATGGCCTCGGCGCGCCGGCTGGTCTCCAGAATCTGCTGGTCCAGATGCGCGGCCCGGTTCGCCCGCGGAGTAATCTCGCGAATCTGCTCCTGCAATGTTTCCAGATAACGCCGGTCCTCAATGGCCCCGTACGCGAACATCGCGCCGGCGGTGAGCGCGATCAGCGTGGCCAGAGCGATAGTCGGGAAGTAGAGAGCGCGCGAGCTTGTCTGGCGCTTGTCCTCTGGCAGAAGGTTCAGCCGCAGCGCCAGCCACGGACAGGCCGAAGTCAGGGCGGCCGCGTAGGTGCGCGCGCTGCGCGAAAGCGCGGTTCCGGCGGGAGCCGCGGCCGGCTGCGGTAACAGAGACTCGATCGGAACCGGCTCCCCGGCCGGGTCAAGCCGCAACTCGGAGAGCGCCGACGCCACCGCTAGCTGCGGTTGCTGCTCGAAGGAGGCCGAGAACACCGGCCGTGATGCGCTCTCGCCGTAAAGCTCCAGTGCGCCGTTTTGCGCCCACGCGAGAAAACCCTCGGGCGGCGCGCCATAGAATCGCAGGGCCGGCTGAATCGCCGCCGCGGAGAACGTGAACCGGGCGATCTTTACGCCCGCTTCCGCGAACAGCGTCGCGTAGTCCTCCAGCGTGCTTCGCCGGGTGATGCCCACCAGCACGGTGTCCGTCTTGCCCGCGCGCGCGTAATCCCACACCGCCTCGTCCTCCGGCCAGGGATGCAGCGAGTCGATCTGGAACTTCAGCGCGCTGGCCACGTTTCTGTCGCTGACGCCGGGCAGGTGCACCTGCCGCACAATCACCGCGTCGCGGGGCAGCAGAACCGTCGCCGCAAGGTGCGCGAGTCCCAGTTCCCGCAGGAAGCGCAAATACTGGTCCCCCCATAGGGCCGCCGCCTGCTCGCGGAATCCGGGGATGTCCAATTCCCCCGGAATCTCCACGCCCGCCGGACGCACCCGGACCACGGTCGCGCGCAGATCCCGGCCGCACACTTCAATTCCGACGCCGGTTCCGAACGCCATCCACGTGCGCAGGCGAACGCTCATTGCAGCGATACCACCTGGCTGAAGTCCCCGCCGGGTATCGGGCGTGCTGCCGGAGCCGGCGCGGAGTCGTCGTACCAGCGCATAATCAGATGCGACGGGTTCGTGCCCTGCGGCTGGAATTTGACCACGGCGGCCACGGTCCGCTTTACATCCGAGTACCTGCCGTCGGCGTATTGCAACCGCCCGGTCGCGCGCAAAGTCCATAAACTTCCCGATTCGGTGGTCAGGCGCGAAGCCGCGGGGCCCCTACCAAGCAGGGCATGGAGCTGGTCCATGGACCGGATCGGCGCGGCATTCCTCAAATTCACGATTGCATTCACGTTTTCGGGTGGTACGCCAATTGCCGCCAGCAGCGTAGGGCTGACCGTATTCACGTCAAACTGGGCCGTGCTGCCATAAACCGACAGACAGTCTCGTACTCCGCCATACGGATAGAACCGCCCGTCCGCGCCCGGCCGGTAACCGCCATAGAAAAGCTCCGGAGTCATCCCATGCACCAGCGATAATTCCTCTATCTCTCGAAAGGACGCGTGCGGCGAGTGAAAAGACGGCTGCAGCGTCAGATAGTATTGATCGAACTGGCTGACCACGTTGGGATCTCCTCCGCGCCAGTCCACAATCGCCTGCGCTATGTCGATGGCCTGATCGCGCGAAGCCCCGGCGGCGAACATCACCGCGCCAAGGTCGGGAAGAGCGGCGCGGTTAATGTCCAGCTTCGAGCTTTCCGGGATCAGCTCCACATTGGCCTCGCCGGAAGGAAAGTCGAAATGAAGGCGCGGCGAAGGCTCCGTATACCAGGGACGGCCATCGGGCCGGTGAATGCCCGCGGCGCTCCATTCCATCCACAGAATCGCGCGCTCGACACCCCCCTGCGCCAGATAACGTGCGCGAAGGCTGTCGGCGTCGGTGCCCACCCGCTCCACCTCGGCCCGGACCATATGCGCCACCGTAAACGCGATGGCGAACAGCGCCACGCTGAGCCACAGCACGATCAGCAGAGCGCTTCCGCGTTCGTTGGACACGCCACGTAAGTCGCGTTCTCCGGGTGATCTACTGCACATCCCCATAGTCCTTCGCCGGATCCCGATTCACCCGCACCGGCACGGTAAGCGTCAGCAGCGGCAGTTGCGAGGCCTCCGGCTCCAGCGGTCCCATCACCACGCGAATGGCGTCCGGCAGCACCGGCCGGGTCCAGCGCGGCACCCAGATCGACGGCTTCTCGCTGGAATCCTTGTCCGGCTGCAGAAACTCGAAATGGCACAGCGCCAGCCTGTCGGCAATCACGAAAGAGCCGGGGCCGATCCGCACCGGCGGAAACACCGGCAGCAGAACCCCCACAGTGTCGTCAACGTGCGTACCCAGGCAGAAAGGGCGGGCGCTCAGAGGACCGGCGTAGAGATTCTCATTCACCACCAGACGAACCCCCTCGCCGTGCTCACCCGGGATCACCTGGTATTCCAGAAGCTGCGGCAGCCCCCGTGCGCTGTCATTCAGCGAGTAACTGCTGATGAAGCGCATGGTTTGCGGTTCTCCCTGAAAAAATGAGATGGTCTTGCCGGCGTCTTCGCGATTCTGCGGCATGCACGGCGTGAGCGCCGGTAGAATGTCGCTCATCTGCGCTTCCATGACGCGTTCCACGGCCATGACCCGGCGATTGTGCATGAGCTTCGCATCGGCGTGATCCATGGCGTCAAGACCCACGCGCAATGCCATCAAAATTCCCGTGGTCAGAGCCATCAGCAGCGTGCTGGCGATCAGCACTTCCACCAGCGTGAAGCCGGCATCGCGGCGGCGTGTGGTCACGGCGTCTGCCTCTGTTTTGCTTCCGCGATGGAGACTTTGCCGCGCCGGAATCCTTCCAGGGTGAAGGTCCGTTTGGCGTCGCCCTCGCCGCACCACACTTCCAGATGCACGCGGTCCAGTGCGTCATCGCCCGGACCCGCCCCGGGAGCCGCTTCGAAGAGCGTGATCATGCCCGTCCAGCCGCATGGGCGTCCCGCGGTCAGCGCCGGGTCCCACGCGCCTCCGATGGGCATGTCCTTGGGGGCCGTCGCGGCGATCAGCAGTTCGTTCATCTGCTGGCGGGCCAGCGTGATGGCGCGGTCGTGATCGGTGAGCCGGCCGGCGTTGTTCATGGCCGTGGTCAAAGCCGCCAGAAGTCCGCTGATCGCAACGGCCATGATGATGGTGGCCACCAGCACCTCCAGCAGCGTGAATCCGCGCTGGTTCCTGCTGCCTGGACACGCGCCGGCAGCCGCGTTCTTGGCAGACGCCGTACAAACGCGGCTCGCGTCACGTGTCCACACCCTACCCCGCATCAGCCGCCTCGACCGGATCGCTGATGCGCGGCACTCCGGTAATGGGATCCACGGAAACCACTTTGCGCGTCCCCCGGCGATTTCGCATTTCAATCCCGAAGCGCGGCACGCTCCCGCCGGGATAAAGATAAAAGTTGCGGGTTCCGAGGTCGTCTTCAACCAGGTTCTCCGGCAGAACGCGCGTGATGGTGACTCCCTCGGGCAATTCGATCTTGCGTTCGTATTGCGCTTCCGGAGCCCGTACCCACAACGCGTTCTCCTTCGGCGAAACGGATATCTCCACCACCTGTTGCGATCGCTGCGCGCGCGACAAACCTGCGTCAAAAAGGCTCACCGTATCGCGAACCGCCTGGTGCAGCCGCAGGCTGTCCAGCCCGGAGGTAACAGCGGGGAAACTCACCGCCACAATCAGCGAAATGATGGTCACCACCACCAGCATTTCGATGAGCGTGACGCCGCGGCGCGTGTTAGTCATTCTTCCAACTGACAATATCGGCATCGTTGCCGTCGCCACCGGGTTTGCCATCCAGTCCGTACGAGACTACGTCGGGCTCGTCGCCATGATCTCCGGGAAACTTGTATTGGTAATCGTTCTTCCAGGGGTCCTTCGGAATCTCTTTCTGCAGGTAAGGACCCTCCCAGCCGTTCACGCCCTCGGGCTTTTCACGCAGCGCTTTCAGCCCCTGTTCGGTAGTGGGGTAAGTGCCGGTATCCAGCTTGTAAGTCCCCAGCGCCGTCATGAACCCATTGATCTGCGCGCGCGCCGCGGTGCGTTTGGCGGTGTCGACCTTTTTCATCATCGGCAGCAGCACCAGCCCTGCAAACAGGGCGATGATGGTGACCACCACCAGCATCTCGATCAGCGTAATGCCGGCTTCCTTGATTCTTCTGCGATTCTTCATATAAATCTCCCGCCTACATGACCACATCATTGACGCTGGTAATCGCCAGCATCAGGCTCAGCACCAGCGCGCCGACGATGATGCCCATAACAAGGATCAGCAACGGCTCGAACAGCGACGTGAACCGCTTGATGGCGTTCTTCGTTTCCACTTCGTAAATATCCGCCATGCGAATGAACATGGTGTCGATGCGGCCGGTCTCTTCGCCCACGGCGAGCAGGTGCCCGGCCAGCGGCGGAAATTCCCCGGCCTTCTTCAGAGGGCCCGCAATGCCTTCGCCGCGCTTCACGCCCTGCGCGACGGCCTCCAGCGATCGCGCCATGCGCCGGTTATTCAGGATGGCGCGGGAAATGGTGATGCACTGTACCAGCGGCACGCTGGCCGCCACCAGGGTCCCCATGGCGCGCGCGAATCGCGCCGTCTCCGCTTTGCGCAGCGCGATGCCCAGCAAAGGAATCTTCAGGCGGAAGCCATCCCACAGCAACCGTCCCCTGGAGGTGCGAATCCACGCCTGATGCAGCAGCACCAGCAGAAACAGGCCACCGATAATGGGCAGTCCCCAGGTCTCCACGAAGTGGCTGGCGTCCATCATGAGTTTCGTCGGCAACGGCATGGGGACGCGCGAGTCTTCAAACACGGCGGCAAATCGCGGCACTACAAACTTCAGCAGAATGAAAATGGATGTGCAGCCGACGACGCTAAGCAGCGCCGGATAAACCAGCGACGAGATGATGTAGTTGCGCAGCTCGTCGCGGGTGCGCTCGAACTCGCCCAGGCGCTCGAAGATAACGGCCAGAGATCCGCTCGCTTCGCCCGCCCGCACCATATTGACGTATAACTCGCCAAAGTATTCCGGATGCGTCGCCAGGCTGTCCGCCAGCGACTTACCGCCTTTCAGAACGCGCAGGACATCATGGACAATAAACTGGAACGATTCGCGCTCGGTCAGATCGCCGGTGATGGCCAGGGCGCGGTCCAGCGGTACCGTGGCATTGAGCAGCGTGGAGAGTTCCTGGGTGAAAAACAGCACATCGCTGCGCCGCCCGCGCGCAAAAGACGGCAGCTTGAACTCCAGGCCCTTCTTCTCTTCCGGCCCGACAAAAATCGGCGTCAGGCCCTGACGGCGCAGCTCGCTGGCGACGCGTTTATCCGTCTCCGCGGTCACCGTGCCGGTGCGCAGCCGGCCATCCGACGCCAGGGCTTTAAAGTAATAACTCGCCACTAACTCTCTCTTATTCCGCTCCGTTGCGTTTCTGAGCCGCGACAGTAATGGAGTGGTTTCTTAAAATTCCTGTGTAACCCGCAACACTTCCTCCGCCGTAGTAACTCCGCTCTGCACCTTCAGCCAGCCATCCTCGCGCAGGTTACGCATGCCATTGCGGCGCGCGACGGTGGTAATACCCACCGCATCCGTGTTGTGCATGATCAACTGCCGAATCTCGTCGTTCAGCTCCATCATTTCGAAGACGCCCACGCGCCCCGTAAAGCCGGTCCCGAAACAGCTCTCGCAGCCCGCGCCGCGCCACACGCGAATATTCTCGCCGAACGGGGTCATGCGCTCGCCGGCTGGTTCCCGGCAGTTCGGGCAGATCACGCGCACCAGCCGCTGGGCCAGCACCGCCACCAGCGACGACGTAATCAGATAGTTCTCCACGCCCATGTCGGTCAGGCGGCTGATCGCGCTGGGCGCGTCGTTGGTGTGCAGCGTCGAATACACGAAGTGTCCGGTCAGCGCCGCGCGAATGGCAATGTCGGCGGTCTCGCGGTCGCGAATTTCGCCCACCATGATCACGTCCGGATCCTGGCGCACGATGTGCCGCAGCCCCGAGGCGAAAGTCAGCCCAATCTGCGGATTGACGTGGATCTGGTTGATCCCGTCCATCTGATATTCCACCGGGTCCTCAATCGTGATGATCTTCTTATCGCTCTGGTTGATCAGCTTCAGCGCCGAATACAGCGTCGTGGATTTACCGCTGCCGGTGGGTCCCGTCACCAGGAAAATCCCATGAGGCATGGCCGTGAAATGGGTCATGCGCCGCAGCATGTGCTCGTCGAAGCCCAGCGAATCCAGATTATAGAAATCGCCGGCGGAGCGGTCCAGCAGGCGCATCACCACGCTCTCACCGTACAGCGTGGGCAGTGTGGAAACGCGCAGATCTATCTCCCGGCCCAGGGATTTGATCTTGATGCGGCCGTCCTGTGGCAGCCGGCGCTCGGCGATGTTCAGCTTGGCCATCAGTTTCACGCGCGAGATAATGGCCGCCTTCAGCTCCCGCGGCGGCGGATCCTGGTTGAACAGCACGCCGTCCACGCGGTAGCGGATGCGGAATTCCTTCTCGAACGGCTCAATGTGAATGTCGCTGGCGCGCTTTTCCACGGCCTGCGCGATCATGGCGTTCACCAGCCGGATCACCGGCGCTTCGCTGGCCATGTCGCGCAGTTGCTCGAGGTCCTCGGAAGCCTCGCCCGCGTCGAAATCCATCTCCGCGCTGCTTCGCGATGCCTCGCCGTAATAGCGCTCGATGGCGTCGACAATCTCCTGCTCGGGCGCCAGCACCGGCCGCACTGCCAGACCCGTGCAGTTGCGAACCGTGGCGATGGTCTCGAAATCCAGCGGGTCGCCCATCGCCAGAGTCACCGTGTGGTCTTCGAAGGCCACCGGAATGCAGCGGAACTGCCGCAAGAATCGCGGCGACAGCGTCTCCGTTTCCGGCGACATGGCGGGCGGACCGTCAATCGAAATCAGCGGCACCCCCAGCTGGTCCGACAATGCCGCCAGCACGTCGCGCATGGCGATGAAGCCAAGGTCCACCAGCGCCTTACCCAGCTTGTCGCCCCGGTCCTTCTGTAGTTCCAGCGCGCGGTCGAGGTCCTCCTGCGTAATCAGCTTCCTCTCCATGAGCATCTCGCCAAGACGCTTCCGGGGTGTCAGCAGGACGGGCGGAGGTTCGGACAACTAGTATTCCTCGGCCTTAATGACGCTGGCCAGTTGCGTGCCGCCGCTCGCTTTCAGCAGCGCGCCCTTCTGAGCCTGCATGATGATCTGGCTGGGCAGGCCCGCTGGCTCCCAGGAATAACTGGTCAGGGAAACCGCGATCACGATACGGTCGGTGTCCGCCAGCGTGTCCATCGAAGTGGCCGTCTGCACCAGCATCTCGCGCATGGCCTTTTCCAGCAGCGGAATCCGTTCCACCTTCTTCTGATGGTGCCGCGCAATCATTTCCTTGGTGGGTATGGGCATCAGCGGGCTCACCGGAGCGGTCGCCAGATTCACTTCCGCCGTGAACACCGCTCCGTAACCCTCCAGGTACACACCGTGCGTGGTTCCCAGCACGAAGAACGGCTCCTCCGGCCAGATGTGCGCCAGCCTTCCATCAATGCTCCTCTGCGTGGAGACAATGGAAACCATGACGGCATGGCCCGGATCGGCGTCGGCGGCGAATCCAGGGCTGCCCGCGGCCAGCAGCAGCGCGACCAGAAGGCGGTTCACTACCTCACCTCCAGGCCGCTGCTGGCCATGTACAGGCGGGCCCTTTCCTTGCGCTCGACTTCGAGATTGGATGCAAAGGCCAGTTGATCGGCCTTGCGCTCGAACTCGAATTTCTTCTCCACGTCGGCCAGCAGCTCCGCGGTCTTCTGCTGCTGTTTTGCTTCGGCGTCGGACACCGCCTTCGCTACCACCGCATTCACGCGGTCGTTCAACTGCGCGGCCACGCGCCGTTCTACCTCCGCGCTGTCCACTGTAGCCGCGGGGGCCGCCAGCGGAGCCGGTTGCACCAGGCCGTGCGCCAGAATGGCGCAAGCCAGCACCGCCGCCGACGCGAAACCCATGGCCGGTCCGGAGCGCCACACGCGCTGCCACCAGCGCGGTTCGAAGACTTTGTCGGACACAAACGCAATGCGCCGCGGCACTTCCTCATCCCGCAACGATGTCAACGCGCGGTGGGTCAGGCTCAGCCGTTCCATTTCCTCGCCGCAACTGGCGCATTCGCGCACATGGACGGCCACCGCTCCCTTTTCGCTCTCCGGGAGTTCGCCCAGCACGTACGCTTTCAAATCAACAGACGAACAGGTCATTGCACACCTCGCGCACCCACTGGAGCGAGGGTATCCTTCAGCAGATCGAGGGCGGCATACAGGCGGGATTTGATGGTAGAGACCGGGCAGCCCAGAATCTCCGCCATCTCATCGAACTTGAATCCCTGGTAAACCTTCAGAAGCACCGCCTCCCGCTGGTCGTCGGAGAGCCGTGAAAGCGCCCGCTCCACCGCCAGCGTGAGTTCCACCGGAAACAGCCGCGCGCTGCGATCCGCCACGGTGGGATCGCCGGTCAGCTCGGTCTCCGGTCTGTTCTTTCTCAGCAGAGAGAATGCCTCGTTGTGGGCTATGCGGAACAGCCACGACGAAAAACGGTCCGCATCTTCCAGCTTCTTAAGGTTTTGCCAGGCCTTGAGGAAGACATCCTGACTCAGATCCATGGCTTCCTCGCGGTTCCCGACCAGCCGCAACAGGTAGTTAAAGATACGCTTCTCCCAGCGGGACACAAGGATGCCGTAGGCATCCACGTCGCCCCGCCGCGCTTTGGCGATGAGGTCGCGATCCTCAACCTCCCGAAAGATCACTTCGGCTCCATTCTAAAGACGCGGTCGGGTCAGGAAAAGACGGATGGTGGCTAAAGGACCATTATCGCAGGGGAAGTCCCTTGAGAGGCCTCTGGATAGTTAGTCCCCTTCTCCCGCCGGCAGCCAGATCGTGAAAACCGTCCCCTTGCCTGGCGTCGACGCCACGCCAATATTGCCGTTAGTCTGGCGAATCACTCCGTAACTTGTGGAAAGGCCCAGCCCGGTGCCCTTGCCCTGTTCCTTCGTGGTGAAAAAAGGCTCAAAAGCGCGCGCCTGTACGTCGGCGGTCATTCCCACTCCGGTGTCGCGGACCCGGATCACCACGTAATCCCCCGGCCCGACCCCCGCCAGCGCGGCGCTTTCCGCGTCCAGCGTCGCCGCCGATGCGTCCACGTCGATCACCCCGCCCTCCGGCATCGCGTCGCGGGCATTGAGCGCAAGGTTGAGCAGCACCTGCTCGATCTGTCCCGGGTCCGCGCAAACGAGCGGCAGATCGGGCGCGGCGGCGGCGTTCACCTGCACGGTTTCGCCGGCCACGCGCCGCAAGATCGGCGCCATCTCCCCAATCAGCGCGCCCATATCCACCATGCTGGATCGCACCGACTGCCGCCGGCTGAACGCCAGCAGTTGCCGCGTCAGATCGCTGGCGCGGTCGGCCGCCCGTGCCACCTGCTCCAGGTCGGCAAAGGCCGCGTCGCCAGGCTTGAGCCCCGCCAGCAATAAGTGCGTGTAGCCGGTGATCACCGTAAGCAGATTGTTGAAGTCGTGAGCCACCCCGCTGGCCAGACGCGCGATGGCGTCCATCTTCTGGCCCTGCAGCACCTGTTGCTCCAGCAGCTTGCGCTCGGTGATGTCCGCGACAATTTCAATCAGGCCGATCACCGCCCCCGTGGAATCGCGCAGCACTTCGCTCCATACGTTGGCGTCCAGCGCCGATCCGTCGCGGCGGAGGCAGCGCACCTCGATGCCGTTTACCACATGGCCGTCCCGCGCCAGAGACAGGCGTTCGGCCAGGCTGGGCTCGCCGGACGCGGTAATCGGTGGAAGCGGCCTTTCCAGAACTTCACCTTCCTTCCAGCCGAACATCGTTCGCGCGGCGCCGTTCCAGCTTCGTACCGTCCCATCCGGGTTCACCGAATAAATGGCCAGCGGCGAAGCCTCCACCACCGCGCGCAGGGTCAGGTTGGCATTTTGCAAACGCTTCTCGAACTGATGCCGGTCCGTCACATCGCGCGAGTTGATCACAATGCCGCCCACCCCGGCCACGTTCGACAGATCGCGAGCGTAGGACTCCACCCTCCGCCAGCTTCCGTCTTTGTGACGTAAGCGGTACTCGAAGGCGGTCTGTCCGGCGCTGTCGCGAAGCATGTCGCGCACCGTGGATTGATCTTCCGGCGCGGCCAGCGAAGAAACGCCGAGGCCCACGAGTTCCTCCGGCCGCCAGCCCAAAATGCGCTGATGCGACGGGCTGGCGTAGCGAATAACGCCATCCGGCTGCGCGATGGCCACCAGGTCCAGCGCGTTTTCAATCAGCGATCTGAAATGCTCTTCCCGGCGCTGCAGCACCTCAATGGCGCGCAGTCGTTCGCTCGCGTAGCGCATCGCCCGCAGCAGCAGGTGACCGTCGGTCTGGCCCTTGATCAGATAGTCCTGCGCGCCTTCCCGGACTGCCCGCGCCGCCATCGCCTCGTCATCCAGTCCGGTCACCACCACCAGGGGGAGCGCCGGGTAAGAGGAATGGAGCCGAACCACCGCCTCAATCCCCGAAGCGTCGGGAAGGCTGAGATCTACAAGCGCGACATCGAAGTCCGCGGACGCCAGAAGCTCGAACGCAGCCCCCAGCGTGGTGACGTGAGTAAGTTGCAGCCGCCACGCGCCTGCCTCTCTTAGAAGCTCGCCGAACAGGTGCGCGTCTGCGGGACTATCCTCGATGAGGAGCGCGCGGGACACCACCAGATTCATTCGAATGAGATTCTACCATCGGCGCTCGCAATGGCTAAGACGATGTGGGGCAGGGCCACGTCCTGCCAGGACCTATGCGCCCGCGGCGGCCTTCGCCGCGCCTTTTGCGGCGGAGCTCTTTCTGCGGAATGCCGCCCAGCGCTTCTTCTGCGCGGCGGCGATTCGCTTGCGCGCCTCCGCGCTCAGGCGGCGACGGTGGCGGGTTGGGGCTTCTGCCGTGGTCGCCGGACCGCCGGCGCGGCGACCCTTGTTCAGCCGCGAGCGGACCTCCCGAATCTGGTCATCGATTCTCTGCTTCTGTAATTCGAGTCCCTCCAGGGCAGCCTGCAGGAGAGCCTGATTGTCCACTAACTTAGTGAGCGGCATAAATTGATCTTACTTCGGGTAGTCTGTTTTGACCAAGCGTTTTATTGAGTCGCATACCAGGGTCACTGGACCATGATTAGTCAGCGTCACCTCCATTTCCGCCTGAAATACACCCGTGGTTAGACGGTTGTTACATCGTTCCCGCAACGTTTTGACAAAGTAGTTATATAGATTACGCGCTTCCTCGGGCGCGGCTGCTTCGCTGAAATCCGGCCGCCGTCCCTTGCGGCAGTCTCCGTAGAGTGTAAATTGAGAGATCACCAGCAATTCGCCGCCGGTTTCGGCAACGCTGCGATTCATCCGCCCCGCTTCGTCGGGAAACACGCGCAGGTGGATTACCTTATCCGCCAGATACTCGGCGTCCTGTTCGTCGTCGTTGCGCGCTATGCCCACCAGCAGTGCCAGACCGGGCCCGATAGCGCCCACCACCTCTTCCCCGACTGTTACGCTGGCCTGTCTTACTCTTTGAAGAACCACCCGCATGTGAGTATTATCCTGCCTGACCCCCATCTCAGGCGTTTGCCTGTCAATTGGCCAGGTGTCTTTACGCATAGCGCAATAACCAAAGTTCCAGCAAAATAAACCTGTGATCTACCGGCGCAGGCGCAAAGGCCGTACTCTAGCGGGTGGCTGGTTCAGCCTGGAACAGGAACGAACCAGGTCCCGGCTCTCCGGGTTTGGCTACGGCGAGTTCATACGGCTCCGCGACGAATTCGGCAACATCTGGCGCGGCTCGGCCGAAGAAGGTCCGGACGACAGCGTTCGCTATCGCTTCCGCGACGCTCTGGGCCGTACCGTGACCGGCGTCTCCGACTCCTTTGGACTGGTTCTGCGCGATGAACGCGGCAAGACCTGGCGTGGATTCGTCGAATAATCCTCGCGTACTCCTCCGCCCCTTTGCATCCCACTGACATGGTCGAGTGCTAAAATCTTCCCGTGCCCGCCACTGCTCATGCATGGTCGCGCGAGCAAGTGCGCCGCCTGCTCCCCGTTTCGGAACGCCAGCTCCGCAGTTGGGAGAAACAACAATTCATCGCCCCCGCGGACCGCTTCGGGTTCTCCGAGTTGCTGGCCCTCAAGACGCTGATCGCCCTCCGCGACAATCGCATCCCGGCTGGCGAAATTCGCCGCACGCTGTCGGCGATTCGCGCGCGCATGCGCGACGTCGGCAACCCTCTTTCGGAGATGAAGCTCTACTCCGACGGCCGCCGGATTCGAGTTCAGTTCGAAGGCCGCCGCATGGATGCGAAAACCGGCCAGCTCCTGCTGGATTTCGATCAGGCCGAAATCTCCCGCCTCCTTTCGTTCCCCGGCCGGGACCGCGCACCTGAGTCCGCTGGCGCGTCATCTCCAGTGGCTTCCCATGGCCGCCGCGCTGAGGCTGAAATGTGGTTCGAGCGCGGGCTGCAACTGGAACAGGAAGGCGCGCCGCTCGAGGAAGTGATCAAAATGTACCAGAAGGCCTTGGCCATCGACCCTACGTCGGCCGGCGCCCTGGTCAATCTGGGCACCGTCTATTTCAACGCTCGCGCGTGGCGCGAGGCCGAGCGCTATTACCGCGACGCGCTGGCCGCCGATCCCGAATATGCCCTCGCCCACTTTAATCTCGGCAATCTCTTCGATGAAATGGGCGAGCGGGCCAAAGCCCTGCACCACTACCAGACCGCGCTCCGTCTGAACGCCAACTACGCCGACGCGCACTATAACATCGCTCTGTTGTATCAGTGCGTGAACCAGCCGCTGAAGGCGGTACGCCACTGGAAAGCGTATCTGAAGCTGGACCCGGGCAGCTCCTGGGCGGCCATCGCCAAGCGCGAGCTGGGCAAGCTGCGCGATTCCACAATTGTCCCTGGCGCCAGGAGCGATTAATTCGGCGAGATGCTGATATAATTCTCGCCGGTGGAAACTCTCGGACTTTCGTCCTCAACTCCGATTCCGCGCTCCCGCTTGCGTGAGCTGTTCTGGCCCATTATCGACAGCGATGTAGCAGCGCGCACCGCCGCGCGCAACGCCATGTATGCCTGTCTGGTCATCGGAGTTCTGAACCTGGTCCTCCCCATGGTCGGCGGTGGCAATCGTCTGAGCGCCATCCTGACTTGTTCGTTTTACATCTTCGCCGCATTCGGGATTCGCTCGTTTTCCTGGGTTGCGGCGATCAGCGCGCTGGGCATTTTCGGTCTTGGGCTGATTATCTCGACTGTCACCCTGGGCGTCTTTGTGGGCGTTGTAGGTTTTATTTTCTTCGGCTTGCTCATCGGCGGCGTTCGCGCGGTCAGCTTTGCCTCGCGCTGGCGCAAAGATCACCCCGGCGAGGATATTCGCGACGAGCCGCTGGATGGGCTTGGCCCTCTGGAGCGGTTCTTCGCGCGGCTGCCTCTCGCCTTCTGGCCATGGGCTCGCCCCTTGTTTGTGGCGTACCTCGCCCTGTACGCGTTGTTGCTCATCGCGCTGGTGAACTCCGCTGTGTTCGTGGGAATAATACGTGCTGATTCCATTAGCATGGAGCCGGGCATCAGCTACGGGGACGACGTGATCGCACTCAAAGCGTGGGTCATGGGACCGTTGCAACGCGGCGATCTGGTGGTCTTTCGCGTGCCCCACGCCCGTTTGAGATATGAAGTATCGCGCATTGTAGGCGTGCCCGGCGACCGCGTGCGACTGCGCGACAAACAACTGATCCTCGACGGCCGCGTGGTCAACGAACCGTACGTCGAGCACATTGCGGACGAACGGGACGAGTATCGCGATAACTTCCCGTCAGGGATTGACACTTTTCCGGGAATGGACATGATGAAGGCGAATATTCGCGGCGGCGAGATCGTCGTGCCCGGCGGATTCTACTTCACTCTTGATGACAGCCGCGACAACGCGGTCGACGGCCGCTACATCGGCTTTATCCCGCGGGACTGCGTCATTGGCCGCCCCATGTGGGTTTCCGGCGCCAAACGGGGCTTCCGCGTGCTTCCCCGCATCCGCCTGGGCAACCGACCGGGGGCCGCGCCGCACACACAAGGACGCGGCCCCACTCCCACCACGGTCAGGGCATCACGGTAAGAAGTACGCCCGGCTGCGACATGTAAGTCCCTCCCACGGTCGCCAGCACTGGCACGTCTACGGTGGCCGTGGTGCCGGCGGGAATCGCCGGGACCACCACGTTGATCTGATACGTGCCCGCGGAGCCCAGCCCGGCCCAGCTTACCGTCGCCGGCAAGCCGCCAATCATCACCACCGGCATCGTCGCCGCCGGCACCGGCGCGTAAATTACCCGGCCATCCATCGGCGGATTGGTCGGGCCAAAACCGGTGCCATACAGTGTGATGGTTTCCCCCGGTACGGCGGGCGTGCTCTTACCCGGTACCAGCGTCGTTGCGCCCACCGGGGTTCCATCCGCGTGTGTGGCCATCACGTAATTGCTGGTCACGAAGAATCCCGGGGCGAACGGCTGCATCCATGCGGTTGCCGACGCGCTGGCCACTTCGTTGTTGTACACCACCACCGGCACGTCGCCCATGTTCGTGTCCGGAGGAACTATGAAGTTAATCTGCTCCGGGCTGATATAGTCCACATAAGCCGGCCTGCCATCCACGGTGATCGTCACGCCATCCAGCGCAATTGGAAGCTGGCCGTTCACGGTGTCGGCGGTTCCGGCGCTCCTTGTAGTGGCGGCAAGGTCCACGCCCTTGACGGAAGCGAACGCTCCCGGAGAAATCGGCGCCAGGTAACTGGCCGACTGAAACACCGCGGCAATCACCGGGTCCGCCTGCAGCAGCCCCAGCAAACCGTCGTTGCCGTTGTTGATGCCGGCGGTGAAGTAGAGTGCGTCGGTATCGCCGCCCTTCCCGCCATTGCCCACCATCAGGCCCCACAAACCGTTGATCTCGATCTCGTTGCCGTAGGCGTCCTTCAAATCGCCCAGCCACATGCCGCTCACCGGGTTGTAGGCGTTGATCTTTCCATCCCCGAAGTTGCCCACCAGAATCGCGTTGCTGAATTCGCCGAAGTAAGGCGGCGCCACAGCCAGCCCCCAGGGGGAGTTCAACGCGCCTCCGGTAACCAGCCGCTGCTCTAACACGCCGTCCACGCTGTAGACGTCCACGTATCCGCTGCTGGACCCGGGCACCGGATTGTATCCGGCGGAATCATGCTGTGCGTAAGCCACATACAAACGTCCGTTCATGCTTTGTATGTTGAACGGCGCGAACCCGTTCGGAATGCTCGCATCGATGAACGCGCCCGGCAAACTGAGCAGATTCAGGTTGCCGTCCCAGACGTCCACCGTGCCTGCGTTGAAGTTCGCGGCGTAGAGCGTCGGCCCGCTGGCGCGCGTAGCGATGGCCAGCCCCTTGTAGATCGCGCCCGTGCCAGAGCGGTCCGCCACAATCGTTCCGGCGGTGCCACCGTTCCATTCCACGATGGTGCCTTGCTCGCTCGAGAAAATGAAGCTGGCCGGCTTGCCGTTCAGCATGAAGCTTTGTGTGGAATTGAATACGCAGCCAGATACCCCGCCTTGTGGATTGCTTGCCGGGGGCGGAATCGTAACCACCAGCGGGATGATGTCGCCGTCGCCGTCGTACAACGTGGACAGGTTGTTATTGTTGTCGGAAACCCAGAACGGGCTGCTCGATGACGCGCAGATTCCCCAGGGATTGCTGAGGTTCGGATCCTGATGGTCGGCGAGGCCGGCGAGATCCGAAACCAGATTGTGCTGCACAAACTGATTTGCGGCTGGACACCACCCCTGACTCGCGAACGCAACGAGGCCCGCGAGAATGATTCTTCGTGAAAACATGTTGATCGTATACCCCTTCGTGTTTGCAGTACTGGTCTGAGTCGAGGGTAGACCCGTTTCCGCGGGTTCTCCGGGCACTCAAACCGCCTTCACAAAAGCTTCACAAGTTGTTGTCGTTTCCTTGGCGGAAAAACGGAAACACGAACGATGACTTACACTCGCGGGCCGCATCACCCGGCCTGGAATTTCAATTCGTACAGATGTCACTTACGTTTTTTGTAAATAGGCGTGCCGGTTACAATGAAGTTAGCCTATGAAAACATCCGCCGGGACCATGCTTGCCGTCGTTCTTCTCGCCGCCTTCACCGCTTGCTCGAATTCGGAGCAGGTGGCGGAACAGAAAGAGGAGGCGAAGCCTCTGGAGCCCAAAACCGGCCGGGAAGCCTTCCAAAGCATGTTCGTCTCCGCCCGCGGATGGCAGCATGACGCTACGCCGTTGCAATTGAAGAGTATCTCGCTGGACGCCGTGAAAGCGGACCCCGGCAAGTCCGGCGCCTGGCAGGCCATCTTCGTTTCGCCGGCTTCGGGGCGCGCCCGCACTTACACCTGGTGCGCCATCGAAATGGAAGGCAACCTCCATAAAGGCGTTTTCGCCGGACCGGATGAAAGCTGGTCCGGACCCACGGGCGACTCCCAGCCTTTCACCGCCGTCGCCCTAAAGATTGATACCGACGCCGCTTTGAATACCGCTGTCGCCAAAAGCGAAGATTACGTGAAACAGCACCCCAATGCGCCCGTCATCTTCCTGCTGGAACAGAACCGACGCTTCCCGGACCTCTCCTGGCGTATCCTCTGGGGCGAGAGCATCGCCACCAGCGACTACTCCGTTTTCGTGGATGCGACAACCGGTATCCTCCTGACCAAAGAGAAAGGCTGAGCAAGCGGTCTTGACAAAGCTAGCCTAGCTAGGTATTCTTGATCTGGCCATAGCTAGCTCTGTATGAAAACCAAGTTGCTCGCCGCCCTGTCGTCCGCAGCGTTATTCATCCCCTTCGCGGGCGCCCAAAGCTGGCCGCCAACCGGCCAACTGGTGGACATCGGTGGATACAAGTTGCACATCCACGCGACCGGCGAAGGCAAACCCGTGATAGTTCTGATAGCCGGCGCGGGGGACTTCTCCTTCGATTGGAGCCTGGTCCAGCCCGGCGTGTCGCGTTTTGCGCGTCTCGCCTCGTATGATCGCGCCGGTCTCGCGTGGAGCGACCTGGGCCCCACCCCGCGCACCATGAAACAGGACGCATATGAGCTCCACCTGCTGCTCCAGGGTGCCGGGTTGGCCCCTCCGTACGTGCTTGTCGGGCATTCCGTCGGCGGACTAATCGCGCGCGTGTATGCCACGCAATTCCCGGAAGAGGTGGCGGGAATGGTCCTCGTGGATAGCACGCACGAAGACACCACGTTGATGTACCAGGGAAAGCTGGTGCATATCCGCGCAACCGCGCAAGCCAGGCCCGTTCCACCGGTGCAGACCATGAAGACCAGTCCGCCCCAGCCGCCCACCGAAGAAGACAAGAAGCAGGCGGAGTTCAACGCGCAGGTTTTCGGCCCGCCCAAAATCGAGCCGCCCTTCGATAAACTTCCTCCTGACATCCAAAAGATGCGCCTGTGGATGATGGCGCATCCGAAGCTTTCAGCCGCCACCGACGACTATTGGCCGGAAGAACTGCAAGCGATGTTTGTCGCCAGAGCGGCGAACCCCGCGCCCCTCGGGGACAAACCATTAATCGTGCTCGTCGCCGGCAAAGTGGAACCGGCGCCCCCGGATGTCTCCGCGGACGAATGGAAGCGCATGGCGGACGAAAAGCGCCAGCAAAAGGTGGGCATGGTCAGCTTGTCTCGCAACCACGAACTCATCATCGCCGAAGAGAGCGAGCATCATATTCAACTCGACCAGCCCGAGCTCGTGGTCAGCGCCATGCAGCGGGTGGTGGAATCGGTCCGCACCCACGGCAAACTTCCCCAGACGCCATAACCATGCAGTCCAAACAAAAAAACGACATTCTTCAGGGCACTCTCACCCTTCTGGTCCTGCGGACGCTGCAGTCCCAGGGTGCCCTGCACGGGTACGCTCTCACCAATCACATCCGGCGAATTTCCGCCGAGCTGCTTCGTGTCGAGGAAGGCTCGCTGTACCCGGCGCTGCACCGCATGGAGCAGGAAGGTCTGGTTCAGTCCGAGTGGGGCCTGACCGACAAGGGCAGGAAGGCGCGTATCTACTCGCTTACCGCCGCGGGCAGAAATCGCCTCGCGGAAGAGACGAAGAATTGGGAACGCCTGACCCATGGCGTTGCGCTCGTTCTGGAGAACGCCTGACATGTCCTGGACCCGGCGATTGCGGAATCTTTTCGGACAACAGAACCTCGAGCGGCAGATCGATGACGAGCTCGCGTTCCATATTGCCGAGCGCGTCGACGAGCTAGTCGCCGAAGGTTGGAGCGAGGGAGATGCGCGCCGCCAGGCTCTGCTTCAGTTCGGCAGCTACACCCGCCGCAAGGAAGACATCCGCGAAATCGATTTGCTCGCAAGGCTCGATACCATCGTCCGCGACGTGCGTTTTGGAGTGCGCACCCTGCTGGGAAGCCCGGCGTTCACGGCGACCGCGGTTTTGTCGCTGGCGCTCGGCATTGGCGCGAACACGGCCATCTTCAGCATCATCGATGCGCTCATGCTGCGGTCGTTGCCGGTGGAAGACCCGGCGCGGCTGGTGAAGGTTGAAGCTAAGGGAATCGGCGGTGAGTTCACCAATCCTATATGGGAGCAGATGCGCGATCATCAGCAGGCCTTCTCCGGCATGCTCGCATGGGGCGAGGACCGGTTTGATCTGGCTCAGGGCGGCGAAAGCCGCTTCGCGCGTGGGCTCTGGGTGAGCGGTGACTTCTTTCGCGTTCTCGGCGTGCCCGCTTTGCAAGGCCGTGTTTTCACAACTCGGGAGGACCGTCGTGGAACCCCGCCGGTCGCGGTAATCAGCTATGGCTTCTGGAAGCGCAACTTCGCTAGTGATCCCAGTGTCGTTGGCAAAACGGTGAGCCTCAACCGGCATGTTTTCGAAGTGGTGGGAGTAACACCCCCGTGGTTCAACGGTCTCGAGGTGGACAAACGCTACGATGTGGCGATCCCCATTACTTGCGAGCCGATCTTACACACCGATCACAGCAGCCTCGACGAGCGGAGCGATTGGTGGCTACAGATCATGGGACGCCTTGCTCCGGGCCGAAGTCCCCAGCAGTCAGCTGCGCAACTCAACACCTACGCGCCAGCGCTCCTTCAGGCCACGGTTGCCGCTGACTGGCCAGTTGATGCACAGGAGGAATTCCTCAAAGCCTCGTTTCGCCTGACTCCCGCGGCTACTGGATTCTCGGATGTTCGCGCTCAATACAGGACGGCCCTCTTCGCCTTGATGGGCATTGCCGCCCTGGTGCTGTTTATCGCGTGCGCGAACGTCGCCAACCTGCTCCTGGCCCGAGCATCGGTGCGGCGTCGCGAGCTCGCCGTGCGTCTGGCCCTGGGCGCATCCCGGATACGGGTAGTGCTTCAGTTACTCACGGAGAGCCTGCTCCTTTCGGTGGCCGGCACGGCTGCCGGATTCCTGCTCGCCCTCGCGGGAAGCAGATTGCTGATCCAACTGATTTCAACAGCGGGCGATCCTTTGGCGATCGATCTTTCGCCGGACGCAACTTTGCTGGCGTTCTCAGCCGGAACCGCCATCCTGACCGCCCTTTTGTTCGGTCTCGCGCCGGCGTTTCTGGCAACGCGCGGCGACTTGAATCACTCCCTGAAAGAGCATGCGCGGGGCAATGTCGCGGGTGCTTCGCGGTTCCATGCCGGCAAGATACTGGTGGCCGGGCAAATCGCACTCTCGTTGGTGTTGTTGGTGGCCGCCGGACTGTTCCTGGGAACGCTGAGAAATCTGCTCACCACCGACCTCGGGTTCAATCGCCATGGAGTCCTCCTCGTGAGCGCTCAATACGAGGAGAACGCCGTGGCAGCGGAGCGGCGCGCGGGCATAAACGCGGAGGTTGTGAGCCGTCTCCGCGCGATCCCTGGTGTGGTGTCGGGGTCCAGCTCGCTGCGGACGCCGATCACCAACTTCGGATGGAACTCCTTGGTCGATCCGGAGGGCTACCGGCCCAGGTCGCGGATGGATGCGCTCGTGTGGTTAAACCGCGTCTCGCCGGGATATTTCACCACCATGGATTCGCCACTCCGGCTGGGGCGCGATTTTGCGGGCATGGACGGCCTGACTACGCCGAAGGTAATGATCGTCGGCGAAGCAACTGCCCGGCGCTTCTTTGGGTTTGCCAATCCGTTGGGAAAAACGATCGCCATGGATGGGCCCGGTAGATCCGCAAAAAAGGAGATCTATCAAGTCATCGGTGTGGTCAAGGATTCCAAGTACCAACGGATCGGCGAAGATGAGAGACTTACCGCTTTCGTCGTTTCAACTCAGGACACCGAACCGTCGCCGCAAGTCAGCTTTGAAGTGCGCGGCGCCGGAGCGGTGGCGCCGTTGCAGCGCGCCGTTCGTTCCGCCATCATGGCCGTCAATTCGCACGTCTCGCTGGAATTCCGCGATCTGGAAACACAAGTGAATGAATCGGTGATGCAGCCGCGCGTGGTGGCGCTCTTGTCCACCGCGTTCGGTCTGCTGGCTCTGCTACTCGCGGCTGTCGGTCTCTACGGCGTCACCGCTTACGGCGTTTCGCGGCGGAGGAATGAAATCGGCATCCGCATTGCGCTGGGAGCAAGGCGAAGGTCCGTGATTTGGCTCGCGCTCAGAGACGTCGGGATCACGCTCATTTTCGGAATTGCCGTGGGTCTGGCGGGATCGCTGGGTCTGAGCCGTTTCATTAAGAGTCTCCTCTTTGGAGTGCAGCCGAATGATCCTCGGGAACTGGCCAGCGCAGCCGCGATCTTGGTCTTGTGTGGCTTCGTGGCAGCCTGGGTACCGGCACGCCGCGCGGCTGCGGTCGACCCTCTTACGTCGTTGCGTGAGGAGTGAGCAACCTGACTCGGCGGCAATGTCTGTTCGCGCTGGCGGTGTCCACGCCGGAACGCAGTCTGCACGATCAATGGCGGCAGATTGCCCGAACAACGGATGGCACGGTCGGAGCGGCCGCTCTGCACCTCGCCACCGGACAACACGTCAGCCTCAATGGCGATAAACGCTTCCCGCTGGCCAGCGTCTGCAAACTCCCCATCGCCATGAACATGTTCGCGCTGGTGGACGAAGGGAAGCTGGCTCTGAATCAGCCGATTGAAGTGCTTCCGCGAGACGTCGTCTCAAGCGTCAGCGAGATCGCCACGCGCTGGCCCGCGCAGCGGCGTTTCCCCCTTGACGAAATGGTCGATCTGATGGTCGCGCGAAGCGACAACACCGCCGTGGAAACGCTCTTTCGGGTTGGCGGCGAGGCCCCGGCGATGGCCGCCTGGTGTCGCCAATGGAAAATCGAGGGCGTGCGCGTGGACCGAGGCGAGCGCCAGTGCGGGCTCGATCGCAACGGTGTCGCGCATTACCCTCCGTCATCGGAATGGACCGATGAACTGTTAGCCGCGCTGCTCGCCGCAACTCCCGAGGAGACGCGCTACCGGGCAACGCTGCGCTTTCTCGATGACCCCCGCGACACCGCAACCCCCAACGGAACCGTGCGCTTGTTGGCGCGCGCGTTTCGCGGCGAGCTTCTTTCGAAATCGTCGACGGCCCGGCTGGTCGAGATTCTGAAAGCCACCACCACCTTCCCCACGCGCCTGAAGGGATTGTTGCCGCCGGGAACCATCGTCGCGCACAAGACTGGTTCGAGCGGTACGGTGCGCGGTCTCACCGCCGCGACAAACGACAGCGGCGTGATCTTCCTCCCCACCGGCGGCCAGCTTGCCGTGTCGGTCTACCTGAAAGCGAGCACGCGCCCAGACGCGGCCAGAGACGCTGT
This sequence comes from uncultured Acidobacteriota bacterium, assembly GCA_963832965.1. Classification (GTDB taxonomy): domain Bacteria; phylum Acidobacteriota; class Terriglobia; order Bryobacterales; family Bryobacteraceae; genus CAWACP01. The sequence goes on from CAWHVW010000003.1 coordinate 692,538, forward strand.
GATCGCACAAATCGCCCGCGCGGCCTTTGACTACTTCAGCCACGAGCTGTAGGTGGGAGTGTAATGCAGATGGACGTTGGGGTGAGCCTTCAGCCAGCGATCCTGCTTCGGTTTGTGCGTGTTCAGATTGTCCAGGATGACGTGGATCTGCTGGTCCGGATTTGCCGCCACCAGATCGTTCATGAAATCCAGAAACTCCCGTCGTCGCCGTCGCGGGTAGTGGCCCGTTTTCACCTGCCCGGTGAGCACGTCCAAAGCGGCGAACAGGGTGGTGGTCCCATGGCGCTTGTAGCAGTGGCTGAAGCCGTTCACGGCCTTTCCATCGGGAAGCCGGAGAAACCCTTGGGCGCGCTCCAGCGCCTGGATGTGCGGCTTCTCATCCACCGACAACAGCAGCGCTTTTTCCGGCGGATTCAGATACAGACCCACCACATCAGCCGCCTTCGGCCCGAACTCCGGGTCGCTGCTGATGCACCAGCTTCGCCGGCGCTGCAACTGGATCTGATGCTTGCGCAGGATGCGCCATACCTGATCGGTGCTGACGTCGCCCAGGGCTTCCGCCAGCCGCGGGCCGTTCCACTGCGCGTAACCGTCGGGCGGAGGTTGATCCAGCAATCCCAGCACACGCCGTTCGGTTTCCTCGGTATAGGTGTGCGGCTTGCCCGGCCGCGCCGCATCCGACAATGCGTTCAGCCGGCCTTCGGCAAACCGCTGCCGCCACTTGGATACACGCGCCGGCCGGGTTTGCAGGCGCTCGGCGATCTTTTCCACGGTCATCCCCTGGTGCGACAGCAGGATGATGCGCGCACGATCCACCAGGCGCTGTTCGGAGGTTGCTTTGCGGGTCCATTCGCGCAGGGTGGACTCCTCCTCTGCGCTGAGCTGTATGCGGGCAGGCGGGCGGGCCATGCCCGATTATGCTCCTTAACTTCTATTTATGCAAGTATGTACTAGGTCCTTTCTCGATACGACTTGACCCAACGCGTCGGAGCAGATCATCGCCCGCGCGCCACGTCGATTACAATACGGGCTAAAGAGACATATGCGCACGAGATACGCGATGTTTGCTCGGTGTCTGGCTGTTGCTGCGACTCTCCTGACCACACTGACGGCTGTCGGCGGCCAGGCTAACTACAAGTCGGTGCTGAAATCGGAAAAGCGCGGGATCGAGAAAATCGTGCAACTCACCGCCAGAGATCACTCCGCGATCTTGTTCACAGTTGACCAATACCTGATCGTCTACGTAAGGGATGGCGCCATCGTCTGGATTGATGATACCGACTGGAACCTTCAACGATGGAGGCCCCACCCGGCCCTTTCTCGTGACGGAACGCGCGTGGCGTTCGTATCGGACGGAGATACGCCAGCCTCCGGCCGCATAAGGATCCGCGATATGGCGACAGGTGCGGAGCGGGAACTCGCGACCGTGGATGGCGATCCCGGCGAGATTTCGTGGTCGTGGGACGACTCCGAAATCCTTTTCTTCGATACCGGGTCGAGCGAACGGTCTAATCGCGGAATATCGGCAATCTCGGTTCGGGAGGGAGCCAGAGTGACGGTAATCCCAGCCTCTGTATTAGGCGTCTGGTCTCGAGCGCAGTGGTATCCCATGCAGTGGTTGCGCGACGGCAAAGGCCTGGTGATTGAGTTGAGCATGGTCGCGTCCGGGAGTAAGACTGGCGCGCTCGCCACGTACGAACCGGGCGTGTTCGTAGTTGGAAGCGGGACGATTCGTCAGATCGACAGAGGGAGACTGCCTGCCGTTTCGCCCTCATCGGATCGCATCGCCTATTACTCGTCCGAGGGTGTCGTCGCGGCCAATCCCGACGGAACGGGTAGGACGGTTCTATATGGTGCGCACAGCTCGCCGTCCTTCAAGGACGACTCGCTCGGGGCAATTGTCTGGTCTCGAGACGGAACCCGACTGTTCTTTAGCGAAATTGGAAGCGATGAGGATAGCGACGAACTACATCTCCTGGACCTTAACTCTCATCGGCAGGAAAAATTCCTGTCGCACACTTCCATCAGGATCAGAGGCTGGTCTTAAGCATCACCGCTTCCGCCGCCCCGCGCCTTCCCCGCGCACATGCACCACCGCCCGCGGAGGCATCGTCACCACGGGAATCAGCGAATTCGCCGGCTCCGGCTCAACCCGCCCGCGCGACCGCAGTTCATCGTTCAATGTGGACACGAACTCCTGAATCTGCTGCTGCATGGCGGCCATCTTTTCGCGCATGTTCAGGATGATCTCCACGCCGGCCAGGTTCACGCCCATGTCCCGGGTGAGCTTCAGAATCACTTCCAGGCGCTCCAGATCGTCATCGGTATACAGCCGCGTGTTCCCTTCGCTGCGCGACGGCTTGAGCAAACCCTCGCGCTCATACAGCCGCAGCGTCTGCGGATGAATCTGATACTGCTCCGCCACTGAAGAGATCATGTACGCCGCTTTGGACCTGCTTCTGGCCATCGCTTACACCATACTCCAGATCTCTTTGCGCGGGTCTTCGTGTTCCAGTTGCCCCAGCTCGCGCAGCAACTCCCGCGTCCTCTCGTTGTGCACGTCCGGCGCTTTGATGGTCACCTGGACAATCTGGTCGCCCCGCTCGTGCTTGCGCGGATTCTGGATTCCCCGTTCGCGCAAGCGGAATTTCTGGCCGTTCTCGGTCCCCTGCGGCACCTTCAGCAGCGCTCGTCCGTCAATGGTCGGCACCTCGATGCGCGCGCCCAGCCCGGCTTCGGCCACGCTGATGGGAACCTGAATCTCGATGTTGTCGCCGTTACGTTTGAAGAACGGATGGTCTTCCACCCGCACCGTGATATACAGGTCGCCCGGAGGCCCGCCCATCAATCCCGCGTTGCCTTTCCCCGAAACCCGCAGGCGCTGTCCGGTCTGCACTCCCACCGGAATCCGCACTTCCACTGGATCGGTGTGGGCAATGCGCCCGTCGCCATGGCACTTCGGGCACACGTTGCGCAACTGGCCGCGCCCTTCGCAGCGCGGACAGGTCAGTTGGAATTTCATGGCGCCGGCCATCTGCGTCACGTTGCCGGTCCCGTTGCACTCCGGACACGCGGTGCTGCCGCCGCCGGAGCTGCCCGACCCCCCGCACACGTCGCAAATCTCCTGCCGCCCAATGGAAAGCCTGGTCTGCGTCCCGCGGATGGAATCCCAGAAACCGATGCTGAGTGAATACTCCAGATCCGCCCCGCGCTCCGGTGTCGTCGGCGCTTCCGTCCGATTGCGTCCGCCGAAAAACTGGCTGAAGATATCCCGGAAGGAGCCGCCGCCCGCGCTTCCTCCAGCGTGGCCGCCCTGCTGTCCCCGGTTTACGTATTCGGAAAAGTCGAACCCCCCGAAGCCCATGTCCGGCCCGTAGGCACGCTCGTCTCCGGCGGCTCCGCCCCCGCCGGCCCCCGGACCGCCCGGTGGAATATTGTCCGCATAGAAGCCGTACTGGTCGTACACCGGGCGCTTCTTCGGGTCGCTCAGAATGTCATAGGCTTCCTGAACGGTCTTGAAGCGTTCCTCGGCGGCTTTGTCGCCGGGGTTCAGGTCCGGATGATATTTACGCGCCAGACGCCGGTACGCCTTGCGAATCTCATCGTCCTTTGCCTCGCGCGCAACCCCGAGGGTTTCGTAATAGTCTTTAGAGTCTTTTTTCGACGCCATGGAATTGGGCGGCTCCTCCGGCCGGGCCTGAGAACCCGCCCAGGAAAATTACTTCTTGTCGTCGACGTCCACAAACTCGGCGTCCACCACGTTGTCGCCGGGCTTCTTCGCTTCTTCCGCTTTGGGGCCGCCGTCAGCCGGCGCGCCGCCCGCGGGCGGGGTCTGGCTGGAAGCCTTGTACATCGCCTCCGCCAGTTTGTGGCTGGCCGTCTCCAGCTTCGAGACCGAGGAGTTGATCTGCTCCAGACCGCCCTCCTGAATAGCCTTCTTGGCCTCCTCGAGAGCCGCCTCCACGTCCTTCGCGTCCGCGTCGCTGATCTTCGCGCGATGCTCCTTCAGCATCTTCTCGATGTTGTAAACCATCGCGTCGCCGCGGTTGCGCGCCTCAATCTCCTCGCGCTTCTTGCGGTCGTCGCCGGCATGAGACTCGGCGTCCTTGGCCATCTTCTCCACCTCTTCCTTGCTCAGGCCGGAAGAAGAGCTGATGGTGATTTTCTGCTCGTTGCTGGTGGCCTTGTCCTTCGCCGTCACGTTCATAATGCCGTTGGCGTCGATGTCGAAGGTCACTTCGATTTGCGGGATGCCCCGCGGAGCCGGCGGAATGCCCACCAGTTGGAACACGCCCAGCAGCCGGTTGTCCCGGGCCATCCCGCGCTCGCCCTGATAGACTTTGATCTCCACCGAGGTCTGGCTGTCCGCCGCCGTCGAAAACGTCTCGCTCTTGCGCGTCGGGATGGTGGTGTTGCGGTCAATCAGCTTCGTGAATACGCCGCCCAGGGTCTCGATGCCCAGCGACAGCGGGGTCACGTCCAGCAGCAGCACGTCTTTCACTTCACCGGCCAGCACGCCGCCCTGCACCGCCGCGCCCACGGCGACAACCTCGTCCGGGTTCACCGTCTTGTTCGGTTCCTTGCCGAACAGCGTCCGCACAATCTCCTGCACCTTGGGGATGCGCGTGGAGCCGCCCACCAGCACCACTTCGTCAATCTGCTGCGGGGTCACCCCGGCGTCCGCCAGAGCGCGCTTGCAGGGCTCGATGCTGCGGTCCAGAATGTCCGCCACCATTTCCTGGAACCGCGCCCGGGTCAGCTTCACGTTCATGTGTCGCGGACCGCTGGCGTCAGCCGTCAGGAACGGCAGGTTGATCTCCGTCTCCAGCACCGTCGAAAGCTCAATCTTGGCCTTCTCGGCCGCTTCCTTCAGGCGTTGCAGGGCCATCTGGTCCCTGGAGACATCCACTCCGGTCTCCTTCTTGAACTCCTGAATCAGCCAGTCGATAATCCGCTGGTCAATGTTGTCGCCGCCCAGATGGGTGTCGCCGTTGGTGGATTTCACCTCCACCACGCCATCGCCCACTTCCAGAATGGAAATGTCGAAGGTGCCACCGCCGAAATCGTAAACGGCGATCGTCTCGTCCTTCTTCTTGTCCAGACCGTAGGCCAGCGCGGCCGCGGTCGGCTCGTTGATGATGCGCATCACTTCGAGGCCGGCAATCTGCCCCGCGTCCTTCGTGGCCTGGCGCTGCGCGTCGTTGAAGTAGGCGGGAACCGTGATCACCGCTTTGTTGACCTTCTCGCCCAGGTACGCTTCGGCCGCCTCTTTCAGCTTGCCGAGAATCATCGCGGAGATCTCCGGCGGCGAATACTTCTTTCCGCCTGCCTCGATGCGGGCATCGCCGGATTCCCCCGCGACAGCCTTGTACGGAACCAGCTTCGTCTCTTCCGCCACTTCGCTGTACCGCCGGCCCATGAAGCGCTTGATGGAATAGATGGTGTTTTCCGGGTTGGTCACGGCCTGGCGCTTGGCCACCGTTCCGACAAGCCTTTCTCCGTTCTTGGTGAAGGCGACTACCGACGGAGTCGTCCGTCCACCCTCCTGGTTGGGGATGACCACGGGCTGTCCGCCCTCCATGACCGCCACGACGGAGTTCGTGGTGCCCAGATCGATGCCAATAATCTTGCTCATGTTGATCTCGATTCCTCTCGATATGTCTCGGCTGCTATTAGCCTGAGACCATTATCAAAGCTTAGTGTGTTATTGTCAAGATGCATGGGTTGATAGGAGCTAAGTCATTGACGGATAAAAGGAACGATAACCGTAACTTGTCGATGATCAGGATGCGTCGACGCGCAAGGCGTCAGCGCGGCGTCAATTGAGGCCAGTTTTCTCTCGGTCCGGAGATGAGTCTGAGCAGATCCAGGAACCCCGGAGCGAGACCGCCCGCTTGTGGTACAGATAGTCGAAATCCTGTGGCGGATACGATTCAATTTGGACGTTGTAGTGCCCCGCCGGAAGCTGGTCCTCGACGATGACTGAGAAAGTTGCGGGGATGCCGACGATCCGGAAGCCTGCTGACCGTGGATCATCCCAGTCAGCCGTACGCTTCGATTGAGTGGGCGCCATAGGCTTCGCGTATTCGCTCCAGGAGCTCCTCGATATCATCCGTCTTTCCATTCAGCAAGGGATACCTTTTCACTGTTGGCGATCCCGCTTGTTTTTCGATGCTGTACGCATCTCGTCGTCCAGCTCCTGTAACCCCTGATCGAGATCGTCGAGCGTACCAACAATAGTGTCGCGCGGAACCAGACGCGACAGCTTACTCGGCTTCTTTTCGGGTGCCGGGCGAGCGAGTGCCCGCTGATTGCCGCGAGGCTTGGCGTCTTTGATCTGCATGGGGTCGCCCACCTCAATTATCGCGCCGCCGTCCGTGCATGATACAACGTTTCCATGCGGGTTCTCTTCATCGGTGGCACCGGAATCATCAGCACCGCGTCCACCCGGCTGGCTGCGGAACGCGGCATAGACCTCACCATTCTGAACCGCGGCACACGTGCCGTGGACATTCCGGACAATGTAAGAACGCTTACTGTCGACATGGAGGACGGAGCTGTGGCCGCGCGAGCGCTTGGCGATGCCTCGTTCGACGCCGTGGTCAACTGGACCGTCTTTGTCCCCGGGCAAATTGAGCGCGACCTGCGCCTGTTTGCGGGCCGCACGCGCCAGTACATCTTTATCAGTTCGGCCAGCGCCTACCAGAAACCGGTGGGGCACTACCTCATCACCGAGTCCACCCCTCTGGCCAACCCGTTCTGGCAGTATTCGCGGGACAAAATCGCCTGTGAAGAACGTCTTCTGCGGGCGTATCGCGAGGACGGTTTCCCCATCACCATCGTCCGGCCCTCGCTCACCTATAGCGATACCCAGATCACGCTGGCGGTCAACAGTTGGACCAGGTCGTATTCCGTGGTCGACCGGATGCGCCGGGGAAAAAAGGTGATCGTGCCCGGCGACGGCTCGTCGTTGTGGGTGATCACGCACAATACCGATTTCGCCAAGGGCCTGGTCGGACTGCTGGGGAACCCGCAGGCCATCGGGCACGCGTTCCACATCACCTCCGACGAGGTCATGACGTGGGATCAGTATTACGGCATCGTGGCCGAGGCCGCCGGCGCGGAGCCGGAAATTGTACACATCCCCTCGGATTTTCTTGCCGCCTGCCAGCCCGAGCATCGGGGAAGTCTGAGCGGCGACAAGGCCGTCAGCGTGGTCTTCGACAACAGCAAGATCAAGCGCTTCGTCCCTGGCTATTGCGCCACCACGCCGTTTGCGCAAGGCGTTCGCCGCACGCTCGCGTGGTTCGACGCCGACCCCGCCCGCCGCCAGGTGGATGCGGGCGCCGATGCCGCCTGGGACCGCCTGATCCGCGCCTGGGAAACGGGAACCGCCGAAGCCCTGCGGCTTTTCCTGGGCGGCTGATCTGCAACGTCGCACTCTCCCCGCGCGTCCAGGAGCACAATAGAGAAGACGCCTAAGTGGAGTTGTGACGGAGGAATGATGTTCTTGTCCAGCAGGACAACCTGGCTCGGGCTGATGGTGGCCGGACTCCTGGCATTTCCCGCCGCCGCGCAATACAACCAGTTCGACAACAGCGCCAACGCGACGTTGCACGGCGACTACTTCGTCCGCGAAGTGCTCGTCACCAACCTGAATCCGGACGGCTCGGTGGGCACGGCGCTTAGCGCGATTGGCACGATAAACTTCGACGGGGCCGGCGATTACACCTTCAACGGGACGGTGATGAATTCCACGCCAGCCGCAGGGCAGCCAGAGCAGCAGAACAACAGGATCATCACCGGTACCTATGGACTGGCGCCCAACGGCTTCCTTGAGATTCAAAGTCTGGTTGGCACCTACCTCGACAGCTTAAACAACGTAATAGAACCCGATGTGGCGTACGGGGGCGTGGGAACCGCCGGCCCCAACGCATTCGTGGCCAGCGCAACTGAGACCCTGAACTACGATCTGCTGATCGGGATTCCTCTCAATGAGGCAGCTACGAACGCCAGCTTCAAGGGAACGTACAACGCCGCGTACCTGAATCTTCTCTCCGCCGATGTGACCCAGATCCGCGACGCCACCATTCAGCAGTTCACCGCCGACGGGCAGGGCAATCTCGGGCGCCTCCAGGTCTCCGGCTTCGCCGCCAATCAGGGCAGTGCCATTCTGTCCCAGCCCGTTTCCGGCGCTACGTACTCGCTCGCGAACATAACCATCATGGGCGGCGCCATCAACTTCGGCGCTTCGTCAAGTCTGCTCAACGGCTCCGAAGACTTCATGATCTCGCCCGATGAAACATTGATTCTGGGCGGCTCGCCGGGTGGCTTCGACATATTCGTCGGCGCGCCGGTGGTGAGCAGTCCCTCTGATGTCGTCTTTAGCCGCTTCTACTTCCAGGCCGCTCTGGAGGACGATGCATCGCAACTGGCGTCCGAGAGTCTGAGCACCATCGACGATTTCTGGGGTTCGTCCAGCGCCACCGGCGCCAGCGAAATCGCCATCAACCATGCGCGGCTGAGCTATGGGGGCTTCTTCCCATACGATTGGACCTACAACAACTCCTACAGCGTACCCGCCAACGGCGGCGGCGTGTTTCAGCCCTCCTACGAACCCGACCAGTACATGCTGGGAGCGAACGGCCAGGTGGTGATTGGCAGTGGCGTGGGCACATGGTATTCGCTGATGGTGGGTCTGCAGGCGCCGGCTTATGCGCCCCCCACCGGCGTTTCCCTGAATCCGCTGGGCATCGTGAACGCGGCCAGCTACGCGCCCGCCACGAATCCAGTGGCGCCGCTGGAAATGGTGATCCTGTTCGGCTCCGGCATGGCCTCCACCAGCTTTACCGCCCGGACCCTTCCTCTTCCCACCCAATCGCCGGACGGCGTTCAGGTCCTGATCAATGGCTCGCCCATTCCACTGTTCTCCACCAGCCCCACCTCTATCGTCGCTCTGGTTCCCAGCACCGTCACTCCGGATAACAGCGTCTTTTACGCGACGTTTCAGGTTGTGAACAACGGCGCGCCATCCAATGCGGTGACCCTCGATACCAACTACACAGCCCCCGGCGTGTTCGCGGTTTCGCAGGGAGGGGTGGGCCCCGCGGCTGCGCTGCACGCCGATAGTTCGCTGATCACCGACGCCAACCCGGCCAACAACGAGACCGTGGAATTGTTCCTGGCCGGTCTGGGCAGCGTAAATCCCGCCGTCACGCCGGACGGCGCCGGCGCCCCAACGTTGCCGCCTTTCAGCATGGTGAACTCGACCCCAAGTATCTATCTCGATGACCGCGCCAACTCCACCGACGTCAATACGGAAGTGCCCTTCGCCGGGCTTGCGCCCGGGTATACCGGACTCTACCAGGTGAATGTCGCCATACCCGCAGTCACCACCGGTGGGGACCTGTATCTGGACATCGATGCAATCGACCTCTCCGGGCCGGACGGCGGAGAAACCGCGGAAGCGACTGTCGCGGTGGCCGGTGCGGACGCCGAAGCAGTGGCGAAAGAGGCTCACCCAGCGGCGCGCCGGACATTCCGGACCACGAATCATGGCATCCCCAGGGTGAACGGCGTCAGCCATGTGTCCGGCCGTCTGCCCCATCCCGGCACGGAAGCGCCAAAGTGACGTTGATCACAGCGCAGCAGCAAGATCCGTGTGAGTGAAGTCCTGTCCCTTGAAGAGCAGTGGCTCCCCGGTGGCTTTGGCCAGCGCATAGGCGAAGCAGTCGCCGAAATTCAACCTTGCGGGGTGTCCGCTGCCCTTTCCAAAATCGCGGTACGCTTCGCGCGCCGTTCGCGCCTGGGCTTCAGTAACTGGCTCAATCAGGAGCCGGGCCTCCCGCATCAGGTCGTCGAAACGACGGCTCGCGATAGCGTCGCGGCTGCCATCGATCACAATCGCGGCCTCCAGGAAGTTCGCCGCTGAGATCCGCCGGCTCGGCGCGCTTTCGATCGCCCGCGCGCATGCGGCTGCTTCCGGCTCGTCGCGGAGTATGGCGAGCAGCGCCGACGTATCGACGATCACTGCGGCAGGCCGTTTTCGTCGTACAGCAGGTCCCCGTGTTCGATAGAGCGAAACGGCTCCCGCAGACGCGGCGCGCAGTCCCGCCCAATAGCCAGAAGACGATCGGCGAGGCCCTTCTTCCGTTCGCTGCGCAGGCGCTCCAGGCGCTCCCTGAGGGCTTCGGAAATGGCTGCGGTGAGGCTCTCGCCCGTGAGCTGCGCCACTTGTTGCGCCAGGCGCTGGGCCTCCGGATTTTTGATGTTCATGGCCATGCGGTACCAGTATACCATTAGTGAGTACCCGTATACCAAGCGCCGCAAACCAACCCTCGCCGAGTATACTGGTTGTTCCATGCGCCGGTATTTTCTTGCCGTTGCGGCAATTGTTCTTCGAATATCCGCGCAATCCGGATATCCAGTCGAAACAATCGAGTTCACCGGTGCCGAATATCCGCGGGAAGTGTTGCGCGGCGCCGCCGGCCTGCGCGCCCCCATGCCCTTCAGCGAAGCTGCTCTGCGGGACGCCGCGCAGCGTCTCCAAAGCACCGGCTTCTTCCGTTCCGTGCAATTCCACTATCAGCCGGCGCCGGACAAGAAAGGCTACGCGGTCCGGTTCGACCTGACCGCCGATAAAGACAGCCTGCCCGCGCGAATCGACCTTCCCGGCATCGACGGGGACGCGGCGTGGGACGCCATCACCGCCGCGGATCCGCTGCTGACCCGGCAGGTTCCCTCGAACGATACCGCGCAGAACCGCTACATACAGGCCATCGAGGCATATGTAGCGCAGCACGGGCCGCCGCAAAAGATCGCGGCGCGCGTGAACGGCAGCGAGATCGGAAGCCTGCACTCCACGCTGGTTTTCGAACCGGAGGATTTGCCCATCATCGCCGCTGTCCGCTTCACCGACACTTACGTGTTGAAAGCCGCCGACGTGGAGACGGTGCTGGAGCCGGTCGCCGCGGGCATGGGCTACACCGAAGGCGGATTCCGCCAGTTGATCGACCTCAATGTGCGTTCGCTCTATGAACAACAGGGCTTCCTCGGCGTGGTTTTCGATCACATCAAACTGCGTCAGGACGACGCCGGCCATGTAACGGTGATCACGCATGTGGTCGATGGCCGCGCGTACTCTCTGGGCACGGTAACGCTCGATGGTCCCGGCCTTCCCGAGGCGGAGATGCGAAAAGCGGCGGGTTTCCACGTCGGCGAGCGAGCGAACTGGACCGAATTCCTGGCCGGCGTTTCGGAAATGGACCGGGTGTTGAAGCGTCAGGGCTACGTGCGCGAAAAATCGCGCGTGGAACGAATCCTGAACAGCCGCGCGGGCACCGTGGATGTGGTGGTGCACGTCGCGCCCGGCCTTCAGTATCGCTTAGGCAAGCTGGAACTGACCGGCCTACCCGATGACATTCGGGACGAAGCGGAGGGCATGTGGACTCTGCGCGCGGGCCAGCCGCTGGACGCCGAATATCCCAATGAGTTCCTGCGCGCGGCCTTTAAGCAGCTTCACCTTGCCGCGAAGAGCTTCTCAACGGCGTTCCGCCCCGGCGATAGCGATCAGGTTCTGGACGTAGTCATCGCGTTTCGCTAACCAATCTGCAGATGCCCTGCACTGCTGCAAAGGTGGGGCAGGGCCGTGCCCTGCCTGGTCCGCGGGTTTTTCAGCCCCGTCGGCCAAAGCTACAATGAGCATATGTCCGACGTTCTGCGCATCGCCGATCGCGAGTTCCACTCCCGCCTGTTCGTGGGAACGGGAAAATACCGGAGCTTCCCGGAGATGGCGCGATGCCATGCCGCGTCCGGCGCCGAAGTGGTCACGGTAGCGGTGCGCCGCGTCAACCTGAACGACCGCTCGAAGGAATCTCTGCTCGACTTTATCGACCGCTCGAAGCTTTTCATCCTGCCCAACACCGCCGCCTGCTACACCGCCGAGGACGCCATCCGCACGGCGCGGCTGGGGCGCGAAGCCGGCCTCTCCAACTGGGTGAAGCTGGAAGTGATCGGCGACGAGAAGACCCTGTTCCCCGACAACGAAGGCCTGCTCGAAGCCACGCGCGTGCTGGCGAGGGAGGGCTTCGTGGTTCTCCCCTACACCAACGACGATCTGGTGAACGCGCGCAAGCTGATCGACGCGGGCGCCGCCGCGGTGATGCCGCTGGCCGCGCCCATCGGCTCCGGCCTGGGCATTCAGAACATGACCAGTCTGCGCATTCTGCGCGAGATGATCACCGGCGTGCCGCTGATCGTGGACGCGGGTGTGGGCACCGCTTCCGATGCGGTGGTGGCCATGGAGCTGGGCTTCGATGGCATCCTGATGAACACCGCGATCGCCGCCGCCGAAGATGCCGAGATGATGGCCCGTTCGATGAAGCTCGCCGTGGAGGCAGGACGCCTGGCATATCTGTCCGGCCGCATGCCGAAGAAGCTGTATGCGACTGCCAGCAGTCCGGCGACTGGCGTGGTACGGTAGACAGCGATGGTTTTATCCGACGTCGATATCCGGCGCTACCTCGCCGAAGGGAAGATCAAAATCACCCCCGGGCTCCCGCCGGAGCAGTTCGGAAGCTGCTCGGTGGATTTCCGCCTGGGCGCCGAATTCAACGTCTTCCAGCACAGCCGTCACCCCTTCATCGATCTGCGCGAGACGCGCGCCATCGAAGACCTCATGGAGCCGGTGGTGGTGAAGGACGGCGAGCCGTTCATCCTGCAGCCGCGTGAATTCGTGCTGGCGATAACCGAAGAGTGCCTCGAACTCGACGACGACGTTCTGGGCCGCCTCGAAGGCCGGTCGAGCCTGGGCCGCATCGGGATCATCGTGCATGGGACAGCCGGATTGTTCGACCCAGGCTGGTCCGGAAAAGCGACGCTGGAGCTGAGCAACCTGGGACGGATGCCGGTGGCGCTATATCCAGGCATGCGGATTTGCTCGTTCACGTTCGAGCAGTTGACCTCGCGGTCTTCGATGCCATACAGCAAGAAGGTGGGCAACAAGTACGCCGGCCAAACAAGGCCGCTGGCGAGCAGATTGTCGGGCGAATTCAAGAGCTGATTTGCAGGTAATCGGGCGCGCCCAGTGGCGCGGTGTTTGCACCGCGCGATGCGGGGGCCGCATCACCTCATTTGAAAATGGCCTTTGTAGACGTCAGAAGCGAATTGGAATTCCTCCGAACACCTGGTACAGCGGAAAACGCACAGGTACATGTCGCCATACGCCGGATTTCGGCGGTAATCCTCCAATGGGCGGTCGGCCTGAACGACGGTCAACACGCCCCGTCGAACGTACGGCGTGATGCGATCAAACAGATCGAATAGATCCGTGATTCTTCCGATTGCTCGACGTCGTCGAAATCGCGATCTGAGCAAGCATAACCGAAAGCATTTTGAGCACATCGTGAGGTAAGTATATCGATCCCGATAGGAATCCATCTGCATATGCGGGCGCTGTTTTCGCGATAGGCCTGGTAACCATCGCCGCCAACAGGGACTGACGGACCCCTCCGTTCGCTAGCGTGTCGTGGGGCCGCTCTAGTCGCTCACGTACTGATGATCCGGCGCCCGCACAATGCGCCGCAATTCCCCATGGTCCAGCCAGTTCAGCTCGCAGTTCTCGCGGTTGTCGATGATCACGTTCCCCGGCCCCGCGTAGGCGTGCGTGTCCATTTCCTCGTGACAGTGGGGGCAGCGGATGTGCCGGTCCAGTTCGTGCGGGTCGGGCTGGTGCGGAATCTCGGCGGGCGTTTCCCGGTGCGCGCGCAGGTCCTCCGTGGTGGCCACGAACGTATCCACGTCCATCAGCATCCCGCGGCAGCGCTGGCAATAGAGAAAGCGATGACCCAGCAGCGCCGCGTTGAACAAAGGCGCCGCGCACACCGGGCAGGCCTCTCGCACCGGCTCTCCCAGCACCCGCACGCCCTCGTCGTCCGGTTCCGGGAAGAACACGTTGCCGCAGTAATCGCAGGAGAAGAAGTCCTTGTCGTCCTCCAGGCGCATCGCCGCGCCGCATCCAGGGCATTGCATACGCCATTCCATCGGCGGAACCCGCGGAAAAGTGCAGTCAATACGGCCACTGCGGCTTCGTGAACGCCGCCCCGTCCACCCATAGCGTTTGCCCGGTAATGAACGCCGCCGCCGGACTGGCCAGAAAAGCCACCGCGCCGGCCACATCGGCGGGCGTTCCGATGCGCCCCAGCGGCGTCACCCCCGCCCACCGCGCCGCGTACTCCGGATCGTCCGCCACCGTCCGTTCCACCGCAATCGCCCCCGGCGCGACACAGTTCACGCGAATCCCGTAACGCCCCAGCTCAATCGCCGCCACTTTGGTGAACATGTCGATGCCGCCCTTGCTGGCCGTATAAGCCACCAGCCCCGGAAACGGAACCTTGCAGCAGCCGGACCCGATGTTCACAATGGCCCCACCGCCATGCTCCTTCATAAGCGCAGCCGCGGCGCGCGTGCACAGAAAGCACCCGGTCAGGTTGGTGCGAATCACCCGGTCCCACTCCTCATCGGTCACCTCCAGCAGCGGCCCGGCCGTTTGCACCCCGGCGTTGTTCACCAGGATGTCCAGCCGCCCGAACCGGTTCGAGACCTCCTTGAACATGCGCGCGACATCGGCCGGAACCCCAACATCCGCCTGTATGGCGATGGCCTCGACGCCCAGGTCTTCCGCCCCCGCCACCTCGTCCAGGTAATTCACCGCCACGCGGCAGCCCGCGCGCGCCAGCTCCTGGGCGATCGCCTTACCAATGCCCCCGTTCCCCCCGGTCACCAGTGCCGTCAATCCCTCAAAAGTCATGTCTGGTGAAGAGTATATCGCCGGTATTCCGGCTCAGGGCCGGGCTTCGCCGATTCTACGCCGCCGTTCGCCGAAGTCCCGTGCGGTTTGCCCCCGGCCACTGCTAAGCTGCAGACATGGAAGAAGATCGGCGGGACAATCGGCGGTGGGAGGACAGCCTCAAGCAAAGCATCCACGACCGCATCGATGAAGGCATGCGCCGCCGCCGCAGCGGCCCCGGTCTTTCGCACCTGATCATCGGAGTCGCCATTGTAGCCATCGGAGTCGCCCTTCTGCTGGACAACATGGGGCTCTACCACATGTACAACGTCTGGCAGTACTGGCCGGTGATCCTCATCGCCATGGGCCTTGGCAAGGTGATGGACTCATCGGCGGGCAGCGGAAAATTGTGGGGCGGATTCATGGTCCTGATCGGCTGCGGATTCCTGGCCGACAACCTGCATCTTTTCCATTTCGGCTTCGATCTGATCTGGCCGCTGCTGATCATCTACTTCGGCGGGCTGATGCTGTGGCGAGGGCTGAGCCCGGCGGGAAGCTGCGGATGGCCCAGTTGGAGCCCCAATACCGGCGGACGGGACCCCAACGCCGACTTCAACTATACGGCCATATTCGGGGGCGGCAAGCGGCGCGTTGAATCGAAGGAATTTCGCGGCGGCTCCGCGGTGGCGGTATTCGGCGGCTACAACATCGACCTGCGCGACGCCGGTATGGCCGGCGAAAGCGCCACCGTCGACGTCAACGCGCTGTTCGGCGGAATCGACATCCGCGTGCCCGACACCTGGAAGGTGGAAGTGCGCGCCAGCGCCATCTTCGGCGGAGTGGAAGATAAGACCGTGCCCCCCCGCACCACCGCGGGAGTGACGCCGCCGCGCCTCATCATCACCGGTTTCGCCGCCTTCGGCGGTATCGTGGTGAAGAGCTAACCGCTCGCGGGTCAGGCGATGCATCCCATCCTCGCCAAATATTCGCGGCTGACGGTCTACCTGCTTGCATGGGTGCCCGTCGCCGCCCTGCTAGTGTACCTGCTGGGTATGTCCGGCCACCTCACCTGGGGCGAGGCCTGCGCCATCGTGATTCCCCTGGTGGGGTTTGACGCGTTCATCTGCCTCTCCCCCTGGTATCTGTGCCGCACACTGCCGCCGCGGGCGTCCGGCGCTCTCAAACTGGGTCTGAACGTTCTGGGCGCCGCCCTCGCCAGCGGTCTCCTGCTGGTGGTGGCCGGCAAGGGAATCGCGCTCAGCCTCACCCGCTGGTGGCCCCATGTGGACGTCCGCTTCTCGTCCCTGCTGCCGCTGGTTTTCGCCGTCGGGACGCTCATGTATCTGTTGGCCACCGCGCTGCATTACGTGCTGCTTTCGGTGGAGGAATCGCAACAGGCGGCCACCCGGGAAAATGAGGCCCTCGTCCTGGCGCGCGAGGCCGAGCTGCGCGCCCTGCGGGCCCAGATCAACCCGCATTTCCTGTTCAACAGCCTGAATTCCATCAGCGCGCTCACCACCGTGGACGCCGCGCGGGCGCGCGACATGTGCATCCTGCTGTCGGACTTTCTGCGCAAGACGCTCAGCGCCGGCGATCAGGACACCATCCCGCTGGCGGAAGAGGTCGCGCTGATCCGAACCTATCTGGCGGTGGAGCAGATCCGTTTCGGCGCGCGCCTCTCTTTCGACATCGACGTGGAGGAGAGTTGCAACCGCTGTCTGCTGCCGCCGCTGCTGCTGCAGCCGCTCATCGAGAATGCCATCAAGCACGGCATCTCCGGCCTGACCGAAGGCGGCGTGATCGGCGTCCGCGCGCGCGCGAACGAGCGCTTCCTGCGGCTCACCGTGGAGAACAACTTCGACACCGGATATCGCGCGCTGCGGCGCAGCGGCATCGGGCTGGCCAACGTCCGCAGCCGCCTGGAGGCGCGATACGATGGGGATGCTCGCATGGACGCTGGCGCTCAGGATGACCGGTACCGGGTGGAAATCGTGATGCCCGTGAGTGTTGCCGCCGCCGTGCAGGCGCAGGTACACGCATGAACACGACAGCCATTCAGCCAGGCGCGGTTCTGGCCCAATACGAAATCGTTTCCCGGCTCGGCGAAGGCGGCATGGGCCAGGTGTGGCTGGCGCGCGATACCCGTCTGGACCGCCAGGTAGCCCTGAAGGTGCTGCCGCCGGACCTGCGCGAAAATCAGGACCGTCTTCGCCGCTTCCTCCAGGAAGCGCGCATCGCTTCGTCACTGAGTCATCCGAACATCTGCTATCTGTATGAGATTGGCGAGACCGAAGGCGTATCGTACATCGCCATGGAATACGTGGAAGGCGAGTCGCTGGCGAAGATCGTCGCCGCCCGCGCCCCGCTGCCCGTGGATGAGATGGTCGCGCTCTCGCTGCAGATCGCCGATGCGCTCGACGCCGCCTGGACCCGCGGCATTGTGCATCGCGATATCAAGCCCGCCAACATCATGGTGACGCCGCGCGGGCATCTGAAGGTGCTCGATTTCGGTTTGGCGCGGGTGCGCATGGCCGAACCGGAAATCGAAGCGACGCAACTGCTCACCATGGCCGGCGCCATGCTGGGTACGGTTCACTATATGAGTCCGGAACAGGCGCTGGGCCGCGATGTGGATGGCCGCAGCGATATCTTCAGCCTCGGCACGGTGATGTACGAAATGGCCACCGGCCGCCTGCCCTTCGCCGGGCCGGGCACGCCGGAAGTGATCGCGCGCATTCTCAACGACCAGCCGGAGGCCATGGCGCGCTTCAACTACTCGCTGCCCCAGGAATTCGAGCGGGCCGTGCGCAAGTGCCTGGAGAAGGACCGCGAGCGGCGCTATCAATCCGCGCGCGAGCTGATGGTGGATCTGCGCAACCTCGAGCGCGACCGCGGTTCGGGGCCGGCCGCCGGCGCCGTCGAAACCGCCCGCCCGGTGATCCGCGCCATGATTGTCGACGACGAGGATCTGGCGCGCGCCGTGCTCCGCGAATTCGCCAGCTCCACGAAAGACCTCACCGTGATCGGCGAATGCGCCAATGGCTTCGAGGCGGTGAAATCCATCGCCGAACAAAAGCCCGACGTGGTTTTCCTCGACGTCCAGATGCCCAAGCTGGACGGCTTCGAGGTGCTGGAACTGATCGATGACAACGTTTCGGTGATCTTCTGCACCGCGTTCGATCAATACGCCATGCGCGCCTTTGACGCCCACGCGCTGGATTATCTGCTGAAGCCGTTCAGCCTGGAGCGCTTTCAAACCGCGGTGGACCGCGTGCGGGAACGCCTGGGGCACGCCGCCCCGCGTCCGGCCGCGCAGGATCTGGCCGCGGCGGCCCGGCCCCCGCAGCAATACGCCAATCGCATCGTCGTGAAGGATGGCACGCGCGTGCATGTGATTCCGGTGGCGCAGCTCGATTGCGTGGAAGCGCAGGACGATTACGTGGGCTTGCACACGCAGGGCAAAACGTGGCTGAAGCAGCAGACCATCAGCAGCCTGGAAACGACGCTGGATCCGCAGCAATTCATCCGCGTGCACCGCTCGTGGATTGTGAACTTCGAGCGGGTGACGCGCATCGAGCCATATAGCAAGGACAGCCGCATGGCCATTCTGGCCGACGGAACGAGGGTGCCGGTGAGCCGGGCAGGCTACGAACGCTTGAAGGTGCTGCTGGACGAGAAGGGGTAACAATATGCGTGCGCTTCGCACGATGGCCCTTGCGTGCATCTGCTTCTACGCGCTGAGCGAGGAGCAGCCGTCACGTCCCTCCTTCGACTATCACATCGCACGAGCCCACGAAATCAAGCCTCACCGTCGCGAGATTCCGCTAGAGGGTGTGCGCGAGGGTTTCAATCAACTTTCGCTCATGTTGGTGGTTTCGCCGAAGGGCGACGTGATCGATGCCCGCGCAGGTGGCGATGAAAGCACCCTGAAGTTCTGGCCACAGCTGCAGGGCGAAGTCAGCCGCTGGAAGTTCACGCCGTTTCGAAAACGCTGGCGGACGGTCACGGCACGGGTTCGGGAGTATATCGACCTTGTCCCCCCAGAGCGACTTCCAGTGGCCCATGTAGCACCACCCGCTATTCGGCCGGACTCCACGGTTGCGATTACGCTTGAGCGGACGGACTGTTATGGCAGGTGTCCATTCTACACGGTAACAGTTGCAACGAATGGCATCGTCTTCGAGGGCCGGCGCTTTGTGTCCGCGACCGGGAGGCACACGGACACGGCAAATGCAGGTGAAGTTCGAACACTCGCGGAGAAGTTTATCGCCGCTGATTTCTACTCGATGGACGCCAGCTATTGTGCGAGTGTGACTGACTTCCCATTCTACGTACTTTCCATCGCAATTGATGGTCATGCAAAGGCAGTCACGGATTACCGAGGCTCCTGGGTGGGAATGCCCGCGGTTATCACCGATCTTGAGAACGAGGTCGACAACTTCGCTCGAACGGAGCGATGGATAAATGGCGGCAATGGTCGACAATGGCAACGTCCGTGAGCCGTGCCGGGTATGAGCGCATCGAGCTGGTGGACGAAAAGGGACAAGCCACGCGCTGCACTTTCTGGACTCGGTATCCTGTCCCGCGGGACACTGATGATGAAGTCGGTGGAAGGCATTTACCGCGACGGTAGAGTGGAATTGCTGGAACCGCTGGAAGGAGCCGAAGGCGCCCGCGTCATCGTGACGCTGGTTCATTCCGCCGAGCCGGTCGATCTTCGGGAACGAGGCTTGAACTTGGCTCAGGCGACCGATCTACGCCGCCGTCTCGCCCGGTTCGCCGAAGACTGGGAGCGCCCTGAGATGTCGGTTTACGATGAACTTCCATCGCGGTGACATCGCTCTGGCTTGGTTCCCGCTCCCGCCCCTCAGTGCCCCAGGGCAACCAGCACGCGCTCGGTGATTTCCTGAATCATCGCCGGCAGCGACGCATCGAGAGCCACCGTGATGGCCGCGCGGACCCGCTCCACATCCAGCTCCGGTTCGGCTGGCGGCGCGGGCGCAACCTCGGATGCCGGCGGCTCGGGCGCGATCTCCGGAGCGGCAACGGTCTCCGCAAAAAGCCCTCGCGCGAACTCGGCCTCGTGCAGCAGTGGACGGATGGTCTCCACCACCACCGACGCTTCGAACGGCTTCTTCAGAATGGCGTCGCAGCCGGCACGCCGGGCCTCTTCCTCGTCGAAGGGCTCCAGCATCCCCGCCGTCAACACCACGCGGGCGTGGCGATGACGGGGATGGCTTTTCACATAGCGGCAGATGTCGAATCCGGACTTGCCCGGCAGGAAGACGTCGGCGAGAATCAGGTCCGGGTCCACGTCGGCCAGCCGCAGCAGGGCGGTTTCGCCCTCGGTAATGCTGACCACCTCAAAGCCCTCTTCCCGCAGGATCCGCTCGCCCATGCGCTGTGCGTGCGGGCTGTCGTCGGCCAGCAGGATGCGGCTCATCACTGATTCGAGGATGAAGAAGGCGGCGTGGTGGCGGGCGCCGCGGGGGGCGTGGCCGTGGCAGGCGTGGACGCCGGTTGCGCGCCCTGTTTCTTCGCCAGTTCCTTCGCCCTCTTCTTCTGCTGTTCCTGGTACTTCTTCGTCAGCCTCTTCCTCTCCTTGTCGCTGATGGTGTGGTTCTTGGGAAGGTCCGCCAAGCGCTCGGCCGGGCTTTGGTTGTTGTCCGGCGCCACGCTCCCCTGCTGAACTCCCGGGGGTGGGGGCTGATTCAGACGTGCATCCTTATTCGTATCCAGAGCGGAGGGGCCGGAGATTTTTTCCGCGTTCACGTCGCCCGAGAATCCCGTGTTCTCGGCGATCACCGGTACGCTCACCGGCACGGTGGGACGCAGGCTGGTCATCGCCGGGGCGCCCGATTTCGCCGCGTTATGCACGTCGGGGCCGCGGCGGAGGATGTCCAGACCGCGGTCCTTCATGGTCAGCTTCGTGCGATGCTCCAACTCGTACTTCATGCGCGCGTAAGCGGCGGGGTCGGCCTGGGGAACCGGCATCTCCAGATCCTTCAGCTTCCTCTTTGCGTCTTCGGCGTAAGAACTGAGCGGATAGTCTCGCACGATGCGCGTGTACGCGTCGCCGCTCTGCGCGCGGAAACGGCTTCCCATCCTCGCGTAGGAATCGCCCAGAGCCCACAGAGCCTCGTCGGCCCGGCTGTACAAAGGATACTGGTCCACCAGCCGCGCCAGGCGGTTGGCCGCCGCCGGGTTGCTTCCCTTGGCGTGGTAGAAAAGGCCCACGCGCATTTCGCCCTCGGCCAGCGCCTCCTGAATCTCGCGCAGCCGCTGTGTCGCCTCCGTCACGTACTTGCTGTTGGGATACTGCACCAGCAGCGCACGGCACTCGTCTTCGGCGCGCAAGGCCTCCGCGGCATCGCGGTCCGCCTTATCCATCTGCCGGTAATGAATCATGCAGACGCGGTTCTGCGCCTCGGCGGCTTCCGGCATGGTGGGATAGAAGAGTTCGAAGTCCTTGTACTCGGCCTCGGCTTCCGCCATCCCGTGCGTGCCACCCTCGCGGTACCACGAATCGGCAATGGCCAGCTTGGCCTTGGCCAGGTATTCGCTCTGGTCGTAGGTGTTGATCAGCGTGTTCAGGGTGATCCGGGCCACTTCAAAGCGGGCGTGCTCGATATCCACCACCGCCTTGTCGAACAGCACCTTGTCCGGCTGGCTGGTGTTCTTGCTGATGGGGTTCTCATACTTCTTGTGGAGGCAACCCACGGAGGCAAGCAAGCCCAGCCCCAGCAACACAGCGAGCGGCCGGGCAACGAACGTTTGTTGACGAACCATACAGAACTTTTCCCCGTACAATACCATACGCGCCGCGGCGGCGTTCAGGCGAGCACCGCCCGCGCCCCTTCGGCGGCCTTACGCATCTCCGACGTGGCCAGTTCCGGATCGCCAGTGTGAAAGATCGACGACCCTGTCACGATCCAGTCACACCCCGCCCGAACCGCGCCGGCGACATTAGCGAGGGTTATCCCTCCATCAATCTCGATCGGGAATCGCAAACCCAGTTCCCTCTTCCGCGCGTCCAGCGCGCGCACCTTGCCGAGCGCATGCTCGATGAACTTCTGCCCGCCGAAACCGGGATTCACGCTCATCACCAGCACGTAGTCGGCCAGGTACAGCACGTCTTCCAGCAGGGAAACCGGAGTGGACGGGTTAATCACCACCCCCGCCAGCGCGCCTTCGCCCTGGATCAGGCGCAAGGTGCGGTCCAGATGCGGGCACACTTCCTGATGGACGGATACCGCATCGGCGCCGGCTTCGATGAAGATCGGAGCGTACTTATTGGGGTCTTCGATCATCAGGTGGACGTCCAGTTTTGCCCGGGTGAACTTGCGGATGGATTCCACAACGGGAGGCCCGATGGTGAAATTCGGCACAAAATGCCCGTCCATGACGTCGAGGTGAAAGCGCCCCGCCCCGCCACGCTCGGCGGCCGCGATTTGTTCGCCCAGCCGCGCAAAGTCTGCCGCAAGAATAGAGGGAAGAATCTCAACCATTTGCGGGTAACCCCGATGTTAGCACAGCGATGTCAGCACCGCCGCAAAGAACCCGTCCCCCAGGTCCGCGCCAGGAATTCTACGATGAACGGCCGGGTTTCCTCCAATTTCCGCGATCACATCTTCGTTCTCCTCGCGCTCCAGGGAGCAGGTGGAATAGACCAGCACACCGCCGGGAGCCAGACATTGCAACGAGTTCCGCAGGATGGCCACTTGTCGCTTATGAAGATCAATCAAATCAGAGGGTTGGACGCGCCACTTGATCTCCGGGTTGCGTCCGAGCGTGCCTGTCCCGGAACAGGGCGCATCCACCAGAATGCGCTGGAACCGCGCGGAGAAAGGCAGCGGCCGCGTGGCGTCCAGGACCGTTCGAGGACACCCGATGCCGGCGAGCGCGCGCAAGCGGTGAAGGTGCAGATCGCAGGCCACGGCGTGGGCGCCGGCTTCCACCGCCTGCGCGGTCTTGTTGCCGGGCGCGGCGCAGACGTCGAGGAAGTTTTGGCCGGGCTCGATACGCAGCAGCGGGACAATCGACTGCGCCCCAACATCCTGCATGCGGCCGGTGGACGCGATCTGCGCCACGGGCGGGTGCAGGGCCGCTTCCGCGATTCCGGCGGCCGTTTCCGCGCCGAACTGGCGCTCCCATCTCGCCAGCAACCATTGCGGACAGGAGAGGGCGGTGGCGCGATCCGGCCATGCCACTTCCCCCCGCGGCGCCCGCCGCAAAACCGCGTTCACCAGCCCGGCCGCGGACCGCTTGCCCGCCGCCTTCACCAGTTCCACAGACTCGGCAACCGCGGCATGCGCCGGTATCCGCTCCAGATGCCGTAATTGATACAACCCCAGGCGCAAGGCGATGCGCACTGCAAGGTCGAGCTTGCGCGGCGCGAGCTGGCCGATCACGTAATCGAGCTGCGCCTGGCGGCGCAGAGTGCCGAGCACCAGCTCCCAGGCAAGCCCGGCATCGCGCGGATCGAGGTCCCGCGTGTGCGCGGTCAACAGCTCCGAAGCCCACGCGCCCTGCTCCACTCGCAGCAGGATCTGAAACGCGGTGCCGCGCGCGGTATTCACCGGCTCGCCCAGGCCCTGGGCGTGGTCCCCATGGTCTTCCGGAACATCTGTACAAAGGCGCTGGGCTGCCGGTAGCCGACATCAAAAGCAACTTCCTTCACCGAACGCCCTTGCACCAGCAACTCGATGGCTTTCATCAGGCGCACCTGCCGCCGCCAGGATTCGAAGTCCATTCCCACTTCCTTCCGGAACGCCCGTTCAATGGTTCTGACGCTGGCGCCCGCGCGCGCGCACAAAGCGTGCAATGCGGTGCCGCGGGCCGGGTTGGCCATCAACGTCTGGGCGACGGCCAGCGCCCGGCGGTCAAGAGGAAGCGACACGCCCGTGGGGATGGGCGTGGCCATGCGCAACTGCGCCACCAGCAGATCCCGCAGCGCGCGATGATCGCGGTCGCGGTTGCCAAGCTGGCCCGTTCGCACTGCCTCCACGATGAGCTCGCGCAGCAGCGGCGTTACGTGCAGCACCGTACAGGTGTCCGGCAGCCCTGGCGCCAGCCGCCGCCGCAAATACAGCGTACGCATGGCCACGGCCGCGGGCATGCGAATCCGGTGGGCCGTGCGCGCCGGAATCCACAGGGCGAAGTGCGGCGGAATGAGCCAGAAACTCTGCCCCACCGACAGCTCCATCACCCCGCGGGTCGCGTAGATGAGCTGGTCGGAGCCGTGGGCGTGTTCCGGCACCAGGCAGCCAGGTGGGTAATCCCAGGCCAGAGTGGCAATGGAGACGCCCGGCTGCGGGTCGTACTCGGTGATCAGGCCGCCTTGTCGCATCAGAGATATATTATGGCGTATCGGCGTCCCGGCGACAGAGCCACACTTGGCTCATGCTCGGTTCCTATAACCTCATTGCGTTCCTCGCCGTAAGGAACGCCGACGCCGCCAGGGCGTTCTATCGTGACAAGCTGGGTCTCACCCTGGTAAGCGAAGACCAGTTCGCCCTGGTCTTCGACGCGAACGGCACCATGCTGCGAGTGGTGCCCGTGGGCGAGATTCCACCGGTGCGTTGGACCGTCCTTGGCTGGGAAGTTCCGGATATCATTGCCGCCGCGAAGCAACTGGAGAGCGGCGGTATCAAACTGGAGCACTACGAATGGGTAAAGAATGAAAATGGCATTTGGACTGCGCCCACCGGCGATAAAGTGGCGTGGTTCAAGGACCCGGACGGCAACACCCTCAGCATCAGCCAGCACGTGGCCCACGCATGAATCGGGTCCACCGGTGGTTGTGCCGCTCCGCGCGCTGGCAGAAAACCGTAGAGACACATATCCTGCCATGGGTGCTCGACGGCGTGGATCTCGGCGCGGATGTTCTGGAGGTGGGTCCCGGGCCTGGCCTCACCACCGACCTGCTGCGCGCGCGTGTCTCTCACCTCACCTGCGTGGAGATTGACGACCGGCTCGCGGCTTCGCTCGCTCATCGCATGAGCGGCCGTAACGTCACCGTGCTTCATGAGGACGCCACCGCCATGTCCCTCGGCGGCGCAACTTTCGACAGCGCGGTGTGCTTCACCATGTTGCATCACGTCCCTTCGCAAGCCCGCCAGGACCGCCTGCTTGCCGAGGTGGCGCGAGTCCTGCGGCCCGGTGGAATTTTCGCGGGCGTGGACAGTCTGTACAGCCGCGGGTTCGGCCTGCTGCATCTGTTCGACACCATGGTTGTGGTGGACCCGCGCACATTCCCGCAACGCCTGGAGGCCGCCGGTTTCAATAATGTGGAAGTGGAAGTGAATCCCTACGCGTTCCGCTTCCGGGCGCGCCGGCATTTGTAAAGGTTTGTGTCGAACCAGCGCCTAATCCGCCTAAGACTGAAACGGCTCCTGTGCCTCGGGCGTCCCAGTTTCAGCGAATAGACCGGCGTGGACCTGAATTTGTCCGCGCCTGAGCGCATCCGAAAGCTACGTTACATTTCGGGATGCGTTTCGCACGATTAAAACGCTTAGGGGAGATCTCGTGAAAATAGCAGGCCGTTGTTTTTTGTTCGGCGCATTATTGACGTTCGGCGCGGCGGTTGCCAGCGCGCAAAGCGCGGTCGATATTGGCATGGGCTTCGGGGCGGCATTTGACAAGGCGAATGGCATGGGCATCGACAATGCGAACTCTCCCACCAACGCTTTTGGCTCATGCGTGCCGAATTCCGGGGACACCTATTGCCAGGCCACCTCAAGCATGAACGGCTTCTTCCTGGGCTTTGGAGGAGACATCATGCTGCGCAAGCATTTCGGCGTAGGCGCCGAATTCAATGTCGAGCCCTCCCAAAAGAGCTACGGTCCGCTGACTGACCGCACCATGTTCTACGACTTTAATGGCGTCTATGCCCCCTACTCGACCAAGCGCGTAGCGCTCCTTGTGCAGGGTGGAATTGGCGGCGAGAGAACGAGCTTCGGTTACTCGGAGAGCGGCTGCGTCGCCAACGTCGCCTGCAGCACCGAGGTTGAACCCGTCGGCACCGATTCACATTTTCAGGTTCACGCCGGAGTCGGCGTTCAGTTCTTTCTGAGCCATCACCTGTTCATTCGGCCCCAGTTCGATTACCATTACGTGCCCGGCCTGAAGAACGATTTCAACAGCAACGCGGTGCCCGAAGCCACCGTGTGGGTTGGCTTCAGCAGCGGCAACGATTAATCGGGGCTACTGCAGCGCCGCCAGTTCCGCGAGGCTGAGCCTTCCCGTGTAGACCGCCATGCCCAGGGCGGCGTGGATGTCCATCCGCTGTAGCTCGCGAACCTCATCCAGCGTGGTGATGCCGCCGGCCGCGGTGATTTCGTGCGCGGTGGCGGCGCGCAGGCGGCGGAACCAGGCAAGATCCGTGCCCTGCATCATGCCTTCCTTGTCCACGTAGGTGCAAAGAAACCCGGAGCAGTGCGGCTCGAAACGCTCGAGCACTTCTTCGGCGGTGAACTCCGTTTTCTCCCGCCAGCCTTTCACCACGATGCGGCCGTCTTTCGAATCGAGCGCGACCACCACCCGCTCGCGGCCGATCGCGTTGGCGATCTCCTCCAGCGCGGGCGTGAACGCCGCCGTTCCCACGATGACGCGATGGGCCCCCTGCTCCACCAGTTTGCGGGCGCGCTCGGCGGTCCGCACTCCGCCGCCCACCCGGCACGTCGCGCGCGCGGCCAGCAATTCCACCAGATCGTCATTGGCGCCGCTCCCGATGGCCGCATCGAGATCAATCACCTGGATCTGCGGGAAGGCCGCGAACCGCTCCAGCATCACCAGCGGCGCATCCCCTTCCAGCGCCTTTTCGCGCCCCTGCACCAGCTGCACCACCTTGCCGTCCATGAGATCGATGCACGGCAGGATCATACCGCGGGCCTCACCGGTACGCCGCACCCGGCGAGGTGGCGCTTCAGGTCGCCGACCGTGTAGGTGCCGTAATGAAATATCGAAGCTGCCAGCGCCGCATCGGCGAGTCCCTCGGTCAGCACGCGGCTGAAATGTTCGAGCTGGCCCGCGCCGCCGGAAGCAATGATCGGAATGTGCGTGGCGCGCGAGGCGGCGGAAGTGAGAGCGCAATCGAAACCCTGCTGCACGCCGTCGGTGTCCATGGAAGTGAGCAGGATCTCGCCCGCGCCCAGTGCTTCGCCGCGTTGCGCCCACTCGATGGCGTCGATACCTTCGTCGTCCCGGCCACCCCGCGTGAACACGTTCCAGCCGCCATGTGCGTTGCGCCGCGCGTCGATGGCCAGCACCACCGCCTGCGCGCCAAACTCTTCGCTTAATTCGTGAATCAAATCAGGACGGCGCACCGCGGCGGTGTTCACGCTGACTTTTTCCGCGCCGGAGAGCAGCATGGTGCGGCCGTCGGCCACCGAGCGAATCCCACCGCCCACCGTAAGCGGGATGAAAACCTTGCGCGCGGTGCGTGCCACAACGTCGGCCATGGTGTCGCGCGCGTCGCTCGACGCGGTGATGTCCAGAAACACTAATTCGTCCGCCCCCTGATCGTTATAGCGTTCGGCGAGCTCCACGGGGTCCCCGGCATCGCGCAGGTTCACGAAGTTGACGCCCTTCACGACGCGCCCGGCGGTGACGTCGAGACAGGGGATAATTCGTTTGGCCAGCATCAGAGTTCCACGAAATTCTTCACGATGCGCAGGCCAACCGGCCCGGATTTCTCGGGATGGAACTGCACTCCGAAAACGTTGCCGCATTCGAGCGCCGCCGTGTACGGGGTCGCATAGGTGCAGGTGGCGGCCGTTGCCTCCACCACTGGCGCATAGTAGCTGTGCGCGAAGTAGAGATATGGCCCCGTCGCCACGCCGCCAAACAGCCGCGCGGCGGGCTTCACGTCAAGGTTGTCCCAGCCCATGTGAGGACAGCGCACATCCGCGGCGAAACGCCGAACCGTTCCTGGAAACAGTGCGAGGCCGGCGCACTCCGGCGCTTCCTCGCTGCTCTCGAACAGAGCCTGCAGGCCGAGGCAGATGCCCAGGAACGGGACGCCCTCGCGAATGCGTTCCACCAGCGTGTCGCGCACTTGCAGCGAATCGAGCGCGCGCATGATTTGTCCGAAGTGGCCTACGCCCGGCAGGATGATTTTCGTGGCGCGGCCGAGCGATGCTGCATCGCGAACCACCTTGAACTCCGCTCCAATCTCGGCAAGCGTGTTTTGGACGGAGCGGAGATTGCCCGCGCCATAATCGAGAATGGTGATCATAAACTATAAGCCGCCGATGAACGCCGATAAACGCCGATAGGATTTTTGAATCGGCGTTCATCGGCGTTTATCAGCGGCCAATTCCGTTTCATAACAACCCCTTCGTGGAAGGCAACTGATCTTTCAGCCGCTCGTCCTTCGAGCAAGCGTAACGCAGCGCCCGTGCGAAGCACTTGAAAATTGCCTCAATCTTGTGGTGGCTCGACCTGCCGTACATCACCTTCGCGTGCAGGTTCGCGCCCGCGTGATTGACGAACCCCCCGAAGAAATCCTCCATCAGCTCCGCCTGCAGATCTCCCACCAGCCGGACTTTCACCAGGTCCTTGTAAACCAGCGCGGGACGTCCGCCCAAATCCACCGACACCACCGCCAGCGTCTCATCCATGGGCAGCACGAAATAGCCCGCGCGATTGATCCCCCGCCGGTTTCCCAGAGCCTTCGCGAAGAGCTGGCCAAGCGTGATGCCCACGTCTTCCACGGTGTGGTGCTGATCCACGTCGAGGTCGCCCGTGGCCTTCAGTTTCAAATCGAACGCGCCGTGCTTCGCAAACAGCTCCAGCATGTGATCGAAGAAGCGAATGCCCGTGGAAATCTCGTAAGTGCCCGCGCCGTCGATATTCAATCGTCCGGCGATCTGCGTCTCTTTGGTATTTCGGTTTATGGATGCGCGGCGCACAGCAGATCCTCCAGTTCATTGATGTCCTTCAGCACGGCGGCCGCGCCCTCGCGGTGCAGCAGACCGGCGAGCACCTCGTCGCCGGCGGCGATTCCGATAAAGTTCACCCCCGCGGCGCGGGCGCTGCGGGCATCGTCCACCGTGTCGCCAATGTAGAGCAGTTCCTCGCCCGGCCGCCACGCCATGATTTTCAACAGGCCCTCCGGATGCGGCTTGGTGTTCACCACATCGTCGGTACAGACAATGTGAAACCGCTCCAGCCAGCCTTCGCGCTGCAGAGTGATGCGGGCTTCCAGCATGTTGCGGCCCGTAAAAATGGCCAGCTCATAGCGGCTGGCCAGACCCTCCAGCAGGCCCGGCCTGGCCAGCCATCGCTCGCGATGAATGAACCCGCCATCGAGGAACAAGTGATTGAAATACTCGACTACCGTGTTGTATTCGACGGTCACGCCGAGGTCGGCGCAGATTCTCTGCGACAGCTCCCAATCGTTATTCCAGCCGCCCTGGTTCTTGTATTGCTGAATGATCGCGCGCTCGATGGTTCGCCCCGTGAAGTGCTCGACGGTGCGAACAATGGTCTCGCGATAGGATTCGGCGACGTCCACCAGCACGCCATCCATGTCGAACACGATGATCGCAGGCGCAGGCTGGCAGCCTGCTTTCAAGAGAGGTTTCACCATATCTGCTGCAACTCCGAGAGGAAGCGCCGAACCTGATCGCGGGTGCCCACGGTGACGCGCACGCAGCCGGCGATTTCATAACTGCGGTCGCGCACCAGCACGCCGCGCCGGCGCAATCCATCGCGAATGGAGATGGCCCGCGCGCCCGCCTGGAACAGCACGAAGTTCGCCTGGCTGGGGAAGTAAGGGATGCCGAGGGCTTCGAGCCCAACGTAAAGCAGTTCGCGAGCCGCCAGCACTTCCGTCACGTACTTGCGAATGTAGTCGGTGTCCTGCACCGCCGCGCGGGCGGCCAGCGCGCCAATCATATTTACGCTGTATGGCGATTGTGCTTTTTGCAGGAACTCGACGTTGCCCGATTCCGAAAACAGGCAACCAACGCGCATCGCCGCCATGCCGAACACTTTCGAGAATGTGCGGCTTACGAAAAGGTTCGGGTAGTCGTTAAGGAGCGGCAGCATGGTGACGCCGCTGAATTCGTAGTAGGCTTCATCCACCAGCACCGCCGCGCCTTCGGCCTTCTGCAGAATCCGTTCCAGATTCGCGCGCGTGGTGCCGGTGCCAGTGGGGTTGTTCGGATTCGCGATCAACACCGCGCGCGTTTCGGGCGTGATGGCTTCCAGCAACTCTTCGAACGGAAACGCGAGATTGTCCGGGCGGTAGGGAACTTCGCGAACGCTCGCCCCGGCCACTTCGGCGTAGAAGCGGTACATGGCATAGGAGGGCGCCAGCGTGATGACTTCGTCCTCGTCATCCACGTAGGTGTTAATGAGCACCTGAATGGCTTCGTCGGTGCCGTTGGTCAGGATGAAATCGTCAGCGTCCACTTTGAAATATGCCGAGAGGTCGCGCTTGGCTTCGCTGTATTCGGGATACACGGAGAGCTGCGCTTCGGAGAGACGCTGCTTCAGAAATTCAATGACGCGCGGCGATGCGCCCACGGTGTTCTCGTTGAAATCGAGACGCAGCTTGTCCGCGCGCCCGCCGGTGGGCGGCGAATAGGGCGCCATGCGAAGCACCGCGTCGCGCGGCTCCAGCACGCCGGGTGGCAGATCCGCGGACCGCCTTTCACTTCTGGACATGAGGGGTCTCCATTGGACTGCGGGGCAGAGCCGCATCGAATTGGTCAATTGCCGCCAAGCCGGACCTCCACGGAGCGGGCGTGCCCCTCCAGACCCTCGGCGCGCGCCAGCGTGGTGACGGCCGGCGCGAGATTGGCCAGTCCCGCTGGAGTAAGTTCCTGCGCCGAGATCACTTTGACAAAATCCGCGGAAGACAAGCCCCCACGTATGCGCGCCACGCCGGACGTGGGCAGAACGTGATTCGGCCCGGACGCGTAATCACCCGCGGCTTCCGTACTCATCGCCCCCAGGAAGACGCTGCCCGCGTGTTGAATGCCGGGCAGGAGCGATGCATCATGAAGCGCGAGGTGCTCCGGCGCAAGCTGGTTCGACGCTTCCACCGCCTGCGTGAGCGACGACACCAGTACGGCCGCGCTGTTCGCGCGAATCGCCGCGGATGCCACTGCGGCAGTGGGCAGCGTCTCCAACTGGCGCGCCACCTCCGCGGCCACTCGCTCGGCCAGTTCTCGCGACGTTGTAAGCAGGATGGCCGACGCTTCAACATCGTGCTCCGCCTGCGCCAGCATATCCGCGGCAATCCAGCGCGCGTCGCCTTCGGCGGCGATGATGACGATCTCCGTCGGCCCTGCCACAAAATCAATCCCCACTTCGCCCGCCAGCAGCTTCTTCGCGGCGGCCACATAGATGTTGCCGGGTCCGACAATGCGGTCCACCCTTGGCACGCTTTCCGTCCCGAAGGCCATGGCCGCGATGGCCTGCGCGCCGCCCATGCGAAACACGTTGCCCACGCCCAGCCATCGCGCCGTGCCCAGAATCTCCGCGCTGGGATTCGGCGACGCGACGCAGATGGTGCGAACGCCCGCCACCTGCGCGGGAATCACCGTCATCAGCAGTGTGGAGGGCAGGGGATAACGTCCCGCCGGAATATACGCGCCCATCGATTCCAGTGGCCGCACGATGTGGCCCAGTCGCCGTCCATCGCCGCAATCCACCCACGTCTCGCGTGGCAACTGCATTTCCGCATATGCTCGAATGTTCCTGGCGGCCATTTCGACGGCCCGCAGGAACCCGGCACTCAGCGGCGCGGCGAGCTCCGCCCCCGGCACGCGGACCTGTTTCAGGTCAAGCCCGTCAAACTTGCGCGCGTATTCGATGAGCGCCGCATCGCCGCGCTGGCGCACGTCTTCCAGAATGGGCGCCACCACCCGCTCCGCCTCGGCCAGCCGCACGGCTTTCCGCGTGAACAGCTCTTGCGCGTCGTTGATGTCCAGAATGCGCAACATACTCAATCGCTCACATCACAATCTTGTTCAGCGGATATTCCACAATCCCCTGCGCCCCGGCTTCCTTCAAACGTGGAATGATCGTCCGCACCGTCGATTCATCGAGGATGGTGTTCACCGCGAACCAGTCGCTGTCGCTGAGGCTGGAAATGGTGGGCTTCTTCAGCGCTGGCAGCACGGCCAGCACCGCCTGCAGCTCGCCCTTCTGCACGTTTAGCATGAGCCCCACTTTGCCCAGCGCATTGATGGCCCCTTCCAGCAGCATGCGGATGTCTTCCAGCTTGCGCCGCTTCCACTCGTCTTTCCACGAATCGGTGTTGGCGATCAGCTGCGTGTTCGATTCGAGCACCGTCTCCACAATGCGCAGGTTGTTCGCGCGCAGCGACGATCCGGTTTCGGTGACCTCCACGATGGCGTCGGCCAGCACCGGCGGCTTCACCTCCGTCGCGCCCCAACTGAACTCTACCTTCGCGGTGACGCCGTTGCGCTCCAGATACCGGCGCGTGGCCTGCACCAGCTCCGTGGCGATGACCTTCCCTTGCAGATCCTTCACCGAATGAAACGCCGACCCATCCGGCACCGCCAGCACCCAGCGCACTTTGCCGAAGCTCTGTTTGGCGTAGATGAGGTCGGCCACGGTCTCCACTTTCGCCTCGGTTTCCTCCACCCAGTCGCGGCCGGTGAGCCCGGCATCCAGAACGCCGTCCTCCACGTAGCGCGCCATTTCCTGCGCGCGAATGAGCATGCACTCAATCTCCGGGTCGTCGATAGCGGGGAAGTAGGAGCGGCTGCTGGTAGTGATGTTGAAACCGGCGCGGCGGAACAGATCCACCGTGGCGTTCTCGAGCGAGCCCTTGGGAATGCCCAGCTTGAGCTTCATGATTTCCCTCCGTAGACGGCCTGGGGATCGAATGATTGTTTGTCCGTCACCTGCCACTGGCCATCGTCGAGGCGGCGAAAGAAGCAGCTCTCGTAGCCTTCGTGGCACACGCCCGGCCCCAGCGCTTCCACTTTCACCAGCACGGCGTCCTGATCGCAATCGGTGGAGATTTCCTTCACCACAAGCCGGTGCCCGGAGCTCTCGCCCTTGAGCCAGAGCTTGTTGCGCGAGCGGCTGAAGAAGGTGGCAAAGCCGGTCTCCACGGTCAGGCGGAAGGATTCGTCGTTCATGAAGCCGAGCATGAGCACACGGCCGCTGGCCGCATCCTGAATGATGGCCGGAACCAGACCACCGAGTTTGTTGAAGTCGAGAATCATACCAGCACTCCGAAAATACAAAACCCGCCAGACCTTTCGGCGTGGCGGGCCAGGTTTTATGAATTGCGATACGCGATCACAGACCCGCCCGTCACCCGTGAAGGTGATGATGGTGATGGGCGTGGGCTTGGGTGATCACGAAGTACGAGTATAGCAGAGTGTGGTGGGATGTTTCTACACGACCACATGCGTTGGGAGTTTCCGGGCGTGCTGCGATACAACGGCCGAGCGCGCGGTCGGGTTTCGCCTCGAGTCTCTTGGCTGAACCTGAGCCCGGATTGTTCTAGCCGCGGAAATAGCGCCACCAAAGTCCGGGATCAACGAGGGCGCCTTGTTGTCGTGCCATGCGCAATGCATCTGCCGCGGCATCACGGAAGGTCGTTCGAGGCGTACCTTGATAGGCGTTGCTGGCATTCTCGCCGACATGCGACGATCTTGGCGTGAAGCGCCCAGTCGGTCGTTCAGTCACGACGGCAACGCGTAGCTGGTCCAACTGCGAGTACCACATTTTCCTACTGGAGTTGGCCAACGTTGGAGGTGGGTCATTGATGGGGATGCCCATGTCGCTTAAGTCTACCTCCTTCTGGCCTGCTTTTTCATTTTGGGGCGTCGCTTCTGCTATTCGTCGTCGCTTTTCTTCCAGGGCAGGACCACCTCGGACTTAGCAGGAGGTACTGCGTCATTGGGCAACCATGTCGCTCCCTCGTCAAATGAAACAATCGGTTTGCCGTGAGCGTCAAAGGCCGTGCGTACGGTGCTCACCTGTATTTCATAATGACAATCCTTGTCTCCAATGGGAGCTTTCAGCCAATCGCAGCCGCGCGGCTCATTGGCCTTTGTCACCTGGCTATAAGGGACACCGTATTGAATGGAGTACCTTAGCTTGCTGTACCACGCGCCTTTGCAAATGAACCAGAGGCCGACCAGTCACAAGAAATAGTGCCAATCTCCCCACGCCGATGGCTTCTGTTTGGGATCTGATGCCATCCTGTTCTCCTTCTTTCTTTAGGCCCGGCTCTGTCGCCTCAAGAGCGGCATTGCGGATCATTCAGTACAGTTTAGATGATTGAAGAGTGGGCTGGCTCCCATGAGGCAAGCGACCGACAGGCTGCGCTAACAGTCCCGCAACTCTAGGCAACGAAGGCGCGGCACCAATCTGGTGCATAATGGTGTAATGAGAACCACCAACAAAGCCGTGCGGCAGAGCGTCAGCCTGCCCGCAACCGTTGCCGCGCAGGTTCGGACGATGGCGCGGACCCGCCGTCTCAGCGCCAACCGCATGCTGGTGGAGCTCATCGAAAATGGCATCGAAGCGGAAAGACAGAAACAGCAGGAGTTTTTCGATCTCACCGAGCGCTTCCGGAGCGCCACCGATCCCAAAGAAGTAAAACAGCTGGGCGATCAGATGGGCCGTATGGTCTTCGGCAACTGATGCCGAAGATCGAGAGCTGGGACAATCTCCCGGCTGGCGTTCGCAGGCATCTGATCGACCGAATGCGCGATCGCTCCATCGGCATCGCCGATCTGAATCAGCTTCGACTATGGATTGAAACGAGGCCGGAAGTCCCGGAGACCGACTGGTACAAGGATTTCGGCTCGTTCAAGATCTGCGGCCGCGGGCCATACCCGAAGACCTTTCTTCTCCGTGGTCAAGCCGCCAAGGGCGACGCTCTCTAAGGAATTGCGCAACCGGCGCACCACAAATGCGCGCTACTGCGCGACAACCTTCGGCGGCAAGAGCTCCCGATAATAACTCCAAAACCTCGGTTGGCACGGTGTGTCACCGCTCCGTGCAACGGCCCGCTCGCAGATCCTCGACAGCTTCGTCGGCCAGCGTATCCAGCCGCCCCGCCGCGACATCGTCTTCAAACCGGCTATCCCACGCCTGTCCGTCAAATTCGGCGACCCACTCTCGGAAGGCGGCCAACTCGGCTGCGGAGAGCCTCAGACCAGCTTCCTCGATCTCCTTTGCGCTGCCCATCGTCCTAAGCTTACTCTGCGCCGATTCGGTATGCCCCTCCCGAACCCCGTGACGTCAACCCACCACGCGCAAACCCAAATTCTGGACGAACGGCGCGAAATCCTTGTCGCTATGCAGCAGATCGTAGCCGCTCTCGATACATCGAGTGGCAATCACGGTATCGATGGTCTTGCGAACGGTCACCCCGCGGTTGCGCAGCGCCCGGAAGTTTCTCGCCGCCTGTATCGCGATTTCCTGCCCGCCCAACTCCACAACCGTCAACGACGTCAGCATTTTCCTGGCTTCGTTAAAGTCGCGTTCACCGACGAAGCCTTGCAGGACTTCCGTCAAAATCAGATCGCCAATGGCCAGCAGTTCGTGACCAAGCAGCTTATCGAGCTTCTCCGTCTGCGCCGTGACCGCTCCCTTGAAGTAGTCGATCCACACGCTGGAATCGACAAGAATCAACGGCCAGCCCTCATTGCGTTGAGATCGCCCTGCCAGTCCAGTTTGCCCCGCAGCCGGCGGATCCGTGCCTGGCTACTGAGGCGCAGCAACGTCTGCAAACCCAGCTCCACGGCCTCGCGTTTGGTCTTCAGGCCGGTCGCGCGCAGCGCGTCCCGCATCAGTTTGTCGTCAATAACGATGTTGGTCCTCATCCGATGTGTATCCCTGTACAAAAGTATACACATTCCGGCATAGGTACGTCACCGACGATGTCTCTTACAAGCACCCTGTGGGAGAATACTCGCTTACCCTGAAGGGCGCGCCGGTGTTCATAGTCTTTTTCCTCTTCGCCATCGAAATGGCCTCCGGTCTTCTCATGATCCGGCGGTCAGAGCTTGCACTCCTCGGGATACTGTGCGGGAGTCTGGCCGTTCCGGCGGTGGTCCACTGGCTTGTTCTTGGATCCCATCCGTGGCCACATCAGACTCCATTTGAGACAAAAGCCGACTCCGCCGCGGTTATCGGCCTCATCCTTGGAGTCATGTGCCTGGGGATGGCGCTTATCGTGAGCGCTTTTGACAAGAACTCAGCCCGCTGAAGCCCGCGCCAGCGTGAACTCAACCAGCGCCCGCAACTTCTCCCGCGCCGCCCCGGAGTCGATCGATTCTCCCGCCGCCATCACCCCCGCCAACAGCGTCTCCGCGCGGCCCGCCGCCACCAGCGCCGCAGCCGCATTCACCAGCACAATGTCCCGATGCGGTCCGCGCGCACCACTCAGAACCGCACGTGCAATCTCCGCATTGCGCGCCACATCCCCGCCGCGCACATCGTCCAGCGCAGCGCGCGCCATGCCGAAATCCTCCGGCTCCCACTCCCGCCGCGTCACCGTCCCCGCCGCAACCTCGAAAACCACCGTCGCACCCACCGTGCTG
Source organism: uncultured Acidobacteriota bacterium (assembly GCA_963832965.1). Taxonomy (GTDB): domain Bacteria; phylum Acidobacteriota; class Terriglobia; order Bryobacterales; family Bryobacteraceae; genus CAWACP01. The sequence goes on from CAWHVW010000003.1 coordinate 728,877, forward strand.
ACTTCATCCAGCCCGCCCGCGCCATGCACCACGAACGTCCGCTCCGTCCCCAGTTCAGCCAGCGCGCCGGCCATCAAATCCGCCGCCTGTTCCGAAGGCGCGCCGATCAGTTGCCGCTGCGCGCCCGCCGGATTGGTCAACGGCCCCAGCAGATTAAACACGGTGCGCATCTTCAATTCCAGGCGCGCCGGCTGCGCGTGTTTCATGGCCGGATGATGCGCGGGCGCAAACAGAAATCCGATCCCCACGGTACGAATCGCCTCGGCCGCGTGCCGCGCGTCCGGGAGAATATGCACCCCCAGCACCTCCAGCAGATCAGCGCTGCCGCAGCGGCTGGAGATCGAGCGGTTCCCGTGCTTGGCCACGCGCACGCCCGCGCCCGCCGTCACAAACGCCGCGATCGTGGAAATGTTAAACGTGCACCCGCCATCGCCGCCGGTTCCGCACGTATCCAGCAGCGGCTCGCCATCCAGCGCCACGTCGACGCGGTGGGATTTCTCGCGCATGGCCCGGGCGAAGCCGGTCAGCTCCGCGGCGGTCTCGCCCTTCATGCGCAGCGCCACTAGAAACGCCGCCACCTGCGCCACGGTTGCGTCCCCGCTTAGGATGCCGAGCATGGCCGTGTGGGCGTCAGCGGCGCTGAGGTCCTCGCGTTCGGCCACGCGATGGAGATAGGGCAACAGCATCACCGCGGCTCCGCCGTGGCAGACGCCAGCGCCAGACCCGCCGCGATATAGCGAATCTGCCGGCGGCCGCTGGTCAGATCCAGCGCGATGCGGCCGTCCGCCTGGGAGAACCCCTGGCCGATCAGCGTGTCCCGCTCCTGCCGCGCCTGAACCTTTTCCAGAGTCAGCCGCGGAACCGCCGCCGCCGTGAAATGGTAGTTCCCGGAAATTTCGTCGAAGGTCACATCCGGCGCCAGCGTGGCGTCGCGCGCCGTGAACGTTCCCTCCATTCGCGCGTTGGCCAGCAGGTCCAGCCCCACCCCGCTGGCGTCCAGAGTCCCCTCGACATCCAGACCTCCGTCGCGCCAGTCGATGTCTTCCAGGCGGCCGCTCAAATGATATTTTGGATCGGGACCGCCCAGCGCCACCGTAACTTCGCCCGTGCCGGTCGCGGTGCCCAGCGCCCATGTGAGATCGTGCAGCGTTACTGAGGTCCCGGACCAGCGCAGCCCCCCGCCCACGCTGCCCAGCACGGTGTCGCCCAGCGCCAGAGATTTCACCTGCACCGTCCCGTCAATGTTGCGTTCCTTCAGCCAGTCGGGCGCCACGGCGCGCTGCAGCCGCAACCGCGTCAGCAGGCTTTCGGGCTGGCGCAGGGATGGCATCAGGACGCGCTGCAGCTCGCCCAGATTGGCCTCCCCGATGGCCAGCCGCAAGTGCGCGGGAGCGCTCGGACGCGCCGCGCCCGCACTGCGGTAATCCGCGTCAAACTCGATCTTTCCCACGCGGCCTCGCAGTTTGGTCACGGCCAGTGCGTCCGCGCCGGTGGCGATGCTGGCTGAAATCACGCGCAGCGGAGCCGCCAGGCCGTCCACGTCGAACTGCGTGTTTTGCACGGTGTATTGGCCGCTCCACGTTCCCGGCTCGTCGCCCTTTTGTTCATACTGCAATTGGCCGCGCATCACTCCGCCGGTGGCCGCATCCAGCAACGGAACGGAACCGTTTCCCAACAACGCCGCGGCCGCATCCCGCAGTCGTGCGATGCCGACGCCCCGGCTTTCCACGCCCACTTTCACGGCGGGCGCAACGCTGTCCCAGGTAGCCGAGACGTCCGCGCTCTGGCCGTCATCCAGAGTCACCGTCGCCGGGCCGAACGCGATTTGCCCGCCCGAGACCACCGCCTGCGCGTGCTCCATCCTCGCCGAACCCGCGGTGGGCACCGTGATCGACGCGTCCGCCAGCCCCAGTTGTCCCGTTAACCCCTGCTGCGCGGAATAATTCAGCGCCCCGTTCACCGTCCCCTGCACCGTCACCGCCTCCGGCAAGGGCAAGCCCATGTGCCGCGCGGTGCCCAGCAGGGATGCGGCCGGCAGCCCGTTCAACGTGGCCTCCACCTCCCATTTCGGCGCCGACAGATAATCCGACCCGGTCACCTTCACTCCCACGGGCGCGGTTTGGTTTGGTGGCGCTTCGGTCTCCATCTCAATCCGCTGGTTGCGCAGATCCACCTCGCCACGCCACGCCACGGTCCACGCCTCGCCATTCGCCGGAGTGGTCAGGTCCCAGCGGTGCACGTCCTCAATGGTCAGGTCGCCGGTCACGCTCGGATGGGTCACCGCACCGCTCAGGTGCGCCCTCGCCATCACCGTCCCGTGAACGCCGCTGTCCGGCAGGCCCAGCAAATGGCCCAATTCCGTGATGGAAGTGCGCTCCATGTCCAGCGTCATGGCGATCTGGTTCTCGCTTCCGCTGCCCATCCGCACCGCGCCCTGTCCGCTCAGAATGCCGAAAACCCGCGCTCCGCGATCCGTGCGCGCGGGCGCGCCTTCGAACTTCACGATCAACTCGCCGGTCGACCGCGGGTAGACATCCACATCCGCGTCGGAAATATAGAACACCGATTTCGTGTCGCCGAATTTGAAATTCAGACGGCCGGAACGCACTTCGATGTCCGGCACGCTCTCGTGCGGACCCGGGCCCGCAAGCATGTGCGCCACCAACGGTTGAATATTCCAGACGTCGCTGTCCGGGCGCACCAGGTTCACCGTGGGTTCGTCCAGCCGCAGCGTGGAAAAAGCCAGCTTTCCCCCGAACAGACTGGCCAGCCGGATGCTCGCCTTCAGAGAAGCGACGTGCACAAACGGCTCGATGCCCGCCCGCGGCTCGTCGTCGATCAGAACGTTGTCCACCTGAAAGCCAGGCCCGGTAAACAGGCTGTAATGGACGTCTCCAATGTGCACCGGCCGGCCCAGGGCGCTCTCCAGAGCCACCTGAACGCGAGCCCGGAACGCGCCCGCGTCTATATAAGGAGCCGCGAACCCCGCCACCAGCACCACCAGCACAAAGAGCGCCACGCCGCGCACAATGAGCCGGGGAGAAAACCTCATCGTCCCGCCTCCACCATCGCCCGGTAGTCCTCTGGCGTATCGATGTCGGCGATGATGCCCGCGTCGTCCACCGCAATGTAGCGGGTGGCGGCGCGATGGCGATGGATGACGTCACGCGCCTGCGCCGTCTCCGGAAGCGCCAGCAATTCCGCGACAATGGCGCGCGAAACACACACCGGATGTCCGTGCTTCCCGTCGAAGACCGGAGCCACGATTTCCGCCTCGCCGGACGCCCCCGCCACACGCGCCACGGTATCGCCGCTCACCGCGCCATAATCCACGGGGAGGAACAAGACCGCCGCGGCGTCGCCTGCCGCGCGCAGTCCGCATTGCAGCGAACTCAGCATGCCACGCTCCGGCGCGGGGTTCACGGCAACTTCGGCGTCCGGCGGCGCGGCTAACCGCACACGCTCCGCATCGTACCCGAGCACGACGATCACCTTGCCGCATGACGCGCTCAGCACCCTGGCCAGCCGGCGCAGAAACGCCTCGCCTTTATATTCCAGCAAGGCTTTTGGCTGCCCCATGCGGCTGGAAGCGCCCGCCGCCAGAATCACCCCGGCGATCTCCGCGCGGTTCACCGGGAAGAGACCCGCGGACTCTCATTCGCGAAGATCGATTTCGAAAGCGACCGCCATGCGGATTCGGCGTTGCGCCGCACCGCGATCATCTCCGCCACCACCGCAATGGCGATTTCCTCCGGCGTGATCGCTCCGATATCGAAACCCATGGGCGCAAAAATTCGTTCGAAGGCCGCCCGCGGAATGCCGTCCTTCTCCAGTTCCTTCACCACGCCAAGCACCTTGCGCTTGCTGCCGATCATGGCGATGTAGCGCGCCTGCGTGGTCACCGCATGACGCAGCACGCGCATGTCGTCACGGTGCCCGCGGGTCACAATCACTATGTAGCTGGTGTCCCGAATGGCCAGTTTCGGAAAGATCTCGTCGTACTCCTCCGCGTGCACTTCCGCGGCATCGGGGAAGCGCTCGCAATTCGCGTACTGCTCGCGATTGTCCACGATTACGCTCTCAAACCCGGCCAGCCCGGCCACCCTGGAAAGGCTTTTCGAGATGTGCCCCGCGCCAAAGATGAAAACGCGCGGCTGCGGCACCACCGGCTCCACGAACACGCTCAACTGCCCTCCGCAAATCAGGCCATTATCATAGGCGGCGTCCTGCCCGAGAGTGAAGTTGAGATGCCTGGGGCGCTCCGTTTCCATCACCTCCCGGGCCGCGTTCCAGACCTCCGCCTCCACACACCCGCCCCCGATGGTGCCCACCATGGACCCGTCTTCGCGCACCAGCAGCTTGGCGCTCTCGTAGCTGGGAATCGAGCCGTTCACTTGCACGATGGTGGCCAGGGCGCACTTCTGCCCCAGACGCCGCAGACGGAACAGCTCGTCGTACACGTCCATCGCTTAAGATTATACGTGTCCCGCGAGGGCGCCCGCCCTCAGGGCGCGAAATAACCGAACAGATCCAGCACCAATTGCGTGGCGCTGGAAGGCTCCGCGGCGATGCTCCCGTTGCTGGTGGGCACAATCGCCATGTTGGAAGTGATGGCTCCGTCCACCGCGTTCAGCGTCGACACCAACGGCTCTCCCACGCCCTGCGGCCACAGCGTCAGATAACCCAGCTTGCCCGGCGGCACTACTGTGGCGTTGAATACGTAGGCCTGGGCGGCCGCGGGCGCGCCACAACTGCTCGCGGTGACGTTCACGTCGAGCTCTCCGGTGAATGGCGGCGTTCCCGCCGGCTTGCGGGGTATCCAGGATCCGCTGGCGCCACCCGGTCCGGCGATGGATGCACCCTGCCCGGACAAACCCACCGGGTACCGCGCGCCATGGGCTACATAATCGGCGGACGCGTCCCGATATTGGCCCGCATTCTTCTCAAACGACAGCCTGAGCTTGTCGTATGTTGTCGCGATCCGCGGGTCGATTTGCGCGCCAAACAAGGATACGACGGCTGCGCAAACACAAACATGCCATGCCAGGCGCCTGGGAAATTTCACGATTCAGCTCTCTTGCAAAGCTGAATTATATATCACATTAGCCGCGGAACACGGCGCCCGCCCTCAGGGCGCGAAATATCCGAAGATATCCAGCACCAATTGTGTGGCGCTGGAAGGCTCCGCGGCGATGCTCCCGTTGCTGGTGGGCACAATCGCCATGTTGGAAGTGACCGCTCCATCGAGGGCGTTCAGAGTTGACACCAACGGCTCGGTGCCGCCCTGCGGCCACAACGTCAGAAAGCCCAGTGGTCCCGACGGCACCACCGTGGCGTTGAAGACATAGGCCTGGGCCGCCGCGAGCGCGCCGCATCCGCTTGCGGTTACGTTGACGTCCATCTCGCCGCTGAACGGCGTCGTCGAAAGCTGCCGCGTGTCCACCACCCGGCAGGGGGTCAGGTTGTACAGCGACAATCCTCCCGTTCCCGGCGCGCCGAAGTATCCGTTGATGTCGATCACCAGATTCGTGGCGCTGCTGGTATAAACGTCCACCGATCCGCTGGACCCCGCCTGCACGATTGCCGCGTTGGCCGTAATGGTGCCTGTCGGCGCGTTCAGCGTCGAAGCCAGCGGTTTCGTCTGCCCGGTCGGGAAGGCGGTGAGGTAGCCCAGCGCTCCGGAAGGCACCGCGGTGAAGTTCAGGGAGTAAGCCTGCGCGCCTCCGGGGACGCTGCAGGCGCTGGAGAGAATCGCGAACGTGCGCTGCGCTCCCGCGCTCAGCGAAGGCGATCCCAGCGAGCCGTAACTGGAAGAGCGCGTGTCGGCGAGGCGGCACGGCGCGAGCGGATAAAACGCCAGCGCGCTCGGGTTGCCCGAGGCGGACACGAAATAGCCGTCGATATCCAGCACCAGATCGGTGGCGTTGGTGGCGAACACGCTCACCCCTCCACTGGTTCCCGCCGCGACGATGGCCGCGTTCGCCTTGACGCGCCCGTCCAGAGAATTCAGCGTCGAAGTCACCGGCTGCGTCTGCCCGCTGGCCCACACGGTGAGGTAGGACAAATCGCCCTTGGGCACCACGGTCACATTCAGGGAATAAGCCTCCGCGGTGCTGGGAACGCTGCAATTGGTGCTGTCCGGGAGCACGAATTCGCGGGCTGTCCCGGCCACCAGCGACGGCGAGCCAAATGCGCCGTTGGAAGCGCGCGTGTCCACCAGCCGGCAGGGCGTCATGGGGACGAAACTCAGCGGCAGGCCATCCTGCGTAATCGTAAAGGTCTGGCCCGCGATGCTGAGCGTGCCGGTGCGCGGCGCATCCGTATTCGCAGCTACGGTGTAGGAAACCGAGCCATTGCCCGTTCCCCCGGCCGAGCTGGTGAGCGAGATGAAAGACGAATTGGTCTGCGCCGTCCAGTTGCATCCCGTTGGAACCGTCACCGTAACCGTTCCACCGCCGCCCCCCGCAACCACGTGAGCGTTCGCCGAGAGCGCGCCGCTGCAGAACAGCCCGAACACGCCGATTCCCGACGTGGTCCCCACATACACCTTCCCGTTGGCGATCATCGGCACGATGAACTTATTCCCGGTTCCGAATTGATCGCGGCCGCCCGAAGCCATATTGGTGTTATAGAGCTCCGTGGCCAGGTTGGTGGCATCGTAGGCGTGCAAGGTCGCCGTGCCCGTGTTCTCCGCCGCCCACACGATCGCGTTTTCGGTTCCGTTCGCCGAGATCGACGGCGTGGCGCCGGGATATACCAGCGCGGTTGGCGATTTCGATGCTGGATTCGCGCTGAATTCGCCCTTGATCAATGGGAATGCCTTTACGTTGTCACTCACCGCGCCGTAGTACAGCGTCCCGTTGAACCATGCCGGGCTGGAATAAGACCCGCCAATGGCGCCCGTCAAATCCTGGTAATTCCCGTTCAGGCTGGGATTGAACTTGCCCATGTTGTTGCGGTCGACGACGTACAAGTGCGCGTCCTTGCCCGCGCCGGCCAGAAGACTGCGCGGGTGCCCCTGCGCGTCGTCCACCGTCGGTATCAGAAGAAACCCGCCAGACCCCAGATCCACATCGCCGTTCGATTCGGAGACCGTGTTGTACATGGTGAAGTAGTCGGCCACCGTTAGCGCGCCGCTTTTCAGCACCAGCCGCACGAACGAATTGCCGTAATCGCCGCCGGAGGGAAAGCCGCTGGAGTTCAGCGTGGGGTCGAAAGTGCCGTTGGCGGTCATCACGTACAAGCTGCCGGATGCGTCCACCGCCGGGCCCGCGCCGGCATTCCACATGGCCCCGTCGCCCCCGTTTGGCGTCAGATTGATCAGACTGACCCGCGCCAGCGTCGACTCGCTGAAGCCCATCATCCACCCGGTATACGGATACGCATCGCAGTGGGAGGCCCATGTGGTGTACACAACGCCGCCGTACAGCAGCAGCGCGGCGCGTTCCTTATACTGTTTCGGGTCGAACGGGACGGTTCCGTTGACGCTGGCATCGCCGGTGCCCGGCCAGCTTGCCGCAACCGTCATCGGACCCGAGAACTCCTCGCTCCCCGTGGTCAGATCCAAAGCATGCAGACGCTGGTAGTAGTTTCCCGAAGCGTCTTTGGACATGGCCACCAGGTAGATGGTGCCGTGCGGACCACTTTGCAGGTCGATCACCGGAGTCGAGGTGATCCCGATCTGCGGCGTCACCTGGGTGCATCCCCGGTCGTCCGAAGGCCCTTCGCCAGAGAGCGCTGCGCTGACCTTCCAGAGCTGCGTTCCGGTATCCGCGTCGAACGCGTACGCGCTGTCGTTCTCGGTTACGACATACAGGACATTGTGGGTGCCCTTCGATGGAATCGCCAAAGACGGCACATACAGTGGCTCAGCGTCCACCTTGCCGTCCACGGAAATCACGAACAGCTTGCCGAACACATCCGTGTTGCTGACGTTCAGAGGGGTGAGGATTGTTTCCGCGAGGTTCTGCCCGGTCCGCGACGTGTCGTTGTGCCAGGTGAGGACACTCACCTGGCCCTGTAAAATCGCTGTAAAAAAGAAGGCTACCGCAAACGGTATTCTCCCGGCGGGCAGCATGCGCACATGCTAACAGAAAAGGGGGCGATTTCGATACCAGGATTTCACCTGTAAGATGCACCCTTGTTTTTCACGCCGGCGGGGCTTAGTTAGTAACCGCCACCTCACGCGCGCGGCTCCATAACGCTGCTCCCTGTTGCCGGCAGTTACTGAACCGCGACGGTGACGGAGCGCAGGCCAGGGGCCTTAGAAAGCGTAGTTCAATTCAATGTAGCCGAATTTCGAATCGGCCCCGTTCGGGAAAATCTTTTTGATCACCGCGCCGCCCTCGGCGTATCCGAAATAGAGCCCCAGCGCCAGCGCCCGGGTCATCTGAAAATCGCCGCTGGTGTCGTAGACGTCGGCGAGTCCGGTCAAACCGTTGGACGGGCGGCCGAGGAATCCGAAAGTCTGCGGCTGAAACGCGCCGCCTCCGCCATACCAAAGGTCGTGGCTGTTGGAGAGCCACAGGTCGTGGAAGTCGCTGCGAAAGGTGACCCGTTTATAGGGGCGCAGGATCAGCTCGCCGAACGCGTCGCTGTTGTTCATCTCGTTGTAGAACGGGAAGCGGGCGTAAACGCGCGGAGTCGGCAGCATGCTGAAGAACGTGCCGTGCGTGTTGTCGTTGGGGTTGCCGTCGCCGCTCGACCAGAACAATCCGGTGCGGATCCAGGGCTTGAGTCTGCCGAAGCCGTTGGGCTGGAAGCCAAGCTCTCCATTCGCCGCTCCCGACTTCTGATTTTCGGTGCCCCATTTTCCGGTCTGCGCCGCGCCCCAGGCCAGCAGGTCAATCATACCGATGTTCGTGCTGACGTCCTGAATGTAGTGGCCGCCAAAGGTGGCGATGTCGATGCCCCCGAAGTCATGCGCCTTCGCGGCGGCGGGGCGGTTATCGGTTTTCACCACCGGGCGATCGTCGTTATAGTACATCCCGAAAACGCGCCATTCCGCGTTGCTATGGCCGTAGCTGATGTCGCGAGTGAGCGCGGCGTAGACGAACGGCGTCCTCACCCAGCCCCAGCCGTCGGTCTGGAAGACGCCCTGCGTCGGGATGGAGGCCACCGCGGTGAAATCCCACCCGTTGGACCACCAATCGTAGTGTCCGCCGTCGAAACTGCGGCGGACGTCGGAAAACCCGAAGGTTCCGATCAAATGCTGTTGGATGCGGCTGGCTCGCAACGCGGTCAGCGTGGCGTCCTTCGGTTTCCCTTCCATTCCGTCGGCGAACTCGAACCGTCCCAACTGTACGCTGGAGTTATCGCCCTTCAGGCGAACGAATCCCTGCTTGACGAAAAAGCCCGCGGCTTCCGTGTTCTTGTTGGCGGCCGCGAAATAGGATGCGCCCAGCCCGTATTGACCATAGGGCGACGCTTGCACCGCCTCACTCGGCAAACCGAGCAGGATAGGCGCGGCAAAATCGAGGGTCCAGTCGTAGCGCTCTTTCTTCTGCGACAGCGCGATCTGCAGGAGCGTGCCCGAGTAGCTGTAGTTGTTCTGACCGGGGCCGTTGAAAAAGTCCCAGAATTCGTAGCGCTCGAGAACGCTGCCGGAGACCGTGACGGAGCCAATGTGCAGCGGATCGGAATCGGTCTGTTGGGCATAGGCCGTGATGGCGCACACAAGCAACGCCAGGACCCATAAACGGGCACACTTCATGCAAGATCTCCTTAACGAGGAATAACCCCAGGGAACGCCTCCAGGCGCGCCCACTCTTCGCGGAATATTGCTCGATTCTAAGGGCGTGCTAAGGCGAAGTCCATAGCATGTTTCTATGAGATGACAGCGCAAAGAGCGCCCCTTGCTTCGGCCGTAGGCGGCTTGTTTGGGGTATAATCGGTGCTGGATGTTTGTTTCTCTTCCGCGCAAGCGGATAGTCGCGGCCGGCTCGTTCCGAACGGGCATTGTCGTGGATCGCCCCTCGCGGTACCCCCTTTTCATGTCCCCCCTCGCAGGATGAGACTTAGCGTTCAGATCTCCCGCGGGATCGAGTCCCTCTTTGGGACCCGTGACGAAAATATTCGTGTGCTCGAGTCCGGCCTCGGAATCAGCACGCGTCTGCTCAACGACTGTCTGGAGCTGGACGGCGAAGAAGCCGACGTGATCCGCGCGGCCGCCATCCTCGAAGACTACGTGGCCCTGGTGAAGGAAGGCCATCAGTTCAAGAACGGCGACCTGAACAGCTATCTGCGCGTGGTGGCGGAGGACGCCGACGTTACCCTGCGGGCTCTGGTGCACAGCGGCCGCCAGCGCAACTTCGGCAAGAAAACCCTGGCCCCGAAAACCATCAACCAGCGCCGCTATCTGGAGGCCATCGAGCGCAACGACCTTGCCTTCGGCATCGGGCCCGCCGGCACCGGCAAGACCTATCTCGCCGTGGCCATGGCCGTTTCCGCGCTGATGAATAAATCGGTCAGCCGCATCATTCTGACGCGCCCCGCGGTGGAGGCCGGCGAACGCCTCGGCTTTCTGCCCGGCACCTTGCAGGAAAAAGTGGACCCATACCTGCGCCCTCTCTACGACGCCCTGTACGACATGCTCGAAGGCGAGAAGGTGGAGAAGCTGCTGGAACGCAACGTGATTGAGGTGGCGCCCATCGCCTTTATGCGCGGGCGCACCCTGAACGACAGCTTCATCATCCTGGACGAAGCGCAGAACAGCACCGCCGAGCAGATGAAGATGATTCTGACCCGGCAGGGCTTCAACTCGAAGATGGTGGTGAACGGCGACCTGACCCAGATTGATCTGCCCGGCGGCAAGCGCTGCGGGCTCACCGATGCGGTGGAAGTGCTGAAGGGCGTGGAGGGCATCAGCTTCGTCTACTTCGACGAGCGTGACGTGGTCCGCCACAGCCTGGTGCAGCGCATCGTCAAGGCATACGAGCGCTATAACGAAACGCTCGGCATTGGCAGCCAGCTCACCCTGCGGCTGGCCGTCGAACCCGCCCAGGCAGAAACCGTTCAGGAATAGACCCACACCGCCATGGCTTCCGAGCGAAGCTCGATTCTCTTTCGCATCCGCTCACGGGCCCTTCGCCGCCGCGATCTGCTGGAGTTCGCCCGCCGCCTGGAGCAGGATGTGGCCGGCGGCCGGCCGTTTTGTTGCCTGGTGACCGGCGACGAGGAGATTCGCACCCTGAATCGCCAATTCCGGAAAAAGGACGATGCCACCGACGTGTTGTCTTTCCCCGCGGGCGCCGGCGGCCACCTGGGCGAAGTGGCTATCTCGTTCGATCGCGCGCGCGAACAGGCGGCCAGTCTTGGGCATTCGGTCGACGATGAAGTGCGCGTCCTGATGTTGCACGGCGTCCTGCACCTCACCGGCATGGACCACGAGTGCGACCGGGGCGAAATGCGGCGCGTGGAACAACGCTGGCGCCGCCGCCTGGATCTGCCCGCCGGCCTGATAGAGCGGGCGACCCAATGACTTGCCCTCCACCCTGGCTGCGGCCGATTAGGACACGCGACGACAGTCGCGTTCCAAAGCGCCTACGCCGCGTGTCCAGTTCGCCGGTGACTGCATGATGATCGCCCTCACCATTCTCGCTGTGGCGATTATTGGCGCTCTGCTGTGCCTGGCCACTCTGGTCCAGGTGCTGCACATGGAGGCCGTTCGGCTGCGCCCGCGCGAATTGCCCGCGCTCGAGCTGTTCAAGGATTCCCTGCAACAGCGCATCGGTCTCACCGTGGAGCGTGGCGCTCTGGCCTTTTCCATCGTCAAGCACACGCTGCTGCTGTTGCTGGTGGTCGTCCTGTTCGCATCCAGCGTGGCCGCGCGCGAGCCGCTGTGGCAAGCCGCCGTGGAGGCCTTCGGGTTCGCCTGGCTCATCATGCTGGTCACCACCTGGGTCATTCCGCACGTGCTCTACCGCAAGACTGCCGGCCGCTGGCTGATCCCGCTCATGCCCCTCCTGCGCACCATCGTGTTCATCGTGAAGCCCCTGGTGGCCGCGCTCGGTTTCTTCGAGTCTCTGGTGGAGCTGGCGCGCCCGGATCAGTCCGCCGCCGAGCCGCCCACCGCCGCCGAGCACATCGACGCGCTGATCTCCGCCGGAGAAGACGAAGGAATCCTCGAAGAGGAAGACCGCAAGCTCATCGAATCGGTGGTGGCCTTCGGCGACAAGACCGTTCGCGAGGTGATGACTCCCCGGCCAAAGATTGTGGCCATCCCCGTGGATGCGTCGCTCGACCGCCTGCGCCAGCTCGTCGTCAGCGAGCAATACTCGCGCATCCCGGTCTTTGAAGGCAATATCGATCGCATCATCGGCTTCGTGCACGTCCGCGACCTGTTCGAGGCGGATGCGCAGGATCACAAGCTCACCAGCATTCGCGATCTTCTGCGGCCCATCCGCGCGGTGCCGGAAACCAAGCCGGTCAACGACCTGCTGCGGGAGATGCAGCAGCAATCCATCCAGATGGTGGTGGTGATCGACGAGTACGGCAACACCGCCGGCATCGCCACCATGGAAGATCTGGTGGAGGAGATCCTCGGCGAGATTCGCGACGAACACGAACCGGAGCGCGACGTGCGCGAGGAAGGTGACGGCCGTTACATCGTGCCCGGCAGTCTGGATCTGGACCGCCTCCACGAGCTGCTTGATTTCCGCCCGCAGGAGGAAACAGAATCCACCACCATCGCCGGGCTGGTCACTGAATGGCTGGGGCACGTCCCGCATCCGGGCGAAGCGGTGGAGCGCGAAGGCATCAGAATTGAGGTCATCGCGGGCGACGAATTGCGCGTGGAACAGGTGCGCGTGTACCGGGCCGAAAAGAAAACCCATGTCTAAACACCGCTCCGGGTTCGTGTCCATCATTGGACGTCCGAACGCCGGCAAGTCCACGCTGCTGAACGCGCTCATCGGCAGCAAGCTCGCCATCGTGTCGGAGAAACCGCAGACCACCCGAACCTCCATCCAGGGCGTGGTGAACGAACCAGGCGCGCAGATTGTCTTTATCGACACGCCGGGCATCCACAAATCCGGCACGCTGTTCAACAAGCGCATGATGGAGACGGTGCGCGCGGCCGTCGACGAACGCGATCTGGTGCTCTTCATGGCCGACGCCAGCGCCCCCATCACCGCGGCCGACCGCGAAGCTGTCGATCTGGCGCGCAAGGTTCGGGCGCCCGCCTTCCTGCTTCTCAACAAGATCGATCGCGTCAGCGACAAGCGCACTCTGTTACCGCTGCTCGAGGCCTATCAGAAATTACACGATTTTACAGAGTACTTTCCCATCTCCGCGGCCACCGGCGACGGGCTCGATCCGTTGCGCAAGGCCATCGTGGCCCGGTTGCCGGAAGGGCCGCGATACTTCCCGCCCGACTACCTCACCGACCAGCCGGAGCGTTTCCTCGCCGCCGAAATCATCCGCGAGAAAATCCTCTCCACCACCCGCCAGGAAGTGCCGCACGCCATCGCCGTGCTCATCGAAAAATGGGAGGATAGCGGGCGTTTGCTGCGCATCGCCGCCACTATCTACGTGGAGCGGCCCGGCCAGAAGGCGATCGTGATCGGGGCGAAAGGGGCCATGCTGAAGAGCATCGGCAGCCAGGCCCGCAGGGAGATCGAATCGTTGTTTTCCCGGAAGGTTTTTCTGGAGCTCTTCGTCAAGGTTCGGCCTGGCTGGCGCGAGGATCCCACGTTTCTGAACGCCATCGACTGGCGATCGATGACCGGCGATACTTCCGTGATAATGGAGTGAGCATGAGAATCCTCACCACTGTCCTGCTTCTGGCGCCCATCTCTATTGCGACCTTCACCCTGCCCACTGAGATGGCGTTCGCGGGCGACAAGAACAAAGCCCCGGTCACCGACGACACGATTTCCGACCAGGTGCGCATGCGCCTGGCGGCCGATACCGACGTGAAAGGCGGGGGCATCGATGTCGAGGTAAAGGACGGAGTGGTCACTCTGAAAGGTCCGGTGGATACCGACCACGCCCGCCAAAAGGCCGAAAAGCTGGCCAAGCACGTCAAGGGCGTGCAAAGCGTGGTGAATCAGCTCACCGTCCGCCAGTAGCTTGCAGTGCCCCATGTGGGGCAGGTTTCCAACCTGCGGCGGGTGTTCAACCCGCCATTACTTCTTATTCAAAAACGTAGTGTCGTAGCGGCCCGCCAGAAACTCCGCGTCCGTCAGAATGCGTTTGTGCAGCGGGATGGTGGTGTAAATCCCCTCCACCACAAACATATCCAGCGCCCTTTTCATCCGCGCAATGGCTTCTTCGCGGCTCTCCCCGTACGCGATCAGCTTCGCCACCAGCGAGTCGTAATAAGGAGGAATCACGCCGTCCTGATACGCCGCGGTGTCCACGCGAATCCCCGGTCCGCCGGGCAGATTGAGGCCGGTGATCCGTCCCGGCGACGGCGCGAACGTTTCCGGGTTCTCCGCGTTGATGCGGCACTCGATGGCGTGGCCGCGCATCACCACCGGCCGCGGCAGAATGTCCTGCAGGCGGTGCCCGGCCGCAATCAGAATCTGGCTGCGCACCAGGTCGATGCCGGTAACGCATTCGGTCACCGGGTGTTCCACCTGAATGCGCGCGTTCACCTCGATGAAATACAGATGGCCGGAGGCGTCCATCACGAACTCCACCGTCCCCGCGTTCGTGTAGCCCACCTTGCGCATGGCCTCGCGCAGCTTGTTCGAAACCGTGGCGCGCAATTCCGGGGTCACCGCCGTGGAGGGCGACTCTTCAATCAGCTTCTGGTGCCGGCGCTGGATGGAACACTCGCGCTCGCCCAGCACCTCCACCTCGCCGTGCTCGTCGGCAATAATCTGAAATTCGATGTGCCTCGGCGCTTCCACGAATCTTTCGAGATAAAGATCCCCACAGGAAAATGCCGCCATGGCCTCCGCCTGCGCCTGAGCGAACAGCCCGGGCAAATCGGCGTCGCCGCGCACCACGCGCATGCCCCGCCCGCCCCCGCCCGCCGAGGCCTTCAGCATCACCGGATAGCCGATCTCGCGCGCCACCGCGCAGGCCTCTTCCGCGCTCTGCAGGATCCCCTTCGACCCGGGCACGATGGGCACGCCGGCGGCTTCCATGGCCGTCCGCGCCCGCTGTTTGACGCCCATGGCGCGAATCACGTCCGGTTTGGGACCGATGAAACGCAGGCCGGAGGTCTCGCAAACTTCCGCGAAATCCGCGTTCTCGCTGAGAAATCCATAACCGGGGTGCACCGCGTCGGCGTCGGTGATTTCCGCCGCGCTGATCACCGCGGGAATGTCCAGATAGCTGCGCGAGCTGCGCGCCGGCCCGATGCAAATGGCTTCATCGGCGTAGCGCACATGCAGGCTGTGGCGGTCGGCTTCCGAATACACCGCCACGGTGCGGATGCCCAGATCCTTGCAGGCGCAGATAACCCTTACCGCAATTTCGCCGCGGTTGGCGATGAGGATCTTACGAAACATACGTGGTTAACGCGGCCGCACGCCGAATAGCGCCTCGCCGTATTCCACCGGCCTGCCGTTCTCGGTTAGTTTGCTCATCACGGTGCCGGCCACCTCCGCCTCAATCTCGTTCATGAGCTTCATGGATTCGATGATGCAGAGAACCTGGCCCGGCTCGATGGTATCGCCCACCTTGACGAAAGGAGCGCTGCCCGGCGTCGGCGCGTCGTAGTAGGTGCCGACGATAGGCGACTTCACGATAATTGTTTCGGCGGCGGCGGCAACAGCGGCCCCCTGCCCCACGGACTCCGTACTGCTGTGCGCCGCAATACTCGAATGTGGCGTTGCGGCGGACGCAACTCCGGACGCCCCAGCCGCCGGAGCCACCTCTTGCTGCGCCACGACGTCGGTAGTAGTGCCAAACGAGCGCCGGATGCGCACGCGGTTCTCCCCCCGCTGCACCTCCAGTTCCGCGACACCGCTTTCGATGGTGAGCTGGATCAGCTCCTTGATTTCGTCTATGCTCATGTTCAAACCGTCAGAGTGCGATGAACTCCTTCGTTGTGGGCGTCAGCACCTCGCATCCGCTGCCAGTCACCACCACGGTGTCTTCGATCCGTATACCGCCAAAGCCCTCGATATAAACGCCCGGCTCGATGGTGATCGTCATCCCCGCCCGCAGCCGCGTCTTGTCCTTCTTGCCCAGGCGCGGTGGCTCATGAATCTCCAGACCGAGCCCATGTCCGGTGGAATGCACGAATGCCTTGTCGAGCCCGTCGGCCCGCAGCACCCGGCGTGTGGCCCTGTCCACCTGCTCCGCGGTCACGCCCTCACGAACGGCGGCGATCCCGGCAAGCTGCGCCATCAGCACGCTGTCGTACATCTTGCGAACTTTCCGGCCAGGGGTGCCCAGATACACAGTACGTGTCATGTCGCTTACATACCCGTTCCGGGTCGCGCCCATATCTATCAATAGTAGTTGATTAGCGCGCACCGGTTCGGGGGCTGGCTGCGCGTGCACCAGCGCAGACCGCGCTCCCGACGCGACGATGCTGTCGAAGGAGGGCTTCTCCGCCCCGTGCCGGCGCATCTGGTATTCAAGCTCGGCGGCAATTTCCGATTCCCGCACACCCGGCCGGATCCGCTGCAGCACCGTCTCGAAGGCCAGCGAGTTGACCATCACCGAGGCGCGGATGCGCGCCACCTCCTCCGGGCTCTTGATCATGCGCAGCTCTTCCACCACCGGCCCCACCGGCTTCAGCGACGCTCCCAGTGGGAGGGCGTCCTTCAGCCGCTGCCAGGTGTCATACAGCAGCCGTCCCCGCTCGAACCCGATTCGCTTCAGCCCCAGCCGGGCAATGAGTCGCGCCGCCTCCGCCGGCAGCGGCCCGCGCGCGGTCTTCACCGTGCAACCCGATGTTTCCCCGGCCGCCTGGAGCGTGTAACGCGGATCCGTGAACAGCGTGCTCTTGCCGGGAGTTACCAGCAGCAGGGCGTTACTTCCCGTGAACCCGCTGAGATAGCGGACATTCGGCAAGGCGGAGACCAGGAAAGCGTCGATCTTCAACTCGCCGAAGCGCTCGGCGACGCGTTGGTGTGCGTTGGTGTCCATTCGTGGCCAATCAGGGAATCAGAATCAGCTTCCCGGTAGTCCCCCGGCCCTCCAGATCCCGCTGGGCCATGGCGGCGTCCTCCAGCCGGTATTCGCCGCCGATATGAATATGCAACCGCCCCTCGGAGATCCACCGTAACACGTCACCGGCGCGCCAGTGCAGTTCGTCGCGCTCGGCGGCATAGTTCGCGAGGGTGGGCCGGGTGAGATAGAGCGAGCCCTTCTGCGTGAGCAGCAGCGGTTCGATGGCCGGCGCCGGACCGCTGGCGTTGCCGAAAGTAACCATCGCCCCGCGCGGGCGCAGGCAATCCAGGCTTTTCAGGAAAACGGATTTGCCCACGGAATCGTAGACCACATGGACACCGTGGCCGCCGGTGTATTTCTTCGTCTCTACGACGAAATCTTCCACGGTATAGAGGATGACATGGTCGGCCCCGGCCTCGCGGGCCATCCGTGCTTTCGCCTCCGACGAAACCGTGCCCAGCACGCGCGCGCCCAGCATCTTCGCCATCTGCACGAGAAGCAGCCCGGTGCCTCCGGCCGCGGCGTGGATCAGGCAGGTATGCTCGGGCTTGAGCTGAAACGTGGAGTGGGTCAGGTAATGCGCCGTCATGCCCTGCAGCATGGCAGCCGCGGCGAGCTTGAAATCCAGGTGGCCGGGAAGCTGGATGAGCTGCCAGGCGGGAACCGCGGCGTACTCGGCGTACGAACCGCGCACCATGGCCCAGGCAACGCGGTCGCCGGGCTTGATATCCTCAACGTCCGGCCCCACTGCTTCCACGGTTCCCGCGCCTTCCATGCCCAGTTGCGCGGGAAGGTCGGATTTATACAACCCGGTGCGATGGTAGGTATCGATGAAGTTAACACCGGAGGCGGCTACCTTCACCAGCGCCTGACCCGGCCCCGGCGCGGGCACCGGGACCTCGTCGAAGCGAGTCTGCTCCGGACCACCGTATTCGTGGATGCGCGCAGCCTTCATTGCCCTCAGCCGCTCCGAACTCGTAGTTTCTCACGCCTTCCGGTGGTCCGTGCGGGCCACTACTCCACCACCGGCACAAGTCCCGATTCGACGATCCGTTGATCGGAAGTTACCAGTTTCAGACGGTGTACGCGCGCGGTGGCGAACCGCGAATCCGGTAACGGCAGGACCGCCATTTCAAAGAGCGTAGCGTAGCACGACATGCGCATCCAGAAACAGACAGGGCCGCCAAACAGGTCTACTTTCGAACCACGTCCCAGAGGCTCGAGGTGTCCATGCGGGCGAGATCCCCCGGCAGGCTTACCTTCCCCGCCCAGGCGCCCCGCGGGGATCGCCAGCCATCTTTCCGGGCCGGTCCAACGACCGCGACGCGATGCCCGCGTTTGGCAAGAGGGACCAGCGCCCTCTTCCTCAATCTGACACCGCAGGCTTCATAACGTCAGGGTACCAAGGCGGTCGTCTGACCACTTCAGCGTTGTGCCGCCGCCGTGATGCCGCGGATGAAATCCACTTCCTGCTGCCGATACGGCTTCCCGTCCGCATGGAAGATGTCGTGGAACCAGACTTCCGGAAGATGATCCACATAAGGGTGCTGCCAGGAATCCCACGGCAGGTATGTCTGCGTCCGGCCCTGCACGAAACCCCAGTTGATGGCCGCCACGTGGTCCCTCTTCGCCACCGGCAGGATGCTCTCAAACGTGCTCCCGCGCGGGCGCGCCATATATTCCGTGCAAAGGATGGGCCGCCCATAGGGCGTCAAGGATTTCACCTTCCGCTCAAACTCATCCGGTGGGTCGTAGCTGTGAAAGGAAATCACGTCCGAGTTGAAAATCTGGATCTTCGCCATGGGCCCGAGCATGCCCGGTGAAGACCACGTGCCCTGCCACACGCCGCTGGTGAGGGGCTGCGACGGATGCACGGCTCGCGCCCACGCGAAAGCGCGCGGCAGCAGCACCAGCACCCGCTGCACCTTGTCCGCAGGGTCCGTATAGCTTCCGCCGTTGGTGTTATCGGGCTCGTTCCACACGTCCCATCCGAGAATCCGTTTGTCGTTCGCGAACGCGCCCACCACGCCCTTGACGTACGCTTCCAGCCGCCCGTATTGCGCCGGGTCGTCGAGCGCTTTGGCCCCTGGACTCTGCAACCAGCCCGAGTTATGCACGCCCGGCGTGGGCGCGTGTTGCCTGCCAGGTTGCGGGTTGGGGTCCCAGCAGGAATCGAACAGCACCAGCAGCGGGCGGATATGGTGCTTATCGGCAATCGCGAGGAACGTATTCAGACGCGCGCGAAAACCCTCCGCATCCTCCCGCCAAAGCAGGTCGTGCAGGAACACCCGCATGGTGTTCATGCCGAGGCTCTCCGCCCAGCCGAGTTCGGTATCCATGCGTTGCGCATCGAACGTATCGGCCTGCCACATTTCCAGTTCGTTGATGGCGTCGGCCGGGATGTAGTTGCTCCCCACCAGCCATGGCTGCTGGCGGTACCACGCCGCGGCTTTACTCGGAGGCCACGGTTGTTGCGCGGCCAGCAGCGTCGCCCCGGCCAGAAGGCACGCGAGCATCCTGACAATCCGTGTTTCGCGCATCGGGAATCAGTGAACGGTGACGCTGAACGGCATCACCTTCAGGAATCCGCCGTGAAACAGGGCGTCGACGGGCAAATCCCCGAAGATAGCGCGCAGCCGCGTTCGGATTGCGCCGGAAATCGCCGGGCTCTCCTCCTGGCGGTTCATGAGCACTTCGAAAAGGCTGCGGCGCGGAGGATAGGGCACCAGGGTGATGTTTTCCTGCGCTCCGATCTGCGCCTTTTGCTTCACCAGTTCTATGGCGCGGTCCAGCCCGCCAAGTTCGTCGACAAGGCCGTTCCCCTTCGCCTGTGCGCCCATCCAAACGCGGCCCTGCGCCAGCGGCTCGATGGTGTCATAGGGCTTTTTCCGCCCGGCCGAAACACGCGAGACGAAAGCATGATAGAACTCGTCCACCTGTGCCCGCAGTTTGTCCTGTTCGGCGGGCGAGGGCGACGTCCAGGTGGAATAAAGGCCCGCGAACTGGCCGCGCTGCATGGTGTCCACGCTGACGCCAATCTTGTCCAGCAGCCCGTGCAGGTTGGGTTTGATGAAAACCACGCCGATGGAGCCGGTCAGCGTGTTGGGATAGGCGACGATGGGGTCTCCGGTCTGAGCGATGAAATATCCCCCGGAAGCCGCCAAATCGCCCATCGAAATCACCACCGGCTTCTTGCGGCCCAGTTCCTGCGCCGCGTGCAGAATGTCGTCGGAGGCGATGCCGTCGCCGCCCGGCGAGTTGATGCGGATGATGGCGCCGCGAATGGATGAATCGTCTTCCACCTGCCGCAGCAGTTTAGTGAAGCCGCCGGAGGTAATGCCGGTTTCATCGCCGCTCCAGCTGGTTTCGTCTTCGCCCCGCGTGATTTCTCCCTCGCCCACCACTAGCGCGATCCTGGCATGTCCCTCCACGCCGGACGGCGCCGGCGACTTCGCGTAGGCGCGCAGAGCCAGTTCCGTCAGCTCGCTTTGATTCAGCCTCTTTTTCAGATCGCCAACCACGGTATCTTCGAAGCCGCTGACGTCAATGAGGCCCTCGCTGAGCGCCGTGGCGCCGTTGAAGGGCCCGCGGTCGATGATGGCGCGAACCTGCGCGGGAGTCTTGTGCCGCCCATCCGCGATGGTGTTGCTCAGATCCCCATAGAACTGATCCAGAACGTCGTTAAGCACCTCGCGCGTTTCCGGCGTCATGGAGGTCATGGTGAACATGTCGCCGTAGTCCTTGTAGCGGCCGGCATGGACCACGTCGGCTTGCACCCCCAGCTTGTCCAGCGTCCCCTTGAAATACATCACCTCCGCTCGCAGGCCCTTCAGGTCGAGCATGTCCTCCGGCATCATGTAAATGCGGTCGGCCGCGGTGGCCAGGTAGTATTCGCGGGTGCCCGGCGTGCGCAGCAGCGCCACCAGCGGCTTGCCGGACCTGCGAAACCGGGCCAGTTCCTCGTGCAGCTCCTGCATTCGGGCCCAGCCAATGTCGAGATTCTGCGGCTCAAAGAGCACCGCGCGGATGCGTGGGTCGGCGGCCGCTTTGCGCAGGGTCAGCCAGACATCGGCCACCGTGAGCGGCGACTGCGATTCGAAGAAGGGGATGGGAACCTCGGTCGGCGCCTTTTCGGGGATTTCTCCCTCCAGCTTCATCACCAGCGTGGAGCCATCGGCGACGGCCGGCGGCCGCGATCCCACGCGGATTGCCGCGAACGCCAGGACGACGACAATCAGGCCGCACAGGACCACGCCGGTGGCCAGCCCGATGAGGAACTTCTTCATATGCTTATTGTCCCAATGGGGAGTGCCCGAAGCGCCGGGCCGTCTGTTCGACTATTCGGGGCCTTAAATGGTAACATAAAACTAAAGGCAACTCAGTACACTCAATATGGCCAACAAACCCGCTTTCGCTCAGGGTGCGCAGATCGAGCACGGCAAATTCGGTCTTGGATCAGTCACCGCCTGCAACGACGAACACATCAGCATCAAGTTCGACGACCATGGCGAGAAGAAGTTCGTGCTGTCCATCGCTCTGCCCGCGCTCAAGAAGAGCGACCGCCAACCGCCGGCGGAGAAAAAGCGCGCCACGCGCAAGAAAGCTGCTCCGGTCGCGTCGTAAGCTTCCATGAAGATCGGCGTTGTCGTTTTCCCAGGCAGCAATGGCGATCACGACGCGTGGTACGCCGTCGCCGGCAATCTCGGGCAGACCGCCGAATTCATCTGGCACCACGCCAGCAGTGTCGGCGATGTGGATGCGGTCATCCTGCCCGGTGGATTTTCCTATGGCGATTACCTCCGCTGCGGCGCCATCGCCAGGTTCTCACCGGTGATGCAGGCGGTTAAGGCTTTCGCGCGGGATGGCGGCCTGGTTCTGGGTATCTGCAACGGCTTTCAGGTTCTCACCGAAGCCGGATTGCTGCCCGGCGCTCTGGTGAAGAACAAAGGTCTGCGATTCCTCTCCAAAGAGGTCGCGTTGCGCGTGGAAGTCACCGACTCGCCCCTGCTGTGCGCGGCTGAAAAGGGAAGCATTCTGCGGATGCCTATCGCCCACGGGCAGGGGTGCTACGTGGCCGACGAACGAACGCTGGACGAGCTGGAGCGCGAAAATCGCGTCGCGTTTCGCTATGTCGACAACCCCAACGGGTCGCTGCGGGACATTGCCGGCATTCTGAGCCGTGAGCGCAACGTGCTTGGCCTGATGCCGCACCCGGAGCGCGCGGCCGATCCGCTAATGGGCTCCACGGATGGCCTGGCAATTTTGCAATCCATCGCGCTATGGGGCAGCGCCATGCGCTGCCGCGACCCCATCGCTATGACAGGATCCTAGGCTCGCGCAACGCAACTGAGCGGCAACCACATCGGCAGGCAGGGCACGACCCTGCCCCACGCGCGCCGCTCTGTGGGGCAGCGCCATGCGCTGCCGCGATCCCATCGCGCTCGCGGGACAACGATAGCAATTCACTTCGTACGGTCGAAACTCCCCTGCAGCCGGACGTCGCGCGAAGACGCTCCCACCAGCACATCGTATTTGCCGGCATCATTGAGGTCGCGAAGCGGGAGGGTAACGGTCACACCTGTTCCGCGCATCAATTCGACACGGCGAAACCCCTTCAGCTCCTTCACGGGCCGGTCAGCGCCGGGAAGGCGTACATACAACTGCACCACCTCCGCGCCATCGCGAGGACCGGTGTTACGCACCCATAGGCTGACCTGATCCGCCGAAACCTTCAGATCACTGTATTCAAACTTCGTATAGGACAGCCCATGGCCGAAGCAGAACAGCGGCTCGATATTCTTCTTGTCGTAGTGCCGGTAACCGACGTAGATGCCCTCCGCGTAATCCACCACGCCGTCCTTCCCCGGATAGTTCCCCCACGAAGGCGAGTCTTCGATCCTACGGGGAAAAGTCTCCGGCAGTTTGCCCGAAGGATTCACGTCGCCAAACAGAACATCGGCGATCGCATGTCCGCCTTCCTCACCGGGGAACCACGCGTTGACGATGGCCGGCACCCGCTCAACCCAGGGCATCGTCACCGGCGCGCCCACATTCAGCACCACCACGGTATGAGGGTTCGCCTTTACCACCGCCTCGATCAGCTCGTTCTGCCCGCCCGGCAGATCCATCGACTCGCGGTCCCGGCCTTCGCGCTCCACGTCGGCTGAATCGCCGGCGAACACCAGCACCAAATCCGCCTTCGCCGCCACGGCCACCGCTTCGGGCAGCGCTTCCGCGTAGGACACCTGAATTCCAGAGCCCGCGCGTTCGCGGACGGCGTCCAGCGGGCTTATCGCATAACTCGTCTTCACCGACGAACTGCCGCCTCCGCCCGTTCGCGCAACCGCCGCGCTTGGACCAATCACCGCGATGGAGTGCACCTTCTCCGGCAGCAGCGGCAGCACATCACCCGAGTTCTTCAGCAGAACAATCGCCTCGTCTGCGGCCTTGCGCGCCAGCGCGCGTTGCACGGGCGTGTCCACCTCCCCGCCGCCCGGCTTCGCATTCTCGAACAGGCCGTTGGCAAACATGACGCGCAGCAGCCGCCGCACCTTGTCGTCAATCACCGCCTCCTTCACCTCGCCGCTCTTCACCAGCGGAAGCAGCTTGTCGGGAGTCAGCATGGCCCCCCGCGAACCAACATCGCCCGGGTTCTGCGGCACGCCGGCCGCGGTGTAGCGGCGAATGCTCTCCGCGCCCGGCATCTCCAGGTCCAGCCCGGCGTTGGCCGTGGGCGCGGTGCTGTGCGTCCCCTTCCAGTCGGAGACCACGATTCCCTGGAACCCCCACTCCTTCTTCAGGACATCAGTCAGAAGCCACGAATTCTCCGCGCACCAGTGCCCGTTCAGCTTGTTGTAAGCGGACATCACCGCCCACACGTGAGCTTCCTGCACGGCCGCCCGAAAGGCCGGCAGGTAGATCTCCCGCAGCGCCCGCTCATCGATCTTCGCGTCGATGGTCTGCCGCTCATACTCCTGATTGTTCGCCGCGAAGTGCTTCACCGTCGCGATGATTCCTTCGCCCTGCATGCCCTGGATGTAACCCACTACCAGACGCGAGCTGAGATACGGATCTTCCCCGTACATCTCGAAATTGCGACCGGCCAGCGGCGCGCGGACAATGTTGACGGCCGGTCCCAGCATCATGTCGCGGCCCAGCGCGCGGGCTTCATCGCCGATGGTCTTACCCACTTCGTGGAGCAAATCCGGGTCCCACGTGGCGCCCAAAGCGACCACGGCGGGAAACGCCGTCGACGTGATGGTGGGCAGCGGCGAATTGGCCTTCATGGTGATCGCGGAGGGGCCATACCAGTTGCGCACTCCCACCGGGCCGTCGGCCATTTTGAGGGCGGGGATGCCGAGGCGCGCGTTGGCCTTCGATTCCATCCATCCGCCGCCGGAAACAATGTCCACTTTCTCCTCCAGCGTCATGCGCCCGAGCAGATCGTCGACGCGCTGCTCGACGGGAAGTTTGGGATCGCGGTAACGGGCTTCCGGAGATTGTGCGGTCATCATAATCGGGGCCGCCAGCGCGGCAAGCAGGTTCAGTGCGAGAAAAGGTTTCAACGGAGGACCTCCTATGCAGTTTGTCACGATTTCGCGCCGTGAGGCCGGCGTACCTCGGCAATGCGCGCTCTTGTGGCGTCGTCTTCGATCTTTGCGCCAGCGCCGGTCAGCACCTCGATGATCGGAACATAATCGATATCCGGCTCGCCGTTGAAGGCGGACCACAGGGCCTGGCCCAGAACACTGCCACCGTAGACGTTCCTTGCTTCCAGTGGAGCGCCCCGCTCCACAAGCAACTTGATGGTCTCCAATTGTCCGCCAACCACTGCCCAATGCAGGCCCGTTAGTCCGGTGTCCGCCTGCGCGCTCAGATCGACACTCTTCATCAGGAAATCGACAACGTTGTTCCGGCCATACTCGCAAGCCCACAGGAAGCCGGCCTCCCTCTCCGCTTTTGTCGCGCTGTTGAAGAGGCTCATCACCAGATCCAGCCGCCCCACTCCCGCCGCTCCCTCAAAATCCAGCCGTGCGCCGCGGCTGGCTAGAAACTCGGCGGCCTGCCGGCGTCCGTTGCGCAGAGCCGGGACCACCAGCCCTGGTCCTGCCGTCGCGCCGTTGACGTCCGCGCCATGTTCCAGCAAGGTCTCCATCACCGCAATCTGCACGCCTGCCCGCTGGGGATGGATGCTGGTGGCCACCAGCCCCAGAGCCGTGCTCTCTCCGTATATCTCCGCCCGCGCGTCCACCTCGACGCCCGCCTCAAGCAGCAGCTTCGCGATCGCCACGGCGTTCTTCGGAGTCTTCTGGCGGTAGTTCTCCAGCCCATTGGCGCCGACATAGTGGAGCAGGGTGGCCTGATGCCCGCGCGTCGAACGCGCCCGGGCCAGTTCCGGATGCCGGCGCAGCAACGATTCCAGCGCCGGCGCATCGCCCGCGACGATTGCTTCCACGGCGAGCTCGAAAGCCGACACCGGGGAGTTCTCGCGCACCAGCGCCTCGACATGTTTCGCGAACTTCGGCCAGCTCTCGAAGCCGTGTTCCCGGGCGATCACCAATTGAGCATCCGCCAGTGCGAACGCGCCTGGCCGGGGATGGTATTTCTTGACGCGCTCTAAAGCGCCGGGCTCACCGGACCGGCCCAGCTTGAGCAGTTCTTTAGCCTGTTTCTTGTACTGCTCCAGGTTGGGACGCGCCGGCAGCGGCGTGAGATCCGTGGTATTCATTTACGAACTTCCTTTCCTTGTTGCGCCTGGAGTCCGCCCGAATCAGGCTGAAAGAACGTTCGCAATATGGAGGTAATGCTGAGGTGGGCACGGCCCTTTCCGCGGACCTGATGCGCCCTTCGCGCTAGCAATCACGCTAGCACCTTCCGCCCTGGATCAGAGAGTCTCAAGCATTTCCGCAATTTCCTCGTGGCCATTCTCCTTCGCTATCTCGTAGAGGGTCTGGCCTTCAGGAGAGCGAACTTGACCATCGGCTCCACGGTCCAGAAGAAAGCGGACCATCTTCGGTTTGTTCTGCGCTACCGCAAACCCCAGCGGAGTGTGCCATCCTTCGGCGCTGAGTGGGTAAAGACGGTAGGCCTCAAAAGGCCGATTGAGCGCTTGTGGATCGTCATCAAGGATCATCCGCGCTCGTTCGGTCAGCTCGTATTCGATGGCGTCCATGATGTCTACCGCTTCATGGAGAATCAAGTCCCGAACGTTAGTGTGCCCGGCGTAATTGGCCCATCCCGCCGGAGTTCCGTGATATTTCTCCTCGCGCGCCTGCACATTCGCGCCATGCTTCAGAAGGGCCGCGGCAGCGCTGAGGTTCCCGCGAAATGCCGCCGCATGGAGTGGCGTGTATCCGAAGGTGGAATCCACCGCTGTTTTGGGGTCGTCCCGGACATCCACGGAGGCGCCGGCCTGGATCAGCGTTTCTATCACCGTACCCGAGGCTTGCTCGCTGGCCCGCAA
Organism: uncultured Acidobacteriota bacterium; assembly: GCA_963832965.1. Taxonomy (GTDB): domain Bacteria; phylum Acidobacteriota; class Terriglobia; order Bryobacterales; family Bryobacteraceae; genus CAWACP01. Next base: position 755,416 of record CAWHVW010000003.1, read on the forward strand.
AATAAGATTGGCCCAGCGTCCGCCTGGCTTGAGCGTATCCGGATCCTTGCGCACGAATCGCTCAACATCGCTCGTTTCCCCAGGCAGACGGCCGCCGGCAATCGGATCTTCGCGCCGCCATCGAGCAGCATGTGCGCCATCATGGTTTCTCCGGCGAGCGCGGCCTGGTCGAGCGCGGTAAATCCGGCTTCGTCCAGTGACTCCGTGTTCGCACCCAGATCCAGGAGCGTCGCGAGGCAGTGCGGCTGCTTCTTGATCACCGCCAGGTGCAAAGGCCTGCGCCGCCGGTTGGTCAGATCCATCCGCTTCTCCAGGTCAGCGGGCGTCCGGGAGACAAGTTGCCGGATCGCCTCCGCATCTCCTGTCGCCACTGCCGAAGAGATATTGTGCGTGGCCCCATGGGCCAGCAGATAATCGACGACTTCCCTGTTGGTGTCCACATATTCTCATGCGGTTGCCCAGCCGATGACGCCAAGTTCGTGATAGTCGCCTTCGCCAACGGGATCGCCACCGCGCTCGATCAGGAGACGAATGATAGGGAACAGCTGCTTCTCAGCGGCAAAGTGCAGCGGATAGGCATTATCCCCCTCGCATCGAATGTTCGGATCGGCGCCGCGGTCGAGGAGAAATTTCACCCCAGCTTCGCTTTTCCCAAAAACCGCGTGATGCACCCGGTCCTTACACCCGGTCCGGCTATCTCGTTAATCAGGCCCGGATCTGCGGCCAGCAGCGCCTCGAGCCGCGCGAGATCGCCTCGCCCCGCGGCGTCCTGCAAAGATCTGACCGTGGCCTCTATGGATCCGCTCGCCTGCCGCGAAGACACATAAGCCTTCAAAGCCCGCCAGGTTGCAAATCCATATTCGTTGGCGATAACCAGTTGCGCGTCGGCGAGGGTAAACCGGGCGCCGGCGAGAGCGGCATCGGAAGACCCTCGCCAGCGGGGATGATGCTCGCGAACCCGCGAGAAAGCCTCGGCGCTCGCGTTGCGATGCCCTTTGAGAAGAGACTTGGCCTGGTTTTTGAGCTGTTCGAGATTCGGGCGAGACGGAAGCGTCTTTTTCATGAAAATCTCCTTTCGGTGGATCGCCTGTGTCCGCATCGCAGGCTGAAAGAAGATTCGTGATTTTTGAATCCTGCAGTTGTAGAGGTGGGCTTGGCCCTTTCCGCGGACTGGATGCGCCCTTCGCGCCAGAGGTTACGGTAGCACCCGTCCACCCGCGAAGTCAATCACGCTGAACCCGGCGCTGTGAACCTCTCGTTACAATGTAATAATCGATGCGCATCGCCATCGCACAAACGAATTCCACGGTGGGCGATCTTCGCGGCAACGCCGACCGGATGATCCGTTTTTCCGAGCGCGCCGCCGAGGCCCGCGCCGATGTGGTCGTCTTCCCGGAGCTCTCGCTCCCCGGGTACCCGCCGCGCGATCTGCTCGAAAAACGCAGCTTTCTGGAGCGGACCGAAACGGAGCTGGGCCGTCTGGCGGAAGGCACCGGCGCCCTGAATCTGACCGTGATCTGCGGAACCGTCACCTGCTCGGACGCCGCCACCGGCAACCTCATCTACAACGACGCGGCCGTGTTGCGTGGAGGCGAAGTGGTCTTCCGGCAGAACAAGATGCTGCTGCCCACCTACGACGTCTTCGATGAAGCGCGGTATTTTGAAGCGGCCGCTTCCCAGGCCCCGCTGCCGCTCGACGGCAACACCGTGGCCCTCACCATCTGCGAGGACGCCTGGAACGACAAGCAATACTGGGAGCGCCGCCGCTACAGCCGCGACCCGGTGGAGGAGCTGTTTCACGCCGGCGCGAAGCTGCTGATCAGCATCAACGCGTCGCCCTGGCACATGGGGAAGCGGCAGCTTCGGCGCGACGTATTCGCCACCACCGCCCGCCATTTTCACACCCAGGTGGTCTACGTGAATCAGGTGGGCGGGGACGACCAGCTTATCTTCGACGGCAGCAGTTTCGCCATGCTGCCCGATGGCGCCGTCGCGGCTTCGGCGGCGTCCTTTCAGGAGGACCTGGTGCTGTTCGACACGGCAACCGGCCAGGGCGACCAGCACGAGAACCTTCCCGACGAATGCGAGGCCGCCTATGAAGCGCTGGTCCTCGGCACTGGCGACTACATCCGCAAGTGCGGGTTTTCCCGGGTGCTCATCGGCCTGAGCGGCGGCATCGATTCTTCCCTGACGGCGGCCATCGCGGTGGATGCCGTGGGCCGTGAAAACGTCACCGGCGTGGCCATGCCCGGCCCGTATTCCTCCGCGCACAGCGTCACCGACGCGCGCGCGCTGGCCGCGAACCTTGGAATCCGTTTCGAGATCGTCCCCATCCAGTGCGGTTACGAGGCCATGCTGGGAACGCTTGAGCCGTTGTTTGCAGGCTATCCGGCGGACGCCGCCGAGGAGAATATTCAGTCGCGCCTGCGCGGCCTCGCGCTGATGGGGCTGTCGAATAAATGGGGCGCGCTGGTGCTCACCACCGGCAACAAGAGCGAACTGGCCGTGGGCTACTGTACGCTCTACGGCGACATGTGCGGCGGGCTGGCGGTGATCAGCGACGTTCCCAAGACGCTGGTGTACGCGCTTTCCCGAGTGGCCAACCGCAGGCACAATCAGGCCATCCCCGAAAGCGTGTTCACCAAACCGCCCTCGGCGGAGCTGCGGCCCGATCAGAAGGACTCGGATTCACTCCCCGAATACGATGTCCTCGACCCCATCCTCAAGGCCTATGTGGAAGACTACCGCTCGCCCCAGGACATCGCCGACCTGACCGGCGCGCCGGTGGAACTGGTGCGCGACATCATCAACAAGGTAGATCGCAACGAATACAAGCGCCAGCAGGCCGCGCCCGGGCTAAAGGTAACCAGCAAAGCGTTCGGCATCGGGCGCCGCTTCCCCATCGCGCAGCAATTCGCGGAACAGTAGAGATTCGCCGTCCGTTGGCAAACTTTGCCAACTGTGGCATCATGGGCTTGAGGAGGTAGCGTCATGCCCACGAGAAATGTCAATCTGACCGAGGAGCTTGACCGGTACCTGCTGAAGAAGGTCAAGAGCGGACGCTACGAGAACGCCAGCGAGGTCGTCCGTGCCGCGCTGCGGACGCTGGAGCGAGAAGAACGGACTTACGAGGCTAAGCTGGCTGCGCTGCGCGCGGCTATCGATGAGGGCGGCGCCAGCGGAATCGCCGAGGGCGATGTTTTTGCACGCATTCGCGATTCTCACAACCTGCCTCCGCGATAGTCCGTGGGCACCCTTCGTTTTTCTCGCCGCGCCGAAGCTGACCTGCTCAGCATCGATGCTCACACCCTTCGTATTTGGGGCGAACACCAACGTCTTCTGTACATGGACCATCTCGAGGAATGTTGCAAGATGCTTGCCGAGAATCCTGCCCTGGCCCGCGCGTGCGACGATGTTCGCCGGGGTCTGCGCCGGATGGAGTGCGGTCGTCACGTTGTCTTTTTCCGCAAGGACGTCAAAGGCATTCTGGTTTGGCGCATTCTTCACCAGAGCATGCTCCCGGGCCGGCAAGCCATCGACGACGATGACCACTCACAATAGCCCGGCACTCCCGGGTTCCCCCTAAAGGCGTATCTTGGATGAGAACATATGAAGCGCCTTCTGCTGTTCCTTCTCCTTTCCTCTCTGCCTGCTCTGGCACAGACGGCCAAACCGCTGCGGGTGGCCATTGCCGGCCTCGTTCACGGTCATGTCGATGGCTTCCTGAGCGCCCTGAAGGTCCATGACGGCGTGGAGCTGGTTGGCGTCTATGAACCCGACGCCGCTCTGGCGAAAAGCTACGCGGAGCGTTTCGGTCTGGATCGCGGCCTGTTCTTCACCAATCTGGGGGTCATGCTCGACAAAACCACGCCCGAGGCGGTCTCCATCTTCAGCAGCACCCGGGATCATCCTTCCATCGTCGAGGTCTGCGCCGCGCATCACATTCACGTGATGATGGAGAAACCGCTCGCGGTGGATATGGCCGGCGCGCGGGCGATTCGCGACGCCGCGGCCCGGGGGCACATCCATGTCATCGTGAATTACGAGACCACGTGGTACCCCAGCCACGCCGCCATCTGGGATTTCATGAAGGTGCGCCACGCCGCCGGGGACATCCGCAAGATGGTGGCGATGGACGGCCATCAGGGGCCCAAAGAAATCGGCGTCGGCCCGGCATTCCTGGGATGGCTAACCGATCCCGCGCAGAATGGCGCCGGCGCGCTGTTCGATTTCGGCTGTTACGGCGCCAATCTGATGACGTGGATGATGGACAACCAAAGGCCGGTCGCGGTGACCGCCGTAACCCAGCAGATCAAGCCACAGATCTATCCGCGCGTGGACGACGAAGCCACCGTCATCGTCGAGTATCCGAAAGCCCAGGGGATCATTCAGGCTTCATGGAACTGGGGGATCGGGCGCAAGGACTTCGAGGTCTATGCGGAGCGCGGCTACGCCATCGCCACCGGCCGCGACAATCTGCGGACGCGGGTGCAAGGGGGCGCGGAAGAAACCAGCACTCCGCCGCCGCTGCGTCCCGACGAAAGCGATTTCCTGTCCTACCTCACCGCTGTGGTCCGCGGCAACGTGGAACCCACCGGCCTCTCCTCGCTGGAGAACAATATGATCGTCACGGAAATTCTGGATGCGGCCCGCACCTCCGCGCGTACCGGCAAACGGGTGGTGCTCCAATAAGCCCGGACACGCGGCGTCAGCCGCGTTCCCTCCGTGACCCGATTCATCGATTCGCTATCCTGAGTAACGAGTTCTCCCCGTGCGATTCACCTACATTGCCGCCGTCCTCGTCATCGTCCTCAGCCTCTCTTCGCAGACCGTGCCGCGCGAGCAGGTAGGCCCGCAGCCCGATGGCAGCTTCCTGCTTAACAGCGGCTGGCGCCTGCGGCCCGCGGGCACGCAAATTCCGCTGGACACGCTCCCCATGTCCTGCGCCTTGTCGAAAGACGGAAAATATCTGGTGGTTCTGAACGGCGGCTACAATCCGCCCTCGCTCAGCGTCATCGACACCGCCGCGCAACTCGAGCGGAGCCGCACGCCGGTGCCCGACGGCTGGCTGGGCCTCGCCTTCTCGCCCGACGGCCACACGCTCTGGGTGGGCGGCGGATCGCGCGCGGCCATTTTCGAATTCATCTTCGGCGCCGATGGCTCGCTCAAGCCGGGCCGCACATTCGAGCTTGTGGCGCACCCCGGCGAAACGGATTTTATTGGCGATGTGGCCCCGTCTCCGGACGGCCGCCTGCTGTATGCCGCGGACATGTTTCACGATTCCGTGCTGGTGGTGAACCCGCAATCGGGCCGCGTCATCGACCGTTTCAAGACCGGCCGCCGGCCATACCGCATCCTTTTCCATCCCAACGGCCAGTCGTTCTTCGTCACCAGTTGGGCCGATGGCACCCTGCAACAACTGGACGCTTCCAAAGGTTCGGTGTTGAACACGGTGCGCGTGGGAGCGCATCCCACCGACATCCTATGGAGCGATCATAGGCCCGAAAAAGTAGAGGGCGACGACGACGAGGAAGCCGCGCCCTGGAGCGCCCGTCTGTTTGTGTCCGCGGCGAACACCAACAACGTGTATGTGCTCGGCGTGGGTGAGAGCGCCATCACCAACATCGAGACTATCAACGTGGCTATGACGCCGCGCCATCCTTTGGGCATGACGCCCTCGGCGCTGGCGCTGAGTCCCGATCAGAAGCGGCTCTATGTGGTGTGCTCCGACGCCAACGCCATCGCCGTTGCCGATGTCAGCCAGCAACAGACCCACGTCGAAGGCTTCGTGCCAACGGGCTGGTATCCCACCGCCGCGCGAGTGCTGCGGAATGGCACGCTGGTAGCCATCAACGCCAAGGGCAGCCGCAGCTACGCGAACCCGAACGGCCCCGTGCCCACCATGAGCCGGCAACAGCTCATCGCCGCCGGGAAAACGGACTACGTCGCGCACACTCAAACCGGCACCGCGTCATTTATCGCGCCCTTCGATGATGCCGCGCTCGGCGTATACACAAAGCAGGTGCTGGCCAACTCACCCTACGACGACAGCAAGCTCGATCGCGTCCCCGGCCCGGAGGGCAGCCCGATTCCGAGCGTCCCCGGCGACCCCTCGCCCATCAAACACGTCATCTATATCGTCAAGGAAAACCGCTCCTGGGACCAGGTGCTGGGCGACATGGGCGAAGGCAACTGCGACCCGTCACTGGTGCTGTTTGGCGAGAACATCACACCGAACCAGCACAAGCTGGCGCGCGATTTTGTGCTGCTGGACAACTTCTATGTGAACGCCGACGTCAGCGCCGACGGGCACAACTGGAGCACCGCCGCCATCGCCGACGACTACGTGCAGAAAATGTGGCCGAGCAATTATGCCGGCCGCCGCAAGGTGTACGACTTCGAAGGCGGCGAACCGGCCGCGCTCCCGCCCGCCGGCTATATTTGGACCAACGCCGCCGCGCACGATATCACCATGCGTAACTACGGCCACTGGGTGGAGAATCTCGAGCACCCGGCGGCCGATGGCATTCAGATCAAGACCGTCCACGATGCGGAGCTGGCGCGCGTCACCAACATGAAATTCCGCAGTTTCGACCTCGACTATCCCGACGTGGAGCGCGTGAAAGTGTTTCTCGCCGACCTGGCCGGGTTCGAGCAGACCGGTGAGATGCCCCAGCTCATCCTGATGCGTCTCCCCAACGACCACACCTACGGCGTGCGTCCGGGCAAGCTGACGCCCTTTGCTCTGGCGGCCGACAACGATTACGCGGTGGGCATGCTGGTGGAGGCGCTCTCAAAGAGCCGCTTCTGGGCGAGCACCGCGGTGTTCATTCTGGAGGACGACGCGCAGAACGGGCCGGACCATGTGGATTCGCACCGCTCCCCCGCGTTCGTGGTCTCGCCCTACACGCGCCGCGGGGGGATTGACAGCACTCTGTATAACACCACGTCGGTGCTGCGAACCATGGAGCTGATTCTGGGGCTGAACCCGATGACCCATTACGACGCGGGCGCCACGCCCATGTTCGCGGCGTTTACGAAAGACCCGGTACTCACCCCATGGCAGGCGGAGAAACCACGCACGCCGCTGGACCAGCGCAATCCGGCACTAAAGGGCGCGCAGGCCTCCGCGGATGCCGCCATGGATTTCCGCGAAGCCGATGAGAACGACGACGACGCTCTGAACGCAGTGCTGTGGCGGGCTATTCGGAAAACCGATCCGCCCGCCCCCGTGGCCAGTTTCTTCTCCCGCTAAGAACTCGCGCCGGAAGCGCCGCGCTTTTGCTTCCGCCGCGGCCTCCGCGGATGAGAACAACGACGACTAAGGACGCGCGGCGGAAGCCGCGCTCTCACGGCCCCACCAGGTACGCGGCTTCAGCCCGCATGTCCACAGAGCGGTCCGGCCTCCGCGGATGCCGCCATGGATTTCCGCGAAGCCGATGACAACAACGACCACTAAGGACGCGCGGCGGAAGCCGCGCTCTCGCCGCCCCACCAGGTACGCGGCTTCCGCCGCATGTCCACGGAGCGGTCCGTCAGCCCTTGTGGCTGGAGTACTTGTTCAGCACGTCCAGCAGTTCGCCGGCGCCGGCCGGAGGCTTACCGTGTTCAATCACGTCGCGGTTCGAAGTCACTGTGCCGTAGAGGTCCTTGTTGCTCTCATCGTCGGGACGCAGCGTGGCGCCATCCAGCGCGATGCCCGCGAACAATCCCCTGGTTCGCGACCACGTCAGGATCTCCGCCTGCATCTGTGCATCAGTATCGGCGGATGTGGTGCGCCCCACCGGGCCGCCGGCCACTGAGGCGTCCGCGCCCAGCGTGAACTTGCTCTGCAGCAGCTTCTCCGCGCCGCGCTTGTTCATGACCGCCATGATGACATCGGTCTCCGAGAGACCAATCTGAAACCCGGCGCTCCCCCCTTCCACCTTGACTGCCGCGGGCGCCGACCAGCTTCCGTCGTCATGGCGGCACGAAATGAAGCCGCGTCCGTACTTGGCGCCGCCGACGAACGCCACCTTCTTGACGCCGGGAACCACCACAATGCATGCCGCCTTGTCGAACAGGTCCTGTGGAATGGCTTTGTCCGCGGCCCCCATGACTTCGGAAATCACCTCGGCCGAGTCGTGCAGGCGCCGCACCGCGTCGTTGGCAGCGAACAGTACGCCAGAAAACAGTAACAGAACAGCAAGGTGCTTGGGTCTCATCGGTTTCTCCTCTCACGGATTCTAGCAGGCCAGTCAGCGCCATTCCATATGATGGGAGTGTGGCCAAGGCTGCTCTGCCGCTGCTGGTCCTGTTTGCCGGGGTCGCCAACCCCCTACCTTCGTCGCCGGAGGCCGCCAGCGCCGCTGCAAAACTGACCCTGATTCGCAGCGGGCGCGTCGCGGCGGGTTCCACCGTCGCCTTTACCGCGCGTGAGATCAATGCCTATGCGGCGGCCGAGTTGCCCCAATACGTTCCACGAGGCCTGCGTAACACGCGCGTGGAACTGGGCAACGGTTCCATCACCGGCACCGCGCTGGTGGATTTCGTGCAATTGCGCCGGGCCGCCGGTCAAACCACCAACTGGCTGCTCGCGAAGCTGATCGAGGGCGAGCGGCCGGTCCGGGTGGCGACGTCGGTTCAATCCGCGCACGGGAGCGCCACCGTGTACCTGCGCAGCGTGGAAATATCCGGCGTCTCCATCAGCGGCAGTTCGCTTGATTTCCTGATCGACAACTTCCTGCGGCCCGTCTTTCCCGATGCCCGCATCAACGAACCGTTTCCGCTGCTGGACAATATCGAGCGAATCGAAGTGCGTCCGAACATGGCGCGCGCGCTGATCAGGGCGCCATCGCCGAGGCCTGCCGCGCCCGTTCCACCGCCGCCGTCGGCCAGGCACTCGCCGTGAGATGGACTTAGATAGCGGGGGCAGCTTTCACGCGGTCAATAAAGGCTCGGACGCTGAGGAGCCTTGAACGAAATTCCGAAGGGTATTCCTTGTGGATCGGCTTAGGCACTACGAGCGTCACCTGACTCTCCTCCATGGATTCCAGTTGCGTGAGCGACACCCCATTTTGAATGGTAATGATATACTTTGCTGCTATTCGTTTTGCTTCGCGAGTTACTTGTCTCCAACGGTCTTTGCACGTGCGCTTGATCTTCTCTTCCGGGAAGCTCGGGTCGTCATACGCTGCTTTGCTCGGGATGATGATGTCAGGCTCGCCGTCGATCGCAGGCTGTGCCTCAAGGGACACTCCTGCACGGGATAGCACGTATTGGCAGTGAAGCTCCATGGATCTTCCGGCCCGCGATTTCCTTCTCTGAAGGATGCTGTTGGCAGTCCTCAGAAACTCGTCGACAGAACGAAAGAGACGAAGGATGTCCGGTGTGCAGAGGTGCCTCTCGACCAGCTTGAACAGCGCGTATTCGGTTTCAAGCAACCTGAGCAATGTGGTGTCCGGGTCGAGCCTGTCGAACCCAGCAACACAGGTCGAGAGGACTCGCTGTGTCTCCTCCGCAATGACAGCGGTGGTTGGGAACTCGGATACCGACTCGGCGAACTGTCGCAAGGCTTTGTCAATTCGCACGTCGTCTGTTTCAACGGGCACGGCGTCGGCAATGTACGCTCCCCAGAACTGTACGATCTCCACGCCAAGTTGGGCTTGTACTTCCTCGAAGTCCTCCTCATCGGTAAGAATAAACGCCCCGAAATCGGTCTCGCTCCGCGGCACGAGAACAAGAAGATCGCCGACGCTGTCGTAGGCGAGATACGGAAAATCACGGCCAAATCGGGTCAGTCGGTATTCGCTGCGACTGCGCTGGCCATACCACTTGACACACGACTGAGTTCGACGCCCTAAGGGCCACCACTCCACGGTCGCGTAGTGGTCGTGATTTATCCCTTTCGTCGGCGCCTGGGGTGAATACATCCTCCAGAGCCGCTTAGGAAGATAGAAGCCGCACTGATGGCTCCCGGTCTTGCCGGTGTCGTTCGCAGATATGAACTCAAGAAGGGCTCGACCGTACCGTAGTGCTTCCTCGACAGCCTTTTCACAGGAAGGCGATGCCATGTCGAACTCTGCCCTTAGGCGCTTCGGACGAGCTTCAATCCGTTACGATACAGCAAACAGCCATTACCGTTCTGACGCCACGCATCATAAAGAAAAGGCAGAATCTCTCGGCCGACGGCTTCTACCACCTTCGGGACAACCGCGTTGCCAAACTGGCGGTACGCCTGGGTATCGGAGACAACGATCCGTCGCTGGCAATTCTCGTCCTCGAAGCCCATGAGACGTAAGCACTCACGCGGTGTCAACCGCCGGGGACTTCTACCACGCTGGGCGATGAGGATCTCGGAGCCGTCTTTATAGTAGCGTGCACTCAACGTCCGCGTGATGCCCTCCGGGTCGGCTATGCCGAATCCAAAACCATTCCCCTTGGCCTTGTGTTTGTCAGCGTAATCCTGAAGGTAGTTCCAGAGGTGATTGGAGAGCGTGTACTTCGGGTCGACGGTGGGTTCCAGAATGTCCTTGAGCCTCGGCCGATTAGTCGGTGGTTTCGGGAACTTGAAGGCGGGAGACGTTCGAAAGCACTCTTTGTTGAAGCAGACGATGTAAATCCGCTCCCTATGCTGAGGCACCCATCCCGCGGCGTCGATGACCTCCGGGAAGACCCAGTAGTGTTCTTGCAGGGTCTCACTGATAACGGCCCACGTCCTTCCGTTGTCGTGGGATTTGAGATTCTTTACGTTTTCAAGGAAAAGTACCGGAGGCCGCTTCGCTTCGATTAGCGTAGCCAGCACGAAGAACAGGTTCCCCTGATCCGCGCATTTGAACCCGTGGGGACGTCCAAGGCTCTTCTTCTTGGAGACGCCCGCGATTGAGAACGGTTGGCATGGAAAGCCTGCCGCGAGCACATCGTGGTCCGGAAGGTCAGCTCCACTGAGTTCACGGATGTCGCCATGCGGTACTTCGCCAAACCAGGTTCGATAGGTTTGCTGGCTGTATCGGTCCCACTCGCACGAATATACGCACTCGCCGCCCAAGCGCTCAAGGGCCAACCGGAAGCCGCCTACGCCGGCAAACAGGTCAACGAACTTAAAGGGAAGCCGAGCGGGCACTGGGATTTCAACCGGCGTCGTGTCTGTGAACAACAAGGGCATCCTTGCTTGCTCATCGGCAAGTCGGCCCCTTCTTAACACTGACGCGACAAATTGGGTCTGGCTCATCTTGAGCCGCTCCCGTTCGCCGTTTACCCACTGATACTCTTCGTCAGGAACGTTTCTGAGCATCATGTCGCGCGGCATTAGTGCTCCTGGGACAACCTGATATCAACAAGGGGAATGATATCAGAGATTCCCAGAGACTACAAACGGGATCCTGGACAGGGGTCTTTGGTAGACTCACGGTTGAATGATTGGCTCGCTGGAGACTATTCTCGAAACGCTGCGCGCCCACGAGGGCGAGCTACGGCGGTTCGGCGTGTCTCATGCCTCCATCTTCGGTTCGGTCGCCCGGGGGGAAGCCGGGCCGGACAGCGATGTCGACGTGCTTGTGGAACTCGATCAGAGCCGCCCCATGGGAGTCTTCGAATACGCAAGGCTTAAGCTTTATGTGAACGAGATTCTCCAGGGCACCGGCGACGTGGTGAACCGCAGAACGCTCAAGCCCTTACTGCGCGATAGCATCCTGAGCGACGCCGTCAATGTCTTCTAAGAATCCCGCGCAGCGCCTGCGCGACATTGTAGACAACATCGACGCGATCGAGGCGTTCACGGCACAGATGGACTTCATGACGTTCGCGGCGGATCGCAAGACCGTCTACGCCGTCGTCCGCGCCCTGGAGATAGTGTCCGAAGCATCGCGGCGGCTGCCCGCTGAATTTAAGGACGAGCGGCCGGAGATCGATTGGGTGGCTGTGGCCGCCGCGGGCAACATCTACCGGCATGAATACGAGGCCGTGGATGAGAGGCTGATCTGGCACACTGTGAGCCATGACCTCCGCGGATTGCGCGGCATCGCTGCCACCGAGTTGGAGCGTCTGCGGGGCACGTCCTGATCAACTACTTGGGAGTCAGGCTACTTTAGAGACAATCCCCTCCGCCGCCCTCTTCCCGCCGCCGATACAATCCGGCAAACCGATGCCGTGGTACGCGCTGCCCGCCAAATGCAGCCCCGGCAGCCCCGCCGCCAGCGCTTCGATCTTTGCCACGCGCGCCCCGTGCCCCACCGGGTACTGCGCCATCGACTGCGGCCAGCGGGCGATCTTCGTGAAAATCGGCTCGGCCTCCACGCCCATGATCCGTCCAATCTCCGCCCGCGCGCCGGCCACCGCCTCGTCATCGCTCAGATTCAGGCTGTCGCCGGCCATAACACATCGCAGCACCGCTTTGTCGCCGGGCACCCGATCTGGGAACTTGGTCCCTACCCACGTGCAGCCCAGCAGCAACCCGCGCTCAGTCTTCGGCACCAGGAACCCGAACCCGTTCAGCGGATGTTTCACGTCCGCGCGCCGGTAGCCCAGCGCCAACGTCATTGACGACGTGTAGGGAATGCCCGCCAGCAACTCCGCCATCTCCGGCGCAAGCGCACGCAACAGCCCGGCCGATTGATAAGCCCGGCACGCCAGCACCACATGATCGCTCTGCCGCCACTCGCCGTCCACGCGCACGCGCCACGCATCACCCGCGCGCTCCACCGCTTCCACCGCCCCGCGGATCACCGTCAACCTCTCGCCAGCCGTCCGCACAATCGCATCCGCCATCGAAGCCAGGCCGCCCCGCAGAGTCTGGAACAACGGCCCACCCGCGCCACGCCCGCGCTCCGCCAGCACACCGCGCGTCAGGCTGCCATATTTCGCCTCGATCCCGGCAAAGCGCGGCAGAACGCTGGCGACGCTCAACTTCTCCGGATCGCCCCCGTATACGCCCGAAAGAAGCGGCTCGCCCAAGTAGTCCACCGCTTCCTGTCCATAGTGATCGCGCAGAAAATCGGCCACGGAGTGGTCGGCGGGCGTTGGACGCGGCCGGCGAAACCACTCCAGGCCCATGCGAATCTTTGTGCCCCAACCCAGCAGCGGAGTCGCCAGCAGCGGCAGCACCTTCGTCGGCACCACCATCATCAGCCCGTCGGGCATCGCCACCAGACGGCCGCGCCGCAGAATGTAGCTCTTTCGCAGATGATCGTTGGACGCGATCAGGCCGGCTTCCAACCCGAGGTCGCGAATCAGGTCGAACGCGCTCGTCTTCGAGGCAAGGAAGCTGTCCGGGCCGAGTTCCAGCGTGCAGCCCTCGGCAAAATCGGTCTGCATCACGCCGCCCAGACGCGGCTCTTTTTCGATCAGAGTAACCGGGACGCCGGCGCGAGTCAGGTAGTGAGCGGCGGAGAGGCCGGAGATCCCGCCGCCAACGACAATCGCGCTAGGGGCGGAACTCACGGACAATCTGCACCACGGCCTTCACGTTCTCCACCGGCGTTTCCGGTAGAATGCCATGGCCGAGATTGAAGATGTGGCCGGGCCGCGTGCCCGTTCGCTTCAGCAGCTCAAACACGCGCATGCGCAATTCCGGCAGCGGTGCGAAGAGCACCGAGGGGTCCAGGTTCCCCTGCACGGCGGAGCGGTAGCTGATGTCCATCCAGGCGATGTCGATGTTGACGCGCCAGTCCACGCCCATCACGTCGCCGCCGGCCGCGTGCAGTTCCTTGAAGAAGCCGGCCGCGCCGGTGCCGAAGTGGATCACGGGAACGCCGCCCGAGCGAATGCGCTCAATCAGCGCCCGCGAATACGGCGCCACATAACGGACGTAATCGTCCGGACCGAGCGCCCCCACCCACGAATCGAACACCTGAATCGCGCGCGCTCCGTTGGCGATTTGCATCAGCGCGAACGGGCCCAACACGTCCACGATCTTGCCCATCAACCGCCGCCACAACGTCTCGTCGCGGTACATGAGTTGTTTGGTGCGCGTGAAGGTGCGCGACGCGCCGCCTTCAATCATGTAGCTGGCCAGCGTGAATGGCGCGCCCACGAAGCCGATCACCGGTACGCGACCGGCCAGTTCCCGCACCACCATCTGAATGGACTGTCCCACGTAGCCCAGGTCGTCGGTGTTGGAAATCGATAGCGAGTCGATATCGGAGGACGTGCGCACCGGGTTGTCGATCAGCGGCCCCTCGTTGGCCACAAACTGCAGCTTGAGCCCCATCGGCTCCACCGGCAACAGCAAATCGGCGAACACGATGGCCGCGTCCACGTCCAATATCTCCACCGGCTGCAGCGTTACCGCGGCGGCCAGATCCGGCCGCTTGCAGATTTCCAGAACGGAGTGATGAGCGCGGATCTCCCGGTAAGACTTCAGATACCGCCCGGCCTGCCTCATGAACCAGACTGGCCGCACATCGGTGGGCCGGCGCCGGCAAGCGTCGAGAAAACGGCTGCTGCTCATTGAAGCCATGCGCATGGCGATTCCGCCTTGTCCTCGCAGAAAAACACGCGAAAGTCCTTCCGCTTGTGCCGGGCCGTCCATTCGCGGCCCTGAATGTAATAGGGTTTGGCCCAGACTTCCGAATCGATGGTCTCCGGCGTGATCACCGAAACGGATAATGTGCCCATTGCCGGATAACCCGTCCGCGGGTCCATAATGTGACTCCAGACTTTCCCATCAGCCACGAAAAACTTCTCGTAATTCCCGGAAGTGGAGAGCGACTGGTCCTTCAGGGTGACCGTCGCGGCGGACTTCATGGAATCTCGCGGGTCCTTGATAGCCACTTTCCATCCCGGCTCGTCCGGCGGCGTGCCCAGCGCGTAAATGCTGCTGGAGCCCGCCGAAACCAACGCCGATTTGATCCCGCTTTCTTTTAGAATCGCGACCATCCTGTCGACTGCGTACCCTTTGCCGACCCCGCCCGGATCGAGTTCCACGCCGTCCTCCGTGAACCGTACCGTCCGCGCTTTCGCGTCGAGCACCATCTTCTGGTACCCCACATGACCCAGCGCCCCGTGAATCTCCGCCTCCCGGGGAAAGTGCCCGGTCCCGCGATAGAACCCCCACACCTTCATCAGTGGACCGACGGTGATATCGAACGTTCCGCCGCTGGCCCGGCTGTACTCGGAGCACGTCTCGAGGAGTTGGAACAGCTCGTCCGAAACTCGCACCGGCTCCTTTGCCGCCAGTCGGTTAACCTGGCTTAGTTCGCTGGTCTGCCGGTAATTCGAGAGCATCCCGTCCAGCCGCCTGGCCTCATCGAGTGCAGCGGCCACGGCCGACTCCAGACGCCCCCCATCCTCGCCCCAGACCACCACCGAGAACGCCGTCCCCATGGTGTCCGCGGTGCCTTCGGCGCGAACCGGGTTCGCCGCGCACGCCGGCAACAGCAAGCCAGCAAACAACAAAGGTAGCACAACGTGTTTCAGCGAAACGACTTTTTTTGGAGAGAAACCGATCCGTTCAGGCAAAAATATCGCTGACCGGGATGCTGGCGTCTGTGATCCCCAGGGGCACCCGGTCGCCGGCTCCGAAGACCGCGGTCTCCGTCGCGGTGGTGACGGTAACAGTCGAGGCACGGTCATCGACAACCCAGAACCGCGGGGCGCCTGTGCCCAGGCACAGAGTAGCCTTCTCAGCCATTTCCGCGGGGGTATTAGACTTCGGCGAGAAAACTTCGACCACAATCTCAGGCGGCCCAAGCAGGCTGTTCTGCTGCAGCGCGGCCTGCCAGCGCGGCATCGAGACCACACCCACGTCCGCGCTCCGCGACTCATATTGGGGAAGCGCCCGATACGGCATCTCCACGAGCACTCCCCACGCCGGACCCAGGGCTGCTTCGAGGAGATCCCTGATACGCTGCTGAAGCGCAACATGTCGGAAAGCAGGTCGTGCCATCTCAATCACTTGCCCAAAGTGAAGTTCAAGATTGACCACGGACCTCTCCGCCAGTGGAACGAATTCCTCGTAACTGACAAGCTGCGGGCACGGCTGGGCTGCCATTTCGATTCCTGTTTTCTATTCTAGCCCGGATTCTTGTCCGCATCGCGCGGGCGGCCCTTGCGGATGCGGCGGAACAGGAAATCCATGCGGTCGCCGATCTGCGTACCGATATCCGCCTCGAAGTACAGATCGGGGACGCGATGCAGGTCCAGACGCCGGGATAACTCTCTGCGCAGGAACCCTTTAGCCTTCTCCAGAGCCTTGAGGGCCGGGTCCGCCTCCTGGCGCTGTGGAAAGGCCAGGGTGATGCGGGCACGGCGCAGATCGGGAGAAACATGCACCTCGGTGACGGTGGCCGAACTTACGCGCGGGTCGGACATTTCATAAGAAATCAGCTCCGCAAGCTCCTCCCGAATCGCTTCGGTCACCCGTTCGGCTCTGTGTCCTTCCATACCAGCTCCAGGCCACGCACGCTCGCCAATAAGCCCGCCCTCATTCGTGTGGATTCGCGTTCATTCGTGGCCAATGTCTTCGGCTACTCAATCCACTCTACCGTGACCTCCACCAGCACCGGCCCCAGCAGCGCCGCGGCCTCCCGTTCCACCTGTTGCAAGGTCTGTTCGGCATACGAATGGCTACCCGAAACGGTGACCGCTGAAATCAGCGAGCGCTGCCAGATATCCTGGAAGTCGATCTCCGCGACGGCCACGTTGAACCGGCTGCGCAGGCGGTCCTTCAGGCTCTTCACCGTGTGCCTCTTGTCCTTGAGCGAGTGGGATTCAGGGAGGCGCAATTCAAGGGTAAGAACGCCGACCACAGCCATCTCGGGGACCCCGGCCTCGGTTACAACCGGCCTAAACCACGGCTTCCGGCGCGACGCGCTCCGTGGTGAACGCTTCAATGACGTCGCCGGGCTTCACATCGTTAAAGTTGTGCACCTGAATGCCGCACTCGAAGCCGCTCTTCACCTCGCTGGCGTCGTTCTTGAAACGCTTGAGCGATTCGATCTTGCCCGTGAAGATGACCACGTTGTCGCGCAGGACGCGCACCTGGCTGTCCCGGCGAATCAGGCCTTCCTGCACCATGCAACCGGCCACGTTGCCCACCTTGCTGATGCGGAACACTTCGCGGATTTCCGCGCGGCCCTGCCAGGCTTCCTTGAACACCGGCGCCAGCATGCCGGTCATGGCCTTCTTCATTTCGTCGGCCAGTTCGTAAATGATGGTGTGGAGGCGGATTTCCACCTTTTCCTGTTCGGCCAGCGCCTGCGCGTTGCGCTCGGGCCGGACGTTGAAGCCGATGATGACGGCCTCCGAAGCCGACGCCAGAAGTACGTCCGTCTCGTTGATGGCCCCCACGCCGGAGTGGATGACGCGCACCCGAACCTTCTCGTTCGAGAGCTTCTGCATCATGTCCGCCAGCACTTCGGCCGAGCCGCCCACGTCGGTCTTCAGGATGACGTTGAGATCCTTGATCTCGCCCTCCTGCAGGTGCTTGTGCAGGGTCTCCAGCGTCACGCGGGTGCCCCGCGCCATGGCCACTTCGCGGGTTTTCGCCTCGCGGTAGATAACAATCTGCTTGGCCTTGGCGGTGTCCGTAACCACCTGGAACGTGTCGCCGATTTCCGGCAGCGATTCCAGCCCCAGCACCTCTACCGGCATGGACGATTCGGCCACGCGAATCTGCTCGCCGCGGTCGTCGTACATGGCGCGGACTTTGCCGAATACCGATCCGCAAATGAAGTAATCGCCCACCTTCAGCGTTCCGTTGCGCACCAGAACCGTGGGCACCGGGCCGCGGCCGCGATCGAGTTTCGCTTCCAGCACCACGCCCACCGCCGGGCGGTCCGGATTCGCGCGCAGATCCTGCATGTCGGCAACCAGCAGAACCATCTCCAGCAGCAGATCCAGGTTTTCTTTCGTTCTCGCCGACACCGGCACCATCACCGTGTCGCCGCCCCAGTCCTCCGGCACCAGGCCGCGATCGGAGAGTTGCTGCTTGATGCGGTCCCGTTGCTCGCCGGCCTTGTCGATCTTGTTGATGGCCACGATGATGGGAACGCCAGCGGCCTTGGCGTGGTTCATGGCCTCAATGGTCTGCGGCATCACGCCGTCATCGGCGGCCACCACCAGAATGACGATATCGGTAACCTTGGCGCCGCGCGCGCGCATCTGCGTGAACGCTTCGTGGCCGGGCGTATCGATAAAGACGATCTTGCGGCCGTTTTTCTCCACGTGGTAAGCGCCGATATGCTGGGTAATTCCACCGGCCTCGCGATCCACCACATGGGACAGCCGAATGGCGTCCAGCAGCGAAGTCTTGCCGTGGTCCACGTGACCCATGATGGTGACCACCGGAGCGCGCTTCACGCGATCCGTCTCCACCTCGGCCGACTCGATCTCGAAAGTGCTCTCCTGCTCGTAGCTGATCTTGTTCGTGGAGGCGCCGAACTCCCGCGCGATCTCTTCCGCGGTTTTCACGTCCAGAGTCTGGTTAATGGTGGCGTAAATCTTCTTGTCGAAGAGCCGCTTGATCACCAGATTGGCCTTCACCCCCAGCTTCTCGGAAACTTCCTTGACGGTGATTCCCTCGCTGACCGTGATCTCCCGATTGATGGCCGGCAGCGCGGTGTGCTGCTCGCGCCGGGTGGGCAGGCGCAGCGACTTCTCTTCTTCCTCCCGGCGTTCCACCACGCGCCCGCGCGCCTGGTGCTGCCGCCTGGCCTGATCGGTGGGCGGGGGAGCGGAAGGTTCCACGCGAACCGTGGACGTGGGATGCATGGGCCGCGGCCGCGCTCCTCGCGCCGCTGGACCTCCGGGACCTCCCGGACCACCCATCCCCGGACGAACAATGGGCTGGCCAGGGCGAATAGGACCGCGATAAATGGGTTGGCCAGGACCCGACGGCGGCCGCGTAGGCATGCCCGGACGGGCCGCCGGAGCGGGCTGCCCCGGGCTCACCCGAGGCTGTTGTTGCTGCTGCAACCGCGCCAGCACGTCGGCACGAGGCGGAACCACGGGACGCGCCGCCGGTTGACCGGCCAGAGGCCGTCCCTGTTGCGGAGCCATCGGTCCCGCCGGGGGAGCCGGCGCCGCCGTTCGCGGCTGCTGGGACATAGGACGTTGCGGAACCACCGGGGGACGAGGCGTCCCCGGGGCCGTGCCCGTTGAGCCTGTTCCCGGCGAGCCAAGAACCGAGCCCGGCATCGGCTGCCGCGGACCCGACGGGATGGGCGCACGCGGACCGCCCCCGGTCAGAACCTGGCCGGGCCGCGGTCCAACGGGAAGAGTTCCCGCCGCGGGCGCTTCCGGATTTACCGGCAAGGTAGCGGAAGGACGGAGTTGCGGAGCCGCTGGACGCACTGGGGCCGCTGGCCGTGCCACTGGCGCTGCCGGAGTCACCCGGGCAGCCGGCTGCATCGGCATTGCCGGAGCCGCCGTGGTTCCTGCCGGACGCGAAATGGGACGCGCCTGGCCGCCCAGCAGCGGGGGACGCAGGGGCGTTGGCCGAGGCCGCGCCGCTTCGCCTTCCACAGCCGCTTCCGCGGGTTCGCTCACCGCGGCAATTGGCTCCACTGCCTCGGCCGCTACCGCCGGGCGATGCGCGGGCGCCGGCTCCACGGCCACCGCCGCGGGAGCGGAAACCTGTTCCGCATCCTCTTCGACAGCCACCGCCGTCGCCGGCTCGTGATCGCGCTCGTGGTCGAAGGTATCCGGGCGGGCGCCGACCACTCCGAAATGTCTGCGAACCAGGTCCGCGTGGTCCTCCTCCAGCGAACTGGAGTGTGTTTTCTTCTCGGCCACGCCCAGCACGGGGAGCAGATCGAGAATGCGTTGAGGCTTTACCTCGAGCTCTCTCGCCAGCTCATTGATCCGGATTTTGCTCATAGTTAGCAATTGCAAAATGGAGACGCACTACCCCGGCATGCACTGGTCAGCTCAGTGGTCTGGACCCCAGATCTCCTATCGTATCAGATTCGATTGGCTCTTCCGGCGCGTCCGGCGGCGTCCCGGCGCCAGTATCCACGGCTTCCTCGGGCGATGCCGTTTCCATCGCGGGCTCCGCCTCGTCAGGCGCCGGCACGGGCGCTTCCTCGATGGCTTCCGCGGCCGCTTCCACTTCGGCGATCGTTTCAGCGGGCGCGTCAACGGGCACTTCCTCGACCGCAAAATCATCGGAGAGCTGGTCCGTGGGGGTCTCGAACTGCCCGTAATACCCGTTCACCGCGTCGCGGATCCGCTCCACGGTTTGCGCCCCGATGCCTTGCAGCTCTTCCAGCTCCTCCGGCGTCATGCCGCCCAGCTTCTCGATGGTGCTGACCCCGCCCGCGATCAACTGCCCCACGATGTTCTCCGCCAGACCGTAATCCATCAGCACCGACACCGGCGCTCCGGGAGACACCAGCGCGGCCATGGCCGATTCCACTTCCTGCCGTTTCTCTTCTTCACTCTTGATGTCGATCTTCCAGCCCAGCAGCTTCGCCGCAAGCCGTACGTTCTGGCCCTTCTTGCCGATGGCCAGCGACAACTGCGTGTCGTCGACAATCACTTCCATGTGCTTGGCCGTGCCGTCCACAATGGCCACCCGCGAGATCTTGGCCGGGCTCAGGGCCTTGGTGGCGTACTGCACGGGATCGTCGGAGTATTCGATAATATCGATTTTTTCGCCGCGCAGCTCGCGAATAATCGACTGCACGCGCATGCCCTTCATGCCCACGCAGGCGCCCACGCAATCCACGTCCCGGTCGCGGCTCCACACCGCGATCTTGGTCCGCTCGCCGGCCTCTCTCGCGCAGCCTTTGATGACCACCGTGTTGTCGTAAATTTCCGGCACTTCCTGTTCGAACAGCCGCTTCACCAGATCGGGATCGGCGCGCGAAATGGTCACGCCCGCGTTCTTGCCCGCCTTCTCCACGCTCTTGATGATGGAACGCACGCGGTCGCCCACGCTGAAATTCTCCAGCCGGCTCTGCTCTTTCTTGGGCAGCCGCGCCTCGGTCTTGCCGATGTCCACAATCAGGTCCTGCCCCTCGATGCGCTTGACGATGCAGTTCACCAGCTCGCCCACACGCCCGGAGTATTCGGAAAAGATGGTTTCGCGCTCCGCCTCGCGGACCTTTTGCAGAATCACCTGCTTGGCGGTCTGGGCGGAGATGCGGCCCAGCGCGTCGGTAGGCCGGGAAATGCGCACCACCGAGCCGAGCTCGGCGGCCGGGTCCACTTTCTTCGCGTCGTGGAGAGAAATCTCCTTCACCGGATCGGCCACCGGATCGGCCACCGTTTTCACCGCGAAAATTTCGAGCGCGCCTTGAGCGTTGAACTCCGCAATCAGATCCTCCACGCTGCGGAAATGCTTCCGCGCCGCCACCAGCATGGCGTCCTTCACCGCGTCGATCACGATTTGCGGATCGATGCCCTTCTCCTTGCTCAGGATCTCAATGGACTGATAGATGGTTCCCACTCGTCTCCTCTTTAAGTTGTTCTCGGGGAATTTACCACTCGAACTTGAGGTTGGCCTTCTCTACCTGGGCCAATGCAAAACGGACCTGCCGGCCGGCCGCCGGCTCGATGATCACCTGGCCGTCTTCGCAACCGATCAGCGTTCCCGACCAGTTGCGCTGATTCTCCACCGGCTCGCGCAGAACGATGCGCGCCTTATGCCCGGTGAAGCGCTCGAAATCCTTTGCCTTCGTGAGCTTGCGCTCCAGGCCCGGAGAGCTGACCTCCAGCGTGTAGCGTCCGCCCGGCACGATATCTTCCACGTCCAGAATGGTGCCCACTTCGTGCGAAATGAGTTCGCAATCGGCGTGGCTGACGCCCTCTGGCTTGTCGATGAAGATGCGCAAGACGCGACCGTTCCCGCCTCCGAGGAATTGCACCTCGACGATCTCGATATTTTCCGCCCCGGCGACCCGCTCCGCGACTTCGGCGATCCTGGCGGTGACCGCTTCCCTGTTCCCATCCGGCATACTGCAACCCCGAACGCGAGCAATAAAAAAGTGGGCTTTCGCCCACTGGCTTCGTTCGACAATTCCAGTATACCCTGGGTGGCAAGTCAGGCGGCCACAGGTTGCTCCCGCCGAAGGTTGTGGCGCAAAAGGGCTAAAATGAGAACCAGCATGAAATTCCTCGTCAGCATCTATCAGGACGAAGACGGCGCCTACATTGGCGAATGCCCCTCGATTCCGGGCTGCGTCAGCCAGGGACTAACCGAGGCCGAGGCGGAGGCGAACATCGCCGATGCAATCCGGGAATGTCTGGCCGTCAGAGCCGAGCTCGGCATGCCCTTGACCGTTGCCACGCGCGAAATCGAAGTCGCGGTCTGATGTCCGCTCCCCCGCTGCTTCGGCCTCGCGAAGTTGTTCGCGCGTTCGAGCGGCTGTGTTGGCGGGTCGGCCAAAGCTGATATGCTTTCCCCACGTGACCCCCGCAATCCCCGACCTCGAACGCCGGACCGTCCGCAAAGTTCGGGCGCGCATCATCCCCTTCCTGTTCATCCTCTACGTGGTCGCGTTCCTGGACCGCGTCAACGTCGGCTTCGCCGCCCTCACCATGAACAAGGAACTGGCCATCACCAGCCAGCAGTTCGGATTTCTCGCGGGCGTCTTCTTCCTCGGGTATTTCTTCTTCGAAATTCCCAGCAATCTGCTCCTGCAGAAACTCGGTGCGCGGGTCTGGATCGCCCGCATCCTCGTAAGCTGGGGCCTTGTCTCCGTGTGCACCGGGTTCGCCCAAACCGCCCTGCACATCTACATCGTGCGTTTTCTGCTGGGCATCGCCGAGGCCGGCTTCTTCCCCGGCATGATCCTCTACCTCACCTACTGGTTCCGCCAGCGCGAACAGGCCCAGGCGGTGGCGCTGTTCATGGCCGCCCTGCCCGTGAGCAACATCATCGGCGCGCCCGTCTCCGGGCTGATTCTGGACCGCGTTCACTGGCTCGGCGTAAGCAGTTGGCGCTGGCTGCTGGTACTCGAAGCGATTCCGGCCATCGTGCTCGGCGTGGCTACATTGTTCCTGCTGCCCAACCGGCCCGAAGAAGCAGGCTTCCTCCGACGAGATGAGAAGGACTGGCTGCGCGGCGAGCTGGCCCGCGAATCGGCCCGGCAGGCACCGGTCACCGCCACGCGAGCCCTGGCCAGCGGACGGGTCTGGCATCTCGCCGCCATCTATTTCGCGCTGGCGATTGGCCTGTACGTGATGAGCTTCTGGCTGCCCCAGGTGGTGAAGGGGCTCTCCGCGCATTACTCCAACACCACCGTGGGCGTGCTGGTGATGATTCCGCACGTGGTGGGACTCGGAATCATGCTGCTGATCTCCGGCAACTCGGACCGCACCGGCGAACGGCGCTTTCACGTGGCCCTGCCGGCCATCGCCGCGGCCGTCGCGCTGTTCACGGTGAACCTGGCCCACTACCCGGTGCTCTCCATCACGCTGCTGACGGTAATGGCCAGCGGCATTTACAGCTTCCTCGGACCGTTCTGGGCGCTGCCCGGCGAGTTCCTCACCGGCTACGCCGCGGCGTCCGGCATCGCGCTGGTCAATTCCGTGGGGAACCTTGGCGGATTCGTCGGCCCGTACATGATCGGCTCGCTCACCCGCTGGACCGGAACCATGTACTGGGGCCTGGCCTTCGCCGGCCTCAGCCTTCTGGCGGCGGCCGTGCTGGTGATATGTTTGCCACAAGGACGCCATGGCAGCTAATTTCAAAGCGGAGCTGACCGCCTGCTTCGGGCAGCCAGTTTCTGAGAACCCCACCGGCGTCATGCAGGAAGCGGCCTTCGCGGCGCTCGGGTTGAACTGGCGATACCTCACCGTGGAGGTCCCGCCCGCGAAGCTGCGCGAGGCCATCATCGGGGCGCGCGCGTTCGGCCTGCGCGGTTTCAACTGCACCATTCCGCACAAGGTCGCTGTGATGGAATACCTCGACGAAATCGCCCCCGATGCCGCCGTCATCGGCGCGGTCAACACGGTACGGCGCGAGGGCGACCGGCTCATCGGCGAGAACACCGACGGCAAGGGATTTCTGCGCGGCGTGCGCGTGGATGCCGGCGTCGAACCGAAGGGCAAGCGCGCCGTGGTGCTGGGAGCGGGCGGCGCGTCGCGGGCCATCGTAACCGAGCTCGCGCTGGCGGGCGCCGCGGACATCGTGGTAGTAAATCGCTCCGCGAAACGCGGCGAAGAAATGGTGGCCGATCTTGCGGCCAAAACCCGCGCCGCCATCCGCTTCGAGCCATGGCTGGGAACGTATCGAATCCCCGCTGACGTGGACCTGCTGGTGAACGCCACCTCCATCGGCCTCTATCCGGACGTCGATTCCATTCCGCCGGTGGATCTGAGCGGTGCGCGGCCGGAGATGCTGGTGAGCGACGCCGTTTTCAATCCGCCCGAAACGCGATTGCTCGCCGCGGCGCGCCGGCGCGGCCTTCCTGTGCTCGACGGCCTCTCCATGCTGGTCTATCAGGGCGTGATCGGCTTCCAGTTGTGGACCGGCCAGCACCCGCCGGTAAACGTAATGAAAGAAGCCTTACGAAAAGCGCTTTCCGAACCGCCACGGTGACGGAGCGGCCAGGCTACGGTGCACACCGGGTTAGCCGTAACGGCCGCGCATCGGGCTCCAGCAGCCACGTGGTGCGGCCCGGATAATACGCCATCAGCTTGCGATCCTCATCCGGACCCAGATCCCGCGCCCACACCACCCGCGCGGCGTCCATATCGGCCTCGTTCCACACCCACTCGTCCTGGAAAATGTGCTGCGGCGTGTATTGAACAAACACCAGTTGTCGCCCCGGCGCCTGCTCCAGTTCGCGGTTGACGGCATCCCGGCGCGTGCTTCGATGATCCAGGCTGTGCCACGTGTCGAACTCCATCGCCGGCGATGGCGCGTCAACGCTGTCGGCGATGTGAATCCCATACCAGAACAAAAACTGCGCGCCGCACAACAACAGAATCAACTGCGCGGCCTCGCTCCCGGCTTTCAACCGGCAAAGTTGCTGGAGCCCCACCACGCTCACCAGCACGAACAGGCAGGTCAGCGCGGCGATGTAATGGAGCTGAAAAGCGGGAAACAGATTGACGCCCAGCGCGAAAAGGGCCAGCGTTCCCGCCACCCACACGAACCGCCGCTCCCGCAGGCTGAAGAAAAACGCCGGCAACGCCACATAGAGCGGGGCCAGAAAAAAGAACCGGTAAAACCGGACCCGGTATTCGAGGCGTTCGAGAAAACTCGCCAGCGTCTCGCCATCCCCGGTAAACCCGCGCTGCATCTGATAATCCAGCGCCTGTTGCGGCGTCAGGTCGCGGTGCGGCGTCACTTTGGCCTGGATGGTGAGCGCGGCCGGCACGCCGTATTCGTACTGGCTGAGCGCATAGGGGAGCGTAGTCCAGGAACCGGTCACCTGCTTGTTCTGCAGCATCGTGAGCCCCACAGCGGGAAGCGCCACCGCGGCCGCGATCGCGCCAACGCGCGCAAACTTCCACGGCCTCGGCAAAAAGAACGCGGCCACGCATAGCAGCAGAAAAACGGATTCATAAGGACGAGTCAGCAGATGAATGCCGAGGCCCGCGCCCAGCAACACTGCGTCGCGAACCCGACCATTCGCGTGCAGCCGGGGAAGCGCGCCAAACACCAGGCACCCCGCGGCAGCGGCGAGCGCGCCACCCCAATAAGAGTTCATCCAATAACACAGCGGCCCGAATTCCAACACCGCCAGAACGCCGCCCGCCAGCGCCCAGCCCGGCGTGGTCCAGCCGCGCAACATCCAAAAACAAAGCCCGCAGAAAGCCGCGGTCGAAAGAATCACCCCCGCCCAGGGATGGCCGAAGATCGCGCGCCCCACCGCCATCGCCAGTCCCTGGCCCAGCGGATAAATGGAGCTGTACGCCGGCTCCTGCAGCACAAATTCCGTCTCGAAAAACCGCGGAAACGCCTGCGGCGAATTGGCCAGACGAAAGTGACGCAGGGTATCGGCAACGAGAAGGTGGCTGAATTCGTCATACACATTCGGCGTGGGCGCGGGATGATGGAAGAGTAGCGCCAGACGCAACCCAGCAGGGAGAATGGCAAGAAGCAGCATGCACCAGGCGGTTTTCGATGCGAGCCGCAGCGCGAACGGCTCCACCCGGCGCCAGGAGAAAGCGAACACCACCAGCAACGCCGCCAGTGCGAATTCGATGCCGGATACAAGCATGGAACGCCTTCATTCTCCCAGACAGTGCGAGCCGGAGGCTCTGAAAACCTGGAAGCTGGAAGACCTCGAGCGCATGACCCGGGCAAAGAACTACTTCGCCTGGCAGAGCCGCCTCGCCCAGCGCGAACTGGGGCAGCGCGTGGTGGAAGTTGGCTGCGGCGTGGGAAGCTTCACCGCCACCCTGCTCGATCGCGAAGCCGTCATCGCCGTGGATAACGACCCGCTGTGTCTCCACCGCGTGCAGGATCGCTTCCCCAATCGCCCGAACCTGCATCTCTTCCCCGGCGATGCCGGCGGCGAAGCGTTTCTCGAGGTCGCCCGCTACCGGCCCGATTCCTGCGTATGCCTGAATGTCCTGGAGCATATCGAAGATCACGAAAAGGCGCTGCGCAACATGGCCGCGGTTCTCGCGCCGGGCGGCGTGGTTGTGCTGCTGGTTCCGGCGTTTCCGTCCCTCTATGGCCCCATTGACCGCAACCTCGGGCATTGCCGGCGCTACCGTCGAAGCAGTCTCGCTCGATTGGCCGAAGCCGCTGGTCTGCGCCTCCGCCGCGCCCGCTATATGAACGCCATCGGGTTCTTTGGCTGGTGGATGAACGCTCGTCTGCTTCGCCGGGACACCCAATCGGCCGGACAGATCGAAATCTTCGACCGGTACATTGTTCCGCTGATATCGCGGCTGGAGGACGCCGTGCCGCCGCCGTTCGGCCAGTCTCTGTTTGCGGTGATGGAGAAGGCGTGAAGGTCTCCATCATCATTCCGGTGTATAACGAATTTCGCACCTTCGCCGAAGTGCTGGAACGCGTCCGCAACGCGCCGCTCCCCGCCGGCTGCTCGAAGGAGATCGTGGTTATCGACGACGGCTCCACCGACGGAACCACGCAGGTTCTGCGGCAGCAGGCGCGCGCGGGCATCGTGCTTGCCCATCATGCCAGCGTCAACGCGGGCAAAGGGGCGGCCATCCGCATCGGCATCGCCCAGGCCTCCGGCGACATCGTGCTCACGCAGGATGGCGACCTCGAATACGACCCCGCCGACTATGAACGGATTCTCGAACCCATCGTGAACGGCCGTGCGGACGTCGTCTACGGTTCGCGCTTTCTGGGCGATCCGCTGGGGATGGCCTGGAAGAACCGCATCGCCAACCGCATCCTCACCCTTATGGCGAACCTGCTCTACGGCGCGCGCCTCACCGATCTCGAGACCGCGTACAAGGCCTTTCGCATGCCCGTGCTGCGCTCGATCCCGCTCGAGTGCCGGCGTTTTGAGTTTTGTCCGGAAGTCACGGCGAAGCTGCGGCTGCGCGGTGTCGCCATCACTGAAGTTCCCATCCACTATAACGCGCGCGGCATCGCCGAGGGCAAGAAGATTCGCGCGCGCGACGGTCTTGAGGCGCTGTGGACGCTCATTCGCTGCCGCTTCGCGCCCCGCCCGGTAAACATCACCCGTCCCGTTCTCGCCCTCGCGCTGGCGTGTATAGCGCTGCTTCGCGCCGACGTGCTCTCCGACGCTCGCACCGCCCTCGCCAATGGCGATTTCCCCCGCGCTGAAGCTGCCGTGAAAACGGACATCGCGAAGCGCGGCGCGTCGCCCGAAGCCCTGGAAGCAATGTCCTGGATCGCGCGCGCCTATCTGGGGGCGAACAAGCTGGACGAGGCCGAGCGCTTCGCGTCCCGCACCTACGAACTGTGCATGACCGCCCGGGCCCGCCACGGCATCGAGGCCAGCGAGCATTTCCAGACCGCCCTCGGCGCCGCCATCGAGGTGCGCGCGCGAGTGATGAACGCGCGCGGCGACAAGCGTGAGGCCCTGGCGTTTCTGCGCGACGAGCTGGCGCAATATAGCCAGCCCGAGTTGCGCGAGCGCATCCAGAAAAACATCAACCTGCTTAATCTGGTGGGCAAGCCCGCGCCGCCGCTGG
The DNA here is from genome assembly GCA_963832965.1 of uncultured Acidobacteriota bacterium. Lineage (GTDB taxonomy): Bacteria > Acidobacteriota > Terriglobia > Bryobacterales > Bryobacteraceae > CAWACP01. The sequence continues at coordinate 783,430 of CAWHVW010000003.1, forward strand.
GTGTCTCCGCGTTTCTGGGCGCGAAACCTCCATCGCTGGCCTCCTTGCGCGGACGGCCCGTCCTGCTGTTCTTCTGGGCGCACTGGTGCGGCGATTGCAAAGCCGATGCCCCGGTGATTGCGCGCATCCGCGAGGAGTTCGCGGGCCAGGGGCTGGCGGTGATCGGGCCCACCCAGCTCTATGGATACGTGGCGGGCGGGGATGACGCCCCTCCGGCCCAGGAGCGCGAATACATCGAACAGGTGCGCGAACACTACTACGACAGCCTCGACGGCATGCCCATCCCGCTCAGCGGCGAGAACTTCCGCATCTACGGCGCCAGCACCACGCCAACGCTGGTGCTCATCGACCGCGCCGGTATCGTGCGCCTGTACCACCCCGGAAGCATGACCTACGAGGAACTGGCCAGTGCGGTGAAGCGCATTGCCGGGTAACCGGTTCCGGCATAATAGACGTATGAACGCCGTGGATGTAGCCCGCCTGGACCGCTCGGCATTTCAAATCACCGCTCTCGATGACGACGCGACCGAGCGAGAGTACTGGCGGGCGAAGTCTCCCGCCGAGCGCATGGAAGCGCTCGAACTCATACGGCAAATCGTCTATGGCTACGATCCAGCTACCACCCGACTTCAAAGAATTCTTGAGATTGCTGAACTCGAGTGAGGTCGAGTATCTGGTCATAGGCGGATACGCGGTGAACTACTACGGTTTCCCGCGTGCCACCGCTGACCTCGATATCTGGATTGCCATCGGCCAGCAGAACGCGCAGCGTGTAGCTCATGTTCTGCGTGAATTCGGCTTCACGAGAGCCGAGGCGGAGGCGTTTCTGGAGCCGCGAAAAATCATTCGAATGGGAGTTCCTCCGGTACGTGTCGAGATTCTAACGTCTATATCAGGAGTCGAATTCGCCGACTGTTACGGCCGCCGCCTCGCTGTTGATCTGGACGGCGTGCTGGTCAACCTCATTCACCTCGACGATCTGAAGCGGAACAAGAAGGCAAGTGGCCGCCTCAAGGACCGGCTCGACCTGGAACAACTGCAATGATCCGCCTGCGTCGGCGGGCGTGGCTACGGAGGAGGTTGGCAAGTGCGGTTCGAAGTATCGAGGGAGTTGATTCAAGAGCTAATCCCGAGCCGCGATGCGACGCGTTGGCTGGCCTGCAGACGCTTTTCGGTGAGCCTTTCGGCAGCCTGCCGTGAGGATTCAAGGACCGCCTGCGGCGCGTGCGCGGGAGTGCCCGCGTTAAACGGCGGTTCCGGCGCGTACTGCATTTCAAGTTGAATCCGTTCCGCGACGTCACGTCCGGCGAGGAGCGCGGCTACATGAAGGCTTCCGTCGATCCCCGCACTCACTCCCGCGGCCGAGATCAGGTTGCCGTCGATGACGACGCGCGCGTCATCCGGGATCGCGCCAAAATACCGTAACAAGTGAAAGGAGTTCCAGTGCGTGGTAGCACGGCGGCCACGCAGCAGCCCAGCGGCTCCCACGGTCAGCGCGCCGGTACAGACTGAGAAAACGTACCGTGCCCCGGCGGCGCGGGTGCGCAACCAGGCCAGAACCGGCTCGTCTTCCATGAGCGGCAACTGGCCCGGTCCACCCGGCACCAGCAGCAGATCGAGCGATCCCAACTCGCTCTCAAGCGTTGCGTTGGGTGTCAGGAGCAACCCGAAAGCATCACGCACCGGCGCCAATTCCTTCCCAACAATGCGAACCTCGGCATCCGGAAGCCGGGACAACACTTCAAAAGGACCCGTAAAGTCCATCTGGTCGATGCCCGGAAATACCAGCGCCGCAATTCGCATATGGGTCACACCGCCGGCAAACCGCCCATGCCCCCCAGCCACTCCAGGTTCTGCGCGGTGCCGTCGAAGAACGGCGTGGTTTTGTACGCTTCGAAATGCCCGTGGCGCGCCACTCGCTCCGTCTTCGCCAGCAGCGCGGCCCGCTGCTCCGCCGAAAGCGGCTGGAACGTCAGCGCGGCTTCAATCCCCTGCTCCAGCCGCTCCATGCTGTCCATGCCATTGACGGTCACCGCTACGCCCGGCAGCCCCATCGCGTAATGCAGCGCTTCAATAGCGGACACCGTCCGGCTCTCCATCACCGACCCGGCTCCCAGCGCCTTCATCCCCAGCACCGCCACGCCCAGCCGCATCGCCTCCGGCAGCACCAGCTTCTCGAAGCTGCGGAAGTGCGCATCCATCACGTTCAAGGGCATCTGCACGGTGTCGAAATGAAAGCCGCGCTGCTCCGCCGTTTCCAGCATGTACAGGTGCACGTGCGGGTCCTTGTGGCCGGTGAACCCCAGGAACCGCGCCTTGCCCGCCTCCCGCGCCTCCACGAACGCCTCCACCGCGCCGCCGGGCGAGAAGAAGCGGTCCGGGTCCTCCATGCGGATCACTTCATGAAGCTGCAGCAAATCGAGATGATCGGTCCCCAGCCGCTCCAGCGATTCGTCAATCTGCCTCGCTGCCGCCGCTTTGGTGCGCCCATCCACTTTGGTCATCAGGAACGCTTTCGCGCGGTATCCGTCGCGCAGCGCCCGGCCCATCCGGAGTTCGCTCAACCCGTTGTGATAGTCCCAGCAGTTGTCCAGAAAATTGATGCCGCGGTCCAGCGCGCCGCGCACGATGCGCGTCACGGTGGCTTCCTCGGGCTCGCCCAGGTGATATCCGCCGACCCCGATAATGGAGACCGCAACACCGGTGCTTCCCAGCGCGCGATAAGGGATTTCCTGTTCTTTCATCGGCAAATCCGGTCTGGACACGCCAGCGTCGAACCGTTATGCTAACACGGTGCTTACCATGCGTTTAGCTACTGCCGGTCTCCTCCTGCTTGCCTCCGCGGGCGTTTGTTCGGGGCAGGGATTTCCCCTGCGGCCCGGTGAATGGGAAGCAAAGACGGAAGCCGCCGGCCAATCCATGACCCTCCTCTTCTGCTTCACCGACGAAACCTGGAGAAAGGCGCTCACGCAGAATCCCATCTGTAAAGTCGAACAACTCTCCGTGACCTCCACTGGCATGCATTACTTCGTGGATTGTGAGGGGAAGACTTTCCAGATGAAGGGCCCCGCCGAAATGATCTTCGACGGAATGGAGCATATGACCGGCAAGGGAACGTTCACGGGCGTAGCCGGCGGGAAGACCATCAGCACGCAGAGCCAGACCGAGTATCACTGGAAGAACGCGGCCTGCCGTCCCACCGACGTCAATCTGCGGGCGAAGAGCGCCCACTAGTGGCTGTCCGCGGAGAGTCTTTCTCGCGGGCGCTTCTGAACCGCGACGGTGACGGAGCGGCCTTGCGAACAGCCGCTGGCCGCGCGGCGCTCTTCACGCTCTGTGTAGTGTTTGCGCTGAGCGCGCAGACGCCCGCCTGGCAACCATCGCCCGGACACACGCAATTGCCGGTATGGCCCGCCACCGCCCCCGACGCGCAGTTTGGCCCGCCGGCCAACACCGAAACGTCGCCCCAGCCAGGAGAGGTCTACAACGTCTCGCGGCCCACCATGACCGTCTATTCGCCCACCGGAAAGAATACCGGCGTCGCGGTCGTCGTATTTCCTGGCGGCGGCTATCAGATGCTGGCCATCGATCTGGAGGGCACCGAGGTCTGCGACTGGCTTACGGCAAAGGGCATCACCTGCGTGCTCCTGAAATACCGCGTCCCCAACACCGGAATGCATTGGGACGAGCGCTGTAAGTGCCAGTTGAAGCCGAAAGCCCCCATGGCGCTCGAAGACGCGCAGAGGACCGTCGGGCTGGTCCGCTTCCACGCCGCGGAGTATCACGTCGATCCCCACAAAGTCGGCGTGCTTGGATTCTCGGCGGGCGGGCACCTAGTGGCGGATGTCAGCACGCACTTTGACAAACGCATGTATGCGGCTGTCGACGCGGCCGACAAAGAAAGCTGCCGCCCGGATTTCGCGGTGGCCCTGTATCCGGGGCATCTGTGGATTGACGGCAAGAAGTTCGAGTTGAATCCCGATGTCCCGGTCACCCGCCGGACTCCGCCCACGTTCCTGCTGCAGGCGGAGGACGACTACGTGGACAATGTGAACCAGTCGCTGGTCTACTACATTGCCTTGAAGAACGCCAGGGTTCCCGTGGAGATGCACTTGTACGCGCAGGGCGGCCATGCGTTTGGGCTTCGCCCCACGAAGTTTCCGATAACGCGCTGGCCGCGCCTGGTGGAGACCTGGCTGGGCACCATCGGGGTGATCACCCAGTAGGTCCTGCGTCCTCAATCCGAAGTCGAAAAACGCACTCCCGCCCCCATTAACCCCGGCTGGGTACCACCCGAGGCGTACTAGGCCCGGTCGGCTGTCGAGCAATTGACCCTCCCGGCGCCGTCAGGATACACTTATCGTTGAGCTTTTAACCGGTTTTCCAGGCAGTTGGCCCGCACGTCCGACCAGCCAGCAGCGAACCCGGCCCGCCAATCAGGAGGCTAATTCGTTTGTCTAACTTGCGGCATATTTTCACGTCCGAATCGGTGACCGAAGGCCATCCGGACAAGATGGCGGATCAGATCTCGGACGCCGTCCTCGACGCGGTTCTCGCGGAGGACCCAACCGGCCGCGTGGCCTGCGAGGTGCTGGTTACCACCGGCATTTGCGTGGTCTCCGGCGAGATCACCACCACGACGTACGTGGACGTTCCGAAACTGGCGCGCCAGGTGATTCAGGACATCGGCTACACCGACGCCGAGATGGGGTTCGATTCGAAAACCTGCGGCGTGTTGAACACCATTCAGAGCCAGTCGCCGGATATCGCCATGGGCGTCGATACCGGCGGCGCGGGCGATCAGGGCCTGATGTTCGGCTACGCCTGCAACGAAACTCCCGAGCTGATGCCGCTGCCCATCATGCTGGCCCACAAGCTGGTGCGCAAGCTGAGCGAAGTGCGGCGCGCGGGCATGCTCGATTTTCTGCGGCCCGACGGCAAAAGCCAGGTGAGCGTCGAATACGTGGACGGCAAGCCGAAGCGCATCGACGCGGTGGTGGTTTCCACGCAGCACGACGATGAGGTTTCCACCGAAACGCTTCGCGCCGAAGTGAAGAAGCACATCATCGATCCGGTGCTGCCCGCCGACGATGGTCGATTCGGGCACCAAGATCCACATCAATCCGACCGGGCGTTTCGTCATCGGCGGCCCGCATGGCGATACCGGCCTCACCGGCCGCAAGATTATCGTGGACACCTACGGCGGCATGGGCCGGCACGGCGGCGGCGCGTTCTCCGGCAAAGATCCCACGAAGGTGGACCGCTCGGCCTGCTACATGGCGCGCTACATCGCCAAGAACATCGTGGCCTCCGGTCTGGCCGACCGCTGCGAAGTGCAACTGGCCTACGCGATCGGCGTGGCCGAGCCGGTTTCGGTGATGGTGAACACGTTCGGCACCGGGACCGTTGAAGATGAGCGGCTGGTGGAGTTGATTCGCGAGCAATTCCCGCTCACGCCGCAAGGGCATGATCGACCATCTGAAGCTGCGCCGGCCGATTTACCGCAGCACCGCCGCGTTCGGCCATTTCGGCCGCACCGAAGATACTTTTACCTGGGAAGCCACGGACAAAGCCGCGGCCTGCGAGAGGGTTCGCGCGTTGCCGCGATGGCCCGGTAGCCGAACCGCGACGGTGACGGAGCGGACGAATCAATTTCGAACGAGGGATTACCATGTCAACCACTGAAACCGTAGCCTGTGACGTAAAAGATCTTGCGCTGGCCGATCTGGGAAAGCGCCGCACCGAGTGGGCCGCCCAATCCATGCCGGTGCTGCAGACCATCCGCAAACAGTTCATCAAGACCCAGCCGCTGGCCGGGATCCGCGTGGCCGCGTGCCTGCACGTGACCACCGAAACCGCGAACCTGATGATCACCCTGCGCGACGGCGGCGCCAACATCGTGCTGTGCGCTTCGAATCCGCTGTCCACGCAGGACGATGTCGCCGCCACGCTGGTGCGCGATTACGGCATCCCCACCTACGCCATCAAGGGCGAAGCCAACGATGTCTACTATTCGCACATCATGGCCGCGCTCGACCACAAGCCCGCAGATCACCATGGACGACGGCGCGGACCTGGTGTCGCATGCTGCACACCAAGCGCAAGGATCTGCTGGAGCACGTCATCGGCGGAACCGAAGAGACCACCACCGGCGTCATCCGGCTGCGCGCCATGGCCAAGGAGAAGGTGCTCGCCTATCCCATCGTGGCCGTGAACGACGCGCTCACCAAGCACCTGTTCGACAACCGTTATGGCACCGGCCAGAGCACGCTCGACGGCATCATTCGCGCCACCAATGTCCTGCTGGCGGGCCTGAACCTGGTGGTGGCCGGTTATGGCTGGTGCGGACGCGGCGTGGCCATGCGCGCGCGCGGCATGGGCGCCAACGTCATCGTCACCGAGATCGATCCCACCAAGGCGATTGAAGCGGTGATGGACGGCTTCCGCGTCATGTCCATGCACGAAGCCGCGCACATCGGCGATATCTTCGTCACCGTCACCGGCAACAAGAACGTCATCGCGCGCGATCATTTCGAGAAGATGAAGAGCGGGGCGATTCTCTGCAATTCCGGCCACTTCAACGTCGAGATCGATCTGGAAGCGCTGGGCACGATGGCCTCCGGACGCCGCGAGACGCGCGAGTTCGTGGAAGAGTTCACCATGCGCGACGGCCGCCGCATCAACGTGCTGGGCGAAGGCCGGCTGATCAACCTGGCTGCCGCCGAAGGGCATCCGGCTTCGGTGATGGATATGAGCTTCGCCAACCAGGCGCTCTCCGCCGAGTACATGGTGAAGAACCACGCCAGCCTCGAAAAGCGCGTTTACGCCGTGCCCGAGGAACTGGACAAGCAGGTGGCGAAGATGAAGCTGGAAGCGATGGGCGTCCGCATCGACCGGCTCACGCCGGAGCAGGAAGACTATCTGGCCGGCTGGTCCGAAGGCACGTAGGCCCTGCAATCTTCGTGACGCCCGTGGGGCAGGGCCATGCCCTGCCCTGGCTGCGGTGCCGCGAAGTGTAAAATAAAACTGACAGGTCCGGACTCGCCTTGGCGGGTCCGGTTTCCCGCCTTTCGTCTCAAAATTCAATGCTCATCGAAGGCTGCAAGCACGAACTGGAAATCACGGTCCCCCTGGAAGACGTGGACCGCGAAACTGAGCGGGTGGTGGGGACCTTACAGAAAAAGGTCCGCATCCCCGGCTTCCGCCCGGGCAAAGCCCCCGCCGGGATCATCCGCACGCGATTCGCCGGCGAGCTCCGCCAGGATGTCCTCGAAAGCCTGGTTCCCAAAGCGCTGAATAAGCGTCTGGAAGAAGAGCATCTGGCGTTCGTCGGCACGCCCAACATCCTCGACGTGCATTTCGAGAAAGGCGAGCCGCTGCGCTTCAAGGCGCAGTTCGAAGTGCCTCCGGAATTCGAGCTGGGAGAATACCGCGGCATCACCGTGAATTACAGCGAGCCCCAGGTTTCCGACACGGACGTCGAAGAGCGGCTGAACCAGATCCGCGACAGCCGCGCCGAGTACATCAACATCGATCCTCGCCCGGCCGAAGACGGCGATCACGCGGTGATCTCGCTCGAGAGCATCTCCGGCGCGGCCGAGCCGGTGCACCAGGACGAAATGATGGTCAACGTCGGCGGCCCCGATACGCTCCCCGCCTTCACCGAAGCCCTGCGTGGCATGACTCCCGGGGAAGAGAAGGAAGTGCAGGTGGTCTACCCGGAGGACTACGGGCAGGAAAAGCTCGCCGGGCGCACGGTCACTTTCCGGCTGCGTCTGAAAGTGATCCGCCGCAAGGAACTGCCCGAAATCAACGATGACTTCGCCAAGGACCTCGGCGACTATCAGAACATGGACGAAGTGAAGGGCGCCATTCGCAAGTCCATTTTTCACGAGCGCGAGCACCAGGCGCAGCAGGATGCCAGAAACCAGATTGTCGAAAAATTAACGGCGGCGCACGAATTCCCCGTCCCCGAGGCCTTCGTGGAGCGCCAGGTGGAGGCGCAGCTCGAACAGCAGTTGCGGGAGATCGCCGGCGCCGGCGTTGACCCGCGCAAGCTGAACCTCGACTGGGCGAAGCTGAAGGAATCCCGCCGCGATAAAGCCACCCTCGAAGTCCGCGGCTCTCTGCTGCTGGTCAAGATCGCTGAGCGCGAGGCCATCGAGGTAACCCAGGAAGAAGTGGATCGGGAGGTGCAACGCATCGCCCGGCAGCAGCGCGAGCCGGTCGCGGCCACGCGCAAGCGCCTGGAGGAGAAAGGCATGATCGGGCGCATCGTCTCCGGCATCCGCACCGACAAAACGCTGAGCTTCCTCTTCGAGCACGCCCGCAAGGAAGCCGCTCCCGAACCCGCCCCGGCGGAATAGCGCCGTTCATCGCGCTGTTACAGGTCCCCCGACTGCCGTTCGGGCCAGACGGCGGTGATCAGCAGACCCACCGCAATGCCCACGGAAACTTCCAGGAACCGGTGAATGGCAATCAGCCCCGGGCTGGTGGATCGTGTCACCAGCATCACAATCGCCAGCGTAATGCTGCTATACCGGTAGGCGATCCGGTCCACGCGCAAAACCGTGCAAAGCACGCCGATCACGAGCACGGCGAGGCCGAACACCCAGACATTCCCGGGAAACCACGCCGCCGCCACGGCCCCCACCGCCGCTCCGGCTGCCGTTCCCACGAAGCGTTGCGCGGAAATCGGCAGAGCGGCGCCAAGAGTAGACTGCATGACGATCAGCGTCGAAATTGGCGCCCAGTAGGCTTCCGGCAGCCGGCACAAACGCGCCACCAGCAGGGACACCACCGCCGCCGACGCTGTCCGGCATGCATGGACCAGCGAAGGGGGATTCTTTCCCGCGACAATCAGTTTGCTGAGTTGTCCTGACTCCATCCGCGCCCCCTGGAATCGACTGAGAGTAGCATGTTCCGGCCATGGTACGGTAACTGACTGTAAACACAGTGAAATGGTCGATTCTGGCAATCTCCGGTACCCTTGGTACCAGGCAATTGTTACGTAGGAACTACCCGGATTTCCGGGGGGACGAAATCAGGTTCACTGCTATAATAGAAATTCAGAGAGTGTAATCGGGTCACCGCTGAGATCCAGGCTCTCCGGAGATTACTGCGTGAAACGTGCCGGTTCCGACGACTCGCTCCGCTGTTCCTTCTGCCACAAAAGCCAGGATGTTGTTGGGAAGCTGATCTCTTCCCCCAGCGACTACCCCCGTGCCTACATTTGTGACGAGTGCATTTCAGTATGCAACTCGATCCTCGAGGACGACCGGCACGAACAGCCCTACGGAACGCCGCACAAACTCCCTAAGCCACTGGAATTAAAAGAGTATCTCGATCAATACGTCATCGGCCAGGACGGCACGAAAAAGAAGCTGGCGGTAGCGGTTTACAACCACTACAAGCGCGTCCAGATGAACAAGCAGCGCGGCGCCGAAGTGGAGTTGTCGAAATCGAACATCCTGCTCATCGGCCCCACCGGCACCGGCAAGACGCTGCTGGCGCAGACTCTGGCGCGCATTCTGGACGTACCCTTCGCCATCGTCGACGCCACCACGCTCACAGAAGCCGGCTACGTCGGCGAGGACGTCGAGAACATCATCCTGCGGCTGCTCCAGAACTCCGACTGGGATGTACAGAAGTGCCAGCAGGGCATCATCTATATCGACGAGATCGATAAAATCGGCCGGAAAGACGAGAATCCGTCCATCACGCGCGATGTCTCCGGCGAAGGCGTCCAGCAGGCGCTGCTGAAAATTCTCGAAGGCACCATCGCCAACGTCCCGCCGCAGGGCGGCCGCAAACATCCCCATCAGGAATTCACGCCTGTCGACACCAGCAACATCCTGTTCATCTGCGGGGGAGCGTTTGTCGGGCTGGAGAAGATCGTATCCCGCCGCGTGGGCACGCGCACCATGGGTTTCGTCGCGCCCGACGAGGGTCTCGACAACCGGCGCAACACCGGGCCGCGGCGCGACACCGGCCTGCTCGAGCAGATGCAGCCCGTGGACTTGATCAAGTTCGGATTCATTCCGGAGTTTATCGGGCGCATGCCGGTGGTGGGCGTTCTGGAGGACCTGAACAAAGACGCTCTGGTCCAGATTCTGACCCGGCCCAAGAACGCCATCGTCCGCCAGTACCAGAAGCTTTTTGATTTTGAGAATGTTAGACTGAAGTTTAGCGACGATGCGCTGGAGGCGATTGCCGCTCTCGCACTGGAGCGCAAGGTTGGCGCTCGCGGCCTCCGGATGATCCTCGAAGATTTAATGCTCGACCTCATGTACTATCTCCCTTCATACAAAAAAGTTCGCGAGTTCCTTGTTACCAAAGAGATGGTACATTCGAGGAAGATCAACATTCAGTTGCTGGAAAAAGCGGGCTGACGGGAATCCTGTCGCCCATCTGACGCATCGGTTCTGTTAGGATTCATACAAGCGCCCCGCCGGGCGGTCCCGGTTTCCGGGCAGGAGCCCGGGTCTCCCTGACTCTTTTTACCCCATGCTGACATCGAAGGAAAAATCCGATACGCGGCGGCTCCCGATGATGCCCATCCGGGACGTCGTCATCTTTCCGTACATGATGACCCCGTTCGTGGTGGGCCGCGAATCCAGCGTGCGCGCGCTGGAGGAAGCGCTGGGGGGCGACAAGAAGATTTTCCTCGCCACCCAGCACGACGCTTCCGTGGACGAGCCGCGGCCGGACGAAATCTACAGCGTCGGTACCATCGCCAGCATCGTGCAGAGCCTCAAGCTGCCCGACGGCAATATCAAAGTGCTGGTGGAAGGCGTCGAGCGCGGCAAAATCGTGTCGGTGAACGAGGAAGAGGGTTTCTTCCGCGCGATGATCCGGACCTTCCACTACAAAGTGGACCCGGGCGCGCAACTGGAAGCCCTGGTGGGCCGCGTCACCAACCTGTTTGAACAGTACGTCAAGCTCAGCCAGAACCTGAACTACGAGACCATGATCGCGGCCATCCGCGTGGACGAGCCGGGCAAGCTGGCCGACACCGTGGGCGCCAACCTGCAACTCACCATCGAAGAGAAGCAGGAGTTGCTGGAAATCTTCGATCCCGTGGACCGGCTCACCCGCGTGGCCGAGCTGCTGGATATCGAAATCGAAAAGCTTAACGTCGATCGCACCATTCAGGGCCGCGTGAAGCGCCAGATGGAAAAGGCGCAGAAGGAATACTACCTCAACGAGAAGATCAAGGCCATCCAGAAGGAACTGGGCCGCGGCGAAAAGAGCGAGATCGACGAGCTGAAGAAGAAGATCGAGACGGCGGGCATGTCCAAGGACGCCTTCGAAAAAGCCATCGCCGAGCTGAAGCGCCTTGAGAACATGCCGCCCATGTCGGCCGAATCCACCGTATCGCGCAATTATCTGGACTGGATGCTGGCGGTGCCGTGGAAGAAAAAGTCGAAAGAGATCCGCGACCTGAAGTTCGCCCGCGAAGTGCTCGAATCGGATCACTACGGCCTCGAAAAGATCAAGGAACGCATTCTCGAATTCCTTGCCGTGCGCCGGCTGGTGAAGAATCCCAAGGGGTCCATTCTCTGCTTCGTGGGGCCTCCGGGCGTGGGCAAGACGTCGCTGGGAATGTCCATCGCCAAGGCCACCGGGCGCAAATTCGTTCGCCTTTCACTGGGCGGCGTCCGCGATGAAGCGGAAGTGCGCGGCCATCGCCGCACCTATATCGGAGCCCTGCCTGGCCAGATTTTGCAGATGATGAAGAAGGCGGGAACGCGCAATCCCGTGTTCATGCTGGACGAGATGGACAAGATGTCCACCGATTTCCGTGGCGACCCGTCGGCCGCGTTGCTGGAAGTGCTCGATCCCGAACAGAATTTCATGTTCATGGATCACTACCTCGACGTCGAGTACGACCTCAGCCAGGTATTCTTCATCGCCACCGCCAACGTGATCCACACCATTCCGCCGGCCCTGCAGGACCGCATGGAAGTGATTCGTCTCTCCGGCTACACCGAGCTGGAAAAGCTGGAGATCGCCAAGCGCTTCCTGGTGCCCAAGCAGAGGAAGGAAACCGGGGTCGAGAGCGGAATCGATTTCGCCGATGCCGGCCTGCAAACGCTGATTCAGAATTACACGCGGGAATCGGGCGTGCGTAATCTGGAACGCGAAATCGGCAACGTGTGCCGCAAGGTGGCGCGCAAAGTTGTGGAGAACGGCACGAAGAAGCCCGCCGACAAAGCGGTGCTCGACGAAAAGACCGTCAGCGACTTTCTCGGCCCGTGGAAGTTCCGGGATCTGGAAACCGACAAGCAAAACGAAGTGGGCGCGACCATAGGTCTGGCCTGGACCGAAGTGGGCGGGTCAATCCTCACCACCGAAGCGGCGATGATGGAAGGCCGCGGCAAGCTGACCACCACCGGAAAGCTCGGCGACGTGATGCAGGAATCGGCGCAGGCGGCCATGAGCTACGTGCGCTCCCGCGCGCACCTGATGGGTTTGCCGCGTGATTTCTACCGGACTCTGGACATTCACATCCACGTTCCGGAAGGCGCGATTCCCAAGGATGGGCCGTCGGCGGGAATCACTATCGCCACCAGCATTTGCAGCGCGCTGACGGGCATCCCGGTGCGTTACGACCTGGCCATGACCGGGGAAATAACCGTACGCGGGCGGGTGTTGCCGATTGGCGGCCTCAAGGAGAAACTCCTGGCGGCGCACCGGCACTCCATCCGGGAAGTGATTCTGCCGAAGGACAATGAGAAGGATCTGCCGGATATTCCGGAAGCGATCCGGAAGGATATGAAACTGCACCTCGTCGGCTCCATGGATGAGGTGCTCAAGATCGCTCTGGAGCGGGAAATCGTGGCGCTTCCCCTGGCTGCCAGCACGCCTCCCGTGGAGATGGCGCGGCCGGGCGAAGAGAAGGGTATTCACTGAGGGGAGCGCGCGGCGTTCTCCTTTCTGCCACTCGCGGATGGAAGCTGAGTTCCTGGTAAGCGCGGCGAGGCCGGAGCAGTTTCCGGCGGAGAGTCTGCCGGAGATCGCCTTCCTGGGCCGCAGCAACGTGGGAAAGTCCAGCCTGTTGAACGCGTTGGTGGGCCGGGAAGGGCTGGCGTTTACCAGCGCGACGCCGGGCCGGACGCAGGGTGTGAACTTCTACCGCGTGGACGGGCAGTATCTCTTCGTGGACCTTCCCGGATATGGATACGCAAAGGTTCCGCAGGAGATCCGGCGGAGCTGGAAACAGCTCATTGAGAGTTACCTCGGAGAGCGCAAGACACTGGAGCTTTCGATTCTGCTGATCGACGCCAGACGAGGCTGGATGGAGCGCGATCAGGAGCTCGAGCAGTGGCTCGAGTTTCACGGGCGGCGATTCCTCGTGGTCGCCACCAAAACCGACAAATTAAAGTCGCGGAAAGATCACGACAAAGGCATGGCGGCAATTCGGGCCAGTGGCTGCGAATTGTTGCCGTTCTCGGCGAAAACGGGCCGGGGAGTGAGGGAAATTTGGCAAGCAATCTCGACAATCAGGAAGAACAGCCCACCACAGTAGCGGCCACGGAGCCCGAAGAGAGGGTGGAGGAGAAGCCGGCGGTGGAAGCCGCGCCGGACGCCGCTGACGGCAAGCCCGGGGAAGCGAAGGCGGCGGACAATCGTCCTCCGCGCGAGCGCCCGGAAGGCGGCCGCGGTTCCGGCCACGGGCGTCGCCATGGCGCCGGCGCCGGGCAGCCTCAGGCCAAGAACGGCGAGGCCAAGCTGGACCTGGTGGAACTGAAGGAGATGAGCATCCAAAGCCTCAACCAGGTGGCCCGGGACATGGGCGTCCAGGGCGTGGCCGGTTTGCGCAAGCAGGAGCTCATCTTCAAAATCCTGCAGGCTCAGGCCGAAAAAAGCGGATTGATCTTCTCCGAAGGCGTGCTGGAGTGCCTGCCAGATGGCTTCGGCTTCCTGCGCGCGCCCGAGTACAATTATCTGCCGGGACCCGACGACGTGTACGTCTCGCCCTCGCAGATTCGCCGTTTCGATCTGCGCACCGGCGACACCATCTCCGGCCAGATCCGCCCGCCCAAGGAAGGCGAGCGCTACTTCGCGCTCATCAAAGTAGACGCGATCAACTTCGAGCCGCCCGAGGAAGCGCGCAACAAAATCTTCTTCGACAACCTGACGCCGCTGTATCCCAACGAGCGGCTGAAGCTGGAAACGGTGCGCGAGAATTACTCTGGCCGCGTGATGGACATGCTGACGCCCATCGGCAAGGGCCAGCGCGGTTTAATCGTCGCGCCGCCGCGCACCGGCAAAACGATGCTGTTGCAAAGCATCGCCAATTCGGTGACCACCAATCATCCCGAGGTAGCGCTGATCGTTCTGCTGATCGATGAGCGTCCCGAAGAAGTCACCGACATGCAGCGTTCGGTGAAGGGCGAAGTGATCAGCTCGACATTCGACGAGCCGGCTTCGCGCCACGTGCAGGTGGCCGAAATGGTGATCGAGAAGGCCAAGCGGCTGGTGGAGCACAAGCGCGACGTGGTGATCCTGCTCGATTCCATCACGCGCCTGGCGCGCGCCTATAACACGGTAGTTCCGCCGTCGGGCAAGGTGCTCTCGGGCGGCGTCGATTCAAACGCGCTGCAGCGGCCGAAGCGGTTTTTCGGGGCGGCGCGCAACATTGAGGAAGGCGGCTCGCTGACCATCGTCGCCACCGCGCTGATCGATACCGGCAGCCGCATGGACGACGTGATTTTCGAGGAATTCAAGGGCACCGGCAACATGGAAATCCACCTCGACCGCAAGCTGGTGGACAAGCGCGTGTTCCCGGCCATCGACATCAACAAGAGCGGCACGCGCAAGGACGAACTGCTGCTGCCCAAGGAAGAGCTGAACCGCGTGTGGGTGCTACGTAAGGTGCTGAGCCCGCTTTCGCCGGTGGAATCGATCGAGCTGCTGCTGGATAAGCTCAACAAGACGAAGTCAAACGGCGAATTTTTGAGCTCGATGAGCGGGTGAGGGGGAGAGCAGGTTCTCTATGCGATCTCGGAGGTGCGCCTTCGCTTCCTCCGTCAGGTCCTCGCCCACCATCGGAAGTTCCCACGGTGGAACCTTGGCGCGTCCCTGGTCCGGGTGGTTGATAATCATGCTCGCCGTGCCGGCATCATCGAAAACAAGCCTGTCCACATGGCTGGCCATAACAGGATACTGCGACACGAATCTCCTGACCGCATGAAGTCGTCCGTTGGCGTTCATATCGTAACCATAGCGACCAACGCGGCTGCTGTAAAGGGCCAGTTCCGGGGAGTTCCCGAGCGGAAGCCTGTCTCGCGCCTCCCGCGGCGCTTCCGCTTACAGTCGCGACAGGAGGACAAATGGACCGGAATGCACTTGAGCAGAACTATTCGTGGGATCAGCCGTTGAAAGGCATCTGGACGAAGCTCTGTCAAAGCCCACCAGATACGCCGCACTACCAGAAGCTGGCGCTGCTTGTTCAGCTCAGGACCGCCGCCGTTGCTTCTTACACGAAATGGATAGTGCTTCTGACGTGGGCCGTCGTTGCTTGCACAGTCGTTCAGACCATCGTCGCCGTCTGGGCAGTTCTGCGACACTAGATGCTTCCGGCGAAAGCTCCGTAATGAATTCACCACACTCGTCAGTCGTCGCGAACAGGACGCAGGTGACTCTGTGGCGCTAGGACATGTTAGGCCGAGGTTTCCGCATTGGTCACCGTGCGAGCGAGAATGTCCAGCAAAGCTCGAGGCGTAACCACCAAAGTTTCCTTCCACGCTGCGGGGAAGTGCTTCAGATTCCCGGTCACCAGATAATCCGCCCGGGCCGCGCTGGCGCATTCGAGAAACATATCGTCATGCGGATCCGAACATACCCGTATCGCCACCGCTGGCCGGACCCACAGCGACTGCTCGCGGACGGCTCGAAGGCTGGCCGCTATGCTGTCTTCATCCAGACCGAACCGAGGGCGGGCGATGACCTCCTCATACTCCGCCAAGATGTCACCGCTGAGGCACGGTTGGAGCAGACCGCGGAGAGCGAACGCGAAGACACGGGCAGGAGGTCCAAGAGGCTGCAACAGCGCAGAAACGACGATATTGTCGAGAACAACTCGAATCATGAGCCCGGTCGCTACCGGGATTCGTGCCGTGCCGCCCGCGCCGCGGCAATCTCGGCGTCGATCTCTTCCATTGAAAGTTGATCGACACCGTCCCTTTGCGAGTTCTGCCACGACCGCCGGAGCCACTCCGGCACGAGGTCGTGCTCCAGCAATTGCCGGACGTACTGCTCGGCGGACATTCCTTGTGCACGCGCTCGGGCGGCGACGGCGGCAGCCTGGTCGTCCGAGAGGTCAACGGTCAGGGTCATTAGCTTTCCCTCGTAACCATTATGAACGAAACATTCCGGGCGGCTCACTCGGCTCCCATCCCAACGGGCAAAGCTGGAAACGGAGCGCGAGAATTGCTCCGGCCGCGTGATGGAGAGGCGGACGCGCATCGGCAAAGGCCAGCGCGGCTTGATCGTCGCGTCGCCCGCACGAAAACGATGCTGCTGTAGAGCATAGAGTCTGGAGACTGGACGAACATGGGGAAGACGAGGGCTGCTAACTCTGGCGCGGACAGGGTAAAATTGGCGTGACCGCCATGGAAATGGATCGAATCACCCCCGACCCCGAGGTAATGAGTGGCAAGGCGTGCGTGCGCGGGACGCGCGTCACGGTCGGCACCATCGTAGGTCTGGTTGCTTCCGGTTATCCCACCTCCGAAGTTCTCGCAGCCTACCCGTACCTCGAAGAAGACGACATCCGCCAGGCCCTCGCGTACGCGGCGTGGCGTGTCGACGAGATCGAAGTGCCGCTGCCGGCGGCGTGAAACTCCTCATCGGCATGAACCTGAGCCCGCTTTGGGTCGGATTCCTCGCCGGTGCCGGGTTCGAAAGCACTCACTGGTCAGCCATTGGACAAGCTGCCGCTCCGGATCACCAGATCATGGACTACGCGAGCGCAAACGAATTTTTCGTTTTCACGCACGACCTCGACTTCGGAGCGCTGCTCGCAAAGCGAAAGACCCGGCAGCCCAGCGTCATCCAGGTGCGCGTTCACGACATCATGCCCGCGGCCATTGGGGACATGGTCGTTCGCGCTTTACGGGCCAGCCAGATTCAATTAGAGGAGGGTGCCCTGGTCACGGTGGACCCAGGCCGGAACAGAATCCGTCTCCTTCCCATTTAGCCCCACGCGCTATGGTCTCGCGTGCGCTTATAACACCGTGGTGGCGCCGTCGGGCAAGCCACCGTCGGGCGGTGTGGATTCGAACGCGCTGCAGCGACCGAAGTGGTTTTTCGACGCCGCGCGCGACGTCAAGGAGGGCGGTTCGCTAACCATCGTCGCCACAGTGCTGATCGACACCGGCAGGCGCATGGACGACGTGTACCCGGCTCTCGACACCAACAAGAGCGCACGTGCAAGGAGGTGGGCGCTGCCCAGGCGACGGCGTCTGCCTTGTCTTGCCGCGGCTGAAACTCATCTGACTACCGGCGGGACCCCTTTGTCCAATCTTCGACCTTCAGCGATTTGATCCGGGTGAAGGCCTGATCGTTGCTCACCAGCACCGCCCCCACCGCGAGAGCATGAGCGCCGATCATCATATCGAGGTTGCCCATCGGGAGGCCATCGCGTTCCAATGTGGCCCGAAGCTGACCGTATTGCCGCGCGGCGCCGGAATCCCAAGGCAGGATGGTAACGCGAAGAAGGAAGTCCTCTACCAGTGCATGAAGCCGAGTGGCTTCGGGACGCCGCGCCGCACCGAAGCGCAACTCCCCTTCCGTGACCGCGGATATGGCAAGCCGTGCCACCAGCACGCGCGCCAAACGACGGTCCACGGAGGGATTGTTCCCTTTGATGATGTGGCTCGCGGTGTTGGTGTCGAGCAGCCAGGCGCGGTCCATCAGAACAACCCGCGCTTCTGCGGAGCTTCATCCTCGCGCTCCGCCATGAACTCATCGGGTACGCCCGCTTCCCGTCTCAGTTGGAAAAAGCTGTCCCACGACTCAGGGCGGCGCGACAGAATCACGTCCCCGCTGGCCGGGTCCCGGCGGATGAAGACCTCGCGTCCTTCAAACCGAAGGTCCGAAGGCAGGCGGACGGCCTGACTTCGGCCATTGAGAAAGAGCTTTGCAGTGCGCGGCATGATCGATCCTCCATCAACTGATATATACCATGATATATCTTCCTCTGCTTCTGGCAGAAATCCCCGTCCGATTTCCAGCCAATCGTACGCTACCAAACACAGGGTGAACCGATAGTCCTAAGCAGCCAGGGAACAATAAACCCAGGGGGCCAGGGTGGATTAACCAGCAAAAACTAAAAATTCACCTGGCGTTCGCCGCCGTTATAAGATCTCTACCGGATTGGTCCGATATACTCGCCATGGATCGTATCGCCAATCTCTACCTCTTAGTCGGGCTGTGGCGGGATCGCCGCGGCCAGGACCTGATCGAATACGCGTTGATGGCGGGCTTTGTTGCGGTTGCCGCCGGAGCGATTATGCCTAACGTAGCAACCAGCATCAGCACCATCTTCTCTCAGATTGGCAGCGTGCTGGCCTCGGCGGCAAACCAGGGTAGTTAACCGGCCATCGCAAACGTGGCCGCCAGACCGAACGCGGGCGAGGCAACGGGATCGCACCGGGAGCCGCTGAGAACCACTTAGCCCTTTCGTCGATATCCCGTCGCCTCCCTCCGTGCCATCCCCATCTGTCCTTCCCGCCGCGATAGTCTTCCGCGGCCATCCACCCGGTATGTTATGTTCGCCTGCAGACGATGAAGATTCTGGCTCCGTTCGCCATCGCGCTGGCGGCCTTCCTCCTGCAATCCCCCGCACCCACGAATCCGGGCGTGGAAGAGCAGCTCGCGCAACTCCGCAATCTCGGCAAAGCCTTCTATGAGAACCCGGTCACCCATCCGGAAGCCGTCAACGCATTTCGCAAAGCGCTGGCGCTGGCGCCGGATTCCGCGCGGGAACGCGTGAACTACGGACTCGCGCTGGTGGTGAACGGCGATGTCGATCAGGGCATGGCCGAGCTCGCCAGGGCCCAGAAGCAGGACCCGGGCATCCCGCACACATGGTTTAACCTCGGCATCCTTTATAAGAAACAGGGCGACATGAAGCAAGCCCTGGAACAGCTCCGCCACATGGAGGAACTGGTTCCCGGCGAGCCGGTCACTCACTACAACGTCGGCGCGCTCCTCAAACAGACCGGCGACATGGCCGGCGCCCTCCAGGAGTTTCAAACGGCGGCCAGTCTGGACGCCAATTCCGCCGCGCCGCGCTTCGGGATCTTCGAAGTGTACCGGCAGCAGGGCGCCAAAGACAAAGCCGCTGCGGCGCTGAAAGAGTTTCAGGACCTGAAGAAGCGCCAGGAAACGTCGGACGCGAGCCAGGAGGACGTGAACTGGTCGTATTATTCGGAGATTTACGACGTGGTCAAGCCCCAGCCGGCCCCCGCCCCGCTCGCGCCGGAACTGAATTTCGGCGTTAAGGAGTTGTCCGGCAAGGCCGACCCCTCCACCGCGGGTATGCTGGCCCTGGACGCCGCCGCCGCCGGCCGCGCGGACTTGCTGGTATGGTCGAGCGCCGGGGTGCATCTCTACCGGGACGGCGCGGAGGTACCGCAGAGCGCGTTTGCGGATCTTACCGGCGTGATTTCCATCGCCGCCGGCGATTACAACAACGATGGCTTCGTGGACCTGTGCGTCCTCACCGCGGACGGGCCGGAGCTGTATCGAAACGACAAAGGAACCTTCCACAAGGATTCCGCGAAACTGCCCGCCGGCCATTTCACGAAGGCCCTGTGGATCGATTACGACCACGATTACGATCTGGACCTGATGCTCCTCGGCGACAAGCCCGTGCTGCTGCGCAACGACGGCGAAAAGGGCTGGGAAGACCGTACGGCTGACTTTCCGTTTGTGGCGGGCTCGCCGCTCGATGCGGTAACGTTTCGCCTGGTGCACGACACCAAGGGCTTCGACGTCCTGGTGTCATACCGGGATCACGCCGGCGTCCTCTATCGCGACCAGCTCGGGGGTGTATATCAGGCCTCCAGCCTGACGGCGCTGCCGGCGGGAGCGAGCAACCTGATTGCCGCCGACGTCGAGAACGACCAGAATCTGGATATTCTGTTTCGCGGCGCCGACGGCGTGCAGCTTCTGGAGAACAACGGAGCCGAACTGAAACCTGCCGTCACCATACTGGCGAAGAGCGCGCCGTTCGCGCTGGCCGATCTCGAGGACCGCGGAATTGAGGACGTGATCGGTGGCGGCCAGGTCGGCGGCCAGGTCCTGCGCAATCTGGGGCGGGGCGCGTTCGGGAAGCCGCTCCAGCCGGAACCGCTGGCCGATGCGGCCGTCATCGTTACGGCGGATTTCAACGGGGATGGGCGCATGGATGCGGCGATCGTTACCGGCGGCGGCAACATCCATCTGCTCACCAACCAGACGCCTCTGAAGGCGAACTGGGCAGAGCTGCATTTGGAGGGCGTGAAGAACCTGAAGGCGGGCGGTCCGGGCGCGGAAGTGGAAGTGAAGTCCGGCGCGCTGTACCAGAAGAAACTGTACACCGGCGTGCCTCTGCTCTTCGGCCTGGACGGGCACAAGGAAATCGACACGGTGCGCATCACCTGGCCGGCCGGCCTTATCCAGAACGAAATGCGGCAGCCAATCGGCAAGCTGTTGAGCGTGAAAGAGGAGCCCCGCCTCTCCGGTTCGTGTCCCATGATCTACGCCTGGGACGGCGCTGCCTTTCGCTTCATCACCGACGTGCTGGGCGTCGCCCCGCTGGGCGCGAGTTCCGGTGATGGCCGCTATTTTCCGGTGGATCACCGCGAATATATCCAGATACCGGGCGGCTCGCTGGCGTCCGTCAACGGCCGCTATCAAATTCGCATCACCGAAGAGCTGAGCGAGGTTTCGTATCTTGACCAGGCGAGCCTGATGGCCGTCGATCATCCCGCATCCACCGAGATCTTCACCAACTCGAAGTGGAAGAGCCCGCCTTTTCCCGGGTTCCGCTTGTTTGGCGTGAAGCGGCGCGTGTACCCGGTGCGCGCTCACGACGACCAGGGACGCGATGTGAGGGAAGCGCTGCTGCATCGCGACGGTCAATACGTGAACGGGTTCAAACGAACGTATGCGGGTGTGGCGAAAGAACACGCGCTGGAGCTCGATTTCGGCCACGCCGCGCCGGATAATCGCGCCGTGCTGGTGCTGAATGGCTGGGTGGACTGGGCCGATGGCAGCACGTTCCTCGCGGCATCGCAGGGCGGTGGCGGCCTCCAGCCTCCCTACCTGCAGGTGAAGGACGCGCAGGGGCAATGGAAGACGGTGATCGAGGACATGGGCATGCCATCGGGCAAGACCAAGACCATCGCGGTGGATTTGACCGGCAAATTCCTGTCGGCGTCGCGCGAGGTGCGCATCGTGACCAGCCTGTGTGTCTATTGGGACGAGATCTTCCTGGGCGGAGACGCGCGCTCGCCGGAAGCGCGTCTGACCAATCTGGATGCGGGCGCGGCTACGCTCGCATTCCACGGCTTTTCGCATCCCACCATCGATCCGCAACGCCTGCACCCGGAGGCGTTCGACTATCAAAACGCGGCGACAGTTTCCAACTGGAATCCGACGCCGGGCTATTACACGCGCTATGGCGACGTGCGTGAGCTGGTTACGGCCATGGACGACAAGCTGGTGGTGATGGGCTCCGGCGACGAACTGCGGCTGGAGTTTGGAGCAGCCGCGCTCCCGCCGTTGCCCGCGGGCTGGACCCGCGACTTCCTGCTGCTGGTGGACGGCTGGGCCAAAGACCGCGATGCCAACACGGCCTTCTCGCAGACCGTCGATCCGTTGCCGTTCCACGCCATGACCGGCTACCCATACCCGGCCGGCGAACATTATCCGGACGATGCGGACCACCTGGCGTACCGGAAGAAGTACAACACGCGTCCCGCGCTGAAGCTGTTGCGCCCGCTGGTGGCGCAGCGGTAGCCGGCTGGCCGGGCTTTTTCGCACACGCTTACTGAACCGCGACGGTGACGGAGCGGACGTAAGCCTGATCTTTTCCGCATCCTCCTAGGCGAGCGCGTCTTTGAATAACGCGTGATAAATCAAATGCGTCGCCGCGTCGATCCACTGGTCCAGTTCCGGCTCGGGCATGGCCACGGCGCGCGCCAGAAGGCCCCAGAAAAAGCTGTCCATCACCTTCGCAAGGCCTGGCACGTCAACACCATGCCGTGCGCCGGGAAGCTGTTGGAGCAGTGTGAAAGCGGTGATGATGCGATTGCCCGTCCACGCCTGGATCTCCTCCTGCGTCCGCGCCAGCTCCGCGTCCGCCAGCGCCGCTTCCTGCCATGCGCGATACGCGCCCAGATAGTGCAGATCGGCCGCGAACGCACGGGAGAGAAACGTGCGCAGCCCGGCCCGGACATCGCCTGGTCCGCGCGGGCGAAGGTCGAGCTGGCTGAGTCTCTCCAGCAGTTCGTCCATGAGCACCAGCAACATTTGCCGCTTGGATCGGAAGTGCTGGTAGAAGCCTCCCAAAGAAAGATGGGCCCGGCGCGCCGCCTCCTCGATGGACGTCCCCTCGTAGCCCTTTTCGCCAAATAGCGCGAGGCCGGCGGCCTTCAGCCTCGCCCGCCCCTCCAGGCTGCGCTTCTGACGTGGCTGCCGTGGAAGGTTCTCCTGCGCCAGCAGACGCGGACGGCCCGTGGGATCCGTCATCCCCGGCGCACGGTGGCGCCCACCAGGGCCCCCGCGCAGCAAAACAGCATCCAGCCGCCGAACACGCCCGCCGCTGCCGGAGCAATGTTGGGAAATACGGCCTGGAAGAACGCGCTCGAAAATGGATCGAGCAACAGGGTGGGCAGTGCAACCGCGATGGCCCCCGCCGGCCACTGTTCGCGCGGCAGCTGAAATCTCTTGCACAGCCTGCGCGCGACCCAGGCCATGGCCGGAAAGCTGACCGCGAACAGCAGCAGAGTCTCCTCCCAATGGCCCGGTTGCAGCAGACGCTGCCCGAACAGGCGCAACGCCGCCGTCCCCCCCATCCAGATGAGGAGTCCGCTCACAAACGGCTTCCAATAGATAGTGAACATGAATTCAGGTTCTCATATAAGACTGGTGGATTCAAGAGCCTGCGGACGACGAATACAGCGCCGAGTCCAGCCCTCCGGCCCCTTCGTCTAATAAGCAGCGAGGCCGAGGGGCCTCGGGAACGGAGGTTCACAATGTGGAAGCGATTGGGGTTTTCGCTGCTAGTCCCGCTGGCCGCGCTGCTCATGATGGCCGGCGCTCCGCAGGCTCAGGCGGGCGTGCATTTCGGAATCGCCATTGGGGTGCCACCGGTGTATCCGCCGCCTGCTTACCCGTACGTGTCGCCGTACCCGTATCCAAACGCGTATGCGTACCCGGCGCCGGTCTACAGTTACCCCTACGGCTACTACGGCTACTGGGATGGTCATCCCGATTATTACCGGGTGCATCACGGCCGCGCCTGGCACAGGCATGAATCGCGCGCCCGCGAATCGTATCGGAACAGCCGCGATCGCCGCTAGCGAAAACCGCTTGTTTACACGCGCGGCTCTACCGAACCGCGACGGTGACGGAGCGGGATCCTGCCAGGAGCGCGGCGCTACCATGGAATGACCATGGCGGCAGAACAGCGGGGACGCGTTCGTATACGCGACTTGAAAGAGAAGAAAGCGCGTGGCGAGAAGATCGCCATGATGACCGCGTACGACGCCGCTTTCGCGCGTCTCCTCGACGGCGCGGGCTTGGACGTGCTTCTGGTGGGCGATTCGCTGGGCATGGTGGTCCTCGGCTATGAGACCACTCTTCCGGTCACCCTGGACGACATGCTTCACCACACTAAAGCCGTCGCCCGCGTTACCCGCCATGCGCTGGTGGTGGCGGACATGCCGTTCCTCACGTATCAGGTCAGCGTGCCCGACGCCGTGCGCAACGCCGGCCGCCTCATCAAGGAGGGCGGGGCCGCGGCGGTGAAAATCGAGGGCGGCCGCGCCGTGCTGGACGTGGTGGAGCGGCTGGTTGCGGTGGGCATTCCGGTGATGGGCCACCTCGGTCTGCTGCCGCAGAGCGTGCATCAGCTCAGTGGCTTCCGCAAGCAGGCCAGGACTTCCGAAGATGCCGAGCGGCTCATCGACGACGCCGTCGCCCTCGACCAGGCGGGCGTTTTCGCCATGGTGATGGAATCGATTCCCGACGATGTGGCCGCCGCGGTCACCGCGCGCGTATCGGCGCCTACCATCGGCATTGGCGCGGGCCTGGGCTGCGACGGCCAGGTGCTGGTGTGCCACGATGCGTTCGGCTTGCTGGGCGATCAATCCCCTCCCTTCGCGAAACGATACGCGCAATTGGGCGAACTGGTGTCGGCGGCCGCGCGCGAATACGTTGAAGACGTGCGCACGGGAGCGTTTCCGGCGCACGCGTTCAAATGAGCGTCGTCGCCGTTTACACCATCGCGGATTTGCGCACCAGGGTGCGCGAAGCGCGTCGAAACGGCTTGGTGATCGCCGCGGTTCCCACCATGGGCGCGCTGCATGAAGGACACGGACGCCTCATCGAGCGGGCGCGCCAGGAGTGCGGCTTCGTGGTGGTGACGGTGTTCGTGAATCCCACCCAGTTCAACGAGCCAGCCGATTACGCCCGCTATCCGCGCACCCTGGACGCCGATCTGGCGTTCTGCGAAGCGCGCGGCGCGGATATCGTATTTGCGCCGCCGCTGGAAGAGATGTACCCCCGCGAACAGCAGACCTTCGTGGAACTCGGCGAGGTAGCGGCGTTCATGGAAGGCCGCTTCCGGCCCGGGCATTTTCGCGGCGTCGCCACCGTGGTGGCCAAGCTGCTGAACATCGTCGAGCCCGGCAGAGCGTACTTCGGCGAGAAGGACGCCCAACAGCTTGCGGTGGTCCGGCGCATGGTGGAGGATCTCGACTTCCCGGTCGAGATCGTCGAAGTGGGCACGGTTCGCGAAAGCGATGGCCTGGCCCTCAGCTCCCGCAACGCGCGGCTTAGCCCGGAGGAGCGGCGCACGGCCGTGGCTCTGTATGAGGCACTGACCGCCGCGCGGGACCGGATTACCGGCGGTGAGCGCCGCTCTGCCGAAATAAAGCGCTGCGCAGCGGAAGTGTTCGCCCGCTACCCGAGCGTGCGCGCCGAGTATTTCGAAGTAGCCGACCCGGCGCGGTTCACGCCCATCGAGCGAATCGAGGGGCCGGTGAGGCTGACGGGCGCCATCTGGGTGGGACAAACCAGGCTCATCGATAACATCCTCGTCGCCCCGGACGCAGGGTAGTTGCAGCGTCAGATGGGCTGGCGCAAGGCCGATATCCGATCATCCCGCGAGTAGATCAAGTCGCAAACAGCGAAAGCTGTTTGCGCGATTGTATTACCAATCACCTGTTCCCGTCTCAATGCGTTACCGACAAGGCGGCTCGAACCGATTGGGCGATCCGCCGCGTCGACAACCATAAACGAAGGCCCACTATCCAACCATCGGAAGGCGAGCGCCACTCCCTGTCTGTCCAAAGCGCTCGTCTCGGGTCCCCATCTTCCGAGAATCAGGTCAAAATTCGCCGCGCGCGCCACGTGGCCCGGGGTCCACTCCACAAAATATGCGGCGATTGTCGTTTCGCCCTTTCCTACATAACCCCAAACCCGTCTCGTCGTCTGTCCGCAGCAGGCGCATGGTCCAAAAGTCCTCTGATCATCTGGGTTGATCACGAGTTCCAGGCTGGAATTGGAAGCCGTCGCCATGATTGTCGATTACTTAGCCCGCGCGCTGGTCGCTCTCTTCCACCCCTTGCGATGATGGCGCCGCACGCAACCCCGTCCAGTTCTCGCACACGATGATCGAGTTCGCCGGATTCGCCGCAAGGTACTTCAGCGTCACCGGTCCAATCAGTCGTTCCGTTTCGCCGGAGATGAGCTCGCTAAGCGTGGAAACATCCTGGGACGCGGTGTAACCGACGCCCCGCACCGAATATGAATAGAAAACCGTGCTCCCGGTTGCTTCGATGATGTAACCGTCGGCGAGGCGGCCGCGTTCGTTCACCGCCAGGCGGCGCAGCCGTTCGCGTTCCTGCGGGTCTTTACGTTTGCGGAATGCCAGAATCAGGCCGCCGGTCACGGCCGCCGCCACGAGCACCGCCAGCAGAGCAATCTGCAGGTACTCGCGAAGCTGCGTTGATGGCATCTAGCCCGCCAGGGCCGGAGCTTCCTGGAACACTTTGGCGTAGTCCTTAAGGAATTGTTCCAGACCTTTGTCGGTCAGCGGATGGTGGAACAGCGCGTCCACCACCTTGAACGGCATGGTGGCGATGTGCGCGCCGGCTTTGGCCGAATCCATCACGTGCATCGGCGAGCGCAGCGACGCGGCCAGCACCTGAGTCTTATAGCCGTAGTTCCGGTAAACCGTCAGAATGTCGCGGATCAGGTCGATGCCGGGCACGCCAATATCGTCCAGACGGCCCACGAACGGGCTAACAATGTACGCCCCCGCTTTGGCCGCCAGCAGCGCCTGCGCCGAAGAGAAGCACAGCGTCACGTTCACGCGAATGCCTTCGCGGCTGAGGATGGAGCACGCGCGGATCCCGTCGCGGATGAGCGGCACCTTCACCACCACGTTGCGATGAAGCCTGGCCAGTTGGCGGCCGTCGCGCACCATGTCGCTGGCTTCGGTGGAAACCACTTCGGCGCTGACGTCGCCGTCCACAATTTCGCAGATTTCGCGAATCTGCTCTTCCAGCGGGCGTCCTTCTTTGGCGATCAGCGACGGATTCGTGGTAACGCCGTCGATGATGCCCCAGGCCGCGGCCTTGCGCAGCTCGTCCAGGTTGGCTGTGTCCAGAAAGAATTTCATGTACGGCTCCGTTTCGCGACGTTCTCGATTATAACAGCGCAGCGCCCAAATGTTTTCACGGCGCGGCGGCCTCCACCGGGGCACACATCTCGCTCAGGTTGCCGCGCTGGTCGACAGCGGCGACGGCGTAACGGTACCGTTTGCCGGTCTCGACGGCCTTGTCGGAATACACCGGAACATCGGATTCGCCCAGCTTCTGCAGCCGCCCGTCGCCAACCGCGCGATAAATCACGTAGTTCTTGAAATCGCTCTCGCCGTTCCGCTCCCACGCCAGTTCGATGGAGCCGACGCCGGTTACGGCCGTGAGGCCGATGGGAACAGCCGGCGGAAACTTGTCCACGGGCGTCAGCACCTGGGACGCCGCCGCTTCGCTCTCGGCGCCGTTGCCGAACGCCTGCACCCAGTATTGATATTGGCTGCCCCAGACGATGGTGCGGTCGATGTATTGCGTGCTCTCGGCGTAGTCGAGCGGCTGCGGCTCTTTGTCGTCGGGGCCCTGGCGGAAGACGCGGAAGCAATAATCGGCCGGGCTGGTCCAGGTTACCCGAACTCCCTCCGGCGCCGCGGCGGCGGTAACACCGGCGGGAGCAATCACTGGCGCCACCACGTGCACAGTGACGAAGTTCGACCAGGCCGACGCGCGTCCCCGGCTGTTCAGCACGCGCGCACCCACGACGAGATCCGTTGAGGCCAGTCCGGACGCCAGCGGCGCCGTGGCTTCCACCGGGCCCGGTTTCGTCGCCGGTTTCACCGTGGCGTGCGTCGCCGTGGCGGCCCACTTGTCCGCATTGAACGGCCTGGCGGCGGAGCCGACCCGGACATCAGCGCCGCCGATTTGCGTCATCACCTTCCCATCGGTGGTCAGAGCCGGCGCGGTGAAGTACACCACAATGCGGTCGCCCCGCTGCACCGCGTTCAGATCGCTGGGCGCCACCGGGATGTGCGCCGAGGGATACACCGGCTCGCCCACGGTTCCGCATCCGGTGTAAACCAGGCACAGCGCCAGCACAAACATCTTCGCTTCGATGTGAGGCAGCTTTCCAACTTGCGGCGGGTTTTCAACCCGCCTGCCCAATCTTACGGAGGCCGATTGAAAATCGGCCGCGGGATGCAATCCTGCCCCACAAGGCAGCGGAGCCGCAACCAAAGCTCGGGGCGGCCTGAGAGGCCACCGCAGGCTGCGAGCCTGCCCCACTTCGAATCGTCGCCGAAGAAGAGTCATCGGATCGTCGCATTCCTCACAGAATGTACCGGCTCAGATCCTGATCCTTCACAATATCCGCGAGCTGCTTCCGCACATACGGCGAGTCCACCCGCACGGTCTTCTTCTTCAGGTCGGGCCCCTGGAAAGAGACCTCTTCCAGCAGCTTCTCCATGATGGTATGCAGCCTGCGCGCCCCAATGTTTTCGGTGCTTTGATTCACTTCCGCGGCGAAGCGCGCGATCTCGCACAGCGCGTCGTCGGTGAAGCTGAGCTTAATCCCTTCGGTGTCCATGAGCGCGATGTATTGCTTCACGAGCGCGTTCTTCGGCTCTTTCAGAATGCGCACGAAGTCCTCTTCGGTGAGCGACTTCAACTCCACGCGAATGGGGAAGCGCCCCTGCAATTCCGGGATCATGTCGGAGGGCTTGGAAACATGAAACGCGCCCGCCGCCACGAACAGAATGTGGTCGGTTCGCACGAAGCCGTGACGCGTGTTCACCGTGGTGCCTTCCACAATGGGCAGGATGTCCCGCTGCACGCCCTCCCGGCTGACGTCCGGACCGTGGCCGCCCTCGCGGCCGGCGATTTTATCGATCTCGTCGAGGAAGATGATTCCGTTCCGCTCCACCCGCTCCAGCGCCACGCGCGTCACCTGTTCCATGTCGATGAGCTTCTGCTCCTCTTCCTGGACCAGGTAATCGATGGCCTCCGCCACCCTCATCTTGCGCTTCTTGGTGCGCTGGCCGAACATTCCGGAGAAGACATCCTTGAGATTGATGTCCATCTCCTCCATCCCCATGTTGCCGGAGAGCTCCAGCGTGGGGCCGCGCTCCTTCACCTCAATCTCCACGTTGCGCTCGTCCAGCTTGCCCGCCCGCAATTTCTCCCGCAGCTTCTCGCGCGTGCGTTCCACGCTCTCGGAAGGCTCCGGCTGGGGCGGCATCAGCAAATCGAGCAGGCGCTCCTCGGCGTTGCGCTCGGCGCGTTCGGCCACTTCCTCCAGGCGCTCCTCGCGAACCATGTCGATGGCGATATCCACCAGGTCGCGGATCATGGATTCGACGTCGCGGCCCACGTAACCCACTTCGGTGAACTTGCTGGCCTCCACTTTCAGGAATGGCGAGTTGGCCAGTTTGGCCAGACGGCGCGCGATTTCCGTCTTGCCCACGCCGGTGGGACCGATCATGAGGATGTTCTTGGGCATCACCTCATCGGCCATCTCCGGCTCCAGCTTCTGGCGGCGGATGCGATTGCGCAGCGCAATGGCCACCGCGCGCTTGGCGTCGGCCTGGCCTACGACGTACTTGTCCAGTTCCCGGACAATCTCGCGCGGCGTCATCTCATCCAGCAGGATGTCGTCGTCATTGGCCTGGGCGGGCAGATAGATGACCATGGCTTACAGCTCCTCGAACACGAACTTCTCGTTCGTGTAAATGCAGATTCGGCCGGCGATGGTCATGGCCTTTTCGGCGATCTCCCGCGCGCTCATCTTCGTGTTCTCGATCAGCGCCGTCGCCGAAGCCGTGGCGAAAGGCCCGCCCGAGCCGATAGCCGCCACATCGTTGTCCGGCTCGATCACGTCGCCGTTGCCGCTGACAATGTAGGTCTTCTCGTTGTCGGCCACCAGCAGCAGGGCCTCCAGGTGCCGCAGCACCCGGTCGGTGCGCCATTCCTTGGCCAGTTCCACCACGGATCTCGGCAGATTGCCGTTGAACTGCTCCAGCTTGCTCTCAAAGCGCGCGAACAAAGCGAAGGCGTCGGCGGTGGACCCGGCAAACCCGGCCAGGATGCGCTCGTTGTACAAGCGGCGCAGCTTCCGCGCCGTGGATTTCAGCACTTCCTGGCCCAGCGTCACCTGGCCGTCGCCGGCCATCACAACCTTGCCGTCGCGGCGCACGCACAGGACGGTAGTGGAACGAATCTTCTGTTTCATGAGCATGAGCTTTTTCCAGTGTAGCGCGCCATCCGACGTTATTAATTGTCTTGACAATGTGTGTTGTCGGTTGTAGCCTGCTCTCATGCCCGCCGCGCTGGGAATCCTGGACGACCCCGAAGCCGCCGCCGCGCTGCTGAAGCCCTCCCGCATCCGCATTCTGGAGATGCTGGCCGAGCCCGATTCCGCTTCCGGCGTGGCCCGGCGGCTTTCCATGCCCCGCCAACTGGTGAATTATCATCTGCGCGAGCTGGAGACGGCGGGCCTGGTGGAGTTTGTGGAGGAGCGCCGCAAAGGCAACTGCACCGAGCGGCTGCTGCGCTCCAAAGCCCGTTCCTGGCTGATTGACCCGGGCAGCCTCGGATCGCTGCGGCCCGATCCAGGGGCCATTGCCGACCATCTCTCCTCGGCATTTCTGGTGGCCTGCGCGGCGCGGCTGATCAAGGAAGTGGCGGGTCTGCGCCGCCGTGCCGAGCGTGCCGGGAAAGCTCTGGGCACGCTCACGCTGGATTCCACCATCCGCTTCCGCTCACCGGCGGACCGCGCCGCGTTCACCGCGGAACTGACCGAATCCTTCACCCAACTGACCGCAAAATATCATGACAAGACAGCGCCCGGCGGCCGCAGTTTCCGGCTCATGCTGGGCGCATGGCCATTCCTGCCTGAAATTTCCCCGGATGAGGATGAGAAATGAGCGCTCCGGGGCAGTAGCGCCCGCAAGCCATATTCCCGGAACAAACCACCGGGACCAGTGCGTAAGATTAGGTGTGATGACGCGTGGCGCACTCGCGGTTCTGGCAGCCTGCCTGGCTCTGGTTGCGGCGGGCTGCGTTGTGAATGATTCCCCCGACGGCTGGACCAAACACTTCCAGCAAAGCGTTGAACTCGGCCGCGCCGAAAGCGTGCGGGCGGATATCGACATGGGCGCGGGCGAGCTGCACGTTGGTGGCGGCGCCGCGAAACTCATGGAAGCCGATTTCACCTACAACCGCGAGGACTGGAAGCCCGAAGTCATCTACGACGGCGGCAGCTTTCGCGGCATGCTGACCGTCAAACAGCCCAATGGAAACCACTTCCCGGGTCACGTCAATTACCGCTGGGACCTGCGCTTTAACGACGGCGTTCCGCTCGATCTGCACATCAACTGCGGCGCCGGCCAAAGCAAGCTCGAGCTGGGGCGGCTGGACCTGCGCAGCCTCGAAGTGAATATGGGCGTGGGACAGATCGAAGCCGATCTCCGGGGCCGTCCCAAACGCGACTACGACGTGAAGATCGACGGCGGCATCGGCGAAGCCATCGTGGATCTGCCTGACACCGTGGGCATCGTTGCCGACGCCAAAGGCGGAATCGGCGGTATCGACGTGCAGGGCCTGCACAAGAGCGGAGACCGCTGGGTCAACGACATTTACGAGAACGGCAGGAACGTTCCCACCATTCACGTGGCCGTGAACGGCGGCATCGGTTCCATCAAGCTGCGGGCGGACTAACCGGCCCGCGCCGCCAGCCGCATTCCCGGCGGGCAGCCTTGTGTTAAAATCAGGATTCCCAACTTGGAGTTCTAGTGGCAAGGATTACCCGTAAGGAACTGAAAAACGACCCGTTTGCGACCGAGGTCCAGCACACGCTGGAATACGTCACCGGGCACCGGTCCCAGGTGGTGCGCTGGGGGTCGGTCATTGTTGGCGTGGTCATCGTGGTGGCCGCCGCATATTTCTATCTCCAGCACCAGCATGCGTTGCGCCAGGAGAAGCTTGCGGAAGTGTTCCGCATTTCGGATGCAACGGTCGGCCCGGCCGACAGCGCCTTCAGCCTGAGTTATCCGACCGAGGATGCCAAGGACCGGGCTCTGGTGAAAGCTCTCACCGAGCTGATCCAATACAGCGGGACCGGCGAGGGAACCATAGGCCAGTTCATGATGGCCGCCCACGCCGCCGACAAAGGCAACGCCCAGGAAGCGGAGCGCCGTCTGCGGGACGTGGTGGACAACGGCAAGGGTCCGTACGTTTCCCTGGGCGCTCTTCAGTTGGCCACCATCTACGGTTCCCAGGGCAAGATCGCCGAGGCCAGAGCTCTGCTGCAGCCCCTCATCGACAAGCCCACCATATTCGTGTCGAAGGAAGAGGCTGAGCTGGCGCTGGCAAAGATCATCGGCCCCACGAAGCCGGACGAAGCGCGAAAGATACTGGACCCCTTGAGAGCCGACCAGCGCGGGGTGATCAGCCAGACAGCGATTGCCGAGTTGGCCGAGCTGCTGCAGAAGTGAACCGGCCTCTGGCCCGTCTGCGCTTCCCGGTGGAACGCAGCCGTGGGCGGCGCTATCCCGAATTTGCCCATCCCTGGCGCAACGAGTTTCAGCGCGACCGCGACCGCGTCATTCATACCCGCGCCTTTCGCCGTCTGGAAGCCAAGACCCAGGTTTTCACCCCCGGCCTCTCGGACCATTTCCGCAACCGCCTGACCCATACCATCGAGGTCGCGCAGATTGCGCGCAGCGCCGCCGCCGGACTGGGATTGAACGAAGACCTTACCGAGGCCCTGGCGCTGGTGCACGACATCGGCCATCCGCCCTTCGGGCATGCCGGCGAAGAGGAGCTGAACCGGCTGCTGAAGCCCTTCGGCGCGGCCTTCAATCACAATCTGCACGCGCTGCGAATTGTGGAACTGCTGGAACAGCGCTACGCCCGGTTCTCCGGCCTGAACCTGACCTTCGAAGTCCGCGAGGGCATCGTGAAGCATTCCCGCGATCTCGAAGCCGGACAATCGCCGGAGCTGGATGAATATCTTCCCGGCCTCAAGCCCCCTCTGGAAGCGCAGCTGATCGACCTCGCCGACGAGATTGCCTACGGCACCGCCGACCTCGACGACACGCTCTCCGCCGGGCTGTTCGGGATCGAGGACGCCGCCGCCGCTGCGCCGCGCTTTGGCCAGTTGCTGGAGGAAGTACAGGGGCAGTTCCCGGGATCGTCCGAGCGAGTGCAGTTCCAGGAGGTGCTGCGCCGTCTGATCGACGGCCTGGTCACAGGACTGGTGGAAGGCACCACCGCGCGCGCCGAGGCCGCCGGAGTCCGCGAAGCGGAGGATGTCCGGACGCAGCCTGGCCGGTTGGCGGCATTCACTCCGGAATCCGAAACCACTGCTCGCGATCTGAAGGCGTTGCTTCGCGCGCGCGTCTATTATTCCGAGCCTCTGGCCACCGAACGCCGCGATTCAGCGGCGCGGATCGGGCAGCTTTTCGACTACTTTCTGCAGCACCCCGATCGCTTGCCCGAGGGCTACGCGCTGGCCGGCGAACCCGCCTGGCGCGGCATCTGCGACTACATTGCCGGGATGACCGACGGGTACTTCCTGCGAACCTGGCGCGAACTGCTGGCCTGAGCGTTCTTTCTGCTGTTGCCACATCTCAGAATCCTCGGCGCGTGGGGCAGGGCCATGCCCTGCCTGCCAGGGTCCTCACTCCCCCGACCGGGACACGATGTTGGAGATCTCCGCCGACCGCACCCCGTAGATCTTCTGAATGCGGCGGCAGATTTCCTCGGCCAGCCGCTGTATCTTTTCGTCTTCGGCGTGTTCGAGTTCCACCTTCAGGTACACCAGCGTCCGCGCCATGGGGAGTTACTTCCCCGCCAGGAAATCGTCGATGGTGCGATTGAAAAGGTCCGGCTGATCCACGAACGTCATGTGGCCGCTCTGCGGGAAAATCACCAGACGCGAACCGTGAATCAAGCCGCTCAGGTCCTTCGCCTGCGCCGGATCGCATTCGTCATGATCGCCCGCGGTAACCAGCGTGCGAACGCGCAGTGAAGGCAGCTTGTCCGCATATTCCACCGATTTCAAATTCCCGTCGATGACGAACTCGCCGTGCGATCCCCACATGGCGCGGTACAGATCCCAGGACATTTTGCCGTCGTCCAGAGGATCGTAATTTGGGTCCGGGTGGCGCTGGTACAGGTACGGGAAATAGCCCTCGCCCCAGGCCGCGATCATGTAGTCGTCGGTGTAGCGATTCTTTTGATAATCCTTGCCGTGTCCGAACAAACCTTCGGCCTCCAGCTTCTGGATGCGTTCGCGCAGCGCGGCGGGCATGGCCGCCAGCTCCTTCTGGAACACCTCATTCATTTTCGAAGTGCTGTAAAACGTGCTGCACAGAATCAGGCTGCTGAGGTTCTGCTGGTATTTCAAAGCGTAGGCCTGCGCCAGAACCCCTCCGTAGGAGTGCCCCAGCAGAGCGATGCGGCCCAGCCCGAGCTCCTTGCGCACCGCCTCCACGTCCTCGGCCATGGCCTCCACGGTGTAGCCGGACGGGTCGTCCAGCACCTGGGATTTGCCCGAGCCGCGCTCGTCGATGAAGATGAGCTGATGGTGGCGCGCCAGCGGCGCCAGATACGGCAGGAAGTAGTCGTGGGACGCGCCCGGCCCGCCGTGCACGATCATCAGCGGGCTGCCCACGCCAAACGCCTCGTAGTAGATCAGCACGCCGTTGGCGTCGGCATAACCCTGTTCGATGCGATATGGAGCGCTGTGCGCCAGGGAAGCGGCGATCACGAAAAGCGGAGCGAGAAAGTGAATTGGTTTCATAACTCAGGTTCCGATCTTACCGCAGGCTTCTGGCGTACCATAAGCAGGATGGCCCGCCTGTTTTGTGGCACCTCGGGATTCGCCTACACCACCTGGAAGCCGGAGTTCTATCCGGCAAAGCTGCCCTCGAAGCAGTTTCTGGAACATTACGCCGGCCGTCTGAACGCGGTGGAGATCAACTACACGTTTCGCCGCCTCCCGTCGGCATCGACGCTGGAATCGTGGGTCCGGGCCACGCCCGCCGGCTTCGTCTTCTGCCCCAAGGCGCACATGCGCATCACGCACATCCAGCGCCTGCAAAAGGCCGAATTCACGGAACTGTTTTTCCGGGCTCTGGAACCGCTGCGCATCGCGCGGCGTCTGGGGCCGGTGCTGTTTCAGTTGCCGCCGCAGTTCCGCGCGGACGTCGCGGTGTTGAACGAATTCCTCGACGGCTTGCCGGACGGTCTCGCCTGCGCCTTCGAGTTCCGGCACCAGTCGTGGCTGAACGCGGAAGTGTACGGGGCGCTGGAGCGGCGCGGGGCCGCGCTTTGCCTGGCCGAATCGGAGAAGCTGGTGATCCCGGAGGTGCTGACCGCGCCGTTCGTCTACTCGCGCCTGCGTAAAACCGAGTACTCGCCCGAAGAGCGCCGGGAGATTGCGGAACGGGTGCGCCAGCTACGGGCTGGAGGCCGCGATTGCTACGTTTTTTTCAAGCACGAGGAGACGCCGGCCGGCGCGCTATACGCTGAGGAACTGCTGCGCTCAGGGGAGCCGCTTTGAGATGTGGGCCACTGCTTGCACGCGTCCATATCGGTCCGGAATCGGCGCCAGTTGAATCAGGATGGGGGCGCGCGCGCCGGACTTGTGCAGACCTTCCGTCCGGAATTCCACCGCGATGCCGGTTTCGCAGACGCTCCGGTGCATGCGGACGTGCTGCTCGCGGAGATCATCGGGAACCAGAACCTCTACGTTCCGGCCGACAATCTCCGCGGCGGTATAGCCAACCGCCCGCTCCGCTCCGCGGTTCCAGGTCAGGATAGCGCCTGTTGTGCCCGTGGAAAAGGTCGCGTACTCGACCCTTTCGACGATGGCTTCGAACTCCGCCAGCCGCATTTCCTCTTCGCGTTGGAGCGTGCAGTCGGCGTAGTTGCAGACGATGGCCTGGACATTGGGGTCGTCCAGCATGTCGGTGAGCGTTCCCTCCACCCACATAAATGAACCATCGGCGCCAAGGGCGCGCACTTCAAACTCCACGCTGGCGCCAGGATGATCCACAACCTGACGGTAACAGTCCACGATAATCGCGCGGTCATCGGGGTGCACCAGGTTCTCCACGAAGATGCCGCTCACCTCGGCGGGCGCATAGCCGGCGAAAGAGTGAACCATTCGCACGATATTGCGATTCGGCCCAATCAGGGCGACGCCTTCTTTGCTTCGAGAGAGCATGGCCTGGAATAGAGCGATGTTACGATGCAGCGTTTCCTCGATTAGTTTGAGTGTCTGATTGCGATCCTCGAGTTCACAGATGCGCTCGGAGTATTCCTGGCAATGTGCGCACTCGGCCGGAAGGCAAACGGCGGATTCGGGAAAATCAGGCATAGTCGTGAGTGCCCTGACTGGCAATGAAGGTCTGGATCTGCTTGCTGGCGGTGGTAGCGGGCGGTATCAGCATGAACACCGACCACGCCGCGGAAACCGGAATAAGCACCTCACGGCCTCCCACCTCGAACATTTTGTTGTTAATCGGTTTGTCCAGCATCCGGCGCACTTCGGTGCGCACGCTGTCCAGCGGCTCCGCCCTTTCCAGCAGCGCGATCACCGCCGGCCCGCCCCAGCGAAACAGCCGATCCCCCGGACTGAGCTGCTTCTCGAAGAACTCCTTGAAGGTGCGGAGCACCTGGTTGCCCACGGCGTGGCCGAAACGCGCGTTGATGGGCTGCATCCGGTTGACCACGGCGGTAACCACGTAGCGCTTCCCGGGCTTCCTGACCACTTCCTGAAACAAGGTCTCGGCCGCATCCTGGATGAGCAGCCCGGTGGCAGGGTCGACGTCCTGCGCAAGGGAAATAGCGCTGGCGCGCTCCTGCGTGGTGGCTATCTCCCGTTGCAGCGCGGTGACCACCCCCACCGCCTCCGTTTTTTGCCGCTCCGTTTCCTCCCGCAGATGGCCCAGACAATCGTCGAGCCTGACCTTGAGTTGTTGGACGTCCTCCAGCTCCACCGCCTTTTCCAGTTGATGTCCTATCTCCTGCAGGCGCTGCACCGATCCGTCGCTTCCCGCGCCGATGCTGATTACCGTCCGGGTGAGCATCGAGATGATGTTCTGCAGTTCCGCGCCCTGCTTGCGGACAAACTTCGTGGTTCGCTGGCTGTAATCCTCGAACGCCTGCACGGCCGATCCGGCAATGACCAGCAGCACGTCGGGCGCCACCTCCGCCCCGGCGGTCTCCTGAATGCGTTGCATGTTGCTTTGAAAGGTTTCGTACTCGGCGCGGTCTCCCTGCACCGCCCGCGTCGCGATGCCGTTCAGCAGCAGAGAGATGACGCGGCGAAGGGTCGCTTCCTCTTCACCCTGGGTGAGATGACGCTTGATGCTGATCATAGCCATGGGCAAGCTGACAGGAGGGTACCGGCCCTCCCTGTCATGGCTCATCGGCAGCGCGCCGGGTTTCTATTGTTGAATCGCGCAAGACGGGCCCGCGGCCCTTTGCGCGGTGTTGAATTGCGCAAAATCGGCCCGCGGCCCTTTGCACGGTGTTGAATCGCCCAGCCGGGGCGCTCTGAGTCGAAGTAACGTCCGCTCCGTCACCGTCGCGGTTCGGTTACGGTTTAGCCGGCGGCTTTTCGCTTCGTGCCGCCGCGGACCCGCTTCGTCATCTCCGCGGGCTGCGCTTCTGCCGCCTCGGCCGTGGCGGCGGGTTTCCTCGCGATGGCGAGGCTCTGCTTGAGGGCCTCCATGATATCGATCACGCGGGCTGCTTCCGGTTCCGGCGGGGCCACCACTTCCTTGCCCTGGATCTTGGCGTCGATCATCGCGCGCAGATTGTCGCGGTATGTGTCGTGGTACTTCTCCGGCTGAAATTCCGCCGCCAGGGACTCGATCAGCATGGTCGCCAGCGCGAGTTCCTTCTCCTTCACCAAAGTCTTGTCGGTGCGGAACTCCTCCACGCTGCGGACTTCGTCGGCGTAATACATGGTGTGCATCATCAGCCCCGTCGGTCCCGGACGGAACAGGGCGATGTGCTCGCGGTTGTGCATGGTGATCTTGGCCACGCCGGTGTAGCCGGTTCGCTCGAGGGCCTCGTAGAGAAGAGCGTATGGCCGCTCGCCGGCCTCGTCCGGCGCCATGTAGTACGAGCTCTCGAAGTAAACCGGGTCCACTTCGGACGACTTCACGAACTCGAGGATCTCCATCGACTTCGCGCTGGCCGGCGCCATCCGCTTGATCTCCTCGTCTTCCACCACCACCCAGCGGCCCTTCTCGTACTCATAGCCCTTGACGATGTCCGTCCGCGCAATGGGCTTGTCCTCGGCCGCGCAGTAGAGCACCTGCTTCACCCGGCTGTGGTCTTCCTTGTGTAATTGATTGAAGCTAATGGTCTCGCTGCGCGCCGCGGTGTACAGCTTCACCGGGAACGAAACCAGACCGAACGTGACATGACCCTTCCAGACGGTGCTTGCCATAGGTCTCCAGCTCTGGCCGGCCGCAAAGGGACGGCTCGTCCAGAATAACCCGCAACCACAAACATTTTCAAGTGGTTCTGTCGTTTTTGCCGCGACCCGTAACCTCTTGATACACTCACTCGCATGACCAGCGGCGTCTGCCCGCGGGCGAATTCCGCGAAAACCTTGCCCGGGCGGTGGCTGGTGCTGGCTCTGCTGGTGGTTTCCGTCGCCATCAACTACATCGACCGCGGCAATCTCTCGGTAGCGGGCCGCGATCTGGCCGCGGAATTGCGCCTGCCGCCCGACCGTCTCGGGCTGCTGTTTTCGGCCTTCTTCTGGACCTACGCCTTATTTCAGATCGCCGCCGGCTGGATGATCGACCGCTATAACGTCGTCCGCGTCTATGCAGTCTGCTATCTGATCTGGTCGGTGGCCACGGCGTGCACCGGCCTGGTCTCCACGCTGGGCGCTTTGTTCGCGCTGCGCCTGCTGCTGGGGATGACCGAATCCGTGGCCTATCCGTCGTATTCGAAAATCATCGTGGCGAACTTCCGCGAAGAACGGCGCGGAATCGCCAACGCGCTCATCGATGCCGGCTCGCGGGCGGGACCCGCCTTCGGCGTGCTGATCGGTGGCCTGATTCTGGAGCGCTACGGCTGGCGCGTGATGTTTCTGGCTATGGGCGCCGTCAGCCTCTTGTGGCTGGCGCCATGGATGGCCATCGCGCCCCGCGTGGCCGCCGCCCCGGCCGATGAAAATCCGGGCAAACAGGCCGGCTTCGCGGAGATTCTGCGGCGGAGAGAATGCTGGGGCTCCTTCTTCGCGCTGTTCAGCGGGAACTATGCCTGGTATTTCCTGCTGACCTGGATGCCCCCATACCTGCTCATGGAAAGGCACTACAGCCGCCACGCCATGGCCATCTATGGCTGGCTGCCCTTTGCCGCGCTGGCCGCTTCCTCGCTCGCCGGAGGCTGGCTTTCGGACCGGTTGATCTCCCGCGGCGCCACCGCCATCCGCGTGCGCAAGACCTTCGTGGTGACGGGCCTCGCGTTTGCCACCATTCTGATTGCGTCTTCCGTCAGCCATGACCAGAGGCTGGCCATGGGCCTGATGATTGTCGCCTGCATTTCGCTGGGCCTGTACAGCTCCAACATCTGGGCGGCCACCCAGACCATGGCCGGGCCGCGGGCGGCGGCGAAGTGGACGGGCATGCAGAACGCCTTCGGAAACCTGGCCGGAGTCACCGCGCCGTATCTCACCGGCTTGATTGTCCGCGACACCGGTTCGTTCCATCTGGCGTTCGTCAGCGTGGGCGTGGTGCTGGTGCTGGGGGCCGCGGCCTTTCTGCTGCTGATCCGTCCCCTTGACAATCATGGGGAAGCCCGGATATACTTCCCATAGATCGTCATAGGAACATGGCTAAATCCACACAACCGGCGCTCTTGCAGGGCACCCTGGATCTGCTGATCCTGCACTCGCTCCAGCGCGGCGCGATGCACGGATACGCGATCGCGCAGGCCATCCATCTGCTTTCCGACGAAGTGCTGAAAGTGGAGGAAGGGTCTCTGTATCCGGCTCTGTGGCGTCTAGAGCTCGACGGCGCCATAAAGTCGAAAACCGGCCTCTCGGAAAATAACCGGAAGGCCAAATACTACCAGATCACCAGGCGCGGGCGAGAGCTGGTGGCGCGGGAAGAGGCCACGTGGAGCCGGCTTTCCGCCGCCGTGACGCGCGTTCTGGCGGGGTAAACCTTCGGAGTAAGCAACCATGCGGCGTCTCTTTCGGAAGCTCTTCCGCCGGTCCCGGATGCACCAGGATATTCAGGATGAGCTGGCCTTTCACCGCGAAATGGCGGCCCGCCACGGCAACGGGATCACACTGGGCAATACGGCGGCCATCCGCGAACATGGCTACGATTTGCGCCGGTTCAACTTCCCCGAAAACCTCTGGCGAGACCTGATCTACGCCACGCGCAGCCTGCGCCGCAGTCCGGTGCTGGTGCTGACGGCGCTGGCGTCGCTCGGTCTCGGCATCGGCGTGAACGCGGCGATGTTCTCGCTCGGAATCGAGTTTCTGTTCAGCGAGCCATCGGTCCGCGATGCGGCGTCGCTGGTGTCGGTGCGGCTTGGCGGCGACAGCCATTCCGCGCCCAAAGCCATCGATTTCCTGAAATCGAGCGGCTTGTTCGCCGATGTGGCCGGCGAGAACGAAGAGACCGTCGCCAACTTCAACGATGGCGTCGAGACGCGTCCCGTATTCAGTGTCTATACGACGAAGAATTACTTCACGGCTCTGGGAGTGCCCGTGCTGTATGGACGGGGCATTCTGCCCAGCGACCCGAATGAAGTGGCGGTGCTGAGTTATGCGTTCTGGCGCAAACACTTCACAGCCGACGCCACGGTGGTTGGCCGCGCCATCAACCTGGACGGGCGCATGTGCACGGTGGTCGGGATTCTACCGGAGCACCATCGCACGCTGATCGGTTTCGGCTATTCTCCCGATGTTTTCCTGCCGAGCTACCTGGATTCGACCATACTCGCGATCTATGCGCGGTTGCAGCCGGGTATGTCCATGGCGGAGGCGCGGTCCGGACTGGCGGTGGTGGCCAGGCGCATGGATGCGGAAATGCCCGCGCCATTCAAGTACGCCGACGGAGTTCAGATGACGCCAATCGCCGGATACGCGCGCCTGCGCTCGGATCGGGAAATGCTGGCCGTCGGAGCGTTTTTCGCCATACTGCTGGCGGTCACCGGCCTGGTGCTGTTGATCGCCTGCGTCAACGTGGCCGGCTTGCTGCTGGCGCGCGCGTCAACCCGCCGGCACGAGATGGCCATCCGCATCGCTCTGGGCGCCAGCCGCGGCCGTCTGCTGCAGCAACTCCTGGCCGACAGTCTGCTGCTCTCTCTTCTGGGCGCCGCCGTGGGGCTGGCTCTCGCCGAAGTCACCGCCGTGCTGCTGGCCAGTGTCCACCTGCCGCTGCCCATTCCGATCCGGCTGCAGATTGAACCGGACTGGCGCCTGGCGGCTTACGCGGTGGTGCTGACCGTGCTTACCGCGATGGCTTGTGGTCTGCTGCCGGCGTGGCAATCGATGAAGCAGTCGCTTACCCACGATCTGCAGCGCGAGGGCCGGATGCGTTTGCGCCGTACCCTTGTGGCCGCGCAGATCGCGGCGTCGGTGATCGTCCTTACGGCTGGGTTTCTGTTCCTGCGCAACCTGGTCCATTCCAGCGCCATCAATCCCGGCTTCGACGTGGTCCACACGCTGCGGGCGAGCGTGAACATGCCACCGGCGGGTTATTCCGATGAGCGGAAGAAGGCCGGCTACATCAATGCCGTCGTGGATTCTCTGGCAGCCCTTCCCGGTATGGAAAGCGCCGCGGCGGCCCGCGTGGTTCCGTTCAACGGAGGCACGCGGTTCATGATCTCGCTTTCGTTCCCGGACAACGGCGAGCGGAAAGACGCCTTCTTTTACTGGGATGCCGTGACCCCCGGTTTCTTCCGCGCCATGGATATTCCGCTGCTCGAGGGGCGGACGTTTTCTCCGTCCGACCGCGACGAGAAGGTGGCCATCGTGAACCCGGAATTCATCGCGCGGTATCTGGGCCGCCGCCGCCCTCTGGGAACCGTGTTTCTGTGGGGCAGCGACGGCAAGACTCCGTATCGGATTGTCGGCGTGGCCGGGGGAACAAAAACGCTGACCATCGGCGAGGATCCGCAGCCGCAATTGTACGAGCCGCTGTCACAGATCGTGAACGATCGCCCGGGAATCGAGTTTGTAATGCGGTCGGCCATACCACCCGCGCTCCAGTTGGACGCTGTCCGGAGGACCCTGCATCGGATTGAGCCGGGGGCGGGCGTACAGGTGGACACCATGTATTCAAGCATCGGGCTGGCGTTTCTTCCCAGCCAGGTGGGGGCGCTCTTTATGGGCTCCACGGGCATTCTCGGGCTGCTGCTGGCCACCATCGGGCTCTATGGAGTGATGTCGTATTCGGTGGCGCGGCGCACCCGCGAGATCGGCGTCCGCATGGCCATCGGCGCCACTCGACGCCACATTGCGCGCATGGTGCTGCGCGACGCGGGGCGCGTGGTCATGGCGGGAATCGCGGCCGGGCTGCTGGTCGCGTTCTTCGTCACCAGGCCTCTGGCGATGTTTCTGGTGCCCGCCCTCAAACCGGAGGACCCGCTGAGTTTCGCCGCCGTGGCCCTGGCCATGCTGCTCACGGGACTGGCCGCCGCCTGGGGTCCCATCCGCCGCGCCGTCCGGGTGGACCCCAACGCGGCCCTGCGCGAAGAGTGAGGTCCCCGCGCCACGCTGTGCCAAACTAGATGATCAGTGGCCTGGTTCACACGTCAGAAGCCTTCCGCCG
Organism: uncultured Acidobacteriota bacterium; assembly: GCA_963832965.1. Lineage (GTDB taxonomy): Bacteria > Acidobacteriota > Terriglobia > Bryobacterales > Bryobacteraceae > CAWACP01. The sequence continues at coordinate 826,070 of CAWHVW010000003.1, forward strand.
GAGCGCCGCCCGCGGGAGGGGAGCGCCGTTTGCGTACCGAAGGGCTTTGGCAGAAGTGCGAACACTGCGGTGAAATCATCTGGCGCAAAGCGCTGGAAGATAACCTGCAGGTGTGTCCCAAGTGCGCCTGGCACTTCCGCATCGACGCCCGCGCGCGCCTGAATAGTCTGCTGGATGACGGCATCTTCGAGGAACTGGACGCCGATCTGGTTTCCACCGACCCGCTTGCCTTCGTCGATTCCAAGCCCTACGTCGAGCGCCTGGAGGGCATGCAGCAGAACACCTGCCTGAAGGACGCCATCCTCTCCGTCTCCGGAAATCTCAACGGCCGCGGCGTGTATCTCTGCGTGCTGGAGCTGAAGTTCATCGGCGGCAGCATGGGCGCGGTGGTGGGCGAGGTGATTACGCGAGCCGTCGAGCGCGCGGCGAAAACCCGCACGCCCCTGATCATCGTCTCCGCTTCGGGAGGCGCGCGCATGCAGGAGGGCGCCGTCAGCCTGATGCAACTGGCCAAGATTTCAGCGGCGCTGATGCGCCTGGACGAGGCGTGCGTCCCGTTTATAAGCATCCTCACCGACCCCACCACCGGCGGCGTCACCGCGAGTTTCGCCATGCTGGGAGATCTGAACATCGCCGAACCGGGCGCGCAGATCGGCTTCGCCGGCCCCCGGGTGATTGAGCAGACCATACGCCAGAAGCTGCCGGAAGGCTTCCAGACCAGCGAATTTCTGCTGGCGCACGGCTTCCTGGACGCCGTGGTGAAGCGCGGAGAGCTGAAACAGTTCATCGCGCATTCGCTGGATTTCTTCGTGGAGTAGTGGGATGGTGATCGTACCCGCCCGCTAACCCTCGCGGTTCGGTCAGGCGCTTCTGAACCGCGACGATCACGGAGCGGGCCTTGTACTCCCCTTGGTCCGCCCTGCATGCAAGTTGCAACAGAACGCATTCTGTTGCAGAATGAAAGCGGGGTAAACGCATGCCGATAATTCAGGTCCGCGACGTTCCAGAGCACATGTATCGCTTGCTCGTCGAGGAAGCCGAGCGGGAACGGCGCAGTCTGGCCCAGCAAACCGTCGCGGTACTGGCTCGCGGCCTGCGTGTCGGCAAAGACGCCAAGGCCCGCCGCCGTGAGCTCCTGGACGCAATACTCTCCAGTCCTCCGCCGCAGCCAGGCAAGCTCAGCGACCCGGCGCGGCTGGTCCGCGAGGATCGCCGTCGTTGAGAGTAGTCCTCGACGTTAGCGCGGCCATCGAAATCGCTCTGGCCCGAAAGCAGGCTGCCCGGCTGGCGGGTATTCTCGCGGAAGCCGACGTGGTCCTTGCGCCGGAGCTGTTCGTTCCCGAGGTCGTGAACACCATCTGGAAATATCACCGGTTCGAAAATCTCGGTCTCGATGTGTGCGACCGTGCGCTGGAAGCTGCTCTGGGTCTGGTCGACACCCTGGTGCCCTCGATGGAGATTCACGGTGAAGCGTTTCTCCTGGCGAGGACGTCACGCCAGCCCGCGTACGACATGTTTTATCTGGCTCTGGCGCGTCGCGAAGACGCCGTTTTGCTCACCGTCGACGCAGCGCTTCGGAAGGAAGCGGAGCGTCAGGGCGTCCGCGTGGCCTAGCAGGATGCTGAAAAAGGCTATCTGGTCCCCGCTCCGTCACCGTCGCGGTTCGGTAAGCACCTGCAAACACGTAGCTGCGTTTCCGAGCCGCGCGTGTAAACAAGCGGTTTTCAGGCTTTTTCAGCAGCCTGCCAGGACATCGACGCCGTCACCCGACCGACCCCTGCATCTCCTTCAGCTCATACCCGTGGTCGGCGATGCCCGCCATCAGCACCTCGGCCGCATGCCCGTGATGCGCGAAAATCTGACGGATGAGATCGGTCACACTCTCATATCCGCGCTCGTAGAAAACCAGAATCGACGGCCCGGCCCCGCTCAGCGTCGAGCCCAGCAAACCCGGGGCGCGCAGCCGCAAAATCTCCTCCAGTCCCGGCACCAGCGGAGCGCGATACGGTTGATGAAAACGATCCTGCAACGCCGCGGGAAACGCGCTGGTGGTCCCGGTGGCGAGAGCCGCGATCAACAGCGCCGAGCGCTGCACGTTGAAGATGGCATCCTCGCGGCTGTAGGAAGCCGGCAGCACGGCGCGCGCCTGCGCGGTGGGCAGAATAAAATTGGGCACCACGATGGCGATGCCATAGCTCTTGGGCAGCTCCAGCCGCACCGCGCGCGCCACGCCGCCTCCGTCGATGGCGCTGGCCACGATGGAACCCAGCACGCACGCCGCCACGTTGTCGGGATGGCCCTCGATGCGCGCCGCTTCGTCCAGAATGCGCAGCGGTTTCCAGCGCAACCCGAGCAATTGATCGGCGATCACCACCCCGGCCGTCAGCGCGGCCGCGCTGGATCCCAAACCCTTCCCCAGCGGGATATCGTTGTCGATCTCCAACTCCACCGGCGGCAACTCGCCGCCCGTATCCGCGGCCACTGCGAGCGCGGTCTGCCAGATGAGATTTTCCGCGGTGGTGGGAATCGCTTCCGCGTCGCGGCCCAGCGCCCGGATGGAAAGCCGCTCGGCGCGGCGAAACCGGCAGGTCAGGTAAATCTCCAGGGCCAGGCCAAGCGCGTCGAATCCCGGCCCCAGATTCGCGCTGGACGCCGGGACCCGCACCTCCCACCAGGGGTTGTCAGTCATTCTGTGGTTGTCCTTCACCGATCGTGATTCTGCGCCCTTCGCGGCAGGAGCCGTAAACGGACATCACCAGCTCCAGCGCCCGGTAGCCGTCCTCGCCCGATGAACACGGCCGCCCGCGCGCACGAATCGCTTCTCCGAAATCCCGAAACTGGCGCTCGAAGGGCGCGAGCGAGATGGCCATGGGATCGAAGGCCCCGGAACTGACATCGCGCGAGAGCGGCGCCGGTTCGCCCTCGTCGTCCCGAACGTCCCATGTTGTCAGCTTGTCCCCCGTGATGATCGCGGCGCCCTGGGTGCCATGGATCTCCACGCGCTCGCAATAGCCTGGCCAGAACGCAGTGGACGCCTGAATCACGCCGGTGGCCCCGGATCCATATCGCAGCACCGCCGATACAACGTCTTCCGATTCCATCGCGTGCGCCGCGCCCGTCTGCCACATGCCGGAAACCTCGCTGACCCGGCCGGCGAGGAACAGCAGAATGTCCACCTGGTGGATCGCCTGGTTGATCAACGCGCCGCCGCCTTCCGTCCGCCAGCTTCCCTTGCCCGGGCGTGCGTAGTAAGCGGCTGAACGATACCACTTCACGTAAGCGTCGGCCTGCAGAAGTTTTCCCAATCGCCCGGCCGCCATGGCCCGCTTCAGAAACTGCACGGAATCGTCGAAGCGATGCTGGCTGACCACGTTGAGCAGGATGCCCGCGCGCCGCGTTGTCTCCACCATCTCCCGCGCGGTGGCGAGATTTGTCGCCATGGGCTTCTGCACTTGAATGTGCCGGCCTGCCCGGGCGCAGATTCGTACCGGCTGCAAACGAAAATTCGGGAGCGTGCAAACATCCACGAAATCGAGGCGCGGATCGCGGCACAGCTCTTCCCACGAAGGCGCGAACTCGCAACCGTACTGGACGGCAAAGCTGCGCCCGGCCTCTTCGCCGCGGTTCGCGCAGACAGCCAGCTCATAGCCTATATTGCGATACGCTTCGGCGTGCTTATGGGCGATGGCGCCCGTACCGATGATTCCAACGCGCATGCGGGGTAAGAACCATTATGTTCCGGCCGCTCGGGGACACGCGGCGCCGGCCGCGTTCTGATGTCATCACGGCTGCGTGATACATTGAAAAACAGGCTGTTTTCCCGCATTTTCCACATGTCCGACGAACCCACCACCGGAGCGAGATTCGAGCGTCTGGTCGCGCTGATGGCTCGCCTGCGCGCGCCCGGCGGTTGTCCGTGGGACCACGAGCAGACCTTCGACACCATCAAGCCCTACACGTTGGAAGAGACCTATGAGGTGCTCGACGCCATCGAACGCCGCGACTGGAGCGGCCTGGCCGAAGAACTCGGCGACTTCATGCTGCAGGCGGTCTTCTACGCGCAAATGGCGAAGGAAGAAGGGCGCTTCGGCATCGACGATTCGCTGGACGCGATTTGCGAGAAGCTGGTCCGCCGTCATCCCCACGTCTTCGGAGACGCCGACGCAAAGACCGCCGACGACGTCAAGGTGCGCTGGGACCAGATTAAAGGCGAAGAAAAGAAGCAGCGCGGCGAGGCGCCAAAGCAGCTTCTGGCCTCCGTGCCGCGCAACATGCCCGCGCTGGTGGAGGCGCAGCAGATCGCGTCCAAAGCCGCCGGCGCCGGCTTCGACTGGGATAACATCGACCAGGTGATCGCCAAGCTGCACGAGGAGCTGGACGAGCTGCGCCGCGCGCGCGAAAGCGCCAATCACGCCGAAATCGAGGACGAACTGGGCGACATGCTTTTCGTCATCGTCAACATCGCTCGCTTCCTGAAAGTCGACCCCGAACAGGCGCTGCGCGGCACCAACGCGAAGTTCCGCCGGCGCTTCGGTTATGTGGAGGATCAGCTCACCGGCCGCGGCCGCCAGCTCGCCGATTCGAACGTCACCGAGATGGAAGAGCTCTGGCAGGAGGCCAAGCGGTCCGATGGCTGAGGTGCGCGCGCTCACCGCCCACGACGAGTTCCGTGAGGCGGTGCGGTTGCAGCGCCAGATCTGGGGCTTCGAGGACGTGGACCTTTTGCCGCCTCGCCTGTTCGTGGTGGCCACGAAAATTGGCGGCATGGTGCTGGGCGCCTTCGATGGCGCCCGCATGGCGGGGTTCTGCATCGCCCTTCCCGCCGTCAAACGCGATGGCCTCACCTATCTGCACAGTCACATGCTGGGAGTGCTGCCGGAATATCGCAACGCGGGCGTTGGCCGCGCGCTGAAGCTGGCGCAGCGCGAAGAAGCGCTGGCCCGCGGGATCGATCTGGTGGAGTGGACCTTCGACCCGCTCGATGCGAAGAACGCATTCTTCAACATCGAGCGGCTGGGCGCCATCGCGCGGCGCTATGTGCACAATCAGTACGGCATCACTAGCAGTCCTTTGCAGGGAGGGTTGCCCAGCGATCGCTGTGTGGCGGAATGGTGGCTCCGCCTGCCCCGGCCGCAACCTCAACCGGACAGTGTGCGCGTGCCTGTCCCCGCGAACATGGCGGAGTTGCGCACTGCCGATCCCGCCCGCGCCCGCGCCATCCAAACAGCCATCGGCGAAGCCCTCGAACGCGCTTTCGGCGAAGGTCTGGCGGTCATCGGCTTCGAAAGAAGCGGCGAGGCCGGAACCTACTTGTTGGGAAAATGGGAACCGCAATAGACCGAATCGTACTGCGCGAGATCCGCATGCCGCTGGTGCATCCTTTCGAGACCAGCTTCGGCCGGACTACGGAGCGCCGCATCATTCTGGTCGAAGTGAGCGCGGACGGCTTGTCCGGATGGGGCGAAGTCACGTGCGGCGAACACCCGTTCTACAACGAGGAGTGGACCGATTCCGCGTGGCTTATTCTGCGCGATTACTCGCCGGCCTCCCCCATCCGCGGCCACCACATGGCGCGCGGCGGTCTGGAAGCGGCCCTGTGGGATCTGGACGCGCGCCGCAACGGCGTACCGCTGTGGAAACAGATCGGCGGGGGAGCGCGCCGCGAAATCCCCTGCGGCGTTTCCATTGGCATTCAGGATTCCATCGACGAGCTGCTGCGTAAAATCGACACGGAAGTGGCCGCCGGGTACCAGCGCATCAAGATCAAGATCAAGCCCGGCTGGGACGTACTCGCTGTGGGCGAAGTCCGCAAGCGCTTCCCGCGGATCTGCCTGATGGCCGACGCCAACTCCGCCTACACGCTCGCCGACGCCGATCATTTGCGCCGGCTCGACGAGTTCTACCTGATGATGATCGAGCAACCGCTGGCGCACGACGACATCATCGACCATGCCGAACTGCAGGCGAAGCTGGCCACGCCCGTTTGTCTCGATGAATCCATCCGCTCCGCGCACCACGCCGAACAGGCCATCCGCCTGCGCGCCTGTCACATCATCAACATCAAGCTCGGCCGCGTGGGCGGGTTCGCGGAGGCGCGCCGCATCCACGACGTTGCGGTGGCGGCCGGAATTCCGGTGTGGTGCGGCGGCATGCTGGAATCGGGCATCGGCCGCGCTCATAACATCGCGCTCTCCACGCTGCCCGGTTTCACGCTGCCTGGCGACGTCTCCGCCAGCAGCCGTTACTGGACGCGCGACATCGTAACGCCGCCGGTGGAGGTAACCGCCGGAGGAACCATCGTGGTGCGTGACGGCCCCGGCTTCGGATACGAAATCGACCACGAGTATCTGGACCGCATCACCGTCCGCCAGGAAGTCATCACCCGATGAGGCTCTACTCGCTCATCGGCGCGATGGTGATGTTCTTCTCGCTGAACTACATCGTTGCCCGGTTCGCGTTACGCGAATTCCCGCCCATGCAGTTGACGGCCATGCGGACGGCCATCGCGGCGGTGATCCTGACCGCCATCTGGACCGGTTCGACGTGGGGCAGCGCCATGCGCTGCCTGACCAGACTGTCTCGCACCGACCTGCTCGCGCTCGCCCTGATGGGCATCTTCGGCATCACGCTCAACCAGCTCTTGGTCGCCTACGGAATCAATCGCACCAGCGTGGCGCACGCATCCATTCTCAGCGCGCTGGCGCCCATCATGGTTCTGCTGATTGCGGCGCTCATCGGCCAGGAGCGCATCACCCTGAACAAGCTCGCCGGAATGCTCGTCGCCATGGGCGGCATCGTGGTGCTGCAAATGGATTCAGGCAAACACGCCATCGCCACGCTGGGCGGCGACATCATCATTCTCCTCAGCGCCCTGGCCATCGCGCTCTACAGCGTCATCGGGAAGCGCGTAACCGCGCGGCAGGACATCATCACCGTGAATGCCGTCTCCTACATCGCCGGGTTGATCGCGCTTCTGCCTCTGCTCCCGCCGCCGCACGGTTTCTCCTACGCCGCCGTGAGCACCCGGGGCTGGCTGAGCCTGCTGTATATGGCGGTGTTCCCGTCGGTGCTCGGCTATCTTATCTACTGTTATGCGCTGACGAAAATGCCCGCGTCCCGCGTCTCCGCGTTTTCCTATCTGCAGCCGCTGCTGGCCACCATCTGCGCCGTTCCCATGCTGGGCGAACCGGTAACCGGAACGCTGGCGGGTGGCGGCGCTCTGGTGCTGGTGGGCGTCTACGTGACGGAGCGCGGCTGATGCGCGAGTTCTTTCAGCTTCTGGCGCGCAACCGGAACTATCGCTACACCTGGATGGGCCAGATCGTCAGCGAGATTGGCGATCACTTCAACAACATCGCCGTCTTCGCCCTGGCCATGGCGCTCACCAGATCCGGGCTGGTGGTCACCGGCATCATGCTGGCGCGCGCCATCCCCGCCATCACCATGGGCCCGCTTGCCGGCGTCCTGCTCGACCGTTTCGACCGCAAGCGCATCATGATCGCCAGCGACCTGATTCGCGCCGTGGTCGCCTTGGGCTTTATTCTCACGCTCACCGGCCACCGCATCTGGCTCCTCTACCTGTTCAGCGCCCTGCTCATGGTGGCCTCGCCTTTTTTCACCGCCGGGCGCTCGGCGATTCTACCCACCATCGCCAGCCGCGAGGAACTGCACACCGCCAACGCGCTCACCCAGACCACCCAGTGGAGCACTCTGGTTGTCGGAACTTTTCTGGGCGCCACCGTCCTCGCCATCGGCTACAAATGGGCCTTCGTCTTCAACGCGCTCTCGTTCGTTTTTTCGGCGTGGGCCATTTCCAACCTGCGCGCGCCGAAACAGCAGGGTTTCCGCGCCGAACGCAAAGACCTCACCGAGGCCGAAGTGGTGCGGCCGTGGCACGAGTATCGCGAAGGTCTGCGCTATATGCGTTCGGTGCCGCTGGTGTTCGCGATTGTGCTGCTGGCGGTTGGCTGGGCCTCCGGAGGGGGCGCGGCGCAAATCCTGTTCACGCTGTTCGGAGAGATCGTATTCAACCGCGGCGCGGCGGGCATCGGCATCATCTGGGGCTTCGCGGGCATCGGATTGCTGGTGGGCGGCGCCTTCGGCCACTGGCTCGGCAAACGCTTGTCCTTCGCCGGCTACAAGCTCACCATCTTCATCGGCTATATCCTGCACGGCGGCGCTTATGTTTTGTTCAGCCAGATGCAGCGGTTTGACATGGCTCTGCTGTTCATCATGTTCTCCCGCGCCGCCATCGCCGTGAATTCGGTGTTGAACTATTCCTACTTGCTGCGTTACGTCGACAATCAGTATCGCGGCCGCGTCTTCGCCACCATGGAGTCGCTCACGTGGAGCACCATGATGCTTTCCATGACCGCCGCGGGGATTGCCTCCACGCAGTACAGTCCGCGGACCATCGGCGCGGTGGCCGGCGTGCTTAGCTCCTGCACCGCGATTTTCTGGGGCTGGGCCAACTGGACCGGCCGGCTGCGCCAACCGGAGCCGGTGGGAATCGACGCCCGCGAAGTGGAAGTCCACGGCGACCCGGTAGGCTAAGGAAGGGACACGCGGCGTCTGCCGCGTTTTTGCTAACTTGAATCAGAACGTGGTGAACAAAGAACAAGCCCCACAGGAAGCCCCGATCGATCCGGAGATGCTCGCCAGCATCGACGCTGCTCGTGCCAATCCTTCCTCCGGCATTCCGCATGCCGAAATGCTCCGGGAGTTCGGACTCCTGGATCATCCCCGGACCCCTGAGTAAAACACCCTGGATACCATTCTTGTCGAAACCCGCCAGGGCATACTGTGTCTATGGTCCGATTGCAGACGACTCTCGATATGTGGAAGGCCATCCGCGAGGACACCGCCCGGGCGGTGGAAGAGATGCCGCCCGAAGCATTCGATTTCCGGCCGGCCGAGGACGTCATGACCTTCCGCGAAATCGCGCGGCACATCCTGAACGCGGGACACGGCATGACCGGTGTCCTGCTGGAGGGGACCACCAACCTCGCCGTCCCCGAATTTCGCGACATGTTGAAGAAGCACTCCACCGGGCTTCCGCCCCAGGCGGCCCCACTCGAACTCGCCGCCGCCCTGCGCCAGGCTATGGACGAACGCATTGCCGAGCTCCGCGGCCGGGACGCATCATTCTACGCCGAGGAGATCACCCGCTTCGACGGCCTGCGCGTCACCCGTTTGGAGATGCTGCAAACCATTAAGGAACATGAACTCACCCACCGTTCGCAACTTTTCATGTATCTTCGTTTGAAGGGGGTGGTTCCGCCCACCACGCGTCGGCGCGAACTGGCCGCGAAGCAGGCCGCCGGCCAGGCTCAGTCCCGTTCCTGAGCGCCGCGGAGCCGGAGATTTTGGTACATCAAAGAAGGGAAGGACAGGACGTTCCTGGGAGGGAAGAAGCTACATGGTGAACTGCCCCGTCTGTGACGCAGCGATCGACGTCGAGGAAGATGAACTGGACGAAGGCGAAGCCGTCTCCTGCGACGAGTGCGGCGCCACGTTGAACGTAGTCAGCACCGATCCCCTCGAACTCGCGCCCGGAGTGGATGACGACGAGGACGAGGACGAAGAGGACGAGGACATAAGTTTCGACGAGGACGACGAAGACGAGGATGAAGAGGAGGATGAGGACGACGAGGAAGAGGAGTGGAAGTAGCGGCCTGCGCGCGGCGCTGATCCTGCTGACCCTTTGCGCTCTGTCCGCTCGCGACAAGAAGGCCGCCGAGCCGTACGCGATCGTTAGCGGCACGGTCTTTCACGAGCCCGGTCTGGCATTGCCCGGCGCGGATGTCACCATCACTCCGGAGCTTGCCGACGGATCGCAGTTGAAGCTGAAGATCACCCGGGCGATCTCCGATGACCGCGGCGAATTTGCGTTCCGGGTGCCCGCGACGCCTGCTAAGTATAAGGTGAAGGCCTCGGCAAAGGGGTTTCAGGCCGACGTACAGACGGCCGAAGTCACCGGGGAAGGCGAACGCGTGGACGTAACTTTTCTGCTGGAAACCGAATCCAAACCTTAGATGGTTCTGAAGTTTTTTGCGGCCTTGCTCGCCTGCGCGGCCTTCGCGGCCGGTCAAAACTCGGACACCGGCACGCGAACGGTCGAAGGCGTAGTCACCGCGGAATCCCATCCGGTGAGCGGGGCCACCGTGCAATTGAACGACACCAGAACTCTCCAGATCCGCAGCTTTATCACGAAAGATGACGGCGTTTACCACTTCGCCGGCCTGAGCACGAACGACGAGTACGAAATCCGCGCCGAGCACGATGGATTGGCCAGCGGCACAAAACGGCTCAACGTGTTCAACCGGCACAAGGTGGCGAAAATCGACCTCAAGCTGGATGATCGGCTCAAGCTGGACAAGTAAACGGCATCAACCCAGAAACTCCCGCCAGGCGCGAAACGCCCGCCGGTTATAGCTCTCCAGCGCGCGCAGCCCCTTGCGCGGGGCGGATTTGTCGGCCAGCAGCTTCAGCCCGATTCTGGCGACGTCGCTGACATCGTCCACGCGCGCCTTCCAGCTATCGGGCGCCCAGTCAATCGCCTCGGAAACCACCGACGGCACTCCTTCGGCGACCCCATCCGCCGTCACCACGTTGAAAGTCTCGGTGTAACTGGGCTGCAGCAGGAGATGCATGGAGCGTACCGTCTGCCGGAATTGCGGCCAGCTCTGCCAGCCGCTTTCCACGAAGCGAATGTGCCGTACGCCCTGGATCATTTGCCGGATGGCCTCCGCCGCGGAGCCCCCACCCTCGTTCCGGCCCGCGGACATCCACAACTCGGCATCGGTCCGCAGCGCCGCCGCGATCTGCACCGCCGCGCCCGCCGCGGTCATGAAGTTCTTCAAGGGACGGGTTGCGCCGAACGCGCCCACGCGCAGTGTGCCGCCGCTGAACGGCGCCCGCGGAATCCGCGCGCAATGGTCCAGATAATACAAATTGGGCAGCCACGTGGAAGGCACTCCGTAAGCGTCCGTCAGCCAGGTGGCCAGCCGCCGGTTGTTGGCGGCCACGCGGAAGTTCCAGTTGGTCCTTTCCAGATCGGTTCCTTCCCGCACCAGCCGGACCGCGTTCGGGTCCGCCTGCAGGAAGCCGAGATTCGAGTGGCAGTTCACCGCGAATTGCGTGTTGGGGAACCCGGCAACCATCCCGGCCAGTTCCAGCGTGGGTATCCAGGGAGCGGAGACCACTACATGGGTCACCGCGGCGCTGCCGCGCGCGCCGGCCATCCGTTCGCCCAGTTCCCGTGCGTTTCCAATGGGCCACACCTCCGCCTCCACGCCCGCCGAACGCAGGAATTTGGCCGAGTTCATGGCGGTGACGCCGAGGCCAATATGGCTTATGTTGCGGTTCGCCGCGAGGTTGCGGTACGCCAGGACGACTCGTTTGTGGTCCACATGAAATCCTTCCGTGCACCAGATTAGACCGGCGCGTCCCGTGGCCGCCGTTACCACGCGGAAAAGTCGCCGCATTCTCGCTGTGACCGCCCTGGTGGGCAAGTAAAATCGAGGTATGCTCAATCCCACCATCTTCCGCGAATACGACATTCGCGGCATCGCCGATACCGAGCTCACCAGCGCCGGCGTCGAGCAACTGGGACGCGGGCTGGGCACCCATCTCATCCGCCACAGCGGGAAAAACATCAACGTCGGGCGCGATTGCCGCCTCAGTTCCCCGCGTCTCCGGGACGCCCTGGTGAAGGGCCTGCTGGCCGCCGGGTGCGACGTCACCGACATCGGCGTGGTGCCCACGCCCGTACTGTACTTCTCGGCGCGGCACCTGAAGGCCGCTGGCGCGGTGATGATTACCGGCAGCCACAACCCGTCCGAATACAACGGTTTCAAAACGGTGTGCGGCGAGGGCACCATCCATGGCGAGGCCATTCAGCGGGTCCGCCACGCCATTGAGATGGGCGACTTCGAGCAGGGCCAGGGTGTCGAAAGCGCCTTTGACGCGGTCACTCCCTACGTCGAGGACATCGCCTCCCGGTTTCAGTTCCCGCGCCGCGTGAAGGTGGTGGCCGACGCGGGCAATGGCACCGCCGGACCCGTGGTCCACCGCATTTTCGAACGCCTCAACGTCGCGGTCACCGAGCTTTTCTTTGCGATGGACGGCCATTTCCCCAACCACCATCCCGACCCGACGCAGGTCGAAAACCTGGCAGCGCTCCAGACCGCGGTGCGCGAGCAAAGCGCCGAGCTGGGCATTGCCTTCGACGGCGATTCCGACCGCATTGGCGCCGTCGACGAGAACGGCAACCCCGTTTACGGCGACATGCTGATGCTCATCTACGGGCGCGAGATTCTCACGCGCAAGCCCGGCGCAACCTTTATCGGCGAGGTGAAGTGCTCGCAAATCATGTACGACGAGCTGAACCGCCTGGGTGGCCGCGCCATCATGTACAAAACCGGACACTCGCTCATCAAGGAGAAGATGAAGCAGGAGCGCGCCGAACTGGCCGGCGAAATGTCCGGGCACATGTTCTTCGCCGACCGCTATTACGGCTACGACGACGCGTTGTACGCGGCCTGCCGTCTGATCGAAATCGTGGCCACGTCGGGCCGGCCTCTCTCGGCCCAGACCGCGGATCTGCCGGTCACCGTTTCCACCCCGGAGATCCGCGTCGATTGCCCCGACGAAATCAAGTTCGAGGTGGTGGCCCGCGTCGCGGAATGGTTCCGCGGCCGGCGCGAGGCCGTGGACGTCGATGGCGTCCGCGTGCTCTTCCCGCACGGCTGGGGTTTGGTTCGCGCGTCCAATACGCAGCCCGTATTGGTGATGCGCTTCGAGGCGACTACGCGGCAGCTCCTTGCCGACTACCGCCGCGAAATGGAAGCGGCCGTGGAAGAGGCGCGGGCCGCGCGAACGCCGTAAGCCAGTCCACTCTTCCCCCTGGCGTGTTAACGCGGTCTTCATTCAACCGCAACGGTAATCACATTTTCGAATGATAGTCTCCCACAAGGGGGATTTGATGCAACGGTATTCTTCCGTTCTTCCGCTTCTATTACTGGCCTTGTTCGCCATACCGGTGGCTGCTCAGTTTGAGACCGCCGAAGTGCTGGGAACCATTCACGATCCATCAGGCCAGGTGGTCCCCAAAGCTACCGTGACTCTCACCGATCAGGAAACTGGCATTCGGGCCACGGCCACCACCGACGACCTCGGGAACTACGACTTCTTCGACGTCAAGATCGGCTTGTACTCGGTGGCCGTGGAGGCGACCGGCTTCGACAAGATCTCGGCTCAGGATGTTCGGGTGGACGTCAACGCGCGACAGCGCGTCGACCTGACGCTGCAGGTTGGCGCGGTTACGCAGTCGGTGAATGTGAGCGGCGCAGCCTCGGTTCTGGAGACCGACACCAGCGAGCACTCGCAGGTTGTGGAAACGCAGGAGATCAGGGAATTGCCGCTGAACGGCCGCAACTACGCCGATCTGGCGCTGCTGGCCACCAATACCATCAAGTCGCCAATCGCCGTCGCATTTTCGCCCAGCGGGACGCCGCGCGAGGGCGCCTTCAACGTGAACGGCATGCGCAGCACGTACAACAACTTCCTGCTCGATGGCATTGATAACAACGCGTACGGCACCAGCAACCAGGGATATTCGGCGCAGGTGGTGCAGCCGTCTCCCGATGCCATGGCCGAATTTCAGCTGATCTCCACCAACTACAGCGCCGAATACGGCCGCGTGGGCGGCGGGGTGGTCAATGCGGCCATGAAGACCGGCACCAACGAATTCCACGGCACCGTCTACGAGTTCTTTCGCAACACCGATTTGAACGCCATCGGATACACGTTCGACCCCAATCCCGCCTTCTTCGAGAAGCCCACCCTCCAGCGCAACCAGTTCGGCGCCACGTTCGGTGGTCCGCTCATCAGGAACAAGCTGTTCTTCTTCACGGATTACGAAGGATACCGCCAGTTGCAGCGGTACCTGAACGAAGATAGTGTTCCGACAGTTTCCGAACAACAGGGCATCCTGCCGGTGACCGTTGTCGACCCTCTGACCGGCCAGGTCTACCAGGCCGGTACGAAGATTCCCGTGGCGCAGTTGAATCCGTTCGCGGCCGCGGCTCTGAGCGGCCTGCCTCCGATTCCCGCGAGCGTAACCAATCCCGCCAATGACGACGTCGCGACGCTGCTGATCAGGGATTACAGCGACAAGTACGACGCCAGGCTCGACGGCCAGATCAACGACAGGATGTCGGCATTCGCGCGTTTCAGCCAGCGCAAGGACGTCCAGTATTATGAGCCGGACCTGAGCGGACCATCCGGCGGCGACGGCAACGGTTTCATCCACTCGATTGACCAGCAGGCGGCGCTTGGCTACGACTGGACGGTGTCGCCGTCATCGATTTTCGATGCCCGGCTGAGCTGGACCCATGTGCTCGCCGGTAAGACTCCCCCTTACGTCGGCGGCGACAGTCTTGAGGACATGGGTTTCGATTTCCCCGGTCTGCCGACGGCATCCTGGCTGACCGGCGGTTTCAACACCCAGACCGTAGGCGGATTCAGCAATCCCACTTTCGGCCGCCAGACCAGTAATCCGCAGTTCCAGAACCCGACTTCCTTCGGCCCGAAGCTGAACTACTCGCGCACCGTCGGCCGCCACTCGCTCAAGACCGGTTACGAGTTCATGATGATCCGCACGGAAGTTCTGGACGTCAATCCGCTCTACGGGCAGGACAGCTACAGCGGCCAGTTCAGCAAGCCAACGTGCACGGAACTGGGCGAGGCCGCGGGTTGCACCATCGCCGCCAGCTCAACCGCCTACGATCTTGCGGATTTCATCTTCGGCCTGCCCAGCAGCATCAACCTGGGGAATGCTCACACATCCAATCTTCGCCAGCATGTCCACGCCGTGTACGCGCAGGATGACTGGCGTGTTAGTTCGAAGCTGACCTTTAATCTGGGCCTTCGCTGGGAATTCGCGACGCCGTTGTGGGACCGCGACAACGGGTGGTCCAACTTCGATCCAACGACGGCCACCATGATTCCCGCAACCAGCGGCAGCCTCTACAACCGTGCGCTGGTGCATCCCAACTACACGGACTTTGGACCAAGAGCAGGCTTCGCCTACAATCCGGCTCCGAACTGGGTGGTGCGCGGCGGATATGGAATCAGCTACGACTTTTTCAATCGCCCTGGCAGCGCGATGGAAGGGATCAATGCGCCTAACGCCTTGTTCGGCGTGCTGACGCAGACCATGCCCGCGGGCGGTCCGGTGCCGGCGGGTTTCCTCACCACGCTCAACAGCTTCTCGACGGGCATCGCCAACCCGGCCAGCTTCAATCCAGCCAACTCCAACGTCGATTACATTCCCGCCAACTCGCCCTGGCCGCTGATCCAGAACTTTTTCTTCTCCGTACAGCGGCAGCTTACCGGCAACTCCGTGGTGGAACTTTCTTACAACGGAAACGCCAGCCTGCACATGCCCATCATTGGCGACCTGAACGAGGAAGAGCCGAACTCCTCCGGCGTGCTGGTAAAGCCCTACCCCAACTACGGCCCCATCACCTGGGTGGACCCGGTGGGCTTCAACCACTACAACGGCCTTTCGGCGCGAGTGGAACACCGTTTCGGTTCCGGGCTGTACTTCCTGAATTCGTTCACGTGGGGCAAGGCGATCGGCGATTCGGAGCAGGCGCTGGAGTACTATTCCGGTTACGTCGAAGCGAATCCGCAGAATATCAACAACCTCGCGGATGAGCGTGGACCGTCGAGCTTTGACGTGGAGTTCAACAACGTGACCAGCCTGGTCTATCAGCTCCCCTTCGGCAAAGGGCGCAAGTGGGGTTCGAGCATAAACCCGTTCCTCGATGCGGTGGTGGGTGGCTGGGAGGTGAACAGCATCAACACCGCGCACACCGGGACTCCGCTTAACGTGTACTACAACGGCTCCACCGGGGCTCCGGTCAGCGCGCTCTCCAACGACTACCGCGGCGAACCCTTCCTGCGGCCCAATGTCGCCGGCGGCGCGATCAGCCAGACAACGGCGGAGATGCTGAACGCTTATTTCGCCGGCTACACATTCACCACACCGCCGGCCAGCGATCCCTTCGGCGACCTCGGCCGTAATGCATTCCGCGGGCCTGGCTTCGAGCAATGGGATTTTTCGGCGGACAAGACATTCCACATCGGCGAGCGCGCCGGGCTGCAGTTCCGCTCGGAGTTTTTCAATATTCTGAACCAGACCAACTTCGGCATCCCCAACACGAACACGGCATCGTCGGCGTTCGGGACCATTCGCACCACCTATCCGGCGCGGCAGATTCAGTTCGCGTTGAAGGCGAGCTTCTAGTACGTTAGGATGGCAGCTATGTCTGCCATCCGTTCGTTCATCGTTCTGGCGGTGTTTGTTATGGCCGCCGTCGCCGATTCGCGCGACTCGGCGCTCGAGACGAGCGCCATTGTGCAAATCCGCATGCTGAACACGGCGCAGGTAAGCTACAACTTGCAATCCGGCAAATACGCGAGCAAGCTCGAAGAACTGGGACCCGCCGGGGCCGGGCTGATCTCCGCGGATCTGGCCAAAGGCGCCAGGAACGGCTACAGGTTCACGCTGGCCGGGGATGGTAAGTCATACACCATTCACGCGGACCCGATTCAGAACGCGAAGGAACGCCGGTCCTTCTTCTCCGATGACAGCACGGTCATTCGACAGAACCGGGGCGGGCCCGCGACCGCCAAAAGCCCGGAAGTCGAGTAGCCTGGCAGCAAAGTGGGGCAGGGCCATGCCCTGTTTTGCTTGCGGCTGCTCATGCGATCATAGCGGTTGTGTCGCCCGGAAAGCTGCTCGTCTGTCTTCTCTTTTTCGTCGTACTGGTCTCC
This sequence comes from uncultured Acidobacteriota bacterium, assembly GCA_963832965.1. GTDB lineage: Bacteria > Acidobacteriota > Terriglobia > Bryobacterales > Bryobacteraceae > CAWACP01. Next base: position 842,915 of record CAWHVW010000003.1, read on the forward strand.
GCCGGAACGCCGCTCGCCCTCGAGCTTGACGCTATATTGCAGATCCAGACGCTTCAATTCGCGGAGACCAACTACTACTCGGAGTTCGGAAGGTACGCCGCCAGGCTGGAGGAGCTGGGGCCGCCGGGCAAAGGGGCCAAGCCCAGTGCGGCAGCCGCCGATCTGATTAAGGCGGATCTGGTGAAGGGTGTTCGCAACGGGTACCGCTTCACGCTCGCGGGCAGTTCCACCGGATACACCATCCACGCCGACCCGGTCAAATACCCGGACACCGGCCGGCGCTCGTTCTTCTCCGACGAAGGCCTGGCTATTCACCAGAACCGCGGAGACGCGCCCGCCACCGCCGCGAGCCCGGAGGTCGAATAGCCCAGGGTCGGGGTGAATTCCTCCAGGGAGACCGTTCATCAGCGCGACCAATGAGCGGCCGCTGATTCCGCGTTCCCTGGCCGTCCTGCAGCAGCGGCTGGATCCGGGCGTTTTCTTCCGCGCCGGACGCAGACACGTTGTGAACCTGAAATGGGTGGAGCGTGTGGAGCCGGGTGTGGGCGGCAATCTGCTGGTTACGCTGCGCGGCGGGATGAACGTGGAGATGTCGCGGCGTGAGTCCACCCGCCTCAGGGAAGCTCTCAGCCTGTGATCGGTCCGCTCAGGACTGCTCCGTAACTTCGCCCACCATGGCCGCGGCGGCCTGCTGGCGCTGCCAGCGCTGCCGGGCCTGATATTCCTGCCAGAGGGTGCTGAAGCCGGCCCACCAGTAGCCGCATACAAAAAGCAGCAGAAACGGGATGGCCGGGAAGTTGACGGTGTCGATGGCGAATTCCACCATATACACGAACCAGCACCCCGCGACCAGTTCGGCGTACGGCAGCCAGCCGCTGCGGCTGCGATACTTCCGGGCGGTCTGCACTTTCACCTTCTGCTCGCCGATGGCGTACTTCGGCGTGCGCGCGAAGCTGGTCTGAATGCCCAGCAGCGCCTCGATCACCGCCTTTGAGTTGCTGATGGTGAGCGCCACCCCGGCGGCCATCAGCGCGGGGAGCAGCAGCGCCGCGCGCTTCCAATCCCGCGGAAACAGAACCTTGTGGGCCATCAGGTAGAACGCCATGATGGACCAGAACGACGCCACAATCAGCGGCAGGTCGATCACCACCATCTGCATCCAACCCATGTAGAACCGCACGATCATCACCGGCAGCATCATGGCGGACATCACCAGCATGAGCGGATACGAAATGTTCGGCGTCAGGTGCATGAACGCTTCCACCTTGCGCCGTTTCGAAATGTCCGCCCGCAGGATGGCCGGAAGCAGCTTTTTCGCCACCTGGGTGAGCCCTTTGGCCCAACGCGCCTGCTGCACCTGGAATCCGTAGGTGTCCACCGGCAGTTCGGAAGCGCACTCAATGGAGGGCACGTACACAAATCGCCAGCCCTTCAATTGCGCGCGGTAGCTCAGGTCGGAGTCTTCGGTGAGCGTATCGTGCTGCCAGCCTCCGGCGTCCTCGATCATGGTCCGGCGCAGGATGCCCGCCGTGCCGTTGAAGTTGAAGAACAACCCCGCGCCGGAGCGCGCCCCGTGCTCCAGAACGAAGTGGCCGTCCAGCAGCATGGCCTCCACTTCGGTGAGCAGATTGTAGTGGCGGTTCAGGTAGGCCCACCGCGTCTGCACCACGCCCACCTGCGGATCGGCGAAGAAGTCCACGGTGCGCCGCAGGAAGTCGCGCGGCGGAATGAAATCGGCGTCGAATATGGCCACCAGTTCGCCGGTGGCGGTCTTCAAGCCCTCCTGCAAGGCCCCGGCCTTATAGCCATAGCGGTTGGTGCGGTGCAGGTATTCAATAGGCAGCCCCATGGCGCGGTATTCGCCCACCAGCCGCTCGGTGAAAGGATGAGTTTCGTCTGTGGAATCGTCCAGCACCTGAATCTGCAGCAGCTCGTGCGGGTAGTCGATGCGGCTGGTTTCCTCGATCAGGCGTTCCACCACAAAGCGTTCGTTGTAAAGGGGTAGTTGGATGGTGACGCGGGGAAGCTGCGCAAACCGGGTGGGCGGTTCGGTGACCATCTGCTTGCGATGCTTCAGGTACCCCCGGATCATCTCGAACCGGTGCAGGCCATAAAACGAGAGCAGGATCAGGATGGCGAAATACGGAACCAGAACCAGGTAGTCAAAAGGCTGCAGATGGTACAGACCGCTGAACGTGTCGTCGAACAGGGAATTATAAAGCTGGGAGCTGAAGGATGAAGCGAGCAGAAAGCCAGGCACAGCCATTTATGGGTTCTCTTCGGATTAGTATCGCCGGGCTCTCACCGCGGGTCCCGTTCGGCGTCGCCCTGGTGCTTACGACGCTCCCCATTTTAGCTCTTTTCGGCGCGATTCGGCCTACAGGAAGTTCCTATGAGGGCCATTAACTGTAATGCGTATTACAGTACTAACGGTGAGGGACAATAGAAGGAGATGATAACCGCCCGGGCGCTTTTGCTTCTCCTGCTGGCGACGGGCGTGCGCGCTCAGACTACGCCCGCAGCCAGCGCGAACTTCGTCTGGGAAGGCGATGTGGATGAATCCGCCGTGCTCTATCTGCGCGGCGACCACCTGGAGGTGGAAAATCCCCGCGGCGAGCACGTCCTGCACCAGCGCTACCGCTTCTTCCATCTGCCGCCCGACTCGCGGCAACGGGTTCGCCTGGACATTCTGGAGGGGCGTGGAACAGTCCAGATCACGCAGCAGCCTGCGCTCGACAACGACTACACGATCATCGTCGATATTGCGGATCGCCAGGAAGGCCGCGCGCACTATTCGATCGCGCTCTATTGGGACTCTCCCGCCGACGAAAATCAGGAAGGCGCCAGGAAGTGGCAGGATCGCGGGTGGCAGGGCGACAGCGTCGCCGAACCTCGCGGCGCCGTCTCCAAACTCACGTGGCGCGGACACGTGGATTCGGAAGCCGTCGTGGAATGCCGCGCTTCGTCGTGCCATTCGCTGAAGCACGAGGGCATGCCGGTGAGCCATGAGCGCGTTCACTTCGACCAGCCGCTGCCCCGCCAGGAGGTTGTGGTGAACCTCGCCGGCGACGACGCCAATGGCAACACTCGCGTTCTGCAGCAGCCTCTCCGCTCCAACGGATATGCGGTAGAGGTGGAGATCACCGGCGGTTGTGGCGCGAAGAAGGATTGCACTTTTACGCTGACGTGGCGGGAGGCCGGGGCTGCCGAGCCACAAGCGGCCGCTCATCGGGGCATGGTGTGGGTGGGGCGTGTGAACGGCGTCGCGCGGGTCACCGTTCGCGGCTCATCCACGTTGTCCCAGGGAACCGTAACCGCCGAGCGCGCCGACTTCGACCGCGCATTGCCAGCCCAGTCCGGTTTGCCCGCCGCCGTCAGGAAGCTGCAGGGCCGTGGCGCGGTGGCCATCGTGGAGTCTCCGTCGGACGAGAACGGCTACAGCCTTGTTTTCGAGGTGCGCGATCCCGGTCCGGGCGCGGACGACTACGTTGTTGAAGTGGATTGGTAGACGCTACGCGAGAATCAGCCGGCGCCCTTTCGGTTCAGGAATCGGATCGCCAAACTCCTTCGCCGTATCAATCCAGAGGCGAATTGCATCCAGCGCGTTGCCAAGAGCGGCCTCCTGCGTCGCGCCGTGGGCAGCGCAGCCCGGGAGTTCCGGCACCTCCGCAACGAAAGACGAGTCTTCTTCGCTCCAATAAATGATGACTTCGTACTTGATCATTTCCAGTCACCGAGCCCGGCCTTCAAGACTACTGCGGCACCTGCCTGACCTGGTATGGCTTCGCATGGGCGCCTTCGCGCTGCAAGTTGATCTTCTCCTCTATGCCACTCTTTCGAAACAAGTGATGGCTGCCCCGAACTCGCTTTTCGAAACCCAGCCTCTCGAGCAAATGGCACAAGTCGTCGAAACGGATCGCCGCGTCGGCGGTCCCGCTCAGGAGCCGCTGGAGTGTCCTCTCGGCCCCCATAACGCCATTCTATACGCCAACCTCCGACCCGCGCGGCCAAGACCGCGGCGGGCGGCGCAATCCGGAAGTTCCGGCACCTCCGCTACCCAGGGACACGCGGTGTAGCCGCGTTCTTGTCACCGCATGTCCATGGACCTTCGCGGGCCGGCCGCACGTCTTTCAGCAGCACGCCCCATCCCGGCAAACCCCGGCTCAGCGCGAAATCGTCGGCTTCCACCGTGATAGCGGCGTCCACCCGCGAGCCGGCCGCCAGCTCGGCCACGCGCTCCGCGAACCGCCATGCGGTCACCGTCAACATTCGCCCGTTCTGGCGCAGACACGTGCGGACGTGCTTCTCTTTGAATACCTGCGCGGCGCCGGCAACCTCCGCGTCCCTGATGGCGATCACCGGCGAAGGATTACCAAATCCGAACGGGCCCAGCGCGAGGAGTTCCGCCGCGGTTTCGTCGCGAATCTCATCGGCGCCGGCCAACGCGTCAATTTCGATACGGGGCCGGAAGTCGTCGGCCGTCAGCCGCGCGGCCGCCCAGGTGTTCAGGCGGACTCGAAACTCATCTACGCTCTGCACCGGCAGGCCCAGTCCCGCAGCCTGCTTGTGGCCGCCGAAACGCGTGAACAACCCGGCCATCGACTCCAGCGCCTCCAGCAGGTGAAAGCCGGCGATGCTGCGCCCGGACCCTTCCGCCAGCCCGGTGACCCCGTCTTCGCTCAGCACGATCGCCGGACGGCAAAATCGTTCCACCAGGCGGCTGGCCACTATGCCCACCACGCCGCGATGCCAGTCGCGCCCGCAGAACACCAGCGCGGCCTGCCCGGCGGTCACCGGGACGCGCTCGCATTCCTCCAGAATCGCCTGGACAATGTCGGCCTCGGTCTGCTGGCGCTCCTGGTTGAGTTGATGAAGCTGCGCGGCAATGGCGCGAGCCCGCTCCGCATCGGCGGTCAGAAACAGATCCACCACATCGTCCGCGCTGGCCATCCGCCCGGCGGCATTGATGCGCGGGGCCACTCGAAACGCCACCTGCCCGGCGGTGGGCACCGCGCCATCGCGAAAGCCGGCCGTTTCCAGCAGCGCCTTCAGGCCGTGATTGTGAACCGCGCCCAGGCCCGCCAGCCCATGCTTCACGATTACCCGGTTCTCGCCGGTGAGCGGCACCACGTCGGCCACGGTGGCGATGGAAACCAGCTTCAGGAAGCTCTCCAGCACGCGCGTCTTCTTCGCCTCGGTCCAATCCAGCGTGGCGATCAGCGCCTGCACCAGCTTGAAGGTCACGCCCGCGCCGCAGAGGTTTTTATCCGGATACGTGCAATCGGGACGGTTGGGGTTGATCACCGCCAGCGCGGGGGGAAGGCCTGCCTCGGGAAGATGATGATCGGTGACGATCACGTCGATGCCGCGTTCGCCCGCCGCGCGCACGGCCTCGCTTGCGCGAATGCCCGTGTCCACGCTGACAATCAGCGATACGCCGCGTGCGGCAGCCGTCTCCATCACGTCCGCGCGCATGCCGTAACCCTCGCGCAAACGGTGGGGCACGTGAAAATCCGCCTGGCCGCCGGCCATCTCAATGGCCTTCTTCAGGATCACCACGGACGTGACGCCGTCGACATCGTAATCGCCGTAGATCAGGATCTTCTCGCCCGCCGCGATTGCCCGGCAAATCCGCGCTACCGCTTCGCGCATGCCCGCCAGCAGCAACGGATCGTGCAGGTGTGCGAGCGATGGAGAAAGGAACCGGAGCGCCTCGGCGGGGTCGCCGAATCCGCGGGCTATCAGAACCCGCGCGGTCAAGGGGTGCACTCGCAGCGCGCGAGCCAGTTCGGCCGCCTGTTCAACGGCCGCGGCGGGAAAAAGCCAGCGCGCGCCTGGGATCATCAATTCTGGGAGAAATAGCCGCCGATAGGACCTTCGTCGTCTTCGTCCTCGTCGACGCCGAACATGTCGACCTCCTCCAGGATGTCGGACAGCTCGTCGTACCACTCGGTGGTCAGGTCGAAGACGTAGATGCGCCCCTGGTAGTCGAAGGAAAGCTCCAGGGCGCAGGTGAACCCCTCAAAGGCGCGCAGCTCCTTCAAACGGCGTTCGAGGGTGCGGGATTCGTCGTGCGGCAGGCCGGCGGCCTCCAGGCGATCCAGCGCGTCGTCGACAATATCCGGCGTGAATTCGCGATGGTGAAACACCACCAGCTTGGCCTCGGCGCTGCGGGCCACGGTGAGGAATTTGCGAAACTCGGAGGAGCGGCCGCAGTCCCAATAAATGATGGGCAGCGAATCCAGCAGACGCGATTGTCCATAGAAGACATTGAAGCCCTGCTCCACCAGATACCTCTCCACCTCGTCCTTCAGCGTGTCCAGATTAATGCTCATGAATGCCATACCCCGCAAGCCTGCCTTCACGGTATCACAGGAACGAAGTGGCTTCCGCCGCAAGCTGCTGCTATGATGTCGAGGCATGACGAGGCGTGGTTTCGTCTCCGCGGTGGCGCTGTCGGCCGGCGCGCTGGACCCGCGAGCACAACGGCCATCGCTCCCGCTGCTGAAGCCTCCGGCCCTGCGCGAAGGCGACACCGTGGCCCTCATCACCCCGGCCACCGACGTCTCCGATCCGGGTGAGCTGGCCACCGCCCAGGCCGCCATCCAGTACCTGGGTCTGAAGCCAAAACTGGGCCGCAACGTGGGAAAGAGGCTCGGCTATCTCGGCGGCACCATCGACGAGCGGCTGGACGACCTGCACGCGGCATTCCGCGACCCCGCCGTCCGCGCTGTGTTCTGCATTCGCGGCGGCTATGGCAGCGCGCAACTGCTGGACCGCATCGACTACGAACTGATCCGCTCGAATCCGAAGATTTTCGTGGGCTTCAGCGACATCACCGCACTGCACCTGGCCATTGGGAAAGAGACCGGTCTGGTCACCTTCCATGGTCCCGTGGTGCTGCTCCACGGCAGCGCCGCCCACTTCAACGAATACACCCTGCGCGTTTTCCGGAAAGCGTTGTTTGACACCAGCGCCATTGGCCCTCTGAGCAACCCCGTGCCGGAGAGCCCGCTCAGCAACCCCCACCCTGTCCGCACCATCAAGCACGGCACGGCGCGAGGACGGCTCATCGGCGGCAATCTGACCCTGATCTGTTCGTTGATGGGAACGCCATACGAGATTGACACCCGCGACGCCGTTTTCTTCACGGAGGATGTTGGCGAGCCACCCTATCGTGTCGACCGCATGCTCACGCAGTTGCGCCTGGCGGGCAAGCTGGAGGCGGCGGCAGGCGTGGTGTTCGGAGAGTGCGCCTCCTGCGGGCCAGGCGACTATATGCCCGAGTTCAGTTCCACGCTGAGTCTGGGCGAAGTGCTGGATCAGATTGTGGGACGGCTCAACGTTCCCTCCTGCGCCGGGCTGCTGATTGGCCACACGGAGAGCCAGCTTACGCTGCCGCTGGGCGTGCTCGCGACGCTGGATGCCGACAAGGGCGAGCTGGTGATCGAAGAGTCTGCGGTAAGCTGACGAGTCTGCTGTAAGCCGACAAGTCTGCTGTAAGCTGATAGCCGATGCTTCGATTCCTCGCCGTGCCAGTGATCCTGGCCGCGCTGGCCAGCGCGCAACAGAGCCAACCAAAGACGGAGTTGTTGTGGCCCGCGGGCGCGCCCGGCGCGCTTGGCGAGCAGGACACCGACAAGCCTTCCCTGACCTTCTACCTGCCCGCGCCCGGCAACGCAACTGGAACGGGAGTGGTGGTGTGCCCAGGCGGCGGTTATCAACACCTGGCCATGGATCACGAGGGCCAGCAGGTGGCCGAATGGCTGAACTCACTCGGTGTCGCCGCGTTCGTCCTGAAGTATCGCCTCGGCCCGGCGTACCATCACCCCATCGAACTGGGCGACGCTCAGCGCGCCGTTCGACTGGTGCGCACGCGCGCGCGGGAGTTCGGCGTCGCGCCGGATCGCATCGGCATCTGGGGCTTTTCCGCGGGCGGTCATCTGGCCTCCACCGTGGCCACTCATTTCGATTCCGGGAATCTCGCCGCGCCCGACCCGGTGGACCGCGCCGGCAGCCGCCCCGACTTCGCCATCCTCGCCTATCCGGTGATCACCATGCGCACGCCGTTCGCGCACATGGGTTCGCGGACGAACCTGCTCGGTGACAATCCGGATCCGGCACTGGTGGATCTGCTCTCGAACGAAACCCAGGTGACCGCCGCAACGCCGCCGGTGTTTCTGTTTCACACCACCGACGACCCCGTGGTGCCGGTGGAGAACAGCATCATGTTCTACGAAGCTCTGCGAAAGGCCGGCGTACCCGCTGAACTGCACGTGTTCGAGCACGGCCCGCACGGCGTTGGCCTGGCCCCCCGCGATGCGACGCTGACCCTGTGGCAGGTGCTGCTGGCGAACTGGCTGCGCGGCCGCGGCCTGCTGAAGTAATCTGATCCCTCGTGGGGCAGGGCCATGCCCTGCCTTCTAAGCGCCGCCGTGCGCCGCGGCGGACCCTCGGTCCGCTCATGCCGCCCGCAGGCCCAGCGAGCGAATGGTCGCGCAACCTAAAGGACGTTGTACTATCCGGCGGGGGTGAAGCCCGAAGGGTGGCCGCCGCGGCCCACGCCGAAAATCCGCGGTGGCGGATGGGTTAGTCGCTGGCGGGCTTCGAACGCGGAGTGAACGCCCCGCAATCGATCATCTCAACTGTGCCCGGTCGCGCCACATCAATGGCCGCGGCAATTCTGTGGACATGCGGCCGGACCACCGGCCAGTTGATCGCGGACATAATCAGCACGGCAAAAGGGCGGCCTTCAAGGCGTTGCTGCGTTGCCATGTTCTTGTCGCCGGTAAGAAACACCTGAAGCCTTCGCGCTCGATCAGTATGAGCAACGCACCATTCTTGACGCCGCCCCACGCCATGGCGACGACAGTGCGAATCTCATGCTGAGGGAGAAAACGAGCCAGCTTGCGCGGCACGTCCTCGTCGAAAAATGCTTTCAAACCTGTGCCTGAAGTTGATGCGCGGCGCGATAGGCAAGGATCGCCTTGATAGTGTCGAGGCCAGCCTCCGGATAGCAATCCAGAGTTTCAGCAATGGCCGCGTCCGGCGACAACCCCTCTTCGCGAAAAGCGTCATAGTTCCCGGTGATGGCGTCCACCGGCAAGCGTGTGTCCTTCAGCAGCGGCGCGCCGCTGACCTTATCGGGAATGACTTCAACCAAGGGGCATTCGGACCAATCAAAAGTTGCCATGTTCCTGACCTCCTTTCATCGTAGCCGGCGCGGGTTCGACACATGTTTCAAACCTACCCATTTTGAAACACTCGTGGGGCAGGGCCATGCCCTGCCTTCTAAGCGCCGGCGCCCGCAGTCTTCGCTCCCGCCCCAAACATAGCCAGCGCGAGCACCGGAAAATAATGCCGATACAGGTGGTACTGCAAATAAAACGCGCGCGGAAAACCGGTACCCGTCATGAGTTCCTCGGGCCAGTCGCCATTGGCTAACTGGCGTTCCAGCAGCCAGTCCAGCCCGCGGCGCACCGCTGTCGAACTGGTGTCGCCCGCGGCATGCAATCCCAGCAGCCCCCACGCGGTTTGCGAGGCCGTGCTGGGGCCCGCCACAAAGCGATTGACCTCATAGCTGGCGCAGCTCTCTCCCCAGCCGCCGTCCGCGTTTTGCACCGAGCGAAGCCACTGTGCGGCCTGCTGGACAGCGGGACCGGCGGCCGCCGCCCGCGAGGCCCGCAATCCGCGCAACGCCAGAAACGTGCCGTACACATAGTTCACGCCCCAGCGCCCGTGCCAGCTTCCATCCTGTTCCTGCGAGCCCAGCAGGTAGCGCACGCCGCCGTGCACCGCCGGATCGTAGGGGCCCAGCCCGTGACGCGCCAGCGCTTCCAGCACGCGGCCGGTGATGTCCGGGCAACTCGGGTCCAGCATGGCGTTGTGGTCAGCGAAAGGAATTTTGTTGAGGATTTGCCAGTTGTTGTCGACGTCGAACGCGGCCCAGCCGCCATCGGAGCCCTGCATGCCGATGATCCAGTTAAGCGCCCGCCGCGTTGCCCGCGCCTGCTTGTCCGGGTCGGACGCTTTGGCGTAGAGAAACCCCAGCAGCACCATGGCCGTGTCGTCGATGTCGGGATAATATTCGTTGGCGAACTCGAACGCCCACCCGCCAGGTTCCAGGTTGGGACGCTTCACGCTCCAATCGCCCTTGCGGCGGACTTCCTTCGAAAGCAGCCAGTCGGCCGCGCGCGTCAGTTCCGCGGGGGACAAAACTCCCGCTTCGCCCAGCGCGAACGCTGAAATCGCGGTGTCCCAGACCGGCGATAATGCGGGCTGGAACTGGAAGCGGTCCGGCGTCTCGATCAACAGATTGTCGAACTGGCGGATGGCCTCGACAAGGTCTGGATGATCTTCGGCGTAGCCCAGCGAATCGAGCGCCATGATGGTGTACATCATGGCCGGATAAATGGCTCCCAGCCCCTCCGTGTACCGCGTGCGATCGAGCACCCAGTGCTCGGCCTCGCGCAGGCCCGCCGAGCGGACGTCCTTCGATCCGCGCCGCTCCCACAGCTTGATCACGCGGTCCAGATGCAGAAAGAACACCGACAGCCGCTCGCGCGGTGGAATCTTCAGCTTTACGTCGGGCAGGAAGATTTCTTCCAGCGAGACGCCCTCCGGCGCGTAGCGCTCGCTCCCGGCCGCCTGGACGATGGAAAGGGGCACCAGGATAGCCCGGCTCCACGACGACATCTGGTAGAGAACGTCGCCGGGCAGCAGCGTGATTTCCGGCGGCACGCTGGGAACGAAGCGCCGCGGATACAGCCCGAACAGGCTGAGGTTGATTTTGGTATAGCTGTTGGCCGCCTGGATTCCGCCGAGCTTCAGAATGGTGTGCCGCGCGCGGATCAGCGCCGGATGGGACGCGTCATAACCGGCGATCTTCAGCGCCCCGTAGGCTTTCACCGACGCACTGATCTCCGCCGGCCCGCCCGCATAAATGGACCAGCCGCCGTTGGGCAACTGCCGGTCGAGCACCGCGCTGCAGGCTTTGTCGATGCGCCCGCGGGTGGGAGGGTTCCAGCCGCGGCTGTCGGGTTGATGCAGCCAGAGTTGCAGCAGGACGTAATCGGATTCCAGCGTGGAATCGGCGGTCAGCTCGCCGGACCAGCAACCTTCCGGCTTCTGCAGGGTGAGCAGCAATTGGCACGAGCGCGCCATCGCTTCCTGAAGGCGCGGGGAAACGCTCGCGGCGTCCACGGACGCCTGGCGCGGCGCCTTGCGCAGCTTGCGCACCTCAGCTTCGGGGAACAGGGTTCCAAACGTGCCCATCACCCACCACTTTACCGCGTGAGGAGGGCGCCAATGGTCTCATCCATCCATCGCCGCCAATGCCGAGTCCAATGGCGGCAACAGAGTTGGAAGGTCGTCAACGACCGTCGTCCAGACAATATCGAGATCCACGTCGAAGTAGGCATGGATGAGGTGATTTCGCATGGAGACCATCTGCGCACAGGGAAGATCGGGAAAGCGAAGCCGCGCCTCCTCGCTGAGCCTTGATGCCGCTTCTCCCAGGATTTCGAGGCAACGTGCCAGGGCCATGGCGAGCATCGGGTCCCTGGACAACTCTTCCCGAGTGCGCCCCGACGCCATTTCCAACGCCAGCGTGGCTGACTCGCGCATGTGGCGCAGCCTTATGCCGTCAGGGCTCGGCATAAACGACGCGCGCGTTCTGGAGGACTTCCTCTCTGAAGTGACGGCTCAAATCCATCGGCGTACGAATGTCGATCTTGCGGCCACCGAGCAACCGGCTCAGTTCACTCTCAATGTCCGCCAACCGGAAGAATCCGACACGCTCGCGGGGCCGAAACTCCACCAAAATGTCGATGTCGCTGGTTTCGGAGAATCGATCCGACAGCAGAGACCCGAACAGGGCCAGCCGGCGAATCCCGTTGCGGCGGCACACGTCGGCGATCTCGGCCTCCGGGATCTCAATGTGCGGCACCGCCATGTTCTCAAGTATGGCTCACGGAAACGATTCCCGCCAGCGAGGCTGCGGGGGTTCCGGGCCTACCTGTCCTGTTTCTCGTAAATGAGCAGCGCTTCGCTTTCCCCGTACAAGGATTCCACCTGCCGCCGGATAGTCAAAGTTTTTCCGTCCTTCGACATTTTCCAGCGATCCATCACCGTGTAACTGCGATCCCGGCTATTCACCAGCGTGTTTACCAGCAGCGCATTCCCTTCCCATTTCAGGTGGCTGTTCCGGGAAGTGTCGCCAATCTTATATTTGGCGTCCTTCTCGTCGGTGGTGTAATCCCAGCTTACCGGCGCGCCCCCGCCCACCGGCAGCGCGGTGCAGTGGATTATCACGCCAGTGTGCTCGATTTTCAAGGTCTGGGCGGTTGGCTCATTCAGGGTCCGCAAATCGCTGCGCTGGGCATTTAGTTTCCAAATCCCGGAGTAATCGGGGTCCGCGGCGAATAAGGGAATGAATAACAGCGGCAGCAGAACGGCGCCATGTCGCATCTCTGGATTATATGCGAAATTCCTCGCCCCAATTCGCTTTTCTTGCCCGCCGGAATGGCTCCCCCTCACGCTTGCGCACGGACCGCTTTTGCAGGCCTTCGCCGGTACACAGCTCCAGCCGCACCAGACCGGGCTCGGTCCAGGGATGGCGCACGATGCGCGCCTCCACGGGTCGCGCCGGGATACGCGAAGCGATGACGTACGAGAATTTCTCGTCCTCGTGGCCCAGTTCACCACCCTTGAGCTGGCGGTGCAGCCTGGTGCGCTCGATCCTTGCCGCGAAGTGACACCAGTCCGGATCTTTCATGGGACATGCGTTAGCATGCGGGCAGGGAGCGGCAATGTCAGCTTCGGCGTGGATGAGCTGGTCCCGGGCGGCGCGGATGGCCGCAAACCCGCGCGGCGTACCCGGCTCAATCACCGCGATGGCGAGGCGGGCGGCGCTCCACGCGCGTTCGATCAACCGGTCCGCGCTTTCCAACTCGCCCGTGACATAGGAAAGGACAACCAGATCCGCGCCGGGCAGCGGCGAACCGCCCAGAAGATCGGCTTCCATCCATCGAGCATCCCGAACCGCCCTGCTCGGCGATCCCGGCGCCAGCCTGCGGCCCAACGCGATGAAATCCCGATCCCGCTCCAGGCATGTGATCTCCAACAATTCCGGCATGGCCGCGGAGGCCGCCCACGCCCCCGTGCCCGGACCGGCGCCAAGATCCAGCATCGTCCGCACCGGCGCAACTGGAATCCTCTCGCTCAGCTCGGCGAACACCGCGCGAAGCGCCCCGTAGATAGCCGGCATTCGCACCGCCAGGTAGGCCGCCCGTTCCACGTCGCTCAGACGGCCGGTGGCGCGAACGCCGGCGGCGTGATAGCGGCTGGAGACGGCAGCCACAGCCTTCGCCAGAGCGGCGCGTTCGTGAAGCGCAACCTCGCGCCCGATCGCTTCCGCCAGCTCAATGGGAAGTTGCATCGGGATCGAGAGGCGTAACCGGATCGATGAACAGCCAGCACGCGGCGCCCACCACGTACGCGCCCGCCATCACCCAGAGGAACCGGTTGTAGCCCGCGCGGTTCATGAAATCGTGGATCAGCCAGCCGCCCATGGCCGGCGCCACGAATCCAGCCAGGTTCCCCATCATGTTCATGGACCCGGACATGGTGCCCGCGTGACGCCCTCCAATATCCATGCACGAGGCCCACGCCGGGGGGATGGTTACGTCGTTCGAGAAACTGGCAGCGCCGAGCGCGATCACCGCCCATACCGCGCTCTGCGCGTAAATGGCCACCACCAGGAAAAAACCCGCCGCCAGCAGTCCGGTGGTTCCCCATAGCCGGCGGCTGCGGCGCACATCGCCACCCAGCCAGCGCGCCAGCATGGGCGACAGAGCGCCACAGAAAATGCATCCAAATCCGCCGCACAGCAGTGGAAGAACCGCGAACGATGAAGCCGCGCGGTCCGTGAGATTCCACGACTTCAAATAGTTGGGCAGCCACGTGATGTAAAAGGTCCACGGGTACGTGAGGCAGAAGTATTGCGTCCACAGCAGCCACACCGACGGCGACCGAACCATGGCGCCCCACGGCACGTCGCCATGCCCCGAAGCGTTCTTCGGAGCGTCGCCGATGATGGCCGCTTCGGCCGCGTTGACGCCGGGGTGCTGCCGCGGATCGTCGCGGAACCAGAAGAAAAACAGGACCGCCCAGATTACTCCGACCGCGCCGAACACCACGAACGCCCAGCGCCAGTTCAGCCACGTGAGCAGAAGCACCACCAGCGGCGGCGTGAACGCCCCGCCCCACCGCGCGGCCGTCCACATGATGGCCTGCGCGCGCAGGCGCTCACGACGCGGGAGCCAGGTGGTGAAGACCTTGGTCAGGTTGGGGAACCCACCCGCTTCGCCCGCGCCAAACAGAAACCGCACTACCCAGAGCGATGCGGCGTTCCACATCCACCCGCTGGCGGCCGTGAAGATGGACCACCAGATGACGATGCGCATGAGCACCCGGCGCGGCCCCAGCCAGTCGCCCAGCCAGCCCGTGGGAATCTCAAACAGCGCGTAGGAAATCCCGAAAGCGCCGAAGATCCAGCCCAGCTGTTGCGCGCTGAGGTGCAGGTCGCTGACCAGTGTGGACATATGGCCCGGCGCCGGCTTCTGCGCCGCGGCCTGCGAAATGCAAACGCGGCTGACGTAGGAAAGCACCGCCAGGGTGACCGCGAATGCAATCACCGTGTGGCGCGCGTGGGTGGGCCGTTCGGCCTGAACCGGGGTCATTCCGCCGCGCCCGCCGCCCCGAGTTCGGCGGTCATCCAGTTCAGGTACCCCTCGGAGCCGTCGACAATGGGGAGCGCGACGATCTCCGGCGTCGAATAGGAATGCAGTTGTTCGATGCGCGCGCGCAAATGGTCGAACAACGCGCGCGACGATTTGACGATCAGCAGCACCTCCTCGGCGCGTTCCACCGCGCCCTGCCAGCGGTAGACGCTGCCCACGCCGGGCACCACGCTCACGCAGGCGGCCAGATGCTGGTCGACAAGCTGGTAGGCGATCCGGTCCGCTTCCTCGCGGGAGGAGCACGTGCTGAAGACCACGATTTTGTCGGTCACGGTGCGATTCCTGATTTCCCTCTGGACCTTTCGGGCCAAACAGATTATAAACGTTGTAAGGCCATTCACGCTCATCCATGACTGCATTTCGGAGACTGACAATTCTTGTGGCTGTTGTTTTGGCATCCGCGTACGGGTACGCGGTGCTGCGCGGCCCGCAGGGGATTCCGGCGCTGATTGAGAAGCACCGCGAGATCCAGCGGCTGGAAATGGAGAACGCCGCATTGAAGCAGGAGCTCGCCGCGCGCGAGGAGCGCAACCGCAAGCTGAAGGAGAGCACGGAGATCCAGGAGCAGGAGATCCGCAAGCGCCTGCACCTGCTCAGGCCGGGTGAGACGCAGTTCGTGCTTCCGGACCCGGCCGGGGCGACGGCGGGGCATTAGAGGGAAAAGAGCGAACCTGGTCCCGGACTTGCGATGACGCATGGACTTGCGTTTCTATTGGCGTGGTCTCTGCTTCGGCCTCCCATGGTTGATGTTGGAAACGTCACCGCAACTCTCGACGATGTGGGCGATCCCAGCTTTGACGAGTTTGTGATCCGGCTCGATGCCACCGTACACAACCAAAGCGCGATCCCGATGCGAGTCGGAAGCGAACCAGTTACTGTGCTCTTAATGCAGCAGCGTACAGACGCCGGAGCTTGGAAGCGTCTAGTGCGAGTATGTTCCGCCGCAGGGCCACGTCGACCTCGAAATTACCACCCAGATGTTCGTACGCAAAGATGATGCCGGGATTCACGGTTCGCGCCCTGTCGTGCGTCACCACTTCGTCGATACTTGCAGGGATGGCAACGATGGCAGGGTCTACTCCAGCGAAGCGATGATCACGGGCCCCATCGAACTTCCGCCCGTGCCAGCGAATGCAACGAAGCGGTAGACAAGACCACTGCGTTTTCGACTCGGAACGAGACGATGCGGCGGCACGCGCTTCGCCGTAGATACCGACAAACGCATGACGCCATCGTAGCCCTGGATACCCCACTCAATGTCGAGCGTGTCCCTCATCCGATCAGCCGCGCGGGAAGGCCAGACGTCGCGGCCTCGCGAAAAACGCGCTCATCCACGGCGGCCGCCACCCCACCCCCCGGTGGTGCCCACCCTCAAATCGGCCTATCCTATACACAGGAGAACCGCCATGTCCTACCCCCTTACCAAGGGCAAAACCGCGAAGCAGGCCCACGTCGCCCTCCCCGAAGGCACCTTCGAAGAGGAGCACGGCCGCAAGGGCTTCTACGGCAAAAGCGCGCACCTTTACCACGCCCATCCGCCCACCGGCTGGATTCGCTTCGAGGGCAAACTCCGCCCGCATTGCTTCGACCTCAACGCCCTGCGCCCCGCCGACCTCACCGACCCCGAAGGCACGCCCGCGCCTTTCCTCGGCAACGACGAAATCCGCCTGCTGGTTTCGCGACGCAGTGAGCCCATGCCGTTCTATTTCCGCAATGCCGACGGCGACGAGCTGTACTTTGTCCATCGCGGCCACGGCGTGATCGAAACCGACTTCGGCCCGCTCGCGTTCGAACCTGGCGATTACATCAACATCCCGCGCGCCGTCACCTATCGCGTGGTCCCGGAAACGCGCGACAACTTTTTCCTGGTGATGCAATCGAAGAGCGAATTCGAGCAGCCCGAGAAAGGCCTGCTGGGCCAGCACGCGCTCTACGACCCCGCGGTCATCGTAACGCCGGAGCCCGCGCCGAACCTCGACGACCGCCAGGAGTGGGAGATCCGCATCCTGGCCGACGGCGAAATCTCGAAGGTAGTTTACCCCTGGAATCCGCTCGACGTGGTGGGCTGGAAGGGAGACCTCACGGTCTGGAAAATCAACATGCGCGATATACGGCCGGTGATGAGCCATCGCGCGCACCTGCCGCCCAGCGCGCATACCACGTTCGTCACCCATGGCGCGGTAGTGTGCAGCTTCCTTCCGCGGCCGCTCGAACAGGATGAGGACGCCTTGCGAGTGCCCTTCTTCCACCGCAACACCGACTACGACGAATTCATCTTCTACCACGACGGCGATTTCTTCAGCAAGGACAACATCCGTCCCGGCTGGGCCACGCTGCACCCGCGCGGCATCCATCACGGCCCGCACCCGAAAGCGCTGGCGAACCAGAAGAAGCGCACGCACACCGACGAGTACGCGGTGATGCTGGACGGCCTGAATCCCATCCACGTGCTGCCCGCCGGCGAGGCGGTGGAGTGGAAGGATTACTGGATGAGCTGGATGGAGAAGAAGCCGGAGCCGGCCGCCGAACCGCGATCGTGAAGTGGATCTGGGAACCATCTCCAGAATTCGCCGCGGCGACCAATGTGCGGCGTTTCATGGACCGCCTCGGGATCGGCCGCTCAGGCACGACCACGCTGGTCGAATTCCTGCGCTACTCAACCGATCATCTCGAGGAATTCTGGGCGCAAATGGTGGAGGAAACCGGCATCGAGTGGGCGGTTCCGTACCGCCAGGTGCTCGACGTCTCGCGCGGTGTCGAATGGGCGCGGTGGTTCACCGGCGGCAAGGTGAATATCGCCGCGAATTGTCTCGACCGGCATCGCGGCGTCACCCGCCCCGCCATCATCGCCGAGCGCGAAGACGGCGCGGTGCGCGAGATCGGGTTCGCGGAATTGCTCGCGGATACGAACCGGCTGGCCAATGCGCTGCGGCAGATGGGTATCGAGCGCGGCGATCGCGTGGCGCTGTGCATGCCCATGGAGCCGGAAGTGGTGACCATCCTCTACGCTTGCTTCAAACTGGGTGCGGTGGCGGTGCCCATCTTCGCGGGCTTCGGCGCGGGCGCCATCGCGGCACGCCTCGAAGACTCCGGCGCGAAGGTGGTGTTCACGGCTGAGTGGCTGACGCGCCGCGGCAAACAGCTCCCATTGCGATCGAAGGTGGAAGAGGCGCGCGGGAACGCACGCGTCATCCTGTACGGCGATTTGCCGGCCACGTCTCCCGAATTCGCCACCGAAGCGCTCAACTCCGAAACGCCAGCGCTGCTGCTCTACACCTCCGGCACCACCGGCAAACCGAAAGGAACCGTGCACACGCACGCGGGCACGCTCGCGCAGGTGACCAAGGAGATCTGGCTGGCCTTCGATCACCAGCCCGAGGACCGCTTCTTCTGGCTGAGCGATATCGGCTGGATGATGGGCCCTTGGACCATTCTTGGCAATCATCATTTCGGCGGCACCGTGTTCCTCTACGACGGCGCACCCGATTACCCCGCGCCGGACCGCTTGTGGCGCATGATCGAGCGCCACGGCCTCACCACCTTCGGCGTCTCCCCTACCGCCATCCGCATGCTCATGCGCAGCGACTCCGCGCGCGATTTTCCCATGGATTCGTTGCGCCTGCTCGGGTCCACCGGCGAGCCGTGGGACGAGACATCCTACAAATGGTTCTTCGAACACGTGGGCAAGCGCCGCTGCCCCATCATCAACATTTCCGGTGGCACGGAGATCATCGGCTGTTTCCTGCAGCCCATGCCCATCCAGCCGCTGAAGCCGTGTTCGCTGGGAGGTCCCGCGCCGGGAATGGCCGCCGAAGTTCGCGACGGGTGTCTGGTATGCACGAAGCCAGCGCCCTCCATGACGCGCGGCCTGTGGAACGATTTCGAGCGATACATTGAAACCTACTGGTCGCAATACCCCGGCGTGTGGTGGCATGGCGACTTCGCCAGCGTCGACGAGGACGGCTGCTGGTTCCTGCATGGCCGTGCCGACGAATCGATGAACGTGGCCGGGCGCAAGGTGGGTCCGGCGGAGATCGAACAGGCTGTGCTGGAGCACCCGTCGGTGCGCGAGGCGGCGGTGATCGGAGTGCCCGACGAACTAAAGGGCGAGTCCCCGGTGGCGTTCGTGGTGCTGAAAGAAGGTTATGAATTCACCCCGGCGCTGGCCAGCGAAATCATCCGCCGTGTGGGCGAGTCGCTCAGCCCCGTTTTCAGGCCCGCGGAAGTGCGCGCCGTACCGGCCCTGCCCAAGACACAGAGCGGCAAAATCGTTCGAAGGCTCATCCGCCGCGAATATCTGGGAGAGGAGCCGGGCGACATCTCCACCGTGCAGAACCCCGAGGCTCTCGACGCCTTCCGCCGGGAGTGACCGTGTGCAGGCGCTTACCGAACCGCGACGGTGACGGAGCGGGGATAAGACGGCCCTTTCGGCATCCTGTTAGACCCCGAAGGGGGGCCGCAGCGGTTTTTCACCCTGATAAAGGGAAACCGCGGCACCGGCGTTTTGACGCCTTCCGCCGGGAGTGACTTCACAACCCGCGAAACACCCTGGCATACGCTTGCGCAGGCGCTCACCGAACCGCGACGGTGACGGAGCGCGGATAAGACGGCCCTTTCAGCATCCTGTTAGACCCCAAAGGGGGGCCGCAACGGGTTTTCACCCTGATGAAGGGAAACCGCCGCACCGGCGTCCTGGCTCGCGGGCGTCTCATTTCTCAGCCAGCGGGCGCCTCCGTGAGGATCACGATCTCCACGCGCCGATTCTCCGCCCGCCCTTCCGCGGTATCGTTGGGACTCCGCGGGTTGTACGAGCCATCACTGGAAACCGCCAGCCTCGATTCCGGAATGCCGTACCGGGATGTCAGCAGCTCCAGAAGTCTCAGACTCCGCGCCACCGACAACTCCCAGTTGTTGCCAAACCGGCCATTGTGAATGGGCACCGCATCGGCGTGGCCCACCAGCGCCACTTTGTTCGGCAGATTCCGCAGGACCCCGGCAATCTCGCTAATCAGAGGAAGCGCAGCGGGGTTGACGCGGTCCTCGCCGGAGGGATACAGAATCGCCTGGGGAAGACTGATCACCAGTCCGCGCGCTTCAAGAGTTGGCCGAATGCCTCGCGATTCCAGAACCGCCTTGGTGTTCACCAGCGCCTCACGGGTGGCATCCGCGCGGACCGGCGCGGGCACGCTTCGCGGCTTTTGCACGGCCTTTGCGGCCACCGCGACGAAGAGGATCAGGAGAATGGTCATCACATCGGTGTAGCTGACCATCCAGCGGTCGCGCCCCGCCTGCTCGGCCCGGAAGAGACCCGGTCTACGGGTCATGCGCTCGCTCCTCTGGCCCGGGCGACCGCCGCCGGTTCCCCGGCCTTCACGGCGATGCTTTCGCCGGTACGAAGAAACGACCGCAGGCGCGCCCGAATCAGGGCCGGGTGGACGCCATCGGCAATGCACAGCACGCCTTCCACAATGAGTTCCTGCGTCTCCACCGCCTCCGCCACGCGCGCGCGGATGCGGTGGGCGATCGGCAGCATCACCAGATTCGCCATCGCCAGCCCATAAATCGTGGAGACGAATGCCGTCCCAATTCCATACCCCACCGATTGCCCGCCGGAGAACTGCCTCATCACCTCGATGAGCCCCACCACCGTGCCCATAATCCCGATGGTGGGCGCGAACCCCCCGGCTACCTCAAACGTGCGCGCGTCCGTTTCGCCCTGCCGCTCGCGCAATCGCAGCGCGGTTTCGAGCGTGCCCTGCAATTGATCGTGGTCGTTCACATCGCAGGCCAGCGTCAGCGCGTCGCGAAGAAACTGGTTGCCGGCCCTGGCCGCCTGCGCCTCCAGACCAGCCGCGCCGTCCCGTCTTGAAACGCGCGCGCAGCGGACGATCTCCTCGATCAGCGTCTCCGCGCCGCCGGACAAAGGCACAAACAACCGGAAGACCTGGCGAAGAGAGCAGACCAGCGAGTGTCCGGGGGTAGTGATCAGCATCACGCCCAGAGACCCGCCCAGCACAATGAATGCCCCGGCAGGTTGCAGAAAATAAGAAGCGTTGATGCCTGTCGAGCGGAGACCCGCAACGGCCGCGCCAGCCGCAATGGCGATTCCGGCCAGCAGGCAGACATCGAAGCGGCGCCGGCTCCCGCCCGGATTCTTCGATGGTGTTTCGGATTGGGACAAATCGCGCTCCTCGCGGGGACAAGGAGCACGCGACCGGCCAGGTCAAAACGGAAATGGCGGGACGCCGGGTTACAGCGTCTTCAGATAGGCGATAACGTCGTCCATCTCCTGGGGAGACAGGATGTCCTGGTAGTGAGGCATCTGCTTTCCACCCGTGGCAATCTGGTCGCGGACGGTCTCCTCGGTGATCTTTTGCCCGTTCTCCAGTTTGGCCCGCTTGAACAAGCCCTTCAGGGACGGGCCCATCTTTCTGGCGTCGTTATCCACATTGTGGCAGGGGGCGCAGGCTTCGAAAACCTCCTTGCCTTTGGCGGCGTCGCCTTTCTTTTGCGCGCCCGAGCAGGCAAGGCCGAAAGCGAGCTCCAGCGCTGCTGCCATGCAGCAAATGGTGAATCTCATTGTTCTTTGGGATCCTCCCCGTAAGTAAGGACTTCCCTTAGTCTACAACGTGTTAACACGCTACTTGAGCGGCTCGGAGACGCCGTTGATTTTCGAATCGGACTGGAAGCGCTGGTAGTCGCGGAAGTCGTCCACCACTTCCTGATTCATGTGCTTGAACAGCAAACGTCCGTCCACCCGCACCACCACCTTCTTCGGCAGCCACGCTTCGCCATTCAGGCGTTCCTGCTCGAAGTAGACGGTGGAGCCGGGCGACAGCGTCAGTAGGAAGAATCCAAACCTCGCCGGGCGGATCACCTGAGCGTCTATCCTGACCCACTCGTAATCCTCTTTGTCGATCCAGAGTTTCCCGTGGATGGACTGCAGGAACGTGCCCTCCTGGGAGTGGGGACGATAATCGCTTCGGGGTTCCGCGCCGATCACGTAGGCGTCGCGCCCATCAACCTGCTCTTCGCCCACGAGCTGGAAGTTGAAGGCGCGCACGACCTCGTCGCGGAGTTCCTGCCGCTTGCGGCGGTCCTTCTCGTCGCTCTCCGCAAGGCGGCCCGTCTCCGATTCGTGCTTGCGCTTGTCCACCTCTTTGTCGAATCGTTCCTGTCCTTTCTTCTGATCGTGATCGCTGAGCGGCTTGTCGTCTTTGGCGATGTGCCGGTCGAAAGGCTGTCCGTACAGGATGACGGTTTCGTAGGTATTCGATTCTTTCGTCGAGAAGTGGCCCTGACCGTCTCCCTTGCTTTCTTCCACGCGCTGCTGAAAGGTGTAATTGTGCGCGCGCTCCCAGTTCACCTGATCGTGCTGGGCCGATTTGCGGACAATTTCCGTGGCGTCCTCGGCGGCCAGAGCGACGCATAGCAGACCGGCGATGACGGCGATGCGCATCTGCTACTAATTTTACCGAGGGGAACGTCAGGGCTGCTGCAAATCGCGCACTGGCACGTTGAACGCCACCGTGTTCACCACGCCGTTGCGCTGGAATTGCGCCCACAACCGGTATGTTCGCGCGCGCGGAAAGATCACGTTGAATTGCTCCACCGCGCCGCCGTCGGCCAGGAACGGGTGGGTGTGGATGGCGTCGATCAGGTCGTCGCTCACCGCCAGCAGGTGTCCCCACGCGCCGATGTATTTCTGGATGCCGTCCGCCGGGCTGAGCCGGAAGTACACCAGCGTCTTCAGCCCGGCAATCGGCTGAGGGGGATCGGTGACCAGTTCCGCCTTCAGATTCTCCGCCTGCTTGGGCGACAGATCGGCACGCAGCTTCGCCGGCTCCAGCGAACCTCCGGGGACGATCACGGTTCTTGCAATCAGTTGCGGCGTGCCGCCTTCGGGAAAGAAATCGGCCATCACGCGGTACAGGCCGGGCTTCGGAAAGCGCTCGTGGATTTGAAACACGCCGCCAGGCCCGGCGTCGGGGTGCTCGTGCTCGAACCAGCTCAGGTCCTCGCTCACCACGAACAGGTGGAAGAGTTTTTCGTGCATCACCTGGAAATGCCGCACCGGGCGGCCGGAATGCGGATCGGTGATGGCAAACGTCAGCTCGGTATCCGCTCCGGCGCGCGCCGGGTTCGGGCTCAGCGTCAGCGCAACCGGATAACGCGCGCCATCGGGGATGCCCAACACCAGCTTCATGCCGCAGCGGGGGCAGACGCCGGGCGTGTTGGAACGCACATCGGGGTCCATGGGGCAGACATAATCCTGGGCAAACAAACTCAGCGAGGCCAGCAGGACTACGCAGGCAAACCGCATGAAACCCTATTCGACGATGTCTACGCGATACTCCTCAATCACCGGGTTGGCCAGCACGTCGCGGGCGATCTGGTCCATCTCCGCGGCGGCTTTCTGGCGATCCGTGCCCGCCGCGAGCTCAATCTCGAAGTACTTGCCCTGGCGCACCGATGCGATGGACGCATGCCCCATGCCCGCCAGCGCGGACCGTATGGTCTGGCCCTGCGGATCGAGCACGGTGGGCTTGAACGAGACATATACGAGCGCCTTCATCGCTACCGTTCCCTCCCCGGTTCCCATGCCCGCGCGCTGCGCACGCGTCCCAGGCGATAATCCACATTGCATTCGAAGCGCAGCGAAAGGCGATCATCCGCGCGGCGCGCCATTGCCTCCCCCACAATCCAGTCCTGACGGCCTTCGTCGACGCGCACGCGGGAGAAATCCGCCTCGTGGTAATGATACTGGCCCCGCACCTGCTCCCTGATCGCGTCCTCGCAGACCGTGATGGCCTGCTGCGGTCCAAAGACGGCCACCGGCGCCGCCGCGGGAGGCCCTCCCTCCCATTCACCCCAGCCGTCGTGGTGTTCGCTGCGCCAGCGGAACTCCAGGGTGTATTTGTGATCGCCCGGCTCCGGATCGCTCACGTGAATCACCGCGCGGCCTCCGCCGTGGTCGGGGGTCTCCATCAGGGTGGCGCTGCCCGGGCCTTCGGTCTTGCGGAAGTCGAAATCGACGACGCCAAAGCGCGGCATCGGCCCGGAGCACTCGGAGCCTTCATCGAAGCTGGGGCGGCCTTCCAGCGTCCGCAGAACCACGCGGTCGCCCAGCATGATTACGTCGGTCACGTTGTCGACGCGCACGCGCAGCCGGCAGAAGCCTTCGCGCGAGTCGCGGTCGGGAGCGATGAAGCGCGGCTGAAAGCTGCTCTCCTGCTGGGCCAGGCCGGGCGGCGCCAGAAAGAGCGGCGCGGCGAGCGCAAACCCCGCCAACGCGTGAGAGATTCTCATAATCCTTCCAGTGTATCGGAGCGGCCGGCCGGCAAAGCCGGGGCGGCCAGGCCGTGTTATGGCGAAGCCAGCCATGAATCTCTCCCGGCCCAACGGCATTCGCTGGATGGTCCTATGGGCGGCCGCGCTGCCCGTATGCGTACTGGCCGGCTGGCGCGTCATGGAAAGGTTGATCTGGCTCGCTGTCAGGTTGCTTGTTCCGGGCACGTAGCCCCGCGCGTCACGGTTTCATAACGTCGCGAGAATGCGTAACCACGGGCGGAGTGCTGAAGACGACGCTCACGACGTCGAACCGCACCTTGTCCCAGGGGACTTCCGCGTGACGGGCAAAGTCGCGCGCGGCGCGCAGCATGCGCTTACGCTTGTCCAGATCGATAGCGCGGTCGGGTGCCCCGAATTCGTCCGTGCTGCGCGATTTCACTTCGGCGAACACCAGCGTATCGTGATCCCATCCCACCAAGTCGATCTCGCCGGCCCCGGAAGCGAGACGATAATTGCGGGCCACCACGATTACACCGGCGCGCTGGAGAAACCGGTGGGCAATGTCCTCGCCGCGTCTGCCCAGAGCCTGCCCGGCGGGCCACCGGCGCCGGCGCGCCTGATGGCGGAGACCGTCAGCGAATTCGTACAACAGGCCGAGCATAGCTTTCTGCTCAATGAGGCGTATGCCGTCTACTGTAAACGATATTGCGGGCCTCGGCAATCACTTTACAACTTCAAATTCAAAGTCCATGACTTTCCCGCGTACGACATAGCACAGGTAGTACTCCCAGAAGCGGCGGAACCGCGTGGAGTGGTTCACCAGGAACTCAAATCCGAGCCAGCGCCAGAAAGCTAGTAGCCGGACATGCACTGAAATCTCCCGGAATCGCGCGGCCGTGTAGTAGCCGAATCCGCCGTGCTTCTCGCCAAAGTAGCGGAACGAGAAACTGTTCAGGTGCCAGCGGTGAGTGGGATCGCAGAACGAGCTGAAATCGGTGTAATGCGGCGTGGACAGGAACACCCGCCCGCCGGGCCACGCCAGGCGATGGAACTCCTCCATGGTGCGGATTACATCCTGAACATGCTCAATCACATGGATGGCCCGGACCTGCGCGAATGCGCCGTCGCGGAACGGGTATGGAAAGCGGTCGAGGTCGGCCAGGACGTCGGCGCGGGTGGCGGGATTGCGGTCCACTCCAATGGCGCCCGGAAACTTGTTGATGCCGCACCCCACGTCCAAAACGAGGCCGGGCCCGGATGGCTGAGATTGGTCAGGCGTAATCCACAGTATCCCCCAAACGTACCATGCGCTCTCGCTCTTTCTTCCGATGCGCGGCACGGCGCGGGCGGAGCATGCTGGGGTCATGGAGAATCATCTGGCGAGTCTTTCGGATCAACTGGCCGCTTCGGTGGAGCGCGCCTCGGCGGGCGTTGTGGCGGTTCACGCGCGGCCTTACATTGGCATG
This sequence comes from uncultured Acidobacteriota bacterium, assembly GCA_963832965.1. GTDB lineage: Bacteria > Acidobacteriota > Terriglobia > Bryobacterales > Bryobacteraceae > CAWACP01. The sequence goes on from CAWHVW010000003.1 coordinate 868,473, forward strand.
AGCGGCATCGTGTGGCGCGAGAACATCGTGCTCACTTCCAGCGAAGGGATCAGGTCTGAGGAAAACATAAAGGTCATACTGCCCGGCGGACGGGCGGTGGAAGGGAAGCTGCGCGGGCGCGACCCGGGCACCGACCTCGCTCTGGTGGAGGCGGATACCGGCGGCGTGCCGACGGTGGAGATAGCTTCCGACGCCGATCTGAAGCCGGGCCAGTTCGTGCTTGCCGTGGGGCGCACGGCCAACACCGGGCCCATCGCTTCGCTGGGCATCATCAGCGGGGTCTCCGGCGAATGGAAATCCTGGCGCGGCGGCAGGCTGAAGCCGTTCGTTCGTTTGGATATTTCGGCTTATCCAACGTCGGCGGGAGGCGCCGCGGTGAACGCGGCCGGCAGCGTCATTGGTGTGGTGTCCACCGGCTTGTCGCGCTCGTCCGTGCTGGCGGTGACGCGCAGCACCATCGACCGCGTGGCGCCCGCGCTACTGGAAAAAGGATATGTCAGCCGCGGCTTTCTGGGTATCGTGCTGCAGCCTGTGACCGTTCCCGACGACCTGAAGGCGAAGCTGCACATCGAACAGAACAGCGGCATCATGTTGATTGGCGTGGAGCCCGGCGGGCCGGGAGCGGCCGGCGGATTGATCATCGGCGACATCCTGCTGGCCGGGAACGGCACCGCGCTCACCGATCCCGAAACGCTGGCGGATGTGTTGTTTCGCACGGCAGCGGGAGAGGCGCTGGCGTTTCGCGTGCTGCGTGGTGGGACCATTCGGGAAGTGACTGTGCGCGCCGGGGAACGGCTGGGGCGAGGGCGGTAGATGCCGTGATTCGTGTTCTGATCGCCGCGCGATCTCGCGTGGTTCGGGCGGGGCTTGAAAGCGTGGTGCGCTCGAGCGCCTCGCTGGAGCTGGCGGGGACGGCGGAGTGGTCCTTGCTGGGTATCGCCGATGTGGCTGCCGATGTCTTGCTGATGGATGCCGGTGGTGTTGAGGTAGAGGGCGCGCCGCCTCTGCCTTCCGTCGCGCTGGTGGAAGCTTCCGATACGGCGGCGGTGCAGGCGGCACTGCGCGCCGGCGTGCGCGGCGTGGTTTCGCGCGAGGCCAGCGCGGAAGAGATCGAGGCGGCGATTCAGGCCGTGCATGCGGGTTTGGTGGTGGTGGCGCAGGAGGCTTTGCCGCAGCTCCTGCCAGATGTGCAGGCGCCGGCGGAGGCGCTGAGCGAGCCTCTCAGCGACCGTGAGCTGGAGGTGCTGGCGCTACTGGTGGAAGGGCTCAGCAATAAATTGATCGCCCATCGCTTGTCCATCTCCGAGCACACGGTGAAGACGCACATGACGTCGATACTGGCCAAGCTCGGCGTGGCCAGCCGGACGGAAGCTGTCACGCACGCGATTCGGCGCGGGCTGGTGATGCTGTGAGCATCTGATAATGCCGATAGCCGTGTTGATCTTTATTATTTATTGCTGGCCAGATTCATGGTTTCCAGCCGACACGATCCGCTTGGCTGGCTTGAGGCATTTGGCGGCTAACGTGTTTTGGTCAAGAGCGTAATTCGGATGGCTGACCCGGAATATTCATAGGTGACAGAGGTCCTGCGATCTATTCTATCTTTAGTTTCACTGCAATAAAGCTTACACAATGGTGGAGTTATGTAGAAACTTGTTGCATGGTAGAGAAGTATATGCCATGATCTTCGCGGTTCTAGAGAGGCGCTGGCTTTTGACACGGCACGGCAATAGCGAGGTAAGTTATATGGTTCAGTGTCCCACTTTTGTATTGATACGCGGGCTTGCCGCTGTACTGGTTTTCCTGGCCGGGAACTGGACTCCGGCGGATTGCGCTACCCATCGCGTGTTAACGCGTGAATCCGAGCGGAGAGAGCTTTTTCAACACGACGGAGGGTCGTTCCGCCCAGTCTGGGAGGCGCGCGCGCTCTTCGATGTGGATTGGAGCCGGACAGATGAGCCCGTGATTGTGGGCGTGGATGCAGATGGGAACGCCGAGCGTGTCGAGCTTTCCATTCCCGGAGGACGTTATTTAAGCGTGCTCGGAGTGTCGGGCGGTGTGGACGGCAGCATTGCGGCGGCGGGGGGAATATTCAGCGACGACGGACAACCGGGCACCTTCCTGGAGCGAATCACGCCCGACCGTAGCCAGAAGGTGGCGGTGCAACTAGCGCCCTATGTACCGGATGCGGTGACCATTGCCCCCGACGGCGCGATGTGGACAGTGGGCTGGATTCGGGGACCGGACGGCAACGCTTCGCAGAACAATGTTCTGAAACGGTTCGACTCAAGCGGCAAGCTGCTAACGACGGTTACCGTGGCCGCGAGAGGGCACGAGGACAGCTCCCGTAACGCAACCGAGACCTCTTTGCTGGCGTCGTCGAAAGATCGCGTCGCGTGGCTGACCAACATGGACGAGTATATCGAGTTCGCGCTGAACGGGCGCGAGCTGGGCCGATATCCGCGTCCGCCCGGTCCAGCCCCCGAACCGTTCGGAGCGACGCTGGCGCTGAGTGAGAACGACGATGTCCTGGTGGGGACAGGAGACGGTAAGGCGATGACGATGACGGTGTGGTCGCTGGATCGGGCGAGCCGCTCCTGGACCGCCGTCGAGTTGCCCGGCATAAAGCTGTCCTATTGGACGATTCTGGGCTTCGATGGGGACCATGTCGTCATAGTTGACAGCATCAGCCCGACTGAGGCGACGGTTGCTCGCTATGCGGTTTCCACTGCCGAGTAACGAGGCCGGCTAACGAGGTCGGTTGGTCTCAAGAGCCGCAATGGCAATTCAAGCAAGGAACAGGCCCAGGGGAAGGAAGGAGTGTGGTGATGGTGAGACGTATCGCCGTAGTCGCATTGATTGGGGGCTGTCTGGCGCTGGCATGCGGTTTGTTGTTGCGGATTTCTCCGAATCGCCTGCTGGTGCATCACGTCCGCCGCACCACGATGCTGGCGCCGTCCGGGACCCCAATTGCGGGCTTCTTTCAAGGCGTTACGGCGAAGGAGAGGTTCGACCTCGGGAAGATCAAGGAAATGGCCGCCCTCACCACAGCGTCGGCGTGCACCGGCTCTGCCAGCGTTGGAGTCTGGGAGAGATTCTTCGGGCTGTTTGGCCCAACCTCAGTGAAGGCGCAACAGGCCTGCACCCCCGGGGACTGCACCGGCTCATACTGGGGTAATTTCTCGGAGCCATGCGCAGGGAACTGCAGCGGTACTTACCGATCTACGGCGTACAACCCCTCGACGTTCCCACAGAACCAAGGGTTCATGGACACGAATAGCGGTCCTACTTGTACCCAAAACGCAGGTTACACGGGTTCGTGCGGTGGCACTTGCCAGACAGTGCAGTGCACCACGGGTTCGCCACCATGCACGGCATGCACGTTTGATAACGATCCTAAATGCGGTGGTCCTGGCTACCTTTGCACGAACAACTGCTGTGGTTCGACGCAGGTTTGCAGGCAAGGCGTACCGGGCCAAACGGGTCTTGCCTGCCAGGGCGTCGAGGTCAATAACCCGGATTGTGGCGGTGGTTTCTGCGTTAACAACTGTTGCGTCGAGTGCGAGGGGAATAGCTGTGGTCCGTGTGCCGAGTGTGTGAACGGTGTGTGTCAGGGCGATCCTACGAACTATCAGGGCGGGTGTCCACTCCCGGGCAGCCCGGTCATCCTCGACGTGTCCGGGAACGGCTTTCACCTCACCGACGCCGCAAACGGCGTTTTGTTCGATTTCTTCGCCACCGGCCGGAAGATTCAGATCGCCTGGACGGCGCGAGGCTCGGATAGCGCGTGGCTGGTTCTGGACCGCAACGGAAACGGGTTGATCGACAGTGGGAAGGAGATGTTCGGCAACATAACGGCTCAGCCGCCCTCCCCCGACCCGAACGGGTTCCTCGCGCTGGCCGTCTTCGATCAGCCGGCAATGGGCGGCAATGGCGATGGCATCATCGACGCACGTGACGCCGTCTACGCCAAACTGCGGCTCTGGGTCGATAAGAACCACAATGGTATATCCGAGCCGGGTGAGTTGTATACTCTGCCGGCGCTCGGCCTGAACTCCATCAGTCTTCAGTACACGGAGTCCAAATTCACGGATGTATATGGGAATCAGTTCCGCTATAGGGCCACAGTGGATGGCGCGGGCAATGCGCACCTTGGCCGCTGGGCGTATGATGTGTTTCTCCTTATCCAACAGTAGGTGCTTATGATCCGGCCTTCCTTGATCTGCCTGATGATTGCGCTGGCATGCGGGGTGTCCTGTTCCCACTTCGCGCCAGCTTCGCGCGCCGGGACGTGCGCTCCCCTTACCTCCGGCCATAAGGCCGCGCTCGCGCGTTACGTGCAGAGGAAGTACCGGCTTGGCGACGAACCGCCGCTTGCCGTAACGGAAGTGTCCAACGTGGACGGATGTTATCGAAGGCTCCGTTTCACTGGCACGGGTACGCGGCGCTTCCGCGCGAGCCTTTTTCTGACGCCGGATCAGCGATACCTTGTCTCAGACCTGAGCGATTCAACGGTGGATCCGATGGCCGGACAGATCGCGCAGGTGGCGTCGCGCGGCGATCTGGAGAAGGAAGACGGCCGCCCGTCCCTTGGCCCCGCCGATGCACCCGTAACCATCGTGGTTTTCTCGGACTTCGAGTGCCCGTACTGCGCGAATTTTGCGGGCACGATACGACAGGTCGCCGCCGAGGACAATAAGGTACGGGTCGTCTTCCGCAATATGCCGCTGGAATTCCATCCTTGGGCAAGACGTGCCGCGGAAACTGCGGCCTGTGTACAAGCGCAGAGCGGCGAGGCGTTTTGGCGGGTGCACGACTACTTGTTTGCTCACCAGAGGGAATTGACCGCCGAGAATCTTGATCGGAATCTGATGGGATTCATCGGGACGCTTCCCGCCGTGCGGGCTGACCTGGTTCGCAACTGCCTGGATAAGGGGGCGGCCCTGCCACGGATACAACGCGACATGGCGCTTGCCGCTGCGAGCGACGTACGGGGAACACCAACCGTGTTTGTGAACGGCCGAGCCCTCAGCAGTGGGGCACCCAATCGAGAGTATCTGTTGACCGTGATTCGCGAGACTCAGGACGGCGTCCTTTCGGCCCGTTTGGCAGGCCGACCGAAAGCCGGCCAATAAAGCTCGAACGGCGCAGCGCCAGCCGCCGTTTCCGGCCACTGCCACTACGCCGTCGATGCTGCGGGGAGGGCCGCCAGCCTGGTTGGGCGGGCGGCGGCGGTGTTTACTTTTCTTCCGAGGCTTCGCCTTCGTCTTTGCCCTGCTGGATGGCCTTCAGGCGTTCTTCGCGGCGCTTGGCGCGTTCGGCGGCGCGCTTCACCAGCTCGGAGCCAACCAGCTCGAGCATGGCCTGCTCGGCGCCGTCGCCCTTGCGGAATCCCAGGCGCACCACCCGCGTGTAGCCGCCGTTGCGCTGGCCGAACCGCGTGCCCAGCTTGTCGAACAGCTTCTTGACGGCATCCGGCGTCTTCAGGAAATGCCGCGGCTTGCCGGCGCGCATGCAGGGTGTCCGCGCTTGGCGAGCGTGATCATCTTATCCACCAGCGGCTTCGCGGCCTTGGCCTTGGGAATGGTGGTGATCACGCGCTCGTGCTCGATCACGCTGGTGACAAGGCCTTGCGCAGTAACGCCTTGCGGCGGGCCTTGTCGCGCTTCAGTTTGTAACCCGCGTTCTTGTGTCTCATCCGTCGTCTACTCCGTCTCACTTCGTCGAAATCGTCGGCCTCGTCGATTCGCCCGGCGGCGAGCGGCCGGAGCCTGCGCCGGCGTTCCGGCGGGCGAAACCAGACGTCCCTGCGCGTCGAACTTCATCCCGAAGCCGAGCCCCAGGCCGCCCAGGATTTCCTTGATCTCATTCAGCGACTTGCGCCCGAAATTCTTGGTGCGCAGCATTTCCGCTTCGGTCTTCTGCACCAGATCGCCGATGGTCTGAATGTTGGCGTTCTTCAGGCAGTTGTAGGAACGAACGCTCAGCTCCAGCTCTTCCACGGAGCGGTTGAGCACTTCGTTCATCTGGCTCAGGGCGCGCTCGGCCGGCTCCTCGGCGGTCTCCGGCAGCTCTTCGAAGTTGATGAAGATGGCCATGTGATCTTTGAGCAGCTTGGCCGCCTGGCCGACCGAGTCGGCCGGCGAGATGGCGCCGTTGGTCCAGACTTCGATGGTCAGCTTGTCGTAATCGGTCATCTGCCCCAGACGGGCCGCTTCCACCGAGAAGTTCACTTTGCGCACCGGCGAATGAACCGAATCGATCGGAATGTAGCCGAGCGGCAGATCTTCGTCGTTGTTGCGATCCGCGGCAACGTAGCCGCGCCCGGACTTCAGGCGCATCTCGATGGGCAGCTTGCCGCCTTCGCCGATGGTGGCGATGTGCATGTTGCGGTCGAGCACTTCGATGTCCTGATCGGTTTCGATCTGGCCGCTCATCACTTCACCGGTCTGGTCGATGGTCAGGCGCACGGTGCGCGTCCCTTCGCCCATCATCTTGAACGGAACCTGCTTCAGGTTGAGGATGATGTCGGTGGCGTCTTCGACCACGCCCGGAATCGGGCTGAATTCGTGCGCCACGCGCCCTCGATGCGCACGGCGGTGATGGCCGCGCCTTCAATGGAGCTGAGCAGCACGCGGCGCAGGCCGGTGCCGATGGTGGACCCGAATCCGCGCTCGAACGGCTGCGCGGTGAACATGCCGTAGCGCTCGTTGAGCGTTTCGGTGTTGGCGACCAGTCGCTTCGGTTTCTGAAATCCTTTAAACATACTTGATTCCCGACTCCACCGGTTTTTCCGTTCGTGAAATTACCAGGATACATTCATCACTTCGAATACAACTCGACGATGAGCTGCTCATTAACTGGATCTGCACCAGGTCCTCGCGGCGCGGCATGGTGAGCACGCGTCCCTTCAGATTCTCGCGATCCACTTCGAGCCAGTTGGGCGAGGGCGCGTGCGCGGTGGCGTCGCGGGCGTGCAGAATCGTGGGATTCTTCTTGCTCTTCTCGCGCACTTCGATCACGTCGTTCGGCTTCACCGTGAAAGACGGGATGTCGACCTTGCGCCCGTTCACTTGAATATGGCCGTGGCGCACCAATCTGCCGCGCCTGCGCGCGGGAGGTGCCGAAGCCCATGCGGTAAATGACGTTGTCCAGACGGCGCTCCAGCATGTTGAGCATGTTGTCGCCGGTGATGCCCTTCCCGGGCGGCCTTCTCGAACAGATTGCGGAACTGGCCTTCGAGGAGCTGATAATAGCGGCGCGCTTTCTGCTTCTCGCGAAGCTGCAGACCATAGCCGACGATTTTCGGCTTGCGATCCTTGCCGTGCTGCCCGGGAGCGAAGTTGCGCTTTTCGATGGCGCACTTCTCCGTGTGGCAGCGTTCGCCTTTGAGAAAAAGCTTCATGCCCTCGCTCCGGCATTGCCGGCAGACGGGGCCAATATATCGTGCCAATTCAATTACCTTCTCCCGCTGATAAGGTGCAGTTTACGACGGAACCCGCCTTCTTCCTGCTTGCTGCCAACAACCGCTCCATTACTGTCGCGGCTCGGTTCCGAACCGCGCGTGTAAACAAGCGGCAATTACACTCTGCGGCTTTTCGGCGGCCGGCAGCCATTGTGCGGGATCGGAGTCATGTCCCGGATGTCGCGCACTTCCAGGCCCGCCGTGGCCAGCGCGCGCACTGCCGATTCGCGGCCCGCGCCCGGCCCGGCCACCCGGACTTCCACCACGCGCAAACCCGATTCCTTGGCCTTGTTAGCGGCCGTCAGCGACGCCTGCTGCGCGGCGAACGGCGTGCCCTTGCGCGATCCGCGGAACCCCAGCGAACCCGAGCTCGACCACGCAAGCACGTTCCCGATGGGATCCGTAATGGTGATGATGGTGTTGTTGAACGAAGCCTGCACGTGCACCACGCCCACCGGGACTACTCTTCTTCTCCTTCTTCTTGAACGTCTTTTTCTTGCCAGCCTTTTGTTCTGGAGCTTTCGCCATTTCGCCGGATTCCCCTTACGTCTTCCCTTTAGGTCTTGGCCGTCGCCTTCTTCTTGTTGGCCACGGTTCCGCGCCGCGGACCCTTGCGGGTGCGCGCGTTGGTGTGCGTCCGCTGCCCACGCACCGGCAGGCCGCGCCGATGCCGCAGCCCGCGGTAGGAGCCCATCTCGATCAGCCGCTTGACGTTCATCGAGAGTTCTTTGCGCAGGTCGCCTTCGACGGCCCCTTCGTTCTCGATGAGCGTGCGCAGCTTGTTGACTTCGTCTTCGGTCAGATCCGCGACCTTCTTGTCGGGATTGACCCGGCCCGGTGGCAACAGCGAGATCGCGCGCGTGCGCCCGATGCCGTAGATGTAGGTGAGGCCGATATCGGCCCGCTTCTTGTCCGGTAGATCCACGCCAGCGATACGCGCCATATAGTCTCTTCCTTATCCCTGCCTCTGCTTGTGCTTCGGATTCACGCAGATCACCCGCACCACGCCGTAGCGGTGGACAATCTTGCATTTGTCGCACATCTTCTTGACGGAAGCTCGAACTTTCATCTGGTTACCTTCTCTTCAACAGTTTCGTAATTCGTCCGCGGGTCCTGTCGTGCGGCGAAATCTCCACCTCTACCCGGTCTCCCGGCCGCACCCTCACAAAATTCAGCTTCGAGGCGTCGGCCGCGTGCGCCAGCACCAGATCCTCGTTCTCCAGCTTCACGCGAACCACCGCGCTTGGCAGCAACTCCACTACTTCGGCCTCGACGCGGACCGGGGTAGCCTCGTTGCCCCTACTGATCCGCACGCCAACCGGGTTCTCCACATCCCTCTCGTCACGGCCGCGTCAGAACCCATGGCCCGTTCGCCGTCACCGCCACGTAGTGCTCGAAGTGCGCCGAATACGACCCGTCCTTCGTCACCGCCGTCCACTTGTCCGGCTTCACCCGGCTCTCCGCCTTCCCGGCGTTCACCATGGGCTCGATGGCCAGCACCATGCCCTCTTTCAGCCGCGGATTCTGATTCCGCCGGTCCACGAAATTCGGAATCTGCGGCTCCTCGTGCAGCTGCGTTCCGATGCCATGGCCCACAAACTCCCGCACAACCGAGAATCCGTTCTCGTCACATGCTTTTCCACGGTTCCCGAAATATCGAACAGCCGGTTGCCTGGCCGCGCACCAGATCGATGGCCAGTTCCAGCGATTCCCGCGTCACCTCGCAGCAGGCGCTTCGTCTCTTCGCTGATCTCGCCCACCGGGACCGTAATCGCCGAATCGCCGTAATAGCCGTCCAACTGCACGCCCGTGTCGATGGAGACGATATCGCCCCGCTTCAACTTCCGTTTCTGCGAAGGCATGCCATGCACAATCTCGTCGTTCACCGAAGTACACAGCACAAACGGAAACTTCGCCCCGGCCGCCTGCGTCGAATAGCCCTTGAACGCCGGCTTCGCCCCGGCGTCGCGAACCATTTTCTCCGCCGCCACTTCCAGATCCTGCGTGGACACTCCCTCGTGAACCATGGCTTCCAGATCCTTCAGAATCTGGTACACCAGCAGACCGCTCCGGCGCATCTTCTCGAGTTCCGACAGGCTCTTCCGGACAATCATGCGCGCACGGTCAACACCCGGCAGCATCTGTAACAAACCGAGAGTCACAGGCGATCCTTCTCATGGACGGAATCGGCAGGCGGGAGCACGCAGGGCTCCTTTCATTGTAAACCATTGCCGAATCGACCTCAAATCTCTCCGCCAAACGCGGCCGGCGCCGCGTGTTCATACCTGGCAAAGCCCGAAAACCGCTTGTTTACACGCGCGGCTCGGAAACAGGTGCTTACCGAACCGCGACGGTGACGGAGCGGGAACCGGATAGCCTTTTTCAGCATCCTGCTAGGCGCTCGCGCTCCGCCGTCCGCGAATCCGCCCGGCCCGCGGCGTAAAGCCCTCATAGTGGCGCATGATCAACTGCGCCTCGATCTGGTTCACGGTGTCCATCGCCACGCCCACCACAATCAGCAGCGAAGTGCCGCCGAAATAGAAATTCACGCCCAGGCCGTCCAGCAGCCAGCGCGGAAAGTGCGCGTCGATCCAGTTGCCGATCAGCGGCAGACGCTGCAGCTTGATGCCCTGGATCATGATCTGCGGCATCAGCGACAGAATCGACAGATACAGGCCGCCCACCACCGTGATCTTGGTCAGGATCTTGTTCATGTACTCGGCCGTGTTCTTCCCCGGCCGGATGCCCGGAATGAAGCCGCCGTACTTGCGCATGTTGTCGGCCGCTTCGTTGGGATTGAAAATGATGGACACGTAGAAGAAGCAGAAGAAAATGATCAGCAGCCGTATACAGCAGGTAGTACAGCGGCTGCAGCCCCGCCCATGGCGTCCAGCATGCCGCTCAGCAACGGGCTGAGTTCTTGCACGAAATCGACCTGCAGCAGCGTCTGCGGAAAGGCCAGCAGCGAGACTGGCGAAGATCACCGGAATCACGCCGCCCGCGTTGACTTTCAGCGGCAGGTGCGTGGATTGCCCGCCCATCATCCTGCCGCCCGATCACGCGCTTGGCGTATTGCACCGGGATGCGCCGCTCGCCGCGCTCCACCAGCACGATGAACGCCACCACCGCGACCATCATCGACCAGGATGATGATCAACTGCAGCAGCGGCCAGTCGCCGGTCTGAGACGTTGCTGTACGATCTCGTGAATGGCGTTCGGCAGCCCCACCACGATGCCCGTGAAAATGATCAGCGACATGCCGTTGCCGATGCCGCGCTCGGTGATCTGCTCGCCCAGCCACATGATGAACGCCGTGCCGGTGGTGAGACTCAGCATGGTCATCAGCGATGAAGCCGAAGCCCGGATTGAATGACGAAACCCTGCCCGATGCTCTGCAGCGCGGTCGCGATGCCGAAGGACTGCATCAAGCGCCAGGATCGACCGTCAGATAGCGGGTCCACTGGGTGATCTTGCGCCGCCCCAGCTCGCCTTCTTTCTGCAGCTTTTCGAGCGTCGGGACCACCACCGTCAGCAATTGCAGAATGATCGACGCCGTGATGTAGGGCATGATGCCCAGCGCGAAAATGGTCAGCCGGCGGAACATGCCGCCGCTGAACAGATCCACGAAGCCCGAACAACGTACCCTGCATTCTGCGCGAAGAACTCCGACAGCTTGTTCGGCGTCGATGCCCGGCGTCGGAATGTGGCCGCCCAGGCGGTACACCGCCAGCAGGGCCAGCGTGAACAGGAGCCGCTTGCGCAGGTCCGGAATCCGAAAGATGTTGGCAAAGGCTTCAAGAAACTTCATGACTGCTCTCCGCTCCTGCCTTCACTTACTTCTCGGCGGCCGATCACTTCGGCCGTGCCGCCGGCCGCCTGAATTTTTTCGAGCGCCGACTTCGAAAACACGTGCGCCTTGACCGTGATCTTCCGCGTCAGTTCGCCCGAGCCCAGAATCTTCAGCCCGTCGCTTCAGCTTCTGGATGACGCCCAGCTCCAGCAGGCGTCCCGGATCGAACGTCGTCGCCTTCCAGCGCCTCCAGGCGGCCCACGTTCACGATGGCGTATTCTTTCCGGAAAATGTTGGTGAATCCGCGCTTGGGCAGACGGCGGTGCAGCGGCATCTGGCCGCCTTCAAATCCGCGCATCCGCGAATAGCCGGAGACCGACTTGGCGCCCTTGGCTCCGCGGCCCGAATATTTTCCGCGTCCGGACCCCATGCCCTGGCCGACGCGCTGTTTCTTGTGCTTTTGCCCGGCGGGCGGTTTCAGTTGACTGAGATTCATTTGCGTCCTCCTCTATCCACGATCGCCAGCAGATGCGGAATCTTCTTCACCATGCCGCGAAACGCCGGCGTATCCGGCCGCTCCACCACCTGATTCATTTCTTCAGTCCCAGCGCCCGCACGATCACCTTATGCTTTTCCGGCGTGCAGATCGGGCTGCCGAATCAGTTTGATTTTGATCGTTCCTTCGGCCATGCTGATTCATCCTCACCTTCTCAACTGCGCCAGACCCGCGCAGCTCGGCCACTTCGTTCTTGTCGCGCAACTGTTCCAGCGCATCGATGGTCGCCTTCACCACGTTATGCGGATTGTGCGAGCCGAGCGATTTGGTCAGCACGTTCGGAATCCCCACCGCCTGTGATCACCGCGCGCACCGGGCCGCCGGCGATCACTCCGGTGCCTTCCGGAGCCGGCTTCAGCAGCACCAGGCCGCTGCCGAACCGCCCGAGCACCGGATGCTGAATGGTGGTCGCCAGCACGTGCACTTTGCGCAGATTCTTCTTCGCCGCCTCGATGCCCTTCTTGATCGCCGCCGGCACTTCCTTGGCCTTGCCCGTGCCGAAGCCCGACGATCTTCGCCCCGGGATCGCCCACCACGACCAGCGCCGAAAAGCTCAGATTCTTGCCGCCCTTGACCACTTTCGTGACGCGGTTGATCGAGACCACCTGTTCCTTCAGGTTCAGGCTGTTGGCGTCGATGCGCTGCTTTGCCGTAGTCGCTGCCATTTTATTTTAGAACTCCAGTCCCGCTTCGCGGGCCGCATCGGCCAGCGCCTTCACGCGGCCGTGATACAGATATCCGCCGCGGTCGAACACCACTGCCTTAATGCCTTTGTCCTTGGCCCGCTCGGCGACCAGCTTGCCGATTGCCTTGGCGCCGGCCACATTGCCGCCGCTTGGCCGCCGCGTTCTTCTCGTTGGACGACGCCGCCACCAGCGTGTGGCCCTTGCTGATCGTCGATCACCTGCGCGTAAATATGCTTCACGCTGCGGAACACCGCCAGCCGCGGGCGCTCCGCGCGTGCCCTTGACACGGCTGGCGGATGCGCTTATGAATGCGCAGCCGGATGACGTTTTTCGAATCGTCTGTGCCATTTACTTAGCCTCCCGCGCCCGGTCTTGCCGACCTTCTTGCGCAGCACTTCGCCGGTGTAACGGACGCCCTTGTTCTTGTACGGATCGGGCGGACGCAGCGCGCGCATATTCGCGGCCACCTGCCCCAGCGCCTGCCGGTCGGACCCGGTCAGCACCAGGTGCGTCTGTTTGTCGATCTTCATCTCGATCCCGTCGGGAAGATAGAACTCGATCGGATGCGAATAGCCCAGCGTGAAGACGCGATGTGGCCCTTCACGTCGCAGCGGTAGCCGATGCCGACAATATCCAGCTCCCGCGTGAACCCGGTGGAGACGCCCTGCACGGCATTGGCGGCCAGAGCCCGCGTCAACCCGTGCAGCGCGGCCTTATTGTCGCCATCGCGCTGCAGTTCCAGCGTTCCGTCCTTCTGCTGCACGCGTAATGCCCGCCGGAACCGGAACGGTCTGCTTGCCCTTCGGCCCTTCCACCGTCAGCTCCGTCGCCGATGGTGATCTTCACGCCCTTCGGCAGCGGAATCGGTTTTTTTCCAACTCTAGACATAGATCAAACTCCTCGCCGTTCTTACCAGACGTGGCAGAGAACTTCGCCGCCGACGCTTCTCCTTGCGCGCGGAACCCCCGGTCATCACGCCCCGCGGCGTGGTCAGAATGTTGATTCCCAGGCCGCCCAGCACGCGCGGCACTTCCTTGCGATCCGACATACACCCGGCAGCCCGGACGCGAAACGCGCTCGATCCGCGAGATCACCGGCACGTTGCCCGGCGTGTACTTCAGATAAATGCGGATGGACTTCTTGGTGCCGTCTTCGGTCAGCTTGAAGTTGGCGATGTAGCCTTCGTCCTTGAGGATGTTCGCGATGTCCGTCTTCAGCTGCGAGGCCGGCACGTCCACCTTGGGGTGGCGCGCCGGCAGCGCGTTGCGGATGCGCGTCAGCATGTCGGCGATGGGATCGGATGTCGTCATTCCTGTCTCCTCCTCTACCTCTTACCAGCTCGCCTTGATCACGCCGGGAACTTCGCCGGCCAGCGCCAGTTTCCGGAAACAGATCCGGCACAGCTTGAAACTTCCGCAGGAACCCGCGCGGGCGGCCGCAGCGGAAGACAGCGGTTGCGATGCCGGCATGGCCAGCTTCTGGCGTTTTTGCGCTCTGGCTATGGCGAGCTTTTCGATCCTCTGGCGATTTTGGCGGTGGTGGCCATTCAATTCCTCTGTCGTTACTGCTGGCCGGAACGGCATGCCGAGGTGCTTCAACAGCGCCAGACCCTCGGCATCGGTCTTGGCGGTGGTGGTGATGGAAATGTTCATGCCCTTCATTTTCTCGACTTTGTTGTAGTCGATCTCCGGGAAAAATCAACTGATCCTTCATGCCCAGCGTGTAATTGCCGCGCCCGTCGAACGATTTCGGCGAAACGCCGCGGAAGTCGCGCACGCGCGGCAGCGCCACGTTCACCAGGCGATCCAGAAATTCGTACATGCGGTCGCCGCGCAGCGTCACCATGCAGCCGATGGACATGCCTTCGCGCAGCTTGAACGCCGCGATCGATTTGCGCGCCTTGGTCACCACCGGCTTCTGGCCGGCGATCTGCGTCAGCTCGTTCACCGCGCCATCCATCAGCTTGCGTGTTCTGCGTGGCTTCGCCCAGGCCGACGTTGAGCGAGATCTTCTCGATCTTGGGCACGGCCATCACGTTCTTGTACCCGAACTCCTTGGTCAGGGCCGGGAACCACTTTCGTTTTGATAGAGCGTTCTCAATCGAGCTTCTGCCATGTTCTACCTACCCGTCTTACTTCTTGTCCAGAGTCTCGCCGGTCCTTGCGCGCGATGCGCACGCGCCGCGCCGACGGCCCGCTGCCCTCCACCCGGTAACCCAGCCGCGTGGCCATGCCGCCGGAGGTCAGCACCATCACGTTCGAAACGTGAAATCGCGCTCTCCCGCTCGGCAATGCCGCCCTTGATCTGCTTGGAGGGATTCGGCCGCGTGTGCCGCTTGACCAGCTGACGCCCTCCACCAGCACCTTGCCCGGTGCTCCGGTCCACGTCGCAATCACGCGGCCGGTCTTGCCCTTGTCGCGCCCGGCGATCACTTTCACCGTGTCGTCTTCTTGCGATCACGGACTCTGATCTTGGGCGGATCTGATGCCGTTCTGATCTTCTTGGCCATGCTTAGATCACCTCCGGCGCCAGCGAGACGATTTTCATGAACCGCTTGTCGCGCAGTTCGCGCGCCACCGGACCGAACACGCGCGTTCCCACCGGCTCGCCCATTTCGTGATCAGCACCGCCGCGTTCGAATCGAAACGGATGTAGGTGCCGTCCTTGCGGCGCGTCTCCTTGCGCATGCGCACGATCACGCAGCGCACCACTTTGCCCTTCTTGATGGCCGAATCGGGGGCCGCTTCCTTCACCGCGGCGGTGATGATGTCGCCCAGACCGGCGCGCAAACCCAGGTCGCCGCCGCGCGGCAGAATGCACGACAGCCTGCGCGCGCCGCTGTTGTCGGCCACTTCGAGGATCGTCCGCATCCCGATCATGACGATTTCCTCCGGGCCTGGAAGCGGGCAGCACCACGTGTCCGGCCGCTCTCCAGGCCGATGGCCGAAGGCTCAATGGCTACCTGCACCGCGCGGCGGATCACTTCGTCCAGCATCCAGCGCTTCAGCTGGCTCATCGGCCGGCACTCCACGATGCGCACCATGTCGCCCGGCTTCGCGGTCTGCTGTTCGTCGTGCGCGTAAAATTTTTTCCGCTTGGTGACGACCCGTTTGTACAGCGGGTGCGGCACGCGGCGGATCACTTCCACCACGATGGTCTTCTCCATCTTATTCGAGACCACCAGCCCCATCTTCTCGGTGCCGCGTCCTTTCGCGCCGTTTTCCTTCGTTTCGGCCATGACTTACTTTCCCCTCTTTTTCGGCAACGCAGCCGGAGCGGTTTCGGGATGCAGCTCGCGTTCGCGCACCACCGTCAGCATGCGCGCGCGTTCTTTCCGCAACAAGCGGTATTTCTTAATGCCGTCGGTCTGACCCATCGCCAACTGGAACTTCAGCCGGAACATCTGTTCGCGCGCATCCTGGTCGCGTTTGACCAGCTCCGCGGCGTCGAGGTCCCGGACGTCTTTGACGTTCTTCGCCATATCGATCTCCTGATTACAGGTGGGCGTCCTCGCGCACCACCAGCTTGGTCGGCAGCGGCAGCTTCTGGCGCGGCCAGACGCATCGCCTCCGTGGCGATCTCCCGGGTCACGCCTTCCATCTCGAACAGAATCTTGCCCGGGCGGACCACGCACACCCACTGTTCCGGCGCGCCCTTGCCTTTTCCCATGCGCGTTTCGGCCGGCTTCTTGGTGATGGGCTTGTCCGGGAACACCCGGATCCACACCTTGCCGCCGCGCTTGATGGAACGCGTCATGGCGATGCGCGCCGCTTCGATCTGCCGGTCGGTAATCCAGCCGCAGCTCATCACTTTCAAACCGATAGTCGCCGAAGGCCAGCGTGGAACCGCGCCACGCCTTGCCGGTCATGCGGCCGCGCTGCTGTTTGCGGTACTTAACCTTCTTCGGCATCAACATGGCTTAAATCTCCAACCGCTATTCCGTGCTTGTTTCCGGCGTCGAGCCAGTCTCGGGCGCCGCTGTTTCCGGAGCGCTTTCCGGAGCTTCCTGCTTCCAGGCCTGCTGCGTGGGCGGCTGCATCGGCGGCAGAATCGGGCGCCGCCTGCACGCGGCGCGCTCTCGCCAGATGGCGCCGTAACGCCGGCGGCGGAGCCTGGCTGACGCGGTCCACGGTCCGATCGCCGCCGCGTTCCGGACGGTCCGTCGCGTTCCCGCCGGTCGCGCCGCCGCGGCTCCGGCTCGCTGCGCAACCCGCGTGCGCTTGGCCCCTGGCAGAATCTCGCCCTTGTACACCCAGCACTTAATGCCGATCACGCCGTACGTCGTGTAGGCCTGCGCTGAATCCATAATCGATATCCGCCCGCAACGTGTGCAGCGGAAGCTGTCCCTGCAGATACCATTCGCTGCGCGCGATTTCCGCGCCGTTCAATCGCCCGGAGACGCGAACCTTGATTCCCTTGCAGCCGAAGCGCAACGCCGAATCCACCGCCTTGCGCATGGCCCGCCGGAACGCCACGCGCTTTTCCAGTTGCAGCGCGATGGATTCCGACACCAGCTGTGCGTCCAGCTCCGGCTTGTGCACTTCCTGAATGTCGATGAACACCTCGCGCTTGGTCTGCTGCGCGAGCTCCTGCTTCAGCTTTTCGATCTCCGCGCCCTTGCGTCCGATGATGATGCCCGGCCGCGAGGTGCGGATGGTGATCCGCAGCTTATTGCCGGGCCGGTCCACTTCCACCGAGCTGACGCCGGCGGCCTTCAGCCGCTCCAGCAGCGACGCCCGCAACTCCAGGTCTTCGTGCAGCAGCTTCGCATAGTCCTGCCTTGGCGAACCAGCGCGACCGCCACGTCTTGGTAACGCCGATGCCGAAACCCGTACGGATGAACTTTCTGCCCCATGCCTATTCCTCACCCTCACCGGCTTTGCCGCTAGTAACCCGGTCCCCGACCTTCACCACAATGTGCGCCAGACGCCGCTGATATCCGGTAAGCGCGGCCCATGGGCGCCGGACGCACGCGCTTCATGCGCGGACCCTCGTTGACGTAGGCTTCCACCACGAAAAGCTGGTCGACGTCCACGTCGTTATGGCGGTTCTCGGCGTTGGCGATGGCCGACCGCAGGACCTTTTCGATGGTGGGCGCCATGCGCTTGTTGGTGGCGCGCAGAATGTTGATGGCGTCGCCCGCGCGGCGGCCGCGAATCAGGTCGATCACCAGCCGCGCCTTCTGCGCCGACGTCCGTATATATCTGGCTTCCGCTTTCGCTTGCATATCGTTCCTCTAAGCCGGCTTGGCGGATTTCTCCGACGACTTGGCCGCGTGGCCCTTGAACGTGCGCGTGGGGGAGAACTCGCCCAGCTTGTGACCCACCATGTTCTCCGTGATGTACACCGGGATGAACTTCTTGCCGTTGTGCACGGCCACCGTGTGGCCCACGAACTCCGGACGGATCGTCGACCGCCGGGACCACGTCCGCACCACTTTCTTGTCGTTGCTCGCGTTCAACGCGGCGATCTTGATCACCAGATGATCGTCGGAGAACGGCCCTTTTTTCAGCGATCTGCTCATGCGCTAATCCCTTGATCTCTCTGCTCTGCCGCAATGTGGGGCAGGGCCGTGCCCTGCCACGCCGCTGCAATGTGGGGCAGGCCGATTCCGCTCATTTCTTCACATTCCGGCGGGACACGATGAACTTGTCGGTCCGCTTGTTATTGCGCGTCTTGAACCCGCGCGTCGGCTGGCCCCACGGCGTCACCGGATGCCGGCCGCCCGACGTTTTTCCCTCGCCGCCGCCGTGCGGGTGGTCCACCGGATTCATCACCACGCCGCGGTTGTGCGGCTTCTTGCCCAGCCAGCGCGACTTGCCCGCTTTGCCGTGCGATTCGTTTTCGTGGTCGACGTTGCCCACCTGGCCAACCGTGGCCATGCACTCCACCGCCACGCGCCGGATCTCGCCGGAGGGCAGCTTCAGCAACGCCACGCCGCCTTCTCTGGATACCAGTTGCGCCTGCGTGCCGGCCGACCGCGCCATCTGGCCGCCCTTGCCCGGCCGCAGCTCGATGTTATGAACCACCGTGCCGGCGGGAATGTTCTTCAACGGAAGCGCGTTGCCCACCAGGATGTCCGCGTCCGGGCCGCTCACCACGGTGCGTCCCACGGTGAGTCCCACGGGGGCGATGATGTAGCGCTTTTCCCCGTCGGCGTAATTCAACAGCGCGATGCGCGCGGAGCGGTTGGGATCGTACTCGATGGCCGCCACTTTCGCCGGCACGGCCGTCTTGTCCCGCTTGAAATCGATTTCACGATAGGACTTCTTGTGCCCGCCGCCCCGCCACCAGATGGTGATCTCGCCCAGGTTGTTGCGGCCGCCGCTACGCTTCTTGCCCGCGGTGAGCGACTTCTCCGGAGTCTGTTTGGTGACGTCCTCGCGGGTCACCACGGTGGTGAAGCGCCGCGACGGAGTTACCGGTGAATATTTCTTGATCGGCATCGGCTAGATCTCCGCGTATTCGGGCATTTTGGCGCCGGTCTTGAGGCGAACATACGCCTTCTTCCAGTCCGAACGGTAGCCGGAGAACCGGCCGCGCCGGCGCAGCTTGCCGGCCACCATCGACGTTCTCACATCTTCCACCTTCACCTTGAAGAGCAACTCCACCGCGGCCCGGATCTCGGTCTTGCTCGCGGCCGGGGCTACTTCAAAGCAGAGCGTTCGCTCGCCGTCCTTCTTTTCCTGAGCCTTTTCGGTAACGATGGGCTTCTTGAGTACCTGGTATACGTCCATGTTCAGGCCTCCGCCTTTTTCGGCTTCGCCGCTTTCGCGCTTGCCTTTTTCACGCTTGCCTTCTTCGGCTTCTCCGCTTTGGGGCTGGCCACTTTCGGACTGGCCTTTTTCGCGGCTTTCGCGGTGGCGTCTTTGGCGCTCGTCTTCTTCGCCGCGGCGTCCTTCGCCCGGGTAGTTTTCGCGGCCGCGGCCTTCGCCACTACCTTCTTCGCGCTCGACTTTTTCGCGGCGGCGTCGTCCACTTCCGTGGTTTTCGCGCTCGCGTCCTTCACGGCCGCCAGCGAATCGCTCAGCTTGCGCGCGGCGGCTTCGGACAGCAGCACCTGCTGGTGCGCCAGCAGATCGTACACCGTGACGGAGCGCGTGGGAACCAGCTTGACGCCTTCCAGATTGCGCGAACCCAGTTCTAGGTTGCGGTTCTCGCCGTCCACCAGAAGCACTTTTCGAGTGATTTCCAGGCGATCCAGCGCGGCGCGCACATTTTTCGATTTGTGGTCCGCCAGGTTGAACGTCTGCACTACGCGCAGTTCGCCGTCGCGCAGTTTCCCGGAAAGCGCGGAGCGCAGCGCTCCCAGTTGCATCTTCCTTGAAAGCTTATAGCTGTAATCGCGCGGTTGCGGACCGTGCGTGGTGCCGCCATGCCGCCACAGCGGCGAGCGGATGGAACCCATGCGCGCGCGCCCGGTGCCCTTTTGCCGCCACAGCTTTTTGCCGGAGCCGGCCACTTCGTGCCGCGTCTTGGTGGACGCCGTACCGCGGCGCTGGCCCGCCTGATAGTTCCGCACCGCTTCGTAAATCAGCGCTTCGTTCACTTCGGCGCCGAACACGTCGTCGGCGAGTGCGATTTCGCCGACCTTCTGATTATTCAAATCGATAATGTCAACGTTCGGCATCGCCCGTTACCTCTTCGCCCTGCGAACCAGCACGTAGCCGCCGTTGGGGCCGGGCACCGCGCCTTTCACCATCAGGACGTTATCCTCGGAATCCACCTGCACCACTTCCAGGTTGCGGATGGTCACCCGCTGCGTACCCATGTGACCGGCCATGCGCGTTCCCGGAAAAACCCGGCTGGGGAAGCTGGACGCGCCAATGGACCCGGGAGCGCGATGGAACATGGAGCCGTGCGACTTGGGACCGCCACGGAAATTGTGGCGCTTCATCAGCGACGCGAACCCGCGGCCCTTGCTGATGCCAATCACGTCCACAATGTCGGAGGGCTTGAACTCGTCGGCCAGCACGCGGTCGCCCAGCTTCAGGTCGCCGCCGCCTTCGGCCAGCCGGAACTCGCGGAGAAACCGCACGCCCTCGGCGTTAGCCTTCTTGAGATGGCCCGCCTCCGGCCTGGTGGTGTGTTTCGCTTTGGCGAACTCCACCAGACCAAGCTGCACGGCGTCGTACCCGTCGGTGGCCGGCGTCTTCCGCTGCACCACCACGCAGGGGCCCGTCTTAAGCAGGGTCACCGGGACCACTTGCCCGTCCGCGCGGAACACCTGCGTCATACCGATCTTTTTGCCAAGAATCCCTGGGCTCATCTTCTACCTCTCAGCGCCCTTTTCCAAACGCCTTGATCTCCACGTCCACGCCGGCCGGCAGATCCAGCTTCATCAGCGCATCCACGGTGTCCTGGGTGGGCTCGAGGATGTCGAGCAGACGCTTGTGCGTGCGAATTTCGAACTGCTCGCGGCTCTTCTTGTCCACGTGCGGCGAACGCAGAACGGTGTAGCGGTTCTTCACCGTGGGAAGCGGGATGGGGCCCGCGATCTGCGCGCCGGTCCTCTTCGCCGTATGCACGATCTCCGTGGTCGACTGATCCAGAATGCGGTGATCGTAGGCCTTCAAGCGGATGCGGATGCGTTCTCGTAAGCTCATCTTTTTTGCACTCCGAGAGCCGGGCTCTCGATTCGTTCGGCTATTCCACAATCTCCGTAACCGTACCGGCGCCCACCGTGCGGCCGCCCTCGCGGATCGCGAACCGCAGCCCCTTGTCCATGGCCACCGGCGTAATCAGCTCCACTTCCAGGGTCACATTGTCGCCCGGCATCACCATCTCCATGCCTTCCGGCAACTGCGCCACCCCGGTCACGTCCGTCGTCCGGAAATAGAACTGCGGCCGGTATCCCTTGAAGAACGGCGTGTGCCGCCCTCCCTCTTCCTTGCTCAGCACGTACACCGATCCCAGAAACTTCTTGTGCGGCTTGATCGAACCCGGCTTGGCGATCACCTGCCCGCGCTCCACGTCGTCTTTCTCAATTCCGCGCAGCAGCAGCCCCACGTTGTCCCCGGCCCGCCCTTCGTCCAGCAGCTTCTTGAACATTTCCACGCCCGTCACTACCGTCTTGCGGGTGTCCCGGAAGCCCACAATCTCCATTTCCTCGCCCACCTTCACGATCCCCCGCTCCACGCGCCCGGTCACCACCGTGCCCCGGCCCTGAATCGAAAAGATGTCTTCGATGGGCATCAGAAACGGCTTGTCGATGACGCGCTCCGGCATGGGGACATACTTGTCCACCTGCTCCATCAGCTCGTCCACCGTCTTTTCCCAGTCCGCCTCGCCGTTCAGAGCGCCCAGTGCGCTCACCCGCACCACCGGCAGATCGTCCCCCGGGAACTGATACTTCGACAGCAGCTCCCGTACTTCCAGCTCCACCAGTTCCAGCAGTTCCGGGTCGTCCACCATGTCGACCTTGTTCAGCGCCACCACGATCGACGGCACGCCCACCTGCCGCGCCAGCAGCACGTGTTCCCGCGTCTGCGGCATCGGCCCGTCGGTGGCCGCCACCACCAGAATGGCCCCGTCCATCTGCGCCGCCCCGGTGATCATGTTCTTGATGTAGTCGGCATGCCCCGGGCAATCCACGTGCGCGTAATGCCGGTTGGCCGTCTCGTACTCGATGTGCGCCACCGCGATGGTGATTCCCCGCGCCTTCTCTTCCGGCGCGTTGTCGATGGAATCGAAACTCCGGAACTTCACCTTCGGGTTGTGCTTCCCCAGCACTTTCGTGATCGCCGCCGTCAGCGTCGTCTTCCCGTGATCGATGTGCCCGATCGTCCCGATGTTTACGTGCGGTTTGCTGCGATCGAATTTTTCCTTCGCCATTCTGTCTCCTGACTACTTCTGAACTCTCGCCACTGCCTGCTCGCCACGGGCCGGTTTCCAACTTTTGCCCAGGCGCAGCACCAGTCCGTGCTGCCCTACTTCGTCACCCTTCCCTGCACCCGGGCCACTATCTCTTCCGAAATATTGCGCGGCACTTCTTCGTACTGTCCGAAGTGCATTGTGAAACTGCCTCGGCCCTGCGTACGCGAGCGGAGTTCGGTGGCGTACCCGAACATATCCGACAGCGGCACCATGGCCTTGATCAGGTACGTCGTCCCGCGAATCTCGGTCCCTTCCAGACGGCCGCGACGCGAACTCAGGTCGCCGTTCACCGCGCCCATGTACTCTTCCGGAACCACCACTTCCACCTTCATCACCGGCTCCAGCAGAACCGGTTTGGCCTTCCTGCAAGCTTCCTTCAGGCAGATGGAAGCGCAGATCTTGAAGGCCATTTCCGAGGAATCCACTTCGTGATAAGCGCCGTCGTACACCGCCACTTTCACGTCCACCACCGGATAACCCGCGAGAATGCCGCCTTCCAGCGCCTCTTTCACGCCCTTCTCGATGGCCGGGATGAACTCCTTGGGAATGTTGCCACCGCGGATCTCGTTCTCGAACTCGAATCCGCCGCCCGGGAACGGTTCCACGCGCAGCTTGGTGCGGGCGTACTGGCCGCTTCCACCGGTCTGCTTCTTGTGCGTGTAATCGTACTCGGCTTCGTTGCGGATGGTTTCGCGATAGGCCACCTGCGGCTTGCCCACGTTGGCGCCCACGTTGAACTCGCGCTGCATGCGGTCAACGATGATTTCCAGATGCAGCTCGCCCATGCCGGCCAGAATGGTCTGTCCGGTGTCGGCGTCGGTGGACACCCGCAGGGTGGGGTCTTCCTGCACCAGCTTCTGGATGGCCACGCCCAGCTTTTCCTGATCGGCCTTGGTCTTCGGCTCGATGGCGAGCTGAATCACCGGCTCCGGGAAATCGATATTCTCGAGCAGAATCGGCGCTTTTTCGTCGCAGATGGTGTCGCCGGTGGCTACGTTCTTCAACCCGACGGCCGCGCAGATGTCGCCGGCCAGCACTTCGGTGATTTCCTCGCGCTTGTTGGCGTGCATCTTCACCAGGCGTCCGACGCGCTCGCGCCGGTTTCTGGCAACGTTGAAAATGCTCTCGCCCGCGCCCAGACGGCCCGAATACACGCGGATGAACGCCAACTGGCCGACAAACGGGTCGGTCATGATCTTGAAGACGAGCGCGGAGAACGGCGCTTCGTCGTTGGTGGCGCGTTCTTCCACAATGTCGTGATTGCCCGGCAGCGTGCCCTTCACCGGCGGAACGTCCACCGGGGAGGGGAGGAAATCCACCACGGCGTCCAGCAGGTTCTGCACGCCCTTGTTCTTGAACGCGGTGCCGCAGATGACCGGGAAGATCTTCTGCGCGATGGTGGCCTTGCGAATGCCGGCCATGATCTCTTCGTTCGAAATAGTCTGGCCGTGTACGAACTTCTCGAAAAGATGATCGTCGTGCTCGGCCACCGCTTCGATCATCTGCTCGCGAAACGCTTTTGCTTTCTCCAACAGGTCCGCGGGGATTTCCTCAACGTCGTATTCGGCGCCCAGCGTTTCATCGCGCCAGATGATCGCCTTCATGGCGACCAGGTCGACGATGCCCTTGAACTGATCCTCGGCGCCCACCGGAATCTGAATGGCCACTGGCCGCGCCTGCAGACGATCCACGATAGTGTCGATGGCGTGATAGAAATCCGCGCCCACGCGGTCCATTTTGTTGATGAAGCAGATGCGCGGAACTTCGTACTTATCGGCCTGGCGCCACACCGTTTCCGATTGCGGCTGTACGCCGGCCACGGCGTCGAACACGGCTACCGCGCCATCGAGCACGCGCAGGCTGCGCTCCACTTCGGCGGTGAAATCGACGTGCCCGGGGGTGTCGATAATGTTGATGGTGATGTCGCGCCATTCGCAGGTGGTGGCGGCGGAGGTGATGGTGATGCCGCGCTCCTGCTCCTGTTCCATCCAGTCCATGATGGCCGTGCCTTCATGAACTTCGCCGATTTTGTGCGTACGTCCGGTGTAATAGAGGATACGTTCGGTAGTGGTGGTCTTACCGGCATCGATGTGCGCCATGATGCCGATATTCCGCATTTTATCGATCGGTACTGTTCGTGACATATCAGTGCCTCTCGGTCCACTGCCCTCGCGGGTCAGGACCTGCTTCCCTGACGCCTACCACCGGTAGTGTGCAAAGGCCTTGTTGGCCTCGGCCATCCGATGAACATCGTCCTTTTTCTTGATCGCTCCTCCACGTAAATTGGCCGCATCCAGCAACTCGTTGGCGAGCCTGTCGGGCATCCCTTTCTCGGGCCTCGAACGCGCCTGGCCAATGATCCAGCGCAACGCCAGACTGGTGCGGCGGTTCTGCGAAACCTCCACCGGCACCTGATAGTTGGCGCCGCCGACGCGCCGGGTTTTCACCTCGAGCATCGGCTTGGCGTTCTCCACCGCCTTCTTGAACAGCTTCAGCGGGTCGTCGCCGGAGCGCTCCCGAATCTTGTCCATCGATTCGTAGAAGATCCCCTGGGCGACGTTCTTCTTGCCCATCCACATCATCGAATTGACGAACTTCTCCACCAGGGTGGAGTTGTACACCGGATCCGGCAGGATTTCTCGAACTTCCGCTCTTCTTCTGCGTGGCATCTGCTACCTCGGCCTATTTCTGGGGCCCCTTGGGCCGTTTTGCGCCATACTTCGATCGGCTCTGCTTGCGGTCGGCGACGCCGGCCGCGTCCAGCGTGCCGCGCACCACGTGATATCGAACACCCGGCAAATCCTTTACGCGGCCGCCGCGGATAAGCACAATGGAGTGCTCCTGCAGGTTGTGGCCGACGCCGGGAATGTAGGTGGTGACTTCGATGCCGTTGGTCAAACGGACGCGCGCCACCTTGCGAAGGGCCGAGTTGGGCTTCTTCGGGGTGGTGGTGTAGACGCGCGTGCAAACGCCGCGCTTCTGCGGGCAGGCCTGCAGGGCCGGACTCGCGGTCTTATAATTTGTCGGACGCCGCCCTTTACGCACCAGTTGATTGAACGTCGGCACAGAATTCCTCTCTACGCGTTTCCCAAACCCAACCACCCTTCCGCATGGCATGGCGCGACGCGCGCACTCACACACCGTACGAGAGGTTACTTTGTTCTGTTAGCCCGGAGAGCGTGTTACCGATTGCCGCTCCCCTTCTTGCGAGGGACTTACCGTGGACAAGCCCATGCGCCGAAGCGGTGTTTCCGCCCGGAACAGCGGGGCCGACCCCTGGCCGGACCGCCCGATTACCGCAGGATGGTTAAATCCTTATCAGACAGTGGTAGCACAGGAGCAGAAAGCTCGACTCGCCAAACCCTCCCATCATATCGGGAGGACGCCAGCTTGTCAAACGCCCATTCAGAGGGGTAGTGGGTCCATTTGAGCGCGGGCGGATTCGGACTGCTCGAGCGCTTCGTTCAATTCGCTTGCGCGGATGGGCTTTGCCAGGTACCCGTCCATGCCGCAGGCGAGGCACCGCTCGCGGTCCCCTTTCATGGCGTGGGCGGTCATGGCGATGATGCGCTGCCGCCGGCCGGTGGACTTTTCGTCCGCACGAATCCTCATGGTAGCCTCGAATCCGTCCATCTCAGGCATCTGGACGTCCATCAGCACAAGGTCGAAGTCCTGTTCTTTCATGGTCTTAATGGCTTCGAGGCCGTTCGCCGCGAGCACCACCGCATGACCGCGTTTCTCGATCAACTGCCGCGCTACCTTCTGATTCACGGCGTTATCTTCCGCCACCAGGACGCGCAGCTTGCACCGGTTTTCGATGAGTGAAGGCCGCTTCGCCGGGGGCGGCGGCGCTCCATCCGAGACTCTGGCGCCGAGCACGGTCAGGATCGCCGCGCGCAATTCTGATTGGCGCAGCGGCTTGGTAAGGTAACTTGCTATCCCCAGCTCGCGGCTGCGAGCGGCATCGCCGCGCTGTCCGCTGGATGTGACCAGAATCACCCGGGTATCGTCGAGCAGCGCGCCCTCGCGAAGATTGCGGACCAGCGTGAAACCGTCCATTTCCGGCATGTGCAGATCGCACAGGAGCAACGCAAAGGGACGGCCGCGTTCGCGGGCTTCGCGAAGCAGATCAATGGCTCCGGAACCGCCGTCCGCGACCGCCGCCTGCATACCCCACTGGCTCACCATGTTGCTGAGGATGCGCCGGTTGGTCGCGTTGTCATCGACGATCAGCACGGCGGTATCAACCAGATCGCCGGGGCCGGCCTGCCGCGCTTCCGGTCCGGCCGAAGCGCCGATTTCAAACCGCACCGTGAAATGGAACCGGCTTCCCTGGCCCGGTTCGCTCTCCACCCACAGCCGTCCTCGCAGCATTTGCACCAGACGAGTGGAAATGGTGAGCCCCAGCCCGGTGCCCCCGTATCTGCGCGTGGTGGAGGTGTCGGCCTGGGTGAAGGCGGCGAAGATAGCGTCCTGTTTGTCGCGCGGGATCCCGATACCGGTGTCGCGGACCACAAAGTGAAGCGTTACCCGGTCCGGCTCGCGTTCTTCCGCGGTCACTTCCAGCGCCACCTCTCCGCGTTCCGTGAACTTGATGGCGTTGGCCAGCAGATTCACGGTGATCTGGCGCAGCCGCACGGGGTCTCCCAGGACCATCTCCGGGACATTATTGGCAATGTCGCAGACGAGTTCGAGATTCTTCTCGGTGGCGCGGAGCGCGAGCGCGCGAACGCTTTCCTCGAGGCTGTCGCGCAAGTTGAATTCGACGGAATCGAGATCGAGTTTCCCCGCCTCGATCTTGGAGAAGTCCAGAATGTCGTTGATGATGGTGAGCAGCGAATCGGCGGACTGCTTTACGGTGGTCAGGTTGTCGCGCTGCTCGACGGTGAGCTCGGTTTCCAGAGTGAGCTCGGTCATGCCGAGAATTCCGTTCATCGGCGTGCGGATTTCGTGGCTCATGTTGGCCAGAAATTCGCTCTTGGCGCGGCTGGCCCCCTCCGCCGCTTCCTTGGCTTTACGCAGCTCTTCGGTCCGCTCCGCCACCACGCGCGCCAGCTCGCCGGCGCGGGTGCGCAGCCGCCGGGTGTGGTATCTCTGACTGGCGAAGGCAATCAGCCCGACCGCCAGCCCGCAAAACAAATAGAACCACAACGTCTCATAGAGATGCGGCTCCAGAGCCAGCCGCAGCGAGGCGCCCTGTTCATTCCAGACTTCGTCGCCATTCGAAGCGATGACGCGGAACTGATAGGACCCGGGCGGAAGGTGGGTATAGTCGGCCTCGCGGCTGGAGCCCGCGTCCACCCAGTCCTTGTCGTATCCTTCCAGTCTGTAGCGGAAACGCACCCTGGACGGAACCAGCAGGCTGAGGCTGGTGTAGTGAAATTCAATCCGATCCATCCCGGGCGTAAGCTGCAGGCCGTCCCGCCCGTGAAGCGTCTTCCCATCGGCCACTACTTCCTCAATCACCACCGGGGGAATCATTTGATTGAGATGCAGGTGGGTGGGATCGATGGCCACCACACCCTTTTGCGTGGTGAACCAGAGCCTTCCATCGCGCGCGCGCCAGCCCGCCGGTTGGGCGGTCGACGAGGCTTCGCTTGTTTTCATGCCGTCGGCGGTGTCATAGCGAGCCGTCTGCATGGTGGAAATGCGTCCCGCCGCGAGGTCGTCCAACTGCTGCCGGAGAGCCCGGTAGATTCCGTTAGGCGTGCTGATCCAGAGGTTTCCCGCGCTGTCGGCCAGGATGCGCGTGGGATAGTCGTCAAACAGGCCGGAGGCTTTGGCGTAGCGGGTGACCCGGCCGTCGCGGATGGAATACCGGGTCACGCCGGATACTCTTCCGCCCAGCCAGAGACTGCCGCGGTCATCGTTGAAAATCGAGGTAACGGGAAAGTCGATCTGCTTTTGCCAGGCCTCGCTGGGAGGCGCGCCGCGCGAGAACTTGAACAATCCGCGCACCGTGCCAAACCAGAGCGTTCCGGAAGAATCCCGATCGATGGCGAACGTGTAGTTGCCCGGCGCGGAAAGCGGAGTGGTCTGGCCGCGGATGGTCAGGGGCCGGACCTCGCCATCGCGGAACCGCAGGGCGAGCGTTTCCGACGTGGTCACGATCAACCCTTCATCATCCTCGCTGATGGCCGAGATGTAGTAGTTCGACAGACGCCCGTGGGCGGTGTACTGCTTGAACTTTCCGTCCTTATATTGGGTCAGTCCTCCGGTGGTGCCCAGCCAGAGACTGCCGTCCCGGCTCTCGAACATTCCATTCCCATAGGCGCTGGGCAGTCCGTCCTTGCGGGTGATTGCGGTCACCATGTTGTTGCGAATGCGCGCCAGGCCTCCGCCGCTGCAGAATACATACAGACTTCCGTCACGGGTCTCGGTGGCCATGGCGGTCTCATTCGACGGCAGACCTTCCTTGACGGTGAACGTGGTGAAGCGGGTGTCGCGGAAGCGGTCCAGTCCGCTTGCGGTGCCCACCCAGAGGCTTCCTTCGCGATCCTCGAACAGCGAGAGAACCCGGCTGTCGCTCAGGCCATCGAGCGCGCTGAAGGAGGAGACCCGACCGCCGGACATTCGCCACAGCCCGGCGGCATTCGAGGCGATCCACAGATTGCCATCCCGGTCCGTGCGAACGGCGTTCACGGCGCCGCGGATTTTTTCTCGAGCTACCGGTTCGGCACCGCGCCCGCTGAGGTCCATCTGATACAGCCCGTCCAGCGTGCCCAGCCACGCCCGCCCATCGCTACTCTCCGCCAGAGCGGTGGTTCGCAGGTTGTCATGAAACCGGTCAAACGTGGTGAGGCGGCCCTGGCTCCAGGAATAGAGCGCCGTCGAGCCTCCGATCCACACCGTGCCCTGCTCGTCTTCGAGGAAGCCGTAGATCCATCCGGTGCCCCGCAGCAGCATGCGCAGGCCGCCGTTTTCGACGACGTAGATGAAGTCGTCGGCGCCGACGAAAACCTGGTGCTCGCGGGATTCGAACATGACTCTCACGCTGCCGTCGGGCAGCGCGGCGGGTGGCCGGTAATCCGAGAAGACCCCATCGCGGTAGAGCAGCGTCCTCGACCTGGTGCGAATCAGCAAATCGCCATCGGCGCCTTTGCAGATGGCCATGACCGGCTCATTGACGGGATGGCCTTGCACCAGCAGTTCGACGGGGACGAACCGGACTCCATCAAACCGCACCAGGCCGGCCGAAGTCATCAGCCAGAGGTATCCGTCGGGGCTTTGCAGGATCTGATACACGGCCTCCCCGCTAAGACCGTTCTGCGAGGTCCACACATCATGACCGTACTGGTCGAGATTTCGATCCCGGTTCAGACCATAGGAGACACTTGTGGCGCACACAACCAGCAACCAGGCAATGGCGCCGCGGAGGCGTCGGAGCACGAGCCGAATCTCCCGTACTCTTATCGGCTTTTTCAGGGAAGCACCTTAGACCCGGCCCGCGACCAGGATCTTCGGATAGTAGAGCCGGGAGGGGTCATAACCGGCGGCCGCCCCGCCTGAGCGGACCACCGCGGCATTCCCGAACAGGGTCCGATTAGCCGCGTTGCGGGGAGCGACTCCGGGGTTCCCACGCTCGCTGATGGCGCAATCGGTGGCAGCTCCGGCGAAATCCTGGACGCGGCACGCCGCCGCGAAACGCGGGAAAGCGGGCGGCCCTCCCGGACCCAGCGCCCAGGCCATGCTCAGCAAGCCCAGTTGCGCATCCGCGGGCCAGGCGTCGAACTCTTCAAACGGCCCGTATTTCTTTAGCGACGCCTCGTTCGACGCAAGGCGGGCGGCGACGAGGGAATCGATACCGGCTTCATCGAGCCCGAGTTCGGTGAGCGCCTGGCAGGCCCGATAACCGGCCTTCGCCAGAGCCGGGTTGTTCTTGATGCGGCTCCACTCGGCGGCGATCTGCGCGGGTGTGGCCAGAACGGCGGGTTGCGCACGGAAGCGGAAGGGAAGCGGGACGGCCAGCTCAACGGGGTCGATGAGGTTGCCGACCCCCACCGTCACCAGGCCTTTGATGTCGAGGTACATCCACGGCACTACCCCCTCGAACGGTTCGTTGAACGCTCGGAACGCGGCGTTGACGGATGGATGCAAGGCTTCCTCCTCAATTCATATTGCCGGACCAGAATTGTAGCGCCGCGCCTGTGCGAGCACTCTCCAGATGCTTGATTTTACTTGCAAAAGGACACGAAACAGGGTAACCTCGCATCCCACAGGAGGGAACGATGTCATGCAGTTAAATGACCCTGTCCGTTCAATTCTCCAACGCAAGCGCGGTGAAATCTGGACCATTTCCCCACATGCTTCCGTTTACGACGCCATGGCCACGATGTCCGACCGGAACGTCGGCGCGCTGCTGGTGATGGAAGGCAACCGTCTGGTGGGCATCATCGCCGAGCGCGACTACGCCCGCAATATCGTGCTGAAAGGCAAATCGTCGCGCGAGACCGAGGTGCGCGAGATCATGCGAACCCCCATCACCATCACGCTCGACCACACGGTGGACGAATGCATGGCGCTGATGACGGGCGAGCGCGCGCGCCATCTGCCGGTGGTGGAGGACGGCGCGGTGGTGGGGGTGATCTCGATTGGCGATCTGGTGAACTGGATCATCTCCGCGCACGAGGACACCATCAAGCAACTGCACAGCTATATCGCCGGATCTTACCCGGCTTAGTTAGAAGGCTGGCCGCTCCGTCACCGGTCGCGGTTCGGTAAGGCTTAGGACGTTGGCCGCTCCGTCACCGTCGCGGTTCGGTAAGCCGGCGGGTTCAGGAGATCCGAGTCAATTCCAATCCCTGGCCGATGGGGAGCGTGACGGACTGGACGCCGCCGCGCGCGCGGACGTGCGCGACGTAATCGGTCAACTCGTGCGACAGAATATTGTCGGCGACGATCACCGTGCCGGGGGCGGCGGGGATCATGTCGAAGAAGCGGATGTAGTCGTCCTTTTCGCAATCGATGAGGACGAAGTCGAGCGGAGCGGGGACTCGAGGAATGGCCAGGGCCGCGTCGCCCAGAATGAATTCGACGTGGTTGTGGAGACCGAGGCGGAGAATGGTCTCGCGCGCTTCGGCCTGGCGCTCCGGCTCGATTTCGAGAGAGGTCAGCCGGCCGCCGGTTTCGCGCGCCGCCACGGCCAGCGCGATGGTGGAGATTCCGCTGGAGCCTCCGATTTCGAGCAGCCGCCGGGCGTTGATGCCGGCAGCCAGCGCGCAGATGAATTCGGCGCTGGCGGGTTCGAGATTGCGGCGCCGCTCCGCCTTGGGGAGCTGGCGCTGGTCCTGCTGGGTTTTGCGCGCCCACAAGCGGGCGATCTCGGCACGTTCGCTGTCTTTCAGCACTGGTCCAAATTTATCATCGGCCTTTTGGCCGGCAGAACAATTTAAGAAGGCCCCCCGAGCCGCTCGATTAACCCTCACGGCGAAGAGACCGTTTCATAACCCGCAACGGCCTGGGACCAGTTTTCGTACCGGCGGACGTCGCCGCTCGCAACGTTGCGCAGAGGTGTCTAGAATTCCCCACGCCTCGTGATCCGCCTCTCCGGCGATGGAGCAACGGACTCTTGTCTGCAACCTAGCACGGGCCCTGGACGATGCGCGGCGGGTGTTTGGTAAGTCGCGGAGGACAGGGATTAAAGAATTTGCAGATTGCCGTCATCGGCTGGCGGTGACGGACGGCAGTTCCGAGCGGATGAGGGAATCGACCTGATTCCAAACACGAGGATCGGATTCGATCTCGATGTGAGGCTTCATGAAGAGCCGGGCGTACCACGGATACCCGGGGCAGCGGATGGGACTGGTCCGGTAATCGGACTGAAAATTTCCGAGGATGCGGGTGCGCAGAGGATCGATAGCGACGATGCGGCGCTGGCCGTGAAGCAGCCCGTCGAGCTGGTAGAAATTGACGGCGCGCGCTACGTTTGCCGGGATAAAGCGGTCGTCATTGCCGGGCTTCGAAACGCTGTCCACCTGAATGGTCAGCAACACCGGAACCCCGTCCTTCTGAAGCGTTCGGGCGGTGGTGACCGCTTCAGATGCGCCCCAGCTATGCCCATAGAGAATGACGCGGGCGTTGCGTTTCTCCGCCGCGGACAGGGTCCCGTCGTGGTCGGTATCGAGCAATCGGAGGATCTGCTCATGGGCCCGCCGGCCCACGTGGTTCGCGAATACGCTGACGTCCACGCCGGGGTAATCTTTTTGCAGACGAGCGGCGAGCTGCACTTCCTGATGAACGGAATCGTTATGCCGGACGAATCCGCCGACGAATCCCATCACGATGATTTCCGATGCAGGCGGCGCTGCCAGCGAGCGGGCGGGGCTGGCCGGGCTGGCTGCAAGGTGGTTCGAAGAGAGGAACCAGAGAAGCAGGATCGAGGTGGAAAGCCGTGGCGACACGGGAGCGCTATGAGTCTACCACCGTGCAGCTTTGGATTCCGGCCCACGGTAGGTTGTACCGTTCCCGGAGTTCCGGGTTTCTTTGCGTTCGGCGCGGGCGCCGCTGTCTGGATGAGTACGATTTACGGTTCGAACTCCGGCGGCACGGAGATGAGCAGCCTCTTCACGTTTGGTCCGGTGGGGGGCATAGCGGGAATTCTGCTGGGGGTGGGGCTGGTTTTTCGTTTTGTTCAGGGACCCGCGGGCTGGGCCAGGGGACTCATGATTGGCGCGGCTTCCCTTGCGGGATTGGCGGTTTTGATTCTTTCCGGTTTGGCGATGGAGCATACGAGTCCGGCACCTACGGCGCCATCCTCGATGCTCGTTTCTCAGGTTGAGGTTCCCGCCGCGGGGCTGGCCGGGAATCCGGTGTGGGGTTTCGAGGGCGGGTCGATTTCCAGCGTCGAAAAGAAATGTTCCGCCGAGACGTGCGCGATGCTGAAAAGGGCTATCTGGTCCCCGCTCCGT
The DNA here is from genome assembly GCA_963832965.1 of uncultured Acidobacteriota bacterium. Taxonomy (GTDB): domain Bacteria; phylum Acidobacteriota; class Terriglobia; order Bryobacterales; family Bryobacteraceae; genus CAWACP01. The sequence goes on from CAWHVW010000003.1 coordinate 901,753, forward strand.
CACCGTCGCGGTTCGGTAACCACCTGCAAACAGGTAGCTACGTTTCCGAGCCGCGCGTGTAAGCGGCGAAGGCCCGTCGGGGCAGCCCGCTTCCGATACTCAGTCAGGATTTCGCGGCGGGGACCGGGGCCGTCTGGTCGCGCAGGGCCCGGATGCGCGCCTGGGAGTCCTGAATGGAGGCGAACTGGCGTTCCACGACGCCGCGCAGATCGGGTTGCAAAATCATGGTCAGCGCTTCGCGGTAGGTCTTCATGGACTGATCCTCCGCGCGTTCGGCTTCTTCGAGGGCAGCGTGTTCCTTGTTGGCCAGGACCGCGCCCTTGAACGATATCCACATGCCGTGGAGCGTGCCGGCCGCGCCGAGTGGATTGGAAGGCTCGAATCCGAGGCTGCGCACCGATTCCTGGATTTTCGAGGCAAATCCGGCGCGCTGAGTGGAGAGCTCGACGAACAAGTGCTTGAGCTCGGGGTCGACGACAGCATCGGCGGCGGCCCGAAAGCCCTGCTCGGCGTCACGGTTGATGGTTATCAGGTCTTCGATGGCGTCGGCGAAGTTGTGAAGCGTTTCGACCATGGTGTCACTCCTACTGTTGGACACGCTGGCGGGGAATGTGTTTCGGTATTGGATTCGGAAGAGACAGCTTCAGGCGCTGCGTCCGGCGATGCCGAAGTGGGCCGCGGCGGCGAGCAGGTGGCGATCGTTGGTCCAGATTTCCGTTTCGCCTACTTCCAGCGCGGTCGCTATGTGAATGGCGTCACCGGCCCGCTGGGGAAAGTCCAGCGGGAGCCCGCGGATCAAAGTTGCCGTCTTGCGCAGCAGCGGCTCTGATACCGGCGTCAGATTCCAAACGCCGCTTTCGACATGGCGCCGGAACAGATCGATCAACTCGCGGCCTTGCGCAAGAGTTAACGATCTCTCCCGCACGTGCCGGCGGAAGACGCAGGTCACTTCGGGAAGCGCCCAGGACGATGAACACAAGCTGGCTGCGCGGCGTATCGCCTTGCGGACCGCGGGAGCGTCCGGTTCGTTGACGTAATACTTCGCGAGATACGCGGAATCGAGGTACACGCTTCAGCGGTCCTCTTCGAGAAAGCGCCCACTGTCGGTGGCTACCGACGGAAAGCGCCGCCAAAGACCGGCCATGCTGGGAAGCCGCGTTTTTGCCGGCCTCTTTGTGATGGGGCGCAATTCGGCCACGGGTTCTCCGCGACGCGCGATCACGATGACACCGCCGCCGGCGGCCTCACGCACCAACTCGGAGGTGCGGATGTGGAGGTCGCGGACGGAGGCCGTCTTCATGTGCTACATTGTAGCACCTGCGGCCTACGCTTCGAGCTGGTGCGACAGGCCGTTAGTGGTATGGAAACAACGTCCGCTGGATCGATGCACCAGGGAAAGACTTCCGGTGTGTCACATCGTTATTCGGTTCGCAATGCCGTAATGGGGTCCACGCGTCCCGCGCGACGGGCTGGCAGGTAGTTGGCCAGAATGCCGATCGCCACCAGCGTGACTCCCGCGGCCGCGAAGACGCTCGCGTCGGTGGAGCTCACTTCGAACAGCAGCGCGGCCAGCAGATGGCCGGAAAGCGCCGCGCCAATGCATCCAACCGCCAGTCCGACCAGAATCGGAATCATGCCCTCGCGCAAAACCATTTGCACCAGTTGGCCGGGCGTGGCGCCCAGCGCGGAGCGAACGCCGATTTCCTTTTGGCGGCGCACAATGGCATACGACGCTGCGCCGTACACTCCGATACTCATCAGCAATAACGCCAGCACGGCGAAGCACGCCAGCAACGACGCCGCGAAGCGGCGATCGCCGACGCCGAGGCGCATCAGCTCGGTCATTTCCACGATCGGCGATACCGGCAAGTTGGGATCCACCGACTGAATTTCGCGCGGCACTGCACGGCTGAGCAGGGCGCGGTCTCCCGTGCCGCGAACCAGCACGCCCAGCAGCCTGCCAGGCGTCTGGTACCCGGACGTCTGGTACAAGCTGGTGTAAACGTGCGGAACATCCTTTTCATCCAGGCTGGCCAACTTCACGTTGCCCACCACGCCCACCACCGTAAACCAGGGCGTCGGCTGCACTCTGCCCCCGCGGATGGCGCGCGCGGAACGAATCCGCTTTCCAAGGGGATCCCGCGTGCCCCAGAAATGGCGCGCCGCGGTCTCATCCACCAGCACGACCAGGCGCGATTGCGTGTCGTCGGTATCCTGAATCACCCGTCCCCGAACCAGCGGCGCGCCGATGGTCCGAAAGAATTCGGGCGTCACGGATACGGGAACCGCTGTGGGAGCGTCGCCGCTTTCGGGGGCGCCTTCCACGCGGTATCCGTCCTGCCGCAGCGCGCCCTGCAGGGGAACCACGCTGGACAACGCCGCGTTCTCCACGCCCGGCACGGCGCGAAGGCGCCGCACCGTCTCACGAACGAGTGCGGTGCGCGTTTCGAGCTTGCCGTACATGTCGGCCCTGGGATCGTTGGGCACCGGCAACGAAACGCTTCCCGCGACCAAATGCTCCGAGTTGAACCCCGGATTCACTTGCAGAAGATTCCAGAACGTCCGCAGCAACACTCCCGCGCCCACCAAGAGCATCAACGACAACGCGACTTCCGCGCCAATGAGCGCCTGGCGGACTTTGCTGTCGTGCCGCGATCCGGAACCGCCGCGCTCGCGCAATCCGGAAAGCGATGGTTCCACCTCTCCGGTCTGGAACGCCAGCACCAGTCCGAAGAGCACGGTGGTGAGCAAGGAGAGCGTGAGAGAAAACGCCAGCACGCGCGCATCGACATGAATGCCGTTGAGGCGCGGAAGTTGCGACGGCAACATGGCGATCAGCGACTGCAAACCGAGCGTCGCAACCCCGACGCCGGCCGCCGCCGAAAAGAGACTCAGGACTGCCGATTCGGTGAGCAGTTGCCGGACAATTCTCGCGCGGCTGGCGCCCAATGCGAGGCGCACGGCGATCTCCCGTTGCCGCGCCGACGCACTGGCTAACAGAAGATTCGCTACATTCACGCAGGCGATTAACAGAATGAACGCCACCGCCAGCAAGAGCGAAATCAGCAGCGTCCGCGTGTTGCCGACCACGACTTCCTTCAACGGACTCACGGACAGCGTCCAGCCTGAACCGGCCGGATAATCGCTGCCATAGTCGCGGCGGAGCGAATCACTGAAGGTGGCCAGCCTGGCCTCGGCCTGGGCGAGCGTCATCCCCGGCTTCAACCGGCCAATCATGCCCGGCAACACTCGCGCGCTGCGTTGTGCCGGAGGAAACGGATCGCCACGAAAGCCCGCGCTGACGTATACCTCCACCGGACCAGCGCCAGCCGATGAGGGATTCCGAAAGTCCGGCGGAAGTACGCCCACGATGGTGTACAGATCGGTATCGAGCCGCATTTGATGGCCGAGGACGGCGCGTTCTCCTCCGAACTCGCGGCGCCACAGTCCATCGGTGATCACCACGGCATCGGCGAATCCTGGCGCAGTGTCGCCGGGCTCGAACAGGCGGCCGAGTTGCGGGCGCGCCCCGAGAATACTGAAATAATTGGGACTGACCACCCCAGTCTCCAGTCGCTCGGGATGCTCACCACCGGTCAGGTTGCCCGGCCCCTGGTATACAACCGAGACGGCCGAGAAAACGCCGGCGCGATCCCGCAGGTCGTCGAACTCCGGAACGGAAAAGCCGACGCTCTTTGCGCCCAGCCCCCGCAGATCGGCGTGCAATACGACCAATTGCTCCGGATGATGAAACGGGAGCGGCCGGAAAAGGGTCGCGTTCACTACACTGAAGATCGCGGTATTGGCGCCGATCCCGAGCGCCAGGGTAAGCAACACCGTCGCGGTGACGCGCGGCGACTTCCACATGGTTCTGAGCGCGAAACGAACGTCTTGCCAAAGATCCATGGGGCCTCCCAGGGGTATGCAATGGGTGGCACGTTGGGTTCCTTCCTGGCTTGCGGCTAATCGATTGATTTAGAGGAGCGAGGTTTGTTGATGGACGCGGGCCGATGTCCACTACCGGGATGGCATGTTTCGGGGCCGGACAGCGCCAGTGGGGCCAGGCATCTCTGCCTGCCGCCTATCGGATCCGTGTTCCGAACAGCAAAGCTGGTCCCTTCTCCCGATGGCAAGACGCTTGGCTGCGCCGCGGCGGGGCCATCCGGGTACAATGACTCATCGACGAGGTGGACACATGATTACAGGCACCGAGCCAGCACCGCTGGCGGGCGATCGATCGTTCTTCGGCCATCCCAAGGGACTTTTCTTCCTGGCGTTCACCGAGGCATGGGAGCGCTTTTCGTTCTACGGAATGGTCGCGCTGCTGGTACTTTATATGGTCAACCAGTTGTTGCTGCCCGGGCATGTCGAGAAAATTGCCGGTTTCGCCGCTTTCCGCGGCATCCTGGAATCGCTCACGGGAACGCTCACGCCGGTGGGGCTGGGTTCGCTGATTTTCGGGCTCTATTCGGGCTTCGTCTACTTCACGCCGGTGTTCGGCGGGCTGATTGCCGACCGCTGGATCGGACAGCGCAACGCGGTGGTGATAGGCGCCCTGTCGATGAGCGCCGGCCATATTGCGATGGCTTTTGACCGGACCTTCCTGCTCGCCTTGTTGCTGCTGGTGATCGGCTCAGGCCTCCTGAAGGGCAATATTTCTACCCAGGTTGGGGCGTTGTATCGAGACGATGCGCAGCGAACCAACGGGTTTGCCATCTTCAGCATGGCCATCAATTGTGGCGCGGTCTTCGGGCCCTTGTTGTGCGGTTTTCTGGCCCAGTATTATGGTTGGCATTATGGCTTTGGCGCGGCTGCGATCCTGATGCTGGGCGGCCTGGCAACCTATCTCTGCGGCTACCGGTATCTGCCCGCCAGAGTGGACCGGCGCGGGCAAAACAGCGAACGTCTTACTCCCGCCGACTGGCGCGTTATGCGCGCGCTGGTCGCTGTCATCCTCATCACGGTATTCCAGTCGATCAGCTATTACCAGGTGTACAACGTGTTCAAGATCTGGATCCAGGAACATGTCGATCTCAGCGTCGGTTCCTTTAGAGTCCCGGTGCCATGGTTTCAGTCCATTGACCCGCTGGTGAGCATTCTGGCCGTACCGGTGCTTTTCTGGCTATGGCGGCTGCAAGCGACGCATCGCGGTGAATCCGGGGAACTCGCCAAAATCGGCATTGGCGCATGGATCGCCGCAGCCAGCCACCTGATCCTCGTAGCGGCCATCGTGTCCGCCAGGGGCGAACGCATAAATCTAATCTGGCCGACACTTTGCGCGGCGGGAATGGGCGTGGCTTTCCTCTACTACTGGCCCACATTACTGGCGCTGGTCTCCCGGGCCGCGCCAGCCCGCGTCAACGCGACCATGATGGGGATCGCCTTCCTGTCTTTGTTTTTGGCGAACAATCTCATCGGTTGGATTGGAGGGTTCTACGAACGAATGGGCCCTGCGCCGTTCTGGTTGCTCCATGCAGCGATCGCCTGCACGGGTGGCCTGTTGGTCCTGCTCTTCGGACGCCGCCTCAGGCGAGCGCTTGACACAAGCACACCGCAGCCAATGCGCCCATCAGCGATGACGCTTGAGGTGGAAAGCTGATCGCAAGCGGATGCCTGGCTGGCGGCGCGATATCGCGAAGCGCAGCCCTTTTCAGCCTGCTCTTCGAAATTGCTCGAACTCCTTACAAATAAGTTGTGCGGACAAGGAATGGTTGGTGGGGCACCCGGAAAGAGCCGCGCAGGTTCCTCCAGGCACTCTCCGTCATGCCTGGCAAAGAGCCCTTCACGCGCCCTCGCGCGTCTTCAGCAACTGCCTCGCGATGACCAGCCGCTGGATTTCGCTGGTGCCTTCGCCGATGGTGCAGAGCTTGACGTCGCGGTAGAACTTCTCCACCGGGTAATCCTTGATGAAGCCGTAGCCTCCGTGCACCTGCAGCGCGTCGTCGCACACGCGCACGGCCATCTCGGAGGCGAACAGCTTGGCCATGGCGGACTCTTTGGTCACCCGGCGATCGTGGTCCTTGAGCCAGGCGGCGCGGAACACCAGCAGACGGGCCGCCTCGATGTTCGTCGCCATGTCCACCAGCTTGTGCTGGATGGCCTGAAATTCCGAGATAAAGCGCCCGAATTGTTTGCGGTGCTGGGAGTACTTGAGGGCGGCCTCGTAGGCGCCCTGCGCGGTCCCCACAGCCAGCGCGGCGATGGAGATGCGCCCACCGTCGAGGATGCGGAGAGAATCAACGAAGCCTTCGCCGGCCTTGCCGAGGAGTTGCGATTCGGGGAGGCGGCAATCGGTAAACAGCACTTCGCTGGTGGAGCTGGCGCGCATGCCCAGCTTGTTTTCCTTGCGGCCCGGACGGAAGCCGGGCCATCCGGCCTCAATGATGAACGCCGAGATGCCGTGGTTCGAGGCGGCGCGATCGGTGACCGCCATGGCCACGCAGACCTGTGCGTCGTGCGCATTGGTGGTGAAGGTCTTGCTGCCGTTCAGGACCCAGCAGCCATTTTCGTGCACGGCCGTGGTGCGGGTGCCCGCGGCGTCGGACCCTGCCTCCGGCTCGGTGAGGGACCAGCAGCCCAGCCACTCGCCGGAAGCGAGCTTCGGGATGTAGCGCTGCTTTTGCTCGCCGGTGCCGGCCACGAAGATGTGATTGGTGCAGAGGGAATTGTGAGCGGCGACGATGAGGCCCACCGATGGGTCCACGCGGGAGAGTTCCTCGATGATGACGGCGTAGTCGATGTAGGTGAGGCCGGCTCCGCCGAGATCCTCCGGGAAGATGGCTCCCAGCAGGCCCATTTCAGCCGCTTTTTGGATGGCTTCGCGGGGGAAGGTCTGGGTTTCGTCCCAGCGGGCGGCGTGCGGACGGATTTCGGCTTCGGCGAACTCGCGCACGCTCTTGCGCAACTGCTGCTGTTCGGCGGTGATCTCGAATTCCATGGGTCAGCCCAGGCAGCGCATGGCGCTGCCCCACTTGGAACTTAGACGATTCGTTCGTTCTCTGCGTCCCAGTTTACCGTGCGCCGCTCGCGGTAGCTTTCCACGGCCATGCGGCAGGCGATGGAGACGCGCCAGCCGAGGTCGAACGGGCAGGCCGGCTCGCGGGTGAGGCGAATCGAATCGAGGAAATCCCGCATGTGCGCGTTGAGGGCGGTGGGGGTGCGGCCGGTTTCCTCGGCTCCCTGCGGACGATTCACCTTCTGAGGGAGGTAGCGGAGGTGCTGGCCGCGCAGTAACGTTCCGTCTGTCCCCAGGATTTCTTCGGTGACGCCTGGCTGGTTGTTGCCGAAACCGGAGTCCCAGGTGATGAGCATTTGCTCGGGCTGCTGGAGCGCGACGCTCATGGTGTCGGGCACCTCGCGGCCATCCTGCCGCCACAGGTATATGCCACCGGTCATGGTGGCGGACGCGGGAATGCCGAGGTTCAGCGCTTTGTACCAGAAGGCGAGCTGGTGGCACATGTTCTCGTGGACGTTGCCGCCGGAGTAGTCGTCGAAGAAACGCCAGTTGATGTAGCGGTGGGGGTCGAAGGGACGGTCCGGGGCGTCGCCGAGAAACGCTTCCCAGTGAATGCTGGCGGGCGTCATGTCGGGGTACACGGGGCGGGACCACTGCGGCTTTCCGTGCGGCGTGTTCCGGTACATGCGCATGTTGATGGCGGTGATGCGGCCCACTTTGCCCGAGGCGAGGAACGCGCCGGCGTCGGCAAGGTGCCCGGACGAGCAGCTTTGGTGGCCGATCTGGACCAGCAGGTTGGAGGCATTCTGAAACGCCGCGCGCATCCGCCGGGCGTGGTCCACGGTGAATGCCATGGTCTTTTCCTGGTAGACGTGTTTGCCGGCGTCGAGCGCGTCGACGAAGTGCCGGCAGTGCAGGTGCTGCGGGGTGGCGATGATTACCGCATCGATGGATTTGTCATCGAGCAGACGGCGATAGTCGGAGTACGCGGCGGCCGAGGGCACTACCCGCCTGGCGTCTTCGAGACGGCGCGTGTAGACGTCGGCGAGAGCACCGACTTCCGTGTTGGGGCAGCGCAGCGCCTGCAGGAGCAGCTCGTTGCCGCGCGCGCCGCAGCCGATTACGCCCAGCCGCAGGCGATCGCTGGCTCCGGCCACTCGCTGGGCAGGCAGGGCGAGGGTGCCGGCGAGGCCGGTCATTTTCTCGAGGAACTGGCGCCGGGAATCCATTGACAGCACTTTATCTTAGCGCGCCTGATTTTGCCGATACGCAATACATGATTCCGGCCTGGAGCAGGGAATCTCCAAAGATGAAATTCGGTTTGGCGCTCACGTTTGTGGCGCTGGCCACGGGGATTGGCGTCGCCGGTTATCGCTATCGGCGCGCGCAGGAAAACATACTGGAGTCCGGGGTGCGCAATCAGCTTTCGGCGATTGCGGATCTGAAAGTCCAGCAGATTGTCGCGTGGCGGAACGAACGCATTGGTGACGCGGTGGTGATTGCCGACAATCCGGCACTAACGGCGTTGCCGGCACGGGGGGACGACAGCGCGCCGCGGGGGTGGCTGGAGAGCTTTCGGAGGGTCAACGGATACGCGGAAATTGCGGTGCTGGGAGGGAACGGGCAAGTTCGCCTGACCGCATCCGGACGCGCATTTCCGGTGGATGACGCAGTGATGTCGCTGGGCCGGGAAGCCCTCGAGAGCGGGCGAGTGGCCATGTCGGACCTGCAACGGCGCGAGGGGGGTCCGGTTTACCTCGACTTTGCCGCGCCCGTTCGGCGAGGAAGCGCCGTGGTGGTGCTGCGCGCGGAGGCGGCCACATTTTTGTACCCGGCGATGCAGACCTGGCCGGTGCCCAGCCGCACGGCGGAGATCGAGCTGGTGGCCGTGCGCGGGGGCCGGATCCTGTTCCTGAACGAGCTTCGCTGGAAGAAGGACACGGCGCTGCGATTCGCACTGGCGCCACGGAACAACCTGCCGGCGGCGATGGCCGTTCGCGGAATGGCGGGAGTCCGCGAGGGGGTGGATTATCGCGGCGTTCCCGTTCTGGCGGCGCTGCGCAGGATTCCGGACACGCCGTGGGCCCTGGTGGCGAAGATGGACGATGCGGAAGCGAACGCGCCCTGGCGCCAGCGCTCCCTGATGATGATGGTCATCGCGGGGCTGCTGCTGGCCGGCTGCGCGACCGTATTCGGACTGGTCTGGCGTCTGCAGCAGGGACGGCTCCGCCGGCTGCGCCTGGCGGCGGACCTCGAGCGCAGAGCTTTGGAAGGGCGCTACGCCCATTTGCGCAGCCAGGTGAACGATATTGTCCTGCTCATCGACGGGGAAGGAAAGATCGTGGAGGCCAACGATCGCGCGGTAGAGGCGTATGGCTACACCCGCGAAGAACTCACGCGGATGTCCGTTCGCGATCTGCGGAGCGCAAACGGGCAGGGGGCATTGGCGGAGGTCTGGCGAACGGTGGTGAAGCAGGGGTGGGCGGTGTCCGAGGCGGAACATCGGCGCAAGGACGGCTCCGCGATGCCCGTGGAAGCCAGTGCGCGAGTGGTGGACCTGGACGGCAGGCACTACTGCCAGAGCGTGATTCGGGACGTCAGCGAGCGGAAGCGCGGGGAAGAAGAACTGCGCCGGGTGACGCGGGCGCTGCGGGTGTTGTCGGCGTGCAACCAGGCGGTGGTGCGCTCCGCGGACGAGGACAGTCTCTACCGGGAGGTGTGCGAAGCGATCACCGGGGTGGCGGATTATGCGATGGCGTGGATCGGAGCGCCGGAAGACGATGCCGGGAGGGCGGTGCGGGTGGTAAAGGCAGCCGGGCGCGGGAAAGCCTATCTGGATTCCATCGATATTTCGTGGGCCGATGAGCCGCGGGGGCGCGGCCCGGTGGGCACCTGCCTGCGCACCGGCGAGATCGTGTTGTGCGGCGACGCCACGCTGGACGCCAGCTTCGAGCCGTGGCGGACGCGGGCGGGCGATTACGGGCTGAAGGCGCTCATCTCGCTGCCGCTCCGGTGCGACGGGGCGGTTTTCGCGGCGCTCAGCATATACGCCGCCGAGCCGGACGCATTCCATCCCGAGGAACGGCGCCTGCTGGAGGAGCTGGCGATGGATGTCTCCTACGGCGTGGAGACGCGCCGCCGGCGCCGCGAGCAGGCACGGGCGGAGGAGGCGGTGCGGCAGTCCGAGATGGAGTTCCGGGCATTGTTCGACAACGCCAATGACGCGGTATTCATTGTCGACACCGGCTGCCGGTTTCTGGAGGTGAACCGCGTGGCTTGCGAATGTCTCGGCTACAGCCGCGACGACTTGCTCCACATGGCCATCCCGGACATCGATGGGACCGCGTACGCGGCGTTCGGCGGGGAACAGTTCGCGGGAATGATGGAAAACGGACGAGCTCTGGTGGAGACGGTGCACATCCGCCGGGACGGGTCCCGGTTCCCGGTGGAGATCAACAGCCGCCAGTTCGAATACCGGGGAGCGGCGGCGCTGCTGAGCGTGGCGCGGGACATCAGCGAGCGGGAGCGGGCGAGGGCCGAAGCGGAGAAGCACACCGCCGAACTGGAGCGCGCCCGCGCGGAAGCGGAAGACGCAAGCCGCGCCAAGAGCCGTTTCCTGGCGCACATGAGCCATGAGATCCGCACGCCGCTGCATGGCATTATCGGCATGATCGGGCTGTTGCTGGACACCGCTTTGAACGGCGATCAGAAAGAATTCGGCGAAACCGCGCGCACTTCGGCGCAGGCGCTGCTGGGGCTGGTTAACGACCTGCTCGATCTTTCCCTGATCGAGACCGGCAAAGCGGAAATGGAGATGGGCCGCTTCGATCTGGCGGCTTGTCTGGAGGAGGCGGGCGAGCTGCTGGCGCCGCAGGCTCGCGCCAAAGGGCTCGAATACGTCTTTGACGCCGAGATGGAGCGCCGGCTGGTGATGGGGGACGCCGCGCGCCTCCGCCAGATTGCCGTGAGCCTGCTGAGCAACGCCATCAAATTCACCGAGCGCGGCCGCGTGACGCTGCGGGTGCGGAGCGTGCCCTCCGCTGGCGGACGGGCGGTGTACCAGATTGCGGTGGAAGACACCGGGCCGGGAATCGCGGAAGACAAGCTGCCACTGCTGTTCGGGACCTTCACCCAGCTGGATTCGTCGCTGGCAAGGAAGCATGAGGGCGCCGGTTTGGGTCTGGCCATTTCCCGCCAGCTCGCGGAACTGATGGGCGGGACCCTTACGGTGACCAGCCGGTTGGGGGTTGGCTCGGTTTTCCTGCTGACACTGCCGCTGGGAACGATTCAGACCGGCTCCGGTGAGCGCGTGCGGCACGTGCTGCTGGTGGAAGACAACCGCGTCAATCAGAGGCTGGGGGTGCGCACCCTGGAGAAACTGGGCTGCCACGCCGATGTCGCCGCCAACGGGCGGGAGGCCGTGGAGATGGTCCGGAAATCCTCCTACGACCTGATCCTCATGGACTGCCGGATGCCGGAAATGGATGGTTACGCGGCCACCCGCGAGATTCGCAGCGAAGAGACCGCCGGTATCCGGGTTCCCATCATCGCGCTGACCGCCCATGCGGTGGGCGGGGCGCGTGAAGAATGCCTCGAGGCCGGAATGGATGACTTTGTCTCCAAGCCGGTGGCTCCGGGCGAGCTGGAACGCGTCCTGCACCGCTGGGGCGGTTGATCGCGTGATCCAGGCTGGCAGGCTGCCGGTCCGCCGCTCCGTCACCGTCGCGGTTCGGTAAGCGCCTGCAAACTGAGTTTCATTCTCTAGTACTAAACCCCCGTTAAGCCTAAAGCGAAATACTGTGTCAGCCGATGTACAGTTCGTGGGTGGACTCCCCGTATACACGAGGCCGCCGGTGCTTGCTGGCGCGCTGCTGGTGGCCTTATCGGCCGGTCTGGCCGGATGCAGCCGTCTTGCGCCAACTACCCACAGTGGTCCGCTGACCTCCGTACAGCAGGTGCGAGGACTGGGGGCGCAGGCCCTTCATGCGCCGGTAGTCCTGCGGGGCACCATCACTTATTCGGACCGCAGCCTGCAGTTGCTGTTTCTACAGGACTCGACCGGCGGGATCCGCGTCGAGGGTTTGGCGGTGGACAACGCCGATCTGCGACCGGGAAGGTTCGCGGAAGTGACCGGAGTGGTGGCTAACGGGGGATCCGACCCTTCCATCGCCCAAGCCCATGTACGGTTTCTCTCGGATACGGCAAGCCGGGTAGACGCCCGCCGGGTGACGCCGGGCGACTTGCGCTCAGGGGACCTGCAATACAGCCGGGTGGAGATTGAAGGAATCGTCCGGCAAACCGGAATCGACAACACCGGGCGCCTGGCGCTGCTGGTGCACACGCCCGGAGGGGACGTGAACGCCCGCGTGTGGGATGCCGGCGGGGCCCGGTATCGCCCGCTGATTGACGCACTGGTTCGCGTGCGCGGCGTGCTGGCCACCAGCGTGGACGCGCGAGGCATCACCGCGGCGGTGAAGCTGTGGGTTCCTTCGCTGCGCGATCTGGAAGTGCTGACCCCGGCCAGAAACGCCACGGACATTCCGCTCTCCACCGTCAGCGCGGTGCTTTCGGGAGACCGGGAGCATCCGCAGCCGCACCGGATAAGGTTGCACGGCAAGGTCAGCCTCAACGGGGACGCATTGACGCTGAAGGACGCGACGGGCGCACTCGAGCTGGAGCAATCGCGCGCGGAACCAGCGGTTAGCGGGGACAATGCCGACGTACTTGGTTTTGTGACGGAGCGGGATGGGTCCCTCACGCTGACGGACTGGACTCTGGCGGACGCGCCGGGTGGTCCGAAGGAAACGGCGGAGCCGCCGGTTTTGACGAAGATTGGACAGGTACACAGCCTTTCAGCGGGAGAAGCGGCGCGGGGTTATCCGGTGCACGTGGAGGGCGTGGTTACGTATGCCGACCCGGTGTCGCGCAGCGTGTTCATCGAAGACGCGACCGGGGGAATCTATTTGCAAATGTGGTCGGCCGCGGGAGCGACACCACGGGCCGGGCAACTGGTGGAGGTGGACGGAATCAGCGGACCGGGCGATTTCGCGCCGGTTATCTCCCGCCCGATATTGCACGCCAGGGGCGAGGGCCGCATGCCCGAACCGCTGCAGATTGAGATGGAACAACTGTTCGCCTGCGCCGCGGAGAGCCGCTGGGTGGAGGCGCGCGGCGTGGTGCACGCGCTGGGATCGCAGACCGGACACGCCACGCTGGCGGTGACGTGGGGCGTGCATCATTTCGTGGTGCACGTGATCGGCGCCAGCCGGCTGCCCGATTCGCTGCTGGATGCGCGGATTCGGGTTCGCGGCGTGCTGGGCGCCCGCTTCAATTTCAAACGCCAGCTCGCCGGTATCCAGCTTTTCGTGCCCGACGCGAAGTTTATCCAGGTGGAACAGGCGGCCGAACACGGCGACACGCCGCTGCGCACCGTCGCGCAACTGCTCGAATACTCGCCCACGGCGGGGGACGGACAAAGGTCGCGCATACGCGGGACGGTGACGCTGGCGCACCCCAGCGGCCCCACCTACGTGAGCGATTCCACCGGGGGAATTCTGATTCAGAATCACCAGCCGGCAAAACTGCGCGCCGGCGACGTGGTGGAGGTGCTGGGATTCGCCCAGGCCGGCACATTCAATCCGGTGCTGCGCGACGCGGAAATCCGCAAGCTGGACGTCTTCAAGCCGCCGCAACCGCTGACGGTGACCGCCGACGACGTTCTGGAAGAGGGCTACGATTCCGAGCTGCTGCGGATTGACGCGGTCCTGGTGAACCAGGTGAACGGGCGCGGGGATCAGAACATGGTGCTGCAGGCGGGCGACCGGCTGTTCAACGCGCGGCTGGACCATGGCCGGTTGCCGGCACTCAACCCGGGCAGCCTGCTGCGCATCACCGGGATCAGCGCGTTGCAGGTGGACGATACACAGCAACTGCTGGAGCCGGTGGGGTTTTCCATGCTGATACGGTCACCCGGGGACATTGTGGTGTTGAAGGATGCGCCGTGGTGGACCGCCGAGCGGACCCTGAAGCTGACCGGCGCCCTGGTGGCGCTGGGCCTGCTGGCCATGGCGTGGATCGTGGTGCTGCGCCGGCGCGTCCGGCAACAGACGGCGGACCTGCGCAAGGCCAAGGACGCGGCGGAGGCGGCCAGCAGGGCCAAGAGCGAGTTCCTGGCCAACATGAGCCATGAGATTCGCACGCCCATGAACGGCATTCTGGGCATGACCCAGTTGACGCTGGAAACGGAAGTGACGCCGGAGCAGAAGGATTATCTGTCCATGGCCCGGGCATCGGCCGATTCGCTGCTGTCGCTGATTAACGACATTCTGGACTTTTCCAAGATCGAGGCCGGGAAACTGGAACTGGACGCCAGTCCGTTCCGCCTGGACGAGGTGATCTCCAAGACGGTGAAGCCGCTGGCCGTACATGCCGGGCAGAAAGGCGTGGAGCTGCTATGCGACATTTCGCCGGCGCTGCCCAACCGGTTTATCGGGGACGCCAACTGCCTGCGTCAGGTGCTGGTGAATCTGCTGGGCAATGCGATCAAGTTCACGCACCAGGGCGAGGTGGCGCTGCAGGTGGAGCAGGAGTATCAGGCCGACGACACGGTTGGGGTGCACTTCTCCGTACGCGACACGGGCATCGGTATTCCCGCCAGCAAGCAAAGCGCGATCTTCGAGGCGTTCACGCAGGTGGACGGGTCCATCACGCGGCAGTTTGGAGGCACGGGGCTGGGCTTATCGATCGCTTCGCGTCTGGTGGAGAAGATGGGCGGCCGGATCTGGCTGGAGAGCGAGCCGGGCCAGGGGAGCACCTTCCATTTCACCGCGCAACTGCAATTGAATCGGGGCGAGGCAGAGAGCGACCAGGTCATGCCAGCCAGCCAGCTGCGCGATCTGCCGGTGCTGGTGGTGGACGACAATTCCACCAACCGGCGCATCTACGAACAGTTTTTCCTTAGCTGGGGCATGCAGCCGGCGACGGCCGAAGGAGCCACCGATGCCCTTTGTTTAATGCGCGCCGCGGCGCAGTCCGGGAATCCTTTCCGGCTGGTGATTCTGGATTATCAGATGCCCGAAATGGACGGCATTCATCTGGCCGACGCGATCCGGCGGGACGCTTCCCTGGGCGAGCCGGCGCTGCTGCTGCTGAGTTCCGCCGGGCGGCGGTTCGATTTCGAGCGCTTCCGCGAAACCCGCATTGCCGCTTATCTGACCAAGCCGGTGGGCCAGTCCGAACTTCTGGATGCCGTGGCGCGGGCGCTGCACACGCAGGACGGCGTCGACGCACTCACTGCGGGGACGGTGCCTCGGCCAGGGGCCCGCGTCTTGTCCATCCTGCTGGCGGAAGACAACACGGTGAACCAGAAACTGGTGGCCAGGCTGCTGCAGAAGAGGGGCCACTCAGTGGAGATTGCCTGCAATGGCCGCGAGGCCGTGGACAAGTGGCGAAACACGTTCGACGCCGTGCTGATGGATGTGCAGATGCCGGAGCTGAACGGCTACGACGCCACGCAAGCGATTCGCGAGCGGGAGAAGCGGCTGGGCGTTCGCGTGCCCATCATTGCCCTGACCGCGCACGCTCTGAATGACGACCGCGAGCGGTGCCTCGAATCCGGGATGGACGATTTTGTGTCCAAGCCGATTGAGGCGTCGGCGCTCTTCGAGGCCCTGGAGCGCGCTACGTCGTCCGCTGATGCGTGAATTGCCCCACCCGGATTCGTTGGAGCCTGCTGGAATTCACGCTCCATGGGAGGCAGGCGCGCGGTAATAGCGGGAAACACGGCAGAATCAGCCCGGGCGTTCTGGACGCGGAATTGCCCATCCATTACCGGGAAAGGAGCAAAACAATGCTGCGATTACTGGTTGCGTTTGCTCTGGTGGCGGCGGTTGCGCCGCGGGCTGGCGCGGGCTCTCACGACGCGGCTGTGACGCCGGTGATTAAGACGGTGCAGCCGGATAGCGCCAGGGCGGGTGACGAGGTGACGGTATCCGGGGAAAACCTGGAGAAGGCCGCTGTGGCGGAGGTTTATCTCACCCAGGGCGACAAGACGATCAAAGTGAAGGTGACGTCGCAGACGGGGACCGAACTGAAGTTCGCGGTTCCCACGGACCTGAAGGCGGGACGGTTCGGCATCATGGTGCTCACCACCGGGGGCGACAACGCCCGCCAGGTGGACGAGCCTGTTTTCCTGAGCGTTGAGTAGGCAGTTCGTCCACGCAGGGCATGGCCCTGCGCCACATGGTAGCCTGAGAACCCATCGCGGGGCATGGCCCTGCGCAGCATGGCAGCCTGAGAACCCGTCGCAGGGCATGGCCCTGCGCCACATGGTAGCCTGAGAACCCGTCGCAGGGCATGGCCCTGCGCCACAGAGGCGCGTTATGATTGGGCGGTGCGGTCCGGCTTGTTCGACCTGAGCTTCCACCTGGGTCCGCTGGCCATTTCGCCGCACGTGGTGCTGGAATCGCTGGCCTACGTGGTTGCCTTTGAGCTGTATCGACGCGAACGGCGGGCGCAGGGCGACTTCCTGCCGGCTTCCGCGCGGAGTTCCGTGATCGTGGCGGCGATCGTGGGAGCGGCCCTCGGCAGCAAAATCCTCGGCTGGCTGGAAAACCCCCTCGACACGCTTGCGCACTGGCGCGATCCGGTGTACCTGCTGGGCGGGAAGACCATCGTGGGCGCTCTGCTGGGCGGCACGTTCGCGGTGGAATGGGCCAAGGCTCGCATGGGCGTTCAACGACGCACCGGCGACCTGTTCGCACTGCCGCTGGTGGCCGGAATCGCCATCGGACGCATTGGCTGCTTTCTGGCCGGGTTGCGCGACCACACCTACGGGACGCCGACGGCTTTGCCCTGGGGAGTGGATTTCGGAGACGGCATCCGGCGTCATCCCACACAACTTTATGAGGTGGCCGCGATGCTGGCGCTGGGCTGGCTTTTGTGGCGTCTGGGCCGGCAGCCGCATCGGGAGGGCGATCTGTTTCGCGCGTTTCTGACGCTGTATATGGCCTGGCGGCTGGCGGTGGACTTTCTGAAGCCGGAGCCGCGGCTGGCGGGATTGACGGCCATACAATGGTGCGCGGCGGCCGCGCTGGCGTGGTACTGGCGCGACATCGCCGCTTTAGTCGCCCCCCGGAAGGAGCTTGCCGCCCATGGCTGACCGTGTCCGTCCGTACCTCTTCTACGACGTTGCCTTGTCCATCTGCTCCACCTGCTATCGCAAGGTGGAGGGAAAGATTGTCTTCGAGGACGGCAACGTGTTCATGCTCAAGCGCTGCCCGCAGCATGGCAGCGAGCGCATTCTGATGGCCGACGACGTCGATTACTACCGGCGCTGCCGCGAGGTTTTCCTGAAGCCTCCGGAGATGCCCAACCATTTCAATACGCCGGTGAAGTGGGGCTGCCCGTACGATTGCGGGCTATGCACGGATCACGAACAGCACTCCTGCCTCACGCTGATCGAGATCAACGACTTCTGCAATCTGCGCTGCCCGGTGTGTTACGCCAACAGCGGACCGGACCGCCGCCAGCACCGCGACCTCGGCACCATCGAACGCATGCTGGATGCCGTGGTGCGCAACGAACGGCGTCCCGACGTGATTCAGATCTCCGGCGGCGAACCTACCCTGCATCCGGATTTCTTCGCCATTCTCGATATGTGCCGCGCGCGGCCTATCCAGCACCTGATGCTGAACACGAATGGCCTTCGCATCGCCAGCGACAAGGCTTTCGCGGAGCGGCTGGCCACGTACATGCCGGGTTTCGAACTTTACCTGCAGTTCGATTCGTTCGAGGAGGAGCCGCTGCGCCAGCTTCGCGGCGTGGATTTGCGATCTGTACGCGAGCAGGCCTTGGCGCGGCTGAATGAGCTGGGGATCTCCACCACGCTGGTGGTGACGGTGAAGAAGGGCCTCAACGATGGCGAACTGGGCCGCATTGTCGACTTCGCTCTGACGCAACCGTGCGTGCGCGGCGTGGCTTTCCAGCCAGTGCAGGCGGCCGGGCGGCTGGATGGATTCAACCCGGCAACGGACCGTCTGACGCTGACCGAAGTGCGCCGGCGCATTCTGGAACAGACCAGCGTCTTCCGGCCGGAAGATATTATTCCGGTGCCCTGCCACCCGGACAGCCTGGCCATGGCGTATGCGCTCAAGGTGGATGGGCAGGTGATTCCGCTTACCGGGATGATCGACCCCGAGGTGCTGATCAACGCGGGGCGCAACACGATCGTGTTCGAGGCGGACGAGGGGCTGCAATCGCACCTGTTCAAGACGTTCTCCACAAACCATTCGCCGCAATCGGCGGGGACCAGCCTGCGCGATCTGCTGTGCTGCCTGCCGAAGGTGGCGGCGCCTGAGAACATCGGGTACGAAAATGTTTTCCGGATTATCATCATGCAGTTTATCGACGCGTATTCGTTCGACGTGCGGTCGGTGAAGAAGACCTGCGTGCATATCGCGCATCCGGACGGGAAGCGGCTGATTCCGTTCGACACTTACAACCTGTTCTACCGGGACGATCTGGAGCGGACGGTGCTCGATCCGCTGCGGCGCGAGCGCGAACTGGTGACCCATGGATGAGATGGAGACGCCGAAACGCGGAGGCAGCATGCTGGCGGGGTTTGGTCTGGCGGCCGCGATTAACCTTGGCGCGGCGATCATCGGCGTCGTCACGATTATCATTCCGCTGGCGATTGGGCTGATCCAGGCGGCATGGATTATTCCGATGGTGTTGAGTTTTCAGAAGTCCGGGAGGGGGGAGACGGCGAAGGGTGTGATCATCGCGGCGGCGATCACGTTTCTGCTGAATGCGGGCTGCTGGGGGCTGGTGGCCACCGCGGGCCTTGGGTCGATGCATTGATGGCTGGCGCCCTTTGAGCGAGGCCAGGCAGCCGCGGGGCGCAGGCAGTTTCTGGCTTGGCTTTGCCATGGCCGCCGGCGCCAACACGGCGGCTGCTATCGCCGGAGGGCTCACGCTGGCGATGGGTGTGGGAGTCTACATTCTGCTGGGACTCGGGCTGGCGCAGGCGGCGTGGATTGTACCGATGGCGGTGAGTTTCCGGAAATCCGGGCAGCGCCGGACGATCAAAGGCGTGATGGTTGCCGCGGCGATTACCTTGCTGCTGAACGCGGGTTGCTGGGGCCTGGTGGCAGCGATGGGTATCGGGCGGATGCGCTGACGGCAGCGCACGGCGCTGCCCCACAGGACACATTGTTGTAGACTGAAAGGGTTATGGGGGTGTGTCTTCAGCAGTAGCTGGCTCACAACTTCCGTCCCTCCTCGCGCACGTAAGTATTCTGCGGCCTTTTTTAACCTGATCTTTCCGGATGATTGCCGGCTCTGCGGTTCCCCCTTGGAAGACGTTTCGCGAATCCCGGTATGCCCTGCGTGCCTGCGGAAGCCGACTGCGCTTATAGCGGAATATTTCTGCCGCGACTGCCGCACGCCATTCCAGAACCGGTTTCCGCTGGATGAGGAAGGGCGTTGCGCGCTATGCCGGCTGGGTCTGAACGGCTACGACGCAGCTTATTCGTTCGGCGCGTTCGAGGCGGAGCTGCGGGAGTTGATTCACGTGTTCAAGTACGGACGCGTGGAGACGCTGGCGCGCCCGCTGGGCCGGTATCTTGCCCTGGCGCTGCCGCGCACGGAGCGATTCGACGCCGTGGTTCCCATGCCGCTGCACTGGATAAGGCGCTGGTCCCGAGGTTTCAATCAGTCCGAACTGCTGGCGCGCGAGATTGCCCGGCGCGCCAGTGTTCCCGTGCGTAATCTGGTGCGGCGGGTGAAGGCAACCTCGCCGCAGGCCGGCCTGACGAATGCAAAACGGCGGGCCAACGTGGCGAAGGCATTTCGAGTGTCCCGCCCGGAGCGGGTGAGCGGGCTGCGGATTTTGCTGGTGGATGACGTCATGACTACTGGTGCGACGGCGAGCGCGTGCGCGCGGGAGTTGAAGCGGGCCGGAGCGGCGCGGGTGGCGCTGCTGACGGTGGCGCGCGTGGATCGCCGGATGAATCTGGATGTTGAGAGGCTCTCCGTGATGGAGCCCGAGAAAGACCACGTGGGGAGTCTGGAAGGCCATGCACGCGCTTGATCGACTACACCGGCCGGTTCTGGTTCTGAACGCCAGCTATGAACCGATCAACATCTGCGCGGCGCGGCGCGCGCTGGTGCTGGTTTTGAAAGGGGTGGCTTCGGCCGAGGAGCTGACCGGCACCGACGTGCATTCCTCGCGGCACCGCGTGCGTATCCCGTCGGTGATCCGGCTGCTGGAATACCGGCGCATCCCGCACCAGACGCGGGCGCTTTCGCGCAAGAACATTCTGATGCGCGACCGCTATACCTGCCAGTATTGCCATCGCACCATGCCTTCGGGCGAGCTGACGCTGGATCACGTGATTCCGCGTTCGCGCGCGGGTGAAACCACGTGGGAGAACCTGGTGGCGTGCTGCCATCCCTGCAATAACCGCAAGGGCAATCGCACGCCGGATGAAGCGGGCATGCGACTGGCGCGGCATGCCGCGGCCGTTCAGCTTGCACACCAGCCGGCATTTGATGCGGCTGATGGGCAAGGCCGACGACCAGTGGCGGAAGTATTTGTTTTATTAGTGGAAGGCAGGGCATGGCCCTGCCCCACAGGGCTGCGGAATCAGGCGGCTGGGGGTGGCGGGCCGGGGTTGCCTTCGGCGGGCGGCTTTGGTCCGCCGCCGGACGGCTTTTCCTTGGCCTTGGCCGGGCTGATGAGCACGTGCGCGTTGCGTCCTTCCAGGCGCGGCTGACCTTCCACGGTGCCGATAGTGGCCAGGTCACCGGCGAACCGCAGCAACAGCTTCTTGCCGAGGTCGACGTGCGCGATCTCGCGCCCGCGGAACTGCACCACCGCTTTCACGCGATTGCCTTCTTTCAGGAAACGGATGGCGTGGTTCTTCTTGAACTCGTAATCGTGGTCGTCGGTGTTCGGCCGGAATTTCAGCTCCTTCACCTGGATGATGTGCTGTTTTTTCCGCGCGTCGTGCTGCTTCTTCTTGTTCTCGTACTGCCACTGGCCGTAGTCCATGGCCTTGGCCACGGGCGGCTCCGCTGTGGGCGCGATCAGAATAAGATCGAGACCCATGTCCTGGGCTTTCCGTACCGCCGCGGACGTGGGCATGACTTCGACAGTGCCGTCCGGGAATATGGCGCGGACCTCGCGAACGCGAATCGCCTCATTCACGTTCTCTCGAATCCGGGGACGGCGAGGGGGGAAATGTCTGGGGGGGATCATCGAGCGATCTGGGGGCGACCCGTGGCGGCGAAGCCGTCACCCCTGAGTGCAAGGAATTTGCCTGGTTGCAATAGGTTCTCCGTGGGGATTGCGAGCGCCAGAGGCGCCGTTGGTTCGGAATGCAATGGGACTAACGTCAAGTTTGCCTTGTACCATCCTGCCAGAAGTGCGGCGGTTCGGCAACAGGGTGTTTTTGCGGTCACGCCGATTCCGGGGCAATTGTTTCGCCAAAACCGACGTATTGGACTTCTTCCTCCAGTTCCAGGCCAAACATCTCCAGAACGCGGGATTTGAGGTCCCCAATCACCTGGCGCAATTCCGCCGCCGTGCCGGCGCCGTTGTTGTAGATAAGGTTGGCATGGTAGTCCGCGACCACGATGCCGCCCTTGCGCAAACCCTTCGCCCCGGCCTGTTCCAGGAACCACGCGGAGGGGACCTTGCCCTCGCGAACCACGGCCGCGGGCAGGCGCGCGCGGACGGACTCGGCCAGCTCTTCAAGGATCAGATTCTTGAAAATACTACCGGCACACTTCATGGTGGGCGGGTATTTGCGGTTGCGAACGGACAGGATTTCGCCGGCCACACCTGCCAGTTCCCGCGGCGGCGCGGGTTGGAGGGCGAGTTCCGCGGAGAGAACCACCCAATTTCTATTCCGCTTGAAAATGCTCTCGCGATAGTGGAATTGGCATTCTGCGTTGCCGAGCGCGCGCACGGCGATGCCGTCGAACATCCGCACTTCGCGGACGCTCTCACAAATGGACCGGCCGTAGGCGCCGGCGTTTCCATAGATAGCGCCGCCGACGGTGCCGGGGATGCCGGTCATGGTCTCGAGGCCGCGAAGGCCCTGAGCGATGGAGTAATCGACAAGGGTCTGCAGGTCCGCTCCGGCCGCGGCGCGCACGCAGTTCCCGGTTTTTTCGATGCTCGCGGCGGTGAAGCGCAGGACGAACCCGCCGAAGCCGCTGTCGGAGACGATGAGGTTGGTGCCGCCGCCGATGACCACGTGAGGGCATCCGTCCTGGCGAATGGCGCGCAACGACGCCGCGAACGACTCCTCTGTTGATGCTTCGACGAAGTAGCTGGCGGGACCGCCGATTCCGAATCGGGTATGGAGACTGAGCGGCGCGTTTTCGGTTATGGATATTCCGGAGATGGCCTGGAGACGGGCGGCAGTCCCACGGCAAGCCGCGTCCTCGAATGATTGCATTGACTCCAGATTACACGCCCGGCTCGGGTGTAGCGGCTTTCCAAATGCTGGCTACGATCTCATCGATTTTGCCGATCTTCCCTTCCGCGAAGGTGAACCATTGGACGCCGCGAACGCTGTAGGCCTGTCCGCTGGACTTCAACACGCCGCTCTCTCGAAGCAGAACGGCGATGCAATCGCCCTGGCGGATGATGCGTTCAATCTCGGGCTGCTGGCCGGACAGGAGGGCGAAGTTCTTCCGGGTTGCGTCCACAACCGCCGCTCTTCCCCGCCAGGTTCCATCAATCGGGCTGAATCCGCAGATACTCAGTTCGACATCATCGGCCAGTAGTTGTCCGAACGCCTCGTAGTCGCCCTGGACGATGGCACTGAAGGCCGTGTGAAGAATATCCTGAGGTTCGCTGGAAGAGGCCGCGGCGGGCCGCGCAGTCTGGAGTAATCGACCGGCGTATTCGCTGTCCATGAGGATAGAGTATTGCACAGGAATGCGCGGCCCGAACCCGGCCAGTAAATCGAAAGTGCCAGTCCCCCTGGTACACGCGCGCTATGGGTCCGTCGCGGTGGGAATTGTCTTATGGGCGTATGGCACGCTGCAAGTCCTGCTACGGGTTCCTGGCGAAGACCGATTCGGAGTGTTACGTCTGTGGAGATCGCATCCCGGGAGCACCCCAGCGGCCCTGGTACTCTCTGTTGCGCTTCTTTTCCAAACCAGCCCGCCCATCGCCGAGGTTTGCCGTTGTCCGAGACCGACTCCTGGCAGCCAAAACGCTCGAAGACGAAGTTGATTGAACGAGGTTCCATCATCACTTCCAATGCCGTTCGATCCAGGCAGTGCGACCCGGCCAGGACTGTAAACCAGGCGCTCCAACCGGCTGAGCTGACCGGCGTCCTGTCGACCGTCCGCCACTTCGGCTGAATGGCGCTGTTTTGCCAGAATATAGCAATGTATGCTATATATTAGTTGGGGACAGGACAGCACGACGATGACTGCGGAGCAGTGGAAAACCGGACGTGAAACAGCGGGTTTGGCCCAGGTTGCAGCCGCGTGTTCGCTGAAGGTCTCGCAGCCTTACCTGTCGCAACTCGAAACGGGGTTGAGGGTTGCCAGTGCTGAACTCGCGCGCAAGGCTGCGAGGCTTTACAGGCTACCGACGGCGCTCCCTTTGCCCGAGGCGCTGGACGTTCGGGGGAGTTCGCCCGATGAGCTTCAGCGAAAGCTTGCTTTTCTCGGTTACCCCGGCTTCGAGCACATTCGTTCCAAGGCGCCGGGCAATCCCGCTGAAGTGGTGCTCCATGCGGTAGTGGAGCCTGACCTGGACGCACGCCTGGTAGAGGCCTTGCCCTGGGTGTTGAGTACGTATTCTACTCTGGATTGGGAATGGCTTCGAGACCGAGCCAAATTGAACAACGCTCAAAACCGCCTGGGGTATCTTGTGCATCTCGCGGAGCAGACCGCGCGGGCTTTGCCGGGTCGCCAGGGTGCAGTTCAGGTGTTGTCCCGATGGGAAAGAGACCTTGAAGAGGCTCGCCTCGCGCGTGAAGGAACTTTGTGCCGCGATTCAATGCCGGAGCCTGAGCGCACCTGGTTACGGTCGAATCGCTCTGACGCGGCTCGTCATTGGAGCCTGCTGACCGGCCTCACAGCCGAGCAGCTACGGTATGCCGGGCATTGAAAGAGCCGCCGGAACCCTGGCGATCCTTTTTCGCCGATGTAGACGCTCGCCTGGGCGAGGATGTTCACTTGCACTGTTGTGGCGGTTTCGTGGTGACACAACTCTATGGCGTTGCGCGCACCACAAGCGACGTCGATTTTCTGGATGTTGTCCCGGACTTGCGGCGACGTCTCACCGAAATCGCGGGTAAGGATTCATCGCTGCACAAGAAGCACAGGGTTTACCTGGACGCCGTCACAGTTGCCACGCCGCCCGAAAACTACGAGGAACGGCTGGTGCCGATGTTTCCCGGCACATGGACACGCCTTCGGCTCTATGGGTTGGAAGCTCATGACCTGGCTCTCTCGAAGCTGGCGCGGAATTTTGATCCTGATCGCGATGACATTCGGCAACTTGCACGTAACGCTCATCTAAGGCGAGAGGTCCTGATGCAGCGCTATCACGACGAGCTTCGTCCGAACCTGATGAACGAGGGCCGGGACGACTTGACACTTCAGTTGTGGCTGGAGTCCTATTGGCCGGCGTAATCCTTTATCCCAAAAAGATCAATTTCGGTTATATCGCAATGATTCCAGGGTCAGGGCGGTTAGCTCAGCCGGTTAGTACGCAGGCGGCGAACCGTCCTCGTGCCTGGCACTTCCTCGAAACGGCGCTCGCCGCGCCGGTCGCACGAAGGTTCACCGATGGCTTTCGATCCGGGCGGTGCGACCCGGCCACTTACTGGTATTCAAGGAGAGGTTTGACCTGAGCACCGGCAAGCTCGTAAGTTCCGGGCTCGATTTTCGGGACTTTCCGTCCACACGCTGGTTTGGAGTGCCTTCTAGGATAATCGCGTGGTTGAAGGAGTTCGGCCATGAAACGTCGATCTATTTTGACCGGCGCAGCAGCGATGAGTGCCTCTGCGCTGGGTTCACCAACCCAGGCTGATTCGCCCCAGCGTGTGATTCGAGTAGCGGCCGGGCAGGACCGGTTCAGCGAACACTTATCACTCGGGGGCGGCCGGTCCATCGTTTACTGGAAAGTGTCGGCCACGGACAACGGTGGTGCATGGTCTGTATTCGAGGCCCAGTGGCAAGCGAAAGGTGGCCCGCCTCTCCACGTCCATCGGAGCCAGGACGAATGGTTCGATTGTGATTCAAAGCGAATTTGTCGTGCAGGTTGGCGATGAGAGGTTCCGCGCGACACCAGGGGACTCTTTCCTTGCGCCCCGTCAGGTCCCTCATGCGTTTGCTCATGCCGGCGATGGGGCTGGTAAGATGATTACCGCTTTTCAGCCCGCAGGAAGCATGGAAGCATTCTTTCGCGAACAGAGTAAGATTACGAGTGCGCCGTCCGCGGAGGAGGTTCAGCGCATGTTCAGGGCCCACGGCATGGAAGTCCTTGGGCCGCCGCTCGCGCTGTGATCCCGGTTATATCGATGGAAGCTTTTTCAATCAGGTTCGTCTTCGTCACTTCCGATGCCGTCCGAACCGGCTGAGTTGACCGGCCTCCTGTCGACCGGACGTGAAACAGCCGGCTTGGCCCGGGTTGCAGCCGCGCGTTCGCTGAAGGTCTCGCAGCCTTACCTGTCGCAACTCGAAGCGGGGTTGAGGGTTGCCAGTGCCGAATCGCGCGCAAGGCCGCGAAACTCTACAGACTATCGACAGCGCTCCCGGCCCGAGCCGCTGGCGCGGCGCCTCCAGTCTGGCTGCGGATGATTTCCAAGATCAGGTAAGATAATCGTTATGGAAATGAGCGCTGTCGAAAGAGGAGCGTCGCTGGGCCTCGTGATCGGTGCGGCCGTCGGCCTTGTGATCGGCGTAGTTACAGGAAAACCGGGCCTTGACCTGGTGCTCGGCAGCGGCCTGGGCCTGGCACTTGGTCCAGCGTTTAGCCTGACGGCGGGGAAACAACCTACAAAATCTTAGAAAACTGTGACGTGCCGCTCAGCGCGAACCGCGCCGGAACCGGGCTCAAACTCCGCAGCCCCTCGATAGCCCCTTGGGCCCAGGAGTGCAACCTATGTGTCCGGTCCTGGCAGAATGGTGGGCGGTGCAGGATTCGAACCTGCGACCTTCTGGGTGTAAACCAGACGCTCTAACCAGCTGAGCTAACCGCCCCGACCCTAGAATCATTGTACGCGGGCAGCGAACTCATCCGCCCCGGAAGCCTGTTCTACAATCAAAGTCATCGTTCGCCGGTGACTTGTTCTCCCATCTCTTCGCCGAGCTGGCCGAACCGGCGAATCACGAGACGACTTCGGACGCTATGAACGTTACCAACGGCGTAACTATCTCCCACTACACGATTCTCGAAAAGCTCGGCGAGGGTGGCATGGGAGAGGTATGGAAGGCGCAGGATATCCGTCTGGGCCGAATCGTCGCCATAAAAATTCTGCCTCCCGACAAAACGGCGGACCGGGATCGCAGACTTCGTTTCACTCAGGAGGCAAAAGCCGCCTCCGCCCTGAACCATCCGAACATCGTGACCATTCATGAAATCGATTCCATCGGCGGGCACGAGTTCATGGTCATGGAGCTGGTCAACGGCAAGCCGCTCTCCACGCTGATTCACAAAAACAGCGGGATGCCGCTGCAGGAAGCGCTTCGATGCGCCATCGCGATTGCGGACGCTCTGGGCGCCGCTCACGCCGCCGGCATTGTGCATCGCGACCTCAAGCCCGCCAACGTCATGGTGACGGAAACGGGTCTGGTGAAGTTGCTTGATTTCGGTTTGGCCAAACTTTTCGAGCCGGTGGATTCCGCCGCGCCCGCAAGCGACCCGAGCGACCCGAACACGCCCACCGCGCTTATGTCCGCGCAGACCGAGGAGAGCGTCATTGTGGGGACCATCGCCTACATGTCGCCCGAGCAGGCGCTGTCGCAGCGTCTGGACCCCCGTTCGGACATCTTCGCTTTCGGTTCCGTGCTCTACGAAATGGCCACCGGCAAGCGTGCGTTTGAGGCCGGCAGCAAGCTGGGTACGCTATCCGCCATTCTCCATGTGGAGCCCCGGCCCATGCGGGAAACGAATCCGGAACTTCCCGAGGAGTTCGAACAAATTGTCGCTCGATGCCTGCGAAAGGACGCGGCCCGGCGCTACCAACAGATCGACGAGGTGAAGGCCGCGCTTCAGGACCTGAAGGAGGAATCGCAGACCAGCCGGATTCGCACTGCGTCCCGGCCCGCGCTGCCGCCGCCCGCGAAATCGCGCCGAAAGACCGTCCTCATCGCCGCCGCGGTCATCGTGGCGCTGGCGGCTATCGCGCTCGCGCTCTGGTACAAGCCATGGCGCACTGCCCCGATCGCCCAGCCGATTTCATACTCGTTTCGCCAGCTTACGTTCAGCGATGGGCTGACCTACGACCCGGCATTGTCGCGCGACGGAAGATTCATCGCCTATGCGAGCGACCGCGGCGGAAAGAACAATCTGGATATCTGGTTTCAGCAGGTGGGAAGCGAAGAGGCGATACGCCTGACGGACGACCCGGCCGACGACGACGAGCCCGACTTTTCCCCCGACGGGAGGACGGTGGCATTTCACTCGATGCGCAACCCCGCCGGCGTTTACCTGGTGGACGCGCTGGGCGGCGACGCCCGGCTGGTGACGGTTGCCGGACGCAGACCCCGCTTTTCGCCGGACGGGACCCGGATCGCATTCTGGGTGGGGCCGGCTCCGGGCCTGCCCTATGGACGAGTCGGCGTGGTCCCGGTTCTGGGCGGCGATCCGCTCTGGCTGGTGCAGCAGTTCTATGGGGCGGGATCTCCGGTATGGACACCGGACGGGCAACATCTGTTGTTCACCGGCGCCTCGAGATCGGACCTGCAGGATTGGGATTGGTGGGTTTCGCCGGCGTCGGGTGGAAATCCCGTGAGGACGAATGTTCGCGCCGCGCTGGCCAAGGCCGGCGCCGGGCTTTCCCTGGCATTGCCTCAACCGGGTTGCTGGGATCCCTCGGGGTCGGTGGTGTTTGCCGCCGAAGAAGGAGGCGTTGAACATATCTGGCGCATTCCCATATCGCAGACAACCTGGCAACCCACCGGCGCGGCCGTCCGCATCACCGCGGGTGTGGGGGAAAGCCAGCCGGCGGTTGCCGGCGATTTGATTGCATTCGCTGGAATCGAGCGCAAGACGAATATCTGGGCGCTTCCCGTACGCGCCGATCAGGGGCGCGCGGACGGCCCCTTGCAGCCGCTCACGTCAGGCTCCTCGTCGGACTACAACCCAACAATTTCCCGTGACGGAAAGCTGCTGGTATACGAGTCGCAGAGGTCGCTTTCGTCGAGCGATTTGTGGTCGAAGGATTTAGTGACCGGCCAATCGAAACAGTTGACCGTCACCCCATGGTTCGAGTACAACCCGGCTATCAGCGGCGACCGCTCACTGGTGGCCTACACGGTATTTGAACAGCCTCCGAAGGTGACCGAGAAAGAGTGGCTCGGCGCACTGACATTGCCCGGCGGAGTTTTCCGGAAAGTCTGCGAGGAGGATTGTTTTCTTTCGTGGGGGCTCAATTCGAACGGCTCGGAACTTCTCTATTCGCCGGACGTGCGCCACCACAAATTAGCCTTGCTGAATACGACGACCGGGGTCAAACAGCCGCTGGTCGAGGATCCGGTGGACGAGCTCTTTCAGGCCAGCTTTTCGCCCGACGATCGCTGGGTTGCATTCAATCCGCTCACACCGTCCAGCCAGACCCCGATCTTCGTGGTTCCAGCCAATGGCGGAAACTCAGTGCCTCGCGATCAGTGGATTCGAATCACCGGAGACAATACGCAGGATGGCAAGCCGCGCTGGTCCCCGGATGGAAACCTGTTGTACTTCATCTCGGCCCGCGACGGAGTGTACTGCCTGTGGGCACAGCGGCTGGACCCGCGGACGAAGAAACCGCTGGGCGCG
Source organism: uncultured Acidobacteriota bacterium (assembly GCA_963832965.1). Classification (GTDB taxonomy): domain Bacteria; phylum Acidobacteriota; class Terriglobia; order Bryobacterales; family Bryobacteraceae; genus CAWACP01. Next base: position 930,726 of record CAWHVW010000003.1, read on the forward strand.
GCGTTTGTTGTTTATCATCTGCATGGGGTTCGCAACTCGCTGACGGAGATCCCCACGCAATATGTGTCCATTTCGGTTGGTCAGGGAAAAGTGGTGATGCCGCTGGCCGACATGAAGGGAAATGTCTGGCTGCTGGAACCGAAGCGGCCGGGGGAGCCGGGTACCTGACAGGATGCTGAAAAAGGCTATCTGGTCCCCGCTCCGTCACCGTCGCGGTTCGGTAACCACCCGCAAACACGTAGCTATGTTTCCGAGCCGCGCGTGTAAACAAGCGGTTTTCGGGCTTTTTCAGCAGCCTGGCTAAGGGCCGAACTCGTAGGTGCTGGCTACCCAATCGGGCCGCTTCAGCGCGAAGTACGTTTCGAGCACCATTTCCGCGGTATTCAGCGCACCTTCCACCCAGCCCTGCTGATTCGACCATGCCTCGCCGCACAGAAACACGCGCGGATCGCCGCCGTCGCCGAGACTCATTTGCCGGATGCGCGGCATCACTTCCCAGCTCTTCAGGCCGGGCCTCCAGTTATGCCAGCCTCCGCCAAACGGCTCGACGTCCCAGTTGAAGTAGATGGGCCCGGCGATTGGCGCCGGGATTTCGAAGCCATGCATGTCCCACAACTGCCTCTGAAGCTGGTCGGTCATTTGTTGCCTGGAGATTTTCGGCAAACCAGGCGGTGGAAGCGGGCCGCGCCGCCCCGGCAATATCCGCGGGTCTTCATAACCGGCCCAGAACGTGTCCGCCTGTTCATCGTTCAGCGATGTCAGCACCAGCGACCGTCCATCGGGCCGCGTGCCCATGTAGTAACAGGCACGCACGGGAAGATCCGTAGTGGAATATCCGCCCCGAATCTGCATCCCCGGAGTTCTTTCCCACCACGGTTCCGTATACACCATGAACACCTTGCTGGCGCGCACGGGCTGAACGCTGGCGACGTCGGACCGGAACTCCGGGTTTTCGTTGAAGGCGGCCATGTCCATCCGATCCAGGGCGCACTTAGGAAGCGCGAGGATCGCATATCGTGCCAGTACCGTTGAGCCTGCAATCCCGCTATCGGACGGCCCCACGGTGAGCGCAACCAGCGGCTGGCCACTGGAATTGTCCATGGCCACATCGAGAACGCGCTGACCACACATGAGGCGCCCGCCAGCGGTCTCAAACCGCTTGAGCATGATGGCAGGCAACTGGTCGTACCCCTGCTGGATGGAATAAAAAGGGGTGCCCATCATATACATCAAGGTGCCCACGATCATGGCCAGGGACGAATCGTAGAGGTTCCAGTTACCCATGGACGAAGACGCGAATGACGCGGAGCCGGTCATGTTGTACGCTTCCGAACTCACCCGCGTCGCGAAAACGTTCCAGAAGCCGTGAGTATCCAGAGTCGATCCGTCGCCGGTTTTCACGGTGCGCAGCAGGCTCTGCAACGCATTCATCTGTGTGAACGCCGCGGATGAAGCGCCGTTCTTCTGAACCTCGGCCGCCAGGTTTACGAAAGCAGTGTTGACGTCTGAGCTGCCACTGAGAATTACGTCGAGCAGGAGGTTAAACGGGTCGTCATACTTTTCGCCGTCCATCAGAAAGTATGGAACGATGTCCGGATAGTAGTCCGTTATGGCTTGTACGGCAGCTTCCGCTGAGGTGCACCATGCGGTCAGCGTGGCCAAAGTTTGCTGATCGAGAGGCTCCGGCAGCGGCGGTACGGCGGGACAGAATTGCACGATGAAGGCCCGCCAGGCGCGCAGGAGTGTGGCACGTCCCTGCGGCGTGAGCGGGACCAGCGCCGCCGTATCCGGAGGCATGGGCGAGTACGCCTTGTACGGGAATCTGTGCCGGCGCTGATATTGCAACTGCGGACCCAGGCTGAATGCCGGGCAATCGACCACCGTGAGATCGGAACTCAGCTCTTTCGTGCACAGGCCATAAACGTTTTGCTGCAGTTCGCTGAAACCCTGGCCACCCAGCTCCATGGGCATTTCGGGCAGCGCGGGGTCGCGATGGCTCCACAAGCGGCCACCGATGCGCGTGCTTTCTTCAAACAATCCGACGTTCAGCGCCGGTTTGTTCCCGCGCAAGGCGTCCAGGGCGGGGCTGTCTCCGGGTTTCGCGTTCATCAGGCGATACGCCGCGTACGCGCCGCCGGCGCCCGCGCCGACCACTGCAACATCCAAAATCTCGTCTGACGGAACGCTCGTGCTGCCCATGTGTTCCTTCTATCCGTTGGCGATTCGTGGTTGAAATACGGCGGCGAGTGCTCGCCTGGGCTGGTTTCCGTCATTGGAACCGGTGGCATGCAAGGTCAGGCAATGGTGGATTGATGCCTCGCCTGGCGCGAGCGGGCACAGCACCGGTTGCCCATCCTGAACTTCTTCCGCGATGTAGTGGCCGTGCTCGAGCACATGCGGCTGCAAACCGCGCGCGTGCGATCCGGCCAGATAGCGTATGCAACTGGATTCCGACAACACCGGGTCCAGTGGCACGAACATGCTCAGCCCGAGATGCGGAGGCGGACGGTATGCCGCGTCCTGATGCCATGGCGTCCCATGACCGCCGGGAGGCTTCACAAAAACGCGCCAGCCCATGAGCACGCCGCCGGGTTCGCAGCCGCATATTCCGGCGGCGGTGATTCGGGCGGCTTGCGCAAATTGTGTGTCGCTCAATTCCGGCGCCATCGCTTCGGGAGACACAACCGTAACCAGCGATTCCGGGATTTCCCCGGCGAGGCTGACGAAGCGTCTCGCGCGGCTGGACCATTCGCCCAGCACGCGGTCACAGAGGGCGCGCAGAAGATCAAGTTCCTGATCTGTCACGATGCGGCCCAATCGCACAAACCCGGCCTCCTGGAAGGACTCGCGAGCGGTACCGGTCATTCGTGTTCCTCGGGGAGGCTTCCCAGAATAAACTCACCGACCGAAGTCTCGCGATAGTAATCCCGGCCGGATGCTCTGGCGAAAGCATCCGAATCGCCACCTCCCAGAGGACATCCGGCGAGCCCCATCGCAGTGGCGGTGAGGCACATGGTTTGTTGCAGGACCCCCGCGTCCTTCAACGCGAGCGCGTAAGCCAGACCCTGATACTTCGCGGTGAGCCGCTCCATGCGCGCAGCGTAGACGATGAGGATCCGCGGCGGGGCAATGCTTCCGGTTGCGACCCGGGCCTGCTCCAACAGACTTGCCACGTCTTCGTTGAGTCCGGCGACCTTTCTCAGCCGATGGCTCCGTGGACGGTAATGATAGAGGCCGGCTTCCAATCCCTCGCATCGATGGACCGCCAGGTAAAGCTCCAGCTCGTAGCAACCACCCGCGCTCGGGTAGGGGCGATTGCCCTCGCTGCGCGCACGGGCCGAGCGATAGAGAAACTCACCCAGTTCCGCGGCCGTGATCGGTTTGGCGCCGGCGGTTCGCACCGAGCGTCGCGTCTCCACGACCTGCGCGAATGTGGGATCCTCTCGCTTCAGCTTTTCGATATCGGGAGCATACAGCTCGATTCCTTCGAGAGGCTCTTCGATTGGTTCCATCGCGAAAGGCGGCGGTATCCGGCCACCGTATGGGTTCGCGTGCCGCCCCAGCCTGCTGCGCGCATGAAACAGCAGATCGTGAAATTCCCATTGCGAGGATTCCGCGGGTTCTTCCGCGACCGCACCGCTGTTGGCCAGAATGGTCAGGACTGCTTCAGCTTCCGGTGATGAGCAGACCTGGGCCGCTCTCGCTGGATGGACGAACGCGTTGACCATGGCCATTGCGGACGGATGATGCAGCAACACCTGCGAACCGGTGAGTGGGGATTCGAGGACGAGATCGTTCTCTTCCCGCCGCAAACAGGCGCAGCGCGACAAGATGTGAAAACACGGGCCGAATCGCAACTCCGGATCGAACACGGTTCGCGCCGTGGTTGGAACGAACGTAGCCAGTCTGATGTCGCCCGACATGGCCGTGTAGCAGGGCCATCCGTTCCGCTGCGACAACTGGAACGCGCCGCGGCTAGAAATAGGGGCAGTGGCGGTTGAGTTCATGCTCGTTGGTGGGTTCCTTCAGCCACCCCAGATCCACGGGAACATCATACAGCCGGCCCGGCGCGAACCGCGGGCGAAAATGGCGCATGCCGGGTACGATCACCTTGACGACATCGAGGCCGGTGTCGGGTCTGGTCTGATCCAGCGCGAAGACACGCAAGCCGAGCGCGCCGGCTCGCCGTACGCACTCCATCACGTCTTCCAGAATAAAGTTGGTTGCTGCGTGCGAATGCGAGGAAAGGGCAGCCGGAGGACAATCGGCCGCGGCCAGATAGGGCTCGGATCGCAGAGTTGCCGATTGCCACCAGGAGATGGCCGCGGGGTTCTGCCCGGCATAGGCATCGGGAGTGGTTGCGTCGACGGAAATTACCGCGGGCAGCGATTGATTCACCTCGGTCAGAGCCCGCTGGATGGCTATTCGCGCGTCCAGGTGTGCGCCGAAGCCGATGAGAATATCCTCCGCTTCCTTGTCCGTCCGCCGCGAGACGGCCGCAAACACCGGAATCCGGAGATCGCTGGTCACGTCGAGCACCCACACGTCGCGATTGATGGAGCGATGGTATGCCACCATTTCATCGAAGAAGCTTTGCTGGAAACCGGGCAGATCCACCGAAGGCCGGCGAACACGGTTGTACCACCACATGGCGACGGCATCGCGCTCCACAAGCTCCAGAAAACCTTGCAGAATCGCTTCCTCCCGGCATGCGCCCGCGGCGCAGCCATTGGAGCCGGCGGACGCGAACCGGGCACCCTCTCCGCCGGCATCGTAAAAGCAGTATGACGTTGGAAGATAGCGGACCGGGCCACCATCGAGAGGCCATAGCGGAGACCATTCGATCTCCGCAGTCTCGTCCAGCGGTTCGGGAATTGTTTCCACTGCCGATTCGCGGGTGTTGATTTCCTGGCGCGCGGCATACTGGCTCTCGCTGAACAGCATGCACGCGTTTGGATGGATGGCTTCTCCCGCAAGCGCTCGCCAGCTTGCCGTTAGACGTGCCTCATCCCCTTGAGACTCACCGGAATAGCGTTCGATGGCTTCCGCCAGGGCGCTCACGCGCGCCTGCGCCGGAAGCACTCCCTTGCCGCCCGCGGAACGCGGCCTGCCAGCCCGTCCTTGCTGAAAGCTTCGCCGCCCACAAATGCCGGCTGCGGTGTACGATTGCACCCACGCGGGGAAGCCAGCCGGCAGGTTGCTGTGAATTGCTCCGGCGATGCCGGTAAGCGGACTGATCTGGCTCGCGAGCTTGCGCTCGGTTTCTTCGGGAGGTTGGATGCGGTACCCGCCGTCCTGCGCCTGCGCTCCGCGACGGCTTGTCAATGCCATGGGCCGGAGCTGGCGTTCAGCGACAAGAGCGGGGTTGCCGCACGCCGGACACTGGGGCCGCCGGGTCACGGTATGACGTGTTTGCCGAAGCGTTCGAACATCCAGGGTGACGATGGTTCCTTCCATTTCGCAGTTCGACGGCTCCACAATCCAGCCGGCCGTCCGCGTTACCGCCACCGCTAACCCCAGATGCAACGTTGCCGGTAGTTGCGGAACCAGTGCGCCAGCGGTTTCGGTCAGTCCGAGATACGTCTCCACCTTGCGATGGCCGCGCAGGCGATGCGCCATACAATGCCAGCAGCAATTTGCTCCGAACACCGGGCCGATCCACACTTCCGTACCAACTGGCTTGCAGATCAGCCACTCGATACCGGCCAACCGGGCTTCCCGTGCGATGTCCTCCACTTCGCTATGCAGGTAGCCGGAAGTGAGAACCACCCATCGCTTCGCTTCGGCATCCACGCGAACACTGGAATCGAGAAGCAGTTCGCGCAGCGGCCCGGCATCCAGCCCGCCAACGGCCATGATCCGCACCGGGTTCTCGCGCAGAAGCGCCGCCGCGGAAGCGCTCGCCGTGCCGGTGGCCTGCCAGAAGGCGGCCTGAGCAATCGGAAGCCGGTCGTTCTGCTCCTCGATGTAGCCTTTGCGGCGCAGGGAATCAAGGGCGCTGTAGATTTCGACTGGATTCCGTCCGCTGGCCAGAAGATCGGCAATCCCGCTTACGCTGTCTCCCCCATCGAGGAGCGGGATCAGCTCCTGATACACCGCACCGGGCAGCAGATAGCTTTCGCGTTCCGAGAGGAGGAAGACACCGAGTTCGGGCGCGATGTAGTGCCGGAGGTGCGGACGCAGCCGAAGTGTCCGATCCTCGATCACAACTGGCATGGGCGTGCGGCCCGGTTAACAGCAGTACGGCATGGCAATGTTATGCGTACCGTTTGCCACCCCTTCCAGCTGCTGGTCCGTCAGATCGGCGGGGCGAGGCGGAACCAGGAAGATATCAAGGGGCGTACCGGGCGCAACCTTCAGATGCTGGCGGACCGCCGCTGTCGGATCCGTTCGCAGCAAATCGGCGTAGGACGGGTCCGACCAGGCTTTCGCGAATATCTGACTCCATTCTTGTGCCGTGACAGATTTGTTGGGCATGGCTCTCCTGAGGGCGCGCGGTATCTCCAGCCATCGTGCGCGTACCGCTGCCGCCGTGCCGGTCATGGTACCATCCGAAATCCGCAGGCGCAAGCATGTCCGCCATCGTTGTATTTGCTTTGCCTCTTCACGGCCACATGCCGGCGGCACTCCGGCTCGCCACCGGGCTCTGTGCCAGAGGCAGGAGTGTTATCTGCTATACGTCGCGCGCCTTTGAGCCGGCCATACGGGAAACGGGCGCGACGTGGCGAAGCTATCCTACGCCTTTGCTCGAGGACCTGACCTACACTCCCGATTTCTGCTGGCGTCTGATGGCTTGCGCGGAGTCGATTCTTCGGCAGGAGCTCTCCGTTCTGCGCGATGACCGCCCGGCGGCGATCCTCTACGATGCGATGCTGCCATGGGGTCCGGCGGTGCGCGATCTCCTGGCGGTTCCGGCGGCGTCCATCATTGCCAACTTCGTTTTTCACGCGCCCGTGCGGGAGATGCTCCGGCATTCCCGCATTGCGCCGAGATCGATTGTAGACCTGATAGCCGGTTGCCAGGCGCGCGCCGATGCCGGACGGATTACCGTGGAGCTGAAATCCGACTTCGGCGTCACCGTGCAGGATGCTGGCGGCGCGCCTTTCCCCGATGACCGGCTGAACCTCGTCTTTACGTCTCGTCTTCTGCAGCCTTTCGCCGAATCGCTGGATGATCGTTATGTCTTCGCCGGTCCTGTTCTTCCCGCGCCGGCCTCCGTGGACGAACCTGACGTGGAGGGGCCAGGCACACGCCCTCTCGTTTTCATCTCCTTCGGAACGGTGTTCAACGCCGACCACGCGCTCTTCGAGACCTGCCTTGACGCTTTGCTGCCTGTGGAGTGTGACGCAATTGCATCCACGGGCCGCGCGTACGCGGCTGCCGATTTTCCGCGAGCGGGCCATATTCGGATTCTGCCATTCGTTCGCCAGGCGCCAGTTTTCAAGCGCGCGAAGGTTGCCATCACCCACGGCGGCATGAACACGTGCTGCGAGAGCCTGTCCTGGGGAGTTCCCATGATTGTGCTTCCAGCGACGGAGGAACAGGAAATTCTTGGCGATCGCATTGAGCAACTTGGCTGCGGCTTTCACATTCCCAGACAGGAGGTGTCGGTCGAACGGCTGAGCGACGCGGTGCGCGGTCTCCTCAGGGATCCCACGTACGGCAACCGGTGCAAAGAGGTTGCCGAGAGCTTTCGGCAAGCTGGCGGCGCTTCTCTGGCGGTGGACCGGATTGAAGCCTTGTTGGCGTAGAGCGGGTCTGGTCCCCGCTCCGTCACCGTCGCGGTTCGGTTAAGGTTTTTTCGCTGGCAGGAGCGGCGTCAGCCATCGCGGAAGCGGCCGCTGCAACTTCACAGGGCGCCCGTTTTCGAAAATGGCGACAAGGCGGTAGGGAGTTCGCAGGTCGTTGTTGTCGAAGATCCAAACGGCAGGCAACTCGCGCAGAGCGGACTTGAGGTTGGCGAGGACGCGCGGGAAACGCTCGACCAGCTTGTGCGTGGGAACATCGTGTCCACCCTGCGAGACGCGCATCGCTACGCGCTGTTCCGATACTTGCGGCCCGGCGGCACGTATGAAGCACAGAACCGTGTTGTATCCCGTTTGCGTCGCGCTCTTGAGGAAGGCGAGCTTATCTCCCACCGGATCCGAAAAGACCGTCTCGAAAACAAAGCTCTCTCGCTGCCTCACAAGCTCTTGTCTGATGCCATCGGCCAGGCGGGCGGCGGCATAGGGTTCGAGGTGGAGTTCCTGGGCCAGAAAGTCCGCATTGACAAAGCGCAGCCCGGCGGGCTTGAGGTGGGCGTGGTAGAAGGTTGTCTTACCCGCGCCATTCGGCCCGGCGAGAGCGACAACGACAGGCCGCCGGTCGAGCGGCAGGATCATCGCCGCTTCGGTTTCGCCTGGATGGGCTGGAACTGGCGTTTCACGAAGCGACCCACGGTGCGACTTCCGCTCGCATCAATACGCACCAGCATGCCAGGCCGATCCGGGTGCGGTTGGTAGTGGGGAAAAGGCTGGCTATCGAGGAAAGCAGCGACGCGCTGCCTGCCTTCCGGAGAATCTACTGACTCGAGGCATGCTGAGAGGGGACGAGCGGCCCGGTTACGGCATAGGGTCAACACCCGTTCGCCCTCCAACAGCTGCTCAACGGACCGCCCCAGTCGCGCCCAGAATTCGACCTGCCGGGCAATCGACCGCTCCAGGGCATCCCCGGCGAGCCGGGCATCGAGCACCAGGCCATCCGAAAGCTTGACGGGCTGACTCATGATTCGAGGGTAGCAGATTGCTACCGCGCGTGGCATTGCGGGCGGCCTCAGTGACCCAAGAACATCTCGAGGGCCGGCGGTGAGCCGGGGACTGGCGTCCCTGATCGTTGTTCGGTAACATCTTGTTCGAGAGTCAAACATGATTTTTGCTTCGCGCTCGAAACGCGCAGTATCGAGGGTTGCCGCATTCGGGGCTTTGGCCTTGTTCGCCTGTGAGATGGCCGCGGGACAGGCAGCGCCCGCTACCCCCGCGAACGCCTGCTCGACGCCCATGAACTGGACAGCGGAACAGGACCATCAGAACATGCTGGATCAGCTTGGCATCAAGGCGCTCCGTCCGGGACCAAGCGGGAATGAGAATGCCCCCAACCACGCCAATACCGATGAAGCGAAGGCCAATCCGTTTGCGGACCTGCCCGATGCGCTCACGCTGAAGAACGGACAAAAGGTCACGACCGCGGCACAGTGGTGGGACAAGCGGCGCCCGGAGATTGTGGAAGACTTCGAGCGCGAAGTGCTCGGCCGCATTCCGCCGAATGTGCCCAAAGTGACCTGGACCGTGACCAGCACCGCCGATTCGAAAACCGGCATTTTCCCGGTTGTCGAAAAGCATCTGGCCGGACACGTGGACAACTCGTCGTGTCCGGCGATCAGCGTGAATATCGATCTGACCCTGGTGACGCCGGCCAACGCAAAAGGGCCGGAGCCGGTAATGGTGATGTTCGGCAGCGCGGCGTTCTCGAAGCGGATGGCGGAAATGCTGGCCAGAAGGCCTGAGATGAAGGCGATGCTGGGCAACGATCCACCGGCGATGGAACAATTGATCGCCGGAGGATGGGGTTACGCTCTTCTTGACCCGGGCAGCATTCAGCCGGATAACGGCGCGGGTCTGACGAAGGGAATTATCGGTCTGACCAATAAAGGGCAGGCCCGGAAGCCGGACGACTGGGGCGCGCTACGAGCATGGGGGTGGGGCGCATCCCGCGCTCTGGACTATCTGGAGACCGACAAGGCGGTGGACGCCCGCCACGCCGGCATCGAAGGCGTATCCCGCTATGGGAAGGCCGCGCTGGTGACCATGGCGTTCGACACTCGCTTCGCGGTGGTGCTGGTGGGTTCTTCCGGGGAGGGGGGCGCCAAACCGCACCGGCGGAATTTCGGAGAGGCCGTGGAGAATCTTACGGGGTCCGGCGAATACCACTGGATGGCCGGCAACTTCCTGAAGTACGGCGCGGCTGAAGCTTCGTTCGGAAGCCGGAACGCCGGCGACCTGCCGGTGGACTCCAACGAATTGATCGCGCTTTGCGCGCCACGGCTGACTTTCATCAGCTATGGGATCCCCGAAAAGGGGGACGCAAAGTGGCTGGATCATCAGGGCAGCTTCATGGCTACCGTCGCCGCGGCTCCGGTCTTCCGGCTTCTGGGCGCGAAGGACCTGGGAATCACGGAGGACTATCACACCGCGAAGATGCCGCCGGTGAACAAAGGACTTCTTGATGGCCAGCTTGCGTGGCGCCAGCATGACGCCGGCCATACCGACGGTCCGAACTGGAAATACTTCATTCCCTGGGCCGACAAGTTCTTCCACTATCACGCGGCGCACTGGGAATTTCCGGCCGACCAGCCGGTGTTTCGAACCGATGCGAACTCCCTGGTGGCTCACTCGCAGTTGCTCGCGAAGGCGAAGCAGGGCGGGATCGACGTCTACTTCGAAGGCGATTCCATCACGCGGCGGTGGGGCGCCACCGACTATCCCGACCTGCTGGCGAACTGGAAACAGAACTTCTTCGGGTGGAACGCGGCTGATTTCGGATGGGGCGCGGACCAGACGCAGAATATTCTGTGGCGCCTGGAGAACGGCGAACTGGATGCGGTGAACCCCAAAGTGGTGGTCCTGCTGGTGGGAACCAACAACGTTGGCAATGGAGCGAGCGCGGATGATGTCACGAGCGGTCTTCAGACGATTGTGCGGGACATTCAGGCGAGGGCGCCCAGGGCCACAATCATCGTGATGGGAGTTTTCCCGAGAAACGACAATATGGCGTTGATGCCCGTCGTTGACAAGATCAACGGCAATCTCTCGAAGTTCGCCGATGACGGGAAGGTTCGGTATCTGAACATCAATGACAAACTCGCGGGCGCGGATGGAAGGCTGTTCGATGGAATGATGAACGCACAGGACAAGCTCCATCCGACCGTGAAGGCGTACCAGGTGTGGGCGGACGCATTGAAACCGGTGCTCACGGAGTTGCTGGGGCCCCCTGCCGCCGCCGATCACGCCCCGGCGCCCACGGGCGATCCCAGCGCGGAACGCTGACCGGCGACGATGAAGACGGTGCGAATGAAGGCCTCGCCCCGGATCCGTCGCACGGCCGTATTGTGTTGTCGATGATTACGTCTCTCGGGCTCTTCGCCCGGCCTCAGTTACATTTCTTCACATTCAGGAAATAAGCCGGACAACTCCGCCACCCACACTGGAGGTGCTCGGGAGGGAGCCGCGTGAAGAAGTTCGTCATCTTATGCGTCGTTGTGGCGGCAATCGCGGCCGCCGTGCTGGTGGGAAGACGCGTATTGAACCCGCGGCGGGCCTCCGGTACTGATGGGGCCGAGGTCGTGCGGGTGACTCGCCGCAGCCTGGGCACGGACGTCAAAGCGACGGGCGTCATCAAGCCGATGACTGGCGCCCAGGTGAATGTCGGCTCCACGGTGTCCGGCATTGTGTCCCATCTGCACGCGCGCATCGGAGACGTGGTGGAGAAAGGGCAGCTTCTGGCCGAACTTGATTCCCGCGAGCTCACCGCCCGGCACGATGCGGCTGATGCCGCCGTGAAACTGGCCGAGGCGAACCTGGCGTATAGCCAGATCGATCTGAATCGCAAACTCGCTCTACACAAAGCGGAATTGATCGCGCGAAGCGATTTCGACCTCGCCCAGCAATCATACGCGGTAGCGCAGCAGCAGCGCAATGAGGCTCGCGCAAATCTGGACGACGCATCCACGCAACTGGGCTACACACGGATCTATGCGCCGATCGGCGGCGTGGTTTCCGCGGTCTCCACCCAGGAGGGCGAGACGGTGGCGGCGAGTTTCGCTTCGCCCACGTTCGTCACCCTGCTCGATCTGTCGCGGCTGGAAGTCTGGGCTTATGTCGACGAGACCGACATCGGCCGCATCCGGGTTGGCCAGAAAGCGGGCTTCACGGTGGATACGTACGGCGACCGGGAGTTCGCGGGGCGCGTCACGGCCATTTACCCGAAGCCGGAGATCCGCGACAACGTGGTCGACTACATCACGGTATTGCGATTCCACACGCCGGGCGATTGCATTCTGCGGCCGGAGATGACCACCGCGGTCACCATCGATCTGACGCGGCGCGACAACGTGCTGGCGCTTCCGGTGGGGGCCGTTCACCGCGAAGAACAAAATCGCTTCGTTTTCATCCGTCGCGGCAACGGCGTGGAGCGGCGGCCGGTGACAACAGGCATTCGGAACGACAGCTATTGGGAGATTCTGACGGGACTGCGGGAAGGCGATGAAGTGCTCGCCGGAGATGCGAAAACACAGGAGGCGAATTAGCAGATGATCGAACTGGAGCAGATCAACAAGACCTACGCCCGCCCTTCGGGCGAAACCGTTCATGCCCTCGCCGGAGTCTCGTTGCGGATTCGCCGAGGAGAGTTTCTGGCCATTGCCGGCGCATCCGGGTCCGGAAAATCGACGCTGATGCACATTCTCGGACTGCTGGATTCGCCGGACGGCGGACGGCATTTGTTCGAAGGTGAGGACGTTTCGGGCCTGGGCGTGAAGCAACAGGCGCGGCTGCGCAACCGGAAGATCGGATTCGTATTTCAGACCTTCCATCTGCTGCCGCGAACCAGCGCGCTGGAGAACGTGGAGCTGCCGCTGCTCTATTCCGACCGTAGCTCGATCCGCGGCCTCGGCCTGAAGGCGCTGGAAGCGGTGCACCTCGCGGATCGGATTCATCACCGCCCCGCGGAGCTTTCGGGAGGCCAGCAACAGCGCGTGGCCATTGCGCGCGCTCTCATCAACGAGCCGGATCTTCTGCTGGCGGACGAGCCCACGGGCAATCTGGACCGGCAATCGGCATCGGAAGTCATGGCTATTTTTCAGGCGTTGAACAAGGCCGGGCGCACCATTGTGGTGGTCACGCACGACAGTGAAGTCGCCGCGCATTGCGGGCGCATCGCGCGGATTGAAGACGGGCGGATTGTGAGTGACCAGCCGATTGCGCAACCAAAGAATGCATTGGAGGCGACGCAATGAGCGCGATACGCGTGATCAAACACAGCGTGCGAACCATGGCGCGCTTCAAAGTGCGCACCGGGTTCATGATGCTGGGGAGCGTGGTTGGCGTCGCCGCGCTCACATTCGTTGTCTCCGCCGGTCAGGCGGCCGAACGCAAGACCATGGAGACGGTTTCCAGAATGTTCGGCGATTCGGCAATTCTGATTGTCGATGGAGGCGGCCATCTCATGGGCGGCCCGCGCGGCCAGGGAACACGCCTGAAGCTGGACGATATCGACGCCATTGCGAAGGAGCTGCCGAATGTCGAATCGTGGGACCCGCAGCAGGGTTTGCCGGGCGGGTCGGTTCGTCACGGCGATGTGACCGAGCAGGCGCGGGTGACCGGCGAATCCGAACGCAGCGAGCACGTGTGGGGGCGAAGAGCCGAGCGCGGCGAGTACTTTGACGCGGCAGCGGTGAAGGCGGCCGACCGCGTGGCCGTTGTCGGGGAGACGGTGGTAAGGAAGCTGTTCCAGGATGAAGATCCGCTGGGCGCGGAGATTCTCATTGGCTCCGTGCCCTTTCGCGTGATCGGAGTACTGGAGCCATGGGGAACCGATCCGCACGGCATGGATCGCGACAACGAGGTGATTGTGCCCATCTCCACGCTGATGCGCCGTGTGACCAATGTGGACACCATCAACTCGGCGAAGCTGCTGATTCGCGATTCCGGCGCGGCCGAGCAGATGAGCGGGGAAATCCGGCGGATTCTGCGCGAGCGCCACGCCCTTGCCACCAATGAGCCGGACGACTTCACCATCATTACGCCCGCCGAAGTGCGCAGCATGGTGGGGCAGATCCGGAAGGTTTTGTTTCTCTACCTGCCCATGGTGGCGGGCGTTTCGCTGGTGGTGGGCGGGCTGGTCTCGGCGATCCTGATGCTGGTTTCGGTGAACAGCCGTAGGGCGGAGATCGGCTTGCGGAGGGCAGTGGGAGCGGGCATGGCCGATATCCGCCTCCAATTCCTGGTGGAAAGCGCCGCCACCACCGTTGCCGGAGGGCTGCTCGGCATTGCACTGGGGTACGCCGGGGCGCGCGGGGCCGCCATGCACATGCATCTTGGCAAAGTGGAGTTGCTCGGCGCGGTGCTGCTGGGGATCGCTGCCTCGATGGTAGTGGGGCTGCTTGCCGGCACGATTCCGGCAATGAGAGCCGCGCGATTGCATCCCGTTGATGCCTTGCGATGAGGATTCTTCGGAGCCTTGGCCCCTCGACCCGGGCGCTGTTCGCTCACAAATTGCGAGCCGGGCTGGCGCTCGCGAGTGTCGCGGCGGGCGTGGCGGCGGTGGTGACCACCAGCGCTGTGGGGGCCGGCGTCCAACAGGAGGTGCTGCGCAAAACCGAGGCCATGGGGACAAACCTGCTGGTGGTGCGGCCGGCACAAGTGGCCAGTTCCGCGGCCAGGAATACCATTCGCGGCGTGGTTACCACGTTGAAAATGGCCGACTGGCGGGCGATCGCCACGCTGGACACCGTGCGGGAGGCGGTACCAGGTTTTGTAAGCGCGGTGACCGTGAAACGGGAAGGGAACGCGATGAAAGCGAGCGTGCTGGGCACTACGGCTCCTTATCTCGAGGTGGGCCGGTCTCGGCTTCGCGAGGGCCGTTTTATCGACGACGACGATAACCAGAACGCGCTGCGCGTCGTGGTGCTGGGATCACGCGTGGATGACGACCTTTTTGAGGGCAGCGGAGCGCTCGGCCAGACCATCCGGATTCGCGGCGTTCCTTTTGCGGTAATCGGTGTGCTCGCGGAAAAGGGCGCACTGGCTGACGGTTCGGACGAGGACGACTTTGTGATGATCCCTATCCGCACCGCCCTTCGCCGCGTTTTCAACTCCACGTGGCTGAACCCGATTTTCGTCAGCATTCGGGACCCGGAGCAGATGAGCCGGGCCGAGGCAGAAATCGCCGGTGTGCTGCGCGTTCGTCATCGCCTTGAAGCGACCGGGAAACCCGACGACTTCGCGATTCAGAACCGGAACAAGGTGCTGGCCAATCAAAAGCAGCTTGCCGATTCTTTGTCGGCGTTCACTTCCGGCCTGGCAGCGATCTCCCTGCTTGTGGGCGGTGTGGGAATACTGGCGCTCATGCTGATGTCGGTGAGGGAGCGCACCGGAGAGATCGGCCTGAGAATGGCGGTGGGCGCAAGACCGGTGAATATCCTGATGCAGTTCCTGCTCGAAGCGGCGCTGCTGTCGCTGGGCGGTTGGGTTGCGGGAATTGCCGCGGGAGCCGCCGCAACAGCGGCCGTGGCCTTCACCACGGATTGGACGGTGGCCGTGCCGGTGAACGCGATTGTCGCTTCGCTGGCCATGGCGGCAGTGACCGGAATCGGATTTGGCTGGTATCCTGCACGGGAGGCCTCGCTTCTTCCACCGATTCAGGCGCTGCGGGCCGAATGATGCATGCAGGCGAGAATGTGACTATGCCGCGCGGGCCATCCGCACGAACGCGTGTTCTTCTGATTGACGACGATGAGCGGCTGAACGTCCTGCTGACGAAATACCTGGATCAGTTCGGCATGACGGTGCAGGCGTTCACCCGGCCGGAACTCGGGCTTCGTGCGCTGAAATCCGATTCGCCCGATCTCCTGGTCCTCGACGTAATGCTTCCGGAGATGGACGGGTTCACGGTGTGCCGCAAGGTCCGCGAAACCAGCCGGGTGCCCATTATCATGCTGACCGCCCGTGGCGACGTGATGGATCGCATTGTGGGGCTGGAGATCGGCGCGGACGATTACCTGCCCAAGCCGTTTGAGCCGCGCGAGCTGGTGGCCCGTATTCAGGCGGTGCTGCGGCGGGGCTCCGCCACCGCGGACGGCGGCGAGATTTTGCGGGCGGGAACGCTGGAGGTCAGCGTGGACACGCGTTCGGCGCGTTATCAAGGGAAGGATCTCGCCCTGACCGCGGCGGAATTCGAGCTGCTTTGGCTGTTGGTGCGCAATCCCGGCAGGGTGCTGAGCCGCGATCGAATTATGGACGAGACGCGCGGCATCGACTGGTCCGCTTACGACCGCTCGATTGATGTGCTGATCAGCCGTCTGCGGCAGAAACTCGGGGACGACGCGAAGCGGCCCGCCATCATCCGGACGGTTCGCGGAGCAGGCTATGTGTTCATTGGAGGCGCGCGTGACTGAGCGAGGGCGACCGCTGTTCCGCTCGGTTTTCGTCAAACTCGTCTCCATCATGCTGGCGATGGCGGTGACGTTGCTGGTGTTGGTGAGCGGTTTCTTTGTGCTCATGATCTATTCCCACCTGAGTCTGACCACCGAACGCCTGGTTGATGAATACACTCGTGCGTTCGTGGCCACCTTGCCTGATCTTGCCGCCGCACAGAGGGCTGCCCAGCGCCTGGACGCGGAAATACGGTACGAAGGACCCCGCGGGACATGGAGCACCAGCGCCCGGTTGCCGGCCATCGCCGATGTGCGCAACGGCCGGTTGACCGGGCCCGCGGCAAGGCGTTACTACGACCTGGAAGCCGCGCCGGACGGTGGCACATATCTGTTCGCGTGGAATTTCGGCCGGGGTTACCGCGGCATGCACACCAAGCTGCTCTGGCTGCTGCTGTTCCTGATGATCGGTGTTGTGCTGGCCGCCTATGCATTCCAAAGGCGTCTGCTAAGGCCAATCCGGTGGTTGGATGAAGGCGTGGCCGGGCTTAGTTCAGGCCGTCTGGACGTTGCCGTTCCGGTGCGCACGCACGATGAATTCGGCGTCCTGACACAGGCTTTCAACCAAATGGTGAAGCGCGTGAGCCAGATGGTTCGGGCGCGCGACCAGCTTCTGCTGGACGTCAGCCACGAGCTTCGCTCGCCGCTGACGCGGCTGAAAGTGGCCCTGGAGTTTCTGCCCGAAGGCGAGCAGCGAGCCGGCATGGCGGCCGACGTGGATGAGATGGAGCGAATGGTAACGGAGCTGCTTGAGCTGGAGCGGCTTCGTAACGGCCGCGGAGTCCGCATGGCGCACCAGGATCTGCTGCCGATTCTGCGCGAGGTTGCGGGCGCATTTCGCGACCGGCCACCAGGCGTGCGCGAGTTCGTGAGCGAGCGCGAAATCATCGCCAACGTCGATGCCGAGCGGATACGCACGGTTCTTCGCAATCTGCTGGAAAACGCCTTCAAATACTCGCTTCCGGACAGCCGCCCGGTTGAGCTGTCGGCATCGCAGAGCGGCGACAGCATTGCCCTGCGGGTGAGCGACGACGGCCCGGGAATTCCGGAATCCGATCTGGAGAACATCTTCGAACCGTTCTTTCGCGTGGACCGGTCACGCTCCAAGAGCACGGGCGGGTATGGTCTGGGTCTGAGCATCTGCAAACGAATCATGGAGGCTCACGGCGGAACAATCACCGTCGAACGGAAGCCCGGGCGCGGAACTACGTTCCTCTTGATACTGCCGAAAGTCTCTTAATCGGGATGCGCGCGGGTTATCGCGCGGTGGCTGATCCGTTTTTGTCTTTGTCCGGCGGGGTCGTTTGCAGACGCCGGTAGTCGGCCGTGATTTGCCGGGCGATCTTGTCGGCCACGTCGGCGCTGGCGCCGAGAAACTTGCCTCCCAGGCTCTCTTCGGTGGCGGACCAGATGACATCGCCTTCGCGATTCACCAGCCGCACCGCGGCCACTGCCTCATGCTTGCGCTCATCGATGTTGCTGGATTCGCTTTCGCCAATGCCGATGCCCGCGCTGTGACTCTCCCCTTCGGTGTAGAAGCGGGATTCCGACGAATGGTCGGAGGCGCTGGACTGCGCGTGCATGTTGAGGTTGTCGCTGGAACGAAAATGGTCCGTGAACACCTTGTCGTCGGCGGCGCCCTTTAACACGGCGTCGGCGCGATCCTGATTTTCGGTCACGATGAAGAGCTGAGTCTTTTGCAGGCTGGCCATCAGCATGTCGCGCAGCCGCGCGGCCGCTTCCCCGCCGGTGAGCACGTCCACGTAGATGCGGCGCACGGCAATCAGGTCCCGCGCAGCCGGGGTGTCGTCGCGGACGTCCAGTTTCGCCACCTGCAATCGCGGCGCGGCATCGGCATCCGGGGAGGTTTTCGCCCCGGGGTCGGACGCCAGAAGGAACACCAACAAAGCCGCACAGCCCATGGTCAACCCTTCCCGGCCTTTCGCGCCTCCTCATCCTGGAACTCCACCCGGCGGCCGGTGCGCGCTTCCAGAGTTACCAGAGCGCCGCGAATATCGTCCTTGTTCACGCGAAAGATCATCGCCTGGTGCTTGCCGCTTTCATCGGTATATCCGATGGTGAGAAAGTGCGCGCGGGATTTGCTCAACAGGAACAAGGGAGAGAGGATCACGGCGGCCAGATAGCGGCGGTCCACCTTTTGCCCGTATTCGAGCAGGTCGATGTTTTCGTAAGGGACGCGCCAGCTTGCGTTTTTCGAATAGAACACGAAGTATTGCTCGTCGATGGTCTCGGCGCGGCCGGAGCAACCCTGTGGAATCTGCGCGATGGTGCCGCCGACATATTGAACCCGCGACCCGGGCTGTCCGGCAATGAGACAGCCAGCCAGCAACGGCAAAAGAACAATCGCGGTCAGCCGTTTTCTGACAGGCATGCTGGTTCCTTGTGGACTCTAATCTGGTGACCGCAGCCTCCGCGCATTCTCACTTCATCTGGTCCCCGCTCCGTTACCGCCGCGGTTCGGTAAGCGCCTTCACCACATAATTTGTCAGGGTTATAATGGCCGGAAAATGCGCAGCGTGGTGCTGATCCACTGGAAACCGGCGGAAGCGGAGGCGTATGCGGACAAGCTGCGTCACGCGGGCATTGCCGTGGAGGTGGCGGCGCCGAAGGATGGCCGGGCGGTTCGCGCACTGGGGTCGCGGACGCCCGACGCTTTTCTTATCGATCTCAGCCGCCTGCCGTCGCAGGGCCAGGCGGTGGGCATCGAACTGCGGAAGACGGCGGGCTCCAGGCGGGTGCCGCTGGTTTTCGTGGGCGGCGACGAGGCGAAGGTGGAGCGGGTGTTTCGCGTGCTGCCCGACGCAGCGTTCCTGACGTGGGCGGAGTTGCCGGGCTCTCTGGATGCGGCAATCCGCGGCACCCCGGCGAAACCGGCGAACCCAAATACCATGGCCGGTTATTCGGGAACGCCGCTGGCGAAGAAGCTGGGGATCAAGGCGGCGTCGGTGGTGGCGTTGATCGGCGCGCCGGAGGGGTTCGAGGCGAAGCTGGACCCGCTGCCGGATGACGTTCACGTGCTGAGGCAGACCCGCACAGCCGACCGGGTGTTGTTCTTTGTGGATTCGCAAGCAACCCTGAAGCGGCGCTTCAACGCGGCCGCGCGCACCGTCCGCGAGGGCGGCGGGCTGTGGATGATCTGGCCCAAGAAAGCATCGGGTATCAGGACCGATATCACGGAGACCATCGTCCGCGAATTCGGCCTCGCCGCCGGATGGGTGGACTACAAGATCTGCGCGGTGGACAAGACGTGGTCCGGCCTGCAGTTCGCGCGGCGCCGCCGATCACCAGATGCGGCAGGCATCGGCGTGCACCATGGGCTGACCAACCTTGCAGGCAAAGGCCTTGCCGAAATCGGGCAGATTCGCCACCACCCCGTTGATGCGATATTCGAGCGGTGAATGCGGATCGGTGATGGCGCGCAGCCGCAGCACTTCGGGGCGCTCGCTGCCGCAAGCCCACTGGGCCATGCCCACGAAGAAGCGCTGATCGGGCGAGAGGCCGTCCACGGGCTCCAGCGTCCAGCCCTTTGTCGAAGCCTTCCACGCAATCCAGGCGAGCAGCGTGCCGCCCAGGTCCGCTACGTCCTCGCCGGAAGTCAGCTTGCTGTTGATCTTGATTTCGTCGACAACGGTGTATTGCGCGTACTGGCTGCGCACGCAGTTGACGCGCTTCTCGAATTCGTCCGCATCTTTCTTCGTCCACCAGTCCTTCAGATTGCCCTGGGCGTCGAACTGGCGGCCTTCATCGTCGAAGCCGTGGGTGAGCTCGTGTCCGATGGTGGCGCCGGTATCGCCATAGTTGGGCGCGCTGTCCAGCTTGAGGTCGAACAAGGGCGGCTGCAACACGCCCGCCGGGAAATTGATGTCGTTCATTTGCGGATCGTAGTAGGCGTTCACGGTGGGCGGCGTCATGCCCCACTCGGTGCGGTCCACGGGCTTGCCGATTTTGGCCAGTTGCCGGCGCGATTCGAAGGCCACGGCGCGGTCCACGTCGCCCAGGAAATCGTCGGGACTCACCACCACCGATGAATAGTCGCGCCATTTGTCGGGATAGCCGATCTTGTTCACGATGGTGTGCAGTTTCTCCAGCGCGTGCTGTTTCGTTTCCGGGCTCATCCAGGGCAGGTCGCGGATTTCGTCACCCATGGCCTGTTCGATTTCCCGGGTCATTTTCACCGTGGCCTGCTTGGCCTCCGGAGAAAACGTCCTGGCGACATATACGCGGCCGAGCGCCTCACCCAGGTTGCCGTCCACCAGGCGGACGCAGCGCTTCCAGCGGGGGGGCATCTGCTTCACCCCTTGCAGGTACTTCGAAAAGAAGTTGAAATTCTCCTGGTCGAACGCGGACGGAAGATAGCGCGCCTCGCCGTGCACCAGGTGCCAGCGCAGGTAGGTTTTCCACTCCGCCAGATCGTGCGCTCCCAGTTGCTGATTCAGGGCCTTGAAGAAGGCCGGTTCGGTGGCGTTCACAACGCTGGGCGAAGCGAGGCCGAGGCGGGAATAGTACGCGTCCCAGTCAAAATCGGGCGCCAGCGCCTTGAACTCCGCGGGGGTCAGCTTGTGAAACAGATTGTAGGGGTCGCGCTTTTCCACCCGCGTAAGCGATGCCTTCGCCAGCGCGGTCTCGATGGACATCACCACCGCGGCATCGGCTTTGGCCTGCGCCGAGTCTTCCCCCAGCAGCTCGAACATGCGGGCCACATGCTGCAGATACTTATCCCGGGTCTCCTGGGACTTGGCGTCGGTCTTCACGTAGTAATCGCGATCGGGCAGGCCCAGCCCGCCCGCATCGGCGAAGGCGATCACCTGCTGGGAATCGGCAAAATCCTGATTCGAGCCGAAGCCGAATAGCGCATTCGACGAGTCGGCCGTGTGCTCGGCGGCCACCACCGACGCCATCTCCTGTTTCGATTGCAGGGCCGCAATCGCGTCCAGCGCGGGGCGCAAAGGCGCCAGACCGGCCTTTTCGATGGAGGTCTCGTCCATGCACGCGTGGAACAGGTCGCCGATCTGCTGCTCTTCCTGGGTGCGCTTGCGCGCTGTGTCACCGGCATCGAGCAGAATGCCCCACAGGTATTGAAGATTGTCGGTGGCCAGCTTCGAGTAGACATCCCACGAGGCCTGGTCCGCGGGAATCGGGTTCTTGCGAATCCAGTTCCCGCACGAGTATTTGAAAAAGTCCTCACAGGGGTTGGCCGTCTTGTCCATGGAGCTGACATCGAGGCTGGGAGTGTACGGAAGCGCGGTAAGGGGCTTCGCGTCGGTCTGGGCCAGGGCGGCTTCGGCGCAGAGGATCAGTACTGCTAGCAATGTGTGGAGGCGCATAGGTAGAGGGCGACCTGGTCGGGCCGCACTTATTCATGGTAGACGAGGCGGCCACAAGCTTGTAACCCGCCGTTTGCGGGCAGTATTATCTAAGGACTCGACTGGTTTGACCATGAAGGCCCTCTGGGACAACTTGATGCTTCCGGCCTGTGCCGTGGTTGCGGCCCTCTCGCTGTGGAGCACGGTGGATTTCTACAACGCCACCGAGAGCATGTCCGGGGAGGGCGCGGACACTTACAGGATCGCGGACCAGGAGCTGCGCTTCCAGCAGGCCGCCGCCGCCGTTCCTTCCGCCGGCGTGGTCGGCTATATCACGGACCAGAAGGAGAATCGCGAATGGGTGATGTTTCTGGGAGCGCAGTATGTGCTGGCGCCGCGCGTTCTGGTGGCGCTGGATAAACATCCGAACTCGCCGTGGGTGATCGGAAACTTTGCCCGGCCACTCGATCTGACGCAGTTCGCGAATCGCCATGGTCTGCAGCTTGTTCAGGATTTCGGCTCGGGCGTGGTGTTGTTCCGGGTGGTGTCGTTCCCGGCGGTGTTGTTCCGGAAGGACGCGCCATAAATGCTGGAGCTGGTTTCTCTCGCTTTGGCCCTGACAATCGGAATCCTGTGCGTGGGCGCAGCGAATCCGGCGCGAGGCGCGCGTCCCCGCTGGGCCGCGCTTCTGTTTCAAATCGGTCTTGGGACTGCCGCGGGAATCGCCGTCACGTCCACCGTGCTTCTGGTTCTGGCCGTCTCCGGAATTGCCTCGCCGATGGTGATCTTCGGCTCGGACATCATCCTGCTGGCCGGGTCCGCCGCCGCATACGCGCGTGCGCGCAGGACGCAGGCGAGCGAATTGGCCCCGGCGACGCATACGCCCTCGTTCCGGTGGACGTGGGTTCTGGCCATCGCTTTCGGGATCGCTCTGCTGATTGTGATTAGCCGGCTGGTTTCAATGGCCGAGGCGAACCCGTGGGGAGAATGGGACGCCCTGGCGATCTGGAACCTGCGCGCGAAATTCCTGGCGGGTCCGGCGGGCTCCTGGCGGGTGGCCGTGGGCGGTCTGCTGGCGGACAGAATGCACCCCGATTACCCGCTGCTGCTTTCCTCCTTCATCGCACGGATGTGGAAGGCGAGCGGCGCGATGAGCCCGCTCGCGCCCATCGCATCCAGCTTCCTGTTTTTCGGCGGCGTTATCGCGCTGTTGATGAGCACGGTCGCGCTTCTTCGAAGCACCGGTTCCGCGCTGCTGGCGGGACTGGTGATTCTGGCCACCACGGCTCTGTTGCTGCTCACCGTGGCGCAATACTCCGACATCCCGCTGAGTTTCTACTGGCTTGCCGCAGTGGCCCTGATCCTTCTGTCCGAAGGCGTGAACCGTTCCGCGCTGCTGTGGGCAGGCCTCGGCGCGGGAATGGGAGCATGGACCAAGAACGAAGGGGTGGTTTTCCTTGTTTGGCTGCTGCTGGCGTTTCTGGTGGTGGTCTGGTGGAGAAATGGCCGCGAGGCGGCGTTGCGGCGCACGGGCCTTCTGCTCGGCGGCGCGCTGCCTGGCATCCTGCTGACCATCTGGTTGAAGTTCGTGATCGCTCCGCCGGGGGATACGCTGTTCCAACAGACGGCATCCTCATTACTGAAGAAGCTGCTGAACGCGGGCCGGTACGAGGAAATCGCGAAAGCTTTCGCCGACGAGATGATTCACCTGGGCACCGGCATCACCCATCCGCTTATTCTGCTGGCTCTCCTAGCACTGGCATTGCGCTGGCGCGTGGACGCGCGATACCGGCTGCCCCTGACCATTTCCGGCGTCACCCTGGGATTGATGTTCCTGTCGGACATCGCCGTCTATGTCATCACTCCATCGGATCTCGCGTGGCACCTGGGAACGTCGTTCGGACGCCTGATTCTGCAGCTTTGGCCCAGCGCTCTGTTGCTCTGTTTCGTGACCCTGCGAAGCGTCGCCGACGCGCCAGCCCCGGTGACGCCGCTCGCCGTTTCGAAAAAGAAGCGGAAACGCGTCGGGTAAGATAAAGGTTCGCCATGAAGCTTCACAGCTATACCATCACCCAGGGACGCGATCGCGCGCCGGCGCGCGCCATGCTCAAGGCCATCGGCTTCACCGATGAGGACCTGAAGAAGCCCATTATCGGCATCGCCAACACGTGGATCGAGAACCATGCCGTGCAACTTCAACCTGCGCGAGCTGGCCGCGCACGTGCAAGGCCGGAGTGCGCGCCGCCGGCGGCACGCCCATGGAGTTCAACACCATCGCCATCAGCGACGGCGTCACCATGGGCACCGAGGGCATGAAGGCGTCGCTGGTGAGCCGCGAAGTGATTGCCGATTCCATCGAGCTGGTGGCGCGCGGCCACATGTTCGACGGCATCGTCGCGCTGGTGGCGTGCGACAAAACCATTCCCGGCGCGGCCATGGCGCTGCTGCGATTGAACGTGCCCGGCGTGGTGCTCTACGGCGGGTCGATTCATGCCGGGACATCTACAACGGCCGCGATCTCACCATTCAGGACGTGTTCGAAGCCGTGGGCGCCAACGCTGCCGGGCAGCATCAGCGACGACGAATTGCTGGCGATCGAAAACGCGGCGTGCCCGGGCGCGGGCGCCTGCGGAGGCCAGTTCACCGCCAACACCATGGCCACGGTGATGGAGATGATCGGCCTCTCGCCCATGAACTACGGCCGCCGTGCCGCAGGTGGATCCGCGCAAGGACGACGTGTGCGCGTTCCGCTGCGGTCAGCATCGTGATGGACGCCGTGAACAAGCCGACATCGAAGCCGCGCGACATCGCACGCGTAACGCATTCGAAAACGCCATTGCGTCGGTCGCCGCCACCGGCGGATCGACCAACGCGGTGCTGCATCTGCTGGCCATGGCGCGCGAGGCGGGCGTCGAGCTGGCGATCGACGATTTCCAGACCGATCAGCGAGCGCACGCCGCTGCTGGTGGATCTGAAACCCGCCGGCCGCTTCGTCGCGGTCGACGTGCGATAAAGCCGGCGGCTGGCGGGTGATCGCGAAGCGGCTGGTCGACGGCGGTTATGCGGACGGCTCCGCCCTCACCGTCACCGGCCGCACGTTCGCCGAAGAGGCCGCCGATGCGAAGGAAACGCCGGGCCAGGAAGTGATTCGCCCGCTCAGCCAACCCCATCAAGACAATCCGGCGGGCTGGTGATCCTGAAGGGGAACCTGGCGCCGGAAGGCTGCGTGATCAAGGTGACCGGGCATCGAGCGCAAAGGCCAGCGCGGCCCGGCGCGCGTGTTCGAATGCGAAGAAGCACGCCATGGAAGCGGTCACCGCGGGGCAAATCAAGGCCGGCGACATCCTGGTGATCCGTTACGAAGGTCCGCGCGGCGGGCCGGGGATGCGCGAAATGCTGGGCGTGACCAGCGCCATCGTGGGCGCGGGCTTATCGGAGAGTCGTCGCGCTGCTGACCGACGGCCGTTTCAGCGGCGCGACGCGCGGGTTCATGGTCGGCCACGTGGCCCCGGAAGCGGCCGTGGGCGGGCCTATCGCGGCGGTGCGCGAAGGCGATATCATCGATATCGACATTGAGAAGCGCACCATTAACCTGGAGATTCCGGCGGAAGAACTTGCCGCCCGCCTGCGCGAATGGAAAGCGCCGGCGCCGCACTACACCACGGGCGTCTTCGCCAAGTACGTGGCCATGGTATCGTCGGCCGCCGAAGGCGCAGTCACGTTCCGCGTGGGATGATCCATGGCGGACCCACCGAACCGCGACAGTAGTGGAGCGGAACCAATTGGCCGGCGCGCGTTCATTCTGGGCGCGGGAGTGGCGGCGGCGGCTCTGCGCGCCAGCGGGTCCCAGCCGAGCGCACGCGTCTATGAACTGAACCGCAACTGGCTCTACGGCGGCAAAACGCAACCCGGCGTGTCGCACCCGGATTTCGATGATTCCCGCTGGGAGCGAGTTACTCTGCCGCACGCCAACGTCCGGCTCCCCTGGCACAGCTTCGACGAGAAGAATTTCCAGTTTGTCTCCGCGTACCGGCGGCACTTTCGAACGGCACCGGAGTGGCGCGCCCGGCGGGTGTTTGTGGATTTCGGCGGCGCCATGACCGCGGCCACGGTGACGGTGAACGGCCATACGTTCGACGAGTACAAGGGCGGGTACACACCGTTCTCCTTCGAGATCACGCCGTTCCTGAAATACGGCTCCGATAACATTCTGGCCGTGGAGCTGGATTCCACCGAGCGTCCGGACATTCCGCCATTCGGCGACAACATCGATTACCTGACGTTCGGCGGCATCTATCGGGACGTGCGCCTGCGCGTGGTTCCGGCGACTTTTATCGAAAATGTGCGGGCGAAGCCGCTGCGGGTGCTGCAGAGCGATCGCGCCCTGGAGCTGACTTGCTACTTGAACGGCCCCGCCGATGTGCCGTTATTGCTGCGGGCATCGCTTCGCGATGGCGAGAAAGTGCTGGCCACGGCCAGCGCCAACGTTTTCTCCACCAGCAAGCCCGTGGTGGTGACAATCGAGTCGCCCGGCGCGGTGGATCTCTGGGATCTGAAAAATCCGCGCCTGTACGCCGTGGCGTTACAGATGGAAGGCACGGACGGCTCGCGCGACGAGTTCCACGCGCGCGTCGGTTTTCGCGAAGCCAGGTTCACACCGGCCGGGTTCATGCTGAACGGCGAGCACGTGAAGCTGCGCGGCCTGAATCGCCACCAGACCTTTCCCTGCGTGGGCGGCGCCATGCCCGCCCGCGTACAGCGGCGCGACGCCTGGATTCTGCGGCACGAGCTGCACTGCAACATCGTGCGCACGTCGCACTATCCGCAATCGCCGGCATTTCCTCGACGCCTGCGACGAGCTGGGCCTGCTGGTGCTCGAGGAGATCCCCGGCTGGCAGCACATCGGCGATAAGGCGTGGCAGGATCTGGCGGTGCGCAACGTGGGCGAGATGATTCGCCGCGATTGGAACCATCCCTCCATCGTTTTGTGGGGCGTGCGCATCAACGAATCGCAGGACAATCACGATTTCTACACGCGCACCAATGCGCTGGCGCATTCTCTGGATGACACGCGCCAGACCGGCGGCATCCGCTTTCTGGAGAATTCCGAGCTGCTGGAAGACGTTTTCACCATGAACGATTTCGGCTTCCCGCTGCGGCCACCGAGCCATCCGCTGTACCTCAACACCGAGTTCAACGGCCACATGTTCTCCACCAAGCGCTTCGACAACGTGAGCCGCGTGGCCGAACACGTCATCCGCCATGCGCGCGTGCATAATCAGCTCGCTTCGATGGACCGCTACGCGGGCGGCATCGGCTGGTGCGCGTTCGACTACAACACGCACTCGAATTTCGGTTCCGGCGATCACATCTGCTACCACGGCGTCAGCGATATCTTCCGCATTCCCAAGCCGGCCGCCTGGTTCTACAAGTCGCAGTGCGACCCGGAGGAAGAGATAGTGTTGGAGGCAGGGTTCTTCTGGTCTTCCGGCGATAAATCCGAGGCGGGCGGTCCTGGGAAGGTGCCCATCCTCTCCAACTGCGACCATCTGAAGATCTATTACGACGGCGTGCTGAAGCAGGAGCTGGACCCCGACCGCGCGACGTTCCAGTTTCTGAAATATCCGCCATTCCAGATGGATCTGGGCTACGTGCCGCTGCACCCATGGGGCGATCTGCGAATCGAGGGCTATCTCAAAGGGCGACTGGCGAAGACGCTCACGCTGTCCGGCTCCGGCAGGGACGCCGATCTCAAAGTGCTGCCGGACGACACGCAACTTTCCGGCGATGGCCGCGACGCAACGCGGGTGGTGCTGATGGTGACCGACGAATACGGGAATATCCGGCCATTCGCCAGCGCGGCGATTTCGTTATCGCTGACGGGTCCGGGCGAGCTGATTGGCGAAAGCCCATTCGCGCTGGCTGGCGGCGCGGGAGCGGTATGGATAAAATCGCGCGAATCGCAGGGGCAGATCCGGCTGACCGCGAAGCACCCCTATCTGGGGGAAAGATCCATCGAGATTCGCGTCGAATCCGCGCCGCCGGAAATGGTGTGATCCGCAGTGGGGCAGGATTGTACAGGC
Organism: uncultured Acidobacteriota bacterium; assembly: GCA_963832965.1. GTDB lineage: Bacteria > Acidobacteriota > Terriglobia > Bryobacterales > Bryobacteraceae > CAWACP01. The sequence continues at coordinate 958,376 of CAWHVW010000003.1, forward strand.
GCTGAAAAAGCCCGAAAACCGCTTGTTTACACGCGCGGCTCGGAGACGTAGCTACGTGTTTGCAGGTGCTTACCGAACCGCGACGGTGACGGAGCGGAGACCAGATAGCCTTCTCCAGCGGCGGTTTTCAATCGGCCTGCCCCCGTTTGCGGTTAAGCGTCAGCCGCGCCGTCACCGTCGCGGTTCGGGAAACATCGCGGTGCGGGCTTACTTGATTTTGACTCCCTTCGCGTCGTGCCCGTTCTGGTGCAACACCAGGCCTGTGGTGTTCCCCGCGCCATCCACCACGAAGGTGATTTGCGCCTCCACCGCTTTGAGGAAGAATTCGTTCTCCTTCTCCGCGTAGATCTCGAACGCGGGCTGATTGGTGGCCTGGACCATCAGATGGTCCCCATTCATGGTCACTTTGATTGTGAACGTCGGCGCCAGTTGATACTCTCCCAGGTAACGCTTGAGTATCTGCGGATCCACGGAGATTTGCGCGCGCTCTCGTGTGAGTGGATAGCGGCTGTCCAGCGCGTGGAGACCGATGTCGTCCACATCCACGAAGGTGTTGCACAGAACCACCACGGCCTTCTTCCCCGCCGGGTCGAAACCAATGAAGGAACGATACCCCGCCGTGCCGCCGTTGTGCCATACGATCTCGCCGCCGAACCTCGTGAAGATATGCCACGCCATGGCGATGTCCAGATCCGGGAGACCCGTGGGCTTGCGCACGGAGCGCATCCGCCGCATGGCCGGCTTGAGCGGCGAATCGGTCAGTTCCATGTTGGCGGCGAGAAACGTGAGCAGGTCGTTGGCGGTGGATCTCAGGGCTCCGCAACCGGCCAGCGCATCGAAATCCCAGTTCTTCACCGGACGGAGCGACGCATCGTAGCCCGGCGCCAGGCGCTTCTTCTGATCGCCGGTCAATGTGATGGAAGTGTTGTGCATGCCCAGCGGCTCCAGAATCCGGGTACGCACCAGTTCCTCGTAGCTCATTCCCGCCTTCAAAGCGAGGGCGTACCCGAGCAGGCCGGCGCCAAGATTCGAATATTCATACTTTTCGCCGGGATCGCGCGAGAGCGTGTAGCCCGCGAGAAATTCGTACAGCTTCGCCGGGGTGTAATCGGCATAGGGATTCGTGAAGTCGGCGGGCCGCAGGTTGTTGGGAATCCGAGGCAATCCGGAAGACTGCATCGACAGGTCCAGCAGCGTGATCTGGCGCCCGTTTCGCGAAGGCACCTTCACTGTCTTCGGCAGCAGTTCCGCCACCGGCGTATCCGGCCGAACCTCGCCACGCTCCACCATGTCGGCAAGAAGCAGTGACGTAAATACCTTGGTGACCGATCCGATCTCAAATACGGTATTCGCGTCGGCAGCGCCATCGCCATCCTTCGCGATCTTTCCGCGAGCGATCACGTTCCGGCCGTTAGCGTCGATGGTGGCCACTACAATCCCGACGGCCTTCTGGTGGTCCACCCGGTTCGCCACCGCCTCCTGGATGTCATCGGAAAACCCTGCGGACAGCAGGGCCGTCAGCATCAGCACGATGAGCGGACGAATGGTCATGATCTCGGAACATTACAACACAGCCCCGTTCCATCGATAAACGATGGGGCTTGACTCGCCTGTGGGTAATCGGCGATACTTCCATCGAGAGACGATGGGAACGAATACAAAGGCAATCGAGATCCTGCCGGGCACCCTGGATCTGCTGATTCTGCGCGCGCTGGTGGCCGGAACACGGCACGGCTACGGCATCGCCCAGCGGCTGCGGCAAGTATCCGGCGATGTCCTTCAGGTGGGGGAAAGCTCGCTCTATCCGGCGCTGCAGCGGCTGCTGCTCAACGGCTGGGTGAAAGCCGAGTGGGGCGCATCCGATAACAACCGCCGCGCGCGTTACTACACGCTGACGGCGGCCGGGCGCAAGCAGCTCGCGTCCGAACGCGAAGAATTCAGCCGGATGATCGGCGCCATTCAGAAAGTGCTGGAGATGGTCTGAGGCAGTCATGATGTTTTCCCTGCGCCGCTTTGTCCGGCATATCTCTTTCTTCTCGCGGCGAGAACGGCTGGAACGCGAGCTGGCCGAGGAGATCGAATTTCACCGCGTTCTGAAGCGGGATGACCCGGCCATGGGCAACATCACGCTGGCCAAAGAGGAGAGCCGCGACGTGTGGAGCTTTCTGTCCATCGAAAATTTCTGGCAGGACTTGAAGTACGCCTCCCGAATGCTGCGCCGAAGCCCGGGTTTTACGGCGCTGGCCGCGCTTTCCCTCGCTCTTGGCATTGGCGGCAACGCGGCGATGTTCAGTCTGGTGAACGCCCTGCTGATCCGGCCGTTGCCTTATCCGCATGCGGAGCGGTTGATGCGGATCACGTCGGCTTATCCGAAAGCGGGTCTGGCTCTGTTTCAGCAGCAAAGCCGGACGATGGACGTGGCCTCGGTGAGCGCGGACTCCGAGTTCAATCTCACCGGCGCCGGTGAGGCCGTGCGCCTGATGGGCAGTGTGACGTCGGCGAACTTTTTCTCCTTACTCGGCGCACCCGTGGAGATAGGAAGGGTTTTCGAACCGGGCGAGGACCGGCCGGGGAGGGATGCCCAGGTAATTCTGAGCCATTCGCTGTGGAAGACGAAGTTCGGCGGCGATCCTCAGATCATCGGACGCATGATCGCGTTGAACGGCGTGAACCGTACGATAGTCGGCGTGATGCCGGCCGGATTCAGCTTTCCATCGCCGCATGTGCAGTTGTGGGTCCCGGCGAAAGTGGACCCTTCCAACGTGGAAGCCTATTTCGCCGGCGATTTCGTGCCGCTGATCGCCCGGCTCCGCGACGGCGCTACCGTGGCGCAGGCCCAGGGCGAGGTCCGCGCCATCACCGTGCAGCTCGACAGCATGTTCCCGTGGGTGATGCCGCGTAACTGGAACATGGACTCACATTTGATTTCGCTGCAGGAGGACATCGTCGGAGACGTGCGCCGCAAGCTGCTGATACTGCTTTCCTCCGTCGGCATCGTGCTGCTGGTAGCGTGTACGAACGTAGCCAGCCTGCTGCTGGCTCGCGCCAGCGCCCGCCGCAAAGAGATGGCGTTGCGTGCCGCTCTGGGCGCGGGCCGCTTTCGGATTGTGCGCCAGCTCCTCACCGAGAGTGTCCTTCTGGCTGGCTTCGGCGGCGCGCTTGGCCTGCTGCTCGCTGTCGCGGCGCTATCCGTGTTCCGGTCCGTACTACCGGCGGATCTGCCCGGCCTCGCCGGCATAAGCATCGACGCACCAGTGGCGATTTTCGTCGCCGCTCTAACACTGATCACCGGCATTGCCTTTGGAATCGCCCCGGCGCTAAGCGCGTCGCAAATCGATCTCAACCAGGCGATTCGCGCCGGCGGGCAGCGTTCGTCCCGCAGCTTTTGGGTCATGTTTCGAGGCTGGCTCATTGCCACGGAGGTGGCTCTCACGGTGGTGCTGCTGGTGGCGGCCGGCCTGCTGACGAGAAGCATGCGCGCGCTGGCCGACACTGATCCTGGCTTCCATGCGGAGCACGTTCTGTCCGTGCGCGTCACCCCCAATCAGTCGTTCTGCAATGACCGCGGCCGATGCATCGCTCTTTACGACGAGTTGCTGCGGAGCGCACGCGGCATTCCCGAAGTGGCCGAGGCGGCCGTCGCCAACACCGTGCCACTGGACGGCGAGGTTCCGGCGATTCCCGCGGATGTGCAGGACCATCCAAAGACGGCTGACTTCGTGCCCATGCTATGGGCCGGAGCGATCAGCCCCGATTACCTCCCGCTCATGCACATTCCCGTGCTGGCGGGAAGAGCGTTTACGGCGAGCGACGGAGCGAATTCCGCTCCCGTGGTTCTGATTTCCGCATCCACCGCCCGGCGCTTCTGGCCGGGAGAGAGCGCCGTGGGGAAGCATGTGAAGCCGACGTGGGATGATCAATGGCGAACCATTGTCGGCGTCGTCGCCGATGTCGACCAATATAATCTGACCGACAGCGCGCCATCCTGGATCAGCGGATCCATCTACATGCCCTACGCACAATCGGTTCAAGTTGACCACCAGTTGCCAGCGGCAATGAATCTGCTCGTTTTTCCCGTGGCCAGCGCGGACCCGGCGCGGGTCGCGCAGGCTGTTCGAACCCTCGTTGTCGACCAGAATCCCAACGTGCCGGTGAGCGAAGTGCAAAACATGCAGTCCATCGTCTCCGGCTCGATATCGGGTTTCCGCGCCACCATGGGCGTACTGCTCAGCTTCGCCATAACCGCGCTTCTGCTGGCGGCGATTGGCACCTACGGACTGGTCTCCCACTCGGTTGCGCAGCGAACCTACGAGATTGGCGTGCGCATGGCCCTGGGCGCCAGCAAACCCAGCATTGTTGGATTGATCCTCGGCCAGGGTTTGCGCTTCGTCGCCGGTGGCGTGGTGGCGGGCGCGGGAGCTGCATTGGTGTTCACGAAGTTCCTGTCGAGCTTGCTGTACGGCGTCGCGCCCACAGACCCGGCCACCTTCGCCGGAGTGATCGTCTTCCTGTTCGGGGTGGCCGCTATCGCCAGTTCCGCCCCGGCATGGCGCGCCTCGCAAGTGGACCCGCTCAAATCCCTGCGCGTCGATTGAGTGGGGCAGGGCCGTGCCCTGCCTTACTTGCTAACGATCGCTCTCCACTTCAAGTCATATAAACTACAGCTAGAAGAAAGGGAGATCCATGATCGATACGCTGCGAGGCATGGTGTGCCTCGGGACAATGTTGCTGGTCCCCATGGCCATGCCGGCCCAGGACTACAAGAATCCGCACCTTCCCATTGAACAAAGAGTGGCGGACCTGCTCTCCCGCATGACGCTGGAAGAGAAGTGCGCCCAGCTCTACCCGGCGTTTGCGCATCCGATCATCGATTCCACCAAACAGTTCACCAACGAAACGGGCTCCAAAGCGATCCGGCAGATGTTCGACGTGGACTCCAAACTGGACGCGCACGACGGCGCGGTGCTGCGAAACGCCGTGCAGCGGTATCTGCTGGAGAAGACCCGGCTCGGCATCCCCGAAATCTTCATGGGCGAGGCCTTGCACGGCTTTATGTCGTATGGCGCAACCAGCTTCCCGCAGGCGCTGGCTCTGGCCAGCACGTGGGACCCCGCGCAGGTGAACAAGGTGTTTACGGCGGCTGGCGATGAGATGGGTTCCGCCGGCGTCGAGCAGGCCTTCTCGCCGGTGCTGGATCTGGCGCGCGATCCGCGCTGGGGCCGCACTGAGGAGACGTATGGAGAGGATCCGTATCTCGGCGCGCACATCGGTGTGGCGGCCATCGAGGGTCTGCAGGGTCCGAACTATCTGCTCGACCGTCATCATGTGATCGCCACTGCGAAACACTTCGCGGCCCATGGCGAACCGGAAGGCGGCACCAACACGGCACCCGCCAACTATTCCGAACGAGTCCTGCGCGAAAACTTTTTCGTGGCCTTTCGCGCGGCCATCGAGGAAGCGCACGCGGGAAGCGTGATGGCCTCTTACAACGAAATCGACGGGATTCCCTCTCACGTCAACAAGTGGCTGCTCGACAGAGTGCTCCGCCAGGAATGGGGCTTCAAGGGATACGTGACTTCCGACGGCGACGGCCTGCAGATGCTGGTGCAGACCCACCATGTGGCGGCGAACTTCGCGGACGCGGGCCGCCAGGCAATTGCCGCGGGCGTCGATTATGACCTGAGCGACGGCGCCGTATACCGCACCCTTCTCGCCCAGGTGAAGGACGGCAAGGTGCCCGAATGGCAGATTGACCGCGCCGTATCGGATGTTCTGTACACCAAGTTCCGCCTGGGCCTGTTCGAAAACCCCTATACCGATCCCGACTACGCGCGGAAGATCACCAACAGCCCGGAACACCGGCAACTGGCGGAAAAAACCGCGGAAGAAGCCATCGTGCTGCTGAAGAACGAGGGCAATCTGCTGCCGCTCGACCTGACCAGGCTGAAGACTATTGCGGTGATCGGGCCTAACGCCGCCGACGTGCACCTGGGCGGCTACAGCCGCGAACCAGCCCACGGCGTAAGCATTCTGGACGGGATCCGGGAGCGGGTGGGCTCAGCCGCGAAAGTGGTGTACGCGGAGGGTTCGCGGATCACCGAAGGCAAGCAGGGCTGGTCCGCCTGGTATGAAACGCCAGTGGTGCTGCCGGACGAGAAATCGCAATTGCAGCGCATCCAGGAAGCGGTGGAGGTGGCGAAGACCGCCGACGTGGCCATCGTGGTGGTGGGCGAAAACGAGCGCACCAATCGGGAGGCATGGGCCGAGAACCACCTTGGCGATCGCGATTCCCTCGATCTGATCGGTTATCAGGACCAGCTTATCAAGGCCATTGTCGAGACCGGCAAACCGACCATCGTGTTCCTGATCAACGGCCGGCCGCTCTCCATCAACTACGCGGCGGAACACGTTCCGGCCATCGTGGAGGGCTGGTACCTGGGTCAGGAAGGCGGCACCGCGGCCGCCCGGGTGCTTTTCGGCGACGTTAATCCCGGAGGGAAACTCCCCATCAGCTTCCCGCGCAATGTGGGCGAGCTTCCCGATTACTACGACCACAAGCCGTCGCTCAACCGCAGTTATCTCTTCAACGGCAGGAAGGTCCTGTTCCCGTTTGGCTGGGGTTTGAGCTACACCACGTTCCAGTTCGACAATCTGCACGCCGAGCCGTCGGAGATCGGCACGGCCGGAGAAACCACGGTGAGCGTGGACGTGAGCAACACCGGAAGCCGGGCCGGGGACGAAGTCGCGCAATTGTACATTCACCAGAAGGTTGCCTCGGCGACGCAGCCGGTGATGTCGTTGCGCGGCTTCCAGCGGATCACTCTGCAACCCGGCGAGAAGACCACGGTTCACTTCAAACTGACGCCAAAGGAGTTGCAGATACTGGATCGCGACATGCATTGGACCGTGGAGCCCGGCGTCTTCGACATCATGGTGGGCCCCAGCTCCAGCCAGACCACCAGCATTCCACTGCAAGTGGTGGCGAAGTAGGGCGCGAATGCAAGCCGGGACGGAAACGCCACACCTGCGCACTGTCTTACACATGTAGAGCCGCCCCTGGAATCAGCGATAATGGCTCATATGAAGTTTTCCGTCTTCACCGTATTGTTGTTGGCCGCAAGTGCGCCCGCGTTTGCAGCCGTGGAGGTAGTGGAGCAGATTGTCGCCAAGGTGAACGGCGACATCATCACCAATGGAGATCTGGCGCGCGCGCAACGCGAAGCGCAAGCGGACATGGCCCGGCAGGGGACTTCCGCGGCCAAGATCGAGGAGATGATGGCCTCGCACGAGAAGGATCAACTGCGCAACAAGATCGATCAACTGCTGCTGATTCAGAAAGGCAAGGACCTGGATATCAAGGTGGACAACGACGTGTCCAAATATCTGGCGAACCTTCAGAAGCAGATCGGCGAGGCGGACACCGACAAGTTCCACGACCTGATCCGCCAGGAGACCGGCGAGTCGTTCGAGGACTTCAAGGCCGACATCGCCAACAACATCCTGACCGAACACGTGGTCCATCAGGAAGTCCAGGGCCACATGAGCGTCGACCACAAAGAGGTCGAAGACTACTACAACGCGCATAAAGCGGACTTCGTCCGCGAGGAAAAGGTGTTCCTCCGCGAAATTCTGATCTCCACCGAGAACAAGGACGCGGCGGCCGTGACGGCCGCGGAGAAGAAGGCCGCCGACCTGGTGAGGCGGGCCCGCGGTGGCGAGCGGTTCGCCGAGATGGCCCACGAGAACTCCGATGCCGTCACCCGGGAAGAGTACGGCGATCTGGGCGGCTGGACCAAGGGGCAACTGCGCCCCAACCTTGAGGATGCGGTGTGGTCGCAGCCGTCCGGCTATGTGACCGATCCCATCAAGGTGGAGAAGGGCCTGCTCATTCTCAAAGTGGAGAACCACCAGAAGGCCGGTCAGGCTTCGCTCGACGAAGCGGAGGGCGAGATCATGGACAAGCTGTACCAGCCCAAGATCCAGCCGGCGCTGCGCGACTATTTGACGAAGCTGCGCGAAACCGCATTCCTTGAGATCAAGAAAGGGTACGTCGATACGGGCGCGGCGCCCGGCAAGGACACCACATGGATGGATGCGGCGCAACTGAAGCCGGAGACGGTGAGCAAGTCCGAAGTCTCGCAAAAGAGGCGCAAGAAACATCTGCTGGGCATCCCGCTGCCGGGCACCGCCTCGAGCGATACATCGAGCAGCAGCACGTCTTCCAGGAAGTAACCGCCGATGAAGTCTCCGTACATCGGCGAGTTGCAGCCCAACCAGGTGATCACCGGCGTGTTCCTGGTCCAGACCAAGGACATCCGCCAGAAGAAGACCGGTGAACCTTACCTATCTCTGGTGCTGGGCGACCGCAGCGGCGATATTGACGCCAAAATGTGGGATAACGTCGCCGAAGTGCTGGAAAGCTTCGACCGCGACGATTTCGTCCGCGTCAAGGGGCTGATGCAGGTGTACCAGAACCGGCCCCAGTTCACCATCCACAAGGTGGTGCGCGTGGAGGAGAGCGAAGTCGACTTCGCCGACTACTTTCCGTGCTCGGAACGCAGCCCGGAGGAGATGTTCGCGGAGTTGCGCGGCATCATCGCGGGGCTGGCGAATCCACATTTGCGCGCGCTGCTGGACGCCTTCATGGATGACGAGCGCATCGCGCTCCCGTACCGGACCGCGCCGGCGGCCAAGAGCGTCCATCACGCCTTCCTGGGAGGGCTCATCGAGCACGTGCTGTCCTTGTGCAAGCTGGCGAATGCCACTGCGGCGCACTACCGCGACATCGACCTTGACCTGTTGCTGGCCGGGGTGATCCTGCACGACGTGGGCAAGATTCACGAGCTGACCTACGAGCGCAGCTTCGGATATTCCAACGAAGGCCAGTTGCTGGGGCATATCATTATCGCCCTGCGCATGCTGGACGAGAAGGTGGCGCAGGTTCCCGGGTTTCCGGAGGAGACGCGCACGCTGCTGGCGCACATGATTATCAGCCATCATGGCGAGCTGGAGTTTGGCTCGCCGCGGGTGCCGCTGTTTCCCGAAGCGCTGCTGCTGCATCATCTGGACAACCTGGACTCCAAAATGGAGTGCATGCGCGCGGCGATTGCGCGAGACCGTCACGGCACCAGCTGCTGGACCGGGTATATCGCCCCGCTGGAGCGTTCTGTCCTGAAGAAGACGAAATTTCTGGAACCGCGGAATGGCGGCGAGGACACCGCGCCGGAGGCGGCCCTGAATCACGCGCCGGCGTCGCGGGAGCCGCGGCCCGCACGGCCGGTGAGCGGATCGCTGTTCGGCGACAAGCTGCAGGAGGCGTTACGGAAGGAGCCGTGACCGCCAACGGAAAAGCACGGGAGATGCCGCCGCCGCTGGAGCTGCAGTGTCTCAAGGTTCTGTGGGCCCGCGGGGCGGGGAACGTCGGCGACGTGCAGCAGGCACTGGCTCCGCACAAGCCGCTGGCGTACACCACCGTGATGACCCTGCTCGAGCGTCTGCTGCGCAAGGGCGCGGTGACCCGGGAAAAGCACGGGCGCCATTTTGTTTATGCGCCGGCGGTCACCCGCGAGACGCTGCGCCGGGTAGCCGTGCGGCAGTTGGCCGATGCGTTCTTCGATGGCTCCGAAACGGCGCTCATGCGCTATCTGGAAACCCGCGGCGGGCCGCCTCCGAGCATGGCTGACGTTTTGTTCGATTAGTTTACCCGGCATTGGACACGCGGCGTCAGCCGCGTTCCCTCACCAGGCGACACCACTGGCGCGCAGGTCCGCCTCGAGCTGGCTCTGCGACACGAACCGCACCGCTTCCATGCCCTGCTGGCGAGCGCCCTCCACGCACATCTGCAGGTCATCCACAAATAAGCATTCGCCGGGGGCGCACCCGGCGAGTGCAATCGCCTCCCGGTAAATGAGCGGCGATGGCTTGGCCGCGCGTACTTCATAGGACAGCACGTAGCCGTGGAAGTGGCGCAGCAGCGGATAAACGGCGCGGATCATCTCGAAGTGAATCGGATTGGTGTTGGAAACCAGTATCAGGCGGTAGCGCTGCGCGAGCGACCCCAGCAGCGACTCGGAAATGAGCGTGTCCGCCAGGAAGATGCTGGACCAGAGATCGCAGAATTCCGCGTACGTCATGCTTAGATCGAGCTCCGCGCACAGGCGGCGCACGAATTCCTCGGGCTGGACGTCCCCGGTCTCGAAGCGCGGCACCAGATTCGTGCGCGCCAGGCGTTTTGGGATTTCCGCCGCGGGCCAGGGACAAAGCCGCTCCAGGCGCGCGTACGCGGGCTGGAAATCGAAGGGCACAATGGTGTTGCCCAGGTCGAGCAGAATGGCCCGGATCACCGCCGCAGCGATTTCTCGCGCACCGCCGTCCATTTCGCCGCCAGATGAATGGCCGGCCGGCTGCTGCAGCGGAAAACGGTGGCCGGCGGGCAGTTGCGCAGAATGCGGCTCGATTCCACGCGATCGAAGAAACAAGCCAGCAGCCCGCGAACACTGCACGACAGCGACGCCGCCAGATATTGGTATTGGTTCAGAACGCCGCCGTCGCCAAGGCACCGCTGGGCCTGCTGCAGGATGTCCATCCGGATGTGTTCCGGCATGCACGAGAGCCCCAAAGACGAAACCACCGCGTTTACGCTGCCGGGGCGCAGGCCGGAGTGATGAAACAAGTGCGTGGCGGAGCCTTCGATCACCACCAGACGCCGGTCATTAAAGGTCCGGCGAATGTGCGCCGCGAACACCGGGTTGATCTCCACCGCATAAATCCGCGCATCCGGGCGCATGCGAGCGAGAATCTCTTCGGTCACCGCTCCCGTTCCCGGCCCCAGTTCGACAATCGTTCGAGCGGCGGCGAAATCGATGTTAGCCAGCATGGCCCGGCACAGCGGACCGGAACTGGGCACCAGGGACGCCACCGAACGCACCGAGCGGAGCGCCTCACGCAGGAAGAGACCGTAGCGGCGCGGAGTTTTGCGGGTGGACATTATCGGGGTTCGGCTGGGGACCTTCGGTGAGAACCATGCATGCGGGGCATGAGCACTTCCATATTGTAGCGGGTATCCAATTGTAGCGGGTGTCCGCGGGCGTCGGATCGCCGGCCGAACCGCGCGAACGGCCCTCCCCGGCGGCGGCCGGCTCTACTTCTTTGTGCGGCTGCGGCGCCAGACGGCAAAACCGAGCCCGGCCACGCCGGTTCCCAGCAACACAAAGCTGGCCGGTTCAGGCGTACCGAACTGCGGGCTGGTCTGAGCCAGCAACAGGGGCGCGGCGGCCAGAATCAAGCCACACGCCATGAGAGCACTCTTCATCCGGTTCCTCCTCTGGAACACCATCCCGTTTAACAACACCATCCCGTCTAACAACACCATCTCGTCTAACACCACGATCCCGCTTTACAATACGAGTGTAGCCAGTTTAACCGGTAGCCTTCCTGGAGTAAAGAGGCATGCGCTTAAAGTGCCGCTAAAACCACCGCGTCAGCCACCTGCACCACCGGTTTGAGGGCTTCAATATCGTGAATGCGGACCACGTGGGCGCCCCCGAGGATGGCCGCCGTGACCGCCGCGGCCGTGGCCATCTCCGTCTGCTGCTCGGAGGGTTGCGCGAGAAAGGACTTGCGCGAGGGTCCCACCAGAATGGGAAGCTCCAGCGCGGCCAGACGCGAAAGCTGCGCCAGAAGCTCTGTGTTTTGCTCCCGGCGCTTGCCGAAACCGAGGCCCGGGTCGATAATGATGCGCGCGCGGGTGACGCCGGATTGGGTGGCCCGATGAACGCACGCCCCCAGGTCCGCCGTCACCGTGCCGGCCACGTCCTTGAGCGGCGGCAGTTTGGCCCACGTTTCCGGCGTGCCGCGCATGTGGTTCAGGATGAGCCCCGCGTCGGACTGCGCGGCGACCCGGGCCAGCTCCGGGTCGAACGTGAGCGCGCTGGGGTCGTTGATAATGGCCACGCCCATTTCCAGCGCCTTGCGGGCGACGGCGGATTTGTAGGTGTCAACGGACAATGGAATGGTGAGGCGGTCCCGCAAACGCTTCAGGACGGGAATGAGGCGGCGGAGTTCCTCGGCCTCGGAGATGCGTTGCGAGCCGGGCCTGGTGGATTCGGCCCCGACATCGATAATGTCCGCGCCCTGGTCTTCCAGCTCCATGGCGCGCACGTAGGCGCGGTCGGGATCGTCATAGCGGCCGCCATCGGAGAACGAATCGGGCGTCACGTTGAGAATCCCCATGATCAGCGTGCGCTCACCCAGCAGCAGGGTGGTGTCGCGGAGTTTCCACTCAAAGCGTTTGCGGGGCATCGTCAGGCCTCGATCCGCTTCCATTTCTTTCCCGCCCGCAACGTGAATGGCAGGGAGCCGGGCGGGAACTGCAACTGGGTGCACCGCTGGCCATCAATTTCGACGGCGCCCGCTTTGATGAGGCGCTCTGCGTCGGTGCGCGAACCGGACAGCCCGCCGGCTACCAGCAGCTTCGCCAGACTGTTGCCCACGCCATCCGGAACGCGCACGGTTTCAATGTCCAGAGGCACGTCGTGCTGGCGCACTTCGCGATCGAAATCGGCCTGCGCCTGAGCGGCGTCCTCCGCGGTATGGAAATCGGCCACGATCATGCGCGCCAGCTCCATCTTCGTGGCCATCGGCTGGTTGCACGCCTTCATGGCGGCGATATCCGCGAGGCTCTTGTCCGTCAGCAATTCCCAGTAGCGCCACATGAGATCGTCGGAGATCTGCATGACTTTTCGGAACATCACCTTGGGCGGCTCCGTGATGCCGATGTAGTTGCCCTTCGACTTCGACATTTTCTCGACGCCATCCAGGCCTTCCAGCAGGGGCACAGTGGCGGCGATCTGCGGGGGCTGGCCGTAGTTGCGCTGCAGTTCGCGCCCCACCAGAAGATTCGGCTTCTGGTCCGTGCCGCCCATTTCGACGTCGCAATGGAGCATCACGGAGTCGTATCCCTGCGCCAGCGGATACAGCATTTCGTGGATCAGAATGGGCGTGCCATCGCGCATGCGTTTGGCGAAGTAGTCCCGCTCCAGCATCTGCGCCACCGTGTATTTCGAGCACAAGCCGACGATGTCGGCGAAGCGCATGGGCTCCAGCCACTCGCTGTTGAAGCGGACCTCGGTCTTGACGGGATCGAGCAGTTTGAACACCTGGTTCTTGTACGTTTCGGCGTTGCGGGCGATCTCCTCGTGAGTCATGGGCGGGCGCGAGGCGTTGCGGCCGGTGGGATCGCCGATAAAACCCGTCATGGAACCGATCAGGAAGATCACCTGGTGGCCGCAATCCTGGAAATGCTTCATCTTGCGGAGGAGCACGGTGTGGCCCAGGTGCAGGTCTGGCGCTGTGGGGTCGAATCCGGCCTTCACCCGCAACGGGCGGCCCTCTTTTTCGGCCTGAATCAGGCGCTCGCGAAGGTCTTCTTCGCGAATGAGCTCGGCAAGCCCTTTCTTCAGATACTGCAACTGCTCGTCAACGGTCACGTTCTCATGGTAACGTGGCGGCAAAAATGAAGGACTGTGTGAAGGACATGCGGCCCGGTCCAGCACAATGAATTTCGATGATCTCGTGTTTAAGAGGTACCATACGAACATGGATTTGGCCGACATTCAGCACGAAATCGAGGCGCTGACCGTGGACCAACAGGCGGCCCTTCTGGATTGGCTCGCGGCCCGGGACCGCGTTCAGTGGGATCGCGAAATCGAGGCGGATTTCTCGTCTGGCGGCTTGGGCATGGAGCTGCTCGAGCGCGTCAAGGCGCAGGTCCAAAGCGGTGAGTCCGCACCGATAGCCGAGGTGCGGCGCCATCGGTGAGTTTCCGGTCATTTGCGCCGCCCGGGTTTTGGAAGTGCTATGACTCGCTGCCGGAAAAGGTCCGGGAATCGGCGGACGCGAAGTTCGCCCTCTTCGAGCGCGAGCCTTTTCATCCCTCACTTGCGCTGAAGCAAAAAGGTAGTGTCTGGACCGTCGAGGTGGGCCGGTCCTATCGCGCCATCGCGTACCGCCACGGCGATGATTTCCATTGGTTCTGGATCGGTTCTCACGAGGCGTACAACACCCTGCTTCGCCGCGTGAAATAAGTCCGCTCGATCGCCTTTCATGTCCGAAAACGGCGAGTACCACGCCGCCCGCCCGGTTATATTCAAGAGTGAAGACCGTGCAACTCAGCCACGTCATTTGCCGCACCGCGCGCCTCTCCCGCGACCCCCGCTTCGATGGGAAGTTCTTCATCGGTGTTCACAGCACCGGCATCTACTGCCGGCCGGTCTGCCCCGCCCCTTCTCCGAAAGAACAAAACGTGGAGTATTACCCGTCAGCGGCCGCCGCGGCGGAAGCGGGATTGCGCCCGTGTCTGCGGTGCCGGCCGGAATGTTCGCCGGGCACGCCTGCCTGGCTGGGGTCGTCGGTGACGGTGTCCCGTGCGCTGCGCCTGATCGCTGAAGGCGCGTTGGAACAAGACGGCGTGGATACGCTCGCCGAACGCCTGGGCATGGGATCGCGCCATCTGCGCCGGCTTTTCCTCGAGCACCTGGGCGCCACTCCGGTGGCCGTGGCCCAGACGCGCCGGCTGCTGGCGGCGAAAAAACTCATCGATGAGACCACCCTGCCGCTCACCGAAATCGCCATCGCGTCAGGCTTCGGAAGCATCCGCCGGTTCAACGCCGCTTTTCTGCAGACGTGGGGGCGCAGCCCGCGCTTGATGCGCCGCCTGCGCGGCAAGGCTCCCGTGGGTGGGCCGTGCACTCTGGAACTGCGCTACCGGCCGCCTTTCGACTGGGCAGCGTTGATCGGCTTTCTCGCCGGACGCGCCATCGGCGGCGTGGAGTATGTCGAGGGCGATGTCTATCGTCGAACCATCGTGACCGCTCGCGGGCCGGGTTGGATCGAGGTGCGTCCCGCGGGCGCGGCTGCGTTGAAGCTTTCCGTCCACTGTCCCGATTCCAGCGATTTGCTGGCCACTGCCTCGCGCGTCCGGCGCTTGTTCGATCTGGACGCCGATCCGCAGGCCATCGCCGCGCACCTGCGGCCGGACCCGTTGCTGGGGCCGCTGCTGAAAACACGCCCGGGTCTGCGCGTCCCCGGCGCATGGGACGGTTTCGAGCTTGGCGTGCGCGTTATTCTGGGCCAGCAGGTGAGCGTCGCCGGAGCCAGCACGCTGGCCGCCCGGCTGGTGCGGAAGCTTGGCCAGCCGGTGGCCTTCGACGCGGCCGGGCTCACCCATACGTTTCCCCAGCCCTGCGAATTCGCCAACGCCGATCTCGCGATCGGTCTTCCGGCCGCGCGGGCGGAAGCGATACGGCACTACGCGCGCGAGGTGGCGAACGGCGCGGTCAGCTTCAACGCCGCCGTGGATTCGCGCGCGTTTCAGGAGAAGCTGCGATCCCTCCCCGGCATCGGCCCGTGGACCGCGCAATACATCGCCATGCGCGCGCTGTCCGACCCGGATGCGTTTCCGGCCGGCGATCTGGTGCTGTTGCGGGCGGCCGGTGAAACAAAATTCGCGGCGCTGGAGCGGCGAGCGGAAACATGGCAACCCTGGCGTGCGTATGCGGCCATGCATCTCTGGCAAGGAGTGAAAGATGGAAAAATCGATGCTGTACACGTGGATGGAAAGCCCCGTCGGACGACTGCTGCTGGCGGCGGATGAATCGGGGCTGCGGCAAATTCTGTTTCGCGGCGAGCCGGCGGCACATTGGCGCGACGATCCACAGCCGCTGGCGGAGGCGGTGCGCCAGTTGCGCGCCTATTTCGCGGGCGAGTTGCGCGATTTTGACCTGCCCCTGGCGCCGGAGGGCACGCCGTTCCAGTTACGCGTCTGGCGCGAGCTGCGCAACATCCCCTACGGCCAGACCATTTCCTATGGCGAGCTGGCGCGGCGGGTGGGTTCGCCGAACGGCTCGCGCGCGGTGGGGCTGGCGAATGGGGCCAATCCCATTTCCATCGTGGTCCCGTGCCATCGCGTGATCGGCAGCAACGGCAAGCTCACTGGCTACGGAGGCGGTCTGGAAAATAAGCAGCGGCTGCTGTCCCTGGAGCGAGCTGGGTCCGAAAACGAGCGCAAGCACCCTCTGTTTGTCCAATAATAGGGTATGAGCAGTTTCTTGCGGTTCGCCGCTCTTGCCGCCCTGGTTTGCCTTGTCCTGTCCGCGCAAGCCGATTGGACCACCTCCACCGATTTTCCCAACGTGGACTTCGGCGGCCTGACGCCCGACCAGAAAGAACTGGCCGTGAAGATTCTGCGCGGCGAAACGTGCACCTGCGGATGCAATATGAAGCTGGCGCAGTGCCGCATGGTCGATCCATCGTGCGGCGACAGCCGCGCCCTCTCAACAATCGTTATCGAGGGAGTGCGCAATCACCGCACGGCGGACCAGATTCACGACGCGCTGGTCACTTCCGCGATTGCCAAGATGCGCGCCAGCCAGAACAAGATCCTGGGCGATCCGGTGGAAATCGCAACGGAAGGCGCGCCGACCCGCGGGCCGCAGTCGGCGAAGGTTACCGTGGTGGAGTTCTCCGATTTCGAATGTCCGTATTGCGCGAAAGCAGTGGGCGAAATCGCCGCCATCATGGCCGCATACCCGAGCGACGTGAAGCTGGTGTTCAAGCAGTTTCCCCTGGATATGCATCCGCACGCGGAGATGGCCGCGGAAGCCGCGCTGGCCGCCAACGATCAGGGAAAGTTTTGGGAAATGCACGACAAGCTCTTCGCCAACGCCTCGCATCTCTCGAAAGAGACCATCTTCGCGGTGGCCGAAAGCATCGGGCTGGACATGATGCGGTTCACGCGCGATATGGAAAGCGGCCGCTTCCGCCCGGCGGTGCAAGCGGACCTGACCGAAGGCGACAAGGCGGGCGTTTTCGGCACGCCTTCGCTTTTTATCGACGGCAAGCCGTATCGCGGGCCGGTAATTCTCTCCATTCTGAAGCCCATCCTCGACGGCGAGCTGAAGCCCCCGCCCGCCGTCGCGGCGGCCGCTCAATGAGCTCCTGGATCGACGTCACCATTCCCATGCGCAACGGCATGTCCGGGTGGCCGGGGGACCGGCCGTTTGAGCGCACGCTCACCCATTCCATGGCCGACGGCGCCGCCAACAATTTGTCGCAGTTCTCTTCCTCCGCCCACGCCGGGACGCACATGGATGCGCCGTTGCATTTTCTGGCGGACGCGCCTTCGATGGACACGCTGCCCATCGATGCGGTGGTGGGCCGCGCGCGCGTGGTCCAAATCCAGGACGCCGAGGCGATCCGTCCAGGAGAGTTGGAAGCGCACGCGCTCCAGCCGGGCGACCGGGTGCTGTTTCGCACGCGCAATTCCGAGCGCCACCTGGTCGAACAGGAGTTTGCGACCGACTTCGTGTACATTTCCCCCGATGCCGCGTGCTATCTGGTGGCGCGGGGCGTTCGTACCGTGGGCGTAGACTACCTCTCCGTGGGCGCGTTCCGGGAAGAGAGCGGCCGGGAAACACACCGCGTGCTCCTCAGCGCGGGCATCTGGATCATCGAAGGTCTGAACCTGGTGGATGTGAAGCCGGGCGAGTATGAACTGATCTGTTTGCCCCTGCGGCTGGTCGGTTCCGACGGCGCGCCCGCGCGAGCCGTATTGCGGAAAGTGTCGCCAGGCTCCCATTGAACAGGCGTGGAAACCTCAACGGGCTCGCAGGAAGGCCCGCAGATCTTTCATGAGGAGCACCAGACGCATTTCGTCCACTGGCGACGGGCTGAATCCGAATCGTAGATAGAACGAACGCGCGGCGGCATCAATGGCCTGCACAAGAACAGCGCGGATGCCTACGGTTTCGGCGGCTTGTTCGGAGCGCAGCAGGGCGTCCTGCAACAACGATGCGCCAAGGCCCGCGCCCTGGCGGGCACGATCAACAGCCAATCGTCCCAACACCACAATGCCTATCGGATGGGCGGCAAGTCCGCGCGCGACACAGTCGGGAACTTCGGCGCGGCCGATGCTTCCGGCGGTCAGGGCATGATAGCCGGCTACAATGCGGTCGCGGCGGTGCGCAACATAGACGCGGGCAGCGTCATTCTGGACGTTAGTCCACGCGAAGCGTTTTAGCCATGCGTTGAGCGCGTCATTGCCACAATCGAAAGCACCGAGGTCGTGATCGCGGGAGAGCTTCTCAATAACGAATTCGGGGCCCGAGGCCATCAGCGGCTTTCCGCGATGGAGCCGCGCGAAAACAAACGCTTCAGCCCAGCGGGAATTTTCGGCGGGGCATCGAGAGCTCTTAGAAACGCATTCCACGCTTTGGCCGGCACCACAAAGTGGTTCTCATCCGCCAGGTCGATTTCAGCCTGGGTGCAGGTTGAATGCAGGATGTATTCGGTGAGGTTGGCTTTCCGCCGTGCCGCGCCCGCCTTGATCAGGTCTGCCTGCCGGGCGGTGGCACGCACGTGAAATCGCTCGGATTTAGGGGGAACGGCGGAAGTGGTCGGCGGCATATGCTGCTTACCATTGTACGCCTTTTGTACACATCGGAGAAAATCCGCCAACCAACCTAACGCTTCGCCAGCGTCCCTGAAACGAAGAAGCTGTTCCAGCGGGGCGGGTTTAATCCAACGGCGCGCATAATACGGAATGCCACTGCGTCACCCGCCTGCAGCCGGCTTGAAATCCGGCGCACGTCGTCAGCCGAAGCCACCGGCTCGCGATTGATGGACACGATGATGTCCTTCTCCTGAATGCCGATATCCTCCGCGAACGAATCCTCGTCCACGCTGGTCACCACCACGCCCTTCTTGTCCCCAAGGGCCAGGTTGGTGCGCTCGGAATCGGAAAGCGCGCGGATGCGGATGCCGAACTTCGCGGGGCTGGCCACTTCGCCCTTCTGCTGTTCGGACTGCTCTTCTTCCTCTTCGTCTCCGGCAATCTCCGCGCGGTTCTTGAACACTTCGACGCGGTCCAGGATGGTCACCTTGAAATTCATCCGCTTGCCGCCGCGATCCACGTCAAACGAAGCCACCGTACCGATGGGCGATTCGGCGACGCGCGTCACCAGATCGTCGCCGTCCTTAATCGGCTTGCCATCCATGGACAGAATGATGTCGTCGGCCTTGATCCCGGCCTTTTGCGCCGGACCGCCGTCTTGTGTGTCACCCACCAGCACGCCATGGTCGGCGCCCAGCGCCTTGAGCAGATCGGGCTTGTCGCTTTTGCTCCAGGTGATCCCGATGGAACCGCGGGTCACCCTTCCGGTGCGAATGATGTCGTTATAGACGTGCACGGCCATGTTGATGGGCAGCGCGAAGCCGATGCCGTTATTACCGCCCGTCTGGGTGGCGATCATGGTGTTCACGCCAATCACTTCACCCCGAATATCCAGCAGAGGCCCGCCGCTGTTGCCGGGGTTAATGGCGGCGTCGGTCTGGATGAAACGCTGGAACTGCTGCGCCTGGGTGATCTCGCGTCCGGTGGCGCTCACGATGCCCGCCGTCACCGACGCTTCCAAACCAAACGGCGATCCGATGGCAACCGCCCAATCGCCCACCTGGATGGCGTCGGAATTTCCGATGGTTACCGGATCCAGCGGCGCTCGCGGATCGATCTTGATCACCGCCAGATCGGTTTCGCGGTCGAAGCCAACCACTCGCGCACGATACTCGTTGTCCTCGTCGTGCAGCTTCACGCGAATGTGGTCCATGTGGTCCACCACGTGATTATTCGTGATGATGTAGCCATTGCGGTCCACGATGAAGCCGCTCCCCGATTGCTCGTGCTTGAAGGGGCGCTCGGTGTCGCCGCCGTCGCCGGACGGTCCGCCATGAAAGAATCGCCGGAACGGTTCCAGCGCGTCATCGCCGCTTTCCCCGTTGGGATCTTTCTTCGAACTGGCCTCTTTGGGAGTGTAGTCGGCGGTGATGTTTACGACGGCCGGTTCCAGCTTCTTCGCAAGGCGCGTGAACTCGTTGCCAATCTGCACCGCGTCGGGCACGTGAAGCGGCGTTGCGTCGGGCGCGCCCACCTGGCCGCGGGCCGCATGCGCGCCGGTGTTCACCAGGGTTCCGATAACGATGCCCACCGACAGAGTCAGCAGAAGCAATCCGAACGAGAGCAGCTTCTGCTCACGCATTTTGTGAAAGAGGCGCATGGTGCTCAGATGGACCTTTCCGCCCGCCAGGCCGACGGTACCTATATTATAGGGGTCCCCAGCGCCGTACAGAAGTCACTACGCAGACGGCTGGGACGCCGTTCCAAACGGTTTCAGCTCCGCCAGAAGAATTCCCGCCAAAATGAGCCCGGCGCCTCCCAGCGTCCGCCCGGTGAGGGTTTCACCGGCAACCAGCCAGGAGGTCACCCACGCGAAGACCGGTTCCAGCGCGAACACCAGGGCCGTGCGGGTGGGGCTGCTGAAGCGTTGTGCCCATGTTTGCAGGGAGAACGCCAGTGCCGTGGCCAGCAGGCTGGTCACTGCCAGCGCCACCCAGACGCGCGCCGACCAGCGCACGTGAATCGGCTCGGCCCACCAGAACAACCCTCCCGCCAGCACCGCGCAGGTGGCAATTTGCGTCACCGCCAAAGTGCCCGTGTCGGCGGCCCGCGCGAAGTGACCCAGAGTCACAATATGCAGCGCGAAAGCCACCGCGCAGCCGGCCACCAGAAGATCGCCCGTGCTCACTTCCAGCAGGTTGCGGTGCGCGGTCATCAGGGCCATGCCGGCGGCCGCCAGCACCACTCCCGCCGATTCCGCGCCTTGCGGCGCTTTGCGGTGAATCATTGCGCTGAAGACGGGCACCAGCGGAATATAGAGGGCCGTGATAAACGCGGTCTTCGAGGCAGTGGTCAGCTTGAGCCCGAAGGTTTGAAGCACATATCCGCTGAACAGCAGAACGCCCGCCGCTACGCCGCCGCGGACGGCATGTCCGCGGTTGCCCGCTCGCCGGATGGATCCGTGGAACACCAGTGCGAGCGCCACCGCCGCCAAAGTGAATCGCAAGGCGAGGAACAGCAGCGTGCCGACATCGGCCAGGGCTTCCTTCACCAGCACGAAGGTGGCGCCCCACACCATGCATACGAAGACCAGCGCCACGTCGGCGCGCCAGCGCGGTGGAGCGCTCATGCGTCAGGGACGGACGGGAGGGTGTGACGCAGCAGCAGGTGCAGGGCAAGCAGGATGCGCCGGAGACCCAGATCGCGGCCCTCCGGGTTGTACCATTCTCCGGGAGTGTGCGCGCCGCCGCCCTGGCCGCCCGCGCCGATGGCCACCGCGGGAATGCCCATGGACAGAGGAATGTTCGCGTCCGTGGAGGCGCAATCCACCTGGGCGCGGATGTTCAGGTGCGCGTCCACCGCCCGCTGGATGTTCAGAATGGGCGCATCATCGGCCAGCTTGCCGCCCGGCCGCGTGCCGATGTCGGTGATCTTCGCGGAAACGCGCCCGCCGGTGCAACGGTCGTTCTCCACCTCAATCGCTTTCTCCACGCAATCGGTGAGACTCGCCGAAAGCTCCTCCAGCCGGGCCACGCTCTCTGAGCGGATGTCCAGCTTGGCCCTGGCCGAGCCGGCAATCGAGTTTACGCTCAGCCCGCCCTCCAGTATTCCGAAGTTGAACGACGATCTCGGCCGGCCCGCCCCATTCAACGGCGTGTCCGTGAACAGCGAGATGGCGCGGCTCAGCGCGTGGACTGGATTGCCGATTCCATAATCGCTCCAACTATGCCCGCCGGAACCGGCGATGCTGATGTCGAAGCGGCGGCTGGCCAGCGCCTGGCAAGTGATATGATCCGTGGCCGGTCCATCCAGCACCAGCAGGGCCGCCAGGCGGCCGCTGAGCGGCGACGCGCGGCACAGATATCGCATCCCGCTGAGGTTCCCTTCGCCCTCTTCGCCGACGTTAGCCACGAATACGAGGGCGCGGAAAGTCTCCGGGCCGCAGGATTGAATGGCCTTCGCCAGCGCGAGCAGTGAGGCCAGTCCCGCTCCGTTGTCGGAGACTCCGGGACCGTGGAAACTGCCATCGGGCCCGAAGACGATTTCTTTTTCAGGGTTGCGCGGCGCCATCACCGTGTCGAGGTGCGCGGTCACCGCCACCACCGGTCCCTCCGGATACCCTGGCGCGGAGGCCACGACGTTGCCGCTGCGGTCCGTGCGAGCCTCGTAGCCGAGGTCGCGGAATTGCGCCTGCATCCACTCGGCGCGCGCCTGTTCGAAGAATGTCGGGGCGGGGATGCGGCAAAGCTCGAGATGCCGGTCGTTGATCCACTGCTTTTCGCGGACGAACCATGCCAGAGCCTCGCGCAGTTCCGGCGACCCTGCGGCATCGGCTACGGCTTTGGTCAAAGTGGATGGGAGCGTCGCCAAATGCCAGTGTAGCGAGACGCTGGCGTGGTGTCAGCCAGCAAGTCCTGGGAGCGAGCTCTTACCGCGCCCCGCCGACGTGAACCGGCTTCTCCGCTCCGGAGAACCGCCGGAACGGGCCGCGCGATCCGTTGGGCAGAATGGTGTCCAGCGAAGTGAGCGTTTGCGTGAGCTGCTCGCTGGTGAGACCGCGCGCGCCGGTCAGGTTGGCGCCGGCGAGTTTGGTGGCCGTCACCACCGCTTCGCGGAGGTTCGCGCCGGTGAGATCGGCGTTCTCGAAATCGGCGCAGGCGACGTTGGCGCCCTGAAAATCCGCCCCGCGCAGCGAACTCCGCTGGAACAAGGCGTGGCTTAGGTTAGCGCGCGTAAACCGGGCGCGATCGCAGTCGGCGCCGGAGAAGTTGCAGTTCTGCGCCGCGCCGTCGGCCCAGTTCGCGTCGCTGAAATTCGCCAGCACGAACCGGCACCATGAGGCTCGCGCGCGCTGCAATACGGCGCCCGCGAAGGTGGCCTCCTGGCAATCGCATTCCGACAGGAAAACCCGGTGCATGCTCGCTTCGTCCAGTTTCGCGCCGCCCATCGGGCAGCGGATCAGACGGCTGTCGAATAAGCGCGCTGAGGTGAGCGTGGTGCGCTGCAGAGATGTTTCGATGAGCGTCGCTTCGGAAATGCTCGCGTCGGTAAGCCAGGCTGAATCGAGATTGGCGTGGTCAAGCACGCTTTCGCTCAGATCCGCGGAGGTGAGCCGGGCCATGCGCAGGTCTGCGCTATCCAGGTCCGCGCCGCTCAGATTCGCGCCGCTGAGGTCGCCCTCGGTGAGCACCACCCCGCGCAAAAGCGCCTTCCGCAGGTCCGCGCCGGCCAGCGTCGCGCCATGCAGGAACCATCCATGCAGGTCCGCGCGGCGGCCGGTGGCGCCGCTGGCCAGCCACGCGGCATGCTCGTGCAGGCGCTCGCGCAGCTCGGCCGCGAACTCAGCCTTCGACCTGTCCAACCGGACCCACGGAGCGGCCATTTCCATTTACATCCCCATGGCGGTGGTCAAACCGCCGAACAGCTCTTGAAACTCGCCTGCTAACTCGCCAAAGTTGCCCACCCCCGCCCACAGCGGCAATCGCTCCCCTGCTTCGGCCTGCGCGGCTGCCCCCGCGGCTAGCGCGGCTTCGGCGGGAAACACGCTGTAGCCCACATCCCCCGCGAATTTGTCGGCCGCATGCACCAGCTCACTCAGCCGGATCGACGTGCCCGGCTCGCAAACCGTAGGGTCGTCCCCAGGGTGGTGATGATAGAGCGCCGCCGTTACCAGCTCGTTGGGCATTCCGGACCGCCGCAGCGCCTCCGCCGAGATCTCCGAGTGCGTGAAGCCCAGAATCTGGCGCTCACAGTCTTCCAGAGTGATCCCCCCGGAGGTTTGCAGCCCGCGGATGGCCAGGAACTGCTCGGGTAGCGCCGTGACAATCAACAGCTTGCCAAAATCGTGAAACAGGCCCGAGCTGAATGCCGCGTCCACGCCGGTAACCGGCACGCGCGCCGCCAGTTGATCGCAAACGATCGCGGTGGCCAGCGAGTGGAAATGAAATCGCTTGGCGGGCCATTCCGGAATCGTGGGAATCTTGTGGCAAATCTGGTTGAGTCCCAGCCCCAGAATCAAATTGCGCAGGCGGCCGATGCCCAGCATGGTCATGGCTCGCGAAATGGAGGCCAGCGAGCCACGCCCGTACAGCGCCGAGTTGGCGATGCGCAGTATGGTGTTGGCGATCACCACATCCGCTTCCACCAGCGGCACAAGGGTGCGGAAGTCCACCCATTCGTCCGCCAGCGCCGTCCGCAACCTGGACATCGTCCGCGAATAGGGCGGAAGGTTTTGCAGCGTTTCGAGAACGCGCTCCCGATAGACCGTATCTGTTGCCGCCTGTACCATCTCAGGATACTTATCGCGAAGCCGCGCCCCTATTAGAGGCTGATTTGGGCGGCGGTAAAGTTCCGCCCCGCCGAGTCCGATTGATTAAGTCGAGACCCACGGCCATCAAAGGCGCTCATGACGGAGACACAGGACGCCAGTCCGCTGCTCAGCGAGGAGGAATTCTCCCGCATAGGCGCCCGGATTGCGACCGATCCCGAGGGCTCCCGGCGCGAGCTCGCCGCATGGCTGGAGAAGGATCCGGCGGACTTCACCCGCCTTGCCGTCCGCCAGTTGGGGCGCGAGCCGAACGGCCCCGCCGCCGCCGCGCTGGCGATGCTGGTGGGCGAAGACCGGCTGTACCCGCGATACCTCACCGACCCAACCGAATTAACGCGCGAGGAAGCGGTGAACGCGGCCCGTCTGCTGGCGGCCGGCGATAAGCGCTTCTACGTCAAGCTGGCTGCTTTTGCCGGTGCGTGGATGCCTCGTCAGCGGGTTACCAGGGTACTGCAGATCGCTGAAACGCTGGGGGCCGCGAGCCTGATGGTGCCGTGGCTGCGCCGCATGACCGAGCACACCGATGATCACATTCGGCAGAAAGCGGTCATGATCATGTGCCAGGCGGGCAGCAATCCGCTGCTGGTGGAGCGCCAGCTTCACTCCGACGACGCCCGCGTGCGCGCCAACGCGGTAGAAAGTCTTTGGAATGTGCAGACTGCCTCGACCCGGGTTTCGCTCGAAGCCGCCGCGCGGGATCCTCACCATCGCGTCGCGATCAACGCGCTCTACGGGCTTTTCCTGAGAGGCGAAGCCGGCGCCCTGGAGCGCCTGGTCGCGCAAACGCGCCACAGTTCTCCAGCCTTTCGCATGGCCGCGGCCTGGGCGCTGGGCCAGACTGCAAAGTCCGAGGCGCGGCCCGCCCTGGAAGCGTTGCGCGAAGACTCCTCCGAACAGGTCCGCGAAAACGCGCAGCGATCACTGAAGAAGATCGCCGCGCAGGAGGCCGCGCCGGAAGCCCCCAAACCGGAGGCCGCGAAGCAACCGGAGCCCCGTAAAGAGGTCCCGGAAGAAGTAGCGCCTGTTCCACCTCCCGATCAGCCCGCTCCCCCAACCGCGCCCGCTGCCCCAACCGCGCCCGCCGCCCCAACCGCGTCCACTCCCCCAACCGCGTCCACTCCCCCAACCGCGCCCGCCGCCTCAACCGAGCCCGCTCCCCCAACCGCGTCCGCTCCCCCAATTCCAGAGGTTGCGACGGGTAGCTGAGCGCGCAATTCTCGTATCATAAACGAGGTGCCCCATACACTTTCTTACGGACGAAGCGGAAACGCCGGTCTTCCATTTTGCGTCCCCAAGCCTGTGAAACGCCGCTACTTGTGCACACTCCTTGCCGCCTGGTCGATGATTTCCGTGCTATTCGCCGCCGCGCCTCCGCGGCGTTATATTCTGATCCTCGAAGATCCCCCGGTAGCGGCACGCTTTGCGTCGCGCGCGGCGTTGGCCACCACGCAAGCAGCCCAATATCGCCAGCAGATTACGGGAAAGCAGAGCGCTCTTCGCGCACAGCTTACGGCCAAACACTTCGCTATTACCGGAAGCGTCTCAACGGTGCTAAATGCGATATCCGTCGCCGCCACGCCGGATCGCCTGGCTGAACTCAGGGCTCTCCCCGGCGTCGCTGGCGTTGTGGAAGCGCGGCACTATCACCGCAGCCTGGACCGCGCCACTCAACTGGTGAATGCACCCGCTGCATGGGCCGCTTTGGGCGGGACGGGCAACGCCGGCGCGGGCATCAAAATAGGCATTCTGGACACTGGTATCGATGAGACCAATCTGGCGTTTCAGGACCCCTCGCTGCCAGCTCTCACGGGATTCACCCCGGTTTGCGACCCCACCCGCATTAACACCTGCAGCCAGAGCGCATTCACAAACAATAAGGTGGTCGTCGCCCGCAGTTACGTTGGCCTTCTGGCGGCCGGAGGAACCATCGACCCGAATCAGCCTCAGCTCGATTCCCGGCCCGATGACATCACTCCCCGCGATCACGAAGGTCACGGGACGGCCGTCGCTTCCTGCGCGGCGGGCGTCGCCGGCACCCCCACACCCGCGGTCGCCGTGGGGGGAAGCGGAACGGTGGTTATTGGAGGCGTGGCGCCGAAAGCATACCTGGGCAACTACCGCGTCTACGGTTCACCGGAAGTGAACGACACCAGCACCGGCGATATCATCCTCGACGCGCTGGAAGACGCCGTCACCGACGGCATGGATGTGGTGTCGTTCTCCAGTGGGAGCCCGGCGCTGAGCGGCGCGACCGATACCGGAGCGGCCTGCGGCAATCCTTCGGGCGTCGCCTGCGACCCGTTGGCGATGGCCTTTGAGAACGCCGCGCAGGCGGGCACCATCATTACCGTAGCGGCAGGCAACGACGGTGAGCCGGGCACCATCGAAAGTCCCGGCGATGCGCCGTCGGTGATCACTTTGGGCGCCAGCACCAATTCGCACTACTTCAGCCCCACCGTCACCGTCGTGAACGGTCCCGCGAACCTGCAGAATGTGAATCCCCCGGATGTGAACACTGCGAGCGCGTACGTGTTCGTGGACAACTTCGTCCCGGGAGCCGCCACCGGGCCACTGGTGGATGTCACCACCCTTGGCGACAACGGGACCGCGTGCAATGCTCTGCCCGCTAACTCGCTGGCCGGCGCCGTCGCCCTGATCGAGCGCGGCGGACCCTCCGGCTGCTACTTCGCGACGAAGGTGCTGAACGCGGTAGGCGCGGGCGCGGACGGCGTGGTCATCTATGACAACGGCGGAGCGGCCGGCCCCTTCGAGCTGACCGTTACGGACAGCTTTGGAAACGTCATCATCGACGGCTCCGATTATGTACCGGTGGACATCATCAGCCAGTCGGATGGAGTGGCCATGAAGACCTACATCGACGCCAACCCGAACCAGCAGGTGACCATCGCGCCCGCCGGCGCCGAACAGGACGATACACCCGACGCCAACGCGTACGCCACCTTTTCCTCCGAAGGGCCGACGGTGGGGCCGTTGATCCTGAAGCCGGAGCTGGTGGCCCCGGGCGAGAGTCCGGATGACCCCAATACGGCCAGCGCCACGCCTTTCTACTATGGCGGCGTTTACATGGCCGCTGAATCCTACGATCCGCTGGGCGAAGTGTACAGCTCCAACGGCTTTATTGCGGCGGATGGCACCAGCTTCGCGACCCCGATCACCGCCGGAGCGGCCGCGCTCGTATTGCAGGCTAATCCCAGCGTAACGGGCGCCGCCCGCCTGCCTCTGGTCCGCTCGTATCTCATCAACAACGCGGCGCAAAGCGTAACCGGCGACGACCAGGGCAACCCGGTAGACGGATTCGAAATTGGCGCGGGCCTTCTGAACGCGGGTGGCGCCGAAGCCGGCTCCGTATCCGTGTCACCGGCCACGCTGTCGTTCGGGGTTCTGCCAATCACCGTTCTGGCGGCGCAGCAGCTCACCTTTACGAACAACGGCCCGGCCGCCGTAACTCTTTCGCTGGCGGTGCTGCCAAACACCACGGCAGATCTCGCCAGCACCGTTACCGTGGGTCTCAGCACCACCAGTCTTCCACTCGGAGCGGGGCAGTCGGCAGTGGTTACCATAACGCCCTCCGGCGTCGTGCCCTCGGCCGGATACTACAGCGGCGTGATCGCAGTCACCGGGACCGGCGTCTCGTTGGTGGTGCCCTACGTTTACATCGTCGGTGATGGTATCCCGGCGGCCCTGTTCGCCGATGGAGGGAGTGGTTTCGATGGCACCGTGGGCGAGGACATTCCGCCGGTGTTCGGCGAGCCCCTGTTTGAGCTGGTGGACGATCTCGGCTTGCCCATCGCCAATGCTCCGGTCATCTGGAGCGTGGGCAGCGACACACCCAGCAATCCGGTCATCATCAGCGCCGATTCCGTCACCAACCAGTACGGGATCGCGGGTATCAATCAGGTGCGGCTGGGCGCGCAGCCTGGCGCCTACACGTTCACCGCTACGGTACCGGGCCTGGAGCCGCAAGTCTTTTCAGGCAACGCGCGGATCGTGCCCACCTTCCGCGCAAGCAATCCCGCGCTCAACGCGGCCAGTTTCGATTCCACCCTCGCTCCGGGATCTTTCATCGCGCTTTTCGGAACCGGCCTGAGCGACCCCGGCTACATCGCCAACTCCACCACGCTGCGGGTACCCCTGGCCCTCGACTACGTGAATGTCAGTTTTGACGTTCCTTCCGCCGGAATCAGCGTGCCCGGCCATCTGCTGTACGTGAGCCCCACTCAGGTGAATGTGCAGGTTCCCTGGGAACTGCAGGGCCAGACTTCGGCTTTTGTGAAAGTGACCATCGACTATACGCCTGGCGTCCCCATCAGCGTGCCCATTCAATCCTATGCGCCCGGATTCTACGCATCCGCGGGTCAGGTGATCGCGCTGGATACCAATAACGTCCTGATCACCCAGAATCATCCGGCGGTGCGGGGGCAGGAGGTCCAGCTCTTTGTGAACGGGCTGGGCCCGGTGACCAATCAGCCAGCCAGCGGCGACCCGGCTTCCCCAACCGGCACCCCGCTCTGCAAGACCACAACTCCGGTCACCATCACCATCGGGACACAAATGGTGACCGCCGATTTCAGCGGCCTCGCCCCGGGCTATTCCGGTCTGTATCAGGTGAATTTCCCGGTGCCGTCCAGCCTGACGCCAGGAAGCCAGGCAATCACCATGACCATAGGCGGGGTGACCTCGCAGCCTTCGACCATGTGGGTGCAGTAGGGGGCGTGCGCCGCCCGCCACTTAATTCATCCATCCGTGGATTTTGTTCCGCAGCCGCTCGAAGAGACCGGGCTGTCCCGCCGGCACTTCGGCGCGCACCGGCGCCGGCGATTGCTGGGTGACGGCGCCGATTTGCGGCGGCGTCCACGGCTGCTTGTTCGCCAGGTGCACCCGGTACCCCTGCAACACGAAATCGTCGCGATACACTTTGCCATCGTCATCCTGCAGAATCATGCTGAACTTCGGCTGCGCTCCCGGCGTCACCTTCACGGGATAATATCCGATCACGTTGCGCTGGATGTATCCGGTTTCGTAGCGATGGTGTCTGGTGCTCCAGACGAAATAACGGAAGCTGTCGAAATCGTAGGGCACGTCCGTTTGCGACTGCGTGGTCCACAGCCAGTCGTATTTCACTTTATCCCCGTCGCGCACTTCGGCCATCGCGAAATACGCGGTGATGCGGTGGCCTTCGGAATACTGCGCCACTTCGTCTGGTATGGCCATCTCCAGCATGCGGGTGAGCACCCACCCGGCTGCGCCCTCTTTGGTGCGCACCAGCGTCCAGTCTTCCATTGGCACGGGGGTCTCGTCCACCGGCGGAGTGGGAGCGACGGGAGCGTCCGTCTCTCCGGACTTCGATAACTCCTGCCAATCCGCCGGAAGCCCGGGCGCTGGCGCGGCGGGCGGCCGGAAACGCCGCCGGCCATCGGAGTCGTCGTCTTGTGGCTTCTTTTTCTCTGGCTTCGGCCGGGCTGGAATCAGCCGGGTGGGAGGAGCGCTCGATCGCGGGAGCCTCGGCGCCAGCTTATGCGCCAGCACCTCCACCCGGGCACCCTCGCGGAACTGGTCGAAAGACGGACTGTTGCGATCCGGCGCCGTATGCATATTCACCGGGTCGTAGGAGACGGCCGCGCCCTGCGACGCAAGCGTGGCGGCCTGTTCGGTGAGCGCGCGCAGCTCGTTCATCTGCTCCCTGGTCATGAGCTGCTTCACCTCGGTCCAGCCTTCATGGCCGTCCGCGGTGCGCACGCGCGCGAAAATGCGCCTCTGTTCGAGGACATCCACTTTGTCGCCGTGCGTGAGCGTCGCTACCATCGCGGATTTCGGGCTGATTTCCTTGCGGATGTGCACCGTCATGGGCCCCACGAACGCATCCCCCAGAACGGGCAGCCGCGACTGCGTATTCGGCCCGCAGGAGGCCAGCAACAGGCACACCGCCACTGCGCCAGGCCCGGCAACCACCTTTCCGGGCCGTGAACGCGAAAGCGCGGTTTCACGCGCCGTTCGACGAATGATACGTTGGAGTCTAACGAGTCCGAGTGTGAGCGAAACGGAAACCACCGAATACTATTGTCCCGCTTGCAATGCGCCGGTCAGCGATCCGCTGGTTTGTGGCGACTGCACGGCCCTCATCTGCCGCCGTTGCGGCACGCCGCTGGAGAAAGCCGACGAACTCGGCATTGGCTGAGGCTACGCCGCCGAGTACGCCCGCACGAACGCGTCAATGCGGTCCAGCCCCTTGCGCAACTCTTCCATCGAGGTCGCATAGGAAATTCGGACGTGTTCACTGGTGCCAAAGGCCTCGCCCGGCACCACCGCCACGTGCGCTTCCGCGAGCAGTTTTTCCGAGAACTGCAGCGCCGACGTGATTCCCTTGTGAAACGCCACGGAAATGTTGGGATAGGCGTAGAACGCGCCCTTCGGCACGGCAATCCGAACGCCCGGAATGGCGCGCAGCCGCTCCATCACGAAATCGCGCCGGCGGCGGTATTCGGCCAGCATCACATCCACCGAACCCTGCGGTCCGGTCACCGCTTCGATGGCCGCCTTCTGCGCGATGGACGTCGGATTCGACGTGCTGTGGCTCTGCAGCTTCGAAATCGCGCTGATCACTGGCGCGGGCGCCAGCGCGAAGCCAATGCGCCAGCCGGTCATCGAATAGGTTTTCGACAAGGACCCGGCCACCAGCACGTTCTCCTTCGCGCCGGGCAGCGCGGCGATCGAGTACGGCTGATCGGACTCTTCATAAAGGAAACGGCAGTAGCACTCGTCGGTCATCAGCCACACGCCGCGGCTGGCCGCAAGCTGATAGATGCGTTCGAACTCCTCGCGGCTGAGCACTCCTCCGCTGGGGTTCGACGGCGAGTTGATGATCATCAGCTTCGTCCGGCTGGTGATGTGCGGCTCCAGGTCCGCCGCGGTGAACGTGAAGCCGCTGGCTTCGTCGCTGTCCACGAACACGCAGCGCCCGCCGGCGTAGTTGACTACATCCTTATAAGTAACCCAGTAGGGCACCGGAATGATCACTTCGTCGCCCGGATTCAGCAGCGCCTGGGTGAGTCCGAAGATGGCATGCTTGCCGCCCACCGTGATTACGCACTCATTGGGCGCGTAATTGGTGCCGTAGTCCTGGCGGTGCCGCTCGCAAACGGCCTTCTTCAACTCCGGAACTCCGCCCGCCGCGGTGTACTTGGTGAAGTTCGCGTCCAGCGCGCGAATCGCCGCTGCTTTAATGTTGTCCGGCGTGGGGAAATCGGGTTCGCCCGCGCCGAAGTCCACCACGTCCACGCCTTCCCGGCGAAGCTTATCGGCGTCGGCCGCCACCTTCATGGTGGACGATTCGCTGATCAGCGCGATCCGTTCTGCCAGAGCTTTGGTTGCCGCTATGGTTGCCTGCATGACGAAGTATTCAATTCTCCTCTACGGTTATTCTCTCTTTCAAACGCCTCTCCACGCTGGCCGGGACCAGACCGGAGATATTGCCGCCCAGCCGGAACACGTCCTTCACCAGCCGCGAGCTGAGAAACGAGTGAGCCTCGCCGGCCATCAGAAACACCGTTTCCAGCTCCGGCCGCAGCCGCCGGTTCATCAGCGCCATCTGCAGCTCGAATTCATAATCGGAGATAGCCCGGATGCCGCGCAAAATCACGTGGGCGTTCTGCTTTGCCGCGAAGTCCACCAGCAGCCCGCCGAAGGAGCTGACTTCCACGTTCGAATACCCGGCCACCGATTCGCACAGCATGGCCATGCGCTCTTCCACCGTGAACAGCGGCAGCTTCTCCGAATTCTGCAGCACGGCCACGATCAGCTTGTCGACCAGCCTGGATCCCCGGTCAATGAGATCCAGATGGCCGTTGGTGATCGGGTCGAAAGAACCCGGGTAAATGGCGACGACGTGGGCCGGATTCGGATTCACGGTGTCTCTCGATTATAGCGGGTGGGTGGGGTTTGGGCGGCGGCTCGAATGGAGCGGGAGACCGGATTCGAACCGGCGACATCAACCTTGGCAAGGTTGCACTCTACCAGCTGAGTTACTCCCGCTTTGCCCCCTTCATTCTCGCGTGGCGAAACCAAACTGTCAAGATTGCCGCCCCGCGGAGCCCGTAAACCAAGGGTGACATTCAGGCCCGTTCCTGTTCTCGGCATTTACCTGATTACAAGAGGGTTACAGAAAATGGAAGTTGATGGTTGCTGGAATTGCCAGGTATGCTATGCTGAAACTCCGCTTACAAAAGCGACTGCCTGGGAGGGATCGGTCGCCCTCAATACAATACCATCGGCAAACAGCCCGATCTGATGAAAGGGTCGATTTCCACACATGTGGGAATCTTGTGGAAAAGGTGCGTGCGGACGAAATGAACTCGTGGGAACAAATCAAATCCAGACTGGCTCAACAACTGACCTCGGAGGCGTTTCAGAACTGGCTGTCGCGCACCTCCTGGGTGGCATCGGAAGATTCCACGATGCGCGTATCGGTGCCCGA
This sequence comes from uncultured Acidobacteriota bacterium, assembly GCA_963832965.1. GTDB lineage: Bacteria > Acidobacteriota > Terriglobia > Bryobacterales > Bryobacteraceae > CAWACP01. The sequence continues at coordinate 991,142 of CAWHVW010000003.1, forward strand.
CGAAGTGACCCGGGTGTGGCTGCAGCAGGAATACTCGGGCGAGATCTGGACGGCCATTCGCGATCTCGCACTCCCCTACACTCAGATCATTTACGAGCTGGAATCGGCGCGTCAGGAGACGTCGCCGCGTTTTGATCGCGACCCGGGTGGCATCTCCTTTGCCCCTTCCGCCAGTCTGAACCCGCGCTTCACCTTCGACACGTTTGTCGTGGGATCGTGCAACCAGTTCGCTCACGCGGCCGCCAAGGCGGTGGCGACGGTGCCTTCGAAAACCTACAACCCGCTGTTCATCTACGGCGGCGCGGGCATGGGCAAGACCCATCTGATGCATGCCATCGGGCGCGAGCTGAGCAACCGCTACACGAAGATCAAGGTTGTCTACACCTCGAGCGAACGCTTCATGAACGAGATGATCAACTGCATCAAGCTCGACCGCATGCAGACCTTCCACACCTACTACCGCTCCGCGGACGTGCTGCTTGTCGATGACATTCAGATTCTCGGAAACAAGGAACGCACGCAGGAAGAATTCTTTCACACGTTCAACGAGCTCTACGAACATCAGAAGCAAATTGTGATTTCCAGCGACTCACCGCCCAAAAGCGTCACCGGTCTGGTGGACCGGCTGCGCTCCCGATTTGAATGGGGTTTGATGGTAGACGTGCAGCCCCCGGATCTTGAAACGAAGATGGCCATCCTCGACAAGAAAGCCGAGAGCGAAGGAATCAAGCTGCCCGAAGACGTGCGCATCTTCATCGCCACGCGCACCAAATCGAATGTGCGCGAACTGGAGGGGTCGCTGGTCAAACTAATCGCCTACTCGTCGGTCACCGGCAGCCCCATCACCATGGCCATGGCGCAGCAGGCGCTCAAACATCTCACCGTCGGCACCGAGCGCCGCATCAGCATGGATTCCATCATTCGAGCGGTGGCGGACAAGTTCAATCTGCAGCCCGGCCAGCTCAAGCAAAAGACCAACGCGCAGGATATCGCCTACCCGCGGCAGATCGCCATGTACCTGATCAAGGAACTCACACCGGCCTCTCTTCCCGAAATCGGCCGTGCCTTTGGTGGCAAGCATCACACCACGGTTCTGCACTCGGTTCACAAGATCGAAGAGCTGCGCCATAAGAAACAGGATTTGAACAGCCTGTTACACAGCATAAGTGATTCATTTCATTGAAGATAGATAAACGGTCTGGCAGCCGTTGGCCGTTTCGGCTGTGCGCCGCTGTGGAGCGTTCGCCTGGCGCCCCAACGGTGCACCGTTCCCGCGCCGGTTTCCACAGTCAGGAGTGGCGGGAACTGACTGGTTTTTGTATAATTTAGAGAGAAATCAACGAATCCACAAACCCTATGACTACGGTTCTTATCCAGTATGTACTGGAAGGGTTTGCAGGAGTACTCAGAGCAGCACGGAGCCAACCATGGAGTTCACTGTAAGCAAGGCCGATCTGGTTCGTGAACTGAGCCTTTCGCAAGGCGTGGTGGAGAAGAAAACCACCATTCCTATCCTCTCCAACGTTCTGGTGGAAGCATCGGATGGCCATATTCAGTTGACGTCGACCGATCTTGAGCTGGGCGTTCGCTCCTCTTGTCCGGCGCGCGTGAAAAAGCCCGGAGCGGGAACCATCCCCGCGAAGAAGCTTCTGGACTACGTTCGTCTGCTCCCGGACGCCGACATTGATGTGAAGCTGCAGGAGAATCATTGGGCCAGTCTGACGTGCGGACGTTCGCGGACGCGCATTGCGGGCATGTCGCGGGAAAGTTTTCCCGAGTTGCCGGTGATGCCGGAGGTGATTGCGGAGCTGCCGGTGAAAATGCTGGCGACGATGATCGCGCGGACCATCTTCTCCATCTCCATGGAAGAATCGCGATTCACGCTGAATGGCGCGCTGCTGCTTCTCAAGCCCACGGGAATCGTGATGGTAGCCACGGATGGCCATCGCCTGGCCATGGTGGAGACCGCGTTAGCCCTGCCGTCGATTGCCGGACAATATCGCGCGCTGATACCGCGCAAGGCCATGAGTGAGATTCTAAAACTGGCTGCGGAAGCGGGGCCCGACGCCGCCATACAATTTTCCGGCGACGACAATCACCTGTTCTTCCGCCTTGGCGAGCGCCTGCTGCTGAGCCGCAAGCTCACCGGCAACTTCCCCGATTTTGAGCGGGTGCTGCCGAAGGAACATCCGCACGCCATTCAACTCAACCGTGATGAGCTTCGCAGCGCGGTGGAGCGCGTCTCGCAGTTTTCCGACGAGCGCAGTAAAGCCGTCCGCGTGAAGTTCTCGGCATCTGAGCTGGGCATTCATTCCTCTCTCTCCGATACCGGCGAGAGCGAGGAGACGCTGGCGGCGGAATACGGCGGCGAGGCGATGGAGATCGGTTTCAACGCAACGTACATGCTGGAATTCCTGCGAGTGGTTTCCGACGAGCAGGTAACCTTCCTGGTGCGGGATCCCAACAGCGCCGGCGAACTGCGGCCGGCTACCCCGGTGGAAGGATCGAGCTATCGGTATGTAGTCATGCCGATGCGTATTTGAAGTGATCAAGAGTAACTATGGCAACAAATGATATGAGTGGCACGGGCGGATTGGCTGGTCCGGGCGGCGTCTACGATTCCACTTCCATCAAGGTGCTGGAAGGCCTGGAGGCGGTGCGCCTGCGCCCGGCAATGTACATCGGCTCGACAACCGAAGCGGGTCTGCACCACCTTGTTTATGAGGTGGTGGACAACTCGGTGGACGAACACCTGGCCGGCTATTGCACCGAAGTGAGCGTCACCATCCACAGCGACAATTCCGTGACGGTGGTGGACAATGGCCGCGGCATCCCCGTGGACATGCACGACTCCGGCGTGTCCGCCGCCGAAGTGGTGATGACCAAGCTGCATGCCGGCGGCAAGTTCGATTCAAATTCCTACAAGGTTTCCGGCGGTCTGCACGGCGTGGGCGTCAGTTGCGTGAACGCGCTGTCGGAAACGCTGCAACTGGAGATCTGGCGCGACAAGTTCACCTGGGAGCAGGATTACGAGCGCGGCATTCCGCAGAGCCCGCTGAAGCAAACCGGCAAAGCCGGCCACAAGCGCGGCACCAAGGTGACGTTCAAACCCGACACCACCATCATGGATGTGACGGAGTTTAACTTCGACACCCTGGCCCAGCGGCTGCGCGAGCTCGCCTTCCTCAACAAGGGACTGAAGATTGTCCTCACCGACGAGCGCGCCGAGCCCGCCAAGGTTTCCGAGTTTCACTACAGCGGCGGCATCTCCGAATTCATCCGCCACCTCAACCGCGGCAAGTCCGCGCTGCACGACAAGCCCATCTACTTCGAAGGCGACCGGGTGATGGATAACGGCGGCACGCTCAACATTGAGATTGCCCTGCAGTACAACGATTCCTACTCCGAAAGCCTGTTCAGTTTCGCCAACAACATCAACACCGTCGATGGCGGCGCGCACCTCAGCGGCTTCCGCACGGCGCTGACCGGCACCATCAACAAGTACGGCAAGAGCGCCGGGATGTTCAAAGACCAGAAGGAGAACCTCAGCGGCGATGACGTCCGCGAAGGTCTCACCGCGGTCATCAGCGTGAAGCTCCCGCAGCCGCAGTTCGAAGGACAGACCAAAGGCAAGTTGAACAGCGATATTGGGGGCTACGTCACCCAGTTCCTCAACGAAAAGCTGAGCGAGTATTTCGACAAGAATCAGCCGGTGATGAAGCGCATTGTGGGCAAGGCCATCGACGCCGCCCGCGCGCGCGAAGCGGCCCGCAAGGCTCGCGACCTCACCCGCCGCAAGGGCGCGCTCGATTCCGGCGGCCTGCCCGGCAAGCTGAGCGATTGCCAGGAAAAAGATCCGGAGCGTTGCGAGCTGTTCCTGGTGGAGGGCGAATCGGCCGGCGGCACCGCGCGCACCGGACGGGACCGCCGCTATCAGGCCATCCTCCCGCTGAAGGGCAAAATCCTCAACGTGGAGAAGGCCCGCTACGACAAGATGCTGGGCCACGACGAAATCCGGTCCATGATTACCGCGATCGGCACCGGCATCGGCAAGGACGATTTCGATCCCGCCCGCCTGCGCTACCACAAAATCATCATCATGACCGACGCCGACGTGGACGGTTCGCACATCCGCACGCTGTTGCTCACTTTCTTCTTCCGGCACATGCAGGAGCTGATCAAGCGCGGCAACGTCTTCGTGGCGCAGCCGCCGCTGTACCGCATCAAGCGCGGCAAGAGCGAAAAGTACATCAAGGACGACAAGGAATTCACGCGCGAGATTCTGCGCCGGGGCACCGAGAACCTGGTGGTGGTGAATGGCGCGGGCCGCCGTCTGGAAGGCGCCGAACTGCGCGGCTTCCTGATGACCCTCGACGAGTTCCAGCAGGTGTTCCGCCGCGCCGAGCGGAGGTTCCGGGAGCCGCGCGTGGCCCCCGTCCTGGCCAACATCGACTACCACGTGGACGTGAAGGAAGACTTCCAGAACGAAGCCAACGTTACGCCCGTTCTCGAAGCGTTGCGCGCCGCCGGCGTGACCGCCGAGATGCGCTTCGACGAAGAGCATTCCGCCAGCATGATCGTGTATCGCGATCTGACCAATGGCGAGCGCCTCATCGGCTGGGAGCTTGCCACCACGCCTGACTATCGCCGCCTGCGTATCATGGCGAAAAAGGTGGCGTCGCTCAACGTAGCGCCGTTCGGCGTCACGCGCGGCGAAAACAGCGAAACGCGCGGCACATGGAACGAGCTGCTCGATTACGTGAAATCCGAGGGCACGCGGGAGATCTCCGTCACCCGCTATAAGGGCCTTGGCGAAATGAATGCCGAGCAGCTCTGGGAAACCACCATGAACGCGGAAACCCGCACGCTGCTGCGAGTAGATCTCGAAGACCTGACGGAAACCGAAGCGATTTTCTCCACGCTAATGGGAGAAGACGTTGAGGGCCGCCGCAAGTTCATCGAAGAGAACGCGCTGGACGTCCGCAACCTCGACGTGTAGACAGGCAGGTAGGGACAGACGACTGCGTCCCCACAGACAAATCTCCAACCGGCCTCGATGGTGGCAGTGCACGCAGCCGTCTGTCCCTCTCCGGGGGAGACGCAGCGAGTCCGTCCCTCCCCCCATCACCGCCCGTTGCCGTCCACCAGCACCCGTAGCAGCCCCACCGCGGTGCTCATGGTCTGCGCCTGAGCCGAAAGCTCCTCGGCCGCTGAAGCCGCTTCTTCCGCGGTAGCCGCCGTGGTTTGCGTGGTCCGGTCCATGTGCGACACCGCCTTGGAGATCTGTTCGATGCCCCGCGCCTGCTCCTGGCTGCCCATGCTCACCGCGTCCACCAGCGTCTTGACTTCCTCCGCGCTCGTGGTGATGGAGCGGATCACCCCGCTCACGTTTTCCAGACGTGTTTTGCCCGAGCGCGAGCTGGCGATGGATTCCTCGATCAGCGCGGCGGTATCCTTCGAAGCCTGCGCCGAGCGCTGGGCCAGGTTGCGGACTTCATCCGCCACCACCGCGAAGCCCATCCCGGCCTCGCCCGCGCGCGCCGCTTCCACGGCCGCGTTCAGCGCAAGAATGTTGGTCGGGAAAGCGATCTCGTCGATCACTTTGATGATCTTCGCGATCTTGTCGCTGGAGCTGTTGATTTCCTGCATGGAGCTCATCATTTCCTCCAGCGCGCGATTCCCCTCCGTCACCTTGGCGTGAACCGTGGTCATCACCTCGGCGGCCGATTGCGAGCTTTGCGCGTTGTTGCGGGTCATGGAAGTGATCTCTTCGGTGGAAGCGGATGTTTCCTCCAGCGAGGCCGCCTGCTGCGAGGCCCCCTCTGCCAGGGACTGGCTGGAAGTCGCCACCTGCGCGGCAGCGCTGTTGATCTGAGTGACGCCTTCGTCCAGTTCCGCCGCCGCCGCCCGAAGCTGGCGGGTCATTCCCGTCACCACCCGGAAGACGAAGCCGGCGGTCACCAGTGAAAAGAAGGCCAGCGACCAGATCGTCCAGCGCGCGAAAGAAGCCTGCGAAGCGCCCTCCGATGCCGCCTCCCGAAATAAGCTCCGCTCCAACTCCTTGATATCCGCTACGCCTTTGTCGATGGCGTCGGCCTCTGGCACCGTATGGTCACGCCGCATCGTGAGGGCGTCGGTCGTGTTTCCCGCCATGCACAGTGCGCGCAACTCCTGTTCGCCTTGCAGGTATGCGGGCAACGCCACCTCCACTGCCCCGACAAGCTGGCGTCCGTGCTCGGTTACCAGCAAGGGCTTGAGTTCGTTAATGGCATGGCCGAGCGCCGCGAACCGCTCGTCAAAGGCGCTGCCCTCGGAGTTCACCTGCCCCGGTTCCTTCGTCGCCGAGTAGATAATCATGCCGCGCAGGTTCGAACGCATCAGGTCCGCCTGGGTAGCCATTTCGCCGGCCAGATCCATCTTTTTGCCCGTCGCGACCGATTTGTTCAGCTCGGTTTCCATGCCGCCAATCGAATACAGCGCGCCCGCCGCGAGTGCGATCAACATCAGCACCAGCGCGCCCACGCTGGTCAACAGTTTCGTTCCAATCGCCATCCGTTTCTTCACGATGTTCTCCGGCCCTCGCGAAGCTTATCGGGCAGATTCACTGAACCTTGCAGAACGGCGTGATGGAACGGGCGGCTAAGATACCCGCCTCGCGGTTGTCAGCTATTCGACGTACACCCGTTTTACCCGCGCGTGGATGCCGCACAGCACGCTGTAGGAAATGGTTCCGGCGGTGCGCGCCATCTGCTGTGCGTCGATGCTCACTCCGCCCTCCGTTCCCAGCAGCGTGACCGAGTCGCCCGGCTTCAGCTCCGGTGTCGCGGTGGCGTCGATGGTGGTGAGGTCCATGGATACGGCGCCGCGGATCGGGACCAGCTTCCCGGCGGCAATCACCGAACCTCGATTCCCCAGGCGATGCGGAATTCCATCCGCGTAGCCCGCCGCCAGCACCGCGATGCGCATAGGGCCGGGCGTGCGATACATGCCGCCATAGCCGACCAGCGCGCCCCCGGGCAGCTCTTTAACCGCCAGCACGGCGGCCTTCCACGCCAGCGCCGGCTTCACGCTCAAAACCGCCTGGGGCCCCACGCCCCTCGAAACCGGCGAAACGTACCCGTAGATGGCATGGCCGGGCCGAACCATTTTCCGCCAGGCTTCCTGCCTGCCGTAGGCGACCGGAATGCTGCTGGAGACGTGTACGTAATCGGGCCGGATAGCCAGGTCGCCCAGGCCGTTTTCGATCCGCGCGAAGGCCGCAAGCTGCTCGCCGGTCTGCGCGCCCGTGTAGTCGGCCGCTGAAGCCAGGTGCGTCATGAGGCCTTCGAGCCGCGCGCTGGAGGCCCCCTGCACCGCCGCGGCAATCTCCGCCGCCGTCCCCCGCGCGCCCAGCCGGCCCATTCCGCTGTCAATCTTCAGATGATAAGGCGCCGCGCAACCGCGTTCCCGGCACAGAGCGTTCCATGCGGCGATGTCTTCGAGCGAATGGATCACCGGAGTCAGCCGGTAGTCCAGCAGGCCCGCGCGTTCGCCAGGCAGAAAATCGGCCATCACCAGCACGCGCGCCTCAATTCCGGCATCGCGCAGCGCCGCGCCTTCCTCCACGCTGCTCACCGCCAGCCAGCGCGCGCCTTCCGCGATCAGCCGCCGCGAGACCTCCACCGCGCCGTGCCGGTAGGCGTCGGCCTTCACCACCGGCATCACTTCCACATCCGCTCCCACCACCTCGCGGACGGCCCGGAAGTTGCGCGCGATCTGCCCCAGCGACACCTCCACCCAGCTCCGATACGCGAACGAGTTCACATTCCTATAGTAATGAGTGCTTCCGCGAGCGCCGCCCCGGATCGAGCTACCGCAGCATGTCCCGGAACAAGCGCTCGTACGCATCGGTCACCGCGTCCCAGCTATAGCGTTCGCGGACGCGTTCGGCGGCGCGCCCGCCCATCGCCGCCCTTTCCTCGCCGGACATGGCCAGCACCTCGCGCATGCGTTCCGCCAGAGTGGAAGGTTCGAAAGCGATGCCCACCCCGCCGGCCACCTCGGCGTTCTCCGGCGTATCCAGATAAAGAACCACAGCCCCCCGTCCCATGGCCTCGATGAGCGCCGGGTGCGTCCCCCCCACTTCGGTGGCGTGGATATACGCGAATGAGTGCGACTGCAGCTCGTGATACCCGGCGCCGTAAATCGCGCCCGGCATAATAATCCGCTGGTCGGAGGTGTCACCCACCCGCCGGATATATTCCTGCGCGTACGGCGCGCCGCCCACCAGAGCAAGGCGCAGGCCCGTCTCCACGGTCTCAAATGCTTCCCGCACCAGCAGCGCGTTGTTCTCCGGCTCCATGCGGCTCACATACAGAAAGTAGCCGCCGGGTTCGAGGGCCAGGCGTTGCAGCGTTTGCGTCCCCTGCACCGGCCCCGTTTCCGCGCCGTAGGAAATGAAGGTGGTGGCCTTCGCCCAGCGATCGAGATAATAGGCGGCAATCTGCTCGGCGTCGGTGACCACGCGCGACGGGCAAAACGTGGAGAGCCATTCGGAAAGCAGATACCAGGAGCGCGCCAGCGCGTTCCACTTCCTGCGTTTCCGCTCCAGGCCATCGACGTTGAGCGCAACCGGTATGCCCAGCAACCGCGGCCACGGCGTGAAAATCGCGTTCGCGCCGTTGCAGTACAAGGCCACGTCGGAGCGATGCGTGAGCAGATGCAGCGTGCAGAGGAAGGTGTGGACGACGGTGTCCAGGTATTTGTGCCGCAACGTCGGCAGATACGTCAGCCGCACGCCGCGCCACTGCGGCTCCGCCCAGCGATACCGGCAGTAGACGCGAACATCGTGGCCGCGCTCCGCCAGCCGCGTGGAAAGCTCTTCCGCGAATGTTTCGAAACCGCCGTAATTGGCGGGAATGCCTCGCGTGCCCGCGATCGCGATTTTCATCCAATAACCGCTGCTTGGCGCGCGCGGCTCAGAACCGAACCGCGACAGTTATGGAGCGGACCCCAAATGAATCGAATCCCTACCCCCGGAACGCCGCCTTGCGAGGCAGCGCCAGAGACCGGATTCGCGCCGGCTGGCTCACCGGCTGGTAGGAGAACCAACCGGCAATGTATTCGTCGGTCACCCGTTTGCGCCGCATGATTTCCCGCCGCTTTTCCATCACCCGGCTCCAGTTGCGGGCGATATAGAACAGCGCTCGCAGCGAACTCTGCTCCCGCAGCAGGCAGCAGGACACCACAATCAGGTCCCGCGTGGTGATGGAGAGCCAGTTCCGCCAGTACAAATGCCCGGTCATGTTCTTGATGCGCATCAGGAACCGGTTTTTCACCGAGTGCATGTTGATCACCGCCGGCAGCGCGCGGCGCTTGCCCGGCAGCACGCTGCGCACGTGATAACCGCGCGCGTGCGGCGTGTAGATGCACTTCCAGCCCATCAACTGAGCCCGCCAGGCCACATCGGCGTCCTCGCGGTAGACGAAAAAGTCGCTGTCGAAAAACTCGCCGTCGATTGCCACGTCGTCGATCATCGACCGCCGGTATAAGGCGGCCGCGGCAGTGGCGCCGAACACGTACTCATAGTTGACGTAGTGTCCGTTGTCCACCTCCTGGCTGCCCCGGTCCAGGTGGCGCAGCATGGGCGTGAAGTAGATGCCGGTGGAATCCACCAGCGGCCGGTCCGGCAGATCGAACGACGCCAGAATGGCCAGCAGCTTCCCGCACACCGATCCCACCCGCTCGTCGCAGCTTCCCGCGTCCACCAGGGACTCGATGAAGTTCGGCAACAGCAGAACGTCCGGATTCAGCGTCAGCACCCACTTGCCCGCCGACAACTCGATGGCCTGGTTCTGCGCCGCCGCAAAGCCGATGTTCTCGTCGTTATAGGCGATCTGACAGCGGTCTTCGAATTGTTCCAGGATGTCTGTTGTGCCGTCGGTGGAGGCGTTGTCGACGACAATGATTTCTTTGTTGGGATATTTCTGGGCCAATACGGATTCGAGGCAGCGGCGTATAAAGCGGCCGCTATTGTATGTCACTATCGTGACGGACACCCGATCGTTTGAGGACATGAAGTTCGTTTCGATCCTTAAATGTTCCTTGCGCTGGGTGTTGCTTGTCCGGATCCTGTCAGGCTCGATACTTCTGCAATCTGGCGCCGGAGCGGCCCCGGCAGGTCGGGGAACGTTCCCGCCGCCAGGCATCCGCCCGCGAACCGCATAACTCTGCAATAAGTTGTCGCCATGGCCGCGCCACCACCAGCCACAAGGCTGGCAATTGCCCGCAGAATGGCGCCAGGCACTACCGCCGCGCTCACCAGCCGGAAGCTGAGCGGGCGGAAGTGCTTCGATGCATACCTTAGAAGGCTAACATACCAGTACAGTTCCCGGCACTCCCCAGGCAGGGAACGTACGCTGTTTCCTCCCTGGTGGCGAGCCTTGACGGCCGGATCATACACGATTTTGTAACCCGCCTCCCGGACGCGCTTACAGAAGTCCACGTCCTCGAACCAAATCGGATAGAAAGCCTCGTCGAAACCACCCAGACGCTCCCAGACACGCTTCCGGAACAACAGGAACGCGCCCGCAGGTTGATCGACTTCGCCAACGGCGTCAAGGTTTCTAACTAATTCGCGATACCGTCGATTCACCGGATTCCACGGAAAAATCCGATTCAGTCCGAGCACCTCAAATATAAGTGTCACCGGCCGGGGAAAGTTCCGGATCCCGAACCCTTTTTGTGGCTGTCCGTCCTCTCCGAGTAACTGACCCGCTCCCGCGTCGGCGCTTTCCCTGTCTAACGTAGTGACCAGCGGCGAGACATCTGTAAGCAGGGTTACGTCCGGATTGAGCAGCAGAACAAAATCGGTCTCGCACTGATGAACTGCCTGGTTCACCGCTGCCGCAAACCCCCGGTTCGCGTCATTGGTGATAACCCGCGCATGAGGAAAACGTCGCGCTACCGCCACCGTGCCGTCCGCCGATGCGTTGTCAACCACGATGGCCGGATACTGGCGGCACGAGTGAAGACAGGAACCAATCACCTGCTCGGAGTTAAACGTGACGGCAACCACAGTTACCCCGGTCAGATCTCGTCCTCCGTGTCCTTATTGCATCTGGGCCGCCATTCCAGGATTGGCGATTTTGCGCGCGAGGAAGGTCCTTTGCTTTCCGGACAACCGCCAAAGCGTGTCGTAACTCCACTGCCCGTATGTCGCGCTGCCACGGGGCCAACGCGCCAACCGTGATCCAGCATACGTCTCATTCGCTTTCATTCGCGTGCGTTCGTGGCCGTCTTCCGAACCGCTTGCGCGCCAGGAACCACAAATTATAGATCCCGTCACGCCACGGGTTGAGCTTGATCTCCCCCAGCCGCGACGTATACAGAATCGAGATCTCGGCAAAGCGAATCGTGTGGTTGCGCAAGGCTTCGGTCTTGATTTCCTCCGAAAACGCCATGCCGTCGGCTTCCAGCACCATCCGCTTCAGAATCGACCGCCGGAAAACCCACATGCCCGACTGCGAGTCCCGCACCCAGCGGAAATACAAGAGGGACATGGCCAGCGACAGAATCAAATTCCCGAAGTGGTGCTTGAAGCTCATCGCCTGCGAATCGCGCACGGGAAAGCGCGACGCGTTCAGGAAGTCCACCTCCAGGTGCAGGAAGGCCTCCAGCAGATACGAAATGGCGTCCGGCGGATAGCTGTGGTCGCCATCCAGCGTCACGATCAGATCGCCCTGGGCGTTCGCGAATCCGCGCTTGTAGCTGCGCCCATAGCCGCGCACTTCCTCGCGAATCACCTGCGCCCCCCAGGCGCGCGCCACATCCGCGGTGCGGTCGGTAGAGCCGTTGTCGACCACAATCACCTCATCCACGAACGTCGGCATGCGCTGCAACACCTTCTCAATGCCCTGCTCCTCATTGAGACAAGGGATAATCACGGTGATCTTCGAGGATTTGTACACGAAACAACCAGGCTATCATGAAGGCATGAAGTGGTTTCATGTCATCGGCTTGTCGAGCCTGGCGTTATTCGCGGGACTGGCCGTGGCCGAAAGCGAGGCTCCCGCGCCCCAGCTGGCGGCCGTTCAGACGGTCTACATCCTGCCCATGGGCGGCGGGATGGATCAGTATCTGGCCAACCGCCTGACCGCTATGCACGTTGTGCAGGTGGCCGCGGACCCGAAGAACGCCGATGCGATCTTCACCGACCGGCTGGGCGAAACCTTTCAGCATCGCCTGGATGACTTGTATCCGCCGCCGGCCCCGCCGCCGCCCAAAGAGGACGCCGACAAAGATAAGGACAAGGATTCTTCGGTGACCAGTGCAGTCGCCCTGGCCGACGAAGGCAAGGCCACCGCGCCAGTGTCCACGTTTGGCGGCGGCAAGGGCACCTTCTTCCTGGTGGATCGCAGAACGCGCAATGTCCTCTGGTCGATTTATGAGAAGCCCGCGGGTTCGCGCCCGGAGCAACTCAAACACACCGCGGATGTGATCGCGAAAGAGTTCAAAACCGCCCGCACCGGAAAATAGCCGTGGGGCAGGGCCATGCCCTGCCACTAAAGGCAAGGTCTGGGGCGGGACCGCTTCCGCTCAATCAGCCGGCGATAGCTCTCCACCAGCTTCCCGGTAAGAAGCCGGCAGTCATGCTCGCGCTCGACATAACTGCGCGCGCGCCGGGCCATCGCTTCGGCCCCTTCCGGATTCTCAAACATCTCCGCAATCGCCCCCGCAAAGGCTTCGGCGGTGTCTGCCAGGCGGCACAATTCGCCATCGTTCGCCGAAATCCCCTCCGCGCCAAGGCGTGTGGAAACCGAAGGAATACCCGCCGCAAAAGCCTCCAGCAGCTTCACCCGAATACCCGAACCGTTGAGCACCGGACAAACGAACACCGCATAACGCCCCAGCGGCTCCCGGACATCGGAAACGAATCCGCGCATCTCCACTCCCGCCTGCGCGCCTGCGCCATGCCGTTCCATTTCCGACCCCACCACTACCACCCGTGCCTGCGGATACCGTGCGCGCACGCGCGGCAGCACACCGCTTGCGAACCACTCGAAGCCGCGCAGATTCGGCGAGTGGCGAAAGCTCCCCAGGAATAGCACGGTTAGCCGCTCGCGAGCGGATGCCGGCAGCGAGTAACGCTGGACATCGACGCCCGTGCGCGTCTCCGTGTCGATGCGCGGTGCGAGCTTCGGCGAAAACGAGACAAGGTAGTCGCGGTTGGCGACAGTGCACGCCTGAATCGAGTCGAACTTCGGCAGAGCGCGCAGCTCGAAGCGCAGCGCGCGCAGGTACTCCCATGTCGTCTTGAGCGACAAGCTCCGCCCCACCGATTGAAAGTAGATGTCGTGTTCGAAGAGCGCGCACGCCAGCCGCCGGTATTCGCCGCCATACTGCGCCATGTTGGTGTATTCGAGCTGCACCACGTCCACCTCGCGCGTGAACACAAGGCGCTGCAGGGCCCAATCGAGATCGCGATAAGCAAAGTCGCGGACCGCGTAGGGTAGTGAGTAGGGCACGGTTCTGTCCCGGGCCGCCGAACGGTCGAAATACTCCACGGAAGCAACCATGCTTTCGAGCTCGGCGTGGTCGGCGCGATGCTCGGGACGGTCAAGGACGATGAGCAGGTGTACTTCGCAGTGCCTGGCCAGCTCGCGCACGGTGTTGTACATGAACACCGCGCCCCCGTGAACCGGCGGACAGATCGAATACGGAGACAGAAACAACACGCGCAAAGGAGCGGGCGACACCGCGAGAGTGGCGAAGCCGTCGCGATAATACCCCCCCTGCGGCCTGCGAAAAGCTTCTGTGTCAGAGACCACTGCAAGCGCCCGGGCACGGCGGCGCGACCGCAGCGCCGTGGGAAGCTGCAACACAGCTCGCCAGAGGCCTTGCGGATTGCCTCGCCAAACCGCCTCGCCCGTGGCAAACACAAAGTGGCCGGCCAGCCGCCGCCACTCGTGAATGTTCTTCCAGCAGAACAGCAGCAGGTTTTTCTGAAGAATAGCGCCGATGCGCGCTTCCGAAAAGCGCCGGCCGATGGTCCCGCGATGCTCGTGCCACACCACGCTCCGCGGCTGATATACCACCTGCCAGCCACGCTTCCACGCGAGGTAACCGAGATCGGCGTCCTCGAAATAGAACGGCGCGAAGAGTTCGTCAAAGCCGCCGAGTTCCAGAAACTTTTGCCGGTGGAACGCGCAGGAGCCTCCGCCGCCGTAAAAGCAGGGGAACGGCTCGGTGATCCGGTCGTCCACGCGATGCCCCACCTCGAGTGTGCCGCGGCGCCAGCGGCCTTCGGTCAAACCGGTCTCCTCGCGCCGCTTGGCGGGATCCGAGAAAAAGATCTGGCAGGAGACCGCGAAGACTTTGTCGTTGCGGAACGCCGCCAGCAGCGGCGGAAGGAAATCCGGCGCCACCCGCATGTCGCTGTTCAGCAGCACCACGATGTCATTGCGCGCCGCCGCGACACCGGCGTTCGATCCGCCGCCGAATCCCAGGTTTTTCTCAAGCGCAATCACCCGCACCGCGGGGAAATTCTCGCGAACAAATTCCGCGCTGCCGTCGCCGGAGCCGTTGTCGACGACAATAACCTCGTTCCCCGGATTGCCGGCAGTCGCTTCAAGCACGGAAGGCAGGTACTTCGCCAGCAGCTCACGCCCGTTCCAGCTGGGGATGACGATGCTGGCGGCGTCGGTTCGCGGCGTGCGTTCCGGCCGGTGCAAACGGCGGCATGGGAGCAGGTCGGAGAGAAAAACGGCGATGGCGGCGAATAGAGCCAGCGGCGGCGCGATGACCAGGGCCGCAATGCTGTGAAGAATCCTCACGTCGCGGGCTTATCCAGTCCCGGAAGCGGCGGCCCCAGCCCGATCTTGTGGCCCGCACGCACCCAGCGTGAAGCGACCACCATGGCGATCTGCCCGCGGAGAACCTCCACCTCGGCGCCGAGAGCCAGCGCCCATTCCGTCTTCTTCTGGTTCTCGGCTTCCAGCGCGTCGATACTCTGCTGTGCGCTCTGCTGCTGCGCGGCGAACTGTGCCTGCAGCTCGACGATGCGCTTGCCAGCCTCGGCAAGCTCCGCGGAAACCTGTTCCGCCCAGCGATTGCTCTGCTCCAGCGCCGTTTCCGTTTGGCGCACTGCTTCCAGAGCGCGGTCACGCTCCCCGGTGGCCTCGGCCAGCCATTGTTCCTTCTGTGCGAGCTCGCCCTGCAGTTTTTCGATGTGCCGCTCGCGCTCGCGCAGAAGGTTGGCGACGCGCGGCAGGTACAACAGGGGTTCCACTTCCGGAAGCGCCGTGTTCGAGCACAGCGCGACAAAGAAGGTGGCCGCCTCAGCGCGGTCGGCGCCCGGCTCGGCGACAATGCGGCCGCCGCGCCAGCCCGAGGGCGGATAGAAGGCGAAGCACTCGCAGCGGTTCTGCAGCAGCAGTGAGACATTGGCGAACTGGGCGCGCAAAGCTACCTCGAATTCGTCCGCTTCGAATTCGTGTTCGTGAAAGGGATTCGGTCCCGCCGCCGCCCGCGCTTCCGCGTAAACCACCGTGTTCGGCGTAGAGACTATCAGCAGCCCATCCGGCGTGAGCACCCGGCGGCATTCGGCAAGAAACGCCGTCGGCTGATACAGATGCTCGATCACTTCGAACGCCACCACCACGTCAAAGGCGGCCGCGCGGAACGGCAGAGTCGCGCAGGACCCGTTGAGAAACGCCGGCTTCGGATAGTTCCCGTGCGCCCATTCCACGGCATCGCGCGAAACGTCGATGCCCGTGACACTGGCCGCCGTGCGCGCCAGTTCCGCGGACCCATAACCAGTGCCGCACCCCGCGTCCAGCACCCGCCGTCCCGCCGCGAAGCGCGCCGCAAATACATACCGGGCCAGATGCTCGTTCCATAAATCCGCTTCCACCTGGCCGGGCACCACCCGCTCTCCGGTGAATTCAACCATGATTCAGCTCGACCCGGCAGGGCAAATGGACGTACCCGTAGACGGGCTGGTCGGCCCGGCTCATCTGCAGCGCGATGGCGTTATCGATCCAGTCGCACATCGTATAGCTCTCCAGTGTGCCGTCGGCCACCGCTGGCGAAAAGGAAAACTGCGAAGGATAAAGCTGCGGAAGCTGCACGTGAAAATCCACCGTATAGATAGCGCCCGGATTCATGGCCGGCAGGTCGAAGCCTTCGCGCGCCGTATTGGTTCCCGCAAAGTCGACGCCCATGTGGTTGCGGAGCATGAAGCCAACCATCGGCAGATCGAGCCGCTGATGGGCCACCACGCTGATGCGAACCACAATGGCGGAACCCGGTTCCAGCATCCTCACGGGAACGCCGGCGGAATCGAGCACGGCGATTCCGAGCAGCTCGGCGCGCCCGTCTCCATAGCGCTGGTCGATGTTCGGGATTCCGTGGACCACCTGCTCGCTCGCGGCAACGGCCGGAACCGCCGCCGTGCGGCTGTGTTTGAGAAACACCGCGTCCTTCAGCACGATGGAGGCAAGGTATTGCGAGACCACCTGGTCGGTGGCGCCGATCTCGCGCATGCGGCCGTGGTCAAGCCACATGCTGCGATCGCCAATCGCTTTCACGTCCGCCGTGGAATGGGACACGAAAACGATGGTGACGCCGCGCGCGCGCAGTTCGTTCACCTTGCGCATGCAGCGTTGGCGAAAGTAGATGTCGCCCACGGAGAGCGCCTCGTCCACCAGCAGGATGTCGGGGTCCAGATGAATGGCCACGGCGAAAGCGAGCCGCACCACCATGCCACTGGAGTAGGTCTTCACCGGCTGGCTGATGAAGTCGCCGATCTCCGCGAAGGCTTCGATGTCGCGAAACTTCCGGTCGATCTCGCGCTGCGAAAAACCCATGATCGCGGCATTGAGATAGACGTTGTCGCGCCCGCTGAATTCATGGTTGAAGCCCGCGCCGAGTTCCAGCAATGCGGCAACCCGGCCGCGAACAATCACCTCGCCCGCGGTCGGATGCAGGATACCGGCCATGAGCTGCAGCGTGGTGCTCTTGCCCGATCCGTTCTCGCCGACAATGCAGAAGGTTTCGCCGCGCGGGATTGCAAAGCTGACGTCCGCAAGCGCGTGGAAATCGCGGTGCCAGGAACGGCGATTGAAAGTGGCCAGTTCGCGCAGGCGATCACCCGGCGAGGCGTAGATCGGATAACTCTTGGAGACGCCGCGAAACTCGATGATGGACGGGTCCACTAACTCGAATCTACTGAGCGCGAAAGGAGAGTGTCAAATGGGAAACCCGCTGAAAGATCAGGGCGGACGCTAACACCCGCTCAGGTAACCCTCCGGTGTATCGCTTGCAGCGTGTGCTGCCGACAAGACCAGCCGGAGCAAGCCCTGGATCGTCGTTTGCCTTCAGGCTACCGGGTCGAGGAAGTCAGTATCCGCCCTGAACAAGTGTTCGTTCTCGATAGGCTTCCTCCTGCGGGGTTTCGCACCGACCATTCCGGTCTCTACCCGAAATCAACATAAGTCCGTTTCCAGCGACAAGTCAAGTTTTTTCGGTGGGGTTGGTGCCGGCGGCAGGAGTCGAACCTGCGACCTACGGATTATGAGACCGTCGCTCTAACCACCTGAGCTACACCGGCATTCTCTTCGAGATTAGCACGGCTATGCCTCCTTCGCGATCAGGCCATAGATGCGCTGCAAGTCGTCCTGGGAGTAGTATTCGATCTCAATCCGGCCGCGTTGTTCCGTTTTCTCGACGATTCGCACGCGAGTCCCCAGCAGCTCCTGAAGTTGCCCAGCCGCCGCTTTGACGTTGGGATCCTGCGTCTTATCCGCTTCCGCGGACGTAGTGCGTTCATCTGTAAGGCGCCTTACTATTCGCTCGACGTCACGCACCGACTGTCCGTGTGCGGCAGCCCGGTTGGCGATCTCGATCTGCTGCTCCTCATTCGGTATGCCCAGAATCGCCCGGGCATGTCCCATATGCAAGCGGCGCTCGGCGAGCAGAAGCTGGATGGGTTCTGGCAGCCGCAAAAGCCGGATCAGATTCGTGATGGTGGTGCGGTCCTTACCAGTTCTATGGGCGATGTCTTCGTGGGTCAGGTTGAGGTCATTGGCGAGCCGTTCGAACGCCTGTGCGGTTTCGATCGGATTGAGGTCTTCGCGCTGGATGTTTTCGATAAGGGCGAGCTGGAGAAGCTGGTCGTCTGCGAAGTCCTGGATGACCACTGGCACCTGGGTGAGGCCCGCTACTCGGGAAGCCCGGAGTCTGCGCTCGCCCGCGATGAGCTGGAACCGGTCGCCGTGACGGCGGACAATCAGTGGCTGGATAATGCCGTTTGACCGAATGGATTCAGCGAGTTCCGCGATTCTGCCGTGGTCAAACTGCGCCCGGGGTTGGAGCGGATTCGGATCGATCTCCGTAACAGGAACTTCGCGAACTGTTCCGCGCTGGTCGGGAGCGGGTGCGGACGCTTCGATTGCGGGAGCGGATGCCGGACGCTGCGGCAGGAGTGCAGACAGGCCCTTACCCAGCGCTTTGCGCGTCTCTGGCGGTTTGTTCATGTGCCAGGATCTCCTTTGCCAACTGGATGTAGCTCTCAGCGCCGCGGGAGCGGACATCGTAGGAAATAATCGGCTTCCCGAAGCTGGGCGCTTCCGCCAGGCGGACGCTTCGCGGAATTACGGTCTGGAAAACCTCGTCGTGGAAGAACTCGCGGAGGTCGGTCTCAACCTGTTTGGTGAGATTGGTGCGGTCGTCGTACATGGTGAGCAGGACGCCCTCGATGGCCAGTTTCGTGCCGAACGCGGAGCGTACACGGTCAACAGTGTCTATGAGTTGCGAGATACCTTCGAGAGCGAAGAACTCACACTGGATGGGAATGAGTACAGAGTCGGCCGCCACCAGTGCGTTGATTGTGAGCAAGTCGAGAGCCGGCGGGCAGTCGATAATAATGAACGGATAGCGGTGCCGAATAGGCTCGAGCCGGGTCCGCAGACGCGTCTCACGGCTCTCTTCATCCACCAGCTCGATATTGGCGGCAACGAGATTCCGGTCTGCCGGGATCAGGTCAAGGCCGTCGAAATCGGTCTTGAGGATTGCGGCGGCCGCTTCCGTCTGGCCCAGAAGCACATCGTACATCGTCGGCAGGCCGGTGTTTTTGGCCACGCCGAGCCCGGTGGTTGCGTTGCCCTGGGGATCAGAGTCAATGAGCAGAACCGGCACGTCATTGGCGGCGAACGATGCTGCAAGATTGATCGCAGTGGTGGTTTTGCCGACGCCCCCCTTCTGGTTGGCAACGGCGATGACTTTGCTCACGTGTGCACCGAATACGCAGGATATCACGTCGGTGGGGCCCAGCTTTGGCGGATGTTTCACGTGGAACAATTTGTGCGAGACTCTGTCAATGGAACGAACTCTGTATATGGTTGTGGAGCATTTCAAGGACGCTGCTGCCGTATACCGCAGGTTTCGAGACCAGGGGCGCATGGCTCCCGAGGGCCTGATTTACGTCTCAAGCTGGGTGGACAGCAAGCTCGAGCGCTGCTACCAGATCATGGAGAGTCATGATCGCAGTCTGTTGGATCAGTGGATGGCAAACTGGGATGATCTTGTTGATTTCGAAGTACATGTGGTTATCACTTCCAAAGAAGCGACAGAAAGAATGGCGCCCCGCCTATGATGTTTCACGTGGAACGTTGGCGAACAGTGCCCACCGCTCATCGCCCCAGGGCAGCTTAACCGGCTCGTCCCACTCAAAGCCCGAATAGCGCTCTCGCTCTGCCAGAAAGTCGGCACTCACCAGCATCCCCACTCGTGAAGCCAGCCGAGGCGCCTGGGCCAGCACTTCCGAAGGACGAACAGCGCGCGAAACAAGAACATCCCACGATCCCGGCATATCCTCAGCCCGCCCAGCCAAAACTCCAATATTGGCCAGGTCCCGGGTGACCTCGCGCAGGAACACCGCCTTGCGCTTATGGGATTCCACCAGCGAGACCCTGCACTCCGGGTGCAGAACCCCAATCGGAATGCCCGGAAACCCCGCCCCCGAGCCAAAATCAAGTACTCGCCCTAGCTCCGGCAGCAGGGAAGCAAAGAACAGGCTCTCGCAGTAATGGCGGACCACAGCGTCTTCCACATCGCGCACAGAAGTGAGGTTTAACACCCGGTTCCAGCGAACTAGTGTGTGGTAATGCCGTTCAAGCGCGCCTGCCTGATCATTGCTCAGCAAAACCCTGCCTTCCAGATGGCGGGCCAGCAGAGCAAGGAAAGAATCAGCCACGGCTCGACAGGCTCAAATACACGTCCAGCACCGCAATCGCCGCGGGCGTGACCCCAGGGATGCGGCCAGCTTGCCCCAGAGTTTCGGGACGCACGCGCTCCAGCTTCTGCTGAACCTCTCTGGAAAGCCCCGGCACGCCCGCATACACAAATGCGCCAGGAATTCGCCGCCGCTCCGAGTCCTTCAACCGCTCCACCTGCCGTTCCTGCTGGGCGATGTAACCGGCATACTTGGCCTCGGTTTCAATGGTGGCCAGCACGCCCTGGACGGGCCGTTCACCCGTCCTCTGTTCAAGCCAGGCCGCCAGCGCAAGCAACTTCGCCTCGGGCCGGCGCAGCCAGTCGATCAGTTTCGGCCGGTCCTCTGCGGAAAGCCCCAGCCCAGGAAACGCCTCGGGATCCACCCGTTGCCCCTCCAGCATTGCCGCGAACAGCTTGCGCTGGCGCTGCTTCGTCTCAAAGATCGCCCAACGCTCGTCGCTAACCAGGCCCACCCGTCTGCCTATCGGCGTCAGGCGCTCGTCAGCGTTGTCGATCCGCAAATGCAGCCGGAACTCCGCGCGCGAAGTGAACATGCGGTAAGGCTCATCGGCCCCCTTGCTCACAAGGTCATCGATCAGGATGCCGGTGTAGCCCTCGGTCCGCCCAATCAGCATGGGCTCGGCGCCTCCTAGCTTGCAGGCGGCATTGATACCGGCAACCAGCCCCTGGCACGCCGCCTCCTCGTAACCCGATGTCCCATTGATCTGGCCCGCCAGGAAGAGCCCGGCAATCTTCTTCACCTCGAGGGTGTGGAGCAGCTCGCGAGGGTCGATCGCATCATACTCGATCGCGTATCCGGGCCGGATCATCGCAGCGCTCTCCAAACCTGAGATGGACGCCACCATGGCTTCCTGCACATCAATAGGCATGCTCGTGGACATGCCATTCACATACACCTCGTAGGTGTCCAGTCCCTCCGGCTCCAGAAAGATCTGGTGCCGGGTCTTATCGGGGAACTTAACCACCTTGTCCTCAATCGATGGGCAGTAGCGCGGTCCCACGCCCTCAATCTGGCCGCTGTACAACGGCGACCGCGCGATGCTATCTCGCAGAATGCGCAGGGTCTCATCCGATGTGTATGCTATATAACACTTGATCTGCTCGCGATCAATCTTCTCAGTAAGGAAGGAGAACGGGGTCGGGTTGATATCGCCGGACTGGGCCTCGAACCGGCTCCAGTCGATGGTGCGGCCATCGAGGCGCGGCGGCGTACCGGTTTTCAGCCGCGTCCACTGCAGGCCGAGCATGCGCAACTGGTCCCCCAGCAGATTGGAGGGCGCTTCGCCGTTCCGGCCGCAGTTGTACTTCATCTCGCCAACGTGAGCCAGACCATTCAGGAACGTGCCCGTGGTGATGATCACCGCGCCCGCCAGCACCGTCCTGCCGTCGCGCAGCAGCACCCCGGTGACGCGCCCCTCCCCAATAACAATCTCCGCCACTTCGGCCTGCAGGATGCGCAAATTCGCTTCGGCCTCCAGCACCTCGCGCATGCGCATGCGGTACTGTTTCTTGTCGCACTGGGCGCGCGGAGACCACACCGCCGGGCCGCGGCTGGTGTTGAGCAGGCGGAACTGTATGCCCACTGCGTCGGTCACCTCGCCCATCACACCGCCCAGCGCGTCAATCTCGCGGACCAGGTGCCCTTTGGCAATTCCGCCCACTGCGGGATTGCACGACATCTGCGCGATAAGGTCCAGATTCATGGTGACCATGGCGGTCTGAAGGCCCATACGGGCACACGCGCGCGCGGCCTCGCAGCCGGCGTGGCCGGCGCCCACCACCACAACGTCGTATCGTCCTGACCTCACCACAGGTATCATGGTAACGCAGCCGCATGAAAATACTCGTCATTGGAAGCGGTGGGCGGGAGCACGCCCTCTGCTGGAAGCTCGCCCAGACCCCCGGCAATCAGCTTTATGCCACGCCGGGAAATCCTGGCATTGCCCAACTCGCCTCCTGTTACCCCGCGTCCGACCCCCTTAAGCTGGCCGAAACGCTCGACATCAATCTCACCATCGTGGGACCGGAAGCGCCCCTCGCGGCGGGCATTGTGGACCGTTTTCGCGCCCGCGGACTAGCCATATTCGGACCTTCCCAGGCGGCCGCCCGGCTGGAGAGCAGCAAAACCTTCGCCAAGGAATTCATGCAGCGCTGGCGCATTCCCACCGCGCGCTTCGCCGCTGTCAGCTCGCCCGCCCAGGCCCTGGAAGAGTTGCACAACTTCAGCTATCCCGTGGTGCTCAAGGCAGATGGACTCGCCGCGGGCAAGGGCGTCATCATCGCACAAAATCGCGAGGAGGCGGAACAAGCCATCGAGCACCTCATGTCCGGCGGTAACTCCCTCGTAATCGAGGAGTTCCTGCAAGGCGAGGAAGTCAGCTTCATCGTTCTCAGCGACGGCAACCGGGTGCTCGCGCTGGAAGCCACCCAGGACCATAAAGCGGTCTTCGATGGCGACCTGGGCCCCAACACCGGCGGCATGGGCGCATACTGCGATGGCCGCATTCTCACGCCGCAACAAAGCGAGATCATTCTCAACACAGTAATTCATCCCACAATTGAAGCCATGCGTGGCGAGGGCAGCCCGTTCACCGGCTTCCTCTACGCCGGGCTGATGATGACGGCGGATGGGCCGCGCGTACTTGAATTCAACGCGCGCCTGGGCGACCCGGAGACCCAACCGCTGATGCACCGCATGCGTGGCGATTTCATCGGAGCGCTGCACGGGGCGGCGCTGGGGAAGCTGCCCGAAACCCCGTTGGAATGGAAACCGGAGCCGTCGGTCTGCGTGGTTCTTGCCGCCCAGGGCTATCCGGGTTCGCCGCGCCGTGGTGATCGCATTGACGGCTGGCAACACGTCAACCACGGCGTCATTTTCCAGGCGGGCACTTCGCTGGATCTCTACGGCCTCACCACCGCTGGCGGGCGGGTGCTGGGCATCACTGGCTCCGGTCCGGATCTCGACGCGGCCATCCGCAACACCTACAGCGAAGTAGCCAAAGTGCACTTTGAGGGAATGCACTACCGCCAGGACATCGGCCGCAAGGGTTTATCGCGCTGGGCCTGAGTGGTAAAATCTCGAACATGCCTAAGTTTGTCATCGAGCGGGAAATCCCCGGTGCCGGTCAGATGACACCGGAGCAGCTTCAGGCCGCCGCCAGAGAGTCGCTCCGCGTGCTGGCAGATCTGGGGCCGCAGATCCAATGGCTCCACAGCTATGTGACCGACAACAAAGTGTATTGCATCTACTGGGCGCCGAACGCGGAAATCATCGAGGAACATGCACGGCGATGCGGAGCCCCCGCTAACCGGATTTCGGCGGTCCGTCGCCTGATGGAGCCGGTCAGCGCCGAGGCAACCTAGCCGCGGCTCATTGGGCCGGTTTGATGTTCTGATTCACCCGGAAAAGATTCTCCGGATCGTACTTCGCCTTGATCTCCGCCAGGCGCTTCTGGTTTCCCATGTAGCTGGACGCCACCCGTTCCTCGCCTTCATCCATCAGGAAATTCACGTAGCCGCCTCCCGCCGAATGAGGAAGCAACGCGGCCCAGTAATCCCGCACCCATTCCCGATATGCCGGCAGCGGCGCGGGGTCCGGAGTCACCGCCGCAATAATGTGCACGAATCTCACGTCCCGGTAAGCGAACGCAGTGTCGTTCGCGTCGAGGTCATGGATCGCTCCGTCCATCGGGTAAATATGAACGGCCGAGTTCACCGTGGGAATCCGTGGGCCAAACTTCACGTGTTCCGCGATCGCTTCCTCCGTCAGATCGTGCGCGAAGTCCGTCTTCCAGTAGTGATGTAAGCCGTGCGGCAACAGACCGTCAAATGACGATTGCAGAACGGGATAAGGCATCGGATGCAGCACGGCCAATCGCGGCGTCCCAATCTCCGCCAGAGGCTTCGTGACGGCTTCGGCCGCGGACATGTCCCCGATGTAGGCGCACATGATGGCACAAACAGTTGTTCCCCATAGCGGCTCGGGAAACGGCGGCCCCGGAACAATCAGGAACGCGAAAAAGGCGCTCAGCTCGCGCGGGGCGGTCCGCATGAAGTCGCGGAAACCGCGCAGAACCGCGGCGGCCTGGTCCAAAGGGTACAAGATGGGCCCGCCGCAAATCTCCTTGACCGGATGAAGACGGAACTCAAAAGAGGTGATAATTCCGAAGTTCCCGCCGCCGCCGCGAATAGCCCAGAACAGATCGGGGTCGTGAACGGCATCGGTCCTGCGAAGCTGGCCGTCCGCCGTCACCACGTCGGCTGAAAGCAGGTTATCGCAGGCGAGTCCATAACGGCGTGAAAGATATCCGAAGCCGCCGCCGGTAGTGAGCCCGCCCACTCCGGTCGTCGAAATAACGCCGCCCGGGGTGGCCAATCCGAACGTGTGCGTGGCGGCATCCAGATCCCCCCACGTGCATCCGCCCTCCACCTGAGCGGTGCGCCGCTCCGCATCGACGCGCACACCCCGCAATCGCGACAGATCGATCACCATGCCCCCGTCGCACGTGCCGAAGCCAGGAGCGCTGTGGCCGCCCCCCCGAATTGCGACCGGCAGCTCTTGCTCCCGCGCGTAGTTCACGCAATGAATCACATCCCCGGCATCGGCGCACTGGACGATGAGTGCCGGCCGGCGATCGATAGCGGCGTTGTACACGCGCCGCGCCGATCCGTATTCGGGATCATCGGGGAGAATTACACGGCCGCCGATCGTCTGAGCGAAATTGTCCATTAGTTCTCTCCATCCCGTGTGGCCCATTCCAGGATCTCGTCCAGCGTCATGTTCCAGCCCTTCATCCACTGCGCGGCCGCTTCGGGGCCTGCCTCGCCCCGGGCAGCCTCTATCATTTCCTGGACGCGGGATCGCTCGATGGAGTTCTTGGCGGAAAGGTGGAAACGCTGACGAATTCGAGCGGCGGCTCCGCCCAGCGTCAGGACGCGCGCTGGCTGTCCCATCTGGCGCGCCAGAAAAGCCATCGATTCGAGAATGCGCGGAAGGTCCGCTTTGTTCTCGATCCCGTAGAGGCGCAGGCTTTCTTTGTACCGCGCGGCGGCGGCCGCTGGATTTTCCTCGGCTGCATCCAGACCGGCCAGATCGTGCAGACACGAAGCGGCCCCGGGGTCAAACCCCAGCGCGCGGAATTCCTGCAATCCCTGCTCATAGAGAAAGCGCGCCTCGTCGTTGTGGCCCTGTTCGCGCTGCAGGTCGGCACGGTGGCTGATGGTCCAGATGGCATTTTCCCGGCCGCCGGCTTCCTGAAACAGACGCCGGGCCTCCTGATAGAGGCCTTCCGCGTACGTGTATTCGCTTTCCGCGCCGACGAGGTCCGCCAGATTGCCAAGCGCGCCGGCCAGCACGCCAGAGGGAAATTCGGCGCGTGCCATCTCCACCGCTTTTTCGGAGAAGTATCGGGCCTTCGCCATGTTGCCCGCAAACTTACTGGTGACGCCGATCCGGGTGGCCACCGTCAGCATGCCTGTGCGATCGTTCGCTTGCCGGAAAAATTCCCAAACGCTGTTATAGGCGCTGTCGTCCACCCCGTCGATTTCGTGGCCAAAGCCGGCGTCCCAATACTTGCTCCAATTCCGCAAATGCGGGAAACGATCCGCGCCGGGGAGCGCGAGCATTCGGGAGACATAGCTGCGCCCTTCGACGAGCATCCGGACAGACAGAAAATAGGGGGCCAGCGCGGTGGCAAGACGAATTCCCCATTCCACTTCGGAAGCGAGAGCCAGCCAGTCGAGAGCGGCTCTGAAGTTGCCCAGTTCCGCATCGAACGGGTGTTTCCCGGTGCGCTCGCGGCGCATGGCAGGCGCTTCCTCCTCCGCCAGTACCAAAAAGTAGGCCGCGTGCGCTTTGCGAGTATAGGCGTCTTCTCTTGCCTCGGCCAGGCGGTCCAGCCCGTATTCGCGCATCGTGTCGAGCATGGTGAATCGGAGTTCGGCATCCTCCGCGCTCACGCGTCGAATCAGACTGTTATCAACCAGCAGCTCGATGGCTTCCCATAAGTCGATCTCCAAATCCTGGCGCGTGTCGCACACCGCCTCCAGCGCCTCGATGGTGGCGCCGCCGACGAACACGGCCATTCGGCGAAACACCTTCTGATGGCGCTGGTCCAGAAGGTTGTAGCTCCAATCGAGCGTAGCCCGCAGCGTGTGCTGGCGCAGCGGCTGGTCGCGAGGGCCGCCAACCAGAACTCCCAAAGGATCGCTCAGACGCTCCAGAAGCGTCTTGAGGGACAGCATCTTGGTGCGCGCCGCGGCCAGTTCGATGGCCAGTGGCAGGCCGTCCAGCCTGGCGCAGATCTCAGACACCAGCTGCAATTGCGATTCGTCAAGGGCCGCGCCGCGCAGGCCGGAGGCGCGCTCCAGAAACAATCTGGCTGCGGGAGAACGCGTCATCGCACGATCCTTCGAGGCAGCGCGGGTCGCCAGGGACGGCACCGGAAATTCGTATTCTCCGTAGATGCGCAAGGCCGCGCGGCTGGTAACCACCATCTTCAACCGGTGCGAGGTTAACCCCGCCACGAAAGCGGCCGCGTCCAGAACATGCTCGAAATTGTCCAGCAGCAGCAGCACCGGACCGGCCACGCCATGCTCCAGATGTCTGGCGATCGCGGCCTCCGCGGTCTGTCCAGGCGACGGCGTGACACCGAGAGCGAATGCCACTTCGGAGGGCACCGAACCCGCCTGGCTCACCTTCTCCAGCGGCACAAAGCAGGTACCACCCTTAAAGTCGTCCGCAAGCTGCCGTCCCAGCTCGATGGACAGCCGCGTTTTGCCGATACCTCCCGGACCCGTCAGAGTCAGCAACCGAAGATCCGGATCGGCGATCAGCTCTCGCAGCCGGGCGAGCTCCTCTTCGCGTCCGATCAACGAACTCCGCGGCACCGGGATGTTGCGGATGGCGGCGGCGGCCGTCACGCTCCCGCTCAGGCGCGTCCGGATGGCCGAAAGTTCGCGCCGCAATTCATCCGTCGATTCAAACCGGTCTTGCGGGGGTTTCGCCAGGCAGCGTTCCACCACCCATTGCAACGGCGCGGGTACTTCGGCATTCACCCTCGTCAGAGGCTCCGGTTCCCGGAAGAGAACCCCCGCCACCAGTTCAGCGGCGGAAACCCCCGCGAACGCCTGCCGTCCCGCCGCCATCTCGTACAACACCGCGCCGAAGGAAAACTGATCGGATCGGGAGTCCAGTGCTTCCCCCCGGGCCTGTTCCGGAGACATGTATCCGGGCGTGCCCAGCACGAGGTCCGGAACGTTGGCCTGGCTGAGCGGCGCTGCCAGGCGCCTGGCGATACCGAAGTCGAGCACCTTCACCCGGCCGTCGGCGGTGACCATCACGTTCTCCGGCTTCAGGTCGCGATGAAGAATTCCCCGGTCGTGCGCCGCCGCCAGAGCGTCCACGATCTGGGACGCAGCGGCCAGAACTTCCGGAACGCCCATGGGACCGTGACTCAGCTTCTGGCGAAGGGTCTGGCCGTCGATCCACTCCATGACGATGTAGGGGCGCCCGTCGGCAACATCAATGTCGTGAATGGTGATGATGTTGGGATGATTCAGCGCGGAAGCGGCCCGGGCTTCCTCGAGCAACTGCCAGGCATGTTCTCGCAACTGGTGGCCGGCGCGGAGGGCTTTGATCGCCACCTTGCGGTCAAGCCGGTTATCGGACGCGCGGTATACCTCGCCCATGCCGCCGCTCCCCACCACGGCCTCGATCTGGTAGTGGCCCAGTCGCGATCCAATCGCGATTGCCGGGGTTAGCGCCAAAGCGTCGGTCTCAATCTCCCAGGCGGGCCGATCCAGAATATGGCCGTTCGCGCCCTGCGCAAGCATCTTGCCAACGACATCGCGCACCTCGACGTTCGCGTTCGCCAGCAGCGCGGCGCGTTCCTCGGGCCGGCAATCCATGGCGGCCTCGTAGAGCTCCTCGATTTGCTTCCAGCGGTCCGGGGTAAGGCTCATCGAAGTGGCTATCGCATTATGACGCATCGGGCTTGCTACTCACTAAGGCGCAATCGCCAGGAAGAAACTGGCAACCCTACCCGACAATTTCTTGCCACCAGTGGCCCAGGGCCATGCCCTGCGTAGGCTCAACAGTGGCGCAGGGCCATGCCCTGCGTAGGCTCACCAGTGG
Source organism: uncultured Acidobacteriota bacterium (assembly GCA_963832965.1). Lineage (GTDB taxonomy): Bacteria > Acidobacteriota > Terriglobia > Bryobacterales > Bryobacteraceae > CAWACP01. The sequence continues at coordinate 1,019,550 of CAWHVW010000003.1, forward strand.
CCCAGGGCCGTGCCCTGCGTAGGCTCAACAGTGGCGCAGGGCCATGCCCTGCGTAGGCTCTAACCGAACCGCGACGGTGACGGAGCGGACATGCCGCTAAGCTGCCGCATATCTTAGAATCAATAGAGAACCACTTGCGGGGACGTAGCTCAGATGGATAGAGCGGTCGCCTCCTAAGCGACAGGTCGGCAGTTCGAATCTGCCCGTCCCTACCACCATTCGAAATGGCCCATCCCCCGCGCTTCGACCCCGATCTCCACGCCTGGGTCGTCAGCCGGTACGATGACGTGCTGGCTGCCCTCAAAGAGCCGGGTTTCCTCCAAACCGGCGAAGCGGGCGCCGTCGACGCCGCAACACAGCAGCAGGCTCGCGCCGGCGTGCTGGCCGCCCTCCCCCTCGCCAGGCTGGACAACTGGCAGTCCCGCATCGCGCCGCTCGCTTCAAGTCTCCTCGACCGCCTTCCCACAGACCGTCCCGTTGACCTCGTCAGCGAGTTCCTCAAGCCCTGGTGTGAAGCGGTGGCGCCGATTGTGATGGAAGAGTACCTCAAACCGCTTTCCAAAGGCCTCACCGATACGCTGCCCTCCTTCCTCGCCAACGCGCTTCTCGATTTGCTGCGCAACCCGCTGGAATTCGCGCGCCTGCGCGCCGAACCTGACGCCATGACCAAAGCCGTGGAGGAGCTGCTGCGCCACGCCGGCCTGGTCCACACGCTCGTGCGCACAGCCACAACGGAATTCGATATTGGCGGCGTGCGCATCGCCAGCGGCGATCGGGTGATCCTGAAACTTGCCGCCGCCAACCACGACCATGAGCGGTTTTCCGACCCCGGCCGGCTGGACGTAACCCGCAAAACAGCCGGTCACCTGGCGCTGGGGGCGGGCCCGCATTCGTGCGCCGGGGCGCTGCTGGTTCGCTTGGCCACCGCGATCATCGTGGGCGCTTTCGCCGCGAAGTTCGACGGGGCTGAACTGACCGGTCCCGTGGAATGGCACGAAGGTTCCACCGTCGCCTCTCCGGTGTCGCTGCCCGTAATGCTGCGGCGCGCCGGTTAGAGATCTCCGGTTACTTGCCGGCCGCCGCGCCTTCCGACCACGGCGGCACAATCCCGTTCACCCGCGCATAGGCCACCAGTTGGCCCATGTGTTCGTTGGCGTGGATGATGATTCGCAGGTACATGCCATCCACCGTCGCGTTTCTGTCGCCGATTTTGACCTTGCGTTGCAGATCGCCGGGCTGCAAATTCGCGCGGGCGGTCTTGACGGCATCGAGCGAACGCTTCAACCAGTCGATCACGTCGGCCTTCGCGGTAACCGTCTTTTCCATGTCCCCGGGCTTCAGGTCGGCCGGCATTTTGGGCCCGGTGACGCTCAGCAGGTAGAAGTTGGCGATGGCGATGTGCATCAGCACCTCGCTCGTGGAGCGTACGCCGGGGCCCGGACGCCACCCGTACTTTTCAGCGGGAATCGCCTCGGCCAGGGCGACAAGCTGGCGTGAAACATGAACCCATTCGCCGTCGTATCCTTGCCAGACTCCTTCCAGCGGATCCGTTTGCGCCGGCAGGCTCAGCGCGCCAACAAAGATGGCCAGCAAAAGCGTCTTCATGACTCATGATTCTAGCCGATCACAGATCCGTCTTCGTCAGGAACTTTCCGCGATGAGAGGCCGCATCACAACCAAATTCCCTGCGCACCGCGCGAATGCCGGAACTGGTGGCTTGCAGCTCGATCTCCGTCTGCGTGTCGGCTCCATGGTCGCCACAGGGCCAGTCCATTACGCGAACCGGACCTGCGGAGGATCGCAGCGCATCCCATTGCTGCTTTTGCAGATAGAGCGGCTTTCCGGGATGGCGGACGCTGCCCAAGGCGTGCAGCCGCGGGTTGCCGGCCGACAGCCCGATCACCACGCCAACGCGCTTGCCGCAGGGAAGCGTGCCGGTTTGTAGAAAGAACTCCGTGCTCCGGCCGTCGTGGTCGTAATCGGCAAGGTCCATCACGCTCACCACCGGCCGGTTGTGAACTCTTCGCGTCAACTGCCGCGCATCGCTGGTGATGTCCCCGTGATGAGTTTCCCAGCGCTGCACAATCGCCTCGGCAGGGTGAACCGGCGCGTCCCGGAAAAGCGGCGTCAGGGAAAGACGATCGATTTCGTGTCCGTCCTTCAAGCGGACCAGATCGATCTGCCCCGCCTCACCAAAAGCGAAGCCGGTGCACGGGCAGGTGAAAGCCTCGACATCGTCCGCTGAACAAGCCGGCCCGGGAGCGGACTTCCAGACCAGCCTCCACACCTCCGTGGCGCCGTCCACGGCCACCGATTTCTCTTCCCGGACCAGCCCCTGACCCAGCAGCGCCGGGCACGCCAGCAACAGCAGGTACTTCGCGACTCCAGGGTCCATGGCCATACTCACGATATACCCGCGTTTGCGGGTACAAACGCGCAACATCCCCTTCAGTTTCATTAGAAACTGTTTTCGCCACATGCGATAAGACTACAGCCTTATCAAGGAGCCCATTGACCATGCCGCTTGATGTTCTCATCGTGGACGATTCGGCTGCCATCCGGAAAATCCTGCAGCGGGTGCTGGCGCAAGCCGACGTCTCCATCAACCGGGTCCACGAAGCCGGGGATGGCAGGGAAGCTCTGGCCGTGTTGAGAACAGAAAAGATCAACCTTGTTCTTACCGATATCAACATGCCCAATATGGACGGCCTGCAGTTTCTCACCGAGGTGCGGGCCAACGACGACTGGAAGAATCTGCCCGTGCTCATGATTACCACCGAAGGCAGTCAGGCCAAGGTGATGGAAGCGGTCCAGCTCGGCGCCACCGGTTATGTGCGCAAGCCCTTCACGGCGGAGCAGATCAAAGAAAAGCTTGCCACCATCCGTTTCTGAGCACGAAAAGACACGAAAAGACAAGGAGACTTCAAGATGAGCGCCACCACCACTGACCGTCTGGACGAATCCCTGATCACGGATAGCCTCTGCCGCGCCACCCTGGATGTCTTCGGCACCATGCTGAACGTGGACGCGGTCGCCGGTGAGCGCTTCACTGAGAAGGCGCCGCAGCACCCTAGTCACGGGCTGGTCTCGCTCATTGGCATGGCCGGCGCGTGGGTGGGCACGGGTGGAATCTCCTGTTCGGCGGAACTGGCCTGCAAGCTGTCGTCGCGCCTCCTGCTGGCCGAGTACGAATCGGTCAACGACGACGTGCTGGACGCCATGGGCGAGCTCACCAACATGATCATCGGCAATTTCAAGAACGAGATCGAGCACCATGTCGGCGCGCTCGGGCTCAGCATTCCGACGGTGATTTTCGGACGGAACTTCGTGGCGCGCAGCGCGGCCGAAAACGATTGGATCGTGGTGCCGTTCGATTGCGAAGGCGAAACCATGACCGTAAAGGTATGCCTGGCGCCGCGGGCGAACCGGCCGGTGGTGCGCGGCCACGCGCCGCTGCCCTACATGGTGGATTGACGGAAAAGGCGGAAGGAGGTCCCAATGTCCGATACCGGAGTCATGCAAACCGAACCAGCGAAGGCCGCCGGCGCCCGCGCGGGAAAGTATCTGGTGTTCCAGCTTGCCCAGGAGGAATTCGCCATTGGCGTCCTCAGCGTGCGTGAGATTATTCGCACGCAGGATATTACCAGGGTGCCCCACACCCCGCCGCACATGAAGGGCGTGATCAACCTGCGCGGCAAGGTGATTCCCGTGATGGACCTGCGCACCAAGCTCGGCTTCCCGGAAACGGAATACGATCAGCGCACCTGCATAATCATTGTCGACATTCAGAGCGAGGTGAACACCTCCCTGTACATGGGCCTCATCGTGGACGGCGTGGCCGAAGTGCTCAATCTGGCGCAGGCGGACATTCAGGACGTTCCCGATTTCGGATCGTCTTCGCCTTCCCCGTACCTGCTGGGTGTCGCGAAGAGCAAGGGAAGGATACGGATCCTGCTGGACATCAACAAGGTGCTGACCGGCAACGAAGTAGGCGGGCTGCAGGACATCCTGGAGGCGTCCGGCGAACCCGCCGCCGATAGCCAGGTGGCGGACGACGTCCTCGTATAGACGGCGCGGAGGAAGAGGGATGCAACCGGAAACCGCCGCTCTCGAACAGTACGTTCAGGAGCTGGCGACGCAATTCGTGCTGGGCGGGGACCAGGAAGACGGCCCGCACTCGATTGCACAGATGCTCAGCACGCTGGGCCGAATCTCGGAAACCGCGCGGGCCGCTGGCTTGCAGACGGTTGTCGACGCTTCCGGCGAGCTTGCGCGCAAACTCCAGCCGGCCAGGAGAGGCAAGGCCGGACGCGCCGCCACGCAGAAGAACCGCGGAGCCACCCAGTCGGGGATTGAGGCTCTGCAGCGCGCCATAAGCGCTCTTTCGCGCGCGCCAAGCAGCTTCGGCAGCCTGGCGCAGGACCGCGATCTGGTCTCGGATTTTATCGTGGAAGCCCGCGAACACCTCGGCAACGTGGAAAGCCAGTTGCTGCTGATTGAGCAGGACCCCTCCCAAACGGCCGCGCCGCAGTCGCTGTTTCGCAGCTTTCACACCATCAAGGGGCTGGCGGGTTTCCTCGAGTTCCACGAAGTGCAGGCCATCTGCCATGAGGTGGAGACGCTGCTCGACCGCGCCCGCAACAACGAGCTCGACATTACATCCGCCATCACCGACCTGCTGCTGGAGAGCGCGGACTACCTGACCCGCGAAATCGGACGCATCGAACACTGCATCCTCGGAAACGGCACCGCGGCGCCCGCCGATCCCGCGGCTCTGCTGGAGAAACTACGGGCGGTGCTGGAGCGCGGGACCCCGGATCCGGAAACCGCATCGTCCACGCCCGTTAGCGCGGCGCCGGCCGCTCCGGAAAACGCGGCCATCGCCGCCAGTCCCGCAAAGAATAACGGAAACAACGGTAAACAAGTGCGCGGGGATCGCCTGGTCAAGGTGGACACCGGCAAACTCGACTACCTGGTGGACATGGTGGGCGAGTTGGTGGTGGCGCAATCGCTCATCCGCCACGATCCCGCGTTCAAGTCCACCACGGACATGCGTCTGCAGCGCAATCTGCTGCAACTGGGACGCATCACCGACGAAGTGCAGCGCGCCTCCATGGCCATGCGCATGGTGCCCATCGGCCAGTTGTTCCAGAAAATGGACCGGCTGATTCGCGATCTCTCGCGAAAACACGGCAAGAAGATCGAACTCGAAACGCACGGGCGCGACATCGAAATGGATCGCAACCTGGTAGAGGAACTGGGCGACCCGCTCATGCACATGGTGCGCAACGCGGTGGACCACGGTATCGAAACCGCCGCCGAGCGTCTGGCCAGCGGAAAGCCGCCCGTCGCGAAAGTGTGTCTGTCGGCCCAGCATCAGGCCGGCCAGATTCTCATCACCGTCTCCGACGACGGTCGCGGCATCAACCGCCAGAGAATCTTCGACAAGGCCGTGCGCATGGGCCTCGTGGACCCCGGCGCTTCCCTCACCGATCGCGACGTGTTCCATCTTATCTTCGAACCGGGCTTCTCCACGGCGGAGAAAGTCACCGATCTTTCCGGGCGCGGCGTGGGCATGGATGTGGTGAAGAAGCAGATCCACAAGCTGCGGGGCCGCATCGAGATCGCCTCGCGCCCGGGCCAGGGCACCGATTTTCTGCTGAAGCTGCCGCTGACGCTGGCCATCATCGACGGGCTCATCGTGAAGGTGGGCAGTGAGCGCTTCATCGTGCCGCTGGCCTCCGTCCGCGAAGTTCTGCAGCCGCGCGAAGGCATGATCACCACCATGGAGAACCGCGCCGAGGTGGCCGTGGTGCGGGATCAGTTATTCCCCATCGTGCGGCTGCACGAGCGCTTTAATGTGGAACCGCGCTCCCGGAATCTGCTGGACGGGCTGCTGATGCTGCTGGAAACGCATGGCCGCACTTTCAGCCTCGCGGTGGACGAACTGATTGGCAAGCAGGAAGTGGTCATCAAGAACCTCGGTGAGACGTTCCAGGATGTGCCCGGCGTGGCTGGCGCCGCGATTCTGGGCGACGGCCGCGTGGGGCTCATCCTCGACGTGGACGGCTTGTACAAGGGGTCGCGGAATGCCTGAGCTGGCCCAGTTGAAGATCTCGCCCAGGGAGTTCCACAACCTCTCCACGCTGGTGAAAGACCGTTTCGGACTGGTGCTGGAGACCAAGGAAAACATGGTCACCGCGCGCCTGTCGAAAAAACTGCGCGAGCTCAACTACTCCAGCTTCAAAGACTACTACCGGCACGTCACCTCCGACGCCTCCGGCGCGGCCCTCAAGGACATGGTGGACGCGCTGACCACCAACTTCACCGGCTTTTTCCGGGAGCCGGAGCACTTTGAGATCCTGCGGAACACCATCGTCGCCGAACACCGCTACGACCCGCTGCGTGTGTGGAGCGCCGCCTGCTCCACTGGCGAAGAACCGTACTCCATCGTCATCACCCTTCTGGAGGCGCTCGAAAACTCCGGGCGCTCCCTCGAAGTGGTGGCCAGCGACATTTCTTCCCGGGCGCTGAAACGCGCCGCCGAAGGTCTCTATCAGGCCGAGCAAGTTACCACCGTTCCCAACGACCTTCTGCACAAATATTTTCTGAAGGGTCAAGGACAGTGGAGCGGATGGTACCGCGTGAAACCGGTGGTGCGGAATCTCATCGAGTTCCGGCGGGTCAACCTGATGGAGGCGCTGCCGGCCGAGCATCCGTTCTCCGTCATTTTCTGCCGGAATGTGATGATCTACTTTGACCAGCCCGGGCAGGAGAGCGTGGTCAACCGGATGGTGCCCTTTCTGGAGCCGGACGGCTATCTGTTCATCGGCCACGCGGAGGGCCTGGCGGGCGTCACGCATCCCCTGCGGTACATGCAGCCGGCCGTATACAAGCGCGTCGTCGGGAGGATCCGATGACCCTGGCGCACGTGGGGCAGGGCCATGCCCTGCCTGCCCGCCTGCCGCACAATCGTCGAGGAGAGCCGAATGACTACTGTGGTGGTGAATACAGCAGACTGCAAAGTGAGCGGCGATCCGGACACCACGCTGGTGACCTTCGGGCTCGGATCGTGCATCGCCGTGGTGGCGCACGATCCAGTGGCGCACGTCTCGGGCATGCTCCATTTCATGCTGCCGGACTCCCAAATCGATCGCGCCAGGGCCGAGGCGAACCCCTTCCTGTTCGCCGACACGGGCATTCCGCGGCTGTTCAACGCCATGTACGAACGCGGCGCGGACCGCCGCCGCCTGAACATCTGGGCCGTGGGCGGCGCGCAGGTGCTGGACAAAGAAGGCTGCTTTCAAATCGGCAAGCGAAATCATCTGGCTACGCGCAAAATCCTGTGGAAGGGCGGCTTGTTCGTGGGCAGTGAGGACGTGGGTGGAACGCTTTCGCGGACGGTCCGGCTGGAAACCGGCGCCGGCCGGTTGGTAATTTGTTCCGACGGCGTGCAGCGAGAACTGCCGGCGGGAAAAAAGTCAGGAGGTGTGGCATGTCTTACCGCATTCTGATCGTGGACGACTCTCCCGGGATGCGCGCCGTGTTGCGGCGGGTCGTCGAGTTGTCTGGTATCCCCGTGGAAACCTGCCTGAGCGCGTGCCACGGCAAAGCGGCGCTGGAAACCCTGCGCAGCGAACGCGTGGATCTGATTCTCACCGATATCAACATGCCGGAAATGAACGGCGAAGAGCTCGTTTCCGAGATCAGGAAAGACCCCGCGCTGAACAAGATTCCGATTCTGGTGATCTCTACCGACGCCACCTCCAATCGCATGCAACGGATGCTGGAGCTGGGCGCCGCCGGATACGTGATCAAACCCTTTCAGCCCGAAACGCTGCGCTATGAGGTGGAAAGAGTGCTAGGAGAAGTCCATGTCACCGGCTGAAGTAGACCGCGCTTTGACGCGATGCACCGGGCGTGTTCTGGAAACCATGTGCTACTCGGACCCGCTGCCCATCACCGGCCTCGAGGAAGGACAGCCGCTGATCCACGCCGAGTTGAAGTTCCACGGGACCTATGAAGGAGTGTTTCATCTGGACGTAACCGAGCAGGCCGGGCGTTCCCTGGCAACGACGTTCCTGGGCGCGGACGAAGAGGTTCCGGCGCCGCAAATGGCCAGTGTGATCTGCGAGCTGACCAACATGATCTGCGGCTCCATGCTGAGTACGCTCGACGGCCGGGCGGACATTCATCTGGATGCTCCGGAACTGGTGGACAATTCCGCGCCCCGTTCCGGCTCGGCGACGTCTCGCGCCTTTGAAATCGACAACGGCCAGATGGCCGTGGCCATTCAATTCAATTGAGAGGACCGATGGAGAACCCGGCCCGGCGGATTCGAGTGCTCGTGGTGGACGATTCCGCAATCGTGCGGAAGATCCTGACTGAGACGCTGTCTCTCGAGTCCGATTTTGAGGTGGTGGGCACCGCTCCCGATCCCTACGTCGCCCGCGACAAGATTCTGGCCCTTAAGCCGGACGTGCTCACCCTGGACATCGAAATGCCCCGCATGGACGGGCTCACCTTCCTGCGCAATCTCATGGAGCACCATCCCATGCCGGTGATCGTGGTGAGTTCGGTGGGCGAGTCGAACTGCCGGGCCGCCGTGCGCGCCTTGGAACTGGGCGCCGTGGACGTGCTCACCAAGCCAGGAGGCCCCTACTCGGTGGGCGAGATGCAGGCCTCGCTGGCGCAAAGGGTGCGCGCAGCGGCGGTGGCTCGGCTGAAGGGACCAGTGGCCCCGAAAATAGCCAGGGCCGCCCGGCCACGCAAGACGCCGCTGGCCCGGAAGACCTCGGGAACCGTTTCCCCCCTCATTGCCATTGGAGCGTCGACGGGAGGCACCGAGGCCATTCGCCACATCCTGCATGGTCTGGAACCGGGCACCGCCGGATTCCTCATCGCGCAACATATCCCCGCGCACTTCTCGGCCGCGTTCGCGCACGGCCTCAGCACCATTTGTTCGCTCGAGGTGAAGGAAGCGCGGGATGGCGACTCCGTCTTGCCCGGCCGCGTTCTGGTGGCGCCGGGCAATTTCCACATGGTGCTCAAGCAGAACGACCGCGGATACTATGTGAGCGTTGTCGATGGTCCTCTGGTGTGCTATCAAAGGCCCTCCGTGGACGTGCTCTTCTCATCGGTCGCGGCCACGGCCGGCGTCAGCGCCATGGGCGTCTTGCTCACCGGCATGGGCAGCGACGGTGCCAGCGGCCTTCTGCAGATGCGCAAAGCCGGAGCGTGGACGGCCGCGCAGGACGAATCATCGTGCGTGGTGTTCGGCATGCCCCGGGAAGCCATCCGGCTGGGCGCCGCCGAAGCAGTCATGCCGCTGGAGCGAATCAGCGAGTCGCTGGCTCTGGCCAACGCCGGTGTCGCCGCCGAAGCATAATTCCCGCCGCGAACATAGGAAGCGACCGAGCGAAGTGAACCGCCAGGATAGGATGGAAAATGCACTTCCTGTGGCGATCCTGGTTCCTGTTCTGAATGGCTACTCACGTCTTCACGAGCGTTGCCGCCAACTACATTCCCAAAGCTCGTGTCCTTGCCCATAGCCTGAAACGCTTTCATCCGGATTTCCGTTTCCACGTCGTACTCTGCGATCAGCTGAAGCCCGGACTTCTTCTCCCCGGCGACCCTTTCGAATCCGTGGTGGAAGTGGAGTCTCTGCCCATTGCCGAGCCGCGCCAGTGGATCTTCAAGCACACTCTGGTGGAGTTGAGCACGGCCGTCAAGGGAACCATGCTGGAAAAGCTCCTGCGGTTGCCGGACTGCGGCGAGGTGCTGTACTTCGACCCGGACATCGTCATTCTGAATCGCCTCGACGGCTTGATGGCCGAATTCGACGCCCATTCCGTCCTGCTGACGCCGCACCAGACCGAGCCCGAGGAATCCACCGGCGCCATCATCGACAACGAAATCTGCTCCCTCAAGCACGGCGTTTACAACCTCGGTTTTCTCGGCGTGAAGAAATCGCCAGGCGGGTGCCGGTTCGCAAAATGGTGGGCGGAGCGGCTGCGGGAATTCTGCTACGCCGACATCCCCAACGGGATTTTCACGGATCAGCGCTGGGTGGATCTGGCCCCGGCGTTTTTCGATGACCTGGGGATTCTTCGCGCCCCCTCCTACAACGTATGCACCTGGAACCTGACCCACCGGACAGTCGAAGGCGAGTTGCCCGATGGGCTGCTCGTCAATGGGGAGCCGCTGGTCTTTTATCACTTCTCCGGACTCGATGGTGGAGATCAGGAGGTCATGCTCAGGAAATACGGAGCGCGCATGCCCGCGCTCTGGAAACTTCGCCAGTGGTATCTGGAAGAGTGCGCCCGCATGGGCCAGGCGGAATATGCCGCCATCGCCTGGTCCTACGGATATTTCGACAACGGCCGGCCCGTCACCGCCGGACACCGCCTGCTCTATCGCGGCCGCGTCGATCTCCAACGGGCCTTCCCGGATCCTTTTTCCACCACCAGACTGAGTTCCTCCTACTACCATTGGTTTGAAGCCGAAGGTTCCCGTTCCAGCGACGCCGGACCCGTCCCCGCGGACGGCCCCGCGAAGCTCACGCCGCGGGAAAACTTCGCAATCGTCGCCAGGCAATCTCATCCCGCGCCGTATCGCATCTTTCTCTCGGTGGAGCAGAACCAGAGCGACGCTGCGCTCTCCACGGCCGCCAGCCTGCTCGAAAACACGGAAAGCCGGGAGCCGTTCTTTCTGCTCGGCCCCGCATCCGTGGTAAGTAACCTCGGCAACAGCGGCGCCGGTGGGAACCGGCTGCAACCGATACCGCTGCCCGAAGGGTCCGGTCACGACGACGCGTTTGAGCGAGTGCTCCGGGACTTCGCCGATCAGGATTTCGCATTCGTGGAAGCCGGCGTCCTGCTGCCCGAACACTGGGATCTGCGGCTGGCGTGGAGCGCCGCGCGCCTCGATGGAGTGGCCACCGTCTCGCCGGTCTGCGATTCCCGCGTCTCCGGGCCAAAGCCGGCGCCGCTTCTGGACCGCATCTGTTACCAGCAGAGCTACTTCGAGCACCCCGAAATCGCCTGTTTTCTCAGAGAGTGCGTCTTCGTGCGCGCCGAAGCAGCGCGTGTGGCGGCGGGCCCGCCCCGCGGCATCCTCCGGCGCGGGGATGCCCGCAAGGCGTTCAACGAAGCGGCGCGTTCGCTGCGTTTCTCGCATGTTCTCGCGGACCATCTTTGCGTGCGCGGCGCGCGGCCCCATGGGGTTGAGCAGCCCGAGCCAGTTCGCGGATACCTTCCCGAGTCAACCTGCCTGAGTTCGCTGCGCCGCAAAGCAGGAGAGCAGCGGTCGTCCAACGATTCGATAACCCCGCAACTCCGCTCGCGCTCCCGGAATTTGCACCTGATGCACAGTTGGGGCGGCGGGCTGGATCGCTGGGTTCAACAGTATTGCCGGGCCGATACGTCGCGCGACAATCTGGTGCTCAAGTCGACCGGCGCGTGGGGCGCGTTCGGAATGCAACTGGACCTATACGGTCCGGCGGGAGATCCGCGCCCGGTGCAGAGCTGGAGTCTCTCGCCCGGAATCAAAGGCACGGCGTGCCGGCACAGCGGATACCGGCGCGCGTTGGAAGAAATTATCCACCGCTATGGAATTGAGCGGATTTTCGTCTCTTCGCTGATCGGACACTCTCTCGAAGCCCTGCAGACCGGTCTTCCCGCGCTCTTCATCTGCCACGATTTCTATCCATGGTGTCCCGCCATCAACATTACTTTCCATGGCGTGTGCACCTCCTGCGGTCAGGGGGAGCTAACCGCCTGTACTCGCGAAAATCCTCATAACCGCTTCTTCGACAATCTTCCTCCGCAATTCTGGATGGACCTGCGCGCTGGGTTCCTGGCCAGTGTCAATGCGAACCCGGTTCTGTTCGTGGCGCCCACCGATTCCGCCCGCCGGCACTGGTGTCAGTTGGCCCCGGATTTGAAAGACCACTTCCTCGTCGTTCCACATGGCAGTGAGCCGCTGGCCCGCATCCCACTGGTCTCCAACGATGACAGCAAGCCTTTGCGAGTCCTCGTTCTGGGAAGCCTTGCGCCGCACAAAGGCCGTTTTCTGCTGGAGGAGATCGCCGGAGAGCTTCTTTCGTTCGCGGAGTTGTATCTGCTGGGCTGTGGCGAGGACGGTTCGTCCTTTGCAAATCGCCGTGGCGTTACCGTGATCCCAACATACCAGTGGACGGAATTGCCGGAATTGGTTCAGCAGATCCAGCCCGATGTCGGTTTGTTGCTGTCCGTTTACCCCGAGACGTTCTGCTACACCCTGCAGGAGTTATTTGAGCTCAACGTGCCCCCGCTGGCCACCCGCCTGGGCAGTTTCGAAGAGCGGATCAACGATGGCGTCAACGGTTTCCTGTGCGAACCGGATGGATCCAGCGTCCTCCGCCGCCTGCGCGAACTTGCGCGCGATCGCGAGAAACTCGCCGAGGTTCGCGCAACGCTCAGCAAGGCCGTTCACCGCGCGCCGGAGGAGATGATCGCGGATTATGACCAGATCCTGATGGCGCCGTCGCTCTCTCCGAAGGCCTATTTCCTGCGGCCGGAACGGCGCGACGGTGGCCCAGCGGGCCCCGTCACCTGTCAGCTTTTCTGGCTCACCAACAGCCCCCATTTCGACGAGGCCCTGAGTAGCAGCGTCCGGGCGATGCCGGCGCCGGAAAACGTCCGGCTGCCCCTTCGCATCGCCCCCCAGCCGGAAGCCATCACCGCGCTGCGGCTGGATCTAGCCGATCGTCCCGGCCTCGTTCTGCTGGAAGCGGTGCGTATTTATGACTCCGATGAGAACATGATCTGGGAAAGCCCGGGCCCGGAACTTCTCGTGGATGGGCGCTTTAGCGGGATGATTCCGGTGGCCGGTTCCGGGGAGGACAAAGGGCAGTTGCTCTTCCTGACGGATCCCGAGTCCATCCTGCTGCTTTCGCCGGGGCCCGACGTTCTGCGCCGAATTCAAAAGGGCGGTCTGGTGGAACTGGAATGTTCGTGGCCGGCGCATGCCAGCCATCCGGCGGCCATCGAGCAGTTGTTCTCCGGCGAAGGAGCGCGCGAACTATCGCCCGCCGAACGCGATACCATGCTGGATTACCTTGAAGTGTCTTCCGGCTTCCAGATGAGGGTGCGTGCGGAGCAAAACGTGCGCCGCGCGGCCGCCGCGCAGGAGCGGCTAGCCAGCATTGAGAATTCGTGGTCGTGGCGTGTCACCGCGCCCCTGCGGCGGTTGGGCCGGTACGCGCTGCAAGCCAGGTCTCGACTCTCCCGGACATGGCCGGCGCAGTGAGTTCGTCCTCTTCCAACCGGGTCATCGTAGTTCTCGGCATGGACCGCTCGGGCACGTCTCTTTGTGCGAATCTGTTGAACAATCTGGGAATGCGCCTGGGGCCCGAGTTGTGGCCGGGCGACCAGTTCAACGAAGAAGGATACTTCGAGGACAAGGAAATATGGTCCATCCATGAACGGATCTTCGCCATTCTGCGGCGTTCCTGGGACACCCTGACCACTATCCAGCCTTTCCCTTCGCTGTGGTGGCAAAGCGACAGCATGCGGCGATTCAAGACGCAGATGATCGACCTGCTGCGCGCTCGCATCAGCGAGGCTCCGGGCGTCTGGGGGTTCAAGGACCCTCGGACCGCCATGCTGCTGCCGCTCTGGGACGACGTGTTTCAAGCCTGCCAGGTTCAGCCCGTCTTTGCGCTCTGTGTACGCCATCCCGCGGGGGTCGCGGCGTCTCTGGCCGCGCGCGACGGTTTTCCCCCGCTGTTTTCCGAGCTGCTTTGGCTGGAAAGGAACCTGAACGCCTGCCAGGCCATCCGGGACTCCCCCCATTGTCTGGTGCACTATGAGAACTGGTTTCACGATCCGTTGCCCCAGGCGAAAGAGCTGATCGAGGTCACCGGCCTGACGCCGCCCGAAGGCGCCGCCGGTTTGAGCGCCCTGGTCTCGCGCATTGTGCGTCTTCGTCTGCGCCACGATAGGCCAGATCATCCGCCGGTCGGCTGTGCGGCCGCCCGGGAGTTTTACGCGCATCTGCGTCACGTAACCAAAGCGCCCGGCGGGGACGTGGTGCGTAGCTTTGCGGCCGCTCTGGAAACGGCGCGGGACAGCGTCGCGGTGGCGCAACACCTGACCGGCCGGGATTTCGTCGCTTCCATGCAGGCGCCCTCCTACGAGGAATGCACGCCCGAAGATCTGGAGGATATGCGTAGAGACGCGTTGCGGACGGACATGGCCGGCCTTCCCAATGGGGGCCAGGCGCTCCAATACCCGGTCGTCACCGGTGCAGCCGCCCCGTTAGAGGCTCTGGGACTCCCTCTGTTCAATTTTGACCGCGTGGCGGACGTAACCGCTCCCTTCGAGAGAGCGGGCCAGCCCGTTTCGGTGGCCCAGGATGCGGACCTGGTGGTGCTCGGGTGGGCGCTTGACGCCGCTGCCGCCAAACCTGCCTCAGCCGTAGAGATCGTAATCGATGGGATTCCCTTTCGCGCCAGGAGCGGCATCGAGCGCCCGGATGTGGCCGAGTACTTCGGAGTTCCCGGCTATCTGCGATGCGGGTTCGCGTTTACCATGAAGGCGCGGCTGCTGTCGCGGGGCCCCCACATCCTCGTCGCCCGCCTGGTATCCGCCGATGGAAGCCAATACCAGCAGGGCCCCGAGCTTCCGGTGGTGGTGATCTAGCTCGAACGGCTGCGTCTCCGGCTCCAGTTCCCCCGCCTACGGCATTCACATTCCTTAGAATTCAGGCGAACGCCTCACGATATGAGCGTTGTACCGCCCTGGTGCCGGCGAACGGCCTTGCGTGTGTTCCACTTAGGGCCTGCCGCGGCCAAATAGAGAGAGGTTACCGTCCGATGAGGAAAATGACGATTGGAGCAAAGCTGATCAGCGGCTTTTCCGCGCTGCTGTTCCTGATGCTGGTTCTGGCATTTACCGCCATGACCACCATCCGTTCAGAAGGCCGGGATCTGGACCACGCGCTCGCCGTTTCCGTGAATCGAACAGTGGCCCTGGGACAACTGCGCGCCGCCGTCGCCCACATGTCCTCGGCGATGAAAGGCACCATTCTGTTTTTCTCCATCGGCGACACCGCTCAACTGGAGGCGCATAAACAGGAATTCGACGCCGCGACCAACTCCGCCGCCGAAGCCCTCAGAAATCTGCAGCCGCTGCTGCAGGACGACCATAGCCGCGCGGTGGCTCAGGATTTACAGAACAGCCAGGCGGCCATGTCGCAATACTTCCAGAATATGTTGCAGCTCTGCGCCCAGCAGAAGCCCACCGAAGCCATCGACATGCTCTCCAAACAGGCCGTTCCGGAAGTGCAGAAAGTGGAGAAAGCGTCCACCGAATTGCTGGACCTGCAAACCGCCGCCGACCATCAGGACGGGCAGCGCGCGGAAGCCGGAGCGACGCTCAGTAACTGGATCAGTTGGGGAATGCTCGCGCTGGCGCTGGCCGTGGGCGCGGCCGTATTGTTCACCGTCATCCGCGTGAGCGCGGATCTGCGCCGGCTCGCGGCCCGTCTCGCTGACGGCGCCCATCAGCTTTCCGGAGTGGCCGGTCAGGTTTCCAGCGCCAGCCAATCCCTCGCCCAGGGGGCCAGCCAGCAGGCGGCTTCGCTGCAGGAAACTTCGGCATCCAGCCAGGAAATGGCTTCGATGACCCGCAAGAACACCGAAAACACGCGGGCGGCCACGGACCTGGTCTCCGACGTGGATCACAAAGTGCAAAAGGCCAACGACAGCCTCAACCACATGGTGACGTCGATGAGCGAGATCAACGCGTCCAGCAACAAAATCTCCAAGATCCTGAAAGTCATCGACGAGATTGCGTTCCAGACCAACATTCTCGCGCTCAACGCGGCGGTGGAGGCGGCGCGCGCAGGCGAGGCGGGCATGGGCTTCGCGGTGGTGGCCGACGAAGTGCGCAACCTTGCGCAGAAATGCGCCCAGGCGGCCAAGGATACCGCGGTGCTGATCGACGAATCCATCGCCCGGACCAACGAAGGCGCGGCCACGCTCGATCAGGTGGCCAGAGCCATCCACGACGTCACCGACAACGAGCGTAAGGTGAAGGTGCTGGTGGAGGAAGTCAACCTCAGCAGCCAGGAACAGGCGCGCGGCATTGAGCAGATCTCCCAGGCGTTCGTGCAAATCGAACAGGTGACGCAGAAGACCGCCGCCAGCGCGGAGGAAAGCACGGTGGCCAGCCAGGAGTTGAACAAACAGTCCGAGTCGATGGCCGAGGTCGTGCTGCGGCTGCGGGAGATGGTGGGCGGAAGCCTGGATGACGGCGGCGAACCGGGATACTATCCGCCGCGGCGGGTGACCAGCGTGCCGGTACGGTCGCACGCCCGTGTGGGCGGTCGGTCGAAGTATGAGCCGGTGAAGGCGGGCCGCGATGCGTTCCCGCTGGACGACAGCTTCAAAGAGTTCTGAGTAGACGGTGTCGGGAGAAGTTTGGCGGGGGGCGGGCTCGGCTCGTCCCCTTTTTTTCTGCTATCGTGGGGAGTCCGGGAGGACCCGCGACACACGGACACGCGGCGTCAGCCGCGTTTGTGCGCGTACGCCTACGGCTTGATTTCCCCCAGTAGGCCACGCAGCCGCCGGCCTTTGGCGCGGTTGATCATCTCCACAAAGCCGACGCGGCCTGCCAGATGCGCGCGAAAATCCGCGACCCCGGCGCGGTTCTGGGATTCGCAACCGAACCGCGCGCAATTCGTGAGAATGGCTTCCAGCAACTCGAGGTCGCGCCGGCGCAGGCTCACCGTTTCGTTCACCACAATTCCGGCAAGCTGCTGGCGGACTCCTTGCCGCATGATCCGTGTCTTGCGGTGATTGACATTGAATCCCTCCTCGACAGCGATTGCCGCGGCGTGCAATGAGAACCGCTCCGCCACGCGGCTGAATCCGTCGCCACCCGAAAACGCAAGGTCATCGGCATAGCGCGTATACGCGGCGTCCACGGATTTGGCCAGGCCTGTCAGCCTGCAATCCAGCCGGTACGCGGTAAGATTGGCGACCGCTGGCGAAGTGGGTGCGCCCTGTGGCAGGTGTGGACGCGTATAAATGTCGGGCGCACGGCCGTTCCAGATTCTGCGCGGAACGGCATTCGTGCAAATGCCGCCCAGAAGGTCGGCCACAGTTTCTGGATACCCGAGTGTTCGAAAGAAAGCCTGTGCGCGCGCGGCGGGAAACGCGGGAAAAAAATCCTCCAGGTCCAGCCGCAATAGCGCGCGCTTGCCAGTGTGCGGCGCGGCGAAGGTGACGATGGAGCGCCCTTTCACAAATCCATGGGCAGCCGGGTGAGCCGGGATGCGGTCGAGAATCCCGGCGAGGATTCGGCGCTGCAGCTCTTTCAAGCGCGGCTTCGGACTTTCGATCAGGCGGACGCCTCCGGTTCGCTTTGACAGAATGCGGTAGTGGTAATGCTGGAGCCGGGATTCGGGAAGCTTACAGCCGAGTCCTTTCAGATCGGCAAACCATTCCACTTCGGAAACGCTCAGGGACAGCCATTCGGCGAGGGCGCCAGTGGATTCGATGGCTGGAAGATCCCAGCGTTCGGCGGCTGCCGCGGGTTGCATGCGCTGCGGCTCCGCGAGCCACTCGGCGATGCGGATTTGGCGGCGATACTTCGCGCGGGCCCGTTCGAAATCCGGATCGGCTAGAAGGAAGCGAACCACATCGCGATGGCGTGGGCGCGTGCGGCCGGCGAAGGTGTCGGCGTAGCGGCTGGCCAGCCGCTGCAGCCAGCGCCAGGATCTGCCCAGCGTTCGCGCGGCGCGTTCATGCACCTCGTCGGCAATCGGCTCGCCCGCGAGAAAGCTCCGCGCCAGGACGCTGATCATGGTCGAGGCTGGCATAGGCGAAGGCGGCCGGGGGCTCCAACCAGTCTGACTCTGCGTGAGCGGATCTGCTCGCCATCGCAGCGAAGCTCACGCGACGAAATGGCGATTCCAACACTCTCCCCCGGGGTAACCCCGGAGAGGCGAACCGAACCCGAAAGCCCGATCCCGCCAGCTTGAAGCCCCCGCCCCTGGGATAGGATAGCAGCGAATCCCCAAATGTGGCAGTTTCGTAGCGCGGACGGCTCCAGCCTCTACTTCTACTTCCGCTCTTACTTCAGCTTCTCCGCAAAAAGCTCATTGACCGCCGCCGGATTCGCCTGCCCCCGGCTCGCCTTCATCACCTGCCCCACCAAAAACTTCAGCACCACCGTCTTGCCGGCTCTATACTCCTCCACCTGCTTCGGGTTCGCCGCGATCACCTCGTCCACAATCTTCCCCAGCGCGCCGCTGTCGCTGATCTGCTTCAGCCCTTCCCGCTCCATGATGGCCGCCGCGGAGTCCCCGGTTTCCGCCATCTTCGGGAAAATCTCCCGAGCCATCTTCCCGGAAATCTCGCCCTTCGCCACCAGACGCACCAGCTCGCCCAGGCGCTCCGCGCTCACCGGAGATTCGGCCACGTCCCGTCCTGCCAGCAGCCCCAGCAGGTCGGTAATCACCCAGTTCGCCGCCGCCTTCGGATCGCCCGACGCCACCGCCACCCGCTCGAAATAATCGCCCAGCGCGCGCGCCGACGTCAGCACCTGCGCATCGTATTCGCGCAGGCCGTATCTCTCCACGAAGCGCTGGCGCCGTTCCGCCGGAAGCTCCGGCATGGCGCCGCGAATCCCGCTCAGCCACTCTTCGCTCACCCGCAGCGGCAGCAGATCGGGCTCCGGAAAATAGCGGTAATCGTGCGCATGCTCCTTGGAGCGCATACTGGCGGTCTCGCCCGTCGCCGGGTTATACAGCCGCGTCTCCTGCGCCACCGCGCCGCCGCCTTCAATCAGCTTCACCTGCCGCGCAATCTCATAATCCAGAGCCATCTTCGCGAAACGGAACGAATTGAGATTCTTCACTTCCGCCTTCGTGCCGAATTTCTCGGCGCCGCGCAGCCGCACGGAAACGTTGGCGTCGCAGCGCAACTGGCCCTTCTCCATGTCGCACTCCGACACGCCCACATACTGCAGCACCTGCTTCAGCTCGGTGAGGAACGCGTGGGCCTCCTCCGGCGAGCGCATGTCCGGCTCGGTGACAATCTCAATCAGCGGCGTGCCGCTGCGGTTCAGGTCGACGTAGGTGTAACTCGCGGAATCGCGAAAGCCCTCGTGCATGCTCTTGCCGGCATCGTCCTCCATGTGCACGCGCGTGATGCCGATGCGCTTCGTGCCCCCCGCGTTCACTTCCACCCAGCCGCGCTCGGCCACCGGTTGGTCGTATTGAGAGATTTGGTAGCCTTTGGGAAGATCGGGGTAAAAATAGTTCTTTCGCGCGAATCGCGAAAACGGGTTAACCTGGCAATGCAGCGCGAGCGCAGCCTTAATCGCCATTTCCACCGCGGGCCGGTTCAGCACGGGGAGGGCGCCCGGAAGCCCCAGACACACCGGACAGACGTTCGTGTTCGGAGCCGCGCCGAACTCCACCGGGCAGCCGCAGAAGATCTTCGTCCGGGTGGCCAGTTGAACGTGCACCTCAAGGCCAATCACCGGCTCGTATTCGGCCAGCACGCCGGCTGCAATACTGGTGGACATGTCCCATTATAGGAACGCCCTCCGGGACATACTTCTCTTCGCGATGCTGGGCGTGCCGCTGGCCGCGAGCGAGCCGGACCTGATCCTGAAAGACGGGCGAATCTGGACCGGCGATCCCAGCCAGCCATGGGCCGATGCAGTGGCCATCCGGCGGAACCGCATCGTCGCCGTGGGCGACAACCTGCAAGTGGCCGCCACGGCGGGACCCACCACCCATGTCATCGATCTTAACGGCCGCCTCACCATTCCCGGCTTCGACGACGCGCACACTCATCTCATCCGCGGCGCGCTGCGCCTGCTGCGCGTGGATCTCACCGGCGTCTGCGGCATGGCCGACATGCAAAAGCGCATTCGCGATTTCGCCGCGGCTCATCCGAAGGACCCCTGGATCGTGGGAACCGGCTGGGCCTATTCGTGCTTCCCCAATCATGCGCTGCCCACCAGCGCCGACCTCGATGCCGCGGTGAAGGACCGGCCCGCGTACCTCACCGCCGAGGATGGCCACACCGCTTGGGTCAACACCCGCGCGCTGCAACTCGCGGGCATCACCAAAGCCACGAAATACGCGGGTCCGGGCCGCATCGTGACCGACGCTTCCGGAGAGCCCACCGGCGCGTTCAGCGGCGGAGCCGCGGCCCTGGTGCACAAGCTGGTTCCCGACATCGCGCGAGACCAGAAGCTGGCCGCGCTGGAGCAGGCCGTGCGGACCCTCTCTTCCATGGGAGTCACCAGCGTCGAAAACGCCGGCGGCGATGATGAAACCGTCGCCCTGCTGGACGAGCTCGAGCGGGATCACAAGCTGAACGTGCGCGTCGCCGTCTATATGAGCGTTAGCCCGCAGAGCACGCCCGAAGTCATCGACCGCATCCTCGAGCTGCGCCAGGCGGCGCATGAGCCCATGGTGCGCATCGCCGGCGTGGATGTCGTGCTCGATGGAGACATCGACGCTCATTCTGCGGCCCTGCTGGAACCCTATGCGGATGAGGCTGGCGTCAACGCGAAACCGCTCTGGCCCCAGGAGGCCTTCAACGAAATGGTCACTTTGTGCGACTCCGGCGGTTTGCAGGTCTCAGCCCACGCCGTAGGCGACCGCGCCGTGCGCATGGCTCTCGATGGCTTCGAGTTTGCACGGCGCGCCAACGAATCCCACGATTCGCGGTTTCGCATCGAGCAGGCGGAGATTGTCGCGCCCGCCGATGTTCCCCGGTTCGGACGCCTGGGTGTGGTGGCGTCCATGATTCCGGTTCACGCGGATCCCGCCATGGCGGATGCGTGGAGCAAGGCGCTGGGTCCCGATCGCCTGAAACTCGCCTTTCCCTGGCACACGCTCCAGCAGGACGGCGCCCGCTTGGTGTTCGGAAGCGACTGGCCATCCACCATCAGCCCCGATCCCATTCGCGGCATCTATACCGCCGTCACTCGCCAGACCGTCGAGGGGTCGCCCCGCGACGGCTGGCTGCCCGCCGAGCGCATCGCGGTGGAGGACGCCCTGCGCGCGTGGACGGTGAATGGCGCTTACGCTACGTTTGACAACCGCACTCGCGGTAAGCTGCGCATCGGCATGGACGCCGACATCGTCGTGCTGTCGCAGGATCTGGTTGAGATTCCGCCCGCGCAGATCTGGAAGACACGCGTGGATATGACCGTCTTCGACGGCCAGGTCGTATACACCCGGCAGTAACCGGCTGGGGTCGAAATCGATGGAGCCGCGGACTTCGTGTGTCACGCCCGGGTTCAGCAGACCGCGCGTGAGAACCGAATCTGTCGAGGCTGCTAACCCGCCGCTCCGGTCGCGCCCGTCGCGCCAGCAGCACCCGTTGCCCCAGTAGCACCGCCTGCCCCGGTAGCACCGGTTGCCCCGGCAGCGCCGGTAGTCCCAGTGGAACCCGTTGCGCCTGGCGAAGCAAGGACCTCCGGTCCCAAAAGATACGTGGAATTCACCTGGAGTGTGCTCGCGTCGTTCACCAGCACCACGCCGAGAACCTGACCGCTGGTCGGGTAGCTCGCGCCAGCGTCGATACAGAACCCGTCATGGCTCGGGCTTTGCTGAACATAGTCGCCCGCGGTAGTGGCGTTGTCGAATTCGCAGTTGGTCACGCCCGAGAACTGCACCGTGACGCTACCCCCATCGGATGCAGCGGTCGTCGCGATGCCGATGATCGGATACATTTTTCCGTTTTGGCCCGTGTCATCGGGCGATACCTCGACTGTGCCCGTGCCCCCAACCGCAAATATGATCAGATCGTTAACCGCGATGGTGCCGGTCGCGGTAAATGTCGCCGTGTTTCCGCCCGCGCCCGTAGCGCCAGCCGGCCCTGTCGCGCCCGTGGCTCCGGGAGTGCCCGTGCCTGTCGCTCCAGTGACCCCGAACGGGCCAGTCGCGCCGTTCGCTCCGGTAGTCCCGGCGGGTCCGGTGACCCCCGTTGCTCCAATCGCGCCCGTCGGCCCGGTCACGCCGCTGGCCCCAGTGGCGCCGGCCGGCCCGGTTGCTCCGGCCGCTCCCGTCGCCCCGGTCGCGCCTGTCACCGTGCTGGCCGAAACGAAATACCCATTGATGTCAATCACCACGTCGTCGTTGTTGGATGCCAGCACCTGGATTCCGCCATCCGTGGTGCCACCGGGTACAATCGCCGCCGTGGCCACAATCCCGCCGTTCAGGGCGTTCAAAATCGACGTACCCGGCCACGACACGTCATCCTGCCAGGCAGCCATCCAGTAAACCGGCTGTCCCACCGGGGTCACCGAAATGAAGTTCAGCGAATATGCCGCGGCCATGGGGATGGAGCAGCGCGTCGAGTCCGGGAGCACAAACGTGCGCGCCGTGTTGGCAACCAGCGAAGGCTGGCCAAAGCCGGTGGGAAAGGCGGAGCTGGCCCGCGTGTCCACGATGCGGCACGGCGTGATGGAAACGAACACCAGTCCCGCGACCTCCGGAATGGGCGCATTCTGGCCGCGCGCTGCTTCCTCACTCAATTTGGGTACGGCCCAGTTTCTGAGCGGGACGGCATCCGCCTGCACTTGCTGCGCTGGCGCGGTCGGAGCCAATAGCATCACGGCGGCAACCGCCGCTCCGACCAACGAAATTGAATATCCGGACATCATCGCGGCCATCCCTTCTCTCGATACGCCTGAAGAAGATTAACAGGAAAGGCCCGGCAGTACAAGGCTTCATCGTTCAATTGTGAACTCGCGTATCAAACGCGGGTTCTGGTCGAAATCGCTATAGCGAATCCACACCGGCCGCACCGCGAAGTAGACAATTCCCGGCCAGCTCATCCGCGCCGGGCCGTCCGGCCACGCCTTGAAATACACTTCCTGATAGCGCTCCAGCTCCGGCGGTTCCAGGAGTCTCGCTTGGCCTTCATATTGGACCGTCTGTTCACCCGCCCACCCGATCACGAAGGAGCACGCCGGCCTGGCCATGAGGTTCGGATACTTGCGGGAACTTTTCACCGTGTCGAAGACCATCTCGAGATCCGCGGTGACCGCAATGCCCACCAAAGCCGACTGCGGCGTCCCGGCGTCGCCGATCGTGCCCAGAACGCCGAGCTTGTATTGAGCGATGAACCGCTGAACATCCGCCTCGGTCATAGATAAGCCATTCTACGTGTACCACGCGTGGGGCAGCGCCGTGCGCTGCCTCTGGAGCCGCGCGAAACCATATCATCGCTTTGCCAGCCCCGGTAAACCGCCCATCGCCGGAGCCATCCGCACCGCGCGCAGTATGGCCTGCGACACCGCTTCGGCCGCCGCGACGCCCAGCGAGTTCACATCGGCGTCCACCACGCCGCACGAGAAAGCGAAAGTAATATCGCCATCAAGGGTGGTCCACACCGGCGCAATGGTCCGCGCCGTCCCAAGGCTGCCGAACTGAGCCAGCTTCGTCGCTCCCAGCTTATTCAAACGCGCGTTGGTAGCCACCACCACCAGTGTCGTGTTCCCCCCGCGTTGCAACGGGTTCTGACCGCCGCCCCGCTCCAGAACACTCACGCTGTTGGCGAACTCCATGGAATCCCGGGTGGTTCGCGCGCCCGCTACCACGCCGCCGGTCTTTGGATCCACCACATCGCCCAGCGCATTCACCACCGCCAGCGCGGCCACCAGCACCCCGCCCGGCATCTCCACGGTGGCGGTTCCCAGGCCGGATTTCATCGCATGGTCCATGCCCAGCACCTTGCCTACCGTCGCGCCGGTGCCGGCCCCCACCGCGCCCTCCGGCACGGCCGCGTTCGAAGCGGCTGCGGCCGCTACCTCACCCATTTCCCTCGTGGGCCGCGCGCTCGCTTTGCCGATCGCCAGATCATATAGGATGGCGGTCGGCACCAGCGGCACCTTGGCGGCAGCGGTGTCATACCCGATGCCTTTGTGTTCCAGGTAACGGCGAACGCCCGACGCGGCCTCCAGCCCGAACGCGCTCCCTCCCGCCAGCACCACCCCATTCACTCGCTCGATCAAATGCAGCGGGCTCAGCAGATCCAGCTCCCCGGTCCCGGTAGCGGAACCCCGCACGTCCACCCCGCCCACGGCGCCGCCGCCAAACAGCACCACCGTGCAGCCAGTCAGCCCGTCGTAGTCCGAAGCATGGCCAACGAGCACGCCCCCAATCTCCGTAAGCCCCTTCATCAACATGACTTATACAGTGCGTATGGTAGCATCGGATTGCATGGAGGGGTCCGCTTGCTCGATTTCCTGAAGCCACCCGTGGCGGGCTTTCAGGATTTCCTCGTGCTGTCGGGGAGAGCCCTCAAAAACGTCTTTCGCGCGCCCCACTACTGGGACGACGTCTTCCTGCAGATGAACATCATCGGCGTGGGCGGCCTGCCCATTGTGCTGGCCATCGGCTTCTTCAGCGGGCTGGTTATCTCCATGCAAATGTCACGTGCCTTGTCCAGCTATGGCGCCGAGGATCAGGTAGGGCCCATCGTCATGCTCACGCTGGTGCGTGAACTCGGCCCCGTGCTGACCGCGGTCATCGTCGCTGGCCGCACGGCGGCGGGCATCGCCAGCGAGCTTGGGTCCATGAAGGTCAGCGAGCAGATTGACGCCATGCGCGCCCTCGGTACCGATCCCATTCAGAAGCTGGTTACGCCGCGCATGATTGCCACCGCCGTGATGCTTCCCGCGCTCACCGTCATGGCCGACGTCATCGGCATGTTCGGCGGCTTCCTCATCGCCTACTTCACGCTGCGTCTCACGCCCGGACAATATTGGACCCCCGCCTACCAGGTTCTGCAATACAACGATCTCGTGCAGGGCCTGCTCAAGCCCTTCCTGTTCGCCTTCGTCATCTCCCTGGTGGGGTGCTACTACGGCATGCAGACCAGCGGTGGAACTCAGGGCGTGGGCCGCGCCACCACCCAGGCCGTGGTCGTCGCCAGCGTCTCCATCTTCGTCCTGACGTTTTTCATCGGCCGCATCTTCGTGCGCATGGGATAGCCAATGAGCGCCGCCATTGCTGGAAACCCGCCGCAGCAAACTGTTCTCCGGTTCGAGGATGTCAGCCTCGCCTTCGATGAAACCATCGCGCTGGACCACGTCTCTTTCGAGCAGGCTGCCGGGGAGACGCTGGTGGTGCTGGGCGCGGCCGGCAGCGGCAAGACCGCCCTGCTCAAAACCGCCATCGGTTTGCTCAAACCCGATTCAGGCCGCGTCTGGCTTCTCGGCGAAGAGATCACCAACCGCACCGAGCACGACCTGTTCCGCCTTCGCAGCCGCGTGGGCATGCTTTTCCAGGAAGGCGGCTTGTTCGACTCGCTGAGCGTGGGCGAAAACGTCGCATACCCGTTGGAGAACCAGCAGGTGGGCCAGATCGCTTCGCCCGAGGAGATCGACCGCCGTGTGGAGGAGGCGCTCCGTTTCGTCGAACTGGAACACACCGTCGACAAGTCTCCCGGCGAGCTCTCCGGCGGAATGCGCCGCCGCGTGGGTATCGCGCGCGCTTCCGTCACTGAGCCGCCCCTCGTCCTGTACGATTCGCCAACCGCGGGTCTGGACCCCATCACCGCCAATACCATCGTTGCCCTGATCGCGAAAGAGCGCGATCTGCGCGACACCGCGAACCTCATGGTCACCTCCCGGTATCAGGATGGGGAAATTATGGCCAATTTCCGCTACAATCCCGACAGTGGGCATATCTTGCCGTTAGTCCGCGTGTCGGGGGACAACGAGCTCAGGACGATATTCATGGTGATGGAAGGTGGCCGCCTCGTCTTTGAAGGCAGCCAGAAGGAGCTGGAGGCGTCGAACGATCCGTACGTGTCTCGTTTCGTTCGCCACTGATCACTAATGCCGGTGCAGAAGAAAGCCTCCTGGGTGCGTTTGAAGGTGGGCCTGTTGGCCCTCGCGGCGATGATCGTGATCGCCGTGGTCATCGTGTTGATCACGGGCGACACTCCGTTGTTCGCCGAATACACCACCATCTATACCTATATGAACGACGCCACCGGTCTCGCCGATGGCGCGCCGGCCACTCTGAACGGCATCACTATCGGCAAAGTGGCCAAAGTCGAGCTGTCCGGCATGGCCGACCCTCAGCATGTGGTCAAAGTCACCCTGTCCATTGAGAGCCGCTACCTGAACGCCATCCCCGATGACTCGCATTCGGAACTCACCGCCCCCAACCTGCTGGGCACGAAATTCGTGAATCTCATTAAGGGCCAGAGCGCTGTCCCGGTGAAACCGAACGCCACCCTGCCCGGGCTCGATACACGTGGCTTTGAGGATGTGGTGAAGCAGAGCTTCGGAGTGCTCACCTCGCTGCAAAGCGTCGTCGACCGCGTCGACAAAATTGTGGACATCATCGAAAACGGCAAGGGCAGCATCGGCAAGCTGCTGGTGGATGAAGAATTGTACGATCGCCTCCTCAGCATTGTGACCGAGGTGCAGAAGATCGCCGTTGCCATTAACACCAGCCAGGGAACCGTGGGAAAGCTGGTGTACGATCCCGGCATGTACAACGACGTCCATGGCTCCTTGCAGCGGCTGGACAGCCTTCTGGCGGGCCTGCAGCAAGGTCAGGGAACCGCGGGCAAGTTCCTGCAGGACCCCACCGTCTACAACGATCTCCAGAAGAGCGTCGCCGAGGTGCGCCAGATGATCTCGGACTTGAACGCGGGCAAAGGCACCGCGGGCAAGCTGCTGAAGAGCGACGAGCTCAGCAACCAGCTTTCCGAAACCATGAGCAGGATCGACGTCATGCTGGACAAAGTGAACGCCGGCCAGGGGACCCTCGGGCAATTGCTCGTCAATCAGCAGCTGTACGACAACCTGAACGGCACCGCCGCGGAGATGCATGGGCTGATGAAGGACTTCCGCTCGAATCCGAAGAAGTTCCTGCACATCAAGCTCTCGCTGTTTTGAAAAAGCTGGTCGTTAACGCGGACGATTTCGGTTTCACGCACGATGTGAACGAAGGCATCGAGCGCGCGCACCGCGAAGGCATCCTCACCGCCACCACGCTGATGGCCCACGGCGCGGCCTTTGACGACGCAGTGCGGCGCGCCCAGGATCTGCCCGGTCTTGACGTGGGAGTGCATCTCACCCTCGTGGGCGCGCCTCGCTATCCTGCTACCGTCTCCGCCCTTCTGGTGGCCATGTCGCGGCGGCGCATCGACATCGCGCGCGAGTTGCGCGAGCAGATCGAAAAGGTTCTTGCCGCGGGCATCCGGCCGCTCCATCTGGACGCCCACAAGCACACCCATCTGCTGCCGCCTGTGCTGAAGCAGGTGGCCGCGTTGTCGCGCGAATACGGCATCCCCTGGGTGCGCCGGCCTTT
The DNA here is from genome assembly GCA_963832965.1 of uncultured Acidobacteriota bacterium. Classification (GTDB taxonomy): domain Bacteria; phylum Acidobacteriota; class Terriglobia; order Bryobacterales; family Bryobacteraceae; genus CAWACP01. The sequence goes on from CAWHVW010000003.1 coordinate 1,046,904, forward strand.
CGATTTTCCGATTCAAGCCTCCGGCGTCCCGCTCTCGCGGCGTGTGCTGACCCAGGGGCTCGAGGCGTTCAGCCGCCGGTTCTATCGCCAGTTGCAGCGCTATGGCTGCCGCACCACCGACCATTTCGCTGGATTCCGCATCACCGGACGCTACGACACGGCCGAGTTATGCGCGCTCATCCGCGCCTTGCCCGAGGGCGTCACTGAGCTGATGACCCACCCCGGCGTCTGCGCGGAAGAACTGCGCGCCGCCACCACCCGGCTGAAGCAGAGCCGGCAAAAGGAACTCGACGCGCTGATATCGCCCGACGCAAGGCGCGCCCTTGCCGGCGCCGGTGTTCAGCTCACCCGCTACCGCGACCTCTAGAGCAGGCAAGCCCTCACCGAACCGCGGCGGAGACGGAGCGGCAGTCACAACCACAAAAAAATCACTTATCTCTGTTTCCAGTCACTTGCGACCCAACCCGCCAGCGCCGCGCCAAACGGATGCTACATTTCCAGGCAAGAGTCCGTTGCTCCATCGCCGGAGAGGCGGATCACGAGGCGTGGGGAATTCTAGATACCTCTGCGCAACGTTGCGAGCGGCGACGTCCGCCGGTACGAAAACTGGTCCCACGCCGTTGCGGGTTATAAACGGCCTCTCGCCGTGAGGGTTAATCAACGGCTCGGGAGCGCTCCTCGGAATTCATTAGTATGACGGCTTAGAATAGCAGCAGCATGCGTGCCGGACCCATCCTCGGGGGCGATGTGCGCGCGCTGGCCCGCGCCGCCACCGCCATCGAGAACCGCGAACCAGGTTCCGAGGCATTGCTGCGCGAACTCTTCCCTCATACTGGCCAGGCACTGGTCATTGGTGTCACTGGACCTCCCGGTGCCGGCAAGAGCACCCTCGTCGACCACCTCATCCGCCTGCTCCGTGAAGAAGGCCGGCGCGTCGCGGTGATTGCCGTCGACCCCTCCAGCCCCTGGTCCGGCGGAGCCATTCTCGGTGACCGCATTCGCATGCAGCGCCATCACGACGATCCTGGCGTCTTCATCCGCTCCATGGCCGCCCGCGGTTCCATGGGCGGCCTCGCGCGCGCCACCACCGATCTCACCGTCCTGCTCGACGCCGCCGGCTTCGAAACCATCCTCATCGAAACCGTGGGCGTGGGCCAGGACGAGGTGGACATCGTGAAACTGGCCGCGGTCACCGTGGTGCTGCTGGTCCCCGGGCTCGGCGACGGCGTGCAAATGCTGAAGGCCGGCATCATGGAAATCGCCGGCGTCTTCGTCCTCAACAAAGCGGACCTCCCCGGCGCGGATCTCCTCGAACAGGAACTCAAGGCCATGCCCACCCCGGCGCCCATCGTGCGCACCGTGGCCAGCGAAGGCAAGGGAATCGCGGAAGCTTTAGCGGCCATCCGCTCCTGCCCCGCCAAACCAGCCGCCGGGAACTGGGCCGCGCTCCTCCGCGAAATGCTCCGCGACCGCCTCCTCGAACGCTTCGCCGCAACCGATTTCGAAAAGGCCGGCGAAGAGGTGGCCGCCCGCCGGCGCGATCCATACTCGCTGGTAGACGAATGGATCAATCGGTCCCAACCCTGACCAGGTGGGGCAGGGCCGTGCCCTGCCTTCGCCTTCTACAGGTAAAGTAAGAACATACTCCCCAACATGACTCCACCCACCATTGGCATCATTGGCGGAAGCGGGCTCTATCACATGCCTGGCTTCGAAGCGCAGCAGGAAGCCACCTTCACCACGCCGTGGGGAAGCCCGTCGGACAACTATGTAGTCGGCCGCCTCGCCGGTCGTGAAGTCGCTTTCCTGGCCCGCCACGGCCGCGGTCACCGCATCTCGCCCTCGGAACTCAACTTCCGCGCCAACATCTACGGCTTCAAATCGCTCGGCGTCGAGCGCATCATTTCTCTGAGCGCCGTCGGATCGCTCAAGGAAGAGCATCGCCCGCTCGACTTCGTCCTCCCCGATCAGTTCTTCGACCGCACCCGCGGCCGCGTCTCCACATTCTTCGGCGAAGGATTGGTCGCGCACGTCAGCTTTGCCGATCCGGTATGCCCCCAGTTATCCGCCGTATTGCACGGTGCCTGCCAGTCGGCCGGCGTCAACGCGAAGCGCGGCGGCACGTATCTGTGCATGGAGGGCCCGGCCTTCTCCACCAAAGCCGAATCGAACGTCTATCGAAGCTGGGGCATGGACGTCATCGGCATGACCAATTTGCAGGAGGCGAAGCTGGCCCGCGAAGCCGAGATCTGCTACGTCACCGTGGCCATGGTCACCGACTATGATTGCTGGCACCCCGCGCACGACGCCGTCACGGTAACGGAAATCATCGCCAACCTCACAAAGAATGCCGAGCACGCCTGCAAAGTAGTAGCCGAGGCCGTGGCGGCCATGCCCGATACGCGCGATTGCGGCTGCGGTTCCGCTCTTAAGCACGCGCTCATCACCGATCCAAAGACTGTGCCGCCGGACACGCGCGCAAAACTGGAGCTTCTGGTTGGCAAATATCTGGGATGAAGCGGCGTCCCGGGCGCTGTTTCGCGACGTCGTCGAGCCGCTGGCGGACCGCTTTGAACCCGCCCTCTGCGATGAGTACGTGCAACGGTTCGCGCCCATCATCGAAAGCGTGTTTCCGGATCTGCCGGCAGCAGGACTGATCGCCCGCTACCAACTCGTGCGCCGGGCGCAGCCGGTTTCCCAGGTGCCCGCCCGCGTTTATGTGCTGTCCCGGGTCACCCTCGGCGCCGATGTCGCGGTAACCAGTGTCCTCCTCGACGCGGCTAAGAAGCGCTGGCCCCACGCCGAAATCGTTTTCGCCGGTCCGTCGAAGAACTATGAGTTGTTCGCGGCTGATCCGCGCATTCGCCATCTGCCGGTCCCCTATCCGCGCGCGGGCACGCTTCGCGAGCGTCTGGCGATCCGCGATTCGCTCGTATTCCCCGAGCCGGATTCAATCGTCATCGACCCCGATTCGCGGCTGACCCAGCTCGGTTTGCTTCCCGTCTGTCCCCTGGATCGTTATTACTTCTTCGAAAGCCGCGCTTACGGCGGCGCGTCGGCCGATTCGCTGGTGGCGCTCACGAAACGGTGGGTGTCCGAAGTCCTGGGAGTCCCGGACGCGCGGGCGTTTATCGCCGTTCCCGCTTCCCCGCACGCGCCTGACGTGACGGTTAGTCTCGGCATCGGCGAGAACCCCGCCAAACGCATACCCGGGTCATTCGAGACGGAGCTGTTGCGTTTCCTGGTTTCCCGCTACCGTCGAGTATTGGTGGATTCCGGCGGCGGTGGCGAAGAAGCCGTGCGCGTTCGCGAAGCGGTGGCGGGCTCCGGCAACCGCGCCGGAATCTTCACTGGATCGTTTGCCGCGTTCGCCGCGCTCATCGCGCGTTCCCGTCTTTTTGTGGGTTACGATTCGGCCGGAGGCCATGTCGCCGCGGCCTGTGGAACGCCGCTGATCGGCATCTTCGCCGGCTTCGCTTCGGAGCGGATGCTACAACGGTGGCATCCCGACGGCCCCGGTCCCATCCGAGTGATTCGCGCTGCCGCCGGAGCCCCGGAAAGCGTCCTCGCCGAGGTCCAGGCTAGTTGCCCAGAGTGAAATCGATATCGATCTGTGTGCTCACTTCCACGGGGCGGCCGTTGAGCAACGTTGGCCGGTACACCCAGCGCTTCACCGCGTCGGATGCCGCTTTCTCCAGCGCCCGTGGACCGCTCACGAACTGGAGATCCTCCACTTCGCCTTCCTTGCCGATCACCGCCTGGAATCGCACAATCCCCTGAATCCGCATTTGCCGGGCCATCGCGGGATAGGTTGGCTCCACCTTCCTCAGCAGCATGGCCGATTGCAGCCTGCCGCCCACTTTGACGCGCTGCGGCGCCGGGGGAGCTGCCTTGGCGGCCTGGGTTTGCGATGGGGCCATGCCTCGCGGCGGGGCCGTCGGCGCTGGCGGCGGAGGTGGAATGATATCCACTCGCCCCGGCAGAAGCGCCCCGGACGGAAGCGCGGATCCGCCACCCAGCGTCGGCGCCGGTTCCATCAGGATCACCCGGCCTTCGCCCGCCCGGTCGCGTGCTGCCGGCACAGGTGGCGGCGTAAACGTGCGCGGAGCTGGCTGGGCCGGTTTCGGAGCTTCGCCCGGTGGCGGAATCTGCGCGGCCGCGTCCTGTCCCGGCGTGTTCGCCGTGGGAAGCGGGGACGCCGGATTCGCGGCAGCCACTTGTTGCGGGGTCTGGGTCGCGGCGCCCGCTGGCGCCGTTGGCTCCGGTTTCTTCGCCGCTACAACCGATTCCCGGACCACCGCGCCCGATTTTTCCACCACTTCCAATTGGAACTGCACCCGATCCGAGGACGACTCATAGAAAAGGTGTCCCGCTCCCAGCTGTCCCTGGCTCATCGGCACCGTTCGAGGCGCCTTCTGGTCCTCTACAATCGACAGCCGTCCTTCGCGCGCCTGGACCACCGGCATGCTCTGGGCGTTCCAGCGCAGGCTGATCAGCCCGTTGTCCTCAGATTCCACGCCCAACTGCAGCGCGGAGACCTCCGTTGACACCGTGCGCGCGGGCAGCCATGCGCTGCGGAAAACTATCGCAAGAATCGCGATCAACGCGACCGCGCCGCCGATCAGCATCCACATTGTCAGGCCCTTGCGCCGGGCCGGTACGTCCGCGGCCCACATCCGCAGCTCGGTGTCCGCTTCAGCGGATTGAACCGGGGTGGCGGATTGAACCCTGGGCTTCACTGGCACTGTTGTTTGCGCCGGCGCCGGGGTCGATACCGCTGACGTGGATACCGCCGGGGTCGATACCGCCGAGGTCGATACCGCCGAGGTCGATACCGCCGAGGTCGACACCGCCGGGGTTGATACCGCCGAGGTCGATACCGCCGGGGTCGCTACCTTGGCTGCCACCGCGGCGGGCCCTGGAGCTGGAGTCTGGACGGGCGCTGGAGCGGAAGTCTTGGCTGGCGCCGGAGCCGGGACGGCTTCCCGTCGCGCTGGCCCCACCCGGATCTCTTCACCCGCAATGAGCGACGACCGCAGCAGTTTCACCGTCACCGCGGGACCCTGTGCCGGCGCGTCCTTCGGTTGGGCCGGCGTGCCCTTCTGTAATGCCGCGGGCTGCACTGGCGCGGCCTGTGGCGCTGCAACCGGCTCGCCCATCGACGCGCGCTGCTGGTCGTCCGTGGCGATCAGGCGCAGTGTGGTCTCCACCGGCTCGGGTGGCAGGCTCTCCGCGGGCATGCCATGAGCCGAAACCTCGGTTCCCTGGGGACTGTCCTGCGGGCTCCCCTGCGTCGTGGCGGGCTTCTGCAGCGCCGCCCGGATCCGTTCGGTCGCGTTCACTGGGCTATCCTCCCGGCTCGTTGGTACGCCGGCGTTGTTGGGTCGTGCATCTCAAATGGGCGCACTTCTGTCAACCCGGTTATCGGCGGAAGTGTCTAAGCACTTTAGCTGGGACGAAACCGTACAAGGTACTGCTAATATAGGATTCTGAGGTGTTTGTTCATGCGAGGAGTGTTCTCGCGGGCTCTGCTCACGGCAGGCCTGTTCCTTTCGTCGGCCGTCGCCCAGAGTCGATTGGCAACCCCTGCTGCTTCCGATGACCTTCAGTCCAGCCTGAAGAAATTCACGTCCTTTCTAAACGTGGTGGAGCAAAATTCGGCCGACCCCGTCGATACGGACCAGGCCATTTACCGCGGCGCCATCCCCACCATGCTGCGCACGCTCGATCCCCATTCGAACTTCTTCGACCCGAAGGCGTACCAGCTGCTCCGCGAGGACCAGGCCGGACACTATTTCGGTGTTGGCATGCTGGTGGGTGCGCCGGAAGGCAAAGTGATCGTGATGTACCCGTTCCAGGGATCGCCCGCCTACAAGGCCGGCGTGCGCCCCGGGGACCTGATCCTGGCCGTGAATGACGTGTCCTGCGAAGGTCTGGATATCCCGGCCGTCTCCAACATGCTGAAGGGACCGCAGGGTACCCGCGTGCGCATCAAGGTGGCCCGCTTCGGGCAAGCGGAACCCATCTGGTTTACCGTCATCCGCGGCGAAGTGCCGCGTGACAGCGTCACCTATGCATTCTGGTACGCGCCCGGCATCGCTTACATCAAGCTGGAAGGGTTCAACGAGAATACCGGACGCGAGTTCGAAAAGGCGCTGGCCCAACTGGGCGAGCCCAACATCAATGGCCTGATTCTGGACCTCCGCGACAATCCCGGCGGCATTCTCCAGGAAGCCGTCTCCGTGGCCGACCACTTCCTGCGCAAGGGCCAGACCATCGTCTCCCACCACGGCCGCGCGTCGGAAGAGACCCGCTTCACGGCGAAACGCGGCGAGCGGGGCCGGCAATATCCCATCGTGGTGGTGGTGAACCGGAGCAGCGCTTCGGCGGCGGAGATTCTGGCGGGTGCGCTGCAGGATCACGATCGCGCCTGGGTGATCGGCGAGAACACCTTCGGCAAGGGACTGGTGCAGGCGCCGTATCCGCTCTCGGAGAACACCGCGCTGCTGCTCACCATCGCCCGCTACTACACCCCCAGCGGCCGGCTCATTCAGCGCGATTACGAGCACCGCTCGTTTTATGAGTATTACAGCCGCCCGGACGGCCACAACAACACCAAAGACATGAAGAAGACCGACAGCGGCCGCACCGTCTATGGCGGCGACGGAATTACTCCGGACGAGCGATTCGAGTATCCCGCGCTCAGCCCCTACGAATCGGATCTGACCAATAACCTCGCGCTGTTTTTCTTCTCGGTGGAGTATTTCGGATCGCATTCCACGGAGCTCGACCGGCACTGGAAGCCGGACGACGCGCTGCTCGACCAGCTTCGCGCCGCCGCCGCCAAACGGGGCCTTGTCGAAAGCGACAGCGACTTCACCGCGGACAAGGACTGGATTCGCGAGCACCTGCGGGAAGAGATGTTCGTGACGGCGTTCAGCAAGGAAGAAGCGGAACGCGTAGGGCTGGAGAACGACCCCGAACTGGCGCACGCTTTGTCAGCCATCCCCGCTTCGCGCGCACTGCTGGACAAGGCCCGCCAGACCATGGCCAAGGCCGGCGGCGCCGGAGCGGCGGAGTAGTAACGCGGGTCAATCGTCTCAGAGTAGTTCGACGATGGATTCGATCATGATCGACCGCATGTGCGCAACCTGAGTGAGGATGCCGTTGAGTGTACCGGGCTTCAACGGCTGAGGGACCGTAATCGTGTGAGTTGGAGGTCCCGCATTTCGCAGCCTGACGTGGCTGCCCCTTTGGCGTATCACCACATAGCCGAGGCGCTCAAGTGCGCGGATCAGCCGGTCTGCTGGCACGCCGCGCGGCGTTCTCGTGCGGCTTCGACTGGTATTAGCTCATCCTTAACGAATGCAGTTGCACCATGCGAGGGCGGACGATGTCGTCTTCGAAGTGCAGCGATACCGCCTCAACCACGTTCTTGCGGAGTTCCTCCCAGCTATCCGCTTCGGTAAAAATGGAGTGGCCAAGTGCCCGAGCGTAATAGCCGCCGTCCTCCGCATCACGGATCTCAAAGATTAGCTCCATGCCCAATAGGATAGCCGAGCGCGCAGTGACGGAACGTCCGCAGGCGATGCCGCCAGCTCTTCTCTCCCAAAGGGGGCCAGCCATCCTTGAATCCCAGAGCCTTCACGTATTCAAGGATGAGCTTTGCCAACTCCATATGGATCCGACTGCACAGCATTGGGAACGTAAGCCGAAGGACCAACACTCCGTCATCCCGCCACTCTGCTGCATCCTATAAGACGTGAACCCGTTTCAGATCGTGAGCACGCCGCAGGTGAAGGACCCCGTCTGCGGCATGACCGTGGACCCCGCCCGCGCGGCGGCCTCCTTCGAGCACGATCATCACGTCCATCACTTCTGCGCGCTCTCCTGCTTCGCGAAGTTCCGCGCCGAACCGGAGCGTTACCTCGGTGGCGCGGCCGCCCCCGCCATGCCCGCTGCCGCCGAATACACCTGCCCCATGCATCCCGGGATCGTCCAGCTCGGTCCCGGCGCGTGCCCCCTCTGCGGCATGGCCCTGGAGCCGAAAACGGTCAGCCTCGTCGAAGAAGCGAATCCCGAACTCGACGACATGACCCGGCGTTTCCGCATCGCCGCCGTCATCACCGCGCCCCTGCTCATTCTCACGATGGCGGAGATGTTCTCCATGCACTGGCACACCCCCGCCTGGGCGCAGCTCCTGCTGGCCACGCCGGTGGTGCTCTGGTGCGGCTGGCCCATTTTCGAGCGCGCCTGGGCGTCGCTGGTGCACCGCAGCCCCAACATGTTCACGCTGATCGGTATGGGCGCGGGCGCGGCGTACGGGTACAGCCTCATTGCGACCGTGTCCGGCGCGGCCGTCTACTACGAGCCCGCGGCTGTGATCGTCACTCTGGTTCTCCTCGGCCAGGTGCTGGAGCTGCGCGCGCGCAGCCGCACCAGCCAGGCCATCCGCGCGCTGCTGAGCCTGGTCCCTAAAACCGCGCGCCTTGTGCTGAACGGCCGTGAAGGGGACATTCCGCTCGATCTGGTCCGTCCCGGCGATCTGCTGCGCGTGCGCCCCGGCGAGAAGATCCCGGTGGATGGAACCGTCCTCGAGGGCGCCGGGTTCGTCGACGAATCCATGATCACCGGCGAGCCGGTTCCAGTCGAAAAGAGCGCGGGGGACGCGCTCACGGCGGGCACCCTCAACGGAACCGGCGGCGGCTTCCTCATGCGTACGGACCGCGCCGGCGACGACACCCTGCTGGCGCACATCGTGCGCATGGTGAGCGAAGCCCAGCGCAGCCGCGCGCCCATCCAGCGCGTGGCCGACATCACCGCCGCCTGGTTCGTGCCCGCGGTGCTGGTTGCCGCCGTCCTCACTTTCGCCGCGTGGATGGTGTGGGGGCCGCGGCCGGCCCTGGCATACGCCTTCGTGAATTCTGTGGCAGTGCTGATCATCGCCTGCCCCTGCGCGCTGGGTCTGGCCACACCCATGTCCATCATGGTGGGCACCGGCCGGGGCGCGGCCGAAGGCGTGCTCATCCGCAACGGCGAGGCTCTGGAGCGCCTGGAAAAGGTGGACACGCTGGTGGTGGATAAAACCGGCACCCTCACCGAGGGCCGCCCGGTGCTGGCTGGCGCTGTTGATAACGAACTGCTGCGCCTCGCGGCGAGTCTCGAACAGGCCAGCGAACACCCCATCGCCCACGCCATCGTAACTGCCGCGCGCGAACGCGGCCTGCAGCTTTCATCGCCCCTGGAGTTTCGATCTCTGCCGGGGAGCGGGATCACCGGCATGATCGACGGCAAGCTGGTGACCATCGGCAACGCGTCCGTGGTCGAGGAAGCCGCGTTGTCCGCGCAGGCCGAGCAGTTACGTCGCCAGGGCCAGACCGTGATGTTCGTCGCGGTGGACGGCGTTACCGCAGGCCTGTTGGGCGTTACCGACCCCATCAAAGCCACCACCGGCGAAGCCCTGAAGCAGCTTGCCGCGCTCGGAATTCATGTTGTGATGCTAACCGGCGACAATCGAACCACCGCCGAGCGCGTGGCCAGCCCGCTCGGCATCACCGCCGTCCATGCCGGAGTCCGGCCCCAGAACAAGCATGAGATCGTGCGCCAGCTGCAGGCCCAGGGCCATAGGGTGGCCATGGCCGGCGATGGCATCAACGACGCGCCGGCTCTCGCCCAGGCCGATGTGGGCATCGCCATGGGCACTGGCGCGGATGTGGCCATCGAGAGCGCGGGCGTCACCCTGGTGAAAGGCGATCTGCGCGGTGTGGCCAAAGCGCTGAACCTGAGCCGCGCCACCATGCGCAACATCCGCCAGAATCTGTTCTTCGCGTTCTGCTATAACGTGCTCGGCATTCCCATCGCGGCGGGCGTGCTGTACCCGGTGTTCGGCCTTCTGCTGAACCCCATGATCGCCGCCGCCGCCATGACCTTCAGTTCCGTCTCCGTAATCTCCAACGCGCTGCGGCTGCGCCATGTGCGGCTGTAGCGCGGCATGCTAAGCTGGCGTCGATCATGACTCGACGATTCCTGTTGTGGATGGCGCTGCTCCCCGCCCTGTGGGGCCAGCAGGAACCGCGGCGCCCGTATGTGGTGCTGGTTTCCCTCGATGGTTTCCGTCACGACTATGCTCAGCGCTACGGCGCGAACAACCTGCTGGCTCTCGCGAAGGCGGGCGCATCCGCCGAGTTGATCCCCTCGTTCCCCAGCATCACCTTTCCAAACCACATCAGCATCGTCACCGGCCTGTATCCGGAGCATCATGGCATTGTCGCCAACACCTTCTTCGATCCCGCGCGCAACCTGGAGTACACCATGCGGCACAGCGCCACGGATGGTTCCTGGTATACCGCGAAGCCGCTCTGGGTGCTGGCCGAGGAACAGAAAGTGAAATCCGCGGCGATGTTCTGGCCCACGAGCGATGCGGAGATCGACGGCGTGCGCCCTTCCTACTGGTTTCGCTACGACGGCAAGGTCCCCGACGAGGAGCGCGTCGCGCGGGTGGTCGGCTGGCTGAAGTTGCCGGAGAAAGACCGGCCGCACTTCATCACGCTGTATTTTTCCGACACCGACAGCGCGGGGCACGAGTTTGGTCCGGAATCGACTGAAACCGAGAAGGCCGCGCAGCGCGTGGACGGGCTGATCGGCGGATTGTGGAAAGAGATCCAGGCCCTGCCCCTGCCGGTGAACCTGATAGTAGTGTCGGATCACGGCATGCAAGCAGTGCAAGGCGTGGTGAACCTGAGCGACTACGCGGATCTGAGCCATGTGCGGGTGGAGAGCGGAGGCCCATTCGCGTTGTTATACGCGCCGGACGCGGCGGTCGCGGAGCAGACGTACCGGGCGTTGAAGGGAAAAAGCCCGAAGTTCGATGTGTACCGCCGCCGGGAGACTCCACCGCGATGGCATTACTCGGACAACGAACGGATTGGGGATCTGGTGGTGATCGCGAACGAACCGGTGTTGCTGGTGACCGCCGCGCCGGCCAACCCCGTGGAGAAGGGCGCGCACGGGTACGATCCGGCGCAGTTCCGCACTATGCATGCCATCTTCTACGCCGCCGGGCCAAACGTGCGCGCGGGCGTCCGGCTGGAGCCGTTCGAGAACGTGGAGATCGCGCCGTTTATCGCCAAGATTCTGGGGCTGACGGTGCCCCCGGGTCTGGACGGATCCGGGAAGGCGCTCGAGCCGGCACTGCGGCAGTGAGCAGAGAGTTCAGGACTCTACTTCGAGACACAGCTCGACGGCCTCGTGAATGCGCTGGGTAACCTCATCCAGAGACCGCCCCTGCGTGTGGCATCCAGGGAGTTGCGGAACAGAGGCGACATAGAAGCCCTCTTCATCGCGCTCAATCACCAGATCCAACTGTCGATGCAATCGGGAATAACCTCGGCACCAATTCTACAGCATCGATCTGAAGTGGGGCAGGGCCGTGCCCTGCGCGGGGCTCTCAGCCCCGCCCGAGCTTTAACAGCACTTGACGCCAGCCCTCAAAGCCGAAACAATACATAGGTAAAGTGTTTTTACGCCGGCAACACCTGCACTTCACGGGCATCGGCGGGATCGGCATGAGCGGAATTGCCGAGGTGCTGCTGAATCTCGGCTATCAGATCAGCGGGTCGGACCTGCGGCTCAGCCCCATCACCGAACGCCTCACCACGCTCGGCGCCACCGTCCATGAGGGCCACCGCGCCGCCAACATCAACGGCGCGCGCGTGCTGGTGATCAGCTCCGCGGTCGACGGAACCAATCCCGAAGTCGTTGAAGCGCGGCGGCTGGGCATCCCGGTAATCGCGCGCGGCGAGTTGCTGGCTGAGTTGATGCGTTTGAAGTTCGGCGTCGCCGTGGCCGGCAGCCATGGAAAAACCACCACCACCTCGATGACCGCCGCCATTCTCAATCACGCCGGACTCGACCCCACCGTGGTCGTTGGCGGCCGAACCGCCACCATGGGCGGCAGCAACGCGCGCGTGGGCAAGAGCGATCTGCTCGTAGTCGAGTCCGATGAAAGCGACGGCTCCTTCCTCAAGCTGGCGCCGATTCTGGCGGTGGTCACCAACATCGACCGCGAACATCTTGACCATTACCCCGATATCGAGGCCATCCGCGCCGCGTTTCTCGAATTCGTCAACAAGGTTCCGTTCTACGGCGCGGCCATCTCTGTCTCGACGACGAAAACGTGCAGACAGATTCTGCCGCGCATCAACCGGCGCGCCATCACCTATGGCGAAAGCCCGCAGGCGCAGTTGCAGGTGCACGGACCAGGCCTGCGCTCATCTTTCCAGCCGATTCTCCGTGCGCGGTCCCGATGGCGATCTCGGCGAGTTTCACCTGAACGTCCCCGGTTTCCACAACGTGCTGAACGCTATCGCGGCGCTGGCCGTCGGTCTGGAACTGGGCGTCGAAGTGGAAAAAGCGCGCCAGGCGCTCGACCAATACAGCGGCGTGGACCGGCGCTTCCAGCGGCGCGGCAAAGAAGGGCGTCACCGTGGTGGACGATTACGGCCACCACCCCACGGAGATTCGCGCCACCCTCGCGGCCGCCCGACAGTGCGACTACACGCGCATGCTAGTCATCTTCCAGCCGCACCGCTACACCCGCACGCAGCATCTGCTCGACGAATTCGCGCGCTCGTTTCATCAGGCCGACGGCGTGTTCCTGCTGGACATCTACGCGGCGTCGGAGAAGCCCATCGAAGGCGTCACGGCCGAAGCGCTGGCGGAACGCATCCGTCAATTCGGTCACCGCTGGCGTGGAGTATTCGGGTACCATCGGCAAAGCGGTGGATGCCGTCTGCAGCAGTGGCGCAGCCGAGGCGATCTGGTTTTGACGCTCGGCGCGGGGAACGTCTGGCAGGCGGGAGATCGTCTGCTGGAACGCTTGAAGGGAGGCGAGTGATCATGGCCTCTGCCAGTGGCTCGAACAAAAAGGAACGCAGAGCGTCGACGCTGCGCATGGTCCGCTATGGATTGCTGGGCGTGGCCATCGTCATTCTGCTGGCCGGCGCCATTTACGGCGCGCAGCGCGTGGAGAATTTCCTGATCGAGGATGCGCGGTTCGCGTTGCCTCCTCCGTCCGAGTACGGCCAGGAGAGTCCGAACCTGCACCTTTCCGGCGTGAAATGGTCTTCGCGCGCGGAAATTCTGCGCGTGTTCCAGCCCGATTTCAACCGCAGCGTTTACCTGCTGCCTCTGGCCGAACGGCGCAACGAATTGCTGCGCATGAGCTGGGTGCAGGACGCGTCCGTCCGGCGCATCTGGCCCAATGAGCTGGACGTGCGCATTGAGGAGCGCCAGCCCGTGGCGTTCCTGCAGATCCCCTTCGGGGAGATGTCGCGGTACGCGCTCATCGACGCCGACGGCGTCATTCTGGAGCAGCCCGCCCGCGCCCGCTTCGACCTTCCGGTGATCTCCGGCCTGAACCCCGGCGCGCCCATTCAGGACCGCGCGCTGCGCGTGCATCGCATGCAGCAACTCACCAGAGACCTGGGCGCGCTGGAATCCGGCGTGTCCGAAATCGACGTCACCGATCTCGACAACCTGAAGGTGCGCGAAAAGATTCAGAACCAGACCGTGCTGCTGGACCTCGGCGATCACAACTTCGCCAGCCGCATGCAGACCTTCGTCGATCAGTTCCCGAACATCCGCCATCGCCTGCCCGCGGCGGCGGAACTGGATCTGCGCATCGACGACCAGATTATCGCCGTGTCCCAGAACGCCGGTGGAGGCCAATAACGATAATGAGCAACAAGCCACTCTACGTTGCCGGGCTGGATGCGGGGGGACGGCGTACGCGGTGCGTCATTGGCGTGGTGGAGGAGGGGCGTCTCCGCTACCTGGGCCATGGCGACGTGGATTCGGCGGGCTGGAGCCGGGACCGCTTGTCCGACCCCGCCCTGCTCACCATCTGCATCGGCGCCGCCGTCCGCGAGGCTGAAAAGAAGGCCGGCGTCACCGTGGAAGGCATGGTTGTGGGCGTGGGCGGCGAAGGCGTCCTCGGCTTCGACAACAGCGGAGCTTATGAGTTCAACCGCCCGCGGCCGGTGACCCGCGAGCAGATCAACTTCGCGCTCGAGCGCGCCGCCAGTGTCCGTCTGGACGACGACCGCTGCCTGCTGCAGATCTGCCCGCAGGATTTCACCGTGGACGGTCGTGCCGGCTGCCAGAATCCGAACGGGGCCACCTGCACGCGCCTCGAAGCGAACGTTCACGTCATCACCACATGGAAGCACGAGCACAATGCCCTGGTGAACGCCGTCCATCAGGCCCACTATGCCGTGGAGGAGACCGCTTACGAGCCCATGGCCGCCGCCTACGCCGCCATCCTCGCCGAAGACCGTACGCGCGGCGTGGCGCTGGTGGATATTGGCTGCGATTCCACCGACATGGTGGTCTACGAGGGCGAATCGCTGGTGCTGGCGAAGAGCCTTCCCATCTCCGCCGATCACTTCACGCGCGATGTCGCGTGGGTGCTCAAGGTGTCGTATGAAGACGCCGAGCGGATCAAACGCGAATACGGCTGCGCCATCCTCGGCCTCACCGCCGACAACAGCCTGATCGAGGTGCCATCGCCGGAGGGTCGCGTGCCGCGCGAGGCGCCGCGCCGGGTGCTCAATGAAATTCTCGAAGCGCGCGCTGAAGAGCTGTTTCAGTTTGTGAAGGAAGCGCTCAGCTCGGTGGGCATGGAGCAGAATTTGCTGGAGGGCGTGGTGCTCACCGGCGGCGGCGCGCTGCTCACCGGAATATGCGATATGGCCGAGCGCGTTCTCAACGTGCCCGCGCGGCTGGGGCTGGCCATCGGAATGGAGAACTGGCCCGACGAAACCAACAACGCCGCGTGGACCGCCGCGGCCGGGCTGTGCATGTACTCCGCGCGTCTGAAGCTGAAGCGCGAGTGGAAACGAAAGGCGCCAGGACTTATCGGGCTGGTGCTGCGATAACCGAACCGCGAGAGTGATCGAGCGGAAGTGGATCAGAAGTAACCGAACCGCGAGAGTGATCGAGCGGAAGTGGAATCAACCGGGAGGATCAGAAATGGAAGGGCTGAAATTCGCTATTCAGGATGAAATTCCGACGGGCACGAAGATCAAGGTGATCGGCGTGGGCGGCGGCGGCTCCAACGCAGTGGCTCGCATGATCAGCGAGGGGCTCTCCGGCGTCGAGTTCCACATTCTCAACACCGACGCGCAGGCGCTCAACGCCTCGCTGGCGCCCAATAAGCTGGCCATCGGGACCAAGATCACCAACGGCCTGGGCGCGGGCGCCGATCCCGGCACCGGCAGGCAGGCCGCGCTGGAGGACACCGAGCGCATCATTGAAATTCTGGAAGGCGCCGACATGGTGTTCGTCACCGCCGGGCTGGGCGGCGGCACGGGCACTGGAGCCGCGCCCGTGGTGGCGTCGCTGGCGCGCGAGATGGGCGCCCTCACCGTGGCCGTGGTCACGCGTCCGTTCGCCTTCGAAGGGCCGCGGCGCATGAAGCAGGCCGAAAAGGGACTCGCGGAGCTGGCCTCCACCGTGGATACGGTCCTCTCCATCCCCAATGACCGTCTGCTGGAACTGGTCCCCAAAGGCACCAGCTTCTTCGAAGCGTTCAAGCTGGCCGACGACGTGCTGCGCCAGGCCGTACAGGGGATCTCCGACATTATCACCACGCCGGGCCTGATCAACCGCGATTTTTCCGATATCCGCGCCATCATGCTGGGCATGGGCTACGCCATGATGGGCACCGCCACCTGCCGCGGCGAACGCGCTCCCGTGGAAGCGGCGCGCCAGGCCATCAGCAGTCCGCTGCTGGAGGAAGGCGGCGTGAAGGGCGCGCGCGGCGTGCTCATCAACATCACCGCGTCCAGCCATCTGAGCCTGCACGACGTGAACGAAGCCTGCTCGCTCATCCGCGGCGCCACTACGAATGAGGACGTGCAGATCAACTTCGGCGTCGTGCTCGACGAGGACATGGAAGACGAAGTGAAGATCACCGTGATCGCCACCGGCTTCCAGCGCGACAACCTGCCCACCATCGCCCGGCCCGCGACAGCCGCGGTAATTGTCGAAGCGGCGCCGGAGCCTCCCCGGCCGGTGGAGCCGGAATTCTCCACGTTTCCGTTCGTCACCGAACCGGAGCCAGAGCCCGAGCCGGTGATGGAAGCGATGGCCGAACCCGAACCGGAGCCCGAGCCTCCACCGGTGGCAATGCCGCAAATGCCCGCCGAAGAGCCGGCCCCAGCGCTATCAATGAGCGATCTCGACGTGCCCGCCTACCTCCGCAGGAGGCGCGCGCATCAGTGATGATTAGCGACGAGTGAAGCCGTTATTCGTGTGCATTCGTGTTCATTCGTGGCCAGCATCACTTGGTCTTGCGGATATAGATACTCCCATTGAAGCTGGTGAATTCCATCTCCGGGCCGCCGCCGTTGATGGTCCCGTACGTGGTGTGGTCCTGCTTGATGCGGTGCTTGCCGTTCTGGCTATCCTCGACTACCTTCGCCCCGTTGCGCTCCAGTTGCACATCGAAGTCGGTGTACAGTTCGCCATTGTCGGTCTTCATCTTCAGCCGCGCGCGCGTGGCCGGCGGCAAGGTCACGTTGATGTCGCCGTTTAGCGAGCTGAAGGACATGGCCTTGTCCGGCGCAACCTTCGCAAACTCTGCCGTGACGCCGCCGTTTAAAGAGTGCGCCACCGCCGAGCCGGAGATATTCGTCAGCGTGGCCTTGCCATTGGTCGCGTCCACTTCGATATCGCCGCCCACTCCGTCAATAGTGATGTCGCCGGAGATCGAGTTTGCCTTCAGGGTCGCATTCTGCTCCGGCACCGTAACAAACAGGTCGGTATCGCCGGGCGGGTTCGATGAGACGGTCACCGTGTTCTCGGATTCCTCCATCTGGATGCCGGGTTGAATGGGGATGCGATGCAGCCCGTCGGAGCGCTCCTTATGATGGCGCGTATCCTTCGTCTCCACGGTGACCACGCCAGGCGGGCCCGCCTTCACCACGATGTTCCCATTGAGCGTATGCACCACCACCCGGCCGGGCCGCGACGGATCGCTGAACGGAATCCGTATGCCGTCCTGCGCGAAGGCGCAACCTGCCAGCGCGGCGGCGATAACCGCGGCGGCTATAACGAATGCTGAGCTTTTCATGATTTCTTTCCCCGATTAAGAATGTAGATATTGCCGTTGAGAGTGTCGAAGCTGATGGCCGACCCTCCGTTGCCAATGCGAATGCCGGTAAAGCGGTCCCGCGAGTAGCGCTTCCCGGTCCAGTGCCCGCCGTCCGACGGCAGCGTGGCGCCGTCGAAATCCGTCCAGGCTTCTCCGTTGAATGTCTTCAACTGCACGTCGGCCGAAAGGCCCGGCTGGAAGGAGACCCGAAGCTCGCCGTTGATCGATTTGAAGGAAGTGGGCCCGGCCGGGTTCTTCGCAAAGTCCACCGTCACCTTCCCGTTCACGGTATGCGCCTCGCCCGATCCGGCGATGTCCGTCATTGCAATGCTGCCGTTCACGTTGCTCACCACGAAGTCGCCGAAAGCCCCGTGCACCGTGACGTCGCCGTCGTTCACCGTGGACAGCTTCAGCGTCATGCCCGCCGGCGCCTCCACCCGAAACTCGTAGCGGACCTCGTAGTGCCGGTCGTCCCAGCATCCGCAGCAACTGTGCTCGCACGGGAACTTCACGTGCAGCCGCACGTCGGCGCCTTCCTGGCCGGATTCCAGAACCACTTCGCTTTGCCCTCTCGCCACTTCCTCCGCGGAGTTGGCTTCGACGGTTTTCACGATGGAAACGCGGACATCGGGCCCCGGAGCCGCGGTCACTTGTATCGGTCCGCTCACGTTCTCGATGGTGAGGCGTCCACCGGCGGCGCCATGAAATACCTTCTCGGTTGTTTCCTTTTGCTCGGCGGCGAATACCGAAACCAGGCCCAGCACAGCGAACATAAGAACCGCTCGTCGACCCCATCGGGTCAGTACCGAACCGCGACAGTTATGGAGCGGAGCCACGCGAATCCTGTTCATTGCAATATCCTCTTCCCTATTCGAGTTGCCGCAGCGCCCACTGGGCGTGTTGCTTCACTTCCGGATTCACATCCGTCTGCGTGATCAAGCCCTGAATCACCGGCGTCGCGCTGCGTTCGCGCAGCTCAACGATCTCGTCCAGCACGGCGATCTGCGCCAGCGGCGAATCCTGCCGGCTGAGCGATTTCGGCAGCGCCGTGCGCACCGAGGGCGCCTCCGCGAACCGCCCCAGAGCCTCAATGGCGGCTACCCGCACGTTCACGTTCGAATCGTGATTCGCGGTGGTGATCAAAGCGTCCAGCACCTGCTGATTTGCGTCCGGCGTCTGCACCACCCAGTCGACACCTTTCAGCCGCTCGCCGGCCGATTGTTCCCGCAGGAGCGCCATCGCCACCATCTGCTTCATATCCGTCACTTCATCCTGCAGATGGGCCACGGTAGCGTCGTTCCCGCGGCCGGGGAAGCGTCCGATGCCCACGCCCGCCGCCAGAATCACCACTGCCGCGATGGCTTGAAAGGCCGGATTGCGCAGCCACGCGAAACTCATCCGCCGGCTGCCTTCGCGATAATTCGAGAGCCGCGTGTAAAATTCCTGGCGCAAACGCGGGCTCGGCTCCGGCACTGGCAGCGCCTCCAGACGCGTCCACACGCGGCCGAGTTCGTCCACCTCCAGGCGGCACGCCGCGCACTCAGTGAGATGGTCGTGCAGTTCAGCCGGCACATCCCGCGCCCCGCGCCACACATCCACGAAATATTTCCTTGCTTCGTCGCAGTTCATACCGTCTTCTCTCCCGCGAGCTGCTTGTAGGTCTGGCCCAGCGCGCGCACGGCCCGATAGACCCGCACCTTCACCGTGTTCACTTCGCACCCCAGCATCGCCGCGATCTCCTCATACTTCAGGTTCTGGAAGCGGCTCAGTATAAGCACCTCGCGCTTTTCCAGCGGAAGGCACGCCAGCGCCCGCCGCAGCAGCGAGATCTCCTGGCTGCGCACCAGCTCTTCGTCCGCGCCATCACGATCGGAAACCGCCTCGAAATCACCGGGTAACACTTCGAATTTCCTTTTCCGCGCGGTGTCCGTCATCAGGTTCCGCGCAATCTGGTACATCCACGCCTGAAAGGGCCGGTCCGGGTGGTAGGTGTCCTTGTACTTCAACACCCGGAAAAACACCTCCTGGGCAAGGTCCTCGCTCAGCCCGCCGTCGCCGGTCATCCGCAGAAAAAAGCGATAGAGCGGGCGGTGATGGCGCTCGAACAGCTCCGCGAGCGCGGCAGTGCGGCCGCGGCTGACCTCGTTCATGAGGTCGGTGTCCGTAACGCTGCTCACGGTATTGAATACCGCCCCAGGCTCAAAAGGTTACTCTGCAGGTGACAGGTGCGCATGAAGACAAATGCTACACGTATCCTCGATTCTATGGGGATTCCCTACCGGCTCGTGGAGTATGAGGTGGACGAGGACCTGTCGGCTGAGACCGTCGCGCGCAAAGTGGGGCTGCCCCCCGAGCAGGTGTTCAAGACTCTGGTGGCGCGGGGAGGCCGCGGCGGCGTGTATTTGGCGGTGATCCCCGGCAATCAGGAGCTGGACGCGAAGGCGCTGGCGCGGTTGACCGGCGACCGGCACGTGGAGATGGCCGCTCTAAAGGACGTGCAAGGGCTCACCGGGTACATCCGCGGCGGCGTGACCGTGTTGGGCTGCAAACGCGAGTACCCGGTGTGGGCGGACGAAACCATAGAGTTGTTCGACATGATCTCAGTGTCGGCGGGGCTGCGCGGCTCGCAGATGCTGCTGTCGCCCGCGGATTACCTGCGCGCGACGAAGGCTGTAGTGGGGGCCATCGCACGGGAGAAGCGCGAGTAGAATTGAGGCAGAATGCTTCTGAGGGCACTGATTGCGGCGGCGCTTGCGCTGGCGTGCGCGAGTGCCGAGACGGTCCGGAACCCCACGAAAAGGGGCGGGAGCAGGTCCGCTGTTTCAAGTTGTTCGGGGTCGCGTCTGGGGATTCATGGACCGGAAAGGTCACATCGCGATCGCTCCCGTTTTTGTTGACGAGCGCGATTTCTTTCGCGGCTTGGCGGGCGACGAACTGCCGAATCGGAAATGGGGATTTATTAACGAAAGGGGGAAGTTTGCCATTCCCCCTCGCTTCGATGACGTGCGGGATTTCATCGACGACCTGGCGCCGGTCAGGGTGGAGCGCAAATGGGGCTACATCGATACGACTGGCCGGATGGTGATTGAGCCGCGCTTTCAATCGGCCGGCGAGTTTCACGAGGGGCTGGCAAGAATCTACGTTTGGAGCGAAGTAGTTTGCTTGACGGGGACCTTCACCAGCGAAAGGACCGCGACGGGAAGATGGTCATGCCGGCCCGGTACTCGACGGCCGGCGATTTCTCGGACGGTCTTGCGGTGGCCTGTGCCGACGACTGCGTTTACATCGATCATTCAGGGTCCGAAGTGCCGGCACTGAAGAAGGTCGGTGCCTGGTGGCCGTTCTCCGACGGGCTCGCGGCCGTCGGATTCGGCGGGCCTACGGTCTACGTCAACAAAAAGGGAAAGACCATTGCGCCGTAACGCCGTCGTGAATAGGCGGCCTGATCCCTCAGAAGTGCATCCCCCCGCTGCACACCAGCACCTCGCCCGTCACATAGTCCGATAGCGGCGAGCAGAAGAACAGCACCGCCTGAGCGGCTTCCTCGGGTGAGCCCAGGCGGCGCAGAGGGACTGCGGCGCGGGCGGCTTCCAGCACGCTCGGCTGCACGCCCACCGGAATCTGCCGCCCTTTCATCTCAATGCTGGCCGCCTCGCCCGCCAGCGGCTGGATCAGCCGTGTCTCAATCAGTCCGAAACCCACGGCGTTCACGTTCATGTTATAACGTCCCCATTCCTTCGCCATGGTCTTGGTCAGCCCCACCACCCCCGCCTTGCCCGACGAATAACCGGCCTGGCCCGGGTTGCCGTCAATTCCGCTGATGGATGTGATATTCACCACCTTGCGCATCACCCGCCGGCCCTCCGCCGTCTCGCGTTTCGCCGCTTCGCGCAGCCAGCCGGAGGCCGCCCGCAGCACCCGGAACGGCGCCACCAGGTGAACGTCCAGCATCGCCTGGAACTGCTCGTCCGTGGTCTTCTGGATGACGTTGTCCCAGGTATAGCCCGCGTTGTTGACAATAACGTCCAGGGACCCGAACGCGTCCACCGTGGCGTCGACAAGCTTTTGCGGGAACTCCGCCGAAGTAAGGTCTCCTGCCAGGTACTTAGCCGCGGAGCCCAGGGCCCTGGCGGCCTCCCGGGCTGCAGTCTCGTCGATGTCCGAAATCATCACCGAGGCGCCCCAGCCCGCCAGCTCCCTCGCGATGGCCAGGCCGATCCCCCGGCCGGACCCGGTTACCAGGGCGCTTTTGCCCTTAAGCGTGAATGGCATAACCAGCTTTTAGCACATGCGAAAGTTCCAGGAAAGACGTTTACCCAAACTTCGGCTCCGAAGGTACCAGGGCGCGCCAGCGCCGTACCCCCCAGGAATGTGACGAAACCGCTATTGTCCGTACACCCGCCATGCCCGAAATTAGACCTACATGAGGCCTAGGTGAAAAACAGAAAAGAAGCCAGCGAGCGGCGCGCATCCGACAGGTTTCCCATGGAGCGTGCCTTGCGATATAAGATCGTAAGCAAAAGAAATGGCGATGAAACCGGCGCCGGCAAGACCGTGAATATGAGCAGCAACGGCGTTCTGTTCTCCACCGACGGCGTCCTGCTTCCGGGACGGCGCGTCGAAGTGGCCATCAACTGGCCGGCGCAACTGAACAGTAAGGTGAGCCTGAAGCTGGTTGCCCGCGGGCGTATCGTTCGCTACGACCAGGGCCTGGCCGCCATGGAAATCCAGCAGTACGAGTTCCGCACCCAGGGCTCCGCGCCACAAGTCGTGGTCCAGTAACAAGACTCAGTTCGCGCGAGCGCCCCGCGTGCCCCGGGTCAGTGCTGTTCCCAGCGAAGGCCCAGGCGCCACAAACGCGGCTCGCCGATGTTCGGCAGCGGCGTCAGAGCCACGTAATACTGGCGATTGAGAACATTCTCCATCTCCGCGAGCACCCATACCGACTTGCTCACCCGCTCCTTCGCTCCCGCATCGATGGAGGCGAACCCCGGCAGCAGGAAATGATTTAGATCGTCATCGAACTGCGACGAATACGTTCGCAGCGAAGCTGACAACACCAGATCCTTCCTCTTGTAAGCCAGCAAAGCCGAGCCCTGGTTCTTCGCCACTTCCGGAATACGCAATCCCGTCGCGTCATAATGCGAGTCCACGAAAAGATAGGAGAGCTGCCCCTGCCAGTTGTGCCAGGTGCGGTCCACGTCCGCGTCGATGCCGCGCGACAGGGCCGGCGGCGTGTTCATCCGTTCGCGCAGAATGAAGTTGCCGGTCTGGCTCAACGTGGTGTTGTCGATCAGGTTGTGCAGCGAATCGCGAAACAGGGTGAGACCAATGTGGGTCTTCTCGCCCACGAAATCCCCGCCGATCTCCGCTCCGAACAGCCGCTCGGGAAGCAGCGATGGATTCGCCTCGGTCAGCACCTCGCCCACCTGAAATGGCCGGTACAACTCGTTGAGCGTGGGGGCGCGGAAGCTCCGCCACGCCGACCCGCGGCCCCGCCACCGGTGATGGCCGAGCGCAAACCCACCGCTGGGGCTGAGGATGGCCCCTCCCGTGCCCGCCTGGTCGCCGCGCATGCCCCCGAACAGACCAATGGGACCGTCGGTGAATTGCATCTGCCCGAAGCCTCCCCCTTCCGTCTGATGCCCGCCGGTGACCACGGTTCCGCTCAGCAGGCGGTCCGTGCTCCGGCCGCCGTCGCGCTCGGCGTCCGCTCCCGCCAGCGTTTTCCAGTGAGGCCGCGAGTAGGTCCAGTAAGCCGCTCCTCCGCCGCCGTCCGCGGGCACCGTCTGCCGGTCGGTGATCTTCTCCGAGTCGCGGTCCGCGCTCACGCTGGAGAACGTCGCTCGGAACGCCTCCTGCGTGTACCAGCCCAACACCGAGATCTGGTTGCTGCCGAACACGCGCGCGTAGTTGGTGGCGATGGTTCCCTCGCCGGTTGAGTTCCGCTGGTCGGCGGTGCCGTTGTTGCGATGCTCGGCGAGGATATCCAGCCGCACGAAGAACCGTTCCTGGTCCTTGAAATAGTCGAGGCGCAGATCGCCGGCCACGAAGTTGTCGCCCGCGGGCTGGTCCACGCTGCCCCGCAAGTTGGCGGGCACAATGAAATAGCCATCGGTGGTGTACATGCGCACATTGGCGGAAGCGGCCCAGTGCCGCAACGCCTCGGCAAACCCGGTGCGCAGGTCCTGTTCGTTGTCGCTGCCGTGGTCGTATTGCAGGTAGCTGTCGCCCCGCGCCGCGCGCGAGAACAGCGCCATCACCCCGCCCATGGCGCGATCCCCAAAAGCCGATGTCGACGAACTGGGCGTCACCTCCACGCGCTGCATTTCGTCCGGATCCAGACGCGTCCAATAGACCCATCCGCCGAACGGATCGTTCACCGGAATTCCATCCCACAACACCAGCGTCCGGCTGGAGCCGTTGGAACCGAGCCCGCGCAGCGAGACTCCCTGCGTGGTTGGGTTGGCCACCAGGCTGTCGGAGCGCCGGTACAACTGGAATCCCGGGATGATGCGCAGCAGGTCGTCCAGATCCAGACCAATCAGCTTCAGGATGCTGTCGGTGGTCAGCACCGTCACCGTGGACGGCGAATCTTCCTCCACCGTATCGGTGACGTTGATGGTGGTGCTAACGGGGGGCGCGGCCGCTTGTTGCGGTTGTTGTTGCGGACCCGTTGTCTGCGCCAGGCACGCTGAAAGCGTCAGGACCAGCCAGGCGCACGCGCAGCCCGGCCATCTCCTGCCCGGCCGCCGCCAGACGTTCCGGAGAGGCGCTGAAAACGATGCGAAAGACCACGTCATTGTCGGGAGCGGGCAGCGATTTTCCGCGCGCCGGCGCCACCAGCGCCAGATACTTCAGGATAGTATAAACGTCCGCTTCTTCCGGAACGCGCGCGTTGAAATCCTGGCTGCACAGCCGGAACTGCGCGCCGCGCTCGGTAAGCCGCCACGCCAGGAACGCGCACATGCTCACGGCGCGCTCGAACCACTCCTCCTGTTCCGGCGGAACGTCCAGATCCAGCCACATCTCCACGGCCAGCTCCTGCTCGCGCGCGAATTCGCGGATTTGCAGGTCGCCGGTGTGCGCCGTGGCCTTCCAATCCACGTGGCGGGAGCTTTCGAAGGACTCGTAGGGCCGGATGCGGTAGAAATCGTGCCCCAGTCCGCGCGCGTACGCCTCCAGTTCCCCCGCCAGCGACGCGAACAGATCCTCGAACCCCGGTTGCGGGTCGATGGACGGATAGACCACCAGATCGCGCCCCATCTGCATCTGCACGCGCCGCTCGGCGAAACCGAAGGGAAACCGGGTGGACAGGCGGAAGCTGCCTTCCCGATAAAGCCCGCGCCTCGGAAAGAACACCTCCACCGGACCGTTCACTCCGGCGCCCGCGGGGATCATGGGGAAGTACAGCGGCGGCGAAACCGAACTGGCGTCCGCGGGCGCCAGGTGGATGGAGAACGACGGCATCCACGCCTTCACGTTGCGCACCACCACGCGGCCCTGCAAACGGCGGTTGGCGGGAATATGTTCGGGCAGGACGAAATCGAGTTGCAGGCCGGCCAGCGACAGGCGGCTGATGAAGCCCGACACCAGCAGCGTGGAGAGCATGGCCGACAGAATCAGGAAAAGCAGGTTGTTCGCGGAAGCGAACGCCGCCACCGCCACCAGCGCGCAGACCACCGAATACACCAGCCCGGCTCGCGTCACCTGCTGGCGTACGCCCAGGTCCAGCGCTTCGCTGATCTTGTGCCAGAGTGTCCGCACTCTTCTTCAAGGTCGCACAAGGCCGCCGCGCCCCGCTCTGGCTAATTGCGGAATGGATTCGCGACTGGGTGAGTTTGGCGCCCTGAGAATGAGAAAATCCGGGCGGCATGCAGCCGCCCGGAGGAGAAACGACGGAGGAGTAACCGTCAGACCAGATTCGGAATCTTGATGATCTTCTTCTGAATGGCGTACTGCACCAGTTGCGCCTTGTTGTGGATATCGAGTTTGCGCATGAGATTGAACTTGTGCGCTTCCACGGTCTTGACGCTGAGGTTCAGATCGCAGGCGATCTCTTTCACGGAGTTGCCTTCGGCGAGCATCTTCAGCACTTCGCGCTCGCGAGTGGTCAGCGTGGCGAATCGGGGCAGCCGGTTCGCGGATTTGATGCGCGAGCGGAAATCGTCCACCAGTTGCGAAAGCATCCGCGGACTCAGGTAGCTGCCGCCGCGGGGGGGGAGGGGCGTGCGCAGCTGAGGGAGGCGAAGTGCTGAAGATGCTGCGAAGGCATGTGAAGGAGATCGCTGGATCTGAATCAGCGTAGACGTGGAAGCGCCGAGTTCACTGATGCGCAGCTGGATTCACAAAGGCGCACTGGTGCAGTACGGATCAGAAGAAGATCTCAGATGAATCTGGTCGAGGGTGGTTCCGGGCGGCATGCAGCCGCCCGGAGGAGAAACGACGGAGGAGTGACCGTCAGACCAGATTCGGAA
Organism: uncultured Acidobacteriota bacterium; assembly: GCA_963832965.1. Classification (GTDB taxonomy): domain Bacteria; phylum Acidobacteriota; class Terriglobia; order Bryobacterales; family Bryobacteraceae; genus CAWACP01. The sequence goes on from CAWHVW010000003.1 coordinate 1,072,536, forward strand.
TCTTGATGATCTTCTTCTGAATGGCGTACTGCACCAGTTGCGCCTTGTTGTGAATGTCGAGTTTGCGCATGAGATTGAACTTGTGCGCTTCGACGGTCTTGACGCTGAGGTTCAGATCGCAGGCGATCTCTTTCACGGAGTTGCCTTCGGCGAGCATCTTCAGCACTTCGCGCTCGCGAGTGGTCAGCGTGGCGAATCGGGGCAGCCGGTTCGCGGATTTGATGCGCGAGCGGAAATCGTCCACCAGTTGCGAAAGCATCCGCGGACTCAGGTAGCTGCCGCCGCGGCAAATGTCGCGGACCGCGGCCACCAGTTGCTGCGACGGGCTGTCCTTCAGCACATAGCCGCTGGCGCCCACTTCCATGCCCTCCACCAGGTAGTCTTCGTCGTCGTACATGGTGAGGAACAAAACCTTGGTTTCCGGCCGATTCTTGCGGATCTGCCGCGTTGCCTCGAAGCTGCTCAGACCCGGCATGCCGATATCCATCAGCACGACATCGGGACGAACCTCATTCGCCTTGTCCACCGCATCCCCGCCGTTAGAGGCTTCGCCGACTACTTCCATGTCCGATTCAGCGGCGATCAAGGTTCTGATGCCCTGGCGAAAGAGTGTGTGGTCGTCTGCCAGCATTATGCGAATTTTGGCCATAAAACCCTGCCTGGTCTCTCCGGATCCGTCTCCGCCTGACGCCCAGGTCCCGACTCGCTTGTCCTGCCTATCTTGCTCGTCGGCCTTCGTTCCCCAGCGGCAACGAAATCAGTATTTTCGTTCCCTTGTTTTTTCGCTTGCCCTCGGTACCTTCGGCTCCCGGTGGCCAGCTTCTGACTTCGAAACGCCCACCCAGCAGAGCCACTCGTTCCCGCATCCCCGAAAGGCCGAACGAATCACGCCGCGCCAGCGCCTCATCCACGTTGAATCCGATACCGTCGTCTTCAACGGTCAATCTGACTATTCCATCGGCGGAACTCGCGGAAATGTTTACGTTCCGCGCGCTGGAGTGCTTGCCGATGTTATTGCAGCACTCTTGTACCAGCCGGTATAAGATGATCTCGGTATTCTGAGGTATTGGCCCTAGTCGAGCCAGATGCAGCCGCACCCGGCACGGATGCAGCCGGCGGAACCGGTTCACCAGTTGCCGCACCGCCGCCCCCAGGCCAAGCTGCTCCAATACGGCCGGGCTCAACGCCGCGATCAGCCGGCGCATCTCCAGAATGGTGTGCTCGGTCATTTCGCGAGCCTCGCGCAGGCGCGCAATCCATTCCGCGTTCTCCGTCGGGATGGAGTGTTCCAGCAGCTCCATCTGCAGCCGGATGCACAGCAAAGACTGGCCTGCTTCGTCGTGCAGCTCGCGGCTGATGCGCCGCCGCTCCATCTCCTCCACGTGCAGCATATGCTCGGCGAGCTGGCGGACCTGGTCCTCGCGAGCCGCCAGATCTTCCATGAGCCGGGCCTTTTCGGCGGCCATCAGACAGCGTTCGGCGGCGGCGGCCAGCAGGTCCTGCTCCCGCGGCAGCCACTCGTACGGCCTCGAAAAGCCAAACTGCATCACCCCTTCGGTGTGCCCGTTGGTGGCCAGCGGAATCGACCAGCAGGACTTGTACTTCTTCGCCCAGTTCGGGTCCAGCAGAAACCGCCCGCCGCCGTTTTGAGGATCCAGCTGGCGTGGCTTTTCGAGCAGCCGCACGCGCGCCACGCTGGCCGGCAAGTGCTGGCCCGCGTTCAACATCCGTCCGCCCGCTGTCGCGCTGGCCTGCAAAATCCACGAATTCCGCGTTTCGTTCAGCAGATAGAGCTGGCCGGCGTCGGCGCGGCACACCTGCACCAGCGTTTGCAGGAACCGCCGCAACAATTCATCCAGGTTCCGCGATTCCAGCTCCACCCGGAACAACTCATAAAATGCCTGCGTTTCGGCCTCGCGGACCTGGTAGTACGCGTTGTTCAGGGTCAGGATGACGCAGAAGTGAAGCTGTTCCCGCACCCATTGGAAGTTGGCGTATTCGCGTGGCAGCAGGCGCTTCAGGGTGGGTGTCAGCAGGTTGTCGTATTCCTGCAGCGCTTCAATGATGGAGCTGGGCGAGATGTTCAGCTTGGCCAGACGCCGCCCGTTGTATTCCACCTGTTCGATGAACTTCAGCGGCGGCCGTCCGCTCCCCAGAATGAACGCGGCCGCGCCCGGCGTCAGCGAGGTCAGGGCGGTGCGAATCTTCGGCTCGAACCCCAGGCGCTTCAGGCGCGCAACGAACTTCCGGTCCAGCGCCTCGGCATGGGGAAGCAGGCAGACCGCCAGCCGTTGCAGGTGCACGCGCAACTGGTCGCTGAGTACATCCGCCGCATCCGCCAGTTCCGGGGAGATTTCGGTTATTTGCACCTGTCCGTATATCGGCTACCAGGGGGAAAGCTTTAGCTCAACCTGAGATCGGGTACAAACTACTGAACCCGCCTTCCCGCGATCACCCCAGGCGGAGCGCCGACGTAGTTCCTCATCGCCCGCTGCGCTACCCGCCGATTCATGAGGTCTTGCTTCCTTTACCCCTGGCTCCGGCCTTCTTCACCTGAGCGTGCAAAAACTCGACCATCTCGCGATGAGCCTCGAAAGGACCGTGCGTTCTACCGCGCTTGAGCTCGTCCAAACCCTCGGCAAACTGCGCATCGATGATGCGGCGCTGCGCGGGCGTGCATTCGTTAGTCGCATCCGGCCGTTTCGGAATCATGGTGATGATGTCGCCGAACTTTGAATTCGATCTTCTGGCCGCCCTATAGACCAACTCGCGGGCACTCCGCCAAGGCGACCACAAGTGGCGCCTTCACCATAGCAGGTGCGAGCAGCCCAGCCCGCATCGGGACTCGTTCTATTTGTGATGCCTTTCGGTCTTCTGCTGAGAGATGTCCTTCCCGTGTCGATCCGAATCGAGCCAGCGAAAGACCCCTTCGATCCACGAAAATGGAATCGCGGCAAGAAGGATCAGCGCCCCGCCGGTTCCCAGCACAGCTCCGGAATACACAGGCATGTTCTGATAGTTAACGACAAGGTGGACGCCACGCGAGAATCGAAATATACCCAAAGCTAAGGAGCAAGCCTCCAAAGGCAATTAGCTGAAGTCTCACCTTGATGCCGGACGCTCGGGCCGGACGGGCTATCGGCTTGTGTCCTCCCACGTGGAACGGCATGCTTCCAGAATGCCACCAGCCAGAACGTAGCGCGCCACCAGTTGCCGTGATACTTCGCATCCACGTTTCCAGCCCCCGGCGCGTCACACCTTATGTGAACCGTCTCCCGTTCCTGGTGTGCCTGCTGGCCGCGGCTCCTGCGTTCGCCGACGCCGGCCTCGAGCGCATGCTCAAGGGAATCGAAGATCACTATAACCACGCGAAAACTCTGCAAGTCCTTTTTACTGAGGAATATACGGCGGAAGGCCGCAGCCGCCGCCCGGAAAGCGGCCTGCTGCTCCTGCGCAAGCCCGGACGGATGCGCTGGGATTACACCGCGCCCGCCGGCAAGTTGTTCGTTTCCGACGGGAAAACCGTCTATCTGTACAGCCCGGACGCGCATCGCGTGGAGCGCGCCCCGCTGAAGGCCAGCGAAGACATGCGCGCCCCTCTGGCGTTTCTCCTGGGAAAGCTCGATTTCTCCCGTGAATTCAAGGATTTCCAGACCAGACTCGAAGGCGCGGACACGGTCCTCACGGCATTCGCCAACTCCGACAAGCTCCCCTACGCGAAAGTGGAAATGCTGGTCAACCCGGGTTTTGAGATTCACCGCCTGGTCGTCACCGGCACCGATCAATCCGTTCTCACCTTCACGTTCGCGGGCGAGAAGGTCAACCCCAAAGTCGACGACTCCGTGTTCCGTTTCCACACCCCTCCTGGGGCAACCGAGGCCGAGGCGGAGACCCAGTAATGGCTGAATTCCTCCTGAAATACGCCGACCCTCGCGGGGAAATCCACCAGCAGGTGGCCATGGCCGACTCCGAACGCGAGCTGCGAGACCGCTACTCGCAGCAGGGCGTTCTGATCTACTCCATTCGGCCGCGCCGCCAGATCGCCGCCATCCCCACCCCGCTGCGCAGGAAAAAGAAGTTCAGCACCGAGAAGTTTCTCATCTTCAACCAGCAGTTCATGACCTTGATCCGGGCGGGGCTGCCCATTGTCAAGTCTTTGGACCTGCTCTCGGAGCGGCTGGCGGACCCCAAACTCGGCGTCTGGATCAAGGCCGTCCGCGACGAAGTTCGCACCGGCGCGCTGCTCTCCGAAGCGTTTCGACGGCAGGGAGTGTTCCCGCCCATCTACGTCACCTCCGTGATGGCCGGCGAAAAGAGCGGCTCCCTGGCGGAAGTGCTGGAGCGCTACGTCGCCTGGCAGAAGCTGGCGGTGGCGGTGCGCAAGAAGCTGATCACCGCCCTCATCTACCCGTCGCTGCTGATGGTCATGGTGATCTGCCTGATCGTGTTTCTGATCACCTACGTGGTGCCCAACTTCGCCGAGCTGTACCGCAGCATGTCGGCGACTCTGCCGGCGGCCACGCGCATCCTGATCGCGGTAGGCACCACCGCGCGCAACTATATTCTGCTGGGCATCGCCGGAGTCTTTGCCGCCGCCGGCGCGTTCTGGATGTGGTCGAAAACGGACGCGGGCGAGACGCGCGTGGACCGCTTCCGCATGAAGATACCCGTATTCGGGGAAGTGTGGCTCAAATATCTGGTGGCCCAGTTCTCGCGGATTCTCAGCACGCTGCTGGTGGGCGGCATCCCGCTGGTGCAGGCGCTGGATACGGCCGCGAACTCCATCGGAAGCCGGCTGTTGAAGGTCACTTTGGAAGATGTCACCAGGCTGGTGAAGGAGGGGCAGTCGTTATCGTCGGCGCTGGTTTCCACGAAGATTTTTCCGTCTCTGTCCATCGACATGATCGAGGTGGGCGAGTCGACGGGCGCCATGCCCACCATGCTCAACAGCGTGGCCGATTTTTACGAGGACGACGTCACCACGCGCATCACCGCGGCGCTGTCGCTGATCGAGCCGGCCATCATGATCTTCATGGGTTGCTTCGTGACCTTCGTGCTGGTGGCGTTGTATCTGCCTATCTTCTCCCTGGCGGACAGTCTGCGATAAGGAAAGAACATGGCCACGAATGAACACGAGTGCACACGACTAAGTATCCCGAAGCGCTATTCGTGTGCATTCGTGTTCATTCGTGGCTAAGAGAGTAATATGGCCTCTGACAAGATCACATTCCGCGACCCCCAGCAGGAAATCGAGCAGGCTCAGCAGGCCGCCGCCCGCTACCGCTGTGAGTTCGTCGACCTGAAGAGCATCCGTATCGACCCGGATCTGTTCCACTCCGTCCCCGTGGACCTGATGTTCCGCTACCACTTCGTGCCGCTGGCCGGCGAGAACGGAACCACCCTCGATATCGCCGTCGCCGATCCGCGCAATCTCAACCTGCTCGATGAGCTGTCCATTCTGCTCAACCGCAAGCTGCGCATCCGCGTGGCCACGCTTTCGCAGATCTCCGATCTTCTGAAGAAGACCGAGCAATCGCAGCGCGTGCTGGAAGAAGTCACCGAGGGCTTCGCGCTGGACGTGGTGGGCGACGACGAAAACTCCGAAGAGACCCTCTCCATCGACAAACTGGCCGCCGCCGACAGCGACATCGCGCCGGTCATCAAGCTGGTGGACACCACCATCTTCAACGCGCTCGAACGCCGCGCCAGTGACATCCACATCGAAACGCGCGACCAGGAAGTGGCCATCAAGTACCGCATCGACGGCGTGCTGCACTACGCCATGCCGCCCATCGCCAAGGAATGGCACACCACCATCATTTCGCGCATCAAGGTGATGAGCGAGCTGGATATCGCCGAGCGCCGCGTCCCCCAGGACGGCCGTTTCCGCGTCCGCTACAAGACCCGCCTGATCGACTTCCGCGTGTCCATCATGCCCACCATTCACGGCGAGGACGCCGTGCTCCGCGTGCTGGACAAGGAATCGATGAGCGAGAAGTTCGCCAAGTTGTCCCTCGAAGTGGTGGGTTTTCTGGAGCGCGATCTGGTGAAGTTCCGCCGCTACATCAAGGAACCGTACGGAATGGTGCTGGTTACCGGCCCCACCGGCTCGGGTAAAACCACCACGCTCTACGCCGCGCTCAGCGAGATCAAGAACGACGAAGACAAGATCATCACCATCGAAGACCCCGTCGAGTATCAGATCAAGGGCATCACCCAGATTCCGGTCAACGAAAAGAAGGGCCTCACCTTCGCGCGCGGTCTGCGCTCCATTCTGCGTCACGATCCGGACAAGGTAATGGTGGGAGAAATCCGCGATCAGGAAACCGCCCAGATCGCCATCAACGCCGCGCTCACCGGCCACCTGGTGTTCACCACGGTGCACGCCAACAATGTGCTCGACGTGCTCGGCCGCTTCCTCAACATGGGCGTGGAAGCGTACAACTTCGTCTCCGCGCTGAACTGCATCCTGGCGCAGCGGCTGGTGCGCGTGATTTGTCCGCACTGCCGCGTTAAGGTGCGCTATCCGGACGAATACCTGACCGAGAGCGGCTTCCAGCCCGCCGAGTGGCGCGACGTCGATTTCTTCGAGGGGCGCGGCTGCTTTGAGTGCTCCGGCACCGGCTTTCGCGGCCGGACCGCCATTCACGAACTGCTGGATCTGAGCGAGCGCATCCGCGAAATGATTCTGGACAAGCGCCCGGGATCCGAAATTCGCCGCCAGGCGCGCGAGGAGGGTATGACTTTCCTCCGCGAAGCGGCCGTGGAAAAAGTGCGCGAGGGCAATACCACTTTGAAGGAGATCAACAAGGTCACCTTCATCGAAGGCTGAAGAATGGCCACGAATGAACACGAATGCACACGAATAAGACTTCCGGGTTCCTATTCGTGTGCATGCGTGTTCATTCGTGGCTAAAACGAAAATGTCTTTCCTGAACACATTGCTGGGCGATCCGCCGCCGGCCTGGGCCTTTGAGGTTTCCGAGGCCGGCATCGCCTTTGGCAAGACGGCCGCGCCCCGAGAGCTAAGCTTCCGCCCGCTGCCGCCCGGCGCCATTTCGGTCTCGCCGCTCCGCGACAACGTGCAGTCCCCCGAAGTGCTCACCGGGGAAGTGGCCGCGCTGGCGCCGCCCACCTCGGGCCACAACGTCCATGCCGCGCTCATTCTTCCGGACTATTGCGCGCGCACCGCCGTGCTCGATTTCGACGCCTTTCCGGCCAACCACGAGGAACAGCGCGCGCTGGTTCGTTTTCGCATGAAGAAGACCGTGCCGTTCGATCTGGAAAGCGCCATCGTCAGCCATTACGCGCAGCCCGCCGATGCCGGCCGCATTGACGTGGTGGTGGCGCTGATCCCGCAGGAGATCGTGTGGCGCTATGAAGCTCCTTTCCGCGCCGCCGGGTTTCAGCCGGGCGAAGTGACCACCTCCGCGCTGGCCGCGCTGCACATGGTGGAACCGGCGGGCATCACCATGCTGGCCAAGCTGGGCGGACGCACGCTGTCGGTGATGGTGCTGCGCGGCCCGGTGCTCAAACTGTCCCGCTGCGTGGAGCTGGCGGACGCGGCATCCGAAGAAATCCTGTCGGTGCTGCACCCCACGGTGGCCTTCGTCGAGGACGAATTACACGCCCGTCCCGAGCGGCTGCTGTTGTGCGGCTTCGGCCGGATGATGGATGACGAAGCGCCCTTCTGGCGAACCGAGCTGGGCGTGGAAGTGGAGCCGCTGCGCTCGCGCTACGGCACGCCATCGTGGACCAACGCGGGTCTGCTGGGTTACATGGAGTCTCTGGCGGCATGATTCGAATTTCCATCAATCTGGCCACCGAGCCGTTCCGCAAAACCCGCGCGGCGCTGGTGGGTTACGTGGCCGGAGCGGCGGCATTGGCCATTCTGCTGGTGGTGCAGGTTGTATACATCGTCAACCAGCGCGGCCAGGCGGCGGACCTCCGCGCCACGAAGAACACCCTGACTGCCGAGCTTGCCTCCATCAACAGCCGTCAGGCGAAAATCAACTCGACGCTGCGGCAGCCGGAGAACGCCGCCGTACTGGAAGAAAGCGTATTTCTGAACGCGCTGATCGAACGCAAGTCCATTAGCTGGACCCGGCTGTTCAGCGACCTCGCTCAGGTGGTGCCGTACGACGTGCGCCTCATCTCGGTGCGCCTCCCGCAAATCGATTCGCGCAACCACGTGGAGCTGGACATGGTGGTGGGCGCCACGGACCCCGCACCGATCATCGAACTGCTCCGGAAGCTGGAGGGTTCCCCGGCTTTCGGGTCCACCGCGGTCATTAGTTCCATGCCGCCTGGACAGAACGAACAACTATACCGGTATCGCCTGACGGTGAGCTATGCGCAGAAATTCTAAGTCGACCATGATTTGGCCGCCGATGAACGCAGATCAACGCAGATCGGAAACAAATATCGTATCGGCGTTCAGCGGCGTTCATCGGCGGCTAAATTCGTTTCGGGGCTTTCGCCATGCTTAGAGACCTGCGCGCCCTCTGGCCGCCGCGTAACAGCCTTGAGGTGGCTCGGCTGGTGGCCATTGCTCTGGTGCTGCTCAACCTCCCCGCGGTGTGGATGGTATTGCGCCCGCCCGGAGGCTCGCCGGAGGAATTGCAGACCGAGCTGACCGATCTGCGGGCCCAGGTGCGCCAGAACCGCGATCTGCTTGCGCGCACCCGCCTGCTGGCCACGCGCGTGGAATCGGGACGCTCCGGCGGCCAGCGGTTCATGGATCGATATTTTCTCGACCGCCGCTCCGCCGCCTCCACCATCGCCGGCGAGCTGGTGGACGACGCCAAGCAAGCCGGCATCACTCTCCGGGATGCCTCCTATCCCACCGAACCGGTGGAAGGCAGCGACAACCTCAGCATGATGACCGTGGCGGCCAACTTCGACGGCTCCTATGCCGACCTGATCCACCTGCTTGATCGCATCGATAAGTCGTCGCGTCTGTTGATTGTGGACAGTCTGCAGGCGGTCCCGCAGCAGGGTTCGGGAAAGCTGAACATCGGTCTGCGCTTCAATGTCTTCGTGCGCGAGGACGAAGACAACCTGGTTGCGGAGGCGCTGCCATGAAGTGGATGCCGGCAAAACTTGAGGCGGAACCGCTATGGAAGAAGGCCTCGCTAGGCGTGCTGGTGCTGGTGCTGTCGTACCTGGTGTGGACCAATCTGTTCAGCGGTGGAGGGTCGTCGGAGCCCGCCGCGTCCGCGCCGCGGCACGGGCTGACGCCGTACGCCAATGTCGCGCCCGAATCCGCGGCGTCCCAGCCGGTTGCAATCGCCGCACAATCGCGAAAGCCGGCCAGCAATGCCGCCGCCCGCAACGCCAGTCTGGAAGACTTCAAGCCGTCCATGAAACGCGCCCGCCTGCTGGCCAGCGATCCCACGAAAGTGGATCCCACGCTCCGGCTCGATCTTCTGGCCAGGCTGCAGAACGCGAAGTTCGAGGGCAGCATGCGCTCTCTGTTCGAGTTCGCACAGGCCCCCCTACCCCCATCAAGGAACCGCCGAAAATCATCATCGCGGGGAGCGCCGGCTTTATTGGCCCGCGGCCTCTCCCGGCGCCCCAGGCTCCGCCGCCGCCTCCGCCACCGCCGCCCATCCCGCTGAAGTTCTACGGCTTCGTCAATCCGTTGCGGCCGGACATCAAGAGCGCCTTCTTTCTGGATGGCGACGACATCATGGTGGCCAGCGAGGGTCAAACCATCCGCAACCGCTACCGCATTGTCCGCATTGGCGTGAATTCGGCCGTGGTGGAAGACACCCAGTATAAGAGTCAACAGACGCTGCCGCTGGCGGAAGAGGAGAAGGGATGACCCGGCCCCGTGGTAACGGCCAGGAGTCCGGCTTCGCGCTCCTGATGGTGTTTGTGCTGGCGGCCATCATCGCCGTCTCCCTGTATTTCGAGGTGCCGCGAATCATGTTCGAGCGCACTCGCGAGCGCGAGCAGTTGCTCATTGACCGCGGCGAGCAGTACTCCCTGGCGGTCAGGCGATTCTACGTGAAGTTCGGACGCTGGCCGGTGAGCATGGACGAGCTGGAAAATACCAACAACATCCGCTTCCTCCGCCGCCAGTACAAGGACCCGATGACCGGCAAGGCCGACTGGCGCATTATCCACGAGACCGCCGGAGTCCTCACCGATTCGCTGGTGCATCCCGCCAATCCGCTGGGCAACGGCCAGAGCGGCGCCACCGGTGGCACCGGCAGTTCGCAAACCTTCGGCACGCTCACCAGCAGCCAGCCTTTTGGCACGCCCCTTTCATCGTCGGATTCCAGCGCCAGCGCGGACCAGCCGGCCCCCAAGGCGTTGGGGCTCCTGTTCCGCCCCAGCGACCGCGGCCCTCTGGGCACCGCTCATGGCGGCGTATCCGCGGATGACAGCGACGCGCAGTCGTCATCGTCCGCGGGCAACGAGCCGGGTCCCGGTCCGGCCTATCCCGATGCGGGCGCGCCGGCCCAGGAACCGAGCCCAACGGCGGGCGCGTCAAACGGAAACCCGGCCGCGCCAGACCCCAACGCGATGGTGAATCCGAATCAGCCCGCCGCCGGTTTAGCCGGAGCCACCGGAGGCACGGGTTCCGTGGCGCAGCAAATCATGGGAAGCCTGATGGCGCCGCGCCAGTCGCCGACGGCCGCTGCACCGGGACAAAACCAGTCGATCACGGGCGGCGGAATCGGCATCGCCGGCGTGGCCAGCTCCAGTCCTCTGCAGGGCATCAAGCGCTATAAAGACAAGAGCAAGTACAAAGAGTGGGAATTCGTTTTCGACATGACCTCGCTGCAGCAACTGCAAAATCCCCAGCAGGCGCAGCCGCAACAACAGCAGCAGCCGGGACAGGCTCAACAGCCCGGGACGGGATTCGGCGGTGGCACCGCCAGCCCGTCCAGCACTTCGCCCACCAGCACTGGTCCATAGACTCCAAAGTGCTTCCAGTGGGGCAGGGCCGTGCCCTGCCTTGTGGGGCAGGATTACATCCTGCGGCCGATTTTCAATCGGCCCGACCTGTCTCAAGGCCGGACCGTAGCCGTGCGCTCCAGCTTTCCCCAGCCCACCAGCCGCCCGCGCATCGCATACAGCACGGATTTCCCCAGCACGTAATACATCAGCTGGCGGTAATAAATCCGCTGGAAAAACAGCAGCGCGACATCCCACGGGGCCACACCCTCCAGCGCGTAAGCGAGCAGAGCGGTGAGCAGCTCCAGCAGGAACAGCCCGAGATAATACAGCAGCACGATCCGCCAGTTCCCCGCGAACAGCGCAATAATCATGGCCACCTCGGCAAACGGCGACAGCGCCGCCAGCAGCACCTGGAAAATCCAGATGCTGGGCAGCGCCAGCATCCCCAGAAATCCGTATGCCGGATTGAACGTGGCGTCGCGATGCTTCCATACCGCCTGCAGCGTTCCAAACGCCCAGCGGAAACGCTGCTTCGCCAGGCCGCTGGTTTTCTCCGGCGCCTCCGTCCACGCCACCGCCTCTTCGTCGTAGCGAATCTCGTAACCCAGCCGCCGGATGGAAAGCGTCAGGTCGGTATCTTCGGCCAGCGTGTCGTGTCCGAATCCGCCGAGGGTGACGATCAGATCCTTGCGCCACGCCCCCGCCGCGCCCGGCACCACCGTGATGGCGTTGAGCAAATCCAGCGCGCGCCGGTCCAGGTTGAACCCCATGATGTATTCCACCGCCTGGAACCGCGTAATCAGCGTGTGCCGGTTGCCCACGCGCGCGTTGCCCGATACCGCTCCCACCCGCTCATCCGAAAAGTGACGCGACAGATTCTCGATGGCGCCGCGGCGAAAAATGGTGTCGGCATCGAGAGCAATCAGAATGTTGTTGCGCGCTCTGGCGATGGCCCGGTTCAGCGCGGCCGATTTACCCGCGTTCGCCTGGCTCAGAATCACCACGCGATCATCCGCTCCGAACTGCTCCCGCAGCACCGCCAGCGTGGCGTCCTTCGATCCGTCGTCCACCACCACCACCTCAATGCCGTCGTATCCGTTCTCCAGCACGGAGCGCACCGTTCTCTCAATCACCTTCTCTTCGTTGTAAGCGGCAATGATCACCGATACCGGCGGATGGAACCCGGCGTCGAAGCGCCTGCGCCGGGCTTTGAACTTCTGCAGAATCGCCAGAATGCCGTACACCAGAGATCGCAGCAGCGTCAGATAAATCGCCATCAGGAACAACAATCCCACGGCCTTCTTGAAGTTGCCCTTGGTGATGAGCGCCTCGCCTTCGATCTCCGCCAGCCGCATCTCCTGGCGCGAGGGCACCGGCATCACCTCCGCGCGCGTCCGGCCCATGATATCTTCCAGCGTCACAAACTGGTAGCCCTTGCCGCGCAGCGTCTCAATCAGCGTGGGCAGCGCCCGCGACGTGGCGGTGCGGTCGCCGCCGGCGTCGTGCAGCAGGATCAGGTGATTGCTCTCGCCCTCCTCCGCGCTGTCGTTCAGTTCACTCACCACCTCGCTCACAATCCCCTCGGCGGTGCTTCCATGTTCCCAGTCGCGCGGGTCGATACTCTCGGCGATGGTCACGTAACCCTGTTGCTGCGCTTCCTCGATGGGCACGATCTCATCGGGCGTGGTGGGCTCGCTGTCCGCGTTGTAGGGCGGGCGGAACAGAATGGTGCCGTGCCCCAGCTCGCGCTCGATAATCCGCAGCGTGGTGCTCAGTTCGATGCGCACGTGCTCGGGCGATAGTTTCGCGATGTTCGGATGGTCGTAGGTGTGATTGCCGATGGTGTGCCCCTCGCGGTACTCCCGCCGGATCAGGCCGGCGTTCTCCTCCGCGTTCACTCCTACTACAAAGAAGGTGGCGGGAACGTGATTGGTGCCCAGAATATCCAGCACCCGCGGCGTGTATTCGGGCGACGGGCCGTCGTCGAAAGTAAGGCTGATCAGCTTATCGCTCACCCCGCCGCTGCGCTCGATCACATAGTAGGAGGGATAGGTTTGATACTGCTCGAAGAAGTCTCCGGTGTCCTTGTCCAGCCACACGTTGCGGCTGCCGTCGTGCGGCGTGTCCACGATGCGCAGCACCTCGCCCTCGCCGTAGCGGTCGGGTGAAGCCGCGGAGGTGAGCTTGAACAGCGGCCCGGGGTTGAAGCTGTCATCCGGCCATTTGGGTTGTTGCAGCACCGTCCAGAGGCCGGGATCTTCCGCGCCCAGCCGCCACACCGCCACGCCGCGGAAATCGGAGTCGGCCACGTCGGCGATCTGGTTCAGCGCCGTGGTCGCGTCCAGAAACCACACTTCGTGCTGGTCGCCGCCCGTGGTGTATCGCAGAAACGGATTCTCGCTGGCGCCATCCCACGTAATCTGCGCCTTGTTGCCCTCCGCGGCGGCGATGGTGTCGCTGAACTTCACTTCCGTGCCGCCCTTCTGTCCAATCACCCAGTCGTATCCGTAAGCGCCGAACCCGATCACCGTCTTCTCTTTCGGCACCACCTTCTCCAACGCTCCGAGCTGGCTGTAAAACCAGCTTTCCGACGCCACCGGCCCGGGCGCGCTGGATTGATAATGTTCGTCGTACACCATGGGGATCAGATAGTCGTCAATCGCGCCCAGGCGCTTGAGATCGTAACTGTCGTCGTCCACCGGAACCGCCTGGGTGAGCAGCAGTCCGGCGGGCTGCAGCTTCGCGCGCAACTCCTCCATGAAGCGCACCAGGGCGTCACGGTCCCCCGATTTTAGCTCCTCGAAATCCACGCACACGCCCGCGAATTTGTGCTCCTGAATATTGCTGTAGATGTTGTCGATAAGGTTGTCACGCGCGTCGGCGTTGTTGAGCGCGCGATGCAGGTCCGCGGCCTGCCAGCCGTCGCGGTAGTTGTTGATCTCGGCGAGGATGGGCACGTGGGCGTTGGCGGCAATCTGCACCACCGAATCGTCGGTGTTGTCGGATACGTCGCCCTGGCCGTTCTCCAGCACCAGCCACTCCGGGATCAGGTGGGTAAGCTGCGAAAGGTGCAGCCGGAGCGAAGACATGCTGGCTTCGTCCCAGTTGACGTAATAGCCAAACACCAGGGGCTGGGCTTCGTGCGGAGGCGCGGCCGTGTGCGGATGCACCGCCGGGTTGCCGCCGTTGCGGATGTATTTCACCGGGTGGATACGATAGGGGACGTTCAAAGCCGCCTTCTCCCCGCGAATGATGGACGGCACCTCGCCGAAGTTGGCCAGATGCTGCACCTGCGGCAATCCCAGCGGCGGCAGTTGCGCGTTGCTGAAAATGCTCAGGACCAGCACCAGCACCAGCCCCACGGCAAGCACGCCGGCGACGCCGAACACACGCCGGAAGCGGCTCCAGCGCCGGCCCGTGGGGTCGTAGAAAACGAAAGAAGTGCCCATCCTGCTACTTAGATGGGAACATGCGCGGATTCGCTGCGTCCACTGTGATAGCATCGCCTCTTGCCCGGGGAAACTCACAATCTCTCCGTCATCGAAAAGATCGGGTACGCGTTCGGCGATGGCGCTTCCAACCTGATCTGGATGACGTTCATCTATTTCCAGCTCAATTTCTATACCGACATCTTCGGGCTCGCGCCCGCCGCGCTGGGGCTCATGCTCCTGATCACGCGCACCTGGGACATGTTCTTCGACGTGTTCATCGGCACCATTGCGGACCGCACGCATACGCGCTGGGGCAAGTTCCGTCCGTATCTCCTCTGGATGGCCCTTCCCTTCGGCATCATGAGCGTGGCCACTTTCACCACGCCGTCGTTCAGCCCCTCCGGAAAGCTGATCTACGCCTACGTGACGCTCTCGCTGATGATGGTGGTGTATTCGGCCATCAATATTCCGTACTCCGCCCTGATGGGCGTGATTTCGCCCGATTCCCAGCAGCGCACCAGCCTGTCCTCCTGGCGATTCACCTTCGCCTTCCTCGGCGGCCTGGTGGTGCAGTTTTCCACCCTGCGGCTGGTGGATTTCTTCGGGAAAGGAAACCAGGTCCGCGGCTATGAGCTTACGCTGGGCGTCTATGCCGTGGCCGCCGTGGTGCTGTTTCTGGTGACCTTCGCCACCACGCGCGAGCGCGTGCAGCCGGTGCAGGACCAGAACACATCGCGAGCCCGGGACCTGCAGGATCTGCTCACCAACGGCCCCTGGCTGGTGTTGTGCACCCTGGGTATTCTCACGGTTTGCTTCGTGGCCATTCGCGGCGCGGCCATCGTCTATTACTTCAAGTACTACATGGGCGATTCCAAAGCGGCGGCCAGCTTCATGGTGGTGGGCTCGGTGATGTCGGTCCTCGGCACCTTCCTCGTTCAGTACGTCACGCCATTCACCGGAAGGAAGAAGGCCTTCATGGGCTGCATGCTGCTGTCCACCGTGGCCCTGGTTTTTTCCTACTGGGTGAGGCCGGATCAGCTCGCTCTGCTCTATGCGTACAACATTGTTTACTGTCTGCTCACCGGGCCCACGTCCGCTCTGCTGTGGGCCATGTTTGCGGATACGGCCGATTACTCGGAATGGCGCAAGGGACGGCGCGCCACCGGCCTGATTTACTCCGCTTCGGGAATGTCCAACAAGTTCGGCTGGGTGATTGGAGGCGCGCTGGTCGGCTTGCTGCTCGATCGATACGGTTATCAGGCCAATGTCGCGCAAACGGCGGAAGGCAAGCACGGCATCCGTCTGCTGATGGCTCTGGCCCCGGCCGTGGGAACTTTGCTGGCCGGGCTGGGCATGGTCTTCTACCGCCTGAACGAAGCGACCATGCAGAAGATCCAGGCAGAGCTGGCCGTCACGCGGGCGAAATAACCTTGGTCTACACTTGAGAATCTGGCTCCGAAGTGGGCAGTGCCATGCCCTGCAGCGGGGCTCTCAGCCCGGGAAGCCGGGACTCATAACATGCAATACGGCTACTTCGACGACGCTAACAAGGAATACGTAATTACTCGTCCGGACACGCCCCGGTCCTGGAGTAACTATCTGGGCAGCACCGAATACGGCGCCATTATTACCAACAACGCCGGTGGCTACAGCTTCTATAAGTCCGCCGCGCAGGGCCGCTTCACCCGCCTGCGTTTCAACTCCATCCCCATGGATCAGCCGGGCCGCTACATCTACCTGCACGACCACGAAAACGGCGACTACTGGTCCGCCTCCTGGCAGCCCGTGGGCAAGCCGCTCGATGCCTACAAATCCGAGTGCCGCCACGGCAGCGCCTACACCATCATTACCTCCGAATACTCCGGCATCCGAGCCGAAACCACTTACTTCGTTCCCCTCGGCCGCGACTTCGAATGCTGGCGCGTTCGCCTCACCAACACCGGCAACAAGGCCCGCCGCCTAACCGCCTTCACCTACGTCGAATACGCCGGCAACTGGAGTTCCTGGGACGACCTCATCAATCTCCAGTACACCCAGCACATCGTGAAAATGGCCGTCGAAGACAATATCATCGACCACGGCACCAACGTCAACATCCCCCCCATGCCCGATAACTTCCAGGAGAAGGATCAGGGGCGCCACACTTTCCTCGCGCTGGTGGGTTCCGAAGTCACTGGCTACGACACCGATCGCATGGCCTTCCTCGGCGCCTACCGCACGTACTCGAATCCGGTTGCGGTCGAACGGGGACACTGCGCCAATTCACTGGCGGTGGGCGACAACGGCTGCGGCGTCCTCGAGACGAAAATTCGCCTCGATCCCGGCGAAACCCGCGAGTTTCTCGTGCTCATGGGCGTTGGCAAGGCTGGCGAGCAGGGCCGCCACGCCGCCGGCGAATTCCGGGACCTGAATAAGGTCAACGAAGAGCTAAGCCGCCTGAAGGCTTACTGGCACATGCGCATTGCCGGACTCACCGTGGACACGCCCGACGCCGAATTCAACAGCATGTTGAACATGTGGAGCCCGTTCAACTGCCTGATGACTTATGCATGGTCGCGCGCCGCCAGTCTGATTTATGCGGGCGAGCGCGACGGCCTGGGTTATCGCGACACCGTGCAGGACATGCTCGGCGTGATGCACGCCATCCCCGAAGAAGCCATCCAGCGTCTGCAGTTGATGATCACCGGCCAGGTCTCCACCGGCGGCGCCATGCCCGTGGTGAAGCAGTTCGCGCATCGGCCCGGTTCGGAAAATCCGCCCCGCGAACAAGAGTATCGCTCCGACGATTGCCTGTGGCTGTTCAACGCCATCCCCGCGTACGTCAAGGAAACCGGCGATGTTTCCTTCTACTACAGCAAAGGCTTTCCCTATGCCGATCAAGGCGAGGACACCGTGCTCGGGCACATGAAGCGGGCCATCCTCTTCAATGTGAATCGCTCCGGCGCGCACGGTCTCCCTTGCGGGTTGTCCGCCGATTGGAACGATTGCATTCGTCTCGGCGAACAGGGCGAATCGGTATTTGTGGCCTTCCAGCTCCGCTACGCGCTGGCCGTCTATCTGGACGTGTGCGGCCTGCTGGAGGACCGCGAGGAGACAGAGTGGGCGCAACGCCACCTCGACAGTTTGGATGGCCACCTGCGCGAGCACGCCTGGGATGGCGAATGGTATCTGCGCGCATATCGCGCGGACGGTTTCAAGTTCGGATCGCACGAGAGCCAGGAAGGCAGCATCTTCCTGACCCCGCAGTCATGGGCGGTGCTGAGTGGCCACGCCAGCCCGGAACGCGCCGCCCGCGCCATGCAGTCCGTGCGCGACCGCCTGGCCACTGAATACGGGCTCATGATTTGCGATCCGCCGTACGTCGACACCGATTACAATGTGATGCGCGCGGCCCTGTTCAATCCCGGGATGAAAGAAAACGGCGCCATCTTCACGCACACCCAGGGATGGACCGTGATGGCGGAAACCATGCTGGGGCACGGCGACCTGGCCTGGCAATACTTCCGCGCCACCCTCCCCAGCGCCTGGAACACCCGCGCCGATCTGCGCGAGATTGAGCCGTACGTCTATTGCCAGTTCACGCACAGCCGGTACAGCCCGCGCTTCGGCGCATCGCGGGTGCCGTGGCTGAGCGGCTCCGCGGCCTGGTCCTTCTTCACCGCGACGCAGTACATTCTGGGCCTTCAGCCGGATTACCACGGCCTGCGCATCGACCCATGCATTCCCGCCGCGTGGAAGGGCTTCCAGACAACGCGCGTGTTTCGCGGCAGAAAAATACACGTGGATGTTCGCAACCCCGCGGGCGTTCAGAAGGGCGTGCGGTCACTCACGCTCAACGGCGCGCCGCTGCAGGGCAACTTCATCCCCGCGGCGATGCTGGCGGAAGAGAACCAGGTGCTGGCGGAGATGGGCTGAGGCAGGCTCCGCTCTTCAATCGGCGCTTCGGAGCGATACGGTAAGCCGGATACCCGACGGTTCCCGGTTCGCCACGCTCACCGAAGCGCCAAAGAAGGCCAGAATCCGGAACGCCACCGGAGGCCCCAGACCCAGGTCTCCGCCGGGCGTGCTCGATTCGCTGATGGAGAACAGATCGAAAAACTTCGGCAGGGCGGCGCTCGGAATCGTTCGCCCCTGGCTCTCAATCAGCAGCTTTGTCGCCCCCGGCCCCATTTCCTGCGAGAGCCGAACCGTCTCGCCTTCCGTACTGAACTTCACGGCGGTCTCCAGAAGAGCTTGCAGCGCGCGGATCAGCAAATCCTCGTCCCCCAGCACGGACCGCCCTTCCGCGGGCGGCGCCGGGAGAGTCACATGGTGCAATTCCGCTAACCCGCTGGTCTTCTCAATCGCCTGACGGAGCGCCGCATCGAGAGAGACCGGGGCCGACCGGAACCGCTCCCCGTGCACATCAATCTGCGTCAGCAGCAGCGCGTCATCCAGAATGGAAAGGATCCGCGAACGCGACTGTGCAAACATCTGCCGAAGTTCCCGGTTCTCCGCCGTAACCGGCATATCCTCCAGAATGATCTCGCTGATGCCGAGCACTCCGTTGAGCGGCGTGCGGAACTCGTGCGAGATGAGGCTGAGGAACTCGTTCTTCGAACGATCCAGAATGGTCAGCCTCTCGTTGGCTTCGGCCAGTTCGCGCGTACGCGCGGCCACCGCTTCTTCCAGCCGTTCGTTCTGCCGCCTCAACTCCCGGCGGAGCTGGTGCAACTTCAGGTGCGTTTCCACGCGAGCCTGCACTTCCTCGAATTGAAACGGCTTGGATATGTAATCCACCGCGCCGGACCGGAAGGCCTTCACTTTGTCCTGGGTTTCGTGCAGAGCGCTCAGAAAAATGACCGGAATATCCGCCAGACCCGCCGTGGACTTCAGCCGCTCGCACACCTCGTAGCCGTTCATCTCCGGCATGTTGATGTCCAGAAGAATCAAATCCGGCGGATGCTTCATCGCCGCCGCCAGCGCCAGCCTGCCCAGCGGAAACGACCGCACCTCCTGCCCCTGCTGCCGCAGGATGTCTTCCAGCAGCTTCAGGTTGGCCGGATTATCGTCCACGATCATTATGTCGCTGTCAGCCAGAGTCACTCCTTTGCCGCGGACGCCTCCGCGAGTCTGGGAATCCTCACGTCCACCAGATCCCCCGCGCCCCGGGCTTTCGCGAAGTTCTCCAGGCGCTCAATCCATGTATCCGTGAGCACCGTACCCTCTTTGAGGATTAACAGGTTCCCATCCTTGCTCAGGACATTCTTCTCCAGAACCATGCCGACATGCAGGTCCTGAATGGGCAGCCGCAGCACATCGTACTCGATCACCGGCGGAGCGTAGCCTTCCAGCGCGGCCAGAAGGCGGACATCGAACCGGCGTGACAACCTGAGCTCACCGAGCGCGAAAGTGGAAGTCACCCCCCGGCTGACCCGGCGGTCCAGCTCCAGCGCCACATGGAGAATGTGCGCGCCTTGTCTCGCCTGCTCCCCGCCCGATAGCTGTGATTCGGGCTTCTGTTGTCCCCGAATAATCTCCGCCACTACTTCCAGCCGCGGAATGTTTGCAAGAAGCCGCGCCGCCGTTTCGGGATGAGCCTGGAACATCCGCAGATCATCCGGCGAGAGCTTCTGGCTGAAATAGACCCTTTCGAAGACTTCGTCGGGCAGCGTGATGCAGCCCACCAGGCACAGCGTAGCGGCCAGTTCGTATTGCCACGGGTCGCTGATCTCCAGCCGCTTGACCATCCACCGCACGATATCCCGGATGGCGCGAGACCGGATCGCCACCAGCGGCGAGGTAAGTTGCACCAGCTCCCAAAGGACTCCCACCGCGCCACCCAGAGTCCGCTCCAGCAGTTCGTGCTCCGCCTGTTGTGCGCGCCGTAACTGCACGTGGGTCTCCACGCGCGCCCGTACTTCTTCGAGTTGGAAGGGTTTGGAGATATAATCGACGCCTCCCACCCGAAATCCCTTGATCTTATCTTCCACCGCGTTCAAAGCGCTGAGGAAAACCACCGGAATGCCGGAAAGATGCGGCTTTGACTTCAGTTGCTCGCACACTTCGTAGCCGTTCATCTCCGGCATATTGATGTCCAGCAGGACCAGGTCGGGTGGCTCCTGCTCCGCCGCGGCCAGCGCCAGCCGGCCCCGTGGAAACGACCGCACGTCGTACCCATCCTCGCGGAGCATCTCTTCCAACAGCTTGAGATTCTCGGGATTATCGTCCACCACCATGACGTTGCCCTGGGGCGTCCCTTCGTCCATCAGCGGCAAGCATCCTCCAGCAATCGCGTCAGCGCGTCATACTCGTACTTATCGGCAAGCGCCTGCAGGGCGCGCGCGGAGTCGGCGTCGGTCTCCGGGATCTTGCGGATCAGCGAGTCCAGGAGTTTCTTGTTGCCGGCCAAAGTCGCCTCGCGCATTTCCTCGATCAGCTCCCGCGGCACTTGTCCCAGCCGCTCCGGATTCACTGCCGGGGCCCCGCCGGGTTCGTCTCCGCCGTTGCCCATATCCTCGTAATCATAGACGATTTTTAACTGGCTCCGTATCATCTCCAGCAGTGCGTCCTCACCGCACGGTTTGGCCAGAAAATCGTCGGCGCCGCTGCCGGTCACAATGCGCCGGTCTTCATCCAGCGCGCTTGCCGTAAGCGCGACGATCGCCGTTTCTTTTCCGCCCGGACTCGCCTTGATTTTTCGGGTTGCCTCCAGCCCGTCCATCACCGGCATGTGCACGTCCATCAGAATCAATCCCGGCTTCCATTCCTCCCACACTCGAATGGCCGCCTCCCCGTTTTCCGCGCTTCGCACGGAGAAGCCAATGCACGTCAGCAGCTTGATCAGCCAGCCCCGATTCTCCTCGTGGTCGTCCGCCACCAGAATCCGGGGAATTTCCTGTCCGGCCCGCAGGGCGATTACCCGCCGCAGCGCGCTCCGCCGGATGGCCACGCCGGCGTCTCCGCGCTCTATGGGGATCTCGAAATGGAATGTCGAACCGCTGCCGGGCTTGCTCACCATGGTGATCTCACCGCCCATCATTCGCGCATACTTACGGCTGATGGCCAGCCCCAGGCCGGTTCCCTTCAGGCTGTCGAGGCCGCTCCGGATCTGGCTGAACGGCTCAAACAGCGTTTTCTGTTCTTCTTCCGAAATCCCCAGACCGGTATCCGCGACGCGGACCGACAGCCATAACTGAATGGCCCGCTGCTCCAGGGTGACGTTCATCCAGATGGAGCCGAGCCGGGTGAATTTGACTGCGTTGCCCAGCAGATTGATCAGCACCTGGCGGACCTTGCCTTCGTCCGCCACGATATATGGCGCCTCTTCTCCCTCGATCGCCAATTCGAACTGCAGCGCCTTCGCGCCAGCCCGCAAGCGGAACATCGCCGCCAGGTCCTCCAGCATTCTGGGCAGGTTGAACGTCGTTGTTTGCACCTCCGTGCGGCCCGCCTCGATCTTGGACATGTCCAGTACGTCGTTAATGAGGGCTAGCAGATGTTCGCCGCTTCGGCCAATGATCCCGAGATTGGTCTTGGCCTCTGTTCCGAGGTCGGGGTCCCGCAACATGAGTTGCGCATAGCCGAGAATCGCGTTCATCGGAGTGCGAATTTCGTGGGACATGGTCGACAAGAACGTGCTCTTCGCGCGGTTGGCCGCCTCCGCGTCGGCCTTGGCTTGCAGAAATTGTGCATTGGAGTCGTGCAGGCGCCGGTTGGCTTCTTCCAACTGCGCGGAGTTATGAAAAATTTCGGCCTCCATCTGTTCCACGCGGGTGCGCGGTCCTGCCGGTTCGCTCCCCCGTTGGGTCTTTTGCCGCACGAACTCGGTGACGTCCACTACGCGATGGATGAAATACTCGATCTGGCGGTCCGCCCCGAGAACGGGGGAGTTCATCGGGCTCCAGTAGCGCTCCTCCAGGACGCCGTCGGGCCGGGGAATGGCGTACTTCTGAATGCCCATGGTGTCCGGGGCGCCGGTTTCGCGCACGCGGTCCAGCGACATGCGCCAGTTGTCAATCGCCGAGGTGCCGGGCTGGTCGGGGAAGATCTCGAACACGGTGCGCCCAAGGACGTCCTCGCGCCTGGTCGCAGTGGCCTCCAGGAGGGCGTCGCTCACCGCCACGATCTTCATGTCCGGTTTGAAGATCAGGAACAGGCCGGGCAGCGACTCGAGAAGGCCCTGCAAAACCGCGCGGCTGTTGCGCAGCTCGTCTTCAACGGCGCGGCGCGTGGTGATGTCCCGAATGGCGCTGGAAACCAGTATGCCTTCCTCCGTTTCCAGCGGGCTCAGACTGATCTCCGTCGGGAACTCCGTGCCATCCTTGCGCAGACCCCAGAGCTCCACGCCGGCCCCCATGGAACGCACCCGGGGATCGGCGAAGAAACCAGCCCGGAAGCCAGGATGTTTGTCCCGGAACCGTTCCGGCACCAGCAACTCGATGGTTTGCCCCATCAGCTCTTCTCGCGCATATCCGAACAGCTTCTCCACCTGGGTGTTCACCAGAACGATCTTTCCCTCCCGATTCACCACCACCACGGCGTCCGGCGCGGCTTCCAGCAACCCCCGGAACTTCGCCTCCGCCCGCTTCCGTTCGCTGATGTCGCGAGCGATGGAGGACGCCGCGCTGACTCGACCATGGGAATCGCGGATGGGAGAAACCGTCAATGCGACGTCAATCAGCGTTCCATCCTTTCGACGCCGCACGGTTTCCTCATTGACGATTTCTCCCTTCAGCAGCTTCGCTATGATTTCTCTTAACTCGTCCGGGCGGTCCGGGGGAAGCAGGATGGAGATCGGTTTGCCCAGCGCTTCTTTGGCGGAGTACCCATAGAGACGCTCCGCTCCCTTGTTCCAGTTGATGATAATTCCGTCCAGCGATTTGCCGATGATGGCGTCGTCGGAGTAATCGACGATGGAGGCGAGTTGTTCGCGGCCCCGCTCCACGCGCTTTCGTTCGGTGATGTCTCGAATGGTGCTGGAAACCATGGGGCCCTCCTCGGTCTCTAGGGGGCTCAGGCTGATCTCAACGGGGAACTCCGTGCCATCCTTGCGCAGCGCGTAGAGTTCCACGCCGGCGCCCATGGGCCGCACCCGGGGGTCGGCGAAAAAAATAGCCCGGTGGCCCGGATGTCTGTTCCGGAAGCGCTCCGGCACCAGCAATTCAACGGTCTGGCCCAACAGCTCCTCTCGCGTATATCCAAACAGCCTCTCCACCTGGTGATTGACCAGAACAATCTTCCCCTCGCGATTCACCACCACAACGGCATCCGGCGCCGCTTCCAGCAGTTCCCGGAACTTTCCCTCCGCCACCAGCCTCTTTGCCGCGTCCCGTAGGTTTTCCTCCGCCTGCCGGCGTTCGGTCACGTCCCAGGTGACGCCGGTGAGCCGCCGGGGCTTTCCACCTTCGTCGTGATAGACCTTGCCGCGGGCAGCCATCATCCGGACCGTGCCATCCGGCCATACGACGCGGAATTCGGTGTTGTATTCCGCGCCGTCCAACGATGCGGCGATCTGTTGTTGGACACGATCGCGGTCGTCCGGGTGCACGCACTTCGCAAATCCCTCCCCGTTTCTGGGGAACTGGCCGATCGGAAGGCCGAAAAGAATCGAGCAATTCTCATCCGCCTCGACAACGTCCGTTGGAAGATCCCAGCTCCAAACGGCCACCCCTGAAGAATGCAGCGTCAGACGCAGGCGTTCCTCGGATTCCTTGAGCTCTTCCCGTACCTCCTCAAGTTTTCGAATGGTGCCCAGGCGCGCGGCCTGCATTCGTCCGCCCAGTATGGCTATGCCAACACCCACTGCCAGGTAAAAGGCCAGGTCGATGTACTGATCCGCGCCAACCAACCCGATGCTGCCGCGCGGCAACACCAGAAAATAATCCGCGGAGAAAATTCCGAGAAAGACCGCCAGCAACGCGGGCCAGATGCCTCCATAAGAGGCGGTCACCAGCACTGCGAACAGCAAGGTCGCATACGGGATTTGGTTGCCCAGTACGGGGTCCAACAGGAGCCGCACCCAGGTTGCCAGCGCGATGCTAACCACGGCGCAGCCGTAGCGAAGCAGGAAACGCCGCAGCGCTCCCGGACTTTCGCGTGGAGGATTCACAACGCTGTCCATGCCAGACGAACTCCTCTTAGAGCCGATGGCTGTCGGGATTATCTCATTAATTACCCTTTGCAGGATACCCCTGACCCATCAATCAGGGCGGGTATCATGGAACTCAACGGAAGGGGACGCTGATGACCACTAATTACGACGCGATAGTTATCGGCACCGGTCAGGCCGGCCCGTCCCTGGCACGGCGTTTGGCAGCCTCGGGAAGGAAAGTGGCTATCGTCGAGCGCAAGCTGTTTGGCGGCACCTGCGTCAACACCGGTTGCATCCCCACCAAGACCATGATTGCCAGCGCGTACGCCGCCCGCATGGCCCGCCGCGCGGCTGATTTCGGCGTCATCGTGAACGGCCCCGTCAGCGTGGACATGAAAGCCGTCAAGGCGAGAAAGGACGCCGTGTCCGGAAGTTCTCGAACCGGACTCGAGAACAGCCTGAAACACACCGAAAACCTGACGGTTTACCAGGGACACGCCCGCTTCCTGTCCCCCCGCGAAGTGGCTGTCGGCGAGCTTACCCTGGCCGCCGGGCAGGTCTTCATCAACGTTGGCGAGCGTGCTGTCATACCGCAGATGCCCGGGCTCGGTCAAATCGAGTACTTCACCAACAGTTCGCTGCTGGACATCGACTTTCTCCCCCCGCGGATGATCGTGGTGGGCGGAGGTTACGTCGGCCTGGAGTTCGCGCAAATGTTCCGCCGGTTTGGAAGCGACGTGACCGTCATTGAGATGGCGCCGCGCCTTATTCAGCGGGAAGACGAAGATGTCTCCTCGGCCATCCAGGAGATTCTCGAAAACGAAGGCATTGCCGTTCGTCTGAACGCGAAATGCATCGGCTTTGCAAGGAACGGCGTCGGTATTTCCGCGAGCGTGGAATGCACGGAAGGCGCGCCGGAGGTCGCCGGCTCACACGTGCTGCTGGCCGTGGGCCGCCGTCCGAACACCGCTGACCTCGGCCTGGAGCATGCGGGCGTCGCCGTGGACGAGCGCGGCTGTATCGTTGTGGACGACCAGTTGCGCAGCAGCGTGCCCGGCATCTGGGCGCTCGGCGACTGCAACGGCAAGGGCGGCTTCACCCACACCTCCTGGAACGATTTCGAAATCGTCGCCGCGAATCTTCTGGACAACGACCCCCGCCGCGTGAGCGACCGCATCCGGGCTTATGCCGTGTACATCGACCCGCCACTGGGCCGCGCGGGCATGACCGAATCGGAAGTCCGTCAAACCGGCCGCCCCGCGCTCATCGGCAAACGGCCCATGACCAGGGTGGGCCGCGCCGTGGAGAAAGGTGAAACGCAGGGCTTCATGAAGATCATCGTCGACGCGCACACTCGCCAGATTCTGGGCGCCGCGATTCTGGGAACCGGCGGCGACGAAGCTATCCATTCGATCCTGGACATCATGTACGCGCTGGCGCCCTGGACGGTGATTCAACGCGCGGTGCACATTCACCCCACCGTCTCCGAACTCATTCCCACCATGCTGGGAGAACTGCAACCCTTCGTTTGACGCCCTGGAAGCTACGCGCCGATAGCGCTGGACGCGGCGCCCCGGGGGAAGGATAAAACGAAAGCGGCGCCCGGCCCCGGCTCCGCTTGCAGCGTTCCCTCCAGTTGCCGGGACAGAATTCCGGCGATCTTCAGGCCCAGGGACCCCGATTGTTTCCAGTCAAATCCGCCAGGCATGCCAACTCCGTTGTCGGCCACCCGCAAAGTCACCCGATCCTGCTCGCCGCGGCTCAGCGCCACCAGAATCTCGCCGGTGCGGCTTTCCGGAAAGGCATACTTCACTGCGTTCGTCAGCAGTTCGTTCAGGATCAGCCCACAGGGGATGGCCTGATCCAACGCTAGTTCCACCGAACTGAGGTCCAGACGCAAATGTACGCGATTCGGATTCACGCCGTAGGCGTAGAACAACTCGCGCGCCAGCGCCTCCACGTATTCCCGCAAGTCCAGCCGGTCCTCGTCCTCCGTGCCGTGCAGCCGCTGGTGAATCATGGCCATCGCTTCCACCCGCCGTTGGGTCTCATGCAGTACGCCGCGCAAACCGTTCTCGGGCAGCAGTTCGGCCTGCATATTCAGCAGGCTGGAAACCACCTGCAAGTTGTTCTTCACGCGATGGTGTACTTCCCTGAGCAGCGCCGCTTTGGCCACCACCGCGCGCGCCAGCTCTCTTTCCGTGCGCACCTGTTCGGTGATGTCGATGGAGACGGCGCCCAACAACAACGCGCCCTGCGCGTCGGTGAACGGAAAGCGGAAGCAGAGCATCTGACGAATGCCGCCCTCACGCGTGGGCTGTTCCTCAAGCACGCGGGAGGGCACGCCGTTCAGAAGAACGGAGAGGTCGGATGCGCGCACCTGTCCGGCGTAGTCTTCCGGCCAGAGCTCGCGGTCCAGCTTCCCATCGCATTCCGGAAGCGTCCGTTGCCACGCTTCTCCGCACGCCTCGTTGATGTAAAGGATGCGGCCGTCCACGTTCTTGATCGACGCGAACGCGGGAGTGTTCTTCATGAAGGAATAGAAGCGCGCCTCGCTGGCGTGCAGATCCCTTCCCGCCTGGCTCTTGTCCCGGCGCATTTGCCGGTCCGCCAGCGCGCGGCGCACCGCCGGCCCCAGCCTCTGAAGGCGGCCCTTCAGCACAAAGTCGGCGGCGCCCTGGCGCATCACGGCAACCGCGACGTCCTCGCCAACGGAACCCGAGACCAGGATGAAGGGGATATCCAGATCCAGTCCCTTGAGCAGTTCCAGAGCGCGAGGCGCCTGCAGGTGCGGCATCTGATAGTCCGACAGAATCACATCCGGGGCCGGCTCCAGTTGTGCCAGGTAGGCGGCTTCACAATCCACGCGCCTCCATTCCGGCCGGAAACCGCTCTGCCGCATCTCGCGAACCACCAGTTCGGCGTCTTCGGCGCGGTCCTCCAGAATGAGGACGCGAATCGAAGCCAGGGCTGGCGCTACCGCCGCGGAATCGCCCGGTATCTCCGAAGCCTGGGCGGATCTCATTGCAGTTGCTCCTGCCGGTCCGCGGCCGGCCGCTCGGCGTGCCTGCCCACGCCTGGCAGAGTGAAATAGAACGTCGCGCCGCGGCCTGTTTCACCCCACGCCCACACGGTTCCCCCATGTTTGTGCACCACCCGTTGCACGTTGGCCAGACCGATGCCGGTGCCTTCGAACTCTTCCGCGCGGTGCAGCCGCTGGAACACGCCGAACAACTTGTCGGCGTAGCGCATGTCGAAGCCGACGCCGTTGTCCCGGATCATGTACACCACCTCCGCCCGGTCAACGGCCAGCGGCGGCGCCACCGCCCCTTCCCGCTCCCAATCTCCCGCCGGCCAGGAGCCCAGTTCAATTCGCGCCACCTCCCGCGTTCGCGTGTACTTCAACGCGTTCGAAAGCAGATTGACGAAAACCTGCTTCAACAGCAACGGGTCCGCTTCGCAGGGCGGCAGATCCTCCACCACCAGCTCCACGGTCCTTCCGGCGCACTCCGCGCTCATGCTCTCCCACGCCTGCCGCGCCAGGTCGGACGGTTCCACAAGCTGCTTGCGCAGCGGCTGCCGGCCCAGCCTGGAGAACGCCAGCAGACCGTCAATCAGCTCTCCCATCTGCACGGCGTTGCTGCGCACCACCTCCAGATAACGCAGCGCTTCCTCGGGAAGCTGCGCGCCATACTCATCCCGCAGAATGCGCGTGAATCCGGCGACGGCCCGCAGCGGCGCGCGAAGGTCGTGCGACACCGAATAGGCAAAGGCCCCCAGCTCTTTGTTGGCGGCCTGCAACTCGGCGGTTCGCTCCACAACGCGGCTCTCCAGCTCCGCGTTGAGCCGGCGCACTTCCTCCTCCGCCAGCCGGGCTTCGGTGATGTCGGCGGAAGTCCCAATCCACTCCCGAACGGCCCCGTCTTTCTCCACGACCGGGACTGCGTGCGCGGACATGTAGCGATACTGGCCATCACTCCGGCGCACGCGATACTCCGCCTGGTAGATGCTCGCTCGTTGCACCGCGTTCGACCACTCCACGCCGGCTCTCTCGCGATCCCGCGGGTCCACCGCATCCATCCATCCCCGGCCTTTGATCTGCTCGAAGCTCTGGCCGGTGAACGCGCGCCACTGCGGGCTATCGGCCACCACGTCTCCCCGCGCGTCGGTGGTCCAAACCGTTTGCGTGGTGGCGGCCACCAGAGACCGGTAACGCTCCTCGTTGAAGCGCAGCGCCTCCTGCGCCCGCTTCTGCCCGGTGATGTCGCGGGCTACCGAGGAACCTCCCACCACCGCGCCGGATTCGTCCCGGATCGGCGAGACGGTCAGAGAAACACAGATCTCCCGCCCATCTTTCCGGACGCGCCGCGCTTCGTAATGATCCATCGTTCGCCCCCGTTTCAGGTCCTCCAGAATCGACAGATAATCGTCCGGAGCACTGGCGGGCATGAGCACGGAAACCCGGCGGCCGATGATCTCCCCGGCCGAATAACCGTAGATTCGCTCGGCGCCGCGGTTCCAACTGAGCACGATGCCGTCAAGGTTCTTGGCGAGGATGGCGTCTTCCGAAGACTCCACGATGGAACTGAGCAGCCGCGACCGGAGCGCCGCCTGGCGTCGTTCCGTGGCGTCGCGGAGAGTCCAGATATAGTGCGTGTATTCGCCCATCCCGCCCGCAATCGGCTCCACGCTGATTTCCGCCCAGAACTCCGCGCCGTCCTTGCGGACAACGGGCAGCTCGCTGCGCGCGCCCGGCACATTCACCAAATGTTCCTCTATCAGCGGCAGGCTCGCGCCGCCGCGCAGGTCCCGCAGGGCGAAACCGGTCATTTGCTCGAACGCGGGGTTGACGAAAACGGCGTCCTTGCTTCGGACGCTCCCCCGGGATACCTCGACGATCAGGATGCCGTCGCTGGTCTGCAGAGTCGCCGATTCCAGAAGCCGTAACTGCTCCTGGGTTCGTTTGCGTTCGGTGGTGTTGGTGAAGAATAGCAACAGCCCATCGGGCGAGGGATAACAACGGACCTCGAACCACGCGTTGAGTGGTTCCGGGTAATAGCACTCCACCACCAGCGGAACGTTTTCCTCGACCGACCGGCGATAGGTGAGGCCGAACGGCGAATCGTAACTGTGCGGCCATAGTTCCCAGAGATTCCCGCCCAACAGCTCCCCTGGCGGTCGGCCCACCATCTTCGCGCCGGCCCCGTTGACATAGGTAAGACGCCATTCGCGGTCCATGGCGATGAAGCCATCGGAGATGCCTTCCAGAATCGCGCTGTTCCTGCTCTCCGCCTGCCTGCGCTCGGCCATTTCCACCTGAACGCTCGCCAGAGCGCCGCTCAGTTGTCCGCTCAGCATGCTGATGCCGGCGCCAACAACAAGAAAGACCGCCATTCCACCGATTTGGCCGCGGTCGGCAAGGGCGAAAGAGTATTGTGGCTCCATGAGGAAGTACCAGACGGCGAGCAGGCTGGCCGCGGTGGCCGCCAGACCGGGACCCGGTCCTCCGAAACGCCCGGCGACCATTACCGACAGCGCGAAGAGAATGAACGGCCACTTCGTTCCTATCGCCGGCTCGAGCGCAAGCCGGATAGCGAGCGCGACGGCCACGGCCAGCAACCCCAATCCGTACCGCCCCGCCGCCGGCCACGCCGCCCGAACGCGCGAAGCCGCCTTCATGGCTCCCCGAATTCAGGCCAGCGCGCGGGCTTTTCGTTGAGCAGGAGCCAGTAAAGACCCAGTTGCCGCATCGCCTCCATGAAACGCGCGAAATCCACCGGCTTGACGATGTAGCTGTTGGCGCCCAGTTTATAGCAGCTGCTCAGGTCGTATTCCTCCCGCGAGGACGTCAGTACGACAATGGGAATGCAGCGGGTGCGCGGGTCCGCCTTCAGCCTGGCCAACACCTGCAGGCCGTCGATCTTGGGCAGCTTCAAGTCCAGCAGAATCAGCCTGGGAAGGGCCTGCAAAGGATCCCTGCCATTTCCGAGCATAATGTCCAACGCTTCGGCGCCGTCCCGGGCCACCCGGATGCGATTCGCGAAGTGGTTCTTCTTCATCGAGTGGAGCACCAGCTCCGCGTCGCTGGCGTTGTCTTCCACCAGCAGGATTTCCATCGCATCGTCGGCCATGATTTTCAACCTCCGGACGAAGCCTGGGCCCGGGATGTCTCAAGGGCTGTATTCACCCACTCCAGCAACTCCGGCCCGCCCACCGGATAGCCGGATGAACCGCGCGCGGACGCCGTTCCGCGCTCCTCCCAACGACCGTCGAACAGCCGCAAACGGCTTCCCGGCCGGATAATGTTCATGGTTGCGGCGAGACCGCCCTTGCCCGGGTCATCCTCGGCGGGGTTGGCGAGGACCACCGGAATGTTCCCCTCGTACAGCTCGGCCGCTATCAGCCCTTCCTGGCAGGTACCCGCTTCCAGAACGTTATAGCCGTGCCGGTCAAACCACGAGTGCAACCGCCGGCTGATGGAGGAATCCGGCTCGATCAAGAGAATCACCGGCCGTTCCTCCCACTGCGCGCGAGCGGCGGCCGACGCGGCGTCCACCGGCGGGAGCAGGATCTCAAATGTGACCGTGTATTTTCCTTCCAGCCGGGCGGTCAGAATCCCGTCCATTTGCCTGGTCAGCCCATAGGCCAGGGGCACCCCTTCCCACCTCCCCTGCCAGGAAGGATCGAGCACCCGTTCCACCGAATCGGCGGTCTCTCCGGCGCTGGCGTAAGACACTCGCAGGCGCACCCATTCGGAAGCTCCTGCCATGGGTGACCGGGACGTGTCCATCCATATGCTCGCTCCGGCGTCCATGTTTCGCAGCGCATGGTGAAGAATCTCTTCGACGACGCGGGTTAGCGCAACGGTGTTGGCGTGAGCCGGCCGGGGGTCCGCGTCCAGACGCAGCGCGAGGGCCGGCATGACGTACTTCCAGGCGGATTCCAGGCTGGCCACGATCTGATTCACCCAGACCGGTTGCAATTCGATGGATGGAGGGCGAGAGAATGAGCGCAGATCGGAGGCGACAGCCAGGACCTTCGTAGCGGCGCTCTCAATGGATTCGGCCGCGGGCCGCAGCGCAATGCCCGGAGCCAGGGTTCCCAGCAGGTGCGCAGCCTGCCGGGCCACCGCGCTCAGCTCGGGCTCGATGTGGCCGGCGATCCCGTCGGCAAAGCGCGTAAGCGCTTCGTGCTTGTGGTCCTGCCGGGAAATTTCCTCCGCGAGGCGGCGATCCGTAACGTCCCGGAGAACGACGATGGTCCCCTCCAGACGCCCCTTGCTTCGCCTTGGTTCCACGCTGCCCTCCACCCCGTAGCGCTTGCCCTGGCGGCCGTGCAGCCACACGTTTCCCGGTAATGCCGCCGGCTCGTCCTGGAGCACCACCGCGCGCACAAGGTCCTCCACCGGCTCGCCATCCGGATAAACCAGCCACAAGAGGTCG
Source organism: uncultured Acidobacteriota bacterium (assembly GCA_963832965.1). GTDB lineage: Bacteria > Acidobacteriota > Terriglobia > Bryobacterales > Bryobacteraceae > CAWACP01. Next base: position 1,104,392 of record CAWHVW010000003.1, read on the forward strand.
CTGGACGGCCGCCCCAGCGCATCGTCCCAGGTGCGCCCGGTCATGTCTTCGGCCGCCCGGTTGAGATAACAGATGCAGCCGGAATTGTCCGTCACCAGTACGGCGTCGGGCATCGACGCGAAACTCGCGCTCAGCCAATCCCCCTGCTCGCGCAGGCGCCGCTCGAAGCGGTGTTTTGAGAGCGCCATCTCAATGGTTCCCTGCAGGCTCGCCGCCGCGATGGGCTTGCGGATGTATCCGTAGGCCTGCGACTGACCGGCGCGCGCGAACAGTTCCTGCTCCTCGTACGCGGTGAGGTAGACCACCGGGATGTCCAGTTCCCGGCGGACCTGTTCGGCCACTTCGATTCCATCCAGGCTGCCACGCAGGCGAATATCCATCAGGATCAGGTCGGGACTGGTCTCGCGAATAATTCTCAGCGCTTCCACTCCCGTACCCGCCACCGGCGGCACTGAGTAGCCGGCTCGCTCCAGCCGTCCCTTCAGATCCGCCGCGATCAGGCCTTCATCTTCCACCACCATGATTTGTTGTTCGCATCCCATGCCGCAATATCCTTCCCCGCCAGGCGCTCAGGCGGATATATTCTCCTTGGATTGGTGGGCCGATAGGCCAGGTATTCTCACCTGCGCCGTGATCGAACCTCAGTATCCCGGTTTTATCAGGGGATGCGCCGGCAGACGCCGGTGCTGAAAGAAAACAAACGGGGAGGACGTGATGAACAGGATGGCGTGATGGGGCGGCCCGCGAGCCTGCCCCGGCCTGGCTTAGCGCCCGAAGTAGTCGGCGTTCTTCTTGGTGTACTCCGCCCACTTCTCCGGCAGGTCGTCAAGCGCGAAAATCGCCGAGACCGGGCAAACCGGCACGCAAGCGCCGCAGTCGATGCATTCCACCGGATCGATGTACAGCATCTCGTGCTCGGCGAAGTTCGCCGCGTCCTTCTTCGGATGAATGCAATCCACCGGGCAGGCGTCGACGCACGCGGTGTCCTTGGTACCTATACAGGGCTCGGCAATAACGTAGGCCATGATCTCGTCTCCAGCAGTGGTTGTGAATCCCGATTATATCAGCGCCCGGCCCGCGCCGTGTCCACGGCCCGGATCTTTCCCGCCAGGAAGAGCGCCGTTTCCAGCGCCTGCTCGTAGTTTAGCCGGGGATCGAGCGGGGAGAGATATTCCCGCTTGAGATCGGCTTCCCTCAATTTGCGCGCTCCTCCGATGCACTCGGTGACGTCTTCGCCGGTTAACTCGATGTGCACGCCGCCAAGCCAGCTTCCGCCGGCGGCATGGATGTCGAAGGCCTGCTCCAGCTCGCCCAGAATATCTTCGAAGTAGCGGGTCTTGATGCCTTCTGAGGTGACGCGGGTGTTGCCGTGCATGGGGTCGCAGCACCACAGCACCGTTTTCCCGGAGTCCCGAATCGCCTCAATCAACGGCGGAAGCGACCGCGCGATCTTATCCGCGCCAAAGCGATGGATCAGCGTCAGATGGCCGGGCTCGTTCTCCGGATGCAACAGATCGAGCAGCCTCGCCAGAACTTCCGGCGTGGTGCTCGGGCCCACCTTCACCGCGATTGGATTGCGGATGCCCCGGAAATACTCCACGTGCGCGCCATCCGGGTGGTTGGTGCGCGCGCCGATCCACGGAAAGTGCGTGGAAAGGTTATACCAACCCTCCCGTCGGGGCACGCGGCGCGTCTGCGCCTGTTCGTAGGGCAGCAACAGAGCCTCGTGGCTGGTAAAGAAATCGATCCAGTGCAGCTCGCCGGGATGGACGCCGAGAATGTTCTCCATGAAGCGCAGTGATTCGTCCACGCTGCGCGCCACGCGGCGGTATTCTTCCGCCATGGGCGAGTGCCGGACAAAGTCGAGGTCCCAATAGTCCAGCCGGTGCGGGTCGGAAAACCCGCGGCTAACCAGCGCGCGAATAAAGTTCAGGGTCAACGCCGCGCGTTCATATCCGCGCAGCATAAGCTGTGGATCGGCTGTCCGGGCCGCGGCCTCAAACTCCGGGCCATTGATCAGATCGCCCCGGTAGCTGGGCAGCGTAACGCCGTCGCGCGTCTCGAAATCGTCCGAGCGCGGTTTGGCGTACTGGCCGGCGAAACGGCCCACGCGGATCACCCGGCGTCCACCGTGCGTGAGCACCAGGCTCATTTGCAGCAGGATCTTCAGCTTGTTGGCGATGGTGTTGGAATCGCACTGGTCGAAGCTCTCGGCGCAGTCGCCGCCCTGCAGCAGGAAGCGCTCGCCGCGGGCCGCCTCCGCCAATTGCTGCTGCAGCGCTTCCACTTCCCAGGAGGTTACCAGCGGCGGCAGCTTCGAGATCCGCTCCACCACGGCGGCTACCCCGGCTTCCGACGCATAAGCGGGCTGTTGCGCCGCCGGTTTCCGTTTCCACGAATCCGGGGACCATGCAGACATCTGGCTCAAGTTCAAGTGTACGTTGCCCTGCACGCCGCGCGCCCTCCGTCCGTCATACTAAGAGGAGCCGTACGCCATGAAGTCTGCCGTGGTCCTGTGTCTTGCCGCCATCCCGGTCCTTGGCGGCGAATTCGCCGTGCTTTCCAACGGATTCCGAATCCACGCGGAGAGCCACGAGCAGGCGGGCGATCTCATCCGGCTGCACACCGGGGAAGGCGACATCGAACTCGCGGCGTCCAGCATCAGCCGCTTCGAAGTGGACGATTACGTTCCTCCACCCGCCCCCGCACCCTCACCCGCCCCAGCGGCCGAACCGCCGCCCGCCGATCCGAAAGCGCTGGTGAACATGGCTGCCGATGCCGCTGGTTTGCCGCGCGCGCTGGTGCGCAGTGTGGCCCGCGCCGAATCGGCGTACAAGGTGGACGCGGTCTCCCTGAAGGGCGCCATCGGTCTGATGCAGTTGATGCCGGGCACCGCCGCGGCCCTGAATGCCGATCCGCACAATCCCGCGCAGAACGTCGCGGCCGGCGCCATGTATCTCCGCGAGCTGCTGCTGAAATACCAGGATTCCGGCCATCAGGTGTCCGAAGCGCTGGCGGCTTATAATGCGGGCCCCGGCGCGGTGGACAAGTACAAAGGCGTGCCACCGTACGCGGAAACGCGCACGTACGTGCAGCGGGTGATTTCGCAATACAACAAGGAAACGGATCAGGATTCTTCAGGCCCGCCGGAGGACGCGGCGCCCGCGCAAGGTCACTGAGTATCCATGCGCACCAGGGAATCGCGGTAGTTGACGGTCACTACGTAGTTCTTAAGCGCCGGGTAGCCGAGAAGCCCGGCCACCTCCAGCCCGTTATAGCGGCTCATGGTGTCCAGATCCACCATCACCACGTCGTCGGACGTAATTTCCTGATTGGCCGTCCGAAAGTGAACCGGAGACCTCATCGCCAGCACTTCCGAGGCTCCGCTGGCCCCCAGCACCGTCCGCCTGAGCGCCAGATCGCCGGAGGCGCCCATGGTGTTGGCAATCCGGCGCGAAACCGCATTGTGCGCCGCGCCGGTGTCCAGAAGGAAATATCCGTTGTGCAGTTCGTCGAGGGCGGTTCTGAGAAAGAGCACCGCGTTTACCGCCCGCGCCCGGGTGAAGCGCTCCTGGGATTCGCCCGCAGTCCGATAGGGCGTCAATTCGAGAACCTTGCGCGGAAAATCGAGACGGACCATAAAATCGGAGAAAAGAACGAGCGGTAGAACTCCATCGGCGCCGTCGACCATTTCATGGTCCACCACGTCAACCGGAAAATCCCGAAAACAAAGCGGCCCCACTTCCACCATTCGCGCCACCGAAGATGAGGCATTTGCGTCCGCCCGGCCAAACCCGACCAGCGCGAGTTTCGCTCCGGCGGGTATCCCCGCGGACCTGGCGGTTCCGCGGGTCAAGACAATGTGCTCCGCGCCGCTATCGAGGAGCAGGTGCAACATCCGGCCGCCGTTGATGCGCACCTTGAGCGACACTCCCAGCACCGCTCCTGGCGAGGGCACAAAAGACTCCAGTTTCAAAGCGTATGGTTGTAAGGGAACCGCCAGATGGGAGGCGGGCGCGTTGGGCGCCGGCTGGCCGAGGCACAGAACCACGCCAATGGCGTGACAGCCAAGGATTTGCCAAAGGCTGTGTGCGGCATCGCGGCGCATGGCGGCCCGAATGCTCTATCGGCGGACAGCAGAGCAGACGTTACAGTTGTGTTTCCAAAGTATGACAAAACGGTTTCAGATACAAGAGGAACCCTAATGGTGGGCACACTTTGCGCGTTTGTGGAGAGGAGCCGGTTAAGACGGCGCCGGCTGGCAGGATGCTGAAAAAGGCTATCTGGTCCCCGCTCCGTCACCGTCGCGGTTCGGTAACCACCTGCAAACACGTAGCTGCGTTTCCAAGCCGCGCGTGTAAACAAGCGGTTCTCTGGCTTTTTCAGCAGCCTGCTAGTGTCCTGTCTCTGAAGTCCGCTGAATAACAGGACGGCCGGTTTGCATCTCATGTACAAAGGAGTACGGCGATGCGAATTGGACGCCCGCTTCCCGAGTTGGTGATCACACCGGAGGAGCGACGGTCCCTGCTGGAGTGGGCGCGGCGGCCAAAGTCGGCTCAGGCGCTGGCCTTGCGTGCGAAGATCATTCTGGCCTGTGCCGGCGGCAAGACCAACACCCAGGTGGCCGATCAGTTTCGGGTCACTAAACAGATGGTCGGAAAGTGGCGGGCGCGCTTTGTCGAAAAGCGCCTCGATGGATTGCTCGATGAGCCTCGTCCTGGGACACCGCGCAAGGTCAGCGACGCGGAGGTGGAGCGAGTGCTGGCCATGACTCTGGAATCGCTGCCGCGTGACGCCACGCATTGGAGTACGCGCTCGCTGGCGAAGCAGTGCGGACTCAGCCGAAGCACCGTCAGCCGCATCTGGCGAGCGTTCGCCCTGCAACCGCATCGCAGCGAGACGTTCAAACTTTCCAAAGACCCGCTGTTCATTGATAAGGTTCGCGACATCGTTGGACTGTACATGAATCCTCCGGACCGCGCACTGGTCCTGTGCGTCGATGAGAAGTCGCAGATTCAGGCGCTGGACCGGACGCAACCGCTGTTGCCGATGCGTCCCGGACAGGCCGAGCGCCGCAGTCACGATTACAAGCGCCACGGCACCACGTCCCTGTTTGCCGCGCTCGATGTGCAGACTGGAACGGTGATCGGCGCCTGCCATCGCCGGCACCGCAGTGTGGAATTCCGCAAGTTTCTCGACACCATCGAGCAGGCAGTGCCCGCGTCGCTGGACGTCCATTTGATTCTGGACAACTACGGCACTCACAAAACCGCGGCCATCCGCGCATGGCTGGCCAAACGTCCCCGTTTCCACGTGCACTTCACGCCGACCAGCGCCTCCTGGATCAATCTGGTCGAACGGTGGTTCGCCGCTCTTACTGAGAAACAGCTTCGCCGTGGCGTTCACCGCAGCATTCGCGAGTTGGAAGCGGCCATCAAAAGATATTTATCGCTCACCAACGAATCGCCCCGGCCCTTTGTCTGGACGAAGACGGCCGATGAAATCCTGACGTCGGTTGCACGCTTTTGTCAGCGGACTTCGGAGACAGGACACTAGGCCTTGGCGGGAGCTTCCATCACGGCCACCAGGCCGCGCATGCGGCCGAGCGCCTCCAGTAGACCAGTGGGACGCGCGGGAGCCAGTCCCAGCGGCGCCAGACGGAGGCGGAGCCGAAGCGCGATGACCTGGGCGTGGAACGCCAGCGACTGCCGGAACAGAGCAGAGGAAAGATCCGGCCGGCTTACCGGCGATGCCGCCAGCATCTCGCGGCCGATGCGAAACAGCCGGTCGAAGTCGGCCGTCAGCTCGCTCAGATAGAGCCGTGTGGCGGCCCGGCGCGAAGTTGCCAGTTTCTTCCCCAACGACGCCGAATACGCCGGATGAGCGGCAACGAATCTCAGATCCGCCGGATCGAAAAGCCTCTCGAGAGGGCCATATTTGTCGAGGGAAAACTCGTCCAGCCACCGTTCACCCCCGGGGGCCGCTCCGGAGGTCTGCCGAAAGAGGCCGGAAAAGAGCGCCGTGAAGGTGGCGGCGAGCGCCAGGAGTGCGAGGATGGTTACTGATACGACAATCATAATCGGACGGCGCGGTCACACCGCCGCACCAATCTTACCCAGGATCGTAGCCCCGTGCAACAGGATTTTTACAACACATAGTGGTTGTTTGTGCGGATACAAACCTGTAATTGTCATTTACATCCGCTCCATGCGCGACAACATCCGGTTTATTAGTTTCCAATTGCGTGTCAAATGTTCAATGTCCGCTTGCTCACAAAAGCGCCGGACAACCCGGCCCCAACCGAATCAATTACGGTATTACGGGAAACCCAGACCACGGCAGAAGAGGCCGTGGAAGGGATTGGGCTCTACTTGCGCCTGACGCGCAGCATCATTCGGTTGGCCGCTTCCAGCTGCGCCAGAAGGCGCGCCTCATCATTAGGATGGAATTGGCGGCCCGGAGAAACGTTCACTGTTTCGCCGGCGCGATTGAGAGCAAGCGCCCAGAAAACCAGGCACAACGCACTCATCACCCCTTCGGTGGCGCTGGCTACCCACCTGACAACGTGCCCCGAATTCATCAGAAACAGCCCCGCACCCACAGGGACCAGATAAGCCGCGTACCCAACTGAATAGACCACTGTATTACGACTAACCCGCACCGGGAACCACACCAGGAACGCGGTGGCCGCCAATACGAGCAGCACCGCACAGGTGATAATAGTGAGGTCCACTCGATAGAAATAATCGATGTATCGGACGGGGGTTCCTTCCAGCGCCAACAGAGAGCAGGACACGCCGGCGGCTGCCGTCACAAAGATGGGAATTGCCCAGCGGGCGGCGAAGGCGAGGCCCCTCAGATCCTTCAGCACTTTGCCATATAGCTCAAGCACCGAGAGAAGGTAGAGTATCTCCGTGGAACCTTGCGCCCACATGTAGAACCAATAATAAGACTGGATGGTCATCTGCGCGCTCCAAAGCGCGACGGACAAAACGATGTTCGTGCCCAGCCACAGCACCAGCGCCGGATACGACCTTACCAGGCGGGCGGTCACAATCCGCGCCAGCAAACCGGCGAAGGCGAGAAGGTTGGAGACGAAGAGGGCGGTTTGCCAGGCCGGGGACCTGGGAACAATCGCCAGCATGATTCCCATCGGGCTACGCCGAGTCTATCAGTGTGTGAGGGACTACGGTTTACTTCCGCGTGATGACGCGCTTCATCGTTAGAGCCACCCCCCCCAGAAGCAGGCAAAGCGCGCTCATCGTGATGCCAACTGTGCCACTGATCCGCGCCGGTGGGCGCGAGAAAAGCCGCGTAGCCCACCGAATAGATTAGCGTGTTACGGGGAAACCCGAATTGGGAACCACACCAGGAAGGCGGTAACGAGCAGTACGAACGTGCCAGGCTGATGATCACCGTTTGGTCGACTCGATAGAACCAGTCGATGACCGTGGCCGGGTGTTTCAAATGCCAGCAGGGGCACAGAACCAATGGCGCTAATCGCCACAATCGTGAAAATGACCCGTCGAGCGGCGGAGGCGAGACCGGTCGGATTCCGCGGGACTTTCCCATAGGTAGCGCGGTAATTCATGCGCACGACCAGTTGTACATGCTCCAGCATAGGGGCGATACGAGCGAACAGCGCGACAAACGCGAGCAATTCCAAGGCGAGAAGCAAGACTTGCACGCCGGAGCGCGGGGGATGATCACGAACGGTATAACTCCACCGGCCGAGTCTATCACCGGCGCCCCGGCGCGACAAACGCTCTCTTCCGCCTATTGGGAAGCCGGACATTCTGACGGCGGGCAGTCCGGCATCGGGAAGTAAGCCGTAGTGCCCAACATTACCGTGCATTGCACGGCGAGAATCGCAGAAAACAGAATCTTTTTCAGCATTTCTTCTCCTGGGGATTGGAAATCAGGCTGGTGAAAGCCAGCCCGAGCGTATCCGGGAGAAGGCGTATTATCAGGAAGTCGAGATAGTAATTCTGTTTTCAGAACAACTCTGGTTTCAGAGCTCGGTTTTGCAGGGCCGGAGCGCCCTGCACGGTGAACCGGGGGCCGTGGAGCGCTCGCCCGCGGAGGGCGATATCATGGAGTCGGGAAGCCTTGTCTTGAGCGAAAGTTCAGTCCCGCTGGAGCGTGATGCTAGTGGTGTACTCTGGCGCAGGACGCTGTCTCAGATCCCTTCCCTGTTCGGCCGCATTGCCTGGCTCGCTTCGCTGCGCAACCCCAACACGGGAATCTACGAACACCACGGGCTGGCCGTTGTGTTCGGTGCGGAAGGATCAAATAAGGCTTTGCGGATCAGCCACCTGGCCTGCTGCCGGGAATGGCTGAACAGCGGTTTGGAAGAACAGATGACCGACCTGCGCCGGTACCTGTCAGAACAAGCGGATCAGCCTCGAAAGGTCATCGGTAACTGGCGGGAACTGGGGTACTGGAGGAGCATTCTGCCGGCGTCCATGCGCGGGGCTGAGCGGGCCTTGTATCTGGCGGAAGTGGAGGTGCTGCTTACTCTTCTCCAGAGCGAGGACGGCGCCGATGGTGATCGTCCAGCCGCATAGCCAGCGCGACCACCTGACCGATGATGTCCACTTCATCCATGGCAAACATCAGCGGCGCGCACCCAGAAGCAGGGTGGGGCATCAACGTGATGCGATCGCGCTCCTGCACACACCAGCAGCAATAATAGCCGCGGCGGTGTTCGAGGAAGTAAATGGGCCGGTCCGATTCCGTATGCCAGCCCGTGGAGACTACCTTCCGTTTCGTTTCGTCCAGCACGACGAAGGTTCCCGGGTGCAGCAGCGGGTGCATGAAGAAGTCTTCAGTTCCGATGAAAGCGTAGCGCTGGTTCGCGGTGGGATCGGCGGTATCGAGGAGGAGCAGCGGCACTTTGCCCCAGCGCGAGATTACCCGGGTCAGATAGGTGGTCCGGATTGGATCGAAACCGGGCTCGAGAGTGATCGGGCATAGCACACTCCCGTCTTTCCAGGGCGCGCAAGAGACCAGGTGAGTGCGCGTCATGGGACGAACTGGCTGTCGGCGATCATCGACGCCAGGGAGATGCCATACCAGCCAAGCACCTCTTCGAAATCCAGCCGGTAAATCGCACAGAGTGAATAGAGCTTGTGCAGTGAAGGGATAAGACCTTTATTCTCAATCTCGGACAAGCGGCTCGCGACAACCGAGTAATCATCCTGGCCGTGCTTCTCGGCGATCTTCCGGCTGGCTTCCTCCACCTCGCGAGTTCTCAAATTGAGCCGTTCGCGCGCCCGTCGGAGTCTTTGGCCGGCCTCGTCCATGGTATGATTCCTCCGTCGTCAGCAGCATGCGCGGCGGGCGGCGGAGTTGAGAGAGGTACCCTTCCTGGAGAAGTACTGGTGCCTCGGATTATATCGACAGCAATTCCCGGTGGCAAGACTTGCCGGACCCTTTTGTTCTGAAAACAGAACAAAACCTCCCGCGAGGTGGCTGTTTTGCAAATTGTAGTGGGTATCTCGGGAGCCAGCGGCTCCATCTATGGCCTGCGAATTCTGGAGAAACTCCGCGGCTTCAGCGATGTTGAAATTCACCTGATAATGACCCGCGCCGCGGAAAGAACCGCGTGGCTGGAGACCGGACGAACCGGCAATGATTTCCGTACACTGGCGCACCATCACTACCCGGTGGAGGATATTGGCGCGCCGCTGGCCAGCGGATCGTTCCTTACCGCCGGGATGGTGATCGCGCCGTGCTCCATTCGCGCCATGTCGGCGATTGCCGCGGGCATCTCCAGCGACCTGCTGACCCGCGCCGCCGACGTGTGCCTCAAGGAGCGGCGGCGGCTGGTGCTGATGGTTCGCGAGTCCCCCTACCACCTCGGCCACCTTCGCTCCATGGTGGCGCTCACGGAAATGGGCGCCGTGGTGGCCCCGCCGGTGCCGGGCTTTTATCATAAGCCGGAAACGGTGCTGGACCTGGTGGATCACTCGGTGGACCGCGCGCTCGATCTGCTGGGGCTTCCCGCCGGCGACGCGCGCCGCTGGAACGGCCTTGAAGCGCCGCGGAAAGGCGGCCAGACGGAGCGATGAAGAAAATCAGAACCGCGTTTCAGGGCGAGTTGGGGGCGTTCAGCCAGGAAGCCGTTCGCCAGCTTCTGGGCGATCGCGCCACCGTGGCGCCCTTCCAGCGCTTCGACGAAGTATTTCGCGCGCTGGCGGACAAAACCGTCGATGCGGCGGTGATCCCTATCGAGAACACGCTGGCCGGCTCGGTGCACGAAAACTACGATCACCTGCTCGAATACGACGTGCGCATTTTCGCCGAAACCAACGTGCGTATCGTGCACAACCTGATTGCCCGGCCCGGAGTGCGCTTCCGGGATATCCGGCGCGTCTTCTCTCATCCGGTGGCGCTGAATCAATGCCTCGATTTCTTTTCGGGAAATCCGCGCATCGAAAAAATACCGTACTACGATACCGCCGGCAGCGTGAAGATGATTGCCAGCGAAAAGCTCGACGACGCCGCGGCGATCGCGTCTTCCATCGCCGCTTCGATCTACGGGGGACACATCCTGCGCCGTTCCATCGAAGACGACCGGCGCAACTTCACCCGCTTCTTCCTGCTGCGGAGGGCGGGGAAAGAACGGCCGCGGGGCGCCGCCGGCGGGCGCTGGAAGACCTCTTTGGTGTTCACCACGCGGAACATCCCCGGGGCGCTGTTCCGGGCCATCAGCGCGTTCGCGCTGCGCGACCTGAATCTCACCAAGATCGAATCGCGCCCACTGCGCGGCAAGCCCTGGGAATATCTCTTTTACGTGGACTTCCTCGGCCGCGAGGACGAGGAGCGCGCCCGGAACGCTCTCAACCACCTGCGCGAGCTCGCCGACTTCCTGCGCGTGCTCGGCTGCTACCCGCCGGGGGAGTGAAGTGGGTGCGCTCGCGCACAAGTGGGTGACGTCACGCAAGCCCCCGCGGGTGCGCCGACGCCAGGCAATTGAAAAGACATGTGCCTCCGTGTGGCCGCCCGATTGCACTCTGGAGGGCAACACAGCGAATCGGCAAGACCCACAGACGGGGTCATCACGGTTCTCCTCCTAACACGTCCCCGTCTGAATGCCGATGTTTGCGTGCCGCGGCGTGCGGCTTCCGGCCCGGGCTTTGAGTGAGGCCTGGATCGGGCGTCCTCCAGCGCAATACCGCACGCCCGCGGACGCAGCCTCGTGGGGCGGGGCCATGCCCTGCCAACCCTATTCCAGCGATGTGTTCAAAATCTGAAAGGTGAACCGTTCCGGCGGAAGCGCCGCGATGGGGCTGGGGGTCAGGTTCACCCACGCCTGCCAGGCGCTGGAGGCGACGGTGTGATTCAGATAAAACAGGAATTGGTTGGAGAAGCAGGAGATCGGCGGCGGCTGCCGGAAGGTAAGGCGCAGGCCGACGGCGTCATCGAGCGCCACGCCGGGCCGGGCCATTGATTTGTCGGCCAGCAGTTGCACAAAACTGCTGCGGCCGGCGTGGGGCCAGACGTCGTTGTTGAGCAGGTTGCGCAGCTCCATGCGGGCGCCGAAGGTGATTTCGCACTGGCGGATCCATTCGAGGATGCTGTCGCCCCAGCTCCAGCGCGCCAGCAGCGCCTGGTACTGGTCCACCAGGTTGACCGCCAGATCCATCCTCCGCCGGTCGATTTCCTGCTCCGGCAGCGAGGCCTGGGTTGCCAGGTCGCCCACCATCTCTTCGTCCGCGACGATATTGCTGGCCATGTTCATCACGCGGTCCAGCCGTCTTACCTGGTGCGCGGAGCGCAGCAGAAGCGGCGGAAGCTCGTGCGTTTTCGAGCCCGGCACCTCCACGAACTTCCGATCCCCCAGGATGTCCGCCATACCAGCCTCCAGTTTCTCTATCGGCCATTCGGCCTCGGAGTTTCACCCTCTATCTATAGGACGCTTCCAGAACAACGCGGTTGCCACAGACGATGTTGCGACAGACGATGTTGCGCGGGCTGACCAGGACCGGTGCTACCTGATATGATGCCGGTTTCATGCCTGAGTATGCAATTGAGTTGAATCCGGGCGGAACGGAGCGCACGAGGTAATCATGTTCTGGCTGGGGATTGATATTGGCACGGGCAGCTCCCGCGCCCTGCTGGTGGATGAGCAGGGACGCGTAAAACACGCCGCGAGCGCGCCGCATGAAGACATGCGCATGGACCGGCCGCTGTGGGCCGAGCAGCGCCCGGAGAACTGGTGGGACGCCGCCCAGCAGGCCATTCGCGATGTGCTCGGTGAGAGCGGAGCAACGGGAAGAGACATACGCGGCATCGGCCTCTCCGGCCAGATGCACGGCCTGACCATGCTGGATGCCTCGAACAAGGTGATCCGGCCCGCGCTCATCTGGTGCGACCAGCGCAGCCAGGCGCAAGTGGACGCTATCAACGCGAAAGTGGGCGCCGACATGGTATTGCGCTGCACCGCGAATCCGGTGCTCACCGGCTTCACTCTGCCCAAGCTGCTGTGGGTGCGCGACAACGAACCGGCCAACTACGCGCGCCTCCGGCACATGTTGCTGCCCAAGGATTACGTGCGCTTTCAGCTCACCGGCGAATTCGCCAGTGAAGTCTCCGACGCCTCGGGAACCGCGCTGTTCGACGTGGTGAACCGGCGCTGGTCGCTGGAGCTGGTGGACGCGCTGGGTCTTGATCGCGGCATCCTGCCGAGAGTGGTTGAATCGCATGAAGTCACCGGATACGTCACCCGGCCGGCGGCGGAACTAACCGGGCTGGAAGAAGGCACGCCGGTGGTGGGCGGCGGCGGCGACCAGGCAGCGAGCGCGGTGGGCAACGGCATTGTGGAAACCGGCGTGGTCTCCTGCACGCTGGGGACATCCGGCGTGGTCTTCGCGCACATGGACCAGCCGCACTACGATCCGCGCGGCCGCGTCCACACCTTCTGTCACGCCGTGGCGGGCGCGTGGCACGTCATGGGCGTCACCCAGGGCGCGGGGCTCAGCTTGCAGTGGTTCCGCAATCATCTTGCGCCAGGGGTCGCCTACGACGCGCTGACTGAGGAAGCCGCGTCCGCTCCCGCCGGCTCCGAGGGCCTGTTCTGGCTGCCCTATCTGATGGGCGAGCGCACGCCGCATCTGGACGCCACGGCGCGCGGCGGCTGGATCGGCCTTACCGCGAAACACACCCGCGCGAGCCTGATCCGGTCGTTGCTGGAAGGCGTTTCCTACAGCCAGAAGGATTGCCTGGAGATCATTGAGGGCATGGGCGTGACGTTGTCGTCGGTACGCGTGTCGGGAGGCGGGGCGAAGAGCGCCTTCTGGCGGCAGATGCTGGCCGACGTGTTCGAGAAGCGGGTGGTGTCTCTGGAATCGCAGGAAGGTTCGGCGCACGGCGCGGCGCTGCTGGCGCTGGTGGGAACCGGGCAATACGCGACGGTGCAGGAATGCTGCAAGGTGGCCATTCGCGAGGTGCTCTCGGTGACGCCGCGTCCGGCGGAAGCGGGGGTGTACGCCAGCGGCCATCGCGTGTATCAGTCACTGTATCCCGCGCTGAAGCCGTTCTTTGGCATGGTGTGAGTCCCTGGAGAACATGGCACGAACAAAGGTATTTCGCAGCGGCGATTCCCACGCGGTTCGCATACCGCGCGAGTTTCACCTCGACATCGGCGACGTGGAGATTCTGCGCCGCGGCGACGAACTTGTCATTCGCAAACCGCCGCGCGACCTCTCCGCCGCATTTGACCTTCTCGCCTCCATGCCCAGGGACTTCTTCAAGGGTGGCCGCCGTCAGCCCAGGTCTCAAGAGCGGCCTCCCCTCGAATGAAGTACCTGCTCGATACGAACATCTGCGTCTACATCTCGAACCACCGGCCCGCACGGGTGCGTGCGCGCTTTGGCCAATGCCACCCCGGAGACATCGCCATGTCCGTGGTGACGTATCTCGAGCTAATGTATGGCGCCTCGAAGAGCAATCAGCGCGAACGCAGCCTCATCGGCGTCGGTGACTTCGTAAGTCTGGTTCCGGTGCTCGATCTCGGCCCTGGAGCCGCCGAAAACTACGCTCGAATTCGCTCGAGTCTCGAACGCGACGGGACGCCCATCGGCGCTTTCGACCTGCTGATCGCCGCGCACGCGCTCAGCCTCCACCTCACCCTGGTCACCAACAACGTCCGCGAATTCAGGCGCATCAAGGATCTCAGAGTCGAAAACTGGGCCGGCGCGGACTAAAGGCCCGCTCCGTGACCGTCGCGGTTCGGAAGCGGTGACAACAATCTGCCGCAATCAAACCCTCGCGTAAACAACCACTTCCCAATTGCGCCCCCCGGATGTCCGCCCGGCCCGATGCTACCGTCGGTGCGAAATGGCAACTGAGCCTGGATCCTGGGAGATCGGAAATGAGCCCTAAATTCGCAGTTTTCCTTGTGGCGGCCGCGCTGGCGGCGCAGACCACCCACAGCGTTACCCTGGCGTGGACGGACACCCTGAATCCCGCGGGCACCGCCTACAACGTCTACCGGGCGCCCGGTCTCTGCACCGGCACCCCGGCCTTCGTAAAGATCGCCACGGCGGCGGCAAAGAGTTACGTGGACGCGACAGCCACTCCGGCGAACTTCTGTTATGAGGTTACGGCGGTGTATGGCGGCCTGGAATCGGCCCCCTCGAATACGGTCCTCGCCAGCGTGCCTTCGTTTGCGCCCACCGGCACGGCGGTCGCGGTGAAGCAGGTGGGGTCGGCGTGGAACGGCGTGGTTACATGGACGGACACGTTGAACCCACCGACGGGAACCACCACATGGAATGTGTACCGGGCAACCGGACTGTGCAGCGGAACGCCGGTTTTCAGCAAACTCGCCTCGGCTCTCACCGTGCTCACTTTCACGGACGCCACCATTACGGCGGGGAACTACTGTTACGCGGTCACGGCCACGGTGAACGGCGTGGAATCGCCGCAATCGAACCTGGCGGGCGCCCCCATTCCGGCATTCGCGCCGACACAACTGACGGGAACGGCTCAATAGCGCCGCTGCCGGTGCGTCACACCAGAACCCGACGCCGGTATGATGGGAACCGGGATGGCCGGGTCGAGTTTCCACTCCGTGGATGAGTACATCGCGTCGCAACCCAAGGCGGCGCAGGGCGCACTGAGGCGCGTGCGTGGCAGCATCCGCAAGGCTTTGCCCGAAGCCGGGGAAGTGATTTCGTACGGGATGCCAACGTACAAACTGGATGGCGCCGCCGTGCTCCATTTCGCTGCCTGGAAGGAGCACTACTCGCTATACCCGGCCACCGGCCGCATTCTGGCGGCGTTCGAGGACGACCTTGCGCCGTATGAGGTGCGCAAGAGCACCATCCGGTTTCCGCTCACCGAGCCCGTCCCCGTGCGCTTGATCGAGCGCATCGCGAAGTTCCGCGCCGGGGAAATCGCCGGACGCGAAAAGGCGAAGGCGTCCGCGCCGAAGAAGCGTTAGGGCGCGTTGCACGGCCTTTGCGTGTGCTAGCCTCAAGCAACACCAGCCAAGTGCGCAGGCTTAAGAAATTCCGGCTCCCGGCGGCCATTCTGATTCTCTGCGTGGGCGCCCTGGCTGCGTATCTGTTGCGCGGGGCATTTCGCCGGTTCGACATCGCGCCGTATCCCGTTCCTCCCCCCGCCTTCACAAACTGGAACGATGTGCTGGCGCATCCGCGCGATATTTCCGTAACCACCTTTCGGACCGGCGTTGTCCACATGGACGCTTGTCTGAACCTCGACCCGGCCAGCCCCAAACAGGCCGAATGCGATCACGCGCCGCGCGATCTCGCCGTGCTGGTGCATTGGATACACCATCCCCGCTTCGGCGACTTCCTGGTGGACACGGGCTTCGACGACTCTTTCGCGAAACATCCGCCCTACGGCAATTACACCGAGGCCATGGCGTTGTTCAATTGGGCCAACGGCATCACCAACCGGCAGCAGCCGGGCGAAGGATCTGGCGGCGCAGCTCGCGCGCCGGAACATCCGTCCGAAGGCGGTGTTTTTCACGCATTTCCATCCCGATCACACCGGGGGAGTTCCCGCGCTGGGGCCTCAAACCGAGTTCGTATTCGGCAAGAATGAAGCCAGCTTTTTGGCGCGGGCGGCCGTCGCGGACCACTTTCCAGGCAAGTCGAGGTTCCTGGGCATCGATTTTCAGGCCGCGCCTGCGATGCCGCCGCTGGGGCCGAGCGTGGATCTGCTTTGGCGACGGATCCTTCTGGGCCATCTCGGTCGCCCGGCCATACCGACGATGACATCGGCTTATCTGGTCAACGGCGCTACCGCCGGTTCTATTGACCGGCGACGCCAGCCATTTCGCCTGGGCGTTCCAGAACGGCGTCGCGCCACATGGATGGAATGCCACGGGAACCGCTCGCGGCTATGTAAGCCTGGGACAACTGCGCGCTTTCGCGAAAGCGTATCCGAGAGTGAAGCTGATTTACGGACACGAAGCGGAAGGCTTCTGACGTTCACGGATTGGGTTTGCCTGAACCGCGGCGGCGTATTACCGGGGGCTTTCCGTCATCGTCATCCTTGTCATCCTCGGTTGCAGGTTGGTCCTACCGCGAACAGCGCCGGGAGACGCATCAGGTCGGAGCTTCCCAGCGCGCGCACGCGGTCTTCCGCGATGGCGCCTAACAGGACTTTTCCATCCCGTATTTCCATTCCCGAATACACTTCGGCGAACCCCTCATTCAGCCACAAAGGGATGGATAACCCGGAGTGGCGCACCAGCACATGGACGTATTCGTGGATAGCCGCCCGCCTGCGATCCGGGCCAAGATCGCTCATCACGATGTAGTCGCGCTGCTCGTCCGCGGTCGAGTATGCGGGAACGAATTCGTGCGGGCCGTACGGTCTATACTCACGAGAACTGCCGAATGCCACAACGATAACGGGCATTTCCGGCGGAACCGACAATGCTTTCACGCTCAGGAAGAAATCGCGAGTCTGCTCAAAGGTTTCCAGTGTCCGGCGCGCCTGTTCGTCGGGGAGTGTGGTGTAAAGCTCAAGATGCGAGGAGGTTACTCGAATCCAGTCCGCGCACTGGAGAGCCGGAACCACCGACACAAAGAGAACAACAGAGCCGATTACGGATCTCATATTGTGAAATCCGATTATAGCCGCGATTGGCGGGACTTAATTTCCGCGCTCGAACCCGGCAACGGCACAGAGTGGTGAGCCGGAATTTTAATGGAATCCGGTCAGCATGAACTCCCAGACAGCCACGGCTTTGCTTCCGCCGAACAAAAGCACCTCGCCGTGCGAACCGGCCACGCCGATTTTGGCCAGCGGTTGCCCGCCGCTGTCGGTAAACACCGCGCGGCCCTCCGTAGTGGTCGGGTTGGAATCCACCAGGGACACAATCTGACCGCTGCCGTTGGCCACCTGCAATGCGCCACCCCCACCGGCATAATTGGTCAGAGCGGAGACGAAAGTTTGCCCGTCATTACCGAGGACCCCCATGGTTCCGACGGTATCGCTGCTTTGCAGCTTCACACGGTATTGCCCTTTGCCGATGCCCATGCTCGCGTTTCCGCCGCCATCCTCGACCAGGCCGGCCGTCGGCGTGCTGCCATCGGGCGCATAGAGCCGCACGCCGAAGTCTTTGCCGTTGGGGGAGCCAAGGAAGGCCACGCCTTTCTTCGAGGTGACCGAAGCGAACGCGTTGCCGTCAGTTCCGCCGATGCCCGATTCGAAAGACTGGCCTTCGGAATCCTGCAATGTCAGTGTGGCGCCATTCGTGGTGGTGGTCAGGTTGCCCACCATCACCTGACTGCCGTTGCGGATCTGAACTGCTCCGCCATTGGCCGTGGAGCGAGTCAGCTCCACCGCATACACGGTGGTCCCCGGCAGGAAGGCGCCGATGTGCGCCATGTTGCCGTCGTAGGTCATGCTGGCCATCGCGCCTGAGCCGGAGGCCCCGCCCACCCACATGTCCCCACCTTGATTCAGCCAGCCCATTCCCGCCACCGGCGAGGCCGCCCCGGGTGGATACGCGCGAACGGCGGTTTGGTGCGACGAACCTTTTCCAGGGCCAATCACGATGCTGCCGCCGTCGGGTCCGGTGACCGTCTCGCCGGTGGCCGCGTCCACGTTGATGACCGGTTTTCCCGCGGCATCGTTGACATGAACCGCCCCGGCGTTGTTCGCGGAAGTCAGTTCGGCCGCGTACACGGTCTTACCTGGCAGGAACGGGCCGATGTGCGCGGTGGTCCCGTCGTAGGTCATGCTGGCCATCGCGCCTGAGCCGGAGGCCCCGCCCACCCATATATCTCCGCCCTGATTTATCCAGCCAAAACCGGCCACCGGCGTCGCGGACCCGGACGGATACGCTCGAACGGCGGTCTGGTGCGCCGAACCTTTTCCAGGGCCAATCATGATGCTGCCCCCGTCGGGCCCGGTGACGGTCAGGCCATTGGTGGCGTCCACCTTGAGGATCGGTTTCCCCGTCGAATCGTTCACTTGAAAGGGAGCCGTCACCGTATTCTTCACGGCGTTGTTGTTGTTGTTGGCCTGCGCCTCCAGCGCGGCGACCCGGGCTTCCAGTGCGCTGATACGGGCCGCCAGCGAGGCGTCCGTGGCAGTGCCGCTCTGGGCCTGTCCGCGCAGGGCGGAGAAAGCGCAAATCGACACCGCGGCCAGCATCACGCGGCACAGCCGCCGCGCACCGTTCCTGCGTTGCTCGGAATTCCGCATGGGCGAGGTCATCGGCTTTATCTCCTTCGACAGCTATTGGTATTCGATGGTCGCGCGCCAATAGAGACCGGGGCAACCCGCGCAGCCGGACACTCCGGGCGCCACCAGAGTACCGGAAATGTGGCTGGGGTTTTCGGCCTGGTACGCGCCTTCCAGCCGCTGATTCTGGCTGGAGCGGCGCAGCACGACGTGCCCGCGCTCGGCGGAGTCCAGTTCCACCGTGTCGCGAACTTCTTCGTTGGTCCGCGTGTTGCGCCACACCGCATCGAACTCATTCGTGTCACCCCGGCGCGTCCACACCGCGTTCCAATACTCCCCGTGAAAGAGGCCGTGGGCATCACGAACTTCCAGTTGCACCTCCCACTTGCGCCCCAGCCGAAACGGCCCGGCTTGCGCCGGCGGGTTGTCGACGATCTGCTGTTGTCCGCGAGCCATGATTGGATTCAGGACGGCGAGCAGAGCCGAATCACGCGTCTCCATCTGGTATTTCCGGCCGTCGTAAGTGACTTCGAGCGAGGCGGTAATCGCGTCGGGCATGGGCGTGGCCGGCGGAAGAGCGCGCGGCGGTCCGGAGAGGTTCAACTGCTCGAGGGCGGCGCTGATTTTCGCCATCTCATCGGATGTGGCGGAGAAAAGGGCCTGCCCGGGATGGAAGAAGCGGTTGGTGACGGTAACGGATCCATCCTCGGTCACGGTAATGCTCGCGCTCCGAAGGAGAATGCCTCCGGAGTACGAATAGTTGATCGTCCACGGCTTCCCGCCGCGCTGGATGACGGCGTCCGGCGCTGCCACCGCCGCGACAATGGTGTCGACCCGCCAGACGCACTCCGGCGCTCCGGCGATGGCGGGGAGTGCGGCAGCGGCGAGGAGCAGGCAGCGCAGGGGCGCGGAAACCGGTTCAAACCGCCGCGGTATAGATACCCGCATCCCCCTGGACGCCTTTCCAGACGGCGCGGAGCACCCCGCCGAATTCGGCGATGACGGCTCCGGAATCGCTGCCGACATTGGGAATGGGCGCCTGGGCCGACCATTCCGGGACGGTTTGGCCCCCCACGACGTCGTTCGCCAGTTGGTTGTAGTAGAGGCCTTGATCCCCATCGACGCCCCTCCAGATGGCCATCACCTTGTTATTCGCGAACGTCAGGCACGGTCCGTCCAGCGATCCGGGGGTGCCGGTGCTCACGGTTCCCGCGCCTCCGTTGCCGGCCACGATCCAGGTGACGTTAACTTGCGGCTGCCAGAAAATGCCGGTCAGCGTACTAGTCCACAAGCTGTGATCGTTCCCGGTGCCGCGCCAGACCATGCGCGGAACCCCGGTTACGTCCTGACAGATTGCCGGCGCCGCGGCGCTGCCCACGCCTCCGATCCGGGTCTGAGCCAGCCAGTTCGTCCCGAAGGTTGTGGACGAGAAGTAGAGGGCATCGTCATTGCCGACGCCTTTCCAAGCCATATAGATCCGGCCTCCGATAAACGCTGCTCGCGGACCGTGCGATGAACCCGATCCGGAAATCTGAATGACGCCGGTGGTGTTCCGTTGGAAGAAATCGGTGGACGCGGCCCAATAGAGGGTCTGATCGTCGCCGGTGCCCCGCCAGACCATCCAGATGCGAGTTCCGTCCCAGGTGAGCGAGGGCGAGGCCACGGTGGCGGCGCCGGGAATGGTGCGCTGCGGCGTCCAGTTGACGCCATCCGTGCTGATGGCGAAATAGATGTTGTGATCGTCGCCGGTGCCTCTCCAGGCCATGGCCAGCGTACCCCCGCACGCGCACAGCGCGGGCACCTGCTCGGTTCCAATGCCTGGAATCTGGCGCTGCTGGCTCCATCCGTAGAGCGCCCGGATAACGGATATATCGTCGTCGGCAAGGGCCGTTTGTCCGGACGAAAAGGGATACATCATGGCCGCCTGCACGGTGTCGTGGCCCAGCCCGAGCGCGTGGCCGATCTCGTGCGTCAGCACTTGCAACAGAAGAGCCTGCGTGTAGGTGGTCGCGTTGCCCAGGGTGATGGTGGCCCCGGAGGGCGCGGTCAGCCCCAATATCCCCGCACCCAGGGAGCCGACGCCAATGGCGATGTCGGCGCCGGAGGATACCTGCGTAAATGACAGAGCCGGAGTGACCGCGCTCCACACACTACAGGCCTGGGTGGCCACTGCCGCCACGTTGGACACTCCGGCCACGCTCGCGTTCACGCTATAAGTGAGCTGCGTCTTACGGCGTCCGTTCCCGAAAAACGAATAGGATTGCGGAGAACTTCCTCCGCTCCGGAAGCCGCTGGCGCCGGATTGACAGAACTGGCCGCCGGAGGGAGGCCGTGGGGCCAGCGGACGGGGCAGCGGAAGCCGCCGCACAACTTGCGCTTTTGCCGCCACGCCCAGAAGGCCGCAGGGGACTGCGCTTGCCGCTTTGATGAAGGTTCGTCGTAACATGAGCCGCCTCTTTTCACAGGTTGATTGGTTCTAAGGTAGGTTGCCGTTCCGCAGATAAAGAGCGAAAAAGCTTTCGGCGCGCCGCATGGTGTCCTCCGTGGCGCGCCGGTTTGCCGGGTTCGATTGGATGGTTTTTCCGGGATCGTCGTAGTTATGTGCGGCGCCGTCGTACACCACCGTCTGCAGGTCTCCGCCGGCGTTCTTCACGCGCTCCGCAAGCTGCTGGCAACGTTTGGGTGATACTTCCTCATCCGCCGAAGCCAGCATCATCAGCAGTGGCGCGTACGGCCGATATGCGCCCTTCACCGCATCCATGCCGCACCCGGGATACTCGGCCAGGGCAGCGCGGAAGCCCGACTCGGGAGAGGGATGCTCAATCCCGGGCGCCTGCCGGCTCATTGCCGCCAGCACGGTCATCCCGCCGTTCGACCAGCCCTGCACGCCCACACGGTCTCCCAGCACGTCGCCGCGGCCGCGCAGATACCGCAGCGCGCCGTAGGCATCCAGAGGCCGGACCGTCTGTTCGCTCACCGTCGCCGGGCGGTCTTCGTAACTCCCGCGAGGGAACCCCTCGGGAAATCCCCGCGGACCGAAGCTGTCCACCAGCAGCGCCACATAGCCTCGTTCGGCCCAGAACCGGCCCCATTGCAGGTGGCGCTGCGAAAGCGTTTCCGCCGTATAGACGCCCTTGGCCAGCGAGGAGTAGGGGCCGGCCCGTCCATGCAGCAGCACCACCGCCGGATGCGCGCCGCCGGTCTGCGGCTCGAAAAGATACCCCACTAATTCGGTTTGGCGATCTTCGCTCGGAAAGTGCACTGTCTCCGGCGGAGCGGCCACTCCCGCAGTGGGCCACGCCAGAAGCAGACCGCCGAGCCATACGGTAGCGCAAAGCGGCGTCATTGCTGTCGTCAGGGCCGCTGCGCATGGGGTGCGTTCGATCATTTCGCCGCCGTCGTTTCAGGGGCTGGCGTCACTCGGGCGGATGCATCGGCCACTTGCCTGACCATGTCGGCAATGGCTTTCTGCATAGCCTTCCCCAGGGTCGACTTCTGAAAAGCCGAGCTGCTGGTATCCACCGATCCAAGCGATGTATAGGCGGTGCCCGATATCTTCTTGTCGGTCTGGGAGCCGGTAAGCCGCAAGCTCTGGAGCTTCTTACCCGATGCGACGTCGTAAAGATCCGCCTGAAGGGTCACCTCCGCCTTTGTGGAGTGCAGGCCGGCGCCAATCGATTGGCCGAAGATGGAAGGCCCCGATCCGCTATGGCTGGCATCGTCAGCGTGCGCGTCGAGAACCGTGCCCAGCAGGATCAGATCGACGTGGTTATCGCGCCCGAGAGCGACAATGGCCTGGCTGTCGAGCTGGTCGGGCCGCTGCCCGGCGGGCAGCAGGATAACCCGTCCTTCCAGTTGCGTGGAATGGACAATTTCGGCCTGGGTGGCGCGGCTCAGGGATTCGCCCAGCGTAGCGCCGCCGGAAGCCGTGGCGTCTCCGAATGGAAGCACCCCGATAGTGGGAGCCGCCGCGCCCAGCGCACCCGCGGCCATCGATAGAAGAAAGAACAGCGTGGTCTGTTTCATGGCGTGTCTCGTTTGCATTCATTGGCTAACAACACGATGAGTCCGTCGCGCTGGCTCATTGACGCACCAGTTCCACGCGGCGATTGCGCGCGCGGCCTTCGAGGGTGTCGTTGGTGTCCCGGGGCTGCGATTTGCCGAAGCCCGCGGTGGCCAGACGGCCCGGGTCGATCGTGTAGCGCTTCACCAGCCCGTCTTTCACCGCGGCCGCGCGTCGCTTCGATAAATCGAGATTGTATTGATCCGTGCCAACGTTATCGGTGTGGCCGCCGACGCGCAGTTTCCACTCCGGGTTACGGCGAAGGACCTCGGCGATTTCTTTCAACGTGGGCTCCGATTCCTCGCGGATGACGTCGCTGTTGAAGGAAAAATAGATGCTGTAGATGTCGACCTTACCGGTGGTGGCCAGCGCCTGCTCGATCGCCGCGGCGCCGGCCACTCCTCCGTCACCGTCAGGCAATTGACCCGCGCCGCCGCCGCCATGATCGCCCGGCGTCTCCTCCGGACCGCCGCAATGGCAGGTGATTTTGACCACGCGCAAAGTATCGCGGTCCCCGCCGTTCGGACGGTCGCAGCGCACCCCGCCGATGGACATGGGCGCGCCGCCGGCTTTTGCGAGCGTCTTGCAAAACGAAATCTGCTCCGGTATGAGCGGCTTGATGGCGCCGATGCCGAGCCGGAAGGAAAGGGCGATGGGGTTCTGGTCATCGTCAAGAAAAAAGAACTCCGCCTTGTCGCCCACGAAGTCTCCTTCCGCCTGAATGGCCGGAAGCTCCACGAGTTCTTCGTTCACCAGCACCGGCACGCGCACCGGGCCCGCGCCAACTTTCCTGAGCGTCCCCGCTTGCAGATAACTGTAATAGTTGGGAAATTTAGTGCGATCCGCGCTCAGTTCCAGACCGCCGTAGGAGTTGGAGATGCTGATCTGCGCTTCCCCCGTGGTCTTGAGAGCGCGCAGCACGCCCGATGAAACGCCGATGGCGGTAGTTCCGGGGATCGTTTCGTCCGACCTTTCCAGAAATGTCTGCTGGTAGATGGTGGCGGACTCCAGATCCGCGGTGAGCATGATGCGATGCAGATTCAGCGTCTTCAGCGCCGGACCGCTGCTGAGCATGTCGGTATTATTCATCTCGGAGGAATACTTCAGGCGCACCTCGGCGGGGCTCACCGTTTCGATGGTCTTGATCGACTCATAATCGCCGTCCTGCTGCTCGACGGCGGTGACAATGGTGAGTCCCGGGCAAAGGGGGATCGCGGTGGGCGCACTGGCCGGAGCGGCGGGACCCGCCAGGCAAATCACCGCGAGCAGGTAACGCCAGATGGCGGACCCTTCGATGCCGGTCATTTCGGCGCCTCCGGGGTGAACTGAAACTGCTTGTCGTCGAGCGCCGGATTCGCCTGCGGGTCGAACGTGGTAGTGACGCGGATGGAGGCCGCGGCGGCGGTTCCTTTGGGCGCGTCCTCAAACACCTTGCGGATCAGCAACGATTCGGAGTCAATCCAGACGGTCATCGCGCGAATGTTGGTTTCGCGGCCGGTTGCGGCATAGACGTCCTTCGCCGTGCCGGTGATGCGGTAACACTGGTGACCGTCGAGATTTTCGCTGCCCGCAGCCAGCGGATCCGAGAAGTGGGTGAAGGCTCCCTGCAGGCCGGCTTGCGAGAACAGCAACGTGGGTATTTTCAGGGCCGATCCGGATGTCAGATACTCGGCCGGGCCGAAGGCCTGCACGCCCTTGCCCTTCGGGTAGTCCTGCTGGACGCCGGTGCTCTTCCACCAGGTGTGAAACGTCTCTTCGTCGCTCCAGAAGACGAAGCGGTCTCCGCTGTCCTTTTGGAAATCGAAATAGAAGCGGCGAGGACTTCGGAAACGCGTGGTGAAGGTGTGGCGCTCCTGGGATTGCGCGTACTGCAGGGTCACCACGCCGGTGTCGGCATAGGAATGGAGCGCCGCATAGACTGCGCGCGACCGTTCGAAAACGTCGTCGCCAGCACTAATAAGGGAGCAAGCCGGCCACGTCAACAGCGCGGCAATTATCCACATTCGCATCCGAACCCTCGCCGAATCGCCAAGCCTGCTGGAAAGGGTACGTCGGACGGACGAGTCTTGCAACGGATTCGCGAGCGAAGCGTGTGCGATCAGCCAACCGCCTGATAAAGCGGGAGTTGAAGGAGGATGTGACTTCCCGTTCCGATGCTTTATAATCAACCTACGTTTATGCCGGGGGTCGAACGGGGAGAGGTTCAGCAGTTCGGCGTATTTGAGGTCAGCCTGCGGGCGCATGAATTGCGCAAGCATGGCGTGCGCATTCGTCTGAACGGCCAGCCATTCGATTTGTTGCGCCTGTTTCTGGAACGCCCCGGAGAAGTGGTGTCGCGCGAAGAGATGCGCGCGTGTCTGTGGCCAGACGACACCTTCGTGGATTTTGAGCGCAGCCTCAATTCCGCGGTAAAGAAATTGCGCAGCGTGCTGGGGGACTCGCCCGACCGTCCTCTTTATATCGAGACCATCCCTCGAGTGGGCTACCGGTTCGTGGCTCCGGTGAGCAGAGTGGCCCCGGAAGCGAGCCAGCCGAAGCCGGCCGGGGCCCCGCCGGTTGTGCCGCTTGCGCAAGCGAAGAGGGCCGCCGCGTCTCGCCCATGGGTCTGGATCGCCGCATCCCTTACCCTGCTGGTTTTGTGCGCCGTTGCGTGGTTCGTGTCCGAGCGCCACGCGGGCGTGGTATTGGCGGCAACGGATCGGGTGGTACTCGCCGACCTGCTGAATACCACCGGAGACGCCGCATTCGACTCCTCCCTGGGGCAGGCGCTACGCGTGGGTCTTTCTGAGTCGCCCTTTCTTAACCTGGTGCCCGATGCCGACGTGCGCCGCGCGCAGAAGGGCGCGGTGTCCGGTGAGATTGCGCGGCGCCTTTGCATGAGTATGGGTGCGGCCGCGGTCATCGAGGGCACGGTATCCCGATCCGACGGCCTGTACGAGATCGGCCTGGTGGCGTCGCGGTGCGCCGGGGGCGCCATCATTGCCAGGGTACGCCAGCGCGCGGGAACGCGGGAACAGGTGCTGGATGCGTTAGGCCAGGCGGGCGCCGAATTGCGGGTCCGGTTGGGCGAGCCCGAAACCGTTGTGGAAAAGTTCCGCACGCCGGTGGGCCAGGCGACCAGTACGTCGCTGGCGGCGCTCAAATCGTTCGCCCTCGGCGAAGAAAAGCGGGCGCGCGGGCAGGACTACGAAGCCATACCGGATTACAAGCTCGCCGCCGATCTGGACCCGGCATTCGCGCTGGCGTATGCCCGGCTGGGCGCGATTTATCAGAATGCCCAGGAATGGGCGATCGGGCGGCAATACAACGAGCGGGCCTTCGCGGCGCGCGAGCACACTTCCGAGCATGAGCGCCTCTACATCACGGCGCACTATTACAGCATCGTCACCAACGAAATCGATAAACAGCTGCAGGTTTACGAACTGTGGCGGCAGGTGTACCCACGCGACATCGTCGCTCCCAATAACCTTTCCAGTATTTATCTTCGCGCCGGGAAAACGGACCAGGCGCTGGCGGCCGCAAGGGAAGCCGTGCGTCTTGGGCCGGACAATGCCTTCTGCCGCCTGAACCTGGCGCGGGCCCTGCAGCGCACGGGGAACTACGCGGAAGCCAGGGTGGAATACAGCAGGCTGGTGGCGCGGAAAATGGATGGCATGAATCTTCATCTGGCTCGCTATTATATGGCTTTCGGAGAGAGCGACCAGGCGGAGATGGACGCGCAATTGAACTGGGCCAAGGGCAATTCGCGCGAAGGAGAAATGCTGGATGCGGCGGCCTGGGGGGCTGCCGCCCTGGGGCAAATGGCCAAGGCCCGAGCCCTCTTCCACAAGGCCAGCCAGATCGGCGAGCAGGGCGGCTTGCAGGAATACGCCGCGCTGGTGCTGCTGGACGATGCCCAGATCGAGACCGATGTGGGCTACACGGCAGAGGCCGCGCGCGACGTCGATGAGGCGCTGCGTCTGGCGGGCGATTCCACGATGGTGCAGGGTTATTCGGCCATGGTTCTGGCGCGCATGGGGTCGGTGACGCGCGCGCTGGCGCTGGCCGATAAAGCCTCAAAGTCGGCGCCGCTCGACACCCTGCTGCAAAACGTGACTCTGGCGACGGCGCGCGCGCTGGCCGCGATGCACCAGAAGCAACCCGACGAGGCGTTACAACAGCTCGACCGTGCCAGACCGTACGATTTCGGCACGGACTCCAATCTGATCACCATCTATTATCGTGGCGAGGCATTTCTCGACGCGGGCCGCTATACGGAAGCCACGGGAGAATTCCGGAGGCTTTTGAATGGCCGTCTGGTGAATCCGAACTCGCCCTATCTCGCCCTGGCCCAGCTTGGGCTGGCGCGGGCGGCCGTCCGCGCCGGAGACCGGACCGCGGCGCAGAGTGAATTCGAGGCCTTTCTAGCCGGCTGGAAGGGCGCGGACTCCGGTCTTCCGGTGGTGCGGGCCGCGCTGGCGGAGGGCCTCGGTTCCCGCCGGTCCCCGCGGCGGCATGTTCTCTAGTAGGACGGGAAACCGCTTGTTTACACGCGCGGCCCGGAAACGTGCCGGACCGCGACGGATCGGGCGACTTTTAATGGATCGAATGCGCCCGCGCGTGCGTACCTGATGCTGTAGGAGACTCGGCTAGCCATGTTCCAGGACATACGTTTCGGGATCCGCACGCTTCTCGGCAACCGGGGGTTCACGCTGGTGGCCATGATTTCGCTGGCCCTCGGAATTGGCGCGACCTCCGCGATGTTCAGCATGGCTGACGCGCTGCTGTTGCGCCCGCTCCCCGTGGCGCACCCGAGCGGCATCGTAACCGTGCACACGGCCACTTCCACGGACCCCTACGGCGGCATGTCCTACCGCGATTACCTCGACCTGCGCGACAACAACAAGACCTTCGCGGGGCTGGTGGGCTATTCGCTGACGCCCTTCGGTGTCAGCACTCAACCCGGCGCGCTGGCCCAGTTGAAGTACGGCTTTCTGGTAACCGGCAACTTCTTTCAGACGCTGGGCGTTCAGCCGGAGCTGGGCCGGGCATTCCGAGCGGACGAAACTCTGGTTCCCGGGCGCGACGCCGTGGTGGTGCTGAGCCACGCTTTGTGGGAGCAGCAGTTCGCGGGAGACCGGTCGGTGATTGGCCGCGCAGTCCGGATTAACGGCATCGACTTCACGGTGGTCGGCGTGGCGCCGGAGCGTTTCACCGGAATGGACCAATATTTCCGTCCGGCCCTCTACATCCCGGTGATGATGGGGCCGCGTCTCGCCGGCAACACGGATAACGGCGCTCTGGAGCACCGCGACTATCGTTCGCTCACCGTGAAGGGGCGGCTTCTTCCCGGGGTGAGCATCGCTCGGGCGCAGGCCGAACTCGCCGGCATTGCCAGGGGTCTGGAGCGGGCGTACCCGGCGACCAACCGAAGCGCCGGAGTCTCCGTGCAAACCGAACTGCAGGCGCGTGTCCAGATGTCCCCTCCCGACGCCCAAATGGTAACCATGATGATGGTGCTGGCCGCGCTGGTTCTTCTGGTCGCTTGCGCGAACGTGGCCAACCTGCTGCTCAGCCGGGCACGGGCGCGTGGCCGCGAGATCGCCATCCGTCTGGCCATTGGCGCGGGGCGCTTCCGGCTGGTCCGCCAGTTGCTCACGGAGAGCCTGTTAATGGCCATCGGCGGATGTCTGCTGGGAGTGGCGGTGGCGTATGGCGGCGTCCTGTTCCTGGGTCAGTTGAACGTGCCCACCGACCTGCCCATCGTCATATCCCCGCAGCTCGATGGACGGCTCCTGCTGTTCGCCATCGCCGCGGCCATGTTGAGCGTGATTCTGTTCGGACTGGCGCCGGCTCTGCAAACCACGCGGACGGACCTGGTTCCCGCTCTGAAAGCGAGCCTTTCGAACGGAACGGGCCGACGCCGGCTGTGGGGCAGAAACACGCTGGTCACCGCGCAGATCGCGGTTTCCCTGGTACTGCTGGTGGTAGCCAGCATGGTGTACCGGGGATTCCAGTCGTTCATCGTAAACGGGCCTGGGTTTCGCACCAGCCATCTGCTCCTGATGAGCTTCGACCCCTCTCTGGTCCGTTCCGATGACGCGCGCACCCGGCAGTTCTATCGCTACCTGCTGGATCGCGCGCCGCTGGTGGCAGGCGTGCAATCCGCGGCGCTGGTGAGCGCCATTCCGATGTCTCCCAACCAGAGCGCGGCCGCGCTGGTACCGGAGGGCTATCAACTCCCCAAGGGCGAAGAGACCGTTACTGTATTCGCCGGCGCAGTGGATGAGCATTACTTCCGGACGATGCACATCGATGTGCTGCGCGGCCGCGGCTTCCTCGACAGCGACACCGCCGATTCGCCGCGCGTCGCCGTGGTGAACCAGGAGATGGCCAGGCGCTACTGGCCGAACCAGGATCCCGTGGGCAGGCGGTTCCGCTACGGAGACCGCAACGGCCCATGGACAGAGGTGGTGGGCGTGGTGAGAACGGGCAAGTACCTTTGGATCGCCGAGCCTCCTACTCCGTTTTTCTACCGGCCGTTTTCGCAGGCTCCGCAATCGCGAATGACCCTGGTGGCGGAGTCGCGGGACGACGCAGCCAGCCTCGCCGCGCCCCTGCGGGAAATGGTCCGCCAATTCGACCCGAGCCTGCCGGTGTTTGACGTCCGGACCATGGACGATTTCTACACGCAGCGCGCCGTCAAAGTGCCCGACATGATTGCCGAAACGGTGGCGGCAATGGGGCTGATGGGGCTCCTGCTGGCCATGGTGGGACTGTACGGCCTGGTGGCGTATTCGGTGTCCTGCCGCACCCGCGAAATCGGCATACGCATGGCCATCGGCGCCAGCCAGGGATCGGTGCTTTGGCTGGTGCTGCGCCAGGGAATGGTGCTGGCCGGCACGGGCATTGTCATCGGAATGGGTATAGCGGCTCTTGCGGGCAAGGCGGTGATGTCGGCGTTCTACACGGCGCGAGTGGACACTTTGAGCTACGTTCTGGTGCCGGCGGTGCTGATTGCGGTGACGCTGATCGCCAGCAGCATCCCCGCGCGCCGCGCGTCGCGGGTGGACCCGACACAGGCGCTGCGATTCGAGTAGCGCCGGCCCGCGGAAGCCTTACTGGAACGTGACGGTCACGGGATTCGCGGGTATGTCATTGACCACCACCTGAATGGTCACCTCGCCGGACCCGGCCAGTGACGGCGGCAGTTGCACGTTGATCTGATCTTCGCCCACATACTGGGGCTGCACGCCGGCGTAATTCACGAACACCGGAATTGAGTTGATGGTCACCGTGGTGTTGCTCTCCGTGGCGTTGTCGAATCCTGTGCCGTACAGTTCCAGCACCAGGTTATTCCCGTTGAAGGCAATCGGGCTGGCGACGAATTCGCCCTGCGCGGTGCTATAGGTTGCCAGGGCCGCCAACGGCAGGAAGGTGCCGTCCGGTTGAACGGCCTGCACGTATCCCGCGGCCACTCCCTGCCCGCTTTGATTCGCCGTGTAGATGCCGGGGGAGATGGGCTGTACCTGTAGAATCCCAGTGGACACCGCCGTTCCGCTGTCCAGCACGGTCACGTGCGCAAGGCCGGAAGCCGCGCCGGTGGGGAGCAGATAGTTCACCTGGTGGCCCGATACAAACAGCAGGGGCGCAAACGAAGTATTGCCGCCGGAATCGGTCACTTGCACCTGGGTGGTTCCCAGCAGGGTGGGCAAGGGGACGGTGGTCGCATTCAACAACCCGGGGGCCAGCCCGCCGCCATATCCGGCCACCCACGAATTGGGAGCTTCGGTGTAACCGTACGACGCGGCGGCCGAGGTGGAGCGGAGCAAGTCGGGCTGCAGGTGATTCATGAGCGTCTGTAACTGCTCGCGGTCGGTGGTGAAATCGATGGGTTGGACGGAGAGAGGATAGGCGCCCCACAGTTCGCCGGCAGCCCAGTACGTGCCCGGCAGGCCCGCGGTGTCGAGAGCGGTGAGGAAGTTGTCCAGTACGGGAAGCCAGCGGGAGTCCGGTATCACGTTATCGGCGGCCGGGCCGTCATTGGGAATGCCGTATTCGCCCACATAGCATTTCACATTGTTCGTGGTGCACCATTGCGTGAAGGGAGCGAGCCGGGTGACGCCCACATTGGCAACGTCCGCGTTGGCGGCCAGTTCCTGGTCGTACGTCCACTGGTAACTCCCGCTGTAGTCATGGTCGAAATACTCGTGGCCCTCGTACCAGAAATTGCCAGCAGGATCGTTGATCCAGCCGGTGGCGCCGTTGATGCTGGCCCAGTTGGAGGCGTTGCTGTAGCTGTCTCCGGGCACCATGATCAGCTTGTTGCTATCCACGGTGCGGATAGCGGTGACCACCTCCTGGGAGATCTGATTCCAGTTGGCCACTCCCATGTCGTGTGGCTCATTCATCATGTCGTAGGCGACGACGCCAGGCTCATTCACGAACACGGCGGCCATCTTCGCCCAGAAGTCCGCGAGGTCCGCGCCGGTTACCAGCACCGTGCCCCCGGTGCAGGGATTGTCGATAATGCAGACCTGCCCGTCCACCGTGTAACGGCCGTAGTTCTGCAAAACGATGCTGATCTGGGCGCCGCCGGCCTTTGCCCAGGCAACGGCCTGTTTCAGGTACCCCAGATTGTCGTTGGGGTTTCCGGGCGCGAGAGGCCCGCCGGGCGTCGGCTGCAGGCGTTCCCACAGAACCTCCATGCGAATAAAGGGCAGGCCGCGGGCGCCGAAATAGCCAAAGGTGGGCGCGCTCTCGTAGGTGTATGTGCTCCCGAGGGTGCCGCCGACGTTGCCGCCTCCGTTCTCGCTGTTGGAGCCAAACTCGGCGCCGGACATGTTGACGCCGCGCATGTACTGGGCCGGCGCCGGGCCGGCAATCGCTATCAACACGGCCGCCAGGAACGGGAATCGGTACATGGAATGCCCCCTGAAATAAGGGCAGTATATCAAGCTTTCCGCTGCATGCGGCGGCGGCAATCTCTGGAGGTCCGTGGTGCTACGATGTGCTGATATATGGCGGTCGGCGGAATTGGATTGAGGATTATTCCGGCATGCCTCATTGCGGGAGGTTTGCTGCTGGCCGGATATGGAGTTGGCCAGTTCGCCGGCGGCGCCACTCCAGCCAGGCTTTCCGCCGCCTCCACGGGGACGCCCGACGTCGCGCAATTGGAAAAGCAGTTCGAAGAAATAGCGGCGTACCGCGACAATCTGAAGGACCGTCTCGATCTGATCTCCCAGCAGGGTACGCATGCGCTTTGGCTGCTGTCGGCGGTACTCGTCGTAGCCGGGTTTCTTACCGCCGCGCAGTCGTATTTCGCGTTGCTCAGCGCGCAGAGCTATGTGAAACAGATGGAGGACGCGATCCAGAAAATCCAGACGCGATTTCCGCTGTTCGCCGACATCGAAAGCGCCCGCGCGCAGGCATTCGACGAGTTGAGCAACCTGTCGCGCGAGCTGGATCAGAACCAGAACCTGTACGGCAGGTCCGGCCCCCTCATCCGCCAGAGGATTCTGGCCATCGAGAGCTTTTCAGCCGTCCAGTTTCTGACGCCCGCGACGCGCGCGGAAGATCGGGTGCGCAACCTGAGGCTGTTGGGGAAGTTCTACGCGAGCAAGTTCTATACCGACGCGCTCGCCATCGCCGCGCAGCCTCTGGCGGCCGACTTCGAGCGAGCGCAGTATTACTTCGACATGGCTTCGCACTCCCAGTGGCGCTTCGCGGCGTTGAATGATCTCGCCTGGCTCTACACGTCGGCGGCGTCGCCGACACCCGCGAATGTCGACCAGGCCAGGGCCTATTCCGAAGAGAGCTTACGAGCCCAGCCATCCCAGCAAAGGGCTCTCTACAACCTGGGAACGATCACCCTCGACAGGAACGACGAAGCGAAACTTCTGCAGGCGCGCGATTACTTGCAACGGTCCAGCCGGCAGCCCAATTGGGAGGACAAGCCAAACCCGGCGATGTCCGCGTACATCGACTACAACCTTGCGTGTGCCTGCGATGGACTTGCGGGTTTTGCGACCGCTTATCCCAGAAGGGCGCTGCTACACGAGTGCGCCGGACACCTGAAGCGAGCCGCCGCCAAGGGTGCGATGCCGCGTGACCTGTTTGAGTCCGTCGAGGCCGACCTGGCAACCGGGGATCTGTCTAATCTGGGACACGATGCGGATTTTGCCGCCGCGGCCGGTGAGATTCGCGCGCTGTACCAAGCGGCGTGGAGCCGCCTGACGTGATTATTGGGGCTTGATCTTCGAGACGATCATAGTTTGTCTCCAATTCCAGTGTAGCATCGCATGGCCGGATCTACGGCTGCGCCGGAAGTGCATCCGGCGGCCGCGACACCTGCCCGCGGATGGCCTCGTCAATGGACACGCCATTGGCTTCAAGGGTGCGTCCCATCGCGCGTTCCAGCGCATTGTGGGCCTTGATCCAGGTGCTGCGCGCGGCCACTTCCGACGAGCGGGCCTGCGCCACGAAGCTCTGATACTGAGTGATGAGGAACGTGGTGGAGAGGCCCACCGCGAACTTCTCGCGCTCGATTGCGAGGGACTGTTCCTGCAGCGTCCTGACCTGGGTGGCCGCATCCAGCGCCTCGCGCGCACGGCCCAGCGCGATCAACGCATTCTCGATCTCCAGCCGCACCTGATTCTCCACCTGCTGGCGGCGCACCTCGAACTGGCGCACCTGCAGCTCGTCGCGCACCACGTCGGCCTCTCCCTGGCGATTGCGCAACGGCAGATCGAGCTGGAGCCCGATGCCGTAGGTGGGATAGTCGCGGCTCACTACCTGGCCGAGAGCGCCGGCGCCGTTCGCGGCAAGACCCGAATTCTGGGCCACGCCCACCAGGTCCAGCTCGGGCAGGAGCTCGTTTCGCGATCCCTCCAGGCTGATATTCCCGCCCTCGATCTGCAGGCCCGCCGCGGCAATTTCGGGCCGGTGGGCGAGGGCGTCTTTCACCAGACCGTCCACCGCGCCCGGCTCGTCCGCCTGAGGAATGCTGATGGAACTGGTGGGCACGATGCGGGCGGCGCGCAGCAGAGGATCGGCGGTGCCGCGCCGGGTGAGCACGGTTTTGAGCAGCAGCTCCTGTTGCAGCACGAAGCCCTCGCTGGTGATGAGATCCTGCTGCGCCGCGGCCACCTCCGCCTGGGCGCGCGTTTGTTCGATGGGCGCCAGCGTTCCCGCTTCCACCTGGGATTGATTGTCCTT
Source organism: uncultured Acidobacteriota bacterium (assembly GCA_963832965.1). GTDB lineage: Bacteria > Acidobacteriota > Terriglobia > Bryobacterales > Bryobacteraceae > CAWACP01. Next base: position 1,138,326 of record CAWHVW010000003.1, read on the forward strand.
AAGGAGCCGCTGGGCCGATTCGAGCGTCTGCCGTTTTACGTCGAGATCCTCATTCAGGCTGACCAGATCGTAGTAGAGGCGAATCACACCGGACACGGTGGCGATTACCTGCTCGCGAAACACCAGACTGGAAATCTTCCGGTCGATTGCGGCGATGCGAATGAAGCGGCGATTGAGGCCGACGCCAAAGCCGCGCAGCAGCGGCTGGGTGACGGTGAGTCCCAGGCTGGATTGCGTAAACGGGTTGAACAGGTAGGTGGTCGAGTTGGTGTTTTGCGGATTGTCGGTGTAGGCCAAACCAACCTGCGTTCCGGGGCTGAATCCGGCGTCCACTCCGACGTTGGCCAGCAGGCTGCGCGACACCAGCGCATTCGAACCAACCGATGCCGGATCGAGCTCGGGCGTGGTCTGGTGTTCCCAGTTCAACTGGCCGGTGAGAGCCGGGTCGTACATGGGGATGGGCGGCCCCGTGGCGAAGGGGACGGCGATGGTGGTGGTGCTTCCGTTTACCGACAGGCTGGTGCTGACGCCGTCCACTGGGTAGACGTCGGCGACGTTGGCAATGATGGAAGTGGACAGGGCGGTTCCACCGGCCGCCGACGTGATGAGGGGCTCGCCGGGGGTGACCACGCTCTGCGGCAGCTCGGAGACGTTGAGTCCCACGCCGCGCAATTGCCCGCCCCCTTTCGCGCGGAGCACATCGGTATCGGCGATCCGCGTGCCGAGGCGTTGCAGCTCGATGTCCAGATTGCTCTCGAGCGCGATGGCGATGGCGTCCTGCAACGAAAGGTATAACTGATTGGCGCGAATGAGCGCATCGGCGCGGCTTGAATCGGCGAACGAGCTGGCCGCGACGCCGGGGGCGCGATACGGCCCTTGCGCGTACGCGGCCCCGGCCAGCAGAAGCGTGATGAGTATACATTGGGCAGCGCACGGCGCTGCCCCACGGAACTCGGCAGGCAGGGCACGGCCCTGCCCCACGCCTGCTTCACAATGCGGAGACGGCAACCTCATTTGTGCGCCGCCGCCGTCGGGCGAACCAGAGCGCCTTCGCGAACCGCGTCGCTGGGGTTCAACACCACGTACTCCCATCCCTGCAGGCCGTGGGTCACTTCCACTTGCGTTCCGTTATCGCGGCCCTGCTCGATGCGCTCGATATGAATCTGCTTTGCGCCGTCCGGACTGCCCAGCGGCGGGTTCCGCAAAACCGCCACGGAAAGCCCCTCCGTCCCGGCAATCACCGCATCGCCGGGAATCAGAACCGGCGGGCTCGGCCGGCTGCTGCTCAGGCGGACCTGGGCGAACATGCCGGGCAGCAAGGTGGCTTGCGGATTCGGCACCTGGACCTCGGTCAGCAAAGTGCGGGAGTTGATGTCCAACGAACTTGCCGTCCGGGTGACCCGTCCGGCGAAGGGATGGCCGGGAAACTCGGCCAGCAGAACGTCGGCATCCTGCCCCACGTGGATTCCGGCGGCATCCGTCTGCGGGACGTTGAGGAGGATGCGCAGTGTACCGATTTGCGCCAGACGAAAGAGTTCACCACCACCCGACGCGCCCGGCGTGGCCCCGGGGGTGCTCCCCCCGAGGCCCATGGGCGCGGGGCCCGAACTGCCGCCGGTTGCCGAGATGAAATAACCCTGCTCCACGAGGCGCGCGGTGATGATGCCGGCGAAGGGAGCGGTCACTTCTTCATAGCCCTGCAAGGCAAGCAGGCGGTCGAGACTGGCCTGCGCGGCGCGCACGTTCGCCTCGGCCGCCTGGACGGTGGCCGCGTAGGCATTCACGGTGGCCTGCGAGGTCTGGAAGTTGGTCTCCTGGGTGTCTCCGTCCTGGCGGGAAAGGGCGCCTTTCTGGACCAGGGTGGCGTAGCGGTCGCGAGTGACGCGCGCCAGCTCAAGCTGAGCCTTGCCCTGCTGCAACTGTGACTGCGACTGCGCCCGCTCCTCTTGCGCCTGAGCGACGGCGGCGCGGGCTTGCGCCACCTGCTGGTCGAGGTCCGGCGCTTCGATGACGGCGAGAAGCTGCCCCGCGCTCACGTGGTCTCCGATGTCCACCAGACGGCGCTTTACATAGCCGGAAGAGCGCGCATAAATGGAGGCCTCCGTCAGCGGCGTGATATCGCCGGGCAAAAGCAGTTGGGTGACCGCGGGGGCGCGGCGGGCCGGCGATACCAGCACGGTGGGCAGGGATTCGCGCTCGGCTTTGGCTGCGTCCTCCGCGGCATCCACGCGCCGTTGCCTTGGGATGATGCCGGCGATCAGCAGCGCCACCAGGACCAGCCCGATGATCAGCGCGATGAGCAGCAGCGAACGCCCCCCGGGATGCCCGACATTCTCTCGTGTGTGCGGATTGTGCGGTTGGGTGTCGTCCATGTTCAAGCCTGTGCCGGCTGGTCGCCCTGATGCCATTCTTCGTCGATTTGCTTGTCGTGATCCACCGGCGGCTTCTGGCGCAGCCATGTATACGCGATGGGCACCATGAACAGCGTGGTGAACGTCGCCACCAGCAGACCGCCGATGACGGCGCGGGCGAGCGGCGCGTTCTGCTCGCCGCCTTCGCCCATTCCGAAAGCCATGGGCAGCATGCCAATGATCATGGCGGCGGCGGTCATGATGACCGGGCGCAGGCGGGTGAAGCCGGCCGCAAGGGCGGCGTCGTGCGCGTTTCGCCCATGCTCGACTCTTTCGTCGTTGGCGAAGGTCACCAGCAGGATACTGTTGGCGGTGGCGACGCCGATGGCCATGATGGCGCCCATCAGCGACGGAACGTTCAGCGTGGTCTGGGTGGCGAACAGCATCCACAAAATGCCGCCGAACGCGCCGGGCGTGGCCATCATGATGATGAAGGGGTCCACCCAGCTCTGGAAGTTCACGGCCATCAGCAGATACACCAGCAGCATCGCGAAAATGATGCCGAAGCCCAGGCGCGTAAAGGAGTCGTGCATGGTTTTCACCTGGCCGCGCACGCTGACGATGGCGTCCTTCGCCAATTTCGGCCGGACCGCATCGACGGCCTTCTGAACGTCTCCGGCAACGCCGCCCAGATCGCGCTGGTCCACATCGGCATAGACGTCGAATACCGGCTGCACGTCATAGTGATTCACGATTTCGGTGGAGGTGGTGCGCCGCACCTGGATCAGGTTGTCCAGTAACTGCGTGGTGGCGCCTTGCGCGGTGATGGGCGTGCGCCGCAATGCATCGATGGAATCCACCTGGTATTGCGGGGTTTGCACGCTGACCTGATAGTTGACGCCGTTCACCGGACTCAGCCACTGGTTGGGAGCCACCTGCCCGCTGGAACTCAACGAAATGAGCATGCTGTTAGCCACGTCGCGCTGGGTCAGGCCGGCCTGCCCGGCCATGCTGCGATCCACCATGAGGCTGAGCGTGGGCGCGTGTATCTGCTGGCGTACGTGCACGTCCACGGCGCCGGGGATGCCGGCCATTCGATTGCGCAACTCCTGGGCGATCTTATAATTGGCGGCGGCGTTGCGGCCCATGATCTGGACGTCGATGGGCGCGGGCAGACCGAAGTTCAGAATCTGATTGGTGATGTTGGCCGCCTGGAAGAAAAACGTCTCGTCCGGAAACTGCCGGTGCAGGGCCGCGCGCAGACGCCGTTCGTATTCCTTCGTCCGGCCATGTTCCTTCAGGGAAATGAGGATCTCGCCGTCTTCCGGGCCGACGGTGGCGATGTCGCCGCTGGCGAGGTTGAAGCCGCTGTTGGGGAGTCCTATGTTATCCACCAGAACGTCGATATTTTCCGCGCCGATTTCCTGGCGGATGGCGGCATCCACGCGAGCGAAGACAAGCTCGGTCTCCTCAATGCGGGTACCCTCGGGCGCGATGACGTGGAGGCGCATCTGGCCGGAATCGACATAGGGGAAAAAGTCGGTTCCCACGACGCGGACCAGCCACAGCGATCCGGCGAGAAAAACTCCGAAGACCAGCGCCACCGGGGCGCGATGATCGAGAGTCCAGTTCAAAGCGCGCTGGTACCGTGTCCGCGTGGCTGCGAAGACGGAATTGAAGGCGTGATGGGCCCGCCAGATGGGGCCGCTTCCAGCGCCGGAATGGCCGTCTTCGCCGCGCTGGTACATTTCCACCTCAGGCGGCAGCATGTAGTGCACCATGGTGGGAATCAGGGTGCGCGAGAGCAGATAGGAAGCCAGCATGGCGAACACCACGGCCATGGCCAGCGGGGTGAACAGATAACGCGCCGCGCCGGTGAGCAGCAGCACCGGCACGAAGACGATGCAGATGGCCAGCGTGGAAACGAAGGCGGGCACGGCGATTTGTTGAGCGCCATCCAGAATGCCGCGGGTGATGGGCTTTTTCATGGAGAGGTTGCGATGGATATTTTCGATCTCCACCGTGGCGTCGTCCACCAGAATGCCCACCGCCAGGGCCATACCGCCCAGGGTCATAACGTTGATGGTGTGTCCGAGGAAATGCAGCACCACCAGCGACGTGAGAATGGACAAGGGGATAGAGGCGCAAACGATCAGGGTGCTGCGCCAGCTCCCCAGGAACAGCAGGATCATGAGAGCGGTGAGACCGGCCGCGATCATGGCCTCGCGCAGCACGCCGTTAATGGCGGCGCGCACGAACAGAGACTGATCGAACAGCGGGCGCACGCGCAGGGTGGAGGGGAGGCCGGCCAGGATCTCCGGCAACCTCTGCTTGACCTTCTCCACGATGTCCAGCGTGGATGCCTGGCCGTTCTTGAGAATGGTCAGCAGGGAAGCGCGGGTCCCGTCGACACGGACGATGTTGGTCTGCACGGTGAAGCCGTCGCGCACCTGGGCCACGTCACGCATGAATACGGTGGCGCCGTTCACGGTTTTGATGGGCAAGTCGTTCATCTGGTCCACCAGAGCGGGGCTGCTGTTCAGCGCCACCTGGTATTCGCGGTCGCCAATTTTCGCCGTGCCCGCCGGAAGGATCAGGTTCTGCAGGTTCAGGGAATTGGAGATGTCCGTTGCCGACAGGCGTCTCGCGTACATCTGGACCGGGTCGATGTCCACCATGATGTTACGGACCTTGCCGCCATAGGGAAGCGCAATCGAAGCACCCTGCACGGTGGCCAGCGGCACGCGGATGAAGTTCTGGGCGTAGTCGAAGAGTTGCTGCTCGCTGAGGGATTTGCTGTCCACGCTGAGCTGCAGGATAGGTACGCTGGACGCGTCGTATTTCAGTACGCCCGGCGCGAAAATGCCCGGTGGCAGAACGCGCAGAATGGTCTGCACGATGGAGGTCACCTGGGCGATGGCCATGTTCACCTGCACATTCGGCTGAAAATAGACGCGGACGATGGCTATGCCGTTGTAGGAGGACGATTCGATGTGCTCGATATCGTTGACCGCGGTGGTCATGGCGCGCTCGCACACGGAGACTACGCGGTTGGCCATGTCATCCGGAGGGAGCCCGGTGTAGGACCAGATGACGCTGACCACGGGGATATCGATGTAGGGGAAGATATCCTTCTGCATCTGGACCATCGAGATCCCGCCCAGTATCGTGATCAGAACCGCCATGACCACGAACGTGTACGGACGGCGAAGGGCAAGTCTGACGATCCACACTGGCTAAAGGACTCTCCTCACAAGGGTTACCACAAGCCGCCAGAGGAATCCGGCGGTGATCCGGCGGGGCCGCTCACTTCTCTTTGTATAAACGCTCCCACGGCCACGTGGGTAACATCCTTCTACGGACGGGGAACGGGGGGACGGTGTTAGCGTCTGTCACTCGACGGACCGGGCATGATTCAGGCCCTCAATTCGATTGGCAATCAGACGTTCAAAGCGGTCGAGGCTGAGATTTTGTTCGGCAAATTGACGGGCGCCCGTCGAGAGGCGAGTGAGCTCCGCAGGGTCGCCGGCAAGACGATGGAGCCGCTCGGCCCATCGCTCCATCGGCGCATCGAAAGGCAGGAGAAAGCCGGTTTGTCCTTCGAGCACCAGATCGCGAACGGCGCCGACGTCGGTGGCCACGCAGGGGAGACCGGCGGCGAGGGCTTCCGCCAGCACCTGGGGCATGTAATCCTGGCGGGTTGGGAATACGAAAACGTCGCTGGCCTGATAGACCTCCAGAAGCTGCTCACGATTCTTGCCGCGCAGCCATTCCACGCCCGCCGGAAGCGGCCTGCCGGACAGGGCGGAATCGTTGGAGGCAATGGTCAGCGTGCAAGTACCGATCAGGTGCTCGGAGTAAAGACGCAGCAGGAAATCGCCGCCCTTCCTGGCAAAATCGTTCCCGGCGAAGAGCAGCCGGAGGGGAGGCGCACAGGTGCGGGGGGCCGGCCGCCAGCACTCCAGATCCTGCGGCGCCAGGGTCACAAAGCATCGCTCGGGGCTGACGTGGTAATCGCGCTGGAGCGAGTCCGCGCAATCGGAGCCCAGCGGAAGAAAGATGTCAAAAGCGCCCGCCGCGGTTGCGAATTCACGGTGATGGGCATGGTGCGACAACCCGCGCCGCCAGCCGCGGATACCGCGCCGGCGGAGCTGGCTGTCGATGGTTGCCGGAACGGAATCCAACAGAGCGGCCGCGGGCAACTGGCGCGCCAGCCGCTGGAATGCCACCACGAATTCCCAGGAGTTCACCAGCAGGACGTCGAAACGGGAACCCTTTATCGGGCCGGTTTTTTGGCGCGCTATGAACTGTACGTGCCACGGATCGGTGACACGGGTCCACCAGGGGGCTGGGTATTTTTGGTAGTCCTCGGGTTCCAGAAGGACGTACGTGACGGTGACTCCCGGCAGGCGCTCGAGCGCGTCACGCACCCGGCCGGCCATCGCCTTATTTCCCAGCAAGGTACTGAGAATACAGAGTACTTTGGTGTCCACCGGATCTCAGACTTTTATGGGAAGTGAACGTTACGACAGCATACCACTTCATCCACATCCCGCACTTCCCAATCCAGGGCGGCCAGAGCACGATAGAAAGGCTCTTCGCAACTCTTACCGTGCAATTCAACGGAGAGGTTGCGCACGCGCGCCAGCCAGGGATCACATGGCGCCTCGAACAGAACCCGTTCGCTGCCCTCGATATCGATTTTAAGCAGGTCCACGGTCTCGAAGCCGGCCGTCGCCATAAGGGTTGGCACGTCCCAGGCCTGAACGGTGGCATCAGCCTCGCTCTCCGGTTCGGCGACGGTGGTGGCCCACTCGCGGCCGTCTGACCAGCGCGACAGCGCCAGCCGGCCGCAATGCGGCCAGACCGCGCCCAGTAGAACTCGCGCCCGGTCCGCATAGGGCGCCAGGTTTTCCACACAGAGACGGTAGTTGCCGGGGTCGGGCTCGACGGCGAGAACGCGCGACTCGGGGAAGCGGTTCAGGTAATAGATGGCGGCCAGCCCGATGTTCGCGCCAAGATCGAGAATGCTGCGAACGGACGAGTCCGCGTCGGGCATGCGGTACTGCTGTTGCAGGAAGACCTGCCGGAAAACGGTGGGATCGCTGCTCGGTCCAGGGCGAAGGGTGATGGGATACCGCACGCCTCGGGGTTTGATCCGCAAGGCGCGGCCGCTCCCCCGGCCGAGGGAACAGCGCAGCCGATCCACATTGTAGAGGAGCGCCGGGCCCATGCCCGCGGTCTGGACACTCTGCCAAACGAAGTTCGCTCTGCTGGCAATAGACAACCCGGTCTCTCTGATGATAGTTGGTGACGATCGCGTCCGATCTCACGTTAAACGTCCCTGACATGAGAAAAGCAAGGGAAATATGGGAGGCGCCAGGCTGATAATGGGAGCAGGTGGAGTTCAGCCGGCGAGTCGCACCTTTTGTCGTGCTCCTGATCGCGGCCCTCTGGGCCCCCGGCACGGCCCGCGCGGATACGGCGGTGGCGCTGGTGAATCCGGGCATGGAAGCGCCGTATATCGCCGTCAACCTGAACGGCGGCGCCATTTCCGGCGCCATCGCCAACGGGTGGTCCGACAACTCAGCCTGGGCCAGCCCGACGGTTCAATACTCCGAAGAGACCAGCAATCCGCACAGCGGACTGGCTTGCCAGAAAGTGGTGGTTGCCAGCGCCGGAAGCGGCCAGGTGCAGTTCATCCAGCAATTTCCTTTGCAGGCAGGCAACATCTATACCGTCTCCGCCTGGCTGCGCGGAACGCCCGGCCTGCAGGCCTCCATCGAGATTCAAGAGGCCAATTCTCCTTACGCGGTCTACATACAAGGCTCCCTCGCGTTGACGGCGGATTGGCAGCAGATTACCGCCGAGGGCTACATCGCCACCACCGAACCGGCCTATCTGATGATCGCCATCAACGCGCCGGGGACGGTCTGGGTGGATGACTTTGCGCTTTCCTTTGCGCCGGGAACCGTCTCGCCCACGCCGCGTACGGGACCGATTCCGTTGTCGTTCTTCGGGATGCATGTGGAGAACTTTCTCCAAAGCCAGCTCCTCGATAACGGCTTTGAGCCGCCCTATATTTCGGTTGGCGTAAACAATCCGATTTCCGGCAATGTCGCGGTTGACTGGGCGGACAATTCGTCCTGGGGCGTTCCCAACCCCACGGTGACGTACTCCCAGGACACCCTCGACCCGCACGGCGGCACATCTTCGCAAAAGGTGAGCGTGCAGAACGTGCCCACCGGCACCGCCGTGCAACTGGTCCAGCCGCTGACTTTGATTCCCGGCCAGGTCTACACGCTCACCGCGTGGCTGCGGGGCGACGCGGGAATGAAGATCAACCTGATCCTGCAGGACAGCAATGCGCCCTACACCTATTACGCTGATACGACCGCCACGCTGACGGATGTCTGGCAGCAGTTCACCGCCCAGGGACAGGTGAATGACACCGGAAGCATCCTGCTCATGTTTCAGGCTGCGCAGACGGGCACCTTCTGGGTGGATGATGTCCAATTCACCAATTCCTCCGGCGCACCCGTCTCCGGTGGCGTGCCGTGGCCTCCGGCCAGATTCGGCACGCTGCGGCTATGGGACTCGGGCACTTCCTGGACCGCGCTGGAGCCCCAGAAGGGCGTGTGGAACTGGCAGCCGCTGGACACCTGGGTGGCAGCGTCGGAGCAACACGGCGCGCCGGACATTCTGCTCACGCTCGGCCAGACGCCAGGGTGGGCATCGAGCAATCCCGACGACGTGAATTATGTGGGCGCGGGCGCGCCGGCGCCGCCCGCAAACATCCAGGACTGGAGGGACTACATTACCGCGGTGGCCCAGCGCTACAAGAAGCGCATCCGCTACTACGAGATCTGGAACGAGCCGAACGATCCCACCTACTACACCGGAACCGTCGCCGAACTGGCGCAACTTACCGCGGAAGCGTACAGCATTCTCAAGGCAGTGGACCCGGAGAACACGGTCATTTCGCCGGCGGCCTACGCTCCGGGATACCTGAACCAGCTCCTGCAGGCCGGCATGGCGCAAAACGTGGATATGATCGCCTATCACTTTTACGAGACGCCGCCGGAGGCCACCGCCAACGACATCGCCAACGTGAACCTGGTGCTGGCCGCCAACGGCGCGAGCGCGATTCCGCTCTGGGCCAGCGAAGGCGCTTCCGGCGACAACACCACCGCGCCCGAATCCCTGGCGGCAGCCTACCTGGTGCGCAAGTATCTGGTCCATCTCGCATTCGGTTCCATCCGCTTCGACTGGTACGCCTGGGGCAAGGCCACCACTTTCTGCGTGGGCACCGAGGAGAACAACCCGCAAGTGCTCACCGAGGCCGGCCAGGCGTTCGGCATCCTGCTCAACTGGCTGCGCGGCGCCTCGCTCGCCAGCGCTTCCATCGATGGTTCCGGCACGTGGCAGATTGGTCTGACGTGGCAGGCGGAACCTCCATTTTCCAGCGCGCCCAACGGTGGGTTCCGCGGCGATGGACTGATTGTCTGGAACCCTTCCACAACCGTGCAGTTCGCCATCCCGGATTCCCTGCAAGCGGTTTCTCAGTACGACATTTTCGGCAACGTCACGACCGTTGAGGGAACCACTGTCACGGTGGGGGACTCGCCGGTCCTGCTCAAGAGTCTCCAGCCGCGCCCGATCCGGTAAGCATCCGGACCAAATTAGTAAGACGCCCTGGGTTAGTAATACACCCTAGCAGGCTGCTGAAAAAGCCCGAAAACCGCTTGTTTACACGCGCGGCTCGGAAACGTAGCTACGTGTTTGCAGGTGGTTACCGAACCGCGACGGTGACGGAGCGGGGACCAGATAGCCTTTTTCCTAGGTCAGTAATACACCCTGGTTTCGAGCGTAGTACAGCAGGCGACAAAGTCATTGATCGGACAATATAGATCGAGTATGATCAATGCATTTGACGGTCCTGGAGACCGATAAGGAGGCAACTGATGAACGCATCAGAAAAAACCTGGGGACGGACGATTCGACGAGGACTGTATGTGGCGCTGGGCACGGCCACGTTTCTCTTCGCGATGGAAACCCAGGCGCAGGCGCAGCTAATGGCAACGCGCCATGTACGTCAGGAAATAGCACGCGGGGAGGCGCCATACCTGAACCGGCTGCCCGCGAATCAATCGTTGAAATTGAACATAGCTCTTCCGCTGCGCAACGAGGCGGAGCTGGACGATCTGCTGCAAGCGCTGTACGATCCCCAAAGCCCGTCTTTTCATCAGTTCCTGAGCGTTCAGGAGTTCACCAACCGATTTGGCGCAAGCGAAGAAGATTACGCCGCGGTGGTGCGCTTCGCGGAACAGAATGGCCTGCAGGTGACCGGCACCTCGGCGAATCGCCTGGTGGTGAATGTCACGGGGTCCGTGGCGAATATCGAGAAAGCCTTTCACGTAAATATGGGTGTGTATCAGCACCCCACGGAACCTCGCACATTCTTCTCACCGGACCGCGAGCCATCCGCCGACCTCGGAGTTGCCCTGTGGCACATTACGGGTCTCGACAATTTCTCGATTCCGCATCCCGCCAGCCTTGGAAGAAATCCGGATGCCCGGGGCAGCACCACCGGCTCGGGTCCCAACGGATACTTTCTGGGCAGCGACCTGCGTGCGGCCTATTACGGCGGAACTGCTCTCACCGGGTCGGGCCAGTCCGTCGGGCTGCTTGAATTCGAAGGGTACAATGTCGCCGACGTCGATGAATACTTCACCAAGGTAGGGCAACCGCTCACGGTTGCCGTGAACGGCGTTTCGACGGATGGTTCCAGCCTGAATTGCACCAGGCGCTGCGACGACACCGAACAGGCGCTGGACATTGAAGTGGCCATCTCCATGGCGCCGGGCATGAGCCAGGTGCGCGTCTACGTGTCCGACACCAGCGACGTGAGCATCTTTAACAAGATGGCGACGGACAACATATCGAAATCACTGAGTTGCTCGTGGGGCTGGAGTCCCTCCGACCCGAGCAGTGACGACCCCATCTTCAAGGAATTCGCGGCACAGGGTCAGAATCTGTTCGTGGCATCCGGCGACAGCGGCGCGTACGGCAGGAGGTCCAGTGATGTGTATCCGGCCGATGACGCTTATGTGACGTCGGTTGGCGGAACGGATGTGACCACCAATGGCGCGGGCGGCGCATGGAAATCCGAGACCGCGTGGAGCGACAGCGGCGGAGGAATTTCTCCGGACAACATCGCTATTCCGAGCTACCAGACAACCACCGGGGTGATCACTACGGCGAACAAAGGATCCAAAACCTTGCGAAATGCGCCGGACGTGGCCGCTGAAGCGAACACGGACAATTACATCTGTTACGACGGCACGTGCGCCGGAGGGTGGGGCGGGACCAGTTTCGCCGCGCCCCGGTGGGCCGGCTATCTGGCGCTGGCGAACCAGCAATCCGTGGCCAACGGAAGATCGACGCTGGGCTTTATCAACCCGGCGATTTATACGATCGGCCTGGGGTCGAGCTACGCCACCGACTTTCATGACATCACCACCGGCAGCAACGGCACGTACTCGACGGAGAAGGGCTACGATCTGGTGACTGGCTGGGGCAGCCCGAATGGCACTGGCCTGATTAACGCGCTCGCGCCATAGAGACGCGTTTGACGGCAGGCCAAAGCAGCATTCCCAAAACAACGATGGCCGCAGCCGCGTTCACCGCGGAGCAGATGTGTCGCTCTGTTCCGCCGGTGAACGCGATATCGATGACGCATGTTCCTGGACGATCCGGCTGAATGATGGTCAGTCCGATTTGATCGCGCGTGACGCGCAATGGCCGCCGGTCTATCCACGCCTGCCATCCCGGGTCATAGTTGATCTGCAGCGAGACCACCTGGCCGGGCGCGACCGTGGCCCCAATGCGACCGCGCTCCGGGTTTTCCCAGGTGAGAGTAGCCAATGGAAGGGATGGGTCATCCAGGGCGGCCACGTATGCGCGCGCGGGGTCGAGATCGACGCCGTGGAGCGGCCGGCGGCGCACGATGGCCGCGGCCGGAATGACATGCGCGAGCGAGGTGGAACGAAGCGGGACCTGGTAAATCGACTCGCCGTTCTCGCTCCAGACGAGCGGCATCAGGCCGTCGAATTTCTTCGGATGGACGATGGCATGATAATGGTCCCGGCTGAGCGGTCCGGACACGGTGATGGCGCCGACGCCGAACGCCTTCAACCAGAATTCGGAGATGGGGCCATCCTGATCCCCCGCGCTATCGCCCGAGTAGATGATATAAACGGCGACGCGCTGCATCCAGTTCGGCGCCGATGGGTCGTGACCGGCGCTTAACTGCGGGTTGTCCGCGAACAAGTTGAACCAGTATTCGTTTTCCCCGGCGACCAGCACGCGCTCACCGGGGAGATGCTGGCCGATCCAGCGCGCCTCCCGGAACAGGGTGGTTTGGGAAATGTCGACCGGGTGAATCAGGCGTTGCGCGAACTCGCAGTTCTTCGCGGTGAGCCAAACGACCCCGACGATCCCCAGCGCGGCGAAAGTGATGGCCGCTTTACGCGGCAGACGCGGCAGCAGCGGATATATAACCAACCCGGCCAGCAAACAGACCGACAGATCCATCTCCAGTTGGTAGCGGCTGGGCTGCGGCAGGAAGGTGATGCCCCGCCAGTAGAACAAGACCGGAATTCCCGCGAAGCAAACAGCGAACGGCAGCGCGAAGCGAAGCGAAGCATTGGACTGCCGGCGCAAGAGCAGCGACAACGCGACTAATATGAGGGCGAAGGCTGCGTCTGTCAGCCGGACTTTCCAGGTGAAGCGGTAATCGCCGCCGATCGTCTGCGCGCTGGTGGCGATCAGGCGGATGAGCGAGGGCGGCAGGAAGCGGCAGATGAGCAGCCAGGCCGACGCAAGAACGGCGCCGGTCTGGAGCAGACGTTTCCAATTGAAATCGTCGCGAGACGCCACCAGCATCAGCGCGGAGATGACGATTACCACGATGCCGAACGTGTTCGAAAGCATCACGGTGGCGACGGCGAGGACGGCCAGCGCGAACCGCCGCGGGCTTGTGTTGTCGAATGATCGAGCCATTAGCAGCAGCGCAAGAGGCAACAGGGACATGGACATGTTATGCGGCGTCTCGCCGTACCAAACGACGTTCATCAGGCGGCGCGAGCCCCACGGGGCCCCTATATCGGCCAGCAACTTTGGAATGGCCGACGACGGCGAGACCAGCGTCCACAAAAGCGCCGCGAGGAAGGCGGGCGCCGCGCGGCCGGAGAGTTTGCGCGCGAAGAGAAACAGGAATACGGGCCCGAGGGAGTAGACCGTTGCCGTCAGGAAATGAAAGGCGTGGGCCGGAGAACACCGCGCCAGAAACGCGATGCCGGCCACCAGGAATGACACCAGCGGAAGATAGCTGTTCTCGAACGGCATGCCCGCATCGAACCAGGGGAACCAGCCGGAATGCGGCCAGTAGTCGAGCAGGAAACGCCCAAAGGTTATGAAGATGCCTTCCACGGACTGGAAGTCGTCGAGGTATTCGACGCGGAAGAGCGGCCAGACGATCAGGGCGTTAAGACCGAGCAAAGCGAAACACGCGAGCCCGGTCCGCGCGCGCCGGGTCATGCGCCGCGAGCCTTGCGCAGCGAGCTCCATACGCCGAAACCGAGAAGACCAACCAGCGTGAGCAAGCTGAGCCAGCGCGCGACTTTCATCTCTGTTCCGCCATCGTAGACCAGATCTACGGTGCAGGCGCCGTCACACGCCGGGTCTACAACGATGAAGCCAAGCCCATCAGCCCAGACTGGCCGCGGGGAGCCGCCGACGCTGGCTTGCCAGCCCGCGGTCCAGTTCACTTGTACGGAGAGCAGTTGGCCGCGGGCGGCGGTGGCGGCGATGCGTATCTGATGATTGTTGAGCCACGTCATGGCCGGGACGGGCCGCAGGCCGTCGTCCAGCGCGGCGACATAGGTGCGCAGGGGTTCCACGTCGATGCCGTTCTCCGGCGCGCGCGAGACCAGCTCCTGCCGGGCGACGATGTGCGCGAGCGAGGCGGGAGGTCCGGGGATGCCGTAGATGGCATCGTCGCCATCGCGCCACAGTTCGGGGAGCAGTCCGTTGAACTTGGAGGGATTGCGGAACGGGTGATACATCTCCGTGCTGCCGGGACCGGTGACGGCCACCATCCGCGCGCCCGAAGCCTTGAGCCAGAGAATGCTGTATTCGGCGTCGTGCTCTCCTCCACCGTCGCCCGAACAGATGAAGTAGTTCGCAATCAGATTCGTATTGGTGACGCGCGCCTGATCCACGCCGCCGGCGACCTGGGGGACGCCGTTGAAGACGTTCATCCAGAAGGCCACGTTGCCCGCCGCGAAGACGCGCGCGCCGTTCTGATGCGCATCGAACCATTTAGCAATGTGGTACTCGCTGGTGGCGCGCATATCCAGAGGACCGATCTGTCCATGCGCCCAGCGTTTTTCATGGTAAGCCAGCGGCGCCAGCAGGACCAGCGCCACCGCGGCGGCGGCCACCTTTGTGAGCCGTGAAGCCTTTAGCGTGAGCGCGCGCGCCGCGAATACAGCCGTGGCGGCGAACGCCAGATCCATCTCGAGATGGTATCGATGGGGCTGCGGGATGACGGGGTAGTGCAGCCAGTAGGCGCCGAGCACGACAGCGCCGATTACTACCGACCAAAGCGCAAAGAACTGCAGGGCCGAGCCAGCGCCAAAACGACGCAGAAAGGCTCGCAAAACCAGGCACACGCAACCGGCAAGAACGAAGAAAACGGGCAGGGCGGCGTAAGCATTCGGGTAATTTCCCTCCATGGCGCGCGCATTCCGCGCTGCCGTGGCGACCACCGACGGGGGCAGCCAGAATACCATCAGCAACCAGGCGAACGCACCGATCAGCGTGGCATTGGCGAATAGCAGCAGGGATCGCCGATCGAACTTGCCGGCGCGGGCGAGCAGGAGAGCGAAGACAGCCGTGGCCAGGGCGAATGCGCCGACAAAATTCGTGAGAACCACGGCGGCAAGGGCCAGAGCGGCCAGGAGCACGCGCCATGCCGTGCGGCGTTCCAGCGCGCGGTCGAGCGCGAGAAGGGCAAGCGGCAGAAGAGCCAGAGAGGAGATGTGCGGGCCTTCCCCGTAGCTCAAGAGCACGTGCAGTCGCTGGGGCCTGAACATACCGCCGAGATCGGCGCGAATGGGACCGAGAAGGATCGCCGATGCGGACAACAGTGAGTAAACCAGGCCGGCGAGGAACGAGGCGAAGCGCGAGCCGGAGAGCCGCGCCGCGAGGGCGTACAAGGTGACCGGGCCCATGCAGAAGAAGAAAGCGGCGACGATGTGATAAGCGCGGGCCGGCGAGAGGCCGGCCATCTGGGCCACGGCGGCAACCGTCCAGTGCAGCAGTGGAGGATACGTGTTTTCCCAGGGGACGCCACCGTACCACAAAGGCCACCACGTCAGGTCGCCCCAGTTCAACTGGCTCCAACGGGCCACGGCAATGTAGGCGCTTTCGATGGAGCCGGAGAAGCGGCTATATTCGATGCGAAACAGCCCAGCGCAGAGCCACGCGTTGATCGCGGCGAGGATGGCCGGATACACGCTCGCTTTGAGAATTCTTTGGATTGTCATCACGCCTTGCCGCGAACTAACAGCATATCGAGAGCGGGCTCGGGAGGGTAGCCGCGAATGCGCATTGGTATCATGAACGAGTCGGCGCATGGCCACCACTGAAAAGCTCGTCTCCGAGCCACGGAATCAGTCTGGGCCGCCGCCCACGTTCCCCTGGGCGGGCATTCTCTGGTTCGGCGCGCTGCTGATTGTCTGCTACGCTCCCGTGCTGAAACTGCTGGTCTGGCAATGGGCCAACGACGAGGACATGGGCCATGGCTTTTTCGTTCCCGTGGTAGCCGGCTGGATCATCTGGCAGAAACGCGCGGAATTGCTGGCAATTCCCATAAAACCGAATTACTGGGGCCTGGCGGTGCTGGGGTGGGGCACGGCGCAGATGCTGCTGGGCGCCATCGGAGCCGAACTGTTTCTGGCGCGGACCGCTTTTCTGATCTCTCTGACCGGCATCATTATGGTGGTGTGCGGCAGCAAAACGGTGCGGGCATTGGCGTTTCCGCTCTTCCTGCTGTTGTTCATGATCCCGATTCCTTCCGTGGTCTACGGTCAGATCACGCTGCCGCTGCAGTTGTTCGCTTCCACAGTGGCCTCCGACGCGCTGAACGCGGTGGGCATTCCGGCGTTGCAGACGGGCAATATCCTGGAATTGCCCAACGGGCAGCAGTTGAACGTGGTGGAGGCATGCAGCGGCATCCGCTCCCTGCTTTCGCTCTCTTTCCTTTCGCTGGTCTATGCCTGGTTCTTCGATTCGAAGCGCTGGATGCGGCTGGCATTGCTGGCGGCGACGGTGCCCATTGCGATTCTGGCCAACGCGACGCGGGTTACCGTTACCGGCATCATCAGCGCAAGCCACCCCAAACTGGCCGAGGGCTTCTTTCACAGTCTGGAAGGCTGGGTGCTTTTCGTGTTCGCGCTGGCTCTGCTGATTGGGTGCCACAGGCTTATCAATCGTGTGTATCGCCTGTTCCATAAAGAGACGGGGCTCTCCCATGCCTGAGTTCATGAAATCGACGGCCGTTCGCGTGGTCACCATGGTGCTGGTGTTGCACGCCGTGCTCTTCTACACGCTTTCGCATGGCGAGGCCGTTTTGCTGGTGCACCCCCTGGCGGAGTTTCCGACGCAGCTCGCCGATTGGCGCATGAGCCAGCAAGGAGTCCTCGATCAGCAAACGCTGGACATCCTCAAAGCGGACGACTATTTGTCGCGCGACTACGTGTCACCCTCTTCACCGGAGTCGGTTAACTTGTATGTCGCGTTCTTCCGAACGCAGCGCACCGGCCAGACGCCGCACTCGCCCAAGAATTGCCTGCCTGGCGGCGGCTGGGTTCCGTCGACTTCGGCCATCGTGGGGATACCGATTCCCGGACGGAGAGAGCCGATCCGGGTCAACCAGTACATCGTGTCGAAGGGACCCGCCAGAGACGTGGTGATGTACTGGTATCAATCGCACGGCCGAGTGGTGGCCAGCGAGTACACCGCGAAATTCTATGTGGTGGCGGACGCGTTGCGCTATAACCGCACCGATACGGCGCTGGTGCGCGTGGTGGTGGTGGTGACCGGCAGTGACGATGACGCGGTCCGCCTGGCGCGGGAGTTCATCGTGGTGTCCTACCCTCCGCTGGCGCAGTTCTTGCCGGGTTAGCGCAAACCAATTCACGCTGGGAGAAGCTGCCCGAGGACGCTCCCGGTCTGGCGGTCCAGCAGCACGTGCGCGGCGCGCTGAGGCGGAAGCGACACGTTGACGCGCGCGCCATTTTCGGTGTGGGTCAGCGCGATCTGGCGGTGCTGGGCGGACTCGGAAATCATCGTGTACAACACCGAGCGCGCGAACAGGCTGGGCCTGATGAGCACCGAAGGGTCCGTGCGATCGGTTGAAAACAGCGGGCGGAGGTTGGCCTGGTTCAACGCGTAGCGGTAGAGTTTGGCGACGGCAGCGCTCTCCGTTGCGGTTTCCAGCGGCAGCGGGCACCAGATTATTTTTCCCGCTCCCAGAGGGATGGTTCGCACTTCGGCCAGTTCCTGATCGCCGACGACGGCTTTCTCGATGCGCTGGAAGCTGTCGCCGTGGAAGCCAGCTTGCAAGTCTGCGCCGTCCAGCCGCAAATCCTCTTCCTGAGCGACTGGCGCGATGGCCGCGCGCAACCCCAGTTCCGCCGAGCGATCGACGGGAATCCAGTGCTCGTCGCGATCTATCACGCCGGTGACCAGCAGCGTCGAGCCTTTGCGGACGGCGGCCAGCAACGCGTTCCATGCAGCGCTGGTGAATACCTGAGGGCAGGGAAGAAGAATCAACCGGGCGGGGATGAACTCGCGCTCCAGCGCGTACTCGCCGGCCACCCGCATGGGCGTCTGGCATTCATAGTGCATCACCCGCACGGCGCGCTTCGTTGCCGCCGACGCGAGGTCGCGCACGGAGAACAGGTGCGATTGCGGCACTATCATCACCACGTCTTCCAGTTCCTTGTCCACCAGCAGGGCGCCGTGCTGGCCCCAGAACGCGGCCATGGCGCGGAACGGCTCGAGTTCGGGCTTGGCGGTTCCATCGGCGCGGAAGAAGCCGATGCTGGCTTCGTTGTCGTCGGGGATGTAGACGTTGGTGTTCCACAGCCATTGGATGAAGCCGGCGCCATTTGCGCCGAGGGCGAAGGCCATCTTGCGCTCGAGCAGGTTGCTCGCCTGCTCTTCGGTGCGGCCGGGAGTGCGGCGCATGGTCTCGTAGAACATGATGCCGGACTCTTCCACCAGATTCGGCTTCTGTGGCGACTTTGTGAGCAGGCTGTCCCAAAGCAGATCGTCATTCAGCCACCAGTTGTGAACGCAGGTGAAATCGACCACCTGATCGTGGAAGAGCGGGCTGGGCTGGAGGGATAACCCGCCTTCGTCCTGGCCCACGGTGATGAGCTGATGCGGATTGCCGTTGGCGCGAATGGCGGAAGAAATCTCGCGCACCCACTGGTTGAACATGTCCTGCGCGAAGAGATGGTATTCGAGGACCGGCAGGGGGTGAGTTTTATCGAAGATGTTCTGATCGGAGAAATCCTCGAGGGCGGGCAGGTCGAGAGGGTCCAGAGGCGTGAGTCCCCAGATCTCCCGCAGCTTGTTCTCGTCGGGAAACCGGGTTTTCAGCCATGCTCTCCACGCCGCGCGTTCGGACTCGTCGTAGTTGGGGCGGCAATTGAACGGATGCGCCGGTGAACAGAACGCCGGCTCGTTGATCAGGTCCCAGGTGAGACTGTTCACGCCGCGGCAGCGTTCGGCGAGTTGGGACACGAATTCCTTCTGCGCCCGAACGGCGTGCGGGTCCAGATAGGGATTGCGTCCACCCCACGTCTCCGGGAAGAAGGCGAACAGGTTGAAGATGACCGCGATGTCATGCCGATGCGCGACGGCGAGGAACGCGTCCAGCGCGCGCAGGCAGCCTTCTTCGACACGGCCCACCTCGGGCATGATTTGCTTCCAGCCGGTCCAGATTCCGGTACGGACCATGTTGACGCCGGCCTTTTTCATCTCCGCGAAATCGCGATCCCACACGGCGGGGTTCGGTTCCAGGAGGAACTTGCGCTGGGCGTCGGAGGCCATGTAGGTGGTGCCGGTGACGATGAATGGCTGGCCGTCGCGGAGGAGGTAGTCGCGGTTGCAGGTGAACGGCGTGCCGACCGCCGCGCCCGAGGATGCGGCCACGACGAATCCGGTTTCCGCGCGCATCATGTTTTCGAGCCGCGCTTCCGCGCGATAAAACCCGGGGAGCAGGGCCGAAGCCATCCGCGCGTTACCGAACTCGGCCGAGAGTTTCGCGATCACGGCACCCGCTTCGTCACGCAGCTCGATCACGCAATTCCGCCAGGTGCGGTAGCCTTTCAACTGAAGCGTGAACGACGGGCGCTCGTCGCCGTAGTAGCATGCAAAGCTCGGCCGGACCTCGAATTCCGATGGGCCTTCGCTGGCCGCGAGAGCCAGAACGCGGATCGCATCGGCGGTGAGCGATCCACGCAGATTGGCCAGCACCCATCGTCCGCCGGCGAACGGCCCTTCGAGCCGGTCGATTTGAACAAACGGCGCGGCGATGCGCAGGCCGGTTTGGTCGAGGCCATAGAGCAGCGCATGCATGGTTGCCTCACGCATCCCGGCGGAGCCGATCTCGTCGGCAAACTCGTGTGTGCTGGTGAGCCGCAGATAGAGCTCGTAGACCGCGTCGGCGCGGAAGGAGTCAGAAGCGACCGCGCCATCCTGCCACGAGTCGATCCGGGAGGCGGATACCGCGAAGGCCGACGTGATGGACAGGGCTTTGTGATATTCCGTTTGCCGGATCTGCTGCCGCCACTCTCCGTTTTCGCCAACAACGGGGACCGCAAACGGTACGCCGCCGAGGTTGACCCAGTTTCCGCCCTGCCTCAGATACGCCAGAATGTGCTCCCACGCGGCCACCGGGAAGGCGGAACCGTAGGGCGTGATGAGCAGATCGTAGTTATGCAGGTCCTGCAGGCCGGCCGCACTGACCCAGGACACATCGAACCCATGCAGGGCAGTATCCAGCGCCTCGCGCTGCAGCGGCGCGAGGTCCACAGAAGGGAACCCCGGCTCCCAAAACACGGCCATGCGAACGGGATTCGTCCAGATCGCGGTTTGCGCGCGCAGTGCCAGAGCGGCGGCCGAGCTGGCCAGAAAACCGCGCCGCGTGACCATTAACGATTCGCCCGCGCCTGATCCACCGCCGCGTCGGCCCAGACGATGAGCGGCACCTCGTAGGGCAGGACGGCGTCGGGGTGCCATGGAAGCACCCGCACGGTGAAACCACACAGCCCGCTGTCGCCGCAGGTGACGCGGCCGGTGTAGGTGTAGACGTCGCCCTGATTTCCGGCCGCGGTCATGGGGCTTTTTCCGGCCGCGGGAACTCCGCCCGCTGGATCCATGGGCCCGTAATAGAGCTCCACGTGCACGTCCTGGGGCGACAGCGCACCCAGTTTCACCGCCGCGGTCACTTCCAGAGCGGCGCCCACCACCAGATTTTTCGGAACCGCCGCATGGACGTGCTCCACGCTCACCTGCGGCCAGCTTCCACGCACCCGCCAGCGCCATTCCATCAGCGCCTTGGCGCGCGCCGCGTGATCCGTGGCCAGTTCGTTGTGCCGTTTCGCCGAAGGCAGATAGAAGCGTTCCGCGTACTGCGCCACCATGCGATTGGTGTTGAAAATGGGCGAGAGCATGGCCATGGAGAACTTCATGCGGGAGATCCAGCGGCGGGGCACGCCCTCGCTGTCGCGCTCGTAAAACAGCGGCACGATGTCGCTTTCGAGCACGTGGTAGAGCGTCTCGGACTCCACGCGATCCTGATATTCGAAATCCGTGTAGTCCTCGCCCTTGCCGATGGCCCAGCCGACCTCCGGATCGTACGCCTCCGCCCACCAGCCGTCCAGAATGGAGAAGTTCAATCCGCCGTTGGCCAGCAGTTTCATGCCGCTGGTGCCGCTGGCCTCCATGGGGCGGCGGGGCGTGTTCAACCAGAGGTCGACGCCCTGCACCAGGTAACGGGCCACCGACATGTCGTAGTTTTCGATGAACACGATGCGGCGCCGCACATCGGCATCGTGCGCGAACTGGACCAACTGGCGGATGAGTTCCTTCCCTTCCTTATCCTGCGGGTGAGCCTTACCCGCTACCACGATCTGCACGGGGCGGTCGGCGTCGTTGAGCAGACGCTTCAGGCGGGCGGCGTCCCGAAGGATCAGCGTGGCGCGTTTGTAGGTAGCGAAGCGGCGGGCGAAGCCGATGGTGAGCACTTCCGAATTCAACACGTCCCGCGCAAGGGTGGCATCCTGCTCGGAAGCTCCGCGAGCCCGCATCTGATCGGCCAGGCGGCGCCGCGCCCAGGAAACCAGCTGTTCCCGGCGGCGGCGGCGGACACTCCACAGCTCTTCGTCGGGAATGTCGTGGACGCGATTCCACACGGAGATATCGGTGGGGTCTTCGGCCCAGCGGGGGCCGAGATAGCGGTCCAGGAGCGCGCGCATCTCCTGAGAGATCCACGAGCGCGTGTGGACGCCATTGGTTACGTAGCCGATGGGAATCTCGTTATCGGGGAACCCCGCCCACGAGCGCCGGGCCATGCGCCGGGTCACGTCGGCGTGGAGCTTGCTCACGCCATTGCAGCAGGCGCTGTGGCGGGCGGCCAGCACGGCCATGTTGAAGGGCTCCGCATGGTCAGCGGCGTTGTTGCGGCCCAGCGCCATGAACTGATCGAAGTTCAGCCCGAGCTTTCCGGCATAGTCGCCCAGATAGCGCTGTATGAGAGTCGGGTCGAAGCGGTCGAAGCCGGCCTCTACGGGGGTGTGGGTGGTGAAAACGTTGCCGGCCGCGGTGGCTTGCCGGGACACGTGATAATCCAGCCCGTTCGCTTGCATGAAGAGACGCGCGCGCTCGATTCCGAGGAACGCGGAGTGGCCTTCATTCATGTGGCAGACGGTGGGTTCCAGGCCCATGGCCATCAACGCGCGCAGGCCGCCAATTCCCAGGACGATTTCCTGCTGGATGCGCGTTTCGCTGTCGCCTCCGTAGAGCGCGCTGGTGATGGCGCGATCCGGCGGCGCATTTTCCTCCACGTTGGTGTCCAGCAGATAGAGCGGAACCCGGCCAACGCGGGCCACCCAGACGCGCGCACGCACCGGCCGGCCGGGGAAGTCCACGGTGATCGACAACGGCGCGCCGTCGGGGCCGTTCACGGGTTCCAGCGGCAGGTTATAGAAATCGTTGACCGGATAGGTCTCCTGTTGCCAGCCGTCGGCACTCAGATATTGCTGGAAATAGCCGGTCTGGTAGAGCAGGCCGACGCCGACCAGGGGAAGACCCAGGTCGCTGGCCGATTTCAGATGGTCGCCCGCAAGAATGCCCAGCCCGCCGGCGTAGTTGGGGACGCACTCGGTGAGGCCGAACTCAGCGGAGAAGTAGGCGATGCGCAGACCACTGGCCGCCGCTTCCGGGTGACGCCGCGCGCACCAGCCCGGTATCTGCAGGTAGTCCTTGAGGGAGGCATGCACGCGGCGCATGTGCGCCAGGAACGCTTCGTCGGCTTCCAGCTCTTCCAGACGCACCTGATCGATGCTGCCCAGCATGAGCCGCGGATTGTGACCGCTCTTCTCCCAGGCGTCGCGATCCATGCGGCGGAAGAGGCCAATGGTGTCGTGGTCCCAGGACCAGCGCAGATTCATGGCCAGCTCGCCCAGCGGCGCGAGCGTAGCCGGAATGGCGGGAAGAACGCGATACGAAAAAAGGCTGGGCACGTCAGACTCCTTCAGACCGTTAGTGCGCGCAGATGCTGATAACTCACCCGCAGACTGTCCACTGGGTCGTGCGGGGTGTGATCCTGCTCGACGTAGTAGTGGGCCACGCCGGCGTTCCCGGCGGCGCGCAGGATGGCGGGAAAATCGAGCGAGCCGTTGCCAACTTCCTTGAAATAAGACGGTTTGGCTTTAGCCTCGTCAAATAACACCGGCGTTCCCTTGGCCTTGTCCTTGAGATGGATCAGGCGCACCCGCGAGGCGTTCCGGTTGAGGAATTCCACGGGATCCTGTCCGGCGGCGCTGAGCCAGAACACATCCGTTTCCAGGCTGACCAGATTCGGGTCGGTGCGCTCGAGGAGGATGTCGATGAGCCGGTGGCCGGGCTCACCGGCGAATTCGAAGGCGTGATTGTGATAGCAGAGCGGGGCGCCCACCTTGCGCGCGGTCTCGCCCGCCTGGTTCAGTTTTTCGCAGAACGCCCGCCAGTTGTCGAGGGTGCCGCGTTCGTCCGGCCTGACGTAGGGGATGACCACGTATTCGACGCCGTACGATTTCGCTTCTTCGACGGCGGCCTCCCAGGTGAGCGCGGGGGGAAGCTTCCATTCCTCGCGTTTGCCGGTGACGAGGCCCGTCTCCAGATGGCTGCTGGGAATCGCCAGGCCGTATTTCTTACAGATCGGCGCGAGCATCGCGAGGTCCGCGCGGCCTGCCTCCACTTCGGTGTAACCGATATCCTGGATGCGTTTCAGAGCGGTGTCGGCGCCGCGGGGCAGAACGTCGCGCACGGTGTAGAGCTGCGCGCCAAGCGATTTGCGGAAGCGCCCGGTCTGGGCCACTGAAGGAAGCGCAGCGGCTACGGAAGCGGACATGGTCCGGAAGAAGGAGCGTCGGTTGTACGGCATAGCCGTACACATGATATCCGCTCGGCGTGGCCGCGCGCAGTGGGGGCGTGGAGAGTCAGCCGCATAGCGGCGGCGCCAACGCGCTGGCTAGCGGGCGACAGCGACGCCGGGCGAGGTGACCGAAAAATAGGTCATTTCCTCGCGCAGCTTCGGTTTGACGGTGCCGGAAATCAGTTCCAGACCGATGGAATGCCCTTCGGGTTCGGCCTCGCAGTGCGCCACGGTGGCCACGAACAGATCGTCTCCCACTTCGAGACTCACTATGTCGCCCTCGGGAACCGCGCCCTTCACGGAAACGCGGGCGCCGTGCTCGGAGGCATTGTTGATGGTGCCCGACTGGGGCGGAGCGTTGTCGCCGAGGCGGTTCAATACACAGGGTCCCTCAAACGAGACTCTCGGTTCGCTGCGGCGCTCACTTTGATCAGTCATATACTTCTCCATCCAGAGTGATCGGTCAACCACGATTGTGTGATCCGGAGGAGCGCGTTTCAATAGGCGGCTGGTAACATACTCGCCGAGTCATGGTACCTGGGCGCGCCAGGGTAAACCCCTGCTTTGCCGGTCAGGACGCGGAGCGTTTGCAGGAGGTCGACGATCCCGGCGGTCTCTTCCCGGCCGGCGCAAATGCGCTCCCGCATGCCCGGTATTTTGCTCAGAACCCGGGCGTGCATCACCAGCCGAGCGTCCAGATGCGTGTAGCCGTATCGCCGCAGAACCCGCACTTCGGTGGCGAAATGCTCGCTGCACAAGCGGGCGAGATGGTCCAGCAGAGTGGCGATCGCGTCCGCGGGGCGGCCATCGAGAACGGCATCGTGGACTCGCTCCATCGCGGTCAGGAGCACGTCGCTCGAGACGCCGAGCGAGCCGACATCGTTCATGACGGGTGGATCGGCAGCCCAGGTAATCTACTTTAGGAGCCTTAGGGGAAACGTACTGGTACTGAGTTCGCAGGATGTTCGATGGCTTGCGCGAACGCGGCTGGCGCCGCGTGTCCTGGGGCCGGGCTAACGCGGGTTCGTTGCGTGTCCTGGGTTGCGTGAACGCGGCTGGCGCCGCGTGTCCTCGGTTGCGCTAACGCGGCTGGCGCCGCGTGTCCACGGGCCGGACTAACGCGGCTGGCGTTGCGTGTCCTCGGTCGGTCAGCCCGCTACATTTTCGAGGTAGGATTCCACCTTTGCTTTCACGGTGCGGCGGTCGAGGCCAAGCCTTCGGGCTGCTTCCTCGTAGCTTCCGGCCTGGCGGTAGACCAGCGCGGAATACCAGGCGAGCAATTCGCCGGCGGTCACGTGGCCGCCCTGAGCCTGGGCCAGGAAAGTGTCCTCGACCGCGCGGGCCTGGCCGGCGATGGGCTGGTACGAGCGGCGAATGATGATGTTGCGGACGCACTGCTCAAGCTCGCGATAGTTGCCCGGCCAGGCGTAGTCTTCGGGCAGATGCGCGGTGATCCACCCTTCCACTTCCGGCAGGCACTGTTCGGCCTCTTCTCCCACGGCGCGGCGAACCATGTAGAGCAGCAGATCGTGCAGCACACGCGGAGAATCGTCGATCTGCTCACGCAGGGAAGGAGCGCGGATGAGGTCGGCGCAGAGACGGTAGTAGAGATCTTCGCGGAAGCGGCGCGCCTGAATCTCCTCGGCCAGATTGCGGTTGGTGGCGGCGATCAGCTTCCCCCGGAAGACGCGAAGGGCGGTGTCGCCGACGGCGGAGAACCGGCGCGTCTCAATCACCCGCAGCAGCTTCACCTGCAGCGATAACTCCATTTCGCCCAGTTCGTCCAGAAATACCGACCCTTGCTCCGGACAAGCGTCGAGCCATCCTTTGCGATCGGCGGTGGCTCCGGTGAACGCGCCGCGGCGATGGCCGAAGAGCTCCGATTCGATCAACGTCGGGGAAAGCGCGGCCAGGTTGATGGCGAAGAACGATTCCCCGGGAGCGCCGGCGAACTCCAGCCGCTCGGGGTCGAACGGAACGTACCGGGCGGCGGCAATGGCGCGCGCCACCAGTTCCTTGCCGGTGCCGGAGGGCCCCATAATGAGCGTCGGAAAATCGCCCATGCGCGCGTAGAGGATGCGGCGGTAGCGGCGCATGTCGTGCGTGAAGACGGATTGCCAGACGCTGGCGCGCAGCCGGGCGGCGGGCATGGAATCTCCAATGATGTTGTCGAAGATGTGCAGGAACGCGCGCCGCACCTGGCGGTAACAAGCGAACACGTGCGCGGGCTGCAGGGCGGTTTCGAAGCGCTTGCCGGAGATGCTGAAGAAACGCTTCCAGTCGGCCAGGAACTGGCGGTAGAACTGCCAGCGGCCCTCGGTCGCAGAGAACTTCCGGTAGTAGCGCTCATAGAGCATCTCATGCACGGATTCCTCATAGATGGCGAGGTCCGCGGCGGTCATGTCCGAGGCGCGCTCCAGGCGCGCGTGGATGTTC
Organism: uncultured Acidobacteriota bacterium; assembly: GCA_963832965.1. Taxonomy (GTDB): domain Bacteria; phylum Acidobacteriota; class Terriglobia; order Bryobacterales; family Bryobacteraceae; genus CAWACP01. Next base: position 1,164,891 of record CAWHVW010000003.1, read on the forward strand.
TCGAGGAGCGGTTCGAGCCGGGCATGGATGCGGGCGATGTTGGGCGGCTCGGCGTCGGGGCCGGTGACCGAGGCGCTCCACACCGGGCCTCCGGGCACGAACTCATGCCCCAGCGCGGCGCGCTCAAACTCCAGGCGCTCGGGCAGGAAAGGGTTCGCATAGGCGAGGCTGGCGACGGCGGTGAGGAAGCGGCGTTCCGACGGCGAATAGACTTCCATACATTGAGTGTACATATATGTACATTAAATGTATGGAGGCGTGTGAGAACTGGCGCGCAACTCGCAGAATATACTGAATCAGCCAGGCATACCCGCCTGGCACGCGGCTTGCGCTAACGGGAGGCCATGAGCGACCGGGTATTGAACGCGAAATCATCGGGAAGCTACGCGCGGCTTTTCACCGATGGCGGCTTCCAGGCTTTCCTGTGGACCCAGTTCCTTGGCGCGTTCAACGACAACGTCTACAAGATGATTGTCTCGATCATGGCGCTGCGGCTGGCGGCGGATTCGCAAGCGGGCAGCCGGTATCTGGCGCTGGCCGGCGCGGTGTTCGTGATTCCCTTCCTTCTGTTCGCCGGTCCGGCGGGACAGCTTGCCGACCGGTTCTCCAAGACGCGCGTGCTGCAGAGCACCAAAGCGCTGGAAATTGTGATCATGCTGGTGGGCATCGGCGCGCTGCTCTCGCATCGCATCGACCTGCTGCTGGTGGTGCTGTTCCTGCTGGCGGTGCAGGCCAATTTCTTCAGCCCCGCCAAGTACGGCATCCTTCCGGAAATCATGCCGGAATCGCAACTGGCGCGGGCCAACGGCCTGCTGGAGCTGACCACGTTCGTGGCCATCGTGGTGGGCACCAGCTTTGGCACGCTTCTGTTCGAGCGCTGGCAGGGCACGCCGCTGAAGATCGGGATGACGCTGCTGGGAATCGCGCTGGTGGGGTCCGCGGCAAGCCTGTTCATCACGCGCTCACCGGCGTCGGGCTCGCGCGTACGGTTTCGCTGGAACCCCTTCCATGAGGTGGTGATCGGCATCCGCAGCCTGCGCGGCCGCCCTACTCTTTGGCTGACGGTGGTGGGAATTTCCTGGTTCTGGTTCGTGGGCGGTTTATTTCAGCTCTCGTTGCTGCTGGTTGGCCAGGAGACTTTGCACGCCTCGGAGACGCGCGTGGGCCTGCTGGTGACGGCTTTGGCGCTGGGCATTGGATTGGGCAGCGTGCTGGCCGGGCGGCTGGCGGGCGACCATATCGAACTCGGCCTGGTGCCCGTGGGATCGGCCCTGATGGGCGGGTTCAGCATCGCCATGGGATGCACGCACTCCTATGAATGGGCGCTGGTGTGGCTGGCCGCGGTGGGCTTTTCCGGCGGGCTGTTCGTGGTTCCGCTGAACGCGTATTTGCAGGAGCACGCCGGCGCGGAAGAGAAGGGCCGCGTGCTGGCCACCAACAATTTCCTGAATATGGTGGGGGTGGTGCTGGCGTCCGGCGTGCTTTGGACCCTGCACGACAAGCTGCACTGGAACGCGGCGCACGTGATTGTGGCGCTGGGCGTGGCCACGCTGGCGGCCACCGTGTATGTGGCGTTGACGCTCACCGACGTCACTCTGCGCTTTGTGGTACTGGGCATCTTCCGCTTGCTGTTTCGCGTGCGTATCGTGGGCGGCGAGCGCATCCCGAAAGAGGGCGGCGCGCTGTTGGTGGCGAACCATACTTCATACGCGGACGTGCCGCTGCTCGGCTACACCACGCACCGCTTCATCCGCTTCATGATGTGGAAGCAGCTTTATGACGTGATGCCGTTCCGGCCGTTCTACCGCCGGCTGCACACCATTCCCCTGCCGACCAATTCTCCCAAAGGTTCGATTCAGGCGCTGCGCGCGGCCCGCGAAGAACTGAAGAACGGCGAGATGGTATGCATATTTCCCGAAGGCGCGATCACGCGGACCGGGCAGATCATGCCCTTCCAGCGCGGCTTTGAAAAGATTGTGCGGGGGACGGACGCGCCGGTCATTCCCATATTTCTGGATGGCCTGTGGGGGCACCCGCTGAGCTATCGCGGGGGAGGGCTGTTTCAAAGCTGGAACTGGAAACGGCGCGAGGTGACCATCCACATCGGCGAGCCGGTGAACGGGCCGGTCACGCCCGCACAACTGCGCGAACGGATACTGGAGATGCAGAATCGGGCCATGCCGCTGCACAAGCGCGCGGACTCGACGTTGCCGCATCGTTTAATCCAGGCTGCTCGCCGCAACTGGTCCGGGCTGGCGCTGGCGGATTCCACCGGCAAGAGTCTCACCTTCGGCAGGACCCTTGCCGCCGCGCTGCTGGTGCGCGACTGGTTCCATGCGCAACGGCCGGGAGAAGAGCGCATCGGCGTGCTGCTGCCATCTTCCGTGGGCGGCGCGCTGATGAACCTGGGGCTGGCGCTGGCGGGGAGAACCGCCGTCAATTTGAATTTCACAACCGGCGACGAGAACATCCGGGCGGCCGCGCAGCGGTGCGGTTTGCGCACCATAGTTACGTCCAGGCGGTTCCTGCAGAAGCTGGCGGCAACGCCGGAGATGGTGTTCGCCGAAGATATGCTCGAGTTCGGCAAGATGGCGAAGCTGCGCGCGCTGCTGGCGGCCCGCTTTGCTCCCGCGCAACGCCTGGCGGGGACGGCCGGGCCCGACGATGTGGCCGTGGTTATATTCACCAGCGGCAGTACCGGCGATCCGAAGGGCGTGATGCTGACGCACTGGAACCTGATTGCCAACATGGACGCGACCGCGCAGATCTTCGACCTCAGCCGGCGCGACTGCATGCTGGGCGCGCTGCCGTTCTTCCACTCCTTCGGCTACACGTATACGCTGTGGTTCCCGCTGATCCAGGGGTTCCCCGCGGTGTACCATCCCAACCCGACGGACGCGAAAACGATCGGCGAGCTGGCCGCGAAACACCAGGTGACGTTCCTGCTCTCCACGCCGACATTCTGCGTCAGCTACGTTCGGCAGTGCGCGCGCGAGCAGTTCGCGACTTTGCGCTATACGATGGTGGGGGCCGAGAAGCTGCGGCCCGCGCTGGCGCAGGCGTTTTACGAGAAATTTGGCGTCCATCCGCTCGAAGGCTACGGTTGCACGGAGATGGGGCCGGTGGTGTCGGTGAATACCCCTGATGTGCTGGCCATCGCGCCTCCGCAACTGGGCACTTGCGCGGAATCAGTGGGCCGTCCGATTCCGGGGGTGGTGGTGCGGATTGTGAATCCGGAAACTTTTGAGCCGGTTTCCGAGGGCGAGGAGGGTCTGCTGCTGGTGAACGGACCCGCGCGCATGTCCGGCTATCTGGACGACGCGCAACGAACCGCCGCCGTGCTGCGCGACGGATATTACGTCACCGGCGACATCGCGAAGGTGGATGAAGACGGGTTTCTCCATATTCTGGATCGCATTGCCCGCATGAGCAAGATTGGCGGCGAGATGGTGCCGCACCTGAAGGTGGAGGAAGCGCTCGCTGGCGTTCTTGGCGATTCGTCCTGCGTGGTGGTGGGCATTCCGGACCCGCTGCGGGGCGAGCGTCTGGTGGCCCTGTATACATCGGCGGAGGTGACGGCGGCACAAGCTTACGAACACCTCGCCAGCAACGGCTTTCCACCTTTGTGGACGCCGAAGCGGGAGAACTACTATCGCGTGGATGCCATTCCCACGCTGGGCACCGGGAAACTCGACCTGCGGAAGGCCCGCGAACTGGCCGAGCAAAACGTCGCGGCGAAAGCGCGCACCATCGCATAGCCGATCGGCCGGGAGGCACATATGGGTGAATTCCTGTTTGCAGTCGTATTGGTGGTGTTGATCGTGGTCTGGATGGCGATTCGTTCGCGGTTCAGCCGGCTGGAAGAGCGCCTTGCTCTGATGGACACGTGGGAGGCGCAAATTCGGTCGCTAACGGCGCGCGTGCATGCGCTGGAAGAGCGGCCTCGGGATCGCGCGGTGCCGGCGCCACTCCCTCATGAACCGGTTGCCGCGCGACTTCCTCATGAAGCGGTGGCTGCGCCACCTCCGTATGAAGCGGTGGCTGCGCGACTTCCTCATGAACCGGTGGCTGCGCGACTTCCTCATGAAGCGGTGGCTGCGCCACCTCCGTATGAAGCGGTGGCTGTGCCGGTGATGGAAGCGCGCAAGGCCGAAGCGCCGGCGGCTCCGCCGCGCGTGGCACATTTCGAGCCGCAGGTTGTGGAGAAGCCCATTGCCGCTCCGGCGCCACCTCGGCCGCCCGCGATGCCGCCGCCGCTGCCGGTTTATGCCGCGCCACAGCCTTCGTTCTCCGACCGTTTGCGCCAGTCTCTCGGCAATGAGGAGTGGGAAGCGCTGGTGGGCGGCAGCATCCTGAATAAGATTGGCGCGGTGGTGCTGGTGATCGGCATCGCTCTCTTTCTGGCCTATTCGTTCACCCAAATGGGACCAGCCGGCAAGGCGAGCATATCGATTGCGCTCAGCCTTGCCGCACTTGCGGCCGGCGTTTATGTGGAGCGCAAGGCGAAATACGGCACGTTCGCGCGCGGGCTGATTGGCGCGGGATGGGCCGGTTTATACGCGACATCGTACGCCATCTACGCTCTTCCGGCGGCCCGCATCATCCAGAATCCGTTTGTTGGCTCCCAGGTGATGCTGCTGGTGGCCGCCGGAATGATCGCGCACTCGCTTCGTTATCGTGCGCAGGCGGTGACCGGAGTTGCCTATGCCGCGGCCTTTGCGGCCCTCGCGGCCACGCCTTCCACGCCGTTTGCGGTGATAAGCCTGATTCCACTGGCTGCTTCCATTCTGTATCTGGCGAACGCATTCGAATGGAACGGCATGGCGTTGTTCGGAATGGCGGCCACCTACGGCACCTGCATATCGCGCGGCGACTCGAACGCGCCGCTGGCCTCCACCGAGACGCTGTTTCTGGCCTACTGGGCGATGTTCGAAGCCTTCGATCTCTTCCGCGTGTACCGGCGATCCGCGCGCAACGGCGTGGAATGGATTTTCCCGTTGAACTCAGCGGCGTTTCTGGGCTTGTCGTACCTGGCGTGGTCGCATCGTGCGCCCGAACTGCTGTGGCTGGCATCCGCATACGGGGCGGCGCTGTTTCTGGCCACGGCCATCGTACGCGCCGTGATCCGGCCGCCATCGAGCTTCGATCCGAACGATTCTCTGCTGGTACGGTTGCGCGCGGGGAGCTATGAAGGCGCGCTGTTGCTTGCGGCGGTTCTGGCCGCGCTGGCCGTTGTGGGGCGCGTACCCGGCGTGTGGAAGAGCATTGGCCTGGCCATCGAGGCGGAGCTGATTTACCTGGCGGGCGTGCGCTTTGGCTCGCGATTCCTGCGGCGCATGGGCGGGCGGGCGTTCGTTGTTTCGCTGGCCACGCTGGGCTGGCACAACTTCAAGAACTATCCAGTGCCTCCGGGGACGACGCGCGTTTTGGGAGAAACCATTCGGAATTGGACACCGCCCGCGCTCTTCCATGCGTTCCTGTTCTACTTCAATCGCGGGCTGTTCCGCGCGCACGCCGCTTTCAGCTATTCGGCCGCGGGGTTGATCATGCTGGTGCTGGGCGCGGAGTGCCCGGAGTATAGTATCGGCGTCGCCTGGCTGTTACTGGCCACGGTTCTGTTCGAGATTGGGGCACGCGCTCGTCCGCGGGAATTTCGCCTGCAGGCTTATATGATCGGCGCCTGCGGGGCCGTGGCTACGGTGGTGCTGAATACAGCGGGCGCGCCGCATCGCTTGTGGATTCCTCTGGCCGCCAGCCTCGCGCTGGTGTATGGAAACGTGTTGCGAACCCGCTTCCTGCCGCATCCCGGCGTGGAGGGCGATGAACGAACGGGGCTCTCCACGGCCTGCGCCGTTGGCACCGCCGTGCTATCCATGATTCTGCTCTGGCGGGCAACGCCCGAGGGCTATGTGGCATTGTCGTGGTGCGCGCTCGCCGCGGTGCTGTTCGAACTGGCTTTGCGCAAATTGCCAGCGGAGCTTCGCGCGGTATCGTATGCGGTGGCGATGTTTGGTGGAACCGCGGTGGTGGTGATGCACGCCCAGGATTTCGCCAAATTCCCTTCCGCCGCGGTGTCCATTTCGTGGGCCGGAGCCGCCGCTTGCGCCTGGTTCTTTTCGGCGCGCGCGTTTCGCGGTCCCGCGGTTGTTCGCGATCTGGCGACGGGCGTGGGGGCTCTGTTCGCGCTGCCCGCGATCTGGCTGGTTGTGCCCGACGTGAGCGTGGCCCTCTGCTGGGCGGCGCTGGCGATCATTTGGCTGGAACTGGGGTTCTTCCTGCGATTGGCGTCGTTCCGCTGGCTGGGCAACGCTATTCTTCTGCCGGTGGGCGTGTGGGAGATTGCGATGAATCTTCCCGACCCGCGTTTGCGGACGGTCATGATGAGCGTGGCCGCAGCGGTGTTCGTTTATGCGTGGCTGCGATCGCGCACGGCGAATGGCGGCGAGCGGATGGTCGCGCGCCTGCACCTGTGGGCCGCGGCGGCGCTCGTTGTTTGCCTGCTCGGCGCCGAGTTGCCGAAGCACGCCATCCCCGCCGGCTGGATGGCGCTGGCCATGGCGGCGCTGTTCCTGGGCACGCGTTACCACGTTGCCGACCTGCGCTTGCAGAGCTACGTGGTGTCGGCTTGCGCGTTCGGGCTGGCGGTGATTCAGATTTTCTCGATGCAGAGGCGGCTTGCGCTGACCATCCCGGTGATCGTGGGCCTGTATCTTTCGCAGTTTCTCTCGGAGAGCGCCGAGCGCCTGGCGCGAGCGATGTTCTCCCTGCTGGCCACCGCGCTGCTGACCGTTCTGCTCTACCACGAAGAAGTTTCCGGCGGATTGCTTACGGTGGCCTGCGGGGTGGAAGGCGTCGCGCTGCTTGCCGCCGGCTTCCCGCTGCGCGAGCGGGTGCTGCGTTTGCAGGGTTTGGCGCTGCTGCTCGCCTGTATCCTGAAGCTGTTTCTCTATGACCTGCGCAATCTGGAAACCATGTACCGGATTCTTTCCTTCGTTGCGCTGGGTCTGATCTTGTTGGCGGTCTCGTGGGTGTACACGCGGTTCCGCGAGCGCCTCCATCGCATTCTGTGAGGGGGAAGAGGCTATGTCACGACCGTTGAAACTGATCCTCGCGGCGGTGCTGTTTGCCGGGGCCGGCGCGCTTTCGGACTTCCTGATGGGCACCCGGCTGACGCAGACGTTCCTGGGAGTTGCGCCGGCGGTGCTGCCGTTTGCGATTCTCGCCGCCGTGCTGTGCGTTCGCCCGGCGCCGCGGATGCCGGTGACGGCAATTCTCATCTGTGCGGTATGGGCGGGCGCATTCTGGACGGCCGTCGCCCTCGACCGCGGGGACTCCTGGTTGAACCTCTTTGCCGCGGGACTTGTTGGAGGGCTGGGTGTGGCCGGCGCCACGGCCATCGGCTGCCGGCGGCTGATTCAGGCCAGATCGGTTTGTTTGCTGGCGGCCGCGGGAACGCTGGCGGCGGCGCCATTCCGGTGGCAGGTGTTCCCGCAGCATGATGACGCGTCCATGGTTTGCGCCCTCGTTATCTGGCAGGCCGTGGTGGGTACGCTTTTGTACGCGCTGTCGGAGCGATGAAACTATCCGTCCATCTATTGGTGCTCGGCGCGATCGCAGCGATTGCCATTGTGCTCTGCGCGGTCTGCCGGCGATTTCCGGCGCGGGCGCGCACGGTGCGCCTGGTGCTGGGCTGCGCGATCGCCGTCAATGAAATCGTCTGGTGGGTGTTTCGCTACCGGCATGAAGGGCTGCGCGCCACGAATCTCCCGCTGCAGCTTTGCGACGTGACCTTGTGGGCCGCGGTGATTGCGTGTCTCGCGCCCGTTCCGATGCTGGTGGAGTTCGCTTACTTCGCCGGTCTTGCCGGCGCGGGGATGGCTTTGCTGACACCGGATCTGTGGTCGCCATGGCCGTCGTATCCGGCCGTTTATTTCTTCGTGGCTCACGGCGGAATCGTTATCGCCGCGGCCATGCTGGTGTTCGGGCGGATTTGCCCGATCAGGCGCGTGGCGATGTGGCGGGCTTTCGTGCTCTTGATCTGCTATTCCGCGCTGGTGGGCGCGTTCGATGCGTTGTTCCGAACCAATTATATGTACCTGCGCGCGAGGCCAGGCGGGGGATCTCTGCTCGACTTTCTGGGAGCGTGGCCGTTGTATCTTTTCGGGGGCGCGGGCGCTGCTCTCGCGTTGTTCGCGCTCCTCTCCATTCCTCTGCAGCGGCGAGGCCCGGACCCCGCGGCACGGGCCTCGCTCTGAGGGAATGGGCTACCTTCGGGCCGATTGCGCTTTGCCCGCGTGGCCCGCGTGCTCCTGCATTTCCACGGTTCGAGCCCACTGGTCGGCCTGTTGCTGGGCCGCATCCCGGGTGATGCCGTAGCGCTCCTGGATGCGGCCGACAAGGTGATCTTTCTTGCCGGCGATTTGTTCCAGGTCGCTATCGGTCAGCTTGCCCCACTGCTCGCGAACCGTGCCTTTCAGTTGTTTCCAGTTACCTTCTACGATGTCCCAATTCATGGGTTACTCCTTATGCGGTTTGCTGTCGCACGGCGAAGGCCAGCCCGCAGACTGTTGATGCGGCGAGCGGGGGTGTCCGCGGCGCTGAATATTTTTCCCGGCTACATGGTCAATTCTTCGAGTTACAAAAACCTGTCACTTCATAACCAGCGCGGGAATGCGATGCGGCACTCCACGTGCTTTGAAGATGCCGATGGAGGTTCATGCGATGTATGGTTCGATGTATCGATGTTTGCTATCATGCGCGGGCGCGCTGCTGCTGGCCGCGGGCTGCTGGGCGGCGCCACAAGATAATGCTCCCATCTACCACGTAACGGTGGTCTCGCGAACGCTGCCGGCGGTGAACTATGAGCATCTCGGCGGACCCACCGATATCGGTTTCGTGGGAACGGTGCTGCTGCCGGACGCCAAAGGAGACGCGACGGTGGACAGCAAGCGCGGACGAACTCAAATTGAGGCGAGGTTCGAGCGCATGGATGCGCCGGCGAAATTCGGGCGCGAATACTTGACCTATGTTCTGTGGGCCATCACTCCGGAAGGGCGGGCCAAGAATCTGGGCGAGGTGGTGCTGAATTCCGCCGGCAAAGCAAAAATCGACGTGACCACGGACCTGCAGGCGCTCGGGCTGATGGTGACGGCGGAGCCATATTACGCGGTGACCACGCCGAGCGATGTGGTGGTGCTGGAAAACGTGGTTCGTCCGGACACTATCGGCAAGCGCGAGGTGGTGAGCGCCAAATATGATCTGTTGCCGCGGGGAGAGTACACGATGACCATTAACGGCGGCGCGGGCACCCCGTCCGGCGAAGAAGCGCGCAAGTTGCCGTACGACCGTTATGAAGCCTTGCTGGAGGTCTACCAGGCACAGAATGCGGTGCAGATCGCGGATTCCGTGGGCGCGGCCCATTATGCGCCGGACACCTTCCAGAAGGCTCAGACTCTGCTGCAGGAAGCGCAGCAGATGGAGGCGAGCAAGCAGGACACGCACACCATCGTTTCGGAGGCTCGCGAGGCGGCCCAGATGGCCGAGGACGCGCGCGCGATAGCGGCGCGCCGCGGAACCGAGGAACGGATATCCAGCCTGCAGCAGGAGAGTTCCGCTAACCTGCGGGCGAAGGAACAGGCGCAAGCGGAAGCGCAGCAGGCGCGCGCCAGAGCGGACGCCGAGCACGCGGAGGCGGAATCCCAGCGCGCATCGGCGGAGCAGGCCCAGGCGGATGCCGCTCAGGCGCAGGCTCTGGCCAGCCAGCGGGAACGGGAAGCCAGCGCGGCGGCGGCGGAGGTGATGCAGGCGAAACAGGCCCAATCGGTATCGGCGCAACGTCAGTCGCGGGCAGAGTTGATGGCGCAATTGAATGGCATCCTGCCGACGCACGATACGCCACGGGGACTTCTGGTTACCGTGCCGGATTCCATGATTGAGCGTTCCGCGGTCTCCGACCGAGTGAGCCGGATCGCGACCATGGTCTCCTCGCACGCGGGCTTGAACGTCCACGTGGAAGGCTATACGGACGACCGGGGTAGCGAAGCGCGGGCGGAAAAAGACGCGCAGACGGTTCGGGAGTTGCTGGTAGCGGATGGCCTGGCGCCGGATTCGGTGACCGCGACCGGCTTTGGCAATGCCCGGCCGGTTACCTCGAATGCGACACAGGCCGGCCGTGAACAGAACCGGCGGGTGGAGATCGTGATCAGCGGGCCGGCCATCGGCGATATGGCGCTGTGGGATCGAGCCTACTCGCTGGGGCGATAGCTGGCTGATTGTAGCTGCACTAAAAGGGGCAGGGCGTGGCTCTGGCTCATGCTACATCCAGACGGCAGGGCATGGCCCTGCCCCACGCGTGGCCCTGGCTCACTCTACATCCACAATGGCAGGGCGTGGCCCTGGCTCATGGTGCATCCAGACGGCAGGGCATGGCCCTGCCCCACGCGTGGCCTGGCTCACTCTACATCCACAATGGCAGGGCGTGGCCCTGGCTCACGGTGCAACCAGGACAGGCAGGGCGTGGCCCTGCCCCACGGCGCAACCACAATGGCAGGGCATGGCCCTGGCTCACTTGTGGTACGTTTAGCAACAACATGCAAGCGGCGGCTGACGGTACACCCCAGTTACCGTTCAGAATCGGCAAGTATGAGTGCCGGAAGAACCTCGGCGGAAACATGGCCGACGTGTATCTGTCATGGGATCCGGTGGCGTCCCGGCCGGTGGTGGTGAAGATCCTTCGCCTCGTCGACGCAAAAAATGAATCGATGCGAAAGCGCTTCATCCTGGAAGCGCAACTGGCCTGCCGCTGCGCGCATCCGAACGTGATCACCACCTATGACGTGGGGGAACTTGACGATGGGCGCCCTTACATCGTCATGGAATGGCTGGGCGGCGAATCTCTGCGCGCCATCATGAACCGGGGCGGGTTGAGCAATCAGACTCACGCGCTGACGGTGGCCCTGCAGGTGGCACGGGCCCTTGGGTATCTGCACCAGCGTGGAGTCATTCATCGCGACGTGAAACCGGCGAACGTTCAAGTGGACCCGGAATGGCATACCAAGCTGCTCGATTTCGGCGTGGCGCGCCGGGACGACTCCGACCTGACCATGGCCGGACAGATTGTGGGAACTCTGGCCTACATGGGCCCCGAGCAAATACAGGGCGAGAAGCCCGGCCCGGCGCTCGATATATACGCCTTCGGAGTGCTGCTGTTCGAGATGCTGACGTTGCGCCTTCCTTACGTCGCGGACACGCAACAGGAGATCGCCGCCGCTATTCTATACACGCCGCCGGATCTGACGGCGCTGCGGGAGCACCGCGTTCCGGAGCCGGTGATCGCGGTGGTCGAACGCTGCCTGGCGAAGAAGAAGGAAGATCGATTCCCGGGCTTTCAACCGATTGTCGACGCGCTGCGATCGTTTGCGACCGCGGAGGTGGCGCTGGAGACCGGCGCGCCGCAAACGCGCATGCACGAGTTCGCGACGGTGGATATGCCTGGCCGCCCGCATCCGCAAAAGACCGCGAAGGCCGGGTGGAAAATCATGTGGGCGGCCCTCATTGTTGTTGTGGTGCTGGCGATAGGAGGGTTCGCCGTCTGGAAGTTCGCGCCACAATTCCAGCGATTGCCGGCCACCATCCAGACTGCCACCGGTGAAATGGTGCTGGTGGACGGCGGCGAGGCGAAGCTGGGCCAGTCGGGCGCCGTGGTGCGGCAGGTGGCGGCGTTCTACATCGACCGCAGCGAGGTTTCCAACCGGATTTGGCTGCGTTTTTGCAGGCAAACCGGCCGGCCCAAACCGGCCGAGGGCAGGCCCGAATTTCCCGCGGTGAATGTGACTTTCGACGATGCCCAGGCATTCGCGGCATGGGCGCACAAGAAGTTGCCTAACGCTTCCGAGTGGGAGAAAGCGGCCCGGGGCGCGAACGGACAAATCTTCCCGTGGGGAGAAACCTTCAAGGCGGTGGCCGCGAACCTGCAAGCGTCCGGCCACCGGGGCCACCCGGAACGCGTGGATTCGCGCAGCGACTTCGCCAGTCCGTGCGGCGCTCTGAACATGCTGGGGAACGTGTGGGAATGGGTGGACACCGCGAAGCCCGCTCCACTTGGCGACGCGTTTAACGGTTACGCCACGGGAATTTTTCGCGATTTGAATCCGCCGTTATCGCGCGACGAGCCATGGTTCGAGATCCGCGGCGGCAGCTATCTGACTCCGGCAGGGGACGACCCGGCGAGCCTGGTGTGGGATTACGTGGCGTTTCCGGCGCGCGCGCGGCAGGACGATGTAGGCTTCCGTTGCGCGGTGGAGGCGGATAAGGCAGCTTCCGTTCCACGGAACTGACCCTACGGCGCGGCCCAACCGGTCAGGTTCTTCTTGCGGAACGAGATTGATTCCGGATATCATCATGTGTCTGGTTCCCTACCGTGAGAACCCCTCAGGAGCGATAAGGAGAATCCGATGCGGGCAGCTCTCATTTCCACACTGAGTATTTTTGTTGGGCTGGCGGCGGCGCAGCCGGGCGTGGCGCAGGAGCGTGCGAGCATGGCGAGTCCGGCGATGCGGGTCAACTCCGTGGGCATTGCCACAAGCCCGCAGCCGATGGGATCCGCGGTTCTGGGGTTCGTGGCGAGCACGGCAACGGGGGGACTCAGCCGCAGGGCTTCCGGACCGCCTGGCTACTCCAGTTCCTCAGTCCTGGTGAGGGCGATTCTGGGCGTGCCGGGCGCCGCGACGTTGAGCGGACCGCTGGCGCTTCCGCGTGGTATCCAGAGCGTTTATTTTGCTCCCGGCGAGAACTTTGCACTGGTCGAGGAACTCGCGGGTACGCTGGCGCTGATCCAATTCAGCGGGATTCAGGCGGGCGCGCCGCTGACGATGCCGGGTACGATTTCGCGGCCGGACATGGTGGGCTTCAGCCCGAACGCAGGGGCGGCGGCGGTCTTTTCGGCTGCGCAAGGGCACTTGCTGATCATCACCGGGCTGCCCGGCGCGCCGCAGCTTTCGCGCGACCTGAGCGGCGGCGATATTCCGGCGGGCATCCAGGCGCTGGCGCTGGCCGACGATGGCGTCACGCTGCTGGCGGCAACCAGCGATGGCCGCGTTCTGGTTCTTCGCTCGGGCAGCGCTCCCGCGCCGGTGTATAGCGGGGGCCAGGTTGGCGGGATCGCGTTTGCGCCCGCCTCCACTGATGCCGTGCTGTTCGATGGGGCCGGAGCCAAGGTCATGATGTTGCAGAACATCGCGAGCGCGCCGTCGACGCGGCTTCTGGCGGAGGGTCTGCCGGGGATTTCCGGAGCGGCCTTACTGCAAATTGACGGGGGCGCGGCGTTTGTGGGAGCGGTGAACGCAAAACAGGTTGAGCGGATCGATTTGCAAACGCTGCGCGTGGACAACCTGACGCTGCCCGCGGGGTTGACGATGTTGCAGCCTTTGCGCGCGGCCCACCGATTTCTGACGTCGGCGCAGGCTGGCCAGCCGGGCTGGATACTGGACGCCAGCACGGAGCCCGGCGCGGTGTACTTTGTCCCACGCCAGTCACTGGCGTTTAACGCTCGGTAGGCGGAGAAGGATGATGAATCGAACGCGCAGAGCAGCTTCGAGCCTCCTGATGGCGTTTGGCGTCGCGCTGCTTGCTCCGCTTGCGGCCCCGGCGCAGACCACGGTTACGCTGACCTTCGAAGGGCTGCAGGACAACGAAGAGATTCTGAATTACTACAACGGCGGCATGGGCGGCAGCGGGAGCGGACCGGGACCGAACTACGGAGTGGTCTTCGGGTCGGGCGCGCTGTCCAGCATCAGCGAAAGTGCCGGTGGCACCGGAAACTTCGCGTTGAATCCGAGTGGCATCACGACGGCCTACTTTCTGACCGGCGGCGGTCTGGTGATGAACGTGGCGGCAGGGTTCACCGGCGGCTTCTCGTTCTACTACGCGTCCGGAGACTCGACCGGCACCGTGACCGTCTATGACGGTCTCAACGCATCGGGCAATGTTCTGGCCACAGTTCCTCTGCCCGCGACGGGCTCCGGCTGCGGCGGACTGGTCGAGTTCTACACCTGCTGGGATACAAGCGGCGTCAGCTTCACGGGCACGGCACTGTCGGTGAATTTCGCGGGCGCCGACGACGGGATCGGGTTCGACAACATCACGCTGGGCAGCAAGACTCCTAACGTGGGCGTCATTGTCGTTACGCCGTCGCTGGCGGGCGGCTTCCTGGGAGTCGCCTATAGCCAGGCTTTGGCGGCTTCGGGAGGGACAGCACCGTACACCTGGACTGCCAAGGGTTTGCCACCGGGACTCAACATTGACCCAACCAGCGGCACGATCAGCGGGGTACCCACCGTCGTTGGCACGTATCCGGTGACGGTGACGGCAACGGAAAGCAACAGCGTACCGACCGCAGCCCCGCTTTCGGGATCGAACACTTACAGTTTGGTGATCGCGCCGCCGGCGAACCCCGCGCTGACGTCATTGGCGCCGGCGACGGCCGTAGCCGGATCGGGCGACCTGACGATGACAGTGAACGGCACCGGCTTCAGCAGCACGTCGGTGGTAACGTGGACCCCGCAGGGCGGGACGCTGGTGGATCTCCCGACTACGTTCAGCAGCAGCGTTCTGCAGGCGACGGTGTCCGCCGCGCTATTGGCCAGCCCGGGCACGGCGGCCGTCACGGTGGTGAATTCGGCGACGTCGGCATCGGGACCGCTTGCTTTCACCATCACCACGCCGGCGACTCCCACACTGACCTCGCTGGTCCCGGCCAATGCAGCAGCGCCAGCGGCCGCTCTTACGATTCAGGTGAACGGAACGAATTTCACGCAGGCCGCGGTGGTCCAATGGACGCCCGCGGGGGGCACAACGACGAACCTGGCTACCACGTTCCAGAGCGCAACCACGCTGCAGGCGGCGGTACCCGCGGCATTGCTGGCGACGCCGGGAACGGCAGCCGTCACGGTGGCTGATTTGTCCACCGTGGTGTCGAGTCCGCTAACGTTTACGATCAATGCACCAGCGGTTCCGGCCGGTTTGAGTCTGGTGATCCCGACGCCCGGCGTGCTGCCGACGGATCAGCCGGCGATTACGGTGACGCTGAGCTCGCCCGCGCTGGCTGATTATGCCGGTACCATTCAGTTGAATTTCACTCCGGCCAGCGGGGTATCGGGATGGCCGGCGAACCAGACGAACTCGCAGGTGGTTTTCACGGGCGGTTCCAATACGACAACCTTCACCATCGCTCAGGGCGCCACGACGGGCACGCTGCCGAACAGCGGCGTGTTCCAGCAAGGCACCGTGGCGGGCACGATTACGGCGGTGGTCACAGTGGTGAATGGCAACGCGCTGCCGGGCAGTTCGCAGCCGTCGGTGACACAGGTGGTGCAGGCGCTGGCCCCGGTGATCACATCCGGGTCGGTACAGATCACCGGCGTTTCCGCGACCGGGTTTACCGTGGAGCTTACGGCGTATTCCACCACGCGCGACCTGGGGCAGGCGACGTTTACCTTCACGGCGGCCAGCGGCGCCACGCTCACCGGGACGTCGCAAACGGTGAGTCTGAGTTCGGCAGCGACGCCGTGGTTCGCCAGCAGCGCCGGGTTGCAGGCGGGCGGCAGCTTCACGCTGTCGGTGCCCTTCGCTTACAGCGGGAGCACCAGCGCATTGGGCAGCGTCTCGGTGACCGTGTCGAATTCGGTGGGGACTTCGGCGGCACAGGCCGGGCAATGAGGCATCCAACAATGAAACCAGGTTCCACGCTTAATCAGGCCCTGTGCTGGGTGACGCTGGTCATCGGCATCACCAGCGGCTGGCAGCCGGTGTTCGCGCAGGCGCAGCCGGACGCCACCTCATCCGATGACCTGACCATCGTGATTGTCGAGGGCGATGGCGGCATTAACAACATGAAGAAGGGCATCGCGACAAAACCGGTGGTGGAGGTTCACGACCGGAACAAGAGGCCGCTGGCCGGGGCGCTGGTGACCTTCACGCTGCCCAACTATGGCGCGAGCGGCACATTCGCGGACGGCAGCCAGGTGTTGTCGGTGACCACGGATGAGGCGGGACGCGCAACGGCCGCGCTTCGGCCCAATAACGTTGCCGGCCAGTTCAAGATTGACGTCAGGGCGTCGTTCCAGGGGCATACCGGGACCACCAGCATCACGCAAACGAACGCGCTGGCGGGCGCGGCGGCAGGGAGCGCGGGTGCGGCGGCGGGCGCCGCGGCGGCTCATTCCCATTTGCTGGTAATCGCCATCGTGGTGGGGGCGGCGGTGGCCGGCGGCATAGCCGCGGGTGTGGAGCTACATGGAGGCGGCGCGACAAAGGCGCCGGCGGCTCCATCGGGCACAATCGGAGCGCCGGGGACGCCGACGATCGGCGCGCCGTAGGTCCTTCGCGGCGGGTCGCCATGCCCGTTGGTTTTGTGGCATACTGGCGACACCGGAGGAGGATGTCATGACATCCCGTTTTATTCTGGCCGCAACGCTGCTGGCACTCCCGGTGTTAGGAGGCAGCGACGACGGACAACTTACACCCAGAGAGATGTTTTATAGCCGCGGCGACGCGCCGCCGGCGCCACCCACTACTGCCGCCACGCCTGCTTCCGCCTCGACCAGGAAGCATCGGCAGCGAACCACAAAGCCCGACGACACGGCCCAGGCCCGGACAACTCCAGCAGGTGCCACGCCGCCACCAACGGTCACAACGCTACCGACGGAGACAACGCCAGCGGCGCATACCGTGGCAGCTACCGTGCAATCGGCGGGGGGGAACCTGGGGCTCCGATACACGCTGGTAAAGGTGACCGATGCCGGGAACATGGATGCCTCTGACGGCGACGTGTTCCACGCCGGTGATTGCGTGCAGTTAAAGGTGGAATCGAACAAAGCGGGCTACCTTTATGTGCTGCATCACGGACCGGACGGAAACTGGCAGCCGCTCATGCCCTCTCCGAAGATGCCCGACGAAAGCAACCGGATTGAGGCGTTCAAGGAAGTGCAGATTCCGGCGAAGTATTGTTTCCGGTTCGATAACCAGCCGGGCATCGAGAAGCTGTTTGTGGCCGTTGCCGGAAGCGAGGACGCGATTCCCGACCTGCATCGCGCCATCATGTCGGGAAAGCAAGGGAAGCAGGACACGCAAACGGAGTCCGGCCCGACCATGATGGCGTTGAACCATCAGGTGGACGTGCTGCAGGGCCGGGGCATGGACATCATGCAGATGGAGCGCGTAGTGGAAACGCCCAAGGACCAGAACGAGGCGCACGCAGTTTACGTGGTGAACGCCTCGAACACCCAGGGCGACCATGTGATTGCCGAGATCCGGTTGCGCCATGAATGATTTTGCGGGCGCCGTGGTTTTGCTGGCGGTGGTTCTCTCCCCGGCGAGCCTGTGGTCCGCGGAGACCGGCCAGACCACCGCCGTGGAAGTGGCGGTGGAGAGAAAGGACGGATCCGAGTGGCGCGCCGTGGATCCGCATTATGTGTTCGCCAGCCAGGACCAGATTCGTTTCGTGTTCCGGTCCGACGTTCCCGGCAACTTGTATGTGATGAACCGCGCGCCCTCGGGAAACAGCGACTGGATCTTTCCGGCCGCGAACACGGAGACCGAAAATCGCGTGACACCTGGCCAGGCATACCGGATTCCGGCGCAGGGGGCATTCGTTATTTCCGGGCCGCCGGGGTTTGACACGACGGTGTGGATTCTGAGTCCGCACGCCCTGCAACTGGGCGCGGCGGCGGATCTGGTGGAGACTCCTAAAGAGCACCCGGCCAGCGACGACAATCTGATTCCGCGCTGCACCGACACGCTGCTGGTGGCGCGGGGGCCGTGCACCGACGACCGCGCGGGCGCCACGCCTTTTCACGAACGCCTGCATCTGCCGCAATCGGAGGGCCTGGTGGCGCGTGACCTTAATTTCTCCAATGACGGCGACCGCACGCGCATCACGCCGCGGGATCAGAACAGCGGAAACGTAATTGTCTACGAGTTCCGCATCGCCCACAGGTGAGATCCATGCGGTGGTTTCTCAGTTTTTTGCTGGCTGGCTGGGTGGCGCTCGCGCAGAATCCCCCCGCGCAGAAAGATCTCCCGGGGCGCGGCATGAGCATCGAGCATACACCGGACAGGCCGCCCGCCACCACGCCCGCAGCGGGGCCGGTGGCCATTCCGAAAGGCTATGCGCTCATTGTGGGTGTCGCCAAATTCCAGAACCTGGACCCGCGCGATTTTCTGACCTACTCCGAATCGGACGCGCAGGCCGTCGAGCGGGTGGTGATCAGCAAGGAAGGCGGCAATATCGCGCCGGAGAACGTGCACGCGCTGATTGGGCCGCGGGCCACGATGGCGAATTTCCGGCATGAGCTGGAGGAGTGGCTGCCCAGCGTGGCCGGGCCGCACGATCGGGTGATTGTCTATGTTGCCAGCCACGCCTTTGTGGATGCGCAGGGGCGCGGGTACCTGGCGCTGTATGATATTGACCCGCGCCATCCGGTGGCTACCGGATATCCCATGGACCGGCTGGGCGACGTTCTGGCGAACAAAGTGAAAGCGAAGTGGAAGGCGCTTTTCACGGACACCTGCCACTCCGCGAAGGTGACCGAATACACAACCGACAAGGCCATCAACGAAGCCTACGGCAAGCTGCAGGGGTTTCTGACGCTGGCCGCGAGCCACGAGCAGGAGCGGAGTTACGAAGACCCGGAATTGAAATTCGGCATTTTCACTTACTATCTGGTGCAGGGATGGAAGGGCGAGGCGGACACCAGCCCGCGCGACGGCATCATTACCGCATTCGAGTTGACCGAATACGTCCGCCGCAATGTGCGCGATCACGCCTGGGCGAAACATGCCATGCAGACGCCCCAGGACTACGGGGACTACTCGCCGGATATGCTGCTGGGATTTGTGCCGGAGCACGCGCCCGCCGGCGCAGCGCTGCGCAACCCCACCGGAACGCTGCACGTGGTCTCCAACATGGACAGCGTGGAAGTGTATGTTGACGGCGAATTCCGCGGAAAGCTGGACAAGGGCGGTTCGGCGTCGTATCCGGGCCTGAGCGCGGGACGGCACGTGGTTCGCGGGGTGCGTTCCGGCTACGATCCGGACACGCAGGAGGTGCAGATCGACCCCGGCACGGACAGCACCATCAATATCCGCATCAAGTTCCCGCACAAGACCAACAAGCAGGCGGAGAACCTTTTCGACGACGGGTTGCGGCATTTCATCAAGCACCATGGGTCTCTGTTTGGGGACGGGAAAGGGCAGACCGACGCGGACCTGAAGCAGGCGCGGCAGGATTTCGAAGCGGCCCTGAGCGCGGATGCGCAAGACGCCAAGGCGGCGTATTATCTCGCGCTGGTCGAACAAGCGCAGGGAGATACCGACGCCGCGGTGAAGCACTGCAAGGAAGCCGTCGATATCGACCCGGGGTATGTGGAGGCCCGGGTCCAGTATGGAGAGCTGCTGGTGGAGGCGGGCGACAACCAGCAGGCGGTGAACGAACTGCTGGAGGCGGCCCGGCGCGACGACAACAACGGGCTGATTTATTCGCGCCTGGCGTGGGTTTATTCGCTGACGGGCCGCTACGATGAGGCGTTGCGAAACGCGGACAAGGCGGTGCAGCTTGCTCCCAAACTGGTGGAGGCGCACCTGGTTCGTGGCGACGCACTGCGTCTGATGGGGAGATTCGACGCGGCTCGCGACGATTACCGGACGGTGATCGACATGAGCATCGGCAATTCCGGCATGCGCATGGCGCTGTGGGCGTTCCTGCCGGTGGTTTCCATCAAGACTCCGGGGCAGCGGCTGCTCTACAACGACCAGCGCAACTCCGCTTTCTTCGGCATGTGCGAATGCGAAGAGCGGCTGGGAAACGTACAGCGAGCAGTGGGGTACTGTCAGGAAGCGCTGCGCTATGAGCCGGACGATTTGTACACGCTGTACCTGCTGGGAACGGTGGAGATGAAACTGTACAACGGAGCGGTGAAGACGGACCAGGCGGCGGCGCGGGCGCATCTGGTTTCCGCGCAGCAATATCTCTCGAGAATGATCGATCTCAACCCCGACCACGAATATTCCGCGCAGGCGCGGAAGTACGTGGACGTGATCAAGGTGCGGCTGGCGCGGCTGCAGGGGTCCGAGTAAGGCGCCCAGGCCGCTTGTTGACACGCGCGGTCCGGAACGTTCGGCGTGGCCGCCATCGCCAGTTCCGCCCCGGCATGGCGCGCGTCGCAAGTGGACCCGCTCAAATAAGGCAGGGCACGGCCCTGCCCCACTCAATCGGAACCAGACGCTACTGGACGACTTCGCGGCCGGCGGCCATGTTCAGTTGCGCGGCGGCGGTGAGATACGATCCCACGAGGTTGATGTAGGCCACCTGGGTCGCGCGGTAATCTCTTTGGGCATCCAGATAATCCACCAGAGCGGCCTGCCCACGCTGATAGGCGAACGACATGGTGTCGCGAACGCGCGCGGCGGTTTCCAGATACCCATCCGAGGCTTTATACGGCTGCAACAGGCTCACTGAGCTCACCAGCGTGAAATAGGCGGAATCGACGTCGCTGAAGACCTGGGCCTGGGCAGCGTCTTTTTCGCGCGCGGCGTGGCTGATGTCGATTTCGGTGCGCGCTTTCTCGCCCTGGTTGCGGTCGAAGATGCGCAAGGGGATGCTGATGCCCACGCCGAAGTAAACCGGAACCGGCGGGTTGCGCCCGAAGTCCGCGCTAAACGTGGGATCGGTGGAACCGTTGGCCACCGCGAGGGTATGGTCGGTGCGGGCCTTGTCGACGGCCTGCAGGGCGGCCTTCAGATCGGGCCGGGCGGCGATCGCGATGGTGTGGAACTCTTCCAAAGGCAGAATCTGATCCTGGAATTCGAAGGGGCCGGCGACGTCGAACTGATCCACGGGGGTGCGGTCGTTCAGCAGCATCAGGAGCGTGATCTTGGCGGTTCGCGCGTTGACGATGGCGGTTTGATAGTCGGATTCGTATTGCGCGCGCTGCAGGACCAGACGGTCCAGATCCACGCGGGCGATATCGCCGGATTTGAACCGGTCGCGATCGATGGAGAGCTCCTTGTCGTAATATTCCAGGTTTTCTTTGGCGTCGGCGAGCAAAGCTTTGGCCTGCAGGGTGGACACGAAGGCGCTGCGCAGATTGAAAAGCAGACCGCGCTCGAGGTCGAGCTGCTGCGATTCGGCGATCGAGGTTCCCTGCTGCGCGCTCTCCAGACGGAGTTCGCGCTTATGTTGGCGCTCGTGCAAATAGTCGAACGAGATGATGGGCAGGTTGTATACGAGCGGCTGAAAAGGAGCGCCAGTGAAAGGCGTCAGTTGATCGAGGCCGGCGTTGAAATCGGGGTTGGGGCGCAGATCCGCGGTGACTTCCTCCGCCTTCGACTCCTGGATGTTGAGCTGCCCGGCCTGCAGGTTGGGATTGTCGCGCTCGAATTTGTCCTTTACTTGCTGCCACGTCAGGGGGCCCTGCGCAAAGGCCGCCAGGCAGAGGCAGGAACCCATGAGCAACCGAATTTGTAGACGCCAGATCGAAAGTCGCATGTTACTCCGTCAAACCTGCAAGGTGTCGCCGTCGCGCGCCGTCAGAGCGTACAGAACGGGCGAGAGGAAAATGGATAGCAGAAGCCGGGAGGCGAGCCCGGCCACGATGACAATGGCAAAGGGCTTCTGCGAATCGCTGCCAATTCCGGTGGACATGGCCGCAGGCAGCAGGCCGAGACAGGCCACCAGCGCGGTCATCATAATGGGGCGCAGCCGCAGCAGAGAAGCATCCAGGGTGGCCGTGGCGATGTCTTTCCCTTCGAGGCGCAGCTTGTTGATGAACGAATAGAGGATGACGCTGGTTTGCACGGCTACGCCGATCAGCGCGACGAAGCCGAGCATGGACGAGACGCTGAAATTGGTGTGGGTGATCCATAGCGCCAGCAGGCCGCCCACCGGTTCGGTGACCACGACGCTGAACAGGATGATGAGCGGGAACTTCAGATTTCCGTAGAGCGCGAACAGGATCAGCACAATCAGGAGCACCGTCAAAGGCAGAATGATTTTCATCTGCTGCTGGGAGTCCAGATACTCCTTGTACTCGCCGCCCCAATCGAACTTGTATCCGACCGGAAGCTTCATCGCTTCGTCCACCTTCCGCCGGGCTTCACCGACGGCGCTGGCGAGATCGCGGCCCTCCACGCTGAACTGGACGCCGATGAAGCGCGAATTGGCCTCGCGGTAGATAAAGGACGCGCCGCTTTCCACCTTGATGTCGCAGAACTGGCTGAGCGGCAGATACTGGCCGTCGGGCGTGGCGATGAGCAGGTTCTTGATGGCGTTTTCATCGCTGCGATATTGCTCCTGCATGCGCACGACGAGGTCAAACTGGCGCTCGCCCTGGATCACCTGCGTGGCGGCGGTGCCGCCCATGGCGGTTTCAACCAGAGTGTTGACGTCGCTGACGTTGAGGCCGTAGCGAGCGAGCTTGGCGCGGTCGGGCGTGATGGTGAGGCTGGGTTGGCCCAGTTCGCGCACCACGGTGATTTCCTTGATGCCACGCACCTGGGACAGAATGGCTTTCACCTGGTTGGCCTTGTCTTCCAGGGTGCCCAGATCCGGCCCGAAGATTTTCACGGCGAGCAGGCTTTTCAGCCCGGTTTCCGCCTCGTCCACGGCGTCTTCCGCGGGCTGGGTGTAGTTGAAGATGATGCCGGGAAAGGCGGCGAATTTCTTCTGGATGGCGGTGATGAGCGCGGCCTTGTTGGGGGTGTCGCCATGCCATGAGCTGTCGTTGTAGGGCTTCAGGCCCACGTAGAACTCGTTATTGAAGAAGCCGGTGGAGTCGGTGCCGTCGTCGGGGCGGCCCAGCTCGTTGGCCACGGTGGTCACCTGGGGGAAACTTCGGAGAATGTTGCGGATCTGCGGAGAAAGCTTCGATGCTTCCTCGAAGGAGATGGTATATGGGGTGGTGGCGCGCACCCAGATGGCACCTTCATCGAGGTGAGGCATGAATTCGCCGCCGATGAGCGGAATCAACAGCAGCGAGGCGCAGAAGATGAGCAGAATTACGGCGACGGTGATCAGACGGTTGCGCAGGCACCAGCCCAGCATCCGGCCGTAGCCGCTACGAATCCACTCATAGACACGCGCGCGCGGTTCGTGAACATGCTTGCGCAGGAAATAGGAGCAGAGCACGGGAAGCAGGGTAAGAGTGCAGAGGAGAGAACCCAGCAGCGCGAAGGACATGGTGTCGGCCATGGGCTGGAAAAGCCGCCCGGAGGGCCCGGCCAGCACATAAATGGGCAGGTAGCCGGCGATAATCACGGCAATGGCGTAAAAGATGGGCCGTTCCACGTCATGGGCGGCGGCCCTGATGACATCGATGACATTGTAGTTTTCCTTGCCGTGGCGGGCGGCCAGCTCACGGAAGATATTCTCCACCATGACCACGGAGCCGTCCACGATGATGCCGAAATCGATGGCGCCGATAGAGAGAAGGTTCGCGGGGATGTGCCTCCAGTCCAGACAGATGAAGGCGAACATGAGTGCGAAGGGGATGGTGATGGCGACGATGAGCGCCGTGCGCACGCTGAGCAGGAAAAGACCGAGAATCAACAACACCAGCAACATGCCGAGAAGCAGGTTGTCCTCAACGGTTTTGGTGGTTTCTTCGATGAGGCTCTGGCGGTCGTAGTAGGGCACAACCTTTACGTCGGGGGGGAGGACGTGATCGTTAAGATCCTTGGTCATCGCTTCGACGCGGCGGAGAACCACCTGCGCCTGTTCGCCGACGCGCATCAGGATGACGCCTTCGACCGCGTCATCCTGATTCATGTAGCCGAACTCGCCGAGCCGCGGGGCGTAGCCGAGTTCCACATGGGCGATATCTCTGATGTAGACGGGAATCCCGTTCTTCTCCTGCACGACGATGTTGCCGATGTCCGCCATGTCGCGCACCAGCCCCAGGCCGCGGATGTAATAGAATTGCCCGCCCTGGGAATAAAAGCCGCCCCCCGCGTTGGCGTTGTTGCTGCTCAATTGGTTGGTGATCTGGGGGACGGTGACTCCATACGAGAACAATTTGTTCGGATCGAGAAGCACCTGATACTGCATGGTGGTTCCGCCAAAGCCGGAATCGTCGGCGACCCCTTCAATGGAGCGATAGTGGCGCTCCAGAACCCAGTCCTCGAGGACCTTGAGTTCCTGCGGCGAGCGGTCCGGACTTTGCAGAACATAGCGGTAAATGAGACCGCTGGGGCTGAACAGCGGCGAGATGCTGGGCTGCAAACCGTCGGGCATGGTGGCGTTGGGGATGCGTTCGAACGCCTGCTCGCGGACGAAGTAAGGGTCGGCGCCGTACTGGAAGTTCATCTCAAGAGCGGACAGGCCGTAGAGGGATATGGAGCGAAGGTCCTGCAGCCGGGGAATGCCGTTCATTTCGATTTCCAGCGGGATGGTGACCAGGCGTTCCACCTCCTCGGCCGCGTGGCCAGGCCACTGGGTGATGATTTCCACGTTGGGCGGTGAAAGATCCGGGTATGCGTCAATGGGTAGTTTCTCGAAGGACAGCACACCCCAGACCACGAGGGCCAGGGAGGCGATCACGATGAGGAACCGCTGCCGCAGGGCGAAGGAGACTAGTTTCGCGATCATGCCATGGCGCCTTTATCGAATGGTGTTGGCGAACTGCAGGAACAGGCTTCCGTCGCTGACGACGTTTTCGCCCTCCTGCAAGCCGCCGGTGATCTGGACCATCCCGTCCTGCTGTGGTCCGATGGTGACGGACCGCTGGGCGAACTTGCCAGGCTCCACCTGGACGTAGGCCATCGGCTCGTTCTTGTCGTCGCGCAGGACGGCGGAGACCGGAACCACCAGAATGTTGTTCCGCCGGTTGGTCTGGATTACCGCGTCGACGAACATATCCTTCTTCAGGAGCCCGCCCGGGTTGGCGGTGACGATGCGCACGGAGGTGGTGCGGGTGTTGGGGTCGACGTAGGAGCCAATGTAGGAAATGGTGCCGCGAAAGCTTCGGTCGAAGGAGGGGTTGGATTCCTCCACGCTATCGCCGTCTCGCACCGAAGGCAGGTCGTGATCGAAGATGTGCCCTTGCACCCAGACGGTGGAAACGTCGCTGATCTGGAAGCAGACGGTCTGGCCCGCCTGAATGAGCATTCCGGGGGAGATGAGTTTCTGTACGATCACGCCGGCGATGGGCGAGCGGACGGCAAGCTCGGTACTGATGGCCGTGCCCTGCTTCTCGGCCTGGTCGATCTCTGCCGCGGTGATGCCGAAGATGCGCAGCGGTTGAAGACTGTTCTGGACGTCGGTGAGGGCGTCGTTGTAATCTGCTTCGGCGCTTTCCAGATCCTTCACCGCAGCCGCGCCGCGGTCCACCATTTCTTTGGTGCGATCAACGATGCGTTTATTGAAGACTTCGCGGTTGCGGGCTTTGCGGTAGGTGGCGATGGCGTTGGCGACATCGGGGCTGGAGACGTAGAGCAGCGGAGCGTCCTTTTGGACGGGGGTGCCGACGTCCACAAGAATTCGCGTGATGGGCCCGTTCACCTGAGTGATGGCCTGGGTGGTGTGGTCCTGATCCCAATCCACCGTGCCGGTGGTGTGGATGGCCACTCCCCAGGAGGCCCTGCCGACTGGCGTGATCTTCAGGTGAGCCAGTTGATCCGCGGGCACCTCGAAAAGGCCAGGCTGGACGCCGGCTTCCTGCGCGGACGCGCTCTCCTCCGTCTTTGACCCGCAGCCGATCTGGGATAACCCCAGCGCCGTTAACAGAATTGCGGGCGTACACGCGGTTTGAAACAGCCGCATGCCAATGCGCGACGTTGTGGTCTGCATGGCTTCACTCTTCTCCTGATTCCGTCAGAAAAAAACAATAGCGCCGCGCCGTGTTGGGGCGGGGCACCACCAGAGGAAACTGCGAAGAGCTAAGCGGAGGGCGGAGCCCGGGAGGAGCCCGCGGCTACCAGGACATCATGGACAGGACCGGAATCCGGCGTGGGCGCGAGCCAGATGAGGTGAAAAACAGGCGCTACCGCGGACGTTGTAGCCGGCTGGAGGACGGGCAGCAGCCCCACGTTACATAGCGGGCAGCAATGGTCGGGCGAGTGGTGGGGACCGTCCCGAGAGGTAAGCGCGGAAGACTGCGTCCAGAAGGTGAGACACAACAGCAAGAAAACAAACAAGATTTTCCCGACGAAGGGAGCACGGCGCATGCGCGCGCCGGGGAAGGCAGCGCTGGTGAGGGGAACGCCTATGCTCATGTAACGTCCTGTAATGAGTTAAGGTTACCAGCTAAATGCCCTATCTTGCCCGACCGCGACACCTCGGAGGCAGCAATTGTAAGGGGTTAGCCGGATTTGCGATCTTGAACGCTTTCCGCTTCAAGGCGTTTTGCTGACCAGTTGCGCCGAGAGTTGCGCGGCAAGCCGGACGAGTGCCTGCAGCTTTCCGCTTCAAGGCGTTTTGCTGACCAGTTGCGCCGGCGATGGGAGCTGGGACGCATTCCAGCCTCCGCCTAGCGCCTCGATCAGCCCGCTGCTGGCGGTCATTTGCTGCATGCGAAGATTCACGGCGGTTTGCTGATTGGATAGCAAGGCCGTTTGCGCCGTCAGCACATTGAGATAAGGATCGAGTCCCATTTTGTAGCGGTCTTCGGCGAGCGCCAGAGTTCTTTCGGCGGATTTCACGGCGGCGTCCTGATCCCGAAGCTCCAGCGAGAGGATGCGCAGCATCGCCAGGTTGTCTTCGACTTGTTGAAATGCCGTCAGCACGGTTTGCCGGTAGTTGGCGACGGTTTCATCATATTGACCCCGGTATTGTTCCACGGTGGCCCGGCGCAACCCCGCGTCAAAAGGGTTTCGGCGGCGGAGGGGCCAATGGAGAAAAAACGGCTCGGCCAGGTGAACCAGGTGGTGATGGCGCTGCTTTCGAGGCCGGCCATTCCGCTTAAGGTGACGGTGGGGAAGTAGGCCGCTCTGGCGATGCCAATCTGGGCATTGGCCTGCGCGACCAGACGCTCCGCCGAGGCGATATCGGGACGCCGTTCCAGAAGCTGCGACGGGACGCCGATGGGAATTGCGGGAGGGCTGGCATCGAGAGGCTCGACGGGAATTGAAAACGTCGACGCGGGCTGGCCGGTGAGCGTGGCGATGGCATGTTCGAACTCCGCCCGCTGGATACCCAGCGCGGTATCCTGCGCCTGGGTGGTTTCGAGCTGAGTCTCGGCTTCGGCCACGGATTCGTTGTCATCGATGCCGGTTTCGTACAGCGCCTTCGTAAGATCGAGAGATTTTTGATAAGCCACTACCGTGGAATCCAGCAACTGCTTTAGGGCATCCTGCCCGCGAAGCTGGAAGTAGTCTTCGGCGACCTCCGCCTGGATGGTGAGGCGGGTATTTTCGAGATCGGCCGCGCTGGCCTGGGCTCCATAAGCGGCCGCCTTGATGGTGTTGCGGACACGGCCAAACAAGTCCGGCTGCCACGTCGCGTCAAACGGGAGCGTGTAGTCGGCGGATGTGCCCGTGGACGCAGATTTGGAACCCGATCCGGAGGAACCGGAGCCCGAAGTTCCGCTCGAGCGACTGGATAGCGTGGACGACGGGCGCGACACGGTGATGGCCGGGTTCACCGTCACGGTGGGGAAAAGCTGTGAGCGGGCTTCTTTGACCATGGCGCGCGCGGCGAAAAAGCTTGCGGCGGCGGAGGCGATGGTCTGGTTTGAAACGTTGACTTTCTGTTCCAGCGCATTCAACCGCGAGTCCCCGAAGATCTCCCACCAGTTGCCGCGGATTTCGTCGTCTTTCGGCTGCGCCACTTTCCAGCCGTCCGTATTCTGGTAGTCCGCGGGCGTCAGTTCCTTGTATGCCGGAGGGGTCTGAGCGGCTGGCGCGTGGTACTTCGGGCCAACCATGCACCCGGTCAGCGCCAGGAAACAGACGGTCACGGCGAGACGCATTGCGGCTCCGGGATGAAAGATAGTCATAATCACCTCGCAAGCACCGGACTGGCCCCATGGCCAGGGATGTCGCGCCGCTTTCCCTGCATGCGAAGGCGCAGCCGGTCGAACGCGACGTAAACCACCGGTGTGGTGTAGAGCGTGAGCAACTGGCTCAGGATGAGCCCTCCCACGATACTGATGCCCAGAGGGCGGCGGAGTTCATACCCGGTGCCCGTTCCCAGCGCCAAGGGCAGAGCGCCAAACAACGCCGCCATGGTGGTCATCAGAATTGGACGGAAGCGCAGCATGCACGCTTCAAAGATCGAATCGGTGGTGTTCTTTCCTTCCAGACGCTCCGCCTGCAGCGCGAAATCGATCATCATGATGGCGTTCTTCTTAACAATCCCGATGAGGAGCACGATGCCGATGATGGAGATGATGTTCAGATCCTGACCGAAGAGCATGAGCGCCAGCATCGCGCCCACGCTGGCCGAGGGAAGGGTGGAGATGATGGTGAGCGGGTGAACCAGACTTTCGTACAGAATGCCGAGAACGATGTACACCGCCAGCAGCGCGGTGAGAATCAGGATGGGCTCAGTGCCGAGCGATTGCTGGTAGGCCAGCAGCGTGCCGGCGAAGAAGCCTTGCAGCGTGGAGGGCGCGCCGAGGCGCTTTTGCATTTGGGCGATGCTGGCCGTGGCATCGCTCAACGAAACGTTGGCCGAGAGGTTAAAGGACACGGTAACCGAAGGAAATAAGCCGGTATGACTGATCGCGAGGGGCGTTGTGCTGGCCTGGTTGGCGGCTACCGCGCGCAGCGGAATATTCCCGCCGCTGGACGAATGCAGATAGATGTCTTTCAATCCTTCCGGGCTCTGCCAATACTGGGGAGCGACCTCCAGCACCACGTAATACTGATTCAGCTGCGTGTAGATGAGGGAGACTTCCGATTGGCCGAAGGCACCGTATAGCGCCGAATCCAGCGACTGTGCGGTAAGCCCGAGCTTTGCCGCAGTGAGGCGATCGTAGGTCATCAGCTCTTCCAGGCCGCCGTTCTGCTGGTCTGAACTGACGTCCTGCAAACCGGGCAGGCGCTTCATCGCCGCCAACAGGATGGGCCCCCATTTGAAAAGATCCTTCACGTTGTCGGACTGGATGGTGTATTGATACATGGCATTGCTGGAGCGCCCGCCGATGCGCAGGTCCTGGGCGGCCTGGAGAAACGCGGACGCCACCGGCAGACGGTTCATCTGGGGGCGCAGGCGGTCGATGATTTGACTGGCGCTGCTCTTTCGCGCCGCCAGCGGCTTCAAGGCAACGTAGAGGGAGCCGGTATTGGTGGCCCCATTGCCGCCGGTAAACGCAATGACATTCTCGACGGCAGGATCTTTCCTGATTACGCGGCCGATCTGCTGGATGGAGTTGTCCATTGCCGGGAAGGACGAATCCTGGGGCCCGCGCACACTGCCGCTGATGGCTCCGGTATCCTCCACCGGGAAAAGGCCCTTGGGAATTTTGATGATCAGCACCACGTTGAGCGCGATGGTGAGAAACAGGACCACCAGGGTGGGGGCGGGATGTTCCAGCACCCAATGCAGGGTGCGGCGGTAGAGTGACAACACCCAATCAAAACATTTCTCGCTGGCCATGTAGATGCGGCCGTGCTTTGCGTCGCGCTCGTTTTTCAGCAAATAGGCGCACATCATGGGCGTGGTGGTCAGCGAGATGAGCATGGACACGACAATGGCGGTCGAGAGAGTCACGGCAAACTCGCGGAACAGACGGCCTACGATTCCCCCCATCAAGAGAAGCGGGATGAAGACGGCAATCAACGAAATACTGATGGTGAACACGGTGAAGCCGATTTCTTCCGCGCCCTTCAGCGCCGCGGCGAAGGGCTTCATGCCGCTTTCCAGATGGCGCGTGATATTTTCCATCACCACGATGGCGTCGTCCACGACAAATCCCGTTGAAATGGTGAGAGCCATCAGCGAGAGGTTGTCGAGGCTGTACCCGAACAGGTACATCACCGCGAACGTGCCGATCAGCGAGACCGGCACGGCGGCGCCAGGAACCAGCGTGGCGCGGCCGTTGCGCAGGAAGACAAAGACCACCACGATGACCAGGCCGATGGAAATGAGCAACGTTCTCTCGACGTCGCTGACCGAGGCGCGGATGGTGGTGGTTCGGTCGAGAACCACGGTGGTAACCATGCCCAATGGAATGGACGCCTCGATCGACGGAAGTTGCGCGCGTATGGCGTCAACCGTCTTGATGATGTTGGCGCCGGGCTGGCGAAAGATGATGATGGTAATCGCGCGCTTGCCGTTCAGATAGCCGGCGGCGCGGACGTTTTGGACGGAGTCCGTCACTTGCGCTACATCGGACAGGCGGACGGCCGCCCCGTTTGTATATCCGACGACGAGCGGCTTGTAATCGTCCGCCAGCGAAATCTGGTCGTTGGCAATGATGTCCGCGGTGACGATCCCATCGGAGATCTGGCCTTTTGCCTGATCGGCGTTTTGCAGGCTGAGCGCGGACTGCAAACTGGCCAGAGTAAGTCCATAGCCGGCCAATTGCGTGGGATTGGCGTCCACCCGCACCGAGGGCAACGCGCCACCGCCGGCGGAAACCTGCCCCACGCCCTGGATCTGCGACAACTTCTGCTGGATCACGGTGGAGGCTTCGTCATACAGCCGCGCGGGGCCGTACTTGTCCGAGGTGAGGGCCAGGATCATGATTGGCGAGTCGGCCGGATTCACTTTGCGATAGGTCGGATTGCCCGGCAGGTTGGCGGGCAGGTAGGTTCGCGCCGCGTTGATGGCGGCCTGCACATCGCGCGCCGCGCCGTCGATGTCGCGGCTGAGGTCGAACTGGATGGTGACGGATGTACTGCTGAGCGAGCTGGAGGAGGTCATCTCAGTGACGCCCGCAATATGCCCGAACTGGCGCTCGAGAGGCGTGGCCACGGAAGACGCCATGATTTCGGCGCTGGCGCCAGGCAAGCTGGAACTGACGGAAATGGTGGGGAAGTCCACTTCCGGCAGGGCCGATACGGGGAGCACCTCAAACGCGATGGCCCCGGCAAGCGCCACCGCCACCGTGAGCAGGGTGGTGGCGACGGGCCGGCCGATGAAGGGCGCGGAGATGTTCATGCCGGCCCTTCCAGTTCCGCGCCTCCGGTTTCCGGCTTGTTCGACTTGTGCGCGAAGCGATGCGACAGATTGTCGAAGAAGATATAGATGACCGGCGTGGTGTAGAGCGTGAGCGCCTGGCT
This sequence comes from uncultured Acidobacteriota bacterium, assembly GCA_963832965.1. Lineage (GTDB taxonomy): Bacteria > Acidobacteriota > Terriglobia > Bryobacterales > Bryobacteraceae > CAWACP01. The sequence continues at coordinate 1,196,106 of CAWHVW010000003.1, forward strand.
GAGCAGCAGCCCGCCCACCATGGCGATGCCCAGAGGTCTGCGCAACTCGGAGCCGAATCCGGTACCGAGGGCCAGCGGCAACCCGGCGAGGAGCGCGGCCATGGTGGTCATCATGATGGGGCGGAAGCGGAGCAGGCACGCTTCATAAATCGCTTCGGTCGCGTTCTTGCCGTGCTTGCGCTCGCCTTCCAATGCAAAGTCGACCATCATGATGCCGTTCTTTTTCACGATGCCGATGAGCAGGACGATGCCGATGATGGCCACCACGCTCAAATCCTGATGAAAGAGAATCAGCGCGAGGAAGGCGCCGACGCCAGCCGACGGCAGCGTGGACAAAATCGTAATCGGATGGATGAAGCTTTCATACAGAACGCCGAGCACAATGTACACCGTGACCAGCGCGGCAAGAATCAGCAACGGTTCGTTGGACAGCGAATTCGTGAATGACGCCGCAGTGCCCTGGAAACCCGCCTGCAGGCTGGGAGGCATGTGCAGGTCCTTCCGGGCCTTGTCCACGGCGGTGATGGCGTCGCCCAGCGAGGCGTTCTGCGAGAGATTGAACGATACGGTAATGGCCGGGAACTGACCCTGGTGGGTGATGGTGAGCGGCTCCGTGGTGTTCTCAAAGTGCGCGAAGGCGCTCAGGGGCACGGCGCTGCTGAAGGCCGAACTGGTGGCGCCCGCGGAACCGGCTCCCCTGCTGGACGCCGCCGCGGAACTGCTCGAGGATAGCGCGTTCGCGGGAGGAGCGAGGGTGTTTGCCGACGGCGTGAAAAGCGCGCTGGTTGTGGTGGCGTTCGACCCCGCGGAGGACGATCCGGAAGCCGCAAAAGAGGAAGAGGCTCCCGCGCCGCTGGCGCCGGAAGACGCATTGGACTGGATGTACAGGTGGTTGAGCTTGTACGGGTCTTTCTGAAATTGCGGCTCGCTCTCCAGAACGACGTGGTACTGGTTTACCTGCGTGTACATGGTGCTGATTTGCCGCTGGCCGAAGGCGTCATAGAGGGTGTTATCGATGGTGGATGGCGCGATGCCCAGGCGCGAAGCGGTGACGCGGTCGATGACCAGATTTACGGCCAGCCCTCCCAGTTGCTGATCGGTGGCCACGTCTTCCAAATCCGGCAACTGTTTGAGGCGGGCGACGAAACGGTTGGTCCAGTCATTCAGCTCATTCGCGTCGGGGTCTTCGAGGGCGTATTGGTATTGGGTTCGGCTGACCCGGTCGTCCACGGTGATGTTCTGCACCGGTTCCATGAACAACTGGATGCCCTGGACCTGGTTCACCCGGGAACTGAGCCTGCGGATGAGATCCGACGCACTGATGTTGCGCTGCTCCAGCGGCTTGAGATTGATCGACAATCTGCCGCTGTTGGTGGTTACATTGGTCCCATCCGCGCCGATGAACGACGAAACGCTTTGCACCGCGGGGTCAGCCAGGACGGCCTTCGTAATCTCCAATTGCTTCCGAGCCATGGCCTGGGAGCTGATGGCCGGCGGCGCCTGCGAGATGCCCTGGATAACGCCGGTGTCCTGAATCGGGAAGAAACCCTTCGGGATCATGATGTAGAGGAAAACCGTAAGCAGCAGCGTGGCCACGGCGACCAACAGCGTTATGGTCTGGAATCGGAGGACGAACTTCAGAGTACGGCCGTAAAAGGCAATCATGCCCTCGAACGCGCGCTCGGTGACTCGATAGACGCGCCCCTGCTTCTCTTTCTCCTCGCGGCGAAGGATTCGCGCGCTCATCATGGGCGTGAGCGTAAGCGAGACTACGGCGGAAACGACGATGGTGACGGCGAGGGTGACCGCAAACTCGCGGAACAGGCGCCCCACCACGTCGCCCATGAACAGCAGCGGAATCAGCACGGCGATGAGCGACACGGTGAGCGAAAGAATGGTGAAGCCGATTTGTTCCGCGCCCTTGAGCGCCGCTTCCATGGGTGGATCGCCCGCCTCGATGTACCGCGCGATGTTCTCGATCATCACGATGGCGTCGTCGACAACGAAGCCGGTGGAGATGGTCAGCGCCATCAGGGACAAGTTGTCCAGGCTGTAACCGAGCAGGTACATTGCCGCGAAGGTGCCCACCAGCGACAGCGGCACGGCAACGCTGGGGATGATGGTGGCGTAGAGGCTGCGCAGGAACAGGAAGATGACCAGCACGACCAGTCCGATGGTCAACATCAATTCGAACTCGACGTCGGAAACCGAGGCCTCGATGGCGGTTGTAAGATCGGTGAGCGTGGTGACCTGGATGCCCGCCGGCAGGTTGGCCTCCAGTTGCGGCATGAGCTGCTTGATGCTTCTGACCACGCTGATGGTGTTGGCTCCGGGCTGGCGCTGCACGTTCAGGATGACCGCGGGGGTTTGATTCATCCACGCGGCCTGCGTATTGTTCTCCACGCCGTTTACGATGCGCGCCACATCGGTGAGCATCACCGGCGCACCGTTGCGGTAGGCCACCACGACCTTGCGATAGTCGTCACTGGTGACCAACTGATCGTTGGCGTCAATCTGATAGTCCTGGCGCGGCCCGTCGAAGTTACCCTTGGCGGCGTTGACACTGGCCTGGGCCAGCGCGGTGCGCAGGTCTTCCATGTTGATGCCGTACGACGACATTGCCGTGGGATTGGCCTGAATGCGGACGGCGGGCTTCTGGCCGCCGCTGATGGTTACCAGACCGACCCCGTTGAGCTGTGAAATCTTGGGGGCAAGCCGGGTGTCGACGAGGTCCTCGACCTGCGAAAGCGGCATGTTCTTCGAGGTGATGGCCAGGGTGAGGACGGGAGCATCGGCGGGATTGGTTTTGCTATAGATGGGCGGCGCGGGCAGGACCGACGGCAACAGGCTTTGCGACGCATTGATGGCGGACTGCACCTCTTCCTCGGCTACATCCATGGCCAGAGTGAGATTGAACTGCAGCACGATGACGGAAGTGCCTCCGGAACTGGTGGAGGTCATCTGGCTCAGGCCTTGCAACTCGCCGAATTGACGCTCGAGCGGCGCGGTTACCGTGGTGGCCATCACGTTGGGGCTTGCGCCGGGATAGAAGGTGAGTATCTGAATGGTCGGATAATCGACTTCGGGCAGCGCGGAAACGGGCAGTTGGGTATAACCGACAAGACCGACCAGAAGAATTGCAGCCATGACCAGGGAGGTGGCCACGGGCCGCAGAATAAATGGGCGAGACGGACTCACTGCGCGCTGCTCGCACCCGCGTTGGCCTGGGCAGGCTTGTTGGAGATCACCACTTTGGAGTTGTCCTGCAACTTATCGAAGCTGCCGTTCGCCACAACGTCTCCAGGGTTGATGCCTTCCACCTGAGTCACATTGCCGTTTGTGACTCCCGCCGTTACGTTGCGCGCGTGCGCGAAATCATTCTGAATGACATAGACAAACGATGTTTGCCCGTTGTGTTGAATGGCCGACGAGGGGATTACGGTCACCCCCTGCAACGTGTTCACCAGCAGGCGCGTGTTTACAAACTGATTCGGAAAGAGGACATCGTTGGTGTTGGGGAACAGCGCCCGTCCTCTTACCGTTCCCGTGGTGGTGTCAATCTGGTTGTCGATGGTCAACAGCTTCCCGGTCGCGAGCTTCGTTTGCGCGGTGCGATCGTACGCATCGACGGGAAGCGAAGCGCCGCGATTCAGGCGCGCCTGCACCTCGCCGAGGTTGTCTTCGGGAATGGTGAAGATCACGGTGATGGGCTCTATCTGGGTGATGACCGCCAGCGTTGCGGCCCCCGAGGACTGCACCACGTTGCCAGGATCGACCAGCCGTAAGCCCATGCGGCCGGGGATGGGAGCGGTGATGTGGCAATAGTCGACCTGGATCTGGTCGTATTGCACCGTGCCCTGGTCGTTCTTCACGGTGCCTTCATCCTGCTTTACCAGCTTTTCCTGATCATCCAGGATTTGCTTGGCGATGGCGTTGCGCGCCCACGCGGACTGGTACCGTTCCAGGTCCATTTGCGCCTGGGCGAGCAGATTCTGGTCCCGTTCCAGCGTCCCTTGCGCTTGCAGGAGCATGGCGCGGTACGGGCGCGAATCGATGTCCACCAGCGAATCACCCTCACCCACTCGCTGACCCTCCGTGTAATGCACGGCGGTGATCAGGCCATTCACCTGGCTGGTAATCGAATCGGTATAGACCGGGGTGACCGTGCCGATTGCGTCAAGGTAGATGCCGATGTTTCCCTTTTGGGCCGTCGCGGTGGTGGTGGTAATGCCCGGAACGGGACGCTTTGCGAGAGCCGCCGCCTTCGCTTTGGCCTCCTCGTGGTGGCGCACCAGTAGCACGATGACGAGCGCCAGGGCCAGCAGAACCAGGGTCCACACGAGCGCGCGCAAACCCCTGCGCCGGGGGGGCGCTGGAGCCGCAAGTTGATGGTCAGGAGCGATTGGTGAATGCTCGTTTATGTCATCTGCCAAACGGGAGTCTCCTCGGGGCGAACGTTTGTCAACACCGCCGGGAAGGCCCGGCCTTCACTTATATTAGGCGCTCCCGGCCGGCGCCGTCGCGGCGATGTTTCAAACTGCAAGCTGATCGCGGATGATGAGCGGTTTGGTGCTGATTTCCCGGCTCAGCAGACTGGGCAAAACGGGAACACCGCCTCGTGTTCCAAGCACGTAGCGGGCCAGGGCACTCCGACGATATTGTTAGCCTGACGCGACGCGGGCTCGGCATAAGACTGTAAAAGCTGCACGCGGAGGTGCGGGATTTGCCATCGCGGCAACTTACTGGCTGTGCTCTGTAGGACAGATGACGCAGATTGAGTCCCTCCAGCTGGCATACGTCCAGGCGAACTCGATACTCTCAATTGTGACTGAGCACGCAATGGACTTAGCATGAAGGCGGCTGGCAATCCACATGATGGTTCCTCGACATACCCCGGTCCGCATGATCGCGGGGGTGGTGGCGTTGTTCTTCGGCGCCCACCTTGCCGATGCGCGCATAATCAGGATCGACGTCCAGCACCGCGAATCTTTCGGGGCCGGAAGGCAGTACCAGATTCTAACCGGCGTAGCGATCGGCGAACTTGATCCACGGGATCCGTTGAACGCGATTATCAACGACCTTGGCCGGGCTCCCCGAAACGCGCGGGGCGACGTGGAATACTCCGCCACCTTCACGCTCGAACTTCCCGCCGATCCCCAAAAGCTGAGCGGTGTTCTGCTGTACGAAGTGCCGAACCGCGGGAATTCACCGTTGCAGTACCGGACCTTTACCGACGATCTGGAAGCCGGCCACGCACTGTTGAGCAGCGGATGGCAAGGGGATCTGACGCCACAACAAAACCTGGAAACGATTACCGCGCCGGTGGCGCGCAACGCCGATGGTTCATCGATTACCGGGCTGGTTTTGGCGAGACTGAGCGACCTGCCGGCGGGCGCGAACACGGCTTCGCTGACGGCCGGTTATGCGGGCTTGCGATACCAGCGTCCGGCCACCCTCGATACTAACCGGGCGTTGCTCACGAAGCAGGCCTCCGACGACGGGCAGATCATTCCCGTTCCCGCCACCGATTGGGCTTTCGCCGATTGCACGAAGACGCCCTTCCCGGGCGAGCCGGATGCGGCGAAGCTCTGCCTGAGGGGAGGGTTCGATTCCGCCTTGCTCTACCAGGTGGTCTACACGGCGAAAGATCCGTTGGTGCTGGGCATCGGCCTGGCGGCGACGCGCGACATTGTCTCCTTCTTCCGGTATTCCGAGAAAGACGATCGCGGCGCCCCCAATCCGCTCGGCGGGCACATCCGGCACGCCATCGCTTCGGGCACTTCGCAGTCGGGCAATTTCATCAAGACGTTTCTCAATCTCGGCTTCAATCAGGACGAGGCGAAACGGATTGTTTGGGACGGAGCGAACGCGAACATCGCGGGACGGCAGACTCCGCTGAATTTTCGCTTCGCGATTCCGGGTGGGGCCGCCAGCCTTTATGAACCAGGCAGCGAGGGCGTGCTGTGGTGGAGCGACTACAAAGACGACGCACGCCACCGTCCCGCGGCCGGGTTGCTGGACCGGTGCCGGGCTACACACACGTGCCCCAAAATCATCGAAACGTTCGGCGCCAGCGAATTCTGGGGCCTGCGCATGTCGCCGGGTTTGGTGGGAACCGGGGCGGACACGGACATCCCGCTTCCAGCGGAAGTGCGCCGCTACTATTTCCCAGGGGTGACGCATGGGGGCGGCAAGGGCGGGTTTGACGTGTCCACGGTGTCCGGCGGACCATGCGCGCTGCCCGCGAACCCCAATTCCGTAATGGAATCGATGCGGGCTCTCAGACATTCCCTGATCGACTGGGTGGTCAGGGGCGTGCAGCCGCCAGAGAGCCGATATCCGCGCCTTGACCATGGCGATCTGGTGGCGCCCACGCGAGCGGCCATGGGATTTCCCGTGATTCCTGGACTTCCTCTTCCGGACAACATGATGAATCCTTTTTTGGACTACGATTTCGGACCGGCTTTTCGCTACAACGACCTTTCGGGGTCAATCACCCTGCAGCCGCCGTTGATCCGCACGATGATTCCGATGCTGGCGCCGAGGACCGACGCGGACGGCAACGAAACGAGCGGCGTTCCATCGGTGCTGCAACAGGCGCCGCTCGGTTCCTACCTTGGTTGGAACGTGGCCGCCTCGGGGTACCGGAAAGGCCGGGGCTGCGGCTTTTCGGGCGGGTTTATTCCGTTCACCCGGACGAAGGCGGAGCGGATCGCGCTGGGCGATCCTCGTCCCTCGCTGGAGGAACGGTACGGGACGCACGCGGAATACGTCGCCAAGGTCAGGGCCGCCGCTCAGCGACTCGTGGCGCAGCGATTTCTGCTGGAGGACGACGCCGCCCGGTTGGTAGGCGAGGCGGAGGCCAGCAATGTCCTGCGCTGAAGCAGGAGGACGCGTGCCCGCGGTATCGGCTCTGGCGGGGATCCGGGTTTTGGATTTCTCGCACGCGCTGGCGGGGCCGTATTGCACGCTCCTGTTGTCCGACTACGGCGCCGATGTTTACAAGCTGGAGGCGCGCGAAGGCGACATGGCTCGCGGCTGGGGGCCACCGTTCGCGGGCGGCATTTCGAGCGTCTTTCTTGGGTTGAATCGGGGGAAGCGCGGGATTTCCATCGACCTGAAGCACCCCGAGGGACGCGATCTGTGTCTGCGTCTGATCGGCAAAATGGATGTACTGGTGGAGAATTTCCGTCCGGGATCGATGGACCGGCTGGGGCTGGGCTACGAGGCGGTTCATGGGCGCAACCCGCGATTGATATACTGCTCGATTTCCGGCTACGGACAAGAGGGTCCATCCCGCGATGAAGCGGCCATGGATCTGGTGGTGCAGAGTTCCAGCGGCCTGCTGAGCATGACCGGCACAAAGGAAGGCGAATCGGTTCGCTGCGGGTATGGCGTCACCGACGTCACGTCGGGCCTGTTCGCGGTGATTGGTATCCTGCTGGCACTGCGGGCGCGCGAGAGCAGCGGCCGGGGGCAGTTCGTGGATGTCGCCATGCTCGACAGCATGATCTCCACGATGAGCTCAAACTACATGAGCTTTCTTGGATCGGGCGTCATTCCGCGGCCCATGGGGACGTCGTTTCCGACGGTGGTGCCCTACCGCGTGTTCCAGACCGGCGATCGGGAGATGGCCATTGCGGTGGGGAGCGAGAAGCTGTGGTCCGCTTTTTGCAGGGTGCTGGAACGGCCCGATCTCGAAAGGCACCCGGACTATGAAACGAATGCCGCGCGCATTCGCAATCGTGACGCGCTGGAGGCCTTACTGGCAGCCATCTTTCTGCGGCGTCCCGTGGGAGAGTGGATCGGCAAGCTTCAGGCGGCCGGCATTCCTTGTTCGCTGGTCCGGAATTTTCGCGAAGTAGCGGACGATCCGCAATGCGGGGTCCGGGAAATGTTTCCGTTTATCGATCACCCAACGGCCGGCAGGCATCAGGTGACCGGAACTCCGGTGAAGCTCTCCGACACCCCTGGGCGGCCGTCGTCGCCCGCGCCGGTCCTGGCCGAGCACACCCGGCAGACGCTGAAAGAATTCTTCGACCTGGATGACGCGATGCTGGACGACCTGGCCGCCCGGGGCGTGGTGTTCGAATAAGCGGCCATGCTCGCCGTTCTTGGCTTTCTGACCGTGGTGGCCGTACTGGCGGCGATTCTGAGCAAAAGGATGACGCCGCTTACGGCGCTGATCGCGATTCCCATTGTGTCCGCCCTGGCCGGCGGTTTTGGTCTCCGGACCGCGACCTTCATGGTGCATGGCATCCAAAGCGTCGCCGCCGTTGCCGGGATGTTCATCTTCGCGATTCTTTACTTCGGGATCATGACTGACGCCGGGATGCTGGATCCGATTATCGACGGCATTCTTCGCACGGCGGGCAACAATCCGGTCCGAATCGTGATGGGGACTTCGCTCCTTGCGCTGCTGGTGCATCTGGACGGTTCCGGCGCGGTGACTTTCCTGGTGACCATTCCGGTGATGCTGCCGCTCTACGAGCGGCTGGGCATGGATAGGCGGGTGCTGGCGTGCGCCGCTTCCCTGGCCGCGGGCGTCAATTTCCTGCCGTGGACCGGGCCCATGATCCGCGCGTCGGCATCTTTGCACGTACCTGTGATGGCGATCTTTCGCCCGCTCGTTCCGGTGCAAATCGCCGGACTCATTTTCGTTTTCGCCAGCGCGTGGTGGCTGGGACGGAGAGAGGCGAAGCGCCTTGGCTATAAGGGCTCCGGCGGCGAAGTGTTCCGGAGGGAGCTGGATGCCGAGGCGCGGGCCATCCGGCGACCCGGACGCTTCTGGATCAACCTTACTCTGACGCTGATCCTCATCGCCGGCATGATCGCGGCGGGGCTGGACCCCGTGGTGGTTTTCATGGCTGGCCTGGTTCTGGCGCTCTGGGTGAACTATCCCGAGCTGAAAATGCAGCGGGAACGCATCGACGCGCACTCGCGAGCCGCCCTGCTGATGGCGGGAATTCTGTTCGCGGCGGGGGCTTTCACGGGCATCCTGAAAGAATCGGGAATGCTGGACGCCATGGCGAAGTCAGCGGTGGGGTTTGCTCCGGCGGCGATTGCGCCGCACATGCCTTTTGCGTTGGGACTGCTTTCGATGCCGCTGAGCCTGCTGTTCGATCCCGACTCTTTCTATTTCGGAATGCTGCCGGTGCTGGCTGAGGCTGCGCGAGCCTTCGGAATCCCTCCGATTCAGATGGCGCAAGCGGCCGTTCTGGGCCAGATGACGACGGGATTTCCGGTGAGCCCGCTGACTCCGGCCACCTTTCTGATTGTGGGGCTGGCTGGAATCGAACTCCGCGAGCACCAGAGGTTCACTTTTCCTTTCCTGTTTGCGGCGTCCGTGTTGATGACGCTGGTTTCCGTGATGGTGCGGGTGTTTCCGTTCTGAGGGTCCGCTTTGAAAGCGAAGTGGGGGCTGGCAGGTTGTTACAATCAATAGCGCGGGCCACCCTAGCTCAGTTGGTAGAGCGGCTGATTCGTAATCAGCAGGTCGCCGGTTCGATCCCGGCGGGTGGCTCCACTCAAGTTCTTATCACATCAGTCGAAGGCGGCCTTCGTGTCGCCTTTTTCGTGACTATGCCCAAAACTATGCCCACCCCAGACCTTGGCCACGGCTTCGCCAACGTGCGTCTCATTGGGATGGATGTACCTGCGCCACGAAAGCGGCAATCGCCTCGGATGTTGTCTGATCGATGGGAAGCGACGCGATCTTAGCATGGGCCTTGAGATTGGCGATGCTGTTTTCATAAGGGCGGATAGTGTTCGGCTTTGCGGCCGAGGTCGATCGGACAAAGGGGAGGAACAGTTCGTCGGCAAAACCGGCGAGCGTGGGCACGGGTTGTTTGTCGCCGATGCCGACCTCACCACGCGTGAGCGCCGCCTTGTGCGCCGGCTCGATCTGCTCAGTGAGGCGTTTGTTTGTCTGCTTCGTGCTCTCGCGAATTCGTTGACCGTTCCACGTGAACTTATACCACCAGTTTTTCGAACCGCTCTGCTTGCAGGCTGCCATCTGAACTGCCCTCGAAGCTTGCCTTCGGAATACTTCCGAACTGCCGACTTCGCCAGTGATTCCAAACACTCGCCGTGAGGTCGAATGCCGTCGTTCTGATGCGTTGTGATGTCATGCTACCGATTCGAATGCTGCCGCCATCAAATCTTGTTCAGCTTTCGGAATATGCAGCCGGGTAGCTTCGTCCCTCCACAACGCAACGGCCGCGGTTGCCCGAGCCACAGCCTCGTCTGCTTCGAGCTTCGTCAGGCCGTAGTCGACGGCCGCGTCCAAAGCGATTGAGACGTCGCAGGTCGTATCGACTTCGTTGATGGCGAGCGATAGTTCGTTGCAATCACTGGAAGGGTTGATGTCGTAAGCGGGCGACAGCGAGATACCTCGCTGCCCGAGAAAGAATCCATGGTTCCGCAAATGATCGTCCGTGTTGTGGATGAGAATGCTGAACACGACGCGCCGGAAGAGTTCCAGGCAATCGTTGTGAGTATTAGACCCGCGGGATTGGAGCAGATCCACCAGTTCGAGATAGCTCGCCCCGGCTTCCCCGTCGTTCCGTTGTGTGAGGGTCATTGCCGATACGAATGCCAACCGCGGCCCCTCCGCAGTGCGATCGAAGCGACGTGCCAGGAACGTAGTGTGGGCACTGCCGGATATGCGCAATGCACGCGTGCTGGGAACCGTTATTCCTGCTTTGGCCGCAAGCCGATGCGCAACCAGTTCCCATGCGCCAACATCACGTCTGTCCTGTCGGCTGGGAAACTTGGCCAGGCATAATGCTCCTGCCTCGTCCCGGATGGATGCCTTCGGGCGAGCCCCGCCGAGGGACGTGCCAGGAGCAAACAACATAGCGAGCCACTCTTCATACTCAGCATGCTCTTCTTCATCGCCATGAAGTTCGAACTGAAGGCTCGCTGCCTGAAGCTCGCGAAGTGAAGTTATAGGTGGCGCCGCGAATGCATCGTTGGTGTCAATGAACTGCCCGGTTTCCGCATCTCGAAAACGCAGTGCGCCCAATCGGGTTTCGTCGTGCACGCCAAGCAGAAAATCCCATTCCGTTAGTGACCTTGCTCTGCGTCCTTCGTGGCGTGCACGAATGTTCTCCCGCTTCTGCATGAGGACGCGACCCCAGCGATCAGGCGACGAGTCGAGAAAGATTCCGAAGTTCGCGCGACCAGGAACGGGATATTGAGGTCCGTTGACCAGGGCGAGATCCGGGTCAAACGAGAAGGCCTCAGGCTTCTGCAACCATGCGGTGTCGTATTCGAACGAAAAGATGTCGCCACTCCGGCTCCTCTGGCAGCGCAACGCTCCCATCAGCGCCGGTGCGTCGAAGTAGTCCACGTCGACGAAGACGGATACCGTCTCCAGCGAGCGCATGGTCATGGCAGATGCTCGGATTTCTTCGCCCTGTTTGCCGGTGCCTCGTCGGCGAACTGACGCGTGTGCCTGGATTGCTTCGGAGCGCGCCGTTTCGGCTCGAGGCTGGCGTCCTGTAGTTTGCGGCCGAGGGTATCATCCGCTGCGATTGATCCAAGATCATTCTCGAGTCTCAGGGCCTGTAGCACTCTCGCATAGATTCCCAAGGCTACCGCAGGATCTCCTCGCTCAACCCGGTACAGCGTCTTGCGTGTGATTCCGGCGCGTTGAGCCACTGCCTCGGATGAATAGGCGCGCCGAAGACGGGCTCTCTTTATGTTCTCCCCGAAGCCTGTCAGCAAGCGACCCAGCCGGGGGAGCAGAGAGGGGATCTGTCGAGCCATAATGAGTTATATCATACACCACAATTGCCAATATTGTGTATATTATGACCCATTGTCATGCTCCCATGCTGATCGGGTGGTTGGCCAGACCCCTGGCGATGCGTTCCGGAGTTTCGTGTTTGTGAACGGAGCCGGTGGTTAGCGCGTAATAGCCAACAACACGATTCCCTGCGAGAGCCACGTATGTCCTGGCGGAGTCAGCCTGCCGTTTCGTCAGGCGTACTTGTGCAGCCAGGTGTTGAGCGTTGCGTGACCACAGTCAAACCGGGTGAGGTCGTGCTGGCGACGCAGGTTCTCTATTTCGAATTCCGGCTTCGGGAGCCCACTCATTTCCGGCGCTTGGCCACATGCGGTTCGGTGAACAAACGGCGGAGCCGGGGCTTTTCCTTCGATGGGCGGTCGAGGACCGCCATGAACGCCTTCCATTGTTTGCCATCGAGCACGAATCGAGTCTGATCCGCCAGGGCCTGTTCAGCTTTCTCTCGCGCGCTGCGCATGATGAAGTCCGTGACGTTCACCCCTTGCCGTTCGGCGGCGACTTTGATGAGAGACTCCTCGGAGGCCGTGACACGGAGCTGGAATCGATGATCGCGTGGTTGATCAAACGTGGAGGCAGCCATGTTGCGCTCAGACCTTATTGTGATATGTACTGCCAGCGTACTCCACTGCGCAATAAGCCGAGCCTGAGCCGGTTGTGCCTAGTGTCCTGTCTCCGAAGTCCGCTGACAAAAGCGTGCAACCGACGTCAGGATTTCATCGGCCGTCTTCGTCCAGACAAAGGGCCGGGGCGATTCGTTGGTGAGCGATAAATATCTTTTGATGGCCGCTTCCAACTCGCGAATGCTGCGGTGAACGCAACGGCGAAGCTGTTTCTCAGTAAGAGCGGCGAACCACCGTTCGACCAGATTGATCCAGGAGGCGCTGGTCGGCGTGAAGTGCACGTGGAAACGGGGACGTTTGGCCAGCCATGCGCGGATGGCCGCGCGGTTTTGTGAGTGCCGTAGTTGTCCAGAATCAAATGGACGTCCAGCGACGCGGGCACTGCCTGCTCGATGGTGTCGAGAAACTTGCGGAATTCCACACTGCGGTGCCGGCGATGGCAGGCGCCGATCACCGTTCCAGTCTGCACATCGAGCGCGGCAAACAGGGACGTGGTGCCGTGGCGCTTGTAATCGTGACTGCGGCGCTCGGCCTGTCCGGGACGCATCGGCAACAGCGGTTGCGTCCGGTCCAGCGCCTGAATCTGCGACTTCTCATCGACGCACAGGACCAGTGCGCGGTCCGGAGGATTCATGTACAGTCCAACGATGTCGCGAACCTTATCAATGAACAGCGGGTCTTTGGAAAGTTTGAACGTCTCGCTGCGATGCGGTTGCAGGGCGAACGCTCGCCAGATGCGGCTGACGGTGCTTCGGCTGAGTCCGCACTGCTTCGCCAGCGAGCGCGTACTCCAATGCGTGGCGTCACGCGGCAGCGATTCCAGAGTCATGGCCAGCACTCGCTCCACCTCCGCGTCGCTGACCTTGCGCGGTGTCCCAGGACGAGGCTCATCGAGCAATCCATCGAGGCGCTTTTCGACAAAGCGCGCCCGCCACTTTCCGACCATCTGTTTAGTGACCCGAAACTGATCGGCCACCTGGGTGTTGGTCTTGCCGCCGGCACAGGCCAGAATGATCTTCGCACGCAAGGCCAGCGCCTGAGCCGACTTTGGCCGCCGCGCCCACTCCAGCAGGGACCGTCGCTCCTCCGGTGTGATCACCAACTCGGGAAGCGGGCGTCCAATTCGCATCGCCGTACTCCTTTGTACATGAGATGCAAACCGACCGTCCTGTTATTCAGCGGACTTCAGAGACAGGACACTAGCAGGCTGCTGAAAAAGGCTATCTGGTCCCCGCTCCGTCACCGTCGCGGTTCGGTAACCACCTGCAAACACGTAGCTGCGTTTCCGAGCCGCGCGTGTAAACACCCAAACCGAGCGCGCTCGAGGCTGGTGACTGGCCCAGACCATCCATACGGTGGTTCCCACGATGAGTGCCCCGATAACGGCCCAGATCAGGATGTTCAGCCTTCCTCGCATAGCGCGACTGAGCGCCGCCGCTCACGCGCCCGCGGCCTTTACCAGCGAGGCTTCGGCTTCGGTGACGGTGGCGTAAGACGGCACGAAATCGGCGAGGTGGGTCACCTGAAACAGGATTCGCACGCGATCCGCCGAAGCGCCGGCCACGGCGAAGCCGGTCTTCTTCCGCTGGGCCGAGACGAACAGACCCAGAACGGCGCCCAACCCGGCTGAATCCACGTAGGTGACGCCACTCAGGTCGATGATCAGGGGCGAGTCGCCCTCCTGCCTGGCGATGGTCTGAAATTCGGAAATGGTGCGAAGCGTGAGTACACCCCGCAGGCGCAGAATACGAGCGCCGTTCATTCCCTTAACAGCGGTGATCTGCAGCTCTTCCATCTGAACAGTGTAGCTCTAATTATTTGAGCGCGCTGTCCCAGTTGAGCACCATGGTGACGGGGGCCGTGGCGCCCTCTTCAAGGGCGGTGTTGATCAGGAAACGCTGGCCATCGGGAGAAATGTCCCAGCGCCACGATGACGAGGGGCCGCCGCCCGTGCCACCCAGAACCGCGGCGCGGAACAGCGGCTTAGGAACGCCCGGCTGGAACGTCCCGCCGACCGCGGCGACGCTGACAGCCATGAGCATGTTGTCCGGCGCGAAATACAACAGCTCTTTGCCGTCGCGGCGCCAGCGGGGCTGGCTGCCGCCGCCGCTCGACACCGGCCATTTGCCGCCAGATGGCGACGGAAACGGCTGCACGTAGACCTCTTTTGTGCCCGATTCGTTGGAGGTGTAGGCCACCCAGTGTCCGTCCGGAGAGAACTGAGCCTGCCCCGCGCGAAAGGGCGTCACCAGGTACGGGAACGGCTTGCGCTCGCCCTGCAGGGGCAGCACCCACAGCTCACTGCTGGCCTTCCCACGCTGCGAAAACAGCAGGAAACGGCCATCGCGCGACCAGCTCATGGGCGTCTTAACTTCTTCGGAGTGAAACAGAATTTCTCCCTGACCCGCGCCGTTGGCCGGCTTGCGATACAAGTCGGTGGATTGACCTCCGCCCGGAGCATAGACAATCTGGCTGCCGTCGGGCGACCAGACGGCGTCACCACCACCCCCGTCAAACGAAAGCCGCGTATTGGTGCCGCGCTGCACGTCCAGCATCCATACACCCCAGGTCCCGCGGTCGTCTACGCGGCCTTCAGCCACCTGTTCACCGTCGGGCGAGAGCGACAATTCGTCGCGCGCGGCGGCGGCTCCCATATGGCCCAGAACCTTGCCCTCACGGTCGTACCAGGTCAATTCGCGGTTGTTACCTCCGGTGATCGCGTACGCCAGCATGCCGGTGTTGGAAGCCGAAAACAGGCCGTCATACAAATTCGTACTGACGCGGTCGGCCACCTGCACCGAGCGCCCGGTTAATTCCATATGACGCACGTCGAAAGGCTGGGCCATCAGCGCGTCGCCACGAAGAAACAACAAGTAGCCGCCGCGGGCGGCCGGTGAAGCCACGTACATGGCACCGGCGGGGCTGTCGAACAAAAGTTTTTCTCCCTGCTCGGCCGGCTTGTTATCCAGGGAGCCGACGTAAATGCCATTGCGTACCTGCTTCGCCATCAGCCGGTAATACAGGAAGTGCCTGCCGTCGGGCAGAAAGAATGGACGGCCCTCGCCTTGTTCGCCGTTCTGCAAATCCAGCGCGGTGACCGCGGAGGCCTCTCCTCCGGAAGCCGAAACACGGCTTAGGATACCGCCGTTGCAATAGAGGATGACGTCCTGGTTGCTCCAGGAAATGCCCGTCGTGGGGTTATTGTAAGAGGCCAGGGTCTGCGGCGTCCCTCCGGAGATATCTATTTTCTTGACACTACCCTCCGCCAGAAAGGCGATGGACTGGCTGTCCGGGGACCAGGCCGGATCCAGATTCGCGCCCTGGGTGCCCGGCAATTCGTTAACCTGGAGCGAATCCATCAGGCGGAGCCATAAAGTGCTGCGTCCGTCCAGGCCGCGAACGTTGAAAACCAGTTTGCGGCCGTCGGGCGAAAGGCTGAAGGTGTTGAGCACGTACTTCGCAGGCGGCGAGACTTCGAACCGCACGGCGGGCGGGGGAGGGAGCTTGCGGAAATAAAGGAAGGCCAGGGCGGCGGTGCTGACCAGCAAGAGCGCCGCCAGCGAGGGCCAGAGCCACTTCGCCCGGCCGGGCCGCGCGGCCACCGTGGCGGCCAGCGCACCGGCGGAGGATCCAGCGGCCGGGGGCACGCCATCCAGCAACCTCCAGACATCGCCGATATCGCGCAGCCGCTTTCGCGGATCTTTGCGCAGACATTCCGCCAGCAAGCGTTGGACGCTGGACGGCGCGTCGCTGAGATCCGGTTCGTCGCGGATCACTTTGGCGAGCATCTCGCCGGCGTCCTCTCCGCCAAACAGGCGCTTGCCGGTGATGAGCTCGTGGAGGACGACGCCAAAGGCGAAGATATCGGCGCGCTTGTCGGTGGCTTTGCCGCGAGCCTGCTCGGGCGCCATGTAAGAAGCGGTGCCCAGGATCACGCCCGCCTGGGTCATGCCGATAGCGAACGTGGGAGATTGTTCGCCACTGCCACTGGCAACCGTGGCCACCTTGGCAAGCCCGAAGTCCAGAACCTTCACCGTACCGTCGGGTTTGATTCGTATGTTGGCGGGTTTGAGGTCGCGGTGGGTGATGCCTCTTTCATGCGCGGCCTCCAGCGCGTCGGCGATCTGGTGAGCGATGCGCAGAGCTTCGTCGAGCGCCATGGGCCCTTGCGGCGCTTCGCCCTCGATGTACTCCATCACCAGATAATTCGGGCCCACGTCGTGCAGGGTGCAGATGTTTGGGTGATTCAGCGCGGCAACGGCGCGCGCCTCCAACTCGAAGCGCTCAGTGAATTTTTCGGTGGAGATCTTGATCGCCACGATCCGGTCGAGACGCGTGTCTCGAGCCTTGTAGACCTCCCCCATCCCACCGGACCCGATCAGTTCGATGATCTCGTAGGGTCCCAGCCGACCACCTGGCGAAAGAGGCATAGGGTTGATCTGGTAAGTTTAACCGATCCAACGACGGCGGGCGCCGTGTATAGAATCTCAATATGGGCGATCCGCCACGGGCGTTCTACGATGATCTCGCCGATTGGTACCACCTGCTATTTCAGGACTGGGCGCGGTCCATCGAGAGGCAAGCGAGCGTCTTGGGTCCCCTCATCGAGGGGGAGTTGCCCACGGGCCCCCTCAGGATTCTCGACTGTGCGTGCGGCATCGGGACGCAAACCCTCGGATTAGCCGCTCGCGGGCACGCTCTGGTGGGTACCGACCTAAGTGCGGCCGCGATTGCGCGAGCGAGGCGCGAAGCACAGCAGCGGAACCTGTCGATTCAATTTGAAGTCGCGGATATGCGCGATTTGCGGGGGGTCTCAGAATCCGGCTTTGATGCCGTCCTCGCCGCCGACAACGCCCTCCCGCATCTGCTTACGGAACAGGATCTCGGGCGGGCCATTGAGCAGATTTCCGGCAAACTCAGGGGAGGCGGATTGTTTGTGGCAAGCATTCGCGATTACGACGAGATCATCGTACATCATCCAGCGATGCCGCCACCGGCGTTCTTTCAAGATGGCAAGTATCGACGAATCTACCACCAGGTCTGGGATTGGACCGGTGATCGCCAATACACCACGCATTTGTACATCACGCAAGAGACGCGCGTGGGATGGAACGGTCAGCACTTCGTTTCCGTTTACAGAGCACTGCTACGCGAGGAACTCACCGCCCTTCTGAGCCGGGCGGGATTTGTCGATGTGCGTTGGCTGATGCCGGCGGAGAGTGGCTTTGGCCAGCCCCTGGTACTGGCTCGACGTGGGACGGCCGGGCACTAGCTCGACAGAATTATCGCCGCGTTGTTTCGGTTCCGGCCGTAGCGCCGGCGGGGAAATCTTCTCTCAGGCAGTGCGCGCGTGGTTCGCGGTAGGCTGTTGAACGGAGTGTATCCAAACGGAGTGTGTCCAAACGGAATGTGTCCGAGGTTGATCATGATCAAGCCGCAGGCATGCGCGATCGCGCTGATGTTCTGGCTGGCCTGCCCGCCACCGGTTTGTCGCGCCCAGAACGCCGCAGGCGAATCCGCCGACTGGCCCGCCTATGGCGGCGGTCCGGCGCAGATTCGCTATTCCAACCTGAGGCAGATTGACCGCGGCAACGTCCGGAAATTGCGCGTTGCGTGGACATTCGACACGGGCGACGCGTTTCCAGGGTCGGAATTCCAGTGCAACCCGCTGGTGATCGGCGGCGTGCTGTTCGCGGCGACGCCAAAGGCGAATGTGGTGGCGCTGGATGCCGCGAGCGGCAAGCTGAAATGGCGTTTCGACCCCGACCCCGGACATAAGGCCCTGTTCAAGATCCGGATTCGCGGCGTCACGTGGTGGTCCGACGGCAACGACAGCCGCATTTTCACGGTATGGCGTCAGTATCTGTACTCGCTGGATGCGCAGACGGGTAAGCCCGATCCACAGTTCGGCGAAAACGGCCGCATCGATCTTCGGGACAACCTGGGCAGAGAGCCGCGAAACATGGTTTCGCTGACCACGCCCGGAATCATATATAAGGACCTGCTGATTATCGGCAGCCTGATCAGCGAGACGCTGCCTGCGTCGCCGGGCGACATTCGCGCCTACGACGTGCGCACCGGCAAGATGCGCTGGATTTTTCATACGATTCCGCATCCCGGGGAGTACGGCTACGAGACGTGGCCGAAGGACGCCTGGACGTACATCGGGTCGGCCAACAACTGGTCCGGAATGTCGCTGGACGCGAAGCGCGGATTGCTATTTGTTCCCACCGGCTCGGCGGCCTTCGATTTTTATGGCGCTGACCGCACCGGAGACGATTTGTTCGCCAACGTGCTCATGGCTCTGAAGGCGGACACGGGGGAGCGGGTCTGGCACTTTCAGGAGGTCCACCACGATATCTGGGACCGGGACCTGCCTTCTCCTCCCAGCCTGGTGACGGTTCGCATGAACGGCCAGGCGATCGACGCGGTGGCGCAGACCACCAAGCAGGGATTTTTGTATCTGTTCAATCGGGAGACCGGGCAATCGCTGTTCCCGGTGGAAGAGCGTCCGGTTCCACCCTCCGATCTGGACGGCGAAGTCACCGCCAAAACGCAGCCATTCCCGCTGGAGCCGGCGCCCTTCGCGCGCCAGATTCTCACCGCGGACATGCTGACGCAGCGCACGCGAAAGGCGCATGAAGCGGTTCTGGCCGACTTCCGGAAGCTGCGGAGCGCCGGACAGTTCGTTCCCGGATCGACGCAGGGAACCATCATTTTCCCGGGCTTCGACGGCGGCGCGGAGTGGGGCGGGAGCGCGGTGGACCCGGAAACCGGAATCCTGTACGTGAACGCCAACGAGATGGCGTGGATTCTGCGCATGGTGGAGCAGCACCCCACTTCCGCCAACACGTCCGGCAAGGAACTCTACATGGCGAACTGCGCGGCGTGCCATCGCGCCGATCTCAGCGGCGGGCCGCCGGAGTTTCCTTCGTTGAAGAAGCTGAGCGAGCGTTACTCGACCTGGGAAGTGACCACGATTCTGTCCATGGGAACCGGGCGGATGCCGAGCTTCGCGCGACTAGGCTGGGCCGGGCTGAGCGCTATCGCCAATTACGTTCTGAATGGCGAGAGCGTTAGCGTGCACACCGAGACGGACTCATCCCTTTTCATGAAGTACCTGAACGACGGATACAAGAAATTCCTGGACCCGGACGGCTATCCGGCGGTGAAGCCGCCCTGGGGCACGCTGAACGCGATCAACCTGAACACCGGGAAGTTCGCGTGGAAGATTCCGCTGGGAGAATATCCCGCGCTTGCGGCAAAGGGGATGAAGCACACGGGAAGCGAGAACTACGGGGGACCTATTGTGACCGCGGGCGGTTTGGTGTTCATCGGCGCGACTTGCTACGACAAGAAATTCCACGCCTTCGATAAGGATACGGGGAAGCTGCTGTGGGAGGCCACGCTGCCGTTCGCGGGGAATGCGACTCCGTCCACCTACGCGATCGACGGCCGCCAGTATGTGGTGATTGCGGCGGGAGGCGGGAAGTCGAAGGACCCTCCGGGGGGAACGATTGTTGCGTTCGCACTGGCGAAGTGAGGTATGAGGCCCGAATGACTCCTACTTTCCCTTGGCGTGGAGTTCTGATTGCGGTTCTTGCCGTGGCGCTCACCGCGCCAGCAAAGGCGTCATCGGTGTAGACGGCCGGCGACGAAGTTGTGGCGGGAATCGCGGTGGTGGCGGCGGCTGTGGCGGTGCTTGCCGTCGGGGCGAACGGGATGAGTGTGACCGACGAAAAAGACAAGCGGATGTACGGGCTTTCCGGCGATATGAGCGGCGTTAGGCCGGGCGAGGCACGAGGGCACGACGCTCGTCTTTGAAGCATGCAGGGTAGCCGGAGACTTCGGCGCCTGCCGGCCGTAGGCCGTCTGAGAACTCGTCTACCCCCCTTGCACTACTGGTTGTGCCCCGCATTCTCCTTCTGGCGCTTATCGTGGGACTGCTTGCCGCACAGGCGCCTGATCCGGCATGGACGGAGCTTGACCATGCCTATGCGGCACTTAATGCGAAGGATTACGACGCCGCGATTGCGGCATTTCAGCGGGCCAGCGCGATCGCTCCCGCTCGCGCGGATATCCACAAGGATCTGGCTTACGCGCTGCTCAAGACGGGCGACAACGAGGGAGCCCGGGACGAGTTCGGGGAGGCCATGCGGCTTGACCCGGCCGACGAACATGTTGCTCTGGAGTATGCGTTTCTATGTTACGAGACGAAGGAGCAGGCGGAAGCGCGACGCATCTTCGACCGCATTCGCCGGAACGGCAACGCCACGGCCGAGCAGGCCTTCCAGAACATCGACCGTCCGCTGGAGGAAGGCATTGCGCGCTGGAGCAAAGCGCTGGAATCCGAACCCGGCAACTTCAGCGCGCATCGCGAACTGGCCACGCTGGCGGAGCAGCGCGACGAACTTAAGCTGGCCGCGGAGCACTACGAGAAGGCCTGGCGCATCAAACCGGGCGAGAGGGAACTGCTGCTGGATCTGGGCCGGGTGTGGGAGAAGCTGGGTGAAACGGAGAAAGCCCACGCCGCGCTGCTGGCCGCCTCGCGCGGCGCGGAGCCTCGGGTCCGGGAACTTGCTACCGAATTGCTGCCCGCGCGGTATCCCTACGTCAACGAATTCCGCAAGGGTCTGGAACTGGACCCGGGCAACATCGAACTGCGCCGCGAGCTGGGATTTCTGTATCTGCAGCTGGGAAACGGGAGCGAGGCCGAACGGGAATTCGAACTGCTGCACAAGCAGGCTCCGGACGACCGGCTTTCCACGGCGCAGCTCGGCTTGCTGAAGCTGGGACGCGGCGACGAAGCGGGAGCGCGGCCGCTGCTGGAAGAGGTTCTCAAGGGCGACGATGACGAACTGGCGGACCGTGTCCGCGCCGCGCTGAAATATCCGCAGACCCTGAAACACCGCGGCGAGACGCCGCCGCGCCAGGCGTCCGGCGGGGCGAAGGCGCTGGCCGACAAGAGTTACGCCGCCGGCTACATGAAAGACGCGCTGAAGTATTACACCATCGCGCACGAGAGCGACCCAGTGGACTTCACGGTGATGCTGAAGCTGGCGTGGGCGTATAACATTCTGCACGACGATCCGGAAGCCGAGCAGTGGTTCAAACTGGCCCGGCACAGCCCCGACCCCGAGGTAGCGAAGGAAGCCGGGCAGGCATACCAGAATCTGGAGACGTCCAATGAACGCTTTCAGAGCACGATGTGGGTATTCCCGTTTTTCTCGACGCGCTGGCACGACCTGTTCAGTTACGGCCAGGCGAAGACGCAGATGCAGATCGGCTCTTTGCCGATCAGCGCCTATCTCTCCACGCGCTTTGACGGCGACGCCCGGGTTACCACGGGTCCCGTTGTGGGCGGCATGACGCAGCCACAGTATTTGTCGGAGGACTCCTTTATATTCGCAGCGGGTCTGTCCAGCCATCCCTGGCACGGCTTGACGGCATGGGGCGAGGCGGGGGAAGCCGTCAAGTATCTGGACACCGGGCACGACGCCATGATTCCCGATTACCGGAGCGGCTTGTCCTGGGCGCGGGGGTTCGGAGAGGCGGCCGGCGGCGGCCATGGCCGGTTTTTCGAGAGCAACGACGATCTGGTGTTTGCCAGCCGGTTCGCCGACGACGTGATGATCTACACGCAGAATCGAGCCGGCTTCGGAATGGGCAGGGTGCAGTTTTATTGGAACGGCAACCTTGTTACCGACAGCGAGCACCTGTACTGGGCGAATACGGTGGAGACGGGTCCGGGACTGCGGTTCCATGTGCCGCAGACGCCGCGCAAGCTTCTGTTCTCTATCAACGGGCTGCGCGGCGCGTATCTCATCAACGAGAACAATCCGCGGCGGCCGAACTACTTCGATGTGCGAGCCGGGTTCTGGTATGCGTTCGCGCACTGAAGAAGACATGGCCACGAATGCACACGAATGGACACGAATGAAATATTTGTTGGTGATTCCTGGGTTGGTCTGGTGTGCGTGGGCGGGAACTTCGCCGGTGTCTTTCAGCATTGACGGCGATGAGCCGGGGGCGTGGCCGGAGATTCTTTCTTCTGTCGGCTTCGCGCAGGGGCATGGCTCTTCGGCGGGGATTTTCGTGGTGCGGGCGGGCGCCACGCCGCCGCCGCAGATTCTGGATCGAGTGCGGGCGGGCGCCTACGCCATTCTTGAAGGCGAATCGGATGTGGCGGTGAAACTTGGTATCGTGGCTACAAACAAGCGCGTTGTGGTGCGCAGCATTGTGGACCACCGCAACCCCAAGTTGTCCATCGTGTGGGAAAAGGAACTTGACTTACCTGTCTTCGAGGTGCCGAAAGACGCGCGCATTTTCGCGGTGGAGCGCTGGCAGCGCGCTCCGATGATGGCGGGTATGCAGGTAGGGAGTGGCGCGGTGTTGTGGCTGGCCAGTTCGCCGGGGCAGCAGGGGTACGAGCGATACCCTTACCTGTTGCAGGCGCTCTGCGATCTTGGGCTGGAACCGCCGGTGAGGTCGTCCCGGCTGTGGGCGTTTTTCGACTCGGCGTACCGGGGCCGCGCCGATGCCGATTACCTGGCGGCGCGCTGGCGAAAGGCCGGCATTGGGGCGTTGCAGGTGGCCGGCTGGCACACTTTCGAACGCGATCCGCAAGCCGACGAATACTTGCGCAACCTGATTGCCGCCTGCCACCGCCACGCCATTCTTGTCTACGTCTGGCTGGAGCTGCCGCATGTGAGCGAGAAGTTCTGGAACGACCATCCGGAATGGCGCGAGAAAACCGCGCTGCTTCAGGACGCCCAACTCGACTGGCGCAAGCTGATGAACCTGAACAACCCGGAGGCTTTCGAGGCGGCACGGGCCGGCGTGCGGGACCTGATCGGCGCGTTCGACTGGGACGGCGTGAATCTGGCCGAGCTGTACTTCGAATCGCTGGAAGGCGCGGACAATCCAGCGCGTTTCACGCCGATGAACGACGACATCCGCCGCGAGTTTAAGGCTACGGGAGGCTTCGATCCGCTGGAATTGTTCACGGGCGGGGCGCCCGATGCCAAGCGGCTGCACGCGTTTCTCGATTACCGGGCCGATCTTGCGCGCCGCATGCAACAGCGGTGGATGGAGGAACTGGAGGCCATGCGGCGCGGCCGGCCGGATCTGGATCTGGTGCTCACACACGTGGACGACCGCTTCGATACGCGCATGCACGATCTCATTGGCGCGGACGCCGCGCGCGCGCTGCCGCTGGCCGAGCAGCACGATTTTACGTTCCTGGTCGAAGATCCGGCCACCGTCTGGAATCTTGGTCCGCAGCGTTACCCGCAGATCGCCGATCGCTACCGGCCCATCGCCAAGCGTCCCGACGAGCTGGCCATCGATATCAATATCGTGGAGCGCTATCAGGATGTGTATCCGACGAAACAGCAGACCGGCGTGGAGCTGTTTGAGCTGGTGCATGTTGCTTCGATGTCATTTCCGCGGGTGGCCTTGTATTTCGAGAATTCCATTCTCAAGCCGGATCTCGCGCTGCTGCCGGCGGCGGCCGCGGCGCCGGATTCCATAGAGCGGTCCGACGGCAAGCTGGTGGTGAAATCCAAACAGGCGATGGGGGTTCCATGGGAGGGGCCGGCACTGGTGAACGGGAAGCCGTGGCCGGTGCGCGACGATACCACACTGTGGCTGCCGCCCGGCGCGCATGCCGTCGAGGCGGCGAATCACGAAAGCGCGCGGCGGGTGCTGGACTTTAATGGCACGCTGCGCTCGGCGGCCTGGACGCAGTCCGGCGTGGACCTGGCCTACGACAGCTCCTCGCGCGCCATCGCCGTTTTGAACTTCGCGCCTACTCACGTTGAGTTGGATGGAACCGCCGTGAAGGCCGAGGTGACGGCGGTTGGTCAGGAATTCGAGTTGATGTTGCCGCGCGGCCAGCACCTGGTGGCGCTAAACGGGGGGAATTAACCGCGCTACTCAGCCAGCAGGTGCAGCACAATGCCGCGGCGGTGGGGTACGCGGCGATGCTCGAACAGGTAGATGCCCTGCCAGGTGCCCAGCGCCAGTTGGCCATCGTGGATGGGAATGCTGAGCTGCGCATTGGTCAGGGCGGTGCGGATGTGGGAGGTCATGTCGTCGGGGCCCTCCGCGGTATGGCGGTATTGGCGGACATCCTCGGGGACGAGGCGCTCGAAGAAATCGCGCAGGTCGGCGACGACGTCGGGGTCGGCGTTTTCCTGAATTACCAGGGAAGCCGAAGTGTGGCGGCAGAAGACGGTGAGCAGGCCGATGCGCGTTTTCTGGCTGGCCACCCAGGAAGAGACTTCGCTGGTCAGGTCGTACAAACCCTTGCCGCGGGTCGGGACGGTGAGCTGATATGTGGCCTGGCGCAAATCCTACTCTACCGTCACGCTCTTGGCCAGGTTGCGCGGCTGATCGACGTCGCAGCCGCGGCGCACGGCGATGTGATAGGCGATGAGCTGCAGCGGGATGATTTCCATAATCGGCAGCAGCAGTTCGGTGGTGGGGGGGATGGAGATGAGATGGTCCACCGTGGGGGCCACTTCCGCCGCATCCGCCTCGCAGACCACCGCCACCACGATGCCCGATCGCGCTTTCACCTCCTGAATGTTCGAGAGGGTTTTCTCGTAGCGGATGCGGCTCTCTTCACTGTCGGGATCGCGCGTGGCCAGCACCACCACCGGCAGTTTCTCATCGATGAGCGCGTTGGGGCCGTGCTTCATCTCGCCAGCCGGGTAGCCTTCGGCGTGAATGTAGGAGATTTCCTTCAGCTTGAGCGCACCCTCGAGGGCGATGGGGAAGTGGATGCCGCGGCCCAGGTACAGGAAATCGGTGGAGCGGAATAGCGCGCGCTCGAGCTCCTGATAGATGGCTTCGTTGCTGAGCACGGTTTCCAGCTTGCCGGGCAGGCGCACCAGTTCCTGCATCAGCTTTCGCGATTCCTCCGGCGACAATTGCTCGCGGACCTGGCCCAGATACATGGCCAGAATGAACAGCGCGGTGAGCTGGCAGGTGAACGCCTTGGTGGAGGCGACGCCGATCTCGGGGCCGGCATGAGTGAGCAGCGTTCCGGAGGCCTCGCGCGTGATCATGGAGCCGGTGACGTTGCAGATGGCCAGCGTCTTCGAGCCTTTTTGTTTGGCCTCGCGTTGCGCCGCCAGCGTGTCGGCGGTCTCGCCGGATTGGGAGATGACCACGCTGAGAATTTTCTTCGACACGATGGGGTCGCGATAGCGGAACTCGCTGCCGTAATCGACTTCCACGGGAATGCGCGCCAGCCGTTCGATCATGAACTTGCCCGCCAGCGCGGCGTGCCAGCTTGTTCCGCAGGCGATGATCTTCACCGACTCGAACCCGCGGAATTCCTTCGGGCTGATGTCCATCTCATCGAGGAAGATACGGCCCGACTCCTGGCCGACGCGCCCCAGCATGGTGTCGCGCACGGCCCGCGGCTGCTCGAAGATTTCCTTGAGCATGAAGTGCTTGTAGCCGCCTTTTTCGGCCATGATGGGGTCCCATAGGATGTGCGAGACCTTGCGCTTGATGGCCTTGCCGTTGAAATCGGTGAGGTGGACGCCTTCGGGGGTGAGGACAGCCACGTCGCCGTCGTCGAGAAAGAACATGTCGCGGGTGTGGCTGAGGATGGCGGGAACGTCCGACGCCACGAAGTATTCGCCTTCGCCGAGGCCCACGACAACGGGCGGGCCGGAGCGCGCGGCGATGATCTTGTTGGGATCGGAACTGGCGATGACGGCCAGCGCGAAGACGCCGCTGAGCTGGCGCACGGCGCGGCGCACGGCGTCCTCCAGATTGCCCTCGTAGTGCTTTTCGATGAGGTGGGCGATGACTTCGGTGTCGGTTTCGGTGACGAACTTGTGGCCCTCGAGAAGGAGCTGTTCCTTCAGGGCGAGGTAATTTTCGACGATGCCGTTGTGCACCACGACGATGTCGCCGGAGCAATCGCGATGGGGGTGGGCGTTCTCTTCGGTGGGGCGGCCGTGGGTGGCCCAGCGGGTGTGGCCGATGCCGTATGCGCCGTCCAAAGGGTTAATGCGGATGGCTTCCTCGAGGTTGCGCAGTTTGCCGGAGGCGCGGCGAATGGAGAGATGGTTATCGCCATTCATTACCGCCACGCCGGCGGAATCGTAACCACGGTATTCGAGACGCCGCAAGCCGTCGAGAATGATCGGCACCGCCTTGCGGTTGCCGATGTAACCAACAATCCCACACATAGGATATAGGATAGCGAAACGATGTAGCGACTACCGCAGTACGGCACTCCCATTACCGGCGAGAATGGGTCCCCAGCTCTGCCGAAGTACTTGTGAGTTGTCGGTATAGAAGGATCTTCGCCTTCGGCCCTCAGGCAGAGGGACGGCTCGAAGACTGTAGCTGAACCGGTTGAGATCGAGCTTAAACGTGTATCCGAAGCTGCTGCCTGTGGCGAGCTGAGCCGATATCAGGTCCGGATAGAGCCGCCTCAGGTCGGTTAACGTAAGATAGCGCTTGGTGTCGATGTAGCCACGACCCTCAGCTTCACCTATCTTCCTTAGCTGAATGGTGGCGACGAGCTCGGGAGAAACTGGTTCCACGATGCTGCGCGAACTGCACGACGTACAGATCCAAGCCAGAAGAACGAGGGCATGGATGGTCCCGCAGCTCATCTCAATCTGTGACGCCCATGGAGCACCCGGCGTTGACCTGTGGGTGTCGTACGGTGTTTCTCTATGAGAGCAAGCTGGTCCTAATCGACCTTGCGAACCCCCACCCAGCGCTGTGTTATAGTTGCATTCGGTGGGTCTCCCGATGCGGACGCCCGCACTCCCGGTACTCATTTCCATCTAAGGAGAGACACGGCAATGAATCTTCGTCCGCTTCATGATCGCATCCTGGTCAAACGTATCGACGAGGGAGAAACGGTTCGCGGGGGCATCATTATCCCCGACTCGGCGAAGGAGAAGCCGCAACAGGCCGAGGTGGTGGCGGTGGGCAGCGGAAAGCTGCTCGAAAACGGCACGCGGGTGGCCCCGGACGTGAAGCCCGGCGACCGCATTCTGTTCGGCAAGTACTCCGGCTCGGAAACCAAGGTGGGCGCCGAAGAGTATCTGATCCTGCGCGAAGACGAGGTTCTCGGAGTCATCGAAAAATGAAACGCATCGTAACTGTACTTGCAATCGCCCTGGCGTCGGCCGGGATGGGCGCCGCGCAGACAAAAGTGGGCGTCGTCAACATGCAGCGCGCGATCTCGGAGACGGCCGAGATCAAGAAGGACATCGTGGACGTGACCACCCGGTACCGGCCGCGGTCTGAAGAAATCAGCAAGCTGCAGCAGGATCTGCAGGCGCTGCAGCAGCAGATCGCCAGCGGGAAACTGAGTCCGGCGGCCGAACAACAGGCGCGGTCGGAAGGCCAGTTCAAGGAACGGCAACTGCAACGGAAGGATCAGGACCTTCGCGACGACATCGACAAAGAGCGCAACGACATCATCGCTCACGCGAGCCAGCGCATGAACCAGGTGGTGCAGAAGATTGCCGACGACCGCGGACTGGACGTAGTGATTGACTCAGCGAACACGGTGTTCTTCAAGGCGAGTCTGGACATTACCGATGTAGCGATCGCGGCGTACAACCAGGCGTATCCTGTGAAGTAGTGGCATGGGCAGTTATCTCGAAGCGTACGGTACGGGCGAGGCGCATCGGGCGCAGGTCCTGCACCGCTGGAAGATTGGCATCGTCATCGGCGTAGCCGCCCTGCTGGTGGCTACAGTTCTCTACTTCACACTGCGGAACTACCACGAAGAGAGCATCGTGAACGCGTTCCTCGGACATTTGCGCAACGGCGAGTATCAGGACGCTTACCGCATGTGGGGTTGTACGGAAGAGACGCCGTGCCGCGAGTACGCCTATCCGAAGTTCATGGACGACTGGGGTCCGAAAAGCGAGCACCCCAGCGCGCAGGCAGCGAAGCTGGGCGTTGTGCAAACCTGCGGCAACGGCGTGGTGGTGCAGGTGATTTATCCCTCCGGCGATCCGGTGCCCTTGTTTGTGCGGTCGGATATGGGGACCATCGGGTTCGCTCCCTGGCCAGAGTGCCCAGGCCGCCATTTTCACTTGATTAACTGGTGGGACTCGTTGTGGCACCGGTCCTGAGAAGGCGCTGACTACGATTGCCCATGGCGCGGCCTGACTTTTTCACCCTCTGCGCGCTGACCCTTGCTTTGACCGCTCGCGCCGCGGTTCCGGAGCCGCCGAAGCTGCTGCTGGGGACCAACGTGGTTCCCGAGCGATATCGCGTCGATCTGACTCTGGTTCCCGGCTCCGACACCTTCCAGGGCGTGGTTGAGATCGACATTCGGATCGCCGAGGCGACGCCCATCATCTGGCTGAACTCGATGAACCTGAGGATCTCGTCCGTGGTATTCCGGACGGGCGCCTCCGCGATCACCCCCACGCTGTTGCCGGAGCAGAACGGCTTCATCGCGATGCAGTTCGACCATGCCGTTTCCGGCGCCGGCACGCTGCGTTTCGCGTATGACGCCGACGTGATCAAGAAGAGCAGCGCGGGCGTTTTCGCGCTCGAAGAAGACGGCGAGTGGTACCTGTACAGCATGTTCGAGCCGACCGATGCGCGCCGCGCGTTTCCGTGTTTCGATCAGCCCTCATTCAAGGTGCCGTGGCGGATTACCCTGCACGTGCCGGCGGCCGCGAGCGCGTTCGCGAATACTCCCGAAGAGTCCGAATCGGCCGAAAGCGGAGGCATGAAGGCGGTGCGCTTCCGCGAAACGAAGCCGTTGCCCAGCTACCTGGTGGCGTTCGCCGCGGGGCGTTTCGAGACGGTTGACGCCGGAAAAGTGGGCAAAACGGCGCTGCGCATTATCGTGCCGCGCGGACACGCGGCCGGGGCGAAGTTCGCGGCAGAGGCCATACCGCAATTGCTCGCGCTCGAGGTGAAGTACTTCGGGCGGCCGTTTCCCTACGAAAAGCTGGACAGCCTGGTGATGCCCATTTCGAACTTCGCGATGGAGAACGCCGGGCTGATTACCTACGGCGAAGATTTGCTGCTGGCGCAACCCGGGACGGACAGTTTGGGCCGGCAGCGCGAATGCGCCCTGGTGGTGGCCCATGAAATGTCCCACCAGTGGTTTGGCGATCTGGTGACCATGCAGTGGTGGAACGACATCTGGCTCAATGAAGCGTTCGCCACGTGGATGGAACGGAAGATCACCGGAGAGTGGAAGCCGGAGTGGCGCGTTAACGTGATCGGGGTGGAGTCGCGGTTGCGGTCGCAGGATCTCGACAGTCTAGTCTCGGCGCGGCGCATTGTACAGCCCATCGAATCGGAAGACGATATCGCTAATGCCTTCGACGACATCACTTACGAAAAAGGCGCGGCGGTGCTGGGCATGTTCGAGAAGTTCGCGGGAGAGGAGCGGTTCCGGCGGGGAGTGCGAGCCTATCTGACGCGGTACCAGTGGGGGGCGGCCACCACGCCGGAGTTTCTCGCGGCGGTGAGCGAGGGATCGGGCGTGGGAATGGCGTCCGCCTTCGGGACGTTTCTCGACCAGGCGGGAGTGCCGCTGGTGACCGCCGACGTGGATTGCTCCGGCGCGAAACCGTTGCTGCATCTATCGCAGAAGCGCTGGCTGCCGAACGGGTCTCCGGGCTCGGCCGCGCAGACCTGGCAGATCCCGGTGTTTATCCGCTATCAGGACGGCGGCGGGACGCACGCGCAGCGAATTTTTCTTACAGCGGGGCGCGCCGACGAGGCGCTGACGCAGGCCCGGGGATGCCCCACGTGGTTGCTGGCCAACGATGAGGCCGCGGGTTACTATCGCGTGCGCTACGAAGGCGGATGGGGAGACCGGGTTCTGGCGAATGCCAATGACGAGTTGAGCGTGGCCGAGCGGGTGAGTGAGTTGGGCAACGTGGACGCCCTTATTACCAGCGGTGATGTTCCGCCCAAACGAGCGCTGGCATTGGTTCCCGCGTTCAGCGGCGACCCGGACGAGGAAGTGGTGGAGCAGGCCATGGACATTGCTTCCACGATCAACGGTTGGGAGATTCCCGACAACCTGCGTCCCAACGCGGTTCGCTATGTTCGCGGTGTTTTCGCCAAACGCGCCGAGTCTCTGGGCTGGCAATCGAAGACAGATGACGGGGACGATGCGGAGTTGCTTCGCTCGACGCTGATCCCGTTTGCGGCGGCGGAGGGACTTGACCAGACGCTGATCGACCGCGCCGGGACGCTGGCGCGCCAATGGCTCAAGGACCGCAGCGGCGTGGAGCCGGAAATGGTGCCCCCGGTGCTCAGCGTGGCCGCGCAGTTTGGGGACCGCGGTCTGTGGGATCTCATCCACCGGCAGGCTCTGATGGAAAAGGACCCGGCCATTCGTGAGCATCTTCTGGACGCACTCGGTTCGTTTCGCGACCGCACGCTCGCCGAGGCGTCCCTGAACCTGCTGCTTACGAAAGAATTCGACGCGCGTCAGACGTTCCACGCCCTTCTTTTTGGCCCGCTGGAGTATGCCGAGACGCGGGATTTGCCTTTCGAATTCGTACGAAAGAATCTGGATGCGCTTCTGGCGGGCCTTCCTCGCGAGGTGGGCGGGGACTTTGCCGCGGAACTCCCAACCCTGGGCGAAACCTTTTGTGACGCCGCTCATCGCGAGGAAGTAGAGAACTTCTTTCGCGAGCGCGTCAAAGGCTACACGGGCGGCGATCGAACCCTGCGCAACACTCTCGAAACCATTGACGTGTGTATCGCGCAGAAGAAGGCGCTGGAACCGGGCATCGCGGATTTCTTGAAGGCGTACTAAGCGGGAGCGGTGATTTGGTAGATGAGATTCTCCCGGCCGGCTGCGTCCGTTCTTGATCCGGCGCGAACTCCGCCGATTTTCTCCATGGCCTTGCGCGAGCGCAGATTTTGCGGGCCGACAAGGAAGATCACCGTGGTCACGAAGCGGAACGCGTGCCGAAGCATGAGCTGTTTCATTTCTCCGTTGCAGGCGCCGCCCCAATGGGATCTGGCGAGAAACGTCCAACCGATTTCGATTTCGTGCTTTGCTTCGTCGTAGGCGTGGTAGCGTGATGACCCGATGACCTGCCCATCTTTGGAATCGACAACGAGAAAGGCTCCTCCGGAATCGAGCGCTCCGCGGAAAAACTCCCGGAAGACTTCTTCCTTGTAACGGTCGGGGTTTGGGTGTTGCTCCCAAATGAGAGGATCCGAGGCAACGGCATAGAGGCCCTGAAAATGCTCCGGCCGAAGCGGCCTGAGTTCGAGGAGCCTGCCTTTCAAAACGGGCTGGAGATCAAAAGGCATTCGCACGATTTTAGAGGCTGCGGCCGCCGGAGGCAGATTCGTTCGGCTGCCAGAGCACTTCGGGTACGCCCAGCGCGTGATTGGCCCAACGGCTCCAGACGAACAGCGCGTCGCTCAACCGGTTCAGGTAGCGGACGGCCTCCGAGGGCACTTGTTCCTCACGCGCGGCGGCGATCAGCAGCCTTTCGGCGCGCCGGCACACCGTGCGGGCGATATGCAGATCGCAATTCGCGCGCGTTCCGCCCGGCAACACGAAGGAGCGCAGCGGCTCCAGATCGGCGTTGGCCAGGTCGATTTCGCGCTCCAGTTGCGCCACGTCGGCGTCAGTGATGCGCGCCTGGTTCGGATGGACGTCCTCGGGCAGCGTGGCCAGAATGGAGCCGAGGTTGAACAACTCATGCTGCACGCGGCGCAGGGTGCGGGCGAGGGTGGCCAGAGCGGGCTCGGCCTCGGCGGAAAGACAGGCCGCACCCACGAAAGCGTTCAACTCATCTACGGTGCCATAGGCTTCGATTCTGCGCGCGTCCTTGGGCACCGTCTGGCCGCCGGCCAGCCGGGTGGAACCGGCGTCACCCGAACGCGTATAGATGCGGTTGAGGGCGAGCCGCGGTTCGTCAAACTTTGATTCAGGCACCGTTCTATTTTCGCATCGCTATGCTAATCTCGGACCTGAAATATGTCCACGGAAGAAGAACTGCAGGAACACGCCGAGCACGCGCACAACCCGTTTGACAAGAAAGTGGCCGGTTCCATGGCCATCATCGCGGCCGGGCTGGCGGTAGTCTCGGTGCTTGGCCACTACTTCACCACCGAGGAGCTGATGGCGCAGCAGCGAGCCTCCGATCAGTGGGCCTATTACCAGGCCAAGTCCATTCGCCGTTATGAATCGGGTTTTGTCGCGGATATTCTGGCGGCCGTGAAAGCTCCCGAGGCCGCCCAGAAATACAAAGGGAACGTCGAGAAGTACGACAAGGACAGCAAAGAAATCACCGAGAAGGCCACTGAATACGAGAAGGAGCGCGATCTGCAGCACCATCGTGCGCTGCGGTTGGATATGGGTGAGGTATTTCTCGAAATCGCCATCGTCATGGCATCGCTCGCCATTCTTTCCAAACGCTCGTTTCTGTGGTGGATCGGTCTGGTATCGGGCACTGCTGGCGCGTCCATCGCTTTCACCGCAGTCTGGTTGCAGTGATCCTGAGGATTGCCGAAGGCAGCGTGGAGCGGCGCGCGCGCATCGCATTTTTCGATTTTGACGGGACGGTTTCGCTCATCCGGGCCGGCTGGATGGACATCATGATGCGGCCGATGCTGGCGACACTGATGGCTCTCGGCACGGGCGAGAGCGAGGCCGAACTGCGGGGCGTTCTTGAGGACTTCATCTGGCGGTTCACCGGCCAGGACACCATCTGGCAGACCCGCGCGTTTGCGGCGGCGGTGCGCGAGCGAGGCGGACCGGAACTGGATGCGGGTGAGTACAAGGAACGCTTCCTGACCGCTCTCCGGGAACTGACCCATGCACGCATGGAGGCGGTACGCAGCGGCGCCGCCACGCCGGACCAATATCTGGTGCCGGGGACGCGCGCTTTGCTGGAGGCGTTGCGCGCGCGAGGCGTGACTCTGATTCTCGCCAGCGGGACGGACGACCCCGAACTGCAGCACGAGGCGCGGCTGCTGGGTATCGCGCGGTATTTTGACGGGGGCGTTTACGGCGCGCAGCCCGATCCCGATTTCTCCAAGGAGGGTCTCATTCGCGGGGTCATCGAGCGGGGTCATGCGGCTGGCGAGGAACTGATCGGTTTTGGTGACGGCAATGTCGAGATCAGCCTGATTCTGGAAGCGGGCGGCCTGGCGGTTGGTCTGGCCACTAATGAACCCCAGTGCCTGGTGATCGACGAATGGAAGTGCGCCCGGCTCCGCGATGCCGGCGCCCAGGTGATTATCCCCAACTATCTGGATCGCGAGGAGCTGCTGGCGGGTATCCTGGTTTCATGAGGGGACACAAACGCGGCTGGCGCCGCGTGTCCGGCTGGTACAAAGGCCCAGTCCCGCGAGCCCATCCGGCTAGACGAACCGGCCTTCGTCCACCCGCAGGAATTTCATGCCGCAGCGGGCGGCCAGTTCGGCGTCCTTGTCGGAATCGCCGATCATGAGCGAGCCGGCAAGATCCAGGTCCCATTTGGCGCGCGCCTGCTCGACCATTCCAGTTTTAGGCTTGCGGCACTCACACTCATCGCGGTCGTGCGGGCAATAGAAGATGTCGTCGATCCGGGCGCCCAGAGCGGCGAGCTCGGCCACCATGTTCCGGTGAATTTCCTCCACATCTTCGCGGCGCATCAGACCCCGGGCGATGCCCCGCTGGTTGGTGACAACAATCACCGGAAAATCCAGGACATTGAATAGCCGAATCCACTCGGCGATGGTGGGGACCAGGCGGAACTCGCTCCATCGACGGATGTAGTCACCCGCGGGCGGTTTCCTGTTTACGACTCCATCGCGGTCGAGAAATACGGCCCGGCGGCTCATGTCCGAAGTATAGTCTCCCCTCGCGTGTGGGGATAAAGAAAACAACGCTCCTGCCGATTCAGTACTTAGCAGAACAATGGGGGAACGCAGCACGGCCACGGGGCTGTTCTCGGTCACACACCGGACGTGTGGCATCGATTTTCTGGATGCACAACACGTGGAGCTTCTGACGTTTGCGGATGAGCTCCACCGCGCGATGGTGGCTGGCAAGGCCTCGAACATCATCGCCGGTTTTCTCGAACGCCTGGCGGCCGCTCTGGACGACCAACTGGCGACCGAAGAGCAGGTGATGATTGTGTCGGACTATCCGGAGCTCGACGAGCATTCGCGGGCTCATGAGGCCGCGCGGGCGAAGCTGCGAGAGCTGGTGCGCGCGTTCGAGACCGGATCTCTGCCCATTGCTTACGACACCATGGACTTTGTGCGCAACTGGCTTCGCACGCACGTGCCCGTGGAGGACCGGCGGTTTGCCGATTTCCTGCTGAACCGGCGCAGCGCTATGTTCGTCCGAAAAGGCCGCTGGCGATCGGGCGATATTTTCGCCAACAACGAACAGCCCGTGGGCGCGTCCGTGAACGGGAACTGATAGGCTGTCTTTTAGCCACACTATGACCGGAACCAGCGTGCGAAGCTTTCTGATTGCCGCGGCGTTCGCGGCCCGTCTCACTTGCGCTCAACCTTCCATAGCGGTTGTGCCGGAAGACCAACGGACACAGTGGTTCGAAGACGCGCGATTCGGCATTTTCATTCACTGGGGCGGCTACTCGGTGATTGGCCGTGACGAATGGGCCCGCGAGATGTTTCATATTCCGCAGGCGGAGTACGACACCTACGTGCGCCGCCTCAATCCCGTTCATTACGATCCCGTGGCGTGGGTGCGGCTGGCGAAGAATGCGGGGGCGCGCTACATGGTGATCACTTCGAAGCACCATGAGGGGTTTTCGATGTTCCGCAGCCGCGTGAGCGACTACGGGATCGCCATGACGCCGTACGAGGGCGACCCCCTGAAGATGCTGGCGGACGCCGCGAAGCGCAACGACATGCGCCTGGGCTTCTACTACTCGATTATGGACTGGCATCATCCTGACTACCTGCCGAAGCGGTCCTGGGAGCCGGCGAATCCGGAGGTCCACGGGGATCTGGACCGGTATATCAATGATTTCGCGAAGAAGCAGATTCAGGAATTGCTAACCGGCTACGGCGACGTCGCGGTGATGTGGTTCGACGGCCAGTGGGAGCACACCAGCGCGGAGATGCACTCGGACGAGATCTACGAGATGATCCGCAGCCTGCAACCGAACACGCTGATTAACGATCGCCTGTTTCATGGCCCCTCCCAGCATCACGGTGACTTCGGTACCCCGGAGCAGTTCGTTCCGGCCACCGGCCTGACGGACGCGGCCGGCCGCCCCATTCCCTGGGAGGCTTGCGCGACCATCAACACGAGCAGTTGGGGCTACAACAAGTACGAGACCGAATTCAAGACCTCCCGCGACCTGATTCGCATGCTCATCGAAGTGGCCAGCAAGGGCGGCAACCTGCTGCTGAACGTGGGGCCCATGCCGGATGGGCGCATTCAGGACGAGTTCGTGACGCGCCTGAATGCCATGGGCGTCTGGATGAAGGAGAACGGCGAAGCGATCTACGGGACCAAAGCCAGCCCGTTTCCGCGCCTGCCCTTCTTCGGCCGGGCCACGCAGAAAGGCAACGTCGTCTACCTGCACGTTTTCCAATGGCCTTCGGACGGGACGCTGCGCGTTCCCGGCCTGCGCAATATCGTCGAATCGGCCAAACTGCTGGCGGACCCCGGTTCCTCGCTTCCGGTGCGGCGCGAAGAGAACGAATTCGTCATCTCTCTGCCGAAGGACCCGCCCAACGACGTGGCCAGCGTGGTGGCGCTGACTCTTGACGGCGCGCCGGATGCGCTGCCGTGGAGCCTGCGGCCGGATGAGCGGGGAGTGATCACGCTGGGCGTGGAATCGGCCGAAATCGAAAGCAAACTGGGACAGCGGGCCAAGAAGGAGAATGTGCTGGGCCACGTGTTTCTGACCAACTGGACCCGGACGGCGGACGTGCCCTCGTGGATGGTCAACGTTCCCCATGACGGCCTTTACAACATGCGGCTGTCTTATGCGGCGGGCTCGGATAAATCCGGGGCGGAGTTTACGGTGGAAGCCGGGGCATCCACTGTATCCGGGAAGGTGGAGAACACGGGAGGCGATTACGTTTTCAAGCTGGTGCGGGCCGGGCAAATCCGGTTGAAGGCCGGCGAGCAAACGGTGCGCATCATACGGACCGGGCGCGACGGCGCCGAGCCGATGAAGCTGGAACGCGTGGTGTTCTCGCCTGCCTCGTGATGGCGGCGACCCTGGACGTCCTGGCGGACGAGATCACGCGTTGCACGCGGTGCCCGCGTCTGGTGGCATATCGTGAGCAGGTGGCGCGTGAAAAGCGCCGCATGTACCGCGACCAGGAATACTGGGGACGGCCGGTGCCGGGGTTCGGCGACCCCGCCGCGCGCATCCTGATCCTCGGCCTTGCTCCGGCGGCGCACGGCGCTAATCGCACCGGGCGCGTGTTCACGGGCGACCGCTCGGGCGACTTTCTGTACCGGACGCTCTATTCGGCCGGCCTGGCTTCGCAACCGGAAAGCCTGCACCGGGGAGATGGCCTGAGCTTGCGCGACGTTTTCATCAGCGCGGCGTGCCGCTGCGCGCCGCCCGCCAACAAACCCACGCCCGAGGAGATTCGAAACTGCCGCCCGTGGCTGGAGCGGGAGATTGCATTGCTGGCGCGCATGCGGGTGGTGGTAGCGCTGGGGCGCATCGCCTTCGACGACTACCTGACACTGCTTCGCGACGAAGGGCGGATCCAGCGCCGTTCCGCGTTCGTGTTTGCGCACAACCGGGTGCATGAGGTTGGTCAGGATCTGCCGAAGCTGATCAGCTCCTACCATCCCAGCCAGCAGAATACGCAGACCGGGAAGCTGACGTTGGCCATGTTTCGGGAGGTTTTTTCGGAGGCGGTGCGGCTGGCACAGTGATTCAACTCGCCAGCGCTCTTCGCACCGCGTCGGGCTCCCGATCGATGACAGTCAGGTAGGCCCGAACGGCGCTATCCGGGCGAGCCCTGCCCTGTTCCCATTCCTGTAGAGTTCGGCCACTGAACCCATAGCGGCTCGCAAAATCCGCCTGGGACATTCCGGTCTTTTCCCGGATGGCGCGCACGTCGATCGCGTCCGGCACTTCGATGACGCGCGTACGGAGTTTGATCTCGCCGCGCATGTGTGCGATGCCCTCTTCCAGTCCGGAAATGATCATGTCTCCGAGCGACTCCTTCTTACGAGCCGAGACTTTCCTGGAATTGCGCGGCAACGCTGCGGATTTTCCTCTTTTGGTCATTGGTCAGATTCTCCTGTACGTTCTTTGCGTAAGCCGCCATCATGAGCGCCACGCCATGATGTGCCGAATAGTAGTAGATTACTCGAATGCCGCCGCGCTTTCCGCTCCCTGAGCGCGACCACCGCATCTTGCGAACGCCGCCGGTTCCGGGAATGACGGGATGCGCCGCCGGTGCAGACCGCAGGGCGAATTCAAGCTCGGCCAATTCATCCCCCGTTAACAGGCCTCTGATTTTCGTATCGAACTGCCTGGTTGCAATCAGCGTGGCCTGCAAAGCCTAGTATACGGGAATCACGTAGCGAACGAAAGGGCAATGTGCGCGGGCATGGCCCCCAAACTCCCTCTAAACCTTGCGTCCGCCATGCGATATGTACTGCAAAGAGGCATCTGGTGTTCCAAGACGATCCCTACCACGCATACCTTGACAACAACGTAGCCACCGGCAATCCGGTTGGATTAGTGACGGCTCTCTATGAGGGAGCCATCAAAGCCGTCCAGGAGGCGCGACACTGTCTGGAGACCGGCGACATCTGGGGCCGGTCGAAGGCGATCTCCAAAGCGGTCGACATTCTAACGGAGCTGGTACTTTCGCTCGATCACGAAAAGGGCGGAGACCTGAGCGCACGGCTCAAGGACTTGTACTGCTACATGCAGAGCCGGCTGCTGAGCGCGCACGGCAATCAGGAAGACGCGCCGATGGCCGAGGTGGTCAGTCTGCTGACGAACCTGCTGGATGGCTGGTACAAGGTTTCGGAGAAACTTGCGCAGGACGGGCGCGCGGCTTCATCGGGCGCCGAAGAGTCTTCGCGGGACGAGCGAACGGACGTTCCGGCCATGCCCTATGGCTACGACTTTGCGCCGGTGGGAGCACGTTCCGAAGTTTTCACCTTCTGATTCGCGCTGTCGGTGGCGAGTCCGGTTTCAATCAGGTGCGACAACCCGAGGCCGCCCTGCATGGCGATGGACTGAGCGAACTGCGTTTGCGCCATGTCCATGGCCGAATCCCCGCCGGAATCGCCGTCGTCACCATCATCATCGCCGGAAGAATCCGTCGCGCCGACTTTGGCCGATTTCAATATCTCGCCGATCAGCAGCGCTTCGAATTGCTGCGCCACGCGGTGCAGCTTCGCGGGGCTGGGCGCGGCCCCCACGCTATCCGCGTGCGGCGGAGTCAATCCGGCAAGCGCCGCGACACCGGTGATGGTGGGGCTGCTCATCCCTCAGATCACCTCCAATTGCGCGTCCAGCGCGCCGGCGGCCCGCAGGTTTTCGAGAATGGCGATCACATCCCGGGTGGTGGAACCAATGGCCGACAGCGCCTTCACCAGTTCCTCCACCGTGGCGCCCTGCTTTAGAACGACGTTGCGCGCTTTCTCGTCCTTTACGGCGACAGCGGTCTGGGGGATTACCTCAGTGGTTCCGGTGGAAGAAAACGGCGCCGGTTGGGACACGTCAAAGGTGGTTTGGATTACCACGCTGAGATTTCCGTGCAGCACGGCGACGGGGGCGATCCGCACATCGTTGCCCAGCACGATGGTGCCGGTACGTTCATTGACGACTACGCGCGCGGGACGGTCGGGCTCCACCGTAAGCTTTTCCAGCTCGGCTATGAATTCCGTCGACTGTTTAGCATACTCGCCCGGCAATGCGACAGAAACAAGAGCGGAGTTGTCCGCATGGGCGATGGGGGACGTGGAGACGAAGCGGCGGTTGACTGCCTCGGCGATGCGCGCCGACGTTGTGAAGTCCGCATCGTTCAGTTGCAGGCGCACGGTGTTGCCCAGAGGCGGAGAGGGCGCGGCCTTCTCTACGGCGGCGCCGTTGGGAATGCGGCCCACTGTCGGATGATTGACGGTTTGGACGCTCTGGGAACGGCCAGCGACAAAACCACCAGTGACCACCTGGCCCTGCGCCGTGGCGTAAACCTGTCCATTGATGCCGCGCAGAGCGGTCAGCACCAGCAGCCCGCCCTGCAGGTTGGCGGCGTCGCCCATGGCGGCCACCGTGGCGTCGATGGTGGTGCCGGGTTGCGCGAACGGCGGAAGCGTGGCGGTCACCATCACGGCCGCGGTGTTCTTGACGGTGATGGTGGAGGGAGAAACGCTGACGCCCATCTGCAACAACAGGTTGGCCAGGCTCTGCGCCGGAAACACCGTCTGCTGACGGTCGCCGGTGCCGGCAAGACCCACCACCAGACCATATCCGAGAAGCTGATTGCTGCGCACTCCTTCTATGGAGACCAGGTCCTTGAGGCGAACATGCTCCCCTTCATCGGCCGCGAATGAGAGGAGCGATGCCAGGAACGCGACGAGGAATCGTTTCATGGGATACCTTCTAAAACGGCAACAGGCCGAGCAAAATCCGGTACAGGATGTTCGGACGGCGCACCGCGTCATTCACTACTCCCTTGCCATCAATCTTCACTTCCAACTGGCCCACGCTGGATGACTGCACCACATTCGCGGTGGAGA
The DNA here is from genome assembly GCA_963832965.1 of uncultured Acidobacteriota bacterium. Classification (GTDB taxonomy): domain Bacteria; phylum Acidobacteriota; class Terriglobia; order Bryobacterales; family Bryobacteraceae; genus CAWACP01. Next base: position 1,236,238 of record CAWHVW010000003.1, read on the forward strand.
GATCCGCCGGCCGTACCACGCCGCGCACGGTTACCACCTGGTGCTCCGAATTGACATCGATGGTATGCGTTCCTTCCACCACCAGGTAGCCGTTGGGGAGCACGTCGATAACGCGCGCCGTCAACGTGGCGGACAGAGTGGTCTCGCGGCTGGTGGTGCCCTCGCCGTCGAGGCTGGTATTGGAGTTCGTGTTCAATAGATTGGCCAGTTTCCCGGTGGCGGGGAGCACTCTGGCAAGCTGGGTAATCGATGAATTGGCAGAGGAGGCGCGGGAGGTTTTGGTTTGTCCAGTGGAAACAGCGGTAGCCGATTCGTTTACCAGGATGGTGACGACGTCGTCCACGTGGCGCGCGCGAACGTCGGAGCCGAGGTCCGAGAACGGCGACGGGCCGGACCATAGCGAACCGGGGTCGTCCTGCGAAAGAGAGGCGGCCCGCTGGTGCGCCTGCTGGATGTACAGATCCAGAGGCGTTTGCGCGGCCGGCTTGTCCTTGTCTTTATCCTTTTTCGAGGGCGCCGCCGACAGCACCAGAGCGAACACTGTTGTCAGACACAGAACGCGCTTCATGATTTCTCGTCCTTCGCGATAAGCCCGGCGGCAACGCCAGGTACCACCGATACCTTGTCCTTGTCTTCCACGCGCGCGCGGAACTTCCGGCCGCTGGTGGCGTTGCGCACCAGAATGGTGGCGCCGCGATTGCCCGATTCCTCCGCCACGCCGGCTGTGCGGATGAGCGCTCCGGCGCCATTCACCGTGACTTCCACGGTGTCGCCGCGGATGACGTCCTTGGGGAGATCGAGCAAGTTCTCCATTAGCGCGTCTCCGACGGCGATGGGCCGCCGCGGAATCATTCCGATGGCCGCTTTCACGGTGGTGACGGTGGCAGTCGCCAGAAGCGGACCCTGGTAAGGCTCTTCACGGATATCGCCGGCGCCGATCGGCTCTCCGGCGCGCAGCGCGTTTGTGGCCACCACGCGGGTTCCTTTCACGGTGATGAGTACGCTGGCCCAGATGCTGAACCGCCGGTTGCCCGCATAAGAGACATAGCCCCGCCATGAGACCGGCGCGGCTGACCGAACGCTCGCGCCAGCCAGCGGGAACACCAGATCGCCCACAGGAGCGGACATACGGCTGTGGTCGACAACCTCGATTTGAACATCCTGACCGGCCAGAGCCTTTTTCATCGCGGTGATGATGTCGCCGGGCTGGGGCACGGCCATGGTCCACGCGAAGCAGGCGCCCTGCGATACCGCGCCGTCAAGATGATTCGCCTTCGCCAGCCGCTGCAATTCAACAGCATGAAACGTGCGCTGCCATCCTGGGGCGGGAGAAAATCCGATGGCGAGGTCCGGCGGCAGGGAGGCAAACAGAGGTACCACCGACGCGAGATCCCGCGCGAAGATGCGGTCCGAATTGATGGAATGGCAGCCCACCGCGGGCAGAACCACGGCGAGCAGGAGCACAGGTATCATTGCGCTAGCTGGTTCACCTGCTGGTACATTTCATCCGCGGCTTTCACCACGCGCGAATTCGCTTCATAAGCGCGCTGGCTCTGGATCAGGTTGACGAACTCTTCCACCACGCTCACGTTCGACGATTCGGTGTAACCCTGCATGAGCGTCCCCACGCCCTCGGCCCCTCCAGGGTTGCCCACCTGCGCATCGCCGGACGCGTCGGTCGGTTGATAGAGGGTAGAACCAAGGCTGTTCAGCCCGGCGGGGTTCTGAAACAGGGCAAGCTGAATCTGTCCGGCCTTTTGCGCGGAGGTTTGATTCGGCAGGGTGTAGCTGACCGTGCCGTCCAGCGCCACGGTGATGCTCTGGGCGTTGGAAGGGATGGTAATGGTCGGCTGCAACAAATCCCCGTTGGCATCCACCACGTTGCCGGTGCTGTTGAGCTGGAACGAGCCGGCGCGCGTATAGGCGACGGTACCGTCGGCGCGCTGAATCTGGAAGAAGCCGTTGCCTTGAATCACCAGGTCGAGAGGATTGTCGGTCTCCGTGAAGCTTCCTTGCGAGAAGATAATCTCGTTGGAAGCCGCCCGCGTTCCGAGGCCGATCTGCAGGCCCGCCGGAACGGTGGTCTGCTGGCTGGACGAAGCGCCAGGCTGAATCATGTTCTGATAGATCAGATCCTGAAATTGCGCCCGGCGCGACTTGTAGCCGTTCGTGTTGGCGTTGGCCAGATTGTTGGCGATGTTGTCGACGTTCGTTTCCTGGGCGTTCATGCCGCTGGCGGCGGCGTACAGAGCTCGAATCATACTCTTGTTCTCTCCTTTACGAGCCGACCTTGGCGACTTGTTCAATCGCCTCCCGATTCATCTCCGAACCAATCTTGATGGCCTTCTGCAGCATGTCGAATTGCCGCAGCAGACTGACGATACGGACCGAACCCTGAGCGCCACCCGCATTGGAGGCTTCCAGCTTTCCCTGGTTCACCACGGCGCTATCGGCCGGACCCGGACCGGCCTTGGGGCTTTGGGCGCCGAAGTACGCCGCGCCCATCTTGGTTAGTTCCTGCGGATTCTTGAAATCCACCAATTCGAGCTGGCCGAGTACGGAACCGTCCTGGCTGATTTCTCCCTGCGCGTTGACCTGCAGAGGGTCGTTCGACTGCACTTGCAGAGTCTGTTTGTTGGTGAGGCGCACCGGGTAGCCTTCCCCGGTGACCAGCACTCCGGTAGGCGACAGTTGAAAATTTCCGTTGCGCGTATAAAGCGTGTTGCCATTTGGCCCGTTGACCGCGAAGAAGCCGGATCCGCTGATAGCGAGGTCGGTGGCGGTGCCGGTAGTCTGCAGGAGTCCCTGCTTGAAATCAATCCACGGCCCCGATACCACCGGAGAAATGCTGGTCATGGGGTCGGCGGTGCCATCCAGTTCCGGCGCGATATACGTGCTGTAGTACTCGCTGTCGGCCTTGTAGCCTCCGGTGGAGGTGTTGGCAAGATTGTTAGCCTGCAGATCGAGAGAGTCCATGTGGGCCTGCAATCCGCTGGCGGCGGTGGTTGTGAGCGGGTCCATAAATTCACCACCGGTAGTGCAAGCAGGAGACCGCGCCCGCAGAAAACGTGAAATGTGCGTCAGACCGTGCGATATGAACAGCAGAAGCTGGAAGGCGGGCACGACGGTAGTGCGCGCGAACGTCGAGATTTCGTGTCTCCCAACTGGCGACGCTCGGCTTTTTGACAGCCGGGTGATGGTTCTTCACGTCGATCTCCCCTGAATTGAGCGAATCTCCGGTGGTCAGGAGTGTGCACAACAGAGCCGCGTGAATCCGGCACCGGCAAGCAGCGCGCGCCCCGCCGTTCCCGATGGCGTTCCGCCGCAGAGCTCGAGCTCTCATTACGACAGCTCCTCCAGCAGCAACTCCAGTCAGTCGAGCTCGTTCGCGACGATGCTTCATCAAGCGAAGGATGAAGCGAATGCCGATCAATCCGCGAAGGAAGCCCAGGACCAGGAGAGGAACAGGCAAAGTGCCGCTGCCGCAGCCGCTGCAGCGCCCGTTCCGGTTGCGCAGAAGGCGGCAGCGCCGCCCACTGGAGGCGCGCTCACACTGGCGAGCACGACTGACAAATCCGGGCAGAGCACAGGAGCCGGGGAGAACGACGCGCCAGGCGCGTCTGACGACCAGAAGAAGGCGGATGCCACCGCAATAACGGGGGCCACATTCCTCCTGCAGGCCATTGCGGGGCTCGGAATTCCCCAGCTCGCACAACCTGTCCCCTTAGAGGCGGCATCGGTGCAAAAGGCTCCAACCGGCCGCGATGAAAGTCGCGCGAGCGCCGCCGTGGCAACCGCAGGAGCCATTGCCGTAGCGGACGAAACCAGCTCAGCGCAGTCCTTGTCCGCCAGCGCGGCAGCCTCGCAAAAGGACGCAGGCGGCGAGAGCCCGGTTCCGACGACTCCGCCCGAGGGCGACGCAAACGCCCCGCAGCCGTCCGGTCAGCTCGCGTTCGCCGCGCGCCTCAATGCCGACGCCAGCGGCGCGCAGACATCGTCCCAGCCCCAACAGCCGGCGAGCCGCCCGCATGACGCTCCGGCCGACGGTCAAAGTTCGACGTCCACGGAAAGCGATACGATTCAGCCTGCCGCCGCGGTGGTTCAGCCTGTGCAGGCCGGCTCCGAGCAGACTGAAGACCACGCACAGAAATCCACCGGCGACGCGATGCCGGCTCCGTCCACGGCCGCCGAACAGTTTGCCGCCGCGAGGACCGACGCGGCGCGCGCGCTCGATCAACCCGCGGATGTGCGCTCGGCAGATGTTGACCAGACTCCCGCGGCAGGGGCAAGCGCCACCGCAGTGCGCGATGTTCAGCTTCAGGTGGTGGGCAGCGACAATCAGCGCGTCGATGTCCGCGTTATGGACCGTGGCGGCGAGCTGCGGGTGAGCGTGCGCGCGGACGATCCGTCACTGGTTCGGTCGTTACAGGATAACGTGGCGGACCTCTCCACGCGGCTCGATCAGGCGCATTTTCAATCGGAAGTGTGGACGCCACGCACCCAGGCGATTGGACAGACGGACTCCGCCAACACCAACGGCCGGACTTTTTCGAACGGAGGCGAGACCTTCGGACGGGACGGTCAGGGCCAGCAGCAGAACGGACGGCAACAACAGCAACCCTCGTGGGTGGACGATTTCGAAGAAAGTCCAGCGGGGCGTAATTCAGGGAGTACACAACAATGGCAGCCATAGCATCCGTGTTACCGCACACGGCCACCGCGACGACGCCGGCCGCTGGGCCCACCACCAACAGCTCGGCATCGAGCAGCGGCTCCGCGGCCGCGTTAGCCGCCAGCGATTCACTGGCCAATGAGCAGACATTCCTGCAGCTTCTGGTAGCTCAGCTCCAGAATCAGGATCCCTCGAATCCGATGGACGGGACGCAGTTTGTCACTCAGTTGGCCGAATTCAGCCAACTGGAACAGCAGCTCGCCATGCGCCAGGACCTCGACAAGATCGCCGGGTCGATCACCGTGACTCCCACCACGCCAACCGCCGATACGGGCACCGACGGAACTAACGGCACGAACGGTACTAACGGCACGAACGGCAACAATCCAACGCAGCCAGGTTCATAGTCAGGAGGAAACATATGGGAATATTCAGCGCATTTTCAGTCGCCCTCTCGGCGTTGCAGGCGGAGTCGGCGGGCATCGACACAACGGGTAACAATCTGGCCAACCTGAACACCACCGGGTTCAAGGGGAGCACCGTGGATTTTCAGGATATGGTGAGCCAGGCCATTGGAGCTACGGCTTCTTCGGATGTCGGGCTTGGCGTGACCGTACCGCTCAACATCCAGCAGTTCACCCAGGGATCCGTTCAAACCAGCAGCAGTGGAACGGATTGCGCCATTCAAGGGAGCGGCTTCTTCGTCGTGAACACGCCCAGCGGCGAGACGCTGTACACGCGGGACGGCTCCTTCACAGTTAGCGCCAACGGCACATTGCAGACGCAGACGGGCGAAGATGTGCAGGGGTGGAGCGCGACCGCCGGCGTTCTGAACACCAACGGCGCTATTGGCAACATTCTGGTGCCCTCCGGCACGATCCTGCCGCCGGTAGCCACGCAGAACGCCACCATGGATCTCAATCTGGATGCGTCGGCCAACGCGGATGCCACGTCGACGTTTTCTCAACCCATACAGGTGTACGATTCTCTCGGCGATGCACACACGCTGACCGCCACGTTCGTAAAAACGGGCGCGAACGCCTGGACCGAAACGGTGACCATTCCCGGAGCGGACGTAGGCGCCAAGACGCCGCAGACCATCGGGACGCAGGCGCTCACCTTCGACCCGAACACCGGGTTGCTGTTGACACCGGCGGCGGGCACCCCGCTCGCGCTCACCATCACCGGACTCGCCGACGGCGCGACCTTCCCGGCGGCGATCAATCTGAATTTCTACAATAGCGACGGAACGCCCGCCCTCACTCAATACGCGCAGCCCTCCGCTCTGACGTCGACGAGCCAGGATGGCAACCCGGCGGCGCAAATGACTTCCATCGCCATCGTCAACGGCGGTCTGGTCCAGGCTACCTTCTCCAACGGACAGACGCAGGTGGAAGGGCAGATCGCACTGGCCAATATTGAAAACCCGGATACGCTGACGAACGTCGGCAACAACGAGTTCGCGCTGTCCGGCCTTACCGCAGCGCCAGCCGTTGGAACGCCGCAAACCGCAGGACGCGGCCAGATTCTGGGCAGCTCGCTCGAAGCATCCAACGTGGACATGGCCACGCAGTTCACCAACCTGATCGTGTTTCAGCGCGGCTATGAAGCCGCCACCAAGGTGATCAGCACGGCGGATACGATGTCGCAGGATCTGATCCAGTTGATCAGCTAATCCGGAGCCGATTGATGACGCCAGTGGAAGAGATCGGGGATCTCGCGGGCGTGCCGCTTGAGGTGGAAGCGGTGCTGGACTGCCGCGTGTTCACGGTGAGCGACATCCTGGGGCTCGAACCCGGCAGCCTGATCCGCATGGATCGCTCGGCCGGAGAGAACATCGACCTTTACATCGGCGGAAGCCATGTCGCTTTCGGCGAAGTGGTGGTGATGGAGAACATGATGTGCGTCCGGGTAACGGATTTCCGCGACCACGAATGACGCGGGTCAAATACCAGGAGAATAAAGAGCATGGCACAACAAGCTCTCGCGGTTTTTCTGGTATTGACGCTGCTGATTCTGGCTTTGTGGTTTTTACGCCGAAAAGGACTCGCCCGCATGAACCTCTCCTTCGGCGGACGCCGCGCCGCTCCGGGGCGAATTCAGGTGGTGGACCGCAAACCGCTCACGGCCACGCACTCGCTGCACCTGGTGCGCGTGCAGGATCGCATGATCCTGGTGGGCATTTCGCCGGGAAGCTGCCAGGCGATACACACGTTTGTGGCGGAGCCAGAGACACCGGATCCGCCTGGGAGTAATGGATGAACCTGATTCTCAGCCCCTTCCTCGCCTTTGCGGTAACGCCGCCGGCTGGCGGGCTGCTCAATTCCATCGGCGTGACCGCCGGCAATGGCGGCCACGGGGTGACCCTCAGCGTCCCCATGCAGATTGCGCTGGGCATGACGTTGTTGACCATCCTTCCGGCGGCGGTGATGTGCATCACGCCGTTCCTCCGAATCATCGTTGTTTTGCATTTTCTCCGGCAGGCGCTGGGAACGCAGACGGCGCCCTCCAATCAGGTTCTTCTTGGTCTGGCGCTGTTTCTGGCAATGCTGATTGTCCAGCCGGTGGCTTCCGACATCTACACGCAGGCCTGGGAACCGCTGGAGAAAGGTGAAATCACCTCGGATCAGGCGTTCGACCGCGGCGCCGCTCCGCTACGCCAATTCATGGTGCGTTATGCGCGCGAGAAGGACATCCGCCTGTTTGTCGAGATTTCGAAAGAGCCGCCGCCGCGCAACCCGGCCGACATCAGCCTGAAGGTGCTGATTCCCGCATACATCCTCTCCGAGTTGAAGGCCGGCTTTCAGATTGGCGCGGTATTGTATCTTCCATTTCTGGTGATCGATCTGGTGGTGGCGTCGGTGACGCTGTCCATCGGCATGATGCAATTGCCGCCGGTGATGGTTTCCGCGCCGTTCAAGATTCTGCTTTTCGTGCTTGTGGACGGGTGGAATCTGGTGGTGGGTTCGTTAATGAAGAGTTTCTACCAATGACCCCTCAAATGGTTGTTCACGTGGTTGGCGAGAGCATGATGGCGGCCTTCTGGCTGGCCGCGCCGCTGCTCATTATCGCCTTCGCGGTAGGTGTGTTTATCAACCTGGTGCAAATTGCCACGTCGATGCAGGACACGGTGTTCAGCACGGTGCCGCGTCTGGCGGCGTTTCTGTTCGGGTTCCTCCTTTTGATGCCCTGGATGCTCCACCGCGCCACCAGCTACGCCTACTCCATCTTCAGCGATCTGGCGCGGTATGCACGCTAGCCTGACCCTTTCAGCATCCACATTGTTCGCCTTTTTGCTGGTGCTGGGCCGTCTGGTTGGCACGTTTTCGTTCGTTCCATTCCCTGGCGCGCAGGCCGGTCCCGCCACGGCGCGCGTTGTTCTGGCAGTGGCCTGCACCATCGCGTTGTATCCGCGCTGGCCGGTGGTGGACGTGTCGTCGGCGAGCCTGGGGCTCATGGTTCTTTGGTTGTTTTCAGAAGCGGCGCTGGGAATCGCCATTGGTTTGCTGGTGAGTTTCGTCGCTGAGTCGCTTACCGTGGGCGCGCAGATGCTGAGCTTGCAGGCTGGCTATGGATACGCCTCCGTGGTGGATCCAAATACGCAGGCCGATTCGGGAATCCTCTCGATGATCGCGCAGATCACCGCCGGCTTGTTGTTCTTTGCGACCGGGCTCGACCGCCGCGTCATCATGGCCTTTGCACTGAGTCTCGACCGTTACCCGCCGGGCAGTTTCACTCTTAGCCGGGGGCTGGCTGAGAGCGTGATCCACGTCGGGTCGAGCATTTTCTCCGTCGGTTTGCGGCTGGCGTTTCCGGTGATCGGGCTGCTGCTGATGACCGACGTCTCTCTGGCGTTGTTGGGACGCGTAAATGCGCAACTGCAACTGGTGCAGCAGGCGTTTTCCGCCAAGATGCTGCTGACGCTGGTGGCGCTTTCGGCGATCCTGATTGTGGTTCCGTCGCTGTATGAGGCTTTTGCCGCACAGGTGTTCGATGCTATTCGGGACCACTTCCTTCGCTGAGTCACGGACGCGCCGCGTCAGCCGCGTCTATCCTCGCACTCGACCAAAACCAGTCTTCCGGACAGGCGCAGAGACCTGCCTTTACCGGGTTTCGTGCAATGTAAGCGGTGACTCGTTGTTCGCCGGCTCTGTCGCGAATCCAGCGGTCGAAATGGTCTCGCGCCCAAAAGCTCTGGCCCCTCCGATCCAGCAACCGATTGGCCTCGCCCGCGCTGCGAGCCTTGATCGATGCGACAACCGCACACAGCCTGGCGTGGGGCCGCAGAATAACGTGAAGGTGATTCGGCATCAGAACCCAGGCGCCGAGATCGTACTGTCCGGCTCTCTCCCCTTCGAGCAGGACCTTCACGACGGCTTCGGCCACCTTTGGCAGCTTAAGCCAGCGCGGTCCCGTGGCGACCGCATCGAGCAGGCGGTCCGCCATTGCGAACCTTGCACTTTCGGAAGTCCATCGATCAGCGACTACGCTGACTGGGAGCGATCCGGCAAGACGCCATGTCAGGAAGTACGCAGCTCCTTCGCGCTGCCAGTGCGGAAGACGGCGGTGGAATTCAGGCACGCCAGGATGGTGGCCGGAACGATCTGGATTATCCAACGGAGAACGCGGCTGGCGCCGCGTGTCCGGGATACCCGGGTCGAGGAGGACCTTCAGCAAATTGAGCCGGCGGTTCCCTATTACAGTCCATTGGTGGCCGGAACGATCTGGATTATCCAACGGAGAACGCGGCTGGCGCCGCGTGTCCGGGATACCCGGGTCGAGCAAGACCTTCAGCAACTTGAGCCGGCGCGGTCTCGTAGAACGCGGCTGACGCCGCGTGTCCAAGGTCCCGGGGAAGTATCACATGGCGGGTGATAATTCCAGCAAGACCGAGAAACCCACACCACAACGCCTCAAGAAGGCGCGGGAGCAGGGCCAGTTCCTTTCCGCGCGCGAGTTCGTTTCCGCTTTGCAGTTTGTCGCGCTGCTGATCATCCTGGCTAACTGGCTGCCGCGTTGGGAGTCGCAGATTGAGCAATCGACGCGAACGCTGTTTCAGAGGGCTTTTGGAGGAGATATCGGTCCCGAGGAATGGCCGGTTCTTCTGCGCACGCTGTTCAGTGACACGCTGATTCCCATTGCCGAGGCGGGGGGCCTGCTGCTGTTGATCACGCTGGCCGTCCAGCTCAGCATGACCAAGTTCGGTTTCAGCCTGGGCCGCCTGGCCCCGAAATTCGACCGCTTTAATCCGGTTAAGCGCCTCAGCGAACTTCCCAAACAGAATTTGTGGTCGTTGCTGGAGGCGATCATGCTGCTCGCCGTGGTCGGGTTGTCAGTGCAATCGATCGCCCGCGACAACGTGGGGACGTTTCTGCGGCTGCCGCTGCAGAGCGTACACGTTGCCACGGCGCAGGTGGCCGGCGCCCTCGAGAACGTCCTGTGGAAAGCCGCCGGCGTCTTCGTGGTTTTCGGCGCGGTGGATCTCTTCCGGCAGTACCGGAAGCACATGGGCGGGCTGCGCATGTCAAAGCAGGAAATCCGCGACGAGATGAAGCGGCAGGAAGGCGACCCCTACATCAAGGCGCGCGTCCGCCGTCTGCGCCGCGATTTGCTGCGCCGGCAAATGATGAAGGAGGTCCCCAAGGCCACGGCGATCCTGGTCAATCCCACGCACTACGCGGTGGCGATCCGTTACGAAATGGACACCATGGCTTGCCCGGTGGTGGTGGCCAAAGGCCGCAACTGGCTGGCCCAGCGCATCCGCGACATCGGCAACGAACATCAGATCCCCATCGTGGAAAATCCGCCGCTGGCGCGCGCCCTGTATAAGGCCGCGGACGTCGGCCAGGCCATTCCGCAGGAGTTTTACCGGGCCATCGCCGAGATCCTAGCCTACGTGTACAAGCTGATGGGCCATAAAGTGCCTGCGTAATTCTTCACGGAGCAGAACCAGACTCATGGCAACGCAGTCTCAAATCATCCCTGCCCCCAAGAACGAAGGAATTTTCGGCAGCAAGCTGACCATGACCCATGTCAGCGATCTGGCGGTGCCCATCGCAGTATTGGGCATTGTGGTGGCGCTCATCACGCCCATGCCGCCGTTCATGCTGGACATCCTGATTGTCCTTGACATCACCATGTCGGTGATTGTGCTGATGGTAGCGATGTACATTCTGAAGCCGGTGGACTTCAGCGTGTTTCCCACCACGCTGTTGCTGTTAACTTTGTTCCGGCTGGCGCTCAATGTGAGCTCCGCGCGCCTGATTCTGCAGAACGGCAATACCGGCACTTCCGCCGCGGGGCAGGTGATCGAATCCTTCGGCAACTTCGTGGTGGGCGGGAATTACATTATCGGCGCGGTGATCTTTCTGGTGCTCATCGCCATCCAGTACGTGGTTATCAACCATGGCGCGGTGCGCATCTCGGAAGTGGCCGCCCGCTTCACTTTGGACGCACTTCCCGGCAAACAGATGTCCATTGACGCGGACCTCAATGCCGGCCTGATCAACGAAACGGAAGCCCGCCAGAGGCGCAAACAACTGGCCAGCGAAGCGGAGTTCTACGGGGCCATGGACGGCGCTTCCCGCTTCACGCAGCGCGATGCCCTGGCCTCTATTCTGATCACCGGGATCAACATTGTCGCCGGATTTCTGATCGGCGTCTTCCAGCACGATATGGAGCTGAAACACGCCATCCAGACCTACACAGTGCTGACCATCGGCGACGGACTGGTTACAGTGATTCCAGCGCTGATGATCTCCGTCTCGGGCGGCCTCATCGTTACGCGCGCCAGCTCCGATGCCCGGGTGGGAGTGGAGTTTCAGAAGCAGTTATTTGGCAGAACGCAGCCGCTGTTTCTGTCCAGCGGCGTGCTCATCGCCCTGGCGGCATTCCCCGGCCTGCCCACCATCCCGTTTCTGATCATGGGCGGCGGACTGGGCGCGGTAGCCTTCCTGAAGCGTCAAAAAAGTGACGCCGCCGTTAAGCAACAGACGCTCGCGGCAGCGCCAACGGCCAAAGAGAACCTCGAAACCATGCTTCGGGTGGAGCCGGTTTCCATCGAAGTGGGCCTGGGCCTTGCCGGTCTGGTGGCCGGAGGAACCAACTCGCCGCTGCTGCAGAGAGTGGCGGGGATTCGCAAGCAACTGGTGACCAGTCTGGGGTACCTGCTGCCACCGGTGCGGGTAACCGACAACCTTTCGCTGCGTTCGCGCGAATACGTGATCCTGTTGAAAGGAACGGAGCTTTCGCGCTACGAAGTGCTGCCAGGCAGCGAGCTGGCCATCCCCACGGCCAAGGCGGACAAGGGTTTTCAGGGCCAGCCGACGAAAGAGCCCGCCTTCGGTTTGCCCGCTTTGTGGGTGCCCACCGACCGCGTGGACGCCGCCCGCGCCGCCGGCTACACGGTGGTGGACGCGGTCAACATTCTGGGAACGCACTTCTCGGAAACCATCCGCCGGTACGCGCACGAGCTGTTCTCCCGGCAGGACGCCAAGTCGTTCTGCGACCGGGTGGCCATGGACCATCCCAAGGTGGTCGAGGATCTGGTCCCGAAGTTGCTCTCACTCGCCGTAGTTCAGCGAGTACTGCAGAACCTGCTGCGCGAGCGGGTTTCGATTCGCGATGGCGTTTCGATTCTCGAAGCGCTCGGGGAGGCGGCGCCGACCAGCAAGAATCCGGTGCTGCTGACCGAGTATGTGCGGCAGTCCATTCGAAGGACAGTCGTGAAACCTTACCTGAACCAGAAGGGCGAGCTGCCCGCCTGGCTGATGGATGCCGGGGTGGAGCAAACGGTGGAAGGCGCGGTTCAGCACACCGAGCAGAACAGCATTCTGGCGCTCTCGCCGCAGGTGGTACGCGACATTCTGAACCGAATCGAGCGAAAGGTGGAAAAGCCGGAAATGCCCGTTGCGGTCATTACCAGCTCGGGTGCGCGCTGCTTCCTGCGGCAGATCGTGGAGCCGTCGCTCGGCAACCTGTTCTTCCTCTCGCACAACGAAGTGCCGTCCGGCGTGAAGGTGCTTTCGCTGGGAGTGATCTGAGGTTCCCATGAGAATCAAATCGTACTTCTCGGAATCGGTGGAAGAGGCCATGGACCTGGCCCGGCTGGAGCTGGGGCCCGAGGCCATGCTGATGAATTCCAAGGCCACCGAGCCGGAGTTCCGCCATCTGGGCCGTTATGAGGTGATCTTTGGCCTGGCGTTCGCGGACGCGGGCCCCGCCGCGCCGCAGCCGTCACCGGCCCTTCCGGCTCCCGGCAAACCGGATACGGTAGCGCAGGAGATCGCCGATCTGCGCCGGCAAATCGAGACGGTGCGGCGTTCCATGTCGCGGCAGAGCTTCCATATGCGCTGGACCGCTCCGGGCGCCGTTCCCGAGCTGGGCGAACTGTACATGCGTCTGCTCAACGCCGACTTCAGCGACGAGTGCGCGCACGAACTGGTGCAGGCGGTGGAAGTCCGCATGAACGGCGGGCGCATCGCCAATGCCGCCGCTGCCTGGCCGGACAATGCCCTGCAAACGGCAATCGCGGCGGAGCTGGATTCGCGTTTCGAAACTTCGCCGGGCCTTGGTGTTCCCAACGCCGAACGCCGCGTCACGGCGCTGGTGGGGCCTCCCGGTTGCGGCAAGACCACGACCATCGTAAAGCTCGCGCTCAAGTATGGATTGACCAGCCGCAAGCCGTTGCAGATTCTCTCCACGGATACATGCCGCGTGGCCGCTTCGGAGCAATTACGCGCGTACGCCTCCATCATCGGTATTGCATTTCAGACGGTGGACACGATGGCCGGTCTGGCGCAGGCGTTGGAGGAAGCGAGCGGCAAGGATCTGGTGCTGATTGACACGCCCGGTTTCGGGCCCGCCGACACCGACGAAGCCGCGGAGCTGGCGCTCTTCCTGTCGCGGCACCGTTTGATTGAAGTGCAACTGGTGATGCCCGCGACGTTGCGCGCAGGCGCGCTGTCGCGAATCGCCGATCGATTTTCAATGTTTCAACCGTCCCGCCTCCTGTTCACCAATGTCGATGACGGGGGAGCTTGCGGCGGAATCGTGGAGCAGGCTATCCGCACGCGGTTGCCGCTCTCATATCTTGGTTGCGGTCAGCAGATTCCCGAAGACCTTACGGAGGCTTCGAAGGAACGGCTGATCCGAAAGGTGTTCGAAGGATGGCGGGAGCCAGCGCTGACAGTAGCCTGAGTAATCAGGGGTCCGAAATGTTGGGTTACGCGACTCAGACCGAAAGATCGCCGGAAGACCGCGAGCGGCTCATCCTGGAGCACATGGCCCAGGTGAACTGGATCGCCTCCCGCATCCAGGAGAAACTGCCGCCGAATATTCAGATCGAGGATCTTATCTCGGCCGGCATCATCGGCCTGATCGCCGCCATCGACAATTTCGACCCCGGCCACAACGCCACGCTGAGGACGTACGCCGAGTACAAGATTCGCGGGGCCATCCTTGACAGTATCCGCGGACTGGACGGCATTCCCACGCACAAACGCAAACGCGTGAAGGTGCTGGAGGCGGCCATCGCCAACGCCGAACAGCGTCTGAAGCGCGCCCCGAACGATGAAGAGATCGCCGCCGAACTGGGCGTATCGGTGTCCGAATACCAGCAATGGCTGATCGACCTTCGCGGCGTGTCGCTGGGCAGCCTGGACATCGTCGAGGACGGCGAGGAAATCAGTCTACTCAAGTTTATTGCCGGCGACGAGCAGGATTCGCCCGCCCACATTCTGGAGCGCTCCGAGCTGGAGCGCGTGATTATGACCGGCATCAACAAGATGCCCGAGAACGAGCGCACCGTGCTGAGCCTCTACTACAAGGAGGAACTGAATCTGCGTGAGATCGCGCCGATTATGAACCTCCACGTTACCCGCGTGTCGCAATTGCGTTTGCAAGGCATTCTGCGGCTGCGCGCCTACATCGAGAAGAAGTGGCCCAGCCGGAAGGGGATTTACTGACGCCATGACCGGTGCCGAACGAACCCAGCTTGCCGCCGAACTAGCGCGCGAATGGACCTCGCGCCTGCGCGCCGCCGTGGAAATGATGGCGCAGCAGCCGCTTTCGGTGGAATCCTCGCGAGCGAGCGCCGAGGCAACTGCGCAAGCCGGCGAACTGCCGTCTCTGGAGTATTCCTTCAGTCACGCCCCGGAAGCGCCACTGCGCATTTCAACGCCCGCGGAAACCAGCGCGGGAATATCGAAGGTGGTGCTCGCGGCGGGCGGCATCGAGGAACTGGACGAAGGCCTGTTGAAGGAGACCTGGCAGGAAATCCTGGCGCAGGCGACCAGCGGGCTGGCCCAGCATGCCGGAGCCCGCATGGGAGAAGCGGTTAGCTGCGGCACGGCCACGGAGGCGTCCGGGGCGGTCCCGGAAGGCGTCGTCTCCAGCGCAACCCTGGCCATCGGGGGAACCGAGTTTGAGCCTTTATTCATCAGCTTCCCCGACGCGTTCCTGGACGCCCTTGGGGAACACGAAAGCGACGGCGCGACGTCGGGTACGGATACGGCGGCGGCCACGGCGGGGCAACAGGTCCGCACCACCCTTCCCGCCACGCTGGACCGGCTGCTCGACGTGGAGATGCCCGTCAGCGTGTCATTCGGGCGGACATTCCTCCCGGTCCGGGAGGTCCTGAAACTGGCTACTGGCTCCATTATCGAGCTGGACCGGCCCGTGAATCAGTTTGTGGAAGTGGTGGTCAACAACTGCGTGATCGCCCGTGGGGAAGTCGTTGTAATTGATGGGAACTACGGCGTTCGCATCCATGAAATCATCAGCCGGGGAGACCGCATGGCCCTGCAGAATCTCACTGCCGTCAATCCAAATCTGCAAGCAAGGATCAGCGCATGAATATCATCGAACCTGCCCTGCTTAGCCCGGGGCTTCCTTACGTAGTACTGGCCGCGAGCCTGATCGCCTGCATTTTCCTGTTCCTGTCGCTGAAGCTGGAACTCCGGCGGCGTCCGGGCACACCCCGAGGCAACCACCAGATGGAAGAGACCGTGGACGGCCTGAGCGCCGCCTTCGAGCAGATTCGGGCGCGTCTGGAAGACAGCATGCCAACTCCCGCCGTTTCCATGCCGTGGTCCGGAAGCCCCTCCATCAATCTCAACCGTCGTGGCCAGGTGCTCCGCCTGTTGCGGCGGGGCGATAACCCGAGGCAGATTGCATCGGCACTGAGCATGCGGCAGGGCGAGGTGGATTTGATCATCAAAGTACACCGCATGGTGATTGACGCGGGGGGCGGCAAGGCGCCAGATTCGCTCTAAAAGCGATGAGCGGCCTGCGATATGCCCATATGAGTCCCTTTACCAACAGAGACGACCGAATATGAGAATCGATCCTAGCGCCAACAACAACATCGGCAACGCGCAAAACGCCGCGCAAACCCAGAATGTCACCGGCACACCGTCCGGTCAGCGGGGGCAAGGCGGCAACGACGCGGATCAGGTAGACCTGTCGAGTGCGAGCAGCCTGGTATCGCTTTCGGCGGGCATGGTGTCCGCGAGCCGGCAGGCCAAAATCGACGGATTAACCGCGCTGGTGCAGAGCGGCCAATACCAGGCGGACGCCGGACAGGTGGCCAGCGCGATGGTGAACAGCATGCTGGGAGGGTAGGCTCCCATATTCCGCAGCGACGATCCAAGACATGGCAACCGAACCGGTACTACAATCTCTGGAGAGCGCGGACGAGAGTCTTCGCCACGCCATCGCGCAACTTATCGAAATGCGCTTTGGAGTGCCCCAGTGTCGCGGCGCGCTTCACGAGGCCGCGGAAAAGCTCCGCTCGGCGGTTTCTCGCGCGGTTCCCGGTCCGGAGATCAACCAACCCGAACTCAAGCAAATGGTTCGCCGCATGCGAGCCCATATGGTGCGGGTTCAGGCATTGCTCGACGCGGCGGCGGCATTTTACTGCGGCTGGGTTTCGGCCGCGCCCCCGGGCCCTCCATCCTACGCTCCGGATGGGCAACTCCTGCGGGATGAAGGCGGCGGCCGGCTGATGTTGAACGCCTGAGCACAGCGAGAAAACCCCATGGGAAATCTCCTTACGTCCTTGAATTCCGCGGCCAACTCCATGGACGTGCTCGAACAGGCCATTGGAGTTATCCAGAACAACGTTACCAACGCCTCCACGCCTGGTTACGTCCAGCAGACGCCGACCATGCTGGCGGCTTCCTTCGACCCGCAGCAGGGCACCAGTGGCGGCGTGGTGTTCGGTCCGGTCCAGAATGCCCGGGATCAATTCGCCGAAGAGGCGGTGCAAACCCAGAACGCGCTATTGGGCACCGCGACTCAGGCTTCCACCAGCCTCGACGCCCTGCAGCAGAACTTTGACGTTTCCGGAAGCAGCGGGATTCCGGCGGCCTTGAGCGGGCTGTATTCGGCGTTTTCCGCCTGGAGCACCACGCCCACCAGCTCGTCGGCACAGCAGAATGTGATCACGGCGGCGCAACAGGTGGCGCAGGAGTTCAACGACACCGCTTCCAGCATCAGCCAGCTTTCCGTGAACACCAACCAGCAGCTTGAAAGCACGGTGAGCCAGATCAACGCGCTTTCGTCGCAAATTCAGCAGATCAACGTGCAGATTCGCGGCGGGGCGGCCAATGACGCCGGCCTGAGCGCCCAGTTGTACACGGACCTCCAGAGCCTTTCGAATCTCACCAGCATCAGCGTCCAGACTCAGAACGATGGCACGGTGAACGTGCTCATGGGCGGGCAGACGCCTTTGGTGATGGGAACCACGCAGAGTCCGCTCAGCGTGGCTTTCACCACGCCGGCCAACCCGACCAATCCGGACGCGCCGCCCATTGCCACCATCACCGGGGCGGACGGACAGGACGTCACCAGCACGGTAAGCCAGGGCACTCTCGCCGCGCTCCTGACCTTCAGTAACGTGACGCTGGCGGGCGTTATGGGCAATTCGAACGAAGCGGGAAGCCTCAATCAACTGGCCCAGGCGTTTGCCACTCAGGTGAACAGCCTGGTGACGCCGGCATCGGGCATCCCCCTGTTTACAACCACCGGCGGCGCCACCAGCGCCGCGCAAACGCTGGCGGTTAACCCGAACATGACCGCGGCGCAGCTGGTGGCCGCGTCGGCGACGTCCAGCAACGGAACCGCCGACCAGCTCGCGCAGCTGGCCACGGCCTCGGATCCGACGCTGGGGATGGGCTATACGGATTTCTATTCAAACATCGCTTCGGGCATCGGAGCGCTGGAAGACAGCGCCTCAGCCAACCAGACCACCCAGCAGGACCTGCTGTCCCAGGCCGAGAACACGCGCTCGCAGGCGTCGGGCATTTCGCTGAACCAGGAGGCCACCCAGCTCATCCAGTTCCAGCAGGCCTACGAGGCCTCAGCGCAAACCGTGACCACCATCAACGACATGCTGACGGCCCTTCTGGACATGACGGACGGCGTGCCATAAGGCGCACGGAGGTAACAGATGCTAAAAGGAATTGGCGCAAACAACGATGCCTTCGTGGCGAACCTGAACCAGCTCGAGAACCAGATCAGCACGACCACCCAGCAGATCAGCTCCGGAGTGGACGTCAACGAGGCCTCCGACAACCCCGCCGCAGTGGGGCAGATTCTCAGCGTGCAGGGGGAAATCGATCGCATCACCCAGGTTCAGACCAATCTGAATACCGCGAATACGGTGGCCAGCACGGCCGACAGCGCGCTGCAGACCGCGAACAGCGTCATCAATCAACTGGACACCCTCGCTGCCCAGGGCGCCAGCACCACCACGACCGCGACCACCGACACGTCGCTGGCGCAGCAGGTGCAGAGCCTGGAACAGCAGCTGGTATCCATTGCCAACACCTCGGTGAACGGCAACTATATCTTTGGCGGCGATAACCCGGGAATCCAGCCATATTCGTTCGACGGGACCAATCCTCCGGTCGCGGCGGTGGCGAACCCCACCAATACCGGCGTCATTACCGACGCCCAGGGAAACTCCATTGTTCCGATCCCCACAGCGCAGAGTATCTTCGACTCGTCATCGGGCAGCGTCTTTCAGGCGGTGGATTCGCTTCGCGTAGCCCTCCAGAACGACAATCCGGCCGGCGTGAACACCGCGGCGGCGGCCTTGAATACGGCCGCGACGCAATTGAACCTGGGCGCGGAAACGGTGGGAGCCAGCGAAAACTGGATCAGCAGCGCATCCACGAGCGCCTCGCAGATGGTGACTTCGCTGCAGGCGCAGTTAAGCGGACTGCGCGACACGGACATCACCTCCGCCTCCACGCAGCTCACGCTCGACCAGACCGCGTATGAGGCGGCCATCGCCGCTCAGGCGAACCTGCCCACCAAGACCTTGTTCAGTTATCTCGGGTGATGTCATTTGAGCGAAAATTCGCGCGGCGTTCCACGATACGAACGTCAGGAGCCACTCGGGAAATGAGCGTCGCACAATACGCCGGACGAATCCTGGATGCGTGGAACGACGCCGATTATGGCCAGTTTGAAGCCGAACTGGAACGGGCGGAGTCGCGGTGCGGGATGGAGCGGCCACTTTCTGTTCTGGAAGACGAACGCCGCGAGCTGCTGGAGAGCGTGGTGGGCAGTCTGCGCCGGTTGCGCGGCGAAGGCGGGGACTGGCAGGTGCAACGAATGAAGGCGCCGATGGACCTGCTGCGCCATTTGCGCCACGCCGGGGTGCGCTGAGTGTCAGAGCCGAGGAGACGCGGCGCGAGCAAGACGCGGCTGTCGCCGCATTTCCGGCAGGTCTCGACGGTTACCGGGCAGCCGGCGCATCCAGCCTTGCCGCGCGCTTCCGTCCGCTGTTTACCACATGTCCGCTGAACTGATGACGGCCGTTCAGCACCACATCCACCGCATGATGCACGGGCAGGTCGAACGCCAGCACGTCGCCCGCTTTCAGGGCCAGCAGATCCCGGGCCTGAATATTCTGAACGGGCAACCGGACATCGACTTCAACTCTGGAGGGCTTGATCAGCTCCAGTACACGGCTCTGTTCATCCGCCGTGGATTCGGACTTGCGCACGGACCACTGCTGGTCGAACTTCTGGCGCATCATCTTGATCATCAGCGAGGGCATGGCGATGTTCATCAGACCCGCGCTTTCGCCGATGCGCATTTCAATGCCGACGGCGACCACCGCCTCATTCGGCGCCATCACCTGCAGAAACTGCGGCTCGGTATCCACCGATTGAATGGTGAAATCGATGTTGGTAACCGTCTTCCAGGCCTCACGCAGATCGTGGAGCACAATGCGGAGAAGCCCGTCCATGAGGTTCTGCTCGATCTCGGTCACTTCGCGCTGAATGCTGGTGGAAACCTTGCCGGTGCCTCCCAGCAGGATTTCGAGAATCGGGAAAACCAGCGTGGGGTTGATCTCGAGGACGGCGTTCCCCTCATACGGGCGCAGGCCCAGAGACGCCATGCAGGTGGGGGAGGGCAGGCCCTCCAGAAATTCCGCGTAGGACAACTGCTCCACGCTGACGAGATTCACCACCAGGTAGGTACGAAGATAAGCCGACAAGCTGGACATGATGCTGCGGACGAAGTTCTCATGCAGCAGGTAGATGGCGCGGAGTTGCGACTTGGCGATGCGGTCCGGCCGGCGGAAGTCGAAGACATTGACCTTCTGATTGGAGGAGTCTCCGGGCGCGTCCGGCTGCGAGCTTTGGAATACGGCGTCGATTTCCTGCTGGGAGAGTTGTCTTTTCACGGCGTTCCCGGGTTGCCGTGCAATCTTCAGACCAGATCCCGAGCGGCGATTGATCCGCGGGCTCGCCGGGAATGGCGAATCAGGTGCTGTGGACAAATGCGGCGCGCCGGCGTGGAACCGGCATCGGCCAGGCCTTCATGATTCGTCTGACGCGTCTAAACCGGGTCCCACTGGTGGTCAACTCCGACCTCATCGAGCACATTGAAACTACGCCCGATACCGTGATTGCGCTGACCACCGGCCAGAAATTCATGGTGCTGGAAACGCCTGATCAGGTGGTGGACCGGGTGGTGGCTTTCCGCCGGGCAATTCACGGCGAAGCGCTGAAAACATTGGATAACACGAGCGAGGTGGACGCCGATGCGGCACCCGCCGGCGCCACGGACTACGAATGGCCGAGAAACCAGTAGCAGCCGATACGGGGAAGCCCGACGCCAAGGGAAAGCCCTCGAAGGCGGAGGGCAAGGGCAAGTCCGGCTCCGGTGGGAAGATCGACCTTGCCACCATCGGCGGGCTTGTTCTGGCTGCCGCGGGCATCCTGGGCGGGCTGCTGTTGGACGGTGGGAAGTTAAGCGACGTTCGTCAGGTTACGGCCGCCATGATCGTGCTGGGAGGCACCTTTGGCGCGGTGATGATCACCACGCCTTTGTCAGTTCTCCTCTCCGCCGTCAAAAAATTGCCACTGGTTTTCTTCGATCGCGCGGTTTCCAGCACCGCCGTGGTGGAGGAGATTCTCGAATACGCCACCCGCGCCAGAAAGAACGGCATTGTCTCGCTGGAGGCGGACATCGATAAGATCGCCGACCCCTTCCTGCGCAAGGCGCTGTCGCTGGCCGTGGACGGCACGGACCTGCAGGATCTGCGGCGCATGATGGATCTGGAACTACACCTTGAAGAGCAACGCGGCGAAGCCGAAGCCAAGGTCTTTGAGTGCGCCGGCGGGTACTCGCCCACCATTGGCATTATCGGCGCCGTACTCGGCCTCATCCAGGTGATGAAGCATCTGGAAAACATCGAAGAAGTCGGGCGGGGCATCGCAGTGGCATTTGTCGCCACCGTGTACGGCGTCGGCGTGGCCAACATCGTGCTGCTGCCGGCCGGCAACAAGCTTAAGGCCCGGCTGCAGGATTCCATCCGCACGAAGGAAATGATGCTGGAAGGCGTCTGCAGCATCGCCGAAGGGCTGAATCCGAAACTGATCCGCAGCAAGCTTGAGGCATACCTGCGCGAAGAACTGGACGCGGAAGCGAAGAAGAAGAAGAAGGGCGATAAGCCGGCGGCGGCCCCGGCCGGAGCTCCCGCGGGCGGCGCCAAGGTGCCCGCCGCGGCGACACGCTAGCCGGACATGCGCAAGAAGAAACAACCCGCGCACGAGAACCATGAGCGCTGGCTGGTATCGTATGCCGACTTCATCACCCTGCTGTTCGCGTTTTTCGTAGTAATGTTCGCCTCCTCCCAGGCCGACAAAGGCCGCGCCAAAGCGGTTTCCGAAGCCGTGACCAAGGCTTTGGAAGACGGTAAGGTGCCCACCATAGCGGCGATCCTTGGCGGAACCGTCTACGACAAAGGCAAGGGCAACGATGCGATGAAGGGTCCCGCGGTGATTGTTAAAGTCCGCAAGGACGCACAAAAGGAAGCCCAAAAGGAGGCCGAGGAGCAGGCTCAAACCGCGGCCCAGAAGGATCAGGCGAAGAAACTGGATGAACTGATGCCGTCCATGAAGGTGCTGACCGCCGATCTCCAGGTGGAGATCAGGAAGGGGCAGGTGCAGCTTTCGCTGGAGCCCAGAGGCCTGGTGATCAGCCTGAAGGATGCCGCGTTCTTTGATTCTGGTGACAATACCATCCGCACGTCCTCCTATCCGATCATCGCCAAACTCTCCTCGGTCATCCTGAAGCTGAACAACCCTCTGCGCCTCGAGGGACATACCGATTCCATTCCCATCGACACTCCCAGATTCCACAGCAACTGGGAGCTCTCGGCGGCGCGCAGCATCGCCATGCTGGAGTTGTTGAGCACAAAGTTCAATGTTGGGCGGGAGCGCATGGCTATCGTCGGCTACGCCGATACGGTACCGGTGGCTTCCAACGACACCGAGGAAGGGCGCGCCCGGAACCGCCGCGTGGATATTGTTCTGGTGAGTCCGATGGGCATGAGCGGGGAGCCGACGAAGGTTCCGCAGTTGAGCGCACCCGCGGCGCCAGCGCCGGCGACTTCCGGGAAGGAATCTCAGAAAGGGAAGACTGGACATGCCTGAGTGCCGCACGAAGTATTTCGAGAGGATGGAATACACCGAAGACAGCGTGATTCAGGTGCCGGGCGGGCTGCCTGGATTCGAGCAGGAACGCGAATTCGTGCTCATCGACCAGGAGTCCAAGCGGCCGCTGGTGTTCGTGCAGAGCCTGCGAACGCCGGATCTTTGCTTCGTCGCGCTCCCCGTTCTCTCGGTTGACGCGGCCTATCGCCTGTTCATCTCCACGGAGGATCTGGACGCGATCGGGCTCGATTCCTCCAGGCAGCCCTCCATCGGAAGCGAGGTGGCGTGTCTGGTGATCGTCGCTTTCGGAGCAGATCGCGTGATGACCGCCAATCTGCTGTCGCCCGTGGTCATCAACCTGTCTACCCGGGTTGCCGTTCAGGCCATTCAGACCGGTTGCAACTACAGCCACCGGCATCCCCTGATGGCGGAAGAACCGGAGACCGTATGCTCGTAGTCCGGCGGCGGCAGGGCGAATCGGTGCTGATCGGTGAAAACATCGAAGTGGTCGTTCTTGAGGCGGGGGCGAATCGGGTGAAGCTCGGCATCATGGCGCCCCGGGAAATTCTTGTGTTTCGCAAGGAGCTGGAGTTGACGCGAGAGCAGAACTGCGTGGCGGCGACAGCCGACGCCGTGGCACTGTCACGTCTGGCCAGCGCGCTGGGCAGCCTGGGCCGGCCACACGAGCCAGTGGTAAAGAGCGACGTTTAGTTTTCGCGATCGATGCGTAAAGCAGGCCGTCGAGATTCTGACACTCGTTCTATCCAACGCCTAGTAAATGCAATGGTTTACAGGCCGCTGGAAGGCCAATCGGATGGCCGATAACCTGCTATTGGAAACGCGGTGAATAAACATGTCCGGCGCGCTTCGCCGCGCGCGAACACCAACCGCCTCGCGCAGCGTTTGAACGAAGCTCTGCTCTGCCTGCGTAAAGGAGACCATTCGCACGCGGAGCATCTGTTGCAGCGGGCGGCGAGCGAGTATCCCTCCAACCCGCTGGTCCTGTCCTCCCTGGGGCACTTCCTGAAAGATCGCCGCAGGTTCGCGGAGGCCGTGCCGGTGTTGCGGCGCGCCGCGATGCTCATGCCGAAAAGCGCGGCCCACTGGTGCAACCTGGGCGCGGCCTGCCAGGACAACGAGGACGTGGTGGGAGCGCTGCAGGCTTATGGGGAGGCGATCGCCATCGATCCCCGGCACTGGGAGGTTTATCAGAACCTCGGGTGCCTGCTGGAAATCCAGAAGGATTATGAGCAGGCCGAGCGATTTTACCGGCTGTGCATCGAGCTCAGGCCGGATTACGCGCTCGCCTGGATCGGCCTTGGGCGGGTATGCTCGGAGCGGCGCAATCTGGTGGACTCCGTTGCGGCGTACACAGAAGCGGCCCGTCTTGCCCCCAGTGCCGAAGTCTACTGTGACTTGTCCCAGACGCTCTACCTGCAGAATCGTTTCGATGCCGCCCTTGATGCCGCGCGGAAATCCATCAATCTGAACCCAGGCCTGGTGCTGGCGCATTGCCACGCCGGCAGAGCGCTGCTGAAGTTCGGAGCCCTGAGCGAGGCGCGCAAGGAGTACGAGGCTGCGCTGGCGGTGGATCCCAACAGCCCCGAGGCGCTGGTGGGGATGGCTGGAATCGCCGGTCAGTTCTGCCAGCGGGAAGAGTCGATCGCTTTGTACGCGCGGGCGATCCAGGCCGATCCGCGGCGTCACGGGACTCATTCCGGTCTCTTGTTCACGCTGTCGGCGGGGGGCGCCGCGTCGCATCAGGAGATTCTTGAGGCGCACCAGACCTGGGCACAACTACACGGCGCCGGCGTGCGCGCATTCCCGCACTCGCCGGAGCACGAGGATGCGGCGCGAAAGCTTCGCATTGGATTCGTTTCCGGGGATTTTTACGACCATCCCGTCCGGTTCTTTATCGCCCCCATCCTGCGCGGACTGGACCGGGAGCTGTTCTCCGTGGTCTGCTATTCAAACTCCTCCCACAACGACTTTGCGACGCGGGAACTCCGTGCGCTGGCGGACGAGTGGCTCCCATGCCTGGACCTGAAGGACGATCAACTGGCCGAGCGCATCCGGGCTGACCGCATCGACATTCTGGTGGATCTGTCCGGGCACACGTCCGGAAACCGTATGCCGGTGTTCCTGCGGAAACCAGCGCCGGTGCAGGCCACCTATCTGGGCTACGGCGACACCACCGGCCTTCCGACCATGGACTACTGGATCACGGACTGGGTGCTGCATCCGCAGGACACGCGGCACCTGACCAGCGAGCGCATCTGGCGCCTGCCGCGCTGCTGGGTGATGTATGAGCCGCCAGCCGGCGCTCCCGAGGTGGCGGATCGCGACAACCGCGGACCGGTCACCTTCATCGCCTGCAACGCGCTGCAAAAAGTAGGACCGGAGTCGGTCGCGCTGTGGGCGAAGGTGCTGGAGGCGCTGCCGGACTCCCGGCTGCTTCTAAAAGCGCGCGGCATGTCCGGCCCCGGCGAGATGAGCATGATGAACGAACGTCTGGTCCGCGCGGGTATTTCCGCGAGCCGGGTGACCCTCATGGGCCAGGTGCAAACCCGGAGCGAGTACCTGGCGCTCTACGGCACCGTGGATATCGCCCTCGACACCACCCCTTATTCCGGCGCCACCACGACCACGGAAGCGCTGTGGATGGGCGTCCCGGTGGTGACGCTGCCGGGCGAGCGCATGGTCAGCAGAATGAGCGCGAGCATTCTAACCACCGTGGGTCTTGAGGAACTCATCGCCCGGGACGCGGACGATTTCGTGCGCATTGCCACTGAACTGGCTCAGGACGCGCCGCGGCGGTCGCGGTTCCGGCGGGAACTGCGGCCGCGCCTGTCCGCTTCACCGCTGGGCGACAGCGCGGACCTCGCCAGACAATTCGGCGCCGCCCTTCGCCAGATGTGGGCCGCCTGGTGCGCCCCCAAAGAACAGGAAATCACTCAATGAAACTCCACCTCGGCTGCGGAAAGAAGTTCATACCCGGGTTCGTCCATATTGACGTCGAGCCCTTCCCTCATGTCGACCACGTCAGCCCCGCGGAACGCCTCGATTTCATCGGCAACAATACCGTGGACCTGATCTATGCGTGCCATCTTCTGGAACACTATGGACGTCATGAGGTTCGCGATGTGCTGGCGGAATGGCGCCGCGTGCTGAAGCCCGAAGGAGTTCTGCGCCTGGCCGTGCCCGACTTCGCCGCGGTGTGCCATCTGTACGACGCCGAGGGCCTGAAGGACGGCTACAGCGGACTGGTGGGACTGGTCTGCGGCGGTCAACGGAACGGCGTGGACTTCCACAAAATCATCTTCGACGAGGCCTTCCTCACCTGCCTGCTTAAAAAAACCGGCTTTCGCCACGTTCGTCCGTGGGACTGGCGCAGCACCGAGCACGCCACGATCGACGACTACTCGCAGGCATATCTTCCGCACCTCGACCGGGAGAACGGAAGCCTCATGAGCCTGAACCTCGAGGCCGTGAAGTAATCCCGCGCGATCACTATCGGACCGCGATCATAAGGATTCAGGGCTGCCTGGGCGGAGTTGCGCCGGTTTGTGGAGAGGTACTAATGCCCTATCCAGGTGGTACGTTCGCCCGGGGAGTTCCAATTTAGGCCCACATCGGCGGGCCGCCCAAAAACATTAGAATTCAACCGCTGGCGTCACGAAATAGGTTATGACGGCCGAGCAGAAACAAAGGCCGCACCCGGCAGGGACGCCGGGTATCTCAAATATAGGGACGTAGACAATGATTTCGCTTCAAACAAACGTAATCTCGCTCCAGTCGCAACAGGATCTGGACGTTAACACCGCATTTCAGAACAACACGATTGAGCAGTTGTCATCCGGCTACCGCATCAACAGCAGCGCCGACGACCCGGCCGGTCTCGCGGTTGCCAATCAGTACAACAGTGACACCGTCGAGCTGCAACAGGGCGTACGCAACGCCAATGACGGCTTGAGCCAGTTGCAGATCATCGACGGCGGACTGAGCAACATTTCCAACATCCTGAACCAGTTGAAGTCACTGGCCACGGAGTCGGCAACCAGCACCTTCACCGGTGACCGCGGCACGCTGAACCAGGAATATCAGAGCCTCGTGTCGGAAATCACGCGCCAGGCGGCCAACATCCAGCTCAACGCCGGCGGCAACCTGAACACGAAACTGAGCGTGTACATCGGTGGTGGCCGCACCAGCAACCAGGCCGGCTCCTCGCTGGTCAACATCGACCTGAGCGGATCCGCCAACGCCGTGGACGCCACGTCTCTCGGTCTGCAGGGAACCACCGTAATCGGCGGCGGTACCTCTTTCGCCGCGGGCACCTCAGCGGGCGAGAACAGCGTGGACAACCTGAGCAACGCCAACGCGCTGTTCAACATCGCGGGCGGAACGGGTACGGCGGCAGGCGAAGAGACCTTCGCCGTGACGTACGCGAACGCCGCGGGCACCGTGACCACCACCAACATCGCCATTGCGGCAACCTCTACTGGCGTCACTGGCGCGCAGTTCGTGAGCGACGTCAACACTGCTCTTACGAACGCGGGCGTGCAGGGGATCACTTCCCAGATCGGCGCGAACGGCGATCTGCAATTCAGCGGCGGCAACCTGCTTTCGGTTGCGGCCGGCATCGGCACGCAGGGTACGCCAACAGACGTCGCCGTTACCACGGGCGCCACCCTGGTCAACGGCGCGAATTATCAGGCGAGCAGCGCCTTTACGGGCCTCACCGCCGGCGCCGCCGACGAAACCCTCAGCCTCACCGTGGGCGGAACCTCGTATAGTCTCGATCTGAGCGCGGCCACGTCCGGCACCAACGCCGCCGACACCGTAGCCGATGCGGTGGCCTCTTTGAACTCTCAGTTAAAGGGCAGCGGCGTGTACGCCACCGCCGACGGGACCGCGGACGGATCGACCATCACTCTGCAGAGCGCCAATGCATTCAGCCTCGCGGAGACGGCCGCCACCGGCGCCACCACCTCGCTGTTCGGCACGACCGTAGCCGCTGAAACCGTGACCGCGCCAACCACAAACGCGAGCGCGATCGGTAACGCCGAGAACGCGATTCTCGCTATCAATGCCGCGGTCACCTCGCTCGGCCTCGTCCAGGGCGCTGTCGGCTCCGGCGAAAACACGCTGAACTACGCCATCTCTCTGGCCCAGTCGCAGGTCACCAACTTCTCGGCGGCGGAGAGCCAGATCAAGGACGCGGACGTCGCCGCGGAAGCTGCCAACCTCACCAAGGCGCAGGTTCTGCAGCAGGCTTCCATCGCAGCCATGGCGCAGGCGAATTCCTCGCCCGAAGCCGTGTTGAAACTGCTCCAGTAATCTCTGCAGGTTTCGGCCCCCGCGGCCGATATCTTAAGAGGCGTATAAGGACGCGGCCGGCCCATCAACCGAGGGCCGGCCGCGATCGCTTTGTTTTCAACGAGCTGAAAAATGAGCACTTCCAGTACCTCCGCGGGCAGTTTCACCGGCAGCAGCCTCTTCTCGTCCAGTCTTGCGCAGCAGATTGAGAACGCGGTCAACATCGCGTCCATTCCCATGAACAATCTGCAGACTGAGCAGACCACTATTGGGAATCAGCAGGCCGAACTGGGGACGCTCTCCAGCGATTTCAGTTCACTGGGCACCGCTCTCAGTTCCATTGACAGCGCCACTGGCTCAAGTTCCTTCGCCGCCACGGCGAGCGACACCAGCGTGGCCTCGGCGTCCGTAAGCGCGGGGGTGCTGGCGGGCACCTACTCGCTCACAGTAGGCAGCATCGGCGCAAACACGAACACCATCAGCAACGACACCGGCCTGCTTC
This sequence comes from uncultured Acidobacteriota bacterium, assembly GCA_963832965.1. Classification (GTDB taxonomy): domain Bacteria; phylum Acidobacteriota; class Terriglobia; order Bryobacterales; family Bryobacteraceae; genus CAWACP01. Next base: position 1,264,688 of record CAWHVW010000003.1, read on the forward strand.
AGGTTAGCGATCCAACGCAGACGAACATCAGTACGAGCACCTCTTTCACGCTTTTGGTGAATTCGACCTCATACACCATCACCGATTCCGCCGGCACGCTGGATGGATTGGCCAACGCCATCAACGCCAGCGGCGCCAACGTGCAGGCCACGGTGGTCAACGTCGGCAGCTCATCGTCGCCGGACTACCGGCTGTCGGTACAGAGCCTGAACTTCGCCCCGGATACGGTCCAACTGGAAGACAACGGCAACAACAACTCGGATCTGCTGACGCAGTTATCGGGCGGCGCGTATGTGCAGTATCAGGTGAACGGGGAGCCGTCGGTCAACTCCACCACGCAAAGCCTGGCGCTGTCTCCAGGGTTGACCGTGAACGTGCTGGGAAAGGGAAGCACCACGATCACGGTTTCCCAAAACGGCCAAAGCATCTCGAACTCCCTCGCGTCGTTCGCCAACGCGTACAACGCCGCCCTGGCGGAAGTCCAGAAAAACCGCGGGCAGAACGGGGGCGCTCTCACCGGCGACAGCACCATTTTCAGCCTGACGGAGTCTTTGAACGATCTCGCCAATTACGCCGGAGGGTCGGGCGGGGTTACGTCGCTTGCGAACATTGGCCTCACCTTCGATCAGAACGGCAATCTGGATTTCAGCGCGAGCACCTTTTCCCAGGCGACGAGCGCGAACATGACCGATGTGCTCAACTTCCTGGGGTCCGTGTCGGGTAACACCGGCTTCCTGGGCGCCGCGAACAACATCCTTACCAGCATCAACGACCCCACCACCGGGCTCCTGCCGCTGGCCAACCAGAACCTGACCAACGAGGTCAACAGCCTGGGCGACCAGATCACCACCGACCAGGCCAACATTACCCAGTTGCAGCAGAACCTGACCGCGCAGATGGCCGCTGCCGACGCGTCGATCGCCACACTTGAGCAGCAGGCTAACTACTTGCAGATGATGTTCCAGACGCAAAATGCAGACGCCCAACTCGGTTTCTAGTACCGCGCAAAAACTCGCGGAAGCGATTGCTTTCGGAGATATCGAAGGAGCGCAGGCTCTTTTGGCCTCGTTTCAACTGGAAGTGCTGGATGGCGTTGCCTCGGCGAATTCGCCGCTCGAACGCGATGTCCTGCTGGCGGAGGCGATCCGGTCCACGCGAACCCTGCTCCAGCTGGCGCGTTCGTTGCGGGCGTATGCGAGCGGCAGTTTACGCGAAACGAAGTGCGAGCTGGGCTATCGTGGAACTTCCGAGGAACCGCGAACCTGGCGCCTTGAAGCCTGAGCATCACGCGGGGCAAGCCGGTTGTTCTTTGGTAAGGCCGGGTTCTCAGCCGGCCAGCCGCATCCACACCAGCACGATCACCAGCACAACCGCTCCGGCCACCGCCACCGCCCACAGGTTTCGCTTTCCGCCGGCCGGCTGCGTTGCTTCAGGGCTGCCGCCAGACGGGGCTGTTCCGTTGGGTTGCCGGTCGATTTCGAGCAGCGTTTGCATCTCCGGCGCACTCTGCGCTTCGCGGGGATCATGATCGAGCATGGCGATCTCCTCTTCCAGGCGAACGCGCATCTCTTCGGCTTCGGAGGGAAAGGAAGCCGCTACGTGGGGAGGCAGCTTGTCGAGAACATCCCGGTAGGATGGCCCGTTCGGATTCGGCAAAACACAGAAGCCGAGGCTGTTGGCCAGACGGCAGGCCGCGTGCACCACACCGAGCAGGTCCAGATCGCTCTGCTCGTCTCGCTCCGGGAACCCTCCGGCGATGACGCACAGTTCGGGAGGGAGGTTCCATTCCCGCGCCAGCCACTCACCAGCCTCGTAGCGGTCCAGGCCGAACAGGCTGCGTTCATACTCCGGCAGATCGAAAGCCTCGCCCATGCGGAGCTTTGCCGCGGCCGTCTGCAGCAGCATCGCGTATTCGGACGGATGCGTGACCATCAGCCCCAGACGGCCGATGTCATGCAAGAGCCCGGAGGAGTAAGCGGTGTCCTCGGGAATGGAGCAGAAGCGCGCCAGCGTTTCCGACAGCAGCGCGCACGCCAAACTATACCGCCAGAACACTCGCAGCTCATCCATCATGAGCACCGCGCGGATGTACGTACGCCCGATGGAAGCCAGCGCGAGCGAGCGAATTTTGCGAACCCCCAACAACGGAGCGGCCTGATCGAGCGTGCGGATGTCGTTGGCGAAGTTGAACAGCGGTGAATTTGCGTAGCGGATGATTTCGGCCGACAGCGCCGGATCGGCGCGCAACAGATGCACCAGATCAGTTGTGGCCGCGTTCTCGTCGGAAGCAACCCGTAACAGCTTTGCCGCCACGGGCGGGAACGCCGGCATGTTGGAAAGCGCGTGTGCCTTTCTGGCCATACTGATGCTAAATCAAGAGATCGACGCATGCGGGTCCGATCTTTAGCCGAGCCCGGGCAGGCCGTGCCCAACCCTCCGCTGTCATTCCGTTGGCGGGGTTTTGACGCTGCGTCCGATTCCTGACGGATTTCGCATCCCCCCAGCGCTTGTTTACAACGGGTTGGGCTGGCAGCCGCGTTGCACCATGCCGAAGCGTCATGCTGGACGGCGTCGCTAACAACCTCGAACAATACATGACGCTTCTCGCGGACCGCCAGAAACTGGTGGCCGCCAACATTGCCAATGCGGATACTCCCGGTTACAAAACGAAAGACATCGATTTCCAAACGGAGTTTCAAAACGCTCTCACAGGCGCGCCGCCCAACGTTGAGGAAGTTCAGGGCCTTACCGTCAAGAACGACGGGAACAACGTGAACCTCGACCGCGAAGCCCGCCTGCTTGCCGAAAACGATCTCCGCTTCAACATCGCTTCGAACCTGATGCGCGGCCAGATCCGAACGCTGAAACTGGCCATCGAAGGAGGCAGTTCGCAGTCATGAGCCTCTTCTCCACCTTATCGGTGAGCGCGTCCGGCATGGCCGCGCAACGGCAGCGCGCCGAGATCCTGGTCGAAAACCTGGCTAACGCGGACACCACAAGGACGGCCGAAGGCGGCCCCTACCAGCGCCGGGACGTGGTTTTTCAGACATCGTCCACATCGTCGCCGTTCGCGTCGGAGTTTCAGTCCGCTCTCGAAGGCGAAGGCAACGGCGTGGCGGTGAGCCAGGTGATCACCGACAGCCGCCCGCCTGAACGGCGTTACATGCCCGGCCATCCCGATGCGGACAAGGACGGTTTTGTCTCCTATCCGAACGTGAATCCGGCCGAGGACATGGTGGATCTGCTCGGAGCCTCCCGCGGTTATGAGGCGAACGTGGTGGCCATGGGCGCCGTGAAGGACATGATCCAGAGGTCCATCGACCTCCTCAAGTAAGCATATGACTGCTCCTATCTCAGCCGTCTCCGCCGCGCCCATTATCGAAGCTCCCAGACTCGATTCGGCGTCGACGCAGCAGGGCGGCGGCGAGTTCAAGTCACTTCTGAATTCAGCCATCCAGAACGTGTCCACAACGCAAAATAACGCGGACGCGGCCGTACAGAGCTTCCTTTCCGGCGAGAGCGACGAACTGCACTCCACGATTTTGGCCACACAGCGCGCCGATCTCCAGTTCGAAATGTTCATGCAGGTTCGCAACAAGGTGGTTTCGGCGTATCAGGAAGTCATGCGCATGCAGGTCTGACCGGTCTGACTCAGAGCCATGGAGCAATTCAGAAAGCTTGTCTCGGCGCTCTCCCTGAAGCAGCGGATCACGATTGTCGTCACGGCTCTCGCCGCGGTGTTGCTCATCAGCGGTTTGGTGCACTGGAAGCACGAGAGCGACTTCCGGCCGCTCTTCACGGGAATGGCCCCCGAGGACGCCGCCACAATCGTGCAGAAACTCAAGGAATCCAGCACCGAGTTCCGGCTGAGCGATAACGGCGCCACTGTGCTGGTTCCGGCAGCCAGGGTGGACGAGCTGCGCCTCGAAATGGCCGGAGCGGGCCTGCCGAAGACCGGCCGTATCGGTTTCGAGCTGTTCGACAAGAGCAATCTGGGAATCACCGATTTCACGGAACACGTTAACTATGGCCGCGCTCTGGAAGGCGAACTAGAGCGCTCCATCCGCTCGCTGAACGAAGTGCAGGACGCGCGCGTCCACATCACTTTCCCCCGCGACTCGGTATTCCTGGAATCCCGCGAACCGGCCAAGGCCAGCGTTCTCCTGCATCTGCGCCTGGGCGCGCACCCGAGTCCGCAGAATATCCTGGCCATCACCAACCTGGTGGCGGGCGCGGTGGAAGGGCTGACACCCGAATCCGTTACCGTGCTGGACATGAGCGGAAACCTGCTGAACCGGCCGCGCAAACCCTCCGTTGACGGCGACGACAACTCGGAGGGAGCCCTCGAATACCGGCAACAGATAGAGAAGGATCTGCTGGCGAAGATGAACTCGACGCTGGAGCCGCTGCTGGGAGACGGCAAATTCCGCGCGGGCGTCTCGGTGGATTGCGACTTCACCAGCGGCGAACAAAGCGACGAGATCTTCGACCCGGCGCGCTCGGTTATGCTGACCTCGCAGAAGACCGAGGATGTCGCGGGAGGTCCGGGAACGCAGACCAGCGGCATTCCGGGAACGGCCTCCAACCTGCCGCGCCCGTCATCCCGACCCACCGCATCCGGCTCGAGCGTGGCGCGCAGAACCGAGAACGTTACGTATCAATCCTCCCGCATGGTTCGCCATACCAAGCTGCCGGAGGGCGCCATCAAGCGAATTTCGGCCTCGCTGCTGCTGGATCAGGACGTGCGCTGGCAGGGCAAGCAAAAGGTGATGGTGCCGCCCACGCCGGAGAAGCTGAAAGCGATTCATGACCTGGTGGCCGGCGCGATTGGGCTCTCCACCGACCGCGGCGACCAACTGGTGATCGAGAGCCTGCCTTTCGAACAAACGCTGGTATCGGAGCCTCCACTCCCATCGGAGCCGATGCCCGCGCCCTCGAAGAACTGGCTCGAATCGATTGATCGCCGCATTTTGATCGGCGCCGCCGTGGCGGTTCTGCTGATGGTGCTGGTGCCCATGCTGCTGATGCGAAAGCGCCGCGGGGGCACGGAGGCCGCAGTCACCGCGCAGCCGGCCATCGGTCCGCCAGCCGCCACCCTCATGACCCCGGCCGAAATGGCCGCGGAACGCGAGGAGATCACCAGAGCGGCGGGCGAGAGCGTGCAGCAGCAGATCAAGTCTCAGACGGACCAGAAACAGAAGTTCCTCGCGGAGATGCAGGACAAGCTTCGCCTTCCGCCGGTGACCACCAAGAAGGTGGAAGTGCTGCGCCAGCATCTCAAGGACAGCGTGAAAACCGACGCGGCGCTGGCTGCCAGCGTTCTGCGCGGCTGGCTGGAGGAAGACGCGAAATGACCGGACACGGGGCGGGAGCCGCGTTGGTGATTCGCTTTAGTGCGTTCTGGAAGAAACCATGATCGTCAACGTTGCGCAAACCGAGAAACTCCGCGGCTTTCAAAAGGCCGCCTTGTTTCTGGTGACCCTGGGCGAGGACTCCAGCGCGGAGATTCTCAAACACCTCTCCGAGGACGAGGTGAACCTGGTCACGCAAGCCGTCGCCCGCATCACCAACATCAACGCCGAGCAAGCCGACAACATCCTCGAAGAGTTCTATCAGATGACTCTGGCCCAGGAGTTCATCGTCAAAGGCGGCCTCGACTACGCCAAGAAGATGCTGATGACGGCGTTCGGTCCGGAGACCACCAAGCGTTTGATGGACCGCTTGTCCAAATCGCTCGGCAGCGACGCCGCCAGCTTCGACGCGCTGCAACGGGCCGATCCGCAGCAGCTTGCCAAGTTCATCCACAACGAGCACCCGCAGACCATCGCGCTGGTGCTTTCCCACCTGAATCCGACGCAGGCCGCGTCTCTTCTGGTTTCACTGCCCCAGCGCATCCGGTCCGACGTGGCCATTCGCATGGCCAATCTCGACCAGATTTCGCCAGAGATCATCCACAAGATCGCCAGCGTGATCGGGCAGAAGCTGAAAACCCTCGGCGATTTCAGCCGCGAATCATACGGCGGCGTGCGCGCGGTCTCGGAAATGTTCAACCGCCTCGATTCGGGCAGCAGCAAGGATATCCTGGCGGACATCGAACAGCAGGATACGAATCTGTTTGAAACCATCCGCCAGCTCATGTTCGTTTTCGACGACCTGCTGCTCATCGACGCCGTCGGAATCAAGGAAGTTTTGTCGCGGGTGGACCGCAAGGTGCTCACCTGCGCATTGAAGGGAACCAGCGAACAGCTTCGCAATCACATGTTCACGGCGATGTCCCAGCGCGGCGCGGAAATGCTGAAGGAAGACATTGACGCGCTGGGGCCGATGAAAATCCGCGAGGTGGACGCCGCCCAGCAACAGATCATCTCCGTGGTGCGCCAGCTGGAAAGCGAAGGCGTGCTCAGCCTGAAGGGCGCGGTGGGCGAACAGTATGTTATGTAGGGTGCTGGCCGAGGGAAAGCCGCAGGAAGCGGTGGAGGCCATGGTGTGGCAGCCCGTCGAGGGTTACACGGCCGGCGCGCCTCGTCCCAGCGGGGATTCCAGCGCGGATTCCGCAGTGCTCCAGCGCCAGCTTGCGGATCTCGAGCGGGCCACGCAGGCGCGCATCCAGCAGACCCGCGATGCCGCGTTCCAGGAAGGCGCGCGCAAAGGCCGTGAAGAAGCCTCGGCGGAACTGAAGCCGGTTCTGGAGCGTCTCTCCCGCGCGGCCGCCGACTTGTCGAATTTGCGCGATCATGTTCGCCGCCAGGCCGAGGCCGACCTGGTCAAACTGGCGCTGGCGATCGCCAAACGCGTGATGCATCGGGAGCTGGCCATCGATCCCGACGCCCTGCAAGGGATTGTGCGCACCGCGCTTGACCGCTTGCAGAATCGCGAAGTGGACCGGCTGCGGGTGCATCCCAGCCAGGTGGGATCGGTGCGCTCCTGTCTGGAAGCCGCTGGCCGCGCGCCCGCTCTGGAAGTGGCCGCCGACGCCTCGCTCAATTGCGGAGACGCCATTTTCGAGACGTCCCTGGGCGCGCTGGACGCGTCCGTGGACAGCCAGTTGCGCGAGATCGAACGCGGATTCGCCGACAAGCTGAACCCATGAACTCCACCACCGAACGCGCCGATCTCAACGGCTACCTGAGCGGCCTCGAGAGCATGGAGCTGCTGCGCTGGAGCGGCGTGGTTACCGAGCTGGTGGGTCTGCTGATCGAATCGCGCGGTCCGGCCGCCCCGGTGGGCAGCTTCTGCGAGATTCTGGCCTCCTCGGGAAAGCGCATTCGCACCCAGGTGGTAGGGTTCCGGAACGGCCGCGTGCTTTCCATTCCTCTGGAGGAGACGGACGGACTGCAGCTCGGCGACCGCATTGTTGCCCGTCTTGAGGATGCGCGAGTGGCGGTCGGTCCGGATCTGCTGGGCCGCGTCCTCGACGGTTTCGGTTTGCCCATGGATGGCGGCCCGCGCATTCGTCCTTCCTCGTGGTATGACCTCTATGCCGCGCCGGCCAGCCCGCTGACCCGCGCGCACATCCACCAGCCGCTGGTCACCGGCATTCGCGCCATCGACAGCATGCTGCCCTGCGGACTCGGGCAGCGAGTGGGCTTGTTTGGGGGCAGCGGCGTCGGCAAGAGCACGCTGCTGGGCGCCATGGCTCGCGGGAACTCGGCCGATGTCACGGTGATCGCTCTGATTGGCGAGCGCAACCGCGAGGTGCGCGGATTCATCGAGAACGAGCTGGGAGAGGAGGGACGCAAGCGCTCCGTGGTGGTGGTAGCCACTTCGGACCGCCCGGCGCCCCTGCGCGTGCGCGCCTGCCACGTGGCGCTCTCCGTGGCGGAATACTTTCGCGACCAGGGCGCCAGCGTGCTCTTCGTGATGGACTCGGTTACCCGTCTGGCCATGGCCCAGCGCGAAATCGGACTTGCCGCAGGCGAACCGCCCAGCCAGAAAGGCTATACGCCTTCGGTGTTCAATCTGATGCCCAAGCTCTTCGAGCGGGCCGGCGCGTTTCCCAAAGGCTCCATTACGGGCTTCTTCACCGTGCTGGTGGAGGGCGACGATTTCAACGAACCCATCTGCGACGCCGTCCGCGGCCTTCTGGATGGGCACATTGTTCTTTCTCGACAGCTTGGTTCGGCCGGCCACTATCCGGCCATCGACGTTCTGGCTTCGGTGTCGCGCGTCACCCAGCAGGTGGCTACTCCAGAGCAACTGGCCTGCGCGCAGAAGGTGCGCGAGGCGATGTCCACGTATCAGCGCTCGGAGGATTTGATCCAGCTTGGCGCCTATGTATCGGGAACCAACAGCAAGCTGGATGCCAGCATCAAAGCCCGCGACCGCATGCTCGGTTTTCTCAGGCAGGACGCGCGCGAGAAATCGACGCTGGAAGACACGTTGTCGGGCCTGCGGCAGCTCGCGCAATTGCTGCCGTAAGGACATGCCATGAAGCAATTTCGCTTCCCCCTCGACAGTGTGCTGCGCTGGCGGGAGATGACTCTCGAACAGGAACAGGCGAAACTGCAGCAGCTTTTTCTCGAGGAGCAGCGTATCATCGCGGCTATCGATAAGACGCGCGCTCAGGGAATCGCCGCCGAAGACAGCATCCGCGGCCAGCAGGTTATGGTGTCCACGGATTTCCGAAGCCTGGCGACATTCCGTTTGCACATGGAAGAGAAACTGAAGACTCTCGCGCAGCGCAAGGCCCAGCAGGCTGCGTTGATCGGGCAACAGCGTCAGGTTGTGCTGGAAGCGGAGCGGAAGTTTCAACTACTGGTGAAGTTGAAGGATCGCCGCATATCGGAATGGCAATACGACGCGGGAAGGGAAACCGAAGAGTTTGCGCAAGAAGCGTTTCTCAGCCGCTGGAACGTCCGCAAGCGCCTTACGGCGAACGCTCACAACCCGAAGCTGAACGAATAGCTGGCCACGGCCTTGACGGCCTTGTCATCCACCACCGGAGGACCGAACTTCCAGTTCTTCACGGCGTTCTGGGCCGCGCCGGCCAGCAACGCATTCCCACTGATGACGTGGATTCTATCGAGAGAGCCGTCCTCATTGAGGTATACGTCGAGCCTGACCTCTCCGGTGACCCGCATCTGCTTGGCGAGCGGCGGGTATTCCGGACTGGTTCTCACCTTGACTATTTTCTTCGCCTCCACCTCCGATAATCGAACCTCTTGTGCGAAGACCGTGCTGCACAAGAGACACGAACCGAAGGCAAGAATCAGCAAGCGCTTCATGGCGGGATTTTCTTCCTCTAAGATCCGTATCGAGGCAGCCTGGGTGTTTTTAGAAGGAAAATTCGACGGTACTCGGATTGCCGGGTACCAGGTGGGAGGCCGGGGCTCCGATGAGGGAACAGAATCGACGGATGGACATGGTTCACTTTATGTTTCAACGATTTACGGCAAGCGAACGAGGTTCCGACGGGTTCCTTGGCGAAGTTTGGCGGCACGGCTTCCTGACGCCCGCTCTGTTCTCCGTCAAAGCTTCGGCACACGCAGCAGTCCCGGGAGGCGCCAGCCGTGGTTAGAATCAGCCTGAGGTCGCCGCTCGCCACCAGCAACGCCACCGAGTGGGTTTCGTTCTGCGTGCTGACCGCCCTGGCGCTTGTCTCGATGGCCGCCGCCCTCGAGCACATTCGCGTCGCCAGCCGGCCCTCCGCCATGCCGGCCACCCATACAATTGCGCGGCTATCGGCCAAGCCGGCTCCGGCGACGCTGCCGGTGGCCGCCGCCCTCCCCCAGCCGGCCCCGGTTGCGAAGCCCGCCGCGCCGCCCTTGCGAGCGGCAGCCCGGGTTCCGGCGCGCGTGAATCTCAGGCAGATCGCTGAGGCCTCAAGAAAAAAGCCTGAGTTGGCCAAAATGACTCGAATCGTCAACCCGCCGCACGATAAGAACGTGGGCGAGGCTGATCGCATTGTTTCGGCGAGGACCGCGACGGTGATCGGACGCTTGAAGGACTTGCCCCTCCTTCAGGACGGCGAGGCGTTTGAGACCTGGGGCGGCGAGTACGCAAAAGGCGACTCCCGTCTGAAAGAGATGATCCAGGCCGGCGCGCTGAGTTCCGTGCGAAGGGGCGCGAAGGTCCGGGTACTGGAAGTTCGCGGCGCGCTGACCTGCATCGAGGTTGCCGGCCAGGGCCAAAGAGGCTGGATACGATCCAGCTATCTCGGCAGATAGCGCCTATAACTTTATGCGATGAAACGCCTGGCGCGCCCGCGCCAGTACTGCCGGTAATCCCTCCATAGGGGAGTGTCCCTCCCCGCACAAGATTCATAGATTTGCTCACCAGTTCGGCTTACACTCGACTTTCAATAGTTGTTCAGAAGCCAGTGAGGGAAACAGTCGTGTCTTCCAGAGTGCTTTGGATCGGCGAGGAAGCGGAGGGTCCGCGGGCGTCGCGCGAGTACGGCGTCGTCGCGGCGGGCAGCATTTGGGATGCGGTGGAGCGCGCCGGGGAGTTGCACATGTCGGCGGCGGTGCTGCGGTTGCCGTGCGAGGATTGCGCGGCCGAAGAAGCCTTGTACGAATTGCTGCGCGGCGATCCGGGTCTTCCGGTGATCGTGCACGACCGGGCCGGCACCGTGGACGACGCGATCCGGCTGACCCGCATGGGCGCCTTCTACGTGCTGGTTGGAGAACTCGATCTGGACCGTCTGGAAGCCGTTATCGCGTCGGCGCTCGACCGTGGCCGGTCCCGCCGGACGCCCGCAGCCGGTACGGAGGAAGCAGAACCGTGGCGGCGCCTGCTGGTAGGCGAAAGCCGCACGATGCAGCAAATCTGCGACGCGATCCGGCTGGTGGCCGCGCGCCGCTGCACCATATTGATTTCGGGCGAGACGGGAACTGGAAAAGAGGTGGTCGCCCGGGCCATTCACATGGCGGGCAATCGTTCTCACCTCCCTATGGTTGCCGTGAACTGCTCCGCCCTGCCCGCCAATCTGATTGAAGCCGAACTTTTCGGCCACACCCGCGGCGCTTTCACCGGCGCTCATACCAGCCGCGTCGGCCGCTTCGAGCAGGCCAACCATGGCACGCTCTTTCTGGATGAAATCGGCGACCTGCCGCTGGGCGTGCAAGCCAAACTGCTGCGCGTTTTGCAAGAGCAGGAGTTCCAGCGCGTGGGCAGCTCGGAAACCGTGCGCGTGGATGTGCGGATCATTGCCGCCTCCAATATGGACCTGGAACAGGCCGTTCGGGAGCACCGCTTCCGCGAAGATCTTTTCTACCGTCTCAATGTAGTGCCCATCCGCCTGCCCGCGGTGCGCGACCGGCGCGAAGACGTTCCCCTGCTGCTCCATCACTTCATCGACAAGACCTGCCGCATCGAGAGCCTGCCCGAAAAGCAGATCAGCCCGGAGACCATGGATCGCCTGTCCGCGCTGGACTGGCCGGGCAACGTACGGCAACTGGAACATGCCGTGGAGATGGCCGTGGCGTTCAGCGGCGACCGCCGCATTCTGTATCCCAGCGATTTCCCGGTGGCTGCTTCCGGACGCGAGCGACCCGAGCCGAAGCGCCCGTGGATCACGGTTCCCGAGGATGGTCTCGATTTCGACGAAGTGGTGAGCGCGTTCGAAAAGTCGCTGCTGGACCAGGCGCTGACGCACTCGGGGGGGAACAAGGCCCGCGCGGCCGATCTGCTGCACATCAAGCGGACCACGCTGCTGGCGAGGATCAAGACGCTGGAGGAGCGCGATGGGATGCGCAGCCGCACCGCGCACTCTCCGAATCAGCTCACGCGTCTGCAGACGGCCTCGGGTACGGTGCTTCTGGTGGAACACGAAGCCGCGGTACGCCGCTTCATGGCCTCCACGCTTTCCGAGCAGGGTTACCGCGTGCTGGAAGCGGCCACCAGCTCGGCCGCGCTGGAACTCTTCCAATGCTGGCGGACCAATATCGACATTATGGTGGCGGACGCCGGTCTCCCGGGGATGTCCGGAACGGAACTCGCGCGGCGGATTCGCCGGCAGTCGCCGTTTCTTTCGGTGCTGCTGGTGGCGAGTTCGGCCGACGACGCCGACGAGTGCTACAGCGCCACCGATGTATGTTCAGGCTTTCTGACCCGGCCTTTCGCCCCGCAGGCGTTGCTGGCGCGGGTGGCCGATCAGCTCAGCGCCGCGCCCGGCAACGGGACGGCCGCGCGGGCGGTCTGCGCGTAGGGAATCAAAGGCGTCAGTCCGACACCGCCAGTTCGCCGGGCACGATTCGCCGGGTACGCGGCAATACGCCCCGGCGCGCCAACAGGCCCATTAGCGCGAGGATGGCCAGGAAAACCGCGAGCTTGACGACATCGCCGGCCAGCCCGCGTGGCAGCGTTACCCACAGCAACCCGGCGACGGGCTGGGCCACCGCCACGGCCCACACCGAGCCGTAGAAATAGCGCCGCTCGTCCCCCTCGCCCTTTGTCGACGGCCGCACTCGCGGCAGAAGGCCCGCCAGGCCCAGCAGCCAGATAGCGCCGGCGAGCGGGAAATAGGCCGTCTCATAGATCTGGCGAAGCTGCCAGCGGCCCGTGGCGATGGCATCCACCATGCCCGCGGTGTTGAGGACGGCATAGGTGATCACCGCGCTCCATGCGAACGTGTAGCAGATGCGCCGGTACCACGGGTTGGGCTTGTCCTCGGTGAATCGGATGATGTAAGGACGCGGCTCCACTCCCGGCAGCCTGCCCCGCAAGCCCGCGATCCCGGTGCCCAGCAGAACGGCGCCCAGCCACAGGGCCATCCAGCGATCGAACCCATACGCGAACAGACGGAAGGTCAGCGGCCCGGGCGCCAGAAAGAACACGAAGATCCAAATGGGCCAGTGCGCCAGCCGGTAGTGCGGCTTGTTGCGCTCGCGGATTTTCCGAGCGCTGGCCAGCTCGATGCGAACGGTGGGAGGCACGCCTAAAGGTACAGCATACGCGAAAACGGGCTGCACACCTCACTTGCGTTTCAGGAGATCGCCCTGGGCCACCCAGGAGTTGCACTTACGCCACCTGAGACCGCGCCGGTGCCGTGCAGCCTGGCCGCCTCGCGGTCGATAGATACCTTATGGCGGCTGGCGATACGGCGGCGGTAAAGAAGAATCTGGTGGTGCTACTGGCGATTGCGTTCGTGATCGCAGTGGCGGCGACGGGCGTTTTCTATGGCTTGTTCGCGGACAAGTTCAAGGACAACAGCGCGGAAACCGCGAAGCAAACGGTGATGGTTGCGGCGCGGGCGCTCGATCGCGGAGCGGTGCTGAAGCGCGAAGATCTGCAGGCGGTGCAAGTACAAGGCCCGTCGTTGTTGCGGGGCGCGGTGACCAGCGCGGAGCAGGCGGCCGGAAAGACGCTGGCTACTTCGCTCGGCCAGGGAGCTCCGGTGCTGGAATCGGTGCTGGTGAACGCGGGCGAGGCCATTCCCGGCGTCGATGACGTGCCGTCGCAGATGCGCGCCGTCACTTTGCACGTGGCCGAATCGGGCAGCTTGCTCCCGCTGGTTCATCCCGGATCGCGAGTGGACATACAGGCCGTCTACGACCGCAACGGAGAGACGGAGCTTCGCCGGGTGCTGCAGGACGTGGAAGTGGCCTCCACCAGCCCGGCCGAGCCGGCGGCGGGACGCCCTTCGCTCCTGCAGGTTACGGTGCTGGTGCGGCCGGAACAGGCGGACATTGTGGCCCTGGCGGACACCGCATCGCGCGTGCGCATCGTGCTGCGAAACCGGCAGGACCGGTCCGGGACGCCGACGCCGCGGATCGATTTGACCAGCTTGTTCCAGGGCCCGCTCCCATCGGCTGAGCCCCCGGCCGTGGATCGGGCGGGCATTGCCGCGGTGGCGGCAACGGCACCCGAGGAAACCATGCAGGTGCGCATCTTCGCCGCCGCACCGGCCAGCATGAGGCAGCTGGGCATCAACGATTCCGCGCACGGCGCCAACGAAGTCTGGCGCGTGCTGCCGGTGGCGGATGCCGCTGGCGACGTTGCCCCGGGCGACGCGGAACTCTCTTCCTCAGAGGTAAGCTTCGGGGCCAGCGACACGGCGACGGTACGGGCGGGAACGCCCGATTGCAGCGTGCGCATACGGCTGCGGCTCCGCCAGGGGCTGGAGATTTCACCGGAACTGATATGGCGCGATGGCCCGAGCACCAGGACGGCCAGCCTGGATGCGCGCGTGGATCCGGGCTCGGCTCACGGATTCGCCATAGCCGGCTTTAATGCGGCGCTGTCCGGCGTGATGGCGCGCGCATTCCCAGGAAGAAACCTGGAAGGCCGCGAAATGGTGGTCACCATCGTTCCCCGGCACACGCAACAGAAACAACAGGCAATCGCGCGCCGATGACCACCACCATCTTTCTGGTTCTCATCTTCATCGGCTGCTTCGCCGCTTTCGGAGCCGCTTTGCTGATCGTCTCGCAGTTGCGCGCCCAGCAGGCCGCGAAGCAGGGGGATCCCGAGGCCGCCGCCGACGCCACTCTGTTCCGCGACGATTCCTTGAGCACCATTTCGGTGTGGGCGCGCATTCTGGAGAAGTTCGATTTTGCCGACCTCCTGCGCCGGCACCTCGAGGAGGCCGGATTGAGCTGGTCCCCCGGCCGATTGACGCTGCTGATGCTGCTGTGTGGCGCCGTCTCCATGGTCATCTTGTCGCGCTTCCCGTGGATCCCCCTGTGGGCGACTCTGCTGGCTGGAGCGGGCATCACCGCATCGCCGTACATGGTGGTGCTCCGTCTGCGGACGCGCCGCTTTGTGCGATTCCAGGAATACTTTCCGGATGCGCTCGATTCCCTGTCGCGGGCAATGCGTTCCGGGCACGCGCTGGCCACCGCACTGGACCTGGTGGCGGGCGAAGCCGAGGAGCCGGTGGCCGGCGAGTTGCGCCGCACCGTCGCGGAGTTGTCCCTGGGCGCTCCGTGGGAGCTTGCTCTGGTGCATCTTACCGAGCGCGTTCCGGTGGCTGATGTGGCCCTGTTCGCCGCCGCCGTGCAGTTGCAGGTGCGCAGCGGCGGCAAGCTCAGCGACGTGCTGGGCAAGCTGGCCGAAGACATGCGCGAGAGCGTGGCTCTGCGCGGGGAAGTGAATGCGGTAGCCGCCCACGGCAAGCTGACCGGGGCTATCCTGACGGCCATGCCCTTCGTCATCGCGCTGATGATGATGGTGGTCAACCCGTCGTATATGGCCACGCTTTTCAAATACCAGTGGGGCAAGCATCTGATCTCGGCAGCCCTGGCATTTCTGGTTCTCGGGCACTTCGTCATTCGCCGCATCGTAGCCGTCAAGACATAGATATGCTGGGGATTCTCATCGGCCTGTTCATCTTCGTGATGGTGGGGATCACCGCGGGCGGCTGGTTCTGGATGGCGCGCCGCAGTGAGCCGTCACCGGCCGGCGCCGCATCGCCCGCTCCACTGCCCGAGGCCCAGCAGGTTGCGCATAACCTCCTGCTTCGTCTGGGTAGCGCCATGCCGGCCGCGCACAAGACGAAGAATCCCTACCGGAACAAGCTGGCCTCCGCCGGCTACACCAGGGAATCCGCGCTGCAGGTGTTTTATGGGCTCAAGATCGGGCTCTCCATCGTTCTGGCGGTAGCCTGCACGCTGGCCAGCGCGTCGCAAAGCGGTTCCGCCTTCGGTATGCTGGCTGCGGCGCTGTGTGGCGCGGGCTTTGGATTTCTCTTGCCAGATCGCGTGCTGAAAGCGCGCATATCGGCCCGGATGATCCGGTTGCGAGCCGGACTGCCCACGGCTCTGGACCTGCTGACGCTGGCGGTGGAAGCCGGCCAGGGGCTTGATCTGGCGCTGCTCGAGACCGCGCGAGGCCTGGCCATCACCCACCCCGATCTGAGCCGCGAACTGTGGCAGGCGCATCTGGAAATGCGCGCGAGCAAGGCTCGGACTGAGGTGTTGCAGCGAATCGCCGAGCGCAACCGCGAGCCCGAGCTCCGCAAGCTGGTTCTCGTGCTCATCGACGCGGACCGTTTTGGCGCCAGCCTGGGTCCGGCTTTGCGCACGCACTCCAAGTACCTGCGCACGCGGCTCCGCCAGCAGGCCCAGGCGTCCGCGCGCAAGGTCGGCGTGAAGCTCATCTTCCCCGTCTTTTTCCTCATCTTCCCTTCTGTGCTGCTGGTCACGCTCGGGCCGGCGGTGATCATGGTGTACCAGCAATTTCAGAGCATGCTCAACGGAATTGGACCGTAGACGGCGCTGGCTCGCGGTTTCCCGCGTTGGCGCGGATCGCGCAAAATGATAGTTGAAGCCATGTCATCTTTGCTCATCGCGCACTTTCAAATGCTGGCCCGATACAACACCTTGGCGAATCAACGGCTATACGAGGCTTGCGCCGGGGTGGATGACGCGCGGATTCACGCCACGTTGAATCACATCCTGCTGGGGGACCGGATCTGGATGGATCGCTTTGCCGGCGGCGGCGCCACCACCCCGCCACTGAATAGCATTCTTTACGCCGCTTTCCCCGCATTGCGGGAGGCGCGAGAGGCCGAGGACGCGCGAATCGAAGCGTTCATGGCGGCTTTGACGGAAGAGTTCCTGGCGAAGGAATTCGTCTACGTGAACAACCGGGGAAATACTCATGCGGATCCGGCTCCGCTGGCGGTGGCGCATTTTTTCAACCACCAGACGCACCATCGCGGCCAGGTGCATACGATGCTGAGCCAGGCGCCGGTGCAGCCGCCGTCCCTGGACATGCACCGGCTGATTCGCCCGGATCCGGCGCTTCGAGTACAATCACGTTCATGAAGCCGCTCTGTTGCGGATTGCTGGCGATGGCCGTGGCCACGCTGGCGCTCGGCGCACGCGAGACCGACACGTTCCCGACTCTCGCCGGCCCAGTCCGGATTACACCCATTCACCACGCCAGTTTCATGATTGAGGCCGCGGGGAAGACCATCCAGGTGGACCCATGGAGCCAGGGCGATTATGACGGCCTGCCCAAAGCGGATCTGATACTGGTGACTGACATTCATGGAGACCACCTTGACCCCGCGCAGATCGCCAGGGTCTCGCAGGCGGGCACGGTGGTGATCGCGCCGCCGGCCGTGGCCACGACTGTCACCACCGCGAAAGTGTTGCGCAACGGCGAGAGCACCTCCTGGAACGGCTGGGCCATCGAAGCAATTCCCATGTACAACATGACGCGCGGGCCCGCGCCTGGCAGGTTCTACCATGACAAAGGCCGCGGGGACGGCTATGTGCTCACATACGGCGGCAAGCGGTTCTACATTGCCGGCGACACGGAGGGCACGCCGGAAATGCGCGCGCTGAAGAATATTGACGTCGCGTTCGTGCCCATGAACCTGCCCTATACGATGTCACCGGAGGAAGCCGCCGATGCGGTGCGCGCGTTTCATCCGGCGGTGGTGTACCCGTATCACTATCGCGGCTCCGATCTCACGGTGTTCAGCCGCGCGCTGGCGGGAACTGGCATCGACGTGAGAATTCGAAACTGGTATTGATTTCCCCTTGCCCCGGCAGCATTTTGGAACGACACTAAAAGCTGAACCGTCTTTCCGAGTCTGGAGGATGTAAGCCAATTGAAACTCTCCGAGCCCGCAGTGTGGGAGCCAACCGAGCGCTGGACCACCACGCACGCCACTGAGATGTACGATGTCGCCAGTTGGGGGAAAGGATATTTCTCCGTTGGCGAAAACGGGCACCTGTGGGTGCACCCCACCAAGGATCCCGCTCGCGGCATCGACATGATGGAGCTGGTGGAGAAACTCGAGCTGCGCGGCATTTCCCTGCCCATCCTCCTGCGCTTCGGCGAAATCCTGCAGCATCGTCTCGCCGAGTTGCACCAGGCCTTTGAGAACTCCATCGCCGAACACGGCTACAAAAGCAATTACTGCTGCGTGTACCCCATCAAGGTGAACCAGCAGCGTCAGGTGGTGGAAGAGGTTCTGAAGTACGGGCGGCCGTTCAAGTTTGGTCTGGAGGCCGGTTCGAAGCCGGAGCTGCTGGCAGTTCTGGCCATCGCCGATAACGAAACGCCGATCATCTGCAACGGCTTCAAGGACGACGAATACATTGAGATGGTGACGCTGGCCCGCAAGATCGGCCGGCAGATCATCCCGGTGGTGGAAAAGTACACCGAGCTGGATCTGGTGATCAAGCATGCCGAGCAGGTGGGCGTTCGCCCGTCCATCGGCCTGCGCGTGAAACTGGCCAGCCGTGGCGCGGGCCGCTGGAAATCTTCCGCGGGCTACCGCTCCAAGTTCGGCCTCACCGTCACCGAGGCGTTGCGCGCGCTGGAGCAGTTGAAGCTGCTGGGTATGGAAGACTGCCTCGAGCTGCTGCACTTCCATCTGGGCAGCCAGATCACCAATATCCGCCACATTAAGGCGGCGGTGATTGAAGCGGCCCGAATCTACACGGAACTGAAGCGGGCGGGCGCCGGTCTCCGTTACCTCGACGTTGGCGGCGGGCTGGGCATCGACTACGACGGCTCGCAGACGGACTTCGAATCGAGCGTCAATTACACGTTGCAGGAATACGCCAACGACGTCGTCTATCACGTGCAGAGCGTGTGCGACGAAGCCGAGGTGCCGCACCCAACGATCGTCAGCGAGAGCGGACGGGCGATCGCCGCTTATCACAGCGCGCTGGTTTTCAACGTTCTTGGCGTCACCGGCTTCGGCGAGGAGGAAGTGGAGCGCATTCCGGAAGATTCCGAGCAGCCGCTGATCGATTTGCAGGAAACCTCCCGCTCCCTCAGCCAGCGCAATCTGCTGGAGAGCTTTCATGACGCGCAGCAGGCGCTGGATTCCGCGCTGAACCTGTTCAGCCTGGGCTACCTGCCGCTGGCCCAGCGCAGCCAGGCGGAGAATCTGTATTGGTCGATCTGCCGCAAGATCCAGAAAATGGCCAAGGGGCTCGAATACATGCCCGAGGAGCTGGAGATCCTGGACAGCCTGCTGGCGGAGACTTATTTCTGCAACTTCTCGCTGTTCCAGAGCATGCCGGACAGTTGGGCGGTGAAACAGCTTTTCCCGATCATGCCCATCCATCGTCTGGAAGAATCGCCCACTCGATTCGGCGTGCTGGGCGACATCTCCTGCGATTCGGACGGTAAGGTGGATCAGTTCATCGACCGGCGCGACATCAAGCGAACGCTGCCCCTGCATAGCTTCAACGGCCAGCCGTACATCCTTGGCGCGTTTCTGGTGGGCGCTTACCAGGAGATCCTTGGCGATCTGCACAATCTGTTCGGCGACACCAACGCCGTCCACGTCAGCCTGGGCGAGGCTAACGAAGTGGTGCTCAACACGGTGGTGAAGGGCGACACGGTGCGGGAAGTTCTCGATTACGTCAATTACAGCTCGCGCGCGCTGATCGAGCAGTTTCGCTCCGACGTCGAATCGGCGCTGCGCGAAGGGCGCATCGGCTACGAAGAAGCCGGACGGCTGCTCCGGTTTTATGAAGAGGGCCTGAACGGCTACACCTACCTCGAGTAATCGTTCCGGCCGCGCCGATGAACGCCGATAAACGCAGATCAGAAACAACCGCGCTATCGGCGCCGGTGCGCGCCGGGAACCTGCGCGTGGTGTTAGTCTCGCCGCGCAATCCGCTGAACATTGGCGCGGCGGCCCGGGCCATGAGCAATTTCGGGTTCGCGCGGCTGGGCGTGGTGAACGCCTACGAGGTCGCTTTCCGGGAAGCGCGGTCGGCGGTGGGAGCCAGCGCGGTGGTGGGGAGCGCCGTCGAATACGGCAGCGTAACGGAAGCCGTGGCCGATTGCTCCCTCGTGGTGGGTACCACTTCCATCGGACACAGGCAACTGCAGCACCCGTTGCGGCGGCTGGAATACGGAGGGCGTCTCATCCGGCGCGCGCTGGCGAGCGAACGAGTGGCACTGTTGTTCGGATCGGAGAAGTTCGGCCTCTCCAACGAAGACTTGAGCTGGTGCCACTGGCTCATTCGCATCCCCACGCGTGAGGAACACGGCTCCATGAACCTCGGGCAGGCGGTTGCGGTATGCCTATACGAGCTGATCCGCCGGCCGGTCACCGGCAAGCCCGAAGCGCGCAAAGCCGCGGGTTCGGGCGAGGTGGACCGCATCACCGACTATCTGTTGGAGGCGCTCCGGGAATCCGGCTACCCGCGCACCGCGACGACCCAGGTGAAGATTCGGCGCATGGTTCGCCGTTTGAATATCCCCAGGCAGGAAGCCGATGCCTGGATGGGCATGTTGCGCCAGATTGTCTGGAAGCTGGGGCAGGGATGACGCAGTGCTGTATAACTGAAGTGATGACAAAGGTCCAACTCGACTATCCGCTCGTTCGCCCTTTTGCCGATGCCGACGCGCAGGCCATTGTCAACGTGCACAGCTGGTACGGCATTATGCGCGTCAAAGTGGCCCCCAGTCTTGACCGCATCAGCGTGGAATACGACGCCTCGCGCCTGAGCGAGAAAGACGTCGAGGACGTCATGTTCCGGTTTGCCATCCCCATTCGCCGCCAGTTCACCGTGTAGACCGGGTGAGGGTTACGGCCGCGGCGTTCGCCCTAATCTCCCGCTCACATTTGCCGATATGTCATAGAGGATGTCTTTTCTGCGCCACAACGAGGAAGTCGACGCCGAAACCGTTCTGGCGCAGTTCAACCGCCTCATTCAGGAACTTCTCCGCGGCAACATGGCTCGCAACACGTTCCGGCCGTGGGAGATCGAGATTTTGCTGGATATCGAGTCCTGTGAGATCCGCGACTCCACCCGGCGCGAAACCCTGCGCCGGTACCAGCGCGCCGTGCAAAGACAGATGGAGAAAGGCGCCAATAAGCCGATGAAGCTGTCGGAGTACCTGGAATCTCTGCGCGTGCGCCGGCGCGAAAACGAATCCGCCACCGCCTGAGTCAACCAACGCGGCTCTTCGCCGCGTGTCCCAACTTAACGCGGCTCTCCGCCGCGTGTCCACTGCCGGTGGGACCGCTGCGCTATCCTGAATGCAGGAGAAAAACCAAACAAAATGGGCTGCGGATGCGGCGCGTCAGGTCCGAGTGTCCCCAACGAGCCGGGTAAGCGCATGGTGTTTTGCGCAAAGTTCCAGAAGGAAATGCCGGGACTCGATGAGATTCCTTTCGAAGGCCACCCCCTCGGCCAGCGAATCTACGACAACGTGTCGAAGGAAGCCTGGCGTCTTTGGGTTGAACACATGAAGATGATCATGAACGAATACCGGCTCAACCTGGGCACCCAGGAAGCGCAGGAGTTCCTGATCAAGCAGATGGAAGAATACTTCTTCGGAGAAGGCTCGGCGTTTCCTCCCGGCTACGTTCCGCCCAGCCACGGCCACTGAGCGCCGGCCCTAGCTTCGAGCGAAGTACAAGGCCGCGGCGCGGTCCATTTCGCCTTTGCTCATAATGGGCTGCCGGCCCTCGTACCTGCCGATGGACGTCAGAATGCTGCAGATATCCGCGGGGTAACATGCTCGCAACTCCGTGCGGCCGTCGCGCAGGCAAATCTCGCGCATGTATTCGGCGCTGTCCGGCTCCACGGCAATCCCCTTGGCTCCCACCACCCGCTGGAAAATCAGGTCGAAGGAGCGGGCGTCGACGGCGTCGACGAAGATCTTGTTGTGGATGCGGCGCAGGAACGCTTCATCGGCGAGATCGCCGGGGTCCAGGTTGGTGGAGAATACCACCATCAGCTCGAACGGAATCTGGAATTTGACGCCATAGCGCAGCATCAGGTAATCGACGCGCCGGTCGAGCGGAACAATCCAGCGGTTCAGAAGATCGCGCGGCGACATGAGCTGACGGCCAAAGTCGTCAATGATGAAGATGCCGTTGTTGGCCTTCATCTGCAGGGGCGCTGCGTAAATGCCCGAGCTTTCGTCCAGGCGCAATTCCAGCATGCTGGGGATCAGTTCGCCGCCTACCACGATGCAGGGCCGGCGGCAGAGAACCCAGCGCGCGTCCACTGCGGTCTCCTCGCTTTCCACGGGCTGGTGGACCACGGGGTCATACAAGCTGATGACCTGGCCATCTACTTCCACCGCGTACGGGAGATACACCGTGTCGGAATAGACACGCAACATGCGCTCGGCGAGGCTGGTCTTGCCGTTTCCGGTGGGTCCGTACACGAAGATGGAGTTTTGGGAGATGAGAGCGGGGCCTAACTGGTCCAACAAGCCATCCGGCACCACCAGATCCGAGAAGGCCTGGCGCAAGGAGCGGCGGTCGATCTGGACGCGGGCGGTCTGAGCTTTGGTGGCGATGCTGTAGTCGCGCAGGGAGACGGGCGTCGCTCCGGCATATTGGCTCAACTGAAACCGTTCTCCGGCCAGGCTCTTTCCCGCCGCCGACAGCGTGAAGCTGTAATCGTTACCCTGCATGCCCTTCACTTCCACCAGGTGCTGTGATCGTAAGTGCTGAAAAATGTTGTTGATCACGGGCACGGGGACGCGCAACGCATTGCTCAGCGATTGCAGGGTGCTTCCGCCTTCCAACAGCGACCGGCGCATCACCAGGTCGACGAGGAGCGAGTGCGGAATGCCCAGTTCTTCGACGGTTTGCGGGATTGGAGGAGCGAACGCGGGACGAGTCGGCGCAAGGATGGCAGGCATGTCTGATCTCTGAATCGGCTTTTGTGTGCAGATTGTTTATACACGCCAGGATGGTCCGCGCCGTCATGCCTGTTGTGGGGTTTCGCCTTTGCATCGCCCTGGCTGTTCTTGCGGCCTGGTCCGGGGGTGGTTTCGCGGCTGCCAGCGACGCCAGCGATGCCGCTTCCCATCTGGCGCGCGCGGCTGCGAAGGCCGAGCGAAAGGGTGACGTGGCGCGAGCGTATGTCCTTTATTCCCATGCGTATGCGCTGGATCCTAGCAATCTGGCCTACGGCCAGTTCATGCACAACCTGGAGGTCCTCAGCAAACTGGATCCCCGGCTCAAAGGCGAAGAGGACGCCATCAGGAAAGAACCCGAACCGGAAGCAGGACTCGATGACGGTTTGTTTGGCGAACTGACGGCGAGCGACGCGGCGGACGCGCTTAAACCTCTCCCTCCCACCGAGCTGAAAGCGAAGCCAGGACTGCAGGATTTCGATATCCGGGGCGACGGGAAGACGTTATATAAGCAGGTGGCCAAAGCTTTTGGGCTGCTGGTGGTCTTTGATTCCGAGTACTCCGCTTCTCCCACCACGCATTTTCAGTTAGAGCAGGTGGACTATCGAACGGCCCTGCGCGCGGTGGAGATGGCTACCGACTCGTTTGTGATCCCGGTGGGGGACCGGCTATTGTTTGTCGCCGCCGATACGCCCACCAAGCGCCAGCAATTTGAACGGAATGTCTCGGTGACCGTGCCCATTCCGGAAGCGGTCAGCGCTCAGGAGGTGCAGGACATCGTCAACGCCGTGCGCTCGAGCATGGACATTCAAAAGGTGACGGTGGACACCACGAATCGCATTGTATTGATGCGCGACCGGATCTCGAAAGTCCGCCCGGCTCAGGCCATCCTGGAGAGTTTGATGAGACCCCATCCGCAGGTGCTGCTGGAAGTGGAACTGCGGAGCCTGGATAGTTCGGATATGCTGCAGTGGGGTTTACCGCTGCCGTCTTCGTTTCCCCTGATCGACCTTGGCACGATCGCGAAATACGTGGCGCCGGCCTCGATTCCAGCGGGTTTCACGAGCTTCCTGACGTTTGGCGGCGGCGCTACCTTTCTGGGGATTGGCATCGCTTCGGCGAATCTGTTCGCTAATGTGTCGAACTCGCTCACCACGACCGTGTATCGGGCCGATCTGACGGCTTCCCAGGGCCTGCCCGCCACTTTGCACGTGGGCAGTAAGTATCCGCTGGTGACAAGTTCATTCACGGCGGGGCTTTCCTCCACTGCCACCGCCGGATCCACCTATCCTTCGCCCACCATTCAATATGAAGATCTGGGGTTCGAGCTCAAGCTTACGCCGCATGTGCAGGGAAGGGATGAGTTAACCCTGGAGGTGGAGGCTGACTACACGCTGCTCGGCCAGGTGCAGGCGGATGGGATACCGGCGATCAATGAGCGGAAGTTCACATCCACGGTGCGGCTTCGCGAAGGCGAATGGGCCATTCTTACCGGCCTGATGAGCAAGAGCGACGCGCTCAGTTTCAGCGGGATCGCCGGTCTGGGCGGCGTGCCGCTGGTTGGCAAGCTTCTCGGCTCCAACTCCCGCGACACCGAGTACACCAATACGCTGCTGGTGATCAAACCACGGCTGTTAAACCTGCCGCCGACGGAGTCTCCCGTCCCCCCGCTTCTGACCGGCACTGAAACAAAGCCCCTTTCCCTGCTCTAGAATGGTTCAGGGGGCGGCTTGAATCAATTTTGGCCGTCCAGCATCCTATAACTCTGGGAGTTGAAAAAGAAACCATGGCAGGCGAGAACACAGTGACCTCTACCGGTACCGGCGCAAGCAACACGATCACCTTTACCGATGCCAGCTTTGACACGGACGTTCTGAACTCGGAGGTCCCGGTTCTGGTGGACTTCTGGGCCAAGTGGTGCGGCCCTTGCAGGCAGATGGGCCCCACGGTGGACGCCATAGCGGGCGATTATGCGGGCAAGGTGAAGGTGGGCAAGATCGACGTGGACGATAACAACGGCACGGCCATGCGTTACAACATCCGGGGCATCCCCAGCCTGCTGCTGTTCAAAGGCGGCCGGGTGGTGGACCAGCGCGTGGGCGCCGTCGGCAAGTCCGATGTCCAGAAAATGCTGGACGCGCACGTCTAAAGCCCTCGCTGCGGGGTTGCTGGCAGTCCTGACTCTCCTCCCCACTCTGGCGAGGGCCGAAACTTCATCGGAACAATACCGCGTTTATACCGACGCCCCGCGTCTTTTCCTGCGCCCGCAGCGGCTGCGGCTCTTGCGGAGGGAACGTGAACGGCAGTCGATTCGCTGGATGCAGTTAAACGCTTTGGTGAGCGGGGGCGCGCCGATGAGTGAGCCGGGGTTCGCCGAAGCGCTCTTTTTTGCCGCCAGCGGCGACAAGATTGCCGCCCACAAGGCCGCCGACTGGGCAATTCGCGATGGCCGGGATACCCGCCAGGCTGCTTTGGTGCTGGACTGG
Source organism: uncultured Acidobacteriota bacterium (assembly GCA_963832965.1). GTDB lineage: Bacteria > Acidobacteriota > Terriglobia > Bryobacterales > Bryobacteraceae > CAWACP01. The sequence goes on from CAWHVW010000003.1 coordinate 1,289,701, forward strand.
TGCCGTGACGCGCTTTCAGAAGACGAGCGGAAGACGCTCGCCCGCCGGCTGGAAGGAGCGCTTTCCCAGGAAGACGAAGGTAACGTTGGCGCCGTGCGGGATCGGGTGCTCGCCGCGATCGCCGTTGCCGACTACGCTCCGGCTGCGTCCGAGCGGGCGCTTCAGTTTGCCGTGGAACGCTGGTGGCGAGAACGGACGGCTCCCCGCCTCCGCTCCGGCGAACTCAGCTTCACGCAGGCGGAACTGTATCCTCTTTTCGAAATTATCCACGCGATTCGCGACAACCTGAATATTGATTTGCGCGAGGATGTCCCGCGCTATTTCAAGCCGCTTCCGCTGTGGTACGTAGCCAGCTTTTACCCGGCTCCCTTTGAAGCGGCGGCAAACGAATTCCGAATTCCCTGCTGGACCGGAAGACAGGAGCCGGATTTGAGGGCCGCCGGACTGGCGCGCGCGGCGGGCCTGGCCATGGTTGCGTCCGACACCAACGCGACGGAGACGCAGTATGCGCAGGGGTTCCTGATTCAGGACCGCTTTATCATGCGCGAGACCTTCGGCGCGCCGTACGAGTTCCTGTGGGCGAATCCGTATCAGCCCGGGCTGGCCAACGCGCTACTCCCGCTGGTGTTCTATGACGCAGCGCAGGGCGCTTTGTTCGTGCGCTCCTCCTGGGACGAGGACGCGCGCTGGTTTGGCATTGTGGGCCATGAGTTCCAGCTATTTGAGGACGGCCGCGTGCGCGTGCTGGAGATGGGTCCGGCCGCCGCGGCGCCGCATCCGCTGGAGATGGGCGAAGCCGAGGTGGTGCAGTGGCGCGTTCCCCTGCATGTGGAGGCTGGCGCCGATGCGCTGTTCGTGGTGGGCGGTAAGGCGGGCGCGAAGTACAACGTTGAGATCGAGGACGAAGAGATGCAGGAATCCGAAGCGGATCGCGCGGGCACGGTGCGGCTGGACCTGCCGAAAAACCGGCGCACGCTGGTGTACCTTTCGGATGTACGGCATTAATGTTCCCAGGGGTTGCGACAGCCCACGCTATGCTGTTAGGCAGCTTCTTCCATGGAAAGGACACCGTCTTCGCCGACCGCTCGTTTGATGGCCGGCCTGGTTGTGACGCTGGTGGCCGTCGGGGTGTTTTCCTGGTTTTCGCTGGCGCAAATTGCCGGCCTGCGGGATCTGCAAACCCGCGTGGTGGACCGCAATCGCCGCGACTCACTGCAGCTTCTGCGCATCCAGAGCAACCTCAACTCGCTGGCCATCGCCATGCGAGACATGATCGGCGGCGATGAACCGTACGGGCTGGACGCGTACAAAGGCCAATTTGACCGCTTGCGCATGGACCTTGATGACGCCATGCGTCTTGAGCAGCAACTCGCGCCCGCCGAACGAAGTCCGGACCGCCAGCATTTCCTGGCCGATTCACTCGGGCGCCTGTGGGCCGAGCTTGACCGCGCGTTCGCGTTGGCCGCCGCCGGCCACGACAAGGAAGCGCGGGAGATCGTCCGCACCACCACGCAGGCGGAACAGAGCGTTACCACCAGCGTCGCCCGCCTTCTGGTGGAAAACTACGTGGCCGAAGACCAGGCCATGGCCCGCATCCAGCAGATCTATGTCGGCGTGGAACGCAACGTCTATATCTTCGTCGCCGCCATGCTGCTCAGCCTTTCCTTCATCAGCTTGTACCTCATCCATTCCAATCGCCGTCTTTTCGAGCGCCTGGCCAGCCTGTCGGGCGAGCGCCGCGATCTTGCGCGCAAGCTGATCACCATGCAGGAGGAAGTGCTGCGCTCCATTTCGCGGGAACTGCATGACGAATTTGGGCAGATCCTGACGGCCATCGGGGCCATGCTCACGCGCGCCGCCAAGCAAAACGTGCCCGAGCCGTTCAAAGAGGACGTCCGCGAAGTCCGCGACGTGGCCCAGCATACGCTGGAACGGGTGCGCAGTCTTTCACTCGTATTGCACCCCTCCATCCTCGACGAAGGCGGCCTGGAGCAGGCTATCGACTGGTATCTTCCCGTCTTCGAAAAGCAGACCGGTATCGCGGTCACCTACAATAAGACGGGCGCGAGCGAAGCGATCCCCGATGGCATTGCCATTCACGTGTACCGGGTCCTGCAGGAGGCGCTTAACAACGTCGCCCGGCATGCCCGCTGCGAGGCTGTTTCGGTACGTTTACGGCTCTCGCCGGCGGAGCTGGAGCTGGAGGTACGGGACCAGGGCGTGGGGCGCGGGTCCGGCGAACAGCGTAACGGACGGCGCGGGATCGGTATGGTGGCCATGCGCGAGCGGGCGGAGCTGTTGAAGGGCGGCATCGAATTTCTGCATCCCGCGGCAGGCGGCACAGTGGTGCGGCTTCGCGTGCCCATTGGTGAAGTGGCGGAGACATCGGAACGGGAGGCGCTCGCACGTGAGCAGTGAAATTTCGGTTCTGCTGGCGGACGATCACAGTCTGGTGCGCAAGGGATTCCGGCGCATGCTGGAAGACGAGGAGGGCATCCGCGTGGTCGGCGAAGCGCAGGATGGCAGCGAGGCCATACGGCTGGCTCAGGAGCTGAAGCCGCAGGTGATCGTGATGGATATGTCCATGCCTGGCCTGAACGGCATGCAGGCTTCCATCGAGATTCTTAAGACGCTGCCGAAAACGGCCATTTTGATTCTCAGCATGTACTCGGAGGAGAATTACGTGCGCAACGCGCTGAAGGCGGGCGCGCGCGGCTACATCCTGAAGAACGCGGCGGACATCGACCTGGCCAGCGCCGTGAAGAAGGTGGCCGCGGGACAGCAGGTGATCGGCCCCGGACTGATCAGCTCCACGCCGGGCGACTATGACGAAAGCGAAGAGAAGCTGACCGCTCGCGAGAAACAGGTGCTGCAATTGATCGCCGAGGGAAAATCGAACAAGGAAATCGCCGGGCTGCTGGAACTCAGCGTGAACACGGTCTCCGTGCACCGCGCCAACATCATGGAGGCGCTGGGCATTCATCGCACCGCGGAGCTGGTGCTCTACGCGGTGCGGAAGGGGTTAGTGCAACTCCCGTGAATCGCAGGCAGTTTCTGCTGGGCGCGGCGGCCGCTCCGTTTCTGCGGGCCGCGTCGAATCCGGCCCCGGGCTTCCGTCTGGTGGATGTCAGCGGTCAGGCCGGCATCAACTACATGCACAACAGCGGCGCGTTCGGCGGCAAATACCTGCCCGAAACGCTGGGGCCGGGCTGCGCTTTTCTCGATTACGACAACGACGGCTGGCAGGACATTCTCATCGTCAACGGCATGGACTGGCCGGGCCATAGGAAACGGCGCAGCACCATGCGCCTGTATCACAACAATCGCAACGGGACGTTCACCGACGTTACCCGGGCGGCCGGTCTGGATGTCGAGATGTACGGCATGGGCGTGGCGGTGGGCGATTACAACAACGACGGTTTCCCGGACATCTTCATCTCCTGCGTGGGCCAGAGCCGGCTTTTCCACAACACCGGACGCGGTACATTCGCCGACGTTACGCTGAAGGCCGGGCTGGGCAATCATCACGGCCTGAGCACGTCAGCTTTGTGGTTTGATTACGACCGCGACGGGTTGCTGGATCTGTTCGTTTGCAACTACGTGCAGTGGTCTCCGGAAACCGACATCCGCTGCAGCCTGGATGGGAAGACGAAGGCCTATTGCACCCCGGAAGCCTACCATGGCGAGACGTGCTGGCTGTTTCGCAATCGCGGAGACGGGACGTTTGAGGACGTTACCGCGAAGAGCGGAATCTTCGACACATCCTCGAAGTCGCTGGGCGTGGCCATGCTCGACTACGACAACGACGGCTGGCCCGATCTGTTCGTGGCCAACGACACGCAGCCGAACAAGCTCTATCGCAACGGGCACGACGGCCGTTTCGAGGACGTAGCGTTACGCGCGGGCGTGGCCTTCAGCGCGGACGGAAAAGCGCGCGCCGGAATGGGCGTGGACGCCGGCGACTACGACAATTCCGGCGAGCCCAGCCTGGTGGTGACCAACTTCGATAACGAAATGATGGGCCTGTACCGGAAGGACAAGTCGGGGAGTTATATCGATCTGGCGCCGGGCTCGGACATTGGGCGGCTGTCGCGGCGCAGCCTCGGCTTCGGATGCTTCTTCTTCGACGCCGATCTGGACGGCAGACTCGACCTGCTGGTGGTGAACGGCCACATCGACGACACGTTCCGGCGCATCAGCCGCGACGCGCGCTACGAACAGCCCCCGCACCTTTTTCTCAATAAAGGCCACAATGGCTTCGAAGACGTGGCCAGCCTGGTGGGCGGCGGTTTCGACACGCCCCGCGTGGGGCGCGGCGCTGCTTTCGGCGATATCGATAACGACGGCGACCTCGACGTGCTGATTACCACGAACCACGGTCCCGCTTTCCTCTACCGGAACGACCAACTGGCGGGGAATCGCAGCATCCGGTTCCGGCTGATTGGGACGAAGTCGAATCGAGACGCGATTGGCTCGCTGGTGCGCATTTACTACGGCGGAGAGACGAGTTCGCGGCTGGTGAAGAGCGGATCGAGTTTCCTGTCGCAGTCGGAGCTGCCGGTCACGTTTGGGCTGGGTCACCGGCCGACTATCGACCGCGCGGTGATCGCCTGGCCGACCGGGCGGACTGAGGAGTACAAAAATCTTACGGTGGGCCGTTACACGTGCACCGAGGGTAAGGGCATTCAGGCGGGATAGGCTTCAGCTTCGGATGAGCGCGGCCGCCGTGGCGATTTTGTGATCCGCGGTCCACGGCGGACCCAGCGATTTGCGGACAGCGTCAATGGCCGCCCTCAGTTCCGGCTCAGACATGGCGGCACTGGCGGATGCTCTGGCCCACACATCGCGTTCCCGCACGGTAACCAGAGGGGTCGCAAAGTGCTCACACGCCGACGCCACGGCGCCGGCATACAGGGCGCCTTCCGCCGCGTGAATTCGCGCATGCGACCGGAGAACCGCGGCGAGATCCTCCGGCGCGGACGCCAGAGTTGCCGGTACACACGCGCCGGTCACTTTCAGATTCCGGATTGCGTCCGCTATGGCCGTACGAGCGGTGTCCTCCGCAGCGCCGCGGACGGATTCGATCAGCTTCCGGGCATCGCGGAGCGGCAACTCCGCGGCCTCGTGGTACACGAACCGTCCGCAGCCCGGCGGGAGCAGTTCAATCCGGCAGCGATGAAGGACGCGCAGCGTTTCTCCTCCCACGGCGACGGCAACGAGTATCGCCCAACCGGTGTGGAGCCGAAAGCCAATGCGCGTGCCGGGCATGTGCACAGGATGCATCAAACCAGTCGCGGATGCAATCGATCCGAACGGACGAGGGCCGCGGAATCCACCGGGCTGACGCCGTATAACTTGCTGGCCATCGTGCGCTCTACCAGCCAGCAGCCGCCTCGCGCCATATGCCCTTTCTGCCGTACTCTGCTTATGCGGGCGGCAATGCGCTGGGTTCCCTCAGGAAGGTCGCAGTCCGGTTGTTTGTACCGGGAAAAAGCGCGGCGTATTCCGCGGGCGTGCATTCCACGACTTCGTCCGGGCGCTCGTAGTGGCCGGGAAGTTTCGCCCGTACCGACAAATCCGCTCCCCGCTGCACCAGCAGTTGCACCACCGGCAGTCCGTAATCGCCATACTGGGTGGCCGCGTGGAAAACGGGCGTCTGGCCGCCAACTCCCGCTTCATCCAGCGTCGCGCGCGCGTTGACGTCAGCCCCGCGGTCGAGAAGCATCCGGGCTGCTTCGACGTGCCCGTACTCGGCCGCCACGTGCAGCAGCGTGACCCCTTTGAGCGTGAGGTTGCGCGCGCCGGTGACACCAAAATCGAGTTCCGAGAATTGCCGACTCAGCAGCGTGGGATCGGCATCCAGATGCTCAGACAGGCGCTCCAGCCGGCCACGAAGCAGGTCCAGCACGGGAGGAAGGTGGTAACGGGTGATAGCTCCGGCGTCAAGAAGAATATCGATGCAGGCGCCGAGTTGCGGCGAACGCGCGTAGCTGGCGATGACCTGATCAAGCGCGGTGTCCGGGTATTTCCGGCCCGCGCGGGCGCAATTCGGATTTGCGCCGTGGGCCAACAGCCATTGAAGCGGCTGTGGTTCCACGGTTTCGCACGGCGCGAAGATAACCGGGAAACGCCCGTGCCACTCGGCGTTCACGTGGGCGCCGTGGGCTACCAGAAGCTCCATCATGGGAATGCGATATGCGACCAGCGCGGCGCGCATCAGCGGCCCATCGCCGCCCTGGTGCACGTCCGACCCGTTTTCGATCATCCACTTCGCCATGGCGAGACGCGCGGGAACCGGCGGCTCCCATGGAACTCTGCATTCGGCAACCCAGGTGAGCGGCCCGTCTTTGCCATAGCCCAACGGCGCGCAATGCAACTCCGGGTTGCGGGTCATCATAGCCTTGACGCGGTCAAGATCGTTGGCGTCGATGGCCTGTTTGAGATTGGCGATCTCCTCCGGGGAGTCGGGGAGCGCGGGCGGCGCGTCGTGCGAATCGTCTGACATTGCGCTCGATGTGGTTATTGTACAGTCGGGGGAGGCGGGAAGATGACTCTCGGATTCAGATTGGCTCTCCGGTTCGCCCTCGGCTGGCCTGTCGCCGTCGCGGTGGTGCTTCTTCCCGCTGGCTCACCGAAATTTTGGCAGGGCTGGCTTTTTGTTGGTCTCTTTCTCGCAGCCAGCGCGTTCCTTACGTTCTGGCTCTATCGGCACGACCCCAGGCTGCTGGAGCGGCGCCTGCTGACTAAAGAAAAGATGAGCGAGCAGAAGCTTTTCAAGGTGCTTTGGGTACCGCTGTGGATTGCCGCGCTTTCGCTTCCCGGTCTGGATTACCGTTTCGGCTGGTCCCGTGCGTTCGGCGGCGAAGTGCCATTGTGGCTGACGCTGTTGTCTCAGGGTCTGGTACTCTGCGGTTTCTTCTTGATTTTTCAGGTACTGAGGGTCAACACTTTCGCCTCGAGCGTGATTCAGGTGGAGGCCGGCCAGAGAGTGATATCAGACGGTCCGTATCGGCTGGTCCGTCATCCGATGTACTCCGGCATTCTCCTGCTGGTTTTGTTTGCGCCCTTGGCGCTCGGCTCGTACATCGCGCTGCCCGTTTTCGCGCTGCTCATCCCGCTGCTGGTATTCCGCCTTATCCACGAGGAAAAAACTCTGCTCCGGGAACTGCCCGGCTACTCCGCATACTGCGAGGTTACGCGTTATCGTCTCGTTCCGTTCGTCTATTAGGCCACGCTAGTATGGCTATTACACGCCCATGAGATCGATGCCACGCGTTCTGATGACAGCCGTTGCGATGTGGGTGGCCACGAAATCCGCGACAGGCGGACAATTCGCCCCGCTCGACGCATGGAAAGCGGCGGTAATGGCCGGTGACCAGGCGGCGCTAACCCGGCTTTACAGCACGGACCCCGTTGCAGTTGGGCAAGTGGGAAAAACCGAGGTCGCCAACATGGAAGGCGAGTGGGTCTATTGGGCTGGATTGAAGTCCAGCGTGACCCGCCTCAACCTCAAAGTGCTGGACATCGTGGCGCTCCCGGAAAAAACGAGCGTGCTGCTGCGCATCGAAACCGGGAAAGCGGATGGCGAGGCCCAGGTTGCGGAAATGGTCCAGATATGGGCGCGGCAAGCGGATGGGTGGCGAATCATTTCCACGGGCCGCAGTGAACCCACTCCCGCCGCGGTGCGCCGCCTGCCGGAGCCGGCGACGCCCAATACGGGCTTGTATGCGCCGCCCGGCGAAGCGCAGGCGGAACTGACCGCGGCACTGGGGGTTGCGACGAGAGAGCATAAGCGCGTGCTGGTGGTGTTCGGAGCGAACTGGTGTTACGACTGCCACGTGCTGGACGCGACTTTCCATTCGAAAGATTTCGCGCCGCTGGTGAATGCCGGCTATGTGGTGGTGCACGTCAACATTGGCGAGGAGGGCAAGGACAACAACGATCTGGCCGCGCGCCTTGGCGTGGCGCTGGACCGGGGAATTCCCAGCCTGGGGGTTCTGGATGGGGACGGGAAAGTTGTGTTTGCCCAGCAAGACGGAGCGTTCGAATCCACCGTAAAGATCGGACCGGAGGATGTTCGTGCCTTCCTTGAAAAATGGAAGCCCCAACCGAGGTAGTCTGATAAGAACGCTATGACCGCACGAAACCTCTGTCTTCTCGGATTGCTGGCGCTTCCGCTCGCGGCTCAATCGCCGGACCCGCCCGTGCTGCCAGCCGCGGCGATGGCCATTGAAGCCGGAGGGGACGTCAGCCTCAAGTATCATTTTGTGGCCGCCGGGAAGCAGATCTACAAGTGCGACAACGGAGCATGGTCCAAAGGTTCCACCCCCGACGCCTCCCTCTACGACATGAACTCAAGTCTGAAGGTCCATCACGGCGCCGGGCCCTCCTGGACCATGGTGGACGGCAGCGGCACAATCAAGGCTATCGGCGCAACGGCCGTACACTTCGCCGCGCCCGACGGCGTCTCCATCGACTGGTTGAAACTCGATGCCGACAAGGCCAGCCGCACGGGCGCGTTCAGCGACGTCGGGATCATCCAACGCCTGTACACGGGCGCGGGCAAAGCTCCGGCGACGGCCTGCACTGGGAATCAGATGTACGAATCGCCTTACACCGCTCACTATTACTTCTGGACATCAAAGTAAGTTCGCTTCGCGTGTTGCCTCACTTCCGGTTTTCGCGTACCTTGAAGGCATGGAAGTACATTTCACACCCGAGCAGGAAACGGAGCTTTCCCAAATCGCCACCCACGCCGGGACGACGTTGAGCGCTTGGTGAAGGAAGCAGCCTTGCGCCTGCTACGGGAAGAGGCCCGCTTTCGCGCCGCCGTCCGGGAAGGCATCGCACAGGCCGACCGGGACGAGTTCATTGAAGAAGAAGAAATGGACGCCCGCCTGGAGCAGATGTTGCGCTCGTAGACATGCGTATCCGCTGGACGCCCGCCGCCGCAGCGGACTTGCAGAGCATTAGCGATTACCTCAAAGAACACTATCCGCGTTACCGCGACCCAACCATGCGGAAGCTTTACGGCACCATCCGCGAGTTGAAGGGATGGCCGGAGCGTGGCCGACCGGGGCGCGAGGAAGGCACCCGAGAGATTTTGTTTCCTCCAACGCCTTAGTTTAGGTGGCTGCTGAAAAAGCCCGAAAACCGCTTGTTTACACGCGCGGCTCGGAAACGTAGCTACGCGTTTGCAGGTGGTTTACCGAACCGCGACGGTGATGGATCGGGGACCAGATAGCCCTTTTCAGCATCCTGCTGCTATGTGGCTATTTACCGCGTGAGAGAGCAGACCATCGAAGTCATGCGTATTTATCACGCCGCACAGGATAGACGTTAGGCGCGTCTTCCCCCTCCGTTCCTCTTCGTGCCCTCCCCGGGGCACGGTGGGATAACCTTGAGCGGCGCCGCAACGATGGGCCGCTGAGATCGTTCTGCTGAAGGCTTTGCGCGGCATTGGTCACGTTGAGAACGTCCGCCGAGATGGCAGCTTTGCCAATTCCCAGTAAGTTCTGGGCCGCGCGTGTTGACAAGCGGTCTTCGAGCTTGCTTAGCGGTCTCCGGCATCCCGCGCGGCACATGAATCAGTGACGATCAGTTCACGGACCTGCAGGCGTCCAATCGCGAGATCCCGACCGAGACCGACTTCAACTTTGCCTTGCCCACGTTGAGCTGCCGACAGCGGCTCGGCCAATGGTGAACTGTCGAAGAGCTTTGGTATTCGTCACGAATCTAACCCGCTCAATTGTTTGTCAGCGCAGAGCCCCGCAGAGCGCCTGCTTCCAGCGCAGGGCATCAATGGCCCAATAAACCTTCGTCTTCGGCGCGCCATTGATCACTTCCGCCCACGTCCCGCGATTCCGCTCATTCGCCGCCACACCCAAACGATCCACGACGGTCATGCCGCGCGTCAGCTCGGTCGCCGTTTCGATCTCCACATGGTGCGGGCTCGATTCGTAACCGATCGAGGGATCGAGCGCGATCGACATGGCCACGGGGTCCGGGAGTGAGATGCCGTCCTCGCCCGTTTGCACGCGATAGGCTTCTCGCGCGGTGCTGTTGCACTCTATGGCGAAATGGGCGAGCGGAGTGCCAATCCCCTGGATGAACTCGATGTCACCGGGCGACACCACCGCCGCGCCGCGGCAGAGCTGCCACCCCACCATCTCAATTGCCAAGCCGCCGCGGAACACCACGCGAGCGGCCTCGGGATCGACCCACATGGTGTATTCGGCGGCGGGCGTAACGTTGCCCTCGCAACACGGGGCTCCCCCCATGACCACGCAGCGTCCCACGTTGCCGGCCAGATCGGGCGCCTGCGCCAGGGCGAGCGCAAGATTGGTGAGCGGGCCGAGGGTCACCACCAGAATCCCGGGATTGCCGCGCACCAGGGAGATGATGGCATCTACCGCGTGCTGCTTCTCCGCGCCTCGCCGCGATTCCGGGTACCCGTGATCGCCGAGACCGTCATGCCCGTGAAACCACTCGGCGGTGATCAGGCGGCGGGCCAGCGGCTTTCCGGCGCCCTGATATACCGGAGTGCGAACGCCGCAGAGTTCACTGGTATAGAGAGCATTGCGCGTGGCCTGCTCGACGCGGACGTTGCCGGCCACGGTGGTAATTGCGATCACCCGATCGCCGGCGGAACGAAGCGCCATGATCAACGCCACGGCGTCGTCCGACGCGGTGTCGGTGTCGATGAGAATCGGCTCGGCCATCATGAACCCAGTTCCTCGTCGAAGCAAACCGCCACTTTCCCGCAGCGGCCGCTGGCCATCAACGCGTAGGCCTCATCCGCGTGATCCAGAGCGAAGCGGTGCGTAATCAGATCCGCCGGATGCAGGTTCCATCGCGCCAGCCGCTCCACCAGTTCCTCCATCAGCCACGTGGATGTCACCCAGGAACCGTAAATTGTCTTCTGATCGTGAATGAGGTCCGGCGAAGGATTGAAATCGAGGGTTCCGCCTTCTCCAAGAAAAACGATCCGGCCCCATTTTCGCGCGGCGCGAATGGCCGTGGCGCGCGCGGCGGAATTCGCCGAGCAATCGACAGCGCGCTCCACACCGCGGCCGCCCGTGAGCTCCAGCACCTGCGCCACGTTATCGGGACCCGCCGGCAGCACCGCGTGGCACACACCCATCCGCAACGCAAGCTGCAAGCGTTCCGTAATGACGTCAATGCCGATAATTTGCTTCGCCCCCAGCTTCCGGCACAATGCGCCGGCCGCGAGCCCCACCGGCCCAAGCCCGGTGATCAGCACCGCATCGGCGCCGCTCACGCCGATCTTCATGAGCCCTTCGTACACGGTGCCGAACCCGCAGGCAACCTGCGCGCCATCGGCGTAGGAGAGTTCGTCCGGTAACGCGATAAGATCCTTTTCCTCGGCAAGCAGGTAGTCGGCCATCCCGCCATCGCGCTGCCATCCGTACGCGCGGCGATATTGCGCACTGGTGCAGGAGATCATGTATCCGCGCCGGCAATCGTTGCACAGGCCGCAACCTGAAATGTGATACACCACCACGCGGTCGCCGTCGTGAAACCGTCTGCACCCCGGCCCGGTGCGCACGATGAGACCCGCCGGCTCATGACCGGCGATCACCCCCTGGTATCCTTCCGGGCCTTTCCCTAAGTGCTCGTGGTAAATGCAACGGATATCGGAGCCGCAAATCGTGGAGGCCTTCATCCGGAGAAGCACCTCGCCATGTCCCGGTTCCGACACGGGCACGGTCTTGCGGACCACGGTGCTGTTGCCCGGCAGAAATGCCGCCTGCATGGTCTCAGACATCGATCTCACCGGCCAGATCCCAGAGAGCCTCCCAGGATTGCCCTTCCTTCCACAAAAACACCTGGCCTTTGATCAGGCGGCAGTTCCGGTCAATGCCACCAATCTGCCGCATCTCATCGCCGCTTAGAGGATCGTTCACGACGCCCCGGAGATTGCTCAAATAGTTTCGCCGGTTCGCGGAGAAGGGGATGGGCGTCTGGCCGCGCTGCGCGGCCCATTTCACGCAGACCACGGCGGGATGCACGCCATGCCTCGCGGCAATAGCCACGATCACCGGATCGGCCAGCGGGTCCGTGTCGCCGGGCGTGCGGTCGCGCTCCGGACGGTTGGGAGAACCCAGCGGGCAATAGCCGACTGGCTCGATTCCGTTCTCCCGGACAAAGGCGAATAACTCCGGCTGCTGGAAATGCGGATGCAACTCCATTTCGTTGACAGCGGCTTTGATTCGGGCATCGCGAAGCAACAGTTGCAGCTTGGGAACGGTCATGTTCGAGGTGCCGATATGCCTGACGAGGCCCTTGTCCACCAGTTCTTCCATCTTCCGCCAGGTTTTCATGAAGTTCTCGTGGATGTACGGACGGGCATCCGGGCTGCGCGCGTGCACGTCGCAACCGGGCGGATGATAATTCGGAAACGGCCAATGCACCAGGTACAGGTCCAGGTAATCGAGCTGCAGATCGGCGAGCGATTTCCGGCACGAAGCAATGACATCGCTCTCATCATGCTTGTCGTTCCAGAGTTTCGAGGTGACCCACAATTGTTCGCGGCTCACGCCGCCGTCGATGATGTCCCGTAGCGCGACGCCCACGCGGTGTTCGTTGCCGTACACCGAGGCGCAATCAAAATGCCGGTACCCAACTGCAGCGGCGCCCTTCACCGCTTGTTCGATTTCCTCGGGAGAGGCATGATCGGATCCGAAGGTGCCGAGGCCTATCGCGGGCATCCGGGCGCCTCCGGCAAGAATCCGGTGCGGGACGAGCGCCGGATCGACGCCGTCGGCCGCCGGGGTCCACGGGGAGTTGGTTTTGCTCATGACGAGGTGGTCACCCTCCCAACATTGCCTGGCGAACCATAACAACGGGCGGAAAGCCCTGCTTCAGAAACTCGTTGTGAAAATCCTCCAGCCGAAACGCCGGCCCCATCTTTTTTTTGTAGTCTTCTCGCAGCTTCATGATTTGCAGTTTTCCCAGCGTGTAAACCAGGTAGGTTGGGTCGGAAGTGCCGCGCTTGGTTTCACGCACGGCGTTCGCGCGGGACTGGTAGCCTTCTTTGACGAAGAAATCCACCGCCTGGTCGAACGTCATCTTCCCGGTGTGCATCTCGATGCCCACAATGTAGCGCGCGTTCCGCAGAAGCGCGTCCTGAAGCTGGCCGAGGCGCAGGTTGCGGTCGCCATTGCCATAGCCTTCATCCAGCATCATCTGCTCGCAGTAGTGCGCCCAGCCTTCCGAATTGGAATTCGCACCGAACAGTTTTCGCACCTTCGACGGCGCCTGCTTCACCCACAGGAACTGCACGTAGTGGCCGGGATACACTTCGTGCACGGCCGTGCTCACGATCGTGCCGCGGTTGAACCCTTCCATGAGCTCTTCGACGTCTTCCTTCGACGCGCCCGCCTCCGGCAGCGTGACGTTAAAGAACGCCTCCTTCGCCACCTGCTCGAAAGGGCCGGGCGTGTCCATGGACGCGGAGGTCAGCGCGCGCATGAACGGAGGCGTCTCTTCCACGATGGGTGAAACGTCGGATGGAATGGTCACGATATGGTGCTCGCGGATGTAATCGCGCAGCCCGCCGAGGGTGTTTCGAAACGCATCCAGCAGGCCACCGGGCTGGGGATGATCGTGAGCGAGATCGTCCATGATTTCCATCGGCGTTTTCTTCGGGTCCTCGCTCGCGGCCACGTCGCGAAACCACTTCTGATTGCGCCGCATGTCCTCGTAGCCGGCGCGCAGCAGCTCGTCGAGAGGCGTCGTCACCATCTCGTCGTATTCCAGCTTGCGCCGGAACAGTTCGGCGCCGAGACGGAAATCGCCCTGCGAGCGGGGCAGCAAATCGGTCTTCAGCCAGGCTTCGTACGATCGCAGCGCTTCCACCACGCGCCCGTTCGTCTTTCCAAACTCGTCCAGAAGGGCGGCATCGCTCACCGCATGGAACGCGTCCGGAACATCGTGCTCGAAGAAGCTGATGATCCCGGGCATCTGTTCGATCGCCACCTCGGTATAAATCTTTGGCGGATTCTTCAGATTGACGCGAGCAGTCTCCAGCACCCCCGGCATCTGCCGCTCTCGCGCCACCACGCTCCGCAACCGCTCCTCCGGGGACGCGAACGTGCGGCTGATCAGAATAAAAACGCTGTTGGTGAGACTGCTGGAGTAGTCGTCCGGATTCTTCTCCCACATGCGGACACGCTCCAGCGCCAGCAGGTCTCCGCGAATGTGCGCCAGCAGCAGATCGCGATCGGCGGACTGCGGGTCCGCGGCAAACTCACTCTCCGCCCGATGCAGGAACGCAATCTGTGCTTCACGATTCGCCTGAGATGGATTCTCCAGTTGCGCGTCAAACTGATGAAAGCCGGCCGCGGTGCCATCACTCGGTTTGAAGTGGAAGTATTCGTCGAAGAACCGGTCAACGCGAGTGGTATCCTGGGCGTTAACCATGGAGAGCGCTGAGAGTACGAGGAGAAAGAGCTTCACCGCTTCATTATTAGACAGGCGCAGGCCACCGCGCCACGTCGAGGCTTAGACCCCAGGACATGCGCTATCTCTGCATTCATTGCCATTGCTATCAGCCGCCGCGCGAGAACCCCTGGCTGGAGACCATCGAGCTGCAGGATTCCGCGTATCCCTATCACGATTGGAACGAGCGCATCACCGCGGAATGCTACGCCACCAACACCGCCGCGCGCATCCTCGACGAGCAGCAGCGAATAGCCGGCATCGTCAACAACTATCGAAGCCTCAGCTTCAACTTTGGCCCCAGCCTGCTTTCCTGGATGCAGGACAAAGCGCCGGACACCTACGCGCTCATCCTGGAGGCGGACCGCGCCAGCGCCGAGCGTTTTGGCGGCCACGGCTCGGCCATGGCGCAGTGCTACAACCACATGATCATGCCGCTGGCCAACAGCCGCGACAAGCACACGCAGGTGCGCTGGGGCATCGAGGATTTCCGGCACCGCTACGGCGGTCCGCCGGAAGGCATGTGGCTGCCGGAGACGGCTGTGGATCTGGAAACGCTGTCCCTGCTGGCGGACATGGGCATCCGTTTCACCGTGCTGGCGCCGTCGCAGGCGCAGGCCATCCGGCCCATCGGCGCCGGCGAATGGGAAGATGTGAGCGGATCGCGCATCGACCCCACCCGCGCGTACCTGTGCGACACGCCTTCCGGAAAGCCGATCGCCTTGTTTTTCTATGATGGCCCGGTGTCCCAGGCGGTAGCCTTCGAGGGCCTTCTGGCCAACGGAGAAAAGTTCGCCACCCGGCTGCTCAGCGGTTTTTCGGACGCGCGCTCCTGGCCGCAGTTGATGCACATCGCGACGGACGGCGAAACTTACGGCCATCACCACAGCTTCGGAGAGATGGCGCTGGCCTGGGCGTTGAAGCATATCGAATCGGATGAATCGACGAAACTGACCAACTACGGCGAGTTCCTGGAGCAAAACCCGCCCACGCACGAGGTGAAGATCATTGAGAACACCGCGTGGAGCTGCGTGCACGGCGTGGGCCGGTGGGCGACGAACTGCGGTTGTAACACCGGCGGACAGCCTGGCTGGACCCAGGAATGGCGCGCGCCGCTGCGTGCCGCGCTGGATTGGCTGCGGGACACGGTGGCGCCGCTCTACGAACAGCGGGCCGCCGCCCTGCTCCGTTATCCATGGCAGGCGCGCAACGACTATATCCGCGTGATCCTGGACCGTTCTCCCGCGTCGCGAAAACGGTTTCTGGCCAAACACGCCTCCCGCCCGTTGAATGAGAAAGAGATGGTGGAGATCTGGAAGCTGCTGGAGATGCAGCGCCACGCCATGCTCATGTATACAAGCTGCGGCTGGTTTTTCACCGAGCTGTCGGGCATTGAAACCGTGCAGGTGATTCAGTACGCGGGCCGCGTGGTGCAGCTCGCCGAGGATGTATTCGGCGTCAAACTGGAGCGCGACTTTCTTTCTCATCTGCGCAAGGCCCGCAGCAACCTTCCGGAGAAGCGTGACGGCGCGGCGATTTATGAGGAATCGGTTCGGCCGGCCATGGTGACTCTGGCGCGCGTGGCCGCACACTTCGCGGTGAGCTCGCTTTTCGACGACTATCCGAAAGAAGCCAGGGTGTACTGCTACTCGGTTGAAACCGAGGACGCGCACACCGCGCGCGCGGGGCGAACGCGCATCGGCATGGGCAAGGCGCGGCTGGTGTCGGAGATCACCCAGGCCTGGCAAACCCTGACCTATACCGCGCTGCACTTCGGCGATCACAACGTCCACGCGGGGGTTCGCGAATTCGGAGGCCGCAAGACGTATGAACGCATCACTTCGGAGCTGCTTCACGCTTTCTCGCACGCGGATCTCACACAGGCGATCCGGCTGATGGACGTTGGGTTCGGCAAAGACACGTATTCGCTGAAATCCCTCTTCCGCGACGAACAGCGCCGCATTCTGGGCCTGATTCTCAATTCCACCATCGAGAACGCCGAGTCCGAATACCGGCAGCTCTACGAAAACCATGCCCCGCTCATGCGTTTTCTAACCGATGTGCGAATGCCATTGCCGGAGGCGCTGCGCTCGACGGCCGCCTATGCGCTCAACAGCCAACTGCGCAACGCATTTGCCGCGGACACGGTGAATGCCGAGGCGATCAAGGCGCTCATCGATGAAGCGCGGGCGCTGTCAGTGACTCTCGATGCCACGACGCTCGAGTTCACCTTTCGAAAAAGGCTGGAAGCGCTGGCCGATGAGTTCCATGACCAGCCGGTGGACCCGGATGCGCTGTCGAGCCTCGCTCGCGCCGTATCGCTGGCCCGCAAACTTCCCTTCCCGGTAAACTTCTGGTCGATTCAGAACAAGTGCTGGGACGCGATGGGAACCACGCTGCCGGAGGCGCGCGCCAGAGCGGCGGCAGGCGATGGGCCCGCGCGTGCCTGGGTGGATCAGTTTGTGGCGCTTTGCGAAGACCTTTCGCTGCGGCTGCCGGACTGAGGGGTGGCGCAGGCCTGAGGCGCCTCGGCGCCTAACGTTGAGATCGTGTTCATGGGGCGCTAACGGGCAAGAGATGATAGTCTCCCGTCCCGGTTTGATCAATAAACAGGAACGTGATGGGTCCTTTATCGACAGTCCCCTTACCATGCCGGTACGTCCACACTTCCCATCCATACGGCCTCTGTTTCGCTGTGGGGTAACTTTCAATCTCATCGGGTGGGCCCGAGGTGATGTACATGTGGCCGCGATCGCTCTGCCAGCCGGGTGCGCCGGACGGCGACGCAAAATGTCCGTTAGCGTATGCGATGCGGCGGTAATGTTCCTCTTTGAACACGTTATTGAGCGTGCCTGGCGTCGGATTGCGCCGCGACCAGAACTGCTCGATGAACTTGTCCCGTTCTTCATCGGTAGTCAGCTCCAGGAACGCAGCGCGCTCTTCCGCGGTGATGATGTATACGACGTCCTGATTCAGCCATTTGGAATAACGGGAGGTCTCAGTGTTGCCGGTCTGAGCCTGAGCGGCGCCGGAACTTTGCTGCGCCGGCTCCGATCGCCACGCGGCCATTGCAACCGAAGTGGTTGCGATCAGGACCAGAAAGGCAAACCATGGCGTCCACGCGCCACTCGATGTTTGCGGATACAGGATGCGATGGATGCGTCTCACAAGTCTCCCTCCCGTGGCGGCGACGGCGGGTTCGCGGCCGGAGCAACGGCTCCGCTCCAATGCGGTGAGGGCAACGGCGTAGTGATGCGCATTGCCGCTCACCGCGACAACAAGATCGTCGCAGCAGTTTTCCCGCTCGACGCGAATCACCCGAGAGATCCACCAGACCGCCGGGTGATAGAACAAGAGGCCCTCCAGCGCCCGCTGCAGCACATTCACGAGGTAATCGCAGCGGCGAATATGGGCCAGCTCATGCAACAGGATGACTTCGATCTGTTCCGCGGGCGCGCCCGCGAGAAATGCGACGGGCACCAGAATTAGCGGACGGAAATGGCCCAAAACCATGGGCGCGTCCGCCAGAGAGGACTCGAGCAGCAGAACGGGCCGCGAAAGACGCAGACGGGCGCTGAGGCGAGCGATCTCCTTTTGCCAGCGCGCGGGCGCGCAGCAAACACCCCGGCGGCGCATGCGACGCACCGAGATCCAGCCGGCCCCATACCCCACATAGAAAACCCAGACGCCGGCGATCCAGAGTGGTGCAAGCCAGGGCACAAACACCGCAAGGCCCTGAATGGACCAGGAAGGGCTGGCCGCGCTGTGCGGTGCATTCCACGAGGCGAAAACGAGAAGCTGCGGTGACCGCAGGCCGTGCACGCCTTCCGGCAGAAAGTTCACTAGGGTGACGCCGAATCCGCCGAGCACCAGGAGCATCGCCACGCATGCCGCAACATAGCGGGCGCAGGGCGATCGCGTGGCTAACAGCACTGCCGCGAGCGCCGCCGAAATAAGAGCTCCCTCCCAGAGTGAATGCAGCAGCGTCCAGCCGAGCGCCGCGGCAAGGGGAGTCGCCACCCAGGTTTCGAGAAGCTTCATTTCTGCTCCTTGCGGTAGTCATCCAGCAGCTTACGCATTTCGGCGAGCTCTTCTTTGGTGGACTTCCGCGCCGAGAGAGCGCCGATGAGGAGCGCCCGCGCGGACCCGCTGAAAGCGCGCTCCAGCAGATCTCCGGCGAGCTGTCTCTGGGTCCACTCACGCGACCGCGCAGCCTCGTAGATGTGCGCGCGCTGCTTCTCGTCACGGCGAACCAACCCCTTTTCCGTCATGATTTGCATGAATTTCAGCACGGTGCTGTATTGCGCCGGGCGGCGCCGGCTGATAAGGCTGTGAATCTCGCGCACGGTAGCGGGCCCGGTGCTCCAGAGGGCGGTAAGGACTTCGAGTTCACCATCCGTGGGTTTGGGCGGTTCGGTTGCCATATACGAAGACATTACTAGTAATGTTTTCGTATGTCAAGGTGTTTTTGCGAAGCTCGGCGCGCGGATACCGCTGCTCGTACCCGCGCCGTACAGTGGTTGCATTCGAGAGCCGCGACGGTCTATCATGTTGTCAGTTACTGAGGGAAGACCATTCGCTTGCGACCAGGGCGCATACTTCGACTCCGGCTTCGGTCGTTGCTCGACCGCCACGCGGTGGAGCGGGAACTCGACGACGAACTCCGCTACCACCTGGAACGGCAGATCGAAGAATACACAGCGGCAGGCGTGACGCCTGAAGATGCCCGGCGCGCCGCACTTCGAACTACAGGCGCCATTCAGCAAAGGAAAGAGGAGTGCCGCGACATGCGAGGACTTAACCTGATTGACAACGCCGGTCAGGACTTCCGGTACGCGCTGCGCCAGCTTCGAAAGAGCCCGGGGTTTACCTGCACAGCCATATTTGTTCTCGGCCTGGGGATCGCCGCAACGCTGACCATCTTCGGACTGGTGGACGCTGCGCTGATCAAGCCGCTGCCGTATCGCGACCAGTCTCGCCCGGTAGCCGTCTTCGAATCCTCGCCGGATGACCCGCGAGGCCTCGTTTCTTACGCCGACTTCGCGGACTGGAAAAAGCTGAATCGGGCTTTCCAATCCATCGATGCGTTCGCTATGAATGGCGGCTTTACTCTGGCCGCCGCAAACGGCGCGGAACAAGTGACGGGCACGCGCGTCAGCTCCGGCTTCCTGCACACCCTTGGCATTCGCCCAATCCTTGGGCGCGATTTCTATTCTGGCGAAGACTCCCCGGCCGCCGCCCGCACGGTGATAATCAGCTACGCCGCCTGGCTCAAGCGGTTCGGCGGCGGGGCGGATGTATTGGGCCGGACCGTGACGCTGAACGGCGTTCCGCACCAGATTGTCGGCGTGCTCCCCCACGAGTTTCAATTTGCCGCCTTTGGCGCGGCGGAGTTCTGGTCGACCCTTCTTAGCACCGACTCCTGCGAGGAACAGCGGACTTGCCACAATCTGGTGGCAATCGCGCGGCTGAAGCAGGGAAGCTCCCTGGAGACGGCATCGGCCAACATGCGGCTGGTGGCTCGGCAGCTTCAGAAGGCGTACCCCGATTCCAATCGCGACCTTGGAGCCGCGCTGGCGCCACTGCGCGACGTGATCCTGGGCGATGTCCGGCCCATCCTTGTGGTGATGCTAAGCGGCGCCTGTGTTTTGCTGCTGATTGCCTGCGTCAACGTGACCATGCTGCTGCTGGCGCGCTCGGAGATCAGACAGCGCGAAATCGCGCTGCGCGGAGCTCTCGGTGCGTCATCGGCGCGATTGTTTCGCCAGTTCGCGACCGAGGGGATGATACTCGCCGCGGCCGCCGGTTCCTTCGCTTTGGTCTGCGCCGGGTGGGGCATGCGCCTGCTTGCGAGGAGCGTTCCCGAAGACAAGGCGGAGAGCCTGCCGTGGATTCGCGGACTCGGCGTGGACGTTCGGATGGTCGAGTTTTCGCTTGGAATGGCAGTCGCGGCGGGCGCCATCTTCGCGCTGATACCGTTCCTGCGCGCGTCCGCGCCAGGCCTGACTCAGGGACTCGGCGTTGGGGGTCGTGGCGCTTCCGGCACCACGTGGCGCCGTCTTGGCGCAAATCTGCTGGTGGTCCAGATGGCCCTCGCAACCCTTCTTCTGGTGAGTTCCGGACTGCTGGGCAAGAGCCTCTACTTCCTTCTTCACGTGGACACTGGCATGCAGCCCGATCATCTGGCGTCGGTGGCGGTGGACTGGCCCAATAACCGCTACACAACAGATCAGCAGACGGTTGCGCTGGAGCGGCGCACTCTGAGCGAAGTCTCGGCACTGCCGGGAGTCAAGTCCGCCGCCGTATCCCTGACGCATCCCATCGGGTCGGATTGGGGCTCGGCCGGCTTCCATATCGTGGGCCGGCCGAATCACGGCGAGCACTACGACGTCATCAACCGGCAGGTCAGCCCCGCTTACTTCACCACGCTCCAGGCGCGCCTCACCCACGGCCGATACTTCAGCGAAGCCGACGACGCCGGCACGCCTCGCGTGGCCATCGTAAATCGGACTCTCGCCAGGAAATACTTTGGCGGCGAAGATCCCGTCGGGAAAGACATCTATTACGACTGGACGCCGCGAACACCGATGGAAGTCGTCGGCGTTGTCGATGACATCAAGGAGGGGTCGCTGGAGGGTCCGGACAAGCCGGCTTTATACGTCCCGTTCGATCAGAGCCCGGACGGCATGTTCACCGTGCTGGTTCGGACCGCGACGGGCGAAAAAACCGTCCTTCCGGAGATCGCCGCCATCATTCACGGGATTGATCGCGATCTTTCCGTCCACGACGGGTTAACCATGACCCAGCGAATCGACGATTCACCGGCGGCATTCCTGCACCGTGCATCGGCGTGGGTGGTGGGAAGCTTCGCCGGTATCGCATTTGTGCTGGGTGTGGTGGGGCTTTACGGAGTGGTGGCATATTCGGTCAGCCAGCGAACCCGCGAAATTGGCGTTCGCATGGCGCTTGGCGCAGCGCCGGTTTCGGTGTACCGGCTGATCCTCGGCGAAGCGGCGCGCCTGGTGAGCACGGGCACCGCCCTGGGGATTGCCGGATCGCTGGGAGCTTCGATCCTCATTCGTGGGCTGCTTTTCGGCGTCCGCCCATGGGACGCGACCACGCTGGTGGTGGCCGTCACGATGCTCGGCGCGGCGGCGCTTCTGGCGTGCTATATTCCAGCTCGCCGCGCCGCATCGGTGAACCCGGCCGAAGCGCTGCGGTCAGAATAGCTGGTCGGGCGGCCGCAACGCGAGGGGCATCCTCACCACTTCCCGAGACGGCTGCCTTTCTCCCGGTGCATGACTCCAAGAGAGACCGACAGCGATATTATGGCGGTGGATGAAAAGGGTGATTGGGGCAACGGTGTGGTTGGCATTTCTATTCGGCATCTGCGTTGCGGAAGGCCCGATGGAGATGCAAACGTACCGGGGAATCTGCACCAACGCGGATTACGGATTCTCCGTCGAGATACCGGACGGCCTGACTGGTCGAGGCGCCGGCCTCCACGCCCCAAATCACGGCTCCGTTGTAACCCTGCATCCGAAGTCGTCGGTTTGGGTTGATGCGTCGTACGACGTGGACGATTCTCCGCACTTTTTTCGGCGTTACAATGCACGGCTCGGAGTTCTAAGGGCTGAACGGAAGGCGTGGACGAAATCCGGAGGTCAGTTTCCGTCGGTTTGTGAGGAAATCGTCGCACGAGGTTTTGATCGTGGAACGCCCATAATCTACCAAATCGGGGTTGACACCGTACCTGAGTATAGGGATGAGGCGTTTCGTTTGTTTGAATCCCTGGTGAATAGCTTTCAAACTGTACCTGTACGACGATGATGGCTGTTTGGGGGGGGGCTGGAATGGCGGGCTCCGCCGCGAAATCCCGATCTGGCGCCACCCTGTGGTTGTTCGTGACGGATTCCCGAGGAGGCTCGCGGCTGGTTGTATAGCGGCTGCGCTATCCGTTTCCTGCACAGAGCATCGGCGATGCTACCGTATGAGACTTGCGGGAACGGCGCGCATCGATTCGAATTGATAATATGCCTGTGAACGAGAGTAGCCGCCGGTCGTGGATGAAGGGCGCCACCGCCCTCATGGGGGGCCTTGCGGCCGCGAACGCCGCGCCGCCCGATTCCGCCGCCCCGGTAAAGCACGCCGCGACCGGCGGCGACCGGACCGTGGTGAGCGATTCGAAGAACGTGGTGGAGACCACGGCCGGCAAAGTCCGGGGTTTCACGCACGGCGGTATCCGCGTCTTCAAGGGGATTCCCTACGCCGGGTCCACCGCCGGGAAGAACCGCTTCATGCCCCCGGTTCCCGCGGAGCCCTGGGCGGGCGTTCGCAGTTCCCTGGCCTTCGGAAAGGTTTGCCCGTTTTTCCCGCGCATCGGCTGGAACTTCGACGAAAACGCCTTCATGTTTCAGTGGAACGATGGCCAGCCGGGCGAGGACTGCCTGCGCGCCAACATCTGGACGCCGGGCATCAACGACAACCGCAAACGGCCGGTGATGGTGTGGCTGCACGGCGGCGGCTACTCGGCAGGGTCGGGCCAGGAACTGCTTTCTTACGACGGCGAAAACCTCGCGCGGCGCGGCGACGTTGTAGTGGTCAGTCTCAACCATCGCCTGAACACTTTCGGGTTTCTGAATCTGGCCGAATTCGGCGACCAATACGCCAGCTCGGGCAACGTGGGAATGATAGACCTGGTCGCGGCGCTCGAGTGGATCCGCGACAACATTTCGAACTTCGGCGGCGATCCGTCCCGCGTGATGATCTTCGGGCAATCCGGCGGCGGCGGCAAGGTGAACGCTCTCATGGCCATGCCGTCGGCGAAGGGGTTGTTCCATCGCGCCTCGGTGCAGAGCGGGTCTTTACTGCGCGTTGCGGAGGCGGCGGATACGGGCAAGCTCGCCGCGGCGGTGCTCGATGAGCTCTCCCTTTCGAAAGCGGATGTGGACAAGCTCCGCGACGTTTCCGTGGATCGTCTGTTGGCCGCCGCTCAGGCCGCACAACGCAAAGTATCGCCGCCTCCCTCCGGACCGCCGGACTTCCGCCGCATAGGGCGCGCCATCGGCTGGAGCCCCTGCGTGGACGGCAAAGTGATTCCTTCACAGACTTTCGACCCGCAAGCACCGGAACTCTCCGCGGATGTGCCGCTGATTGTGGGCACTGTGCTGAACGAGTTTATAAATGGGATCGATCATCCGGACGCCTTCTCCATGACCCAGCAACAGCTCTCGGCGCGCGTGGAGGAACGGTACAAGGGCAAGAGCAAGGAAGTGATCGATGTGTTCCGGCACGGCCACCCGAAGGCGCGGCCCTTCGACTTGTACTCCATCATCATGGCCTCTTCGGTGCGCGGCAACGCGGTGAAGCAGGCCGGACTGAAGGCGGCGCAGGGCAAAGGGGCGGCGTATCTTTACTGGTTCACGTGGCAGACGCCGGTGCTGGACGGCAGGCCCATGGCGTTTCACTGCTCCGAGCTGAGTTTCTGCTTCGACAACACTGACCGGTGCGAAGCGATGACCGGCGGAGGTCCGCGCGCCCGCGCGCTGGGCGCCACCATGGGCGATGCCTGGCTTGCCTTTGCGCGGAGCGGCGATCCGAATCATCCCGCCATGCCCAAATGGGCTCCCTACGATGCGGCTCACGGCCAGACGATGATCTTCGACGATCAGTGCGCGCTGAAGGACGACCCGGACCGCGCCGAGCGGGCGCTGTTGGATTCCATCGATTCGTAGACCGGGCGCGAAGCCTTTCCTGTCAGCACGAGCCCTGTCAGCACCAGAGTGCCCGCGCCGGGCGGCGAGGTTTCAATTACTGTACCCGTCGGCAAGAGAACCGGCTCGCGGTACACGTAGGTTCGCGGGAACCGCGGCTGGTAATTAACTAGCCACAGCAGAGGTTCAATGCTACCGTCGGGCCGCCGCGCCGTCACCTGCAGCGACACGCCAGCGGGCACCTGCGCTGGACGGATGGCCACGAGGCGGATGGCGTGCTTCAATTCCAGCCGGCCATTCACGACCATCTCGGTACCCATGGGCGCGGGAGGCGGCCTGGTGATACCGGGTGCGGGCGGAAGCAACGCCGGGTCACCTTCCGGCGCGCCTCCCTCGGCCCACGCGGCGACAATCTCCAGATCGGTCCCGGTCAGCGATTCATCGTCGCGGAAATCGCCGAAGCCTTCCACGGCGCCCCAGGGCGGCATGCGGCGTTCCAGCACCTCGTCCTTGATGGCCACGGCCCACGGGCGCGCCTGTTTGTAGGTGATGAGCGGGAACGACGAGCCGCCCTCGCGATGGCACGACGCGCAGTGGGCGAATACTACTCGAGAAACTTCGCGGCTCCACGTGATCTTCGTGGAAATCGGGTCATGCGCGAGCGCGCATAGCGGCAGCGCCAGGATGACCCGCGCCCAGCGCAACTCAGTGCCCGCCGGTCCACAAGACGCGCCAGATGGAGTTCGAGCCGTCGTCGGTGACCATCAGCGATCCATCTTTGGCAACGGCGACGCCCACCGGCCGGCCCCACACGTTGCCGTCCGCCGTGACGAAGCCGGTGAGAAAGTTCTCGAATACTCCGTTGGAGTGGCCGTTCTCCAGCGGCACCCGGATCACCTCGTATCCGGTGCGCATGTGGCGGTTCCAGGAGCCATGTTCGGCGGCGAAGATATCGCCCTTGTACTCAGCCGGGAATTGCCTGCCTTCGTAGAAGGTCAGCTCGAGCGAAGCGTTGTGCGGTTGCAGCAGCACGTCGGGAACCAGCACCTTGTCTTTCAGTTCGGGGTGCTTACCGCCCAGCCGGGGATCCGGATGTCCGCCGATGTAGTAATAGGGCCATCCGTAGAATCCACCATCGGCGACGTGCGTGATGTAATCGGGTGGCAGGTTGTCGCCCAGTTCATCGCGCTCGTTGGTGGAGCACCACAATTCGCCGGTTTCCGGATTCACCGCGATGCCCACCGGGTTGCGCGTCCCGGAGGCGTACACGCGCTCGAATTGCCCATCCAGCGAGTACACCAGAATATCCGCGCGATGGAATTCACTGGAATGCGTGTCCGGATCGTTAATGTTCGAATTCGATCCCACCGACACGAACAGATGGTTGCCGTCCGGCGATAGCGCCAGATCGCGGGTCCAGTGATAGCCGGCGCGGGGCAGGTCGGCCAGCTTTTCGATGGGGCCGCGCGCTTTCAGGTCGCCGGTTATATACGGCACACGCACCAGAGAATCGGTATTGCCGATGTACAACCAGCGGGGATTCAGACCGGCGGGAGCGAAGGCCATGCCAAACGGCTGCTTCAGCCCAGTGAGAAACACCGACGTCTGCTTCGGCTTGCCGTCGGCGGTGATGCCGCTATACACGCGGACGTCGCCCGGCCCGCTCTCAGCTACAAAGAGATCGCCGTTGGGCGCGGTGCGGATCTCGCGGGGGTTGTTCAGGCCATCGGCATAAAGCTGCACCTGAAAACCCGCCGGCGCCTGAGGCCAGGCATTGGCCGGTCTCGGAACAATTTCCGGACCGTTGCCCGCGCTCGCCGTCGCGAACGGCTTTGGCAAATCGGCCACGGTAATCTTGCGGAACTGGCCGGTGCGGATGGTGGTGTAGTCCTGAAAGGCGGCGTCGCCGGTGAGGACATCGCCAACCTTATCGCTCCCCAGGAACAGCAGCAACGCGGCTACGAGCAATTTCATCTGGCTCTCCTTATCTGCTTGTACCAGACGGCGGGGGGCCAGTGGAGTTAACCATGGCCAGGAAATCTTCGAGGCGCGTGCCGGGCTGGTCCTCAAACGTCTCCGCGAGAGCCTGCAGAGCGCGGATGCGATCCAGCCGGAAGTTACGAAAATCGGTGCGGCTTTCGCACCATGCGGCCACGGTCCATGTGCTGCCCCAGAACGCCAGCCCCAAAGGGCGGATGACGCGTTCTGACGCCTGCTCGCGCGAATCCACGTATGTGAGCCGCAGTTTGCGCCGCGAAAGAATCGCCTGGCGGACGGTTTCCACCTCCTTGCCGGCACCGGCGCGCAGGTGGAAAACGGGCGCGAACAGGGGCGTCCGCTCGATGTCGGTGCGGCGCGACGCGGGCAAAGCCTGAGCGATCTTTTCGATGGCCGAGCGGCTGGAGACGGCCAGCGCCGGACCGCCCCAGGCCTGCACCATCCGCGCGCCCGCCACCAGCGCCTGAACTTCGTCCATGGTGAACATGATGGGTGGCAGGTCGAACCCTTTACTGAGCCGGTAGCCGACCCCCGCCTCCCCCTCCACGGGCACGCCGGAAAGGGACAGATCGCGGATGTCACGGTACACGGTGCGCTCGGAAACGGACAACCACGAGGCGAGTTGAGCGGCGGTGGTCAGCCGCCGGCCTCGCAGGTATTGCACGATCTGAAAAAGGCGATCGGCCCGGCGCATGCGCTTTAGCTTAGCGCGTGCAGGCCGACGGTGTTCCCCTCCGTGTCCAGAATCCTGGTGTACACACCCATGTCGCCGGGAAGGGTGACATTGGGCATCAGAAGCTTGCCTCCCGCCGCCTCCACGCGGCCGCGGACCGCTTCCAGATTCGGCTCCGCGTTCAGATACACCACGGTTCCGTCGCCGGGCTTGCACTGTCCGGTCTTGATCACGCAGCCGCTGATGGCTGGCGCGGTGTACGGGAACACAGCCAGTTCCACGGGTCCCATTGGCTCGCGCTTCAGGGTGGTATTGAGGATTGTTTCGTAGAAGCGAACTGCGCGGTCCAGGTCGGCAGCGGGGATTTCAAACCACACCACCCGGTTGAGGCGCTGCTGTTCTTTCGGTGTCATGTCGTCTCCTTGTAGCCGAAGCTCGGGCCTCAGCTACAAGGAATTGTGCGGGAGCGCTGCTGACAGCGTTGTGTCAGTAGACCCCCACCGCTTCAGCAGCGCGGTCATCTCATCCAGCAGCGCAGCTTCGTTGCGCAACGTCTTCGCCACGATCTCGATCTCGCGGTCGGCCTCGTCCCAGTGTTTCTCCTCGATCGCTTCGCGCACGCCGGGCAGCGTCTTTACGCCATAGCCGGTGTAGAAGCCGGGCGCGTAGATCTGGTGCTGGAACCAGGGACGGCGCGGCAAACCAGCCTGGTCGGTGAGCAGCCGTTCGCTTTCCAGCAGTTTCTGGTTCAGCTCGCGCGCGGGAGGATGCGGCGAATCCTTCAACGCCTTCTCGAAAGCCTCGGCGCTGCGAGTAAGCGTGTCGCTGGCCGTCTCTAGCGGCGCGAAGTTCAGGTAGGGCGGAATCGCCTCGCGCTTCGGCGGCACCAGCACTTTTTTCGGATCCGCGATGGCCGAGAATACGCCTTCGTCGAGCTGGCGGTTTCGTTCCTCGATTTCGTCGTGCTTCTCTTTCCACAGTGTCTTCACTTCGTCGGTGTATTTATGGATGGTGTCGGCGAAGTCGCCGAACTGGAAGGGCAGCACGTCGGCATCGGCCAGCCGCAGGATCGCGGTGCCCGCGGTTTGCGCCAGCGCGCGCCCATACACGAAGCTGGTGTCGGCGAAATGGGTGTACCAATAGAAATCGTCGTACACGGAGTGATAAATGCCGCCGCCGTCCTCACCCCCGAAGCCGAGGTTGAGCGATGCGACGCCGGCGTGATCGAGAAAGGCAGTGTAATCGCTGCCGGAGCCGAGCGCGCCGATGCGCAGATCGGGGCGCGAGCGCAGCTCTTTGCGATCCTCGGCTTTCGCCTCGGAAATCCGAGACAGCTTCAACCGTTCCTCGACGGTCAGGTTCGTCTCGGGGTCCTGCACATCGCGCGCGATCCCGTTCATGAACTGTTCCAGGGTATGCGAGCCGCCCACGAAAAGAACGCCGCGGCCGTTGCCGTCGGAGTTGATGTATACCGCGGCGTGCTCCTTCAGCTCGGCTTCGTGCTCCTCCACCCATTCGGTGGATCCCAGCAACCCCTCCTCCTCGCCGTCCCAGGCGGCAAAGATAATCGTGCGGCGGGGCTGCCAGCCCTGTTTGCGAAGCTCGGCCATGGCGCGCGCTTCCTCCAGCAGGGCCATCTGTCCGGAGAGCGGGTCCTCGGCGCCGTTAACCCAGGCGTCGTGATGATTGCCGCGGATGATCCACTGGTCTTTGTCGTCAGCGCCGGGAATGGTCGCGATCACGTCGCGAATATCCACCATGTCCCAGTTGAACTTCAACGCCAGGTGAACCTGGGCGGGACCCGGGCCCATATGATAGGTCAGCGGCAGGCTGCCGCGCCAGGCCTCCGGCGCCACCGGCCCCTTCAACTCAGCCAGCAGCGGTTGCGCGTCACCATAGGAGATGGGAAGCACGGGAATCTTCGTCAGCGTGACCGCCTCGGAGATCGGCAGGCGCTTCGCATCCGCGGTGGCCCCCACGCCGGGCGTAAGCGGATCGCCCGGATACACCGGCATGTCCATGACGCTGCCGCGCTGCGCGCCGAACGGCGGCCGCCAGGCGCCATCGGGAAACACGTCGCCCTGGGCATAGCCGTCTTCTTTGGGGTCCGAGTAGATAATGCAGCCGATGGCCCCGTGCTCCGCTGCCACCTTGGGCTTGATACCGCGCCACGAGCCGCCGTAGCGCGCGATCACGATAGCGCCCTTCACGGAAACGCCGTTGCGCTCCAGATCTTCGTAATCGGCGGGGATGCCGTAGTTTACGTAGACGAGCGGGCCGGTTACGTCGCCGTCAATGGAATACGCGTTGTAGGTGGGCAATTGCTGTGACGTCTGGCTGGAAGTGGGATCTTGCGGGACCGGGGGCTCGGCCAGCTTTGCCACGTAATGGCCGGGCGAAACCAGCTCCAGAAGACGCAGCTTCGGCGTCGGGAACAGCACGCGAAACGTCTCGATGTGCGCGTCCAGCCCCCACGAGCGGAATTGCGCCAGTATCCACTCGGCGTTGTCCTTGTCGTACGGCGAGCCGATGTGATGCGGATACGCGGAAAGCCGCCGCATGTATTCGCGCATGTTCTCCGGCTTTGGCAGCTCGCGAAACTTCTGTTCCCAGGCGCGCTCGGTGCTGCTGCCCTCGGTGGTGTAGCCTCGGAAAGCGGCGGACTGGTCACCGGAAAGGGAGGCGGCCGCGCAGAGAGTGGCGAACAGCAGAAGGCTGGATTTGTGTGGCATGGTTGTTAGGATACTGTAGCTTATGATGCCGCGTATTGCACTCGCCTGCGCTCTCTTCGCCGTCTGCGCCGTTGCCGAAAAGACCTGGCCGGTGACCGAGGGCGACGTCCATCTTCACGACTTTCATTTCCAAACCGGCGAAACCATGGCCGACCTGAGAATCCACTACCGGACGCTGGGCGCGCCGCGCCGCGATGCCGCCGGTTCGGTGCGCAACGCGGTGCTCATTCTGCATGGCACCACTGGCGCGGGAACAACGTTCCTGCGGGACATCTTCGCCGGCGAATTGTTCGGCGCCGGCCAGCCGCTGGACATTGCGAGATACTACGTGATCCTGCCGGATGGAATCGGCCACGGACGGTCCAGCAAACCCAGCGACGGGATGCGCGCGAAGTTTCCGCGTTACGGGTACACGGATATGGTGGAGGCGCAACATCTTTTGTTGCGCGAGCTGGGTGTGAACCACCTGCGGTTGATCATGGGGACTTCGATGGGTTGCATGCACAGCTATGTGTGGATGGAGCGCCATGCGGACTTCATGGATGCCGCCGTGCCACTGGCCTGCCAGCCCATGCAGATTACCGGCCGCAATCTGTTCTGGCGACAGACGCTGATCCACGCGATCCGCGAGGACCCGGCATATCAGAGCGGCAATTACGCGGAAAATCCGCCTTCCGCCAGGACCGCCGCGGCGCTGATTGCCTTCGTCGGCGGCAATCCCTTGACTTGGCAGAAGGCGGGTCCGACGCGCGAAAAAGAGCTGGAGAACTTCGCGAGGATCACGGGCAATCCGCCAGACGCCAACGATACCGCCTATGCGGTGGACGCTTCATGGGATTACGATCCCGAGCCGGGACTCGCGAAAATCCGCACGCCCATTCTGCACATCAATTTCAGCGACGACACCATCAACCCGCCGGAGTTGAAGATCACCGATGAGTTGCTGAAACAGATCCCCACGGCGCGGTTCATTCTGTATCCATACACGCCGCAGACCGTCGGCCACGGCTCGCACACCATGGCCGCTCTGTGGAAGGACAAGCTGGCGGAGTTCCTGACCGCCACCGAGCCGGTTCATTGAGCGGCGGGCGCCGAGTCGTCTTCGACAGGCTTGCATTCAGACTCGAAAATCGTGATCAGCTCCGGTTTTTTCAACTTGCCGGAAGCAACGGATAGAACGAGATCGACCAGTTCTTCCTCGGTGAACGTTGGATCCCAATCGCTTATGAGCAGAAATGTGATGGCCGAGTTCGCACCGACCCGTTTGTTGCCGTCGATGAATGCGTGGTTTTGACAGAGGTGAAAAAGGTATGCGGCCGCCATAGCCGGAATGGAGCTGTGGAGAAACTCGCCGCCGAATGTCGCCTGAGGCGTGGCTACGGCCGATTCAAGTCCGGCGGCATCCCGGAGTCCGGCGGACCCACCGTATCGCTCGATCTGTTGCTCGTGGATTTCCAGGACTTCGTCGAGTGACAGGAATACTGGTTCCATAGTGCGTGGTCAGGCTCGGGGCTCACTCCGCCAGCTTCTGGAACGCTTTCCCATAGCGTTTGTGCGCAGTCTCCTGCGCTGCTTCGAACTTCTTTCGCCGAGCCGAGGGTTTCGCGGGCGCGACAATCAATTGGCGGCCGTCCGTGCTCACCTCGAGCGGCGTTTCGGGATCGATTTTGAGAAGGTCAAGAATCGGGCGATCAATCACCAGCGCCAGACTGTTTCCATGCCGTGTAAGTTTCTTGACCATGTGACCACCCCGTACTTACAATGTATCACCAGGAGAGCCTTCACCACCGTCCCGCGCCGGCGATCTTCAGCCGGATGCGGTACACGCTGGTGCTGGCCGTGATGTAGAGCGATTTGCCGTCCGCATCGCCCCACGCCAGATTGCCCACCACCTCCGGCACGGGGATGGTTCCCAGGTGCTTGCCCTCCGGGGATATAATCCACACGCCTCCCGGGCCCGCGCTATAGATGTTGCCGCGCTTGTCCACCTTCATGCCATCCGGCGCACCCGGCGCCGTTTCGGACGTGGCATCGTACAACACCGTGCCATCGGCCAACGTGCCATCGGGTTTCACGCGGTAGCGCATCCACAGCTTCTTCGGCGCGGTGTTGTTCACATACAGCCACTTCTCATCGGGCGAGAACGCGATGCCGTTCGGGCGCGGCAAGTCCTTCACCACGAGTTGCAGCTTGTCGCGGGCGGGCGGATCACCCGGCTTCTGCGCGCGCGCGCCGGGAATGCGGTAGACGCCATTCGCCTGCAGTTCTTTCGCCGGGTCGCTGTCGCCCTGCGTGGGCAAGCCGTAGGGAGGGTCCGTGAAGTACAGCGAACCGTCCGATTTATACACGAGATCATTCGGGCTGCTCAGGCGCTTGCCCTCATAGGTGTCCGCCAGCACGGTGATCTGCGCGTGCGGGTCCATCGCTTCCAGCCGCCAGACGTTGCGCCGCGCGTGTCCGGCCACGGTGAGCCGGCCGTCCGCGTCGAGCGTCATCCCATTCGAGCCCGGCTCCGGACCTCCGTACGGCTCGCTTCCGAGGTATCCGCTGGGATGCATGAAGATACTCGCGCCGCTTCCGGGCGCCCACTTCATGATGCTGTTCCCCGGGATTTCCGCGAAGAGAAGATAGCCGGCGGGAACCCATATCGGGCCTTCGGTCCATTTATTGAAGCCGGTGGCCACCCGCTCGACTTTCGCCCCTAGCGGAACAATCTGATCCTGCGAAAACGCCGCGAAAGGCAGCAGCAGACAGCCGATGATTCGAAGTTGCACTCGTGAATTGTACACCCGTGTGCAGCCCGGCGTCGCACCCGCCCGGTACAATAAGGTCGATGATTCCCAAGGTCAGAAAAGCGGTGTTCCCGGCGGCGGGCCTGGGCACCCGGTTTCTCCCGGCCACTAAAGCGCAGCCCAAGGAGATGATGCCGCTGGTGGACAAGCCGCTCATCCAATACGGAGTGGAAGAGGCGCTGCATTCCGGCATCCAGAACATTCTGATCGTCACCGGCCGCGGCAAGAGTTCCATTGAGGATCACTTCGATGTGAGTTTCGAGCTGGAGCACACCCTGGAGTTGAAGGGTAAGAAAGAGCTTCTGGCCATCGTGCGCGGCGTCTCCGACATGATCGACGTTTCTTACATCCGGCAGAAGGAAGCCCTTGGTTTGGGCCATGCCGTGAACTGCGCGCGAGACCTGGTGGGGAACGAGCCGTTTGCCGTTGTCCTTTCCGACGACGTAATCGAATCGGAGATCCCCTGCACGCGCCAGTTGCTCGATGTCTACGAATTCTACGGCGCGTCGGTGGTGGCGTTGATGGAGGTGGAAGGGGACGCCATCTCCTCCTACGGCGCGGTGGATGCGGAGCCGGTGGCTCACAACGGCAGCCGCGATCGTCTGTTTCGCATCCGCAACATGGTGGAGAAGCCGAAGCCGTCGGAGGCGCCCTCGAACCTGGCCATTATCGGCCGCTATGTGCTCACTCCGGAAATCTTCGCCTCCATCGAATCCATCGACCCGGGCAGCGGCGGCGAGATCCAGCTTACCGACGCGCTTAAGCACCTGCTGCGGAACCGGCCCATTTACGGCTACAAGTTCGAGGGCAAACGCTATGATGCCGGCGACAAGCTCGGTTTTCTGAAAGCCACCGTGGAATTCGCTCTGAACCGGCATGACCTGGGCGGGCAGTTTCGCGACTACTTGCGCAGCCTGAAGCTATAACGGACGCCGATGACACCTCTGGTCCAGCGCGCGATTCGATTGATGCTGTCGCTGGCGGGCGTCGCTCTGGTGACGTTCGTAGCCTTCCGCCTGATTCCGGTGAACGCGACCACCGCGGGTCTGGCCTATCTCCTGGTGGTGCTGGTGATCGCCAGCACGTGGGGATTCCCGGAGGCGATGCTCGCGTCGGTGGCCGCGACGCTGGCGTTCAACTTTTTCTTTCTTCCACCGATTGGCAAGCTGACCATTGCCGATCCGCAAAACTGGATTGCGCTGTTCAGCTTCCTGGTTACCGCGCTGATCGCGAGCCGCCTCTCCGCGGAAGCCAAGCGCCGCGCGCAGGAGGCGATCGAACACCAGCAGGACGTGGAGCGCCTGTACACCTTCAGCCGCGCCATTCTACTGATCGACAGCGGGGAGCCGTTCCCCAGGCAGCTCGCCCGCAAGCTGGCGGAGATTTTC
This sequence comes from uncultured Acidobacteriota bacterium, assembly GCA_963832965.1. Classification (GTDB taxonomy): domain Bacteria; phylum Acidobacteriota; class Terriglobia; order Bryobacterales; family Bryobacteraceae; genus CAWACP01. The sequence goes on from CAWHVW010000003.1 coordinate 1,323,460, forward strand.
GAGCTGAGCGCCATCGTGCTGTACGATCGCCGGACCGGCGAGTTCCACCGCCAGGGGCCCGCGGAGTTCGACGGCATGGACGAACAGCTCCGCGAAGCCGCGCTTCAGGGCACCTCCTTTTCCGACCAGCAGCGGCGCCGGGTGATCGCCGCGGTCCGCCTGGGCTCCGAACCGATTGCCGCCCTGGCGATGCAAGGCGTGGCGATGGGAGACGCGGTTCTGCAGGGTATAGCCAACCTGGTGGCCATCGGGCTCGAGCGGGCGCGCGCGCAGGACCTTGCCCATCAGGTGGAAGCGGCGCGCCAGAGCGAGCAGCTTCGCACCACGCTCATCGATGCGATGGCCCACGAATTCAAGACTCCGCTCACGTCCATCCGCGCCGCCACCACGTCGCTCCTGGCGAATCCACGGGAACTTGCCGGGAGTAAGTCGGAGTTACTCAGGATCGCCGACGAGGAAGCGGACCGTCTGCAGCATCTGATCGACGATGCCATCGAGATGGCCCGCCTCGACACCGCGCACATCGATGTACATCTGGAGGCGGTTCGGCTGGAGGAGATCGTCCGGGAAGTAATAACATCGATGCAAACCGAGATAGAAGACCGGCCGGTTGAGATCTTTGCCCACGCGGACGCGCCCGCGAGCGCGCTCGACCGCAGGCTGGTGCGCCTGGCGATCCGGCAGTTGCTCGACAACGCACTCAAATACTCGCCGCCGCAAGCGCCCGTGAGTGTCCACATTCGCGATGGCGACGGCATGAACGTGGTGGAGATTACCGATCAGGGGCAAGGGATAACGGCCGCCGAACAGGAGCGAGTTTTTGAACGGTTTTACCGAAGCCCGGTAGTGAAAAATCAGGTCCCTGGTTCCGGTCTCGGCCTGAGCATCGCACACAGCATCGCGCGAGCCCACGGGGGCGATCTCACCGTGTCCAGCCGCCCTGGCGAGACCACGTTCCGTCTGTCCCTGCCGTCGCGCGAGAATGGAGAAACCAGATGAGCGCGGGCCGTATCCTGGTTGTGGACGACGAGCCGCAGATCCGGCGCATTCTGCGCACTACGCTGACTGGCGCGGGATATGAAGTGGACGATTCGCGCTCTGGCGAAGACGCCCTCGAAAAAGTGCGCGAGTACCGCCCGGATCTGGTGCTGCTGGACATGAATATGCCGGGCATGGGCGGGCTGGAGGCGTGCCGTGTATTGCGCGCCGACACGCAGATTGCCATCATCATGCTCACGGTGCGCAATTCGGAACAGGACAAAGTCAAAGCTCTTGACGCCGGGGCGGACGATTTCGTCACCAAACCCTTCAGCACGCCGGAGCTTCTGGCGCGCATCCGCGCGGCGCTCAGGCGCCTGCCGGTTTCCCCGCAAGCATCGCCTGGGCGGCTGGAGCTTGGACACCTGATCATCGATTTCACCGCGCGCACCGTCGAAAACAGCGGCAATACTTCGCACCTGACGCCGAAGGAACTGGAGTTGCTCCGCTATCTCACCCAGCACCCCAACGAAGCCGTGTCGCACCGGCAACTGCTCCAGGCGGTGTGGGGGCCCGACTACGGCGATCAGGTGGATTATCTCCGCGTATTCATCCGCAGCCTGCGCAAGAAGATTGAGGCCAACCCGGAGCAGCCGGAGTTTATCACCACCGAACCCTGGGTTGGCTACCGATTCAACGCGCCCGCCACTCCTTAATAAAATCTTCACGCCTTTTCCATTACTTCTTCAGGGCGTTCCACCTACTCTCAGAATGTAACGGACGGAATGGAGGCCAAAAGATGGCACTCGCCTTTGAAAGAATGTTGATCCCAGCAGTGACCCGGCCCGAACGGCCGGCCGGCGCGGGGCAGGATTCTCTTCTGGGTGTTGTTGTGGTTTTCACTTCGGTGGAAGCCACCATCCATGCTATTCGCAGGGCCGGCGCTTTAGCCACCAGGCTGAGCGCGCACATCACCCTGGTGGTTCCCCAGGTGGTGCCCTACCCTCTGCCGCTCACCAGTCCGCCCGTGCTGCTGGACTTCAGTGAACGGCGGTTTCGCGTAATCGCCGCTCAAAGCCCGGTAGAGACCACCGTTCGGCTGTATCTCTGCCGCGACCAGATGGAGACGCTGGAGTCCGTATTGGAACCCCACTCCTTGATCGTCCTCGGCGGGCCGAGGCGATGGTGGCCAACCCAGGAGAAGCGCCTGGCGGCGAAACTGCGGCGCGCCGGTCACGAAGTGATTTTCACGGAAACGGAGTAACTTACAATGCTCGACTTGTTCTATATCGGCATAGGTGTGGTGTTTCTGCTGATCTGCTGGCCGTTTACGAAGGCCTGCGACAAGCTCTAGGAGGATCGATGGATTACATCATCGCGGGCATTACGTCGCTCGGTCTGTTCGTCTATCTGCTGTACGCTCTGCTGAAGCCGGAGCGGTTCTAGGAGGGAAAATCGATGACCGCTGCTGGAATTCTGCAGATCGCAATATTCTTTGGGGCGCTGCTTGCCTGCACGAAGCCGCTGGGAGCCTTCATGGCGCGCGTTTTCGAAGGAGAGCGAACTTTTCTGCATCCCGTTCTGCGATGGCTGGAAGTGCTCACTTACAAGGCGGCCGGCGTGCGTGAAGATGTGGAACAGCGGTGGACGCAGTATACGGCCTCCGTGCTGAGCTTCAGCATCTTCGGGTTCGTGATCCTGTATGTGCTCCAGCGCGTGCAGGCGTATCTGCCGTTGAATCCGCAGAATTTCGGGACGCCTGTTGTTCCTCCGGACGGCGCATTCAACACGGCGGTAAGCTTCCTGACCAATACGAACTGGCAGGGCTACAGTGGCGAGTCGACGATGAGTTACCTGGTGCAGATGGCCGGTCTCACCGTTCAGAACTTCCTCTCGGCCGCGGCGGGCCTGGCCATCGCCATTGCGGTGGTGCGCGGCTTTGCCAGGAAGGAAGCGAAGACCATTGGCAATTTCTGGGTGGACCTGACGCGCGGCACGGTCTATGTGTTGCTGCCCATGAGCATCATAGCGGCGTTGTTTCTCTGCTCGCAGGGCGTCATTCAGAACTTGAAACCCTACACCACCGTGACCACCATCGAGGGCGCGAAGCAGACCATCGCGCAGGGGCCGGTGGCGTCGCAGGAAGCCATCAAGGAAATCGGCACCAACGGAGGAGGATTCTTCAACGCTAACTCGTCGCACCCGTTCGAGAACCCGACGCCACTTACTAACTTCGTGGAGATGTTTCTCCTGCTGGTGATTCCCGTTGCGCTGACTTACACCTTCGGAAAAATGGTGGGCGACACGCGTCAGGGCTGGGCCCTTTTTGCCGCCTGTTCTCTCATGTTCCTGGTTGGCGCTTTCGTTTGCTACGGTTTCGAACAAGGAGGCAACCCCATGTTGGCGAAGCTGGGTCTGCAGACCGCGGCCACCGCGGGCCAGCCTGGCGGCAACATGGAAGGCAAGGAAGTCCGCAACGGCAATGTGAACTCGGCCTTGTTCGCCACCATCACCACGGACACCAGTTGTGGCGCGGTGAATTCATGGCATGACAGCTTCATTCCCGTCGCCGGCCTGGTTCCCATGCTCAACATGATGACCGATATTGTCATCTTTGGGGGCGTGGGCGCAGGTCTCTATGGACTGCTGATTTACTGCATCATCGCGGTGTTTATCGCCGGGCTGATGGTGGGCCGAACGCCGGAGTATCTGGGTAAGAAGCTGGAGCAAAAGGAGGTGAAGATGGCTATGCTGGCCATCATCGTCACCTCGGCCTCGATTCTGGTCTTCAGCGCGTTGAGTTCGGTGATCACGTTCCCGGCGCACGGCTACTGGAATCCGCCCGGCGCGGCCATCAACAACATGAACAACGATGGTCCGCACGGGCTCAGCGAGATCCTCTACGCCTACACCAGTGCGACCGGAAATAACGGCAGCGCGTTTGCCGGCATCACCGTCAACACGCCGTGGTACGACCTCACGCTCGGCCTCGCCATGCTCATTGGCCGCTTCCTGTTCCTGATTCCGATTCTGGCGGCGGCGGGCAGCCTGGCGGCGAAGAAGAAAGTGCCGGTAACCAGTGGAACGTTCCCCACGCATGGGCCGCTCTTCGTGGGCCTGCTGGTGGGGACCGTGGTCATCGTGGCCGCGCTGACATATTTCCCGGCCGTTTCGCTGGGACCCATTGTGGAGCAATTTCTGATGCACAGCGGCAAACTCTTCTCCATTGTTCTGCCGCTGCTGGGGAGCTAACCATGTCTACCGTCACTACCGCGCCAACGCCGGCGCCCGTCGCTCCGCAGGACGATCCGACTTCTTTGCTTCCGAAGAAGCTATCGCGGTCGCGTCCGTTGTTCGACCCGGAGATTGTGGGCCGAGCCATTCGGGCTTCCTTCGGGAAGCTGAATCCTCTGTCGCTACTGAAGAATCCGGTGATGTTCGTCGTGGAGGTGGGCGCGGCGCTCACCACGGCGTTCGTCGTGCGTGACATCGTTACCGGCGCCCCGGGCCTTCTGTTCGGCATTCAGATCGCGATCTGGCTCTGGTTCACGGTGTTGTTCGCCAATTTCGCCGAAGCGATGGCGGAGGCGCGCGGCAAAGCGCAGGCCGACAGTTTGCGCAAGACAAAGACGGATTCCCCGGCGAAGAAGGTATGCGCCGGCGACAAGATCGAACAGGTGGCGTCTTCCGCGCTGCGCGCCGGCGACATCGTGCTCTGCGATGCCGGCGACCTGATTCCTGGAGATGGCGAAGTAATCGATGGCATCGCCACCGTGGATGAATCCGTGATCACCGGAGAGAGCGCTCCGGTGATTCGCGAATCCGGCGGCGACCGCAGCGCGGTGACGGGCGGCACCAAAGTGCTGTCAGATCATATTCGCGTCCGCATCACCTCCAATCCCGGCGAAACTTTTCTCGATCGCATGATCGCTCTCGTCGAAGGCGCGCAAAGGCAGAAAACGCCGAACGAAATCGCGCTCAACATCCTGATCGCCGGTCTGACGCTGATCTTCCTGCTGGCGGTGGTCACACTGCAGCCGTACGCGGTATTCAGCGTGGCGCAGATGGGCGCCGGCCAGGTTCCCAGCGTGGCCGTGCTGGTCTCGTTGCTGGTGTGTTTGATCCCGACCACCATCGGCGGGTTGTTGTCCGCCATCGGCATCGCCGGCATGGATCGCGTGATGCAGCACAACGTGCTGGCCATGAGCGGCAAGGCCGTGGAAGCGGCGGGCGACGTGAACTCGCTGCTGCTGGACAAGACCGGCACTATTACGCTGGGCAATCGCCAGGCAGTGGAATTCCTGACCATCAACGGCGTTACCGACGAAGAGCTCGCGGACGCCGCGCAACTTTCCAGCCTTGCCGACGAAACGCCGGAAGGCCGCTCGGTAGTGGTGCTGGCCAAGGAAAAATACGGCCTGCGTGGCCGCCACATTCCGGAGAACGAGGCGACCTTCATTCCGTTCTCCGCCTACACGCGCATGAGCGGGGTCGATTTTGAGGGCCGCCAGTTGCGCAAGGGCGCTACCGAGGCGATTTGCCGCTTCGTGGTGGAGCGCGGCGGCGAAGCGCCAGCGTACTTCCAGGACATGAGCGACCGCATCTCACGCAACGGCGGCACCCCGCTGGCGGTGTGCGACGGGAAACGGCTGCTGGGCGTGATTCACCTGAAGGACATCGTCAAGGGCGGCATGAAAGAGCGCATCGCGCAGCTTCGCCGCATGGGCATCCGCAGCATCATGATCACCGGCGACAACCCGCTGACGGCGGCGGCAATCGCGGCGGAAGCGGGCGTTGACGATTTTCTGGCCCAGGCCACGCCGAAGGACAAGCTCGAATACATCCGCAAGGAACAGGGCAACGGACGGCTGGTGGCAATGACGGGGGACGGCACCAATGACGCTCCCGCGCTGGCCCAGGCCGACGTCGGTCTGGCCATGAACACAGGCACCATGGCGGCCAAGGAGGCCGGCAACATGGTGGACCTCGACAGCAATCCAACCAAGCTCATTGAAGTGGTGGCCATCGGCAAGCAATTGCTGATCACGCGCGGGGCGCTGACTACGTTTTCGATCGCCAACGATGTAGCCAAATATTTCGCCATCATCCCGGCGATGTTCATGGCCACCTATCCGGCGCTCGGGAAACTGAACATCATGGGACTGCACACGCCACAAAGCGCCGTGCTGGCCGCGGTGATTTTCAACGCGCTCATCATCATCGCGCTGGTGCCGCTGGCGCTGCGGGGTGTGAAATATCGCCCCGTTGACGCGGCCAGCCTGCTGCGGCGCAATCTTCTGATTTACGGCGTGGGAGGCATCATTGTGCCGTTCCCAGGCATCTGGGCTATCGATCAACTGCTGGCCTTGTTCCACCTCGCATAGGAGCTCAATATGTGGCAACAACTACTTCCCGGACTTCGCATGACCGTCTTCTTCACCGTTTTGTGCGGCCTGGCCTACCCGCTGGCCATCACCGGAGTCTGCCAGCTTGTTTTTCCGCATCAGGCCAATGGCAGTCTGATCACGGTGAACGGGGGCCTGGTGGGATCGGAGCTGCTGGCACAGGGCTTCGCGAAACCCGAGTATTTCCAGCCGCGCCCGTCGGCCGCCGGAAACGGTTACGACCCCACCGCTTCCGGCGGATCGAATTACGGACCAACGAACAAGAAGCTGATTGACCGCGTTCAGGCGTCGGTGGAGCAATTCCGGAAGGACAATCCGGATTATCACGGGGCCATTCCCGCCGATCTGCTGACCGCGTCGGCCAGCGGCCTCGATCCACATATCAGCCCGGACTCGGCTCTGGCTCAGGCGCCGCGCGTGGCCAAAGCTCGCGGTGTGGCGCTGGATCGCGTCAACACGCTGGTGGCCAGCCTGACCGAGCCACCGGATCTTGGAGTGCTCGGCGAGCCGCGGGTGAACGTGCTGAAGCTGAATCTGGCGCTAGATCGCCAGTTCCCGCGCCACTAGGCAGGATGCCGAAAAAGGCTATCTGGTCCCCGCTGCGTCACCGTCGCGGTTCGGTACCCACCTGCAAACACGTAGCTACGTTTCCGAGCCGCGCGTGTAAACAAGCGGTTTTCGGGCTTTTTCAGCAGCCTGCCAGGCGGGCCTTATACTGGCCGGTGTGCGACCTGTAAGCATGCATTGCTACGCACGGGAATTTTTCCAAAGCGGGCCGGCTCCCGGTGGGGGTGCCCGCGCAGGATACGATCCCGCCGCGCATGGCCGCCGAGCCGCAACCCAGGCGGAAGGCAGGGCACGGCCCTGCCCCACAGCAGTAGCCCAAGAGCGCAGCGTTCCTTGTCATGCGTGAGCTACGCCGGAAAACACCCGAGGAGTTGCTGCGCGAGGTTCAGGATGAAGAGGCCTGCGTCAGCAAGGGGCGGCTCAAGATTTTTCTGGGCTACGCTTCGGGCGTGGGCAAGTCATTTCGCATGTTCGATGAGGCGCGCCGCAGGCGCGAGCGCGGGCAGGATGTAGTGGTGGCCGCGGTGCAGCCCAAAGTGTCTCCGGAAGTGGCGGAGCTGCTAACGCAGCTCGAAGTGATTCCGCTGCGGACCGCCGAGGAAGGAGAGACCGCCATTGACTTGAACGCGGTGCTCGCGCGCCATGCCGGCGTGTGCGTGATCGACGGACTGGCTTATGACAACCCGGAGGGGCTCCGCAATCCCACCCGCTGGCAGGACGTCGAAGAGATGCTGTGCGCGGGCATCTCGGTAGTCACTTCCATCAATATCCAGTATGTCGCTGAGATGCGTCAGCTGATCGAATCGGTGACCGGCAAGCGTGTCATCCCCACCGTGCCCATGAGTTTCATCCAGAGCGCGGATGAAGTCGAAATCGTGGACGCTCCGCCGGAAGAGCCCATCGACCGTTCGCCGGAACAGCAGATGAACGCCGTAAAGCGCGAACAGCGCCTTTCCCGCTTGCGCGAGCTGACGCTGGTGCTGGCCGCCGACGTGGTGGATCACCAGCTAACCGAATATCTGCAGCGTCATGGCATTGAGCAGCACTTCGGCACGCACGAGCGCGTATTGGTGTGCATCACGCCGCGGGCCAACGTGCATGAAATGGTGGAGACAGCCCGCAGCATCGCCGAGAAATTCCACGGGGAACTCATCGGCGCCTACGTCCATCAACCGCACATCTCGGCGGCGGATCAGGCGGCGCTCGACGAAAAGCTCACCATGGCGCGCTCCGCCGGCGCCAGCATCGAGATTCTGCATGGCGAGGACCCGGTCGACGCGATTCTCCAGTTCGCCCGCGCGCGCGGAATCACCCAACTGTTCATTGGGCACAGCCAGCGCTCGGGACTGTGGTCGCGCATGTGGGGAAACCCGGTGGACAAGCTGATTCACCGTTCGCGAGGAATGGATGTGCGAGTATTTCCTCAATAGGCCATGGCCGACCATCGGACCGGCAAGCTGAAGATATTCATGGGATACGCGGCCGGAGTCGGCAAAACGTATCACATGCTCGAGGAAGCACAGCAGCTTAAAGCGCAGGGCGTGGACGTGGCGATCGGCTACTTTGAGCCGCACGGCCGCAAGGATACTATCGCGCGCTCGGAGGGCCTGGAGTTCATTCCGCGAAGGAAAGTGGACTATCGCGGCTCCTGTTTCGAGGAGATGGACACGGCCGCGATTCTGGCGCGCCGCCCCGCGGTGTGCGTGGTGGACGAGTTTCCCCACACCAACGTTCCCGGTTCGGAGCGCCTGAAGCGATGGGAGGACGTGCAGGTGCTGCTGGACGCCGGCATCGACGTGCTGACCACCATGAACATTCAGCATCTGGAAAGCTTGAACGACCAGGTTTGGCAGATCACCGGCATCCGCGTTCGCGAGACCATTCCGGACTGGGTGGTGCAACAGGCCGACCAGGTGGTGATGGTAGACGTTACGCCGCGCGCCCTGCTGAATCGTCTGGAACGCGGGGTGGTGTACGGGCGCGAAAAAGCGGAGCGCGCGCTGCATAATTTCTTCCGCGAATCGACGCTGGTGGCGCTGCGTGAGATGGCGCTGCGCCAAACCGCGCACGAAGTGGAGCACCGCAGCCTGGCCGAAACGGCCGATACGTGGGCCGGGCACGGCAATTCCGGACAAACCGGGCCGCACCATCGGATTCTTGTGCTGGTTACCGCGGATCCCGAAACCGCGATGCTGATTCGCCGCGCCAAACGCGTCGGCGACTTTCTGGACGCGGAGTGTTTTGCGGTTACCGTGCAATCGTCCGGCGGGTTGGGCGGGCTGGCGGACAGCGCCCGCGAGGCCATTGAACACCATCTCAACTTCGCCCGCAATCTGCACATCGAGACGCGCATCCTGGTGGGCGATGACGTGCCCGCCGGGCTGGTGGATTTCGCGCGGCGCAATCAGATTACCCAGATCTTTCTGGCGCGGCCTCGCGACGGCGACTGGCGTTCGCTGTTTGGCCGCGATCTGATTCAGCGAATCGTCAGTCTGGCGCGGGATATGCAGGTGGTGATTGTGTCCGAACGCGAACCGGTGCCGGGGATTTCGTAGGGATACACAGCATCGACGCAGGGGCCCGTGGGCCTGAATTCGGAACAAAACGGAAGGATCTGCAGTCCATATCGGGTGTTATAATCGGCCACTGCGTGCCCGGCCGACCAGCCGGAGCGGATGCTACACCAGGAGGAATCAGGATTATGAAACTAGTCAAACTGAGCGTGCTTCTGCTGCTTGGTTTCACGTTTGCCCTACAGGCCCATGCGCAATGCAGCAATGCGAGTCTGAACGGAACCTTTTTCTACACTTTTGACGGATCGATCAAGAACGGCGCGACGACCGCGTCTTATGACGAATTAGGCGAAGTGACTGCCGACGGCAACGGCAACTTCACCGGAACGACGACAACGAGCATCGCGGGCGTACTGGCCACGCTGCCTGTTACCGGAACCTATACCCTCAAGGCAAATTGCTCCGGGACCGGATCGCTGATCACCACCGCGGATACGGTGCAATTCGCCATCCAGTTGGTTAACGGCGGCGGGACCACCCTGGCGTCAATTACCTCATCGACATCCACTGAAATATCGAATGGCCGCTTTTACCGCGCCGCCAATGCCACCGGGAGCGTGTGCGGCAACGGAACCATCGCCGGCACTTATGGAGTGCTGCTGTCGGGTGGAACCTACGCCGCGGCCGTCCGGACGGCCTTTGAGGCCGCGAACCAGACTACGTTCGATGGGAATGGCGGGGTAATGGTCTCTGGCGAGGTGACGACGGGCGGCACCACGAGCGCGAACTGGAGCGGCTCGGGGACTTATTCGATGGCATCCGATTGTTCCGGTATGGCGCAGATCACCAGCCCGAACGGCACCGTGAACTACAACCTCGCCCGGATCGCGGGAGGGACCGTGCTGTTTCAGGAAAGCGACGCGAACACCACGGTATCGGGTAGCGGCACAGCTCAACAGCTTGAGGAGGTATTGCCTCAGTTTGCGTTCGGCGGAGGATGGTATTCGGCGCTGTACTTCACCAATACGAGTTCGGTCAGCGTGACGTTCAAAGTGACGTTCACGGCCGATGACGGGACGCCCCTGACGGTGCCGGGAGTGGGAACCAGCAAACAGATTACTCTCGGCCCGCTGCAAACCGCCATTATCGAAGCGCAGAACGCGGGATCGCTCATTCAGGGATACGCATCGTTTTCGCTGCCCGTGGGCGTAACGGGATACGGCATATTCCGCCAATCCGTCACCGGGCGTTTTGACCAGGAAGCGCTGGTTGGGTTCAAGAGCGCGCTGGCGACGGCCACCAGTCTCACGTGGGACGACACGGATTTCACTACTTCCGTGGCCATGGCGAATCCCAGCAACGTTGCCGCCACCGTTTCGATTACCGCCTGGGACAACAACGGTAACCTGATCGGAATGGCTAATCAGGCGCTAATGCCCGGCACCAAGACGGAAGGCGTTCTGAGCGCATTTGCGGGATTGGGCGGGATGGTGGGCCTGCGCGGCACGGCGCTGTTCACGGTTACGACGGGGAACGTCGCGGTGTTGGGGTTGCGATTCAGCGGGTCGGCCTTCACCTCGATTCCGACCACTACGGATCAGTAGGTGTTTGGGCGCGCCCCGAAGGGTACCCGCGCCACGCCCTGCGGCATAATGAAGCGAGTGCGGACGTGATGGAATCGGCAGACATAGCGGCCTTAAAAGCCGCTGACTCGCAAGGGTCGTGTGGGTTCAAGTCCCACCGTCCGCACCAGCAGCGCCGATGCAGCCGATCCGCAAGCTGACCCTCGTCCCGCTTGCGGCCGCCACCTACTTCATGGTTTCGGGCGGACCCTATGGCCTGGAAGAGCTGGTGCAGGATTGCGGCTACGGCGCGGCGCTGGTGATTCTGCTGGTGATCCCGCTGGTCTGGAGCCTGCCCACCGGACTTATGGTGGGCGAACTCTCCGCAGCCATTCCCGTCGACGGCGGCTTCTATATCTGGGTGCGCCGTGCCATGGGCCCGTTCTGGGGCTTTCAGGAAGCCTGGCTCTCGCTGGCCTCCAGTGTGTTCGATATGGCTGCATACCCCGCGCTTTTCGTCCTCTATCTGGGACGGCTCTGGCCGGCCGCGACTCAGGGGTACAACGGCATGTTGATCGGCGCGGCTGTAGTCGCCGCTTGCGTGCTCTGGAATCTGGCGGGAGCGAGGGCCGTCGGAAGTGGGTCGGTTCTGCTGGGCGTCCTGCTGCTGAGTCCGTTTCTGCTGATTGTGATCTGCGCGCTGGCGCGTCACCCGGCGCCCGCAATTGCGCCCGCCAATGCTGGTGGCGCGCAAGGCGGTCTGCTGGCCGGGATCATGGTGGCCATGTGGAACTACATGGGATGGGACAACGCTTCCACGGTGGCGGCCGAGGTGGAGAACCCGCAGCGAACGTATCCGCTGGTGATGATGGCCGCACTGGCGGCGATTGTGCTCTCCTACACAATTCCGGTGGCCGCCGTCTGGCGAACGCGCGTTCCCCCGGCATCCTGGGCCACCGGCAGTTGGGCCGACATCGCGACCCTGGTAGCAGGACCGTGGCTGGGCATCGCGCTGGTGGTGGCAGCCATGATCAGCAGCCTGGGCGTCTTCAACTCCCTCACTCTTTCGTACTCGCGGCTGCCCATGGCTATGGCTGAAGATGGCTGCGCGCCGCGGATTCTGCTTCGCAGGCTGCGGAACGGCGCGCCCTGGGTGTCGATTCTGGCGTGCGGCCTCGCCTGGACGGCCGCGCTCGGGCTGAGCTTCGACCGGCTCCTGATGCTGGACATTCTGCTTTACGGCGCCAGTCTGGTACTCGAATTTATCGCGCTGGTGGTTCTGCGTCTGCGGGAGCCTGGTCTCCATCGCCCATTCCGGATTCCCGGGGGCATGGCTGGCGCGGTTCTGACGGGGGTGGGGCCCACGGCGTTGCTGGCAGTCGCGCTGGTGCGAAATCGGAACGAACAGATGGGCCGCGTCAACGCCCTCACGCTGGGGCTGGCCATCATGGCCGCGGGCGTCGCGGTTTGGTACCTCGGCGGGTGGGTCTGGAAAGGGAACACCACCCGGGAGTTGTAATGAAATGCACCAATCAGACGGCTCCATCAAACATAACGCTCGTCCAGACCAGCATTGTAAATGTAACGTTTTCATCTTGTTATCGCGTTATGTAAAAGTGAGGAAACGATTTCGACCACGGCCTCGTATTAAACAGAAGATAGGTTAGGCTCGCGTCGGCTCGGAATCCTGTCAGCGCTCCGACGACGGGTACGATCAGGGAGAACCGCCTGCTATGCAGCCGAGCACCAATCAGTGGGAGGGGCCCGGGAATCCACACGCCAAACCGCCCGCGGAGCGGGTGCGGCACGTGGTGCAGTTTGGTGCGTTCGAATTGCGCACGGACACCGGAGAACTGCGCAAGCACGGAATACGCGTCAAAATTCAGGCCAAGCCGCTCGCGGTGCTGCGAGCGCTGCTGGAGAGGCCGGGTGAGGTGGTAACGCGCGAGGAACTGCGCGATCACCTGTGGCCGGCCGACACCTTTGTCGATTTCGAAAGCGGTCTGAACACCGCCGCCAACCGGCTTCGGCTGGGACTGGGCGATTCCGCTGACGCGCCACGATTTATCGAGACGCTTCCGCGCGTTGGTTACCGGTTCATTGCGCCAGTGGCCATTGTCAGCGGCGCCGGGCCCGCGCCCCCGGTGGAACAGAGCGGAGCGGGCTTTGTGGTGGTGGGGAACCTGACCAGGGCGGAGACGTCAATTCCGGCGGAAGCGCCCGCTGCCAAAGCGCCTCCCGCGAGCGGCAAATCGGTTCGGACGCAGACGGCCGCATACGCTGCCGCGCTCATGATGCTCGCTCTTCTGGGCGCCGCTGGCCTCTATCTCCACTACGACCGCGCGGGGATGAGCGCACCCCTGTTTCATCAGCTCACATTTCAGGATGGATGGATCGGCTCCGCCCGGTTTGTCCCGGGCGGGAACAGCGTGGTGTATACGCGCTACGTCGAGGGGCATGGAAAGTTGTACCTGGTAAACACGAATAGCCCGGAATCCCGTCCTCTCGATCTCGATCACAGCGGTTTGCTGGCCGTATCGAAGACCGGGGAACTGGCTATCCTCACGTGGGGCGCTTCGGGCTTTCCCATGGATCATTCGGCTCTCGCGCGCGTGCCGCTTAATGGCGGTTCGCCGCGGATCATCGGGCACGGCGCGTATGGCGCCGACTTTGCCCCCGACGGCGAAACGCTGGCCACCGTGCAGGACGGCGGCCGGACCATTGAGTACGCCGGTAAGGTGCTCTACCGCTCGGCCGGGATGGTCAGCGGCATGCGGATATCGCCCTCCGGCGACCGTATCGCCTTCCTTGAGCACCCCATGCGCGACGACGACGCTGGCCTGGTCCGGGTCGTCGATATGAAAGGCAACGTGCGCACCCTCACCAAACGCTGGAGCAGCGTGAGCGGTATCGCCTGGGCGCCTTCGGGACGCGAAATCTGGTTCGCGGCGAGCGATGCCGGTATCGACCGCGCGCTGCGGGCGGTGACTCTGGATGGCCGGGACCGGCTGATTTCCTCCGTTCCGGGTGTTTTGCGTCTGCTCGATATCGCCCGGAACGGCCACGTGCTGCTGTCGCGCGACGACGAACAGATGAGCATGGCGGGACGGCTCGCCGGAGATTCGGCTGAAGGCGACCTGAGCTGGTTCGACGGCTCGCACGTCGACGACATCTCCCCGGACGGAAATCTGGTGCTGTTCACCGAATCGGGAGAGGCCAGCGGCGCAAACTACTGGGTGTACGTGCACAACCGGAAAACCAACACGACTACGCGCATTGGAGACGGGCGCGCACTGGCGCTTTCGCCGGATGGCACTCGCGCGCTGGCGTTGGAACCTCTGGACAGGAATCACTTGTTGCTGATTCCGGTGGGCGACGGCCAGACCAGCCGCATTTCCGGGGAAGGGTTCGACTATCAGTGGGCGCGGTTCTTCCCCGATGGTGGCAGCCTGCTGGTGGCCGGCTCATTCGCGGGCGAGCCTTCCGCGCTGTACCGCCAGTCAATCCGCGGCGGGAAGCCCGAGCCGCTGCGCAGCGGTGGAACTTACGTGGACTTCGATTTCAGCGCGCTGGCGCCCGATGGCGTTCGCCTGGCCGGACTCACTCCGGCCGGCAAATGCGTGATCCTGACCCTGGGCGGCGACGGGGTGCAACCCTGTGGCACCGATCCTACACTGGTTCCCGCGAATTGGGCGGCCGACGGCCAGCACCTCTACATGACCAGCTTCGGCTCCGCTCCATATCGAGTGCTGATGGCTGACCCCGCCACGGGCCATACCGAGGTGGTTCACACTCTGAATCCAAAGGGATCCGCAGGGGGCTTGCAGTGGCTGGTGAAAGTGGCCATCACGCCCGATGGCGAACACTATGCCTATTCGCTACAGCACATGGTTGCGCAGTTGTTTGTGGTGGACGGCTGGGCCTAACAGGATGCTGAAAAAGGCTATCTGGTCCCCGCTCCGTCACCGTCGCGGTTCGGTAACCACCTGCAAACACTTAAACAAGCGGTTTTCGGGCTTTTTCAGCAGCCCGCTAAGCGAAGCGGCTATTTCTCAATCACAAAGCTACCGGCGAATAGAGCGTCGATCCCCGACGAATAAAAGCTCCTCACCGCGTCGCGTGGCGTGCAAACGAGCGGATCTCCAAACAAATTGAAGCTGGTGTTATAGAGCACCGGGAGGCCGGTGGCCTTGCCGGCGGCGTGCAGCAGGCGATGGTAGAGCGGATTGTCGCCCGCGCTCACGGTATGAACGCGGACCAGGCCGTCGCCCAGAATCGCACTTTGGAAATGCTGGCGGTATTCGGGACGGACCCGGCTTACCGTCGCCAGGTAGCGCGCGTTGGGGCCGGCCTCGAAGTACGTTGCGGCCAGCTCGGCCGGCACCGAGGCGGCGAATTTCCGGAAGGGCTCGCGGTGCTTGATGAAAATGTTCAGGTTCTCGGTGGAATAGGGATTCAGCGGAGAAGCCAGAATGCTGCGATTGCCCAGGGCGCGCGGGCCGAATTCCATGCGCCCCTGCATCCACGCGATGATCTTTTGATCGTCGAGGGCACGCACCGCGGAATCGACAAGCTCTTCGGTGGTTTGCAGGTAGCGGAAGCGCAGCTTGCAGTTTTCCAGCACCTGCTTGATTTCCTCGGCGCTATAGCCAGGGCCCAGGCACAGGTCGTTCAGGGAGACGCGCTCCTCCCGGCCCAGCACGTGATGCCAGGCGTAGAGCACCGCGCCAATGGCCGTTCCGGAATTGGCCGCGGCCGGCTGCACAAAGACGTTCTTATGCCGCTCCAGCGTGGCGATGAGCAGCGCGTTGAAGAACAGGCCCCCGGCGACGCACAGATTCTCGCTGCCGCCCGCGAGGTCCAGAACGGCCTTCTCCACCGCGCCCTGCAGCCCGTGCGCGACCGCCGCCTTTAAGCCTTCGGGCACCGCCTCGCCTTCCGCCAGCCCGAGGCCTTCGTAAAACTTTGCGCCGAAGCCGCCGTTGCCCACGCGGTTCGCGTCGAAGAACGAGGCGTTAAGGCGCGCGCCGTCTCCGAGCATCTCGCCAAACAGGCCCGCGAAGCGCCCGTCGCCGGCGGTGGACAGCCATTGGATTTTGTGTTCGTCGGCGTCCGGTTTGAAACCGAGCAACGCCGTAACACGGCTATACAGGTCGCCGAGGGAATCCGGATAGTACATTTCCGTTTCCAGCTCGAGCCGGTTGCCGTGGCCGCGATAACGCGCGCCGCAGCGGAAATCGCCGCCGCGGTCGAGCGTCAGCACGGTGGCCCGGTCGAAACTGGAAGCGTAGTACGCCGACGCGGCGTGAGCGGTCTGATGTTCCACCAGAGCGAGCTTCGCGTTGGGAAACAGCGATCGCAACTGCGCGTGCACGAGAGCGCCGGTGGCCACGGGTTGCGCGATGGCCACGGTGGTGACGCTGGCCGGGCTGGCGGAGGCAAGACGCAAGCACTCGGCCATGGACGCCAGCGGCAGGGTGCCCGGCGCCCAGTGCCGCGCGATCTTGTTCTCTTCAACGGCCGCCACCAGTTCGCCGTCGCTGAGTAGCGCGGCGGCGCCGTCCTTAAGAATGCCGCCCAGACCGAGAATGATCATTTGGATTCCCCGCGATACCCCATCATTGCCGCTCTTGTCATGCCGGCGACGTGCGTTTCTCGCTGCCAGGGCGCGCCGGAGGGCCGCCGCGGCGGTTTTCGATTTTCGCCCAGGTGTCGCGCAACGGCAGCGTCCGGTTGAAGACCGAGCTTCTCCGGCGTGGTGTCCGGATCGACGCAGAAATAGCCGAGGCGTTCGAACTGGTAGCGGCTGCCGACAGGCGCCCCGGCGAGCGCCGGCTCCAGCTTGCAGCTGGTGAGAACTTCCAGCGACTTCGGATTCAGATTCGCGGTGAAATCCAGACCTTCGGAATCGTCGTTCGGGTTCTCACGCGTGAACAGGTTCTCGTAGAGCCGAACTTCGGCGTCGATGGCGTGCGCGGCCGAGACCCAGTGGATGGTCGACTTCACCTTGCGCCCGTCCGGGGCGTTGCCGCCGCGCGTGGCCGGATCGTAGGTGCAGTGAATTTCCACAACCTCGCCGGCTTCGTTCTTCACGACGCCCGGTGCAGGTGATGAAGTAGCCGTAGCGCAGCCGCACTTCGCGGCCCGGCGAAAGCCGGAAATACTGCTTCGGCGGGTCCTCGCGGAAATCGTCCTGCTCGATGTAGAGCACGCGCGAGAACGGAACCTTGCGCGTGCCCATGCTCTCGTCTTCGGGATTGTTCACCGCCTCCATCTCTTCCACCTGGCCTTCGGGATAGTTGTCGATCACCACGCGCAGCGGCCGCAGCACGCCCATCACGCGCGCGCGCGCGTTTGTTGAGATCCTCGCGAACGAAATGCTCGAGCAGCGCAAGTTCGATGATGCCGTTGGTCTTCGAAACACCCGATCGCGCCGCAGAAATTGCGGAGCGCCTTCGGGCGTGTAGCCGCGGCGGCGCATGCCGGAGAGCGTGGGCATGCGCGGATCGTCCCAGCCGCTCACGTGGCCTTTCTGCACCAGCTGCAGCAGCTTGCGCTTGCTCAGCAGCGTGTAGGTGAGGTTCAGCCGGTCGAACTCGATCTGCTGCGGATGGTAGATGCCCAGACTGCTCCACATACCAGTCGTACAGCGGCCGGTGGTCTTCGAATTCCAGCGTGCAGATGGAATGCGTGATGCGCTCGATGGAGTCGGATTCGCCGTGCGCGAAGTCGTACATCGGATAGATGCACCACTTGTCGCCGGTGCGGTGATGTTCGGCGTGCAGGATGCGGTACATCACCGGGTCGCGCAGGTTCAGGTTCGGCGACGCCATGTCGATTTTGGCGCGCAGCGTGCGTGCGCCGTCGGGAAACTCGCCCGCGCGCATGCGCTGGAACAGATCCAGATTCTCTTCCACGGAGCGGTTGCGATACGGGCTCTCCTTGCCCGGCTCGGTCAGGGTGCCGCGCTGACTTGCGCACCTCTTCGGCCGTCAGGTCGCACACGTAGGCCTTGCCGGACTGGATCAGCTGCACGGCCCACGCGTAGAGCTGGCCGAAGTAATCGGAGGCGTAGAAGAGCCGGTCCTCACAATCGCCGCCGAGCCAGCGCACGTCGTCGATGATGGAATCGACGTACTCGGTCTCTTCCTTTGCCGGATTGGTGTCGTCGAAACGCAGATTGCACTTGCCGCCGAATTCCGCCGCCAGTCCGAAATTCAGGGAGATGGACTTGGCGTGGCCGATGTGCAGATAGCCGTTTGGCTCCGGTGGGAAGCGCGTGTGCACGCGGCCACCGTATTTGTTGGTCTTGCAGATCTTCGATGATGATGTCGCGGATGAAATTCGACTGCGTCGTGGCGGCCTCAGCTTCATTCGGTAACGTACTCATGTAGTCCTCAATTTTGCGATGGCCTGGTCGATTCGCTTCAGGCAGGCGTCGCGGCCCAGCACTTCCAGTGTCTCGAACAGCGGCGGCGCGTTCTTGCGGCCGCACACGGCAACGCGAATTGGCTGGAACATCTGGCCGGCTTTGATTTTCAGTTCCTGCGCCGCGGCGGCGCAAGGCGGCGTCGAGCGCCGTCGTGGGTGAACTCGGCGGTGGAAAGGATTTGGCGGCCTCCCGTGAGCGCAGCCAGGGCCATGGCCGCGTCGCCTTTCTGTGGGATCAGTTCGGCCGTGTCGTAGGGCGGCAGTTCCTCCACGAAAAAGAAATCGGCGACGGTGGTCACGTCGCGCAAGAGCTTGATGCGCTCCTGCATCAGGGGCGCGATTTGCAGCATATTGGACAGGCCGGCGGTGAAACCCGCGGCCTGTACGAACGGCAGCAACTGCGCCGCGAGATCCTCCATCGGAAGGGCGCGGAGATGCTCGGCGTTCAGCCAGACGGCCTTGGGATCGAACGGGTCCTCTTCCGTGAAATTCACCACGGCGTTGCTGCGATTGATGCCTTCGAACGAAAAGGCGTCGATCAGCTCCTGGCGGGTCATCTGTTCGCGGTCGTTCTTGGGCGACCAGCCGAGCAGGCACAGGAAATTCACGAAGGCCTGCGGCAGAAAACCCGCGTCGCGATACGTGGTGACGCTCACCACCGGACCGTGGCGGCGCTTCGACAACTTCGAGCCGTCGGGCGCCAAGCAGCAGCGGCAGATGCGCGAACTGCGGCGGCCTGGCGCCGGACAGCGCCTCGAAAATCAGCACATGTTTGAAGGTGTTGGTGAGGTGATCCTGGCCGCGGATGATGTGGCTGATGCGCAGGTCGGCGTCGTCGGCGCAGGAGGCCATGTGATAGGTGGGCAGGCCATTGCTGCGCAGCAGCGCGAAGTCCTCGATATCGTCCGCGGCCTTGGCCTGCTCGCCGTAGACGCTGTCGCTGAACTCAACCAGGCGGCCGTCGCCTCGCGGCACGCGAAAGCGCAGCACGAACGGTTCTCCGGCCGAGGCGCGCCGGTCGCTCTCTGCCGCGCTGAGCTCGCGCATCCCGGCGTTGAACAGCCACCCGGTTTTGTCGTCGGCTTCGGTATTCAGGGGCGTGAAATCGCGGTAGGCCAGCCCATTCTCGAAGATGCTCCAAGCCGCGCGGCGATGCAGATCGAGCCGCTCGGACTGGCGGTACAGCTCGTCCCACGCGAGATCGAGCCACTGCAGCCCCTCGAAGATGGAATCGACTGAGGCCTGGGTGTTGCGCTCCACGTCGGTGTCGTCGATGCGCAGGATCATAGTGCCGCCGTTGTGGCGCGCGTACAGCCAGTTGAAGATGAAAGTACGTGCACTGCCGATGTGCAGATAGCCCGTGGGCGAGGGGGCAAAGCGGACTCGAAGCATTAAGTTTCAGGATAGCAATGAGGCGGAATGACACAGCGCCTTTCGATTCGGCGTTGAATTGGGGCATATTTTTGTGGCACCCGGCGTGCATCTTTGCCTGGTGGTGTAGGCGGCGGCGCGCCGCCATTCAGCAACGGATTCCAGATCTACATCGCCGGTCAGTGAAGCCGCCGGTATAGGTCCAGCAGCGAGTCAAGGCTCATCTGCTCGGCGCGTTGTTTTCCCTCCGGCAATTCGTCCAGCACCGCACGGTCGTACCCGGCCACCAGATTATTCCGCAGCGTCTTGCGCTTATGCTGAAAGGCCAGCGAAACGAAGCGCAGGAACGCGGCGGGGTCGGCGGCGGGCAGTTCGCGCCGGGGCGTCAGGCGCACCACCGCGGAATCCACCTTCGGCGCGGGATGGAACGCCGCAGGCGGCACCGCGAACAGGCACTCCGCTTCCGCGAAGAACTGCGTGGCCACGGTCAGATAGCCGTAATCGCGAGAGCCGGGCGATGCCGTGAGGCGCTCCGCCACTTCCTTCTGCACCAGGAATACTGCGCGCGCGAGCCCCGCGCCCATGCCCAGCACCCTGGTGACGATGGGCGACGTGATGTAGTACGGCAGATTCCCGGCAATCACGGCGGGCCCCCATTGTCCGGGGTCCACCTTCAGGATGTCGCCCTCCACCACCTCCAGGCGATCGTTCTCGCGGAACTTCGCCCGCAGATACTGCACCAGGATGGGATCGATCTCGACTGCTGCCACGCGGCCGGCGCGGTCGAGAAGGTGAGCGGTGAGAGCGCCCTTGCCGGGGCCGATCTCCACCACCAGCGGAACGTGCTCCCCGCAAGCGGCAACGGCAATCCGCTCGAGAACAGATTGCCGTTTCAGGAAATGCTGTCCGAATTTGCGGGGCAGGTGTCAGCCCTTCACTTCAACGGAGCTGCTGCGGAAGGTGAGGCGAAGCTTGCCGCCCACCGGCTGTCCGAATGCCGTGCGCGGGGTGAACACGGTGAACAGCAGCGCGTTCTCCACGCTGCGCCGGAAACTCTCGTCCACGGCGTGGCCGCGGTCGTGAACGATATCGAAGTCCACCATGTGGCCCTGGTCATCGATGGTGACGTCCACCACCGCTTCCCCGTCGGTGAACCCGATGGGAGCCATGCTCTTCACCGCGGCCTCGGTGGAGAGTGCGGTGGGCACGTCCTGCGCGGAAGGCACCCACGCGAACGAGGGAACCAGAAGTGCGAACAGCAGTAACGCCGAGCAGATTCCGCCCGCCAGCGGCACCGCCAGCGGACGCATGAGGCCATCGAACGCCAGATGCGCGGTGGTGCGTGCACGCTGGAACCAGCCTGCCGCACGGCGTTGCCGTTCCCGCGAAGCCATCACTTGAAGCCGGACGCCGAGTTCCGGCGGGGGAGCCATTCGCGGCAGCGCGCGCATGGCCTGACGAATTCTTTCCCGCTCGGCGCCCAACTCGGAGCAGCTTCGGCAGACGCGCAGATGCGCGGCCACCGCCTGGCGCTCCTCCTCCGGCGTCAACCGATCGAACTCCGCGAGCAATCTCGTCCGTACCTTTCTGCAATTCATGCGTTTTCACTCAATCGGCTGCGGCGACAGACCGAACACCGAACCGGCGTCCAGCCGTCCCGCCAGGCTCTTCCGGAGCGCTTCGCGGCCCCTGAGAATGCGCGATTTCACGGTGCCCAGAGATACCTCGAGCACCGCAGCGATTTCCTCGTAGCTGAGGTCTTCAATGTCCCGCAATACGACAGCCGCCCGGAACTTCGGGTTCACCTGGGCCAAGGCTTGTTCCAGCATTGCCTGCGCTTCGTGGTCGGCGGCGAGCTGCAACGGGGATCTTCCGGTGTCGCGCAGCGTGTCTTCGTAGGAGCGTCCACTCTCCTCCTCGGCCATCGCGGTCTCCTGGCGCTGATGCCGCGTGAACCACCGCCGGTGATTCCACGCCTCATTGACCGTAATCCGGTAGACCCACGTCTTGAGACTGCTCTGACTCTGGAAATGTCCAATGTTGCGAAAGATCTTCAGGAACACGTCCTGAACGATATCGCTGGCTTCCTCCCGGCTTCCGGTAAGCCGGCACACAAGGTTAAAGACAGGCTGCTGGAAGCGGCTGATCAGCACCTCGTAGGCTTCGGCCTTCCCGGCGCGCAGCCCTTCCACAAGTTCGGCGTCCAGATGGGCTGCCCGGTCTTCGGAGACGGGCGCCAACCCGGCCATGGCACCGGGATGCAAGCCGACCGCAATGTCAGCCATTGGTTTCACCTGTCCAGATTCTATCTCCAAAACGGGGGAGACGTCCGGGTACTGGTGGCTCTACTTGTTAAGACACCGCCGTGGCGGAAAAGTTCCCGGGTGTCAGCTCCGGCAAACCTGCTGATAGTACTCCTCGTATTGGGGGATGATCAGCGATGTGCAGAAACGCTTCTCCGCGGTTTTGCGCGCGGCCTTCGCAACGGCCTCGTATCGTGAGCTATCTGATAGAAGCTCAACGACCCTCGCCGCCTGCGAGGCAATGTCTCCGACCGGCTCCAGGAATCCGTCCACCCCGTTGGTGATCAACTCCGGCACGCCGCCGCCGTAAGTGGCGACCGGCGGCACTCCACAAGCCATCGCCTCCAGCGCGGCCAGCCCGAACGATTCCAGCTCGCTGGGCAGCAACAGCATGTCCATGCCAGGCAGAATCCTGTGGATGTGGTCTTGTTTGCCCAGAAACGACACATGCGATTCCAGACCGAGCTCGATGGACAGCCTCTCGGCCGGACCGCGCTCGGGACCGTCGCCAACCATGTACAAATGGGCGGGAATTTCGCGGCGCACCTCGGCCAGAATGCGCACGCAATCCTGCACGCGCTTCACCGGGCGGAAGTTCGATATGTGGACCAGGCTCTTTTCTTTGCCGCGTTTCTCTTCGCTGGGACGATAGATGTCGCAGTTCACGAAATTATGGATCACGCGCATTTCATTCGCCACGCCGAAAACATCCATCGTTTGGCGGCGCAGATATTCGCTGATGCAGGTGATACCGTCGGATTGCTCGATGGAGAACTTCGTCACCGGGAAGTATGAGCGATCCGTGCCCACCAGCGTGATATCGGTGCCGTGGAGGGTGGTGATGAAGGGGAGCCGGCGGCGAGGGCGCATGATCTCCCGCGCGAGCATGGCGGCAACCGAGTGGGGGATGGCGTAGTGGACATGCAGCAGGTCGAGGTGATAGGTTTCCGCCACCTCAGCCATGCGCGAGGCCAGCGCCAGCAGGTAGGGAGGATACTGGAACAACGGATAGCTGGAAACTTCAACTTCGTGATAGTGGATGCGCGGACCCGAACCGAGTCGAATGGGATTCGCGTAGGTGATGAAGTGTACGTCGTGGCCGCGGGCGGCCAGTTCCATCCCCAGCTCCGTCGCCACGATGCCGCTTCCGCCGTAGGTTGGGTAGCAGGTGATGCCGACCTTCATGCGTATTCAGATTGTGGCACGTTGGCGCGTTCCCATACGGTGCCACCTGAGGTTGGTTGCGGCTCTGCAACCAAAGAAGGCGGGGTTGAAGAGCCCCGCGCAGGGCATGGCCCTGCCCCACTGCTTAGCGCGTGGCGAGCACTACGGTCTCCACGCCGTTGCTGAGCGGATGGGCCGTGACCCCGCTGAGCCCGGCCGCGGAAGCCATCGCCGTAATTTCGGGGAGAGTGTACGCATCCCCTGCGGGCGTGTTGGCCAGCATCACCAGCGGAAAAGACGCGGCCCGAGGCGGAGAGACGCGATCCTCGTTTGGCACAAACTCCAGAATCGCCACGCGCCCGCCAGGCTTCAGCG
Organism: uncultured Acidobacteriota bacterium; assembly: GCA_963832965.1. Classification (GTDB taxonomy): domain Bacteria; phylum Acidobacteriota; class Terriglobia; order Bryobacterales; family Bryobacteraceae; genus CAWACP01. Next base: position 1,347,129 of record CAWHVW010000003.1, read on the forward strand.
CCGCATGGGTCCGCCGCAGAATCTGCTCGCAGGAGGCCCGGTCGAAGTGGTGAAGGAAATTGGTGAGCAGCACCACGTCATAGCCGCCGCCCCAGTCCACCGCCAGGGCATCGCCTTCGATGGTGGAGTGCCGGGCGGCTACGCCCATGCGCGCGGCGTTCTCGCGAGCCACTTCCAGCACATGCGGCCAATCCAGCGCGACAACGTGCGCGTTGGCGTTCTTTTGCGCGATGGAGATGCCGAAGATGCCGTGCCCGGCGGCAACATCCAGCACTTTCCAGGGCTGGCCCTTGCCCGCCTCCAGCAGATCCGCGATTTCCTGCGACGGCATGAACATCATCCCAGCCATGGAGCGCGCGAATTCCGACCACATCGGGTGATCGGTCTCGATCTCCGTGGCGTCGGTGGTTCCACCGTTACGCACGGCGCTGGTGAGGTGGTTAAAACGGTCGAGCTGCGCCGGGTGGGTGAGGAAGAAGATGATCGCCCCGACAAAGGCCGGCGAGTGGCGGTTCAGGAACATGGCCGATTCCTGCGGAAGCGAGTACTCGCTGCCGGTTTTCAGCAGGAATCCCTCCACCGTCAGGAAGTCGCAGAGCATGCGCATGCCGCGCTCGCTGGTCTGGCACTTGCCGGCCAAGGCCACGGCAGTGGTGGCGCCGTCGGCCACTGCCGTAAAGACATCGAGCTCGATTGCGGCGCGCAACGCGGCCGTTTTGTGAAAAGCGTTCGCCGCTTCAAAGAAGGCGAGCGGAGTGGGTTGGTTCGTCGTGGAAGTCGCAGCCATATCTGTCTAGGATACGTGGTAGCGTGCGCTCGCGCCGCAGCCTGTTACAATTCCTCTTCACCGTGACCTCCCCAACGTCTCTGCGGCGCCTGGAGCGGTATTTCGAGTTCGAGCGGCTTGGCACAAGCTGGCGCACCGAGATTCTGGCCGGCGTCACCACCTTCGTCACCATGGCGTACATCGTGTTCGTGAACCCGTCCATTCTGCATGAGACGGGCATGCCGGTGGGCGCGGTGATGGCGGCAACGTGCCTCTGCGCGGCCTTCGGCAGCATTCTAATGGGCGCGCTGGCGCGGTATCCTATCGCACTGGCGCCCGGCATGGGCTTGAATGCCTATTTCACGTACACGGTGGTGAAGGGCATGGGCATCCCGTGGCCCACGGCTCTTGGCGCGGTGTTTCTTTCCGGCGTCGCGTTTCTGCTGCTCACCGCGACCGGCGTGCGGCAACTCATCATCGCGGCCATCCCCGCCGAGTTGTTCGCGGCGGTGGCGGTGGGGATTGGCCTCTTCATCGCCTTCGTGGGGTTCCGCAATTCGGGCATCGTCGTGGCCAGCCCGGCCACGCTGGTCACCATGGGAAATCTGCGCCAGCCCAGCACCGCGCTGGCTATCTTCGGATTGCTTCTCATTGCCGCCCTCCTCGCCTGGCGCGTTCGCGCGGCCATCCTGATTGGCATCCTCGGCGCCACCGCCGCGGGCATTGTTCTTGGTCTGGTGAAGTGGCAGCCACAAAGCTTCGACATCACGGCCATCTCCGCCACGGCGTTCCATCTGGACATTCGCGCGGCGTTGCGCATCGGCCTCCTCGACATTGTTTTCGTCTTCCTCTTTGTGGATCTGTTCGACAACGTTGGCACGCTGGTAGCCGTGGGGAAGAAAGCGGGGTTGTTCGACGGTGCGGGCCGCATCCCGCGCGTGAATCGGATTCTCTTCGCCGACGCTTCCGCCACCGTGGTTGGCTCGCTGGCCGGCACGTCCACGGTGGTCAGCTACATCGAGAGCGCGGCCGGGGTGGTGGCCGGCGGACGCACCGGCGTCACATCCATTACCACGGGACTGCTGTTCCTGTTGGCCATGTTCATTGCGCCGGTGGTAGGCGCCATCCCCGCGGCCGCCACCGCGCCAGCACTGATCATTGTCGGCTCCATGATGGCGGCGCACGCGGTGGAGATCCGCTGGGACCAGCCGCTGGTGGCCATCCCTTCATTCCTGACCATTCTGGCCATTCCGCTCACCTTCAGCATCGCCAACGGACTCGCGCTCGGATTCTCCGCGTGGACCATCCTGAAGGTGGCGCACGGCGAGTGGCGGTCGGTGAGCTGGGTAGTCTACCTGCTCACCGCGCTGTTCATCGCGCGCTTCGTGTATCTGGCGGGGTAGGCGGAGTCACGCTTCCACCCCGGGCGGCCGGCGCTTGTGCCAATCCGTGCGGTTTTGAAATTCCCGGCCGATGGCCAGCAGCGTGTTCTCGGTGAACGCACGGCCCACAATCTGGATGGCGATGGGCATGCCGTCGGCGAATCCGCAGGGGAGCACCAGCGCGGGCAGGCCGGCCAGGTTGGAAGCGGCGATGAGCGCAGTAAGGCCGGGGTCCTTCGGGCGCGGGCGATCCGGGTTTGAAGGCCGGTCCAGAGCGTCGGCGACTTTTCCCGCCGGCCCCGGCCGCGCGGGCGCCACCAACACGTCGATGTCGCTCAGCAGCGCGCGCAGAGCGGTTTGCAGCGAGCCGCGCAGCCGCATCGCCTTCAGGTATTCCTTTGCGGGCAGCTCCAGCGCCGCGTGGAATCCGGCGATTTGTTTCGTGTCGGCCAGCGCGTTCACCTGCCCACTGGTCACCAGCGGCTCAAACACGGAAGCCGCCTCGCCGGCGAGGATGGTGGTCACCATGGCGCCGTACGGGAAATCCGGCAGCTTCGCCGCTACCGTCTGCAGCCCCATCTCTCGCAGTGTGTCGAGCGCCCTCGTGAAGTCCGGGCGCGCCGATGGCTCCGCCCACTCCTCAAAATCCACGGCGGCGAACCCGGCGTGAATCTCCTTCAGATCGCGCGCGTACTGCGGCGCGTAATAGAAGCTTTTGCCCGCCGAGCCGGCGTCTTTGTCGTCTCCTCCGGCGATGGCCTCAAGCACCAGTCCGCAATCCTCCGCGCTGCGGCCAATCGGGCCAATCTTGTCCATGGTCCAGGAGAGCGGCATCGCGCCAAACCGGCTGACCAGGCCGTAGGTGGGGCGCAGCCCGGTGACTCCGCAGAACGCGCACGGCGTGAGGATGGAGCCCACAGTTTCCGAGCCCAGCGCGAACGTCAGCAGTCCCGCCGCCACCGCTATGGCCGAGCCGCTCGACGATCCTCCGGACCAGCGCGTAGTATCCCACGGATTCAATCCCGGCCCGGTCAGCGAGGCCGCGGCCGAGTGATAGCCCATGGGACCGCCCGCCAGTTCCACCATGGCCAGCTTGCCCAGGAGCAAAGCGCCCTTACTCTCGGCCTTGGCAATGGCCGTGGCCGTGTAATCGAAAGTCTGGTTTGCGTAGGGCTTCGCGCCCCACGTCGTGGCTGTGTTTTTGAGGCTGAGCAGATCCTTGGCGCCCCACGGGATGCCTTGCAAAGGCCCGCGAAATCGCTCGCGCTTGAGTTCGGTGTCCACGTCGTGGGCCATTTTCATGGCGCGGCTGGTGAGCGGCAAAGCCAGTGCGTTGTATTTCGGCCCGAGACTGGCCAGGCGCGCGCCGAATGCACGCACGATTTCCTTCGCGGAGATTTCGCGGGCGCGCAGGCGCTTGTTCAATTCGCCGATGGTGCTGAAGAAGAGGTCGGCGGTGTCCATGGCTCACGCCTTGAATCGGAACGCCGGTTCGGTGGTCATTTCCAGCTTTGGCTTGGCGAGCTGGGCCGCGGCCCGATTCAGATCGTCCTTCGCGGCGGCGAGCGGGTCGGAGGGTTGGGGCGGATCAGGGGCCACGGCCGTTTGCGCCACCGCGGGCGCGACGGCAAGAAATGCGGCGAGCTCTCTTCGGGTCATCGGTACGAGGATACAACGGCGCGGGCCTGGCATCATCCGCGATCAAGCTGCTGTCGCAGTTCGCCGGGTACAGCGCTGGCAGTTCCGGATAACGTTTCGCGAGCCGAATCAGATCCAGTTCGTCCTTCTTGCGTTTACTCAGCCGCCGTCGGGGGTCAGAGCAGGCCCACAGCTTCCCGAGCGTAACGTCCTTTAGACACGCCACTCGCGCGCGAATCCCAAGGATCTCCGCGTCCTCCGAACGAGACAGAAAGGCCTGGTATCTCTCGTCGGTAGTGAACTGGATCCGAAGGTCGCTTCCCGCCGTCCGCGCTTGCCCGGCAAGGTGCGCCGAAAGGCCGGGGAGTTTTGAGGTGATGACCACCAGATCGGCGTCCAGCGTGTACACCGGGTCGACGTAGCAATTGACGGCGAGGCCGCCAATCACGCATTAAGGTCCGAAGGACTCGCAGGCGGCGATCAGACGGGCGAAGTCCGTCGCGCCTCCTCGAGTGGTCAATTCGTATGCCTCCACCGCAGTCACAATCTCACTTTATCAATGGACACGCAGCGTCGGACGCGTACTCGTTGCTTGCCGCCAAACGCGGCTGGTCGGCAAGTGTCCCCTTAGTGGCTGTTCGACAGCGCTTCCGCCAGAGCCTTTTCCATGGCGCCGCGGGGGGCGGATTCGCCGGTCCATAATTCGAACTGGGCCACGGCCTGCTCCAGAAACATCTCTGAACCCGGGATCACTTCACGGCCCTGTTCGGCGGCGTGGCGCAGCAACACTGTCTCGGCCGGGTTGTAGACCATGTCCAGCACTACCTCGCCCGGAATGCGCTCGCGAAAAAAGCAATCGTTGACCTTCGGAAACATGCCCAGCGGCGTGGCGTGCACCAGAGCGTCGAAGTGGCCCCGCTCGGCCTGTTCGGGCGTCAGCGCATCGCCGCCGCACATACGCGCGAAGGCGCGCACACGATCCGGATTTCGTCCGGTGATGGCCAGTTTCGCGCCGGCATCGGCAAGCGCCCAGGCAGCGCCGCGCGCGGCCCCGCCATTTCCCGCCACCAGCACCGAGGCCCCGGCCAAACGCAGGCGACGGCCGAGCGGTATGGTGACGCCGCGCGCATCCGTATTCGTCCCGCGCCACTTGCCCGCCTTCCGCCACACCGTGTTCACCGCGCCAATCCGCCGCGCCAGAGGATCGACGACATCCAGGTAGCGCATCACGCGCTGCTTATGCGGAATGGTCACGCTGAAGCCGGCCACGGGAAGATTCTGGGCAAACCCGAAGAAATCCTTCAGTGTCGGGGGCGGCACCAGAAACGGCAGGTAGACGGCGTCGATGCGCCGGGCCTGCAGCGCGCGGTTGTGGATGGCCGGCGAGAGCGAATGCCGCACCGGGTCCGCAATCACGCCATAAACGCGCGCCGACTTTGTCAGTTTCTCTACGCGATACAGATTCCGCAGCACGCGCGCGGGGCACTGTCCCCCAGCCGTGCCTTCCTGGGTATTCGGCGCAGCGTAGGTATACATCCCGGCATGCAGCGGCGACAGAACGCGTGTCGGGAATCCCACTTCGCCCATGGCCAGCAGGATCATCGGCGTGCGCGGGTGGTTCGCGGCGATGGAAAGCACGCGATAGTTGTCGGACTGCTTGCGCGCCGTGGTGACGATTTTGTACGCGTCGGCGGGAATCTGCGCCAGCCGGCGAACCACCGCTTCCAGCGCGGGCGTGCTTTCGAAATTGTGATAGGAGATCACCAGCGTCGCCCGGCTTCGCAAACCCTCCAGACGTCCGCGGTTGCCAGCCGCGCTCTCCACTTCCACGTCCACGGCCCGCGCGCCGCTTTCCACCGCGCACTCCAGAACGCGAATCTGTTCTTCGATGCTGCCGTTGAAACGGCCCTGGTTTTGGTGACGGCGGCAGGTGGCAAGGATAAGGCAGTCGGAGAATTCGCTCAGGAAATCCCGGATGGCACGGGAACCTTCGTAGGGATCTGGCAGGTAATCCAGGCGGAATTCGAAGAACCCTTCACCGCCTTCCACTTCGCGCCGCGCGTGTTCCAGCAGTTTGTCCACGGTGGGCAGACCCAGCGCAATGCAAATTCTCGGCAAAGCTGGCTTAAGAGGCATGAAGATGGCGAGAGCGGAAACCCGATCTTATCGGAGCCGGGGGCGACTATGCAATGGGAGATGCGGCGATCGCCGCGTTTTTTCCCGCGCTAGTGCGCGGTGGTCTTGCGGCGCGTGGTTCCTGTGGACAGACCCATGTCATGTAGCTGCTTTTTCGCCCGCGCCACCATCTCGGCATCCGAAGAGCGCGCAATCACCTCGCGAAACTCCTTCACAGCGGCGTCCCGGCGGCCCAGCTTGACCAGTGCAAGGCCCTTCATGTAATGCGCGTCGGCGCTCTTGAGATTGTCTTCGTACTTCTCGTTGACCGCGTCAAAGGCGGCCGCGGCTTTCTCGTAATTCTCCTGACGGTAGAAAATATCGCCAACATAGAATTGCGCGTTCGGAGCGAACTGAGTGGTCGGGAAGTATTGCAGGTAGTCCTGGAATTCCTGCAGCGCCAGATCGTACTGCCCGCCCTTGTAATCGCGAACGGCGTTCGAATACGATTGCTCCGCGCTCATGCCGGCCGGAGGACCGCCGGCTGGAGCGGCGCCCGCCTGCGGTACGCCTTGCGGAGCATCAGGATTGACGTTCGCTCCCGGGGGCGGAGGCGCCGGGTGAGCCGCCAGATTCACGGTATTCTTCAAGTCGGCGATGGCCGCATCCAGCTTGCCGATGCGCGCGCTGATGTCCTGCACGTTATCGCGCAGATCGTTAAAGGATTGCGTGATCTGGTCCAGGCGGCCGTTCAGAGCGGCGACCGCGGGCGTGGTTTTGTTCGCATTGGTGTCAATGGTGTTGCTCATGAGCGCCAGCGACGTGTTTAACCGGTTCACGGTGTCCAGAGTCTGCTGCATCATGGTCTGGAGCGACGCGATCTTCTGGTCCTGCGAACTCTGCAGGTCGCGTACCTGTTGCTGCAGAAGCGCGACATCGCGCTGCAGTTCCACAATCTCTTTGCTGGCTGCCGATGCAACGGGCAGCGCCAAAACGGCAATCAACAGAACACGCAGCAGTTTCATACAGTCCTCCCTAAAGATGCCAAGACTACTTTGCGGGAAAGGGGGCAGGGTCGCGCCCTGCCCCACATGCCGGCCTAAGGTTGCACCGGAGAGAAGTGATCGTGCCGGTTGCGCTGATAGCAATCCTCAGTCGCGTCCGTGCACACCGGCTTCTCCTTGCCGTAGCTGATGGTCTTTAGTTTGTCCGCCGGGATGCCGAGCTGCACCAGATAATCCTTCGCAGCCTGCGCGCGGCGATCGCCCAGCGCGAGGTTATATTCCGCCGAGCCGCGCTCGTCGCAATTTCCCTCGATCCGCACCATGATATTCGCGTCGTTGCTGAACACCTTCTTCAGCACGTCCGCGTTGCCCTGCAGCACGGCCTGGCCGTCACTGCGGATATCGTTCTTGTTGTAGTCGAAGTAGACGTCCTTCACGTCGCGGTTGATGATGTCCTCGGATTTCTCCACAACCGCTGGAGGTGGCGGCGGAGGCGGTGGAGGCGGCGTGGTCACTTCCACGGTGGCGGTCTTCGAATCGTCCCCTCCGGGGCCGTGGACGGCCAGCGTATAGGTGGTGGTTGCGGTGGGGGACACCTGGCGCGAGCCTTCGCTCTGCACGGCGCCCACGCCCTGATCGATGGCCATGTCGGTGGCATTGCTGATGGACCAGCGCAGTGTGGCAGACCCGCCCTTTTCAATGGTGGACGGCTCCACGGTGAAGCTGTTGATCACGGCCTTCGGTGGCGCTACCTGCGTTACCGGCCCTGGCGGAGGTGGTGGTGGCGGCGGCGGAGCCTTCTTCTTGCAGCCTGCCGCGAAAAATAGAAGCGTCAGCGCCAGCAGCACGGCGCCAATCCTGACAACCTGCGTCCTGAAATTGCGGCTCATCCTGTTTTCTCCTCTGATACAGCAAATAAACGTTACGTTCAATAGCTGCCCCGGCTCCAAACCGGCTTTTCATTATTGCCCACCGTCGTTAATTGGCGCTTGCCCGTACCGTTGGCAAGCATGGTCCAGATCTCGGTTTTCCTGCCCTGCATGGACGAGTAGACAATGTGAACGCCATCGGGAGCCCAGATCGGGTTCTCGTTCCGTCCTTCTTCGTGTGTGAGCTGGGTGATGTCTCGCGTGGCTGCATCCATCACGAAGATGTTGTAACTGCCGGGAGCGAAGCCCTTGGTCCACGCGAACGCAATATGCTGGCCGTCGGGCGACCACGAGGGGTTCACCGCTTCGCCTTCGCCGTTGGTCAATCGCGACACGTTCACGCCGTCCACACTCATTGTATATATTTGGGGCAAGCCGGAGCGGTCGGACACGAACACGATTGTGTTTCCGGTTTTGGGGTCCATCTTCGGCTCCACGGCGATGGAATTGGCGAAGGTCATGCGCTGCAGGTTACCGCCATCGACATTGGTCTCGAAGATTTGCGAATAGCCCGCCGCCGCCGTGGAGTAGATGAGCAGGTGGTTGTTGTCCGGAGTGAAATCGGAAGCGGCATTCATGGAAGCGTGCTGGTTGTAGTAAGGCAGCTTCTTGCCGCTCAGCAGCGAATACACGAAGATCTCCGGCTGGCCGTGCAGATAACTGGTGAAAGCGATCTTGCTGCCGTCCGGTGACACGCAGGGGAACGTCGAGATGGAGCCCAGGTGGGTGAACGGCTTCTGGTTCGAGCCGTCATAATCCATCGACCAGATCTCCTTGTTGCCGGTGCGATCGGAAACAAAGTAGATCTTTGTGCCCATCAGACTGACGCCGCCAAACTGTTTCAGGATGTCGGCCGCGAACTGCTGGGCCACGTTCTTTGCGCCGGCTTCGTCGAGCGTGGCGTAGTACACCTTGCCCAGCACTTGCGCGGCACCGGGATCCGGTAGCTGCACGTTGTACAACCAGCCGTAAAGAACGATCTGTCCATTCTGCGCCGCGGTGTAGCCGAAGGCGAGGTAGGTGGAGTTGGCCGGCGGACCGGACCAGTCCGAAAGGAAATAACCGTTACCCTGGGCGCCGGGGGTGGGCGGCCGTTTGAAATCGCCCGGCTGCTGCGGAACCTGCAGCGGCATGACGGTCTTGGGAACCATACTGAAGATGCCCGAATCCTGCACTTCGCTGAACAGGGTCGCGTTGAAGGTGGTCATGAACTTCTGCGCGTCGCCGGAACCGCGGAAGTCGGGAATGGCGATGGAGGCCTTGCCGGCGCCCTTCTCCACGGTGGCGTTGATTTGCGGCTGCTGTCCGCCGGCCAGCGCCCCAGGGGCGGCGGACGCGGCGAGGATCGAGAATAGGGTCAGGTATCGTTTCATCGCAGATTGAACCGGATTTCCACGCTGGCGGAGCTGCCGCCATATTGCGGCGGCAACGCGGGAAACGGCGCCGCCAGAAGCACCGCGCGTTGCGCAGTGACGTCAATGTTATAGTTGCCGCTGCTCTCCATCACCGTGGGGGTGCTGACGGAGCCGTCGCGACGGATATCGAAGGTGACGATCGACGGGCTCCGTTGCGATCGCGGATCCAGATTCGCGGTCTGCCATTTCTCAGCGATCCGCTGGATGATGAGGCTGACATACGCGCCGTATTGCTGCCCGAAAACGCCCGCGCCCACGCCAATGCTGCCCCCGTGCGGCATGTTGTACATGGGGCTGTTTGCGGCCTGGCCCTCCACGCTAAAGATCTGATTCTCCCGGTATTGCTCGGGAGGCAGATTGCGGCGCGCCACTTCCGGAGGTTTAGGGCGTTCTGGCTTATCGCGCCACAGCGGAATCGCGTCGAGATCGGGCTTGGGCGCGGCCTTCTCGAGCTTCTTCTCGGGAGGAGGCTCCGGGATTTGCGATTCAGTGTCGTGCGCGAGAGGGTTCACTCGTCCGGTTCGCCCGGGAATCGGGATGGTCTTCACGGCAGAGACTTCCACGGCCCCTCCGCCCGCCACGTTGCTGCCCCAGGTCTCATGGCTGAGGTGGGCCATCCACATGGTATAGACGCCGGCCAGCACCAGAAAGCTCACGTGAAAAATCGCCGACGCCATCAGCGGCTTACGCAGAGACTCGTCCTGATCCAGTATGTCGGCGTGGGGCATGCTATTTCTTATCCGCCAGATCCTCTGGTTGCGTCACCATGTTGACTTTCAGCTTCGCGTCACCGCACGCGCTCACCACCTGCGCCAGCGCGTCCCAGATGACGCCCCGGTCGGCTTTGATGTACACTTCGGTGGCGTTTCGGAAGCGGCTCCGCACGGTGTTTCCGATAAGGTGAATATTCACCGGCTTGTCGTTCAAATAAGTGCTGCCGTCGCGGGTTACCGAGATCACCGGCATCTCTCGCGTGGTGGTGCGGTTCTGGCTCACCTTCGGCACATCCACTTCCAGCCCAAACTCCATTACGTGGGCGGTGAGCATGAAGATGATCAGAAGCACCAGCACGACGTCCACCAGCGGCACAATGTTGATCTCGGCCAGCGTACTGCCGCCGCGATACCGGCGCCCGCCGAATCCGTTCGCGGAGCTGGTGGAAAAGGCCATGCTACTCCTCGAAGTTGCGCTCGGTCATGTTCAGGAACTCCAGCGCGAAGTCGTCCATGCGCGCGCCGAACTCGCGAATGCTGCTGCCGAACCAGTTATAGGCGACTGCGGCGGGAATGGCCGCGGCCAGACCCAGCGCGGTGGTGACCAGCGCTTCGGAGATGCCCGGCGCGACGGCGCGCAGACTGGCCGCCCCGGCGGTGCCCAGTCCCTGAAACGCGTCGATGATACCCATCACCGTCCCAAACAGCCCGATGAACGGTGAAACCGTCGCCGTGGTGGCGAGGATATTCATGTTGCGCTCCAGCCGCGCCACCTCTTCGCTGACGCCGAGCTGCAAAGACCGTTCGAGGGTGGTCTTGTTCTTCACCGCGCCTCGCGACTTCATTTGACGGTCCACTTCGCTGTAGCCGAAATCGAACACCGCCACCAGCGGCGAGGCCCGAAACTGCTCACTGGCCACCGCCACGGACTCCAACCCGGCGGCTTTGCGGAAAGCGCGGAGAAAGCGCCGATTCGCGCCTTGCGCGTTACGGAAGGCAACCCATTTGGAGAAGATCACCGCCCACGAGAGCAGCGAGAAAACGAGCAGGATCACCATCACCACCTTCGCAGTCGCGCCCGCGCCCCGCACCAGGTCCCACGTGCTCAATTGCAGAAGGATGGCGAACAAATCAGGTGGTTCCTCCCCACATGTTCATGATAGAACGGCGCGCAGTCCGTCCGGTGAATAAAACGTACCTTGATGCAAATGTTTCTGGAGTACCCGGAGCCCGGTCTTGTGAGACGGGCGTGGATGGGAGAGAATGTCATGCCAGATGAAGCGCCATCGACTTCTGCCGATTCCCCTCACCGTCTTTGCCCTGCTGGCGGCATGCTCGTCTCCCGCCCCGAAGGAGACCGCGCGAGAATCCTTACAGGCTTCGGCCACTCAGGCGCCGGCGATTTTTCGCGTGAAGTTCGACACCACCAAAGGTTCCTTCATCGTGGAGGTGCATCGCGACTGGGCGCCCCGTGGAGCCGACCGCTTCTTTGAGCTCATCGACGGCAAGTATTACGACGGACTCTACTTCTTCCGCGTGATCAAGGGCTTCGTCGTGGAATGGGGCATTCATAGGGACCCGCAGGTGACCGCCCGCTGGAACGCCATGGTGATCCCCGACGATCCGGTGAGGCAAAGCAATCGCCGCGGGACCATTACCTTCGCTACCGACGGGCCCAATACCCGGTCCACCGAACCGTTCATCAACCTGGCCGACAACGGGCGGCTGGACAGCCGCGGATTCGCTCCTTTCGGCGAGGTGGTGGAAGGCATGGACGTGGTGGACAAGCTTTACGCCGGTTACGGGGACGGCCCGCCGAACGGCGAAGGCGTCGATCAGAACAAGGCGGAGGCTCGCGGGAATGAGTACATCGAGGGCAGCTTCCCGAAGCTGGACAAGATTACTATGGCTCGAGTGGTTGACTAATAGCCCCTGAAGCCCGGCAGATCAAGAAGAAACCGTAGATTGTCAATCTTGTAGCCGGTCTTTACAGTTTTTTACATATTTCAGGAAACCTCCCTCCCGAAATCTGAAGATTCCGCTCTGGTTCTGATTTGTAACCTTAGCCTTATGTTGGTGATGGGTTTTGGCAAGGTGAATGCACAGGCGGCCCCAACCCAGGTGCGCATTACCACTAAGCACCACTTTCCAGGAGAACCATGGCATTCGGACGCTGCGCTTACCATCACGTGTTCCATCGGCTAAACCCCGCCGCGAAACAATCGCGACGGACCGGCCCACTCCGTTCCTCGTTCCTCGTCAGACGAACCGGCAGCCTCCAGCGATTCCGCGCTACATCGCACGTTTCTGGACTGTTCCTGGGCGACGACAGAATTGAACAAAGAATGGAGAGCTATGACCAATCAACGATTCGGAATCAGACAGTGGGGAATTCTGGCTGCCCTTACCGTCCTGACGGGCGGGTTGTACGGGCAGGCCATTGAGAGTGTTCTTCTCGGGGAAGTGACCGACGCCAGCGGTGCCGGAGTGTCGGGCGCGACGATCACCGCCCTCAACAAGGACACGGGCGTAAAATCCACGACGACCACCAGTTCCAATGGCGAATACCGGTTCAACAGCGTGGCCGTGGGTCGTTATGATGTTTCGGCATCCGCCAGTGGCTTCACCACCGCCACTGTCGCGGATGTAGCGCTGGAACTCAACCACACTGCAACCATCAACATCTCGCTGCAGGTTGGCACCGTAAACACCTCGGTGGAAGTTACGGCTGCGGCCGCCCTGCTGGACACTTCCACGGCGCAACTACAGACCACCTACACCACGAGCGCCGCGGAAAACATGGGCGCGGCAGCCTTCTCCAAAACGATCAATGGTTCGGGAATCTGGAATCTCAGCCTGCTCGGCGCCGGCGTAACCTCATCGGGAGGCGTTGGCCAGGGCACGGGCCCGAGCATCGCCGGCCAACGTCCGGAAAATAACACGTTCAGTATCGACGGCGTGGATAACGATAACCACTATGTCACCGGTCCGCAGGTCACTGTCCCCAATGACGCGGTGGCCGAGTTCACGCTCTTGCAGAATCAATTCAACCCGGAGTTCGGCGGGGGATCGGGCGGCGTATTCAACGTGCTTCTGAAGTCCGGCACCAACTCAGTTCACGGGTCAATTTATGAGTACTTTCAAAACCGCGATCTGAACGCGCTGGATCAACAGCAGCGAATCGCGGGGGACACGTCGCAGCCGCGCTACGATAATAACCGGCTCGGCGCCACGGTTGGTGGTCCCATCGTCAGGAACAAGCTGTTCTATTTTGGGGACTACGAGTACAATCCGCTGGGTCAGGCGGCGAATCCGGCGGGCACCGTGATTGCGCCAACCGCCTCGGGCATTGCGGCGCTGGGAAACATACCCGGAGTCAGCGCGACCAATCTCGGCGTTTTTAAGCAGTATGTGCCGGAAGCATCGACGGCAACCGGTTCCATCATGGTGGGCGGCGTCAGCATCCCCACCGGGCCACTCACCTTCGCTTCGCCGAACTATTACAACAGCTACAACGCCGTCATAGCGATCGACTACAACGTCAGCGACCGCGATCAGCTTCGCGGCCGGTACCTTTATAACAGCAGCAAAGGCATCGACGCTATCGCTGACCTGCCGGTGTTCTTCGAGCCGTCGCCGGACGTGAATAACAGTGGTTCGATTTCCGAATTCCATAACTTTTCCCCAAGTCTGGAGAACGAACTGCGCGTCTCCTACAGCCGCAACAACGCCAATACCACCGCGGGCGACTTCAAGTTCCCGGGTCTCGACGCGTTCCCGAACCTTGCATTCGACGATCTGAATTTGCAAGTAGGGCCGGACCCCAACACTCCTTCCGGGTCCATCGAAAACCTCTCCACGCTACAGGACAACCTGAGTAAGACCTGGGGTCGCCACACGATTAAGGTAGGCTACAGCGCCTTTGACGTTATCCTGGCCGGCTATTTCGTGCAGCGCGCCCGGGGCGACTACGATTATGCGACGCTGGAGGAGTACTTGTACGACGACGCGCCAACAGGCGGCAATCTGAGCGGCGTTTCGGGCGAGCGTAGCGCCGGCTTCGCCAACGTTCCGTTCGGCTTCCTGTCGCAAGCGGGTTACGCCAACGACGACTTCAAGATCCGCCCCAATCTGACGCTGAATATCGGCGTACGCTATGAGTACGTGCAGATACCGGTGGGCTCGCGCTACCAGGCGGAGAGCGCCATCGCCAGCGTCCCCGGCGTAATCACCTTCGCCGAACCGAAGTCCGGTAAGGACCAGTTTGCGCCGCGGCTGGGGTTCGCCTGGTCGCCCGGCAAGAGCGGCTTGTGGTCTGTTCGCGGCGGCTTTGCGCAATCGTACGACAACACCTACATCAACCTGAACCAGAATTCTTCTCCGCCTTATTTTGCAACCACCCTGGACTGCGACGGCGAACCAGGAGTGTCCACGCCGGGCTGCCCCGCTGCGGGCTTTCTGGCGAGCGGAGGCTTGCACAGTACCGCCACGGCGGGTGGATGGGCTGACCCGGCGGATGCCCGCGCGGCGGTCGCCTCCTACACCTTCGACGAGACGAAACGCCCCTATGCCCTGACGGGAACCATGGGCGTACAACGTCTGCTCGGTAAGGACTACACTATCGAAGCGCGTTACGTGTACACCAAGGGCGTGCACCTCTGGAATCAGACGCGCCTGAACATTCTCTCGAAGGTCACGCCTACCGACTTCCTTCCCACCTTCCTGAGCATGCCGTCGGCGTCCGAGATCGCTTCCCTGACTACGACCCTGGCGCAGATTGAGGCCAAACCGAGTAACGACCTCGCTCAGTATGGATTCCCGAACAACATCGTGGGTTATCATCCGTGGGGCAACTCGCGCTATAGCGGCCTCGCGCTGCAGATGAACAAGCGCTACTCGAAGAACTTCATGTACATCGCGGCCTTTACCTGGAGCCATGCCCAGGATGACACGACGGCCACCAACTTCTCGACCATTCTGTCGCCACGGCGCGCGCAGGATTTCCAGGACCTCGCGGCGGAATGGTCCGATTCGGCTCTGGATCGCCGCCTTCGCTTCACCCTGACCCCCATGTATGACTTCAGGCCGTTCCAGAATGGCAATTGGGCGATGAAAAACATCCTGGGGAACTGGAACGTCTCCATGACGTACACATACCAGTCGCCGGAGTACGCTACCGTCCAGAGCGGAGTCGACTCGAACCTGAACGGCGACTCCGCGGGTGACCGGGCTATTGTCAACCCCGCTGGCACCGCCAACGTCGGTAGCGATGTCACTCCAATAACCAACGCCAACGGCGACACGGTCGCTTATCTTGCAGTCAACCCCAACGCCCGCTACATTGTGGCCGGCCCTGGGGCGCTTTCCAACGGCGGTCGCAACAGCCTGCCGCTGGACCCCACTAACAACATCGACGCATCGCTTTCCAAGCGTTTCAATATCACCGAACGCATGGCGGCGCAAATTGGCGTGCAGGCGTTCAACGCGTTCAATCACGCTCAATTCGTTGGCGGGTATCTGTCGGACGTTTCCCCGTTTGGAACGAACGCGATTTCCCGCTCGTTCCTGGTACCGAGCAGTTCGTCTTTCGACCAGTACCAGCAGTTTGTCCCCAGCAACGCGCGAGGATGCCAACTCGTGGCGAAGTTCACTTTCTGAGTTAGTTCAGGCAACTGAGGGCCGTCTGCTTCGCGGCGGTCGGCCCTTTCTCTCCACTTAGATCAGTCTTTACATTCGTTTACAAATACTACGCAATTCAGGATTGCCCCATCCGAAAACCGGAATTCGTATTCCCGCGCACGCTGGTAACCCCCACGCTATGTTGGTGTTATAAATTGGTAAGGCGTTTGCATCATCAAGACCCACCAAGGTGCGACCTCACACTGACACAAACAAACCAGCACCAATCCCAGGAGAATTATGCAACTCGGACGACTTGCTTCCTTTTCAGGGCTTTGGCGGGCTTCAGCCGTCTGCCTGCTGACGTTGGCAACCGCCGGCTTCAGTCCAACGGTATTTGGACAATCCATAACGTCCGGTGATATCACCGGCACGGTGACCGATCCCTCGGGCGCCGTCTTGTCAACAGCTTCAGTAACCCTGAAGAACGCCGCGACCGACACCAACCGGACGACAACCACAGGCGCCAACGGCACTTACCGGTTTTCTCTGGTTCCGCTCGGCCAGTACACTCTGACGTTCGGCGCCGCCGGGTTCCAGACTTCCAGCAAGGTGGTCACGGTGGCCGTGGGAACTACTTTAACGGTCGATGTACAGCTCGGGCTGGCGACCTCGGCTACCTCGGTGGAAGTTTCCGAAGCAGCAGCCACCGTTGAGACCGAAAACGCCGATCTGACCACGGTATTCACAGCCACTCAGGTGGCTGACCTGCCCAATCCCGGCAATGACATGTCGGCAATCGCCTATACAACGCCGGGCGTGACCATGAGTACGCAGTCCGGTTATGGGAACTTCTCCGCCTTTGGTCTTGGTGGAACGGCCAACCTGTTCACCGTCAACGGCATGAACGACAACGACCCGTTCCTCAACCTGAACAACAGCGGCGCCACGAACCTGCTGCTGGGAACCAATGAGGTGGCCGAGGAGTCGGTTGTACTGAACGGCTATTCCGGCCAGTATGGACAACTGCCCGGCGCCAACGTGAACATCGTCACCAAGTCAGGCGACAACGAGTTCCACGGAAACGCCATCTGGTATTGGAACGGCCGGGCGATGAATGCCAACGACTTCCTGAACAACGCCTCGGGCACCCCGCGGCCGTTCGACAATGCCAATCAGTGGGCCGGCAGCATTGGCGGTCCGGTGTGGAAGAACCACACGTTCTTTTTCTTCGATACCGAGGGGCTGCGCGTTCTGCTTCCCAACTCCTCCGACGTGTATATCCCCACCGCGGGATTCCAAAGCGCTATTCTGACCAACCTGCAAGCTACCAATCCAGGGGCCGTGCCGTTCTACCAGAACATGTTTAAGCTGTACAACGGCGCGTCCGGCGCATCAGGCGCCGTGCCGCAGGCTGGCACCTGTGGGGATATCCCGCAAAATCTTCCCTCCCTCGACACTGCCCTTGGGGACGCGTGCTCGGCGGAATTCCGGGAGAACGCCAACAACCTGACCCACGAGGCGCTGTATGCCGGACGGGTGGATCAGATTTTTGGGGCGAACGACCGGGCGTACGTCCGCGTGCAACGGGACTCGGGCGTGCAGGCCACGTTTACGGACTTCATCAACCCGGCTTTCAACGCGGATAGCTACCAGCCGGAGATGCAGGGCCAAATTGGCGAGACCCACATCTTTGGCCCGAACGCCGTCAACCAGTTCGTTCTGGGAGGGCAATACTACCAGGCGGTCTTCGGCCCCAGCGGCGGCGTTGGAACGCAGCGCTCCCTCTTCCCGCTAACGCTCAGTTTCTATGATGGATCGAGCATCTCGGGGCTGGGAGGCGAGGATTACGCCTGGCCGGAGGGACGCAACGTCACCGAATATCAGGTGGTGGATGACTTCTCCCTGACCAAGGGGAGCCACACCATCAAGGCCGGTTTGAACTACCATCGCAACGATGTTACCGACCTTGATTACGGGATATTCACGGATCCGTACGTTTTGATTCTCAGCACCACAGATTTTTACAACGGCGGGCCGAACTCGTATCTGTACGCTCAATCCTTCCCAACCGCCAACGAGCAGCCTATGGCGCTATACATGCTGGGTCTGTATGTGGAGGACGACTGGAAAGTCACCAGGAACCTGAAAATCAATCTCGCCTTGCGAGCCGACCACAATTCCAACCCGGTTTGCCAGACGAATTGCTTCGCCCTTTCGAGTTCCCCATTTCTCGAATTGAGCCACGACGCGAACGCGCCATACAACGAAGCCATCACTGACGGTGTCCATCAGGCCTACCCGGCAACCACCAACATCGTGTGGGAGCCCCGAGCCGGCTTCGCGTGGTCGCCGCTGGGCAACGACAAGACGGTCATTCGCGGCGGCGCGGGAATCTTCCTCTACTCATTCCCGGCCCAGGTTGTCGACGGCTTCTCCGAGAACACGCCTAATGAGAACACCTTCAGCCTCATCGGAGGTCTGGTTCCGGGGCTCGCCGGCAACGCTTACTCGATTGCGGCCGGCGCGAATCAGTCGCTCCTCAGCGCATTCAGTTCGGGCGGCACTCTCGCTTCCATCGAGGCATCGAATCCCTATTTCGTTCCGCCGAACCTGGCCAGTTCGGATGGGACGATCATTCAACCGCGCGTCTATGAGTGGAACATGGAGGTGCAGCAAGCCCTTCCATGGAAAATGCTGCTCAGCGTGAACTACGCGGGAAATCACGGCATCTATCTGCCGATTCAGAATAATGGCGTGAACGGCTATTGTCCGCCGAGCGTATGCCCCGGCGGATTCGCGGGACTTCCTTCGGCGCCAATCGACAGTCGCTTCGTCACCGTCAATCAGATCCAAAGCAATGGCGTCTCTTCGTACAACGGATTGACGGCAAGCGTCCTGCGCCGCTTCTCCAGTGGCTTCCAGTTCCAGTTTGGCTACACGTGGAGCCATGCGCTGGACGACATCTCCAATGGCGGATTCGACCCGTTCAACTACAAAACCAACGAGAGCTTTCTCAACCCCGAAGATCCGAACAACATTCGCTTGTACAACTACGGCAGTTCCGACTATGATGTGCGGAGCGAATTTACCGGCAACTACGTATGGGAGGATGCGCTGCGCCACATGTTCCATTGGGGGCCCAACGCCGTCTTTGGCGGGTGGGTGGTGGCTGGCACCGTCAACTACCGCACCGGGCTTCCGTTCACCGTGGTGGATGGGGGCACCTCGGGCGCGCTGGGTTCGTATGGACTGGGCGGTCCCACGTTCGCCTGGATCACCGGGTCGGGCCCGACCTCCTGCGGAGTATCGGCTACTCCCAACGGTGCATCCTGCTTCGCCGATGGACAGTTTGCGCCGTCGGCAGGGCCGCTTTCGTTTACCGGTTATTCCAACCAGGGCCGCAACGAGTTTCGCGGGCCCGGTTACTTCGATACGGACCTGGATGTGACGAAATTCTTCACCATCCATGAGAGCGCGAGAGTCGGTGTTGGGCTCCAGTTCTTCAACCTTTTCAACCATCCGAACTTCGACCAGCCGGTGAACGATGTCGCCGACGCGAACTTCGGGCAGATTACCCAGTCGGTTGGACCCGCCACCAGCATCCTTGGCGCGTTCCTGGGCGGCGACGCATCGCCGCGCATCATTCAGTTGAAGTTGCAGTTTCAGTTCTGACCGTTTGGCCAAGAGGGGGCCGGCTACTCCGGCCCCCAATCCTTCCGAACAAGACAACCCTCTGGTATGCTTGACTTTGTGGTCCGGGGTGTTTTAGCGTAAACATTCCGGCCTCCCGCCGGCCTCGAACGGTAAATCGACTTTATGGCAGACACGAATCTCGGCGAAGTCCCTATTGTGGACACGCTGCTGGAATCGAACCTGGACAGTGTGGATGACGCCGAAGCGTCGGCGCTCAAAGTTGCCGAGGAGATCGGTTTCGACGAGGACGAGCTGCATAAGATTGGCATGGCGGTGCGGGAATCCATGGTCAACGCCGTGGTGCACGGGAACCGCTACAACGCGCGTAAGAAGGTACATCTCACGATTCTGAAGGCCGCAGATCACCTCACCGTCGCCATCCGCGACGAAGGAGAGGGATTCGAATACTCCGCCCTGCCCGACCCGTTGTCCGAGGAGAATCTGCTGCGGCAGTCCGGCCGCGGACTGCTGCTGATCCAGGCGTTCGTCGACAAGCTGGAAGTGAACCGGCGCGAGCCGGGCGGGACCGAAGTGAAGATGGTGAAGTATCTGGATAAAGCCAGTTAACAGGATTTTTCCGAGGAGGGTTTGTGAGCGTAAAGCTATCCATACGACAGGTTGGGGATGTAACGGTTATCGACGCGACGGGGCGGATCACGCTCGGTGAGGGCGCCAGCACTTTTCGGGACACCGTTCGCGATCTTTCGGCCAAAGGCGACAAGAAGATTCTGCTCAACCTGAGTGATGTCACCTACATCGACAGCTCGGGGATCGGGGAACTGGTGTCGGGATTCACCACCGTCACCAACCACGGCGGAATATTGAAATTGCTGGGGTTGAGCAAACGCGTCAAGGATCTGCTGCAGATTACCAAGCTGTATACGGTATTCGAGGTCTTCGACGACGAGTCGACGGCAGTTCGCAGCTTCTAAGGTCAAAACACTAAACGCTCCGGGACGGCCGTGGCCCAAGAGCCGTGGCCGCCGGGAGACCTGCAAAACAATCCCAGAAGAATCCGCCGCCACGGGACTCTTTTTGTGAGAGGCCCAAGCCTCGGGAAAGCAGGAATTGCATGCACGCAACCGTGGCGCTAGCGGACGATTTCATTCTTCTTCGCGAAGGGCTCGCGGCCATTTGCGAACTGTCCGGCATCTATCACGTCGCCGCCCAGTGCGCGGACGGCAGGTCCGCTCTGGAAGCGCTGCGGGAGATCCAACCCGACATCGCCGTAGTCGACTTCAAGCTGCCGGGCCTTTCCGCGTTGGAGATCCTGTCTGAGCTGCAGCGGCAGTTCTCGCGGACCAAGGTCGTGGTTATGGCCGATCAGCGGGACCGCAAGATTGTTGTGGAAGTTCTGCGCGCCGGCGGCCGCGGGGTGCTTTTGGAATCCGACACGTCCAGAGAAGTGCTGCTGGCTTTCGAACAAGTGGCCAGCGGCGGGATTTATCTCTCCCCCGCGTTTTCGCTCAGCGAGGTCTTTGCGTGGCAGGAACCGGCCGCGGATGACGCGGACCCGCTGGACCGGCTGAGCAGCCGGGAATATCAGGTGTTCTCGCTGCTGGTGGAAGGCGTGCGCGCGAAGGACATCGCGGCGAGGCTGAATCTCAGCCCCAAGACGGTGGATACCTACCGAGCGAGCCTGATGAAGAAGCTCGATATCCGCCACGTTGCCGGGTTGGTGCGGTTCGCCATGGACCGCGAGCTCAGGCCGCTGGCCGAGCATCAGCCGGTACATGCGCTGGATATCGGCCATTTGGCCGACGGCGTAAGCGGAACGAGCGCTTACCGCAGCGCCTGCAACGGTACACCCGAAACACCGTGGATCCCAGAAGCCACTCCACGAGTCCTCGCGGTCGCGAGCGGCGGAGGTATATCGAACCGCACGCCCGGCAAGTTGAATCCGATCCATATCTCACGCTGATTGAGTTGCCGCCGGCAGCGGAAATTCTCGCGCGATTGTGGGGCGCCTGACACGTTGTCGGGTTGCTCGACACGAGTCTCGACGGCAGCGCATCGCGCTGCCCCACACCGCACCTGACTATTCGTCGTTGAACAGGTCGGAGCGGTCCACTCGTTCGCCGCGGTAGATGACTTGCTGAATGCTTTCGGTCTGGCGGATATCCTTGAGGGGATCGCCGTTGACGATGAGCAGCGTGGCGTCGCGGCCTTTCTCAATCACGCCAATACGGTCCGTAGCTCGCAGGAGCCTGGCCGCGTTGTAGGTCGCCGCCTGCAGGGCAACGGCCGGAGGAATCCCGGCGTCTACCCATAACTGCAGTTCACGGTGCAGGGCCGGGCCGTGCAGCAAACCGGGGTTGCCGGAATCCGTGCCCGTCACCAGAATCACGCCCGCTCGCCACGCGCGCAACAGGTTATCGCGCGCCTTTGTGGAATCAAACGGCTTGTGTCCCGGGTTGTTCTGCGCCTGAATCATCCGCCGGGTGGCGTCGATCAGATTAGCCGGGCCCACCTGAAGCACCAAGGGCCGGTCCAGGGTCTCGGCGCTGCCGGAATTGAAGGCGCTCACTGACTCGATCACAGCCAGGGTGGGATCGTAGGTGGTCTGCTGCGCTTTCATGCGCGCAAACAGCGCATCGGGGATCAACTCGCGGAACGAACCGTGTTCGATGCCATCGGCACCCGCCGCGACGGCGTCGGCCACGTCGCGGACGTCGCCGGTGTGAACCACGATGGGCAGACGGTCGGCATGCGCCTCCGCGGCGACGGCGTTAAAGAGGCCGGTATCCATGCGGTTGTACAACATGCCCGCGCTACCAGCTTCGAGGATCGCCTTGATGCCATCCACGCCGGCCTCCTTCAGTGCGTCCACCATCCGCCGCGCTTCCTCCGGCGACTTCGGAAGGCGCGTCATCTGCGCAAGAACTTTGTCGCGGACCGCCTCGGGCACGTAGTTCGCGTACTCGGTGCCATGGCCGCCAGGCGCAGTAAACATGGGACCGCAAATGAACAGTTCGCTCCCAAGGCGCTCGCCGGAGGCCATCAGTGCGCGCTCTTTCAGGCTCATGTCGAGCATGTCTCCCACGCTCTTCACCGCGGTGACACCGCTGTACAAGTACGCCGCGAGCTCCCGCGGAATGCCCTTGTCCGGATCGTAACCGCGGGGATAGGCTCCGCCGGTTGCGCCCAGATGCACGTGGACGTCGATCAGGCCGGGCAACAGCGTGTTCCCGGAGGCTTCTATGACATCGGCCTTGAGCTGTTTCGCATCGGGCGCGGGGCCGCGATAAATCTCGGCAATTTTTCCGTCGCGCACCAGCACGCTGCCCACCGGGATGACTTCGCCATTGCCCACGAAGATCTGCGCGTTGTGAATAAGGATCGTGCGGCTGCGGTTGATCTGACGGGCCAGAATTTTCGACTTGGTGATGCTCTCGCGGGTGTGCATCTGCCATCCGCCGAGAAGCAGGAAAGGCCCCAGAACGGCCACCAGCCAGAGTTTTCCGCTCAGGCTGATCTTGTCATCCTTGTCCCAGCGGAACAGCTTCATTCCCAGGAACGTGGCTACGGCCACGGCGGCGAGCAGAGCCAGGGCGCCGTTCCAATTGTCGGCCAGCGATTCGTTCGAGACAAGAATGGCCTGCGTGCCGTTGTAGATGTACGTGGCGGGGATGAACTGTGAAACCAGTTGCACCCAGAACGGCAGGGCGCTCACCGGAATGGTTGCCCCGCTCAGGAAGAGCATCGGGAAATACAGGAGCTGGCTCAGAATCTGGCTTTCCTGCATGGAGTTCACCACGGCTGCGATCATCATCCCGATGGACCGAAACGCCAGCACCCCCAGTGACACAAAGACGAGCAAGGAGAGAGGGCGTGAGGGCCATTTCATGCCCATTAGAAAATGCGCGAGGCAGACGAGCAGCGTCGCCGACGGCAGATAATTCAGCAGGCCTGTGACCAGCGAGGAAACCAGGATTGGGCCGGCCGAGATGGGGGCGACCTTGAAGCGGCGCAGGATGTTCGCCTCGCGATCCGCGACGGCGCGGATCCCCGCGCCGAACAGGCCGTTGCCCAGGATGCCGATGACGATGGACATGGTGACCACCTGAGCGGCCACGCCGCCCTGCTCGGCATGAAAAAGGGACGAGAAGATAAAGAAGAAGATCAACGGGAAGGCGTAGTTGAAAAACAACACCATCTTGTCGCGCGTGGTGAGCTTCAGGTTGATGACGATCTCGGCGATGTACGCTCTCACTCGCGCAGCCTCTTTCCCGTGAGCTCGATAAAAACATCCTCCAGGGTGGGGCGCTTGAGGTGGATGTCGGCCAGTTCGATGCCGTTCTGATCGATCCACTTCACCAGCTCTACAATGGTGCGCGCCGGCTGGGACGACTGCACGCTCAAGTGCTTACGGCTGTCCGCCATATTGGGCTTCAGATCGGCCAGGAATGGCGGCGTCTCCGCGGGCAACGGCTGCTCGGTTTCAATTTCGATCTGCGAATGGCCCAGCGTGCGGGCCTGGATCTCACGCGGCGTGCCCATGGCGATGATACGGCCCTGATCCACGATGGCCACGCGATCGCAGAGCCGCTCGGCTTCCTCGATGTAGTGGGTGGTGAGCACGATGGTCCGGTTGGCCGCCTTCAGTTCCTCAATCAGCTTGTGAATCTCCAGGCGGACCTGCGGATCGAGGCCGGTGGTGGGCTCGTCAAGGAACAGAAGCTGCGGTTCGTTCACCAGGGCCAGGGCGAGGGCCACGCGCTGCTTCTGGCCGCCGGAAAGCTTCGCGTACTGAGCATCGCGTTTCTCCTCGAGTTGCAGACGCTTGAGGAGCTGTGTGGAATCGACGCGGTGCGAATAGAAGGCGGCAAACAGGTCGAGCGCCTCGTGAACCTTGATTTTCGCGGGTAGGTTGGTGGCCTGCAGGCAGACGCCAATGCGGTCCTTGAGCGAGCGGACCTCGATGCCGGGGTCATAGCCGAGCACCTTGACATCGCCGGCGGTGCGTGGCCGGAGGCCTTCGAGGATCTCGACGGTAGTGGTCTTGCCCGCGCCGTTGGGGCCGAGAAGGCCGAATACCTCACCGGTGTGGACCTCGAAATCGATGCCGCGCACGGCTTCGACCGCGCCGTAGTTCTTGCGCAGACCCTGAACGACAATAGCGGAGCCGTTTGGCGGTTGCATGCGAAGTTTCATGGTAGCGGGGAAGACGCAAGCGGCGCACGGGCGTGTCGGCGAACAGCGGGCGGGGGCCGGTGGATGGCGAGTGAGGGCCTTCAGCTTCGCGAGGAACGCTTGCGACCAGGCGGATTCACGGGTTGCTCCACGGCTTCGGCGAGCCGCGACGGCCCGTCTTCTACCGCCAAGGCAACGATTAGTGCGGCGTTCAGTTGCTCGATTGTGGAAGGTCTGAGCGCACCGATATAGTGGCTCAGGACTGACTTCGGCATCCCCTTCAGGCCCTCGGGGATGCCTGACTGCTGGCCGCCGCTCCGTCACCCTCGCGGTTCAGTGACCGGCGGCGTTACCGAGTCAGAATCACCACTCGATCCAACCGCGCAGGAGCGGGAAGTAGAGGCCGACCCGAACAGGTCTGGTTTCCGTGAGAGCCAGCAGCCGGGCGTACCGTTCGAGCTGCTCGCGATAGCGCAACTTTTCGTTCTCGAGAAACGCCGCGAGACCGGCGCCTTCGTGAGCGCTGGTCTTGTAATCGATGATCCAGCGGACGCCCTCGGAATCGACGAACGTCCGGTCGATGGCGCCGGCAATGAATCGCCCATCGAGCCAGCCGGTAATGGCGAACTCGCACTGCTGTTCGGCATGCGGCGAAAGAATCCACTTGGCGCGCGGGTCTTCCACGCAGTTGAGCAGGGCGGTGGTGACCCGGGTGACCGCGGCATCGAGATCGCGCGGCGTCACGCCCGCGTTGGCGAGCAGATTTTGGAACCGTGCGCGGGACTCACGAATGCGGTCCGGTGGCCATTGTTGGAGCCCATCGCGGGCGATTTGCTGCACGCAGCCATGCACCACGGTTCCGGCATGACGCAGCATGTCGCCAACCCACTCAAAAGCGATCTTGCGAGTTTCCTCCGCCGGCGGCGCAGCGCGGGTCCACTGCACGGCGGGGGGCGGTTCGGGAACACGGAAATCCGGCGGCAGCCGCCGCACAGGACGCGGTTGTCGCGGACGCTTCGGTTCGGGCGAGTCGCCCGCAATGACACCGGTGAACGCGCGCTGGACTTCATCGAGCGGCCAGAGAAGCTGCAGGAAAGAACCGGCAGGCGGCGCCTTGCCGGCCCGCTCCAGCCAACCCAGCAAATGCAACTCCCGGCGCGCCCGCGTAGCCGCCACGTACAACAGGCGCCGGGTTTCGTTGGCGGTCCGGGCGCTCTCCAGATAAGTCAGATACTCGTAGATGGGGTCGCCATCGCTGCCCGTCTGGTGGATTGGCGCGATCAGCAGTTCACCGTCCGCCAGTTCCTGCCAGATCAGCAACGGCGAGTCGTCGGCCTTCGCTTTCATCCCCACTCCCGGCACGACTACCGTGTCGAACTCGAGACCCTTGGCCTTGTGGATGGTCATCACCTGCACGGCCCCGGTGGCGCGCGTATCCGGTTTGGCGAAGAGATCCGTGACCCTTTGGCGGAGTTCACCGAACGAGCTGAGGTCGCCACCTTCGTCAAGTTCGTCCAGCAGATCGAAATATGTCGCGGCGTCCTCCAGATCGCTGTCGTGCTGGACGCAGGATGGTCCGGCCAGAGCGATCCACGTTCCCTCCACCAGTTCGCGCAAACGGCGGTGTCCGTGCTCTCCGACAGCCCGATGGAGAATCGGACGAATACGCGCCAGCCGGGCCACGCCTTCGGCGCTCATTTGCGGGGTGTCGAGAGCCAGCAGATCGGCGAGAGTGAGGCCGCACCAGGGCGCGCGCAGAACCGCGAGCTCGGACACGCGGTCGGCGGGGTGCAGAAGCGTGAAGGTCAGCGCCATCAGGTCCTGCACCAGCGGGCGCTCGGCGAGCTGATCGATTTCGATGGCCTGGAAGGGGATGCCTTCGAGCTTCAATGCGGCGACGATTCCCGTAAGATGCCGGCGCGCGCGGACAAGTATCGCGCGGGAGCCGGTGGCCTGGCGGATCAAATCCAGAACGCGCTCGGCTTCCGCATTCTGCGGCTCCCCGATAAATGCGTGTACTGCCGGAGGAGGGCCGCTTCGGTCGGTACTTCGTCCCGCAGTGGAAGCACTGTAGGGAACCGCCCCGCTGTCGATGTCCACGGCCGATGGCATGATCTCGGCGAACGCGCGGTTCAGCCAATCCACGATCGCGGAAGTCGAGCGGAAGTTGACCGCCAGCGCCAGCCGCTCCAGTGGGATGTCGCCCAGGGTACCCTCCCAGGCCTTCAGGAACAAGCCCACGTCGGCCTCGCGGAAGCGGTAGATGGATTGCATCGGGTCGCCCACCAGGAACAGCGTGCGGCCATCGCCGGCGTCCCACTCGGCCGTCAGCTTCGACAGCACGTTCCATTGCGAACGCGAAGTGTCCTGAAACTCGTCCACCAGGATGTGGCGAATGCGATAGCCAAGCGCGAGCGCAAGGTCCGTCGGCTGGTCTTCTAATTCGAGGGCCCGGTTAGCGGCAATGGTCAGCTCGGCGAAATCCACCTGCTCGCGTTCGCCGAAGACTGCGCGCAACTCGGCTACCGAGCGCGGCAACAGCGGGATGATGGCTTCGAGCGCGCGCCACTGGTCGTCGCTGAATGCCGGCGAGGGCAGGTGGCGCAGTTCGCAAAGCGCTTCCGAGAGTTCCCGGTTGGCGCCAAGGTCCTCGAAGAACTGCTTGCACTCGGGCTTGCGGCGATCGTTGGGAGCGAAGCCGATGGTCTTATCGACGCGTTTCCGCACGCTCTTGCCTTCACCAGTGAGAAGGAACTTCGCCAGAAGCCGCCAGCTTTCCAGTGTCTCCGCGCGAGGGCCGGCAACGTCGTTGACTAGTGTGCCGCCGTGCCGCGCCAGATCCACCGCCTGTTGCAGCAACTCTTGCGGGAAGCACGCCGACAGCCTCCGAAGGTGCGTTTCCACGATGCGCGTAAGCGTGGCCTCCAGCCTCTCGCGAACGTCGCCGATTTCGGGTTCGCCGCTGCCGGTGAGGCGCAGCCACTGATCGCGCCGCTCCAGCATTTGCGCGATCAACTGCTCGGCGCGGCGGGTGTCGTTGTCCAGATGCAGCAGCACCGTTTGGGCAGCCCGGCCCGCGCGGTCGTCGTGCTCCACCCAGCGAAGGGTGCGGCGGGCCGCCTCGCGATACAACGTCTGCGCTCTCTCCTCGATTCCTGGGAAGGCTCCGAAGCGCGAGGTCCAGGGCATGCGCCGGGCGAGGGTGGCGCACAGGGAATCGATGGTGCCGATGCGAATGCGCGCGGGATTGTCGAGCAAGCCCCAGTTCGCGGCGGTATCGCGAACGGCGGCCGCCTTCGCGAGATCGTGGGTGATCCGCTCATGAGGCAGGAGCGCGGTATCCGCCGCCGCAACGGCTCCTCCGAACAGCGAAGCCTGGCCCGTGGCGGCGATCGTTGCCGGCTTTGCGGCGCGATGAAGGGCCCGCACCACCCGCGCGCGCATCTCCGCCGCGGCCTTTTTCGTGAAAGTGATGGCGACGATTTCTTCGGGCTCATCCACCGCCGCCAGCAGCTTCAGGTAGCGTTGAATGAGCAGTTCAGTCTTTCCGGACCCAGCGGGCGCCTGGACGATGAACGATGTGGCAGTGTCCAGCGCGCGTGCGCGAACATCAGCGTCACTCCTCGGCATCGGGCGCCTCCGGCGTGGAGTAATCGCGAATGCGGCAGAGCGCTTTCAGCTCGCAGAAATCGCAGGCGTGGGCGAGCGGATCGACGCGCGCAACGCCCTCGCGGAATTCCGCGACAAGCCTTTCAAGAGTGGATCTCCAATGCGCTCGCTGCTCCTCGATCCCGTCGAACTCGGTCCGCATGGTCCTGGCCAGACCCAGCACGTCGCCCTCCTGAATGCCAGTAAACCCAATTTCACCTGTGCGGATGGCGGCCAGAGTAATCGCCGCAAGGGGACCCGGAAACACGGTCGCGTACAACGGAAGCTGAGGCTCGCGTGGACGCTCCTCGGCCCATGCGCCCCGGTTGATCTTGCCGGTCTTGTAGTCGACCAGAACGTGCCGCCCTCCCGCAACCTCGTCAAGGCGGTCCACGCGGATCTTCAGCATGAGTCCGCCAATCGCGACCACCTGATCCTTCTCGTGCTGCTTGACGGTGAATGGGCGGCGAGTCTGCTCCAACCGCAGAAACTCGCCAATCAAGCGCTCGAGACGCTTCTGCTCGAGATCACGAAACAGCGTGTCGCCGGCGAGCGCCGTCTCCACGTGACGGCGAACAAGGGCGCGTGTCTCCTCTTCGGAGAGCTTGAGCAAATCGGCCTGTGAGTGCAACTCCTCCCAAATCAGCTCCAGCGCTCTGTGGACAGTACTGCCCTTCTCCGAGGGAGAGACGCCGAAGTCCGCGTCCTCCAGCGGCCGGGCGCCGAGCCGGTACAGCGTAAACGCTTTGAAGGGGCACTCGGCCATGGCCTTCAGCAAACCGGCTCCGCCTACCTGAATGCCTTCCACGGCGAGCGGCGGGGCCATCTCATCGTACAGGGGCTCAAGATCCGCCTTGCGGTGCCAGCGGCGCAGCACGGGATCGGTGAGATTGGGCGGGATGTTCTCAGCGCCCAGATTCTTGAGAAGCGGCGAGGGTTGCAGAGTTTTCTCGCCATCGCTGGCGGGCCAGCTTAGCCGCACCTCGCGGGCGCTGGCGAGCAGACGGCGCAGAACGGTATCCGCGTATTCGGCTTCACGGTCAGGCGTCGCGTGCGGAATGTTGAGCTCCCGCTGTAGCGCCAGCGGAAGGAATGGGTTTGGACGCGGTTCCTGGGGGAACTGCTCGTCATGCATTCCGGCGATCCACAGATAGTCAAATTGCAGGCCCGCAGCCTCCTCCACGCCCATAATCTGGATGGGTGCGCCCTCGTCCTCAGGCTGAAAGGTCGTTTCGCGGGCCAGCCGCCGCAGCTCTTGCAACGCCTGATCGTACGGCAGCGGCGGCAGCGTGACGTCGAGGGTTGCGAAGGACGAGAGGGCTTCGTTCCATTCCTCAATGGTCTGGTGTTCTTCGCTCGACGGTGCGCGGTCGCCCGGCCATCCCAGCGCGCCCAGCATCCGCGAGAATGTTCGCGCCCATTCACCTGGCCGCTGGCGCTCCGGCGCCTGTTCCGGCCGCGGGTTGAGCACCGCGTGAGTTGTGCGCAGTTGCTCCGGAGTCAGCTCGAATTGCCGGGTACGGCGAAGCCTGGCATCGGCGTTCGCGCGGGCCTCGCGGTCGCGTGAGGCGGCTCCCAGGAATGGAGAGCGAAGCAGCAGACCGGCGCGGTTTGCGCTCATTCGCGGCAAGCCTGTTTCCAGCGCGGCCAGCGCCGCCGCCACCACGGGATAATCCGCCAGCGCCAGGCCCAGTGACAAATGGTACGCGCGCGCACCGGTGGGAAAGGGACCGGGATGCAGCACCTCCCGAAAAAGGCGATCTACCTGCGCGCGGCAATCCGCCAGATTGGGAACGATGACGCCAACCTGCGCTCCCGGGTCGCTGCCCAGAAGATTGCGCGCCCAGTTGGCGGCCTGTTCGAATTCCTCGGTGGCGTCGCGCAATTCGACGCATGCCGGCGTTGCGTCATGCACCGGCTGCTGCGCCTGATCCACCCGAGGAAGCACCGCGAGAAGTGCTCGCTGCCGCGGCGTGAGTTCGTCGAAGCCGGCCAGAGCGATTCGCGCGGGCGCTTTGAGAGAGCCGTCGCGCAGGCGGCCTGTCAGGAAGCCGGGAAGCCGCGCGGAATCGAGCCAGTTTTCGCGGCGGCAGCGCTCTTCGAAGGCACGGGTCCAGCGAACGAACGCCTCGCAGTCCTCGCTCGCGGCGAAGCGGGAATCGGAAAGCGGCGCATGCCAGGCGTGCGCGAGCTGCCAGGCCTTGAGGGCGGCCCGCGCCGTCGCGGCAATCTGCAGGGGCTGGTCGCGCTCGCACTCTTCGATTGCCTGTTCAAAGACGGTGCGCTCCTGCAGCGAGTTCAGCAACACGGGCGCGTCCGAAACAGAAGCGGTGAACAGCCACTCGCGCCACAGGCGTCCAAGAAACGCATTGAGGGGAAGAATGTCCGGGGTGGGCCACGCCGAGATGCCGCGTTTTCGGTGGGCCTCGCCGAACTGGCGCCTGAGCTCGCGGGACAGGCGTTCGGTGGGCGTCAGCACGGTGGCGCCCCGCAATGCTGCTTCAACTGCCTTCAATAAAGAGATTGTACTGCTCGCGAGATAACATGAAGATTGGCAAAACGCATCATTGTTGCGATCGACGGCCCAGCCGGCGCAGGCAAGAGCACGCTGGCGCGCCGGATCGCGGACAAACTCGGCTTTATTTACGTTGACACCGGCGCCATGTACCGAAGCGTGGCGCTGTGGGCGTTGCGCAATGGGACCGCGCTTTCCGACATGCACCGGCTCGAGCAACTCGCCCTTGAGGCGCGCATCGAGTTCGCGGCCGGGACGCGCACCGTGTTATTGAATGGCGAGGACGTCAGCGAGGCGATTCGCGCGCCGGAAGTGGGCGATGCGGCGTCCAGGGTGTCGGCCATCGCGGCGGTGCGCCGCGCGCTGGTGGCCAGGCAGCGCGAGATGTCCCGGGGGGCTTCGGTGGTGATGGAAGGGCGGGACATCGGAACGGTGGTGTTCCCCGATGCCACCGTCAAATTTTTCCTCGACGCGCACGAACGCGTTCGCGCCGGGCGCCGTGTGGGGGACCTTGTCGCGGCCGGAGAAGCCGTGTCCGAAGACGCCGTGGCCGAGGGTCTCCGCGAGCGCGACGAGCGGGACCGGACACGCGCGGCATCGCCTCTGATGCAGGCGCCCGACGCAGTCTATCTGGACACCAGTTCGCTGGACATCGACGAAGTGGAGGCGGCCATGTTGAAAACGATTCGCGAGCGCACGTCGAATGGCAAGGAGCTGGCGCGTTGAAGGATCTGCTCGTAATGAAATTCGGCGGCACGAGCATGGGCTCGGCCGAGCGCATCAAGGTCGCCGCGGGGATCTGCATCGAGCAGAGGCGCGCGCGGCCAGTGGTAGCGGTGGTATCGGCCATGTCGAAAATCACCGACCTGCTGCTCGATTCGCTGCGCAAAGCGGAGGCGGGGGACGAATCGGGCCTCGATTTCAATCTGCATAAGCTGCGCGAGCGGCACCACGAGGCTTGCGCGGAGTTGCTGGCGGATGCCACCGAGCGGCGGGGGATCGCGCTGGCCGGGGTCGACGCCCTGTTGGCGGACTTTCGCCGAATCTGTCACGGCGTGCGCATTCTGGGCGAGCGGCCGCCGAAATCGGTGGATGAGGCCATCGCGATCGGCGAGCGGCTGTCGTCGTTGCTGCTGGCCGAATACCTCGAATCGGTGGGAGCGGCCGCGCAGGCGGTCAGCGGGTCGGACGTGATCGTAACCGATGCCGTATTCGGCAGCGCCAGCCCCATCATGGAAGAGACCCGTAAGCGCGCGCTGGCAAAGCTCGGGCCCATGATCGAACGCGGGCAGGTGCCGGTGGTGACGGGCTTCAACGGGGCCACGACCGATGGCCGCCCGACCACGCTCGGACGCGGCGGCTCGGACTTTTCCGCGTCAATTCTGGCCGCCGCGTTGGACGCCGGCGAGCTATGGATATGGACCGACGTGGACGGGATTATGAGCGCCGACCCTCGGCTGGTGCCCGATGCGCAGGTGCTGGACCAGGTGACCTACGCGGAGGCCGCTGAGCTGGCTTACAACGGCGCGAAGGTGCTGCACCCGCGCACGCTGGCGCCCCTGGTGGAAAGCCGTATCCCGGTATGGAGCAAGAACAGCTTCAACGCAGGCCATTTGGGTACGCGTATTGTGCCGTCTCTCGATACCTGCTATCCGGGCCCCCGGGCGGTCACTTCCATGCGCGGCGTGGCGCTGATTGCGCTGGAACCCGCCAGCGCCGCCGTCAGCGGCACGCGCATGATGGCCCGCGCGCTCGATTCGCTGGCAGCGGCCAACGCCGAGGTGCTGACGTTCTCCAGTTCCAGCTACCGCCAGAATTTCTGTTTCTTGATCCGGCATGAAGAGCTGGATTCGGTGATGGAGACGCTGGAGGGCAGCTTCGCGCTGGAACTGGCGCACGGCTACCTGAAGCCCATCGAGGTGGATGAGAACGTGGGTCTGCTGGCGGTGGTGGGCGAGGGCATGCGCGGCACGCCCGGACTGGCCGGCCGCATCTTCAGCGCCATCTCGCAGCAGAGCGTGAACATCATCGCCATCGCCCAGGGGTCGAGCGAAATCACCATCAGCATCGTAGTGCACAAGGACGGGCTGGAGAGCGCTGTGCGGGCGGTGCATGGCGAGTGCAACATGGGCGCGCGGTAGGATCTCCGGAGTTTTTGCAACTCCATGGCGGCTGGCGCGTAACAAGGTAGCAGGCTCGCCTGACCATGAACCATCCCCGATTTATCGGCGCACGAATCATCCTCGCGATCGCGACACTCCCGGTTCTGCTTCCAACAAGCGCTGACTCTCAGGAACACGACAGCCAGCCCGACATTCGCACGTACAAAACGATCGGCACGATACAACTCAAAGCACACATCTTCATGCCCGCGGAGGCCGCGCAAGGCAAGGTGCACCCCGCGATGATCCTGCTTCACGGAGGCGGTTGGAACGCTGGCAGTCCGGAGTGGACCTATGACGACGCGAAACGGTTCTCGGCCCTGGGGATGGTTGCCATCGCCGGGGAATACCGGCTGTCGGATCAGAAGAATATCACGCCCCTCGACGCCATGGCGGATGCGCGAGATCTGATTCGCTGGGTACGCCGGAACGCGGCGGACCTAGCCGTTGACCCTCATCGCGTGGCCGTCTATGGAGTCTCCGCCGGCGGGCATCTGGCTGCCGCCGCGGCCGTGTTTCCGCACGACGAAGAAAACGGGATAAGCGCTGTCCCGGATGCGCTCGTCCTGCTTTCGCCGGCGGTCTCGATAACCGACGATCATTGGCCGGAGATTCTGTTAGGCGGCCGCGCCAAACTGAAGGATATTTCTCCCGCGGAAAACATCGACAAGCAGCTACCTCCAGCCATCATCATGGAAGGTTCCGCCGACACCGAAACGCCGCTGGGTGGCGTACAGCGCTTTTGTGAACGGGCAAAACAGGTGGGCGGAAGGTGCGACCTGCATGTGTATCCTGGGCTGGGACACCTGCTGACGCGCAACCTCGATCGCCACGCTCAGGAAGAAGGCCCCTTCGATCCCGATCCGGCGGCGGTTACCTCGGCGCACGCCGAAGAAGGGGCATTTCTGGTTCGGATCGGGTACGCCAGCCCGGCGTCCAACCGCTGATTTACTCGAACGAGGCCCGTGGACGATAACCGGGCCGCGCGCGGATGCGGTACTTCTTGGCCACATCCGATGTAATCTCCACATTGATCTTGCGGAACCCCTCGTTCGGGTTGGCAGCCGGATAGTAAGTGATCGTGTAGCTATTGCCCAGATCCTCGCGTATCGATTCGAACGCTTCCACCTGCTTCTGCCACGTGCGCGCGAAGTACGCCTTGCCGCCGGTACGGGTGGTGATGCGCCGGAAGATGGCGCTGGAAACAGGGTCCTTGTTCACGTCCGAGGTGGAGATGACATAAATAGGAATCCCCTCGTCTTCCGCGACGGCGCGCACATCGTCGGGCGCCACCATGCTGGCGTTGTCAGGCCCGTTCGAAAACACAATCACCACTTTGCGGCCGGGCACCCTGGCGGCGTCGCGCAACGTGAGCAGCAGTCCGTTGTAAAGCGCCGAATCGTCCCCGGCTACGGCATTGCGCAGCCCGAAGATTGCCTGGTTGCGGTCGTGCGTGAGATTCGCCGCGCGATTCAGATTGCGGCTGAAGGTGTAGACGGCTACGGAGTCGGAGCGGTCCAGCCCGCGGACGAAATCGGCAATGGCGTCGGAGGCGTAGACGAAGCCCCGATACATGTAATTGCTGGTGTCGAAGAGAACGAAGACGTTGGTTCCCACAAACGCGTCCGGTCGCAGGTCGGCGGCCTCACCGGATTTGTCGGCATTATCGTCCGGAGCCCCAAGAGGTGCCGTACTGCCGTCGGGCCGCACCTCCACCGGCGGCTTATTCCCTTCGCTGAATGTGGCAATCTTTTCGGCGATGGAATCTTCGGTGACCTTGAACTCGGCCGGTTTGAGGCCGGTCACATAGTGCCCCTTGTTGTCGGTCACGGTGAAGCTCAGCACCACCATGTCCACCTTCACGCGGAAAGTGGGTTTCTCCTGGGCGCTCAGCCATAGCATGCCGCCGGCCAGGATCATGGCTGACGCGCCAATGAAAGCTTTACCCATGGTCAGAATCTTCTCCTCCACGTAAGCTCAATTCCGTTCACTCTCCGCCGCTGGCCGCTCCCTGCCGGTGGCTCTTCGCCAGAGCCTCGTCGCCCACCGATCGCAACGACCGTAACAGGGCCGGCCAGTCTTCCAGGTGCGTGGCAAAGATCCCCTCGATGGTTTCTCGCGTCCAGTATGGAATCATCAGATTCAATTGGGAAGGCGACATGTTGAGCTGGTCGGAGATTGCCGCGTAGTACAGCAGGTCCGATTCCCAGCTTTCCGCCAGAATCCGGCTGGAGTAGCCCATCAGCGCGGGAAACGTGCGCAGGTTGAGCAGTTGCGGCGTCATGCTGTTGGCCAGGGTGGGCTTGGGCGTGCCGAACAAACGCGAAATCACCGCATAGTTGATCTCGTTGGGCGCCTCATTGGCAATGCGCCGGATTTCCGCGGCTTGCGGCTCACCGTCGTTCTCGTGCGCGGAGGCCCGGGCGAGTTCAAACAATTCGGCCGGGGTAGTACTGGCCACCGCCGCGCGCACGTCGCCCGCGCGCAGCAGGCCGTCGATCTCGGCCACCCGCACCGGCGCGGCGTAGCGGTGCAGCACTGCGAGTACACTTTGCCGGCGAGTGTCGCTCAAAGCCGCCTCCGCCAACAGAGTCTCGCCGTAATCCATGTGCAGCATGACCCAGTGCGTGTGCGCCGGGGTGGCTCCCCACCAGCGCGGCACGGTTGCGCTGGCCAGCAACTGTGGCACCAGATCGGCCCAGATAAGGGCTTGCTCCCGCGTGGGCACCAGGAAGTTCTGCTCGGCTTGCGCCAGCGCGTAGGGAAGCTGGGCCAGAGAGCCGGAGAGCTTGCCCCCGCTGTTGGTGGGCCAGCCGCCGCCCTGGACTTCGGTGACTTTCCACGCCGAACTCTGGCTGTTCAAACCGATGAAGTCGTGGCTGCGGACGAACAACGGGTTGGCTTGCAGTATCTGCGCTCCGGGCGGCGCATAGTACGCGTAGTTCAAGCCCACCAGGCTGTCCCGCAGCAGCGGAGCCAGATTCCCGCGGATGTCGGCCAGCTTTTTCGGGTCCGCACCGGCGCGGTCCAGCTCCATTTTGAGATTGATCTTGCGTTCGGCTTCAATGTGCCGCTCAGACCAATATCCAAAAGTAAAGGTGGTCTTCTCCACGGAACTGAGCGAGGCGTGCGGGAGTTGCACCTCGGCAATGCGCGCGGCAGCCTTTGCCACCACGTCCGGGTTCCCCTTCTCCCCGCGCGCGACGGCATCCAGACCGTCGGCGATCGCGAACAGGTCGGTCACCGAAATCAGCCGCTGTGCCTCGAAGATCTCGTCCATGTCGCGGACCATGCGGTTTCGCGTTTCCACGTCGGAAGTGGGATCGGGACCGGCAAGCAGTTCCACCAGACGCTCCTGCGGGCTTGCTCCCGCCGGAGAAGCGGTAGCGGACAGCAGGGCATTCACGCCCGCTCGTCCCGCCGCGAAGAGATCGCGGTCGCTGCCGATCCTGGCGAAGCCGCTCAGCATTGCCGAAAGCGTTTTGTCCGCTGAGGCGGCCGGCAACGAGCCGTGCCGGTAGAGGATTTGCCATAAACCGGTCAGCGCCTGCATCGTGCCCAGGGCGTCCGCCCGCAGCGGGCCGTCTTTAATGCTATTGATGGACCCGGCCGTGTCCAGGAACTGAACCAAAGTGGGCGGGCTCACCTCACTGACCTCGGCGAATATGGAGTACTGCGCACCGTACTCGGGCCAGTCGCGGATGAGCCGCTCCGTGGTTCCCTCGTCCAGAGGCATTGCCCGGCCGCGATCCATATCGCTCAGCGCCATGAAAATCCGCAGCGCCTCGTTGTCCACGGTCTTACGGCACAGCCCGAAGAGAGCCTCCAGGACATCGTCAGGGTCCTTCCAGCCGGATGCCGCTTTAGACAGTTTGGCGTCGTACTTTCCCGTTGGATGGTGCACGAACAAATTGCGCCAGGGCTCCAGGCCACCGGGGATTACCGGGTTGCCCTGCGCGTCGATGCGCAGGCGGGTGGTTAGCAGCACCATGTCGGTGTTGGAACGGAACACGGGCCGCGCCGGACCAGGGCTGGTGACCTTTCCGCGAATGGCCGCGTAGAACCGCTTCAGCCGTTCCGGCTCGGTTAGATAATCCTGCGCGGGACCGCCGATCCGCGCCAGCGAATCATAGTAACTGGCCAACCATCCGTCGTCCTTGGAAATTAGCCTTTCGAAAAAATCGGCGCCCTTCTCGGGAGAGGCGCCGGCCAACTCCTCCCACGCTTTCACGGCTCTGGGACCGCCTGGAACCAACGCGCGGCCGTCCCGGATTTCGAACATCCCGCCGAAGAAGTCGAGGACGTGCGCAAAAATTCGCAGGCGCGTGGCGGGAACGCTCTTACGAATCTCGTCGGCGGTGGATGGATCGAGCTTGGTCATGGCCAAATAAAGCCGGCACAAGGACGGATCGTTCAGGAAAGCTTCAATGAGGTCGCCCCCCTGAATGCCGTGCGAGCTGAGCCAATAGTCCGGACCATACACCACCGGAATTTCGGCGGATTTGTAATCGTAGGCGAAGGGGCGATTGGTGCGCAGCGCCTGCTCGAGGCTGGCGAGAGGGAAACCGGAATCAATGGTCAGGAACGCGCGCGAGGGGTTCACCGTTTCCAGCACGACTTCGCTGCCACAGCCTCCCCGAATGCGATAGCCGAGCACGCGAAGAAGGTCGCCGGTCTCCGCCGAATCGCAGGTGGCTATGCGAATGGTGGAATCCTTTCCGGCCAGCTTGGACAGCTCCCGCGCCTGGGAAACGTAACGAATCACCAGCTTGAGGTACTCGGTCTGATCGAGGGCGTCGCTGTTCGAGGAAGCCTGATACCCATTGGTCACGACGTTGCGCGCCAGCGCGGCCAGCACGGAGGCGGCGTCGAGCTCCGGCGACAACGCGGCCATGCGCGCGAACGACAGAAGAGGCCCGGGGATGGTGACTATCGTAGTGCGGCTGGAGGGGGCCACCGGTTCGTTGGGCAGGCTGAGGTCGCCTCCACCCGCGTCCCGATACGCCGCCAGATGTTTTCGAGCGGCATCCTGGTCCCCGGCGAGCAGATCGGCGATGACCAGACGCCGAGCAATCGCCATCTTCGATTGTCCCCGCGCTGCCGCCAGCGCCTGCTCCAGTGCGGGGCGCGCCTGCGGGTCGCGATGCTCGTCCAGGTATTCGGCCCAGTCGCTCAGGTCGGAAGCGGTGGCGCCAGGCGCTCGCGCAGCCTGTTCCACCAACTCGCGCGCCGCGGTCAGGTCGCCCTTCTTCTCGAGGCTCCAAGCGCGTTCTGAGAGCTCCGATGCCGATCCGGCCAGCGCGCACGCCAGACACAAGGAAAGAGCACTGAGAATGGGTTTCATTACACCCGTCCCCCCTGGGTTATCTAAGATACCATGCCGTTGTTGTGGCTGACAGGGGGTAGCGGCAAGCGGACAAAAACGTTACAGGACCTTCACAGAACCGCGATGTGGGGCAGGGCCGCGCCCTGCCTTGAGCCTGTCACGGCCTCTCGTGGCCGCCTGGACTAACCCAGGCGATAGACCGTCAGGCCGCTGAGGAGCTTCGGGTAAAAATCGGTCGATTTCTGAGGCATCACGCCGCCGGAGAACGCCACGTTCGCCACCTGCTCCACGGTGGTCGGCTCCAGCAGAAACGCGGCCTGCGCTTCGCCTGCCCGCACACGCTCGACAGCGGAATCGAGGCCGCGCACATATTTGAGATATTTCTCCTCGCGGACATCCTGGTCGCTGATTCCGAGCATCCCCGCGAGGATCTCGTCGTGCAGAAAGCGGACATCCAAATCCGCTGGTCCGCGTTCCCGGTCCACCAAATAGGCGCCGTCACGCCCGGCGAAGACCATTCCCAGGCGCAGGCGATCCGTGTCCGGTGTCGCGAACAGGTTGCGCAGGCGCTCCAGCGAAACCGCGGATGCGCCAAGGCCCGCGATCAGAGCGTCCGGATTGAAATCGGCCAGACCGCTGAGGAGCCGGTGGGTGGCCAGAATCCGTAAACCAGGCGAATGCATGTTGACGAAGGTCATCATGACGCGATCCGCGCCCGCGAGGCCGGCGTTCTCGCGGCTGAAAGCGAGCGCGGTCTCGTAACGATGATGGCCGTCGGCAATCAGCAGCTTTCGATCCGCCATCAATTGTCCGATCCGTTCGACTTTGGCGGGGTCGGCGATGCGCCATACACGGTGCCGCACTTCGTACTCGTCGGTCGCTTCGGCGTCAGGCGGCTGCGTGGCCGCTTCATCGAGTATTGCGTCGATGGCCAGCCGCGGATCCGGATACAGCATGAAGATCTGGCCAAAGTGCGCGTGGGTGTGCCGAAGCAGTTCCATGCGGTCCTGCTTGGGACCCTTCAACGTCTGTTCGTGCCGGTGCACGACGCCCGCGGAGTAGTCCTCCACCGCGCCCAGACCGATGAACCCCTTGCGCACCAGCTTTCCGGCTACATCGGGAACCGAAAATTCCTGGAGGTATGCATAAAAGGCA
Source organism: uncultured Acidobacteriota bacterium (assembly GCA_963832965.1). Classification (GTDB taxonomy): domain Bacteria; phylum Acidobacteriota; class Terriglobia; order Bryobacterales; family Bryobacteraceae; genus CAWACP01. Next base: position 1,386,345 of record CAWHVW010000003.1, read on the forward strand.
GGCTCGCAATCCTGCGCCAGGATATCGCCGCCCGCGGTCCAATCCTTCAGGTGCGCGGCTGCCCGCGTGTAGACATTGTCGTCCGGGCCGTCGGCCGGCTGGCGCTCGCCGAGAATGATGCGGACCAGGTTATGCGGGCTCAGCGAGAGATAACGCTGGCGCATTTCCGGTGAGATCTTGTCATAGGGCTGGGTAACCAGCCGGTCAAGGGGGCCGGCACTCGCGGCATAGCGATACGGCTGGAACGGAAAGACTCGTGCCATGGGAAGCTTCAGGATATCAAGGCTCTAAGGGTCCGAGAGGAATTGGAGAATCTCGCGCATCAGCCGCCCTCCCTGATCGGTCTGGAAGATGAACTGAGCGTGCGCGGAGCCATCCAGGACCAACAACCGCTTCGGCTCGGGAGCCTTTTCGTACTGGGCGCGAATTCTAATCAACCGTGGTATGTTTTCCGAATTCAGGTCATCGCGGCTTACGATAAACAGCTTGCGGCCCGTTAGTTTCTCGGGCGGACCGTATGCGCCGTGGGCCAGCAGGACCACCCGATCGATCTCGCCCGGCTCGCATTCAGCGAGTGCCCCCTCCGCCGCGTCGCCGCCCATGCTTGCTCCCACCACCGCGACCGTTGTCGCCCCGTGCGAATGCAAGTAGCGGACCGCCGCCACAACGTCCAGCGGCGACCCATAATCGGAACGCGCGGATTCCGGCCCTTCTTTTGACAAGCCGTAGCCGCGCAGATCGATGGCGAGGGCGCGAAATCCTGCTTTCACCAACACGCGCGCCTGTGGTTCCCAACTGCTTTTTTCGAACCTGCCGCCGTGGACCAGCACGACGCTCCGGTCGCCCGTCCCATATATGTCGCCATGGATAATCCAGCCATCCTGGGTGGGAAAAGAGACGCGCTCCTGCGCGGCGGCCAAGCCCGCCAGGAGAACCGCCAGCTGCGCGGCTTTGCGAAGGCGTATGTGGATTCCGAACTGGGCCATGCCCTGCGCGGGGCTCTGCCCCGCTCCCGGTTTTGAGATTATAGCGGTATCTGGATGAAGTATCGGGCCAGTACACATTTCCTGCACCTCACGGCGGCATTCGCCCTGTTGTATGCCGCCCCCGGAGCCCGCGCCCAGAGCGGGGCGCCTGATCCCGTCTTCGCGAAGTACCCCCTCAGCGCATGGCTCAGGAGCGGACAGCGCTCCCCGATTCGCTGGGCAATAGAGGTTACTCCCGCCCGCCTCTCTAATCATCAGCGTCTGATGGTGCGCATGGGGATTCAGTTGGACGGGGACGAACTCGCGGACCGTCCCGGCAAGGGCCGCTTGCTCATGCTTGTCCAGGTCACCGGTCCGGATGGACGGCTCTGGCAAAATCATGGACAGGTCGATTTTGAGAAGGTTCAGGATGCGGTCCGCTCTGAATATTTCCAGTACATGTTCTCCGCGTTTGTCCTGCCCGGTGATTATCGCGTGGCCCTCGCCGTTGTGGATACCGCCAATGGCGAGCACGGAATCCGGGAAGAGCGGCTGCATGTCGCCCCGTTGAGAAACGACCCGCTCCAGGATTCCTGGCGCGGGCTGCCCCCGGTCGAGTTCCTGCCGCCGGCCGAGCCGCCCGACTCCTTGTATCTGCCCTCGATCAGCGAGCCGTTGCACTTGCCGGTGCAGACTCGCCGTCCCGTGCGAATCGATGTGCTGGTCAATCTTACGCCCTCCGAGCGGGCCACCGGATCGGTCCAGGCACAGAACGGGAATCTGAGCGTTCTGCTCCCGGAGCTGAAGATAATCTCGGGGCTGGACCTGCACACTGGGTCACTGCACGTAGCGCTATTGGACCTCCTGCACCAACAGGTCACCTTCCACCAGGACGATGCGCACGTGCTGGATTGGCCTGCGGTCAAGGACACCCTGAACGAACAGACCACGGGCACCATCGATGTCAAGTCGCTGGGCGACCGCAGCCGCAGCGCCGCATTTTTCGTCTCCGAAGCCGGGAAGAGAATCGGCCCCACCGGCGACGGGCAGGCTCGTGCGCTGATAGTGCTCAGCAGCTCCGTGGAGTTTGAGGCCGGCGAAGACTTGCGCCCGATCGAGGCCGCGCCGTCTCCGGATTGCCGGGTCTATTACATCCGTTACCACGCGCTGGCGCCGCGACCGGATTGGCGTGGAAACCCCGGCCAGCATGGCGGTCATGGTCACATGGGTGGCGGCGGCGCTGGGCCTGGGGATTGGCGGCGTCCGGGATATCGCGGACAGGAGTTGCAGATCGATCAGCTCGAACCCACGCTCAAGCCCCTGGTCCCGCGCTTGTTCGACGTTGAATCACCGGAGGACTTCCGCAAGGCGCTCGCGGCGATCATCGCGGATATTTCAAGGATGTGATGCCGGCCCGCGCTCCCGCTCCTCGACGAGCTGCAGGAAAGACTCGGCTTCGGCGTAGCCTGGGCGAAGCTTCAACGCTTCGTTGAAATCGGCTCGCGCCCGCGCCAGATCTGGCTTATAGAGCAAGTGATAAACACCGGCGAACAGATGGGCTCTCGCGTCCAGCGGTCGTGCCCGTGCAATGCGCTCGGCGATCTCCGTGGCTTCGTCGAACATTTCGAGCTGGTGATATTCGGCGGCCAGGAAATCCAGCCGCGTATCGTCACCCGGGTCGGCCGCGATCTCTTCCTTCAGGATTTCTATGTACCAGTGGTTCTTGCGCCGCCGCGTTTCCCGGTTTGAAGAGAACTCGTGATCGATGCGGATCGCGGTCTTGAGCAACCGCCCGCCACCGGCCAGAATCGACGCGTCGATGGTTTCATGCACGCGGCCGCGGTAGCGGTAATCCGGCCTGTTGGGAAAGAGCCGGACCACGTAATCGGTGGTTTCGGAATCCGGTGAGTGGTTATGCCGCTCGAGAAAATACCCCGCGTTTTCGCCGCTCTCAACGAACTGTTCGATCGCCGGCGCGCCAGCCCCATCCAGCGTCTCGTCGGCGTCCAGCATTAGAACCCATCGGCCGCCGGCGCGTGCAATAGCATGATTGCGCGCGGCCGCGAAATCCACCCTCGCGAAATCGAACGGGATTACCCGCGCCCCGCAATCAGACGCCACGCGGGGCGTTGCGTCGGTGGAACCAGTATCGACAACGACGATCTCACCGGCAAGATCGCGCACCGAATCGAGACACCGCCGGAGCTTGCGTTCTTCGTTCTTCACAATCATGCAAAGACTGAGCGCTCCGATCATAGATGATTGCCCGCTCCCTCGTTTCGGGGCAGGATTCCGGCCACTTCATCGATTAACGTGGCTCTGCCGGTTGGCATCGTCGACGGCCTCATGCTCCAGCGTCTCCAGCGCGCTGGCCGGTTCCACGTGCCAGTTATTCACCGCGTGCGCCGGCAGCACCCGCTTCCCGGTGTAATACCGCACCATCATGTCGCGAATATCTTCGTGCGATTCCCACAACAGCTTCGCGCCGAGGAACATGGAAAAACCGCTGCCGCCTCCGGCGCGGTGATTGTTCAGCGCGATGCGCAGCGGCTGATCGTCGGCGAGCGGCTGCCCATGCCAGCGCAAATTCTTAATGCGCTGGCCTTCCGGCTGCTTCAGGTCGATCTCGTAATCCACGCCCTCGGCCATGTCGAAGTTATATCCGATCACGTGCTGGTTGAGCAGCGTCTCGCCGCGGCAATCCGCCTGGCAGGTGAGGAACCAGCGGGCGCCGTTCTCCAGTGCCTCACGCACCATGCGCCCGTTGCCGGCGATCATGTACAGCTCGTTGTCGTAAAGATACAGTGCGTCAAGCTGGCGCACGGTCACCGGCCCCCTGGCGATATGCACGTTGGGATTGAACGAACTGGCAAAGGAGACGTCGGCGTGGGTGGCATCGAGCTGCACCTCCTGAATTGCGTCGATCGCCGCGGTGTCCTCAATGCGCGAGAACGTCGTATCCATCGCCTCGGGCGCGTTGGCCACGGGAGTGTTGAGGTAGCGTTCGGCCAGTTCGTGGTAGGGCCGCGCAATCTCGACGATCTGCGGGTCTGGCGTCGTTTCCGCGGTCACCGGAATCAGATGGCTGTCCTTGCTGACGATCTTCCACGCGCCGCTCCCTTCCCGCGAGAGCTTGAAATCCATCCTCCCCAGCGAAATGCCCCAGTTCTTCGGCTGCATCAGCAACACTTCGCCAATTCGCAGGCCGGGCTCGCTCAAATGGCTGTGTCCGTAGATGATCGCGTCGATGCCCGCGACGTTCGTGGCAATTGAGTCCACCATGTTCTCGGCCATCTCCGGCACGGGTCCGTTGGCCGAGGGCGCGCCGAGTCCGGAATGCGCTGCAACCAGGATGATGTCCGGATGTTCGGTGGCTTTTAGTTTTGCAATGGCCTCCTCGGCGGCGGCTCGGCCACCCTCGAAGCGATAGCCCTTGTAGTGTTCGGGAGGGTCCCACATGGGAATGCCCGGAGTGGTGATGCCGATGATGGCAACTTTCACGCCAGCCACCGTTTTCACCAGCCATGGCGCGAACGGCGTCACATCGGCCCCGGGCTCGGTCCTGGTATTCGCGGAAATCCAGGGAAAATGCGCCAGCCGCCGGGCGGCCGTCTGGTTCGCGAGCCCGAAGTTGAAATCGTGGTTGCCCGTGACCATGGCGTCATAACCGAGGGCGTTCATGGCCAGCATCATCGGATCGGCGGTCAGCGGCGCGCCAGCAAAAGAAAGGTCGAGCGGCAGCTTCCCGGTTTCCTGCCAGTGCTGATACACGTACTCGAGCGGCGTCCCCTGTATGGTGTCGCCGCAGTCAATGAGAATGCTGTTGGGATTGTCCTGGCGCTCGTGCCGGATCAGCGTGGCGATCTTCGCAAGGCCGCGGTCGGCCGGGTTGGCCGTGTAGTAGTCGTAGGGATAAATGTTGCCGTGAAGATCCGTGGTAGCCAGTATGGTGATGGTGATTTCTTCGCCACTCAGGCAACAGGCCAGGAAAAGAAAGCAGGCGAGGACAGCGCACGATCTCATAAGCGAAAGCTTCAGTATAATCGAGGGTTATGAAACCGTTGGCACTGGTGTGTTTCTCTCTGATGGCAATGATGTCACAGGACGCGGCCCCGTTGGCCGCCCCCGGCAGCGCGGGCGGCAACGCCGTGGCGAGTCCAGGTTCCGGTGGGGGGCAGTCTACCGGCGCAGCAACAAAGCCGCCCGCGGCGCCCGCACGCGAGCCTGGCCTCTACGCCACCATCAAGACCTCCATGGGCGACATCAAGGTACAGCTCTTTGAGAAGCAATCGCCTCTGGCGGTAAAGAATTTCGCCGGCTTGTCACGAGGCACCAAGACCTGGACGGACCCGCGTACCGGCAAACCCACGCAGCGGCCCTTGTATAGCGGCACCACATTTCATCGAGTGATTCCCAATTTCATGATTCAGGGCGGCGATCCGCTCGGCAATGGCATGGGCACGCCCGGCTACAAGTTCGCCAATGAGAACAGTCCCGACCTGACTTTCGACCGGCCCGGCCGCCTGGCCATGGCCAACGCCGGCCCCAATACCAACGGCTCGCAGTTCTTCGTCACCGTGGCCCCTTATCCGAGTCTCAACGGTGGATATACCATCTTCGGGCAGGTGTTGGAAGGTCAGGACGTCGCCGACAAAATCTCCCAGGTGCCACGCGATTCCCAGGACAAGCCGCTGAAGCCGGTGACCATTATTCGCATCGCCATCGAGCGAGTGGGCGCGGCCCCCGCTGCTGCGCCGATGCATCACAGTACGGTGCACCACAAGCCAGCGGCTACAACGCAGAAGGCTGCGCAATAATCTCGTGAACGCCAGCGGGGCCAAGCTGCTTCATCGAAACGCCGCCTTTCTGCTTGCACTCGTGCTGCTGGCGGTTCTGCTGGCCTACGCCAATCACTTCGGCAACGACTTTCACTTCGACGATTTCCACACCATTACGAACAATCCGTGGATACGCAACATCGACAATATTCCGCGTTTCTTCTCCGACGCCACCACCATGAGCACCCTGCCGGCGAACCGCGCGTACCGGCCGCTGGTGACCGCGTCTCTGGCCGTCGACTACTGGATGGGCGGCGGTTTGAAGCCGCTGTTCTTTCATCTCTCCACGTTTTTCTGGTTTCTGCTGCAGATCGTTTTGATGTTCTTCCTGTTCCGGATTGTGTTCGATCGCGTCCGTCCGGATCCCCGCAACCTCTATGTCGCGCTGTTCGCAGCCGCCTGGTATGGGCTTCACCCGGCTAATGCCGAGACTGTGAATTACATCGTTCAACGGGCCGATCTGTACTCCACGCTCGGGGTTGTGGCCGGTCTGTTCGTCTATGCGGCGCGGCCCGGCCTGCGCAAATACGGCCTGTATCTGATACCCGTGGCGCTGGCATTGCTATCCAAGCCGCCCGCTCTGGTGTTTCCTTTCCTGCTGTTCCTCTATGTCTTTCTGTTCGAGGAGGACGCCCGGCGCGATCGCCTGTGGGCAGCTTGCAAGGCTTGCATGCCGTCTATCGCGGTGACGGCCGCACTGATGTTTCTTCAGGCGCAGATGACCCCGCGGACCTATGTCAGTGGGGCATCGTCGGCGCTGGCATATCGGATCACCCAGCCGTTCGTGGCGCTGCGTTATTTCGGAGAGTTCTTCCTGCCTCTCGGGCTCTCCGCCGACACGGACCTGCAGCCGTTCAGCTCCCCTTGGGCGGACGACGCGCTGCTCGGCTTCGGCTTCATCATTGTTCTGGTGGTGGCGGCCGTTCGTTTGACCCGCCGCCAGGAGACCCGCCCTATCGCCTTCGGCCTGTTCTGGTTCCTGCTGGCGCTGCTGCCGACGTCGCTGTTCCCGCTGGCTGAAGTGGAGAACGACCATCGCATGTTCTTCCCGTTCGTGGGGCTGGCCATGAGCGTGGGGTGGTTGTTGGCGCTGCGGCTGTTATATCGCGGCGAAGTGGCGTCCCCGGCGCGAAACAAGGCCCTGACTGCCGGCGCGGTTTGCCTCCTGATGGTATACGGCTGGGGTGTGCGTGAGCGGAACCGGGTCTGGCACAGCGAGGAATCCCTGTGGCTCGACGTTACCCAAAAAAGCCCGCACAACGGACGCGGCCTGATGAACTACGGGCTCACCCAGATGAGCAAAGGCCAGATTCCCTCCGCCCTCGATTATTTCGAGCGGGCGCTGGCCTATACTCCGAACTACTCGGTTCTTGAGATCAATCTGGGCATTGCCAACGGAAGTCTCAATCGCAACGACGAAGCCGAAACGCACTTCCGGCGCGCGATCCAGCTCGCCCCCGGCGACGCGCAGACGCATTTCTACTACGGCCGCTGGCTGTGGGGAAGACGCCGCGCCGGCGAAGCGCTATCGGAGCTGCAGGCGGCCGCGGCGTTGAATACTTCGTACCTCGATCCGCGATACCTTCTGATGCAGGTCTATGCCAGCCAGGGCGCATGGACCGCTCTAACTGCCATGGCCAACCAGGTGCTCGGCATGGTGCCTGGAGATGCCGCCGCCCTGGGCTACCTGAACCGGGCCCACTCCGGAGGGGACGATCTGAGCCAGGCCGAGCAGACCGTTCGCGCCCACCCGACTCCCGAAGAATACCTGCAGCTATCCCTGCTCTATCATCAGGCCGGGAAGTACCGCGAATGTATCGAGGCTGCCGGCCAGGCTCTCCGCCTAAAACCCGACTACGCCGAGGCGTATAACAACATGGCGGCCGCTTACGAAGATATGTCCATGTGGGATGCGGCGATTGCCGCAGCTCAGCAGGCTGTGCGCCTCAAGCCTGACTTTCAGTTGGCACGAAACAATCTGGCGTGGTCCCTCGACCAGAAAAGAAAAGCCGCCGCTCATTGATCTGAGGCTTCTCGGGCGGGGGCCGTGCCATGCCTTACCGCTGGCGGTAGACACGCACATACTTTATTTCCATGCGGGCAGGAAGAGCGGAATCGTCCACCTTGCCGCCCCAGCCTCCGCCCATGGCGACATTCAATATAAGGTATTCAGGCTGGTCAAACGGCCATGCCTCCGAGCCGCTTCCCTCGTTCACCACCGTCAGGTACTTGTTGTTGTCGACAAAGTAATCCAGGTGATCCGGGTACCACTCCATCGCGTATTCGTGAAAAGCGGTCTGCGCGTCCGGGATACAGGTGATGCCGGTCTTCTGGTTGCCCTTCACCCAGTAGTATTTCAGGGAGTGCGCGGAGCCGTGAATCCAGCCCGGGTTCCTCCCGATATGCTCCATGATGTCCAGCTCGCCCGATGCCGGCCACGGTTCTTTCCGCGACATGCCCAGCATCCATATAGCTGGCCACGTTCCCGAGCCCGTGGGCAGCTTCGCGTTCACCTCAACCCTGCCGTAAAGGAACTCCCTCTTCCCCCGCGTCACCAACCGCGCCGAAGTATAGTGCCGGTCTTTGTATTCTTCGCGCCGGGCTTCAATGATCAGCCGGCCGTCTTCCACGCGCGCATTTTCAGGACGCTCCGTGTAATACTCCAGCTCGTTGTTGCCCCAGCCGCTACCGCCGGTATCGTAAGCCCATTTCGCCGGATCGGGCTTGCCGTCATATTGGAACTCATCGCCCCAAACCAGCTCCCACTTGGCTGCGTCGGGCTTCGGTCCCGGCTGCGGCAGAGTCCCCGGCATGGCCCGGAGCCAGTCCAGGTAAAACCCGCTGCCGCCGCCGAATTCGAGTTTGAACACGTGCTCCCCGGCCGCCAGCGTTACGCCGGGCCGGTTCAGGGTGATCCAGTGTTCCGGCCCTCCGGTATAAGGGACCGTCATGGAGCCCGTGACGTCGGCGCCGTCGCATAGCAACCGGAGTTCTGGGTCGGGACCGGTCTGATGGGCCACGCGGACCTCGAACGTGTACATTCCGGCGGCCTGGACGCTCGCTGTATAACGGAGCCAATCACCGGGTTCCACATACACGGCGAACCCGCCGCTCTCGACCGCCCGAATGTCGGCGGCGTCCGCGCGATAGCGCTTGCCGGCGTCCCGCGCTTTGGCGATGTGCCATGCGACACCATCGCCACCTGAATCGTAGTCCTCCGCCTCTATGGTCCCGGGAATGATGCCTGGCGGACGCGGCGGCGGGCTGGGTTGGGCCAGCGCAATGGCGGATGGCAGAATCAACGCCGCGTACAGAGCGGTTCGGTTGAGAAGTCTCATTTGCCTCTTTTCTCTATTCTGAATCACCCGAGCCGCCGAAGATATGAGCGTGAAGCCGTCTTTCTGTCTGCTCGTCTGCCTTCTGCCAGCCGCCGCGCAGATCAATCCGCCCGCCAGGGTCATGGAAAGTATCGTTCCCTGGATGGCATACAGCTCGTCGTGCTGGTCTGCCGTCGAGATCCAGAACCTCGGGGACCGCGAGGTTGCCGCGGAGGTGGAAGCGCACAAAAGCAGCGGAGCACTGGTCCCTCTGGTGGGACACGGTGGAATCCAGGTGCGTCTTAGCGCGGGTGAGCGCGTTGAGTACAAGCTGCAAATGCCGGAGGAGACCACCGGCGCGTGGGTGCGGGTGCGTGAGAGCGTTCCGTCGCCCCGGCTTTCGCCGGTTCTGGCGGTGAGCGGCGCCACCGAATGCCTGGCCGCCAACGAGCTGCACAGCACCGTTCGGGATGTGGCATGGCCCACCCGCAATCCCTCGTATTCCGGGGACGTGAGCGACGGCGACAATGGCGTCATTGCGCTCATCAACGCATCTGAGAATCCCGTGCGCGTGTGGGGATGCTATTCGTTCGGAGTGTTGTATTCGGTTCCGCAAAGCAACCGGCCCGCTCCCGAACTGACGCCGGTCTGCTCGGAGACCATCCAGGAAATGGTGCCGCCGTTCGGCTCGCGTCAATTTCCCGTGGCCCGCGGCGGAAACTCACACTTCTCCCTAAACACCCGCGGCGACGCCATTGTCCTGCAAATGCTGCGGCCCGCCGGCGCCACGGTGAAGATGTATCAGGTAGACTCCACCATCAAGTTCGGCCAGGAGGTCACGGGCCAATAAGCTGGAGCGCCCGCTCGGCGATCTTCGGCGGCAGCGCCACATAGCCGAGCGCCGCGCATTCTTTCTGGCCGGTGGTCAGCATCCAGCGAAGGAATTCCGACAGCGTTTCCTGCTTGCCGGCGTCGGTCAGCTTTTCCGGCGCCAGCAGGTACGTGAAAGCGGCAATCGGATAAGCCTGCGCGCCCGGCGCGTTCACGATGGACTTCGACGAACTGGCGCTGGACGCCGCCTCCGCGAGCGTCGCCAGACCGGCTTCGACGAAGCGGCCCGCGCGATTCCGCACTTCGCCGTAACTCAGTTGGTTGTGCAGAGCGTAGATGAACTCGACGTAGCCGATGGAATCGGGCGTGTTCTCCACCAGTTCGGCGACACCCTCGTTGCCGCGGGCGGCGATTCCCACCGGCCACCCGACCTCCGCCCCGCGTCCCGGCCCGGCCTTCCACGCATCGCTGACGGCCGACAAGTAATCCGTCCAGATGAATGTGGTGCCGCTCGAATCCGCGCGGTGCGCCACCACGATCTCGCGCCCGGGCAAAGCTACTCCGCGATTCGCCTGTTTCAAAAGCGGGTCATCCCAGCGGCGGATGCGTCCCAGCCAGATGCCGGCCAACACTTCCGGCGTAAACCGAAGATCGTGGTTCAGGCCCTCAATGTGATAGATAGGCACCACGCCGCCGATAGCCGTCGGCACCTGCCGTACATGGGCCGGCAGTGCAGCGAGTTGATCGTCCGGAAGCGGCATATCGGACGCGGCAAAATCGACTTCGCCTTTCCGCAGGGCTTCGATTCCAGCGCCCGACCCCACCGCCGAGTAAGCGATGGTGACGCCCGGCGACTTCTCAGCGAACGCTGCAAACCATTTCTGATAAAGCGGGTACGGAAACGTCGCGCCCGCGGCGGTGAGCGCATTGTGGGCATGCGCGCCGCTGCCCGCCGACACCGTGGAAACCGGCCGCGCCGCTAACGCTTCCATCAGCTTCTTCGCAACCTGCTCCGCCAGGTTTCTCTCGACGTCGTGCGGATCGAAGCGGCGCGGCGTGGCCAGCCACGACCACACAGTCTCCTGCTGCGCGTTCTTCAACTCCACCGAGAGGTAGCCCGCATAGAGAGGCTCCGCCTCGCCGTTCAGATAGCGCACGCGCGGATTGGAGCCCATATGGCCCTTGACCCACGTCTGCCCCGATCCCGCCAGCAGCCAATCCGCACCCCCGGGGACATTTACGATTGTCAGCCCCGGTTCCTTCCTCAGTTCACTGACTAGTTCGTCATGGAGCGGACCGGGAAACGGCTCCACGTACAGGCGTGCCTGGGCTGCCAACGAAACAGTTGCCAGCAGGGCGAGTGTGCATTTCAGGATTGCGGTCAACCCGGTCATTATCGCAAGATAGGAGCTTGTCGAAAGTCGCCGGTATCTTCTTTATATTCATCAATTTGTCACATTTCGTGGCGTTCGGCCAGGACTGGATGGACCGGATCTGGCTCTCCGGGCAGGCCAACTTTATCACCCAGGGCCACCCAACCTTCGATTCGCCGTACAGCGGCCCGAACAGCCTGTCGGCGGAAGGACAGGATGTCACGTCCCGGGTGATCACGCTTTACACCGGTTTCCGCCTCACCAACACCACGGACTTCTTTCTGGACCTCGAAGAGACCGGCGGGCACGGTATTGGCGAGGCGCTGGGCATTGCGGGCTTTACCAATCTCGATGTAGTAAGGAACCCCGATCTGGGCGCCGCGCCGTACATCGCGCGCGTCTTTTTGCACCAGATGATTCCACTCAGTTCGGAAACCACGGAAGCGGAGGTGGGGCCGTTTCAGCTTGCCGGGACCGTCCCGGTCCGCCGCCTCGATATCCGCCTGGGAAAGATGAGCACGGTGGACTGGTTCGATGTGAATGCCATCGGCGGCGACAGCCACTTGCAGTTCATGAACTGGGCCATTGACAACAACGGCGCCTACGATTATGCGGCGGACACGCGCGGCTACACCTATGGGCTGCTGCTCGAGTACAACGACCGGGCATGGTCGTTTCGCTACGGCGAGATGCTGATGCCCAAAGTGGCCAACGGCCTTCATCTGGACGCCGACCTCGCCCGCGCGCGCGCCGAAAACTACGAGCTGGAACTGCGCCGCAGTCTGCTGCCGAAGCGGCTAACCATTTTCCGTCCGCTGGCCTTCGTGAACCACGCGAACATGGGGAGTTATCGCGAGGCCATCGACGAATACCTGGCCGGAAAAACTGCCGCGCCCGATATCACGGCTACCCGGCAGCAGGGCCGCGTGAAATACGGATTCGGCGCGAATCTTGAACAGGAGTTGACGTCCACGCTGCGGGGCTATGCGCGATTTGGCTGGAACAATGGACAGACTGAATCGTTCGCCTACACGGAAGTGGACCAGACGGAATCGGGAGGGGTCGATCTGCGCGGCGACCGCTGGCACAGGCGAGAGGACAAGCTGGGTATGGCCTTCGTGTCCGACGCCATTTCCGGGGATCACCGCGCGTACCTGGCGCTGGGCGGTCTGGGTTTCCTGCTGGGTGATGGAAAACTAAACTATGGGCGCGAAAACATTATCGAAAGCTACTACACCGCGCACGTATGGCACGGTGTCAACGCGTCGCTGGACGTGCAACGCGTGTGGGACCCGGGCTACAACCGCGACCGCGGCCCGGTATTCGTAGGCTCGTTCCGGCTGCATCTCGAGGGTGTGCTGCTTAAGGCCGGCGGCCAGTAGCCTCCGAGTTTATTCCCGCTGATTGGCAGTTGGATGTCGATGACGACGGCTCAGAGCGAGACCCCGGCCCCAGCAAAGAGTCGCTCCTCCGCTCGGCTCCTTCCGGATCGAACTTAGGAATTCGGTTATCAGTACTGACCAAAATCGCTACCACACTGTTTCAACGAGCGAAGCTCGGATCTTCTCGTCGCGAGTAACAAGCGGGACCCGTAGAGCCACGGCCGTCGCGCCCCACAATACGATCCGGCAGATCTGGGACGTCGCTGCGGCTTACGTGGGCGAGAGCATCGGCGACCGAGCGATCGAGTGGAGTCAGCAGACAAGGAGTCGCCGGGTCATCCAGCGCCTGGATCAACCGATCCCGTGCAGTGCTGGGTAGGCGGCGCTTCTCAACCAGATAAGTCAATTCCACGAGACAAATCGATGGAACGTGAATGAATTCTCCGGCCGCGGTTGCGGCATCGAGGATCTCTGCCGCTTTGGCCGACAGTCGGGCATCGCCAGCCAGATACCAGACGATGGTGTGGGTATCAACGGCAACGCCAGGCATCAGATGTCTCCTCGCGGGAAGGCCTTCCACATTTCCCGCTGGTTCTCCTCAATCACCTCCGCGGAGAGTGAAATACGAAGGTCAGCCCACAAACCTTTCACACTCTTAAATGGCCTCTTCTTGGCTGTTTCGTCACGAAGGCTGGTAGCGTGGCCCAGGACCTCGCGTTGCTTGTCGGCCGGCAACGCCCTCACGGCTTCCAGAATGGCCTCTTCGAGAGACATAATATATCTTTACGATCGCCCGACCGCGGAGCATGCCAGAGGCTCCTGCTTTGAGGAGCCCTGGCCGTTCTTCCCTAATCTGTCTTCTTCTTCCGAGGCTGCCGGCGTGGCCGGTCGCTGTTGCCCGCCGCCGCGGTCTTCCGCGGTCGCGGCGTCCTCTGTGTACGCGGCGCTCGCTTGCGCACGGCTGGCTCCGGCACCGGTGGAGGATTCGGCTCGAACATGGAGGGCTGGCCGGGCACAATCGGCTGCTTCTCCTCTTCCTCCTCCTCTTCCGCAGTCGGCTCCGGCGGCCGCTCGGGTAGCGCCGGCGGATAGAACTCGGCGCCCAGATAAACCGTCACTTTGTCCTCATCCGGCTCGAGGCGTACCACCAGCTTGTCCTGCGCGTAATTCAGGAATTCGGCAAATTCCTGGAAGCCGATGTCCGCCACCGCGAACGCGGGATGCTCGTCCTGCATCCACTGCTCCAGTTGCTCGGCCGAAGCGCCGTTCTCCACTTCCAGCCGGTGAACCTCCAGCACGTCGCGCAGCAAAGGCAGCGACTCTTCGGGCCTCCGGGTGGCCCTTTCCGGCTGCGCGCCACCGCTTCCCTTGCGCTCGATGATGTAACGCCCCCCGGTTCCGCTCACCTCCACGAAATCGGCCTTCTTGAGCTTCTCCACAAAATCGGAGAAGCTGCCGGCTCCGTAGGCTTTCTCGCTGAAAGCGGGATCGAGCTGCAGCATGGTCGATTTCAGCAGTCCCAGTTGCGGTTGCACGGCGCGGCGTTCCAGCACCTGCAGGGCCCGCTCCACCAGCGGCATGGCCTGCGCCAGGTCGAGGGGCGCGGCGCGCGGGGCGCGTCCCCGGTCCCGTCCGTCGCCGCGCTGCTCTCGCGGCTCGCGATCACGGCCATGATGCTGGCGGCGATCCCGGTCCCGAATTTCTCCCGGCAGTGAAGCGGACTGCGTGCCCTGCGCCGCGGCCGGGGCCGCCGTCGGACCAGCACTCACCGATCCGTCGCTCAGTAGCGATTCGTAGCTGATGAACTCGTGACAGTTTTGTTGCAAGATCGTGCTGGTGAAAGCCTTGCCGCCCAGCACGTAAACGGTCTTCCCGTACTCCTTGAGCTTGTTCACCAGCGGGATGAAGTCGCTGTCGCCGCTGATGATGGCGAACGCGTTCACGTGTTCATGGGTGAAGGCCATCTCCAGCGCGTCCAGCGCCAGGTTGATGTCCGCGCCGTTCTTGTCGCCGCGCGGGGACGGGATGCGCTGTACCATTTGTACGGCGTTTTCGGCCATGCGGCGCGTGGCTGATTCCTGGCGGCTCCAGTTCGCGTAAGCGAACTTGGCCACGATATCGCCGCGTTCCTTGAACGCGTCGAGCGCCAGCGAGACGTCGAAGTCGCGCTGTAGCGTTGATTTCACGCCGATTTCGATGTTGTCGTAGTCGACAAACACGGCTATGGTCAGTTTCTCTTCCAAATTAACTCCTCAATAAACGCGCACCACCGACGAACGGATGACGTCGATAATCGCGTCCAGCGACGACCCGGGCTGAAAGACCGCAGTCACGCCAATTCTCTTCAATTCCGTTGCGTCCGCGTCGGGGATGGTTCCCCCAACCACGACCAGGACGTCTTCCATGTGCTTTTCGCGAAGCAGCTCCATGACGCGCGGCACAATCGCCCGGTGCGCTCCCGACAGAATGGACAGTCCGATTACCTGCACGTCTTCCTGCAGCGCCGCGTTCACAATCATCTCCGGGGTCTGGCGCAGGCCCGTGTAAATCACTTCCATGCCCGCGTCACGCAACGCGCGGGCAATCACCTTGACGCCACGGTCATGGCCGTCGAGGCCGGCCTTCGCCACAAGCACCCGGATCCGGGTGTCCATACCTACAGCCGATTATAGAACGCTGCTCTCCTGGTATGTCCCAAAGACTTCGCGCAGGGCGTCGCAAATTTCCCCGGTGGTGGCCAGCGCGCGCACGCAATCGAGGATCGCGGGCATGGTATTCGCGGTTCCCTCGGCCACCCGGCGAAGCTCGTCCAGAGAGCCGCGCACGCGGGCGTTGTCGCGCGCCTTCCGCAGCGCTTTCAGCTTGCCGGCCTGGCTGGCCTCCGCCGTTTCGTCGATCTGCAGCAGCTCCATGGGCTCTTCCTGAGGGGACTGAAACGCATTCACCCCGACGATAATCCGCTCGCCGCGCTCCACGGCGCGTTGGTAGGCATAGCTCGCGTCGGCGATTTCGCCCTGCGGGAAACCCTTCTCGATAGCCGGAATCATGCCGCCCATGCCGTCGATGCGATCGATATAGACGTTGGCCGCGCGCTCCACCTCGCTTGTCAGGTTCTCCACGAACCAGCTCCCGCCCAGCGGATCGGCCACCGCGGGCACGCCGCTTTCGTGGGCGATGATCTGCTGCGTACGCAGCGCGATGGTCACTGCCTTTTCACCCGGCAGCGCGTAGGCTTCGTCCAGCGAATTGGTGTGCAGGGATTGCGTGCCTCCCAGCACCGCGGCCAGTGCTTGCAGCGCGGTACGCACCACGTTGTTGTACGGTTGCTGCCACGTGAGCGAGCAGCCCGCCGTCTGCGCGTGGAAGCGAAGCTTCATGCTGCGCTCGTCTCGCGCGCCGAAGCGATCGCGCATCACCCGTGCCCAAATCGTCCGGGCGGCGCGGTATTTCGCGATCTCCTCGAAAAAATCGTTGTGCGCGTTGAAGAAGAAGCTCAGGCGCGGCGCGAAACTGTCCACCGGCAGCCCGCGCTCGATCGCCCACTCCACGTATTCGATGCCGTCGCGCAGGGTGAACGCCAGCTCCTGCACGGCGGTCGACCCGGCCTCGCGGATGTGATACCCGCTGATGGAAATCGGATTGAAACGTGGGACATGCCGGGCGGCGAATTCGATGACGTCGGTCACCAGCCGCATGGAAGGGCGCGGTGGGTAGATGTACTCCTTCTGGGCGATGTATTCCTTCAAAATGTCGTTTTGCAGCGTTCCGGAAAGGCTGGCCCACGGGACGCCCTGCCGTTCCGCCACGGCCAGATACATGGCCCAGATCACCGGCGCCGGCGAGTTGATGGTCATCGAAACGGTGACATCGCTCAGCTGGATGCCACTAAAAACTGTCTCCATGTCGGCCAGCGAACTCACCGGCACGCCGCACTTGCCCACCTCACCGGCGGCGTTGGGATGGTCAGCGTCGTAACCCATCAGCGTGGGCAGGTCGAACGCTACCGAAAGCCCGTTCTGCCCTTGCGCCAGAAGATAGAGGTAGCGGCGGTTGGTCTCCTCAGGAGTGGCGAAGCCGGAGAACTGGCGCATGGTCCAGAGCCGGCCGCGATACATGTCCGGATGAATGCCGCGCGTCCATGGGAACTCGCCGGGCGGCGGTGCGCCATACGATTCCTTGAGCGGGATGCCGCCGAGAGTCTCCCGTGAGGCCGCCATGGACGCATTGTAGCGCCGGCATATTGGGTACCGGCTGACTAGAAGAACGCTTTGACCGTGTCGTATTCCTGCTCGAAGGCGGCACGCACCGGCTCGGAGGCGTCCCCCACCAGCGCGAAGTACCGGTCCGGCGAAGAGGCGTCGCGTGTGGCGTTCTTCGGCGAGACCCAGATGCCCAGGAGATTCACATACTCATTCGCCGCGGCCAGCAGACTGCTCAGCCGCGTCGTGCGTCCATCTCCGAGGGCCGTGGTATCGTCATCCGGCGCGTGATGATAGCGCACCGCCGTCCGAATCGGACGCGGCAGATTCCACGAGACCAGCGCCATACTCGAGACCTCCGCATGGTCCGTCCCAATCACGCTCCGCTCGCACTCGCACAAAGTTCCGCCATTCTCGTCGTACCGGCGCATGATCGCTTCATATTCATCCGGCAGCGACGTTGCGATCAAGAGCCGCCCCAGGTCGTGCAGCAAGCCGGCCGTGAAAGCCCCCTCTTCAAACACCACCGGCACGCGTTGGGCCATCAGATCGCAAAGCACGGCTACCGCCACCGAATGCACGTTGAACAGCTTCATGGACCAGCCCGGCGGCGATTTCATCGTTGTCCACATACGCGCCACCGACAAACTCAGCACCGCGTTCCGCAGCTTGTTAACCCCCAGCAGCGACACCGCGTGCCGGATGTTGCTCACTTCGCCGCGCCGATTGTAAAGAGCCGAGTTCACCAGTTTCAGGATGTTCCCGCCAAGCACCGTATCCTTCTCAATCAATTCGGCCAGATGCGAAAACGAGGCGTCCTCGCGGCCCAGACTGGCGAGTACGCGATTCAGTGTTGCTGAAAACGGCGGGAGCCGCCCTAAACTCTCAAGGAGCAGCGCCTTGTAGTTGATCTCAGTGGGAGTGGCGGGTATCAAACCTTCTAATCGGCAGAATCAGGCTCGGAGATGAGGCCGGCTGGAGATACCCGAAGAAAGCGGTACAGAGCCAACGGCCCGGCGGCCACGAACCCGCCAATCAGGCCCGGCACCCGGCGCAAGTCGCTTCCCACCGAGCCCGCGCCCGCGCCGGTCACCAGCACCCCTCGCCGCATGGCATACAAATTGAACAGGGTTGAAACGGCGGTGAAACAAAGAGAGGAAATGATACTGGTGCGCAGGTGGGGCGTGTGCCGCGCCAGGTGGATCGCGAACTCGATGGAATGCGACCAGAGCGGCAGCAGCACCATCACCGTGATGCTGGCCTGCCACACCGGTTCGGCTTTGCGGAAGGCCTGCGTCAGCGCGCCATAGAAGCCGGACGTGACGCCGCGATAGACGAACTCGGCGAGCATCGCTCCTTCGGCGGCGTGCAGCCCCGCCGTGAGATTGCTGAAGAAGAAAATCGCGGCGCGAATCAGGGAGCTGAACACGGCCGATTTCCAGTTCCACTGCCGCAGCACCAGGTCGCCCGGAGCGGCGGAAAGCTGTCGAAGAACATCGAAGACCGTCATGCTCCTCACCATATCCGGTCGTGTTTGCAGCCACATGACAATTGGGCGAATCATTCGAAGTGGGGCGGTCCGCCGGTCTGGGCGGGGCTCACGGCCAGGGCTACCATCGCACAAGTCCAGCCCGAAAATGTTTTATATCGTCACGCCCTCGCAATCGTCCCGCCACGCTGTCCTGTCACTCTGGCCACGATGGAACAAGTTCCGGCCCCGCGGGCGTTCGTTCGCACCGTCGCGCTGAGCCTGCTCGCGCTTCCCATGGCACCGGTCCTGCCGGCCGCCGAGCGATCCTATCGCGCCGACGCCAATATAGTGTTCCTGGGCGTCACCCTGCTCTCCCGCAGCGGCGTCGGCGGCGGATTTGCGCGCCTCACTGAAACATCGTCCGGTGGGCGCACCAGCGTACGGCTCTTGTTCGTCAGCGGATCGCTGCCGGATCGCGCCCACGGACTCAACCGCATGGGCTACATCGAGGAGTCCATCAGCGAATCGAACGCGCGCCCGGACCGCGCTGAGTACCTCGGCTTCATGACCGCGAGCGGCGAAGACAGCCTGGCCGGCGCCAAGAAAGCCCTGCACGGCCCCACTGCGGACGAAGTACTGTTCGTGGCCTCGCGCGGCCGGATCGACGGCGCCCTCGCGCGCCACACTGTGCGCCGCATGCTCTTGCCTGCCTCGTTACGCTGGACCGATGCGCAAAACCTTCTTGGCCGCGTGGAGGAAGATCTGGCCCTTCCCGGCAACGCGAAATCCGCAGATCCCGGCCCCGGCGAGCGGCCCGGGACATTCCTCTATACCGTTCTCAATATGGTGCGTTCGCCCAACCAGACCACCGACGGCGCGTTCCTCCACAACGGCAAACTGTTCCACCTGCACGCCGCGAAGCGGCCGGACCAGAAGGCCGGAGCGGTGTTTGTGCAGGACCGTCTGATGGCGTCCTCGCGCGGGGCCATGGAACTCGATGGCTTGATCCGCAATGTGAAAACGGGGGTGGAGACGACTTTCCGCGTCTGGTTTGACCGAAGTTCCCCAAACCCCCTGCCCCTCCGCTTCGAGTTTCAGCCGAAATCGTACCTGCGCCTGGTCTTCGAGGCCGAGCCGGCGGAAGACCCGGAAGTGGTTAAGTCCTTCCCCGAACCGGCCCCGAGCCTGCCCTCGCCCAACACAGCTTTCTCCCGCGCGGCCTTTCGCTGAGCACGGATGTATGATCAAAATCTGGCTTGCGTCGGTGTTCCTGCAATTGCAATAACGTGCCGCTCGCGACGACTGGCGCCGCAAGGCTGCTGAAATGGAACAAGTCCCGGATATGCTCCGCTGGCTCGTTGGCGGAATTGGCGACATCGCGAAGAAGCGTGTTCTCCCGGCCATCCTCGCCGAACCGCGCAGCCGCCTTGCCGGTCTGGTCACGCGGGATCCCTCGAGGGCCGAGCCATGGGGCGTCCCCGCCTGGCGCTCCCTCGATGAAGCTCTCGCCGAATCCGGCGCCAACGCGGTTTATATCGCCACGCCGGTTTTTCTCCACGCGCCCCAGAGCATCGCCGCCCTGAAAGCGGGAAAGCACGTGCTCTGCGAGAAGCCCATGGCCCTGAACTACGCCCAGGCCTGCGCCATCGAGCGCGCCGCGTACGAGGCCGGCCGCACGCTGGGCATCGCCTACTACCGCCGCCTGTACCCCAAGGTGGATCGCGCGCGCGAGTTGCTCGCCGCCGGCGCCATCGGGCAGCCCTTCCTCGCCGAGGCCACATGCCACGACTGGTTCTATCCCGCCGGCGCCCCGCGCGAATGGCTTATCGATCCGCAACGCGCCGGAGCCGGCCCCCTGTACGACATCGCCACCCATCGGATCGATCTGATGAATTACCTTTTCGGCAAGCCGGTCCGTGCCGGCGGTCACGCCTCTACGCTGGTGCATCCCATCGAGGTGGAGGACAACGCCACGGTGTGGATCGAATACGCCGGCGGAGTGCGCGGCCTCGTGGACGTGCGCTGGCACTCGCGCGTCTCACGCGACGAGTTCCGCATCCGCGGCACCGATGGCGAAATGGACCTCTCGCCCCTCAACGGACGGTCCATCATCTGGCCTGGTGGCCGCGAGGAACTTCCGCCGCACCCCAATCTCCACTACCCCTGCGTGCACAACTTCGTGAATGCAGTGCTCGACGGCGAACCATTACGCTCCACCGGCGCATCGGCGCTGCCCACCGCCTGGGTAACCGAGGAAGTGATCAACGGCCCCGATTACGTCGTCGCCTCGCGGTCGCGCACGCCCAGCAAATAAAGGATGCCGTCCAGCCCCATGGTGGAGATGGATTGCCGCGCGCTTTGCCGCACCACTGGCTTGGCGCGAAACGCGATCCCCAGGCCCGCGGCGCTCAGCATGGGCAAATCGTTCGCGCCGTCGCCCACCGCGATCACCTGTTCCATACTCAGCCCTTCCGCCCCGGCGATCTCGCGCAACAGCGTGGCCTTCCTGGCCCCATCCACAATCGGTGGCCGCACCTCGCCGGTCACCACCCCATCCGCGATCTCCAGCTCGTTGGCGTGCAGATAATCGATGCCCAGACGCCGCTGCAGCTCGCGGCCCACGAATGTGAACCCGCCGGAGAGAATAGCCATCCGGTACCCCAGCCGGCGCAATGTGGCGGTGAGCCGCTCGGCCCCGTCCATGAGCGGCGCCCGCTCGATCACGGATTGCAGTGCCGTCTCCGGAAGACCCTTCAAGAGCGCCACGCGCTGCCGGAAGCTCGCCTTGAAATCCAGCTCGCCGCGCATGGCCGCTTCGGTAATCCGCCGCACTTCGCCGCCGACTCGGGCCAGCACCGCCAGCTCGTCGATCACCTCGGTTTGAATTAGCGTGGAATCCATGTCGAAGGCCACCAGCCGGCGGTTGCGCCGGTAGACATTATCGTGCTGGAAGGCGATGTCGACGTCGTGTTCTTCGGTGAGGCGCATCAGCGCCGCGCGAAAGCGTTCCTCGTCGGCCAGATTGCCGGATGCCGACAATTCCACGCACACGCGATTGGGGCTCTCGGCCGGATCGAGTGGCGTGCGCCCGGAGAGCCGGTCGATGCGATCGATATTGAGCCCGGCGCTGGAGAGAATGCCGCTCACCCCGGCCAAGTGCACGGCGGTGATCTCGGGCCCCAGTACCGTGATCAGGAAGCGGACCTGGCTTTGCCGCGCGACCCAGTTCTCGTACTCGTCGCCCGAGACCGCGGTGAAGCGAATCTGCACGCCCAGTTCGTGCGCCCGCAGCAACAACTCCGTGAGCACTGGCGAAGACTTCATCTCCTCAGTCATTTCCACGAGGATGCCCAGCGCCAGCGCGTCGTGGATCACCGCCTGGCCGATGTCCAGAATCCGCGCGCCCGCCCCGGCCAGAATAGTCGTAAGGGAATGCGTGACCCCGGCCCGATCGGGACCGGTGATATCAATAAGCAGAACGCGGGATTCGGACAGAGTAGCCATCTACCACTAAGTTTAGAGATGTGGGGCCATGCCCTGCCGCGCTGTTGGGGCTGCTTAAGACGCCTCGATGATCGACAGTCCCCCGGCAACCGGAATCACGCGGATGCTTTCGAACCCGGTGCTGTTCAGCAGGCGCGTCCATTCGAGCGCGCTGCGCTCCTTCCCTCCGGTGACGGCGAGCATATTCAGATCGCTCATCAACTGATCTTCCAGTTGCTCATCCGGCTCACCGACTGCATCCGGCAAAACGAATTCGATCACCAGCAGACGTCCGCCGGCCGGCAAAGCGAACCGGCAGTGGTGCAGAATCCGGATGGCCGACAGATCGTCATACCCGTGCAACACGTGCTTCATCATGTACACATCGGCGCCCTCGGGTACGCCTTCGCTCAGGTCGGCGGCCACCAGTTGGCACCGTTCTGCCAACCCGTCCCGGCCAACTTGCGCGGCTGCCCGGTCGATGGCTTCCTGCCGGTCTACCAGCATTCCGCGCACGTCCGGATACGCGTTCAGCACGGCGGTAATCAGCGCCCCACCGGCTCCGCCGAGATCGGCGACGACACGGCACCTCGAGAAATCCCACGCGCCCACGACAGGCGAATAGTCCTCCTTCGGTATCGCGCCAAAGACCGCGTGGAAGATGGCCTGCGCGTCGGAAGTCTGCGACCAGAGCGTGGGCAACCCTTCGAGCCGCGCGCGCGTGGCGTCTCCCGTGCGAACGCACTCGGTCAGGCGCGCCCAGTTGTCGGCGATCAACTCTCCCCAGAACACCACCGAAGCCCACTCGGAATTGGGATGGTCCTTGCGGAGCGGCTGGCCAAACGGCGTTAGAACGAAGCGCCCCGGTCTGGTCTCCGCCACCACACCGAAGCTCGCCAGAGCGCGCAGCAGGCGATATAAGGAAGCACGGTGCGCCGCGCACGCGACGGCGAGTTGCTCCACCTCGCGCTCGTCATCGCCCAGCGCATCGGCCACGCCCAGACGGGCGGCAGCCGCCAGAGCCCGGCTCCGGAAATACCCTTTGGCGATATCGGCAAGGACCATGGCGCCTCCACAGCCCAGCATAGACCTAGCGCGCCGATAATACGCGCAACTGTTCTTCCGCCCCAAGCGGAAGCGGAGCGCGCCGCGCGCGAGTTTGTCCGACTCTCACCGAGGCTTTGAAGAGTGCGCCGACAGGAATAATACCGCCCAGCTTGTGAGCCGCGATGGCCGCCAGTCCCATGGATGCGATGCACCCGCACTGGCTGCAATCCGGGTTTCCCCCGAACTGGCAGGGAACGATCCTGGTTTTGAGATCGGCCGACAGCGTCTGGGTGGTGAGTGCGAAAACGCACTCTTCCGGGCTATGCGGCGGAGCCGCAAATTGCCGTATGACCCCTTCCGGCATGTTCAGTTTGGGAAACCGCTTCCGCAGCGCCATCATATCCGCGATCGCCCGCTGGCGCTCCTCCGGTTGCAGCATCTCCGGAAGCTGGTCTCCCATTTGCGGCGTAAACAGGCTGAACCAAACCTTGCGAATCTCCGATCGGGGAGTCCAGAACTCGAGAAACTCCTGCAAGTAGCCGGGCCGCTTCATCATCTGCCCGGTAACCGTGCAGTGGATTGTGATGTTCTGACCGGAGATGTTCTTGATGATCCGGTCGTACGTTGCCGGAGCGCGCCGGACGTCGTGCTCAGGTTGAAGCCCGTCAATCGAAACCACCACGTTCAAACGCGGCAACCCCGCCCAACTGTCAGCCAGCGGACGAAAGGCGCTGGTGACCACCTGCACGTGAATCTCCCGGGCCAGCAGTTGCGGAATCATCGCTTCCAGTTCGCGATACCGCACCAGAGGATCGCCGCCCACGATGGACAAATGCAACGGCCGCAACCGGTCCGCCAGCGCCAGCACGCCGTCCACAAGTTCCTTACCCTTGCGGTCGGCCAAGCTCCGCAAGGTCACGCCGCCGCCGCCCAGATGGGCGTCATCGTAGGCGTAACATCCGGGACAGCGCAGAGGGCACTCACGCGTAATCTCGATCGATAGAGAGGGGCGTTCGCCTTTGAGGATCTTGCCCCAGGCGCGAATCACGTCAGTAGCGTTCACTGAGTGATGGAGTCGTCCCAACGCCGAAGGGTTTCAGGATCATTACGTTGTATACTGTCCTGACTGATCGTTTCTATGAAAACCCTGCACACCACGCACTCCATTGTTCTCGACCCCGAGACCGATTCGGCCCCGGTGGCCGTCGTCTATGGGGGCCTCTACGGGTGGGAGTATGACTGGCTGATCCCCAGGCTTCCGCTCGACCTGAAGCAGAGTGTCATCTTTGTTTTGCCCACTCACTACCTTGTGGACTGCGGGGCCTGTCTCAAGGAGTTGCACCAGAAGATCAGTCCCGACAGGATCAGTTCTTACTCGTTGTGTGGCTACTCACGGGGCGGGATCAATGTGTATAAGTACCTTACACTGGTTGACTGGAAGATTCTGGGACTGATCGATCCCTCGGCGCCGCAAATGGGCGGGTTCCAGGATACGGTGCTGGACGGCGCGAAGGACAAGATCCGCTGCGTGTACTGGATGAACAATTGGAGTAAGGCGGATTACTTTCCCAAAATTCAGAGCTTCCACGACCACCTGACCGATCTGAAGGTGAGGATGACCGACCAGACACCCACCCTCCATTCGAAGATGCCCACCTTCTTCTTCGAAACCTACCGAAGCGACTTCAAGTAAGGTGGGCAGGGCGGTGGCCTGCGCGGGGCTCTCGGCCCCGCCTTTTCGGTTGTGGGGCAGCTTCTCAAGGAAACTGCGCTATACTCGATAAGGAAGTAAATCCGCTGTACCCCGCTCGACGTTAGACCGGCCCGCCGATTCCCCTTCCCAAGAATCTGAATGAAAAACTTTTCCGAACTCTCTCTGTCTCCTGTCCTCGTGAGCAATCTCACCCGTAACGGCTTCGTCACCATGACGCCCGTCCAGACAGAAGCAATCCCTCCGGCGCTCACCGGCCGCGATCTCATCGCGACCGCGCAAACAGGCACCGGCAAGACACTCGCATTCGTCCTCCCCCTGCTGGAGACGCTGCTCAAAAACAAAACCGCCAAAGGCATCCAGTCGATCATCCTGAGCCCCACGCGCGAACTCGCCATGCAGATCCACGCGGTCTTCGGCACGCTCGCCCAGGGCACCGGCATCAGCGCCGCCGTAGTGGTCGGCGGCATGAACGAAGACCGCCAGCTGACCAACATCAAGAAGGGCGCGGCGGTCCTCATCGCCACCCCGGGCCGCCTCGCCGATTTCATGGAGCGCCGCCTGGTTCGCCTCGGCGGCGTGCGGGTGCTTGTCCTCGACGAAGCCGACCGCATGCTCGACATGGGCTTTCTGCCCACCATCAAGCGGATACTCTCCGAGTTGCCGGCTACCCGCCAGACATTGTTCTTCTCCGCCACCATCGAAAACTCGGTGGCGCACCTCATGCACCAGCACCTCAAGGATCCGGTGCGCGTGGCCGTCGGCGAAATCACCCGCCCGGTGGAGAGCATCGACCTACGCCTCTACGAAACCGAACAGAACGACAAGCTCGGCCTGCTCGCGTCGCTGCTCGATCGCGAGAAGGGCACGTTCCTGGTCTTCACCCGCACCAAGCACGGCGCCGATCGTCTCGCGAAACAACTCGACCGCCGCGGCGTGAACGCGACGCGTATTCACGGCAACCGCAGCCAGGCCCAGCGCAACGCGGCGCTACGAGGATTCCAGCAGGGCGAGTTCCGCGTGCTGGTGGCCACCGACGTCGCCGCGCGCGGCATTCACGTCGAGGGCATCGCCCACGTGGTGAACTACGATCTGCCCATGGTGCCCGAGGACTTCATCCATCGCGTCGGCCGCACGGGCCGCGCGGGCGCGGGCGGCACCGCGTCCACGTTTGCCACCATCGGCGAGCGGTCCGAAATTCGGCGCATTGAGAAGACCCTGAATATCAGGATCAAGAGGGCCAGCGCCGCCCCCTCCCGCGCCATCGCGTAATCTGGAGCGATGGCGGGTTACGAAACCGACCTCGCATACATTCACGACGCCGGGTTCGGCGAGTTCGCGCTGCAATCGGCGCCCGGCCTGCTAAGACTGCTCCGCGAGAACGGCGTCGCCCACGGCCTTATTGTCGACCTCGGTTGCGGCAGCGGCATCTGGGCCCGTCAGCTTGGTTTCGCCGGATACGACGTAGTGGGCGTTGACGCCTCCCCCGCGATGATTCGTCTCGCTCGAGCGAAAGCGCCAAACGCGAAGCTGATCACTGCCTCTCTGTCGGAAGTGACTATCCCGCGCTGCGACGCAGTGACCTCTATAGGCGAGTGCATCAGCTACGCCTTCGCGGCCGACCAAAGCGGCCGGGCGCTCCAGCGCTTCTTCCGCCGGGTGCATCGCGCCCTGCGCCCCGGCGGTGTCTTCATCTTCGACCTGGCCGGTGTAGGCATCCCGAACGGCCACTGGACCGGCGACGATTGGGCGGTCCTGGTGGAGGGCGTCCGGAAGGGCGATCTGTTCGAGCGCCACATTACCACCTTCCGCCTGGCCGGAAAAACCTACCGTCGAGGCGAAGAAACCCACACCGTCCGGCTTTACGAAGTCGAACCCATCCGCAAATCCCTGGCCCAGGCCGGCTTCGTCAGCAAACCCCTCCGCGCCTTCGGCCAATACCGCCTCCGCGGGCGCCACATCGCCATCCTGGCCTGCAAGAATTCTTAGTTCGATTCGGGATCACCTGGCGGAATACGGTCCGCCGCCGGGCCCGGGGTGAAAATAAGGTCGCGCTGCACCACGAAGCCCAGTCCGAAGAGGGCGGTCTCCGCGGTAACCTTCGCCCACGGCACTGGCATACCGAGCGAATGCAGCACGCGGATCAGGGCATAACTGAGACCAGCGAACGCCAGCACGGTGAGCCAGTATTTCGGCAACGCCAGCTTATTGCCGACTGGCGAATGGAAGACGCGGTTCTTGTTTACGTAGTAGTTGAAGCTTCCTCCAAACGCGCGCCCCAGAAGCTGGCACGGAAGGATGTACCCCCACATATGGAAGGCCGCCAGAAAGACCACGTTGTCGATCACGGCGGTAATCATGGAGACCGAAGCGAAGCGGATCAGCACGAAGTAAATCCGCATGGAGTCGAGCACCGGATTAAAGTGTGACGAGAGGTTGCCGTCCAGATAGATGGTCTCGATGGGCACCTCGTCGATACGCCGTTGTGCCCGGCGGGCCGCCAGCAGCATTTCCAGTTCGTAGTCGTAGCCGTTAGGCGGCAGCTTCATCAGATCCGGTATGAAGCCCGCCGGAATGCCGCGCAGTCCGCTCTGGGTATCCGATAGTTTCTGCCCGGTTACCGCCCGCAGGACGCTCCGCGTGATTACGTTGCCCAGCCTGCTGCGCAGTGGGACTGCTTGATCGAAGCCGCGAACGCCCATGGTCAGGTCCCGGGGATGCCGCGAGAGGGCGTCGGCGACGCGCAGAATGTCCGTTACCGAGTGCTGGCCGTCGGCGTCCGCAGTGACCACGCCCACCGACTCCGGAAACGCGCACGCCGCGTAGTTCAAGCCGGTTTTCAGCGCGGCGCCTTTGCCCAGGTTGACAATGTGCGGCAGCACATGAACCCGGTCAAGCAGCGCGAGCGAGCGGAACATGGGCGCAAACTCCGGGCCGCTGCCATCGTCGACGATGACGACAGCTCGCACTTGCTCCGCCTGGAGCAGTGCGCCGGCTATTTCGCGCAGTACCGCCGCGGGCCGGTAGGCGGGAATGAGAACGACGGGTGCCTGCGCGGAAATCATTCGACTCGCCAGCGTAACACAGCGGTGCTTCAGGTCGGAATCTGGGGCAGGGCCACGGCGCCCAGCGCGGGTCTTCAACCCGACTGCCCGTAGAGATTGATAGTGGCGTCCGCAGGCGATAATATCCACAATGGAAAAGGTCTTTCACTTCGACGCTCCCCGCGCCCCGTATCATTGCGACGCGGCCGTCGTTTGGTGTTTCGACAACCGCTTCCACCTCGGGTTTGCGAAGTTTCTAAAACGCCTTGGCATCTCGAATCCAGATCCCATCAAGATCGCCGGCGGCGCGAAATGCCTGGCGTCCCCGGAGCGCCAGAGCGACCGCGAGTTCGTTTTGGGGCAGATTCGCGCGTCCATCCGACTGCACGGCACCGAGCTGGTGATATTGATGGTGCACTCCGATTGCGGAGCCTACGGAGGACTGGATGGCGGCTTCGGCGGCGATGTCCGCGCGGAAGCCGAACACCACGAGCAGGAATTGCGGCGCGCGGCGGACTGCCTGCGCACGCAACTGCCAGGCATCGATGTGCGGGCCTACTTTGTGGACTTCGAAGGAACCTGGGCCGTGGACCTCGCTCCCCAATCGGTCGCCGCCCCACCACCTCGGTAGAGGCCGCTTTCGCCGTCTACGGCGTTGCATCCAGACGCGGATTCTCGAGGCCATCGAACAACCAGGTCGCGGGCCGCCGCGGGCCATTCGGCAAACAGAAAGTGAAAGTTGGCGGCGAGAAGACGGCCCGGCACAACGCGACGGCTCTTGAGCAGGAGCTCCGACTCCGTTTGCCTCAGATAAGCGCCAATCTCAATCATCCAGCGGGGAATCCCGAGGCCGATACGGATGCCCCATGCTACGCGCAACGCTCGCATGAATTCGCGATTAGGGAGCGGGTTAGGCGAAGCTACGTTGATCGCGCCGTCAAGCTCTTCGCGCGAAATCAACAGGTCTACTGCGCGCACGAAGTCTG
Organism: uncultured Acidobacteriota bacterium; assembly: GCA_963832965.1. Taxonomy (GTDB): domain Bacteria; phylum Acidobacteriota; class Terriglobia; order Bryobacterales; family Bryobacteraceae; genus CAWACP01. The sequence continues at coordinate 1,414,992 of CAWHVW010000003.1, forward strand.
CTTCGTGAATCCAGGAAACAAACTGAGTGCCGGCCGCCTGCCGGCCGCCCAAACCCTGGCGGACTATCGCCGACAACAGATCGAAAGCTCCTCCTCGGTCCGGACTCATGGTGATGGCGCTGCGGATCGCAACCTTACGGGTCAGCGGTGTGCGAGTTGAGAAGAAAGCCTCTTCCCAGCTCTTCGCGACGTCGATCGAAAAATTCCAGGCATCCGCAACGCCCGGTTCGTTGCCGCCGAGTTCGCCCGTTGCTTCGTCCATAGCGCGATCCGGGGCGTGGCGATAGATGGTTGCCGTGCTCGCGTTCACCCACAGCCGGGGGGCGCGGTGGAGAGAAGCAATCACCTGGTTCAACAAGAGCGTGCTTCGAATGCGCGAGTCATAGATGGAGCGGCGGTTGCGCTCGGTGTAACGGCAATTCACGCTGCGCCCGGCCAGATTGATACACACGTCGCACTGTTCGAGGTCAGCAATCCAGCCGCCCGGAGTGAGCCCGTCCCAGTAAACTACGCGCCAGGGAGCCAGCCGTGGGCTGCGGCTTAATACCGTAACCACGTTACCTTTCTGGTGGAAATAGCGGGCAAGAATGCTCCCCACCTGCCCGCTGCCGCCGGGGATGACAATCTTCATGATGTTGATGCCAGATACCGCCGCCACTCTGGTGATTCGGCGATTCTCTTGAGAGCTGCGATCCGCTCGTGGACCAGGTTTTGCATGTATCGGCTCAGGAAAACGATCTCGGCCAGCCGTCCCAGCACTGGCGGCGAAGCCTCGAACCGCACGGCGCATCTATCACCGTCACTTCTTCCAGTCTCACAATGGCTGGACGCTTTCGGAGGCGTCCTTTTCCGCCAGGGTCCGGATATGATTCAGCACCCGCAGATGAATGCGATGAATAATCGCGTCTGACCACAATCTCCAATACTCCGCCGGCCAAAGGCCGTGCTGATACCACGTAGCGCCTTCGAGCAACGTCCGATTGTGCGGGAGCGGCGTCAACAGGAATTGGCCATGTTCAGAAATCATGTACCCATGCAGGTGTTTGGGGAGAACATCAGCGTAGAGGCTCAACTCGCGCATAGGCGCCGGATTCTTCGTCACGCGAAACCGCAGCAGACGCGGTTCGTCCCAGACGTCGATCGGCTCGACAAACGGACCCGTGGAAAACTCGCAATATCGTGTGGCGCCTGGGCCCGACCCTTCAATACGCGCCCGTTTGGGATAAGCCACTCCCGCGCGAAAGAACCACTCGCGAGGCGCCGGCAGGTCCGAGAAGGTCACAACGCGTTTCCAGACCTGTTCGGCCGTCGCGGAGATCTCGATCGCGGTGCGAACCTCGAAGACGGGCGGTGGTGCTTTGACGTCCCATAGAAGGCTCGCTGGCGACAACAGCGCAATCATGGCTACACCCGGCGTCGCCAGGCTCTTTGATCCTGTCCGGTATACCAGCCAGCCGCCGAGCGCTCCCAGCGGCAGGGCCAGAGGGGCGGCCATCATGATGCAGAACAGTCCCTCGAACCCAAGGAGAAGGAGAAAGGAAAGCGCGGCCAATACCGCAAGTGCGCCCACTCCCGCGGCCCGCGACCCCGTTTTTGGACGGCAAATCCAGCACGTCAGTCCGCCCACGACGATTGGGAACAGGACGAAAATGGTCCAGCCATAGATGCCATCGTGAAGCAAGGCAAAGCCGGCGCCAACGAGAAGAATCAGCGCCATAAGGCCGGCGAACCCGCGCGCGCGTGTGCTCATGGTCTGGCCTCGCCCTTCACTACCTCGATCAACTGCAAGACGGTTTTCCGCAAGGGCCGCATGAACGGCAGCGCGGACAGCCGAATCAAAGTGGCAACGCTCTTTGTGGCCAGATCGAGCAACCGCGCGGTCCTCTGCTGGTCCGTGGACTCGTCGATCACCCAGAAGAAAATCACACCCATCTGGAAGAACCACAGCACGCCCGGAAGGTGCGGCTCCAGATCGCGGGGAATGCGCATGCCGCAGTCCGACAGGATCCGGGCGAACCAGCCGATGTCCATCTCGCGGATGTCTCTGGTCTGCGGGCTGAATGGCGACAGGGGATGCCTGGGATCGGCCCCATTCCGTAGCAAAGCGCGCAGGACGCCCCGGTTTGGCGCGAACTGAGCCAGCTTCACTTGAATCAGAGCGCGTAGCCGCGTTTCCAGGCCCCCGGCCTGCTCCAGAGCGGTTTCGATTTTCGGTTGCATCTCCGCGCAGGACCGCTTGTAGAAGTCCATGACGATGGCGTCCTTGGACGGGTAATAGTAATATGCGGCTCCGGTCGCGACCTGCGCCGTCTTCGCGATGTCGCGCATGGTTGCGGCGTCGAAGCCGTCCTGACGGAACAGCGTGAGCGCGGCGTCCAGAATCCTGGCGCTGGTCTCTTCTGCTTTGAGTTTCAAGCGTGTGGGCGACATGATTTGAACGCGTTCAAAAACAGTATGGGCCGCTTCGTGCAGACTGTCAATCCAATTTTTGAACGTGTTCAGAATTACCGGTCGAGAAAGCTCTCCAGATCTGTTTCGCTGACCCCCGGTTCGCCCGGAGCCACGTTGTTCAGCTTCCCGTCTTTCATCCACTTCTCTAGTTCACCCACCAGGCTGAACAGGTGATCGAACGAATCCACGATGAAAAGCAACGGCTGGTAATGATGAATCTCGAAACTCTGATTGATGGCCCACTCGATGCGGATCGGGTAGCGCTGTACCTCGGGAGACTCGATGGCGTGGACGATCTCACCATGGGAGCTGAGCAAGCCGCTGCCATACACCTTCAATCCGTCATTCGAGCGCATCAGGCCGAACTCCACCGTGAACCAGAAGAAGCGGGCCATGGCGCGGATTATGGTGGTGACTGCGTGGATGCGCGTTTCGCGGTCGCGAATGCCGGAAACCACCTCGGCCGCCGTGTGCGCGCACTCGCCGAAGCGAACCAGCACGTCCGCGAAAGCCTTGTCGGTGTGCATGGGCACGTGGCCGGCGATGTCGTGGAAGATGTCCGGCTCGGGCAGGTAGTCGAGTTTGTCGTGCCTCCGGATGGTAATGGTGGTCGGGAAGGCGCGGTTTCGCAGACAGTCGAAGAAGACGAATGAGGGCACATAGCCGCTCACCGGCTTAGCCTGAAACCCGGTCAGCGGCTTCAGAAACCGGTTCACGTCCTCCAGCCTGGGGATGCGCTCCGGATCGAGGCAAAGTGATCCCACGCCGCGCAGGAACTGTGGATTGGCGTAACGCTCCCATCGCGGCACAATGCGGGCGTAAAGGGTCCGCCAGGACTGCTGGTTTTCCTCCGAGTAGAGTTCGTAAGGTTGGCGTATAAACAGCTCCCCAACCAGCCGGGACTGCTCGATGAAGGGGGCTTCGGAAGTGGTCAGACCCGCTGACAGTGTCGCAGCCATGGTGCTCCTCCAGCTAAGAGCATTATAGGCGATTTTTGCATAAAGCACCACAGATAAGTGGTGTTCAAGTTGATGTACCTGCCTGACGGGATGTAACGTCCAAAACGGTTCGGATCGTCTCGACACCTGTGACCCGTCTGATTGCCGCGCTGGTGGCTGTCGTCGCGCCGGTAGTGGCGGATTCGGCGCCCGTCTTTTACAAAGACGTGCTCCCCATCCTGCAGCAGCATTGTCAGGCGTGTCACCGCCAGGGCGAGATCGCCCCCATGCCGCTGACCACTTTTGGGGAGGTCCGTCCGTGGGCGAAGGACATCGGCGAAAAAGTCATGTTGCGGAAAATGCCGCCGTGGTTCGCGAACCCGCAATTTGGCCGGTTCGCCAACGACCCATCGCTCTCAACGGCCGAGATTCGAACGATTCAGGCCTGGGTGGAGGCCGGCGCACCCGAGGGAGCGCGGTCGGAGGCCCCGCCGCCGGTGCACTGGGAAGCGGGCTGGAACATCAGTCCGGACATCATTTTTTCCATGCCGGAGCCGTTCCGGATTCCGGCGAAGGCCACCATCGATTACCAGTACCTGATCATCCCTACCCACTTCTCCACGGACCGCTGGGTGAAAGCGGTGGAGATTCGTCCCAGCGATCGGCGAGTGGTGCATCATGCCGTTCTGTATGTCCGCGAGCCCGGCTCAAGCTGGCTGCGCGACGTAGCTCCCGGCGTGATGTATGCTCCGCAGGCAAGCAACACCGAAGCGCTGCGCCGCTCCCGCGATACGAAAGCCGATATCCTGGCGGTCTACACTCCGGGCGCGCCGGCCATGTTGTGTCCACCGGGGATGGCCAAGAAGATCCCGGCCGGGTCTGATCTCATTATCCAGTTTCATTACACCTCTCTTGAGACGGCCACGCAGGATCAGACCGACATCGGCATCGCCATGATGGACGAGGAACCGAAAGAGCGCATCCTGACATTGCAAATGGGCAGCGACGATTTCGTGATTTCTCCGGGCGACCACGATCACCGCGTCTCCGTGTCCGGAACCCTGCCCCGCGATGCTCTTCTGCTGAGTATGCTTGCGCACATGCACCTGCGCGGCAGCGAGTTCGAGTTCCTGTTGACCCAACCGGGCGGCCAGGCGGAAACGCTGCTGGATGTGAAGCCCTATGACTTTTACTGGCAGCTCGACTACCAACTGGAGACGCCGCGCCTGCTCCACCGCGGTGACCGGCTTACGTGGATCGGGCACTTCGACAACTCCGCCAACAACCCTCGCAACCCGGACCCCGCTGCCGAGGTGCGCTGGGGAGAACAAAGCTGGCAGGAAATGATGATAGGCTTCTTCGACGTCGCCGTCCCTCCCGATGTGGACAAGGAGAGCTTCTTTGCGGCGCGCGGCCGTTAGACCGGAGTTTCCACGATGCCGAAGCCGGCGGCTCGAAAATGCTTGTCGAAGGTGAATGCCCTCTTGATGCCGAGGCGTCGCATCATAGCAAAGCTGGTGCAATCCACCCCGCCGGCGCCTGCTCCCGAGTAGCGGGCGTAGAGGTCCCAGGCCTCCGCCTGAATTGCCGCATCAACGTACACAAGGGTGATGTCGCTGCCGGCCCGAATCTCCCGCAGGAAGTCGAGCGCCAGCGAAAGAAATCCGCGCATCTGCAAAAGTGTGATCGTCTCATTGACGACGTCATTTGACGTGACCAGATCCAGTGAAGGGTCGTCCGCTTGCACTGCCGCCTCGTGCCACTGGTCCCGCGCCTGCATGCGGGCGATGAAGTAGCTGGTATCGACGAATACCGTCATTCGCGCGGATCGCCGCCGTAGAGCAACTCGTCAACCCGGCTGGCCACATCGGTTTCTCCGGTATCGATCGCCCCGCTGAAGCGCTCCAGAAATCGGGGCTTGCCGTTTTTCTGCTTCCGCAACTCGTTTAGCCGCTGCTGCATGCTTTCACGAATGAATTGCGCGAGGGGAATCTGCAAGCGGGCCGAAACGGTCCGAGCCTCCTCGGCGAAATCATCCGGCAGCGTCACCTGGAACTTCATGATACCTATATGTATATCATTATATGTATACATATGCAACGCCGTTCAATGTTAGAATAAGTATTTCTAATGTATGTGCCATCTTGCATTTGCGAAACTTCTGCCTTAGTCTTGTTCTATGACCGTGTGCGTGAGCAGGGCCGATGCTGGAGCGACCCAACCGGGTTCAACCTCATCGCTCTTCGGGCGCACCGGCCGAGTTTCGAAGCTCGTACCCGTTATTATTCAGGTAGCCGTACCTGGCCTCGCCTGACGGGCTTCGAATCTGAAATTCGAAAAGCCATCGGCGGGGGCCTGAGACGGACCCCCGCCGATGGCTTTTTTCGTGTGAGCCGACCGTGAATGAGAGAATTAAGGTGCCCATGCCAGCTTCCAGTTCAACCTTGATGAGTGGAGCGAAGATGCTCCTAGAGTGCCTTGTGCACGAGAACGTCGAATGCATTTTCGGCTATCCGGGCGGCGTCACGCTGCCGCTTTATGACGCCATGTACGATCACCCGATCCGGCACGTTCTAGTACGGCATGAGCAGAATGCCTGCTTCGCCGCCGAAGGATACGCCCGCGCCACCGGCCGGGTTGGGGTTTGTTGCGCCACTTCCGGCCCGGGCGCCACGAACCTGGTGACCGGCCTCGTAAACGCGCTCATGGACTCCATTCCGATCGTCGCGATTACTGGGCAGGTAACCTCGAAGCTGATCGGCAGCGATGCCTTTCAGGAAGCGGACACTTTCGGTATCACCCGTTCCTGTACGAAACACAATTTCCTGGTGAAGACCGTCGCGGATCTGCCGGCGGCGATTCACGAAGCGTTCTACATTGCGGCCAGCGGCCGCCCCGGTCCGGTGCTGGTGGACATCCCTAAGGACGTTTTCCAGGGCCAGGCGCATTACACACCGGTAGACTCCATCCACTTGCCGGGCTACAAGGTCTTCACTGAGGGCCATACCGGCCAGATCCGACGCGCCGCGCAGATGATGTGGGAAGCTCAGCGGCCCTTCGTGTACGCCGGCGGAGGCATCATCGCCGCCGGCGCGGCTGGTGAGTTGCGCGAGTTGGTGGAAACGCTCGACGCGCCCGCCGTGAATACGCTGATGGGCCTGGGCGCGTTGCCCAGCGGGCATCCAAACTTCATCAGCATGCCGGGCATGCACGGCAGCTATGCCGCCAACATGGGGCTCACCGAGTGCGACCTGTTGATCGCCCTGGGCGTCCGTTTCGACGATCGAGTTACTGGCCGCCTGGCCGCCTTTGCTCCGCATGCCCGCGTCATCCACGTGGACATCGACCCGGCCGAGATCGGCAAGAATCGCGCGGCCGACCTGCCTATCGTGGGCGACGTCAAGCGCGTGCTCGAACGCATCAACAAGGTTCTGAATGAACTGGCGCCCACCGAGAAGGAGAAGAGCTCCGGCGCCCGGCGCGCGTGGTGGAAGCAAATCCGCGAGTGGAAGAGCGAGCGCCCCCTCAAGCCCGAGTTTTCGGACAGTGAGATCAAACCGCAGCACCTGATGGCGGAAATCGACCGGCTCTCCGGCGGCCAGGCCCTGGTGACGTCCGACGTTGGTCAGCATCAGATGTGGGCGGCGCAGTTCCTGCGCTTCAACGAGCCCCGATTATGGCTTAACTCGGGCGGTCTGGGATCCATGGGTTTCGGCCTGCCCAGTGCCATCGGTGCTCAGTTTGCCCGCCCGGACAAACTGGTGTTCGCTATTGTGGGCGACGGCGGCTTCCAGATGTCCATACCCGAGCTGGCCACCATCGCCAATCATGCGCTGCCCATCAAGATTATCGTGATGAACAACGGCTATTTGGGCATGGTGCGCCAGTGGCAGGAACTGTTCTATAACAATCGCCTGAGCGCGGTGGAGCTGGCGGGCTTCCCCGATCCGGAAAAGCTGGCCGGCGCCTATGGTTTCAAGGGGCGTACCGTGGAGAAGCCGGGCGAGCTTCGTTCGGCGCTGGAAGCGGCGGTGAAGGAACCAGGGCCCTATCTGCTGAACGTGCGGGTGACGCCGTTCGAAAACGTGTACCCGATGGTGCCGGCCGGCGGCGCCATCAATGAGATGGTCTTCGGGCCGCCTCAACCGGTGACGGCGTAAGAAAAGACAATGCTACAGATCATTTCACTGTTGGTGGAAAACAAACCCGGCGCGCTGATGCGCATCACCGGGGTGCTGAGCGCCCGCGGGTACAACATCGAGAGCCTTACCGTCGCCCGCACGCTCGACCCCATGCTGTCGCGGATGAGCATTGTGGTGGACGTGGATCCCAGCCTGCGCGCGCAGGTGATCAAGCAGATGAACAAGCTGATCAACGTGCTGCAGGCCACTGACCTCACCGACGGTCCGGCGGTAACGCGCGAGATGGCCCTGGTACGGATTCGCGCTGCCCTGAGCAGCCGCACGGCGGTTCTCAAGGAGGCGGAGATCTTTGGGGCGCGCGTGGTGGACCAGTCGACGGAGGGCTTCGCGCTGGAAGCGACCGGCGACCCGGAGAAACTGGACGAATTCATCGCCGTCATGCAGAGCTATGGCGACATTGACGTAACCCGCTCGGGAACGGTCTCGGTATCGCTGGAGAAGAAGAAATTACGGCTGGCGCCGCCCGTCCAGCGCGGAGCCGGCGCGGAAAACGGCCGAACGAAGGAAGAGGAAGCGGTCTAAACACACATGGCAAAACTTTATTACGAACGTGACGGAAGTTTCGACGCAATCAAAGAGAAGACAGTAGCCATCATCGGCTATGGCAGCCAGGGCCACGCGCACGCGCTGAACCTGCGCGATTCGGGCTGCGACGTTGTGGTCGGGCTGTATAAGGGCAGCAAAAGCTGGGCGAAGGCCGAGGCCGCTGGTCTGAAGGTGATGACCGTCGCCGCGGCCTCGAAGGCCGCCGACGTCATCATGATCCTGGTCTCGGATCACCTGCAGGCGGACCTCTATCGCGATGAAATCGCTCCCGGCCTCAAGGCGGGCAAGACGCTGATGTTTGCTCACGGCTTCGCCATTCATTTCGGGACTATCGTGCCTCCGGCCGATGTCGACGTTTCGATGGTGGCGCCCAAGGCCCCCGGCCATCGCGTCCGCGAGCTGTTCACCGAAGGCGTCGGCGTTCCCGCGCTGGTGGCGATCGCCCAGAACCCCTCGGGAAAAGCGCTCCAGACGGCGCTTGCCTACGCGCTGGCGTTGGGTTGCCTGAAGACCGGCGTTATCGAGACCAGCTTCCGTGAAGAGACTGAGAGCGATCTCTTTGGCGAGCAGGCGGTGCTCTGCGGCGGCACCAGCGAACTGATCCGCGCCGGCTTCGAGACGCTGGTGAACGCCGGCTACGCTCCCGAAATCGCCTACTTCGAATGCCTGCACGAATTGAAGCTGATTGTCGATCTAATTCACGAGGGCGGGCTGGAGTACATGCGCTATTCGATTTCGGATACAGCGGAGTATGGCGATTACTCGCGCGGCCCGCGCATCATCAACGATCAAACGCGGGCGGAGATGAAGAAGATTCTGGGCGAGATCCAGTCCGGGCAGTTCGCGAAGGAGTGGATCAACGAGAATAAGACCGGCCGAAAGAATTTCCTCGGAGCACGCGAATCCCAGCGGACGCATCAGGTGGAGCAGGTGGGCCGTGAGCTGAGGGAGATGATGACGTTCCTCAAGAAGAAGCGGGAGGCGGGTGTGCCTCAGCAGGAGGCAGCGGCAGTCAGCAAATAACAGATTTGTGGGGCAGGCTTGCAGCCTGACCCGAGGCGGACCGAGGGTCCGCGGCAGCGCACGGCGCTGCCCCACAGGATAGATAGGAAGCTATGCGAATCTTTACCTTCGATACGACGCTGCGAGACGGCACGCAGGGAGAGGCCGTCTCCTTTTCAGTGGATGACAAAATCATGATTGCCCACCGGCTGGATGAGATTGGCATCGACTACATCGAGGGCGGATGGCCAGGCTCCAACCCGAAGGACCGCGAATTCTTCAAGCGTGCCAAAGACGAAAAATTTCAGCACGCCCGCCTGACCGCATTCGGGTCCACGCGATTCGCGAAAAATCCGGTTGACCGCGACCCCAACGTACGCTCGCTCATCGAAGCCGAAACCCCGACAGTGTGCATTTTCGGCAAGAGCTGGGACTTCCACACCACACGCGCGCTGGGCATCACCGAAGAGCAGAACCTGGAGCTGATCTCGGAGACCGTTCGCTTCCTCAAAGACGACGGCCGGGAGGTGCTCTACGACGCCGAACACTTCTTCGACGGCTTCTTCGCCAACCCCGATTTCGCGCTGCGTACGCTGGAAGCGGCGAAACAAGCCGGCGCCGACGCGCTCATCCTGTGCGATACCAATGGCGGCACCATCCCGGGCCGTCTGGTAGAAGCGGTGGCGGAGGTCCGCAAGCGCTTTGATGGCGTGCTGGGAATTCATCCGCACAACGATTCCGACGTGGCCGTGGCCAACGCCATCGCCGCCGTCGAAGCCGGCTGCACCCACGTGCAAGGTACCTTCAACGGGTACGGCGAACGCTGTGGCAACGCCAACCTGTGTTCCATCATCGCCAACCTCGAACTGAAGCTGGGCCACAACTGCATTGGGCGGGAGAATCTGGAGAAACTCACTTCGGTGGCGCGCTTCATTGCCGAGCTGGCCAATCTGCCTCTGCCCAACGAGCGCGCCTATGTGGGCCGCAGCGCCTTCGCGCACAAGGGGGGTATCCATGTCAGCGCCGTGCTCAAGGACGCCAGCACTTATGAACACATCAAGCCGGAGATCGTGGGTAACCGCCAGCGCGTTCTGCTGAGCGATCTTTCCGGCCGCGGCAACGTGCTCTACAAGCTGAAGCAGCACGGGCTGGGCGAGCGGCTCGACGACCAGGCCCGGCAGGGGCTTCTCGACCGCATCAAGCAACTCGAGCATGATGGCTATGAGCTGGAAGCGGCCGAGGGTACTTTCGAGCTGCTGGTGCGGGAAGCGCTCCGTCCGGGGCTGCACTTCTTCGACGTGGTCAGCTACGACGTGACCACGCGTATGACCACCACCGATGACACTCAGACCACCGCCACCATCATGCTGAAGAGCCAGGACACGGTGCACTCGGCCACGGCCACCGGCAAAGGCCCCGTGAACGCGCTGGATGTGTGTCTGCGGCAGTGTCTTTCCGCGCTGTATCCTTCCATCGCCAGCGTTCGCCTCACCGATTACAAGGTCCGCGTGCTGGACACGAAGAAAGGAACGGCTGCAAAGGTGCGCGTTCTGGTGGAATGGAGCGACCATCGCAAGAGCTGGACCACCGTGGGCGTCTCCGACAACATCATCGAAGCAAGCTGGCGCGCTCTGCTGGACGCCATCCGCCTGGAGCTGATGCGGCTCACCGAGCACGACAAAACAGTAGAAAAAGTGGTCGAGGACTATTGTTGGGGTGTTTAGATTCCTGAGCCGGCGCGCCGTGCCGTTCACGCGCGTGCTGCTGGTGGAGAGCGGCTCGCGCGCCATCGCCGAAAAAGTCCTGCCGTCGCTCTATGACCGGCACTCGGCCGGGACGGTCGACCTGCTAACCTGTCTCAGCGATGAACCCGATGGCTTCCGCGCGAACCAGGGCCAGCCGTTGCGCAGCTTCGATTACGCTGATAGGGTGTCGCGCCGCCGGCTCGTCCGCGACCTGCGCTCCCGCCATTATTGCGTCCTGGCCATCATCTGTTCGGGCGAGCCATTGCTCGCGCGATACAAATTCGCCCTCGCCGCGCTTCTCCCGGCAAAGGTATTAATCGTTAACGAGAACGGCGATTACTTCTGGTTCGATCGCGGCAGCGTGGCCATTCTCGGCAAACTCGTGGCCGCGCGCGCCGGGCTGGCCGGTGAAGGCGGCCTCCGGAGCCTGGCGCAAATTGCCGCGTTTCCCTTTACGCTGGCACTCCTGCTGGCCTTCGCGGCCCGAGTGCATCTTGCTCGCCAGTTCCGCCTGCTATTCCGGCGCTCCTAGTGGCACCTCATGAGAACGCCGTAGACAACAGTAGGAGCGGTGTTTGTCTCGGTTAGTTGGATCGACAACCGGTCTCCCGCGGCAATGCTCACGGAGCCGCTTGTTGTACTACAGTTTCCCGTCCCGTTTGTGCCGTCGGTGACAGCGGCCGTACAGGTTAAGGAGGTCGTACTTCCATTTTGATAGAGCGACACGGTTGCGTTGTCCGTTGTACTGCCCACAGGCGCCAAGGTGAATCCCCCGGCGCTTAGTTGATACATCGTACAGGCCAGAGGGGCAATCAGGATATTTCCGGAGCCGAAGGTTTGCGTGACGCCGCCGACGTTGCTGATCGCCCCCTCGGGATTATAGTAATCGGTTGTGTTGCCGCTGTTGGTGAAACTCGCATGGAATTCGTAGGTAGTGTCGGAAGCGCCTCCCGTCGCGCCTGTCGCGCCCGTGCTTCCGGTTGGACCCGTGGGGCCTGGAACCGTCGAGGAGGTGCCCGTCGCGCCGGTGCTGCCAGTTGATCCCGTAGGCCCGGTCACTCCGGCGGCCCCGGTCGCACCGGTTGCCCCCGTCGAGCCTGTGGCTCCGGTTGAACCCGTTGCTCCGGTTAAACCTGTGGCTCCGGTCGAACCCGTGGCTCCCGTGCTCCCAGTAGCGCCGGCGGCGCCGGTAGCTCCAGTTGCTCCACTGGACCCTGTCGCGCCTGTAACCCCGGTCGGCCCGGTGATGCCCGTGGCCCCGGTTGCGCCCGTCGGTCCGGTGGGCCCGGACACGGTGCTGGCCGACACGAAATACCCATTGATGTCAATCACCACGTCGTCGTTGTTGGAGGCAAGCACCTGGATGCCCCCGTCGGTGGCTCCTCCGGGAACAATCGCCGCGGCGGCCACAATGCCGCCATTCACAGCGTTCAGAATCGATGTGCCCGGCCACGACACGTCGTCCTGCCAGGCCGCCATGTAGTACACCGGCTGTCCGGCCGGGCTGACGGAGACAAAGTTCAACGAATACGCCGCGGCCATGGGGATGGCGCAGCGCGTAGAGTTGGGAATCACAAACGTGCGCGCCGAATTGGCCGTGAGCGAGGGCTGGCCGAAGCCCGTCGGAAAGGCCGAACTGGCCCGCGTGTCCACGATGCGACACGGCGTGATGGAGACGAACACCAGCCCGGCAGCCGGGTCCGGGGTAGCAGCCGAGTTTGGACTCTGGGTGCGAGCCACTTCATCGTTCATTCTGGGTACTGCCCAGTTCCTCAACGGTATGGCATCCGGCTGCGCTTGCTGCGCAAACGTTGCCGGAGCGATTACCACGAACAGAAGTGAACTCAATCTGGGAAATCTCATAGTGGCCGGCCTCTCATTCTCAAGCGAAGAAATGAATTTCCGAAAACAGCTTACTCGTCCCGCATTTGCTGGCTGAGGTACCGCTCGTACCCAATCTCGTTCATCTGATGAACCTGGGCTTCCAGCCAGTCGACGTGCTCTTCCTCGTCCTTCAGTAACCGCTCCAGCAACTCGCGGGAAGCATTGTCCCCTTCCTGACGCGCCACTTCCACGGCCTTATTGTACATTTCGACTGCATTCAACTCCAGCTTTAGATCGCTCTCGATCTGCGCGCGCACGTTGCCGCCGACGTTGATCTGCAACGTCTCGGTCATGTTGGGCGCGCCGTCCAGGAACAGGATGCGTTCGATGAGCGACTCGGCGTGCTTCATCTCGTCGATGGACTGCTTCTTGATAAACTTCGACAGCTTCTCGTACTTCCAGTTTTCACACATTTCGGCGTGCAGAAAGTACTGGTTGATGGCGGTCAGTTCCTCGCGGAGCGCCTCCTGCAGATGCGCGATTACCTTGGGGTTGCCTTTCATGGTGGTAACGCTATTGTAAGGGAGAATTGCGGCCGCGTGGGGCAGGGCCGTGACCTGCCATAGGTTGTTTGCAACTCCGCAGCCGTGTGCGGCGATCAGTCCGTCTTCGCCCGCCGGAAGCCGGAACTCTCCATGGAGACGTTGATCTCGCGGTTCAGGAAGAACAGGACGTGCAACGTAAATTCGGAGCCGTAGCTCGCCGGAAGCCACACGCCTTCCTCGCACCTTTGGAAGTCGAGATTGTAGCCGATGCCCGGCAAGTCGGTGCCGAGCAGCGTGCGGACCGCGAAGGGAATGCGGCGCGACAGCTTGGTGAACACGTTTACAGGCTGGAACTCCTGCTGGTCGATAAGCGCCTCACCGGCCCAGTCGATGTCGTTCTTGCCCACTGGACGGAAGCCCACACGCCAGGCCTTCCGCCCGTGCACATCCTGCTCGCCGAGCAAAGCAAACTGGTATTTCTTTTGTTCGGCGGCGGTGAGTGGAAAGTCGTCCACCAGGCCGTCGCGGAAGGACTGAATTAATCCTTCGTCCAGGCTGTTCGGCTCGGGCGTCGCGACCCCGTGGAAATCAACATAGCGTCCGTTCTTCCGATAACGCCCGGAAATAGCAGTCAGCTTCCTGCCGGGACCCTTGGCGTCGGGAAACACCTCGTATTCGGCGGTCTCGTCGCGCGCCAGCTTGCCATTGGTGTACCGCGACTGAACGTGGACCCGCTCTTCGTAGGTGAATTGCTTGCGCAGTTCCACGGCGCGGTCCTGATTCACCCCGACTCGCGCCATCACCTGTTGAACAGGGATGCCGGGGTCGCTCGCCAGCAGCGACAACAGAAGGGGGATCAACACACTCATGGAGGATTACGAACGCGGCCCGCCGGCGGGTCCAGAAAAATGTGACGTTAATGCACCGGTGCGGCCGGTCCGCCCCTGGGCGGCTTTTTCAGAAGGAACAGCAACGGGAGCATAAAGATAAACACCATCATGAGCAAATGGAACACGTCGACAAATGTCAGCATGGCCGTTTGCTGCTGCACGACACCGTACACCGAAGCCAGCGCCCGGCGGTTCGCCAGTGCCGGGCTGTCTCCGCGCGCCATAAAGATGGAGCGCAGGCCCGCCATCATGCCATTGAAGCGCGGATTGAAAACGCTGATGTGTCCCGCGACGTAGTTCTGATGCTCCTGCTGATACCGCGCCGTCAGCGCGGTAGTGGCGGCGATGCCCATGCTTCCGCCAATGTTGCGCATGAGATTGAACAGACTGGTGGCGTTGCCCATGTTCTCGCGCTTGACCGGGGCCATGGTGACGGTGGTAAGGGGCACGAAAATCAGCCCCAGCGAAATGCCCTGCAGAAACTGCGGCCAAAACAGGTCCCAGTAGCCCACTTGCAGGTTGAGCCGCGCCAGAGCGTACATCGTGTAGCCGCACAGGCCGAGCCCGCAGGCCAGCAGTTTGCGGCTGTCGAAGCGCGACGAGATCGCCCCCACCACAGGCATGGATAGCATCGACCCTATGCCGCGCGGCGCCAGAGCGAGTCCGGCCTGAATCGACGGATACCCCAGCAAGGTCTGCAGCCAGATGGGAAGAATCACCAGGCTACCGTACAATCCGAAGCCCAGAAGCGTCATGAGAAAGACACCTACGGCATAGGTGCGTGTCTTGAAGACGCTCAAACTCACCACCGGCGCGGCGGCCTTGATTTCACGCCAAATGAAAGCAACGATGAACACGCCGGACACCACCAGCATGGAGACGATCCTTGGCGAGGAGAGCCAGTCGTCCTCCTGGCCCTTGTCCAGAGCCACCTGGAGCGCGCCTACCCACACCACGAGCATGCCGATGCCCCAATAGTCGATCCCTTTGGCCGATCGCTTGATGTACGACGGATCGAAAATGAATCTTTGGGTCATCAGGATGGACGCGATGCCCACCGGCAAGTTGATGTAGAACACCCACCGCCAGCTCATGGTGTCCGTCAGCCAGCCGCCCAGCACCGGGCCGAGCACGGGAGCGGCGACGATTCCCAATCCCCAGAACCCCATGGCCTTGCCGCGGTCCTCCGGGGGGAACGCCTCCAGAAGCACTGCCTGTGACAGCGGCTGCATGCACCCTCCGCAGGCTCCCTGCAGCAGGCGGAAGAGGATCAACATGGGGAGATTCGGCGCCAGACCGCACAGCAGTGAGGCCCCCGTGAACCCGGTGAGCGACATCATGAGCAGGTTCTTGCGTCCGAAGAAGTTTGCCAGCCACCCGGTGATGGGAAGAATGATGGCGTTGGCCACCAGATAAGAAGTCAGCACCCAGGTGGCCTCGTCTACCGTGGCCGAAAGGCTCCCGGCGATGTGCGGCAGCGAGACGTTGACTACGGTGGTGTCCAGCACCTCCATAAAGGTGCCGAACATGACAGAAATGGCGATCAGCCACGGATTTACGTGGCGCTCCGATTGCGGCAGAACTCCCCCTGCATGTTCTGATGTCGAACGTGGCGTGAGGTTGCGAATACCTGCTATCCGGTCAATCCATACTCGCGCAGCACCGCGTCCACCCCAGGATCGCCGGTGGGCACATCGCGATCCGCCATGGTCGCGCCGGCCGCGAGGAGCAGCCGGGCGGCCTGTGGATAATCGCCGTCGCGTTCGGGCGAGTTCTGCAGTCCGTGCGCGAACCAGCCCGCGGGTGTCCCGTGAAAGGTCTCATCTTCGATGGTCAGCGATGCCCCACGCTCGATGAGCAGCTTCACCAGGTCCGCAAAGCCCTTCCAGCAGGCCCAATGCAGTGCGGTTCCACCCAGCTCTCCGCGGGAATCCACCGGAACGCCCGCGGCCAGCAGCGCCCGCACCGCGGAGGTGCAGTGGCTGGACGCAAGATCCGGCAGGAGCCGCGAGTATTCCTCGGTCAGCACCATTTCCGGCGCATTCGCGAGCAGGTGGTCGAGTTCACCGGGATCCGCCGATGCGCATGCGCCAATGAAGCGATCCATCTCGGATATCTCCGTATTCGCGCCGCGCTTCTCCAGAAGCTTTGCCGTCAGGGTCTGGCCGCTCCGCACGGCCACCGCGTAGGCCGTCCGGCCATCCTTTCTCCGAACATCGATGCTGGCGCCGGCATCCAGCAACAGGGCGACCGTCTCCGCTCCGCGCCCGCGCCACACCGCCCAGTGCAGCGCCGTCTCACCGCGTTGATTGACCTCGTTCGGGTCCGCGCCGGCTGCCAGCAGTAACCGAAGGCCTTCCGTATGCTCGTGGTCGAGCATATGCTTCAGGACGTTGGTTGAGCGCGGCGATGCGCCATGTTCGAGCAGCAGCCGCAGGCAGGCGAGGTCGGGATGCTCGGTGGAATGATAGAGCGATTCGGAGTCGTCCGGCCGCGCTCCCGCCTCGAGCAGAACGCGCGCGAGTGCGGGGCTGTTGTTCAGCCCGGTAGCCCCGTACAGACAGGAGAGCGGACTATCCGGCCACCTCTCGTCCACGTAAGTGGCGTTCGGATCGGCGCCACTGGCCAGCAGCAATCGAGCAATCGCTGCTGGATCACCCTTCGCCAGCCGCGAGAAGCACACGTACAGCAGCGGCTCCCATTCGCGCGGTCCTCCTTTCGTGTTCGCGATCGCCGGCGATGCGCTGAGGGCGCGTTCCACTGGTTGTGCGTCGCCCAGCACGAGCGCGGTGTAGAAGCCCGCGCCCGCTATGCCCGGATGCCTCGCCAGCATCTCCTCGGCGCGACGCGCGTCTCCGAGTGCCGCGTTGGTGAACTCCGCCACGAGAGCCTGAAAATCGAATGACGATTCGAGCAGGAAGGCCCGGAACCGTGGCCAGCTCGCGAACCCCTGCTCGCGGGCGATCGTCAGTTGCGCTTTGTTCAGTGCGATGGTGGTTGAATGGCGCGCGATCCGTTCCAGGGCGCCGGCGTCACCGGACTGCGCGGCTTTGAGCAGTGACTTCGCGGCTTTCCGGTAGTATTCGAGATTGGTCGGCATGCGACCTCCTTTCAGAATGCGCCCATCGTCCGCAAGAACGGGCTGAAAGAAGGTTCGTTAAAGTCGAAGAAACCGAAGGGTGGGAAAATCCCTTTCCGCGGACCGGAAGCGCCCCAGGCGCGCTTCGGCCATTGTAGCGAACTTCAAACAGGGTGGAGCGAGTTGGACAGCCGCGGGGCGTGAGACTTCCGTCACCTGCCTTGACCGGCCGGATCAGAGGGGAACGTTCCGTCTGTCCCCTTAGTGCGATGGGACCTGGTAGCCCTGCTTCTCCATGTCCTCTACGCTGACACCGCTGGAGAGGCCCTGCCACCAGTCGAGCGTTTTCTCGAACGCCACGTAGCCGGTGGGGCGGCGCAGGCGAAATATCAGCTTCAATCCGCGCTGGTTCGTCGCGGGCCACGCGCCAGTCACGGTATACGGTGCGCCGATGTCGGGCAAGTTGCTCGAACCATCTAAGAGCACCGAACCGTCCGCGCCCCGAAGTTCCCACTCGGCCCGGTACTCGCGGAGCGTGTATGAAGGCAGCGAGTCCTCGCCGCGGCGAGCCACGGTTGCGCTGAAACCCGACGGGGGCCGCCACGGTTCCTGCTGCCAGCGCAGATCCACCAACGCGGGCGAGTTCTCGTCCTTCCACAAATAAAACGAGGGATAGCGCTGCCGGTTCTCATCGACCACGCCCATCTCCACCTCGCCGCTGGTCATGCCCGGGCGCAGATTCCGGTGCGACTGGTAGTCCTGATAACACCACAGAATCGCGCCCCCGATGAAATCGAAACGCCGGAAAATCTCCATCTGCGAAGTAATAATGTGCCGGCGCAACGCGTCTCCCGCAACCTTATCCGGTGCAAAGAGACCCGCGGCCCCAAACTCGGAAACGATAAACATCTTGTCGGGATAATCGCGGCCCGCTCGCTCCAACGAAGGGATCAGTCCTTCCTCCGGTCCCGACCACGTTCCGAAATATTCATTCATCATCACGAAGTCGGCCACCGAAGCGGCGTTGATCTTCGGATCGGCGCCGCCGGCGATCTGATTGTCGGCGTAGGAAACATAGCGGTCCGGATCGAGCCCCTTCACCAGTCCGTACATCAGCTCGAAGTAGCGCCGTCCGCCGGGGGTGTTGGTCTGGCTCTCATTGCAGACGCTCCAGCCGAGAATGGCCGGATGATTCCACGCCTGCTCCACCATCTCGGTCATCATCTGCTTCGCCAGTGCGATGACCCGCGGGTCGGTCATCTGGGCCTCACTGAATTGCCACATGGGGATTTCGGGAATGAGCAGGATGCCGTTGTGGTCGGCGAAATCGAGAATCGCCGGGTGTTGCGGGTAATGCACTGGCCGGGTTAGCGTAACCTGCAGTTCCTTCATCTCGCGGTAGTCGTGCAGGATGGTGCCGCGCGATTCGGCGAGCCCTTCCCAGGGCGAATCCTCGTGACGGGTGATGCCCGAGAGGCGTACGCGCTCGCCGTTAAGATAGAGATGGCGGTCGCGGATCTCGATCCTGCGGAAGCCGTAGTTGTCCTCGACGGAGTCGCCAGGGATGGTAGCGCGAACGCGGTAGACGTTGGGTTGATCGAGATCCCAGAGCTTGACAGGCGTGACGCGCATTTCGACGGTCGCCGTGGCCGATCCCGGCGCCACCGTCACGTTCTGTTCGACGGATTCCACGGGGAGATTGCCGCCTGGCGGCAGCAGGTCCACGCGCACACGCACGTTGGCCGCCGTGGCGCCGTGATTTTCGAGAAACACCTGGTCAGTGATGCCGGCAGTCTGGCCGTCGAGTGCGCTGTGAACATGTTGCCGCCGGATGAGCAGGGGATCGGTTACGGCCAGCCAGACGTCGCGCACGATGCCGCCGTAATGCCACCAGTCGTACCAGACGTTGTCCCCGCCGCGAAGCGACATTGCGTAGCCGGGAATCGTCGCAAAGCCGGGCCGGTTGTCGATCTCCACCGCAATCAGGTTATCCGCGCGGAGCGCCAGCCCGGCATCCACCCACCACTCGGTATGGCCGCCTTCGTGCGCTCCCGCTGCAATGCCATTGATCCACACCCGCGCTTTGTAAAAAGTAGCGCCGAAGTGGAGTTCCACACGACGGCCGGCAGGCTGTGCGAAACGGCGGAAATACCATGCCACGCCTTCGTAGTCAGCATACTTGCCGATGTTCCAGGTATGGGGAACGATGACCACTTCGGCAGCCGCGGGAATGCTGGCGCTCCATCCCTGTGCGATGCCCGTACCCTCGCGATCAAGAGCCATGCGCCAAGGGCCATTGAGGTCGACACGCTCGCCGGCGGAAGCGAGCAGCGCGGCTCCCCATAGCAGGAAGAAGACTTGCTTCACGATTTCGTGTGTGGGGCAGCGCCACCCGCTGCCGCCGGCCATCTACCCCAGCCGGGCCTTCCGGGCCAGCGGGGCCACTTCGGTGCGCGCGGGCTTGCGGGGCGCGATCTGGCCGTTGCCCAGGCGCCGCATCTGATCCGTTACGCACACCAGGAACATCGGCTGCCGGGCGTTCTTGAAGATGTCGATGATCCGCTCCTGCTGATCTTCCAGGTAGATGGACTTGCCGTCGGTCACCAGATGCAGGTTCGCGTTGCTGTCCACTACCTCGTTCAGCCGGTGCCCCATCTCGCGCTGCAGGAAGCGCAGCACGCGTCGGATCTTCTGCAGCGAGAAACCTTTGCGCCGCAGCTCCGCGATAACCGTAATCTCGATTACCTCCGCCGATGAGTAGATGCGCTTGTGCCCTTCGTGCCGGGGCGAAACCACCTTGCGTTCGTCCCACCACTGAAGCTGCCGCAGACTCACCTGCGCGATGCGGGAAACCTCGCTGCTGGAGTATGATTGCTCTTCCCCACTACTTTCAGGACGTGTTTTCTTTGTTTTGAACATGTCAGGACGCCCGCGTTTTTCGATTCCAGGGACCATTCAAATTGTACCTGCCCCACGGGTGGAGTCAATAGCCCTTTTTGCGGCCACCTGGAACTGGTACTGTCCGAGGCGGCAGATACAAATAGAGGTAGCCGCCACGACGTGGCCGGCCCTCAACTAACCGCCCCCCACAAACTGTACGATCTCTAACTCTGCCCCGGCCGAAACCGGGGTTTCCGGCCAGTCCGCCTTGCGTACGATCCGCCGGTCCAGCTCCACCGCGACGCGGTCGGGAACGACCTCGAGCCAGCCCAGCAAATCGCTCACGTTCAGGCCGCCAGGCACGCGCCGGCCTTCTCCGTTCACGACAATCTCGATCTGTTCTGTTTGTTGCATCCTGGTGAAAAAGCGGGGGCGCGTTTGACACTCCGTTTTGCCCCTCATTATAGTCGAAAGAGGCCCCAGCTCATGCCCACAGCGAATCCCGCATCCTACTTTCCGGTTCTTCTTCAGTTCCTGCTGGCTGGCGGGACCGCCGGCGCGCTGGTGACGCTCTCCTGGCTGCTTGGCCAGCGTACGCGCAGCCGCCAGAAAGATACCCCGTACGAGTGCGGGATCGCACCCACCGGTTCGGCGCGGGAGCGTTTCAGCGTCAAGTTTTATCTGGTGGCCATCGTCTTCATCCTTTTCGATATTGAAGCTGTCTTCCTGTATCCCTGGGTGGTGGTCTATCGCGACCTCAAACTATTCGGCTTCTTCGAGATGTTCACGTTCATCGTCCTGATCATCTCGGGATTCTTCTACATCTGGAAGAAGGGCGCGCTGGACTGGTCCCACGCCAGCGACACCGAAGAGAGCCCCAAACGATAATGCTCCCCGATTCCTTGAAAACATTTCCGACGGCCGCGGCGCTGGAGGCGTTCGACTCCTCCGCGATTCTCGGCGGCCATACGGACCGTGACGAGCTCACCCTGCTGGTCGCCCACGAGCGCATCACCGGCGTGTGTCGCATGGCCCGCAATGACCTCGGTTTCATCCGCCTCAGCGCCATCACTGCCGTCGACTGGTTCCCCGACGAACGCCGCTTCGAGGTCGTCTACCTGCTGCACTCCCTCGACCGCAACGAACGGCTGCGGCTGAAGTGCCGCGTCGCCGAAGGCCAGCACATCGAATCGGTGACGTCCGTGTGGCGCGGCGCCAACTGGTACGAGCGCGAAGTATTCGACATGTTCGGCATCCGCTTCCGCAACCACCCCGACATGCGGCGCATCCTCATGCCGCTGGATTGGGAAGGTTACCCGCTGCGCAAGGACTATCCCGTGCACGGCTACAAGTACAGCTATCCGAGCGAGTAGGAGACCCATGGAGGAGTTGAAAGTACACACCGACACGATGGTGGCCGAGCCCGGCGAGCAACTCGCTCCCGGCACTTCCGACACCACTCGGCGCATGACCCTCAACATGGGGCCGCAGCACCCGTCCACGCACGGCGTGTTGCGGGTGGTCATCGAACTGGACGGCGAAATCATTACCAGCGCCGTGCCCGACATCGGCTTCCTGCACACCGGCATCGAGAAGGAGTGCGAGGTCAAGACGTGGCACCAGGCCGTGACCCTCACCGATCGCGTCGACTATCTCGCCAATCTGTCCAACAACCTCGTCTACGCGCTGGCGGTGGAGAAGCTCATCGGCGATATCGAGATTCCTCCGAAGGCGCAGTGGATTCGGGTCATGCTGGCCGAGCTGCAGCGTATCGCCAGCCACCTGGTCTGGCTGGGCACCGCACGCGCTCGACCTGGGCGCGATGACCATGTTCTTCTACTGCTTCCGGGAGCGCGAGGACATCCTCAAGATCTTCGAGATGTTCTCCGGGCAGCGCATGATGACCAGCTACATCCGTCCCGGCGGACTCGCGCTGGAGCCGCCGCGCGGATGGCAGCACGTGGTGCGGAGGTTCATCGACGGCTTCGCGTCCAAAGTGGACGAATACGAAAACCTGCTGAATACCAATCCCATCTGGATGGAGCGCACCAAGGGCGTCGGCTTCATCGCGGTGGATCAAATGCTTGATCTGGGCGTCACCGGGCCCATGCTCCGCGGCGCCGGCATCGCCTGGGATATTCGAAAGTCCGAACCGTATTCGTCCTACGAAAAATTCGACTTCAACATCGCCGTGCGCACCGGCAACGACGTGTACTCGCGCTTTCAGGTGAGGGTGGAAGAGATGCGCCAGAGCGCGCGCATCGTCAAACAGGCCCTGGAGGGCATGCCTGAAGGCGCATGGCAGGCCACCGCGCCGCACATGGTGCTGCCCGACCGCGAGAAAATGAAGACGCAGATGGAAGCTCTCATCTACCACTTCAAGATCGTCACCGAGGGCTATCGCGTTCCTGCCGGCGAAGCATATCAGGTGGTGGAATCGCCGCGCGGCGAGATCGGCTATTACGTGGTCAGCGATGGAACATCGCACCCTTGGCGGGTTTACATGCGCACGCCCAGTTTCGGGAACCTGCAAAGCCTTCCGGCCATGATCGAGGGAAGCCTGATCGCCGACACTATCGCGGCCATGGGAAGCATGGACTTCGTCCTCGGAGACGTAGACCGGTGAACTCCCCTGTCCTCCAACTGAGCCGCGACGGTGACGGAGCGGTCTGGATCAATCAAAGACAATGACCTTTTCGCCACAGCTTGAAGCGAAGTTCGAGAAACTTCTCAAAATCTATCCGCCCGGGCGGCAGCGCTCCGCCGTGGTGCCCATGCTCCTCTACGCGCAGGACGAGACCGGAGCTATCACCAGCGAGCTGATCGCGGAAGTCGCCAGCCGTTGCGGGGTCGCCCCGCTACAGGCGGACGAAGTGGTCGGCTATTACTCCATGCTGCATCGCCAGCCGCTGGGACGCTTCCACGTGCAGGTCTGCACCAACATCAGTTGCCTGCTGGTGGGCGGCGAAGAGCTCTACGAGCACGCCAGGAAAAAGCTCGGCGTCGGCAACAAACAGACCACTCCGGACGGCCTCTTTTCGCTCGAAGAAGTGGAATGCATGGGCGCCTGTTCCTGGGCCCCCGCCGTCGAGATCAATTTCGATTTTCACCACGACGTGACCCCCGAAAAGCTGGACAAACTGATCGACGATCTCCGCGCGCTCCACGCGAGGTCCCAATAACGATGCTTTATAACGAACCCAGTCCACTTGAAGTAAAGGTGCTCACCAGGCGTTTCGAGCTCCCCAACAGCGCCTCTCTTGATACCTATCTCGCGAGCGACGGCTACGCGGCCTTCAAGAAGGTGCTCGGCATGACGCCCGAGCAAATCATCGAAGAGGTAAAAACTTCCAATCTTCGCGGGCGCGGCGGCGCGGGCTTCCCCACGGGCTTGAAGTGGAGCTTCGTCCCGCGCAATTCGCCCAAGCCGAAATACGTCATCTGCAACGCCGACGAATCCGAACCGGGCACCTGCAAGGATCGCGTGCTCATGGAGAACGATCCGCATCAGCTCATCGAAGGCATGATGATCGCCGCGCGCGCGATCGGGTCCAACGCGGGCTATATTTACATCCGCGGAGAGTATCGCTACCTCATCGAGATCCTGGACCGTGCCATCGAAGAAGCCTACGTGCGCGGCATTCTCGGTGACAACGCGATGGGCTCCGGCTGGGCCTTCCATCTGTACACCCACAGTGGCGCGGGCGCGTACGAGTGCGGCGAAGAGTCCGCGCTGCTCGATTCCATTGAGGGCAAGCGCGGCATCCCCCGCCTCAAGCCGCCTTTTCCCGCCGTCGTCGGCGCGTGGCAGTGCCCCACGGTGCTCAACAACGTGGAAACCTTCGCGGCGGTTCCGGCCATCATCCGCGATGGCGGCGCGGCGTTCGCGGCTTTAGGCACTCCGAAGAACGGCGGCACGCGTCTGTTCTGCCTCTCCGGCCACATCAACAAGCCCGGAGTGTATGAGCTGCCCATGGGATTCAACCTGCTCCGCATGATCAACGAAGTGGGCGGCGGGATGCGCAACGGGAAAAAGTTGAAGGCGGTGATCCCCGGCGGTTCCTCCTGCCCCGTGATGAAAGCCGACGAGTGCGACCTGGCCATGGATTACGACACCGTGGCTAAAGCGAAAAGTATGCTCGGCTCCGGCGGCGTGGTCATCATGGATGAAGATACGTGCATGGTGAAGGTGATGCTGCGCATCATGCGCTTTTATGCGCACGAAAGCTGTGGCTGGTGCATTCCCTGCCGGGAAGGTACAAGCTGGCTGAAAAAGATCCTCATGCGATTCCACGAAGGGGCCGGCCGGGAAGCGGACATCGACCTGATGTACGACGTCGCAAAGAACATGCTCGGCCGGACGTTCTGCGCTCTCGGCGACGCCGCCGCGATGCCGATGATGTCGTTTGTCGAAAAATTTCGCCCCGAGTTCGAAGCGCACGCGAGCGGGCAGTTGTGCCCCGATGAGCGCGCCAGCGAACTGGCGGTGGTGTAACTGAAATGGCTGATCTGGTAAACCTCACCATCGACGGCAGGGCCATAAAGGCCGCGCCCGGGACCCTGCTGATCAACGCGGCGAAGGCCGTAGGGATCGAGATTCCGTCCTTCTGCTATTACGACGGGTACACGCTGCAGGCCGCCTGCCGCATGTGCCTGGTGGAAGTGGAGAAAACGCCCAAGCTGCAGGTCGGCTGCACCACGCCGGTGGCCGAGGGCATGATCGTGCACACCGATACGCCGGTGGTGCACGAAGCGCGCAAATCCATGGTGGAAATGCTGCTCACCAACCACCCGCTCGATTGTCCGGTATGCGACAAAGGCGGCGAGTGCGAACTGCAGGACATGACCTTCCGCTACGGTCTCGGCGAGAGCCGCTTCATCGAGGAAAAGGTTCACGTCGACGAAGCGCAGTGGTCGCCGGTGGTCTTCTACGACGCGCCGCGCTGCATTCTTTGTTACCGCTGCGTGCGCGTCTGCAACGAGGGGATGGGCGTGAACGCGCTCGGAGTATCCAACCGCGGCGTCATTTCCGAGATTGTTCCCAACGAGGGCGACCACCTGGCCTGCGACGAGTGCGGCATGTGCATCGACATTTGTCCGGTAGGCGCGCTCACCAGCGGCATGTATCGCTACAAGACGCGGCCCTGGGAAATGCAGCACGTGGGCGCTATCTGCGCGCACTGCGCGGACGGCTGCAAGACCACCCTCGGCGTCCGCAACGGCGAAATCATGCGCGGCAACAATCGCGATCATTCCGGCATTAACGGGGAATTCCTGTGTCTGAAGGGCCGCTACGCCTTCGATTTCGTGCAGCACCCGGAGCGGTTGCAATCGCCGCTGATTCGCAGGAATGGAAAGCTGGAACCGGCCTCGTGGGGCGAGGCGCTCGCTCTTGTCGCGAAGAAGTTCACGGAAACGAAACAGCGCGGCGGGACGTTCGGCGTCATCGGCTCTAATCACACCACCAACGAAGAGAACTATCTGCTGCAGAAGTTCACGCGCGAGGTGCTGGGCACGAACAACATCGACCACCACCGCACCGGCGACATTGCCACTCTGCTGGACGCTCTCGCCGGGCGCGTCAACGCGCTGGCCACTACCGCCGACCTCTATGAGCGCAAGGCCGTGGTCATCGTCGGCAGCGATCTCTCGCAGCAGCACCCGTTCCTCGCTTTTCAGGTGCGGGCGAACTTCCGCCATCACGGCGCGCACGTCTATACGGTCACGCCCGGACCCGTTCGTGAACACGCTTATGCCGCCGCTTCCATCACGGCCGCGCCGGGCACGGAGATCGATGCGCTCGATCAGCTCCGCGAAAAGCTGCTGGCCGAGCCCGAGCTGGTCATCGTGTTCGGGGATTCCGTCAAAGGCGACGCGGTCCGGCGTCTGGTCACCTTCGGTGATTCTCTCGGCATTCCCGTTCAGTATGTGCCGCTGGTGGATTACTCCAACTCCCGTGGCGCGTTCGACATGGGCCTGCAGCCCGGCGGCCTGGCGTTAGATCAGATCCTCGCCGAACCCGCGCTGGACGTGTTCTGGGTAGTGGGCGCGAATCCGCTGAAACGCGCGCCATTGGCGGCGGCGGGCGCGTTCGTGGTGGTGCAGGATCTCTTTCTCACCGAAACCGCCGCGCGCGCCGACGTCGTTTTCCCCGCCGCTTCCGCTTACGAAAAGAACGGCACGGTGACCAACGTTTGCGGCGAAGTGCAGAAGCAGAAGGCTGCCGTGAAAGTGATGGGCACCAAGACGGACCTCGAAATTATCGGCCTGCTGGCGAAGGAGATGGGCGCCAACATCGGCGTCTGGCTGCCCGACAACGTCTTCGAGGAGATTCGCCGCAACGTGCGTGGCTATAATATTCCTTTGCCCATCGTATCCACCGGAGGAGCGGCGCAAACCGCCGCGGTAAATGGCCGAGTCTCCGTCGGCACCCGCCCCGAGCTGATCCGCTCGGCGGGTGACACGCTTTACACTTCCGGTTCGCTGGGCCGCTATTCCAAGACGCTGAATACGGTTCTCGAGGCGCCCGGCGCTCTCTATCAGGGAAAATGACCGATTGCGGGGCAGCGCCTCCTAACCAATGGACCTAACCTACATCATCGTCACGCTGGTCAAACTCGCCATCCTCTTCGGAGTTCTGATGACGACGCTGGCCTATCTGCAGTGGATTGAGCGCAAGGTCATCGCTCACATCCAGCTCCGCCCCGGCCCCTACCGCGTGGGCCCGCACGGTCTGCTGCAGCCCCTCGCCGATGTAATCAAGCTGATCACCAAGGAAGGCATGATCCCTTCCCATGTGCACAAAGTCATCTTTCTGCTGGCTCCATTCCTGGCGGTGACCCTCGCACTGGTCAACATCTGTGTGATGCCCTTCGGCCCGGAGCTCAATTTCAACGTGCTCGGCCATCCCGTGAGCACCTGGATACAGATGACCGATCTGCGCATCGGCGTCATCTTCGTTCTGGGCATCTCCGCGGTGGGGGTCTATGGCGTGGCTCTCGCGGGCTGGTCCTCCAACAACAAATACTCGCTGCTGGGCGGCCTGCGCAGCTCCGCGCAAATGATCAGTTACGAACTGCCCATGGCTCTGGCTATCGTCTGCCCGTTACTGCTGGCCAACACGCTCAGCTTTCGCCAATTGGTGGAATCGCAGGCGGGCTTCTTCTTCGGCTTCATTCCGCGCTGGGCCATCTTCCAGGTCTTCCCGCTGCAGGTGATTGCATTTATCGTCTTCCTGATCGCGTCCTTCGCCGAAACCAACCGCATCCCCTTCGACCTCCCGGAGGCCGAGAATGAGCTCGTCGCCGGCTTTCACACCGAATATTCGAGCATGAATTTCGCCTCGTTCTTTATGGCGGAATATTGCAACATGGTCACGGTCACCTGCGTATCGACCCTCCTGTTTCTCGGTGGATGGCAGCCCCTCTTCCCCACCCCATGGTCGGATTTCGTTGCGCCCGCAATCCTGGGATTCGCGGGCCTGGTGTGCGTGTGGGCCGCCGTGAACCCGGCGCGCCCGAAGGACCGCTTCACCTTTCCGGTAGTCGCCCTGGCGTGCTTCGGATTGGCCGGCCTCTTCCTCGCCGGCGAGTTCGTCCCCCCGCTCGTTCTCGTTAAGCAAATCGCCCAGCCGCTGTTCTGGTTTGGGGCCAAGACCTTCGGCCTGTTATTCGTGTGGATCTGGGTGCGCGGCACGCTGCCGCGCTTCCGCTACGACCAGCTGATGAAGTTCGCCTGGACTTTCATGTTCCCGCTCGGCATGGTGGTGATGCTGGCCACCGCCGCCGTTGTGGCGCTGTTCCCGAGATAGCCATGGACACCGTCCTCTTTCTCATCTTCGCCGTCATCGCCGTGCTCTGCGGGATCAATCTGGTGGTGCAGACCCATCCCATATCGAGCGCCCTTTCGCTTATCGGTGTGATGGGCGCGCTCGCCGTGCTCTACCTGCTGCTTGGCGCAGAGTTCCTCGCGGCGGCGCAGATGATCGTCTATGCGGGTGCGGTGATGGTGCTCTTCATCTTTGTCATCATGCTGCTGAACGCGGGCGCCGAAAGGGTGACCAAGACGCGCCAGATGGTCAAGCTGGCCGGCGTGCCGCTGATGGCGGTCTTCCTCGGGATTGTCGCCTTTGTCATTCAGGCACTGCTGCCCCGTAGCCAGCTGGTGTGGTTCGGCGGCTTCGCCGGGGGCGGCCCGCGCGACATTGGCATCCCCCTCTTCACGCGCTATCTACTGCCCTTCGAAGTGACCTCCGTGCTCATCCTGATCGCCATCGTGGGTGCCATCGTGCTGGGGCGAAAGGAGATTGACTAGTGGCTCCCGCGCACGCCGTACCGCTCAACTGGTATCTCATCCTCAGCGCCATTCTGTTCTGTCTGGGCATCGCCGGCTTCCTCTACCGGCGCAACATCATTACCGTCTTCATGTCCATCGAGCTCATGCTCAACGCCGTGAACCTGACCTTCATCACCTACTCTTACCAGTGGAAGGCCGTGGACGGGCACATTTACTCGTTTTTCGTGATGGTGGTGGCGGCGGCGGAAGCGGCCGTGGGACTGGCCATCATTCTCACCGTCTTCAAGAATCGCAAATCGCTCGAAATCGATGAGATCAGCTCAATGAAGAATTGACCGGCGACAACCGATGAATCTCTGGCTCATACCGATATTTCCTCTCGCGGGCTTCCTGATCAACGGACTCGCCGGCCGTCGCATGCCCAAAGCGGCGATCAACGCCGTGGCCATCGGCTCGGTGCTGCTGTCGTTCCTCTGGGTGCTGAAAGTGCTGTTCAGCGCGGGTTCGCTCGAAACGGCGCTGGTTGAACACTACTTCACGTGGATACAGAGCGGCCTGGTGAACATTGGTTGCGATTTCGCGGTCGACCGCCTCACCGCTGTGATGCTGCTTATCGTCACCGGCATCGGCTCCCTTATTCACATCTACGCCATCGGCTACATGGAGCATGAGGACGGCTACTACCGCTTCTTCGCGTACATGAACCTGTTCATGTTCTTCATGCTGACTCTGGTGCTGGCGTCGAACTACCTGCTGATGTTTGTCGGCTGGGAAGGCGTGGGCCTGTGCAGCTATCTGCTCATCGGGTTCTACTTCACCGAGCAGTTCGCCACCACCGCGGGCAACAAGGCCTTCATCGTAAATCGCATCGGTGACTTCGGATTCTCGCTGGCCATGTTCCTGATCTTCCGCCAGTTCGGATCGCTCGATTTCAGCCAGGTCTTCACCGCCGCCTCGGGCATGCCGAAGGAAGCGAGTTACGGAATTCTAACCACCATTTGTCTGTTGTTGCTGGTAGGCGCCTGCGGCAAATCCGCGCAGCTTCCTTTGTATGTCTGGTTGCCCGACGCCATGGCTGGACCCACGCCCGTTTCCGCGCTCATCCACGCCGCGACGATGGTTACCGCGGGCGTGTACATGATCGTCCGTTCGCACGCGCTGTTCCTGAATGCGCCCATCGCCATGGACTGGGTGGCCGGCATCGGCCTCGCCACCGCGTTCTTCGCCGCCACCATCGGCCTTACCCAGTTCGATATCAAGAAGGTCTTCGCGTACTCCACCGTCTCCCAGCTTGGCTACATGTTCCTGGGCGCGGGCGTGGGCGCGTTCTCCGCCAGCATCTGGCATGTGATGACCCACGCATTTTTCAAGGCGCTGCTCTTTCTGGGCGCGGGCGCGGTGATTCATGGTCTGCACGGCGAACAGGACCTTCGCAAAATGGGCGGCCTCTACAAGCACATGAAGGTGACCGCTATCACGCTTCTGTGCGCTTCGTTCGCGATTTCCGGCTTCCCCTTCACCTCCGGCTTCTTCAGCAAAGACGCCATTCTGTCGGCCGCCTACGCGCGCGCGCCGTGGATCTACTGGGTGGGTGTTTTCACCGCCGGACTCACCGCGTTCTACGTCTTCCGCGCGTGGTTCATGGCCTTCACCGGCGAGTACCGTGGCGACAAACACCCGCACGAATCGCCCCTCATCATGACCGGTCCGCTGATGGTGCTGGCCGCGCTTTCTCTTGGCGGCGGTTTCATCAACATCCCGCGTTGGCTGGAACCGATATTTCCCGAAACGGGCGGCGAGAACCCCGTGCTGGTGTGGACCTCCGCCAGCGCGGGGATGCTGGGCATTCTGCTCGCCTGGATATTCTATGTTCGCGCGCCGGGCCTGCCCCAGAAATTCGCCAACGCCCTGGGCGGCCTTTATCGCCTCGTGCTGAACAAGTACAAGATCGACGAAGTGTACGACGTCCTGGTGGTGCGTCCGCTGGTGGACGGCTCGCGCACGGTTCTCTGGCGCGGCATGGATGTCGAAGTGATTGACGGCGCGGTGAACGGAATCGGCGCGCGCGCCCGCGGAATGGGCGCGGTCATGCGGCTGGCGCAATCCGGTTATATACGCAGCTACGCCGCATGGGTGGTGTTCGGGTCCGTTCTGCTGCTGCTCGCCGTGGGTCTGGGAGGCGCGCGATGAACCTGCTCACCATAGTGATTGCACTGCCACTGGTGGCGTTCCTTGTCTCTCTCATATTGCCCAAAGAGACCCCGCAGATCACCCGCATCTACGCGCTGGCCGCGTCCGTCGTCATCTTTGTCGTGTCGCTGGCCCTGATCGCGCCATTCTGGTTCCACACGCCTCACGGATTCGTCTTCGAGACCGACCTCAACTGGATCGCTTCTCCGCGCATCCACTATCACGTAGCCATTGATGGCGTCAGCCTCTGGCTCATTCTGCTCACGACGCTGCTCACGCCCATCTGCGTGCTGCTCTCCTGGCGTTACATCGACAAACGCGTAAAGGAATTCTACGCGTTCCTCCTGCTGCTCGAATTCGGCCTGATCGGCGTGTTTTGCTCGCTCGACCTGTTCCTGTTCTACGTGTTCTGGGAAGTCTCGCTCGTTCCGATGTACTTCCTGATAGGCATCTGGGGCTATGATCGCCGTATTTATGCCGCTGTCAAGTTCTTCCTGTACACGATGGCCGGCTCGGTGCTCATGCTGGCGGCGATGATCTTCTTGTATAACCAGGCGGGCGGCACATTCGACTACGTGCAGATCCTTCGCCAGTTCCAGACCGGCCATCTGGTGCTCACTCATCAGGCCGAGCTTCTGCTGTTCCTCGCGTTCTTCATCGCTTTCGCCATTAAGGTGCCGCTCTTCCCGCTGCACACATGGCTGCCCGACGCGCACGTGGAAGCGCCCACGGCGGGCTCGGTGATGCTGGCCTCCGTCATGCTGAAGATGGGAACGTACGGTATCCTGCGCTTCTGCCTGCCGCTGTTCCCAAATGCTGCGCACCAGTGCGCGGACTGGATCGTCGCGCTGGCCATCATCGGAATTATCTATGGCGCGCTGGTAGCCATGGTGCAGCCGAATATGAAGAAGCTGGTGGCCTATTCATCGGTGAGCCATCTGGGCTTTGTAATTCTCGGCCTCTTCTCCTTCACGCAGGCGGGCATGGACGGCGCCGTCTATCAGATGCTCAACCACGGTATCTCCACGGGAGCGCTCTTCCTCCTGGTCGGCTTCCTCAACGAGCGCCGCCATTCCCTGGAAATCTCGGCGTACGGCGGAGTGGCCACCATCGCACCAGGCCTGGCGCAAGCGTTCATGATCACCATGCTGGCGAGCATAGGACTACCGACGTTGAACAATTTCGTGGGTGAATTCCTTGTGTTGCAGGGAGCGGCCCTGGCCAACTTCAAATGGGCCGTCTTCGCGGCGATCGGCGTGATACTCTCCGCCTGCTACATGCTCTGGCTCTACCAGCGCGTGTTCTTCGGCCGCGCCAACGCCGACCTGAAGCATCACATGTACGACCTGAACCTGCGCGAGTGGGCCTGCATCGTTCCGCTGATAGCGATGATGGTCTGGATGGGCTGCTTCACGCAGTCCTTCATGCCGCCCATCAGTACAGCAACGTCAGGGATTCTCGAGAAAACGAAAACTACTTTGGAGCTGCACGTCCAGCGGATCCCCCTGAAGCTGGAGGCCCGCAATGCCCGCTAACTTCATGCCTCCGTCCGCCGACTATCTCCGCGTCCTTCCGGAACTTATTCTCATCGTTGCCGGCGTTCTGATCATGCTGCTGGAAGTCCTGATGGGCAGGCGCAGCCGCAACGCTCTGGGCTACTTCGCGCTGTTCTCCCTGTTCGCCGCGGCCGCCGGGTCCATTTTCGCGCTCGACACGGGAGGCGCGGCCTTCGGCGGGCTGCTCATCATTGACGGCTACGCCACGTTCTTCCGAGTTCTCTGCATAGGCGTCGGCGTGCTGGCCATCCTGCAGTCATTCCAGTATCTGCAGCGCGAAAAAGCCAACTCCGGCGAATACTACGCGCTGATCCTGTTCTCCATCGTGGGCCAGTCGGTGATGGCCTCGGCGAACGAGCTAATCATGGTTTTCATCGGGCTGGAGATCTCCTCTATCGCCACCTACATCCTGGCCGATTTCCTCCGCGACGACCGGCGCAACAACGAATCTTCCATTAAGTACTTCCTGCTCGGTTCTTTCGCAACGGCTTTCCTGCTTTATGGCATCGCCTGGATCTACGGCGCCACCGGCACCACCAGCCTGCCGGCCATTCAGGCCGCGCTTGAAAGCGGCCGTGTCAATGTGACGCTCGCGGGCGTCGCGGCCTCGCTCATGTTTGTGGGTTTCGCGTTCAAGGTCTCCGCCGTGCCGTTCCAGATCTGGGCTCCCGACGTCTACCAGGGCGCGCCCGCGCCGGTGGCGGCATTCATGTCGGCGGGTCCGAAGGCCGCGGCCTTCGCCGTGTTCGTGCGTGTCTTCATGACCGCCTTCGATCCCATCGTGGCCAAATGGGATCCGTTTGTCTGGGGCTCCGCGCTGCTCACCATGATCGTGGGCAACTTCGCCGCGCTCACCCAGCAGAACATCAAGCGCATGCTCGCCTACAGCTCCATCGCGCACGCGGGCTACATTCTGGTGGCGATAGCCGCGCACAGCCAGATCGGCATCGCCGCGGTGATGTTCTATCTCGCCGCCTACGCTTTCATGCAGGTGGGCGCGTTCGCGGTTATCTCATATTTCTCGCGCCAGGGCGAACGCTACGTGAACGTCGACGATCTCGCGGGCCTCGGGTGGCGTCAGCCGGTGATCGCCGGGCTGTTCGCCATTCTGCTGCTCTCCTTCATCGGAGTGCCGCTCACGGCGGGTTTCTTCGGGAAGTTCTACATTTTCAAAGCGGCGCTCGATACGCACACTTCGCAGATGGTCTGGCTGGCGGTACTGGGCCTGCTCAACAGCGCGGTCGCGGCGTATTACTATTTGCGCATTTTGGTAGTGATGTACTTCCGCGAACCCGGCGAGGCTTCCGTCTCGGTCGCGGCCCCGACCATCGGCATCCGCATCGCCCTGTGGGGCTCGGTGATCGGGACGCTGGTGCTGGGCATCTACCCGTCGCTGCTGCTCAACTTCGCCACATATTCCAGTCAATTGGGGCGCTAACTTACTCCTAAACAGTCCGAGTGTCCGCTGGTGCGGGGGTGCCATCCTCGGTCCATCGCCTGTTACCTATATCTCCGGACGTTACGCTTTTCAGCGGCTCGGTCCGAGATGCGGATGACTCTTTCACGGGTTGAGCCATGAAGTACATATAAGCTCAGGTCGTCCGTCAGCACGGCGCAGTCGTGCGCGCAGCGCTACCGCGCCGAATCGCCGCATCTACCAGGCCCAGCGGCGGAATGAGCTGGGCAGGGTGTTTGAAGTCCCGAAATGCTCGCGGCAACAGATCATAGTCGGCTACCGTGTAGCCGGCTCGTTCTCTTGAATCTTCCAATGCGGCCGCGGTTCACCGCTCCGATCACGTAGAGTACCAGCAGGCTCGTGTCGATTAGGAGACCGGCGGGGTGGGCGCATTCAACAACATTTCCGTATGACTCTCTTCCAGGCAGCAGAGCCTGGGTTGAGCGTCTCTGCTGCCTTCTTCCTGGCGATCTCAACGGCCTGTTTGGCGTCTATCATGGGCAGCCAGTTCATCCATAGTGCCGCACGCTCCGCTATCATATTCCTGTACCCTCCAATGCCCGAAAACACCTTTGATATCGTCTCGAAGATCGATCTCGCCGAAGTCAGCAACGCCATCCACCAGGCGACGAAGGAAGTCGAGCAACGCTACGACCTCAAGAACACCAAATCATCCATCGAGCTGAATGAGAAGGACCACAAGATCACGCTGGCCAGCCAGGACGAGTACAAGCTGAAGGCCGTCACCGAAATCCTGGAGGCGAAGCTCGTCAAGCGCCAGGTGCCGCTGAAGGGCCTCACCTTCGGCGCCATCATCCCCGCCGCTGGCTCCAGCGTGCGCCAGGAGATCACGCTGCAGCAGGGCATCGCCATCGAGAAGGCACGTGAAATCGTGAAGCTCATCAAGGAGAGCAAGAAGAAGGTGCAGGCGTCCATCAACGCCGACATGGTGCGCGTCAGCGGCAAGGATCGCGACACTCTTCAGGACGTCATCCATCTCGTGAAGGGCCACGATTTCGGCATCGACATGCAGTTCACCAACTTCCGCTCGAACTGATCTTGCCCCGCCGCATCGAATCGCTGTTCATCGAAGGGCCCGCCGGCAGACTCGAAGCCCTGCTCGAAGAACCCGAGCACGACGACCCGCGCGAGGCGGCGCTGGTCTGCCATCCCCACCCCCAGCACGGCGGCACCATGCACAACAAGGTGGTCTACCGGATGGCCCGCGGGCTGAGGCGGGCGGGCGCGGTGGTACTTCGCTTCAACTACCGGGGTGTCAACCTGAGCGAGGGCGTGTTCGACCAGGGCCGAGGCGAAGCGGAAGACGCAAGAGCTGCCCTCACCGTGCTGCGCGAACGCTACCCAGCGCTGCCCTTCACGCTGGCCGGTTTCTCCTTCGGTTCCCGAATCGCCCTGCGCCTGGGCTGCGAGGCGCCCTATCCGGGCCGGATCATCTTAGTGGGTTTCCCGAAGGCGTATCGGGGGGATAGCCAGTGCGCGGTGCCGCGAATCTTCATCCACAGCACCAACGATCAGTACGGACCGGCTGAAGCCATGCAGACCTACTTCGATTCGCTCGCCGAGCCTAAGAAACTGATCTGGGTAGAAGCGAAGGACCACTTTTTCGCTGGCGCCCTGGACGCTTTCGAAAAAGCGCTAATCGAGGTGCAGGAGACGTAATTCCCGATGCATGCGCCGAGCCGCCCGCTCGCCGATCAAACTTGCGATATCCTCGAGCAAATCGGGAACATCCTCGGGCTCAACCAGCATGTCGGGGTGGCCTTCCACGGCAACGCCATCCTGACAGCTTGCCACCAGGGCGGTCGCGGGTTTGTAAGCCATCATCTGTGCGTGCGCCAGGACCTTAAGGCCTGCGAATGGCGATTCCATCTCCATATCGCTCAGCACCAGGGAGTATTCGCGCTCGTCCAGTTTGCCCACAGCCTCGGCCGCCGACGCAGCGGAATCAACGCGATAGCCGCCCGCTTCCAGAACGGTCTGCAGGGTCAGCCGCGCAGTCGGGTTGTCATCCACGAGCAGGACTCTCGCCAGCGCAAGCTCGGCGATCTTCGTGGCGCCCATACGAGCAGTGTAAGGGCAAGGGGCCGAAATTGAAATACTTGATTTTTGCCCGACAAAAAAACCGACTTCTCCGATCTAAGTTACCTACGTAGCACGCCTGCTACCAGAGTAGTACGCCAGCCTACTAACTAAGGGGGAACACCCGCTCGAAGATCCGGTCGACATGCCGCAGGTATCGCTCAACCGAGAACGCCGCCGCAACCTCTTCAGGTGCAAGGAGTTTCGCAATTTCCGGATCGGATTCGATTGCGGCCCGAAAGTCACCGCCGTCCTCCCAGCTGCTCATTGCGTGCCGTTGGACAACGCTGTACGCCTGCTCGCGAAGCATCCCGGCAGCAGTCAGATCCAACAAAAGCTGGCCGGAGAAGATCAGCCCCTTTGTCAGTTCCAGATTCTGCCGCATCCGCTCCTCGTTTACTCGTAAGCCCTTCACCAGCCACGTTGTCTTGGCCAGCATATAGTCCACCAGGATGGACGAATCCGGCAGTATCACCCTCTCGACGGAGGAGTGCGAAATATCTCTTTCGTGCCACAGAGCGATGTCCTCGAAACCGGCCATGGCATTAGCGCGTACAACGCGAGCCAGCCCGCAAATCTGCTCGCAGGTGACCGGGTTGCGCTTGTGCGGCATGGCCGAGGACCCCTTCTGTCCAGCCGAGAAAGGCTCCTCGGCCTCACGCACCTCGGTGCGCTGCAAATGCCGGATCTCCAACGCCACTTTCTCGCAGGTAGCAGCTAACAAAGCAAGCGCCGAAACCCAGGCCGCGTGCCGGTCCCGGGAGATCACCTGGGAGGCGATCGCCGCAGGCTTCAACCCCAGCGTCTCGCAGATTTTCTCCTCCGCGTCCGGCCCCACGTGCCCGAAGGTGCCCACCACCCCGGAAATTTTTCCGACCCGCATATCCTCGGCAGCGGCGTCGAACCGGCCCTGATTTCGACGCAGCTCGTCATACCAAAGCGCCAGCTTCAGCCCGAAGGTAATCGGTTCCGCCTGAATTCCATGAGTCCGCCCAATTTGCACCGTATGCTTGTGCTCCAGCGCCCGCTCGTGCAGGGCGGCGGCGAGTTCAGCCACGCCCCGCCGGATCAGCGCCGAAGCCTGTTTCGCCATAAGGGCCTGGGCGGTGTCCACGACGTCGTTGGACGTCAGCCCGTAGTGCAGCCAACGGGAGGCTTCCGCGTGTCCGGCTGCCGCCATCGATTCAGCTACACTCGTAGTAAAAGCGATAACATCGTGCCGGACTTCGCGCTCGATGTCGTTGATACGGTCCACCGTGAAATCGGCGTGCTGACGGAGCAAACGAGCCGCATCCTGCGGGACTTCGCCCGTTTCGGCAAGCGCCTCGGCGGCGGCCAGCTCCACCTCCAGCCACTGGCGGAACTTGTTCTCTTCGCTCCAGATGCGGCCCATCTCCGGCCTGGTGTACCGTGCAATCATGATCAGTAAAGAAACACTTCCGTTTGCCGTCGCGGCTCAGCTACTACAAGTCTCGTAAATAAAGCCCGGCCGTCCAGCGCCTGCGATGCCGTCAACTGTACGATGGCCGGGTGGTTATTGTGCTCACTGATATGCCCGAGCACCAGCGTGCTGGTGCGGGTGTCGAGATCGTCCCGAATAAAATTGGACACCACATCGTTCGACAAGTGACCATTCCGCCCCATCACCCTCTGTTTCACCGACCACGGATATGGCCCCACCTTCAGCATATCCAGGTCGTGGTTCGATTCGAGGATCAGCAGATCGCTTCCTCCGACATGCACCTTGATGGAATCCGGGAGGTACCCCAGATCCGTCACCTGGCTGATCTTCACCCCCTGGGTGCGAAACGAAAACGCTACCGGGTCGGCGGCGTCGTGTGGAACGGTGAAGCTGTCCACCTCGATGTCGCCGATGGCAAAGCTGGAACCGGCCTGGAACCGTTCGAGCACGGGCGTGTATTCGCCCCATGGAATGGCCGGCGACGTCAGCGTGGTCATGAACACAGGGATGCTGCGGCGGCCGCCGCAACGGGCCAGCGGCACCAGCCCGGAGACATGGTCGGTATGCTCGTGCGTTACCAGAATCGCATCGAGCGTCTCGCCGTCCTCGCCGATGGCGGCCAGGCGAACCAGAATCTCTTTCCGGCTCAGCCCCGCATCCACCAGAATGCGCGTGCGCTCGGTGGCGATGAAAGTGGAGTTCCCCGCGCTACTGCTGGCTAGTACGCAGATTTTTACGATGGCGTGGCCTCCGGGTGGCCCAAAACGCCAGCGTCGCACAACCCGGCCGGGAAGTCCAGACCTGGCGGGGCGCTAATGCTGCCCCATCGGGGGGCCGATTCAGAGATAAGATGAAGCGGGTTCTCGACTGGGCGCCGGTGGTCATCGGAATCGCCCTGCTTTCCACGCTTGCGGCCCTGCATTGGCAGCGGATCGTTCATGGCCAGAACGATTTCGTCGCTCTGTATGCTGGCGGCACCCTGGCCGGTACTCCGGAGCTGTACTCGCAGCCGGCCAACGAAGCTTTGATCGGTTCGATCCTCGGCGTGACCATGCAAAGCGTGATCTACACCCGGCCGCCGTTTTATGCGGTCTTACTGAAGCCCCTGACCTGGCTCCCCTATCTCGCGGCGTACGCGGTTTTCTGCGCGCTCTGCCTCGGCAGCATCCTGTGGTTCGTAATCCGGTTTTCGAAGGACTGCCCGGCGCTGCCGCTCTTCGCGTCGTTCAGTATCCCGATTGCGGCGTTGTTCCTCCAGGGCCAGGATACGCCCTTCCTGCTGGCGTTTCTGGGAGCGTCGATTCTGCTGGCCCGGCAAAAGAGAGACTTCCTTGCCGGCCTGGTGCTCTCTCTGTGCGCCATCAAGTTTCACTTGTTCCTGTTCGTACCGCTGCTGTTGCTGCTGAAAAACCGATGGCGCACACTTGCGGGGGCGGCGTCGGGCACGGGAATTCTGCTCCTCCTCGGTTCCGCCGTCGCCGGTGTGAAGTCAAACGGACAGTACGTGCAGGCCCTGCGCAATCCGTGGATCAACTTCAGCACCGACATGATGCCCAACATTCATGGTCTGGTGAACACCTTGCACGCCAGCGGGCCGCTGGAGATCGCTATCTCCTGCGCGGTTGTGCTGGCGTTCGTGTGGACGTGCCGTAAGACGGAGAACTACGAGTGGCTGCTCGCGCTCAGCCTGCTGTGCGGGTTACTGGTCAGTTACCATTCCGGCATTGGCGATGACATTCTGCTTCTGCCCGTCTTTGTTCTTATGATCGCCTCCGAGTACAAATCTCTCCGTATTGCCCTGGCCGCCGCTCTCTCTCCGCTGCCCTACTTCAGCGGACTTCCCATCAGTATTGCCATTCCATGCCTGTTGCTGCTGGTTTTGGCGTTAGCCGTCGTCTCGGTCAGCTTCCGCTCCCGGGCCCTCGCGTCCGGGGTGGCTGCCGCTTAAAGCTTCCGGTCTGGAAGGCCGATTGAGTCAAATAGGCGATCCATGGCCGCCTCGATTACAACCTTGCCGGTGCCCGTGAACGCCGCGGCGCGGGAACACTCCTGCAAGCGCGCATTGCTTTGGATTGCCGGCGTCGTCGCGCTCGGAGTCGCCGGACACCTGGCGCTGCTGCTGTGGTCGCAGCACGAGTTCACGCCAGTGGAATCTCTGGTGGCGATCCACGCCAACATGCTGACCCATAGTGAGGGCCTGTATTACGATCTCAATCGCTATCCTTTCACGGTATCGCCTTATGGCCCTATCTTCTACGCAGCATCCGGTTCCCTGCAGCGATTAGGTATGCGCCCGTACCTGAGCGGACGGATACTCTCCTTTGCCGCCCTCTTAGCCGCCTTCTGGCTGTGCTGGCAAGGCCTGGAGCCCCTGATTCGCGACCGCTACGCCCGGGCCACCGCCGCCATCCTTGCCGCTTCCACGTCGAACGTGCTGTTCTGGGGAACTGTCGGGCAGGTGGACATCCTGGCATGCTGCTTTTCTCTGGCAGCGTTTGCGACGTTTTTGCGCTACCGCGAGCGACGCGAAGTCTCATCGCTGGCGTGGTCCGGGGTTCTTGTCGTTCTCGCGGTGTTCACCAAGCAGACCGCGCTGGCCGCGGGCGCAGCCATAGGGCTCACGCTGCTGGCGGAAGACCGGAAGCGGGCCGCGTGGTGGATCGCCGGAGTGGGAGTCATCGGCGGCGGCATCGCGCTGGGCCTGAACGCCATCACCCACGGCGGCTACTTCAGCAACGCCGTTTTTGCCAACATGAACCCGCTCGCGTGGTTCAAGTTCCAGCAGCAGGCCCGGTATCTAATGCTGACGGGCTCCGGCGTCATTCTGGTGGCGGCGGTGGGAGCGTGGCATGCGTCACGCCGAACCGCTCCCCTGTACATCTACGCCGCGCTTTCCAGCGCAATCTGGCTGCTGACGGCCCCCAAGATCGGCTCCGATCTCAATTATCAGCTCGAGATGATGCTGGTGCTCTGCATGTGCGCCGCTTGCGCGCTGGGAGAGTTACAGTTCTTTCCCAGTCTGTTCGCGAATCGGCGCACGTGGGTAACGCTGCTGCAGGCGCCGTTGTTGCTGCACGTTTCGGTGAATGTTCTGCTGACCTCTCGCGTGCTGGCCGAGCGCGCGCTGTTGGAGCCGGCCCGCCGCGACGAAACCGCCGCGCTGAAATCCTATGTCGACCGGCCCGGCCGCATCCTCTCCACGCACTACGATTCGCTGGTGCACTATCGCGGCAGCATCGAAGTGGAGCCGCTGATCTACTCGCTTCTGGTGCGCGCCGGACGCACTGACCCGGCGCCGCTGCTGCACGATCTCTCGACGCGGCAATTTGCCAGTATCCTCCTGCTCGACAACTTGTTCGCGCCTCCGGCTCACGAACAGGACGCCGAGTGGGTAAGTCTGCCGGCCGCCCAACTGGAAGCCATTCGCCAGAATTACCGGCTGGTTCGGCGCGTGCCAGGTCCCTACGGTGTTTACGTCTATGAGCCAAACCACGACTAAACACCCCGGGCCGGTCACGTTCGCTGGCGAGTATCATCGCGTCCGTCTGCCGTTCGATCCGGACCGCGCGAAAGTGTGGCGCGCGCTGAGCCGCTATCTGGCGCACTGGGTGGACCCTCAGGAAGGACTGCTCGACCTCGGCGCGGGCTATGGCGACTTCTCGCGTTTCTCCGCCGCGCGCGAAAAATGGGCGCTCGACATGAACCCGGAGCTGATCGGGCACTGGGACGAAAACGTGCGCCCGCTGATACAATCCGCGCTCGATCCACTGCCCCTGGCGAGCGCGTCACTGGGAACGGTGTTCGCCTCCAACTTTTTCGAACACTTCACGACGGAAGAAGGCGCGCGCATTCTGCTGGAATTGGGCCGGGTGCTGAGGCCCGGCGGAAGGCTGGTGGTGGTTCAGCCCAACTTCCGGCTCGAGCCGCGGCGCTACTTCGATGACTACACCCACAAGACCATCTACACCGACGAAGGATTCACCGGTCTGTTGTGTTCGTCCGGCTTCGACGTGGTGCACTCAGAGCCGCGCTTCACGCCCTTTACCATGAAGTCCCGCTGGCCGCGGGCCGAGTGGATGGTGGATCTGTATCTGCGCCTGCCCTTCCGGCCCTTCGCGGGCCAATTCCTGACGATCGCCGAGCCAGCCCCGCGGGGAGACGCGTAATATGTGGCGCGGCAAGAGAGTGGCGGTGATTTTTCCCACCTATAACGAGAAGGATTCCATTCGCCGCACCATTCTCAGCTATTTCGCCACGGGTCTGGTGGACGAAATCGCCGTGGTCAATAACAACGCAGCGCCGGGTACCTCGGAAGAGATCGCCGGCACAGGGGCGAGGGAGATTTTCGAATCCCGGCAGGGCTACGGCAACGCGCTGCTGTGCGGCATTGACGGCACCGACGCGGATCTGGTGATTTTCTCCGAACCAGACGGCACCTTCCGGGGCCACGACGTCACCAAACTGCTGGCCTACTCCGACGACGTCCCGGTGGTGTTCGGCACGCGCACGACGCGCGAGTTCATCTGGCAGGGCGCTAATATGGGCAAGTTCCTGCGCTGGGGAAACTGGGCCGTAGCCAAGATGACCGAATTGTTGTTCAACACGACCCTGCTCACGGATATGGGCTGCACGCAGCGTTTGCTCTCGCGCGACGCGATCCGCCTGATTCGCCCGCACCTGACCATCGGCGGCTCGCACTTCGGGCCGCAGGTTCTGCTGGAGGTGATCCAGCACGGCATCCCGTTTGTGGAGATCCCGATGAATTACTGCGCGCGGGTGGGCGAGTCTTCCGTCACGGGCTCATTCTGGAAGGCCTGGGTGCTGGGCTGGCGGATGATCCTGCTGGTGTTGAGCTATCGGTTCGGCCTGTACGCCCGCAGCCGCATTCGCTGGAACAACGGGCCACGGGAAGAGGTTCAAGTAGCGGAATCGCTGGCCGCGCTGGCTCGGGAAGTGCAGCAACAGCCGGAAGCGGGCGTCGAAGCGAGCCGCCGGTAGGCACTACCCTTTCAAATGGGGGGCAGGGCCGTGCCCTGCCGGAACCCGAGCAGGCGGGTTGAAAACCCGCCGCAGGCTACGAGCCTGCCCCACTCCTGGCGAACCAGTCGAGAAGCCTCTTGCGCAGGGAGGGCGTTCGTGCGGGGTCGAGCACATCGAGCCCGGGATAAGGTTTCATGCGCGCATACGGGAACTCGTAGATGCTCCAGGGCCCCACATCGGCGCGATGAATGCCCGCAGGCATCCGCATCGGCGCGGGGACCACTGCGAAGCGCACTCCATACTGGTCGAGCAGATCCCTGCGCACGTCTTCTCCCCGATAGAATCGTTCCGCAAGATCATGCTGCTGCTGATAAGTGATGCCGAAAACGTCGTGACTGGCGAAGCTGGTGAGCGGCACTGTCGCGATCCATGGCGCGAGTTCGAGGGGGCTGAGCACCAGCGCATCGGCGGCGGCATGGCCGCGGAACCATTCGATCAGCGGGCGCTCCGCGATCGGCCGCACCGAGGAGAGCAGCCACTCCGGGTCGGCGCGACGGCCGTCCCGCCAGATCTGGACATACAACAGCACGAGCGACGCAATCGATATTGCGGCCACCGCGCCCGTGGCCGACCACGCGATGCGCCGATACCGCGTGATCGCCGCCAGCAGGACGGCATCGGAGGCGATGCGGCGGACCAGCAGAAAGCCCACGCAATACGCAAATCCATCGAAAAGGTGCGGCGCAAACGGAGCGCCCGGGAGAAACGGCACCACAATCGTGGCGAGGAGCCAGTATTGCAAGATCTTATCCGACCGGCGCGGCAGACGAAAACGAATCAGCAGCAGGTACACCAGGAGCACGAAGGGGATGCCGAAGTTCGCCAGAATCCAGAACGGCTGCAACGGATAGCGCGTCATTTCGCTCACGTCGCGCAGCCAGCGGTGACGGAAGCTCAGCAACAGATACGGCGCGAGACCGGCGAGCCCGCAGAGGGCAATTACGATAAACATCCGCGCCTTGCGGCCGAAGAGGAGCGGAATGGCGGCCGCCGCCACGATAACGAAAACCTCAAAGGGGTGCAGAAACGCGGAGAGAAACGCGAGCGCAGCCAGGCGGAACAGATACTTCCGCTGGCCGCTTTCCGCAAAGCGCCCCAGCGCGGCCATGGAGAGAAGGACCAGTGCGGTGCCCACCGAAAGCGTCACCGAGTTGGACATCCCGCCGCGAAACAGGCCATCGGCAGTGTCGTAGGAGTAGTCGATCAGCCCGAGCACAACCAGCACCTTCGGCAGAGGAAGCACCTGCGCCAGCAGCCATCCGATGAGCCGGAAGGGAACCGTGCAAAGCGCGGCCAGCAGCGCAAACAGTGTCTCGCGTC
This sequence comes from uncultured Acidobacteriota bacterium, assembly GCA_963832965.1. Classification (GTDB taxonomy): domain Bacteria; phylum Acidobacteriota; class Terriglobia; order Bryobacterales; family Bryobacteraceae; genus CAWACP01. The sequence continues at coordinate 1,458,513 of CAWHVW010000003.1, forward strand.
CGGGACAGAATACGGACGCGGCGTGGAGCAGCGCGAAGGCCGCGAAGATATATCCGGCGAGAACTGGCGCGTAGTAGGCGACGAGTGTGGGCAGTCCGGTCCGCGCCGCCGCCAATAGCAGAGGTTGAAAAAGCCCCGGCTCGGTCACCCATGGCGCGTGGTAATCGGGAAGCAGCACTTCATGCCGCGCGGCTTCCAGCCACGTAAGGTATTGCGGGACGTCCAGATTGCGCAACGTCCACGCCGGCTCATAGCCCGGCGGCGGAGCCAGCGCGCCCGAGACCACGCCAGCGTGGTGCAACAGGAAGAGGAAAACTCCCAGGGCTACCGCCCAGCCGAGGCGTCGGACCATTTTGGGGAACCATTCACGAGCATAGCGCCATGCAGGGGATAGATAGAATGGGACTTCATTCGTATGGATTTCATTGCCGGCATTCTGCGTTCGGCCAGGATCAGAGTGGCAGTGCAAGCGCTGCTGGCCCTGTTGGCGATCCTGCTTTGTTGGGCGGCCGTCCGCTGGTCGCTCCGGCCCGGCCTGTTTCCCCTTCTTGACGAACTGTCGAATCCGGAGTTGTTTCTGGACGGCTCGTATCATCAGATCGTTCATTTCTTTCCCGATTCGTTCTTCGGTGATCGCCCGCTGGGGTGGGCCTTCGTACGCCTTGTCGCCGATTTGTTCGGGTTCAACTACACGAAACAAGTGGAGTGTTTGCTGGCCATTCATTTTGCGAATTGCGCGATGGCCTTTGTGCTTTTCCGGCGTCTTGGGGCGAGTGTTCCCATAGCTATCGCCGGTTTCGGCCTTTTTGGAAGCCTCTGGACCAGCGCGCAGACGGCCACTTACCCGGGCGAGGCGCACGACGTAATCTGCCTGTTCTTTCTGCTCGCGAGCGTTCTGGCGCTGCTCTGGGAGCGGCGCGGCACAACGGTTCTGAGCGCCATTCTGTTCCTGGCGGCCCTGCGAAGCAAGGAGTTCGCGATCGTTACTCCGGTTGCGTTTACGGTGCTGGTGGCGATGCGGCTTCCGCGAATGCCCTTCGGACGCACCCTGATCGCAATCGGGCGGCGTCTTTGGCCGCACTATCTGATTCTGCTCGTCTTCGGCCTCCGCTACCTTTCCCTGTACCATGCCTACCGTGCCAGCATGGGTCCTGGCAATCCCTACCACATGGACCTTCACGCCGCGACGGTGTTGAAATCGATGGCCCGGTACACGGCGCTGATCTTCGGCGCCGACTACGCAACATGGCAGATCCCGCCGCCAGCTTTGGCAGCGGCGCTTGCGGCAATTTTCTGCTGGGCTCTCTTTCGCCGCCGCGCGGGGCTTGGGTTTGGCGTGTGCACTTACGTGCTCACCCTGCTGCCGGTCTGCCTGATCTCCAACCGCGCGGCGTTCTACGTGTACGCGCCACAGGTGTTTCTGATTCTAGTCCTTTGCCTGATGGCCGAGGAAGCTCTGGCGATTCTGGTGAATAGGGAGGATTTTCGTTGGGTGGCGGGAGTGTGTATCGCGCTGGCGTGCCTCGGGTGTTGTCTGGAGTTTCGGCGCAGCAACTATTTCAGGGACCGGATCAACTGGAATATGATGGTGCGTGGAATCAGTACGCGCACCGCGCATGACGTGGATGCGTTGCTCCCGCCGATGGGGCCCGGCACGCACATCTACGTGAATCATTGCCGCGATACGATGCCGTGGCTGTTTGTTGCGGGCCCCTGCAGCTACCTCCGGCTGGTGAACCGGCAGCGGGGCATCACCTGCGTAATCGACCAGCCAACGGACCAGCTTCGCCAGTTGTACGCGAATGATCATGGCCCCAGGTACTTCGTGGATTATCACGACGACGGTCACATAACGCTGGCCGCCCCGGCCAAATAGAATGACACGCACCGAATGGGCGAAGCGTCTGGTGGCGATTGCGCTGGGGCTATGCGCCGCGGCGCTTTGTTGGGAGGCGGTGAGCTGGGCGCTGCAGCCCGGCCTGTTCCCGATGCTGGACGAACTCGGGAATCGAGGGTTGTTTCTGGATGGCTCATACCATCAGATCGTTCACTTTTTTCCAGCGTGGTTCTACAACGACCGTCCTTTCGGGTGGATGCTGGAGCGGCTTCTTTTCGACCTCTTCGGGTTTGACTATGCGAAACAGGTGGCGTGTTTTCTCGTCATTCATTTTGCAAATTGTGTTTTGGCTTTCGCGCTCTTCCGGCGCCTGGGCGCGAGTACTCCGATTTCGATCAGCGGAGTTGCGTTGTTTGGCAGCCTGTGGACGACCGCGGACACGGCAACTTTCCTGGGCGCATCGTTCGACGTGATGTGCCTGTTCTTTCTGCTGGCGAGCACACTCGCCCTGCTTGCGGAATGGCGCGGCGCTTCGACGCTGAGCGCGGTCCTGTTTTTGGCGGCCTTGCGAACGAAGGAATTCGCCATCGTCACGCCTCTCCTGTTCACCGTACTGCTGGTTCTGCGGCTCCCGCGGATGCCTCCTCGGGCGGCGCTTTCCGAGGTGGCGAAGCGTCTTTGGCTGCACTATCTGATCCTGATCGTCTTCGGCCTGCGCTATCTGTCGCTGTACCGGGCTTACCGGGCCGCACTCGCGCCCAACGATCCTTATCGCATGAACCTTCATGCCATGGCACTGTTGAAATCGATTGCCTACTATGTGTCTCTGATTTTCGGCGCTGAGGATTTCTCGTGGCAGTTCCCGCCCGCCCTGCTCGCCGTGGCACTGGGAGCGGTTCTGGGCTGGGCCATTTTCGGCCGCCGCGCCGGTCTCGCGTTTGGTGTTTGTGCGTTTGTGCTGACTCTATTGCCGGTGTGCCTGATCGCCAACCGTGCGAGCTACTACGTATACGCCCCGCAACTGTTTCTCATTCTCGTGCTGGGTCTGCTCCTCGAGGACGCCCTGGCGATTTTCGGGAGTGGCGAGCGTCTGCGGTGGGCCGCTCAGATCGGCATCGCCATTGCCTGTTTGTCGTGGTGCGCGTTCTTCCAATCGACTTCCTACTTCACGAGCCGGATCGACTGGGAACTGATGGTTCGGACCACCTCCGCACGCACGGCACGAGAGGCGGAGGGGTTGCTCCCACGCATGGGGCCCGGAACGCACGTCTACGTGAACCATGATCGCAATACGACCCCGTGGCTGTTCCTGGCGGGGACCTGCAGCTACCTCAAAGTGGTCAATATGCAGCGGTCGGTATTCTGTATCGTTAATCAGCCTCCGGACCAGCTTCGCAAGTCGTATGCGAGCGATCACGGTCCAAAGTTCTTCGTGGAATATTACAACAATGGCGTCATCGCGCTGACGGGGGCGAGCAACTAGATCGGCACGCCGTCTGATCGGCGAGACCTCGGACGGGGCTGGCCCGGGTGTCCAAGGCGTTGGCCGCGTGAACCGACGTCATCGGCCGTATCCGGCCCGTCGCTACCCCAAACAGGTAGAATTGAAGTTTCGCCCTCGACCCCGCGACAACACCATGAACCACGTATTGTCCACGCACCTGTTTGCGAATCATCGTTTAAGCACCGTGTGGCTGGACAGGATCCACGAAGCGGGCATCGGCGCCGTCGAGATTTATTGCGCGAAGCAGCATTTCGACTACAACAACCGCGCGCAGACCGCCGAGATGGCCGCCTGGTTTCGGGATTCCGAGATGCAGCTTCATTCGCTGCATTCACCCCTGTACACGGACGACGTGTGGGGGCGCTCCGGGCCGCACGCGGTGATTACCATTACGGAGGTCACCAAGGCGAAGCGGATCACCATGGTGGACGAAATCAAGCGCGCGCTGGAGGTGGCCGAGACCATTCCATTCCGCTACATGGTGCAGCACGTGGGAGTGAGCGGGGAGGAGTATGACGAGCACAAGGTGGAGGCAGCCTTCAACGCGCTCGACGAATTGAGCAGCTTCGCTCGCCAGCGGGGCGTGGAGATTTTGCTCGAGAACATTCCTAACGCGCTGTCCAGCGCGCAAAGGCTGGTGGACTTCCTGGCGCTGACTCACCTGAAGCTCGGCTTCTGTTTCGACATCGGCCACGCCAACATGAACGAAGGCGTGGAGCCCGCCTTTCGCACCATGGAGAGCCGCATCCGTTCCACACACCTCCACGACAACGACGGCAAGGCTGACCAGCACCTGTTTCCGTTTCTCGGCGAGGGCGGCACCATAGACTGGAAGAAGGCCGTGGGCCTGCTGGGCGGCCATCCCGAACAGTATCCGCTGCTGCTGGAACTGAAGGAAGTGTCCGCGTACGGTCCGCACCCGTTCGACAAAGCGAAAGAGATTTTCGAGAGACTCGAGAGCCTGTAATGTCTGAGACCGCGACCAGAATCGCCATCGCCGATGCGGGAAAACACGCCGGCGAAACGGTGCAAGTTTGTGGATGGCTGTATAATCTTCGCCGGTCCGGCAAGATTTGCTTCCCGCTGCTGCGGGACGGCACGGGCATTCTGCAGTGCGTCGCTGTGAAAAACAACCTGCCCGAGGAAACTTTCGAGGCGTTGAAAAACCTGACCCAGGAATCGTCGTTGATCGTCACCGGGAAGCTGCGCGCGGAGCAGCGCGCGCCGGGCGGCTACGAACTGGACGTGGAGACGGCGGAGATGCTGCAGCGAGTGTCCGAAGCGGACCCATACCCGATTACGCCGAAGGATCACGGCACCGACTTCCTGATGGACCATCGCCACCTCTGGCTGCGCAGCCGCCGCCAGAACGCGATCATTCGCGTTCGCCATGCCATCATCAAAGCCATTCGCGATTACTTTGACGACAACGGATTCACGCTGGTGGATACGCCCATCTTCACGCCGTCGGCGTGCGAGGGAACTACATCGCTGTTCGAGGTGAACTACTTCGACGAAGAGAAGGTGTACCTGACGCAATCGGGCCAGCTTTACAACGAAGCCGACGCGATGGCCTTCGGCAAAGTTTATTGCTTCGGCCCCACGTTTCGCGCGGAGAAATCAAAACGCGGCGCCACCTGACCGAGTTCTGGATGGTGGAACCGGAGATGGCCTACGCGACGCTGGAGGACGTGAAGCAGGTGGCCGAGGCGCTCGTGGTGCACGTGGTGCAGCGGGTTCTGGAAACACGCATGGCCGACCTGCAGGCGCTGGAGCGAGACATTAGCAAACTGGAAGCCATCCGCGCGCCGTTTCCACGCATGACCTACGATGACGCGGTGAAACGCCTGCACCAGAAGGGCAGCGCCATTCAATGGGGCGACGATCTGGGCGGAACCGACGAAACGCTGATCAGCGAGGATTACGACCGGCCGTTGATGGTGGACGGATACAAATCCGAAGTGAAGGCGTTCTATTTTCAGCCCGATCCCGTGCGGCCCGAGCTGGTGTTGGGCGTGGACGTGCTTGCGCCCGAGGGGTACGGTGAGATTATCGGCGGCGGGCAGCGCATTCACGATTACGATCTGCTGTTACAGCGGCTGGAAGAACACCATCTGCCGCGCGAGGCGTTCGAGTGGTATCTGGATCTGCGCAAGTTCGGTTCGGTGCCGCATGGCGGCTTCGGCATGGGAGTGGAACGGGTGGTGGCCTGGATCTGCGGGCTGGAGCACATCCGCGAAACAATTCCGTTCCCACGCATGCTCTATCGGACCCGGCCGTGAGTATTTCATTTAGGGGCCGCTCCGTTACCCTCGCGGTTCGGAAACGAGCTGCTGAGGTGCCAGGGTAACGGAATGCGCCACTCTTCCATAGCCATCATCGGCGCGCCGCTTGATCTCGGCTCGGGCCGGCGTGGCGTGGACATGGGTCCGTCCGCAGTGCGGGTGGCCAATCTGTTTGCTCGCGTAGCCTCGCTTGGCTTCGATGTGGTGGATTTGGGCAACGCGCCGGTGGTGCAGGCGGAGATGGTTGGCGAGGGGCCGGCCGAAACGAAGTATCTGCCGCAGATCGCCGAGACATGCGTGACTCTGGCGGGCATGGTGGAAGGGGCAATGGAGGCGGGCCGCGCGCCCATCATCCTGGGCGGAGACCACTCCATTGCCGCGGGGACGGTCTCCGGAGTGTCCCGTTTTTTCCGGAAACAGAACCGGAGAATCGGCCTGATCTGGGTGGACGCCCACGCCGACATGAATACACCCGAGACATCGCCCAGCGGGAACGTGCACGGGATGCCGCTGGCCTGCTGCATCGGCATCGGACCGGCCGAACTGACGGACATCGGCGGCCCCGGGCCGCAGGTGGACCCCCGCAACGTCGCGCTAGTGGGCATCCGCTCGGTGGATCAGCGCGAACGCGACCACGTTCGGCGTTCCGGCGTCAGCGCCTTCACCATGCGCGACATCGACGAACGCGGCCTGCGCACCGTCATGGAGGAAGCTATCCGCATTGCCTCGGCCGGAACCGGTGCTTTCCACGTCTCCTTCGATATGGACGTGGTCGATCCGCGCGAGGCCCCCGGCGTGGGTACCCCGGTGAAAGGCGGCTTTACCTGGCGCGAGGCCCATCTGGCCATGGAGATTCTTTGTGACAGCGGAATGATGTGCTCCATGGATGTGGTGGAAGTGAATCCAGTGATTGATGAAGTAAACCGAACGGCCGTTTTGGCCGTCGAACTGATTATGTCCGCGCTGGGAAATCGGATCCTATGAAGCTGCGCGTGGCCGTTCTGTTCGGCGGGCGGAGCAGCGAACACGAAGTATCGCTGCGCTCGGCGCGGGCGGTGATCGATGCGCTCGACCGCGAGCGATACGACGTGTCCGAGTACCTGATCTCGAAAGAGGGCCGCTGGTCGCCGCGAGCGATTCTGCCGGAGCCAGGCGCTAACCCGGGTATCGACGTGGTAGTTCCCGTGTTGCATGGCACCTTTGGCGAGGACGGCACGGTGCAGGGGTTGCTCGAGATGGCCGGCCTGGCCTATGTGGGCGCCGGGGTTCTGGCATCGTCGGTGGCAATGGACAAGGAAGTCACCAAGCGGCTCTGCGCCGAGCGCGGGGTGCCGGTGGTGGAGTACGTGGTGATTTCGCGCGATGAAATCGAAAACGGGTTGCCGGCTTGCGCGGCGCTGCCGTTTCCGGTGTTCGTGAAGCCCGCCAACCTGGGCTCCTCGGTGGGGATTTCCAAGGCGCACGACAAGACCGAGCTGCGCGAATCCTTGCGGCTGGCGGCGCAGTTCGATACGAAAATCATCGTGGAGCGGGGCATCTTCGGACGCGAGTTCGAGTGCGCCGTGCTCGGCAACGAGCACCCGGAGGCGGCCATACCGTGCGAGATCCTGCCTTCGCGGGAATTCTACGATTACGAAGACAAATATCTGCTGGGTGAGGCGGAGACCGTGCTGCCGGCGGACCTTGATGCGACCCAGACGGCGGAGATGCGCCGCCTCGCCGTAGAGAGCTATCGCGCCGTGGGCTGTGAGGGCATGGCGCGCGTCGATTTTTTGCGGGAACAGGATACCGGGAAGTTGTTTCTGAACGAAATCAACACGATTCCAGGTTTTACCTCCATCAGCATGTATCCGAAGATGTGGGCGCATTGCGGCTTGCCCATGCCGAAGCTGCTCGACCGGCTGATTGAGCTGGCTTTGGAGCGGCATCGTACGCGAGAGGGGCTCCGCTACTCGCGGTAAGAGAATGCTTCTGCCGTTTCTGTTCCTTTTTGCCGCGCCGCCTCCATCTCCGCCATCGATGAGCGACGTGGAATCGTCGCTGCGGACCTTCAGCCAGGTGCTGGCTACCGTGGAGGACCGCGAGGCCGACCCGATTGACAGCGAGCGCGCGGTGTACGACGGCGCGATCCCTTCCATGCTGCGCGAACTGGATCCGCATTCGGTATTCTTCGATCCGGATCAGTTTGAGCAGCTTAAGACGATGGAGCGCTCCGAGACCAAGGGATTCGGCAGCGTGGTTTCAGTGCTGCCTGGGCGTGTCATCGTTCTACAGGCGCTGGCGGGCACGCCGTCGGCGCGGGCCGGTTTGTCGCCCGGTGATGAGATTGTGGTGATCAACAACGTGCCACTGGCCAGGCTTAGCTTTGATCAGTTGGTGCAGTTTCTAGGCGAATCCCACCAGAAACGGGCGGAGCTTCTGGTGCGCAGACCGGGCAGCGTCCGGCCGTTGAGATTCACGCTGGACCCGGAACTCATTGACGCTCCCAGTGTCGACCGCGCATTCCTCCTGCAACCGGGCATCGGGTATGTTCGAGTTGCCAGCTTCGATCCGAAGACCGCGAAACTGCTGAAGGAGGCAATCGAGAAGCTCGGCGGCGCCAGCCTGAAGGGACTGGTACTGGACCTGCGGAACAACGGCGGCGGCGTGGTGCAGACGGCCATGGCTTGCGCCAGTTACTTTCTCAAGCCGGGCCAGCGGATACTCACCGCGCACGGACGCGCCGTGCAGGATAGCCAGGAAGTGGACGTGCCCAAGGACGCGGCTCCGTACAATTTCCCTGTCGCCGTGCTGGTGAACGAGAAGACCGCCAGCGCCGCCGAGATCGTAACCGGCGCACTGCAGGATCATGACCGCGCCACGATTGTCGGCGTGCCGACATACGGCAAAGGTTTGGTGCAGAGCGTCATGCCGCTTTCGGGGAACACGGCCATGGCGCTGACCACCGCGTTTTACTACACGCCCAGCGGCCGTTCCATCCAGAGGCCGCTGAGTGAGGGGCAACTGGGTGACATCGCCGCGCATCGCGAATACGAGACGGACGGCGGACGCAAGGTGCCGGGCGGCGGCGGCATTCAGCCGGACATAGTGGTGGCGCCGGAAGAAGCAACCAGGCTCCGCATAGCGCTGGATGGCAGCGGAGCGCTGACCTCATTCGCCACCGACTACACGCAGAAACACAAGCTGACGGAACCGTTCGAAGTGAGCGGAGCGATTCTCGACGATTTCCAGTTGTACGCCTCGGAAAGACGCATTCAGCCGCCGGAGGCCGAGTGGCTGCACGATCGCGACTGGATTCAAGTGCGGCTGCAAACCGAGATCTACAACCAGGCCTTCGGCGTGGCTAAGGGCGATGAAGTAGAGGCGAAGAGCGATCCGCAGGTGAAGGCAGCGGTGGCGGCGCTGGGGCGATAGAATCGAAAGGACCCTCTCGTACGCGCGGTCACAATCGGCCAGCGCTACAATAGCGAGTGCGAGAGCATGGCTGCCCGGTCGGTCACCTGATCGAGAATGTCGTGCCGGCGGGCGGCCTCTTCGCGACGGCTTACCGAGGCATCGGCGGGTGCGTCGCCATGGGCCACCAGAACGTCAACTCGGTCGGCTTCTTTATCCCCGCGCTCGGCCATTCGTTGAGCGGCGTCCAGCATCTCGCGTGCATCCATCTCGGCGGCGTCGCGAAGCGGGGCGGAGGCGACGAGGTCGTCCACGGTTACCGTATGCATGGTCCGCAACAGTATGGCGCTGTCTTCGGCGTCGGCTTCCTCGTCCGCGGAAGTGATCAGTGGTGCGGACTGACCAGCCGGCGCGGCCGTAGGGGCCGAAGAATCAGGTATGCGCAACTCCGTTCGAATGCGGTCCGCGGTGGCCTGAATGTCGGCCGGAACACCCGAAGTATCCTGCGCAACAGCGGCTCCGAGGAAAAGCGCGCTGATGAGGAAGCGGGTCACGTGCACAGGATAACATCGGCCCTTCTCTGGCACACTGGTACTTCAGGCATGGAGCAGATAGCCATTTCGTTCGAACCGCAGCGGAAAACCTGGACCGTTTCTGAGTTGAGCGGGCGCATTCGCGGCCTGCTGGGAGGTGAGTTCTCCGATATCTGGGTGGCCGGCGAGATCTCCGGATGCCGCACTGCCACCAGCGGCCACTGCTACTTCACCCTGAAGGACGAGGAATCGCAGATTCAGTGCGTGTGCTTCCGCGGCGCCATGCGCTACCTGCGCTTCAAGCCACAGGATGGTGTGGCGGCGTTGGTGCGGGGCAGCATCGATGTCTACGAAGCGCGCGGACAGTACCAGCTCGTCGCCGAATCCATCGAGCCGCAGGGCCATGGCGCGCTCCAACTCGCTTTCGAACAGTTGAAGAAGAAGCTGGCGGCTGAAGGTCTGTTCGAAGCCTCGCGCAAGCGGCCGCTCCCCAGGCTGCCGTCGCGCATCGGCATTGTCACGTCGCCGGGCGGCGCGGTGATTCAGGATCTGCTCAACATCCTGCTGCGCCGGTTTCCCGGGCTGCACGTCCGCATCTGGCCGGCGCTGGTGCAGGGCGAGGGATCGGTGGAACAGGTCTGTCAGGGTCTGGATTATTTCAGCCGCTCACGGTGGGCGCAGGTGGTCATCGTTGCGCGCGGCGGCGGGTCCATCGAAGATCTGTGGACATTCAACGAAGAGGCCGTCGCCCGGGCCATCGCCAACAGCGCCGTGCCGGTGATCTCGGCCATTGGGCACGAGACGGACTTTACCATCGCGGATTTCGTGGCTGACCTGCGCGCGCCCACCCCCTCCGCCGCCGCCGAGCTCGCCGTCCGCACCGGGCAGGAGATTGTCGAACAGCTCTCCGGAACGGAGCATAAACTGACCCAGCACGTACGCTACCGTCTGGCTATGGCCGCGCGAGATCTGCATCAGCGCGGCGTGGAACGAGCCAGCGCTGCCCTGCACCGCCGCATTGGACGGGCACAGCAACGCGTAGACGAAGTTGATTACCGCGTGCGCGGCGCGATTCAGCGCGGCCTCGACGCCCACCGCCGCCTTTGGCAACAGTACGAGGCCCGGCTGCGCGGATTGGATCTGCGGGTCCGCTTCGGCGACGTTCGCCGTAGACTGCACATCGCCGAAGCGGCCGCCGTTCACGCATGGCAAGCGCGAGCCGCGCTCGCTGCTCGGCGCCTCGAGACGCTCGGCGCTCATTTGACGCAATTGAGTCCGTTGCGCGTGCTGGAGCGCGGCTACGCCATTGTCTTGAACGAACACGGAGCGCTGGTGAAGCACAGCGGCGACGCGCCGCCCGACAGCGCCGTGGAGATTCGCGTGGCTCATGCCCGGTTGAAGGCGCGAATCACGGCGAGCGCAGAGCGATCATGAGTACACGACCATGAGAACAGCGCTGCTTATGCTGCTGATTGGGATTAGCACCGGGTGCGATAGCTCGAAGATCAGCCCGCACCTCAGTACTGACATCACCCTCAAGCGCACCAATCCGACAACCGTGCTGGTCAAGGTTCTTGTGAAGAACCTCGGGGACCGTGGCACCGTTCCCATTGACGTTGAGGTGACTACGGCGCCGCAGAACCCGGTGATCCATCCCGCCGCATTCGTCCTGAATCACCAGGAGGTGCGGGAGCTGGATAAGTCACTGGTCACTTCCACCGCCGTGCGCGCCACTCTCACCGTGCGCGAAGCCGAGCGCGGCTTCACCGTGGCGACGAAGAGCGCAACGGTCGAGTGAGTGACGTTTACGCCGAAACTGCTGCTCCAGTATCCTTCACCGCTTCGATATCCAGCGTGATATCGACGCGGTCGCCCACAAGCAACCCGCCGCCTTCCAGGGCCATGTTGAACGTGAGCCCAAAGTCCTTGCGGTCGATGGACGTTTTCGCCGCGAAGCCCGTCCTCTCCCCGCCCCACGGGTCCTTTTGGCGGCCAAAATACTCGGCGTCGAGCACAATCTGTTTGGTCACGTCGCGAATGGTGAAGTCGCCCGTAACCCGGTAGTGATGGTCGGTCACCTTCTCCACCTGCGTGCTGCGAAACTCGATGTTGGGAAACCTTTGCACGTCCAGGAAGTCGGCTGATCGCAGATGATCGTCGCGCTGTGCCTCTTTCGTGTCGACGCTGGCCGCGTCGATCTTTACCTCGACCGTTGACGCGGCCGGGTTAGCCTCGTTGATCGCAAGGGTCCCCGCCCAGGTCCGGAAATGACCAGTTACCCTGGAGACCATAAGGTGCCGCACACTGAACCCGATATTGGAGTGCACTGCGTCAAAATTCCATTTTTCAAGGGCCATGCTGTTGCTCCTTCTGTCCAAGGCTGATTGCCTTGACATCAAGATAGATGCTGGCAGGCACGCCGGAGATGCGGTCTTTTTAGGGAGCGCCTACAGCACCGAAGCCAGTTCCCGCCATTCGCGGCCCTGCGATTCGGCCACCGCCGGATAAGTAATGTGGCCGTTGCAGGTGTTCACGCCTTCGCGGATGGCCGGGCTTTCGGCGCAAGCCTCGCCCAGCCCCTTGTTGGCAAGCTCAAGCAGATACGGTTGTGTGGCGTTGGTCAGTCCGAACGTGGAAGTGTGCGGCACGGCCGCAGGCATGTTCGAAACGCAGTAGTGGAGCACGTTGTCCACGAAGTAAACCGGATTGGTATGGGTGGTCGCGTGGGACGTCTCAAAGCACCCACCCTGATCGATTGAGACATCTACCATCACCGCTCCGCGTCTCATATCCGGCAGCATGTCCCGGCGCACCAGCTTGGGTGCCGATGCCCCCGGGATCAGCACCGCGCCAATCACCAGGTCGGCGTGGCGAAGCGCTTCCCGCGTGGCCCAGGCGTTCGAGGCCATGGTAGTGATTTGGGTGTTATAGATGTCGTCGAGATCACGCAGGCGGCTGAGGCTGCGGTCGATGATGGTGACGCGCGAGCCCATGCCCACGGCGATTTTCGCGGCGTTGTGCCCCACCACGCCGCCGCCCAGAATCACGACGTTAGCCGGGCGCACACCGGGGATGCCTCCCAGCAGCACGCCGCGGCCGCCGTTGGGCGCTTCCAGATAGCGCGCCCCAATCTGGACGGACATCCGACCGGCCACTTCGCTCATCGGCGTCAGCAGCGGCAGCGATCCGTCGGCCTCGCGAATGGTCTCGTACGCCACCGAATTCACTCCAGCGGCAACCAGCTTCGCAGTCAGTTCGGGCAGAGGCGCGAGGTGCAGATACGTGAACAGGATGAGCCCACGCCGGAAAAACGGGTACTCGGAGGGCTGCGGTTCCTTCACTTTCACCACAAGGTCCGCTCGCTTCCATACATCCCCCGCCAACGGAACGATTTCCGCGCCGCTCAGTTCGTACTCCTCATCGGGAATCGAACTGCCAAGCCCCGCGGTGGATTGGACCAATACCTGATGGCCGGCTTCCCGCAACGCGGTCACATTGCCGGGGACGAGGCCCACTCTGGTCTCGTTGTCTTTCACTTCCTTCGGAACGCCGATGATCATATGCGAACCCGATCTAATGCGCTCCCGCCGGGTCTTGTGGGGCCACGGCGGGGTTGGGCTGCACGGCAACGGGTGCAACCGAAACAGACGGTGGCGCCGATAGGGAACCGGCGGGCTGACCGGAAGGGCTGGTCGAACGCCTGGGACCCAGTCCCATGGCAATGAGGGACAAGGGAGTCAGCTTGCCGTCAGGCGGAAGGTTTTGATCCGTCTGAAATCGCTTGAGGGCGTCCACCGAATCGGGATCCCACGAACCGTTGACCGTCCCCTTGTAATAGCCGCGTGAGGCCAGAGCCTGTTGAATCTCCTGGTAGCGTTCGGGCGTGGGTGCGGCCGGCACGTTTCGCCTGGCCGAGTAGGAATGGCTGGAAGAATGGCCAGACGAGTGGCTGGAATGGTGTTTTTTTCTAGTGGATGTCGCCGGAGCGCCAGACAGGGTTGTGGCAACCAGACACAGGGTCATAAGCAATGCGATTGGCTGCATTTATCTTCATAAATTCTATCAGGCAAAGGATCCTTTATCTTGTGCTGCCGGTGGCGCACCGAGGCCCCCGGGACCGGCGAGTGCATCGGAAACGTAACATATCTTTCACTCAGCCCTGGCTGCCATACAAGAACTCGGAGAAATGTCCGATAAGAGCAATGGGCCGGAACAACGGCGCCCGAATCCGGAGGGAGAGCGGAGTGACCAGAACTGAAGAAGAAGCAGTCGTAGCCTCGGGCGACCTGCCGGGCGAAACGACACCATGGGCGCTGGAAAATCTGCCGCCGTTTCCCGCGGTCGCCACCCAGCTGTTGCAAGTGGTCTCGCGGGAAGACGTGAACCTCAATGAAGTCGGCCGGTTCATTTCTTCCGAGCCTGTGTTCGCGGCTGACGTGCTCCAGATCGCGAATTCCGCCGTATACGGTCTAACCAGCCAGGTTAACAGCATCACCCACGCTATCGTGGTTCTCGGGCTGGAACGGATCAGAGGGATCAGCCTGACGCGCGCGTTTGGGAAGCACTTCCGGCCGGCGTTGAAAGTGGTTGCCCTTCAAAGGTGCTGGCAGAACAGCCTTGCGGGAGCGTTGCTCGCCGAGAAGCTGGCGCGTCCCAGCGGGATCGACCCAGGCCTTGCTTATACCGCCGGCTTGCTGCGGGACATCGGCCGGCTGGCGCTGCTGGTTAATTATCCCGAACCGTTTGCCAACATGCTGGCGGTTTCGCAGTCCAACGGCTTTGACCTGATGTACACAGAGCGGGAGCTGTTCGATGTCGACCATTGTCAGGCGGGCTGCTGGCTCACCGAGAGAATGGGACTGCCCGCGGATCTGCGGGAAGTGGTGGCCCATCACCACGACAAATTGAACGGCAAGGCCTTCGGGTTGGTGCAACTGGTTCATGTCGCCGATATGATGGCCGACGCCCTCGGATTCGGCGTGCTCGTATTGCAGGATCCCCCTGGCTTCACAGAAGCGCGGGAGCAATTGCCGCTAACGGTGCGCGCTCACGTCGCGGAAGACCCGGAGGAACTGAAATCGGAAGTCGCGTCACGCCTGCAGGTCCTCTTGAGGACCTGACTCACAGACTGTATTCGTGCACGCTCATCGCTTGCAGCGTCGCGAACCGCCACGGCGGCCCGAACGAAAAGCCCAGCCAGCCCGTTGCCCGCTACAGAGCCAACTTGCCCTGCCAGGTCATGTCCTTCAGCTTGAACTTGCACTTCAGCATCCGGGTAGCGAATTCCACTTCTTTATCGTCGAGCGATAGCGCCTGCTCGGCTTTCGGGAAGTAGAACAAGAGGGTGCCGTCGTCAGCGCGCTCCACCTTGTCGGGTCCAAGGGGAGACTTGCCCTTCGCGGTCAACGTGGTGCTCTCCTTCAGGCGATCCAGCATGGCCGCTCGGCGGTCTTCATCGCTACCGCCCGAATTCTGCTGAGTATCATCGCTATCCGCGTTTTGCCTGCGCCGGCCCGACCACTCGGGCAGTCCCGACACCGCGATTATGTACTCACTGTTCGCGGCTGGAGCCGAAGGTGCAGAGGCGGTCGCAGCCGCGGCCGGCTGGGACGGTGCGTCTGTTGATGCAGCGGCCGGTGCGGCACCAGTTTGTTTGGCGAGCGCGAGTTGCACCGGCGGGGCGCTTTGCCAGCGAACCAGAACCTGACTGGGCCGGCCGCCGGTAGAGTTGCCTCCCTGTCCGCCACCATTTCCACCCCAGCCTCCCCCACCACCGTTACCGCCCCAACCACCACCGCCGCCGCCGTTTCCGCCCCAACCGCCACCACCGCCCATACCACCGCCGCCGCCCATACCACCGCCTCGCCCCATGCCACCACCACGGCCCATGCCGCGCTGGCCCTGTCCGTTGAATTCCAGTTTCACCTGCTGGGCCCACGCCGAATCGTTCAGGATCTTAGTGACGTCATCAGCCGTCCAGTCCGAAGGCGCCTTGTTCTGCCAGGAATCGGCGCCAAAGACAGCAACGC
The DNA here is from genome assembly GCA_963832965.1 of uncultured Acidobacteriota bacterium. Lineage (GTDB taxonomy): Bacteria > Acidobacteriota > Terriglobia > Bryobacterales > Bryobacteraceae > CAWACP01. The sequence goes on from CAWHVW010000003.1 coordinate 1,474,094, forward strand.
ACCCGAGCATCAACACGCTGATGCCGTGCGCCGCGTAGCTTCTGTGCATATCGGCCTCCCGTAGATTGTGTTGTTTGTCCCCGCGAACGGCTGAAACAGCTACATTCACCCGACGTTACTCTGTCGGAGCAGGTTACAAGCGAGCTAACTACGCGGCCGGGGTCAGGGAACGCAGGCGGGCGGCGATGCGGCTTTTGTAACGGGCCGCCGTGTTCTTCTTGATGATGCCCCACTTGGCGGCGCGATCCACAATGGAAAACGTGCCGGGGACCAGTTCAGCCGCGCCCGGGGCGTCTTTGGCCTCAATGCGGCGGCGTAGTTCGCGGAGTCCGTGGCGCAACCGCGTCTTGCGCATGCGGTTCACAACCGTCCGGCGCTTCGTCTGTCGCACCCGCTTCAGAGCGGATATGGTATTTGCCATCTGAATCGAATCCTTACAGGTCGCTACAGATCTCAGGATAGCGTATCGCCCACCCACCTGGCAAACCGCGCTAGCGACCGACCACCACCAGGGTAAAGCTGTCCTTCACCATGGTGGGCCGGGGACGCGGATTCTCGGCGGTGGCTTCGGGCGTCGCGCCGAACTCCGCGGTTGGCAGGTAAACGTTATGGGTCTTCAGGTCCACAGCCATGGTGCGCGCACCACGCTGGGTGGACACCGATTCCACAACCTCAAACTTGCCAGGAGACGTCTCGCCCACCACCGTCAGCGTCCCGTCACCCCCATTTGCGCTGAAGCCGTATCCGCCGCCGGGGTCGAATCCGTTGCCATCGACTCCGGGACCAATGGCAGGCGTGGCCAGCACTTTCCCGGATGAGGCATCCATTACCGCCATCACGTGGTTGTGGCATCCAATGAACAGACGATGATGCGCGGCATCGATACCCATCCCGGATGGCGACTCGCACGGGGCCAGCGGCCATGTGTTTGTAACTGCCATCTTCTGGCTGTCGATCTCCACCACCTGGCTCTTGTCTTCCAGGTTGACGTAGACCTTGCCGGCTCCGTCCGCGGTTGTGTACTCCGGCTTGCCGTCGAGCGGGATCGTGCTCGCCACGGTACCCGCCGCGGCGTCAACAACGGTGGCGCTATTGCTCCTGCCATTGAAGGCGAAGACACGCTTCGAGGCGGGGTCGTACACGATGGAGTCGGGATTTGTGCCCGCCGGCACTTTGCCAATGACACTCAAAGTCCTGAGGTCGAAGATAGTAATGTCGTTCGTCCGGCCATCGCTGGTAAAGCCGCGATTCAGATCGGGCGCCAAGGCGATGCCATGCACACCCTCGGTATCGGGGATGTCGCCCACAACTTTGCCGGTATCCAGATCGAGAACCATTACGTGGGTTCCGTGGGAGACGTACAAGCGGCGTCCCGCCGAATCCGCGGTCAGATAGTCCCAGAAGCCGTCGCCTCCGAGATGGATCTTGCGGATCACGTGATATCCGGGCGCAGCGAAAAGCGCCGCTGCGCCGAGCACTCCCAGCAGAGCGACCAGTCGTGTCATACGATGAAAACCTTCCTTTACCAAACCCTGCAAGCTGGAGCGGCTACCATGGGCTGGCCGACCTTGCAGGCGAACGCCTTCTGAAACTCCGGGAAGTTCTCAAGCACTCCATTCACGCGGAACTTCTCGGGGGAATGGGGATCTACCTGAGCCAGCATCCGGTCGAACTCCTCGGTACGTTTGCCGCACCAGGAACGCGCATAACCGAGGAAGAATTGTTGCTCGGGGGTGAATCCGTCCACCGCTTTGCCGGGCTTCCCATCCAGCGTGTCCATGAGAGCGGTGAAAGCCAGACGGATGCCGCCATTGTCGGCGGTGTTCTCGCCCAGAGTAAGTTTACCGTTCAGATGCACATCGTCAACCGGTTTGAACTTCGAGTACTCGTCGATGAGGCATTGGGCCCGTTTCTCAAAGGCATCCGCGTCCGCCTTCGTCCACCAGTCGCGCAGGTTGCCCTGCGCATCGAATTTGCGGCCCTGGTCGTCGAAGCCATGGGTCAATTCGTGACCGATCACCGAGCCGACGGCGCCGAAATTAACGGCGTCATCAGCCGTGTTGCTGTAGAAGGGCGGCTGCAGGATGCCCGCGGGAAAATTGATGTTGTTCTCCAACGGATTGTAGTAGGCATTCACGGTGGGAGGGGTCATGCCAAACTCGCCGCGGTCCACCGGCGCGCCGATCTTGTTCAAGTCGCGATGAACCTCGAATTCCGTGGCTCGCAGTGCATCGCCCGCAAAGTCGTCGCGGGCGATGTGCACCGTGGAGTAATCGCGCCATTTGTCCGGATAGCCAATCTTGTTGGCCACCGCTTCCAGTTTTTCGTACGCCGCTTTCTTCGTTTCCGGCCTCATCCACGAGAGCTGGCCGAGATCCTCGTCCATGGCCTTCTCGATCGCGTGAACCATCTTCAGAGTGCGCTCCTTGCCTTCGGCGCCGAACGTCTGGTCCACGTATTTCTGACCAAGAGCTTCTCCCAGAGCGTTGTCGGTGAACTCCACGCAGCGCTTCCAGCGGGGCTGTAGCTGGGTGGTGCCGGTGAGCGCTTTCCCATAGAAGGCGAAGTTTTCATCGACGAAAGGCCTGGCCAGATCGGCCGCCTCGGCGTGTACCACATGCCACTTGAGATAGGCCTTGAGATCATCAAGACTGGTGGCCGCAACCGCGGCATTGAGGGCGCGGAAGAAGTCGGGCACGTCCACGTTAAGACTGCCGATGTTCGGCGCGCCGACGCTCTCGAAATAGGCCGTCCAATCGATAAACGGACACAATGCCTTAAGCTGAGCGACGGTCAGCTTATGGTAGAGATTATCGGGATCCCGGCGCGCCACCACGTCGAGCGAGCCCTTGGCCAGCAGCGTCTCAAATGCGAGGATGGCATGGGCGTCCGCGCCGGCCTTTTCAGGCGTTTCGCCGATGAGCTGAAGCATGGCGACGACGTGCTTCACGTAAGCCGCCCGCAACTCCATCGACTTCGCGTCATCCTTCAGATAGTAGTCGCGATCCGGCAAGCCTAGTCCGCCCTGATCGGCATCACCGATGTCCATTGTGGAGTTTTTCGGATCGGGCGAGGAGCCGAATGCGAACCACACGCCCACCCCCTGCCGGTTCAGTCGGACCACTTCCGCGGGTAGACCCTGTTTGTCGGAGAGCGCGTCGATGCGCCGCAGTTCGGGCTTGATCGGATCGAATCCCTTAGCGTCGACGGTTTTCTCGTCCATGCACGCGTAGTAGAAATCGCCGATTTTCTGCTCGACGGGTGTGCGCCCGGGGTCGTCAATCGACGCCTTCTCCAGGATGACGCGCAGGATTTCCTGATTGCGCTGGACCAGCTCCATGGAGCTGCCCCACATTGGCCGATCCGGCGGAATGGGATGCGTGGCTACCCACCTCCCACAGGCGTATTGGAAGAAATCGACGCAGGGGTCGACCGTCTTGTCGAGCGTGTTGGGATCGAGCCCGGAAGCGGATTCCGGACCGTTGATGTTCTGAGTAAAGGCGGTTGCCGTCAGCAGGAAGCCTGCCGCCAGGATCAACCTGGCTGTGGGTATCAGTCTGGTAAGACGCACGCCCTTTATTGTAAGCCGATGGCCCGATGCGCAACGGCCGGGCCGGTGTCATCAATTCCACAAAGGCCATTCATAAAGACAATCTATCGGCCAACCGGCTCGAATCCGTTGCATGAGAGGCCGTCAGTCACGCACAATCGGAGTTCAGCCTGATTCGGGCTCGCGTTCCACGCCAGCGGTTAGCCTCGCTTGCCATCCGCTCGCCAGCATTCCGACTTAAAACCAGGGAGAACTATGAGCACTGCCATGAAAAAATACAAACTCGAATACATCTGGCTCGATGGTAAGCAGCCCGTTCCCGGCCTGCGCGGCAAGACGCTGATGAAGGCCTTCGAATCGGCGCCCACTCTGGCCGACATTCCAAATTGGGGATTTGACGGCAGTTCCACCATGCAGGCCGAGGGCAAGAGCTCCGACTGCGTCCTGAAACCCGTCGCGCTCTATCCCGATGGGAGCCGCAAGGACGGATACATCGTTCTTGCCGAAGTCATGCATGCGGATGGCACGCCGCATTCCACCAATATGCGGGCAACGATTGAGAACGACCCTGACTTGTGGATCGGTCTGGAGCAGGAATATTTCCTGTTTCAGGATGGCAAGCCTCTGGGCTTCCCCGAGAACGGCTATCCGGGTCCCCAGGGCCCCTACTATTGCGGCGTTGGCTACAAGTACATGGGCAGCATCGCACGTCAAATCGTGGACGAGCATCTGGAGCTCTGCCTCTACGCCGGCATCAACCACGAAGGCATCAACGCCGAGGTGGCCAAAGGCCAGTGGGAATTTCAGATCTTCGCCAAAGGCTCCGCCAAGGCCGCCGATGATACCTGGACGGCCCGCTATCTGATGCTGCGTCTTTGCGAGAAGTACAAAGTGGATGTCGAGCTCCATTGCAAGCCCATCAAGGGCGACTGGAACGGATCAGGCATGCACACCAACTTCTCCACGCAATACATGCGCGAAACGGGCGGCAAGGAATACTTCGAAGCCCTCATGAAGGCCTTCCAGGACAATATCGCCGCGCATATCGCCGTATACGGACCGGACAACCATCTGCGCCTGACGGGTCTGCACGAAACGCAGGCTATTGACAAGTTCAGCTTCGGGCTTTCCGACCGCGGCGCATCGATCCGCATGCCCGTGAACTTCATTAGAAACGGGTACAAGGGCTATCTGGAAGATCGCCGGCCGAACTCCGAAGGCGATCCGTATCAGATCGTCTCCCGCATTTTGAAGACGATCAACAGCGTCCCGAAGGCCAGCTTGACAACGGCTTAGGCGAGCGGGCAGTCCGAAAACAAGGACCGAAAACATGGCAGCGCTGCGAAACAACACGCGGGAGAAGAAGGGCGCTGCCATAGTGGTGGCAGGAACGGCGGATGCCGCTAGTCCGGAAGAAGCGGTCCGAAAGGAAAAGAAAAAGACCCCCAAAGCCGAGAGCCTGCGAAGGAAACCGGCTGAGAAGGAAAGCTCTGCCACCGTATTGAATGGAACGGGGAACGCCAAGGCTGCGGAGGAAGCGGCCCGAAAGCTGGAAAAAGAGGCCCACAAGGCCGAGAAAAAGAAGCTGAAACACAAACTGAAGGAGAAGAAACACTCCACCAAGGTGCTGGCCGGAACGTTCCCCATGGTCGAACTGATCGACGAACAGGTGCGGACAAGCATCCCGAGGGAACTGGTCGCCAAGGTAAAGGACGCAAAGAGCAAGAAACACATCATAAGCTCCAACTATCCTTATCCGAAACAGATGAAGAAGTCGGAGTACCTGGAAGAGATCGAACTACTGCAAATTGAACTGGTCAAGATGCAGGCCTGGGTCAAGGAGGCTGGCGAACGGGTCGTCTTGATCTTCGAAGGGCGGGATGCCGCGGGCAAGGGTGGGACGATCCAGCGGTTTACGGAGAATCTTAATCCTCGCGGCGCCAAGGTCGTGGCCCTCGCCAAACCCTCGGACACGGAGCGCGGCCAGTGGTACTTCCAGCGTTACATCGAGAACCTCCCCACGAAAGGCGAGATCGTTTTCTTTGACCGATCCTGGTACAATCGCGGCGGTGTCGAACATGTGATGGGATTCTGCTCCCCGCACGAGTATCTGGAGTTCATGCGGCAGACACCAGAGTTCGAGCGAATGATGGTGCGCAGCGGGATTCGATTCTATAAGTTCTGGTTTTCCGTCAGCCGGGAGGAACAGCTACGGCGGTTCCTCGGCCGGGCGCAGGATCCTCTCAAGCAATGGAAGCTCAGCCCGATGGATGTAGAATCGCTGGGTCGCTGGGAAGCCTATACGAAGGCCAAGGAAGCGATGCTTTTTTACACCGACACCGCGGATGCGCCATGGACGATAGTGCGCTCGGATGACAAAAATCGCGCGCGTCTCAATGCGATAAAGTACATCCTGCACACCATTCCGTACGCCGGCAAGGACACCGATGTTGTCACCGCCCCGGATCCGCATATCGTCGGGTCGGCCAAGGCGATTTACGAGCACGGCGAGAATTCCCATCCCCACGCGCCCGCCGATCATCTTCAATCCTAAAGCGCATGGGCCGGTCACGTCGGCCGCTTCCTCTTTTCTTCAACTCAGCCGTTATGGAGTGCTAAGGCGAAGCGCCCCCCACGCGCGCCAAGACGGCTTCGCGGGCTCGTACCCCCTCGCGTTCACGGTTTTTTCGTCCATACACGGGCGTTAGTAATCGCCGCTATCCTGTTCCACTGGGTGCGCTTCGGTTCGTCTATCGGCTCCGTTCGATTGTAGTCGCTCCGCGCATCTCTCTGCGCGCGTGCAGGCGCGGTATCATCGGGAAAACCCATGCTAAGACGATCTTTTCTGCAAACTGTGGGTGTGGCCGGGATGGCCGCTGCGAACCCGGACTCGGGCGCTGCGCGGACCCGCTATTACACCCTTGACTCGTTGTTCCTGGAGAACGGAGAACAGGTTGCGCGCCTGCACGATTTCATGTCGCACGGTTTCGTTCCGGCGGCGGGCAAGATCCACGCCGGACCCATGATTTTACTCGAAGCTCTGGTAGCGCCGCACGTGCCCCAGTTAGTGGTTGTGATGGGATTCGTCGCCGCCGCCGATGCTTTGTCGCTGCACTCCCGGCTGCTGCAGCAGGAAGGCTACGCCGCCGCGCTGGAGAAATGGGAGGGCGCCCCCAACCCTCCCTGCCAGCAAATGGCCAGCACGCTGCTGGAGGCCGCCGATTACTCGCCGGAGATCCCAGCCGGTGAACCCCCAAAGCAGGCGCGGATCTTCGAGCTGCGAACCTATCACTCCCCCACGTGGCGGCAGCTGGGCGCGCTGCACCAGCGCTTCGCCGGGCGTGAGATTCCTATCTTCCACCGCAGCGGCATTCATCCGGTCTTGTATACGTCGACGGTATTCGGCGCCAATCTTCCGAATCTGACCTATTTGATCCCATTCGACGATCTGGCCGCCCGCGAGAAGGCGTGGAACGCTTTTGGCGCAGACGCGGAGTGGATCAAAGTTCGCAAGGAGTCCGTCGCCAGGGACGGCGAGATCGCCAGCGTGATTCAGATTTCGCTCTTCAAGGCGACGGCGTACTCGCCGTTCCAGTAGCGAGGCCCGGCGCTGGATCTCCAGCTGGATTCTTGGCCGTCACGATACACACTCGATTGCGGCCCTCCCGCTTGGCCTGGTATAGGCCGCGGTCGGCCGCACGCACCAGGGTCTCAGCGTCCATTCCATGGTCCGGATAACACGCCACTCCGAGGGAAAGCGTGACCGAGGGGTGTTCAACGGGGTGGCCGTCGATACGCAATTGGTCCACTTGCGCGCGAATTCGTTCCGCACGCTCGGCGGTGATCGCAAGCGAGGCATCCGGAAGAATGAGGGTGAATTCCTCGCCGCCGTAGCGGCAGACAATGTCTGAGGTTCTCACCTGGGTCAGCAGGAACGTGGCCAGTTCGCGCAACAGGGTATCACCGGCGGCGTGGCCCCAGGTGTCGTTGTATGTCTTGAAATGGTCGATGTCCACCATGATGCAGCTCAGCGAGCTGCGCATGCGTTCGGCTCGGCGAATCTCGCGAGTGAGCGACTCCTCCATATAGCGGCGGTTGAACAGCCCGGTCAGCGGATCGCGAATGGCCTGCGCGCGCAGCGCTTCGCGAAGCCGCAGATTTGCCAGTGCCATGGCCAGTTGTTCGGCCACGGTTTCGGCGAGCAGACGGGTGTATTGAGCATTGGCCGCCGGGGCGTCCACGCCTTCGGCGGCCGCCCGAGCGGCGCTTCCGTTCACGTGCAGCAGGCCAATCGGTTGACCGTGGGCCATAAGAGGCATACACAGATACCAGCCTGAGAACGAGGGCGCCAAATGTGTGCAGCGCAACCCCGCTTCGCTGGTGTCGACGCAGTGCTGGCGGGCGCGGCGCAGGGACCAGCAGCGCTCGGGAAGGAAGACCTTTTCCCAACCATCCGTCTCACCCCAGGAAGCAACCGTTTCCACAAACTTGCTCGTGCGGTCCAGCAGGCAAACAGCCCCGGAGTTGACTGGAAACAGCCGGGGAGCGTACTGGGCGATCACTACGTTCGCTTCTTCGGCGCTCAGGCAAGCCTGGATGAGATCGCTGACCTCTTTCATGAGCGCGGTGTCCCGGTTGCGCTGCTCAAGCTCGAAGACCCACTCGGTGAGTTTGTCGTTGGCTCCCTGCAGGGCTTCCTCGGTGCCGCGGCGTTCTTCGATCTGGTCCCGCAGGTCGGTGCCGAGCTTGCGGACGTCTTCCTCCGCTCGATCTGCCCGATCGGTAAAATCCAGAACCAGGGCCAATTCCGCGGCCAGCAGACGAAGCACGTCTTCCGCTTCGTCATCGAACGGGGCGCCGTCCACGCGCTCCACCAGATACAGGCAGCCGGAGGCGAAGGGGTGCGCCAGAAATGACGGCTCGCGCGCGGGCTGGCGACGCTCAAAGAGTGCCTGATAGCGCGCCGCCTCGGCCTGTTCAAAGCCGCAAGTCCAAACTGCGCCGCCGAGCGCGACCGCCGCCGCGCGAACCGCCATTCGTTCCCGGATGTTGTCGCAGAAGGCCTGCAGGAATCGGAAGCGATCCAGAGTGCCGGCCGCGAGTTCGCGGGCCGCCTTCAATACATCGCGGATCGCCATGGTGCAGGCGGACCTGTCCACTACCGTCACAGAGATACTTATCGGCGCGCCAGAGGAAACCCTTACCGGGTGTTAATCGAGCAAGTGCCCCATCTTATCTTTCTTGGTCTGCAAGTAGCCTGTGTTGGAGGCTTGCGCCTCCACGATGCACGGTACGCGCTCCACTACCTCAATGTCGGCGTTCTCGAGTGCCGCGATCTTTTCAGGATTGTTCGAGAGAAGCCGCACCCGGTGGACCCCAAGGAAATGCAGGATCTCCGCGGGCATCTGATAGCCGCGCAGATCCGCCTCAAAACCCAGCTTCTCGTTGGCCTCCACGGTATCCGCGCCAGCGTCCTGCAACTGGTAGGCCCGGAGCTTGTTCAACAGACCGATGCCCCGTCCCTCCTGGTGCTCGTAGACGATCAGGCCTCGCCCCTCGTTGGCGATAAGCTCCAGCGATAACTCCAACTGCGAGCGGCAATCGCAGCGCAGACTGTGAAATACGTCGCCCGTGAGGCATTCCGAGTGAATACGCACCAGCGGCGCGTCGCCGGACGTGACATCGCCCATGCGCAGGACTACGGCCTCCTCCGTCTGGCCGTCCACGGCTCCCTCAAACCCGTAGATCCGAAAGTGCCCGAACTGAGTAGGGAAGTCCGCTTCCGCGATTTTTGTCAGAGCCAATACAGGGGGGTATCCCGACATGGATGCGCTGCTACTTGTTCTAATTATAGTGTGCTGGCGCAGCAGTACCTGCTCATCCTGATGGTCAAAGTCGCGGTGGCGGCGGCGTTGGCGAGCATCCTGTCGCGCTCGGCGGCGTTTCAACGGATGCTGGTGCGCGACGATCGTACGCTGCTGCAACGCATCCAGCTCAGTCTGATCCTCTCGCTCGCCTATGGGTTGAGCGTGGCGACTCGCTTTCTGCCCGGCTACGACGCCGTGGATCTGGGATTGGAGGGGAGCATTGTCGCGGGTCTGATCGGTGGTTACTTCTCGGGCTTGCTCTCGGGCGTCCTGATTTCACTTCCGGCGTGTATTATCGGCGGCGAGTGGATGTCCATGCCGCTGTTCGCAGGCATTGGCGTGCTGGGCGGTCTTATGCGGGATATCGCGCCGGACAAGGAAGACGTATGGCGATTCTCGCCGTTCTTCGATCTGAGCCTCTGGGAGTTACTCCGCCGGCGCCAGGATCTGCGCCGCTCCGCCTTCCGAATCGCCTGCCTGTTCATGATTATTTTTGCGGAAGTGCTGCGGTTTGGAGTCGCGCGCCTGTTCAACCCCTGGGGGGTCTTCACGCTGGTTCCTACCTCGCCCCGCCCCTCCGCGCTGACCATCCTGGCCATCTTCGTGAGCACCATTTTCGCCGTCACCATCCCGCTAAAGATATGGAACAACTTCCGCAATGAGAAAAAGCTGGAGGCGCAGCAGCGTCGCCTGAACGAAGCGCGGCTCGCCGCCCTCACCAGCCAGATCAATCCGCATTTCCTCTTCAATACGCTCAACACGGTCTCTTCGCTCATCCGTACCAGCCCGGAAGAAGCGCGGCGCATCGTTTACAAGTTGTCCAGCATATTGCGCCGTTTGTTGCGCAACACCGAGAACTTCACGCCCTTGCGCGATGAGATGACCTTCATCGAGAACTATATGGCCATCGAACTGGTTCGTTTTGGGGACAAGCTGCGCTTCGTTAAGGAGATCGAAGAAGGCACGCTGGACCGTCTGGTGCCCAGCATGCTGTTGCAGCCGCTGATCGAAAACAGTATCCGGCACGGCCTCAGCAGCAAAGTGGAAGGCGGCACCGTGCGGGTGAGTAGCCGGCTCGAGAGCGGGCGCATTCACCTCCTGGTGGAAGACGATGGCGTGGGCATCTCCGAAGCCCGGCTGTCACGCCTGTTTGAGCTGGGCATCGGCATCAGCAACGTCAACGAGAGGCTCAAGGTGCTCTTCGGCGACGGCTACCGTATGTGGGTGGACAGTAAGCCGGGCGAAGGCACGCGCACGGGTATCGAGTTTCCCGCGCTGCAGGCCACCGTGGCCGCGGCGTCGTGACGATTCAGGGCTTCACTCCATCGTTCCACATTTCTTCGCGAATCCTCCACGCGCCATTGTCGCCCTTGTGCAGCACCAGCAGGATCTTGCCCCAGGTCTCGATCGCCGGTTTTCCATCGGGCCGTTGCACTACCTGATTAGTTGTGCCCCATTCCGAAGCCCATTTCCCGGAGATGAGGATGTCGTGGAAATCGTTGTCCTGTGCGGCAACGCGATAGCCAGTCAACCCCGCGACCACACCGTCCAGCCATTTCGAGATCGTCGTTTTGCCTTCCAACGGCGCCATGCCCGGCAGCAGAGCGACGCCATCCTCGGCCCACAGCGCCATGGTCGCGGCGTTATCCATGTGCAGGGTGGCTTCACGGAACGCTCGGTTGAAAGCGTCAATCTCGTCGCGGGGCGTGGCGGCAAATACCGGATGGCAGACGACCGCGAGAAATACCAGGACTCCGGACTTCATCGGGACATTGTACTGCCTGGAGGCGGGGTCAAAGGCGGCCTTCGCTACACTGAGATCTTCATGCTGTGGAGCAAGCTCTTCATCCCCACATTGCGGGAGAATCCGGTGGAGACCGGAACGGTCAGCCATCGGCTGCTGATTCGGGCTGGCTACATACGGCGGCTTTCGGCGGACCGGCTCGGCTACCTGCCCCTTGGGCATCGTGCGCTACGCAGGATTGAGCGCGTCGCGCGCGAAGAGATGGAAATGACCGGCGCACAGGAAATTTGCGTGTCCCACGACGACGATGCCGCCATTCTGGCGCGCGAGTTGCGCAGTTACCGCCAACTTCCGCAGATCTGGTATCAGCTTCGCTGCGGCGGCATGCAGTTCTGGACGTTAGGCGTCAACGCCTGCTTCGAGCGGCACTGGCGGGTTCTTGAGCGGATCTTCATGCGGTGCCAGTTGCCGTTCGTATCCATTGGAACCGGCGATTCGCGCGAATTCGTGGTTGAATCCACTGCCGGCGAAAGCTCCGTGGCCCAATGCCCAGGCTGCCACTACTCGGCGATGCGAGACCGGGCGGCGGCGACTCCTTCGGCGCCTCTCCTTGCCGATCCCGACGGCGATCGAACACCCGAGGCGTTTCATACGCCGGGCCGCAAGACCATCGCCGAGATATCAGCCTTCACCGGTCTGCCCGATACGGCGCAAATGAAGAGCCTTGTGATGGTTGCCGCCAGCCGTCCTGTGCTGGTACTGGTGCGCGGCGATCACCAGCTGAGCGAAACGAAACTCTCCCTGGCCTTGGGCGTGCTTTCCGTTCGCGTCGCGCAACCGGATGAGATTCGGGCATGGTTCGGCGCCGGGGCCGGTTCGCTCGGTCCGGTCGGAGTGACTAATATGCGCGTTCTCGCGGATGCGGCCTTGCGGGGGAGGCGCAATATGATCGCGGGGGCCAACCGCGACGATTACCACCTGCGCGACGTCACTCCGGGCGCGGATTTCCAGCCCGAATACTTTGACCTTCGCCGCGTCGAGGACGGCGACACCTGCCAGGACTGCGGCGCAACCCTCGCGTTCCGCAAGGTGATTGAAATCGCCCATTTCCGTACTTTGGCTTCGGCGGATCCGCACGTCACCAGCGAAGCCAGCGAAGAAGTGCCCGTCCGCATGGGCTCCGCCCACATTGATTTTGAGAGCATGCTCCGCGCCGCTGTCACGCTATGGAACGACCAGGACGGTATCGTGCTCCCCGCCGCGATGGCGCCTTTCGAAGTCGTAATCACGCCTGTCAACGTTCAGGATGCCGGGCAGCGGGAGACCGCCGAATCGCTCCACTCCGAGTGCGCGAGCATCGGCCTCGACGCGCTGTATGACGATCGCCATGAGCGGCCCGGTGTGAAGTTCAAAGACGCCGACCTCATTGGCGTTCCCTGGCGCATCACCGTCGGCAAGAAGCTGGCGCTGGGATTGGTGGAGGTGCTCGACCGAACCAGGATCTCATACAACATCTCCGTTGGCGAGGCCGCAAGGTTCGTGAAGAGCGCAGTGCAATGAGCACGGATTGGCAGCGGGTTCGCTCCGAGTTTCCGGCTCTCCAGGGATGCACGTTTCTGGACACAGCCACCTTCGGCCAATTGCCGCACCGCGCCGTGGAGGCCGTCTCGCAGCACTTCACCCGCCGCGATGAAACAGCCTGTCGTGACTTTCTGAGCTGGTTTGAAGATGCCGAGCGGACCCGCGCGAAAATCGCGCAACTGATTGGCGCCTCTGCCGACGACATCGCCTTCGTGCAGAACGCCTCAACCGCGCTGGGCACGTTGATCGCCGGCATCGCCTGGCGCGCCGGTGATCGAGTGGTCACGCTGGCGCACGAATTCCCCAATAATCTATACGCTCCCGCGGCACTGGTAGAGCGGGGCGTCGAATTCGTCGAGACGGCGTGGGAGTGTTTCAACGAGGCCTTGTCCGGGCGAACACGTCTTGTCCTGCTCAGCACGGTGAACTACGCAACCGGCTTTCGGCCTCCGCTGGAGACCATCGGACCGCGCCTGCGAGAGCGCGGTATCGCCTTGTACGTGGATGGAACGCAGAGCGTGGGCGCGTTGCGCTTCGACGTAGAGCGTGTCCAGCCTGCAGCGCTCGCGGTACATGGATACAAGTGGCTGCTTTGCCCCAATGGCTGCGGTTTCCTTTACCTGCGCCCGGACGTGCGCGATTGGCTGCCAGCCAACGTGGTCGGATGGCGCAGCCACTATGACTGGCGCAATGTTGATAATCTTCACCCCGGCCGCCCCCGGCCCTCGCCACGCGCCGAAAAATACGAGGGCGGCATGCTGGCCATGCCCCTCGTATACGCGCTGGATGCTTCCGTGAACATGCACCTGGAGCTCGGCCCCGAAGCCATCGAACGTCGCGTCATGGGGCTTGCCGCCCGGTTACGCGAACTTCTGCTCGCGGCCGGCGCCACGGTCCCCGATCACGGCTCGCAGATCGTTACCGCGTGCTTTCCGGGTGTCGACGCAGGCGCGCTGCGACAGCGCCTTGAAGAGGGCAAGATATACGTTTCGGCGCGCCACGGAGCCCTGCGCGTGTCCGCGCATTTCTACAACGACGAAAACGACCTGATCCGTTTCCGTGACGCCCTCGACAAAGCGCTTCTCACGTAACCATCAGTCACCATCGGACATCATTAAAACGTAACGGAACCCAACTGTTTACAAATACTTACAAAGGACCTTCCATGGCCCACTTCGGAACTGGCAGACTTGGCAGCGTTATGCTCAGCCTCTTGATTCCATGCGGGATGCTGGCACAGCAGCCCGCTCCCGCTCCAGCGACGGCGCCCACGCCGGAGCCGGCGGGCACGGCTGCCAGCAGGCCACAGCCCGGGACCCCGCCAGACAAGAGCGGAGACCAGCAACCCGATAAGCGCATTTTCGGCGTGTTGCCGAACTATCGGACCGCGCCGAAGTCGGCGGAATATCACTCCATCACTCCCCGCCAGAAGTTCACCATCGCCATGAAGGACTCTTTCGACTATCCCGTCTACTTCGTATCCGGAGCTTTCGCCGCGCTCTATCAGCTCGAAAATCAGAATCCGTCGTTCGGTCAGGGCCTGAAGGGTTATGCTCATCGCTATATCACCTCCTATGGTGACCAGGTCGAAGGCAACATGATGACCGAAGCAATCGTGCCGACGCTCCTGCGCGAAGATCCCCGCTATTTTCCTATGTGGGAAGGGGGGAAATGGCGGCGCATCTGGTACGCCGGCACCCGCGTGATGGTTGATCGCTCGGACGCGGACAAAGCGCGCTTCAATTTCTCCGAGTGGCTTGGGAACGGCGCGGCGGCCTCGATCGGGAATCTTTACTACCCGCAGGCCCGCGGGCTGGCCCCCACCTGGCAGCGGACCTATACACAGGTGGCCACCGATGCCTTCTCCAACGAGCTGAAGGAATTCTGGCCAGACATCAAGCGGCGCCTCACGCACCGCGATAATAGTGGTGCGGATGTTTCGAACTCGACTGGCCAGCATAAGTGATCTCGCCATCCTCCTGCGCCACCGCAGGGAAATGTTCCGGGAAATGGGCTACCTCGACGACGGCCTTCTGGATGACGTCGAACGAGCGGCAATCTCCTATTTCCAAACAGCGCTGCCCGATGGCGCCTACCGCGCCTGGCTGGTGGAAGCCGAAGACGGCCGGGTGGTGGGAGGCGGCGGTCTGTTGATCGCGGCGTGGCCAGGGTTTCCGGGCGAAAAGCAATCGCGCCGCGCCTGGATACTCAACGTGTATACGGAGCCAGAGTACCGGCGCCAGGAAATCGCCAAAGGAGTGGTGGCGACGATCCTCGAATGGTGTCGCAAGGAAGGCTTCATCGCCGTCGCGCTGCACGCCAGTAACGACGGACGCGCCCTGTACGAAGCATTCGGTTTCGGCCCAACCAACGAAATGCGTCTCCGGCTGGGCTAAGGGTCCATGCCCTCCCCGAGTGCCAAACCCGTCAGGTTGCACCCGAACTGATCAGTTGCGCGTCCATATTAGTGTTGCGCTGGCAGCCGCTATAATGAGAATCAGGATTATCATGTCTTTTCGACGCCCCTCCCTCGTGCTCGTACCTCTGTTCATCGGGCTCTGCTCGTTGGCGGGAGGTCTTCTGGGCCCAGGACTTACGCGCGTGGCCGCGGCTGCTCCGGAAGACGACGTCAAGAGCAGCATCAAGGCCTTCACGCGCGTGTATCAGGCAGTTGAGGAGAACGCCGCAGAAAAGCCCACCGCCGACAAAGCCATCTACAAGGGCGCGATTCCCGGCATGCTGCGGACCCTCGATCCGCATTCCAACTTCTTCGATCCGAAGGACTTCGCCTCTCTTCGTGATGATCAGCAAGGGCACTATTTTGGCGTGGGAATGCAGGTAGGCCCGCGCAACGGTAAAACCATTGTGATCGCGCCTTTCGGCGGTTCGCCGGCTTATCGGGCTGGCCTCCGCCCCGGCGACGTCATTCTCGAAGTCGACGAGAAGCGCACCGACAATCTCACCACCTCCGAGATCGCTGACCTCCTGAAAGGGCCCAAGGGAACGAACGTCACGGTAATGATTGCCCGCGACGGCGTGGATAAGCCGATCACCTTCAATATCACCCGTGACGAGATTCCTCGCAATAGCGTGGAGGAGGCGTTCTGGCTCCGTCCCGGCATCGCCTACCTGGAAATCAGCCAGTTCAACGAGACCACCAGCAAGGAGATGGAGGACCAGTTGAAGAAGCTGGGCGAATCGAACATTAAAGGCCTCATCCTCGATCTCCGCGGCAATCCGGGTGGCCTTCTGAACGAAGGCGTCGCGGTGGCGGGCCATTTCCTGCACAAAGGCGAAGTGGTGGTTTCGCATCGCGGCCGCGCTTCCGCGGAGAAGCCCTACCTGGCGCGCGGTAGCGCGTTGGGGGAGAACTACCCCATGATCGTGCTGGTGAATCAATATTCGGCTTCGGCCGCGGAAATTGTCTCCGGAGCCATGCAGGATCACGACCGGGCACTGATCGTCGGCGAGACGACGTTTGGGAAGGGCCTGGTGCAGACGGTGTATCCGCTGGAGGAGAGTACTGGGCTGGCGCTGACCACCGCCCACTACTACACGCCGAGCAACCGCCTGATCCAGCGCGACTATTCGAACATCTCCTTCCTCGACTACTACTATGGGAAGCACGTGGAGCAGAAGAATCCCACCGACGTGAAAATGACCGATATCGGCCGGACCGTTTATGGCGGTGGCGGTATCACGCCTGACGAGAAGATCGATACTCCAAAGGCTGATAAGTTCCAGATCGAATTGATACGTCGTTACGCTTTCTTCAATTTCACGGCGAAGTATTTTGGAACCCACGACGCGAAGCTGCCCAAAGGCTGGTCGCCTGACGCCAACATCGAAAACGACTTCCACGAGTTTCTCGTGAAGGAGCAGGTTCCGTTCATCGAGGCCGACTGGACCGAGAACCACGAGTGGATTCGCGATCAGTTGAAGCGGGAGATGTATGTAACCGCCTTCAGCTACGAAGACTCGCAAAAGGTCAGCGTGGAAACGGACCCTGAAGTGACGAAGGCCCTCGGCTACATGCCCGAGGCGAAGAATCTGTTGGATAAATCGGAGAAGCTGATCGTGCAACGCATGAATCAGGATCATTTCTGATTGTGACCGTGGCGGCGGAATCGACACACCCTCAGACTCCACCCGATGCCCGCCCGGAACCACAGATCACGGTTCTCGACGCGGGCGGACAATACTGCCATTTGATTGCGCGGAAGGTTCGCGACCTGGGCGTTTACGCCGAAGTCCGGCCCAGCGACACGCCGGCGGCGGAGCTTTGCGGACGCCGGGGCATCATCATTTCCGGTGGACCGGCCAGCGTCTACGAAGACGGCAGTCCCACAATTGACCCGGGAATCTTCACCGCCGGACCTGCCGTGCTGGGCATCTGTTACGGACTGCAGTTGATCGCACACGCCCTGGGGGGCAAGGTCCGCAAGGGCGACAAAGGCGAGTATGGGCTGGCACGCCTACGGCCCTCACGCGAGCACCGCCTGTTCGAAGGGGTGAACGGAGGCGAATCCCAGGTGTGGATGAGTCATCGGGACCGCGTGGAGGCGGCGCCGGCCGGTTTCGACGTTCTGGCGTCCACGGAAACCTGCGCGATCGCGGCCATGGCGCATCGGGAACAGCCCATCGCCGCCGTCCAGTTTCATCCCGAAGTGGTGCACACAACGCACGGGCGCGAGATTCTGACGAACTTCGTCTTCGGGATGTGCGGCTGCCAGGAAGACTGGGACCCAAAGAATCGCATTCCATTCATCGAAGCGGACATCCGTGAGCGCGCCGGTGACCGCAACGTCTTCTTCTTCGTAAGCGGTGGCGTGGATTCCACCGTTGCCTACAAGCTTTGCCTGCAGGCCCTCGGGCCCGAGCGCGTCTACGGAATCTACGTGGACACCGGGTTGATGAGGGAAGGCGAAACTGAATACGTGCGCCAATTGTTCGGAAGGCTGGGCGCGACGGCCTTCCGCGTGGAGGACGCCTCGGTGCCGTTCCTGGATCGGCTGGCCGGACTTACCGAACCTGAGGAGAAACGCAACGCCATCGGCGAGGAGTTCGTGGCAGTGCAGGACCGGGTACTGCGTACCGGGCACTTTCTGGACGCTAACTGGATTCTTGGCCAGGGCACCATCTATCCCGATACCATCGAATCGGGCGGTACCAAGAACGCTGAGCTCATCAAGACGCACCATAATCGTGTGGCGGGTATCCAGCAGCTGATCGCCGCTGGCCGTCTGGTCGAGCCTCTGAGCTCGTTCTATAAGGACGAAGTGCGTGAGATCGGCCGGGAACTGGGCATCGCCGGCGAGTTTCTGAACCGGCACCCGTTTCCGGGGCCAGGGCTGGCCATTCGGTGCCTTTGTTCCGCAAGCGAACACAAGATCGCGGACCACGGCGGCTGCTGGATGATTCCAGTGCGCACGGTAGGCGTTCAGGGCGATTCTCGCACCTACCGCGGCGTGCTGGCTTTCGAACAGTTGATTCCCGTGGACGAGGCTACCGAACTGGTGAATCAATCGGTAGACGTAAATCGCGTGATCGGGCGGCTGGGTGCGCACGTCCCCATGTCGATGATGCGGGTGACGAAGGGCCTCATCTCACCCGGCCGCCTCGAGCGCCTGCGGAACGCCGACGCCGCGGTGCGCGCGCTGACCCACGAATCCGGGTTCGACCGGGAGGTCTGGCAATTACCCGTGGTTCTGATGCCGCTGGGCACGGGCGACCTGCCGGACTCGGTTGTGTTGCGGCCGATTCACTCGGTGGACGGGATGACCGCGCAGGTGGTGATCATGCCTCAGGAACTGCGCCGCGAATTGACTAAACGCCTGCTGGAGATCGAAGGCGTGTGCGGCGTGTTCTACGACCTGACACACAAACCCCCCGGCACCATCGAGTGGGAGTAGAGCGGGGCCCGCGCTAGCGGCTTCTCCCCCACGCCCAGTTCCACGTGGCCTGAACGGAGGCCCGGCACCGCGCTTCGTCACTGCAATACACTGGTTGGCGACATGCCACGTCCGCACACCAACCCGGTCGTCATCTTCCTGATCGCTGCTCTGCCTGTACTGGCACAGCCGGCTGAATCGTCTCTCGCGCCGGCTCCGCCCATGGGCTGGAACAGTTGGGATTCCTGGGGAATGACCATCGACGAATCCGGTGTCCGCGCCGAGGCCGGCTACATGGCGCAGCACCTGAAGAATTATGGCTGGCAATTTATCGTGGTGGACGAAGGATGGTTCATCCCGAAGCAGCCGAAGGCGCCGAACACGCTGACCGCCGATGGCCGCTATTCGCCCGCGCCCGATCGCTATCCCTCGGCCGCGAACGGCGCCGGATTCAAGCCGTTGGCGGGTTACATCCATTCGCTCGGCCTGAAGTTCGGTATTCATCTGGTTCGCGGAATCCCGCGCGAAGCCGTCGCCGGTAACGTCTCCATCGCCGGTTCCGCCTGGCATGCCGCCGACGCAGCGGACACCTCCGATGTCTGTCCATGGAACAACGACAACTTCGGCGTCCGGTCCGGCCCCGCCGGACAAGCGTATTACGATTCCGTCGCTACGCTCTTTGCAAGTTGGGACATCGACTTCCTCAAGGTCGACTGCATCGCCGACCATCCCTACAAAGGCGACGAGATCCGCATGATCAGCCGGGCCATCGAGAAGACCGGCAGGCCCATCGTGCTGAGCCTCTCGCCCGGCCCCACCTCGATCGGCAACGCCATCGAGGTGCGCGACAACGCGCAGATGTGGCGTATGTCCGACGATTTCTGGGACCACTGGGGACCTTGGGAAAAGCACGACTGGTCCCAGGGCCTGCTGGCCCAGTTTACGAACGCCGCGAAGTGGGCGCGTTATGGCGGTGCTGGTCATTGGCCGGACGCGGACATGATGCCCATCGGCTATCTGGGTCCGCACCCCGGCGAAGGCGAGCCGCGGCCATCGAAGTTCACCCACGACGAGGAGCGCACGCTGATGACCTTATGGTCCATCGCTCGCTCCCCGCTGATGATGGGCGGCAACCTGCTCTCGATGGACGACTTCACGGCCGCCCTGCTGACCAACCCCGAGGTGATCGCCGTCAATCAGCACTCTACGGAGAATCACGCGTTGCTCACCAGCGACGAGGCTGCCATCTGGAGCGCGAGGCCCGCTTCGGGACAGGGCCGTTACCTTGCGCTGTTCAATCTGAGCGATCAACCGCAGCCTGTGCAGGCCCCGCTGGGCGGCCCGAAAAACATACGCGACCTCTGGAACCGCAAGGATCTCGCGCCGTCAGATGCGCTTCAGGTCACCCTGGCGCCGCACGCATCCGCGCTGTATCTGCTCACCGACGTGCCATCGCTACCGCAACTGGTGAGCAAGGACGGCCGCTCCGCGCTGTTCGTCGATGGCGCGCCGTACCTGATACTGGGCGCGCAGGTGAACAACTCCAGTGCCTGGCCCGCTATGCTGCCGAAGGTCTGGCCGGCCATCGAAACCATGCATGCGAACACTGTGGAAATGCCCGTCTACTGGGAGCAGTTTGAACCGCAGCCCGGCCACTACGATTACAGCGTGATGGACACCTTGCTCGCCGAAGCCCGCCAGCACCACGTCCACCTGGTACTGCTCTGGTTCGGCACGTGGAAGAACGGAAGCTCGCACTACCGGCCGGAGTGGATGAAAGCCGACCCGGATCGTTACGCGCTCATGATGGACGCGAAAGGGCATCTGGTGGATTCCCCGTCGCCCTTCGCCGAGGCCACCCTCCAGGCGGACACCCACGCTTTCACCGCGCTCATGAGCCATTTGAAGCAGGCCGACGCCCAGCACACGGTGCTGATGGTTCAAGTAGAGAACGAAGCAGGAACGTGGCAGTGCGTCCGAGACTACTCGCCCGCCGCGCAGAAGGCTTTTGAAGGCCCCGTGCCTGCCGCCCTGCTCGCGGTGCTCAACAAGCCGAGCGGCGCCTGGCAGCATGTGTTCGGTGACGACGCCGAGGAACTCTTCCACGCCTGGTCGGTGGCGCGCTACATCGAGCAGGTGGCAGCAGCCGGAAAGGCCGTGTATCCGCTGCCCCTCTACGCCAACGCCGCGCTGCGCGATCCCCTGAAACCCAACAACCGTCCCCCCGGCTACGAAAGCGGCGGCCCCACCGACAACGTGATCGCCATCTGGAAAGCGGCTGCCCCGTCGCTGGACATTCTCGCGCCGGATATCTATATGAGCGACAGTGCGAAAGTCCTGAAAGTTATGGATCTTTACCAGCGGTCCGACAACCCGCTGCTGGTGCCAGAGATAGGCAACAGTGCCATCTACGCGCATTACTTCTTCGCGGCGCTCGGCCACCAGGCCATCGGCTTCTCGCCGTTTGGCATGGACTACACCGGGTACTCCAACGCCCCGCTCGGCGCGACCCGAATCAACGAAGAGACCCTCGCGCCATTCGCCCTGAACTACAGCCTGGCCGGCCCAATTGACCGCGAGATCGCTCGCCTCAACCTTGAGGGCAAGCTGCAGGCGGTCTCCGAAGAGAAAGGCAAACCCGCGCAGACGCTCGACTTCGGTCCCTGGCAGGCCATGGTGAAGTACGGGCTCCCGCAGTTCGGTTTCGGAGATCATCCGCAGGGAAACCCCGAGCCGATCGGAGGAGCGCTGATTGCACAACTCGCCGACAACGAGTTTCTAGTGACCGGTATCCACTGCCGCGTTGACTTCGCCGCATCGGGCAAGCAGCGGCAATTCCTGCGCGTCGAAGAAGGGACTTACGAGGACGGCGTCTTCCAGCCCATCCGCATCTGGAACGGCGACCAGACCGACTGGGGGCTGAACTTCACCTCAGCGCCGCAGGTGCTGCAGGTGTCGCTGGCAACCTACTGAGTTCTGTCCAATCCCCGGCAACGCTAAGCGACGGTTTCCGGGTTACCGCCAAGGAGAAGCTCCTCGGCCCGGTACCAGTCTTCTTCGGGAGATCCCGATGGGCATCCCCGCTCTTGCCAAAGGTGGTATGCGAGGGCGGCAATGTCGCTGTCCGACGCCGCCTCGATTTCCGCTCTGGATGTCGTCTGTTCTTCCAAAGCGGGAGCAACAGCTAGTGCTTCCTGCATGTCTGGCAATCCTTCCGCCCCGATTGTAAGCCCGGTCTGGCGCGATTGCCACGGAAAAATGGTTCAAACGAGGTTACTCCCCACTCCCACAAATCCCGCAGTGCCATTACTCGATCTGTTTCCCATCAGACAGGGTCTTGATCATGGCTTCCACTGATTTCCGGTTCATCTCATCGGGAGCCTGCGGAAGCGCCTTCTGTGCCTGTTCCAACGCCTCTTTGGTATCGCCCATCGCGGAATAGCCCCGGGCCAGCCCCGCGTGCACCGGCCAGACGTCGCCGTTGTGCTCGGCGTTGAACTTGAACACTTCCATCGCTTTGTCCTTTTTCTTCTCGTTAAGAAGGACCCGCCCTAATTCGTCAACCTCTATGGCCGTCGTGCCGGGCAGCCGCAGCGACTCCCACATCACCTTGTCGGCATCGGCGTCCTTGCCCATCTTCGCGAGCACCAGACTCTTGACAGCGTATGTTTCGAAGTTCTTCTGGCCAATGAAGGGCCTGTCGATGGCCGCGTCGGCCCACTCCAGCCCCTGCTCCAGATGCGTGTTCGCCTGCACGCAGAACTGCGCGGCCGCGCTGAAGGCTTCATACGAGAACCCCGACGATCCGGTCAACTCATCGCGCAACCGGGCGATGTAGATTTCGTTGGCGTTCTCCACCTGGATGGTCATCGGGATAGCCAGGTCTTCCCACTGCAACTCAACGGTTGCCTCGGCCGGCCGGCGCACAGTGAACTCGTAGGTCAGCCATTCGTGATAGTCGTTCTTGTGGGGCTTGGTAGTCACCCGGAGGGCGTCCTCACTCGGATCGTAGAAGAAACTGCCCCAGGCCGACGAGTTCTTCGAGAAGATGAGGGTCCACTCGTCCTGGCCCGGAATCATGTGCAGTCCGTAACTCCCGGCTGTGAGCGGTTTGCCCTGCACAATCACGTCGTGAGACACGGTGAAGACCGTGTTCTCATTCGAGCCGGCCCGCCACGGGCTTTCCCTGGCGGTTCCAAAGCCGAGATTCACCATACCGTAGGGAACCAGCTTGCCCCAGATTTCTCCACGGCGGTCCTTCCCGTCGGGACCGTGCACCGCGGGCCCGGAATACTTGATGGAGACCTGCACCGGACCTATGTTCTGAGTAACCGTGGCCATCTGGTTGTTCCCGCTGGGCGGGAGTGTCAGACCAGGAAATTGTGCATACGCCGCGGCGGTGGCCACGACCAGTGCCAGTGAAAGCTGAGAGAGCGAGCGCATAGATGCGCGTCCTAGTGCAACCGGCTGGCCACACAGATCTGACGGCCCATCCTTCTGATTCGTAGCGAGACTCACGCAGTGGTGAGGCTCGCTGGCAATGAAGTTGTCGCACGAATGGGACACCATCGATCCCACGAGCGAACAGTGAGGCTGCCTATACAGGCTGGCCCGGTAGTCGTTAAGGGAATCATCGTTTCAGACTTAAACCAGGCGGCGACCCTCCGGTCGCGGCCGTCGCGATTGTTCGCGAGAAAGTGATTGCCCTGGGCGTAGTCTCTCGAAACGCCAAGGCTCGCGGGCTAGGCGAACCTCGCGCGCGCCTGTGCTAGAAAGGAAGAGTACTCAATGAAGAGGACAGACCCCTCTGAGAGGTTCTCTTGAAGCGGAAGCTCGAAACCCGGGCAGGCCTGAGTAGAGAGAAACGTCGGGCGCGACGACACCGCGCAAATCAAGCGCCGGCGCTCAGCCGGAAGCTGGATGGCACCGCCGCGCATTGTGGTTCCAGCAAACACCGTGATGAGGGGTTTGCATGGCCACGACAGCACCGCACCGCATCTTCATCGACAGCATAGGCAAATTCGCCCATGGCGCAGTACGGCTCAAAGGCTGGATCTATCGGCTTCGCGTACTTGGCAAGACTGCCTTCGTGATTCTGCGGGATTGCTCCGGAGAAGTCCAGTGTGTCATCGCGTCGGACGCTCTCAAGGACCACCGCCTCAGGGTGGAAGACGTCGTCGAGATCGTGGGCAGCGTGCGACCCGAGCCACGGGCAAAAGCTGGCTATGAGGTCGAGATCTCCGAGATCCGGCTGCTGAATCGCGCGGCGCAGAATCTCCCTTTCCAGTCTGCCGGGGATGTCGAATCGGTCGGCCTCGAGACGCTGGTCCAATATCGTCCGTTGGCGCTGCGAACAGAAGCTGTGGGCGATATCTTCCACGTTCAGGCTGGTCTGCTTACGGCGTTTCGTGATGCGCTCAACCGTCGCCGGTTCACTGAGATTGTCACTTCGAAGATCGTCGGTGGCGGCACCGAAGGCGGGACCAATCTTTTCGAAATCAAGTATTTCGACCGTGTTGCGTTCCTGGCGCAGAGTCCGCAGTTCTATAAGGAGCACGGGGTGGCCGGGTTCGAGCGAGTGTATGAAACAGGACACGTCTACCGCGCCGAACCGCATGCCTCCAGCCGCCATCTGACTGAGTATTACTCGCTTGATGTCGAGTTCGGGTTCATCGAAGGGCCGGAGGATGTGATTCAGCTGGAGCGCGAGCTCCTGACTGACATATTCGACTGCCTCAACCGCCAATATGAGCAGGTCCTCAAGAAGTACCGGGCGGACAGTCTTCCATCTCTGCTCGATGTGCCCTGCTGGGAGTTCGCGGACTGTCTGGAGATATTGCGAATCGAGTTCGGCCGTACAGACCTGACGGACGACCTCGATCCCGAAGCCGAGCGGCAGCTTTGCGAACGTGCGCGGAAGGAGACCGGGATTCCCGCGGTGTTCGTGTTGGGCTTCCCGTTAGCAGCCCGGCCGTTTTACACGGCGCCCCGCGGACCGAGCGGCGCCGCGGGCAGTTTCGACCTTTTGTTTCAAGGCATCGAAATCACCACGGGCGGACAAAGACTCCATCGCCGCGCCGATCTGGAAGCGGCTTTGCGGGCCCGCTCCATCGACCCGTCAAACTTCGAGAGTCACCTTGCGATGTTCGAATTGGGCATGCCCCCGCATGGCGGCTTCGCCATCGGGCTCGAACGCTTAACCTGCCAGGTGATGAATCTTCCGAACGTGCGTCAGGCGGTTCTGTACCCGCGGGATCGGTACAAACTCACGCCGTGACCAGGACACTACGGCTGCGGGGACTGGCCTTGCGTCACCAGACCCTTCATCGCGCCAACGATAACGCCCATCGACTGGTCGAGGTTCTTATCGCGATTCCCTTTCCGAATGGCCACCTGCACGTAGTCGGTGAACGTCCAAAGCAGGACGTTGCTACGGGGATCCCGGATGTCCAGACGCAAACGGCCCATCTCTGGCGCCTGCAACTGGGCAAACGAGAAACCGATTTCGAAGATCACGTCCGCATCAGCAGGGGAAGACACCAGCTCATATCGTCCCCAATCCTTCATCACGGCGTAGAACTCGTTGTAAACCCGATCGGTTTTTCCGCTGAATATGATCCCGAGCGGAGTATCCAGGTTCTCTTCGCCGGCATTGGCAACAAAAACTCTCTTGCCGCTGAGGATCTGCGCGGGCACCGGAGCCGTTGCAACGTCGGCCCCTTTCGGACTCTGCTCCGCGAAGGCCGGTGCCACGGTCAGCATCACCATCATCGAAACGATACCCCAACCACGATTTGTCATTGCAGTCATTGCCCCGTTTCTCCCGGGCGTGTAGACGGATCAGGCAACACCCGCGTTACAGTGAAAGCAAGACGCCATCCCATGCGAACACATCACGGCCTGCTGATCTTCTGCCTGTTGTTCATCTGCTTCGGGGCTGCTGCCGTTAAGGCCGCGGAGACTCCCGCCCGCGCTCTGCTCGTGCTCGAGAAGGCGCAAGATACTTTGGTTATCGTCGACCCCGCGAGCCTGACCATCGTTGCCCGCGTACCCGTCGGCGACGATCCTCATGAAGTCGCCGTGTCGGATGACGGGAAGACCGCTTACATTTCTAACTACGGCGGTCTGCGCGGAAATGGCGGCGGCAACACCATCGCAAGGGTCGATCTGACTGCGCAAAAACCGCTGGCCCCCATCGACCTGGGTGCGTTGCGCGCCCCTCACGGACTGGTATTCGCCGGCGGCAAATTGTACTTCACCGCCGAAGGAGCAAAAGCGATTGGCCGTTACGATCCGGTCACGCAGAAGATTGACTGGGTTATGGGCACGGGTCAAAATCGCACTCATATGGTGACTGTTTCGAACGACCTCAAGACAATCTTCACCTCCAATGTCAGCTCCTCCACCATCAGCATCGTCGAACAGATCGCGGTGCAGGGGCCGGGGCCAGGACCCGGTCGCCCACCCGGGGCTCCCGCTCCACGGCTGGACTGGAACGTGACCAACGTCGCGGTCGGCCACGGATCGGAGGGCTTCGACCTCACTCCTGACGGTAGGGAGCTATGGGTTGCCAATGCTCAAGATCACACCATCTCCGTCATCGATGTCGCCTTGCGAAAGGTGGTCCAGACGCTCCCCTCTACCGGCGCCGCCAACCGCCTCAAGATCACGCCCGACGGCAAGTATGTTTTCGTGTCTGATATGAGTGGCAACGAATTGTTGGTACTCGACGCCGCCACTCGAAAAGAGTACAAGAGGATCGCCCTGCCCGGTAACTCCGAGGGCCTCCTCATGGAACCCGACGGCTCGCGCGTCTACACAACTCTGAACTCCCGCGATGCGGTTGCCGTGGTCGATCTTAGAACGATGGCCGTAGCGGGCGAAGTCAGGACCGGACGAGGGCCGGACGGCCTGGCGTGGGCGGCACGCAAGTAAACGGGCTACTTCAGCCGCTGCGGATCGCGTCTCCTATAGCGGGCGACCCCAGGCTGAAGTCAGGATTCTGGACGGTTCCCGTACCGGGCCAAGCCTCGGCCCATTCCCCGTACCCCGCGCGCGGCCCTCTGCATCCAAAGTGTTAAGGCCCCCAAGCCGATATACTGTTAGGATGTTTCGCGTGGACGGTCCCCCGCGGAAGTGTACCGTTCTGAGGAAGTGCTCCATGGTTAAGCGAATCGCCGTGCTCCTGGGCGCGGCATCGTGGCTCTTCGCCGCCGCCAATCCGGCGCCCACCCCCGCCGCGCTCGTCCGGCCGGGCATCGGCAAACCGCGCATCATGAAGGAGGCCGATCTGCGCCCCGGCATGAAAGGGGTCGCCTGGACGGTGTTCTCAGGCACCGAGCCTGAAGCAGTTCCCATCGAGATTCTGGGCATCGAAAAGAACCTCTGGGGCCCCCGCCAGGACGTCATCCTGGCGAAAATGGGTGGCCAGGCCATCCGCACCAACGTCGCCGGCGGGATGAGCGGCAGTCCCGTGTACATTGACGGCAAGCTGGTGGGCGCGGTCGCGTTACGGCTTAGTGTCTTCTCGCCAGATGCCATCTGCGGCATCACCCCCATTGAGCTTATGCTTGAGGTGAACGACTTCGACGATTCTCGGCCTGCCGAGGCGCGTACACCAGACAAAATTAACCGCGAACACTCCGCGGTATCCGCCGGTGTATTCCCGCAGATGGTTCCCATCGACACGCCCCTGGCTTTCTCGGGATTCGGCCCTGAAACGCTTCAGCAATTCGGACCGGCGTTCCAGCAGGCTGGCCTCACCACGGTCGCTGGCGGCGGCTCAACGAGCACGTTGACGGACGCAAAACCAGCAGCCGATTGGAAAACGTCGCTCAAACCCGGTGATGCCGTATCGGCCGTGCTCGTCTCCGGCGACATGAGCATCTCTGGCATGTGTACGGTTACCTACAATGACGGCCAACACGTGCTCGCCTGCGGCCACTCCATCTTCAATCTCGGCCCGGTGGACATGCCCATGGCTAAGAGCGAGGTGGTGACAACGCTGGCCTCCGCGTTCCAGCCGAACAAAATCGGCAATGCCACCGAAATCGCGGGTGCGCTACGGCAGGATCGTCACAGCGCCATCATGGGCGATCTCGGAGCGTCGGCGGAAATGGTGCCGGTTGATCTGAAGGTTCGCTCCTTCGACGAGAGCAACGCCGTCCGCACCGAGAAGGACCTGAAGTTCTCCGTCTTCGTCCAGCAGAAGTGGACCCCGTATCTAATGATGGTGACGCTGTTCAACGCCGTCTCCAGCCTCAACGAATTCGCCGACGAAGCCACCTACCGCCTCAGCGGCCAGGTGCAACTGGACGGCGAGCCGAATATCAATCTCACCACCATGTTGGCGCCCAGCGAAGCGCCGGCCCCCGCGCCGCTGCAATTAGCGGGTTGGTGGGGCGAGAAGTTTAACCGCCTCTTCCTGAACCCGGTGCAGATGCCGAAGCTGCGCAGCGTGAAGGTCACGCTTGACCTGCTGCCGGACCGGCGTATCGCGGAAATCCAGAACGCGTGGGTGCCGAACAGCGAAGTGGAGCCCGGGTCGGAAGTGCCGGTGAAGGTCTTTGTGCAGCCCTATCGCGGCGATCGCATCGAACGCGAATTCACCGTGAAGATTCCTCCAAACCTCGCCCGCGGTCCGCATACCATTCTGTTCAGTGATGCCGACACCCTGAATCGCATGCAGAACGGCATGGCCATGTCCGATGAACACATGGACATTCCACAAACCGTCTCTTTGATCAATCAGGAGCGGCGGAATGACCGTTTGTATGTTTCCTTGCTCGAGGCCGGACCCACCGTGTTCTATGAGGACAAGACGATGCCCAGCCTGCCGCCGTCGGTGATGAACGTCATGCAGACCGACCGCACGGCCAGCCGGCGCCTGGTGAGTTCCGCGGAGAATCTGGTGGAGCAGGGCAGCATCCCGTTCGATCTCGTGGTGGAAGGCGCCTATGCCCTCCGCATCCAGGTGAAATAGCGTTTTGATGAAAAATACCTTTGCTGTTCTCGTCGCCGCCCTGGCGGTGGTGACGAATTCCTTTGCCGTGGAAACCAGGTACTGGCAGGAGAACGACCAGGCGGACTTCGAACGAGGCACGCTCAAGAACGTCTCCCTTCGCAGTGACGGCCGCCTCTCGCTGGCGCCCGAGGTCACCGAGATCTACGACACTTCGGTTCCGTACTTATGGGCCATCGCGCGCGATTCCAGCGGCAACCTCTACACTGGCGGCAGCAGCTCCGGCGGCGACACCGCCAAGCTGTTCGTGATTGCACCCGGCGGCAAGTCGCGCGTGCTTGCCGCGGTGCCAGGTCTCGAAATTCACGCCATCGCGTTGAATCGCCGTGACGAAGTTTTCGTGGCCACCAATCCTGACGGCAAGGTCTACCGGATTGGACGCGACGGCAAGGCACAGGAGTTCTTCAACCCCCACACTCACTACATCTGGGCGATGGCCTTCGACAGTCACGGCAACCTTTATGTCGCCACCGGCGACGACGGCCAGGTTTTTCGCGTGACTCCAGACGGGAAGAGTGAGATGTTCTTCAATACCCAGGACACCCACGCGCGGTCGCTGGCGATTGACCGCGATGATAATATCCTCATAGGAACCGATCCTTCCGGTCTGGTGATTCGGGTTTCCCCCGCCGGAGTCGGATTCGTTTTGTACCAGACGGACCGGAAAGAAATCACAGCTCTGGCGATTTCGCCGAGCGGAGCCGTCTACGCCGCCGGGGATGGCGCGAAGACCCCGACTGTTCCGGTCGCTCCGCCCCCCGCGCCGATGCCAGCTCCGCCAGCGGCCGCAGGCCAGGTACCGGTGAAGCCGGTGGCTCCGGCAAACCTGCCCCTCGGTCCGCCGACGCTGGCCGGTGGATCGGAAGTGTACCGCATCGATCCCGATGGCCTGCCGCATAAGATTTGGGCCAACAGCCAGGCACTGGTCTATACCATCTCCTTTGATTCCAAGGGACTGCCCCTTCTTGGCACCGGGAACTCGGGGAGCGTTTATCGTCTGGATACCGATACTTTGAGCACGGTTTTGCTGGACGTTCCACCCACCCAGATAACGGCATTTGTGCCCGGCTCGGGTGGGGTCCTGTATGCCGCAACTGGCAACATTGGAAAGGTTTATCGGATTTCTCCAGACCTGGACAAATCCGGCACGTACGAGAGCAACGTATTCGATGCCGCCCAGTTCTCTCAGTGGGGCCGGATTTCCATTGACGGGCCGACCACCGGCGTGGCCGTCTCTACCCGCAGCGGCAACGTGAATCGCACCCAGGACAACTGGAGCGCGTGGGCTCCGGTCGCGCTTGCGGCGGATCCCGGCTGTGCTTCCTGCAGCGACGGCAAAGTCACCTCTCCCGCGGCACGGTTCTTCCAATACCGTCTCACGTTTACGGCTCCCGGCGCCCTGTCCGAAATAGATCTGGCATATCTGCCCAGGAATGTTGCGCCCACTCTGGAACAAATCGAGATCGCCCCGGCCAATTATCGCTTCCCTGCTCCGTCCGCTGCGCCGCCGTTCTCGCCGTCGCCCGCCAGCATCACGCTCCCAGCTCTTGGGGCCCACCATCAGGGATCGTCTGCTCCGGTGGTTGAGCCGGCCAGCACGGCTCAGACCCTCACGTACAGCAAAGGAATTATAGGCGCTCGTTGGGCCGCAAGAGACGAAAACGGCGACCCGCTCAGCTATCGCGTGGAAATCCGTGGGATCAATGAACCGAACTGGTTGCTGCTTAAGGATCAAGTGCGGGACAAGTACCTGGATATCGACAGCACGGCCTTCCCCGACGGCGAGTACGAGCTGCGCATCACCGCTTCGGACGCGCCAGGGAATCCGGAAGGGGAGGCCCTCACCGCCACCCTCGTCAGCGACCCCTTTCTGATCGACAATACGCCGCCAGCGATTACTCAGCTTACGGCCGAGCCGTCCGCGCCCGGCTTTCGCGTCCGCTGGCATGCCCAGGACGCAAAATCGAACATTACCCGGGCGGAATACTCGGTGAATGGGGGTGAGTGGAAACTGGCGGCCCCGGTCGGGGGGCTTTCCGATTCTCTGGACGAGAACTACGGCATAACCATCCCGAGACTATCCGGAGACGGCGAAGTGATCGCCGTGCGGGTCACGGACGATTTCGACAACTATACAGTGAGGTCCGTGCTTTGCCGATAAAAGTAGAGTGTCGAGAACCGCGACTTTCGTGGTCTGGCTGGCCGCCGGCCTAACCTTCGCCGGCGATCTGACCGGGCATATCTCCATCACGAAAACCCTGACGCGCAAGCGCGTCAGCCTGCCGTCTTACGATGCCGAGCGGTTTACTGCGGACGGGAAACAACCGGACCGCAGCGTGGACGAATTAGGCCGAGTGGTGGTTTGGCTGGAAGGCGGCGAACTCCCGCGCGCGCAGCCCGAGACCGCTGTTCTGGCGCAGCATTACCAGCGTTTTCAGCCGGAAATCGTAGTGATTCCGGCCGGTTCGATGGTCTCGTTTCCAAACCAGGACCCGATTTTTCACAACGTTTTCTCCCTCTCTCACACAAAAAGCTTCGACCTCGGCTACTACCCGCAAGGGCATTCGCGGTCTGTCGAGTTCAAGCAGGCGGGCGTGGTGCAAGTCTACTGCCATCTGCACCCAAATATGTACGGGGCAATTGTGGTGGTGCCCAGCCGGATGTATGCTCGGCCCGGCCAGGATGGTGGATTCACGATGACGAGCATTCCGGCGGGCACCTATCAACTTGTGGCCTGGCACGCCTCGGCCGGGTTTTTTCGAAGGCGCGTGCGGGTACCCGAGAGCGGCGCTCTTACCGCGAACTTCGTAATTCCGGTACGCAACGATCAGGACGAGAAGTGATGCGGCTGTCCCTGACGACGCGCGGCTTTCTGTGCTCATTCCTGGCGCTCTCCGCGGCTCTTGCCGCCGGTTACCTCATGGTCAGCGAGGCCATCCGGCTGCACGTCCGCGAAACGCTGAAACAATCGCTGTACGAGCAACAGGAAGCTTTGGACCGCCAGGCTGCGGCCTCAAACCGGGATCTGATGCGAACAGTCAGCGCTCTGGCGGAGACCTCTGGTCTAAAAGCGGCGATCTCGCTTTCGCGAGAGATCGGCAACGGCCCGGCGCGGGCCGATGCTGAGAGCAGGGTGGAGGCGCGCAGCACGATTCAGGCGCAATTGCTGGAAATGGCGAGGCTGACAGGCCTGAGTTTTCTGGCTGTGGCAGGTCCGGATGGCGCTCCGGTGGCGGCAACGGAGAAAGTTACCGCGGATCTTGGCCACTGCTCGCTATGCCAGGTGGGCGGCCATCTCTATGAGACTCTGTCAGTGCCGGTAAATCAAGGCCCGGAGAATCTGGGATCGCTTATTCTGGGCAGACGATTCTCACTTCCGCGCGACACCTCCGGAAGCCGCGGGGCGCTGCTGCACGACGGAACTGTGGTCGAGACCACACTGCCCGCGGCCATCAATCTCGCGGCCTGCTCGGGTCCGGCGGCATGCGTTGTCGAGATTGCGGATGACCACTGGCTCGCTCTTCCCATTCGCAAGTTCAGCCCAGGCGACGGATATGAGTTGTTCAGCCTGCAACCGCTGGATGCGAAGACGCGCGAGTTCACTCGAGCGGCGGCCGGAAATTTCGTGCTGGTGGGATTCGCCGCGCTGGCGATCACCTGTTTGTTCTCGGTGTGGATATCGCGATCCGTGGTGCGGCCACTGCACGCATTGATCGAACAGCTAAAGGAAACCGAGCGGCAGGGCCGGTTGCCCCAAACCTTCAACACCGAGTCCACAACCACCGAAGTGCACTTGTTGGCCTCGGCGATTAATCGCGCCGCGCGAGCCGTTCATGACGCCAACGAGCATCTCGACTCGGCGTATCTGGAATTCATCGAAACCATGGCCCGTGCTTTGGATGCACGCGACCGCTATACGGCCGGCCACAGTGACCGCGTAAGCGAGTACTCGGTGGCCATTGCGCGCGCATTGAATTGCCCGCCCGGCCAGATCGAAATCCTGCGCGTTGGCGCGCGCCTGCACGACATCGGCAAGATTGGAGTCCCCGACGCGGTGCTCCAGAAGCCCGGCCGCCTCACTGATGAGGAATTCGCGTTGATCAAGCAGCATCCCGAGATCGGCCGGCGGATTCTGGAGAACGTGAGCCGATTCCAGGACTATCTTCCCATCATCGAATTGCATCACGAGGATTTCGACGGCCGCGGGTATCCGCACGGCCTTCGCGGCGAGGAGACACCACTGCTGGCGCGGATTGTGCACGTCGCCGACGCTTACGATGCGATGACCAGCAACCGCGCGTACCGCTCGCGCCTCAGCGAAGCTCGCGTCCACGAGATTCTCCGGGAATGCGCCGGAACCCAGTTCGATGCGGCGATTGTCGACGCCTTTCTGCGAATTCTGGAGGCGCGGAATGTGGAATTGCAATATCAAAGTCAACCCGCGTAGTCTTCTGCCTGCCGCGCTGATCGGCTGCGCCGCCATCGCGTGTGCCCAGGACGCCGAGACGGGGATCACCATTCCGTCGACGATCACGGGCGCGTTCATGAAGTCGGACGACCCGTACTTTACTTATCACGCCGCGGTCTACCCGGCGCTACGCCTCAACGACCAGTGGTACGCTTACGCAGCCGTCGACGTCTATTCGACTCCGTTCTTCTACTATCCGGAATATGAGTATCGCGAGTGGGCTCATGTGGGGCTTGAACAGGCCTATGTGGCCCGCACCTGGAAGGGCGAAACGTCAGGCTGGGTGGTGAAAGCGGGCAAGCTCTCCGCGGCATTCGGCGCGCCGCAACGTCAGTACGACGACATGCAGAACGCGCTGCTGGACCAGCCGTTGAGCTTTACCTCCGCGCTCCCGCTGTACTCCACGCTGAGCGCGTGCGGCGGCGGTCGCGCCCTGTGCTTCAACTTCACCCCCGATTATTACGGGGCCGCGCCTGTGACCCTCTACGGGCTTTGGGGCAGCGAGGTGGCGGGCTGGTGGAAGCGTCTGGACGGCCGTATTCAACTCGCCAACAGCTCTCCGGCAAACCCGCAGTCGCTTGTATCTGCCGATCAGCATGCCCAGTGGACGGCGGGCGGGGGATACACGGTCATGCCTGGGTTTCGCATCGGGGCGTCCGGCTTCCGGGGAAATTGGCTCAACGGGATTTCTGGAGCAGCCGGAGACGGCATCAGCACGTCGGCGCCGCCCGCCACAGGAGTTGGTGCCGACGCCGAATGGGCGCGTGGACGCTGGAAGGTGAAAGCTGAGTGGCAGCGACTCGAATTTCCGTATCCCACGGCGTTTCAGACGCCAGTTCCCACGGCGTCCTTCACGTGGGTGGAGGCGAAATTTATCATCAACCCGCGACTGTATGCGGCGGCGCGAGTGGGTTATCAACGCTTGAGCGGCTTTGGGGATGCCTCGATTTACGCTCCCAGCCTGGCCCGGTACGAAGCAGCGGTGGGGTTCCGGCCGAATCGGTTCCAGGTGGTGAAGGCCGGCTACGAGTGGTACCAGTTGGGGAACACCAGCGCGGATGTGGACAACGTGCTTGGCGTGCAACTGGTGACGACGCTGCCGGCGTTCGCGCGGGCCTTCCGGTGAGCCCCCTGGCTACTTCTTCTCTTTCCCGGGGTTTTTCCGGGTTTTGATCACTATCGGGGTCCCCGCGAAGCCGAAGTGCTTGCGGAGCTGGTTTACCAGATAGCGCTCGGTCGAAAAGTGGATGGAGGCGGGGCGCGACGTGAACACGACGAATGTCGGTGGACGCACGCCGGCCTGGGTCATATAGCGGACTTTGAACTCGGAATCAAGCTCCAGACTCGCCACAAAGCGGTTCAACTCGCCGGTCCCGATGCGCTTTGAAGCCGAATCGAAACAATCGCGGATCATGCGGAAGAGTTTACCGACGCCCTGGCCCTCTTTCGCTGAAATGAACGCCACCTCGGCATATTCCAGAAACTTGAATTCCTCGCGGATGCGCTGCGTGTACTCGTCCTTGTCGCGCAACGCGGTGATGTCCCACTTATTCACGCAGATGATGAGGGCGCGGCCTTCCTCGTGGGCGTAGCCGGCAATAGTGGCGTCCAGCGCCACCAGTCCTTCGCTGGCATCCACCACCAGAACCACCACGTTGGCCATGCGGATATTGCGGCGGGCCATAACCACGCTGAGCTTCTCTGCCATGAGCTTGGTCTTGCCCTTGCGGCGAATGCCGGCCGTATCCACGAACACGTAGTCGATGCCGTCGCGATGGATGGTTTCATCCACGGAATCCCGGGTGGTCCCGGCGATGGGCGACACGATGGCGCGCTCGGCGCCGGCCAGCGCGTTCAACAGAGTCGACTTGCCCACGTTCGGCCTGCCGATGATGGAGACCTTGATTCTGGTTTCGCGCGGGGTTTCCTCAACCGGCTCCGAAATTGAGAAGCCCGCGGTTACATGCTCAAGCAGATCGTCAAGTCCCAGGCGGTGCTCGGCGGAGACGGGCAGGACGTCCTTGAAGCCGAGCGAGTAGAATTCGCCGACCAGATCTTCGCGGCGTTGGGTGTCGATCTTGTTCACCGCCAGGGTCACTGGCTTCCCGAGGTGCCGCAGTATGCCGGCGAGGTCACGATCAGCGGAGGTGATATCGGTTCGCCCGTCAATCAGGAAGATAATGTGCGCGGCGCGGTCGAGCGCGAAGCGGGCCTGCTTGAGGATTTCTGTGGGGATCATCTCCGCGTCGTTGGGGATAATCCCGCCGGTGTCGATTAGTTCAAACCGGCGCCCGAGGTACGAAGTGTCGCCATGGATGCGATCGCGCGTGATGCCCGGTTCGTCGCCGACAATCGACCGGCGCTGACCGAGGATGGCATTGAACAATGTGGATTTCCCGACGTTCGGACGCCCGACGATCACGACTACCGGCACGATGACGGGCGGATGCGGATTTTCCGGCATGCAAGCACAAGCATAACGAATGCAACATCTTGTTTCCTTTTTTTCTTTCACATGAACGGCTGTGAAAGGGCCCCCGCCTTCTAAGAATTAGGCGGGCATGGGAACATGGAAGTACCGCATGAAATCAAAGAAGCAGAACGAGACCATCCGCAATATCGCCATCATCGCGCACGTCGACCACGGGAAGACCACCCTGGTTGACGCCATGCTGCACCAGAGCGGCATCTTTCGCAGCAACGAGCAGGTGGCCGACCGCGTGATGGATTCCAACGAACTGGAACGCGAGCGTGGCATCACCATCCTCGCCAAGACCACGGGTATTCATTACCACGGCTTGAAGATCAACATCGTCGACACACCCGGGCACAGCGATTTCGGTGGCGAGGTGGAGCGCGCGCTCAAGGTAGTGGACGGCGTCATGCTGCTGGTGGACGCCAGTGAGGGTCCTCTGCCGCAAACGCGCTATGTGCTGGTGAAGGCGCTGGAAGCGAGACTACCGCCGATCGTGGTGATTAACAAGATCGACCGCCCGGACGCGCGCATTCAGGAAGTGCTGAACGAGATCTACGATTTGTTCATAGATCTGGATGCCGTGGAAGACCAGCTCGATTTTCCGATTATCTATACCAACGCCCGCGCTGGCATCGCCAAACGGACGCTGGAGGACGATTCCACCGACCTGCGTCCGCTGTTTGACGCGATCATCGAGCATATCCCGCCGCCGGCCGGCGATCCCGACGCCGTGCTGCAGATTCTGGTAGCCAATCTCGATTACAGCGACTATCTCGGCCGGCTGGCCATCGGCCGCGTCTTCAACGGCGTGCTCAACCACGGCGACGAGGTCTCCATCGCGAAAGTGGACGGCTCCTTTCATAACACGAAGATCACGCGGATGTACTCGTTCGAGGGGCTGAAGCGCGTGGACGAAACGGTAGGCCGGCCCGGCGACATCCTGGCCATTGCCGGAGTGGAGGGCATCACCATTGGCGACACGGTTACGGCGGTGGAGAACCCGAACCCATTGCCCCGCGTGCAGATCGACGAGCCGACCATCGCCATGACATTTACCGTCAACACCTCGCCGTTCGCGGGGCGCGAAGGCCAGTTCGTCACGTCGCGCAACCTGCGGGATCGCCTGGACAAGGAACTGCTTACCAACGTTTCCATCCGCGTGGAGGAGGCAGGCGGGCCGGATGCGTTCAAGGTAATGGGGCGCGGCGAACTGCAACTGGCCATTTTGATAGAGATGATGCGCCGCGAAGGATACGAGCTGGCCGTGGGCAAGCCGGAGATCCTGACCAGGAACGTCAACGGCAAGCTGACCGAACCTCTGGAGCTGCTGGTGGTGGATTGCCCGGAGAACTTCGTGGGAGTGGTGATCGAGAAGCTGGGGGCGCGCAAGGGAAAGATGTCGAAGATGGTGAACCATGGGTCCGGCCGCGTGCGACTGGAGTTCCACGTGCCGTCGCGCGGGTTGATCGGGTTGCGCAGCGAGATGCTCACCGACACGCGCGGCACGGCTATCATGAACTCGCTGTATCACAGCCATATCGAATGGCAGGGCGACATCCCCACGCGGCCCACCGGCAGCCTTGTCGCCGACCGTTCCGGGAAAGCGACCGGCTACGCCATTTTCAATCTGCAGGAACGCGGGGAGATCTTTCTGGCGCCGGGCACGGAGGTCTACGAGGGCATGGTGATTGGCGAGAACTCGCGCGAGAACGACCTGACCGTAAATATCGTGAAGGAGAAAAAGCTCACGAACATGCGCGCATCGACGTCGGATGACGCGATTCGGCTGGTACCGCCGCGGCTTCTGAATCTCGAACAGGCGATCGAGTTCATTCGCGACGACGAGTACGTGGAAGTGACGCCGAACTCGATCCGGCTGCGCAAGAAAGTGCTGAAGGCGAACCAACGGTAGCTGGGCGCCGAGAGTCCTCTGGGGCCGACGCGGACCGGTTGCAACCGCGCACCTGGCTTGATAACCAACTGAGTCCACAGGACATTCAACGATGGTTGGTATCTGTACCAGAACCATAAAAGCAGATGGTACGGGCCTCAATCCGGTACTGGTTGGTCCCTTGGTCCATTAGTCACAAACAAGCCGGGATGCGAATTTCATGTAGGGAAACCGCATGAAACTTGTCACTCTGGCCCCGATTCTCCTTGCTCTGGCTGCTCCTGCGTTCGCCGCCACCATCACGGCTTCGGGATCCAATTCGCTATGGAATGTCAACAACCCCAGTTGCACCTCAGCGAGTACCACCAATTGCGTAATCGGCGACCCGACCGTTTTCGGTATCGAAAGCGCCACTCTAACGGTCGACAACAGCGGCGACCTCAGCGCCAGCATATTGATGAACTTCGGCGATTCCACACTGGCGCCATTCACACTGGACGGCGTGACTTTCAACGCTGCCGACATGCTGATCACCGCTGGGACCTCGGAATATGCCCTCGTGCTGGACGCTCACAGCGCCGGACCAATGGTAACCGGTGGGTTGTACAACATCACCAGCGTCGGGACCAAGACCGCACAAACGGTTCTCACGAACAACAACGGCGGAGTCGCACCCAGCGGCGACTACCGGAACAATCTGCCGGTGTTTGGGGATCCCGGCGGCACGCTGATCGGTACCGGGACGGTCGACATCACCAGCTTCGGCAATGGAACAACCGCCCCTCTATACGACATCACTATCACCGGCATCACCGGCGCGACGTCGTTGTTCACAAACGGCAGCAACCTTTCCTTCGAGCTCGCGTCGGCTTCGTGCGGCAACGGCGTGGTGTACGGGGCGGTTCCGGAACCCGGAACGCTGGCTCTCATGGGCACTGCGCTGGTAGGCCTTGCATTCCTCCGGCGGAGACGCAAGAATCGCGGCTGAGCGGTTCGCTCGCGGACCTGGGCCGCAAACCACGGCCTCCGGCGGCTGAATGCTAGCATGTAAGGATTGGATTCGATTCGCAATCCATCTTCCTCCATGCAAAACGTAATCATCGTTGGCTCGGGCTGTGCCGGAAATACAGCGGCGGTATACGCCGCCCGGGCGAACCTGAAGCCGTTGGTTGTGGCCGGGCACGAGCCTGGCGGTCAGTTATCCCTCACCACTCTTGTTGAGAACTTCCCTGGCTTTCCCGAGGGCATTGACGGGCCCGTGTTGGTGGAGAACATCCGCCGGCAAGCCGAGCATTTCGGCGCCGAGTATCTGCACGGCACGGTCATCGAGGCGGATCTTTCGCAGCGACCTTTCCGGCTGAATGTCGATGGCGAGTGGCATACCTGCCGCACCCTGATTATCGCCTCGGGCGCCTCCGCCCGATGGTTGAACCTGCCGAATGAGCAAAAGCTTATCGGTCACGGCGTCAGCTCCTGCGCCACCTGCGACGGCTTCTTCTACCGGGGGAAGAAGGTGATGGTGATGGGTGGCGGCGATTCCGCCATGGAGGAAGCCAACTTCCTCACGCGATTCGCCGATGAGGTCGCAGTGGTACATCGCCGAGACGTCTTCCGCGCCTCGAAGATCATGATAGAGCGTGCGCTGGCTAACCCGAAGATCGTTTTTCTCAGGAATACTGTGGTCGACGATGTTTTCGATGTGGGCCAGAACTTTGTCACGGCCGTGAAACTGAGGAACGTTGAAACGGGCGAGACATGGGTGCGCGATGTCGACGGCATCTTCGTGGCTATTGGGCACATTCCGAATACAAAACCATTCGTGGGCCAGATCGATCTGGACGCCGACGGGTACATCGTTTCGAAGGGCGGCGCACGGACCAGCGTCGAGGGCGTATTCCATGCGGGTGACGTGCAGGACCGCTCATACCGCCAGGCAATCACTGCCGCTGGCGCCGGTTGCATGGCGGCCATAGAAGCGGAGCGGTACCTCGAAGCGGAAGGGCACTAAAGCAAAGGGAACGTGATGACCGCCGCCCCCGCCATAGCTGTTCGCAATCTCACAAAAAGGTACCCGCAGTCAAAGACCAACGCTGTTGACGGCGTGTCTTTCGAGGTCGAGCGTGGCGGAATCTTCGGGCTGCTCGGTCCGAACGGGGCCGGAAAAACCACCATCATCGGCGTGCTGACCACGGCCGTGATCCCCACCGGCGGCGAGGCGACGATCATGGGCTTCGACGTGATTCAAGATCAGCTCCGCGTGAAGCAGCGCATCGCCGTGGTTCCGCAGCGCAGCAACCTGGATCGCAGCCTGCTGGTTCGCGAAATCCTGACCTTCCATGCCGCTTACCATGGAGTCCCACGCCGCGAGCGTGAAGCTCACGCCGATGAATTGCTGAAGGAGCTCGGCCTCTACGAGCGCCGGAATGAGAAGGCCGACCGGTATTCGGGTGGCATGTCGCAAAGGCTGATGATTGCCCGCGCGCTGATGCACAAGCCCGATGTGCTGTTTCTGGATGAACCGACCAACAACCTGGACCCGCAGTCGCGGCTGTTTCTGTGGGAGCGTATTCGCTCGCTGAACGAACAGGGGCTGAGTATTTTGCTTACCACGCACGACATGGACGAGGCCGATCAGCTTTGCCAGCGCATCGCCATCATGGACCTCGGGAAGATTCTGGTTAACGATACTCCCGCAGAGTTGAAGAAGCTCATACCTGGCGGGAATTCGCTGGAACTGCGTGTGGAAACGGGCGCCCCGGGCCTCTTAACCGAGCGCTTCGGTGCGCTGCCCGGCGTCACCAAAGTGGAAGAGGTGCCCGCGCCGGGAGCGGAAGGCGAGCGGGGCCTGACTTCGTTTCACGTATACGCCGCGGAAGCCGGGGCGCTCGTGGGCGCCGCGGCGCAGGCCATTCTGGAGTCGGGAGCGCGTGTTCATGACATCAGCGTCCGCCAGGCGACGCTCGAAGAAGTTTATATCTATCTGACCGGAAAGCACCTGCGATGAGCCACACAAGATACGAAACCAGCCGCGCGCGTCTGGCTATGGGAGCGTTTGTAGCGATGCTGCATCGCGACCTGGTGGTGACCGGGCGTGAATTCGTCCAGTTCCTGGTAACCGCGTTGATGCAGCCCATTTTTTTCCTGTTTGTGTTCGGCAAGGTGCTGCCAAGTATTGGTTTAGCCGCGCAGGGATTCACGGCGCTGCTACTGCCGGGGATCGTCGCGCTTTCGTCCATGCTGGCGTCGTTGCAAGGCGTCACCTTGCCGCTGGTGCTGGATCTTGGCTTCGCGCGTGAGATTGACGATCGCCTGCTTGCGCCGCTCCCGGCATGGTTGGTGGCCATGGAGAAATTACTTCTGGCGACTGTGCGGGGAACTATTGCCGGCTTAACCATCTTTCCGGTCGGAGCTCTCATCCTGGGACATTCCTTCGCCGTGCGCACCGACCGTTTGGGCACGCTGGCATTGATGATCCTGCTCACGGCGGCGACGGGCGCGGCCATCGGCCTGCTGATGGGCACGGTGATCAAGCCGGAGCAGATCAGCCTGATGTTTACACTCATTTTCACGCCGCTCATCTTTACCGGGTGCACATACTACCCGTGGCCGGCTCTGAGCCACATTCGCTGGTTCCAGGCCATCACGATGGTGAATCCGCTCACCTACTGCTCGGAAGGTCTCCGCTACGCCATGGTGCCGCTGGTGGACGGACACCAGATCCCCACGATGCAG
Organism: uncultured Acidobacteriota bacterium; assembly: GCA_963832965.1. GTDB lineage: Bacteria > Acidobacteriota > Terriglobia > Bryobacterales > Bryobacteraceae > CAWACP01. Next base: position 1,515,315 of record CAWHVW010000003.1, read on the forward strand.
ATAGGCTGGGTCGTGCTGGCACTGGTGGTAGGCATTGCGCTGTGCGCGTTCGCGGGCACGCGGACGTTCTTGAAGCGGGTTGTTAACTAAGCTACCCGAACAACGCGGATAATGCGATTTCGACAAACGAAATTGCCAGCCAGCGTTCCCATCCTTGATCGTGTTCGCCCGCTGTCCGCTCGATGAACCAATAGGCGCATTCCCGTCGGCATTCTCATCGGCTGGCGCTGGATTCGGCTACGTCGTCGGCCTCCAGAGCGTCCAGGGATAATTGGGCGCCCGATGGCGCTGGAAGCACCTCCACGTCGCGCAGCTTCTTCTCTATCGCGCGGGTGCGCTGCTCGGCGTCTTCCACGGCGGTGCCTGCCTGCTGGAGCCGCTTCTTTACTGTTCCGAGCACGTGGGAGTAGAGGTGAAACTGCTTCTTCACTTGTCCGAGCACCTGCCACACTTCGCCGGATTGTTTCTGGATGGCCAGCGTGCGAAAACCCATTTGCAGGCTGTTCAGAAGAGCGCAGAGCGTGGTGGGACCCGCGAGCGCCACCTTACATTCGCGCTGGAGTGAATCGGCAAGACCGGGCCGGCGCAACGCTTCGGCGTAGAGTCCTTCGGTGGGCAGGAACAGAATGGCGAAGTCGGTGGTTTGCGGAGGGTCCAGGTATTTGTCGCGTATGCGCTTCGCTTCAAGACGCAGGCGGGTCTCCATCGCCTTCCCCGCATCGTCCATAGCGGCGCGATTAGCCTGCTCGGAGGCTTCCACCAGACGTTGATAGTCGTCCTGGGGAAATTTGGCGTCGATGGGCAGCCAGACCACGGGGGCGGAGGCGTCGCGCCCCGGAAGGCGCACAGCGAAATCGACGCGCTCGCTGGTTCCCGTAGTGGCTACGTTACGTTCATACTGTTCAGGCGCCAGCACTTGTTCGAGCAGCGTTCCGAGCTGCATTTCACCCCAATTGCCGCGAGTTTTGACGTTAGCGAGGACCTTCTTGAGGTCGTCGACACCTCCAGCGAGTTTCTGCATTTCGCCGAGCCCTCGGTACACCTGCTCCAGCCGCTCGCTCACCTGTTTGAACGACTCACCGAGGCGCTGCTCGAGCGTGCCCTGCAGCTTCTCATCGACGGTCTGGCGCATGAGCTCGAGCTTAGCCGAATTGTCCTCCTGCAGGTGGCGCAAACGATCCTCCACGGACTTGCGCAACGAATCGAACCGGTTCTCATTGGCGGCACTTAATTCTGCGATTCTGGAGCTCACCTCGTCACGCAACTGGTGCGCGGCTCCGGATGATTCGGCGCGCCCTCGGGCCAGCTCTTCGCGCAGGGCACGCTCGTTCCGGTCCACCGCTTTTTCGATCGCGCCCAGTTGTAACAGAAGAGGCGAGAGATCGGTCCTATGACGGTAGGCGCGGGACGCCGCGAGCGCTGCGATCGCGCACACCACGATCAGAGTCACAATCTGCACGGCGGCCATACCTTATCATAGTGAGCGCATGCCAAAACTGGGCGAATACGCACGAAAACGCTCGTTTGACAAGACTCCGGAGCCGAAGCCGGAGGAGCACAAGGCAGTGCCTGCCGGTCAAAGATTCTTCTGTGTGCAGAGGCACGACGCCACGCGGCTTCATTACGATTTCCGTCTGGAGATGGACGGCGTGCTGAAATCGTGGGCCGTGCCCAAGGGGCCCTCGCTGGAGCCGCTTTCCAAGCACCTGGCCATGCAGGTGGAGGATCACCCACTCGACTACGGGAACTTCGAAGGCAACATTCCCAAGGGTGAGTACGGCGGGGGCAGCGTAATGCTGTGGGATCGCGGAACCTGGGAATTGCTCGGCTCAGATCCGGAACAAAGGCAGTTGGAACGCGGCGACCTGAAGTTCCGCCTGCACGGCGAGAAGTTGAACGGCGAGTTCGCGCTCGTGCTGATGAAGGGTCGCGGCAAAGGCAACGAGTGGCTCATCATCAAGAAGAAGGACGAGGCGGCCGTGCCGGGGTGGAACGTGGAGGATCACGCGGTCAGCGTGCTCACCGGCCGCACACAGCAGGAGATTGCGGATGACCTGCCGCCGCGCAAGAGCGCCAAGGGCGATGTGGACCCCGCCAGGCTGCCCGGCGCGCGCAAGGCGCCCATGCCGCTAACGATCACTCCCATGATGGCTTCGCTCGCAGACCGTCCGCCGAGCGGGGAAAAGTGGCTCTATGAGATCAAATGGGATGGCGTGCGCGCGGTCAGTTTCATCGAAGACGGGCGCCTGCGCATTTTCTCGCGGAATGGGAACCGCTCCGAACAGCAATATCCAGAGCTCACCGTGCTGCCCCACTTCATAGCGGCGGAGACCGCCATACTCGATGGCGAAATCGCGATCCTCGACGAAAAAGGCCGGTCCAGTTTCAGTTTGATTCAGCCTCGCATCGGGGTTACCGATCCGAATGCCATCGCGCACCTGGCGCGCAAGTCTCCCGCCACGCTGTTTCTGTTCGATCTGCTCTACCTGAATGGCTTCGATCTTCGCGCGGTGCCGCTGGCGGAACGCAAGCGAACCCTGGAGGCCATTCTGAAGCCCGATGAACGGTTCCGTTATTCGCAGCATTTCGCCGCAAAAGGTGAAGAGATGCTGGAGGCCGCCCGGCAGTCGGGATTGGAAGGCGTGATTGCCAAGCGCGCCGACAGCCCATACGAGGAACGCCGCAGCCCCGACTGGGTGAAGATCAAGGCCACCAACCGGCAGGAGTTCGTCATTTGCGGCTTCACGCACGGCGAGCGCGAGCACTTCAGCTCGCTGGTTCTCGGGTTGTATCAGAAGGGCAAGCTGATCCATGTGGGCCAGGTAGGCACGGGATTTACGAACAAGAGCCTGAAGGAGATCTACGGCCGGCTGGAGCCGCTGATCACGAAAAAGAGCCCGTTTAGGCAGGCGGCGAAGGCCCTTCGCCAGATCACCTGGGTGAAACCCGAGCTGGTTTGTGAAGTGAAATACCTGGAGTTCACGCCCGACGGCCAGTTACGCGCGCCGGTGTTTATAGGACTGCGTTTCGACAAACAGCCGGCAGAGACGACTCGCGAAACGCACGAGCCTGTTGCGCCTGCCGCTGCGTTGATCCCACAAAAATCAGGCGAAGCGGTGCTGGACGTCGATGGACATTCGCTGAAATTCACCAATCTTGGCAAAGTCTTCTATCCGGCCGATGGCGTCACCAAGCGGGACGTCATCAATTACTACAATGCCGTTGCCGAGCACATCCTGCCACATCTGCGTGATCGTCCCCTATCTCTCAAACGATACCCGAACGGGATCGACGAGAAGTTCTTCTTCCAAAAGCATGCTGATAATTTCGCGGACTGGATTCGCGTCGAGCCCATCGATTCGGAAACGCGCGGCGACCCCATCCATTATGTGATCGCGAATGACCGCGCTACGCTGCTTTATCTGGCTAATCTGGCATGCATCGACCAGAATCCATGGATGAGCCGCGTGGGTTCGCTCGACAAACCGGATTTCGCGCTTATCGACCTCGACCCGGTGGAGTGCTCATTCGACTTGATTGTGCAAGCCGCGCAACTCGTACACGAGAAGCTGCGGCTTATTGGGCTGGAGGGTTATCCCAAGACGACGGGGGGCGATGGGATGCACGTGTACATTCCTCTGGAACCCGTCTACACGTACGACCAGGTGCGCTCATTCGCCGAGGTTCTGGCGCATCTGGTGACCGGCGACAATCCCGGCCTCTTCACGACGCCCCGCGCGGTGGCGAAACGGAAGAAGGGGCGGGTGTACTTCGACTACTTGCAGATTGTGGAAGGGAAAACCATCGCCGCGCCGTATGTGTTGCGGGCCTACGCCGGCGCGCCGGTATCGACTCCGCTGGAATGGCCGGAAGTGAAGAAAGGCGTGCAGCCCACGGATTTCAACATCCATAACGCGGTTGAGAGATTCCGCGAGCGTGGCGACTTGTTCGCACCGGTGCTGGCGAAACGGCAACGGATCGAGAACGCCATCGGACGGCTTAGCGACCTCCTCGCACATGGCAAAGCTCGCGGCACGTAAAGCGTCCGAAAGCCCGCTGCAGACTGGGAGGCCTCCAGACGAGCCGGGTCATTGCGGACGCTCCTATGACCCGCTTGCGGCGTCCCGTCGTGAGTGAAGAAGCGTAAGCTTTCATCCCCGGAACCACAACAGGAGGAACAGCCCCAGCCACAGGCCGTCCATCACGTGCCAGTAAAGTGTGGCCCCGTCAGCGCGTTCGCGGACGCGCGCCTTGTTGGCCTCTCGCCACGAGGGGAAAACTGCGCGGAGCAGCATATACCAGAGCATAAGAATGCCGGCGATCAGGTGAATTCCGTGCACGCCGGTGAAAAGGTAAAAGAAAAAACTGTGCGGGTTCGCCTCCACGAAAACGCCTTGCGCGGCCAGTTCGCGCCAGGCTTCCACCTGCATACCCAGAAATATGCACCCCAGCGAGAGCGTTGCGGTGAGGGAGGAGCGATTGAGCGACCGGCGTGCCGCTTCACAGGTGAAGCTGCTTAGCAGCAGCACCACCGTGCTGCCGATAAGAATTCGCGGTAGCCGCACCGGCTCCCAGAATTTCGGATTGCTCGATCGAACGATGTAGGCCACTGCCAGGGCAACAAACAGCGTGGTGATGGCGATCACCGCGGTCCACATGGCTGCGCGATAAAGGCCGGGGCGCCAGCGGTCGCGTCCATCGTCCCCTCCACCGTCGCCGCCCGGGTGGAAGTCGTCTACACCCCCGCCGCCCTGCCCGGTTCCCGGGACTCTCTCAACCGGCTCGACAATTGGCTTCTCGGTAACCGTAGCAGCCATCGCTCGTTGTGGGATGCGCCCGGCCGAGTGGAGGACTCAGGCGTTTGCGGTGCCGGCAATGCCCAGGTCGGCGGCGTGCGCCTTCATCGCTTCAATGCAAAAATCGATGTGTTGATCGAGGTCAACACCCAGTTCCTGAGCGCCGTTGATGATATCGTCGCGGCTAACCGAGCGTGCGAAGGCCTTGTCTTTCATCTTCTTGCGGACTGATTTGGCGTCCACCTCGAAAATGCTGCGATTGGGCTTAACGTAGGAGACGGCCGTGAGAAAACCGGCCAGTTCGTCGCAGGCGAAAAGCGTTTTCTCCAGCCGTGAATCGCGCGAAACGCCGCTGTAGTTGGCATGCGATAGGATGGCGCGCCGGATTTCAGCGTCAATGCCGCGCTCGGCCAGGATCGGCTCGCCCTTCATCGGGTGGTCTGGCGCGTTGGGGTGCATTTCGTAGTCGAAATCGTGAAGGAGGGCGGTTACTGACCACTTTGCCTCGTCCTCGTCGAAATGGCGCGCGTAGGCTGTGACGCAGGCTTCCACGGCGAGGGCGTGGCGGCGCAGGCTGTCTGACCTGGTGAACTCGCAGAGAAGTTCCCAGGCTTGCGGGCGGTCCATCGGGTCTATCTTAACTTGGGCGAGGGAAGAGAATCCGACCCCTGTGTGTCCGGCTGCGGGAACCGGTCCGCGCGGGCATCTCGACTAGTGACCGACCTGCCAAGCGGATACGTGATTTGGGTCCAGAGCCAGCAGCGCTTCCATGAGATAGTAATCGCCGTAGACCAACATGCCATCGGCCGGGTGCGTGCCGCACCCGTGACGCAGCGCTCCAGTTGGCGACAAGTAGCGAGTGATGAGCGTTTGCACGATGCGTTCCGCCTCATCCCGATACGTTGCGTTGCCTGTTAGTTCCGACAAGCGTAACAGACCACAGGCGAGGATCGCGGCGGCCGAGGAATCGCGATTTCGAAACAAGACGCCCTCGTCGTTGAAATCGTACCAGGGCACGCCGTCCTCGGGGAGGTGAGAGACAGCGTAGTCAGCGAGTTTCTCTGCCGCCGCGAGCAGCGATGCATCGTGGGTGGCGCGATACGCTTCAGTGAATCCATAGACGGCCCATGCCTGGCCGCGCGACCACGTCGTGTCGGCGGCGAATCCCTGATGGGTGTGGGTGAACGTGGGCTGGCCGGTAGCCGGATTGTAGTGGACTGATTGCGATGTCGAGCCGTCGGGCCGCACCAGCCATTCGGCGGCGCGCAGCGCGTGTTTGAGACCCACGTCGCGCCACTGCGGATCGCCGGTTTCGCGAGACGCCCACCACCAGATCTGCAGGTTCATCATAGTGTCGATGATGGTGTCGTCGCCGCCTACTTTCCATGACGCTACCAGATTGGTGGCCGGGTTGTAGAGCTGCTTGAGGCGAGCGGCAGCGGCCAGACCATCGGCGCGGTATCGCCCGTCCCTGGTCAGCTCGTACGCGGGAACGGAAGAGTAGAAATTGAGGAAGCCGGTATCGTGGTTTTGCTTTGACTCACTGCCCTGGATACGCGACGTCCACAACTCCGCCCAGGTGCGGTAACGCGGGTCGTGGGTGGCGGCGAAGAGCTTCCAGAGTTCGCCCGCCCAGAAGCCGCCCGTCCAGTAGTAGCCGTTTTGCGGCTTCCAATCGCCATCGTTGGAACCGTCGGTAAAGAAACCGGCTCCGGTGGCCGGGTCCGCGGCTCCGGCTGCGGTCGATCGAATCAACGGCTCAAACCGGTTGGCGGTTCGGTCGGCGGCCTGACGCAGGAGCGTGAAGGCTTCCACATAGGTCCGCTGCACCGGGACGAGAGTGTCGGGAGGCGCGGTTTCGGGGCCTGAGGATTCGGAGAGAACGTTCACCGTCGAGGGTTGCGCCATTCGGCTGCCCACATCGGCGAGGTACGCGAGGAAGCTTTCACGAGTTGGCTTGGCCGCGATGGGGTGAATGGTCGCGCGGCCGACGCCAGTTAACGCTTCCGTGCCTTCCTGATCCCAGATGGCGGCAACGTACCAGTGGGCCGAGTTGTCGCGCGGGCGTACGCCGATCAGGAGATTCGAATCGTCCTTTGCTTCGTCGCCAGCTTGCTGCTCGGGGAGAAGCACGGCGACCCCCAGGTTTTCGTCCGCGAGGTCGCTGTCCTGGGCACGGTTGCCAGAGAGCACCACCTGTGGTCCCCATGTGGCCAGCCCGCGCACGTTTGGAATCGACAGGCTGAGCTTTGCGGCCGCGGGTTTGAGGGGAACTCCGGTGACGAGGGGAAGGCCGTCGGCCCCTTCTATTGTGATGCGATGTTCGAACCCGTGTTCGCCGGCCCATTGCGTGATGCGGCTGGCTAAATGAATGGAGCGGCCGGCGATGCTCCACTGCTTGTATTCAATCTCGACGATGGAACGAACCGGACCCGAAGCAACCACGCGCCACTTCCGTTCGGAAACGTCGGAGACGTGTTCGGTCTGGCCGTTAACAAGCACCCCAATGCCTCCGGGGCCGATAGATTTGCCGATGCCGTAGATATCGCGGCCGAGCGGGCTTTCGCGGTGATAGACGTACTCGGGCGAGGCGAAGAGATCGAGGTAGAGGCCCGGGCGCCGCTTACCGAAAAGGTCGATGGCGTTGCGCTTGTCGAAGTAGAGGCGCCAGGCGGTGTGTTCGGATTCCCAGCCAGGGCCTTCATAGTGCGGGGCGAAGCGCGCATAGGTGCGCCTCGGATACTCCGAGCGCAGGCGCTGGATGGCGGCCGGCTCGCCCCACGCGATGGTCACAATGCGCGTCTGCTGCGGCTTCAAGTCGATCTGAAAGGCGAGTTCGCCGTACTTGCCGTCGCCATCAAGATCGTCGGCCTGGGAGGGAAGTTCCTCCGTTTGGAGGGTGCGCGCGTCTTCGCTCAGTGTTGCGGCGTCACTGGTGGTAACGATGGCGCTTCCCGCGGCAAAATCAGGCGCGATCCGTTTGATGGCGGCGACGGGTATGGCGATGTCCTCGGCCAGACGGGCCTGGGCAGACGGATTGGACACGGCGAGCTTTACAACCTCAATACGAGGCGCGGCGGAAACTGCCGAAACCAATGCCAGGATTATCCATCCCGCCCGGCTCCATGACTGTCGTGACCCGTCAGGCCGGCGGTTCATTTTGCCGTGGCCTGCGACGCCTCAAGGCCGCTCCCGGCAGCGGCATATTCGGGCTGCACGTTCACCACGCCAAATTGACGATCTTCGGTCTCGCGGTGTGCTGCCATCATCCACAGAAATCCGATCGATCCGCCGGGCGCGGCAACGTTGGGATGGTATCCCGCGGGCATGACGACGCAATCGCCCTCGCGGACCACCACGGCCAGCTCGGGCTCCGTGGGGTTGGTGTAAACAAGTTGAATGCCCCAGGCGGGCGGGGGCATGTTGATGTACAGATAGGCCTCCTCCAGCATGCGCGCGTGCTCGTGAGGCGGCCAGGATGTCCAGTTGCCGGGCTCGCTCAGAGTGACGCCGGCGAGAATGCGGCCCGCCTCCACGTTCCGGCCAATCAGAATGTTGAGATCGCGCGTGGTGTTCGCTCCCCCGGCGACGAAGTGAAGGGCCGGGTCCTGGCGAACCTCAGCGAACGGCACGAATTGCAACGGGTAGCTGCCCGACACGGGAGCGGAAACCTCCGCGAGATCGCAGCCTTCGGCTGTAGAAATGCAGGCTGTGGAATCGCGCGGAACGTAGAGCGCATCGTAAGGCGCCAGGCGAAAGGTTTCCCGCGCCACCACCACCAAGGCCGTACCCCCCAGCGCGATGAGACCGGTTTCCCGCCCGCCGGTATTGAAGGTCACGGCCTGCCCCGCGTCCAGAATGACGCGCCCATAGTGCAACTGCCGGACGGCGCCCATGCTGGGGGCCAGCCACTCGGTGCGTCCCTTCCTCCGGTGGGTGGCCCGGACGACGCATTCTTTCGCGGTGATCGGCAAAGGTTCGGCGCTCATTGGAAATCTCCGCCATTCAGTTTATCAACCCAGGACCGCGATGCGACTCACGCTGTTTTACAATGTGGAACAGCATGGCCGCGGTCCGGGTGTTGCAAAAAGCGCTCGACGTCCTGGAGATCGTTCAGGCGCGTGACTCAGGTTACACGCTGGCGGACCTGGCACGCGCCGCGGGGCTGCCCAAGACGACGGTTTATCGCATTCTGGCCACGCTCGAAGGACGCGGTTACCTGGACCGCGGACCCGATGGCGAATACCGCCTTGCCAGGAAGACGTTCGAGCTCCGGCGGCACGATTCGGTGGAGCGAGTTCTCCTGGAGGCATCGTGGCCATGCCTGGAGAAGCTGTCGGAACGGTGCCTGGAGACGGTGAATCTGGGAATTCTGGACGCGGGCGAGGTAGTGGTGATCAGCACGGTGGAGAGCCCTTTGACCGTGAGGATGTCCTCAAAGGTAGGCAATCGGCGGCATCTGCATTCCACCGGTCTCGGTAAGGTTTTGCTGGCCGCTTTACCGGAAAAGGAGGCGATGCGGTTGGTACGGATCAAGGGGATGCCCCGGCTCGCACGCAATACCATCACCACCCGGCAGGCGCTGGCGGCCGAGTTGGCGCGCGTGCGCAAGAACGGCTATGCAATCGACAACAAAGAGAACGAAGCGGACGGACGTTGCATCGCCGCGCCGATTCCAGGGCGTGACGGGAGGACCATGGCGGCGCTCAGCGTTTCGGGTCCCGAGTTTCGTCTGGACATGTCCCGCGCGAAAGCACTCGTACCCGAGTTGACCGCGGTATGCGCGCACATCGCGGAGTCTATGAGGTCCCGATGATTCTCGATCGCTTCAAACTGGACGGCAGGACGGCGCTCGTCACCGGAGCGCGCCGTGGGATTGGCAAAGCTTTGGCCATAGCGCTTGCCGAAGCGGGCGCTGATATCGTGGGGGCCAGCGCGGAGATGGAAGCGGCAGGCAGCGCGGTAGAACGGGAGATCATCAGGATCGGCCGCCGCTTTTGGGGTTACCGGTGCGACCTGTCGAATCGCGCCGACGTGTATGCGCTGATCGCGAAAGTGAAAAGCGAGTGCCCGCCGGTGGACATCCTGGTCAACAATGGCGGCACCATTCTGCGGAAGCCCGCCGAGGAACATCCCGACGAATACTGGGACCGCATCATAGAGATCGACCTGAACGCGCAGTGGGTTCTGGCCCGCGAGTTCGGACGCGACATGCTGACCCGCGGCGGGGGAAAAATCGTCTTTACGGCCTCGCTGCTCAGTTTTCAAGGCGGCGTCACCGTTCCCGGGTACGCCGCGGCAAAAGGGGGAGTAGCGCAATTGACGAAAGCACTTGCCAACGAGTGGGCCGGGCGTAACGTGCAGGTGAATGCCATCGCGCCCGGATACATTGCGACGGACAACACTGCGGCGCTGCGCGCCGATGCCGTGCGAAATCCAGCCATTCTGGCGCGCATTCCCGCAGGGCGCTGGGGAGAACCGGCGGATCTGGCGGGCGCGGTGGTTTTCCTCGCGTCGGCGGCTTCCGATTACGTGAGCGGTACGGTACTAACGGTAGATGGCGGATGGATGGGACGGTGACCATGAAAAAGCTTCTAATTCTTCTCGTTCCGGTTGTGCTTTTGTTCCCGGCGACCGGCGATCCCGAGGGGTTCGCTATCTGGACCGCAGCGGACCTGCGGAATGGCGCCGATCAACTCAGGCAAAGAATGGGTGAAGACAAGACAGCCAGCGAGACGCTGGCCGATTATGGGAATTACCGGACCATGCTGGCCCACCGCGAAGCTTCCGGCGGCGCGGAGTTGCACGAGGAGATGGCCGATCTGTTCGTGGTACAGCAGGGCGACGCGACGCTGGTGATCGGCGGCGAAATCCTGAATCGAAAAACCACCGGGCCGGGCGAAGTGCGTGGAACGGCTATCACGGGTGGCGAACGGCATCATCTGGCGCTCGGCGACGCTGTGCATATCCCCGCTGGCGTCCCGCATCAGTTGCTTGTCGAACCTGGCCACACCTTTACTTACTTCGTTGTGAAGGTGAAGAGCCCGCGGTCCTGAAATGCCTGATTCGCTCCACCCGCCCTCGCGCGTCCTATAATCAAACCCATGGCCCAGGTTGCGCCCGCCGCTCCAGTCTATGACGTGGTGATCGTCGGATCGGGCGCCGGCGGAGGCACCGTCACCCAGGTTCTCACCAGCATGGGCATCAGCGTGGCATTGCTCGAAGCAGGCCCCATGCTCAATCCCTTCCGCGACTACAAAGAACACATGTGGCCGTGGCAGGTCGATCATCGCGGTCTGGGCCCGGGCTGCCAGTCTTACTTCGGCAAGCCGTATCCGTTCGGGTATTTTGCCGCGCCCGCGGGCGGCTGGGAGTTGGAGAACGAACCGTACACCGTGGCCGAGGGCAGCAAGTTCCAGTGGTTTCGCTCGCGCATCCTCGGCGGCCGGACCAACCATTACGGCCGTTTCTCCTTCCGCTTCGCCGAGTACGATTTCAAACCGCACAGCCGCGATGGCTTGGGCACTGACTGGCCCATCACCTACGATGACATCGCGCCTTATTACAGCAAAACCGAAGGGTTCATCGGCGTCACCGGCACCCAGGAGCACCTGCGTGGCGTTCCCGACGGCGTGTTTCTGCCGCCCCCACCGCCGCGGGTACATGAGGTCCTTGTGCAGCGCGCCTGCCGCAAACTGGACATTCCCTGCATCCCCAACCGCATGGCCGTGCTGACGAAGCCGCTCAATGGACGTCCGGCCTGCCACTTCTGCGGGCAGTGCGGGCGCGGTTGCGTGGGCGCTTCCAACGTACTCGTCCAGCCAGGTGCAGATTATTCCGGCGCTGAAAACCGGCCGGCTGAAGCTGTTCACCGGGGCCATGGCCCGCGAGCTGATCACCGACGATTCGGGCCAAGTAACCGCCGTTTCGTATGTCGACAAGGCCACGCGCGAGGAACGTCAGATTCGCTGCCGCACGGTAGTGCTGGCGGCCAGTGCCTGCGAGTCCGCGCGCCTGCTGCTCAATTCCCGATCCTCGCGCTGGTCCAACGGGCTCGCCAACGGCTCGGGCATAGTGGGCCGCAACCTGACGGACAGCGTCGGCTATGCCATGGGAGCGGAGGTCCCCGCGCTCGCGGGAATGCCGAAGTACGACTCCGACGGCATGGGCGGCATGCACGTATTCGTGCCGTGGTGGCTGGCCGAACGCAACGACCTCGGCTTCCCGCGTGGCTATCACATCGAGATCGGCGGCGGTTTTGGCATGCCCATGGCCGGCCAGGCCGGTGGCCGCGAAGGCTACGGCCTCTCTCTGAAGAACTCCATACGGGACGGCTACGGGACGTACGTCCACTTCGCGGGACGCGGCGAAATGATCCCCAATCCAGACAGCTTCTGCGAACTCGACCCCAAAGTGGTGGACGCCTGGGGCATTCCCGTGCTGCGCTTCCACTTCCGCTGGTCGGACGCCGAGCTGAAACAGGCCGTCCACATGCAGGAAACCTTCCGCGCCATCTTCGATGCCATGGGCGCTCGGAATCCCAATCCCGGCAAGGAAGGCGTGGGCATTTCCGTGGGCGGCGAGATCATCCACGAAGTGGGCACCGTGCGCATGGGCGACGATCCGAAAACCTCCGTGCTCAATCGTTATTGCCAGGCGCACGAGGTAAAGAACCTGTTCGTCGCCGACGGCGCGCCATTCGTGAGTAGCCCGGACAAGAACCCCACGCTCACCATCTGCGCGTTGGCCTGGCGCACCGCCGAATATCTGGCCGAGGAGATGAGGAAAGGCAATGTCTGACGTTTCGCGGCGCGACATTTTGCGCAATGCGGCGATAGCCGTCGCCGCCGGTACGCTGACGCCGCTGATGGGGCAGCAGGTTCACCAGATCGCCGCCGCTGCGCCGGTCGCGCCTAAGGTCTTAACCGAGCACGAATTCCAAACGCTGCACCGCTTGTCCGGCCTGATTCTGCCCGCCGAACCGGACTCTCCCGGAGCCATGGAAGTGGGCGCGGCCGCGTGGATCGATCTGATGGCCAGCCAGAACCCGGAACTGGCGGCCATCTTCACCGGCGGCATCGGCTGGCTGGACGAACAGATGCGCCATCGCGGGCAAAGCGATTTTCTGGGCGCGCCGGACGCGGAACAGACCGCGCTGCTGGATCTCATCGCATGGCGCCGCAACGACAGCCCGGATCTGGGACCCGGCATTCGCTTCTTCGAATGGGCCCGCCGGCTGGTGGTGGACGCATGGTGCACCAGTCCCGCCGGCACGAAGTCTCTCGGCTATTTGGGCAACGTCGGCGTCGCCGAATTCGTGGTGCCCGCCGAATCGCTCAACTGGGCCATCCGCCACAGCCCCGCTTGAACCGCCGGCACTGAACTGGTCGCAGCCGAGGGAGCCGTGTATACTGAACAGCTCGGGACGGCGAACGAAACCCGGCAACGCACCTCCGGCCGGGCACGAACCGGGCGAATCCAGCCAAACCCCAAAAGGAGAAACGAATGCTTGGAGAGTTGATTGGCGAGTCACACGGCAAGCGGGCGCCGAGGCGCGTGGTTTCCACCGGCGCGGGCGGCTTTAAAGTAGAGGTGTCGTTCGAGGCCGCGGGCAAAGTATATGGCCGTGATTCCATCGAATTGGTGACCTACCTCGCGGAGTCGAGGCCGGACGGAAGCCTGTACGGCGAAGGACAGGGAGTTATCCTGCTGGATAATCGCGACGTCGCGACCTGGAAGGGCAGTGGTGTCGGTTCGGTCAAAGCGGATGGCTCCGTCAGCTATCGGGGAGCCATATTTTTCACCACGACGTCTTCGGAGCTGACCCATTTGAATGCCATCGCGGACGTATTCGAATTCGAGGTGGACGCAGGCGGAAACACGCACGGCAAGACCTGGGAATGGAAGTAGGGTGAGGTGCGCCGGCCACAGCGCATGACAGCCAGCCTCTGGCAGCGGCATCTCTTCTGAACTCGATGGAAACCGCCGCCGGAAGGTTCAGGCCCTCCAACCGGGCTGTATCGCAATCCTCGCACGTAGTTTAGAATCAAGAGAGCTTCACATGTCGGGGCGTAGCGCAGCCTGGTAGCGCACCTGCCTTGGGCGCAGGGGGTCGGGCGTTCAAATCGCCCCGCCCCGACCAAACCTCCGTTGATTTCAAAAGAGTTGGTTGATCGACCTTCCATCGTCTTCGCCTATCCTTCTCCTTAACTGTGCCAAAACTGTGTCAAAACCCTCTCAGTTTGGCTGCGCTGTGCCAAAACTCAAACCGCCCTCGTTTGCCTGGCGATTCAGTTTTATGAGCGCCTCTCGCTTCATCTGCAGCTTCATCTGCGAGTACTTCTTAAATACCTTCGCATCGCCCTGTCGGAGCAGCTGCGTGACCCACTCGTCCGCAACGCCACCGGCGCTGAGCCGTGTCGCATACGTCGAGCGGAGATCGTAGATGCGAAAGTACAGAACACCGGCGCGCCGCAGAGTCGCATGCCAGACGGTTTTGAATGTCTGTTGATAGCCGTCTGGATTGCCGTCGCTCGGAAACAGGTAATGACCCGGCCCCGAGATGGCAAGCTGACTCCGGAAGGCGTCGGCCGCAATCTCCGTCAGTGGAACTTCGGCTACGCCGTTCGGTGTCTTCGAGTCCGGAATCCACACCGTCCGGTTCTCCAGATCCAGCTGGTCCTTTTTCATGGGAGTCAGCTCCTTGTAGATCCGAAGTCCGGTCTCGGTGATGATTCGGATGACGTTACGCAGGTACTCAGGCGCGCTGAACTCGATCCTCCGTTGCTCCGACCACGTCACATAGTGTGGCCGGAAGAGTCCATCGACCCTTGTTGGAAACTCAACGCCTGCGCATGGATTCGACGTCAGGAACTTCTTGCGCACCGCCACATTCAGCATGCGGCGCAGCACCCGCAATTCCTGATGCACTGTCGTTGCCTTCAGCACACCTTTTTCCACGAATCCATTTTTCGCCTTCACCTGTCTGCGCTGCCTGAGCCGCTGACGAAGGTATGCTTCGATATCGTCAGCAGTCAGGTCTGCGAGATGGGTGCTCTCAAACACGGTTCTCAGTTGCTTCAGCGCGCGCTGGTTCACCGCATGGGTCTTGGGCGCGCGGAACGGGGGCTTCGAAAAGTTTTCGAGATAAAGATCCGCCCATTCTCCAAATGCGAGATCCTGTCCACGCCGCAGCGTGGGCAGGGTGTTGTCATCTCTGGCCTGGAGACGATCCCTGAGGCGTTTCTGCGCTTCCGCCCAGTCATCGGTAAAGGTCGATTCCCTGCGGCGGACGCGGTCCTTTTCGCGGTACCACATCCACCAGATCTTCGACCCTTCGCGTTTGTACAGGCCACCGTCATGCTTCACTGGTCTTGCCAATTCGCCACCTCCTGTTTGAACTGCGCGCGGAAGGGCTCCAACTCCGATTTCAGAAATCGGATGTTGCGGCCCATCACGCGGAGATGGGGAATCTGCTTTCGCTCAACCCAAAGATACACGGTTTGCCGGCTGACGCCAAGATATCGGGCCGCTTCCTTCACGTCGAGTGGGTATTCAGGGACCAGACTATTCATGCTGACTTATCTCGGCGAAATCATCTTCCATCGCTCTACCAAAGGGCTGGCCCTGGCGCCCGCCCAAAACGCAACGAGGCACAAAAAGAGGGCGGCGATGATGGCGATGGCAGTCATGCGCGCGGAGAGTAGTCGGCGGTGCGCTTCAGCCACCTGGTCGAGGAGTTTTCTGGCTTTCAGACTGGCATCGCCAATGTCGCTCTCGATCTGTTGCCGAATCCGGGCTCCTGAATGGTCTACTTCGTCGGCGATGAGTCTGGCGGCCCGTCGCTCGGCGTCTTTCGTCGAAGCCTCGAACGCGGCCAGACTCGCTCCGATACGTCCTTCGACTCTCCCCACCAGTTCTTCGAGGACGAGCTGATTCATGGTCACCAGAGCGAAGGCGGCATCGTCCGGCTTCAGCAGAATGTTGTGCCGGGCCGCCACCTCCGCTATCAGCCGTTGAACATCGATTCGGGCATTTCGTGTGTTCATCGCTCAGTCCATCGCCAGCTTGTCGAGCTGCTCAAAGAGTTCGCGGCGAACGATCTCCAGGCGCTGCTTGGAGACCAGCGAGAACTCGTCCATCCGAATTGCCTCCTCGAATGTCAGGCGTCGTTCCAGCATCTGGCGAACATCGTCGCCGAACGTGTGCGGATTCCGCTCCCGGATGACCACCGTGCCCAGGAGCTTTGCAGCCTGCTCTTCGGCGACCCGGAACTCCTCGAAGCACTTCCCGTCCCTGACCACCTCGCCGAAATACTCGTTCAGCCAGACGATCACGTTTTTCTCGGTGGTCGTCTCTGCCAACTTCTCGAAGCCGTTGAGCGTGTCGCTCATGGCCTGGCCTCCGGCCACCACCGAGTGAACGAACACCCGCCGGTCGTGATTGCGCAGGAACAGCAGAATCTCGTTTTCGAGAATGTAGTTCCACAGGGGGACGAACGTGGTCGCGCCGGTGTCGATGATGAACGTCCCGGTTCCGGCGCACACGGTGTCGACCAGCTCGTCGAAGCGCTTCTCGTGGATGGTGCCCCGTCTGAGAATGTTGAGGTGCTCGGCGCCGATGCTGCGGTATTGCGCAAATGTCGCATTAACCGGATCGGTATCGAGGCAATGCACGGTTCCGCTTTTCTTGCGGAAGTACTGGGCGAGGATGGCAGACACGAAGCTCTTGCCCACGCCTCCCTTGCCCTGAAGAACGAGATGAACCGAAACTGGTTGCCCATTCCCGTTGTTTGCTGTCTGTGTCATCGTGAATCTCCTAACCGACCAGGTCCTTCTGATTCGAGAAGGGGTCGAACTCGAATCCTGTCTGCTGCTTTTTCTGCCGCTGCTCGCGAAGGTTGTTGAACGGGTCGCGGGGTGCTTCCTCCGGCACAAGACTGGCCTCGTGCCGTGCTGGCGTAGGAGGCGGCTGGCAGGCGGTTTTGGCCAACTCGCGAGCCTTCTCCCTCATCCGGAGCCGCGAGACATAAACGCGGAACTGCGGATAGGGAATTTGCAGACCGTCGAGTTGCGCCGCCTCCCACACTTCCCGAAGCTTCTTCCCGGTTGAGAGCCCGGCCTGGATCTCCGGCCAGACCCAGACCACCCTGCCGGTGCTGGTGGCAGGTTCTGCTGCAGGCAGGGAACGCAGGTGGACGAGATCGCTCTTTGTCTTTCTCTTCAGCTGCGGAACCAGTGTGGGCGTTGTCATCAAAAATCAGCCCCTCTATTAATAGGCCGTGGCAGAGGTACTTTGAGAACAACAAACTGCAAAAAACCTTCGCTGCAACAGAATGCAACTGATCGTGAACTGCCTGTAACAGACTCGGGCGTCGGCCCGCACCTGTAACGGCCTGCAACCCCCTGCAACTTAACCGGGCCCCAAAACCGGTCGAAAAGCCGCTCAGATGGTGTAGAGGAACATAAGGAACGTCTGACGTTTTGGCCTCGCCCGATTGTTATCGGCCGCGGATTGTGTGTGTTTCGACGGCAGACGACCTGCCGGTCCTGTCCGCCGCCTGGCAGACGGCGCATCTTTCTGCGTCACAGATGTTCTCAAATGGCTTCGCCCCGCCCCTTTATATAGAGGGCACATTCGATGGGGAGAACGACAAGCAGAGTCACAATTCGTATTTCGGCGCAGGAGCGTGAACAGATCGAAGTCGGAGCGAAGCGCAGAGGATGCTCCAGCGCCAGCTCACTGATCCGAACGGCAATTCGAAATGAACTGGATGACCGCACAACCGCAGCGCAGGACGCGGAAAATCGTCTGATCGCGAGTCTGGAGGCGCTCTCGCGAGATATCGGGCGCATGGCCCGAGGGCAGCAGGCTCTGTTTGCTTACGTGGACACGCTGGTCAAGGCATTTCTGACTTGTGTTCCGGAGCCCCCTCGCGATGGGATGCCGGCGTCAGTGGCGCGGGCGCGTGACCGATACGCCGGCTTCCTAAAAGCCGCCGGTCAGGCGATGGTGGGAGACTCCGGGACAGCCCTGCAAAACCTGGTGAACCATGACGACTGAGGAAGAGCGGCAATTCCGGCTGAGGCCGCGGAAGCCGCGAACCGGCAGGACGCGCGGCGCGCCCATGATCTGGGCCACGGCGTTCAAGGCAGTGATGCGCTATGGGCGGATGCACCGCAAAGCCAGGGCCGGCAAACGTTCAAGTGGAGCGTCGCGCTCGGCCAGCCATCGATTTCACCAGCGTTGCGCGGTCCGGGTCACTTATTCGCGCAACAAAGTGAAAGGACAATGGAGAGCCCACGCGCGCTATGTTGCGCGCGAAAGCGCCGCACGCGAAAAAGCTCCTGGTGGCTCTGGCTTCGACGGCCACAGCGAATCTGTTGACGTCGTGGCGCGCCTGGATTCGTGGCAGAGAGCAGGCGACGAGCGCATGTGGAAGTTCATCGTTTCCCCGGAATTCGGTAATCGGGTCGATCTGCAACGGCTGACTCGCGAGCTCATACTTCGGGTTGAGAATAACCTCGGTGAATCGGAATTGGAGTGGTCTGCAGTCGCGCATTACAACACCGCACACCCGCATGTCCACGTTGCATTGCGAGGCGTCAATCGTCAGGGACTGCCGGTCCGGTTCCGCCGTGAATTCATTAAACAGGAAATCCGGGAGATTGCCGGGAATCTGTGCACGCAGCAACTCGGGTACCGCACGGAGATGGATGCCGAAGCCGCAGAACACCGGGAAGTGAACCAATGTCGATTCACCTCGCTGGATCGCGCCATCGGCCGTGCCGCCGGCTCGGATGACTCGCCGGAGTTCTTCCCGGTCATCGTCGCTGAAACCGGCACAGGACGGCCGCATGAACGCCACATCGTAGAGCGGCTCATGGCGCTGCAGCGAATGGGACTGGCGGAAGTCGCAGGGCCCGGCTCCTGGCGGGTCCGCCGGGATTACGAGGGCATCCTGCGGTCCATGCAGCGTATGGCGGACCGGCAGAAGACGCTGGCGGCGCACGGCGTCGTCCCTTCCGATGAGCGCTTGCCCATCGCGCCGCTGGACCATCGCGACATCGCCTCCGTGGAAGGGAGGGTGCTGGTCCATGGTGAAGAGGAAGACGGTCGCGGAGGCGGACGCAGCTATTTGATGCTGGAAGGCACGGACGCTCGCGTGCATCACATCTACTACACGCCCGAGATGGAGGAGTTGCGCAATCGGGGTGGCCTTCGCACCAACTCCTTTATCCGGCTGCGCAAGCTCTTCGTCAACGGCTCTCCGGAGATTGAGATCGAGGAGCTCGGCACCGCGGAAGCCATGCTGCGGAACAAACCGTACCTGAAGGCCGTGGCGCAACAGCTCATCAGGAAGGGCCTGATTCCGGAAGAGGACGGGTGGGGCGGCTGGCTGGGCCGATACCAGCAGGCAGTGCGAGAAGCTGTGCTTGAAGTGTCGCGAGCGAGCAGTACTCGGGAAACGGCGAGAAACCGGCAGCGGGATCGCTCACACGGCAGATGAAATTTGTCTGCCTCGTGACGTGAAGGTACGCGCTTGCTGTACCGGCTGAACTCGCTTCGGCAGTTTTTATGGTTTCGAGGCTTCGACATGTTGCGGGGCTCCTTGACAGTCGCCTTCATTACGCCGCCACCACCTATCGTGATAAGGCGGGCCTGAATGCGCGAGTGCCGGTTTCCAGGAATGACAGCCACACCGCCGGGGGCGATACGCGCAATAAAACTCCTGCGTCTGTCGGCAGACATCCAGCGTGTGGGCCAGCAGTGGATACCCGTGCCCGCCCGCCTCCGGTGGCGACTTCGCCCACAAATGAGCCGTACTCTTCCGGAGATTTCGATCAACTCGCAGCGCCCGGTCCCTGGACGGCGTGGAACCAGAGACCAGGCGCCAGCGTGCGGTCGGCGAAGT
Organism: uncultured Acidobacteriota bacterium; assembly: GCA_963832965.1. GTDB lineage: Bacteria > Acidobacteriota > Terriglobia > Bryobacterales > Bryobacteraceae > CAWACP01. The sequence continues at coordinate 1,535,025 of CAWHVW010000003.1, forward strand.
CATGCTTCTTTGATGTGTCCACCAGAAACCGCGCTGGGAGACTCTGGCGAGCGATGGTGTCGCCCGCGCCATCGTGTAGCCGAAGCGGCGGCCAAAACATCTGCAGGTACCGATTGTGTCGAGCCTCCCTGTTTCGTCGGTAGTCGTATCTTTGTAGTTCTTTCAGGTGCAACGCTCCGCTCCCCGATGAGAAGGGGACTGAAACTTATGCCGTTCTTCAATTGCTCCGGGAGATTCTGGAGCAGGTGGAGTCCAGCATCAGCGAGCGCATTCCAGACGTCGTCTGAACCCTGAGTGGCCGCGGGCGAGAGTCGACTCCTACCGAGGGTTAGCCCGGCGGTGGAAAAGTCAATGTCAGGCGTGCGATCTCGGCGTTTGCTGGCCGGGTCTGGCCGGAAGCCGATGACCTGTTTCTTCTCGCCTTCGCTCAAAGGGTCGCCGCCAGCGGGCTCGGGGTGGGCCCAAATCACCCAAATCACCTACCGACGCGAGCCGGTGAAATGAAGAATGTCCCCGTAAATGTAATAAGAATTGCCTCCATCCACGATAATGTCGCCGCGGCTGAAAGGGTCTTTCTCGTTAGAAGACTTTGGCGCTGTGCGTGCAAGGTCTTCCTGCGGGGAAAGTCAATGTTAACGAATGCTACGCATCTGAAGGGTCTTGCGATCCAAGCTACAGACGGTGAGCTTGGAACCGTGGACGATCTCTTTTTCGACGATGAGACATGGGCCATCCGCTACCTCACGGTTGAAACCGGCGGCTGGCTTGGCGGCCGGCAAGTGCTAATCTCGCCAATATCGGTAGTCCAGACGGACTGGCAGTCCAGGCGATTGAATGTGGCGCTGACGAAACGGCAGGTTGAGAAGAGCCCCAACATCGACACCCGCCAGCCCGTCTCCCGGCAACATGAGGCCGCTCACCTCAGCTATTACGGCTATCCCTACTACTGGGGTGGTCCTTATCTGTGGGGCACAGCGGTCTACCCGGCGGGCCTGGCTGTTCCGACAATTGCTTCCGCGGAGGCGCTGGCGGACAAGATCCGGACCCAGTCGACAGATTCGCATCTGCGCAGTACCGCGGCCGTCACCGGCTATTCCATTGATGCGTTTGACGGTGAAATCGGCCACGTGGACGGGTTTCTTGTCGACGATGAAGCCTGGGCCATCCGCTACATCGAGGTGGCAACTCGGAATTGGTGGCCGGGCAAGAAGGTGTTGCTTTCGCCCGCGTGGATTGAACGGGTGAGCTGGGCGGACTCCAGAGTGTACGCCGGCCTCACCCGAGGAGCCATCAAGGACGCCCCGGAGTACATCGACTCCATGCCGATCACCCGAGAATATGAAAACCGGCTCTACTTTCACTACGGCCGGCCGCCGTACTGGCTGCACGAAGCCGAACGCAAGGCTTCGTATTCCCTGAGCGGCGTTTAGGTTCGCGCGTGGGCGTTCGGTAAAACGGATGCCCACGCCCCCGCGGCTCCTCCTGTTCAGCCGAGCGGTTTATTCAGTACGTACGTCACTTGTTGGAGCAGCTCCGCCGCGGCATATGGCTTTGGGAAGACTGCAAATCCTTCCAGCGCTTCTCGATCCCGGAGCCGCTCGTCATCAAGAACGCCCCCAAGAATCAAGACCCTCATTTTCAGGCATTTTGATCGCAGATACATCGCTGCATCGTGCCCCGTCAAGCTGTCAACATAGGTGCGGGTTATCAAGAGAGCAGGCGTGCACATCTTCAACTCGTCTACCGCCTGCCCCAGGTTGCCGGTAGCCAAAACCATGTATCCTTCGTGCTCCAGAGTCTCTTTAAGAACGGAACGCACAACCGGATCAGAGACCAGGAGCAGGATCGTCGTCTTCATCAGGGAGGGATCGGCCATGGTGATTCCTTCTGCCAATTGCATTATGCACCGGAATTCTGGTCGCAGACTCCCGAGTCGTGTTGAGTATACATCCAGCCGTCATCCATGGGCGAATCTTACGCGCGGGAACAGTTCTCCAAACTGGGCTGCACACTGGCACCCGTCGCGCTGTCCCTCTCGGGGCTGCTCGTTTCGCGGAAAAGACCGGGAGCGGACTGCTCTTGACCCGGCATTCGTAGATCGCTGGGCGGCGGCAAATCCTGACATCTCAGGTGCAACTATTGCATCTCGACCCCGGCAAATGTTCCCAACCCTCTGCTAACCCACGCAGCCTCATCGCCTCAGCGTCCACTAGCGTGGTTTTGGTCTGGACCATCTCGTGCTATACACCATCTGCAACCAGCGGGCCAGAGGGATGGCTTTGAAAACCGCGGACTTCCGGGGCTTCGCCGCTGGCGCTTGAAAACCAGCGAGATTTGTCGTTGCGCTTCCGACTGCATCCAGCTTGCTGGATCGCTTCCAAATGCAGCAACGGCGCCTCGCTGGGAATTGGGGAGTCGAAGCATCCTTCACGCCGATTACAAGTCCACCTGCTCGAAGCTGGCTTCGTTCGGATTGCAGATATGAAACCCGCTGACTCATACATCCTGACGATCAACGGCGGCTCGTCGAGCATCAAGTTCGCGCTGTATCAGCTCAGCGAACCGCTGCAGCGAGGGCTTCACGGAACGGTGGATCGCATCGGCATGAGCGGGACGAATCTGACGTCCTATGACGAGGCCGGGGATCGGAAGGACAGCCACAGCCTGACCGCCTCTGACCATAAATCGGCAGCGGCCCTGCTGATTGACTGGCTCGAAGAGCAGCACGGCTTTGCATCAATCCGAGCCGTGGGACACCGTGTCGTACACGGCATGCAACACACCGCGCCCGAATTGGTCACCCAGGAATTGCTGGATGAACTGCATCGCATCAGTCCGTATGACCCGGACCATCTGCCGCGCGAAATCGAGCTGATCGAGACGTTCCGCCAGCATCATCCGAAGCTGCCCCAGGTCGCCTGTTTTGATACCGCGTTTCACCGCACCATGCCGCGCGTTGCCACGCTGCTTCCCTATCCCGCGCCGCTACTACGCGCAGGGAGTGCAACGCTACGGTTTCCATGGTTTGTCCTACGCGTACCTGATGGAGGAACTCGCGCGCCTCGGAGATCCGGCGGCAACTACTGGCCGCGTCATCCTCGCTCATCTGGGCAACGGCGCAAGCATGGCCGCCGTGCGCGACGGCAAGAGCATTGACACCAGCATGAGCTTCACTCCGACGGCGGGATTGGTGATGAGCACCCGCTCCGGCGATCTGGATCCGGGCCTCGCGCCATATCTGGCGCGAACCGCGCAGATGACGACAGAGCAGCTTTACGAAATGGTCAACCACAAATCCGGGCTGCTGGGAGTTTCCGAGATCAGTTCCGACATGCGGGATCTGCTCGCGCAGGAAGCCCAGGATAGCCGAGCGGCGGAAGCCGTGGCTCTGTTCTGTTACCAGGCGAAGAAGTGGATTGGCGCTTTCGCGGCCGCGCTCGGCGGCTTGGACACGTTCGTGTTCGCCGGAGGTATCGGCGAGAATGCGCCACAAGTCCGCGCACGCATCTGCCAGGGACTGGGCTTCCTCGGCATCGAACTGAGTGAGTCGCGCAATGCCCGGACCGCGGGAGTGATTTCCACGGACGCGAGCCAGGTCACGGTTCGCGTTATTCGAACCGACGAAGATCTGATGATTGCGCGCTCGGTGAAGCAACTTCTTGAAACCGGCGCGGTGAACACAAAGGAATGAACCATGAAAACTCAACACACTCATGTTCCGAAAACCGACGCGATCGCGTTAACGACCACCACAAACCAACACGCTCACGCCGGAGTTGCTCCACAAGATGGATTCCTACTGGCGCGCCGCCAACTATCTGTCGGTCGGCCAGATTTACCTTTACGACAATCCCCTGTTGAAAGAGCCGCTGAAACTGTCGCACGTCAAGCCGCTGGTGGTCGGGCATTGGGGCACCACGCCAGGTCAGAACTTCATCTATGTGCACTTAAACCGGGTGATCAAGAAATACGACCTGGACATGTTCTACATCGCCGGTCCCGGTCATGGCGGCCCCGCGATTGTAGGCAACGTTTACCTCGAAGGCACCTGGAGTGAAGTGTATCCGAACGTCACCCAGGACGAGGCCGGGCTCAAGAAGCTGTTCACGCAGTTCTCGTTCCCCGGCGGGATTTCCAGCCACGTTGCGCCGACGACGCCTGGGTCGATTCACGAAGGTGGCGAACTGGGATACTCGGTCAGCCATGCCTTCGGTGCGGCTTTCGACAATCCCGATGTGATCGTCGCCTGCGTCGTCGGCGACGGCGAGGCGGAGACGGGCCCGCTGGCGACCGCATGGCAGTCCAATAAATTCCTCGACCCCATCACCGACGGAGCCGTGCTGCCGATCCTGCACCTCAATGGATACAAGATCAGCAATCCGACGGTCCTTGCGCGCATCGAGCATGAGGAATTAGAGCAGTTCTTCCGGGGTTGCGGCTGGGAGCCCTTGTTTGTGGAGGGCGACGAACCGGAGATTATGCATCAACTCATGGCCGCCACGCTCGACAAGGCCATTGAGGATATCCGGCATATCCAGGAGAATGCGCGAAAGAACAACGACGCCACTCGGCCGCGCTGGCCGATGATCGTACTGAAGTCACCCAAGGGCTGGACGGGACCGAAAATCGTCGATGGCCTGCAGGTCGAGGGCACCTTCCGAGCGCACCAGGTGCCGCTCCTCGTGGATTCCGATCATCCCGATCATGTTCAGCAGCTCGAAAGCTGGATGAAAAGTTACAAAGCCGAGGAGCTGTTCGATAAAGATGGGCGGCTCATGCCGGAATTGGCCGAACTCGCGCCGAAGGGCAACCGGCGGATGGGCGCCAATCCCCACACCAACGGAGGAATTTTGCTGCGCGACCTGCGCATGCCGGATTTCCGCGTCCACGCGGTAAACGTGCCTTCGCCCGGCGCCGTCGACGCACAGGATACGCTGGTGCTGGGCAGCTTCCTGCGGGACGTAGCTCAAGTTGAATCAGGATCAGCGCAATTTTCGCGTCTTCGGTCCCGATGAGACAGTCTCGAATCTTCTGAGCGCGGTGTTTGAAGTTACCAACCGCCAGTGGGACGCCCGCGAAGTGAAAAACGATGAGTTCCTCGCGCCCGCTGGCCGCGTGCTGGATTCAATGCTCAGCGAGCACCAGTGCGAGGGCTGGCTGGAAGGATATCTCCTGACCGGCCGGCACGGGCTGTTCAACAGCTACGAGGCCTTCGTTCGCATTGTCGACTCGATGTTCAGCCAGCACGCCAAGTGGCTGAAGGTGACATTGGAGCTGCCGTGGCGCCGCAAGATCGCGTCGCTGAACTATCTGCTCGCCTCCCACGTCTGGCAGCAGGATCACAACGGGTTCACGCATCAGGATCCCGGTTTCCTCGACCACGTGATCAACAAGAAGGCCGATATCGTGCGCGTTTATCTGCCGCCCGACGCCAATTGTCTGCTCTCGGTATTCGACCACTGCCTGCGCAGCCGGCATTACGTCAACGTGGTGGTTGCGGGCAAACACGCCCTTCCGCAGTGGCTGACCATGGACGCCGCGGTGGTGCATTGCACGGAAGGAGTTGGCATCTGGCAATGGGCCAGCAACGATCAGGACGCCGCCGAGCCGGACGTTGTGATGGCCTGTTGTGGCGACACGCCCACGCTGGAGATCCTGGCGGCCGTTTCCATCCTTCGCCAGCATCTGCCGGACCTGAAAATCCGCGTGGTCAATGTGGTCGATCTCATGAAGCTGCAGCCGAAGAGCGAGCATCCGCACGGACTGAGCGAGACTGACTACGATTCGCTTTTCACCAAAGACAAGCACATCATCTTCGGCTTCCATGGATACCCGTGGCTGGTCCATCGCCTCACATACCGGCGCACCAACCGCAACCTGCATGTCCGCGGCTACAAGGAAGAGGGCACTATCACGACCGCCTTCGACATGCGCGTGCAGAACGACCTGGACCGCTTCCACCTGGTGCAGGATGTCGTTGACCGGGTTCCGAATCTGGGATCCAAAGGAGCGTACCTGAAGCAGACCATGCAGGACAAGCTCATCGAGCACAAGCACTACATCGACAAGTATGGCGAAGATTTGCCGGAGATTCGCAACTGGAAATGGAGCAACGTCGCAACGCAGAAAGGAGTTCAAGATGCCCCTACAATTCAGTGAAGAAAACGGCGGGAAAACTATCGTCGTCCATATCAGCGAGAGACTGACAAAAGCCGACTACGAACACTTTGTACCCGAGTTCGAGCGAATCCTCCAGCAGCACGGGAAACCGCGCCTGCTGTTCGACATGACGGGCCTCCACGGTTGGGACGCCGGTGCTCTATGGGAGGACATCAAGTTCGACATCAAACACTTCTCTGACATCGAACGGCTCGCGATAGTCGGGGAAAAGAAGTGGCAACAAGGCATGGCGATGTTCTGCAAGCCGTTCACGACGGCGACGATCCGATATTTCGATCACGCTGACGCCGCTGAGGCACGGAAGTGGCTGGGCGAGGTGTAGGGGATTGGAAGTGGAGCACTCACAAATGAATGCACAAGAGCTTATAGCCACAGCGAGGGCGTTGGTCGCTGACGACAAGGGCGTGCTGGCAATGGACGAGAGCAATCCAACCTGCAACAAACGATTTGCCCCTCTGGGCATTCCCCAGACGGTGGACGCCCGGCGCGCCTACCGGGAGTTGATTGTGACCACGCCCGCTCTCGGTGAGTGCATCAGCGGCGCGATCCTCTACGACGAGACGATACGCCAACACAAGAAAGACGGCACTTCCTTTGTCAAAGCGATCACCGATGCGGGAATCATTCCCGGCATCAAAGTCGATACCGGCGCAAAGGATTTGGCCGGTCATCCCGGAGAAGAGATCACCGAAGGTCTGGACGGATTGCGCGATCGCCTGAAGGAGTACTTCCAAATGGGCGCCCGTTTTGCGAAGTGGCGCGCGGTGATTGCCATGGGCGATGGCATTCCCAGCCGTGGTTGTATCGAGGCGAACGCACAGGCGCTGGCTCGCTATGCCGCGTTGTGCCAGGAAGCCGGACTGGTCCCCGTTGTCGAACCGGAAGTGCTCATGGCCGGTGAGCATTCGCTGGAGCGCTGCGGCGAAGTGACGGAGGAAGTTTTGCGAACGGTTTTCCACCAGCTTTACGAACAGCGGGTGATGCTGGAGGGCATGATCCTGAAGCCCAACATGGTGCTACCGGGATCGGCGTGCCCCCGGCAACAAACGGTGGACGAGGTTGCCGACGCGACGGTCAGATGTCTCCTGCGAGCCGTCCCCGCTGCCGTTCCGGGCGTTGCGTTCCTGTCGGGCGGCCAATCCTGCGAACTGGCGTCCGCGCGTCTGAATGCAATGAACGTCAGATTCAAATCGCGAATGCCCTGGGCGCTGGCGTTTTCATTTGCCCGCGCCATCCAGCAACCGGCGTTAGAAATTTGGCGAGGCGAAGAGCCCAATGTATTGGCGGCACAGCAGGCACTGATTCATCGAGCCAGGTGCAACCGGGCTGCCCGCCGTGGCGAATATGACGCCGCGATGGAACGGACGTCCAAAAACATCCCGCAGCTCACGAAAACCGCGGCATAGCAAAGGCAGATCTAATGAATGACAACTATGGCCAACACGGAAACGAAGGGCCGGAACACGAACATATTCGGCATGATCCGCGTCCTCCTTACTGGAAGCGCGCGCATCGGGACTGGCGTGTCTGGGTCGGCCTGGCCTTTATGCTCACGGCCATGACCATTTACATCTTGAGCGACAATCTGGCCTTTCTGCCTCACCCACCGCAGCGGCCTCTGGCAGGCGCAACCGGGAAATAGCGGAGCCTATGTCCCCACTGCGATTCGAACCGATTTATCAGTACGACCGGCCAGACGATCCTGGCTCGCCGGACCGTTTTGACGTCTATTGCGGAATGGCCGACAAACGGATTGGTGTCGCACGCCTGGACCTGCCGGAGTTCCTGCCGCCGGGGGAAATCGCTGACGCGCCCGAAGGAAAGGTGTAAGGCACAGATGGCGAACAAGACAAGTCCTTCGAACCTCGGCGAAGTTGTTTCGATACGCGGGGGCGTCGTAGATGTACGGTTCGATGCCCATTTGCCACCCATCTACTCGCTGTTGCACGCGAGAGACGGGAAGGTGGCCATCGAAGTCTTAGCTCAACTCGACGACCACCGCGTGCGTGGAATCGCGCTGACCACTACCGAAGGCCTCGCCCGCGGTAACCCGGTGGAAGATACGGGCGGGCAGTTGAAGGTGCCGGTTGGTAAGGGAATTCTTTCGCGAATGTTTGACGTTTTCGGCAATGCCATCGATCGCCAGGAGGCACCCATCGACGTCCACTGGCGCACGGTTCATCGACCCCCGCCGCCACTAATGCAGCGCTCCACCAAATCCGAGATCTTCGAGACGGGCATCAAGGTCATCGACGTGTTGGTTCCTCTGGAACGGGGCGGCAAAGGGGGCCTGTTCGGAGGAGCAGGCGTGGGCAAGACGGTATTGCTCACGGAAATGATCCATAACATGATCGCGCACCAGAAGGGCATCAGCCTTTTCTGCGGCATCGGCGAACGCTGCCGGGAAGGCGAGGAGCTTTACCGCGACATGAAGGCGGCGGGAGTACTGCCCAATATGGTGATGGTATTTGGGCAGATGAACGAGCCCCCCGGCAGCCGCCTCCGTGTGGGTCTTACCGCCCTGACTATGGCCGAGTATTTCCGCGACGACGAGCATCGCGACGTGCTGCTGCTGATTGACAATATCTTCCGCTTTATCCAGGCCGGCATGGAAGTCTCGGGCTTGATGGGCCAGATGCCGTCGCGTCTTGGTTACCAGCCAACCATGGGCACTGAGCTGTCGGGGTTGGAAGAGCGCATCGCCAATACGGACTCCGGCGCCATCACCTCCATTCAGGCAGTTTATGTGCCGGCGGACGACATGACCGACCCGGCGGCAGTGCATGTGTTTTCCCATCTCTCGACCTCCATCGTGCTCTCGCGCAAGCGCGCGGGCGAAGGACTTTATCCGGCGGTCGATCTGCTGCAATCAAACTCCAAAATGGCTACGCCCGGCATCGTCGGCGATCGGCATTATCTGTTGGCGCAGCAAATCAGACAGACGCTGGCGCAGTATGAAAACCTCAAGGACATCATCGCCATGCTCGGCCTGGAGCAACTGGCGCCGGAAGATCGTAAGGTAGTCAACCGTGCCCGGCGGCTGGAGCGATTCCTCACACAGCCCTTTTTCGCCACCGAGCAATTCAGCGGCATAAAGGGAAAAACCGTCAGCCTCAAAGACTCGCTTGATGGCTGTGAACGAATCCTGCGCGATGAGTTCAAAGACTACCCGGAAAGCGCCCTCTACATGATCGGGGCGATTGACGAAGCAAAGGGAAAGGCCGACGCCGGCAAGACCGCGGCGAAAACCGAAAGTGGGTCCAGGCCTGACGCCAATGCCGCCCCGAAGAAGCCCGCCACGGATTCCAAACCGAAAACCGAAGCATTACCCGAGCCGAAACCGAAACTGGAGGTTGAACATGCCACAGCCGGCGCTCATGAGTCTTAAGGTTCTCCTGCCATTCCAGGTCTTCGCCGACGTATCCGGCGTTTCGCGCATCGTGGCGGAGACCCGTGATGGCTCGTTCGGGCTGCTGCCCCATCGACTGGACTGCGTTGCGGCGCTCGCTCCCGGAATTCTGATCTACCAGCACGAAGCGGAAGCCGAAGTATATGTGGCCGTCGATGAAGGAGTGCTGGTCAAGACCGGTACCGACGTGCTGGTCTCCGTGCGCAACGCAATTGGCGGAACGGATCTTGGCCAACTCCATGAGGCCGTGGCGCGGGAGTTTCTCAAGCGCGATGCCCAGGAGCAGAACGTCCGCTCGGTTATGGCGAGGATGGAGAGCGATTTTATCCGCCGTATCGCGGAGTTTCAGCATGAGTGATAACCGCGAAATCCGGGGCGCGGCAGAGCAGGACCCGTTCAGCCGGGAGATCGGCGTGAAAGTGGCCCGCAAACTTAGGGCACGAAAGTCCCCGCCGGGCGTTTGGTTTGGCCTGGGCATGATGGGGCTCGTTGGCTGGTCAGTCGTGGTTCCCACGCTGCTCGGTGCGGCGTTGGGTATCTGGCTGGACAATCGCCATACAGGAAGGTATTCCTGGACGCTCACGCTGTTGGTCATCGGCCTGGTGATCGGCTGTTTGAATGCCTGGCATTGGGTGAGCAAGGAAGACAAGGCAATGCGAGAGGACCAGGAGAATCCTGATGATTGAAACTTTGAGTCTGCTGCTGGCTCTGGCGGCCGGCGTCCTGCTCGGTTCAATATTCTTCGGCGGCCTGTGGTGGACCGTTCGCAAGGGCTTTTCGTCCAACCAACCGGCGCTTTGGTTCTTCGGCAGCCTGTTGCTGCGAACCGTTATTGCCCTTGCCGGACTCTATTTCGTCGCCGACGGCCACTGGGAAAGGCTGCTCGCGTGCCTCATTGGGTTTGTTCTGGCACGCCTGATCGTCACACGGCTCGTTCGAAGGGCCGCAAAGCCAGGTTACTGGGCAGGGGAGGCCAACCATGCACCTTACTCCCGATGAGACGATCTTCTGGCAATACGGCCTCTTCAAGTTGAACGCCACGATAGTTTTTACGTGGTCACTGATGCTCGTCCTGGCTGGCGGCTCCAAACTCATCACGCGCCAACTGTCCACCGGTCTGGAACGCTCTCGCTGGCAGAACCTTTTGGAGATCGTCGTTACCGGCATGGAAGAACAATTGGAAGAAGTTGGCTTGAGCGAGCCGCAGAAATATATCGGCTTTCTGGGCACGCTCTTCCTGTTTGTCGCCACAGCCAGCCTCTGCACCGTCATACCCGGCTATCAACCACCGACAGCATCGCTCTCCACCACAGCGGCACTCGCACTGTGCGTGTTTGTGGCGGTTCCGTTCTTCGGCATCGAGGAACAAGGCGTGCTCAGTTACCTCAAGTCTTACGCAAAGCCAACGGTAATCATGCTGCCGTTCAATATCATCAGTGAGCTTTCGCGCACTCTGGCCCTGGCCATCCGCTTGTTCGGCAATATGATGAGCGGGGCGATGATTGTCGGCATCCTGCTCACGATTACACCCTTCATTTTCCCTATCTTTATGACGGCGCTCGGCCTGCTTACCGGCATGGTACAGGCCTACATCTTCAGCATCCTGGCAACCGTTTACATCGCGGCCGCCACGCGGGTCCGCAGGCCCAAACCGGAACCCGCGCAAACCAGGGCAGCATAAACTACTACAACAAAAGGAGATATTGTGGATAATCCGACCATTATCGCGGTGGCATCCATTGTCATCGCCGGCATTACCACGGGCTTCGGCACCATGGGGCCTGCGCTGGCGGAAGGGAGGGCGGTGGCGACCGCACTAAGCTCGCTAGCCCAGCAGCCCGATGCCTCCGCTACAATCACCCGGACTTTGTTCGTAGGCCTGGCAATGATCGAGTCCACGGCTATCTATTGCTTCGTGGTCTCGATGATTCTCATCTTTGCCAACCCGTTCTGGAGCCACGTCATCGCTCAAGCCCCAGGAAAGTGAGCTTATGTTAGCCGATTGGTTCACCATCGTCGCGCAGGCGCTAAACTTTCTCATCCTGGTCTGGTTAATGAAGCGCTACCTCTATAAGCCTATTCTCCACGCCATCGATGAACGGGAGAAGCGGGTCGCCGCAGAACTCGCGGACGCCGGCAAGAAGAAGGTCGAAGCACAAAAAGAGCACGACGAGTTCCAACGCAAGAACGCGGAGTTCGACGAGCAGCGTGCCGCGCTCCTGACGAAAGCCACAACCGAGGCGCAGGCCGAACGGCAGAGGCTTCTCGACGAGGCGCGAAAGGTCGCCGATACTTTGAGCACAAAGCGGCAGGAAGCATTGAAGAGCCAGGAACAGGAGTTACACCAGGCGATCAGCCGGCGCACACAACAGGAAGTATTTGCCATCACTCGAAAAGCGCTCGCCGATCTCGCGACAACGAGCCTGGAGGAACGTATTGGCGAGGTGTTCACTCGTCGCCTGCGCGAGATGGACATCAATGCGAAGGACCGCCTTGGCGAGGCCCTTAAGACGGCCACGGGCCCGGCGGTGGTGCGCAGCACGTTTGACCTGCCTGTGGAGCAACGCGCAGCCATACAGAATGCGCTCAACGAGACCTTTTCGTCTGAAATCCGCGTCCGGTTTGAGACCGCGCCAGACCTGATCGGCGGTATTGAACTCACAGCAAACGGGCAAAAGGTGGCCTGGAGCATCGCGGATTATCTGGCGTCGCTGCAAGAAGGCGTCGACGCACTGTTGACCGGGAAGGACAAGGCCGAAACAAGGGCCGCGCCTGTACCGGAAGAAGCGAAGCCAGGAACAAAGGGCCAATGAATACGGAACCCAGGAGCCTCCAAAGCGATTTTGACACGGCGCTTGCTGGAATCAGCCAGGTGCGGGAGGCCTTCACGCCGAAACTGACGCCACGAGAGGTGGGAACTATCGTCAGTGTCGCCACCGGAATCGCCAAGGTGTCCGGTTTGCCCGGCGTGGGCTTCGACGAAGTGGTGACATTTCCGGGCGATGTGCTGGGCATTGCGTTTAACGTGGATGCAGACGAGATTGGAGTCGTTCTGCTGGGCGAGTACTCCCATCTTCATGCCGGAGATGAGGTCCGGCGCACCGGACGGGTCATGGATGTGGCCGTGGGCGACGGTTTGCTGGGGCGCGTCATCGACCCGCTCGGCCGTCCCCTCGATGGCAAGGGGCCCGTGGCCTCCAGTAAGCGCCTGCCCGTCGAACGCCCCGCCCCGCCCATCATGGACCGCGCGGCCGTCAGCGTGCCGCTCCAGACTGGCCTCACAGTTATTGATGCGCTCATTCCCGTTGGGCGCGGCCAGCGCGAATTGATTGTCGGCGATCGCCAGACGGGCAAAAGCGCCATTGCAATGGACACCATCCTCAACCAGCGCGACCAGGACGTGTTGTGTGTCTATTGCGCCATCGGACAGCGCTCCTCCGCCGTCGCGAAGGCCGTGGCCAACCTGCGCGAAAAGGGCGCGATGGATTACACCGTCCTCGTCGTCAGCCGAGGGCGACGCTCCGCCGGGTCTTGCTTACATCGCTCCTTACGCCGCCACCAGCATCGCGGAGTTTTTCATGGAAGCGGGCCGGAATGTGCTGATCGTTTATGACGACCTCACCAATCACGCCCGCTCCTACCGCGAACTTTCTCTCCTGCTGCGCCGCCCGCCGGGACGGGAAGCGTATCCCGGCGACATCTTCTATATCCATTCGCGCCTGCTCGAACGCTCCACGCACTTGCGCAAGGAACTCGGCGGCGGCTCCCTCACCGCACTGCCCATCATCGAAACCGAGGCACAGGACATTTCCGCCTATATCCCGACGAACTTGATTTCGATCACGGATGGGCAGATCTACCTTTCGCCGACGCTGTTCGAATTGGGCGTGTTGCCAGCGGTGGATGTGGGAAAGTCCGTTTCGCGCGTTGGCGGCGCAGCGCAACACGCGGCCTACCGCGCGGTGGCCGGCGATCTCAAACTCGCCTATGCGCAGTTTGAGGAACTCGAAACGTTTTCCCGCTTCGGTGCCCGTCTGGATGAAGACACACGCAAGGTCATCGACCACGGACGGCGAATTCGCGCCTGCCTGAAGCAACCGGAATTCTCACCGGTTTCCGTGCCCGCGCAGATCGCCGTGCTGCTGGCGTTGACGGCAAAACTCTTCGACGCCGTGCCGCTGGACCAGATGAAGGATGCCGAGCACGCCGTCTGCGAGGCGGCGGCGGATATTCCCGCGGACGTGCGCGACCGATTGGAAACTGCCGACAAACTGAGCCCTGAGGATCAGGGAAACGATTGTCAGAATTGCCACGAAAGCGCTGGCCCGCTTTCAGCCCAAGCCGGAACCAGAGCACAAGCCATGAGTGACACCACGGCGGATCTGCGCCGCAAGATTGCCGGAGCCGGGGATCTTCAATCCGTCGTGCGCACCATGAAAGCCGTGGCCGCGTCAAGCATCGGACAGTATGAGACAATCGGTGAGCGCGCTGGGCGATTACTATCACGCCGTCGAACTGGGGTTGGGCGCGTGCTTTCGGGAAAGCGGGCCAGGCGCCTTGATTGCAGAACCGAAGGGAAAGGTGGCAGCCGGTGCGATTGGCGCGGTCGTGTTCGGCTCAGACCAGGGACTGGTGGGCCAGTTTAACGACGTGGTGGCCGATTATGCGGCCACCACTCTGGCGGCTCTGCACGGCCAAACCCGAAGTCTGGGCCGTCGGTGAGCGCGTTCATGAGGCGCCTCGCGGACGCGGGTCTGCCGCCAGTGGGACTGTTTGGAGTGCCGAACTCGGTCAAGGCCATCACTCCGCTCGTCGGGCAGATTCTCGTGGAGACCGAAGCGCGCCAGCAGCATGGTGAAGTTACCGAACTCCACCTCTTCTATAACCGCCCACAGTCAGGCGCCGGTCTATGCGCCCGTCGAGCCAGCGGTTGCTGCCGCTGGACGAAACCTGGCGGAGCAGGCTGGCCAAAATTCCCTGGCCGGCGCGCAACCTGCCCGAAGTCCTGGGCGACGGCACCGCGACCTTGCGGGCGCTCATCCGCGGATACCTTTTCGTCTCGCTCTTCCGCGCGTGCGCCGAATCCCTCGCGAGCGAAAACGCGAGCCGCCTGGCGGCGATGCAGCGCGCCGACAAGAACATCGACGAACTGCTGGAGAATCTGAACGCGAAATTCCATCGTTTGCGCCAGGGTAGCATCGACGAGGAATTGTTCGACGTCGTCTCCGGCTTTGAGGCGCTGACATCGAAGGAATGAAGATGAAAATCAATTCAAAAGATTTCCGCGTGCACCGGAAAAAACGTCAAACTCAACGAGTGGCCAACGATTGTAAAGCCCTTTTGCAAGTCGAAGAAGGAGTATCACAAACTCCTGGCAGAACACGTTGAGGAGTTGAGCTCGCTGCAACATCTTCACTACGCGTCCAACCGCTATGCATTGCTGCTGATTTTTCAGGGGATGGACGCTGGTGGCAAGGACGGCGCTATTCGGCACGTCATGTCCGGGGTTAATCCGCAAGGCTGCCAGGTGTTCAGTTTCAAACAGCCGAGCGCCGAAGAGCTGGAACATGATTTCCTCTGGCGCACGACGTGCAGGCTTCCCGAACGCGGGCGCATCGGCATATTCAACCGCTCCTATTACGAGGAAGTGCTGGTCGTTCGGGTGCATCCGGAGATTCTCCGCGCCCAGGGGCTTTCCGAAGAGTTGCGCGACGAGAAGACCATCTGGGAAGAGCGGTATCGCTCGATCGTGGATCTTGAGGAACATCTCCACCGCAACGGCACCCGGATCGTTAAGTTCTTTCTCCATCTGTCGAAGGAAGAACAACGAAAGCGATTCCTCGAGCGCATTGATGAGCCGGACAAGAACTGGAAATTCAGTCTCGCGGATATTCACGAAAGGAAATACTGGAAGCATTACATGAAGGCTTATGAGGCGTGCCTGAACGCGACCAGCACCCATCACGCGCCCTGGTACGTCGTTCCCGCCGATGATAAGGAGAATGCCCGGTTGATCGTTTCTCAAATTGTCCTTGATGCGCTCAATGGACCTTAAGATGGCATATCCCAGGACCACCGCGAAACGCCATGCGGGAATTGAAATCCATCCGCAAGCTGCTGACGAATTAGCGTTTGAACTATGGGTTCCTGGTCGACGAGGGCTGCAGGGGCGGACTCCAAACGCCCGTGCCATATGGAGTGTTTCAAGCGGAAGAGAGCCACCTGTTGCGGGCTGCTGGTCGTCCTGTCACCGGCTTGATGACGTCACGCTCGGTTTTCACTGCGCCAGTCTCGCCATAACCAGTGCCAGAGGACTGTCCGGAGCTGGTGGCGGCTGGCACTCTCTGAATCGCAATCGAACGCGGCAATCGCGACTCAGTCGATATGTTTCTGGCACGTCTGGAGCGGAAGGAGACTCACATTGAGGCGCGGCTGCTTCGCGGACTACGACAACGACGGCAAAGTGGACGCCTTCCAAGTGAACCTGGGCGCGCCGGCCGTCTTGCTTCACAACATCACAGCGAATACAAACCACTGGCTGATGGTGAAGCAAAGCCATATCCCGACAGTACTATTGACCGACCGGTTGGTCAATAGTGTGACTGGTCATCGCCGACTGCCAGTCTTCCGATGCAGAATGGAAATGGACAAGCGTTGCGCCGATAGATAACGGAGCGAACGCCCGATCTCCGGGAAGCCCGAGCACCACTCCGCTGCTTCTTCGCTGTGTCAGAACTGTGTCAGAACTGTATCTGTTGGAGCCTCCCGAGGTTGCCTTTTGAGCGAAAGCAGATTCCCCAGATTGTTGTAATTGTTAGGAATAGCCGAAAACAGATGGAGCCTTTGGAGCCGATCTTGCTCCCTTGGGCGCAGGGGGTCGGGCGTTCAAATCGCCCCGCCCCGACCAATAGAATCATAGAGGTACAGCCGCTCTCTTGAGGGGTGCCAGGCGTCAACCAGGAGCGCCAGTCCAAATTGCCGAGCGAAAGCCCCCTCGCCAGCACACACATTCCGTGGCTCATCCGCCAGTAGTCTCGAAATCAGGCCGGACCATTCCGGAGTCGGCCCTGTCGAATTTCGTGCGAAATCTGAGCGGACGGCTTGTCAGAGCGGATGATCCCGACTACGACACCGCTCGACAAATCTGGCCACGGGCCATCGACCGGCATCCGGCACTCGTGGCGCAATGCAAGTGCGCCGCGGACGTAGGCGCTGCGATCAACTTTGCCCAGGAGAACGAGCTGCTGGTCGCCGTTCGCGGCGGAGGTCATACTTCGTTCGCAACCTGCAACGGCGGGCTCGTCATCGACCTGGGCCGTATGAAGGGAGCCGGGATGACTCCCGATGGCCGGTACGTCCAGGCGGAAACCGGCTTGACCAGCGGCGAGCTGGACGAATTCACAAATCAGCGCGGAATGGCGGCGCCATTGGGCGAGTGCCCGAGCACGGGAATCGGAGGACTCACTCTCGGCGGCGGACTCGGCTATCTGCTTGGCTCGCGCGGCCTCGCCTGCGACAACCTGGTCAGGGCCGAGGTGATTGACGCTCGCGGCCGCACTTTGATCGCGTCGGAGGATGACGACGCTAATCTGTTCTGGGCTTTGCGCGGCGGAGGCGGGAACTTCGGCGTGGTCACCTCCCTCACCTTCCGGCTGCATCCCTTACGTGAAGTGCTCGGCGGGACGCTGACGTATCCAACCTCGCAGATTGCTCCGGTCCTGCGCAGGATAGGCGAGTTCGCGGAGGAAGCGCCGGACGAACTGGCGCTCATCGCCATGGACGACGCCAGGTTCACGCCGGTGCACACTCTGTCTCTCATGGTGTGCTGGAGCGGCCGCTTCGACGAGGGAGAGAAGGTGCTGCGGCGAATCAGAGACTTCGGGCCTGCGCAGTCCGACAGCATTAAGGCGAGACCATGGCTGGAAATGCAGAGAGTCATGGATATCGGCCCTGTCGGCGTCCGTTTCGCCAATGATGTCGATTTCATCTCGGCCATCGATGCCCGGACGGCGGATGCGCTTGCCGCCAACATCGTGAGTGCAACGCCCGGATCCTGCGGTATCGCGCTGGAGCTTTTTCACGGCGCCGCTTGCCGCGTTTCGGTTGCCGGAACCGCCTTCAGCGTTCGCAGGCCGGGATTTTTCGTTCATATGACCGGCGCGCCGGACGATGGTGAATCGCTGGAACCCACGAGCGCCGCGTTGGCCCGCTTCCGGGAAGCGCTTCAGCCGGTTTCAACCGGCGACACCTACCTGAACGGACTTGGTTTGCACATCGAACTCAGCGAAGCCCGGGTCAAGCGAGGCTACGGTCCGAATTACCCTCGTCTGAGACGCCTCAAGAGCAGATACGATCCCGCGAACTTTTTCCGCCTCAACCCCAATATCAGACCGGCGAAAAGCGCCCGAGGTGGCCGTCGGAGCTGAGGGACTTCGGATGCGCGACAATGGAAGGCCATGAGCAGGCCCGTGTGGATTCCGGCCACTGGTTCCTTAGGTAAGTAATGTCAGAGAGTCCGCGGCTCTCCCGCGCGGACTGCGGCACCGCTTCCACAAAGATGTTGAAGCAGCACAAATTTCATCCCGTTAACTTTGTGTTTCTTGCGCCCGCTGCAATTTGCGCCTTGAGCACGCTTCGCATCGATTACCCGGGCTGGGAAGCGCTGTTCCTGGGGTTGGCGCTCGTGGCGGCGTGGGTGTTTCGCCATCGGATCGGCTGGAGTGCTCGTCCGCCGCGCTGGTGCGCGCGATTCCGAAAATGGAGCCGCAATGCCTTGCTGGCTTCTACCCTGCCCGGGCTTTTGTCCATCGCTCTCCGCCTCGCTCTTCTCCCGTGGATACCGGTTCCGAACCCCGTGGTGCCCGATGAATTCAGTCACGTGTTCCTCGCCAGGACCTTTCTGCTCGGCAGGCTCGCGAATCCGGCACACCCCTTGTGGCAACATTTCGAGACCATCCACATTCTTTCGCAGCCCACATTTAGCTCTATGTATCTCGCCGGCCAGGCTTCGTTTCTGGCAATCGGCAAATTGTTCACGGGCAATTTCTTCGGCGGGGTGCTCGTCTCCACTGCGCTGTTCTGTGCCGCG
This sequence comes from uncultured Acidobacteriota bacterium, assembly GCA_963832965.1. Classification (GTDB taxonomy): domain Bacteria; phylum Acidobacteriota; class Terriglobia; order Bryobacterales; family Bryobacteraceae; genus CAWACP01. The sequence goes on from CAWHVW010000003.1 coordinate 1,553,702, forward strand.
CTCACCTGGTTTCTTCGCGCTTACGTGCCACCCGGCTGGGCGTTATACGGCGGAGTGCTGGCCGCCGTTCGATTCGGCGCGGCCAGCTATTGGAACAACAGTTACTGGGGAGGAAGCGTGGGCGCTCTCGGCGGAGCCCTGGTCCTGGGCGCGTATCCGCGACTTGTCAGAACCTGGAGGCCTGGGCCGGCGATTGCTTTCGGGGCAGGGCTCATTCTGCTCGCGAACACGCGTCCTTATGAAGGCGCCGGCCTCGCCCTGGTTCTGACCGGGGCTCTGGTTTGGGAGCTTTGGGGGACGCGCAAGTCAGTCCGCACAAGCTCGCTCGCCTCCAGCGTCGCCGCCGTGGGAGTTCTGTTGGCCGTTTCCGGTTGGGCCATGACGCGTCAGTGGAAAGCGGTGACCGGGGACGCGCTTACGCTTCCGTATCAGATGAACCAGCGGATCTACGGATGGCCGATGACGCTTCCGTGGATGCCAGTGCCACCCGTGGAGTATCGTCATCGGGAGTTGGCGCTGTATCGCGCCTGGGAGGTTCGGGAACACAAGTTGACCACGCAACCGAGCCAGCTTGTGTTCGGTCTTGCCGAGAAGTACTCGTATCTCTGGCGATTCTTTTTCGGAATCTCCCTGAGCGCCACTTTGCTGTTCACCAGTGAGATCCTGCGCGCGCGCCGCATGCGAGTTCTCTGGCTGGCTGGCGGCCTCGTGGGACTGCTGGTGGTCACCGAACAGTCCGGCTACCCGCACTACCTGTCCCCCGCGGCTCCGGTAGTCGTTCTTTTCCTGATTCAGGGGCTTCGCCGCCTGGCCCATTGGCGCTGGCACGGCGCGGCATTCGGCCCCGTCCTTGTTCGATCGCTGATGTTCATTTGGTGCCTCATCATCGGGCTGCGTTCCGGGCTTCTTGCTCCCTGGCAACCGCCCGCCGCGGCGCCGAACTATGTTTCCTGGTGCTGCACCGATGCGCGGCAGCATGATCGCGAACCTCTACAGCGCCATCTGGAAGCCGAGTCAGGCAAGCAACTGGTGATTGTGCAGAATGCGCTTTCGTCTTACGATACGTTCGAGTGGGTATATAACGAGCCTTCCATCGATCAGGCAAAAATCGTCTGGGCGAGTGACATGGGAACTCAGGGCAACCTGGAGTTGCTGCGCTATTTTCAAGGCCGCCATGTCTGGCGAGTCCTGATTACGGACAAAGGCTGGGCACTGGCGGACACCAGACCGGCTCGTGATACCAGCGGACCGTCCGCTCCAATGCCTCCCGCCAGCCGGTATAGCGGTAATTGAAACAGTTCTCGTCCTTCAGGCTCAGCCTCGATACCTCGCCGGGCTGATTCAGAACAACCACCTTCAGACTTTCCCCAACGATGGCTTCCACGTCTCGAACCACATCCCCCACGGTCTTCAGATGCGGAGGGCCGAAATGGTTTCGAGGCCAAACGTCCCGGCCGCTCTCCCGGGCGCGCAGGGTCTGAACAACGATCTCCGCCGCGTCGCCCACGTAGAGGTATTGGCGGATTGTGCCATCAAGCCGTGTTCGCACCACCAGCTCCCGTTTTTCGGCCGCCGCCAGGCAAATGCTCGGGATCAGGCGTTCGCGATGCACATCGCCCTCTCCGAAAAGATTCGGGAAGCGAAGCAAGTAAATCGGCAACCCATAGCTGATCGCATAGGATTCAACCAGCAGGTCCTCGGCGGCTTTCGAAGTCTCGTAGGGGAAGCCCGGCTGATAGTGCGCGGCCAGGCCGCATGACTCCTGTTCGCCGAAACTCTTGTCGGTCGCAATGTAGATGAGAGGGGTCTCCGGACAGGCGCATCGTATCGCCTCCAGCAGGCAGGCGGTATCGGAGACGTGAGCCTGAAAGGCTTCCAATGGAAATCGCCGGCAGTACTGGACATCCACAATTCCCGCCATGTGGATAATCGCCGCCGGTTTCCTGGCTCTGAGATGCGCCTCCAGATTCGCTGACGAACGTCTCAGATCGCGCGGCAAAGCTTCAGCCTCGAAGTGGTTCTCTCGTAAGACCGCCGCGACATGACATCCCAGGAAACCGCCCAGGCCGGTCGCGAGGATCAGCGCCACCCAAGTCCCATGCGTGGTATCTTCAGACCTCCGCCCAGAGCCGCCTGGCGCATCTTCCGGTATTGCCAGAGCCCGAGCAGTCCAAGAACGGTGATCAGTACATACTGCTGCAACTGCACAAACAGGATGTAGGCGATCGCATCCGTGCGGCTGAATCCGAAAGGCGCCAGAACCGTCACGGCCACGAACTGGTAGACGCCCAGATACCCAGGGGTGGAAGGCAGCGCGCTTCCCAGGCCCAGCCCGGCAATCAGCAGAAACGCCGCGGGCAGACTCATCGATAGTCCGAGCGCGCGGGCCGCCAGCACTCCGCCGGTTGCATCGGTGACCCAGATGACGGCCGTCAATCCCACGAAGCGCGCGAGCCGCTCTCTGTTGTGGAAGCTTCGGATACCCAGAACAATCTGAGTCAGTGCGTGCTCCGCGCCGCCACGAACCCGTTCGGAGAGTGGCAACTTGTTCAGCACCGTTCGGCAGAGGCTCTCCAGCCGCGGCAGAGTCAGAATCGCGATCAACCCACACGCGCCGAGAATTGCGAACGGTTTCGCCGCCTGCCCCAGCCAGCCCGGCTTGAAGGTCCCGAAGATCAATACCGCTGAACTGATCGCGACCAGGGCAATGGCATCAGCGATTCTCTCCGAAAGCCCCGTTGTCAGCACGTAGGTTTTGCTCAGGTTGGTACTGGCGCTGAGTATAAAGGTGCGGACCAGTTCGCCCGCGCGCGCGGGCAGGAGGTTATTGCCGAAATAGCCCGCGGAGTTGGCCCAGAAGACCGTGAACAATGGCACGCGACACTGACCGCTCAGCAACACCCGCCACCGAATCGCGCGGAGGATCGACGTAAACACGCCCAGTCCTAATACCGCCGCAACCCAGCCCGGATATACCGCCGCCAGCAGCTGTCCCACTCGCGCCCATTCAATCCCCCGAAGCGAGTAGTACAGCAACAAGCCCGACAACGGGAGCGCCGCCAGCCAGTAGATCGTGCGCAGCCCACGCGGCTTCATGGCCGCGTCAGACGCCGGATGGTCTCCACCACGTAGTCCAGGTGCACCGGCGTCAGCCCAGGATAAACTCCGATCCAGAACGCGTTGTTCATCACGAAGTCGGTGTTCGTCAACTCGCCGGCCACGCGGTACTCGACGTCGTGATAAGCGGGCTGCCGGGTGAGATTTCCTCCGAACAGGAGCCGGCTGGCAATCCGATTCTGATCCAGCTCCCGGGTTACGTCATTCCGTGTGAACGGGGCGTCAGGCCGCACCGCCATGGGAAATCCGAACCAGCTCGGATCGGAGCCCGGCGTAGCCTCCGGCAGTATGAAGTATTCGTCGAGATCTCCCAGCGCGCTCCGCAGGTACGCGAAATTGCGCTTGCGGGCTTCGATGAAACCGGGCAGCTTCCGTAACTGCGCGACCCCGACGGCCGCCTGCAGATCGGTAATTTTCAGATTGTACCCGATGTGAGAATAGGTGAACTTGTGGTCGTACCCGCAAGGGAGTCCGCCCAGTTGCCATCCGAATCGCTTGCCGCAGGTATTGTCTTTGCCCGGCTCGCACCAGCAATCGCGGCCCCAGTCGCGGAACGATTCCACCAGCGTCTTAAACGCCGGCTTGTTGGTGAGCACGCAACCTCCTTCGCCCATGGTGATGTGATGGGCCGGGAAGAAACTTACCGTGGCCAGATCGCCGAACGTACCCACCAATTGGCCTTCGTATGTGGACCCAAGCGCGTCGCAGCAGTCTTCCACCAGCCAGAGATCGTGCTTCCTGACGAATTCGGTCACCGCGCCAAGATCAAACGGGTTGCCCAGCGTGTGAGCCAGCATGACGGCCCGGGTTCGCGGGCTGAACGCCGCGTTGAGCGCCGCCGCATCGACGTTGTACGTGGGCAAAGTGACGTCGGCAAATACCGGGATAAGCCGATTCTGAATCAGAGGATTCACGGTGGTCGGGAATCCGGCGGCCACCGTGATCACTTCGTCGCCCGGCCTCAGTCGTCTTTCTCCTAGGGAGGGTGAAGTCAAGGCCGAAACTGCGAGAAGGTTCGCGGACGATCCTGAATTACAGAGCATCGCGGAGCGGACGCCCACGTATTTCGCAAACCGCCGCTCGAACTCGTCCGCGTACCGGCCGGTAGTCAGCCAGAACTCCAGGGCAGAATCAACCAGGTTGACGAGTTCTTCTTCATCGAATACCCGCCCGGCGTAAGGAACCGGACTCCGCCCAGGTTCGAACGGAGGCAACTGGTGGTGCTGTACGAAGAAGTCCCGGACTTTGGAGAGGATTTCCTCGCGAATGTCGACCTCGGGGACGGTCATGCAGCCTGTGGCGTCCTCCCCATCACCTCGCTGGTTCGCGCTGCGGCCCAGCGCAACTCTGGCGTTAGTCTTCCACCCTTCGTCAGGCGTCCAAGGAAGCGTAGCCTGGAGAATCGGTCGACATCGGCAAGTCCCGCCAGCCCCGCCTCCCGCAGCCTGATGGCCATCTCATCGATCACCCCTTCCAGTGTTGTCCGCGGCTGATGGGCGGGCGCCAGTTCGCGGAACAGCGAGAAGTCGACGCGATACGAGCGCCGGTCGGGCGCCGCGTTGCGGTTCACGTAAACATCGATCCCCGGAATCCTCGCCGCTACCGCCTCAGCCAGATCCATCACCTGGTAGTTCCACTGATCCGAACCCGCGTTCAGGGCCAGAAATGCGGGCTCGTCATCCCGGTTCACCGCCCACTCGATGGCGCGGGCCATGTCTCGCACGTGAATCAACGGCCGCCAAGGCGTCCCATCGCTGAGGACCCGAATCGATGATTCCCGAATCGCCGACGCCACAAAATCGTTGAGCACCAGATCGAGGCGCAGCCGCGGACTGAACCCGCAGCCTGTTGCAAAGCGCAGACAGGTGATCCGGAAACGGCTGTCGGCAAGCGCGCGCAGGCCCTGCTCCGCGGCCAGTTTCGACTGGGCGTACGCGGTCAGCGGGCCGGTCTCCGAACTCTCCGTGCGCGGCGTCGAGTCTCCGCAGCCGTAAACGCTGCACGACGAAGCGAACACAAAGGACCGGACACCCGCAGCCTTCGCCGCAGCCGCCAGCGCCACCGTGGCGTCCGCGTTCACCTCATTGGTCACCCTTTCGTAGGCGTTCCCAATGGGGTCGTTCGAGATTCCCGCCAGGTGCACTACGCCGGACACCGAGTCGAGCATTCCGGCCCGAAGTGACCGCATGTCCCCGAAGAATTGCTCGTCCAGTTCTCGCTCGGGCAATTCCAGTGGATCAATCAGACAAGGCGCAAAATAGCCGGCGTCGAAGCCCGCCAGCATCGCCTGCGGCAGCGCCTCTCGCAAATGCCGGACTACGGGAGGTCCGACGTATCCCATGTTCCCCGTAATCAGCAGTCTCAAACGGTGACCACCCCCTGCTCCGGCGCAAGCGCAATGGCCAGCCGCTCCAGGCCCGAGCGGTTCCCTTCCCACACTCGCCATGGCGCATCTCCCGCCGCCCAGCGCTCGTTCAGTTGCAGGCTTTCCTGGTAGGTGTCCATCGCGCAGAAGAAGCCCTGATGCCGGTATGCCCGAAGCTGCTGCGCCGCCACCAGGCTTTCCAGCGGCTCACGTTCGAGCACACAATCGCCCTCCCAAAGGTGGCTGAACACGTCCCGTTGGAATACGAAGAAACCCCCGCTCACCCACGATTCCGTCCTGGGCTTCTCGAAAAAGCCTCGCACCGAGCCGTCCTGACTCAGGTCGAGCATTCCGTATCTCGATGCTGGACGAACCGCCGTCACCGTCGCCGTCCGCCCGTGAGACCGGTGGAACGCGAGCAGAGCCGGCAGGTCGATGTCGGCCAAACCGTCGCCATACGTCACCAGGAAGGTGTCGCCGTCAAGGTATCGTTCCACGCGCTTCACGCGCCCACCGGTCATCGTGTCCGCGCCCGTGTCGGCCAGCGTGACCCGGAAATCCTGCTCCTCGTGCTGTCCGTGGTATTGAATCTCGGTTCGAGCGCCCAGCCGGATGGTGCAGTCGGTGTTTCTGGATTCGTAGTTCAGGAAGTAATCCCGGATCAGATCTCCGCGATAGCCCAGGCACAGCACAAAATCATGGAAGCCATAGTGGGCGTACAGCTTCATGATGTGCCAGAGAATGGGCCGCCCGCCGATCTCCACCAGCGGCTTGGGCCGGAATTCCGTTTGTTCCCGGAGGCGTGTCCCCAGCCCGCCGCAGAGAATGACAACTTTCACGAAGTCTCCTTAGGCCGAATCGTGGGGCAGGGCCATGCCCTGCGCGGGGCTCTCAGCCCCGCAAGACCGGCTCTTTCATAATCGGCGGCTTGCCGCGAACCCAGTAGGCCTCGCCCACAACCGTCGCGGCAGCCTCTAAACCGTTGGCTGAAGGGAACTTTCCCGCGCGACGCTGGCCTGCTGAAGATCGCTGACGCCGTTCGCGCAGTGGACCCAGTGAGCCTGCGGACCAAAGCGGGGAACGGTCGCGATTCCCAGCCGCCGGTCCAGCCCCAGACGAATGAGAAACAGATGCCGGACGTAATCCAGGCAGTCCCTCCACCCGACCGACGAAGACCCGCCCCGCCGCTCGTGGAACAACACGTCCACCGAACAGATCCGCAGTCCCATCCGCTGCGCCTTCAGCATCATCTCGCACTCAAGGAACTGATCGGCGCTCTGTATCCGCATCGCCTGCAGCGCGGGCGTGGAAACGATCTTGGGCGCGCCGTTCATGTCCTTCGACCGAATGCCGAACAGCATCCGCATGATGATCTGATACGTCCAGGAAATCGCCGCCCTCACCGGACCGTCCGGTCTGTTCGTGCGTCGGCCGTACGCCAGATCCGCTCCCGTGACGCACATCAGCTCGAACATCCTGGGGATCGACTGTAGATCCACCTGCCCGTCCCCGGCAACCCCGATAACATACTCGGCTTTGGCTTCGTACCAGCCTCGAACCGCCCCATACCCCGCGCCGAGATTCACCGGGATTTTGAGAATGCGGAGTTCCGGAATCTCCTTCACCAGACCATCCAGGATCTCCGGCGTGCGGTCCGTGGACCCATTCTGAACCGCCACGATTTCGAACGGCACGCCCAGCGAGCGCAAAACGTCCCAGCCTTCCCGAATCACCGATTCGACGCTGCACTCCTCGTTATAGAAGAGAGCGACAAGTGAGACCTTTGTGCCCATGGCTACTGCTAGGGGAATCCCGATCCTCAGCTAAAGCTATCGACCCGCCAGGATGCGGCCTTTAGTCCGGTTCGCTAAAGAGACCCGGCCCGCGCGCCGATCTAGTGCTTGAGTCAACAGGCATGGCATCTAACCTTAGGCGTCTCAGGGTCTTTCGGAATCCGGCGGAGTCCGTCAGCAGCCTGAGTAAGGCGTTATTTGAAGACCTGTTTGTGCTCGAACTGGCCAACAATCACCTTGGCCAGGTGAATCGTGGTCTCCGCATCATCGCGGAGCATTCCCGGATTGTCCGCTTCAACAATGTGCGCGCCGCGATCAAGCTCCAGTTCCGCGATGTCGACACCTTTGTTCACAAGGCCTGGCGTCACCGTCAGGACATTCGCTATATCCAGAAGACGGTCACCACTGCCCTGACTAAGGCGGATTACCTGGTGCTGGTGGATGCCATTGTCCAGGGCGGCTGCATTCCCATGGCTACGCCCTTCGACGAGCGCTCCGTGGACCTTTGCCAGGAACTGGACATTCCGATCATCAAGATTGCCAGTTCGGACGTCAACGACTGGCTGCTGCTCGAGAAGATTGCCACCACCCAAAAACCGGTGATTGCATCCACCGGCGGCTCGTCGTTGAAAGACGTCGACGACATGGTCACCTTTTTCGCGAACCGAGGCATTCCGCTGGCCATCAATCACTGCGTTTCCATCTACCCGAGTGAGGACGGCGAACTCGATCTCAACCAGATCGATTTTCTGCGGGATCGCTATCCGGATAACATCGTCGGCTTCTCCACCCACGAGTTTCGGGACTGGAAAGATTCCGTCATGGTGGCTTATGCGAAGGGAGCCCGCACTTTCGAGCGCCACATCGATATCGAAATGGACGGGGTGAAGGTGTCGCCCTACTGTTCCCTGCCGCGGCAGATTGACGAATGGCTGAAAGCCTGGCAGCGCGTTGGACAACTGTGCGGCGCTCCCGGCACTCATAAACGGATCCCACCCGAGAAAGAGATCCGCTATCTCGACTCGCTGGTGCGCGGCGTCTATGCCAGGCGGCCGCTGCGCGCAGGCGATCCCCTCAGCGGTGATGCAATCTACCTGGCCATACCGCTGTTGAAGGGACAGATGTCATCCCGAGAGTTGATGCATGGCGAGGTGCTGACCGCTGATTGTCCCGCGGACGCGCCCGTATTAATCGACATGATCGACGGCGCTTACACGCACAAATCTCTGCGCGACGTAATCTACGCGCGGGGCGTGGACCGTGAGGAGACCTCGTCGCTAACCGCTCTCGCCGACGCAGTCGCCCCGGCGGCCAACTCCAACGAAACCACTACTGAGCCGCGCGAAACGGCGATCTCCTGACCATGCTGGATCTCGAAGCGTCTGTTACGTCATGGTCGAGCTTCGCCAGGGAACAGCAGTCGCAGGCGGCCGGCTGTATCAGCTCCGGGCTGGTGCTATTCGGCTGCGGAAGGCTCGGCCGGAAGCTCCTGCGGATAATGAGGAACAACGGCATAGAACCCGCGTGCTTCTGCGACAACGCCTCGAAGCTATGGGGGCAGACTCTCGATTCGCTCGCGGTCGTCGAACCCGCCGAGGCGGCTCGCCGCTTCGGCCATACGCACACGTTCATCATCGCTATCTGGCGGCCGGCTGAGACCAGTGCCATCTCATCCGTGGCGGACCAGCTGCAACGGCTGGGCGCGCGCTCGGTCTTGAATTTCGTTCCGTTTCTGCGGCTCTTTCCGAACGAGTCGTTGCCCTGCTACTTGTGGGATAGCGTCGATGGCATCGAACCCGCCCTGCCTGAGATCGCCGCCGCTCTGAACGTGATGGCGGACGAACAGTCGCGAGCGGAGTTTGTCGGCCACTTGGAATTTCGACTCTCCGCGCAGCCGGGCTGCCTGCCCGCGGTATCGCCCGGAGCGCAGTATTTCCCGCCATTTCTACACCCCGTCGATCGTGAATCCTTCGTCGATTGTGGCGCCTACGACGGTGACACAATTCGCGACTTCACCGCCTGGACGGGCGGAAGCTTCCAGGAAATCGTCGCGTTCGAACCGGATCCGGCCTCCCGTGAGGCCCTCATCCATCATCTGGATGAGGGCGGCAATCGCGACCGCTGCTCGGTACGGTCTGAAGTTGTGTCGTCGCACCGCGGTGTCGTCCGTTTCGACGCAACAGGGCAGGCTGCCGCGGCCATCTCCACCGACGGGAGTGGCATCGAGGTGCAGAGCATTTCCCTGGACGAAGTGGACCTGCGGAATCCGACCTTCGTAAAGATGGACATCGAAGGCGCTGAAGCCGACGCCCTGCTGGGAGCCCGGCAAACGATCGCACGCTACAGACCCGTCGTCGCAGCCTGTGCGTACCACCGCCAGTCCGATCTGTGGCAAATTCCCCTGCGGTTGAATGAGATTTATCCGGAGGCGCGCATCTTCCTGCGCTCCCATCGGGCTGATGGCTTCGACTCCGTCTGTTATGCCGTACCCGAGACCAGAATCGGACCTACCTGAGCAAGCAGAGCTCATGGACGGAATCACGGAACCGAGATGACAGATGCATTGAACTGCGTGATTTGCGAGGGTGAGATCCGCGCGGTCCGGCGAGCCATCGTTGCCCCTTTTCTGGCTAAACGAATATGGGATCGGCCGTCATTTTGCGTTGACCTCGTCCAGTGTAAAGCCTGCGGATTCATGTTCTACAACCCGCGTCTGGACGCCACCGAAGAGGCCCGCCTTTATGCCAGCTACCGTTCGGAGGAATATCAGCGCATGCGCCAAACCGCCGAGCCCTGGTATACCGTAGACTTCAATAGAGACTTGGCGTCACTTGGCTCTTACGAGCTACGCCGTCGAACACTCGCCGCTATACTTCGCCGGCACCTCGGTAACCGGGAAATCAAACGCGTCCTTGATTACGGCGGAGACCGTGGCGACCTCGTGCACGGCCTGATCGAGGGCGCCGCAGCCTTCGTCTACGACATCTCTGGCATACCCGCCGCCGACGGGGTAACCTCGACAACCGATCCGGCCGCCTGTAAGCCCGATCTCATCATCAATAGCAACGTGCTTGAGCACGTCGGATTCCCGCGCCGTTTGCTGGGCGACATACTGGGCGCTGCTCCCTCGGGTGGCATCGTGTTCCTGGAAGTGCCCTGCGAATCACCGTTTGGGTTGTCTCGGATTATCAGGCGAGCCGCCCAAATTGGGGTCGTGTCCCTGACGCGGCCAACTCTGGCGCCATCGGTCGTCCGCCCCGCCAGCCTTTACATGATGCATGAGCATGTCAACTACTTCACCGGGCAATCGTTGACTACCCTGTTCCGTTCGTGTGGCGGCGCAGTGATCGCGGCCGGCCGCTATCCCACGAATGGTAGAGCGGGTAAGGGGCACATGGGATGGTGTCTGGGAACGGCGACGTAGCATCTCTTGAGCTGTCCCTCGACCCAGGGATATCGCAGCCGAATGTCCTGCTCAGGTTGACAGCACTATTAAGCGCCTGTCGAACCCGAGGCGCGGTGTCACCGTCTCCCGCCGCACGGAAACGCCCGCGCATAGTTGTTAGACGCCAACGCATCACCGCCGCCCACGGCGCTCCACCCATCTCGCACCACCGGATCGCGCTCTTCGAACACTAGCGCACTCAGACCACTCGCACGGCAAACCGATTGCAGATCGGAACCCGCCCCCGGATCGTTAAAGAGTCTGAGCAGCCCCGGCTGCATCTTCGCGCAAAGTCCGGGGTCGCCGCCCATAACTGCCGCACAGTCGAAGTTGAGCGACGCAGTCTGCCGTTGCGCATACGCGCCAAGGAACACTTGATCCCAGACCTTGGGATTCCCTTGAACAACCGCATCCCTCGGAATCCTGCGCCGCAAGTCCTCGTACACTTCACGCATGGCGAAAGTCCTGAGCCCGATGTCTCGATCGGTCAGCCACAGCGCCGGCTGGGCCCACCCCGCGTCCGCCAGCATGGGATACGTGCGCATGGCCAGCAGATCCCAAGCGGTCGAGACCATGCCCAGCACCAGCACCACCACCGCCAGGCGGCGCACCCGCTCCAGACTCGCCCAACGCCGCGCCCGCCCGATCAGCGCCCGCACGATGTCGACCCCCGCCACCACGGCAACGCCCTGCGCCAACAGCGGCGCTCTCCACCCCAGGTCGTTATTCGTAATCACCCCGGATTTCAGGAACGTCGCCACAAGCAGCGGAATCGCAATGAGCACCATCTCGGCCCGCGATTCGTCGGAGTGAAAACCCAGCCGCCAGCGCCGCTTGACCACCAGCCACACGATGGTCATCATCATGGCGGCTTCCAGAAAATAGTTGAGCGGGAGCGCCACAAAGTTGGCCGCCGCGATTGCCGTCCAGCTCCAGCCGTACGACGCGAGTGTGCCCTCCAGAACGGTGAAGCTCCGAACCGTGAGTTGCACGAAAGACCCGCCGGATCCTGATGCCTGCGTCATCGAAAGGAGGTAGGGAAGCGCCAGTGCCGACGCCAGGGCTCCCGCCAGTGCGCACTCCCGGACCGTGCGCCAATTCCGTAGCCACGCCGCCCAGCCGATCCAGACCGCCATGCACAAGGCGAAGGTAAACGCCACGTATATCGAGAGCCCCGTTGCCGAAGCGAAACACGCTCCCGCCAACGCGATGGCCCATCGGTCCGCCCGATCCCGCTTCCACAACAGCAAGAACCCGCACAGGCACGCGATCGCCCCAGCCACATGATGCGCCACCCAAAGCGATGCGTCGGGGCATCCGCTCACCGGATTGTTCCACCACTCCGCCGACGGATACACCACGCCTTTCCCCGTGCTCCACCGTATCGCCGCCGCCAGGGCATTCGGCAACACGTCCAGCCCCGCTGCGCTCAGCAGCAGGCAGGCCCATATCCCTCGCCGTCCCAACGCGTCGCCCCCCGGCCGGAAGTAGCGGAGATAGAGCAGCACCGTCGCGATCAGCACCCACCCGCACCAAACGCCGCTGGCGATGAGCGCGTGCCGCGAGGAAACGATTCCTCCGCCGATCTGCTGCACCAGACTGCACGGAATAAACCAGAAATAGTGATATCTAAGCGGAACGAAGTGCCCCGGATAGAACAGTGGATTGATGGCCGGAAGGCCCTGCCGGGAGATCCCATCGATCACCGCCGTCCGAACGTTGTAGTCGTAAATCAGAACGGAGGGATAGAGCCGTGCGCCCCATTGGACGTCGATACCGGACAGAATCGCCACGGCCATCCATGTCACTGCGGCGATGGCCAGCCAACGCGGCCACTTCTGCGGCTCACCGGCCGGTTTGCGCACCACTGCCAGGATCCCCGCCGTCAGCGCACAGGCCCCATAGAAGCCCCATACCGCCCACATTCCCGCGAAGGAGCCCAGCAGCCAGGCGATCACCGGCGTCACTCCCACCGATAGCGCCAGACTCCAGAGAATCCGCCACGCCCGCGGCTGGCGCCGGAAATCGCGGACGTTGGCCAGCCACCCGATGGCGTATCCCGGGGTGAGAAGAAATGCCGAGAACAAGACCGTCGCGGCCAACGACCCCAGCAGGTCGTCTCGCATGAAATGGTGTGCGCTCATCGGGGCGCGGCCGCGGCCGGAATCAACAGGTTCTCCGCCAGCTCCTCCCGGTCGAGAAACGGGAACATGTCTTCAAGCGGCGGCGACTCCATGCGTCCGTCCGGCAGACGCCGCGAGGCCAGCCGGGGCTCAAATCGCTGCGCGGGATCCAGCATCACCTCGCAAAGATGCGGGCCGGCGGAAGCCAGGGCCGCGGAAATACTCGTGGAGGTGTCGCAAGCGCATACGCGGCTCGCCCTCACGCCGTAAGCCTCCGCCACTTTCACATAGTCGGGAAACGAAACACCGCTCGCCTGACTCTCGCCAATCATCGTGCCAAAGAAGGATTCCTGGGTGCCCCGAATCGAGAGATACCCTCCGTTGTTCAGCACGAACAGCTTCACCGGCAACTGATGATGCACCAGCGTCTGCAGCTCCTGGATGTTCAACTGCAAACTGCCGTCACCCGCCAGACAAATCACTCGCTTACCCCCGCGCGCCACCGCCGCCCCCAATGCGGCCGGCAGGTCGTGTCCCATCGATGCCGCGCCGGAGTTGCTGATCAGCCGCTGGCCTCTTTTCAATTCGGCCACCTGATACGTGACGATGCACGCCGTCGCATCACCGCACACCACCACATCGTCGTCATCCAGAAGCCGGAACAATTCCGCGACGAACAAATATGGATTCAGCCGGCCCTCCGGCGACGTCTTCCCCGAGACCGCCGGATAACGCCGCACCCGCTCCTTACACCATCCAACCCAGCCGTCGAACTGCCCGCGCAACGGTTCACTGGCCAGTTGACGGTCCATTTCCTCCAGAAACACGCGCGCATCGCAGTAGATCTTCTCGTCCGGCTGCACGGTCGGCTTGTCCATTTCAGCCGTATCCACGTCCACCTGGATCTTATAGGCGTGGCGGGCGAAGCTCGCCCAGTTGTAGCTCACCTGCCGGATGTTCAATCGGCTGCCCACAACCAGCAGCGTATCCGCGTTCTGCACGGTGAAGTTGCCGGCCCGCGTTCCGATGGTCCCTGGGCGGCCGCAGAACAGCGCATGATCGGATTCGATCAGGTCGTGCGTCCAGGCCGTGGTCACTGGAATACCCAGCTTCTCCACCACCGAGCGGAAGACCTCGATGGCGCCGGCGATGCGGATTCCCGAACCCGCCAGGAATACCGGCCTCTCCGAGCGGCGGATGCGGCTCAGCGCTTCGCGGCATTGCCGGGCCACCAGCTCTGGCGCCCACTCCAAGCGGTCCGGCGCTGGATCGTAAGCCTGCAGTTCGTCCTCGTTTACCATCGCCGCCTGCACGTCCGTGGGAATGTCCAGCCAGCAGGGGCCCGGCCGGCCGGCGCTGACCAGGAACCAGGCCTTCTCCAGGTGATAGCGAATCGACTCCGGTTCCGTCACCAGATGTGCATACTTGGTGATCGTCCGCGCCATGCGGACAATATCCACTTCCTGGTCGCCCAACTGCCGCAGGCCGGTAATGCCACGCGCCGCCATCAGCGTCTCGCGCTTCACCTGGCCCGACAGGATCAGCATCGGCGTCGAATCCGTCCATGCGCCGAAAACCCCGTTCAGGGCATTAATCCCGCCCGGCCCGGTGGTCACATTGACCACACCGGTTTTGCCCGCCACTCGGGCGTACCCCTCGGCGGCCATGGCGCTGGCCTGTTCGTGGTGGTTGCAGACCGGATGGATCCCCGAGCGCGCCAGTGAGTCGTTCAGGAACATGGCGCCGCCGCCGGTGACCAGAAACACGTGCTCCACGCCCCACTCCACCAGCCGCCGAAAGATGTAGTCGGATACGCGCACCATCTCTCCCATCCATCGACCGTGCGCGCCAGGTTCTACAGTGGCCGGTCAGCGGCGGTGCCAGGCGGCAGTCCGGCCAATGCCGTCTTCCAGGGAGATCCATTGATCGAGACCCAGCTCCCGCCGAACTCGTTCCGTTGAGGGAACATAGCGCTCCACCGGGGCGCCCGGGACCGGCCTCGCCGCAGTCTCGATCGCAACTTCCGGGGCTGCCACGCGACGCACCAAACGGGCTAGTTCTCCGATCGTTACTGCCTCCTCTGAGCCCACGTTATACGCCCGGCATGACTGACCTCTTGCCAGAATCGTCCATAGCCAGATCGCCAGGTCCGCGGCATGAAGGTACGAGCGGTACGCCAATCCGTCTCCGGCAATTCGAATGGTCCGGCCTGCCAGAGCGTCGTTCAGGAAATTGCCCATCGCGAAATGCGTGTCCAGGGGCAGAAACGGCCCCGAGAATGCGAACCCGCGCGCGATCTTCACCGCAATTCCGGACTCCCGTGCCGTGGCAGCAGCCAGAGACTCAGCGGCGCGTTTTCCTTCCGCGTAAGCCGACCCGCCGTCGAGCGGATCAGGACCTCCCGGGAAATCCTCCGGCATCCGTTCCACCCCCGTGGGCTGGCGGCCGTAAACCGCACCCGAACTGCACAGCAACACGGCGCGGGCGCCGGACTCAACCGCGAAATCCAAAACCCTGCGGCTTCCTGCCACAATCGTGTCGAACATCTCCCGGGGATGTTCGCGGTTGAACGTCGCGCTTACCGGAGTGGCCGCATGAATGACATGAGTGAAGGCGCCCAAAGGCGGCGCGAAGTCGCGAACGTCGCCTTTGGCAAGCGTCACCGCCGGGTGACCCGCGATGTCCGGACACGCGTCCTCGAAGGCGCACGGGTTCCGCGTTAGAACGGTTGCCGTGGCGCGTACCCCCAGGTGCTCTATCGCAGCCACCAGCGAAGCCAGCAGCCAGCGTCCGAAGAACCCCGTCCCGCCGGTAATGAACAGGCGTGCGCCACCCAGGTCGGTCCATACCTCGCGGGTATGCTCCAGCACGTGCGCGAGATCGCTGTCAATGCCCAGACTGGACGTCGAGGAAACCACTACTGAAACATCGGCGGTTTCCTCGGCAATCTTGAACGGCTGCGCCGATGCGTCTACAGTGAATCAAACGGCCGCGGTTGTTTCGGGGGAAGAAACTTCGCACGGCGCGCTCTCGTCCTGCAAACTCCGTGACAAACGCGACAGGTCGGCTGTCATCGCGCGCGCCGGCCCCACGCAACATTTGAGAGCCTCGAAACACGCACCATCGAGCGCGTGCGGCGCATCCTTTTGCATGATCTCCAGCACCGTCTCAAGGGGCAGCGCGTCACGGTAAGGCCGGCGGGCCGATAGCGCGTCATAGATGTCCGACACCACGACGATGCGTGCTGGCAGGGAAAGCTGGTCAGCGGTCAGGCCGCGAAAGTAGCCGCTGCCGTCCAGTTTCTCGTGATGCGACGCGGCGACCTCGCTGAGTTCGGAGAAGTTCGGAATCCGCTTCAGAATCTCGTGGGAGTAGAAAGGATGTTTTCGAACCACATCCCACTCGCTCGCCGTGAGCTTATCCGGCTTGTCGAGAATCGCATTGGATACGCTCAGCTTCCCAATGTCGTGCAGCAACGCGGCGCGGCGAATCAGAGTCACTTCGGAGTCGCTCATCGCCAGCACCTTCGCGATGGCCACGGCTGCACCGGCCACGCCCGTCGAGTGCTGGTAGGTAAATGGGGATTTCGCGTCAATCACGTCCGCGAACGCCAGGCAGATGTTGTCGATAGTGTTTTCGTCGGCCGCCAGCACATCCTGCCGCGGCTCCAGTTCCAGCACCTTCGTGGCCGCGTTCTCCACATCCGTCCAAAGGGATTCCCGCCTGCACAGGGACCAAAACGCGCGTACCAGGTCCGGATCGAACCACCGTCCGCTGCGTTCCCGGGCCACCCGCGCCGCCGCGGCGCTGCCGTGGGCCGTGTAAAAGACTTCCGCCGTTTGCGCCAGGCTCATGATCCGTGCGAGCAACGGAATCTCCTCGCCACGCAGCCCGTCCGGGTGTCCAGTTCCGTTCCAAAGTTCGTCCAAACAGTGGATCCCTGCTGCCGTAGCTCCCGGCAGACCTATTCTCCGTGCGATCGCCGCGCCTCGCTCGCAGCGAATCTGCACCATCTCCATGGCGTTCCTCTTGTGATGCAGTGCCACGTCGAACAGCGCCCGCACCCTCGTCAGGAAGGGTGCCCCTGTTCGCACATGGGAGAGAGCGTATTCGAGCGACTCCCAGCCCGCGCGCGTCCAGTCAGTAGTCTTTACGTCCCGCTTTGCCTGAATATCGTCGGTACCCAGAATCTGAAACATCCGCGAGGCATTCGTGCTGCAACCCGCGTCCTTCATTAGCAGCGCATAGTACAGGTCGCCCTGCGAATCGGCCGGAAGTCCGATCTCCCGGGCAATGTGCATCCCTATGACGCAGGTCCGCATTGAATGCCCCATAGGCTGCCCCTCGGTGAGATCCAGCGCGAAGGACAGGGAAGAGATGACCTCCGAAACGCGGATAGGCGCAGCTGTGAGTTCAGCCATCGGCGATACCTTTCTTAAAGCTGCCCGTTTCGGGCTGGCCATTCAATAGATCGTCGGGTCCAGCCTATAAGGGAATCTCGTTTACTACCACCATGATTCGCCCGATGGAAGCCCCCCATCGCTTCCCTTCAGATGACTTTCATCTGCAACAAGCAAGCGCGTGTTAATTTTCCATGAATTGCCGGGCGCCTGTTGATCGTGGAGGATCAAAGTCAAATGCATGAGATAGATAGAAAAATCTCGATGCGGATGCCGTTCAACACGCGATTTGCCCCGTTCGGCGATAGTTGCAACTCACTTGCTGATTTTGGTTGACTCGATCATCACCGTCTCGTAATCTGGACTAAATCGGTCCTATATTGTACGGCGGGCTGGTTTTCAACCTGCCACTGAGAGCGAAGGAGAATTACTGGTGAGAATCATCGCGCTGCTTGCCCTGCTCGGAACAAGTCTTTGGGCAAGCGATGGAGGAACGCTCGCGGGAACCATTACCGACCCCGCGGGTGATGCCGTGCCCGGCGCACGGATCGCGGCAACGGAAGCGGCCACGGGAGTGCGCCAGGCCGTCACCACCGACGGCCGGGGCTTCTATTCATTTCAAAGCCTGCCCGTGGGCCGTTACGATGTCGACGTGGACGCCGCCGGGTTCAAACCCCTCCGCCGCACCGGCGTCGTCATAGATGTCAGCAGCAAAGTAGTGATAGACGCGTCCCTGCTCCTCGGGGAGAGAACCGACACCGTGACGGTCTCCGAATCCTCGGTGCATGTGGAAACCGCCGATACTCAAATCGGTCAGGTCATCACCTCCACACAGATGACCACCGTTCCGCTCAATGGCCGCAGTTTTACGGACCTGCTCGCCCTTCAGTCCGGCGTTGTTCCGGTCACTTCCATCACCTCCGATACGGTTCAGGATGTCGGCGCTTCCGCGCTCTCTCCCTCCGGAGATTTGAACCCAGGAACTCTCTCCATTAACGGCCAGCGCGAATTCGCCAACAGCTTCGTGTTGAATGGAAGCGACGTCGAAGAGGACGTCAACATGGGTACGGCGATCGTTCCAAACCTCGATTCAATCGCTGAATTTCGAATTCTCACCAGTAACTTCGACGCGGAGTACGGCGAGTTCAGCGGGGGCCAGATCAGCGTCGTCACGAAATCGGGAACCAACGCCCTGCATGGCGGCGGCTTCGAATTCCTGCGCAATACTGATCTCGACGCCCGCAACTTCTTCTCGCCCACCCGCGGCGAGTTCGACCAGAACCAGTTCGGGGGCACGCTGGGCGGGCCCATCCGGAAAAACAGGATTTTTTTCTTTGCCGATTACCAGGGCACTCGGCTGACTCAGGGCGTCGATACGGGAGAGATCCCGGTGCCTTCCCTGCTGGACCGCACCGGCAATCTAGGCGACATGGCGAGTTCTCTGACCGGAACCGTGAGTGGCCCTTACTGGGCCACCCAGCTTTCGCAAAAGCTAGGCTACGGCGTGACTACGGGCGAGCCGTACTATTTCCCAGGATGCACCAGCCCGGCGCAATGCGTTCTTCCTAACGCCCTGATCCCGCAAAACGCGTGGTCGGCCCCGGCGGCCACTCTCCTCCCGTACATCCCGGCGCCCAACAATCCCAACGGCACCTATTCGACTTCCTCGTTTAACCAAACCCTGGGCGATGACAAAGGCGCCTGGCGGCTCGACGGCGTAACGCGTCTGGGAATGCTCTCCACCTATTTTTTCCTCGATAACTGGAATCAAAACAACCCCTACCCGGTCGCCCAGGGCGGCGCCAGCGTGCCCGGCTTCAACGCCCTCAACGCTGGCCGCGCACAGCTTTTCTCCATTGGCGACACAAAAACACTCGGCTCCGCCGCAGTCAACGAATTTCATTTCAGCTTCATGCGCGACAACGTCGATCTTGGCCAGCCAATCGGTGGCGTGGGCGTGAGTCTGGCGTCCCAGGGTTTTGTGGTTGGCCAGAACACTCTCGGCATCGTTCCCCTGTCGCCAAACACCGAAGGCGTGGAAAGCGTCGATTTCAATAACTTCTCTATCGGAACGAACACCAACGAGCTCAAGCAGGTCAACAACACCTTTCAATGGCGGGACGACTTTTCCCGCGTTGTCGGCACCCACACCATCGAGGTGGGCGGAGAATTTCATGCCGATCAGGTCAACACCAATCCCATCGCCCAGTTGAACGGCAACTTCATATTCTTCGGAAGCGAGACCGGCGTCGATTTCGCGGACTTCCTGCTGGGCATTCCCAGCCAGTACAACCAGAGCCAGTTGCAACCCTTCTACGGCCGCAACCGGTACACGGGCCTCTACGGCCAGGACAGTTGGCGGGTGAAAAAGAACCTGACGTTAAACTACGGACTACGCTGGGACCGCATTGAGCCCTGGTATGAAAAGTACAATCAGCTCGCCACGTTCGCCCCGGGCCAGCAGTCGGTGGTTTTCCCGGGTGCTCCCGCCGGCATCCTGTTCCCAACGGATCCCGGCGTGCCGCGAACGCTGGCGCCGGCCGGGAATCTCGATTTCGCGCCGCGCATCGGCGTCGCCTGGTCTCCGGGAGGAGGCAAGACCAGCGTGCGCGCCAGCTACGGCATGTTCTATACGGCAATCGAAGCCCTGACCATTGGGATACTAAGCGCGAACGCGCCGTACGGCACCACCTACACCAGCCCCGCTCCGCCGCTCTTCGCCACGCCCTTCGTCACCGCGGCCACCGGCCAGAACGCCGGCCAGTATTTCCCCGTCGATCTCGCGCCGCTGAACTCAACCGCCAGCCACCCGGACCCCAACATCGATTGGTCCCAGTTCGAGCCCATCAGCGGAATTCCCGGCTATCCATCAACCAACAAGATTCCCTACACCGAGGAATACATGCTGTCCGTTGAGCATGGCTTCGGCAACAACACCGTGCTCGACGTTAGCTACGTGGGCAGTCAGGCGCATCACCTGCTGGTGCTGGAGGAGGCCAACCCCGGCAATCCCGCGCTCTGCCTGCAACTCAGCAACCCGGCCAATTTGGCGCCCGGGCAAACTCCGTGCGGCCCCTTCGGCGAGAGCAACGTCTTCACCACCGCATCGGGACAGGTAATCGATGGGACCCGCGCGCCTTTGGGGCCAAACTTCGGCAGCGATACCAACCAGACTTCCATCGGCAACTCTGCCTACAACTCCCTGCAAGTCACCGTGCGCCACACCAGCGGCCCTCTGCAAATGTTGGCGGCGTACACGTACAGCAAGTCGCTCGATCAATCTTCCAATCTGGGCGAAGAGGTAAACCCGCTTAATCCGTCCCTCAGCCGGGCCCTCTCCGCGTTCGATATTACGCAGAACTTCGTAGTGAGCTACAGCTACCGGATTCGGGGCGGCTGGGAACTCTCCGGGATCACGCGCTTCAGCACCGGTCTTCCGGTCACTTTGATCAACTACGGGGACAATTCACTGTTAGGCGCGGAGCCGAACGGCATCAACAATTACGGTGTCGACGAACCCGAGGTTGCGCCCGGTTCTCTGAGCCTGAATGGCAATCCGCGCAGTGGCCAGCCGTACTTCAATGCCGCGCTGTTCAGCCAGAATGCGCTGGGCACTCCGGGCGATGCCTCGCGGCGATACTTCCACGGCCCCGGAATGGAGAATTTTGATATGGCGCTCCTCAAAAACGTGCGCCTCACCGAATCGAAATCCCTGCAGTTCCGGATCGAAGCCTTCAACGTCTTCAACCACGCTCAGTTTTTCGGACCGCAGGCCGTCGACGGCAATATCGGCAGCGCGACCTTCGGTGAAGTCGTCAGCGCGGCAGCGCCGAGGCTGGTGCAAGCCGGAGCAAAATTCACCTTCTGATTCGGACCCAAGACGACCGAGAAGGCGCTGGGCACCGCGCGCGTCAGCCGCTCCCCGGCTCGAACGCAGCTCTCTACATCGCCAACAAGAACGTAGCAGATTACGCGGGGCCAATCGCCGGCGTAGCGCGCATGAAGCTCAGGCCCGTTTCACAAAGAGCAAAGCCGCCGAGTTCATGCAGTAGCGCAAGTGCGTCGGGGGCGGGCCGTCATCGAAAACGTGCCCCAGATGAGCGTCGCAACGGCTGCACCGCACTTCGTCTCTTTCGAACCCCAGCGAATCGTCGGCCTGAACCGAGACGTTCTCTTTGGCGATGGGCTGCCAGAAGCTGGGCCAGCCGGTTCCGGATTCGAACTTGGTTTTGGAATCGAAGAGAACCGTATAGCAGCAGATACACAAGTACAGCCCGTCCGCGTGGTTGTTCGCGTACTGGCCTGTGAACGCCATCTCCGTCCCCGCCTCACGCGTCACCTCGAACTGCTCCGGCGTCAGTTGTTTCTTCCATCCGGCCAGAGGCTTTTCCACTTTCTCTACTTCCATCACTCCCGTCGGGATGCCCGATCGATTAAAACCGGCAATTCGCACCTTCTTTCCCGAGGCAAGCACCGCCGCCGGAAGGCCGCCGACCATGAGCTTCAGGAATTGCCGGCGAAGCACCGTCACTGCTTCTTTCCTCCTCTCACAAGCTCCGTCCCATTATGGCCTCGCGCGTTGCCGCCAGCGGCGCCTGCCGGTCGAAGGTAACCGTCTCGCCCGCTGGACGGACGCCAAGCTGCGACCAGAGTTCGGAGAGATCGACGTCATAGGGCGCATCCCGCATCTGGGCGTACAAATCCACGAGCGTGGTAACTCCGGTCGCCTTGTCGCCAAGTTCGAAGGCTCGCTCCAGGGGCCATTCGGACTCGATGTTGCCCCCGGCCCGATTGATGGCGCGAAAGGCGTCCTGCAGGCCGCGCACGTTCTTCGTGGCTTTCCGAATCCCGATATCCGCCAGCAGACAGAAAAGTGCGCCGCCCCAGTAGGTACGGCCCCACGTGTGGGTATTGTCGAGTCCGCGATCGCCAGGCTCGGGCAGACCCTGGTGCATATCGCGGACCATGTCGTGCCACACCTGTTCAGCCGTGAGATTGGCAACGAGCGCGCGGGCGATCGGCTCCACGTAAGTTGCGCTCCCCTCTTCGATCCAGTGATGGTTCTCGTCGACGGAGGGGAAGGCGAAGTGGACCATCTCGTGAGTGAGAACCCAGTCGTCACGGAGTTGGTCAACGGTCGCATGCTGGCCCACGGCAATGCGGCATACCGCGCCATTCTCGCCGAAGCTCCTCCCGTTGGATACGCCCCGCCCACGCTCGGAACGGACGATGCGAATGCGTGCTCGGGTCACCGGATACGCGCCGTAGTATGCGGTGACCGCGCTGGCGGCTTCTTTCACCCAGTCAAGGAAAGCGGAGCGAGGCAGATCGAAATCATCGGACCCAAAGCTGACCTCAATGGCGCCGCCTCCGATAGCGAAGTGCTCGGTCTCATCAGCCGGCCTCAGCACGCGGGCTCCGGTGATCGCGGCGAGGAACAGCTTCAGGCCGGTTCGACGATTGACAGCAGGCACGACTTCGATGATGGCACAGCCAGAATTCGTGTCCCCGCCCTGCTAATCCTCCTCCGTCACGAATGGGCGCTATCCCATGGGTCGCCGCCTCTTGCTCTCGCGCCAACGAAGGATAGCGAGGCCGGCATGCATAAGTTATTGAAAGGGCGTGAGGTAAGTGGGAGGAATTTGGAAGACCGGAGCAATCCGGGCCCCCTTTCGACCCAGCCGCGACATCGCCGGATTCATGCGCCAGCCAGGTGCCCTCTAGGGCGTCCGGCCCCTCAACGGAGTCCCTTTCCAATGTATCCCTGTTTTCCGCACCAAGTTCTTCAAATCAAGAGACTTCCACCCACCCGAAATGCTAAAATGGGTGTCAGAATTACCCTTCGAAACGGAGCACTTTTTTGGCAGAAGACAACAAGGTTCCAACCACGCCCCCACCCGGCGACGGCAACAAGAACCTGATCCCCATCAATATCGAAGACGAGATGCGCCGGTCGTACCTCGATTACGCCATGAGCGTGATCATCGGACGGGCGTTGCCGGATATTCGCGACGGCCTGAAACCGGTGCACCGCCGGATTCTATATGGCCTGAGCGAGATGGGCCTCACCCACAACCGGCCCACGCGCAAGTGCGCCAAGATCGTCGGCGAGGTGCTCGGCAAGTACCACCCGCACGGTGACGCGCCAGTCTACGATTCATTGGTTCGCATGGCGCAGCCTTTCTCCATGCGCTATCCGCTGGTGGATGGCCAGGGGAACTTCGGTTCGGTGGACGGCGACCCGCCTGCGGCCATGCGATACACCGAAGCGCGTCTCTCCCGCATTGCCGCCGCGCTCCTCGAAGATATCGACAAGGAAACGGTCGACTTTAAGCCCAACTACGACGAGAGCGAGTCGGAGCCCGAAGTTCTGCCCACGCGCATCCCGAATCTGCTGGTGAACGGATCATCGGGCATCGCGGTCGGCATGGCCACCAACATCCCGCCGCATAACCTCAGCGAGATCGTTGACGCCACCATTGCCATGATTCAGGACCCGCACATCACGCTCCCGAAGATCATGGAACTGGTGAAGGGGCCCGATTTTCCCACCGGCGGCTACATTCTGGGCCGTCAGGGCATTCACGATTATTTCATCAACGGACGCGGCTCGCTGAAGCTGCGGGCCAAGGCGGCCACCGAAAAGATGGGCAAGGATCGCGAAGCGATCATCGTCACCGAAATTCCGTATCAGGTGAACAAATCGCGCCTTATCGAGCATGCCGCGAGCCTGGTCAACGACAAGAAAATCGAGGGCATCTCCGAAATTCGCGACGAAAGCGACCGCGACGGCATGCGCATCGTCTTTGAGCTCAAGCGCGGCGAACAGGCTGAGATCGTTCTTAATAACCTTTACAAGTTCACCCAGCTCCAGGCGAACTTCGGCGTCATCATGCTGTCCATCGTGAACGGGCAGCCGCGCGAACTGGGCCTGCTGGACGTCATCCGCCGCTTCATCGAGCATCGCGTTGACGTGGTGCGCCGGCGTACTGACTTCCTGCTGCGCAAAGCCCGCGAGCGCCAGCACATTCTGCTGGGGTTCCAGCGCGCGCTGCTCAATATCGACGCCGTCATCGCGCTGATCCGCGCTTCCCGCAACCCGAAGGAAGCGCGCGAGCGGTTGATGGAGTTCATCACGCCGGAGGAAGCTCAGGCTTACGCCGCCGAAGTGGGCGCCGCCGGCCCGCGATTCACCGAGCGCCAGGCGCAGGCCATCATCGAACTGCAGTTGCAGCGCCTCACCGGCATGGAGACGCAAAAAATCATTGACGAGCTGAACGAGATCACCCGCCTCATCGGCGAATATCTCGATATTCTCGGCTCGGAGAAGGTGCTGCGCGGCGTGATTGTCAGCGAGCTGAAGGAAGTCCGCAAAGATTACGGCGACGAGCGCCGGACCGAAGTGGTCGAAGACTCCGGCGAAATCACGCTGGAAGACCTGGTGCAGGTAGAAGACGTCGCCGTCACGGTAACCCGCGGCGGCTATTTGAAGCGCACGGCCGTGGACACCTACCGGCGCCAGTCGCGCGGCGGCAAGGGGCGCATTGGAATGGGCACGCGGGCCGAGGACACCGTCGAGCATCTGGTGATCGCTTCCACGCATTCCTACCTGCTGCTCTTCACCACCAAGGGCCGGGTGTACTGGCTGAAGATTTACGAGATCCCCGACGCCGGCACCTCGGGCCGTGGGAAGCACGTCTCGAATCTGATCAACCTGCAACCGGACGAAGCCGTAAAGGCATTCCTCACCGTGAAGGAGTTTGCCGCCGGCCAATACATCGTGATGGTGACCCAGAAGGGCGTCATCAAGAAATGCGAGCTCACTGAGTTCGACAATCCCATGTCCCGCGGGATCATCGCGCTGTCGCTCGACGATGGCGACGAACTGCTGGGCGCCGGACTCACCGACGGAAGTAACTTCATCTTCCTCGGCACCCACGAAGGCAAGGCCATTCGCTTCCCCGAGGGCGAGGTGCGCGCCATGGGCCGTCCCGCCCGCGGTGTCCGCGCCATGGATCTCAGCGACGGTGATTATATCGTGGGCATGGAGATCGTGGAGAAGGAAGGACTCATCCTCTCCATTTCCGAGAGCGGCTACGGCAAACGCACCACGCTGGGCGATTACCGCCTCACCGCGCGCGGCGGCAAGGGCGTCATCAACATGAAGACCGGCCCCAAGGTGGGCAAGGTGATCGCCATCCTCTCGGTGCGGGAAGACACCGACCTGATGATCATCACCCGCGACGGCAAGATCATCCGCCTCGAATCGGGCGAGATCCGCCAGGCCGGCCGCTCCACGCAGGGCGTGCGTCTGGTGCGCATGGAAGAAGGCGACCAGGTGGCCGCTGCCTCGGTGATCCCCGAAGCCGAGAACGGCAACGGCAGCGACGAGCCGGGCAGCCTGCTGCAATGAACATAACCGCCGAGCAGCTTCAGCTACTGCCCATGTGGTATGTGGCGTTTCTGCTCTCGCTGACGTGTCACGAGGGTGCGCATGCGGTGGCGGCGAAGATGGGGGGCGATTCCACCGCGTTTCACGCGGGCCAGGCGACGCTGAACCCGATCCCGCATATCCGGCGGGAGCCCACTGGCACCATTATTTTCCCGCTGATTACTTACTTTTTCAGTGGCTGGATGATGGGCTGGGCCAGCGCTCCGTTTGATCCGCGCTGGCAGCAGCGCTACCCGCGCCGCGCTGCCGGCATGGCCATGGCTGGACCCGCCGCGAATTTCACGCTGGCCATCCTCGCGGCAGTAGCCATGCGCATCGGACTGGCCGCGGGCGCCTTCATCCCCGGGGCGCTCGGCTTTACGCAACTTGTCGCAGGGCCGCCGGCCAGCGTGGCCGAGGGACTGGCCAAATTCCTCAGCATCCTGTTTGCGCTCAACGTTCTGCTGGGAACATTCAATCTGATCCCGCTGCCGCCGCTGGACGGCGCGTCGGTGATCACCGCGATACTGCCGCACAGTCTCGCGCTCCGCTACATGCAGCTAAGCCGCAACCGAATGTTCTCGTTGATTGGACTGGTGGTGGCGTGGCAACTGTTCGGCCCCGTCTTCTGGCCGTTATTCGGTACCGCCGCCAACCTTCTGTATTGGGGTTACCGCCCGGCCTGACGCCTGAACGCAGGATGCGCACGCGGGCCTGCGCGCCGTTCTAGAATACATACAGCCTCCCCCCGCGCGAAAATCATGAGTTCAACCAAGCCATTCGTCCATCTGCACTGCCACACCGACTACTCCTTGCTGGATGGCGCCTGTGAGATCACCCAGTTAATGGATCTTGCTGTCGAGCAGCAAATGCCCGCCGTGGCCATGACCGATCACGGCAATCTGTTCGGCGCGGTGGAGTTCTACAACGCCGCGCGGGAAAAGGGCGTTCATCCGGTGATCGGCTGTGAAGTCTACGTTTCTCAGCAGGGCCGCCACAGCCGCAACGATTCGGATCACTACAACCATCTCCTCCTGCTGTGCGAAAACCAGGAAGGCTACCGCAATCTCATCCGCCTGGTTTCCACCGGCTATCTCGAAGGCTTCTATTACAAGCCGCGCATCGATAAGGACCTTCTCGCCCAACACTCCAAAGGCCTTATCTGCATGTCGGCGTGCCTGCGCGGCGATGTCAATGAGACCATCCTCTCCGACCGTTACGAAGACGCCCGCCGCCTCGCCCACGAATACCAGGATCTGTTCGGCCGCGGCAACTTCTTCCTGGAGATTCAGGATCACGGGCTCGAAAAAGACAAGCTGCTGATTCCCGGCTTGCGCCGCCTGGCCGCTGACACCGGCATTCCCATGGTGGCCACCAACGACGCCCATTACATGCGCCGCAAGGATGCGCGCCCGCACGAAATTCTCCTCTGCGTTCAGACCGGCAAAACCATGAAGGACCCGCAGCGCATGCGCTTCGATGTCCCCGAGTTTTATCTCAAAACGCGCGCTGAGATGGAGGCGCTCTTCGGCGACATGGAAGACGCGCTGGACCGCACCTGGGACATCGCCCAGCGCTGCCAGGTGAAGCTGGAACCGGTGGCCGAGCCGTTCCCGCGGTTCGACGTGCCCGAAGGCCACTCCGCCGACACGTGGTTCGAATACGTGGCCCGCCAGGGCTTCGAACGGCGACGCGGCGAGGCTGGAATCGATGCGCGCGGCGGGCGCCTTGAAGTGCGATCTTGCGGAATACGCCGAGCGTCTGGATCGTGAAATCCACATGATCCAGCAGATGAAGTTCTCCGGCTATTTCCTCATCGTCTGGGACTTCATCCGCTTCGCCAAATCGAGTGGCATTCCGGTAGGACCGGGCCGTGGCTCAGCGGCCGGCAGCTTGGTGAGCTACGCCATGGAGATCACCGATATCGATCCTCTGCAATACGGGCTCCTGTTCGAGCGCTTCCTGAATCCCGGAGCGCATCAGCATGCCCGATATCGATATCGATTTTCACACCCGCCGGCGCGGCGAAGTGATCCAGTACGTCACCGAAAAGTACGGCCGCGAGCAGGTGGCGCAGATCATCACCTTCGGACACGCTGGGCGCGCGCCAGGCCATCAAGGACGTCGGCCGCGTGCTGGACATGACCTTCGCGGAGGTGGACCGCGTCACCAAATTGGTCCCCAACCAGCTCAACATCAAGCTGAAGGACGCCATCAAACAGGAGCCTGGCTTCGCCGAGGCGGCCCGGAAAGACGCCCGCGTCGAAGAAGTGCTCGATGTGGCGCAGACGCTGGAGGGCATGGCGCGCAACTGCTCCGTCCACGCCGCGGGCGTGGTTATCTCGCCGCTGCCGCTGAAGGAGCTGGTCCCGCTCTATAAGACAAACAAGGACGAAATTGTAACCCAGTACGACATGGTGGGTCTGGAGAAGCTGGGCCTTCTGAAGATGGACTTCCTCGGTCTCACCACGCTGGACATCCTTCAGGACGCGCTCGCCCTCATCCGGAAATTTCGCGGCGATACGATTTCCATCGAGGATCTGCCGCTCGACGACGCCGCCACCTACGCAATTTTCTCGAAGGGCTTCACCAGCGGCGTTTTCCAGTTCGAGTCGCGCGGCATGTGCGACATTTTGCGCAAGTCCCAACCCTCCCGTCTGGAGGATCTATGCGCCCTCAACGCACTCTACCGCCCCGGCCCCATCCAGGGCGGCATGGTGGACGACTTCATCGAGCGCAAGCACGGCCGCCGCCAGGTGACTTACGATTTTCCGCAGTTGAAGGAGATTCTGGAGGAGACCTACGGCGTCATCGTCTACCAGGAACAAGTGATGCAGATTGCCAACCGGCTCGCCGGGTACTCGCTCGGCGAAGCGGACATGCTGCGCCGCGCCATGGGTAAGAAGAAGGCCTCGGAAATGGCCAAACACCGCGACCGCTTCGTGCGCGGCGCGAAGGAACGCGGCTTCCAGGAAAAGAAGGCCGGCCACATCTTCGATCTTATGGAGCAGTTCGCCGGGTACGGCTTCAACAAGTCGCACTCGGCCGCGTACGCATTGGTCGCCTTCGCCACCGCCTACTTAAAAGCGCACTATCCGGTGGAGTTCATGTCCGCGCTGCTAACCTCGGAAACCGGCAACACGGCGAAGGTGGTGAAGTACATCAACGAGTGCCGCGAGATGGGCATCGCCGTCCTGCCGCCGGACATCAATTCCAGCGACAGCAACTTCACGCCGGTGGTGAGCCCGGGCCCGGAGAAAGCGATTCGGTTCGGCTTGTCCGCCATCAAGAATGTGGGCGGCACGGCGGTGGAATCGATTATCAAAGCGCGGACGGAGGGCGGCCCGTTCAAGACAATCTTCGATTTTGGCGAGCGCGTGGACCTCACCCACGTCAACCGGCGAATCATTGAAAGTCTCATCAAGGCCGGCGCCACGGATTCACTCGAAGGCAATCGGGCGCAGTGGTGGGCCACGATCGATCGGCCATGGAAGCCGGACAGCGCGCACTGCGCGACCGCGAAAGCGGACAGGCGGGCCTGTTTGCGACATGGTGCTGGAAGAGCCCGCGCACCGCGACGAGCCGCTGCCGGAACTGCCCGATTGGACCGCGGAGGCCAAGCTCGCCGGCGAAAAGGAAGTGCTCGGCATCTACGTCAGCGGCCATCCGCTGGACGCCTTCGAATCGAAGATCGCCGAGCTGAGCGATCACCGTACCGACGATCTGGAAGGCCTCGCCAAAGGGACCGAAGTGAAGCTCTGCGGCGTTCTCACCGGTATCCAGCGCAAGCGCAATAAGGAGCAGAAGCTGTGGGCGGCGATGCAGCTGGAGGACCGCGCGGGCAGCATCGAGGCCATGGTTTTCACCACCCAGTACGACAACCTGCTGGCCAATCTGATCGAGGATACGCCGGTGTTCGTGCGCGCGGCCGTGCTGCCGGAAGACAACGGCCCCCCCAAGCTTTCCATTCAGGACATCATCCCGCTGGAGAACGCGCGCCTGCATCTGCCCACGCTTATCTCCATTCGCATTCCCATCGGTGGTAACGGCAATGATCGCGCGGCGGCGCTTACCGACCTGTTCGCGCGCAAGCGCGGAGAGACCGAAGTGCGGCTGCGTCTCGAAAAACCCCGCGATTTCTCGGTAATTCTGGACGTCGCCACGCGCGTCCGCCCCGACAAGGAATTCAAAGCCGAAGTGGAGCGCATCTGCGGCCCGGAAGCGCTCGAGATCCTGGCGACTTGAGGGCCAGCCGTTCAGTCGCCTGATTCGGGCCGGTTTCGGATGAAGTTGTCCATGAAACCGATCAGGCGATCCAACTTATCCGCGATCTCAGCCAGGCGTTCGTCGATATGATTCATCCGTCTCTCATGGGAGGCGAGACCTTCAGCCTGCTGCTTTCTGGACGGCCGCCATCCGGGCTTCGATCTCGCCAACCACCACTAACGTATCGTGAATTATTCGGATTTCCGCCTCGAAGTCCACGGCAGTTGATCGAGATGGCCCGCGCTGACGAGAGCGGGCCCAGCGGCGCGCGGAGGACGGGTTCCGGCACCCTGCGCTACGACGGCTCGGGACGGCTGATCCGGCCCGCCGAGGTGGTGACGCTGTCGGCCGCTTT
Source organism: uncultured Acidobacteriota bacterium (assembly GCA_963832965.1). GTDB lineage: Bacteria > Acidobacteriota > Terriglobia > Bryobacterales > Bryobacteraceae > CAWACP01. Next base: position 1,583,997 of record CAWHVW010000003.1, read on the forward strand.
TCAAAGGAAGTTCGCGAAGCCGATGCCGATCAGTGCCTGGGGAGAAACCGCCACACATGCCATGCTGGGGTTCGATCATCATGGGCGTGTGGATGTTGCTGTGGGCCCGGACAGTCCGGAAGGGCGCTGGATTCGTGCCTGGCTGGAGCGCTCACACATTCCATACTATGGCTTTCGCACAGCTTTGCTGGGCCGTTCAACGGGCCCGCACATCCACATTGGGCCGGGTTCGTTGCGGATGCGGGCGGCGGACCGCCGGTTGAGCGCGCGTGCTCCACTCTACTAGTACAGCCAGGTGACAAACCAGTCGCGGGCCAGCTCGGCAACCTTATCCAGTGCTCCCGGCTCTTCGAACAGATGCGTCGCGCCAGGTATGATACGCAGATCCTTGTCGCAGCGAAGCTGGTCGAAAGCATGCCGATTCAGCTCGACGACGGTGGGGTCGCGGCCACCCACTATGAGCAGCGTAGGCGCATCCACAACAGCTAGCGCGGGGCCTGCGAGATCGGCGCGGCCTCCGCGCGACACGACGGCGCGAACGGTGTCGGCACGGCGCGCGGCTGCCACCAGCGCTGCCGCGGCTCCGGTGCTTGCGCCGAAGCAGCCGATGCGAAGCCGCGAGGTGGCGGCGTCCCCGGAAAGCCAGTCGACAGTCTGAATGAGCCGAGCCGACAGCAGGTCGATATTGCAACGAAGGCGATCTTCATCGGGAGTCAGCAGATCAAGCAGAAGCGTGCCGAGACCACTTTGCTGCAGCAGGTCCGCGACGTATTGGTTGCGAGGGCTGTGCCTGCCGCTGCCGTGCGCGAACACCACAATGCCACGCGACCCGTCGCTACGTTGAGATCGCCTTCGAGTCCAGTAGGAGGTATGTTCATGCCGTCCTCGCCAAGAGCGAGCGGACTTCGTCGTCGCTGGTTTGCGAAAAATCGTCGTACCAGTTGCTCACGGACGAAAAATCATCGGGCGCACACGCGCAGACCATTTGATCCGCAATTTCGAGAAACTCCTCGCGAGCCGCAGAGGAGGCCACGGGCACCCCAACCACAATTCGTCGCGGCCCTTGCGGGCGCAGCGCACCTATGGCCGCCTTCATAGTAGACCCGGTGGCCAGACCATCATCCACCAGAATGACCACACGACCGCGAACGTCCGGCTGCGGGCGGTCGCCGCGGTATTCGTGCTCGCGCCGCTCAATTTCCCGGAATTCACGCTCCGCTATGGCGTCGATCACGCCGGGAGCAATGTCCAGGTGACGAACAACGTCGTCGTTAAGCACGCGTACGCCGCCGCTGCCAATTGCGCCCATGGCCAGTTCTTCGTGGCCGGGTACGCCCAGCTTGCGAACCACGAAGACATCCAATGGGATGCCCAGATGGCTGGCAACTTCGTAAGCGACGGGGACGCCGCCGCGCGGAAGCGCCAGAACGATCGCATCCGTGTTGCCCCGATATTCCTGCAGAAGTTCAGCGAGAACGCGACCGGCGTCGGACCGGTCGCGGAAGGTAGCTGCCATAACGCACCTCCCTTCGCGGTCGCGGTTCGGTGAGCGATCTACCGCGAGCGCGCCGCACCCGCGGCTACTGGCTTCGCTGAGGACGACGGCGCTTCGGCCGCCACCGCGATTTCCGGTTCCGGTTTCAACAGGCCCAGATTCTTGCGTAGCGTGGTGTCAACCTGCTGGCGAATATCGGGATTGTCCTTGAGAAACTGCCGGGCGTTCTCCCGGCCCTGCCCGATGCGTTCGCCGTTGAAGCTGTACCAGGAGCCACTTTTCTCGATGAGATTCTGCGACACACCGAGATCGATCAAATCGCCTTCCTTCGAGATGCCCTCGCCGTAGATGATGTCGAACTCAGCTTCGCGGAACGGCGAGGCCACCTTGTTCTTCACTACCTTCACCTTGGTGCGGTTGCCGATGACCGTCTCGCCGTCCTTGATGGCGGCGATGCGGCGGATGTCCGCCCGGATGGATGAGTAGAACTTCAGTGCGCGGCCCCCCGTGGTGGTCTCCGGATTGCCGAACATGACCCCGATCTTCTCGCGAATTTGATTGATGAAAATGAGGCAGGTGTTCGAGCGCGAGACGACTCCGGTGAGTTTGCGCATGGCCTGGGACATGAGACGCGCCTGCACGCCCATGTGGCTGTCGCCCATTTCGCCGTCGAGCTCGGATTTGGGGACGAGCGCGGCCACCGAATCCACGATGAGCACGTCGATGGCGCCGGAAGCGATGAGCGCGTTGGTGATTTCGAGCGCCTGCTCCGCGTAATCGGGCTGTGACACCAGCAGATTGTCCACGTCGACGCCCAGCTTCCCGGCATACTTCGGGTCCAGCGCGTGTTCCACGTCGATGAACGCGGCGACGCCACCGCCCTTCTGCGCCGCGGCCACCACCTGTAAGGCGACGGTGGTCTTGCCCGACGACTCGGGACCGAAGATTTCGTTAATGCGCCCGCGCGGGAACCCTCCCACACCGAGCGCGTAGTCGAGCGAGATGGACCCGCTGGAGATGACGGAGACGGGTACAATGGCTTCCTTGGAGCCGAGCCGTAGAATCGACCCCTTTCCGAATTGCTTCTCAATCTGGCTTAGGGCCGTTCCCAGGTTGCGTGTGCGATCTTTATCTTCCATGTTTGATGATTCCTATAACTGCGGCGCGTAGTAACCCTTGCGCGCGTGTACGATGAGATCCTTGCGCCCGCGCACGCGCACCGACACCGGGTGATAGCGGCCATCGGCGACTAATGGGTCAGGCCGGTAATCGAGATTGTACTGGTGGCGCAGCTCGTTGGCCACGTTGATGAAATCCTGCGAGAGGTCTTCCGCCTTGAACGGGAAGAACGCCACCCCGCCAGTCTCAGCCGCGTAGTATTTCATGATCTTGTCGCCGTCGGTGGGAATGTGCGAAATGTTCGTGGAGATGGTGTAGATGACCACGTCGCCCTTCTGGGCCATCTCGAGGGCCTGGTCCCGCGTGTAGCGGCTCTGGTTGTCATCGCCGTCGCTGAGGATGACCATAGCGCGGCGGAACTTGTGCAGAGGCTGATCCTGCATCAGCTTGTCGCGGCAAGCGAAGAATACTGCGTCATACAGGGAGGTGCCGCCGCCGGGGCGCAGATCGTCGATGGCTTTCTCCAGTTGTTCGATGTTGCCGGTCAGGTCGGCGACGAGTTCCGGAGAGGAATCGAAACTCACCACCATCGCCTTGTCCTGCTCGGGCCGGAGCGCCGTGCGGATGAATTCCGAGGCGGCCTGCTGCTGGAAGCGGAAGCGATCGCGAATACTGTTGCTGGTATCGATCAGGATGGCCAGCCGCAAGGGCAAGTCCGACTCCGCGGTGAACTGCATGATGGTCTGCGGCTTCTTATTTTCGAAGATTTCGAAATCGTCTTTGGTGAGATCGGTGATGAAGCGGCCCTTCTTGTCGGTGACCGTGAACAGCATATTGACGCGGTTCACTTCGAGGACGATGCGGCTGGCGTCGTCGGGCGGGGACGCTGGCGCCGGTTTCGTGGCGTCCTGTTGCGCGCCAAGCATGCATACGAGCGCAAGAAGGGCGAACACGGGGAAAGCGATTCTCTTCATGGCCGGACTTTCGTATTTGATTATAGCGGGGCGGGCTCTCCGGCAAGGGCATCTGCGCTCGCGGGGTTCACAGTTGCTTTGGCTGGTTCTTGGTCCCAGGCACATCGAGTCCCCCACTCACCGAAGTCCATTGTGGCGTTGTCAACCCTTGCGCCCATTGGCTTGTGTGCGACGCTCAGCCAGCGAGACCGGCCAGCCACTCCTGCAACTCCGCGGGGAGCGGCGCGTCGACGCTGATGTGCTTACCCGTGGACGGGCTCTGGAAACCGATGCGCGCGGCGTGCAGGAAGAAACGAGCGTCGGGGCCGGCGGGAGCGCCGTAGAGCTTGTCTCCGGCGACCACGTGGCCGATGCTGGCCAGGTGCACGCGAATCTGATGGGTGCGGCCGGTGCCGATGCGCACCTCCAGCAGCGTGAACTTTTCGAAACGGCGCAGCACCTTGTACTCGGTGAATGCGGCGCGACCGGAGCCGAGTCGCGCGGTCATGCGGGTGCGTCGAATGGGGTCTCGCGTGATCGGTTTGGCGACGCGCCCGCTATCGGCCTCCAGCACGCCGTGCACGAGCGCGATGTACACCTTTTCCACGGTTCGGGATGCGAACTGGCGGGCGAGGCTCAAATGCGCGGCGTCCGTGCGCGCCACCAGCAGTACGCCGCTGGTATAGCGGTCGATGCGATGCACAATGCCCGGCCGCAGCCCGCCGCCCACCGAAGACAGCGCGCCGAACCGATGGACCAGCGCGTTCGTCAGTGTGCCGGAATGCGCGCCCGCCCCGGCGTGCACCACCATGCCTGCGGGTTTGTTTACCGCCACCACGTCGGCGTCTTCGTACAGAATCTCCAGCGGAATGTCTTCGGCAGTGGCGTTCAGGGGCGTCAGAGGCGCGGGCGTCACGTCGATGCGCTCGCCGCCACGGAGCAGATGCGAAGGCTTCGCGGGGCTTCCATCCACCAGCACGCGGCTGGCCCGAATCCAATCCTGCAGGCGTGCGCGGCTGTATTGGGGCAGAGCGCGGTGCAGGAACTGGTCGAGGCGCAGACCGGAACTTTCAGCAGTTGCAGTGAGAAACACAGTTTCACCTGCTGGCAGTCAAGCTGAGGACCAGTTCTTCCATCACCACCCGGTCATCCGGGCGGGCGTCGCGGAGCGCCCGATCCGCTTCGAACAGCCTGGCGATGGCGCGCTCCAGGGCGGGTCTCGAAAATGCTTCAACGGTGGCAGCCACCTGTTCCGCGCGATCACGCCACATGCGCACACCCTGTGCGGTGAACCACCCAAGGATCTGTTGGGCGTTGCGCAGACCCTCTTCGTGCGCGACCAGCGCCAGCCGAAACTGCGTGGCCAGGAAACTGAGTGCCAATGGAAGATATTTGCCCTCCCGCAGCAGTGTGTCCAGCGTGTTTAGGGACCGCTTGCGATCGCCGCGGCCCAGCGCGTTCACCAGCGCGAAGATCGTGGTGGCCTGCGCGTTGGGCACCAGCGCCGCGATGTCTTCCTCCGTCACCGGGCGATCCGTTCCTACGTATAAAGCCAGTTTCTCGATTTCTTGATCGATGCGGCCGGCATCGGCGCCGAGCGCTTCCACCAGCAGCCCGAGCTGGGAGGAGCCTATGCGCAGGCCGCGTTCGCGGGCAAGATCCTGGGCTGCCCGCCGCGCTGACTCTGGCGTGAATGGGCGGAACTCCACCTGCTCGCGGATGGCGCCATAAAACTTCGCCACGCGCTCCAGCTTCGTTTTGTCTTCGCCGTCGAATTCGTAGCGCGCGGCGTCGAACACCACCACCGTTCCTGGAACCGGATCCTTCAGGTAATCGGCAAGATCGCCCGCGCCCGCGGCTTCCTCTCCTCCGGCACGTCCACGGGGCAAAGCGGACTCCGCCGATGCCACCCAGATCACGCGCCGCGGAGCGAACAGTGAGAAAGAACGCGCGTCATCCAGCACCGCGCTTAGCGATACAGAGTCCAGATCGTGACGCGTGAGGCCCTGTTCGCGGTCGCCGTCGCCCAGCGCGCGCGCGATCAACGCGTGCCGGCAGCGATCACGGGACCATACCTCCGGGCCCAGGAACAGATAAACCGGCGCCGGCTCCTGCTTCGCAATGCGGCTCAGAAAAACGTCCGGGCTCAAAAGTTCTCCAAAATCCCGCTGACCACCTCTTGCGCGACGTCCTGGCTCATGCGCAGTTCGGCCGCCCCGCTCTCATCGAAGTACGACTGCGCGTTGGTGCTGAGCTCGTACCGCTGGTGGAAATCCCATGAGGGGCGTGAAAAGAGCACCTTGCCGTTGCGGTCGTAGAGGTTAACCTGAAAATGGGCGTTGATCTGCAGAGCGGTGGCGCGTCCCGTGGTCGGGTCGTTCAGAATCGCGAAAGACGTGAAAGCGGTCAGAGAGCCTCTCAAAACCGCGTCGGCATCTTCCTTATGGCGCACAACCTGGTATCGCGTGCGCGAGATGAGCTCGCGGGAAATCGCCTCCGGAATCGCGTCGGTGAGCCGATATTGCGTAGTGAGATTCTCGAACGGCGGAACATAGATCGTATGAATATCTTTCGGCAGCAGCTCCCCTTTGCCGGAAACATGGTAGCCACAAGCGAAAAACGGCAGACAAATCGCCGCGGCCAGAACCGACCTAATCGACCAGTTCACGAATCACCTCGATACAGTTCTCCGCGGCGATGCGCAGGTTGTCGGCTACTATCCAGAACCAGCAAGCGTGCGGCTCGTTGCGGTCCGCCGCAATGGCGCCCACGGTGATGCCGCCCTGGCCCGCGATGCCGGCATTGCTGGGCGTTTCCTCGTCGCCGCCGCGAACGTCGATATGCGCCGAGGAAAGCTCAGACGCGATGGTTTCCAGATTTGGCGGCCCATCGAACCGAACCCAGAGCGAAAAGCTATAACCGTGAAACACCGGCGCCTGGACCAGCCGAAGCGACGGCAAGGGAACAGGCGAGTTCAGGCCCAGCAGCGTGGCCAGGTGCCGCTCGATGCGCAGTTCCACGTCGGCGAGCGCTTGCGGAGCTTCGTCGCCCCATGCGGGCAGCATGTTGAAGGCCGCCTGGGCGTCGTAAACGCTCCTGGGCAGCGGCTTGAAGGAGAACAGGCTCGCCGTCTGCTTTTGTAGTTCGTCGATGCCGCTCTGGCCGCGCTCGCTGGCGGGCTCAAAGATCACCACCACCACGCGCCGGATCTCTTGCGCCCCGGCGAGCCGCTTCAGGAACAAAGCGAGAGCGATGGCCGCTGCTTGCGCGATCACCTGAATCCCCGGAGAGGCCGGCGGAGCGGCGGACTCCACCATGGGGGCTCGGAGGCGGGCGGAGGGTTCTTCCTCCAGTGCGCCGCTCACATCCACAAAAGCCGGCGGCGTCTTGCGCATCTCCGCCTTTCCGAGGGCCCGGCGGGAGGATTCCGGGGAACCGCATAAAATCATTACGCGGGCGTCTGCCACCACGCCAGGCTCGAGCTCGGAGATTACCACCGCCTCGCCGCTTTCTTCGGCAATAACGCTGCCTGGCTCCGCCGCTCCAGAGACCAGCTCGGTACGTGCGTCAATGCCCGACTCCCGTAATACCTCGCGCACCTCGCGTCCGGCCAGCGTCTCACTGCCGACAATGACAATTGTCGAGCTATCCAACCTGTTGCTCCGAGGGATGCTGGGCGGCCAATGGCCGCGGCGGCGGATCGCGCCGGAACCTGCGCCGTATAATGCCGGCGACGCGAATCAGAATTCCACTGGCTACATAGCTGGTGGAGAGCGCCAGCAGGAACGGTTGCCCAAAATTCCAGGTCAGGTAGAAGACGCAGCAGATGAGCACGACGGTGAGCGGCGACCGCGGCCGAAGCAGGTTGATCTCCTTGAAGCTGGGATAGCGCCACGTGCTCACCATGAGAAAAGCCAGAAGCGCGATGACCACCAACCAGGCGAACGACAGCAGCCACCAGCGAATGGGCGCGCCGTCGGCGGCGTACACTACGGCACACACGAGCGCGGCCGCGGCGGGAATGGGAAGACCGACGAAGTACTTGCGGTCGGGCCGGCCGGGATTGCGGGGCACCGGATTCGTGGTGATGTTGAAACGCGCCAGCCGAGCGGCGCCGCATACCAGGAACAGGAAGCAGATGAAATACCCGGCGCGGTGGTCCATCAGAAAACCGCCTGGAAGCGCAACGTCGACGCCCCACGCGAAAGCCAGCACCGCGGGCGCAATCCCGAACGTGATCACGTCGGCGAGGGAATCCAGTTCGCGGCCGAACTCGCTTACGGTATTGGTCATGCGCGCGATGCGGCCATCAAGGCCATCCAGCACGAACGCGGCGCCGATGGCTTTTGCGGCGGTCGCGAAATCAGAATTGCCGCCGTAGTGGCCGCCGTGGGCGGAAAGAGCGCCCTGAAACGCGTGCATTACCGCGATGAAGCCGAGAAAAATATTGCCGGACGTAAACAGACTGGGCAGAACATAAGCGGCGCGGCGGCGGCGCGGCGGCTCGCCATCGGCTCGTCTTCTGCGCAGTCCGAGAGATGCCATCAGCTCTCCCGCTTCCTGCGGGCGATGACGCTGCTGCCAGCGGCGACGCGATCCCGCACGTTCACCGCGACATCCCACTCGGGACCGAAGAACACGTCCACGCGCGAGCCGAACTTGATGAGGCCAATGCGCTCGCCGGCGCGGACCACGTCACCGGCCTTTTTCCAACACACGATGCGCCGCGCGATCAGGCCCGCAATTTGCGTGAAGACTACGCGCGTGCCGTCGCCCTGCACCGTAACGACGTTCTGTTCGTTTTCCGTGCTGGCGCCCTCACGGCTGGCCACCAGGAATCGCCCTGCCTGGTAAGCGACATCCACAATTTCCCCGGCGATGGGCGTGCGATTCACATGCACGTCGAAGATGTTCAGAAAGATGCTTACGCGCGTGCGGTCGGGTGCGTCCGCCTTGACCGAAACCACTCGGCCGTCAGCGGGAGATACTGCCACGGCCCCGTCGGGAACCGCGCGCTCGGGGTCGCGAAAGAAATAGAGGCAGAACACGGCCAGCAGGAACAGCGGCGCACCCAGTAGCCAGGTGAAGAAGTAGGCCAGCCCCACCCCGGCCGCCACCAATGCGGCGGCATAATAGATTCCGTCCCTGACCATGTCGCTCGTGTTCATTTTCTCACGTGCGCACCATCGGCGTGCGCGAATGCGAGTTGGGCATTGTTAGACTTGACACAGAAGATGGGGCCCTCGGATCAGAACCTTGCGATTGAAGCTCTACGACGGGCGTACGCGGCGTTCAACAGGGACGATATCGATGCCACGGTGGAAACCCTCCATCCACAAATTGAGTGGAAGGAGCCGCTCGAATTTCCGGGAGGCGGCACTTATCACGGACACGACGGCGTGAAGGCGTACCTGACTCAATCGCGCGCGGGATGGGCGGAAGGTAGCAGTGAACCTGAGTGTTTCATCGCCGCCGGTGACAATATTATCGTGTTTGTTAACGCGCGCGTACAGCCTGGGGGCAGTGATGAATGACGCGAGGTTCTGCTGGCCGACGTTTTTACATTCCGCGACGGCAAGGCCGTTCGGATGCGTGCATTCGCCGATCGGCGGCACGCACTCGAATGGGCCCGCGCAACGGAGAAGCCATGATTAACGGCATTCACGGAATCGTTTATAGCGCGGACGCGGAGGGGGCGCTGGCTTTCTTTCGCGATACGCTCGGTTTTCCGTCCGTTGACGCCGGGCGAGGCTGGTTGATATTCGCTTTGCCGCCGGCCGAACTGGCCGTCCACCCTGCGGAGGGCGAGGGTCGTCAGGAGTTGTACCTCATGTGCGACGACATCCACGTTGCCGTGGAGGAACTCAAGAGCAAGGGCATTGAATTCACGCGCCCGGTCACCGAACAGAGATGGGGCCTGCTCACGCGGCTGCGCATCCCTGGCGGTGGCGAGATGGGGCTGTATCAACCCAGACATCCCACCGCGATTCCCGGGCCGCTACATCCGCGCGAGTAGCAGCGCGAGCAGCGCGACGCGATCGGGAATACGATCGACCAGGATGCTTTCGTTGACCGCGTGGGCGCCTTCGCCCACCGTGCCCAGCCCGTCCAGTGTGGGTACACCGAGGGCCGACGTGAAGTTGCCGTCTGATCCACCGCCCGTTGCCGACTCCTCGAGCTCAATGCCCAGCTCGGCCTCAGCAATGCGCCGAGCCTTCTCGAATAACCGGCGATTGCCGCGCGTGCGCTCCATGGGAGGACGATTCAGGCCGCCTTCCACGGTGATGGAGCAGCGTTTGTCAATGGGGCGCAGTCCACGAAACTTGCGGCTTAGCGGAGCCGCATCGCGCAACCGGGAAACGCGCACGTCCACCTCCACATGCGCCTCTTCGGCCACCACGTTGGTGCGCGTGCCGCCCCGGATGACGCCCGGATTCACGGTGATGCCGCGCGCCGTGTTGGTGAATGCGGCGATGCGGCCAATCTGCCGTGCGAGTTCGACGATGGCGCTGGCCCCCGTCTCGAAGTCGATGCCAGCGTGGGATGCGCGGCCGCGCACGGTGACAGTGTACTCGCCCACACCCTTGCGCGCCGTCTTTAGTTTTCCGGCGAGGCCGCTTCCCGGTTCCAGCACCAGGACGGCGGCGCTCTCTTCGGCTGCTGCTTCGGTGAAAGGCCGCGATCCCACGCTGCCCACTTCCTCGTCGGCGTTGAGCTGTAGCAAAACCTGCCTCCGCACCGGAATATCGAGATCGCGCAGCGCGCGCGCCGCCATCAGCAGAAACGCGAGGCCGCCCTTCATGTCGAGGACGCCGGGTCCCCACAACCGCCCCTGCTCGCGGCGGAAGGGCATGCGCGAGAGCGTCCCCAGCGGCCAGACGGTATCGGAGTGGCCCAGCGCCAGGATCTGTCCGTCTTTCGTCGCGCCGGGCAAATGAAACCGGCATAGCAGGTGGCCGCCGGCAAGGGGCGTGACTCCATGGCTCCACGCCGCGCGAGCGATGAACAGCTCATTGAACCTGGCGATCGCCGCGGGGTCGTCGCTGGGTGATTCGCACTCAACCAAATCGCGCACCAGCGCGATGGTCTCCTCCAGATGCGCTTCCGCCCAGGCAGCCAGGGGGTGGGCTTTCAGATCCACACCTTCTGCAGCGGAGCCCTTTTCGCGCAGAGCTCGCAGGACGCGGCGTCGGTATAGTAATGGCCATCGAGTTTCGCCAGGTAGTAAAGCGGCAGCGGTTCAAAGCTGATGGTGCGGGGGTTCTGCTGGTACACGATCACCGCCAGCCCCACTACCAGACCGCCCCGCGATTCCACCAGCTTCTTCATTTCCGAGAGGTTCCGGCCCGACCGCAGGATATCGTCCACCAGCAGCACCTTTTCGCCGGGAGTCACTTCCATGAACTGGCGGAACCGCATGGGCAAATGATCGTCCTCCCGCTCGGCCCAGTAGACCTGATGCGCGCGCAGCGCTTCACAAACACCGTAAGCGACCGGGAGACCGCCGGTGCCCGGCGCCACAATGGACAATTCGGGAATGATGGCCCGGATCTCGGCGTTGGCGCGCAGGAGGCGGCTCAATCCCACGCTCAACACGCGTGCGTGCTGGTAGTAGCGCATGGCCAGGGGTACCTGCAGGTACTCGTTGGAATGCAATCCATTGGGATATTCGAAATGGCCGTCGCGCAGCGCGCCGGTTTGCCGCAACAGCGCCACTACTTCTTCCTGGGTAGGTACCAGGTGCATGATCAGTTTGCTCCTTTGCCCGTCACAACGCGGGGTATCGTGCGAAGGATGATTTTCCAGTCCAATGCCAGGGACCAGTTATCGATGTACTGCATATCCATTTTCATCCAGGTGTCGAAATCGAGAGCGTCCCGGCCCCTCGTCGCCCAGATGCACGTGAGTCCTGGCCGCATACGCAGACGGCGCCGCTGCCACCGCTGATAGCGTTCCACCTCGTCGGGGACCGCGGGCCGCGGGCCCACCAGTGACATATCACCTTTCAGGACGTTCCAAAGCTGCGGCCACTCGTCTACGGAAAACTTGCGCAGGCGCCGGCCCACAGGCGTCAGGCGCGGATCGTCGGGAATCTTGAAGGCGGTGGATTTCCGGTTCAGGTGTTCCAGCGCGGGCTTCATGCTCTCTGCGTTGCGCACCATCGAGCGGAATTTGTAGAACGTGAAGCGCCGTCCGTTCAGGCCGCAGCGCTGCTGCCGGAAAATGGCCGGGCCGGGCGAAGTGATGCGAATCAAAATCGCTATGAACAGCATAAAAGGCGCCAGCAAGACGAGCGCTGCGGCGGCCAGCACGATGTCAGTACCGCGCTTCACCAGCAACCGGATCTCGTCGTGCGGCGCGGCGGCGAAGGTGAGCAACGGAGCGTTGCCCAGACGCTCCAGATAAACGCGGCTGTTGACGTGCGGGAAGAAGTCCACGGAAACGCGCGTGCGCACTCCCTCCTCGTCGCACAGGAGCATCATTTCTTCCATGCCGGCGAGGCGCTCGCTGTCCACCGCAAAAATCACTTCATCGATGACGCGATCGCGCAGTACACTCGGCAGGTCACTCAAGGGATAAGGCTGGTACGTCTGTTTCAGAGTCACCGGCGCAGCGGTTTCCGGGCCTCCGGGCGTGAAGAATCCGCTGAGCCGCAATCCGTAGTCTTCGGAAGCCTCCAGCAATTCGCCAATGTTCCGCGCGCGCTCGCCATCGCCCACCACCATCACGTAATAGGGCGCGCCGAATTCCTTGCGAATAGCGCCGATCACGCGCCCGGCGTTCAAACGGAAAAGGCACAACAAAACCCAGCTATACGCTGCGAACAGCAGCAGAAAGGGCCGGCTGAGTTCGTAGTTGCTGGGCCGCAGCACGTATTCGAACAAAACCAGCGCGGCGGCGCCTAGCGCGCACTGCCGGAACGTGTTTCGCAGAACGATGCGCGGGTGCGCCGACTCCAGCTTGTCATAGATGTTGAACCAGTATCCGATGCCCAGCCAGATCAGCACGGCGCCGCCCACCAGGAGGGCTTTCACCGGGCGGTCGAAATAGAACGGGCGCGCGAAAGGAAGAAACGAGCGCGTCTGGTAGGCGGCCTCGAATGCGAGGCCCGTGAGCATAATGTCGGAGAGCCCAAAGAGGGCCTTCACCTTTCTGTAGTGGCGGCTGAACACTCGACCACAAGAATACAATCAAATCGGGCGAGCGGCGAAGCCTGGCCGCTTCGGTTTGCGTTGGGTGCGTGGCGGACAGGCTTCAGCCTGGACATGCGGCGCCGGATCGTGAAGAGCGTTCCTATTCCGAGAGGCTATAATGGCGCCACGGCATGCCTCTGGTTTCCGGCAACAAACTGGGTCCCTACGAAATCCAGTCTCCGCTCGGTGCAGGAGGGATGGGCGAAGTGTATCGCGCGCGCGACACTCGCCTCGGCCGCGACGTCGCCATCAAGGTGCTGCCCGACCACCTTTCCTCGAGTCCTGGTCTGAGAGAGCGCTTCGAACGCGAGGCCCGCGCCATTTCGTCGTTGAATCATCCGCGTATATGCACCCTGCACGACATCGGACACCAGGACGGCGTCGACTTCCTCGTCATGGAGTATCTGGAGGGAGAGTCGCTGGAACAGCGATTGCGCAAAGGCCCGCTGCCCCCGAAGGAGGCGCTGAGGATTGGGATAGAAGTATGCGAAGCGCTGGAGGAAGCACACCACGCCGGAATTATTCACCGCGATCTGAAGCCGGGCAACATCATGCTGACCAAGGGCGGCGCCAAGCTGATGGACTTCGGCTTAGCGAGGGCCACGGTAACGGACTGGGAGCCGGGAGCCTCTAGCGCGCCGATGTTGTCGGCAACCCGGGCAATGAGCGGCCCCAGTCCTATGTCTCCTCTCACGGGCGCAGGTCAGGTCATCGGCACCATCCAGTACATGTCGCCGGAGCAGATTGAAGGGAAAAAAGCAGACTCGCGATCGGACCTGTTTGCGCTGGGCGCGGTGCTCTACGAAATGGCAACCGGCAAGCGGCCGTTTGACGGAAAGAGCCAGATCAGCGTAGCCAGCGCGATTCTGGAAAAGGATCCGGAACCGATCTCGGCAACCCAGCCCCTTACGCCGCCTGCGTTCGAGCACGTGGTGAATACGTGTCTGGCGAAAGACCCGGAGGACCGCTTCCAGACGGCGCACGATGTGAGGCTGGAGCTGAAGTGGGCCGCCGCGCAGCCCTCCGGGCCTGCGCCGAATGACGCAAGTCCGGCGGGGAAAGCGCCATCGAGAGCGCTGCCCTGGAGCATAGCGGCAATCATGGCCCTGATTGCCGGCGGTGCATTTTTCTACGCGGGGCGCGAAACGCCAGAACTCCGCTACACCAGCGTCACGTTTCGTGAGGGAACCTTGCAGGCAGCGCGCTTTTCGCACGACGGACGGACCATCGTCTACAGCGGCAAGTGGGAGGGCGAGACCCCGCAGGTGGCTACGGCGCGCGTGGGCAGCCCGGAGTCGCGGCCATTGGGAATACCGCCAGGCGCGGTTGCTGCGGTCTCGTCTTCGGACGAACTCGCGGTTTTGATGGGTTGTGAGTACGGGTTCGGGTTGAACGTGGATTGCGCGGGAACTTTGGCGACCTTGAGTCTGGCCGGCGGATCGCCGCGCGAACTGGCCGGCCATGTCGCTTATGCCGACTGGAGCCCTGACGGGCAGCAACTGGTGGTTGCCGTGAACTCGTCGGAGGGAGCACGGTTGGAGTTCCCGCCGGGACATGTGCTATACCAGCAGAATACCGGCTGGTTCGGCCACCCGAGATTTTCTCCGGACGGCAAAACCATCGCGTACGAGAACCACCCGCTCTCCGGTAACGACGAAGGTGCGGTCGACCTGGTGGATCTCAGCGGCAAGCGAACCGTGCTTTCCAAAGGGTGGGATAGCCTCGAAGGGCTGGCGTGGAGTCCGGCCGGCAAGGAAGTTTGGATCGCGGCAGCAGCCAGGAACGCAGGCTGGGCGAATACGGTTTATGCCGTGGCACTCTCCGGCAAGGAGAGAACCGTGTTGGTGCAGCCCGGCTTGCGCCTGCACGATATTTCTGTTGACGGGCGTGTACTGTTGTCGCGCGAGAGCTGGTGCGATCAGATGATCGGTCTGTTCCCAGGCGATGCAGCCGAACATCCCTATTCCTGGCTCGACAATACGAATCCGACCGCTATCTCCGCCGATGGGCGTTCCCTCACCTTTATTGAATCGGGAGAAGTCTGGTCCATCGATGGCGACTCCTTGACCTACTACCGGCGCACGGACGGCTCGGCAGCAGTTCGCCTGGGCACGGGTCAGGCGACGCTCTCGCCCGATGGTAAGTCGTTTCTTATATCCAATGCGAAAGATCGAAAGCTGCTGCTGCAGCCGGTCGGCCCCGGAGACTCCAAAGAGATGCCCACACCCGGACTTGTCGCCTTCGACCACGTCGCCTGGTCCGACGACGGACGCCAGATCGCCTACGAGGCACAGGCCGAGAACCACGGTTGGAACGTCTACACCCAGCGCGTGGACAGCGGACCCCCGATCCAGATCAAGTCAGACGGCCGCAATACATATCCGGTTCTCTCGCCAGAGGGAGGAACGGTGGCGTTGAGGCAGCAGAGAGGAGGAATCTCGCTGTATCGCGCGAATGGCAGGCAGCCGGTGAGCGTGGCGGGAGTGCTCGACTCCGAGTACCCGATCCGTTTCGCGAATGGCGGGAAATCGTTGCTGGTCGCACAGCCGACCGGCCGCGAACTCGTCGCTACGCTGGTGGAACTGGGCACCGGCCGTCGAACGCTGTGGAAACGGCTCACCACGGACGCCCGCTTCGACCAGTTCCTGGTGGTGACGCCAGATCTCAAGTACTACGCATTCGAGGCCCCGCAGGATTTATCGCACCTGTATCTCGTAGACAATTTGCGGTGAAACGCGGCTGATCGAGGTGACAGATGAGTGGAGTAACCGGCTCAGAACAAGTGAGCGTGCTCGACCACACCGGGCAGCCCCCCTACCGAATGTCCACCGGAACCCGGATTTCGAGCGTGCGCGGAGGGAGGCACTCGCGATCACTGCAGGCCTGATAGCGCAGCTTGCCGGTGACCGTGGCCGGCCCGGGGACCGCATCCGCTGGCGCGCGAAATCCGGTCACCACATGGAACGTTCCGCTGTAGACCGAAAGCGGCTGCTCCGAAAAGTTCGATTTTTCGAGCTGCGGCTCGGGATACTCCACTGTTCCCGCCTCAATCGGCCCTTTATCCCATGTCAGCCGCAGCGGAATCAGGAAGTCGTCGTTGGGTTTGTTGCTGTTGACATGAAAGCCCGCTCGCACGTAGAGCGTCAACGTCTCCCGCGCCGTCTGGCCGCGCCCGGCCGTCAACGTCTGCACCTCGCCCAGGGATAGAGCCCCCGCGCTACTTTGCCCGCGCGAGAGTAGCGGCGCCGCCATCAGCAACGCCAGTCCCGCTCCCCCGCGCACCCAGCAGTTCTGTAATCTCATGAAGGAATCCGTCTTTGTCGTCGGTCAGGCCTTTGTGAATCGCGGCAATGCGGCCCTGTCGATCGAGCAGAAAAGTGGTCGGCAGCGCATCTACCCCTCCGTATAGCTCCGCCGTATGGTCGTCGCCCAGGAGGATCCGGTAGTTGATTCGCCGCTTCTGGATGTAGGGCTTCACCACGTCCCAGCCATCTTCGTCCATGGAAACGCCCACCACCGCGAAGCCCTTCGTCTTCAGGCTCTGTTCGAATTCCATAAACCATGGAAGTTCCACCTGGCACGGCATGCACCAGGTGGCCCAGAAGTCCAGCAGCACTACCTTGCCCCGATAATCCGACAGGCGCACGGCGGCGCCGTTGGAGTCTCGAAGCGTGAAATCCGGCGCGAGCTTGCGATCCTTTTCGGGTTTGAGGCCTGAGGCCGCCCTCACCTCAGCCGATGACGACCAAGCCATGGTTAGCGTGGCAAGGGCCAGAAAGGTCATCGCCACAGACCGTGTTCCAAAATTGCGCAACCGTGCTCCTCCCTCCATTGTAGGAGGCGTTTACAAGCAAATCGTGCGTCCCGCGAACGCCGCCCCGAACCACGCGGCACGACGCATCCGAAACCGCGGCGCCAGAGTGAATTCGTCGTGCTGCCTGATTTCGGAGTACAGCCAGGCGGCGGTGTCGCAAAAACTCTCGCAGACGTACTCACGCCACACACGGCCGGCCCGCGCCTCGATCGTCCGCTTGCGCATCTCCGCGGACCAGCCCAATTCACCCCGCGCTCGCGCTTCCAACTCCTGCCTTACTGCGGCTTCATAGCTACGGCGCTGTACATTGCCCAGGCGCACCCATACAAAATGAAAGAGTTCATGGACCAGAATCCGCCCGAGTTCGTCGCGACTGGTGAGGAGAACGCTGTCCAGTACAATGCGCCGCTTGCGAATGAACGTCGCCGCGTGAACTTCCTGCCCGCCGCGCATGCGCCGCGCACCAGCGCCGCTGTACAAGCGTCTTCCGGCCGTCCGCAAACTGGCGCGAAAAGTTACCTGAATGCTCCGCCCTTCGAACTCTGGAGCGCGCCTGGGCAGCAGCTCAATGTGGCGGCCGAGTCGTAAAATACGAGCGATCCTCCACGGTAACGTTGAACTGCGCGGTGAGTGCATCCATGTGTTTCTTGAATTCGTCGCCAATCAGGGTTGTGCGGATCTCCGATCGGACTTCGTCGAGAGGGCGGTAGGACGATGCTGCCGCTTTAATGAGATAAAAACCGCTCGGCTGGCGAATGACGTCACTCACCTCTCCCGGTTTCAGCGCAAAGATGGCCTTCTTGATCGGTTCCGGATAAGGGCTGGTCCGGATGATGTCGCCGTAATCGCCATCCTTTGCCGTGGAGGTTTTGTCGTCAGAGTTCGCTTTAGCCAGCGCCCCGAAGTCGGCCCCGGCCAGAATCTGTTTTCGTAGGTCGTCGACCTTTGTTTTGGCGTCTGCTTCCGTGCGGGTTACGCCGTTTGCGGGAGGAGCTGGTCTCGGAGCGCCGGGAGCTGGAGCGGCCGCGGCCGCCGCACTGAAGGCCACGAAGATCACCTTCGCTTTCACGACGCGAAACATTTCCTCTTTCTTCTCTTCGTAGTACTGTTGTTCCTGGTCAGGTGAGACGGTGATGGCGTTGCGGGATTTGTCTACCTCCGCTCGCGCCAGAGTCATCAGCCGGCCATATGCCAGTTCCTGCCGGGTCGGCGACTGTTTATCCAGTCCTTCCTGCTCCGCCTCCTTCTCCAATTCGTTAAACACCATTAGTTGGTTCAGAAAACGTTCTGGCTCCCTGGTGATGATTCCCTGGTATTGCGGTGGGAGATCGGCGAGCAGTTTGTCGACGTCGGCAACAGTGAGCGGCTTGCCATTCAGCTTCGCCACCACCGTGTCGGGGCTGGCTGGTTTTACGGGAGTGCCCGGCTGCACTCGGATCTCCGGCCGTCCGGTCACTACGGGAGGAGGCGGATTCTGTGCGGCGGGAACAGCCTGTGCGAGCAGGCCTGCAGTAAACAAAAGAAACATCAGGGTGATTCGCATTCAATAGATCCTTACTGGGAGAACGAGATAGAGAAATATCATGCTAGCACGGGTAAGACGGGCGAACGGGCATTCGGTTCCGCTTCGCGAACGCGCAAGAACAGCAGAACCAGAGCGACCCAGAGAAGGTCTGCGAGCAGCAGGTGGACTATCTGCATCGGGACCGGAGCCCGCAAAACCACATTCAGAGCACCGGCGCATAGTTGCGCCAGGGCCAGCAACATAACCGCGAACGCGGACCCGCGCGTGGCCGCCTGGCGAGTCTTCGTGAATGCCGCGATGATGATGTAAGCGCCTCCGGCTATGGCCAGGGCCGGATGCAGCAGACGAAGACGCAACAGCAGACTCGACGCCGGTGAGAAATCCTGGAGCATTCCCGCAGCCAGCGTTGGGGCCGGATACAGAGTGTCACCGAGTGCGGCCACCGCTCCGCTAATGCTCACCGCCAGAGCTACCAGCAGCATGACCAGCGGTGTTCCCGTCCATACTCCGGTCCACCGCGGCGCTCGTGGTGCGGAGAGGAAAGCGGTTGTCGCCAATGCCGCCAGCAGCAATTGAGTGTTCACCAGATGCGCCGAGAGATAGAGCGCGCGCCCAACAGATTCGTTCTGCGCGACGTAGCGGAACAGCACCAGCCCCGCCCCCAATAGCGCCTCGGCAACAATAAAGAGAACCGAAAGCGCGGCCATGCGCCGCACCGTCTCACCACGCCGAAACCGCACAAAGGCCCACCCGCACAGGATCACCACCAGTGCCAGCGCCACCCCGCTGCTGATGCGGTGCGTGAATTCGATGATGGTGGCCAGTTGCGGCGCGCGCGGCACAACTTCGCCATTGCAGAGCGGCCAACGGCTGCCACAGCCCGCGCCCGACCCTGAGGCGCGCACATAAGCGCCCCACAGTACCACCAGGAAATTCCAACCCAGGACGATCCATGCAAAGCGGCGGAATCTGGCGCGCACATCGACCGCCAGCGGTGCCGCAACGGTTGCCATCAGGTTCACTGTAGCAAGTGAGGGATTTTTGTGGTGCGCCCGAGGTGATTCGAACACCTGACCTTCTGGTTCGTAGCCAGACGCTCTATCCAGCTGAGCTACGGGCGCAACAAGTGCTTCCGTGATGATAGCATTGTGCGCGAAGAGGACAGGTGTTGAGTGTCAGATCTCGTATTCGGGCGCCGGGACGCGACGCTCACGCCCAAAAGGGATCAGGTTCCAGATGCGCTCATGCACAAAGTACGCCGCAATCTTGACTACAACGTCGATGGCGCCAGCACCCAGTGAGAGCTTCACGCTGCCGGTCATAATCAGAAAGATCAACGCCGTGCAGCATGAACCCAGAAACCGGTAACTCACTGCCTTGGCGACGCTTCGACTGTTCGTTTCCATTTCGTTGCGGCCCTCTCAGAGTCTATCATTATATTGTCAATCGGCAATAGGGACCTCGGCGGATTCTGGGCAGCCTATATCCGACCAAACGAATCCGATATAATGAAACTGACATGCCCAGAGTCACCGTTGACGGCAAAACCGTCGAGTACGAGTCCGGCAAGCTGCCCTACCACGAGCATGGCAAGCCCGAGTCGATTCTGGATGTTTGCCTGAACTTCGGTATCCAACTGGAGCATGCTTGCGGGGGGAATAACGCCTGCACCACTTGTCACGTAGTGGTGAAGAACGGGGACGACAACCTCAGTGAAATGGACGATGATGAAGCCGACCGCCTGGATCTGGCCGCCGGGCTCACTATTCATTCGCGCCTTGGCTGCCAGTGCGTCGTTCAGGGCGACGTGGAAGTGGAAATCCCCACGTGGAACCGCAACTACGTGAGTGAAGGCGGCGGCTCCATGAATCTGGGCGACGCCATCCCGCCAGCCCGCGTCACGGCCAATTCTTAGCTCCGCGTGAACGTCATTGCGGCGAAACTCACCACGCTCTGTTCGTCGATGTTCCACTGCTGGTAGCGTGCCAGCTGCCCGCGCGCACCGGGAACGGCCCGCAGAAATGTGTAAATCGGCGACGATCCGCACCACTTCAGGTCATCGCGGTTTTCCTGCACCAGGGACCAGAATCCTTCGGCGTCGGCACTGGTGACGCAGTCGATGCGCGCTCGGTCGCGCCGGGCCACTTCGGTCATCTGATCCTGGTCCGCCCGGGCCACCAGGGGATCGCCGTAGCGCCGGCCCATGTGCGCCATGTCGATGCCCAGCACCCAGAAAAGACGGTTGCGCCCGCGCTCCGCGATTTCGCCGAGTTCTCCGAGAAAGCGCTCCACTCCTTCGTTCTGCTCCGGTTTGCCGCCCTGGTAGATGCTGCGCGCGTACGGCCCGCACAGAATCGGCAAGATACGAATTCTGGGTCCGTAGAGGTATTGCAGGAAGAGCACCTGGAACTCGATAGAGTGTTCGATGGCGTGGCAGTAATCTTCCATGGTGACGGCCGCGCCGGCTTTCTGTGCGAGGCGATCGACCAATACCGTGTCCGTGGTGGCCTCTCCCAGCGGCGTCACGAAGGGTTTCCGGGTCAGACCAAACCTTTCCGGCTCCCCGTAGTGCGAAGTTCCCAGGATGACGAAGACGCGCTCCCCATGGTCTGGCGCCAGCTTGTTGTATGCGTCGCGGTAGGATTCCCACCCGCCGAAAGGACTCACGTGCGGCGCGGCGATGGCCACCAACCCGTCGGCCGTCGCCGGAAGCGCCGACGCGCCCATGTACCCGGCGAGTTGCTGCCGCGCTTCTTCCGGCTGATTGGGGTACGCGGAGCCGGCGTGCATAGGGTCGCGCCGCTCCGCTTGAGCGAACCTCTTTATCGATGCGTCGCGTAATGCGAGGAATCGCTCGTCAATCAGGAATCCCGCTTGGCTCAGTGTCTCGAGCAGGTGTTTTTCCAGTTCACCCACCTGGATTTCACCGGTAGCCTGCACCAGACTCTGGCGCAGATCCAATTCCGTTTGTTCACCGTCGAAACACGCCAGACTGGCCACCAGCGGAGGAGGAACCAGCAGCATCGCATCGCTGAAATGATATGGATCGCGAATGAAGAGTCCCGGCCGCTCTGGATCGGGGGAAGGCGTGAAATCCAGCTCCATGCGCAGCCGCGGCAACTGGTGAGGCATTATCATCAATATCGCATGGCAATTCTGGTGACCGGTGCAACCGGCGGGCTCGGGCCCGCGGTAGTGAAGGCGTTTCTGGACAGTGGGGCATCAGCGGTATTCGGGGTGGCGCCCTCGTGGGACGGGCGCAGCCTGCCGCAGGGCAACTTCCATCCGGTTGAAGCGGATCTGACCACGGTGGAAGGCTGCCGTCACGCGGCCGAGCGTGCCCGGCCGGCGGATGCCCTTGTCCATGTGATGGGCGGGTTTGCCGGCGGTACACCAGTGGGGCAGACTACAGACGATGTCTGGAACCGCATGATGGATCTCAACCTGCGCTCGGCGTTTTACCTGATCCGCGAAGTGCTGCCGTTGATGCAGGAAGCGGGCAGTGGCCGGATCATCGCCGTGGGTTCGCGAACTGGCGTGGAACCGGCGGCCAACCTTAGCGCGTACGCCGTCTCGAAAGCTGGGCTGCATACGCTGATCCAGACGGTCGCGCTGGAAGTGGCGGGCAGCGGCGTAACGGCCAACGCGGTGCTGCCGGGCACCATCGATACCGCGGCAAACCGCAAAGCCATGCCCCGGGCTGACTTCACGAAATGGGTGAAGCCAGAGGCGATCGCCGACGTGATGGTCTGGCTGGCCTCGAGCGAAGCCGCCGAAGTGAATGGCGCGCTCATTCCGGTGTACGGGCGATCGTGAGCATCGGGCTCCTTAAGCAGTAGAGAGCCACCTCTTACAGATACCGCTCCTCCAGAATCGCCCGGTGGTGCGCGACGTGTCCGCCAACAACATAAGCGAGCGCCCGCACCGTGAAGGGATTTCCGCTGGCAATGCCGGCACGCTCCCACGACTCATCCGGCAGATTCCGGAAGAACGCCAGCGTGGCTGCGCGAACAACCCGGAACTCCTCGATATGCCTTGCCCAGGAAATCTCGTCTGCTCCCGCCGCGGCCACACAGATGTTCTGATCGAAGCTCGGCAGAGGCGTATCGAAGCCTCGCGCAAACCAGAACGCCCGCGACACAAAGACCCTCTCGCAATCGCTGACGTGACTCCAGGACTGGCGAATGGTCCACTTGTCGGCCGCGTAGCGGTGGAGTGACTTCTCCTCGGAGATGCCGGCGAGAAACGCGGGGATCTCCTCCGCCTGGCGCTCAAGAACGCCGACGACGTCGTCGCTCGCGATCCGGTCGATGTAGGTGAAGTAGTAACGCGCGGCCTCGTCATTCCGTGGACGTGACATCATCCGAATTTATCAGAATTCAGACGCTGATTACCGGGCACGGCGATTGCCGGATGATGCCGTATGCATTGGCGCGCAGGCGTCCGCCCAGATGCTCGTCCGTGCTCCGGCCGATTATCACCAGGGCGGCCTCTTCTTCCCGCGCGGTGGAAGCCGTGCAGGTGATGGGCGAACCAGTGGCCGTCCTCACCTCAGCCTTCGCGCCGAGTTCGGAGCAGAGGCCCGACAACTGCGCGGCGGCCATTTGTTCCAGCTCGGAAAACCACTTCGGGTCAACGGAGGTATCGGTGGGCAGGAACGGCATGGGCAGCACATGCAACGCGATGAGTTCAGCGCCAAAGTCGGCGGCGAACGAAGCGGCCCATTGGAGCACGCGGCGGCAATCGCGCTTCAAGTCCACCGCGCAGAGGACGCGGTCGAAGTGGATTTCCCCGGCCGGAGGGGCCTCCTCAAGATGGACCCCCGTGAGTACCGGGCAGGCCACATCGTGAAGCACCTTGGACGTTACCGAACCGATCAGCAAGCGCCGGAAGGCTCCATACCCATGCGTCGGCATGGTGACCAGATCGGCTCCGAGCGTGCACGCGGATTCCACGATCTTGCCGGCCGGGTTCCCCTCCACAACCATGGCGCGCACGGCGGCCTCCGGGCAGGCCGACCGCGCGAATGCGGTCAGGCGTTTTTCGTGCTGCGATTTCCATTCGGGCAAGACCGGTGCAAAGGCCGGCAGTTCCAGCCCGGCGCCCGGTACGCCATAGCTGGGAGTCTCGATGACGTTGAGCAGGGTGACCTCGGCGTTGTAGCGAGTCCCCATTTTGCAGGCGTAGTGGACCATCCCGAGGGATCGGCGGGAAAAATCAACAGGCACCAGGATCTTCGAAAAGAGCATAGCGCCTCCTTCCACTCCTGATTGAGCGCAACTCACCTGCCAGTTCGGAGGTCCAGGAATTCCATGGCGATGACCGCGAGAGGTGCGTGAAATCACGCGCGCGGTGCGCGTTTCGACGCCGCCATTTGCGCCATTGGGTCAAAAACCGCGAGAACTATCGGCCTCGCGCCACTAACAGGTTGTGACCATGACCCCCACCGACCGCGCCGCGCGGCAACGCGCCATTGACGCCGCCCTCAGCCAAATGGACAAGCAGTTTGGCAAAGGCAGCGTGCTGCGGCTAGGTTCTCGCAGCACCCTTCCGGTGAGTGTCATCTCCAGCGGATCTATCTCCGTCGATGCCGCCCTGGGTGTCGGAGGGTTTCCGCGGGGCCGCGTGGTGGAGATCTTCGGACCGGAATCCTCCGGCAAAACCACGCTCGCTCTGCAGGTGATCGCCGAAGCACAGAAACTGGGTGGAACGGCAGTGTTCATCGATGCCGAGCACGCGCTCGATCCAGGCTATGCGCGAAAACTCGGGGTCATGGTGGACGATCTTCTGGTGTCGCAGCCGGATCATGGTGAGCAGGCCCTGGAGATTGCGGCGGCACTGGTGAACTCAGGCGGGATTGATGTTGTTGTGGTGGACTCGGTGGCCGCACTGGTTCCGAAGGCGGAACTGGAAGGCGAGATGGGCGACAGCCACATGGGTTTGCACGCCCGCCTCATGTCCCAGGCTCTGCGGAAGCTGACCGGAACCGTGTCCCGCACCAACTGCCTGTTCATCTTCATCAATCAGGTGCGCGAGAAGATCGGCGTCGTATTCGGCAACCCGGAGACGACCACAGGTGGGCGGGCGCTGAAGTTCTATTCTTCCGTTCGCACCGAGGTGCGCCGCGGGGCCGCGATCAAGGACGGCGACACCGTGGTGGGCAACCGCACGAAGATTAAGGTAGTCAAGAACAAAGTGGCGGCCCCGTTTCGCGAGGCCGAAGTGGACATGATGTTCGGCATGGGAATCTGCCGCGAAGCCGATCTGCTGGATGTCGGCGTGGCGCATAACGTAGTGGAAAAGAGCGGTTCCTGGTATAGCTTCCACGGGGAGCGCATCGGACAAGGGCGCGACAACGCGCGCACTTTCCTGCAGGAGAACCTAGCGGCGCGTGAGCAGATGGACGCCGAGTTGCGCCGCGCGCTGGGTCTGAGCGCGCCGGAGGGCGCGCAAAATGCCCCGCCGAAGCCGCCGGCCAACGAATCCGCACCCGTGGCGCTTACCGCGAAGACCGCCTGAACACCCTCCGGGACGTCGTGTTTGGGCGGTTCCAGCGCCGGGATACCGCCGAAAGGCGCGTCAACCGGACTCGCGGAAGCACGTCCTCACGAAAAACGCACAAAAACCGCACTTTTCTGTGTCTTCTCCCTTTACATCCGCGCGGCGCGCGGCGTATGATGCAGGTGTAAACAAAACTGGTCAGTTTTGTTTCAGCCTCCGGGCAGAGACGATAAGGAGAAGAACATGGCAGCAGGCACCAAGTTGACGCAATCGCAGGTGATCCGCGAACTGGCCGATTCCAACAGTGTTTCCACCAGGGTCGCCAAGGAGTTCGTTACCAAATTCGCGGAACTGGCGGTTCGCGAAACCAAGAAGAATGGCGTATTCATCATCCCGGGTATCGGGCGTCTGGTGAGAGTGGACCGGAAAGCCCGCATCGGACGCAATCCGGCGACCGGGGAAGCGATCAAGATTCCGGCAAAGAAGGTCGTAAAGTTCCGCGTCGCCAAGGCTGTGAAGGACGCGATCGTTCCGCCGAAAAAGAAGTAAGCTTTCCAACCGGCGTAGTAACGACAACCCCCGCGAGACTTACTCGCGGGGGTTTGTTATCGAACGCGCAAAACTGGGACCCGGCTGAGGTGTGTCGGCCTGGCTCTCCGCCGCCGGGCTGCCTTACCCCTGCTTCTTCGGCTCGACGTCGTCGCCTTCCGTTTTCATGGCGTGCTTGAAGTTCTTGATGCCCTCACCCAGGCCTTTCGCCATCTCCGGAATCTTCTTACCGCCGAAGAACAAAAGGAAAATCACCGCGATGACGAGGATGTCCTGGGGGCTGAAGAGGTTGCTGACCACGAGCTGGGGGAATTCGACGATGCCGAACATGTGGCCTCCTTAAGGACTGATACACTCACATTGTAGCGGAATCCATGGCCAGGCCACGGAAGTTCGATCAGAAGAAGGAAGTGCGGCGTTTGGCGCGCGAGCGCGTCGGCGCTGTGCCGGCCAGCCGGACCATCCAGCCGAAAACCCGCCGCGGGAAGCCCAAGCACCCCAAGCCGCCTGGCGAAGGCGATGAATGGCTTTGAGTATGCGCCCCGCGCCCATCAATTTTTACGATCTGCTGCAGATCAATCCCCGCGCCGAGACCGAAACGGTGGAGCGGGTTTACCGGATGATGGCGGCTCGGTATCGCCCCGACAACCAGGAAAGCGGCGATCCGGAGCGCCTCCGGCTGCTGCAGGAAGCGTACGAGACATTGCGCGACCCGGTCCGGCGCGCCCGGTATGACGCCGACCTGGAGCAGGGCCAGGCCTCTCCGCTGTCTATTTTTCTGGGCAAGGAATTTACCGACGGCATCGACGCCGAGGCGAAAATCCGCGTGGGCGTGCTCTGCCTGCTCTATAGCAAGCGGCGGGCGAATCCCGACTTCGCCGCGCTTTCCCTGTTGGACATGGAGAACCTCATGTCGTTTCCTCGGGAGCGATTACTGTTTGCCATCTGGTATCTTCGATCCAAGCGCTATATCCTGCAGGACGACCGCAGCAGCTTCATTATCAGCGCGGAGGGCGTGGATTTCCTGGAGAGCCAGTTGCCCACCAATCAAATCCTTTACAAGATTTTCCGCGCTTCGGAAGCGGGGGTTATGGTTTTTCCCAAGGCGCTGGCTGGCAAAATCGGCTGACCTACATTACGAGTGCAAATAAGTCCTGCTGCATCTGGTCATTCGTTGTCAGCATCTTCGAGTTCGCCGCATAGGCGTTTTGGTAAACCATTAAGTTCGTGAGTTCCGTGGCCATGTTGGTGGTGGACTCCTCCAGGGCAGACCCGGTGATCTGCGTGCCCGTGCTGATTGCGGTTCCAAAATACGGAGCGGCTCCGCTGGCGGTGCTGAGAGCGGAGTAGCCCATGGTATTCGTAGTAGGAGTGTAGTCGCCGTTCCCAAGCGCCGTCATGGTTTCCGGATTCCCAACCGTGGCCAGGGCCAGTTGCGCCACGTTTATAGTGCTTCCATCCGCACACGAGGCGGTCACCAGTCCGCCGTTTCCAATCGCGTAACCGGTTACGTCGCTTCCTGCCGTCCCGTTCTGCCCAAATTGCCCCAGCGTGGAGGATGTAGCGTACTGTGTCAGCATTCCATTGCCATTGGCGTCCACGAGGGGCATGGTGATCGACTGGCCGTTTGCGTCAATGTTGAACGAGGCTGGCGATGTCAGGTTGCCGCTGGAATCAAACTGCAGCGAAGCTGAACCGGTTGTGGACTGGCCATCGACCTGCGCGGTCAGAGTCCAGCTTCCGGCCGTCGTTCCCTTTGTGAAATTCAAAGTGAGCGTGTGCGCGTTGCCCTGGGCGTCGTCGATGGTCTGGCTAAATGAAGTTGTGGCGCCGGCGACAGTGTTGGAATCCAGATTTGCCTGGACGCTGATCAGGGACGTGGCCGCCGGGTTATTCACCGTGGGCAGAACGATTTCGCCCATGGTTGTGCTCAACTGCCCGTTAGCGCCGATCGCGTAGCCCTGCAGGACGTTCCCGCTCTGCGAAAGCAGCACGTTATTCCCCGCCGAATCCTGCCCGGTCTGAAAACTACCTGAGCGAGTGTATACTGGGCCAGCGGCGCCCTCAGTCACGAAAAATCCGTCGGGGTTGTTGGAAATGGCCGCGTCCAAAGACCCCTGCCCGATCTCCAGGGCACCTTGCTGGAACTCCCAAATTGCCGCCGGCTGTGCCGTGCCCAGGGCGGTAGTTGTGCCGGGCACTTGCATTTCGTTGGCAAGCAGATCGCTAAAACTCGCGCTTTGGTTCTTGTACGCCGTCGTATTCAGGTTGGCAAGGTTGTTCGCGGTGATGTTGATCGCCGAACTATTCGCCTGGAGACCGGTTAATGCCGTTAAGTATGCGCTTCCCATCTCGCCGGGCTTTAGTGCATCCCGCGCGCCACAATGCGGGCAGCGCCAAAGTCAACGCGTTACAGGCCGCAAGGGCCGCCGCGGAGCACCAAAATGGAAGCGGGTCGTTTCGTTTTGAAACGCTCAGATTCTTGGCGCGGACGTTACTACAATCGCCTTGGAGGGCGTCCGCGACATTCCGCGATACCCGTGCGGCACAGACGAATCGAAATACACGCTGTCTCCGGCGTGCAGCACGTGATCTTCGCCGCCGTGGCCGATGATCACGCTGCCATCCAGAAGATGGAAAAACTCCGCACCCTCATGCGTGTGCTCCTGAACCTCTGATTCGGGCACCCGCACGATCTCTGCAAGATAGACGTGGAACAACTTCTCAACGTTCGAAGATGTCAGATGCTCGAAAAAATAATTGGGTGTGGGGTTGTCCGCGCGATCCGGAAATCGAATGCGATCTTCCTCGTGGAGCACCACGAACGGCTTCACGTGCTTGCGGTCCTCGAAAAAGTACTCCACACCGACGTCGAAAACGCTGGCGATACGAACGAGGGTGGGAAGCGTGGGGACGAGCCTGCTGTTTTCGAGCTGGCTCAGCATGGACGCGGAAAGCCCGGCGTGTCGGCCGAGATCGACCAGGGGGATCTTTTTCCGCAGCCGGAGCTGCCGCAACTTAGTGCCGATCTCATAGGAAGACAATACCTCGCGGATTGTCTCCTCTTTATTCCCAGACTTGCCAGGACTCATGGAACTCGCTCTATTATGGCGCAACTACCCAATTTTTGAGGCGACTAAAGCTATAGAAACGCTAGTTTTTCCCGCGATTTGTGATTTATGGCGCAGCAACAAGAGGATATTCTCAATAAGGGTAAGATGCATTACAGTACGGTTACAATGTGGCTGGATGAGTGTCAGTGTGCCAAAACACGCCTCCCGCGTTGGCGCGGACTCCGATCACTTCGCGTCGCGCCAGTTATCGCCGGTGCCCACGTCCACCACCAGCGGCACATCCAGTTCATAAACCCGTTCCATTTCCCGCTTCACCAGCGCGGCCACACCCTCGGCTTCTTGCGGTGGCGCTTCGAAAAGAAGCTCGTCATGCACTTGCAGGAGCATGCGCGCGCGCCCTCCTTCCAACAGAGCGTCGATGCGGATCATGGCCAGCTTGATCAGGTCGGCCGCGGTCCCCTGTAGTGGCGTGTTGACGGCGGTGCGTTCGGCGAACGAACGCGCGTTAGGATTGCGGCTGGTCATGTCCGGAATGGGCCGGCGGCGGCCGAAGAGCGTCGTCACGTAACCATCACGCCGCACTCGCTCTATGGTCTGTTCGATGAAAGCCTTCACGCCCGCGTAGGTTTCGAAATAACGGCGGATGTATTGCTCCGCCTCCTTGCGATCGATGCCGAGCTGGCCGGCCAGGCCGAACGGGGTTTGCCCGTAGACGATGCCGAAGTTTACGGTCTTGGCGCCGCGCCGCATTTCTGGAGTCACCAACTCGGGCATGACATGGAACACCTCTGCGGCCGTGCGGGTGTGGATGTCCTCGCCGGAGCGGAAGGCCGCGACAAGGACCGGGTCGTGCGACATATGCGCCAGCAGGCGCAGTTCGATCTGCGAATAATCGGCCACAATCAGCTTCCAGCCGGGCTCGGGGACGAAGGCGGCGCGAATCTCCCGCCCGAGTTCGCTGCGGATTGGGATGTTCTGAAGATTCGGATTGGACGACGACAAGCGTCCGGTGGCCGCGCCAATCTGGTTGAAGCTGGTGTGCAGCCGTCCGCTGTCCGCGTGAATCAACGCCGGCAGCGCGTCGACGTAGGTTCCCTTCAATTTGGAAAGCTGGCGGTAGTCGAGCACCTTGCGGGCGATCTCGTGATCGGCCGCGAGTCCTTCCAGCACGTCGGCGGCGGTGGAGACGGTCTTGCCCTTGCCGTATTTGACCGGCGCGGGCAGTCCCAGGTCCTCGAACAGCACCTTACCCAGTTGCTGCGGGGAATTGATGTTAAACGGCTTGCCCGCCAATCCATGAATATCCGAGGAAAGACGTGTCATCTCCGCGTCCATTCGCTCCGAGAGCACGCCCAATTGCGCGGGCTCGACGCGGATGCCGGTCCGCTCCATGCGTGCGAGCACCGCGGCCAGTGGCAGATCGATGCGTTCGTACAACTCGCGCAGACCTTGTTGCGCCTCCACTTCGGGGAGCATTTTGTCGAGCAGCGTGCGGGTGGCGTCGGCGTGCTGGTCTGCGGCGCGCGCGAGTTTGCGGTCGAGGCGGCGCTCGGCCAGCGCTTCGGCGGAGCAGCCCGAGGGTTCAGCGCACAACAGAAACGCGTAGAGCATCAAGTCGTGAACAAAGCCCTTTCCGTCGACGCCAAGGCCGGCAAGGCTTGCCAGTGTAGCGCGGGTATCGTGAGCGGCCTTGAGACGGCGCGGGTCCTCGAGGGCCGCGCGGATCTCTCCGATCATCGCGGCGTCGATCGCACGGCCCTGGCCCGGCCGCGCGGAAAGACCCACGGTGGTCATGGGCAACTCGCCTTCGCGCGCCGAATCGACAGAGACCGCAAGCACCGCGTCCTCGGGCAAAGCGGCCACCCACGCGCGCAAGTCTGCGGCATTCTCAAAAGCGGCGTAGTCACGCGTGTGCGCGTCTTCCACCGGTCCCAGGTCCCTCGCCAGGCTGAAGAACTCCAGCTCCTTGTAGACCTGACGGAGGTCGTCCACGTGGGGCTCGCGTGTCTTCAACGCTTCAAGCGAAAACTCCACAGGCACGCTGGTGTCGATGGTGGCAAGGCGTTTACTCTGCAGGATGCGTTCGCGATTGTTCGCGAGGCTCTCCCGGTACATTTTCCGCTCCACCTCGGAGGCGCGATCAAGCGCCGCCTCCACGCTGCCGAATTGCGCGATCAGGTCGCGCGCGCCTTTGTCCCCGATTCCTGGCGCGCCAGGAATGTTGTCGATGGCGTCGCCCTTGAGCGCCAACAGGTCAGCCACCTGAGTGGGTTTAACTCCCATGAAAGCTTCAGTGGCGGCGGGGTCGTACCAGACGTCCTCCTTCACCGGGTTGTACATGGAAACCCGGTCGTTCACCAGTTGCAGCATGTCCTTGTCGCTGGAAACGATCACCACGTCCACCTCGGCCTCGGCCTTGCGGGACAGCGCACCAATCACATCGTCGGCTTCAAAGCCGCTGTATTCGAGAACGGGTACGTTCATGGCCTCCAGCAGCCGGCGAATCCAGGGAATTTGTTCGCGCAGGTCATCGGGCATCTCGGTGCGGTTCGCTTTATACTCGGCGAATTCCTGCTCGCGAAAACTGGGTCCGCGTTCGAAGATCGCGGCGATGTAGTCGGGCTGGTAGCTGGCGCGCAGCTTCCGCAGCATATTATGGAAGATGAAAATGGCCTCGGTGGAGAGGCCGCCGCTGGTGCGCATGGGCGGCCCGCCGGTTCGCGCGCGCGCATGGTAGGCCCGGAAGATAAACCCGAAAGAATCGATCAGAAACAGCCGCGGGCGGTTTTGCCTGGAGGCCGGCATGCGGAAACCACAAGCATACCGCGCTGTCCCCTTCCGAACGCGGGAATTGCGGAAGCGGACAGCGGCGGGATTCGCCTCCCGGCCATGCGCCTTTGTTTGCAGAGCGTTACGATGGGCGATGTACTTGCCGGAGATTGTCGCTGGAGAATAAGAGCTCAGGAGCACCGGCATGATCGAGAACATCGTCACGTTCCTGCACGACCTGAAATTTGCGGTCCGTTCGCTCGCCCGCACAAAAGGGCTGACGGCAACCGTAGTGTTTACCCTGGCCCTCGGCATCGGCGCCAACGCCGCGATGTTCAGCCTGGTGCGTGGCGTGTTGCTGCGCCCGCTGGTCAACCGCGACGAGAACCGGCTGATCTACATCCGGCAGAGCGCCAAGGGCATCGGGATGGACAACGCCTGGTTTTCGGTGCCGGAGATCGATGATCTGGAATCGCGAGTAAGAACGTTGAGTTCCTTCGGAGATTTCTCCAGCGTTGGATTCACCATGGTCGGACTTGGCGAACCTCGCGAGGTCCATGCCGGGGTGGCCGGCGGCTCGTATTTCCAGGTGATGGGGCTGCGCCCCGTGCTCGGCCGCTTGCTGGATGCGCACGATGATGGTCCGAAGGCCGCCGGCGCCGTGGTGCTGACGTATCGTTTCTGGTCGACGTCGCTCAAAAGCGATCCGACGGTGCTGGGCAAGACGGTCCGGCTCGGTTCGTTCGACACGCGCACGGCTACCGTAGTTGGCGTGCTGGAGCCCTGCGTTCCATATCCCGAGGACACCGACATCATCGCCAACGTGGTCACCAGCGCGCACCATCTTTCGGCCACCATGGTGACCGGCCGCATCCATCGTATGACCGATTTGTTCGCACGGCTGGCGCCCGGTGCGACTCTGGAACAAGCGCAGGTGGAATTGCGCGCCGTCTACGCGAACATGCAGATGGAACATCCCGAAGCCTATCCGGCCCGAGCTGATTTCCGGATCGGCGCAGTTCGGCTGCGCGACGAGCTCACCTCGGGAGCGCGAATCATATTGCTGGTGCTGATGGGCGCGTCAATACTCGTGTTTGTCATCGCATGCTCGAATGTCGCCAATCTGATTCTGGCGCGTACCGTGCGCCGCGAAGGCGAACTGGGCATCCGTGCGGCACTGGGAGCCAGCACCGCGGCGTTGCGCCGGACATTGCTGGCTGAAAGCCTGCTGCTGTGCGTGGGCGGCGCCGCGATCGGTCTGCTGATCGCGCAGCCGCTGGTGACCGTGCTGGCCCGGTACGCGTCCCGCTATTCGACGCGTGCTTTGGATCTGACGATTGACTCCAGCATGCTGTGGGTGGGAGCGGCGCTGGCCATCCTCGCCGCCGTGCTTCTGGCTTTCGTTCCGCGCCTGCCGTCCTCCGGGGGCGAGCAGGGCTTCAGCTTTTCGAGCAGCAGCACTCGAGTCACTAGCAGCGCGAACCGGAGGCTGCGGGTATTCGCGGTGGTTCAGATTGCCGCCTCGTTCGTGCTGGTTGCCTCGGCCGGCGCCACCGTCAAGACGCTGCTCTCGCTCGAGCACCAGCAGGCCGGTTTCGATACGCACCATGTCCTTGCCGTGAACGTGCCCAAGATGGATTACGGGAAAACACCGGAGCAGGTGCTGGATTTCTATACGCGGGCGATGCGCAAGATTCGTGACCTGCCAGGCGTTCAAAACGTCGCCATCGGCACTTCAGTGCCGTGGCGCGACGCGACCTTTGACTTCGGACTCGAGTTTGCGGGAGACGGCAGTGTTCATGCGCAGAGCGGAGAATCCCCGCGCGCGTCGATACGCATCGTGTCTCCAGATTTTTTCGCGACGTTGGGCCTGCCCATGACCGCCGGGCGCGACTTTGACGACGCCGACCGCGCCAACAGCGAGCCGGTGGCCATCGTAAGCGAGAGCGTGGTCCAGCGGATGTTCCCCGGTCAGGATCAGGACGCGGTGAATCATCATGTTACCTGGACCGACCCGCTGCTGAAGTTCATTCCCATAATCCAGAAGCCCCTGCGCATCGTTGGCGTGGTGCCCGACCTCGATGACACGCACATTGAGGCCCGGCCGACTTTGACCGTATATCAGCCCTTCGCCCAGGCGGAGCTCATGGGTGGAGGCCGCCTGTTCGTTCACGTACGCTCCAATCCTTACGCCCTGGTGACGCCAATCACGCGCACGTTGCGCACTATGTCGGCGGACCAGCCGGTGGAACACGCGGCCACACTCGACGACGTTCGCGCCGAGGTGCTTTCACCGGACCGGCTCAACGTGGTGGTGTTCGGAGTTTTTGGGGGTGTTGCGCTGTTGATTGCCGTCGTTGGCGTCGCCGGTGTGCTTGCATTTTCAGTGAGCGGGCGCACGCGCGAGTTCGGCATACGGCTGGCGGTAGGGTCGCAGCCCCGCCATTTGTTGACCCGCGTGATCGCCGAAGGCGCGGTCATGGCGGTAGGGGGCCTTGTTGTGGGCGCGGCGTGCGGGTTTGGTCTGGCGCAACTGGCGGGCAGTTTCCTGGGGGATGTGAAAACTCCCGGCATCTGGCCGGTGGCTGGTTCGGCTTTAGTGCTGCTGTTTGCGGCCGTCGTCGCGTCGGTGGTTCCGGCGGCACGGGCCGCGCGGGTCGACGTGATGCAGGCGCTGCGATCGGATTGATCGTGGCGCTGTCCGAATCGCGGGTCTCTCGAGCGTCATTGTAGTGGCGGACAATGATGCCGCCTGTTAACCAATACGGAGACCAGACATGCAATTCATTCTGATGGCCTATGTTCGCGAGTCCGGCTGGCAAACTATGACGAAAGCCGAACAGGAAGCGGGAATGGCCGCCTATGGAGCGTACAACGAGGCACTAACAAAGGCTGGCGTTCTGAAGGGCAACAAGCGCCTTCAGTCGAGCTCGAGCGCCACCACCGTGCGCATGGTGGACGGCAAATCGCAGGTGTTGGATGGCCCCTATGCGGACTCGAAAGAACAACTGGGCGGCTATTTCATCATCGACGTGGCCGATCTCGATGCCGCGCTTTCATGGGCGGCGCGCTGCCCGGCCACGGGTCACGGCGTCGTCGAAGTGCGTCCATTGTGGGGCTGAGCGAGACCGAGCAGGCCCGGAACACGGCGGAAGCGGTGGCGCGCCGCAGCTACGGCAAACTCGTTGCCTTTCTTGCTGCCCGAACTCGGGATATGGCCGCCGCCGAAGACGCCCTGTCGGCAGCATTTGCGTCGGCGCTCACGGATTGGCCTGTGCATGGCTGTCCCGTGAATCCGGAAGCGTGGCTCCTGACGGTAGCCCGGCGAAAGACCATCGATTTCGCGCGAGGACGGCGACGAGGTGAAATTGCGGCCGAGCGGTTGCAGATGGTGTCGGAGGGGCTCGACACCGCCGCAAACACCGCGGAGATACCCGACCAGCGTCTTGGGCTGATGTTCGCCTGCGCGCATCCCGCCATCGAGACCAGCGTCCGCGCGCCATTGATGTTGGAGGTGGTGCTGGGGCTGGACGCGAAAACCATCGCATCGGCATTCCTCGCCTCTCCGGCGGCTATGGGGAAGCGGCTCGTTCGTGCCAAAGACAAGATCCGCCAGGCCGGCATCCCGTTCCGCATCCCCGAGCGCGAGGAGCTTCGCGTCCGCCTGGACACCGTCCTTGACGCCATCTATGCCGCATTCACCGAAGGTTGGGCCGACCCCGGCGGGACCGACGTGGCGCGTCGCGATCTCACCGAAGAAGCCATGTACCTGGCCTGGCTGGTGACCGAGCTGCTGCCGGAGGAGCCGGAGGCGTTAGGTCTGTTCGCGCTCATGCTGCACGCGGAAGCGCGGCGTTGCGCCCGGCGCCAGGCGTATGGGGAATACGTACCGCTTGTCGAGCAGAACCCTTCCCTGTGGGATTCGCGGATGATCGCTAAGGCGGAGGAGCTGCTTCGGGAGGCCGGAGCTCGAGGCTGCATTGGCCGCTATCAGTTGGAAGCCGCGCTTCAATCGGCCCACGTGCATCGCTGCCGCACGGGTCACGACAACTGGCGGCAGATCGTGCAGCTATACGACGCACTGTTCGCGCTGGCCGGCTCGCCGGTGGTTGCCATCAATCGTGCTTTGGCGATCGCGGAGACGGATGGCCCGGGTGCCGCCATCGAGGCTATGCCGGACGCAGCCGCCGATGGCAGGCTCGCCGAATACCAGCCTTACTGGGCGGCGCGCGCCGAACTGCTAGCCAGGACCAGTGCGCGTGACGAAGCCCGCCACGCATATGACATCGCGATCGGTCTCGAGCGGGACCCTGCGGTCCGCCGCTTCCTGCAGAGGCGCCAGTCCGCTTTGCCGGCTTGATTGGTGCCGCGAAATCGTGTCGAATGCGCCACGATTTGCGTGATCATGTGGCTGATTAGCCACGCCAATGGCTTTACAAGTCTTTGCATATCATGTGGTTGGAAACTCCGGCGCGCTGATACAATAACGGTTTGCCCAGTTGCGAATCTATCACGCAGGAGGACGAGTTGCGATTTGAAACAACCGTGCAGCGCCCCGTCGAGACCCGCGGCGTAGGGCTTCACAGTGGAGTGCCGGTTTCGGTTCGAATCCTTCCGGCGCCACCCTCCACCGGCATCGTTTTTCTCCGCAGCGATCTGGATAACACCCCGGTTCCGGCGAGCTGGCGCCACGTGGCTCGCGTAAGCTATGCCACCAGCCTGATGTGCCGCAGCGTGCTCATATCCACCACCGAGCATATGTTGAGCGTCTTTTACAGCATGGGCCTCGACAACGCCTACGTACAGATCGACAACCTGGAGGTGCCCATCCTGGACGGGAGCGGCCAGCCGTGGGTGGAACTTCTGCAAGAAGCGGGAATTCGGCAGTACCGGCGGCGTCGGCGCTATATGCGAATTCGCCGGCCGGTCACTGTGGAGAACGGCGACAAGCGTATCTCTATTCTGCCCGCGGATCAGTTCCTGCTCACCTGCGACGTCTTTTTTGATCACCCGCTCATCGGCCGGCAATGCATGGAGATGGAAGTCACGCCGGAGCGCTATGCTCGCGAGATCGCGCCAGCGCGCACGTTCGGATTCGAACACGACCTGGATGCGATGCGCCAGATGGGACTGATTCGCGGAGCATCCATGGAAAACGCCATCTGCTTCCAGCCGCACGGCGTGCTCAACCCCGGCGGCCTCCGTTTCCCCGACGAATGCTGCCGGCACAAGGCCCTGGACCTGATTGGAGACCTGGCGTTGATCGGCCGGCCGCTGTTAGGGCACGTCGTGGCTGAGCGCGCCGGACACGCCATGCATGCCGCGCTGGTCGCCCGCATCATGTCCGATCCTTCCCTTTACGAGATTCTAAGTTTCGATCAACTCGCTACCCGAGTGGCTCACGCGCTTGTTTCGTAACCTGTCGCGGAGCCTGCCGAATCTGCTCACGGCGGCTCGTCTTCTGCTGGTGCCGGTGATTGCGGCTGAGGTGCTGCTCGGCGAGTTGCGAGTGGCCCTGGCGCTGACCCTGCTGGCTGGATTTACCGACGGCGTGGACGGGTTCCTCGCGCGCCGCTTCGGCTGGACATCGCGTCTTGGCGCGTGGCTCGATCCGCTGGCCGACAAAGCGCTGTTGGTCACGCTGTTCCTTACGCTGGGGCGTGTTGGCGCTTTTCCCTGGTGGCTTGTAACTCTGGTGCTCGCGCGCGATGCCATTATCCTTCTGATGGTGGCCGCCGCGTTCGCCTTCACCGCCATCCGCGATTTCCCGCCGTCGATCTGGGGCAAGGTAAGTACGCTTGTGCAGGTGGGCGCCTGCGTGGGAATGCTGCTCATGCGCGCGACTTCCTTCGCCTGGCCCGCGGCACTGGCCGATTTGCTGGTGGCGTTGACGGCTCTGGCGACGGTCTGGAGCGGGATCGATTACGTTCGTCGGGGAGTTAATCGGTGGCTTCGCGAACGAGTTTCTGAAACGCGTTGACGCAGCCGCGGTCAGGCGTTAGGCTGAAAGTGTGCCCGCCCCGGTTTCATGCTACGACTCCCCTCGCGACTACCTGTGGACAGGCGTTGTAGCGCTCGCGTTCACAGCCTTCTCCGCGTGGGTCGGCGTGGCGTGGCACTGGGCGTGGATCGCCGCGGGCCTGCTGTTTCTGGGCGCTCTGGCCGGGTTTGTGCTGGGACTTCTTCCCGATATCGAGATCTACGAGAGCCATCTCCGCGTGGAGTCGCACCTTCGCGCCAGCGCCAGGCGGATCCCGTGGGCGGAAGTGGCGCGCGTCGATAAGTTGCTTGGTTTCCCTCTCATGGTGCGGCTCACGTTTATGAATCGCGAGACGGCCGTGCTGGTCTACGCGGGCGACCAGGAGGGCCGCGAGAGTCTGCTGCGCAACCTGCGCCGCTACCCTCGTGAGGCATTGATCGATGGAGCGCCCTGGCGCAGCTTTTGGGGTGAGCCGCAACGCCCCGCCGGGCACCGTCGCGCGGAGCCGCGCCGGAATCCGCCGCCACGCTACCCCGTGCTGCTCCCCGGCGACGAAGCTGAAGTGGAGCGGCTCTTTCAGCAATTGAAGACCGTGGGGCGTCTCGATCCACAGAACAAGCCCGAAGAGAAATAGACTATCTTCTCGTAACTTGGACGAAGGCAAACATGGACCAGTGTTGCGGCCATGTGCCCAGCGCCGATTCCAGTCCGCGCCAGAAGGCAAACGTGGACGCCGGCATCAAAGGGCGCATCGACACTCCCCCGGACACCAGATAGCGAAATGGCATAAAAGGCCGCACAGTCCGGATCTCCAACTCGGGGAACTCGGCTTCGAGGTCGCGCCGGTCGCGCTGAAACATGATCCATGGCAACGCCCCGTTTGCACCGGACAGGGGGCCGGAGTCCGGGAAGGTCCAGTCCGCCGCACCGGGATCGAAAGGCTCATGATGCAGACGAGTGTAGATCGGCCGCGACCACGTCGAGACCCAGGGTTCAATCATGACGATGGCTCCCCCGGGTCGCAGGCAGCGCCGCGCTTCGCCGAGGAAAGCGCGATTGTCCGGAATGTGATGGAGAACGTCCACCATCGCAATCGCTCGGAGACTGCCGGGCGAGAAAGGAAGCCGCCGGGCATCGAGCACCAGCTGAATGTCCGGACAAAAGAAAACTTCAGAAGCGATGAGACCCGGTATATAACTTGCCAGAAATCCCGCTCCCGACCCAAGCTCCAGAACGCTCCCCGGACCCGCTGGAATCGAGGCGCAGATCAACCGGTACCATTCGTCGTATATGCGGCCGAGGAACCGGTTGCTTTGAATGATGCCTCGCCGTCGCTCGGTGGTTCGCGGATCGTCAATGCTGAGATCGCGAGTGTCGGGATGGGCCAGTAGTCTCTTGATTCGTTCGACCATGTGCGCAGGAGTTTCATCATAGCGGAAAAAGGGACAGACACCCGCGTCTCCAGAAGGCAATCACAGCCAAAGCGGACCAGGTCGCCTGTGTCTGTCCCCGTTTTTGCTACCGCCAGTGGCCCTCCACGCGGCGCCAGCCGTGATTCGTCCGCACCCAGTGCGCGGACGCCCAGTATGCACGCGGATGTGGCGCATGAGCCCAGTAGCCCGGGGCCCACACCCAACGGCTGCCTCGAAGGTCCCAGAAGCCATCGGCCCACACGTAGCCAGGGCCAGGCGCATAGCCGACCGCTCCCCCCACATAAGGGCGTTCGGGCGGCCCGGGAACATACGCGGCCACATAAGCGTGCGAGGCGCACCCGGCCAGCATCGATGACGCGGCCAGCACCGCGGACAGCACAACGTTGCGGAAATTCATAGCATCATCTCCTGTCACAAAAAACGCGTCCAACGGCCGCAGGTTGCGTTTGTGAAAACGGAATAATCTTATGCCCCGTTAATGAAGCCGCTTGTTTGAACGCGCGGCCTCGGGAACGTAGTTTCGCGTTTGCTGGTGCTTACCAAGCCGCGACGGTAACGGAGCGGAGATCAGATGGCCTTTTTCAGCAGCCTGCTAATCTAAAGCTCGCCTCGCATGAGCCGGGCCCACAACGTGCCGGGCGTCGCATCGAAGATCGCATCCGCGGAACCCGGCACAACACGCCACAGCCCCCGCTGGATCTCGTTTTCCAACTGACCCGCGCCCCATCCGCAAACGCCCAGGTAGACCCGGAAAGACCGGGCCGGTGCGCCTGTGGCAATCTCCGCCCGAATACCGGGCTCGCCGGGAATGAGGTAAACTCGCCGCATCACGCGGTAGGCTTCAGCCGGAGCCGCCTTCGATCGCAGCAGCGCGTTGACACCCACCAATATCGGTCCGCCCACCCACGCGGTCTGTTCGAGCCCGGCGCCCGTCTTCAATTGCGGAAACACCTCCGCCAGAGAAATCTTCACCGGACGATTCACAACCAGGCCGGTCGCCTTGTGCGCATCGTGATCGAGGAGCAGGATGACGGTTTGAAAAAAATCCGCATCGTGCGACGCTACCGTCGCCACCAGTAGTGAGCCGCGTTCCTGCGCAGACGCCACGCTGGCGGCGAGAACGATCAACGCCAACAGGTGTCCCATGGCGAGCATCTTATCCCAGTGGCGGACACCCGGTGGACCGGCCGGGGCATCGAAATCAGTGCGTTAGCCTCCCCTTGCGTGGCCTGCCGCGTGCATCAAGAGTGAGAATGGAGACTCTCTGGCAGGATATCCGCTATGGAGTGCGCACGCTCCGGCAGAACCTGAGCGTGACAGCAATCGCGATTCTCACCCTGGCGTTGGGTATTGGCGCGAACACGGCCATCTTCAGCATGGTGAACTCCATCTTGTTGAAGCCGCTGCCGGTGCGCGATGCGGGGCGCATCGCCGTACTCGGCTTCCACCAGAAGAAAGGCGCCGAGCAGAGCCAGTTTTCGCTGCCCGAATATCGCGACATACGCAGCCAGACGGATCGTGTGTTCTCAGACCTCGCCGCCGTCCAGATTGGCCTGGATGGCCTCAGCGCGGGCGGGCGAGCCGACCGCATCCTCACGAACTACGTATCCGGGAATTTCTTCTCCATGATGGGCATCCGTCCTGCATTGGGCCGTTTCATTCTGCCGGCGGAAGGGGAAACGCTCGGGGCCGACCCGGTGGTGGTGCTCGGCTACACCTATTGGCAGACGCGCTTCGCGGGCGACCGCGGCATCGTCGGCCGGAAGGTCTCCATCGATGGCCACCCGGCGACGATTATCGGCGTCGCGCCGGAGGGGTTCTTCGGCACCAGCCCCTTGATCAACGTGCAGGCGTACCTTCCCGTCGGCATGCTGACGGTCGAGGGTATAACCGCCGATCTGTTGAACAACCGCGCCGACCGCTCACTGGAGCTGTACGGCCGTCTGGCGGATGGCGCCAGCCTGGCCTCGGCCCAGCCGGTGCTGGCTGCGGTTGGACAACGCCTTTCGCGCGAATATCCCGACGCGGATAAAGACGTGAGCATTCAGGGCTTTCCGGAAGCCCGCGCCCGCGTGAACCTCAATTCCGACAATTACATTCAAATCATCGCGGACATTTTTCTGGGGCTGGCCGTGATGGTGCTTCTTCTGGCCTGCGTGAACGTGGCCAATATCCTTCTGGTGCGCGCAACTGTGCGCGAGCGCGAGTCGGCCATACGCTCGGCTCTGGGCGCGGCGCGAATAAGGCTGATTCGCCAGTTGCTCACAGAAAGCATCCTGTTGGCGCTGGCTGGGGGCGCGGCGGGAATCCTGATCGGGGTCTGGCTGAGTTCGGGCCTTGGCTCAATGAAACTGGGAACAGATCTGCCGGCGCGCCTCGACTTCAGCTTCGATTGGCGGGTGTTCGCCTACGCCTTCGCCTGCGCGGTGCTTACCGGGATCGCCGCTGGCATCGTTCCCGCCATTCGCGCGTCGCGGGGCAATCTGAGCAGCATCCTGCATGAAGGCGGACGTGGCATGGTGGGCGGACGGCATCGCCTGCGCAGCGTGCTGGTGACGGCGCAGGTGGGCGGTTCGCTCATGCTGCTGATCATCGCCGGATTATTCGCGCGCAGTCTGGGCGCGGCGCGGCACAGCGACCTGGGCTTCAACCCGAATCACGTACTGAACGTGACCATGGATCCGAACGAGATTGGTTACAGCCCGGCGCAGGGCCAGGCTTTCTATCGCGAACTTCTGCGGCGCGTTCGAGCGCTTCCCGGCGTCGAATCGGCCAGCACCGCCAACTCCGTGCCCATGGGTTACTACGTCAGAGGTGATACGCCTCAGGTGGACGGCTATCAGCCGCCGCCCGGCCAACCTGCGCCACAGGCTCTGTGCAATGCGGTCTCTTCAGATTATCTGCGGACCATGCGCATCTCCCTCATGCGCGGCCGAGACTTCACCGATGCCGATAACGCCAAAGCGCCGTACGTTGCCGTGGTGAATGAAACCATGGCCGGGCGTTTCTGGCCCAAACAGGACGCCATTGGCCGGCAATTCAGCATCGCTTCGGAACCCGGCCATTCCATGGTTGTCGTGGGCGTCGTTCGCGACTACCATTTCCAGGGCATGACCACGCCAATTGCCCCGGCCTTTCTCATGCCGCTCCCGCAACACCCCGTCTATTCGCTACAGCATTTGCAGGTGCGCACCGTGGCGGATCCGCGCAACATGATCCGCAGCGTGGAGAACGTCGTCTCGGCGGTCGCGCCCGGCCTGCCGGTGTTCGAGGTCAAGACGATGACCGAGGCTCTTAACACCTTGAACGGCCTGCTGGTCTTCCAGGTTGCCGCGGGCCTGGCGGCGGCGCTGGGAATTCTTGGACTCGTGCTGGCTGTCGTCGGCGTATACGGCGTGGTTTCCTACGACGCCAGCCGCAAGACGCATGAGATCGGGATTCGCGTGGCTCTTGGAGCGGAGCGTTCGGATGTGCTGCGAATGGTTTTCCGCCATGGACTGGTCATTGTGGGAGTGGGGCTCACGCTTGGCCTGGCAGCGGCATTCGCATCGGCCAGCGTGGTGGCCAGCTTCCTCGCCGTGAGTGCCGTGGATCCCGTGACCTATATCACCGGCTCAGTTGCCCTGGCCCTGGTCGCGCTGCTTGCGTCTTACATTCCCGCTCGCCGGGCCATGCGCGTGGATCCGATGGTCGCGCTGCGCCACGAGTGATCGCCCGAGCTCTGCTGGCAATGTGGTATCGTGCGCGTAGTTATGGATTCATCCGACCACGTAACCCGTCGAACCTTCCTCGCCTCGACAGCGGCCATTCCGGTGGCGCTCGCCGCACCGTCCGCTAACAACGCCATTCCCATCGGCCTCGAACTCTATTCGGTTCGCGATAACCTCGCGAAAGACCTTCCCGCTACCCTGCGGGCGGTGGCGAAAATGGGGTATCAGGTGGTGGAGTTCTTTGGACCATATTCCGCCTGGACTCCGGATCGGGCGAAGGAGGTTCGCGCCATCCTGGACGACACCGGTACCCGCTGCAACTCCACGCACAATGGACTGGACTCGTTCTCCACCGCGAATCTTCCGCACGCCATCGAGCTAAACAAGATTCTCGGCTCGCGCTACATCGTTCTGTCCAGCCCCGGCAAGGTCACGGGACTTGACGACTACCGCAAGGTGGCCGGCTTGCTGACTCAGGTTCAGGAGACCTTGAAGCCCCTGGGTCTGCGGGCGGGATACCACAATCACAATGCCGAGTTCACGCCCCTGGAGGGCACGCGTCCCATTGAAATCATCGCTGCCAATACCCCGCACGACCTCATGCTCCAACTCGACGTAGGCACCTGCGTGGCCGCCGGCTCCGACCCGGTAGCGTGGATCGTCGCCAACCCTGGCCGCATCCGTTCGCTGCACCTGAAGGACTGGTCGCGCGAACTTGGCTACAAGGCGCTGTTTAACGAGGGTAGTGCGCCCTGGAAGGGAATTTTCGAGGCGGCCGAGACAACCGGTGGCGTCGAGTATTACCTGATCGAGCAGGAAGAAAGCCCCGATCCGCTGCTGGCAGTTCAGACCTGCCTGACCAATTACCGGAAGCTGAGAGCTTCTTGACATAGGGCGAATAAAAGACGAATATAGTCGGGTGCCCCGCAAACCCTCGAGCGCTGCCGCGTTATGGCCGGAAGCGCCGCCCGCGGGCCTTGTAGGCATCGCCCGCATGGCCGCCGCAAGCCCGCTGATCGAAGCCAAGCGCCGCGTGGAATACCTCGAAATCGAAGCCCGCAGCCTCGTGGGGAAGTGTCTCAGCCCACGCATGCCGTTTGTCTGGACCATCAACCCCTACCGCGGCTGCGAGTTCGCTTGCCGGTACTGTTACGCGCGCTACGCCCATGAGTTCATGGAATTGCGCGACCCTGTGCTGTTTGAGACGCGCATATTCGCCAAACGCTTCGACGATAACGCGTTCCGCGCCGAGTTGGCGCGAGTCCCCCGCGCCGAGCCCATCTGTATCGGTACCGCTACTGACCCCTACCAGCCGGCTGAGCGGCGTTTCCGCGTGACCCGCCGGCTCCTCGGCGTCCTGTCGATGGAGAAGGGCCGGCGGATCGGGATAACCACGAAATCCGATCTCGTGGTAAGCGATCTCGACCTTTTGACGCGTATCGGCAGATACAACTCGCTCCACGTGAACCTGACCATCACCACCCTTGACGAGGATCTGGCGCGCCTGCTCGAGCCGCTCGCGCCCCGGCCCGCGCTACGATTGCAGGCGGTGGAACGCCTGGCGGAGAAGGGAATCCGTTGCACGGTGCTGGCGCATCCGGTGATGCCGCTGATCAATGACAGCGAGGCCGGTCTGGACGCGTTGTGTGCGGCTGCGGCGCGCGCCGGCGCGGTTTCCTTCAGCGCGGCGGCGCTGTTTCTGAAGCCCTGCTCGAAGCGAGTTTTTCTGCCGTTCCTCGAAGAACACTTCCCGCATCTGGCGCGCCGCTACGCTGACCGCTACAATCGCCAGGCATATCTCACCGGCGAGTATCCCACGCGGCTCAGGGAGCGTGTTGCGAAACTCATCGCGAAGTACGGCCTGCTCGACAGAGCAACCTCCGATCCCCCGGCGGCGTGGCCGGGCGAGCCGCAGATGGAATTGTTCGAACCTCGGAACGAAGGTG
This sequence comes from uncultured Acidobacteriota bacterium, assembly GCA_963832965.1. Lineage (GTDB taxonomy): Bacteria > Acidobacteriota > Terriglobia > Bryobacterales > Bryobacteraceae > CAWACP01. The sequence continues at coordinate 1,628,059 of CAWHVW010000003.1, forward strand.
GCGCGGCCAACGTCGTCTCATGTTGAGAATCTGTTGTCTTCTTATGATCTGCGCCGTCACCGCGATTTTGGCGAACGCTTCTCGTGACAACGGCCTGGCGCGGACTCCGCCGATGGGCTGGAGCAGCCGTAGCTTTGGCGATAACATCGATGACCCCACGGTGCGCGCCGTCGCCGACACCTTCAACGCCGATGGTATGCGCCAGGCTGGTTACTCTTTCATCAATATTGACGACGGATGGCAGGGCCAGCGCTATGGGCAGGGCGATATTCGCCCGAACGCGCGCTTTCCCGACATGGCAGCGCTGGCGACCTACATTCACTCCAGGGGTTTATTCATTGGCATTTCTTCCTCGCCGGGACAAAAAACCTGTTTGGGTTACGAAGGCAGTTATGGACACGAAGAGCAGGACGCGATCGCGTTCGCGGCCTGGAACATGGATTTTCTCGAGTATTCCTGGTGCGCCAGCGATACACTCCACGACACCGAGGCCAGCTTACACGCCGCGTACTCCAAAATGGGCGAGGACTTGCGCCGTACCGGGCGGCCCATCGTGTACAGCCTCGGCGACTCCGGCAAGTTCGAGGTCTGGAAGTGGGCCGCGCAAACCGGCGCGAATTTGTGGCGGACTCCCGGTGGGTCCGAAACGCTGGCGGAGTTTGCGGGGCCCGGCCACTGGAACAACCCCGGACCTCTCGCACCCGGTCGCGGCCGGCAAGACGACCCGGACCTGCGCACCCGAATGAGCATGTGGGCGATGCTGGCCGCTCCTCTGTTCGTCGAAGGCGATCCGCGGTCCTGGCCGAAGAGCGCGCTGGCCGCGCTCACCAACCGCGAAATCCTTGGCGTGGATCAGGACCCGGCGGGAACCCCGGGGTTTCGCCGGAGCGCCAGCGAAGGCCTGGAGGTCTGGTCGCGTCCGCTCGCCGACGGAGGGAAAGCAGTCGCCTGGTTTAACCATCGCGACATGCCCGCCCGCTTCACCATGACCTGGTCCGATTTCGGCGTGGATTCGAAAAGCATTGTTCGGGATCTCTGGCATCAACGTGTCATGGACACCAGTAAGCCCGAGTTTCTGGTGGACGTCGAAAAGCACGACGTCATAATGGTGCGCATCTTCGCGTCGCAGTAGCTCGCGCGGCTACGTTAGATTCACAGCGGTGACCTTAGATTCACAATGGTGGCACCCCAGCCGCCCGCTTCTCCAGGCGCATCAGCGAAGCTTTCGACAAAAACGGTGCGCGTGAGAATGACACGGACCATTTCACGTTGCACGCCGATGCCGCGCCCGTGAATGATCCGCAGCGCCTTCAAACCCCCGCGATGAGCTTCAGCGAGGTATTCTTCCACGACGTCCCGGACGTCCTGCGGCGGCACCGAGTGCAAATCGAAGACGTCGGTGACGGGGATGCGAACGGGCTCCGCGGATAGGAAGTCATCCATATTGATAGCCTGACAGAAGTGGAGCCTCATGCCGAGTATACCCGCGCGCTCGAGGATCGCCGCAACGTCTGCGCGGCCGAGCAACGCCGCTACCGGCGGATCGGAAACGCCCGTCTGGCAACTGGAATCGCCGGGGCCGTGGGAGTGTGGCTGGCATTGGGTCAGGCGGTCCTATCGCCCTGGTGGCTGATAGCGCCGGCGGTTCTGTTTCTGGCTCTGGTCCTGTGGCACCAGGTTGTTTTCGTTCGCCTCAGCGATGCGCGACGCGCCATTGTCTTTTATGAAGGCGGCCTCGCCCGGCTGGAAGATCGCTGGCAGGGCCGGGGCGAGACCGGTGATCGATTTCGTACCCCGGACCACCTCTACGCGGACGATCTGGACGTCCTGGGCAAGGGCTCGCTTTACGAGTTTCTGTGCACGGTGCGGACTCCGATGGCCGAGCGGATGCTTGCCGATTGGTTGCTGGAACCAGCCGGCCCGGAAGCGGTGGCGCAACGCCAACATGCCGTCGCCGAGCTCCGTCCGCACCTTCGGCTTCGGGAAGATCTGTTTCTGGTGGGCGACCTGACGCGCCGCGACGTGGGCTATGGATCGCTGGCGGCATGGGGAACATCCGAGCCGTTCGTCTTTCCGCGCGCCCTGCGTGTGATTGCGCCGGTTCTCGCTGGCGCCACGGCCTTGCTGGTGGTTTTGTACCTCGCAGACGTTCTGCCCCTTTGGCCCTTCTTGCTGGCCCTGCTGGTGGAGCTTACGCTCATCTTCAGTCTTCGCGAGCGTGTGAACCGCGTCAGCGAAGCAGTTGAGGAACCGGCGCGGGCGCTTGATCTGCTGGCGGCCGTCCTGCGGCGATTCGAGCGTGAACGGTTCGAGATGCCCCACCTGCAGGGTCTCCGAGCTGGATTCGAAGTTGTAGCCACGCCGGCCTCACGCCATATCCAGGTTTTGGAGCGGTATGCCGCCCGGCTCGACTGGGCGCACAACCAGTTCTTCCTGCCCATTGCCGCCCTGCTTCTCTGGCGCGAGCAACTGGCCATGGCCATCGAGGTCTGGCGGCGGCAGCATGGCCCGCAACTTGAAGTCTGGCTGGCGAGCGTGGCTGAGCTGGAGGTGTTGTGCGCGCTGGCTGGCTACGCCTTTGACCACCCGTCCGATCCGTTTCCCGAACTCGTTACCGAGGAGAAAGCTCTTTTTCACGCCGAGGGAATCGGCCATCCGCTGATGCGTGAGGAGGTGGCCGTTCGCAACGATCTTGTGCTGGGCGACAGCGCCAGGCTGCTCATGGTCAGCGGCTCGAACATGTCTGGCAAGAGCACGCTGCTGCGCGCCGCCGGCTTGAATGCCGTTCTGGCGCTGGCGGGTGCCCCGGTGCGGGCCCTGCGCCTGCGCCTGTCGCCACTGTCGCTGGCCGCCTCCATCCGCGTGGTGGATTCGCTCGCCGACGGCCGCTCTCGTTTCCTCGCCGAAATCACCCGGCTTCGGCGAATGATGGATCTGGCCCAAAGAGACCGCCCGCTCCTTTTCCTGATCGACGAGTTGCTCAGTGGGACCAACTCGCATGACCGCCGGATTGGCGCGGAAGCCGTTCTGCGGGGCTTGATCGAGCGGGGCGCGATCGGTCTCGCAACCACCCATGACCTCGCCCTTACGGTTATTTCTGAGGCTCTTTCCCCACTGGTGAAAAACGTCCACTTTGCCGATGTGTTGTATAGCGGCAGCCTGGTCTTCGACTACCGGCTGCAGGAAGGCGTGGTAAACAGCAGTAACGCTCTGGAGCTGATGCGGTCAGTCGGACTGGACGTTTAGGGCGGCAGAATTCGGTGCTTCACCTTGGATTTAATTCGAAGAGCACCGACGGAAGTGGCATTTCACGCCTGGTACGGTATCAGGAGGCGGTTTGTCCTGGTACACTCAGGCTACTGGTTATTCTGAATGAAGTGCGCGTATTGCGACAATCCGGTTAGCGCATGGCGGGTCATGGCAGGCAGCCGATACTGCTCCAGCGACCACGAGAAGCGGTTCCTCGCCCGCTCTGCGCGTGCACTACGCGACATGGAAGACATCTATGGGACCCGATCCCTGGCCCAGGAACTGCATCTTACGAAAAGGGCCGAACCGGAGATCCGGCGCGCCCAGCCCGGACAGGTAATGACGGTGCTCGGCCTTTTCACAGCGGGTTTCCTCGTGCTGGCAATGCTCGCTCTGCCTGGTGGAGGATCGTCGTCTCAGCGCACCGCCGCCCCGGATTACATTCTGCATGCCACTCCAAAAGCCGATTTTGCCGCGAGCCTACGCGACAGGCTGGGCTCTTCGAGTCCAACCACTCTCCACGAGAATTTCGGTTCGGGGCTGGCCGACTGGATTGGCGGCTCGGATAGTTCGTCCACCTGGTCTCGCGCGGGCGATTACGTCATGCCGGGGAAGTTGCGGTTGTGGCAGCCTTCCACTCACCTTTCGAACTATGAAATGGAATTCCTGGGGCAGATCCAGCGCAAGGGCATGGGCTGGGCGTTCCGCGCCCCGGACCTCCGAAATTACTATGGCGCCGAACTCCTGATACAGCGGCCGGGGCCCCTGCCAAACGCCAATCTGGTGCGCTTTGTGGTCCTTAATGGGCGCGAAACCGAGCGGCTGGAGCTACCCCTGCCTCTGACCCTCGATCGCCAGACGGACTACCGCGTTCACGTGAGCGTGCGCGGAGATCGTTTTCTCACGTCCGTCAACGGCCAGCTCATCAGTTCCTGGATGGACGCCCGCCTGAGCACCGGTGGTGTTGGGTTCTTCTCGGAATCGGGGGCGCAGGCGGCGATTAAGTGGGTGAGCGTCTCCGAGCGTGATAGCATGCTGGGCCGTTTTCTCTCGTATTTCTCTATCATCACTCCTCCCTCCTACCCTTCTGCCCAGGTCCTGGTGCCTTAGCGGCGGCCTCTCCGGTAACCATCCTGTTACTGAACTAAGATACAGTATTGCTAATATTTGCGAGCCTTGTTACTCTTCAGTCAAGGGCTGTTACAGGGGTTGGGTTGGACGTTCGCGAGGAAAGTCTAAGACAGATCGAGAGGATTGCCGCAAGTGTCGTTCTGCGCGGATCGGAATCCCTTTGCAGATTGCTGAGATACCTGGGACGGCAGACGCTGGACAATCCGGGGACCCCAATCCGGGAATATCAGATTGCCACCCAGGTCTTCGGCCGGCCAGCCGAGTTCGACCCGCGACTCGACTCTACCGTCCGCGTGCAAACCGGGAGGCTTCGAGCCAAACTTGCTGAATATTATCGCGGGGCCGGCGACGGCGACGCCATCCTGGTGGATATCCCGAAGGGCTCCTATCAGCTCGCGTTTCAACCCCGGCAGGCGCCGGAATTGGCCGCCAGCGACGCGGAGTTGCAAATCGTCGCGGAAAGGTTGCTGACGCGGCCGGGCCGCCGCCGCCCAATATGGATGATTGCATTTGTGGGCATGACCGCAATAGCCCTCATGCTTGCGATTCTCCTGGTTGTCCGTTCCAGGCCGGTTCCTGTCCGGCTGCCCGCAAGCCCCGGCGCGTCTCTCGAGACGTTTTGGGGAGGGCTGCTGGTCAGCCCCTCGCGCCCGCTGATGGTGTTTCGGACCGGTGCCGGCGAGACTCTGGCCATCCACGAACTGGACAGCCTGTTCGCGGCATTCGGGCATTCGGTTCCGGCGAAGCCTCTCGAACAGCTTTCCCTGGCAGACACGGAGACCAGCGACCTGATTTTCGTGGGGCGTCCGCCGGAGAATGCCGGCTTGCGCGGTTTCCGCTTCGAACCCATCTCGAACGGCCCGCGCAAGGGTGTGATGGCGATCGTGAACCTGTATCCACTTCCCGGCGAGGCAGGGCAATGGGTACCGGGTCCGGCGCCTGACGACGACTATGCTGTGATTTCGCTGGAGCCGGGTCCGACTTCGGGCCGTTGGCTGGTGACCTTGTCCGGAACAACCACATTGGGGACCCAGGCGGCCGTCGACTTCGTGTGCCGCAATGAGGCCATGCGCAGTTTGCTGGAGAGAACCGGGCGAGCGCGCTTCGAAGCGCTGATTCATACCCGAATGCAGGAAGGCGTTCCCGTGGACGAGCGGCTGGTGCTGGTCCACTCAGCGGACCGGTAGGCTTCAGCGTCCTTCGCGGCAAAGCTTCGCGGTCAGCATCCATTTCAGAACGCCGCGCGGTTCCGCCGTGAAACGGTCGATGAAGATGCGCACGAGTGTGGCTTTCTTGAAATCCACCTGAAGAGTGGGGCAGCCGAGCAAGTACCCCGTGAGCGAGGTAAACAACGGATCGTGGCCGGAGAGCAGGACGGAATCCACGTCCTTGTGCAGACGGATCTCGTCCCACACGTCGGACGGACTAGCGCCGGGCAGGAGCGTCTTGGTGCGCAGAATGTCGCCGTGGTATTCGAATACTTCCGCGGCAAGTTCCGCGGTCTGCACGGCGCGCCGGTAGGGGCTGGTGATAATCAACACCGGTGAAACGGCCGCGTTGTTGTACGCGGTCTCGAGCACTGCTCGGAGTTTACGCCGCCCCTCGCCGGTGATCGCGCGGTCGGCGTCCTTCGCCGGAGGACCTTCTTCGGCGATGGCATGGCGAAGCAGGTAGATGTCCACTACACGACAGCTTACCGCGAGTGTCATACTCGTTTCTTATCCCATGCTTGTTGGCCGCCCGGAACTCGAACGCGCCGCGTTCTACTTCACCTTTGCGTCGTGCGTTTCTATCCTGTTTTCGATCGCGGTGTCGCAGATTCTGATGGGCGCGGCGCTGGTTCTGCTTCTCGCTTCGCGCGGAAAGTTGCGCCTGCCGCCCGTTTGGTTGCCGATGCTGGTGTTCATGACCGGAACCGTCGTCTCCTGGTTGCTTTCCGGCAACATGCGGATGGGCCTTCCACAAATTCGCAAGTTCTACGTCTGGGTGATTCTATTGTTGGTCTACAGCACGTTCCGCACTCTGCGGGAGGTCCGCTGGACCGTGGCCGCCTGGACCGTGGTAGTCACCGGTTCGGCGGTCTACAGTTTCATTCAGTTCGCGCAGAAGTATCAGGATGCGATGGATGCGGGATTGGATTTTTATCAGGCCTACGTCGGAAGCCGCATCACCGGCTTCATGAGCCACTGGATGACCTTCGGCGGCGAAGAGATGGTGGTTCTGTTGTTCCTCGCGGCGTTCCTTTTCTTTGCGCTCGCGTCTCCGAAGTGGAAAGTGGCTGGCTGGCTTTGTGCCGGGGTGCTGCTGGTCTCCATGGTGCTGGGATTCACGCGCGGAATCTGGCTGGGAACCCTGGCGGGCGGTCTCTATCTGCTGTGGTTCTGGCGAAAGTGGGCGTTGGCCGTCGTTCCCGTGGCGCTATTGGCGGGAATGGCGGTGGGGCCAGTGCGCGAAAGGATGGTCTCGCTTTTCCAGCCGCACGGAGAGCGCGATTCGAACGAGTTTCGCATCGTGGTGTGGCGCACGGGACTGGAGATGATTCGCGCACATCCGTGGTTCGGATTGGGACCGGAGCAGGTGGGGCCGCAATTGGAAAAGTATGTGCCGCGCGACATCGCCCGCCCGCTGCCCGATGGCTATTATGGCCACCTCCACAATATCTATATTCACTACGCCGCCGAACGCGGCATTCCGACCATGCTGGCCATGATGTGGCTGATCGGGAAGGCGCTCTGGGACTTCGCCGCCACGCTTTGGCATCGGAGGCCAACTGGCGATGCGAGGTTTGTGCTGCACGCCGCGGTTGCGGCGATTATCGGGCTGCTGGTGGTGGGCTGCGTCGAATACAACCTGGGCGATAGCGAAGTGCTGACGATGTTCCTAACTACGGTTTGCTTCGGGTATTTGGCGAAGGAGACGGCGGAGCTAATGCGCTGAGACCCGCGCTACAACCGGAAGAACGCATGCAAAAACGAGCTCGCCGCGGCCCCCTGGATGATATGGTTTGCCGCAAACGCGCAGCCCCAGGCGAGCGCGGTCATGTAGGTGAACTGAATAATCGGCCACTTCAGCCCGCCGGTTTCGCGGCGCACCACCGCTATCGTGGACATGCACTGCATGGCGAACGCGAAGAACACCAGCAGCGCCATTGCTCCGCCCACCGACAGCTCGTGGTGCAGCGCCTGCTGCAATCCAATCGATTGCGACGTGCCCTCCATGCCGTAGATCGCGCCGAGCGTTCCCACAATCACTTCGCGCGCGGCCAGCGAGCTGATCAGCCCGATGCCGATTTTCCAGTTGAAGCCCAGCGGCGCAATCAGCGGCTCGATGCCATGGCCGATCATCCCGGCCACGCTGTCCTCGATCTTCGGCGGGTGTCCATTGTGGAAGGGCACGTTCGCCAGCAGCCACAGCACAATAGTCACCGCGAGGATCACCGTGCCCGCGCGGCGCAGGAACACCATGGAGCGGTCCACCAGTCGCAGGGCCAGCGAAGTCAGAGTGGGCCAGCGGTAGGGCGGCATCTCCAGCATGAATGGCGCGCTGCCGCTCTTGAGAATCGTCGACTTGAGAATGCGCGCGGTGAACACGGCGGCGGCGAAGCCGAGCACATAGAGCCCCAGCAGCGCCGCCGACTGGCTGCCCAGGAACGGCCCCAGCACCGGACGCTCGCGAATGAACGCGGCGATGATCAGCGTGTAGACGGGCAGGCGAGCCGAACAGGTCATGAACGGGGCGATCATGATGGTGGCGATGCGGTCGCGCTTGTTCTCGATGGTGCGCGTGGCCATGATCGCGGGGACGGCGCAGGCGTAAGCGGAGAGCAGCGGGATGAACGCTTTCCCTTGCAGGCCGAAGCGGCGCATGGTGCGGTCGGCAATCAGCGCGGCGCGGGCGAGATAACCGGAATCCTCCAGGATACCGATGAACAGGAACAGGATCAGAATCTGCGGCAGGAACACCACCACGGAGCCGACGCCGCTCCAAACTCCATCGATGAGCAGCGATTTCAGCAGCCCCTCGGGAAGCAGCGAGCCGAGCCAGGCGCCGGTGGTTTGAATTAATATCTGCAAACCGTCCATGATCGGCCGCGCTCCGGCGAAGATCGTCTGGAAAACGGCCCCCACTACCAGCAGGAAAATAAGCGGGCCGAACAGCGGATGCAGGAACACACGGTCAAGCCGCCGCGTCCACAGCGGTGGCGCGGGCGCGTGATAGCGGGCCTTTTCGCCCACGCTGGCGGCCCACGTGCGGCATTTCGGAATGTCCTGAAGAATGGGCAGTTCGAGCAGCGGAGGTTTCGCCTTGAAACGCCCGGCGGCGGTGCCCTGAATGTACTGGAAGACGCGCTCGACCCCTTCCCCGGTGAATGCGCTCACCAGCGCCACGGGGGCGCCGAGCTGCGCGGCCAACAGCGGAACATCAACTTTGCCGCCACGGGACGACAGGTCGTCAGCCATATTGAGAATCACCAGCGTCGGCAGGCGCAGACTGAGAATGGGCGCGGCCAGAATCAGGTGACGCCCAAGGTTAGTGCAATCCAATATCAATAGGACGGCATCGGGGCGAGGCACGCCGGGCATATCGCCGTTGAGCACGTCGCGGGTGACGCGCTCGTCTTCAGATCGCGCCTCCAGACTGTAGACACCGGGCAGATCCACCAGCATGATTTCCCGGTCGGATTCGACACGGGCTCGGCCGGTGTGTTGCTCTACGGTGACTCCGGGGAAGTTCGCCACCTTCTGGCGCAGACCGGTTAAGCGGTTGAATAAAGTGGATTTGCCGGAATTCGGCGGGCCTACAAGGGCGATGACATGGGGACGCGCAATGGAGGAGTCTCCCTCCTGACGAGATAGAATGGCAACCCCCGCAGAGCCGCCATGGCACTCGCTCATGAGGCCATCTCCTTAGGCGGACAGGGCGACGGCGGGGATTCCCGATGGATTGGGCGCTTTTCGGTCGCGCAGATGCAGACGGGCTGCAGTCTCCCGGCGAAGAGCGATTTCCGAGCCGTCCACACGGAATACGCGCGGGTCGCCACCTGGGGCGGCCATCGCTCGCATAATCCGCTGTCCCGGCAAGAAGCCGAGTTCCATCAGGCGTCTGGCGACATCTTTTGGAAGATCGAGCCGATCCAGTACGCCCTCTTCTCCGGGGGTGAGGTCTTCCAGGCTCCGACGGGTTGGCGTGGCTGGCTTCTTGACACTCAGTTGCATCATCTGAGACCAGTATCCAGCCACCACCGCAAGCTTGTCAACAATTATCTGAGACTGAACTGGTCCTATATTGTAAAAGTAAGCAAGGTATCAGTTTTCAGTGTCCTGGTCGGGCTTTACCTGGGCATGCCGCAGGGGCTGTCCGGGCTTGGAGCCGTCGGAAATCTGGATGTTGTTTACCACGCGAACCGCACCGGCGGACTTGGCCATCCGAGTGGCTGCCCCTTTGTGCTGAGGGACCCCGGTTCTCCCTTCCCAGGTCACCACGCCACCGTGTACCTTCGGCACAAAGCCATCCTTGCCGATCTTCGATTTGGCCAGTTTGGTACGAATCTTCTGCTCGATCTCGGTGTCGCTGAGCCTCGCGGCGGAGCCAGCCTGTTGAGAAGGCGTAGTTGATCCGGAGGCCGCGCGCAGGCCAGTAAGGGAAGCGAGCATTACAAAGAAAACCACAAGTAGTTTCTGCATCGACTGGTTAGTGCGGGAAGGCGGCCAGAAATCGCAGGCGGGGTCAACGCTTCGTTGACGCGATCTGCACCAGTTCTTCGGCAGGCGAAGGAACGTGCTTCCGGGGCGGCGTGAGCAGAGCCCTTGGAAGTCTGGCGACATAGGTGAGGCGCTCGATCCACGGCAACAGGCGGCGGACCGTACCTCCATGCAGCAGCAGGCTGCCGGCCACCAGCAGGGGATGCGGAATGGTGGTGCAGCAACGAGAGCACATGTCGATTTCGCCGGCGCGCCTCGCCACATGCATCCGGCGCAGATGCTGCATCGGTGCGCCATTCCAAATCTCTTCGAGAGACTGCGCGGCGATATTGCCGATAGGTGCTCCATCGAGCATATAGCTCTGGCAACAGGGGTACACGTCACCGTTATGTTTCACGTACGCCGGGCCACGCCAGAGATAGTGGCAGGGATGTTTCCAGTCGGAGGCTTCATGGCCCGCCTCCGGCTGCAACAGGTTGGTCTCATCCTCTTTGATGCGCACCTGGTCGACGCCGGGAATCGCGCTCCAGAAGCGGACGAAGTCGTCCACCTCATTGGCGTTTCGTTCCATCCGGACCATCTGCACAACCACCTGAACGCGCGCCCCGAGCTCCTGCTTGCGGCGGGCGAAGCGCACGAAATTATCGCGGACTTTATCGAACCGCGCGCCCTTGCGATAGTACTCGAAGGACTCCTTTGTGGAGCCGTCGAAGCTGAGCGTGATGTGCGCGAGCGAGCCGGCCAGCAGCCGTTCCGTGCTCTCTTCGTCGAGCAGCGTGCCGTTGGTGGAGAGCAGAGTGGAGACGCGGTGGCGCGAGCAGTATTCAATTCGGTCGAAGATTTTAGGGTCGAGGAGCGGCTCGCCAAGGCCAATCAGCATCATGTGCTCGGCGCTGCGGCCCGATTCCCTCACCAGCCGGGTGAAGATCTCGTCCGCCATGTCCTCTTTGGGCTGCTTGTGCGTTTCGCGCGGGCACATGGGGCAATAGAGATTGCACTTCGCGGTGGTCTCGACGATGTACTCGACAGGCAACCCGCGCAGGCGCGTGCTGCCGCGCAGATAGCCGGCGAGGAGTTTGGCCCGGTTCCAGGCGCGCATGACTTCTCCTATTCTAGCCGGGGGTCGCGTTGATTCAACGGTGCACTCCTTGAGGACAGGTGTATTGTGGGCGGTAGTGCCATGCGAATTGCGTTGACCGGCGCGACCGGGTTCATCGGCGGCAGGTTGGTTCCGCGGTTGCGCGCCCGGGGGCATGAGTGCGTGTTTATGAAGCGGGGCACAGGACCGCTGGAAGGCGCCAATGCAGTGGTTCACCTCGCGGGGGAGCCTGTGGCGCAACGTTGGAGCGCGGAGGTGAAGAGGCGCATCCGCGACAGCCGGGTCGAAGGCACTCGGAATCTGGTGAGTTTCGTGAGCGGCATGGCACGAAAGCCCGCGGTCCTTGTGAGCGGGTCGGCGATTGGCTATTACGGTTCGCGCGGCGACGAGATTCTTACCGAGGTGTCGGAACCCGGCATTGGATTTCTCGCCGAAGTGACGCGCGAATCGGAAAGTGCGGCGGATGGTGCGGCTGCGCTCGGCATCCGCGTGGTGAAGATTCGGACAGGCCTCGTGCTCGGTCCGGAGGGAGGCACGCTGGCGAAGCTGCTGCCCATTTTTCGCGCGGGAGTCGGAGGCCCCGTGGCGTCCGGGCGTCAGTGGATGTCCTGGATTCACGCCGACGATCTGGCCGATCTGTTCGTGTTTGCCCTCGAGGAGACCAACCTCGAAGGGGCATTCAACGGGACCGCGCCGAATCCGGTAACCAACGCCGAGTTCACGCGCGAACTTGCCGCGGTCCTCCATCGGCCGGCCGTGTTGCCGGTTCCTCTGATTGCGCTACGCCTGCTATATGGGGACATGGCCGAGGTGGTGGCCAGCAGCCAGCGCGTACTTCCGCGCGCCACCGAGGCTTCAGGATTTCAGTTCCAATATCCGGAATTGCGAGTGGCGCTGCCAGCCCTCCTCGCATCTAAAGCGATATGAACCTGCAATTGGAAGGCAAAAAAGCTCTGGTGACGGGATCCACGGCCGGAATCGGTCTGGCGATTGCGGCCGCGCTGGCCAAAGAGGGTGCGGTGGTCATCGTCAACGGCCGCACGCAGGAACGGGTCGACAAAGCGATCCAGGCGAGCGGCGCAGCACATGGTATCGCGGCGGATCTGGGTACGGAAGCCGGGGCGGCGGCGACGATCACGCGGTTCCCCACTGTCGATATCCTCGTGAATAATCTGGGCATCTTCGAGCCAAAGCCCTTTGATGAAATCCCAGACTCGGATTGGCGGCGGTTCTTCGAGGTGAACGTGCTGAGCGGAGTCCGCCTGAGCCGCCACTATATCGGACCAATGAGGGAAAAGAACTGGGGGCGGATCGTATTTATTTCGAGTGAGTCAGCCCTGCAGATTCCCACGGAGATGATTCACTACGGCATGACCAAGGCCGCACAGCTGGCTGTTTCGCGCGGGCTGGCCGAAACCACCAGAGGAACGGCCGTTACCGTGAACGCGGTGCTCCCGGGGCCGACAGCGTCCGAGGGCGTGGGCGCGTTCGTCGAGAAGCTCGCGGCGGGAATGGGTGTCGATCGGCATGCAGTGGAACAGGATTTTTTCAAGAAGAGCCGCCCAAGTTCGCTCTTGCAGCGGTTCGCCACACCGGAGGAAGTCGCCGTTGTGGTGGCGTTCGTATGCAGCCCTCTGGCTTCCGCCATCAATGGCGCGGCGGTCAGGGCCGAAGGTGGAGTTATCCAATCGATTGCGTGAGGAGAATCGAGGTCAGCGCCGAAGCGAAACGCTCCGCCCAACTGACCTGGCCGGCCTTGCTGGCAACATCATCCTGACGGAACTCGACCTGAAGATAGGGCATGTTTCGCCGCATGGCGTGAAACGGGATGGTGTAATCCACCGCCGGATCCAGATCGTATGGCTGATTGTCCCCAACGGCGACGTCGCCGGGGCCTCGCAGGGCCGCCAACATTGGCTCGACTAAGCTGCGGTCCCGGTGACTGGACAGTGCGATCTGCCACGGCCGGACGTTGCCCGCGAGACATGCGGTCATGGAATGAATGGAGAGAGCGATGGCGCCTGCTCCTCGCTTCTCCCGCTCTTCAATGATAGATTCTAGAGTCGCGTGGTAAGGCTCAAACCACTGCTCGATCCTTGATCGCCTTGCCGCCGCATCCAGATTCCGGTTGCCGGGGATCGCCGTGCCATCGCTTACTTCGGGAATGAGGCCGGGCGCATGGAGTTGACGATTACAGTCGACTACCAGGCGGGACGTGCCGCACAGGACGGCGGGCGCATCCAGGATTTCGGATAACTCCGCGGCTAATCCCGCTGCCCCGATGTCCCATGCAATGTGCCGCGCGAGTTCGCAAGCCGGCAAGCCCAGATTGTCCAATTCCTCGGGAATGCGATTGCTGGCGTGGTCGCAGAAAATGATGAACCGCCCCTTGCCCTCGGGCCGAAGTACCCGGTTCACTGTACACTTTCGCGCACGGAGACAGTGACGTCCATGCCCAGGAAGGACGAGGCCGCACCGTTGTAAGTGCCCCACAATGGCAGAACCTGCCGCTGATCCCAGGCGACGGCCACACGAATGAGATTGCGGTTCCCGACGATACTGTTCGTCGGGTCGAAGTCGATCCAGCCCGCGCCCGGCAGATAAGCCTGCATCCACGCGTGGGTGGAACCGGCGCCATTGGTCACGCCACAGTCCTTGCCGGGTACGAAAATGTAGCCGCTCACGAACCGCGCAGCCAGGCCGAGCGATCGCGTCGCCTCCATCATGAGTACGGCAAAATCCCGGCAACTTCCGCTACGGCTCCGTAGCGTTTCGCCGGGGCTCTGCACGCCCTTCTCCGGGCGCCGGGCGTAGCTGAATTGCCTCCTGATTCCGAGCGTCATGGACCGAAGCAGATCCATTGTTCCGGTGGTCCCGGAGAGATCCCGGAATTGGCTCACCCAGCCGCTCAGACCGTCGTCCGGATACTGATTGAACAAGGCACGGTGCAGGTTGGGCAGTTCTTCTTCCGAGTAACGGAACGGCCAGGTCTTCGCATAATCCTCAATAGGGTACTCGGGCGGCAGGTCTTCAAAATGTTCCAGGGTTACGCTACTGTCGAAACGAAGCTCGGTGCTGACGCCCTCGAAGGTCGCGACGGCTACGGAGTTATCGAAGGCATCGTGGATCCAGCGAAGGCGAGTGGGCCTCGGGGTGATTTCCAGAGCCGATCCAAGCAGCCGGAGGTCGTGGCTCTCCCGCGGCCTGAACATCATCCGGTGCTCGCCAGGCGACACCGGCTCCGAGTATCGATAGACGGTCAGGTGGCGCACCGTGAGCAGGGACATAGGTAGAGTCAGTTCCAGTGTTTCACAGGGCCGGGCCAGCGGACTCCGCCACTTCGTCCGTCCACACCTGGAAGCTCTCCAGTGTGTTCGGCCCGAAAGTCGTCGCGATGGCCACGTCGGACGCATCGCGGCCTCGCGCCAGCAGAACACGTCCGATCCGGGGTACGTTGTTGCGCGGGTCGAAGGTGTACCAGCCGCCGCCGAGATAGACTTCCATCCACGCGGCAAAATCCCCCACGGCGTAAGGCGGCGGCGTTCCCATGTCCCCCAGATACCCGGTGCAATAGCGCGCTGGAATGTTCATGCAGCGGCAGAAGGCAACGGCCAGGTGCGTGTAGTCGCGGCAGACTCCGATACCCCCGTTGAAGGCCTCCCACGCCGTCCGGGTGACTTTCGCCTGCTGATAGTCGAATGTGATCCGGTTGTGCACATAGTCGCAGATGGCTTGCACGCGCGCCCAGCCCGGCGGCGATTGCCCGAAGATATTCCAGGCCGTCTGGGAAAGCAGATCCGTTTCGCAATAACGGCTGCCCAGCAGGAACACCAGGGTCTCTTCCGGAAGATCCTTCACGGCACACTCCTGGGCGTTGGGAAAGAACCCGTCCGGCAGGCCCGTGTCGCGGATGAGCGCGTCGGTCTTGATGCGAAAGCGTCCGCTGGGCGCAACCACCCGCGTGCACCAATTGCCGAAGCCATCGCGATACCCGCCAATTGGAACCGGGGGATCGGTGGTTACATGATCGGGGACGATGATATCCGAGGCGCGCGAGTAGTGAATACTCAACGCGAGAATCATTGGGGTCGCCTGCGGAAAGTTATAGATCAGTTCGTAGCCGAGCCGGATCTGCAAGTTGCTCCTTCGTCCATCCGATGTTCAACAAGGAAGCCGACAGCCCGGTCGTGTTCGTGGACTTGCTGGTTAATGATAGCCTGATTCCGGCGCGCTTATGCCGGCGAGGCTCAGTTCCAGTGCAAGAGATCCCGCGCGGGCCAACCGGGATGCGGTCCCGCGGCAGCCTACTGGTCAACGCGGAGCGCCGTACCACCGCGCATGTTGTTCCTTCAGCCGTGCGACGTCGTGTTCGAACCATGCCGAGAAGAGCTGCCGGAAAGCCTCCGTGGCTTTCTGTGCGTCTGCTTCCTGATGGACGATCTGGGCGATCGAGTCCGCGGCGTGCACGCCGGACATGATGGCCTTGACGACGCCATGCGACGATGTCGGATCCAGCACCGCGAGTGCGTCGCCACACAAGAAGTAGCCTTCCCCGGCGCCCTCCGTTACCAGCCGCCACGTGACATCCGCCGTGTGCACCCGGCCTACCTGCCGGAGGGAACAAAACTCCTTGGGCGTGAAATTCTGGTCGATTGAATTGTCTTCAACGTTGAGGCGAGTCCAGTTGTAAACGCCGGGGCGAACGCGGGCCGTCCACGTCCAGCCGGTTTCGTCGACAATGAAACCGGGATTCTCGTCGCGGGATGGGCACTGGCCTTCCATGTACGCAAAGTGTGCAATCAGGCGGTGGGACCGGTTCTGAATTTCCAGGTTCATGTGGCGGGCGAGCCAGTTTCCGCGGCCGGCCGCGTCAATCACAAAGGCCGACTCCAATTTGCCTTCGTCCGTTTCCACGCCCGCCACTCGCGAACCAATAACAATCGGCCGCAAAGCCCTGCCCGGCTGCACGACCTCGACTTCCAATTGTCTGGCTTGGTCGAGGAGTATTGCGTCGAACTCCGGCCGCCAGGCCTGAAGACCGCGCGTTGCGCCTGTACTAGTGGGCTTGAATGCCTCGAAAGAGGTTGCACCCCTGCATTCAACCCAGTTCCCGTCGAACCGCAGAAAACCGGCGGCAAGAACGGTATCCAACACCCCTAACTGTTCCAGAAGCGTCTCAAAGCCTGGATGCAGGGATTCGCCGGGGCGATCGCGAGGGAACCCTTCGCGCTCCATAAGAATGACATGCAGACCCCGATGAGCGCAACGGATGGCGGCGCACGAACCTGCGGGTCCGCCTCCGATGATAATTACATCAGCCACGAGGTTGCTTTCAGGGTACGCTACCCTCGACAAGCAGATTCCATTGAGGCTGGATGAAGAGCGCCGGGGGAAGGTCGTATGTGTCTATCGCGCAGCCCTCTTACCCGTCAGACCGCAAAGCTTCCACGGGATTAACGGATGCTGCCCGGCGCGCCGGGACAAAGCTGGCGAGAAGCGCGGACGCGCCCAGCACCGCGGCCACGCCGGCCAGAGTCGGCACATCCCACGAACTTACACCGAACAGAAGATTGCGCATCAAAACCGCGGCAACCACGGAGCACACCAGGCCAGCAGCCAGCCCGAACGCAACCAACCATCCGGCCTCTCCCAGAATCAGTTGGTAAACGGTGCCTGGACGCGCGCCCAGCGCCATGCGGATGCCAATCTCCCGGCTCCGCTGGCTTACCGAATAAGCAATCACTCCGTAGAGTCCGATCACACCCAACAGCAACGCTAGCACGGCGAAGCCCCCCACCAGCCAGGCTGAGGACCGGTGCAGCCAGGCGGACTGCGAGTTGTTGATTCCGTCGCTCATGCTCGCTCCCTTAACCGGAACGAGATCCGGGTCGACCTGCCGAACCATGGCCGCCAGAGCGGGGATAAGCGAATCCTCACTTCGGGACGTCCGAACCACCACCCCGAGATAGTTATCCGGGTTCTGGTTGAAGGGGCGATACAGGACCGGTGGAATCGCCTCATCCAGCGGACCCTCCCTGATGTCTTCGACAATCCCAACAATTTCAATCGGCACCGGCGGAGTGGAAATATAAGAAAGCTGCCTGCCGAGAGGATCTTCGCCGGGAAAGTATTGCCGGACGAACGCCTGGTTGACGATGGCCACGTGGGGCTTCGAGGAATCTTCCCCTTCGTCGAAATAGCGGCCGCGCAACAGCTTCGCCCCCAGCGTTGTAAAGTACCGCGCACTTACGTCCCGTTCGGGTACTTCATCGTGCTCGCCGTGCCAGGGCCGGCCCAGCACGCGCACCCAGTTCGTATTGCCGTTGCCCTGGAACGGTAGACAGTCAGCCGCCAGTCCCGCGGACGACACGCCCGGCAGATTCGCTGTCGCACTCAGGAGCTGCCTCTCCAGTGCGATCTGCTGGGCGTCCTTTCCGTATTTGGATTGAGGCGCCGAAACCTCCATGGTGACCAGATGATCGGGCTGCAAGCCAAAATTCACCTGCATCAGCCGATGCAGACTCTTGTCGAGCAATCCGGCGCCCACCAATAACACCATGGCGGTGGCGAGCTCCAGCACCACGAGTTTCGACCCGAGCCTGCGCCACACCGTTCCCGCTGAACCACGGCTGCCTTCCGCAAGACCCGCTCGCATCTCCTGCGACCAGATGCGAAAACCAGGGGCCAGTGAAAACAGTACCACCGCCAGCACCGAGATCACCGCCGCAAAAGCCGCCACGCGAACATTCAAACCAATGCCGCGCAGGAACGGCATTCCGGCCAGCATGTTCTCGGAGATCAGCCTCGTGAGGAGCTGCATGGTCCATTTCGCGGTGGTCACACCAAGTAAGGCGCCGGCCAGAACCAGGACCAAAGCTTCCGTCGCGAACTGGCCGATCAATCGTCCCGATGATGCGCCCAGCGCCGTGCGCACGGCGATCTCGCGCTTGCGGCTTTCCGAACGAACCAGCAGCAGACTGGTAACGTTTACACCGGCAATCAGCAGCAGCAGCCCCGCGCCACTCAGCAACACAATCAGGATGGGGCGAATATTCCCAACAATGAGTTCGGCCAGAGGCGCCAGCGCCGCGCCCTGATCGCGATTGGAATCCGGATATTGCTTCGCCAGTTGCCGGGCAACCGATTTTACGTCGCTGAGCGCAGTCTGGAAGGAAACACCATCCTTCAGCCGCGCAACACCGTAGAGGCTGTAGCAGTTTCGCCGAAAGTCGCAGTCGCTGACAGCGTGATAGACGGCCCAGAATTCCGGCGTCCCCGCGGGCGCGAAATGAAAATCCTCGGGCAGCACGCCGATGATGGTTGTTGGCACACCATCCAGCAGCACCACCCGGCCCAGCACGTCGCGTTGTCCACCGTATCTTTGCTGCCAGGCGGCATAGCTGAGCATCGCACTATGAGGCGCCGCCGGCAGGTCCTCTCCGGAGTAGAAATCGCGTCCCAGCATCGGACTGACACCGAGCGTTCGGAAGAACCCGTCGGTTACTTCCACGCCTGCCGCCGGTTGTGAGCCGTCGGGCGTGCCGAGTGTGAAGCCGAAAGGCTCATACGCATCCAGCGATTGAAAGGACCGGTTCATCCTTTTCCAGTCGAGGTAGTCGGGATAGGAAAGGTTGCTTTGCGGGATCGAAGGCACACTCTCAAACGCGCCAACGAGCCGCTCCGGGTTCCGATAAGGCAGCGGTTTGATCAACGCCGCGTCCACAAAGGCGAAAATAGCCACGCTTGCGCACATTCCGAGAGCCAGCACCAGGATGGCGGTGCCGCTGAATCCCGGATTCTTCCGTAACTGCCGCACAGCGAAGCCGAAATCCTTCCACAGGTTGTCAATTATGTTCAACTGGCGCATATCACGGCACTCCTCTTTCCGTTGTTCGGCACCTTCGACGGACTGCAGCGCGGCCCGCCGCGCATCTTCGTAGTTCATCCCCGCGGCGACGTTGTCTTCCATCTGGCACTCCAGGTGATACCGTAGTTCCTCGTCAAGTTCCCGCTCCACCGCCGCGCGCGCGAAAAGGGAGCGAAGCCGGAGACGTAGTACTCTGGACAGGCGCATACTCAAACAGCCCGAACGATTGTCGATACCGCCGCGGCCAGGCGTTCCCACTGGGCGGCCTCCAGATTGAGCGCCTTGCGGCCGGCCTTTGTCAGCGTGTAATACTTGGCCCGCCGGTTATTCTCGCTTACCGCCCATTCCGCGGTGATCCAGCCGTTTTGTTCCAGTTTGTGGAGCGATGGATAGAGGGCCCCCTGCCCCACCTGGAGAACCTCCCCGGACATCTGCCGGATGCGTTGGGCGATTGCCCAACCGTGCATCGGCTCCAGTGCGATCACCTTCAAAATGAGCAGGTCCAAGGTGCCTTGTACGAGATCGGTAGGTTTGCTCAACGCTCTCCCCTCAGTAACTGACAATAGAATACAGATCCCTGGCGGTTGTGTCAAGCGCACCGGGGAGCCATGGTTCGTGCGGAACAATATGATGGCGCGATGGCAGGCCCAACGGAGCACTCACGCTAATCTGTAAGAGACCCGCGGCTAAAGGTTCTTGAGGCGAAACACGAAGTGACTAGGCGATCGGAATCCAGGCGGATCGTGATTGCAACGATCGGATCGCTCGGGGATCTTCATCCTTGCATTGCTTTGGCTCTGGAGCTCATGCGCCGAGGCCATCGAGTGACGATTGCGGCGACTGCCTATTACCGGGCAAAGGTGGAGGCGCTTGGAATCGGTTTCCGATCGATCCGTCCCAATTGGGACCCGACCGACCGCGAACTCATCCGCCAGTGCGAAGACTTGAAAAAAGGCCCGGAAGTGCTCTATCGAAGGATGCTCATGCCACACCTGAGGAGCACCTATGAGGATCTCCTGGCCGTGGCGAACGATGCCGATCTGATGATTGCGGGGGAGCTTGTATACCCAGCTCCTCTTGTTGCGGAGAAGCTTGGTTTACGTTGGGTCTCTGCCATTCTGTCGCCCTTTTCTTTCTTCTCGTCATATGATCCCTCGGTGATGGTCAACGCTCCAGCCCTCATTCACTTGCGCAAAGCGGGTCCCGCGTTTTACAGGGCGGGATTAAACCTCGGCCGGCTGGCGACGCGGCACTGGTCCAATCCGGTTCGCCAGCTTCGACGCGAAGAAGGGCTGCGACCGGAATGCGATCCGGTTTTCCGGGATAAGTTCTCTCCGCATCTCGTGTTGGCGCTCTTTTCGCATTGGCTCGCCCGGCCCCAGCCAGATTGGCCCCCGCAGACGGTGCAACCCGGCTTCGTCTTCCTTGACAACGGGTCTGCAGCAGAAGGGCCGTCACCCCAACTGTCCAGCTTTCTGGCGTCGGGAACGGCGCCTATCGTTTTCACGCAAGGATCCACGGCGGTACACAATCCGGGGGATTTCTACAGAGTTGGCGCAACGGCGGCAAGGCGCCTGGGCCGCCGAGCGCTGTTGGTCGGCACGAAGACGGATTCGGAAACTGGTTCGCCCGACGTCCTTGCCCTGCCGTATGCGCCTTACTCGCAGATATTTCCTCACGGGGAAGTGAACGTCCATCAAGGCGGCTCGGGAACTGTCGGCGAAGCGATGCGCTCAGGTCGACCTATGCTGATCGTCCCGTATGGCTGGGATCAGCCGGACAATGCAGCGCGGGTAGAACGGCTGGGCGTGGGGCTTCACGTTGCGCGTCGTGAGTACAACATTGAAACCGCAACAGCGGCCCTGAAGTGTCTCCTGGAAGAGCCGCGTTTCGCCGTTCGTGCGGCGGAGGTTGGAGTCCTGGTGTCGGCCGAAAACGGGCTGGGACCGGCCTGCGCTGTGATCGAAGACCGCCTCCTGACGAACGCTCTCGTGGAGAGACCGCCGAACTGACGGGCGGTTCGTAGAAGTGGCGGTCCTCGCGTCCTTGGTGGGACATCAACGAGATCGGTTTTCATTCGCTCAAACATTCCCGTCAATCCTGCAACGGCGGCGACAGCCCGTGAGAGAATGGCAAAGCCTCGATAAGAAGCGGGCCAGAGGCTCGGCGAGAATCGGCTTGGTCCACTCCCACTCGCGGGCCGAAGCAACCACATTGGCCATCGGCTCGCGGCAGTGCGTACGAGGGTTAGTCGCTCGCGGGATCGGCCGGTCAATCGGCCATCGCTCGATTTGGTGGAGGGTTGCCTCGCTCCCACTCAATAGCAGTCGCAGGTTTCAGTCGTCAGAAGAGACTTCACGGTCGAAATGCTTGGGATCTCGTCTGCGCCGTTAGGCTGCTTCGAGCCGCAAGTAGTGCAACGGCCCGTGTCCGGCGGCAGTTCTTTCCTCGAAGAAGCAACATTTGCACGACCCACTCTTTGGGAGGATCGGTCTGCTCTGTATTTGCAGAGCCGGGCATTGGTCCGCAATTTGCAGTCGAATGTCTGGATTGGCCCGAATGGAGTGCCCTGCCGTTCGTTCGCAGATCGGGCTGAATCTGCTTCTGCGTTAGAGCGCAAAGGAATCACGTATGTCATTCGGGATCTACCTTGCCGGCTTCCTGTTGGTGATTTGTGGGTTGATCTATGGAGCGCTGATCCTGCATATCCCAGCGCATTGGATCGCAGTCGGTGCAATTGTCCTCGTGGGTCTGGCGCTTCTGAAGGGTGTCCAGTCGACGCGGGGGAAAGATCCCTCCTGACAGGTGCGAGTACCCATGTCACTGACTGCGGATTCCGGGGCAAGGCGAAAAGGATTCCGGGGTGAACGCGAAAAGCGTTCCGGGGCGAAGACGAACACGATTCCGGGCTGAAGGCGAACAGTGATTCCGGCGGGAAGGCGAACAGTTTTCGTCCGACCCCGGAATGGCTTTCGCGATGCCCGGAATGGTTTTCACACAGGCAGAGCGGCGCTGGACATCATACCGGCACAATGAACCCTCCAAGGGGGAATCAGAGTGCCGGCCAGGAGACTGTCCATGCGGAAACTACGGGAGGTCCTGCGCCTCCGATTCGAACTCAAACTGGGCTACCAGCAGATCGGGCGAAGTTGCGCGATTGCGGTGAGCACCGTTCACAAGTACCTGAAACGCGCCGAAGCGGCGGGGGTGAGCTGGCCGCTGCCGGAAGACTGGGATGAGGCGCGGGTGGAAGCGGCCGTGTTCCCGCCGGCGCCGCCACCTGCGGTCGAGTCACAACCGGCGCGCACGCCACCGGATTTCGCCGCGATGCACGAGCAGTTGCGCAGCAACAAGTACGTGACCCTGCAACTGCTGTGGGAGGAATACCGGCAGGCCAGCCCGGACGGCTATCGCTACTCGCGCTTCTGTTATCTGTACCAGCGTTGGCGCGCGAAGCTCGACGTGGTGCTGCGGCAGGAACACAAAGCCGGGGAGAAGATGTTCGTCGATTGGGCCGGAGCGACGATTCCGGTGTACGACCGGCACACGGGCATTGCCTGGCAGGCGCCGTTCTTCGTTGCCGCTCTGGGCGCCAGCTCCTACACCTGGGCCGAGGCCACGCGCGACCAGCAGATGGAAGCGTGGCTGCGCGCCCACGTGCATGCGTTCGAATACTTCGGCGGGATTCCGGCGCTGGCGGTCCCGGATAATACCAAAACCGGTGTGACCAGGGCGCACCGTTACGATCCGGATCTGAACCCGACCTATTACAACTTCGCGCTGCACTGCGGTTTCGGCATCGTGCCCGCGCGCCCGCGAAAGCCTCGGGACAAAGCCGTCGTGGAAAATGCCGTGCAGCTCGCCCAGCGCTGGATCGTGGCAGCACTGCGCCATCATAAGTTCTTCTCGCTGGAAGAACTGAATGTGGCGATTCGCGAGCTGCTGGACAAGTTGAATCACCGGCCGTTCCGCAGGAAGGATGGAACGCGGGCGACGGTTTGGGAAACGATCGACAAACCGGCCCTGAAGCCATTGCCGATGGAACCCTTCGATCTCAGCGAGTGGTCGCGCGCCCGCGTCAACATCGACTATCACATAACCTTCGACGCGAACCTCTACAGCGTGCCCCATAACCTTGTGCACGAACTGGTGGAGATTCGCTCCACGCCCACCACTGTCGAGATCCTGCACAAAGGCACGCGCGTCGCTTCGCACCTGCGCAGCCGCGGGCGCGGGCAGGCCGTCACCAATGACGAGCACCGCCCCAGGAGTCACCGCGCGCATCTGGAGTGGACACCTTCGCGCATGGTCCACTGGGCCGAAACCATCGGCCCCAGCACGGCTCGGTTGTTTGAGCGGATCATGAACGACAAGCCGCATCCGGAGATGGGTTATCGCGGGTGTCTGGGCATCATCCGGTTGGCGGAAAAATACTCCGCGCAGCGGGTGGAAGCGGCCTCCGAGCGTGCTCTGCTCACCGGCGCGTGCCGTTACAAAAGCGTCGAGTCGATCTTGCGAAACTCGCTCGATCAGGTACCCCCATCTGCACCGCCGCCTGCTTCCACTCCACCGCACGACAACATCCGCGGGTCGGAATACTTCGAGTGAGGACCAACATGCTACAGGAACCAATGATGGAAAAACTGACGGCCATGCGGCTGCTGGGCATGGTGGACGCCTTGCAAGCGCAGGAACAGGATCCGGCATCGCGCGAGCTGAGCTTTCTGGAACGGCTCGGGTTGCTGATCGATCAGCAGTGGACGTGGCGCGAGAATCAGGCGCTGGCGCGGCGTTTGCACGCCGCCCGACTGAAGGGCGCTTCCGTCGAGGACATCGACTACCGTACTTCGCGCGGACTGGATAAGAGCGTGATCCGCGCACTGGCGCAGAAGTCAGCGTGGGCCGCGCAGCACGAGAACATCTTTGTGCTCGGGCCGACCGGCGTTGGCAAGAGCTTCCTGGCCTGCGCTCTGGCACAGAAGGCCTGTCGCGACGGTTACTCGGCTCTCTATACGCGCGCCGCCGCTCTGTTTCGCGATCTCGCCATAGCGCGCGCCGATGGGAGTCTGCGCAGTTTGCTGGCGCGCCTGAGTCGCATCGACGTGCTGGTGATCGACGATTGGGCCATGGCTCCACTGGCGGAAACCGAGCGCCGTGACTTCTGGGAGATCTGCGAGGACCGTTATCAGACGCGCTCGACGATCCTGACTTCACAGCTTCCTGTCGCGCGCTGGCACGAACAGATCGGCGATCCCACCGCCGCTGACGGCATTTTGGATCGTCTGGTTCATAATGCGCATCGCATCGAAATGCGCGGAGATTCCATGCGCAAGAAACGAAGCGGTGCACAGCCGCCGAGCTGACGCTCGCCGGGTCTCTCCAGCGCTGAGGCGGGGACAAGGGCTGCGCCCCTTTCCCCGCACCCCTTTCTCCGCTTGCGGCATCGTGCCTGCGCTGCGCTCCGGTGGATTTTTCTTGACGAAGCCGAACACTTCCCGCACAATCGAAGTGCCAGCGTCGCTTCGCTCCGAGAACTGTTCGCCTTCGGCCCGGAATGCCGTTCGCGTTCCCTCTGGAATCAGCGTTCGCCTTCGCCGGAATCCTCAACTGACCTCAGCGTCCCTGGAAACTGTTGGTGTATTCGCGATCGGTTGATTATAGGACGGTTAGAGAGCTGCGCTGTCTGTAACTCTTCAAGGGGTTTGGTGGACCTGGTGAGATTCGAACTCACGACCTCTTCCATGCCATTTAAGAAAAATCAATCACTTGCAGACGTTTTTGCCAGAAACAAAAGACTTAGCAGGAGGCCCCGTGGACTCCGGTGGACGCCACGGGGCGGCTTTTTGGGCGTCTGGACTCCACGCGGACTCCAGGACTCCACGCACGGGCTGGCACGTGGCGTGCTTTTCCTGCGCGCGCGGTTGCATGCTGATCTATTTGTTGTCTGCCGAAGGAGACAACAATCGGTTCCCATATAAGGATGATGCCCATGTGGTAAACGCGATGAACGGCGCATCGCTCACTCAACTGGATTGCGATGCGCCTGACGAATCATCCCGGACAAGATCAGTTGGAGACTGCCGTAGACGCGGGCCGTAAAGAGCCGACGAGCTTCTCGACTTCTGCGACAAAGCAGACTGACCATTGCTCAACGAGCGCGGTTTCCACCAGTTCCAGTACACCGGTCTGCGCGGGATTGTCGAACCATTGTTGAAAGTGACTGGCAACGCGGTCGCGGAAACCATAGCCACGCCCGTATTCGCTGGCACACGCATTCCACAGCGGCATCGCCTCCTTCAGCGCGGGGCGAAAGGCATCCTTCCCCAACCTCGATGCGGTTTGGAGAAACTCGCTCCGCCAATAGCCGACGCTCTTCACGGCCTCCTTGAGAAAATCATGCACCGGGGCCAAATCGTCGTCGGCTAACATTCGGCCAAGCGCCGCCTCCAATTCCAGGACCAGCATCCTACTCCGCTCTTGTGCATCCGCGGCGACGCCGGTTCCGAGGTAGTGATAAACATCGAGATTGATCCAACTACCCTGCCTCACAACAGAGGCCCAGACCGTCCGAGGGTGCAGATTGCGCATCGCGGAAATCACCTTCTCGAAGGGGCGGACCGCGGGCTCTGACAGTTCTGTAACGTCCACCGCACGGAGTTGCTCATAAACCCTGGCGTACACGTGTGCCAGGCCGATCTTGTGCGCTTCGTCCGCAAGGGCCTCAACGGCACGGACAGTCTCCTCGATTCGCTTGACGTGACCAACCCTGACCATCTGGACTCGGTTGACAAGAGCTTCAATCAACTGTTCCGAATCGTCGGTGTCGGAGTTATATGAGATGATCGGCAATCCGTCGCGGCCGTTACTCCGTCCAATCCTGCGCAGGGCATCACGCACCTTATCCGCTCTGATCTCGTAGCCTTCTTCGAAACTCTCAGGCGGTTCTCCAGAAGCGTCGTGCTTTACCTGGAGAGCCTCGTCATTCTTTGGAAGCATTAGAATTATGCTCCGCTGGGCAACGGCACTCCAAGTTCCGGTTTCCACGGCACCATGAAGCAATTGCAGAATAGAAGGATCTGGCGCACTCGTGAATCCCGTGCAGAGCACCGGGATAGTTCGAGCATCCTCCAGATACGATCTGAGATCTGCGCGATCCGCCAAAGGCTCGTCAACGCCCTTGGTATCGATCACCCGTAATTGGTATCGCCGCTCCGCTAGAACTGGAAGGGGAGCCAGGACCGTGATCTGCTTCGGCAGGCTCACATCTGCGGTCCGGCCATTATTAACATCTGCGAAAGCCCCGCGGAGCCAACTGGCGGGATCTTCACGCGAACCCGCGTCGTACCACAACTCCGTCCGAGTCCGCTGCCACAATTTCAAACGGTTGAACACCTCTGAGGCCAGAACCTCGGGTTTGCGCTCGCCTGCCAATTCAAGCATCGGATCGACCGTAGTCCGTTTGCCATCCGGTGTTTTGGCTGGGCGCTTCGGAAGACCACACATGTTCCTGAGTGCACGGTCGACTTCTTTGGGTACACCCCTGAGTTCGCCGTCAAGCCTAGGCTCACCTCCGCGAGTGGAGAGCACTCCAGCACAGATGTCATTAACGCTGAGCGCAATCTCCTCTTCCGTTTGCGGAACGACGATAAGGCCCCATCGAGCGGGATCGTTTACGACTATTACTTCGCAGATGGTAGTGTTCCCGCCGCCGACCTCAAGGACCGTCCGTTTGATCCTGCGCTGCTCAGGCGCGGGAGGCAGCATCAAACCAGTCGAGGTGCTTAGAGCGGTAGTTTTTCCGACCGCGATTTGCCCGAAGAAGGCGATGTCGTGAGAGAGGGTTTCGAGATATGCAGCCTCTCTCTTCAAAGCCGACTCGAACAAATCGGCCTGGGCTCGTGCCCCCTCGTTGCCAACGGATTCACGTACCTCAGCAATGCGCTGCAGCGCGCGCTCTGCGCTCCATAACGCGGCGCGTTCGGGGTGGTCGTACGCCGGCCTCGGCAGCCACCGCCACTGTTGCCCGAGGTAGTCCGCATACTCGTTCGCCTCTTCTGTTCCGATTGCGCCGAGTACACCCTGTGCGTCGATGAGACTGGGGATCAATTCTCCGTTCTCGTAGCGCGAAATCGTGCTCCCGTCCAGGCCAACGGCCTTGGCGAGTTCGCCCTGTTTCATTCTTCCAGCCCGAAGCGACGCTAACCTCTTGCCGAAATCTTCGGGTAGCTGACCCATTTGCATTGCGATTCCTCCAAGCCGAATAGTACAGCAAACGTGATTATGCGTCAATGCAAATTTGCGTATAATAACGTGCAATACTTCGTATCTCCAGTATGTGATTGTAAACAAGACAGATATATGATTAGAATTTTTTGGATAGGAGCGGGGTTTGATGCTCTACTGAACGATTGTCGGCTGCTTCTCGCCAACGCTGGCGAGGCGTTCCTGAATCAGGCGCGTGAGTTCTTCCTGGCGGGTGAGTTGGATCTTTGTGTATTCCTCGGTCATGCGGACCGTGCTGTGGCCGGCGATCTTTGACGCCTCAATGCTCGACCCACCCACCTCCTGCCGCCACGTGATGTTGGCGCGCCGGAAGGAGTGTGGACCGAGACCCGGGAAATCGCAGCCCTCGGCCGCAGCCGCTCTCTTCAGTGCCTGACGCACACCGGAATCCCACAGCGGTAGGCCGCTTCCGTCTGTCCGAACGAAGACCCACTTGTCGGGTTGCGCGTTATCCGCCGCGGCCTTCACGCGGTAGCGATCAACCAGGTATCCCAACGTGAGCGGTCGCTTGCTGGTCTTCGACTTCGGTTCGTCTATGTCACCGCGCCAGTAGCGCTGCGCGATGCTGAGGACGCCGCTCTGAAGATCTACGTGGCACCACTTCAGCCCCAGGATTTCGGAGATCCGGGCACCGGTGGCGATTGCGGTTTCAAGCACGAGCAGGTTGGGATCGCTCAGCCGCGCCAGCACCTTCACGGTCTCCTCTTCCGTCAAAATCCGTTCGGGCCTCACGCTCCACTTCTCCCCAATCTTGACGCGGGAAATCGGGTTGCGCCGTCCCTCGGGCCAGTAGCCCCATTCCTCGGCTTTGGTGTAAATGCCGGACATGATGCCGCGCAGGTCGTTCATCATGTGCCAGGAGTCGCAGGTCTTGAACAGCCACTGCTGGACCTCATCGGGTTTGATCTCGCACAAACGCCGGTCGCCCCACTGTGGGACGATGCGCTGCTCGAGGTGGATGATGTACTTGTCACGCGTCGGCTTCGCCAGCAGGAATCGCCCGGCGGCTTCGGCTTCAACGTGCGCGGCCCTGTATTTTTCGACCATCTTGCTGAACAGAGCTAATCCGTCAACGACCTTCTCCTGAATGGTGGGCCTGTTGATCGTCGCCACGAATTTGTCGCGCGCAACTTCCGCCTGCTTCTTCGAGAGCTTAGTGTCGCCCTTGCTCGGGCCGACCGTGTGGAATTTCCGAATGGCCTTCGTCGTACCATCCAGTCTGCAGAACGTCTTCCCAGTAGCGGAAATACCAGTACGAGCCTCCGCGATCCGTTCGCTCGTGAACTCCGGGATGCTGAATCCGTATTTTCAACTTCAAACCTCCAGTTAGCGCCTGAAGGTTACCGTCGTCTCGAAGCATCAAGCAAGTCTCATCGTGTCAATTACTTACGGTCAAATCGTGACCGCCATCGGAGATTCCCTCTGGCAGATGTACAGCGTATGCCGGGCGCGCGTCATGCCGACGTAGAAAAGCCGGATCACCGAGTCTCTTTGCGGTCCGTGCTTCTGGTAAGCGGCGTCACCGGCTGGGCTAACGTCCGGAAAGAGAAAGACAACATCCGCCTCGCCGCCCTTTACCGAGTGGATGGTTCCGACGATTACGCGCGGCGATTCCTCCAGCGCGCCTGGTCCGCCGGCCAGCGCCGCGGCGACCGGAAACTGCACACGCGCATGGAATGCTGGCGCGACGCGCCGGGCCCACCACTGGAGCAATTGCCTGGGGTCGCCGGACGCTGCCAGAAGCGATTCGAGCGCGGCCGCCTCGAACAATTCGCTGAGCCGCTCTGTGGTCACCGGGAGGGAATCGTCGGATGCGTCGATTAGCTCTCTGGCTCCCGTCCGCAGGTTGCCCTTCGGGCTAAGCCACTCTGCCCACAGCTTGAAGTCGCTGTGCGTCCACGGGTAATCGCCCAGCAGGGACAGAATCCGATTCGTCGAAGACCCTTTTCGTCCGCGTCGCAGTGGATTCCAGAAGCCGGCGGATTTCCTGTACGGGTTGTGAAAAGGGATTCCCCATTGCCGCAGCACCGCGATCACCGGATGCAGCATATAGGAGCATGACGCCAGCAGCATCACCTTCTGTCCGTTCTCGAGGTGCTGCATGATCGTCTTGAGAATCCAGTACTCGGGCGATTTGTAGCCGCCGCGCGAGATGTCCACGCACATCCCGTCTTCGGGCCGCGGTTCGTAGACCTTCTCCTGCCTGCGCGTGACTTGATGGATCAACCGGTTCGCGCGGGCGTGAACATGGCGCGGCACCCTGTGACTCTCCTTGAGGATGATTTTGTGGTCCTCGGGGATTTCGGGGTCGAACACCGCATCCGGCGTCGCGCCGCACCAGGAGTAGATGGTCTGGTCGTCGTCGGCCGCGATGATGAAGTACTGCGCGTTCTCACCCCACCTGCGCACCAGGCCCAACTGCATCGGGTTGAGGTCCTGCGCTTCGTCGGCGAAGACCACATCCGGCCTCTTCGGTGCGATGCGGATCTCCCGCACTGCGGTCTCGATCAGGTCACAGAAGTCCATCACCCGGCGCGAAGCCTTGTAGCGGCTCCACTTGGCGGCGAATTCTCGAAGCGCTGCCGGC
This sequence comes from uncultured Acidobacteriota bacterium, assembly GCA_963832965.1. GTDB lineage: Bacteria > Acidobacteriota > Terriglobia > Bryobacterales > Bryobacteraceae > CAWACP01. The sequence goes on from CAWHVW010000003.1 coordinate 1,657,977, forward strand.
CAAAGTTCCGTGGACCGCATCATTCCCCGAGACCGATTCAACTCACCCAGCCAGTAGTCGCCGCCTCGCACGCCGTCGACGAGATCCTCGTCGGATTCCTCCCCATCCAGTTTTCGGTCCTTCTTTGCGGGAGTGATCCGCAGATGGGGGTTCTCCCGGTTCCATTCCTCCACGTGGACTTCAGCGATTTCGGGACGGCCCAGTGCGTGCCAGCAGTGCGAGTGTAGTGTTCCAACGCGGTCGGGACTGACTGGGAGATCTTGCCCGGCGAGTTCGGCGGCTGCCGCCCGCGAGAAGCTCGTCACCAGTACGGAGTCCTTACCGAACCGCTTGACGGCGCGGCGGATCTGCCGGGTTAAGTTGGTGGTCTTCCCGGTGCCGGGCGGTCCGAAGATGCGGTACTCGGCCGTAATGGAGTGGTCCCGCTCGCCAATTGCACCGAGAGCTTCTTCAATGTCAGGATGGTCTGGCATCGCACGTTTCCTCGCTGGCTCCGCCGTGGGCGCCGGGAGCGAACTCACCTGATGGCAGCAGCCACCGGCTTTGGTCCCGCAACCGCGTCCGCTTGAGCCTGGTGCTCGATGCGCCGAGGGCCGAAAGCATCGCAGTCACCTCTTTGATCGCGCGATTCTCTCCCCACGCCTTGTTGATGTGTTGCTGCAGGTCGTGCGAGCAAATCGCGACCTGTCCTTCGTAGACTGTCGGGCTTGAAGCGGGTCTGATAGGGATGATCTCCTTCCGCGTCAATGAACGGCGTTTCGGAGAGATAACGTTCGACGTACAGCTTCGCGGCGCCCACGAGATTTGCTTCGTCGCCGCCATCCTCGACTGTCAAGGCGTTCAGGATCATCTGAGCGACGCGATCCCAGACCTTCGGCGGAATTCTCGGGACCAAATGCTCAACCGCGCTCGCGATCTTCATTCGGAAACTCTGCTGCCCGACAAGTTTGTCAACGCTGGGGAACCCGATCTTGGTGGCTTCGAGTTCCAGCCGGTAGGTTGGTTCCTGACCGTCGATCTTGACGATGCGGAGCACGCGGACGCCAATAGCGTTTGAGATCTGCTCACACAGTAGTGCCCGCGCGGTTGGAGAATCCGGCTTCGTTTGTGAGCGATGGTTGGCCAGGTTCCTCAACCGGAACCTCAAAGGATTTTGCGGGGGCGGGGTTCTCGTTTCGCTTGGATGCTTTCGAGATGGTCCGCTGGAAATAGTCGAGTCGCGTTCGTTGTGGTTTACCGTGGATTCTCCGATGGTGGATCATCAGATCCACGACCTGCTGTTCGGACAGACCTGCTTCGAGGCCAAAGTTGGCGAGGGCCAGGTCGTAACCGGACTGCGACTGATCTTTGAGGTCCTCGCGCTGGCGCTGCCAGGTCTTCTTGAAGCGCTGGTCGGCGGCCATGTGCCGATTGAGGAGATCGTTGGGCACGGTCGCGTTCGGGTTGATGGACAGCGGCTTGTCGGCAAACTGCTCTTTCCAGGCCTGGCTGGTACGTTCCTGCTCTTCGGCGTCCGGTACTCCGTTGTCATCGAGGAATTCCGCGAAGTCGCTCGGATTGTAACGGCGGTCGTTTTGGGAGTGGATTGAGACGGGCTTCGGATTTCGCGGGTCCTTGCAGTTTTGGGTTCCTGGAATTCGCAGAACCCGGGCGAGATCGGCGAGACGATCAAAATTCCAGCCGCGCGCGGATGCGTTTAAGCGGAGAAGCGACTGCCAACGGAGAGCGAGATTCGCCGGCGTCGCAGCGGTCCTCGTCTGACTCGAAGATCAGCGGTTCCCGAAAAAGCCACCAAGCGTGCGCACCGTTGCCGGTCCGGACGACGAATGTGGGCGGGAGTTGTTCCGGCAGGATCTTCATCGCTTCCTCGACAGTCGCCGGCAGCGCCGCCTTTGGATGCGCGTCTGACTTCAGGTCGAGGTCGGCCCATAAGCCGACGATGCCGGCCACTTCGTTCGAAGGGCAGCGGCGCGCTGGCCCGTAATCCTGGCTGGAGAGTCCTACACCGACGTAGAGATCCCGCTCGCTCAGCGATCCGGCAAACTGAATCGCGCTTTCGACGTTCTGGAACCAGTGTGATCGCTTCTCCGGAAGGGTCCAGAGCAATGCGAAGAGCTCATCCGGCTTGCCGGCGAGACAGCGCTTCCAGAAAGACTCTCGTCTCGTTCTCCGGCCCACCTCCCGGCCCAGGGCGCGGGCAACCGCGAGAGTTATGGTTCTGGCTAGTCACGGAATCAACTCCCCGTGGCCACGATACACAGTCAGCTTGAACGGCAGCGAATGCCGCGTCTCAATATCGACCGTGCCGTTACGCACGTCCCGCAGGAGATCGAAGAGAGTCTCGAACTCTTTCCTCAGCGTGAGGTCGGGGCTGGTTCGGTGGGGTTGCGGTTCGGATTCCGAGCCTAGCTTGATGTCCTGGACGATCCGAGGCGGTCGATCGTAACACGGCAACCCATTGATGATCCAAAGGCGTTCGATTCTGCCGAAGGGCAAGCTGGCGATGATCTCGACGGTCTGGCGTTGACCCTCTTTGAGCGAATCACGAGTCATTCCTGACCTCCTGGTTCGCGCACGGGGGCACCGATATGCTCGGCGAGACGTTCGAGCCCGGCGGCGCAAGGCCCGCCGACCGGGTGAACTCGAACAGGTCAGAAGTCAGAAGGCGAATCTGTCTTCCAATCCGGTGGCAGGGCAGTTCACCTCGTTTGATCAGGCGTGCGATTGTGCGCCTGCTGACGTTGTAGTTTTTGGAGGCTGTACTGATCGAAATGAAATCCTGGGTCACCATGGGTCACATAGTGCCACCAGAACTCAAAATCGCCCAAACGTAACGGGGGAGGGTCTTATGTTGGTCGCCCGAAGCCAAGGTCTTTCAGAACGCGGGCTACTGCAATCCTGATCGCCTCAGTATCCTCGAGGTATTGGTCGGCCAGTTCGTTGATCGACTTGCCGGCGCACCAGTTCAAGGCGGCCCACTCGAACCGCACGTCCGGGTCTGGTCGCCGTCTTCGTTTGGCTGGCATGGGTGCCGCTCCCTCGACTTCGAGTCTGGACTTCGTTTCCTCAACGTGTTGAGCCCGGACTAGCTCCCATGCCGTGTTCGCTCTCACAATGTACGCATCTTCGGACTCCCTATATGGGTCCCAGGCCGGAAGGTCGAATGGCTTCCTCGCACTACCATGGCGGGACCTCCGCCAAGTCCCCAACGCCTTCATAGGATCGATCCCCTTCTCGGCGTAGGTCAATGCAACTATCGACGCATCGTAAGCCTCCGCGATCACCCACTCCGTGTCGATGCTGAACGTTTTGGCCCAATCGCGTATTGCCTCGAAGATCCCGGTATAAAACTCGGTCCAGCGTGGCGGATCTTTCTGAGTGGGAAGTGAGCCGTGCTCCTTAATCCAGTCCAAGATAAGGGGATGCGTCGCCTTAAACAGCGAATCGGCGAAATCGGGGACGACCCTGGCCGCAGCGCCAAGGAACAACTGCCTGTTCTCGAAGTCTTTCAGGTTCGCCGGGTTCTTCGGGTTATAGTAGATGTTCGCGTATCTATTGAAGAACGGCTCATCTTCCATGATGTGGTTGGCCTGTTCAGGTCATAATACCGCCGAACCCAACCTGTTTATCGTAAGGCAGCGGCGCGGTGCCAGCGCTATCATTCCAGCAGATGCCCCTCCGGTTCCGTCGCTCCATCCGCCTCGCTCCCGGCATCCGCCTCAATCTCGGTCTGCACGGCGCCTGGCTTGAGTGTCGGACCCCGCGGCCTTCACGTCGGCGTGAACCGTCGCGGCATGTACACCAGCGCCGGCATTCCTGGAACCGGGATTTACGCGATCCACCATATCCGCAATTCGGCGGGGCAGCATCCAAGTGTTACAGGAAGCGCCACGGGCTTCGTGGCAGGTGTCGGGGTCGCCGTGATTGTCCTATTTCTGGTCGTCATGGTTTACTCATCACGATAGACCCGAATCTGGTATTGCGGATTATCGTGCTTGCGTCCGTTCAGGAATCTTGTCAACAGTCGAGGCGAAAAGGGCGTTCACAAGCGAGATTGCCTCGACATCTTCGGGAGCTTACACTGAAGTATCTCAGCGAGTTATATGAGTCTGCCGACTATCTTCGATACCTGCCGTCCGCGCGCCGATGTGCTCGCGGGCACCATCCGTGACGACGAATTCATGGCGGATCTTTCGCGCGTAGTCAACGGAACAGCCCCCGCCGACTACCTCGATCCCGCCGCGTTTTTCGCCAAGAGCTACCCTACGCGGGGAATGAAGGAGTTGCTGAAAGCGGTCTGCCTCCGTCTCTCCGGCAAAGGCGGCGAGGTGTCCTCCATCATCCGGCTGGGGACGCAGTACGGCGGCGGTAAAACCCACTCCCTTATCGCGCTCGTACACGCCGTTCGTGGAATGAAAGGCGTTCCCACACCCGCGAACTTCGTCGATCCCGCGATTCTCCCCTCCGGCGCCATCCGCATCGCCGCCCTCGACGGAGAAAACGCCGACCCCGCTAATGGACTCACCCTGGAGCCAGGACTGCTCGCCCGCTCTCTGTGGGGCGAGATGGCGTACCGCCTGGCCGGCCGCGACGGCTACGAGCGGGTTCGCGTGAGCGACGAAAAGCATATCGCTCCGGGCGCGGAGACCATTCGCGAGCTTTTCGGCGGCCAGCCCACGCTAATCCTGCTCGACGAGATCTCCGTCTACCTGCGCAAGGTGGAGCGCGCGTTTCCGGACGCATCCAAGCAGTTCGCCGCCTTCATCCACGACCTCTTTAAGGCCGTGGCGTCCACGCCGCAGGTCGCGCTCGTCTACACGCTCGCGGTCGGTAAGGACGACAAAGCCGGCGACGCATATAAGGATGAGAATGAGCGCGCCGCCGCCGCCATGTCTGAGGCGGAAAGCGTCGCAGTGCGAAGCACCACGCCACTGAACCCCACCGAGGAAGACGAGACGCCCAACGTTCTCCGTGCGCGGCTCTTCGAAACCGTGGATCTCGACGCGGCTAAGGAGGTGATCGCGGGCTACTCCCAGGTGTGGAACTCCAACCGCGACACTTTGCCGGCCGACGCTGCCGATCCGGAACTCCGCGACCGATTCGCCCGTAGCTATCCGCTTCACCCCAAGCTGCTCGAAATGCTGACTGAGAAGACCTCGTCGCTCAGCACGTTCCAACGCACGCGCGGCATGTTGCGGTTGCTGGCCCGCACGATTCACCACCTCTGGAGAATTCAGCCGCCGGACGCGGCTTCGATCCACACTCACCACCTCGACCCGGCCTTCGAGCCGATCCGCACCGAGATCAACGTCAAACTCGGCCAAGGCCAGTACGCGCCAGCGGTCAAATCAGATGTCGCAGCCGTCGCGGGAGACGAGCCCGCTCTCGCGCAGCGCATAGATGCCCAGAAGTACCCCGGCCTGCCTCCGATTACCGCCTACGTGGCACGCACGATCTTCTGGCACACGCTGGCGTACGATTCCGCTAGGGGCATCACTGCCGAGCAGTTGAAGTTGTCCGTGTGCTCGCCCACCCTCGAGCCATCATTCATCGAGCAGGCGCGCGTCCAGTTCGTCACCGATTCCATCTACCTGGACGACCGCCCCGGCGCCCCTCTGCGCTTCATGGTGGAGCCGAACCTCACCATGATCATTCGCCGGACCATGCGGGATATCGACGCGGCCGATGTGCGCGCCGAATTGGACGAGACGCATTCGCAAACCTCTTCAGCCTGCCTCGAGGCGAATTTAACGCGGTGATTTCCCCTGCTGGTCCGTACGAGGTCCCCGACGAGGTCGGCGACGGACGCCCGCTGCTCGTGGTCATGAATCACGAATCCACCGCCGTGCCGTCGGATCTGCGCCAACCGCCGCCGGACATCGCCGAGATCTTCGAGTACAAAGGCACGGATCGGAAGATCCGCGAACTCAAGAACAACCTTGTATTTGTCGCGGCAGACGAGCGAACGATTCCGAACATGCGAGACGCGGTACGCCGCCGTCTTGCGCTCGGCATTCTGCAGAAGCCGGAACACCAACGCGAACTCGCTGATTATCAGCAGGGAAGATTAAGGGAGAGTATCAGAAGCTGAAACTCAAAGTGGCGATGGCGATTCTCCAGTGCTACCGCCACCTCTTCTACCCTTCGAGTTCGCGGATGACCGGCGCCCAACTCGACCTGGGCCACACCATCATTGAACTCTCCGGCGCCGGCGATTCGCCCGGCAATGGCCAGCATCAGGTAGAGCGAGTGCTGCACGAACAGAAGAAGCTGCTCGAAGCCCGTGACACTCCGGATTCGCCGCCCTTCGTCCGCGACCAGAGCGGCCTCCGGGTGAAGGGGGAGATGACCACGACGCAGATACGGACGGAATACCGTCGCGCGCCAAAGCTCTCCATCCTGCTTCACGATACGCCGTTGTTTGAATGCATCCGCAACGGCATCGACCAGGGCGTGTTCATTTACCGGGAGGGATCGCAAGTGTGGGGACCGGGCGATCCACGGCCCGTCATTCACATCAGCGACAACCACTTCCTACACACCATCGACGACGCGAAGGCGAAAAAGCTGTGGCCGCGCGCCGAACCGCTGGAACTTCGCTTCCAGGCCAATCCCACCACCATCGAGCGCGGCGGGTCTTCCGAATTGGTGGTCAGCGTCAAAGGCGGTGTCCCGCCTTACAACTACACATCGAATGAATCGCAGCTTGCTGCCACTGGTAGCGACCAGGCAACGCAGCAACTCCGCGTTCGGCCCGAACAGTCGATGACTTACACCGTCGAAGTCACCGACAGCCGCGGACAGCGGCAACAGGCGATCGCCGTTGTGACCATTCGCGAGAAATCGGGCGAGATTCAGCCGCCGGTGTTACCGGGATTCAAACCCGCCGAGCCACCGCCGCCGGAACTCTCCGCGCAGGGGCCGCTCGCCCAGGCGCTGGCCGATCTGTGGGACAAGGCGCGCAAGGCCAAGGTGGCCAGCATCGCGAGTCTCACGGTGCGGCTGTTCGAAGCCGGCGGCACGTGGAAGGTGCATCAAGCCATGGCAACTCTCCAGGAGGCGGATGTCACGTGCCACTTCGAAGTGGGCATCGAAGCCGATGGAATCGAACAGTTCGAAGTGAGCTTCACCGGACGCGTGGACAAGGCGAACGCGGTGAAATCGTTCCTCGATCCGCAGATCCGAGCCGCCGTCGAGACTGACTTCAAGGCCACCTACACCCTGGCTTTCAAGCAGCCGCTATCGCTAAAGGACGGGGTGGCCGACGCTTTTTCCAAAAGGTTGACGCAGTATGGGGGTGGCGAGGCTTTTGTCGAGGCTATCGCCGGGAAGGTTTAAATGACACCCCAATACGAACTGCGCATGATCGTCGAATCGACGAGCGTGTGGCGGCTGGAGATCTGGCAGGCCATCTCGCCCGCCACACCCCGGCTGAAGGCGCCGGAGCACGTTGCCACGATTCAGGGACCGGGCTTGCGCATCGCCGAGAACCGCTTGTTGAAGCGGTTGGCGCGGGAGAAAATCGTGCTCGGCTCGCTGAAGCCGGGAAAGACGAAGCGGTGGCCGCTCGATGAAGAGGTGGCGCTGACGTTGGGATTGCTGTTCCGAGTGCTGGCCCCGATGAAGAACCTGGACCGCATCCGCCAGGTGGCCGAGGGAGTGGAGAAAATGTCGCGCGAGGAGGCGGGTTACTGGCTCGGGATGGCGATGCACCGCGAGTACCCGCGGCGGGTGCTGGCATCGTTAAGGACATTACTGACAACCCCATGAGTAAACGGAAATTGATTGAGGACTGGCTGCCGATAGCGGCGTTGAGTGAGGAGTGTGTGCGAGAGCGACGTTCCATGACGGCGCTTCCGCCAACATATTACTTACACGTCTGGTTTGCGCGACGGCCGCTGGTGGCGAGCCGGGCGGCGGTCCTCGGGAGTTTGCTGGACGCCGATTCCGACCACGACAAGTTCCTGCATGATCTCGGCATCCATGGCGATCCGGTGGCTGCGGCACGTGCAATGGCGAGCGCAAAAATATCTGGAGCGCGCGTCGAAAACCCATATGATTACCCACGCGCTTTCTCTCACTTACCAGAGCCTGTCGCGAAAGGCTGGTCGGTGCTTGATCCGATGGCGGGTGGAGGCAGCATCCCGTTTGAGGCAATCCGCCTCGGCGCCCACACGGTCGGCAACGATCTGAATCCCGTAGCGTCCTTGGTTCTCAAATCAACCATTGAGCTACCGCAGCGATTTGGGGCGGAGTTGCCGAGACGTTTAGATGAGCTATCCGCTGAGTTCTTGAGGCGGGTGAAACCACTGGTTTCGGAGGTTTTCCCTGCGAACTCCAATGGCTGCGAAGACGCAACCTTTCTGTGGGCGCGAACGGTCACCTGCCCATACTGCGGAGGCGTCGTCCCGCTGTCGACGAATTGGAAGCTCTCGAGTTCTGGACTAGGGGTGCGCTTGATTCCCCAAAATGGAAAAGTCCGTTTCGAAATCGTCGATCACGAAGGCGATCAGTCCGCTGCCACGGTCAAAGGTGGAGATGGTTCATGTCCGTTCCCGGAGTGTCGACGCAACATAGACGGGGATGAGATTAAGGCACAGTCGCTGGCCGGCCATATGGGCCAACAGCTTTACTGCGTTGTCTACAAGAAGGAACAGATAGTCGGGTACGCAAAGAACGGTAATCCCAAAATCGAGAAGGTTCGGGGTTTCCGCGCGCCCCGTCCAGAGGATGATGTTGACGCCCTAGTTCAGCAAAAACTGGCCGACAGGATGCCTCTTTGGCGCGCGCAGAACATTATTCCGGACGAAGATCGGTATCTTGGAGCCTCAGACCGATGTGGGCCATTCGGCATAACGACTTTCGCGAAGATGTTCTCTCCTCGCCAGTTATTTGTGCACTGCACTAGTGTGGAACTCTTCCAGACGCTTGTGCGCGAGGTTGCACGAGATGATATCGGTGCACTATCAGACTTGGACAGGGCGGCATTTACGTACTTAGCGCTCGCGATCGACAAATATGTCGATTACAGTTCACTGTCCTGTCTTTGGCATGCAAACCGGGAGGTAATGGCGCACACTTTCCACAGACACGACTTTTTCTTCAAGTACGCCACTGCCGAGATGGCACCGGCGGTCGCCGGCCTCGGATACGACTGGGCTGTCAGGCAAACGGGCAAATCACTCCGCGAGTTGCTTGAACTCCTCGGCAAATCAGCCGACGGGAAACTGGAATTCACCGCGCCGCGTCCTAAGCCTGTCGTTCGGATTACTTGTGCCTCTGCGGACGCGCTCCCACTCGACGATTCTTCCGTCGATTGTGTCGTCATGGATCCGCCGTACTACGACAATGTCATGTACGCGGAGCTTTCGGATTTTTTCTACGTCTGGCTAAAGCGGACGGCTGGCCTGCTGTACCCGGAGTTGTTCACGGGACACTTGACAGATAAGGATCGCGAAGCTGTTGCCAATGCTGACCGCTTTGCGGGCCAAAAAGGAGGTGCGAAGAACCTCGCTGGCCGCGACTACCAGCGCCGCATGGCCTCCATCTTTAAGGAACAGCGTCGCGTCCTAAAGCCTGATGGCATCATGACCGTGATGTTTACTCACAAAGCGGCAGGTGCCTGGGATGCCCTGGCGGGCGGGCTGATCGAAGCGGGATTCACGATCACTGCCTCGTGGCCGGTGAACACGGAGTCCGAAGGCAGCCTGCACATCCGTGAGAAATCCGCGGCGCGCTCTACCATCTTCCTTGTCTGTCGTGTCCGCGAAGCCGATACTGCAGCGAGCGAACCCCGTTACTGGGAGGAGGTAGAACCTACCGTCCGCCAAGCCGTACGCATCAAAGTCAAGGAGTTCCAAGAGGCCGGTATCGGTGGCATCGACCTTTATCTCGCCTGCTTTGGCCCGGCATTGCAGGTTTTCACAGAAGCATGGCCGCTCACGCGGGGCACTGCGCGTGCGCAGCCGAAAACAAAGCAAAAGGGCCTTTTCGAGGAGTTCGATCCTTACGCGGTCCGGCCGGAAGACGCGCTTGAAGCAGCACGCCGTGAAGTGAAACAGTGGCGCATGGAACAACTCGCTACCGTCAAGCGCCAGCATCACCTGGACGCTCTGACCGAGTGGTACGTTCTGGCATGGGACGCATTCCGGGCTCCACGTTTCCCCGCAGACGAAGCACTCAAGCTGGCTCGCGTGGTCGGCCTCGATTTCGACTTGGACGTGAAGAAGAAGGTATGTGAAGTGAAGGGCGATGATGTAATCCTCTGGGACAGCGTCACGCGCCACCGTAACGGCAATCTCGGGCACGTCGGCGAAGAGTGTATGCTCGACACGCTGCACTGGGCAGCGAAGACAGCACGCGAACAGAACACCGGCGCCGCAAAGAGCCTGATCGAAAGTGCACACCTCAGCGGGGACCCCACCCTGCTGACCGCGCTAGAGGCACTGCTGAACGTGCTGCCGCCGGGAATCGCTTCGTCAGGCAAGAAAAAGCCCGACGCCAATCTCGCGGGCGCGGTGAACGACTTTGAAGCTCTGGAACGTCTGCGTAAGCTGGCCTTCGCCGAAACGGTACCTGCGCCGAAGATTCCGGAGCAGCTCCCACTCGAACTCGCGGACGGGGAAAACGACGCAGGAGGAGGACGCTTAGCGCACACATGTCCGCCAACCTGAACCCTGAAAAGGCGCTGATCTTCCGGATCGTTCACCGCGACAATCTGCCGTGGATTTTCAAGCATGGCTTGCACGCCAGAAACGGAGAGATGCTCGATCCGAAGTATCGCAACATCGGCAACCCGGATCTCATCGATAGGCGGTCCCGGCGCGTGGTCCCCATCCCGCCCGGAGGCACGCTGAGCGACTACGTGCCTTTCTATTTCACGCCGTTTTCCATCATGATGTTCAACATCAAGACGGGATACGGTGGCATCAAGCATGTGCCGAACGAGGAAATTGCGATATTGGTCTCGTCGCTGCATCGTGTGAAACAACTGGGAATACCTTTTGTCTTCACGAATCAACATGCTTATCCGGCTGCGGCGGAGTTCTTCAGCGATCTCTCGGAGTTGGACCAGATCGATTGGCCTCTGCTACAGAGCCGGAACTTCAAACACGACCCCGATGACCCTGGGAAGAAGGAGCGCTATCAGGCCGAAGCTCTCATCTGGAAACACTTGCCAATAAATGCCTTAATAGGGGTATGCTGCTATAACCAGGCAGCGAATTCGTGGATTCAGTCCGAGACCGCCGGGCGGAAACTGGAAATCGAAACTCGTATGCAACCAGGCTGGTACTTTTAATATGATTACGTTTCGTCAAGGAAATTTGCTGCAAGCGCCGGTGGAGGCGCTTGTGAATACCGTCAACACCGTCGGTGTCATGGGAAAGGGCATTGCCCTGATGTTCAAAGAGGCCTTTCCCGCCAATTTCCGCGCTTACGAAGAGGCCTGCAAGCGCAAGGAAGTCCGCGTCGGACATATGTTCGTCACCGAGAATCTTGCGCTGGAAGGCCCCCATTGGCTGATCAACTTTCCCAGTAAGAAGCACTGGCGTCAGCCATCGAAGCTGGAATGGATCGTCGAGGGGCTGCAGGATCTTCGCCGTGTGATCGAAGAGAAAAAAATCGCATCGATCGCGCTGCCGCCTCTTGGGTGCGGAAACGGGGGCCTTGAGTGGAGTGAGGTGCGGCCGGAGATCGAACGGGCTCTCGGGTCGTTGGAAACGGTGGAGGTGGTGGTATTCGAACCTACCGAGAAGTACCAGAATGTGGCGAAGCCAACCGGAGCGGCGACGCTCACTCCGGCGCGCGCGCTGGTGGCGGAAATGGTACGGCGGTATTGGGTTTTGGGTATCGAATGCACCTATCTGGAGGTTCAGAAGCTCTGCTGGTTCCTGGAACGTACGATTCACCAGTTAGGCATTGAGGACCCGTTGGATTTGCGGTTCTCCGCCGACAAGTACGGGCCCTACTCGGACCGCCTTCGGCATCTCCTGAACGGGCTGGATGGTAGCTATCTGCACTGCGACAAACGATTGAGCGACGCTGGCCCCTCGGATACCATCTGGTTCGACGAGGAGCGCCGGGCATTCCTCGACCTCTATTTGAAGCAGAGCGAGCAACGTCCATTGGAGGAGGTGCTGGATCGCACCGCCGCATTGATCGATGGGTTCGAATCCCCGCTCGGCATGGAACTGCTGGCTACAGTCGATTGGCTAATCAACAGGGAACAGTGCGAAGCCAGTGTGCCGGCGATTAGGGGCGGCTTGGCTCGTTGGCCTGCAGGTCCGGACGCGGCCGAGCGCAAGTTGCGACTGTTCAATGACCGCTTGCTCGGATTGGCGCTAACCCGGCTTTCTGATGTCGCTTCTGACTGAACGCGAGTGGTGCACCAGCTATCGCCACGAAGATGGCGACCTGATCGAGTTGTTCTACAACCCGGCACTAGCCTGCGCCGTCCAGTACGACCGCATGACGGGGTATTTTTCCGCCGATGCGCTGGCCCTCGCCTCGCGCGGTATCGACGCCCTTATTACCAATGACGGCCGCATGCGGCTGATCGTCGGTTGCACACTCCAGCAGCCTGAGCAGGACGCCATCGGCGAGGGATACGACTGGCGAGCGCGCCTCGAAGCCCATCTTCTGGCCGCCGACTTGACGCCGCCCGACCAAGAGGCCGACCGCGGGCTGAAGATGCTCGCCTGGATGGTCTCGCAGGGGCACCTGGATGTGAAGGTGGCGGTGCCTGTCGATCCCGACGGACGTCCCGCGCACGCACCTGGGCTGTACCACGAGAAGGTCGGCATTCTAACCGATGCCGAAGGCAACCGGCTGAGTTTTTCCGGATCGATCAACGAGACGGCGGGGGGTTGGGTCAATAACCGGGAGAGCTTCCACGTCCACTGCGGTTGGTTCGGCGGCCGGGAATCTGCCCATCTGGAGGACGAGGTGGATGCGTTCGCCAGGCTTTGGGAAGGGCGAGCACGGTCTGTGAAGGTGTTCGATTTTCCAGAAGCGGCTAGAAGGAAACTGCTGGAGTTCCTGCCCAGCAATGATCGCTTTGTGACGCCGCCCACTCGCCGGGCTGCCCCAGAGCCGGAGACTCGCAAGCTACTGGCGGATGAGTTCCGGCGCATTGTCTGGACGTTCATCCGTGAGGCGCCGCGCCTGGCGCACGGGCTGCGCGTGGGCGAGATGACCAGTGCCGTGACGCCGTGGCAGCACCAGGTGCGCACCTACACGCGATTTCTGAGCGAGTGGCCGAGCCGCGTGTTGATCGCCGACGAAGTGGGACTCGGCAAGACGATTTCTGCGGGCCTGATCCTCCGGCAGGCGATCCTGATCGGCTTGGCAAAGCGAGTGCTGATCATGACACCCAAGAGTGTGCAGATACAGTGGCAGAACGAACTTTACGAGAAGTTCAACTTGAACGTCCCGATCTACGATGGCGCAGCCCTTGTGTGGAAGGCGGTGCATGGCGGGCGGAACGCCGTTGAGAAGCCCGTCGGCCGCGACGAGTGGCAGGCCGAGCCGGTGGTGCTGGTGTCCAGTTTCCTGATGCGGCGGGCGGACCGTCAGCGAGAGCTGCTCGATGCCGCTGATTGGGATCTCCTTATTTTGGACGAAGCGCACCACGCACGGCGGCGTGGGGCCGGGAGTACGCAGGAGAAAGGGCCCAACGCGCTGCTCGGGCTGATGCGGAAGTTGCAGGCGAAGTGCGGGTCGCTGCTTCTGCTGACGGCGACGCCGATGCAGGTGCATCCTGTCGAACTGTGGGATCTGATGGATTTGCTGGGGCTGCCGGATGAGTGGCAGGGGGACGACGGCATCTTCCTGCGGTACTTCCAACGAGCGTCGGGTAATCCTTCTCCTGAGGATCTGGAGTACCTCGCGTCGCTATTCCGCTCGACAGAGGCGACCTTCGGGGAGATGGCCGAAACCGAAGCGGATCAGATTTTGCCTGGAGTTTCAGCACTGAAGCGCAAGAAGGTGCTGCGCGCGCTGCGGGATGTGAGTGCGATCCCGCGGAAGACCTTGGATGCGGACGCCCGTCGCGCTGCAACGCGGTTGTTGCAGGCGGCGAGCCCGCTGCGGCACCGCATGGTCCGGAACACGCGCGAATTGCTGCGGCGCTACAATCTTCCTGTTCCCAAACGCGATCCGCGTGAAGTTGTCGTGGAGATGACCCCGGCGGAAAGCGCGCTCTATACCGCGGTGGAGGATTTCATCGGCGATGTGTACCGGGCGGCCCCTCCCGAGAAGCGTTCAGCGGTGGGTTTCGTAATGACGGTGTATCGCCGCCGGCTGGCATCGAGTTTCGAAGCGCTGAAACGTACTCTCAACGGGCGGCTGATGCGCACTGGAGGCATCACCGAGGAAGATGCGTCGCTGGATGAAACGTCGGATGAGGTGATGTCCGGCGAGGAAGTGGCTTGTCTCGCAGCGGAGGCGCCAGAGGCAATTGACGAACGGGATCGGATCAACGAACTGCTCCGGCGGATCGCGCGGTTGGGCACGGACAGCAAGGCACGCCGGCTGAAGATCGAGTTGGATGCGTGTCTCGCGGATGGCTTCGATTCGATGATCGTGTTCACGCAATACACCGACACGATGGAGTACCTCCGCGATTACCTGGCTGACCAGATGGCTGGAATGCCCGTGGCTTGCTACTCCGGTGCGGGCGGCGCCTGGCGCGATGCCAGCGGTCAGTGGGTGCCGTGTTCGAAAGAGGAAATCAAGCGCAGGCTTCGCGATCGGCAGGTGCGGTTGCTGGTGTGTACGGACGCCGCGGGCGAAGGACTGAACCTCCAATTCGCCGGCGTGCTGGTGAACTACGATCTGCCGTGGAATCCCATGAAGGTGGAGCAGCGCATCGGACGGATCGACCGTCTCGGCCAGCCGCGTCCGGTGATTCGCGTGTTGAGCTTCGCTTACAAAGACACGGTGGAGCAGGATGTATTCTTCACCGTCGGCAACCGGATTAATTTGTTTCAGGGAATCGTGGGGCGGCTCCAGCCGATTCTGTCCCGGTTGCCGCGCCGGTTCGAAGAGCTGGCATTGCTTGACCGGGACGCGCGCGAGACGGCGCGTCAGCGATTCCTTGCGGATCTGGAGCAACAGGTCAGGGATGCAGACGAGAGCGGTTTCGATATCGATGTGACGGTGGAGGGCTCGCTGGATCTCCCTGCCCTCCCTGAACCCGCGTTGACCCTTCACGATCTCGACCATGCGATTCAGATTGCCCGTGCGCGGCCGCCCGAAGTGGACTTCCGACCCCTCGATCCCGGATCGTACGGGCTCGGGCTGCCGGGCCGCACGCCGATTCGGGTTACGACCGATCCAGACGTCTTCGAGTTCTCATCTGACAACTTCCAGTTATTCTCGCCTGGCGGCGATGCGTTCGGCGCCTTCGGTGTTGGTGACTGCGGCGAGAGCACCGCTGGTCGAGGAATCGCATGGATGGTTCATCGTCCGGGGGCAGAAGAGGAATTCGTCGTGGCGACGCGATTCGGACCCCGGACGGTGGGGAGCTTCGAGGAACTCCTGGCAGCACTCGAAGTTGTCGGGGAGCCCTGCGAGTTCCCGCTGGCGGACTGGCCTGGGGTGAATGCATCGGTGATCGCATGAAAAGCAAGCCTAAGCGGTCCATCATAACTGCTCAGACCACCACCCCTCAGCCTGATTCTGTCATTCGGCGCATGAAGCGGATCTCCCGGATCGTTCCCAAGTAGCTTTCTGCGGTCCGCACTGCGCGGCAGGCGCAACCTTGGTCTTTTGGGACGGTGTTCTTTCAATCCTCGATTCCCCGCCGACATCACACCGTCCGCCAAGAAAATACTGACGCCGGGGTCGGATACTCGATCCTGAATTGCGCGCGTCAACTCGTTCTGTCGCTTCAGTTGTATGACGGTATAGTCGCCGGTCTGGCTCACCGTAGTGCGCTCAATGATCTTGCTGGGTTCAATCACGCTCCCGCCTTCCTCCTGCTGCATGGTCGCGCCGGAACGAGCAGGGAACCGGTCCAACTGGGCAACGCTGAGTTCCGCAAACCCCAGCCGCTACCGTTTTCTTGGTGGTAATTGGGGCCTCCCCTTCATCGGGTCGGACGCGAATCTGGTTCTCCGGCCACCCTTGCCGTTGGTGCAGGCATGTTGATCTTCTTTGTCAAGTCGAGCATACTAATGGTCTAATTAGACCATTGTTATGTCACGCAAGGCGAATGCTTCCGACGGGGTATCGATCAAGATAACCGTTTCCCGGCAGTCTGCTGCGCTGCTCGTCAGAATCGCCACAAAGGGCATTTATGGGCGAAACCAGTCCGAGGTGGCAGGTCGCTTCGTGGACAAGGCTCTTGAAGCGTTCGTTGAGACTCCCCGGTTCAGTCTCATGTCCAACGAGCCTTCAGAGAGCTGAGAAGCAAAATGCGAAGACAGGGAGTTCGCCAATGCGCGACATCGACGTGAGAACCGCATTGCGGGGGCAAGTCGATTCGTACTTCTCTGGTGAACCCGGAACGATCAGGATCGATGAACTTGGTGTCCTGAACGGCAGTGCAAGGGTTGACTTGGCCGTCGTGAACGGAAGTCTACACGGGTATGAGATCAAGAGCGCGACGGACACGCTGGACCGCCTGCCTTCCCAAATACAGGCGTTCAGCTCGGTATTCGATACCGTGACGCTAGTTGTCGCTGATAGTCACTTGTCCGATGCCATTGGTATGATCCCGTCATGGTGGGGCGTGTGTGTTGCGACAGAATCGCCGAATGGGATTCAACTTCGATGGCAGCGGAAACCACGAGAAAATCCGGGTGTCAATCCTGTTTGCCTAGCCAGTCTGCTTTGGCGGGACGAGCTGATCCAATTGTTGCTTGAGAAAGGCATTCGCGGGATAAGAAAGAAAAACCGCGAAGAACTTCATCGGGTTGTTGCCGCGGAAATCCCCATTAACGAACTCCGAGTACTTGTCAGGAAAGCTTTGCAGACCCGAGAGCAGTGGCGACCTGATGCGAAACGTATGTGATGTGATGGTTGGTCCCGACGCTACGCCACAGCGGCATATTCCCTGTCGGAGCCGCGCCGCGAGCGCAGTCGTAGATGTAATGATCTCCCCAACTAAAGTTTTTCCCGGAATAGCCGGCGTGAGCGATCACTTCGGCGGACAGCTTCTTATATTGCGCTAACCCGCCAGATTTTGGCGTCCGCACGCCGCGCCCCCGAAATACCAACCACTGCTCTTCGGTGGTGTAGCGGACGCTTGCTGAAGGACCAACCACCCTCTGGTCGATTTCTCTTTGTACCGGATGTTGGATGGTATAGTCCCCAAAAATCGGCAACCTGGCTGTGCCGCCCTTCTTCAAAACTATGCCCTTCCAAAGAAGCCATTCCGCGCGAGAGAATGCCGTGATTTTATCCGGCACCAGTCCAATCAAGTTTTCTGGAAAGCTGCACCCTACGATCGCCACGCTTCGCCATTCGGTAATGCTCGGCAGGTTCGACAACACGGAGAAGACTCCGTTGCGGATGGCTGTGACATGGCTCTCCATGATAAACCCGAGGTCTAGAATTAAATCCACCTTGGCGCGTTCCGTAATCTTGACCCTCGCCAGCAGAGACTTGATGACCTGCTGCGCATCCCCGTTGAGTAGTTCGTCCACAGGAAGCCTCAGGCATACGCCGTTGGCCGAAGCTCTGGTGGCCACGGCACCCTGATGAGCTGCGTCGCGGTGCGGGGCGCTCACCGGCACTGGTCTTAACCCCTTCTCCTTACAAACATCGAACAACTTATCTACCGGGTGCTGGCCATCGCTAGTGCGGGCTTCCGGCGGGAGTAGCCCTACATCTAGGAAAAACGGCAAATGCCCCCAGGAGCGGCGCAGATAGTCGGCAACCGTTGCGAGGTGTCGGTCAATGGTGATCTTCGGGCGCTGGTTCTTGAAATCATATGGGACCGGCGGAACTTCGATGCATGGCATGATCTCCGATCGAACCTCTTCCGCAAGAAGCCGAAGGGCACCGAACTCGCCCTGTTTGCCTTTCAGGATGGGCACGTAGATGATTGGATCAGACATCGAACTCTCCTTCAATTCGCCTGAACCTTCATCGTACTGGTTATCTCGGGATATCGGTAGCATAACCGAGGCCAGGGGATAGCCTTGCTCAGCCGAGGGCGAGGCAGCTTGAACACGCGGTGGCGCGGCTCTCATACAACGCTTGACTCATGTTCCAGAGTCTGGCCGACACGTCGATGTCGTACGTAATCTGTTTGGTGCGCGCCTCTCGGCACTGCTTGAAGAATCTGCCGGAGACACCGTCGAGATCGGGCGAGGACGCGACGTAGACGGGAGTTCTCGCTGCGCCTTCCGGAAATGCAAGCAAAGATGGAATGCGCTTTAACAACCACGGGACTGCTGCAAGATAGACCTCGCATGTTGTCGCCCAGGCCAGTGAGCGTGGGTCCGGGACTAAAACAGTTCGCGGTAATCGTCGATCCTGCGAGGCGCCGGGAGAGTTCGTAAGGCTTTATCCCCGACGAAGCACTCGACCGCGACCCGTCGCTACCTTCAGGACACCGCGCTCACGGATGCTGGGTAAGACAAGTCGACGCCAGAGACCTTGACGACGGCCTGCCACGCGGCTTCCTGGCTGGCGCGATCGTGGAGGTGTGGCTGGCGCTGCGCCTCAATTGGGCCTGAGAACTTCCCTTGAGCCGAGGCGAAGAATTGCCCTGAGACGTCGGTTCCGAACTCCGACGCCTGGAGGTACCGACGGGCCGCGGTCTCCGGCGTCTGATTCATGCCGGGAATGAGGTTCACGATTGGGATAAACAGATACTTCAACAACGGGCCAGCGTTTCGCACCACCTTGGTGGCGGTCGCCCCACCGGGCGAGACAGCGTACACGGCCATGCCGGAGGGTAGCCGGCGCGCCAGCGCCGCGACCCACCAAGCGATAATGAGCTTCGCGTCGGCATACGCATTGTTGGGCACGTACTTCACGTTCGGCCCGTTGCGAATCAGGGCTTCCACAGCGGCGGTTCGGTCACCCTGGTGGTATTTGGCCGCGAAGGCTGGCACGTCGGTGTACTTGAACATGGGGACGCCCCCTCGGGCAGGCTCCGCACCGGCGATAACAATCCGCGCGTTGGGGCTCAGCAGGTTGGCGCGGAGCAACCCGACAGTCAGTTGATGATGGCCGATCAGCGGGGCCTGAGAAGCCTCGACGCCCGCCGCAGTGAGCACGCGCTTCTTACCTGGGACCAACCCTGCATTGAGCAGCAGGAAATCGATCGGCTGACCCCGCTTGACCAGCTCGGCGAGGGCGGACTGAACGCTGGACGGCGAGTCCAGATCCAGCTCCAGCGGCGTGAAGACCTGTTTCTTGGTCTCAGCCGCGAGCTGAGCGGCCGTTTCCTGGACCCGGGCCAGGCTGCGGCCGGTGACGATGACCTGGCGGTAGCCCTCGGTGGCGAGCATGCTGGCTGCCGCATAACCGAGCCCGGAGGTGGTGCCGGTGACGAGCGCGATAGAATGTTCCATGGGCGTCTCCGTGGAGAAGGGTGAAGGTCGTGCTGTTTTTCCTTTGGACTTATCCATGTTGTCTCCTGCGTTTATTTGTCTTGAAGTATTACATACGCTAGAGTACGATAATCACAGCGACAATGCAAGGAGTTTCGTACGCGATGGTAACTAATAGTTCGAAGCGCGCCCGAGGACGTCCAAAAGGCTTTATCCCCGACGAAGCACTCGACCGTGCCGTTGAGATGTTTTGGGAGCATGGGTATGAAGGAGTTGACGTAGAGCGGATCGCACGGGCCGTGAACGTCACCAAACCCGCGCTATACCGAGCCTTCGGAGACAAGTCCACCCTGCTGCTCAAGGCGGTCGAGCGCTATGCAATAACGTATGGAGCTCCCATAATGGCAGCTTTTCAAGCGGAGCCGGACATCCACAAGGCCGTGACCGCCTTTTGCGAGGCTACCGTCAACCTCGCTTCGGGTGAGGCTCGCGGCGGTTGCATGATGGTCGCCGCGGCGCTGGGACAGTCGGAGCGAGTAACGGAGATCCGTTCGTATCTCGCGAAGGGCCTCACCGCAGCCGCTGATATTTTCGCGAAACGTTTCGAGCAGGAGATGAAGGCGGGGCGCCTGACTCGCACACCCTCTGCCAAGGTGCGAGGCCGTGCGCTCGTTGACTTGATGAAGGGTTTGCAACTTCGCGCCAAGGCCGGTATTGCGCGCGAGCAATTGCTGCAAGACGCCCGAAGCTATGTGCCCCTGATTCTTGGCAAGCAAATCTAACGCACTTCTCGGCGGGGATGCGTCTGGACGAGTGCCAAATCGCCAATGCACTCACATCGTGCGTTCACTGGGCGGGGTGTTTAATAGGCAATAGCAGAGTCAAATCGGGCTGATACTCACCAGATCCTGGTAGTACACGATGACCTGTTCTGGCTGAGGCATGTTCCAGCGAATCAGCGCCTGGGTCATCGCATCAACCTGGTCATCGTGAGCGCCGTTGGGGAACGCCGCGCATTCCTCGATGAAGTCGTTCACCCAAGGCGCGTGCTGCGGGTGAGGCAGATAGACGTTGCCGGCCTCGATCAGCGGGCTGACGGCGGCGGCGCGGCGCCACCTTGCCGCCCTGCGGGGTTCACAGGTAGCAGGCCGGGCAGTTCGCGCTGGAGCATCTGGATGACGGCTGATCCGTTGGCCTTGTCCTCGATCAGCTTCGCCACGGCGCCGGGCGTTACGCCGAGACAACTCGCGAACCGCCTTTACGGTTGCAGGGCAGTCCATGCGGGCCCGCACCTGATCGCCCAGCAAATAAGCCGACCCGAGCCGGCCCCAAACCTGGCCGACGACATAATCCGAAGTCTCCAGATCCTTGAACGCGCAATCCCAGGACTGGATCTGTTCGTCAACACGCTGGGGCAAATCGACTGCGGCGATGGACACGCTGTGTGCCGTCGGCAAGGCGGACGATGACGGGCGGAAGGTTCGCGCCGCGCGGCTGCCAGTAACGCCACCAGTGGCGCTTGAGCAGTACCACCCTCCGCCGGGCGAGGCCGTTGCTGAAGTTGTCCGGCTGTGGCGTAGCTGCCCAGACTTCGCTTGAGACGATTCTAATTCCGATGGTCCGAATCGTTCCGGCCAGAGAAGCTCGCCGTGTTCCTGCCGCGGGTCAGACGAAGCCGATCGATGTGGCTCGGCGTGGGCTCTTCGTACTCGGCCGGCAGGCACAAGTGCTCCCAGCCGCCCTGCTCCAGCAGGTGTCCGCTCAGGTCGCGCTGGTGGCACCGCTGCATGACGACAACCTTGGCCGCGGTCTTCGGATCGTTCACGCGCGTAGACATCACCACGTCGAACCAGTCGAGAGTGGCTTTGCGGACCGAGTCGGACTCCGCTTCCTGCACGTTGTGGGGGTCGTCGCAGACGATGCGGTCGCCGCCCTCGCCCGTGGCGGCGCCGCCCACCGAAGTCGCGAGCCGATAGCCGGAACGGTTGTTGTCGAAGCGGCCCTTGGTGTTCTGGTCGCTGGTGAGCGCGAAGCGGTCCCCCCAGCGAGCCTGATACCACGGCGACTCGATCAGGCGCCGGCATCTGATCGAATCGCGGATGCTGAGTTGCGCGCCGTAGCTGCTGTAGAGCCATCGGCGCTCAGGACACCGAATCCATTCCCAGGCCGGCCAGAAGACCGACACCAGCAGGCTCTTCATGTGCCGTGGCGGGACGTTGATCAGCAGGTTTCGGATCTGGCCGCGGGTGACCGCTTCAAGGTGCTCGATGATGGCGTCGATGTGCCAGCCCGGGACGAACGGCGTGGACGGTTCGACAACGGGCCATGCCTGACGCACGAACTCGCGGAGGCTGCGGGAGGCCAGCTCGCGATCAATCTCGTCCCGCAGGGAGGGTCTTGTCAGCAATGGCGCGAAGCTGCCTGAGTTCTTCATCGGTGAGTTGGGACAGGTCTGGTCTTGGTTGCAATCTGGATCGGCACCACCCGCGAGCCCGCTGATGTTCGTTGTTGACGACGTCGCGATAGCCGAGCAGGTTCTTGGCAAGGAAGATCGCGGCCGCGATGTTGCCGTTCGGCTGCCAGGCGAAACAGATGCCGGCGAACCGAGATCCGGCCCTTGGCCTTCGCGCGGTCCATGATTTCGCTGAACTTCTCGACCTTGCGCCGACGCTCGATCGTCCGGGTGCTGACGCCGAAGAAGGCGGCGACCTCCTCGTCGGTGCACTGCATCGTGCAGAGCTTTTCGAGTTCGACCAGGTCGATCTTCGCTTCAGGGCGTGCCATCCTCACCTCCTTTTCGAGCAGACGCAACTCGGCGCTCCAGTCCGAGAGTGCCAAGAGAGCAGCCCATCGAGGTCGGGATGGCCAGCCCGGATCGGGCGTCGATGTCGGCGATCTCGCGGCGGCAACGTTCGATTCATGCCGGGACTCCCAGCCGCGCTTCCTTGATCTGCTCGAATGTGCGGCCGTCGCCGTCCAGCGTGGCCTGCTGGCCGGTGAATCCCTGCCACCGCTGGACAGATCACGTCGACGTACTTCGGATCGAGCTCGATTCCGTAGCAGACGCGCTCCGTCATTTCCGCGGCGATGAGCGTGGTGCCGCTGCCGAGGAAAGGATCGTATACCGCCTCGCCGCGCTTGGTGTGATTCAGAATCGGCCGGCGCATCAGTTCGACTGGTTTCTGCGTCGGATGATCGTATTTCTCCTCCTTCGACCGCCCATGATGAACTTCGGCGAGGGGCACGTACCAGATCGTCGAGTTGTCGCCGGGCCTGCCAAACCACGGCGCGTTCTTCTTTCGCACGTACCAACAGGGTTCGTGTTGAAACCAGTAGTGCGTGCGGGTCAGCACGGTTCTGGTCTTGTCCCAGATGATCTGCTGGTGATGCAGGAAGCCGATTCGCAGCAGCCCGGCGAGGACCTCGCGACGTGAACTTCGACGCGTGCCAGACGTAGCCCACCTGAAGATCCGGCACAAGCGCGAATGCTTCCGACCAGTCGGCGCGGCGTGTCTCCCGAGATGGTGGTTTCGGTGTGGCCCGTCGGTTCGGTGCTTCATGTAAGCTGGCCTCGGCCGGGCCGCAGCCGTTCAAGCCCGCACGGTCGCGCCATTCGGAGTCCAGTTCGATTCCGTAGGGTGGGTCGGTCACCATCAGGCGCGGCTTCACGGTCGCCCAGCAACTGCGCCACGACATCGGGCTGCGTGCAGTCGCCGCAGATGAGCCGGTGCTTTCCCATCGCCCAGACGTCGCCGAGCCTGGCGGCGGGATGCTCGGGAACCGGCGGCGCGATGTTGGCGCGGTCGTCGGCGCCCGGGTCGGAAAGCAACTCGTCGATCTCGCGCTCGTCGAAACCGGTCAGACTCCAGATCGAAATCGAGGCCGCGCAGTTCCGCAAGCTCGGGTCCCAGGAGTTCCAGATCCCACTGCGTGTCTTCGTGGCTCCGGTTGTCCATGAGCCGGTACGCTTTGACCTGGGCCGGCGTCAGATTGTCGGCGACGTGGACCGGAACTTCGCGGAGGCCCAGCTTCTTCGCGGCCAGCAGTCGTGTGTGGCCGCAGATGATGACGCCGTCCTTGTCGACGACGATCGGGACGCGCCAGCCAAATTCCTTGATCGACGCGGCGACCTTGTCCACCGCGCGCTCGGGAATCTTGCGGCTATTCCGAGCGTAGGGAATCGGCCTGTCAATCGGCCACGAGCACACCTTCAGATCGTTCATCCATGCACCTGCTAGCAACTGGAATTTGGGATCTTTCGGAGGGTGCGCTTTGCGCTGGCCTGTCGAACCGGGCCCTGATTCATTTATACGCCGAACGGAAAGCCATGTCCACCTAACCAAGCAGTTGCTCGGAGGAATCGAGCAACGCCTAATCGAAGGGGGAACAAAAACGTAACATGCCGATCAAAACCCGACGACGACGGCAAGAGCAATCGTTTTGAGAAACCTCATATATAGCCCTCCAGCTTCTTCAGGAGCGCGCGATCAGCCTTATATGGAATTGGATGAATGGTGACGGAGTGAGCCGCCATGTACAGACCGATCTCTTTCAGATACGCCGGCGTCGACAGGTGATACAGGACGCCAGCGATTCTGGGATCGTTGATGTTCCTGTAACACCCCGTGCAGCGACTTCTGATGACGTCAACTTCTTCCTCTAGCTTTTGCCTCAGCGCCGCCTCATTACTCACCACCAGAAGCTTGTCGCCTTCGTTGAAGATCCGGGATATCGAGATGGCGACGATTCCGCAATCGCGCGGGTCGCTGGACCTCGTAAGGTCACGTTTGAGTTGCTTTCCAGCGGCACGCAAGTTGTCCTCAAGGCTTCTGTCTGAGAAGACGCGCTTGCACTGGATGAGAATGTTTCGATCCTCAAGCCTCGATACTACATCAGGCTCCCCACCGAGTCGCGGGACGAGTCCGCGCTTCGCCAATCTTCCAGCGATCACTATCTCGAACATCGCATTGCGCGCATGATTGGAGTTATGATCTTCGAACGTGAGGTCGGTCGGGCCGTCCAGTGCTCTCCTGAGAACCTCGTGCGGAATTTCGCACGCCATAGCGCGGAGGTAGGCGATGGAGTCAGTGAACTCCATTGAGTCCACGAGGGACCACATGAGCTCTCGCCGCCTCTCGGCGTTGGCTTCGGTTTGAAATAGGTCGAGCGTGCGATTCTCAAGCGCCTCGACGAGCACCGCCAGATTCCGCTTGTGCCGCCGGATGCGGTCCAGCTTCGTGAACCCTTGGTCGCAGAGCCAGCTATCGATCTCCTCCAGCGCTTTCAACATCTCCTGATAGGTCGTTCGATCCATACGGTCAGGTCCGTTCCTCAACGCCCCCATCCAATATTCGCTTCTTGACGATCACTTGAAAATCCCGAGACGTTGTCCTTCCGTGTCGAGACGCGACAAGATGTCCCCGACGAGTTCCACAAAATAGTCGAGTACTTTCAGAGCCGGTTCGCCTGCAACAAAGGGAACGTCTTCGAAGGCGACGAAAAGACCGATCTCAATCTTACCCTTGACTGGTTGACCGGCAAAACCGGTGAAGATCTCGATTTCCCGCTTAGCACTATCCCAAGCAGGGTTGACCGGAATGTGGTGGATAGCACCCTCAGCATGGACATCGCCGAGTTTCGAGTTGAGCGCGATAGTGAGCAACTTGTGTTTGTCTGTCACTGCCAACTTGTTGAGTGCCCAGAGAAGATCGTTCCCTCCTTTGTATGGCCGGTAAGCTCGAAAAACGGTGTGGATCTCTTCGGGGACGTCCTTACATCGTCCTAGGTTGTTCTCGAAATCGGCGGCGCTTCCGCCAAAGGGGAAGGCCGTGTGCAGGGGGTGAATTTTTCCAGCAGCCACCGCCAACCCATACGCCACGTTGTCTAGCGCATCTCGAAGGTTATGCAGTGCATCAGAAGCCAACGTGACACACAGGTCAGGAAGACCTCGAGTGAACCGCAGCTTATGAATCTCAAGGAGCGGCTCTTTCGTGTCAGGCTCTGCTACCCAGATGTAGGGTGTGGCGTTGAAGAATGCCACGGTTTCGCCCTCCAAAGCTGCGATGTGTTCCTTTGCTCGCGAGACTTTGCGGTGCGCACCTTGGAAGTGATGAGACATTTCCTCTATCGTCCTCCCTAACGCCCGACATCGCGTGGCGCCGCTGAGGTTCAGCAGTGCGGCCGCATCGGCGGGCGTTCGTTGTGGCCGATCCGCCTTGGTTGATGCTTCTGCATTCTCGCGGGCTTTGCAGCTTGGTTCGGGACCGCTCCAGTCGCCGTTCGTCGACGCGAATCCGCCGACTCTGAGCCTGACTCGGACGCGCTTCGCTGAGCGACATACGGACGAATCGTCGCCATTTGAGACGTGCGCGGCTGGTGATCCAGACGCGGCGTTGTAGGACGTTCCTTCCGTGATGCCCAGTCACCCGTGGCCAGCGATATTGACACCGAATGTCCATACGAAGCCGGCGGGCGGCACGACAGCCGCTGCAAACCGGCATGCCGTGACCACCTGGCTCGACTTAGGCAGTAAGATTCACTTGAAATCCGCCGCGTTGATGGCACAACATGTCATTTCGATGAAAACAGTTGGCTACGTCCGCGTTTCCACAGACAAACAGGCAGACCGGGGTGTTTCCCTCGATGCCCAGACGGAGAAGATCCGCGCCATGGCAGTAGTACACGGTGCCGAGTTGCTCGACGTCATCGTGGACGGAGGCGAATCCGCCAAAAGCCTGAATCGCCCGGGCATGGCCCGGCTGCTGGCGCTGGTCGATTCCAGCGGAGTGCAAGCCGTCATCGTGGCCAAGCTGGACCGCCTGACCAGGAGCGTGAAGGACCTCTGTACGCTACTGGAGCGGTTCGAGCGCCGCGGCGTCGCCCTGATATCCGTCGCGGAATCGCTCGACACAGGATCGGCCGCCGGGCGGCTGGTGCTGAACATCATGACGGCGGTCAGCCAGTGGGAGCGGGAGGCGATTGGCGAACGCACGCGGGACGCCATGAGCCACAAGCGCAGCAACGGCGAGCGTGTCGGCAACGTGGCGTATGGCTATCGGCTCGGGGAAGACGGGCAGCACCTGGTACCCGACCTCGGCGAGCAGGAGGCTCTGGCTGAAATCCAGAGGCTGCGAAGCGACGGCGTGCCCTTGCGGGGAATTGCAGCCTCACTCAATCATCGAGCGTTCCGGACCCGCCGAGGCACGGCCTGGAGGCTGGAGTCGGTGGCCCGAGTCCTGAAACGGGACAACGTTGCGCTTCATCTGAAGAAATCGCGCTTAGACAGATGAGCCGTGTACCGCCAGCTTTTTGTGTTAGGTGTGAGTAAAGGCAGGTGCATGAGTGTGGCTCTTCACCCGTTACGGTTTTTTCTCAATTGCCTGTGCCGGCAGGCCAGATGGCTCGATTGATTCGGGAACGGTGATGATCCGGGCGCGTCGCGCCGCTCATCTCGTCAATCTTCAAAAGCGCTTCCCGGCGCTGGCTCGCGAAGAGATTGTGACGCTTCCGAATCGGGACTACCGTTATCGCCTGATCGTCCCCAAGGAAGTATGGGTCGGTGCTCTTGTCGAATTAGGGCAAGAGCAGGATTGGGCGAATTTCAAGAACGAAGTAGCGCGATTCAACGGTCGTGACGACTACGAAGGCGCCCTCCACCGGATATGGAGAGCGATGTACGAGCTGCAGGATGACGCTGCAAAGGAGAAACCTGATGCCGTTCTATCCAGACGATCCAGAATTGGGAGATGAGAACGATCCTGAATACAAAGAGCAGTTGTTCCAGACTATGCGTTACATGAAGACTTTGAAGCTGGAGAACTTCGACGAGAAGTTCGCGCAAGAGTACAAGGAGTGGCTGGCGAAGCAGGAGTAGATTGCAATCAGCTGCACGGAGAGTATGAGCGCCTCGCACATGGGAATCTTGGAAGCGAGACCCCGCCGAGGCCTCGTTTAAGGACAGTGGAACGATAACTACGGAGGTCCCCCAGTGGACGTCACGAGCAAGGATAAGGCATTAGAGTTTCTCAAAGGACTAAAAGAGACGCTGAATAATAATCTGCCGGGACCCGCCGAAATGGAGTCCTTGATTCGACGCACGGTCGCTGCGGCGAAGACTGACGATAAGCAGAAGCACTTGCGCCTTCCGGAAGCGGCCTTTCTCAACGGGTGGGCGCTCAAGGAGCTCTTCGAGGTGCTGAAGGCCCAAGTCGGATGGTCAAGTGAAAAGGCACAACAAGCATTGCTCAATGAGTACCACCACACGACGCCAGGCCTGTCGCGGCAGTCGCCCATTCGGTGGGAGCGCCACCCTTTCCGAAAGATTCTGGGCGCCAGCCCCACCGATGTGTATCAGGGCTGGAAGAACCCCAAGACAGGTCACGCGTTGACCCAAAGCTGCCCGGACTTCTCTCTCCGCGAACCGTTTCCTCATTCCATCGTCTTCGAGGGGAAGTACTTTCCGCGCGGCTCGATCGACTATGCGCAACGACAGCTTGTCACTGATATTTATCAGGCCTTCTTCTACCGAGGTCTGCCCCGTCTCGCCGCGACTAAGAAGCACCCAGAATGGAATTACGACTACGCCTGCCTCATGGCCTATGACGCTTCGCCAACAGGTGCCCTCTCTTTGGCGTGGACAGCCCTTCCTCCCGAAACTCGCGACAGCTTTTGGAAAGGCGCCAACGTGTATGTCATGATCCTCCGGGGTTCGAGCAAAGTGACGCCGCTGAGCGTGGTCGATCCGGTGGAGGAGAAGCGCCACTAGACGCGGCGGCCATTTCGCGCCGAAACGGCACCGCTCAGCCCGGGTAGCGCGTTAAGTCCACCGGGCGTTCGCCGCGCTAGCAGCCACCATTGTCCGCCTCTGGCCTGCCGACGCCACAGAGGCGCGTTTACGCGCCAAATTCGGGCCAACGTCGCGCCTGCCTGGCCGGAACATTCCCACTCTGCAATGTTTTGATTGGTAGTCCGGCTTACATAAGCCAGCCAGCCGTGACGTGACCGGTCCGTGACGTCACTTACTTCCCTGCCCCGGGCGGCTGGAAAAGCGGGGGGCGGCGTAGAATGGGCTGATCGCAATGGAACGCCCTCCATACCAAATCGGGGACAGAGTGCGCGTCGTTCGCATCCCTCCTCACCTCGATACGCCCAAGTGTCCTCGCAAGGTCAAGCGTGCGTTTGCAGAGGCGCTGGGCAATGTCTATCGAGTCGATGAAGTCGATTGGGGCGGTTGGGTATGGCTTCACCTGAGAACAACCGAAGGAATCGGAGTGCAGCCAGATTGCGGAACTGGTGAGACCGGTCGAGGAAGACTCAAAGTAAGGCGCACCCAAAACGCGCCCGGCAGCGCCACTATCCGGGGCTCCACAAACAGAAACGCCGCCCCGGCTGGTACGAGGAGCGGCGTTTGGAAAAGGGCGGAACGGGCGGGCTACTTCGCGATCTTGTACGTCCGTTCGCCGTCCGCGTTCTTTGACGATTCAATCTTCTCCCCGCCCTTGCTGCCGAGGATGGAAACGAACCCGCGAACGGTGTGCTTCTGCCAGCCCGTGGCCTCCATTATCTCGGCCAACGTCACGCCCTTTGCGCGCTTCATTAGCGCGATTACCTCGGCCTTCTTGTTGCTGCCCTCCGCTGCCGGTTTTGGAGCCTTCTTGCCGGCCCAGGCTTCTTTCTTGGGCGCGGCGGCCTTGGTGGTCTTCTTCGCCTTGGGCGTGCCCTTCTTCTGGGTGGCACCCTTCTTCGAGGACGGCTTCTCCGGCGCGACGTGCGCGCCCTGTTCCGCAATGGCGACGCTGCCGGCGCCGGTGGTGGTGTCTGCGTTGTTCATGGTTCGTGATCCTTTCAGTTCAATGGTTTACGCGGTTGTTCTGCGCAGGACCATTCATCACTCGTATGGCCGGAACAAGCAAGCAGAATCGTCCGGTCTGTCTATTGGCGCGGGTGGTCCTTTTCGTTGACCTGACAAAACAGGCGACGCGTTCGTGCCATCAGTGAAATGCGGGCGACTGCGTAGGAGGAAAAGGGATTAACGAGCGTCCCATCGCTCGGTCTCGGTCGCTGGGAGTTTTGAGGGGCTTCGCCCGCCGCTGGCTGACCATATCACCAGCGTTCACCTGATGGTTAGCATTCGGCGAGTTAATTCGTCAACAGAAACGAGGCGATCCTGGCTGCGACCCTACGGATTGGTATTGATGTCCGTCGATTTCCGGCAGTTAGTCTGTCATCCCCGCATCTTCGCCGCTGATCCCCAATTGATTCTTCCGGTCGCAGATCTGGTCGTAGGGCGGAGGTTCCGTCGGAACTACCCATTTAGCAGCATCACGAAGCGCCCTCCGTATGGGCTTGCTCTTCTTGCCAAACACATAGCCGTGCGCAGGTTCCTCGGCAGTTGGGTCCGGGCCAACCTGCTGTCCGTGGTCGCGGCAGACACCTGCTGTGACACTCATTAACAGGTCATTAGGGTGATTTCGTAGGGCGTCGTCCGGAAGACGGCCCGCGCTCACCATTGCGTTCTCCAGAGTCACCGACAGATCAGTCTTTCGGAAGGCTGCGGAGGACACCCCGGTCTTGCCTCCGTCGCTTCCCGTTAAGTGAGTGAGGTGGATACGCCGAAAGAGCCTCTCATCATGCGGGATACTCGGATCGTTGGCGTAATTCGTGACCATGCCTGACAGGGTTCACTTCAGACTCGCGATGTACCTTTGAAGTTGATCGTAGCTTCTGGAAATCGGCCCTTCGCACTCAGTCGCGCTGTTGTCTTCGTAATAGTAGAACCCCGCTGGTTCGTCGGCGGGGAATTCGATCTCGAGGTTGCGACCATGCCGATGCCATTCGACTCTGGACGCCCCCGTCGCTGAGAGGGACCACACTCGGCGGCGGAGCGCCGTTATCCATAACGTCAACTAGCAGCAGCAACGCTTGCTGGACGATTTGCTCATGGATTTGGCTGGCTCCATAGCCATCCCAGTCTTGAGGCAGTTGGAGTAGGTCCAGAAAGGACTGGATCGTCGGCTGCAACCAGACCGGAGATGTTGGCTCCAATGGATGGGAGGCAGTAGAGAACGCAACTGCATTCGAGGCCCCCGACTCCCACTTCGGGCGGAAGCGGCTTGTGGTTAGCGCCGGAAGCGCTTGCGCGTAGGTGGCCATTATCGTTTCCTCTTCCAAACCTGATGCATTTCTGTCGTTGTCATTTCTGCGAAGGAACGTACAATCCACTCTCTGCCCAAGTCAAAGAATTCCGTTGAGCTGCCAAGCAAGCCGCGCGCGGTCAGATTGAAGACGAACATGGGCTTGTTATCCGCGCTGTTAAGGGCCGCCTGGACGTCAGCGTGAAGTCGACCAACAGGATGCCCAGAGCCATCCCTGATCGGGAACCGGGCATGGAAAGCAGCGTCCTCCGCCTTCCCGGGGAAAGGGCCACGCGGATGCTTCCATAGCGTGAAAACCTTGTCCAGATCCTCGTGGCTGGCCCAACCTTCGCCGGGCACTATGTGGTTGACGTACGTCACCTCGCACTGGTTCACACCGATTGCGCCGAGCTTTTCACGAAATGCGAACTCTTGGAATTCCTTGAAGTCCTGCTGGAACCATTCCTTGACGCTTTCGTAGCGAGGGTAAGCGTCGCCTTCCCCAGTCTTCCGCCAGTTCTTGATGAACCGGTCGGTCTGAACTTGGAGCAGTTCATTCTCGGTTTGGTGGAGGAACCAGAAGCGCGGCAGGGGGGGGATTTCAAGAATCGGGAACTGCAATCCGAGGCGGCGCCGTACCGGCTCGGGGAATCTTTCCACCACCGAATCCAGAGCAAGTCGCTCTTCGGTTCTCGGATATCGGTCCCTGATCTGATCCCAGAACAGACCGAAATGAGCGGCCCTCATCGCACTGAGGGGCTCGAACTGGACCGAGAGAACCACTTCGACGACAGGTGGGCTCTCGAAGTCGGGAAGGTCTGCAGGCCGCGACATCACGACGGGACACCTGTACTCGACATTCGCTGGTTCAACCGCTTTCCGAGAGTCGGTATGGTGTAATTCACTATGCTATACCATTCCCGGATCAACGTGCTGGCCCCCCCGACGCATCTTCCGCTTGCCTTACCTGGACCAGTTGCGCTCCCAGGATTCCGACACATCTTCCTAAGAACTATGGTATACCAAATCGTTCGGCTGCTCAAGTATGGTATACCATAGTAAATCTGTGCCGCAGTCCTCACAAACGAACGTCGATCCGGAGTTTTGGGAACGGCTCCGCGAAACTCTCAAATCCCACATGAAAGCGACGGGGCTCAAGCAAAAGGAGCTTGCGCCGAAGCTAGGGATCGATCCAACGACGCTCAACAATTTTTGAACCGTCAGAGCAAGGCACTTGGAGGGCTGGCAGTAGCTCTGGCCTGCACAGTTGTCGATCTGGTCTGTGATGGCAAGAGGATTGGGAGCATCATGCCGCCCGTGAATTGGGAGCAGGTGCCGGAAACCCCTGAAGGACAACTGGTGCTTGAATTCGATGAAGCATTCGAAATCACGCGCGAATCGGAGCGCCCCACCATCGTTCTACGAAAGCCCCCAGCGCGCCACGGCAGCCTTCGATTGGTGATTCGGAGAATCAGTTAGGAAGGCGTATCGAGCGGTAGCGGCGCAACTGGGCATCCTCCTTATGAGGGAACCAATTGTTGTCGTCTCAGGAAGACGACGACACGCGCGAAAGACGGTGCCCAAGGTGCCCAGACTCGCCACCTCATTGGATCGGTTGGTTTGATCGTGGGCAGGCACCGAAATCCACACGATGGCCATGGTTGCCCGTGCTCAAAATGGGTTTTGGACTCCAGTTGGACTCCGGCGAGGACGTTCTGGCGGGTGGGGGAAGGGTAAGTCTTTGAAGGGGTTTGGTGGACCTGGTGAGATTCGAACTCACGACCTCTTCCATGCCATGGAAGCGCGCTCCCAACTGCGCCACAGGCCCACGGGAAATCATCCCCAATATAACATGCGCCTTTGGCGGGAAAGCCAACGCTTACAGTTCAGGCCTTTCGCGGCCACACGAACTGCGAGCTTACCGACGGCCGGTGCGGGAACGGCTTGCGCGGGCGCGGTCTGGCTGCGGCCGCCGGCGCGCAGTGAACGTGAACATCCTCTTCGGTCAGGGCGTATGAGCCGGGCACGCTCTCGCTTTGACCGCGGCTCTCCACGGCCGCCGACAAGGCCTTCATGCACAGCGCCGGGAGGTCCTGATACTTCACCCGAAGACGGGTCACGATAGCCATGTCGGCGGTCATGGAGAGCCGAGTATGCTGTGCGATTTGTCCGGGACGCTTTTCGACGATGCCGTCAAACTGATAGAGGCGAGTGTTGCCCCGCTGCACGAATCCAACGTACGCAATCCTCACTCTCAGAGTATACGCCCTGGACGCTTGAGCCTGTTCATTACGGAAAGCAGGCACGGCCCTGCCCTACCCCACGGCAGATCGTCAGGCGTTGCGCAATTGGCGGCGTGCTATGCTTGAGTCGTCTTTGCCCTCGCCGCCGATTTACGCACTGTCCCACATTGTCCGGTCCTGCCGCCTTTGTCCGATCTTGCCCGATTAGCTGCTCTGCAAATTCAGAAAGAGTCTGGAAATGAAGAATATTTTTGTAGGGAATCTCAGCTTCGGGGCGACCGAAGCTTCCATCCGTACTATGTTTGAACCGTACGGATCAGTGGACCGCGTGAACATTGTGACTGATCGCGATTCGGGCCAACCCAGAGGGTTTGCGTTTGTCGAGATGAGAAGCGATGACGAGGGCAACAAAGCAATCGGCGATCTGAACGGCAGAGAGCTCGATGGCAGAGCCCTGAACATCAACGAAGCGCGGCCGAAACCGGAGCGCGGATCGGGCGGCGGCCAGCGCCGCTGGTAGTCCAGCCTGGCGTGTATTGAGTGGGGCGGCTCGCGAGGGCCGCCCTTGTTGGCCCCTGAGCTGCTGGACAAATCGGCACAATCAGCCCATACTGGTTGATGAGCGAGCGCTTCTGCTCACTCGCAGGTCATCTGAGCTAAGTCAGATCATCTGATCCCCTCCTCTTAGGAGCCGGTCAAAACCAGGGAGTCGCCGTACTTTTTCCTGCCTCTTATGAAACGCGTCACGCTGAAACTAACCGTCGAAGAACTGAAGGTCCTGACCACCCTGGCATCGGATCAGTTATTCCGCAAGGAATTCATCGATCCGAAAATGCCCGGTTTTCGACCCGATTTTGACGGGCTCAAGCTGGGCAAGGCACTGGTGGGACGTTTGCGTCTGATGACCGACGAGGGCGCCGCGAAGAGAGCGCAGCTTCCCAAGATGAACGGAGCGCGATCTTGAAGACGCTGGTCCGCGACCATCTGCTCCCGCACCTACGGCACTGGCTGGGGCGCGGGCTGCAGGATGAGTTGAAACCGGCGGATCGAGCGCATCAGTCCAGCGAGGAGTTTGCCGGGCGGCCGCTGGCCGCCACGAAGAAGACGGCGGATGGCGCGAAGACTATTTCTGTCAGGAGCACCAAGATGAATTTCATCCTCAACGGCTTCACGGAGGAGACGGGATTCCGCGTGTTCGCATTCCAGGGCATAGGGGCGAATGGAACACGGTTGGATTATACGGTGAGGGCCGATCTTGGCCTGATTCGTACTTACGGAATCCGGCTGCAGGATCTTCCTCTGTTATGCCGTGGAATGCTGGACCGGCTGCCGGAAGGCACCGAAGCCTGCGCGGTGACCTTCACTGAGGAGGGAATGCGACTGGTGGCGGACACGCGCGCAGCGGAGCGCGATGCGGCCAGGCAGAGAAAGCCGCCACGCCGGCCTCCCACCGAACAGCACGCCGCAACTGGCTGGCGCGCCGGGCAGCCGTAGCCCGGTATGTGAGAGGTCAGGATGAACAAACGAATCGAAAAGCGGCACAAGCGTCAGGTCCTGCGGGCGAAGCAGCGGGTGCGGCTGTCGGAGCCGGATGTCCGGACACCGGAAGAGATCAAGGCCGCGCGCGAAGCCAGCCGCCCCGACTTCGGCCGGGTAGCCGGTTCCAGCTCCGTGCCATCGTTCCGGACAAGAACGGCTCCCACAACGGGCCGCGCCGCGAAGTCCGACCTTTCGGGTTAATGAATCGAGCTGAAATGAGTGTGTTTTCCGCGCGCTGTCCGCATTGCCGGTCCGTTGACTTCCGAGGCGTCGGCGTTCGAAACACCATGGAAAGCTTTGTGCATTTTATCCTTCTGCCTTACCGGTGCGCGCTGTGCGGCCACCACTTCTTTCTGTTCCGCTGGCTCGCCCCCGCCGCCGGTTCCGCCTGACGGATGAACTGGCGCGAGTATCACGAACTCACCAGTCATAGCGTGGAATCGCTGCGCCGGGCGCTACACGCGCTCGATTGGGAGAACATGCCCGATCCGTTCCGGCACTACGAGGGCGCGCCGGTTATGGACCTTCCCGCGGACCCTCCAGCTCCCGGGATTCCTGCGCTCGCGGTACTTCGGGGCGCGCATGGCTCGACGCAAGCCGGAGACGGCGCGGCTTTTCTTTCACAACTGCTGTTCTATTCGGCGGCGATCAGCGCGTCCAAGCGGGTTCCCTCCCTGGCATATCGTTACGCGCTGCGCGTGAATCCTTCTTCCGGCAATCTGCACCCGACGGAGTTTCACTTTCTCACGCGAGGGCTTGCGCAGTGGGCGGACGGCCTGTATCATTACCGCCCGTCTTCACACATGGCCGAGCAGCGGGCCATCGGGCCTTTGGAAATGGAAGCGGCCGGCGATTCGCCTGTCGTGTTTATCCTCACCAGCATTGCCTGGCGGGAGGCGTGGAAGTACCGGGATCGCGCCTACCGCTATTGTCTTCACGACATGGGGCATGCATGGCAGTCCCTCGCGCTGGCGGCTCGAGCTATGGGCTGCGACAGCTTCGCGGTGGGCCATTTCCCGGACGACGAGGTCGCCCGGTCCTGCCGTCTCCATGCGGACGAGTGGCCGATGCTGATTGTGCGGTTGTTCGGGAAATCGATTCCGGTGGGCGGTTCCGGCAACACGGTGCCGCGGTGGTTTGGCGGCGTGGCCAACCGGCTATCGAGCTTTGAGGTGCCTTATCCGCGCATTGAAGAGATCCACGCGGCCACGAAGGTAAACGATCGAGGACTGATCGCCACGGGCGAACCGCCGCCGTCGGGCTCGGGCGACGTCCGGCTGCCCCCTGCGGCCTCATCGGATCGCGCTTTTGGCGAGGTGGTCCGCCGGCGGCGGTCGGCGCTCGATTTCCGGGGTGGGAATGAAGAGATAACTCTCGCTCAGCTCTCGGCCATTCTCGCGGTCGCGGCGCAGCCGCTTTCTTCCGATTTCGGCGGCGCTCGTTTTATCCAGCTCTATCTGTATGCGCACCGTGTGGAGGAACTGGAACGCGGCGTGTATCGGTACTGGCCGGAATACGGCGAGCTGGAATCGATACGGTCCGGCGATCAGCGTGTCGTTGCCGCCGGACTCAGTCTGGGGCAGGACCTCGCCGGCAACGCCTGCGTGGCTTTCTCAATGGTTGCCGATCTGGAACGCGCCGCTCGCGCGCACGGCAACCGCGGCTACCGCTACGCGCATTTTGAAGCTGGCGCGATGGGGCAGCGGCTCTATCTGGGCGCGGAAGCGCTGGGACTGGGCGCCACGGGAATTGGTGCGTTCTTCGATGGGGAGGTACACCGGTATTTGAGTCTCGATTCCAGCGAGCGCCAGGTGGTGTATCATTTCGCGATCGGCTACCCGGTTCCCGACCCGCGGCTGAGCGCGTGATTTGCCGCGAATACGCCGAAACCCAACAATGTGGCTGCGCGTCGAGTAGCCAGGCACGAGCAAGGCGCCTGCAACAAGAGAGTACGATCATACTGGAGCGGCTTCATGAACGCCTGTCTTTTGCGTTGCTTTGTCGTAATTCTCATATCCGCGGTTGCCTCGGCACAATCGGCGGCGCCTTCGAGTGACAACGCCGTCAACTTCAAGGCGCAAACGAACCTGGTACTGGTGCCGGTGGTGGTGCGCGACGCCAAAGGAAATGCGGTTGGAAATCTGCGCAAGGAGGATTTTCAACTTTTCGACAAGGGAAACGCCCAGATAATCACCAGTTTTACGGTGGAGGAGACGTCGAGCAAGATCGCGGAAGATCGGAGCGTGGCGGTTAGCGAGTCGGCCGCGACGGAGGTTACTTCAGCAACCGGAAACGAGAATGCCATGCCGATAGCTATCCCGGACCGCTTCGTCGCCCTGCTAATCGACGATCTGCACCTGGAGATTGGCGGACCTGGAGACCCTCCTCCCGGCATGATGCGGATGGGCGAATTGGTGGCTATTCGCAAAGCGGCGCTGAAGTACATTGATGCGCTGCGCCCTGCCGACCGGATCGCGATATTCACAACGTCCGGACTGCAAGTGCAGGATTTCACTTCGGATCGAAAGAAGCTGCGGGAGGCTGTCGCGAAGGTGGGCCCGCAACACCCCCTGCTTCCGACAATTGGGGGCTCGGATCTGAATAGCGTCGTCACTCAACACGACTCGCAGAGGATTATCATTCAATCCGGCGACATCATCACCCGGATGGCGAACCTGCCTGGTCAACATACTGTGGTTCTCCTTTCGCCCGGTATGGCGCTGCATGAAGAGGGCGCTTCCCCGTGGTCTCAGATACCGGAAACCATGGCGCTGATCGACCATGCCATTCGCTCACACGTAGTGATCAACAGCCTGGATACGCGGGGCCTTTATCCCGTGTCTAACGGTGTCTTCAGTGAGTTTCTGGCGCGGGTTGCCGACGGCACCGGTGGACGCTTTATCCGGGATACCAACGATATGGACAACAATTTGCGCCAGCTCGCCGAGGCTCCAAAATACATCTACGTTCTTGGGTTTTCACCGGAAGCACCCAAGCCGGATGGCAGTTTTCACGCGCTGAGCGTGAAGCTTCAAAACGGCAAAGGGCTGGAGTTGGAAGCCCGCAAGGGATATTGGGCTCCTGACGCGACGGAACTGGCGCGGAGACAGACTCAGCCGGCTCCAGCCGGTGTGGCGGACACCCCGCAGGTGAGCGAGACGGAAACGAAGGAGGTCGCGGAAGCGATTGGCGTTGGGCCGTTTTCCTCGAATGACGCGGTCAGCTTCAAGGCGGAAACGAATCTCGTGCTTGTGCCGGTGGTAGTGCGCGATGGCAGCGGAAACGCGGTCGGGAATTTGCGCAAAGAGGACTTTCAGCTCTTCGACAGAGGAAAACCCCAGGTAATCAAGAATTTCAAGGTGGAGAAGAGCTCCGGGCAGATGGCCGGTGACAGGAGCGTCCCGAACGGTGATAAATCGGGAGCATTGGCCGCACCTATGGCCATTCCGGATCGCTTCGTCGCGCTGGTGTTCGACGACTATCACTTGAAGATATGCGCCCTGTGTCCGGACGCCGGCTGGCTGGTGTGGTCCCGGGATGCCGCCCGGCGCTACATCGCAACGCTGCGGCCATCGGATCGCGTGGCAGTTCTTACCACCACTGGGGAGACCGCGCTGGATTTCACCAGCGACCGCGCAAAGCTGGAGGAGACGCTGCTGAAGGTGCACCTCAGCACGGAAAAGGACGCGGTCGAGTTGGAGTCGCGGCGCTCTCTCGGACAATTGCAGGACATCGTGAAGCGGATTTCAGTGGAACCCGGACAACGGACCATTGTTCTACTCTCGCCGGGATTCCAGATGCGCGTGGAGCCGGCGTGGAGCCTGCTGCCGGACACGATGGCCCTTATCAACCGCGCCATCCAGACCGGCATTGTGATCAACGCGCTGAATGTGCGTGGACTTGAGCCGGGAGGCAACGGCCCGGACGAGGTGTTGTTCCGCCTGGCCGACGGGACCGGCGGCACTTACGTTCGCGACGAGAACGACTATGATTCGGCACTCTATCAGTTGGCCGCGGCGCCGGAATACCGCTACATCCTGGGCTTCTCGCCCGACGACCTTAAGCAGGACGGTAGCCTGCACAATCTGAAGATCTCGCTGATGCACGGGCACGGGCTCGAAGTGCAGGCCCGCCGCGCATATTGGGATGCGAATCCGGCGGGGGCAACGGTGGAGACCGCCAAAGGCAAGAGCGCCCCGGAAATTCCTCAGGCGAGCGAGAAGGAGACGAAAGAGGTTGCCGAAGCGATCGGCGCGGCGGCCGAAGCGACGGTGGTGATAGCGCCCGCGCCAGCGCCGTCGAACGCCGAAGAGATTTCGACACATGACGTGCCGGTCACGTTCAAGGCTCAGACCAACCTGGTGGAGGTTCCTGTCGTGGTACGCGACAGTGAGGGGCACGCTGTGGGAGATCTCCGCAAGGAAGACTTCCGCCTCTTCGACAAAGGCAAGCGGCAGGACATCGCTAAGTTCTCCGTGGAGAAGGCGGCCGGACCGGCTACAGCGGAAACGCCCGCGCACAGGGCAAGCCCATCCGGCACCGCCAGGGCCGGCGTTACCACGCAGGTCGCGCCAGGCCGCTTCATTGCCTTTGTCTTCGACGACGTGCATATCGAGTTCAAGGATTTGCCGCAGGTGCGGGATGCCGTCCGGCGGTATCTTGGCGCGTCTGTCCAGCCGGGGGATCGCGTCGCGCTGTTCACTACCTCGGGCAAGATCGCGATCGACTTCACGGACAAAACAGCCACTCTGGATGAGGCGCTGCTCAGGATTCGTCCCAGCCCGTATACCTCTTCGGCGCTCCGCTCGTGTTTCTACGTCAGCTATTTCCAGGCTGTTCAGATTGAGCAGCAGGTTTCGCTGCACCCCTCAGCCGACGATGTGAGCCGTTCCGTTGCGCTCAAGACGGCCGTTTACGATGCCGCGCGGTGTGTCCCAGGGGCGGACGCTTTCGATGTCGCGGTGCAGGAAGTCCGCGATTCTTTCCTCAACGGTAAACAGGAGACGCGGGCCAATCTCATGACGCTGAGCAATCTTGTGCGGCGAATGGCGCTGATGCCCGGTCAGCGGCGCATCGTGCTGGCGTCGCCGGGGTTCTTCGTTTCACCCGATCTCCAGGATCAGGGGTCCGACCTGATTGCCCTGGCCATCCGTTCGAAAGTCCTCATCAGCACGATTGATGCGCGCGGCGTATGGACCAGCGGGGTGTTCGAGGCGAGCGAGCCCAGCAATACCGGCCCGCCTCCGCCGGATGTGATCACGTTCAAAGAGTCGGAAGGCACTGTCGCCGACGACGAACTCGTCGCGCTGGCGGAGGGAACCGGCGGAACGGCAAACTTCAACAACGATTTCGACGGCGGCGTCCGCAAAGCCGCGGCAGCGCCCGAATATCTCTACGTGCTCGGATTCGCGCCGCAGAATCTGAAACCCGACGGAAGCTTCCATCCCTTGAAAGTAACCTTGAACTCGGGGGAGAAAGTGAGTCTGCAGGTGCGCCGCGGTTACTGGGCGCCGCGGCACGCCGAGGACGCGGGCGCGGTCACCAAGCAGGAGCTTGAAGACGCGGTCTTCTCGCGCGACGAGATCCACAATCTTCCGGTGGAGATGCACACGCAGGTGACGAAAGCCGACAGCGGAGAGAAGCTGAATGTTCTGACCAGCGTGGACCTCAAGCTGATCCACCTGCGCAAAGAGGATGACCGCAATCGCAACGATCTGACAATTGTTGCAGCGGTGTTCGATCCCAATGGCAATTTCATCGCCGGCACCGAGAAGATTCTGCAGCTTCGGCTGCGCGACGCGACAGTGCAGGCGCTGGAACAAAAGCCTCCGGTGACCATCCCCACAGATTTCGACATGAAGGCCGGCGCGTATCTGGTCCGGCTGGTGGTGCGCGACGCCGAGGGACAGCAGCTCACGGCGGAGAACGCGGCGGTCCAAATCCCGTAAGATGGTGGGCGGAGCGTAAGTCATGCGCACCTCCCTGTTGATTGCGATCACCGTGATTTCGTTTTCCGGCGCGGCCGCGCAGACGGACTCCGGTGAGACGTTCAAATCGGGCGTCACCGTGATCCAGGTCCCGGTGACCGTTCGCGATCGCGACGGCAATGTCGTGAGCAATCTTGGCAAAGACGACTTTCAGCTCTTCGACAACGGGAAGCGGCAGGAAATTGTCAGTTTCTCCGTGGAGACTCCTGGGAGCCAGGCCGCTCCGGACCGTTCCCTGCCCGACGCGAACGCGCCACAATCCGCCGAAACCAAGGGGATGGAAATGCCAGGGCGTTTCGTCGCGTACTTCTTCGACGACCGCTCGATTCGGGAAATAGGAGATCTCACACGCGTTCGCAATGCCGCCGCGGAACAATTCGCCGCGTTGCAGCCCGGTGATCGCGCGGCAATCTTCACCTCGTCGTGCCAGGGGGCAATTGATTTCACGAACGACCGGCCGAAGCTCCAGGAGGCGGTATCGCGGCTGGGGCTGCATCCCACGCCCGTTTGCCGCGTGCCACCGCCGCAGAAAATCCAACTGGAGTTGTTGAAGGCCCTTGTGCACAAGATGGCCAACCTTCCCGCGCGCCGGGATATCGTCCTTATCTCGCCCGGTTTTTTCGTCGGGGCCGATCGCGCCAGTGAACAAGCGGCCCTGATTGACGCCGCGGTCCATTCCAAGGTTTCAATCAGCACCATCGACATGATGGAGTCGACGGGGTATGACTCGCAGGACCCCGAATACGCCCAGGCGTACCGTGGCATGAATCCTACGAATCCCGAAGTGCTGGTCGAACTGGCTCATGGGACCGGCGGGACGTACGTATCCGGTAGCGACTACGCCCTGAGCTTCCGTAAGCTGTCAACGCCGGAAAGTCACTACCTGCTGGGCTTCATCCCGACGGCCCAAGCCGACGGCAGTTTTCACAAGTTGAAAGTCAAGCTGGACAACTCGCGCAAGTTGAGCGTCGAGGCTCGCAGCGGATACGTTGCTTCGAAAAGCGCCGAATAATGAGCGGCGCAGTGGGAATTCTGGTGCACGGGGACAACCACTTCATCGTGCGTGGTCCTTTGCCACGGCGCGAGGACGCGCTTGCTCTGGTCCGGCACTGGTCGGTGATTCAAATCGGGAAGGCGTGCCCACCTTCCCTGAAAGAATGGCGGATCAGCTCACGAGAGTTTCGGGAAGACCTTGCGTGGGCGGTGGTTGTGCCCGGAGATGGCGAGATCTCCACTCCGGTAACGGATTTACTGCGCGAGCTGTCCGAGCGTGGGATCAATGTCCACGATTCTCGCTTCGAATGTTGGTAAGCGTGGCCGTGGGGCTCCAGAGCCTGGTTGCTGGCACGAAGAACACCACGATGGCCGCCAGCGCGGCCGCATTCATGACGATAAACGTGCGCGCGGGAGAGGTGACCCGCTTCAGCGGAAATCCCACGGGTATCACGACATCCAGCAAAGCGAGGGCGAGCAGCGCCGCTTGGCCCGCCAGCAGACAGGTCCGAACGAGCAACGCGGGTAATGCCAGAGTGGAAGCAACGATCACCAGAAGCGCCCACGGCAGGACCAGCCGGCTGAATTTGTGCGACATGAAATGAAAACGCATGCGGTTAGCGTTGCTGAATAATTTCGGAAGGCGCGCTGATACTTGCCACAGCCCGGCCAGCGTGCGGAAGCGGCGGCGAAACTCGGCGCCCGCGCTGGTGGGGTAATCGAAGGCCAGCGCTTCCGGATCGAGAATCACGCGGTAGCCACGGAAAAACGCGCGCAGCGGCATAACCGCGTCGTCGCTGAGCGTGTCCAGCGGCATGGGCGCAGCCAACTCGCGGCGCATGGCGTATATGCAGCCGGTGGTGTTGTAGAGCGAATCGATATTCGAGTGACGCTTGCGCACCCACACTTCGTAGCGCCAGTACAGCTCCATGTCGGCTTGATGGCCAACGTCGCCGCGCCCAAGGCGCAGTTCTCCGGAGACCGCTCCCACGGTGGGGTCGGCGAAATTCGCCGCCAGATGGCGCAAGGCCTGCGGGTCGAGCGGCTGACGGACGTCGGTGAAAAACAGGATCTCGCCGGACGCCCGGGGGAGGGCCTGGTTCAGCGCCGCCACCTTGCCCCCACGCGGGACAGCCAGCAGAACGACGCCGCGCTCGGACCATTCGCGCACAATAGCCTCGGTATCATCCGACGATCCGTCCGAAACGATGATAATCTGCACCAGTTCTTTCGGATAATCCAGCGCAAACACCGACTCCAGCTTGGCCCCCACAAGCGCGGCGCCGTTATGGACCGCGATAATCACCGAAACCGCGGGCTGATAAGACAGATCCTTGGCGATCGGCGGAGCGCCTCGGCGAAAGGCGATGGCCAGCAGGGCGGGGTAGAGGGCGATCGTATAAAGTGTGATCGCCGCCGACGCGATCAACAGGACGGAAGCGATCAGCATGGCGTTCAGGCTTCGCCCTGTCCCCGCGGTCTGGCTCCGCCAAGAAGCGTCCGCAGGAAGATCTCACAGTCAAGCAGGGGAGAACCCTCTTTAACGTAGTATAAGTCGTATTCAATCTGTTCCGCTTCGCCATGCACCTCCGGGCCCCACGGCATATGCATCTGGGACCATCCAAGAATGCCCGGCTTTACCGAAAAACGGTGCGAATAAAAGGGCATAAGCTGGGTCAGGCGATGAGCGAATTCATGGCGAACCGGGCGCGGGCCGAACAAGGCCATCTCGCCGCGCACCACATTCACCAACTGAGGGAGGTTGACCAGATGCAGCCGGGAGATCAGCCGGCCGACGCGGCTCGGCGCACCGCTACCGTCGCGGCGGCGCGTCCGGAACCGCAGGAGCAGAAACGGTATTTTCTGGAAGCCCAGGCACGGAACGGTCTCAAAGACCGGTCCCGGCCCCGAGAAAAGCGCAACGGGGATACCGATCAGGGCGATGAGCGGCGCCAGCGTCAACAAGAAAAACAGGCCGATCAGGTTGGTGTAGATGGCCTGCAAAGCCATGGCGCGGCTGTCGGCCTGCAGCGCCGGCGACAACAGCAGATCCGTGGGCTGCAGACGATCGCTGCGGACGCGGCGCAACAGCCGTTCATACAGCTCCGGCGATTCGTCCACAACAATGCCTTGCTGGCGGTATTGCAACAGGAGGCCGGGGGAAATACGAGAGGGCCAGTCCCTAAGGCCGATCACAATGTGCGTAGGCCGGCAACTCTCGACCACTTTTCCTAACTGGTTTACGTCGCCCAGACAGGGAACTCCCGCGGGAGCTTCGCTGGGCGTTCCGACAAAACCAAGTATCGGCAACCGCAGACCGGAGAGGATTTCACGAGCGATGGAATCAAACCCGACCAGCAGAACGCCCGCCCCCGGCGCCGCCAACCGCCGTTGGAACCAGGTTCGCGACAGCGTTAGCAGGCTCGTCGCGAGCAGGCACCCGGCCATGGTCAGAGCAGTAGGCAGGCTGAACACGAAAACGTAAGTGAGCAACGCCTGCACGATCAGATTCAGTCCGGCGCCCAGGCAGAGTTGCTCGAGAAAGAACTGCCATGAGTCGTCCGCGCCGTCGTAGCGCTGCACCTGGGCGCTCACCCAGACGGCGAAAACCGACCCGGCTATGCCTCCGGCCAACTGACCGCCGGTGAGCGAGAGTTGACCGGAGAAG
The DNA here is from genome assembly GCA_963832965.1 of uncultured Acidobacteriota bacterium. GTDB lineage: Bacteria > Acidobacteriota > Terriglobia > Bryobacterales > Bryobacteraceae > CAWACP01. The sequence goes on from CAWHVW010000003.1 coordinate 1,702,050, forward strand.
AGACTGGTGTAAAGAAACAAAGCGGCAGCGAAGCCCGCGAGGATCAACGCTAGGTCGAGCAGTTGGAAAAGGGAACGAGGGCGCGACATGGGGGCCGCATTTAAGGAAGCGCGGGTTGCTCCAATTGGCGGCGCTTGCCGGCGAGACTGCCCTTGAGCGCTTCGGCAAAACCGATCAGGTCCATCGGGGAACCGGGCAGGCCGCCCTCCACCTGGACACTCTCCTCCGGGGAAAGGATCACGCGGAAGGACCACGCCGCGGGACCGGGCGCCAGCGCGTTTTCACGGCTACCGTGCGGGCCGCTCCACGACAAACGGATGCAGCCGCCGTCACGGGCGGCGGCGAGCAGCGCGCTCCACCACTCCTCCTCGGTCCGCGAACGATCGAGAGCAGCCGCCAATTGCGCGGTGCGCGCTTTTGTCGCCAGCGCGCGCTGAAATTCTCCGCCAAATAATAATTTACCGGCCACTTCAAACTCAGCGTACCGCAACCGCCAAATGCCTGCCCACGCAATAAGGCCAAACGCCACGATGAGAATCCCCTGGAAGCCTCCCCACAAGGGATGGCTGAGCAGCAGGGCGAAGGTGGCCGCCAGCATCGCGAACAGATACAGGGACAGGACGGCGCTCCGTGGCGACAAGCCGAGATCGAGGAGGCGATGATGGATGTGCCCGCGGTCCGCTGAGAAGATTGGCTGGTGGCGCAGGAAGCGGCGAACGACGGACAGCGAGACCTCGATCAATGGGATCGACAGCGCCAGCAGCGGGACGGTGACGCTCAGCAGAGTTGCCGTCTTCTCGGTCCAGACCATTCCATAGCAGCCCAGCAGGAAACCGATCAGCAGGGCGCCGGAATCGCCCAGAAACACGGTGGCGGGGTTGAAGTTATAAAAGAGGAAGCCCAGCAAGGCGCCGGCCAGGGGCAGAGTGGCATACGCCAAAGCGGTGTTGTCCTGAATCTGCGCCGCCGCGAAAAGCGCCAGGGTGGCCACAAAGCCCATACCGGCGCAGAGGCCGTCCAGACCATCAATCAGGTTGAAGGCGTTACTGCACACCAGCAGCCACAACACCGTGAGCAGCAGACTGAGCCAGAGTGGCAGGGACACGCCGGAGACCGCGTCGATGCGCAGACCGTTATAGAAGACGATGGCCCCCGCAGCCACCTGGCCGGCCAGTTTATATACTGGCCGCAAATTGAAAAAATCGTCAGTCAAACCGGTGAGAAAAACGACAGCCGCTCCCGGGAGAAGCTTCCATGCCGGAGAATCGTGAGCGGGCAGAGAGTTGCTGAAATCGGAGATGGAGATAAAGGCGGCCGTGTAGGCCAGCGCGATGGAGATGCCGCCTACGCGCGGAATGGGGAAGGCATGCACCTTGCGGCGGCCGGGCCGGTCCACCACGTTGTAGGCTCGGAAAATATCCCGAATGATGGGCGTCAGAACGAGGGCGATCAGGAACGCCTTCGCCGACACCCACAGTAATGCGCCCATTTCGCTCATTCGTTCATTCGGGGAGGCCGCATTACCGGTCCGGAGGAGGTTGCCATACCTGTTGAATTGCCGCCAGGGCCTCGCGGTCGACGGCGTGTTCGACGCCAATCAGGAGCAGCCGGTCTTGCGAGCCCTGCACCTCACCCAAATAGAGAGTCTTCGAGGACTCGATTTCCACCAGGGCGCCCATGCCAAACTGGCGGTTCGCCGGGCTGGGCGGCAACTCCACCCGCAGCAGAGCGCCGGTCAAACTGTGCTCCGTCCCCGGCTGTGGTTCACCGTCCGGCAGCCGTCGAATTGTGACACGCCGGTCCGGCTCCGCCATGAACCCAGATTATACTAGCGCGGCGTGTTTAGCAGGATGCTGAAAAAGGATATCTGGTCCCCGCTTCGTCACCTCCGCGGTTCCGTAAGCGCCTGCAAACACGTAGCTGCGTTTCCGAGCCGCGAGTGTAAACAAGCGGTTTTCGGGCTTTTTCAGCAGCCTGTTAGTTACGCGTGAACACTGCGCGGACCGCCGACAACAAAATGAGCAAATCGAGCGCGGGCGAGAGATTGCGGAGGTAGTGCAGGTCATACTCAAGAAAGGCCAGCGCGTCCGGCATCCCGTCGCCTCGGCGCGCGTTGACCTGCGCCCAGCCGGTGAGGCCGGGCCTTACAAGGTGGCGCTGATTGTAAAATGGGATGCTCTCGCAGAGGCGCGTGGCGAACTCCGGCCGCACGGCGCGCGGACCCACCAGCGACATCTCCCCGCGCAGAACGTTGACCAGTTGCGGCAATGCGTCCAGGCGCAACCGCCGGAGCACACGCCCAAGCGGGGAAGCGCAGCGAAAGCGGTAAAGGCTAAACGGGGCCCCATGTAAACCGGCGCGCTGCTCGCGCAAGAAGACCGGGCCGCGAGAAGTGATCTTCAGCAGCAGTGCAATGCACCCCAGCAGCGGGAGTGCCGGCACAAAGGCGATAGCGGACAGAGCGAGCGAGTATGCCGACTGCAGATTCAACCAGGCCGGCGACGGACGAAGCGTATCGCCAAAGATCAGCTCCGCTGGCCGAATCTCCAGAGCCGAGACTCTTCCGAAGGTGTTCTCATATAGACTCGACGCTCGCTCGGCGCGAATCCCGCCGAAACGCAGCTCCAGAAAGTCATCTACCCACCACGGCGGTATTTCCTCGCGCTTGCCTATGACGATCCAGTCCGGGCTATGCTGCTCAATCACGCTGGTCAGGTCGGCCACGGCGCCAAGCCGCGCCAGATTCGCGCTGGAGTCCGCAACCTCGCAGTCACGGTCCAGGTATCCGATGGGCGCCAGACCGAGTTCCGGATGCTGTCCCAGGTGTCCGGCCAGTTGCGCCACCGTGGGTGTGATGCCGAGGAACAACACTCGCCGCGCTCCCACCGAATTGCGAATGGCCGCGCTGAAGAGAAGCCGCCACAGGAAGACGGACACGATAGCGAGGGCGCTGCCTGGTATCATCATCTTCCGTGGAAGCGCCAGATCGCGGTCCCCGTAACCAATCAGGGCTTGCGCCAAAAAAACAATGCCGGTAATCAGGCAGAGCTGCTGTAGCAGGCGGGTCCGGTTGGGTATCCGGATGTCTCCGTACAGATTGTTGAAATAGAGGCCCAGGATGGTGAGCGCCACCACGATGCCAATGCGCAGCAGACCCGATTCGTCCATCAGGAAGATGTCGCCATCCACGTCAGGGTCCCAGTAAGCCGCCGCGACGTAGCAGCCGAACACCAGAGCGACCTCGGACAGGAACAGAACGAGGACGCTGGCCGGCACCAGAACTCTGAAGATGCGGATCATGCTATCGCCGCTCCACAGCGCGGCGGATGCCGTGGAAGCGCTATGTTATCATTGTCGCGATTGAGAACCCGATTCGGGGGCGTTCTCGAAAAACCATCTCAATGCGGGTTCTCTACATCCAGGCTTCCTGGGTCCCGCCTCCCGCAAATCCACAGGCGGATCGTTTTCTTCTCCTCTCGGAAACACTGGAAGGCGACGTCCTCCACCCCATCTGGTTCTATCGGCCGGAGGAGGTGGAAGCAGAGCTTGGGGAAGGTGCGCGCTCCGGGTTCGCCAGGGGCCGTTTTCGTTTTCACTGGTTTTGCAGCTTTCGGGCTGGCGGGCGGCGCCGGCGTCTGGGTACGCTGTGGTTCTTCCTTCGCAAAGGGCTGGAGATCCACCGCAGGAAACCATACGACTGCATCGTGGTGTATTCGCACATGACGCCGGCCCTTGTGGCGGTGATGCTCAAGCTGCTCACCGGAGCCAGACTCATTGTTGAGGTGATGACCGCGCCCGAACTGTCTTATCTGTACGAGCATCCACGGCGCACCCTGGGGGACCGTCTGATGCGGTGGTTTTCGGATTTGAGTCTGCACCTCAGCGTGTGGTTTAGCGACCGCGTTCATTTGTTGTACCCAGCCCAACTGGAGCATTACAGGTTCTTGCGCCGGGTCCCGTCCTCGCTGTTTCATGACTTCGTAACCGTATCGCTGATCCCCGCGGCGGAGGAGGACGCGCGCGAGCAAGTGGTACTGTTCGTGGGCGCGCCCTGGTATCTCAAAGGCGTGGATTTATTGATCGCGGCCTTCCGGAAGATATCCGATGAGTTTCCGGACGTGACGCTGAGGATTCAAGGTTATTTCCCGCCGGGCGATCGCGCCGTTCTGGATGAGCTGGCTAGCGGTGCGCCGCGCATCGAGATTGTGAAAGCGGTGCCCAATCCCGAGACGCTGGTCCGGATCAGCGGGGCGTTGCTGCTGGTGCAGCCTTCACGCTGCGAGGGCTTGTCCCGCGTCCTCATTGAGGCCATGAGCGCGGGGGTGCCGGTGATCGCTTCCGATGCCGGAGGTAATCCTTACTGTGTACGCGACGGCGAGGCCGGGATGCTGTTCCCGGCCGGCAATGCGGACGAATTGAGCGAACGGTTGCGAGAGCTTCTTGGCAACCAGGCACTGCGCCACCGCCTGGGGAGCCGGGGCTATGAACTGGCCCACATTCAACTGACCGAACAAGTCTACGCTAAGGAGTTCACACGAATGGTGGAGGCGGCTGTCTCCGGCAACCGGTCCCAGGATTCTTGAGTATTGCATTCAAGCGCTTGACCATCCGGCCAGCTTCTCCAATGCGGATACTGCCACCAGGTCTCTGTTAGAATCCGAGGCCGGAGGTGATGATGCGCGGCACCGCGAATAAGTTCGCACTGTTATTGAGTTGGTTGACGCTCCCGTTGGCGGCTCAAACTCAGGTTGATCTGCGGACACAAGCAAAGAATGTGAACTTTCAGGCGGCGCCCTACACCATGCCCCTCCAATCGGGCGCATCCCTGCCGTCAACGTGCACCCAAAGCAGTTTGTTCTTTCTGACGACGGCGGCGGCCGGGGCTAACATATATGGTTGCGTGGCCCCCAACACATGGGCGGTACAGGGTGGCGGGGGAAGCGGCGCACTGGCCATTCAGAACAACGGCACAACGGTGGGAACGCGTAGCACCGCGAATTTCATACCGGGCGCTGGGATTGTCAATCTGATCACGGACACCGGAAGCGCGATCAACATTCAGCAATCGGTGGATACGGCTGTGGTGCTCTCGAAAGTCACCGACCAGGCGGGCACGCCCCTGCTATGCGCTTCCGCCAGCGGATCCGGGACAACCTACACGTGCTCTCTCTCTCCGACGCTCACCACCTACACGACAGGCATGGTGCTGAACTGGAAGGTGGACACCACCAGCACCACCGCCAGCCCCACGCTCAACGTGGACTCCCTCGGCGCCAAACCGGTGGTGGACTTTCAAGGGAACTCCCTCGCCAGCGCGGCCCTCGTCAGCGGCGCGGGGTATCCGATTTGGTACGACGGCACACACATGCGGTGCATGACCTGCGGGCTGGGCGGCGCTGGGGGAATCGGAACATTGAACAAGACTTCGCTCAGCCTGCCAATCGGCGAACAGTACACACCGAATGCCGCTGTGGTGGTGTCTTCCTGGTTTAACAATGGCAACACCAATCCTACCTGGGTATACGTAAGCGGTCTCGGAGCTGCAATGGATATGCCCGGGTCGGCTTGCACGAGTCCCGGTTATTGCGCCGCATGGACCACATTCTGGTGGCCGCAGAATTTCAACAACTCCGCTCCGGTGAATGTCATCCTCCGGACGGCGCCGGTTACGAGCGGCGATTCGGGGACCATCGTTTATTCCGCCCAGTTCGTGTGTCCGGCCGACGGAACGAGCCTCGCCAACCCAACTTACAACGCGCCTTCCGGCAGTACATTCACGGTCGGCGTCACGGCCGGCGCGGCCCAGACCGTAACCATCTCCAGCGTGGCGATCACCGGGTGCGCGGCGGGGAACGAGGCGTATCTCAATATCTATCGCGATGGCGCCGGAACGCCGGGAAGCACCACGGCCGACTATATCACCGCGGTGCGGGTCGACTACTCGACGCAATAGCGCCACCGAGGAACCAATGAGAAAAGTTGTCGCACTGCTTTGGGTTTTCGCGTCAGCCGAAGCGTTCGCCGGGGAATCCATTCAATTCGGCCCTCCTGTGGTGAACGCGTCGGTTCCAGCGGTCTCCGCGTCCACCCCGTGGTACATCGAGTTCTACATTCACGACTGGAGCAATACCGCTGGCGGGAACACCCTGATCTTCAATACCAACTGGTACGGGAATGCTCTTGGGTTGGTGGGGATGCTGGTCCCCTCCGGCGGCGCCAGCGGACAGGACCTCACCATTTATTCTCAAACCGAGACCCAGGCGGGCGGTGCCTGTGCCATTCAGGTGGGGAGTCCGGCGAATCTGCCCACCCAGGGCATCTACGTTCGTTATCAGCACCTGCCCGCCACCACGACGGATGAGTGCGAAGTTTGGGATACGAACGGGAATCGATTTGGAGCGGGTCAAACGACATACAGTGCGGCGAATCCCAACGTGGCCGGAATGGGTCTGGGTGAGTCAACCGGTTTTTCCATGGCCTTTTTCCGAGTCTGTACGGGAGCGACCATCGCGCTGGGCAGCCGGATGCCGACAACGGCCGGAGGCTGTTCCTCCGGATCCGAACTTCTCGAGTGGAAGTTCGACGGCAATCTCAATGACTCGTCGGGCAACGGATACACAGGCAGTTTGATGAGTGGGTTTGCGTCCTATGTGCCTACACCCAACCAGAACGTCATCGCCGTGATCAAGACAATGGGCGCGCCCTTCTGGAGCAATTGGGTCAGCATGCGAGCGGGATTTCCTGCTCAATTGGACGGTGCCGCGTCGCTCTCCCAGGCGGACGCGAGCAATTCAGTGGCGTGCTTCTGGCAGATGCTGTCGAGCCCGGCGCCGGTGACATGGAGCAGCCACACATCCTGCACGCCCACTATGACGGGCATCCTCTTCGGAGATTACGACACTCAACTGACGGTTACCGACGCGGCCGGCAATCAGGCCACCATGGCACAGGACATCGGTGCCGTGGCCACCGATAACAACGGGATCGTGGTGCAGGCCAATCCGGCGGCGGACGCGATTTTCGGGCCGATGATCGCGTTCGGCCGAAACCCGTGGGGCTTGGCCGACTACTGGGCGATGCGTGCTACCTCGCTCCGATTTCAGGATTATCAATCCTCTGGATTGTCTCCCACGTGGCCGTATGCCCCGTGGGAACAGGCGCAGGGAGGCACTGTGTCCTACACCTGGGGCGGCGTGGGCATGACGCCAACGTACGAGAATCCGCCCCCGGGGACAACGCTGTCCGGTTCGGGCATCGCCACCGCGACCGCTACATCCTTCACGGTCGCCGATATTACTAAACTCGACATCAGCGAACTGCCCACACGCGTGTATGTTGGCACATTGGGCAGCTACGAGGAGATTTACGTCTGCTCGGCCAGTGGGAACACGCTGACGGTCTGTTACGACGGAAGAGGATGGGCGGACCCGTCCAACACGACCAAACTCACCGCGCAAAGCTGGCCGGCGGGCACTTCCATCGGGCAGTTCAAGGTTACGGGAACAGGTACGCACTTCCTCACAACGCTCTGCCAGGGCGGTCCGCATTCGCCCGTCGGACTAGTGACCTATAACACCGGCACTATCGCACTAACGGCCGGGTCCGCGAGTGTTGCCGGAACGGGGACAGTCTGGGCCTCGCCTTCAGTGGTTTCCGGATACGCCTTGCGGGTCTGCGCGACCCAGGGAGGAACGCCGTTTGTTTTTCTGGCGCCTGTCCAGACCGTCACCGACGCGACAGACATTATCCTGTCGAGGGCTTTTCCGGCCGGCGCCGACTCCGGCACTTACTCCTACCAGATCATCTCCACAAATGCCACGGCGTCACGATACCCGGTTCTGCACTATGCGCGAGTGGCGGATGGATCCGACGCCATGCAGTGGTGGCCGAACGCGTACGGTTGCGAATCCGACGTTTCGTTGTATCTGGAGCCTGCATGGGACGCAAGGGCCGACGGAACGGCGCAAAGCGGGAAGTCCTATGGCTACATGGATCAGAGTTGGTGGATCAACCAGTCGGGCACCGGCGGCCTGAATTTCTATGGTGAAGACCTGGCCCATCGGGCGCTGTATCTCAGGTCCGGCTACGGTCAGGCGCTGACCGCCGCGAACATGATCGGAGACATGTGGACAAGGATGCCAATGGTTTCCAATGACAGCGGCTATCTGCACAATGCTCCGCTGTTTCTGGGAGGCCTGGTGATTGGCGGTTTCGCCGACGCCATGCTTTCGAGCAGCGGTCATCAAGCCCAATGGCCCGATCTTCGCGGATTCGCGACGTATGGCGCCACCAACGAAGGAAGCGACCCAACCGGAACCACTTGTAATACGCTCGGCGATAATCGGGACACCGGTTACTCCGGAGCATGGCTCACTCTCGCGGCCTTGTTCGACCCGTCGCCGTCACAATGGCAGACCGGCCTGGCAAACTGGTTTTCAAGGGAAAACGTCTGCAAGGGATCGGATAACTCGTGGGCCAGCGGATACCAGTTCAATAACGGCAGTGGCGCTCTGGTTACATTTACCACTGGCAGTTCCACTGGCACTGGCGCCGGTCTTCCAGGGTCCATCTGCGCAGGCGTGACGTCCGGCGCCGGCTCGGCCACCAGCGGTTCCGGAGTTATCAGCGGTTCGGGGTTCACGGCCGGGACCAGAATCGCACTCACGGGAACGCGGGGCGGCGTGACCTTTGCGCAATGGGCCTTCTACACGCTGAATTCGAGCAGTCAGATCACCCTGAACAGGTCGGCCGCCTGGCAGGGTGACAGCGGCGCAATTACATGGGTGATCGACAACACCACGAACGCATTGACCTTCGGCCAGAGTGAGAACGACCCAATGGTGAAAGAGAACTGGTCCTGCACGTGGAACAGCGCCACGCAAATCACGCTCAACCGCCCCTGGGACGGGCCGAACGGCCAATATTGGGGTTACGTGGGCAACGTCGCCGGCTGGGCCACGGAGCCCTACATGCTGGGCATCAAACAGGCCGGGTTTCGTTGGGGAAGCCTGGCGGCCACGGCAAACGGGAATTCCCCGCTCGCGTCCAACTTCACAAGTCTGCTTGACCTCGCCGGGACCTGGGAGAACTCCACCGGATTCGATTCTCTGGCGACGAACGGGTTCTACTACTCCCGCGCGATGAACATCTGCGAGCCGATCACCCCAGCCAGCATGGGATATGGCGGCGCCGGGCCCTGTTTCGACGACACGGATTCGTATTCCGCTTACAACAAGACGGCGATGAGGGTATTGACCGCGGAAAACAGCTCCAGTCTGCGGTCATACTACGATGCGCAGAGCGGCTCCAGCGCGGCGGTAGCTTGGGGAGACCTTGCCTACGGCTCCTGCTACGGCGATCCGATTTACACCACCGGCGGCGTGTACGCTGCAACCGATGGGAATACCTGCGACTCCGGAAACGGCAATCTGAGCGATGGCAGTATTCACGCCGGCAAGTGGACCGGGTTCTTCTTCGGAGTGGGAATGGCGCACCAGTGGCCGGCCGTGCGTCTGGGCGGAGTTGCCCCCGCCGCCAATCGCACCGTCAGCGTCAGCTTCAAGCTTGCCAGCGTCGCGAACGCCGCTAGTTTCGTGGCAGTGATAACTTCGCCCGATGGAGCGCAGAACACGGTGGCCTGCTCTTCTTCCCCGTGCGCTGTTTCCGCGGACGCCCGGCAGGGTTCACCCGTCATACAGTGGCAGTATCTCGGCGGGGCCGGTCAGGTTCTGGCGCAAAGCGATCCGGTGGCGGTCACGATGCAGTGATAGCACGGGACGGCCCGTGTGTTAGAGTGACTATGATTGTGAGCAGCCCCCGACTGCGCCTCTTCGCCGATGCTTCCGGAAGTGCGGACACTCAGCCGTTTTCATGAGCGGCGCGGTTGCCAGGACAACGATGGTGTTCCGGTACTGGCCTCTGGTCATATACCTGCTCCTTAGCGCCGGCATTCAATGGGTTACCGGCGCCTGGCACGCCGCTTTCATCACCTATCCCGACGAACCATCGCACTTCGTAAGCAGCGTTATGGTGCGCGATTACCTCGCTCACGGGCTGAACCAGAATCCGCTGAGCTTCGCGCGAGAGTATTACGAACACTACCCGTTTTTCGCGGTCGGCTACTGGCCGCCGTTGTTTTACATTCTGATGGGCTTGTGGTTCCTGGTGGTGGGCGTGGGGCGATTGCAGGCACTCCTGCTGGTGGCGGCCATTGCCTCCGGTTGTGCGTGGATGATCTGCATTCTGGTCCGCCGCCGCGCCGGGGAAGTGGCAGGTTTCTGCGCCGGCCTGATATTCCTGACCCTTCCCGAAGTGCAAGTCTGGCTCTGCGCGGTCATGGCGGATCAGCTTGTGGTGTTGTTCTCGCTGGTTGCGGCGGCGTTCGTCATCCGGTATTTCGAGCGCCCCAACTGGCCGAACGCAATCGGCTTTGCCGCTTGCGCCGCCGCCACATCGCTTACGAAGTACAGCGGGTTGTTTATCTGCGTGCTGCCTCTTGCGGCAATGGTGGTGCTGCGTCGCTTCGACCTGCTGCGACGTCCCAGCTTCCTTGCCCAGCCGCTGTTGACCGGTTGCCTGGTGGCGCCCTGGGTTCTCTGGACCGCGCATCTGGCAGCCCTCGGTCTTCCGGGACCGCAACACGACCCTGTGCTGGGGCGGCTCGTTTCGTTTCTGCGTGAGCCCTTTCTGATTTTTCCTCCCGCGGCCCTGGTGTTCGTAACTGGCGGTCTTATCATCCTGCTGCTGCGTCCGCGCGCCTGGCGCCTTGACTCCACCGTGGTGGCCCTTTACGCGATATTGCTGATTGCTTTCCTCATGGTGACCCCGGTGGGTGCGGAGCGGCGCTACCTGCAGCCCGCGGCGGCGGCACTGCTGGTTTTGTCCTTCATGGGCTGGTGGATCGTTATCGACTCGGCAACGCGCCGGGGGCCCACGTGGGCGAAGGCCGCCCCGGTCCTCGTGATGCTGACGGCAGCAGCCATCTGCAGTCTGCAGGTGTTGCGCTTCCGGCGCATTCCAGACACCCCCATTGCCGCGGTTGTGCACTCCATTACCGAACAACCCGAATGGACCGGCAAACGGATTCTGGTGGCCCCCGACATGGAAGGGTCGGTGATCGCCGAGTTTGTCGCGCAGGATCCTCATCGTCCCAGCTATTGGCTTCGCCGCCCGAGCAAGAAATTCGCCAGTCTTGATTGGTTCGGCGGCCACTACGCGGTTCGTTTCTCTTCAACCAGAGAGCTTATGGACGAGCTTCGCGCCGATCCCGTTGACTTGCTTGTCTGGCACGCCATACCAGCCGGCTTGCAACGGCCTCACGAACGGCAGATGCAGGAAGCACTCGTCAGTTCACCCTCGTGCTGGCGGACGCTGTCGTCGTTTGGCTCCTGGACGATCTATCAGTATGTGCCCGCCCGCTGAGCCCCGCCTCAGTCCACCGGCGCCCCAGAGTCCAACTGGCGCTGCGCGGCAAAGCACATGGCTACGCCCAGACTGATCATCACCGGCACGTAGTAGCGATACGCGTTGGAGAGGAAGGTGATGGCCACCAGAAAGCCGGTCATTCCCATCAGGTAACAAAAACAGGCATTGGTGACGGCGGCGTTCTTTTGCCGGCGAGCCTCGCTGAAGGTGCGCTTTACCAGCAGGAGCACGGACCCCAGGCCGGCCACGTAAAGAATCAGCGCGGGGATACCGCATTCACTCGAGACCTGAGTCCAGGAGCAATGCGTGGCGTGCCAGGTTCCCGTGCGGCCTTCCGCGATGCTGGTTCCTCCTTCGTAGTTGGAGAACTGATCGGGGCCCACGCCGAATAAAGGATGCTGCGCCGTGAACTGCAGGCTCTTAAGGAAAAGATAGCTGCGCGAAGCCTCGGATTCCTGAGCCTCTTCATATTGTTCGCCGAACAACGACCCGAGGCGCGTTCGCGCGGACCCCGGCAAAACCACGAACACCACGCCCGCCAGCGCGAAGGCCGCCAGAATGGCCGCGATTCGCTGGTACATGGAACCACAGAGCAGCAAGAACAAAAGGGCGGCCGCGAGACCAACCAGCGCGCCGCGGGAGGCCGTACCCAACATGATCCACAAGCCGTAGGCGATCAGTGGAAAGGGCGCAAGCCGAACCACTATATTGCGCCTGCGGTCCATCGCGATGAACAACAGAAACGGCAGCACCAGCAACAACTGCGCGGCCAGATCATTCGAATTGGCGATGTCGAAGCCACTCAATCCGATGGAAATTCGCCCGCCCGATGTGTCCATGAAGTACCGGGCGGTCACCAGATTTATGACCGCCGCCGCGGCGATCGTGTAAAAAACCGCGCGGACATCCTTCCAGGTCAGGATGAGGCCGCCAACAACGATCATCAGCATCAGGTTGATGCGGCAATCGACGACTCGGCTGAACGATCCCCCGCGCCATTGGCTGAACGGAGTAGCCAGAGCCATCCACGCGTAGAAGGCCAGCCAGTACCATGGAGCACGATGCCGGAATGTTCGCTGCAGGCTCCCCGTGAACAACCCGAGCAACAGGGCCGGAGGAGCGACAACATAGAGGAGGTAGGGATTGAAGCCAAGAAAATAAGACGCGAGCTCGTGCAATACGGTCAGTTCAATCAACAGCAAAGCGAGCCCGAAGTAGAATGCAATCTTTCGCAGCGGATTGTGATCCAGAGCGAAGAGCTGAGGGGCGGCCGGCGGGGCCTCCACAACCGGACTCGTGAGGACGGGAACGGACGGAGTCCCGGCCAATGCTGCCGCGGGCACGGAAATCCTATCGGCTGCAACCCGGCGGCCGTCCGCTGGACGCCAGTTGCGGGATAACATCCTGCCCATTTTTCTATGATAGGGGACGCGGCGAACGGAAGCCGATGACAATCACACGGCGTGACACTCTTTTTCTGGGGGCTGCGCACCTACTGGCGCCGGTGCAGCCGAAGATCGCCATCACCATGGATGACGCCGGTTGGCAAGCCATTCCTGAAGCTCGCCGCGCCGAAGCCGAACAACGCCTCCTCAGCTCCCTCGGGCAGACGCGAGGTTTTCTGTTCGCCATTGGCCGGAACGTTGACAATCCTCACGGCGCCAATCTTCTAAGGCTGTGGAGTAAGGCTGGCCATCTCATCGGAAATCATACGTACAACCATCACCCATTGTCCGGAACGACGACTCCCGAGGAATTCGAGCAGGACATTCTGCGCGCGGAAGAGGTTCTGCGCCGGTGCTCGGGTTTCCGCAAGTGGTTTCGTTTTCCCGCGCTAAAGGAGGGCCGCACGCGCGTGGCCCGCGACCGCTTGCGTGAGTTCCTGGCGCGCCGCGGCTATCGCAACGGGGCCGTCACCATCGACACGTCCGATTGGTATTACAACCAGCGCCTGCTGCAACGGCTGCAAGCGGACCCGCGCTTTGAACCAACCCGCTACCGGCAGCCCTATCTGGACCACATCTGGGATCGAGCCCGGTTCTACGACCAGCTTGCTCGCGACGTGCTCGGCCGCGGCGTATCGCATACCCTCCTGGTCCACTACAACCTGCTGAACTCGCTGTTCCTCGGAGATCTCCTCGCGATGTTTCACTCGAGAAGTTGGGCCGTGATCGACGCCGAAGAAGCGTTCTCCGACGAAGTGTTCCGGCGCCAGCCAGACATCGTACCCGCGGGAGAGAGCTTGATCTGGGCGCTGGCTAAGGAGACAGGCAGATTCGAGGAGCGTCTGCGCTACCCAGGCGAAGATGACACCTACGAAAAACCCGTGCTCGACGGGCTCGGGCTCTAGTTGCGAACGAACTCGTAGCGTTCCAGCGTGGCGGCCATGCCATTGCCGCCATCGTGCCGGACCACCTTGCCCACGCATCGAATCCGCACCTGCCGTTGCGCATGGGCCACCGGCAAAGTAATGAAATACTCGATGGTCTCGCCCACGGGTAAAGCAACGTCTGCAATGAACAGGACCCCGTTGGAGCTGAGGTTCCTGGTCTCGGCAATGCGCGGCTCTGGGACAGTGCCCGCCCGGAGCAGCTCCACTGGCAGCTTCAGATCGAATCGGATAGCTTTGCGTTGGTCCGTCACGTCAAGTCAACTGTATTGGACTTCGGTTCTAAGGTCAATACCAGCGGGGGGTTCCAAAGTCCCGGTACGCAGAGCAACGGTGCGCGTCTGAACGAAAGAGGGCTTGCGGACAGGGGTTCTGCAGCATGATGCATAAAATTCGCAAGTCATTATGGGCTAATAGGTTAGGTCTAGTTGCAGAGCCGGAATCCGCACTCGGACGACGGTCGTTGCTGGACTAAATTGGTCTCATTCGCGAAAATGGAAACAGGAGCCAGACAGTGTGGCACATCATCAATTGGAAGGACTACATCGACGGGCCGTTTGACAGCTACGAGAGTGCGCTGACCGAAGCCATGTTCCTTGGCTACGAGAACCGCCCGCAGCCGCAGGTCAAACGCCTCGCGCGAGATTTCTACCAGTATCGGGCGCCATACAACAAGCAGGAAAAGTGGTGGCCGACCTTCTGGATTTGCACCGAAGAAGCGGCATTGAAGCGGGGCATCCCGCAGAGCCGCCTGCGGCCTGCCTTTGAGCAGACTGCCGCGTAACCATCGCGAAGCCCGCGAGCATCACACTACTCGTGTGTCCGCGCTGGGCTGAAGCATGTGGATCGCAGCAGCTGAGCTACTGGCCATTCTGGCGTTTTTTTCAGAAGGGCTGCAGGGGCGCTTGCGGCGCGTGTTCGCGGCGCGGCCACGCACCATCTGGCTGGCGGCCGTCGGTCTTGCGGGCGTGCTGTGCGCGGCGGCGGCAAGCTTCGGGACGTTCAGCATTCCCCTCGCGGCACTGGCGCTTGCTTATGTTCTGGCGCCCACGGCGTGCCTCTGCCTCGGTCGAGGGAGAACCGAGGGTCCGCGCGCCGGCTGGCGCGAGATTGTCGCCGTGTTGCTGTTGTGGGGGCCGCTCGAGGCGGGGGCTGGCGAATCACTGATCGCTCCCCCCATGCAGGGTCGCGTGCATGCCGTAGCCTACGGGGTGGCCATCCTGTTGGCGCTGGCGTTATTCCTCCTCTATCGCGAATTCCCCGGGATGAAGTACAACCTTCCCCGCCGGCTGACCGATGCGCGCAACGTCGTGGCTGGATACGCCGTGTTGCTGGCGGCGTTGATCCCTTTCGGACTGCTCACTCATTTCCTGAGCGCGCCTCATGTATCAACCGTGTCTTCTCCGCTCACGCGCGTGGGGCTCATCTTTGTGGGAACCGCGCTGCCCGAGGAAATCCTGTTCCGGGCACTGATTCAGAACTGGCTGATGCAACGGTTCGGACCCGGCAATTGGACGATTCTGGCCGCCGCGCTGGTGTTCGGCTGCGCGCATCTGGACAACGCCCCCGGGCCGTTGCCCAACTGGCGATACGCGATTCTGGCGACAATCGCTGGATTCGTGTTCGGGAAAGTGTTCCAGAAGTCGAGCAGCGTGACGGCATCCGCCATCGTGCACACGGCAGTGAACGCGACGAAGCATTTGTGGTTTTGATAGCGACGCGATAGATCAAGCTGAGGAGTGGCGGCGGGCAGACTCGAACTGCGGGTTGAAAGCCGAATGCTGGACCGTCGAGCTAACCGGGCGAATTGGTGCGGGGGCTGAGAATCGAACTCAACTGGACCTGTTTGTAGGACAGGCGTCCGCGACCAGCGAACATCCCCCGCATGACAACAAGACGAGCGGAAAATGGTACCGCCCGCGGATTCGAACCGCGATCTGAACGTTCGTGGCGTTCGATCCTCTCCGTTGGACGAACCGGGCGGAAGATCTGGCTGGCCGGCGAAGAATCGAACTTCGAACCTCTGCGTTCAGAGCGCAGCGCTCTGCCAGTTGAGCTACCGGCCAGTTGACGGGGAGGGCGAATCGAACCGCCTTCCCAAATGCTCGCGGCGTTCGCGGACCATACAACTCCGCCGCGCATCGCCTGCTCTCCCCCCACTCCTGCATCGGATCAAAGCCGATGGTCTCCAAACCTTCGACCTACGCCACATCTGGTGCCGCCGCTACGATTTGAACCCAGGTTGCTGGCTTTTCAGACCAGTGCCTGATCACTCGGCCAGAACGGCGAACTTTGCGGTGGCGGATTCCCAACTCGAACGGACTTTCAAAGGTTATGAGCCCAGCGTGGCGCCGGTACACTCATCCGCGACGAAACTTCTAGCAGGCTGCTGAAAAAGCCCGAAAACCGCTTGTTTACACGCGCGGCTCGGAAACGTAGCTACGTGTTTGCAGGTGGTTACCGAACCGCGACGGTGACGGAGCGGGAACCAGATATCCTTCAGCAGCCTGCTAGAGGTGGATAGAATCTTCCACGCTTTACCGGGCTCGCGATTCTGGAGCCAATGGAGCGAATCGAACGCTCATCGGACGCTTACCGTGCGCCTGCTCTGCCATTGAGCTACATCGGCTGGAGCCGGAGGGGGCATTCGAAGCCCCGGCCTCCGCGTTACGGGCGCGGTGCTCTTCCACTTGAGCTACTCCGGCGTGGAGCGAGTGCGGAGAATCGAACTCCGTTGATCGGACTGGCCATCCGATGCCCAGCCAATGGGCCACACCCGCGGAAGCTGCGCTTCACACGTCTTGTGGTGCATTTTCGGTTGTCAAAGACCTGTGCCGGGACACACCAATCGCGCCTAGCCTCCGTCTGGACGCAAGTTGGACAAAACTCCTTAAATCGTCAACAAAAACACAAAAGGGGCGGCCATTTTTGGTGGCCGCCCCTTTCTTGAAACCCTTATTTATTCCAGGACGGTCAGGTCACCGCGCGCGCGTCAATATTAGTGCGCGCCTGCGTACCGTTGAATTCGCTACCGACCTGGAAAACGTGTATCACGCAGTTACATCCTAAACTATTCGTATGGGAATTTCAAGTGAGTTAATGTCTTTTTCATTGCCGAGCCGCCCGTGTCGGCAAGGAGTTCGCGGGATCGCCGCAGGTCCGGCATCGGGGCCTGCCCCCGTTGTTGGCGTAGAGCCCGGACACATCGCGCATGGCGGAGAGAGTGGGATTCGAACCCACGTTAGAGTTTCCCCTAAACACGCTTTCCAAGCGTGCGCCTTCAACCACTCGGCCATCTCTCCTTGCCGGGAAGCGAACGAACGCATCCAGTGTAACAGACGAGCTAATCGTTTTGCCCTCCGGCCCCGCCGATGCAATAACTTAGCAGGCTCTGGCGGAGACTGGAGCCTGCTTCGTGCATGCTAACATTGGGAATCCGGGAACACTCGCGCGTTGTTCTCCGTTTCCAATATCTGGAACGCTCTCTTGGGAAAGGTCTATGCCACGTCTCCAATCGCTCCTCGCGGTTCTTTGTACGTTCTTGATTCTGACGCCCCTCGCCGCCGCTCAGTCCCTGTCCACGGGTTCGGCGGTTCAGATTGAGCCGGTGCACGGCGGCTGGGGGTGGCTGACTCATGCCTATCAGCAGAGGAGCGTGCCGCCGATCCGTATGGCCAACTCGTCGCGCCTGGCGTCCCTCGTGCGGGCAGGCAACCTGTATCTGTCCGCGCAGGACGTGGTCGCTCTGGCCATCGAAAACAATATCGACGTGGAAGTGCAGCGGTATGCGCCGTTGCTGGAAAGAGAAGTGCTAAGGCGCGCCCAGGCGGGTGGCGCGTTGCGCAATGTAGGACTGGGGGTGGCACAGGGGCCGCAAAGCGTCAGCCTCACGGGCGTGAGCGTGAACGGCAGCGGTACCAGCGCGGGCGGAAGTGGGGTGAGTTCGGGTGGCGGCATTGTCACGCAATTGGGACCCGCCATTCCCACCCTCGACCCGGCTCTCACTCTGATTGCGGACTTCCAGCACATCACCAGCCCGCAGAGCAACACCTTCCTAACCGGCACCACCGCCTTGACGCTGGATTTGCGCGCCTATGAGGCGCAATACTCGCAGAGCTGGGATTTCGGCCTGACCGCCGTAGCGACTTACGCCAGTCAGTACACCAAACTGAACAGCCAGTTGTACAACCTGAACCCGTACACGGCGGGCGACGTCGATCTGACGGTAACTCAGAACCTCCTGCAGGGCTTCGGATCGGCCGTGAACGGGCGCAACATCCGCGTGCAGAAGAACAACCTGAAGGTCACCGATCTCCAGTTCAAAGAGCAGGTGATCACCACGGTGTCGGCGGTGCTCAATCTTTACTGGGATCTGGTGGCCTTCAACGAGGACGTGCAGTCGCGCCAGCATGAGGTGGAAACGGCGCAGCGCCTTTATGACGACAACAAGAAGCAGGTGGAGATAGGTTCCCTCGCGGAAATTGAAGTAACTCGCGCCGAAGCGCAACTTTACACGGCCAAGGAAGACCTGCTGATTTCGCAGACCAACGTGCTGCAACAGGAGACCGTCCTGAAAAACGCACTGAGCCGCTCGGGAGTCTCGGCGGCGGACCTGGCCGACGTTCATATCATCCCCCTCGACAAGATCGTGGTTCCGGAGAAGGACGAGTTTGCCGAGACCGGCAAGCTGGTGGAAGAGGCGTTGAACAATCGCGTGGAGATCGCTCAGGGCCGCATCAACATCGAGAGCAACAAGCTGAATCTGGTGGGCATAAAGAACTCCCTGAAGCCTACGCTGCAGGCTTTCGCCGAATTGACCAACAACGGCCTGACCGGCACCCTGACTCCGTTTGGGGAGTCGCAGGGAGGCTTGCCGGGTCTGGTTGGAGGATATGGAAATCTGCTGGGGGAGATCGCCCGGCGGGACTATCCGAACTACTCGGCTGGCTTCTCCTTGAACATCCCGTTTCGCAATCGGGCCGCGCAATCGGATTACACCACCAGCCTGCTGGAAATCCGCCAGAACGAGCTCAGCCTCCAAAAAAGCGTCAATCAGGTTCGCGTCGACGTGCAGAACGCGGTAATCGGCCTGCAGCAGGCCCGTGCGCGTTATGAGGCATCGGTGAAGGCGCGAGTGCTGCAGCAGCAAACGCTGGATGCGGACCAGAAGAAGTACAGCCTGGGGGCGTCCACCGCTTACCAGGTGGTGCAGGATCAGCGCGACCTGGCCAGCGCCGAAAGCGCCGAAGTGCAGGCCATGGCTAATTACACCCATGCCCGGATCGCCTTCGATCAGGCGTTGGGGACCACGCTGGATGTGAACCACATCTCGCTCGCCGAGGCGCTCAGCGGACAAGTCCAGACGCCTCCTTCGAGTCTGCCCGCGGAGGAGAAGCCGTGAACGCGCTCCGACCGTGGGGACACGCCGTGACAGTCGCGTTCTTGCGTCGGCGTGTTCAGGACCTCCTCCGCAAAACGCTGGCGGCGGGACTGTGCTGGCTGTGCTCGTTCTCTCTGGTCCCCGCGCAGGAAGCTTCGATAGGCCCGGCGCGGCCCTCGGCGCCCATCGTCTGGCGGCCGTATTTATCCACCGAAGTTCCGCCGGTTCGCCTGGCCAATTCTCCACGCCTGCGCGAACTGGTGCGAGCCGGCAAGCTGTATCTCACTGCGCAGGACGCCATCGCGCTGGCGCTGGAGAACAACATCGATGTAGAAGTGGCCCGTTACAACCCCCTCATCGCGGCGTGGCAATTGGAACGCTCCCAGGCCGGCGGCGCGTTGCCTGGCGTTCCCAGCGGCGCTTCGCAGGCGGGCGCGGTAGCCAGCGGCCAGGGCGTCTCCGGCAGTCAGGCTGCGGCGGGTGTGAGCGGCGGGCCTACCAGCGCCAGCGCCGGAAATACCGGCAACGCCAGCATCGCTCAGATTGGCCCGGTAACGCAGACGCTGGACCCGACCTTTCAGGAGACTTCCACGTTTAGCCACAAGTCCACGCCGCAACCAAATACTACGCAGAGCGGCATCGAGGATCTGATCGACAACACGCGCGTCTACACTTCGTCCCTGCAGGAGGGGTTCCTCACCGGCGGCAGCGTCACCGTCAGCTACAGCGAGCATTACCTGAATGAGAATGCGCCATCGGACGTCCTGAATCCCACGGAAGCGCCCAGCCTCTCCGTCTCCGTTCAGCAGAGCTTTCTGAACGGATTTGGCGTGGCCGTGAACGCCCGCACCATCACTGTGGCGAAAATTGGACTCCAGACCGCCGATCTCAACTTCCGGACACAGGTAATCGGGGTGGTTGTGAACGTTCTGAACGCCTACTACGCTTTGTCGGCTGACTACGAGAGTGTCAAAGCCAGTCAGACCGCGTTTGAGGTGGCGCAGAAATTTTACGAGGACAACCGGAAGCAGGTGGACGTAGGCACGCTGGCGCCGCTGGACCTGACCACGGCGGAATCGCAGGTGGCGTCCAGCCAGCGCGATCTCGTGGTGGCCGAAACCGGCCTGCAACAAGACGAACTGACGCTCAAGAACATGCTGAGCCGGACCGGCATTGCCGATCCGGTGCTCGCCAGCGTGCAGATCGTACCGGTGGACCGGATTTCCATGCCCGCCAGCGACGACTTGCCCCCGGTCAGCACCCTGGTTAAACAGGCACTGGCCAACCGCAGCGATCTGGCGGCGGAACGCGCGAACATAACCAGCGCCCAGACGAACGCCCTTGGAACCCGCAATGGAATCCTGCCGTTGCTGGTCGGCTTCGCCACCGTGAGCGCCGCGGGCCTGGCCGGAAACCCCCAAACGCTCGAGCAGGGAAGGTTCGCCCAACCGCCGGACCCCTACTTCGTGGGGGGGTTCGGCAACGCGCTCGGCCAGGTGTTCCGGAATAACTTCCCCACGCAAAGCGGCGGGCTCTATTTCCGGGCTCCCATCGGCAACGGCCAGGCGCAAGCCGATTACGGCATCGACCAGCTCCAGCTTCGGCAGACCCAGCTCACTACCGAGAAGGATTTCAACCAGGCGCAAGTGGACGTTATGAATTCGGTGGTGGCGCTTCGCCAGGCGCGCGCCCGTTACGATGCAGCTGTCCACAACCGGATTCTGGCGCAGCAGCTTCTGGACGCCGAACAGAAGAAGTTCGCGCTGGGAGCATCCACGCCCTACGCCGTGGTGCAGGAGCAGCGTGACCTGGCGTCGGCGCAATCGACCGAGATTTCCGCGCTGGTCAGTTACAGCAATGCGCGCGTGGCGCTGGATCGAACGCTGGGGACGACGCTCGATGTCAATCACGTCAACATCGGTGAAGTTCGCGACGGCCGGATAACACAAGCACCAGCGTCACCTCCCGACAGCCCCGCGAGCCAGACGCCCTGACGTCCCGGAACGGTACGTTGGCTGACTCCGAAAGCAAATTACGATTCATTACGGAAATTTTTGCGAACCAAACTGGTTCGGCATCCATCTAAATGTAGAGAATGCAGTGGTTGCAGTTTGGTCCACAGGTTGCTCCGAGGAGGAGTGAAATGAATGGGAAGGCTCAAGGAACAAAGGTTGCTCCCCTGCCAACACCCCCTGAAGTTGCAAAACCCTTGACGTATCTTCTTTGATCCAGTCTACAGAAACCCCTGCCCAACCAGGTTCCTTGAGCTTTGGACCAGTGGTCCAAAGCTCTTCCCATTTTTTGCGTCGCGCGCAGCCGGAAAAGGTCACAGTGGCAGTGGCTGGCCGATTGCTTAGTACGAATCCTGTAGATGTCGTTTTCTCCCGGAAAAGACCGGAAAGCGCATCGAGAGGAGGCAAACGGGTGGTCCTGGCGTCGTGGAGTTGCCGGTTGCTGTCATTTTCCCGACGTTTGCTTGATCAGTCTGCCCGCGTGACCCAATGATTTCAGCGCTTGTTTTCAGCAGCAACGCGTCTCTGACGAACTACGTGCGAAATGTCTGCGCGATGTCGGAGGAGATTTCCATCGCGGGACACCTCGATAGTGTCCGTACGGGATACGCGATCGCCCGCCAGCTCTCGGCCTGGGCGCCGGAATTGGTGCTTCTGGACATCGGAGAGGCGGGCCTGCAGAACCTCGCCGGCGCCGTGGTGCTGCAGATCCAAACCGAGTCACCCTCCACCGCCATCGTTCCGGTTTGCTCGCAACAGAGTCCGCGCTTGCAGCAGCTCGCGGAAACTCTGGGACTGGTTCCGCCGCTGTCGCCGCCATTCACCAACGAGGATCTCGAAACGGCGGCGATTGACGCCCTTGGCGCCACCATGGACGCGAAGCGAGGGTTTCTGGCCGTTTTCGCGCCGGCGCGCCCCGGCTCCGGCGCCACCACCGTCGCACTCAACGCTGCCTGGCAGGTGGCGCGGAACCGCAGCTTCCGCACGCTGTTCATCGAAGTGGACGAGGAGATGGGCGCCGCGTCAATCCTATTGGATAACGGAGAGGCCGCGATTGCCGCCGCCGACGATCAGGGCTTCCTGACCGAAGCCGGCTTCAAACAGAACGTTCGCCATCTGGGGTCGCTTCAGGTGATCACCGGCGTTCGCCTGCGCGCGCTGACGAAGATGAAGCGCTGGTCCGTGCTGCGGCTGGTCACCTGCGCCCGCTCACATTATGATTTTGTCTTTGTCCGCGTTCCTTCTCTCTCCCATGTCACGGTGAAGCCGTTGCTGAGCATCTCCCGGAGGATCTGCATCACCGCTACCCCCGACGTGCCGTCGCTGGCCATGGCCCGGCGGAGATGCGCCGAACTTCGGGAGGCCGTGGATTCGGCTCGCGTGGTGCTGGTGGTCAATCGATGTAACGGTGACCTCGGGGAACGTCACTTCCGTAACCTTCTGGATCATGAAAACGTCGAACTCGTCCCCGATGCGCCCAGGCAGGTGCAGCAGTCCTACCGCGAGTCCGGCGTAGTGGAAGTGGGCGGGCCATTCGCGCGCGCCATCCACTCGGTTGCATCGGCGGTAACGGGGAGCGCGAGCGCGTGCCCGCCGCCGCCCTCGCGGCCAACTATGGCTCTGCTCGCTCGCCTGTTCGCTCCCGCGAATACCTGATCCTCGTGGGGCAGGGCCATGTCCTGCCGCAAGTTGCGAGCCCGCCCGTCCTGATAACATTGCTTGCGGGGCATTCTCCATGCTGAGCGACAAGCAAGCGGAGCTGGCGTACCAGGCTCTGGACCGTTTCACCATCGAACTCCCTTCCTGGGGATTCGCCAACACGGGAACGCGATTCGGCAAGTTCATTCAGGCCGCGGCCGCTACCAATACCGAAGAGAAGCTGGCTGACGCCGGCGTGGTGCACCGGTTCACCGGCTGCTGTCCAACTGTCGCCGTTCACGTGCTCTGGGATTTTCCCAACGGTCTTGCGGATGTTCCCACCGTGCTGCGCGCGGCCGCGGCGCAAGGTGTGCGCATCGGCGCCATCAATCCCAACGTCTTTCAGGACCAGCGCTACAAATACGGATCGCTGGGCAATCCCGACCCGGAAGTGCGCCGGCACGCCCTCGCGCACATTCTCGATTGCGTGGAGATTCAGCGCGCCACCGGCTCGCGCGACCTTTCCCTGTGGTTCGCCGATGGAACCAGCTACCCGGGAACCGGGTCGATCCGCGCTCGCAAGACATGGCTTCTGGAAGGGCTGCAGGCCGTGCATGCCGCTCTGAGCGGCGAACAGCGCATGCTGGTGGAGTACAAGCCCTTCGAGCCGGCCTTCTACGCCACCGATATCGCCGATTGGGGCATGGCGTACATCCACTGCCGGCACGCCGGGCCGCGGGCGAAGGTGCTGGTGGACACCGGCCATCATTACCACGCGCAGAACATCGAGCAGATTGTCGCGTGGCTTCTGAGTGAGGGCCTCCTGGGTGGTTTTCATTTCAACGACCGCCGCTATGCCGACGACGATCTCACATTGGGCTGTCTGGACCCGTATCAGGTGTTTCGCATCTTCCACGAAATTCGCTTCTTCGCATGGGAGACCGCGACCGAGCCGCATATCCCTTACATGGTGGACCAGAGCCACAATCTTAAGAACAAGATCGAAGAGACCCTGCAGACCGCCGGCAACGCCCAGGAACTGTTTCTGAAAGCGGCGCTGGTGGATCATGAAAAGCTGGCGCTCCACCAGGCTAAAGGCGATTTGGTGGATGCCGAGGAATGCCTGCGCTCCGCATTCTTCACTGACGTGCGGCCGGTGATGCGGGAATGGCGCAAGGCCAGGGGGCTGGCCGAAGATCCTCTCGCGGCGTTCCGCGAGAGCGGCTATTTGCAGGCGGCAGAGAAAGAGCGCGCGGCGAAAAATCGGGGGGCTGTTTCCAGTTATGCATAAGACTCTGGCGTCCGGGGCATGGGCTGTTCTGTTTTCACTCGGCGCGATGGCTGCGCCGGTCCATTTGCGCTGCGAGTATCTGGAAAACCCAATGGGTATCGATGCTTCCGCGCCGGGCCTGTCGTGGCAGAGCGATAACAGCGAACGCAACTGGCATCAAACGGCGTACGAGATTCGAGTGGCGAGCAGCGCCGCCCGCCTTGGGAAACCCAATGTGTGGGATAGCGGTAAACAGGTCTCGGCCGAGTCCGTCGGCATCGCTTACGCCGGACCGAAGCTGGAACCGCGCCGCCGCTACTACTGGACTGTCCGCGTTTGGGATGCGCAAGGCCAGCCCTCCGAATGGGCGCGGACCGCGTGGTGGGAAACGGGCGTGTCCGGCAAAGACGGCTGGAGCGCGAAATGGATACGCCGTGCGAACCCGGAGGACGAGGCGGACCGGGCCGCCATCCGCTGGATCTGGCATCCCGAGCAGGACGCCGGAGCCGTCGCACCCAAAACTGTTTGCGTCTTTCGTCTGCATCCGGTGCTTGCGGGAAATCCGCGCGAAGCGGCTCTCTTCGTGCGGGCGAAGGGCGACTTTCACGTTACCGTGAACGGCCGCGATGCCGGGCAGAAAACGAGGAACTGGCAGACCTTCGACCGGCGCGAGATTCGCGATCTCCTGGTTACCGGCAGGAACTCGGTTGAAATCGCCGTTACGGTACAACCGCGCCCCAGATACGGGGATGAAATGGGTCCTCCAACCAGTCCCAGACCTGCCGCGCTCGCCGCTCTGCTGAAGATCACCGACGCCGATGGGACGGTCGAGCGCTTCCCCGCCAGCAGTACCTGGGAAGCGCAGTTGAACGACGAGACGGAACCCAGGCCCGCGAAAGAGCTCGGTGGCCCGGAAGACATGGGGCCTTTGCGCCAGCCCGCCGCTCTCCTGCGACGCGAGTTTGCCGTGTCGCATGCCGTGCGCAAGGCGAGGATCTACGTTACGGCGCTGGGAAGCTACCGGCTCTTTCTGAACGGCCAGCGCGTGGGACAAGACGATCTCACTCCGGACTTTACGGATTACCGTAAACGCGTGGAGTATCAGATCTACGATGTGACCAGGCTGCTCCAGCCTGGGGCCAACGCGTTGGGAGCGATTCTCGGCGACGGCTGGTATGGCAGCCCGCTTACCTGGACCGGGCGGCGTTTCTTCCCGCCCACGCCAGGTTTGCTCGCGCAGGTGGAGATCGAGTACGCCGACGGCAGCCGCCAGACCCTCATCACCGATCCCTCGTGGAAGACTGCTCGATCGGCGATTGTCGACTCCTCCATTTACGGCGGTGAAGTCTACGACGCGCGGCTCGAGCAGGCCGGCTGGGACAAGCCAGGCTTCGACGACTCGAATTGGCCGGCGGCCGTCGCGGAGGATCCTCCGCCGGTTCTGGTGTCCGCCCAGCTGTCAACGCCCGTTCGGGTGGCGCAAACGATGCAGCCGAAGAGTGTGGCTCAGGACGCTCACGGCGCCTGGGTCTTCGACATGGGCCAGAACATGGTGGGATGGGCCGTGCTGCGAGCGCGGGGACCGGCCGGAACCATGATCCGCATGCGCTTTGCCGAGATCCTGAATCCCGACGGAACCATCTACCGCGACAATCTGCGCAACGCGGACGCCACCGATATCTACACGCTGCGCGGAGGCGGCGCTGAAATCTTCCGGCCGCATTTCACTTTCCATGGCTTTCGATACGTGGAAGTGACCGGCTACCCGGGCGCGCCAACACTCGCCGATCTGAGCGCCGAAGTGGCCAACAGCTTGACCGGCGAGCCCACGGGAACGATCACCACGTCGAGCGACCTGGTCAACCGGATGTGGTCCATCGGGCTCTGGGGCCAGCGCGGTAATTTTCTGAGCATTCCCACGGACTGCCCTCAGCGCGACGAGAGGCTGGGCTGGATGGGCGACGCCGGCGTGTTCTGGCGCACCGGGACCTACAACTTCGACATCGCCGCGTTCTCGCGAAAATTCGTGCGTGATATCGCGGATGCGCAGACACCCCAGGGGGCTTTCACCAACGTCTCTCCAAACTTGTTACCGGAGTCCACCGAAGGCGCTCCTGGCTGGGGTGACGCGGGAGTCATTGTGCCTTGGACCTCCTGGATGCAGTACGGCGACGCTGGCATTGTCGAGCAGCACTGGGATGCCATGCAGCGCTGGATGCAATACATCCAGGACGGCAATCCCGATTTCCTGCGCAAGAACCGGCTCGGGCCGAATTTCGCGGACTGGCTGGCGCCCGATGACCGCACGCCCGGCGATCTCATCGGCACCGCTTACTGGGCCATGCTCGCGCGCATGATGTCGCAGATGGGCCGTGCCCTCGGCAAGGACGATGACGCAAAGCGGTACGGCCAGCTCTACGACGACATTCGCGCGGCCTTCCAGAAGGAGTACGTCAAGGATGACGGCGAAGTGGGACCGGGCACACAGACTTCGTACGTGCTGGCGCTGCAGATGAAGCTGGCGCCCGAATCGCTGCGGACGGCCATAGCGGACCGGCTGGTGAAAGACATCGAGGCGCATCAGTGGCACCTCACCACCGGGTTCCTGGGAACGCCCCATCTGTTATTCGCTCTTTCCGACAACGGCCACACCGATGTCGCCTACCGGTTGCTGCTGAACGAAACCTATCCGTCCTGGGGTTATATGCTCTCCAAGGGCGCCACCACGTGGTGGGAACGATGGAATGGCGATACTGGCGACCCGGCGATGAACTCGTTTAACCACTACGCATTCGGTTCCGTGGTGGCCTGGGTGTACCGATACGTCGCAGGA
Organism: uncultured Acidobacteriota bacterium; assembly: GCA_963832965.1. Lineage (GTDB taxonomy): Bacteria > Acidobacteriota > Terriglobia > Bryobacterales > Bryobacteraceae > CAWACP01. The sequence goes on from CAWHVW010000003.1 coordinate 1,728,996, forward strand.
ATCGACACAACGCCGGACGCGCCCGGCTTCCACGCGATCGTGATCCATCCGCGCCCCGGCGAGCACATGACGCACGCGCGCTCGGAGTACGATTCCGTCTATGGCAGAATCGTCAGCGATTGGACGGCAAGACCCGGGGAACCGATGTCGTTGCGAGTCACCATTCCGGCAAATACCACGGCCCGGGTGGTTCTGCCCGCCGCCCCGGAAGCGCGGGTCACTGAGGGAGGCCGGCCCGCCAGTGGGCAACTCGAGGCCGACGGCTACGTAGTACCAATCGGCTCGGGGACCTATGTGTTCTCGGTAAGCCCCCGCTGAACATATAGGCCCGCGTGGAATCGGCCGATACTAGCATGGATGTGTGTCTCTTTGCGAAGCCGGGGGCGCCACGCGGGGTGGGGAGCAGCAGCAATTCTGTTCCTGGGCGCCGCCGGTGCCGTTCTGGCGCAACGAGAGGCCTTTCGGCACTACGGCCAGGAAGCCGGCCTGAATAATCTTGCCGTCAACTGCCTGGCGCAGGACCGAGCCGGGTTCCTGTGGGTCGGCACCGAGAACGGCCTCTATCGGGATGAAGGGGGATGGTTCCAGCGCTTCGGGACCGAGAGCGGCCTCCCGGACGCCTACATCGACGCCCTGCAGGTTACCCCGGACGGCACCCTTTGGGTGGGTGGCTTTTCGGGGCTGTCTACCTTCGAAAACGGCCACTTTGAACCAGTGCCCGGCCTTCCCGGAGTGCGCGTTCGCCAATCCGGAAGGATTGCTGCGGATTCCCACAGTGTCGTTTACCTGGGTACGGATCGGGGGCTGCTCAGCGTACGGCGGTTGGGCTATCGGCGATTTTCGATTCAGTGGCTCACTAAAACGTCGGCTGCGGGAGTGACCGTTGACCGGCGCGATGCGATCTGGTTCGGATGCGAGAACGATCTGTGCCGCGCCAGCGCTGGAGCAGTGACGCGGGTGGAACAGTCCTGGGGCCTTCCCGCGCTGTCCTGGGAAAGCATCGCCAGCGATACAGACGATAACCTTTGGGTGCGCAACCCGCATGCGTTGTACATGAACCGCCAGGGACAGCACAGGTTCGCTCGCGTGGACTTGCCCATGGCGGACGAGCCGGCGGGAGCCATCACCGCCGATCCGCGTGGTGGTGTCATCGTTCCAACCAATGAAGGACTGGGCTTCGTGACGGCGAACAGGACTCGCTTGATTGGCCCTTCCAAGGGCTTCGGCGACGGTTCCATCAGCTTTGCGTTACGTGATCGCTCGGGAATGCTGTGGATCGCCCAGGCGGGGTCGGGCATATCGGCGTGGGTGGGCGAAGGGGTGTGGGAGAACTGGACGCGGGCCGAGGGGTTGGACAACGACGAGGTGTGGGCGGTCGCTCGGGATGGCAACGGGACACTCTGGGCTGGCACCAATCACGGCGTCAACATCCTGCCGTCGGGCGGCGACCAATGGAGCAGGCTGCCGGAGGCCGGCGATGAGCAGATTCGCGCGGTTTCGGCCGGCCGCGATAGTTGGGTGTGGGTGGGCAGCCGGCCCGGCGGCCTCATCCTGTTCCAGGGCCGGAAGCGAATCAGGCATTTTGGACCTGCCAACGGGTTGGACCTGGACCGCATTGACGGAATACTTCGCGAGGCGGATGGGACCTTGTGGATTGCCGGACAGGGCGGCCTTTTCCGCAGCCCGCTTGCGCAGGACCCCCGGCAGCGTCGTTTCGAACGTCTCTATCCGCCGGGAACTGATGCGGACGAGCGATTCTATCAGCCGGTGATGGATTCTGCGGGCCGCCTCTGGATTCCGGCTCTGAAAGGCCTGCTGTGCTATGACCATGGTTCCTGGCGGCGCTACCAGCGGCGCGATGGGTTGCTCAGCGACGCGGTGTATGTTGTCGCTGTCACTCCGGACGACACGGTTTGGGCTGGCTATCAGGGCAGCGAGGGACTCACCGCCATTCACCCGGATGGAACGGTCCGGCAATATCGCGCCGGAAAGGACCTGATCTCCGGGCGTATCTACACGCTCGGGACCGCTTCGAACGGAGCGTTGTGGGCAGGCACCGACTCGGGCGTAAGCATCTTTGAGCGAGGACGGTGGCGATCGTTGAATCGGGCGGACGGCCTGGTGGCCAACGACACCGACATGAATGGATTTTTTCTGGACCAGGACAGGAGCATCTGGATCAGCACCAGCCGCGGGTTGTCGCAGTATTTCCCGCATCCGGAGCGGCGCCCCGGTCCAGGCGACGTATTGAAGAGTCCCGTCATCACCGCCGGGTACACCACGCCGGCCGTGGCACAAGCCGGGTCGGCGCCTCGCCTGCCATGGTCGGACCGGTCGATCACGTTCGATCTGGCCAATCTGAACTACACCCAGGAAGATGGCGTGGCATTCCGTTATCGCCTGCACAACCTCGATGAATATTGGTCCGCCGAGAAGTGGGCGGACACCGCCCAGCATTCCATCCGGTTCAGCCTGTTGCCGCCCGGCTCCTACACATTCGAAGTCTCCTTCGTCACCCGCGACGGGGAAGTCTCCGAGCCGGCGCTGTTCACTTTCGAGGTGGCTGCGCCATGGTGGCAACACCCGCTATTGCGTATCCTGGCCGTGGCGTTGATATTGTTGGCGATCCGTCTGGCCTGGATGTGGCGGATGAAGCGGGTCTTGCAGCAACGGCGCGAGCTGGAGGAGGCGGTGGAGGCGCGCACGCGTGAACTGGCCGTCGAGAAGGCGAGGGCGGAGGAAGCCAGCCGTCTGAAAAGCGAGTTTCTCGCCAATATGAGCCACGAGATCCGCACGCCCATGAACGCCGTGATTGGCATGACCGGGCTCCTGCTCTCCACCCGGCTGGACAACGAACAGCGCGAATATGCCGATACGGTGCGGACGTCGGGCCACCACCTGCTTGCGCTGATCAACGATATCCTTGATTTCTCGAAGATCGAGGAAGGGCGCGTCGACATCGAAATGGCTGTTTTCGATTTGCGGGCGGCGCTCATGCAGGTAATGGATCTGGTGAGCCCGCAGGCGCAGGGAAAAGGGTTGGATCTGACATTGGTCCACGACGGCGCAATCCCGGAGATGCTGACTGGCGACATGGCGCGCATCCGGCAAATTGCCACCAACTTCCTGGCCAATGCGGTCAAGTTCACGGACAAGGGATATGTGCGGCTCTCCACCCGGCTGACCGGCAATACCGGTGAAGCCGTCGTCGTGCGCATCGCGGTGGAAGACAGCGGCCCGGGCATTTCCGGGAACAAGGTTCCGCTTCTGTTCACCAAATTCACTCAGGCCGATTCTTCCACTACCCGTCGTTACGGCGGTACCGGACTCGGCCTGGCAATTTCCCGGAAACTCGCCGAACTGATGGGCGGCAGCGTCGGGGTGGATACCGAGTTGGGCAAAGGCTCGCTGTTCTGGGTGGAACTGCCGCTGAGTATCGCCAACGGCCGTTTCCGCGCGGGAGAGTCGCCTTCTATTCCGGCTCCGGACCGGCTGGAGAGCGCTTGCCGGGTGCTGGTGGCTGAGGATAACCCGGTCAACCGCAGAGTCGCCATTCGCATGATGGAAAAACTCGGGTGCACGGTGGAGACTGCCGGCGATGGCGCCGAAGCGGTGGATATGTGCGCGCGCCTCCCGTTCGATATCGTATTCATGGATTGCCAGATGCCGGAAATGGATGGCTATGATGCTGCCGCGGCCATCCGCCACGCGGAAAGGGAGCACGGCTGGCCTCGCATGCCCATCGTGGCGCTGACGGCTCACGCCGCCGCCACCGACCGCGACCGGTGCTTCGCCGCCGGCATGGACGAGTATCTGAGCAAGCCCGTGTCCGCCGAGCAGATCCGCGCTGTCATTCAGCGGTTCATGAACGAGCGTGACGCGAGCCGCGCCCTCCATCCCGCCGCCCAATAAAATTCCATCGGTTCCGAGCCGCGACAACCATGGAGCCGTCGCCCGAGGCCAATACAATAAAAGGGTGCCGGAACAACTCTGCGATATCGGATTGATCGGGCTGGCCGTGATGGGCCAGAACCTTGTTCTCAACATGAACGACCACGGCTACCGCGTGGCCGTCTTTAATCGCACCACTTCGAAAGTGGACGACTTTCTGGCCAACGAAGCCGCGGGCACCGAGGTCGTTGGCGTGCATTCGATTCCCGATCTGATTCAGGCGCTGAAGAAGCCGCGGCGGGTGATGCTGATGGTGAAGGCCGGCGACACCGTCGATCAGATGATCGCGAACCTCGAGCCGCATCTGGAAGCGGGCGATATTATCATCGACGGCGGCAACTCGCACTATCCCGACACCAATCGCCGCACCGCGGATCTCGCGGCGAAAGGACTGCTGTTCATCGGAACCGGCGTTTCGGGCGGCGAGGAGGGCGCGCGGCACGGCCCGTCCATCATGCCGGGCGGTAACCCGGCGGCGTGGCCCTACGTGAAGGAGATCTTCCAGGCCATCGCGGCGAAGGTGGACGATGGCACGCCCTGCTGCGACTGGGTGGGCGAAAATGGCGCCGGACACTACGTCAAAATGGTGCACAACGGCATCGAGTACGGCGACATGCAACTCATCGGGGAGGCTTACGATGCCTTGCATCGCGGCCTGGGTCTCGCCGCGCCGGAGCTGGCCAGCGTATTCGCGAAGTGGAACGAGGGTGAGCTGGACAGTTATCTCATCGAGATCACCGCGGACATCTTTCGCAAGCTCGATGACGACGGCGTCCCGGTGGTTGAGAAGATCCTCGACGCGGCTGGCCAGAAAGGGACGGGCAAGTGGACCGGGATCAGCGCGCTGGAATTGGGCATGCCGGTGACATTGATCGGCGAAGCCGTCTTTGCCCGCTGCTTGTCCGCGATGAAGGAAGAACGCGTTGCTGCCTCCGCGATCCTGAAAGCGCCGCCTCCGCGCCCGGTTGCGGACCGGGACGCCTTCATTGAGGACATCCGGCGCGCTCTCTACTGCTCCAAGCTGATCTCCTACGCGCAGGGCTACCTGCTGCTTCGCGAAGCGGCCCGCGAGGAGAAGTGGAATCTGAACTTCGGCGGCATCGCTCTGATGTGGCGAGGGGGCTGCATTATTCGCAGCCGCTTCCTCGGCAAGATCAAGGACGCCTACGACAAGAATCCGCAGCTTGCCAACCTTCTGGTGGACGATTTCTTCAGCACCACGCTGAACAAGTATCAGGACGCCTGGCGCCGCGGGATCGTCCGGGCCATCGAATGTGGAGTGCCCACTCCGGCTTTCTCCACGGCGCTGGCCTTCTTCGACGGATTCCGTACCGCGCGTTTACCCGCCAACCTGCTGCAGGCTCAGCGGGACTACTTCGGCGCGCACACCTACGAGCGCGTGGACAAGCCGCGCGGCCAGTTCTTTCATACCAACTGGACCGGACACGGCGGGCGGGTGTCGTCGGGGACGTACAACGCATGACCGTCGCCGAGCTGGTGGGTCCGCGCGCGTTTCGGGTTCGCGAGGCCCCGGCGGCCGATCCCGGCCCCGGCGAGATTCAGGTAGCCGTGAAAGCCATTGGCATTTGCGGATCGGACCTGCACAACTTCGCGGAGGGCGCGATCGGCGATATGCAGGCGGTGTATCCCATGGTTCTCGGACACGAACCGGTGGGGACGGTTCTTCGCTGCGGCGTGGGCGCCGGCGGCTGGGAGCGCGGCGACACCGTCGCGCTGGAGCCTGCCGTATACTGCTACCACTGCGAGTTCTGCCGGAGCGGTCACCACAATGTGTGCGCGAAGATTCGCTTTCTGAGCTCGACTTCCGATCCCGGGTTCTTCCGCGACGTGGTGAATCTTCCCGCGGCGAACGTGCTGCCGCTGCCTCCTTCGGTGGGCGTGAACGAAGGAACACTTCACGAGCCTCTTGCGGTAGTCCTGCATTCCATGGCGCTCGCGAAGCCACAACTGGGCGAGACCGCCATGGTGATGGGTGCGGGACCCATTGGACTGCTCACGATTGCCGTGCTCAAGCTCTCCGGCGTCCGCCGGCTGTGGGCCGTGGAGCCTCTGGCCCGCCGGAGGGAGCTGGCGCGCGCGGTTGGCGCCGATGTGCTAATCGACCCACGCGCGGTTGATCCGGTTAGCGTCATCATGAACGACACGGGCCGTCGGGGCGTGGATCTGGCTATCGATTGCGCCGCCAGGGAAGACACGGTAAATCAATGCCTGCACGCGTCATGCAATGCCGGACGCGTGATCGTTACCGGCATTCCCTCGGAAGTGCGCGTGCCCCTGGAGTTCCACACGTTGCGCCGCAAGGAACTGGCGTTCTTCACGGTGCGGCGCTCGAACCACGATTCGGAGACTGCGCTGCGATTGCTGGCGGAACACCCGAGACTCTTCGCGCCCATCGTGACGCACACCCGGCCGCTGGGGGACATCCAGTCCGCGTTCGACATGCTCGAAGGGGCCGGGCACGAGGCGGGGAAGGTTGTGCTGACTCTGGAATGAAAATCTGCGTTCAACGGCGGCTCAACATCGGTCAGTTTCAGCGCTCAAACGCCCCGGCGATTGCCCCACAGCATCACATGGAGGCGCGGGCTGAAGCGATAACCGCGGTCCTTGCAGATCTCCACCAGCCAGCGTCCGCGTTCGTCGAGCGTAGCTGCGTCCGTGCCCTCGGGCATCAGCACCACGCGCGAGCGGTCAGCTTCAACCCCGTCGATCAGGCGCTCGACCTCCTCCATATCTTCCGGCGCGGCGATCACGAACTTGAGTTGATACTCGTACTGCGACATCAGTTGACGCACCACCTTCGGCTGCTGGCGAAGCCGCTCGTGCATCGCCGCCCAACGTCCGCCTTCGCGCTCGACGGGCGTCGAGTTGGCCAGCTTCGGGCTGATGCTCATCAGATCGCAGACCACCGGCGCCCACACCGTGCCCGCGGTTTCGATGGTGATGTGCATGCCCGCGCCGCGAAGTAATTGCGTCAACTCGACGATAGCTGGCTGAACCATCGGTTCGCCGCCGGTAACCACGACGTGGGCCGCCGGGTGGCGCCGCACTTCGCCGACGATGTCCGGGAGGCTCATGCCGTCCCCCTCGGGCGCCCACGACGTATACGGAGTGTCGCACCACGTACAGCGCAGGTTGCAACCGGAGGTACGCACGAACACGCTCGGTGTGCCGGTGAGCGTGCCCTCGCCCTGCACGGAGTAAAAGATCTCGGAGATTTTCACGTTGGGTACGGGGTTGGGTCGGCCAGACCCGCCTCGGCGAACCCTCGGCGCCGCAGCAGACAGGAATCGCATTCGCCGCACGCGCGTCCGGCCAGGTCCGGATCGTAGCAACTGTGTGTGAGGCTGAACTCCACGCCCAGCTCATGCCCAAGTCGAATAATGTCGGCCTTGCTTCGTTTGATCAGCGGCGTGCGGATGCGCAGCGTGGTAAGGCCCTCCACGCCGGCCTTCGTCGCCAGGTTGGCCATGTGTTCGAATGCCTCGATGAACTCCGGGCGGCAGTCCGGATACCCCGAATAGTCGATGGCGTTCACGCCGATGAAAATGCTCTCGGCCAGAAGCACCTCCGCCCAGGCGAGCGCGATCGAAAGAAATACCGTGTTTCGCGCGGGCACATAAGTGATCGGAATACCTTCTGCCATTTGCTCGTCGGTACGTGCGCGGGGGACGTCGATATCGCCGGTAAGCGCCGACCCCCCGAATAAGCGCAGGTCAAGCGGCGCGACCAGGTGCTCGGTGGCATCAAGCTGTTTGGCGACCCGCCGGGCCGCGTCAAGCTCCACGCGATGGCGCTGGCCGTAGTCAAAAGAGAGAGCGTAACAATCCAGGCCTTCCCGGCGGGCAACCGCCAGGCAGACCGCTGAATCCAGCCCTCCACTCAACAGGCAAACCGCGCGCGCCATGCTTGCTAACAGCGTAGCAGGGGAAACGGCGGCGCCGGTTCGATAACATTGTGCGTTGCGCATTGCATTTCTGACTTCTACTCCGCAGAACATCGGGGCTGGCAGTGGCACCTACGTCGGTATCTCTACGCTCGCGGGCGCGCTCCGAAACCGCGGTGTCGCCGTCGATGTTTTCGGGCCGTCGATGTGGCTGCCCATGCACACGCTCTCGCGCCGCTGGTTCAATGAACAGCTTCGCGCTCGCGATTTCAAAGGTTACGATGCGGTGGTGGGGTTCGATATGGACGGTTTTCGCCTGCGCGTTCCGCACGTCGCTTCATTGAAAGGAGTGATCGCCGACGAAGCGCGATACGAAACCGGCCTCACCCGGCGTCTGCTCGAGGTGCAAGCCGGCTGGGAGAGGCGCAACGTCCACGGGGCGCGGCGTGTTCTAACCACCAGCTTGTACGCGGCGCGGCGCATCCAGCAGCTTTACAGCCTGCCGGAGACGCCGCGAGTCGTCCCCGAGCTGATCGACCTTGCCGCCTGGCGCGAACTGTTCGCTTCCGTGCAAGGCGCGCCCGATCCAACGCGATTTGTGGTGCTGTCGGTGGCCCGCTTCTACCGCCGAAAACGGATCCACCTGCTGCTCGAAGCGGCCCGGTCGCTGCAGAATCGCATTCCCGGTTTTGAGTTGCGTATCGTCGGCGACGGGCCGGAGGGTCGGCGCTTGCGCGGCCTTGCTCCACGTTCGGCAAAGTTCCTCGGCACCGTATCCAAACGCGATCTTGCCCTGGAATACAAGCGCTGCGATCTGTTCTGTCTGCCGTCGGTGCAAGAGGGATTCGGGATCGTGTTCCTGGAGGCCATGGCGGCCGGGCGCCCGATTGTCGCCGTATCCGCTTCCGCGGTTCCAGAAGTGGCGCCGCACGCGCTCTTTGCCGCGCCCGGCGACGCAGAGTCTCTCGCCAAGGCGGTGCATCTCGCATGGAGCGACCCCGCGCTACGAGACACCGTGGCTCGGGCCGGCAGCGAGCACGTACGGCACTACGATGCGCCCGTCGTGGCCGGCCAGTTTCTGGAGGCGATTACACTGGAGGCTTGAGTAATTTCGCCAGGGTCTGCCGGCGCCTCCTTGAATCGCGTCGCGCCACTTACTTCCTCGTGGGCTTCGGGTTGTTGATCCGCATCGCCGCGCTGGCCAGAGTGGGCGGCAGACCCCTCTATTACGAGAACACCGCATATGATCGGATGGCTTTGCAGTTGCTCGCCAATGCCAGGTTCTCGCCTTACTGGCCGCCCGGTGTTTCTTACTACCTCCTCCTGTTTCACAAGCTGTTCGGCAACGGACTGCTGGTCGCCAGGGCCTCCATTCTGCTGATCTACGTCGCCTTTTCTTTGGCGCTCTTTGCGCTGATCCGCGAGTTATGGTCGCGCCGCGCCGCGAATCTGGCCGTCCTGGCGTTCGCTCTGTATCCTTCCTACATTCGCTGGGCCTTCAATCCTTCCACCGAGTATCCTGCGGCGGCCTGTCTGGTTGCCGTTGTCTGGCTCACGGTCATCACCATTCGGAAGCGATCAGTCGCTCTGGCGCTCTCGCTTGGCTTGTTGCTTGGCGTGATGGCGCTGGTGAGGGGGAGCAGCCTGGGACTGGTGCTGTTTGTCCCGGCCTTTATCCTTTGGCGGACAAGAAGCGCTCGCCTGGCGCTTGCTCCACTCTTCATAGCCGCCATCCCCGTTTCTGCTTGGCTCTGGAAAGCGCATGATATGACTGGGCGATTCGTGAGCATCAACGATTCAAACGCGGAGAATTTCTTCCAGTCGAACAACCAGTACACGCCGCTGTATAACACCTGTATCGGCGGACCCGTCGCCTGGAATCCTCCGCCCCAATTCACGCAACTCGAACAGGAAATCCAATGCAAACCGCAGCCCGAACAACAGGAGACCTATCGCCGGCTGGCGATCCGGTACATCTTCTCGCGCCCCGATTTGTTTGTGCTGCGGACATTCAATCGATTCCGCGCATTTTTCTGTTTTCCCATCCATCGCGGCGAGCCGCTGACCGGCTCCACGCATTCATTGCTGGGGATTGGCATCACCGCCCTGGAACTTTGTTTCTACTGGCCAATCATGATTCTGGCGATCGTCTTCTGCTTCAATCTTTCGAGTTTTCGATTTGAAGCGAGTAACGCAGCGTTGTTGCTCAGTGCCGTGTTCGTTTACGCGGCGCCCTGCTTTGTGACCTGCTCGCAACCCCGCTACAACTTTCCGGTGGTCCCGTTGTTCGCCGTTTTCGCTTTCGCCCTTCTGGATGCCCTGCTGGACCGGCCTTGGCGGGAACTGGTTTCCACAAAACACAGACCGGCCATGTTACTGACGCTGGCCTTCTTCATCTACATCCAGGTTGAGTGGATCGTGATCGTGGCGACCTCGTAGGCCTGGGCAGCGCTCCATCACTGCCGCGGTTCGGAAGATCTTGCCGAGCCGCGACGGTCACGGAGTGGGTTCTTAGTATTACTACGTTAAGTATTGACAGAACAGAAAAGGGCTGATATGTTTGGGCATGACGGATGCCCAGGCGGTGCGTTGTCGGAAGCGGCTGGAGCAGTTTCTGGTGGACCTTTTGGAACCGGTGGGCCGGAGTGAGCGGCGGCATTGGGGAGAAGTATACGTGCGCAGCCTGCTGTTGGATGGCGAACGAAAATCCATCGAGCCGTTGGCCACCCGGCTTCCAGAGGGAAACGTGCAGGCCATGCAGCAGTTTATCGGGCAGAGTCCGTGGGAGTGCAACCCGGTTTGGGAACGATTGGGAAAACGAATGACGGCCGAACTGGAGCCGGATTCGGCCTGGGTGGTAGATGATACCGGGTTTCCCAAGCAGGGCACGCACTCGGTGGCGGTGGAGCGGCAGTACTCGGGAACGTTAGGAAAGACAGGCAACTGCCAGATCGCAGTGAGCGTTCATCATGTGGGCGAACAAGGCAATGTACCGTTGGGATGGCGGCTGTATTTGCCGGAGAGCTGGGCCAACGACGCTCAGCGCCGGCGCGAGGCGGGCATTCCGGAGGGAATCGTCTTCCGCAAGAAGTGGGAACTGGCGCTGGAGATCATCGATCAGATCCGTGAGTGGGGCCTGCCGGATCGAGTGGTGTTGGGCGATGCCGGTTACGGAGATGGGACCGAATTCCGCGAAGAATTGGAAAGGCGGAAACTGCAATACGCAGTGGGTGTCCTGCCGCAAGTCGGAGTGTGGCTCAAGCCGCCCCAGATCGCGGCGCTGAAAACGACCGACAAAGGACGCCCACCGACGGCGGCCCGCTACGGGGATCAACGGCCGACCACCGCGCAAGAGGCGGCTAGGCAAGCAAAAGGTTGGAGGAAGATTCGCTGGCGCGAAGGGAGTAAAGGTTGGTTGGAGTCGCGTTTCTGGGCGGTTCGCGTGCAACCGTCCCATCGGTATCAGCACGGCCGACCGCCGGGTAAGGAGGTATGGTTATTGGCGGAGTGGCCGGAGTCGGAAAAGGCGCCCATCAAGTACTGCCTATGCGATCTTCCCGCCGACTACTCGCTGCGGCGTATGGTACGGCTCGTCAAATGCCGCTGGAAGATCGAGCAGGACTACCACCAACTCAAAGAAGAACTCGGCCTGGATCACTACGAAGGTCGCAACTGGCAAGGATGGCACCATCACGTCACCATGGTCATGGTCGCGCACGCCTTCCTCACTTTGGAAACACTACGCGGCAAAAAAAACTTCTGGGTGGACCCTGCCGAAGACGCGACGTGAGATTCAATACATCTTGTTCACCTGGACTGGCAGGTGCGCTTACTGTGGGGCTGCGGCGAGAAATCCGCGCAGTCCTTAACACTTAACGTAGTAATATTAGATGCCTTCGCCACCGGTGAAGCGCTCGGCGCGGTGCAGGATGCCGGAATCTTCGAGCGCCTTCATGAGCTGCTCGACGGCCGCCTCATCCTCGCTGGCCAGTTCCGGCAGTGGCAGCGGATCTTCGGGCGGCTCTGTCGACACAACGACCGCGATCAGCCCGGCCGCGGTCAGAGCCCGGACATTCGCATTCCCTTCGGTAATGGAAACGGCAGCGCCCTGCCCGAACAGGTCCCGTTCCAGCAGCGTGGCCAGGCGCCTGCGTTCCGGCAACCAGATCACCGCCGCCTCGTGCCCCAGCCGGTCCGCACGCTCCCTCGCGCTCACCGGCCCACGCTGCTGATCGTGAAGGAGGACGCCGCGAATCATGCCCGCGGCCAGCGTGGCGTTGGAGAACGGGTCAATCAGAATAAACGCGCCGGTGGTCCGGTTCTCCTGGTATGGATCGAAAAACACCGGCCGCGGCACATCGATGGTCACCACACCGATTTCGTTCAGTTTCAACTCCCGCGCCGCCTCATGCGACAGCGTATTCACGTCGATGCGGCTGCGCACGCCGCGGACAGTGGCACGCACCTGGCGGGTGGTGTGCTTTAGCAGATAGGAGCGGCCCGGCTCCAGCGGCGCGTCGTTCATCCACACCAGCGCCGCGTCGAAGGAGCGCGCCACGGCCGGCGGCTCCTCATCGGCGCGCACAATCATGTTGCCCCGGCTGATGTCGATCTCGTTCGTCAGCGTCAGCGTCACGGACATCGGCGCGAACGCTTCCTCGATGGTGCCCTCGTAGGTGGCAATCTCCTTAACTCGCGCGCCGCGGCCCGATGGCAGCACCCTCACTTCATCCCCTGGCCGGATGCTGCCGGAGGCGATCTGGCCAGCGTAACCGCGGAAGTCGAGGGAGGGCCGGATCACGTACTGCACCGGCATGCGGAACGGTCCGTCGCTGTCCGCATCCTCCACCGGCACTGTTTCCAGGTATTCAAGAAGCGTCCGGCCATGAAACCACGGGGTGCGCCCGCTGGGGGCCACCACGTTGTCTCCTTCCAGCGCGCTCATGGGGATGAAATGCGTCTCGCGGAATCCCAGATCGCGCGCAAACGCGATGAAGTCGGTCTGAATCGCCTCGAAGACGTCCTGACGGAACTCCACCAGGTCCATCTTGTTCACCGCGATAATCACCCGCGGGATGCCCAGTAGTGAAGCGATGTACGCATGGCGCTTGGACTGCGGCAATACGCCCTTGCGTGCGTCGATCAACACAATGGCCAGCTGGGCCGTGGACGCGCCCGTAGCCATGTTGCGCGTGTATTGCTCGTGCCCGGGCGTGTCGGCGATGATGAACTTCCGCCGCGCCGTCGAAAAATAGCGGTATGCGACGTCGATGGTGATGCCCTGCTCGCGCTCCGCCCTGAGTCCGTCAGTAAGCAGGGAAAAATCCAGCGGTCCCGAGGAGCGGTTCAAGCCGGAATTCTCAATGGACGCAAGCTGGTCTTCGTAGACGCCGCGCGATTCGTACAGCAGGCGGCCAATCAGAGTGGACTTGCCGTCATCCACGCTGCCCGCCGTGGAAAAACGCAGCAGGCTCTTTTCCGGCGCCGGCGCCAGCGCCATCAGAAATAGCCCTCGCGCTTTTTCAGCTCCATGGAGCCATCCTGATCGTGGTCGATCACGCGGTTCTCGCGCTCGGACCGCCGCACATGGATCAGCTCGTCGATAATTTGCGGAACCGTGTTGGCCTCTGACCGGACGGCCCCGGTGCAGTAGGTGCAGCCCAGTGAACGCATCCGGCTCATCACCATCTCAGGCTGCTCGCCCGGCCCGAGCGGCGGATTGTGTTCGGGGGGAATCAGCGTCCCGTTGCGGACGATCATGGAGCGCTGCTTCGCAAAATACAGCGGCACCACAGGGATGTTCTCTTGCTCGATGTACTGCCAGACGTCCACTTCGGTCCAGTTCGACAGCGGGAAAACCCGGATGGTCTCGCCCTTGTCGATGCGCGCGTTATACAGGTTCCACAGCTCCGGACGCTGGTTCTTGGGGTCCCACTGGCCGTGGCTGTCGCGGAACGAATAGATGCGCTCCTTGGCCCGCGATTTTTCTTCCTCGCGGCGCGCGCCCCCGAATGCGGCATCGTACCCGCCTTCGCGCAGGGCATCGAGCAGCGCCTGAGTTTTCAACAGCCCACAACATTTCTGCGTGCCCAGACGGAACGGGCTGGCCCCTTCCTCGATGGCCTTCGTGTTGGTGTGGACAATCAGCTTTGCCCCGATCTCCCGCGTGAAGTTATCGCGGAATTCAGTCATTTCCCGGAACTTGTACGTGGTGTCAATGTGCAGCAGCGGGAACGGGATGGGGCCGGGCCAGAAGGCCTTCTGCGCCAGTCGCACCAGCACCGAAGAATCCTTCCCAATCGAATACAGCAGAACCGGACGCTCGAACTCGGCCACCACCTCGCGGAAGATATAGATGCTCTCGGCTTCCAGCGCGCGGAGATGGGGTAACGTTCTCATGCAGTTAGGGATATTGTACCATCCCGATGGACTTACCCTTATTTTGCCGGGACTTAGTGGGCAGTTTCCGGGGGCGCCTGACCGATTATAAGACAGTTCACCGGACGGTCCGGTTCGGCGGCCATGGCGTCCAGAAGCGTCCGATACTGCTCCAGGATGACGGTGGCGGCGCCTTCGGTGAAGTGAGCGGGGTTGTAATCGCAACGCAAAGAGAGGCGTCCGTCGGTGATGGTCGCGTGGATGTGCAACTGAAACGGAGCTGTCGGCGCGGACGTCGCGCCAAAAGTGAATTGAAAGCGGAGAACCGCGAAACCGCGCCCGGTCATGCGCTCGGCCTCGTCCAGCTCGCGCTGGCACTGTTCCATCAGTTCGTTCGAGTTGGGCGCGCCGCCCACGGCCATGCGCACGGGCAGCATCCGGCCGCTGGTGTGGACGCCGATCAGCAGCCGGTCCTGATCGGCAATACGCGAAACCAGAACGCTCCAGGCCGTCAGCAGAACCACCATGCGGGACCGGTCGACCGTGTCGACGGGCTCTTGCGCAATTGTCCGTCCCGCCGGCAATACGGCGCGCGGGCGGATGCGAGTAGAGAAGCGGCGTGAGTACGCGCCTGCGAGGTGGTTGTGTAATGCGATGAGGCTGTCGGCCATTTCGCTTTCCATGGGACGAATGTGGAGCGAGGTGCTCCATGACATTGTCCACTTGATCCGCGGCAGATACAACGCACAGGGGTACCGGCGGCAAAAAGCCAGTTAGTACCAGGCCACAAGTGCCCTTTACGGCCGCGGAGGTACCGTGGCGCGATACAGGGCGGGCAGTCCGAAGGCCCTTCCGCAGTCACTGGCGAAAATGATCGCCCGGGAATCGAGCTCCCACGCGGGGGCCCAGCTATTGCAGTTTCCGCCGGTGAGTGGACGCGCCTCATTCGTGGCAAGATTTCGCAGCCAGATCCTTTGCGGCCCCGGAACCGCCGTGGAAGTGAATGCGGCCCATTTCCTGGTCGGCGCGACAGCCGGCTCCGTCGCGGCGCCGTCCACCTGGGGCAAACCGGGGGTCAGCGCTTTGGTCGTGGGGTCGAACCGCATCATTGTTGAAGTGCCATGCGCCAATAATTCAAACCACACCGGCCCGTCGGGTGTGGGGGCCACTGGTCGAATCGCGTGCCCATCGAAGACCAGCTCTTCGATGCTCCCACCGTGGAGCCAGTGGAGGACGTAACGGTCCCGGCCCATGGCCTGATAGAAAACGCCGTACCGCGAAACCGCTGGATATCCCTCATAAAGTTCGCCCTTCTCGACGGCGAATCGCGAGAAGCGCTGCCCCGGTTCCTGGGCGTAGCTGGCCATGTTTCGGCCAGCAACGAAAAGCGCTGCCGCGACGATGGCGAGGGCTGCCAACGCAAGGGCTCTTCGCGGCAGCACACGCCAAAACGTCCACCCCAGAAACGCGAATGCCATCAGCAACAGCCAGAGCTTCGGGAAGAGCCATGCGGGACGGAGACGAAGAGTGAGCAAAATATAGCAGGCAATCAGCAAAACGCTCTCCCGCCGGCCCGCGTCTTCCAGCAGCAGAACCAGGGGCACCAGCAGCACAATGAAGTGATAAGAGGCGGTGCTGGTGGAAAGCAATAGCACGGCAATCGTAAACCAGGCGAAAGCACGCCGCTCATTCGCGGCCGGGGAGAACCAAAGTCCAAGCCCGGTGAACACGACAATCGCCAGCGAAACGGCGGAGCGAAGGAAGAAAAACAGCCAGGGCGCATTCCACAGCGGGCCGGGATTAAGCCCGGGGTCCATTACAAAAAGACGCCTCCACAGCGTCACCAGTGTTGCATTATTCGGATCGTAGGGCTGGACCGAGCTTCCCTCGAGCGTTCGGGGCAGAATTCGTGTGCCGTAATAAACCACGTCTGTCCAGCCGAACATCGCCACCGCGACGGCGGCCAGGAACACCGAAGCTGCCACCATCCCGGCTACGGCCCTCCACTTGCGCCTTGTCGCGAAATACAAAATGAAAGGACCGCCGTAAAGCTTCAGCCCGAAGGCGATACCGCAAAACAGGCCGCTGGCGGATTGATGGTCGCGCTGCAGATAATACCAGGCAAGCGTGAGCAGAAACAGAAGAAACACGTAGTATTGACCGAACAGAAAGTTGGTGTGCAACGAGCCGATTCCGCAGAATGCCAGCACGGCAATCTGCTCGAAGCTGAATCGCGAAACCCGCGAGAGCAGCCACACCGTCGCCGCCAGCATGGCCAGGCTGAGCAGCAGCCAGACTCTCTTGGCTGTTTGCGGCGGCAATCTCGCCAGTTCCAGCATGGGCAGCATCGTCAGCGGCGGATTCGGACAATAAGCGCCGCGCTGGAGCCCGAAACCGCGGAATTGCATTTGCCGCTGGAACCATGTCCAGTCATAGTAATCGTGCAGCGGCAGGCCGTTGCGCACCGCGGCTGCGGATGTGTAGTAATTAGGAAAATCGGCCGTCGCGTGGATCCATCCGGTGCGAAAGGACGTCAGCAGAAAGGCGGCAAATGCGAGCACTGCCAGAAGACGAATGTGCGCGGGTCGGGCGATGATTTCACCAATCTTCTCATGCTGAGGACAGCGGGCGTAGTCTTTACTCGGCTAACCGCTGCGGACGCGAGAGAGCGCTTCTGAACCGCGACGGTCACGGAGCGGGCCTTGTGCGAAAGACCGAACGCGAACAGTCCCTTACGGCTGCATCCGGTCGGCCCAATGCAGGAAACGCCTAAGATCGCGGCGTAATCGCCACGACAGCGACCAGAACTCCCGGAAGGTAATCTCTTCGGCCGGGCGCCCCAGATACGTCTCCATGCGCCAGCGCAGATAGGGGCTTTGCCACGGCCGCAGACGGTACCCTTTCGTGGCCTGCCAGATAGTTGCCAGCATCAGGGCAGCGCCGCGCTCGCCGACTTCGGTTCCTTCACGCCAGCGGCGGTCGCATAATAGCCCGTTCGCGTCCGCACCGTCGGCGCTCCCGGCCCCTTGACGCTGACCTTAATCTGCCGGAATGTGCCGTCTAGCGCCGGATTGCTCGGCGTATACGCGATGATGTACTGATTGCGAATCTCGTGCGCCACGCGCAAAGCGATCTCGTCAACCTCCGCCAGTTCCTTCGGATAGTAAGCCACCCCGCCGCTGGCAATCGTAAGCGAGTTCAGCACCCGTTTGGCCTTCTTCGCTTCGTGCGGTTCCTCGTCACTCAGCAGCCCGACCGCGAAGATCAGAACCTCGCTCTTCTGGGCCTTGTCCACCAGCTTCTCCAGCGTGTCGCGATCGTTGCTGGCGGTGTCGTTGCCGTCGGTGATCACCAGCAGCACCTTCTTATCCTTCTTGCCCTTCTGTTTGAGATAGTCGATGGACATGCTGATGGAATCGCGCAACGCGGTCCCCCCCGCGAATCGATGCGTGCGATTCCTTGCTCCAGCAGGTGCATGTCGTTGGTGAATTCCACGTCGAGATAAGCTTCGTCGTTGAAGTTCACGATGAACACTTCGTCCTGGGGGTTGGAGGCTTTCACCAGGTCGAGCGAGGCGCGTTCCACCCTCGCCCGTTTGTCGCGCATGCTGCCGCTATTGTCGATCACCATGCCCATGGAAACGGGAACATCCTCGCGGCGGAATATCTTGATGTCCTGCTCCGCGCCGTTTTCGTAAACCTTGAACGCATTCTGCGGCAGGTCCGTGAGCAGCTTGCCCTTCTTGTCCACCACGCTGGCGTGCAGCACCACCAGTCGCGAGTCGGCCTTGAAAAGCGGCACGTCATCGCTCTGTCCCAGCAGCATGCCGGCGGCCAGAGACAGCAGGAGAGCTGTGACCAGCCCGCGCAAAACGAGCCGCTGCCGCGCCGCTGAAGCGTGCGAGGACATAACCTCCATGGCGCCGCGGCTCGCGGTCTTCGCGCTACTGGGACGGAGCATAGTAACCGAGACGATAGAACGCCTTGAGCGGAGGCAGACCCGCCGGTTGATTCAGCTTCACCTGCACGTGCCTGTACTTGCCGTTGCGATCCGGGTTCTTTGGAGTATATCCCAGTACGTACTGATTCCGAAGCTCGACGCCAATCTTGGCTGCCACGTCCGGCAGTTCCGCCAGGTTCTCAATCTCGTATGACCGCCCGCCGGTCTGCTCGGCCACCTGCTGCAGGAGCCCCGGGCCAGCCATTTCCTCGGGCGTGCGCGAGCGGCTGGAGATCGGTTCATAAATGCCGATCGCGTAAATTTGCACGTCGGCTTCGCGAACGGCGTTGCGGATTTCGGTCTCGGTATAACGGCTGCTGTTGTCCCCGCCGTCGGAGATAATCAGAATCGCCTTGCGCGGGTTCTTCGCCTTTTTCATTTCGTGCATGGCCAGATAGATAGCGTCCAGCAGCGCGGTGCGCCCCTTCGATTGCGTGAAAGTCAGGCTATTCTGAATGTCCTCCGAACTGGAAGTAAATGCCACCGCCAGCTGCGGACTGTCATTGAATTCCACCAGAAAGAATTCGTCCTGCGGGTTGGCGGTCTTGAAGAATTCGGCGGCGGCCCGGCGGGACATCTGCAGCTTGGGTCCCATGCTTCCGCTGGTGTCGAAGACCAGTCCCACGGAAAGAGGCGCGTCCTCGGCGGAGAACTGCGTTATCTTCTGCTCCACCTTGTCTTCAAAGAGCTTGAAGTGTTTCATTTCCAGACCGGTCACGAACCGATTCAGCGGGTCCGTGACGGTGACCGGGATGAGCACCAATTCGGTCTCCACGCGGATACTGGACCGTGGGACCAGTTGCTTCGGCTGGGGTACTGTGCTGGTGCGCGGAACAATGTCGACGCGTGCATCCGAATCTGCAGGCGCGGTCGGGGTCTTGTCATCGCTCGCCGGCAACGCGTGAACCAGCCAGCAAAGTCCAAGAATCACCGGGATCAAGCTGGTTTTCGCGCGGACTCTGGTCAGCACGGCGTGCACCCTCAGTTGCGACCGGTTTTCAGTATATCACCGGCCGGTAGAATCGCGGCCCCATCATTACTCGGCATGGTCACAGTAAGCTGTTTATTTCCAACGTTATTGAAGTTGTTGCAGATGGACGCGCGAGGCCGCTGCGCGGTTTCACCGCTCGCGTCAAATCTGACGCAGAACCTCTTCCAGCGCCTCCACGAAAAAGTACTCACCCCACATCACCGATTCGTCCACGCCGAGTTCCTTGTGTATATGGTAGACGCCGCCCCTCAGAATGCCCTCCCACTTCTTGTCCTTGCGGGACAGATACTTCTGGCAGAGCGTCCGGACTATGAGGGCCGCGCTGGACCAATAAAAGTGCGAGCGCACCCGATCCGAAGTGGCCGATCGCAGACGTAACAGCGCCGCCGCCGCAATGGCCGCCGCCGAGGTATCCAGAAGCTGCCGGCTGCTGGCCGGAGCGGTGAAATCCCAGGGCGGAACGCCATCGGGCTGCGTATGGACGATGTAGTACCCGGCGCATGCCTCGGCGGTTTGCAGGAAGCGCGGGTCGCGAGTGTATTCGAAGGCCACGGTGAAACCGTACATGGCCCACGCCAGACCGCGGGACCAGGAGGAATCTCCGCGATAGCCCTGTTGCGTGCTCTGCCGAAGAAACTCGCCGCTGGAAACGTCGAAAATGCCCTCATGCGCCGTCGACCCATCACCGCGCACCAGGTAGCGCCGCGTGGTCAGGCAATGCCGGATGGCGATGTCGCGCAGTTTGCGGTCACCCGTTTCGCGCGCGGCATAGAAGACGATGCCAACGTTCATCATGATGTCGATGAACAGCGAATCGGGAGCGATGAAAGACCGCAGGTACCCGCCCTTCTCCTGGAAGCGCTGCGCCATGGTGCGCCCGGCTTCGATGAGCACCCCATTCAGAGCCGCGTCTTTGCTCAGCTTGAGCCAGCGGTGATACGTGGAAAGAAACAGAAAGCCCAGATCCTGGCAGTCTTTGTCGTTCTTGCGGGGCTCCAGCAGCTTCGTATAGTGGATGGCCTGCTCGCGCCACACCGAGGGGCCGCCACTCTCCTGCTGGGCCCGCCGCTCGAAAATCCACATCATGCCGGGGAGAAAACCGTCGCACCAGTTGGTCCACGCGGGCCCGTCGTGTTTCCAGCGCCCGTTCTGCGTGTACATGGGATAGAAATCCGGGTACTTGTGAATCAGTTCCCGAATCTGGTGCTGGGCGAACCGGAACGAATCCTCGAACAGCGTCCGGTCGTCGTCGAGAAAGAACTGTAGCAATGCCCCGCTCCTTGCAATTAGTGTACGTGACCGGGGGCCGGTTGTGGACATGCGGCGATAGCCGCGTACCTAGCCAGAACAGGGCTGCGCCGCGTGTCCGCTTGCGCGCCCCCCGGCAATCTGCCAGGATCGCTTCATGGCCGCAACCAAAGTTACCGTCCGCAACAACGGACCCATCCTGATTGAGGGAGACTTCGAGATCTACGACGCCGACGGAGGGCAGTACGGTCTGGCGGGCCGTAAGGTGATCGGCCTGTGCCGGTGCGGTTTCTCCGAAAATAAGCCGTTCTGCGATGGTCATCACGGCGTGCAGGGCTTCGAGTCGCTCTGCCGCGCGTTCACTCTTCCGGAGCCCAAGCCGAAGATTTAACCGAAAAAGCGGAACCGGCGGGCTGTCGCCGCGTAGTGTAGATCATGCTGCAGGATCTTCGATTCGGAATTAAACTGCTGCTGAAGCACCGCGGGTTCACCATCGCCGCGCTGGTGACGCTGGCGCTATGCATAGGGGCGAATACGGCCATCTTCACCGTTCTCGACTCCGTCGTGTTGCGTGGGTTGCCCTTCTCCGAGCCCGATCGCCTGGTTACCCTTTACAACATTTATCCGGGCGTCGGCGTTACCGATCGCGGCGCCAATGGCGGCCCCGACTACCTCGACCGCCGGAAAATGAAGGACGTCTTCAGCGAGGTCGCCATGCTGAACGGCGAGAGCTACGACGCCGGCCCGAGCGGCTCTCCGCGGCGCATCAATGGCCAAACCGTGACGCCGTCATTCTTTCGCGTGTTGCGCGTGCGACCGGTTCTGGGCCGGGCTTTCACCGAAGAGGAAGGGGTGCCCGGCAGCGACAACGTGGCGATACTGAGCGAGGGCTTGTGGAAGGAAATGTTCGCCCGCGATCCTGGCGTCATTGGCCGGGACATTCGTCTGAGTGGCATCCCGCGCCGCATCGTGGGCGTCATGCCGGATCGCGCGGGTCTGCTCGGCGATTCGCCGCGTCTGTGGACGCCCCTGGCTTTCACGCCGCAGCAGCTTTCCGACGACGCCCGGCACAGCAATTCCTGGGGCATGGTCGCACGTTTGCAACCGGGTGTTTCCGTGGCCCTGGCCAAACAGCGTATCGACGCCTTGAACCGGGCGAACCTCGATCGCTTCCCTAAGTATCGCGAGGTGCTCATCAACGCGCGTTTCGGCACGCGGGTGGTCAGTCTGAAGGACGAAATGGTTCGGGACATCCGGCCGACGCTGTATCTGCTGCAGGCGGCCGTGGCGCTGGTGCTTCTGATCGGCTGCGTGAATCTGGCCAACCTGATGCTGATTCGCTCCACCGTTCGCATGAAGGAGCTGGCCATTCGCTTCAGCCTCGGCGCGCGCCGCTGGAGACTCGGACGGCAGATGCTTACCGAGAGCGTCCTGCTGGCGGTGCTGGGCGGAGCTCTGGGAGTAGCCGTGGCCGCCGCGGGCGTGCGCCTCCTGTCCGCGCTGGGCACAGACCAGTTGCCTCGGGGGGGCGCCATCCACATTGACCTCCGCGTGCTGGCGTTCACCGCCCTCACCGCCATCATCACCGGCCTTATCTTCGGCAGCGTGCCGCTGGTGCACGTTCTCCGGCGCGACCTCAACGAAGTTTTTCGCGGCAACGAGCGCGGCGGCACCGCCGGTCATCATGCTCTTTGGGTTCGCTCGGCTTTGGTGGTGTCGCAGGTTGCACTCGCGTTCGTGCTGCTCATCGGTTCCGGCTTGCTGACCCTGAGCTTTCTGCGCCTGCTGGACGTGGATCCCGGATTTCACGCCGGGCACGTGGTCACCGCGCAGGTCTCGTTGCCCGACAGCCGCTACAAAGACGATGCGCGCGCGCGAAGCTTTATCGCTTCAGTGCTGGAGACGCTGCGCAACACGCCGGGAGTCCGCGACGCGGGAGCCACTACCTGCCTGCCGTTCGGCGGAAACGACAGCGACAGCGCGGTTTCCATCGTGGGCCGCACCCTTGCGCCCGGCGAGGTGCCCCCCGTGCCCAACTTCAACACCATTGACGCGGGCTACCTCCCGGCCATGGGCATCCCTGTTCTGGCCGGCCGCAACTTCACGGAAAGCGATGGGCCTCAGGCGCCGAAGGTGATGCTCATCGACGAATACATGGCGAAACGGTATTGGCCGAATGGCGATGCTTTGGGCGCGAAGATCCGCCGTGGCATCGACAACACCGATACCGCCTCGACGATCGTCGGCATTGTTCCCAGCGTCAAACTCGCCAGTCTCGACGAAAAGAATCCGGTCGGCGAGATTTACTTCCCGTATCAGCAGTTCGTGCCGAGGAACGTGTTTCTGGTGGTGCGCGCGCAAGCGGACAGCCCGCAACTGGTCGCGTCCATCCGCCGTCAGGTTCTGCAGGCCGATTCCGAATTGGCCATCTTCGATACGAAAACCATGCCCGAGCGGGTGGCTGCGTCTCTGCTGAGCCAGCGCGCGGCTATGACGCTGTGCCTGATTTTCGGCGCGCTCGCGTTGCTGCTTTCGGCCGTCGGCATTTATGGCGTGCTGGCGTACTCGGTAACCCAGCGCACTCGCGAGTTTGGTATCCGCGTGGCCCTGGGAGCGGGCGCTCGCGATGTCGTTGGCATGGTGGTGGGCAACGGGCTCAAAATGGCTGGCCTCGGCCTGGCGATTGGCGCCGCCGGCGCGTTCCTGCTCACTCGGTTTATGACCGCTCTGCTCTACGGCGTGAGACCGGGCGATCCCAGCGTCTTCGCGGGCGTCGCGTTGATCCTGGCCGCAGTGGCTACTCTGGCGTCGCTGATTCCGTCCCTGCGCGCGCTGCGCATTCGCCCCTCCACGGCGCTGCGCTACGAGTAACGTTTCCGAACCGCGACGGTGACGGAGCGGCAGTTAGTTAGTTCGTCTACCGAACGGTTACATTGAGCAGCACCGTCCAATACTGAACGGACTGCAGCGCGAAGCCGATCAGAATGAGGCCAACGCCAAGGACTCCCATGCGTCTTTCGGGCAGATGATCGGCCATCCATTCAATGAAGGGGGTGCAGGTGCCGACGATCGCCGTGACAAGGCCAATTGCCAGTCCCGCCCTCAAGCCCACTGCGAAGGCGTGTTCCCGCTGCCCCGCCACCAGGCTGCTGAAGTAGCCGGTAACCGCGTAGCCCACCGCCCGATTCGCCGCCGCTAACAATTGGAAGCGGGTTAAACGTGGCCGGTTAGCGGGTCTGTAGTCGACCGTCGGCCGAATGCCAATCCGGTAGGCGACAGCCTGTCCCACGGTGCTCAACACACCGAATGTGATGCCAAATGGGGCGCCGAATGACCAGGCCGCGCCCAAAGCATAACCGGATCCGCGGATCGCGCTCATCGCCGTGTCCAGCCAGAATCCCGGCTTGGGGCCGTGCCGCGAAGCGCGCGAATATTCCCAGGCGAGCGTGATGCCGTGCGCCACACCGCTTGCCACTCCGAAGACGGGTCCCAGGGCAAGGCCGTAGCCGATTCCGAACAACGCCCCGTAGGTGACCGCGCGCGTCAGCGTTCGCAGAGGCCCATGCTCGCCACCCAGCAGATCGTACGCGAGATACAACGCGCCGAGCACGTCAAGCGAGCTTCCGATAATGCCGATCAACGCGATGGTGTGCTTATCCCAAACCATCATCACTATGACAGCGTAACGGATTGGCCGTTGCCCAGCACCAGAAATGAATCGCGCGGGGCGCACTCGCTCAGCCTGCGCTTCGGCGTGTCGAGGCCGTCATCCGCTAATTGGAAGGTTCCGTGATGGATCGCTATGCTGGTGCGCGCGCCCAGGATGTCGTGCGCCCTTACGGCGTCCTGCGGATCCATGTGAATCGGAGACATGAACCAGCGCGGCTCATACGCTCCTATCGGCAACAGCGCCAGACGAGGGGCTCCAAATCTCTCGCGGATGGTGGCGAAGTGACCGCCGAAACCTGTGTCTCCCGCAAAATAGACCATTCTGTCCGCGGCTTCGATCATATATCCGCACCACAGGGTCCGATTCCGATCGAAAATGCCTCGCGCCGAGAAATGCAGCGCCGGGACGCAGTGAATGGTGGCTTGGGCCAGCGGCAGCGATTCCCCCCAGTCCAGTTCGTGAACGGGCCCAATGCTCCGGGATCGCAGCAGCCGGGCTACGCCGGCCGGAACGATGAATTGGGATTGGCCCCCATTCGCCAGCCGGCGCAGGGTGGCCAGATCCAGATGATCGTAATGATTGTGGCTGAGGAGCACGGTATCGATACGGGGAAGATCCTCCCACCGCACCCCCGGCATTCTGCGGCGGCGCGGGCCGATGGACGCCAGCGGACTGGCCCGCTCCGAAAAGATGGGGTCGGTCAGAATGTGTGAGCCGTCCTGCTGCAGCAGCACCGTGGAATGGTTGATCAGCGTAACCCGCAGCTCCCTGCCTTCCACGCGGGACGGCGGTTTCGATTGCTCCACGTCCGCAACGAAACGGGGGGATGGCTCCGGCCGGCTAGTGAGCTTCCATCGCAGGACATCGAGAAAGCCGCGCGCCTGCGGGGCGTCCGGATTGAAGTAACGCTTTCCGTCAAAGTGCTTCGAAAAAGGCAATGCCCCGTCGCCCTGCTGCACGAATCTTACTCGCTGCGCCTGTGCCAGGATGATCCGGGTTCGCAAACCGCCATAAATAACCGCCAAGGCGCGCTGCCAGGTAACGCCGCGGCGTGCTTGCAATGACTTCCCGAACCGCGACGGTGACGGAGCGGAGTCCGAAAGGACTCACCGTGCAGCCGGTGTCGCATAGGTTTCCGCAAGCCTCTATCCAGAGTAATTCACAGCGCGTTAGCTCGCCGTAAGTAACGTCGCGGCCGCAAACGCCGTCGTTCGTTCATGTTCATCCGCGCCCTGGCGAAACAGCCGTCGGTCACCATCGCCGCGGTGTTGACGGTGGCCCTGGGCATCGGCGCCAATTCGGCCATCTTCAGCGTCGTGCATGCCGTTCTGCTGAACCCCCTGCCGTTCCGCCAGCCGGATCGCCTGGTGTACGTCTGGCAGACCCATCCGACGCTCGGCAATGTTCCGGTTACGTATCCCGACTATCTCGACTGGCGCGGAGCGCGAAGCTTCCAGAACCTCGCCGCCTATACCTTCGAGGCCATGAACAAAGCCACTCTGCAGGGCGAAGGCGAACCCGAACAGCTACAAGCCACCATGGCCTCCCACCAGTTATTCCCCATGATGGGGATCGAACTGGTCGAGGGGCGCGGCATCTCGGCGGACGAGGAGCGCGGAAAACAGCGCGTCGCGGTCATCAGCGAATCGCTCTGGCGGCGAAGGTTCGGCGCATCCCCGCGCACGGTGGGCCGCACCATCCGCCTCGACCACGAGGACTTTACCGTGATCGGCGTTGTCCGGCAGCAGAAGGCATTTCCGGTTTGGGCGGGCTTGTGGATTCCGTTTTCGCTGATCGAGCCCGGTCTCCAGCAGACGCGGCGCTTCCATCCGCTGGAAGTGGTCGGCCGCCTGCGCGATGGCGTCACCATGGAGCAGGCTCAGGCGGAGATGACCGCTATCGCCGCGAATCTGGCCGGCCAGCATCCCGCCACCGATCACAACGTCGGCGCTCACGTCGTCCCGCTGCTGGCGCAGGTTACTTCATCCGTTCGGCCCGCGCTGCTGATTGTCTGGATGGCGGTTGGCCTGGTCCTGCTGGTAGCGTGCGTAAATGTGGCGCATTTGCTGCTCGCCCGTACCATGTCGCGCCAGCGGGAACTGGCCATCCGGGCGGCGCTCGGCGCATCGTCGCTCGATCTGTTCCGTATGTTGGGCGGCGAATGTCTGGTGCTCATAGGGTGCGGAGGACTTCTCGGGGCCGCCGTAGCCGGTGGGCTGGTGGCCGCTCTGAAGAACATGGCCGCCAGCTATATCCCGCGCATGGATGAAGTGTCCTTTGACGCCGGCGTCGCCCTGTACACGTTGGCGGCGATGGCCCTTTGTGCTGGCGTGGTCGCGCTGCCGGGTTTGTGGAAAGTGCTGCGTACCGACCTCGGCCAGACCATAAAGCAAAGCGACACCCAGCTATTCTCAGGCCGGGCTGGGCGCCTCGGACCGGTCATGATGGCGGCGGAAATCGCGCTGGCCTTCATCGTCGTATCCGGAGCGGCACTCCTGACACGGAGTTTCGCATCCCTCCGCCATGTCGATCCCGGATTCCGATCCGGCAATGTCCTTGCAATGGATGTCAGCGTCTCCGCTCAGAACGGCTGGCCGCTCGCCGGCGTTTTGTTCAACGATCGGCTTGCTCCCGCGCTCCGCGGTCTTCCCGGCGTTTCCTCTGTCGCCGTGGCCAACATGGCGCCGTTGAGCCTGGACCGTACTGAGATGAGCCGCTTCGCTTCACGGTTCGGCATCCAGGGGCGAACTTTCGCTCCTGGCTCGTACCCTGTCGCTCAGCTCCGTTGGGTCAGTTCGGATTATTTCGCGACGCTGGGCATACCGCTGCTCCGCGGCCGCCTGCTCGATGCCAATGATCACAATCAGCCCCGCTTTCTGGTCAACGAAACTCTCGCGCGTCAGTATTTCCCAGGGGAAGACGCCACTGGCCGGAAGCTGCTCATGAATGTCGACACGCCCGACGTGAACCCGGTGGAAATCGTGGGCGTCGTCGGCAACGCGCGCGATCTTTCGCTCGACCTCGATCCTCAGCCCACGCTCTACCTCATCGACACCGGTCCGGGCATGGCGCTGCTGATTCGCTCCACGGGCGATCCAAAGCTGCTCGCCCCGGCCGTTGCCCGGATCGTCCGTCAGGTGGCCCCGGATGCGCCGATCACGCTTGTGGAGCCCCTGGAAGCTCTGGTCGATCGATCTCTGGCGCGCTATCGGTTCGCCTTCCTCTTGATGGCGGGGTTCGCCGCGCTGGCCGCCGCCCTCGCGGCAATTGGAATCTATGGTGTCATCGGCTATGCGGTGGGTCGGCGGACGCGCGAGTTCGGCGTTCGCACTGCCGTGGGGGCCACTCCGTTGCGTCTGCTGCGGCTCGTTCTTGGTGAGGGCCTGGCCGTTGCCATTGCTGGCGTGGCCATGGGAGGATTGCTCTTCTCGCTGATTGTCGCGAAGCTGTTCCGCAACATCCTGTTTCACGTGAAGCCCGCCGACCCCGCCATGCTCGCAACCAGCGCGGTAGCCGTCGTGCTGATCGCGTTTCTGGCGATGGCGCTGCCGGCCCGCCGGGCGTCTCGTGTCGACCCCTGCGCGTCGCTCAGAGCGGACTGATCCGTCGTTACTCCTGCTGACGGTTCAAGTAATATCGCACGCCCGCGTAGGGTCCGGAAATCGTTTCCAGAAAATACTCGTCCGATTGCGGAGAGGTCTTGAAGTGGAAGGCCTTCGCGCCCGCCAGAAACTCGATTTTGCCGAATCGAAACGCCAGAGAACCCTCCGCCTCCCAGATGTCGGCATGATGCGGTATGGCGAATCCGTCGGCCTTCAATTCATAACGGAGGTGCCGGAAGGGAGCCTGCTCCAGTTCCCCGCCCAGCGTGGGAAGAAAGACGTTGTGGCCTTCGGTGGCGTAGTTTGTGATCACGTTCCCGGAGGAGTCGGTAGTCACCGGCGCGTAGGGAGCGTTGATGTTGGTTGCAAAAGAGAGCCACTGCATCTCCCACAGCGTCTTAACCCGGATCTTGTGTTGGCCTGCGGGGATGCGGTACGTGAGGAAGTCCCAGGATGCCTTCATGTCGTTAAGAATATATGTGGTAGACAGGAAGTCGCCCGCGTTGAACTCCGTCCCCAGCAGGGTGAGATTGGTGTCTGTGGTAGTGGTTCCCCTGCCCTGCACTCGAAAATAGGAGATACGGACGGTGCTCTGCGCGCCGGCCGGAATGCTCAGGATAATGCCCGGAGAATTCTTGATGATGCCTGGATAGTCGAGATCTGCGTTCGAATAGCTGGACTGCGCGCCTCCCCTCATGGTCGGCGTAACCGGCAGGAACGTCGTGAACCAGTAGAACGGTTCTATGGAAATTCCACCGTCCTCAATTGTGTACGGCGCTTTAGGCGGCGCTGGCTGCGCTGGCGGAGCAGCGGGAGTCGTCTCAGTCGGCGTTGTCGAGGTAACTCCTTCCTGCTGTTGCGCATACGCACAGGCCATGGCTGCCACCAGCAGCGGCGCACAAAGAACGCGGGGACGAGACATTACTGTCATGATTACACGTTGACGCGCGGTGCCGCCAGCGGGTTCAACACTTTTGTCGCTTACATGAATTTACACGTTCTTGACGTTTCTATACATTCAAGCGGATACATCCGCTCACCTTGAACCGTCCAAGCCCAATAGGGTGCAAGGGTGTCGTTGGAGGCGGCGGCCTGTGTCGTCGCGCCCCTCTTGCCGGCTTCCGTTTCGCTTCTAACGCATGGGTCGAGCTTTCCGTCTCGTTGTCTGCTTACTTTCGGGCATCGTTCTGTTGTACGTCCCGGGGCATGCGGCGACGTTCGAGGAGGTTGCCGCGGAAGCGGACGCGGCGCGCGTTGCGCACAACGTCCCCGGTGCCGTCGAACTGTATCGGAGCGCCGTCGAACTCCGTCCGGATTGGCAGGCCGGATGGTGGTCTCTTGGAACTTTGCTCTACGGTTCGAAGCAGTACGCAGATGCCCGGGACGCGATCCTGCACCTCACCGGACTGAACCCGGGCGCCGGGCCGGCATGGGGCCTGTTGGGGCTGTGTGAAAGCGAGACCGGGGACTATGCCGCCGCGCTCGAGCACATCCAGAAAGGTCTGTCGCTCAACGCCGCGAGCCAGCCGGGCCTGGGGGATGCGCTGACGTCGCGCGAGGCCATGCTGCTGACGCGAAACGGCCAATTCGTCAAAGCGTTCGATGAGTATAGTCAGTTCATTCGGGCGGGTGCTCCGAGCGAGTCTTTAGTCACCGCTCTAGGGCTGGCCGCGCTGCACCGGCCGCTTCTGCCGAGCGAGATTCCCGCCGGACAGCAGGACTTGATCGATCAAGCCGGTCGGGCGTCCGTTGCCATGATTTCCGGCAGCGCACAGTCTGCCGAAGCCAGTCTGAGGCAGCTGGCAGCGGCATTCCCTTCCGAGCCCGGCGTCCACTACTTATATGCGTCCTGGCTGATCAAGACCAATGAGCAGCTTGCCACTGACGAGCTGAACCGCGAACTGAGCATCGCTCCCGGCAACGCGGACGCTCATCAAATGCTCGCGTGGATATTGCTGATGCACGGCAATGATGCTTCTGCGCTCCTGCAGGCGGAAAAGGCGGTCGAAGCTGAGCCGGATTCCTCCGTGGCGCAATTGGTGCTGGGGCGCGCGCTGGCGGACACCGGTCACCTTCAGGACGGGCTCAAACACATTGAGAAGTCCGCGAGTTTAGATCCGCACAACCTGGAAATCCTGATCTCGCTCGCCTCTGCCTACGGGCAGGCCGGCCTTTATAAGGACGCCATGGACGAACGGCGGGAGGCACTGAGATTGAAGGAGGCAGCGCACGGCGAGAGGAATTAACGTCCTGACGTCCGTGTTCCTCTCGGTCTGGTGTCTCACGGCAGTCGCCGGTTCGCCCCTGGAGAGCCAGACCCAGTGCGCGGCGTGTCACCCCGCCCAGGCGAAATTGCAGCCGGCAACGTCGATGGCGCACGCACTGCTCATCGGCGCCACTCCATTGATATTGCACGGCCACGAGGAGTTGTCGTACCGCCGAGGCGCCTATTCTTATACGGTTCAGCGCCAGGGAAATGACATCGTGTACAGCGTCACCGACGGACTGGGCACGCTCTCGGTGCCCATCCAATGGACCATGGGCGCTCATGCCAATACCTTCGTCCTCGAATACGACGGTCAGCTCTATGAGAGTCTGGCGTCATACTATCCGGCCATCGACGGCCTCGACGTAACCACGGGCGACGACGGGATCAGGCCGCACACGCTGCTGCAGGCGCTCGGTCGAAAGCTGGACAACAAAGAGTCGCAACGGTGTTTTGATTGTCATGCCACCGGCGCCGTCTCCGGGGGAAGTCTTCACCTGGATGCAGTGACCCCAGGAGTTCAATGCGAGCATTGCCACACGGGTGCGAGCCGCCACCAGGAAGCAATTACGCACGGCGATGCGAAGGTGATGCCGCCGAAGCTGGGAAGCCTCTCGCCGCTGCAGATCTCCAAGTTATGCGGCCAATGTCACCGCACCTGGGAAGAAGTCATGCGCGGGCCGTTGTGGGGTCCGTTCGATGTACGCTTTCAGCCGTATCGTCTGGCCAATAGCAAGTGCTTCGACGGCGCGGATCCGCGGATCAGTTGCGTTGCCTGCCACGATCCGCATCACGAAGTTGTCCGGGGCGCGGCCAGTTACGATGCCAAATGCGTCGCCTGCCATGGAACCAGCGCTCATCCCGCTTCGGCAACCATAAAGTCCTGTCCCGTTGCCACCACCGGTTGCGTGACCTGTCACATGCCCAGGGTGGACGTGCCGGGCTTGCACCAGCCGTTCACGGATCACCAGATCCGCATCGTTCGCGCGAACGATAAATTCCCGGACTAGTCGCCCGACAGAATGTCGTGGACCGTACGCAGAAGGACATCGGCCGCGATGGGCTTGGCCAGCGTTGCGTTCGCGCCAAGGTGCGTCGCGACGTTAAGGAAGCGGCTGCCAAAGGCGCCGGAGATCGCAATGATCTTCACGCCCGGAGCATGGCGGCGGATCTCCGCGATGGTCTCCAGCCCCTCTTTCCGGGGCATCACCAGATCAGTGATCACGATGCTGGGAGCGTACTGGCGGACCGCCTCGATCGCCTCATCGCCGTCGGAAGCATGAATGACGTCATAGCCGGCACCGGCAAGAATCTCGCCGAGAAGGGCTCGCACCGGTGCTTCGTCGTCAACCACCAGAACCAGCGGCTTCACTTGTGCCGCGCTGCTGAGCGCCTCGCGGAGTTTCCCGGCCAAACCGCGGGGACTGAACGGCTTCAGAATGTAATCAGCGCCCCCGCCAGGCAACCCGGACATATACAACACGCGGACTTCCGGGCGCAGTTGACGGATGCCGTTCACTAGTTCCAGTTCGGACACGCCCGGCTGCTGCGTGTCCGCGAGAATGAGGTCGATTGTCCCGGCGTATTGTCGGCAAACCGCTTCCGCCTCGGGCCGGTCTGATGCCTCCAGAATGATATAGCCGAACGATCGCAGGCTGTCCACCAGCAGCCTGCGGACGCTGGCGTCGCTTTCTACCACCAGTACGCTTTCGTGTCCGCGCAGCGCATCGGATACCGGCTCGGGGAAGGTCATCGGTGGATTGACGGCGGCGTCTTCCTCGGCGGCGCATTTCGGGAAATAAAGCTTGAATGAAGTGCCGTCTCCAGGCTCGCTGCAGACTTGGATGTGTCCTCCGCTTTGCTTGACGATTCCGAAGGTCGTGGAGAGTCCCAGACCGTTGCCCTTGCCGGGTTCCTTCGTCGTGAAGAACGGCTCAAACATGTGCGCTCGCGTCGCCTCGTCCATTCCGACCCCGGTGTCTGTCACCGAAACGATAACGGATTCGCCGTCGGCGTCACCCGCATTGTCGGCATTGCCGCCGGCCGTGGTGGCTGTCTCGATCAACAGCGATCCGCCGTTGGGCATGGCATCCTTCGCGTT
The DNA here is from genome assembly GCA_963832965.1 of uncultured Acidobacteriota bacterium. GTDB lineage: Bacteria > Acidobacteriota > Terriglobia > Bryobacterales > Bryobacteraceae > CAWACP01. The sequence goes on from CAWHVW010000003.1 coordinate 1,761,106, forward strand.
CATCACCAGGTTCAGGAGAGCCTGCCGGAGTTGCCCAGGATCCACGCGTACGCACCCCGCGCCGGGATCCAGCGAACTGATAACGGCGATTTTGTCGCCCAGCAGAGCCTGCACCATTCCGACCAGCTCTTGTACGAGCGCGTTTATCTCGACAACGCGCGGTTGAAGCACCTGGCTGCGGCCTACCGCCAGCAGCCGCTGGGTTAACTCGGCCGCTTGTTCGCCGGCTTTGCGAATCTCCCGCAACGGGCCCGTCACCGAACTGGACATGTCCGTGGAGATGAGCGCCAGCTCCGCATAGCCGTTGATGATGGTCAGGAGGTTGTTGAAATCGTGCGCCACTCCGCCAGCCAGGCGGCCCAGCGCTTCCATCTTCTGCGCATGACGTAACTGGGCTTCCAGCCGGCGGGCTTCGCGGGTATCGCGGATGAGCGCGACGAACCCCGCGGGTGTGCCGTTGGCATGCTGCACCGGGAAAACCTCCGTAGCCGGATCTTCCTTCGCCAGGGCAACCAGATCGGCGCCGATCAGAACATCCTCGCGCTCAGCGAACATCCCTTCGAAGGATGCGTTGTAGTAGCGGACCGCGCCGCCGGTATCGGCAATCGCCACGGCATCGGAAATCTTTTCCAGCGCGGCGGCGAATGCGGTCACCGGGGGGCCGCTTTGCGGAAGTTCATGAACGGGGTCCGTAAGGCGCCGGAATCGTTTGCGGGCAAGTCGTAGTCGTGAAAAACAGTTCATTGTTCTATGAGCCGCTTCGTGGCGGCCTCTTATGAGTCTAGAGATTGGCAGGCCGTTTCCTGGAGTCAGCCATGGTTAGCTGACGGCCAGATGGTCATCGGCGGGAATCGGCCAACGCAGGATAAATGTATTGTTTTCAACCGCAACTTATGCTAACCTCCAGCACGAAGGACATCCCTTTGGCGGCCAGTGGACCAGAGACAAACATAGGCTCCGGTGTCTCTGGGGAGCAATCAGGGATCGCCGAAGCGGAAATTCGGGCGCAGCTTGAGCGCATCGTGGCCAGTCCTGGTTTTGCCGGATCGGAGCGGCTTTGCCGCTTCATTCGCTGGACCGTGGAGAAGACCCTGGCCGGCGGTTCCGAACCCCTCAGACAGTACCGTATCGCCAGAGAAGTGTTCGATCGAAAGGCCGGCTTCGATCCCCGCGTCGACTCCATTGTGCGCACCGAGGCTCAGCGTTTGAGGCGTCGCCTCTCCGAGTACTACCAAACCGAAGGCCGGGAGGACGAGGTAATCATTTCGTTTGCGCCAGGGACCTATGTTCCCGCGTTCAGCCGCCGCGATAATGGCCCGGCGCTATCGGAACTGGGCGAGGTGACGAGCGCTTCCACGGAGCCGGACCGGCATTGGGTGGCCGTGCTTCCGTTTGTGAACCTGAGCGGCGAACCGGAGCAGGATTACCTGTATCAGGGCATCACTGAGGCCATCATCGACCGCTTGGCCGGTCTTCCCGGATTGCGCGTGACCGCCCGCACATCCGCGTTTCGCTTTGCCGAAGCGGAGCCGGACCTGACCACGGTTGCCCGCAACCTCGGGGTGGGTACCGTGGTGCACGGCAGCGTGCGAATTGCCGGGGTGCAGGTGCGTATCTCCGCGCGTATCGCTGACGTACACACCAACGCCTGGGTGTGGGGCAGAACCTTCGACTCCGATCTCTCCGGATTGTTTACGGTGGAGGACCGCATCTCCGAGGCGGTAGCTGGTTTCCTGCGGGTTCGCGTGTCGGAGGGATGGAAAAAACGTGGCCGGACGCCATCGGCGGAGGTCTACAACCTCTACCTTCAGGGCCGCCATGCCTGGAACATTATAACCGTGGATAGTTGTCGCGACGCGGCTGCGTATTTTACACGCGCCATTTCACTCGACCCCGAATTCGCCGAGCCGCACGCCGGGCTTGTCGACGTCTATACCTGGCTCATGTTCCTCGAATTGCGCCGGCCTACGGAATTGATGGCCATGTCCAAACGGCTGGCGCTGCGGGCGATTCAACTGGACGAGTTCTGCGCCGAAGGTTACGTGGCGCTGGGCAGTCTGACCGGACTCCTCGAATGGCAATGGGACGAGGGCGCCCGTCTGAACCGGCTGGGTCTCCAATTGCGCCCCAGTTCGCTCTCGGCCCATGTGCAAGCGGCGTTCACTCATCTCCAGCGCGGCAATCTGAATGCGGCCAGAAAGATCGTGCAGCGGTACCACGAGCTTGATCCTCTTTCCGTGCGCGTGCACCGGGCCGCCGCCGTGTTTTATTACCATGCCCGCGAGTATGAAGGCGCGCTCGCTTCCGCGGAGCGCGCCGTGGAGCTGGGCCCGGAGGTTCCCGACACCCGCTACTTCGTGGGAATGGCGCTACTGCAGATGAGGCGGTATGAGGAAGCCATTGCCGCGCTGGAATCGAGCGGCAGAGGTTCGTTCCGCAGCCAGATTCTGGGCACGCTCGTCTTGGCAAACGCCGCGGCGGGACGCACCGAGGCCGCAAAAGGAGTGTTCCAGGAGCTGACCGATCTTGCCGGACGCGAGTACGTCTCGGCGGCGGGTTTCGTCTACGCCTGGCTGGGTCTGGGCGACCACGAACGGGCGTTGGGCGCGCTGAACGAGGCGCTGGAAGCACGCTCTACCGGCCTTATGGGCCTGCTCCTCGATCCCCGGCTCGACCCGCTCCGTGATGCCGAAGGCTTCCAGGAGGTCCTCCGCCGCATGAATCTGGCGTAACAGAATCACCGCGTCTTTTCCCGTTAAGCCGTTTATTGTGATTAGTTTCACGATTGTACAAATGGATTGTATCCGGCTGCGCCTTATGCTACGCTCACAAGCACAAAGGCGGTCCTTTGGCGGCCAGTGGACGGGAAGCGAATTTCAACCCGGGTGTCGCCGAATCGGAGATTCGAGCCCAGCTTGAACGCATCGTTGCCAGCCGGGGCTTTGCCGGTTCGGAGCGGCTTTGCCGCTTTATTCGCTGGACGGTTGAGCAGACGCTGGCGGGCAATTCCGAACCTCTTAAACAATACGTCATCGCCAGGGAAGTCTTTGACCGCAAGGCCGATTTTGACCCCCGTATTGACTCCATTGTCCGCACGGAAGCTCAGCGTTTGCGGCGTCGGCTGGCCGAGTTCTACCAAACCGACGGCGCTGAGGACCCCGTAGTCATCTCCTTCGCTCCGGGTAGCTATGTGCCCGCGTTCTCCCGGCGCGCTGGCGGCTCGGCTGTTGAATCTGCTACCCCGGACCGCCGACTGGTGGCCGTCCTTCCGTTTGTAAACCTGAGCGGCGAACCGGAGCAGGATTACCTCTATCAGGGCATTACCGAAGCGATCATCGACCGGCTGGCTGGACTTCCGGGATTGCGCGTCACCGCCCGGACCTCCGCCTTTCGTTTTCCTGAAGCGGAACCGGACCTGACCACGGTTGCCCGGGAACTCGGCGTGGGAACGGTCGTGCATGGCAGCGTGCGGATCGCCGAAGAGCAGGTTCGAATCTCCGCGCGCATTGCCGACATGCACACGCATGCGTGGGTATGGGGCCGGACGTTCGACTGCGATCTGGCGGGATTGTTCGCCGTGGAGGACCAGATCTCGGAGGCGGTGGCCGGGTTCCTGCGCGTGCAGTTGTCACAGGGTTGGCGGACGCGCGGCAAGCCCCCGTCCGTGGAGGTTTACAACCTCTATCTCCTCGGCCGGCATGCCTGGAACAACATTACCGCCGAAGGCTGCCGCGATGCCGCCGAGTATTTCACCCGCGCCATCTCGCTGGACCCGGAATTCGCCAAGGCGTACGCCGGTCTGGCAGACGCCTACAACTGGCTGATGTTCTTCGAGCGGCGGCGCCCCATGGAACTGATGGCCATGTCCCGGCGAATGGCCCAGCGGGCGATCCAGTTGGACGAGGGCTGCGCGGAAGCATACGTCGCGCTGGGCAGTTTGACGGGTATTTTGGATTGGCAATGGGAGGAAGGCGAGCGCCTCACCCGCCTGGGAATCGGACTTCGACCCAGTTCGCTTTCGGCGCACGTGCAAGCTGTGTTCACCGAGATCCAGCGGGGCCATCTGGAGGCAGCCAGGGAGTTGGTGCAGCGCGCCCTCGAACTCGATCCTCTGTCCGTTCGCGTCCACCGATCGCTGACCAACCTGCACTACTTCGCGCGGGAATATGAATCCGCGCTGGTGTCCGTGGAACGCGCCCTGGAACTCGGCCCGGACATTCCGGGCACGCGCTACTATCTCGGCGCCATCCTGCTGCAGATGGGACGGCATGACGACGCCGTTGCGGCCATGGAGGCCGACGTTGGCGCTTCGTTCCGCGGTCAGATTCTGGGCACGCTGGTGCTGGCCAATGCCGCGGCGGGTCGCATGCCGGCCGCGAAGGATGCGTTTGAGCGGTTAACCGAAGCGGCCAGGCACGAGTACATCTCGCCGGTCAGTTTCGTATACGCCTGGCTTGGTCTGGGTGACCAGGAACGGGCCCTTGCCGCGCTGAACGATGCCGTGGAAATACGCTCGGCGGGTCTGATGAGCCTGCTCGTCGATCCCCGGTTCGACCCGCTGCGCGGCCACGAGGAGTTTCAGCAGGTCCTCCGCCGCATGAATCTTGCTTGAACTGTGGGGCAGGGCCATGCCCTGCCTGCCGGCGGTTAGTCCGGTTCAAACTCCGCGAGCGTACTTCCGGTGCCCGCCGGCTGGTCCTCTTTCCGCAGATAGCAATTCCCCATGACAAGTACGTCAATATCAGTCCCAAGGAAGCAGCGCAGCGCATCCTCCGGCGTGCAGACCACCGGCTCGCCGCGCACATTAAAGCTCGTATTCACCAGCACCGGGCAACCCGTCCTTTCCTCGAAAGCCCGCAGCAACGCGTGCAAGCGAGGGTTCTCATCCTCGCTCACCGTCTGCACGCGCGCGGAGTTATCGACGTGCGTCACTGCCGGTATCTCCCGCCGCAGGACGTCGGCCACCAGCAACATGTAGGGGCTTTCCACCCGCAGGTCGAACCACGCGGGAGCTGCCTGCAGGGTCACCGCCGGGGCGAATGGACGGAAGGACTCGCGGCGCTTCACCTTCAGATTGAGCGTCGATTGCATGGCCGGCGAGCGCGGGTCCGCCAGAATCGACCGTGCTCCGAGCGCGCGCGGGCCGAACTCCATGCGGCCCTGAAACCAGCCCAGCGCTTTGCCTTCGGCGAGGGCCTCCGCGGTGGCCGCCAGCAGTTCGGATTCATTCAGCACCCGGTAATTCGCACCTGCGGCAAGCAGGCGAGTTTCGATTTGACGCTGGGAAAACGAAGGCCCCAGAAAACTTCCGTTCATGCGGTCCACGCCGGACTGCCGCGGTTGTCCCAGGTAGCCGTAAAATGCGGCCAGTGCCGCTCCCACCGCGCAGCCGGCATCGCCCGCGGCCGGTTGAATCCAGATCTTTTCGAAGCCGCCTTCGCGTAACAACCGTCCGTTGGCTACACAGTTTAACGCCACGCCGCCGGCCAGACAGAGGTTCCGCGCACCGGTATCTTTCCTCAGCGCGACAGCCATGCGCAAAACCACGTCTTCGAGCACCGCCTGGATGGACGCCGCGATATCCTTGTGACGCTGCGTGATGGCTTCTTCCGGCCCGCGCGGAGAAGCGCCGAACAGCGCGTCGAAGCGGGCGTTGGTCATGGTCAACCCGGCGCAGTAGTTGAAGTAGTCCATGTTCAGGCGGAATGAGCCGTCCGGCTTGACGTCGATCAGGTGCTCCCGAATCGCGCCTGCATACCGCGGCTCCCCATAGGGCGCCAGCCCCATCAGTTTGTATTCGCCCGAGTTCACGCGAAAACCGCAATAGTACGTGAAGGCTGAATACAGCAGCCCCAGGGAATGCGGGAAGTGGATCTCGCGAATCACCTCGATCTTATTTCCCGCGCCCAGAGCGGCGGATGTGGTGGCCCATTCGCCCACCCCGTCCATGGTCAGAATCAGCGCTTTCTCGAACGGGGACGGGAAGAACGCGGAGGCGGCATGGCTCAGATGATGTTCGGTGAACAGCAATCGCTTCGCGCCGTCGAAGCCAGGCGCCAGTGTGCGCAGTTCGCGTCGGAGCATGTCCTTCTGAAACAGCTTCTCGCGAATCCATAACGGCAGCGCCATGCGGAAGGAACCAAAACCGCGCGGCGCAAACGCCAGATAGGTCTCGATAAGCCGTTCGAATTTCAAGAACGGTTTGTCGTGGAAGACGATGTAGTCCAGTTCGCCCCGGCCCACGCCGCCTTCCGCCAGACAATACTCGATGGCGTGGCGAGGAAAGGAGGCATCGTGCTTGCGGCGGGTGAAACGCTCCTCCTGTGCCGCTGCGACGATCTCCGCCCCGCGCAGCAACGCCGCTGCGCTGTCGTGATAGAACGCGGAAATGCCGAGAATGGTGGGCACTTAGAACTGGTTCGCCATCGTCTCCGGCGGCGGACCCGCAGGCTGGCGCTCAATCCAGTAGCTGGCCGCGTGAGGGTCCGCCCGCAAACGCAGCGGATCTCTTCTGAACAGCCGAAGCAACAGGCCGCAAGGAGTGAAGACCAGATAATAAAGCGCCGCCATAATCACCGGGCTCATAATGCGGCCCAGCAATTCGCCCAGCAATGTCCACGCGCGGTTCAGGGAATGGAGCAGGAATGGAGCCAGCGCCGCGGCCAGCAGGATCGCCGCTCCGGCGGCCAAAACCGCCGTGCGCATGTGGCCGTGCTTCAACAGAGGCCAAAGCGCCACGGCGATAAGCAGCAAGCCCGCTGCCAGGCCGAATTGCCGGTCCGAGGACGCCCGCACCACCGCGCGGCGGGTGAGGTCCTCATGGATTTGAGGCCTCATGACCCTAGGCGGACTCGGTGCCGTCGTGCAGCACGCACACGTCTTTCAGGTTGCGGTAGTCCTCGGCGAAGTCGAGCCCGTAGCCGATCACGAACAAGTCCGGTATCTGGAATCCAACGTACGCCGGGTGCACCGGCCGCTGGCGGCGCTCCGGCTTGTCCAGCATCGCTACAATCCCCAGTGACTTCGGCTTGCGCTGCTCCAGCACATTCAGCAGATAGGTGAGCGTGATCCCGCTGTCAATGATGTCCTCCACCACCAGCACGTGGCACCCCTCGATGGACACGTCCAGATCCTTGGTGACCTTCACCTCGCCCGAACTTCTCTTGCCTCGTCCGTAGCTGGAAATGCCCATGAACTCCACCCGGCATGGCGTGCTGATGGCGCGCGCGAGATCGGCCAGAAACATGAACGAGCCTTTCAGGATGCCAATCAGGTAGATCGGGCCGTACGGGAAGTCGCGCGAGATTTGGCGGCCAAGCTCATCCACGCGATTCCTGATCTGCTCGCTGGAAAGCAGAACCGTAACTTCGCGGCTCACTTAGTTGGCCTCATGGAGCCGCGCCAGCCGCACGCTGCCAGGGCCAATGTGAATGTGCGCCCCTGTCGCCTTGCCCGGCACGGCCGAGCGAAAGGCGAAGAAGGGAATCTCATGCGCTTCCAGGTATTGGCGAAGCCAGACACCCTCCGGTTGATCGGGCGTCACCGCCACATCCACCCTGCCGCGATGATCGAATCCGAGAGCGCGATGCGCGGCTGTGTCGCCGTTGGCGCTGATGGGCATGGGATGATCATATTGCTTTTGCCAGGCCGCCTCAACTTCTTTCAGATCATCGGGCGTGAATTCCCCTTTGCCGGCGAAGTGTTCTTCCACCGAGGTCGGCGCCGCGCCGGACTCGAAACTTTGCTCGGCGCGGGCCATGGCCGCGAGTTCCCCCAGTAATCGCGCTCTTTCCCGCGCCAGATCGAGTGCGTTCTGCCGGAAGCGCAACTCGTCCTTCAAGGGGTCGAACGCGTTGCGTGCGGCGATTCCGGCGTCAATCTGCACGCGCATCGTTTCGATCTGCGCGGTTTGGCGATCCACGCGCCGCTGGGCCGCCGCCAGCATATCGGCGGACTGGTCCTCGGTCATGGTCGCCGCGGGCGCGTAAAGCGTCCGCCGAAGAACCAGATCGTCCTGGGCGTCGGCCAGGTTGGCCAGAGCCTGGTCCAGGCGAGCCCGCGGCAACGCTCCGCACTCCACCAGACCGGAAATTCGCCGCACTTCGTCGGCTGCCAGATTGGCCTGTCTGCTGAAGGGGTTGTCGGGGTTGGTCGCCGGAGTTTGCGCCAGTAACGGCAGCGAACACAGGGCGAACAGCAAAGTTCGCGGCTTCTGCATTCCCGGGAACCAGTGTACCATCAGGATAGGAGACGAAGTCTTATTCGCGGCCAGAGCAACTCTGTTCGAAAAATCCCGCCCAGTCTGGCTGATTCCGCACATCCCACGGACGTCGATGAACCGGTAGCCGGACCTGCGCCCGAAGAGCTGGAGCCGGCGTGGCTCACCGCCGTGCGCGCCATCGATTCGCGGAAAGGTTCCGAGATTCGCGTCCTCGATCTGCGCGACGTGACCTCTTTTGCCGACCACTTCGTCATCGCCACCGGCTCCAACCCGCGTCAGATTCAGGCCATTGCCGAGGAAGTGCAGAAGCGCCTCAAGGAAGTCGGTGAGCGGCCGCTCAGTGTGGAAGGGTTGAACAACGCCGAGTGGGTTCTGGCCGACTACGGCGATTTTATCGTTCACATATTCGCGCCGCAGTCCCGCCAGTATTACGACCTGGAACGCCTGTGGCGCCACGCCAAAGATGTCCCAATTCCGGCGGCAGCGCCAGCGAATTAGCCAATTCTCGCGGTTAGGTTGGCAGTGGCGGATGCGAGAGAGTGCTTCCGAACCGCGACGGTCACGGAGCGGGCGTTGAGCAAAAGACCGAGCGCGGACAGCCCACTACCAGGAAACGCGAAGAATTCGGGGGGCACGCCATACAACCTGAAATCCTCTTTCACGAGCCCGGCGCCGGCTGCGCCTCCGCGGGTTGTGCCTGCGCCGGTTGCGCCTGCGCCGCGGGCGGCGGATAGCTCACCGGCATGACAATCCAGGCCACGATGTAGGCGACAATGCCGGTCAGCGGAATCGGCCAGATCACCAGTATGATCCACAGAATGCGTACCAGCGTGACGTCAACGCCAAAATAGCGCGCAAAACCCGCGCACACGCCCGCAATCTTCTGGTCGTCGGCTGGACGCGTCAGTCTTTCCGTCCGTGGCGGGACTGCGGCGGATGGCGCCTGCCCCGTCCCCGCGCCGCACTGGCTGCAAAACTTCACATTGTCTTCCAAACTGACGCCGCACCGGGTACAAAACATGGAATTCGACCTCGCTCACCTACAGATACGCGATTCCGGGCCCCCGTGTTCACGGCCACCATAACATTCCGCGCCTCCGCCACGTATAACTAAATAGAGGAGTACCCGTGATGTTGATTCGAATCCCGCGCGGATGGGAGATTCCCGAGCGCGAGGCCACTCCGGAATCCGTCTATATGAACCGTCGCCAGCTCCTGATGGCCGCCGGTTTTCTGGGCGTGGAGCGGCTTCTGGCGGGAGCAGCTCAGGCCGGCCCATATCCGGCGAAACGGAACCCCCAGTTCACCCTCGACCGGCCCATTACCGAGGAATGGGCTTCCACCGGCTACAACAACTTCTACGAGTTCAACGAGGAAGACAAGACCGCCGTCAAGGACATGGTGGGCAACTTCAAAATCAGCCCGTGGAAGATCGAGGTGAAGGGGCTGGTGCAGAAGCCGCGCTGGTACGATATCGACGAACTGGTCCGCACCATGCCGCTGGAGGAGCGCCTGTACCGGCATCGCTGCGTCGAGGCGTGGTCCATGGCGGTGCCGTGGACGGGATTCCAGTTCTCCGAGCTGGTGAAGCAGGTGGAACCGAAGCCGGAAGCGAAATTCATACGCTTCGAGTCCGTCTACCGGCCGAAGGAAATGCCCGGGCAGGTTCAATACACGTGGTATTCCTGGCCGTACTTCGAGGGCCTGCGCATGGACGAAGCCATGAACCCTCTGGCGTTCATGGTAACCGGCCTCTACGGCAAACCGATTCCGAAACAGAATGGCGCCCCCATCCGCATGGCGCTGCCCTGGAAGTACGGGTACAAAGGCGCGAAGTCCATTGTAAAAATCGAGTTCATCGCCAAACAGCCGGACACGTTCTGGCACAAATCCGCGCCCGACGAATACGGCTTCTATTCCAACGTGAACCCCAACAAGCCCCATCCGCGCTGGTCGCAGGCCACGGAGAAGGTGATCCCCAACATGGAGCGCCGTCCCACTCTCATGTACAACGGCTACGAAAAATGGGTGGCTGGAATGTACAACGGTAAGGAGTTTTGAAGCGCCCGCGGGCCCTCGGCATAACGCTCTCCTTGACCGCTTAGGAGAGTGGTGTTACACTCCTTAGTGTCTTAGGAGGGTGATGTCCGGCCAGGCCCAGCTTCTTCCAGGAACGCTCGATCTGCTCGTTCTGAAAGCGGTCTCTCTCGGCCCTCTTCACGGCTACGGGGTTCTTCTGCGCATCGGCCAGATCTCCGAGCAGGCCCTGCTCATTGAGCAGGGGGCGCTCTACCCGGCATTGTTCCGCCTGGTGCGTCAGGGTCTGCTGAAGGCAAGCTGGGGCATATCGGAGAACAATCGCCGCGCGAAGTTCTACGAGCTCACCGCCGCCGGGCGCAAGCGACTGCGAGAAGAAACCGACGGGTGGAACCGCCTTGCCGGAGCCATCGCCGCCGCCCTCGCCGCCCAACCGGAGGAAACGTGAAATTCGTCGCCTACATTCGTTCGGTTGCCGGCCGGTTGTTGCATGGTTCCAGGATCGCTGACGACATGGAAGAGGAGCTTCGCTCACACATCCGGCACCGCGCTGACGATCTTGAGCGTTCCGGCGTGGACGGCGCCGAGGCGGAACGGCGCGCGCGCATCGAGTTCGGCGGCCACCAGCGGTTCAAAGAGGAATGCCACGACGCGATCGGCGGCAATTTCATCGACACCCTTGTGAAGGACGTGCGCTTCGGTATTCGCGTGTTGCGCAAGTCTCCCGGATTCACCGCCGTCGCCGTGCTCACGCTGGCCCTGGCAATTGGCGCCAACGCCGTTGTCTTTGGCGTATTGAACGGGCTGATCCTGAGGCCGATGAACCTGCCTCAGGTGCAGAGCCTCTACGGAATCGACCGCGTGGGCGCGGATGCGCCGACGCAATCGTATCCCGATTACGTGGACCTGCGCGACCGAAACCGCAGCTTCGATGGCCTGGCGGCTTACCTGATCTCGGAGGCGGGACTCGATACGGGCGAAAATCCATCGCGCGTCTTCCTCTTTCAAACGAGCGGCAACTACTTCGACGTATTGCGTATTCAGCCGTATCTTGGCCGATTTTTCCACGCATCCGATGAGCATGGCCCCAACAGCGCCCCGTACGTAGTGCTCACCTACGCGTATTGGCAAGTACATTTTCAAGGTGACCGCGGGGTGGTGGGCCGTGTCGTTAAGATCAACAAGCATCCGTTCACCATCGCCGGCGTAGCCCCACCCGACTTCCACGGGACTCTGTTGTTTGCTTTTCCCGATTTGTTCTTGCCAATGGTTAACGCGGAGCAGCTACTCGGCAGGAGCCTTCTGAACGATCGCGAAAGCCGTTGGGTGTATCTGGCGTTGGGGCATCTGAAAGCCGGAGTCACCCCGGCTCAGGCGATTGCCGATCTGAACTCGATTGGATCGTACCTGGAAAAGACGTATCCCAAAGAAGATGGCCATGTGAACTATTCCTTGTCCCGTCCGAGCCTCTACGGCGACTTCCTTGGCAGCCGGGTGCGGGGATTCCTGACGGGGCTGATGCTGCTGGCGGGGTTGATTCTGCTGGCGGCCTGCGCCAACCTGGGCAGCCTGTTTGCCGCGCGCGCGGCGGACCGTTCCCGGGAAGTTGCTCTGCGGCTCGCGCTCGGATCCAGCCGCAGCCGTATTCTGCGGGGACTCTTTACCGAAGCGTTGCTGATTTCGCTGATGGGTGGCGCTCTCGGACTATGGGGCAGCATCTTTTTATTGCGCGGGCTGAGCGCCTGGCAGCCGGTGCCCAGGTACCCCATCCATGTGGCCCTGAACCCCGACGCAAGTGTTTACGCAATCGCCGTGGCATTGGCACTGCTGAGCGGGCTTCTTTTCGGCCTGGTTCCGGTGCGCCAGGTGCTTAGGACAGATCCATATCAGATCGTCAAGTCGGGATCCACCGGCACGGTGGGGAGGCGGATCACCGTCCGCGATTTGTTGCTGGTCGTACAAATCGCGATTTGCGCCGTGCTGGTCACGTCTTCCATGGTCGCCGTGCGCGGGCTGGTGCGCTCGATGCACGGCGATTTCGGTTTTGAGCCACGCGGCGCGTTGCTGGTGAGTACCGTCCTGGGTATGGCGGGTTATCGCGGGGACCAGGTTCCCGCAATGCAAAGGCGGATGATCGATGCCGTGCAGAAGATTCCTGGCGTGGAGTCTGTGGGATTGATTGATTGGCTGCCATTAAGTGGAAGTTGGGACGTCTCGCCGGTTTTCGCCAGCGAAACGGCGGATCTGAGACCATCCAACGCCGTGGCTGTGCCCTTCGGGTTCAGTGTATCTCCCGAATACTTCCACGCGGCGGGCACAGCGCTGCTGTCCGGAAGGACTTTCACGTGGCACGACGACAAGAATGCGCCGCGCGTGGCCGTGGTCAACCGGGAATTCGCCCGCAAACTTTTTGGCTCACCAACCGCCGCGATCGGAAAATCGTACAAAATGCAGGATCGGATGCGCATCCAGGTGGTTGGCATTGTGGAGAACGGAAAATACAGGTACCTCACCGAAGATCCACAGCCGGCGATGTTCCTGCCCATGCTGCAATCGCCATCCAGTGCTTCATCGCTGGTGGTGCGCTCAAATCACGATCCGCGGCAACTTGTGGCGGCCATAAGGAACGCCCTGCGGGACGTGGACTCGGGGCTGCCTTCCTATGTCGAAACGTGGACACAACAATTGGACCTGACTCTGTTTCCTTCGCGGGTGGCGACGATGTCCCTGGGTGTGCTGGGTGTGCTGGGCGCCATGCTGTCCATCACCGGCATCTTCGGAATGGCCGCGTACTCGGTCAGCAGGCGGCTGAAGGAATTGGGAATTCGCCTCGCCCTCGGAGCGCAGCGTAAGGAAGTGTTGCAGGCGGCGCTGGGACGGGCGCTTAAATTACTGGCCTTTGGTTCGGCGGCGGGATTGCTCCTTGGAATTCTGGCGAGCCGGGTGCTGGCCTTCATCGTGTATCAGGCGACTCCCCGCGATCCGTTGGTCTTGTCCGGCGTCGTTCTGATTATGGCGTTACTAGGACTGTTGGCCACCTGGATTCCGGCGCAGCGAGCTCTGTCAGTGGATCCGTTGGCTCTGCTCCGCGAGGAGTGAGTTCGCGATCAGGGCCGATACGGGCCCCTCCTTCTTATAGACAAACGGCAATCCGCGGGGACGGCCATACCTCCGATCGGGCTATTCGTAACGGAGCGCCACCAGCGGATCGACGCGCATCGCCCGCCTCGCCGGAATATAGCAGGCTGCCAGTGCCACCGCGGTAAGTACAAGAGTGACCCCCAGGAACGTCAGAGGATCGGTAGGCCTCACGCCGTAAAGCAGACCCGCCATCAGGCGCGACACGATCAGCGCGCCAACAAGCCCCAGGACGGCGCCGCCAATCGCGAGGCTCAATCCCTGGCGCAGAACCATCCCCAGAATTTCGCCCCTTTGCGCCCCCAGCGCCAGCCGCACGCCAATCTCGCGCGTGCGCTCGCTGACCACGTAGGAAATCGTTCCGTAGATTCCCAACCCGGCAAGCAGTAACGCGGTCACGGCGAACAGCGCAACCATTTCCATCGAGAATCTCCTCTCGGAGAGCGACGATGACAGCGCGTCGTCCAGCGTCTTCGCCCCGAAAACGGGTAGTTCCGCGTTCACGGACTGCACCTGGGCGCGCACCTCCGCCGGAATGGTAGCGGGATCGAGTCGACCGCGCAGGAAGATTGCCAGCTCCTTGGGAGTCGTCTGATAATCGTTCAGATACATTTGCGGAACGCTCTCCTTCGCCAGCGATTCTGTCCGCGCGTCGGCAATGACGCCGGCTACCGTGATCCACGCGGGCTTCGCCGGGTTCACCTTGATTCGTTTGCCCACCGGGTCTTCGTTTGGCCAGTAAGCACGCGCCAGCGCTTCGTTGATCACTGCGACCTGCGGGGCCTTCTCATCGTCCATCTCAGTAAACAAACGGCCGCGCACCAGGGGGATTTCAAGCAAATGAAAATAATCCGGCGATACGTTGGACTGCTCCACCATAGGCGGGTCTTTGCTGCGAATATCGCGTCCTTCCAGAATCAACGGCGACAGGTTTCGAATGTGATCCAGTGGAATGGACGCGTCGGTTCCAAGCGCCACTTCTTCCACTCCTGGCAACGACCTGCCGCGGCGAAGCAAGTCGCGCAGAAACGGTGCCTCTTGTGCAGGGGTCCCATAGATGTCGGTCCTGGGGTCGTTGGGTATGGGTAACCACAAACGCACCGCCATGACATGGCGCGGATTGAATCCCAAAGGCACGTTGTACAAGTCCCAGAAACTGCGCAGCAGAAGGCCAGCGGCAATCATCAACACCAAAGACAGCGCAAACTCCGTGACGACGAGCACCCGGCGCGTTTGCGTTTGTTCGGCGGAACCCTTCGAACCGCGCCCTTCCAGCTTGAGCATGTGTGTCAAATCCAGCCGGCCTGCCTGCAAAGCCGGAGCCAGTCCGAAAATCGTGCCGGCTATGACGGAGGCGGACAGGGCGAACAGCAGAACGCTCCAATTAATCGACAGGTCGTTGAGACGCGGCAGGCTCTCCGGAACCAGTTGCAGCAGAAAGCCCTTCGTAAAGAACAGGATCGTCAAACCGGCCACTCCACCGAGGCACGAGAGAACCAGACTCTCCGTCAGCAGTTGCCGCGTCAGCCGCGCCCGTGCCGCGCCCAGAGCCTGGCGGACAGCCATCTCTCGCCCTCTTGCACTGGCGCGCGCGAGCAGCAGGTTCGCCACGTTCACGCAGCCGATCAGCAGGACCAAACCCACCGCGGCCAGCAGCAGCATCAGCGACTGGCGGACATTCCCGACCACGCTTTCCTTCAGGGGCACCAATCGCACCGTCCATGCGCTCTGCACCGGATAATCGTTGGGGAATTGTTTCTGCAGAGCCGCCACTAGCGCGTCCACCCGGCTTTGCGCCGCTGCAAGCGTCAGCCCCGGTTTCAGCCGTCCGACGCCGTCCGTGAGACGCATCGTGCGTGCCGTCGGCGGTGCGGGCGCGGCCGCAAACCCCGACGCCGCCCATAGTGCCGTATTCCTTTGCTCCGTTGTTCGTCCCGGATCATGGAAACCAGGCGGCATCACGCCGATGACACGGTACAAATCGTTGTCGAGCCGCAAACTTCTGCCCAGAATCCGCGGGTCGGCCCCGAAGGCTTGCTTCCACAACCCGTCGCTGAGAAGAACATCCAGCGTGAACCCGGGCGTTTGATCCGCGGGATCGAACCAGCGGCCTAGTTCCGGCTTCACTCCCAGCAGCGCAAGATAGTTAGGCGTTACCGCCAGGAATGGGATTCGCGCGGGCTGAGCCGATCCCGTCAGGTTCACCGACCCGCCCCCCACCATCGAGACATATTGGAAGACGCCGGAACGCTCCAGATCCTTCCACTCGGGCTGGGACATGCCCACTTCGTGCGCGCCAATGCCGGGAAGGTCGTCCTCAACGCGCACCAGTTGCTCCGGCTGCGGGTACGAAAACGGGTGAATCAGCGTCGTGTCGACGAGGCTGAAAATCGCCGTAGTCGCGCCGATGCCCAGGGCCATCGTCAGAATAGCGACGGCGGCGAAACCCGGAGACTTCCCGAGCTGTCGCAGCGCATAGCGCACGTCCTGTAGAAGATTGTCGATGAACGTCAGCCCCTGCTCGTCATGGCAGTCTTCCCGGACCGCTTGCACCGCGCCAAACTTCAGCACTGCCTGCCGGCGCGCTTCGTCTGGCGGCATTCCGGCCCGCAGGTTCTCCGCCGTCTGCAACGCGAGATGCTCCTCCAGTTCTTCCCGCAGGCGTTGGTCCGCTCCTCCGCCCGTCGCGAAGTTGCTGACACGCGCCAGAAAGCGCCGGAAAGGTCTCATGACAGATCCTCCGCCTTTGCGTCGAAGAAACGCGCGATGATCGCCGCCGTTTGCTCCCAGTCGCGGGTTTCCGCCTCCAGCAACTTATGCCCGGCGCGGGTAAGCCGATAGAACCGCGCCCGCCGGTTATTCTCCGAAGCGCCCCACTCGGAGGCAATCGCTCCCTCCTGCTCCAGCTTCAGCAGAACGGGATAGAGTGTGCCCTGGTTCACGGCCAGCACATCTCCGCTGATCTGTTCGATGCGCCGGGCGATCCCGTAGCCATGCAGCGGCCCCAGCACGTCCAGAGTCCTGAGCACCATCAGGGCCAGCGTGCCCTGCTTCACATCCGTTTTCTGTTTCATAGCGCCGCCATTTTGGTTGCCAACAGGAAGGATGCCATACTTTCTGTTGGAAAGCAACAGGGTGCTGGGCGAAGCGCCGGATTCGCCGTGGTGAGTGATCACCTCACCTTTCTGGGGCCCCGACGCCCCTCGCGGCACTTTCAACGAAACCGGAGCGCCCCCACAACGTAATAACGTTGAACGAGGCACAATGCACACTCTCCTGCAGGACCTCCGCTACGCCATTCGCAACCTGTTGAAATCCAAGGCCCTCACCGCCATCGCCATCGCCACGCTGGCCATCGGCATCGGCGCGAATACGGCCATTTTCAGCATCGTCGACACGTTTCTCCTGCGCCCGTTGCCATTTCGTAACCCCGAACAACTGCTGGCGCTCAACGAGACCGAAGCGGCTCCCGGCAAATACCCCTTCGCCGGCCCGGATTTCATCGACTGGAAGAAGCAGAGCCACACCTTTCAGGACATGACTCTCTTTAGCTGGACCGCCAACATGAATCTCAGCAGCGGCGGACGGCCGGAAAGCGTCCACGCCCTTCCCACTGAGGCCAACTACTTCTCCCTGCTGGGTGTTTCGCCATTGTTCGGGCGAACCTGGTCGCCTGGGGAGGACCAGCCGGGCAAAGACGAAGTAGCCGTTCTAAGTTACGGCCTCTGGAGAAGCCGGTTCGCGGGCGACCCGGGCATCCTCGGCCGCGCCGTTGATCTCAACGCGAAGAAGTACACCATTATCGGCGTCATGCCCGCCAGCTTTCGCATGAACAACGCCCAGCTTTGGATCCCCCTGAACATGGATGGCCAGACGCTGGGCCCTCGCGGGAGGCATTGGGCGAATGCCATCGGCCGGATGGCGGCGGGTGTGAAAGTCGCCCAGGCGCAGGCCGAACTCACCGTGATCGCTTCGCGTTTGCAGAAGCAATATCCGGATTCCAACGACAAAGTGGGTGCGGCGGTCACGCCCCTGCATGAGCAACTGGTGGGCGAGTCGCGTGCTCCCATGCTGATGATGCTGAGCGCGGTGGGTCTGGTGTTGCTGATTGCCTGCGCCAACGTAGCGAATCTGTTGCTCAGCAAGGCGGTTGCGCGGCAGAAGGAAATGGCCATTCGCAGCGCGTTGGGAGCGGGACGGTGGCGTCTCGTCCGTCAGTTGCTCACCGAGAGCGTTCTGCTGTCCGTGTGCGGCGGCGGAATCGGTCTGGTGCTGGCCGTAAGCGCGGTGGAGCTGTTTGCGCGTGTCGAAAGCCTGGCCCTGCCCCAGTTCAATACCATCAACGTCAACCTGGACGTCCTGGCCTTCACGTGCGCGCTGGCTGTCGCCACCGGAGTGCTCTTTGGCATTGTTCCGGCGTTTCAGGCATCGCGTCCGGATTTGCACGAAGAACTGAAGGGCGGCGCGGGCAGCTCCGTCAGCCCGGGGCGGCGGCGCAGGTTCGTGAGCCGCGCGCTCGTGGTCGGCGAGATGGGTCTTTCGCTTCTTTTGCTCGTTTGCGCCGCGCAGCTAATGGAGGATTTCGTGCGCGTCCGCGGTCTTGACATTGGCGTGCGGCCGGCCGGCGTTTGGACCGCCGGCGTCATGCTGCCGGAATCGGGATACAAGGAGCAGGAGCGGCAATTCGGCTTCGAGCGAGACTTGCTGGAGCGCGCCGCGCGGATTCCCGGCGTGGAAACTGCCGCGTTGAGCAACCGCTTGCCCCTCGAAGGCGGCAGCAACGGGTATATCAAGGTGCGCGGCGAGACCAGCGTACCGATGAGCAATCAGCTCGTCGAAACCCACGCCGTGTCGCCCGGGTATTTCCGGGCCATGGGAATCCGGTTGCTGAAGGGCCGCGATTTCTCGGCGGCGGACATCCAGCAGGCCGTCTCTCTGGATGCTGTTCTCACCCCCATCTACGAAAAGGGCTCCAAACCGGCGGACGCGCAAACCAACCGGATGGTCTATCCGTCGGTGATCAACCAGAGCATGGCGGCCTTTTTCTGGAAGGGCCGCAACCCCATCGGCCAGGCGTTTTCGTGGGGGTCCGACAGCGGACCGTGGCACCAGGTGATTGGCGTGGTCAACGATGTGCGCGAATGGGGGCTTACCGAAAAGGCCGTGCCTGAGGCTTACGATGCGTTCGACGGCGATTCCGGTGTCTTTCTGGTTTTACACACGTCGCTGCCGCCCGCCAGTATGACCGCGCAAGTGCGCAACACGCTGGGGCGGATCGATTCGAGTCTGCCCCTGTTTTCGGTGCGCACTATGGACGAAGTGATTGGCGAACAGGCGCGGGCCGAGCGGTTCTTGAGCGGGCTGGTCGGCTCGTTCGCGGCGCTGGCGGTTCTGCTCGCGGCCATCGGGATCTATGGCGTGCTCTCTTACGCGGTCACCGCGCGCACGCGTGAAATCGGCATCCGCATGTCGCTGGGCGCCAGTCAGGCGCGCGTGCTGGCGGCGGTGCTCGGAGAAGGCATGCGGCTGGCGGCCATCGGATTCATCGGCGGCGCGGCGGGCGCCTTCGCCGGCGGACGCGTGCTATCCAGTCTGCTGCATGAGGTGAAGCCCGGCGATCCTGTGGTGTTTATAGCAACTGCGAGCTTTCTGGCCGTCGTGGCTCTGGCGGCGTGCTATCTGCCAGCGCGGCGCGCGGCGCGCCTGAGTCCCATGGTGGCCCTGCGGGAGGAGTGAACTGCCGCGGCCAGGTACAGGCAGGTCCGGGCCGCGGCAATAAGGGAGCGGATGTTCAACTACTCGGTCTGCGGCGCGACAGGACCACCGTGCCCACGGCCGCCTGCCGGCATGGTCTTAACGGCGTAGCCCGACGGGATCTGGAATAGAGCCGCATCCGGCACGGCCTGCACGATGTTGGTAAGGGTCACCGTTGTCGTCCCGAATCTCGGATCTTCGCTCACAATCTGCAGCGGCACCTTCAGGTCAGGCGACATCCACACGGTGCGCGTCACGGTTATGGCCTGCTGATTCCCGATGGAACCGGCGGGGATGGTCCGCGTAGTCCGCGTTGCCGTCGCCTGCCGTCCGTTGACGATGCTGGGCCCCAGATCTTCGCTCTCGCCGGCCAGATTCCCGTGGCCGCGCGGTGCGACAGCGCTATCCTGCGCCATCGGCGCCCTCAGGGTCCTCACCATGGCCGTCTGCTTCTCCCCGTCAAGCCGCACCACGTTGCCGGCCACCGGATCGAAAATCGTGACCATCGTGTGGGCGGCATGGCCATTCATTCCCGGAATAGTGGATTCCGTGCGCACGCGGCCCTGGCTGTCCCGATAGACCAGCGTCTGTTCCTGCCGCTGGATCTGATTACCACTGGCCAGGGTCTGGGTGAATACCCGGACCTCGGTTGCCGAGTACGGCGCGCCGGTCACCGGCGTCCTGCCCGCGGGCCCGATCATCCCGAATCCGAAACCCCGCTCGGGGCCTCCCCAGCCATGGCCCTGGGCTGCCAGCATCGCTGCCGCCGCAAGTGCCAGAAAAACGATCTTTGCTGAATGCTTCACGACTCTTCTCCTTCAAACTTGAAACTATGAACTAAAACTCTGAAACCGTCTCATCCGCGACTCGTACCGCGCGCGGAAACCCGTCTTCGCCCACCACGACGTCCGCCGCCACCGGAGCATCGCCGATTCCATCCACCGGCAGCCCCATGCGCACCAGCGCCGCCGGTTCCAATTCCTGCCGAACCACACTGACAAATTCACCCGGAGCCAGCGGAGGGGCGTAGGGCACATTCACGAAACCGTCGTCCGATATCTCTGGTGAAACCGCCGCGATCGCCGCCGTGCGCGGCGCGGTCACTCCATTTGTAGGCCGCCAGGCGACCAATGCCACCGCTACCACGCACGCCGCCGCCGGGATGGGCGCCCAGCGCAGCCAGCGCCAGCGGTTCGCCCGCCGCCGCCGGTCGAATTCCTGCATCAACAACTCCCGCCCGCCTTGTGACGGACGATGCAGCGCCACCCGGTCGCTCAGAATCTGCAGTTCCCGCGTCAGCACGCGCTCGTTGCGCCAGTGGCCGGCACAGCTCGGACAACCGGACAAATGTTCCTGCAACGCCGGACTTGGCGGTGTTCCGGCCCGCGCATTGTCCACCACCCGGGATGTCCACCACCCGCAGTTACTCATAGTCACCTCGCACTCGCCTGGAAGCTCGGGGCTTTGAGCGGCGTCAGCTTCGCCGATAACAGAAGCCTTGCCCGGTGCAGCCGCGAGCGTACTGTCCCGGTCGGACATTGCATCAGCGCCGCCGCTTCCGCGTAACTCCGTTCCTCCAGATCGCACAGCACCACCGCTTCCCGGTAACCGGCGGGCAAATCCGCCAGCGCCTCGTACAGCGCCGCGGTCCGCTCGTCGTCAATCAGTTCGCCCAGCACGTCGTCGCTCGAGAGCGGCTCCTCTTCCGCCGCTGTCCCAGCCGTCCGCGACATCTCCCGAAGCAGGTTCCGCGCCACGCCGTACAGCCACGCCTCCAGAGACCCGCGATCTTCGTCAAACCGGCCCCCCGGGCCGATAAGCCGCAGAAACGCTTCCTGCGTAACCTCTTCCGCCGCTGGCCGGCGGCCCGACGTGTACAGCGCATACCGGTAAATGCGCGGCGCCAGCCGCTCGTACAACTCGGCCAGCGCTGCCTTGTCGCCGCCTCGCATTCGCCGATAAAGCTCTTCGTCGGTTGGTCGCATTCCGGCGGTCATACTCCATTGCACCAAAAGGTCAAAAAGTTCCCGGTACCGCCCATAAAGACGTCACGGCCCTTGACTACGGCACGATTTCCGGTTAATATACTATCTCTATAGGGGTACTAGACATGGAGACGCTACGCAAGCTCGCAAGACCTGCCAACGCTCAGGACCACGAGCGCCTTGCGCATGACGAAGTGCTGCGCGCACTGCGCGATGTACGCTATGGGACCGTGCAACTGACCATCCACGATGGCCGCGTGGTCGAGATTCAGAAAACCGAGCGCATCCGCCCCGCCTCCTGTTGTCGCCCCCAATAACGCTTTCCGCATAAATGCCGTTCTACCGACCCCGCCAGCAACGGGGAGGTTTGAAGAAGCCGACGGGCCGGGCCACCAGTCCACTGGAACCCGTTCATGCCCACAGCTAAATACAAACGGGACAAACGTGAACAAACACAAACTCTTGCACGCGATACTACCTGCCATCCTTGTTCTTGCAGGAGCGCAGACGGCGAGGTCGGCGGACGGCCCTCCAGGTCCGGCGCCCAGTGCGGTGACAAACACCGCGGACAGTGACGATGCCGGCGACCCCGGCGATGGCCAGTCCACACCGGCGCAGACAGCGAGTACTGACCAGAGCGCACAAAACCAGACTGCCCAAAACCAGACCCCTCCGGCGCAGCCGGGCAGCACGGACAACTCCGCACCGAGCCAGCCCCAACCGCCGCAACAGAGCTCGGGAACGCGCTACAGCAACGCCGGTCAAAACATCCCGGTCGATGCCCAGGGCAACCCCATCAAACCGGGCGTGCCCATCGGCGCCACCGACGTGCCGACCTTCAATATCATGGGCCGTATCCCCCTCCAGTTGTCCGGCTACCTGCAACCCCGCTTTACCCAGCAGCCCGGCACCAACAGCGCCATCTCCATCAAACGCGCCCGGCTGATCCTCAATGGCAGTCTGAACCGGATTGTAGACTTCTATTTCCAAATTGACGCTACACTCAGCCCCGTGCTGCTGGATGCCTACATCAACGTCAAACCGGAGAGCTGGCTCAAATTCCGCGTCGGACAGTTCAAGGTAGGCTTTAGCGAAGAGAGCCTGTTGGGCGACGACATCCTGGTTCCTGTCGAGCGCTCGCTGGTGGTAAACAAATTCTCACCGGATCGCGACATCAGTGCTCAGGGCCGCGATGTCGGCGCGCAGGCCTACGGCTCGTTCAAAGCCACCGGGCGGTCCATTCTCGACTACTGGGTAGGCGTATTCGACGGCGGCGGCATTTATAACGTGGCCCCCAACCATCACAAAGCCGTAGTGGAACGTGTCATCCTGCATCCCATCAAGGGCATGAACGTTGGCGCGGACTACTACACGGGGCCAACGGGCACGGCTCCCGCGGTGCTCGCGCCAAAACAGCGCGAAGATCTCGAGGCTGGTTATGAACGAGGGAAGTTCTATGCCTACGGCGAGTATCTGCTGGGACGCGATGGTGGAATCCACAGGAGTGGAGGCTACGGGCTAGTGGCGTGGCGTTTCTCCAAACGGATTGACGCTTTTCTGCGCGACGAGGACTACAACGCGCAGCACGATAAAGCGCACCAGATTACCCGCATCTACATGGCCGGGGCGAACTACTATCCGGTCAAGCTGCTGAAGTTCGGCGCCGATTACGGAGTTCAGAAAGACCCCGTCAAAGGTACTCTGGGAACGTACGCGCTTGTTCAGCTTCAGGCGGGCTGGTAGCGTCATGAAGTCAGCGATCCCGATCCTCGTCCTCGCCCTGCTCACCGGCTGCTCGGACACGAAAAGCACCCAACGCGTTCATTTGCTCAACGTGTCCTACGATCCAACGCGAGAGCTGTATCAGGACTTCAATAAAGCGTTCGCCGCGGATTGGAAAGCAAAGACCGGGCAGGACGTGGACATTGAGCAATCGCATGGCGGCTCAGGCAAACAAGCCCGGGCCGTCATCGATGGTCTGCCGGCGGATGTGGTGACCCTCGGGCTCGCCTACGACATCGACGCCATCGTCGACAACGCCCACTCAATCGACCCCGGCTGGGAACAGCGGCTTCCCGACAACAGCACCCCGTACACCTCCACCATCGTTTTTCTTGTGCGCAAAGGAAACCCGAAAGGCATCCATGACTGGCCCGACGTAATCCGGAAGGGCGTCAGCGTCATCACGCCGAATCCGAAAACATCGGGCGGCGCGCGCTGGAACTACCTCGCTGCCTGGGGCTATGCCTGGAACACCTGGGGCCACGACGAGAAGAAGTGCCGGGACTTCGTCGCCGCCTTGTATCGCAACGTTCCCGTGCTGGATTCCGGGGCGCGTGGCTCCACCACCACCTTTGTGGAGCGGGGAATCGGCGATGTCCTGCTGGCGTGGGAGAACGAAGCGTATCTCTCCATCAAGGAGTTCGGCGCGGACAAGTTCGAGATCGTCAACCCGTCCTCCAGCATTCTCGCCGAGCCGCCGGTTGCCGTCGTGGACAAGGTCGTGGATCGGCACGGCACGCGTGAAGTGGCTGAGGCATATCTGAAATACTTGTACACGGAGACCGGCCAGGAAATCGCCGCGAAGAATTTCTACCGGCCGCGTCTTGCCAGCGTCCGCGAGAAGTACAAGAGCAACTTCCCGGAGATCAACCTTTTCACGATTGCCGACGTGGCCGGATCGTGGCGGGAAGCGCAGCAAAAGCATTTTGCCGATCACGGCTTGTTCGACCAGATATATAAACCGGAGTAAGATTGTTTCGCGCACGGCAACAGAGCATCGTCCCCGGGTTCGGCCTGACTCTGGGCTACACCCTCACCTGGCTGAGCCTGATCGTGCTGATCCCGCTGGCGGCTCTGGTGGTGAAGGGGACCGCGCAGTCGTGGGCGCACTTCGCCGATGCCGCCTTCGACCCACGCACCCTGGCCGCGTGGCGTCTGACCTTCGCCACCGCTTTCGTGGCGTCCCTGATCAACGCCGTATTCGGGCTTATCGTGGCCTGGGCGCTGGCGCGATACGATTTTCCTGGCCGCCGGGTCCTGGACGCGCTGATCGACGTTCCCTTTGCCCTGCCCACTGCGGTTTCCGGTATCGCGCTGACGGCGATCTACTCACAAAATGGATGGATCGGGCGCCTTCTGGAACCACTGGGGATCAAAGCGGCATTTTCGCCGCTGGGCATCGTGATCGCCCTGACCTTTATCGGACTGCCGTTTATCGTGCGCTCGGTTCAGCCGGCCATCGAAGATCTGGACCCGGCGGTGGAGGAGGCGGCCGTGCTGCTGGGCGCCACGCGCTGGCAAACCCTGCGCCGAGTGATTCTGCCCGCCCTGCAGCCGGCGCTGGTGGCGGGCTTCGTCACCGCCTTCGCCCGCGCTCTGGGCGAATACGGGTCGGTCATCTTCATCTCCGGCAACATGCCCATGAAGACGGAAATCGCGTCGCTGCTGATCGTCACTCATCTCGAGCAATACGACTACACCGGGGCGGCGGCCATCGCGCTGCTGATGCTGGTCAGTTCCTTCGTGCTGCTGTTCCTGGTTAACGCGGGACAGTGGTGGTCGGCGCGCAGGCGCCAGGGAAGAATGGCATAGTGGGCCAGCCAATGCACCAGAGCTGGAGTCGAAGTGGGGCAGGGCCATGCCCTGCCTGCCGATCTACGTGGGGCAGTATCGGCCCTCGCGGCCGGGCCGGGAAGTCCGAGTAGACCATGCTCATCACCGCGCGATCCCGCCACACCGAGCCCGCCTGGTTGCGCCTCACCATCATCCTCACCGCGTCCGCGTTCGTAGCCGTGCTGGTGCTGCTGCCTGTCATCGCCGTGTTTGGCGAAGCTCTGCGCAAGGGAATCTCCGTCTACGTCGCCAGCATAACCGACCACGACGCGCTCTCCGCCCTGCGGCTCACCCTGCTCACCGCGGCCATCTCCGTTACCGCGAACCTCCTCTTCGGTGTCGCCGCGGCGTGGGCCATCGCGAAATTCGAATTTCCCGGCAAAAGCGTGCTGCTTTCGCTCATTGACCTTCCCTTCGCCGTATCGCCGGTGATCTCCGGACTGGTCTTCGTCCTGCTCTTTGGCGCGCAGGGGTTCTTCGGCGAATGGCTGATTCGCCACGACATGCAGATCGTTTTCGCCGAGCCGGGAGTCATCCTGGCCACCATCTTCGTCACCTTCCCGTTCATCGCCCGCGAATTGATCCCGCTCATGCAGGAGCAAGGGACTGAAGAAGAAGAGGCTGCCGTTCTTCTGGGCGCCCGCGCCTGGCAGGTTTTCCGGCGCGTCACCCTGCCCAACATTCGCTGGGCCCTGCTCTACGGGGTGATTCTCTGCAATGCGCGCGCCATGGGTGAATTTGGGGCCGTGTCGGTGGTGTCCGGACACATTCGCGGCCGCACCAACACCCTTCCGCTGCACGTGGAGATCCTGTACAACGAATACAATTTCTCCGCTGCGTTCGCGGTGGCCAGCCTGCTCACGCTGCTTGCCGTGGTAACCCTGGTGGTGAAGACCATGCTCGAGTGGAAAACCCGTTCGGACCACGCTTCGCTAGGGGTGGAGGAGTAAGGATGTCCGGCGTAGCTACGGCAATTGAGGCTCGCCACGTCAGCCGGACGTTCGGCGCCTGGAAAGCGCTTCAGGATGTCAGCGTGGCCGTGAATCAGGGCGAACTGGTGGCTCTGCTGGGCCCCTCGGGTTCGGGCAAAACCACGCTGCTGCGGATCATCGCCGGTCTCGAGCAGCCCGATCCGTCTGCGGAAACCGCCGTGTGTATCAACGGAGTGGACATCTCCCGGCAGCGGCCCGACGAGCGCAAGGTCGGTTTCGTCTTTCAGCACTACGCTCTGTTCCGCCACATGAGCGTCTTCGAAAACATCGCTTTCGGATTGCGCGTGCGTCCGAAGAAACTGCGCCCGTCCGAGCCGGAGATCCGTCGCCGCGTGAGTGAACTGCTGGAACTGATCCAGTTGGGGCGATGGTCGAATCAGTATCCGTCGCAGTTATCCGGCGGACAGCGGCAGCGGGTGGCGCTGGCGCGCGCCCTGGCCATCGAGCCGAGCGTGCTGCTGCTCGACGAGCCCTTCGGAGCCCTCGACGCGCGCGTGCGCCAGGAGCTCCGCCGCTGGCTGCGCACTCTGCACGCCAGAATCCAGGTCACCAGCGTGCTGGTGACGCACGATCAGGAAGAAGCGCTGGAGGTGGCCGACCGCATCGCCATCATGAATCAGGGCCGCATCGAACAGTTCGGCACTCCCGACGAAGTGTTCCATCATCCCGCAACTGAGTTCGTGGTCACTTTTCTTGGCAACGTGAATCTGTTTCACGGGCGCGTGGAATCCGGCAAGGCGGTGATCGGCAAACTGGCGGTGGACGCCAGCCGCGCGCTGCCGGCCAACGGCGGATCGGCTCGCGTTTTCGTGCGGCCGCACGAGCTCGACATTGAAGTGCACCGGACCGACGCCGCTTCGGTTCGCGCCCGCGTCCTGCGCATTCAATCCGCCGGGCCGCTGGTGCGCGTGGAACTGTCCTCGGAGGAGGATGACACCGTCCGCACCGAAGACACCATCATCGTCGAGCTGACCCACGAGCGCTACCGCGAGTTAACCATTCAGGCAGGCGACACGGTTTTCGTCCGCCTCCGCGACGCGCGCATATTTGTGGAAGACTACTCCATATAAACCGCAGGGACACGCGGCGTTTCCGAGCCGCGCGTGTAAACAAGCGGTTCTCGCGCTTTCAGCAACCTGCTAGGGCCGAAACACTACCCGAGCGCTCTGATCCGTCTGGCCCCAGATCGCCTCCACGTCGTGCAAGGGAGCAGTCTCAATGCGCGCCTGAAACGGCTGTCTGGCGGATTCCTGAAGGAACTCTGAAATGGATTGCAGAATTTCCGGCAGGGACGCGCTGCCGAATCCGCTGCCCAGAAGTTCCAGCTTTGAGCTGCGTAAAGTTGCCCCCGGCACCGAGATCGTCTCGCCCGCAATGGAGCCGATCTGCACATAGCGCATTCGCGATGCGGCGTGTTGCAATCCCTTCTGCGCGATCGCCTCCAGCAGAATTTCCGCCGGCTGTCCCCACAGGTAGTCCAACACCACATCCACGCCCGATACGGCCCATTCGCGGCGGTACGCGGCCACCAGGTCGGCCCTTTCCTGATTCAGCGAAACGACCGCGTCCGCGCCCAATTCCTTCAATCGGGGCTCCTGCGGATCGCGACCGGCTGCGATCACCCGCCCCGCGCCCATCCGTTTCGCGATCTGTATGGCGAGTTGGCCCGCGCTGCCCGTGGCGCCCAGGATCAGCACGCTTTCTCCCGCGGCCAACCGCGCCCGCACTTTCAGCGCCACCCAGGAGGACATGCCCGGATTCGCCGTCCCTGCGGCGGTTGCGTCGTCCAGTCCCTCGGCCAGCGGCAGACACAACGAGCCCCTCACTACCGTGCGCTCCGCGAAGCTTCCGAACGGGCTTCGCGGCAACATGAAAAAGACGCGCGTTCCGTCCTGCAACCGGCCCACCCCGTCTACGCCGGGAACGAACGGCAGGGAACCTGAGCTGCCGTAATGAGTTCCGCGCGCCAGCCCCCTCACCAGCGGGTGCAGCCCGGCGGCGCTGACGCTCACAATCACTTCCCCTTCTCCTGCAGCCGGCTCGGCAAACGAACCATAGCGAGGGGGCGCGTCGAATGAATATACGCTGGCGGCGTTCATGGACTCAGGCTACCGCGACCAGGTACCTGCAAGTACTTTCACCCTGCCACATCCAAACGCCGGGCCAGACTCGTATCCCCGGCATGAGGAGCGCCCCGTTTATCTTCGCCCTTGCCTGCGCCACGCTCGCCGCCCACCCCATGGGCAACTTCAGCGTGAATCACTACTCCCGCGTATACCTGCGCGGCAGTGCCGTCGAAGTCAACTACGTGCTGGATCTCGCGGAGATCCCCACGTTCGAATTGCTGGGGCAATGGCAGGTTGACTGGAAGGATCAGGCGAGCCTCACCGCGAAATCCCGCCAGCAGGCCGCGGCATGGATCGGCAACCTGAACCTGCTTGAGGACGGCCGGCGATTGCCGCTGCGCCTGACCACGGTTTCCGCCGCGGCAACGGAGGGGGCGGGCGGCATGCCAACGCTGCGCATCCAGATCGCCGCCGGCGCGCCGGCTCAGCCGGGTGAGATCTCTTACGAGGACGGCAATTACCCCGGCCGCGCGGGCTGGAAGGAGATTGTGGTTGGCCAGAGCGCCAGCGATCTCAGTGGCGGCCTGACCCGCTATCCCGCCGATCCCACCACCGCTCCGCCGCAGGATCTCACGGCACGCATCTCCTTTCATCCAGTGGTCGCCGCGCCCGGTCCCGCTGACGGCCCCGCGATAATCACTCCGGTGCAAACTCCCCCGGCGCAACCCTCCTTCTCACAACAGCAACCCGCCGGCCCGGGCGCCGTGGTTCGCGGAGATTATTTGTCGCGGCTGCTCGGCCAACGGGATATCGGGTGGGGGCTCATGCTGCTGGGTCTCCTCGCCGCCATGGGGCTCGGCTCCGTCCATGCGCTGTCTCCAGGCCATGGCAAAACGATCGTCGCGGCCTACCTGGTGGGCTCCAAAGGCACGCTGAAGCATGCCGGTCTGCTCGGCTTCGTGGTAACCTTCACGCACACCTTCACCGTGTTCCTGCTCGGGCTCGGCGTCCTGTTCTTCCAGCGATACGTGATCCCGGAGAAAATCATGCCGGTTCTTGGTACGATTTCCGGGCTTTCCATCGTGGCCGTTGGCGCGCTTCTGCTCTACCGGCGCGCCCAGGCGCTGCTCGATGGCGGGCACACTCACGAAGCCCATCACCATCATCCTCACCATGAACACGCCCATGTTGAGGTACCGGAACTGGTCGCGGCCGGCCATGTTCACGGCCACGCCGATGCCAACGGGCATGCCCACGATCACGGACACCCCCACGACCATCCACACGATCACGATCATGATCACAGCCATCCCCATCCCCATCCCCACGTACACAGTCACGGTGGCCACCAGCACAGTCACATGGTGGAGGGCAAAATCACCCTCGGCAGTCTGATCGCTCTCGGCATCAGCGGCGGTCTGGTCCCGTGCCCGTCAGCCCTCATTCTGATGTTGAGCGCCATCGCCTTCGGACGCCCGGGGCTGGGCCTGCTTCTCCTTGTCGGGTTCAGCACCGGGCTGGCGGCGGTGCTGATGGCCATCGGGTTCCTGGTCATCTACGCCAAGCATCTGCTCCCCAACACCCAGACGGCCATGAAACGGCCCATGTTCCGTCTGATTCCGGTTTTCTCGGCCGTGGTGGTGATCTGTCTGGGGTTGGCCATGACCGCGGTCTCCGCCGGCTGGGTGCAGCCTCTTCGATTCCTGTGAGAACGTCATGAAGCGTTTCGTCCTCTTGTGTTCCGTCCTCTGCTGCGCGGCGGTGACGCCCCCGGTCGCCCACCTCACCGCCGACCAGCGCATCGCGCTGTATGAAAAGAAACTCAAGGACGCGCCGAACGACCCTAAGGTGGAAGGCGACCTCGCGTCCGCCTTCATTCAAAAGCTGCGCGAGACCACCGATTTCCAGTACCTCAATCGCGCCGCGACCCTGGTGGACCGCATCCTGGCAGCCGATTCCCACAGCTACGATGGCATCCGGTTAAGCGCGGAGATCGCCACGCATCGCCACAACTTCCCGCAAGCGGCGCAGTTGACCAGAGACCTCACGGTGCGCAACCCCAGCGACGCCGGCGCGTGGGGTCTGCTCGGCGATTCGCTCATGGAAATGGGGCAATACGACGCTGCCGATAAAGCCTATCAGCGCATGTTCGCGCTCGGTCCGAACCTCGCCAGCTACAACCGCATCGCCTGGCACCGCTTCGTTACCGGCAAGGGCGCGGAGGCCCTGTCCTGGATGGCCATGGCCGTGGAAGCAGGGAGTTCCACCAACGAAAACCTGGCGTGGTGTCTGGTGGAGTTCGGGGACATGCTCTTCAAGAGCGGCCGCGTGGACGATGCCCACGCTGCGTATGAAAAATCGCTGGAGACGTTGCCCGGCTATCATCGCGCGCTGGCGGCGCTGGGCCGGGAGTATGCGGCCGCGGGGGAATTCGACAAGGCGGTCGACAGCTTCAGGAAAGCCCAGGCGGTAATTCCGCTGCCCGATTACGCCCATGCCCTGGCGGCCCTCTATGATCAGTTGGGCCGTCCCACGGAAGCCGCCCAACAGCGCAAGCTGATCGATGTCATCGATAAGCTCGGCCAGGCCAATGGGGAGAAAGGCAATCGCATGCTCGCCATGAACTATGCCGACGAGAATCGCAACCTCGACCGCGCCCTCGCGCTGGCGCGTGCCGAACTGGAGACTCGCAAGGACGTGTACACCTACGATGCTCTGAGCTGGGTGCTGTTCCGCGGCGGACACCAGCAGGAGGCCGAAGAAGCCAGCGCGAAAGCTTTGGCCATGCACACCCCGGAACCAATGTTCTTGTATCACGCGGGCGTTATCGCCATCGCCGGTGGACGCGCGGAACAGGGCCGGGAGCTGCTAGGGCAGGCCCTCGCGTTGAATCCTTCCTTCGCCTGGCCGCAGGCGGCGGACGCCAGGACACGCGGCGCCAGCCGCGTTGCTACACCACCATGCGAGGACGCGGCTGGCGCTGCATGTTCAGCGAGTGGTGCCACGATTACAAAACTCGTAATACACTAGGAAAGGGCCGGTCCTCCATGCACATTCCCGACGGATACCTCAGCCCGGCGACATGCGCGGTAATGTATATCGCGTCCGCGCCCTTCTGGTATGTGGCGCTGCAGCGCGTCAGGAAGGCTCTGCACACGCGTCTGGTGCCCCGTCTGTCCCTGTTTGCTGCTTTTTCTTTCGTCATCATGATGTTCAACCTCCCGCTTCCCGGCGGCACCACCGGCCATGCCGTGGGCGTGGGGCTGGCCACCGTGGTGCTGGGGCCCTGGGCGGCCATGCTGGCGGTTTCCATCGCGATCATCATCCAGGCGCTGTTCTTCGGCGACGGAGGCATCACCGCCATCGGCGCCAATTGTTTCAACATGGCCATCGTCGGGGCGCTGGTGTCGTACGCGGTCTATCGTCTCCTCGCCGCGCGCTCGTCCATCGTCTCCCTGCGCCGGGTAATGGCGGCAGGCCTCGCCGGTTACGCAGCCATCAACGTGTCGGCGCTGCTTGCGGCCATTGAGTTTGGAATTCAGCCGGGGCTATACCACGATGCCGCGGGCGCTCCGCTCTACTGCCCGTACGGACTCGGCGTGGCCATTCCCGCGATGATGCTCGGCCATCTCACCATCGCCGGTTTCGCCGAACTGTTCGTATCGGCGGGGGTGGTGGCCTTTCTGCAGCGATCGGATCCATCGCTGTTGCGGGCCACCGCCGGCGTTACCGGACCTGAAACTTTGACCGGCCCGCGCTCCCTGCGGCCGCTCTGGCTGGGACTCGCCGTCCTGTTGGTGCTGACCCCACTTGGAATTCTGGCCGCCGGCTCGGCCTGGGGAGAATGGATGGCATCGGATTATGCGAACTCCGCCGCCCGCCGGCAGATTGCCGCTACCACCCTGCATGCGCCGCTGCCATCGCGCCCGCCCGCCGGTTTGGAGCGCCTCTCCTCCCTGTGGACCGCTCCCTTCGCCCGCTACGCTCCCCCGTACGTCCGCAGCGCCGCCTTCGGATACCTCCTTTCGGCGATGTTCGGAGCGGGGCTGGTCATGCTGGCTTGCGCGAGCGTGGGCAAACTCACGCGCAGACGCGACTTTGCGCGATGACTTTTGTCGAGCGCACGGTAGAAGGCCTGTATGAGGCCATGGACCGCGCCATGCACGCGGAGCAATCGGCGGGTGGCGGCGGGTTGCTGCAAAGGTTGGACGCGCGGGTGAAAGTGGCCGGTTTGCTCGCGCTGATTCTGGCGTCGGCGCTGGCCACACGGCTCTGGGTAATCGGCGCCCTCTTCGTTCTCGCCGTTTCATTGGCCCTTCTCTCGCTGGTTTCCATCCGCACGCTGGCCACCCGCGTCTGGACGGGCGCGCTCACGTTCACCGGAGCCATCGCCGTGCCCGCGCTCTTCCTGACGCCCGGTTCCCCCGTCTATCGCGTGCCGGGCCTCCACTGGACTATCACCGCACAAGGCCTGACCACGGCCAGCTATCTCATCCTGCGCGTCGAAACGGCGGCCACTCTCGCCCTTCTGCTGGTCTTCACCACGCCCTGGGCCCACGTCCTGAAAGCGCTGCGGATTTTCCGCGTGCCCGTGGTGTTCGTGGTGATTCTGGGAATGACCTGCCGGTACATCCTGCTGATGCTCGAAACCGCGCATGAAATGTTCGAGTCGCGCCAAAGCCGTACCGTGGGTAAATTGAACGGGCCGGAGCGCCGGCGCATGGCCGTGGCCAGCGCGGGCGTGTTGCTCAGCCGCACTTTTCAACTCAGCGGCGACGTCTACCTGGCCATGCAGTCCCGCGGTTTCCGCGGCGAAGTCTACGTGCTGGACGAATTCCGCATGAGCGCCCTCGATTGGACGGCGCTGCTGGCGTTTGCCATGCTGACCGCGGCGGCCGTGTGGGCGGGCCACTAATGCTGTTCGAACTCGACCGCCTCACGTACCGCTACGAACAGCTCACCGCTCTCGACAAGCTCAGCCTGGCGATCCCGGAAGGAAGCCGCGTGGCCCTGCTGGGCGCGAACGGCTCCGGGAAGTCGACACTCCTGCGCATCCTGGACGGCCTGCACTTTCCGCACGCGGGCGCCGTCCGCTTCCGTGGAGAGGAACTCACCGAGGAACGCTTCGCCGATGATGAGTTCGCGTTTGCGTTCCGCAAGCAGGTGGGGCTGGTGTTTCAAAATCCCGACGTGCAGTTGTTCAATCCCACGGTATTCGACGAAGTGGCCTTCGGCCCGCTGCAACTGCGCTGGCCGAAGCGCGACGTGCGCGAACGCGTGGGCGAGATTCTGGACCGCTTGCGCATCGCGCATCTAAAGGACCGCGTGCCGCACCGTCTGTCGGGCGGCGAAAAGAAGCGCGTCGCAATGGCCAGCGTTCTGGTGCTGGACCCTGCAGTGCTGCTTCTGGATGAGCCCACGGCGTCGCTCGATCCGCGCAGCCAGAGCGAGTTCATCGATCTTCTGGTCGAGTGGGGCGGGGGCGCAAAGTCCGTGATCATCGCCACGCACGATCTCGGAGACCTGGAGGATATCGCCGACCGCTGCTTCGTCCTCGATGGCGGGCAACTGGTGGCCGAGCTTGCTCCGGCCGACGTGCTGCGCGACCGGGAGTTGCTCGAGCGCACCAACCTGTCGCACGCTCATCGTCATCGCCACGCGTCCGGGGAAGTGCACTCCCATCCCCACGTGCACGGGGAGTAGTTGGGCAACCCTCCAGCCGTCTACCGCAGAACCGAGAATCCTGCGTAGAAGACGTTATTGTCCACCCCCGGATTCACCGCGCTCGTAAACCCATTGGAAATGTGGAGAAACTTGTAGCCGAGGCTGATCTCGCGCCGCTCGCCCGTTTTGATGCGGATTCCCCCTCCCAGGTCGATCAGGAAATTCAGCCCGGTCGCGCCGGTCACGTCGATGGGGATCGGCTCGCTGGAGGCGATAATTCCTTCGTTGGTTTCGAGGAACGGATACGCTCTGTGGCGGCGGCCAAAGTCCGCCGTGAACCCCAGCGGCGTGATGCCAAATCCATAAACGGCGTGAGCCGGGACAAACTGCGGCAGGTATTGTCCGGGCTGCAGCAAGACCGCCGCGGGCATGAGTTCGCCGGAATACGAAATCGACACGCCGGGCCAGACCCAGCACCTGTAGCCATAGCCGAACCCCGCAACCAGGAATTGGCGATCTGATGTGGTTCCGATCAACGTCGCGGAAACGGGCGAGTAACCGGCGAAGAATTGAAACTCCTGCCGGGGTTCGGATACCGGCGAGCCGGTGGAGCACAGCCCGGCCCACGCCGGCGCTGCCAGCAACGCGAGAAGTATGGCGAATCGAGGAGCTACCACCACGGCTCATTGTCTCAAGGGTGGAATAGGTGCCCGAGCGCGCTTGCCGGCCGCGCGCCGGTCACTGCGCCTTGGAATTTCTGTAAGTGCTTGAAAAGATGGTGGCCAGGGACGGACTTGAACCGCCGACGCCAGCCTTTTCAGGGCTGCGCTCTACCAACTGAGCTACCTGGCCAGGGAGGGAATGCAGTGCTCGCGCGGCCTTCCCAGTGTAACAAAATCGCGGCTCTCAGACCTCCCGCAGCGTAGCCAGCACCTCTCCCGTCTGCTGCTCCACATCCAGGTGCAGGCTGTTGCCGTGCGCGTCCATGGTTACGATGGCGGCAAAATCCTCCAGCTCCAAATGCCACATCGCTTCCGGGACGCCCAGTTCCAGCCAGTGCACCCCCAGCACCCTCTTCACCGTTCGCGCGTAATACTGCGCCGCCCCGCCGATCGCATTCAGGTACACCGCGCCGAACTGCTGCAGCGCGGCCAACGTCTTGGCGCCCATCCCGCCTTTGCCAATCACCGCGCGAACTCCATATCGTTCCAGCACGGTGGCTTCATAGGGCTCCTCGCGAATGCTGGTGGTGGGGCCCGCGGCCTTCACCTTCCAATCGCCCCCTTCCTTCAACATCACCGGGCCGCAATGGTAGAGCACCGCGCCGTGAAGATCCACCGGCGGCTCATGCTTCATCATGTGATGATGCACCGCGTCGCGCCCGGTGAAGCACTCTCCGGAAATCAGCACCACGTCACCCACCTTCAGCGCGCGAACCTGTTCTTCGCTAAGCGGAGCGCGCAGCGCTACCTCGCGCCCGGTAAGCGCGAAACCGGCTGAGGCGGCCATCTTTTGCACTGGTCTTTCGGGCTCCCGGTAAAGCCACTTCGTGATCGCGCCGTTCGCCGCGTCAAGACGCACCCCAAGCCGCCGGAACGCCCAGCAATCATAGGCCACCGATACGAAGAAGCTGGCGGGCAGACGGTTGGCGGCCGCGATCTTGCAGCCGATCAGCGAAGCGCGTCCCCCGAACCCCATGGCGCCCACTCCCAGCCGGTTGGCCTCCTCCATGATTTCGGCCTCCAGCTTCGCCAGCTCCGGGTTGGAGTTCACATCGTCCAGCGTGCGAAAGAGTTGCATCTTCGCCACCATGTATCCGTGCGCGCGGTCGCTCCCGATGCAGACGCCGATCGCTCCCGGCGCGCACCCTTGTCCCTGCGCCTGCCACACCGCGTGCAGCAGGCACTTGCGTACGCCCTCTAGATCGCGGTCGGCGCGGCCAAGATGGTCCAGATTCGCGGGCAGGGAATACTGGATGTTCTTGTTTTCGCAGCCGCCGCCTTTCAACAGCAGCTTCACTTCTATCTCGTCTTCTTCCCACTGCTCGAAATGAAGCACCGGCGTTCCCGGGCCCAGGTTGTCCCCGCTGTTCTTGCCGGTCAGTGAGTCCACTGAATTGGGCCGCAGCTTGCCCCGTTTCGTGGTCTCGCGCACGGCCTCGCGAATGGCCCGCCCCACCGCCATCTGATTCACTCCCACCGGCGTGTGTACGATAAACGTCGGCATGCCGGTGTCCTGGCAGATGGCCCCTTCGTCCTCGTGCGCCATGTCGATGTTCGTCGCGATGATGCTAAGCGCCTGCGAGGCTTGCGTGTGCGGGGTTTCCGACTCCATCGCAACCTTCATCGCCTCGCGCACATCGGGCGGCAGGTTGGTGGACGTTTGCGTAATGAGCTGAATCAGACTCTCGGTGAGGAAT
This sequence comes from uncultured Acidobacteriota bacterium, assembly GCA_963832965.1. Classification (GTDB taxonomy): domain Bacteria; phylum Acidobacteriota; class Terriglobia; order Bryobacterales; family Bryobacteraceae; genus CAWACP01. The sequence continues at coordinate 1,796,997 of CAWHVW010000003.1, forward strand.
TGCATGGAGCAACCACTTCCATGTTATCCCCCGCCGAACAGCCGCAGGTGCTTGTACACCAGGGAGACCGGCAGCCCCACCACGTTGAAATAATCGCCCTCAATGCGCGCTATGAACTTCGACGCCAGCCCCTGAATCGCATACGCGCCCGCTTTATCCATTGGTTCACCGCTGGCCACGCACGCGTCGATTTCTTCGGGCGTAAGCGTCGCGAACAGGACGCGCGTCACCGCCGCGTCCGTCTCCCAGCGCGTACCGGAGCGCAGGCAGATGCCGGTGATCACCTCATGCTCGCGGCCCGAGAGCAATGACAGCATCCGGCGTGCATCAGCCTCGTCGCGTGGCTTCTCCAGCACCACACCGTCCACTACAACAATAGTGTCCGCCCCGAGGGCGATCTCCCCCGCGGTTATCTCCACCGCGGCGGCCTTGTCGAACGCCAGACGGCGGGCATAATCCATCGGCGCCTCGCCGGCCCGGTGCTGCTCCTGCACGTCCGCCGGACGCACCACGAACGGCAGACCAGCGGCGTGGAGAATCTCCGCGCGCCGGGGAGATTTCGAGGCAAGCACCAACATCTTCGAATAGTAACTGAGGCGAACGGCAAACGACCCGCGTTCCCGGGCGCGTTCCCGGAAGATCCCGCGAACACACTGGTCCCTTGGGCAGATCCCGTGTCTCCGGGGCGTCCGTTTCCAGGCGCTCCGCTCGAAAGCCGAGCCGGCAGTGGAAAGCGGCCGGCTACTTCGCTTTCTTTTTTCCGCTGCCCGGAGGCCGGCCGCGCCGTTTCGGCTGCGCTGCCGCCGCGGTTACCGCGCTCAGCCACTTGGGAGGACGTCCCCTCCGCTTGCCCCGCGCGGCGCCCAGTCGCTCCAGGCTCACAATGGCCATTTCCACTTGCGAGCGTTCGGTTCTCAGCTCTTCGAGAATCTTGTTAATATCCATGCGCTTACTAATGTCGCACGTCGGGATGGCCGCCGGGCAGGCGGTGCTACACTGGCCACGTAAGAGTAATGAGAATTCTCATCGTCGAGGACGAAAAGCGCATTCAGGATTTCCTCTCGCGCGGCCTGGAAAGCGCCGGTTACGCGGTGGACGTGGCCGGTGACGGCGCCACCGCCGTCAACCTGGTCCACAGTGCCGAATACGACCTGGTTATCCTCGACCTTATGCTTCCCGACACCGACGGCCTCACCGTCCTGCAGAAGATCCGCAATCGCAAAGCCAGCCCGCCGGTGTGCATCCTCAGCGCGCGCGACGCCGTTGACGACCGCGTCAAGGGCCTCGAACTCGGCGCCGACGATTATCTCGTGAAGCCCTTCGCGTTCGTCGAATTGCTGGCCCGCGTCAGGGCCCTTCTTCGCCGCGGCCAGCCCACCCCGGAGCGCCTCCAGGTGGGCGATCTCGCGCTCGATTGCATCCGCCGCAAAGTCACCCGCGGAGCGGAATCCATCGAGCTGGCGCCCAAGGAATTCAGCATCCTCGAATATCTGATGCGCAACCGCGGCCGTCCGCTCAGCCGCACCATGATCGTCGAGCATGTCTGGGACATGGATTACGACGGGCTTACCAACATCGTCGATGTGTACATCCGCCACCTGCGCAGCAAGATTGACGACCTCTATCCGGAGAAAATGATCCATACGGTCCGCGGAATCGGCTACATGCTGGACATTTCGGAAAAGTCCGCCGAAGCGGCCTCCACCCAGGCGGCGCGAAACACCTGATTGCGCGGACGCCAATGGCAGGCTGGGCCAGAGTGCGCGGCTGGACGGGGCAGACGCTCCGGCTCACCCGCAGCCTGCGGTTCCGCCTCACCCTCAACTACGTCCTCTTCTTCACGCTCCTGCTGATCATCGTGGGCCTGTTGTTCTATCCTTTGCTCCGCAGCCTCATGTATGAGCAGGTGGACGAAACGCTCGATCAGGAATGGGCCGCCGCCAAAGGATATCTGCACTACTTCGCGTACGGATGGGATTGGTTCTTCGACCCGTACGACCCGGAGGAGGGTCTCATCGTCCCGCGGCTCAAGAGCGTATTCATGCTGGCCGACAGCAATGGAAACCCGATTAACACCGATCACATCGCGGTGGCCGACGTCTACCGGTCCCTGGGCATCGAATCTCCCTCGGAAATCCGCGGAAGGCTGCAACGTCTGCTCCACTCCAAGCAGGAATATGAGACCCGCTACGACCACGATGGGATTCCGCATCGCATTCGCACCGGCGTGCTCACCGACAAATTGCAACGCCCATACTATATGGCCATCTGCCGGTCTGTCGCCGAAGAAGAACGGACCTTAGACGGCATTAACAGGCGTTACATGGAGATCCTCCCGCTCCTCATCGGCCTGAGCAGCGTCTGGGGCTGGTTCATGGCCGGCCGGGCGTTGCGGCCGGTCACTTCGGTGGCCCAGGCAGCGCAGGAAATCTCCGGCTCGAATCTGAACATTCGCATCCCTTCTCGCCGCGCCGGCGACGAACTCGACCATCTCATCGCCACCTTCAATGGAATGATGGATCGCCTGGGCGCATCCTTCGAGAAGGTCCGCCAGTTTTCCACCGACGTCTCTCATGAATTGCGCACTCCTCTGACCGTCATCCGCGGCCAGCTCGAAGTAGCTTTGCTCAGCGCAAAAACCGAAGAGCAATATCGCGAGGCCATGATGTCCGCCCTGGAGGATGTGGAACGCCTTTCGCGCATCGTGCGCGCCCTGCTGCTGCTGTCGCAGTCCGAGACCGGGCAGCTTGTCCTTCAGAAAACGGAGCTGGATCTGGCGGCCATGACCCGCGACCTGGTGGAGGAGTTCCAGATTTCCGCCGAGGAAAAGCGCGTCCAACTCACCGCCGATCTTCCGGAATCATGCCCGATTGCCGGGGATCGCATTCAACTCGAACGCCTCATTTCAAATCTGCTCTCGAACGCGCTGAAATACACGCCGGAGGGCGGCAGCGTGCACGTGCAACTGGGCAGCGAGGCGCCGGCGGTTCGCTTGATCGTGGAGGACACCGGCGTCGGAATCCCCGCCGAGCACCTGCAGCATATATTTGATCGCTTTTATAAGGTCCCGTCGGCCGATCCGGAGAAAGGTCTAGGCCTTGGGCTGAGCTTCGTGGCGTGGATCGTCAAGGCGCACGGGGGCGCCATTGACGTGCAAAGCCGGGTCAACGAGGGCGCCCGCTTCACCGTGACCCTTCCCGAAGCATAGCGATACACTGGTTGCGTGGCCGCACACGTCGAGATAAGCACCCGCGAAAACGAAGGCATCACCGTTCTTGACCTGAGCGGGCGTCTGGTGGTGAGTGAAAGTCTGAACGACCTGCGTGAGACGGTCAATCGGCTGGTGCGCGACCAGAAGACGAAAGTCGCGGCCAACCTAGCCGGCGTCGACTACATCGATAGCACCGGTCTGGGAACGCTGGTCATCTGCTATACAACGTTGCAAAAGGCCGTTGGCACGCTCAAGTTGTTCAGCCTGAATCGTCGCAACATCGAGCTGATGCTGCTCACTAAGCTGTCCACGGTGTTCGAGCTGTTCAACGACGAGCAGAGCGCCATCAACAGCTTCTTTCCCGACCGCGAGATTAAGCACTTCGACATCCTCAGCTTCGTGAAAGACCAAAAGCCAAAGTAACAGGGCCATGCCCTGTCTGCCGCTTCGGTCGCGGCTCCCCTGTGGGGCAGGGCCATGCCCTGCCTGCCGCTTCGATCACGGCTCCCCTGTGGGGCAGGGCCATGCCCTGCCTGCCGCTTCGATCACGGCTGCCCTGTGGGCCAGGATTTTATCCTGCAGCCGATTTTCAATCGGATTCTTTTCTACCGGACACCCGAAGGCCGCGCCATGCCGTTTCGAATAGCCTCGTCCAGCAGTCTCTCCAGCATCCGCTCCGCCTCCCCGGCGGCCCTCTCCTGTTCCTTGCCGAAAGCATCCTGAACACGCCCGATTTCATCCTGTCTCCGGTCGAGTTCGCCCATCTGCCTGTCGATCTCGCTCTGCTGGCGCCCAACCATGGTTTCCTGGGCCTCCGCGAGGCGAGCCTGCATCTCCGCCAGCTTTGCCTCCAGTTGCGAAAGCTGCTCGGCAGTCGGCTCCTTTATGCGGGATTGCTCTTCCAGCTTCTTCAGGTCGTCCTCCAGCAGGGGCATGCTGCCATGCATTTTTTCCATGGCTTTCCACTGGTCTTCCTGTGCGTGGTTGATCGCCTCCTGTTCCTTGTTGAGCGCCTCCTCCTTCTTGGCCAGATCGTCCACCGGAGCGAAGAGTTCGGTGGCGCGCCGCAACAATCCGGCGTCATCAATCACCCAGGCTTTTCCGCCGCGGCGCGCCCAGATCAAGTCGTGGTTCGCGCGATCGTGAATCCCCTGGGCTTCTCGTGGATCGATATCGCCGCCCATTGTTGTAGACTCGCCGTGGAAGATAACCCAACTGTCGCCGGTCCCCTCTGGCTCGGCAGCGGCTTCCGGCGCCGGAGCAATCTCGGGCGCCGCCGCCGGCTCGGGAGCGGGCTTAGGCGCCGGTGGTGCCTCGGGCATGGGCGGAACGGGCGCGATGCGCGGAGCCGCGGCCGCGGCCGGGGACGGTGGTGTCGGGGCCGCGGGCGCGCTCTGCAGCGCGGCCACCAGCGCCACGGACCCGCCCGTGAGCGCAAGCACCGCAACCAGCGTCCCGCGGCGGAGGTGCGCGCAAAGCGGACCCCCTGCCAAAATGCGGTCGATACGCCTTTCCGCCGAACCGCCCTGAGCCATGGCCAGGCCTTCAATCGCCAGCCGCTTTTTCCCGGCGCGGAAGAAATCGAGCACGATGGCCGCATACGCGGAGCGATCCACCGTCTCAGCCAAAGCCGCATCGTCGCTCGCGCACTCGGCGAGATCGGCCAGATGACCATCCAGCCACCAGGCCACCGGGCTGAACCATAAAACCGCGCGCTGCAATTGCGCCGCCACTCTGACCAGAGCATCGCGCCTCTCCACGTGCGAGCGCTCGTGGGCCAGCACTGCCCTGAGCCGCTCGCTCTCCCACTCGCGCCAGTCTTCCGGCAGCAGGATAACCGGACGCAACACTCCGGCTGTCAGCGGGACGTTCACCCGAGCCGATTCGAAGACGCGCAATCCGCGCATGGGACGAATCCTGTCGTCGATGGGAACGGCCGCGCGGATGACGCGCCGGGCAAGGATGAGGCCAGTGGCCAGGCGCGCCAGTAATAGCAGCGCACCGGCAGCCCACAAGCCAAGCGCGATTTCTGCGAGCGGGATCTCCGCGACCGCGATTTCTGGAAGATAGCCGCGGCGGGCCGGGGCGATTTTCATGGTCGTCATCGCCGTGCGGACGCGTAGCGGCGTAATGGCGTGGTGCAGGGCCACCGGAGCGTTAACGGACAAGGGCGCGGCGTTCGTTGCCGGTAACAGCGGCGGCATGAGCGGCCGGAGCGCGGGCAGCGCCAGCGATCCGAACAGCAGCGCGCTCCACAGCGCCAGACGCGCGCGCACATCGCGCATCCGAATGATCGCCACAACCAGCCCGGCCGCTGCGGCGAGAAACCCCGCGCGCACGGCCCAGTCCAACAGGAACGACACCATCTGAAAAGCGGCGGAATGCGTGTTCACGATTTCTTCCCCTTCGCGGCAGCCGCGATCTTCGTGGCCAGCCGCTGCAGTTCTTCCTTGTCCAGCACCTTGTCGTCCACCATGCCCACCAGCAGCTCTTCCACCGAGCCGCTGCAGAACCGATCGATAATCTGCCGCACCGCGTGCGCCGCCACCTTTTGCGGCGGATCGCACGGCTTGTAGAGGTTAGTACGGCCTTCCACGGAATGAGTCACGTAGCCCTTGGCCTCCAGCCGGCTGAGCACGGTGCGGACGGTGGAATCCTTGAGCGGGTGGTCCGCGGCCAGCGCCTCCCGGCAGGCGTCCGCCGTGCATGGCGCGGCCTGCCAGACGTGATCCATGACGCGCTGTTCGAGCTCGCTCAGCGCTTTGCGGCGGATATGAAGTGCGCTACGCATCGTAACGCTACAGATTGTAGCGTATGCGCGCGAACGTGTCAATAGGAATGTTGCGAGAGCAGTGTCTGAATCTCTTTTTTGCAGGCGTCCCGGTCCACCACGCCAACGTGCGAGGTGGCCATGCGGCCCCCGCGATCGATGAGCACGGTCACCGGCAACCCTTCGACGGCATAGAGCTTCGCCACGGCTTCATCGCCGATCACGACATCGTAGTTGATCGCTTTCTGCGCGAGGAATGGCCGGACGGATTTCCAACCGTCCTCATCCATGGAAACGCCGATGACCGCGAGGCCGCGGTCTTTGTACTTGTTCTCGAATTCCACATACCAGGGAATCTCCAGCTTGCAGCCGTGGCACCACGTGGCCCAGAAGTTCAGCAGAACCACCTTGCCCTTGTAGTCGGACAGCCGGACGGTGTTTCCTCTGGCGTCTCGCAGCCTGAAGTCGGGAGCGTTCCCGCCCGGGCTGGCCGCCCCGAACAGCAGAAGAGCCGCCGCCACGCTCTTAAGCAACATATCTCGCCTCCGAGCCGGTTTCGAGGGCGGAGAGCGAAAACTTCCACAACTTGCCCTGCTTGAACGCGCCGCGGATTCGCCCGCGGCTTGCCTGGTAGCGCAGCGTGCGCTCCGGAATGTGCAGTCGTTTTGCCGCGGCATGCAGACACAGCACACGGCCGTTATTGATCCTTTTTGGATTCACGTATCCCTCCCTTTCTTTGGCAAACTGGCGTGGAAAGGGTTTCTGGTTAGATACGCAATGGGGCGGTCGCGGTCAACGTCCGTTCAGGACCGCCATCGGCAGCGGCAAAAGGGCGCACCAGCGGCGATGGCTCGGCATCATCCGCTTCGACGAGAAAAATGGTGAAGCTTTTTCCCGGCAGGCACGGTTCTTGCTGGGCCACGGCAGGGCCGCGCGTCATCGCTGGAGTTTGCAGCCCGGCAGGGTCCACAGTCACGACGGTCGGGTTCGACATGGAGTCCCGGTACACGCGGATCGCCGTGATCGGCGGCGCCATCAGATCCGCCAGCGGCGTGCGGCCGGCGGCGTCGCGTTTCCGATGGTACGCACAGTGAACGCTGCATTGGGCGGCGTCGAACGTGACGGAAACGTCCCAAACTCCGCGGCTGCCCGCCTCCACGTGCCACTCGATTCGCGACACCACACCGGCCCCGGGCACGCGCACGTTGTAATCCAGCGGCTCCTGCGCATGCAGCAGCACCGCCGCAAGACCCGCCAGACCGAGTCGCCCCCACCTGCCCACGGGTCAAATATAGAGTGCGTGGGGCAGGTGCGTCAATCGATGTTGCCGGAAATCTCCCGGTCGCCAGTCGGCTCCAGAACGCGCCGCAGCGCTCGCAACCCGTCCACAATCTTCTTCCGCCGCGCGGGACTCGCCCGCTGCAGAGCTTCAACAAGCGGCCGCACGGCCAGTTCCGGCAGTTTCTCGCGCACAAATTCGCGAACCGCCTCGGTGACCACAATGCGGCTCATCCGGCCATCTTCGGCATTCGCCTCGCGGGTCACCATGCCCCGCTTCTCCAGCCGGTCCACGATCCCGGAAACCGTGCTGTGCGCCAGCCCCGCCTGCCTGCTCAGGTCCTTCAGGCTGAGGCCGTCCGTTCTCACCAGAATTTGCATGATGCCGCGTTGCGGCGCGGTGAGCTCTCCGCGGGCGATCGCAGCGGCCAGCGGTTTCCCTAATGTCCGCCGGATCGCCCGCAGGCTGCCGTCAATCTCCTGCGCCATTCCCGCAACATCGGCCTTGTCTTTCATGCTCACCACACCAGCGGAATCAGCGCCTTCACCCGCCGTTTGTATTCCGCGTATTCGGCGCCGAACTCCCGCTCCATGAATCCCTCTTCCACCAGCGATTTTATGCGCATCCCCACCGCCGCGATCGCAACCCCCAGCAGCGCCCCCACTCGTCCGCACGAAATCGCCGCCCCCAGCAGGGCCAGCAGCAGACCGGTGTAAATCGGATGCCGGACCACCGCGTATGGACCGCTTCGGATCAGCCGGTGATTCTCCTTCAGGGTCACCATTCCGCTCCAGTTCCGTCCCAGTACGATCCGCGAAAGAATAGCCAGCCCGATCCCCGCCGCGGTCAGCGCGACACCACTCCATTCCACGGCCGGCGTGGGCACGATGAAAAACGCGTTCAAGAGACCAGGCCGGAACCAATCTTTAAACACCAGTCCGAAAGCCAGCACCAGCATGAAGACATGCACCAGGCGCGTTGCCGCGTGTTCCCGGCGCATGGTTCGTTTCGTGCTCAGCGCCCCGGCCGCCCAGACGATGCCGGCGAGAATCCACAGCGAAGTGATCAGCCGATGGGGATCGAGAAGCATATATGTCGTATACGACGTGTCGTATGCGACAAGTATACGACCCCGGCCTTTCAAAACGCAATAGCCTTGTGTGTCTGGCGTGGGAGCCGCTACGCTGGTAATTTCCCATGGCGAACACACCAATCACCGTCGCGCACGGCGACGGCATCGGCCCCGAGATCATGGCCGCCACCCTGCACATCCTGCGGGAAGCGGGCGCGCGCATCGACATCGAAACCATCGAAATCGGCGAGAAGGTCTACCTGCGCGGCAACAGCGCCGGCATCGACCCATGCTCCTGGGAATCTCTGCGGCGCACCAAGGTCTTCCTGAAGGCGCCCATCACCACCCCGCAGGGCGGCGGTTTCAAGAGCCTCAACGTCACCACCCGCAAGACGCTGGGCCTGTACGCCAACGTGCGCCCGTGCGTTTCCTACCATCCCTTCGTCAACACCAAACACCCCAAGATGGACGTGGTCATCGTTCGCGAGAACGAAGAGGATCTCTACGCGGGCATCGAATACCGGCTCAGCCCCGAACGTGATGCAGTCCATCAAGCTGATCTCGCGCCCCGGCTCGGAGAAAATCGTCCGCTACGCCTTCGAGTACGCGCGGCGGCACAACCGCAAGAAGGTCACCTGCTTCACCAAAGACAACATCATGAAGATGACCGACGGCCTGTTCCACAAGGTCTTCGACGAGATTGCCGCCGGGTATCCGGACATCGAAAAGGAGCACTGGATCGTGGACATCGGCGCCGCCAAGATGGCCGACACGCCGGAAGCCTTCGACGTCATCGTGATGCCCAATCTCTACGGCGACATTCTTTCCGACGTGGCCGCGCAGATCGCCGGCTCGGTGGGCCTGGCGGGATCGGCCAACATCGGCGACGGGCGCGGCCATGTTCGAGGCGATTCACGGCTCGGCGCCGCGGCGCGCGGGACAGAATCTGGCCAACCCTTCCGGCCTGCTGCTGGGCGGCGTGCTGATGCTGGTGCACATCGGCCAGCCGGAAGTCGCCGAGCGCGTGCACAACGCCTGGCTGCGCACCATCGAGGACGGCATCCACACCTACGACATTTTCACGGAAGGCGTCAGCAAGCAGAAGGTCGGCACCAAGGAATTCGCGGAGGCGGTGGTGGCGCGGCTGGGACAAAAGCCCGAGACCCTGAAGACCGGTCCACTACGCCGAGGCCCCGCCGGAATCGCCACGCGCGGAGACCGCGGCAACCCAGGGCAACATCGAGGCGCGCGTGGAGGGCATCGACGTGTACGTCGGGTGGCCGTCGCGCGACCCGAACTCGCTGGCCGTGAAAATCGCGCCAGCCGCCGGCGATGGCTTGAAGCTCACGATGATCGCCAATCGCGGCGTCAAAGTGTGGCCGGATGGATTCGCCGAGACCTTCTGCACCGACAGTTTCCGTTGCCGCTTCACCGCGGCCGACGGAACATCCGTGGCGAAAATCATCGCGCTGCTGGCCCGCGTCGCCGCGCTGGGCCTCGAGATCGTTAAGACCGAGAGACCTGCGCAACTACGACGGCAAGCCGGGCTATTCGCTGGCGCAGGGTCAATAAATCATGCCGGAATCAACGAACCACCGCTGGTCGGTCATCTGATGGGCAGCAAGTCCGACTGGGACACTATGCGCCACGCCGCACGAGACGCTGGAAAAGTTCGGCGTGCCGCACGAATGGCGCGTCCTCTCCGCGCACCGCACGCCGCAACTGGCCACCGAATACGCCGGCACGGCCGAAGCGCGCGGCCTGGAAGTGATTATTGCGGGCGCGGGCGGCGCGGCTCATCTGGCGGGCGTCTGCGCCGCCCACACCCTGCTGCCGGTGCTGGGCGTTCCCATGGAATCCGCCGCGCTTAAGGGCATGGATTCGCTGCTCTCCACGGTGCAAATGCCCGGCGGCATCCCGGTGGGCACGCTGGCCATCGGCAAGGCGGGGGCGAGCAACGCGGCGCTGCTGGCGATCGCGATGCTGGCTCTGCATGACGCGGCGCTGCGCGACAAGCTGCGTGCCTATCGCGAGGAGATGGCGTCGAAGATCGCCCGCGAAGTCCTGGAATAACGTGCGCGGCCTTCTCCTGCTGCTGTCGCTCGCCGCGACGGCCTCGGCGGCACGAGCGGTCGGATATCGACGGCACGACACTGGTCAGGCGCCACTTCCCATTCGGCCATCCAGTGCGCCACGAGAAACAATGACGGCTATGAATTAGCAGCGAGCCTTGGCGGGCGAGCCGGCTTGTGCTGCGAAGAACTACGGAATGAAGGTGTCGAGCAACATCCTGTACATAGGCTACCCCGATAAGCGGTTGCCGCAAGCGGTATTTCCTCGTCCACCCCGGCATCGCCCCGATAACCACAGTGAGATAATAAACAGTTGTGGAGCAGACCCGCGAATGGCTCAGGAAGGCTCGTCGGGTAGCCGTCCTCACGGGCGCCGGCGTTTCCGCCGAGAGCGGTGTCCCCACCTTTCGTGGCAAGGAAGGCCTCTGGAAGAATTACCGGCCTGAAGATCTGGCCACGCCGGACGCATTTTCGCGCGATCCGAAGCTGGTCTGGCAATGGTACAACTGGCGCCGCGGCCTGGTGGCCCACGCCCAGCCCAATCGCGGCCATTACGCGCTGGCCGATCTCGAGCGGGCCGCCCGGGAATTCACCCTGATTACACAGAATGTGGACGACCTGCATGAGCAGGCCGGCAGTAAGAATGTCCTGAAACTGCATGGAGACATCTGGCAGGTTCGTTGTCTCTCCTGCGCGCGGGAGTGGATCGACACTCGCCCGGCGATTGCCGAACTGCCCCCAAAGTGTGGCTGCGGTGGGCTGCTGCGGCCCGGTGTCATCTGGTTTGGCGAGGAGTTGTCGCCCGGCATCTGGGATCGCGCCGAGAAGGCCGCCCGCAAGGCCGATCTGCTGCTGGTGATCGGCACCTCCGCGGTCGTGTATCCCGCCGCGGGTCTGGTGAAGGTGGCCAAGTGCGCGGGTGCCAAGGTGGTGGAAATCAACCTTGCCGAAACCGTGATCACCGGGCAGATCGACGCGTTTCTGCCGGGCCCCTGCGGAGAACTGCTCCCCAAACTGATCGCATGAAAATCTGTTATCTGGATGCCTTTTCGGGGCTGAGCGGCGATATGACTGTCGGTGCGCTGATCGATGCCGGCGCCGACGCTAAAGCCTTGTTCGAAGCGCTCTCCGCTCTCGGAACCGGCGCGGAATTCAGAGTTGAGAAGACCAAACGCCGCGGCATCGGAGCTTCGAAGTTTCATGTCGCCGCGGGCGACGGCAAAACCCATCGCCATCTCTCGCACATCATAAAGATGATCGACGCCGCCCCGCTCCCGGCGCGCGCCGCCGCCCAAGCGAAGCAGGTGTTCGAGCGTCTGGGTGCGGCCGAAGCCAGGGTTCACGGCCAGCCCATCGAGAAGGTCCACTTTCACGAGGTGGGCGCGGTGGATTCCATCTGCGATATCGTAGGCGCCTGCGTCGCATTCGAACTGCTCGGCGTGGAGGGGCTTTACTGTTCCCCGGTCAACGTGGGCAGCGGCACGGTGAACACTGAGCACGGCGTCATGCCAATCCCCACGCCAGCCACCGCCGAGCTCCTCACCGGCCATCCGGTGTACTCGCGTGGCCCGGCGGTGGAACTAACCACGCCAACCGGCGCGGCCATCGCCGTTACGCTGGCAACCGCCTTTGGCCCCATGCCTCCCATGACCATCCTGAGCGCCGGCTATGGCGCGGGGGACAAGGATTTCCCGGAACACGCCAACGTGCTCCGGGCCATCATCGGGGAAACCACGCAAGCCGTCGAATCCACCACCGTGTCGGTGATTGAGGCGAATATCGACGACACCACTCCCGAAGTGCTCGGCTACGCCATGGAGCGCCTGCTGGCCGCCGGCGCGCTCGACGTGACCATCGAACCGGTGCTCATGAAGAAGAACCGCGCGGGCCATCTTCTGCGCACTCTCTCCACGCCCGCGCTGCGGGAGACGCTCGCCGCCTTGATGTTCGCCGAAACATCGACCCTCGGCCTGCGCATCTACCCCGCGGAGCGCCGCGTGAAAGCGCGCCGGATCGCCGAAGTGCAAACCGCGTACGGGCGCGTGCGCGTCAAAATATCGGAAGATGGTTCTTTCGCCCCGGAATACGAGGATTGCCGGAGACTGGCCGAAGAGAATAAGATTCCGCTCCGGCGCGTAATGGAAGCCGCCAGCTTCGCATACCTGAAAACGACCCAATGAAATACTACCTGACGACGCCCATCTACTACGTCAACGCCGCCCCGCACCTGGGCACCGCCTATACCACTTTCACCGCGGACCTCATCAAGAGGTTCAAGCGGATGCAGGGGTTCGACCCGGTTTTGCTCACCACCGGTTCCGACGAGCATGGGCAAAACGTGGAGCGCGCCGCCAAAGCGGCCGGCATGAAGCCGGAAGAGTACGCCACCCGCGTGGCCAACGAATTCATTCGGCAGTGGCGACAGCTCGGCATCGAGGTCGACCATTTCATTCGCACCTCGGACCCGGCGCATTACGAAGTGGTGCGGGCCTTGTTCGAGCGCTGCCTGAAGAACGGCCACATCTACAAGGGCTCCTACACCGGCCAATATTGCTTCCACGACGAGCTCTACGTTAACGACGCGCAGCCCGGAGATCCGTGTCCCGATTGCGGCCGCGTCACCGAAACCGTCAACGAGGAGAATTACTTCTTCCGCCTCTCCGCGTTCCAGGACCGCCTGCTCGAGCTTTACGAAAAAAATCCCGATTTCATCCGGCCCGACTATCGCCGCAATGAGCTGATCGCCTTCGTCAAGGGTGGCCTGAAAGATTCTTCCATCACCCGCACGAACATCAAGTGGGGCATTCCGGTTCCCGTTGAAGGCCATCACGTTTTCTATGTCTGGTTCGATGCGCTCATCTCCTACATTTCCGCTCTGAAGAATCAGGCGTCCATGTGGCCGGCCGACCTGCATCTCATCGCCAAGGACATTGTTCGGTTCCACGCCATCTACTGGCCGGCGCTCCTGATGGCCGCCGAACTACCCCTGCCGAAGCAGGTGTTCGCGCACGGCTGGCTGCTGTTCGAAGAGAACAAGATGAGCAAGTCGCGCGGCAACGTGGTGCGTCCCGGACCTATCGCGGAGGTCATGGGTGCCGACGCGCTGCGCTATTTCCTGCTGCGCGAAATCACCTTCGGGCAGGACGGCAGCTTCAGCTACGACGCTCTGGTGCAGCGCTACAACGCCGATCTTGCCAACGGCCTGGGCAATCTGGCCAGCCGCACGCTAACCATGATCCGGCAGTATCGCGAGGGCGTCATTCCCAATTCCACCGGCGCGGCGCATATCGCCGAAACCGCGCGAACCACCGTGGAATCGGTGATTGAGTCCTTCGACCGGTTCGAGTTCTCTCGCGGTCTGGAAGCCACGTGGGCGTTCCTCTCTGTGCTCGACAAGTTCATCGTGGAGCGCGCCCCATGGAAACTGGCGAAAGACCCGGGCTCCAAAACGCTGCTCGACGAAACCCTCTACACCGCGGCCGAGTCCCTGCGCATCGTGTGCGGTTTGCTCTACCCGGTGATGCCGGAGACCACGGCGAAAATCTGGAGCCAGCTCGGCATGCCCGGTCCCCTCGCCGAGTTGCGCGTTGCCGGCCTGCGCTGGGGCCGGCTGAAAGCGGGGCAGACCATCGGCGCGATTGCCGCCGTCTACCCGCGCCTCGAGGAGCAACCCACGGTTGATAAGATCCGCGAGCTGGAGATCATCGAAAAAGCCCGCCAGGACGAAGTTATGGGCAAAAAGCCCGCGCCCGCCGTGCCCGATGGCGTCATCAGTATTGAGGACTTCGGCAAGGTGGACATGCGCGTTGCCCAGGTGATCTCCGCGGAGCCGGTGAAGGGCGCGGACAAGCTGCTGCACCTGAAGGTGGACGCCGGCGAGGAGAAGCCGCGCACCATCGTGGCGGGCATCGCGTCGGCGTACAAGCCGGAAGAACTGGTGGGTCGCAAGGTCGTAATCGTGGCGAATCTGCAGCCGCGAAAACTGCGCGGCATCCAGTCGAACGGGATGATCGTGGCCGCGTCGCTCGAAGGCGGCAAGCCCGTGTTGGCGGGCTTTCTGGAAGACGTACCGGTAGGCGCAAGGTTGAAATAATCCCCTTGTGCCACCGTGGGGCAGGGCCATGCCCTGCCAGCTCCGCTGCGCTGTGGGGCAGGATTGCATCCTGCGGCCGATTTTCAATCATTCAGCCATGATCGATTCCCATTGCCACCTTGACGATCCCGCCTTCGATGCCGATCGCGACGCCGTAATCCAGCGCGCCCGCGATGCCGGCGTTGAGTTGATGGTAGGCATCGGCACCGGCAAAGGTCCGCCCGACCTCGAAGCCGCCATCCGTCTCGCCGATTCCCATCCGCAATTCCTGGCCACCGTGGGCGTTCATCCGCACGATGCCGCCAAAGCCGCGCCAGAAACCTGGCAACGTCTCGAAACCCTCCTCGCGCATCCCAAAGTGGTTGCGGTGGGGGAAATCGGCCTCGATTATCACTACGACTTTTCCCCGCGCGACGTCCAGCACGAAGTCTTCATCCGCCAGTTGCGCATCGCCGCCGAGCACCGCAAACCCATCGTCATTCACACGCGCGAAGCCTGGGACGACACCATGGCTCTGCTGGAACAGTACTGGGCCCCGCACGGCCTCCCCGGCATCATGCACTGTTTCACCGGCAACACGGCGCAGGCTGAGCAGTCCCTTGCGCTCGGCTTCTACCTCAGTTTCGGCGGCGTTGTGACATTTCCGAAAGCAACCGATCTGCACCACGCCGCGCGCGCCGTTCCGCTCCACCGTATCCTGCTGGAAACCGATTCGCCCTACCTCGCCCCTGTGCCAAATCGCGGCAAAAGGAACGAGCCGGCCTTCTTGCCGCATACCGCGCGCCGTCTGGCGGAGTTGCGCGGCATGCCCGTCGAAGAGCTCATCCGCGCCACCACGGAAAACTTCTCCCGCGCCGTGCTGCTACACTGAGTGATTTAAATGGCCTCTAGCAAACTCGGGCTGTCTTTGACCGCGCGGGAGATTCTGGATCTGGTCCAGACCGATCTGGAAAAGGTGGAGCGCGTCATCGGTCTCGAATCGGTTGCCAGCGTCGACGCCGTCACCACCATCGGGCGCTATCTGCAAACCAGCGGAGGCAAGAGGTTGCGCCCCATCCTCGTGCTTCTCTCCGCCCGGCTGGTGGGCGAAATCAACGACGCGGCCGTGCGCATGGCCGCCGTCGTGGAAATGATCCACACCGCCACGCTGGTGCACGACGACGTGATCGACACCGCGCGCATCCGCCGCGGCCGCCCCTCCACCAACGCCATCTGGGGCAATCACACCTGTGTGCTTTCCGGCGACTGGCTGTACATGCAGGCGTTCCAGATCGCGCTGCGCGAGCGCAATTTTCACGTCCTCGACTTGCTCATTAGCCTCACCCAGATGATGGTGGAGGGCGAGTTGCTGCAGCTCGAGCGCCTGCGCAAGATCGATATCTCCGAAGCCGATTACATGGAGCTCGTCGACCGCAAGACGGCCAGCCTCTTCTCCGCCTGCGCGCGGCTGGGCGCGCTCACCACCGGCGCCGACGAAGCCACCGAAACGCGTCTGGGCGAGTTCGCCTGGAACCTGGGCATGGCTTTCCAGCTTGTCGACGACGTGCTCGACTTCACCTCCCGAGAGTCCGTGCTGGGAAAACCCGTAGGCAACGATCTGCGCGAGGGCAAGGTAACTCTGCCGCTCATCTACGCGCTCGCCGCCGCGCCCCAAAGCGACAAGCAACTGGTGGAGACGGTGCTGCAGGAGGAAGGCTACGAAAGCGTGCCGTTTTCGCAGATCCTGCGGCTCATCGAAGAGGGCAATGGAGTGGCCCGCGCCCGCGAGCGCGCCGGCAGCTTCATCGGCAAGGCCCGCGCAATCATCGCCGAGTTCCCCGATTCACCCTACCGGCGCGCATTGGCGGCGGTAGCGGACCTGGTCACCGAGCGCGACCGCTAATCGCCATCTCCGTTTCCGAACCGCGACGGTGACGGAGCGGAGTCCAGAACGGCTTTTTCCCGCGTGGGGCAGGATTGTATCCTGCGGCCGATTTTCAATCGGCCTGCCCCGGGCCCCCCAGCCCAACCTCAATTTCATCCATCAGCGCGTGAATCAAAAACTGGTGCCCTTCCTGCGAGCGCGCCGTATCGGTGTGCCGCACAATCAGGGGACAATCCGCCATCCCCGCCGCCTCGCCTCCGTCTGCCCCCAGGAAAGCAACGCTCTTCAACCCCAGCTCCTTCGCCACCGCCAACGCCTTCCGAATATTCGGCGAATTCCCGCTCGTGGAGAACACCACTAGGACATCGCCGGCCCGCCCCAGCGCCCTTACCTGCCGCGAGAAAACCTCATCGAAACCGAAGTCGTTGCCCACGCAGGTAAGAATCGCGCTGTCGGCGGTGAGGGCCATTACCGCCAAAGGCCGCCGGTAATCCTTGTAGCGTCCCATCAGCTCGGCAGCCAGATGCTGCGCCTGCGCCGAGCTCCCGCCATTCCCGCACAGCAGCATCTTGTGTCCCGCGCGCAGCGCCTCCACGCACCAGCCGGCCGCGGTCCCCAGCGCGGTCTCCAGTTCGCCCAGTGTCTCCATCACTTCAATCGACTCGCGCAAGCGGTCGCGATAAGCGCTCATTTCGCGTTCCCGCTCATGGCCTGGTGAAAGAATTCCCCGCTATCGGTGAACGCGAACGTGTCCCATGAGGTCAGCAGCCGCGGACCCCATTCCGGATCGAACGCCCATGCGATCCATCCAATTCCTTTCCCCTCCAGGTATTTGACAATCGCCGGGCCATAGCCGTTCTCCAGCGTGCCAGCCTTCCCCTCAAAGCCGATTTCGGTGGCCAGCACCGGGTATCGGTCGGCGGCAAAGCCGAAGTCCTCCTCCCACTTCGGTTCCCACGGCTTTGGTCGCTTCATCGGGTAAGGGTGGGTGACGTAGCCAATCCCCTCGGCGGCGATGGGGCTCTGATGGAGCGGCGTCAGATCGTAGGCCCAGTCGAACCCCGCCACCAGCGGAATCTTCTCCTGGTCGTACGCGCGGATCAGGATGATCAGGTTCTCGTTCGTCCGCTTCCAGTCGTCCCACGACACCGGACCCAGCTTGTTGGAAAACGTCGTCGGCTCATTGAACAGCTCATAGAACGCCACGGTGCGGTTGCCGGCGAAGTGCAGGGCGATGGTCCGCCAGAAGCTGAACGTCTCCTGCATCGAGGTGTCGTACATGGGGTCCTGAAACAGCCCCGTTTCCAGATTGCCAATGGAGTGCCAGTCAATGTCCACGTAGATGCCCAGGTCCGTGCACCATTCCACCGCCTGATCCAGCATGGTCAGATACTCGCGTGGCGATCTCTCCCGCCAGGCAACCGGATGCACCGGAATGCGTACCAGGGTCGCGCCCATCTGGCTGATCTTCACGAACAGGTCCTTGTTCCAATGGCCCTGGCTGGAGATTTTGTCGGGATCGGCGATGGACACGCCGCGAAACAAGACCGGCTTCCCCTGTGGATCGACGAATCGATTCCCGCGCACCGCGATCAGCGGCAGCTTTTGAGCGTTCGGGTTGTTGGCCGGTCTTCCCGGAGGCCGGTCGTGCCACCACTGGTGGATCGGCTTGTCGTTCGCGGTTTGCCCGTAAGATATCGAGTTGCACAGTAACGCGAGACCCAGGAGCGCGGCCGGTATCGGGGATGACATCCCTAGCAGTCTATCCTGGCGCGCCGGATCAGTACAAAATTTGCTTGTTGCGGTGTCGTATTGCGCGGGATCTCGTGTATACTTGTGTGCTGTTCAGGTCCAAGGAGGATACTGTGCTGACATCAATCCCAGCTTTGCTGCTGCAGGATGACTCGACTGCAAGTCCGGCCGCGACTGCGGCCATAGCCGGAATGGGAATAGTGTTTTTCCTGGTGATGATGGCGGTCGCCGTCGTATTCATCATCGGTTTCTGGAAGGTTTTCGTGAAGGCCGGGCAGCCCGGATGGGCGGCCATCGTCCCGATTTACAACTACTATATCCTCACCCAGATTGCCGGCAGGCCGGGTTGGTGGGTTCTCCTCATGCTGATTCCGTTCGTCAACATCGTGATCCTCCTGCTGTTGTCGATCGATATCGCGAAATCGTTTGGCCAGACACCCGTGTTTGGCGTGGTCATGTTGTTTCTGCTGAGCGGCATCGGCTACCTGGTTCTGGGATTTGGAAAGTACCAGTATGTGGGGCCCGCCGCGGCCGGGGCCACTGGCATCGGAATCTGACCTGTCCGGAATCTTCCGGGCCAACCGTGATTCGGAGGAGTGGGGCAGGTTCGCGTCCTGCGGCGGCCTCTCAGGCTGCCTGATGTGGATCGCGTGCCTGTCCCACTCGCATCAAAAGCCTCACCGTTGCGCTTTGTGGAAGACAAAAAGAAACACAGCCAGGCTAAAGGCGGCAAAAGCCAGGACGACGCAGGAGAACAGCGCCACCGCCGGCGCCAGCCCTCGAACGACGTTCAGCGCCGTGAAGATTAAACGCCAGGTCAGCAGGGCCGTTGCGAGAATCGTTCCAATCAGCGCCAGTAGCGCCGCATTCTTTAATGTCATGCCCGGAGTATGACCGATGCTTCCATCCGCCGCAATGCCGTAACAGTTGCCACCTTCACCCTGCTCAATCGCGAGTCGAGTTGATCCCGAGGCCGGCGGGCGTGCGCCGTGCGGCCTTCGAGAACGGATGGGAATGCTCTGGCGCACGCCTATAACGTGGTGCGCGAGGCGTCGAACCCCTCCCCGGCGTTGATCCGAGACAAGTTATTGATTTTGCACTTCGCTTCGGAAGGTAGAGTCGCACGTCCTGGGGACAGTTGGGACGTATTGAGCACGCGCGTCGTCGCGTTTTTTCGATCGGTAGAATAGCATCTGGGAGGCGTTCTGGCCGATATGCACCATGTGGGATCGGTCGGCAAGCTTTTGGATGGACACGCTGGCACCCAGAGAGAGATCCGAGCGTATGGCTCGGATTCGATGCAAGGACACGAAGCCGGAGATGGTGGTTCGACGGTTGGTGTATTCACTCGGATTCCGTTACAGGCTGCACGGGACGAAGCTCCCAGGGAAACCGGACCTCGTCTTCATTGGTCGCCGCAAGGTCATCTTCGTGCATGGATGCTTCTGGCACAGACACGGTCGCTCTTGTCCGCTCACCAGACTTCCGAAATCGAGGCCGGATTTTTGGCGGCCAAAACTGGAAGGAAATCACACTCGCGACAAGAGGAACTACCGTTCCCTCCGGGGCGCGGGCTGGGATATCCTTGTGCTTTGGGAGTGCGAGCTGGGAGACGTCGAATGTGTAAGGGGAAAAATCACGGCCTTCCTCTCGGAGGGCGGCAATGCTGAGGTCGGTTGAGCTCTTCGCGGGCGCTGGAGGCCTCGCGCTCGGCGTCTCTCAAGCCGGGTTCCAGCACGAAGCAGTCGTGGAATGGGATCACGACGCGTGCGAGACAATACGCGCGAACCAGAAAATAGAGCTGAGGCACGTCCGTGACTGGAAGTTGGCGGAGAAGAACGTGCGGACGTTCAACTTCAACGCTATTCCGGAGGATATCGACCTGCTTGCAGCCGGGGTTCCGTGCCAGCCATGGAGCATCGGCGGAAAGCACCGCGGCTTCGAGGACGACCGCAACCTGTTTCCGGACACCATCAAAGCCGTTCTTACGCTGAAGCCAAAAGCTATTCTTATCGAAAATGTGAAGGGCCTCACGCGGCAGTCGTTCCATAACTACTTCACCTACATCCAGTACATGCTCGAATTCCCCGAGATAGGCCGCCTGGAGAACGAGGATTGGATCGATCACCGCAGGCGCCTTGAAACATATGTCACGTCGCGCGGCAAGGGATACAGCGGTCTCCGCTACAACGTCGTCCCGGAAGTTGTGAACGCGGCGAAGTACGGCGTACCGCAGAAGCGCGAGCGCGTTTTCATCGTCTGCTTCCGGTCTGATATAAAGGCTGACTGGTCGTTCCCGGAAGAGACCCACTGCGAAGAGCTATTGCTTGCGAGCCAATGGATCGGCGGCGAATATTGGGACCGTCATGAGGTGCCGAAAAAAAACCGCCCGCCGAGACCGCCGGGCGTGGAGCGGAGGATCGCGAGCGGTAACCTCTTTGAAAAAAGATTGCCTTGGATCACGGTGCGCGACGCGCTGAAAGACTTTCCTGACCCACTATCTTCCGAAGCAAAGAAGTTTGCTAATCACGTTTTCCAGCCCGGCGCCAGGCCCTATACGGGGCACACTGGTTCCCCTCTCGACGAACCGGCGAAGACACTGAAGGCGGGTGACCACGGTGTACCGGGCGGGGAGAACATGATAGCCTTCGCGAGCGGCGACGTCCGTTACTTTACCGTGCGCGAAGCCGCTGCCATCCAGACCTTCCCCAAGCGATTCGTATTCAACAGTTCGTGGTCCGAGAACATGAGGCAGATCGGAAACGCGGTCCCCGTGCAACTGGCGAAGACGCTGGCCGATTCAATCGCGACGACGTTGCTTCTGCACAGGGAGCGAAATTAGGGAGACTTCAGCGCTTGGGAAACAGGTCGTCCCACCTGCTGACGCGATTCGTCCCCGGCCGCCCCTTTCCTGGGACCTTGCTGCCGAACCCGCTTGCGTTCCATTCTGGCTGGTAGTGGGCGATGAGCGCGAATTCCGCGGCAAAGACCCACCATTCGCTTTCGAGCGTGAGGTAGCGACACCGCATATCGTCAAGGGAGATGTTTTTCCTTCCGCTTATCTTGGCTGCATGTTCGCTCAGGCGCGCCCGCAACGTCCGCTTGCTCTTGGTGGTTCCCTTCGAAGCCTTGCCGACATAGACAAGGCCACGCTTGTAGTAAAGCGCATAGATCCCGCTGGACGGGGGCCCAGCGCCCCTCGCCAGATGCAGGAGCGGGCTGCTTTCGAGCCTCTGAACGACTTGGGATCGTATTCCGGTGTCAAGGTCGAATGCGAAGTGATGATCATCGCTTTCAGGCATCGAATGCGCGATGATATCACAGCTCTAATAAACCAGGCAAAATCAAAGCGCCACACTGTCTGCGCGCCAAGGGTGGCGCAGAGCACACCCCCGGAGAAGGGTCTCACCGGAGGAGGTCCTTGATTCCGTTCCGCGCAAATCGGTCGCTCCGTGATCCTGGGACGCCGGGGAAACGGGCAATTCTAAACGGCTGATTCACGATATCCTGTGGTGCCGGAGGTGGTGATCGAACCAACCACGGATACTCAACTATCTTCGTATGGCTCAGTTGTGCGCGAGCCGCCGCCCGGCAATCGGTTGTGCGGCTGACGACGACGAGGGTAAAGTTGAACAAATGAGGACGTTGGTCCGTGGATAACGAGCCGGCTGCACCAACCGGTCCCGCGCAATCACCGCACGCAACCAGGACGCTTGGCACCTCCATTCCGATTGGCGCCGCGCCGCCACCCGGATCAAGCCCATCCATCCCAGCCCGCATCGGCCGCTATCGAATCGTTCGGCTGCTCGGCGAAGGTGGCATGGGCGCGGTCTTCGAGGCCGAACAGGACCAGCCCCGCCGCACCGTCGCGCTCAAGGTCATCAAGAGCGCCTGGATCAGTCCCGGTCTCTTGCAGCGTTTCGATCTGGAGACGCAGGCCCTGGCTCGCCTGCACCATCCCGGTATCGCCCAGGTCTACGAGGCCGGCACCGCGGATTCCGGAACGGGCATGCAACCGTTTCTGGCCATGGAGTTCATTGCCGGCGGGCAAACTCTCACCGAGTACGCCGAGGCGCACCGCCTGAACACGGAAAACCGGCTCCGCATGGTGGCGGACGTCTGCGACGCCGTGCAACATGCGCACCAGCGCGGCATCATCCATCGCGATCTGAAGCCCGCCAATATTCTGGTGGACGAACACGGGCATCCCCGCATTCTGGATTTCGGAGTGGCTCGCGTCACCGACAGCGACACGGAAGCCACCCGCCAAACGGATATTGGGCAGATCCTGGGCACTCTGGCTTATATGAGCCCTGAGCAGGCGCTTGGCGATCCCCATGCCGTGGATACGCGCAGCGATGTGTACGCTTTAGGCGTCATCCTCTATGAGCTGATGGCGGGAAAGCTGCCCTACAACCTGAGCCAGAAGCTGCACGAAGCCTTGATCACCATCCGCGAGCAGGATCCGGCGACGCTGAGTTCGGTGAGCCGCTCCTATCGCGGCGATATCGAGACGGTGGTCGCCAAGGCGCTGGAAAAGGACAAGACGCGTCGCTACGCATCCGCCGCCGACCTGGCATCGGACATTCGCCGGCATTTGAAGGACGAGCCAATCGTCGCCCGGCCCACCACCCTCAGCTACCAGATGTATAAGTTCGCCCGGCGGCACCGCGCCCTGGTGGGCGCATGTGCCGCCGTAATGATTGTCCTGACTGCGGGCATTGTCGTCAGCGTCTCGCAAGCCGTGCGCGCCGAACACGCGCGCCAACTGGCGGTTCAACGGGAGAACGAGGCGGAAGGGGCCCGCCGGCTGGCCGAACAACGGCGCGCGGAAGCTGATGCCCAAAGGCTCGCCGCCGAACAGGCCCGCGCGGACGAAGCCGTACAGCGCGGGCTCGCTGAGCGAAGCGCGACCGCCGCGCGTAGCGAACAGGCGCGCGCAGCGCGGAATTTCGGCATGGCGCGCGATGCCGTCGACAAATATCTTACGCAAGTCAGTGACAATCCCCAGCTCAAGGCGCACGGGCTGGAGACTTTACGTCAGCAGCTTTTGCTCACCGCGAAACAGTTCTACGAACAGTTCACAACGGAGCAATCCTCTGACCCACAGCTGCAAGAGGCCCTCGGGGACGCGCTGCTGCGGCTCGGGTCCATCGATTTGGCGATCGGCCAGGGCGATCGGGCGGAACCCTACTTTCAGCGAGCCATCGCCACGGATGCATCGCTCCTGCGCGCGCATCCCAACGAACTGAATTACGCGCGGGATTTGTTTTCCGCGTATAACAACCTCGGTTTGGCCTACGCTGGTTCGGCGAAATTCGACCAGTCCGAAAGCACCTATCGGGAGGGCATTGCCAGGCAGGAAGCCTGGCTGGTGGGGCGTCCGGCTGCTCCGTACGACCTCGCGGAACTTGCCGACCTCTACGACAACCTCGGATCGCTCTACACCTTGCGGCGTCAGTCCGGCCAGTCGGATACGGCGCATCTCAAAAGCCTGGAGATCCGCCAGCGCCTGGCGCGCGAGCATCCCATGGATGACGATTACCAGGAGGCTTTGCTCAAAAGCAATTCCAATCTCGTCGAGGAGTTTGGGAAAACCGGGCGCTTTCAGCAAGCTGAGCCGTACGCGCTCGCCGCCGTTGCCATTGGCGAAGAACTCCTGCGCAAGCATCCGAACGAAGCGGACTATGAATATGTCCTGGGCAGCAGCTACAATAACCTCGCCGGCGTTTACGAATTGGAAAAACGGCTGGATCTGACCGCGGATTACTATCGCAAGTCTCTCAGTTTGCGCGAGACGCTCGCTCGGGAGCACCCCGCCGTCGCGGACTACAACCTGACCTTGGAGGGAAGTTATATCAACCTGGGCGAAATGGCGGAGCGGACTGGCAAATCGGCGGAGGCGATCGATTGGCTGGACAAAGGAGTCGCCACGCTCAAGGGCAGTTTTGGGCAGGAGCCCCGTCAGGCCTCCGCTCGCTATTACACCAGCTACGCGGAATCATGGCGCGCGCAGGCGCTGGAGAAGCTGGGCCGGAAAACCGAAGCAGTCGCCGCCTGGGACCTGGCCATTCAATTCGACGATCACGGCGATCCGGATCTGCTCGTCGGCCGCGCGTCCGCCTTGGCGCAGACAGGCGATTGTCCGGGTGGCGAACGCCAGGCCGAGGAACTCCTCGCGAAGGCGCGTCAGCCGGCAGGTCTGCGCTACGGACTTGTACAGACCTATGCGATCTGTGCCGGAAACGCCCAATCGAGCGCGGAACAGCGAGAAGCGGCGGCGGAGGGAGCGCTGAAACTGCTTCGGGATGCCGCCGCCATGGGCTACTTCAGGGACACGGCCACCATCGCGCAGGTCACCAGGGAAGCGGCTTTTGGATCGCTCCTTGGCCGCAGTGACTTCAAAGCCTTCCTCGCCGGGCTGAAGACACAGAAAGACGCGGCAGCGGATGGAAGCCACTGATTTTCGCGCGATGTGATCGCCCGCGTCAAGAGCGTTCGGTTATGTCGGCACGGACCCCGGCGAGCGCCGCGGTCCCGCCTCAGAATGCGGCCGCCGAAGACCGTTTCGCAGAAGCGAGCCGATCTGTCGATGTCGGCGACAGTGAGAAAATATGCGACCGTGAACCCGTCCCGCGGCGGCATCTCATGGCTCTTCCGTCGGATTTGCACGCTGTTCACTTGACGGCTCCAATTCCGATAAACGGTGCTCATCTGGGCGGGCGGCCCACACTTGCCTGATTTTCAGGAGGCATCGGCGAAAAACCGCCGACTTCTTATGCCGCTGAAACCGACTTCTTCTTCCCATCGAGCGCCGGTAGAAGAAGTTTCAAAAGCGCTTGATCAGAGAATGGGTTCTGGCCTGAGATAAGTTCGCGATCCTGAAGGACGTAGCTCTGCCATGGAGCGGCCACGCTTACGTCACCGCCCGCCGTACGCAAGGCAAAGTCCGGGTAGAAGAGAACCTTACCACCAATCTCGAGCGGTTCCCGCTGCTGCTCTTCCGCTGTCGAAAAGATAGTCATCTTATATCCGGAATAGATCCAGCCCTGAGCCTTTGCGTGTGCTCCAGCGGCATCGCCCGCCGACAGCGCGACCACCACCTCCGTCGAATTCGGAAGCGCCGCGAGAAGTGAAATCGGGCCATGGCAGAGTACTGCCGTAGGCTTGGATGTTTGATGAAAGTGTCTCAGCACGGTGCCCGCGTCGGGATCATCGAGCAGGTCCATCATCGGGCCATGGCCGCCAGGAACGAAAACCGCGTCATATTGATCCAGGCCCGATGCGACGGCATCCGAGATACGAGTTGGATTCTTGAGCCCGGTCAGCGTGTCGCGGAAGTGTAGATAGTCCTGAAGCGCAGCCTCGTCTCCACCGAAGAAGTCGGCTACAGCTGAATGGACATCCATTTGCGGCGTGTTGCCTTTGGGGTTGGCGAAAGTGACTTCGTAGCCCTCCTTCATCAGGGCGCGAACCGGAACCGTCAGCTCGTTGAGATAGTAGCCAGCGCCGGCATATACCTTGCCATCTTTCAAGGCCAAACCGTGACCGCTGGAGACTAGCACTAAGACTTTTCCTCTTGTCGTCATTTTGATCTCCTGTTTGAAATCGAATTCTGTTCTCCCGAATATGAGCTGGCTCTTCCCCCAAAGTGCGCAAGGGCCGGCCACCGCGGTTGATGTGAGTTATGCCCCCGGGAATCCGAACATCAACCACGACTGATTGGCTACCCAGTGGGGGTAAAGCGCCGTCATCTGATCGAACAGCTCCTGGTCGGATGCCGCGGTTTTCTGCAGCCGGTCGAAATCCAGCAGATAGCGCTTAGTGTCCTCGATCGCCGTCGGTGAGTCGGGCGCGCCAGGCTTCTTGTGGCCGGCAACGACCATCGCTGGCTTCAGCGCCGCCAACCGGTCCAGCGCCGCCACCCAGTTCTTCCGGCTCTCGGGGGTGGTGTCGCCGACATACATGTGGCACTGGTTGTACACCACGTCGCCAGCGACGATCAGGTCGATCGATGGGACGTATAGAGACGTCGAATCGGGACTATCGGTGCGGCCCTGCTCGATAATGCGCAATTCGTGGCCCTCGAGAGTGAACGTCTCGTGCTCATAGGGTTCAGGTGGAACCAGCCTGGTGGCCACCTGCCCAGGAAAGAGCCGGCGGGCCAACCGCTCCACCGGGGGAGTGAAAGACATCTGCATGGCGTTCACCGCCTTGGGCGTTGCTATCGCCCGCGCGCCCGGGAAACGGTCCAGCAGAATGCTCAGACCGTAGAAGTGGTCGAAATGGGCGTGCGTTATATAGATGGTCTCCAGGTTGCGGTTGTGCAGAGCGACCCAATCCGCGAGAGCCTCCGCCTCAGCCACTGTGCCCATTGCGTCCACCAGCACCGCGTCGTACTCCCCGAAGATTAAAGTCGACGTGATAGGGTCAAAGCCGAGCGCTTCGCCGAACGGCTTTGGCCGCTCGCCGACCATAGTCTTTCCCGGTGCGGTAAAGACATTGACGCCAGGCGTGTTCGACGTGATGGGGGCGGTCATGTGCGTGGTCTCCTTAAGGATACCTGCTTGCATCTGCTTGCCGAACCGCGACGGTGACGGAGCGGGGATCAGCTGACTAGGGCGTGCGCTAACCGTACGTGAGGTCGGTGCTCTGTCCGACCTCGATAATATAACCGTCAGGATCGCGGATGTAGCAGCGAATCTCACCGTACTTGGGGATCGGCTCGGTGATGAACTCGGCTCCTCGACTCTTCCACAATTCGTGGCACGCCTGGATATCTGCAACACGGAAATTCAAAAAGCTGTTGATGTGATTCGGGTCGGGAACACTGAGCGTCACGGTCGGCTTGTCCGGCGTCGGCCCACCCCCAAAGTTCAGAATCATCCAGATATTCTCCAGCCGAAGGTACCCAGGCGCGTTGCCGTCACCCAGGCTCAGGATGCGAGCGCCGAAGACCTTTTCGTAGTAGCGGGCCGATCGCCCGATGTCGGCGACAGTGAGAAACTGCGCGATGCTGATCCCCTCTCGCGGGGGCATCTCATAGCTCTTCTGTTCGACTCGTACGCTGATTGTTGACGGCTCCGATTCCGATACCGTCATGAGTTTCAGAAGAGCCTGAGCCGCCGATGTCGATGACGCGGGATTCTGGCCGGTAATAAGACGGCCGTCAGTGACGGAAAAAGGCTGCCAGTTCGCCATCTTCTCGTATATGGCGCCGAGCCGCGGCAGTTCATCTTCCACCAGGAACGGCACAACCTTCGTGAGCTGCATCTCCTCTTCCTCGCCGTTGGTGAAACCGGCGACGTGTTTTCCTTTCACCAGCGGAGCGCCCTGGTACGTAACGTGGCGAAGCACTCCGGGCGAATGGCACACCAATGCGATTGGCTTGCCGGAATTATAGAAGGCCTCCAGAAGAGCGATCGACACAGGGCTCTCCGCCAGATCCCACATCGGGCCGTGCCCACCGGGATAGAAAACGGTGTCGAAGTCTTCCGCCTTCATGCCCTCAAGTTTCACCGTGTTGGCGAGAGCCTTTTGCGCCGCTGCGTCCTTCTTGAACCGCGCCATCGCCGGCGTTTGATTTTCAGGCAGATCGCTTTTCGGATCGAGCGGAGGCTGCCCGCCTTTCGGAGAGGCCAGCGTAAGCTCGACGCCAGCATCCCGGAACACGAAATAGGGGGCTGCGAATTCCTCAAGCCAGAAACCAGTCGGGCGGCCCGTGTTCCCCAGTTGGTCGTGCGATGTCAGGACCATGAGTATTTTCATATATATGTTCTCCTGTATCTTCGCGACGCGTATCCCGATTTGAGCCATCATACCAATAGCGTCGAGCGTAAGCCGGATCGTGAGTAAGAAAGAGAGTTCAGGATGGCAGGCGAGGATGGTTTCAATCCGACGGTGCCGATGCGGGACCCGCCGGCGTGGTCCAAAGGATCTTCTGGAGTTCCTGGTGCCGGAGGTGGGGGTCGAACCCACATACCCAGTGAAGGATGCGGGATTTTGAGTCCCGTGCGTCTGCCAGTTCCGCCACTCCGGCTAGTGAGCGCGCTGCTGAACCGATCGTACCAAACCCGCCCGCGATCGAGCTCTTACGCCAGCGTCACGCGAATCGAAGTCGTGGTCACTTCCTTATAGTCCGCCGTCCACCCGGCCTGCTTGTACTCCTCCATGATTTCCTTGAGGAGTTTCAGAGTCGCTTCGCGGTAGCGGTTCTGCAGAGCCAGGCCGTCGATCAAGGTGCTGATCGTGGTGCTGCTTCGCTTGGCGATTGCGCGCTCCAGACAGCTGGTGACCCGATCTTTCGTTTTGGTCAGATGGTCGCGCTCCGGAGCGCTGACGATGGGCGCCTGGTCCTTCCGTGTGGCCATATCGAAGAAGAGTACCACAGGTCGGAAGGGGCTGGCGCGCCGCCCTCTTTCCCGCTACGCCACCACCAGCTGATGGTCCGGGTTGGCCAGTTCCACCCGCTCGTACAGCGTATCGACAAACCCCTCGCCGAACTGTGCCAGGAACGGCAGAATCCCGTACAACCGCTCCTGCAGGTGCTTGTTCGGGAACACCAGTCCGCTCAGATAGGCCGCCTCCGCCCGCGCGCGCTGGTCGCGCCGCAACGCTTCGCGCTGCACCTTGCCTTCCATCTTCGCCAGTTGGTACACCATTTTCGCTGCGCTCTTGTCCAGTGCCGCGCCCAGCGTTGGGTCGAACCCCGCCACCTCGCCCCGCAGTGCGTCCAGCGCCCGCTGCACCGTGCCGCGCGTGGCCCCAAACTCATCATGCAGAGCGCTCGGAACCAGTTGCGCGGCGATATAGTCGCGCACTACCGCTTCCCCATGCGACAGGCACGTCACGGTCAGTCCGAACCGGTCCATCGCCTTTTTCGCGTGCGCGTCCAGAATGGTGAACGTCGCCCGCGCCAGCGCCACCGGCATGCGCCCCAGCAATCGGTCGTAGACCACCTGCGATTGCGCCAGATACGCCAGTTCCGCGGGACCGCCCACGTACGCCACCGTGGGCAAAAGGTAATCCTGCATCACTGGCCGCAACAAAGCGTTCGGTGAAAGCTGCGCGGCCATGGCCACCAGTTCATCCGGAGCGTAGCTCCGGTCCTTCGCCGCAAACACGCCGTTGTGCCGGCGCAGCGCCACGCGCCGCCCGCCGTCCAGCAAAAACACC
The DNA here is from genome assembly GCA_963832965.1 of uncultured Acidobacteriota bacterium. GTDB lineage: Bacteria > Acidobacteriota > Terriglobia > Bryobacterales > Bryobacteraceae > CAWACP01. The sequence continues at coordinate 1,826,285 of CAWHVW010000003.1, forward strand.
AGGGACGTCTCCGCCTCCACGTGCACCTGTGCGTGATACCCGGCCTGCTCCAGTTCGCGATTGCGTTCCAGCAGAGCGCCGGTCAGCCCCTCGGAAGCCCGCACCGCATCGGCCAGCAGCGGCGCACGCACCTCGCGCAGCGCCTCGTCCAGCGGATCCAGAAACAGCACTGCGTGGCGTCCCAGCAGCCGCTCAATCAGCAACCGGAACGCTTCGCCCCAGCTCCTCCCCTCCGCGTACGTCTCGCGCACTTGCGCCAGCACCTGGCCGGCCCACGGAAATCCGGACAGCGCCCGCTCCAGCCCGGCCAGCGGAACGTCCTCCAGCGGGATGGTCCCCACCGGCCGGTATCCGTTGGCATTCGCCGCCTTCAACTCCATCGGCGTGCGCGTGTCGTCGAACACCCAGGCCTGGTTCACCTCGGCGAAATCGTGGTCCTCGGTGGCCAGCCAGAACACCGGAACCGCCTCCATGCCGCGCGCCGTCAGCGTTTCCGCCAGCTTCACCGCGGTAAGCGCCTTATAAATGGTGTACGCGGGACCGCCAAACAGTCCTACCTGCTGGCCGGTCACCACCGCAACCGTGCCCGGCCGCGCCAGCTTCTCCAGCAATTCGGGATTCTGCCGTTGCCGCGCCAGAGCCGCCACCAGCCGCTCCCGCCGTTCCGCCGGGTAACGGATCTCCCGAGCCGCCGCCTCATACGACGCCGGATTCCACGGAGAATGCTCGTAGAACCGGGCAAGCCGCTGAAAACAATGTTGGAAATCGGAGAAAAGGACGGTCGTCCCGGGCAGCTCAACGTGGGCTATACAAGCGCTCTCGGTCATGCAAGGTCTAAATTAGCAGATGTTCCACGCGCGCAACACGATCCGCGAAACTGCTTGTGTCCCTGTCCTACTACTACACAGTGGGGCAGGGCCATGCCCTGCCTGCAGATCTGGTCGCTCTTGTGGGGCAGGGCCATGCCCTGCCTGCCGATCTGGTCGCTCTTGTGGGGCAGGTTTCTAACCCGCCCGTCAATCACCCCGGTGCGAACCTGTGAGAATAGAAAGGTCATGGACGATCAGGAATTCCAGAAGCGTGCCGACGACGCTCTCTCGCAACTCTACGCGCGTCTGGTAAAAGCCTCCGACAACGCCGAGTTCGAACCGGAGTTCCGGGCCGGCGCGCTTTCCATCGAATTCGAGGAACCGCCCGCGCGCTTCGTCATCAGTCCCAACAGTCCCGTCCGGCAGATCTGGGTTTCCGCGCATTCGCGCAGCTTCAAGCTCGATTGGGACGACCCCCGCGCGGACTTCCTGCTCCGCGACACTGGCCAGAATCTGGCCGAACTGATCGCCTCGGCCATCGGCCAGCAACTCGGAGAGGAAGTCATACTGTAGTGGCGCCCGGCGTCTACATCTCGTATCCTTTCTGCGCGCAGAAATGCACCTACTGCAATTTCGCCTCGGGCGTCTTCTCGCGCGAGCTGGAGCATTCCTATAACGACGCGCTGATTCGAGAAATGGAAGCGCACGCGTGGGCCGAAGCGCCGGACACCGTGTATCTGGGTGGAGGCACCCCCAGCCGGATGGAGATCCCGGACCTCGCGCGCATACTCGCCGCCATCCCCGGCAAGCCCTGGGCGGAGGCCACCATTGAGGCCGCTCCCGGAACCATCAGCGAAGAGTCCGCGGCGGGCTGGCGCCACCTCGGCCTCACCCGCGTGAGCCTGGGCGTGCAATCGTTCGTTGCGGCGGAACTGGCGCGCACCGGCCGGCGCCACACTGCGGATGTAGTGGCGCGCGACGTGGACCTGCTGCGCCGCGCGGGCCTCGAAAATTTCAACATCGACCTCATCGCCGGACTTCCCGGCCAGACCATGGCCAGCTGGCAGGCCTCGCTCGATTGGGTCGAACGTCTGCGGGCGCCTCACGTCTCCGTCTACATGTTCGAAGTGGATCAGGATAGCCGGCTCGGCCGCGAGGTTTTGTTCCACGGCGTCCGCTATGGCGCGCCCGATGTGCCCGATGACGACGCCGTCGCGGCCATGTACGAGGTCGCGGTCGAGCGTCTGTCCGCCGGCGGCGTGGCCCGCTACGAGATCTCCAATTTCGCGCGCCCCGGCTTCGAATCGGCGCACAACCTGAAATACTGGCGGCTGCAGCCCTACGTTGGTTTCGGAGCCGATGCCCATTCCTTCGATGGCGCCTGGCGCTGGCAAAATGTGGAATCGGCGGAAGCGTACGTGGAAAGTGGCTCTCCGGCGGAATCGCGAACCGCCGCTAATCCCGATGAGGAGCGCTTCTTTGTTGGCCTGCGGCTGCTGGAAGGAATTCAGCCGATGCCCGAGGAATGGTCCCGCCACGACGCGGCCATCTCCCGCTTTCTGCGCGAAGGCCTGTTGGAGCGGGCCGGCCCACGGCTGCGTCTGACCAGCCGCGGCGTGCTCCTGTCCAACGAAGTTTTCGAGGAGTTCGTTTAAGTGATCGACCTGCGAAGCGACACCGTCACCCGGCCCACCGCCGCCATGCGCCAGGCGATGTTTGAAGCCGAGGTGGGCGACGACGTCTACGGCGAGGACCCCACCATCAACAAGCTGGAGCGCCGCGCCGCCGAAATCTTCGGCCGCGAGGCGGGCTTGTTCGTCCCCACCGGCACCATGGGCAACACCATCTGCGTGAAGTTGCATACACACCACGGTGAGGAGGTGATCTGCGAATCGCGCGCCCACATTCTCGATTACGAGCTGTCCATGACCGCCTGGTTCGCCGGCTGCCTGGTCCGCAGCGTCCGCGCCGAGGACGGCATTCTCCGCTGGCCACAAATCCGCGAGGCCATTCGCCCCTTCGCCCGCAACAGCGCTCCCACCGCGCTCGTGGAAATCGAGAACACCCACAACATCGCCGGAGGCCGCGTCACCCCGGTCGACGCGGTCCGTGAGATCTGCTGCGAAGCGCACGCGCTCGGCCTGAAAGTGCACATGGACGGCGCGCGTATCTTCAACGCGGCCGCATACCTCAACGTATCCGTGATCGAAGCCACTGGCGACGCTGACACGGTCATGTTCTGCCTCTCCAAGGGACTGGGCGCGCCGGCCGGTTCCATGGTGGTGGGCCGCGCCGCCGACGTCGCGCAAGCCCGTCTCTATCGCAAACGGCTCGGCGGCGGAATGCGTCAGGCGGGAGTTCTCGCCGCCGCCGGCCTGATCGCGCTCGAAGAGATGTCCGCCCGCCTGCATGAGGACCATGCCAACGCCCGCTTCCTGGCGCGTGAACTGGCGGGCATTCCCGGCGTCGCCCTCGATCCCTCCATGGTGCAGACCAACATCATCATCTTCGACGTGAGCGCCACCGGCCTCACTGGCCCCGAGTTCAGCGCACGGCTGAAGGCCGGCGGCGTTTTGCTGAACGCTCTGAACGCTCGCGAGATGCGGGCGCTCACCCACTTCGGCGTCAGCCGCGCGGACTGCGAGCGCGCGCTTGAAGTACTGCACGCAGTAGCCTGCAATCTCAGCCCGCAATGATTGGCTATGTGGGGCAGGGCCATGCCCTGCCATCTGACTCACGCCACTGGGCGGCGCTACAACGCCACTCGCCGATAAATCTTCTGGTACCAGCGGGTCATGCGCTACCATAACCATAATGCCGGTGGAGACGGGGGTTTTCGACGAATCCGCGTTAGTGGCGCGCGCCCGCGAGGGCGACGCGGCAGCCTTTAACGAACTGGTAACGCGCTACGAGCGCAGGATCTTTCGCCTCGCCAAAAACATCACCCAGAGCGACGAAGATGCCGAAGACGTCCTCCAGGAGACCTTTCTGAAGGCCTTCGAACATCTCTCCGGATTTCAGGGACAATCGAAATTTTACACCTGGATAGTAAGAATTGCCGTAAACGAAGCCCTGATGAAGCTTCGCAAGCGCAAGAGCGACAAAACCGTGCCCCTCGACGAACCCGTCGACACCGGCGAAGATACGGTGGTCAGGGAAATCGCCGTGTGGGAGGAAAACCCGGAGCAGCGCTACTCCCGCGAGGAACTGGGCCGCATTCTGGACGAATCCGTGGACGGTCTGCGCCCACCTTTTCGCACCGTTTTTGTTTTACGTGACATCGAAGAACTGAGTACGGAAGAGACCGCTGAAGCTTTGGGAATATCCGTCCCCGCTGTGAAGAGCCGCCTCTTGCGAGCGCGGTTGCAGCTTCGTGAGAAGCTGACACGTTTCTTCAAGCGGAAGGGAGACGACGTCTTTGCTTACTTGTAAGGATTTTCTCCAGGAACTAAGTGAGTACCTGGATGAGACGGTAGACGCCGAACTGAAGGCACACCTCGAAGCGCACGTGACTCAGTGTCCGAACTGCTGGGTCATTTTTGACACCACCAGGAAGACCCTGCAGGTGTACAAAGGGGTGCAGCCCCAGGTGATTCCCGAGGACGTCCACCAGCGGCTCATAACCGCTCTCGAAAAGAAAATGGCCGCTCGCCGCGTATCCAGTGGGTCCCCTCCATAGATTGATGTTGCCGCGGTTCCTTCCCCTCTTTCTCATCCTCCCGGCCGCCGCTTTCGGTGCTGCTCCTGTCCAGGTACCCGTAGACTCCGGTACGTTATCCGGCGCCTCGGACGGAAACATCCAAACCTTCAAGGGAATCCCCTACGCAGCGCCGCCCGTTGGATCTCTGCGCTGGCATCCGCCCCAGCCCGCGGCGCCGTGGACTGGTGTCCGCGATGCTACAGCGTTCGGCGCGGCCTGCCCACAGGCGACCGTGCCTGACGTTGTCGACGGCGCGCCCGGCCACATGAGCGAAGATTGCCTGACGCTGAATATCTGGGCGCCCGCGCACGAAGAGCAGCCGGCCCCGGTGATGGTGTGGGTGCATGGTGGCGGCAACGACAGTGGCGCGGGCTCGAAGCGCTACTACGACGGGACGGCATTCGCGCGCGACGGAATCGTGCTGGTCACCATCAACTACCGGCTGGGCGTCCTCGGCTTCTACAAAGGAAACTTCGGCCTCCTCGATCAGATCGCGGCCCTGACATGGGTGCGCAAGAATATCACGGCCTTCGGCGGCGATCCGAAGAACGTGACTTTGTTCGGCGAATCGGCCGGCGGCGAGGATGTCATGGCGCTCCTGACGTCCCCGCTGGCCGCCGGCCTGTTCCAAAAAGCGATTGCCGAATCCGCCGGCTGGTGGATGCATCTTCCCAATCGCGCGGAGGAGGACGCAAACGCGGCCAAAATCGCCGTGGACCAGGATACCCCGGTGGAGAGCCTCGTCAAACTCGAATCGGATGGGCTCTTCGTGGATGGGCGCGTGCTCCCCATGCAGCCGGAAGTTGCCTTTGCCCAGGGCAAGACCGCGCACGTTTCGTTCATCATCGGCTGGAACAGCAACGAAGGGTCGCTGATAGAGAACCCCGCGACAGCGCTCGCGCGGTTCAATCCTTCCGACATCCCCGCGGCGCGCGCCGACTATGGCACCGGCGCCGACGATGCCGCTCTGGCGCGCGACATATTTCGCGATACCTATTTCGCCGCCCCCAGCCGCTGGGCCGCCCGGCAGGCTTCCACGCAGGCGAACGTATACCTCTACCATTTCTCCTATGTGCGCGAAAGGCAGGAAGGCCGCATGATCGGTGCATCGCACGGCGCGGAAATTCCGTATGTCTTCGATAGCTGGCGTCAGTCCCCGCTGGGTGGCCGTTTTCTGATGGAGCGCGACAACGCGGAAGCCGCCATGATCCACGCCTGTTGGGTCTCCTTCGCGAAGGAAGGACGTCCGGTGTGCCCGGGCGCGCCCGCATGGCCGGCGTATAGCAAGGAAAATGACCAGCTGCTCGATTTTGGCGCTGCCACGGTCGTGCAGGGCGGCCTGGACGCTCACCGTCTCGATTTCATCGAATCCCGCATTCTGCGGCGGGATGGAGTTGCTCAGTAGGCGGGTAATGCGGCCGTTTGGCGCCGCCGCGGTGGTGCAGCACGGCCTGGACGCGACGGGGCTAGGCAGTAGGCGGGCAATGCGGCCGTTTGGCGCCGCCATGGACGGTCGCGAGTTACTCAGTAGGCCGGTAATGCGCTTCCGAACCGCGACGGTCACGGAGCGGCCTTCTATTAAAGACTGAGTGCGAACAGCCCACTACGGCGCTGCCTTTCGGAGAGACTTTTCGAAGATCGCCGCCAGTTGCTCCTCGATGCGGTCCGGTTTGAGATGGTGCGTGATCGTCCCGCCCTGAGCCGGAAATTCGGAAACCCCCGAACTGCCGATCTTGTACCCGACCACTAACTGACCCGCCTCGTTGTAAAACTCCAGAACAATGCCCTTCCTGTAATTGGCTAATGAAACTTCCGCTCCCAGCCCGGAGCCGTAATTCCACACCTGGCTTGCCCAGGAGCTGAACGACTGGTCCTGGGTAACTCCGCGCTCCAGCGTGATGGGCTCGTATTTATTCCGCCCCGGCGACTTGTGCGAAGTCGATGGATCGCCGCCTGATCGATGTTTCACTACTTCGCCAGCAGTCGGCATCCAGGTCGACTTCGTGCCGAAGTACATGCTGCGGCCATCCCAGAACCGAAGCTTGTAGTTCTTGTAGGGATCCAGAGAAGTTCGCTAGCGCGCCTCCACCACTTCAACCGTAACATCGATGATCTGATCGCCGCCGCCCAGCGCCACGCCCCTCACGGGCGATACATCCGAGTAGTCGCGGCCCCACGCGATGGTCACGTGATGCCCGTCCGGCATCGCATTATTAGTAGGGTCCAGATCCACCCAGCCCGAGTTCGGACAATACACCGACACCCACGCGTGCGACGCCTCCGCGCCCACCGCGCCCTCCGTGCTGCGCAGATAACCGCTCACATAACGCGCCGGCAAGCCCAGCGAGCGCAGGCAGGCGATGGTCAGGTGTGCGAAGTCCTGGCAAACCCCCCGGCGCGATTCCAGCACCTCATCGACTGGCGTGGTTACCGTGGTGGCGCGCGGGTCGTAATCGAACTCGTGGAACACCCGCTGGCACAGGTCCAATGCCCCTTCCAGAATCGGCCGGCCCGCCGGGAACGATGGCGACGCGTATCCCGCGAACTCCGTGCCCAGCAAAACCCGCGGCGATTCGAACACGAACTGAAACGCCTCGAATGTCTCCGGCGTCTCGCGCCGCCGCACCGCGTCGAGCGCGGTCTCCCACGCCGCCGTCAGACAGGGCTCGGGTGGTTGCGCGCCGTGCATCTCAATCAGGCTCGTCGCCGTCACCGTGAGCGTCTGGTGCGGCTGGTGAATCGAGAAGTAGGTAATCTCGTTGCCGAAGTAATCCTTGCGCGTGAGCACCAGATCCGGCTCCGGCGCCACATTGAGGTAATGTTGCAGAACTGTCTGCCGCGCCGCCGCGCGTGGCGTCAGATGCGCCTCCGTGTGGCAAATGGAAACCGGCTCGCTGTACATGTACCGGGTAGTGTGGTTAGCGCGCAGAATCACGTCTCGCTCCCTGTCCTACCAGACCTGAAAATCTGCCTTGTGGGGCGGGGCCATGCCCTGCCGTCGGTTCCCTTGTCGCTTGCAATCATGGCGCTCACTGCGTGAAAAGCTGCCGGGACGCGATGGCATGGTTGAAGTAGCTGCGCGTAAGAATCTCCGACAACTGACGCAGGTCCGCCGCCAAACGGTTCAACAGCGTTTCCAGATTCGCCCAGCGTCCGTTCGAATCAGTCCGCGCCAGCTCCCGCACCTCGGTGAGTTGTACCGCGGTAAGCAACCCCAGCGCCAGCCGTGCCTCCGCCGGACGGCGAATGAGCGACTGCGTTTCCGGCAGTTCATCGATATGTTCCCGCAGTCGCGCCAGCTGGAACGCCACCGAACGCGGGTTGGCCTCGTCCAGCAGCAATAAATCCAGCATCAGATCGGCCTGCACTGAAGTAAGATAACGCGAGCGGTAGGTCAGAGAGCTGTCGGCGATCTCCAGCAGCACTTCGAGCTGGCCACTCTCGGCGGTCCCTTCGTAGCCGAGGCCCAGCCGCAGCAAATCCACCATCTGTGATGCGCGCTCCATGCGCCGCCCGATGTCCAGAAAGCGCCAGCCGTGGCCGCGCGTCATGCCCTCCATCACCAGGCCGCTGAACGCCGCCAGCGTGCCGATCACCTGATCCAGCGCGTCCTGCGCGCCGGCCGAGCGTAGCGGCTCGGGTGGAAGCGTGTCCGGGAGTTGCTGCGCCAGATGGTTCAGAATGCGCCACGCGTCGGCGGAGATGCGGTCGCGCAGCAGCCACCCCGCGCGCCGCGTCTTTTGGATCTGCCAGCCGAGGCTGCTCCGCGCTGACGATCCGTAGATCATGGCCAGTACCTCGCGCTCCAGGAAGCCGCTCCTGCTCTCACCCTCCGGAGGCTCGGGCCGGATGTAGCCGAGACCGGCCAGAATGTCCGCGCCCGCGCGCACCCGCGCCGCGTTGCTCGAATCGACATCCTGGGATAACCGGGGCAGCAGCGCGCGGGCCACCCGTACCGCCGAATCCACGCGCTCCACGTACCGTCCCAGCCAGAACAAGTTGTCCGCCACGCGGCTGGGAAGGTCAAACGTGGCCCGGCTCACTTCCAGCGGAACCGTGGAAGTCTGCAGCAGGCTGAACTGCGAAGCGGGGCCGTCCGATACCGCCCATGTGTCCTTGCTGCCGCCGCCGCTCTGAACCGACACCACCAGGTTGTCGAGCGACGGCGTCACCCGCGTCAGCCCACCCGGCATCACCTTGTACGTGCCTTCGCTGGCCACCGCGTATACGCGCAGCGCCACGTGACGCGCCTGCAGCCGGTTGTCCTCCCATACCGGTACCGTCGACAGCGCCACTTGTTCCTGCGCCACGTACGACGCGGGCGCGGCTCTCATCTTTGCGATCAGGTCCTCGCGCTCGGCCACGCTCAGGCGCGCGCCGAAAATCGGCTGCCGCGAACTGCCTGGAAATACCGGCTTGATCACCACGTCGGCCAGGTGGCCGGTCACAAACTCCAGCGGCGCCGGCTGGCCACACCACCACGTGGCCACCGTCGGCATTTTCAGTTCTTCGCCCAGTAGTTGCTTGCACAAGATGGGAAGAAACGCGGCGGGCGCGGCCGTTTCCAGCACCCCCGATCCCAACGCGTTCGCCACCGCGACATTGCCGCTGCGCACCGCCTGCATCAGCCCCGGAACACCCAGCACGGAATCGCCCCGGAATTCCAGCGGGTCACAGTAGCTGGCGTCCTGCCGGCGCACAATCACGTCCACCGGTAGCAGCCCGCCCAGCGTCTTCAGCAGCACGCAATTGTCGCGCACCGTCAGGTCGCCGCCTTCTACCAGCGTGTAGCCCAGATAGCGCGCCAGAAAGGCATGCTCGAAATACGCCTCGTTATAAGGACCCGGCGTCAGCAGCACGATGCGCGGGTTTTCGCGCTTCGGCGCCAGCGCCCGCAGAGTTTCGCGCAGGGTCTGGAAAAACCCTGCCAGCCGATGCACCTGCGATGGGCGAAAAACATCCGGCCACATGCGCCCCGAGACCAGCCGGTTCTCCAGCGCATACCCCGCGCCCGAAGGCGATTGCGTGCGGTCCGCGATCACCCACCAGCTTCCGTCCGGCGAGCGCGCCAAGTCCACGGAATAGAGGTGCAGGTGAACGCTGCCGGGAACCGGAACGTCCCAGCACGGCCGCAAAAACGCGGGGTTGGGGAACACCAGCTCCGGGGGCAGCAGGTTCTCGTGCAGCAGCCGCTGCGGTCCGTAGGCGTCCGCGAGAATCGCGTTCAACAGCGTGGCCCGCTGCACCACGGCCGTTTCGATGGCCGCCCACTCGGCGCGGTCGAGAATCAGCGGAATGGGGTCCAGCGGCCACGGCCGGTCGGTGGTCTGTGGATCGCTGTAGACGTTGTAGGAAACGCCGTTTTCGTGAATCAGCCGGCGGCCTTCCTGCCAGCGCCGTGCGAGGCCGTCCGGCCCGATCGCGGCGAGCGAATCCACCAGCGCGCGCCATTGCGGGCGCACCGCCCCTTCCGCCGTGAGCAGCTCGTCGTAATAGCCGGAGATGGGCTGATAGGGCCACTCCGCCCGGAGCTGTTGTTCCTCCGGTTCTGCGATCGAAGGGTTCATCCTTTCAGGTATCCCGGCATTCTCGCATATTTGTTCGGCATATCACAGGATTTCCATCACCCCAAGTGGGGCAGGGCCATGCCCTGCCTGCCGATCTGGTTGCTGCTCCCCTGCTTGTGGGGCAGGGCCATGCCCTGCCAGCCGATGTGGTTGCTGCTCCCCTGCTTGTGGGGCAGGGGGCCATGCCCTGCCTGCCGATCTGGTTGCTGCTCCCCTGCTTGTGGGGCAGGGCCATGCCCTGCCAGCCGATCTGGTTGCTGCTTCGCCTCAGAACGCATGGCGCGCTCCATCGGCCGGCCGCCGCAGATCCAGCGTCATAGGGAATTGCTGGTTCTCTTCCACCGGCGGAACCGGCATGGGTCCCGGCGTATGGCCAAACGGAAAGAATCGCGAAGCCCGCCGTCCTTCCGCCTCGTTCGCGTTCACCGGAAACACCGTGTAACTGCGCCCGCCGGGGTGCGCCACATGATACGAGCATCCGCCCACCGATCGTCCGGTCCACGTATCGACAATGTCGAAGATCAGCGGCGTGTGCACCGGAATCGTCGGATGCAGGCACGACGGCGGCTGCCACGCCCGATAGCGCACGCCGGCCACGAACTCGCCCTGTTTGCCGGTTGCGCGCAGTGGAATGCGCCGCCCGTTGCAGGCAACCACATACCGCGGATCCACCAGCCCGCTCGCCTTCACCTGAACCCGCTCCACCGATGAATCCACGTAGCGCGCCGTAGCCCCCACGGCCGCTTCCTCTCCCAGCACATACCAGGGCTCGGTAGCCTGGCGGATCTCCACCTCGATGCCGTGATGATTCACCCGCCCGAATACCGGATAGCGAAACTCGAAGTGCGCCGCGAACCAGTCCGCCGCAAAGCAGTAGCCGCCGCGCGCCAGATCGTCCAGCACGTCGTGAAAATCGCGCGCGATGAAGTGCGGCAGCATGAACTCGTCATGCAGGCGCGTGCCCCACGCAATCGGCGCGTGCCGGTACGGATTCTCCCAGAACCACGACACCAGCGCGCGCACCAGCAGTTGCTGGGTCAGGCTCATGCGCGCGTGCGGCGGCATCTCGAAGCCGCGCAGTTCCAGCAGACCCAGGCGGCCCGTCGGCGAATCCGGCGAATACAGCTTGTCGATGCAAAACTCGGCGCGATGCGTGTTGCCGGTAACGTCCACCAGGATGTGCCGCAAAACGCGGTCCACCAGCCAGGGCGGGCACTCCTCGCCGGGTTCGGGAATCAGGCCGAAAGCGATCTCCAGTTCATACAGGCTGTCCTGCCGCGTCTCATCCACGCGCGGCGCCTGGCTGGTGGGGCCGATAAACGTGCCCGAGAACATATAAGAAAGCGAAGGATGATTGAGCCAGTAGCCGATCATGCTGCGCAGCACATCCGGCCGGCGCAGGAACGGGCTGGCCGCGGGCGTCGCCGCGCCGAACACGAAATGATTGCCGCCGCCGGTGCCGGTATGGCGGCCGTCCAGCATGAACTTCTCGGTGCCCAGTCGTGCCTGATGCGCCTCCTCATAAAGGATGGTGGTTCGTTCCACCAGCTCCGTCCAGTCGCTCGAAGGATGAATGTTTACCTCGATCACCCCAGGGTCGGGCGTGATCCGGAACTGCTGCACCCGCGCGTCGTAAGGCGGCGTGTAGCCCTCAATCACCACCGGCATTCCCAGGTGCGCGGCCGTGTCCTCGATCGCCGTGAGCAAATCGAGATAATCCTCGACAGCCTCCAGCGGCGGCATGAAAATGTACAGGCGTCCTTCGCGCGGCTCCACGCAAAGCGCCGTGCGCACCACCCAGGGCGCGGATTCCCCGATCTCCGGCGTGCGGTCACGGCTGGTGTCGCGAGGGCGCTGTAAAACCGGATCGATGGGCGAGATGCGCTCCGGCACCGGCAGGCGTCCTCGATTCACCATGGGATCGGCTTCGTGCACTTCCGGCATGTCCTCTGCCGCCACCCACGGCAGGCTGGGCAGCGGCAGGCGCAGGCCTACCGGCGAATCGCCAGGCACCAGAAACAGATGCTGCCCGCGCAACATCCACAGCCCGGTCTGCCACTCCGGCCCGTTCTTTCCTTCGGCGCGCTGCAGTGGCAGCACAAAGCCAGTGGGGTTGTTGAGCCCGCGCTCGAACACCTTGCGCACGCGCTCGCGCTCGCCCGCATCTTCCAGATGGTTGTCCACCGGATCCACGTTCACCGGCAATTGCCGCTCGCGCTGCAAATAGTAAACCGGATCTTCGAACGCCGCGTTCGTGTATTCCGGATCGACGCCCAGCCGCCGCGCCAGCGTTTCGGTGAAGCGCTGCGCATCCGTCGCGGTGAAGTGATATTCGCCGTCGTCTCGGGCCAGCAGTTCGCGGTCGTGCCAGAGCGGCACGCCGTCTTCGCGCCAGTAGCAGGTGAGCGCCCAGCGCGGCAGCGGTTCGCCCGGATACCACTTGCCCTGTCCGTAATGCAGCAGCGCGCCCGGGGCGAAGCGCTTCCGCAAGCGTTCCAGCAGCAGTCCGGCCGCCCGCCTCTTTTCCGGACCCAGGGCCGCGCCGTTCCACTCCGCCCCCTCCATGTCGTCCACGGATACGAACGTCGGTTCGCCGCCCATGGTCAGCTGGATGTCCCGTGCCTGCATATCGCGATCCACCTGCCGGCCAAGCTGGTCGATGCGCGTCCACTGCTCGTCCGTATACGGAAGCGTCACCCGCGGGTCTTCGTGGATGCGCGTCACCATCATGTGGTGCGCGAATTCCACTTTGCTGGGGTCCACGCCGCCGCTCACCGGCGCGGCCGTGGAAGGCTCGGGAGTCGCGGCCAGCGGAATGTGCCCCTCCCCGGCCAGCAGGCCGGAAGTAGCGTCAAGGCCGATCCAGCCTGCGCCAGGCAGGTAGACTTCGGCCCACGCGTGCAGATCGGTGAAGTCCGCCGCCGGTCCCTCCGGTCCTTCCACCGGCTTGACATCGGCCTTGAGCTGGATCAGATAGCCGGAAACGAAGCGCGCTGCCAAGCCCAGATGCCGAAGAATCTGCACCAGCAGCCACGCCGTGTCGCGGCAGGATCCGCTGCGCAACCGCAGCGTTTCCTCGCACGTCTGCACGCCCGGCTCCATGCGGATCGTGTAGGAAATTTCGCCCTGCAGTCGCTGGTTGAGGCCCATGAGAAAACCCATGCAAGGCTGCGGCGAGCGGTCGATGCCTTGCAAATAAGTGCGCAACCTCGGGCCGGCGGGCGATGCCTCCAGAAACGGGAGCAAGTCCTTGCGCAAATCCGCGGGATACGCAAAAGGAATCTTCTCAGCCCACGGTTCGAGGAAAAAATCGAACGGGTTGACGATGGTCATCTCGGCCACCAGGTCAACCTCCACCGAGAAATGCCGAACCTTCTCCGGGAAGACGACGCGCGCCAGGTAGTTGCTGAACGGGTCCTGCTGCCAGTTGATGAAGTGGCCGGCGGGCTCGATGCGCAGCGAGTACGCCGGAATGGGCGTGCGGCAATGCGGCGCCGGACGAAGGCGGACAACCTGTGGCGAGAGCGCAACCAGGCGGTCGTAGTGGTAAGTCGTCTTGTGGTTCAGCGCGACGCGAATGGGCATGAGTGGTCCGGTTTAATGCAGGGCCATCGCTGCGAAGCCGGACAAGGGTCGCGCAGTACCCGCGGCGTGGAGGCTGGCAGAGTCCTGAATTGAATTATAAGGGATCACGGAGCAAGTAAGTCTGACAGCAACTCTTGCGGCCCTGTGGGGCAGGGCCATGCCCTGCCGTCGGCCCTATGGTGCAGGTCACCGGAAACGCGCCGAAGCCGCCGCGGCGGACCAAACCTGCTGCCACCCGTCGCTCGGAGCGGGCCGCGGTGTCCCCTGCGGCGGAACATCTTCTGTCGGCGGAAACGTAGTGGGCAGTTGGGGATTGGTACGAAGATAATCCCCATGGTCATAGCCCCAGTCGTCCGGAATCTCAAACGGAGCCTGGAAGTGATCTGGCGCCGGGTTGGGACCGCCGCGGCCCAGCGCCTCATGCCACCACGGGTGCCCCGCGGTAAGGATTCCCCCAGCCACGTTGCCCAGCGGAAACAACATCGAGAGCACCTTGTCTTCGTGGGACGCGAGGACGGAAATCTCTCCGATTTTCGGCACAACCGCCTGGAACTCTGTGGTCAGGCAATCGTCGTCGATGGCCCCGGCCATAATCGTCAGCCGCCGCACCGGACGCTTCATGTTGGCGATTGTCGACAGCACAACCCGCGCTCCCAGGCTGTGCGAAGCAAGCGAAATGCTGGCCGCGCCCCCGAAATTCGCGTCGAGAAACGGCCCTAGCGACTGTCCGGCTCCGTCGGCGATCTTCGGCTCCTCCGGGTAATCCAGGCCATGTAGCCAGATGGAGTCGCCCGGCCAAAGCACTCCCACAAACACCGCGGGAGCAATCTGCAACAGCCCTTCCCAGTTCGACAAAGCCGCCACTCCATCCGGGCGGCTCACGTTGAACCCATGGGTGCCGATCAGCACGTCCCTGCCTCGGATGTCGCTCTGCAACTGTGCCAGGCTCAGGCCAATGTAGCTATCCTTGTCTCCCTGGTTAACATTCACCGTGGTGCCGAGAGGCCCTCCCACCGGCCAGAGCCGAACATCGAGGAATCGTGTCATAGCCGGCCTATTTCTTCACCGCCTGCATCGCGTTCACCGCCGCGGCCAGAGCGCTGGAGAGGTCCTTCGCAATGGGCGCCAGAGGGGTGGCCAGCAGACCCACCAGCACGGCCAGCCCGTAGCTCTTTTGCAGCGTGAATGCGCCGCCTAACGCAAGCGCAATGGAGAACACCACCGCCCACACCCTCGTCCCGTTGCGATAGGCCTGGTCGCCGTGTTGGTACACCTCATCGAGCAAAGCGGTCAAAATCAGATCGAAACGGCCGTAGACATCCGATTGAGCGGGGCTCAGCGTGGTTCCGGCCGCGATGCTCCTGGCTACCGCCGTAAGAATGTCCGGGTCCACGCCCGTTGCCCTGGCCAACGCGGCAGCATTATCCGGGTTGAGATTGAGCTTAATCAGGGATTTCGCAATCGCCTTCTGGCTGCCAAGATCGGTCCCGTTGTACCAGTTCGCCCGCAGCGTGTCCAGGACTTTTCCCTGGGACAACCCATTCACCCCAGCACCCGGTGTCAACTTTGCGACAGCCTCGGCGATGCGTTTGAACCCGATTCGGTTCACTCCAAAATCCCCGAAAACCTTGGTTGCATCTACCAGACCAAAGGCCGCGGTGCCCAGTCCGCCGATGGCCGCGACGATGTTTTCCAATGGCAATTGACTCATGATTTCTTCTCTCCGACGCGCCGGAGTCAAGAATAAACCTTGTTGGATTGTTTGTCCATCGGCATTTTCGCGATATGTTTCGGCTCGTAAGCGTAGCTGCGTGTTCGCAGGTGATTACCGAACCGCGACGGTGACGGAGCGGGACCAAATGGCCTTTTTCAGCATCCTGTCAGATCTGATAATCCACCACGTAGCCGTCGCTCAACTTCTTGGGAATCACCTTCATGTTCGTGGCCTCCAGCACCACCAGCGAATTCGCCGGAACGCTGGTAGTGAGAAAGACGCTGGCCCCGATGGTGCTCCCCTCGCCCACCACCGTGTCGCCCCCCATGATGGTGGCGCCCGCGTAAACGGTCACCCGATCGCCAATGGTCGGATGGCGTTTGTGGCCGCGCAGCGCCTGCCCCGCCGCGAGCGATTTCGCAACCAGACCCACGCCCTGATACATCTTCACGTGGTTGCCGATGATGGTGGTCTCGCCCACCACCGTCCCGGTGCAGTGATCGACGAAGAAATGCGTGCCGATGCGCGCCCCCGGATGCAGATCCATCCCGGTTCGCGCGTGCGCCCATTCGGTCATGATGCGTGGAATGAGTGGAACCTTGTCCAAATACAGCTCGTGCGCGAGCCGTTGCACCGCGATCGCTTCGATGAACGGATACGCGACGATAACTTCGTCCTTGCTGTAGGCCGCCGGATCTCCCGTGTAGGCCGCCTCCACATCCGTCTGCAGCAATTCCCGCACTCGCGGCAGCTTGCCCAAAAACGGCAGGTGAGCGTGCGCGCCGCGTCGGGAAGGTCCTCGTGGCCGAGCCCGCGCGGTGGAGCGTACTCCAGGCTCTTGCGGATTTCCGTCTCCAGCCGAACCACCACGCTTTCCAGAAGCGCGCTCGTCACCGCCCCGATTTCCGACGAATGGATCGGCTTTTCGTCGAAGAATCCCGGAAACAGCAGGCGCAGCAACTCCACCGTGATCTCCGCGATGGCCTGCTTGGACGGCAGGTTGTTCCCATCCACGTGATTGATCCCGCCGGCGCGATCGTACGATGCCAGCAGGCGCTCGGTCAATTGGGCGACGGTCAGCGCCATATATAACCTCCAGCATATGGCATCATGAAGTCGCTCATGACCTATCGGGAAGCCGTTGAGCAGTTGTACGCGCTCGGCAATGAAGTCAGCGCCGCCAAACTGGGGCTCGACCGTATGGGATTGCTGTTGCGCCGGCTCGGCGATCCGCAATCGGCCTGCCGCTATGTCCACGTGGCGGGCACCAATGGGAAGGGTTCGGTTTCGGCCATGGTGGAGGCGGGGTTGCGTGCGGCCGGCGTGCGCACCGGCCTCTACACATCGCCGCACCTGGTGGAGCCGGTGGAGCGAATTCAGATTGCCGGGACGCCGGTCTCGCAAGGCGAGTTCGCGCGCGCGTTCAAGGAGGTTCACGACGCTGCCGAGCGCATGATGGCAGCCGGCGAAATCGATCTTCATCCCACCTATTTCGAGAGCGTCACCGCCATGGCCTTCCTGCTGTTCCGCGCGCGCGGCGTGGAGATGGCCGTGATGGAGGTGGGGCTCGGCGGGCGGCTGGACGCCACCAACGTGATCGTGCCCGAGTTGTGCGTCATCACCCCCGTGGACTACGATCATCAGAACTTTCTGGGCGACAGCATCGAGCAGATCGCGGCCGAGAAGGCAGGCATCCTGAAGCCGGGAGTACCGGCCGTCTTCGCCCGTCAGAGTGCGCCGGTGAGCCGCGTCCTGGAGGAGCGGGCAGCCCAACTCGGCGTGCCCTTCGAACTCGCCGCCGAAGCCCGGGTGTCCAGGCTTGAGATCACCCCCTGCGGAAGCACGTTCCTGCTGGACGGGGAACGCGTGCACTGCCCCATGGCCGGCGAGCACCAAGTGGATAACGCCATCGCGGCGGCGTTGGCGCTGCGCAAGCTCGGCTATTCCCCCCCTGGCATCGCCGAGACCCGCTGGCCAGGGCGATTGGAGCGGGTTGCAGAGCGTCCCGACATCATTCTCGACGGCGCACACAACCCGGCCGGCGCGCGGGCGCTGGCCGCCTATATCCGTCGTACCTTTGCGAAGCGCGATATCCATCTCGTCTACGGCGTCATGCGCGACAAGCCGGTTTTCGAGATGACCGCCGAGCTGTTCCCCCTTGCGTCCAGTGTCATCGTGACGGCGCCCGCGAACTCCCGCGCCATGGCCCCCGGCGACGTAATTCGCGAAGCGTCACCGCACCCGGACATCCGCACCGCGCCGGACATCACCTCCGCGCTCGAAATGGCCAGAGGGAAAGCCGCGCCGGAAAGCGTCATCATCGTCACCGGGTCCCTGTTCGTGGTCGGTGAAGCGCGCGCGCTGCTCGTAGAATGAAGGTTCATGTTCTGGACCGTGTGGGCCGCGCTCGTCACCGACCCGCTGATCGTGCTGGCCACCATTCTGTTCGCCTCCGTGAGCGTGGCCACGTCGTTCTTCGACCCCGCCGGACGCCGCCAGGCGGCCATTGCCGTCGCCTGGTCGCGAACGCTGCTGCGCATCGCCGGCGTGAGGGTCCAGGTGGAGGGTCTGGATAACATCTCCCCCGATGGCGTGTACGTCTTCGCCAGCAATCATGTGAGTTACATGGATACGCCCGTGGTGCTGGGGAACATTCCGGTGCAGTTCCGCTTTCTGGCCAAGCGCGGCCTGTTCATGATTCCTTTCCTCGGAACGCACCTGCAGCGTGCGGGCCACATCCCGGTATTTCGCGGTAACGCGCGTCAGAATCTGAAGACGCTCGGCATGGCCGCGGACACGGTCCAGAAACGCGGCATCTCGCTTCTGATTTTCCCGGAAGGCGGGCGCTCCCACGATGGCGCCCTGGGACCATTCAGCGAGGGCGCGGCCTATATCGCCATCAAGGCGGGAGTGTCATTGGTTCCGCTGACGCTGCTGGGGACGCGGCCAGTGCTGCCGTACGGCTCCGGCTTCCCCCGCCCCGGCCGCGTAAGAATGCTGGTTGGCCAGCCCATCCCCACCGAAGGCCTGACCATGAAATGCCGCGACCAGATCACTCAGCAGGCGCGCGAGCAAGTAGCAGCCGCCCTCGAACGTTCTTGACGAATACACAGGAGAATCCCCCTTGGCTGTGGGGCAGGGCCATGCCCTGCCTGCCGATCCCGTCGCGGCTACGCCGCTTTGGACTACCATACCGGGGAATCTTCTCAAGGTGGGGCAGGCTTTTCCGTTGGTTGCGGCCTTGCCCTCGTGGGGCAGAATCGCATCACCCCCCGATATACCTCGCATACAAACTCCGCGCGATACCCACGTCCGTGGTGCCCTTCACAATAACCCGCCCATCCGGGAACACCGTCATCAGATACGGCGATATCTCGAAGCGCAAAGCAAACTCATTGGCTCTAACCACCCCCAGCGCCCGCAGCCGCCCGGCCAGCTCCGCTAGATCGAGCGGACGGCTCAGTTCATGAATCTGCACCGCATCGCGGCCGCACATGCTGATGGGCGCGCGCCGGCGTTGTTCCAGCCACGTGAACTCACGTCGCCCGCAGCAGCGGCAATCGGGATCGGCTGCCGGTTGCGCGATGCGCCGCAATTCGCCGGTCCACACATCGGCGGTAGCGATGCCCGCGGAAACCTCGCCGCTCACCATCCACCTCAGTGCCGCGCTCACCTGCAAACTGGCCACCAGCGCCGTCACCGGTCCCAACACCCCGGATGTCTCGCAAGTGGGCCGCGCGCCCGCGGGCGGCTCGGGATACACGCACGCGAAGCAGGCCGTGCGCCCCGGCATCACCGGCATCACGATGCCATAGCTGCCCACGGCGCCCCCATAGATCCACGGGACGCCGGCGCGCACGCAATAGTCGTTCAGCAGATAGCGTGTCTCGAAGTTGTCCGTGCCATCCAGGATGATGTCCGCGCCCTCCAGCAGGTCGTCGGCATTGCAAGCGGTAAGGTCGGCCACCTCGGCCTCCACCTCCACGCTGCTGTTGATGCGGGCAATCTGCCGCCGCGCCGCCACGGCCTTGGGAATCCCCTCCGCGGCATCGCACTCGTCGAAAAGCCATTGGCGCTGCAGATTGCTCAGCTCGACATAATCGCGATCGACAATTCGGATTCTTCCGATGCCCGCCCGCGCCAGCGCCGCAGCCTGGAAACTGCCCAGAGCGCCGCAACCAACCACCGCGACACGCGCGTCTAATAGACGCCGCTGGCCCTCCGGGCCGATGCCCGCGAAGAGTATCTGCCGCGAATACCGCTCGTCCGCATCGCCGCTCATGAAGTTACGATGGTAGCAATCGCTGCTATATTATGGAGGATTGTGCCCGCGCTTGCGGAAGGCCGCCTACGTGTCCTCGCGCTGCTCAGTGTCTTTTGTATCCTGCCTGCGCTGGCCGCCTCCAGCGAATACGAAGGCAAACCCATAACCGCGATCCTTTTCGATCCGCCGCGTCAGCCCCTCCCCGACGCCCAGCTTCGGGAACTGCTTCCCATTCAAGTCGGCCAGCCGTTCAAGGAGAGCGGCATCCCCGGCGCCATCCAACGGCTCTATTCCACCGGCGAATATCTGGACGTTGCCGTGGACGCGAGCCCCGCCGATGGCGGCGTCACCCTGCGCTTCATCACCACCGCCGCCTTCTTCGTGGGGAAGGTCGTCGTGCTCGGTGCGGCCGAACCGCCTTCCACGGCGCAACTGGAAACGGCAACCAGACTCCAGCTCGGCGCCCCGTACTCCGCCGCCGACATTGATCTAGCCAAAAAGAACATCGAAGACTCGTTGCGGCGAAACGGCTTTTACAAGGCGTCGGTGGAGGCTCGCGAGACGCCCCACGCGGACACGCGCCAAATGGATATCGAGTTCGTCATTCACGCCGGAGCTCGCGCCAGGTTCGACGGCGTTCAGGTCACCGGCAACACCGGACGCACTCAGGTGGAAATCGTCCACGCCACTGGCTGGCGCAATCCTTTCTCCACTCGCGGCTGGAAGCAGTTCACCGAAGCGCGTCTCGACGACGGCGTGAACGGCGTGCGATCCAGCTTCCAGAAGCATAACCGCCTGCTCGTGAAAGTGACCCTGACCGGGCTCGACTATCATGCGGCCACCAACACGGTCACGCCATCGCTCGATATCGACCCGGGTCCGCTGGTTCTGGTCAAGGTAGTGGGCATGAAGCTCTCGCGTGGGCACCTCAAGCAGTTGATCCCCATCTATCAGGAGCGGTCGGTCGACAAGGATTTGTTGGTGGAAGGCCGCCGTAACCTCATTGAGTACCTGCAGGCGGAGGGTTATTTCGACGCCACCGCCGATTTCGACCTGTCCAGCACAAACTCCGGCGAGGAAGTGATTACTTACACTGTAAAGCTCGGCTCCCCGCACAACCTGGCGCATCTGGAGTTGAGCGGGAACAAGTACTTCACTACGGCCGCGCTGCGCCGCCGCATGTATGTGATGCCGGCCACGGCCGTCCGCTATCGTCATGGCCGCTATAGCCCCGATTATCTGCGCCAGGATCTGAGCACAATCCGCGATTTGTACCGCTCCAATGGCTTCCGCGACGTGCGCGTGAACGCCCGGACGGAGGATAACTACCGCGGCAAGCGCGGCCACCTCGCGGTGTATCTCACCATCGCGGAAGGGCCGCAGTGGTTCGTATCGCGGCTCAACCTGGAAGGGATTCCCCAGGCGGATCGGGACGCCCTTCGGCCCGAGCTGCGCCTCAGCCCCGGCGAGCCCTATAGCGACATCGGCGTGGCCAGCGACCGCGACCTCGTGCTCAGTCACTTCTTCAACAACGGATATGAGGATGCAACGTTCGACTATGTGGCCACTCCCGATGAGGCCGTGCAGCGCGTTGATATCACCTACACCGTGCACCCCGGCTCGCGCCGCTACGTGCGTGGAGTCCTGCTGAGCGGATTGCACGAGACCCGGCCGAGCCTGGTCTCGAAGCGGATCAGCGTCCACGCCGGGGACCCCGTCTCTCAGGTGAAAATGAACGAGAGCCAGAGGCGCCTCTACGATCTCGGTATATTCGCGCGCGTGCAGACCGCGTTTCAGAATCCGGACGGTCAGGAGCCCGACAAATATGTCCTGTACGACATGGATGAAGCCAGGAAGTATTCCCTGACATTCGGATTCGGCGCGGAGATCGCCCGCATCGGCGGAGGAGCCACGGATCTGAGTAACCCCGCTGGCGCGGAGGGATTCAGCCCGCAGATCAAGATCGGCATTAGCCGCATCAATTTCCTCGGCCTCGGTCATACGCTCAGCCTGCAGACGCAGGTGTCCACTTTTGAGCAACTCGGCCTGTTCACGTATCTCGCTCCTCAGTTCCGCGGCAACGATAAAATCGACCTGCAGTTTTCGGTGTTGTACGACTATTCCCACGATGTCCGCACCTTCACCGACCGCCGCGAAGAGGCCTCCATCCAGTTTTCGCAGCGCCGCTCGCGCGCGCTCACCTTTCAATACCGGTTCCTGTACCGGAAAGCGGACGTCATCGGCACGCCTCTGGTCTCCCCCGAACTCATCCCCCTTCTCTCGCAGCCGGTGCGCGTGGGAGTTCTGTCGCTGGGCATCATTGACGACCGGCGCGACAATCCCGTCGATCCCCATCGCGGCATCTACACCACGCTGGATCTCGGCGTCGCCGCTGGCTTGTTCGGGGCAAGCACCGATTACGGCCGGGTCATTTTCCGGAACGCGACCTATCACCAGATCACTAAGTCCATCGTGCTCGCGCGGTCCACTTACTTCGGCGATCTCGCGCGTTTTGGCGGCGAGACCGATATCCCCCTGGCGGAGCGTTTCTTTTCCGGCGGGTCCACCACCGATCGCGGCTTTCCGGACAATCAGGCCGGACCGCGCGACCCCATCACCGGCTTCCCCATTGGCGGCACTGCTCTGCTCATGAACACCGTGGAGCTGCGCTTCCCCCTCATCGGCGATAACATCGGAGGCGTTCTGTTCCACGACATGGGCAACGTCTATTCGGATCTGAGCGACCTGAGCTTGCGCTATCACCAGGACAACCTGCAGGATTTCAACTATGCCGTGCAGACCGCCGGATTCGGCGTGCGCTATCACACGCCCATTGGCCCGCTCAGATTCGATCTGGCGTTCAGCCCTAACTCACCCCGCTTCTTCGGTTATCAGGGCACTTACGATCAGTTACTCTTCGGCACGGGCGAAAAGGTAGAGCAGCGTATCAACCGCTTCCAGTTTCACTTCACCCTGGGAGAGGCATTCTGATGCGAACCCCGCAGTGGGGCAGGGCCATGCCCTGCCTGAACCGGCCCCTATTCTTCCTCGCAATCCTCCTCATCTCCGCCGCCCCAGCGGAGATCATCGATCGCATCGCCGTCACCATTGGCGATCGCGTCATCACCGAACAGCAGCTCATCCACGAGATCCGCATAGCCGCGTTCCTCAATCGCAACACCCCCGATCTTTCCGCCGCCGCCAAGCGAGCCGCGGCCGAGCGCCTCATCAAGCAGGAACTAATCCGCCGGGAAATGGAATCCACCCACTACCCCATGCCCGAGAAGGGCGAAGCGGACCCGCTGGAGCAGCAGATCGTCGGCCAGTATGGCGGCGAAGCGAAATACGTCGCCGGATTGCAAGAGTACGAACTCACCCGCGATGACGTTCACGAAGAGTTGTGGTGGCAACTCACCACGCTGCGCTTCATCGACTATCGCTTCAAGCCGGCCGTCAACGTGCCGCGGGCAGCCATCGAATCCTATTACAACCAGCAGGTCGGGAAATGGAAAGCTCAGGGCCAGAGAGAAATTCCATCTCTCGCGGACAGCCACGATTCCATTGAGCGGATCCTGACCGCCGAACAGGTCGATCACGCCCTCGATGCCTGGCTCGGCGAAGCGCGGAAGCAGCTCAACGTCAGCTATCGGAAGGACGCTTTCGAATGAGCCGGCGCGCAAAATTGCTGTTGCGCTGCGTTGGCGCAGCCGTGGCGCTGTGCCTGATCGCCGTGCTTTCGGGCATCGCCGTGCTCCGGTCCGCCTGGTTTCAGGACCGGGTTCGCGAGCGCATCGTCAGCGAAGTGGAGCGCGGCACCGGCGGACGCGCCGAGATCGGATCGTTCCGTTTCGACTGGCATACCATGACCGCCGAGGTCGCGCCCTTCGTTCTGCATGGCCTCGAGCCGTCCGATGCGCGGCCGCTCTTCCGCGCCGATTCCATTCGGGTCGGGCTGAAGATCGTCTCCATGATCGAGCGCAGCATCGATATCCAGTCCCTCGCCGTGGAGAAGCCGGAACTCACCATCGTCGTTCGCCCGGACGGTTCCACGAATTTGCCCCAGCCGAGAATCCCGCGGACGCCGGGATCGCTTGCCGAACAGGTGCTGAAGCTGGCCATTCGGCGGGTGGCGCTGAACAACGGCTTCATTGAGTACAACCAGCAGCGATTTCCCTTGCAGGTTCATGGCGAGCATCTCACGGCCAGCCTGGTCTACGATTTCCAGGGACCCCGGTACCATGGCGACATCTCCTTCTCGCCCCTGCACGTCACCGCCGGCCTCGCCAATGACCTCAGTTTCGATCTGTCGGCATCCGTCGCCATCGACAAGGAAGGTGTGCGCATCCTGCAAAGCCAGTTGCGCATGCCGCACAGCAACGTCGACCTGAGCGGTACGATGCTCAACTGGGCTTCTCCGGTCGCTGACCTCGCCGTTCGCGCCAACATCGCGGTGGCCGACGTGCAACGCCCCCTGGCGCTCGAGTTTTCCGATCGCGGCGACGTCGCGTTCAATGGCCGTCTGTCGTTCTCTGCGTCCGGCCTTCGCCTCGCCGGGCGGACCGCCGGCCGGGGCATCGATCTTCGCACCTCCTCCTTCAATCTGGACGGCGCTTCATTTTCCGCGAACACTGTGCTTACGCAATCCGGGGTCGACCTGACTGGTGCGGTATTCTCCGCGCTCGGCGGAAGCTTTCAGGGCCGCGTCGCCATCGACCATTGGAAGAATTTCCTCGTGGATGGGCAGGCCCGCGACATTTCCATCCGGCAACTGGTGCAGGCCCAGACAGCGCGCGTGCCACCCTGGGAGGGGACGCTCGGCGGGCCGCTGAGCGCATCCGGCGCGCTAACGGCGCAAGGGGTGCGCGACGTGGTGGCCGAAGCGGTTGTGGATATCGCGCCCGTGGCATCCGGCGCCGGTGTATCCGGCCGTCTCGATGTGAATTACGACCAGGCCGCCGGTGTCCTGCGTCTCGGCCAATCGCAGATTACTCTGGGACAAAGCCGCGTGACCGTGGAAGGGACCCTCGGCCAGGTGTTGAGCGTGAACGTGGACTCTCCCGACCTCGATGAGTTGATGCCCTTGCTCGCGCTCGCCCGCGTGGAGCCGCCGGACCGCATCCCCGTCACCTTGGCCGGTGGATCTTCCGCCCGCGTCACCGCCACCGTGCAAGGTCCGCTCGATGACCCCGCCATCCGCGGCCACGCGGAGCTGGGCGCGTTCGTGTACGCCAAACAGAACTTCAACCACCTTGCCGCTAACTTCCAGCTCACCCGCCGCAGCCTCGACGTTCACGATCTGGATGTGACCCACGATCAAATGCAACTGAACGGACACGGGCAACTGGGACTGCGGGACTGGCGCGTTGCCAGCGCAAGCGAAGTGGCCGGCGCTTTCTCCGTGCGCGATGGTGATCTCGCCCGGCTTATCGCCGAAGCCCGAAAGACCTGGCCCGCCAGCGGGTCTTTTTCCGGGTCGTTCACGCTCGCGGGCACTTACGGCAGGCCTGTCGTACAGGGCCGCGCGAACGCCACCAACGTGACTGCCTGGCGCGAGCACTTCACCAGCGCTCAGGTGGACTTCCGCTATACGCCGGACTCCATCGAAGTGACCAGTGGCGCCGCCGACGCCGCCAGAGGGCACGTGCAGTTCTCCGGAGAGTGGCAGACTGACGGCGCGCTCGCGTTTCAGGTCTCCGGCGCGGGCGTCAGTCTGGAGGACATTGCCCACGTCCGCGATCTGGGCGGCGCTCTGGGCGGAAAAGCCGAGCTCACCGCTTCCGGCACGGCGCGCGTGGCGAAGCAGCACGTCGATCTGCAATCCCTCAAAGGCTCCCTGGCCGTGCGTGACGCCACCGTGAACGGCAAGCCGCTGGGGACTTTTTCGATCGCCGCCGGCACCACCGGCGATACCCTCAAAGTGACCGCCGAAGGCAATCTTCGCGAATCGCAGGTGCGCGCCAGCGGCGAGTGGAAGCTGGAAAGCAATTACCCAGGCAATGCAAAGCTCGATTTCGCGCCAGTCAGTTTTGCCACCATTGACGGCATTGTCTCGGCCGCCCGCAACGAGCCGCCCCATGACCTTCCGTTCTGCGGCACGGTGACGGGTTCGGCATCGCTGAGCGGCCCCCTGGCCGACACCGCCCAGTTGCACGGTGAGGTGCGCCTGGAGCGGGTCCAAATGACCCCCAATCCCGACGTGCAGGGGCGCGCCGCGGCGCCTGACGTCACGCTGCAGAATGCCAGCCCGGTGGTGCTGGCCGTAACCCAAACGGGAGCCGATATCCGCGACGCGCGCTTCTCCGCCACCGACACGGAGCTGGAAGTTCGTGGACGCATCGGCCTGGGCGCGCAGAATCCCTGGAACGCCGTCGTCAATGGTTCCATCAATCTGCGCATTCTCCAGTTGTTCAACTCCGATCTGCTGGCGTCCGGGCGCTCCACCGTCCGCGCCACCATTCGCGGCTCGCTGGACAATCCGCAATTGAACGGCAGCCTCGAATTGCAGAACGCATCGCTCTACCTGGCTGACCTGCCCAACGGCGTCGACAAGGCGAACGGCGTCATCGTTTTCGATCGCACTCGCGCCACCATCCAGACGTTGAGCGCGGAGACCGGCGGTGGGCGCATCTCCTTCACCGGGTTCGTTGGCTTTGCCGCGCCTTTGCTCACCTACCACGTGGGCGCTCGCGCCGACGATGTTCGCTACCGTTCCCAGGGCGCCAGCGTCACCGTGGACGCCGCCCTGGATCTCACCGGTACCTCGAAGAGCAGCCTGGTCTCGGGGAACATGACGGTGAGCAAGGCCAGCTTCAATCCAAGCACCGACATCGGCTCAATCCTGGCGCAAGCGGGCAAGCCCGTATCCACGCCGGCCGAGTCCAATCCGTACTTCCAGGGTCTGCAGTTCGACCTTCGCGTGGAGAGCGCGGCGAACCTGGAACTGCAAACCTCGCTGGCGCGGGGCGTCCAGGCGGAGGCCAATCTTCACATCACTGGGACGCCGCAACGGCCCGTGGTCATCGGTAACCTCAGCGTGAGCCAGGGCCGCGTCGAGTTCTTCGGCAATCACTACACCATCAATCGCGGCGAGGTGCACTTCTACAATCAGCTGAAAATCGATCCGGTGGTGGATCTCGATCTGGAGACGCGCGAACGCGGCGTCACCGTCGACATCATTCTGAACGGTCCGCTCAACCGGCTCAATCTTTCCTATCGCTCCGATCCGCCGCTCAAGAGCGAGCAGATTGTGGCGCTCCTCACCGTCGGGCGCACGCCCAACGCGCCCGGAGAGCTGTCCAGCACGCAAGCCAGCGGGCAAACAGGGTTCCTGTCGAGCGGTTCGAACGCGCTGCTCCAGCAAGCCATCACCGCGCCCTCCAATGGCCGCCTGGAGCAATTCTTCGGCGTTAGTCACATCAAGATCGACCCGCAGGATTCCGACATCACCTCGGTTCCACAGGCGCACCTCTCTCTCGAGCAACAGATCTCCAAGGATGTTACGCTCACCTACACCACCAACCTCGCCCGTACCCAGGAGCAGTTCATCCAGTTCGAGTGGGACCTGAGTTCAAACTGGTCCGTGGTGGCGGTGCGCGACGAGAATGGATTCTTCGGCGTCGATTTTCAATACAGAAAGCGGTTCAAGTGAGACTCCGCGCGGCCAAGGGCAAGCTCAAGGTGGAGCACAGCATCATCGATGGCGTGCGCGATATGCTGGAGCGTCTGCTGGCCCGGCATTCCGAAGTGCGGTCGGTGATTCCGGGTGTCATCCGGCCGGTCCGGAACGCCAGGGGCGAAGTGAAGGTGCACGTGACGGTGCCCACCACCAATGGCTGGAAAGCCATCGCGCTGAGCGCGGGCGCCAGGCAGGAGCTGTTCATCAGTACCACGTACACGCGCGAACAACTCGAGGCCGCGCTGCAAGAGTGCGCCGCCCGCTGATCACCGGGGACACGCGGCGGCAGTCGCGTTATTCGTGCCTTGCGCCCTCGCCACGTGCAGCGCCACGATCCCGCCCGTCATCCGCTCGTACTCCACCTCATGAAACCCCGCCGCGCGCATTTCCTCGGCCAATTCGCGCGCGCCGGGGAATTTTCGCACCGATTCCGGCAGATACGTGTACGCTTCGCGCGAGCCGGACAGCAAGCCCCCGACAGCCGGCAGCACGTGCCGCGAATAGAAGTTGTACAGCGCAGCGAACGCGCGATTGGGCGGTTGCGAAAACTCCAGGATCGCGGCCGTGCCGCCCGGCTTCAACGCGCGCGACATCTCCTCCATGCCACGCCGGTAGTTGGCCAGATTGCGAAACCCAAAGGCCACCGTGATCAGATCCAGCGAATGGTCGCGCACGGGCAGATGCAGCGCATCCGATTCAAACACGGCGCAAGGGCGTTTCGCGCGCGCGGCCGTCAGCATGGGATGGCAGAAGTCGCTGCCCAGAACCCGGCACGTGGCCCGCTTCTGCAGCGCGAACATCAAATCACCCGTGCCGCAACACAGATCCACGCACACCGCCTCGGGGCGAGTCAGAATGTCGCGAACGCGCCGCACCGTGCGAGCGCGCCAGTAGCGGTCGATATTAGCCGAAAGAAGATGATTCAGCAGATCGTAGCGCGGCGCCACGCGGCCGAACATCTCGCGAACCCATGCCGCGGCCTGTTCCTCGCTCCGCGCTCCTGCGGGAGTGGTTCCGGTCCTCACGCAATTTCCGTCATATCTGCGTTCATCTGTCTGAATCGGCGGCTAATTCCGGGCCAGAGCCGTCCGGATCGCCGCCAGCACATTCGCGTCGTCCACGTCCGCCGTAATGCGCGTCGCGCCAATGCGTTCCGCCAGCACGAAGTGAACGCGCCCGCGAACGGTCTTCTTGTCGCTGCGCAATCGCCCGAAGATCCGCGCCGGGTCAACGCCATCAAGCGCGCGAACACCGCCGTACGAATCAATGCAAGCGGCAATCACCTTGGCGTCGGCATCTCCAAGCACGCCCTCCAGACGGGAAAGCTCCGTGGCGGCTTGCATGCCCCAGCCCACCGCTTCGCCATGCAGCAGCCGCTGGTAGCCCGTCTCCGCCTCCAGCGCATGACCAAACGTATGGCCAAAATTCAGAATGCGCCGCAACCCGCCTTCCTTCTCATCCGCGGAAACCACCTCGGCCTTGATGCGCACCGAATCGGAGATGATGTGTTCCAGCATCGCGCTGTCGCGTGCCAGCACTCCATCCCTTTCCGTTCGCAGCACGTCGAACAGGGCCGCGTCCGCAATGATGCCGCACTTGATAATTTCGAAAAGTCCCGCGTTATATTCGCGATCGGAAAGGCTGGCCAGAACCAACGGGTCAATCAGCACCACCAGGGGCTGATGGAAACTGCCCATCAGGTTCTTGCCGCTGCACAAGTTGACGCCCGTTTTTCCGCCTACCGACGCGTCCACCTGCGCCAGCAGCGTGGTGGGAACCTGAATCACCGGAATGCCGCGCATGAACGCCGCCGCCAGGAATCCGGAGACATCGTTCACAATGCCGCCGCCCACTGCGATCACCACGCTGGAACGGTCCGCGCCGCGCGCCACCATCTGCTCGGCAAGTTCCTCCAGCGAGGCCAGGCGTTTGTTCACTTCGCCGCCCGGGAAAAACAGGACCTCATGCCCGGGCAGCGCGCTCGCCACCTGCGCGCCGTACAATTCCCAAATTTGCTTCTCGCTCACCACGAAAATCGTGCT
Source organism: uncultured Acidobacteriota bacterium (assembly GCA_963832965.1). Classification (GTDB taxonomy): domain Bacteria; phylum Acidobacteriota; class Terriglobia; order Bryobacterales; family Bryobacteraceae; genus CAWACP01. Next base: position 1,855,641 of record CAWHVW010000003.1, read on the forward strand.
CGCGTTGGCAGGCAGGAATTCCGCTACACGTCCCAGGCAGCCGCGTTCGATAATGGCGTCGTATGTTCGCTGTGCGGTTCGAACTACGTGAATCAAACCTCTGTTGTACCATGTGGTGTGACGCACTGCCCTCGCGTCATCGGAGCCGGCGTTATCGAACTGGCCGAACGGAATCTTCGCTGCATCCGACGATTAGAAGTGGGGCAGGGCCATGCCCTGCCTGCCGGCCTCCGCGGCTCCTCAGCCTGTTTTCTGGCGTTGCTGGTAATCGGCGCGGAGCCCATTCGCGCGGTCGGCCCAGCCGCCATCCTGTGGACGGCACCGTGTCTTCTCTTCGCCTCCATGGCCATCGCGTGGGGCGCCGAGTCCGCGCAGTTCTTCATCGCCCAGGGCTTCGCGCTCGCCATTCTCGCGTGGATGCAGACGCTGCCCGAACTAGCGGTGGAAGGGTTGTTCGCCTGGAAGCAACAGACCGCTTTCCTGCTGGCCAACCTGACCGGGGCGTTGCGCATGTTGACCGGCCTGGGCTGGCCGATGATCTACTTCGTCGCGGCCATATCTCACCGCCGCAAAACCGGCCGCCACCTCGCCGGCATCCGTCTGGATCGCGAGCACAGCGTCAACATCGTCGGTCTTCTGGCCGCGCTTATCTACATGTCGTTCGTGCTGCTGAAAGGCCGGCTCACGCTTCTCGATTCGGTGGTTCTCATCGGCATCTACGCGGCGTACCTCGCCATCCTCCAGCGCATCCCGCCGGAAAGCGAAGAGGGAATCGATAATCTCCAAACCGTTCCGCGCCTCATCGTCCTGGCCCCGCGGTGGCGTCGCATCCTGCTGATCACGGCGTGCTTTGCCGCCGGTGGCGCTCTCATCTACTTCGTGGCCGAGCCCTTTCTCGGCAGCCTGCTGGCCCTTTCCGCGTTCCTCGCCATTCCGGGTTTCCTGTTCATCCAGTGGGTCGCGCCGTTCGCGTCGGAATTCCCGGAGATGCTGTCCACGTTCTATTTCGCCCGCACGGTGACGCGCGCGCCCATGGCCCTCATGAACATGGTGTCCAGCAATATCAATCAATGGACGCTGCTCACCGCCATGCTGCCCGTGGTCTATTCGCTCAGCCGAGGTTCGCCGTCCGCGATTCCGTTCGACCATCAACAGAAGCTGGAGTTGCTGATGACCATCGCGCAGGCCCTGATGGGCATGATGTTTCTGGTGAACATGGATCTGCGCTGGTGGGAAGCGGCGGTATTGTTCGTGTTTTGGCTGGTGCAGTTCGCCTTCTCCGTCATGCACGTCTGGATCACCGCGGCCTGCTTCGCCTGGGCAGCCTGGGAGCTGGCGCGTCTGTTGACCGGCGCCCGGCACGCGACCGCGTTATCGGAGTTCGCGCGCATATGGCGCGAGCACGTGATGCGGAGACGCTGATGTACTGCTAGGATGCTGAAAAAGGCTATCTGGTCCCCGCTCCGTCACCGTCGCGGTTCCGTAACCACCTGCAAACACGTAGCTACGTTTCCGAGCCGCGCGTGTAAACAAGCGGTTTTCGGGCTTTTTCAGCAGCCTGCTAGTGTCCTGTCTCCGAAGTCCGCTGACAAAAGCGTGCAACCGACGTCAGGATTTCATCGGCCGTCTTCGTCCAGACAAAGGGCCGGGGCGATTCGTTGGTGAGCGATAAATATCTTTTGATGGCCGCTTCCAACTCGCGAATGCTGCGGTGAACGCCACGGCGAAGCTGTTTCTCAGTAAGAGCGGCGAACCACCGTTCGACCAGATTGATCCAGGAGGCGCTGGTCGGCGTGAAGTGCACGTGGAAACGGGGACGTTTGGCCAGCCATGCGCGGATGGCCGCGGTTTTGTGAGTGCCGTAGTTGTCCAGAATCAAATGGACGTCCAGCGACGCGGGCACTGCCTGCTCGATGGTGTCGAGAAACTTGCGGAATTCCACACTGCGGTGCCGGCGATGGCAGGCGCCGATCACCGTTCCAGTCTGCACATCGAGCGCGGCAAACAGGGACGTGGTGCCGTGGCGCTTGTAATCGTGACTGCGGCGCTCGGCCTGTCCGGGACGCATCGGCAACAGCGGTTGCGTCCGGTCCAGCGCCTGAATCTGCGACTTCTCATCGACGCACAGGACCAGTGCGCGGTCCGGAGGATTCATGTACAGTCCAACGATGTCGCGAACCTTATCAATGAACAGCGGGTCTTTGGAAAGTTTGAACGTCTCGCTGCGATGCGGTTGCAGGGCGAACGCTCGCCAGATGCGGCTGACGGTGCTTCGGCTGAGTCCGCACTGCTTCGCCAGCGAGCGCGTACTCCAATGCGTGGCGTCACGCGGCAGCGATTCCAGAGTCATGGCCAGCACTCGCTCCACCTCCGCGTCGCTGACCTTGCGCGGTGTCCCAGGACGAGGCTCATCGAGCAATCCATCGAGGCGCTTTTCGACAAAGCGCGCCCGCCACTTTCCGACCATCTGTTTAGTGACCCGAAACTGATCGGCCACCTGGGTGTTGGTCTTGCCGCCGGCACAGGCCAGAATGATCTTCGCACGCAAGGCCAGCGCCTGAGCCGACTTTGGCCGCCGCGCCCACTCCAGCAGGGACCGTCGCTCCTCCGGTGTGATCACCAACTCGGGAAGCGGGCGTCCAATTCGCATCGCCGTACTCCTTTGTACATGAGATGCAAACCGACCGTCCTGTTATTCAGCGGACTTCAGAGACAGGACACTAGGGCCATGACCTGCCTTACAACAGCACAATCTTCCCTGACCAACAATGTGGGGCAGGGCCATGCCCTGCCTTACAACAGCACGATCTTGTCCGACTTCCGCCCGCGATAAGCATTCCGCGTATCCACAATCAGTTTCGCCTTGTCATGGATGCCGTCGTAATCGAAATCAGAATGATCCGTGATCACCACCACGCAGTCGGCCTGTTCCACGTTGCCATCCACCGGGGATGCGCACAAATTCGCGCCATCCAAACGGATGGACGGAACGTGCGAGTCGCTATAAGTCACCCTCGCGCCCAGCTTCCGCAACAACAGAATCACGTCCAGCGCCGGCGATTCCCGCACGTCATCAATGTTGCGCTTGTATGCGACGCCCAGCACGTGCACGTGCGAGCCTTTCACCGGCTTCGCCCAGTCGTTGAGCGCGCCCTGAATCTTGTCCACCACAAAATGCGGCATCTGGCCGTTGATATATCCCGCCAGTTCGATGAAGCGCGCCTCGATGCCCGCCTGCCTGGTTTTCCACGATAGATAAAACGGGTCGATCGGAATGCAGTGGCCGCCCAGTCCCGGTCCGGGATAAAACGGCATGAAGCCGAACGGTTTGGTCGCGGCCGCGTCAATCACTTCCCAGACGTTGATGCCCATGCGGTCGCACATCATGGCCAGTTCGTTCACCAGGCCGATATTGATCATCCGGAAAGTGTTCTCCAGCAGCTTGGCCATCTCCGCCGCGCTGGTGGAACTCACCGGCACCACGTGTTCCAGCGCCTGCCGGTAGAACAGCGCGCCCATCTCCGTACAAGCGGGCGTGACCCCGCCCACCACTTTGGGGATGTTCCGCGTCTGGTATTTCGGGTTCCCCGGATCCACGCGCTCCGGTGAGAAGCAGAGGAAAAAGTCCTCGCCCACTTTCAGTCCGTTCTTCGCAAGCATGGGCAGCACCAGTTCATCGGTGGTGCCCGGGTAGGTGGTGGATTCCAGAATCACCAGCTTGCCCGGCGGAAAGTATTGCGCGATCTCTTCGCAGGCGGACACGATATAGCTCATGTCCGGATCTTTGGTCTTGCGCAGAGGCGTGGGAACGCAAATGTCGATGGTGTCCAGATCGCGGATCGCCGAAAAGTCGGTGGTCGCCTCCAGCTTTTTCCCTTTCACCAGCGGAGCGAGAACGCTGCTCGGGATGTCCTGAATATAGGACTCGCCGGCGTTCAACTGGTCGACCTTGGACGCCTGCACGTCGATGCCAACCACGTGAAAACCGGCCTGCGCGAACTCCACCGCCAATGGAAGGCCGACATAACCCAGGCCGACAATGCCAACTCGCGCGGTGTGAGACGCAATTTTATTTCGAAGCGCTTCCATGTCGTCTCGATTGTACCCTGCGTGTCGGCGGCTATAGTGAAATGTAATGGCAGCCATTCTCGTTACTGGCGGGGCCGGATACATCGGCTCGCATACGGCGCACGTTCTCAAGCGTCATGGATACGACGTGCTCATCGTCGACGATCTTTCGCGCGGCCATGAGCACAACGTTCGTGGGTTTCCGTTCCACAAGCTGCGCATGCAGGATACGGCGGAGCTGGCGGAGGTTCTGCGCGCCGGGAAAGTCGAAGCGGTGATCCATTTCGCCGCCTACATCGCGGTCGGCGAATCCACCCAGGTGCCTGAGCTGTACTTCAGCAACAACACCGCGGGAACGCTGTCGCTGTTGACGGCCATGGTCGATGCCGGCGTCTCGAAAATCGTATTCTCGTCCACCGCGGCGGTATACGGGATGCCGCCAACGGTGCCCATCCCGGAGACCTCGCCCTACGCGCCGCTCAGCCCCTACGGCGATTCCAAAGTAATGGTGGAGAAGATTCTGGATTGGATGGACCAGTTTCGCGGACTGCGCAGCGTGTGCCTGCGCTATTTCAATGCCTGCGGCGCGGACGCCGCGTCGGGCCTGGGCGAAGAGCACGACCCCGAAACGCACCTCATCCCGCTGCTGCTGCGCGCGGTCACCACCGGCGAGCCCATCACCCTGTTCGGCGACGATTACCCGACCGCCGATGGCACCTGCATTCGCGACTACATTCATGTGATGGATCTCGCGGAGGCGCATGCTCTGGCGCTCGAGCATCTCTTGAATGGCCGTGAATCGCAGCGCTTCAACGTGGGTACCGGCTCGGGTTACTCGGTGCGCGAAGTGCTCCACGCCGTGGAAGAGATTACCGGCGGAAAGGTCCCGTTTCGCATGGGGCCGCGCCGCGAAGGGGACGCGCCCGTGCTGGTGGCAAATTCGGACAAGCTCAAGTCCATGCTGGGTTGGCGTCCGCGCTACACCGATGTGCGGGACATCGTGCGCTCGGCGTGGGAGTTTCAGCAGCGTCACTGACCCCGTTGCGGGCCTGCGGTTTTTCGCAGGCCCGCAACGGAGTAAAGCGAAACTAAGCCCCCTACTGGCAGAGAAGCTGAGTGCTGTAGATCATCGTCGGATCGGAGTTGGTCTGTGTTACCGCGTATTCGATGGTGTCATCTGCAGCGACGGTAAAGGTATGGATCGCATCCGAGCAGCTTGACGTGCCCGATGAAAGGGTCACCGTGCACGTCATTGAGGTCGGCGAACCGTTGTGGCGCACAAGGAACGTAGTTGCGTCGCTGCCACTGGGAATTTCGACGATGGCGTGCACCGACAAGGACGTGACGGTACAGGCCGCCGGGGTGTATAGGACGCCGAGTCCGGCCGTCTCATCGTTAATCCCCACCTGATAAGTAGATGTGGGCGGTACGTAGCCCGTGCTGGTGTCCTCCGAGTTGACCATATTTCCTACCCAGCTGAAGCCGCTGCCCGCCGCACCGGTTGCTCCTGTGCTTCCGGTTGCGCCCGCCGGACCCGGCACGCTTGATGCCGCCCCGGTCGTTCCGGTCGCGCCAACAGCCCCCGTTGCGCCCGTAAACCCGGTTGCGCCAGTCGATCCGGCTACTCCGGTTGCCCCGGTAAATCCTGTCGCCCCAGTGGATCCGGCTGCCCCGGTCGCGCCGGTAAAACCTGTCGCCCCGGTAGATCCGGCTGCCCCGGTCGCGCCCGTAAATCCTGTCGCGCCCGTGGTCCCGGCTGCCCCGGTCGCGCCCGTAAATCCGGTCGCGCCCGTGGCCCCGGTCGGCCCGGTGACACCCGTTGCCCCGGTGACGCCAACCGCTCCGGTAGCCCCCATCGCGCCTGTCGCGCCGGTCGGCCCGGACACCGTGCTGGCCGAAACAAAATACCCGTTGATATCAATCACCACGTCGTCGGTATTAGAGGCCAGCACATCGATGCCCCCGTCCGTGGCTCCTCCGGGGACAATCGCCGCGGCCGACACAATGCCCCCATTCACCGCATTCAGAATCGATGTGCCCGGCCAGGATACGTCATCCTGCCATGCCGCCATGTAGTAAACCGGCTGTCCCGCCGGCGTCACCGACACAAAGTTCAGCGAGTATGCCGCCGCCATGGGGATGGAGCAGCGCGTCGAGTTGGGAATTACAAACGTGCGCGCCGTGTTCGCAACCAGTGACGGAGGACCGAAGCCCGTGGGAAAACCCGAAGTCGCCCGCGTGTCCGCCAGACGGCATGGCGTGATCGAAACGAACACCAGTCCGGGAATCGTTTCCGGGCTGGTCGCGGTCACATCCTGGCCCCGCGCCACCTGATCGCTCGCTTTGGGCACCGCCCAGTTTTTCAACGGTATGGCATCCGGCTGCGCCTCCTGCGCGAACGTTGCCGGCGCCAAAGCCATTGCGGCGGCCAATACCGATCCGCTCCACAAGGCGGAATCAAATTTCGAGAACAAGGTGCGCGCTCGTCCAGAGTGCATCGCGGCGATCTCCTCTTCGGCTGGAATTCCTGCTGACTCATCCACGCTATCAGGAAACCGTGCGTCGCCACAAGATCCGGGCGCCCGCGGAAGCGGAAATGTTTACTCGCAGCGCAGCGCTTCCAGCGGATCGGCCAGCGTCGTCCGCCGCGCGGGCAGGTAGCAGGCCAGCGTGGCCACCGCGGCCAGCACCACAATCACCCCGCCAATGGTCCATGGATCGCGCGGGCTCACTCCGAACAGCAGGCTGCTCAGAACGCGGCCGGAAGCCAGCGCCACCGCTATGCCCACCGCCAGTCCCGCCAGCACCGGTCGCAATCCCTGCGCCACCACCATGCGCCGGACATTGCCGCTGGTTGCGCCCAGCGCCATGCGCACGCCAATCTCGTTTCGCCGCCGCGCCACCGACCAGGACACCACGCCATAGATCCCGATCGCCGACAGCAACAGTGCCGATGCCGCGAAACCGGCAATCAGCATCACCTGGAAACGCCGTTGGCCCACCGAGCTCGAAACCACGTTCTGCATGGTGCGAATCTCCCCCACTACGGTGTCCGGATCGATGCTCCAGACGGTGGAGCGTACCGCCCCGGCAAGCATGCGCGGATCTGCCGATGTCCGCAGCACCGCGGTCATGGACAAGCGGTTGCGATACCAATAAGGAAAATACGCGGTGACCACCGGCTGCTTTTCAATGCCCGGCCGCACGTCGCGCACCACGCCCGCCACCTCGAACGGCGGTTCCGACGGGTCCCCGCGATTGAACTTCTTCCCAATGGGATTCTGGCCTGGCCACACGCGCCTGGCGGCCGCTCCCGAAATTACCGCGAGCGGGCGCTTTTGATCTGCCTCGCTGAAACCCTGCCCGGCCACGAACGCGATGCCCATGGTGCGGAAGTAATCGGGGCTGCAGAAGCGCATGTTCACCATCGGCAGCTCGGTCATGGGCAGGTGGTCGCCGTCGCGCTGCATCACGTCCACCCAGTCCTCGCCCTCCAGCGGAAGCCTGGAGATGATCGCCGCGTGATTGACGCCGGGCAGCGCCTGCATTTTCGCGGTTAACTGCCGGTAGTACGATTCGCGCCGGGCGCTTTCACCGTAGCCGTTCGCCGGCAAGGTGATCTCCACGGCGATCAGGCGGTCCGCATTGAATCCCTCATCCACGTTCAACAGGTGCACAAAGCTGCCAATCAGCAGGCCCGCCGCCACCAGCAGCACCGCGCTCAATCCCGATTCGAAGCCCACCAGCAGTTCGCGCGTGAACAGGCCGCGCCGGCCTTCCGTTGCCGAGCGCGAACTCACCCGCAGAGCCAGTTGCGGATCCGCCGCCGAGGCCCGCCACGCCGGCAGAATCCCGAAAAGCACGGCGGTGAAAATCGACACCGCGATCGCGAACAGCAGGGCGCGCGCGTCCAGATGAATTTCGTCCAGGCGCGGAAGATCGAGAGGCGCATAAAGCAGCACCGTCCGCAGCCCCGCCCACGCCAGCGCGATGCCGGCCGCGCCGCCCGCCAGCCCCACTGCCAGGCTTTCGCTCAGAATGTAGCGCGCCAGTTGCGCGCGTCCGGCGCCCAGCGCCGTGCGGATGGCCAGGTCGCGGCCCCGGCCGGCCGTGCGCGCCAGGCTCAGGTTGGCCAGGTTCACGCAGACTATCAGCAGCACCGCGCCCACCGCGCAGAACAGGATCACCAGCCCTTTACGCGCCGCGCCCGTCACCTCCTCCTGCAGCGGCGTCAGCAACGCGCGCAGGTGCATTCCGTCGGGTGCGTGCGCGGCGATGCTGGCCTGCACCACGTTCATCTCCGCCAGAGCGCGCTGCTCCGGTACGCCCTGCCTGAGGCGTCCGATCACCACGAAGTTGAATTCGCCGAACCAGTCGAGATCGTCGCGCTTGAATACGGCCGGCCGGAACACGTCCGCCTTCTTCGGGAAATTTACAATCTGGCTGCCATCGCTCTTTGGGAAGTGGAACGAAGCGGGCAGGATTCCCACCACCGTCCACGGCGCGCCGTCGAGCGTGATCGCGCGGCCCACCAGCTCGGGATCGCGATGAAAGCGCTGGTTCCATAGCCCATCGCTGATGATTACTTCGCGGTCGTGCCCCGCCTGTTCTTCCTCATTGAGAAACGTCCGCCCCAGTTGCGGTTGCACGCCGAGCATCGAGAACATGTTGGCGGAAACCCGGGCGCCGTTGAGCTGCGCGGGCTGCCCCGCGTGCGTGAGCACGAGATCCAGGGGCTCAATGATGCTGAACTGCTCGAAAGACGAGCAATGATCGCGCCATTCGAAAAAATGCCGGGCGCTGGTGGGCAAGCGCGGATACGTGCCGGCCAGCTCCGGCACCACTTCGTTGATCACCATCAGGCGCCCCGGATCGCGATACGTGAGCGGGCGCAGCAGCACCGCGTCAACCACGGAAAAGATGATGGTGTTCGCCGCGACGCCGAAAGCAAGGGTGAGCAGAGCCACCGCGGTGTACCCGCGATCCCGCAGCAGAGTGCGGACCGCATGACGCAGATCGTTCAGCAATGCAGCCATACGCCAACCTACGAAGCAGGTGCCGGGCGAGTTCCCCGGATTTCGCCTCCGTGCCTGGTAACCTCCGTGCCTGGTAACCTCCGTGCCTGGTAACCTCCGTGCCTGGTAACCTCCGTGCCTGGTAACCTCCGTGCCTGGTAACCTCCGTGCCTGGTAACCTCCGTGCCTGGTAAAATGAGGCGCTGTGCCGCAGCCACGAAGGTTCCTGACGGCCGAGTGGCGCTGGCTCACCATGCTCAACTACGAGTTGGAGCCCGCTGCCCTCCTGCCGTTCGTGCCCGCTGGAGTCGAACTCGACAGCTTCGCGGGCATCACCTATGTCAGCGTGGTCGGCTTCCTGTTCCTGAACACCTGCGTCCTTGGCGTGCCCGTTCCGTTCCACCGCGATTTTGAGGAAGTGAATCTGCGCTTCTACGTGCGCCGGGCAACACCGGAGGGGTGGCGGCGCGGCGTCGTCTTCATCAAAGAGATCGTCCCCCGGCGTGCCATCGCCGCTATCGCGCGCACTGTGTACGCCGAGAATTACATGCGCCTGCCCATGCGCCACACGGTGGACGGGCCCCGTGTGAATTATGAATGGCTGCTGCGCGGCCGCTGGAACGCCCTCGAAGTGCGTGCCTGCGGCGACCCGTCCTTCCCGGCGCCCGGTTCGACGGAAGAGTTCATCACCGAGCATTACTGGGGCTATACCGCGCGGCGCAACGGACCGGCTCTCGAATATCGCGTCGAGCACGCCCCGTGGCGCGTATGGCAGGTTGCCGGCGCCAGCCTCTCTGCCGATGCGGAACTCCTCTATGGCCCGGCTTTCGCCGAAGTGTTGTCCAGGCCTCCGCGCTCGGCCTTCCTGGCGGAAGGCTCGCCGGTCACCGTCTACCGCGCGACGGTAGTCACCGCACCATAATTGGGCGCGCCCGGCCCCGGCCTATGGCTGAAGGGTCAGCGTGGCCTTGCCCGCGGGCCCGTCGTAAATCAGCTCAACCGACCGGATGTTCTTTCCCTTGCCCCGGAATTCGAAGAACAGCAGTCCCGCCTGCGGAAGCGCGCGATCCCCTCCCAGCAACCCGGCGTTCTTGACGCGCTGTTCCATCGCCAGTTGTCGCTCAATCGGCATGTGGATCGGTGCGGGCGGAGGCTCGCCGTTGTCTTTCTTGCCGCTGGAGATGCTGGTTCCCGCTAGTTTGTCTTCGTCTTTCGGCGGCGCCCATTCCGGATCTTTAAGCGTGCGCGAAACCAGTTCGTAAGGCTGGCTGGGCAGCGGCGCCTTCTTGTCGTTAATCCGCAGCGAGAAATCCCCCGGGGACAGCTTGAGCCGGGCGTCCGCTGCGCCGAACAACCCCGTTTCCACCACCACATAGTCTTCCGTTGAATAGATCGCATCCGGTGTTGGCACCGAGTGTTCCACAAATTCGGCGCCGATGGTCACCGCGCCCGCCTGCGCTTTGGCCTGATATTCGTCCGCCGACGCCCGCGGTGGCAGCCCCTTCGATTCGAGCACCGGCACAGGTTTGGCCGTCGTGTCCTGCTCCTGGGCGCTGGAGCTCAAAGCCATCAGGCCGCCAATTACTAACGTTGCAAAAAGTCGCATTCCAGCTCACAAACTAACACATGCGGATATATCCTTGTGTTCACCACGGGGGTATTGACGGCCAGCAGTACCAGCAGTACTCTGTGGCAGTCACCAGACTCGGGAATCCTGAATCGCGGGCCCGCCTGAAGGGCAGCCGGATTCGTGCTTCGGATGCCTCGACCTCACTTGCCGGTCTCCGGGTTCCTCCCACCTCTTCCGGAGACCGGTTCTTACATCCTCGCGGCCGTGACCTTCGTCTCGGTTCGCAGCAACTGGAACCGCAGCAGCCAATCCTCGCTGCCGCTGCCCGGCTGGAATCTCCACCGCCGTGCCGCCTCCAGCGTCAGTTTGCCAAGATACGCGCTGCCAGGCTGGCCGTCGTACCTCGCATCCGTGACGCGGCCCGCCGCATCCACTCGCACCTTCACGTTGATTCTCACCGTGCCATGGATGGTGTCTCTCGCCGGCCGCGGCACCTCGGGCAGCGCTCGCTCGACAACGGTTCTGGGCACATCCAGAACCGGGGGGGCGGCGGCAGGCGAGGGCTTTTCAACGGGCGCCATTTCCGCGGGAGCGGGGGAAGAAGGTGGCGTAGGCGCTTCGTCCGGGTGGCCGCGAAACAGCCGGCTGCCCAGCACCAGCGCCACAGTCACAACGCCAAGCAGAAAAACCCATAACAGATAACGGGGCCTCGCGGCGCGCGCTTCCCGTGCGCGGGCCGGCTGGCGCAAACGCTGCAGGATCCCCGCCGCCGTGGGACGCTCATCCGGATTGGTCCTCATGCAAAGCCGGACAATATCCAGAAACGGCTGGGGCACCGCTTCGGACGGCTCCCGCTGCCGGGTCAGCGCCTCGCACAGCAAAACGCCCAGGGAACGGATATCGGCGGATGGAGAAGCGTTGTCTTCCGCCGCTTCCACCGGGCACAAACTGTCGCTCGAGATTTTCAGTTGGTCCGCCACGGCCATGACATTCGCGGGACTCAGGTGCCCATGCGCAAAACCCTGGCTGTGGACATACCCGAGAGCGGCCAGCAGAGGTTCCAGCATCTCCAGCGTCTCGGCGGTCGTCAGCGGGCGCTCCTCCAGAACCTGCGACAGGTTCTCCCCCGCGTACTCCGTAACGGCGTAAACTACGCTGGAGCCGTTGCAAACGCTGGAACCACAGGCGAGCATCGGAGCCAGATGTGGATGAGACAACCCCGACGCCAGCCTCCACCGGCTCAACCGGAACTCGCCCTGCGGACCATCCGCTAGTTCCAGCTTGATCGCTGCCCGCGGCGTTTCTCCGACGTGGGAATCCGTCAGAAACACCGCGCGGTTCGGCGCTCCGCCCAGATACTGGCCCAGAAGAAACTTGCCGTCCACGGTCAGTCCTTCCCAGCGTTTCCAGAACTCCGCAACGCCGCCGCTGTCCCAGGTGGATTCGTGAGGAGACATGTTCAGGTCTGCCTCACCGATTATCGCGCGGCGCCCTTGGCAGGCTGCGTGTTTGTACGCAGATACCGAACGGCGACGGTGACGGAGCGGAGTAAAGTCCGGCGCGCCTTCCGATTGCTGCCATAATCTTCTTCATGGTTTCATCCCTGCTCTTCGCGCTTCTCCTCGCGCAGGCCGCGCCTCCGGCGACGCCTCCGGCCGCGCCTCCATCCGCCGACGCCGCAAAAAACGCCGACAAGCAACCCGCCGACAAGCAACCGGCCGAGAAGCCGGCCGAAGAGCCGCCAGTAGTAACACATCACGAAATCCATGTCGGCAGTAAAACGCTGAAGTACACCGTGACCACTGGCATGATGCCCATCCGCGACGCCAAAGGCGACACTGAAGCACATATCTTCTTTATGGCGTATACCCTGGATGGCGTCAGCGATCCAGGCCGCCGTCCCGTCATGTTTTCCTTTAACGGCGGGCCCGGTTCTGCTTCGGTGTGGCTGCATCTGGGCGCCCTCGGCCCCAAACGCGTGGTCATGCTGCCCGATGGCCGGATGCCCGCGCCGCCGTTCCATCTGGTGGACAACGAATACACCTGGCTCGATCAGACCGATCTCGTGTTCATCGATCCCGTGGGCACCGGCTACAGCCGCGCCGTGAAGCCCGATCAGGCCGAGAAATTCTGGAGTGTGCGCGGCGATATCGAATCGGTGGGCGAGTTCATTCGCATGTACCTGACGCGCTCGGAGCGCTGGACGTCGCCGCTGTTTCTGGTGGGCGAAAGCTACGGAACCACCCGCGCGGCCGGGCTTTCGGGCTACCTCATCGAGCGCGGCATCGCCTTCAATGGCATCGTACTGGTGTCTTCCATTCTGAATTTTCAGACGGCCAATTTCGCCAAAGGCAACGACCTGCCCTACGTCCTGTATTTGCCGACCTATGCGGCCACCGCCTGGTATCATCACAAACTGGCGCCGGATCTCGAGCGCGATCTCCCGAAAACGCTCAGGCAGGTGGAGGAGTGGGCCGCGACGGGTTATCAGGAAGCCCTCGCCAAAGGCGACCGGTTGACCGCGGCGGAACGCGAGCAGACCATCGATCGTCTGTCCCGTTATACCGGTCTCGACAAGCGTTTCATCGACGACAGCAATCTTAGGGTGGCAATCTTCCCCTTTACCAAAGAGCTGCTGCGCGATCAAAAGCGCACGGTGGGCAGGCTGGACAGCCGTTTCATGGGCATCGATGAATCGGCCGCTACGGCAACGCCCGAGTTCGACCCCGCCATGGCCGCCATCCGCCCGCCTTACACCACCACGTTCAACAACTATGTGCGGGGCGAGCTGGGATATAAGACCGACCTCGAATATTACATCCTGGGCGAAGGCATCACCAGCCCATGGGATTGGGACACGGCCGGCCAGGGCTACACGGACACCAGCGAGGACCTGCGCCAGGCGTTCGCTAAGAACCCGTATATGAAGCTCTTCGTGGCATCCGGCCACTTCGATCTCGCCACGCCCTACTTCGCCACCCAGTACACGCTGGCGCATATGGGGCTGGACCCCAGCCAGCGCCAGAATATACTCACCGGCGAATACGAGGCAGGCCACATGGTCTACCTCGACACCACCCAGCTTGAGAAGCTGAAGCAGGACGTCTCCGCCTTCATCGAAAATGCGCTGAAGTAGCGTCGCCCGGCGCAAGCCTGTAACCCTAAACCGTACACAATTCCACGGCCTGGCGCAGCGATGTAAGCGGATCATGAACCGGCACGAATTCGTGCGCGAAATAGCCGGTGAACCCAAGATCCGCAATGGCCCGCGCCACGCTCCGCCATTGCAGTTCCTGCGTGTCGTCCAGCTCATGCCGGCCAGGCACCCCGCCCGTGTGGAAATGCGCAATGTACTCGATGTTGTCGCGAATGGTCCGGATAATATCCCCTTCCATGATTTGCATGTGGTAGATGTCGTACAGCAGCTTCACGCGTGGTGAATCTACTCGCTTCATCAGCTCGACGCCCCACGCGGTGTGGTCGCACTGGTAGTCCTTGTGATCCACCTTGCTGTTGAGCAGTTCGACGCAAATCGTCACGCCGTGGTCTTCGGCGATCCCTTTCACCCGGTTGAGACCCGTCGCGCAGTTGGCAATTCCCTCCTCGTCCGCCAAGCCTCGCCGGTAGCCCGAAAAAGTGATGATATTGGGCGCGCCCGCCGCGGCGGCCTGAGGAATCCGCCGGCGCAGTTCGTCCTCAATGCGAGCGTGGTTCTCCTTGCGATTCAGGCCATCCGGGATGGTTCCACCGCCCGGCAGGATCATGGCTGGAACAAGGCCGTATTTCTTCAGCGTGGGAGCGTCTTCCGGGGCCACCAGATCGATGGCCGCCAGACCCATCCCCGCAGCGGCGCGGCAAAGCTCTTCAAGGGACAGCGAGTTGTAGCACCAGCGCGCGGCGGATTGCTTCAACCGCCCCTTGTTTTGTCCGGAATTGCCCTGGCCTGCGGCAGCGACGGCCAGAGGAGCGGTGGCGAGCAGTTGGCGGCGGGTCATAATGAGTACCCACCAGCGTACCCGGATTTCAATTAAGTTTATTGGCCTGTCCCGGACCGTATGAGGTCCTAAGGGACGGCGTTGGAGGAAGCATCGCTGTGGGACCCGGTCGATAGCTGGCGCGAAAGTGCCCAAAAGGTACGGAAAAGGTGCACGTTTGGTACATCGAGGCCCGTAAGTCTTTGGTTTTGCCTGGTTTCTGCGAGCACCCAAACCGAGGGGAGTGGCGACTATTCTGGCGTTGTCATGAGCGTCCTCGCGCTTGTGCGGCGGCAAGTTTGTCAGAGAAAATCGCGTCCTGATCTTTCCGTTTGTTCCGAACGTCAGTAGCCCAGGATCCCGCGGACCCGGGGTTCCAAAGCCTGACGCAACTGCGCTTCGGCGCGATCCGCTCGTCCATTCTGCTGCGCGGTCAATGCCATGCGCCAGGCGCTCAGAGCGTCACTATCCGACCCGCGGGCAGCCGGATCACCCGCCACCAGTAAGAAGGCTCGCGCATCCGCTACTGCATCGCGGGGCGCCCGCGTGACCAGGTCGTCCCGGAGCCGTATCTGATCCTGCGGCCAACCCGTTGTCGAACCGAAGGGCATCTGGCCATTGAACACCGTGGCAACGTAGGCGGACAAATACCATGTGCCCAGCGCCTGCAACATCGCCTTTTGAATGGCCTTTCCAACCACCCACGAGCGCAGCGCCAGCAGTCCGAAAGTCCCCGCGACTCCCGCCGCTCCAGCCGTCACGAGGACGCCTTCCGTCAGCAGCCATTCGCCCACAGCGCCCAGGGTGCGCCCGCCCTTCGCCAGATACGAACGCAGCGCCTGCGGGCCCACCTTCTTCGCCACCTCCGCCCAGCCCTTCCTCGAGAGGCCGATGTTGAGAGCAAGCTTGACCGCCCCCTTCACCTGGAATGGGACGTTCTCAATGAACACCACATCCTGCCACTCGAAGGAGAGGCGAAGAAGGATAAACGTCTTTTGCAGTTGCAGCCCGAATTCCGGGACCACCGCGAAACGGCCGAAACGATAGGCCGATTTGACCGACACCTCAAAAGCCCCGGCGAGCGCCTTCCCAAGGCCTTCCGTGGAACCGTTTTTCAAGGCGTCGGCAACAGGCGTGAGCAGCTTATCGTCGAATTTGACGCCAAAAGCCAGCGTGGTTACGTCAGTGAGCTTCTTTTCGATGGCCAGCTTGACCTGATCTTTCCTTAGGGAAATCTTAGAGAGACCACCGGCCTGCTTCAGAGTGCCAACGATGTTGATAGCCGCCGAGAGCAGAAATGAGTCCATCTCCACTTCCCCTTCCGCGGGAAACCGGAACTCATGGACGAACTCGTTGGTGGAGAGAATCAGCGGGTGGTTACGGTCGCCAAGGTCAACCCGGGGCACATGCCCGTACACCATGATCGGCTCCCCGTAGTGAACCGTTATGGGAATGTAGATCAATCCGGGATGCGCCGCGCGTGAGAAGCGCCAGTTCTTGCCGTCGCGAGTGGGCAGCGTGCAGCCGACGTAGTGGTTCAGATACCAGTTAATCTCGCGCTCGTTGGTGGTGCCGAAGTTGTGCGTAACCAGATGGTGAACGCTCACGCCGAACTTCTTCGCCACGGACTCCAGAGTTTCGTCGTCAGTGACGGTATGGGGCGGCGTGCGGCTCCCCGGGCGCGGACCCTTTGGGAGTGGATGAAGCGGTTGTGTTTCGAGCGGCATTCTGGGATCTCATACCTTTCTGCGGGGCGCCAGGGGCAGCCACCGCGGCCTTCATCCCCTCAGGCGCAAGCGGCGTCGAAAAACTGGCATCTTCCGAAAAGTTTTCGCGAGTCTCTGCCCTTTCCTCGGGAGTGGGGGGCGAGTTGCCGAAGCGTCGGGCTGGTCCGCGCCAGATCCGCAGAAACGCCGCGGCTCACCATTGCTCGCATGTCCATAGTGCTACCGTCTGGAACGGCCAGATCGCCACTATAGACCGTTTGAATGATCTGGTGAAAATTCGTTCCCGGATACGAACGAGACCATTGTGCTTTTCCGTTTGGGAAGAACCGTCTGCGAATCGTCACAACCAGTGTCAGAGTGCCGTCTGATTTAGCGAGTTTTGGCCGCGGGCGTTTCGATCGCCGGAGCCGGCTTCGCGGAGGGTGCGGCAGCCGCCGGCGCCCCCGTCTGCGGCCCATACAGCACAATCACCGAAATACGCCGGTTCGTGGCGTCTTCCGGATGCGCCGAATCGCGCAATTGCTCGTCCGCAAACCCGCGCACCTGCTGGACCTGATTCTCGCGCAGCCCGCTGTCCTGCATCACCCGGCGCGATTGGTTCGCGCGGTCCGTGGAGAGTTCCCAGTTGGAGTACGTATCGCTGTTATAGGGACGCGAGTCGGTATGGCCTTCGATGAGAATCGGGTTGTTCATCTTCCCTAGTTCTTTCGCCAGCTCAATCAGCAAATCCCGGCCGTACTCGCTGGGCTCCGGCCGTCCGCTCTCGAAGAACATGCCCTTCTCGGTCTCCAGCATCTCGATGCGCAGCCCTTCGCCGGTCACAGTCATCTTCACGTTGTCTTTCAGCTTCTCGAATTGGGGCATTTGCCGGAGTGCGCCCTCCAGCTTCGCCTTAAGATCGCCCATGTGGCCCTTGGACACGGACAGGCTCTCCCCGGTGCCGCCCAGCGCGCTGCCCAGTAGCCGGCCATGGCCTTTGGGGTCGTTGAAATAACCGGCCACCGCCTTCTTGACCTCGTCGCTTGTGGTGGTCAGCCAAAGCACGATGAACAGCGCCATCATCGCGGTGACGAAATCGGCATAAGCCACCTTCCACGCCCCGCCGTGGTGCCCGCCGTGAGCCACTTTTTTCTTGACGATGATAATCGGCTGCGGCGTGGTGGACATCGCCTATGCTGCCTTGGCGGGCGCTGTCTTGCCGGCCCCGCGGCACGCCGCTTCCATCTCCTTGAAAGAGGGCCGCACTTCCGCTGGAATCGTGCGCCGCGCGAATTCCACGGAAAGTATGGGCGCCGCGCCCCGCACAAACGCAATGATGCCGGTGCGCAGGCAGTGATAGTATTGCGAATCCGCGTCGTTGCCTTTGGTCATGTTTGCCGCGAGAGGCGCCACGAAGCCATAACACAGCAGAATGCCCAGGAACGTTCCCACCAGCGCCGCCGCTACCTTGTGGCCAATCTCCTCGGGAGGCCCGCCCAAAGCGCCCATGGTGATCACCACCCCCAGCACCGCCGCCACAATCCCCAGGCCGGGCAGTGAATCCGCGATCGTGGTCAGCGCCTGCACGGGCACGTCCACCTCGTGATGATGTACGTCCAGATCCAGCTCCATCATCTGATCCAGCTCGTGATGCGTCACCCCGCCCGTCACCGCCATGCGCAACGTGTCGCAAACAAAATGCAGCGCATGATGGTTCTTCAGGAATCCCGGATACTTCGAGAACACCGGGCTCTTTTCGGGCGTGTCCACGTCCGCCTCCAGAGTCCCCAGCCCTCCTTTGCGCGCCCGATTGAAAATCTCGCTGAGCATCCGCAGCGTGTCCAGGTAGAAGTCCTTGCTGTAGCGGCTGGCCGTGAACGGCATCAGCCCCGCCTTCAGGATCCGAATAATCACCGAAACCGGGTTGGCGATCAGCATGGTGCCCACCGCCGCTCCGCCGATGATCACCAGTTCGGCGGGCTGCACCAGAACCAGCAGCTTGCCATGCTCCATCAGATAGCCGCCCACGATGGCGCCGATGACCACAAGGATGCCGATGAGTGCAACCATTTCTACTATCGTTTATCGGCGGTGAAAGACCGAACTTGAGCGTTTCCGGGCCGCGCCCGGGAACAAGCGGTTTTCGGGCCTTGCGGGGCTCGCGCCGCGGTGTATACTCTTCTAACGCACGTGTCCGCCGAAGACCACCTGGACCCCGACCTTACTCCTGCCTCCGGCCCTGGCAGTCTGGGACCCACCGCGTTCATGACGCCGGACGAAACCGCTGGAACGGTCATCGGCCGCTATCACCTTCTCCAGAAAATCGGCGAAGGCGGCATGGGCGAGGTCTGGCTCGCCGAACAGAAGGAGCCCGTACGCCGCCGCGTGGCCCTCAAACTGATCAAGGCCGGCATGAACACCCGCGAAGTGATCGCCCGCTTCGAGTCCGAGCGGCAAGCTCTGGCTCTCATGGACCACCCCGCCATCGCCAAAGTCTCGACGCCGGCTCTACGCCGCAAGGCGCTCTGCTCCGAGCGCCTGAGTTTCCTCCGCCATCGGCCGAGTCTCCCCTCCGCTCAGGGCATGGCCTTGTAGTAAGCCGCGATGAAGGCCGCCGCCGGTCCGTTCTGTTCGTGCAAGTGGATCCCGTCAATGTGCTCTGCGCAACTCACGGCTTCGAACGTAGGCGTCACCGAAACCAGGTCCGGATGATTCGCCGCCACTATCGCCAGAGCCGAGTCCACATACTCGGGAACATGGCAGTCCTGCTTCCTGGCGTCGTGGTCGGTGTTGGGACCGAGCGGGGGCTTGTCGGGATGGCACCATCCGTTGATGGGACAACGAATGATGGTCATGATGTCGATTCGTTTTGCGCTGGGGCGCTTGGCGCGAATGGTCTTGAGCGCGGCCTCCAGACTATCTACCCACGCCTTTTCGGAGGTCAACTCCCAGGACCATGCCTGATAGACAATCCTCTCTGGCGCGTCCCCGTTTTGGGCGCAAGGGGCGGTCAGTCGAACATTATTCACCCCGCCGACGTTGGTCGGGCTCCACGCATAGCTGTCCGGCCTGGCGTATTCATACGTATAGCCGTAGTGGGAAAATCGCCCTTCCCATTTGGTCTTCAGTTCGCCAAGGCCTTCGCGGAACCCTCCATCCCACCACTCGCCGGTCGAGTAAAGACCGATCAGTTCGGTGCAGGTAAAGGGACCACGGGGCGGCGTCACCGGCGGGACCGCCGCGTTCTGGGCCGCTGCCGCTTGTGCGAGCAGGGTCGCGAAGGCAAGGGATTTCAGTATTAAGGAAGCGTTCGTCGGCATGTGCTTCAGCGAGTGCGGAAGTAAAGCCCCGCCCTACCCCCGCCGCATCTCGTTCAGCAAATCCCGAATCACCTGATCGTGGCCATCGCTCGACAGTTCCTTCTCCAGACGGCGCAGCGCCACCCCGATCACGTCGCGGTGGTGCAGCTTCGCCCCCACTCCGTTGGTTTCGCTCAGCTTCAGCCAGATCTCATGCAGCCGGTCCAGATCCTCCGGCCACAACCGCGGTGGATGCGGACCCAGGTTGACGTAAGTGGAAGGCCGCTCCGGACTGATCACTTCCAGCGAAAACGGATGCCGCGGCTCCGGCAGACGCTCCCAGGCCAGCCCAATCTGGCAGGCCAGTTCCTCTGACGTCATCCGCGCGGATACGCCCGTCACCAGCCGGCTCACCTTCAGCCGCGCCGCCGTCTGCACCATCGCGTCGAACGGATTCACCGCCGGAACCTCCAGCAGTTCCACCGGCTTGCCTTCCTTCTCCGCCATCTCCACCACGTGGCTGAACAGCGTCTTCTCGTAGTCGCTGAAAATCTGGTCGTCCGCCAGATCGTATTCGCCCGCGCCCGTACTGATGGACCGCACCGTCATCACCACAATGTCGTGGCGGCGCAGGTTGGTTTTCTGCAGCACGTTGCGCAGGTGGTCCATGCGGTGATAATCGCGAATGGCCACCAGCACGCATCCCGGGCGCGCGTGCAGCGTCTCCGCCTCAATCTGCGGCTGATGGATAAGGTTGAATTCCTCCAGCGCCTTCTCGTGCGATTGCGCCTTCTTCTTGCGGTGATTGATCTTCTCGGAAATGGTGAACAGGATGAAGAACGCGATGGTGAAGCTGATGCCGTAGATCGTGGCGATCTGTTTGGAGAACAGGTTGGCGATGGCCACCAGTCCCAGCACCAGAGTCGCCGCGCCAAGGCCGATGGGAATCTCCACGCCGCCAATGTGTATGTTGAACGGCACCTTGTATTCCTGGTCGTGACGCTGGTAGCGCAGCACAAACACGCCCAGCGACTTCAGGAAAAAGCTCCAGACCACGCCGAATGCATACGCTTCACCCAGCAGGTAAACGTCGCCGCGGCTCAGCATGATGGTGGCCACCTGCATCAGCGCGATCAGGTTAATAATGCGAAAAGTCGTGCCGTACTTCTTCTGCGGCCGCCGGAACCAGTCGATCAGAACCCCGTCTTCGGCCACGCGGTTCAGCACGCCGTTGGCGCCAATCATCGATGTGTTCACGGCGCCCGACAGAATCAAAACGCCCACGATGACCACAAAGATGTGAAACACCAGCCGAATCAGCTCCGGCCCGGCCAGATTCATCACCAGTCCGCCCAGCAGGTTGTCCGTGTACTCGGTCATCTTCGCCGGGCTGAGCAGTATTCCGGCAAAGACGGTAATCACCCCGGTACAGATCACCGCGTACCAGCAGACGATATTACCCGTAATCTTCAGGTTCTTCAGCTTCGGGTAGGCGATCTCGCGGTACACCTGCGCCAGCGTCTCGAAGCCGCTCATGGAGAGCAGCGCGTGCCCGAAAGCGATGATCAGCGTGACGATCGGAATGTATACCCAGAACGTGCCCTTGAACCACCCCAGCGCATCGGAACCGAAATGCAGGTTGCTCGCCGTGGGTGCTGGGGGAACATGCACCTGTCCCGGGTGCAGCGCCATGGTGAGCGGGCACCAGATCAGCAGCACCACCACCATCACCGTGGTGATCTGCATAATCCGCAGTGCCTTGCCGCTGGATTCGTGAATCCCCTTGATGTTCTCCCACCAGAAGTATCCGGTCACGGCGATGCCAAAAAAGCCGAGAACCAGTTCGGGTCAATGCGCATCGCCTGGTGCAGCATGGCGCTGATCTCGTTGATCAGCCGGCCCAGATACTGGCCCGCGCTGACTACGCTGATCGGCCCGGTGAGAATGTAGTCGAACACCAGGGACGATACGGAAAGGCGGGCGATGAACGGCCCCATGCTGTCGCGCACCACCACGTACACGCCGCCGCGCACGAACATGCTGCAGCTTTCCATGTACACCGAGCGCACCGCGAAACTGAACAGCATGACCGCCAGCACGAACCACGGCGCCGCCGGTCCCACCGCCTGTTCGGCGATGCCGCCCGCGTAGAATGCCGAGGACGCCAGATCGCTCAGTACGATCGCGGCGCCCCGCCAAAAACTGATAAAAGAAAGCGCCACCGTGGTGGCGACCACGATTTTCGTCGTCGTCGTAGAGTTCCGGAGACTGCTGTCTGGCGGCATGCTTGTTCTACGATGATACTGTGAATCCGGCGGAAGAGCTTGCGCGTAACATTGTAGCCGAACTGCGCGCCCGCGGGCGACTCGCCTGGTTAGTGGGTGGCTGCGTGCGCGATTCTCTGCTCGGACAGCCCCCGAAGGACTACGATGTGGCCACCGATGCCCGCCCCGAAGAAGTGCTGGGCATCTGGCCGGGCTCCCAGCAAGTGGGCGCGAAATTTGGCGTGGTGCTGGTCACTCGGGGCGGCGCCACCGTGGAAGTGGTCACCTTCCGCAGCGAACAGGCTTATCAGGACGGCCGTCACCCCGACGAAGTTCGGTTTGAAACCGATCCCCGCAAGGACGCGTTCCGCCGCGATTTCACCATCAACGCGCTGCTGCGGGACCCCTTCACCGGCGAAGTGATCGACTACGTGGGCGGCCGTGCGGACCTCGAAGCCGGTGTGATCCGCGCCATTGGCGACCCCGCGGCCCGATTCGAAGAGGACCATCTCCGCATGCTGCGCGCGGTCCGCTTTGCGGCGCGCTTCGGTTTCGTTATCGAGCCCGCCACCATGGCCGCCATCCGGCAACGCCATGCCGATATCGGTCGCATCTCCGCCGAGCGCATTCGCGAGGAGCTGAACCGCATTCTCACCGAGGGCGGAGCCCGCCGCGGCTTCGAGTTGCTCGACGAAACCGGTCTGCTGGTGGACATCCTGCCGGAAGTCGCGGCCATGAAGGGCGTTCGCCAGCCGCCCGAGTTTCATCCCGAAGGTGATGTCTGGACCCACACCCTCATCATGCTGGAGGGCCTCAGTCATCCCTCCGTCACCCTCGCCCTCGGCGTCCTCCTGCACGACGTCGGCAAGCCGCCCACTTTCCGTATCGCCGATCGTATCCGTTTCGATGGCCACGTGGAAGCGGGCGTCAAACTGGCGGCGGCCATTCTGGGCCGTCTGCGCTACTCCAATGAAGAAGTGGAGCAGGTGCTGGCCCTGGTGGCCAATCACATGCGCTTTTCCAACGTCCACGAAATGCGCGAGAGCAAGCTCAAGCGCTTCCTCCGCCTGCCCGGTTTCGACGAGCATCTGGCGCTGCACCGTCTCGATTGCCTCAGCAGCCACGGCGGCCTGGCCAACTACGAGTTCGCGCGCGAGCGCCTGCAACAAGCCGAGCCGGAACAACTGAGACCACCCCGCTTGCTCACCGGAAACGACCTCATAGCGGCGGGCTACAAACCCGGCCCCGAATTCTCGAAATTGCTCGAAATGGTGGAAGACGCGCAACTGGAGGGCCGGGTGCAAACCCGCGAAGAAGCCCTGGAACTGATCCGAGCCAGCCTGAAAGTTCAATGAGATTATGTGGGGCAGCGCCATGCGCTGCCTGCCCACGCCCTGGAACTGATCCGAGCCAACCTGAAAGTTTCAATGAGATCTGATGTGGGGCAGCGCCATGCGCTGCCCGCCCACAAATCCCACTCAACGCGAGCCCCACTCCCAGATGCCATAGGCCACCTTCTTATCCACCGCAAACCCCGCCTGCTTCAGCGTCAGCAGAATCTGTCCGCGGTGATGCGATTCATGCGACACCAGATACGCGAAGAACGCCGTGCCATGCGGCTTGAAGCCCTTCACCCGATCTCCGTCCGCGGCAGCGTGCTCCAGCAGGTCCGCAATCGCCGCGCCCGATTTCTCCAACTCCGCGTTCAGGCTCTTCCTGTCAAGCCCGGTCTTCTCCAGCTTGGCTAAACCTGCCAGAGCCGCGGGAAGAGCCGCCTTCAGCCACATCAGGCGGACATTATGGATGTGCGCGAACTGCTCGGCAACGGTCCGTCCTTTCGAAGCGGAGACCGCGCCCAGCGCCTCATCGGAAACGGCCGCAAGCAGGTAGCGGTTGATCCGGTCGTGGATGGCCCACGCGTCGGCAATGTGGGAATCGCTCATGCGCGCGATAGTATCACGCGGACTCCGGCCCTCCCAACCTGCTAGGCTTGAGGCACCATGTCAGCAAGAACCGGGGATAAGGCGCGTTTCGGCAGGCAGCGAAAGCGCAAGCTCAGGCGCAGAGAGCGCACGCGCGCATTTCGCTCCGCGCCCGCGAAAGCCTGATCTACTGCTGTTGCTGCTGCTGTTGAGGCGGCTCCTCCACGCGCGCCCGGGGCGGCGCCGCGGCGGTTCTCTCCAGGTGCTCCGTTCCCTCGTCGTCCAGCGCGGGCCGTACCCGCACGTCCACCGATAGTTGTTGCCCCGCGTGCCCCTTGTAAGTGCCCCGCACCGGGGGCACGTCGCCGTAATCGCGGCCGTAAGCCACGCGCACGTGCTGCAATCCGATGGGCAGCCCCAGCGTGGGGTCCATCCCTACCCAGCCCGTTCCCGGCAGGTAAACCTCAATCCATGCGTGCGAAGCCTGCCCGCCGATCACCTCTTCCAGGCTGCTGCCCGCCTCGGCCGTCCGGCGCGGCACCAGATAGCCCGAAACGTAGCGCGCGGGAACGCCGCGCATCCGCACGACGGCGAGAAGAATGTGCGCGAAGTCCTGGCAAACACCCGCCCCGCTGGCCAGCGAATCCAAAATCGATGAGTGCACGTGCGTCGCGCCCTTCTCATACCGGAACGACGCATGCACCTGCTCGGTGGCCGCGCGCACGAAACCGCTCAGCGTTCCTCCGCTGTTCTGCGCCGCGGTCTGAACAATCTCGCGCAGTAACTCAACGTGTGGCGCATACTGGCTGGACGCCAACAGGTCGTAATATTCGTCCAGATCCTCGGACATCGCGTCGAATTCCGCTAGGGTGAGGCTTTCTTGCGGCAGCACATTCGGTTGATGCACCAGCACCACCGAATCGGCCTCAATGTGCAGATGGTTGTGCTGTCCGGACACGTTGAAGCGATGCACCCAGTTGCCGAAGTAATCCACGTGATAAGACGTGGAAGCCGGGGGTTCCGTGGTCAGCCGGAACGAAAGGCAGCTCTGCGTCTCGTCCTGCCGCGGGCGCAGATGCAGTTCGTTGTAGCTCTCCGAAACCACCCCGTCGTATTGAAATTCGGTGACGTGAACCAGCCGGTAGCGGTTCATTCAGGCCACCACCGCGTAGTAGAAGTAGCTGCGCGCAATCTGCTCTCCGATCACCCGGCAGGTCTTTTCCAGGTCGGTCAGAAATGAGTGCAGGCCGCGCGCGAACACGTCCTCGATGCGGTCGTACAGCAGACCCTCCTGCATCTTCCCGGCCAGCCGCTCGGCTTCCGTCGCATAGCTGTCGGGGCCCGAACCGCTGATCGCCTGCAGCGCCGTGTGCAGCGTCGAAATGTTAAAGCGAACCGACCTCGGATGCCGCGGGTGCAACAGCAGCAACTCGGCCACCTTTTCCGGCTCGATGCGCCCATGGTATTCGCGCCGGTAAATCTCATAGGCCGCCACCGAGCGCAGCACCGCCATCCATTGGTGATTGTTCACGTCGGCCTCCGAAGAAGCGCTGGTCAGAAGCTGGTGGTATTCCGCGTCCACGATGTGCGCCGTCGTTTCAGCGCGCTCCAGAGACCGTCCTGCTTTCAAGAATTGCCACCCTTCGTCGTGCGGCAGCGTGTCGTCGCTCACCCCGTGAAACCGGAAACTCGCGAACTTGATCTCGCTGCAGAAGCGATGCGGTCCGGCGGCAATCTCCGTTTCCGGCCGGAATCCGCGCAGCCGATGGTAGAGGCTGTTAATGTCCTCCCACATTTCCCGTGAAATGCGGTCGCGAATGGTCCGCGCATTCTCCCGCACGTGATTGATGCACGTCAGCACCGAGTTGGGATTGTCTTCGCGAAATCCGAGAAACTCAAAAACATTGTGCGGATTCGCTTCGTGATAGAGCTTGAAGAAGCGGTCCGTCTCGCCGCAGATGGCGATGATCGCCTCCCACCGCAACTGGTAGGATTGTGGCGAATGCTCCAGCAGCATGTGATAGTGAACGTCCAGCAGGCGCGCGTTGTCCTCGGCTCGCTCCATGTAGCGAGCCATCCAGAACAACGATTCGGCGATCCGCGATAACATCATCCTTCTCCTCGCAGGACCCACGTGTCCTTGCTGCCGCCCCCCTGTGAGGAGTTCACCACCAGCGACCCCGGCTTCAGCGCTACCCGCGTCAGGCCGCCCGGCACAATGGTGACCTTTTCGCCGTCGAACAGGCAGTACGGGCGCAGGTCGACGTGCCGCCCGGCCATCCGCGAAGCGTGTGCGTCATAGGCGGGCACCCGCGATAAGGAGATCACCGGCTGGGCGATATAGTTCCGCGGGTCCGCCAGCAGGCGCTTGCGGAAGTCCTCGATCATCGCGCTGGTCGGAATACGGCCCCAGCAGCATGCCGTAGCCGCCCGATTCTCCCACCGCCTTCACCACCAGCTCGCCCAGATGCTCCAGCACGTAAGCCAGGTCCTGCGGGCGGGAGCAGATCCGCGTCTCCACGTTGTGCAGAATCGGGTCCTCGCCCAGGTAATATTGAATGAACTCCGGAACGTAGGCGTAGATCGCCTTATCGTCGGCCACGCCGTTGCCGATGGCGTTGGCCAGCGCCACGTTGCCCGCCCGGTAAGCGCCCATCAGCCCCGGCACGCCCAGCAGCGATTCCGAGCGAAACGCCAGCGGGTCCAGAAATTCGTCGTCCAGCCGCCGGTAGATCACGTCCACGCGCGTCAAACCGCGGATGGTCTTCATGTAGACGACATCGCCGTCCACAATCAAATCGCGCCCTTCCACCAGCTCCACGCCCATCTGCCGCGCCAGAAAGCTGTGCTCGAAGTAGGCGCTGTTGTAGATGCCCGGCGTAAGCACCACCACCGCCGGGTCAACCGGGCGCGGCGAAAGCGACCGCAGGATCTGCCCCAGTTCCAGCGGGTAATGGTCCACCGGCAGAACCGCGTGCGCCTGGAAAGCGTGCGGGAACATCCGCGTCATCACCAGCCGGTTCTCCAGCACGTAGGAGACGCCGCTGGGCGTCCGCACGTTGTCTTCCAGCACCAGGAACTCGCCGGTGCGCGAGTCGCGAATCAGGTCGATCCCCGCCACGTGCGTATAGATCCCCCGCGGCACTTCCACGCCGATCATCTCGCGCCGGAAGTGGCGGCAGGAGTACACCAGCGATCGCGGAATTTTGCGGTCCTTCAGAATCCGTTGCGCGCCGTAGACGTCCTGCAGGAAGAGGTTCAGCGCCATCACCCGCTGCGAGAGGCCGCGCTCAATCAGGTTCCATTCGTGCCACGGCAGAATGCGCGGCACCAGGTCGAAGGGGAACAGCCGCTCGGTGCCCTGGCCGTCGCTGTAAACCGTAAAGGTGATGCCCTGCAAAAGAAACGCCGAGTCGGCCAGGCGGCGGCGCTCCTCGAACTCGGCTGGCAGCATCCCGGCCAGTTCCTCGTGCAGCCGGGCATAGTGGGGCCGGAGTTCCCCCTCCGACGCGAACATCTCGTCGAAGAAGGCCCCGGTCTGGTATCCGCGAAAGAGGTCATCCCTCACGGCCTGTGGTGTTTGCATTCGCGTTTGTCGGGTGACACTACGGGTACAAACACCAATCTAATGGATGGCCTGGCCCTCCCGCCAATCGGTTTTTTCGATTGGAGGCATAAGGGTTGGGTTTTCGTTGTCTCCCCTACGGGGCACGTACAATCGGAGATACCCCATGAACCCTCATCACGCCCCCCGTAAAGCCCGCACGGTCGCCCTGATCCTCGCCGTCTGCGCCTCCCTCGCCCCGCCCGCCGCGGCCCAGGCGCTGAGCAGCGGAATCATCGCCGATCCCTCACTCGGAGGCATAAAGGCCTTCACCGTAACCATCCCCGGCGGCTGGAAGTTTCAGGGCACCGTGGTCCGTGGGCCGGAATGCAACCCCATCTCCTTTCCCGTCTTCCGCGCCTACTCCTCCGACGGCCTCACCGAGATGCGCCTCCAGCCTGCCTTCAACTGGAGCTTCCATCCCGCTATCCGGATGCAAACCGTCGCCGGCTGCCTGCCGCTCCAGCAGACGCTCACCGCTTCCGAGTTCCTCGACCGTTTCCTCGAGCTCATCCCCGGCGGCGTGCACGTCATCGGCCCCATGAGCATCGCGTCCCCCTACCGCGAGCGTGTGGAGAAGTTCGCCGCCAATATGAACGCGAACAACGCCAACAATGCGGGCTTTCACGCCACCGTGGACACCGCCGCCCTCCGCGTCGAAACCGTCAACGGCTCGTTCGTTATCGAGCAGCGCATTCGCGTCTGGGTCGAATGCCGCACCAACAACCAGTTAGGTAAGTTCAGCGGAGGCGGCTGTTCCGCTCACGTCGACGTTTTGCGCGCCCCCCGCGGCAAGCTCGACGCGCTCGTGGCCCTGGTCGACGCCCACGACCTGACCAAGCCTGTGAACGACCCGCAATGGCTGGCCGCCTACATGCAAAGGCAGCAAAGAGAAGGTGCCGCCCGGATGGCCGCCCTGACCGCGGCCGAGGGCCGTCAGAACGCCATGCTGCGCGCCCAGTTCGAGCAAATTCAGGAAACCATGAGCCGCAACCACGCCGCCTTCATGGCCCAGCAGGAATCGCAGTTCCACAGCGCCATGAACAACGCCAACAACGCCATGAACGCCCGCTCCACCGCCGCCTCGGATTGGGTCGACTACGCGCTCGACCAGCAGACCGTCACCGGTACCGGCGGCACCGTAAAGGTGTCCAGCTCTTACTCCCAAACCTGGTCCAACGGCCAGAACCAGTGGTTCCAGACCAATGATCCGAACGCCAATCCCAACGGCGTGCTCGCCGGCAACTGGACGCAAAACACCCGGGTCCACGGCAACGGCCAGCCGTAGCATGTGCTGGGTTCTCTTCGCCGTCGTTCCGGCCGATACGCGCCGCTGGAAGCTCCCCGATGGCCCGCTGACCATCCATTTTCGCTAGGATGATAGCAAGGAACCCCGGATGAGCAGTGTCGCACATTCTTTCGTAACGTGGGCGGACTTCCTCCAGCTTCCGGAACGCGCGGAGACGGGTCAACGGTACGAATTGCACGACGGTGAGGTGATCCTTGTGCCGCCAGCCAAACCACTGCATGTCAAGCTGCAAAAACGTATCGAACAATTGCTGGAGTCGCTGGCGGGTGAGCGTTGCGTCGTTACCATCGAGTTCCCTTACAGGCCAGTCGTCAACCTGCAGTACTGGGTCGCGGATGTCGCCTGCATCCTCCGCGCCGATTGGGATGCGCTGCCGCCCGACGAATACCCGGTGTACGCGCCGGCGCTCGTGGTGGAAGTGCTCTCCCCATCCAACACGCCAGTCAAAATCAACCGGCAGCGGGTGGTGGCGATGTCGGCGGGCGCTCAGGAGTTCTGGGTGGTGGATCCGGAAAAGCGAACGGTGCACGTCACCGATCTTCGCGGCGCAGCGCTCTACGCGGCGGGCGACGTCATCCCGGCCGCGCTGTTCGGCACTGGTGGCGTTGCCGTCGATCATATCTTTGCGCTTTGACCCGGCACAACCCGCACACCGTAACCGAACCGCGACGGTAACGGAGCGGACCTTACTACCCGAGCACCTTCCAATAAGTCTGGTAAACCTCGCCCCCGATATCGGCGAAAGGCCGAAGCGTCAGCCGAGCAGCCCCCAAATCCAGCATCCAGTCACGATTCGCCGCTTTGGAAATCTGCAACCGGGCTAATTGCTCGCGTCGCAGCTCCGGCTGCCGGTCCGTTATGCCAAAAAGCACCTGCGGACCCCGAACCAGCGCCACCTGATCGGCATTTTGGGCATCCACCGGCTCGGTTCTCACCCGCTGACCCAGGTCCAGCTCCACCGTGTCGCCATTCTTCCAAACCCGCCGCACCGGAAAAAACGACCCAGCCCCAACATCAGCCGTCAACCGTCGCCCATTCACCGACACCGACGTTCCATCTCCCGCCCAGCCCGGAATGCGCAGGTACAGCGTGAACTCGCTCGGCTCCGCAACCTCCAACGTCATAGTGACCAGATTGTCCGTCGGATAACCCGTCTGCAGCGTCAACGAATTCCGCGCCCATCGCAGCCGCGAGGGCACATACAAATTCACGTAAATTCCATCCGCGCCCCGAAAATACGCGCTAATCGTGTAGTCGGCGGCAATCTGCGGCAAAGTGCCCGAGCAGCACGGCCACCGCGCATCCTTGTCCCAGCGGTACGGCGAACCTGCAATCGGCTGCCGGTAGGTTTTCGTCCCGGAGGGGTGATAGTCGGAATAATAAAAGCTCGAACCATCCTCGCGAACAGGAAACGCCCCCAGCACCGTGTTGTACATCACCCTCTCCATGCTGTCGCCGTAGCGCGTGTCGCGCGTGAGCGCCAGCAGGTAGCGCATCACCTTGAAGTGGGCATAAGCGCCGCACGGCGTCTCGAAGTGGCGATGCGTATCCGCCAGGCTCGCTCCCAGCTCGCCCTTGCCCGGCATCACGAACGTTTCGTTCGGCCCCCAGCCGCCGGTGGCGAAACTCTGGTCCCTCCAAAGAAGCTCCACGGCGTTCGTAACCGCGCGCAGATATTTGCCGTCCCCCAGTTTCAGGTAGCCCTGCATGCCGGAGCTGAACGCGTTCACATGGCTGTAAGCGTGAAGGCCCGGCAACACGTTCTGCCCTTCGGCCAGAGGATCGAAAAACGTGCGGTTCAGCAGGTACCGCCGCCCCATGTCGAAGAACATGCGGTCCCCAGTGCGGTCCCACGCGAGGAAGAGATTCTCCGCCATGGTGTAGGTCTCATCCCACGTGTAGGTTTCGTCCTTATGCGGGCGCTCCTGCTGTTCCTGCTGGGTGAGCGCGTGGTCGGCCATGTGCGGCTTCACCGCGCGGGTGGTGGCGTAGAGCGCGGGAAGCGCATTCCGGTCGCCCGCGCACGAATCGGCGTCCAGCAGGCCGCAAATCAGCTTGTCATAGGTATAGCCGGGATAGCGGTGGTCAACAAAAACCTGCCGGAGGGGTCCACCGTCTGCGCATATCCCTGCACCAGGCGGTGCACCTTCGCGCGCGTCGGCTCTGACCCCGTAATGGCCGCGAACCGCGCCAGCGCCGAAAGATACTGGCCGAAATGCGCGCCGGGACAGAAATCGTCATACCATCCGCCCATGTCCGGGCCCGGTGCGGGCAGTCCGGAACGCTGCCGGTAGATCTTCAACAGCCGGTCTTCGCTGAGATTCAGAAAGAACGAATGGTTCTCGTCGAACTGGCGCTTCAACGGGCCATCCAGCAATTGCACGGCGCCGTATGGGAAAACGGTCAGGTCCGTCCGGGGAGCCGCAACGGCAGCCGCGGCCACTGTCGAAGCGGCGGCCTGCAGAAACGTCCGGCGGGTCGGGCCCGGCATTTTAGTGGTCGCCGTACTTCATCTCGCCCGCTTCGATAGCCACGGGAAGCCGATTCTCCGGCGGCGGAAGCGGACAGGTCGCATAGGGAGTGAAAGCGCACGGCGGGTTGTACGCCTGGTTGAAGTCCAGCACCACCGTGCCGTCCTTCGGCATTTCCGTGTCCAGAAAACGGCCCGCGCCGTATGTGGTTTTCCCGGAAGTCTGATCGCGGAAAATGATGAACAACGATTTGTCCGCCTGCACCGGGTTCAAATGCACTTCCGCGCCGTTCCAGGTGAACACCAGATAGCCTGGGCTCGGCGTAGGTTCGGTCTGGCCCAGAACGTTGGCGATGGGAATGTTCTTCGGCTCGGGATACGCGACGAACTTCGCCGTGATCCGATACTCCGGACGCACCGGATACCAGTGCAGCCCCGTGAAATTGCGCCGGTATTCGCTGTTGCGGTCCTTCAGCCGTATGCCATATTTGTCGCCGCGGTGAATCACGTACATGGTCAGCGCGTTGACGGCCACCACGTCGGGACCGTCCTTATCCGTGTCGGCTTTGAGTTCGCCGGTCGTGGCCGGCTTCCCGTTCACGGTAACGGCAGCACCCGGGGCGGGCCGGAAAGTAGTCTTGCCGTCGTGAAAATGAAAGACCCCGATGTGTGCGGGCAGCGCAATGTCGTTGTCGCCGTCGCTCAACCAGAACAACCCGGCCACTGTCAACCACCCGTCATCGGCCTTCAGGCTCTGCTCGCGCTGCGCGCGCCACTGCGTCATCTGCTGAACGTAAGAGGCATCGTCGGCGCCCAATGAAACAGCCATCGATAACAGAAAAATCGCGCGGGCGGTCATCCCGCCATCCAGTGTCGCATAGCGCAGGCCTTCCGCATCTTTGCACAACCCAGTGGTGCCTGCCCATTCACCAGGAGCTCCGCATCTTTGTACAACCCAGTGGTGCCTGCCCATTCACCAGGAGCTCCGCATCTTTGTACAACCCAGTGGGGCAGGGCCATGCCCTGCCTCCGTGGGGCAGGATTGCATCCCGCGGCCGATTCGGCACACCCCATGGTTGATACTGAAAAGGAATGCTCGTCCGCTTTGTCCGCGTGGCCGCGCTGATCGCCGGGCTCGCGTTCCTCTCAGTACCCCACCTGCAGGCACAAACCGGCTGCGACGGTACTCCGGCCTATTCGCCCTGCGATCTCCACTTCGATCTCCCTCCCGCCGCCTCCGATCCATACGCCTCGCCGCTGATCGAGATCGAATTCCGCTCGCCCCATTTCAAAACATTCCTCATGCCGGGCTTCTACGACGGCCGGGAAATGGTGGTCCGCTTCGCGCCCACCGAAGGTGGCCAGTGGATATATAGGATCACCAGCAGTATCGCCGGCCTCGACGGCAAGGAAGGCAGCTTCACCGCAGCCCCGTCGGATTCGCCAGGCTTCGTGATTCCCGCCAACGTCCACCACTGGGCCACCGAAAACAAGCAGCCGCACCTGTGGATCGGCGACGTGGCGGACCGTCTCGCCTTCCTCCCGGCTGCGGATTTCGACGCCAGGCTGCAAACCACCGTACAGAACAAGTTCACCCACTTGCGCCTCTCCATTCTCGGGGCCGACAGCGACGCGCGGCGCGTGTTCCCCAACGGCCGGCCCGATGAATCGTACTTTGCCGAACTCGACCGCCGTATTCGCGAAGTGAACAAGCACGGCATCGTCGCCGACCTTGTGCTGGCGGCCAACCCGGCGGTGATCACCGGGCTGTTTCCCGATTGGCAGTCGCGCCAGCGCCTCGTCCGTTTTCTCGTCGCCCGCTACGCGCCCATGAACATCACCTGGGAGGGCCTGGGCGAATTCGAGGATTACACCGGCGCCCGCGCGCTGTTGAAGGAAATCGGTCTGGAACTGAAGAAAACCGACCCTTACCTGCACCCGCGCTCCACCAACGCGCGCTTCACCTCCACTCCGCTGCTCGGCGATGGCTGGATGAACTTCGTCATCAGCCGCAGCACCGAGGCAGGCGACGACGAGATGGGTTCCGTCGAGCACCAGCTTTATCCGTTCCCTTTCGTGGGCGTCACCACCGCGGCGCGTTTGTGGAGCACCGTGATGGATGGCCAGTACGTGACCTTCGAGGGATCCAACGAATTCGAAGCGAAGAACTGGTTTAACTTCATCACTGATACCCGCCACTGGGAGCTGGAACCCTTCTTCTCCGTGGACGGCGGACGCGCCGTGGCGCTCGAGGGCGTCGAATACATCGTGTACGTGGAAAAGCCCGGGCCGCCCGTCGAGGTGGACATCGAAAAACACAACTACGATATCTCCTGGTTCAATCCCCTCACCGGCGAGGAGATCGCTGAAAAGAAGAAGTACAATGGAGCGCACTTCACCTCCACGCCGCCGGACACCGCGCACCCGTGGGTTCTGCACATCTCGCGCGAAGGCCGCAAGGAAAGCATGTTGCATTCGTACTATTTCGACTCCCGCGAACTCGGGCTGCAGATGCAGGAGGTCGAGCAGATGCTGGAAAAGGTTCCCTATGAGATCGACGCGCCGGCCGGCGACGATCTCTCGCCGGGAAAGCCGGTTCCCTATGCGATCAAGATCAAGCGCGCCACTCGCGCAACGCGCACCATGATGTATTTCTGGACCGGCGAAATCGCCGGCGGGCCGGAGGGGTTCCGCGTGCTCGGCACCGGGCCGGAGGGAACCCTGCAGGTCCCGCCGGTTCTGGCCAGAAGCGACAACACCGGCGTGCTCACCCTTCGCGTCACCGCCATCAACGCCAACGGAAAGGCGTACCTCCTGGACAAGGTATTCCAGCTCACCAGGTGATCCTCGCCATCGATACCACCTCCGAATTCGGCAGCATCGCGCTGGTGGATGCGGGCCGTGTCGTCGGCGAGTTGCCCATGCACTCGCCCGATGGTTTCTCCCATGTGCTGTACGATCATCTGGCCAGTTTCCTGAACAGCCACGCACTGCGGCTCTCGGGCGTTTCGGGTTTTGCCTCCGCCGCCGGACCGGGCTCGTTCACCGGCGTGCGCGTCGGGCTGGCCGCGGTGAAGGGCCTGGCGGAGGCGACGGGCAAACCGGCAGTCGGGGTATCCAATCTGCAGGCGCTGGCCGCGTTCGGAAGTCTCCCGTTGCGCGCAACGCTGCTCGACGGACGTCGTGGCGATATCTTCGGCGCGGTCTACGACAGCGCGCTCGAGGTCGTGCGGCCCGAAGTAGTAACGAAACTTGAAACCTGGATCGACAGTCTGCCCAAAACAGACATCGAATTCATCTCCACGGAAATGGATCGTTTCGAGGTCGCGCTCTCGGGGGCTCTCCACCGCCAGGCCCCGCGCGCGCTGGCGGGTGTCATTGGCCAAATCGCGTGGCAGCGTCTGCAGCGTGGCGAAACCGGCGATCCCGCGCTGCTGGACGCCAACTACGTCCGCCGTTCCGACGCCGAGCTCTTCTGGAAAGAATAGGCCTCGCCCTTGTTTGCATGTGGGGCAGGGCCATGCCCTGCCGTCGGACCGCCACTATCAACTAATCGCCACCACCGTCTTCAGCGGCTTGTACCCGCTAAGCCCGTAATACGCGATGTACAGGTAGCAAATCGCCGCCACGAAGAAAGCCTTCTGCAGGCCAATCCAGGGCACGTCGGCAACGGCTCCCAGGGCGATCGGCACGATCGCGCCGCCGACGATCGCCATGTTGATCAACGCCGAGGTCTTGCCGGTCAGTGGTCCCATGCCCACAATTCCCAGCGCGAAAATTGTCGGGAACATGATGGCGTTGAAAAGCCCCACCGCGATCAGCGTCCACATCGCCACTGCCCCTGTCGTGAACATTCCCGCGCCCACGAACACAATCGCGCCCACCGACACAAAGAAAAGCGCCTTCGAAGGCGATATCTTTCGCAAAGCGGCTGACCCGATGAACCGTCCGATCATCGCGCCCATCCAGTAGAACGAGACCAGCATCGCCGCCGCTTTATCCGTGGAGATCCCGATATCCGGCAGCGTCAGGAATTTGTAGAGGTTCCCGCCAATCGATACTTCGGCGCCCACGTACGCAAAAATCCCCACCGCTCCCAGCACCGCATGACGATACTGGAGCACTGCCGAGAGCGGCGGTTCCGGCGTCTTGTCGGTCTTCTCGATCGACAGCGTCGGCAGCTTTAGTCGCGAAATCAGGAACGCCAGCACGAACACTGCGATCGCCACCACGGTATAAGGCAACTTGATGGAAGCCAGCTTCTCTCCCGGTGTCACCGCCGCCGCCGACAAAATCAGGACGCCAGCCAGATACGGCCCCACCGTGGTCGCCACGGAGTTGATCGCCTGGCCAAGGTTCAGCCGGCTGGAGGCAAGCTCGGGCGTTCCCAGCGCGGCAACGTACGGATTGATCGCCACCTGCAGAAGCGTAATGCCTGAGGCCAGAATGAACAGGGCCACCAGAAACATCGGGTAGGAAGCCGCTGAGGCCGCCGGTACAAAAAGCAGCGCGCCCAGTCCCGCTGCCGCCAGACCCAGCACCATGCCGCCCTGGTACCCGAACCGCTCGATGGCCTTCGCCGACGGAAGCCCCATGATCGGATACGCCAGGAAAAACATGAACGGGATCAGGTTGCTCTGAAAATAGTTGAGATGGAAAATTCCTTTCAGGTGCGGTATCAGCGGGTCCTTCGACACCGTGATCAGACCGATGATGAAGAACACCGCAAAGCCGACGAGGGTGGCCAGGCCATACTGCGGTTTGCCAGCTACAGGGGTGGTTTCTGCCATATGCGTAGTCGTACATTATCACAGCGCGGCTGGTCTGCGCCGCTCGTCGCGTCCTGATATGATGCCCCTGTCATGTCTGAATATTCCATCGGAATCGATCTGGGCGGAACCAACCTCCGCGCCGCGGCCATCAGCACCAGCGGCCAAATGTTGTCCAGCATCTCCGGACGCGCCGAGCTTTCGGCGGGCCGCGATGCCGTCATCAGCGACATGGTGAATGCCATCGTCAAGCTGCGCGACAAGGAGGTCGGAACCGCTCACTCGCTGGTCGGCATCGGCATGGGCGTTCCCGGCTTCATTCTCATCGAGAAGGGCATCATCGTCGGCTCCAACAATATGCCGGCCTTCGAAGGCTATGCGCTGCGCGACGACATGGAACGCCAGCTCGGCACCAAAGTGGTGCTGGAAAACGATGCCAACGCCGCGGCCCTCGGCGAAAAGTGGATCGGCGCGGGCAAGGACGTGGATGACATGGTGCTCCTCACGCTGGGAACCGGCATCGGCGGAGGCATCATCTCCGGGGGCCGCGTGCTGCACGGACACGTCGGCATGGCCGGTGAAATGGGACACATGACCGTGGTGCCCGACGGCAACCCCTGTGGCTGCGGCAACCGCGGCTGTCTGGAAAAGCACGCCTCGGCGACGGCAATCTCCGGCATGGCCAAAGTGATCGGGCTCGGCGCGGACCTCACCTCCGAGCAGGTCTACAAGCTGGCGGTCTCCGGCGACGAGAAAGCAAAGCGCATTTTCGAGGCGATGGGCCGCTATCTGGGAGTCGCGCTGGCCACCCTCGTGAACATCTTCAACTTCCCGCTCTACGTGCTGAGCGGAGGCCCGCTGCCGGCCTGGGACTTCTTCGCTCCGGCCATGCTGGAGGAAGCCCGTTGGCGCTCGTTCACCTTCCGCCACGCCGAGACCAAAGTGGAAAAGGCGATTCTCGGCAATGAGGCTGGCCTGTTCGGCGCGGCATATCTCCCGGTGCTCGAGCGCAAGGGGAAATGAATCTCGCCGGATTGTTCGCGGAACGATTCCCTGGTAGCGGGAAGCCGGCCATCTATCGCGCCCCCGGCCGCGTCAACCTGATCGGGGAGCACACCGATTACAACCTGGGTTTCGTCTTGCCCATCGCCATCGATTTCGCCACCTGGGCGATAGTGGCGCCGAATGCCCGCGGCCGCCTGCGCATCCATTCAGAGAATCTCAACCAGACACGTGAATGGGCCGTGTCCGACGTCCCTGGCCTCCAACCCGCCAAAGACTGGACCGATTACGTGATCGGCGTCGCGCGCCAGATCCCCAACCTCGCCGCGCTCGATGTCTTGATTTACAGCACCGTGCCGGTGGGCGCGGGGCTGAGTTCCTCGGCGGCGCTCGAAGTGTCGTCGGCCCTGGCTCTGGGCAGCGACGCCCGCGGCATCGAGCTCGCCAAACTGGCCCGCCGCTCCGAAAACGATTTCGTCGGAATTCCGTGCGGCATCATGGACCAGTACGTTTCCGTCTGCGGCCGCGCCGGCGCCGCCATCAAGATCGACTGCCGCAGTCTCGATCATGAAGCGGTGACGCTGCCGGCCGGCATCTCCATCGTCGTAGTCAATTCCATGGTGAAGCACGAGCTCAGTGGCTCGGCCTATCGCGACCGTGTGCGCGAATGCGCCGAAGCCGCGAAAGAAATTGGCGTGCCCAGCCTGCGTGACGCCACCCTCCCCCAGCTCAGTCTGGTCTCCGAACCAATAGCGAAAAAACGCGCCCGCCACGTGATTTCTGAGGATTCCCGCGTCGAAGAGTTCGTGGCCGCGTCAGCGCGTGGCGACATCGCAGAGTTAGGCCGGCTCTTCGTGGCCTCCCATCGCAGCCTTCAGCACGATTACGAAGTAAGCTGCGAAGAGCTCGATTTTCTGGTGGACTCCGCCATCTCCATCCCCGGCGCATACGGCGCGCGCATGACCGGCGGTGGTTTTGGCGGCTGCACCGTCAACCTCGTCGGCGTCCCGGCGGTCGACCGCTTCGAGCAGGCCATTCGCACGCAATATCACCGCCGCTACGGCATCACGCCCGAGGTGTACCGCGTGCAACCTTCCGCCGGAGCCGGCCAGATCACCGGAGAGTAATCCCTCCGCGAACGCACTAACCTGGCAGAGCGAGCCTACTGTCCTGAGGCTGCCTTGGACGGGCGGTAACTGTCATCCCGCCCGTCCGCTCTCGCGCATTTGCAGGACACGCGGCGCCAGTGGGGCAGGGCCGTGCCCTGCCAGGCGCTAACGGCCCACCCCGCTATCATCGGAGGGTGCGCCTTCAGCCTGCCCTCACCAGCCGCTGGGCGAAAGCGGTGGTCTTCATCGCCTGCCTGGTTCCCGCGGCGCTCCTCTATTGGCGTTGGGATCATCATCTGCTCGGACCCAACTGGGTCGAGAAAGCGCAACACTTCACCGGCGACTGGATCCTGCGCTTCCTGATTTTCACCCTGTGCGTTTCGCCTCTGCGCAAGCTGCCCGGATTGAACTGGCTCATCCGCTATCGCCGCATGCTCGGCCTCTTCGCGTTTTTCTACGCCTGCGTCCATTTCGGGATCTACGTGTGGTTCGACAAAGGTCTGGACTGGAGAGAAATGTACGGCGATTTCACCCGCCGGCCGTTCTACATCTTTGGCCTGCTCGCCTTCGTGCTGCTGATCCCTCTCGCCCTCACTTCAACCGCCGGCTGGATCCGCCGCCTCGGCGGACGCCGCTGGCAATTGCTGCACCGGCTGATCTACGCGAGTGCGCTGGCCGGAGCATTGCATTACTACCTGCAAGGCAAATCCATCGTCTTGCGAGCAGTCTACTACGCGCTGGTAATTGTCCTTCTGGTCCTCTGGCGTGTAGTGATACGCTTCACCGCCCGCAAGTCATAGTGGGGCAGGGCCATGCCCTGCCGTCCGTAATCACCCGCCCCCTAAAGCGTCACCGAAGCAATATCCACCAGCGAGCGATGCCCTTCCACCACCACGATCCCGCTCTCCGTCACGTAGTAGCGCTTCCGATCCTCCGCAAGGTCATAACCGATGGTGGCCTCTTCCGGCACCCGCACATTCTTGTCCAGAATCGCCCGGCGCACCTTCGCGCGTCGGCCGATATCGCAGTTGTCGAAAATGATGGATTCTTCCACGTAAGCGCCCGAATGCACGCGCACCCCGCGGCCCAGCACCGATCCGCGCACCATGCCGCCCGATAAGATGGTGCCCCCGGAAACAATGCTGTCCAGCGCCGTCCCGCGCCTCCCCTCCGCGTCGAAAATGAACTTCGCGGGAGCGTCGGAGTAGCTGGCCGTGCGCAGCGGCCATTGCCGGTTGTACAAATTCAGCACCGGCGAAACCGCCCGCAAGTCCATACTCGCGTCGAAATACGCGTCCAGCGTCCCCACGTCCCGCCAGTACACCGGGGCGCCCGGAGGATCGCCCGGAATCCGGTTGGTCTGGAAATCGTAAGCGTACATGTCGTACTGGCCAATCATGCGCGGCAGAATATCGCGGCCGAAATCGTGCGAGCTGTCTTCTCGCTCCGCATCGGCATAGAGCTGCTCCATCAGCGCGCGAGTGGAAAAAATGTAATTGCCCATCGACGCATACACGCGGCTCGGGTCGCCGGGCATGGTGGGCGCTTCCGGGTTCTTCTCGTGAAAGCCGCCGATCTGGCCTTCCTCATTGGTCTCGATCACCCCGAACTCGGAAGAGTACTCCCGCTCCACCGGGATCGCCGAAACCGTGACCTGCGCGCGCTTCAGCATGTGGTATTCCACCATCTCGCGGATGTTCATGCGATAGATGTGGTCGGCGCCGAAGATCACCACCAGGTGCGGGTCCGCCTGCTCGATCAGATTGATGTTTTGATAAATCGCGTCCGCTGTGCCGCGATACCAGTCCTCGCCCGGCGTCCGCATCTGCGCCGGCACCGGGATGATGAAGTGGTTGCGCAGCAGGCTGGCCGCCTCCCATCCTTCCCGCAGATGTTGCAGCAGAGACTGGCTCTTGAACTGCACCAGCACGTAGACGGAATAGATCCCCGAATTGACAAGATTGCTTAGAACGAAGTCGACGATTCGGTAGCGGCCCCCAAAAGGAACGGCGGGCTTTGCCCGTTCCTTGGTGAGCGGAAAGAGGCGCGTACCCTTTCCGCCGGCCAGTACAAACGCCAGGACTCGTAGTTGCATTCAGTACAGTCCCCCTGATCATTGTAAGTGCCGCCCGTGGGGCAGGGCCGTGCCCTGCCTGCCAATTCCGTTGCGGCTTTGCTGCTCCGCGGGGCAGGACTGCACAACCCGGCTAGAAGCGCTTCTCGATCTCCGCCCAGTTCACCACGTTCCACCACGCCGCGATATATTCGGCGCGGCGGTTCTGATACTTCAGATAGTAAGCGTGCTCCCAGACGTCCAGTCCGAATACCGGCTCGATGCCTTCCAGCAGCAGGCTGTCCTGATTGGCGGTTGACGTGATCTCCAGCGTGCCGCCCTTCTTCACCAGCCACGCCCACCCGGAGCCGAACCGGCCCATGGCCGCGGCGCCGAACTTCTCCTTGAAGGTGTCGAAGCTGCCGAATGTGCTGGCGATGGCCGAACCGAGTTGGCCGGAAGGCGCGCCGCCGCCGCCGTTCTTCATAATCTTCCAGAACAGGGAGTGGTTCGCATGCCCGCCGCCGTTGTTGCGCACGGCCGTGCGGATGCCCTCCGGGACCGCAGCCAGGTTGCCTGCGAGCAAATGCTCCAGGCTCTTGCCTTGCAGGTCGGGCGCGGATTCCAGCGCCTTGTTCAGGTTAGTGACGTACGCGGCGTGATGCTTGCCGTGATGAATCTCCATCGTGGTCTTGTCGATGTATGGCTCCAGCGCATCAGCGGCGTAGGGGAGCGGTGGAAGTTCAAATGCCATGTGTTCTCCTTTGTCCATGATAGGTGATGCGCGGCGAAGCCCAGGCGATTCCGCCGTTTCGCCGCGACTTAGCCTTGGCGTCGCCTCCCCAACGGCGTCCCTTGATCACAGCATGAATATATAATA
Source organism: uncultured Acidobacteriota bacterium (assembly GCA_963832965.1). GTDB lineage: Bacteria > Acidobacteriota > Terriglobia > Bryobacterales > Bryobacteraceae > CAWACP01. Next base: position 1,896,655 of record CAWHVW010000003.1, read on the forward strand.
TTGTGATATGGAGGTGAGATTCACGTGGGACCCTGCGAAGGCCGAAAGGAATCAGCGGGTGCACGGGATCCCGTTCGAAACAGCCGTGGAAATCTTCGGCGATCCGAACCACGTGGTGGGAGAAAACTATTTCATGGAGAGCGATGGAGAACAGCGTCATCAGGTCATTGGGATGACCAGGAGGCTGGTTTTGCTTCTCGTCGTTTTCGTTGAACGCCGCCAAACTGATGTCGAAGTCATCCATCTGATTTCGGCGCGAAAGGCAGTTGACTATGAAAAGAGCATCTACAACGACCAATTCCGCTAAGCGGTTGAAGATTAGCGAGAAAACGAGGAAAGTGTACGCGAAACGGGATCAGGGGCTCGATCACGACCCGGATGCGCCGCAGTTGCCTCCCGGATACTGGAGCAATGCCGTGATCGGCAAATACTATCGCCCCCTCAAAACCCAGATCTCGTTCCGTATCGATAATGAGGTTCTGGACTGGCTCAAATCAAAGGGCCACGGCCACCTCAGCCGGATCAATGAAATTCTCCGCGAGCGCATGGCGCGGGAGCGCTAGAGCTACCGAACCACGACGGTAACGGAGTGGCTACTCAAACCCCCCGGCCTTCTCGAAAGCCCCGGCCAGCCGCAGCATCCCCGCCTCGTCGAAATGCCTCGTCATAATCTGCATCCCCACCGGCAGCCCAGCCGCGGTATCGCCGCAGGGAACGCTCATGCAGGGAATCCCCGCCAGCGAGCCGGTGATCGTGTAGATATCCGACAGATACATCTCCAGCGGGTTGTCCAGCTTCTCCCCCAGCTTGAACGCCGGGAAAGGCGACACCGGAGTGATCAGGGCGTCCACCTCGCGGAACGCCTCCGCGAAATCGCGCGCCACCAGCGCCCTCACCTTCTGAGCTTTCAGATAGTAAGCATCGTAGTAACCGCTGCTCAGAACATAAGTGCCCAGCATGATGCGGCGCTTGCACTCCGCGCCGAAACCCTCGCCGCGCGTGTTCCGGTACATGTCGCTCAGCGTCTCGCTATGCGGCGAGCGCATGGTGTAGCGCACGCCATCGTAGCGCGCCAGGTTGGCGCTGGCCTCGGCGGTGCAGATCACATAGTACGTCGCGATCGCATACTTCGTGTGCGGCATGTCCACGTCCCGCACCTCGCACCCCAGCGACTTCAGAACGTCCACGCCCCCCGCGATCCGGTCGCCCACCTCCGCGCGCAGTCCTTCGAAATACTCGCGCGGCAGCCCGATCTTCATCCCCTTCACCGATCCGTCCAGCGCGGCCGTGAAATCGGGCACCGGCGCGAACGCGGAAGTCGCGTCCATCTCGTCGCGCCCGGCGATCGTCTTCAGCAGCACCGCCGCGTCGCGCACCGTCCGGCCGAACGGGCCAATGTGATCCAGTGAGCTCGCGAAGGCCACCAGTCCATAGCGCGATACCCGCCCATACGTCGGCATCACCCCCACCACGCCGCAAAAGGATGCCGGTTGCCGTACCGAGCCGCCCGTGTCTGAGCCCAGCGCCACCACCGCCGTCCCCTGGGCCACCGCCGCCGCCGAGCCTCCGCTGGAGCCGCCGGGTACCCGGTCCAGCGCGCGCGGATTCCGCACCGGGCCAAACGCCGAGTTCTCGTTGGACGATCCCATGGCGAACTCGTCGCAATTGGTCTTGCCGATAATCACCCCGCCGGCCGCCTCCAGCCGCGCCACCGCCGTGGCATCGTAAGGCGGCGTGTAATGCTCCAGCATCTTCGATGCGCAGGTGGTGCGCAACCCGGCGGTGAGAATCACATCCTTCACCGCCACCGGTACGCCCGCCAGTGGTCCGGGATCGGTGCCCTCGGCAAGTTGCTGGTCCACGCGCCGTGCCGTCGCCAGGGCGCGCTCCGGCGAGAAATGCAGATAAGCCCCGGTCTTCGGGTTTTCCGCCTGCGCATGCTGCAGCGCGGCCTCGGCCAGTTCTACGGCGCTGAATGCGCGGGCCTTCAATCCCGCCTGGATTCCCGCAATGGTAAGATCGGCAACCTCCGCGCCGGTCATCGTTCAATCACCAGCGGAACCTTGAAGCATCCCGCCGCTGCCAGGGGCGCGTTAGCCGTGGCCACCGCGCTGCCCAGCGGGGGACGCACCACATCCTCCCGCAGCGTGGCCGTTTCCGGGGCCTCGAACAGCACCTGGGCCATGGGTTCCACGCCGCTGGTGTCCAGTTCCTTCAGCGCGTCCACGTGCGTGAGAATCTGGTCCAGCTCCGCGGACATGCGCTGTGTCTCCTCGTCGGTGAGGCGCAGGTTGGCCAGATCCGCCACGTAGCGGACTTCCTTCTCGGTGATCTTCACGAAATCGCCTTCTTCCGCGACTGCTTGTAGAGCGTTCGGAAAATGGGATCGCGAATGCTGTCGGACTCCGCGTCGGCCGTCGACGCGGTGGCCGCAAGTTGCGGCGGACGGCGCGGCACGCGGGGCACGATCCGGAACTCCAGCTCTTCCACGATGCCCGGCCCGATCACCGCCCGGATCTTCGGCAGAATCTGCTCGCGCAACTGGAAGAGCTGCTTCTGCCACACCGCGTCCTCCACCTCAATCACCAGCCGCGTCCGCACCAGCGTCACCGCGCTGGTCCGCGCCGCCAGCCGCTCTCCCACCGCCGCCGGCCACGCGGCTACGGCCAGTTCGTCGGGCGCGAGGTTCGCGCCCCTGAGCTTCGCGATGGATCTTCCGGCCCGTTCCATATGCTGGCTGAACATCGATTCTAACATCCGCCGGTGGCGCGTCCGCTCCTCCAGGTGTAGACTGTCAGCACCTGTCAGCACCACAAACAGGAACTCGAAAGGAGATTCCAAATGAGATTCTGCGGCCGTGTTGTCGCATTCTTACTGCTCGTTGCGCCCATCGTCCTCGCGCAGGAGAACTATACCGAAGGTCCGCTGTGGCGGATTGAGCTGATCCGTGTAAAACCCAATCAGATGGATACTTACCTTACCAGCCTTCGCGAGGCTACCAAGCCGATTATTGACGAAGAAAAGAAAGAGGGAATGATCGTCGACTACAAGATCTTCCTGAAAGAAACCAAGAGCAATCCGGAAGACTGGGACATCTGCGTGGCCATCGAGTACAAGAACCACGCCGCGCTGGATGGTCTGGACGCCAAGGGCGAAGCCGTGCGCGACAAGATCATAGGTGGCAAACAGGCCGCCCACCAGCTTGGCGAAAAGCGCGCCGAGATCCGGGAAATCATCAGTTCTGAGTTGCTGCAGGAGGTCTTCCTGAAGTAGCCGCTGCCAGCTTCGCCATCCGTTCGAAGTCGGAAGCGGGACGCAGAGCGGAGATCAACTGCCCCGAAATCAACCAGGCCGGCGTGCGCCGAACGCCATGAACATAGCCGAGATCCTCGGATTCGGCGACCGCTTCCTCGGCCACGCCACTGGCCAGCGCGGCATCCAGAGCCGTCGTCTCGACGCCCGCCTGCTTCGCCAGCTTGTCGATAACAGCGGGATCGCCCAGATCCTCGCCCAGCGCAAAATGCGCGGCGAAAAGATCGCAACGCAATTGGGCGAAGGCGGCCGGCTGGTTACGGCGCACCCACTCGGCAGCCGCCAGGGCTCGTCCGGTATTCGGTAACCGCCCGGGCCAGCGCAGCGGCAACCCGGCGGCTTTGGCCTCGCGCTCCAGCATGGCATACATCGGCGCGTGGCGAGGCCCCGCCTCAATGCCCTCCAGCGGGATTTCCGGATGACCCTGGAATGGCAGCTCAACAACTGTTAACCCGTGCCGGACAAGGATCGCCGTTCGCAACTGCCCAACGTAACTCAACGGGCAAACGAAGTCGTACCAGTGCAAAACCGTCTGAGGGTCCATAGGCTGGCTGAAGCATCGATTCTAACATTTGCGGCGGCGAAACTGCTGTATACTGAGCCCGCTCATGTCTTCGAAGAAAGTGATCCGCGGAGCAGCCGGCTTCGCCTGCGTGGCCCTCGTTCTTGTGTTTGCGCAGGAAGCGCCACCCGCCGCTGGCGGCTCCGCCCCGGGAGCGTCCGGGGACACGTCCAGCCCTCGCGAACCAAACCTTTATCATGTCGGCGCGGGCGTTACCCAGCCAGTTCCCCTCTACCGGCCCGATCCCGAGTATTCCGAGGAAGCGCGCAAGGCCAAATACCAGGGCACGGTGATTCTGGCCATCGTGGTGGACGAAAACGGCATCCCGCGCAACGTGCGCGTGGTAAAGCCGCTCGGCATGGGACTGGATGAGAAGGCCATCGAAGCCGTGCAGCAATGGCGTTTCCGTCCGGGTACAAAGGACCGCCATCCGGTAAAGGTAATGGCTAAGATCGAAGTCAACTTTCGCCTTTTGGTAAAAGGCTGGAATATGGGGCGGATCGAATTCAAGACACCTGTCGGCGCCTCGGCGGCGTCCATTCACGGCACCCATTTCGAGAAACCCAAACCGCGCATGCCGGGGACTGTCTGGCTGTCGTTTGATGTGGACCAGAAGGGCAAACCGCAAAACGTCCGCGTTGTTCGCTCGACCGATCACGTCCTGGAACCTTCGGCAGCGGCGAGCGTTCGGAAGTGGCGATTCCAACCGGCCGTGAATGGGGGACAGCCGATCCCGGCCTTCGGCACAGTCAGCCTTACATTTGTCCCCTAGCTTCCAAACGTACCGCTTGACCTTCTCCTTTTCTTCGCCCATAATGAACCGAGGCACGACGAATGGCTCTTACCCCCAAACAGAAGCGTTTGCTCGACTTCATCGCCGACTTCGTGGATCGCGAAGGCTACGCGCCCAGCTACGCCGAAATGAAGGACGCCCTGCAGCTCAATTCGCTGGCCACCATCCATAAGCACATTGAGGCTCTCGAACAGCGCAAGTACGTGCGCCGCAGTTTCAACCACAGCCGCTCCATCGACGTCGCCCCGGCGTACATTGCCGAGCGCCGGCGCGAGCGCGGAAAAACGGACGGCGCTTTGCCGCTGCTCGGGCGCATCGCGGCGGGCTCGCCCGTCGAAGCCATTGCCGGGCAGGACACCATCGCCTTCGCCGATTTCACCGGCAAGGGCGACACTTTCGCCTTGCAGGTGCGTGGCGAATCCATGATCGAAGATCACATCTGCGACGGCGATTACGTGCTCGTGGAAAAGACCGCGGACGCCCGCAACGGCGACATCGTGGTTGCCCTCGTCGGCGGTGCCGAAGCCACGCTCAAACGGTTCTACCGGGAAAGCCCCGAGCGCGTCCGCCTGCAGCCCGCCAACGCCGCCATGGAACCCATCTACGTTCATCCTTCCGCCCTCGAAATCCAGGGCCGGGTCATCTCCGTCCTGCGCAAGTACCGTTAGTCGGCTACCCACCCGGGCCGCCTGTCGGCACGCACGGCTCCGTCACCCGTCCCGGACCGCTCGTTGCCACGCCCGGCTACGTTACTCACCCGGGCCGCTTGTCGGCACGCCCGGCTCCGTCACCCGTCCCGGACCGCTCGTTGCCACGCCCGGCTACGTTACTCACCCGGGCCGCCTGTCGGCACGCACGGCTCCGTCACCCGTCCCGGACCGCTCGTTGGCACGCGCGGCCCCGTTACCCGTCCCGACGCTAGTTGACGCGCCTCTCCCCAGCTACCCACCCAGCCCCGTAACCGAACCGCGACGGTGACGGAGCGGCTCCACACCCCGGGCAACCCCTTACACTTCCTGAAGTTCCGGCCACCTGCGCATGATAGACTGAGGTTCATGGGCGGCTTCTGGAACGGCCTGAAGCGTTTCCTCCTGTGGGACTTCCCTCGCGCCGGCTGGCAGTACGACGTGATGGTGGGCATCATCCTGCTATTTATCTTCGTCGTCCCGCGCGAGTGGTTCCGCGATCAACCCAAAGCCAGCAGTATTGTGATGCTTCCCGCCGACCGCGGACATGGTCAGGCGTTCTGGATTGCGCCGGAGCTGCTGGACGGCGTTGCCCTGGCCAAACAAAACACCACCGTTGAGGGCCTGCTCCGGGCGCGCTGGCAAAGGCCATACCGCGTGGTGCATCTCCAGCCCATTCCCGATTCCGAGCAGGAGATCAGAGGCTGGATGGCCTACGTCTCGAACCCGTAACACCCAGTCTGGAATGAGTCTTTATCGATCACTGAACGTCTGCGGTATCGTTGTAGCGGCGCTGGCGCCGAGCGCCGCCGTCGCGGCAACCCGCGCGGAGATTCTTGCCCGCATGGACCTGGCGGCGCCCAAATTCCACCAGATGTCGGCGGACGTCAAGCGCACCACCTTCACCGCCGTCCTGAACGAGTCCAGCGTGGAAACCGGGTCGGTGCGCATGCTCCGCCAGCCCACGGGTGAGATTCAGGGCCTTGTCGAGTTCACCTCCCCCGATCATAAATTCTATTGGTTTGAAAAAAGGAAACTCCGGATTTACACTCCCCTGATCAACACCATTCAGGAGTTTGACCTCGGGCTCCATGGCGCGGAACTGGATCGGTTCCTGTCCATCGGGTTCGGCACGTCAGGCAAGGAACTTGCAACGGGTTATGGCGTGGAGGTGCTTGCCGACAACACCGTGCCGGGGACCACAAGGGTCAAACTTACCCCCAAGGACGCGGACGTACAGAAATATCTGACCAGGATCGATCTGTGGATCACCGATGGAGATTATCCGAGCCAGGAGAAACTCTATGAGCCCTCCGGCGATTACATCCTGGTGAATTACAGTGACGTCCGCATCAACCCGCAGCTCGGCGCGGACGCCTTCGTCCTGCACACCGCGCCCAATCCGAAAGTCGAGTATCCGCAACGGTGAAACCGGAAGAGAACAACTCGAATCGGAAGTACGGCCCCGGACGGCTCGGCTTTCTGGACTGGACCCGCGGCCTCGCCGTGCTCATTATGCTGCAGGGGCACGTCTTCCACTCTTTCTCGAAAAACGAACTGCGTAACGACGGCCCCTACATGCTCTCGCAGTTCCTCGGCGGCATCGGCCCCGCCGTGTTCCTGTTCCTGACCGGAATCACTCTGGCGTTCCTCATCGACCGCCGCGAGCGCCAGGGCCTCGGCCCCATGGCCCGCTGGGGCGCCGCGCTGCGCCGCGCCTTGTATCTGTTCACTCTGGCGTTTCTGTTCCGCGCCCAGCTCTGGCTGTTTGGCTATCCCTGGAGCGACTGGCATTTCCTGTTCAAGGTCGATGTCCTCAACCTGATGGGATTCGCCATCGCCATCTTCTCCTTCTCCGCCCTGTTCTCCACCGCGGATCGCGTGAAGATCGGCGCCATCCTCGGCGCGGCCATCGCGCTCATGGGCCCCGTGATTTCCCTCATCGATTGGACCTGGCTGCCTCCGCAAATGACCGCGTACTTCGTGCCCAGCTACGATTACTTCTCGTTTTTCCCGTGGGCGGCCTACATCGCCTTCGGCCTTAGCGCCGGCAGCCTCCTGCGCGTGGCCGGCCCCGATCAGGTCAACCGCATCATGCAATGGGCCACCCTGGGTGGAATCGCGCTGGTGATGGCTGGCCAGTACTTCGGCCAGGTCGGCTGGTCGGTCTACCCGAAGTCCGAATTCTGGCTCAACAGCCCCGCCCTGGTGGCCATCAAACTGGGCGTCCTGCTGATGATTATCGCCATGGCCTACCTGTGGCACGAATATGGCTTGCGCGGAAAGTGGAGCATCGCCCGCCAGATGGGCACCACCTCCCTCGTGGTTTACTGGACGCACATCGAGCTGGTATACGGCCGCACCGCCGCGCTGCTCAAGGAGTCGCTCAACACGGCGCAATGCGTATTGTGCGCGGCGATTCTGATTGCCCTGATGCTGGGCTTGTCGCTGTTGCGGACGCACTGGGGGGAAGCCATGCGCCTGTGGCGAATCCGCTTCCCGCATCTGGCGCCGTCATGGACCGCGGCGCTGGAGCCGCAGCGCCAATCCGGAGATTGATTGCTCAATCCCGTGCCGGCCTTTGCGGTTTCTCCGCTCGCGAATACCGCATGTAGGGTCCCCTCCGGCCGTTCGGCAGTACCGTGCCCGAGTCGGTGAGCGACTGTGAAAGCTGTTCCATGGTGAGCTCGCGGGCGCCGTCCAGGTTGGCTCCGCGCAAATCGGCGGTCAGCATCCGGGCGCCTCCAAACCGCGCCAGCCGCAGATCCGCTCCGCCGAACTTCGCGCCGCTCAGATTGGTTTCCCGGAAGTCCGCCTCCTGCAGAATGGTGCGCAGAAACGACGCCGATGGCGCATCGGCTTTCTGGAAGCGCGCTCCAAACAGATCGGCGGCGTCGAACTCGCACTGCGTGAGACGCGCGCCCGCGAAATCCGCATGGTCGCCGCGGGCGCCGTGAAAGCGGCAGAAGGAGAGTCGCGCCTGATAAAACTGCGCGCGCCGGAGCTCGGCGTCGCTGAAGTCGCACTCGTTCAAATGGGCGTGGTGGAACATCGCCTCGCTCAGGTCCCCGCCCCGGAAGGAACAAGCCGGGCACACCACGTCGTGCAGCCGCGCCTTCTCCAGTTGCGCTTTCGGAAACACCGTCCCGCTCAGCCGCGCCTCCGCCAGGCAGGCGTTGGACAACCACGCGAAAGAAAACTGGCAGTCGGTAATCACCGCCGAGCTGAAATCCGAGGAGCCCAGCCCGCTGCGCTCAAAGTCGCAGTTTTCCATCTCCGCACCTTCGAACAGCGCGCCCGTGAAGTCGCACTCGAGAAAAGCCGTGCGCATGATCCGCGCGTTCTTCAGGACCGCATCGCGCAGCGTCACCTCCCGCACGGTCAAACCCTCGATGAAGGAAGCATGGCTCCGGACCATCTGCAGGAATCGGCTGCCGTCGTTCGCGGGTTCAGTCCGGGCTGCGCCGTCCATACGATGTACTCTTCGGCGAGCAGCCGTCGGGTATGAGCCAGTACTACCACAGTGTGGGGCAGGGCCATGCCCTGCCTGCCCTCTTGACTATCTGCGTCACTCAAACGTATAATTCAAACGAACGTATGACTCAGGAAGCAAGGAGCACCAAAGACCGCATCCTCTCCGCCGCCGAAACCCTGCTCGCCCAGCGCGGCCCCGGCGAAACCTCCCTGCGCGACATCACCGCCGCCGCCGGTGTCAACCTGGCCGCAGTCAATTACCACTTCCAATCCAAGGACGCCCTCTTCCGTGCGGTGGTCGAAGCCCGCGTGGTCCCCATGAACGCCCGGCGCCTCGAACTTCTCGACGCCGCCGAAAAAAAAGCCGGCAAACGCGGCCCCACCATCGCCCGCGTCCTCGAAGCGTTCCTCCTCCCGCCCCTCGAGTTGCTCGTCACCGCCCCTCAATTCGTTCCGCTCATGGGCCGCATCTACTCCGAGCCGCAATTTGTCGAAGAAATCGTCCGCCGGCACATGCTGCCCATGAAGACCCGCTTCATCCCGGCGTTCCAGCGGGCCTGCCCCCACCTCTCCGACAAGGCGATCTTCTGGAGAATGCACTTCGCCATCGGCGCCATGGCGCACCTCATGGCCGGCGCCAACCTGATCCGCATTTCTTCCGATGGCCATTGCGACCCCGCCGATCTCAAAACCGCCAGCCGTCAACTCGTGTCTTTCGTGGTGGCCGGATTCCGCGCCCCCGAGCCGAAGGAGTCGTAAGATGCGCAGATTCATACCAGCGCTAGTCCTGATAATCCCCGCATTCGCGGCTTCGCCCGATCCATTGCAACTCAGCCTGAAGAAAGCCGTCGAGATTGCCCTCGCGCCCGACGGCGCCACCCGCGTCAAGCTGGCCGCAGAGGAACTGAGCCAGGCCCGGGCTCGCGCCGCCGAAGCCCGCGCCGCGCTGCTCCCCAACGTCGACGCATCGTTCTCCTATCAAAGCGAGACCACCAACCTGAGGGCCTACGGGCTGAACATCCAGTTGCCGCCGTTCCTCAATTTCCAGATCCCCTCCTTCGTGGGACCCTTCGACGTCATGGACGCCCGCGCCAGCGCCACCCAGAGCGTTTTCGATTTCAGTTCCATCCTGCGCTACCAGGGAGCGCGCGTATTAGTGCAGGCGGAAAAGCGCGACCGCGAAGCTACCAGCCAGCAGGTCACCGGCCAGGTGGCCCGCGCCTATCTCGCCGGTCTGCGCGCCGGCGCCGCGCTGGAGACCGCGCACGCCAACGTGGATCTCTCCGAAGCCCTCCTGCAACTGGCCCGGACGCAGAAGGAAGCGGGCACTGGCACGGGCATCGAGGTGGTTCGCGCCGAGGTGCAGCTCGCCAACGACAAGCAGCTTCTGCTGGTGGCTGAGAACGATCGCGATAACGCGCTCCTGCAATTGCTCAAAACCATGGGCCTCCGCCTGGAGACGTCAGTCGAGCTTACCGGCAAACTGAGTTACCAGCCGACGGACGCCATGGACCAGGCCAGCGCGGTGGAAACCGCGCGGCGCAACCGCAGCGAGATGAAGGCGCAGCTTGAGCGCGAACACAACGCCCGCCTCGGCTACGGTGCCGCGAAGTTTGAGCGGCTCCCCACCGTCTCGGCCTTCGGCAATTATGGCGACCTCGGTACTGGAATCGGCGCGGCTCTCCCCACGAGGGCCGTCGGCATCAGCGTTCATGTGCCTGTCTTCGATGGTGGCCGCCTCGATGCCGAGCGCTCCGAAAGCGCCTCCGCCATGCGCGCCGAGCAGATTCGCACCGCCGATCTGCGCGATCAGATCGACCTCGATGTCCGCCTCGCGCTCGATTCGTTGCGATCCGCCGACGCCCAGGTGAAGACCGCCGAAGAAGGAGAGAAGCTCTCCGAGCAGGAGTTGGCCCAGGCCGAACGCCGCTATAAAGCGGGCGTCAGCAACAGCGTGGAAGTCACCGACGCGCAGACGCGCCTCAGCCGCGCCCGCGAAAATCGCATCGACGCTCTATACAACTACAACCTGGCCCGAATCGACCTGGGAACGGCGATGGGCAATATCGAAACCATGATTCAGTGAGGCCGTTATGAACAGAAATCTTTTTACTCCCATCCTCTCCGGACACGTGGCGGCAGCCGCGTTCGCGTCAACCCTGATCGCCGCGGGCGTTCTCTTGTCCGGCTGTTCCAGCCGCCCCGCCGGCCTCGTGCACGTCAGCGGCAACATCGAGCTGACCGAAGTAGACGTGTCCTTCAAAACCGCGGGCCGTCTGGTGGAGCGCCGCTTTGACGAAGGCGACACCGTAAGAAAGGGCGACATCGTAGCGCAACTCGACAGCGACCAACTCGCCCAACAGAAGGATCGCGACGTCGCCGCCATCGCTTCCGCCGATTCTCAATACCAGCAATTGCAAACTTCCATCGCCATGCAGCGCGAAACCCTGGCCGGCGATGTCGCCGCGCACAAAGCCGATCTCGCCCAGGCGCAGGCCCATCTCGACGAGTTGCTCAACGGTTCGCGTCCCCAGGAAATCCAGCAATCCCGAGCCACCGCCACCGACGCTCAGGCGCAGTACCAGCTCGCTAAGGCCGATTGGGATCGCGCGCAGACCCTCTTCGGCAATGAAGACATCTCCCGCCAGCAGTACGACCAGTATGAGCAGCGCCTGCACAGCACCGAGGCGATTCTGCATGAGTCCGAGCACAAGCTGTCTCTGGTGGAGGAAGGCCCGCGCAAAGAGGACATCGCCGCCGCGCGAGATCAGGTGGCCTCCGCAGCGCAGGCCGTCAAAGTGGCCGAGGCCAACCGGCTCGAACTGCGGCGCAAGGAAGAACAACTGGGCCAGCAGAAGGCCGCCATCGACGAAGCCCGGGCGCAGGCGGGCATCACCGGTGTGATGCTCAGCGACACCATCATCCGTTCGCCCATTGACGGCGTGGTTCTGGTGAAATCGGCCGAACCGGGCGAGGTGCTCGCCGCCGGAACCACCGTTGTAACCATCGGAGATATCGATCACCCGTGGCTGCGTGGCTACATCAGCGAAGAAGACCTCGGCCGGGTGAAACTGGGGCAGCACGCCGGCATCAGCACCGATTCGTTCCCCGGCAAGACCTACAGCGGCCGCGTTTCGTTCATCGCTTCCGACGCCGAGTTTACGCCCAAGCAGATCCAAACCAACGAAGAGCGCGTGAAGCTGGTCTACCGCATCAAGATCGACGTGGAGAACCCGCAACACGAACTGAAAAATAATATGCCCGTGGAAGCCGACATCCGCGTGGCCGAGTAGCCCGATGGCTGACACCATCATTCGCGCCTCCGGCCTCACACGCAAGTTCGGAGCCCTCACCGCCGTGGACCACCTGGACCTCGAAATCGCCGAGGGAGAAATCTTCGGGCTCGTGGGCCCCGATGGCGCGGGCAAAACCACCACCCTGCGTCTTCTCTGCGGGCTCATGGACGCAACCGAGGGCCGGGCCGTCGTTGCCGGATACGACGTCGCGCGCAACCTCGATCAGGTGAAGGATCAGATCGGTTACATGGCCCAGCGATTCGGTCTCTATAACGACCTCACGGTGGAAGAGAACATGGTCTTCTACTCGGATCTGTTCGGACTCCGCCGCGCGGACCGCGATCAGCTCATGCGCCAGCTTCTGGCCATGACCCGCATGGAACCCTTCCGCAAGCGCGCCGCGGGAAACTTATCCGGCGGAATGAAGCAGAAGCTGGGGCTGATGTGTACTCTCCTCCATCACCCGCGCATTCTGTTTCTGGATGAGCCCACGAATGGAGTGGACCCCGTTTCCAGGCGCGATTTCTGGGCCATCCTGTATCAGCTCGTCCGCGACGGACTTACTCTGTTTGTAACTACCGCCTATCTCGACGAAGCCGAGCGCTGTAACCGCGTAGGTCTCATGAACCAGGGCAAGCTGATCCGGTGCGACACGCCGCGCAATCTGCGCGAGCATCTGGAAGACGCCTGTTACCGGGTCGGCACCGCGGATCAGGCCGCCGCGCGCGTTCTGATGGCCGGCCTGCCGGGAGTCCTGACGGTGGAACCATCGGGCGCCCGTCTGCACGTCTTCGTCAAGCCCGAAGGAAAACCGGAATCAATCCGCGAAAGCCTCATCGGCCACGGCTTGCCGCCCACCGAATTCGAACGAATCACCCCCTCCCTCGAAGACGTCTTCATCGACCTGGTGCGCAGGTCCGGAGGCGACAATGCCAACTAACCAGGTGGGGCAGGGCCACGCCCTGCCGCGTTCTACTTCACCTGAAAATGTGAGGCAGGGCCACGCCCCGCCACGTTCTACCGCACTAGAGCATCTCCCCGTTGTGGGGCAGGGCCATGCCCTGCCGCGTTCTACCGCACCAGAGAATCTCCCCAGCCCGAGCCGGCCCGCCGTGGGGCAGGGCCATGCCCTGCCCAGGACTACAAGTGGGACAAAATTCTATCCTGCGCCCCATTTTCAAAAGTCCCAAACCAGGCCACATCCATGACCACCCCCTGCGCAGTGTCCATCCAGTCCCTCGTGAAACGCTTCGGATCCTTCGTCGCCGTTGATCACGTCACCATGGACGTCGCCAGGGGCGAAATCTTCGGCTTCCTCGGCCCCAACGGAGCCGGAAAATCCACCACCATCCGCATCCTCTGCGGCCTCCTCGAACCCACCGAAGGCTCGGCCACGGTAGGTGGCCTGGACGTCGCCACGCAATCCGAACAAGTCAAACAAAACATCGGCTACATGTCCCAGCGCTTCTCCCTCTACGACGATCTCACCGTGGAAGAGAATATAGATTTCTTCAGCGGCATCTACGACGTCCCCGCTCGCAAGCGCCAGGCGCGCAAAGATTACGTGCTTGACATGGCCGGCCTCCAACACCGCCGCGGTGGTCTGACGCGCCTGCTCTCCGGTGGCTGGAAACAGCGCCTCGCGCTCGGCTGCGCCATCCTGCACGAACCACCCATCCTGTTCCTCGACGAACCCACCTCCGGTGTGGACCCCATCGCGCGCCGCCAGTTCTGGGATCTCATCTACCAGTTATCCGCGGCCGGACACACCATCTTCGTCAGCACCCATTACATGGATGAAGCCGAGTATTGCCACCGCATCGCCCTCATGTACCGCGGCAAGGTGATCGCGCTGGGAACCCCCGATCATCTCAAGCAATCGCTCGAATCGCACCACATTCTGTATGTGGAAACGTCGGACATACTCGACGGCATGAAGGCCATCGAGAAGTTACCGGGAGTAACCGACGTCGCGGTATTCGGAGGCGGTCTGCACGTCACCGTCGATAACTCCGAAACGGCCTCGCCGGCCATTCGCGCCGCGCTGGATCAGGCGAAAGTCACCGTTCTCCAAATGGAGCGCATTCGTCCCTCCATGGAAGACGTCTTCGTGGCCATGATCGAGCAGGAAGAGAGGAACGCGGCATGAACTTCATCCGCTGGCGCGCGGTGGCCCGCAAGGAATTCCTGCATATCCTGCGCGATCCTCGCAGCCTGATCATCGCGCTCGCCTTGCCGCTGCTCATGCTGCTGATGTTCGGCTGGGCGCTCACGCTGGATGTCGATCGCATCCCCGCCTATGTCTACGATTGGGATGGCACGCCCGAAAGCCGCGCTCTCATCGATCAGTTCCGCGCCTCCCGCTACTTCGACGTTCAAAGATACGTCCACGATTACGCACCCATCGACAAGGAAGTAGATCGCAGTCACATCCTGATGGCCATCGTCGTACCGAAAGACTACGCGCGCAACATCACCGAAGGGCGCGAGTCCGATATTCAGGTGATCCTCGACGGCAGCGACTCGAATACGGCTTCCATTGCGCTCGGGTATGCCCAGGGTGTCGTGGCATCGTACGCCGCCCAATTGCGCGCCGACGCCCAGATGCGGCGCGGAGCCGGTAAGTACAGGGTGGCGGTGGACCCCCGGGTTCGCGTCTTGTACAACAGCGATCTGAAATCGAAGAACTTCATTGTCCCCGGCCTCATCGCCGTCACCATGATGATCATCGCGGCGCTGCTCACTTCTCTGACCGTTGCGCGCGAGTGGGAGACCGGAACCATGGAGCCTCTGCTCTCCACGCCTCTGCGGCCCGCCGAGATCATCCTCGGAAAGCTCTCGGCGTTCTTCACCCTGGGCTTCATCGACATGCTCATCTGCGTGCTGGTGGGCGTATTCGTCTTCCACGTTCCCTTCCGCGGCAGCGTGTGGTTCCTGTTGTTCTCCAGTTTCCTGTTCCTCTTTGGCGCGCTCTGCTGGGGCATTCTGGTCTCCGCCCTCGCGCGCTCGCAGCTCATCGCCTATCAGATAGGCATGCTGAGTTCGTTCCTGCCGGCCTTTCTCTTGTCCGGTTTCATTTACTCCATTGAGAACATGCCGGTGGTAATCCGTGCCATCACCTACGTCGTGCCCGCGCGGTACTTCGTCACCATTCTCAAAGGTGTCTTTCTGAAGGGCGCCGGCATCCGGATACTCGCCGCGGAGACTGCGTTTCTCTTCATCTACGCGGCTGTCGTATTCCTCCTGGCAACGAAGAAAATGAGGCAAAAAGTAGCATGAGCGGTGCATCCTTCCGGCGCATTCGCGAGATCATCCGCAAGGAGTTTCGCCAGACCTTCCGTGAGCCGCGCATGCGCGTGTTGCTCTTCCTGCCGCCGGTGCTGCAACTGATCATCTTTGGATACGCCGCGAACCTCGACGTCGATAACAGCCGCATCGCCTGGTGCGATCTCGACCATACCTCCCAGAGCCGCGATGTCCTCGCCGATTTTGTGGGATCGAATCGATTCGAGATCGCCTACTCTCCCACGACGGGAGCCGATGTGCAGCATCTGCTGGACGCCGGACGCGTGCAGGGCGCCGTCGTCATCCTCCCAGGCTTCGGGCGGGACATTCTGCATGGCCGCACCACCGCCGTGCAGGTTCTTGTCGACGGCAGCAATTCCAACACCGCGTCAATCATCGCCAACTACGCCAGCACCATACTGGCGGGCTATGGCGCCCAGGCGCTGAACCAGCAGAACCTCGACAAACTGGTGGGCCGCACCGCCAATGGGCCCGTCCACGCCGGTATCCCCACCCTTGGCATGCAGAGCCGCATCTGGTTCAATCCCGACCTGCGCAGCCGCAACTACTTCGTGCCGGGCGTGGTCGCTAATATCATCTCACTGGTAACGCTGATGCTCACCGCCATGGCCATCGTTCGGGAAAAAGAAATCGGCACCATGGAGCAGTTGATGGTGACGCCCATCCGTCCCGTGGAACTGATGCTCGGGAAGACGCTGCCGTTCGCACTGATCGGCGTCGTGCAGGTGACGTTAGTCACCGCCGCGGCGCTGCTGCTTTTCAAGGTGCCGTTTCATGGCAGTTTCCTCGTGCTCTTCGGGTGCGCCTTGTTGTATCTGATGACCACGCTTGGCACCGGCTTGTTCATCTCCACCATTTCGCGCACGCAGCAGCAGGCCATGCTCACCACGTTCCTGTTCTTCCAGCCGTTCTTTCTGCTGAGTGGATTCGCGTTTCCCATCCGTAACATGCCCGTGCTGGCGCAGTATCTCACCTTCCTCGATCCGGTGCGTTACTTCATGGAGATTGTGCGCGGAGTCTTCCTGAAAGGCGTCGGGATAGAGATCCTGTGGCCCCAGATGGCCGCGCTCGCGGTCTTCGGCGTGGCCATCCTGCTGCTGAGCGCGTCCCGATTCCGCAAGAAGCTTGACTAAGTGGGGCAGCGCGATGCGCTCCCAACCACTTACTCCTGATTCAAGAACTCGGCGATGCCCTTATACACTTCGTCGGACGCCGCCGAAACCTGGTCCACAATGGAGTGGAACTCCTTCGCATCCAGCACTCTCACGCTCGCGTCGCAGCGCACAAACAAATCGCCGTCGTCGTCAAACCCGATCTTCACCCGGTCCAGCGTCGAGTTGTAGCGCAGCAGTTTGCGCATGAACGCCGTGTTCACCGGCATCCTGGCCTTTTCCGCGATGGTGACGAAGCTCACCAGCACGTCGTCCTGCACGGCCACCACCAGACGAAAGCTCTTCAGGCTTTTCCCCTCAAAATCCGCGGCCCACACCGAATCGTTCTTCCGCGAGAAATCGTAGCCGGAAGCTTTCATCAGTTGATCCACTTTCGCCGTGCCTGTCGCGGTGCCCGTCGCCGCCGGAGCGGCCTCCTGCGCGGACACCACGGCAGCAGCCAGTCCGGCCGCCAGCACTATCCAAATCGTCGCGCGATTGCGGGCGCGAGTAAGCATATTTCCTCCCCCGGCCGCGAAAATGCCTGCCTTCGCGGCCCACCAGTGGAGTGAATGATATCACGCCAGCAGTGCCATCGCGGTCGCAAGCACTTCGTCCACCTCAGGCCATCCCGCGGTGCCGGAGATCACTCGTACGCGTTCCCCCCGGGGCCCCCAGACTGCCGGATCGCTCGGTCCGAAAACCGCCACCACGGGCGTGCCTACGGCGGCGGCGAGGTGGGTAATTCCCGAGTCGTTGCCAATGTAGAGACGGGCGCTCGCCAGCCATAACGCAAGCTCATGCAAATCGCCGAATCGCGTCGCCTCCGCCAGAGGCTCCTCCGGCCCCGCGCACCAGCGGACCGGAATACTAAGCCGTTGCGCCACCGCCTGGAATCGCTCCAGCGGCCAGTTCTTCCGCGCGCTCCCTGAAAAAGGATGGATCGCCGCGAAGCCGCCTTCGGATCGCGGGCACGCAATCCGCGGGACCGCCCTTCCCTTGCCGCCCACCTGCCACAAAAAGAAGTCCGCCGCGTGAATGCCCGTTTGCCCCCGAGGCAGAGCATCGAAGAACTCGAAGGGCAAACCCAGCCCCGCTACGGTCTCGCGAAACTCCGGTCGGTTGGCGCCATACCACGAGAAGATCGAATCAAATTGTGTAAGTGAGGCTACGGTCTGCTCCGGAGCTTCGACCTCCGGAAGCCCCACTAAGTCAAGTCCGGTTGACGCCAGGCTCCGGCAGCCACACGCGTGCTCTGTGGGGCAGCGCCATGCGCTGCCGTGCATCAGCGGCGTCACCGCTCCCGGCGCCCACACCTCGGTGTAATCGGCTGCGCAAAACTCCAGCGCGGGCAGCGACAGGATGCAATCGCCGATGCCGCCTGGGCGTATGAGTAATCTTCGCAACATGCAGTTTAGCCCACGCGGCGCGGCCGGACCGGAAAAATTTGCCGTCGCCGCACATTCCTGCAACTTCTACACTACCCGCCGCCCACCACCCTTACTTCCACGTTGCCAGGCACTTACAGGACTTTAGCGGGCTGGCCCCGAAAGTGCCCTTAGGTGACAGCATGACGAGAGACGAATACGGCAATGCATACCAAAGGGGATACGGACTCACCGTTCGATTCCTGATCTCCCGTGGCCTGGCGTATGACACCGCACAGGAAACCGCCCAGGCTGCCTGGGCCAGAGGCTGGGAACGGCGCGCGCAGTTACGCGATCCCAGGATGGTTCTGACATGGATGAACAGTATTGCGCTGAACATTCACCGAAGCTTTCTTCGGCGCGAGCCCTTGACGAACGCCCTGCCGGAAATCCCCACGCCTCCTAAGGTTAATCTTGCCGCTATCGACGTGAAGCGGATCCTGCAATGCTGCCGCAAGAAGGACCGCATCGTCCTGGAGAGTCATTATCTGGAAGGGTTCAAGGTCCGCGAGATTGCCTCCGAACATGGCTGGACCGAAACGGCTGTGCGCATTCGCCTGCTGCGCGCCCGCCGCTCCGTGGGAGAACGCCTCGGCAGGGTGCTTCCCGAAAGAAGTGATACCCTGCAATCGAATGCCGTGGCCGCCGCTTGATCGTGACCGAACGATGAGAAATTTCCTGTGCCTGCTGGTCCTGGTCCCCGCGCTGCTCGCCGCGGCCAGCCTGGAGACCGCGAATTCCAGGCGTATCCGCGCCGCGTCGGAAGTGTTCGACGAGATCATGTCCGCTCCGGACCGGGGCGTTCCCGAAAGCCTGCTCAAGAAGGCCGAGTGCATCGGCATCGTGCCGGACTTGAAAAGGGCCGGCTTCGTGCTCGGCGCCAAGTATGGCAAGGGTGTCCTTGTCTGCCGCACCGCCACGGGGCGTTGGAGCGCGCCATCGGTGATCCGCATTGAAGGCGGATCCATCGGATTTCAGATCGGCGCCGGTGAGACCGACCTCGTGTTCCTGGTGATGAACCGCCACGGCCAGGACAAGCTGATGAGCGACCGCTTCACGGTTGGCGGCGACGCCTCGGCCATGGGTGGTCCCGTCGGCCGCTCTGCCGAGGCCCAGACCGACGCGCTCATGCGCGCTGAGATCCTCTCTTATTCGCGCAGCCACGGCATTTTTGCCGGCGTGTCCCTGGAGGGAGCCACCCTTCGGCCGGACAACGATGACAACTGGGAACTCTACGGAAAGTCGGTGACCCATCGGGCCATCCTTACCGGCCAGGTGGTGCCCACCCCCGCGTCCCGCCCCCTCTACGCCGCGCTGGACCGCCACGTGCCCGCCCGGGCCTCGCGAGGGTAAGCTCCGCTTCACAAACTCCGTCATTTTCCTGGTCCCCGCAAAGAAATTGCGGGCAACCTATTCACCTCAGCATCCACTGTGTGGTAAGATTTTTTACACTCTGACGAAATCCTCTGGAGGGGACAGCGTCCACAGTCGATGCCGCAGGTCTTCCACCGAAGTGCCAATAACATTTCGCGCATCAGCCTCTTTGTAATAGTGTTTGGGCTGGGCACCTTGCTCGCGGCGGCCTACGCGATTGACCGTGGCTCATTCAATACCGACGTGATGGTGGCCAAGGATCAGCCCATCCCCTTCAGCCATAAGCACCACGTCACCGACGATGGCATCGATTGCCGCTACTGCCATACGTCGGTGGAGACGTCTCCGTACGCGGGCCTTCCGGCCACCGAGATCTGCATGAGTTGCCACTCGCAGATCTGGTCCAATGCCACCATGCTGGAACCGCTGCGCGAAAGCTTTCGCACCGGCCAGTCCATCGCCTGGACCCGCGTGCACGATCTTCCCGAGTTTGTCTACTTCAACCACAGCATTCACCTGAAAAAGGGTATCGGATGCGCCACCTGCCACGGCCGGGTGGACAAGATGCCGCTCATGATGAAGGCCAACACGCTCAACATGAACTGGTGCGTGGAGTGTCATCGCAATCCGGAGAAGTACATCCGCCCGCGCGAGGAAGTGTTCAACATGGCTTACCAGGCGCCCGACGACCAGCTAACGCGGCTGGGACCCGAACTGGTGAAGAAGTATCACGTGCAGAAGCTCGACGATTGTTATACGTGCCATCGATGAAACCGGAGCTGACTCAAATCGGAACGCCAAAGATCGATCTGGCGGCCCTGCGCGAACGGCTGGACAAAGCCAAAGGCCCGGCCTATTGGAAGAGCCTGGAGGAACTCGCGGAGACGGAGGAATTCAAAACCTTCATCGATGACGAATTCCCCACGCGCTCGCCGGAGTGGCTGCAGGCCCCCGATCGCCGCTCTGTGATGAAGCTGATGGGCGCGTCGTTCGCGCTGGCCGGGCTGAGCGCCTGCACCAAACAACCGAAGGAACTCATCGTCCCCTACGTGCATGAGCCGGAGGAGTTCGTCCCCGGCAAGCCGCTGTTCTTCGCCACCGCGTTTCCGATGGGCGGCGTGGGCACCGGCGTTCTGGTGGAGAGCCACCTCGGCCGCCCCACCAAAGTGGAAGGCAATCCCGACCATCCCGGCAGCCTTGGCAGTACTAACATCTTCGCCCAGGCGTCCGTTCTCGGCCTGTGGGACCCCGACCGCGCGCAATCGGTAACCCACTATGGCGAAATCAGCACGTGGCCATCGTGTCTGGCGGCGTTGATCACCGCGCGCGCCGCCGCGGTGGCGAAGAACGGCGCGGGCCTGCGCATCCTCACCGAACGGGTGGTCTCGCCCACCGTGGAAGATCAGTTGAAAGCGCTGCAGGCGAAGCTGCCCAGCGTGAAGTGGCACCAGTACGAACCGGTCTCGTCATCGAATGCGCAGGATGGCGCGCAACTTGCCTTTGGCCGGCCGGTGAATCCGGTCTACCGTTTCGAAAACGCCGATGTGATCGTCGCGCTCGATTCCGATTTCCTGCAGTGGGGAACGGCCAGCGTCCGGTACGCCCGCGATTTCGCCTCGCGCCGCCGCATTCTCACCAACACGCAGAAACTCGAGCAGCCGAAGGAAAATCAGCAGGAAGGATACCAGCCAGGGCCGGATGCGCCGTTCCGCAATCAGGCGTCCACGCACTCCCTGCTCGATCAAAGCCCCGAACAGTATCCGCCGCAGGTGCGCGCCACCGGCATACCGCCGGATCAGGCCACTCAGCCGCGCCTGTACGCCGTGGAGCCGTCGCCGTCCATCACTGGCGCCATGGCCGATCATCGTTTCATCCTGCGCGCCAGCGAAGTAGAGGCGTTCGCGTGGGATCTGGCGGCGGCGCTGGGCGCTGCGGCGGCGGCCGCGGGGAGCAATCCCCACAAAGCCATCCCCGCCATCGCGAAAGATCTGCAGGCCCATCGCGGCCGTTGCCTCATCGTGCCCGGCGAGTTTCAGACTCCGGCGGTGCACGCCCTCGCGCACGCCATGAATCAGGCCCTTGGCAACGTGGGAGCCACGGTTGTCTACACCGATCCGCTCGAAGCAAATCCGGTGAATCATGTCGAATCGCTCCGCGAACTCATTGCCGACATGAAAGCCGGGCAGGTGGACACCCTGCTGATCTTCAGCGGCAACCCCGTGTACGACGCCCCAGTGGATATGGATTTCATCGGTGCCCTCAACAAGGTGCCGTTGCGCTTCCACCTGGGCCTGTACAGCGACGAGACTTCCATGTTGTGCCACTGGCACATTCCCGAGGCCCACTTCCTCGAAACGTGGGGCGATATTCGCGCCTACGACGGAACGGTGACCATCATGCAGCCGCTCATCGAGCCGCTGTATGGCGGCAAGGCGCCGGTGGAGATTCTCTCCGCTCTGGTGGAAGCGCCTGGCAAAACCGCGCATGAGCTGGTGAAAGACTATTGGCGCGCGCAATCGGGCGTGGCCGCCTTCGAGCCCTGGTGGGAGACTTGTCTGCACAACGGCACTGTGCCGAATACGGCGCGGCCTGCCCTAAGCGTCACCGCGAAAGCGCCCGCCGCCGCAGCCCCGGTCCAGCGCGGGCAGGGTTTGGAAATCATCTTCCGCCCCGACGCCACCACCTACGACGGCCGGTTTGCCAATAGCGGCTGGCTGCAGGAACTGCCCAGGCCGACCACGCGCATGACCTGGGACAATCCCGTGCTGTTGAGTCCGCGCATGGCCCAGCAGTACGGCGTGAGTAACAGCGACGTCATTGTGTTGCAATACCGCGGCCGCTCCGTAAAGGCGCCCGTCTGGGTGCAGCCGGGACACGCCGACGACGCCGTCACCGTGGCGCTCGGCTATGGGCGTGGCCTTGCCGGACGCGTCGGCACCGACGTTGGCGTCGATTTCTATAAGCTGCGAACGGCCGGCAGTCCGTGGCACGATTCCGGCCTTGCCGTTCAGAAGACCAGTGAAACCTGGGATCTGGCCGTGGCCCAACGGCAGGCAACCATGGATGAACGCGAGCCGGTGCGCGTCGCCACGCTCGCGGAATTCGCCAGCGACCCGCGATTCGCCGACGAGGGTGACACCGAAGCTATCCCCGATTCGCTCACCCTGTACCCGAAGTACATGTATCAGGGCTATAAGTGGGGCATGTCCATCGACCTGAACACCTGCATCGGTTGTGGCACGTGCACCATCGCCTGTCAGGCTGAGAATAACATCGCCGTGGTGGGCAAGGAGCAGACTGGCAAGGGCCGCTGGATGCACTGGATTCGCGTGGACCGTTATTTCCACGGCCACACCATGGACGATCCCGAGGTGTACTTCCAGCCGGTTCCCTGCATGCAGTGCGAGAACGCTCCCTGCGAGCAGGTCTGTCCGGTGGGCGCTACCGTGCACAGCGGCGACGGCCTGAACCAGATGATTTACAACCGCTGCGTGGGCACCCGTTACTGCTCGAATAACTGTCCTTATAAAGTGCGGCGCTTCAACTTCCTGCTTTACTCGGACTGGTACACCGAGAGTATGTACGGTCTGCGTAATCCCGACGTCACCGTGCGCAGCCGCGGCGTCATGGAAAAGTGCACTTACTGCGTCCAGCGCATTAACGCGGCCAAGATACTGGCCGAGCGCCAGGACCGCCGTGTGCGCGAAGGCGAAATTATCCCGGCCTGTGTGCAGGCGTGTCCGACGCAGGCGATTGTGTTTGGCGATATTAACGATCCCGCCAGTCAGGTGGCGAAGCTGAAGGCGCAGAGCAGAGATTACAGCCTGCTGGAAGATCTGAATACGCGGCCGCGGACCACTTACCTGGCGCGGCTCAAGAACCCGAATCCGGAGATCGAGAGAGCGTGAAATCCGATCCGATCGAAGAAGCGACGCTGCCGCCCGTAATAGATCCGGGTCCGGACAAGATCATTGGTCCGGGCACACCTATGCCTCGGTTACCCAGGAGATCACCGGTGTCATCTTCCAGCCGCTGAAGAAGACGCCGAAGGTCTGGTTCAAGGCGTTCCTGGTGTCGTTCACCCTGATGCAGCTTCTGCTCATCTCGGCGACGTGGCTGTTTATCAAGGGCGTCGGCATCTGGGGCATCGTGATCCCCATTGCCTGGGGCTTCGCGATCGTCAACTTCGTATGGTGGATTGGCATCGGCCACGCTGGCACGCTCATCTCCGCCATTCTGCTCTTGCTGAAGCAGGACTGGCGCACGTCCATCAACCGCTTTTCGGAAGCGATGACGCTCTTCGCGGTCATGTGCGCGGGCATGTTCCCCATCCTGCACCTCGGCCGTCCGTGGCTGTTCTATTGGCTGATGCCGTATCCCAACACCATGTGGGTGTGGCCGCAGCCGCGCAGCCCGCTGGTGTGGGATGTGTTCGCGGTGTCCACTTATGCCACCGTCTCCATCGTGTTCTGGTATGTGGGTCTGGTGCCCGATCTCGCCACCATGCGAGACAGGGCGAAGCATAAGTGGCAGCAGATCATCTTCGGCATGTTTTCGCTGGGATGGCGCGGCTCGGCGAAACACTGGGCGCGTTACCAGATGGCGTACATCCTGCTGGGTGGCCTGGCCACTCCGCTGGTAGTTTCCGTGCACACGGTGGTGAGCTTCGATTTCGCCGTGGCTATCATGCCCGGCTGGCACACCACCATATTCCCGCCTTACTTCGTCGCGGGCGCCATCTACTCGGGCTTCGCCATGGTGCTGACGCTCATGATTCCCGTCCGCCGCTGGTTCCACCTGGAGGACCTCATCACCATGCGGCACGTGGAAGCCTGCGCGAAAGTGATGCTGGGAACCGGATTGATCGTCGCCTATGGATACCTCATCGAGGCTTTCATGGCCTGGTACAGCGGCGATGTGTACGAACGGTTCATGTACTGGAATCGCATGACCGGCCCGTATGGCTGGTCGTATGTCATGCTCATCCTCTGTAACATCGCCATCCCCCAGTTGTTGTGGATTCGCAAGGTTCGTTTGAACGTCATGTTCGTATGGCTGCTCTCGCTGGTGGTGAACGTGGGCATGTGGCTGGAACGCTTTGTCATCGTTATCACTTCATTGCACCGCGACTATCTGCCTTCGTCCTGGGGCATGTACTACCCGACCAAATGGGACTGGGCCACCTTTATAGGAACCATCGGGTTCTTCCTGACCATGATGTGGCTGTTCGTGCGCTTCCTCCCGGCCATCTCCATCTTCGAAGTGCGCGAAGTACTTCATCATGAGGGCGGCGGCCATGCGCACAAGCCTAGCCCGCAGCCCGTACCCGCCGGAGACTGATGTTATGGCGACTTATTGGGAACAGCGCGGTCTGTACGGCGTGATGGCGGAGTTTGAGGACTCCGACCAGTTACTGCACGCCGCGGAGAGCGCCTACGCGGCGGGCTACCGCAAGATGGACGCCTACTCTCCCATGCCCGTGGACGGTCTGGCGGACGCCATCGGATTTCGCCGCAACTTCGTTTCCCCCGTGGTTCTGCTGGGCGGCATCTGCGGCGGCTGCGGCGGCTTTGGCCTGATGTACTGGATCACCTGCATCGCTTATCCGTTCAACGTGGCCGGACGCCCCATGAATTCCTGGCCGGCGTACATCCCCATCACCTTCGAGTGCACCGTGCTGCTGGCGGCGTTGTCCGCAATGATCGGCATGTTCGCCATGAACGGGCTGCCCATGCCCTACCATCCCGTCTTCAACGTGGAGAGGTTCGCGCGGGCCTCCACCGACCGTTTCTTCCTGTGCATTGAGGCCGACGATCCGAAGTTCGACCGCGAAGCCGCGAAGGTGTTTCTCAACGAGCTGAATCCTGTCGAGGTGAGCGAAGTTGAGAAGTAACCCGAACTCGATTCCGAGCCGCGACGGTAACGGAGCGGTCCGTAACCGGACCATCCCGCTGCTCCTGCTGGCTGTCTTTCTGGGCGCTTGCCGCCAGGACATGCATAACCAGCCCAAGTACAAGCCGCTGGCCGAGAGTAAGTTCTTCGCGGACCACCGCTCCGCGCGTCCCATGGTGGATGATACCGTCCCGCGCGGCTATCTGAGAACGGATCTGGCGCTTTACACCGGCAAGACGAACGGCGTTGACATAAATTACTTCCCGTTCCCGATCACTCGCGACGATCTCGAGCGCGGCCAGGACCGCTTCAACATCTACTGCTCTCCGTGCCACAGCCGCCTCGGCGACGGCAACGGCCTTATCGTGCAGCGTGGCTACCGGAATCCGCCCTCCTATTACACCGATCGCGTCATCAAAGCGCCGGTAGGCCATTTCTTCGACGTGATTACGAACGGCTTTGGGGCCATGCCCAGTTATGCCTCGCGCGTGACGCCGGAGGACCGCTGGCGCATTATCGCTTACATCCGTGTGCTGCAGTTCAGTGAAACGGCCACCATCGCCGACGTTCCGCCGGAAGACCGTGGCCAGTTGACGTCTGGCGCGCCTGTCGCTTCGGAACTCGTCAGCCGCCCGAATCCGCCGCCGCAGTCAACCACCGGCCCGGGTGAGGTGCCCAGCCCGTTCTCCGGAGTGATCCCGCCGGCAGTGCCGTTCAACGCGAACGCGCCGGCCGGAGCGGAGACTCACCGTCCGTATGGCGAGAGCCCCGCGGGCGCGGCGCCGGGCACTCTTCCGGTTGACACCACCACGACCACCGAGGGAGCGAATTCACGATGACCGCCAGCGAAACCACGCCGTTGAGCGAGCGCTTCGATCGCATTCAGCGCGCCGCCCTGGTGGTGGGCGTACTCGGTCTGGCTCTCTGTGGCGTGCAGTTGTATCAGAATCCGACGGCCTTCTTCCAGTCGTACCTGTTCGCGTTCCTCTTCTGGAACGGGCTGGTGGTGGGCGGGCTGGGCATCATGCTGATGCACAACGTCACCGGGGGTAACTGGGGCGTGGTTATCCGGCGTATCGTGGAAGCTTCCTCACGCCTGCTGCCGGTGATGGCCGTTCTCATTCTGCCGTTGATCATCGGGCTGGTGGGATGGCACGAGTTGTATATCTGGTCGCGTCCCGAGGTGGTGGCCCACGACAAGAACATTCAACTCAAGGCGGCCTGGCTCAACATTCCGTTCTGGGTGGCCCGGGCTGTGTTCTACTTCGCCGTCTGGACATTCTGGGCGTGGCGCCTCAACCGCCTCTCCGCCGAGCAGGATCGCACCGCCGACAGCGGCATTCAGGAACGCATGCGCAAGTTCAGCGCGCCCGGCTTGTTGCTGTTTGTAATCACCGCGACGTTCGCGTACGTTGACTGGATCATGTCCCTGGAGCCGCAATGGTTTTCCACCATGTTCGGCGCGATGTTCATGATAGGCCAGGTGCTGGAAACGCTCGCCTTCGCGGTGGTGCTGCTGTACTGGCTGTCTCCCCGGTGGCCGTTCCTGGGCGCGTTGAAGGTGCAACATTACTGGGATCTGGGCAATCTCCTGCTCGCGTTCACCATGCTCTGGGCCTATCTGTCGTTCTCGCAGTTTCTGATCATCTGGTCCGGAAATCTGCCGCAGGAAATCCCGTGGTACATCCGGCGTTTCAGCGGCGGCTGGGGAGTGATCGCCGTGTTCGTGGCGTTATTTCACTTCGGCATGCCGTTCTTCATTCTGCTGATGCGGTACGTCAAGAAGAACCCGCGCATTCTGTATCTGGTGGCGGCCTGGCTCTTCTTCGTCCGCATTGTGGACCTTTACTGGATCGTGATACCGGGCCTGCGCCAGCGCGGTTACTACTTCGAGTGGAGCGATGTCGCGGCGCCCATCGGCATCGGTGGAATATGGGTTGCCGCGTTCATCTGGCAGTTCCGGAAGCGTCCCCTGCTGCCGTTGCACGACGCGCGCCTGGTGCTGGCGCCGGAAGGCGATCGAGGATAGACGATGGCGGAAGAGCACATACAACAGAGTCATAACGGCGGCAGCGGTTACGAGCACAGCGATGCCAGCGCGAAGTTGATCGTGTACTCCACGCTGGGCCTCGTGGTGAGCGTGGTCATCGTCTGCCTGATCGTGGTGGGCATCTTCAAAGCCATGCAGGAAGCGATGCCGCGGGATGCGCCCATTTCGTCGCTGGAGAATCCGAATACGATGCCACCGCAACCGCGGCTGCAGCCGCATCCGGCCGTCGAACTGCAAGCGCTGCGCCAGCACGAAGACGACGTGCTGAATCACTACGGCTGGGTGGATCAAAAAGCCGGCGTGGTGCGCATTCCCGTGGACAAGGCCATGGACATTCTGGCCCAGCGAGGATTTCCGGTTAAACCCGAGCAAACAGCAGGAAATGCAAATACGAATTCCAAATAGCGGCGTTGGCAGGTTCCGAGCTCGCGCGCTGGCGGCGGCCCTGGTGGCGGTGACGGTGTTGCCCGCCGCCGCGCAACAGTACGGATTGCCCGCCATGCTGCAGGGCGTGGGCATCGACCAGAAGCTCAATTCGCAGCTTCCCCTCGAAGCCACGTTCCGCGACGAAAACGGATCGCCGGTGCGTTTGGGAAATTACTTCCGGGGCCGGCCGGTCATCGTGAATCTGGTCTATTACCAGTGCCCCATGCTTTGCAATCTGGTGCTCACCGGCATGGTGAACACGCTCCGCCGGCTGCAGCTCAACCCGGGCACGGACTTCGACATCGTTACCATCAGCTTCGATCCGAGCGAAACGCCGCAACTGGCCGCCGCCAAGCGCCAGACCTACCTGGCAAGGTATAACCGCCCCGGCGCCGCCGCGAGCTGGCACTTCCTCACCGGCAACCAGGCAAACATCCATCAGGTCACCGAGGCCATCGGATTTCACTACCAATGGGACGACCGCCAGAAAGCCTGGGCCCACGCCAGCGGCATCTTCATCGCCACTCCCGAAGGCAAGATGTCGCGCTACATCTACGGCGTCTACTATCCGGACCGCGATGTGCGCCTGTCCCTTGTTGAGGCTTCGGCGAACAAGATTGGCACGCTCAACGATCAGGTTCTGCTGTTCTGCTATCACTACGATCCGAAGAACGGCAAGTACGGTCTGGTCATCGTCAACATCATCCGTCTGCTGTGCACGGTGACGGTGCTGATTCTGGGCACGTTCATATTCGTGATGCTTCTCCGCGAGCGCCGCGCCAGGCACGCTTGGAGGCTGCTGCCACATGCCTGAATTTCACATCTTTCCGGACGCGGCGGCCGTTTCCGCCACGGCGTATGACTGGTTGTGGTGGTATGAGGTCTCCATCGTCCTGATCATGACGCTGGTGATCTTCGCCGGCGTCTTCTTCTTCGCCATCAAGTACCGGCGCCGCTCGGAGAGCTATATCCCGCCCGCGATCGAGGGTTCGCGCCTGCTGGAAATCACGTGGTCGATCATTCCGTTCCTGGTGATGCTCACGTTCTTCTTCTGGGGCGCCGCGCTCTACTTCCGCAATCAGAACCCCCCACGCGACGCCATGAACGTTTACGTGGTGGCCAAACAGTGGATGTGGAAGGTGCAGTATCCGAACGGCGTGCGTGAGATTAACGAATTGCACGTCCCGGTGGGCCGCCCGGTGAAGCTGACCATGGCCTCCGAGGATGTCATCCACAGCTTCTTCGTTCCGGCGTTTCGCCTGAAGCGCGACGTGGTGCCCGGCCGTTACAACGACATGTGGTTCACCGCCACGAAACCCGGCCGCTATCACTTGTTCTGCGCTGAGTTTTGCGGCACCGAGCATTCCGGCATGATCGGCTGGGTGACGGTGATGGAGCCGAAGGATTTCGAGAACTGGCTGGCTACCGGCGGCGGAGAAGGCTCCATGGCCTCGCAGGGGCAGAAGATCTTTCAGCAAAAGGGCTGCAGCAGTTGCCACCTGTTCGACGAGCAGGGCCGCTGTCCGAACCTGAAGGGCATGTACGGATCGCGCGTGCTGCTCGCCGACGGGCGCACCGTGGTGGCCGATGCCGCGTACATCCGCGACAAGATCCTCAATCCGAATGGGACCATCCCGATGGGTTTTGCGAAGGACATCATGCCTACCTTCCAGGGACAGGTCAGCGAGGAAGAGATTCTGGAGCTAACCGAGTACATTAAGTCGCTGTCGGAGACGCGCGGCGGCATGTTCACCAGCGAGCAGACCGGCCCCACCGCGGGCGGCGGGCGCGGTGGATCCGTGGCGAACGCCGGCCAGGGTTCGTTGGACGTGCACGGCACCAGCATGACCAATCAGCCGCCGAGACCGGAAGCGAACGCGCAGGCGCAGGACGCTTTGCAGCCTGCCCCGGCGAAGCCCGCTGCGACGGGAGGGAAACAATGAGTACCGATACCGTGGAACGAACCGAGTCGCCGGTCAATTATCTGAACGCGACGTCCGGCTGGAAATCGTGGTTGTTCACCACGGACCACAAACGCATCGCGTTGCTGTATCTGATTTCCATCACGTTCTTCTTTGGGCTGGGCGGCATCTTCGCCACGCTGATGCGGTTGGAACTCACTACGCCGCAGGGCGATCTGTTCACCTCCGACACTTACAACAAGCTGTTCACCATGCACGGGATCGTGATGATCTTCTTCTTCCTGATCCCGTCCATTCCGGCCACTCTGGGCAACTTTTTGGTTCCCATGATGGTGGGCGCGCGCGATCTGGCGCTCCCGAAGATCAACTTACTGAGCTGGTATCTGTATATTTTCGGCGGCGTGTTCGCGCTTACCGCGATTGCCATGGGCGGCGTGGATACGGGCTGGACGTTCTACACACCCTACAGCAGCACTTACTCGAACTCGTTTGTGATGCTGACGGTGGTGGGCGTGTTCATCGCCGGCTTCTCATCCATCCTCACCGGCCTGAACTTCATCGTCACCGTACACAAGATGCGCGCGCCGGGGATGACGTGGGGCCGCCTGCCGCTGTTCGTGTGGGGCATGTACGCCACCAGCCTGATTCAGGTGCTGGGCACTCCGGTGGTAGCCATCACGCTGGCGCTGGTCGGCCTCGAGCGCGTGTTCCACGTCGGCATTTTCGACCCGGCCATTGGCGGCGATCCGATCCTGTTTCAGCATATGTTCTGGTTCTACTCGCACCCGGCCGTGTACATCATGATCCTGCCGGGTATGGCGGTGATCAGCGAAGTGGTGGGCTGCTTCTCGCGCAAGCGCCCGTTCGGCTATAGCTTCATTGCCGGGTCGAGTCTGGCCATCGCGGTGCTTGGATTCCTGGTGTGGGGCCATCACATGTTCGTCACCGGCCAGTCCATGTACGCCAGCATGGTGTTCTCCATCCTGAGTTTTCTGGTGGCTGTTCCCTCCGCCATCAAGGTGTTCAACTGGACCGCCACCATGTATCGCGGCTCCGTGGTGTACAGCACGCCCATGCTGTACGCTTTCGGCTTCATCGGATTGTTCACCATCGGCGGACTTACCGGTCTCATGCTGGCCACTCTGGCTCTCGATGTGCATGTTACCGACACTTACTTTGTGGTGGCGCACTTCCACTATGTGATGGTGGGCGGCATGGTGTTCGGCTATCTGGGCGGCCTGCATTTCTGGTGGCCCAAGATAACCGGCCGAATGTATCCGGAGGCCTGGGCGAGGTTCGCCGCGCTGGTTACGTTCGTCGGCTTCAACCTCACCTTCGGCCCGCAGTTCATCCTGGGTTATCTGGGCATGCCTCGCCGCTACCATGCGTATGCGCCGGAGTTCCAGGCGTTCAATGTGTTGTCGTCCGCGGGCGCATCCATTCTGGCGGTAGGGTATGCGATCCCGTTCATATACTTCCTATGGTCGCTGAAGTACGGCGAGAAGGCCGGCAACAACCCATGGGGCGCCAAGGGACTGGAGTGGGAAACCACTTCCCCGCCGCCCACGTTCAATTTCGATCACACGCCGATTGTGACGGAGCCTGCTTACGCCTACGCCAAGGAGGAGGTGCACGTTGGCTGACCTGGACACCACCATCGAACAGCACTCGCCTTTCCTCCACCACCAGTTCGACGACCTTCACCAGCAGCTCGATTCTTCGACGCTGGGGATGTGGGTTTTCCTGCTCACGGAAATCATGTTCTTCGGCGGCATGTTCGGCGCTTACACGATTTACCGCCACATGTATCCCGAGGCGTTCGCCAGCACCAGCCGCTACATGGAGCCGGTCCTGGGGGGCCTCAACACCGCGGTGCTGATCTGTTCCAGCCTGTCCATGGCATTGGCGGTGCGCTACGCGCAACTGGGAAACCGGAAGCTGATCCGGATTCTCCTGATTGTCACCATGATCTTCGGCCTCGCCTTTCTCGGCATCAAGTTCAGCGAGTACTACCTGCACTGGAAGGAACACCTGGTTCCGTGGCTGAACTTCCAATATCCGGACCATCCGGAGTTCTTTCATAACGCCCAGATTTTGTTCTGTTTCTACTTCTTCATGACCGGTTTTCACGCCCTGCATATGTTTGTCGGGTTGGGGCTGCTTACATGGCTGCTGGTGAAGAACGAACGGGTGAACTTCGGGCCGGTCTACTATAACCCCGTGGAGATCACCGGACTGTACTGGCACTTCGTGGACATTGTCTGGATCTTCCTGTTCCCGTTGTTGTATCTGATTGGAGCGCATCGATGAACCACAAAGTCGTTCCCGTCCGCACTTACATTCTGATCTGGGCCATCCTGATCTGCGCCACTTTCACCACGCTGGGCGTGGCCTTCATCGATCTGGGTCCATGGAACATCGTGGTGGCCATGATGATCGCGTTCTGCAAGATGTCGCTGGTGGTGCTGTACTTCATGCACGTGAAGCAACAAACCAACCTGACGAAAATCTTCGTGGTGGCCGGGTTCTTCTTTCTGGGCATTCTGATCTTCATGTTCATGACCGATTACGGAACCCGCTCCTGGATGGACCCCAGCCGGGTGTGGTAGAAAGGTCTTCTTGCGCAACTACCTGTTTCTCGCTTTAGGTCTGTCGATTCTCGGGTGCGTGGCCGCGCAGGAGAAGGCTCCCGAGAAGGCGCCCGCCTCGCGAACGCTCAAGGTGACGCTGAACTACACCGGGGCCGGCACCGTGGACGATAAGCACAAGATCATGGTCTTCGTTTTCGATTCGCCGGATTTCATGCAGGGCAACGCCATGCCGGTGGGCCAGCAGGCGACCGCTTCGAAGAGCGGAACGGTGACATTCACCGATCTGGCCACTTCCCCGGTGTACCTGAGCGCCGTCTATGATCCGACGGGGCAGTATGAAGGTATGTCCGCGCCGCCGTCCGGTTCCTCACTCGGCCTGTATGCGAAGACGGCGGGCACGCCCGAGCCCATCAAGATTGAGCCAGGGGCGACGGCGGAGGTGGAGATGGCCTTCGACGACACCGCGAAAATGCCGTAAGGCCATGCGGCGGCGGCCGCGTTCCTTCGCTACACTACACTTTGCGCTACTCGCTGCCCCTTGCCGTGCTCGCGCTGGCGGCGCTTTCCGCCTGCGGACGCTATGACGATTTCACGCTGCCCGCGCTGCGGCCGGCGAAAGACGTCAGCTACAAAGTGTCTTCCGTTTCGAAACCTTTGCTCACTCGCGGCGCGCCCGGCGCGTGGGACGCAATGGACGTTCTGAATCCTTCCGTTCTGCAGTGGCGCGGGCAGTATTTCAATCTCTACTCCGGTTTTGACGGGCACACCTGGCGAACCGGAGTGGCCACGTCGCCCGATGGCCTGGCTTGGAACAAGCTCGGACCGGTGCTCGCGCCCGACGCGTCGACGTGGGAGGGCGATTACATTGCGGCGAACGGTTCGGCGCTGCTTTTTCACGGCCGCTTGTTTTACTGGTACCAGGCGGCGAGGCCGCCGCGCATCGGGCTGGCGCAGTCGTCCGACGGGCTCAACTGGCGCAAGCTGGATGGGTACGTTCTTGACACCGGTCCGCGTGGAAGCTGGGACGAGCGCGGCGCCGCCGACCCTTACGTCGTTTCCTTCGGCGACTTCCTCTACATGTACTATCTGGGCCAGGATCGCGCGCACCGGCAGATGATCGGCGTGGCGCGCTCGCGCGATGGAGTGGTGTGGACGAAGCTTCGCGGCAACCCCGTGCTGCAACCGGGCGAGCCAGGCGAGTTCGACGAGCGCGGCATCGGGGAACCCGCGGTCTGGACCGCCTCCGGCTGGTACTGGATGCTGTACACGGGCCGCGACCGGCATGAGCAACGGCGTATCGGGCTGGCGCGGTCGCGCGACGGCGTGAGCTGGCGGAAGATTGGCGTGGGCGCGTTCTTCGCGGGTCAGGATGGGTGGAACCGGCAGGTGGTCTGCGACCCTGCGGTGATCGAGCGCGGGGGCGAAGTGCGCGTTTGGTATGGCGGTGGCGACGTGGCGCATCCCGACCAGCGTATCGACGGGCAGATCGGCCTGTTCCACAGCAAAGACGCAACCGCAACGGTGCCCGGCAACAGAAA
>CAWHVW010000004.1:0-131690 GCA_963832965.1 uncultured Acidobacteriota bacterium
CGTGGCGCTAATTTACCGTCCGGCCCAGGCCCGGCCGTCGGCTGCTTTGCCCACGTAATGAGAGTATCCACGGCCCATCCGGAAGTCTGGATTGCCGCAACCTTCCCGCTTCTGTCGCAACTCACGTAGGCCATCTTCCCGTCCGGCCGGACCAGGACTTCCTGCGGAGACGCGGGCACGGCAATTGTCCGCACCACGCGCAGCGTCCGCAGATCGACAACGGCCACCTCGTTTACGTCCGGCAGGGCCACCACCAGCCATTTCCCATCCGGCGTCGGAGCCGTGCCATACCCAAGCCCGGGCAAATCCACCCAGTGCTCCACGGCATCGGTGGAGGTTGAAATCACGGCGAGACGCGGCTTCGTTCAATCCGCGGTAAACACCATGCTGCCGTCCACGGAGATGGCGATCCGTTGCGTGTTCGCGGAAATGGGGATCACCTTCAGGGTTTTGCGCGCATCGATGTCGAGAACGGAAACGGTGCCGGGACCCACATTCGCGGTGTACGCTCGCTTCCCGTCGCTGCTGATGACGAACATGTGCGATTCGGGCTGCCCGGTGGAAACCGACCCAACCACTTTCAGCGTTTTCGGATCGATGATGGAAATCGATTGGTCGAGTTCGGTGGACACATAAAGCAGCCCATCCTTTGGACCGAACTGCGCGCAGTGCGGACGCACGCCGTGCCCGAACTCGACCATGCCGGCAATCGCCGGGAGGCGATATCAATGGCCACGATGCTGCTCCCGTCGGTGCCCAGCTCCCCACGCCGGAATTTCCGTAGATAGGAACATACGCGGTTTTCCCGTCGGGCGAAGCGATCACTTCATGGCCGGTGACACCCTCCTCCAGGACCCCCGCTATCTGCTTGCCGGCCACCGGGTCGACGATTCCCAACGTGTGTTCACCCTTGTTCGCCACCAGGAGATGCCGCCGGTCAGGGGGCGCGCTCCAGGCAAGAGTCATTCCTATTAATGTTACGCAAAGGCGTGTCATGGCCCCCTATTGTACATGGCGTTCAGGGCAAACCGCGCTCCCGCCTGCTGGCCTGATCTACACTGGTAGAGGCCAAGCCCAACCGGCGCCGGCCAAACATTGCAATCCTGTAATCGCGACGGAAAATCTGCTTGGGAGAAAAAGCTTAGTGCGATGAAATCGCTTCACCTTCTTGGATTGATCGCTCTGGCTGGCGCCACGCTGAACGGCCAGTCCTATTGGTCCACCACGCCGCCTGATTGCACAGGCGTGGGCGGGCCTATTGAGTGCTGAACTCGTCCGGGCAACCGTTGGCTTTTCCTGCTTTGTGAGCGGGACGTTCATCTGGTTCGCGGCGGGCGGAGCGTGGAGCACCGCGATCCGGGTGAATGCGCGGAGTTGGCCGCCGTTGGTGTCGACTACAAGTTCTACGACATCAATGGCGCCAGACTAAGTCTGGATACCGCCTTCACCGATGTTTCGTCAACCACGTCCGGCGATGAGGTGCAGTTTAGCCTCAACACTAATCAGGGCTCCGAACTGGACCTGATGGGCGCCACCAGCGACGCTCCGGCGTACGGCACCATCGCTACCGGCACGGTTTTTGCGGCGTTCTACTGTCCCGACGCGGGAACCTGCAGCAACATACTGCCGCAGTTGCTCTATTCGGCGCTGCCCACCCTGCCCTGGTATCTGAGTGTGCCCATTACCTGGGACGACGCGACGCCAAATACGCAGTGGTCGGCGGAGGGCATCGACGACGGCGACCAGCACAAGGTTTCGTTTGTGATTTACAACCAGGGCACGATATTGGACATTTTCACGATCCGGGTCTACGACAGCAAGGGAAACCTTGCGGCGTCGGGCACTACCAGATCGATTCCTCCCGTGCCGTTGAATAATAGCGGCTTCTATGGGGAAGGTGGAGTGTACGGCGACCTGGTATCGAATGTAGTTCACAAGCAGTTGCCCGCGGGCGTCTTCAAGGTGGTGTTCGATGGCGGGTCGGTGGTGCCTTCCGCGGTCGAGGTGCTGCAGTTTACGGGGCTGGCCGCCGCCACCGTGCAGGTATCACCGGACAGTCCGAACGGTTCCACGAGCGCGCCGGCGCGGACCGGGGTGTGGGTTTCACGCGTGGCGGGCCAGACAGTGACGGAGTTTCCGCCTGCAGTAAGCCCGCTCCATTACTGTCGCGGTTCGGTAGCTGCCTCCGAGCTGTGGGCCCAAGGTGGAGTTGTGCGAGTTCGCCACCGCCAGGAAAGCGCCCTGGAATTCGTTCAGGGTATACTAACGTCTACTCACCAGCGCCACGGCGCGCCCCGTGCCCGCAGCGACTCGAACACGATGCTCCAACAGGACACCGAAACAAAACAGCGCGAATTTCGCAAGGAGCTGGGACTCAAGGATCTGGTGATCGGCCAGATCCTGAACATTGTGGGCCTGTACTGGGTTGGGGCGGCGGCCCGCGTGGGGCCCTCTCACCTTGCCTTCTGGTGCTGGGAATCGTTCTGTTTTACTGCCCTCGGCCGCGG
The DNA here is from genome assembly GCA_963832965.1 of uncultured Acidobacteriota bacterium. Lineage (GTDB taxonomy): Bacteria > Acidobacteriota > Terriglobia > Bryobacterales > Bryobacteraceae > CAWACP01. Next base: position 2,508 of record CAWHVW010000004.1, read on the forward strand.
TGGTGATCTATCTGACCCGCGCGCACCCGCTGGAAGGAGGCCTTTACGAATGGGCTCGCCTGGGCTTCAACGAGTTCGCAGGCTTCCTGGTGGATGGAATCTGTGGCTCAACATGGTGGCCATTCTTTCCTACCTGGGATTTCAGACCGCCACCATGCTTGCGTATGCGCTGGGGCCACAAGCGTTGTGGATGGCCGACAGCAAGCTGGTGATGGCCATCGCCACCGCGCTGGTTCTCGGGGCGCTGATTCTCATCGCCATTGTCGGCCTGCGCCTCGGCAAGTGGGTTCAGGATTTGGGCGGGATCGTCATGGTTGTTGTGTTTGTGGCGTTGATCGCGCTCCCGATTCGCAATCATTTCATCGGCCGGCCCATGTTGTATTCTCCGCTTACGCTCTCGCTTCCCGCGCTGACGCTGCTTAATCTGAACCTGCTGGGAAAAATGAGCTTCGGGGCCATGAGCGGTTTCGACACCATGTCCGTCTTCGCGGGCGAATGCCGCGACGCCGCGAAATCGATTGGACGCTCCGTGATGATCGCCGTGCCCATCATCGCCGGCATGTTCGTGCTGGGCACCAGCGCGGTGGTTGCCCTGGTTCCGCGAGACCAGATCAATCTGATCAGCCCCATTTCGCAGGCCCTGGCCATGGGCACCAGGCCTGGCGACACGGGAGCGTCGCTGATTCCCCTGGTGATCGGCGCGCTGCTGTTCTCCTTTGTGGCCCAGCAGGCCCTGACCTTTGCCGGAACCAGCAGATTGCCATTGGTGGCCGGCTGGGATAATTTGCTTCCGCAATGGTTTGGCCGCCTGCACCCGCGCCGCAGGACGCCCACCAACTCCATTCTCTTCGTGGGAGCGCTGGCCTTTGCGCTGGCCATGGCGGGCATTGCCGGCGCCGGCGAACAGGAAGCGTTTCAGTTATTGCAGAACGCGTCCCAAATGTTCTATGCACTGGCCTATATGGCCATGTTCGCGTTGCCGCTGGTGGGAAGGCAAAGGAAGATCTCGAAACCGGCGTTGTGGTTGCAGGCCGCATCCGTGTCCGGCTTCCTGATGACCGCCATGAACCTGGTGCTTTCGTTATTTCCGATCATCGATGTGCCCCGCCCGCTGGTGTTCGGGGCGAAGATCGGCGGTTTCATCCTGGCCTGCCAGCTTGCAGCCGCGGCCTTGTTCTATTCGTATCGCCGGAAGACGCGGGTGGTGTAGGGCCGCTCCATCTCTGTCGCGGTTCGGTAAGGAGCGCTCGTGATGGCGCCGGGGAACAAGCCCGGCTAGTCCGCCAGGGTCCAGTTGGTGATCGCCGCGACGGTGCCGTCGGAGTAAGTAATGCTCCCCGAGCCCGATTGATCGATCTCGCCCGTTGCCAGCGTATTGCCGGTACTCTCCTGGGTGATGCTCATGGTCAGGTTGCGCGTCGTGTTGCTCACCAGGTAGATCTGGAATTGTTGATCGTGAGCCCCATCGCTGAGTGCCCATGAGGTGGTCTCCGGCGGGAACAGCTCGAACGCGCCGGAGAAGCCGTTGGCGAGGGTGGACGTGTAGGCCGTGCCGCCGGTTACGACGAGCGAGGTCGCTGATGGGTTGGTTAGCGTGAGTGAGCCGATGGGTCCGGTGAACGCGGAGCCGCCTCCGGTGAAAGTCACGGGATCGGTAACCGCCTCGCCAATGGTCAGCGAAAGCGGGGTCACCGCGCCAATGGCGATTCCCAGAGCGGGGAAATCCTGCGCGATGCCGCCCGCGCACTGGGCCGAGGTGGCCGACGCGAACGCGCAATACACTCCCAGTTGCACCGGTGTGTGCGCTCCACCGGCCGGGGTGAATATGCCCAGCCCGTACACACTGATGCCGGGATCGCCTATCAAGGCAGTTTCATTGAGGGTTATAGATCCGATAGTCGCTCCGTTCAGGCCGCTGTAGGTTGCGGTTTCGACAATGACCACACCCCCATCGCCGGCACTCGTCGCCGTGGTGCTGGGGCTGGTGGCGATATAAGGATGCGCGCACCCGTTGTCGTAATACACCGTTACAGCGTTCCCGCCAGACCATCGCGCGCTGCCGCCTCCGGTGATCGCCGTGCAGGAGCTGCTCTGTTCGATGATCTCTTCGAGAATGGCGAACTGAGTCTGCAGCACGGTGGACGCGAGTCCGATGGCCAATCCCGTTTGCGCCAGCTCGCGTTGAGCCACCACGTTGCCCGGACCGGGCGTGGTGGGGATGGAGGTGAAAGCCGGGCCGTCAAAACGCAGCCCCAGTACGGCCACGCTTCCGGCCGTCACCGAAAACTGCGCCGAGCCTTGCAGCCCCACCATTCCGCTGAGGCCGGGCAAGCTGCGCAAGGTGGCCGCGGTTTTGCTGTTCGGAGGCAGATCTATGGAAGAAGTGCCGATGGTCTTGCCGGTTTCGTCCCAGAGCGTTACCGCGACGGTGGTGGCGGTGGCGCTGGGGTTGACGACGGCCACCGCGGTGATGAGGGTGGTGTCGTCCCAGGTGAGCGTGTTCAAGTTGGATCCTGTTTCCGACAACGGCACCACCGCTTCCTGATCCGGCCTTCCGGGCGCGCTCTGCCGGAAGACTCCATAGCCGAACACTCCGGGGGGCAGAACGAACGTCACGTACCCTTGCTGCAAGTCACCCACGTTAGGCGCCTCAATGATGGCCGTGCCGTTCGGGGCCAGAGTCACCTGCGCGGTGGATGCGCCAACAGACGGAACGGTTAACGGCGTGCCGTCATTGTTCACAAACCGGACGGGAATCCCAACGGTTGATCCGGTGAGGTTGGTGAAATACAGCGCCGAATACCAGCCCCCGCCAAACGCGAACTGGGGAAGAAGGCTGGAACTGCCGTTCGCTACCGCGCCTGGGGTGGTGGAGGGGATGGAGGTAAAGGCGGGCCCGTCAAAACGCAATCCGAGCACGGCCACGGTTCCGGCCGTTACGGAAAATTGCGCGGAGCCGCGCAGCCCCACCATGCCGCTGAGGCCGGACAGCGTCCGCAGCGTGGCCTCCGTCTTGCCGTAGGGCGGCAGGTTGATGGAGGAGGTTCCGACGGTGTTGCCGCCCTCATCCCACAGCGTGACCGCAACGGTGGTGGCGGTGGCACCCGGGTTGACGACGGCCACAGCGGTGATGAGGGTGGTGTCGTCCCACGTGAGCGTGTTGGAGGTGGCTCCGGCGTCGGACAACGGCACCACCGCTTCCTGATCGGCCCGGCCCGGCGCGCTCTGCCGGAAGACTCCATAGCCGAACACTCCGGTGGGCAGAGTGAAGGCCGCGTATCCCTGCTGCAGGGCGCCCACGTTGGGCGCTTCAATGATGGCCGTTCCGTTCGCCGCCAGATTCACCTGGGCGGTGGACCCGCCCACGGACGGCACCATCAACGGGGTCCCCGCGTCGCTCACGAAATTCACCGGAAACGAGACCGGCGAGCCGGTGGAGTTGGTGAAGTAAAGCGCCGAATACCAACCGCCGCCAAACGCGAACTGGGGAAGCACGCTGGAGGCGCTCAGGGAGACCGCGCACAGAAGGAACAGACAAAACCGCATCATTTACGGTAGCATTGGCGCGGGGAAGGGATGGTAGTGGGTCAGTTTGAGGTCACTGGATAGTCTTAACTTGCTTCAGCGGTGTCGGGCGATTCTGTGGAGATTCAAATAAACGCTGTAGTGCTAATTCCAACCCAGCGACCGCAGTTGAGGATAAATCGCCCATTTTAGGGAGCGTGAGACGGGCACTGTCAAGCACGCGAATATGGTCAACCAAGGCGATGCTGGTCTCTAGTTGACGGCGCAATGATCCGCTTGGCCAAGTCAGCGGCCAAGCCGGATTAGGAACCATTAACTCTAGGGGCAGTTGCACTCTTAGGCCGCCGCCCGCAGTCAGTACTGTGGTAAGCGGAACGCCTACGACGTTCCTTCCGAGTGTGTTGACACTGGATCTGGAAACAATTACGTACGGGCGGTTTTTCTTTTGCTCAGATCCTTGGATGTCTAGGTCCTTAGCGTGAACCCAGTAGATCTCACCCTGGAGGATCGCCATCGAAGAATCAGTATCCTTCCAATGTCTCTGACTCCATGTCTTCCATGGAGGAGGCTAGGAGTTCTTCGTCGTCTTCCGTCCAAGTGTATGGAACAAGTTGTTCTTCGGTGGCTGGAGGAAGATAAAGGTCGATCATTTGCTTGGCGAGAGCGTACGCATTCACTTCCATGCGAAGACCTTCTACTATCGCTGGTACCACATCGGGATAGATCGCCATCCTGAGACGCATGGCCGTGGTCAAACAATCAAGATGAAATTGAGACCATGCAGCAGCTAGCGCAAAGTCAGAATACAGCTTTTTGCTAAGCTCCATCGCCTCTTTCGACGGAGTATGGTTCAGTACCCCTGGATCAAACAGTCTCCACACTAGATTGGCCGTCTTGCGCCGTGTCCAGATCGTGAATTCCGCCTGTTCTGTCAGGGCCGGTCCAAACTGTAGCGTTCCATGGTCCTTGAAGTCAAATTCTAGCGCGTTGAGGCTTCGGTCCACGAGCCTAGCGGTAGCGCGTAGGTCGTTCTTAAGGATCACCTGAAGAAAATCTGATCTCATCCTCAACGCCCGAACGTAGCTGTTAAAGCACTTGATTGCCGCAGACCGAAAATCTCCGGTTGTACGCTTCTCGATCACGGCCAAGATCAGAGAATCCGTGACTTCGGAAAGCTGCTTAAAAACTCTACTGAGATGGGAGGATAGGTCAACGTCTTCCTTGTCGGCAATGCCCACGTATGGACGCAACTCCAAGATGGTTTGCGGCAGCAAATCGGAATCGATAGATTGCGGCGTCGGGGTCAGCGTCGCGGGGGTCAATAGTTGAACGTCGCTCATATGTTTAAAGGTCTGTCTTCCAGCGGGCCTTGTTTGCCTTGGTCGCGATCTCTTTTCGGCGTTCCGGCGTAAGTTTCCTAGCACGCGCAGGGCCTCCGATCTTTCCTCCCGCGCGGGCGGCGAAAGATCTCTTATCGTCTTTGTTTTCAGTAGTAAGAGTTTTGACGATACGGAAGGCGGATACGTTCAGGTCCATAGGCAGACCTCTAGTTGTGTCAGATGCACGGGCGGCAGCATTGGTGACAAGTATTCCATGTGGACCGCAGTCCTGGCAAGGGGATAATCGACGTTTTCCTCTCGATCCGCCATAGTACCCCCTCAATTTATTTGACCAAAATGCTTGACGTTAGTCAAGTAGTCAAGTATAATGGTCAGTATGAATCGCCTTGGTGATGCCACTCGATCTCAAATCGTGAAGTGCCTTGTCGATGGCAACAGCATCCGGGCGACCGTTCGTATAACTGGGGCCGCTAAGAACACTGTAACAAAGCTGCTGGTCGAACTAGGCGCTAAGTGCGCAGAGTATCAGGATCGCGTCTTTGTGAACCTCAACTGCCGTCGCGTCCAAATGGACGAGTGCTGGGCTTTCTGCTACGCCAAGGCCAAGAACGTTACGCCGGAAATCGCAGCCAAGAACCCTTTTGCTGGTGATGTCTGGACGTGGGCCGCCATTGATGCCGACAGCAAACTTATTCCCTCGTGGATCATCGGGCCGCGCGACGGCGTTACGGCGCGGCTGTTCGTGAGTGACCTTGCCGGACGGTTGGCGGATCGCATTCAACTCACCAGCGACGGATTAAACGTCTACCTTCAGGCCGTCGAACGCGCGTTCCGGGGTGAAGTGGACTACGCACAACTGGTGAAGATTTACGGCGAGACTTCCGAGGGCCAGAAACGCTATAGCCCAGCTGAGTGCATTGGCTGCGAGCGAAAGCCGGTTGTGGGCTATCCCGATCCTGAGCACGTCAGCACTAGCTATATCGAACGTGCCAACCTAACTCTACGAATGGGAATGAGGCGATTCACCAGGCTGACCAATGGGTTCTCGAAAAAGATCGAAAATCATTCCGCCGCCGTCGCGCTTCACATGATGTACTACAACTTCGTACGCATCCACCAGACGCTTAAAGTCACTCCTGCGATGGCCGCTGGTGTGACATCGAAGCTTTGGGAAATCGCGGATATCGTGGCCCTGTTGGATCAGGAAGATTCAAACTGACCCACTACCGAAGGGATTGCTGACCCGCACGCCGAGAATCTCCTGCCCATGATCCAAGTCTTCGGTGTATAGGACCGCGGCTCCGCTGCGCGCCGCCACCACCACCAGCGCATCCCGGAAGGAGAGGCTCGCCTCGCCGGCCAGCCCAACGCGGTCTCATCGCTCATGGAGGTCGTCGCGGGTCCACTTCCGTTCGTCTAGCATCGCCTCCAAACCTCGCCGAAGCCACCCAACATTAGACGTTTTGCCACGCTGATGTATGAGTACTTTATCGGACCGGTGGGCCGGCCGGTCGCCCGTACCCTTGCGTGGGACAGGTGGCTTTCAAGAGTAAGCGTCTGACGAACCCACGGTATCAGGTGCGAGCGGCGGACCAGCGGGCAGGAGTGAGCGCCAGTAATTCGCTGCGCTTGCGGCGGTCCAGACCCGGCAACACCGCCGCGAGATATTCCCGGACCGGCGCGCCGAGCCTGCGACACGATTCCACCACCGACAGAATCGCCGCCACCTTCGGGCCCGCCTGCACGCTGCCCACATGCAGCCAGTTTTTGCGGCCCAGCGCGACCGGCCGCATGGAGTTCTCCGCGAGGTTGTTGGACAGTTCCACCTGCTCGTAGTCGAAGCAACGTTCCAGCTTCTTCCACATGTTCAGCGTGTACGCCGCGGCTTTTCCCGTCGCACTTTGCGGCAATGCCTGGCGCGACAGGGCCACGCACGCGGCGCGAATCTCTTCCACCCACGGCAGCGCGTGCTCGCGCCGCAACGCCAGACGTTCGATGCCGCTGAGTGCCTGCGTTCGCGCCTCGCGATCAACGGCAAACAGCGCATCCATGCGCACCACCATTTTCAAAGCCTCGGCGTCGTGGGCATTCAACTTCACCGCGTCCACGAACTTCCGCCGCGCGTGCGCCCAGCAGCCCACGTGCACCAGATTCGGTCCGCCGATGTTGTCGTAGGCGGAATAGCCGTCGGTTTGCAGAATCCCTTCCCACTGTCCCAGAAACTTCTTCGGTCCATCGCGTCCGCGCCCCAGACAGAAATCGAATACCGTCTCGCCCCCCGGTTTCCCGTACTGCCACAGATAAGCCTGATGATCGCTGCCGCGCCCGTCGCGCATCTGCACCGGCACCGTGGTCTCATCCGCCTGCAGATAGACCGCCTTCCGTAACTCACCGCGCATCGCTTCCACGATCGGCTCCAGCAACTCACCCACCCGCATCACCCAGCCATCCAGCGTGGCGCGCCCGATTCCCAGTCCCGCTTCCCGCTCCAGCATCGCCGCCTGCCGGTACAGCGGCAGGTGATCGCAATACTTCGCCATCACCGTGCCGATCACCACCCGGTCGCTGGCCAGACCCTTCTCCACGATGCGCGGCGCCAGCGGCGCCATCGCCACCGTGCCACCGTCACAGCCCCGGCAGGCGCGCTTTTCGCGTCTGGTCACACGCACGAAGTAGCGCGCCGGCTCCACATCCAGCTGCTCACTCTCGTCGTAGCCGATCACGGAAGTTTCACGGCCACACGCGCTGCAATTCTGCTCCGCGCAGCGAATCACTTCTTCCACGCGCGCCAGATTCTCCGGCAATCGCTCCCGGCCCGGATGTGCTTTGCGCTCCCGCGGCGGCCTGGTAGTCAGCGGCTCGCGCCGCGCTTCGGCCTCCACCTCTTCGCCCGTCACGCCCGGTTCCTCGTCGGCCAGCAACTCCAGTTGCAGATCGCTCAGCGTCTCACTCGGCGGGCCCAGCAGGCGGATGCGATGCTGCCGCAACCGCTCCTCCAGCACGCGGATCTTCAGGTGCGCCCAGTTCAGTTCGCGCTCCAGATTCGCGATGCGCAGTTGGGGATCGGCAGTGCTCACGGGGATGTTCCATCGTAAGCGAAATGGCCCGTAAATGCGAGTGTTTTCCGCACTTCCGGGCCACTTTTCTTCAATGACAAAAACAGTGTGAAATGTTTCCGGCTTCACGCCGCCGGCGGACCTCGCAGCCAGTTTCGGCGCGGCCGTGCCTGTGTCAGATCCAGACCGTTCACCAGCATCGCCAGCTCTTCCGGCCGCATCGTGACGCTATGTCCTGCGCCGCCTTCCGGCCAGCGGAATCTTCCCCGCTCCAGCCGCTTCGCGCACACCCATAACCCGCTCCCATCCCACAGCAGCGCCTTCAAGCGCGTCCGCGTGCGGTTGCTGAACAGGAACAGATGTCCACTCACCGGATCCTGGCCCAGTTGATCGCGCACCAGCCCATACAACCCCTCGAAGCCTTTGCGCATGTCCACCGCTTCCACGCCCAGATAGATTCGCGTGGCCGCGCTCAGCCCGAACATCCTTACACCGCCTCGGCCACACCGATCAGCCGCGCCAGATCGGCGTCGCTGAACTTCCACCCGCTCTCGATGCGCCGCCCGTTGCGCAGCACCACAGTGAACACGCCCGGCGATTCGACGGGCGGCATTTTCACTTTCACCTGCACCAGCCGCGTCGCCGCAGCCTTTCGCGCTGCTCGTTGCCGATAGTAATCCAATGTGGTAACGGGAATGCCTGCCCGCCGGCAATATTCCTGACGCGACAACCCGCTCTCCTCGTACCCCGCCAGCATCCGCGCGATCTCTTCCCCACTTCGTCTCTGTGACATCCCGCCATCTCAGCAGCTTTCCATGGCTGGCTCAACAGGGGTTCCTCTGACGCTTACGGATCACCTAACCTCGCGGTACCGGCGCGAAGTGCCTCCAGGGAATCGGTCAAGTCGGTCACGAGCCTTGCCTGGTTCGTTGCCGATACCAGGGCCGCCCGGTCGCGCCCGGAAAGAACGCGCTCCAGGAACTGCATTGTTATCTGCCCCTGTTGGCGCCAGAATCTAAACTGGCTGCAGCCTGCATCCGCGACCAGTACGACGGTGAGCGGGAGGTCCAATTCCTGCCAGAGATACTTCACTTCCTGCGGAACGCCGTCTTCCTCCACGATGAATTCGTCGCGACGGAGGCCCTGTACTGGTGCACCGTTGGCCTGCATCACGACGCACGGCACGCGGACTAGGTTCACGTCCACGCGGAAGTCCGGCGGTGGTTGCGCCAGCAACGGAATGGTACACGCGAGAACGACCAAATGTCGTTTCATGGTTATCGTCATGCACGTCGGCATCCGATCCGAAAGTAGAGCCGTCACTCCGATCCACGGTCGCCCGAATTGCGAGCGGACGTTGGATCATCCAAACCCAATGACGAATTGGGGACTGCAGCGTGCAAAACGGTCTGTAATTCCTCCTCTGAACGGAAGCCAGCGCTCCGAACTCCGTTGACGAACACTGTTGGAACAGAATCAACGTGGTATAGCGCACCGAGCTTTTCATCCCTCAGGAGTATATTCTCGGCGCTTTCCTCCCCAAGACACTTGTGCATCCGATCAAGGTCAAGCGTACCGGACGTCTTCGCGAACTCTGCGACTTTGTCCTCGAAGTTAATCGGAGTAATGGTACTCTGATTCGTAAACAAAAACGCTTCAAGGCTCCAAAACGCCTTGTTGCTTTCAAAACTGGCGCAAACCGACGCCAGCGCGGCACGCCGCGCCCACGGGTGCATCGCGAGCGGGCGCTGCTTGAACACAATTTTGACGCTTTGGCGATCATTGGCGGGCAGGCGATCCACGAACTCCGTAAACCGCTTGCAAAAGGGACACTGGAAGTCCCAGAACACCACCAGCGTAACGGGCGCGTTCTCGGATCCCTGGACCGGCGAGTTCTCTGCGCCCAACGCCCGCAGGGTTTCGCGCGCAACGCGCCGACGCTCGGCCGTCGGACTCATAGTCATGTCCAGCAGTGTCTCGGAGAGAAATCGCTGGTCGGGCGACAGGAAAAGCTCCAAGGACTGCTTCGGCGCGGGCACGCGAATGGCGATTCTGCGAAAACACGAGTTGCCCGCGATGCCGTCGTCCTCGACCTTCAGATCCGGCGCAAACTCGTATCGATCTGCCACATAGGCCGCGACCCTGGAGCGCACCTCCTCCGTCAGGGCGGGGCACATCTGCGCGCTAAGATGTCCGGCACTGACGACTACGAGGCTGATGAGCGCCGGAATCATGAATTTCCTAAGCATGTAAGGCATATTTCCTAGCTTTCGATGAGCGCTAGTGACAGACGCATCGTTGATCTTGTGGATCATTAGCACCCGCTTAGACAGCCGTTATAGCCAGCCGTGCACGCGGTCAAGCTGCTGGACTCCGCCGACGAGCAGCCATTGAGAGCACCCTGCAGGGTCGCGTTACAGCCGTCCATCGTGCCGTTATATGCGGCTTGGCATCCAGCCAGTTGGTCGGTTTCCGTCGCGTTGCAGCAGGGCCCGCAGTTCGATCCGCAGGAATCGCCGCAATAAGGTTCTGGATCGGCGATACAATTGGTATGCTGCGTGTCTGCGTCGTTGCCGCACGTGTCTAAGGCCGTTTGCGCGTCCTGGGCGCACGTGCTGTACGGGTCGTTGGCATTGGCGACGCAGGTGGCGTCCGCGCTGGTTGCCCTGCCCTGGCAGGCCGTCTCCGCAGTTTGACAGGCGGTTTGGCACGCCCCGGCATAAGTTGAGACACCGAAGCACAGGCTTAGGACCGCGCCGACCAGTGTCATCTTGATCGTAGAGAGTTTCATCCGTGTTATGAACATACTCGGATTATAGGAGTAGTCCTCTCATTACTGGACGACAATTCAGTGCCCAAAGAGTACCTTGAAGAGCGGAAAAGGGGCATCGGCGGAACATTGTCATTTTGATTACGCTCTCGGAGCATTCTCATTTGTAGAACAAACTGAGCGGGTGTGCACTCGATTCGGGCGCGGAACTCCCGGTGGAAGTGGCTACGGCTGAGGTAGCCTACCATGGCCGCCACAGCCTTGATCCCATTGCGTCCATCCAGCAAGAGCGGAAGTGAGCTCTGGACTCGGATGTCCCCAAGATACTGCCGGAATGTTTGGCCAGTGCAGCGTTGGAACGTGCGCCCCAGGTGATGGCTTGAAAGATGGATCTCTTTCGCAATCCACAATAAGGAGATCGATCGCTCCAGTCGAGTTCAAGCATATTCTCCTTCTGCCATTACTTTCCGTTCCTCTAAACCACAAACGAGCCTGATTAAGATCAACTTCGGCCCCAAACTGGCGCTCATTGTGGGTCCAGTGGTCAGGCCGCGCCGCCGAAAGCAGCAATTGGTGAGCCAGGGATGTTTCTTAGTGCTGCCGGCGGAGCGGGAATATAACGCACGCGTTCGCGGTCGGGTCTGCGTTAGGACTTGTAAGACACTTCGAGCCAAAAGTGATGCAAATCTTGCGCTTGCAAAGGCAGATTCTGCACGTGCCTCGGCGAGTCTTTTCTCCGTCCACGATTCGTTCCGTCAGTTCTGAGATGGGGCCTCAGGCGGCAATGAATGAAACGTTCATGGGTCCGGGCAACGCCTCGCCGTGCTCCAGACGGTCGGCTATCAGGCGCAGCGCCAGCGCCTGGACGGTTGCGGTGGCCTGCTTCCGCGTGCGGCCGTAGGCTGTTACGCCCAGGAGAACCGCAATGTCGGCCAGCCAGCGCGCCCATCCTCTTCCCGGTAGTATTCGAGATCCAACTCCCGCCAGAGGTACTTCACCTCCTAGGGAGCGCCGTCTTCCTCCCCGATGAACTCGTCGCGGCGGAGGCCCTGCACCGGCGAGCCGTTGGCTTGCGCAGCATCAGAGCCACGGCAAGCCGAAAGCCGGCCACGCCCACTTCAACGAGGACATGACCGTCCTACCGGATCTTGTCGTCGCGTTCCACTTTGCCGTCGCGGATGTGGATCACGCGCCAGGCCTGCTGGGCGATATCGTTCTCGTGCGTCACCAGCACGATGGTGTTTCCCTGCTGGTGCAGCTTCTCGAACAGAGCCATGATTTCGTTGCCGGTGGCCGTATCCAGAGCGCCGGTGGGCTCGTCCGCCAGCAGGATGGAGGGGTTATTCACCAGCGCGCGGGCCACCGCTACTCTCTGCCGCTGGCCGCCCGACAGCTCGTTCGGTTTATGCAGCATGCGCTGTTCCAGATCCACCGCGCGCAATGCCGCTTTTGCCTTCTCCGCGCGCACGGCTGCCGGAAGACCCGAATAGATCAGCGGCAGTTCCACGTTGTGCAGGGCCGAAGCGCGCGGCAGCAGGTTGAAGGTCTGAAAGACGAACCCGATCTCTTTATTGCGAATGCGCGCCAGTTCATCGTCGCTCATGTCGCTGGCCAGGTTGCCGTTGAGATAGTACAGGCCCTTCGAGGGCGTGTCCAGGCAGCCGATCAGATTCATGAGCGTTGACTTACCCGAGCCCGACGGACCCATAATGGCCACGTACTCGCCACGGCGGATCTCGATGTCCACCCCGGAGACGGCATTGATCGTCTGGTCGCCCATGATATAGGTCTTCCAGAGATCGTACGTGCGGATGACCACGCCCTGACGGCGCAGATCCTCGCCGCGCTCGATGAGTTCCTGGGTTGCGGTAGCCATGGAGATCAGGACGCCGTGTCGGTGGTTTCCGGCGGCTTCGTGTTGTCCACCTTGATCTTCGCGTCGTTGCGAATGGTGCGGATGGTCTTGTAGCTGCCGGTGATGATCTCCTCACCGGGCGCCAGACCGTTCAAAACCTCGATGTCGGTGGCGCCGGTGATGCCCGTGTCCACTTTCTGAAACACCGCCTTGCCGGCCTTGATAACGAAGACGCCCTGCAGTTCTTCCTTCTTTTCCTTCTCCACTTTGGGGTCCACCGTTCCCGCCGCCTGCACGGCTCCGTCGTCGCCCACCTTCAGCTTTTCCAGATCGCCCTTCTGCCGGACGGTCAGCGCCTGCAGCGGAATGGTGACCGCGTCATGCCGCGTCGCCGTGGTGATCTTCGCCGTGCACGAGAGGCCCGGACGCATCTCGTCCGGAGGGTTGTCGATGGCCACCACCACCTTGAAATCCTTCGCCTCCTGGCTGGAGGTGTTGCTCTGCGATGCGGCCACGCCGGTGGAACGCAGGATCGCCGTATCGCCAATCTCGGTCACATGGCCTTTGAAGGTCTTGTTCGGGATGGCGTCCACGGTGATTTCGGCCACCTGCCCCAGGTTGATGCTCACGATGTCCGTCTCGTCCACCTGCACTTCGGCCGTGATCTGAGACATATCGGCCACCGTCATAATGGTGCTGGCTTCCGAATTCTGCACGCCCGGAACCACCGTCTCACCCATGCGCACCGGCAGGTTGGTCACCATGCCGTCCAGCGGCGCAATCACCGAATATTTCTGCAGAACGTCGTTCATGGACACCAGCGAGGCGCGCGACTGGGCCACGCGTCTCTGCGCCGAAGCCACCTGCTGCGTCGCCTGCGCCTTCTGCGACTTTGCCTGGGCCACGTGCGTCTGCGACTCGGCTACGCTGGCCACCGCCGTGTCGTAATCCGCCTTCTTCGAGTCGTAGTCCTGCTTGGCGATCAGCTTGTCCTTGTAAAGCTGGTTGGCCCGCTCCATGTCCAGCCGGGTATGGTCCAGTTCGGCTTTCGATTTTTCCAGCGTGGCCTGCGCGTTGGCAATCGCGTCGTCCATCGATTTCTCGTTGGCTTCCGCCGCCGCCGTGTCGGCCAGTGCGCTCTGAATCGTGGCTTCCTGCCCTTGCACGCTCGCCTGCGCCTGCGTGGACTCGATCTGCGCCACCACCTGGCCCTTGCGAACGTGATCGCCTTCCTTCACCAGGATCGAAACCAGCGGCCCCATCGCGTTCGCGCCCAGATTGATGTAGTTCTTTGGTTTGATTTCGCCCGAAGCGGTCACTGTGGACACCAGATCCTGGCGCACCACCTTGCCCGTCTGTACCGTGACGATTCCTCGCTGGCTATATTTGATGCTCGCGACAATTCCCACCGTCACAACCACGACGAGGGAGAGTCCGATGATGATCTTCCATTTCGTTTTCACGAGAACACGTCTCCAGGAACACAAGACGTAAAACGGCCGGTCTGAGTTCGATAAATCCAGTTTAGCATGTGCGTTTTTTTGGCTGGACGCGCCGCGCCGGCCGCGTTTTGGGGCCTGGTCCGGTCCGCTCACGCCGCTTCCAGCAGGCGTTGCGCGTGCCTCTGAATGTCGGCGGGCCAGTCCCGGGTCAACTCGTCGAACCGCCCCCGGTTGCCCGCCCACAATGCCCGTGTGGCCTCCTCGTAGCCGGCGAAGTTCCCGGCCATCGCCGCCAGGAACCGGTCGGCCGCCTCCACCGCTTCGCGGGCGCGCTCTTGCGAGGGTTGCTGTCTTCGCTCCTCGTCGATCATCCGCCGCAGCGCCGCCGATGCCCCGTTCGGCTGTCGCGCCAGCCACTCCCAATGGCGCGGCAGCAGCGAAACTTCTCGCGCCACCACGCCCAGCTTCGGACGCCCCGGTCCGCTCTGCGGCGTCTTCGGCGGGAGCGCGCGCGCCAGCGCCTGCTTCAGAGTGCCGCGCAGGTCGAAATCGAATTGCCTGCCGCTCCGGTTTTCAAAAACAAGCACCAGCTCGCTGAGCTTCTGGTCAAACCTCGCCTTGAGAACAGGCAGCACCGCCTCCAGCGGTCCCGAGGCAATACAGGTCTCACCCACAAAGGCGGTATAAGTTCGTTCGTCCGTCATGTCTCTAATTTTACCCGGATAAAATCGAATGTGCAATATCATCCGGGTAAAATTATGTCTATTGACAGCCCGAAACCGCCTCGTTCATACTCCTGTTGGAGTTCAACATGAATGAACGCAAAGCAGCCCTCCTCCTCGGCAGCCTGGACCTGATGGTGTTGAAGACCCTCGCGTCGCTCGGCAAATTGCATGGATACGGCATCGCCCGGCGCATCGAGCAGATGAGCGAAGGCGCGCTCTATCTGAACCAGGGCACCATCTATCCGGCCCTGGTTCGCCTGGAACAACGCGGCTGGATCGGCGCCGAATGGGGCATTTCGGAGAACAACCGCCGCGCGCGCTACTACGCCATCACCGAAGCCGGCCGCAAGCATCTCAGCGACGAGGTCGAAAACTGGGCGTTTGCCACGGGCATCGTGAATCGCGTGCTGGAGCAGGAATCATGAAGCGCCTGATGGCCATGTTTGCGAAGCGGCGGGTCGCCCAGGAGCTGGACGACGAACTGCGCACGCACCAGGAACTGCTGGCCGCCGATCTCATGCGCCAGGGAATGACCGCGGAAGAGGCGCATCGCGCCGCGCGGCGCAGCATGGGGAATCTCTCCGGGATGAAGGAGGAGTATCGCGACGCGCGCGGCCTGCCCCTGCTCGAGACCCTGCTCCAGAATCTGCGCTACGCCGGACGCGTTCTCTGGAAGAGCCCCGGCTTCACGGCGGTGGCCATCTTCGCGCTCGCGCTGGGCATCGGCGCCAACACCGCCATCTACAGCCTGGCGGACGTGATGCTGCTGCGCCCGATGGACATTCCGAATCTGGACCGGGTAATAAACGTGATCGGCACAACGCCGGACGGGCTGCGCCTGGCGGCCGCGAGCATGTCGCCCGGCGACTTCAACGATTTCCGCGAGCAATCGCGCTCGGTGGAGCATCTCGCTTCGTTTTACGAGCACGACGTGGACCTGACCGGCGGGGGCGAACCAGCGAAGGATCTGGCGGCGTACGTCACCACCGGCTTCTTCGAGGCCATGCAGGTGAAGCCGCGACTGGGCCGTTTATTTCATGCCGCGGAAGATTATTCGGGACTGCCGCGCGTGGCCGTGCTCAGCTTCCGGCTATGGCAGGAGCGGTTCGGAGGCGACCCCGGCGTGATCGGGAAAACGATCCGGTTGAACGGCGAGCCATACGAGATTAGCGGGGTCATGGGACGGGAATTTCAATACCCGCCGGCAGCGGGCCTGTGGGTGCCGATGATGCTGGGGCCGCCGGACCTGACCAGTCACGATGCGATGTTCCTGACCGCGGTGGGCCGCCTGCGTCCGGGTGTGACCATGGGCCAGGCCACGGCGGAGTTGAACCTGGTGGCGCGCGGGATCGCCCGGCGGAATCCGCGGAATCACGACCGGCGCGGCGCCAGGGCCGAGCCGATGGGCGACAACATCAACGGCAACGCGGTGCGGCCGATTATGACCATGCTGATGGGCGCGGCCGCCTTCGTTCTCTTGCTGGCGTCAGTGAACGTGGCTAATCTGCAATTGGCGAGGGTGTCGCTGCGGGCGCGAGAAATCGCGTTGCGGTTTGCCGTGGGCGCAAGCCGGTGGCGCATAGTGGCGCAGTTTCTGACCGAAAGCGTGGTGCTAAGTCTGGCTGGCGCCGCCGCCGGCGTGCTGTTCGCGTGGTGGGCGACGAACGCGCTGCGGGGAATGGTGCCCGGCGAGGTGTGGCGGTTCATCCCCGGGTGGCAGCGGCTGGGAATCAACGCGCACGCTCTGTTGTTCACGCTGGCCGTGGGGATGGCGGCGGGCATCGTCTCCGGGATCGCGCCGGCCTTGCTTGCCTCGCGCACCCATTTGGAGCAAGCGCTCAAGGAGGGCGGGCGTGGGACATCGGGCGGTGGGCGCCGGCATAGGACGCGCAATGTTTTCGTGACGGCGCAGATCGTGCTGGCCATGGTCCTGCTGGTGGGTGCGGAAATGATGGTAAAGGGACTGCGCGTGGTCACCGAACCCGCGGCCAACCTGGATCCGGCGCAAGCGCTGGCCATGCGGATCACGCTTCCGGGCGGGCAGTATTCCGGCGACACCAGACAGCGGAACTTCGAGCAACGCGTGCTGGATGGCGTGAGCGTTTTGCCGGGCGCCAGGTCGGTCGCGCTGATTCGCGATTTACCCTACACCGATTACCACATGAGCGGAACCATTCTCATTGCCGGACGTGGGCAGGACCATGGCGTGCTGGTTGAAGACGAGAGCATCACTCCGTTGTACTTTCAAACGATGCGTATGCAGATTTTAGCGGGGCGCGCCTTCACGGGCCAGGATCTCGAAAATGGCCGCGGAGTGGCCATCGTCAGCGAGTCTCTGGTGCGCCGTGAATTCCCGAATGAGGACCCGCTGGGCAGGCAGATCCGGTTCGCGCCAGCGGAGGCCGGGCACTCGTGGCTGACCATCGTGGGCGTGGCCAGCGATATTCGCAGCGATCCATTCGACCGGGGCTTTCGCGACACGTTGTATCGGCCGATCCGGCAGATGCCCACGAATCAATTCTGCGTGCTGGTGCGGGCCGCGGACGCGGGCGGAATGGCGGCCCCCGTGCTGACGGCGATTCATTCCATTGACGCCGAGCTGCCGGTTTACAATGTGATGACCCTGGAGAGGGTTTTCGGGTTGAAGGTGTCGCCGGTGCGGCTGATCGCTTCGCTGATGGGATCGTTCGGCCTGCTTGCGCTGATTCTGTCCAGCGTCGGGGTGTACAGCATCATGGCGCACTCGGTGTCGGAGCGCAAACGCGAGATCGGCGTGCGCGTGGCCATCGGCGCGGAGACCTCGACAGTGGTGTGGATGTTCATCCGCCAGAGCCTGACGCTGGCCGCGCTGGGGATGGCCATCGGTGGACCCGCGGCCTTTGGCTTCGCGCACCTGCTGGAGGGGCTGTTCTTCGGCGTGAGCGCATCCGATGCGGCAGTGTTCACCATAGCCGTGCTGGTGATCACCTCGGCGGCGGCGCTGGCCAGCTATTCGGCGGCGCGCCGCGCGGCGGGCATCGACCCGGTGGCCACGCTGCGCGAGGAGTGACCGGGGCCGGGCTCGAACGGGTTGACAGCGCGAGCCGGCGCCAGCCAGGATGAAGTCAGGCTCTACCCCGCGAAGGAGAGGAGAAGAGGCGTTGACTATCGAGCTGAAACCGGAGCACCAGAAAATGATTGACCAGGCGATCCGGTCAGGAGCGTATCATGATCCCGGCGAGGTACTGGATCAGGCGTTCGAGATCATCCGTGAACAGCTTCACTGGGAAGACTGGCTGACGGAGCAGCGTGAAGCGGTCGCTGCACAAATCGCCGCCGGCTTCTCCCAGGCAGCGCGCGGCGAGATGCTCGACGGTGAGGAGGCGCTGGGGATGCTACGCCGGCGCCGCGCCGAAGGCTGAAAATGCCCGGATGAGGGCGCTCTTTCAGCTCACCACCCTTGCGGCAGAAGACCTTGATCGTATTTGGTGGTTTATTGCAACAGATAGTACTGACGCCGCCGACCGGGTGGAGGAGGAGATCGCAAGCACCTGCCGGAGGCTCGCCGGACACCCCTTGATAGGACACTCTCGTCCGGATGTCACACCGCTTCCGGTACGGTTCTGGACAATTCCCAAATATCCGAGTTACGTGATCGTGTACCGCCCGGAAACGAAACCGCTGCAGGTGATAGCCATTCCGCACGGAAAGAGGCACGCGGAGAATATGTTGAAGAGTCGGCTGCCGGGCAAATCGACGCCTGGGTGACACCGCAACACGGCTTTCGAGCGCGGCCTTACGGCAGGCTGATCTTGCCCAGGATTTTCGCTCGCGCCGCACCGGTGGCCGTGGGAAGGTTGCCTGGCCGGCGATGCCACGTCTCATGGGCCAGCAGCGCGAAGAGCATCGCTTCCTTGGCGTCGATATCCACTCCCACCTCCGCGGACGTCATCAGGCGTGGTCTGAGCGTGGCGCGCAGGCGTTCCATCAGCCAGAGGTTGTGCGCTCCGCCTCCGGACACGATAACTTCCCCGGTCGCCGGGTATCGCTCCACTGCCTGGGCGATGGTGCGCACGGTAAGCTCCGCCGCCGTCGTGATGTCGATTCCGGTCCGCTCGACAAACTCGCGTCCATACTGCTCGCGCCCAGCCGTCTTCGGCGGCGGTTGGCCGTAGTAGGGGTCGCGCAGGAGTTCGGCCAGCAGTGGCTCATTCACCCGGCCCCCTCGCGCCAGCGCGCCAGCGCGATCAAACGGCGGCGCCAGAGCGTCCATCACCATGTTGCCCGGGCCCGTGTCGAAGGCCACGACATCGCTCGCCTCCGCCCATGCGGGAATCACGGTGATGTTGGCGATGCCGCCGATGTTCAGGGCGATGCGATGAAGCGTGGGGTGGCGAAACAAACGATAGTCGAGAAATGGGACCAGTGGCGCGCCCCGGCCCCCCGCTGCCATGTCGGCCACGCGAAAATCCGCCACCACCGGCTTGCCCGTCCGCTGGGCGATCACCGCTGCCTCGCCGATCTGCAGCGTGGAATCCCGGTGATGGAAAATTGTCTGGCCGTGCGACCCAATCAGTTCCACGGTGTCCAGCGGAAAGGTATGGATCAACGCATCGGCGAATAACTCGCCAAGGACGAAGTTGAGGCGCGAGATCTCGCTGGCGTCCGAGATTCCGAGGATCGCCTCCCGCACGTCGCGCGGATACGGCACGGTAGCCGAGGCCACCAGCGCAATGGACTCCTCGCCGATATCGCAAACCGCGACGTCGATGCCATCCACCGATGTGCCGCTAATGAGACCGGCGACCCTCAATCTCCCCTCTTCAATTCCTTCTGCAAATCATTCAACAATTGCAGAGCCTCAATGGGCCGCAGCTCGTCAATTTTGACGCCGCGAATGCGTTCGGCGATTTGCCAGTTCACCGGTTCGAATAACTGGATCTGCAGGCTCGCGCCAGCGCGCGGCGCCAGCTCTTCGGTAACCGCCTGCTCCGATTTTTCATGCAGCGCGAGAATCCCGCGCGCGCGCTCGATCACGTTCAGGGGCAGGCCGGCCAGCCGCGCCACCTCAATGCCGTAACTGCGATCGGCGCGGCCAGGCTCCACGCGGCGCAGGAAAATCACCTGGTCGCCGGCCTCCTTCACCGAAACATGAAGATTGCGCACCCCGTCGAGCTGGTCGGCCAACTCGGTCAGCTCATGGTAGTGCGTGGCGAAAAGCGTCTTGGCGCGGATGCGCCGGTGAATGTGCTCGATCACCGCCCACGCCAGCGCAAGGCCGTCGTAGGTGGATGTGCCGCGGCCGATCTCATCCAGCACGATCAGGCTGCGCGCCGTGGCCGTGTTCAAAATCACCGCGGTCTCCGTCATCTCCACCATAAAAGTAGACCGGCCGCGGGCCAGATTGTCGGAAGCGCCGATGCGCGTGAAAACACGGTCGACAATGGGCAGCACGGCGGAGTCAGCGGGCACAAACGAACCCATCTGCGCCAGGATGACGATGAGCGCGGCCTGCCGCAGATACGTGGATTTGCCGCCCATGTTCGGGCCAGTGATCACGGCGATGAATTCGGTTTCCGATTTCAGGTAGAGGTCGTTGGGGATGAAGCGGGCGGCTTCGCGCGCCGCCAGCGTCTCGATCACCGGATGCCGGCCGCCGATCACGCGCATCTCGTCCGCCTCTGAAAACGAGGGCCGCGTGTAGCGATGGCGCGCGGCAATTTCGGAGAGCGTGGTGGTCACGTCCAGCTCGGCGATTGCCGCCGCGGTGGCCCGAATGCGGCCCGCCAGCGACGCTGCAAATCCGCGAATTTCCTGGAATATCTGCCGCTCCAGCGTGAGCATCTTGTCCTCGGCGTCAAGGATCTTGCCTTCCAGCTCCTTCAGCTCCGGGGTCGTGAAACGCTCGGCGTTCACCAGCGTCTGCTTGCGCTCGTAATCAGGCGGCGCCAGATGCAGATTGGCCTTGGAGATTTCAATGTAATATCCGAAGACATTGTTGAAACGAACTTTCAGGGACTGGATGCCCGTGCGCGCCCGCTCGCGCGCTTCAATCCGCGCGATGTATTGTTTGCTGTTCCGGCTGATGTCGCGTAACTGGTCCAGTTCGGCGTGGTAGCCGTCGCGAATGGTTCCTCCGTCGGCCAGATTCGCGGGCGGCTCTTCCGCGATGGCGGTGAGGATGCGGTCGCGCAGCTCCGGGATCTCATCGAGTTCGCCGCGCAAGCGGGAGATCCGCTCGCTGTACAGTCCCGCGGCGTGCGCAACCAGCGAGGGCACCGCGGCCAGAGAGCGCCCCAGCGCCAGCAGCTCGCGCGGGCCGGCGGTCCCCAGCGTCAGCTTCGCGGTCAGGCGTTCGAGATCCAGAATGCTTGCCAGCGCCTTGCGCAGTTCGGCGCGCGCAATGGTAGTGGCCAGCGCTTCCTCCACCGCGTCGAGACGCTGGCGAATCTCTTCGCGATCCACGCAGGGCCGAAGCAGGCGATGCCGTAGCAGCCGCCCTCCCATGCCCGTGCACGTTTCATCGAGCACGCTGATCAACGTAGCCTCGTGCTTTTCGCCAACGAACAACGGCTCCAGCAGTTCCAGGTTGCGCACGGTTGAGGCGTCCAGCACCATGGATTCGCCGCGGTCATACCAGGCGGGACGCTCCAGATGATCGAGCGCGGATTTCTGCGTGTCGCGCAGATAGTGCAATACCGCCCCGGCCGCGGCCACCGCCAGAGGGCGCCCCGCCAGACCGCATCCCTCCAGCGTGAGCAGGCGGAAATGATCGCGCAGAGCGGCCTCGCCGTAATCGAAGCCGAAAACCCAGTCTTCCATCGTGGTGCGGAACCCCGGAAGGCCATCGAGTTTCTCGGGCGTCAGCACCTCACGAACATTCAGGTTTTCCAGCGCGGCCGCGACGTCGGCGAAGTCCATTTCCGTGGTGCGGAATTCGCCCGTGGAGATATCCACGTGGGCCACGCCCGCTCGGGCGCCCTGCTGTGCCACCGCTGCCAGGTAGTTGTTCTCATGCGAGCGCAGCAGCGCGGGTTCCGTGGCCGTCCCCGGCGTAACCACGCGGGTGATTTCGCGGCGCACCAGCTTTTTCGCCGCGCTGGGCGCTTCCATCTGATCGCAGATGGCCACGCGGTAGCCTTTCTGGATCAGGCGCGCGATATAGCCTTCCGCCGCGTGATAAGGAACCCCGCACATGGGGATGGCCTGGCCCTTTTCCTTGTTGCGGGACGTGAGCGTGATCTCGAGTTCGCGCGCCGCGGTGACGGCGTCGTCGTAGAAGAGTTCGTAGAAATCACCAAGGCGAAACAGCAGCAATGCCTGCGGCGCCTGTTGTTTCACCGCGTGGTATTGCCGCATCAGCGGCGTGGAAGCGTCACCGGACAATTTCACCTGCCCCGACTACCGCACCGCGACAGTCATGGAGCGGACCGTGATACATCGCTACGCGTACAACCCGCGCTTGCGGATGGCGAAAGCCACGCGATCCAGCGCCACCATGTACGCGGCAATGCGGTTGTTCACATTGTGCTTCTCGGCGTACGTTACGATGTCGCCGAAGCTGCTCACCATAATCTCTTCCAGACGCTCGTTCACCTGTTTCTCGTTCCAGAAGTAGCCCTGGCGGTCCTGCACCCATTCAAAATAAGACACGGTTACGCCGCCCGCATTCGCCAGAATGTCCGGAATCACGAAAATGCCCTTGTCGGCAAGGATGCGGTCGGCCTCGTGAGTGGTGGGGCCATTGGCGCCCTCGCACAGAATCCTTGTGTTCAGCCGCCCCGCGTTGTGGCTGGTAATCACGTTTTCCTTCGCCGCCGGCAGCAGCACGTCGCAATTGAGATACATCGCTTCGTCCTTGTCCATGTCTTCGCCTTCCGCGAAGCCCAGGATGGAACCGGTGTCATGGCGATGTTTCATCAGCGCGGCGATGTCCAGTCCGTTCGAGTTGTACACCGCGCCGTCCCATTCGATGATCGCCACGATGCGAAACCCGGCCGCGGCCATCAGCTTGGCCGCCATGCCCCCCACGTTGCCGAAGCCCTGAATCACCACTCGCGTGTTCGCCGGCTGAAGACCGAAGCGCCGCAGTGCCTCCAGCGCCACGAACATGCATCCGCGCCCGGTAGCCTCGGGCCGCCCCCGCGATCCGCCCAAATCGAGCGGCTTGCCGGTCACCACCGCGGTAGTGGTGTGCCGGTGGTGCATGGAGTACGTGTCCATGATCCACGCCATGGTTTGCTCGTTGGTGTTCATATCGGGCGCGGGCACGTCGCGCTCCGGCCCCAGAATATCCATGATCCCCGCCGTGTAGCGCCGGGTCAGCCGTTCCAACTCGCTCTCCGAGAGCACCGCCGGATCGCAGATGATGCCGCCCTTGCCGCCGCCAAACGGAATATTCACCACCGCGCACTTCCACGTCATCCACGCGGCCAGCGCCCGTACTTCGTCAAGGTTGACATCGGGAGCGTAGCGGATGCCGCCTTTGGCCGGGCCGCGGGCGATGGAGTGCTGCACGCGGTAGCCGGTGAACACCTCGATGCGGCCGTCGTCCAGCAGCACCGGAATGTGTACCGTCAGTTCGAGAGCGGAGGTGCGCAGAACTTTCTGCAGGCCCTCGTCGAGACCGAGCCGGTCGGCCGCCTCGTCAAATCTTGCCGCCGCGGCGAGCCATGGATTGGTTTCGTTCGCCAGAGACGGAGCCGCTTCCACGATCATGGTGAGCCTCCGTGTCCATTGTATGCGAGGGCTTCAAAGTGAAGCAGGGCCACACCCTCCCGGCCGCCATGTGAAGCAGGGCCATGCCCTCCTGGCCACCATGTGAAGCAGGGCCATGACCTGCCAGCCGATCAGCTCCAACCCTGGCCACCATGTGGGGCAGGGCCATGCCCTGCCAACAGATCAGCTGCAACCTTGGCCACCATGTGAAGCAGGGCCATGCCCTGCCAGCAAATCAGCTCCAACCCTGGCCATCATGTGAAGCAGGGCCATGCCCTCCTGGCCACCATGTGAAGCAGGGCCATGCCCTGCCAGCAGATCAGCTCCGAACCGGGCTGCCATGTGGGGCAGGGCCATGCCCTGCCAACAGATCAGCTGCAACCTTGGCCACCATGTGAAGCAGGGCCATGCCCTGCCAGCAAATCAGCTCCAACCCTGGCCGCCATGTGAAGCAGGGCCATGCCCTCCTGGCCACCATGTGAAGCAGGGCCATGCCCTGCCAGCAGATCAGCTCCGAACCGGGCTGCCATGTGGGGCAGGGCCATGCCCTGCCAGCAAATCAGCTCCGAACCGGGCTGCCATGTGGGGCAGGGCCATGCCCTGCCAACAGATCGGTCGTGGCTCCGCTGCGCTCCGGGGGCGCCTTACCGCGCCAGCGCCCGCCCCACAATACTCAGCTTCTCCCATACCGGAAGGCTGATGCGGCGGTCCAGAACGTCATAGTTGGAGCGCTCAATCCGCTCCAGCAGCCTCGAGTAAATCCGCATCAGCGCCCATAACGAAGGACGGCTGCGGCGCTGGATCAAATCGAGCAGCGGCCACGAATCATCGTAGTAACGCCGCGCGCGCGCCGCTTCAAAACGCATCAGGGCCACGAAGCGCTCGTCGTGTTCCAGTCGCCCGGCGTCCACGCCGAACCGCGCCAGATCCTCCGCGGGCAGATACACCCGCTCCCGTTCGGCATCCTCGCGCACGTCGCGCAGGATATTGGTCAACTGGAACGCCACGCCGCATTTTTCGGCCAGCTCCAGCGCGCGCGGAGATTCGAACCCAAAAATGTGGATGATGGTCAGCCCCACCACGCTGGCCACTTTGTAGCAGTATTGGTAAAGCTCGTCGAAGGTGGCGATCCGCCGCGGTTCCAGATCGGAACTCACCCCTTCGATCATCTGATACAGGTACACGTGCGGAATCGCGTACCGGCTCACCGCGTCCTGCAGCGCCGGCCATAGCTGGTTCGGGGGAAGCCGGCGGCCCGCCAGCGCTTCATCCAGTTCCCCGCGCCAGCGCTCAATGGCCGCCCGCGAGGCGCCTTCCTCGTCGCTGAGATCGTCGCAAAAGCGCATGAACGCATAAATGGCGCACATGGCGTCCTTCTGCGCGCGCGAGAGCAGCAGAAACGAGTAGTAGAAATTGCGCGCCCGCGTTCGCGCCACCCGCCGGCAGTGCGCGTAGGACGCCTCCACCGCGGAAGTCATGCCGCCCGCTCGACAACAGTGCGCACCATCGCGCCCAGCAACAGCGTCACTCGCTCCACCTTGGTGACGTGCGGGCGCCGGCCCAGCACATCATAGCCCTGCCGTTCAATCTTGCGCAGCACTCGCAGCCCGCCCCGGCTGAACAGCGCCAGGTCGAAGGCGAGGCGCGGGTTCACCGTGCGCGCCAGCGGAAGGCCTTCCTGGAACAGCTCGCGGGCCACGCCCACCGCTTCTTTCATCACCGCCGCGAACGCCGGCGTGAATTTCTTCGCAAACAGCTCGCCTTCGGAATAGCCGTGCCGGTCGAGAACTTCGAGCGGCAGATAGATGCGATCCTTGGCCAGGTCCACTGTGACGTCCTGCCAGAAGTTGGCAAGCTGCAGCGCCGTGCAGGTGGCGTCGGACATCTGGTCGCGCTCCGGGTCCGCGTAGCCGCACAAGCGCAGCACCAGCCGCCCCACTGGATTCGCCGAATACTGACAATACGCGAAAACGTCCGGCCACGTCTGGTAGCGCGTCACCGTCTGATCCTGAATGAAGGCGTGAATCAAGTCCGCGAACAATTCCCGCGGCAGTTTGTGCCGCCGGGCCGTGCCCTCCAGCGCCACAAACACGGGATGCGTGGCGCGCCCCGCGTACATCGCGTCCAGCTCGTCGCGCCACCACGCAAGCAGGCGCAGGCTCTCCTCGGTGTCGCCCATTTCGTCGCCCAGGTCGTCGGCCCAGCGGCAGAAACCGTAGACGTTATAGAAATCCTGGTGCAAGCGTTTCGGCAGCAGAAACGTGACCACGTGAAAATTTTCGTAGTGGTGCGTGGCCAGCCAGCGCGTATAGCTTTCCGCGGCGGCCAGATCCCAGTGGAGCGCCAGAGTTTCCGGTGAGTGCACGAAATCGCGCGGCGCCAGATACTCGGCGGAGGGGACCGGCGCGATGGTCGGCGAGGGCATGAACCGCTACGGAATGATCGCCGTCTTCATGTGCCCGTTATGGCTGGTCAGATGGCGCATCACTTCCAGCAAATTCGAAAGCGGCTCCACGCCATTCACGAACTGCCCGGAGGTAATGTCGCCGCTGCTGATCATTTCCAGCGCTGCCTGGATTTGCCGGGGCGTGTGGTGGAAGCTGGCCGTGCACGTGATCTCCGAGTAGTGCAGAAACCGGGTATCCAGAGAGACGCGGGTGTCGCTTGGGCAACCGCCGAAAAAGTTCACCACGCCGCCGCGGCGCAGGATTCTGGCGGCCAGCTCCCACGCTTCCGGTTTTCCCACGGCCTCAATGGACACGTCCACTCCGCGGCCTTCGGTCAGCTCGCGCACGCTCTGCACCACCGCATCCGGTTCGTCGTCGGATATGATTCCTTCCGTCGCCCCCAGGCGCGCCGCATTCTCCAGTTGCGACTGGCGGCGTCCGATGGCGATCACGCGCGCTCCCGCCACCTTGGCCATGCGCACGAACATCAGCCCAATAGGGCCCAGCCCCATCACCGACACCGTGTCGCCGGCGCGCACCCCGCATTCATCGATGCCCCGGATCACGCAGGCCAGCGGCTCCACCAGCGCCGCGTCCTGATAGCTGACCCCTTTCGGAATCACGTAGGTGTTCTTCTCCACAATGCGCGCTGGTATGCGAATGAATTCGGCATAGGCGCCGTTGTTAAACAGAAGGTCGTCGCACAGATTTTCGCTGCCGCGGCGGCAGTAATAGCATTCGCCGCACGGAGCGGAGTTCGCCGCCACAATACGCTGGCCCACTTTGAAGTTCTTCACTTCGGACCCAACCGCCACCACGTCGCCAGCCAGCTCGTGCCCAAACAGGGCGGGCGGAACAATCATGCGGGCATGATACCCGCGGCGAAAGACCTTGACGTCGGTGCCGCACGTCAGAGCAGTGCGCACGCGAACCAGCACGTCGCCGGGGCCGACGCCCGGAACGTCGACGGTCTCGACTCGCAGGTCCTCTCTTCCGTACAGCACGGCGGCCATCATCTGGTTATTCACTAAGACCACCTCTGTGGTTCGATTACTATTTTCAATGAATCCGGTTCCGGATGCAGAGCGAGATCGATGCCGGCGCCAATCTGATTGAGCGCAAACCGGTGCGAAACCAGGTCCTCGACGGGGAGCTCGTGAAACACCAGTCGGGCGGATTCCTTCTGCAAATCCACCGAAGCGCTGTAAGAGCCGAACACCATCCGCTCTCCCACGCACACATCCGCGCCGGAGAGTTCGATGCGTTCCTTGTGAGACGTCTGCGCAAACAACAAAGTACGGCTGCCCGGGCGCGAGCAGCGCATAGCCTGCTCCGCGATGCCCGGCGCGCTGGCCGCGACGATTACCGCATCCACGCCGCGCCCCTCGGTCAACTCGCGAACCTTCCGCGCGAACTCTTCATCGCGTGGATCGTACACAAACCCGGCCCCAAACCTCCGTGCCAGCCCGCGGCGGAAAGGCATGGTGTCGGTGGCCAGCATGGTGGCGCCGCTGCGCTTCGCCAGCATCGTAAACATCAGCCCGATGGGCCCCTGGCCGAGAATCGCCACCACGTCGTCCGGTTTCAGATCCAGTTGCACCATGCCCTTGACGCAGGTGTTGACCGGCTCCACGAATGAGGCCCGCTCGAAACTAACGCTGTCCGGAATCTTTTCCACGCCCCGCCGCACAATCCAGTCCATCACCCGCACATACTGCGCGAATCCGCCGCCGGCGGGTTCGAAGCCGGCGGTGATGCCCACCTTCTTGTACACCGGGCACTGCGCGTACAGCTTGTGACGGCAGTAGAAACAATCCAGACAAGGGATGTGATGAAAAACGATCACCCGGTCGCCCGGCGCGAATCCGCTGACCCCTTCTCCCACGCGCGCCACCACGCCCGCGGTCTCGTGGCCGAAGATACGCGGAGGCGGCAGCAGATTGTGCTCCACCTTCTTCAGGTCGGTGTGGCAAATCCCGCACGCTTCCACGCGCACCAGGATTTCGCCCGCGCCGATCTCCGGCACCGGCAGCGTCTGCACTTCAATGCGGCTGTCGCCCGTGTACACCGCCGCCTTCATGGACGAAGGCGCGTGGCCATTGCCTCCCGGTCTGGCCGCCCTTGTTTCGACTTTCAACTCAGAACCTGCAGTCCGCAATAAAATCTCCCAGTACCGCCGAAGCGTCCCGGCAACGGCGATCCAGCCGCATCAACCGCGGCACCAGCACGCCCGGCCGCCGCAGCGCCGCCAGCAAAATGCGCGAACGACGGAACCGTCCGTCCGCATCGCGTAACGCGTTGAAGTCCAGGGGGAGCGCCTCGGATGCCGTGTCGGTGACAATCCGTACGCAGTAAAACGGAACTCCCCAGGATTCCGCGCGCTCGGCCAGCGCTTCGGCTTCCATCTCCACCGCTATCGCGCCCGTCCGCGCCAGCCCCGTCTTTTCCTCTACCGAGGTGACCACATGATCGGCTGACAAAACCGGACCCGCCGTAAACGCCCGCGACACCTCCGGTGCCCGCGCGCCGCGGTTGTTCACCCGCGTTGCCACGGCGATCTCGTTGGCGTCGAGTCCGGGCTTCAGGGCACCGCAATACCCGACGCTCACCACCCCCCGGATCTCCCGCCGTTCCCGGATGGCGTCCAACGCGCACCCGGCCAGCTTCGGACCCGGCCCATTAGCCACGGCGATCGCAGCCTGGCCATTCAGAACAAATTCCCGTGCGAATTCCACTGGCCATCGCAACGGTTCCAGCCCGGTGGCTCGGCTCAGAATGCCATCGAACTCCCGCCGCTCGGCGGCCACAAACGCCAGCACGCTCACCTCGCCCGCCGGCTACACATACCCATTATCTCGAAACCACTTGACGGCGCGCTCCAGGGCGCCGTCCACCGCCACTGGTAGAAATCCCAGTTCGCGGGCGGCTTTCTCATGCGTTACGAACATCTTCCGGTGGGCCATCCGCACGGCATCCAAAGGCACGCGCGGCGGCTTGCCGGTAATTTCCGCCAAACCCGAACTCACCACCCCGGCCGTCCAAGCCACCACCCATGGCATCCGCCACCGGGGCGCCGGGCGACCGGTTATACCTTCCAGCTTACCTAAGATCTGGGCAAGCGTGAGGTTAGCGCAACCCAGAATGTAGCGCTCGCCCGGCCGTCCCCGCTCCCAGGCCAGCAGATGGCCCTCGGCGGTATCCCTTACGTCCACCAGATTCAGGCCCGTATCCACGTAGGCGGGCATGTCGCCCTTCAGGAAATCCACGATGATCTGTCCGGTGGGCGTAGGCCGGACATCGTGGTCGCCAATGGGCGCGGTGGGGTTCACAATCACCACGGGAAAGCCCGCTTCGGCGAACTCCAGCGCCACCCGCTCAGCCGCGTACTTGGACTTCTTATACGCTCCGGTCATGTCCTCGGGACCTGCGGGCATTTCCTCGGTGCCAGGCCGATCCGCTGGCATGGCCACGCAGCCCACCGTGCTGGTGTAGACGAAGCGCTCGACGCCGGCCGCCCGCGCCGCCTCCAGCATGTTCCGGGTGCCGTCCACGTTGGAGCGGTATAACTCATCCGGATTCTTCGCCCACAGGCGATAATCGGCGGCAACATGGAAAACCGAATCGCAACCGGCAACAGCGGCGTCCAGCGACGCCCGGTCCCGCAGATCTCCGGTGACCGTCTCCACGGCCAACTCCCGGACAGTACTCCCCGGCCGCGTGAGCGCGCGCACCGTGCGGCCCCGCTCAATCAGCTTCCGCGCAACATGCCACCCGATGAAGCCAGTGGCGCCGGTAACAAGTACAGGTTTCATCGTTCACTGTGGGGCAGGGCCATGCCCTGCCTTCCGTCCATGTGGAGCAGGGTTTGTAACGCGCGGAACCAGCATGCGCAGCTCATTGAGCTTCTTCCCGCGTCTTCAAAAACGTGTTCAAAGCCAGCAGCGGAAACGAATTCCGGTACATGTGATAGCTCAAATAGAACACCCGCGGAAAGCCCGTCCCCGTGGCCAGGTCTTCGCGCCAGCTTCCGTCTCCCTGCTGCGTTCCCACCAGATGCTCGATGCCGTCCACCACGCTGATGCTGCTGGCGTCGCCGCCGGCGATCAGCCCCAGAATCGCCCACGCGGTTTGCGACGGCGTGCTGGGAGCGGGCACATAAGTAGACTCATCGTAGCCCGCGCAGCTTTCGCCCCAGCCGCCATCGGCATTCTGAATGGAGCGCAGCCACTCCCCCGCGCGCAGAATGTACGCCTCGCGGTCACTCTCCCCCGCCGCGGCCAGCCCGCGCAACGCCAGAAAAGTCCCGTAGATGTAGCAGACGCCCCAGCGCCCCCACCAGCTTCCGTCCTCCTGCTGGGTGCGCTTCAGATACTCCACCCCGCGGCGAATGGCCGCGTGTGAGCGCTCCACCCCCATGGCCACCAGCGCCTCCAGCACGCGCCCGGTGATGTCCGGACAGGTGGGGTCCAGCATGGCGTTGTGGTCGGCGAAGGGAACCTCGCTCAGCAGCGTCAGATTGTTGTCGACGTCGAAAGCCGCCCACCCGCCGTCCTTCGATTGCATGTCCAGCAGCCAGCGGACCGCGCGCTCCGGCGCGGCTTCACGGCCCAGCGCCAACAGCACCATCGCGGTGTCGTCGATATCCGGATAGAACTCGTTCGCGAATTCGAAATACCAGCCCGAGGGAGGCGTATTGGGCCGCTTGATGGACCAGTCGCCCTTGCGCCGCACTTCCTTGGTCAGCAGCCAGCTTCCCGCGCGCTCCAGGGATTCCCGAGGCGGCTCGGCGGCGCTGGCCATCGCGTGAGCGGCCATCGCCGTGTCCCACACCACGGAAAAACAGGGCTGGAAGAAAAACCGCTTCTCGTCCGACCTCATCAGCGCGTCGAATTGCCGCTGCGCTTCCACGCGGTCCGGATGATCCTCGGCGTAGCCCAGCAGGTCCAGCGCCATGATGGTGTACTGCATGGGCGGGTAGATGGCGCCCAGGCCGCCGGTGTACTGCGTGCGCGCCAGAATCCACTGCTCGGCTTTTCGAATCGCCCGGCGGCGGATAGCGCGCGGCCCCATCTTCTCCCACAATTTCAGCAGCCGGTCGGCGCGATAGAAGAAGTTGCGCCAGGTAAACGGACGCCGGTCGAAGCGATTGGCCGGGTCCACGCCCGGCTTGAAAAGCTCCTCGATGGTGAATCCGGCGGGCACCGGACGCCCCGGATTGAGCGCCTGCACCACCGCCAGCGGAATCACGATGGCCCGCGTCCACGACGAAAGTTCGTAAATAAAATTGCCCGCCAGAATCATTTCGGGCGGAATCGACGGCGTGTATTGGCGCGGATAAAGCCCGAACAAACTCAGATTGATCTTGACGTAGCTGTTAGCCGCCTGAATGCCGCCCAGCGCCAGAATACGTTCGCGGGCCGCTGCCAGGCGCGAATCCCCGGCATCGATGCCCGCCAGCTTCAGCGCGAAATACGCCTTCACCGAAGCGTTCACCTCGGAGGGGCCCGACGGATAAATGCTGAACCCGCCATCCGGCAACTGGCGCGCCAGAATCGCTTCCATCGCGCGGTCGATCTGTGGGCGCGTGGGCGGATTCCACACGCCGCCCTCCGGCGCATGCAACCAGAGCTGCAGCAGGATGTAATCGGATTCGAGGGTGCTGTCGGCGGTGAGATCCACCTGCCAGTACCCCTCGGAGCTTTGTTGACCGAGCAGATACCGCAGCGCGCGGCCGGCCGCCTGAATGCAACCTGCGCCGGTCAGCGTGGCTGTTTGCGTACTCGAACTCATGCCCTCAGTTCGGGCTGGGAGATCTGGGTCAACCGAATTGCGGACTGCTCCAGGCCCCCTGGCAGTTGGAAACGCACGTCCTCTTCCTTGAGTTCGACTTCTTCGAGTGTGCCGAACCCGAAATGTTGGTTGAGCCAGTCGAGAAGCTCCTGCACCAGCACCTCCGGAGCCGAAGCTCCGGCGGTAACCGCCACCGTGGCCGCGCCTTCCAGCCAGCCCGGGTTCACTTCGTGGGCGTTGTCCACCAGATATGCGGGCACGCCTTCTTTCTGGCAAACTTCCACCAGACGCCGCGAGTTGGAACTGTTCTGCGAGCCCACCACCAGCAGAACGTCGCACAACGGCGCCACCGCCTTCACCCCAAGCTGTCGATTCTCTGTGGCGTAGCAGATGTCCTGGCTCTTCGGCCCGCCGATCGCCGGAAACCGCTCGCGCAGCCGCGCCACAATGTCGCTGGTTTCATCCAGACTCAGCGTGGTCTGGGTCAGAAAGGCCACGCGATTCGGGTCCGGGATTTCCAGCCGGTCGACGTCCTCTACTGTGCTCACCAGGATTGTAGATGCCGGAGCTTCGCCCAGGGTGCCGATTACTTCGTCGTGCCCGGCATGGCCAATAAGAACAATGGTGTAGCCGTGTTTCGCAAAGCGCACCGATTCCAGGTGGACCTTGGTCACCAGCGGGCACGTGGCGTCAATCACTTGCAGGTTGCGCTGCTTCGCTTCCTCGCGGACAGCCGGCGACACCCCGTGCGCGCTGAAGATGACCCGCGCGCCCTCCGGCACCTCCGTCAGTTCCTCCACGAAGATCGCCCCGGCGCTGCGCAATTCGTCCACGACGTGGCGGTTGTGAACAATTTCCTTTCGCACGTACACCGGTGCGCCGTAAAGATCGAGCACAATCTTGACGACGTCGATGGCGCGTACCACCCCGGCGCAGAAACCGCGCGGCCGGAGCAGGATGATCTTCTTTACGTCTGTGGCCTGGGCGTGAGTGAGGACGTCCATGTAACCGTCATTATAGCAGTGGGATAGGGTTAGCTTGCACCCGCGCCGAAGAAGGTTCCAGCAGGATGCTGAAAAAGGCTATCTGGTCCCCGCTCCGTCACCGTCGCGGTTCGGTATCCACCTGCAAACACGTAGCTGCGTTTCCGAGCCGCGCGTGTAAACAAGCGGTTTTCGGGCTTTTTCAGCAGCCTGCCAGACAGGACAGACTAAGAATACACTGAAGTCGAGGAGAGCGAAGTGAGCCTGAGCGATGAGGACAAGGACTGGATCAGTGGGCGACTGGTGCGCGTCGGAACCAACCTCCTGACCGAGTTTCATAAGTGGGCATCGCCGGTGGAAGCCCGGCAGCGCAGCCACGCCGCCGCGCTCCGCGCCCTCGACGTCGAGATGGAATCTCTCTCCGACCGCGCGAAAAACCTCGAAACCGGCCCGCCCAACGGCAGCGCGGCGTAAGGCCTCTCATAAGATAGACTGAATCTGCCTCGCATCTATGCGCAATAGGTCTGCCCTTTTCGGCGCCCTGTCGCTCTTCGCCGTACTCACCTGGCAATGGGCCACCGTCCACGCCAACTACGGCGGCAACTGGACCGCCCTCTTCTGCACCGGAGCGGTCCGCGGCACCCCGCCCACCCTGGCGCCCGAGCACATCTACCTGTTCCCGGCTTCCACCGGGTTCGACGGCCAGATGTATCACTACATCGCCCACGACCCGCTCATGCACAACCAGGACCTCAAACGCTATGTGGACGAGCCGCGCCTGCGCTACCGCCGAATTCTGCTCCCCGCCCTGGCGTGGCTCCTCGCGCTAGGGCACGCGCCCTGGATCGACGCGATGTACATCGCCGTCAACTTGCTGTTCGCCGCGCTAGGCGTGTACTGGTCCTGTGAAATGTCGCGCGTCCTCGGTCACCACCCCGCGTGGGGTCTGCTGTTCCTGGCTCTCCCCGCCACCGTGGTAAGCGTGGACCGCCTCGTCGCCGACGGCGCGCTCGCGGCCCTGGCCGTTGCCTTCGTTCTCTATGCGAAACGGCCCAGCTGGCAGCTCTTCCTGGTACTAACGGCAGCCACGCTCACCCGTGAAACCGGGTTCCTGCTGCTGGCCGGGTACTTCGGATATCTCCTGCTGCAGCGCCGCTGGCCGTCAGCGGCCGCATTCTCTCTGGCCGGTGCGCCCGCGGCGCTGTGGTATCTGTACGTCCAGACGCACTCGTCCCCCTATGACTACATGGCGTCCTCGCGTCCGTTATCCGAACTGATCAGGGCCTTGCTGCATCCAGTGGCTTACCCCGCTGGCGTGCCGCTGGTCCCGCTTGTCCACCTGGCGGATCTGCTCGCGCTGGCCGGAATGCTGCTCGCCTTCGCGCTGGCCATCTTCCTCGTCGCTCGCGGCTGCTTCCAACCCGAGTGCATTGCCGCGCTGTTGTTCGCGCTCACCGGGATTTTTCTCCAGCGGGCCGACCAGTGGCTCAACGTATACGACTTCGGGCGCATCTGGACACCCCTGCTCATCTTCCTGGCGGTGCAGGCGGTGCGAAGACGGCCCGTAATGTGGCTGCTCCCGTGGGCGCTGATGGTCCCCCGCCTCGGCATCCAGCTGGCCCCGCAAGCCCTCGGCATCGTCAAAGCGATTTCGGGACATCCCCGTTGAGCAGGTTGGCCAGTTGCGCCGCCGGGCATCGTAAACCCACCCAGAACTGTCCAAACAAGGCATATACGGCGCTCACCTGGTCGAAGCGCATCTCGTAAATCAGCTTCTTGAAGACCACCGGATCGCTGGCGAACAAATCCACGCCCCACTCCCAGTCGTCAAAGCCGATGGAGCCGGAGATGATCTGTTTCACCTCGCCCGCATAGCGCCGGCCCACCATCCCGTGGTCGTGCATCTGCCGCTGCCGCTCGGCCATCGGCAGTGTGTACCAGTTGCTCCCCTCGCCCCTCTTGCGGTCCATGGGATAGAAACAGAGGTAGCGCGCGTTGGGGATCTCCGGGTAAAGGCGCGGCCGCATGGCCTCCTTCTGGCGCGCGACAACTTGCGCGATCTCCGCATTCCACTCGTCGGAAAACGGCTGGATGCCCCGCTCGGCCAGCGCCGCATAAGTCTTGAGGCTGGATTCATACAGCCCCAGTTCCACCACCGAGAGGTAGGAGTGCGCCAGCTCCAGGTAATCCCACAAGCGCGTCCGCGCCAGACGCAGTTCGATGGCCTTCAGATCGTCAAAAGCCGGCCGGAAATGCACCAGCAATAGATCGGCCTTGTGGCCAAGGGTCGCGAAAGCGGCGCTTGGACCGCTGGCGTTGCGCTCCAGCTCCCCCAGCAACTCGGCGGCTTCGCCCGCGATGGCCATCTGTTCCGCCGCTGCGAGCGCCTTCCACGCGGGCCAGCGTACTCGAAACATCTGGTGCAGCACGGCGGCGCCTTCCAGCGTCAATGGTACGGCCGGTAGTTCCGCTTGCGATGGGTTGAACGATGCCACGGTTTTAGTTACCTTATGTAAGTTTATGACCCTTGACGACCCTGCCGCGCTGCTCCGCGCGAAACGAAGCCTGCGTTCTCTCGAAACCGATGAGGAAGGGTTCGCCCTCCCGGACCTGCCCGCCGGTATCTACGGCTTCACCTATTCACCCAACTTCGAGGCGACGCCGCTGTTCGGCAACAAGCGCTTCCAGACGTTTGAGTTCCACAAATTGGCCGGCGGCGCGGTAGAACTCATCGGCTACGTGACGCCCGGCGAGGCGGAACGGCTGAACACCGGCCAGTCCGATTTTGAGGTGCACCTGTATCCCGACGCCTGGAAAGAAGCCGACCAACTGGTCAGCCTGCCCCTGGCGCGCCTGGTGCGCACGAAGCAGCGGCCCGCCCGCGAAAACGGCTGCCCATACGCGTTACGGCTGGAGTAGAAGGGCAGGGACCCGCTCGAACAGTTCCATGCAATGAGGCGACTTCTGCTTAACCAGATCCCGACTGACTGAGGCGAGAAGCGTCGGCGCGTGCGCCGTTTTGTCGTACTTGCCCTTCTGCGTCTTCCTGGTCGCGTCGTGCAGGATCCTCACCACGTCTGCCTTCGGAATGTCTTCGATATTGCTCCATTGCTTGAACAGACCGCCGCCAAACCCCTGTTTGTAGAAGAGCGCGAGAGCATCCGGATCCGCGAGGAACCAGCTCTCCATGAGCTGCACCATCCAAAAGACCCGATCACGCGCGTCCTCCGGGACCTTCGAGAGCCGTGCCCTGGCATCTTCGCCATCCATAGGCCCTTCGCTGTCGAGCAGCAGGATGTCAGGAATTGCCTGAACCCCGGACGCAATGCCGAATTGCCTTCGAAATAGAGTCGAAGCTCCGTTACCACCTTGTTCCGCCGATCTCGCCTTTCCGCCAGAGCTCACCGAGCGAATAGCGTTCAAGCCAGAGGTTCAAATCCTCCGACCGTAGGCGGCGGAATTGCGTACCATTGTCGGAGTCCCGTTCGCAGACAAGAACCGCCTCTGGCCGATCAGACAGGGCGTCAACGAGGGCTTCTGAATGCGTCGTGACGATCAACTGTGTTCGTTCGGACGCCTCCAGGAGCAGATCCGCAACGATCTGGATGGCGTCCGGATGGAGCCCCACGTCCGGCTCTTCTATACACAGCAACGGCGGAAGGTCGGGATCTAATAGGACCGCCAGAAGACAGAGGAACTTCAATGTCCCGTCCGACATCCGCGTAGCCGGCAGTGGTTCAAGGAGGCCCGTCTCTTGCAGATATGTCTGCGCCACCTGCCCAACCTTGACCTTGACGTCCACAAATCGCTCGTTGAGCCTCTTCAGATAGTGCCCTATCCGGTGTTGCAGGCCCCGGAAGTCCAACTCGTGAAGGGCCAGCGCGAGGTTGGCACCTCCATCTTGGAGCGTGGACGACGCCAGCACCGGTGGGCTGCCGGAACTGAACCCGTGCCGGCTTTGCGCATAGCTGCCGGCCGTTTGGAGCTCCCGATAAACGCGGATGCCTGCGAGCATTCGTCCAAGCGGCGTAATTGACTGCTCTCTCGGATCCCGATAGAGGGCAAGGACCGACTCGCCCGCCGCTGGAAATTTGGCGAAGGTACCATCGATGAAAAATGCCCCGCCATCACGCATGAAGAATTCACGACCGCTTGCGAGGTCGATGAGACGCTCTGAGACCAGCAAGAACGCGTCGGACGGCGCCGCGAACGAGAGCTCGTAACCGAGATCACCGTGGTCCACCGAGAAATCCGCTCCTACCACGGCGATCAGACCCGCGCCCTCCGCCAGCGAAACCCACATCCGCGCCCCACCCCCGGCGATCACTGCTCGCTGGAGATTCTCCGGCGCCGCTTGCAAAAGCCCGATCACCTCAATCAGATTGCTCTTCCCCGAGCCATTCGCGCCAATGAGCACATTCAGCGGCCCCAGTTCCACCGTGGTGTTCCGGAACGACAGCAGATTCTGCATCCTGAGCCGCTTGATGAACATAGTCATCGTTATTGTAACCTCGCGTTACACTGGAATCGTGCCGCGGCGCCTCGCGCTGATTTCATTCGTCTTTTTTTTCCCTTCTCTGGTTCGCGCCGACACCGTGCTGGTGGTTCCGTTCTTCAATGGCTCCGGCACGCCGAGTCTCGACTGGATCGGCGAAAGTGTCGCCGAAACCATGCGCGAGGCGTTCGCGTCCCAGGGCATCATCGCCCTCTCCCGCGACGACCGCGAAGAAGCCTACCGCCGCCTCCAGTTCCATTCCCACGTCACCCTGACGCTCGCGTCGGTGATCCGCCTCGGCCAATCCCTCGATGCCGACAAGGTCATCTATGGCGAGTTCAACCTGAAGCCCGGTCCGCCGTCGGGCCCGAAAACCCGCGGAACGCTCACCATCACCGCGCACGTGCTCGATCTCAAAGGCGCCCGCGAAGGCCCGAAATTCAGCGAGGTGGGCGCGCTCGAGGATCTGGCCGTGCTCCAGCGCCATCTCGCCTGGCAGACGCTCGCGCTGGTGGCGCCGGATACCACGCCCGCCGAGGCCGAATTCGACCGCCGCAATCCGGTGGTCCGCGCCGACGCCATCGAATCGTACATCCGCGGCTTGCTGGCTCCGGGAATCGAGGAGAAACGGAAGCTCTTCGGCCAGGCAGCGCGCCTGGATCCAGCCTATTCGGAGGCCTGCTTCGAGTTGGGGCGAGTCAACTTCGGCGCCAAAGACTACCGCAGCGCGGCCGACTGGCTGCAGAAAGTCGCGCACGAAAACGCGGCTTTCAACGAAGCTGTCTTCCTGCTCGGACTCTCCCGCTACTATATGGGCGATTTCTCCGGCGCTGAAACCGCCTTCGGCCAGGTAGCCGCCAATGTCCCGTTAAATGAGGTCCTGAACGATCTGGGCGCCGCCGAATCCCGCCGAAACGAGACTTCGGCCCTCGAAAACTTCCAAAAAGCACTGGACGGCGACACCAGCGACCCTGTATACCAGTTCAATACGGGCTATGTTCTCTGGAGACAGGGCAAGTATGCGGCGGCAGCCGAGCGGTTCCGAGCCGTGCTGGAGCGCGATCCCGATGACGCGGACGCGCCGGCGCTGCTGGAGCGTTGCCTGAAGCAGAGCGGCCCGCGGCGGGGCGAGGCGAAAACTCAGGGACTCGAGCGATTGAAAACGAATTATGAGGAAAGCGCCTGGTTCCAGCTAAAGGCGATTCTGCAACCGAAGAAACCGTGAAGATCCGAGTCCGCTGGTTCAGCAAGTCGCGTCAGCAGGAGGCTGCCCCGGAGCCGCTATCGGCTTCTCCGAAGCCCGTATTGGCGCCGCCCGAGTTGGTGGCCGGGCCCGAGGAGCCGGCGGCCCCGGCGTTGGACGCCCCGCTCTTGGACGCCCCGCTCTTGGACGCCCCGCTCTTGGCGGCCCCGCTCTTGGCGGCCCCGCTCTTGGCGGCCCCGCTCTTGGCGGCCCCGCTCTTGGCGGCCCCGCTCTTGGCGGCCCCGCTCTTGGCGGCCCCGCCCTCGGTGGCCCCGGCGTTGGACGCCCCGCCCGCGGAGTTGGCGGACCAGCCGGTGGCGGAGCAGCCGGTGGAAGTAGCGGCGGCAGCGCCTGTAGAAGCGCCTGTGGAGGTGAGTGTGGACGAACCCGACGATTTCCCAACTGTCTTCGCCGCGGTCGCGGCCATCGACGGCGCGTGGTCCGAAGCCCAGCTGGCCGATTTTGCGTCGCCCGGCATGGACCGCTGGCCCGGCGAAGGCGAGATGGACACCAGCCCGAGCTCGGCCACCGCCATCTCCGGCGGCTTCGGGGAACTGCGCCCGCCAACGGGTATAATCGGGAGGCCGAGTATGATGGAGGCGATCGGTCTTTCGGATCCAGGCTGCGTCCGCCCGAATAACGAGGATTACTTCGCCCTGGTTCGCGAACGTGGTCTTTATGTGGTGGCCGACGGTATGGGCGGCGCGCAGGCCGGCGAGCATGCTTCGCGTCTTGCCGTGGAGACCGTCGTCGAGACCATTCTCAACACCCCCCAGGTCGACGCCGAAAAACTCGCCTTCGCTTTCCAGGAAGCCAACCGCAAGGTGATGGAGGCCGCCGCCGACGACCTTGCTTTGGAGGGCATGGGCACCACTCTGGTGGCCGCGCTGGAATCCGGCTCCGAGCTGCTCATCGCCAGTGTCGGCGACAGCCGCGCCTATGTGTACGACGGCGGCGGCCTCATCGTCGTCACCGAAGATCAGACCTGGGTGCAGGAAGTCGGCCGCCGCCTCGGCATCGACGAGGAAAGCCTGCGCACCCACCCCATGCGCCACGTCCTCACCATGGCCATTGGCGTCAGCTCGCAGCTTCGCATGCACTCCTACGCGTTGGAGCCCACTCCGGGCACCCAGGTGCTGTTGTGCAGCGATGGTCTGCATGGCGTGGTGCCGGCGGAAGCGATTGGCGAGATCCTCGCGGGCACCGACGGGCTGGAGGACAAATGCCGCCTGTTGATCACCCTCGCGCGCGACGCCGGCGGCCCCGACAACATCACGGCTGTGCTTCTGCAGGCGCGGAGTTAGGAACCCCCAAAACCGCTGCGATCGCTCGCCGCAACTCCGGCGCCTCCCGGCCACCGATGAAGTGCTGCCGTATGACCCCATCCCGGTCGATCACAAATACCGTGGGGATGGCACGGATTCCATAGGCCCGGGTAACGCTGCGCTTCGAGTCCATGAGCATGGTGATCCCGTAGCCGTTTTTCCTCACAAATCCCTTACTGTGCCGCTGTCCTCGTCGTTGACGCCCAGAAACAGCACATCGTCGCCGAACTCCGCGCGCAGCTTATCGACAATGGGCAACTCGGCGCGGCAGGGAGAGCACCATGTTGCCCAGAAATCGAGCACCACCACTTTGCCACGCAGCGAAGACAATTCGGTCTGCGAACCGTCCAGCGATTTCAGAGTAAAGTCCGCGGCTTTCTTGCCGATCAGCACCGTTTGCTCCTCCCCCGGAAGCACCAGCATGTCGGTTTCGGTCCACGACGGTTCCGGCCGGAAGGAGAACAGTCCGCCGTCCACCTCGGTGTCCACGTCCAGCTCCTTCACCTTCGCGGTAATCTGAAGCTGCCCGACGCCGTTCCCCAACTGCTGCCGTGATGTCTCCCGGGCCTGCAGGACGAACCCACGCTGTTCGTCGACCCACAGCTCGTTCAACACGCGGCCGGTCACCAGTCGAACGATTTGGCAGCGGATTTTCGCCCCGCTCACCTTGAGGGTTTCCTCCTTCCCAAGCTCGGCTCCCTGCCCTGCCTTCACCAGCGCCAGGTAACGCCGGACCAGCATATTCTCCACTTCCTGATGCAGATCCTGCGGTTGATTTGCGGCGCTTTCCGCGCTGTCGTCCTCGTCGTCGATTATTCCCGCCGCCTCAATCTTCATCCAATGTTTCTGCTTCGGCAGGGCCTTCCACGTGGAGGACCCATCGCTCACGGCGAGCGACTCGATATTTCCGCTTCTCAGCCTGACCAGGTATTTGCCCCCAGGAGCTTCCGCCAGCTCGAAGTCGGCCATGGCCTGGCTCGCTGTTCCGCCCGGCGCCCACGTGGAGTTGCCCGGCTGCACCACGGTATCGAACCGCGTGGCCACAATGTGCACCGTTTTCAGATTCGCGTAAGCGGCCCAGACTTTTTTCAAAATGTCCGAAGCCTGCTGCGCCCCCAAACCCGCCGGCAGAAGCAACGCGATAAGGAACAGTTTCATGTTCGTTTTCCCGGATCTATGCATTCTATATCGAAATAATGGCGGCGTAAAAAGACCAGCGC
Organism: uncultured Acidobacteriota bacterium; assembly: GCA_963832965.1. Lineage (GTDB taxonomy): Bacteria > Acidobacteriota > Terriglobia > Bryobacterales > Bryobacteraceae > CAWACP01. Next base: position 43,421 of record CAWHVW010000004.1, read on the forward strand.
GGGTCACATGATATCCTGGGCAACGGAAGCTATGCCTGAGGATGCCGAGCGCCCGCCAAATCTCGAACAGCAGCTCACCGAGGCGAAGGAAGCTCTGCGCGCCCGCGAAGAAGAGCTGCGCCAGTTCGCCTGGCTGGCCGGGCACGACCTGCAGGAGCCCCTGCGCACCGTACACGCCTACGCGCAGCTCCTGCAACGCAACTGGCCCGGCCCCCTGGACGAGGCCAACGCCGAGCGCTTCCGCTTCCTCATGGACGCCGCTACGCGCATGCGCAGTCTGATTGAAGGTCTGGTGAAGTGGTCTCGCCTGAACGCGGACGGCCAAACGTTTGACGAGCAGGTGGATACCTTCGGCATGGTCAACCTCGCCATCTCCGCGTTGAAACCGGCACTGGAGCAAAGCGGCGGAGCTATCGCTTGCGACCCGCTCCCGCGGGTCCGCGGGAACCTCTCGCAAATCGCGCAGTTGTTCCAGAACCTGCTGGACAACGCTGTTAAGTTCCGGCGCAAGGAAGAACCGCCGCGCGTGCGCTTGAGCGCCGCCCGCTGCGGAGACGCCTGGGAGTTTGCCGTGGCCGATAACGGAATCGGCATCGACGCCGCGTATCACCTGCGCATTTTCGAGCCATTGAAGCGGCTGCACGGCCACGAATACCCCGGCGTCGGCATCGGTCTGGCGCTTTGTAAACGAATTGTGGAAGCGCACGGCGGGCGCATCCACGTCGAATCCGCGCCGGATCAGGGCAGCATCTTTCGCTTCACCATCCCCGATCGTTGAACCGGCCGCGGCGCCCCCGCTCGTCCGAGCAAGCGTCCGCCACGCGTGTTCCGCCACGTCACGTACGACCTGGGGAGGCGGCCGGCTTGAGCATCATCACGAGAATGGCGCAGACGCAGCGTCCCGTGGATCCAATGCGCGGCCGGCATCGCCGCCACCAAGCCGGATCAGGGCTGCCATCGCATTCTGGTGGAGGTTGGCCGCTGCGTCCTGCCCGGCCGCTCCGGGCCCGCTTGGCCACGCTCGAAGAGATTACTCTTCCCGCAGCGCCCGCATCGGATCCACCCGCGACGCCCGGCGCGCCGGCGCCCACGTCGCCAGCCCGGTAATAAGCAGCAGCGGCAGCGCGATGGCTGCGTATGCCAGAGGGCTCACGTGGTTGAACGTGGCAATCCACAACTGCGTGGTAAGTACGCTGCAAGCGAAGAAACTCACCACCAGTCCGATAGCCACTCCCGCGCTGCCCAGTTGCAGCCCCTGCTTCAGCACCATCCAGATCACTTTCGTACGGTCCGCGCCGATGGCCATGCGAATGCCAATCTCGCGCGTGCGGCGGCTCACCGAAAAGGCCACCAGGCCGTAGAGCCCCACAATCGCTAACACCAGGCCCATGAAACCGAGGCCGGCAACGATCTCTGCCACCATGTTCGGAGTCTTCACCGCGCGCTGGCTGTAAATGTCCTGCATGGTGCGAACGTCAAACACAGGCATGTCCGCATCCAGCCCGCGAACTACCCCGCGCAGCGCCGGCGCAATGGCCGCCGCATCCGGCGCGTCCGTTTCCGTCACCAGTGTCAGCGCGGATTGCGCATGCTGCCGGAAGGGCAGGTAAACGTAATCGAGTCGAGGCTCGGCAATCCAGAAGTATTTGGCCGTCTTCGCGATGCCCACAATCTGCACCAGGTCCCCGGTGGCGTTGTTCAGGTGGAATCGCTTGCCCACCGCGTCTCCCTTCGGCCAGAAATGCTTTGCCGCCTGCTCGTTCACCACCGCCACCAGAGGCGCGCCCTTCTGGTCCGATTCCAGAAAACCCCGCCCCTGCTGGATGGGGATATCCATCGTGCCGAAATAACCGTCGCTCACGTAAGCGTCGAACGTGGTCAGCGCATGTTGGCCCGCGGGCAATTGATAGCCTTCCGGAACGATGTCCACGCTGTCCCCGCCAATCAGCGGAATCACGTTGGTCACGGCGGCGGAGCGGACGCCCGGCGTGGCTCGCGTTCGCTCCAGCAGATTCTTGTAGAACTGGCTGCTCTGATCTTCCGAATAGTGAGCGAGCTGTGTTTCAAAACTGGTCAGGAACAATCGCTCGGTGCGGTAGCCCGGCCCTTGCGTGAGTTGATCGCGAAAGCCCTGCAGCAGAACCGCCGATATCACCAGAAGCACCAGCGAAAGCGCCACCTGGCCGGCCACGATGGTGTTGCGTCCCCAGAAACGCTTCTTGCCCCCGCTGTCGGCGTCGGCCGCTTTCAGGGACCGCGCCAGATCCGGACGCGTCGAGCGCAGCGCCGGCGCCAGGCCGAACAACAGCGTGCTCGCCAGTGAAACCGCCAGCGTAAACAGCAGCACCCGGCCGTCAATGGCGACATCAAAAACAACCGGCAGGTCGGAGGGGAACGGGAGGGTTTTGAAGAACGCCACCGCGCCATAGGCAATCGCCACGCCGCCCACACCGCCCGCTATCGCTACCAGCACGTTTTCGAAGAGAAGCTGGCGAACCAGGGACCCGCGCCCAGCCCCGATAGCCAGCCGGATGGCAATCTCACGCGAGCGCGCCCGTGAGCGGCTCACCAACAGCCCGGCCACGTTGGCGCAAGCTACCGCCAGGACACACAGGCCCAGAATCACCAGCATCGCCACCATCGCGGCGTTCGGCGGCGATTGCTCGGCGCGCATTTGTAGCTCGGTCTCAACCTTGAGCCGCTCGTCGCGGTTAGTCTCGGGATACGTCTTCTGCAGTTCCTTCGAGATCATCGCGATATCGGTCTGGGCCTGATCCATCCCCACGCCCGCCTTCAGCCGGCCCTTGACGGACAGCCAGCGAGCATCGCGCTTATGCAGATTGTTGGTCTGGCCCATGCGCGGCGACATGGCCAGCGGAATAAACAACGCCGGCCGCAGAAACTGATCGATGCCCGTGAAATGCTCCGGCGCCACGCCGATCACCGTATACTCCACCCCGCTCAATCGGATATGTGCGCCCAGAGCGGACGGGCTGGCGTTGAATTCGCTCACCCAGAAATCGTGGCCAAGCACCACCACCGCATCGCGCCCCTCGGCCTGATCCTCGTCCGCGCGGAAGCCCCGGCCCAGCGTGGGCTCCACGCCCAGCACGCGAAAAAGATTGCCCGACACAAACAGGCCGAACTTCATTCGCGATTGCGTCTGCGCGTTCGGAGCATAACCGAACTGCCCGTAGGCGGCCGCCACCAGACCGTCGAAGCTGCGGTTGCGGTCGCGCAAATCCGCGTAATCCGGGTAGGACACCGTCGTGTTGGTGCCGAATGCCGCCGAACCCGCGTTGATCACGTCCACAACCCCATCCGGCTTCATCACCGGCAGAGGCCGCAGCAGCAGTGCGTCGGCAAAGCTGAACATCGCCGAGGTGGCGCCAATGCCGATGGCCAGCGAAAAAACGGCAATCGCCGTAAAGCCGGGGTCCTTGCCAAGAACCCGGAACGCGTGTTTGATGGACGACAGCATGGCCTTCTCCTAAGCAGACTGAACCGCGACAGTTATGGAGCGGACCTTCTCAAAGGGTGCAATTCAAATACCGGGGTTGCGATCTCTGTAATCAGCGCATTGGAGCGTCAGGTTGATGTCTTATCTGTCCGCTTTTGGGAAGGCCGTGTCCGCTCACGCGGTGTTCGGAAGGGCATGGTCCGGCGCAACTGCCTGGCCACTCCAGATCCGGCGCGAAGTCCAGGCCTGCGCGGAACCGCTCCAGAAACGGTCCGTGCTGGCGAGTCCGAGCGGCAACAGAACGGTCGAACAAAGATACAAACTTCCCGTGGAGATGTAACGCTCCGCGACGGCCGGCTGATGCCCGCAAAAACCAACCGTGAGCCAGCCATTCGCATCGAAAGTGCCCGGCGCGTCCATCGTTCGGCGAATCACCGCGCCAAGCGCGCAGCGCACCTGCTCCGGCGTGACCTCGTAGGGCAGTTCGTGGCGCAGAGTCACGTCCGCAAGCAGATGAAACGCCCCGCAGCGATACGCCAGCGACCGGCCAATCGGTGGAAACGCGCCATCCGGGCCGATCAGTCGCTCCAGCTCCGCGGCATGGCGTCTGGCCCTCGCCACAATCGGCGCATGCAGGGTCTCCCATTGCTTCGACGCCGCCGCGACGCTCTCGACAATCTGCCGCAGCAGTGGATGAATCACGAAGCTGTTGTAGTAATCCCAGTGAAATTGCGGTCCGTCGCCGTAAACGCCATCGCCTTTGTACCACTGCTCGTGCTGGCGCAGCGCGTAGTCAATGCGCGCGGCGTCCCACGGTTCACCGGCCCACGCGAGGAAGGCTTCAATAATCGCGCTGAACAACAGCCAGTTGTTGAGTGGCGGAGACATCGCGCGAGTGGAACGAAGCGCGTCCAGCAGATGCTTCTGCGTTCCTGCGTCGAGTTTCTGCCAAAGCTGATTCGGGGCGCGCAAAATACCAAGCGCCAGGAACGCCGCATCCACAAGCGGCTGGCCGCCATGGGTGAAGTTCATGTGATCGGGTGAGGCCGGGTCCACGGCGGCGGCAATGCATTGGCGCGCCAGCTCGGCACGCTCGCGGCCCGCGCCGTCGGATTCCAGCCACGGCGCGATGCCCGCCAGCAATCGCCCAAAAGCTTCCAGATGCGTGTATATCCGCCGATCTTCGGCGTTGCCGTTCGGCGCCTCCACCGGCATGGTTGCCGCCAGCCTGCGCTGGCTGAGCGCGTTGAGAACCGGATCGGCAATCCGCGCAAGCACGCCAACCCAGGAATCGCGTTCGGAGACGTCAGGCTCCGCGGCATTCAGACCCGCGGGCACAACCGCGGCGGCCGTCGCGCTCGCCAGAAATGCTCTTCGGGAGGAATCCACGTTGCCGCGCTATTTCACCTTCACCGGATACGGCCCGTGCTCCGGCAGCTTCGGCGAGGACTGCTCCAGGCTCTTCATCAGTTCGTCCACGCCGCGCTCCAGTTGCGGGTCGTGCCCCTCAATCACCAGCTTCGCGTCATTGTGCACCACGATGTCCGGGTCCACGCCGTGCCCTTCCACCGCCCACTCGCCTTTCGCCGTGGCGTAGGCGCGCTCGGGCACGTTAACAGTTCCGCCGTCCATCAGCGCCCCGTGATCGGTGATGCCCACCACGCCGCCCCACGAGCGCTCGCCGATCAGCGGCCCCAGCCCGGCGTTGCGGAACATCCATGGGAAAATATCGCCGTCGGACGCCGAATACCGGTCCAGCAAAACCGCCTTCGGCCCGATGAACACGCCGTCCGGATAAGTGCCCGGCGTCGCGAAAAGCCGGTCATAAGTAACACCGAGTAACTTCAGGCTCAACCGCTCGATTACCATGCGCGAAATATTGCCGCCGCCGTTGCTCCGGTCGTCAATCAGCAGCGCGTCCTTCCGGATCTGCGGATAGTACCACTTGATGAATTCCCGAATACCCGCTTCGCCCATGTCCGGCAAATGCATGTACGCGATGCGGCCATGGGACAGCTCATCCACCCGCCGCCGGTTATCCGCCACCCAGTCGAAGTAGAGCAGATTCGTCTCGCTGGCCACCGGGTGGTAAGTAACCTTGCGCGCTCCGGTCGTCGTGGGCGTGCTGTTGAGAGTAAGTTGCACGGGTGCGTCGCCGGCGTGGCGCAGGTACTTATAGATGTCTGTTTTGGTGGTCACGTCCTCGCCGTTGATGGCCAGAACGTAGTCGCCCGCCCGCGCGTCCACGCCGATCTCGGTCAGCGGTGATCGATAGATTTCTTCCTCGTTATCCCCGGTCAGGATTTTGTCGATGCGGTACCGGCCCGATTTCTCGTCCACCGAAAATCGTGCGCCCGGAAGACCCGCGTGGGGGCGCGGCGGAAGCTGCATGTCCCCGCCGTCGATGTAAGTATGTTGGACGCTCAGTTCGGAGATCATCTCGCTCATCACGTAGTTCAAGTCGGAGCGATGCGCGACATACGGCAGCAACTGGCTGTAGCGCTCCCGGATCGCGTCCCAGTCCTGTCCGTGCATGTTCGCCGCGTAGAAGAAATCGCGGTAGCGCCGCCATACCTCGTTGAAGATCTGCTTCCACTCCTCCGCTGGAACGCGTTCCAGCATCAGACCCGCGGTGGAGATGGTCTTCTTGCTGGACCCGCCCGTCGGCGTAGCATCATACAGGTTCCACAACGGCTCCTGGCGAACCAGCGCCTTCGAGCCGTCGTGTGAGACGGTGGCAAAAGCAATCCCATCGGCCAGCGTCGTCTCTTTCCGGTCTTTGAACGCGAAGACGCGCAAGGACGGCAGGTTCTCCGGAGCGCGGCCATAATACGAAGCGGAGAACACGCCGTAGAGCAGCGCGTCCGATTTCACGAAAAGACCGGAGTAGTTGTTCGCCTCCAGCGGCACGCGAGTCACGCGCTCCGCCAGGCCATCGAAGTCGATGCCTTTGTCCTTGGGCTCGGCCGCTTCCTTATCCTTGCCCTTGTCCTTGTCCTTATCCTTATCCTTCGCGGCGTCATCCGCCGATTTGATGGTCACCTCATCGCTTTCCTGAGGAAACGGATTCTTCACGTCCTTGCGAAGGGTCAGCACGAAAATGCCTCGCGACCGGTTCGTGGCGAAGTTAAACTCAATCTGCGAGAGCTGCGGCTGAAACTCGTGGTTGGCCAGGTAATACAGACAATCCCCTTTGGGGTCCCATGCCGGAGTGTCTTCGTTGAACATTCCGCTGGTCACCTGGTGCAGCTTGTTGTCCTCCACGCCCCATAGGTAAAGCGCGGAGAATCCGGACGGATTGTTCATGCTGAAGGCCAGCCATCCTCCGCCGGGCGACCATTCGTAGTCGCGCACCGGGCCGTCGATCGAGTGCGCCACCTCCTGTAGTTTGTGGTCGGCCACGGTAACCACCCACACCCGCCCGTCCTTGTCGCCGAAGGCGATGCGCTTGCCATCCGGAGACCATGCCGGTTGGTAGCGGAACGCCTGGCCTCCGGTGGTGATCTGTTCCGCCGGCGTCGACCCATCCTGCGCTACAACATAGATCTCCTCTTCGCCGCTGGCGTCCGAGATAAACGCCACCTTCGACCCATCCGGAGACCATGCCGGCCACTTGTCGTGGGCCCCCGGCGAATGCGTCAGGTTGCGTGTGGGACCTTTCTCTACCGGCGCCGAAAATATATCTCCCCGTGCGCTGAACAGCACCCGCTCGCCCTTGGGACTCAGCCCCGCGCTCTCAATGTGCTCGGCCGCGGAGATCCAGGAGGGCCGGCGGTTGACTCCGTCGTCGGGCACGTCAACGGAGATGGGAGTGCTCACGCCCGTGGTCACGTCCAGCACCTGCAGTTGGCCGTCCAGTTCGTAAACAATGCGCCGCTGCCGGTCCGTCCCCGGCCAGCGGACATCCCACAGGTCGCTATGGGTGATCTGTTTCGTGGCGCCGGACTCGGTGTCGTAGGAGTACAGGTTGAAATGGCCGTCGCGGTCGGAGTTGAAATAGATTCGTTTGCCGATCCACATGGGATCGCGGCTGGAACGCGGTCCCTGCGAGATGAGTTTGGCGTCGTCGCTTTTCAGGTCGAAGATGTAGAGCTCGCTCGCGGTGCCGCCGCTGTATCGTTTCTCCGGGCGGAAATCGCGCGCTTCCGGCGAATAGACAATGCTTTTCCCGTCGGGCGAGAACGATCCTGAACCGCCCACCGGCATGGGCAGCGGTTCGGACGGGCCGCCGTCCACGGCGACGCGGTAAAGCCGGCTCAGAAACATCCCCGTGGCGTCGCGCAGCGAGCGGAAAATCACATAGTGGCCATCGTTGCTCCAGCCAACCACCTGGTTGTCGTAGCCCCACCGCGGCGCCAGCGGACCGCGCGCCGGATAAAAAGTTAACTGTGTCGGTTCCCCTCCGCCGGACGGCATGGCGTAAACCTGTTCGTCGCCGTCATATTGACCGGTGAACGCGATCCACTTGCCATCGGGAGAGAATCGCGCGAACACTTCCACGCCGGGGTGAGCGGTGAGCCGCGTCGCCGTTCCTCCGGTATCCGCCACCTGCCACAAATCCCCGCCATACGTAAACACGATGCGGTTGTCATGGATATCGGGAAATCGCAGCAGCCTGGTCTCCGCGGAAAGCAGCAGAGGCAACAACAGGAAAAGGAGAGGCCTTTTGTGGAACACGAAACTGAGCTTAGCAGAACCACCGTGGGGCAGCGCCACGCGCCGCCACCCACTTCAGTCGCTCCGTGGGGCAACGCCATGCGCTGCCATCCACTCAATCCCCAGTCCCGCTAACCTCAGCAGTCTGTCGCTGCTCGGACACCGGCTCCCGCGCCACCACGGAGGCAGGCAGCTCGATGATCACCTGAAGTCCCGGATTCGCGTTTTGAGCCCGTATGGTCCCGCCGTGCAATTGCACCGCTCGCCGCGCGATCGCCAAACCAAGTCCGGTCCCGCCGCTGCCCCGATTGCGGTCCGAATCCACCCGATAGAACGGGTCGAAAATGCGCTCAATCGATTCCTCCGGCACGCCCGGCCCGGAATCGCGCACGCCGACCACCGCATCCTGGCCGTGCTGCTTCAGATCCACCTCAATCCGGCTGCCATGCGGCGCATAGCGAATCGCATTGCGAACCGCGTTCTCAATCGCGCGCCGCAGCAACTCGGCGTCCCCGTCCAGCACCAGATTCGCGGTGGCGTGGAAAACCAGCTCGCAGTCTTTCGCGCGCGCCTCGATAGACGTGTCGTCCACAATCTCGCTCACCACGTCGTTCAACACCACCGGCTCCATGATCCGTTGGGAGGGATCGCCCTCGGCGCGGGTCACCTGCAGCAACTCCCCGATCAGCGTGTTCAGCCGGTCCGCCTCTTTCTGGATGCGATCCAGATCCGCCGGGTCCTTATCGGAGCGGGCCAGCTCCACGGCCACGCTCAAACGCGCCAGCGGGCTGCGCAATTCGTGCGAAATGTCCAGCAGCAGTCGCCGTTCGGCGGTCAGCAAGGTCTGGATGCGGTCGGCCATCAGATTGAACGTGCGAGCCAGTTGGCCCAGTTCGTCGCCGCGCCTGGTTTCCGCTCGAACATTGAGTTCCCCGCGGCCGAAGCAATCCACCGCCCGCTGCAGTTTGCGGACCGGAGAAGTCAGGTGCCACGACAGCCAGTAGCACAGCAGCACGCACACTCCCAGCACCCACAGGTGTTCCGGCCGCAGGAACCAGAACATGAATCGCGGCGGACCCAGCAGAATCAGCCAGTACTGCCCCGTGGAATCCTGGTGCGCCACTCTCATCCGCGGGATTCGCGCCAGCCACGCGAAGCTCCCTTCGGCGTGCGGCAGCAGCGCCGAACGGTCCCGCCCGGTCAGCAGATCGCGGCCGCGGGCATCAGTGAAAATCAACTCGTTGCGGCCCGCGCCGCGCAGTCTCGCCAGCGTCGCCGTCAGTGCGGGGGCGCCACCGCGCTGGTAAGCCATCCTCGCGTCGTCGGCCCGCTGCAGGACCACGTCGGCCAGCATGCCCGGCCTTCCCGACCCCGATTCAAGCGCCACCGCGGACGTAATGGCGATCCCGAACCCGGTAATCACGGTGGTGGCCAGGAACCACAGCAGAATCTTTCCGAACAGCGTTCTCATGACGCGCTCGCCGCTCCCTCGGGCGCATTCACGAACTGATACCCAACCCCGCGAATGGTCTTGATGAGGGGCGTGTCGTTTTCCAGCTTCCGCCGCAGGTGGCTGACGTGCATGTCGATGGAGCGGTCGAACGGCGTCGCCTTGCGGTTATACAGCGCCTCCATCAGCGCGTCGCGCGAAACCACCCGCCCGGCGGCCCGCATCAGCATCTCCAGAATCTGAAACTCCAGCGTGGTGGTCTCCACCGGAGCGCCGTCGCGCAGCACCTGGCGCGTCCCCGGGTCCAGCGTAACCCCGTTCACGTCAATCCGTCCGTTGCTCGCCTTGCTGTCGGAGCGCCGCAGAATCGCCTTGATGCGCGCCACCAGTTCCCGCGGGTTGAACGGCTTCGAAAGATAGTCGTCGGCGCCCAGTTCCAGACCGACAATCCGGTCCACGTCCTCGCCGCGCGCGGTCAGCATCAGCACGGGAACGCGGTTCTGCTGGCGCACTCGTTTCAGAATCTCGAATCCGTCCATCCCCGGCAGCATGACGTCGAGAATGATCAGATCGAAGCCGCCTTCAATCGCCTGGGAAAGTCCGGCGCGGCCTTCGTGCTCAAACTGGACGGTGTAGCCTTCGCGGTGCAGGAATTCGCCCAACAAAGAGCACAATTCCACGTCGTCGTCGACCACCAGCAGCCGCACGCTACGAATTTAGCACGGGCGCCGGAACAGTAGGTCAAGGAATTGTAAGGACCGGCAGTCCCCTGAAACCCGCGTCGCGCCGCGAGCATCCACCCGAAGGGCGACCAATCCTCGATGACACGCCGTACCTGTGCGATCACCCTCGCCGCCTTCTTCGGCCGCAACCTGTTGCGGGCCGGGCAGGAAGTACCGGCCGGACAGGAAATACAGGAAGGCCCCGCGCCCTCGTCGGACACCATAGCCCGCCCCCGCCCATCCGCCGGAGCGCCTCCGCCGGCCGCGCCGCCCCCGCCCCCCGCCGCCTCTGCGCCCGAACCCAAAACAGCCATTCGCGTGAATGTGGAGCTGGTCAACGTGCTGTTCTCCGTGCGGAAGAAGGACAGCGGCGAACTCGTCCCCACTCTCACGAAGGACGATTTCACCGTCCTCGAGGATGGCAAGGAACAGACCATCACCCAGTTCTCCCGCGAAACGGACCTGCCCTTGAAGCTCGGCCTGCTCATCGACGTCAGCCGCAGCCAGACCCGCCTGCTGGGAGATGAGCGCGATGCCGCGTCGAAATTCATCTCCAGCGTCATGCGTCCGAAGAGCGACGAGGCGTTTCTGCTCTCCTTCGGACATGACACCACGCTCGAACAGGACTTCACCGATTCGGCCTCCACAATAGAGGCCGCGCTCAAGAAAGTGCAGGGCGACAGCGGAGAGCAGGGCGGCGGAGGAGGAAACCAGGGTGGCGGTGGTGGATACCCCGGCGGTGGAGGCGGATGGCCCGGAGGGGGCGGCGGCCGGTTCCCGGGTGGTGGCGGTGGACGTCATGGCGGCGGCCGTGGGGGCCAGGGGCAGCAGCACCACGCTGGAACCCGGCTATACGACGCTATCTATCTGGCCTCCAACGACGAACTGTCCCACAAATCCGGCCGGAAGGCTCTGCTGCTGATCACCGACGGCAACGATCGCGGGAGCTACTACACGCGCAGCCAGGCCGTTGAGGCCGCCCAGCGCTCCGACGCTATCATCTATAGCATCTATTACGCGGACACCGGAATGCAGCGTTTCGGACAACGCTCGTCCGACGATGGCGCCGCCGGTCTGGAAGGACTCAAGCACATGTCTGAGCAGACCGGTGGCCGTGCGTTCACCGTGGACAAGAAGCATCCCCTGCAACAAGCCTTCGCGAGCATTCAGGCGGAGATGCGCAGCCAGTACACCGTCGCCTGGAAACCCGCCAACAAAGAAGGTGACGGCGACTACCGCGAAATTGAGGTGAGGCCGAAGAGCGCCAACTACGTGGTGCAGGCGCGCAAGGGGTACTACGCCACGGCGAACCAGGGATCGTGAGACCGCCGGTTACGCAAGCGTCGGGCTGAGCGTGCTCGCCCCAACGGCGTCCGACATCGTGCTGCTCAACACGCCCGTCTGCTCCAGCTCCTGAATAATGGCCAGAGCGGGATTGGTGGAGAGCGTAGCCGCGGAGGGCGCTGGCGTGTTGCCGCTTACCGAGGATGCCGCCGCGACCGGCGTGTACGCGGCAATCAACTGGCTGATCATGGTGGAGAAATCGGTCCCCGTCGAAGACGGCGTGGTGGCCGGATTCGCGAACTGCAGCACCCCAACCGCGACCGAATCAGACAACAGGCTGCTCAGATCGCCGCTCTGCTGCATCGCCGAAAATTCCTGCTGCGCGGTCACGCCATTGGTGAGTCCCGTGGAGGGGGCTGACGCCGCCGGCCCGGTGAGTGAATCGAGCAGAGTTGATGGGTCGAAAGAGCCCAATCCGTTTACGGTGGCGCCCATAGACTCCTCCTATTGATTCCCGAATCGACCCGAAGCAGTGTTTTGTAGATAGGAAAAAAGTACTGTTTTCGCCCTAGGGCAGGGCCGTGCCCCGCCTTCCGGACCCGTGGGGCAGGGCCGTGCCCTGCCTTCCCCCTGGATCTGTAGCGCCGCCGGGCTCTTCCGCGCCTCGCGAACCGAAATCAGGTAAACCGCCATGGCCAGCCCAACCACGGCCAGCGCCATGGCAACCCCGATTGCGAGCAGCGAAGGCCGGGACACGGCGGCTCCCCCCGCATTCAACTGCCGGACCAGAACAACGTGGCGCCACGCGGACATAACGTTGACCACCACCCCCAGAACCAGCAGCGCGGTGCCGAACCAGACGGAAAGTCCGTAAGGCCCGCTGGGCACCCCCGGCTCCATAACGCGCAGGGATTCCAGGAACAGTCCGAACCGGGCCACCACAAAACCGAATCCCATGAGCGCGAGGCCCGTTCGGATCCACGCCAGAAACGTCCGCTCGGCGGCAAGATAATCGCTGACCTGCCCGGTAGTTCTTTCCGTCACTCGCGCCTACTTCCCTGCTTCCAGCCGCAGCGCGAGCAGTTCCGGCAGGCCGGCGTCCAGAATCTTCCGCTGGGCCGCGCGCACGTCGTAGCTGGTCCGGCAGAACGTCATGGTGCCTTCGTCGGAGTCCCACAGCATCCACGCCGCCCGCGGGTCGCCGTCGCGCGGCTGGCCCACCGAGCCCGGATTGATCAGCCAGGATTGGTTGGGTTGGATGGCCAGCGTCGCGGGAGTCGGCGACGGCCGGTCCAACCGCTGTGCGCCGTCCGGACGCCATAGAAACCCGCCCTGCAAATGAGTGTGGCCGAAAATCCACACGCGGCCTTCCAGATAGGGGCCAATCTGTTCCACGTCCAGTTCCGTGATCAGATATTCGTCCTCGTCCAGCGGCGACCCATGCACCAGAATGAGACCGCCTTCCTCGATGGGCCCCGGAGGCAGACCGCGCAGCCATTCCAGGTTGGAAGGCTCCATGTGCTCCATGGTCCACAGCGCGGACAAGCGCGCCACCGGATTGAACCATTCCAGGTCCTCGAGGCCGGCGCAGGCTTTATCGTGGTTGCCGCGAATGATCACATCCACGTTCTGCCGCGCCCACGACGTCACCGCGTCCGGGTCCGCGCCGTAGCCGACAATGTCCCCGCAGCACAGCACCCGCTCGTAGCGGCCCTGGGCGTCCGCCAGCACCGCGTTCAATGCGTCCAGATTGGCGTGAATATCGCTAAGGATCAGATGGCGCACAAGCGTATCAGGGAGACCTCCGCGGGAGCGCCCAGCCGCACCGGCAATCCCACCGTGCCGAGGCCCGTGGAAACATATCCAGCCGCGTGGTCAATCCTGTACAAGCCTCGCACATATGGAGTGTAATAGCGCGCCGGCGAAATATTGTGATGCAGAATCTCCACGCCGATCTGCCCCCCGTGGGTGTGCCCGCTCACCGTCAGATTCCACCCCTGTTCCGCCGCCACCGGCAGCACGTCGGGATTGTGCGACAGCAGAACATTCAGACATCCCGGTGCCATCAGCCGCTCGGCGCCCCGCAGATAGTGACCGTTGGAAGGCTGGTAATCGACGCCCGCGAGGTTCAGCACGGCGCTGCCAAAGCGTAGCGGGGCGGCCTGGAAGCGGAGAAACTGCACGCCCCGCCGGGCGGCCTCGGCGGCGGTATAGGCCTCCACGCTGGCATACGCTTCGTGGTTCCCCATGCAACCGAATACACCGGCGTCGGCGCGCAGCCGCGCAATCTGCCGGATGCACACATCCAGAGGATCGCCCAGACGCGTGATCAGGTCGCCGGTCATCAGCGCAATGTGCGCCCGCGTCTCGTTGGCCATGTCGATGGCCCGCTCCAACTGCTTCTCGCTGAGAAAAGCACTGAGATGGATATCCGACACCTGAACGATGCGCAGCCCGTCCAGATCGTGGGCCAGGCCAGGCACCGGCACCCGCACCTCGCTCAGCCGGAAATCGGCCCGGTGCAGGATTCCGAACGCCGTCACCACCGCGGGCGTGGACATCACCAGCGCCCCCGCGGTCCGGAACGCTTCCCGGCGATCCTCGCGAAACGGCACCCGCCGCAGCGCCGCGCCGATCACCGCCATCCCCATGACGCACAAACCGGTAATCAGCGCGCTCCCCTGCGTCCACGTAACCACCCCGACCGGGAAGTGGCTGTAAACGCGATAGTAAAGCATCAGAAAGCCCGCCCCGTAGAGCGCCAGGCAAAGCAAGGTGGCCGCGTAAATAACCGCGCGCGCCCACCGCGCCTTCACTAGTCCTCTGGCCCACACGGCCAGCGCCAATTGCGCCGCAACGCAGATCAGCAGGAAAGCCAGATCGGGAAAAACGTGAAAATTACGAGGCATGCGGCGTCAAAATTTATAGGTACAACCACACCCGGGATGTGAGGCAGGCTCTCCGGGCCAGGTGGGGCAGGGCCATGCCCTGCCTTCGGGTTACTGACCCATTGTACCGTCCTGCCACAGGTCGCCATTTTGCCGCCAGGATACAATTCGAGCAATGTCATTAGTCGTCGTAGGTTCGGTCGCATATGACGCGGTGGAAACGCCGCACGGCCGCGTGGATCGCATGCTGGGCGGAGCGGGCACGTACATCGCGTTGTCGGCCGGATACTTCACCCGGGTGGAAGTGGTGGCCATCGTGGGCGAAGACTTCGCCCAGCAAGACATCGATCTGCTGGCCTCCCACCACATCGATCTGGAAGGCCTCGAGCGTGTCCCCGGCAAAACCTTCTTCTGGTCCGGCGTCTATTCGGAGGACATGAACAACCGCACTACGCTGCAAACCGACCTCAACGTCTTCGCCGATTTCAACCCGAAGCTCCCCCAGCGCTACCGCTCCCAGCCGTATCTGGTGCTGGGCAACATCCAGCCGGCCCTGCAGCGCAGCGTGCGCGAGCAAATGAACGGGGTGCGCCTCGTCGGCGGCGACACCATGAATTACTGGATTAAGGATTACCGCGAGGAGTTGCTGGCCACCATCCGCGACTGGGATTTTCTGCTCATCAACGACAGCGAAGCGCGCATGCTGTCGGGAAAGAACAATCTTCGCCAGGCGGCGCAAACCATCCTAGATATGGGGCCGAACACCCTGGTCATCAAGCGCGGCGAGTACGGCGCCATGCTGTTCCGGCGCGATTCGTACTTCGTGGTGCCTGGATACCTGCTGGAAACGGTCTTCGACCCGACCGGCGCCGGCGACTGTTTTGCCGGCGGCTTCATCGGCTACCTGGCCGAACGCGGCGTCGATCTGAAGAGCGGCAGCGTTGACCGGCGCGACCTGAGCCGAGCGGTGATTTACGGCTCCGTGATGGGCAGTTTCTGTTGCGAGAAATTCGGCGTGGATCGCTTCCGCACCCTCACCCGGGACGACATTGAAAAACGGTTCCGCGAGTTTCGTGACTTCACGGAGTTCTGAAACCGCGCTGGCCCTCGCCGCGCTCGCGCTGTTGAGCACCGCATTCGTGTGGCTGGCCTGCGCCAACGGCTGGACCGTCTGGTATGGCGACGCCCAGGCGCACGTCAACATCGCGCGCCGGGTAATCGATTCGCGCACCCCCGGCATTTATCAGATCGGCACCGTGTGGCTGCCACTGCCGCACGCGCTCATGGCGCCGCTCGTGTCGAACAAACGGCTCTGGAGCAGCGGACTCGCCGGGGCCATCCCCGCCGCGGCGTGCTTCGTCTTCGCCGGATTGCTTCTGTTCGCCACGGTGCGCCGCGTCTTCGCGAGTTCGGCCGCGGCGTGGGCGTCTCTGGCCGTGTTCGCGTTCAATCCGAACCTGCTCTACCTGCAGGCGACGCCCATGACCGAGCCAATGTTCCTGGCTTTCCTCGCCGCGCTGCTCTACGCCACGGTCCGCTTCGCCGAATCGGATTCATCCGCCTGGGCGGCCGCCGCTGGCCTGGCCGGCGCCGCCGCGTCGCTCACCCGTTACGAAGGATGGTTCCTGCTGCCTTTCGCCGCGGCCTTCGTCTTCGGGAAGGCGAAATCGCACCGTCTCGCCAAAGCCGTCCTGTTTTGCGCGATGGCCGGCGCCGGGCCGCTCTATTGGCTCGCTCACAACTGGTATTTCTGGGGCAACGCGCTGGAATTCTACAACGGCCCATGGTCCGCGCAGGCAATTTACCAGCGCGGTCTGAAAGCTGGTCTGTCGCGCTACCCGGGCGATCATAACTGGGCCACGGCCCTGCTCTATTTCCGCACCGCGGCCGTGAACGTTGCCGGCCTCACCCCGTTCCTGATCGCCATCCCCGGCCTGCTGGTGGCGTTATGGCGGCGCGCCTGGTGGCCGCTGTTATTGCTTGCGCTGACGCCGCTGTTTTACCTGTGGAGCATGCACTCGGGCAGCGTGCCCATCTACGTTCCTTCGCTCTGGCCACATTCGTACTACAACACGCGCTATGCGCTGGCCGTCCTGCCGCTGCTGGCGTTCGCAGCGGGGGCCGCGGTGGTGCTGGTGCCCGGCGGTCCGCTCCGGCGCATCCTGGCAATGGCCGTCGCCATCGCGGCGCTCACTCCGTGGCTGCTGCACCCCCATCCCGACAGCTGGATCTGCTGGAAGGAATCCCAAGTGAATTCCGCCGTGCGCCGCGCGTGGACCGCGCAAGCAGCCGGCACGCTCGCCCACGATTACCACGGCGGAGGAATCGTGGCATGTTTTGGCGATCTCACCGGCATCTTCGCCCGCGCCGGCATCCCCCTGCGCGAAACGTTGCATGAGGGCAATGTTCCGGCATGGGACGCCGCCATGGCCCGCCCGGATCGGCTGCTCTATGAGGAATGGGCCGTCGCCCAGAAGGGCGACACTGTTTTCAAGGCCGTCTCCTCCTCCTCGCGCTACGCGCTGGTGCGTGCTATAAACGTGCCAGGCGCTCCCACCGTCTACATATGGAGGCGCGACTGACGCGAGGATGCCCGTGAAGATACCGTTTACCAAGGCCCACGGCGCGAGCAACGACTTTCTGCTCACGTGGGCCGAAGACGCCCCCGCGCGCGACCTTCCAGAGCTGGCGCGGGCCATCTGCGCGCGGCACACCGGCGTCGGCGCCGACGGCTGGATGCTGGTGGACGCAAGCGTGCCCGCGATACGCCTGTTCAACGCCGACGGCAGCGAACCGGAAATCTCCGGCAACGGCACGCGCTGCGCGGCGGCGCTGCTCTACCACGCGGGCAAGGTCTCCGGAGACGCCGTCCGAATCCGCACCGGCGCGGGCGTCAAGGAATTGCGCCTGATGGAATGGAGCGGCGCTCTCTACAGGTTCGAGATGAACATGGGCCAGCCGCTGGGCGGCTCGGTGCAACCGATTGCGACGGCAACGGGCACGGTGGAAGCCACGCTGCTCGACGTCGGCAACCCGCAGGCGGCCATCCTGTGCGCCGATTTCCCCACGAACTGGCGCGACCTGGGAGCGGCCATCGAGCGCCACGCCATGTTTCCCAACCGTACCAACGTCTCCTTCGTGCGCGTGCTCGACGAACACACCATCGACGTGGTCTTCTACGAGCGCGGCGTTGGCGAAACCATGAGCTCGGGAACAGGCTCGACAGGCGCGGCCGCCGCGGCGATTCTGCGCGGCGTGGCAAAGAGCCCGGTGCGCGTCATCACGCCCGCCGGCGACCTGCACGTCCGCTGGACCGACTCTGCCTGGCTAACCGGCCCCGCCGAAATCACCGCCACCGGCGAGTACTTCGTGGGGCAATAGCCATGTACGGAATCGCCTTCGGCGCAAGTTCTTCGCTGCATCGACTTTGCAAGCACCCACCGAACCGCGACAGTGATGGAGCGGACTTAGAGATGATCCCTTCAAAATCCTTCCCGGCGACAAAACAAATGAGACGCAAGCCCAGTGTCCGTCAAATGAGAGAGGAGTACGACTTCGCCGGTGGCGTTCGTGGCAAGTACGCCGACAGCTATCGCGACGGAACGAACGTAGTCCTGCTTGACCCCGAGCTGGCCGCTGCCTTCCCGGACTCGAAGTCGGTGAACGATGCGCTTCGGGCGCTTCTCGCGATTGCGACACGGATTGAAGCTCGCAGGCGCGCATAGTCGCCGCTCCTGGCAACCGGCAACGCGCGCAACCCGATCCCGCCGTCGGCCTCAGACCGGTAGTTCAACGTCGATCTCGCGAACCATCGACGTGGGCGAGCGCTCAGCATTCACGGTCTGCCAATAGACGCGAATCGCCTCGGATGCCCTGCCAGACAGTTCCTCCACGGACCTGCCGGTGACCAGAATTGTAGGAAGCTCCGGCACATAAGCGCTGTAGCTGCCGCCGCTGCCTTCGATAACCAGCGAGTACGTGCGAGTCATTATTCAGGTTCCTTGATACCAGTTTGCCTCAAAATTGCTCCGATACGTGCCGGGCCGCACATCATCGCCTGCCTTGCCCGACACTACCGTAATCCTGCCGTCGGGACCGCGGAACACCCGATGATCGCCGTTCGTTCGAACGTGCCGCCACTCGTGCGTTTCAAGCAACCTGACGACGTCACGAACCTTGAGCGGCACCAGTCCAGCATATCCCCTCACTCCACCTTAATCACCGCAATGCAATCCAAATTCCGGTACAACTGCTTGTGGTCCAGCCCAAACCCCACGACAAACCGGTCCGGAATCTCGAAGCACGTATAATTAATCGGCGTCCGCGCAATCCGCCGGCTGCTCCGGTCCAGCAGCGTGCAAATCCCCAGCGACGCCGGTCCCCGCCCCGCCAGGTTCTGCAGCAGGTACCGGGTGGTGAATCCCGTATCCACAATGTCCTCCACCAGCAGCACGTGCTCGCCCTCGATGCCGTCGTCCAGATCCTTCGCAATGCGCACCAGCCCAGGCGCCCCCGGCTGATTCGTGAAGCGCGAAATAGCCAGAAAATCCAGCCGCAGCGGCACCGTGATGTGCCGCGCCAGCGCCGTCAGGAAAAACACCGACCCCTTCAGTACCGCCACCAGCTTCAGCTCACGGCCCGCGAAATCGGCCGAGATCTGCGCGGCCACCTCGCGGATGCGCGCGTCAATCTGCTCGGCGGTAAACAAGACCCGCTCAATGGGCGGAAGCGCGTTCGGCGAGTTCATATTTGACGATCAGATCCTGAATATCTTTCTGGTAGAACACCTGAATGTTGACATGCGGGTAGATGGTGCGCAACAGCCGGATCTTCCGGTTCTTCTTCGTCACCAGCGCCTGCTTCATGGTGGTCAGCTCCACGTACAGGTCGAACGCGGGCAGGAAGAAATCGGGCGTGAACGCCTCCATCACGTGCCCGTCCTTGTCCCACTGCAGGGGGAAGCTGCGCGGTTCGTACTGCCATTCGATGCGGTAAAAATCCAGCAGACGGGCAAAAATCTCTTCGGTGGGATGGCCGAACCCATTGCGCTCCACCGCCGCCCGGTCCGGCGGCGTCAGCCCGAACTTCGCCAGTTGCAGCCGCGCCTGAAACTGCACCTGCGCCTCGGCCGCGGCTGACAACATGCCCTGTTCCAGCAACCCGCGGCTCTGCATGGCGGTCTGCACCACGCTGGCCAGCGTTTCCGGGGTCTGCTGGTTGTCGTTCAGAATCAGATCGAACTCATGGAGACGCGAGTGGCCCCGGCCGAATCTCCGTTTGCGCTCGGCCAGCACTTCCAATTCGCGTTGGCGAAGGAACTGCTTCGCGGCTTCGCGGTCCAACTGACGGTCCACCATCATTGCGCCAATGCGCCGCGACGGGGGCGCGATCACCAGCACGCGCAGAACCCCCGGAAAGCCGTGGAACAGCCGCTCGCCGCCCTCCACGCTGTAGACCACGTGATGATCCACCGCGCGCCTCCCGATGGCCGAGCGCAAGAGAGGCGGCCACGCCCGGCCGGGAATTTCCTGGCTGCCGAAGTCGGCTGTAATCGTCTCTTCCATCTCCCGGCAGTTGATCAGCTCGAAGCCGTCCCGCTGCGCGATTGCCCGCGCCAGGTCTTCGTGCGCGCAGCCAGGATCACCGGAGACGCTGATAATCGCCATCGCAGAGTGCGTCCGTTCCATTCCCATGCTACAACTGAAGGCGGCGGACTCACCCCATGCAGCGCTACGAGGTTCTTTCGGCCATCCTGAAGACCGGCGTCGTACCGGTGGTGCGCACGGCCACCGCGGACGGCGCGGTCCGCTGTGTCGAGGCCATTCATCGCGGCGGCATCGGCGTCGTCGAAGTCACCATGACCGTTCCCGGGGCGTTGCAGGTCCTCGAGCGCCTGGCCGATGAGTTCGGCGACCGCGTGCTGCTGGGCGCCGGAACCGTGCTCGACCCGGAAACCGCCCGTGCCTGCATGCTGGCCGGCGCCGCTTTCTTCCTGACGCCCACCCTGAACCCCGCCACCGTCGAGTTTGCCCGGCGGTACTCCAAGGTCATCCTTCCCGGCGCGCTGACCCCGGCCGAGGTCCTGAAGGCCTGGGAAACCGGCGCCGACGTGGTGCGCGTGCTCCCCTGCGACGCCATGGGCGGAGCCGCTTACATCCGCTCCCTGCGAGCACCGTTCCCCCAGATCGACCTCATGGCCATCGGCGGCGTGACCCTCGAAACCGTCGGCGACTACTTCCGGGCCGGCTCCGTCGGCGTCGGTGTCAGCGGGGCGCTCATCGATTCCGCCAGCCTCCGCTCGGGCAGCTATGAAGTCTTCACCGAGCGCGCCCGCCGTTTCGTGGACGCCATCCGGCGCGTCCGCGAGAGCCTGGCCAGCCATCCGGCCCTGTAGATTCTCCGATAAGACGCCGATGGACCCTATGAGGGCCGCTTGTTCACGCGCACGTGTTTGCAAGCAGTTACCGAACCGCGACGGTAACGGAGCGGAGTATTGTGTAATATGTATTACATATACAGCGAGTTTTCCCTTGACCGAGGGTCGAGCCTGAGGTAGAGTCAAAGTTTCCGTAGCGTTAAGCGTCCTTCAATTCATAACTTACGATGGCCTCCTGTCACCGCGCCCGCTGCCTGCTTCTCGTTACGCCGCTGCCGCTGCTTTTTCTGAGCGGTTGCATGTCCAGCAAGCCGCAGCAGTTCGCCACCGCCTTCCTGCCAACAGCCCCGCGAGTGAAAACTCTGGACGCGGGAGAACCGCCGCGAATCGAACCGAACCTCTACGCGAGTGAAGTGCCCCAGCCCTTCCCACCGATGTTGCCGGACCCGGCGCTGGCGCAATCGGCGGCCGATAAGCGCGTGCAGGCGGCCGAAGATCAGTTCCAGACCGGGAAGCGGCTGTACCAGCAAGGCGACGCCGAGGGCGCGCGCCGCGCATTTGACGGCGCGATCGAGGTGCTCATGACGGCGCCATCGGGCCTCGCGGACCGGCACAAGATCGAACGCAAGCTCGAACAACTGGTCGACAGCATCTATAAATACGATCTGGATCGCCTGTCGGCGGGCGCTCCGGAAGACAGCGTCGTATACGAGAAATCCCCGCTGGATGACATTCTGGAGAGAACCTTCCCCACCGATCCGCAACTGAAACCCAAGGTGGGCGAAGAACTGCAGGCCACCATCTCCCAGTTGCCCCTCGATGCCAGCGACGCGGTTCTCAGCTACATCCACTTCTTCTCCACGGACCGGGGCCGCCGCACACTGCTCTCCGGGCTCCGCCGGGGAGAACGCTACCGGCCCATGATCAGCCGCATTCTGGACGAGGAAGGCGTGCCCAGGGAGTTGTTTTACCTGGCGCAGGCGGAATCGGGCTTCATTCCCTACGCGGTATCCTGCAAGCGCGCCTCGGGCATGTGGCAGTTCATGCAGTTCCGCGGACGTGAATACGGTTTGAACCAGACGCAGTGGTCGGACGACCGCTTCGATCCCGAGAAATCCACGCGCGCCGCCGCCAAGCACCTCCGGGACCTCTACGGGGAACTGGGCGACTGGTACCTCGCGATGGCCGCTTATAACTGCGGTCCCCAGTGCGTCGAGAGAGCGGTGGAGCGCACCGGATACGCCGATTTCTGGCAACTCTGCGCCCGCAACGCCCTGCCGAAGCAAACCCAGAACTATGTTCCGCTGATCCTGGCCATCACCATCATGGCCAAGAATCCGCAGGATTACGGTCTGGAGAACATTGACGGGGAGCAACCCCTTGAGTACGATACGGTCGCCGTCAGCGATCCGACGAACCTGCTGCTCGTCGCCGACATCGCGGACCGTCCGCTGTCGGAAATCCGCGAGCTGAATCCGTCGCTGATCAAATCGCTCGCGCCGGCCGGATATCAATTGAGGGTGCCTCGTGGAACGGCCACGGAGATCACCGCCGCGCTGGATCAGGTCCCCGCCGAGCGGCGAGCGGCCTGGCGCATGCACCGCGTAGCCGACGGCGAGACCCTGGCCATGATCGCCCGGCAGTTCCACACCGGACCCGCCACCATTGCCTCCGCCAATCACATCTCCGTGGAGGCGCCCGCTACCGGAGATCTCCTGTTGATACCAGGCTCCTCCTCCGCTGGACAAGCCGCTGCCCGCCCCGGTGTCCACGCTTCTTCCAGAACAGCGCATCATCGCTCTCATGCGGCGGTTGCCCGCAACCTCTCTCCGCGTGTGCTCCAGCACCGCGCCGGCAAGCGCCAGCCACGAATCGCCAGCGCCGCGCGCCACGCCTGACAACTGAACCCCTTCCGTGTTGTGCAGCTATGCAGCGTTGTGCAGCTATGCAGCGCCGTGGGGCAGGGCCATGCCCTGCCTGTTCGAAGCCATCGGGCAGGATTGTATTCTGCGCGTGGTTTGCAACCGCGCCCGCGGCCCCTTGCGCTTCGTGAGATTGCTCTTGCCTTCGCGAGAAAACGCGTTATTCTAGGTTGGTAGTTCTATGCCCATACAGGAGGCGTGGGGAATGTTTGAACGCTATTCGTTCACCGATGACGCCGAACTCGATGATTTCGACTTCGACAAAGAACATGTGGATCTGGCATCGGAAGTCGGCGCGTACGGGAAAGATGAAGACGACGAAGACGACGAGGTGGAGGTAGTCGTCGCTACGGTCGGAACCGTTGTGGTGGTGCCGGCAGAGCCCGCGCCGGCGGCGCCGAAGCGCAAGCCCGCGAAGAAGGCCGCTCCACCGGCTCCGGCTCCCGCTCCCGCCGCGGCTCCCAGGAAAGCTGCCCCGAAAAAGGCGGCGAAGAAAGCCGTGAAAAAGGCCGCAAAGAAGGCCGCGCCCAAAAAGGTGGCGAAAAAGGCCGCGAAAAAAGCCGCGCCCAAAAAGGCCGTGAAGAAAGCGGCGAAAAAGGCTGTCAAGAAGGCCGCGAAGAAGGCTGTCAGGAAAGTCGCAAAGAAGGCCGTGAAGAAAGTCGTGAAGAAGGCGGCGAAGAAGGCCGCAAAGAAAGCGCCCGCGAAAAAGAAAGCGCCTGCAAAAAGAAGGCTGCCCCGAAGAAGAAAGGCCGCCGCTAAGATTCAGGATGGGGCGGGTGCTCATACCCGCCCCTGTTCCGTTCAGCCCTTCTTAACCACCTCGCGACAGCGCTCGAATAGTTGCAGCAACGAGTCTGCGTATTCTTCGGCGCTCCGCGTGGCTTTCCCTCCGAACCCCGCGGCGCCCGTGCCTTTTCCGTATGCAGTGGTCACGGCAATGAACTTCATGAGTTCCAGCGCCACTTCGTCCTGAGACCGCGGTTCGGCATGGCCGTTCGCGTTGTCTTCCGCCATTCGTCTTTCCTCCTCGTGTGCCGCTCCCCAATCGGGGCTGCTCTCCATACAGTCTATCGCGTGAGTGAGAGAATGAGTCTGAACCGGCATGCCCGTCGACGCCACCCGCCTGATCCGGAAGATGCGTGGCGGCGCCCAGGCGCATCTGTTGGAATGCTCGGACGGCAAGTTTTACGTCGTCAAGTTTCGCAACAATCCTCAACATCGCCGGGTGCTGGTCAACGAGTGGATCAGTTCGGTGTTGCTGCGGCACCTGCAAATCGCCGCGCCCGAAACGGCCATCGTCAATCTGACTGCGGAGTTTCTGGAAGCCGCCCCGGACGTGTCCATGCAACTCGGGTCGCACGCGGTGCGGCCGGAACCGGGATGGCATTTCGGCTCGCAGTTCCCGGGCGACCCGTCGCGCATGGCCGTGTATGACTTCCTGCCCGACGTGCTGCTGGGGAAGGTGGCCAACGCGGCCGATTTCCCGGGCGTCTTCGCGTTCGACAAGTGGATGGGCAACGCCGACGCGCGCCAGGCCATTTTCTTTCGCGCTCGCCTGCGCCCACCCTCCGCCGCGGACGAGCCTCGGGTCGGCTTTCTGGCGCAGATGGTGGATCACGGGTATGTCTTCGACGGCCCGCACTGGACCTTCGCGGATTCCCCCCTCCGCGGCCTGTACTTCCAGCACTCCGTCTATCAGCGAGTCCGTTCCTGGGACGGTTTCCAGCCCTGGCTCGACCGCATCGTCAACTTCCCGGAAGAGGTCATCGACGACGCCCTGAAGAGCATGCCGCCCGGCTGGGTAGCCGATGACGACAACGCCTTGCGGCAACTTCTTCAGCAGCTCATGCGCCGCCGCAAGCGGGTGCCCGATCTCATCCGCGACGCCGCCGCCGCGCTAACCAACCCATTCCCCAACTGGCGCCCGCGCTAACCCGCTGGACACGCGGCTGGACACGCGGCGGCAGCCGCGTTCTCTACGGCGAGCGCAGAAACACGGCTGGCGCCGCGTCTCCCAGGATTCCCCCGGCCACCATCTCCGCGGTCACCGGAGCAAGAAGGATGCCGCTTCGATAATGCCCATAGGCCAGCCACACCTGGCTGCCGTCCACCACGCCAATGCACGGCTCGCCGGTTTCACTCGCCGGCCGCAGCCCGGTCCACGCATCGCGCGGCGTGCGCTGCGCCAGATCCGGCCAGAGCCGCTCGGCAAGACCGCGAATCTCCGCGCACCGTTCCGCATCCAGCGCTTCGTCAAATCCGACCCGCTCGCTGGTGCTCCCGGCGATGGTGAAGCCATTCGCCCGCTGCACGAGATACGCGTGCCCGCATCGAAGAATGTGCGGCAGTGAGCCCGGCGCGAGCGAGTAACCGATCAGGTGCCCTTTCACCGGCGCCGTCCGCGGCACCTCCAGCCTTCGGCCGCCGGAGAAAACCGGAATGTCCCCCGACCATGCGCCCGCGGCAATCACCACCGGCCCATCGCCGTCGTCGATGCGTTCCACCCGCCGGCCCTCCACAATCTCCACGCCCCGCCGCCGGCAGGAGTCCAGCAGGGCACGAAACAAACCGCGCGGATCCACCGCGCCATCGCCGGGATAAAAAGCTGCGTCGCCGCGCATTTCGCAGGATATTCCCAGCAGCCTCTGCCGCTCGCAGTGAAGCGCCAGCTCACCCGCGTCGCCCTTCTCCAGCGCGCCACAAATGGAAAAATCGATGGCCAGTCCGGTCTCTTCCCCCAGTTCGCGCACCCACCCCGGGTACAGTTCCATGCTCCGCCGGCCCAAACGGAGCCAGACCGAATCCGTATCGCATTCGCCCGGCGCCAGCATACCCGCCGCGGCGTTGGTGGCGCCCCGCCCCGCCTGGTGCGCGTCAATCAGCCGTACCCTCCGGCCGCCCATGGCCAACCGGCGGGCGATTGACGAGCCGATGATCCCCCCGCCCACCACCGTCACGCACATGGGCCCAATGTATCGCACCCGGCGGCCGCGCCAGGCGCATTAGAATGGAAAGGTCATGCATGGCTTCCTGCTCCACAACGACCAGATTCTGGACGCGGGCGCAAGAGATCTCGCGGCCGGCCAGGTCGGCCTGCTTTCCGGATGGGGCGTCTTCAGCACCATCCGCATCGCCGAGGGCGTCCTGTTCGCCTTCGAGCGGCATTGGGACCGCATGCGGCGGGACGCCAAACGCCTGCGCGTTCCCTTCCCGGCCGATCCCGAATGGATGCACAGCCGGCTGCTGCGCCTGGTGCAAGCGAACGCCGCCACCGACGCCACCATGCGCGTCGTTGTCGTGCGCAACCGCGGCGGTATGTGGCAGGGTCCCGGAATCGAGCGCGATTTCGACCTCATCGCCTTTACGTCGGATCTCGCTGCCTGGCCAGGCGCCGTAAGGCTGGGCGTGAAGCCGGCGGCCCGCTATTCCCAATCCGAGTTCTCTTCCACCAAAATGCTGTCGTGGGCGCAGAACCTGGTCTATTACGAGGAGGCCCGCGAACGAGGCCTGGACGAGTACGTTTTACTCAACGAGAGAGGGGACATTGCCGAGTGCACCTCCGCGAACATCTTCGCGGTGTTCGGCAACACCGTGTGCACACCCCCGCTCAGCTCCGGCTGCCTGCCCGGCGTCACCCGCGCGCTCCTGCTCACCGAAATCAAGGCGCCGGGCTTCACCACCGTGGAGCGCCCGCTCACCCCCGCGGATCTCGAAAAAGCCGATCAGGTGCTCATCAGCTCCACCACTCGCAACCTGCTGGTGGTCGAGTTCATCGAAGGGCTCGCCATTCGTAATGAAGGCCACGCGGTCGCCGTGCTGGAGGAAGCCTTGCTGGAGTACCGGGCGCGTTACATTCAGGAACACGCCCACGCCACGCCGGTGCGCGGCCTCTGAGGTTGTACTCTGCGGGGGACGTCCGCAAAAAATGAGGATGGTTCCAAGCGACCTTCTGGTTCAGCCCGTTCCCCGACCGTCATGCGCGGCCGAAACATGGCAGATATGATCTGTCCGGACTTGCTCTCTTGCTCCCCGCCGCAGCTTTTGGGCCGCTTCGGATCAACGCGCCTGAGCGCTCCTTGTACTGTTCATACCTGGAACCTGCGCTTCGCAACGGCGTTTCACTCGCCCCCACGGCTGTACCCTTTCGGGCGCCTCCATGAGGGGTCACCGCTCCCCGCCTGCTGCTTCAGCCCAACTCCGCTTCCGCCTTCCGGCCCGTTCGGTTCGTCACTCCCGGCCTCGCTCCGCTTTTGCATTGCTTGCGCGGGGCCGATCCACGTGGCGTTCCCGTTGCCGGATGTCGATTCGGAATTCCCTGGCCGTTCTTCAGCCTGCACTCACCCTTGGGACGGCGTCCCTCAAGTTCAACGTGCCTGCCAACACTTGCCCGGGAGGCTCACCTTGGCCCTCAACCCGATCTCCGTTCGCTCCCCGCTGCCGGCTCTGTTTTATCATTGCCCGCCTCGGATCATCGTTCCCGGTCCGCTCTCGCTTGCCAGGCTTGCTGTTCCTTCTGACCTCCTGGAACCTTCTAAATAATGCTCCCGAAACACTTTTGAGTCAATCATTACGTTTGCGTTAAGCGGCGTTTTCCTCAGGTTGAACTACATGTAGAATCAATGTCTTGCCACGATCACTGTTGAAAACGCTGTGGATAAAACGTGAGGGCCGAAACATGTCTCGGAAGGAGCTGCCCCGTGGCGCGGCGCCATGCGCCGCGGCAGCCCGGGCCGGCGTGAGACGCCGCGGCAGCGCATGGCGCTGCCCCACATCGCACAATAGGTTTAGCGGCGTGTTTCTTCGGGGGTGCGTTTTGGCGCGGCGCGCAGTTGCGCGTCTTCCAGGCGGCGGCTTTCCTGCCACGTGAAGATCATGCGATGCACCACCGTGATATTGGACAGCACCGCGATCACCCACAACACCGGCGCCATGCGGTCGAACAGCGCGCCGATGATCAGCAGCACCACCCGCTCGGGCCGCTCCATGAAACCCACCTTGCACATGGGGATGGCGTTCTCGGCGCGGGCGCGCGTATAGCTCACCATCACCGAGCCGGTCATCACGATGGCCGTCAGAACCACATAAAACGGGCGGTTGATGTTGCCGTAGTACACCAGCAGGCCCATCAGCAGGCCGAGATCGGAATAGCGGTCCAGCACCGAATCGAAGAAGCCTCCGAAGCGGGTTACCTGATTGGTGGCGCGAGCCACCCGTCCGTCCACCATGTCGAACAGGCCCGCGCTGATGATCACCAGGCCGGCGGCGCGGAATCTCCCGGCGGCCAGCAGCACGGCCGCCACCACGTTGATCAGCAGCCCCAGAAACGTGAGCACGTTGGGGTGGATCTTCGACAGCGCCAGCCCATGCACTATCAGCCGGATGATCCGGTTGCTGGCGTTGCCGATGATGCGCGTGTAGGTCATTCCCGCTCTTAACCGTCGGCGTCGTGAATGGTCTTCACCTTCAGTATCTCCATCTCCCGCGCGCCGCCCGGAATCTGGATCTTCACCGAGTCCCCGGCTTTCTTGCCCAGCAAACCCTTGCCGATGGGCGAACTGGTGGAGATGCGGCCATTGGCCAGGTCGGCCTCCTCACTGGTTACCAGATAGTACGTGGCTTCCGCGTCCTTGTCCACATCAAGAACGGTCACGATGGAGCCAAGCCCCGCCCGGTCCCGGGGAATGCGCGACATGTCGATCATGGAGAACTCGCGCAGCCGGGACCGCAACTGCCCCAGCTTGGCGTTCACCAGACCCTGGCGCTCTTTTGCGGCGTGGTACTCCGCGTTTTCACTGAGATCGCCGTGCTCGCGGGCCTTAAGAATTTCTTTCGGCAGCTCGTTCCGCAGCTCGTATTCGAGCGTCGCGATCTCCTCCTCAAGCTTCTTTTTGAGATCTTCCATTCCCCACAGCCATTATAAGTGCAAAGAACACCATCCACCGCAGTGGGGCAGGCTCTCAGGCCGCCCCGGATCTGGGTTGCGGCTCGGCTCCTCCGTGGGGCAGGGCCATGCCCTGCCGCCTGGTTCAAGACCGCTGGTTCAGTCTGAAAACCGTGAAAGACATCCACGCCGCGAACAACACCCACCCCAGATACGGCGCCAGCACAAGCGCGGCAATCCAGGAAGCCATCCACACCTGCACACCGATCAGAACCACCGAGACAGCCAGCAGCGCCGCCTCCAGCGCAGCCGACCCCATCTGGCGCCGTGCAAAGAACAAATAACTGAAGGCCACGTTCAGAAAAGCGTTCACCAGGTACAAAGTAGCCGTCTCGGCGCGGTCCCGCGCGTGGCTGCCATCCCAGGCCAGAATCGCGGAAACGCATGCCAGTAAGGCCACCATGGCCCACATAACCGACATGGTCCGGGTCCGCGGCATCCACGCGGGAATCCGCAGGGTACGGAACCAGGGATCGCCGCCGCGCCGGATCAGGCTCCCGCTCATCTCCACGGTGACCGCGACGAAAGGGATCAAAATGTAGTGGACCGGCACCCGCGCTCTGATTACTGCGAACTGGCCACGTAGATGGTCGTCACAATGTGATTGCCGGCCGTGTCGATATTGCTGTAGAAGCCGCCAATCCCAACCAGCACCAGCACCGCTCCCGGAGGCGCGTCGGCCGGCACTTTGGCGTTAATCTGCCACATCCCCGCATAGTAGGGCGCCAGCCCGGAATACTCCACGTCCGATGGATCCAGGAAGTTCGGGCCGTTGATATACACCTGGGTGGTTCCCATAGCGGGCGTGGGACCAGCGGGCCCCGTGCCGTCCGGCGGAGCGTTCGCGACAAAGCCCTGGCCCGTGCCAAACAGTGAAATGTAGTCTCCCGGCTTCACCGGATTTTTTGAGCTGTTGAGGGTGCCGTCCACGGCGTTGATGGCCGACAACTGACCCTGCCCGGAACCGTCAACCGTGAACAATGCCGGCGACGTCGCCTGGATATTGAACAGGTTGCTGGTCAGGATCTGGCCGGTGGAGGCTTGCACCACTTGAACCTCGGTGACGCCGACGGGCGTATTGATCGGCATCTCGAAATTGACCTGCGTGGGCGAAGCGTAGAGGACGGGCGCGGCCACCCCTCCGATCAGCACCTGCACGTCGCCCAGAGTGGTCTGCAGCGGCAGTGACGGCGCCTGCGCGGTGGCGCTTCCAAACATCGCCGACCCCTGATTGAAGACACTGGCCAGCATACCCGGCGCGTAGCGCAGGAAGTAGTTGGCCGAGCTCTTCATGTTCATGATCGGGTAATAGAACGCCACCCGGTTGGTGGACTCGGCAATTACCGGGTTTCCCACCGGATCGAAAGTCACCGCCAGCGGTTCCGAGGAGGCGACGCCGGAGACGGGCGCGGGACTGGCCAGCAGTTGCGTGAACGGCGGATACTCCAGCACCTGGTTGCCCCCGGTATTGGCCACCCACACCGCGCCGGTGACGCTGCTGACCGACACGCCCAGCGGAGCGGTCAGGCTGGTCAGAGAGAAAGAGGGGCTGGGGTCCACGGCGGGCGTCGATGCGCTCGAGTAGATGGCAATGCGATTGTTCCCCGTGTCGGCAACGTACAAGTTGTCCTGAGCGTCGGTGGCCATCAGACGAGGACCGTTCAGGCCGTTGCTGGCGGCCGTTCCCGAGCTGGTGTCGAAATAGCTGGATTGGCCGAGAAGTCCCGCGGCCGGCTGCCCGCTGACGAAATCGCCCCCCGCCGGCGCCGCGAACAGCAGAATGCGGTTGAACCCGACGTCGGACACCAGCACCGCTCCCGAAGAGGTGACAGCCACGCCATAGGGCAAGTTCATGGTCCGCGAAGTGGGGTCCGGGAAATCCGTCACAAAGTTGGTCTGCCCCAGCACCAGGTTTGCCTCAATCGGACCGGTTTGCGCGAACGGCGGCGGGAAACGCAACACCCGCGAATTGCCGGTGTCAGCTACCCAGAGATTGCCGTTCGCGTCCAGAGCCAGGCCCTCCGGCGACGATAACCCGCTGTTGTTGGGGAGGCCAACCACCAATCCGTTTACGGTCTTGGTGCCAGTCGCGGGATAGTTCACCACCGAGTGGAAGAAGTCCGGTTGGCCGATCACCAGGTCCGCCGTCGTCCCCGCCATGACTTTGTGATAGTCGGCATAACCGAGAATTCGATTGTTGCCGGGATCCGATACGAACATGTGGTTGGTGGCCGGGTCTATGATCAC
Source organism: uncultured Acidobacteriota bacterium (assembly GCA_963832965.1). Lineage (GTDB taxonomy): Bacteria > Acidobacteriota > Terriglobia > Bryobacterales > Bryobacteraceae > CAWACP01. The sequence goes on from CAWHVW010000004.1 coordinate 74,367, forward strand.
CGCGCCGCCCGGATACGGCACGCCCACTCCGCCCGAGCTCACGTTCCTCGCGAAGAAATAGAACTCGCGGCCTTCAATCAGGTTGGGAGCGTCGTACGGGAAATCGGTCTGCCCGAGGACACCCGTGGCCGTGGTGGCTACGGTGTTCGCGGAAGCCCCCTGCGGGAATGCCAGCAGGCGATTGTTGCCGCCGTCGGCCACCAGCAGAGTGGAACCGGTCCATATCGCCGTTACCGGCGCGTACAAAGATAAAGCGTCCGCTTCCACGCCGCCATGATTGGGCAAACCCGACACCATGCCCGGCTGGCCAATCACCACGCTGGCCGAAGGCGAAAAGGAAGTGCCTTCCGCGGGCCACTGGCTGAATGGCGCGAAGCCGAGGATTCGATTGTTGCCGGTGTCCACCACGTAGGGGTTGTCGCCGGCGATTACCACGCCGTCCGGGGGGCCCCCGGTTGGGCTGCCCAGCGTGCCCGCGGAAATCGCCGGGGGATTGGGCTGCGTTGACGTGGGCGGGATCACTCCCATAATTCGCAGGGCCGCCTGGCCGTTGGCCACGGGAACGTCGAACACCAGCACACGATTCACTTCGTCGGCAACATACAGGCGCCCTTCCAGGTCGAAGGCCAGCCCGGTGGGTTGGGCGATGTAGGTCTTCACCGTGGGATCCAGACTGGGCAGGCTGTTGGAAGAGAACGTGACTTGTCCCAGCACCAGATCCGCCGAGGGCGCGAAGGCTCCGCTCAGCAGCACCGACTTGGGGAATCGCAGCACGCGATTGTTGCAGGCGTCGGAGACCCACAAGTTCCCCGATGAGTCAAAAGTCAGGCCCGTCCGGAATGTGTTTCCACTCGCCGCCAGACAAATCGACGACGCCGTCAGGATGGTGCTCCCCTGGTTCGCGGCGAAGCTGGACAAATCCTTCTGCCCAATCACCAGGTCGGGCTGGAAGATACCGCTGGTCTGATCGAACGGCTGCGGAAACCGCAGGATGCGGTTGTCGCCCGCGTCGGCCACATAAAGGTTGCCCGCTCCGTCCACGGCCACCGCGACCGGAGTGAGGAAGCCCGCGATGAGATCCGATCCGCTGACCTGCGGGCCGTTGGGCCCGGTGGAGTACATGTCCTGTTGGCCGAGGATCAGGTCGGCGAAAGCCCCGTTCGCAAAACCCGTGGCATTTTTCCAGGCAAGAATGCGGTTATTCGCCGTATCGGCGACGTACAGGATATGAGGACTTACCGACATATCCACGGCCACCGACTGGGGAGAATTAAACTCCCGCCCCTCCACCAGGTTCGCCGCGACCGCCGTCTGCACGGTCTGCTGCAGCACCGCCTGACCCACAATCCGCGACGGAACCGTGTTGTAGACCACCTGGCCGGGCAGCAGCGAGGCGGGGAGAAGCAGAGCGCAGAGGCGCAGCACGAAAACGCGCATATTCATCGACTTCCTGACGTTAGACGCACTCGCGCGGCGTCTCGTTTATACATAACACATCGCTTTCCGGCCAGACGCGCAGAGCGGTATGGGCAGGCAGTTACTGAACCGCGACGACGGTGACGGAGCGGAGTCACGCCTAGCGCGTGGGCGCCGGAACGGGCGTGAGATCGCGGCTGCTGATAATCCGGTCTACGATGCCGTAGCCGAGCGCCTGATCCGGGTCCATGATGTAATCGCGATCCACGTCGCGCTCGATCTTCTCCATGGCCTGGCCCGTGGCATTGGAAAGGATCTCATTCAGGCTCTGCCGCATGCGCAGAATCTCGCGGGCGTAGATGTCGATGTCGGTGGCCTGCCCGGCCAGACCGCTCATGGAGGGCTGGTGGATCAGGATGCGCGAATGCGGCAGGGTGAAGCGCTTCCCTTTGGTGCCGCAGGCAAGGAGCACGGCGGCCATGGACGCCGCCTGGCCGATGCAGTAGGTGACGATGTCCGGCTCCACCAGGTTCATGGTGTCCAGAATGGCCAGCCCCGCCGTAATGGACCCGCCCGGCGAATTGATGTAGAGCGAGATGTCCTTTTCGGGGTCCTCGGCCGCCAGAAACAGCATCTGGGCCATCACCAGGTTCGCGACGTTATCGTCTATCGGCGTACCCAGGAAGATGATGTTCTCCTTCAACAGGCGCGAATAAATGTCGAAGGCGCGTTCACCGCGCGAGGTCTGCTCCACCACCATGGGCACAAGTACTGAATTCTGCATGCCGGCTCCTTCTTTCACCCATCATACGTGATTGCCATTGGCGGCTACGCGTTTTCGGTGATTTGGCGACCGTCTTTCCGAAGTGAACCGGCTTGCTGCGCTACAATCGGCTAGCAACGGCTGCGGCACGGAACTCCGTTCGTTGCAAGCCCACAAAGAATGCGGAAAGGTGATGACGCGGCTTTGTCGTTGGCGCCCGAGCAATACCACAGATGGTATTACGATCAACGGGTCTGGCAGACGACGACGTTTCTGGGCGTACCTTGCCTCAAGAGTGTCCTCGATTTATGGAACTACCAGGAGATCCTCTACCAGCGCCGGCCATCGCTGGTGATAGAGTTTGGGACGTTCCACGGCGGATCGGCCTTGTATTTCGCGGAAGTGCTGCGCCACGCCAGGCCACGTTCCCGCGTACTCTCGGTGGACATCGACCATGGCAAGGTGGCCGGCGTTGTACGCGCCCATGATCGCGTGGAGCTCCTGGAATGCGACTCGACCAGCCCCCTGGTCACCGGACGGGTTGACGCGCTCCGCGCCGAGTATCCCGGGAGCGCCTTTTTCGTGCTCGACAGTGATCATCGTAAGGAACATGTGAGGGGCGAACTCCTCCAACTACGGTCAATTACTTTGGCCGGCGACTACGTAGTTGTCGAAGACGGCAACATCAATGGACACCCCGTACTTCCTGATTGGGGCGAGGGGCCGCATGAGGCTCTGCAAGAATACCTCGAGCGTTTCCCGGATGACTATGTCGGCGATACGGACCGGGAACGGAAGTTCGGTTTCACGTTCGCCCCTGGTGGGTTTCTGATTCGCCGCTGACCGCGCGCGTGTCGCGGCGCTCTGCCGGGACCTTCCCTCACTCGGGTTATCGGACATCGAACCCAATCTTCTCGACAAAGGCCACGTCGTCCGGGTCGAACTCATCCAGTGGGCGGCATTTGAACCGGCCGAGGCTCGCAGACGGATTGACCAGCGCGGTTGCGATGGCCAGCCGTTCTCGCGAGGGTTCCGTGCCGAAAAACTTAAGCAGCGCTGGAAGCTCCAGCTCCGGGTCAGCGCAAAGGCGGTCATAGTTGACCATCAGAAAACGGCTGCCCATTCTCTGGCCAAGCTCGATCATGCGGCGATGCACAGCGACCCAATACCGCAACGACAGGCGTGGAGTCACCGTTAGCGTGGCCGCGCCAAACAGGCGCGCGCCCCAGGTCTCCAACTGGTTCTGGTTCGCGCTATAGGCCATGTCCAGACCGTTGCGGGCGACGTGGATGTATCGCAGGTCCGGCATAATCTCGTTCAACCGTTCCAGCACCACGTGGGTATTGGGTTCTTTCCAGCCCCAGGCGCTACTATTCCTGGGGGGGCCCGCGGATTCGCGGATCAGCGACTCCGCGCGCTCGGCCAGCCAGGCGGAATCGTGCTGCGGGCGCGATCCCGCGGCGCTTTCCCCGACAAGGCGGATCTCCTCCGCCGTCAACGGATCCGAGCCGCGCATGGCCTTCCGGAAGATCGTGAAGAGCGCCCCGAACTCTTGATCCGGGCAGTCCAGCGCTTTGGGCCATTTGAACAGCAGCGTGAACCAGAGATTGTCGAGGGATTCGTTGAGGTCGCTTCCGATGTGGAAGCCGAGCGCCGCCTGAATGCTGACAATGAGTCGCGTCCCGCTTCCGCCCACGCCTCCGATGGCGACCGGCGACCTGTCACTCTGTTCCCGACTTCCCTCGCGACGGCCCACGTCTGCTCGAAGCGATAATAGCAGGCCGGCCGAGGCCCCATCGCCGGGCGGTCACGCTAAGCTCCGGCGTCAGCCTCATTTCCGTGGGAAGACCGCGCCTCGGCCAACCAGGCATCGATCACATCGCGGTCGTTCTCCAGCGTGCGCGGCAATTTCTCGCTGAATGCAAGGTAGCCGGCATAATCCAGTGGCGTGTACCGCCGCACGAATTCCCAATAACCATCTGTCAACACCCTGCTGGCGGGGTCCAGGCCGGTGACCATGCAGAGTCCGGTCGGCCACGTGCGGACTGTGGCAATCCTCAGGTCCGGGCGATGCGCCTGCAAGCAGAGCGCTAGTTTCCAGACATCGCCGCTGTAGAAAGCCGTGCTTTGGGTTCTCGCGGAAGTGATCTCGTCCAATGGCAGGCAATCGTGAATCAGAATCACGGATTCCCGACCGGCGTAGCGCTCCAGGTTCGTGAAATCTCTGAGCGCCTGCTCCCACAGATGCTGACCATCAATGAACGCCAGCGCGAAATGCGGTGCGTTGAGAAGGGAAGGCACATCCTGCCGTCGAAAAAATTCGTCGCTGGTTGTCGTAAAGACGCGCGCCAATCGGGGATGATACCCGTCCAGCATCGGATTCGGATCGATGGCCAGACAGATCGTCTCATCGAGCGCCGCGCGCAGCGAAATTCCTCTTCGAACGCCGATCTCAATGTACGTTGCCGGTTGCAGCGACTCGTGGATCCAGCGCAGCACCTCATAGTAATTCGGTCCCGGGAAAGCAGCGGCTGCCAGGTCCATATGACGCTGGCGCACGGTCAAATCGTACAAAGGCTCAGATTCGGTTCTCAATATACCCGCTCTCCCCGTGGCGGGGCGTCCGCAGCGGCAGTGAGGGACAGAAGGCTCGAAGACGCCCGATTAGCCGCACATTCTCCTGCGCTGCTGCCCTCCGCGTGCCGCGTCGCGGATCAGGCATCATGACTTCAAGGCGCCAGCCTCCGGATTATGCGAACGGGCGGCCCGCAAGTTGCCGTAGTCATTCGAATACTCCTGCTTCTGCCAGAATACACTTGAAGCGTCGATACGTTCCAGAGAACTCGTAATCCCATGATGCGTCCGAAATTCATCGGTCGCCAGCGCACATTGTGCACGCACTCCTTCCGCGAAATAATCGTCGATGATTATAAACCCACCGGGAGATATTCTTGGATAGAGATCGCTCAGCACACCGATGGGCGAACCACTAATGCGGAGGACGGCGATTCGCTCGATTCCGGCGCGCGGCAAGGTGTTCGATAGCGGACCAGGCAGGAAGCGCACGTTATCATCGAGCAACCCAAATGATTCGAAAAATGACTTGGCGCGGTCCAAGGAAGACGAAAGCTGCGGATCGGCCACCCATACCCTCCGATGCCGGACTCCGTAAGCCTTGAGCATACCGCGCATGAGAACACCCGCTCCGCTTTGCCATGCACCGGAATCCATCAAATCGCCGGGCGTGTGGCTTCCGAGCACCGTTTGAACGCAGTGCCAAAGGTTATCCGTCCGTTCGCGACCGTCGGTGTCGCCTGGGATGGTTCTCCTTAGCAATTCGATATAGCCGGTTGCTAAATCCGCCATCGCGACACTCGCGCGAGCGCCCCGAGCGCTCATCTCCACGTGGTGGAGCGCGCTGGGCGGCACCGGGCCTCCGCACAGTAGAGAAGGTGTGCAAGCCGCGCGATAGGCGTGGCCCCGAACGCGCCGGTACTCCTCGAGCCACTCATCCATGGGACGATTCGGCGAGTTGGAAGCAACCCCGCCATGTACCTGATGAAAGCACCCTTCGCCAAGCACCACCACCGATTCGACTCCGGGAAGCGCGAGAGCTCTCTCATAAGTATCCAGATTCACCATTCCCCCTCCGGCGCTTTGGAATCGTTCGTCGTAGCCTCCCATTTCTTTCCAGAGTTCGGCGGGCATGAAGAGCGCGTTCGATTCCGTAATCGGAACAAACCAGCCTCCGCGATTTCCTCCGCCGAAGACGGAGATTTCAAACAGGCGGTAACCATCTTGAGGCCAGTCGATGGAATCGAGGAGTTGGTCCTCAACGGCCTGCGTATACCCTCGCTGCACGGTGACAATCTGCAGGTCCGCGCCAAGGTGGAAGCCCAGAATCGTAATGACCGGGCGAGGATGAAGGCGCGCGGCGCGGAGGGAGCCCTCAAGGACACCCGGCGTCACCATCCGAGCGCCGTCGATCATCACGCCTATCAGCTTGCCCCGAGCCTGTTCGAGCCCGAAGTTGATAGCCGCGGCCGGCGACGGTCTCGCTGTTTCGCGCAGATTGAAGATCCGCAGATCGGCCTCTATGTGGTCTAGTTCTCCGCGCTCCCACGGCGAGTCAGAGCCGTTGTCGACAAGGATGACTTCATAATCGTCCCGGCCGATATTCTTCTGGTAACGGGCACTGAGCGAGTGCAGCGTCCTCGGTATCTCCCGCCGCATGTTGAACGAGACAACAATCACACTTAGACGAGGCTGTTGCTCAGAGGGCGTGGATGGCGCCGCGCGAGTGAAAGGCATAGCTTCGCTCCATGGTATAGCCTGATTTGCACAGAATGCCAGCGCGGCTGGTCGACTCGGTTATCGGAGCCGAGCCGCGTTCGCGTACGGCAACAGTTCAGGGGTGCTGACGACTATGATGGTTCAGACTATGGTTGCATCCGAAAGCGCTTCACCACGTCCGGGCGGCCACGACATAGAATTTTTCCTGATCGCCGAGTCGGGCATTCTTGAAGCTCAGGCGCTCCTGCTGTGCGGTAGCGTCCGCAGTTTCGCCGGGGCCTGTTCGTCCTGCGCGATAACGGTTGTGTCTCCGCGAGCGAGCTGCCGGCCGTCGCGCGCCACTTTGTGCGAACTGGAGCGGCTTGGGGTTGACTATCTCGCCCTCGACATCGATAGCCCCTGTCCTTTTTTTGGTCCTTCGTTCAAGGTTCTGGTGGCCGGACATGTGGCTCGAAGGCCTGGCCCTCCCATCATCGTGCAGCTCGACAGCGACACACTTTTTCTCCAGGAACCCGATTTCTCTTTGGAGCACCATGACGCCGCAGCCCGCCCCGTGGACGTCAAGGGGATGTGCACCGCCGGCGCCGGCGATTCCTTCGACTCATACTGGCGCGATCTCTGCCGTCTCTGCCAGGTTGACTACGAGTGTCTGCCGTTTGTGCTGACCACGGTGGACCGTCAGCGAATCCGCGCCAACTACAACGGTGGACTCGTGGCCTTGCGGCGTTCGAGCGGCGTCCTTGAGCGGGCCGAGACATTCTTCCGGCGTCTGGTGGCGGCTAACCTCAAGCCGCATGCCCGTCTCAGCCTGCGCACCGGGACCGGCGTAGTGGACGGCGAAGCCGGGCAATACTGGGGCGCCGGTCAAGCGGCTCTGTCGCTCGCCCTGGCTGCGGGAGGTCACCGCGTTCGCCTTCTCCCTCCCTCCTACAACATCCCGCTTCACATGTTTAAGGGCAATCAGGATACCGCGCCGGTCCATGTCCACTACCACTGGTTGTGCGAGCCGGACGGTTGTTTGGATAACCCCCTGTTGAACGGACGCCTGACTTTGCCGGAGAAAACGGCCATCTGGCTCCAGGAACGGCTTCCACTGAGAACCAACTCAACCGGGGCATAACCGGGCACCGGCCCGGTAATCGCCGTGGTCGGCGTTCCGCCGCTGGAGCGGCAAGACGCGTCCCGCCTTCGTGGCTATGATGACTGTACAGTGATCGTTTCCGCAGTTGACGCGCCGCATCCGAACGGTCGCGATATCGAGTTTTTCCTGATCGCCGAGTCCGGAATCCTTGAGGCTCAGGCGCTCCTGCTGTGCGCCAGCATCCGCAAGTACGCCGGCGCCTGCTCGTCCGCCGCAATCACCGTCGCCTCTCCGCGCCCGGACCGCCGGCCCTCTCCGGCCACTGTGCGCGCCCTGAACATGCTCGGCGCGGAGTACCTCGCCCTGGACATGGCCAGCCCGTGTCCCATGTACGGGCCGTCCTTCAAGGTTCTGGTGGCCGGACATATCGCCCGGAGACCGGGTCCGCCGGTCGTGGTTCAGCTCGACAGCGACACGCTGTTTCTCGGTGAGCCCGATTTTTCCCTGCCAGACGCCGACGCGGCGGCGCGGCCGGTGGGCGTTAAAGGCATGTGCACGGCCGGCGAGGGAGACCCGTTCGATCCCTACTGGCGTGAGTTGTGCCGGCTGTGCGAGGTCGATTACGGCGGGATTCCTTTCGTGGTTTCAACCGTCGATCGCCAGCGAGTCCGGGCCAGCTACAATGGCGGGCTCGTGGCGGCGCGGCGGGCGAGCGGAATTTTCCAGCGGACCGAGCTTTTCTTCCGGCGTCTGGCGGCTGCCGGACTCAAACCGCATGCCAGTTTCAGCCTGCAAACCGGGACGGGCGTGGTCGATGGAGTAGCCGGCCAATACTGGGGAACCAGTCAGGCGGCGCTGTCCCTCGCCGCCACCGCCACGGGGCATCGGGTGCGCATTCTCCCCCCTTCCTACAACGTCCCATTTCACATGTTGAGCAGGGGCGGAGATCTCGTGCCGGTTCACGTTCACTATCACCACTGGCTGTCGCAGCCCCGCGCGGTATCCGACAATCCCCTGCTCGATGGACGGGTGCCTCTGCCGGAGGAGACGGTTGCCTGGCTCCGCGAACGCCTGCCCCTGAAAGCTGCCGCCGAGGCCGGCTCCTGAGTGTCCGTGACCGGTCCGTGGGGCGGGGCGATGCCCTGCCGTAACTCCTCACGCCCGCCGGCTGGCGCGAATGAAGGCGGTATCGACGCGGCTTCTCGGGATGTTCCGCTTAACGGAACACTCGCGGATTGACAGACCGGACGCGGTAAGCTCTTCGACAACGGTGTGCAGGCTCCCATGCTGCTCTTCCGGTTCCACAACCTTGCCCTCGCTGAAGTTCCGCAGACCATCCGATTCCGCGAACAGATCCACCGTCAACAAAAGACTCGCGTCCGCTTTCAGTTGCGCGGCAAAGCGCCTGATCCACGCGCGGCGCGTTTCGGCCGGTAAGTGCTCAATGACGCTCACGGAATAAATGAAATCAAATGTAGTGCCAGGCGTCCAGTTCTGGTAAGCCGCATGGATCGACGTAATCCGCTCGTCGATCATGGAATAATCCAGAAATCCCCATTCGTTCCATCCGTCCCTTTCCGCGGGATTGCGGACCACGGGATGGCCGTCTACCGTATAGACCCTGGCTCCGCGCTCGGACAACTGAAATGGCAGCGGGTTGACGCCGGCTCCCACATCCAGAACGGCCCGGCCGGCAAGATCGTGGGGAAGACTCGCCAACACCCAGGGATATTCAAGAGCCCGCGGAAGCTGCGCCGGAAAAAACCCGATTCGCGCGCGCGCCGTATCCACGATGGTCCTTAGCAGCAACGGGTAATCGGTGATGGCGCTCATCAGGTTGAAATCATCCGCCCTGAGGTCGCGCGGGTGGCTCGTCGGGGCTCTCTTGCGCGCAACCACCAGGCAGATGTCATCCTGATGCTTGCTTACTACCGACATTTCCGTAAATCCGGCGTGTTGCGACAGGGTCCTGGTGATCGGCTCATGAAAGAAGGTTGATCGGGTGATTGCCGGCGCCCAATCGTACCCGCTGACGATGAGCGTGTCCCCGGTCAGCTCGCACAAACGCAGCGCCAACTCGCGGTACCGTGCCAGCGTGGGCTGATGGATGAGAACGTCCAGGCAAACTACGCTGTCGACCGGCGCCAACGGCGAATCCAGCGCATCGGCCGCCATGTAATCCCATGCCGGACGCCGTCGCCGCGCGGCCTCGACGGCGGAAGCGTTGACATCGGCGCGCGGATCGCCGTTTGCAACCGCCCGGCCGGTCGGCGCCGCGGGGTTGCAACCGATGTTGAGACCCGGCCGGCGCGGGTCCGCCACCAGTTCCGCCAACAAACGCCGCTTGTGATAGAAGTTCTCGTCGCACGAATCAGACATAAGCATGGGCGCGCTCGCTCGCGCCTCCCGGCCCCGGTGCAGGGTGGCGTTGCGCTTCTCAATGACCGAGTTTACAGCGCGGAGGCGATTTGAAGGCGAAGGCCAGTCCAGCACTTCGACAGTAGCCTCCCGCCAGTGTGCGCTGACGGGAGGGTTGCACGCTACCCAGGAGATTCGGCGGCGGAGAATCAGTACTTCGAGAGGGGCGTGCCGTTAGGCGCGCCGTCCGAAGCATTGCCCGCGCGATTGTTTTGTCCGTCGGAGGAGATTGTGCCCCCGCTCGGATCGAATCCAAAAGTAGTATTGTTTGTCAGCGTGTTCCCGAAGGCATCGACGGTGCTGCCAGCGAAGCTCTGAACCCCGACGCTGTTGAAATTCAACTGGTTGCCAATCAGAGTTATCAGCGAGGGCGACCCGATCTGCTTGACTGCCGCGCCATTGAAGGACAGGTTTGAGTTGCTCATATTGATATAGCTGTTCGCGTTCGCCTCGATGCCGCGTCTGGTGTAAAAGTGCGTGTATTATCGACCTCTACGAAGGCCATGCCGGAGGCCGGCGTGACACCGATTCCACTGCCCACGGCGGCACTCAGGTCGCCCTGAATCGTCACATTGTCGACCGTAACGTACGTCGGACAGGTCACGTTGATGCCGTAGTTGACGAAATCGTGGATCTTTACATTCTCGATATGCACGGCGGCGGCGGCAATAATCGAGATCCCGCTCAATCCAGAGTTGATGCCCTCAAATTCGAGGTTCCGCAAGACAACATAGGCGCCCGCCGCGTTGATGGTGAATCCGTTGGTGCCGGAAACGAGAGAAGAACCAATCCCGCCTACGTTCCCGTCGATGGTAATCGACTTGGTGATGGTCAGGGCCCCAAAAGCGCCCGTGTCCAGATTGTCGATCTCGCCGGCCGTCGCGGTCTTCGAAATCGCACCCGCCCACGTCTTGCATGGCGCCGTACGGCTGCATGGATTCACATCGTCACCGACGCCTGAAATCCACGTCCGGGTTGCCTGAGCGCTGGCCAGCGAGCTGCCTGCCAGCGCCAGAATCATTGCTGCTCCAACACTTGAAGCAAGCCGCAAACTTTTCATTCTTATCCTCCAGTTACGCAATATCCGACCTGCTACAAATTGGCGGAATGCGACTCCGAGCCACATCACCGTATGAGCTTCGGTCACCGCGCCAACCACTGTACGGTCACGCAATGTTAGCCCTGAACCTAAGTGATGTCAATCCGTGGGGAAGTGTAGAAGGAAAATAGGGCGGACGCTCACGGGTGAAGAGGGGTATCGAGCGTCCGCCGCCGTAACGGGGATTTGATTATTAAACGCCCTCCCCACGGATGAAGTTACTGCGCACATCGCCGCACTCCGTAAGAGAATGTAAAGCCGCCAGGGAACCAACTGGCCCCTCGTTCGTATAATTCCCTATGCACACCCTCTGGCGCGACGCCCGCTTTGGCCTGCGGCTGCTGGCGAAGAACAAGAGTTTCACCGTGGTCGCCGTTCTGGCCCTGGCGTTGGGAATTGGCCCCAACACGGCCATTTTCAGCGTGATCTACGCCACTCTGCTGGCCCCCATGCCCTATCCTCATCCCGAGCAACTGGTGGTGGTGTGGTCCAGAATCAATGGAACGGGCCGTAACAGCGTCTCTGCCGGCGATTTCGTGGACTGGCAGCGCGAGAACACCGCTTTCCAGGTGACGGGCGCCGCCAGCGGCGGGCAATACAACCTGGCTACCGCCCAGGAGCCCGAACAAGTGAACGCGCAAATATCCACGCCGGGTTTTTTGGGGCTCTTCGGATACACGCCGCAACTGGGGCGCGCCGACTTCCTGAAGGAGGAAGCGCAGGCTGGCAACGATCATGTGGCCATCCTTACCAATCGCCTGTGGAGGCGTCGCTTCGGCGCCGACCCGGGTATCATCGGCCGCAAAATCCGGATGAATGACGAGCCTTACACGGTGGTCGGAGTACTGCAACCCGGCCAGCCGGATCGGCTTAACCAGGAACTCTGGGTGCCCCTCGTGTTCAAGCCGGAACAAATCAACCATGATTTCCACTGGCTCATCGTCCTGGCGCGCATGAAAGATGGCGTCACCCTGAAGCAGGCGCAAGCCGACATGGACGGAGTGACGCGGCACATCGCGCAGGTTTATCCCCGCTCGAACAGCAAATGGACCTCCAGCGTGGAACCGCTCCAGAACGACTTCCTGGGCCAGGACACGCGCACGCACATGTGGCTGCTCATGGGCGCGGTGGGCTTTGTGCTGTTGATCGCTTGCGTCAACGTGGCCAACCTGCTGCTGGCGCGGGGCACGTCCCGGCAGAAGGAAGTGGCCGTGCGCGCATCGCTTGGTGCAACCCGGAGCCAGTTGGTGCGCCAGTTACTCACGGAAAGTCTTGCCCTGGCCGCGATCGGCGGAGCGCTGGGAATCGCGCTCGGCTGGGGAATCCTGAAAGCGCTGATTGCCCTGATGCCGCCGAACACGTTGCCGTCGGAGGCCGACGTGAGTCTGAACCTGCCCGTCCTCGCGTTCACGCTGGGCGCGACGCTGCTCGCGGGAGTTCTGTTTGGTTGCGCGCCGGCCTGGCAGGCCACCCGGATTGACCTCGTGGAGCCGCTGAAAGAAAGCGGACGCTCCATGGGCGGCGGCGGACGGCATCACCTTCGCCGGGCCCTGGTGGTGGTGGAGTTCGCCCTCGCGCTGGCCCTGCTCACCGGAGCCGGTTTGGCCATCCATAGCTTCTGGAACCAGACCCAGGCGGATATGGGCTTCCGCGGAGATCACGTTCTGACCTTCAACCTTCCCCTGCCCTCCGAACGCTTCCGGGACCCCGCGAAAATCAACGGATTTTACCGCCAGTTGCTGGAAAATCTCGAAGCGCTTCCGGGCGTCCAGAGAGCCATGGCGGGCACCGGCATGCCCCTCGACGGGACTTACTTCGGCATGCCGTTCAGCATCGCGGGCAAACCGGATGCCGACCTCTCCGCTCGTCCCGGCGCGGGCTTTCAGATGGTGACCGCCGGCTATTACCAGACCTTCGGCATCAAAGTGGTCCGCGGCCGCGCCATCAACGAGCAGGACGTGGCCGGCACTCTGCGCGTGGCCATGGTGAACGAGAACTTCGTCCATCGCTTCCTGAAGGGCGCCGATCCGCTGCGCCAGCGCGTGCTGGTGGAGGAACTGATTCCCGGCGTCACCAAACTGGGGCCGCCGCTGGAGTGGCAGATCGTCGGCGTCTTCAAGGATGTGCGCGCTCCCGAAATTCTGAAGGACCAGGACTACCCCGAAATCGACGTGCCTTTCTATCAGAGCCCCTGGCCGGGAAGCGTGGTGGCAGTGCGCACCGCGGGCGACCCGGCGGCCATGCAGAAGAGCATCGGGGCCGCCGTCCACGCGATTGATCCGACCTTGCCGCTGGCGCAGGTGCGGACCATGGAACAGGTGATGGACGAGCACATGTCCGGCGACCGCTTCAGCACCGTGCTGTACGCCACCTTCGCCGGAGTAGCCCTGCTGCTGGCCGCCGTGGGCATCTATGGCGTCATGGCCTTCGCCGTGGCCCAGCGCACCCACGAAATCGGATTGCGCATGGCCCTGGGCGCGGATCGCGGCCGCGTGCTCGGCCTGGTGTTGCGCGAAGGCATGACGCTGGCCCTGGCGGGACTGGCGGTGGGCCTCGCCGGCGCCTGGTTCGTGGGCCGGGCCATGAAAACAGTGCTCTACGGCACCGGGACAATCGATTACGGGGCCCTGAGCGCGGTGGCCGCGGTTCTGCTGGTGTCAGCCCTGCTGGCCTGCTGGTTCCCCGCGCGTCGCGCAACAACCGTCGATCCGATTTCGGCGCTGCGCGAGGAATAACCGTCAGAGCGTCAGACGCCACGCGTTCAGGCCCTCGACTATTACCCGGTCGAGCCACTCGGCGAAGCGCGTCCGCGCGGCGGCAACATCTTCCTCGTAGTTGATTTGGAAGGCGCCCCCGATTGTCTGAACTGGTAGCGCATCCTGGATGTTCATGTACGCGGACACACCAATCAGACCACGGTAGCGAGGACCTATGCCATAGAAGAGCACCAACAACGAATCGGAACGGCCCGCATTAAGAAACAACTGCACGATTCGGCTGTACGCATCGAAGTCGGGGAGGTGTTGATACGGCAGCGAGAGAATGCCGTCATACTTATACTCCCTCACATCGAAGCCAAAGCCCTTGCCGAGGCTGCCGATTTCGGCGTCTAGTTCTCTGGCCAGCGCTTCAAACCGATCTTTCGCAAAACCCACCAGTCGCTTTGCCGTTTGTTTTGCTCCAGCCCATTCCTTGGGTAGCAGCTTGCCTCGTTGTGCCAGTCGCTCGCGCGTGGCAACGATTGCGTCGTGCGTCGACTCAATCGGGCGAACCTCGAAGGCGATCTCCGTGGCCTGGATCAGAGCGCTCCGCTGCGCCTCGACGAAGGGAGCGACAAGATGCCGCAGGTCGCCCCGGTCGGCCTGCTCGAGAGCCTCGATATAACGGGACCGATCCTCCCGCTTAACGATCAGAGGAAACCAGCCGGCCCTGATAAACACCAGACTCGCAAGCGCCCGAGCCACTCGGCCATTTCCATCCGCGAACGGATGGATCTGTGCAAAGCGGTGGTGGAGCCAGGCGGCCTCCACCTCGGGACGATATTTTCGTGTTCGCCATGCATGCGGAGCAGCTCATCCATTTCGGATGCAACGTGCTCCGGGGGGCAATACTCGTGCAATGCCCCATCGGGCCTGGTCGGACTGTTCGTGGTGATCTTGTACTGACCCTTCTCCAAACGCATCTCAACCGCGTGGCCGAACTGATCCACGCCGACGTAAGTCTCTACATTGCGCAGCAGTGCGGCGTGAAGTTCCTTAACGTAGCTGGTGGACAACGGACACCGCCCCCCAACAAAGTCGAACATCCCGTCCAACGCGTCGTAATGATCCTGAATGATACGCGCAACGAGGGTGCTATCCCGGTTTGTCGCGTTATGGGGAATTAGCGCAGCCTGAATCCCTTTCTCGATCAACGTCTGTGTGACGCCCCGGTCAAGCGTGTACACGTCCTCGATAATGCCGGTCTCGATGGCCCACTCTCGCCGCAGCCGTTTGTCGAACTCGGCAAGCGCTTCGGCCTCGGTCAGATCGCCCTGGTGGTTCTTCCAGACTCGAAGAAGCGCCTTCAGTTCACCATCCGTCAAACTACTCGCATCAGCAGGCAGATCGGTGATCGGACGCCATTTATACGCCACCGGCATTTGTTCCGATTATGATGGCTGCTATGAGCGATCCGCAAACCTTCCCCTATGAAACGCGCCTGAACGTCCAGTACCAGCCGCTGGAGCTGATCGACGAAAAGGCGCTGGCCGACGCCTGCGCGTACAAATGGTACAACCAGACGCTGTGCCAGGTAAACGCATCCGTGGTCCGGCTTGGTGTTATCGAAGGCGAATATCACTGGCACAAGCACGACGGCGACGATGAGTTCTTCTACGTCGTCGAGGGGCAACTGCTCATCGATCTGGAAGGCCGGACCATCGAGCTGTCGCCGCGGCAGGGGTTCGTCGTTCCGAAGGGGGTGGTGCACCGCACGCGCGCTCCCCGCCGCACGGTGATTCTCATGGTGGAAAACGCAGGGATCGTTCCCACCGGCAACTGACCTTGCCGCAAGCGGCCTCACCGCAGATGCACAAACCCCGCGATCTCACCGGCCACCCGCTCCAGCGGCCGTCGAACTCCCGCGTCCGGCGCCACTCTGGACAACGCCACAAACGAAAGGAACCCAAAAAACAGAAATGCCAGGAACTGCTTCATCACGTGCGCTCCTGACCCTTCTAACCCACCTACGCCGCGCGCGACGCGAACCTTGAAGAAAATTAACGTGCGTCGCCGGTCACCGGCAGCTTGCCCTTCACGAACAGCACGGATTTTTCCAGCGCATCCAAAGCCGCGTCCATCAAAATCTCGCCATGCGGCAGATCCGGCCGCTTCTGCCCCTGCGGCCCCAGACAGAAGTCGTGGTAGCCGTTCTCATAAACTTCCATCCGCACCGGTTTCCCCGCGGAGGCGAGCGCGTCATGCAGCATCGTGGCCACGGGAAGCAGGCGGTCGGCGGTGCCCTGCAAAATCAGGACCGGCGTGTGAATCGACGCGATGTTCCGGCGCGAAATCTCCGGGTCCGGCTTGAACCCGTCCGGACCCGGCGGCATCTTCATCCCCAGAAACCAGATGGCCGCGGGCGCGCCCACAATTGCCGAATTCACCGTCACCCGCGACACCAGTTGCATCACCAGATTGCCGCCCAGGCTGACGCCGTAAAGATTCAAATGTCCCGGATCGACATAGGGCAGCGCCTTCACGTAATCGATCACCATCATCCCGTCATCGATAGCCGTGAATATTCCATTCGCCGACGGCGCGGACATCAGGTTCATATCGCCGCCCCGGTAGTCGGCCACCACGACGACGAAGCCTTCCCGCAGGAACCGTTCCCAAACCGGCCCGCCGAAATCGCCTCGGGACCATCCCACCAGTTGCGCCATGCCACGTCCGCCCGGCGCTCCGTGGAACATGATAATGGCGGGAAACGGGCCGTCGCCTTTGGGCTTGCGAATCGCGGCGGCGATATACAGCCCATCCCGCGCCTTGATGTACGTCTGCACAATCGGCGAATCGGCTTCGCTTACCACATGGATATATTTTTCGGCGGGCACCGGCGTGGTGCTCCCGGGATTGTGATGGATCTCGCCGACAACAACCGCGGCACAGAGAAGAGGAAGAATGGCGGCTCGCATGATGAAGCGATTCTACACCGCGCCCCGAAATGCGGCGTTCTTACTCGCTGAACAGCCCCTCGAACAGCGCGCTGGAAAGATACCGTTCGCCGGAATCGGGGAGCACCACCACCATCAGCTTCCCTTTCATCTCCGGCTCCAGGGCCACTTTCATCGCCCCCGCCACCGCCGCGCCGCAGGAGATGCCCGACAAAATGCCCTCTTCCCGCGACAACCGCCGGGCCATGTCGATGGACTCTTCGTTGGTCACCTGCACCACCCGGTCCACCATCGACAAATCCAGCGTGTCCGGGATGAACCCCGCGCCCAGGCCCTGAATCTTGTGCGGACCGGGCTTCAGCGGCTGGCCGCTCTTCGCTTGCGTGATCACCGGGCTGTTGGCTGGTTCCACCGCCACCGAAAGCAGCGGCTTCTTCTTCTCGTTCTTGATGTATCGCGACACGCCGGTAATGGTGCCCCCGGTGCCCACGCCGGAAATCAGAATGTCCACCTTCCCATCGGTATCGTTCCAGATCTCCGGGCCGGTGGTGCGGAAATGAATGTCCGGATTGGCCGGGTTCTTGAATTGCTGAAGAAGCACGTAGCGATCAGGGTCGGAGGCGAGGATCTCCTCAGCCTTGGTGATGGAACCTTTCATCCCCAGCGCCCCTTCGGTCAGAATCAGCGTGGCGCCGAGGGCCTTCAGCACCTTCCGCCGCTCCAGCGACATGGTCTCCGGCATGGTCAGGGTGATGGGGTAGCCGCGCGCGGCCGCCACGAACGCCAGAGCGATACCGGTGTTGCCGCTGGTGGGCTCAATCAGTTCCTTGCCGGGCTTCAGCGCGCCGCGCTTTTCGGCGTCCCAGATCATGGCCGCTCCAATGCGGTCCTTCACCGAGTAGCCCGGTCCGCGGCCTTCGATCTTGGCCAGCATGATCACCGGCGCGCCGTCGACGACGCGGTTGAGCCGCACCAGAGGCGTCTTGCCGATGCTCATGGAATTGTCTTCGTAAAACATTCAGATCTCCCAGTTGGGGACGTAACGCGCCTGATGGTCCTGCCAGGCGCGGCAGAGGTCGGAAAAAGTGGTGCGGTCAACGATATCGCCCACGCAGCCATCCACTCTGCGCCACATGTCCGCGAAAGGATCGTCGTCGCTGGCGCCCTGCTTCTGCGAATTGTTCTTGCCGCTGCCTTCGACGAACCGCAGCACCTCGCCGACGGTGATGGCGTCGGCCGGCCGCGCCAACAAGTAGCCGCCTTCGGCGCCCCGGCGCGACTCCACAAATCCGCCCTGTTTCAGGCCGGCAAGAATCAGCTCCAGGAACTTCTGCGGAATCTTCTGGCGTTTGGCGATCCCGGCGATCTTCACCGGTTCGCGGGTGCGCTGCAGGGCAAGATCGAACAGCGCGTGCAAGGCGTACTCGCCTTTTACGGATATGTGCATGGGCGTAAACCCTGGAATCACCGGGGTCTAGTAGAGATTGTAGTCCAAGTGGGGTGGGGCAGCGCCATGCGCTGCCGTCGAACTATGATATCGATGTGCTCCGGCGGGCCGCGTTTCATGCGGCCGGCGCAAGGTTGAAGGCGCCGCGGTTATCGCCGGCGCTGATGCGCGTATCGAGTTCGGCTTCTGGCGCAAGGACCGGGTCAGCGGACATGCTGGGCGCGTGCCCTTTGTTTCACGTCCTCCCAGGACACTGCGGACGCGGGATTGCCCTGAAGGTTGGCTTTTCGCGCGCCAGCTCCCGCTTCTGCCATTCATGAACAGGCACGTCATCGGGCGAAGCGGCGAGATCGTCCCACAGATCTTCCACCAGTTGAAGCTTCTCAGCCGGGCTCAGATCGAAAACGCTCTCCATGCCCAATACTAATACTTCGGAACGGTCGGGTCCACCTTGTCGCTCCAGGCCAGGATCCCGCCCTTCATATTGCGCACCTTGCCGAACCCGCTCTGCCGCAGGAACTCCACGGCCTTCGCGCTGCGCCCGCCCATCTTGCAATGCGCCACAATCTCGCTCGCCGGATCCAGTTCCCCAACCCGCTTCGGCAAATCGCCCAGCGGGATCAAAACCGACCCGGGAATCCGGCAAATCTGGAACTCGTGCGGCTCGCGCACGTCCAGCAGCACGAACGCGTCCTTGCGGTCCATCTTCGCCTTCAACTCAACCGCGTCAATCTCGCTGGTATCCACAGGCTTCTCCACCGGAACCACTCCGCAGAATTGCTGATAGTCGATCAGCTTCGTAATCGTCGGATGATCGCCGCACACCGGGCACTCCGGGTTGCGCCGCAGCTTCAGCTCGCGGAAGCGCATCCCCAGCGCATCATACAGCAGCAGCCGTCCCACCAGCGGCTCGCCGATCCCCAGAATCAGCTTCACCGCCTCGGTGGCCTGAATCAAACCGATGGTACCCGGCAGAATCCCCAGCACGCCACCCTCGGCGCAGCTCGGCACCAGACCCGGAGGCGGCGGCTCCGGATACAGACAGCGGTAGCAAGGCCCGCCCTCATACGCGAACACCGTGGCCTGCCCTTCAAACCGGAAAATCGACCCGTACACATTGGGCTTCTTCAGCAGCACGCAAGCGTCGTTCACCAGATAGCGGGTGGGAAAGTTGTCCGTGCCGTCGATCACCAGATCGTAGTCCTTCAAAATATCCAGCGCGTTCTCGCTGGTCAACGCCACCTCGAATTTATCGATGCGCACGTGCGGGTTGATCTCGCGCATCGAATCGGCCGCCGAATCCAGCTTCTTGCGCCCGACGTCGCTGGTGCCGTGGATCACCTGCCGCTGCAGGTTGGTGAAGTCCACCACATCGAAATCCACGATGCCGATGCGCCCCACGCCCGCCGCGGCCAGATACAAACCCAGCGGCGCGCCCAGCCCGCCCGCGCCCACCAGCAGCACCTTCGCCTGCTTCAGCTTGAGCTGGCCGTCCATCCCCACCTCGGGAATGATCAGGTGCCGGCTGTACCGCAGAATCTCGTCCTTGCTTAGAGCCGCCGCGGCCACCGGCTCGGCCACGCCCGTGCTCCCGCCGGCAATGCTGGGGACAATCGAAACCGTGTCGCCGTCCTTCAACGGCGTGGCATCCTTCTCCAGATAGCGGATGTCTTCGTCGTTGACATACACGTTCACGAAGCTGCGCAGCTTGCCCTCGTCGGTGTACAAATGGCGGCGCAAATCCGCATACTTCGAGGTCAGCGCGCCAAGCACTTCGCCAACCGTCCCGCCAGCCAGCTCGACGGCGTTCTGCTTATCGGCGAACTGCCGCAGCGGTGTGGGAATCAGAATCCTGGGCATAGATGAGTTCTTCCTTTTCGGCCACCGTCTGATCCACGTCAGGCAGAAAGCTCGCGGCATGATGGAACCGCCCCTTCTGCACGGAAAGGACCACGAACGAATACCACGGGCACGAGTTCTTCAAATCGGTCTGAGAAAAATACGCGTCGCAATCGGGATGCGAATGGAAAATGCCAATCAGGTCGAGCCCGCGCGCCCGCGCCTCCCGGTCGGCTGCGAGCAAATCCTCGGGATGCAGCTCGTAGCGGTCTTCCTGCGGTCCTTCGTACGAATTGCGCATGGGCACGGCCAGCCGCACGGTCTTCGCGCCGTCGTCGCCGGTCTCGCCCACCATCGCGCCGCAGCATTCGTCGGGATACGTTTTTTCGGCGTGCGCCACCATCACGGCCCACGCTTCGGGCTCGATTCTAATCATTCCAGAACGGTTCGCTCAGGTACTTGTCGGCATTATCGCAAATCATGGTGACGATCACGGCCTCTTCGCCGCGTTCCGCCACACGCTTTGCCACCGTGCGCGCCGCCACCAGGTTCGCGCCGGAGGAGATCCCCACCAGCACGCCTTCATCGCGCGCCATGCGCCGCACCATCGCGTACGCGTCTTCCGTTTCCACCCACACGTTGTCGTCGGCCAGAGTGGGGTCGTAGATAGCCGGCACGATGGCCGTGGGCATGTGCTTCAACCCTTCCAGCCCGTGAAAGCCCGACGATGGCTGCGCGGAGATGCACTGCACGCCCGCAATGTCCCGTTTGAGCCGCCGCGAAACGCCCGTGAAAGTGCCGCTGGTTCCCATGGAGGTGACGAAGTGCGTCACCCGCCCCAGCGTCTGCTCGATGATCTCCGCGCCGGTGGTGTCGAAGTGAGTTTTCCAGTTGGCCGGGTTGCTGTACTGGTCCGGATAGAAATAGATATCCGGGTTGGCTTCATAGATCTCGCGAACCTTGCGAATGGCCCCGTCGGACCCCTCGGCCGGATCGGTAAAGATCATCTCCGCCCCGTACGCCCGCAGCATGCGCTTACGCTCTTGGGATGCGTTCCCCGGCAGGCACAACCGCACTTTGTACCCGCGCGCCGCGCCGATCATGGCGTAGGCGATGCCGGTGTTGCCGCTGGTGGAATCCAGGATGATCCGGTCCGGCCGCAACCGCCCGCTGCGCTCACCGTCCAGAATCATGGCCAGCGCGGCCCGGTCTTTCACTGACCCGCCCGGGTTGAAGTACTCGGCCTTGGCGTAGATCTCGATCCCCGGAAAATCCGCGGCGATGCGCTCCAGACGCAGCAGCGGCGTGCCGCCAATCTGGTCGAGCAGCGAAGTAGCGGTGGGGGTGGTCGGCGTCAGTACCGGGGCAAAAGACATAACGACTTCTATATTTTAGTCAAAACTCCCCAATGCCTGTCAACAAAGGGGTGATCGCCAATGCGTTCACTGGTTGGATGCATCCGGCCCGGTCCGAGCTTCAAGACCGGCTGAATTCCACTGCCCTTCAGTCTGGTTGTAACACTGAGTATTGCTGCGCCTGGGAATCTTCGCTGTGGGGCAGGGCCGTGCCCTGCCTTCGGTTTCGCTGTAGAGCAGGTTCAGGGCAGAGACCGGTCACACTCCGCAATATCGTCCTTTGCCTGCTGCAACCGCCGGGAGGTGTCGGCAGTCACCGGCGTCCAGTTCCGCCACCGGGCCAGGTTCTTCTGAAACATGAGCCGGGCCCAGCCAACGTGGCGATTCCCCAGCAGCATCCGCCCATACAGCCGATCCAGATCCGAGACCGCCTGGGTAGCGGCAAGCGTCGGCCGCGAAACCGAAATCAGCCGCTTTTCCAAAGGCAGCCCGCTCGTAATATCCGCGGCGGCCCTCTCCGAATCGCCGCCGGCAAGAGATCGCTCGGCATCGCGGTCGAGGCCAGCCAGTTGCTGAACGGTGTCGCCATACCAGGCTTCCAGCGTCGGATCGGCATCCGCGGGCGCGGGAGCAGGCCGGCAACCAGCCAGCACTACAACGACGACTAAGATCGCCAGGCGCACTGATCACAGCATAACGGCCCCATGATAAACTCCTCCCCAGCCATGAATCGCCGCACATTTCTCAACACCGGACTGATCGCCACCGCCGCCCTCGCCGCCGCCCCCGCGCCAGCCCCCACCGCCGCCGAAATCATAGACCGCATCAGGAAAAACGCCGGCATCCCCTGGCGCGCCCAAACCGTGGACAAGGTCATCGCGGGCAACCCGGACACCCCGGTCCGCGGCGTCGCCTCCGTCATGATGGCCACTCTCGACGTCCTCCAGCGCTCAGCCGCCGCCGGCCTGAACCTGGTGATCACCCACGAGCCCACTTTCTGGTTGCATGAGGACACCACCGGCACCCTCACGAACAACCCCGTCTTCCAATTCAAGAGCGGCTTCATCCGCGAGCACGACATGGTGATCTTCCGCTTCCACGACCATTGGCACGCCCACCACCCCGACGGCATCGCCACCGGCATGATGCAGCAACTCGGCTGGGAGAAAAACGTCATCGACCCCGCCGAGCCGCACGAGTTCACCTTCAACACCACGCTCGCCCGGCTGGCGCAAGACATCGCCGGACGCCTGCACATCCGTGCCATGCGCGTGGTCGGCAACCCTGACCTGCCCATCCGCCGGGTGGCCGCAAACTGGGGCTATCTCAGCCGCGACCCCGGCGTCCAACTCCTCGCCCGCCCCGAAATCGACGCCGTAATCTGCGGAGAAGCCCGCGAGTGGGAAGCGGTGGAATACGCGCAGGACGCCATCGCCGCCGGCCAGAAAAAGGCGCTCATCGTGATGGGCCACGTGGTCTCCGAAGAATCCGGCATGAAGTACTGCGCGGAATGGCTGAAGCCGTTCGTCACCGAAGTGCCGGTCCAGTTCATCCGGACGCCCGAGCCGTTCTGGCTTCCATCTCTTCCGCCAGGTCCAGCAGCCGCCTGACCGTGTTCCAGTTGCGGCTGGTCCCGGCGGTCTCGAGGATCTTCTCAATCCTCTCCACCGAGAATCGCGTGCGCCCCATGCCATGGGGAAAGTACACATACATCTCGCGCCGCCCAAGCCGCAACTCTTCAGGCTCGTAACCGACCGCGCCGACCTTCGCCAGAGCCTCCGCGTCAGGTTCGCGGGCAAGAAACGTCACCGCCAGCTTCGCCGCATCCAGACCGGGCCGCGAGGCAAACGGGCATGCGGCAATCGTGTCGCGCAGCTCGGAAGCAGTGCGCAGGACGACGTCGGAACGAAACCCGAAGCTCCGCTCAATCCCCTTCTCAATGCGTTTCGCGAGCGCGGCCAGATCCCGCGCGCCACTCCGGAAAACCACATTGCCGCTTTGCAGGCAGGTCTGCACATCGCGCAACCCGAGGGATTCATACAGCTCCCGCAGATCGGCCATGGCGATCCGGTGATACCCGCCAAGATTGACCCCGCGGAGCAGCGAAATAATCACCGCCATCTCTGATAGCATAACCAGCGATGACGTTCGTATCGCTCATTCTCGTACTCTTTCTGGCCGCTATTCCGGCGGACTACAAAGGCCAGCCCTTTCAGGACAGCCATTACAAATCGGCCCCGCAGGTGATCCCCGGCGTCATCCAGTGCGCTCTGTACGATCTCGGAGGCGAAGGAGTCGCCTATCACGACACCGACGCCATCAACCACGGCAGCGGCGAGCTGAACCATCAGTCGTTCCACATGGGCGGACCCGGCGGCCCGCTCACCAGCCATTGTGAGCCGGGCGTGCCCGAATACATCTGCTATTTCCGGGAAAACGAAGGCGTGGATATTTCCTACACAAAAAGCTTCGCCGATTTCAGTCACCCCAACCTGTACGACCCTCCGAAGCAGCAGCTCTACATCGGCTGGGAGGCGGACGGCGAATGGACCAACTACACGGTCAACGTGAAAACGGCCGGCGTCTACACCATCGACGCCCTCTACGGCAAGGCCGCCAACACCTTGGAATTTTCACTCGACAACCAGCCCGCCGCATCCTGCAAACTCCCCATCGACACCGGCGACTGGCACAAATGGAACAAGGCCATGGATTGCGGCCGCATCACTTTCCCCAGCACCGGCCTGCACCTGTTGACGCTCCACTACAACGCCAACAACAACCTGGCATACTTCGATTTCGAACCCGTCCAATAAATCGGCTGTGGGGCAGGGCCGTGCCCTGCCGCGGGCCCCCGGCCCGCCTGTAACAACAATCCGCAAACTCTTTAATCCCTGTTTCCGCCAACTTAACATCTTCTCCTCGCACCGGCCCATGGTCCCTCTGCTACATTCCCAGCGAAGAGTCCGTTGCTCCATCGCCGGAGAGGCGGATCACGAGGCGTGGGGAATTCTAGATACCTCTGCGCAACGTTGCGAGCGGCGACGTCCGCCGGTACGAAAACCGGTCCCACGCCGTTGCGGGTCATAAACGGATCGGGAGCGCTCCTCAGAATGATTCAGCTCCGGTCGAGTAGCCTGAAAGCATGGGCAGGATTCGCGTCCTTTCGGACGCGGTGGCAAACAAGATCGCGGCGGGCGAAGTAGTAGAGCGGCCGGCTTCGGTGGTCAAGGAACTGCTCGAGAACTCGCTGGACGCCGGCGCAACAGAGATGCGCATCGACGTCGAAGCGGGCGGCCGGCAGCTTATCCGCATCACCGACAACGGCAGCGGCATGCTCCGCGACGACGCGCTGCTCGCCTTCGAACGCCACGCCACCAGCAAACTCAGCGACGTGCGCGATCTTCTGGCCATCGCCACACTCGGCTTCCGCGGCGAAGCCCTGCCTTCCATCGCCTCCGTTTCGCGCCTCGTGCTGGAAACACGCTCGGACGGTGAAACGGCGGGCACTCGCGTGGAAATCGCCGGCGGCAAACTCCTCAAATGCGACGAATTCACCACCCCGCGCGGCACCGCCATCACTATTCGCGATCTCTTCTTCAACGTCCCCGCGCGCAAGAAATTCCTGCGCTCGGAGCAAACCGAGCTCGCCCACATCGCCTCGCTGGTCACCCACTACAGCCTCGCCCACCCCGGCAAGGCCTTCCATCTCCGCAACGGCGCCAACTCGCTGCTGGACGTCACGCCCGTCGAAACGCTGCGCGAACGCGTCTACCAGGTGTTCGGCGGCAAAGTTCTGGACGACCTCATCGACCTCGGCGCCATCGAGAGCGAACTTGGCATTGTGGAAGGCGACGAGCCGTCTTCGCGCGTCTTCATGGTGCGCGGCTTCGTCTCCGGCCCGCAGGTGCAGAAGCTGAATCGCAATTCCATCTTCCTGTTCGTGAATGGCCGGCTCATTCGCGACAAGCTGCTGCTGCACGCGCTCTCCTCCGCCTATCACAACCTGATGCCGCCGGCCTGTTACCCTTTCGCGCTGCTGTTCCTCGATTGCGATTGCGAAGAGGTGGACGTAAACGTGCACCCGTCGAAAACCGAGGTGCGCTTCCGCCACGGGACGTTCGTGCACGATTTCGTGCGCGACTCCATTCGCGATCGCCTGGTCACCATGCGCCCGGCCGCCAGCCTTGCCCCGGCATGGGCACCGCAGGCAGGCGCCGATCTGCCCTTCTCCGATTTCACCCAGCGCATCGAAAACCAGCAGTTCGAGCCTGTTCCCGACCCGCTGGCGCCGTTGGAGCGAGTCGAAGACCTGCCGGTGTTTACGCTGGGGCCGCGCTTCAGCTTTCAGGACGAAAGCCCGTCCGCCCCTCTGCCCGTGCCCGAAACGCACGCGGGCCTTCCCGCCGAATACACCGAGATCCCGCAAAGCCTGGCCACGCTGCCCGAACTGCGCCCGCTCGGCCAGATTCATGACAGCTTCATCGTGGCCGCCGGACGCGATGGCCTGTGGATCATCGACCAGCACGTGGCCCACGAGCGCATCCTCTTTGAGAAGGTGCTTCGCGAGCAATCCCGCGGCCGCGTGGAAGCGCAGCAACTGCTCATGCCCATTCTGATTGAACTCACCGCCGGGCAGCAGCTCGAATACGCGCGCATCGCCTCTGAGCTGGATAGCATGGGGTTCGAAACCGAGCCGTTCGGCACGCGCACCATCGCCGTGAAAGCGGCGCCCGCCGACGTGGGCGCGGGCGACGTGGAGAAGATCATCCAGGAAATCCTGGAGATAGCCGAAACGGAGCTTCGCAAAGCCTCCGTGAGCGACCTGCGCCGGGGCATGGCGGCGTCCATTGCCTGCCGGGCGGCCATCAAGGTGAACATGCGGCTGGATCAAACCAAAATGCAGTGGCTGCTGAAGGCGCTGGCCGAAACGCAATACCCGATGAGCTGCCCGCACGGCCGGCCCATCGCCTTGCGCTACTCCACGCGCGAAATTCTCCGCAGCTTCCACCGGATTTGACAGATGCTGACCTATTTTTTTCCGATGTGGGGCAGGCTTGCAGCCTGCGGCGGCGTCGCAGGCTGCCTAGCCCTGGCCGCCACCGTCGCGCTCGCCGGCGATACCAGCCTGCCACCGCTGAAGCCGGCGATTCAGGCGCAGTACGAGGCCTACATCAGAGCCGCCGAAGCCCACATCCACGACGAAGTGCGGTCTCCGGCGTATCTCTGGGCGGAGCGCTCCCCGGCGCGCTGGCAGCGCGTCCGCGACGGCCAGGTGGCCGTGGAACCCTTCGGCAAAACCGGCGATTCCGACATCGGCGGGGCCATCATTCACGACTGGATCGGCGCCGCCTTTATTCCCGGCGTGAAACTCAGCCAGGTGGTTTCCTTTCTCCAGGACTACCCGAGCCACAAGAACTACTATGGCCCCGAAGTCACCGATACCCGGCTCCTCGGCCATGAAGGCAACGTCTGGAACATCCACTTCCGCCTGGTGGAAAGCAAGGTGGTGACGGTGGTTCTGGACGTCGACCAGGCCGTCACCTGGTACCCCGTAAGCAGCACCCGCCAGTACACCAGCGCCGCCGCCACCAGCATCGTCGAGGCGACCGCCAAGCCCGGCCATGACCGCGGCTATCTATGGCGGCTGAACACGTACTGGAGGCTGGAAGAGAAGGACGGAGGCGTTTACATAGAGTCCCGGAACGTTTCGCTGTCGCGTTCGCCACCCTTCGGCCTCGCCTGGCTGTTCAACCCCATCATCAGTTCCCTGCCCGGCGAGTCCCTGGGCCGCCTGCTCACCGCCACCCGCAACGCCGTGCGCAGCCGCTCCCTGGGCCCTCCCTCCTAGCAGCCCATGCCACAAAACACGCCCGCCGAGCGTTCTTGTCATGTGAATGCAAGTAGCATGGCCACAGTGGACGAAAGGCAAAACGAGGGGACGCAAGCGCTCGACTCGATTTTTCGCGCGCAATACGCGCGCATTGCCCGCGTCATTGGTTTGGTGATTCATGACCAGGCCCGCGCGGAGGAGCTGGCGGTGGACGTGTTCCTGAAGTGGTGGCGGAATCCGAACGCTCACGGCGAGCGGGCGGAGGGATGGCTGTACCGGACGGCGGTCCGAACGGCGCTGGATGAGCTGCGCCGCCTGTCGCGCCGCAGCCGTTTCGAGCGTCTCCTGGCGGCGTTTCGCGACGCGCCTCCCACGCCGGAGCATCTGTACAACGCCAGCGTCGAGCAGCACAATGTCCGGACAGTGCTCGCGTGCCTGAGCCGGCGGCAGGCCACGTTGCTGCTCCTGCAGAGCCAGGGGATCAGCTACCGCCAGATGGCCGCCTCTCTCGAAGTGAATCCCAATTATGTCGGAAGTCTGTTGAGCCGCGCTCAGGATGCATTCCGCAAGGAGTACTTGAAACGATATGGAAACAAGTAACGGCATCGAAAACAATTGCAACGAACACTGGGTCGCGGAGCGGCTGTCCTCTCTCGATCCGCAATGGCAGCCCGATCCCGTGGTCGCGCGCCAGCTCCTCAGCTCCAGGCTGGAAGCGCGCCGCGGCGCCGGACATTGGGTCAGAATCGCCGTTCCCGTGGCGGTGTGTATCGCCGTGGCGGCGCTCCCGCAAACCAGGGCGATTGGCCAGGGGATCTGGGACCGGCTGGTTCTCAACCGCGTGCAGGCCGTCCGCGTGGACCTTTCCCGGCTGCCCCTGCGCATGCACATAACCGAAAACGGCATCGAGCAAAGCGTGAGCGATGCCGATCAGGCGGAACGGGTGGCGGGTTTCAAGCCGTATCTGCCGCCCCCGGGGACGCTGAATGCGACTCCGGCGATCACCGTGGCCGGACCGATGGTCATGGAACAGACCATCCACGTTCGGGATCTGCAAAGTGCACTCGACGCCGCCGGCGCAACGGACTTGCAGGTTCCCGCCGAATGGGAGAATGCGACGCTGCGAAGCGACGTTGGAGCGGTGGTGAACGCGGATTACCCGGGCGGCATTCAGATCGCTCAGATGCGGCCCGTCGAGCTGTCCATCCCCGCTGGCTTCCCTCTGGAGCGCCTTGCGGAAGCAGCGTTCCGGAGCGCCGGGCTCTCATGGGCGGACGCCCAAACCCTGGCCCGGGACTATGCGGCAAACCCAGCCTGGCTGGTGGACATTCCAGCCGACCAGCTGGCCAGCATCCAGGAACTGGCGCTCCCGGCGGGACCGGCGCTGTTGATTGAGAGGTTCGACCAGACGGGGTCGGTCGACCGGGCAACCATTCTTCGCAGTGTCAGCGAAAGAGTGTACTCGGTAAGCAGCCCTACGAGAGCCCTAAGCGTTACCATTGCCAATTCCCTGCCCTGAAACCCATCGTGGCGCCGCGGCCCGGCCCCGGCGCCACCCACCACCGCAGATTTTGCAACCTCAACCCAACCCCGCAACGTAATATCGGACAGTGGCGAGCGTGACAATCGAATTCGTGGGGGCGCTGCTGGATCGGTCGGTCGAGGGCGACACAACCGCATTCGCGGGCATCGTGCGCGCCAACCAGTCCATGGTGTACGGCGTGGCCTGGTCGTTCCTGCGCGACACCGCGCTCGCCGAAGAGCTGGCCCAGGACGTTTTTCTGGAGTTGTACCGGAACCTGCGGCACATCGAATCCGGGGCGCATCTGGTTTCGTGGCTCCGGCGGGTTACGGTGAACCGCTGTATCGATCGCGTGCGCAAACGCAAACGCGAGGCGCTGACATCGCTGGAAGACGCTCCGGAACCGGCCAGCCCGGCTTCGCGCGAAGACCCGATGGCGTCTGAGAAGTTGCGCCGCCTGATCGCTTCGCTGCCCGAAAAGCAGCGGGCCATCGTGGTTCTGAGGTACCAGGAAGACATGGACCCCACCGAGATCGCGGCGGTCCTGGAGATGCCGGTGAATACGGTGAAGAGCAAATTGCACCGCGCGCTGGCCCTATTGCGCGGGAAATTGGAACGGGAATCATGAACGATTTTGAAGATCGGCTTCGGGAAGCTTTGCAAAGGCGGGAGCCCCCGGCGGGGTTCGCGGAACGGGTGATGGCGCGGGTACCGCAACGGCGCGCGCCGGTCTGGACGCGGTGGCGTCCCCTGACGGCTATCGCGGCGGTGCTGCTGGTGATGTTCTCGGCGTTGCTGTACGAACGGCATCGCGCGGAGCGGGCGGAGGCGGCCAACCGCCAGTTGATGTTCGCGCTGCGTCTGGCGGCCGAAAAGATCCAGCGGGTGCAGAACAGGATTCAGAATTCGTCGGCCGTGATGAAGGTCGACCGGGATGAGGTGAAGGGGACATTATGAAAACGATATGGCTGGGGGCAATCATACTGGCCGCCGTAACGGGGGCGGCGTGGGGGCAGGCGCTCGATCTGTCGGGTCTGGACAAGCTCGAAGCGAAGGCGAAAGAGGTCAACAACGTCACGCTGGATAAGAATCTGCTCCATTTGGCGGGGGTGTTTCTGTCCGGCGGCGACAAGGACCAGCAGACCGTCAAGTCGCTCGTTGACGGGCTGAACGGCGTTTATGTGCGCAACTTCGAGTTCTCCTCGAAGGACCAGTACTCCATGGCCGACGTGGAGCCGATCCGGCAACAGATTCGCTCGCGCGGCTGGTCGAGGATCGTCGAGTCAAGACAGAAGGACGAAGACGGGACGATCACTGAAATCGACGAGGTCTACATCAACACCGGCGCGGGCGGCGGGCTGGCGGTGATCAGCGCGGAACCGAAAGAGCTGAGCGTGGTGTACATCGACGGCGTCCTGAGGATAGAGGATCTTAAGAAGCTGCACGGTCTGGGAGTTCCGGACATCGACATCGAGCACGACGACAAGGATCATTCTTCGAAAGACGCCCCAAAAGACTCCTCAAAAGACAAGAAGTAATCATGGGCGCGCTTTTCATGATCGCGGCGCGGTAACCGGGCGGCCGCAAATCAGGCCAACTACGATGCATTTCGCCACGGTTGAGGAAGCCGCTACAGCCGCCGCTCGAATTCCGCGTTAGGCAGGGTACGTGGGGCAGCGCCGTGCGCTGCCAGGACACAGGGGGAATCGCAGCGCATGGCGCTGCGCCACAATCGCTACCCTGATTCCGCCATTGGACTCGCAGCCGAGCGGCGCGATCACGCAGGTACGTGGGGCAGCGCCGTGCGCTGCCAGGACACAGGCGGAATCGCAGCGCATGGCGCTGCGCCACAATCGCTACCCTGATTCCGCCATTGGACTCGCAGCCGAGCAGCGCGATCACGCAGGTACGTGGGGCAGCGCCGTGCGCTGCCAGGGTCACGAGCCCAAGTCATCAGCCCCCGCGCGCCGCTATCACAACCGCCTCTCATATTCCGCGTTGAACTCGCAGCCGAGCAGCGCGATCACCGCCAGCAGATACATCCACACCAGCAGCACAATGCCCGCGGCCACGCTTCCATACAGCACGTTGTAATTCGCCAGATGCCCTACATACCAGCCGAAGCCGGCCGTCGCGGGCAACCACAGCACCGTCGCCAGGAACGCGCCCGGCCACACGTCGCGCATCCTCTTGTTGGGGCGGTTCGGTCCGAAGTAGTAGAGCAGCGCGGTCACCACCACGGTAGCGCCCAGCGCGATGACATAGCGGAAGGTGCGGCTCACCACCACCACCCACCACTGGAATTGCGCGCCTTCCGGCACCAGGTGCAACCATTCGCTGATGGCGCGCTCCGAGCGCGTCCCGAACAGCATCAGGCTGGATGCGCCAACCGCCGGAATGGCCGCGGAGAAGACCAGCAGCACCGACACGGCGCGCTGTTTCAGGAAAGGCCGGCCACCCGGCAGCTTGTAGACCGCCTGGAAACCCTCCATCAGGCTCATCATGGCGCCGGTTGCCGCCCACACGGAGAGCAATGTCCCAACCACCAGCAGCCACAGCGGGCGCTGGCCGCGCACGGTGAAAACAATCCGGATGAGATCCTGCGAGCCCGGCGGCGCCAGCTCGAACAGAAAATGGGAGATGACACGGGATACCGCATCGGCGCGCGCCTGCGCCAGAATCGCGGTCAGCGAGGCCATGGCCGGGAAGAAGGCCAGCAACGCCGAGTACGCGGCGCCCTTGGCGATGCCGAAACAGCCGTCGTCCAACGCGGACAGCAAGGTGCGCTTCAGCAGGTTGAGGAATCGCAGCCAGGGGCCCGCCGGAACCACGACCACCTCAGGCAAAACTGGAGCCATTGCTTGACAGAGTATCGTATACCGGGGTTCGCAGGGCATGGCCCCGCGCCACGTGTTTCAGCCTGCAAGCCTCGCTTCCAGGTCCGCCCAGCGGGCGTACAACTGATCCACGCTCAACTGGGCCGCCTGCAGCGCTTCATAGCGCGACCGCATTACGGTGGCGTCGGAGCTGCCCTGGGGGTTCTGCATCTCCTCGTGCGCGCGCCGCAGCGTCGCTTCCGCTTCCAGGATGCGCCCCTCCATCTGTTCCCATTCCCGGTTTTCGTGGTAGGACAGCTTTTTCTTCTGAGCCGGTTTTTCAGGAGCCACCGGCTCGCGCTCGCGGCGGCGTGCCCCGGCCATCTCTTTTTCCCACTGCGCGCACTCCGCGTACAGCGCGGCGCCGCCCAGTCCATCCAAACCCACGATCGCGGTGGATACGCGGTCGAGCAAATAGCGATCGTGCGTCACCAGCGCGATGGCGCCGGGAAAATCGAGCAGGCTGTCCTCCAGCACTTCCAGCGTGGGGATATCGAGATTGTTCGTGGGCTCATCGAGCAGCAGCACATCGGCGGGCTGCAGCATCATGCGCGCAATCAGCACGCGCGCCTGTTCACCGCCGGAGAGCCGGCCCACGGGCAGTTCGAGCTGTTCGTTGCGAAACAGGAAACGCGCGGCCCAGCCAGCCACGTGCGTGGGGCGGTCCCGATATATCACTGAATCGCCCTCCGGCGCCAGCGCGCGGCGCAGCGTGACGGCGGGGTCCAGCTTCTCGCGGTTCTGGTCGAAGTAAACAATGCGCACGTTGTCGGCGCGCGCCACCTCCCCCGCGTCCGGCTCGCGCTCGCCGGTGAGCAGTTGCAGCAGCGTGGTCTTGCCGCTGCCATTGGGCCCCAGCAAGCCCAGCCGCGCGCCAGGCGAAAGCACGAACGACAAATCGCGAAACAACGGGCGGCCGCCCATCGCCTTGCTGACGTGGCGCGCCTCGATGAGCCGTTTGGTGCGGCGGTCCGTGCCGGTGAAATCGATACGCGCGGTGCTTTTGGACGTGCGCGCGTTCAAGTCGCCCAGTTCGCCGATCAGCCGTCCGGCTTCGTCGATGCGGGCCTTCGATTTCGTCGTGCGCGCTTTCGCCCCGCGGCGCAGCCACTCGATCTCGCGCCGGACCTTGTTCTCCAGCGCGTCCTGGTGCTTCGCCTGCGCCGCCAGGAACGCTTCTTTTTTCACCAGGAACTCGCTGTAGTTGCCGGGCGCGCGGAACAGCCCGTCGGGGTAGGCGCGGTCGAGTTCCATCATCACCGTGGCGGTGTTCTCCAGAAAGTAACGGTCGTGGCTGATGGTGAGCGAAGCGAAGTCCGCCGACCGCAGCATCTTCTCCAGCCAGAGAATGCCTTCGAGATCCAGGTGGTTGGTGGGCTCATCCAGCAGCAGCAGGCCGGGCTGCTTTACCAGCTCCAGCGCGATGGCCAGACGCTTCTTCCAGCCCCCGGAAAGCGTGCCCGCGCGTTGATCCGCATTGGTGAAGCCGGCGCGTCCCAGCGTCTGGTTGATGCGCCCGGCCAGTTCGGTTTCATCCAGATGATCGGCGATGGGGACGGCGCGCATGAGCTCGCCGATGGTGGCCTCGGGCGGGAAGGTGGAGTCCTGTTCCACATAGCCGACACGCAGCAGCTTGCGCGGCGCGGCCACGCCGGAATCGGGCGGGATGAGGCCGGCGAGGATCTGCAGCAGCGTGGATTTGCCGGAGCCGTTGGGGCCGACCAGACCGATGCGGTCGCCATCGAAGATGCCGAAGGAGAGGTTGTCGAACAGAGCGCGCGAATCCCACGCTTTGGCGATGCTCTGGCAACCGAGGAGAAGAGACATGGACTCCCTCGATGATAGCGATGAGTGTGCAGGGACACGCGGCGCAGCCGCGTTATGCCGCGAGATTTGACGTAGATGCCCGCGTGCCGCTACGCTAAAGAGGTGCGGGTGCTTTCCGGGGCCCGTCCTGTCGCGATTTTCCAGCCGTCCCCATCGTCTAGCCCGGCCTAGGACACCGCCCTTTCACGGCGATAACGCGGGTTCGAATCCCGCTGGGGACGCCAAACACTGTCCATGGCTCTAACGGGCTCTACGCCAACAACGGGGGCAGGCCCCGATGCCGGACCAGTTCAACCACATAATGCCTTGACCCGAAGTCTGTAGTTTTCGAAGTTGCGGAAGCCGTAGGCCTGGCGGTTGATGAGCTCCATCTTGTTGTGAAAGCCTTCGGTGATGCCGTTGTTGCGGGTGAAGCGCCACATGGGGGCCGCGAATCGACACGAAGATCCGGGTCGTACGCGTCCAAGGGCTGTCGGCGGGTTGCGTGTACTCAACGAAGATGGGCGATGAATGCGCTCCCGCAGGGCGTCCGCCCCATTACGTAGAAAGATGCAGGTCAGGCCCAGTGCGATCCGGACCGTTCCAAAGACCGGCGGCCTGGCGCGCGATTGAGGAGGGGTTCACGCGCCCGATCGCGCTTCAGAACGTCGATCCGAGCAAGAGGCCCAGAGGAATCGTCACCCCGGCGTTCCGCGGGAACAGATTGCCGTTGGAGTAGTGCGCAATCCGAACTTCGGCGGTGAGTTTCCGGCTCCTGCCCAGGAAGACCCGGGCGCCCATGAAATCCTGGAACGTGAACCGTTTGCCGGTGTCCTGACCGTCAATCGTGGTCCTGGTGATGAATGTTGGCCCGGCGAGCGAATAGATGAAATCGAGCTCCAGCGGTTTCGCGCGAACCAGGATGAAGCGAGGCACGGGGTATAAGGAAGCGGTGTAAAAACCCTGGCCTTCTCTGCTCCTCCACGATGAGATGGCAGCGCCCCAATCGAGCGCGAACAACCGGCGCGTGTGGAACACATTGCGTTGGTAATTCACGGACAGGCCGTGCGCCACCTCAACCAGACCGGGAAAAAAGACCGGGACCGCGCCTTTCGAAACGAAATTGTTCGCGCCGTAGCCAAGAACGTCGGTGACATATCCAATCTGAACGAGGCTCCTCGTCCCAGCGGGCTCCTGTTGGGCGGATGGGGCGGGAAGACGCCGCATGGTGTAATCGAATCCGCTGGAGAAGAACACCGTGCGGGGCTGTGCGTCGGCCGAACGGCCTGGCGCGGCCGTGACCTCTGTCACCAGCGCCCAGTTATCGCTGACGCGGTAATCCAGGCCCGCTCCGAACAGAAGGGCCGCGTAACTGGCGTCGTTGACAACCGACGATGGCCCGATCGCGAATCCCTTTCGGGTGACCACGCCGAGCCCGCCTTCGCCAAATGCGGACAACCTGCGCGTTAGCGGAAGGCGCGCTTTCGCGGTCAACCCCGCTACATTCATCCATACCGAATGGCTGTCTTCAGCACCATTCACGTCCTGGTAATGCACCCACTCCACCGGGCGCATGTCGCTAATTTGTGCCGAGAAGTATTGATTGAACTCGTGTCCGAACAGAAAAACGCGTGCGGCCAGATGCGGAACCTGGACGGATTGCGCGTGGAAACCCGGCTGCAACTGTGAATTGGAAAAAGGGTAATCAATGTAGCCGAGTTGAACCCCGATGTAGGAGTTCAAGAGGAATCGCGGGTACTGTGCTGGTTGATCCTCCGCCGGCTGACCCAGCAGCAAGCCCGCCGAAAACACAAGCGCGCGAATCCACAAGCCATGATCTTAACAGCCTGACCAGACTCAGAGACGGGATGGGCGTTCGATGTGAGAAGCGATTCGGTAACCGTGCATGGGACCCTGTCCAGGGGCAAGGTGGCGAGCACCGGCCGGAAAGCGGATATCGGCGGTCACGCAATCGTCAAATACGGTGAGACTGGCGGGCGATCCGCACTCGGTCTTTAGTCCGCTCCGTGACCGTCGCGGTTCAGAAGCGCTCTCTCGCACCCGCCTCGGGGGCGCCATCATCGCACGTGCGAAGGCGTTGGCCCCGGCCTTGGCGGGCGGGCCGTGGAGCGGCGCGCGCGGCGCAGATACTGATTCACCTCTTCCAGCGACCCGAAGAACCCGGCGAACGAATTGCCCAGGCGCGCGGGCCGGCGGCGGATGCCCTGAAAATCGCGGAGCCGGAACTGATCCGTCACCGCAATCACGGCCGCGCCCAACGGACGGTATTCATGCGTGCCGCTGGCCCACGCCAGGCGCTCTTCGCCGTCGATCCACAAGCCGAAGCCCACCGCCTATTTTCGCGCGGGCAGCAGGGCCAGGAAGTTGTCGTGCGCCACTTTGCGCGCGGTCTCCGGCTTCAGCGCGTCCAGCAGCAGATAGTAGCGCTGGATGGTCGGCTTGTACTGGTCCACCACGCCCACCACGTCCGATCCGATCACGAAGCGATTGGGATACTCTTCGATCAACGCGGCCCATCGCTGGTCCAGCACGCCGGCCGGCGCGATCTCCTGGTCGAAGATGACCCAGGAGAGGTCGATGGTGAGATTGGGATACTGGCCCAGCATGCGCCGCAGAATGTCCGTGTGATTGGGGATGACGATGCGCCGGCTGATGCCCGCATGCGCCCAGATGATGCGCGTGTTCGGATGGGCCTGGATGGCCGATTCGATCTCACCCAGAAACTCCGGCTGCTCTCTCCACGCCGGCCCGATGTTGCTGTGCACCAGAACGGGCAGATCGTGCGCCGCGGCCAGATCCAGCAGCCGGCCGAACGCCTTCGATGTCGCGCGCGGAACGTCGCCGTAGGTGAGCGCGGTCAGGTCGTCGTGGCGCAGGAACACTTCGCCGATGCCCTGCCAGAAGTTGGGATAGAGCGCCAGCATGCGCTCGACGTGATCCACCGCGTTGCGGTCCGCGCTGTTGATGCCGCAGATAAATGGATGCAGCCGGGCCTGCTTCTCCTTCGGCAGTTCCTGGATGGCCCGCGCCACCAGAAAGTCCGTCGCGCTATACCAATACACCCGGGAGTCGTTGTCCAGATAGTAAGTGGGTCTTCTCTCGTCGCCTTCGTCCCACTTCTTCACGACGGGCATGCCGAGAATCGCCGCCTCCGTTACCCCGGTGTCGTCCATGGCCTGGAGGAACGCGTCCATGCCCGCGGTTTCCTGCACAAAGTTGAGGAAGTGGAGGTGGCCGTCCACGATCTGGTACCTAGGCGCCTGGGCGGCCGCGGCGGCGATCGAGAGCAGCAGGGAAGCGCCAAAACGCAGGAAACTTCGTCGTGTGTGCACCGGGGTATTGTGCGCTGGATCGCGTCCGGATGCAAGCTGCTAACCCGGAAAGTCCCGGGAAGTCTCGGCTGAAAATTCCTCTTGCACGGCCCGCGGATCGAGGCTAGAATCGCAGCTATGCTCAAAACCAGACTACTCGCGATTGTTGTTGGATTGCTCATGATCATCGGAGTTGTCGCCCTGGCCCAACCGCCCGCGCGCAACATCTCCGGGAAACGTCACCCCAACCTGGCGGCGGCGCAGCGTCTCAGCCAGCAGGCCTATCAGAAGATCATTGCGGCGCAGCAGGCCAACGAGTGGGACATGCAAGGTCACGCTCAGAAGGCCAAGGAACTGCTGGACCAGGCCAACAATGAACTAAGACAGGCCGCCACCGCCGCCAACCATAACTAGCACCAACGCACGTCACTTTCGGAGGGCCGTCCACGTATGCCGGCGGCCCCAATTTAGCGGTTCCTCGGTCCATCCCACCGGAAAGATCCCTATTGCAAGGCCCCCGTGATCGGGACTAAAATCGCAGCTATGCTCAAAACCAAACTCCTCGTGCTTGCAGTTGGTTTGTTGCTTATTATCGGAGTCGCCGCCGTGGCCCAGCCGCCCGAGCGGGACATCTCTCATCATCGTCACCCCAATCTTGCGGCGGCGCAGGATCTGAGCCACAAGGCCTGGGAAAAAATCCTTGACGCGCAGAAGGCCAATGAGTGGGACATGCATGGTCACGCTCAGCGGGCCAAGGAGATGCTGGACCGCGTTAACGAGGAACTGAGACAGGCTGCCGACGATGCTAACCGATAGCTGACCGTAGGCTGTCTTACATCACCTGAGTGCGGGCCGTCGACGTAAGCCGGCGGCCCTGACTTCTTTCGGGGGCTTCGCTTTCACGATGCGCGGCGCTGGCGCTCGAGGTCGAAAACGCGCTGCTCGATAATCCCCATCCGCTCCTCACAGGTCGCCGGTGCGAGTGGCAACGGATCGGATCTTGATGTCGTTGGTACTGGGCCGCTTCCAGAACCCGGGGAGCAGGGTTGTCTCGACCTTCTCGATGGCGGCCTTCAGTTCCTGGATGTCGTGCACGGTAGCGGCCTTCAGATCCTGGATGTCCTTCGCTACGGCGGACTTCAGGTCCTGGATGTCTTGTACCGCCGCTTGACGATCCCGCGCCATAAGGGCCATCAGGTCCTGGATGTCCTGTTTGGTTGCCGGGTCCGGTCTGCCACAGCTCCAGTTCCGCCTCCTTGGCCTCGTTGAACACCCTCCGCGACATGTGCGAGGATAGTGCTTCAGGGCGCTCCTCAATTTGCTGTCTGCCTCGGGACTTCCCTGGAGTTCTGTTCCCTCAACCAAATGGAAGCGACACTGCACTCACTGGGCCGGATCTTACTGCAGTCGGTCCCCACGATCATTCTGATCATCCTGCTGCACCTCTATCTGAAGGGCATGTTCTTCGGGCCGTTGAAGAAAATTTTGCAGCAACGGGACGACGCCACCAGGGGCGCGCGGGAAGCGGCCGAGGCCAGCGCGAAGCGCGCCGCCGAGAAGACCGCCGAGTACGAAGCGGCGTTGCAAAAGGCGCGTACGGAGATGTACCGGGAGCACGAAGAAGCGCGGAAAAAATGGCTGGCCGACCAGGCCCGTCTGATCGAGAAAGCGCGCAGCCATTCTCACGATGCGCTGCACAGCGCGAAGGTCTCCATCGAGGCTGAAGCCGAGGCGGCGAAGCGCGACCTCGCGGGCCAAAGCGCCTCCCTGGCCGAGCAGATCTCACGGCTGGTTCTGGAAGGGAGGGCGGGCTGATGCGATTCCGCTGGCTCGCGCTTGGCGCGCTGCTGCTGGCCCCGCTGGCCTTTGGCGAGGAGCAAAAGGCCGCGAAGGAGGGGAACCTGGTCCCGTGGCAGTGGGCGAACTTTCTGATCCTGGCGGGCGGTCTGGGCTACCTGATCGGGAAGAACGTCCCGGCCTTTTTCCGGTCGCGCACCGATGGCATTCAGAAGGACATTACCGAATCCGGGCGGATCAAAGCCGAGGCGGAAGCCAGGGCGCGCGAGATCGAGCAGCGCCTGGCCGCGCTGGGCGCGGAGATCGAGAAACTGCGGGCGGAAGCGAGCGGCGGGTTCGCGAAAGAGGGCGACCGGATCCGCGAGGAAACCGAACACCACCTGGCGCGCTTGCAGCAACAGACGGAGCGGGAAATCGACTCCATGAGCAAACTGGCCCGGCAAAGCCTGCATTCCTTCGCGGCCGGGCTCGCTCTGGATCTCGCCGAAGAGCGGATTCGCAAGGGCATGGACGCGCCGGCGCAATCGCGTCTGTTGAAAGCATTCACGGTTCAGCTTGAGGGCACCCGGCCCGGGGCGCGGCAATGATCTCCGCAGCGGCCAGCCGTTACGCGCACGCACTGTTGGACGTGGTGCTGGAATCCGCCGTTCCACCGGCCGACGTGGCGGCGCAAATCGCCTCGGTGGAAGCTCTGGTGGCGGGCAGCGACGATCTGCGGCACGTCCTCGAAACGCCCTCCGTTCCGGGCTCGCGGAAGCGCGCGGTGATGGCGAAGCTGGCGGTGCCGCTGGGGCTGGCGCCGCTGGTGCGCAACTTCGTCTTCGTGATTATCGACCATCGCCGGCTTGCTTACCTTGCGCAGATTCGCGAGGCTTTCGAAGAATTCGTGGACGAGAAAATGGGGTTTGCGCGCGCCACCGTGACCTCGCCACAAGTGCTGGACAAGGAGCAATCGCTCGCGCTGGAGGCGGAGCTGGAGCGGCTTACCGGCAAGCGCGTGCGCGCGCAATACAACGTCGATGCTGGTCTGGTGGGGGGCGCCATGGCGCGCATAGGTTCCACCGTGTATGACGGCAGCGTACACGGCCAACTGCAAACGATGCGGCGGAAATTGACTTTGGGGCTACAGAATTGACAACTCCGGCGGGCAAAGAATCCGCCGGTAAGGAAAAAATAGCATGGCTGTTATTCGAGCGGATGAAATCACGCGCGTGCTGCGCAGCGAGATTGAGAACTACGAGGGCGCGGTCAATGTAACGGAGACCGGTTCGGTGATCTCGGTAGGGGACGGCATCGCGCGCATTTACGGTTTGGAAAACGTGATGGCCGGCGAGCTCATCGAGTTCCCGCACGAAGTTTCCGGCATTGCCCTGAACCTGGAAGAAGACCAGGTGGGCGCGGTGCTGCTGGGCGAATACCAGGAGATTAAGGAAGGCGACGAGGTGCGGCGCACCCGGCGCATTATGTCCGTGCCGGTGGGCGAGGCGCTGGTTGGCCGGGTGGTGAACGCGCTGGGGCAGCCCATCGACGGCAAGGGCCCCATCGCCACCACCGAGTTTTCCGCCATCGAACGGCTGGCCCCCGGGGTGGTGGATCGCCAGCCGGTGCGGCAACCCGTGCAAACCGGCCTGAAGGCCATCGATGGCATGATCCCCATCGGCCGCGGCCAGCGCGAGCTGATCATCGGCGACCGCCAGACGGGCAAGACGGCCATCGCGCTGGACACCATCATCAATCAGAAGGGCGGCGACATGATCTGCGTGTATGTCGCCATCGGACAGAAGCGCTCCACGGTGGCCCAGGTGGTGAAGACGCTGGAAGATTACGGCGCCATGGAGTATTCCATCGTGGTGGCCGCGACGGCGTCGGACCCGGCGCCCATGCAGTACATCGCGCCGTATTCGGGCTGCGCCATGGGCGAGTACTTCCGAGACAAGGGCGGGCACGCGCTGTGCATCTACGACGACCTTTCCAAGCACGCCGCGGCGTATCGTGAAATCTCGCTGCTGCTGCGCCGTCCCCCGGGCCGCGAAGCGTACCCCGGCGACGTGTTCTATCTGCACAGCCGTTTGCTGGAGCGGGCGGCCAAGCTGTCGGACGAGAAGGGCGGCGGGTCGCTGACGGCGCTGCCGTTCATCGAGACGCAGGCAGGCGACGTGTCGGCGTACATTCCGACCAACGTGATTTCGATTACCGACGGGCAGATTTTCCTCGAATCCGATTTGTTCAACTCCAATGTGCGCCCGGCGGTGAACGTAGGCATCTCAGTGAGCCGCGTGGGCGGCAACGCGCAGGTGAAGGCGATGCGCCAGGTGGCCGGGTCGCTTCGACTGGAGCTGGCGCAGTATCGCGCGCTGGCGGCGTTCGCGCAGTTCGGGTCGGATCTGGACAAGGCCTCGCAGCAGCAGCTCAATCGCGGTAAGCGTCTGGTGGAGATTCTCAAACAGGATCAGTATTCGCCGCTGCCGGTGGAGAAGCAGATTCTGGTGATTTTCGCGGGAACCAACGCGTATCTGGACGATCTGGACGTGGAGCTGTGCCGCCCGTTTGAAGTGGAGGTGTATCGCTTCATGGACAACGGCCATCCGGAAATCCTGGACGAGATCCGGGAGAAGAAGGCTCTCAGCGACGAGCTGAAGACCAGGCTCAATGCCGCTCTGAAAGAGTTCAAGCAACGGTTCGTTGCCGAGCACGTGAAGAAGGCGTAAGACATTAAGGCCGCCGATGAACGCCGATAAACGCAGATTAAGAGCAAAGACAACCGGGCTATCTGCGTTTATCTGCGTTCATCGGCGGCCGAATGTTCTTTCTCGACAAACATGCCCAGCCTGATTGAAATACGCCGGCGCATACGGTCGGTCAAGAATACGCAGCAGATCACCAAGGCCATGAAGATGGTCTCGGCGGCGAAGCTGCGGCGCGCGCAGGATCGGGTGATCGCGGCGCGGCCGTATGCACAGATGCTGGATCACGTTGTCCGCGACCTGGCGCACGCGGCGGCCGGCTCCGATGAAGCGGAGAGCAATCCGCTGCTGGCGGTTCGTCCGGAGAAGAAGATCCAACTGGTGGTGGTGACGGCGGACACAGGGCTGGCGGGCGGGTTCAATTCGAACGTCATCAAGCTGTCGCTGAAGTTCATCGCCGAGCATGGCGACGCGGAAGTGATTCTGGAACTGGTGGGCCGCAAGGGGCGCGACTTTTTCCGGCGGCGCAACGCCAAAGTATCCGGCGAACACACTACGCTGTTCCTGCGCGGGGCCGTGGAAGCCGCTCCCGCGCAGGCCATCGCGAAGGAAATTGTCGAGAGATTTTCCCGAGCCGAAGTGGACGCGGTGTACATCGCGGTCAACAATTTCAAGAGCGTGCTCTCATCGAATCTGGTGATCCAGAAAGTTCTTCCGGTGGCGCTGCCGGAGGGTGGCGAGGACGTGGCCAACTACATTTTCGAGCAATCGCCGGGGGAGTTGCTCGCGCAGGCGCTGCCGCGCTACGTGGCGAACCAGGTGTTCCGGGCGATGCTGGAATCGGCCGCGGCGTACAACGCGGCACGCATGACGGCCATGGAAGCGGCCACGCGCAACGCGGGCGAGATGATCGACAAATTGACATTGAACATGAATCGCGTGCGCCAGGCGAGCATTACGCGCGAGATTATCGAGATTGTGAGCGGCGCCGCCGCTCTGGGGTAGAGGCGGGCCGGGGACCCGCGGCAGGGCACGGCCCTGCCCCACATGGCGAAGGAAAGAGTTTATGACAGCCACAGTTGAAGGAAAAGTGATTCAGGTAGCCGGCCCGGCCGTGGACATTCAGTTCCCGGAAGGGCAGATTCCGGTGATCAACACGGCCATACGCATCACCAGCGAAGGCTACGACGTGCCGACGCCCATCAATATCATCGTGGAAGTTGCCCAGCACATCGGAGAAGGGCGAGTACGCACCATCGCGCTGGAACCCACCGACGGACTGGTGCGCGGCATGAAGGCGATCAGCCAGGGCGGTCCGGTGACGGTGCCAGTGGGCCGGGAGACGCTGGGCCGCGTGCTGAACGTCAT
This sequence comes from uncultured Acidobacteriota bacterium, assembly GCA_963832965.1. Classification (GTDB taxonomy): domain Bacteria; phylum Acidobacteriota; class Terriglobia; order Bryobacterales; family Bryobacteraceae; genus CAWACP01. The sequence goes on from CAWHVW010000004.1 coordinate 116,952, forward strand.
CGGCGAGCCGGTGGACAAGCTGGGACCGGTGGAGACCAAAGTGCGCTGGCCCATTCACCGAGCCGCGCCGAGCTTCGAGGAACAATCCACCGAACTGCAGATGTTCGAGACGGGCATTAAGGTGATTGATCTGCTGGAGCCGTATTTACAGGGCGGCAAGATCGGGCTTTTCGGCGGCGCGGGCGTGGGCAAGACGGTGGTGATTCAGGAACTGATCAATAACCTGGCTATGCATCACGGCGGCGTCTCGGTGTTCGCCGGCGTGGGTGAGCGCACCCGCGAGGGCAACGATCTGTGGCTGGAGTTCCAGGAATCGAAGGTCATCGATATACACGACTGGCGGAAGTCGAAGGCCGCGCTGATTTACGGACAGATGACCGAGCCGCCCGGCGCGCGTCTCCGGGTGGGCCTCACCGGGCTGACCGTGGCCGAATATTTCCGCGATGAAGAGGGCCTGGATGTGCTGCTCTTCATCGACAATATTTTCCGTTTCACCCAGGCGGGGTCGGAAGTTTCGGCGCTGCTGGGACGCATGCCGTCGGCGGTCGGGTACCAGCCGAACCTGGCCACCGAGATGGGCGAACTGCAGGAGCGCATCACCTCGACGCGCAAGGGCTCCATCACGTCGGTGCAGGCCATTTACGTGCCCGCCGACGACTACACGGACCCGGCGCCGGCCACCGCGTTCGCGCACCTCGACGCCACCACCAACCTGTCGCGCGACATCGCCGCGCTGGGCATTTATCCGGCGGTGGACCCACTGGCATCGACCTCGCGTATTCTGGACCCGCGCATCATCGGCGACGAGCACTACCACGTGGCGCAGCAGGTGAAGCAGGTGCTGCAGCGGTACAAGGAGCTGCAGGACATCATCGCCATTCTGGGCATGGACGAGTTGCCGGAAGAGGACAAGGTCACCGTGGCGCGGGCGCGCAAGATCCAGCAGTTCCTCTCGCAGCCGTTCCACGTGGCCGAGCAGTTCACCGGGTTCAAGGGCGCTTATGTGAAGCTGCCCGATACCATTCGCAGTTTCAAGGCGATTATCGAAGGCAAGCACGACGATCTCCCCGAACAGGCGTTTTACATGAAGGGCGCGATCGAGGAAGTGATTGAGCACGCCGAGAAGATGAAGAAGGCCTGACGTGAGCGAGACGTTCGAACTCGAGATCGCCACACCGGAGCGGCTGCTGGTGCACGAGCAGGTGGTGAGCGCGCAGATTCCCGCCGAGAACGGGTATATGGGCGTGTTGCCGGGACATGCACCGCTGTTCGCGCAGCTCGGCATTGGCGCGTTGTCGTGGGTGAGCGAGGCGGAGCGCGGCGCGACAGTGCTGGTGAGCCAGGGCTTCATCGAGGTGCGCGACAATCATGTGCGCGTGCTGGCCGACATTGCCGAATTGAGTTCCGAAATCGATCTGGCGAAGGCCGAACAGGAGCTGCGCGATGCGCAGGAGAAGCTGGCCCACCCGGCGGCCGACGCCGATACTGAGGCGCTGCTAATTACCTACCGGAATGCCATGGCCCGGGTGGCCACGGCGCAGCAAGCGAAGGGGTAATCTACCCAACCACTCGGCGCCTTGTTGCCGATTAGCGACCGCATTCTGGGATACATATTACCTGTATCCGGGAGCAATACAGAAAACGTTTAGACGATTAGTCTTGACGTCCGCCTGGCTAATTGCTTATTATCGACCTCGCAGCCGGATGGCCATGCTGGCCACGCCTCGCCCATAAGACGACCTATTACGCGTGCGGAGTCCATATGCGCTAAGCAGTAGTGCATGTAATCGGCTTGCTGTTTGTGCCTGTTTTTGCAGCTTCGTGCCTCGAAGCTCAGTCCTGTCCAGTCTGTAGCGGAGGCGGCGAATGCTCGGACCAATCCGACCCCGTCTGCACGGCCAGCGGGTGGAGTTGCGGCTCCGCTACGTTCTGTCTTGCGCCGCCCCCAGACCCCCAGAACTGCCCTACGGGTGAAACGGAGGGATGCACTGATAACGGCTGGGAATGTGTCTGCGATGGCTATCCCGACTGCGTGAATAGCCCGATAATTATCGACCCTCTGGGCCAGGGTTTCCACCTGACCAGCGTGGCGGATGGCGTTCGGTTCTCATTTGGCGGAAGCATTGTGCAGACTAGTTGGACCAACAAGTCTTACTCGAACGCCTGGCTGGCTCTGGACCGCAACGGAAACGGCACAATCGACAACGCTTCGGAGTTGTTTGGGAACAAAATTGTTCAAACACTGATACTTATCCGTTCATGTCGTGTGGGAACTCTGTTTCTCCACTGGTTCGACAAACCTGCACGCCGAGCACGACCACTTACCTTGGGTGTCCGTGTGGAGACGACTCATGCGAATAATCCATTCCGCCAGGATAGCCCTTGCCGTCGTGATTTCCGGCACGGCGATCGGTTTTCTCGCCGTTCGCCGGCTGTATTCGCAGAGCCCCTCTCGCCCCTTTACCGTCTTCTATACCGAGACCTCGACGAGTCTGCTCAACAACCCGACGATTGAGCGACACATGTTCTTCGCCAAACGGTCGGACCACTCGTATGCCATGGGCTCGACCGACAACCCCAACCAGGAGCGCGTGATCGTTGATTATTCACTCAGACGTCGGACGTTGCTTACCGACAGAGCACGGGTAAAGTCAACGCTGGACTATTCCAGCACAGACGGCGCAATGCGGACGCCACGGGCGCCCAGTAGCTCAACATGTTTCCGGGACAGCACTGCGGAGCAGTTTTCCCTCATCGGAAGTGAAGTCGTTCACGACTTCCCCTCGTATCACTACGAAACTCCGGCGGAGCCGATTACAGACGACGGAACGACCGAAGAGCGGCATTACTGGTATGCTCCCGATCTCGGCTGCTTCGAGGTGCGACTCAAGGCCTTCCGGAGAGACCAACACGGCACCCTCACTGGTCTATTTCTCAAAGAAACGACAGATGTGAAGCTGGGGGAGCCGGACGCTGCTTACTTCTCGATTCCAGCGGATTACAAGGAGGTGAAACCTTCGGAAGTCGAGATCTCAGGCTTGCGACCTGCAGAGAGACTACGTCCTCCCCCGGAAAGTGCGAAGGCCCGTTGGGACAGTGAAGACCTCCGTTACGAAGAGCTCAAGGAACGATCGTCGCATCACTGATGTCGCAAAACCGCGCCTCTCTCAGCGGCTCGCGCAAAGGGATCTCGGTCTGGACAAGGGGTGGTTCCGAGATCGACCTGGCGAAGGCCGAACAGGAGCTGCGCGATGCGCAGGAGAAGCTGGCCCACCCGGCTCCGGACGCCGATACTGAGGCGCTGCTAATTACCTACCGGAATGCCATGGCCCGGGTGGCCACGGCGCAGCAGGCGAAAGGGATAAACGATCCAACTCGGAAAATCGTCCGAGTCGTCCGGCCAAGTGCATACGCGGCCGGTAGCAGGTGGAGTTAGTATGCGTTCATCGATAAGATTTTCCCGAGGTTGCCTCGCTCTGTTATGCGTCGGCGCGGCCGGCTATGCCGTCGGCAGGTTCATCACGCGCAACCAGAGTGCCTATGCGCAAAGTACCGCGAAGCCGTTCACGCTGCATCTGGATTTCTACAGCTACAGCAAGGATCCGGCTGGCGAGTTGTACGCGCGTGAGGTCACCGCGAGGAGGTCCGATGGGACCACAGTAACGGCGCGGACCGCTGGTCCGGTGGAGAAGAACATCTGGGCCCGCTTCATCACGGAACCAGGCGGGACGCGTGTGGAGGCTCATGACGCCCTTGGGTTGAAAACCACATATCCCGTCTCCACGCGGGCGAAGGAACTGCTTGAGAGGTTGTCCGATCCGCGCGCGGGTTGTGTTTACAGCGATTTCGTCTTCCTCCGCAGCGATGCCGTTCTTGGCCACCCTGTCTCGGTCGTCCAACGAGAACGCGGAACCGAGCGCACAACGTGGTGGTTCGCCGAGGATCTTGGATGCGAGAAGCTCGGCTACACCTATGAGCAAAAGGCCCCGGATGGCCGCTGGAGTGTTGGTATCGGGCAGACGGCGACTGCGCTGGTGCTGGGAGAGCCTGAGCCCGCGCAGTTTGCACTACCTGGCTCCCTTCGCGAGGCGACGCCGTCGGAGACGACACGCCTTTATAGCCAGCTATTGGGGAAGGCGAGGACGCCCAACGAGAAACGATCCAGTGACGGGCTTGATCGGGACTACGAGCATCAGCAGAAGCCAGCACAGCCCTAGCCTAGGCAGCCAGATGCCGAGACAGGCTTTCATTTGGTCCTGGCGATACACTGGTCGTATGGTGAACCGTGGGGGAGAGTCGGACAAGGAATCGCTTTCCTGCCATGCCAGGTCTGAGGAAGAGGATCGCGCCTCTGCGGTTCAACCGACTCCGGTGGATCCCGTTGCTGGCCGGGAGAAGACGCTGGCGATAATCGCGGAACTAAGGCGGTTGCGTGCAGGCCACACCCTGGGTGGCATCACCATCAAGGAACTCATCGAAGAGGGTCGCAGGTTTTGATCCACTTTGGTGCGGGATCGGTCAGCCGCTCCGTGACCGTCGCGGTTCGGAAGCCCTTCCTGAGCGCCCTACCAGACCAGCGCTGCATCTCCTGCAGGCGGCGAATGCGGTCGTGGGCAGAGGGGTGCGTGGGGAGGACCGTCCGACCAGACTAGCGCTGCATCTCCTGCAGGCGGCGAATGCGGTCCTGGGTGGAGGGGTGCGTGGAGAAGAGCTGCATCAGGTTCTGGCCGCTGAACGGCTGGATGATGAACAGGTGCGCGGTGGCCGGGTTGGCGTCGGCCATGGGGATGCGCTTCGACCAGGTTTCCAGCTTGCCTAGGGCTGAGATCAGCTCGCCGGGGTCGTGGGTGACTTCGGCGGAAGTGGCGTCGGCGGCGTATTCGCGCGTCCGCGATACGGCCATCTGAATCAGCAGCGCGGCGATGGGGGCGAGGATCAGCATGGCCAGGGCGGCCACGGGATTGCCACGGTCTTCGTCGTCGCCGCTGCCGCCGAACCAGAACGCCATGCGCGCCAGGAAGGTGATGGCCATAGCCAGCGTTGCGGCGATGGAACTGGTGAGGATGTCGCGGTTCACCACGTGGCCCAGCTCATGGGCCAGCACTCCTTCCAGTTCACGGTCGTTCATCAGGCGCAGGATTCCCGCAGTGACGGCTACCGAGGCGTGTTGCGGGTTGCGGCCGGTGGCGAAGGCGTTGGGGGAATCTTCAGGGAGCACCCAGAGCTTCGGCATGGGAATGTTCATGCGCTGGGCGAGGCCGAAGACGACGGGGTACAGGCGGTTGTAGATTTCGGGGTTTTCGGTTTGGGTGAGCGGCTGCGCGGAGTACATGGACAGGGCCATCTTATCCGAGAAGAAGTAGCTGAAGAAGTTCACAGCGACGGCGATCATCACGGCCGTGTACAGGCCGCTTCGGCCGCCGATCAGTTCGCCTCCGAACAGCAAAAGGCCGGAGAGTACGCCGAGCAGCAGGACTGTTTTGATTCCGTTCATGGGACACAAAAGGCGGTTCCACGGGGGAACCGCCTGCTCAAATTTCACCTTAGCAGAGGGCCAGAGAGCCCGCGGCAGGGCATGGCCCTGCCCCACGTGGCATCAGGTTAATTGTTGTTGATTTCGACTTTGATCTGGCGCGGTTTGGCGACTTCCTTCTTCGGCAGCGTGATGGTGAGCACGCCGTTTTTGTAGTCGGCCTTCACTTTGTCCGTCTCCACCGTTTCCGGCAGCGTGAAGTAGCGGGCGAACGTGCCGTAGCTGCGCTCCACGCGATGGAAGCCCTTGCTCTTCTGCTCGTTCTCGAACTTCCGCTCGCCCTTCAGGGAGAGGGTGCCGTTCTCGAGCTGGATATCGATGTCCTTCATGTCGACATCGGGCACATCGGCCTTGAGCACGAGCTCGTTCTCGGTTTCGAAGATGTCTACCGCGGGGGTCCAGGGGCGAACCTGGGCATCGCTCAACAGACGGTTGACGGTGTCGGAAAAGAGCCGGATACCGGCTGGTAAGTCATCGGTTTCAAAAGGGTTGTATTTCACAAGTGGCATTTGGTCTTCAAACCTCCTGAAGACATCATATCTTGTGCCATCTATAGTGTCAAGTAATATGCGTTTATTGCACTAAGATTTTAAGAAGATCTTGCTGCTCAAATACTTCCGCATCGATATCGAGCCAGAGAATGGAGGCGGGCGCTACCAGATCCGCTGCGTTGGGGGGCAGATTGACGGAATCCTTGCGGGTGGTGAGCAGCACTTGCGCCCCGTGGCGGCGGGCCTGTTGGCCCAGACTTTGCAGTTCGCGGGCGGTATAGGCGTGATGATCGGCGAAGGTCCAGGCGAAGGCGGGTTCGACGTTCAGGTCGCGCAAGGTCTGCCAGAAGGAGTCGGGGTTGCCGATTCCGCAGAAGGCGATGGCCGGACCGACGCCGGGTTGAGCGGGAAGGGTGGTGGCATGGTCGAACCAGCCGGTGGGGCGAGCGCGGGAGCGGAAGACGGGCGCATGGGGGTTGTAGCGGGCCAGAATCCGGCGAATGCCACGGTATTCGCGGCCCGGCTCGGCGCGAGTAATAAGGAAGGCGCCGGCGCGAGACAGGGCGGTGAGCGGTTCGCGAAGACGGCCCGCCGGGAAGAGCGCGCCACCGGCAAAAGGATCGAGCGAATCGATCAACACGAGATCGCAGTTGCGCTTCAGGCGGCGGTGCTGGAAACCGTCGTCGAGGATGAAGACGCCGGGATGGGTGAGGTCCTCCAGAAGGCGGCCGGCTTCGAAGCGGGCGGCGGAGATGCCGGTGTCGGCGCGGCCGGTCTGAACGAAGATCTGAGCTTCGTCGCCGGTTTGATCGACGGAGACGTAGCGGCCAGCGGGAACGATGACCGCGCGCGCGGAGGATTTGCGCCCGTAGCCGCGGGTGAGGATGGCGGGCCGGAGCCCGAGCGTGGAGAGGTGACGGGCGAGGAATATGGCGATGGGGGTTTTGCCCGCGCCGCCCATGCCGATGCCGCCGACGCTGATGACGGGGGTGTGGAGGGAGCGCGCATGGGCAAAATCACGGCGTTCCTTCCACCAGTTGCCCGCTTTCCAGCACAGCGCGAGCGCGGCGAGCAACGGGTACGCGGCTCCTCGGCTTTGGAAGCGAGGCACGGCGAGATCGCGCGCTTCGACGATTGCGCGGATGGCCCGTTCGGTGGCGCCTCGCTTCGCTTTGGCGAGGTTGTTGGCGCGGGTTCCCAGGGCGGATCGGCGGGTGGGATCGCTGAGCAATGCCTGGATGGCGGGGGCCAGGCCGGCGCCGGTTTGGATTTCCACTACCGCTTCGGCGGCGCGGAATTCGGCGGCGATGGCCGCAAAGTTCTCCATGTGCGGGCCGATGACCACCGGTTTCCCGGCGGCCGCCGGTTCTAATATGTTGTGTCCTCCGCGATGGGTGAGGGTGCCGCCCATGAAGACTGCGTCGGCCAGCGGGAAGATGCTGTTCAATTCCCCCATGGAGTCGAGCAGGAGGACGCCGGGCGGTACGGTTGCATTGGCCGGCAATTCGGAGCGCCTTGTGAAGGGGACTCCGGCGGCGGTGAGCTTCGCGGCGGCGATGGGGAAGCGCTCGGGTTTGCGCGGAACGAGGATCAGCAGAAGGCCGGGGTGGTGCGGGGCGAGTTGCTGGAAGGCAGCGATGACGGAGTCGTCTTCATCGAGATCGTTTGGCGCGGCGGGAGCGGTGGTGCTGGCGGCGATCCAGACCGGGCTGGCTTTGATCGCGAAAGGTGGCGGGGCAGTGGCTGGCGCGGCATCATATTTAATGTTGCCAGAGACAACAATATTCCGTTCTGGTGTACCCAGTGCGACGTAGCGCTGGCGATCCGTCCCGGTTTGAACGGCGATGAGGCCTGGAAGCTGCAGGGTGGGACGGAAGAACCAGCGCAGGCGGCGATAGCGGGGCCAGGCCCGGTCGGATATTCGGCCGTTAACGATGAGCAACTGGCAGCCGGCGCGGGTAACGGTGCGGAAGAGCGTGGGCCAGAGCTCCGTTTCGAGGATGACCAGGACGTTGGGGCGAATGGCGCGGAGGACGCGGCGGACGGCGAAGCCGTAATCGATGGGCAGGTAGAAGACTCCGGCGGCGAGACCGCGCAGTCTCTCATCGGCGACGGCGCGTCCGGCCAGCGTGGTTGTGGAAACATAGATGGGGGCGTATGGCTGCGCGGCACGGAGCTGTTTGAGCAGTTCGACGGAGGAGAGGATCTCGCCCACGGAAACGGCGTGCAACCACACCGAGCCCGGCGGCGTCCGGGAGAACGAGGCGGGGAGGGCGCCGAAGCGCTCGGAGAGTTTGCGCAGCCAGTCGCGATCGCGCCCGATGCGGAGGAGAAAATAGAGAAGCAGGAATGGAAACGCAAGGGTCCGCAGGACCAGACTGAGAAAAATAATGAGCTTGTTTTCGAGATATCTGATTGTCTTCATCGCAGCGGGTTCGACCCTGCTGATGGCGGATGACAGCAAGGACGTGAAGTTCACGCCCGGTCCGGCCCTATCTTATCCCACGCGGCAGACCATCGATCATGTGACGATCGCGGCCGTGCCGTACACTACCGACGAGCAGGTGCGCCAGGCTTTTGGCAAGAGCAACCCTAACGCGTATGGCATTCTGCCGGTTCTGATCATTCTTCAGAATGACACGGATAAGGCGCTGACCCTGACGAATCTGGAAGTTCATTATGAGATGCCCGACGGGAGGAATGTGGACCCGACGCCCGCGGAGGACCTGGGCAAGCTGCGCGGGGTGAAGCCGAAGCGGGTGCCGGGGGCTTCGCCGCTTCCCTTCCCGACTCCTTCGAAGAAGAACCCGATGAATGAGTGGGAGATTGAAGGGCGGGAGTTTGCAGTGAAGATGCTGCCAGCGAAAGAGGGGGCAAATGGATTTTTCTATTTTCAGACGCACCCGGTGCCTGGGGCGAAGCTGTATTTGTCGGGGATCCGGGAGGCGGCCACCGGGCAGGAGCTGTTTTATTTTGAGGTTCCCTTGGATGTGAAATGAGCCGACGGCAGGGCATGGCCCTGCCCCACAATGCAGATGAATGAGTGGGAGATTGAAGGGCGGGAGTTTGCGGTGAAGATGCTGCCGGCGAAAGAGGGGGCGAATGGATTTTTCTATTTTCAGACGCACCCGGTGCCTGGGGCGAAGTTGTATTTGTCGGGGATCCGGGAGGCGGCCACCGGGCAGGAGCTGTGAAGTGAGCCGGCGGCAGGGCATGGCCCTGCCCCACTATACTGGCTCTTGGCTTCCTTACGGTTCTTCGTTTGCCTTGGCTTGGGCCTCTGCCTGAGCGCACAGACCCGACGTGTCCCGAATGGCGTTCAACTGGCTACCGGCGATTTGAACGTCAAGGTGCAGTTCTATGAGGCGGGCACCGTTCGCGTGCTCAAGTGGACGGCCGGCGGGACTTCCCAGAAGCTTAGTCTCTCCGTGGTCCAGAAAGATCTGCCGGAGCTGAAGATTGGATTCGAAGACGGCGCGACGGCGGTCACGCTCACTTCGGACGCGATCACGGTGGAACTGAGCAAGAGCGATGGAGCGATCCGCTATCTCACGAGCGACGGACGCACCATTCTTGCAGAGCAGGGCCGGGCGGGCTTCACTCCTCCTCTCAGCGTTCAGCAGAATTTCAGATTGACGGCGGAGGAAGGGTTGTATGGGCTGGGACAGCACCAGTCCGGCTACATGAATTATCGGGGCCGGACGGTGAAGCTGGTGCAGGCCAACACGCAGGCGGTTACGCCGTTTCTGGTTTCCACGGCCGGTTATGGGATTTTCTGGGATAACTATTCCAAGACGATTTTTTCCGATACCGCCGACACCACTTCGTTCTGGTCCGAGGTGGGCGATAACATCGATTACTATTTCATCGCCGGCCCGGCGATGGATCAGGTGATTGCGGGTTACAGGCGACTTACCGGGCAGGCTCCGATGTACGGTAAGTGGGCTTACGGGTATTGGCAGAGCAAGGAACACTATGCGTCGCGCGACGAATTGCTGAGCGTCGCACAGGAGTTCCGCACTCGGCGCATTCCCATCGACAACATCGTTCAGGACTGGGATTACTGGGGCGGGAACGATAACTGGGGCGGGATGTTCTTCGATGAGAAGAAGTACCCGCGGGCGAAGGAAATGATCGATTTGCTGCACCAGGAGCACTTCCATTTGATGGTTTCCATCTGGGCCGGGCTGGGACCTGCTTCGGCGATTTACAAGGACATGGAGCGGCGGGGCTTTTTGTACTCGCCGGTGGGCTGGGCGGGGTTCCGTTACTTCGATGCCTACAATCCCGCCGCCACCGATTTGTATTGGGAGTACGCCAACAAGGGGTTGTTCTCCAAGGGCGTGGACGCGTGGTGGATGGATTCGACCGAGCCGGATATCGTCAATGCGCTGACCAAGGAATCGGAAGAGTACGAGATGAAGCGGGTGGAGAATAATCATCTCGGCTCTTTCGCAAGATACCTGAACACTTACCCACTGGTGGACACCGAGGCCGTTTACAAGAATCAGCGAAAGACCACGGATCGGAAGCGGGTGTTCATTCTTACCCGGTCGACGTTCGCGGGACAGCAACGCGCGGCGGCGACGACGTGGTCTGGCGATATCGGCGCGAACTGGGACGTGTTCCGGAAGCAGATCCCCGCGGGAATCAATCACAGCATGGCGGGGATTCCTTACTGGACTTTCGATATCGGCGCGTACGTGATTGGCAGCGACGGGGGCGTGTTCTCGAACGGGGGCAACGATCCGGCGTATCGGGAGCTGTACACGCGGATGTTCGAGTTCGGGGCGTTTTGTCCGATTTTCCGGGCGCACGGCTCGGAGACGCCACGGGAGATCTGGCGGTTCGGTGACTATCAGAGCGTGCTGGAGAAGTACGACAACCTGCGGTACCGGCTGCTGCCCTACATCTATTCGCTGGGCTGGCAGGTTACTCATGATGGTTACTCCATCATGCGCGGACTGGCCATGGATTTCACGGGCGACCGGAAGACGTATTCGATCGACGATCAGTTTATGTTCGGGCCGGCGATTATGGTGTCGCCGGTGACGCAGTATATGTATCATCGGCCGCCGGAGGACAGCGAGCTGATTACTCCGGAGCATTTCAGGACGAAGGACGGCAAGCCGGGACTGAATGTCAGATACTACTGCGACGACAAGTTCCAGAAACTGTGCCACGAGGGCGTGGAGCCGGAGATCAACTTGTGGTGGTATGCGGGGTGGCCTTCGTTTATCACGGGTCCGAAGTTTTCGATGCGCTGGGAGGGGAAGTTAGTTCCCACGGAGACGGGGACTTATCGATTCCACATGAAGAGCTTTGGGCCGCGGCGAGTGTATGTGGACGGCAAGGAGGTGGCGCATAACTACGACTCGATGGAGTCGCTGACGATTCCGGTGACGCTGGAAGCGGGCAAGGAATATGACTTCGCGTTTGAGACGTCGAACGCGGTGCTGGGCGCGTTCCGGGCGCAGATGTACTGGAAGACTCCGGCGATTCATGCGCGGGAGACGGTTGTTGAGGCTCGGGCGAAGACGCGGAATGTTTATCTGCCGTCGGGGAGCGGGTGGATTGATTTCTGGACGGGTGAGGCGCTGGCTGGTGGGCGCGATGTGGTGGCAGATGCGCCGATCGATAAGATGCCACTGATGGTGAGAGCGGGGTCCATTGTGCCGATGGGGCCGTTTCTTCAGTACTCCACGGAGAAGCCGGCGGATCCGATTGAGTTGCGGGTTTATCCGGGGGCCGACGGGAGTTTCACTCTTTATGAAGACGAGAACGATAACTACGACTATGAGAAGGGCGTCTATGCAACGATCGGGTTTCGTTGGGACGATGCGCGGCGCGAGCTTTTGATTGAGGCTCGGAAGGGCGCTTTTCCCGGTATGTTGACGGGGCGGACTTTTCGGGTGGTTTTGGTGGAGAAGGGGCATGGGATTGGGGTGGATGTTACGGAGAACGCGGATCGGGTGGTTGGGTACCGGGGAGAGGAAGAGGTGGTGAGGTTGGGGCGGGCCGATTGAAAATCGGCCGCAGGTTGGAAACCTGCCCCACAAGGCAGTAAGAGGCAGGGCATGGCCCTGCCCCACAGGGAATAGTAGATGGCGGCGGCAGATATGAAACTTACTTATTTGATTGCTCTCTTGATGGCTTTGGTGAGTGGCGGGGTTCCGGCCGGTAAACCAGAAGATGCCGGGATGTCTTCGGAGCGGCTGCGGCGCATCCATGAAGCCATGCAGCGGCATATCGATGCCGGGGAGATTTCGGGCGCGGTGACGCTGGTGGCGCGGCGCGGGCACGTGGTGCATTTCGAGGCGCATGGCCTGATGGATCTGGAATCGAAACGGCCCATGCAGAAGGACGCGATCTTTCGTATCGCGTCGATGTCCAAACCGATTACCGGCGTGGCCGTGATGATGATGCTGGAGGAGGGGAAGCTGCGGCTGAGCGATCCGGTGTCCAAGTTCCTGCCGGAGTTCAAGAGACGCCAAAGTGGCCGGACCCTCCGGCGTGGTGGCCGCGGACCGGGACCTGACCATTCGCGACTTACTGACTCATACGAACGGTCTGATGACTGGCGGAGCCGGGACTAAGATGGGGCCGCCGAGACCGGTTGCCGGGGACACGCTGGCCACTTACATTCCACGGCTGGGCGCGGTTCCGCTGGATTTTCAGCCGGGGACGCAGTGGGCTTACAGCGGTCTGGCGGGGCCGGATACGCTGTCGCGGATTGTGGAGATTGTTTCCGGGAAGCCTTACGATGAGTTTCTGCGCACGCGCATTTTCGAGCCGCTGGGAATGAAGGATACGTTCTTCTATCCCCCCGATGACCGCAGGCCGCGGATGGTGACGCTCTACAGCAAGAGTCCGAATGGTCTGGTGAAGGCCGCGAATCAGGATGGCTTTTCGCTGAAGACTTACTTTTCGGGCGCCGGCGGGCTGATGTCCACGGCCGAGGATTACTTGCAGTTCGCGCAGATGCTGCTGAACGGCGGCGTGTTGAATGGCAAGCGGCTGCTGAGCCCGCGGACAGTGGAGCTGATGTCGTCGAACCATGTGGGCGATATGTTCAACGGGAAGCTGGGGCGGCCCGCGCATGGCATGGGTTATGGGCTGCTGGTGGGCATTGTGGAGGATGGGGTGGCGGCGGGGCTGCGGGTGTCGAACGGGAGTTTTGGGTGGGACGGCGCTTATGGCACGCAGACGTGGATCGACCCGAAAGAGAAGATGGTGACCATCGTGATGATTAACACCCAGGTGGTGACCGTGCAGCGGGATTTTGAGAACGCCGTGATGCAGGCGATTGTGGAGTAAGCCGGCTAGGGCGCGAAGTAGCCGAAGATATCGAGGACAAGCTGGGTGGGACCGGATGGCTCCGCGGCGATGCTGCCGTTGGTGGTGGGGACGATGGCCATGTTGGAAGTGATGGCGCCGTCGAGCGCGTTCAGCGTGGACACCAGCGGCTCGGTTCCTCCCTGTGGCCACAGGGTCAGATAGCCGAGCGGGCCGGGCGGCACTACGGTCGCGTTGAAGACGTAGGCCTGGGCGGTGACCGGCGTTCCGCAGGAACTGGCCGTTACGTTCACATCTTTCTCTCCAGTGAAGGGCGGGGTTCCCGATGGCTGCCGGCTGTCAAGGACACGGCAGGGGGTCAGGTTGTAGAGGGACAGTCCACCGGTCCCCGGCGGCGCGAAATAGCCATTGATGTCGATCACCAGATTGGTGGCATTGGTGGTGTAGACGTCAACTGATCCGCTGGTCCCGGCGGGCACGATGGCCACGTTGGCGGTTACGGTTCCCGTGGGTGCGTTCAGGGTGGACGCGAGCGGCATGGTCTGGCCGGTGGGAAACGCGGTGAGATAGCCAAGCTTCCCGGAGGGCACGGCGGTGAAGTTCAGCGAATACGCTTGCGCGGTGCCGGGCACGCTGCAGGTGCTGGAGAGAATGGCGAAGGTGCGGTCTTCGCCGGCGGTCATCGAGGGCGATCCCATAGACCCGTAGCTGGAGGAGCGGGTGTCGGCGAGGCGGCAGGGCGCGAGGGGATAGAAGGCGAGGGCGCTGGTGTCGGTGGAAGGGACGAAGTAGCCGTCGATATCCAGCACGAGGTTGGTGGCATTGGTGGCGTAGACGCTCACTGCGCCAGCGGTTCCCGCCGGGATGATGGCCGCGTTGGCTTTGATGCGGCCGTCGAGCGAGTTCAGCGTGGAGGCGAGGGGCTGGGCCTGTCCGGTGGGCCAGACGGTCAGGTAGCTTAGCTTGCCGAGGGGCACCGCGGTGACGTTTAACGAGTACGCGGCGGCGGTGCTGGGGATGCTGCAATTTGTGCTGCTGGGAATGGTGAAACTGCGGGCGGCCGCGGCGGCGAGGGAAGGCGAGCCGAAATCGCCATTGGCGACGCGGGTATCCACCAGACGGCAGGGGGTGATGGGGATGAAACGGTACACCGGCGCGGGCGCGAAGTTCGCGGTGATCGTGGTGTTGCCGTTAATGGTGAAGACGGTGTTGTAGCCGGACAGGCCCGCCGCTCCGCTCCAGCCGGCAAAGGTCCACCCCACATTCGAGGCCGCGTCCAGGAATGCGAGAGCGCCGGCGTCATAGAGTCCGCCGCCCGTAACTGTCCCGGCGCCGGGCGGCTGCACGAGGAGCGTGAGGGTATACTGCTGCGAGGTGTCAACCGCCTGGGTGACTGTGAAAACCTGTGAACCGATACTG
>CAWHVW010000005.1:0-1506871 GCA_963832965.1 uncultured Acidobacteriota bacterium
ACGTCACGGCTGACCAGCACGTAATCATACTGGTCGTAATTTCGAATCTCTTCCGCCGCCTCGCGCAAGCGCCGCTGAATCACATTTTCCGCGTCTTCGGAACGGGCACGCAGCCGCTCCTCAAGAACCTGCCGTGAGGGGGGCAGGATGAAGACGCTAATCGCGCCAGGCAGGCGTTCCTTTAATTGTCGCGCACCTTTCACATCAATGTCGAGCAGCAGGTCGCGGCCTTCGGCCACCGAGCGGTCGAAGTTGTTCTGGTGCGTTCCGTAGTAGTTGCCGAAGACCGTGGCCCACTCCAGAAATTCGTTGCGCTGCAGCCGTAACTCGAACTCCTGACGGGAGATAAAGAAATAGTCGTGGCCGTCGACCTCGGCTCCCCGGGGCGGGCGCGTGGTGTAGGAAATGGAGAACAGCAGGTTTTCCACGGATGTGAGCAGCCGATGCACCAGCGTGGACTTGCCGGACCCGGATGGCGCGGAAATGATGAAGACGCAGGTCATTCCAGATTCAGCGCCTGCTCGCGGATCTTCTCGATATCGGATTTGGTGGCCAGCGCCAGGTCGCTGACGCGCAGGCCGAGTTCGCCGATACCGGAGGTCTTGGACAGAATGGTGTTGGTTTCGCGGTTCATTTCCTGGAGGAGGAAATCGAGCTTCTTGCCCACCTCGCCGCCGGCGGCGAGCAGCGCGTCCACCTGGCCGGCATGGATTTTGAGGCGGGAGATTTCTTCGCTCACGTCGCTGCGGTCGGCGAGGATGGCGGCTTCCTGGGCCAGACGCTGGGGTTCCATGGCCGCGCCGCGGAGGAGTTCATTCAGGCGTTCGGTGAGGCGGCTTTGCAGCAGCGGGATGGCGGCGTCGCGAATCTGTTCGAGCTCGGCGGCGCGCTCCTGGACCGCTTTGTTGTGCGCAGTGAGGAGTGCGGCCAGTTGCTCGCCTTCGCGGGTGCGGAATTCGTTGAGTTCAGCGAGGGCCTTGCGGAGCAGGTCGACAATTTCGGCTTCGGCGGCTTCGGGGAGGGGCTGGTCGGCTTCGCCGGCCACCATTCCCGGCACGCGCAGGGCGGCGTTGAGATCGGGTTGCGCGCCGGCAATGCCGAGCTCGGCGGCGGCCTGCCGGAACGCGCCCAGCCACGATTCAAACAGCGCCTGATTGAGACCCCCACCGCCGCCCAGCGACGGCGTCCACGTGCCGCGAATGTCCAGGTGGCCGCGCGCGACGTTTTCCTTGATGGCCGCGCGCAGGGCGTTTTCGAAGGCGTCGAAGGCGGGGGGCAGATGGAAATGCATATCGAGCCCGCGATGGTTCAGGCTGCGAATGGCGATGGAGATTTCGCCCCACTCGCTGGAGAGCTGGACGCGGGCATAGCCGGTCATGCTGCGGACGGGACGATGGCTCATGGGTTCTCCGGGGAGACATTCTTGGCCGCCGATGAACGCCGATGAACGCCGATAAGAATATTCATTTTCGATCTGTGTTCATTGGCGGCTAAGAATTGCAGGTCGTGCAGGCGCTGGTAGATGCCTCCGCCGGAGATCAGATCCTCATGGGAGCCGGTTTCGACGATTTTTCCTTTGTCGAGAACTACAATCTTGTCGGCTCGGCGAATTGTGGACAACCGGTGCGCGATGACGATCACGGTGCGGTGCTCCATGAGCCGCTGAAGCGCCTGCTGCACCAGCACCTCGGATTCGGTGTCCAGGTGGGAAGTGGCTTCATCGAGAATCAGGATGGGCGCGTTCTTGAGGAGCGCCCGGGCGATGGCCAGGCGCTGACGCTGGCCGCCACTGAGGCGCACGCCCCGTTCGCCGATCAATGTGTCGTAGCCCGCGGGCATCTTGAGGATGAACTCTTCGGCGAGGGCGTTGCTCGCGGCGGCTCGGATTTCGTCGGGCTTTGCATCTTTCTTGCCGTAGCGAATGTTGTTCGCGACGGTGTCGTTGAACAGAAACGTGTCCTGCGCCACGATGCCGATGTGATCACGCAATGAGGCAAGCTGCAGGTCGCGGATATCGCGTCCGTCGATGCGGATGGCCCCCGCGGTGACGTCGTAGAAGCGCGGGACCAGGTTGGCCAGGGTGGTCTTGCCCGCGCCGCTGGGGCCAACGAGCGCGACTACTTCGCCGGCCTTCACTTCCAGGTTCACGCTGTCCAGCAGGAATCCGCCAGGGGCTTCGGGATAGCGGAAGGCGGCGTCGACGAGCGAGATGGCGGAGTGGAATTTTGCCAGCCTTGGGGCGTTGGGTTTGTCCTGGACGTGCTGCTCGCCGTCGAGATACTCGAAGACTTTTTGCGACGCGCCCAACGCCTGCTGGAAGATGTTGTGGATTCCGGTGAGGCGCTTGACGGGTTCGTACAGGAAAAGCAGCGCGAGAACGAAACTGGTGAACTGGCCGGCGGTCATGGCGCGCGCTTCAATCTGGGTGCGAGCGTAAGTGAGCAGGCCGACGATGGTGAGCGCGCCGAAGATCTCGATAACCGGCGAGGCGATGGCCTGCTGGGAGACATAGCGGAGCATGCTGGTTTTCAGGCGCCTGGCGGCCAGGCGGAAGCGATTCGATTCCATCTCTTCGGTACCGAATGATTTCACCACCTGGTGGCCGCTGATGGTTTCCTGCAGGATCTGATTCATCTCCGCGGTGTCGTCCTGAGCGCGGCGGCTGGTCTTGCGTATGCGGCGGCCGAGGCGCGCGGTGGGCACCAGCACGAAGGGCAGCACGGTGAGGCTGACCGCAGCCAGCTTCCAGTCGCTCTGGATCACCATGAAGAGGAGGCCGGCGGCGGTGAAGGACTGGCGCAGGAAATCGGCCAGCATGTTCGAGACGGCGGTCTGGATTTTATCGATGTCGTTCATCACCGACGACATCAGGCGGCCGGTGGAATTGGCGCTGAAGAACTGCGTGTCCTGACGGAGGATGCGGTCGAAGACGCGCTGGCGGAGGTCGGTGACGGTGGAAAGGCCGACGTAGTTAATAAGATAATTGCCGAAGTAATCGCAGAGGGCCTTGATCAGAAATGCGCCGAGGAGGCCGACGGCCACCATGGTCCAGACGTTGTGGATGTGCGCGGGGATGAGCTGGCTCAGGTAAACCGGGTGGAACAGCTTGAAAAGCACCACTGGCTTGTCGGCGGATGCGGGGTTGAGGACGCGGTCGAAGATGGGCGGGATGAGGGCGACTACCAGCGCGTAGGTGGCGCCGACGCCGGCCATCAGGACAACGCTGGCAAGGAGAGTCAGCGTGTAGGGGCGGACGTAGCGCAGCAGGCGGCGCAGTTCCTTCATGCCTTCACCCTTATTTGTTCCAGGGCTTCGGCGGCACGATCGAGTGGGATGGCGTGGATGCCGGCGGGGTCGGTTAGCACGGCCGCCTCGGTTTTCCACGGACGCCACAGGTCTATGTCGGAATTACCGAAGAAGACCAGCGAGGGCACGCCGAACGCGGCGGCCATGTGGGCGGGCCCGCTATCGTTTCCGATGAAGAGCGCGGCGGAAGCGAGGAGGGTTTTCACTTGTTCGAGGCTGGCGCCCTGCAGGCAATGATAGGCGCGGAAGGGGGACATGTCGTCGGTGGCAGCGCCGATGAAGACGGCGTGGAGACCGGTGCGCGCGGCGAGGGCGAGGAAGCGATCGGACGGCCAGGTTTTATCGGGCGCGGAGGCGAAGGGGTGGACGACCACGGTGTGCGACCCGGCGAGCTTCGCCGTCTCCGCTAACAATCGCGCCCGTGGAATTTCCTGTGGCGGGACGCCGAGCCAGAACACCGCGGACGCGATGTGTTCGGCGGTGTGCGCTTTGCGGCTGATGCGCAGAATTGGCTGGGGCTTGGGAATGTGCAGATTGTAGACCGGACGGAATTGGAAGTGCTCGAAGCCGGCGCGCCAGCGGGCCCGCGATGCTACGGTCAGTTGTGCGCTGCGCGGGCCGCCGTGCAGGTTCAGACACAGGTGCGGATGCCAGCGCGCGAGGGCGAGCGGCGATGGGGCAAGGGTGAGCCTGACGTCCGGATTACTTGAATAGACGGGGGCGAAACGGTCTTCCACAACGACGGCGATTTCGAGATCGGGGCGGGCTTGTTTGAGCAGCGCGAGGGCGGGGGTGGTGAGCACGCAGTCGCCCAGGGAGCGGAGGCGAACCACCGCAACACGCGCGCGTTCGGGAAGCCGCTCGACGACGGAATCCATCCTGAGAAATCAGTCTTCGATCCGCGCCTCGTCAATGAGCATCACGGGGATGTCGTCGCGGATGGGATAAACGCGGTGGCACTCGACGCACTTCAGCCCGGTGCCGGTTGGCTTCAGCTCCAGCGCAGCCTTGCAGAGCGGGCAGACCAGGATTTCCAGAAGCTCCTTGCTGATGGCCATAGATACCTTCAAGTGTAGCGTGGGGCGAGGGGAGGGGAGGCTTGCAAGCGCGGGTTTGGAGCTCCTGGCCAAGGTCGGGATCACCGGCAGGAGGCTGAAAAGTCCTTCTTGACGCCGCTCCGTCACCGTCGCGGTTCAGTACGTGCTTGCCGTGCGCCGCCACACTCTCGTTTCGTGGGGCCCGTTCTGTCATGACAGTGTCGGGCGCCGGTGTGTTATGATCGTCAAATGGCAAAACGCGCGACGCGGACAGTGCGGCATCCCGAAAGGCGCAGCGAGAAACTCGATCTGCGCCTTACGACGTCGGCCAAGCGGACGCTGCAAACTGCCGCTGTTGCCGCGCGCCGTTCGGTGAGCGAGTTCGTGCTGGAGAGCGCTCTCGCCCGTGCCGAAGAAACCTTGCCCGACCGCCAACGCTTTGGCCTGAACGCTCGGGAGTGGGGAGCTTTTCAGGCGGCATTGTCCGCTCCACCTTGCCTCGCGCCCCGGCTGGCCCGGCTTCTTAAGGAGTCCAGCGTTTTCGAGCGTGGCGGCATGAAGTGATTCCGCTCCGAATCGAGAAGCTGCAACGCGCTCACGATATCGAGACCTTCGATTGCGGGCAAGACGCTCTGAACCGCTTTCTGATTCGTTACGCGTTGCAGAACCAGCAGGCCGAGGCGTCGCAGACGTATGTCGCGCTGGCGGGCGAGGTAAAAAAGACCGTTGGCTATTACACGCTTGTGGTGGGTCAGGTGGAGTATGCCGATGCGCCCGTGCGTTTGGCAAAGGGCCTGGCCCGCCATCCCGTTCCCATCATGCTACTGGCGCGCCTGGCTGTGGCGACAGACTGGCAGGGCAAAGGACTGGGAGCTGGCCTTCTTAAAGACGCGATGATGCGAACGCTGCAAGCCGCCGACATCGCCGGCATTCGCGCTTTTGCGGTTCACGCGAAGGACGACGCGGCCAGGGTGTTTTATTCGCACTTCGATTTTGTTCCTTCACCGAGTGACCCCTGGCATCTTTTCCGCCTGCTCAAGGATATTCGCGCCGAGCTGAAAGCCTGGGGTGCTCCGCTGATCACTGCAATTGCACGTCGGTGGACGACTCCACGCCGTCCACTTCGTGCAGCGTGAGGGTCATTTTGCGGGATTTCCGGGCGTCGGCAAGGGGGAGTTCGAAGCGCACCGCCACCATGCGGTCGAAGGTTTCGTGCGGGCGGATCTCGTCGCGCAGGCTCAGCACCGGGTTGTACTGGTTGCCGAGGAAGCGATTGAACTGGAGCATCTGCGGCACGTCGTCGCGGGCGATCACCTGGCCGTCCATCGTGTCGCCGTTCGCCCTGGTCAGCGTGGACGTAACGTCGCTTACCACGAAGCGCACATCGGACAGGTTGGCGATGCGGAAATCGGTGACCACGGCGGTGTTGTTGTCGCCGAGGGCGCCCACGCGCGGTTTCACCAGTTTCCACTGCAACTCCAGATGCGCGCCCTTCGTTCCGGTGACAATGAACACCACCACCACGGACATCACGGCAATGCCGATGAGGACGGGAATCAGGAGCCGTTTGTCCACGTGTCGTGTCCTATTCTATGCGGGGACGGCGGGCAGGGCGGCCAGCGCGTCAGCGAGGTCCGCCTCGTTGTATTGCTGGTCGACGAGTTTGCCGGCGAAGTAGTCGGCGTAGGCCTGCATGTCGAAGTGGCCGTGGCCGGAGAGGTTAAACAGGATCACGCGGCTGCGGCCTTCCTCGCGAGCGCGCAGAGCTTCGTCCACGGCTACCGCGACAGCGTGCGTGGATTCGGGCGCGGGCACGATGCCTTCGGCGCGCGCGAATTGCACGCCCGTTTCGAAGCAGCGCAGTTGCGGCACCGCCCGCGCTTCAATGAGGCCCAGCGCCTTCAGATGGCTGACCAGCGGCGACATGCCGTGATAGCGCAAACCGCCCGCGTGGAAGCCGGGAGGCGTGAAGGAGGAGCCGAGCGTGTGCATCTTCACCAGAGGCGTGAGGTGCGCGGTGTCGCCGAAATCGTAGGCATAACTGCCGCGGGTGAGACTGGGGCAGGCGGCCGGCTCCACGGCAATAATACGGGCGCGCTGGCCGCCGCGCAACTTCGCACCGAGGAATGGGAAGCTGATGCCTGCGAAATTCGAGCCGCCACCCGCGCAGCCGATGATGATGTCGGGATAGTCGCCGGCCATTTCCAGTTGTTTCATGGCTTCCTGGCCGATGACGGTCTGGTGCAGGAGCACATGATTCAGAACCGAGCCCAGTGCGTATTTGGTGTCCTCGCGGCCGGCCGCTACTTCCACGGCTTCGGAAATGGCGATGCCCAGGCTGCCAGGATGATCGGGGTTCCTGGCCAGAATCGCCCGGCCGGACTCGGTTTCGACGGAGGGGGATGCGATGCAGCGCGCGCCGTAGGTTTCCATCAGCGCACGGCGATAGGGCTTCTGGTCATAGGAAACGCGCACCATGAACACCCGCACGTCGATGCCGAAGAGCGCTCCCGCGAAAGCGAGTGACGACCCCCACTGTCCCGCGCCCGTTTCCGTGCTGATGCGCCTGATGCCAGCTTCCTTGTTATAGAAGGCTTGAGCGACCGCGGTGTTGGGCTTGTGGCTGCCCGCCGGGCTGACGCCTTCATATTTGTAGTAGATTTTCGCGGGGGTATCCAGCGCTTGCTCCAGCCGCCGCGCGCGATGCAGCGGGCTGGGCCGCCACTGGCGATAGACGTCGCGGACGGGCTGTGGAATCTCCACGTGCCTTTCCGTGGTCACTTCCTGAAGGATGAGCGACATGGGAAACAGGGGCGCGAGATCATTCGGGCCGATTGGCTGGAGCGTGCCCGGATGGAGCACGGGCGGAGGCGGCGTGGGCAGGTCCGCGATGATGTTGTACCAGAATTTGGGGGTATGAGTTTCGTCGAGAATGAAACGCACTGCGTTGGACATGCTTACGTAACGAGTTTACATCGGATCACTGGACCGACAATTGTTCCACCCACATGAGTTCGCAGGCGCCGTCGCCCGTGTCGGTGCGGCTGAGCGAGCTTTTCCAGAAGAAGCCATTGGGGCCGTGCACTTGTACCAGGTAGCCGCCCATGCTGACCACCTGCCCGGCGGACACCTCCTCGAATTGCTGGCCTACTTTGTCGCTGGCCGGGATCAGGTGCATGTTGGCGACGTGCGAGTTGACTTCTTCCATGGGCAGGGGCATGGCGCCGCGCGGCCGGTAATAGAGGTGACGGGAGCCGTGACTGAAATGGAATTGATCGATGAGGGCCTGATCGGACATTTCGCCCCAGGCTACGGCGAAGTCCATGGGCGACACGTTGGAATCGCGGCCCATCCAGTAGCTTCGCGTGGACAGCACGCGGGCGGTGATGTCGTAGCGGGCAAGGGGCTCGATCTGGTACGCGCCGCGCTGCCACGAATCGGAGGTGGTGAGCATGGTTTGTACGGGCTCGTCGGGGGCCAGGACGCCCGGCTCATGGCGGACGCCGGGGTCGCCGCGCCAGATGACGGCCATCCCTACGACGGCTGCGATGATGAGCAGGGTTCGGCCCATACGGTTCTCCGATTGTTATCGGCACCTTAGGACGTTTACTGAATGGATCGTTTGTACTACGACACCGGCGGGGCCCCACGAGGCAGCAAGGCAGGGCACGGCCCTGCCCCACGAGGCAGCGAGGCAGCACGGCAGGGCACGGCCCTGCCCCACGGCTTATTCGGCGATGGCCAGCAGGGCGCCCCAGTGGAAGCCGGCGCCGAAGGCCGCGAAACAGACCGGGGCGCCTCGACGCCTCGGGGTGACGCTGGCCCACTCCGCGGCCGCGATCAACATGGATGCCGATGAGGTGTTGCCGTAGCGGGAGATATTCGTGAAAAAGCGCTGGGAAGAGGCTCCCACGGCTCTCGCCACGCGATCCATCAGGTTCTGGTTGGCCTGATGCATGATGAATGCTTGCACATCCCCGGCGGCGACACCTGCGCGCGCCAGAACTTCGGCTATAGCTCGGGGCATCTTGCGCGACGCCTGCATGATGACGGACCGGCCATTCATTTCAATGGGACCGGTGAGCGGCAGACGGAGATCCCCCGCGAACGCGCCATCGGAGCCGAGCTGCCAGTCGACAACGCGCAGGATGCCAGGACCTTCGCGCACCAGGCAGGCCCCCGCGCCGTCGCCAAACAGAATCGATGTCGCCTTGTATGCGGGCTCAAGGACGATGGCGCCGGACATCTTCTCGGCGGCCACCACCAGGACGGGGCCCGCGGACGCGGCAAGCTGCGCTGCCAGGACGAGGCCGAACAAGCTGCCCGCGCTGGCCACGGGTACGTCGATGGCGGGCGTCTCCCCCATGCCCAGTTGCGCGGCCACGGCTGCCGCGGGCCCCGGGAACCGCTGTGGAGACGAGGCCGAGGACACGATCAGCAGGCGCACATCCGATGCCGTGCATTGAGCCTGCTCCAGACAATCCTTCGCCGCGCGGGCGGCCATGACGACGACATCTTCCTCGGGGGATGCGTAGCGCCGCTCCTCGATGCCGGACATTTCCAGAATCCACTCCGGTGTGCAATCGAGCGAGGCGGCAAGTTCGCCGTTAGGGACCACCCGCGGCGGCAGCCAGGAACCGAAAGCGGCAATGGACGTCATGCCTGGCGCGCGGCGAGATACTGCTCGATCTTCGCGATCGTCTCGAATTTCCGGGGATTCAAATCGGAATCCGGTATTTTCACGGCGAATTCCTTTTCCAGCGCGGTAATCACCTCGGGGAGGGCGAACGAATCGAGATAGCCGCCCTCGAAGAGGGACGCCTCCGTTGCGGGCACGTCAGGGTTTTGGGACACTGCCTTCAGAATTTCCACGATCCTGTTCTGGTTGCTCATTCACCGGCTCCTCGCGCACTTTCAAGAACGTCTCATACTGCAGCATCAGGTCCGAGAACAACGCCTTGCCGAGCAGATCGTACCCCGCGCTGGTGAAGTGCACATAATCGGCTTGCGCGTAGCCCGACACCACCCATTGCTGTTTCGACCCCGTTCCGCCCATGCGCTGCCTCCAATCCCAGAACGCGCAGCCCTGCTCCATGGCAACGTGGCGCTGAATGTCGATCACCTGGTCGAGCCACGGGAACGGGCCGAGGCTGCGGCGCCGGCGTAGGTAACAATCGGGCGGACCCACCACAAGTATACTGGCCACCGGCGAGGCCCGGCGCACTTTGCGGATGACGTTGCGGAAGGTCTCGCGGTACTCGTCGGGGGAGAAACGCGGGCTCAGCGCCTCATTGGTGCCGTAGGCCACAATCACCAGCGCGGGCGCGCGGTTGGAGACGAGCGCGGCGAACAGAGGATCGTCCCAGCCGTTCATGATGCTGGCCTGCGCGCCGTTAATGCCCATGGTTTCCCAGGTAATGCCAGTGGGATTGTCGACGGCCCAGCCGAGGATGCGCACAGGCGCGGCGGACGCGGTGCGCAGCGTGTAGATGGTGGGGTCCACGCCCGCGTCGTGCGTCCACACGCCGAGTTCGGAATCGCCGGAAGCGACCAGGTCCACGCTGTCGGACCCGTCGACGGAGATGTCCATGACTCCTCCGCCCGCCTCCTGCAGATAGTACAGAGAGGCGTGAGCACCGGCGGCGTTGAGAGTCACGGTCTGGCCGGGCCGGTGGGCCTCAATGCTGATGCCCAGACCCACGCGGCCGTCGCCTGGCGACGCGGTGGTTCCGTCGGTATGCCAGCCATAGGAATTCGACCCGCGGGCATCGAAGCGGCGATAACCGCGGAAGGGCGAGCCGGGGTAGACGAACCCGGGGCCGCCGTCGCCGAACTTCGCCTGGGCGAGCTGGCGCATGGAGTTCACCCAGTCGTCGGAGGCGGTTTGGGAATCGCCGAATTGCAGCACGTGCACGGGAGCGGGATGCTGCCGAGCCTGATAGAGATTCTCGAAGAACGCGATCAGGCCGGCGGGATTGTCGAAGGCGAGCGGCGAGGCCAGGTTGTGCGTTACCTCGTCGACGGCCTCAGCCCGCTGTTTCGCGGAAACGCGGATCACCGGGCGGGCCGGGCGTCTCCTCCTTTTCTTTTTCTTTTTTTGCGTAGTAGAAGAATCGGTGGTGGTCATGCCATGGGCGGGCGGCAGAACCAGCAGGGCGAGCAGCGTCAGGGCTATCGCTTTCACTTTAGCGCGCGCTCTTCTTTGCTACGGGCGTCGCCAGCGTGGCCGATTCCGACAGGCCGTTGGCAGTCTTGTATGCGGCATATCCCTTCATCAGGGCTTCCTCAACCAGGCGGCCGACAATGGCGGCTCCGGCGGGCAGAGGATGCATGAAATCGGCGCTGACGAGGCGTGGTTGAGCACCATACCATTTTGCCATTGTGCCGGCGCCTCCCATCATCTCGAAGGTATTGAAGAAGGCGCACCCGGTGTCGATTGCCACCTTTTGCTGGATGGCGATGAGGCGAGGAAAGACCGCGGGCGTGGCGATGTTGCCGTCGGAATCGCGCATGCCGCGATCCATGGGGCTCATGATCAGCACGGAGGTTGTGGGCAGCGCGGCGCGGACGCGATCGACGAGCGCGCGCAGCTCGTGGCCATAACTCTTGTCCACGTAGGCCGGGTACACGCTCTCATTGGTGCCGTAGTTGATCACCACCAGATCGGGGTCGGCGTGGCGCAGTTCGGCGGTCCATTGCCGGGGCTCGAAGAACCAGAGGACCGCTTCCACCTGTCCGCCATTGAGTCCAAGACTGCTGTAGACGACGCCGGGCCGGTTTTTCTCGAAGCTCCATCCGAAGACGCGAGCCTCGCCCTCGGTGACCCGAAGCGTCACTGTATTGGCGCCGGGCGGAAGAGGAAACTCGGCGAAGCCCGGCGTCTTCGTGTCTCCGTTGGTTTCCACCGTGCCGATGTCCGTGTCGCCCGACGTGAGCTCCAGCGTGCCTCCGCCGGGTTGTTCCAGATATTGCAGCTCCATGCGGGTGTGGCCGGCGGGCAGCGTGACCGTGGAACTGGCGCCGGTTTCCCCGGTGAAGCTGACGCCGCCCAGACCGTGGAATCCATCTTTCGCCCGGTCCATGGTGGCCGCCTCAATGTGCCATCCGTTGGCACGCAGTTCCACGCCACGGTGCCCGTACCAGGCCCACGGTTTGGCGATCAGCACAAAGCCATGGCCGGCGTCTCCGAACTGCTGATGCAGCAGGGTACGGATGTCGGCGGTCACCAGATCCGCGGTCGTCGGGGAATCGCCGAAGTGCAGCACTCGCGTCACCGCGCCGGGCGCCCGCTGCTCGGTTCGCCATAGCGCGGAGTAGAAATGGCGGAGATTGCCGGCGGGGTCGGACAAACCGGGCACCGCGTTGCGGGACATCTGGTGCGGTTTGTAGACTGGCTCCACGATTTCATAGACCGCGGGGTGGAGCAGCAGGGCGCGAGGATGGAATTCGAGCAGCCTGGGCCAGGGCACGGCCGCGAAGCGATAGCGCGCCGGGACGAACGATGCCTGCATGGCCATCACGATGACGGCGAAGCAGAGAATGGCTAGAGCGGCTTTCCGGGGCATGCGTCAGAACCTGCTGTAGATGAACGGCGCGGACCCGGTGGCCGCGACGTAACGGATACCCAGGACGAGCGCCGCCAACGCCACCGCCTGCACGGGCGCGGGCACGCTTGTAAACGCTCTTAGCGACGCGTTGTACCAGGAGTGCGGAACGTAATGCGCGACCGCCGCGATGGCCAGCACCATCCAGAACCCTGCGGTAACGTTCGCGAAAGAGACGGTGCCCGAATCGATTTGCCGCAGTACGTCGAGCGCGGTGTCCAGATTGGCCGCGCGGAAGAAGATCCAGGTGAGCACCACGAAGTGGAACGTTACGAAGATGCAAACCAGGCGCAGCAGCACGCCGGGCCGCGGCTTACGCTTGCCGCGCATGGCCTGCAGGCCGCGCACCACGGCGAGCCCCGTGCCGTGCAGCATGCCCCAGACCACGAAGGTCCAGTTGGCGCCGTGCCAGAGGCCGCCGATGGTGAAGGTGATGAAGAGGTTCAGGTAGGGCCGCCAGCGGGAGCGCTGTCCGGGCAGCGAGAAGAAGAGATAATCGCGCAGCCAGTTGGAGAAGGAGATGTGCCAGCGCCGCCAGAAGTCGGCCAAATTGAGCGCCGCGTAGGGCCGGTTGAAGTTGGCCGGCAGGGTGATGCCCAGCAGCAGCGCCGAGCCGAGCGCGATGTCGGTGTATCCGGAAAAATCGTAATAGAGCTGGAAGGTATAGCCGTAGGCGCCCAGCAGCGTCTCCGTGCCGGAGTAGAGTTTGGGCAGATCGAACACGCGGTTCACCAGGTTCTCGCCGAGATAATCGGCGATGAGCAGCTTCTTCACGAGGCCGAGGCCAATCAGAAACAGCGCGCGGCTCCCGTCTTCGGGGGTGAGGCGAAGGCCGGTGTTCTCGATTTGCGGAATCAGATTCGCCATCCGCGTGATGGGGCCGGCGACGATGGTGGGAAAGAAGCTCACCGAGGCGAGATAGGTCAGCAGGGATTGCGTGGGCTTCGCGTCGCCGCGATAGATGTCGATGGTGTAAGTCATCGCCTGGAAGGCGTAGAAGGAGAGACTCAGGGGCAGGAGCCACTCCCATTGGGATACTTCGGGATGCGCGGGCACGAACGGGTCGAGCAGGAAGGGAATGTAGTGCGAGGTGAGGATGAGCGCGCAGTTGAGCAGGATGCTGAGCGTGACGAGGAAGCGTGATTTGCGTGCGCCGAGTGCGCGGCCGATGAAGAAGTCACAGGTGGCGGCCAGCGGTATCAGACCCAGGTAAATGGGATGCCATTTCGCGTAGAAGAAGTAGTTGGCAGCGAGGATGATGGCGACAGCGAGCTTCCCGGTGCGGCGCGCGAACCAGTAAGCGAAGAAGACCAGCGCCAGGAGGATGAAATACTCCGGGGATGTGAGCTGCATGCGGGACGGTCTCAGTATAAGATACCGAGGGAGTTGGGGATTGCAGCGTATGGCGGAGATGAGATTGACGGCCGTTTACATGAAGGTGCCCGAGGGCTACGTGGCGTTTGTCGAGGAACTGCCTGGCGCCAATACGCAGGGGGAGACTCTGGAAGAGGCGCGCTCGAATCTGGAGGAAGCAGTCACCATGGTCCTGGATGCAAACCGTGAGTTGTCAAGGCAATCGCTTCAGGGCGCCGAGGTCGTTCGGGAAACTCTGATTCCGCACGCGGCGTGAAGCGCATCGATCTGATTCGTCATCTCGAGTGGCATGGCTGCGAGCTTCACCGCGAGGGCGGCAAGCACACTGTATTTGCAAACCGAAGACGCGAAGGTCGTCTTCAGTTCCGCGTCACCGCGAGTTGAACGACTTCCTGGTGCGCAAGATCTGCGACGATCTCCAGATTCCGAGACCGTAGGCGCGGTAAGTTGGTCGCTCAGCTTTCGCGACCGGCGATTTCACAATGCCCCCTGTAGGCATCGACGCCTTCCGCGAGATGTCGCGGACAATATCGAGCGCCTCGGCAACGGTCCGCCCCTGCGCGACCAGGCTTGGAAGTTCGTCCGACGTCACCAAAAACAGCCTACATCGTGAAGTCCGCGGGCGAACGATCAAAAGGGTTGAGAACCTCTACGTCGCCGTAGCGTCGGCCACCCTGGAAGTCTTCCGACAACAGATAACGGGCGCCGGAACGCTGAGCCGCCGACAGGATAAGTGCATCCCAGTAAGAAAGTTGCGCCGCATCCATCCACTGCCAGGCTTGTTGCACCACGCCGAGGGAACTGTCCACCGGCCGCCAATGGCTGAGGTCCTCCACGATCTCACGCGCGCGGGCCGGCGCCAGGCGCATCTTCCTCACTGCGTTCCAGTAGAATTCGTGCAGTACCTGCCAGCTCAGCCGGCCTGATCCAGCCGTCCACAAGGCTTCCAGCCACTCCGAGGCCCGCGACCGCTTTTCGAACTCCACGGGATCGACGTAGTACAAGAGGAGATTCGAGTCGACAAAGAAACCATCACCGGCGCTCATGCACTTCCTCGCGTTTCAGGCGTCGGACGGCACCGGTGGCGGCCAACGGCCGGTTCGATTTCCAGTGATCGAACGCTCGCCAGTATTCGTCGGTCAGGCGCATCTGACGTTCCAGCATCTCACCAACCAGCCGCGACATCGATGTGTTCTCCTCGGCAGCTTTTCGCCGGGCCCAAAGAACAGCCTCATCCGAGATCCGAATTGTGACGTTCCTTGCCACGAAGTCAGTGTAACACGAAGTTCGTGCAGTGGGTGAGGCGACACCATCAGCCGCGGCGCGATCATAGTTCCATGGCTCTCGAATTCACCACCTCCTACCTCGCCGACTCTCTCGCGGTGTTCCGCCAATACAAGAAGATGGCCGAGCGGGCCATTGAGCAGATTAACGACGAGAACTTGTTCGCGCTCCTGGATGACGAAGCCAATTCCATCGCGGTGATCATGAAGCACATGGCGGGGAACATGCGCTCGCGATGGACTGATTTCCTTACCAGCGACGGCGAGAAGCCCAACCGCAACCGCGATACCGAATTCCTGGACCCGCCGGCCACGCGCGAGGCGCTACTTGCACTGTGGGCCGATGGCTGGCAGCGCGTGTTCGCCGCGCTGGAGCCGCTCACCGACGCCGACCTCACCCGAACCGTCACGATTCGCGGCGAAGCGCACTCGGTGATGCAGGCCATCAACCGGCAGCTTGCCCACTATGCCTGCCACGCCGGGCAAATCGTCCTGCTCGCGAAGCACTTCCAGGGCGCCAACTGGAAGTCGCTGAGCATCCCGAAGGGGATGTCGGCCGCGATTAACGAAAAGATTGCCACGGGCAAAGCCAGCCAGCGGTAATCTGAAACAACGTCGCAACGTGGTTCTGGCATCCTGAGTGCAGGGGCTTTCCCATGAGCACGAACCCGCTGTCTCCCGACGAGCTGCAGAAAATTGACGCCTGGTGGCGCGCCGCGAACTACATCTCGGTCGGCCAGATTTACCTGTATGACAATCCGTTGCTGAAGCGGCCGCTCACGCTGGCGGATGTGAAGCACATGCTCCTCGGACACTGGGGCACCACGCCTGGGCAGAACTTCATCTACGTGCACTTGAACCGGGTCATCAAGAAATACGACCTCGACATGATTTACGTCTCTGGACCCGGGCATGGCGGCCCGGCCGTGGTGGGCAACACCTATCTCGAAGGCACATATAGCGAGATCTATCCCGACATCAGCCAGGATGAGGCCGGGCTGCGGAGGCTCTTCGTGCAGTTCTCGTTTCCGGGCGGAATCCCCAGCCACGCGTCGGCGGAGTGCCCAGGCTCCATCCACGAAGGCGGCGAACTGGGCTATTCGCTCAGCCACTCCTTCGGAGCCGTGTTCGACAATCCGGATCTCATGGTCGCCTGCGTGGTGGGCGACGGCGAGGCGGAAACCGGGCCACTGGCCACCGCCTGGCACTCCAACAAGTTTTTGAATCCCGCCAGCGACGGCGCGGTGCTGCCCATTCTGCATCTGAACGGATACAAGATCTCCAACCCGACCGTTCTCGCTCGCATCACCCGCGAGGAACTGGAGCAATTACTGCGCGGCTACGGCTGGACGCCTTACT
The DNA here is from genome assembly GCA_963832965.1 of uncultured Acidobacteriota bacterium. GTDB lineage: Bacteria > Acidobacteriota > Terriglobia > Bryobacterales > Bryobacteraceae > CAWACP01. The sequence goes on from CAWHVW010000005.1 coordinate 15,964, forward strand.
TCGTTGAGGGTCACGAGCCCGGCCCCATGCATGAAGCCATGGCCGCGACGCTCGATACGGCGGTGGAGCAGATCAAACAAATCCAGCGGGACGCGCGCGTTCACGGGAAGCTTGAGCGTCCGCGATGGCCGATGATCGTGCTCAACTCGCCCAAGGGCTGGACCGGGCCGAAGATCGTCGATGGCCTGCAAATTGAAGGCACCTTCCGCTCCCATCAGGTGCCGCTTTCAGATCCGGCCACCCATCCCGAACACCTTAAGCTCTTGGAAGACTGGCTCCGAAGCTACCGGCCTCAGGAGCTTTTCGATGAGCAGGGCCGCCTGAAAGCGGAGATTGCCGAACTCGCGCCCAAAGGCGAGCGCCGCATGGGAGCGAACCCCAACGCTAACGGCGGCATTCTTCTCCGCGATCTGCGCATGCCCGATTTCCGCGACTACGCGGCAGAAGTGCCCGCACCGGGAGCGCCTGGCATCGGCGACACGCGCGTGCTGGGGCCTTTCCTGCGCGATGTTGAAAAGCTGAACAGACCGCAGCGGAATTTCCGCGTCTTCGGCCCCGATGAAACACTTTCCAACGGCCTGGAAGCACTTTTTCAAGTGACCAGCCGCCAGTGGGAAGCGGCGACCGTTCCGAACGACGAATTTCTCGCGCCCACCGGCCGCGTCATGGAAATGCTTAGCGAGCACCAATGCGAGGGCTGGCTGGAGGGCTACCTGCTGACCGGGCGGCATGGACTCTTCAACTGCTACGAGGCGTTTATCCACATTGTGGATTCGATGTTCAACCAGCACGCCAAGTGGCTGAAGGTCACGTCACACCTGCCGTGGCGGCGGAAGATCTCCTCCTTGAACTACCTGCTCGCGTCTCATGTCTGGCGCCAGGATCACAACGGCTTCACGCACCAGGATCCCGGCTTCATCGACCACGTCGTGAACAAGAAGGCCGAGGTGGTGCGCGTTTACCTCCCGCCGGATGCAAACTGCCTGCTGTCGGTGATGGATCACTGCCTGCGCAGCCGCCATTACGTCAACGTGGTGGTGGCCGGCAAACATCCGGCGCCGCAGTGGCTCACCATGGACGCCGCCGTCAAGCACTGCACTGAGGGCATCGGCATCTGGCAATGGGCCAGCAACGACCAGGGCGTTGCGCCCGACGTGGTGATGGCCTGCTGTGGCGACGTGCCCACGCTGGAGACGCTGGCCGCCGTTTCCATTCTGCGCAAGCATCTTCCCGAACTGAAGATTCGGGTGGTGAACGTCGTCGACCTTATGAAGCTACAGCCCCAGACCGAGCACCCGCACGGGTTGAGCGACGTGGATTTCGATGATCTCTTCACCAGGGACAAGCCGGTGATCTTCGCATTTCACGCCTACCCGTGGTTGATCCATCGGCTGACCTACCGCCGCCACAACCACGACAACATTCACGTTCGCGGCTATAAGGAAGAGGGCACCATCACCACGCCCTTTGATATGACGGTGCTGAACGATCTGGACCGCTTCCACCTGGTGATGGACACTATCGACCGCCTGCCGCAGACTGGCGACAAGGGCATCTACCTGAAGCAGCAGCTCAAGGACAAACTGATAGAGCACAAGCAATACATCGACAAGAACGGCGAGGACATGCCGGAGATCCGCAACTGGCAATGGCCCGGTTGAGCGCATGCGCATCCTCGTTCTCAATGGCGGCTCCAGCTCACTGAAGACGGTTCTCTACGAAGTTGGAACCGGCCCGCTGCCCCTGCAACCTCTTCCGCCGTTGTGGAGCGCGGGCGTGGATTGGGGCCGCCACCCCGGCGCTGCCGAGATTCGCGTTCGCAGCGCCGCCGGAAGCACGAATCAAACGCTGCCCATCCCGTCGCCGGAGGCGGTGCTTCGTCCCGTGCTCGAATCCCTGCCGGGCCAGGTGGACGTGGCCGGACATCGCGTGGTCCACGGCGGCAAAGCGTTTCGCGAGAGCACGCGCATCACGCCGGAGGTGAAAAAGGCCATCGCGGGTCTGGTGGAATACGCGCCCGAACACAACCGCCTGGAACTGGAGGCTATTGAAGCCGTGGAGAACACCCTCGGCGCGGGCCTGCCCCAGGTGGCCGTGTTCGACACCGCGTTCCATGCGACCCTCGCGCCCGCCGCCTATACGTACGGCGGTCCGCATTCATGGATCGACGACGGACTGCGTCGATACGGCTTCCACGGCATCAGCCATGAGTACACTTCGCGGCGCGCGGCCGAACTGCTGGGCCGCCCAATCGAATCCTTGCGCATGATTACCTGCCATCTGGGCAACGGCGCTTCGCTGGCTGCCGTCGACGGCGGCAAGAGCGTAGACACCACCATGGGTTTCACGCCGCTCGCGGGACTCATGATGGGTACTCGCAGCGGCACGGTGGATCCCGGAATTATCATCCATCTGGTACGCCACTGTGGTTATCGCGCCGACGAACTGGATCGCATCCTGAATAAGGAGTCCGGGCTGAAAGGGCTGTCGCGGCTTTCCGGCGATATGCGCGACATCCTGGCGGCCATGGATGCGGGTAACGTCGACGCAAGACTCGCGTTCGATGTCTACGTGCATCGCCTGGCGCAAGAAATTGGATCGATGCTGGCCAGCCTTGGCGGCCTCGACGTGCTGGTGTTCACCGCGGGCGTGGGCGAGAACACGCCGCTGTTAAGGGCGCGCGTGGCCGAGCGTTTCGCCTTCCTGGGCATGCGCCTGGATGAATCGGCCAACGAAAAATCGCCGGCCGACGCGGAGATTTCCACCTCGGATTCGGCTGTGCGGGTGCTCATCGTGCACACCGAAGAGGACTGGGAAATTGCCCGCGAGTGCCACCGGCTTTGCACACAGGACATGCGGCGATAGCCGCGTTCCCGAGGCGCGGGCGAATGACGCGGCTGTCGCCGCATGTCCCTTCTGAGCTATCCTCGTGTACAAAGCGTGCGTCTGGGAATCGACTTCGGGACAACCAGGACCGTGGTCGCGGCCGTCGACCGCGGCAACTACCCCGTGGTGTCCTTTGAGACGTCGGACGGCGAGCACTTCGACTGGTTCCCGTCTGTCCTGGCCGTATGCCGCGACTGGCGCTTGTATGGATGGGACGCCTGGGCGCCGCAACTGGAGCCGAACTGGACCATCATCCGCTCCATCAAGCGCGTGCTGGAGGACGCCGGCCCGGACACCATCATTCACGCGGGGAACCAGAAAATCCCGCTTGCGCAAGTGCTGCGGGAAATGGCCGAAGCCCTGAAGTCTTCGCTGCTGGAGCGGTCGAGTCTGCACATCCGGCGGGGAGACCATCTGGAAGTCATGCTGGGGGTGCCCGCCAATGCCAACAGCAACCAGCGGTTCCTCACCACGGAAGCGTTTCGCTCGGCCGGATTCGATGTACTGGGTCTGCTCAATGAGCCATCGGCCGCCAGCCTTGAATACGCCCACAAATACAAGGCGCCAGGGCGCATACTGGTGTACGATCTCGGCGGCGGCACGTTCGACGCTTCACTGGTGGAGACGGGCGAACAGATGCATCTGGTGGTCGCGTCCGAAGGCATCTCAACACTGGGCGGGGACGATTTCGATCAGATTCTGGCCGACCTGGCGCTGGAAGCGGCCGGCATCTCCGCCGAGGATGCTCACGAGCTCACCCAGGGTGAAACATTTCTGCTGCTGGAGGAGTGCCGCGAAAAGAAAGAATCGCTGCGGCCGAACACACGCAAGATTGTGGTGGATCTGGAGGCGGTGCGAGAAGGCTGGGGCGCGGCCACGGTTCCCGTAGCCGATTTCTACGACCACTGCGATCCGCTGATGCAGGAGACTCTGCACCTGGTGGAGGACGTAGTGGCGAAGCATGCCGGCCGCGCCATCGACGCACTGTATGTCACCGGCGGCGGGAGCGAGCTTCCGCTGGTGGCCCGGGTGCTGCGCGAGGAATACGGCCGCCGCGTGCGCCGCTCGGCATACACGCGCTCAGCGACGGCGATCGGTTTGGCCATTCAGGCGGACGTGCAGGCGGGCTATGTGCTGCGCGAGAAGTTCTCGCGGTATTTCGGCGTATGGCGGGAGACCGATGGCGGCAGCCGAATTATCTTCGACCCGTTATTCGAAAAGGGTACGATGCTGCCCGCAGCGAGCGCCATGCCGCTGCGCATCGCGCGCTCTTACAGACCGTGGCACAATGTCGGCCACTTCCGCTATCTGGAGTGCAGCCATCTCAGCCCGGATGGGGAGCCCACCGGCGATATCACCGTCTGGGATGAGATCTTGTTCCCCTTCGAGGCGGCGTTGCGCGAGAGCGCCGATTTGAGCGAGGCCGACATCACCCGCGCCGCGGCCGCATCCGACCAGACCGTGGAAGAATGCTACACCTGCGACTCGAGCGGTACGGTGGAGGTGGCGATTCGCAACCGCACGGCGGGATACGCCCGCAGCTATCGCCTGGGACGATGGTCCTCACGCGCGCCGGCGACGGTGATGCCCGGAAAGCCGAAGCGGACCAGTTCGAAACGCCCTGGGGCGTGATTCGAACCACGCCCCTGGCTTCATCCTGCAAGCTTCCGCTCCGCTGCCGTCGCGGCTCGGGTTTAGAACCCCGCGCCGATGACCGCCACGCCGTTGGCCGCGGTGCTGATGGAGGCCGCGCCCTGGAGGGTGAGGTTACCGTCCTCGTCAACGTTGAAGATGGAGAGCTTGCCGCTGCCGTCGATCACGGCCACTAATCCATCTCCCGAGGCGATATCGGTCGGATCGCCGGCCAGGGACGCGGCAACGGCAGCGTCCTGGACAATCTTCTGCCCATAGACTGCGTAGCGCGAAATACTCAGGCTCGGCGAATTGCTCGAGAACAGGAATGGCCCGACCAAAGTCAGCCAGCACGGCGACGATTGCGTACCCGAGCCGGTTACGGTGAGCACCTCGCCGTTGCGCACGAGGCTGGTTTCGTTGGCGTGAGCGATGGTGACATAAGCGTCGTTTCCTCGCGTCACCAGGCCGAACGGCGTATTCACGTTGCTCGGAATGTTCCCCACCGTGGTAGCCGCTCCACTGGCGGCTCCATCGGAGCGCAGGTTCACCGACTCGATCACGTTGCTCTTCTCCGTGATGATGAGCTGGCCTGGCAAAACCCCCACCTGGGCCGCGGAGCCGTCGGCCAGGAGGAGGCCGACCACTCCATCGGGATTGGTATTGACGTGCGTTCCGAAGATCAGGTGCGATTCAATTTTGGTGGTCCCGAGAATGTACAGATGGTCCGGTCCAAAAGCGACGCTGACCGGACTCGACGCAGTGGGTACCGTCTGCGTCATCTGAAAACCATCGCCCCAGCGTTCGAACATAGATACGGACTTCGAGCCGAAGTTCACCACGGCAAGCAGCCCGTCTCGCGCTTCGATGCCGCCGGAGTTGCCGCTCACGCCACCCTCGCCCTGGGTGGAAACCGTCTGGACCAGTTTGCCGGCCGAATTGTAAACCAGGAGCTGATTCTTTGTCGCGTTTGACGCAGTGACCACCAGCGTGTTCTGAGCCTGGATGGCCCCAGCCGCGGCAACAAGCGGGATCAGTATGGCAAGACAAAACTTCCTCATTATGTTCTCCTCAAGAAAATGTGATCGGTGACGACGCCGCGAGTTCGGGAACGGACGTTCGCCGTCGCAAGTGTGTTCGCCGCCGCGCGGCAGGAAGTTACGGCGCCAGAGCGATAAACGCAACCGTAACTTTCCGGCCCCTCGCGGCGTATACTTGCTCGTAAGATCTGCATGAAGCTCCTGCTGACAGCGAAGGCATGGCGCCGTTAGAAGGGGCGCGCGAGGCCGGTGATCGCGGCGCTTCCGCCAGCGATCTGGAAGCGCTGATGGCCCGTTACCAGCAGGGTGATTTCGCCGCGGCCACGGACCTGGTTCTCCGTCTGAGCCCGCAATTGCACCGATTCTTCGTTGTTCAGTTCGCTGTTGGCGGCGACGCGGACGACCTGCTGCAGGAAACCTGGCTGCGCATCCACAAGGTGCGGCACACCTACCGCGCCGGCGAACCGGTGCTGCCGTGGCTTTACGCGATCGCCAGGCATATTCGCGTGGATCACTATCGTAAGGCACGCCGCGCCGCGGGCCGCGAAGAGCGTCTGGAGGAAATGCCGGAGGTGGCGGCGGCGCCCTCGGCTGCCGAGTCGGGTAAGACTCCGGATCTGGAAACGTTGCTGGCGCCGCTTCCCGCGAGCCAGCGCGAGGTGATCGAGATGTTGAAGTTTGCGGGGATGACGCTGGAGGAGGTTGCGCGCGCCACTTCGTCGAGTGTAGGGTCAGTGAAGCAGAAAGCCCACCGGGCTTACGAAAAACTAAGGGACTGCCTTCGTGGAAGATAAGAGGATCGACGAAACCCTGAAGCAGGCCGCTGCTCATGAGGTGGATCCGGCGCTGCTGGATCGAATCGGGGCGGCCCTCGGGTCGTCGCTCGATCCGGTCCGCCCGCTGCCGCCTGCGTGGATCCTGACGGGTGGGCTGGTGCTGATCTGCGCCGGGGTTGCCGTAGCCGGCGCGGCGGTGCTGGGATTCCACGGCATTGAAAAGCTGAGCTTCCTGGAAGGGGCGTTAATTTTTCCCGCGCTGGCGCTGCTGATATCGCTCGCCGCGACATCGTGCGCAGGTCAGATGATCCCGGGAAGCAGGCATCGCGTCGCGCCGCCGGTTTTACTGGCGGGCTGCAGCTTGGCGCTGGTGACGGTCTTTGCGGTTCTGTTCCGCGACTATCGGACGGTGGAGTTCGTGCCCCAGGGGATCGCCTGCCTCACCGCGGGCCTGGCGCTCGCGATTCCGGCGGCGCTCGGGAGCTGGGTGCTTCTGCGGCGCGGCTTTGCGGTGAACACAGTTACCGCGGGATTGGTGGCGGGCACCCTCGCGGGTCTGGCTGGCGTAACCATGCTGGAACTGCACTGCCCGAATTTCGAATTGTTCCACGTGATGCTCTGGCATACCGCGGTGATCCCCATCAGCGGAGCCGCGGGAGCGTTGCTGGCGTGGGCCGCGGCGCGCTTCAGAAGCTTGCGGTAGCGCACGCGGCGCTTGGTCGGCGCGCTCGATTGCGCCCGCAACGGGTGGCGAATGGCCACGAGTTCCATTACATCCCGTCCTTTCATCGGCCTCACCATCTAACAGGCTACTGAAAAAGCCCGAAAACCGCTTGTTTACACGCGCAGCCCGGAAACGCAACTGCGTGTTTGCAGGTGGTTACCGAACCGCGACGGTGACGGAGCGGGGACCAGATCATAGCCATATCAACACAAAACCGATGGAAACAGACCGATCGAAACAAACCGCGGACGTGTGCGTCTCCCTTACGGGTAACCTGTGCTACCGCCCTAATGCCTGCAACAGGATCGAAAGGTTTAAGAAGCTTTCGGGCTTTCCTGCGCATCCTAAGTTAAATCCCTTGCCGCTGGGCGAAAACCAGGATAAGTTCTAGGTTAACTTCTTCGGGTCAGGAGGCATTGCTTCCGATGAGTACCGGGTTCGGCTCCCACGCTTTTGACGCTCCTTTTGTAAGGCAGCGTACGGATCGATCTTCGAATCGCCCCACGCCTACGTCGCCGGAGGCGAAAAAGCTTACAGAGATCCTTGCCATCGCGGACATCCAGGTCAACGGGGACCGCGCATGGGATCTGCAAGTGCACAACGAACAATTCTTCGCGCGGGTGCTGACGGAAGGCAGCGTCGGCGCCGGCGAATCGTACATGGATGGCTGGTGGGACGTGGAGGCGCTCGACGAGTTCTTCGCGCGCATTCACCGTCTGGAGTTGTACAGGCATGTGCTGACGCCCGGCGTGCTGTGGCTCACGCTGAAGGGCAAAGCGTTCAATCGCCAGAACAGATGGCAATCGCGCGAGGTGGCGCAGCAACACTACGATCTGGGCAACGATCTCTATGAAGTCATGCTCGACCGGCGCATGCAGTATACGTGCGCCTACTGGCCCGCGGCCACGACGCTCGACCAGGCGCAGGAGAACAAACTCCATCTGATCTGCCGGAAGCTCGGGCTGCGGCCCGGGATGAAGGTGCTGGAACTGGGCGGAGGATTCGGCGGGCTGGCCCATTTTGCCGCCGCCAAGTATGGCTGCGAGGTGGTCAGCTACAACATTTCCCGCGAGCAGGTGGCTTACGCGCGCGAGCTGTGCCGGGGGTTGCCGGTGCGCTTCGAGGAGAAGGACTATCGCGAGGCCGCCCGCGAGCGCGACGAGTTCGACCGCGTGGTTTCCATCGGCCTCTGCGAGCACGTTGGGTACAAGAACTACCGGCGGTTTCTGGAACTGGCGCACCAACGGCTGAAGAGCGGCGGGCTGTTTCTGCTGCACACGATTGGCGGGAACGAATCGGCCGCCAGCACCGATCCCTGGATCGACAAGTACATCTTTCCAGGGGGCATGCTGCCTTCCATCGCGCAACTGGGCCAGGCGATGGAACGGCTGTGGGTGGTGGAGGACTGGCACAACTTCGGGCCGGATTACGATCGCACGCTGATGGCGTGGTGGGGGAATTTCTCGCGGGGCTGGACCGGGCTGCGCCAGAAATACGGAGACCGCTTCTATCGCATGTGGAGGTTCTACATCATGGGATCGGCGGGCGGATTCCGCGCGCGCAAGCTGCAGTTGTGGCAGCTTGTGCTTTCCAAGGGGGACGTGCCGTCCTACGCGCCGGTGCGGTAAGGTCGTCAGAAAAGCCGCTCCATTACTGTCGCGGTTCGGTAAGTGAGCCGCGCGTTGACCTATGAATCTGATGGCCGAACACCAAAGCCGGTGCGAGCGTCTGGTGGCGGCGTTTGACGCGGCGCGCGCCGCCGGTGGGCCCATCGGACTGGCGAAATCCACGTCGAATCTCTTTCGGCGGAGGGACCAGCGGAACACGAGTCGGATCGATGTGCGCGGCTTCCGTCATGTGCTGCGCGTGGACCCGGAGCACATGACGGCGGACGTCGAAGGCATGACCACTTATGAGGCCTTCGTCGATGAGACGCTGCGCCATGGCCTGCTGCCCACCGTGGCGCCGCAGCTCAAGACCATCACCGTTGGCGGGGCGGCGAGCGGCGTGGGGATCGAATCGTCGTCGTTCCGGTATGGGCTGGTGCACGAGACGGTGGAGGAGATGGAGATCCTGACCGGCGACGGGCGAATCGTGGTTTGCTCGCGGGACCGGAACGCGGATCTGTTCTATGGTTTCCCAAATTCTTACGGGACGCTCGGCTATGCTTTGCGGCTGCGCATCCGGCTGATTCCGGCGCGGCGATTTGTTCACCTGACGCACGAAGCGCATGGCAACCCGTGCACGTTTTTCGCGCGGATCGACGAGCATTCCCGACGCGCCGGCGTCGATTATCTGGACGGCACGATTTTCTTTGAAGACCAGATGTACATCACCACGGGCGAGTTCGCCGATGAGGCCCGGCGGGTGAGCGACTACACGTACATGGGCGTCTACTACCGGTCCATTCGCGAGAAAAGGGAGGACTGGCTGACCGCCCGCGACTACATCTGGCGCTGGGACACGGACTGGTTCTGGTGCTCGAAGCAGTTTGGGGTGCAGAATCAGGTGGTCCGGCTGCTGGCCACTCCGTGGGCGCTGAACTCGCGCACTTACCAGCGCATCATGCGGCTCGCAGGCCGCGCGCTGCCCGATTCGCGCAAGACGGAATCGGTGATTCAGGACGTCGATATTCCGCTCGAGAACGCCCCGGAGTTCTTCGACTTTCTGATGCGGGAGATCGGCATCAAGCCAGTGTGGGTGTGCCCGTTCCGCGCTTTCGATCCGAGCGTCAGGTTCCCGTTGTTCGCGGTGGACCCGGGGAAGCTGTACATCAATTTCGGATTCTGGGACATGATCCCGACCACGCATGAAGACGGCTTCTTTAACCGGAAAGTGGAAGAGAAAGCACTGGCGCTGTGCGGACGAAAAGGCCTATATTCGACCGCGTGGTACGACGAGGAGACCTTCTGGAAGCTGCACGACCGGAAGCGGTATCAAGAGTTGAAGGCCGCTTATGATCCCGGCGGCGTGTTTCGCGATCTCTACGCCAAGTGTGTTGGACGGAAGTGATGGCTGGTAAATTAGAACTTGCCGCTGATCCGATCTCTTCGCAACGTTCTGGGCCGGTTCGATGAGTGGCTGTCGCACGTCGACCGCGACCCGGACCCGGAGATTCGCGTTCCTCCCGCGGATCATTTGGATGAGATCCAGACGTTTCTGCGCAGCCTCGATCAGCGGGACGAGGGCGCCCGAACCTATCTGGAAATCCACATGGGGCGCATTGCGCGGACCCTCACGCTGACGCCGCCGCCGTTGCGGACGGGCCGTGCACTCGAGCTTGGCACCTATATGCACATGGCGCCCACCCTGGAACGGGTATTCGGATACGGGGAGGTGCGCGGGGCATATTTTGGTCCGCCGGGCAAGACGGAATCCAAGGCGGTGACGGTGCAGGGCAGGGAAGTGTTCCGCTGCTTTGTCGATTTGTTCGACGCCGAGCGCGACCGGTTTCCTTATGATGATGGGACCTTTGACCTGGTGCTGGCCTGCGAGATGTTCGAGCACATGCTGCACGACCCGATGCACCTGCTGGTGGAGACGAACCGCGTGCTCGCCGACGGCGGCGCGATGATTTTGACAACGCCGAATGTGGCCAGCTATACGGGCGTTGCGCGCGTACTGGAGCAGAGCGCGAATCCGCAGATTTTCTCCAAGTATGCCGACCCGCGCGGGGAGTTCGCGGAGACGGAGATTCCTCACGTGCGCGAATATACGCCGCAGGAGTTGGGTGAGGCGGTGGTTTGCGCCGGCTTCGAGGTGGAGGCGCTGTTCACTGAGATTATTCCAGGATATAACTGCGACCTTTGGGTGAAGGATTTTCTGACGCGGAACAAATATTCGACGGCGCTGCGCGGCGAGCAGACCTATTGCGTGGCGCGGAAGCGGAGTAAGGCGAAGATCAAGCGGTATCCGCACTTCCTGTACGAAGGGTGCTAGGTGGCTTATGGCACGTCGATCGGACCCGAATTTGACCCCTGCAGGGGTCGGGTGGAGGACAATGCGTCGTTCAGGCTCAGACCGGGGGCTCTTCAAGCATCATCGCGGTCAGGCCGGCTTGCTCGAAATGGCGATCTGTGGTCAGTGCCAGGGAAAGGTGGCGCCGCTCCATGGTTACAAAGGACAGGCAATCGGTCAGACTCCAGTTCTTGTCGGGTCTTGCCGCGTAAAGCTGAACAGCGAAGTTGATTAGTTGGTCCTGGAATGGCACGACTTCGACATCGGCATCGCGGTGGCATCTTCGGTAACCTTCTGCCGCCACCCGCCGAGCCCCCGCGTCCGACAGCGCATTCAGCCATTCCCAAAGAACGGCCTCGGTGGTCACGATGGTGATCCGATTCCGGACCGTGAATCTGCTCCATGCGACTGCGCGCGAATGATACTGGTGGCGCCGGCTCGAAAGTGCAATCCAGAAGGAAGTGTCTGCGAAGCAGCTTGCCACTACGGCTACGTGTCCTTATCCGGAAGGCCGTATAAATAATGGTCGTGCTTTTCGGCCAGGTCCGTGGGCTGCGTGAGACTCTCCGACGCGTTCGCCGCAAGCCACGTCAAGGCTGAATCCCTGGTTGTGCCGGGCGTGCCCCCCACTGGTGAGATCTGCACGATCAGTGCCTGATTCGGGGCGAGATCCAGCGGTTCATCCGGTATGATAACTCTGCCATCGAAGTGTGCGTTGACCGTCATGAGGCCTCCTGGCGACGCCTATTCCATTGTCGCAGCAATTTCGCATGATTTCAGCGAAACAGCAGCAGATCCAGACTCAACGTCACGCGCATCGCTTCCACTTGCTTTGATCGCTTTGGACGGTAGATGGCATGCAGGACGTCCTGGACGGTGGCGGCCTCCAGATTTGCCGTGGTGGTGACGCGGCGTTGACTGACCAGCTTGAAGTCGCCTGCGAATGTTTCGATGGTGCGGGCCGTGCGGTCGCGGCCTGCACCGCGCAGTTCGATGAGATCGTCAGGCGCGGGCAGGGCGACGAGAAGGCATCCGCTGTCACGCAGGACGCGGCGGAATTCGCTCGCGTTCATGCGCGCCGTGACGGACAGGACGATGGAGAACGAGCCGGCGGCGTATGGGATGAAGCGGTCGGCATTGGCCACGATCCACTCGCCTTCGGGGTAGCGGCGCGCGGCGGCCTCGATGGCCGGCACCGAGATGTCGACGCCATGCGCGCTGAATCCGGTCTGTCGGGCGAGGGCGCCGAGGTAGAAACCGTCACCGCAGCCCGCATCCAGGACGATGTCGCCGGGCGATGCGGCGATTGTTTCCGCGATGGCGTCGAGAAGCGGCCGGGTGACGCCGAGATCGTGCAATCGCCGGCGGCCCGCGACGGCAGCGGCGGTGTCGCCGGGCCGGGTGGAGCGCCGGTCCTGCGGCTGGAGCAGATTGACATATCCGCTACGCGCGACGTCGAAGGAGTGCCCGCGCTCGCAGAGGAGACGGCGCCCGTCGCGCGCCAGGGACATGTGGCAGTTGCGGACGGGGCAGACGAGCATGGGTCGAGTTTAGCGGATGGGGAAAACGGCGAGTCAGTCCGCTTCCTCGGCGTACTCGTCAAGCACTCGGCCCGATAGCTATTTGACGTGCTTTTGAGATGCCCGATCCAAGGCCTCGGGCCGCGTTTGCGCCACCGTTCATGCAGGTCCGTGCTGCCGGGGAGGGAACGCGGCTGGCGCAGCGTGTCCTCGTGCTGGGCATGCCTTAGCATGGGTTGTTATGACTTTGCACCGTTACGCCCTTTTCGTGCTGGCCTTTTGCCTCCGTGCCCAGTCCCTCGGCCCCGCGCTTGACGACAAGATCTCCTCCGCGCTGGCGGCCAGTGGCGCTCCCAGCGTCTCCGTCGCCGTGGTGCAGAACAGACAGCTCGTCTACGCGAAGGCGTTCGGAAAGGCGAACATCGAGCAGGACAAAGCCGCCGACGCGACCACGCGTTACGCGATCGGGTCCGTCAGCAAGCAGTTCACCGCCGCGGGGCTGCTGCTGCTCGCCGAACAGGGCAAGCTGTCCCTTGACGACAAGGTGTCGAAGTATTTCCCGCAATTGACGCGCGCCGACGAGATATCCATTCGTGAACTGCTCTCGCACACCTCCGGCTACGAAGACTACTCGCCGCAGGATTACATGATCCCGGAGCAGACCAAACCCACCACCCCAATGGCTATTCTTAAAGCCTGGGCGGGGAAGCCGCTGGATTTCGCGCCCGACACGCGCTGGCAGTACAGCAACACCAATTACGTGCTGGCCGGGGAGATCCTCGAAAAAGTGGCGGGCCAGCCGTTGTTCACGTTTCTGGAAGACAAGATTTTCCGCCCGCTGGGCATGAACAGCGCCGGGGATTGCTACGCCGCGCCGAACGCGAATGACGCCACCGCATACACGCGCTATGCCATGGGGCCGCCGCGCGTCGCGGTTCGCGAAGGTCTGGGTTGGATGTTCGCGGCGGGCGAGCTGTGCATGACGCCGACGGATTTGGCGCGCTGGGATATCGCGTTTCTGGAGAAGCGGATTTTGTCCGCGTCATCGTGGGCTGTGTTTACTCGTCCGGTGAAGTTGATGAGTGGCAAGGCGACCGATTATGCGCTCGGGCTGCGCATGGGCTCGCTCGATGGGGTTGCGGAGATTGAACATGGCGGGGAGGTGGCTGGGTTTTGGCGAAGAATGAGGTGTTCCCGGCCAAGGGTGTGGCCGTGGTGGTGTTGTCCAATCAGGATGGCGTGAGTCTTAGTGGGCCTTTGGCGGATCAGGTGGCGCGGATGGCGTTCGCCAGCGGTTCCGCGCGCGCTGCCGAGGACGAACTGGGGCGGGTTCGGGCGGTGCTGGACGGGCTGCAGGCGGGGCGGATCGATCGGGCGCTGTTTACTAGTAACGCGAATTCCTACTTCGATATTGCGCTGGGGGATTACGCGGCTTCACTGGCGCCGCTTGGGAAACTGCTGGCCGTCACGAAGAGGTCTGAAGAACTTCGCGGCGGGATGACGCATCGCGCTTATGACGCTCAGTTTGAGAAGAAGACTGTGATTCTGAATATTTATGTGATGCCGGGGGGACGGTTTGAGCAGTTTTTGGTGGTGGATCATATTTGAAAGCCGCTCCGTCACCGTCGCGGTTCGGTAACGGATCCCACGGTAGCGGATCCGCGGGTGGCGGGTGCGAGGTGGCGGATGCCTGGGTGTACCGATCCGAAGGCGCGGATGCGAGGGCTGGCGGATGCCTGGGTGTACCGCTGCGAGGGCGCGGGTGCGCATGCCTGGGGGCGAGGATGGCGGGTGAGGGTAACGGGTGCGAAGGGTGGCGGAGGCGCGGATGCGGGGGGAAGAGTTAGCGGCCGATGGCGGCGTTGAGCGAGCCCTGGCGGTAGCCTTCCAGATCGAGCGTGACGTAGTGGAAGCCCAGCGGTTTGAAGATGGCCGTGAAGGCTTGCGCCATCTCCGCGGTTAGAGCGCGTGGCAGCTCCTCTGGCGCTATCTCGATGCGCACCAGGTCGCTATGAAAGCGGACGCGGAATTGGCGGAAGCCGAGGGCGCGAATCGCTTCTTCGCCTTTTTCGACCGTTTTCACGTTCTCGATGGTCACCGGCGTGCCGTAGGGGATGCGGGAGCTGAGGCAGGCGGAAGCGGGACGGTCCCAGGTTTCGAGGCCGGCCATGCGGGAGAGCTCGCGGATTTCCGCTTTGGTGAGCCCGGCGTCCACCAGCGGCGCTTTCACTTCGTGAATTTTCGCGGCCTTCTGGCCGGGCCGGTAATCGCCGAGGTCGTCCATGTTCACGCCGTAGACGATGTGCTCGAAGCCGCGCGCGCGGCCCACTTCGGCGAGGCAGGTGAACAGCTCGTCCTTGCAGTGGAAGCAGCGGTCCGGGGCGTTCTTCACGTAATCCGGGTTTTCGAATTCGTTCGTAGCGATGTATTCGTGACGGATGCCGTTCTCGCGGGCGAAGCGTTCGGCGTCGCGCTTGTGGGATTCGGGGATGGAGGCGGAATCGGCGGTGATGGCGACGGCATTTTCACCGAGCGCCTGAGTTGCGGCCCACGCCAGGTACGCGGAGTCCGTGCCACCGGAATAGGCGATCAGAACGCGGCCCATGGCGCGCAGGTTCGCCAGGAGTTGCTCCTGTTTGGCCTTCGCGGCGGGCGGGGAACTGAGGCTGACCAGCGTCGCCATACTTATCCAGTATCGCGTACTTGCCAGTAGATGAGCAGTGTTCCCGCCAGGGGCAAAGCCGCCAGCGCGAGGCAGACCGGGGCGAAGCCATACTTCTCGATTCCCTGTCCCAGCGGCTTCGATACCAGCGCCTGCATGACGCCGTACGAGAACACAAGCGCGGAGACGCCGAAAGCGGCTCGGCCGGCGCCATACAGGTCTACCGGGATGGTGTACAAATTTGTACTCCACGACGCGACAAGGAAGAGGCTGAGGGACATGGCAATGGTCGCGGTGAGAGGCGTCGGCGTCAGCGGAACGGCGGCGGTGACCAGGGCCAGGGCCGAGCCCGCCAGGCATGCCCGTTTGCGCGCGGCCACCGCTGTGGCTCCCCCACGAATCCAGCGCCACGAAAGCGAACCGCCGGCGAACGCGCCGAACCAGGCAGCCACGGGCACCGCCCATGAATAGTGCGCCGCCTGCGGGGGAGTGAGATGATGCACGCGCACCAGGTAGGGGGGCGCCCAGTTGGTCCACAAGCTATAAACGGTCATGCCCAGCGCGTTGGCGCCCATGAGGGCCCACAGACGCGCATCGCGGATTTGTCCCCACGCGTTGGCGTGGCGCGTGGCGCCTACCCGTTCCACGGCGGCCGGGATGGCGCGCGAGGTAGCCAGCCACAGAGGAATCCAAAGAAGGCTGGCGGTGGCAGCGGCGAAGAAGGTCTCGCGCCAGGAATAGTTATACGCGAAGAAGACGGTAAACGCGGGCGCAAGGCCCGCCCCCACGCTAAGGCCGAGCTGCTGCGTAGCCGCCCCCAGCGCCCGTTCCTCCGGCAGCAAGTACATGCCGCTCACTTTGGCCTGCGCGGAGACTCCGGCCGCTTCGGCAATGCCCAGCAGCGCGCGCCAGAACAGCAGTTCGTGGAACGAGCGAACCGTACCGGTGCCAAAGCTGGCCACCGCCCAGACGGCCACCGCAAACGACATGCCCGTGTTCAGCCCGACGCGGTCCAGAAACCAGCCCATCAAAGGCGCGCTCAGCGCGTAGGCAATGGAGAAGACCGAAAGAAGGATGCCGTAATCGGCGTAGTCAAACGCAAAGTCGGGATGCGCGGAGGTGCGCCAGATGTCCACCATGGTGGCCAGGATCTGGCGGTCCAGGTAATTCAGCGCGGCGGAAAAGACGAAGACGATGACCGCAACCCAGCGCAGACGCAATGACGGGGACACCCTGCGATTCTATATGAATGAAAAGGCCCGCGACTCCGAAGAGCCGCGGGCCAAGCGTGTTGCGGGAGGACGAATCGTCTACTGGTCGTCGCTGGGACGCCGCTTGAGCGTCGGGCGATCGTCGTCATCGTCGCCGGTGCTGGTCTTGCCGTTGCCGCTGTCGGGATCGACGGTGCCCGTGCCCGAACCCGGCGTGCGGCGTAGCGTGGGCTTGTTCACGTCTTTCTCGTCGATCTTGCGGCGGTTGTGCATGGCGTACAACCGGGCCTTTACGTCGTTGAACTCCGAGGTGGTCACAACATACTCAGGCTTGGCTTTCAGGTACATCTGGATGTGCTCCTGAGCCACCTTGATGCGGTCATCGGTCATGGGATGCGTGGAGAAGACCTTGGCCATGGTGCCCGGTTTCTTCTTCTCCATTGCCTGGATCTTTTCGAAGAAATCGACGAACGCCGTGGGGTCGTAGCCGGCCTTGTACATGTATTCGAGCCCCAGCAGATCCGCTTCGGCCTCGAAGGCGCGCGAGAACTGGAGGAAGCCCATGGGAATCATGACGCTGGCGGCCTGGCGGGCGCCGTACCCGGCCCATCCGCCCATGAACCAGAGCGGAATGGTGGCCAGATTGGCGATCTCGCCACGGGTGGCCTGGCGGGTGCCATGGCGGGCGGCTACATGACCAATCTCATGCGCCATTACTCCGGCCAGTTCCGCCTCCGTATCCGCCTTCATGATGAGACCCGAGTAGACGAAAAAGAAGCCGCCGGGAAGCGCGAAAGCGTTCACGTCCTCACCGTCGATCACCTTGATGGTGAACGGGACCTTCGCGTCCGAGTTCCGGACCAGGTTCTGGCCGACGCGATTCACATACTCGGCGATGACCGGATCGTCGATGATCTTCGCTTCCTTCTCCACCTGCTGGGCCAGCCCCTTGCCGATGGCGATCTCTTTTTCCAGAGAGTAGAAGTTTACGCCTTTTCCCACGTCGCGATTGCCGATCGCGTCGGGGTCAGTTTCCTTATTGTCAGCAAAACCGGGTGTGTTGAGCGCTGCCGCCAGCATCACACCGAAAACGAGCGAGAGTGTTCGACGTGCCATTGGTTCTCCGCGCGCGGACCTGCTCTGAGTATAAACCTTCATTCATATAACGTATAGTCATTTGAATGGGTTTCGTAATTCCGGATGAGGGGCTGGCGGAGCGGTATCGCATGGAATTCCCGGTGACGGAGCGCCTGGTCTACCTGAATCATGCCGCGGTATCACCGTTACCTCGGCGGGTGGCGGAGGCGATGAAGGAACTGGCGAAGGACGTCTGTGAGTTCGGCTCCATCCATTACGAGAACTGGCTGGCCGCTTATGAGGGGATACGGGTGGGCGCGGCGCGCCTGCTGGGAGCAGGCCGCGACGAGATAGCCATCGTAAAGAACACCAGCGAAGGGATTTGCACCGTTGCCGGCGGTCTGGACTGGAAGCCGGGAGACCGGGTGGTGGCCTTCCGGGAGGAGTTTCCGGCCAACTACCATCCCTGGAAGCGCCTGGAGGCAAAGAGGGTTCAGGTGGACTGGCTGTCGGTGACCGATCCGCTGGAGCGCATCGCCGAGGCGTGCCGAGGCGCGAAGCTGCTGGCGGTCAGCTTCGTCCAGTACCTGAGCGGCTTTCGAGCGGATGTAAAGTCGCTGGGGGAGATTTGCCGGAGTAACGGTTGCTTTTTCTTCGTTGACGCGATTCAGGGTTTGGGCGCCCTGCCTCTCAATGTGGAGGAAGCGCACATCGACGCTCTGGCGGCGGACGGCCACAAATGGCTGCTGGGGCCGGAGGGTTGCGGGGTGCTTTACGTCCGGCGGGAATGGCAGGACCGGATCGAGCCCATTGAGGCTGGCTACACTAATTTCGCTCACGGCTCCGACTACGCTTCGCGCGACCAGACGCTGCGCCCCGACGCCGCGCGCTACGAGTGCGGGACGCTGAATACGATTGGGTGTTTCGGATTGCGGGCGGCGATCGATTTGATTCTGGAAGTGGATCCCGCGTGCATTGGGCCATTGATCGTGGCCCGGGCCAACGAGATCGCCGCCGGCGCCACGGCCAGGGGTTATGAAGTTCTGGGGGACCGCCGTCCGGATAGCGCATCGGGGATTGTGAGTGTTCGCCACCCTTCGCTGGACGCCCGCGTGATTGTGCGGGCGCTGAAGGACCAGGGGATAAGCGCGGCTGCCCGGCAGGGATGGATCCGCTTCTCGCCGCACTTTTACATCAGTCCCGAGGACATCGCGAAAGTGGTGGAGGCTCTGCCGCAAGGTTGACGCTGTTGTCGCGCGTGTCCGCGCCAGCCGCTCCGTCACCGTCGCGGTTCGGTACGCGCGTGTGAACGAGCGGTGTTCGAGATACACAACTGTAAATTCTGCTAGTTCAGGGCGGCCAGGATGCGGTGGATCTTTTTCAGCTCTTCGCCGATGGCCTCTTTGTCTTCCGCCTGCGGCGAAAGATCGAGATAGCGGATGAGATCCAGGCGCGCTTCACGGAAGCGATGCAGGTGGAGGTGGGCGATGCCGCGGGTGCGATGTTCGTCGGCGCTGCCGGGCATGGCGTGCAGCAGCAAATCCAGCACAGGCAGCAGCTTGTCCCAGCTTTCCTTGCGCACATACGCGCTCTTGAGGTTGTTCAGCATGCGCACCAGAATGTAGCGATTCGAAACAGGCGCCAGCGCGGTGGGATCGGAGGAGGTATCCACACCGGTGAGGGAACGGGCGAGCGCATGGCACTCGGCGGATGTCAGCGACTGGCCGGCGTGGTAGGGGTCGAGAAAGGACGAAAAGCCGGCGTCGTGATAGCGCACCAGGAAATGACCGGGAAGCCCCACGCCGAATACGGGCCGCGCCAGCCGGCGCGCGACTTCGATGTACACCACGGAGAGCGTGATGGGGATGCCGGCGCGGCGCGTGAGAACGTCGTTGAGGAAGCTGTTGCGGGGGTCGTAATAGTCCCCCTCGTTCGCGCGGAATTGGCAGACCTCGAACAGAACGTGGTTGGCGACCGCGATGAATTCGGCGCCGCCGGTGTCGGGTTCCATGCGATCGGCCACGGTGGACGCGATGCTGTCGAGCGCCTGAAGGGAGGGTTCGTGGTCGAGCCGCGGGTATTCGAGTTCGGCGATTTCCAGTGCCGCGACGTCGAGCGGGACGCAGGAACTGTCGTCAGCCAGCGCGGCGAGCAATGCGTCCATGCTTCATGGTACTTCGATGGCGCGGCATGGGCCGGGGCGGCTCGGCGAAATTGACACGGACACTGCGGTCTGGTGTAATTGAAACGAAAGTACCTTTCCTCCTGCTCCTCAGTAGCTCAATGGTAGAGCATTCGGCTGTTAACCGAAGGGTTGTAGGTTCGAGTCCTACCTGAGGAGCCAAAACAAACCCTTTCATTTCAACGCATGCCTTAGACAACGCGCGACTTGTCGCTCTGTCTTCGAACCAAGGTCGTTCCGAGCGAATTACCCATCCCTACCCAAATTTCCTCGAATATGGACCTCGGGGTACCCCCAGTTTCCCCCCAGTTGTGTCCTCCGCTACTGCAGCTTAGGCACAGTAGCGATTCCTGCAGACGGGCTGACACGCAAGCCGATGCCAGTGATGCTGACGCTAACGGACGGGTAGAGCGACGAAAAGGACACTGGAGTTGCGGTGAACTCAAGGAAGCCTCGGTGACCAGTCGCCGCCGGAATCACATCGGTCAATGTGAAGGATGTGTGCCCTCCCTCCGGCAGGTTTATGGTGGCCCCAGGTAACGCCACTCCGTTCTCGTCCACGGCCGTGACTGCTACCGGCACCGTCGTCAGAAGACCGCTGATCGAGGCAGTCAGTGCGATGTTCATCGCTAATTCGTTAGTGCAATCGTAGGGCAACACAAAACTCGCTCCACGGTTGAACTCCAGGGGAAGCGCGGCGTCGGACTGGGTCCCAGCGGGCGAATCGTAGTGGATAACGCCGTAGCCAGCCATCGGGTCATCGAGTTGCACCCGAGCCCAGCCGGTCACAGGTGTGGGTGAAGGCGAGGCAATTTCGATCAGAACCGTAGAGTTGGTGCCGACCGAGGCAGTCACTGTGGCAGAGTTCAGTGTCTCAACCGAACCGTTCTGCGTCACGGTCAGCGGCAACGTAAGCGCCGTACCGTCGTCCCCATAAAAGTACACAAACGCTGCCCCCGGGCCGGGCGGGCCATCGGCGTAATCCAATGCGTTGACGAGGTACAGCGACGTCGTCCAGCCCGCGCCCGCGACCACATGGGTGAAGCTGGCGTCGCCGGACCAGAGGTAGGCGTCCGACACGTCGAGCGGCATTACGGGCGCCAAACCACCAGCCGGGTTCGCCCGCCAGCCTAGTCCCGCAATACCAGGCCCAGCCAGGCCCTGGCCTGCGGTCGAGGTGAACTGCACGTACCCGCGGTGACCGGCCGCCAATGGCGCCAGGTCATCCAGCGTGAAGGAGGCGCGGCCATTCGCCGCAAGATTGATAACCGTATCTGAGAGATTGTTTCCGTTTTCGTCCCAAACGATGGTGGTGTTTTGGGCGCCGTAGTTCTGCGAGAGATCGGCCAACGCTACGCTCGCTCCGAATCCGTTGGAGGATTCATAAGGCAGCAGCAGGGCGGACGAGGTTGTCGTGTCGAGAGGTATCGCACCCTCGGACTGCACGCCAACGGGCGAGGTGTAGTCCAGGACGCCATAGCCGCTCACTGTGTTCGAGCTCAGCACCTCCGCCCAGCCAGTCAGATCCGGCGGGAATTTGCGGCATATAGCCGGCGGGCACGCACTCTCGGGGACCATGGTCGAGTCGCCTTCACGCGTTGTCCGATGCGCCGGGGGCTGGCTCTCGATTAAGATCGTCGAGTTAGGACCCGCGCTGCCAGTCACCCTGGCGGTGTTCAGTGTCTGCACGGCGCCGTTCCCGGTCACCGTCAGGGGCATGATGAGTGGGGTGCCATCGTCCGCCCAGAAGTTCACCCTGAATTCGGACGCCGCCGATGTTCGATTGATCAAGTACAGCGAAGTCTTCCATCCGGCGCCCGAGGCGACTTGCGAAAAGACTCCGGCACGGTTCAGTGCGCCGGTTGCCGCAGCGCCATGGATGACGAGGGCCAACTCTCCATTCCACTGCGACCTCGCGACATTGTTCAGGCTGTCTGTAGCGTCGATGAAAACGTCGCTGAAAACTCCCTCCTCCGTTGCCGTCCCCGAGATCACACCCGAAAGGGCGTTGAGTGTCAAGCCATAGGGCAGGGTGGACACTGGTTCGAGCGACCAACTGTACGGCGGTGCGCCGCCGGTGGCGGCCAGTTGTGTCGAGTAATACGTTCCGACGGTTCCGTCGGGTAGCGAGGTAGTGGTGATGGAAAAGGCGGACGGCGCCGCGAATACGTCGTAGGAAACACTCGCCGTGTTCGACAGCGGCGGCGTGGAGCTGTCCTGCACCGCCACCAGCATGGCGCCTCCTTCGCCGCCGGAACACCCGAGCGGTTTCCCACTGACCACGCCCGAAGTCGACAAAGTCAACCCATCAGGCGGGAAACTGGCGGTCCATTTGTAGGGGGGAGTGCCACCAATGGCGCTCAACGTGGCCGAGTAGTTCACGCCGCAATAGGAGTCGGGTACATAAGTCGTGGTGATGACGGGAAACCCTGGACCACTAATGACAATGGTTAATTCCAGGGTCGCGGTTCGATTCAAGGTGTCCTCGGCCTGGAGAGTGAACTCGAAGACGCCAGCTTTCGAAGGCATCCCACTGATCGTCATCGTCGTCGAGTCGAGATTCAAGCCGTCCGGCAGGTCGCCCGCGATGATCGTCAAAGTGTCCTGGATGTTCGTGGCGTAGACTGGTTGATCGTAACTAACACCGACGACACCCGGGGGCAGCAGCGTGGTCGTGATGACGGCGGCGACCGTCGGTGCGACGACCAGATCATACTTCTGTGTGGCAGACTGCGCCGGCGTGGAGCTGTCGGTGACCGTGACATTCACGAAGCCGGTGATACCGGCATTGAAAACGGCGATGGGTGCGCCGCTGAGGATGCCGCCGCCGGAGAGAGTCATTCCCGCTGGCAGCCCGGTCGCCGTCCATTGGTAGGGTGGAGTGCCGCCGGTGGCGACCAGAGCCGTCGCGTAGTTTGATCCCAGAAAGGCCTGCGGCAACTCGGTGGTCGTGATCGTCAGGACCGGGGCCGAGGCGATGAAGGAGAGGATCGAATTCGAGACCAATGGCGGAGTGGAGCTGTCTTGCAGGGTCAGCGTCCATAGATAGGTTCCCGGAGACTGCGGTGCTCCGCTCAGAACTCCGTCGGCGGTGATCAACATGCTGCCCGGCAGGCCGGTAGCGGACCAGGTGTACGGCGGTGTTCCACCGAGGGGTTGCAGTATGGCGTTGTACGGAACCGATGCCTCCATATAGAACGTGGCCACCGGGTCAGTCCCACCTGTCGGATATACATAGTTGAGGCCCCCGCCGCCTTCCATGACATTCAGCATCAGGGCTCGGGACGCCGACAGATGCGACGTGGAGCTATCGGTCACGATAATAATCATTGGAAAGACGCCCGCTTCCCGAAGATTTCCCTGGAGCTTGATCGAGTCTTCGGTTTGGTCGAGGGCTTTTATGACGAGTGAATTAGCGTAAAACGAGTCAGGGGCGTTCACCAATGTCCAGCTATAGGGAGGCGTGCCCCCACTAACGTTGAATTGCTGATCTATGACGGCGTCCGGACTCCCGACAAATGGAGGAAGAACGGCTGGTTCGATGGCCAATTGCTCGGAGTCCAGAGTGTAGTTGACACCAACCGTGACCGGCGGTGTGGAACTATCCTGTACCAGCATCTGCGGAGTGTAGGATCCGGCGGCGGTTGGCGTGCCAGTGAGCGTGCCATCGCTCGACAAAGACAGCCCGGGAGGCATCCCCGTGGCGCTCCACGTGTATGGCGCGATGGCGCCCGTGACTGCCAGGCTCTGGGAGTAGGCCGCTCCGACGTTGGCCGCGGGCAGCGCGGCCGGGGTGACGCTCATCAATACCGCACGACCGATGGCGGAGACAGTCGGCGTGGCGGCATTCTGCTGATACGTCATCGTGAACCAGAGAGCACCATCCGGTCCGGTGACAATCCAGTAAGCGCTGGCCTGATACAGTTCGGGATCGGACCAGTCGGAGAGGTTCGTTCCGGTCGTCACGCGGGCAATTAGCCCGAGGTTAGCCTGAACCGTGCACCACAACGCGCCATCCGGGCCAGCGGTGATGCCGGAGCCGGAAACAAACGTCTCGATTGCCGAGGCATTCCCTTGGGCCGGCAGGATGCTGCCATTCGGGCCAATCCCAAAGTTCGGATAATCGAAAGTTCCAATGATCCCGCTCGTGGTGACCGCCCCCACCGCATAGGAATTCGGTTCACCCACCCCATAATGATTCGTGAACCAGAGCTTGCCATCCGGTCCCGCCGTGATACCGTCCGGGCCCGACACCCAGACGATGGGCGGCACGACATACGGGCCCGAGGCTGACTGGAACTGTGAAGGCGGCGAGAATATAGTGATCGTGCCGGCAGGCGTGATGCGTCCGATCACGGCATCCGATTCCGTGAACCAGAGATTCCCGTCCGGTCCGGCCGCGATACTGCGCGCGGTCGCCCCCGGATTCAGTGCGAATTCGGTCGCCATCCCATTCGTTCCGATCCGGCCCACCCCATTTGCGCTGGCCTCGGTGAACCAGAGCGCGCCGTCCGGCCCCGCCGCGATGCTCCATGGCCCGCTGTCCGGTGTGGGCAGTGTGAATTCGGTGATGGTCCCGATCGATGTGATGCGTCCGACCTGCCCAGCGTTAGTCTCCGTAAACCACACGTTGCCGTCGGCCCCCGCGCGATGCTTTCCGGTTGGCTATCCGGCGTCGGGATCGGATATTCGGTGAAGGTTCCAGCAGCAGTGATACGCCCGATCTTGTTGGTGGCCGATTCGGTGAACCAAAGTGCGCCATCGGGCCCGGCGGCAATGCCATGCGGAACGCTCCCAGCGGTCGGCGTCGGATAGACCTGAAAACCAACCACAGACTGGGACTGCGCCGAGGCGCCGAGCGCCAGAGCGATCCAAAGCGCGACACCAGAAAGCCGGCGTGAAACGAGCGCGGCGCGGAGATTGAGGGAGACACTCCAACCCGCGGAGCAAACGATGCGCATGGAGACCACGGCGACAACGATTATACGTGAGACGGTGTATGCTGGCTCGGTTATTGATAATGGTGCATCCGTTAATTCGGGTGCTTAATATTGAGTGCATGGCGATTCCCGATGTCAAAACACACAGAGCGGTGCGCGGAAAGCGCGAAAAGCGCGAAAAGACAAGCACTCGCGAAATGGAGAGTTCTGGATTAGAATCGTAGGTAGAGGCTCGGTTCGCCAGGCCAGCGCAAAGCGCACCCTCCGAAAGGCACCTCCAACTTCATCTGTCGGGAGGTGATGTGTGCTTGCGCAACAATCGGTGGCCCAAACAACAGAGGTTGAAATCTGGCCCGTCGACCGGCTGGTCTTCTACGCGCGCAACCCGCGGAAGAACGACACGGTGGTGGATCGCATGTGCTCCAGCATCCGGGAGTTCGGGTTCAAAATTCCGGTGCTGGCGCGCAGCGACGGTGAGGTCGTAGACGGTCACCTTCGCCTGAAAGCAGCGCGGAAGCTGCGCATCGAGGAAGTGCCAGTAATCCTCTGCGACGAGTGGACAGCGGCCCAGGTCAAAGCGTTCCGGTTGATGGTCAACCGCTCGGTGACGTGGGCAGCCTGGGATGAGGAACTGCTCGCTCTCGAACTGCAGGATCTCAACGAAGCAGACTTTGATCTCAGCCTCACGGGCTTCGACCCGAAGGAACTCGATGACCTGTTGGCGGCACCGGAGGACGACGAGAAAGCGAACGCCGTGCCGCCTTTGCCGGAGAATCCGGTCTCGCGGCCAGGCGACCTGTGGCTCAGCGGCAAGCACCGCGTGTTGTGCGGCGATGCGACGAGCCTGGAAGCGGTGGCGGCGCTGCTGGGAGAGCGCAAGCCGGCGCTGATGGTCACGGACCGCCGTACGGCATCCAGCTCGACTCCGAAAGGCGCGACCGCGCTGGCCTGAACGGCTGTGGGCCCGCCGAGGCGAGCTACATGAAGCAGCGGACCGCCGGCCACACCGAGACAACCATTTCAGGAGACACACGAGCCGACTGGTCGGAAGCGTTCGAACTGGTGCCATCGCTGCAGGTGGTCTACGTCTGGCACGCCAGCGTTTTCACGCGCGAAGTGCTGAACGGCCTGCTGCGCATCGGCTTCCTCTACCCGCAGCAGATCATCTGGAACAAAGGCCGGACGGTGCTGACGAGGACGCACTACTGGTATCAACACGAACCTTGCTGGTACCTCCGGAAGAAGAATGCCCCGTGGTTCGGAAAGCCCGGCGAGAACTCTACGGTATGGGATTCGGCCTCGCCGAAGTTCATCATGGGCGGTTCGGACGAAGAGAAGTTCGACCACCCGACGCAGAAGCCCGTCGATCTCATGCGGCGCCCGATTCTCAACCACACGAAACGTGGGGAACTGGTTTACGAACCCTTCCTTGGAAGCTGCACCACGCTGGCGGCTGCGGAACTGACCGAGCGAGTCTGCCTGGGTATCGAGCTGGACCCGAAGTACGTTGACGTAGCGGTCCAGCGCTGGCAATCGCTGGCCGGCGGGAAAGCCACGCTCGACGGCGACGGGCGGACGTTCGAGGAGGTCGCGGCGGAACGCCAGAAGGGGATCGGGGAACGGGAGCAGGAAGCGGGTCCGAAAGCAGGAAAGCCCGCCGCGGCCGGAGCCGGGCGGGCCAGGAAGGGGAGGGTCGATGCTACTGGTTGATGCGGTAGGTCCGCTCGCCACCCTCGGGCTTGAAGGATTCGACGGCGTACCCGGCCTTCTTCATCGCCCCGACCATGAACCCCCGGACGGTGTGGCGCTGCCAGCCCATCTTTATCCATAATCTCCTCAAGCGTCGCGCCGTTCTTCCGCTGCAGCATCGCAACCACCTGGGCCGGCTTTGCTGCCCTCGCGGGGCCCGGCCGCTTCCTCCTTCTTGGCGGCCTTTTTGGCTTTGGGCGCGTTCATCGCGGGGGTGGCCTTCTTGCTCGCCTTGCCCTTCGCGGGCGCGCCCTTGGCGGCCTTTGCGCCACCTTTGGCCTTCCCTTCCGGTTTCGGCTCCGGTGCGGCGGGAACAGCCAGGGTCTGGATGCGGTCCCAGATTCGCTTGATGGCTGCATCGGCGCTCTTAACGCCATTTGCCGGGGTCACGCCAGGCAGACTATTCCAGATCCCCAAAAGCCGCTCCGCCGGCCAGGCGGCAGCCAGATCCGCCAGCTCTTTCTGGCTGGCGAAGGAATCGAACGGGGTGGCGGTTGTTGCGGCGGCTTCCTCCGGGGAGGCAAACGCCGTGATGTTGTTCTGTTCGTCGATGGTGAAGGTCGTCATAATCGGTTTCCTTTGTGCCACGCTCTGCGCGGTCCACACATGGATCACTCTGATGTGCTTGTAAAGCAAGGCAATTGTGGGGCTCGATGACAAATCTCTCCAGACGGCTTCGAAAGCTCGAATCCCGGCTGACGGACGCCAGCAGGCTGATTCCGCACTCCGAGGAGTGGTTCGACTGCTGGATGGAAAAAGTGGATGAAGTCATCCAACGCGGCAATCCGGACCTCACCGGAATGCCGCTTGCGGTCATCGATTCGCTGATTGCGGGGACCCCGCAGGATGAAGCCGGTGACCAGACCATTGACGACTTCGATGGAGGGCCATTCGGGGTCCAGATGATGGCAGGTGATAGCAGATGAGGGGACATGGAGCAAAATTCAGCCGCAAGATGGAGGAGGCGATTGCAGCACTGCTCACACAGCAGAATCTGGAAGAAGCCGCCCACACGGCGGGAATAGGAACCGCCACGCTCCTGCGCTGGCAGAAGTTGCCCGAGTTTCAGGCAGCCTACCGGGTGGCCCGCCGCTCTGCGCACGCGCAGTCCATCGCGCGTCTCCAGCAGGCGACGAGTGCGGCCGTTTCCACGCTGTTGAAGGTCATGGTGGACCCCGGCACACCACCTTCCACAAAGGTCCGGGCCGCCGATAGTGTGCTGGACCACTCAGCCAAGGCAATCGAACTTGAGGATATCGATGTGCGTGTAGCGGAACTGGAGCGCGCGGCGGAACTGGCGAAGCCCCCGCGAAGGTGAGCGATGAATGCCCGGATGAGAAAGCGCGTCGAAGCACTGGAGCGGTTGCTGCCGCCGGGGAGCCTGTTACCACCAAAACCTGACCCACGAGGGGACGACGAAATCATGGATCGGGCGGAAGCCCGCGTGTCGGAGGAGGACCGCGAACTCTGCCGGCGTGCGCTCTTTCCGCTGAAGCCGTGCGAGGAGGTAACCGACCGTGAGTGGGAGGCCATGAGGGCGTATGACTCTGCAATCAAGCTCGAATGCACGCGCGCCGGCTACGGCTCAATCGACGAGTTCATGGTTTCTTATGCGGGGTGCCAGTGAAGCCCGTGGTCCGGCGCCTCGCCCGCCTGGAGGAGCAGTTTGCTCCTGCGGACCGAAAGCCGCTCTGGAGCGGTTGCTGCCGCCGGAGAGCCTGTTACACCAAAACCTGACCCCCGAGGCGACGACGAAATCATGGATCGGGCGGAAGCGCGTGTGACAGAGGAGGATCGCGAATTCTGCCGGCGTGCGCTCTTTCCGCTGAAGCCGTGCGAGGAGGTAACCGCCCGTGAGTGCAACCCTTCAGTTAACAGTCTCGGGAAATCTGCGCTCAGGGCATCCAGCCCGGCGTTGCCACTTGTCGTGATTGAACGCGCCAGGTCGCTCTATTTACGCGGCTTAACTCTACCCCCAGGACCTCGTCGCGGAGCACGCGGAGTGGGGCAGCGAGACTGATTGTGAGCCCATGTTAGGTAGCGTGGGCAAAGAAATAGGCAAAGTCGAACGCAAGAAGCCTGGCGGGCGCATTGTGGTCATCGACTTCTACAAGAAGGACCTGCCCGTGGGCCCGCGATTCTCCATGAAGCTCTCGGAAGCCGGCTACGTCTTCTTCGAGAAGCGCTGAAAGGTCCGCGGGCCGATTCCTCTACAATCAGCAACAGCCGCAGGCGTGACCCTCCCATGCGTGACGAGCTTCGACGAGCAGCAGAGGAGCCAGGCATGCGATGGCCACCGAATCGATCCACCAACGTGGGTAAATCGCCTGCAGCAGCAGCGACAGAAGCGTAATTGCCGCCAGCCATGCGCAGGTCGCGGATTGCATGGCGTCGGCAGCCAATGCCCGATTGCCGATAGCGTGCGCGCGACGGCGCTTCAACACCGACAAAACAGGCATGATGACCATCGCCCCTGCGGTAATTCCCATTCCCAGATAGGTGCGGCCCGGCGTTAGTTCATGCCAGCCCGCGAACAATGCCAGCATGACGACAATCATCGCGAGCACAAACAAAAGACCGCCCGCCAGTCGGGCCGCCCGCAAAGGCGAGAGACGGAAACGACCAGTAAACTGCATCACCACCACGACGGCGGAAAGCACTTCCACGAGACTGTCCGCTCCGAATGCCGCCACAGGCAGACTGCTCGCTCTAACTGACGCTACAAAGGAGCCGGCGCATTCAAGAGCCATCCACACGATGGTGACGGTCTGGAGCGCGATCACCTGCCTGTCAGGTCGGGCGCAGCAATCGTCGATCAATCGTCCGTGTCTGCTTTGCATCGCGCCTCAGTGCCCATTGTCACCCAGCCTCCAGAGCCGGATGTGACCGGCGACCTGAGTGTCTTTGAAGGATGCGCCATGACAAGGTTTCGGATTCGGCTTGCACGGTCGCCATCGGTCCGCGCTCCCAGTAGCGGCCCACCACGTGAGGGCCGTATCGAATGGAAATTGTATCGTCAAGATGTTCGTGGATGGTCGCCCTCCGACCAGCCAGCGTGTGCCTCCAGCGGCATTTCCGGTCGCTCACGGATCGGCTGCGCCTAAAGGACAACCCAGTGTCAACATAACGCGAGGTCGTCCTGAGCGCGATCTACCGCTGCAGTTCGGGTGCAGATGCTCGTTTCCAAAGCCCCAGACTCGTCGGGTCCGTACGCGTACACAGTGGATACGTCACTTGCAGTTGAACCTGAGTATTTTCCGGTGTGTGGCGTTGCTGCATTCGAAAATCTGGATGCTTGCTTACGCTGATTTCGGCCTGTATCGTAATCTCAGTCAGTTTGATTTTGGGAATCGAAGAGCATGAAATGGATTTCGACATCCGCAAGAGGAGGCTTCATGAGACCGGCACGTGCGACCGCATTGTTCTTCATCGCCGTTTTGCAAATATCACCTTTCACCCCGGCTGCGTCAGCGCAATCTGCCCCTGCCAAAAGCAAGCGCCAGAGTCCTGCTCCTGCGCCACCCGCGGAACTGAACTCCGGGGATGTGCCCATGGAAATCCAGCTTTTCGACAGGCTGGCGGAGGACGATGAGATTGCCTACGTGAACGAGCTCATGCAGGCTGTTTATACTGCCGCCAAAGGCGACCAGGTGGCGCGTGCGCATCAGTTCTTCATGAACAAACAACCCGGCGAACTGATTTCGGGAATGGGCCAGTTTGAGCTGAGACTAGCGCAAACACGCATCAAGGATCTGGTGCTTGCTGTAAGGGATCCGAAAGCGCCGCGAGCCCGGGTGGACGACGTGATGGACTCGGTGCTGGAACAAAATGGTCTGGTCTTCACGCCAATGCCAGTGGTCCGGAACTTCCAACGCAAATTTGCACATCTGCGGGACCCCCTGACCTCGGCCGGCGCTCAAAAGGAGCTGGAGGATGTCCGCGCGTACGTTTATCGGAATGTCGGAACGCCGACGGATGCAGAGCTGGAGAATCCTCCGGATGCTTCGTGGACGGATCGTCTCGACTTTGAAGAACCGCGCATCATGCGGGCACTGTATACCGGGGATTTCACCTTCGTGCAGCACTACCGAAGCCAGGTGTTGACTTACATAGGGGCCATGGATCAATATCTTGCAACCCGCTGTCCCCAATTCGATGGACGTATTAACGACCAGGCCGCGCTTGAGAATGGCCTCCGATACCAACTGCACTTGCCGACGGACATGCCGGCGGGCAACCCCCTGGGGCCAAGGCCGTCGGGAAACCCCCTGGATTTGGGACGACAGATCCGCCAGGCATATCAGGATACGGGCGATGGCAAGAAGGACGGTGAAATCCTGTACGATCACGCGCCCTTCAAGTGCGACAGCGGTATCGTCGTGAAAATTCACAGGAACATGGCGGCGTTTGTTGGCGTTAAGTGACGTCGAATGCGCCCAGTCCGGTGGTATCGGTTGTATTCCAGGTGGAGCCATTGTTGGAATACCAGTTGCTGCCAATTACGTCCAGCCCGTTTAGGTCGAATACGTTCGCGGAGTTGTCGTTGACATTCAATGGTCCCAGTACCAGAAAGTAACTGGATCTCCCGAAAGCGCGACCCCGAAACGGTCGCGGAAACCAGGGTACAGCAGTTCACCGCGGGCGCGGGCAAATACGGTGTGCTGGTAGAAAGGCTCCAGTACGCCCCCTGGGGGGAGCCTGACGGGACGGCTACCGATAATGGTTCATATCGGGCCAGACACTCCCCGGATGAACCGCACCAGGTTAGCGGTTTGGCGACTGCTCATCCAGTTGGCCGGACTCCGGGCGGTCGGCTGAGAAGGTCACATTCCGTACAAATGAGTAGGGTCCTGAAGCCGGATCATTTGGCCAACCTCTGTCCGATGAATTTGCGAGCTGGGAAAGTCTTGCGACGTCAGTTTGGAGTGTCCTTCCGGTAAGGCTGCCTAGATCAGGATTTCTTTTCGGCTAGGAGCCGGCGGACGGAGGTTCGGCCGATTTCAAGCCTGCGGGCGATCTCGGATTTGCTGATTCCTTGCCGGCATAACTTCCGGACCTCGGCGGCGTTGTGAACCACAGACGGCGGGCGGCCAAGCTGTTTGCCTTGTTGGCGTGCATGAGCTAGACCGGCACGGACCCGCTCGCGCAGGATGTCACGCTCGAACTCGGCGAACACCGCGAGCAGTCCGGCCATGGCGCGACCCGCGGGCGTGGTCAGATCGAGTGCTTCGGTCAACGATACAAAACCCACTCCAAGGTGTTGCAACTCTTTCAGCGTTGAAACCAGATCCGCGACGGACCGGCCCCAGCGATCCAGACGCCAAACCAGAACGATATCAACTTCGCGCCGTCGAGCGACTGCGAGCAGAGCTTCGCGCAGTTCGCGTTGCACCGCGCCGGAGCCGACCTCTTTGATCTGCGCGACGATGGTCCAGCCGCGCTTGGCCGCGTATTCGCGCATGGCGTGAAGCTGCAACGGCAACGTCTGCTGATCGTGCGTGGAGACGCGGGCATAAAGGCCGACGCGCAAGGGGTGGCCAAAAACCCTGCGGGATTTTGTTTTCGGGAAAGCCTGTTTTCTGGGCATTCCCGGAGTGTAGCTGCGGCTGGCCGGAAACTAATGGTTTAGGCCAGGCGCTCGCGGTAGTTCCAGGGCATCCACGCCGAAGGATTCTCCGCCAGCTCGCTTGCGTGCCGCTGTAACTGTGTGAGGTAGTCGAAGGCATTCGCGCCCGCCAGCTCACAGGTGTGAATCAAGCTCATAAACAGGTCGCCCACTTCCGAGCCGTGCAGGGTGCGATAAAACAAGGCGTTCTTGCGATGCAGCACCACGCGTTTCAGCGCGCGTTCGCAGACATAATGCCGACTCCCGGATTATGCCGCGCCGGGTTGCGGAACTGCGTCGTTCGCGAAGGTCCGCTGATTCCCGTGGCTTAGTTTATCGGCATAATCACAGGCTCTCCAGGAAGGCGAGCAAGGGGTCTGGCGGCCGGAAGCGGTCAGGCGCGAGGCCAGATGGGGTGGCGTGGGCGAGCGCGCGCTCCTTGAGCTTCATGTCAGCTGCAGATAGATCTGGGTTGTCTCTGTCGATTCGTGACCGAGCCACAGGGCGATCACGCTGAGGTCCACGCCATGGTGCAGTAACGCCATCGCAGCCGCATGGCGTAACGTGTGCGGCTTGATCTTCTTCGGCATGAGCGAGGGGCAGCTCTGGCGCGCGGTAGCAACATGCTTTGTTACGAGCCGCTGTAAAGCGTCTGCGCTGAGACGTCCTCCACTCGAGCTGGGGAAGACTGGATCACCTGGTTCGCCGGCTCGCTGCGACATCCATTCTTTGAGGATCGCAGCGACGTCCGGGCGCAAGGGCGTGCATCGCATTTTGCGACCTTTCCCGAGGCAACGGACATGCGCTCCGGTGCCGAACTCCACGTCCTGGCAACGAAGCGACGTGATCTCGCTGTTGCGCAGACCAGTCTGAACGGCGACGAGCAGAAGGGCCTTATCCCGTCTTCCGATCCATGTGCAAGGATCGGGGGCAGCCACAAGGGCCGCGGTCTCTTCTTGCGTCAGAAACTCCACTGGTCCTCGCTCAAAACGCTTGGAAGGGATCGCCAGGACTCGTTGACATTGCAGGGCAAGCGCTGGTTCACTTACCGCTACGAATTGGAAAAACGCGTGGATCGCAGCCAGGCGGTTGTTTCGCGTGCGCGCGCAGTTGCCGCGCTTACTTTCGAGGTGATCGAGAAACTGTCCCAGGAAAGGCGCATCGAGATCTTCAGTGCGCAGTTCGGAAGGTGACCGTGAGAGTCGCTCTGCGGCGAACTGGAGCAACAGGCGGAAGGTGTCCCGGTAGGCCGCTATTGTGTGCGGGCTTGCGCCCAGTTGCTTCAGCAGGCGATCGGTAAAGAAACGCTGAATGAGGGACGGCAGGCGGGAAGTGTTCATCGATCACCTCCGGCGTGATACCCATCATGGCGTTCTGCGGCAAGTTGAAGCAGTTCCGGCACTGCCTCGATATACCAGTAGGTGTGGCCGACGTCGACATGTCCGAGGTAAGTTGCGAGTTTCGGCAGTTCCCGTCCCACATCAAGCCCTGAGCGATACCAGTCGATTGTTATCCAACGGTGCGCCGGCTTCCCGCAGAAACGCGGTCAGCCCTTTCCAATGACGTAAGAAATAGGTGATGGCTTTGCCGAGGCCCGAGTTCGGCTCTACCTCCTTGAGCGCGAACCGCGCTTCCAGCCACTGGTGCAGAAGCTCCATCACCGGGCCGCTGTGCTGCTGATGAAACGCGAGGCGCTCAGCTGCCGATAGATGGCGCTCGCGCGCTTCCGCATCATATTTATATACGTCGCCCAGCGTCTCCAGAACATACCGGCAGGGTTCCGGGAAGTTCGCGGCCACTTCCACAAACTGCCGTCTTCCATGCGCCAGACAGTTGGCCAGCAGAATCTGGGCGCCGTCGCTCAGCTTAGGCACATTGCGCGAAAGTGCATCACACATCTGCAGGGGACAGGCGAGATCTGCGGTGCGGTGTTCGAGCACATCACGCAGATTTTCGCCCGCGTGCTGGCGGCCCGTGAAGTATAAGGCGATCCTGCGCCCTTGTTGAGTCGACACGATGCCGGAGGTGAACACGCCGGTGCGGTCGTCGGATGGCTCGCGCGCCATGCGCAGCACGCGCATGCCGGTGTCGTCGTTGTGCAGCACTTCGCCTTGTGCGGCTTGCCGAATGAGTTCGTCGCGCGCCGCTTGGATGACTTCCGCCTGGTCTTCCATAATCTCCCACTGCGTCGAGGCGGGCAGTGGGATGCCCAGTGCCTGTTCCAGCTTTTCCAAACGATAAAACGGCATTCCGCTGCCGTACTTGAGCAGCGCAATCATCGCGGCGGTGGTCTCGTCGTATTTTTCCGGGCCGATGCCTTCCGGCTCCGGCGCGGTAAACACTTCGCCGCACAGGTTGCAGCGCAGACGATCCAACTCATACACGGTGGCAGCCAGCGGCGCTTGTCCCACGATGCGCACGAGCGTCCGAGGTTCCTTCTGCGGATAGACTTTCCCTTTTTCGCAGCCCGGGCAGGGATCTCCCGCATGTAGTTCCGGGTGCGGGACCGTGACTTTCTGGGCGCCGGTGTAGGAGGAAGCTCCGTTGCGCCCGTGGCCCGGCTTTTTCTCACTAGCCGGTTCTGGCTCACTCTCCGGCGCGGGTGCGGCGGACTGTTCTAGCACGTCCTTGGTTTTTTCCGTGGTGCGCGGTTGGGGCAGCATTGCCGCCAGCGCATGCAGGACAAGTTTCAGCTTCTCGCTTTCCGATGCGCTTAACGGCGCGTGCGTGCCACGCTCGATGATCTGGTCCAGCTCTTCCAGATTCACATCCATGCGAGGGCGCTTCATCGGCTGAGCATCTCCCGGAACCGGCGATGTAAAGGCAAGCCCAACATCTGCTTCACCGGACGCGTTTGCTCGAAGGTGGGCGCACGATGCCCGCGGCCTGCCGTCGTGCCGATCACCTGCCAGTTGGCCGCGCGATAACACGTGCCCGCGAACCGCGAGGTATCGACGAAGGTCTCCAACCAATAAATTGGGTGCGCGTAGAGCCGTTGCCAGTCCGTGGGGACGATCTTTGCCATGCGCCCCAGCAGGTGCGAGGCCAGGTGTGGCACCTCGACCCACGGCAGAATCAGAAAGCGCGTGTTGTAGGCCAGCAGGTGCACGTTGCGCTCGCGCGCCTCTTCGCTCCAGCCGAGGTAGCGGTCCCGCAGCTTCAAGTGCCGCGGTGCGCTCGACCACGCCAGGCACGCAATCACCCGGCTTCCTTGTGAAGAGGGTGCTTTCACCAGATACTTCAGATGCTCGCCCACCGGCCGCTCGTAGCCTAAATAATGATGCTGTTCGAGCAGACTGTTAAACAGCGCCTCTTCCGGCGAACGCCGCACCTGCACGAACTCCACGGGCTGAAGCTCGCCCAGCGATCCGCGCAGCGGGCACTCCTCCATCTCTACGCGAGCGGGCCGTGCGCGTTCCGCGATGCGATTCCGCACCACGCGCCTTACGGGCGGCAACTCGATCTCGCCGGTGCGGTGAAGCAGCAACAGCAATCCGCGGCACACCATGTCGCGTAACACCCCGTTGGCCTGCTTCCATTGCCAGGCTTCGCACAGTTCGCGCGACAGCTTCCACCGGCTCAGCTCCGGCCGATCCGCGATCAAACGGCGGATGAAAGCGATCTGTTCGCCAGTGACGCTGCGTCCCCGATAGACCACCATGACAACAGTGTGCCCGAAGACGTTTCGGAACGCAAGTTAAAAATGAAAACCACCAATCCACTCTCCTGGCCTTACACGGAGCGCCACACCGGCGCCGCGTCGATCTCCGGATTGCCTGCCGCCAGTAGCACCTGCGCTTGATGCACACGCAGTTGTTTGCTGGCTTCGTTACTTTGTGGCCACCAGCGAAAGCGCCCTTTCGATAAACGCTTCGTCGCTAGCCAGAACCCCTGTCCGTCATAAACCAGGATCTTGATGGAGGTCGCGCGCCGGCTGCGGAATACAAACACACTGC
Organism: uncultured Acidobacteriota bacterium; assembly: GCA_963832965.1. Classification (GTDB taxonomy): domain Bacteria; phylum Acidobacteriota; class Terriglobia; order Bryobacterales; family Bryobacteraceae; genus CAWACP01. The sequence goes on from CAWHVW010000005.1 coordinate 51,881, forward strand.
CCGAAAACGGATCCTCATTGAGTTTCGCGCGGCACAACTCGGCCAACGAGTCGATCCCCTTGCGAAAATCGACCGCCTCCACCGCCACCAGAATCCGCATCTGCGGCGTGATGGCCAGCATGACCTATGACGCTGCGAACGCCCGGATCAACTCGGCCAGTTGGCCGGTGGCGATAGTTTTAAAATCCAGCCGCAGTTTTCCGCCGCTGGCCGATTCGACTTCCACCACACAACTGGTTGCCGTTCCCGTGCTGGCCGCCAGCAGTTCCACGAAGGCGGGCGCGGCACTCCCCAACGAACGCCGGCGCGGAGACTTCGGCGACTCTGTGGAAGCGCGAGGCTCCAATCGATCCGTCCACTTTTGAAGGCTCGGCCGGTCCACGCCCAGCACCCGCGCCATAGCTGTGATCCCATCCCGCCGCGCCAGCTTCGCCGCCGTCGCCCATAACTCTTTCGGTAGCCGCGATCGCGCCGGATGCGCCTGGCGAAACTCCACAAACCGCCGCCGTGCCTGCTCCACATCCTCGCGATAGCTCGCCGCTGCTGACACCATGTCCTGAGCCTCCCGCCCTCAGCACAAGCTATCAGGTGCCTTCAACCGCAGTCACGCACGCTTACCGGAAACTCACCGTCTATCGCCTTCTCAACCGGACGCAGGCGGAAAAGAGCGGGCCGCACCATCACCATCGTCACCCACGCCTTTAGACAAACGTTGCCCGCGTCCCGCGCCGCGTCCATGGCCAGCTCGTAAGTCATCTTCATCAACATCGTTTTCTCATCCCCTTTCGATGCCCCTTCGATACCTGGTGCGAAAAAACAACGCGCGCCGGATCTCGCGCGGCGGAGAAGCCACGTTGGCCTACGGCAGTGTGGAAACGCAGCGTCACCGCCCGGCCCCTCCTGGTTCTCTCGCCCCTGGGCCACAGCGCCGTAGAACGGATTACTCGGCCACCAGGAGGCGGGAATTGCCGCACGTCCAATAACTCTTGTCATCCTGGCTGACGATCTTCAGCTCCAGGTCGTGCTCCCCGACGGTCAACACCGACGTCCGAACATAGCCGATGAAGCCGGCCGTGCCATAACTCGGCTTCTTAAGAAGCCGGGCCACGTCCGGCCGATCGCCTCCGGGCACCGCGGGGACGTCGATCCGGGCGTCAATGCTGACGAAAAGCCGGGTCGGCTCATGCCCCGTTGCAAGATCCACGGCCCACCCCACAACCCGCAGGCCGGAACGGTCACCGCGCCGGCTGACATCGATGACAGATCCAGTCCTGCCGTTGACCGTCTCGATGACGCATCCCCGACTGTCGCCGGTGTACTTGGCCGGGACACCCATCGGAATCGTCCGATGAAACAGACTATATCCGTGTGCCCGCAGAAACGGAACCCGCTCCCGCACGAGATCGGGGCTGCGAGCCATTGTTGACAGCGCATCGTCGCTCACGACGTCGGCATAGCGTATTACATGTTCTCCCACGTCGTACCCATGCCACCACCGGGGATCCTCTGCCCAGGAGACGTAGTTCGTTATCGCCCCCGATACCAGAAAAGCAGCCATGGCACCCCATGCAAGTAAAGGCGCTGGACGGCGCTCTGTGAGGGCGAACCTCGTGAGCAGCGCGTAAAGGGCGACCAAGCCGAGCGCCGTCAATGAACAGTATCGTGATACGAGCGCCTGGTTCACTCCTCGGTCTACCCGGCGATCACAGATTGCCAGCGCGTTGAGCAGCGTGAATGCCAGGAGCGCGAGCAGCGGGGTCGCCGCTATCAGATCCTTGGTTGAACGCCTCAGTCGGAGGACAGCCCACGCGCCCAGTGCCAGCATGATCAAACCCACTAACTGGGCTGTTGGCTGGTGATCAGACAGGGGGCTGCCGAGAAGGGTGGCCACGTATCTGAAGCTATCAACCGGGTGGCTAATATTACTACGTTAAGTGTTAAGGACTGCGCGGATTTCTCGCCGCAGCCCCACAGTAAGCGCACCTGCCAGTCCAGGTGAACAAGATGTATTGAATCTCACGTCGCGTCTTCGGCAGGGTCCACCCAGAAGTTTTTTTTGCCGCGTAGTGTTTCCAAAGTGAGGAAGGCGTGCGCGACCATGACCATGGTGACGTGATGGTGCCATCCTTGCCAGTTGCGACCTTCGTAGTGATCCAGGCCGAGTTCTTCTTTGAGTTGGTGGTAGTCCTGCTCGATCTTCCAGCGGCATTTGACGAGCCGTACCATACGCCGCAGCGAGTAGTCGGCGGGAAGATCGCATAGGCAGTACTTGATGGGCGCCTTTTCCGACTCCGGCCACTCCGCCAATAACCATACCTCCTTACCCGGCGGTCGGCCGTGCTGATACCGATGGGACGGTTGCACGCGAACCGCCCAGAAACGCGACTCCAACCAACCTTTACTCCCTTCGCGCCAGCGAATCTTCCTCCAACCTTTTGCTTGCCTAGCCGCCTCTTGCGCGGTGGTCGGCCGTTGATCCCCGTAGCGGGCCGCCGTCGGTGGGCGTCCTTTGTCGGTCGTTTTCAGCGCCGCGATCTGGGGCGGCTTGAGCCACACTCCGACTTGCGGCAGGACACCCACTGCGTATTGCAGTTTCCGCCTTTCCAATTCTTCGCGGAATTCGGTCCCATCTCCGTAACCGGCATCGCCCAACACCACTCGATCCGGCAGGCCCCACTCACGGATCTGATCGATGATCTCCAGCGCCAGTTCCCACTTCTTGCGGAAGACGATTCCCTCCGGAATGCCCGCCTCGCGCCGGCGCTGAGCGTCGTTGGCCCAGCTCTCCGGCAAATACAGCCGCCATCCCAACGGTACATTGCCTTGTTCGCCCACATGATGAACGCTCACTGCGATCTGGCAGTTGCCTGTCTTTCCTAACGTTCCCGAGTACTGCCGCTCCACCGCCACCGAGTGCGTGCCCTGCTTGGGAAACCCGGTATCATCTACCACCCAGGCCGAATCCGGCTCCAGTTCGGCCGTCATTCGTTTTCCCAATCGTTCCCAAACCGGGTTGCACTCCCACGGACTCTGCCCGATAAACTGCTGCATGGCCTGCACGTTTCCCTCTGGAAGCCGGGTGGCCAACGGCTCGATGGATTTTCGTTCGCCATCCAACAGCAGGCTGCGCACGTATACTTCTCCCCAATGCCGCCGCTCACTCCGGCCCACCGGTTCCAAAAGGTCCACCAGAAACTGCTCCAGCCGCTTCCGACAACGCACCGCCTGGGCATCCGTCATGCCCAAACATATCAGCCCTTTTCTGTTCTGTCAATACTTAACGTAGTAATACTAGCCATATAGGCCAATCCTGTGGACAGCGGCACGTGATATCCGACGAAAAAGAGAACCCACGTCAAAGTCCCGACGCCCGCCCAGAGCGTCAACGTGCCAGGATGGGGTCTTTCGTCAGGCTTTCCGTACCAACCCTGCACTAGTAACTGAGCCAGTCCGAGCGGCCAGATAAAGAGACCACCGCTGATCGAGAAGCTGGCCACAAACGCAGCCACTGTCGCGGTCAACAAGAACCTGTCAAAGGTCCGCGTTCGATGCAGCGAACAGAACGCGAGCACGGTCCCGGCCACCAGCAGGCCAAAACACGTCTGGAAACCAATCAGTAGGTTCTCCCATTGCCTCCAACTGAGCAGTGTCCAGGCAATGGGGAGGAAGAAGAGTGGCGTGAGTGGGTGCGCCCAATACACGCGCACGAAGCGGAACATGAGCCAGGTACAGAGGATCAGCAGCGTGGCAATTACATACATCTCGGCCACACGGTTCCAGTGGAAAAGAGCAGCATCCGCCAAGGTCAGCAAGCGTGGAAAAAGGGGACGGTGCTCGTTGAATTGCGCGAACAAGGTCGAGAACCCTAGTGTGCCTTCGTTGAACCGCTCAAGCACGCCCATGTCTTTCCACTCGTCCCACCAGGGGAGGTCAACGCCGAAACGACGAACAAAGTAGAACAAGAGCGCCGCAGACAGGAGATTAGCGGCCGTGGCTATCAATACGAGCAGCCGCGCGGCCCGGCCGGGCGTGGGCGCAGCGAGACGGGTACTCTGTAAGCGTCTGACGAACCCACGGTATCAGGTGCGAGCGGCGGACCAGCGGGCAGGAGTGAGCGCCAGTAATTCGCTGCGCTTGCGGCGGTCCAGACCCGGCAACACCGCCGCGAGATATTCCCGGACCGGCGCGCCGAGCCTGCGACACGATTCCACCACCGACAGAATCGCCGCCACCTTCGGGCCCGCCTGCACGCTGCCCACATGCAGCCAGTTTTTGCGGCCCAGCGCGACCGGCCGCATGGAGTTCTCCGCGAGGTTGTTGGACAGTTCCACCTGCTCGTAGTCGAAGCAACGTTCCAGCTTCTTCCACATGTTCAGCGTGTACGCCGCGGCTTTTCCCGTCGCACTTTGCGGCAATGCCTGGCGCGACAGGGCCACGCACGCGGCGCGAATCTCTTCCACCCACGGCAGCGCGTGCTCGCGCCGCAACGCCAGACGTTCGATGCCGCTGAGTGCCTGCGTTCGCGCCTCGCGATCAACGGCAAACAGCGCATCCATGCGCACCACCATTTTCAAAGCCTCGGCGTCGTGGGCATTCAACTTCACCGCGTCCACGAACTTCCGCCGCGCGTGCGCCCAGCAGCCCACGTGCACCAGATTCGGTCCGCCGATGTTGTCGTAGGCGGAATAGCCGTCGGTTTGCAGAATCCCTTCCCACTGTCCCAGAAACTTCTTCGGTCCATCGCGTCCGCGCCCCAGACAGAAATCGAATACCGTCTCGCCCCCCGGTTTCCCGTACTGCCACAGATAAGCCTGATGATCGCTGCCGCGCCCGTCGCGCATCTGCACCGGCACCGTGGTCTCATCCGCCTGCAGATAGACCGCCTTCCGTAACTCACCGCGCATCGCTTCCACGATCGGCTCCAGCAACTCACCCACCCGCATCACCCAGCCATCCAGCGTGGCGCGCCCGATTCCCAGTCCCGCTTCCCGCTCCAGCATCGCCGCCTGCCGGTACAGCGGCAGGTGATCGCAATACTTCGCCATCACCGTGCCGATCACCACCCGGTCGCTGGCCAGACCCTTCTCCACGATGCGCGGCGCCAGCGGCGCCATCGCCACCGTGCCACCGTCACAGCCCCGGCAGGCGCGCTTTTCGCGTCTGGTCACACGCACGAAGTAGCGCGCCGGCTCCACATCCAGCTGCTCACTCTCGTCGTAGCCGATCACGGAAGTTTCACGGCCACACGCGCTGCAATTCTGCTCCGCGCAGCGAATCACTTCTTCCACGCGCGCCAGATTCTCCGGCAATCGCTCCCGGCCCGGATGTGCTTTGCGCTCCCGCGGCGGCCTGGTAGTCAGCGGCTCGCGCCGCGCTTCGGCCTCCACCTCTTCGCCCGTCACGCCCGGTTCCTCGTCGGCCAGCAACTCCAGTTGCAGATCGCTCAGCGTCTCACTCGGCGGGCCCAGCAGGCGGATGCGATGCTGCCGCAACCGCTCCTCCAGCACGCGGATCTTCAGGTGCGCCCAGTTCAGTTCGCGCTCCAGATTCGCGATGCGCAGTTGGGGATCGGCAGTGCTCACGGGGATGTTCCATCGTAAGCGAAATGGCCCGTAAATGCGAGTGTTTTCCGCACTTCCGGGCCACTTTTCTTCAATGACAAAAACAGTGTGAAATGTTTCCGGCTTCACGCCGCCGGCGGACCTCGCAGCCAGTTTCGGCGCGGCCGTGCCTGTGTCAGATCCAGACCGTTCACCAGCATCGCCAGCTCTTCCGGCCGCATCGTGACGCTATGTCCTGCGCCGCCTTCCGGCCAGCGGAATCTTCCCCGCTCCAGCCGCTTCGCGCACACCCATAACCCGCTCCCATCCCACAGCAGCGCCTTCAAGCGCGTCCGCGTGCGGTTGCTGAACAGGAACAGATGTCCACTCACCGGATCCTGGCCCAGTTGATCGCGCACCAGCCCATACAACCCCTCGAAGCCTTTGCGCATGTCCACCGCTTCCACGCCCAGATAGATTCGCGTGGCCGCGCTCAGCCCGAACATCCTTACACCGCCTCGGCCACACCGATCAGCCGCGCCAGATCGGCGTCGCTGAACTTCCACCCGCTCTCGATGCGCCGCCCGTTGCGCAGCACCACAGTGAACACGCCCGGCGATTCGACGGGCGGCATTTTCACTTTCACCTGCACCAGCCGCGTCGCCGCAGCCTTTCGCGCTGCTCGTTGCCGATAGTAATCCAATGTGGTAACGGGAATGCCTGCCCGCCGGCAATATTCCTGACGCGACAACCCGCTCTCCTCGTACCCCGCCAGCATCCGCGCGATCTCTTCCCCACTTCGTCTCTGTGACATCCCGCCATCTCAGCAGCTTTCCATGGCTGGCTCAACAGGGGTTCCTCTGACGCTTACGGTACTCTGTCTGCGTCTGCTGTTTTGCGTCCTCACGATAGTCCTATCACGTTAAGGCCACATGGAGCCACACTATCGGCGTCGCCGGGCCGGTGTGGTCCCGTATTCATTCCGTCCGGCGCTAAGCAGCCTCTTTTCCCACGATATTCATCATGCAGCCAGCCGAGTATTGATAACGACCTAAGCGAGTAACTGGCAAAAAGCTGGCGCCCAAAACCACCGAGCGCTATCACGAGCACGCAGCACCTCCATTCTGACATGCGTGCAATGATCATCGCGGAGATAAAACCGCTTCTCCTTCGTCTGGAGTGAACTCGCTCGTCAGCCTCCGGTGGTTTATCATCGCTCCACCAAAGAGGCGCCCCCCTCTCAGTCAGGACGGTCCGGAGCTGTCCTGAGCCTCCCGCCCTCAGCACAAGCTATCAGGTGCCTTCAACCGCAGTCACGCACGCTTACCGGAAACTCACGCTGTAATGCTTCAACATCTGCCGGGAAACGTGACCGGCGATGTTCACGATGGTCTGATCACCGGCACCGCTTTCCGACAACTCGGTGATCAGCGTGTGCCGGGTGCCATGCATGCGCCCATCGACGCCCGCACGTTCGCGAACGTTGGACCACGCCGTTTTGATGGTTGTGGTCGGACGGGCAGGGTCCAGGATTAAGCGGCAACAGCCTCAAGCGGTAACAAAGCGTTTATTATATGTACTCTCGCGTAAGGTGTTTAGCCATGGGTTTCGTTAGAGTGGTGTGGTGGGTGCCGCCAGCTGTTCTGTCTTCAGTACCAGTCCATCTCTCGCAACGGCTATGCATCATCTCTCGTCTGTTCTCTCCGCAAGATTCTGAAGCTCCCAGGTGTCCCGGCGGCTTTGCCCCAGCAGCGGAGCCAGCGCCATCTTTCCGGCGCGGCCGATCTGCGACTCCAGAAACTTCAGCTCCTTGAATTGGCCGGCAAGTTCGCGGTCGGGCGGTACCGGAAAACCCATCTCGCGACGGAGCAGATCGCCTTTGGCGCGCGCGCTCAGTTCCAGCGACAGGTGCAGATAGGACAGCATGTCGCCGAGAATGGCTGGTGTAAACGTGTTTTCGAGCGATCGCATGTAGGAGCCCACGGGCGACTGGCTGAAGGTTCCGGTGGCGATCATCTGCAGAAGATCGATGTCTTTGTCGAGCTTCATGCCCAGCCATTTTTCGAGGACCTTTTCGCTGCGCCAGAAGATGAAAGCGATGATGGCCGGCAAGGTCACAAGCACAACAACGGCCGCGAATACCGGCCGCCACAATGGCTGATTGTACAGTTCGTGGATGAACATGGCCATGGCCAGTCCGGGGAGAAACGAGAGCGCGGAGCGGGAGCCGCGGATCTCACCGAGGTTGGCGGAAACGGTGCCAAAGATTGCCGTCGCGCCGCCGTGCATCATGGCCGTTCCGAGTCCGCGAATAGCGCTGGCGACGAGGCCGCTGCCGGAGAGGTCGGGAAAGTAAGTCAGATTCTCGATAACCGCGAAACCGGCGCCGACGGCGAATCCGGAGATCGCGGTATCCACCATAAAGCCCACCCGGTTCGAACGCAGGAGCCAGGCGACGTACAGGCATTTGGCGATTTCTTCAATGGCCGGGGCGCCCGACCGCGCCCAGATTGCCGGTGAGGCGAGGCCGGTTGCATAAATCGCGGTGTTGAAACCATAGCAAAGCGCCGCCACGGCGCAGCCCACGCCCACCGATCGCAACACGCGGCCCAGCCGCAGCAGTTTGTAGGTATCAATCCACTCCAGCGCGAACAGGAACAGGAGCACGGGAAACACGCTCACACTTCCCTGCGTGAGCACCAGCCGGAGGTTGATGGGAGCCATCACAAGATCCGCAGCGACACCATGTACTCGGTGGTGACGTGGCCGTCACGATCGGCGGCGGCGGCGTATCCGCTGGACAGGGTGGTGTTCAAGTACGTGAAGAGCACCAGACGAAAATCCAGCTGCGTTCCGACGTCGGCGAAATAACCGCGGCTGGGATTGCTGGTGAAGTTGGTGACGAGGCCGGACGAGAACAACGTAAACCGGGCCCAGTTGACATAGCACCAGGTGGTCCCGACCTCCCGGAATCGGATTGGCGGCAGATTGTATTCGCCCAACAGCTTGCCGAAACTGCGCGCGCTGATGGCGTCAATGCCCACACCCGGGAAACTGTCGTAGTCGCGGTAGCGGCTGATGGTACCGTGGTCCACATAGTTGTTGCCGAACGCGCCGAAATAGAAGCTGGAAAAGGGACTGGAAATATCACCCAGAGATTTGCCCGCCGAAGCGCGCAGCCAGAATGCGCTGTTGCGCGGCAGCAGGAACCCGCGGTCATAGTTTCCCCAGAAACTCGGAAACGCCCCGCTCGAATAGTACATGCGCGAGTAGATCCCCCAGAGTGTACCCTTTTCGTCATCCACGGCGCCTTGCGCTTTCTGGAGATCGGAGTACTTCAGCATGATGTTGGCTTCCGCGAGGTCGCGGACGTTAGTGGCGATGTTTTGATACTCGGGCAGGCGGTCCAGATCGAAGTATCCGCCGACATTCCAGTCCAGCGAAAGCGTGCGCGGCGAATCGTAGAGCAGGTACTGGGAGTGCGCCAGCTTGATGGATTCGCCTTTGCGGCTCACCTTGGTGGGACCGAACAGGTCGTAGAAATCGGCGTAGTTGTAGGAGCCGGTCAGCTTCCAATCCCACAGATGGGCGTCGAACGAAGCATGCACGCGTTCGTCCGCGGGCAGGCCTGAATCGGGTGAATAGGAGCCATCGAAGGTCACGCCGGTGAGACGCAGGCGATCGGCAAACTCAGCGCGCATGCCCACTCCCGCCGTGTTCTTGTACCCTTGCACAATGGGAAAGGCCGAGATCAGTTGAATGTTGCGTAGCGGATTGTACGAGCCCGCCTGCGCGATCAGGGTCTCCGACTTGATGGAAGACGGGGGCGGCAGCTTCCACGCGCGCAACTCCGGATATTTTTCAAGCGTGGCCTGGCCAAAGTACTTCACCGCGCTCACGTCGTCGAGCGGCTTCACCGGTACCCGCGCGGGCACGAAACCCTTGCTCGTATACTCGAACGCGATGAGCGATCCGTCGGCCAGCGGCAGCGGGCGGAACAGGCCGGTCTCGGCGTTGCTGATGACATCCATCGTTTTGGTTTCGAAGTTGTAGCGGAAGAGATTCGAGGCGCCGGTATAATACGACGAGCCGAACAGATAGCGCCCATCCGGCGAGTATACGAAATTGCCGGGCGAGTTATATTCAAAATCGTGCAGCACCTCGGGCTGCGCGCCGCCCCTGCGCAGCTCATCGATCCGATAGCGTACCAGCTTCTGCCGGCCGCTGAGATCGTTGATGGCGCCGGTCAGATACTGGCCGTCGGGTGAGACGTCGATGTCAAAGATATCGAGGCCGTACTCGAAATCGCGCCTTGTCTTGAATTCCTTGTAGGGCGCCGGAAACTCCACCAGCGTGGACAAGCCGTTGTTGTGGCGGACGCCCCAGATGGAGCCGTCCGCGGAATCGAAGGCCAGGTCGCCGGTGCGAACATCTTTCAAAAGCCGCTCGGAGTGGTGCGTGTCGACGTCGTAGACGTTTAAGTCCCGCCAGTCGTTATTGTCGGTGGTGTAGTAGAGCTTGCGCCCGTGGGCGTCCCAGGCGAGGGAGGTCACATAATACAGCCCCGGGCCTTTGATGTCCTTCAATTCCTCAATCCCGCCGGTGTCCAAGTGGATAGCCGCGATGTTCGCCATGTGCGCCGGATAGCGAATGCCGGCGTAGATTACCTTCTCCTTCGCATCGAAGTAGGAGCGCGAAACCGAGCCCAGCGCATTCGTGGTCAGCCTCTGCGCCGCCGTGACCGGATACTTGCGAATCTCCGCCAGGTTGGCTGCCTGAAATTTCCGTTCCTCTTCGATCCACATCTTCCACGCCGTGTTCATGCCCATTCCGTACACCTGGGAGAAGCGGGACCCGAAATAGCGCCTGGTGTTCTCGCCTCGAGTAACCCATTGAAGCAGCTTGTCCGGACCGTAGGTGTAGCAAAGCCAGGTCATGAAGCGGGTGCCGTACAGATAGGAGTTTGCGCCGGTCTGAAAGTCCGCGGCGGTGCCTTCGGACTCCAGGCCGACGACATCATAGATGTAGGCGTTGTCGTGGACCATTGTACGGAACACCATTTCGTCCCAGCCGCCCATGGCGCGGCCCAGTCCGCCGGCCATCCACGTCTCCATGAAGGTGGCGATCCCTTCGTGAAACCAGCGCGTGGAGTAGTGGCGCGGACTGGTGAGGGAACTATACAAAATGGAGATGGGGTCGTCATCGGTGGGCGAAACCTTGCCAAGGAAGAGCTCACGAAACCGCCGATCGGTGGAATTCGCGTTGTCGCCCATGACGATGTGGATGGACTCGTGATTCATGATCCAGGTCACGCGCTCGTTCGCGGGCAGGGTCTCGTAGGTGTAGCTGAAGGGAGCGATGCCGACGTCGATGAAGTTGGAGGGTACGGTTCCAGCGGCTCCGTGGCCATAGTCGCCGAAATCCTCCAGCAGGACAGTCAGTTTCTGCGAAGGAGCGTAGTGGAACAGATTGCGTTCGAACTGGAGGGCGTTTTCGTAAGAGCGAATGAGATGGGTAACCAGGTACTCATGCGCCGGGCTGTAATATAGAACCTCGACGTGCGCCGAGGACTGCATGAATATTCGGGGATGGCCGGCAGCAAACGCAGGGGTGGAAAACAGGCCGTACAACAAAGCGAGTCCCGCAGTCCAGCGCGGGACTCCTCTGAATGGTTCGATGCCCTGCAAATCGTCGTGGTTATTCCGCGTGCAAGCCGGCGGATGCCAGGCCGGCGGCGGATCCGGCCAACAGCGAGTTCTGGAACAGCTGCTCGGACGCCAGTTTCGTAAAGTTGTTGTTGCTCATCATGTCCTGGAACGAGTGCGAAGCGAACAGCCCCACGAACGACTCGTTGGTGACGAGCTTCACAAAGTTCTCATTCGTCACCAGCTTGGTGAAGGCCGAGCTATTCAGCAACCCGGAGAATTGCGATTCCATGTGGAGCGACTTGAACTGCGTCCCCTGCGCGGCCAGCGCGGTCTGGAACGCACTGTTGTGCACCAGCTCGGCGAAGCCCTGCATGCGGACCAGTTGCTGGAACGTACCATCCGCCAGCAGCTTCACAAACGCGTCCTGTCTGGAGAGCTGAGCGAACGATTCGCTGCGCATCAGGTCCTGGAACGCCTGGTTCTTTGCAAGCGACTTGAACTCGCCGCTCTGCAGAAGCGCCGCGGTCGCCACTGGCGCAGAGCCGGGGGTCGCAACATCGGCCGCGTTCACCTGCCCGTCACGGTAGACGGCCCGCTGGCCGATAGCGCCCTGAGTTTTGTCCGAGCTGACGTGCGTGTTCGAGTAATAAAACAAAACACCTGCCGCGATCAGACCGCTCCCGATCAGGATTGGGAATCTCCACTTGCGGATAGAAGTCATCTGGATTCTCTCCTCGTCTGTCGAAATGCTCTGGAAGCTAAGCTGCTATCCAGCTCCTGTTCGTTATAGAGTGACATATCCGCGTTAGATGTTACACCGGCGTTAAAAGAAAGTGAAACGCATCAATCGTCCTTCGGGAAGGTGAAGGAGAGGATGTTCCGGTTGTCCTCCCGGCGGTAAGCGATGGATCCGACCAGGTTCTTCACAAGAAACACACCCAGTCCGCCAATGGGACGATCCGCGAGGCCTCGCGAAAGGTCGGGCGGATCCGCCTCTAAGGGATTGAAAAAACTGCCAGAATCCGTTATTTCCACGCGCAGGTGGCCGGGCCCAAGCGGAGCGTATGCGACCTCTGCCGCTCCCTTTTCCGGGGCGTAGGCGTAGCGCGCGACGTTAACCAGGATCTCTTCCAGAACCAGATCGAGTTTCTCGAGCTCGTCCGGGTGAATACCGGCGGCCAGCGCGCCGCCGCGCACAAAGTCACGAAAACCGGCAATCGCCTCGGTGGTGGCGGGCAGGGCGAGGCGTGTGACTGGGGAGCCCATTAGAGCGTGGCGATGGCTTGCTCGGTGGTTTCGAAGACCGGAAAAACGCCTATGAGCCGGGTCATCTCAAAGACCTGGCGGGGCAGACCATGGAGTCCGCACAGAATCAGCGAGCCGGAGGTGGATTGCAGCTTTTGGGCAACCGCGAGAAAACTGCGCAGGCCCATGCTGCTGACGTATTGCAGGCCGTTGAGGTCCGCGATCAGATGCTTTGCGCCGCGCGTAATCCATGTTTCACAGGCCTGCTCAAATTCCCTGGCGTTCTCGGCGTCCATGCGGCCGGTTACCTTCAGCAGCACGGCCTTTTCGAGTTCGATTGGTTCAATGGTCATAAGACAATGATTGTGGCACCAAGCTTACAGAACAACCCCGGAGGGAGGCAACAGCGTCTGACTTCCGGTGGCAGGTAGTTCGGAAAGTGTGGCAGGTTTAGCAGTACAGGAATCGGGTGTGCTACGATAGCGCAAATCGGTGGGCGACTCCAAGACCCACCATCAAGAGGGTGCATGGACTTTTCCGGCGAAGACCTGGAGAAGCTTAGACCAAAGGTGCATTTCAAGGTCTCCTACGAAGTGGGTTTCTATTGCCCCGACGTGGACGACATCGTCCAGGAAGCCTTGGCGCGCTTCCTGGTGGCGGCACGCGAGCAGAAGATCCAAAACCCCCTGGCCATGAGTGCGTACCTCAACGGCATCTGCCGCAATGTGATTTCCGAGTATCGTCGCCGGAACCTGCGCGACGAGCCGATGCCGGAAGTTGTTCCCGAGCCGCCCGGCAAGGCGATCCCGGAGATCGACCTATTCGAGCTCCGAGAGGCCATCGCGCGGGGCCTCGATCAACTCTCCGAGCGCGATTGCCGGGTCCTCCGCGGATTCTATCTCGAAGAAACATCAAAGGAAGAGCTACTGAAACAGACCGGCCTGACGGACGAAAACTTCCGTGTGGTGCTGTGCCGGGCGAAGGAAAGATTCCGGGCAATTTATGTGGAGGCGACGAAACATCGGAGGCTCTCGCGTCACTCATCAATATGAGCGCGGACTTTCACGCAGACCCGGTGCTTCGCGAGGAGTTGATCTCGGGGTATCTGCACCGCCGCTTGAGTCCCCAACTATCGGAGCAATGGGAAAACCATTACCTGGGTTGCACAGACTGTTTCGAGGAGCTTTGCGGAACCGAACTGCTGATCCGCGCTCTTGGAGCGCCGCTCATCGAGCGCACGCGCATCAATGACGTCACCCTCCTGAGATTCGCGCGGAGCACGCAGTTGCTGGCGGAGTCGCTGGTGTTGCACGACCTCTCGAAAGCGATCCGTTTGGAAAACGATACCAGAGTCCTTATCGATTTGAGCCGGGTCAGCCGGATTGACAGCGCTGGTTTGGGCATGCTGATGAATTGCTACTGCCACGCCGTGAAGAACGCGGGCGAGCTCAAGCTGCTGAATCCGGAAGCGCCGGTGCGCCGGGTGCTGAGCGTGACCAGGATCGATTCGGTACTGCAGACGTTCGAGGACGAAACCTCGGCAATCGAGAGTTTTGGACCGCGCAACGATGGCGCTGACGGGCTCATCTCAGCGGCGGGCCCTCTCGCATTGTGATGGCGCGGGATGGCGCATCCGTGGAGATAGCGCCAGACGCGGCCGTTGTTCCCATGTTGTTCGAAGTACCCCGCCCTGGCGATCGGGCGGATAATCGTGCTGACTACTCCGGCTGCCCGGTAGCTCTGAGGCGCTGCTGGTCGCATTCGAAAAAGACGATCACTCGCCGGGGATTTGTATCCTGGCGTGTTTTTCCGATGCTGCTTTAGAGAGCGCGCGTTGCTCGTGGCCCTATCGCGCGACGGCGGGCAGGTCATCGCCTCGCCTCGGCCATCATATTCAGCTCGATGAGCCCCTTCTGGTGGTCAACAGTTCCTTCAGCCGCCTCGCTTCGCTCACTTCCATGCCGCTCAGTTTCTTGAGCGCTTCCGGAAGAAGCTGGTCATCGGTTTCGGGCGAGAGTCCGGCGTTTTGTGACGGGTAGGCGGGAGGCGAAGCACCAGGACACTCGAGATCAATCTCCGAGTGTTGTGCGAAGTCTCCCCTCTTTGAATCGGTCCGGACACCGCAAGTATAAGCGTGGCGGGACCCTCACTTAACGGCTGCCCGATCGCGGTGCATGATCGGGGTGCGGGCTGCCATTCGAGAGCAACGTTCCGTTGAATGACGCAGCGCTGACGCGTCCACCGGCCGTTGCACCGGACCGCGCCAAACGGATGGTGATGTGATGAATGACGCCATCGCCGGCGAGATGAACCAGGTTGCCGTCGATCACCCGGCCGTCCAACTCGATCGTGGCGGGGCCGGGCGTCCCCTGCCCGAGGATGGCGATTTCGTACGTGCTGGAGCGGTACCGGAAAGTCATCTCGAACCCAGGCCAGTCATCCGGAATCGCCGGATTCAAAATGAGCACGTCGCCACGAAGGTGGAATCCCAGCACTTCCTCGATCCAGATGCGATACATCCAGGCCGCCGAACCCGTGTACCACGTCCAGCCACTTCTGCCGACTTTTCCTTCGGCGGACGACACGTCGGCCGTCACAACGTAAGGCTCACCCCGGTAGCGGGCGACGTCTTCCGGGCCGCGGGCGAGCTCTACCGGGCTCATCATCTGGAGCAAATGGACCGCGGCGTTACCATCGCCCATGCGGGCGCGGGCCATGGCCATCCACAGCGAGCCGTGTGTATACTGGCCGCCGTTCTCGCGGAGGCCCGGCGGATAGCCCATGATGTAACCGGGATTCGGCGTGGACCGATCAAAAGGTGGCGTGAACAACCGCACCAGGCGATCGCGTTCGCCCACCAGAAACGCCTCAGCCGACACCATGGCGCGCCCGGCGCGATCGGGCGCGGCGGCCCGCGAGATGACGGCCCAGGATTGCGGAAGCGAATCGATCCGCGCCTCCTGATTCGCGTGACTCCCCAGCGGCGAGCCATCGTCGAAGAAGCCGCGCAGGTACCACTCGCCGTCCCACGCGAATTGCTCCAGCGACTTCGCGAGCGTGACCGCCTGGCCGCGCCAGCCGGCAGCGAGCTCCCGCCCGGCGTCCCGATTCTCCATCACCCGCGCGAAAGACTCGAGGACAGTACACAGAAACCACCCGGCCCAAACACTCTCCCCGCGCCCCTCGGCTCCGACAAGGTTCATGCCGTCGTTCCAATCGCCGGAGCCGAACAAGGGCAAACCGTGCGATCCGAAACGCGATCCACGCTCCAGCGCGCGCCGGCAATGCTCCCACAGCGGCTCCGCGTGCGTGGAGACTATGGGAACGAACAGGCGCTCTTGTTCTTCAGCGCCGAGCAGGGGGCCTTCAAGATACGGCACCTGCTGGTCAAGAATGGCGGCGTCGGCGGTTACCTCGACGTAGTGCGCTACGGCATACGGAAGCCAGAGCAGATCGTCGCAGCAGCGAGTGCGCACGCCCTGTCCGGTTTCGGCGTGCCACCAGTGCTGGACGTCGCCTTCCAGAAACTGACGCGCGGCGGAAGCGAGGATATGCGCGCGCGTCAGTTCCGGCGCCGCATAGACGAAGGCCATGGAGTCCTGCAATTGATCGCGGAATCCGAACGCGCCACTGGACTGATAAAGAGCAGTGCGCCCCCAGAAGCGGCAGCTGAGCGCCTGATATAACAGCCAGCGATTGAGGAGGAAATCGATGGAGAGAACAGGAGTGTGTACCTGCATAGCGCCCAGTGTCGAATCCCACCAGCGATGCGTCCCGGCAATGGCATCCTCCACCTGTGCAGGGTTCTGATAGCGTTTCGCCAGAGCCCGAACGGCGTCGATGGTTTCGGCCTGCCCGAGCAGAAAAACGATCTCCGCCTGGCCTCCAGGATCGATGGCTACGGGAACCTGCAGCGCGCCGGCGGGATCGAGACCCGCGCCCGATCGATGGTCGAGATGGGCGCGCCGAAGCGCCGCAGGGTTCGACATGGACCCGTTTCTTCCGAGGAACTGCGTCCGATCACCGGACCACGAAGCGGCCCGCGGACTCGCCGCGATGAAGGCGGGCTGATTCGCCGTGCTTCCGGTCCACGGCTGGCTGGCGAGCAGCGCGCCAGCGTCCTCGTCGTACCAGGTATTGATATGGAGTTGCTGATCTTCACGGGTGGCGCCGAGCACCCATTCGGCGAAGAACGTTACCGTGAGGCGGCGCCGGCGGGTGGAATGATTGCGCAGACGCAGTCGAAATACCTTCACGGGGTCGGCGGTGGGAACGAATACGGTCAGTTCCTGGCCAATGGAGTGGCTGTTGTGCTCATAGACGGTCGATCCCTGGCGGTGGCGCGCGCGGTAGGCATCCTGCTCTCGAATGGGCAAGGCCGTGGGAGTCCACACGGCGCCAGTCTCCTCATCGCGCAGATAGATCGCTTCCGACTGCGGATCGCTCACTGGATCGTTGTGCCAGGGGGTGAGCCGATTTGCCTGGCTGTTGCCGCACCAGGTGCAGCCGGCCCCACTCTCGGTGACTAACGTGCCGAACCGGGAGTTCGCCATAACGTTGGCCCAGGGCGTGGGGGTCTGGCTGCCAGGCCCAAGATAAATGGCATACTCGCGCCCATCGGTGGTGAAGCCGCCGAGGCCGTTGAAGTACGGCAGTTCAAGGAACGGCAGTGGGGGTGACGGCTCCTCCTGGCCGCCACTGGGAACAAACGGCGGGGGCGGCACGGCCTCACGCGCGGTGGCGAGTTGCTGTTGCAGCGGGCCGCGATTGCCGCTGAGAACCACGCTGGATACGGCCAGGATCAGGTTGCGCTGGTCCTCGCTCAGGGCGTGCCAATCGCGAAGATAAACGCCGCCGGGTTTGTTGACGCTCTCCGGCGGGGCGTGAGCTTCAATCTGGCGCAAAAGCTGCTGGTGCAGAGGACGATCGTAGCTGGGGGATTCCTGATCGAGAATTACGAGGTCGGCGCGGAAACCGCGCAGCCGCCAATACGCCTGGGCGAGCAAGAGCTCGCGAACCAGCGGCACGCTGCGATCGTCGGTGACGGTTACCGTGAGTATGGGAAGATCGCCAGAGATCCCTTCCGCCCAAAGCGCCGATTGCCCCAGCCGATTCCGCGCCAGGCGGTCGCCGGGAATGCGCAGCCCCGGGTTGGGGTAAAGGAGATGGCTGGCGAGATCCTGGAACCGGTGGGCGGCGGCGGGGCCTACGCCGAGATAGCGAAACTCAAGCTGGGCCCGGGTCCACGCCATTTCGAACGCCCGGGTCACGGATTCCGAACGGCGGTACCTGGTGATGAGCGCCAGCAGCGCCTCCCGCGAGGGCGCAGCCAGGGTGACGAAGGAGAGCTCGAGCCGGTCCCGCGGTTCGATGGCGGCGCGGCAGCGCAGGCTGAACACGGGATCGAGCACGGCTCCCGCGGATCCGCTCAGGTCGCGCCATAGCGCGGCCGGCGCCTCCGGTGTATTGCCCCGTCCGAGGAATTTTTCGCGATCGGTTTCATACTGGATTTCACCCGGAGCGCCAACCAGGATATGCGCCGCCCACACGGGCGTCTCTTCGGGCGAACGCGGGCGCCGATGCGCCACCAGGACGCCCTGCTCCAAACATTCCGATTCGACGAACATCTTGGAAAAGGCGGGATGCGCTCTATCGCCGCCATGCGAGGCCATAGCCAGCTCCGCATAGCTGGTGAATTCGAGATACCGGCTTCGCAGGGAATGATTGACGACGGTCAACCGCCGCAACTCCACGTCGTCTTCAACCGCGACCGTTACCTCCAGGGAGGTTTCGATGCCGTACACCCGCCGATGAAATTCGGCGCGATCCGCGGAGAAGCGAGCCGACGCGGCGCTCTGGGCGACGCCGGCCAATGGATGGGCGGCCGTCCAGGCGAGTTTCGATCGGGTATCGCGAATATAGAGAAAGCTGCCCCATGGATCGAGCGTGGTATCCGAACGCCAGCGGGTGATATCGAAATCGTTCCAGCGGCTGTATCCTCCCCCGGAGTTCGTTACCATCGCCGAGTAATGCCCGTTGCCCTGCAAGTGCACGCGCGGCCGGGAAGTGTCTTCCTTCCAGGTGCGATCGGCCGGCTCTTCGACAGCGGGCGCCTGTACCGGCGGCAGAATTGGCCGCGGCTCCGGTAAGGGGACGCGAACAATCGGAACACGCTCGAACAGCAGAGATTCGAAGGCGCGGATGCGGAGATCTCCATGGAAACGGCGCTGCATGACCCCGCGGTGCAGCAGGTTGTCGAGCGACAGCAGAGTCATGCCCTGATGGTGGGCCATGTAGGCGTAAATCACCACGCCGCGCTCGCCGTCTCTCTTGCTGGGCAAAGTGAAATCGATCGACTCGTACAAGCCCATGGGGCCGGAAAGCCCGAATGCTTCCAATCGCCTGAGATTTTCAGTTGCGCGCGTTGGGTCTACGGCCAGCGCCAGGGCGCTTGCATACGGCGCCACCACGAGGTCGTCCATCAGCCCCTGTTTCAGAGCCAGCGCGGCCACTCCGAAGGCGCGATATTGATAAACCCGGTTGGCATCAAGAGCGCTGTAAGCGGATTCGGAAATACCCCACGGTACGTTCTTCTCGCGGCCAAACTCGATCTGCAATCGCACGGCGTCGTGACAGGCGCGATCGAGGAGGGAATTGGAAAACGTCCGCATGAACAGCAGCGGCATCAGATATTCGAACATGGTGCCGCTCCAGGAGAGGAGCGTTTCTCCATTTCCGGAAGCTCCCTGGGGACGGCCCAGGGCGAACCAGTGCTCGACGGGCACCTCGCCCCGGGCAATGGCAATCATACTTGCGAGACGGCACTCGCTGGCCAGCAGATCATAGTGGCTGGTGAATTCGCGCGGACCGCCCACCTGGTAACCCACGCCGAAGAGACGGCGCTGCTGGTCATAGAGAAAGCCCATATTGACGGCGGCGGAGAACTCTTTCGCGGCGCTGGCGAGGGCTTCGATCCCGTTCACGGTTTCCGCGGCATTGGCTCGGGCGACCCGGTACTCTTCCGCCAACTGCGCGAGCCACGCCGCTGCCTCCGGTTGGAGCTTCGGGATGCCTCGTAGAGCGATCAGCAAGTCGACGGGCGTGCCCGCGCCGCTGGCGAGGTTCTGCAGGGATGGCGCGGCCTGCACGGCCCGATGGCGCAATCTGACCGCATCCGCCCCCAGTTCCCGCAGGAACGAATCCGGCGGGCGGGCCAGAGTTTCCATCCACGGCAGGTAGCGTTCCAGCGTGTCGATCCAGGACTTCAGCTGGCGAGCCAGGCAGGAGACCCAATAGGAACAATCCGAGCTTGCGCCGGACCAACGGCCGACGTCCTGCAATTGTTGCATGGGAGTGACCGCGAGGCGCAGGCGGCTAATGAGGTCCTGGCCTTTAACGGCTCCATGCAAGAGCCGCCGCAACGCGCGCAGGGGCATTCTGGCAGAGGGATCGCGGGCACAGAGATCATCGACGATGGAGAGCGTATCGGCCAGTCCGCGGAGGCACGGCGGACCGATCACCGGCGCACGCAGGACATCGTGACAACCCTGCTCCAATACCCACAGGCTGGCCACGAGATTGCCGCTGTCGACGGTGGAAACGTAGCGCGGCGCCAGCGGCTCCAGAGTTCTGGTGTTGTACCAGTTGAGCAGATGCCCTTCGTATCGTTCCACGCGGCCCATCGTGGCCAGGGTACCGGCGGCACGCTTCAGCAATTCGCCGGAGGTGAGATAGCCGAGATCGTGCGCGGCGAGAGCGGAAGTGAGCCAGAGGCCGATGTTGGTAGGCGAGGTTCGCTGCGCTACTTCAACGTTGAGACTCAACTGCGAATTATCGGGGGGCAGCCAATTGGTGTCCGGGCCAACCAGGTCGTCAAAATAGCGCCAGGTATAACGGGCCAACCCACGCAGAAAGGAGGCGTCTTCGCTGGGGGGCTTGCGCCAGTCGCCTGACGGCACCGTGCGATCGAGCCAGCGAATCACAACCGGAGAGGCGGCCCAGAGAGCCACGAAGACGAACGCCGGCGCGATCACCCCTCGCGCACCCAGCAAGAGCATCAATGCGATGGAGAACGCGAAGATGGCCCACATCTGCCGGAGCGTGAGGTCCCGCTGGGCGTGTCCGCCGGCGCCTTCGGCGGTGCGCCACTCCAGCAGCTTCCGGTGGCTGACGTAACGGCGGTAGAGCGCGCGCAGGATGGCGTCCATAGCCAGCCATGCCTGGTGCGGCAGGAAGACCAGCATCACCGCCGCCCGCTCCAGTTCATCGGAAGCGCCCTGCCAGCCGCGGACCGAGCCTTGCAAACGCCGCGCCACGCGATCAAGAAGCGGAGCGAGGGCGGGAATAGCGACGGCGAGTCCGATGACGAGGGTCCAGACACCCGGCGCCGGCGAAATCAGCCAGCCGAAAAGCAGCAGCAGCAACGATGCCACCGGCACGAGGCTTCTTCGCAAATTATCGAAAATGCGCCACCGGGCAATGGCCGAGAGCGGGTTGGGTACGGCGCCGCCGGCCGGCGCGGGGACTCGGCCGAGCATCCAGGACGCTATCTGCCAGTCGCCACGAATCCAACGGTGCTGGCGCTGGCTGTAGCTGGCGTAGTCGAGCGGCAGGTTCTCAAAGAGCTCGATTTCGGAGGCCAGACCGACACCGGCGTGAGCGCCTTCAATGAGGTCGTGGCTGAGCAGGGTCTCCAGAGGGAAGCGATCCGCGAGGATTCCGCGAAAGGTGTGCAAATCGTAAATGGCCTTGCCGTGAAAAATGCCTTCGCCAAACAAGTCCTGTTGAGCGTCCGACACGGTTTGGCAATAGGGGTCCGTGCCCGTGGTGTCCGCGAAGACTCGAGTAAACCTGGTGGCTGTCGCGCCCGGCAGCGCGATACTGACCCTTGGCTGGATGATGGTGAAGCCGCGCCGGTGTGTCTGGGTCGCGGGATCGACAATGGCCTGGTTCAGCGGATGGGCGATGGTCTCGACCATCCGCCGGGCCGCCTCCGGGGGCAACTGGGTATCCGCGTCGAGAGTGATCACGTAGCGAATCTTCAGCGGCAACGATCCAGCGCAAAGGATGTCCAGGGAGCTTTCGCCGCTCAGAAACGCGTTGAGATCCTCGATTTTCCCCCGTTTGCGCTCCCGGCCGATCCAGCTCTGTTCGCTCTCAGACCACACCCGAGCCCGGCGGAAGAGCAGGAATCGCCCGCCTGGGTAGCGGGCATTGAGCCGCTCGATCCCTTCCTTCGCCGCCTGCAACAGCTCAATGTCGCCGGGTGTGGTGGCGGTCGCGGCGTCGGTGAAATCGGGAAAGAGGCTGAAGAAGAGATTCGATTCCCGGTTCGCCAGAAAACGAACTTCCAGCTTCTCGAGTTCACGCCGCACTACGTCCACGCTGGCCAGCATCATGGGGATCACCACCAGCGTCGCGTCCTCCGGCGGTATGCCGCCGCGGAAATCCAGCTTGGGCAGACTCACGGGAGGGAGCAGCGAAATGACCAGCGCGTTGAGGGTCTGGATGGCCAGCTCGCTGAGCGGGAATAATCCCAGGAGGCCCAATGCGGCCAGCAGCACCTGCTGGCGCACGCCGTTATCCCAGGCAAGGGCGAGGGCAAGCGCGGTGAAGCACAACGTGAGGCCGGCAATTCCACCCAGGTAGACGGGTGTCGCGCGCAGCCGCAAACCGCGGATGATGCGGAAGCGGAGCGGTATGCGGGCGTGGAGATCCGCTTCCAGTTGCGCGAGACCGTCATCCAGCAGGTAATACGCGACGTGCCGGGTGCCCTGATCCGCGCCTTGCCCGGCCAGAGCGACGGCCCGGCGGGCAACGTCCAGTTCTCCCACGCCGCTGAATCGCGAGATACGCTCGACCGCACGGCGGCAGCGGTCGCGAGTGGCGAAATCGCCGCGCGCGTAAACGCCCCCGGGGTCCCGGCGCAGCTCGGCATCCATAAGGCTGGCGGACTCAAAAACGTCGGTGAAGACAATCCGCGAGAGGGTCCTCAAGCTGCCGAATGCATTCGTTGTGGAGATGCGCTCAGCGGCCTCGGAGGTGTGCTCCGCGCGCACCATTTCGGTGAGGGGCGTCCCGAGGCGGTCTTCGATCCAGTGTTGAACGGGCGCGAGCGCGTCCTCCTGGTCCTGCAGTTGCTCGGCCAGGCAGGTGGCGAAGTAGGACTCGCGAGCTACGGGCTCGGCGCCCATTGCCTGGAGCATTCGCTCGAAGGTTCCGGCGCCCCGGCGGGAACTTGCGGCCAGGCGATTGGCCCAGAAATAAGCCGCCTCGCGCAACTGCTGCTTGCGCGTGACCTGCAACGCCAGTTGCGCCACCTGGCCGATGAGCGCAACTCGGAGGAGCAATGGGAAAGCCCATAATTCGGCAATGGTCAGCGGCGCCACGGTTTGGTACGCGCGCAGACACTCCTGAATGTTGGCCTCATTCAGGGAGCGATCCGTTTGGGCGACCAGTCCGGTGGCCAGCTCATAGATGTACGGATCGCCGGAAGGTCCCGCCGGAAGAATCTTGTGGTGATCACGGGGGAGATGACGGCGGATCTCGGCGATCTGGGTGCGAATGAGATACCCGTTGTCGAGGATCCACTCGGCCGCCGCGGCGAGCGCGTGCTGGAGACTCGCCGCCTCGGCGAGGTCGCGACGTGACGCTTCGATGTCGATCTCGTTCTCCCGCAATCGGGGCAGGATTCGCCACGTCGCGGCGCCGCTGGCCTGTTTCGCGCGGCGCTCACCACAATTACGAGCGAAGTCTTCCAGCGACTCGCTGCCGTTGGGTCCGATCGTCACACCGGGAAGAGGGCGTTCGGAGAAATTTTCCGGCAGGACAAAGACCGCGGGCGATCCGGCACTTTGGAGAATCGGGACGATGGCGGGAACGCTGGCAGGCGGGGCCTGAACGACAAGGAGAGATTCGCCCTCCAGACGAAGCGCGGCATACCGTTCCGGCGTTTTCGATTTTGCGGACCGCGAGGCTTCATCCGCTCGAAAGAGGCGCACCTTTCCGAGACGGGCTGAGTGCAGAGCCTTGTACGCTACGGCGAAATCTTCGTCATTGGCAGTGTAAACGGCCAGAACCGAACGTGCCGTTCGCGCGTCCATCTAGGGCTTCGATTCCGTCATCAGGTTCGGCCCCTCGCCAGGCGGGTGACAAGCCCAATGAAGAAAAGCGACCCGAACAGCACGCAACCGATTAGAGACGCGAGGTTTTGAGCCCCGGTCAGGCTCCAGAGCGGTGCAAGTATGGCCATGAGTGCGAAAAGGATCAACCATCCGAGCATTCTGTTCTGTCTCCTGGACGGCTGGACGCCGCAAACTCTTACAGGCAAGCCGAGTGCCAGCGTTGCTGAAGATTCTAAAAGGTTTATGGTCCGACCAGATGCGCAGAAATTACCGTTTGACGAGATTTGCCGCTCATTCTTGCACCGGCGGTGCAGGAGCCGGTCGGTTATGCTCGTCGGCCCCAGGGCGGGTCAGGCCGTTGCGCGCGGAAGCGCAAGGACCAAAACTCAGAGACTGGCCCCGCCTGGTCTCAACCAAATGCGGTTCCGTAATTGGTGATGACGCGCTTGCAAATCGCGAGGGCGATGGCGTTGCCGGCCATCCCGGCTGTGAAGCCGCCTGAACATGCCGAATAGGGATCGAGAGTGCGCTATCGATGTAACAGGCGCGCTGCTGTTATTCGTGAAGCGCTGGGGTTCTTCGGCGACGACTCAGGTTTCGGATCGACGAATACCTGAATCTCAACGCCATCATGCTCCACACCATTCAGCGGATCTCTGGCCATGGTTCATTATACCTATGTAGATTTCTACTTGACAAAACAGGAACAGGCAATGAAGATATCTACATAGGGAGGGCCTTTGATGAAAGCAACAGCGCTCTACAGGATTGCCGGCGTTTTGCTCATTTTGTTCGCCGCAGGCAACGCGTTCTTCCTCTTGAAGCTGTGGCAGGCTTCGGCGTCCATGCATGATGTGCAGTATCATGTCGGCCACCGGGCCTTATCTTACACACAGGTCGTTCTTGGGCTGGGACTCGTGTGTTCTTTGTGTGCCCTGTTTGGGGCATATCTGGTTTTGCATCTGGGCGCATTGGCCCCATCCACTCCTCAAGCGATTGGCGCATTAGGATGGGTCGTCTTCGCCTATCAGGTAATGGGGATCTTCGTCACGTGGGTGGTCTTCTCTGGTTTGGTGCTGGTTCTTTCGGCTTGCATCGCGGTCTGCACAGGCTGGGCCACCTGGTTGTCGACAGGGGCACGCCGGGTGCGGCTAACGCATGGCGTCCCGACTGCATCTTCTACGGCATCGTGACAATTACGCCCAGATTAGTCAGCGGGATCATGATGGACCCATCTTGCAAGATCGCGACTTCGTGGTGCAGCCTTGGAACTGCGTGGCAGAGCGTCAGTGCCTCTTAGGCCCTAAGTCCCAAGGTTATAAGCCGGCGCGGAACGTTTTCGGCGATCTCCGAGCCTGGACAAAAACCCTACGTGACTTTGCCCTCGGGAAAGCGCGTATTTCGGCCATTTTCGCGTGCCGCTCCACGCTGGCCGGAGTCGATCCTTTCCGGCCATGTAGGGTTCATGATAATCCAACCCCCGCCAGTGTGTCGGCGTAATTCCACTGCATCCAAGCCGATGGTTGGATGTCAGATCCGCGGGATGTCTTTGCAACTCAGCAAGGTAGTCGACTGGCGAGACGACGGTGCTTCAGTTCGTCAGAGTCAGGTCGGACGGAACGCGCGTTGGCGACGGACCACGGTTTATTGTTCCGGCCAGCCCGAATGTGCCGCAGTGGCACGACTCATGGCGCTGGAAGCGCAATCTAGATAGCTACCGATAACAGCACTTTTCGTCCACTATGCTGTCTCCGAGTGGCCGACGATAGAGACAAAACCCGTAAGCTCCCAAGCCGACCGCCGGCGGGTGCCCCACCAGCCTCTCAATTCGTCTAACCGTCAAGCGTGGCGTTTGTTCCACGCTCGCCGGTTGCTGTGGAAGGCAAATTCTTATGAGAGCTCCGATACCGTCCGGGAGGCTGGCCAAATTCACGCTTAAATGCGCGATTGAACGCCGCTTCGGACTCGTACCCTACATCAGCGGCGATATCTGCGATGCCTCGGGACGATTTTTCGAGCGAACGTGCTGCAACTTGAAGCCTCCAGCGCGTTAAGTAGGCCATGGGCGGCTCCGAAAGATATTTGGTGAACCGTTCCACCAACGCGGAACGCGAAACCCCCACCTCATCCGCCAAATCTGCGATCGTCCAAGGATGCGCGATGCGGCCGTGCAGCAAGCCCAAACTCTTTCCCACCAGGGGGTCGCGTGTCCCGGCCAGCCATCCTGTCTGTTGTTCCGGCAGGCTATCCACATGCCGACGGAGGGTATCGACGAAAAGCGCCTCTGAAAGCTTAGCCAGCATCGCGTCGCTGCCGACTCTCCCCGATGCCGCCTCCTCCACCAGGTGCACAATCGAGCTCTCCAGCCAATGTCCGGATCGATCCGACCGAATGTTGACCTTAAGCAGTGGAGGAAGCCCAGTCAGCAGCGCACGGCAGAGATGGGGATCGCAGCTCATATATCCGCACACGAATCGCGAAACGTCCCCGCCACCCCCTGCCCTGAGCGGGCTCAGCTCGCGCGCCTGGATCTTCCGGTCAATCCCGTAGTTCGGGAACGGCCGCCTGGCTGCCTTCCCGCTGCTTATGTGGTGAGCGTCACCATGGGCGAGGATGACGATATCTCCAGCTCTCAATTCCGTGCTTTGCCCATCCAGCAATTCGACCACGGCTGCACCTTCCAGGAGCAGATGGTAAATGAGCAAATGTTCTGCTCCGGGCGCGATGGCCTCCGACAGCTTCTTCGAAGCGGGGGCGGAAACGCCCCATGGAGCAGAAAATTCGGCATGGAAGTAGACCGCGCCCGTCAGTCTTACTCCGCTCAGGATTTCTGAAAGCGCATCCATGGCTACGTTTGGATTCCCGGCAAAGTCCCCTGGCCGATCTGCAAAACGACTCGATCTGCCTGGCTGGTCGGGCAATTCATGGCGACGCCCGGGCATGGTTGTTGCGGCGCAGGCATTGCACAATTGTACCCGTGATCAGGGCCGCAGGGCCCACAAACTCCAACGTAAACGAGAAAGGAGCGCGCAGCCTGTTCCCGGTGTGCGATCAAAAGAGATGACCCCAACCACAGCTCCAGTCAGTCCCAACAAAGCTCTCTGGGAAAAAGGCGATTTCACGGAGATCGCCGCTTTCATGCGCCATTCCGGAGAAGCTCTTGTCGATACTCTCAATGTGTCCGACAGTCTGCGCGTACTTGACCTTGGTTGCGGCGACGGAACCACGGCCCTCCCCCTCGCTCGCAAGGGCGCGGAGGTAACCGGGATCGATATCGCGCGCAACTTGGTCGCAGCGGGCAACAAGCGCGCTAAGCAAGCCGGCCTCACGCGGCTTAAATTCCTGGAGGGCGACGCTTGCAGGCTCGAAGGTGTGGCGGACGACTCGTTCGACATCAGCCTTTCGATCTTCGGTGCAATGTTCGCACCCAAGCCGTTCGAGGTCGCAAAGGAATTGGTCCGCGTCACCAAGCCTGGCGGCCGCATCGTCATGGGCAATTGGATCCCCGGCGATCCGACGTTTGTCTCCCAGCTGCTGCGAATCAGCTCGGCGTTCACGCCCCCGCCACCAGAAGGGTTCGTCAGCCCCATGACCTGGGGAATCGAAGCACACATCGTCGGGCGCTTCACGCAAGCCGGCATTCCCAAAGACAACATCTCGATGCAGAAGGATACCTTTTATTTCACCTCGTCCGACCAAAGCCCGGCCCGCTTCATCGAACTCTTCCGCGAATTCTACGGCCCCACCATGAACGCCTACGAGGCCGCGCGCAAGAACGGCAAGGAGGACCAACTTCACGCCCAGCTCATTGAACTGGCCAATTCACAGAATAAGAGCGAAGGTGGGACTCTCATCCCTGCCACGTTCATGCGAGTCACGGTCCTCGTTCAGCAATAAGGCCGAGACAAAGATGAAAAGACGAGCAATCGGGACGGCTTCGAGACCCTGGCGAAATATGCTGAGCGCCTGTCCGAATCCCAGCGGAGCACCGCGGTCCCGCCCGATGGCCGTAGAGCCGGTGTGATCAGTTATCACGTAGCCAGTGTCTATCCGATCGCAGTGCACATGGCCAAGGAAGTCGCCTTAGGGAAAGCCATCGAAGGCATCGCTTGGCTCGATCGCAGGCAAATCTGCGGCCGCGTGACCAACAGGCCCCCGGCAGGGCATTCCGGTCGTGTGACGGGCTACTCTTCCATAACTGCACCTTTCACACTAGTTTGGGGGGTCTGGAACACCAGTGCGCGCACGGATTACGGCGCCAACCTCCTGGCGATATCCATCCACAGCGAATTGCCCCACTCTGGTCTGGGATCGGCGGCGGCGCGGGCAAAGGTCCACAGCTGCAGTCGCTCAACATCGACCTCGACAAGTTCGCCAAGACGCTTGACCATGCCTCTGGGGTCCGCGTGAAGGCGCGCTTCGCAATTATGGAGGTGCTGAACCACGTCATAGGGTGGATCACCGATGAATGGCTTTGGGTCGATCACAAGCCAGGGCTCTCGCTGAGACCGCAAAACATTTCCCGCGTGTAGATCGGTGGCAAGAAGTGTGTCTGTAGGTGTTGGCTTTCCGAGCGCCTCAAAGATCTGCAACCCTTCGCGCACCAAGCCAGCGTCCGGCCAGTACTTAGCTTGGGCGAGCGTTTCCTGGCACCAAGCGTTTAACAGCTCTGACAAGTGCCTGAACGCGTGCATGTCATTCAACGAAGTGGATCTTCGCCAAAGGCGCTTCAGTAGAGCGGCGATTACCAGATCCTGTTTTTCCTCCGGCTCAGAACGAAGCATGTATCCCGGTAGGCAGCGCTCAAGCAGCATAGCGCCCAGCTCGTCGTCTGCCTCAAGCAGTCGCACGGTGGGGTCGCCGTTCCAGAATCGAAGCCCATGAATTTCATCTGCGCCTTCCATATGGGGCATTCCTAGTTTCAGTACGGCCGGAGTCCCATCCGCGCGAAGAACCGCCGCGACCCAGGAGCAGGTTACGTTCGCGTGATCGAAGGAAGCATCAATCCGTAGCGACCAGCGGCTCGTCAATTCCTCCAACCTGGCAGATAAGCTGTGGAGCCATTCCTGCCGCTCGGGCACCTTGCGGCAGTTCGCGATGAGTTGTTCGGGAACGATCATTTACTACTCGCGAGACTGACACGGACGGCGTAGCTTGGTCAAACTTGTGCCAAATCTCGAAATTGAGCAAGTTCGCCAATCGCGGTCGAGTTACGTGCCGCTCGGAAACAGAGCCAAGTGCCGCAAGACTGGATGTCGCGGACTTTGCCGGGCGCGGACCGACACTGGAACGATATCCGCTAACATTGGTAGGCTACTTTGGGCTGGGCCAGTTCAACGGACTGCCGTTGCCCGACCCGTGGCGAGTCCGACGCCGCAGTTTACGAGTGGCCACTGAAACGCCCCAAGCTTCCCAGAACCCGACTTGCCAGGCACTGATTCATTTTCCCGTCCGCTGCTAACCGTCAATGCCACCGTTCGTCAAACCCGTGATAAACCTAAGACTTGGCGAGTTGCCACCACGTTATTCTGGCAAGGGTTCGACAGATTCAACGAACGGCTCCAAGAGGCTATTCACCAGGGGGGTTGAGAAATGTTGCGCGACGTACGATTCGGACTTCGGCTTCTGTTAAAGCAACCGAGCTTTAGCGTGATTGCGGTGCTGACCCTGGCGTTGGGGATTGGTGCGACCTCGGCGGTGCTGAGTTTGATTCAAGGCGTGCTTCTGACGCCACCACCCTACCGGCAGCCCCAGGAGCTGATGCTGGTGACAACGGCCCGAACGGACGGCCAGAAAATGGACAGCCCGCGTGGCTGGCCCGCCCAGCAATGGATGGAATGGCAAGGTCAAACGAAGTCCTTTCAGGGAATTGCCGCCTATGACTGGACGTTCAATTTCCTGATCCGCAACGACGGAAGCCAATCGATGCAAGGCATGTACGTTACCAAGGACTATTTGCTTGTAATGGGACTGAAGGCCGTGGCAGGGCGGGGCTTCGAGCCAGCCGATTTTGGGCAAGGGCCAGTAAAGGCAATCCTGCTCGGTTACGAATTCTGGCAGCGCGCGTTCAACGGGGATCCACAGATCATCGCCAAGAAGGTGCGCATCAGCCGGTGGGACGTGCCGCCGACGGTGATCGGGGTGATGCAGCCGGGAGTGCGCTTTCTGCCATCGCTAGAGGCTGCGAAGGAGCCGAATTACGACGTCAATGCGACGGTGGATTTTTGGGTACCCGCCTCGCCGGACCCGAAATACCTGAAGGCGCCCTATTGGAATGTGGTGGCGCGATTAGGGGAGGGAATACGCGAACGGCGCGGGCAGCAGGAACTGACCCTGCTGGCCGCGCGCAACGCACAGTCGGAGAAGGAATTCGAAGGCTTTACGCCGCGGCTCGAATCCGTGGGGGAGGAAATGAATCGAGACGGGCGCAGGATTCTGCTACCGCTGCTTGGAGCGGCGGCGCTGGTGCTGTTGATCGCCTGCGGGAATGCCGCCGCGTTGATGCTGGTGCGCGGATTGCAGCGCCAACGGGAATACGCCGTTCGGACCGCCCTGGGGATGGGGCGTGCCGCTCTGTTGCGACAGGTGGCCACGGAGAGTCTCCTGGTAGCTTTGATGGGCGGAGTTTGCGGAGTGGGGCTGGCATTCGGCGTGGTGCGGTTGTTCAAGTTGTTTGCGGCACACGCCGTTCCGCGCCTCGATGGCGTTACGGCAGGCTGGTCGCTGCCGGGATGGGGATTCGCCGCCGCGGTGCTGGCGTCGGTTTTTGCCGGAGTTTTGCCTGCATTGCGAGCCTTCCGCGTGGACCCGATGGAGGTTTTGAAGAGCGCGGGCCCGAGAGGGACGGCGGGAATGGGAGAACGGCGATTGCTGCGGGGAGTCACCATGGTCCAGACGGCACTTACGCTGGCCCTGCTGGTGGGCGCCGGACTGTTGATCCGGACGATGGTGAATATTGCGAGGGTCCCCTCGGGCTACAACATGACACGCATTTTGACGATGAGCGTTACGGATGTACAGGGCCACGGGACATGGGACAGCTTTCACCGCCAGGCCTTGGAGCGGGTCTCAGCGCTTCCAAGCGTGCAATACGCAGCTTTTGCGTGGGGCGTTCCGCTGACGGGCAACAACTGGCCCGCGACTCTGGAAATCGAAGGACAGCCACCTGCGTTGAAAGAGAGCGACAAGTCGGCTCTGCCGCTGCGCGCGGTTACGCCCGATTACTTCAAACTGATGGGGGCAGCGCTGATTGCCGGGCGGGAATTTCGCTCGACGGACGACAGTAAATCGCCGTCGGTAGCCATCGTGAACCAGGCTTTCGCAGATCGTTACTTCGCGCATGAGAATGCGATCGGACGCAAATTCTGGTTCGACGGCCGGAACAAGCCCGGGACGGAGATCATCGGCGAAATCTCCAACAGCCGCAACGATGACCTCACCCAAAAAGCGTCGCCCGAGATCTATCTGCCACTCTGGCAGGCGAACGCGTTTTCGAAGCATTTAGTCGTGCGAACGGCAGCAGACCCGCGCTCCGTGGTGGCGGCGGTGGAGCGCGAGTTGCACGCAATCGATCCAACGGCGGCCATCGAGAACGTGAAAACTCTGGAACAGATTCGCGACGATTCGCTCGCCTCGCGCATCTTCGCGATGCGGTTGCTCATCGGATTTTCCGTGGTGGGAAGCGCCTTGACGCTCGTCGGAGTTTACGGTGTCCTTTCGCTGTCGGTTGCTTCCCGGAGGCGGGAGTTAGCGATTCGCAGCGCCCTCGGCGCCGAACAGACGGACATTCGCAAGCTGATCTTCGGGGAAGGGTTTCAGTTGATCGGGGGCGGGGTGGCCGCCGGCATTGTGCTGGCGATTATATTGTCCCGCGTGCTTCGGTTTTTTCTATTCGATGTGCAGCCCGGCGACCCCGTCACGCTGGCCCTGGCTGGTGCGTTGTTCATCGGAGTCGCGCTACTCGCCTGCTGGGTACCAGTGCACCGAGCGGTACGGGTGGATCCCGGGGTGGTTCTGCGGTACGAGTGAAGTACAGCATTATCGGAAAGTAGCCTGGCGGCAGTCCGAAGGCGGAACGATAACTGGCATGTCTGAAAGAGCCGCGACTGTCAAGGGCGTTTTCCGACATTTTTCCGTCGGATAGTTGCCCACGACTGCGACTGAGGATACACTACAAGCGACCGGAGCGAAGGATAAGCCTCTGCTGGGAAGCAAGCTGAGCGCCGACTCCGGGGCCAGGACCAGGCTGGGGTTCAGTATCGCTCACATGACAAACGCCGGAATTCGACTAGTACACGGTGGTGCTGGGCGTGACGAGACACGGGGCGGGCCTGACTCCGTTCCACGTTTCTGCGCGCCCAGCACGTCTCCAATGATTCAGTTTCCCGGCCATTGGTTCGATTTCCGAGTGGCCCGTAATCCGCTCCGAGCGGCGCTTTCACGAGTTGGCGACAAACCGTCAACCTGAGTTGCCTAACGCCGGGCGCGTTTCCCGTTCCCTGTCCATGACAGGTCCGGAACCGTGTCACCCGGTTTTGCAACGTCACAGCGATTGGCCCAGGCGCTTCTCAAGTTGTGCGCGATAGGTTCTGCTGACGCGTGCGCGGTGGCCGTCCTTCATAACAATCTCGAACTCACCGTGAGAGATGGGCTGAAGCTCCTGGATGCTGTCGATGTTCACGATGGCGGATCGATGAACGCGGATGAACCGCCGGGGATCGAGTTGGCCAGCCGTCTCGTTCAGGGCGGAGCGGTAGAGCAGCTCTTTGCCGGCCACATGCAGATTCACATACACTCCCGCACCCTCGATCCAATCGATATCAGTCACCCGAATGAAGCGAGTGGTCCCACTGCCCTTCACAACCAGGCGATCGAGATAACGGCCGGGCTCGGCACGCGCGGCCAGCATATGCAGGGCGCTGCGGCCGAATTCGCGCAGGTGGCGCTCGTCATGCCGGGTCCTGGCGCGGGCAAGCGCGGCTTCCCAGCGCTCATCGCTGAACGGCTTCAGCAAATAATCCAGCGCGTTCGCTTCGAAAGCGCGGATGGCGTGCTGGTCGTAAGCGGTAACAAAAATGGTGAGGGGCATGGCCGCAGGGCCGACGGCCTCCAACACCTGCAGGCCGTCCATCTCGGGCATCTGCACATCGAGAAAAACCAGATCAGGCATCTCGCGTCTGATGATCTCCACGGCGGCTTTTCCGTTGGCACCTTCGAATACCTCGCCGACGCGTGGATTCTTCCTGAGCAGATCGACGAGGCGTTGCCGCGCCGGCGCTTCATCATCCACCACCAGCACCCGCATCCGTTCAGCCGGCTGCGTCATCGGCTGGCTCCTGTAAACGCAGCGGCAACGAGATTTCCACCTCTGTTCCTCCTCCATCGCGCGGCCGGACAACGAAACCGCTGTTCCCGTCGGGATGAAGGGCCACGATGCGTTCGTGCGTGACGGACAGTCCCATGCCGGAGGATGCCTCGAGCGTCCACCCGGGCGGCAATCCAACACCGTCATCCGCGACTCGAATCCTTACCTGATTGGCGCCGCGCTCGGCAGTTACCGTCACAGTGCCGCCAGAACCGCGCCGTGAGATGCCGTGACGAATTGCGTTCTCCACCAGCGGCTGCACGATCATGCAGGGCACCAGCGCGTACTTCACTTCGGGGCCGACGCGGATTTCGATGCGCAGGTTCTCCCCGAACCGAATCTTCTGGATGGCGAGGTAGTGATCGAGAAATGCCAGTTCCTCGGCGAGTGGAATCTCCTGTCTGTCCCGCGCATCGAGCGACAGCCGCAGCAAATCGCCCAGGTGCTCGATCATAGTGCGCGCCAGCCGCGGATCCCGCTCCACCTGCGCCGAGATCGTATTGAGCGCATTGAAGAGGAAATGCGGATCGAGCTGCATGCGCAGCGCATTGAGGCGCGCTTCGGAAAAGCTGCGCTCCATTCGGGCCAGCCGCAATTCGCTGGCGAGATAGCGCCGGTAGTAGCGGAACGTCTGCAGAACGCCGAAGATGACCCAGTAGACGAGCCAGCTCCACAGGAGGCTGGGGAGCAGCGCGGCAAGAAAGCGCGCACTGGCCAGCCCGCTCCATGCTCGCAGACCGCAAAGCGCAGCCACCGAATTCACCAGGTAGCCATAGAGGATGGTGAGAGCCACGCTCGCAGGCAAATGCGCGAGAACACGCCTGGCGAGCTGGTTCTCCCTGAAGGGAAGCCGCGCGTCCATCCAGAAGATCAGTGGCGTGATCAGGCCCCACGACCACCACTGGACGAGCGAGCTCAGCAGGGCGCGCCTCCAGTTTCCTGACGAGAGACCCGGCAGGGCGAACAGCAGGCCCAGGGCGCTCCAAAGGAGGATCGCGGCACTCCAGCGCGCCCAGCGGCTCTTCATTCCAGAATTCTAGAACAGGAAAGGAGTGCGCCCGTAAGAAACCGCCCAGACGCCCGCAAAAGGCGCGGGGCACCTGCGTCTACAAGGCTCCTATTCCCGGTCAAACACCAGCGTGGTTCCAAGGTCCTTTTCACCGGCCAGGCGTACACTTATCGTCAAGGTTCTTAGATCCGCAGAAACTTCCATTTGGGTGACCCTGATTCTGCCTTGCGAGTTGTTTGTTAACTCCAGGCTGTGCTGGTTCACGCGCCGGGAATCCTTTCCATCGAACCTGATGTTCTTAGTCCCTCCCACAAGGGGACTGATAAGTGAGAGGCCGTCGCCCTCGTATGGCTGGATCTCGAGCTCGATGCCTGAGTCCAGCCCCCCTGAGCCCACGCTATCCCATGTGCCTGGGAAGCCCGAGCTGCCCGCGGCGCGCTGGAACGTAAGGTGCACGGTTGTTGGCGAACCGTCGGGCTGGTACTGTGTGAAGGCGTCATCAAGCGTTTTAGCGTCCGCGGAGAGCGTCCAAATCGCCGAGATTACTTTCCGCCCCTCCTTCTTGCGGACGACCTTCCAGTTGTTCGGCCCCTCCGCCGTGACGGACAGTGTAGTTCCATCCAGGGTTGGCTGGTCCGTTCCGTCGGCTACGATCGTGTCGACTGCGCCGGGAACAAAGGTGAACGCGTATTTGTTTTCCGCCACGACTCCAACCGTCATTTCGTCGGTGATTTTGACTTTGGACGGGTTCACCCTCCATTTGCCGACGAAGGGATCGCTCGCCGCCCACAGCGTGCCCGCAGCCAGACAAACAACCGGCAGCGACAGAAGAACGCCCATCGGAATTCGCATGACCGAATGCTAACCGCGGACGCCCGCCCTGTCTCGCGAAATGTTGTGGAACGGACCAGCGTGTTTCCAATTGGCATTCCCGTCCATCGGTCCGGCGACGAACACCGTCGGGTATCAGAAAGTCGGCTTCTCGACTGCTGTGATCGTCCATCCAGCCAGGGTTACGAGAAATGCACTGCACATTGAAGTACATCGATGACGCTCCGTCCGGATCGCCGGGCACTCGAAAAGAGCCGTGCCCTGAGAGCGGCGTTATTGGAAGAGTGGCCGGCGCACGGCTACCGATCATGACGCTTATCGTTCCGAAGCGGGGTGCTTCCCGTCCCCTGCGCCGGCGGCCCGCTCCAAGGCCGGTACACACTCGCAGAGGGAATGATGCTGTCTTCGCTGCACCTGGCCCGCCAGTGATGATGAACCTTATCATCCTTGTCTTCGGTATCACTACCCTCGCTAGTGGATGACCCAGCCGATGAAATCGTGCAGTGGCCGGATCTTGGCCAGCAGGATTCGGAACGGCGGGAGAGTGAAGAAGAACGCCAGCAGTCCCCAGCGATAGGCTGTATGGATGCGACGCCGCGTGATGAGGTCGTAAATGGGCCCGGCGAGGATGAACGCAAGTATAGCCGGGAGGACGAGGAGAGGGTTCACGCGCGAAAGCCAGCGGCCCAGCCCCGGCGGCAACAGCGCGCAGGTGACCGCCAGAAGCATGAGGCGCTGGTGGGTTTCGCGCTGGCGGCGAAAATGAAATCCGGCCCAGACAAACGCGCCGAACATGGCCAGATCTTCCAGGGCAAACAAGCACGAGGCCTCGGGATCGACGGCGAAGGGGAATCCGATACGCCCCAGGCGCGCCGCGGCAAAGGCGGCGGCGGTGTCGAGAGGGACCATGACCACGACCAGCGCCGCACCCAGATATCCCAGCGTCCGGTGAACGGCCACGCGCCCGTTGGCAATCAGTGCGGTTTGCAGAACGAAGAACAGCATCCAGCAGGTCATTACCGCGCCGTGGACGTGAAAGAGGACCGGCAAGGCGGGCGTTCCGAAGTACTCCTTCAGATAATAGGTCCGCGAAAAGCCGATGAAGACCGCGGCGGCACAGGCGATGGACATGGCCAGGTAGAAGCGGTTGTCGCGCAGGCGCTCGCTCGCTGAGTTCGGGATGGCATTCGCCGTATTGATCGTGGTACTTGTAAGACTCATTCGCTCTCCCGCACCCATGATTGGAAAGGGCAGCAGGGAGATCAATGAGGGGGCGATGAGGGAACGATGAGGAGCAGCGAAGTCCTTTCGTTGTAACGGGGATGCGGGTCCGATTCCATCCGTGGGAGCTCGACCTCGAAACCGCTGAACTGACCTGCGACGGTCGGCCGGTGCGGTTGCAACCGCAACCGGCCCGGGTTCTGGTGCTGCTGACGCGGCGCGCCGGGTCGCTGGTGACGCGGGAAGAGATTCAGCGCGAACTGTGGCATCACCAAAGCCAGGTGGATTTCGATCAGGGCCTCAATTACTGCATCCGGCAAATCCGTCTGGCGCTCAAGGACAACGCCGATGAGCCGGCCTACATCGAAACAATCCCCCGCCGCGGTTACCGTTTCCGTGCGCCGGTGGAGACAACAGCACAGAACGTCTTGGAAGGCGGGCGGGCTTCGAGGAAGTTTCGCCTCCTCCGCCTGAGCTGGGTTGCCCCGCTGGCATCGGTGATCCTGGCTGTGGGGGCGACAGCATTTGTGATGCGGCTTTCACCCGGTCCGGCGCCTCTGTCTCGATATGCGGAGATCACGCACGACGGCATGGACAAGCGGGGGAAGACGGGATCGTTCGGCGGTCCCGACGCGCCGCTGGCAACCGACGGAAGCCGGATTTATTTCACCGAAGGCTCGTCCGACGTCTCGTCTCTGGAGCAGGTATCTGCGGGCGGGGGAGAGACGGCTGGTATTCCGGTGCCGTTTGCGATGCCTCAACTGCTGGATTATTCGCCCGCGCGGTCCGAGTTGCTGGTGGCCGAGCATGTGGACCTGGTGACCGAGCCGCCGTTATGGGCGGTGCCGGTGCCCGCGGGATCGCCCCACCGGCTGGGCGATCTGAAGGCGCGCGACGCGTGCTGGTCCCCGGATGGAAGGGACATAGCGCTTATCCAGAACCGCGAGGTGTTTCTGGCGAACGCAGATGGGTCGGGCCGGAGGGAGCTGGCGAGTTTGCCCGGTCCGGGCTGGTTTCCGCGATGGTCTCCCGACGGGAAGAGACTGAGATTGACAGTGGTGGCACCGGGGAGCGGCAGCCAGTCGATCTGGGAGATGGGGAGCGATGGCGCGAACCTTCATCCGCTGCTGGCCGGCTGGAACTCTCCGCACGCCGAGTGCTGCGGAAACTGGACGCCGGACGGGAAGAATTTTGTGTTTCAGGCCACGCGGAACGGCAAGACAGAAGTATGGTCGCTGGCAGACGGACCTGGCCTTTCGAGTTTGCTGAAGCTGGCGAGCGCGCCAGTGCAGCTGACCAATGGACAGATGAACTCGCTGGCCCCGGCTGCCAGCCGCGACGGGAAGAAACTCTACGTGATGGGACAAAAGTTGCGTGGCGAGCTGGTGCGGTATGATGCGCGCGTCCGCCAGTTCCTGCCGTACCTGGGCGGAATCGCGGCGGACTTCATAGCGTTCTCGCGGGATGGCGAGTGGATGGCTTACGTCGACTTTCCGAACGGGACGTTGTGGCGTAGCCGGGTGGATGGTACCGAGCGGCTGCAACTCACCTTTCCGCCGATGGAGGCGATGGTTCCGCAGTGGTCGCCCGATGGAAAGCGGCTTGTGTTTTACGGAATCGGCGCGGGAGTGACCAGGAGGATTTATATTGTCGGGGCGGACGGCGGGACGTCCGAGCCCGCCTCCAGCGAGAGCGCCAACGAGATGTCGCCGTCGTGGTCGCCCGACGGCAACTCGGTGATGTTCAGCGATTTTCCGTTTTCCGGTGGAGATCCACAGAATGTAGCGGTGCACATTCTGGATCTGCGAACGAAGAAGGTGTCGGTGGTGCCGGGTTCAGCGGGGCTGTTTGCGCCGCGGTGGTCGCCGGATGGCCGCTACATTTCCGCCAGCCCGCCGGGCGGCGAGGGAATCATGATCTTCGATTTTCAGACGCAGCGGTGGGAGAAGGTGGCCGACGGGTTCGGCTTTATGAATTTTTCGGCCGACAACCAGTATTTGTACTTCACGCGGCACGAACCCACGCCGGCGATTCTGCGCATGCGGTTAAGCAATCGGAAGGTCGAGGAGGCGGCCACCCCGGGAGGGATTCGCGAGGGCGGACGGCTGGCGGGCCTGCAATTTGCTCTGGCTCCGGATGGCGCGCCGGTACTGCTGCGCGACACGGGAACGCAGGAGATTTACGCAACCGATTTGGCTCGGCGCTAGGGTTCCACAGTTGGCGGAACGGACGATCAAAGCCACGCCAGGGACAATGGTCTTCGCGCCCCGCGATGTCGTGCACTTGTTTACGATTCGCAACCCGCGGGGCCAAACTCGCGTTCACATTCGGTGCTGGGCAGCCGTGAAGCTACCGATAATGCCAGATATCGTTCTCCGGACCGCCGCCCCGCGACTTTCTGATAATCCTTCGCGTCTATTGAAACGTGACGCCCATGGAATGCCAGTTGTCCTTTTCAGCCTACTTAACGCCGATCAGCCGCCCTGGCGCGTTGAGACAGTCCCGAAACTCAAATCGACAGTTTCGGATCACCTTCGAGAACGTCGAGTTTGAGTTTCGGACTCTCCCCTCTCGCCCACAGCTTCGCGCTCGAGCGCACCCGGTAATTCAGTGGCCCACCATCTGCACGCTCGCTTCGTTCGAGCGGTCGCGGAATGCCAACGAATTCGGTCTCCAGGGAATCCGGCGCCGCGCGAACCACGGCGTAGCCATGGCCGCCCATATCGACGAACGAAACATGGGGCGCCAGATCGGGATTCGATAGCTCGCGAGCTTTCGCGGCATCGCCACTGCGAGCGTATTCCAGGCAGGATCGAACACCGTGCTTCAGGAGCATGTTGATTCCGGGAACGTATAGTGCACGGAGAGGATGGTCCTTCGGGAAGTTGTGCTCAAAAGATTCGAGAACTCCGGGAGCCGAAAGCGATCCAGTAACGAACGCCAGGCCAACCGGCTTGAACTCTCTGGGCGGGAGCGCTTTCGCCTCCAGACCGGCCCAGAAGCTGTGACGATCCCCCGCAATAACCGCGAACCCGGTGATTCCGTGCTGCTCAATGAAATCGCAGATTTCGCCGCGCTCTGAGAACGCGTTACCGAAATCGCCGGCGCCAAACCCAGCGAATCCGGCGCCGCGCCATTTCTTCGTGATTCCTTCCGGCAGATTCTGCGGATCCGCCCGCATCTCAATCGTCGCGATGGTATTTCCCCAAATCTTCCAGGTCGCTTTAGACGCGCGCAGCTGGTCGAGAAACCACGCCTTTTGCGTCGCGCCCAGAATCGTCCTCGGCGGAGCCGCTTCCTTGAAATCGGCGATCGGCTGCCCCGCATCCAGGGCGTACAAATCCTCTTCCGGCAAGAGCCCAGGAAACTCCGGGATGTCCAGCGGGCCGGACTGAGGCAAATCGCCGCGGTCCAACGACGCGTAGCTGCGCTGATCGGTGATGATCAGATCGACATGCTTACCCCAGCGCAGCGTGCGATATCCTCGAAGGCTGTTAATCGCAGTCAGGTTGTTCGGCTCTTGTCCCATTCCGTGCTCGTCGTATTTCGTGACGGGCGTGTCCTTCACAGCCGGCGGATCGAAGGTCTCCAGCGATTTGCTCGAAGGACGCGCCATTCTCGCCGGCTGAAACTCGAAGAACGCCTGGTTCGCTGCAACCTTTTTGGTCTGCGCGGGCCGCACTTTTTCATCGAACTGCTGCATTCCCTGGAAACCCTGCCAACTGAACTCGTGGTTATCCCACATCGGCACGAAAGGCCATCGCGCCCGCGCGTCCTGCAGGTCGGGATCATGGAGATATCCCTTGTACGCCGCGCGATAATCGGCCAGCGTCGTCGGGATGTGGAAGTCGTGTATTTTCTCGCCATCCGCATATCGGACGACGTCGCGGATGCGGCGGTCAAACATCGTCTTGCGGTCTTCCGGATACCAGACGATCTCATAGATGAAATCGCCAAGGTGCAGCACGAATCCAAGTTGTTCGTTCTCCGGCGCGCGCTCGTCTTCATAGATCATCCGTCGATATGCATTCTGCGCGCCCTGATTCGCGTTTTGGCAACAGACGAACGCAAACCGCACGGGGCGTGAATCGTTGGGAACGGGCGCCGTGATCGTGCGGCCGAGCCGGCTTCCTGAGCCATCTTTCGTCATGAACCGATACCAGTACACGTGTGCCGGCTTCAGTCCACCTACCAGAACACGCGTAGTCCAGTCGGCGTCCGCCGAGACAGGGGTAGCGGCATTGCTGACGATCTTCGTGAACCGCTCATCCTCCGCGACCTCGACGTACAACCTGTCGATAGCGGGATCAATAACCCGGGTCCATAGAATCACGCTGTGATCATCCGGATCACCCGATGCGACGCCCTCCGGAAACAGTTCCCGGCGTTCTTTCCACGTTGCCGGCGGCCGTTCCGCCGCGCGCCCCCAGGCTGCCACGGCGCCCATTGCCGAGGCCGTCCGAAGAAATGAGCGGCGAGTTGGGTTTCTGCGAATATTCATTGTCTGTTTCACCTCGTAAGATCTGGAAGCACGCTGCCGATCTGCTCATTACCGGAGAGGACCGGACCGTCCTCCCGTTTGTTTTGCGCCAAAGCACGCCCGCGTAACACCCAGATGGTGCAGGCCGTTCCGCAACGCCGCAGCAGGCTGTCCTGCGACCCTCGTGAACGCGGCGGTGGACATGGCAAAGCCGAG
Source organism: uncultured Acidobacteriota bacterium (assembly GCA_963832965.1). Classification (GTDB taxonomy): domain Bacteria; phylum Acidobacteriota; class Terriglobia; order Bryobacterales; family Bryobacteraceae; genus CAWACP01. The sequence goes on from CAWHVW010000005.1 coordinate 92,558, forward strand.
TGTAAGAAACGAAGTCGAATGCATGATTGTTGCACTGTACGCAAAGGACGGGCCACGCCGGCATAACGATGTATCTACCTGAATCGATTAATCGCTCACGCGGACGTAATGTGCGCCAGGCCGCTTAGTTATTGCGCAAAGGACAAACACAATCCCATCAGCGAACAGACACCACGCGTGCTGCCTACCGCGTCGGCAGAGGTTGAGTTTCAGCTTCCGGCACAGCGTCGACTTGGTATGGATGGATGCGAGTCGATCCGTTCCGTCGAACGTCACTTCCATGTTGGCCATGTGGGTTGGGAAGGGTTCTTGCAACGTCGCCTGCATTTGAATCCCCTGCCGGGGCGGGAAGGAAATGGCCGTCGACACCGTTACTGTGCCCGCGGAATCGAGGCGATCTGGGTTTCGGTTCGATGCACTTTTCAGACGCTACATCAGGCGTCCCCAAGCCCGTTCGCTACAATTAAGTAATCTCCCGGGGCCACGTCTTCGCCCGCCATATGTGTATCGACTCACAGCGTGAAGAGCTCATCCGCCAGGAACTGGGCCGCATTGTGGCCAGCGATCTGTTCTCCCGCTCCGAGCGCCTCCGCCGGTTTCTGCGCTTTTCGGTGGAGCAGGCGCTGCGCGGCGAGTCCGATCGCGTCAAAGAATACGTGGTGGGCGTGGAGGCTTTCGGACGCGCGCCATCGTTCGATCCCCGGGTGGACCCGGTAGTGCGCGTCGAAGCGCGCCGCCTCCGCGATCGCCTTAAGGCCTGGTATAACGGCGAAGGCCGCGATGCGCCGGTGCGAATCGAACTCCCGCGCGGTGGCTATGCGGCGGTGTTCCATGAGAACAGCGCACCTGCAGCAAGCCCGAAGGAAGCGCCGGTCCAGCGAACCATCGCTGTTTTGCCGTTTGCCAATTTGAATTCCGGCCCGGATACGGATTATCTGTGCGACGGCCTCACCGAGGAACTGATCCATTCGCTCACCAGGGTGCGTGAGCTGAGAGTGGTTGCCTGGCAATCGGCTGCGCGCATGAAAGGGCTTGAGCAGGATCTCGACGCCATTCGCAAACAATTACGGGTGGAGACCATCCTGCGAGGCAGCGTTCGCTGCGCCGGTGACCATCTGCGTATCACCGCGCAATTGATTGATGCGGCGAACGGCTACTATCTCTGGTCTGAGGCTTGGGACCGGGCTGCCGCCGACGTCTTTGCTATCCAGGAGGAAATCGCACAAGCCATCGTGAACACATTGCGGGTGCGTCTTTGGCCGGAATCGCACGCCCGGCTGACACCCAAAGCGACCAGTATTGCCTGCTACAACCTCTATCTGAAGGGCCGCTACCACTGGAACAAGCGCTCACCGGAAGGCCTGCGCCTGGGGCTGCGCTGTTTCGAGGATGCCGTGTCGCTGGACCCCGACTGGGCGCTCGGATGGGCCGGCCTCGGTGATAGCTTTGCAGTCCTCGCGGAAAACGGGCTCCTGCCGCAGGAGACCGCTATCCCCGCGGCGAACCGTGCCGCCGAGCGAGCCACCAGTCTCGATCCCAATCTCGCCGAAGCGTATGCGGCGCTGGGCCTTCTGCGCTCCCGGTACGACTGGAAATGGGATGAGGCGGCCGTGTTCTTTCACAAGGCCATCGACCTCAACCCCGGTTACGCCACAGCGCACTTCTGGTATGGATTTCACTATCTCGCCATGACCGGCCGTCTTGAGGAGGCACTGGCCGAGGCGGAACTTGCTGTCTCGCTCGATCCGTTGTCGGCCATCGCCCAGGAAGGCCGTGGCTTCGTTTTGATGGTGTCGCGACGCTACAAGGAGGCAATCGAACAATACCGGTTGCTGTTGGAGTTCGAGCCCTCCTTCTACAAAGCGTGGACATCGCAGGGACGAGTGTATGCGCAAATGGGCGACTACGCCAGGGCCATCGAGATGTACGAAAAGGGTCTGCAACTAGGCGGCACGATTCCTAATATACTGGCTGCGCTCGGCCAGGCGCACGCGCTCAACGGAGAGACGGATCGCGCAAGGGAGTTATTGCAGCAACTGCACGAAATGTCTTCCTCGGCGAGCCGGACCGGCTCCGGGACTTCGGCCGTTCCGGCCACCTGCTTCGCCATCGTTCACCTGGGCCTCGAGGAAAATGACCGCGCACTGGAGTGGCTTGAAACCGGCGTGGAGCGCCGCCAGATGCCGCTGTCGGCGCTGAAGGTCCACCCGGTCTACGATCCCCTTCGCAACGAGCCTCGCTTCCAGGCTTTGCTGGTGCGGATCGGCCTGGCTCCTTCTCTCTAAAAACGACACGGTAATCGCACTGCGCCATTACTGCGCGGCGGGAGTAAACCGCGAGTCCTACCTGCGGAGCCAACTTCAGAATCAATCAATCTCTTCCATAGGTTTTCAAGACCGTCCGAAAGCTCCAAAAGGGCCTGACTGCACTGGGTTTTGTAGTCACCGTGGTGACCTGCCTCGATTCTCTGTGCCAGTCTTAATTGAGAAGCTTTGCCCAATCTAATCCTCATCCGCCATTGCGTCGGAGCCACGCGCGCGACGGTCCTGCCTAAGTCTTGCGGATGGCTGCGTCGAGAGTAGCCGCATCGCACATGCGGTCCGACCAGGTCACCGCTTCGATGTAATCGTCGGCAACGATGGCCGTGCCGATATCCAGTGCCTGGCTCATCTCCATCACCTCATCCCAGTCTCCGCGCTCCCAGGCGAGGGTGAGGGCAAAAACGCGGGACAGTCCAGAGGATTTGTCTTCGGAGCCCAGAAGCACTTTGCAGACGTCGGTACTGAGACCCAGCCCCTCGACCACACCTTCCATCGGGCAGTGCAGTACCTCGTCAAACAGCGAGAGCAGTCCCATCAGGAACAACTCCGAGCTGCGGCTGCTCAGCGGCGTGCGGGAACTCAGCAATTCGCAGAAACGGCCCCGAATCATCGCTGTGACGATCAATGCGCCAGGCCTGCCCTCAGCCAGGCTGGCTAATCCGAGCAACCCCACCCAGCGGCGCAGTTCCTCGTCCCCCAAAAGGGAAAGAGCGTGCCGGATGGAGCGGATGGGACTGGTCCAGCTGAACAGTGCCGAGTTCAGATATCGCAAGAGGCGATACGTCATCGGCGGGTCGTGTTTGAACAGCCCCTCCAAATGCGCGTAATTGAGGTTTTCGCGAGTTAGTTCATTGAACACCTGGAGATACGTTGACTTCTGCGAGGACACCCGGTTTGCCGTTACAACGGTGGGCACCGCGAAGAAATAACCCTGAAAGTACGAATAGCCAAGTCGGAGTGCCCGCTCGAACTCTTCCTCTGTCTCCACTTTGTCGGCCACCAGGCGCGTCTGAAGGCCGGTGAAGTCAGACGCAACCCGTTCCTGCTCCGCGGGACCGGTCTGTCGAAAATCCACTTTCACGATATCGGCCAGCGTCGCGAGCGGGCGCACTCGATCGATTGCCGACACCTTGTCGAGCGCCAGTTGGAACCCCAGGTGCTTTAATTCCTGGCACCGTGCGACGACGGCATCGTCTATCTCGACCGTGTTCAGGATCTCTACGATGACGTTGCGGGCGGGCAGCATGAGCGGTATATCGCTTAGCAGCAGGTCCCGGTCAAAACTGATCAGCCCAAAACTGTCACCGACGAGCTTGCCCAGGCCAATCGTCATTAGCCCGTTGGCGATCACCTCGGTAGTGGCGACCGAGGCGTCCGTGTCGCCGGCGTCGCTGTAAACGCTGGAACGATAGAAGAGTTCGTATCCAAACACTCGCCGATTCAGATCCAGAATGGGTTGACGGGCGATGAAGACCTGAACCGCGAGCTTCCGCGGATCGCCGTGAGCCAGGCGTCCAGCCTCCTGAGATGTAACGACGTGCATGCTGTGGTCGGTCCTCAGGTTATCTATCGGAGAACAACGGGCCGGACTTGAGGTTTAAAGGCAGTCATACGCCCGGACAGGCTCCCCGGGCGGCCTCTGAATGATCCCGGCCGGATGCCATCGGATCAGGAGTCTGAGCGACTCCGGCGGGCGGGGTGCCGTCTTGTCCCAGTGACCGCTTCGTCGAGTTTCACCCCCAATGTCTCAAAGCCAGGTTTCGGACCGTGCCACCGCAATTCGTCAACGTCGTCAAAAAGCGCGATGTCGGTGCGGAGCGTGGCGAGCGTTCGGAACAACAGTGCGCGGTCGCGTTCGCTGGACAGCGTGCGAGCGAGGGTACTCGCGTTAGCCGCGTTCACATGCCACTCGCGCCAGTCCTCCGGGATGGACTCGATGTGGAGGAACCTGGCGAGAACGGCGGCCGACGACTTAGCGCCCCAGCCGGGCAATCCGGGGTAGCCGTCGGCGGCGTCGCCGACGAGCGCCAGGTAATCGGCAATGCATGCCGGAGACACGCCGTACTTTGCGATAACGCCAGCCTCATCGAGGGTAACGTTCGTACGACGGTTCAGCTGAACCACTCGCGTGCCACGAACGCATTGCGCGAGGTCCTTGTCGGGCGTGCAGACAACAACGCACTCGACTCGCGCATCCCGGACGGCCCTTGCCGCCGCGGCCGCCAGTGCATCGTCTGCTTCGAACTCCACCATGGGCCAAAAGATGATGCCCGCCGACGAGAGTATCTCTTCGAGCAGCTCGAACTGGGATAACAGGTCGGGCTCGATTCCATCGCCGGTCTTGTAGCCGGGCCATAGGGCATTCCGGAAAGACTCGATGACGTGGTCGGTCGCCACGGCCAGGTGCGTAGCGCCGTGGCGGATCATGCCCAGGACCGACGCCAGCACACCCCGCGCCGCGGCCACCTCGCGACCGTCCCGATCCCGCGCGCCTGGCAGGGCATAGTAGTGCCGGAACAGCTCGTATGTGCCGTCGACCAGATGGACGTCCAGAGTGTAACTCCGTCATAACCTTACCGGATCGGTGACATCTCCATCAACCGAGCCGGAGGGATGGGTCGGCATCCAACCGTCACCCAGCTCGCCGTCAAGCAAATGCTGATGCAAAATAGTGATGGGAGCGTGACGGTTCGCTCGCCATGGAGTACGCGGAGGCATGCGGTTCAACACCATCGCTCACGCAATGGCCGGCGCGCCCGCCCTCCAGCCAAGTATCAAGGAAAGGATAGCAACGACATGCCGAAAACGACCTGGGAACCTCACGAGAAACACGGACCGTTGACCACGCAGAGTGACCTGCCAGACAGTGTCTACGCGTTTCCGAAGCAGCGCAAAGAACCACTGACCGACGCACAACATGTCCGTAACGCGGTCGCACGGTTCGATCAAGTCATCGACGTCTCCGATGCCGACCGTGCTTTGGCGTTCGCGAACATCGAGCAAGCCGCAAACTACTATGGCGTCAACCTCGCGGAAACGTCATGGCACGACCTGGGCATTCACCCGCAAGAGAGCAAAAGAAAGGCTGCCACCGAAGGCGAGTGACGCGGTGACCGATTCCAGCTTCGCTCATCCCAGTCTTATCCAGGACCGGGTGGGTGCGCGCGGTGCAAGGAGATGAACTATGAAAGCGATTGTTGTCCACCAATATGGCGGTCCGGAAGTGCTGAAGTTCGAGGACTATCCTGATCCGGCGCCGGGCCCGGGCGAGGTGCTGGTACGGGTTGCCGCCACGAGCGTGAATCCGATCGACTACAAGCGGCGTGCTGGATTGACGAAGGATTTTTATCCCATGCAGTTCCCGGGCCTCATCGGAGTTGATATCTCCGGGACTGTGGTCAAGCTCGGGCCGGGGGTGGAAGACTTTTCCGTCGGCGACCAGGTGTTCGCCATGGCGGACAATACTTACGCCGAGCTTTGCGTTATAAATGCGGCGGTCCTGGCGAAGATTCCCAAGGGGCTCGATTTGATACGCGCGGCGGCGTTGCCGCTGGCGACGACGACCGGCAACCAGCTCAGTTCGGCTACGGGAATCAATGCCGGCCAGACAGTCATGGTGGTAGGCGCCCTGGGGAATGTCGGGCGTTCGGCGGTATTCACTGCCAGGGAACGCGGGGCGACTGTGATCGCGGGGGTCTTGAAGAAGCAGATGGATGAGGCGAAGACTGTCGGCGCGGATCAGGTGGTGGCAACCGACGACGACACGGCGATCGCGGATCTTCCGCCGCTCGATGCGGTTGCGGATACGGTCGGCGGAAGAACCGCCGAGAAGCTGATCGCCAGGGTCAAGCCGGGAGGAGTGTACGCTTCGGTTGTCGGGGCGCCGCAGAACGCCGCGATGTACCCATCTGTAAAGGTGGTAAAAGTGTTCTCGAAATTCGACAGGAAAACGCTCCAGTTCATGGCCGAAGCGGTGCGAGACGGCAAGCTGGTAATCCCGATTAGCCAGACGCTGCCACTCAGTGAAGCGGCCGAGGCTCAAGCGGCGGCGGAAAAGGGTGGCATTGGGAAGATCCTGCTGGTGCCTTGAACTCGTTGCCGGACATACGACGTCTAACAGGATGCTGGAAAAGGTTTTCTGGTCCCCGCTCCGTCACCGTCGCGGTTCGGTAACCACCTGCAAACACGTAGCTACGTTTCCGAGCCGCGCGTGTAAACAAGCGGTTTTCGGGCTTTTTCAGCAGCCTGCTAAAGGACAAATCGAAATGAAGAAGGATCACCGCGGGATTAATCTCGCTTCGAAACCAAGCGGCGACGGGTGTATGGAATGTCTGGAGTCGCCGAAAGGCTGGTGGTTTCATCTCCGCCGGTGTGCGGAGTGTGGGCACATCGGATGCTGTGACAGTTCTCCGAGCCGGCATGCATCAAAGCATGCGGCGTCGACGGGGCATCCCATCATAACCAGCTTCGAGCCTGGTGAGGACTGGTTCTTCGATTACGAGAAGGGGGGGATGATCCAAGGCGTGGAATTGCTTCCGCCGCACGCGCATCCTGAAAGTCAGCCGGTACCCGGACCCGCAGGACAGGTGCCCGCCAACTGGGAATCGTTGCTACACTAGCTGCCCGTTATCGTCACCGCCAGATGAGAGGGTGCGTTTCCGGCAGCATCCTGATTTATCGATAACAGGAGACACGACATGAATCTACCTGACGCGCCAATTGCGCACGAAGGCTTCTTCGCAGCTCACTTTTTCACGGTGAGGGATCAGGAGAAAGCGAGGGACTTCTATGTCCGAATTCTTGGCGGGAAATTGATCAAGCCGGACAATCCCTGCTACATCAAGCTGGCTAATACGTGGATCATCCTCAACTGCGGCGGTGGCCCGACTCCCGATAAGCCAGAGGTCATCCTTGAAACACCGTCGGACCTGAACAGAGTGAACAGCTTCCTTAATTTGCGTGTCGCCGACATCTGGGCCTGTTACAAACAATGGGGCGACAAAGGAGCGCTTTTTCTTACCGAGCCATTACCCAATCCTGACGGCTGGGAATGGCGCTGTTACATGCGTGATCCCGACGGCTACCTCATCGAGGTCGGCCAATATACTCAACTCGCTCTCGACTGGTTCAACAAACACAGTTGATGACGCAAGCAATAAACAACGGGACTGCAGGCTCCGGCCCGAGCGCCTGTCCGTCAGGCCGATGCGTTTGAGCCGGCCGCGCTGGTGTCCTCCGGTTAACGTTTTTGCAGACCGCCGATTCGTGCCGCCTGCGCAAGCAGATAGTTCCTTTCTGGCAAGCTCGCGGTGCGAGCCGCGGCCGCACGGTAATTTTCCATCGCGCCGGCTAACTCCCCAGCCATTTCCAACAGGTGCCCGCGAACCGCGTGCAAGCGGTGGTGATCCCGCAGCCGGCCCGTGGCATCGAGTTCCGCGATCAGCCGCAATCCTTCTCCGGGGCCATGAACCATCGCGACCGCGACGGCGTGATTCAGCGTCACCATCGGGTTATCAACCATTCTCTTCAGAACAGAGTAAAGCGCGAGAATTTGCGGCCAGTCCGTGTCGCTTTCGGTAGCGGCCTCGTCGTGGAGCGCGGCGATGGCGGCCTGCAGTTGATACGGGCCCAGCGATCCGCGCGTCAACGCCGCGCCGATCAGTGCTACGCCTTCGGCAATCTGGGTTCGATCCGACAAGCTGCGGTCCTGTTTGCCGAGGGGGATCGCTTCATTTCGCGGCCCACTTCGCCCGGCGCGGCGAGCATCGGTCAGCAGCATAAGGGCCAGCAGCCCGGCGATTTCGGCATCTTCCGGCCGGTTTTTGTAAACCACTCGTACCAGGCGGATCGCCTCAGCAGCAAGGTCCGCTCGTTGGAGCTGCTCTCCTTCGCTGGCCGTATAGCCCTCACTGAAAATCAGATAGAGCACGTGCAGAACCGCCCGAAGGCGCAGGTGCTGATCTTCGCGAACGGGCATTCGAAACGGAACGTCAGATTCCCTGATGGTCTGTTTGGCCCGGCTGATGCGCTGAGCCATGGTCGCTTCTGGCACCAGGAAAGCATGCGCGATCTCGGCCGTCGTCAAACCGCCCACGGCGCGCAGGGTCAGAGCGATCGCTGACGATGTGGTGAGAGCCGGGTGGCAACACATATACATGAGAATGAGCGTGTCATCCTCACCGGAGTCGCTTTCGGGGTCCGGCGCCGGAATGACGTAGCCGGCCTCCATGGCCGCCGCAGTCTCACGTTGCCGGCGAGCCACATCGCTGCGAATCTGGTCGGTCATCCGCCTGGATGCCACCTGTGCGAGCCAGGCACGCGGGTTGTCAGGCACACCCTCGCGCGGCCATTGTGTGGCAGCGTCGACCAGCGCCTCCTGAACCGCGTCTTCGGCTGCCGCGAAATCCCGGTATCGGCGAAGAGTTGCTCCGAGCACCTGCGGTGCGAGTTCTCGCAACAAGTGCTCGAAGCTGTATTCCGTCATCTGAGTGCTTCCGCTCCCTACATTTCCGGTGGAGCACTCATTACCTGACGCACTTCGATAGGCATGTTCAATGGCACTCCCCCCGGTCCGGGAGCAGCCGACGCACGGGCAGCGACCTGATAAGCCCGCTCAGGGCTCTCCACGTCGATGACCCAGTAGCCGATGAGGAACTCCTTCGATTCGGGAAACACGCCATCGGTGACCGGCGCGCCGTCTTTACCTGCCCGAACCAGTGTGGCCTGATTGGGCCAGGCCAGCCCTTCGGCTGACACCAGCTCTCCAGCGGCCTTTAACTCTTTGTTGAAGCTCATCATGAACTGGATATGCGCCTGGATATCCTCCTGTTTCCATGTCATGATGCCCCTCCTTGTCGGTCTTCATTCCCATCATCAGGATGAATTTCATAGTGTGGTTCCTTTCGGTGGGCGCACTTCGGTGCGCGTTCACAGGGAGGTCGGAACGACAAACGCATTCTCTACATTCGGCATCAACTTTTTGTGGGCCGGTGAGGGAGAACGAGTCTCCCGCGACAGGAACGAGCCGGTCAAGGCGGCGATCGGCGTTTCTCCGTTACCTCGTGCCGTATGCCGTGAAAATGTAATCCTTGGCCGCCACTCTCGTATGGCATGTGAAGCCGCAAGTGACGACGCCGGTCGGATCAGGCTTGTAAGTGTCCGACGCGGGGTCGTAGTCAAACGCGGCGTAAGCCCATCCCTTCGTGTCCGGGAATTTCCTGGTGTTCTTCTCGATGAGAAAGACGTCTTGCAGGGTGTCCGGTATCCTCACTGAGAAAGGAGCCTCCGTGCTCTTTTTCGGTTTCCATTCGATTTTTGCAATTTTGGAACCGTCGGGGAAGGGCTTCCCGTTGCCGGGAACGCCGGCCCGGTAGGCAGCGATCATCGTTGGATTGGCGACCATCACCTTCAGCAGATTGTCAGTCTGACTAACGGCGACAACCTGCCAGTTCTCGTACCCCCGGAAGTCCGAGAAGGCGAGCCCATTGGGCACGCGCACCGTGTACTTGTCCTGCGCGGCGAATACGGCCGTCGCCACGAGGCAAAGAAATAAGGCGGCGAATACAGTTGCCCTGACGCTCTTACGTTTCATTTCAAAAGCTCCTTTTGGTTTCGGTGGCGTCAATTGACAGCGAGCGAAGTTCGCTGCATATCGTGGACCCGCTCGCCAGTTTGGCCCTCGCGTCCGGAGCGGCTATGGAGTACCAAGCCTTCGACGCTACCGCGATGGTCGTTTGCATAATGTGTCGACCGGGCATACATGCGGTCGCGGTCCGTCGAATAGGTGCAGCTTCAGGACCGAGGCTAACACAGCGAAGCTGTTCGCTCCTGTCTTTTCACATCCGGCCCTTCAGATCGGGCAACGCTGTATCGGTCCCTTGATTAACCAGGTACGCGACCTCCCGGACCCGCAGCAATCCTGACCTGGTCACCGGTGCGTAGACCCCGCGCGGTGCTCTTTTCACCTGCGCCGGTGCTGCGTCTGCCGCTGGGCTGGAAGCAGAGGGTCAAGCCTCGACCCCCTTTTGCGCGATGCCGAGAGATCCCGGCAGAGTAAACTATTTGGGTGACTTCGCGGGATCGTCTCCAGTCCGCCTTCCGGCGGGGGCTTGCCTTGCCTAAGACTCTCGACGTGAGTTCAGTCCAGGCGAATCAGACCCGAACATGGGACTCCGTGGGGCACCTTCAATTGGTTGCGGCGATCGAAGATGAGTTCGGCGTTCGTCTCGACCCCGCCGACGTCGTGGAGCTGAGGAGCTTCCAGGATGCGGAAGCGATCCTGCGGAGACACGGCAGGTGGACGGATGGATAGCCGGACCTTCATCGCATCCGGCCACGACCCTTCTTCGAAAGCCGTTTGGGATGCTGACTCCGATCAATGGTTCACCCGCGGCGAACTGACCCGCTGCATGGCGTCGTTCTCCGAAAAACTGCCGTTCACCCGAAAAGCCCTGGGGTTCGTATTTGCTTTCAACGATGCGCCCTCGCTCATCGCTTACCTCGGAGCGATCGAATCCGGCCACGCCGTAGCGATGCTGGATCCCGAGTTGGATTCTACATTGGCGTGCCGGCTGATCCGGCGTTTTCAGCCCGATTTTATTGTGGCCCCGGGCTCGCAAGCTTTCGACGGCGACGTCTTCGCTCAATACTCGGCCACCGCGCTCGACCCTCAACACGTGCTGTTGCGCTCACTCAAGCCGGAGCGCTATGAGATCCATCCCGACCTTGCGCTCCTGATTTCCACATCCGGCTCGACGGGGTCACCCAAGCTGGTGCGCCTGTCCTGGCACAACCTCCGGAGCAACGCGGCTTCCATTAACCAGGCCCTGTCGAACACGGATCTCGATCGCGCTATGTTGACGACGCCGATTTTTAATGGATATGCGCAATCCCTGGTGCATACTCACCTGACGGCCGGCGGAAGTTTCGTCCTCACTCGCCACCGCATCGTCTCGGGCGCTTTTTGGGACATCGTCCGGGATGCCGAATGCAACGTGATCGGCGGTACACCGTATTTTTATCAGATTCTGGACAGGATGGATCTGGACTTCCTGCGGGTCCCGCAACTGAAGAAATTCATCCAAATCGGCGGGCGTCTCGGGGAGAGTCTGGCTCGAAAGTTTCACGAGTGTGCAACACGGCGCGGAGGATCTCTCCACATCATGTATGGCCAGGCCGAAGCAACCGCCCGTATTTCGGGCCTTCCGCCCTCAATGCTCCCCGAGGCCGCCCGTTCCGTTGGTTTCGCCCTGCCGGGCGGACGGCTTTCCGTGGAAGCCGACGGGCAGCGCCGCGGTCCGTCACAGGAAGGCGAGTTAGTCTACGAAGGACCCAACGTGATGATGGGCTACGCCTCGGAGCCATATGACCTCGCCGCGGGCGACGAACTGGGCGGCAAGCTCCATACCGGCGATCTGGGCTACTACGACGATCAGGGCCTGTTTTACGTGAGCGGCCGGAGGGCGCGTTTCGTGAAGGTTTTCGGCTGGCGAATCAGTCTGGATGAAGTCGAGGAGATGCTCTCGGACACCGGGCCGGTGGCGGCGGTCAACGAAAACGATCGCATCGTCATCTTCTGTGAAGAACGCCGGGGCGACACTCCTGATATAGAGGGGTTGTCAGGCCGCCTCCATATTCACCCGTCGGGCTTTGAACTCCGAAAAGTAGGCCAGATTCCTCGCCTGGCAAATGGTAAGACCGATTATCCTTCGCTGCTTCGCAGTTCTTCGGGACAATGAGTTTTTATTCGATCACCTTCGCGGTCTTCTTCACGACGGTTGTGTTCCTGTATTTCCTGCTTCCTCAGGCCAGACGAATACTCATTCTGCTTGCCGCGAGCGTACTATTTTACCTTTCGTTTACTCCGCAGTACATCGTTATCGTGTTCGTTCTGATTCTGCTGGACTACTGCGCCGGGATCTGTATCGAGAAAGCTTCCGGGCGCTCCAGAAAGGCCTGGCTCGCTCTGAGCCTGTCCGCGAATCTGGGCTTGATGGCGGCCTTCAAGTACATCCCCACGATACTGGGGATCCCGGCCGGGCCCATTCCGTTGGGCCTCTCGTTCCACACCTTCCAGGCCATGGCATACATGATCGAGGTCTATCGGGGAAGGCAGCCGGCCGAGCGTTCGCTTGCGGTGTTTGCAGTTTACGTCTTGTTCTTCCCGCAGCTCGCGGCCGGGCCCATCGAACGTCCCCAGAATCTGATTCCGCAATTCAGGGAAGTGCATGCGTTCAGCTCCGCGAACGCGGTCGCCGGACTTCAACTGGTAGCCTGGGGGCTTTATGAGAAATACGTCGTGGCAGACCGGCTGGCCAACGTAGTCAATCCAGTCTATGCCCGTCTCAATTCGTGTTCAGGGCCACTGGTCGCGTTCGCGGTCCTGTGTTTTCCCTTTCAGATCTTATGCGATTTCTCGGGCTATTCGGACATCGCTATCGGAACGGCGCAGATTCTAGGGTTTCGCCTCTCTCGGAATTTCAACCGGCCCTTCCATGCCGACTCGATGGCGGAATATTGGAAGAGATGGCATATTACGCTTTCACTTTGGATGCGCGACTACGTCTTCTTTCCTCTTTGCGGAAGGCGACCCGGAATGGTCCGTATCTGCGCCAGCATCATGACCACGTTTTTGGCAAACGGATTGTGGCATGGCGCCCAGTGGAACTATTTGGCCTCGGGTCTTCTCCACGGCTCATATCGCGTCACCGAGTTGATCGGCAGCCGCGCGCTCTCGCGCTCAGGACGGACCCTGCATCCCTTCTGGGCGCAGCCGGTGAAAGTCGCTCGCACCATTCTCGTGTTTCTATTGATGGCGTTCGCATTCATCTTCTTTCGCGGCGAGAGTCTGGCTCACTCGTTCCATATCATCCGCCGGCTATTCATCGGATGGGGAACCATTGTGAACCCTTCAGCCCTGGCGCAGCAACTCCCGGCAATCGGATTCTCGCCGACGTTCCTCGTACGCGCTGTGCTGATCATCTGCACCGTTGAGACGGTTCAGTTCTTACAGGCGCGCGGTCCCTTGCGTCCGCGCATTGCCCGGGCGCCAGTGTTGGTGCGTTGGGGATTGTATTATGCGGGAGTGATTGCGCTGCTGACGCTGGCCAATCACAATCAGGCTCCGTTCATCTACTTCCAGTTCTGAAAACCATGCAACGTACGGAAGCATTTCGTTTCCTTCTCCGCCTGGCTGGTTTCCTGCCTCTGGTTTTCGCGATGGCTTTTGGCAACTGGGCTCTTAATACCGCGTTGGTTCTGCGCTGGGAGATGCGGGACGCGAACCACGCAGCCGACGGGATGCTTCAGGGACGAAGCATTTGGACGGACGAAGATGCGGCGTTGAAGTTCGCATCCATTGCGAGGCTGCCTCGACCAAGGGATGTGCTCATTTTTGGCGGGAGCCGAGCCGCGCAGATTTCGGGCTCATGGTTCTCGCCAAACAGCGCCCTCAATCTGGCCTTCGCCACCGGCGGTTTGGACGATTCGGTCTCCCTTTTTGAGGAGTGCACGGAGGCCAAGAGAGTGCCCCGGCTGGCGGTTCTCGAACTGGATCCGCAGCTCGTTCATGAGCGTTTGCCGCCAAACTGGTCCGCGGATGTTTACTACTTCAACAATGCCCTCGCTCGTTATGGGTTGAAGCAGAGCCGATCCGGCGATGGCTTGCTATCGGTCGATCTTCTGAAGTCCGGTCTGCAGTTATTGGCGGGACTTCAGTGGAAAGTGGTTCCGGCCGACTACGCAGGATTTCACGTGCTCCCAGACGGCTCATGGGGTGTTCCTCTCGCTGTGCGCAATCCGGCCCCGGCTGAGACGGATGCCTTCGTGGCCGCGAATCTGGGCAAGCTGGATGCGGATATGATTCGGTGGCGTACGACGTCGCGGCCGAGCGAGTTCGCGCAGGAGCTGCTCCGCCATTTTCTCGATGATCTCCAGTCACACCATACTCGCGTCGTTGTTTTTCTGGCGCCGATTCATCCTTTGGCGTACGAGTTTTACAGGAAGCGGGGTGGCTACGACGAATCCTGGATTCGCGCGGAGATGGCATCGAGAGGGATCACCGTGGCCGGATCATATTCTCCATACGTGACTCGCGCAACGAGCGGAGACTTCATGGATGAAGCTCACCCGCGGGCTCCGATCGTATATCGGCTCTTGCGAGAAGCGGGGGTTGTTGGGGCTCCGTTGCATGTGCCGTCTTCATGAACGCACGTGAGAGAGGTACATGTCCGGACTTTGCGCCGCAGGAGTGAGTGGCATTTTCCGAGAACCTTTCGTCCACGACCAGACGCGGCCAGAATCAGAGTTCTTGAGGTAGCAGATGGCAAGCCAACTCTCACGGCGACTCGCCGCCGATGCCACTGTCGATGTCTGGTACGTTGGTCCTTGCGATTCCCTGCTTGATGAAGGTCGCGAGGCAGATTGCAAGATTCCATGCCGCGCGGAATTGGGCAGGCCGCCGGTTTAATGACCAACACCTACGACGCAATTATCATCGGAACCGGTCAGGCCGGTCCTTTCCTGGCGCAGCGCCTGACGGGCGCGGGTATGAAGGTTGCGATCATCGAGCGCAAATTGTTCGGCGGCACGTGTATCAACACCGGCTGCACACCCACGAAGACGATGGTGGCAAGCGCGTATGCGGCCCACATGGCTCGGCGCGCAGCGGACTTCGGAGTTGTCACCAACGGCCCGGTGAGCGTTGACATGAAGCTCGTCAAATCGAGGAAGGACACGGTTTCGGGGGAGTCGAGAACCGGCGTCGAGAGCTGGCTGAGAGGCATGACAAACTGCACCGTGTACCAGGGACACGCTCGCTTCGAGTCACCGACACAGGTAAGCGTCGGTGCGGAGAAGCTTACGGCTGATCGGATATTCATCAACGTAGGCGGCCGCGCCGTGTTGCCTCAGATGCCTGGTATCGAAGGAATCCCACATCTTAACAACAGCTCCATCATGGACGTCGACTTCATCCCACGTCACCTGATCATCATAGGCGGCGGCTACATCGGCTTGGAATTCGCACAAATGTACCGCAGGTTCGGGAGTGAAGTGACCATTATCGAGACAGCGCCGTACCTCGCTCGGCATGAGGATGAGGATGTCTCGACCGCCATACGGGAGATCCTCGAGCATGAAGGCATCGAGGTTCGCCTGAACGCGACTTGTATTGGCTTTTCGAAGCGTGGCGAGGAGATTCTGGCTCACGTTGACTGCGCCAGCGGCGATCCGGAGGTAGGCGGGTCACACGTCCTGCTGGCTGTGGGACGCCGTCCAAATACCGATGACCTCGGTCTCACCGAGGCAGGTGTTGCCGTCGACACACGCGGGTACATTCTCGTCGATGACCAGTTGCGCAGCAGCGTCCAGGGTATCTGGGCGTTGGGGGATTGCAACGGAAAAGGCGCATTCACCCACACCGCCTTTAACGATGCCGAAATTGTCAGCGCGAATCTTTTGGACAATGACCCGCGCAAGGTCAGCGATCGCATTACCACTTATGCTCTGTTCATTGATCCTCCGCTCGGCCGTGCCGGCCTGACGGAGGAAGAAGTCCGCAAGAGCGGCCGCCACGCGCTGATTGGCCGGCGGCCCATGACCAAGGTCGGCCGTGCTGTTGAGAAGGGCGAGACGCAGGGTTTTATGAAGATCATGGTGGATGCCCAAACTCACCAGATCCTTGGAGCTGCCATCCTTGGAACCGGTGGCGACGAAGCCATTCACTCGATCCTCGACGTGATGTATGCCAGGGTCCCGTACACGGTGATTCAACGGGCCATGCACATTCACCCGACCGTTTCCGAACTCATCCCCACAATGCTCGGGGAACTCCAGCCGCTTTCAGACACAGCCGGCGCGCCGGAATAGCGCGCTGAAGAATGAATGGTTTGCCGGCAATGGCCGTCGAGCTCACTGTGGGTGATCGAATCGTTGGTGGGTATCATCATGATTATGACCGGCGCCACGCGCTTGATGCTCAGCGTAGCGGCCAGAGGCCTGGAGCGCGGCGGCGCATAAGAGGTGGGCGGTTGGTGATCGAAATCTCGCGGAGTGAGTCGACGGGCTACGTCCGTCCAGGATGAACGAAATCAGGAAGGGAGAGACACACATGCTGGTTTCCTTCGAGAAGGACATCAAGCCGCTGTTTCGGCAGATTGATGTCGACCACATGAGCAGATACAAAGTTCTGCTCGACAACTACACATATATGTCGGATCCTTCAAACGGTTACGGCAATGCTCAGGCTGTCGAGGACAGTCTTGCAAAACACTCCATGCCTCCCGGCGGTCCTTACTGGAGCGATGAGCAATTGACCCTCTACAAGCAGTGGAGAAGTGACGGGTATCTGCCTTAATCAACGCTTAGACCTCACGCAACCGGCATAGCAACCAGAGCCTTGATGAGAACGCCGTGCGATGAAACCGTAATTCGATCAACAGGCTCCGGAGTCCCTTGCCGGCCAGAGGCGAGAATCTGGATGCTCGTCGCGACCATTCTCGGCTCCAGCATGGCGTTCATCGATAGCACGGTGGTCAACGTCGCTCTACCGGCGATTCAAGCCAACTTTCATGCAACCGCTGTCGATGTGCAATGGGTGGTGGAGTCTTACGGCCTGTTTCTGGGCGCGCTGATACTTGTGGGAGGCTCGCTCGGAGACGTGTTCGGGCGCCGTCTGATGTTCCTGGTTGGTATAGCGATATTCACCGTTGCTTCGGCAGTGTGCGGCTGCGCGTTGAACATTTATCAGTTGATCCTCGCGAGGAGCATTCAGGGAATTGGCGCCGCACTCCTGGTGCCCGGCAGTCTGGCGATTATCAGCGCAGCTTTTGACGAGGAGAGTCGTGGCGGCGCGATTGGCACCTGGTCGGCCTTTACCGCGATCACCACCGCCATTGGGCCGGTTTTCGGCGGTTGGCTGGTTGAACATGGTTCCTGGCGATGGGTATTTTTTATCAACGTCCCGCTCGCTGCCGCGGTGATAGCCATTTCACTCCGGCATATTCCGGAGAGCCGCATCGCGGGCGCTGGACGCGTGGATTGGTGGGGAGCGCTTCTTGCCACCGTTGGATTAGGCGGCCTGGTTGCCGGGTTCATGGAGTCCGTTGACCTCGGCTGGCGAAATCCTGTGGTCTTCGGGAGTTTGATCGTGGGCGTCGGCTGTCTTATCGCTTTTGCGTTCGTCGAAGGCAACGTCGCCACACCTATGCTGCCGCTGGCGGTGTTTGAGTCCCGCAGCTTCACTGGCGCCAATATACTCACGCTGCTCCTATACGCCGCTATCGGAATTTTCTTTTTTTTATTCCCATTGAATCTGATCCAGGTCCAGGGCTATTCCGCTACAGTCGCCGGCGGCGCCATCCTTCCGTTCATCCTGCTCGTCTTCTTTCTGTCTCGCTGGTCCGGCGGACTTGTCGCCCGCTATGGTCCGGAAATTCCGTTGATCGCTGGTCCGCTGATTGTCTGGCTTGGGTTTGTTCTGTTCGCGGCGCCCTCCGTTGGAGGGAGCTACTGGAGAACATTCTTCCCGGCGATCATGGTTCTCGGATTTGGGATGGCGGTGACGGTAGCTCCTCTCACCACTGTCGTTATGAACTCGGTGAGTAACGAC
This sequence comes from uncultured Acidobacteriota bacterium, assembly GCA_963832965.1. Taxonomy (GTDB): domain Bacteria; phylum Acidobacteriota; class Terriglobia; order Bryobacterales; family Bryobacteraceae; genus CAWACP01. Next base: position 110,486 of record CAWHVW010000005.1, read on the forward strand.
CGAGTCGGCACGGCTTCCGGAATCAACAACGCCTTGGCACGGGTAGCCGGAGTACTGGCGATTGCAATATTCGGAATAACGATGGTCTGGATCTTTGGTTTTCAAATGAATCACAACCTGGCTCATCTTTCGCTGCCGCCTGCCACTATCGAGCAGCTCCGTGCGGACGAAATCAAACTCGCCGGTTTGCAGATTCCCACTGGTCTCAGCCCCACTACCGTTAGCGCGATCAGGGAATCCGTAAAGGCATCGTTTGTATTCGGATTTCGTTTTGTCATGCTGGCTTGCGCAGGGCTGTCCCTGGCGAGCGCCGCGGTAGCGTGGCTGACGATTCGGAAAGATCCTGACCATTCCAGAGGGGCTGCGACAGGATTCGTGGCACATCTCAACCAGAGTCAGAAATCACCAGGGTAAGGGAGCGAGGAGAGACAGTTATGACGGATACGGCCGATGTAGTTAGGTTAGCCGAGGTAAAGGCCCTGGCGGGGGCCGCGGGACCTTGCATCACTTTGGTAGTGCTCATTCCGAATCCGCTGGAACTGGGGGTCCGTCTGAAGAGCGCCCTCCGGCCGGTACAAAAGCAACCGGCCGAGCGCCACATGGACGCTGAGACGGCCAGCCGACTGCTCGCGCCGATCGAGGAACTGGCGTCCAACGCGGAGACGGTCCATATGTCGGCCAATTCGCTGATCGTATTTCGGTCACCCGGCGCCTTCAGGCATTACTGGATACGCAAGGGGCTGAAGGACTTGTCCGTGGTGGGCGAACGATTTGAAATCCGTCCGTTGCTTGCGGCGATGGCCCGGGAACAGCGCTTTGACTTGCTGACGATCGGCCGGCACCACGTGCGTCTCTTTCGCTCGACTCCGCACACCTCGGAAGAAGTACGGCTCGAAGGAGTGGCGCCGCAGAATATGGAAGAGTTTCTGCATAGCCACCAGCCCGATCACCTGATCGAGGGACGCGCGGCCGCCGGGCCCTCGGTGGGATCGATGCAGGGGGTGGTGTTCGGAACCGGGTCTGAGAGCGAAAAAGAGCAGGATCGTTTCAGACACTTCCTGAAGGCGGTGGAAAGAGGCGTCACCAAACTCCTGAGGCAGGAAGCCGAGCCGCTGATCCTGGCGGGCACCGAGTACGACGTGGCGATCTACCGGCAGTGCAACACATATGCGCGATTGCTGGAGCCGGCGATCCATGGCTCGGCGGACGGCCAAACGGCGCAGCAACTGCATGAGCGTGCGTGGGAGATTGTAAGCCACTTGCCGTCCGCGCCGTTGGAGAAGGGTCTGGCGGATTATCGGAAGCAGAGCGGCGCGGCCCTCTTGTTCGGGGATGTGGACGCGATCGGGAAAGCCGCTGCCGAAGGCCTTGTCGCTGGCCTCTTCTTATTGGAGAACGTAGGCGCGAGCGGCCAACCCGACGATTCGTTGAACATGGCTGCTTTGCAAACGGTGCATTACGGCGGCTGGGCGTTTGAGTTAAACGCCGCGGACATGCCGACAAAAGATGCCGCCACGGCGCTGCTGCGGTCTTGAACGCCAGGCGGCAAGAACGAGCACGGCGCGTGAGGGCATTGCCGGGGAGCGTTGCGTGTCGCGCGTCGGCTATGCCCGGCACCTGGGTCGATATGATGTCATCATGCGACGCTACACATCTACGTGGGTACTCGCCCTCGCGGTCGTGCGCTTGTGCGCGCAGCCGGCGCCCGCCGGCGAATTCGTCCAGCGCACTGGAACGAAACTGACTCTGGGCGGCGAGGCATTCCGCTTTAGCGGGCCGAACATTGAATGGCTCGGTCTGGAGGGATACGGCCCGCACGATCCCATGGGACCGCGCTATCCGAGCCGCTTCGAAGTGGATGACGTTCTGGATACGGCGGTGGAGATGGGCGCGAGGGTGGTGCGCTCACAGACCATGGGCGACACCGTGGGTTGTTCCCTTTGCGTGGAACCGGAAGACGGCAAGTTCAATCAGGCGGCATTCCAGTCGGCAGACTATACGCTGGCCGCGGCGCGCACGCGGGGGTTGAAGGTGATTGTGACGCTGGTGGGCGATTGCGCGACCTGCTCAGGCGGTGGCATCGGCCAATACCTGGCATGGGGGAAGAAGACGAACGAGCAGGAGTTTTTCACGGATCCCGCGCTCATCGCGGCGTTCGAGAGCCACATCGACGCCGTGCTCGACCACGTAAACGCTCTGACCGGGGTGCGCTACAAAGATGATCCGACCATACTCGCATGGGAGAACTGCAACATGTGCGGCATCGTGACGCTGTTCCTGGGCGGGCAGAAGGAACTGGGCCAGGTGTCGGACTGGGTGGAGACCATCGGCAGGCACATCAAACAGGTGGACTCGCACCACCTTTATCTGGATACGTCAGGAATTTTTCGCGCGTATTCGAAGGTGTTGGATAACCCGACGCCGGACCTCAGGACTTTCGAAGATTATCCGCACTGGGACGCGCTCCTCGGCGCGGGCGCGCACACCACTGCCGCGTCCTTCACCCAGGATGCAGCCACGGTGACAGGACACGGCAAGGCCTATATCGTGAACGAGTTCGGCTGGGACCGGACGGACTGGAAGACGCCCGAGGACCTGCAGGCAGTACTGGATACGCTGGCGCGCGACGACAATGTCTCCGGGGACGCCTTCTGGGCCCTGCAGGCTCATCTGGACAATTTCGGTTTCCAGCCGATTCCCGCGGACACAACTGACGCCTCCTTTGCGGAGATCGGCGAGAGCGGGCAGTGGTGGGCGCTCTATTATCCTGGCGTGAAAACTCTGGTGAACACCGCGGAGGACATGGCCGGGCGAGCGCAACAACTGCGGGCGCACGCCTGGAACATGTCCGGCAAACCGGCGCCGAAGCACATGATACCGCCGCAGCCGGTGATTACGTCAGTCGTGCTGGGAGGTCTGATCGCGTGGCGTGGCTCGGCGGGCGCGGTGCGGTATTCCGTACAGCGGTGGAATGCCGCGGCGAAGGAATGGCAGAATGTCTGCGACCGCTGCGCCAGCGATGCCGACGATCCGTGGGTCGATCCGCATCCGGCGTTTTGGGCGAAATATCGGGTGATTGCCTGGAATGCCGATGGGGCGCCCAGCCAGCCCTCCGAGCCCCGGCAATAGCCAGCGGGCGATGACATTCAACAATCCGTGCTCAAGCGGTGGGACACATGTGCGCACTCAATATCGGTGGCTATCGAGATTGCGTTTCCGCGCCGGCGTCGCCTGGCCTCAGTGCCGGGATCGCCTCGCGGCTACGGACTTGACGACCGCTTTTGGAGCCAGCACAGCCGAACTGCCCAACAGGAGTCTGCCGCCATCTTAGCGCCTGATTAGAGCAGGCAAGGTGGCACGCCCACGGCCGGGCTGAAAAACGCGCGCAGAGGCTCGGTCACCGTTCCGGCTGGGTTGCGGCCCATTCGGTTTCAAACCGTTCCATAGTTACAAACGATTTCTGCGTGCCTGGGGCGAGCGTGGAGAGCGCAGCGTACAAGTTGGCGCGGGCGATCGCCTCGCCTTCCCCAAGACCGCTGGAGATAAAGAAAGCAAAGCTGCCGATGAATGCATCCCCTGCACCTGAGGTGTCCACCGCATTTACGGTGAAGGGGGAGATGTGGCGGATGCCATCGACTCCACCGCACAGGGCTCCGTCAGCGCCGAGCGTGATGATTACGCGTCGGAGCCCGGTCGCCAGCAGCCGACGCGCGCAGGCCCGCGCTTCCTCCCGATTCCCCACCGGCATGCCGGCGAGCGCCTCGGCCTCGGTCTCATTGGGGACGACGTAATCGGCGTTGGCCAAAACCCGCAGATCGACGGGCTGTGCCGGAGCCGGGTTCAGGATGGTACGGATTCCGCGCGCGCGCGCAAAGCGCAGGGTATGGTACACGGTCTCGACCGGGATCTCCAGTTGCAGCACGATGCAGTCCGCGCGCTCTAACAGATCCGCCGCGCGGTCCACATCCTCCGGTTTTAGGCAATCATTTGCTCCCTTGACAACGAGGATGCGATTCTGGCCGGAGCTTTCCACGAAGATTGGCGCCACTCCAGTGGAAACGCCCGGTGTGATATGCACGTGGCTGGTATCAACGTCGCGCGCGCGGAAGTTGGCAATGGTAGCAGGGCCAAATAAGTCGTCACCGACGCGCGCAACCATGGACACCCGCGCTCCGCACAAACGGGCCGCTATCGCCTGGTTCGCGCCCTTGCCACCAAAACCGAGATCGAAACCGGGCGCAAAGACGGTCTCTCCAGGACGGGGAAACTGATCCGTGAACGTGGTCAGGTCAACGTTCGCGCTTCCCACAACTACGACGTGCGGCGGTCCGGTGCTCATTGCTGGTGCGTTATGCGGCTTCTATATTGGAGCAGAAGAGCGAAGCCGACGCAAAGCATCTCATTATATAGTTGGAAAGCTGAGAGAGGCGTCGCGGTTCCGCGGCTCATTGCTCCTCCTGAAAGGGTACGCTCTTGGTTGCCAGTTCTCGCTGTCTTTCTAGTCTTCTTGCCGTCGGTTTCTCGCTGACATTCGTCTGCAGCGCGGTTGCACAGGTGCAAACTACGCCCGCCATGGCTCCCCGGCCATTCTCGCCCCCGGCCCGTCACGTCAACGCACCGCTGGGGGATATTCTCCGCATGCCGGGCGAGGGAAGCGGCGCCTGGAAGACGCGCGAATATCGCGATCTCTTTGCGGAACTGGGACACTCGCCCGGCGAAACCCGGGCCCGCATCGAAAAAGCGTTCCGGCTGCTCTTTCACGGCGACGGGCAGGAAGAAAGGGTGTACTTCGAAACCGGCGCCAATGAGAACGGTCCGCTTGCGTACATCACCGATTGGGCGAACAACGATGCCCGCACGGAGGGCATGAGCTACGGCATGATGATCGCCGTACAGATGGACAAGAAGCGCGAGTTCGACGCCATCTGGAACTGGGCGAAGACGTACATGCTCATCACCGATCCGAAGAACCCCTCGGTCGGCTATTTTGCCTGGTCGATGAACACCGACGGGTCACCGCGAGCCACCGGGGCCGCGCCCGATGGAGAACAGTACCTCGTCATGGCGCTTTATTTTGCCGCGCATCGCTGGGGCAACGGAAAAGGCATCTACAACTATCAGGCCGAGGCGGACAATCTCCTGCGCGGAATGCGACACCACCCGGTTCTGACCGGCACCGGTCCATTCCGCATCCATCCGGAGGATGCTCCGTTCATACCCCCGGACCATCCATGGCCCAGTCCGAACAATAAGGCCCGTGAAAGAGCGGCGGCCGCGAACGGCGGTCACGCGCCGGCGTTTCACGCTCCCTGGGAAGCGCGAAGCATTTCGATCGGTCCCATGGTTGACGAAGAGCACTTCATGATCCGCTTCGTGCCGAACGTCGACCTTGGATTTACCGACCCTTCGTATCACCTGCCCGCTTTTTATGAGTTGTGGGCGCGTTGGGGACCGGAAGAGGATCGCGCCTTCTGGACCAGAGCGGCCGATGTCAGCCGTGATCTTTTCGCGAAGGTGACCGGCCCGCAGACAGGGCTGACTCCCGACATGGCCTACTTCGACGAAACGCAGGTTATGCGTCAGGACGGCGCCACGACGCCCTTCGGCTATGACTCCTGGCGAAGCGTCAGCAACTGGGCGGTGGACTACTCATGGTGGCGCAAGGACCCGCGAGAGGCCACTCTGAGCGACCGCCTTCAACAATTCCTCAACAGCCAGGGCATCGGTACTTTCGCGGACCGGTACACGCTGGACGGGAAGCCTCTTTCGACGCGGCACTCGACCGGCATGGTAGCGACGGCGGCCGTCGGAAGTCTGGCGGCGACAACCGGACCTGCCTCCAGGGCCTTTGTAGAAGAACTGTGGAACTCACCGATTCCATCAGGCGAGCAGCGTTACTACGACGGGATGCTGTACCTAATGAGCATGCTGCACTGTAGCGGCAATTTCAGAATCATTGAGCCGAGGGCACCACGCGAGCTGACTGATCGCGAGTAATCCTTCCTGGCCGCGGGTCTCACGCCTTCGCCAGGCTCTCGAGGTACTCCATGGGGCAGCCAACACCCTCAACCTTCACTCCAAGGCTCCGCAGCACATCGATGGCAACCATCCGCCGGTACGCGTTGAAGGTAATCACGTGCGCGAACATGCCGCCGAAGGTGAAGGTTTCCGGGGGTTCGCATAGCGCATCGACAAACGTGTCCTCCCAGGCGCTCCGATTGCGGACATCCGTGAGTACGCGATGGAACGCTCGATCTGCTTTCTCCAGGCGCGCCAGCATGGCCGAAGGAGTTCGGTCCTCCGGCGGAGCATTGTCAAGCAGGGGCGCACTGCCGCCCGTCAGTGCCGCGGCCCATGCTTCCTTGGTTTGCACCATGCGATCCAGAAGCTGGCGCAGGGTCTGATCCGGGCCATCCCATGGAAACACATGTATCTGGTTGTTCAGAGGGTGGTCCAACTGTTCGCCGTTCAGCGTCTTCGTCAGTTCGAGAAGACGTTGCGTATGCCAGGACTCCTGGCCAGAGAAAATATCAAAGAGATCCATGAATCGACCAGCTCCTTTCGTGTCATCCTTACCGGAACGGTGATGAATTCCATTCGCCGCGTGGAGGTGAGTGTACGTCGCCCCCATGCGGCGATAGAGGCTCGGTGAAACGCCGAAGGCATTTCGAAACGCCCGCGTGAACGCTTCCAGCGATCCGTAATTCGCGTCGAGACTGATGCCCGTCACCGGGAGTTGGGTGCGAGACAACTGCCATGCCGCCCTCTCCAGCAACAGCCTCCGGCGCATGGCGACCGGCGTCTCCTCGATCATTGCCCGGAACACACGATAAAACTGCGTCCGGCTTCGGTAAGCACGGCGGGCGAAACCGTTCGCATCCTGCTCTTGATCGAGCGAATCAAGGACGATTTCTCGAAGCCGCTGTGCTTCATCCACACAAGGAAAATACCACTTTGAGGGCACGTCCGCCTGATCGGAAATCCCAAATTCGAGGTGGGATGCGCTGGTGCGGCGGTTACTGCGGTGCGGCCCCACGGCGCCATTTTATTGGTCGCTCCCATACCGCCATCGGGGAGTCTAAGCGGGCGTTGCCAGATGAGGCGGGCCAACCCCGACGTCGCCTTCCCGGGATGCCTTCGGCCGTCTGGGTATGCTTTCCAGTAAGCGCCGCAGACCCTCGGTGGAAACCGGCTTGGCGAGGTAGTCATCCATTCCCGCCTCCAGGCAACGCTGGCGATCCTCGGCCATGGCGTGAGCGGTCATCGCGATGATCGGAAGCGTGCTGCCCCCGCTTAAGCTCCGGATGACTCGCGTTGCCGCGTAGCCGTCCATTTCCGGCATCTCGCAGTCCATCAGGACGACATCGTATTCGGCGCTCTGAACTGCGGCGACGGCGTGATTTCCGTCCCCTACAACGTCCACGTGATGACCCATTCGATCCAGCAGACGGGCGGCAACTTTCTGGCTCACGCTGTTATCTTCCGCCAGCAGCACCCTCAAAGGCCGATTGGAACGCGCAATCTGATCGCGAAGGATAGGCGCCTGGCTGGCTGGCTCAGCGGCGATGGGAAGGCTGATGGTGAAGTGGAAGGTGCTGCCACGTCCGGGTTCGCTCGTTATCACCAGCTGACCGTTCATGGAGGCGATCAGCCCGCGACATATGGAGAGCCCCAGCCCCGTGCCACCGTAGCGCCGCGTGGTGGAGCTGTCGGCCTGCGTGAAGGGTTCGAAGATTGCTTCCTGCACCGCGGCCGGGACGCCGATTCCCGTATCCCGTACAGAGAATTGCAACTCCGCCGTATCCCTACCAAGGCTGCCGACGGCGACGCCAAGAGTCACGCTGCCATGGTTGGTGAATTTCACTGCGTTCGACAACAGATTCAACAACACTTGCCGCAAACGCTGCGGGTCGCCGATCAACGTGTCGGGCAGAACGGGATCGAACTCCTGAAGAAACTCCAGCCCGCGCGCACTCGCGAGGGGAGCGACCACGGCCATCGTTTCCCTGAGCAAGCCTTCCAGACCGAAAGGAATCGACTCGATAGTGACCTTTCCAGCATTGATCTTGGACAGATCGAGAATGTCGTCCACAATTCTCAGAAGGCTCTTGCCGCAGTTTCGGATAGTGTCGACATGTTCCTTCTGCTCAACGGTGATGCCCAGATCGAGCAACAGTTCGACGGATCCGAGCAGGCCATTCATGGGCGTGCGGATCTCATGGCTCATGTTGGCCAGAAAATCGCTCTTGGCGCGCATGGCGTGCTCCAGCCGAATCACCATTTCGTGCATCCTGGTGATGTCGACGGAAGCGCCGTTCAGCCGCCTGGGCTGGCCCGCGTCGAATTCGGCCCGTCCCTGGGTGCGCAGCCAGCGGGTGGAACCGTTCGGCATTACGACGCGAACTTCGGCTTCGAAGGATCTATCGGCTTCCGATACACCTTTAACGGCGGCGCTCAGTGCCTCCCAGTCCTCCGCATGAATCATCCCTTGCAGCTGGGCGACGCTTAAGCGCGAGGCGGATCGAGCGAGGCCCAATTGGGTGGCCAATTCTTCCGAAACCGTAATGGTTCCGCTTTGAAGGTCTATTTGCCAGATACCGAGAGAAGCGGTTCTTTCCGCGAGTTTAATGCGCTCATCGTTTTCACGCAACGACCGCATAGCGCGCAGTCTCTCAATGGCGCTCCCGGCCAGGTGGGCTCCGGCCTCCACCAGTTGCAACTCACGATCCCGCGGCTTAGCCGGCTGACGGTGGTACATCGCGAAGGTTCCCAGGACCTGCCTGGAGGAGTCGCGGATCGGGACGCTCCAGCAGGCCCGCAGCCCGAAGCTGATCACGAAGTCCCTGGCCATGGCGAAGCGGTAGTCGGTGGCGATATCTTCCACCACGACCGTTTCGTTCCTGAATGCCGCGGAACCGCAAGCCCCCACATCCGGCCCGATGGTCAGGCCGTTTACCGCGCCCATGTATTCGCTGGGCAGACTCCCGCCTGAACCGGTTAGCAGATGGAGCCGTTCCTCATCCAGCAGCAGAACCGAGCACAGGCATTCGGGGGCCATGCTCTCAATCGCCCGAGTGAGCGTATCCAGCACTTCCGGGAGGGCCGCACCCCGCCCCATCATCTCCATGATCCGCCGCTCTTCGGCCAGAAGATGAGAAGACTTCTCCAGGGCTTCACGCTCCTTGCGACCTGTAACAGGCGCTTCCGCGCCCTCAGCCACGCTGTTGTCGTCAGAATCGAGGCAAGCGAAACGGTTCCAAATGATACTTCAAGCCACATACTCGATTTCTCGCATCTCTGCCGCGACGGGCATCGCGCCCAGGCTCTTTCTTGCGTGCAGGCCCGCCGACACCGTATAGCTGACGCCGAGCCATACGAGACGGCGCAGTACTCCTCTCCATTTCTATCGGCTGCGACAGATCCGACGATCAGTCCCTGCGTGGCTTGACTTGAATAACCCGACTCTCGAGGTTTTTCCAGAACAAAATCAATGCTTTGCCGGTTGTGGGATCGCCCGGTGATTTTCCCGCACCGGCGATTCGGCGGGCCGCTAATGTCAACGCGGTCTTTCGTTGCGCTGACTCTGACGTAGAATAATCGAGGCGAGCGAGGAACTTTCCTGGTGAGAACACTGGCTCATGCGAATTGTTGAGATGTGCGTGCATTCGATCGCGATAGCGGACCCGCCGTTGCTCAGCTCATACGGCTTGCATGCCCCTTATGCGCTCCGCACAATTGTTGAACTTAAGAGCGACGAAGGAATCACCGGCATCAGTGAGACGCACGGCGGGGACGCGATCGCCAACGGCTTCGAGTCGCTGCGCTCACGCATTGTCGGCGCGGATCCCTGGCGCCTGGCCGGACTGCTCATGCCGATGATCGAGGTCGAAGCAGACCGTGCCTCTCTCGAGCGGTCGCAAACGTATCGTGTGCCGGGCGAGAATCCGCTGGACGCGCCGGCGCGTCTCTATTCGGCCATCGAGATCGCGTCTCTGGATTTGATTGGCAAGTCGGCGGGCAAGCCCGTTTGCGATCTTCTGGGCGGCCGCGTGCGCAGCGAAGTGCCGTTCTCCGCATACGCGTTTTACAAGCGCGGGGGCGGCGGCGGTGAAGGCAGTGATGCCCAGCCGGACGAATATGGCGAAGGTCTGAGCCCCGAAGCCATGGTCAGGCAAGTAAAGCAGATGGTCGCCAGGTATGGCTTCCGAGATATCAAGCTGAAAGCCGGCGTGCTCGATCCGGATGCCGAGATCGCGACCGTGCGGCAACTGCGCGCGGCCTTTGGGCCCGAGGTTCCGATCCGCCTGGATCCGAATTGCGCCTGGTCGGTGCCAACGTCGTTACACATTGCCGGGGAACTGCGGTCCGCGTGGGGCCCCGATGGGTATCTGGAAGATCCAACCGCGGGAATCGAGGGCATGGCTGAGGTCCGCCAGCGGTTGTGCGCAGCGGGGGACACCACGTTGCTGGCAAGTAACGTAGCGGTGACCTCGTTTGCCGATCTTCCCGAGACCATCAAGAGGGACGCGGTGCAGGTGATTCTATGCGACCCGCATTATTGGGGTGGTTTGCGTCAGACCCAGCACCTGGGCAAGGTCTGCAGGACCTTTGGCCTGGGGCTCTCCATGCACTCGAACACGCACCTGGGCGTCTCGCTCATGGCCATGGCGCACGCGGCGGCGGCTACGCCGCACTTAACCTACGCATGCGATACTCACTACCCCTGGCAATCTGAGAAGGATGAGATCGTCGCGGGCGGCCGGATCCCGTTCGTAAAGGGCTGCGTGCAAATCACCGGGAAGCCCGGCCTGGGGGTTGTTTTAGATTACGATCAGGTTTCACGCGGCCGGGAGCGTTATGCCACGTGCGCCTATCGCAAGCGGGACGACGAGGCGGAGATGCGCAGGCACGTGGACCCGAACTGGAAGCGAGTTCTTCCACGGTGGTGACCGCTATGGACTCAGAGGAACTCCTGGGCAGGCTCCGTGGCGTGATTGCATTCCCGGTGACGCCCTTCCAGCCCGATTTTTCCCTGGATCTCCCCGGGCTTCGCGGCAATTTGCGCTCGCTTCTGGAACATCCCATTAGCGCCATCGTTGCCGCGGGCGGCACGGGCGAGATGTACTCGCTTACGCCGGCCGAACACCTTGAGGTGGTAAGGGTCACCGTCGAGGAGGCGCGGGGCAAGGCCCCGGTGATCGCCGGCGTCGGGTTCAATCCGCCCATCGCGGCGGCCATGGCGCAGCAATCCGCGCAGGCTGGCGCCGACGCGATTCTGGCGCTGCCGCCTTATTATCCCAACGCCGACGAAGGCGGACTGGCCGCCTATTACTCTGCTATTGGCGCCGCGACCCGGTTGGGTCTTCTGGTCTACAGCCGAGACTGGGTGAGTCCCGGGCCCGAGTGGGTGGAGCGGCTTGCGGCAAGAATTCCCAACCTGATTGCCTGGAAGGACGGGCAGGGCGATGTCCGCCGCTACCAGCAAATTATCAACCGTGTCGGGGACCGGCTCTATTGGATCGGCGGCGCCGGTGACGACTGCGTGCCTGCGTACTACAGCATTGGTATCAGGAGTTTCACTTCAAGCATTGCCACGGTTGCGCCAAAACTGTCTCTGGACCTTCACGAAACTGCCGCTGCCGGGAACGCGGACGCGTTGATGAAGCTCATGAACGGCTACGTCATTCCACTCTATGCTTTGCGCGCGCGCAAAAAAGGATACGAAGTTTCCGTCATGAAGGAGATGATGAACCTGATCGGACTTGCCGGCGGTCCGGTGCGTCCGCCGCTGGTCCCGGTGCGCGCGGAAGAGAGTGCGGAGCTTCGTGATATGTTGCAGCGTTGGCGGCCATTCCTCGGGAGCTGACGGAGTATTTCAGAGAAAGTCTGACGCGCGGCGGACAGCCAAAGTGACGATGAACCAGGCGATCGTTCGACCCACCAATCTGCGCTGGAGGGTGCTGGCCTGGATGTGCAGTCTCTCGGCCATCACCTATATTGGCCGGCTCTGCATCATGCAGGTACGCGAGAATATCGAGTTCAGCCTGGGCCTCACGCCCTCGCTCACCGCGTACGCATTTTCCGCGTTCTCGCTCTCCTACGCATTTTTCGAGATGCCGGTTGGCTGGTTCGGCGATAAACTCGGCCCGCGAAGAATTCTCACGCGCGTCATGTGGTGCTGGATCGGTTTCAGCGCGCTTACTGGCGCGGCCTGGAGCCTGGCCAGCCTGGTAGTCTTCCGCTTCTTATTCGGAGCTGGCGAAGCCGGCGCTTTCCCCAACATTGGCTCCGCTTGCCGGGAATGGTTCCCCTTCCGCGAACGTGGATACGCGCAAGGCATGGTGTGGATGTTTGCCCGCTTTGGCGGAGCGATTGCGCCTCCGCTGATGCTGCTGCTCTCCGCTGGTGGCGCGGGGTGGCGCCTGGGATTCCTGGGTCTGAGCGCGCTGGGTCTTTTGTGGGTGTGGAAATTCGCCGGGGATTTTCGCGACACACCGCAAGAGGACCCGCGGGTGAACCATGCGGAGCTTTCTTTGATTGCGGGCGGACGGAAGGATCCCGGCGCGCCAGCGCCACTGTCCTGGCGCACCATGCTCGCCAGTCCGACGCTCTGGTGCCTTAGCCTGATGTATTTCGGCAGCAATGCCGGGTGGTCCTTCTTCGCCACCTGGATCACCCCTTACCTCCAAAAGGATATTCATCTTTCCGGCGCCACACTCGCGCTGGCTTCGGGCGTACCCTCCTTTTTCGGTGGATTCGCGTGTCTTCTGGGCGGTCTTATGACCGATCAGCAGGTGCGCCTCCTGGGACGCCGTTGGGGCCGCACGCTGCTCGGCTTCGTTTCGTACGGGCTGGGTGGAGTCTTTCTGCTCATCGCACTGGTGGAGACGCGCAACCACGCGGGCGTGGCTTTTGCCGCCCTTTGCGTTTCTTTTTTCGTGAAGGATCTGGGCATGGCCTCGAGCTGGGCTACCGCCATCGATATTGGTCATCGCTACTCGGGTACCGTTGCCGGATTCATGAACACGGTGGGCAATCTGGCGCAGGTGATCACCGTGCCGCTGGTGGCGCATATTGCCACGCGGGCGGGAACACCAGACCATCCGAATTGGAAGGCCACGCTGTACTACTATGCAGCGATGTTTCTCATGGCTTCGGTGTCGTGGTTGTTTGTGAATCCACGGCGAGTGATTGTCTATTCCGAAGAGGACCAGCAAAGGCTCAGGACCGCCGGGCAACTGGAGTAACCTGAAGTTCTGCGTCGGACTGGCCGCGTGGATCCGGCGGGCCCGGGACGCGAAGGGCCTTCGACCGCGCTCGGAGAGTAGCATAGGCGTATGCTCCAGATTGTGGCGCTCCTGGAACTCATCCTTTGCTTCGTCGCGTTTTCGCTGGCGTTCCTGAAACCGCGCAAACAGGCGGCCGGACAGAAGAAGGTGGTCAGAGCGCCCGCGTCCAGGTGGGGCATTCTTCTGCAAATGCTCGGTTTCGCGCTCGTAGGGGCTTATGTTCGGCCTCAGGGTTTTGAGAAATCCTGGCCGTCCCTGATTTCTTCCATGGTTCTCGGCCCTGCGTCGGTCGCGCTCGTCTGGGCCGCCGCGCGCCATCTGGGCAGGCAATGGCGCTACGAGGCAGCACTCAGTGAGGATCATGAACTGATCCAAACAGGTCCGTACCGGTGGGTTCGGCATCCTATTTATGCCGCCATGCTGGGTATGCTGCTGGCTACGGGGGCTGCCTACAGCTGGTGGCCGATGTTTGTTGCGGCGGTGATCATTTTCCTGGCTGGAACCGAGATTCGCGTAAGCGCGGAGGACCGGCTCCTCGGCGAGCGTTTTCAGGAGAACTTCATCTCATACCGCTCGCATGTGCGCGCCTACATCCCGTTCATTCGCTGATTGCGCCGCGATGGTTAGTCTTAAGCTCCGAACCACCACCCTACCGGCCACCTTCGCTTTTCGCAGGGCATGGCCCTGCGCCACAAACGAGTCTTCCCGATTTCCGCGGTGTTCAGCCAGGCGATAATCCTAAAGAGGAACCATGAAAAGCCTTCGATTGCCGGCCCACCTGGTGTTGCTGGTTGGGTTGTGGGCCGTCAGCGCCCAGGAAACCCCGGGCAGGCAGGATAACTCCGGCATCGCCACCACGTTCGAAGATGGCGGCGTGGACGGGTGGACTTCGGTTGCAGGCTGTACGCTCGCCAACAGCACGGCGGACGCGCACAGTGGTTCTCACAGCCTGCTGGTCACAGGCCGCACCGCCGACTACGACGGACCGCAAATCAGCGTAAGCGACAAGATGTATAACGGTTCCGTCTACTCCGTCAGCGTGTGGGTGAAGCTTGCGCCATCCGCGACGCAAAACGATACGCTCAGGTTGACCCTGGCGGTGACGCTGGGGGGTGCCACCACATACCAGGGCGTAGTGAACAACACGCCGGTGCCGCTGGGAACATGGGTCAATCTCTCGGCTCCGGTTTTCTCGATGGCTTATGCCTACGATCCAGGCCAGGCTTCCCTGAAGGTTGAGTCGAACAGCGGGACCCAGAGCTTCTACGTCGACGATTTTCAGTTGAACTTCACGCGCTGGACGCCGCTGCGCGACGTTGCCAGGCAGCACCCGCTGCAAGTGGGTACGGCCGCCGACTACGCCGATCTCAACCAGATCGGCTACACCACCGTGCTCAGCCGCGAGTACAGCGTGCTGCAGCCCGAGAACGACATGAAATGGGCCACCATTCACCCCAACCCGCCAGGTTCGGCGGACGAATACAACTTCGTTCCGGGCGACGGCCTGGTGACGTTTGCGCAAGCCCATGGAATGAAGGTGCGCGGGCATAACCTCGTCTGGTACATCGACAACCCGGCGTGGCTCACCAACGGCAATTACACCGCTGCGGAGCTCAATCAGATTCTGCATGACCACATCACAACCGTGGTGGGCCACTACAAAGGCCAGGTCTTTGCGTGGGACGTGATAAACGAAGCGATCGACGACACTACAAACGAGCTTCGCAATTCCATCTGGTACAACCAGCCCGGCATTGGTTTGAGCGGAAACGGCTACATCATGCAAGCCTTCCAGTGGGCACACGAAGCAGATCCGGACGCACTGCTCTTCTGGAACGAGTACGGCGTGGAAGACATTAACTTCGCGAAGTCCACGGCCCTTTACAACATGGTGCAGGAACTACAATCCCAGGGCGTGCCCATTGGCGGGGTTGGCCTGCAGATGCACATCACGACGGACCCCGATACGACCACCCCGGCCGGGCTGGACGCAAACATCGCGCGGCTGACGGCACTGGGACTGCAGGTGCACATCACCGAGATGGATGTCCGCCTGCCCGTAGACGAGAACGGAGTAGCCTCGAGCGCGGACATCCTGGCGCAGGCGCAGCGCTATCATGACATCGCCGCGGTCTGCGTGAAATACCCCCTTTGCACGCTCTTCCAGACCTGGGGGTTCACCGACCAGTATTCGTGGATTCCATCCTTCTATCCGGGTTACGGCGCGGCACTGCCGTTTGACGCGAATTACGATCCGAAGCCCGCGTATTACTCGCTGAGGGACCTGTTCACTGGCGGACTCCCTGATGAAGGATGCCCTCCGTGGCGGTGCCGGTGATGGCGCCAACGCCGGAAAGCTCATTGGACACGACCCCTGTCTAGCCGGGTGCTTCGACGGCCGTCTGGGATATACTCGAACACAGTATGGACAGCCCGCCGACGGGCGATCGGGGTTCCGGGTCCTCGACTCAGCCATTCAATACGGATTCGACGGAAACGATGGCCATTGTTCCCATGCAGCCGGGAACATTGTTGAAAGACCGCTATCTGATTGTGCGTGAATTGAGCAGCGGTGGATTCGGGAGGGTCTTTCTGGCCCACGATCAGCAGCTTCACGATCGTCCCGTGGTGGTGAAGATTCAGCTCGACCGCAGGATCGACGACCCCTGGTTTGAGAAGAAGTTCGCCGAAGAATTGCGCGCCATGGCCATGATCGACCACCCGGGGGTAGTAGGGGCTCTCGACAGTGCGCGAACCAGCGATGGCCGGCCCTTCCTGGTCATGCAGTATGTGGAGGGGCATTCTCTGCGTATGGTGATCACGCCGGACGGGGCGCCGCTCGACCGGGCGGCCAACATCATACGCCAGATCGGGCATGCCCTGGGCGCGGCCCACAATAAGAAAATCTGGCACCGCGACCTGAAGCCGGAGAACATCATGCTGCAGGTTCTTCCGGGAGGCGAGGAGCACGTGCGGCTCATCGATTTCGGCCTTGCGACAATTTCGGATCTTGCCGCCAAGCACACGTACACGCGGGTTGCCGGGAGCGTGGCATACATGGCTCCAGAGCAGTTTACCGGGCAGCCATCGGCGTCCACTGACATTTATGCCTTCGGGGTGATCGCGTACGAGATCATCACCGGGCGCAAGCCGTTCGTGGCGGAAGACGCCGTGCAACTGGCCGCCCTGCAGAGGTCGGGTGTGCGGGTAAAGCCGGCGGCGCTGCGGCCGGGCATTTCCAGCACCGCGGAAAAGCTGATCCTGCATGCGATCAGCTATAACCCGAACGACCGTCCAGTTACCGCAAATGGATTTGGCGACGCGCTGGCTGAGGCTCTGCTGAATTCGCAATCCACGCAGACCATCCAGATGGAGGCCATCCATAACCGGCGGGTCCGGTTCGGCTGGCTGGCCGGCGGCCTGGCGGCAGTCCTCGCGTGTGGCGCCGTCTGGATCTATCGCGGCCGGATCTTTCCCGCTCAACCGGAGGTCGCGCGGCAAACGAGCCTGGCCTCGGCGGCTACTCCCGCCGTCTCCGTTCCGGACCCCGGCGACGCGGCCGTGGAGGTCGCGTTCTGGAACTCCGTGGGCGCTTCCTCTGATCCGCGGCTTTATCGGGAGTATCTCGCCAAGTATCCAAACGGCAAATTCGCCTCGCTGGCGAAGCTCAAGCTGGAGGAGCAGTCCGCGAAGCCCGCGGCTGCCGTGCAGCCATCGGCGGCTCCCGCCCCTGCCCCGGCGCCACCGCCTAAAGAGAATGTTCCGCCGGTCCGTCCCGCTCTGAAGGCGGACGAGTACGGCGGCCCTTTGCGGGGCGAATTGCGCTGGAACGGATCCCTGCCGCCCGGCGGCACGCTTACCATCCAGGGCGGCAAAGCGATCTCGGGCGAGCTCACGGGAGATCTTCCCAGAGTGCCCAGCACCGTGGAGGCTATCAGCAGCGACGTCTCAGTGGTGGAACAGCCTTCCGCAGCTAACCAATGGGACCGCGTGGTGGTGAAAAACGCCTCGTCCGCGCCAATCGTCGGTATCCAGATTCGCTGGCGAGTGGCGAAGTAAAGTATGCGTTCCGCGATCGGACTCCTGCTGGCCAGCGCCGTCTGTTGCGCTGCCCAGCAACCGCCGGACGCCCAGCCGATCGCCATCCAGTTGACCAATCTGCACCTTGCCAGATCTCGTTCGCCGGGCGTTCTGGGCCCGCGGGTGCCAGTGGAGGACGAAAGCGATTTTCTCACCACCGACCCCTTCGCCTGGTACTGGGTCACCTACACGGGCGGCCACAAAGGCGACAAGATCCGCGTCGAATGGCGCAATCCGCTCGGAGCCGTGGTGCAGCAGGACGACCACACGCAGGCTGGCGATGGCGATGTCGCGCGGCTGAGCTGGAGGTTCCTGATTGCGGGTGGACAGCCTTCTTTTTCTCCTGGCGACTGGCAGGTAACTCTGTTCTGGAACGACCGCACTGTTCGTGTGACCCATTTCCGCATTTCCACTCCGCCCGACAGCGTGGTCAACATCATCAGCCGGACTCTCTTGCCGGCAGGCACAAGAGGAGCCCCTTACTATTTCCAATTGACGGCCCGCGGCGGGACCCCGCCGTACGAATGGACGGCGGTGAAACCATTTCCCGCGGGACTGACTTTGTCTCCCTCGGGAACGATTGCCGGAGCCCCGCAAAAGAGGGGCAGTTTTCGGGCGATCGTGGGAGCAAAGGACTCGAACGGCAATTCGGTGTCGCGAACTTTCGGCATAGGGGTTGGAGTGCCGGCCGCGGACGACGTGGTGAAAGCACACAACCTGCTCAAGGCACCCGCGGCGGACGCATGTTCCCAAACCGCTTCCGGGACGGATTTTTCCGCATCCGATGCCAGTGTTTCGCTGGCCGCTTCCGTGGACGCGGCGATGGGATCCGAAGTCAGGGTGGAGTGGTTGAACCCACGCGGCGAAGTGGCGCTGACGAAGCGCATTCGCAAGACCGTGGACGGTCCGGAATGCATAGTGGAGACACTGCCGGTGGCTGGCCAGCACGCGGCTTCGGACCCGGGGGACTGGCGAGTACGACTGTTCTGGCATGACGCGGAAGCTTTGATCTTGAAGTTCCACATCGCCGGCGCCAGTGGTGGAACGAATAGCGTGGCGACGCGAAGCGGCCGGGTAGCCGTGATTATCGGCAACCTGGGATATGAGAAGCTCGCAGCGCCGGGCCCGGACGCCGGCACCCTTGACCTTGTTGAGAGCGCCCTGCACGAGGACGGTTTTGAGGTAGTTCGAAAAGCGGACGCGAATCTGGAAAATCTGCGTTTGATTGAGCGCACGCTCGGGGACACGCTGCATGCCGGCGATACCGTACTGATCTACTACGCCGGATACGTCGCCCGCGAGGGTGGGGATGAGTGGCTACTGCCCGTGAACTACGATCCGGGCGATCCGCGCCCCATTCAATCGAAAGCGTATTCCGTTTTGCGCCTGCTGCAGTGGCTCGAGGACAGCAAGGCCAGCCTGAAGTTCGTTGTCCTGGATTCCGCGGCGGTGGCCGGTCAGCCTCGCGAGAACGCCGGCGCGGTGATGGGCGAGGTGGACGATTCCACCGTTCTGGTCCACTCCATCCCTCCGGGAGCGGCGCCAAAGTCCGGCAGCCCGGCTCCTCCAGTGTTCGCGCGCGCTTTCGCGGAGATGCTTCGCACGCCGGGCCTGGACGCGCGAAACGCCATGCAAATCGAATTGCCCAAAGCGGTGTCGCGGCTGGCGCCTTCCAGCCCGCCGCCGCTGGCGATCCTGGGGGGCGGCGCAGATTTTGTTTTTCGCTCGCAATGAGCTAACGCGTTAGGAGGAGGACGCCATGCATCGGACAGTTCGATTGACTCTTGCGCTTTTCGTTCTGGCCATCGTGGCCGGGACCGGGCGGCCGCAGACCGCTCCCGGCCAGGAACCACCTGTGATCAGCGCGACGACCCGCCTGGTGCAGGTGAGCGTGATCGCCAGGGATAAGAGCGGCGAGCCTGCCGCCGGCCTGAAAGCGGAGGACTTCCGCGTCCAGATAGACGGGCAGCCCCAGAAAATCAGCTTTTTCTCGGCGGATTCCGCCGGTGTTTCGCCAGCGCCTGTCGCACCGCTTCCGCCGGGCACGTTCACGAACATCCTGGCGCAGCGCGGGCAGGCCATTAACGGCATCAACGTGGTCCTGCTCGATCTGGTGAATACGCGCCTGGTCGATCGCATGTACGCGCGGCAGCAACTCATCAAGTACCTCGAAGAGATTCAGCCCCAGGATCGCATTGGGGTCTACGTTTTTGGCGGCCGTTTGCGCGTGCTACATGACTACACGGCGGATATGGCGGACTTTCAGAGACAGCTCGCCGATGCCAAAACCGGCTGATCTCGGTGAGTGGATCGGAGACCCCCGACGCTCTGGACAGGGAACAGAGCGAATTTGAAGCGGCGTTCGCGGGCCGCGGAGGCAACCAACTGGAGCGCCAGTTCTACATGCGCAACCGCGTCATGGGCACTCTGGCGGTGTTCAAGTTCATAGCGAACCATCTGGAACGGGTGCCGGGCCGCAAAAACCTGATATGGGTGTCGGGCGCTTTTCCGGTGATCTTCGGCTACGAGAACCTGGACAACATGGCGGAGAACTATACCGCCGAGGTGGACGCCACTGTGCGCGCGCTGAGTCAGGCCAACGTGGCGGTTTATCCGATCGATGCACGCGGTCTCACAACCCCTGCCGGTTATGACGCCAGCCGCGGTTCGCCGCGCAACGCGCCCAACGCGGGCCCGGGGCCGGGCAACGGGCCGGGGGCGCCAGCGAGGGCTGCAAGGCCGCGCGCGGCCGGCGCCAATCGACGGGAGAACGCCGACCATGCCACCATGGACGACATCGCGCATCGTACCGGTGGGCGCGCCTACTACAACACGAACGACCTCGCGCGGGCGATTCACGAAGCAGTGGAGGACTCCACGCTGACCTACACGCTCGGATTTTATCCGGCGGGCGAGAAGGGCGACCGCGATTTCCACAAAATCAAGGTCGACACGCCGCGGCAGCACCTGAACCTGCACTACCGCAGCGGATACCTGGACGTCCCGCCGGCTTCTCCGGACGAACAGCAGCGCCTGCTGCAGATGCACGACGCGCTGTGGAGCCCGATGGATGCGACGGAGCTCGGCATCACTGTTCACGCCGCGCGGTCGGCTGTTCCGCCGGGCTCCTCCTCCGGAGCGCCCTCGGGATCGCCCGCTCTCGATCTGCTGGTGACCATCCAACCCGACGGCGTCCAGTTGAAGCAGGATGGTGACCGCTATGACGGCCGCCTCGATATGTTAATTGTCCAGCGCGACGCAAGGGGAAACGATCTCGACGGGCCTTTCGACACGATTGAACTTAAGCTGCTGAGCGACACATACAGGAAGTTCATGGCGGACGGGCTGCCTGTCCGCAAGACGCTGGCGCTGTCGGCGAGAGCCGAAACGCTTAGAATTGTGGTGCGCGATGCGGGATCGGGAATGATCGGGTCGCTTACGGTGCCATTAGCGGGGCTTTAGCAGGCTGCTGAAAAAGCCCGAAAACCGCTTGTTTACACGCGCGGCTCGGAAACGTAGCTACGTGTTTGCAGGTGGTTACCGAACCGCGACGGTGACGGAGCGGGGACCAGATAGTCTTTTCAGCATCCTGTTAGGTTACAGGACGGCTCCGTCAGCATAGCGGCCCGGTTTTTTCAGGCGCTGCGCAGCCTGCCGCGGGTGCCCATGGTGCGGAATTCGTGTTGCTGGATGTCCATGGCGACCATCCCCTCCTCGTACCGCACCACCCGTCCCCGAGCGACCAGTTCCAGCCCGACCTTATCGTTCAGTTGCGCCGGCCAATTGATGGCCACCTCGATCCGCTGTCCGGGGAGCAGAGCCCGGTCCGCGGAGAAGAGAACGCCACCGCTGCTGACGTTAACGGTTTTGCCGGTACCGGACTCCTCGTCGCTCCTTTTGCTCACGGTCTTATATCGCAAATCGCGCTCAATTGGGAACCTGTGGGAGACACGCCGTTCGTTCATTTCCTTTCTGTTTTTCAATGGGGCTCCCTCAGATCCAACTTCGAGCATTATGGGCGCGCGGAACAATGGTTGATTTGTTACATTCCGGGGCGGTACTGCGTGGCTAAGGTACTGGAACTTACGACGATTTAGTTTGAGTGGCCAGGCTTCAGATGGAGCTCGGCGCGGCGGCGTTGAGAACCGCTACGTCACACATGCGGTCTGACCAGGTTACCGCTTCGCTGTATGCGTCGCCGACGTCGCCGGTCTCAACGTCCAGCGATGCGCTCAAGTCAATGACGTTGTCCCAATCTGCCCGCTCCCAGGCCAGGGTGAGGCTGAAGACACGGTACAGCCGCGACGATTCGTCTCCGCCGCCCAACAACACTTCGCAGACGTCGGTACTCAGGCCCAGTCCCTCCACCACGCCTTCCATGGGGCATTGCAGCACGACATCGAACAGCGACAGCAGGCCCATGAGGAACAACTCTGAGCTTCGAGCGTTCAGCCCGGTGCGGGAGCTGAGCAGCTCGCAGAAACGGCCGCGAATCGCGGCGGCGACGATCAGGGCGCCAGGCTTTCCTTCCGCCAGGCTGGCCAGCCCCAGCAACCCCAGCCAGCGGCGTAGTTCGTCGTCTCCCAGAAGGGAAAGGGCGTGGCGCACGGAGTGAATGGGGCTGCTCCAACTGAACAGGGCCGAGTTCAGATAGCGCAACAGGCGATACGTCATCGCCGGGTCGTGTTTGAACAGGCGCTCCAGTTCGGCGTAGTTGATGTCCTTGCGGGCGGACTCGTTGAGCACCCGGATATAGGTGGATTTCTGCGAGGAGACCCGGTTCGCCGTCACAATGGCCGGCCGCTCGAAGAAATAGCCTTGAAAGTAGGAGTAGCCGAAACCGCGGGCTCGCTCGAATTCAACCGCGGTCTCCACTTTCTCGGCGACCAGACGGGTCTGGGATTGCCTGAAATGGGACGCGATGCGCTCCTGCTGGGAAGCGTCAGTCTGGCGGAAGTCCACTTTCACGATGTCGGCGAGGGCCCCGAGGGGGCACGCCTGAGCGGTTATGGACACGTCATCGAGCGCCAGGCGGAACCCCAGGCTTTTCAACTCGCGGCATCGCGCAACGACGGCGTCATCCAGTTCCACCGTTTCCAGGATCTCCACGATGACGTTGCGCGGCGGCAGCATGAGCGGCACATCGCTGAGCAGCAGGTCCCGGTTGAAATTGATGAACGCAAAACCATTGCCCACCAGGCGGGCCAGGCCAATGGTCATCAGGGCGTTAGCGATCACTTCGGTAGTGGCTACCGAACCTTCCGTTCCGTCGAAGGCGTTCCAGAGGCTGGAGCGGTAGAGCAGTTCGTATCCATACACTCGCCGGTTCAGACCCAGAATGGGCTGGCGCGCAATGAACACCTGAATCGGGGGCTGCTGCCGATCGCGGGGGGCCGGACGCACAACCTCCTGCGATTCTGTGAGACGCATTCTGACCTTCTGAATCCTCGGGGATCTATCGGCTAATGCGACGCTTAACTTCAGGCGTTACTAAAATCATTGCAGAAATACCGGCGCATTTGTTGGCTGGCGGACGTTCTTGCAGGGGAAACACGCCGCCATTTCCGACCTGCCGGCGGGTTGAGAAAAACCGCCACAAAACGGGCGCAGCGCGCCAGGCGCCGCCGGGAATCTGCTGGTATTCCATCGCTTGCGGTCATGGGGCGAAACCCTCAACCCGGGAAACGAAGGTGCCAGCTCTATAACGGTACACGTGCTCTATCGACCTGGACCCGGCTGATGGTTTCTTATAGGACATGACACGATGCAACTCCTGCAACGGCATCATCGCCAAAACGGATCTGGCATGTTACATGTGTGGAGAGCGCATACCGGGCAGGCGTGCCAGGTACTCTCTGTTGCGGCTTTTCACCAAACCGGCCAAGCCGTCTGACAAAGCCGTCATGATAAGAGATCGAGTGCTGGGTACCTAGAAAAGCCAGAAAACCGCTTGTTTACACGCGAGGCTCGGAAACGTAGCTACGTGTTTGCAGGTGGTTACCGAACCGCGACGGTGACGGAGCGGGGACCGGATAGCCTTTTCAGCATCCTGCCAGACGGCTGCGGGCGTTTCGTAAGCCGTTGAAACGCATTGCCGGCAGCCGCCACCCAACACGCCCAAACCGGGGCTTGACACTCAACTCCACTGATATTACCATATGGTTATGGAACCAAGTGGTTATATTGGTCTGGACGCCACCTTCGCAGCGCTCTCCGATTCCACGCGGCGCGCAATCCTCGCGCGGCTCGCGTCCGGTGAAGCTTCGGTCGCCGAACTGGCCGCGCCATTCGCAATAACTCAGCCTGCGATCTCCAAGCACCTCAAAGTTCTGGAGCGCGCGGGCCTGATTTCCCGCGACCGTGACGCGCAACGGCGGCTGAGCCGGCTTGACGCCAGGCCGCTGGCGGAAGCCTGCCAATGGCTGGAAACCTATCAACAATTCTGGGAGGCTTCCTTCCAGCGCCTGGATGGTTTGCTGGACGAGCTAAAGGCCACCGAGGGCGAAGGCAATTTCGCCCGCAGGAAACGATAAGGAGCCCAAATGTTTTATCCCGCTAGCTTCCAGGTATCGACGCCCACCGACCGCGAAATCCAGGTGACGCGCCAGTTCGACGCACCACGAGGGATGGTATTTGATGCATTCACCAAACCGGAATTAGTAAGACGCTGGCTGCTCGGCCCGCCGGGCTGGACCATGCCTGTTTGCGAAATCGATCTCCGGCCCGGCGGCGCATACCGGTATGTCTGGCGTCATGACTCCGATGGGAAAGAAATGGGAATGGGTGGCCTGTTCCGCGAGATCGTGCGCCCGGAGCGCCTCGTTGCCACGGAGAGATTCGATGAATCCTGGTATGGAGGCGAAGCTCTGGATACCACGGTGTTCGTCGAGGAAGGCGGCGCTACAAGGATTACGATCACGGTGCTCTATGAGTCGATGGAAGCCCGCGATACTGCTCGCAGATCCGGAATGGAGCGTGGGATGGCGGCGAGCTACGACCGGCTTGAGGAGTTGTTGCCGTTGACGCGGATGGAGACCGAAAAGGCGACTGCCAGCGGAGCACTCCGGGCTTGAGATGGAAGCTGCCGGTTTGACGCAACGCCTCGAGCGTGCGATGCTGCGCGCATATGAATATTTTTCGAGACGGCCTCCTCGCCGGCAGGAACGCCTATATCACCGGCGGCACCAGCGGGATTTGTCTGGGCATTGCGGAACTCTTCGCGCGCCAGGGGGCGAGCGTGGCCGTACAGGGCCGCAATCCGGAGAAAGTGCAAGCGGCGATGCAGACACTGGCCGGCCATGGAGGCCCCGTGCGTGGCTGTCCCGCCGATGTACGCAACGCGGCGGCGACCGGGGCGGCGATTCAATCCGTCCGCGAGGACTGGGGCGAGATTGACATTCTGGTGTGCGGCGCTGCCGGCAACTTCCCGGCGCCGGCCATCGGCATGTCGCCGAACGCCTTCAAATCCGTCGTCGATATCGACCTGCTCGGCACGTTTAACACGGCGCGTCTGGCGTGGGAACATCTGCGAAAGCCCGGCGCTTCGGTGCTGGCGATTTCGGCGACGCACGGCGCGCAACCGTACGGGTTTCAAGCGCATGTTTGCGCGGCCAAGGCGGGCGTCGACATGCTCTGCAGGGTGCTGGCGCTGGAATGGGGACCATCGGGCGTGCGCGTGAACGCCATCGCACCGGGTCCGGTTGACCACACCGAGGGCATGCGCCGCCTCGCGCCCACGGAGGAGGCGCGCGCCGCCGTTAGTTCCGTTCTCCCTCTGCGGCGATTCGCTGAAATCGGCGAGATCGCAACCGCGGCGCTTTTCTTGTGCTCGGAGGCCGCGGCGTACATCACCGGCGTAGTGCTCAATGTCGACGGCGGAGCCGGGCTCATCGGGTCTCGCTTCATCGGCGAGGCGCCGACGAAGCGAGACGGGTAGCAACCCTTATCGGGTGCGTTCAGCCGACTCCCGGTTCAGGGCCCTTTCAAACGAGGCCGCGACCGCCGGAGTGTGAAAATCGCCGGTCAGGATTTCACGATTCGTAGCATCGCGGCCGTAGAGCTCCCGGTTGGTCTCCTCATCCGGGCGCAGCGTCGCGCCTTCCAGCGAGATGCCGGCGAACAAACCGTGCGAACGCGAATATCCGAGCATTTCGGCATTCAGAAGAACATCCGTTTGAGCGGCCGCATCGCGTCCAATTGGACCAGCCACACCCGCTGCGTCCGCGCCGATCGTGAACTTATCAGCCAGCAGATGCCGCATGCCGCGGTTCATGACCAGCAGCACGACGTCAGTGTCGGAAAGGCCGATCTGAAACCCGAAGCTTCCCCCTTCAGCCCGCATTCCGGCGGGGGCACTCCAACCTACGCCACCGGGGCGGCGGCAGACTGCGAACCCGCGGCCATACTTCGCGCCCAGTACGAATCCCGCCTTCTTCATGCCAGGGATTACAACGACGCAGCGAGCCTTGTCAAGCAGGTCGTGAGGAATGCCTCTGTCAGACGCCCTCATCATGTCGGTGAGCGTGTCGGCCGAAGCGTCCAGCCTGTCGTCAACCTTGATTTCCCGGTCAGCCGCGAAAGCGACGGTGCTTATGGAGCCAGCAATAGCCAAAATAGTTACAAGTATTTTTCTCATGCAGAGTTTTTCTCCTCGGCTCCCATGGAGAGCACCAGGGCTTCCAATGCGCCGGCGAGGCACATCGCGCGCTATTGTTCTCACGGTCCCGGCGCGGGCTGGCGTTGATCCTACGAGCATTTTCAGCTTGGCGCGAAGGCGTAGTGGTGCCGCTGCGGATTGCGCTTTACGATCCGCTTCCCGCGAAAGAGGGTGCAGAATCTTCACTGCATTGGCAGCATTTACCGTGAACATCACGACGGTTGATTGCCTGCGTGTTGTCCTGGGACCACCATCGCGTTTGACGTGGTGATGGGAATCGGATCTGTGAGTTTGCGTTAGAACCTGCAAGCGCCTGCAGAAGCATCCGCCGCGACGTCAGAGAACAAACCCAGCGGGCAAACTTTAAGCGAAGGTTTTGGCATTTTGCTGGTACTGTATGGAACTTCCGTAGTATCCCGCCCACAACCCCCGAACGATTAAACTTGCCCGACGCTGAAACCGCATGAGCGGCCGCGCCCTAAGGAGAAGAATTATGAAGCGAATTTTGCTCGTCGCCTCTCTGTTCGTCATCGCTGGCCTGGCAACGGCCGGGATCGCCATCAACCACAACAACCCCGCGCCGAACATGTTCAACCCGGCGCCTCCATGCACTCCAACTAACTGTCAATAAAAGGGATTGTCTTCCTTCGGGCAACGGGGTAATCTGTACTTACGCCGTTGCTCACTCTCAGCAAAGTCCTGTGGATCGCCTCCCTCGTGGCCCAGGGTGCCGTTTTGGTGCGCCTGATCACAGCCGGTTTGGTTCGCCGCTCGTTCCCATTTTTCAGCGCCTGGCTGGGTTGGGGAATTCTCTCAGGAGTCGTTCTGGTGTGGATTCCCCTCGCGTCCACATCCTACGGCCACGCCTGGTTGATCCTGGAGCCCCTCTTCATCCTTCTTGGGTTTGCCTCTTTATGGGAGTGCTACCACCGTGCTGTGACGCCCTATCGGCCCGGTGACCGGTACTTTGTCCTTGCCATTGCGGGGGCCCTCTCGCTTACCTTCGCCCTCTTCAACCTGAGCGTGGAACTGCATGTCCTCAATCGGGTTACGGCTTACATGTGGGTCATACTGTTCGCGCGCGTGGAGGCGTCCGTAACCGCGCTTTTCCTTGGGGGCTTATGGTGGTCTTTCGCCAGTTTCCAATCGCCCGGAACGCCAACACAAGCCTGCACTGGCGGCTGATGCTCTTGTACGGACTGCTGAACTCCATCGCCTTCATGATTGACGCCCTTTCATCCGGGCGTATGATCAACCTTGGGAACGTGGTCAGCCAGGCCTGTTCGCTGGTGCTATACATCATCTGGGCGTGGAAGCTGAATGCGGATGGCGAGGTTGAACCGGCTGAGCCGCTCCCGCCGGAGACCGAGCCTCTTGTCGAGAACGAGCACCGGCAATTGAGAACGGGAGAGTCGCTCCCGGCCCCCGGGTGAATCGCCGCGCCCGGAGCAGCGTATGCTCGCCGTAACATACGCCGGCTTCAGCGATCCGCAGCGGGTGTGTTTCCAGCGGCAAATGCGGTTCATACAGTAGCCGCCTGGACGACGTTGCACGCTCTGCTTCATAATTGGCGGGTAACTCGTAGAGGACCTTATGTCTGAAAACAAGACTGTCATCAACGCTTTCGCAACCTTGCTGTTGACGTGGGCGCTTGTGGTTCCGGCCAGTCAAGCCCAGGAGCCACGGACCCAGCCTGCTCCCCCGCCACCCGCCATGGGTCCGCAGGGACCAGCAGTGGTTTCGCCTGAGGTGTCGCCTGACCGGCACATTGCGTTTCGAATCCTCGCTCCGCAGGCGAAGAACGTCGGGCTTTCCGCCAGTGACCTCGCCGGGCGGGCGAACACGACTGCAACCTTTACCAAAAGCGAAAACGGCGTCTGGGAGGCGACGATCGGACCTGTCGACCCTGGCGCCTACCGGTACACATTCATGGTGGACGGCGTCCGCGTGATGGATCCACGCAACCCGTCGGTGAGCGAGTCGAATACAAACTCGTGGAGTCTGGTCTACGTTCCCGGCGCGGAGTTCATGGACACGCAGCGGGTGCCGCACGGCGCGGTGGCGGCGATTACCTACTACTCCACGGCGCTCGGCCGAAACCGGCGCATGCACATTTACACCCCGCCCGGTTACGAGAACGGTATGGATAAGTATCCCGTGTTCTACCTGTTACACGGCGCCGGGGATTGTGATGACTCCTGGACGTCGGTGGGCCGGGCCGGATTCATTATGGATAACCTGATCGCGGAGCATAAAGCCAAGGCGATGGTCATCGTTATGCCTGCCGGCCATACGTCGGCCACGTTCAACATGCCCCGCCCCGGGGAACCTGCGCCGCGCGATGAATTTTCCGACGATTTCGTTAACGACATCATGCCTTACGTGCAGACCCACTGCCGTGTGCTGACGGACCGCGCGCACACGGCCATGGCTGGACTGTCCATGGGCGGGGGACAGACGCTGAACATTTCCATGTCCCATCTGGACCAGTTCGCGTATCTTGGCGTATTCAGCTCGGGGGTATTTACGATGAGGCGTCCGGCGCCCGGCGCCACCCCACCGCCCCCGGGTCCCTCGCCCGAGTGGGAGCAACAACACGCAGCGATGCTGGACGATGCCGCCTTGAAGCCCGGGCTGAAGCTGCTATGGTTCAGTACTGGCTCGGACGACCGGTTGATTCCAACAACGACGGCGACGGTGGATTTCCTCCGGAAGCACGGCTTTGCGCCGGTTTTTGAAGAGAGCCCGGGCGGCCACACCTGGATCAACTGGCGCAACTACCTGGCTGAGTTCGCTCCGCAGCTTTTCCAATAGGACTAAATTCAGACTTCTTCACACGCTGCAGTGATTCGATGTGGTGCAGGGCCGGTGCGCTGCTGTCGGCGCCATTCGCGGGGCATGGCCCCGCGCCACGTCTCTACCAGAAGTTCGTGGCTACGATCCGCGGAACAGCGTCGCTGCCCTGGATGATCCGGGTAGCGAGCACAATCTGGATATTCCGGTGCTCCCAATTTGCCGGAGCCCGGCTTGCGAGGGCCTCCAACTGGCGGTTGTCGGTAACGAACTCGCCGGCCGCCAGAGTGCCAATTCCGGTGATCCCCGCGATGGCCACTACCAGCCTGCCCGTGTTCGGATCGAAGAAACGGGAGATCACCGCATAATCTTCGGGTCCCTCCGCACCGCCCGCGATCCAGTGCACTGACCAGTCCCGGCGGTCAGGGTTCTGATTATCCCGTATCCACGAAGTTGCATTGGCTTTATCGAGAGCGAGAACAAATCGCAGCCGGTTGGTGAGCCGCACCGTCCAGGCGTTATTGAAACCCCCTATCAAAACGACCGGGCCCTGCTTCAGATCGGCCAGATCCAGGTAGCTCTGATCGCTGAAGCGATACTGCCTGCCCTTTGCCTGGATCAAGCCGGTAAGGCGCGCCAGGGTAATGGCGTCGCCGTATCCGATGACACCGGTTCGGCGGGCCGAAGGGTCGTTGGATTCCTGCAAACCGCGGCCAGCACCCTCCGGCAAGCTGAAGCTGGAGACCAGCACCGGGGGCGCGAGGCATATCGAGACGGGGTCGTTGGAGCTGAGAACCGGAGACCAGAATCGATCCAGAGCGCTCCTGCTCTGCCAGGGTCTCATCCACAGCGTCACAACAGCGAGTACTGCCAGGCAAACCACTGCGGCGGCAATCCATTTCGACGGAAGGAGGGCACGTGAATGCACCTGCGCGGCAGGCACGGCAGCCCGGAGTGCCGGTGTTTCCGTCACGGGCGTCGCCGGGAAATGGAACTCCGGAAGGTAGGACCCGGAAGGCATTTCGATACGAAGCTCGTCCTGATGCTCGGGAAGATGATAATACTGGGCAATCCGTTTGCGAATCTCGCCGGCGGTGTAGCGGACGATGGGGTCGAGGTTGGTGTCGTAGTCGGGCTCGCGCCCGAACACCCGCACGCCGAGGTGACGTTCCTTCAGCGCGTTCGGCTCGCGCTGCAGCACGGCCTCCACAACGAAGCGGAACAAAGGAGGATACCGCTTGCTGTTGCGAAACAGCGAATGCGCGAGCATCCTCTGCATCTGGTCACGTACAGCGGCCTGTTCGGCGTCGCTATAACGGTGCGCGCCGTTCGACGAAACGGGAGGGCGCTCGCCGGATTTTTCGATCAGCATCGAGGCCGCCTCAGACGCGCTCAGCGCAGCGCGTAACAGTGTGCTTATATTATCACTCGCTTGAAGGGCGTTGTATGATCGGCGTGCATACGTGACTCGCCACCGCGATAACCCATTGATAGTGCTCGGGATGTGGGTCCATACCGTACGTTACTAGACCGCCCCTCACTCGCCCTTTAGACTGGGTCCGTACTACTGACAGGATAAGTGTGTTGCGGCGCTTGAGCGGGAGAAGGAGCGGTATCTTGCAGAGCAGATCAAGACGATACGGAGCGCGGACGCTCATTTGCGCAGCGGGCGCACTGCTGGTGATGGTGTGGGGACAAACCCCGGTGCCCCCGGACGATGCGGCCGTTGGGAAGCGCGTGGACGCGTTGATCGCGCAGATGACGCTTGAGGAGAAGATCGGACAGTTGAGCCAGCTCTTCATGTTCGCCCCATCGAAGTCCATCGATGAGGGGGTGGCGAACGGGAAGATCGGATCCGTGCTCTTCGTGACGGATCCGGCCCGCATCAACGGCCTGCAGCACCTGGCGGTTGAGAAATCCCGCCTGCACATCCCACTGATCTTCGGTTTCGATGTGATTCACGGCTTCCGGACCATCTTCCCCGTTCCAATCGCCATGGCCGCTTCGTGGGATCCATCGGTCGCCGCCGGGGCGCAGACGATCGCCGCCAAAGAGGCCAGTGCGGTGGGCATCAAGTGGGCGTTTGCGCCCATGGTGGACATCGCGCGAGACCCGCGCTGGGGGCGGATTGTGGAAGGAGCTGGCGAGGACCCCTGGCTCGGCTCCGCCATGTCCGCCGCCCAGGTTCGCGGGTTTCAGGGTGACTATATTGGCGCGCCGGACCACATCCTGGCGTGCATGAAGCATTTTGCCGGCTACGGCGCGGCAGAGGGCGGGCGGGATTACGATGCCTCCTACATCCCCGAGACGCTGCTACAGAACGTTTATCTGAGGCCGTTCCATGCCGCGGTTGAGGCGGGCGTCGGTTCCGCCATGAGCGCTTACATGGACCTGAACGACGTCCCCGCAACCGGGAATCGATGGCTGCTGCACGACGTTCTTCGTGACGACTGGGGCTTCAAGGGCTTCGTGGTCAGCGACGCCAATGCGGTGCGAAGCCTGGTGACGCACGGCTACGCGAAGGATCAGGCGGATGCGGCCGTGCGCGCGCTGGATGCCGGCGTGGATATGGAGATGGCCATTGGAGCCACGTCCTTTTCGCAGAATGTTGCCGCTGCGGTCAGTTCGGGACGCGTTACCGTAGAGCAGATTGAGGCGGCGGACCGGCCCATCCTGGCGATGAAGATCCGCCTCGGTCTGTTCGAGCACCCGTATGTGGACGAGGCGCGCGCGGCGGAGATCCTCGCGAGCCCGGAACATCGCACGGCGGCGCGTGCGGCGGCCGAGAGGAGCGCGGTTCTGCTGCGCAACGAAGGTGCCCTTCTGCCACTGGCAAAGGGCGCCTGGTCAAAGATCGCAGTGATTGGGCCGCTGGCCGACTCGCAACGGGACACACTCGGCTCCTGGGCCTTTGCGGAGGACATCAATGAGACGGTTACTGTGCTGGCCGGCTTGCGCAACAAGCTGGGCACGCAGACGCAAATCAGCTTCGCACCCGGAGTTGAGATCAGCCGCAAGTTCCCGTCGATCTTTGATCAGATTGTTCGATCAAGGCCGCCCGTCCAACGGACGCCGGAACAGGCAAGGGATGAGTTGACGAAGGCGGTGAGCCTGGCGGGCTCGTCCGATCTGACCATTTTGGTTTTGGGTGAAGCGCAGAACATGAGCGGCGAAGCGGCATCGCGGGAATCTCTTGCACTGCCTGGCGATCAGGAGCAATTGCTGGAAGCGGTGGCGGCAACCGGCAAGCCAGTCGTGCTGGTGCTGGTCAATGGGCGTCCGCTGGATATCCGGTGGGCCGCGCAGCACGTCCCGGCAATTCTGGAAGCATGGTATCCGGGCACACAGGGCGGGAACGCCATTGCAAATCTCCTTTTTGGGGACGCGGTTCCCGGAGGGAAGCTGCCTCTGACATGGCCGAGGGATGCCAGCGAGGCGCCGATCTACTACGCTCATAACACCACCCAGGATCCCGGGAACCAGGGCAAACGCTATTGGGACGAAGAGAGCACGCCACTCTATCCCTTCGGGTATGGCCTGAGCTATTCTTCGTTCCGCTTCTCAAATCTGCAGGTGAGCCAGCCGCGGTTGCGGGTTGGGCAGACCATGGAAGTCACGGCCGACGTCGAGAACACCGGCGCATCCACGGCCGATGAGGTGCCGCAACTCTACCTTCATCAGCAGTACGGCAGCGCGTCGCGGCCCGTGCGCGAGTTGAGGGGATTTCAGCGCATCACACTTGCCGCGCACGAGAAGAAGACGGTCCACTTTAGTGTGGGCAGCGCTGAACTGACCTACTGGAGCACGGCAAAGAAGGCGTGGGTTCAGGAAGCGTCGGCGTTCGATGTATGGGTGGGTCCCGATTCGACGGCCTCGCTTCACGGAAGTTTCACAGTGATTCAGTGAAAGGTATGAGCATGAGAAAAGTCTTGATCGCCGCAGCCGCCCTGGCAGCCAGCGCGCTGGCCGCGGACCTGTCAAAAGTGGACAGCGGCACGCTGGAGGGTACGGTCAACACCGACTCCTCCGTCCGAATCTTCCGGGGCGTGCCCTTTGCCGCTCCGCCCGTGGGCAACTTACGTTGGCAGGCGCCCCAACCGGTGCAGCCCTGGACCGGCGTGCGCAAGGCCGACGACTACGGCGCGCCATGCATGCAGGGCAAAGTCTTCGGCGACATCGTTTCACACAAGCCAATGAGCGAAGATTGCCTGACCCTGGTGATTTGGGCGCCGGCCCACCCGGCGGCGAAACGTCTGCCCGTGTATGTGTGGTATTACGGCGGCGGCTTCGCGGCAGGGTCCGGCGACGAGCCCCGCTACGACGGCGAGAGCTTCGCGAAAAAGGGCATCGTGGTGGTCAACGTCAATTACCGGCTGGGAGTTTTCGGCTTCTTCTCCCATCCGGATCTCACCAAAGAATCCCCGCACCATGCCTCCGGCAATTACGGTCTGCTCGATCAGGTGGCGGGTCTGCAATGGGTCCGCAGGAACATCGCGGCATTCGGCGGCGATCCGCACCGGGTGACTATTGGCGGCGAATCGGCGGGATCTTTGTCGGTGAGCGCGCTGATGGCCTCGCCGTTGTCGCGTAATCTGTTCCAGCAGGCGGTGGGTGAGAGTGGGGCATTCTTTGGCGCGGTAGGCGGCCGCGGCTCCAATTCTCTCGCCGACACCGAGAAACAGGGTGCGGCGTTTGCCGCATCCATCGGTGCAACGTCCCTTGACGACCTGCGCGCGAAGTCCGCGGATGACCTGCTCAAAGCGGCCATGAAAATGAACAACGGACTTGGCTTCTGGCCCAACGTCGATGGATACTTTTTGCCCGCGGGAGTCCAGGCTATTTTTGCCGAGGGCAAGCAGAGTCAGGTCCCGCTGTTGGCCGGCTGGAACGGGGATGAGATCCGCATGTCAGTGACGCTGGCAAAGGTAAAGCCGACCGCGAAGACATTTTCCGATCGCTTGCACCAACAGTTCAAGGACAAAGCGGATGACGCCCTGAAGGTGTATCCTGCGTCGACAGACGAGGAGGCGGTGCGGTCGGCCGGCGATTTCGCCAGCGACAATTTCATTGTTTTTGGCACATGGAAGTGGCTGGACATGCAGGCCAAAAGCGGCCAGCCCGTCTACCGCTTCGAATTCGACCGCGCGGTGCCCATTCCCGATGCCATGAAGGCCATGGCGTCCGGTCTCAAAAGCCTTGGGGCGGCGCACGCCAGCGAACTGGAGTATGTCTTCAATATGCTCCCGTCAAAGAAGGCGGATTGGCAGCCCGAGGATCAGCAGGTAGCCGAAACGATGAACACATACTGGGCTAATTTCATTAAGACAGGCAGTCCGGACGGCCCAGGTCTGGCGCCGTGGCCCAATTTCACAAAGACGCACGAGGTAATGCACCTCGATGTCGAGAGCAAGGCGCTTCCCGAGGAACATCGGGATCGATACGAGTTTCTGGACTCTTTGCAGGCATCCGCGGGCGCGAAGTGACGTCTTACTTCACAGCGAGGGTAACACCCAACTGCGAAGGGTAGCCGCCGACCTTAATCACAACGGGCACCGCTGGCCCCGGGGACACTCCGGCGGGAACCTGCGCGTTCACCTGGATCACTCCCGAAACGATATCGGGCGCGTCACCGGCGAACGACACAGTCGCATCGATTCCGTCGATTTGCACGGTAACCGGGAGGATGGGAAGGGGTGTCGCGAGTCCGGTGATCAACCCATCGACACCCGGCGGATTGGTCTCGCCGCCGCCGGTGGCGTAAATGGAAACATAGTCGCCACGCGCGGCGGGATTGAACGCTGAGTTCGGCGAGGAATCCTGATTCAAGACAGCACCCGCACCAGTTCCCTGTGCGGACACCGTGAAAATTCCCGGCACCGCCGGGACCACCGGCACCACCAATGGCAGCGAAAGCACGCCCAGATACGAAGCCTGCACGCTGGTGCTGGCGTTGCCGGAAACGGCGAAAGGAACCACCGCGCTCACGGTGCCCGACGCCGCGTAGATGAGCGGGGCCGGGGCGCCATCGAAAAACACCTGCGCGCCCTGTGCGATGGTGCTCTGCGAACCCGTTTCATCCAATGGCGCGTAGGCCAGCGAAGGCGGCCCGAGACCCTGTCCGAAAGCGGCCACCAACTCGCCCGGCGACACGCCTTGCCCCTGATAGCTCGCCGCGTTCACTACGCCCTGCTGGGTAAAGGCAGGCAGGACTGGGCTAAACGCCGGGCCATACCCGTAGAGAATGCCGCGTCCGGCGGTAGCCACATAAACGAGGTCGGCCTGGCGCATGTCGCCTTCCAGCGCGGAAATGTTGCCGAACTGCTGCTGGGTGGGGTCGCTCACCGGCGTCCAGGACGCGCCGAGATCAAGCGATCGGTAGATCGCATCCGTTGTCGCGCCTCCCACGCGGCCGTGAATGTAGAGCGCCGGATTCGCACCGCTCCCTTTCCCAAAGGCGACGAAGTTCGCGCTGTCCACGGAACCTACGGCCGGGAACGTCTGGCCGCCGTCGGTGCTACGGAAGAGAGGAAAACGCCCGGGTTGGTTCTCGTTCGCGTCCATGCTCACCCAGACGTCGCCGGCAGTCGCAGGATTCGGAACAAGGTTCACGAGGATGGTGTACTGCACCGGCAGCGTGGTGGGCCACGTGGAATTTCCCGCCTGCCACGTCGCGCCGCCATCCGTGCTGAAGTAGAACGCGCCGTTGTTGTAGTAGTAGAATCGGCTTCCGTCCACGCGGTCGGCGGCGAGAACGTTGCCGTTCCACCACTCGTTGCCCAGCTGCCAGGACCCCGGCAGGGCGTTGCCGCCCAGGCGGCACGGTTGCCACGTCTGCCCGGCGTCGGTGCTGTACTGCGGCGTGGCCGAATGCGTGGGCGCCCAGACCAGCCGTGTGGGGTCGGTGGCCGACATCGCCAGCTTTCCCGCGGAGCCCGGCGTGGTGCTCGCGAACGGCGTCCAGGTCTGGCCGTTGTCCGACGAATAGCCGGTCATCCCCGCCTGCCATCCCACTGCTTCATCCCAGCCGACCCAGGCCATATACCGCGGCTCCGTAGCGCTATACGCCAGGCTGGTTCCCTGGGCCACATAGTTGATCGGACCGAGCGTGGCCCCGGGAACTGCGTCACGCGACGCGTGCCGGAAGCCGATCATGTCGGCCACCGCGCTGAACAGATCCGCCCCGCCGGCCAGCGGTGGAACCTTGATGTCTTCCACCACCAGCTCTTCCAGATTTTGCATCCGCCACGACCATTGCGGAACCCCGGCGGTGAAGTCTTCGGTGGCAATCACGCCATATCCGTTCGTCTGGAAGAGCCGCGTGGATTTTGCCGGATCGATCACGAGCGCGGCATTACAGCAATCCCCTGGCCGCGCATCGTAGTTGGCGGGCGTAGGAGGTGGATAGTACGGAGGCTGCGCGGAGATGGTGCTGACGCGTACCGGCTGCCAGGAGTCGCCCTCGTCGGTTGATAAAAACACGATTTTCCCGTTGTTTTGCGCGACCGCGAGACGCGCCCCATTGGGGTCAAACGACACTCCGGAATAAGACGCGAGCAATCCGAGCGGCGTAATGTCCTTCCACGAACCGTTCCGGTACCGGCCCACGCTGCCAGTGGTGGCTCCTTCGTCTCCGCCACACGCTACGACGAGCGTTCCATCCGGAGCGAGCGCGGCGCGCACGGGATTCGGCGGGCCGCTGACTGGCGTCCAGGTGTCCCCGCCATCGGCGCTCGTCCAAACACCCGAACCGTACACACCCGCGTACAGCATAGTCGTCCCAGCAATGACGAAGGTGATCCCCGGGCTGGTGGCCGGTTGCGGCAGTCCGCCACCCAACTGGGCCCAGCCGTTCGCGTTGAGCCGCCATAGTCCGTTCTGTCTGGATGCGAAGTACACGACGCCCGGCCGCACCGGGTCCACGGCGAGACGTTCTCCGGTGGTGCCGCGATAGTCGTCGCCCGGCCCCATGTAGACGCCCACGGGCATCCCGGTCGGTGTCCACCACACGCCGCGCGAGTGCGACACCAGCACCTCGCCCCACGTTGTCTCGTTGTAGTAGCCGCCTCCCGTTGGCGTGTAGACCTGGTTCATGGCAACCGCGGCATAGACGGTGTTCGGATCGTTCGGATCGACGGCGATGCTTTCCACTCCGAATGCCGAGTCCGCAGTTCCGAACCGATCCATGAGCGGCAGCCAGCGCTGGGCCGCGCGGTCATAACGGTAGGCGCCACCAACGTCGGTCCGAATATAGATGTCGTTCGGCACGAGCGGGTGAATCACCATGCCGGTGACATACCCCATGCCCTGAATATTGACGTTCTTCCAGGCGAACGTGGAGGTCTGCGCCGACAGGCAGGAGCTCAGCAGCAGAGCCAGACGCGCGCAACGGGAATACACGCACCATTCTATGCCTGTGCCAGGATGAGGACATGACCGCGGACCTCGACCCCTCCGATTGGCCGGTCTTCCGGACGCAGGCACACCGGATGCTGGACGACATTCTCGATTACGTCGAAAACATCCGCGAGCGCCCCGTCTGGCAGCCGATCCCGGATGAGGTGCGATCCCGCTTTCGCGGCGCTGTTCCCGAGACCCCTTCCGATCTTGCCTCCGTTCACCAGGAATTCATGGAGTACATCCTGCCCTTCGCCACCGGGAACGTACATCCCGGTTTCATGGGCTGGGTTCATGGCGGGGGCACGCCCGTCGGGATACTGGCGGAGATGCTGGCGGCGGGTCTGAACGCGAATCTGGGAGGACGCGACCACATTCCCATCGAGGTGGAGCGGCAGATTGTCCGCTGGATGCAGCGAATCTTCGGGTTTCCGGAGAGCGCCACCGGCCTGTTTGTGACGGGAACCTCAATGGCCAATCTTATTGGCGTGCTGATTGCCCGCGACACCGAGCTTGGTTTTGAGGTCCGTTGCGCAGGTATATCCGGGGCTTCGAATACGCTCACGGCGTACACTTCGGTGGCGGCGCATAGCTGCATCGGGAAAGCCATGGACATTTCCGGCCTCGGGAGCGACGCGTTGCGCCTGATTCCGGTTGACGGCCGTTACCGCATCGATCTGGACGCGTTGGAGAAGGCCATCGCCGCGGATCGGCGCGCGGGTCTGACGCCGTTCCTGGCGGTGGGAACGGCGGGTACCGTCGATACCGGGTCCATTGACAACCTGGACGGCCTCGCCGCCATCTGTCAGCGGGAGCGTCTCTGGTTTCACGTCGACGGCGCGTTCGGCGCGCTGGCCATGCTGGCGCCGGATCTGGCGCCACGGCTTAAAGGCATTGAGCGCGCGGACTCGCTCGCCTTCGATTTTCATAAGTGGGGCCAGACGCCGTATGACGCGGGCTTTATTCTGGTACGTGACGGCGTGCTGCATCGCAAGACCTTTGCGGCCTCGCCTCCCTATTTGAGAAAGGAACAGCGAGGTCTGGCCGCCGGGGCGCCATGGCCCTGCGACTACGGGCCGGATCTTTCGCGCGGGTTTCGTGCGCTAAAGACCTGGTTCACGCTCAAAGTGTACGGCACGGAAGCGCTGGGCGCGGTGATTTCGCGCACTTGCGCTCTTGCCCGTCACCTCGAGAGCCGCATCGCCGAAACTCCGGAGTTGGAGTTGCTGGCCCCGGTGGAACTTAACGTGGTTTGC
This sequence comes from uncultured Acidobacteriota bacterium, assembly GCA_963832965.1. Classification (GTDB taxonomy): domain Bacteria; phylum Acidobacteriota; class Terriglobia; order Bryobacterales; family Bryobacteraceae; genus CAWACP01. The sequence continues at coordinate 148,954 of CAWHVW010000005.1, forward strand.
TTCCGGTATCGTTCGGAAGATGCGCAACGCATCAATCCCAGGATCGTCATCGAACTCCAGGAGTCCGGTTTGGTCGCCCCGTCTACAACGGTCCTGGACGGGCGTCTGGCGATCCGCGTGGCCATTGTCAATCACCGCACCAGCGCGAAGGAAATCGATCTCCTTTTGGAAAAAACAGTGGCGTTGGGACGTGGCCTGGAAGCCAGCGCCACGCAGAGCCGCGCGCCACGTAACCAACCAGACGCCGTCTGGCCGATGCAGCGAGCCCGGGAATCCGCGTTGCGCGATCTCCGCGGTCGCATCGCGTCTAATCCGGCCGACGTAAGTCCGCGATTTGATCTCGCGTGCCTGCTTTCGGAGATGGGCCGGACACTGGAGGCCAGGAACGCCTATCTCGATCTGCTGGCGCGCGAGCCCACGCACCGGCTGGCGCTCAACAACCTGGGTACGCTGCTACATGCCAGCGGATATCGCACGGCCGCGCGCACGGCATACGCGGAAGCTGTGGCGCGCCATCCCGGCGATCCTATGGGCCACGTGAACCTGGGTAACGTCCTTTACGAAAGCGGCGAGTTCGCCGCGGCTCGGGAGCGCTTTGAAGCTGCCCTTCAATACGATCCCGGCCACCGGGAAGCGCATCAGGGCCTCTCCTACGCGCTGGCCGAGCTCGGCGACGAGGATGGCGCGCTACGTCATCGGCGCGAAGCTTTTCAAGATCGGCCGGTGGTGGCGTTGCCGTATCGCGGGGAAGGGCCCCCGGTTTCTCTGCTGCTGCTCGTCTCCTCTGTTGGGGGCAACATACCGACCCGCAATTTGCTGGACGACCGGGTTTTCCAGACCTTCGTCGTGGTGCCCGAGTTTTACAACTCCAATGTCCCGCTGCCCCCGCACCAGGTGGTGTTCAATGCCATCGGCGATGCTGACCTGGCCGCGCCCGCACTCTCTGCCGCGCAGTCCATCCTCGCCCTCTCTAATGCGCCGGTGATCAATCTGCCTTCGAAGGTGCTGGCGACGGGACGCGCGGATCACGCACGGCTCGCGGACTTGCCGGGCGTAGTGATGCCGCTCACCGTCACTCTCCCTCGCGAGCTGCTGACTTCTCCGGACGCCGCGGCCACGCTGACGCGCCACGGGTTCCGTTTTCCATTGCTGGTGCGGACACCCGGGTTTCATACCGGGCGCTATTTTGTTCGGGTAGAAAGCCCCGAAGCGCTGGCTGGCGCCGTGGCTGAGCTTCCTGGGAAGGAACTCACCGTCATCGAGTTCCTTAACGGACGCGGCGCTGACGGCAAGGTGCGCAAGTATCGCGTGATGATGGTCGGCGGGCAGCTTTATCCACTGCACGTGGCGATTTCGAGCCATTGGAAAATCCACTATTTCACGGCCGATATGGCGGATCGGGAAGACCACCGGGCGGAGGACGCCGAGTTCCTGGAGAACATGCCCTGGGTGATCGGCACTCGCGCAGTGGAGGCCCTGGCGCACATCCATGCCACGCTCGGCCTGGATTATGGCGGCATCGACTTCGGATTGAGCGACACCGGAGAGCTGCTGCTCTTCGAAGCCAATGCAACGATGGTGGTGAACCCACCCGAGCCAGACCAGCGCTGGGCCTACCGGCGCCCGGCGGTTGAGCGAATCTTCGCCGCCGTGCGCAGGATGCTGACGGCGCATATTGTGGCGGGGCCGTAAGATTCGCTGGCATCCCAGGGGGGTGTGGCTCCGCAGCGGCAGGCAGGGCACGGCCCTGCCCCACTTCGAACCGTCGGGGGTAGTGATCAAAATCATCGGAGTAACAGTACAAAGCCAGACCGCATCTGCTAACCTACGTACCGTGGAAACCTTTCTCTCAGGAGGACGATGAGTAAAGAAGATTGCATTGAAGTTACCGGAACGGTTGTTGAGAAGTTCCCCGCCGGCCAGTTCAGCGTTCAACTCGATCAGGAGCGTACCGTGCTGGCGCACCTTGCCGGCAAGCTCCGCCGGAACCGCATCCGCGTGCTTGCGGGAGACCGCGTAACGCTGGAACTCTCCCCCTACGATCTCACCAAGGGACGGATCACCTATCGGCACAAGTAGTCTCCCGGGCTTGCCCTGAGAGCCTGCGGTTTGCCCGCGCACTAGAACTGTGTGCGGCGTGACATTCTCGTGGTCTTCGGCACGCGGCCGGAGGCAATCAAGCTATGCCCGGTGGTGCTCTACCTCAGCCGCTTCCCGGAAGCGTATCGGGTACGTGTCTGCGTAACCGCGCAGCACCGGCGCTTGCTTGACCAGGTGCTGGCGGTTTTTGGGGTCACCCCGGATTACGATCTCAACCTCATGCTGCCGGGCCAGACCCTGGCGCAATCCACGTCGCGCGCCGTGGCCGCGCTCGATCCCGTTCTGGAGGCCGACCGGCCGGAAATGGTAATCGTGCAGGGCGACACCACCACCACGCTCACCGCCGCGCTGTCTGCCTTCTACCGGGGCATTCCCGTGGGCCACGTGGAGGCCGGGCTGCGCACCGGGGACTTCGCCCAGCCGTTTCCCGAGGAGATGAATCGCGTACTTACCACGCGCCTGGCCGCGTTGCACCTGGCGGCCACGGAAGCGGCGGCGGTGAACTTGTGCCGGGAGGGTGTCGCGGTCACCGATATCGCCGTCACCGGCAATCCCGTGGTGGATGCCGTCCTGCATGTCCGCGATAGTCTCGAAAGCGGCCGAATGCCGCGCCCCGCGTGGCCGTGGCTGGACCGGCGAAAGCGGCTCATCGTGGTGACCGTGCATCGGCGTGAGAGCTTCGGGAGCGGTCTCGAGCGGATCTGTCAGGCACTGCTTGGGCTCGCCGCACGGCCCGACGTGCAAATTGTGTGCCCGGTTCACCCGAATCCGCGGGTTCAGGATCCTCTGGCGCGTCTCCTTGGAGGGCATCCGCATATCCGGCTCATCGAGCCGCTGGACTATGTGCCGTTCGTCGACCTCATGCGGCGCGCCTTCATTCTTATTACGGATTCGGGCGGCGTTCAGGAGGAAGGCCCCTCGCTGGGGAAGCCCATCCTGGTTTTGCGCGAGAAAACCGAGCGGCCCGAGGCGGTGGACGCGGGCACGGTGAAACTGGTTGGCACGGACCCGCGGCGCATTGTCGCCAGCGTCTCCGAGTTGATCGATTGCCCGTCCGAGTACAGCCGGATGGCGCGCGTTCACAACCCTTATGGGGATGGCCATGCGAGCGAGCGGATAGAGATCGCAATCCGTTCATTCCTCGAAAAAAAGAGTCCGGCCGAAACGCGGTATCCGTCCGCTATTCCGATCGATCCACCATATGCGGAGGAAGTGGCGGGCTTACACTGACGCTTCAGGAGGAAGTCGCCGGTGACCGCACTCGGAGGGGAGACGCGCAGGGTCCGGGTGCAGAGCCAGGTTCGATTTGCCAAAGAACTGGAGCAACGGGTAATCGGTCAGCCGGCCGCTGTGAAAGCGATCGCGCCATGGCTGGACGTTCATCAGGCGGGGCTTTCTCCGGAGGGTCGTCCGGCGGGCGTATTCCTGCTGCTGGGGCCCACTGGCACGGGCAAGACGCGTACGGTGGAGGCCGTTGCCGACATTCTGCACGGCAACCCGCGCAAACTGGTGAAGGTGGATTGCGGCGAGTTCGCGCTGGAGCACGAGGTGGCGCGGCTAATCGGCGCGCCGCCGGGCTACTTGGGTCATCGTGAGACACCGGCATATCTCTCACGCGACGCACTGCGCTCGCAGACCACCCCACAGTGCGAGCTCTCCATCCTGCTCTTCGACGAAATCGAAAAGGCCGCGCCTTCCATGACGCGCCTGCTGCTGGGGATACTCGACAAGGGCCTGCTGCGGCTGGGCGACAATTCGGCGGTGAGCTTTGAGAACACGCTGATCTTTTTCACCACCAACCTGGGCGCAAGGGGGATGAGCGACGAGTTGGATGGAGGTTTTGGCTTTGCCGGATTCACCCCGTGCGACGAGCGCGCCCGCAGCCACCGCATCGAAAGGATCGGCATGCACGCGGTGCGAAAACGCTTCACGCCGGAATTTCTGAATCGCATCGACAGCATCATTACTTACTCGCCGCTGGGCCGCGCGGCGCTGGAAAAGATCCTGGATTTGCTCCTCTGCGAATTGCAGGGGCACATCGACCGCCGTCTGGGGATCCGCGCCTTCCGTTTGAACGTGGGCTCGCGCGCCCGGTCGTTCCTGCTGGGCGCAGGAGCGAGCGACGAATACGGCGCGCGGGAGCTCAAGCGCACCTTACAGCGCAATGTGGTGCAGCCGCTGGCTTCGCTGGTCGCGGCCGGACGGGTAGCGCCCGAGTCCGTGGTGGATGTGCGCATCGCGTGTGGACGAGTGGTTCTGGCAGCCTGACTGGAACGCGGCTGTCGCCCCGTGTCCATTTATTTCCGCACGGCGAAGTTCCTGGACGCCAGAGACCATTCCGGCGCCGAAGAAAGCGCCTCGATCACGGCTTCGGGCTCGGAGACCACGGACCACATTGCCGCGTGGCGCTCGTCCATAAAGCCGTCGGTGATGCAGCGTGAGAGCAATTGCAGGCAGGGGTCGAAGAAGCCGTTGATGTTGACGAGAACGATCGGCTTGAGATAGAGTCCGAGCCGTTTCCAGGTGATGGCCTCGAACAACTCCTCGAGGGTTCCGCATCCGCCGGGCAGCGCCACCACGGCGTCGGACAGCTCCATCATGAGCCGCTTGCGCTCATGCATGTCGGCGGCAATACGCAGCTCCGTCAAAGCGCGGTGCCCCCATTCCAGATCGTCCATGAAGCCCGGAATGATTCCGGTTACGCGTCCGCCGTTCGCCAGCGCCGCGTTGGCCACACGGCCCACGGAGCCGATCGCGCCGCCCCCGTACACGATGGCTAAGCTCCGCAAGGCCAGTTCCCGTCCCAGACGGGTGGCGGCATCGTGGTAGATCGAGGGGCTTTTCTCGCTGGAGGCGCAGTAGACGCACACGGTGCGGATGAGAGACTCGCCGGGCACAAGACCATGGTAGCCGCCCGTGGCGGCCTACTCGGTCTTCTTGGTTATGTCGATGCCGCCGCGGAAGTAGGCGCCGTCCTCAATGACGATGCCGGCGGTCTGAATGTCGCCGATGAGGCTGGCATCCTTGCGGATGTGCACCTTGTCGGTCACTTCCACCTTCCCGTTGAGGCTGCCGAATACCACCAGGTCGTGCGCCTTTACCTGGCTGACCTTCAGCTTGCTGTTGGGTCCCAGCGTGAGGCGATGATCCGCCACCTCCACGCTGCCCTCCACATCGCCGTCAATGGTCAGGTCTTCGCCACTGAAGATCTCGCCCTTCACGCTAACGTTTCTGCCGAGCACGGCCGCGCCGTTGGAGACGGCAGGCGGCCGCGCAGGCGGCACGGCCTGCTGCGCCGGCCGCACGGGCTCGTTTACGGGTTGCTGTTTGTCATCGCTACGATTCCACGCCATGCTTGTGAGTCCTACATATAGTGTCACACGCGCGGGATTCCTCTGAAGCCGGTTTTGCACAGAAAAGTCCAAACTTGCGGGCGGGATACAATCGGGTGATGATCCACGAGATCATCCCGGTGGGCGTGCTGCAGTGTAACTGTTCCATCTTTGGCGACGAACAGACGAAGGACGCCGTGGTGGTGGACCCCGGCGACGAAACCGCCACGATTCTCGCGCGCCTCGCCAAACACGGCCTGCGCGTTACAGCCATCATCATCACGCACGCGCATATCGATCATATTGGCGGCGCCGCCCGCCTGAAGGCCGTCACCGGCGCGCCCGTTTACATGAATGCGGACGATCAGGACCTGTACGATCAACTGGACATGCAGGCGGGGTGGCTGGGCATGGCCACGCCATCGCGCACTACGGTGGATGTGGGGATTCGCGACGGGGATTCGCTCTCGCACGGCGGCAAGGAATTTCACTTCCTGCACACGCCCGGTCACACCCAGGGCAGCGTGAGCGTGTGGATTCCGGCCGAGAACAAGCTGGTGGCCGGCGACACCCTGTTTCGCGACAGCATCGGCCGCACTGACCTTCCCGGTGGCGACTACCGCCAGATTATCCGTTCCATTCACACGAAGCTACTGACCCTGCCCGAAGAGACCATCGTGATTCCCGGCCACGGCGAGGCTACCACTATTGGCCGCGAGAAGGAACAGAATCCGTTCCTGCAGGGTTGAGGAGGTGACTCCATGAACATTTTCGATCGCCGGTTTTTCGTGCAGATGGCTGCCGGCGCAGTTGCCGGTTTGACTGTGCGCGCCGCAGAGCCGTTGAAACCGCTGCGCCTCGGAGTGGTGACCGGGGGCGAAGACTGCGACGCGGCCATCCGAAGAGTCCGCGATCTCGGCTTTTCCAACTGCCAGGTGTACCTTGGTTCCCCTGATGCCGCGGCCGCCGCGCGCCTGCGGGCCGCTCTGGAGAAATACGAGATTGAAGCGACGTCGTTAATCATCACCGGCCCCGGGCCCGAGGTCTACGACTTCCTGCATGGTCCGGAGACCATTGGACTGGTTCCCGCGAAATACCGGCCCCAGCGAATCGCGCGCATGAAGCAGGGCTCCGATTTTGCGAAGCTCGCGGGCATTCCGGGCATTCAGGGGCATTGCGGATTTTTCCCCGAATACCCTGGCGACCCGCTTTTCGGTGAAACTGTGGAGGCGCTGCGGACGGTGGTAGAGCATTGCCGCGAAAACGGCCAGACGTTCCGCTGCGAAACCGGCCAGGAGACTCCGGTGACGTTGCTGCGTGCGATCAAGGCGGTGGACCTCGACAATCTGGGCGTAAACTTTGATTGCGCCAATCTCATTCTCTATGGCAAGGCGAACCCGGTGGATGCGCTCGATCTGCTTGGCCCGTACGTGCTGGGTGTCCATGCCAAGGACGGTCTCTACCCGACCGATCCGAACCGGCTCGGGGAAGAGGTGCCCATCGGCAAGGGCAAAGTGGATTTCCCGCGCTTCATCCAGCGGCTGAAAGAGGTGGGGTATCGCGGGCCCATCACCATCGAGCGGGAGATATCCGGCCGGGCGCAGGCCGAGGACATTCGGGCGTCGAAGGCGTTCCTGGAAAAACTGATTGGCTGAGGAGGGGGCATGGGAAGTACCCGGAGAACATTCCTGGAAACCGCGGGGCTGACGATTGTTGGATCGGGGCTGGTGCGCGGAACCGAAGCGAATTCCGCGGTGCGGGTTGGGTTGCTCGGCTGTGGCGGGCGCGGCACCACGGTGGCCGACAGCATGGTGAAGAACGCCGGTGCCCGCGTGGTGGCACTGGGCGATCTCTTCGCGGACCAGCTCGATCGCGCGAAGAAGCATTTCGACGAATTCGCGGTTGTCGACCCCGCGCAGATATTCCGCGGCCCGCACGCGTTTGAGCAGATTGCCGCGTCGGCCGCGCTGGACGCCATCGTAATCGCCACGCCGCCATATTTCCATCCGCAACATCTGAGCGCCGTCGTCGATGCGGGCAAGCACGTCTACTGCGAAAAGCCCGTCGGCGTGGATGTTCCCGGCACGCGGCGCGTCCTCGAGATCGGGCGCAAAGCCGAGGGACGCCTCAGTCTCGAGGTGGGCTTTCAGATTCGCAATGCGCCGCCGTTCGTCGAACTGGTGCGGCGCATTCACGCGGGGGCCATCGGCGAGGTCGGGTTTGCCGACGCTTACTACTATTGCCAGTACCTGAACGCCACCCACCCGGACGCGCTCCCCGCGCAGATGCGCATTCGCAATTGGCTGCACGATCGCGTGCTCTCAGGCGACATCATCGTGGAGCAGAATATCCATGCCCTTGATATTTGTAACTGGGTATTGCAGGGGCACCCGGTGAAGGCTCTGGGCGCCGGTGGACGGAAAGGCCGCGAGCCGGACGACTGTCTGGGGCACTGTTCCGTATGCTTCTGGTACCCCGGCGATGTGCAGGTGAATTTCAGCTCGAAACAATTTGGCAAGGGACCGTTTGATGTGTGCGAACGCTTTTTGGCACGCGCGGGGCGTCGCAGTCGCCCTATTCCGGCCCGCTGGGGATTGACGGGGAAGAGAAGTGGATGTGGGCGGGCAGCGAGAAGAAGCAGGGCGAGTTCTCGGCCTCCGGCGCATTCGCGGACAACCTTGCGGAAGCGGATGCCGAGAAGCATCGCTCGTTCATCGATAGCATCATCTCCGGCAAATTCCACAACCAGGCCGCCACGGGCGTGGAATCGTCGTTGACGGCGATGCTGGGCCGAACGGCCATGTACACGGGACGCGAGGTCACCTGGGAGGAACTGATGCGTTCCGAGGAGAGCTGGGATGCGGGCATCGATTTGGATAAGTTGAGTTGAAGTCTGTGCGGATTAAACGGGCTCCGAGCGGATAATCCGTCCCTGCGAATCCAGTGTCAGTTCCTTATCGCGCCAGCGCACGTGACGCCCGAACATGCCGGCCATCCACACGGCCATGGCCCACAAATCCCGGAGCGGAATCAACGGCCACAAACGCAGCACATCGCGGCTGCGCAATCCCCACCAGCCCGCCGTTATCGCCATAATCATGCGCAGGGCCAGCAGCGCCGCCGCCAGCCACCACCGGCCGAAAGCGGCATCCACAACGGCCCAGAAAGTAGCCTGCGTGATAATCAGCCCGGCGTAGGCACCGCGGGAGGATCGAATCGTCCGCGCCCAGCGCACCTGGTGCTGCCAAACTTCGCTCCACGACGACGCATATAAATGGGTGTCCACCACCACGCGCGATATCACGTTGCGCCGTCCCAGCCGATGAATGCGCGCGCCGAGTTGGTAGTCGTCGGCGATGTATTCGCCAATCGCTTGAAATCCGCCGATTGCCGCCAGATCCTCGCGGTGGAAGGCGATGGTGGACCCGAGTCCGAACTCGGATACCCCAACGAAGGGCGCCACCAGCGTGCTCGGCGCGAAATCGGTCACGATGCCCAAACCTTCCCAGCGGCCCGGCAGATGATCGGCGGCAGCGCGGTACAGGCACGTGACGATGCCGGTTGCTTCGTCGGCCAACGGCTCCACCACATCGCGCAGGTATCCGGCCGGCACGGAAATGTCTGCGTCGTTAACCAGCAGCAGTGAATGACGCGCCTGGCGGGCCATCTCGGCAAGCGCGGCCACCTTGCCGTTAGGCGCTTTCCCGCGACAGTGCACCAGACGGATGTGCAGGTTCGGGAACTCGCAGCGAAGCCGTTCGATGTCTTCCAGACAGGGGTCGTCGATACTGCGAACACCGAACACGATCTCAAACTCCGGATATTCCTGCACGGCGTGCGAGCGCAGCGCCTCATAAAGCCCGGGGTCGGAGCCATACATCGGCTTCAGAATGGACACCGGCGGTGAGAACGAACTCCGAATGCCGGGTTCACCTCGGAAGTGCCGGATGGTGGCCACAAGCGCAATCAGCTGATACGCCGCGGCGGCGGCAGTGAGAACCGCGAGCAGCCAGATCACAGCGCGAGCAACGCTACGCCGCAGGCGACCAGGGCCGCGCCCGCCCAGCGCCGGAGGCAGATCTGCTCTTTCAGAAAGATCTTCGCAAAAATCGTCTCCAGCACGAAGCTGGCGGCCGACGCCGGAACGGCGAAACTCAGGTCGGCGACGGTAAGCAGCTTCATAAAGGCAAAGAACGATATGGCCATGAAGACAATGGCGAGGGCGAGCCAGACGTTGGTGGCCAGTGCGGAAAGCGCCGAGGCCAGGCGTCCATTGCGGAAGCAGACTTCCCCGTGGCGCTTCATCTCCATGGACTGGAGCACATCGCCGGCCACGGTACTACCTACCATGATGAAGAGAAGCAGCCAGGCCTGCAGTTTCACGTGCGGCTCTCCACGGCCAGCGGAGTCTGCGTCGTGTTCCGCTCGGTGCGTCCAACCAGAGCCGTGCCCGCCACGATCAACGCGATGCCGGCCCAGCGCGCCGGAGATATTTCTTCGGCAAACGAATACTTACCGAGAATGGCCGAGAGAACGTAGCCCACCGACGTCACCGGCAGCACGTAGCTAAGGTCCGCCCAACTGAGCAGAGCCATGCGCGAAAGGAGCCACAGGATCAGCAGAACAATCCCCAGGCCCACCCATGGGCTGAAGATGGCGCGCAACACCGCGAGCGGCGAAAGCGCCATATGCGGGGAGTCGTGCTTCATGCCCCAGGCGAGCGACCAGTTTCCCAAAGCCTGGCTGAGAATGACGATCAGAGCAACAAGACGGGTTTTAGAGGACAGCCGCGCGTTTGGGTTTTGCCCGAGGCTCAAGAAACGCGTTCCCCCGCCTCGCTCAGCGCCGCCGCGCTGGTTGCGGTGCGCTGGTCGCTGATGAACTTCTTGCGCTTGGAACGCAGCGCAAGGTATTCGCGCGCTTCCTTGTACAGGCGTGGGAGATCGCGGTTGGCGATGGCCTTGCTCACTACCCGCCAGGCCGTTTTCGGACGGAAATAATATTCGTCGTAGAAGCGCTCCACCCACTCCACCAGTTCGCCACGGTTGAGCCCCGGGTAAACGATGTTGGGAAGCTGGTGGCCGCTCTCGTCGGTCATCGATTCGATGGTGAAGAGGTCGTTCTTCTTCGCGTAGTCGTGGAATTCGGTGCCCGGATAGGCGTGGCCGATGGAAACCTGAATGGTTTCGACATCCAGCGTCTTGGCGAAATCGATGCTTTTGCGGAGGCTCTCGCGGGTTTCCCCGGGAAGACCCACGATGAAATCGCCGTGGATGACCAGCCCCAGCTTGTGCGCGTTCTCGGTGAAGCGCCGCGCGGCGTCAACGGTAGCGCCCTTCTTGATGTTGCGCAGAATCTGCTCGTCGCCGCTTTCATAGCCGACGATCATCAGCCGGCAGCCGGCTTCCTTCATCGCCTTCAGCGTGTCGTAGTCGGTGGTTACGCGCGACGTGCACGACCAAGTGAAGTTGAGCGGCCGCAGTTTCTCGCACAGCTCGATGGTGCGCTGCTTCTTGTAATTGAAGGTGTCGTCGTCGAAGAAGATTTCCTTCAGACCGGGGAAGTTTTCCAGCGTGAACTTCACTTCCGCGGCGATGTCGTCCGACGACCGCAGTCTCCAGCGGTGTCCCGAATGCGTCTGCGGCCACAAACAGAATGTACACATCGCCGGGCAGCCGCGCGACGTGTAAAAGGAGATATAAGGATTCAGCAGGAACGGAACGTTGTAGCGGCGGAAGTCGAGGTCGCGCTTGTAGGTCTTCGTGACCCAAGGCAGCTCGTCGAGGTTCTCAATCACCGCGCCCTCGGGATTGTGCACCACGCCGCCGTTCTTCCGGTAGCTGACGCCGGGCAGGTCGGCCAGCGGCGTACCTTTGGCGTAATTCACAATCTGATGGTCGAACTCGCGGCGCACTATGAAATCAACCGCAGTGGTGTCCTGAAACGCCTTGTCCGGCTCGACGGTGACGGGCGGCCCGACAAAGGCGACCTTCAGCTTCGAGTTCACGTCCTTCATCATCTCGGCTATCTTCACGTCCACGTGAAAACCGGGCGTGGAAGTGAACAGCACAAGCAGCTCGTACTCGCTCGCCATAGCAACGCACTGATCGATGGAGATCTTGTGCGGGGGAGCGTCCACCACCCTGCTGTCCTCCAGCATGCCTGCCGGGTAGCAGAGCCATACCGGATACCAGTACGATTCGATCTCGCGGGAGGCTGGCCAGCGCGAGCCGGCGCCTCCGTCGAAACCCTCAAAAGACGGCGGGTTCAGAAATAGTGTTCTCATTCTGTACTCCTTTGAGCTTACGGCAGTTCCCGCCCTGGATTCAACGTTGGAGCCAGGAGAACTTACTGATTGTCGCCATCACCGGCGGCGGCACTAGCGCCGTCGTCATCCGGCGCGAGGGTGTAATTGTCGAAATTGATGCTGATCTGGACCGGGCCGACGATGCGCGTCTGCACGACGCTCTCAATGTGCTGCGGCCGCGACACCCCGTCCTTGAGTTGGTACTTGCGGACAAAGTCCATTCTTTTGAAAAAGATGGATGGATTCTTCACGAAGCGGCCCTGCTCGCGCAAGGGCATGCAGGTTTGCGGATCGAGCCAGACCTCGCCTTTGAAAAAGCCGACTCGCTTCTTTCGCGGCGTGACGTGGAACACGTAGACGCTCTGGCCCTCGCGATCCTCGAGGCCATGAAATTTGAATTTGTAGTTGGCCGGCGTGATGCTCAAATCCTGCCCGTTGCCCTGGGCTTGCACTTCCGCAGTCAGGTAGCGGGCAATGACGTCGTTCTTAATGGTCGCATCGCCGTTGAAACCGAGCGCACGATAGGTCACCCGGCCTACTTTGGATATGCTGCGGAGCGCATGCATGTGCCCCTGCTTCTTCAACTTGGGTAGCGTAGCATCAATGTCGACATCCATGCGCACACCGCGCATTGCGGCTGACTGCGTCTGGCTGGCGGTCAGGTAGCGTTGCAATACTTCGGTTTCCGTCGGATCCGTGGACGGCTCCGCTTGCACCGATCCCGACCATAGAAGAACGGCTAAAGTGATCCCTGCTGAACTCAAAGAAAACCCCTGCGGCTCGGGACCGCGTAGTCCGGAGAGTCGCTGCAACTTTCTCTAACCTTACCAGTCATGGGGGTATCCCACAACCGTCGTGCATTTATATTGATTAACCTACCCGCCCTGAGGATACGTCAAACTGGAGGGCCTGCTTGTGTCGATTTGTAAATACCTTTGGAATTAGTATCTTAGCTGCTATTCCCCATGGCCGCGCCGCGTGTCCGGGCCAGTCGGGAGGCCGGTCGAAGCCTCCCCAGGGTGGTCTGGAGCGTTCCAAGGGTGTTCTGCGCTGCCGCAAGCTTATCTGCGCCGTTGAACAGAGGAGCCGAAGCGCGCCCTTGGGAGACTCGACTCCCAAAGGCGCGCGGGGGGAAGCTGGTTATTGGAATTGTACGCGGATTTATGAATTGCCCAGGTACATCACGTGTACGTACGTGCCCAGCCGGACGTTGTACGCAAGATACCAGCCAACGTGATCCGGATCTTCGTAAATCACGATGTTGTCGCTGTCCCAGAGCCAGTCGCCACAGTATCCGACGTCCACCGGGGACACGCTGAAGTAGAAGCCGCCAAACCAGAAGCGGCTCGGACCGCCGCCCTCAATGCGAAACACGTGGCTGGGACCGAAGCCGCCCGCAAAGTGTCCATGCTGCCATGGCGTGTCCAGGTGATAGCGAGCGTCGTTGCGACCGCTGTCGTGCCCAATCCATTTGCCATTGTCGTGAACGTGTGGCGCGTTGGGATGTCCTGCTTTGTCCACAAAAGATCGGTTTGGTGTCACCGCGTGACCACTGCCGCGTACGGGCGAGGGCCCGTGAGCCGGCGGGGGATGACTGACACCGCCTCCGCGAGCGCCATGCTCATCGGCCTTGACCTGGACGAAGGCGACGATTGAAAACGCCAGAAAGACAGCAAGAGGAAGTTTCTTCATGGTTGGTTCTCTCCAGTTGATAAGTCTACAACGCTATGTGACGTTGTCAGGTGACAGAATGTGACACCTCTTCCAAAACATCGGCCGCCCTCTGCGCCGCTCCTGGCCGTGCCAGCGCCCGCGCATTGGCGGCCATTTGCTCCAGCAGGGGCCGCGCCGACGCCAGTTCCCGAATTTCCCGCACGAGCCGTTCGCCGGTCATCTCGCCGTCCAGCACCAGCCGGGCAGCGCCGGCGTTCTGGAAGGCCTCGGCGTTATGGCGCTGGTGATCGTCGGTGGCGAAAGGGAAGGGAACAAGGATAGACGGCTTCCCCGCCGCAGCCAATTCGGCGAGAGCGCCGGCGCCCGAGCGGCAGACGATGAGATCCGCCTCGGCGAAGGCAGCCGGCATATCGTGGATAAAGGGGACCACTCGGCCATCGAGGCCGGATCGCCGGAAATCATGGCCAATTTGCTCGTAGGGGGCAACCGAGCCGGTCTGGTGAATGAGGCGGATCTCAGTCCCCGCGCCGCGGAACAGGGGCCAGCTCTCCTGCGCCGCATTGTTCAGCGTGCGAGAACCGCGGCTGCCACCGGTGATCAGCACGGTAAGCAGGGCTTCATGGGGCTTCTGAGGAAGCTCGAAGAACGCGCGCCGAACCGGCACGCCGATCAATTCGGTGCGGCCTTTGGGAAAGAAACGGCTGGTTTCCGGAAAGCTGATCAGAGCGCGACGGATGAATCGAGCCATGCGCCGGTTGGTGAACCCGGGGATGGCATTTGGCTCCATAGCCACAATGGGTACGCCGCGCAAAGCGGCCGCTATCACGACGGGCCCGGCCACATACCCGCCCATGCTGAATACCGCCGCAGGCTGGTGTTGCCGGAGGATACCCAGGGCTCGCGCAACACCGCCGGGAAGTCCCACCAGCGTCCGTAGCACTTTAGCCGCCCCCAGGCCCTTGAGTCCGCCAACAGCAATCCACTCTATGGGAAACCCGGCTGAGGGCACCAGCTTTGCCTCAAATCCCTCGTGCGTGCCGACGAAGACGGCATGATGCCCGCGGCTTTCGAGCTCGCGGGCGACGGCAAGGGCGGGGATGACGTGGCCGCCGGTTCCGCCGCCGGCCATCAGGAAGGTGCGCGGCTGGGTCATCCCGAGCGATCGCTGACGCTGAGCAACAGGCCGCAACAGATGAGTGTGCTCAGCAGGGAGCTGCCGCCGAAGCTGATCATGGGCAGGGGGATTCCCTTAGTCGGTCCCAGACCAAGGACCACGCTCATGTTGATCAGAGCCTGGAACACAATGGAGGCAGTTACAGCCAGCGCCAGATAGCGCCCGAAATCGTCGGGGGCGAGCCAATAGAGCCGCAGTCCTCGCCAAAGCAGCAGCAGAAACCCCGCCAGCACCGCCGTGCAGCCGAAGAGTCCGAGCTCTTCGCCCACCACGGCATAGATGAAATCGGTGTGGGCCTCGGGAAGATAGAACAGTTTCTGTTTGCCCTCCATCAACCCCACGCCCAGCGCTCCGCCGCTGCCCACCGCGATCTTCGATTGCAGAGCCTGGTAGCCGGTGTCGGAAGTCTTCGACTGCAGCAGGTAGTTGCGCATGCGGCCGCTCGAGTCGATGCGCGCCAGCAGTTTGTATCCAGGGTCCACGAACCCGACCACGCGGGCGATGCGGTACGGCTTGGAAATCACCGCCACGCCGGAAAACAGGGCCAGCACGCAGAGAGCGGTAATGAAATACCCGCGGGCGAGTCCGGCCACATAAAAGACCACGGTGGCCGTGAGCACCAGCACGATGGCGGTTCCCAGGTCCGCCACCGCTACCGCCACGGCCAGCCCGCCCAGGGCCATGGACGCCGGCAGGATGGTGTTCCATGTGTTGATGGCCCGCGCGCGCACGGTGACAAACCAGGCAAGGAAGATGGCCAGCACCGGCTTGGCGAATTCGGACGGCTGGAAAGAGGCCAGGCCCATGCGAAACCAGCGGTGCGTCTTCCAGTCGAGGAAGTAGACCGCCACCAACAGGACCAGCACGATGCTCAGGGGAAGAAACGCCCAGCGGCTCGATTGCAGCAGCCGGTAATCGTGCCGCTTGAGCCACATCAGCGCGATGAATGAAATGGCCGCCCAGCCGAGTTGCCGCACCAGGTAGTGACTGGTGTCGTGAAGGCGGATGTCAGCGGTTACCGAGGACGCGCTGTACACCATCACCAGGCCGAAGCAGACCATCGCCACCACGGTGAAGAAAAGAGTCCAGTCGGTACGGAGACGTTGCGCCATAGTCAGCTCTCCAGTGCAATCCTTTCCACGATTTCCTTGAATACCCGGCCGCGGTGCTCGAAGTTGTCGAACTGATCGAAACTGGCGCACGCCGGGGCCAGCAACACCACGTCACCGGCGGAGGAGTGGCCGCGGGCGTAGTGAATGGCGCGGTCGAGCGAGCCGCAGGGCACCAGCGGCACCGCGCCGCTCAGTTGCCCGGCAATTTTGTCGGCGGCAGCGCCAATCAGCAGCGCGGCGTGGGCCTTGGCGCGGAGGGGCTCGCGCAGCGGCCCATAGTCGCTGCCCTTGTCCTTGCCGCCCAGAATGATCCACAGGTCGCCGGCGAACGCGTCGATGGCTTTCAGCGCGGCGTCGACGTTGGTGGCTTTCGAGTCGTTGTACCAGGTGACGCCGTTGACCGCGAGGACGCGCTCCAGACGATGCTCCACGCCGGGAAAACTGCGCACGGCGGCGGCAATCCGGGGGATTGTCGCGCCGGCGAGGCGGGCAGCAGCTGCGGCGGCCATAACGTTTTCCACGTTGTGCCGGCCGCGCAGCGGAATGTCCGCGACAGCCAGCAGCTTCTGTTCGTCGAAACGGATGGCGTCGCCATCCAGCCACAAGCCGGGCGTTACCGGGCGCGCCAGGCTGAACCAGAGCGGGGAGGCGGAGGTGATGGCGGCGTACTCCATCGCGATCGGATCATCGGCGTTGAGCACGGCATAATCGCCTTTCTGCTGCTTCTCGAACAAACGTCCTTTGGCGGCGGCGTAGTTGGCGAAGGTGTGATGCCGATCCAGATGGTCCGGTGTGACGTTCAGCACCACGCCGATGCGGGCTCGAAAGGTCTCGATCGTTTCGAGCTGGAAACTGGAGAGTTCGAGGACGTTCCATTGGTCCGGCCGCGACGTAGCCACCATAGCGGTGGGCGGAAGGCCGATGTTGCCGCCCACCTGGCAAGGCACGCCGGACTCTTCGAGGATGTGGCCGGTGAGCGCAGTCGTGGTGGTTTTCCCGTTCGAGCCGGTGATGCCGATGATGGGGCCTTCGAGGTACCAAAAGGCCAGTTCCACTTCGCCCACCACGCGGATTCCGCGTGCTCGCACGCGACTGAGGATCTGGTCGTCGACAGGCACGCCCGGCGAAGTGACGACAAGCTGCACACCCTCGAAGGAGCTCTCTTCCTGCGGAAAGAGGCCGACCTCAAGCTGGCTCACTTTGTCGCGCAGCTCGGGTGTGATCTTACCTTCGATGGCACGGACACTCGCGCCGTTCGCTATCAGCAACTCGGCCGCGGCGAGGCCCGAACGCGCCATGCCCACTACCGCCACCGTGGCGCCGTTCACTTGCATAAAGACCGCTCCGTCACGGCTCGGAAACCGCGCGCAGCCGCGCCGCGATGGAGACGCGGCGGTCTTCTTTCCGCCATCCTCATCGCAGCTTCAGCGTGGTGAGCGCGAACAGCGCCAGCACCAGCCCCGCAATCCAGAACCGCACGATGATCTTCGACTCCTTCCACCCCAGAGCCTCAAAATGATGGTGGATCGGCGCCATCTTGAATATCCGCTTGCCGCGCAGTTTGTAGCTGCCCACCTGAAGGATTACGGAGAGCGCCTCCATCACGAAGACGCCACCGATAAAGGGAAGCAGCAGCTCCTGCTTGATGAGGATGGCCACCACGCCCATGCCACCGCCCAAGGCAAGCGAGCCGACGTCGCCCATGAACACTTCCGCCGGATGCGCGTTGTACCAGAGGAAGCCGATGGAAGCGCCGGTCAGCGCTCCGCAGAAAATGGTCAGCTCCGCCGCGCCCGAGAGCCGCGCCAGCCCCAGATACTCGGCGAACCGCGCGTGGCCGGTGACGTAGGCCAGAATGGTCATGGCTCCCGCCGCGATGATCATCAGCCCGATGGCCAGCCCGTCCAGCCCGTCGGTGAGGTTAACCGAATTGGTGGAACCCACCAGGATCAGCGTCATGAACGCGTAGAACGGAATGAAGGCCAGTGGATACGTGAGCGGGTTGCCGGTCAGATCGTGGATCAACAGATCCGGCTTGAAGTTCTTCACAAAGGGAACGTTCAGCGTCGTGGAGTACAGATTGCGCGAATGGAGGCCCAGCAGGATGAAGCCGATCAGCAGGGCCACCACAATCTGCCAGACCATTTTCTGGCGCGCGGTGAGACCGAGGTTGCGCATCCGCTTCAGCTTGGTGTAGTCGTCCCAGAAACCGATGGCGCCGAAGGAAACCATACCCAGCAACGAGATCCATACATAGGGGTTGGTGAGATTTGCCCACAGCAGGGTGGGGACGAAGATGGAGATGACAATCAGCAGGCCGCCCATGGTGGGCGTTCCCGCCTTGGACATGTGCGATTGCGGTCCGTCTTCGCGGATATGCTGGCCGATCTGCATCTGGCGCAGTTTGCGAATCAGGACGGGGCCGAGGCCGATGCACAGAAACAGCGCCGTCAGGCTGGCGAACGCTGTGCGCACAGTGGCGTACTGAAACACGCGAAACGGAGTGAAGAAGTGAAACAGCTTCTCGTAAAAGAGCCAGTAGAGCATGAGGTATCAGGCCACGAACCTTTCGAGGGCCTTCTCGACGCGGGTTCCCCGCGAGCCTTTGAACAAGACGGCGTCGCCTTCGCGGGCGATTCCGCGCAAGTGCTCGCCTGCGCTTTCGGGTGTGTCAAAAAAGTACGCGGCGGCCTCGGAGAGGCCCGCTTTGACGGCTGCGTCCACCATAGAGCTGGCAGCGCCGCGTATACCTACAAGCACAGACATCCCGCTTTCCGCGACGTAGCGGCCTACTTCGCGGTGCAGGATCTCGGACCAACGTCCAAGCTCGAGCATTTCCCCAAGGACAGCGACACGGCGTTGAGCCGGCGTGTCGCGCAGCACGTCGATCATGGCGCGTGCGGCGTCGGGGTTAGAGTTATAGCAATCGTCAAAAATCAGAATACCTCGGTGCATGAACCGCGCGCCACGCATTCGGCCCGGCTTCAAACCGGCCACCGCGTCCACCAGATCCGCAAGCGCGATTCCGTACATGCGCGCTACCGCGAGCCCCGCCAGAATGTTGAGCACCCCGTGACGGCCGGTGAGTTCCGTTTGGAAGAGCATGCCTTCGACGCGGAATCGCGCGCCGCACTCGGTAAGGGCGACGTCCTGGGCACGAATATCGGCGTCGTGGCCGATGCCGAAAGTGATGGTTTGGCCCGCGTGAGTAAACCGCGCCACACGGGCGTCGTCGGCGTTGAGGACGGCGATGCCGTCAGCCGGCAGAGCTTCCACCAGTTCCCGCTTCGCTCGCGCCACTCCTTCGATTCCATCCTCGAAATTCTCCACGTGGGCGTAGCCGGCATTGGTCACCACGGCGATGCGCGGGCGGGCGATCTTCGCCAGATCGCAAATTTCGCCGGCGTGGTTCATGCCAATCTCGATCACCCCGACTTGCGCCTCTTGCGGCAGCCGCAGGAGCGAAAGCGGTACGCCGATGTGGTTGTTGAGGTTACCGGTGGTGCGACCGGTTCGGAGGCGCGTGGAAAGCAGGTCGGCAATCACCTCTTTCGTGGAAGTCTTACCGGCGCTGCCGGTGATGGCCACGATGTCGCCGCCCCAGGCTTCGCGCGCCCAGGCGGCCAGTTTCTGGAGGGCGCAAAGGGTATCGGGAACGGGCAGGACCACTCCCTCACCGTCGCCGCTCGGTACCGATTGTTCCGCGACCGCCGCGACCGCGCCGCGGGCAAGCGCTTCCGCGACAAAAGCGCCGCCATCGAAGTTGGGCCCCGGCAGCGCGAAGAACAAATCGCCAGGCGCGAGCGTGCGTGTGTCCGTGCTCCAGCCGGTGACATCGGCGTCGATGTCCGTAGCGAGCCCCAGTACCGCCGCGATCCGTTTCACTGGGAATTGCATCCCATCTCCCGCAACACGGCCCGCGCCACTTCGCGATCGTCGAAGTGAAGTGTCTTCGGGCCAATAATCTGATACGTCTCGTGCCCCTTGCCCGCCAGAATGACGACGTCACCGGGCCGGGCCTCGTGCAGCGCCAGCCGAATTGCCTTGCCGCGATCCGGTTCCACGGCGTGCGGCGTGTCCGTGCGCCGCAGGCCCACCAGCGCATCGTTGATGATGTCCAGCGGATCTTCCGAACGCGGATTGTCGGAGGTGAGCACCACAAAGTCGCTCAACCCGCCAGCGGCCATGCCCATGAGCGGACGTTTGCTGCGATCCCGGTCGCCGCCGCAGCCGAACAGAGTAATCACCCGCTTGGGCGCGAGTTCGCGCGCCACGGAGATTACGTTGCGCAGAGCGTCGTCGGTGTGGGCATAATCCACCACCACCAGAAACGGCTGCCCTCGGCGAATCCGTTCGAACCGGCCGGGCACCGCTTCGCAATCGGCCACGGCGCGCGCGATGACCTCCGGCGCCAGCTTATAGCTGAGGCCCGCCGATACCGCCGCCAGGATGTTGTACACATTCATGCGGCCCACCAGCGGCGACTTTACCGGAAAGGACCCGCTCTCCGAATCGACCGTGAACCGCACTCCTTCGAAGTTCATTTTCACGTCGCGCGCCCGCACCGTGGCGCCCTCTTCCAGGCCGTACCAGAGCACGCGCGTTTCCGGCGCCGTGCTAATCTTCCGGCCCCAGCCATCGTCGTGGTTGATGGCCGCCCACTTT
This sequence comes from uncultured Acidobacteriota bacterium, assembly GCA_963832965.1. Lineage (GTDB taxonomy): Bacteria > Acidobacteriota > Terriglobia > Bryobacterales > Bryobacteraceae > CAWACP01. Next base: position 169,318 of record CAWHVW010000005.1, read on the forward strand.
GGCGCGACGCCGCTGGAGGGCCGGAACAGCAGGCTCTTGGCGGCGAAATAGCTCTCCATGGTCTGGTGAAAATCGAGGTGGTCCCGGGTGAGGTTCGTGAATACCGCCGTGTGAAAGGCCATTCCCTGCACGCGCCCAACCGCCAGGGCGTGCGACGAAACTTCCATTGTCACATGGGTGCCCCCAGCACCCTCCAGCTCATGAAACAGACGGTAGAGATCGAGCGATTCCGGCGTGGTATTGACGGCGGGCAGGCGTTTTGTGCCCAGGCGGTATTCAATGGTCCCCACCAGCGCGGTGGTGCGGCCGGCCGACCGCAGCATCTCATCCGTGATGAAGGCTGTGGTGGTTTTGCCATTCGTGCCGGTAATGCCGGTGATGGCCAGCCGCTGGTCCGGCGAATCATAGAAATTGCGCGCTGCCTGAGCCAGCGCCGCGCGACCATGCTCCACCTGGATCCACGGGGCGTTCCAGCCATCCGGAGCCGGCAACTCACTCACCACGGCGATGGCGCCGCGCTCGATCGCCGAAGCGGCGAAATTCCGGCCATCCACTTTCGCGCCGGGAAATGCGAAGAAAACGAAGCCGGGCTCGATGCGGCGGGAATCGTAGTCCAGGCCTGTGATTTCGGAGGCGGAGAGCGAAGGCGGGATCGGCGCCGCGTTCGAGATGCCGGAGAGCAGTTGTTCCAGCGTCATTGAACCTGGCGGTCCCGCCCGCGACGGTTCGAAGTGGGGCAGGGCCGTGCCCCGCGCCGGGCTCTCATTCCCGCTTTCGTTTGTGGGGCTGGATTGTATCCCGCGGGCGGGTTTGTAACCCGCGCCAAGCCGGTTGAAAATCGGCCGCGGGATGCGCAGGCAGGGCACGGACCTGCCCCACGTCGGAGCCCGAAAATCGTCGGGATATACCCCTTGCCCGCACACATCGCTAGTTGGTGAACTCCACCCTGACCTTCTGTCCCGACGCCAGCATTCCGCCCGCCAGCGGCGCCTGCGCCCGGGCGATTCCATGACCCTGAAACACCACCGGGATGCCGTTGGCCGCAGCTTCCTCGGCCACCCCTCGCGCCGTCATTCCCACGAAGTTCGGCACCTTTGGCGCCACCAGCAAATTGGGAGCGGGCGCCGGTAAAAAGACCCGCTGGTCCTCCGATTCGGTCCCATTGGCGGGGCTTTCGTCGGAGGAATCCAGCGGGAGGGCATCGGATCCGAGATCCGCAATAGCGGCAACGTCGTTGTCGTCGACCTTGCCGGTGTCCGGGTTGGGAGATGAATCAGGCAAATCTCTGGGTACGTTCAGATAGCGCAGGGCCGCTTCGGCTATCGCCTTGAACACGGGAGCCGAAACGTCGGTGCCATAGCCCTCATGGCCGGTTGAGCCGTTCGCAGTGACCACAATCACAATGGCCGGATCGGCTACCGGGGCGAAGCCCATGAACGATGCATTATAGAAATGCGTGTAATGGTGCGTCGTGTTGTCGGCGATTTGCGCCGTTCCGGTCTTGCCGGCGGAGCTGTATCCGTCCAGACGCGCGGGCCTGCCGGTGCCGTACAGCACCACCCCTTCCATCATGCGGCGCATGGTGAACGCGGTTTCCGGACGAATCACCCGCTGCGGCGGGTCCACCTGCGTGTTGGCCAGCAGATGCGGCCGCACCAGGTAACCGCCGTTGGCGATCACCGAACACGCCCGCGCCAGTTGCACCGTCGTCACCGTGACTTCGTGGCCCATGGCCACCGAGGCAATCGAAGTCTTGCTCCACTTCTCGGGGCGGCGCACCAGACCGCCCAGTTCGCCCGGGAGCATCAATCCGGTTTTCTGTCCGAAGCCGAAGCGCTTCACATACTCGTACAGCTTTTCCTTGCCCACCTTGAGACCGATCTGAATGGCACCGATGTTGCTCGAATGGGCGAGCACGCCGGACATGGGCAAGGCGGCGTACGGTTCGTGATCGTGGATCACCCGGTCGTAGAAGTGAAAAGCGCCGTTGTAGCAGGGAATGATGGTGTCCGGCTTCAAGTTCGTCGTTTCCAGCGCGGAGGTCAGCGTGATTACCTTGAACACCGATCCGGGCTCGAACGTGGCCGATACGGCGTTGTTGAGGCGCGCGGGATCGTGGAGTTGCTGCGGAGGCTCATTCGGATCGAAAGTCGGATAGCTGGCCAGCGCGAGGATCTCGCCGGTCCGCGGGTCCATGGCCACCACGCTGCCGGTCCAGCAATGGTGCTCGATCACAGTGCGCTTCAATTCGCGTTCGGCGATGTACTGGATACGGCTGTCGATGGTCAGGTGCACGTCCGCGCCAGGCTCGGCCGGAGCGCTGGCGTTTTCCTCGTCGAAGCTCTGCTGGCGCACGTCCGTGCTCACGCGCAAAATACCTGCGCGGGGCTTCAGTTGGTTGTCCAGTTTCAGTTCCACGCCTTCCAGAGCGCGGTCATCGCTGCTCATGCTTCCCAAAAGGTGAGCGGCCAGCTGTTCGTACGGGTAGAAGCGCCGGTGTTCCGGCTCGAAGTTGATCCAGTCGAGGTTGAGGCTGCGCAGGCGCTGCGATTCTTCCGGATCGATTCTGCGTTTGATCCACAGAAAGCCACGATGCCCCGCCGCCGCATTCTGGATGTCGGCCAGCACTTTCTTTTGATCCAGGTTGAGGACTCCGGCAAGAATCTCCGCAGCGACGCCGGCATCCCCAATTTGCAGGGGATTGATGTAGACGGAATCCACCGGCAGGCTCATAGCCAGGCGCTGACCGGTGCGGTCCAGAATAGCCCCGCGCTGCGGCTCTACCTTTACCAGATGTTCGTGTTCGCGGTCGGCGAGGTGGTGGAATTCGTTGTGCTGAACGATGGTCAACTGCACCAGGCGGACGAGGACGATCGCGGCCCATAGGAATACGAAGCGCGCGAAGATACGCACTCGAGTGGTCGCATTTCCCGCATCGTTCGGTTCGTACTCATGCTCGTCCACGGTGAATTCCCCAGAGTCAAAGCGTTGTTACCGGGCCGCGACGGTTGCGGAGGGCTCCCCGTTCCTGGCCAGACGGTTGCCGTCCCGGTTGTCGAGGTACACCATGCGGCCCGCCGCCGGGGCGGAATAGTCGCGCGCCTTGGCAATTTTGTCGAGATTCTCGGGGCTGAGCAGCCGGCTCTCTGTCAGTTCCGCCGCTGAAATAGCCGTCTGCAGCTTCTGACGCTCGTCGCGCAGCGATTGGAGCTGGTAGCCCGACAGCAAGCCGAGCACGCTGGGCAGCATCATGAACAGCAGCGCAACGGTGCTGATCACGCCAGTGCCAATCACCTTCCAGCAGGCCCGGCCCGCGCGAGGGTCATCCTCGCGCACGATGCCGGAGTTGTCGATCTTCTTGACAAAGCAGATCAGGTGCTCATTGGCGATGGGGCGGACCATAAAATCGTCGGCCGTCTCGCGTGCGCGGGCGGGCGCCTGGGCGGCCTCCCGAGCGAGTGTGAATCTGTCGAAAATTGCTGCCAGCGTTGCCATGGTATTCGCTTATCTCATCTCCACCGCGCGCAGCTTGGCGCTACGCGACGGCGGGTTGCTCCTGACCTCTGCCTCCGACGGCCTGATGACGTGCTTCGTCAAAATCACCGCACGTTCGGACCGCGCCATGTCCTGAAAGCCCCGCTTCACCAGCCGATCCTCCAAAGACATGAACGTAATGAAAACGATGCGTCCGCCTTGCGCCACCAACTCCGGCACCCGCGCCAGCAGACCTTCCAACTGTTCCAGTTCGCCGTTCACGGCGAGCCGAAGCGCCATGAACACCTGCGTGGCCGGATGCAAACGGCCCGTCCGGGGTACGGCCTGCTCCACAATTCCAGCCAGTTGCCCGGTGGTGTGGACAGGCCGCGCCCGAACGATTGCTCTGGCTGCTTGTCGCGACCTCCGTTCTTCGCCGAGCCGGAAAATCAGGTCGGCGAGTTCCTTCTCTGACGTAAAATTCACCAGATCCGCGGCCGTCGTTCCGCCGCTCCGATCCATGCGCATATCCAGGGGTCCGTCCGCCATCAGCGAGAACCCGCGCTCCGGGTCCGTCAACTGATAGCGGCTGACGCCGAGGTCCGCCAGGAGCCCATCCACTCGCTCCACAGCCGCGGCATCCAGCGCTCTGCGCGCATCCGCGAAGCTGCCGTGGTGATACTGAATCCGACACGCTGCGTTCGCCGTGTTCCGCCGTGCCTGCTCCAGCGATTCGGCATCCCGGTCGCTGGCAATCACCAGACCGGTGGTCAGCCGTTCGGCGATCGCCCGGGTATGTCCGCCCAGTCCCGCGGTCAGGTCCAGATACACTCCGTCCGGCCGTATCGCCAGATATTCCAGCGCTTCGCCGAGCATGACCGGGACGTGCATACATATGACTTACCGCAGACCCTTCTTTTCCAGGCTCTTCAGCTTCTCCAGAACGTTCTCGCGGGCCTTGCCCTGCTTCTCCTTGTACAGATCCTCGGTGAGCACGCTGATGCGGCCCTTGTAGCAATCGAGGTACACCGGCTGCGATTCCAGCTTGAGCAATTGCCGCAATTCCACGGGAACCAGCACCCGGCCCTGCGCATCCAGCTCGGAGCTGCCACCCAGATCCTTGGCCAGAAAGGCGATGTCCGCGGCAGCGTCCGGGTCTTCCGTTTCCTGCTCCAGCAAACTTTCGTTGTACTTCCACAGAGAAAGCGGGTAAATTCGAACTGTGCGCAGATCGAGGCTGGTTATGAAAACACGGCGCTCGGACGCTTCCCCCGCGAAGACTGCCTTCAGGTATTCCTGGAAGTCGGCGGGAAGTTTGAGGCGGCCTTTTTCGTCGACACGAGCCGGGTATATCCCCAAAGGTGGGGGTACCACCGGCATCGATCTGGCTTCGAGATCCACTTCGGCCCAGCTTTTATCCCTTTGTGGCCATTTCTGACCACTCCGACCACATTGATGAGTAAACCACGGTCCCAGTACCGATGCAACGGTTTTCTTGCGTCTTCGCCAAACTTTCGCTTCAGGGGATGTAGGCCGGTCGTACTGGTGGGGTTCAGGCGGCCAGACGCTTCACGCCTTCGCGGATGGAACGCTCCGGAATCGCGGAAAATGCGAACAGAAACTCGTTCCGCGGCGCCTCGGTGAGGTAGCAGGCCGCGGCGCTGGTCAGCACCACTCTCTTCGCGTCCGCGCGATGGGCGATTTCAAGGTGGTCCAGGCGGACCAGGATGTGCATGCCGGCGGCATCGCCGGACAAAGCCGCTCGCTGTCCGAAATGCCGTTGCAGCGATTCCACCAGCACTTCCCGGCGCCGGGAATAGAGCCGCCGCATCCTGCGGACGTGGCGCTCGAGGTGTCCTTCGCGAAGAAAATCCGCCAGGGCGGCCTGCTCCAACAACGGTGTGTGCCGGTCATCGAGCCATTTCGCCGCCGTGAAGGGTTTCACAAGCTCCTCGGGGACAATCACATAACCAATTCGCAGACTCGGGAACATCACCTTGGAGAATGTCCCGAGGTACACCGTCGGTACGCCCTCAGAGAGGCCCTGAAGGGCCGGAAGTGGAGCGCCGACGTAGCGATACTCGCTATCGTAATCGTCCTCAATGATCACGGCGCCGCTGCGGCGCGCCCATTCGACGAGTTCGAGCCGGCGCGCCAGCGACATGGAAACACCGGTGGGAAACTGGTGCGAGGGCGTCACGTAGGCCAGCCGTGCCTTGCCGCCGATTTCGCCGACCACGATTCCGTCGGCATCCACGCGAACGGCCCGCAGCCGGGCTCCGTGCGCGGCGAACATTCGGGTGGCCCCCGTGTAACCGGGGTTTTCGACGGCAACCGGATCGCTGGGTTCCAGCAGAAGCCGCACGCAGAGGCTGAGGCCCTGCATGGATCCGTTCACCACGATCACCTGTTCCGGGTGGCAGCGCACCGCGCGGGAGCGGGCCACATAGGCGGCGATCTCCTGGCGAAGCCGCTCGTTACCGCCGGCTTGCGCCGCATAGTCGAATAAGGCAGGGGTGGTCTGCCGAATGTGCCTGGCCAGCAGCCTGCGCCAGACGGGAAACGGGAACTGGTCGAGAGCGGGCCGTGCATACGATAAATTGATGAAGCCGGGAGGAATGGCCGGCGTGAGCGGATACCGCGATTCATCCTCAAGCCGCGCGCCGAAGCGCGACAGGCGAACAGGGGCGCCCGGAGCGGAGCCGTTCGCGGGAGAGCCGTGGGGGCGAAGCCACTGGTCCGGCAACTCGCGACAGACAAACGTGCCGGCTCCGTGCGCGGATTCGAGATAGCCTTCGGCGATGAGCTGATCGTAGGCTTCGGTGACGGTACTGCGGGAAACGCCCAGCGTGGAGGCAAGCTCGCGCGTGGAAGGCACGCGATCGCCGTGGCGAAAGCGTCCAGCCAGAATTCCGCCGCGCCATGCTTCGTAGATCTGGCGGTGGAGCGGCGCCGCCGCGTGCATATCGAGACTGATCGCGTATCGCAAAGTGGACTGTTACAAAATATCAGAGGTGGATGTTTTCAACAACCACTAGCCGAGCTACAGTGGAGAAACGATGGAATCCTACACGCCCACCGAACGCACTCAGGTGCACCGCCTTCCGAAGCGCGGCGTTTACGACAAGGCCCAGGTTCACGCCATTCTGGACGAGGGCCGCATCTGCCATGTCGGGTTCGTGGTGGATGGCCAGCCGTTTGTCGTCCCCACCGGGTATGTGCGCAGCGGCGAGCAGCTCTACATTCACGGGTCGGCGGCCAGCCGGATGCTGCGCACTACCGCGGATGTGGAGGTGTGTGTGACGGTGACCCTGGTGGATGGGTTCGTGCTTGCCCGTTCGGCGTTCCACCACTCTATGAATTATCGTTCGGTGGTGGTGCTGGGCAAGGCGCGGTTGGTGACGGATGCGCAGGAGAAGATGGAGGCGCTGCGGTGCTTCACGAATCACATTGTGTCCGGACGCTGGGAAGAAGTGCGGCAGCCGGCGCCGCAAGAGATGAAGGCGACCAGCGTGCTGGCCCTGGCCCTCGAAGAAGTCTCGGCGAAAGTGCGCGCTGGTGGGCCAATTGACGACGAAGAGGACTACACGCTTCCGGTGTGGGCCGGCGTGGTGCCCGTGCACGCCGAACTGGGCGAACCGGTTCCGGATAGCCGCCTGGTACTTGGCGTGACCCCGATCGACACGCGCCGGCTGTTGGCGTGAAATCCAATTGCCTTTTGACTACTGGTGAGTCTCTGTCTCATCGGTAGGAATTCGATCGGCCGTGCGCGGTTTACAACCCCGCGCGCAGAATGGAATCGTGCCCCACAAAATGACGGCAGGGCACGGCCCTGCCCCACTAGGGAATCTCTACCGCGCCGTTTTCGGTGGCCATCAGTTTCCCTTCGGCGTCCCGCACAACCAGCCGGATCAAATAGCTCCCTGGCTTTACGTCGAAGTTGGAGGTCACCTTGATCGGCGGCGCCTGCTTCAGCCGCGCCATGGTGGCGTCCAGCAGGCGCATGTGCACGACCTTCTCCATTCCGGTGACAAAATTGCCGTTATTGTCGAAGAGGGCGGAGACGATTGTGAGGTCGTTCCGGTTGCGCCCCTCGTCTTTGCGGAATTGCAACAGTTTCAGATCCACGCTGGCCAGCACCTTCAGCTTCGCCTCCGTGTCGCTCGGCTTGAAGAACTGTGTGTGCAGTTCCACCGGAAGCTCGTGAATCTCCTCCCGCGAGAAGACCTCGCTCTCAATCGCTTCCTTCGCGGCCGCCTGTTCGCTCTCCCCGTGTTTCGGCGCAAAATACCCGTGCCGTGCCTGCAGATTCAGCTTATCCCCGGTGCTCAGCGTCACCTTCAGCGTGTGAAAGCTTCCATCCGGCTTCAGGTTTTCCGGCGCGAAGCCGAGCATGTAGATGTACTCGGGAGGCGCGGCCAGCCGCCGAAAGCCGCCGTCGAAATCGTTGGTGTTCTGAATGAACGTTCCGCCGGTTCCCGCGGCCATCTCCGCCAGAACGTTCGCGTCGGTCGTTGCCGCGTCCTGCTGATACTGCGCCTTAATCCGCGTTACGTTCGGATCGTACTGCCGCTGATCGATATCGCCGGCCGGGTTAAGCGTATACAGGCCGCGCGCGTCCAGCGAGCTGATCCGCACATCGGCGCGAATGGCAAGGTCGACAACGTCGAGTTCCTCGGGCAGCAGTTCCTCCAGAGTCAGGAATCCAGGAGAAACGAGGATGAGATTTCGCTGGCCCGGCATCACCGACATCCTGCGGACCATCTCCCTGAGAGTGGCTAAGGAAACGTGGCTCTCGTGCTCGCCATTGGAAACCGCCCGGTTTGCCGCCGCTCTGGCGATGCCTTGCGCCTCGGACTGCGCCTGAGGAGGTAAGCTCATGCAGAGCACTGTCTCCTGGGTCGCCGTGGCCAGCGCCTGCTGGTCGTTCTTGTTGACGATGAGGTCGCCCATGTAATAACTCACGTCCGGGCATTCCTGCACTCCCGATCCAGTGAGCGGACGCGACCGCAGCTTGAGCAAAGCGTCATGCAGTTTCGCGTGGTCGGCGGTAAAATCGACGGTGCCCTGGCCGGACATCGTGAAGATCGCCGCCCGGTCGGTAGTTTGCAACGTGTCGATGTTCCGGCCGGCCGCGTCACGCACGTGCGCGAGATCTCCAAATTTCAAGTGAACGTCGTCGAAGAGGTAGGCGACAAAATTCTGCGGAGCGGCCACCGGCTCCTCCGCCGGCTTTTCCACGTCGCCGCCCTCGGTATTCGCAACGGCGTTCGCAGGCTTGGCCACCACCGCCTGGCCGCTGGTTTTCTCCATGGTGAACTTCGTGATTTGCTGGCGCTTGCCTTTGTCGAAGAGCTGGAAATTGTCCTTCGTGAGGCCTCCAACCGCTCGTCCATTCGCGTCGCGCACCACAACCGGAACCATCACCAGATTCACCTTCGTCTGGAAGGTCACGGACTCATCGGTGGATGTCATTTCCGCCGAATTCGCCGACGCGGGGGCTGTGGGCAGGTCGGCCTTCGCCATAAGGGGACCGGGGGGCGGAGCCGCCTGCGGCTGGGTAATCCCCAGTGTGGCGGCGACCTCTTTTTCCTCTTCCTTGCTTTCGGTGAGATTCTCCGCCGGTACCTTGTTGCCGGCCAACTCTGTTGTCTCCTTCGCGGGCTTCGCATCCCAATAGGCATTGCGAGCCTTCACTTCCAGCCCGTGCCCGTTCTTCAGAGAGACCTTCAGACTATGCAAACTGCCATCCTGCTTCAGGTTCTCCGGCGAGAAGCCGAGCACATAGCGATACTCGGGAGCGTCAGCCAGTTGGTGAATGGCCGAATCGTAGTCGTTCCGGTCGCGGACGTAGGTACCGCCGGTCCCGTCGGCCAGCCGGAACAGGACTTCGTCCGGGCCGTTGCCGACCGGGGAAAGGCCGGCAACGTTCAAAGTGTTGATCACGACGCCCGCCTGTATCGCGCGGTTGATCAGGCCCATGGTTTCCGGCAGCACGCTCCAGGTGGGTTCCTCGCGCAGTTCGAATCCTGGCGACAGCAGGACCATGGTCCGTTGTCCCGGCGCTACCGACATCCGCTTCACGATGGCCTGCAATTCCCCCAGGGATTGCTGTGACTCCAACTGGATTTGCCGGTGAGTGGCATCGAAGGCGCCACCGCCGGGCATGTCTTGTACCGACTTGTCCTGGCTGGTGTGCAGCTTGAGCAGCGCCTGCTCCAGCTTCACGCGGTCGCTGGTGAAATCGAGGGCGGTTTCGCCGGTGGTGGTGAGAATGGCCACGCGGTCCGAAGGCTTCAGCGTCGCAACGTAGCGTCTGGCAGCGTCGCGAGCCCACACCAGATAGCCCTGAGAGAAGTTGTCCATGCCGCCCATCTTCAGGTGATAGTCGTCGAACACCAGCGCGACAAAGCGATCCGGGATCACCATGGGCGCGTGATCGTGTTGCTGAAGCGCGCCAGCCTGGTTCGCGCCCGCCCCGCCTCCCGCGGTCTCCTCCACCGGCTTCTCGAACGCGATGTTCTGGCCCGGCGATTCCACCTGGAATTGTTTGATCTCCTGGGGCTTGCCCTTGTCGAAAAGCTGGAAATCGTCCTTCGTCAGATTGCCGACCGCGCGTCCCTGAGAATCGCGCACCACCACCGGCACAAGCACCAGATTCACCTTGGACTTGAAGGTCACCGCCTGGTCCTGGGATGGCGTAGGCTGGCCGCCGCCGACGCTCTCCGCCAACTCCTTCCCTTCGTCCGGGCTCTCCACCAGCGGGCCTGTGAGCGGCGCCGCCTGCGCGGCCTGCCGTTCGGCGGGGGTTTGCGCATAGTACTGCGTGCGAGCCTGCAGGCTCAGCTTGTGCCGATCCACCGTGACGCCCAAGTGATGGAGCTTACCGTCGAGGCTTGCGTCCGCCGGCGAAAAGCCAAGCATATAGGTACACTCCGGTGTCGCCAGCTTCCGGTACGCCCCGTCGGCATCGTTGGTGTTCTCAAGGGATGTGCCGCCCGTTCCATACGCCAGCGCGCTCAAGTCCATGCTTTGGGAAAGCTCGGTCGCAGCCCGGCGCTGGGAGCCGGGGCCGGGCAAGTTCACGTAGAGCGCGCGCGCGTTCAGCGCGTTGATAACCACCTTCGATCGGATGGCGTAGTCGGCCACCTCCTGAAGGGTTCTGGGGTCCCAAAGCATCCCATAGGAAACGAAAATGACACTCCGTTGGCCGGGCAGGGTGGACATGCGATCGAGGATTTTCCGCCAAACCGGGGGAATTTCAAATTGCGCCAGACTCGCCGGACCGCAAATAGGAAGCGGCTTGAACTGAAGCTTCGATATGGTTTCCCGCAGCTTCGCGCGGTCATCCGTGAAGTCAAGCTGGGTGGAACAGGACGTGGTGAAAACCGCTGCGCGGTCGCCGGGCTGCAGGGTAGCCATGTGCCGTATGGCGCCGTCGCGCACCCAGGCCAGGTCGCCGAACTCCCGGAAGGACTGGTCGTCGAAGACGTAGGCGATAAAGTGATCGGGAATCACCATCGGCGCGCCTTTGGCGCTCTCCGCCTCCTCAACCGGTTTCTCCACGGCAACCTGCTGGCCCGGCTTCTCCACGCGGAAGCTGGTGATGTCCTGGGGCCTGCCGTTGTCGAGCAGCGTGAAGTCTTCTTTGCGCAGGTCTGTCACCACATGCCCGTCGGCGTCGCGCACCACCACCGGCACCATCACCTCATCCACTCTGGATGTGAAGGTTGTGGTGTCGTCGCCGGCCGCGATCAGGAGCAGAGAAATGGCTGGCAGGAAAAGAGCCGCCTTCGTGCCGGCGCTCCGAAAAAGCCCGTGACGAGAGTCCATATTTGCCTTCCCGTCCCGAAAGACGTAAAGGAACGCTCTTATAGTACAGCTTGCATGATTCGAGTGGGGCGCGGGCTCTCAGCCCGCCCAATCACCGCCGCTGTAACTGTTTCTCGGGCGGAGTCAGTGGAATGGTGACCGAACCGAGATTGCCGGCTTCATCCAGAACCACCACCCGAAGCGATGTCGCCTTCGGATTCGGTTGGAAGGACCGATGATATGCCAGTCCGTCCTTCCGCATGGCCTCGTAGCGGTCCGGCTTCAGTTCGAGTTGCAGCGTGTCGTCCAGATGATCTAGTGGCTGACCCACGTCGTCCCGATTGGCTAGGACGACGTGGATACGGCCTTGCCATTGGCCGTTATCGTCCCGCTCCAGATCCCCAACGCCGACTCTGAGCTTCACGTCGTAGCCGCCACCGTCCGTCGCGGCGACCTCCGCCGTTAACGCGATCGTATTCGCATCAAGCGGGCTTTGCATCGCGTCGCGCATTTCGGCTTCGGGATCTGGAGATTCACGGGCGTCAATGTAGCCACGACGATAGCGAACCGTGATATCCCGCCTGCCGAGTACCTTCACATCAAGTCGCCGATAGGCCCCATCGAAGCGAGGCGGCTCCGAATAGAACCCGAGCTCATACGCCCCTTGCGACTCTGCGGAGGCGGCGCGGAGGGCGCCCAGGATATCGTTGTCAAAATAGGCGCGTCCACCCGTGCGCTCAGCAACGTCGCGAAGGATTGATTGGTCCTTCTCGGTGCTGTCGAGCTTTGCCAACACTAGAGCGTTCAGGGCGAGTGGACTATTGACATCCCGCGGCCCAATCGTGGCGTCGGGCTCGCCCGTCTCCAGTCCGCGAAAGTCGATAGAGTAGAGCGACACGTTTGCCCTGTTCGCCGCTTGAACGGCCTGCATCTCCTCTTTAAAGCAGCTTTGTGGCTTTTCGAGCGTGTTGGGCGCACCAACCGACGTTGGGAAGGCACCGGCAAGCTGCGCCTTGGACGGCACGATTGGGGGTCCCGGAGCGTGATCGCCCCCAGAAATCCAGATGAGGTTCTTGCGGGCTGGAATTCCGGCTAGGTGGTCCGCACTCGCGCTAATGGCTTCGAGCGCGTAGTTGGCAGAGCATTCCTTGTGTTCCTCATTGCTCCCTCCCCAGCCTGCCGCGGCTGCCTCTGACTCGAAGCCGCCGTCGAGCTTGCTCGCGAGATCCGAATGGTCCTGCGTGAATTCGCTAACAATTCCAATCCCGCCGAGAACTGGCCGATACAGACCGACTCGTTCTTCGGGCGGGACTTGCTCAAGAAATCGGATGATCCGCCCTTGCGCATAGCGCCATTCTTCCGAAGTCGCGATTCCTCGGTCAAGGAGAATAATCGTTACGCCGCTGGGACGGGAGCTGTCCTCCACCCGGTTGGAGAAGACTCGCGAAGGCGAGACCTCGGGCGAAGGCGCCGGCTGCGCCTCGGCCGACACCGGAGTCATCGCCGCAGGAGGGGAAAACAACCGGATATCCTGCCGTTTCCCTTCGTCATATACCTGAAAATCCTCTTTCTTCAGATCTGTTACTGGGCTTCCGTGTTTGTCTACAACGACGGCGCTCACATCGACAAGTCGGGTGGTAGAGCGGATAATTGTTCCACTCGCGGGCGGGCGGCTGATCAAGGCGTTCGGCTTGACCAGTTCGACCGCGGGCCCCTGCGCGGGCGCTTCGACTGACGCAGTAGGTGCCGCAGTCGCGGGGCTCGCGAACGCCGCATTGGGATGGACTGTCGCATCGGGATTTGCGTCTGGCTGCGCGTTTTCGGCGACGAGCATAGAGGACGTTCCAAACTTCTGGTACGAGCTGAATCGCACTTCGCTCAGCGAGTGCATCAGATGGGCGAACCCTGCGGGGTCGGCGAATCCTGGCGGATGTACGACTCCCGCCTTCCAAAACGATACCGTCACGCTTTTCACTGGACAGATGTATGAGTTTCCGCCGATTCCGACTGGACCATACTCCACCATGGTGTCGATTCTCTGGATTGGAAAGCCCGGCAGAAAAACCGCCCGCCTGGTTAGTCGGACTACGCTGCCCGACACCGGCTCAATGAACAGCTCCCCGCGGTATTCGGGCCTTATCTCCTTGCGACCAATGGCGTCGCAGCACCAGCTAACTGTGTAGCGAGAATGCTGCCTGTCAACGGAATAGCGGAAAACCGCGACGCGCTTCCCATCGATCGCCTCCCAGCGGCTCCACTCAGTTGCGAGGCCAGCGCTCCCGGTCAGAAGCTCCTCGATGATGCCTCCGAACTCACCCCAAGTGGTCAGCCCCGGCACGGTTTGCCGGTGTGCCTGGCCATTCACCGTTTGAGCGGCGTACGAGTCCTTTCCGTGGTCGAACGATACTTCACTGGTGATCGTGTCGCGAAGGCGGAGTCCGTCGAGTGTTGGCTCTGTATTAGAGCGCCGCTCCGGCCGGTTATCGAAACGACGAATCACGCCGTTACAGATAAAATCAGGCAGATTATGAATATAGTTCGCGGCGAAGGCTCGCGCCCTTGCCAGAACAGCCGCTCCTTCAATGGGAGACGGTGGCGCCGCGGCGAGTATCTCTACACCAGGCTCGAATTCGCTCTCGTCCGCGAGCAGTGCAAGTACGCCGTCTGTCTTTGGTTCGGAGTCAGCCCGAATGTCGGCGAGTGCGCCTTCTGTCAGACGCTCCTTTATCTCTACGCGGCTAACCTTGTGGGCTACGTCTGCGTCGGTGGCGCCAGCAGCGCGAGCGGAAAGGATGAGGCCTTCCAGTTCCCGAACACTCAATTGGGAGGCAAACGATACCGGGACCGCCGCCAACATCACAAGAACAAAGACAGCAGGGCGTCTCATTTTGCGCCTATTCAGATGATACTCCGGTCCGTTTCATTGTACAATTGGCGCAGGTTTTGGCAGGCACACCGGTGGGCCGCCACGATGGGACTATCGCCTGCTGCGGTGCGGCCTATGCCGAAGTCTGCAAGGTCAACGGCGATGCCCACGGTGAGCCAACCGAACATCGGTTTCGGGGCACCTTGGCCTCAGTCACCATCGGATCGGGCAACCTGAGCAAGGCCAGCCTGCGGAGAGCGAACACTCGAGGCGGCGGAACGTATTGCGGACGTAAGCTCCTCGGGCGAGCCAAAACCGGGTTTGCGAATCCCGTTAACGAAAACGGTCGGAGTTGCGTTAATGTGATATCGTTCAGCGAGTGCTTCGTCACGTATGAGCACCTTCTCGGCAGTGTGCTGGGCCAGGCAGTCCTGCAACTTAGGAAAGTTGACACGCCCGCTCTGAGACGCGAACGCAGCAACCCTCGCGTTCAGGGTCTCGGCAGTGATGGTGCCCTGGTTTGCGGAAAAGAAATCGTGCAAGCTCCAAAAGGCGTCATTCCCCTGTGAGTTAGCGCAGATAGACGTTAGCGCAGCGGCCCTCGCCCATTGATGCATCGCCAGCGGGCGCTGCTTGAAAACAACTCTGACTCCCCTACGCTCCAGGGTCGGCACAGCCGCGAGAAGGTCGTCAAACCGCTTGCAAAACGGGCACTGAAAATCGGAGAATTCGACGACCGTCACGACGGCATCCCGTGGCCCGAGCGAAGGCGAATCCTCCGCAAGCAGTGCTTTTTGCGTCTCCAAAGCCATCCTCTGCCGGTCGATGGCGGGGTCGATCGTCGTGTCTAAGAGGGACTCCGTAAGGAAGCGCTGATCGGGCGATAAGTACAACGCGACAGATCGCTGTGGTTCGGCCGAGCGCACCGTCAGCCTGCGAAAGCATCCTGCGTTCGTGATTCCACCGTCGTCGACGTTGATATCCGGCGCAAACTCATAGCGCGCCGCCACGTACGCCGCGATCCTCGATCTGACCTCCAAGGTAAGCGGAAGGCACGCCTGGCCCCAGGAGCGGTCGAACGATACCGCGACAGCCAAACACAAAATCACTTTCAGGACCACCCAGGGCCTAGGCACTTAGAGCAACCTCCCTTCTCGTCTTGCTCAACAATGGCACGCCTTCGGCACCGGCGACGGCGGATCGATCCACTCGCCGCCGTGGGCTCGCCGCGAGCACACTGGCCGAGCTTATCGTGACGGGCCCACGCCCTAGAGCGCGAGCGAGCCAAGGAGACTTCAACGCTAGCCGCCGCAGGAAGCTATGCAACCGTTGTATCCCGCAGTGCACCCGTTGTCCGTAGCGGTCTCTGCGCTTTGACAGCCCGCCAACTGGCTGCTGTACGCACCCGAGCAACCGTCGAGTTGACCCTGCTCATACGCGTAGCACGAATCAAGGCAATTATCCAGCGCCGGCTGCTGCCCAGTATAGTCGGTGTCACAGTCGCTCACACATTCAGCGTAAGTCACACGTGCGTCCTGTTGGCAGTTGTATAAGTTTGCGGCGAGAGGTTCCACGCAGGCGTTTTAGGTGTTGGTGGCAGCCGCTGTGCACTCCGTGTCATTGGTTTGGCACTGCGATGTGCACGAAGCGAACGCCGGCTGAACGACGCACGCGATCCCCAAAGACAGCAATAAGGCCGCGATCCGCAGATGAGAACCGGCCTGGCTCCCGAGCTTTTCAAGAAACATGACTCTCCCTTGCACAATGGCTGTCGGAATTGTGGAGGCTTACGGCCTGTGGCCAAGGCAAACCATCGATACCCGCGAGGGAGGAGAGATTATCAAATCGAAAGCGGTGGAATAACGTGCAGTAGCGCACAGTCCCAGACAATCGCATCGGTCAAAGTAGGGAAATGGCTCGGAGAAGAGGGGCCGCCCTCGTTCCGACGCTCGCGCCGGGCGCGGTCACGTTGAGACCGCGCGCGTTCAGTGTGTCGATGACTACACCCGAGCGTATGGCGTAATCGGCGAGCATCTGTACAATCCTTGGGTCCCAGACCATCCCGGTCGAAACGAGGATCACGCTCCGTTGCACTGGCAGAGTTGACATGCGATCCAGGATAGTCCGCCACACGGGTGGGACCTCAAACTGCGCCAGGCTTCCTGGGCCACAAAGGGGAACGGGTTTGAACTGAAGCTTCGATATGGTGTCGCGCAGCTTCGCACGGTCGTCCGTGAAATCGAGCTGGGTCTCGCAGGACGTGGTGAAAACCGCCGCACGGTCGCCGGGCTGCAACGTAGCCATGTGCCGCATGGCGCCATCGCGCACCCAGGCCAGGTCGCCGAACTCCCGGAAGGACATGTCGTCGAAGACCTAGGCGATAAAGTGGTCGGGCATCACCATCGGCGCGCCTTTGGCGCTCTCCGCCTGGCTGCCCGCGCTGGGGGTGTTAACCTCCTCAACCGGTCTGGCCACGGCAACGTGCTGGCCCGGCTTCTCCACGCGGAAGCTGGTGATGTCCTGGGGCTTGCCGTTGTCCAGCAGCGTGAAGTCTTCTTTGCGCAGGTCTGTCACCACATGTCCGTCGGCGTCGCGCACCACCACCGGCACCATCACTTCGTTTACACCGGACTTGAACGTGGGGGTGTCATCGCCGGACGGCGCCGCCACCTGCCCCGCGATCAGTAAGAAAGAAACCGCTGGAAGGAGAAGAGCGGCCTTCGCGCTGGCGCTCCGAAAAAGATTGCCGCGAGAGTCCATGTTTGCCTCTCCTGCACTTGACTTGGACACCTGCCACCCGAGAGACGCACCGGGAACCCTCTTATGGTACAGCCTGACTCACGGCAGAATGGGCAGCCCAGGCACGATCACCTCGGCGGCGAAATGGGCTCTTAAGCGCCGGGTGGCGGCACGGCCCACAACCTTTACGAGTTCCTCTTCGCCGGCCAGCCGCACCCGCTCCGAGCTGCCGAAATGGCGCAGCAGCTTGTTCAGGGTTTTTTCGCCAACGCCGGGCACGTCCTCCAGTTCGGAGGTCAACCGCGCCGCGTTGCGCCGCGTGCGGTGGAATGTCACGGCGAACCGGTGGGCCTCATCGCGCACGGTCTGGATCAGGTGGAGTACCGGCGAGTGATGATCCAACCGCACTGGCTCGTCCTCGCGGCCCAGAACGAATACCAGTTCCTCGCGCTTGGCTATCGCCGCCAGCGGCTGGTTGATGATTCCCAGCCCTTCGAGCGATTCGGCCGCCGCGTGAAGCTGTCCCAGGCCGCCGTCAATCAGGATCAGGCCGGGCATCGGCTTGCCCTCTTCTTTCAGCCGCGCATACCGGCGCGACACGACCTCGCGCATGGAGGCGAAATCGTCGTTGCCCACAACGGTGCGGATGATGAATTTGCGGTAGTCCTGCTTCTTCATTCGCCCGTCTTCCCATACCACCATGCTGGCCACTTTGTCGGTGCCCTGGATGTGCGAGATGTCGAAGCACTCAATGCGCGTTGGCGGCTCGGCCAGATCGAGCGCGTCCGCCAGCGCCTCCTGAATCGCTTTGGACCCCGGCCGCAGCACCCGAAAGCGCTGCATGAAGCTGTGCCGCGCGTTGGTTTCCACCAGCGCCAGCATGGCCTTCTTCTGCCCGCGTTGCGGCGTGTGGATCTCCACCTTGCGGCCGCGGCGCTCCCCCAGATATTCTTCCAGCGGCTCGCGATCCTCGAAGTCCACGGGTACGTGAATCAGCGCGGGGATGTACTGCTGGCCGATGTAGACCTGTTTCAACAGCGAAGAGAACAGCTCAGCCGGATCGAGCGACGCCTGATCCTCCCAGAAAAACTCCCGCCGGTCGACGATCTTTCCCGCGCGCAGGTGAAATAGATTCACGGACACCAGAGGCGGCTCGGCGTAGAACGAGAAGATATCGGTGTCGTCGCCGCCGGCGGCGGCCATCTTCTGCTTCTGATCCTGTTCTTCCACGGTCGTGATCAGATCCCGCAACGCCGCCGCCTGCTCGAACTCGTCGTGGTCCGACGCGGCCTGCATGCGCGTCCGCAGATCACCAGCCAGGTCCTTCAGATGCCCTTCGAGGAACAGCTTCACATCCTGCACGGCGCGGGCGTAGGTTGGGTCCGTGGTCAGCCCCGTAACGCACGGGCCCTGGCAGCGGTGGATGTGATATTCGAGGCAGGGATGCGTGTGCGCGCGGGAAAAGTCGACACGGCAGGAGGGCACCTTGAAGTGCCCGTGAATGAAGTGAACCAAACGGTGCGCCAGGTTTGCCGGGAAATACGGGCCGAAGTACGTTGCGCCATCCTTGAGCAAACGGCGCGTCACGTACACACGCGGGTACTTCTCACTGGTGAGCTTGATATACGGGTAGGTTTTGTCGTCGCGAAGAAGGATGTTGAAGCGCGGCTTGTACTGCTTGATCAGGTTGTTCTCAAGCGCCAGCGCCTCCTTCTCGTTGTCCACCAGGATGTAGTCGACGTCGGTAGCCTCGGAGATGAGGCTCCCCGTTTTGGCGTCGGCCAGCCGCTCCTCCACAAAGTAACTGCGGACGCGGTTGCGCAGGCTCTTCGCCTTTCCGACGTAGATGACCGTGCCGTGGACGTCTTTGTAAAGATAGACTCCGGGGAGGGCGGGCAACTGCGCGGCTTTTTCTTTCAGTGCGGGCCGCAGTTCCATCGCGAAGTTATAATCTAATTGTGACACGAGCGTTCCTGCCAGCGATCTTGTTGCCGCTTTTGCTGTTGCCGGGGAGAGCGCAGGACAAAACGGACTCCGCCGCGCCACCGCCCGCCGATCAGCCGAAATATCAGGAACCCGTCGAAGAGGACACTGCCGAGAACCCCAAGCCGAAGGTCTACGCTTTTAATCCGATTCAGGCGCAGAAGGAGCTGAGTGTAGGCAATTACTATTTCAAACAGGGCAAGTTCCATTCCGCGCAGCTTCGGTTCGAAGAGGCTACGAAGTGGAACCCGGGGTTCGCCGAGGCGTGGCTGCGCCTCGGCGAGGCTGATGAAAAACAGAACGACGCCGACGCCATGCGTAAAGCCTTCGAGAAGTATCTGGAGCTGGATCCGAAGTCGAAGGCCGCTGATTCGGTGCGGAAAAAGCTGGCCACCACGAACGCCTCAGCGAAGAAACCGTAAGCGCCGTCCGTTGCGCCTGCGCGCTTCCGCCGTCAGCACCGCCAGCAGGCGCTTGACGCCCGCATCCCAATCCGGAAACAGGTCCACGTAGTGAAGGTGCCGGGACACGCTGGATGGCACGGCACATTCTTCGAGGCGTACCGGGATGAAGAAGATGTCGTCCAGCGGCGTTTGCCTGGCGCACTCGAGGGCGAAACGCAACTCGCTTTGAAACGACCCGCGCTTGACCACCGCGCGCGTGGAGAAGCAACAGACAAAGAAATCGCTGGTGTGAATCGCCGTTTCGATCGCGCGCGGCCAGTTCTGCCCCGGCAGAAGTTTGGTCTTGTCGAACCACGGGTCGAAGCGTCTGGCGGCGAGGGCGGTGTACAGCCGGCGCACTGGAACTGTGTCCTCGTCCACGTACGCCAGAAAAACCCGTGGACGGTTTTTCGGGATGAAGCGAAGTCCGCTGCGTCCGTTGGGCAGGAAGGTTCCCAGGCCGTCGATCTCTACGCGCGCCCCCTCGGCCAGGCATTCACTAACGATTCGCGCGAGGCGGTCGGTTGTTGCCGCGCGACGCCGGCGCGGGCGCATCAGCGCTTCCCTTTGGCATTGGGTGGCCCCCCGACAGGCCCTTTGCGCTTCTTAGGAATCGGGTGCAGGATGCCCACGCCGCGCAGGCGCGCGTCGCGGCCTTTCCGGAGCTTCCTCAGGATTCCGGCCACGACGCGGTCCACCTCGTCCGCCGCCGCCCCCGGCGTAAGCTGAAGCTCGTCGGCAAGGCGGCGGGCGATCTCCTGCTTTCCGTACACGACCACATGCTAGCCCCATCGATGCCGGCCAGGCGTCGGCAGCGAGGGGATGCTTTCTCGCAACCATCTGTAAAAGAAAGACTTATTACTTGAGATGCCCGATCCCACGCGGCTGTGAACAGCATTCCGCAGGCGCTGCTGCGGTGGTTTCCCTACGGATTTTCCCGCAACCTCGGTTAAGCGGATTTAATGACTCCTTAAGAGCGGGTTCATCTCCCACTGACATGATGAGAAAGAAGAAAGAGCTGCGGCTCGCTTCAGAAACACAAGGAGATCAACTACATGAAGAAGATTATGGGCCTCATGCTCGGCCTGTCCCTGGTTCTTGGCTGCATCGCGTTCGCGGACGATGCCACCACCACCGCCTCGACCAAGACCAAGAAGACCCACCACAAGAAGACCAAGGCCAGCAGCACCACCGCTTCCGTTACCCAGTAGCTTTTCGTCTATCGATATTGCAGTTGTCGCGCACGGCGGGGTTCAGGCCCGGTCGTGCGCGATTTGCATTTGAGGGGGCGCCTTCGGCTCCAACTGCTAGAATGGTTTCTCAATGACTCTGGAAGAACTCGAAAGAGAGTACGTTGCGCTCCGCCAGCAGGCCGACGCTGTGCGGAGCTAT
The DNA here is from genome assembly GCA_963832965.1 of uncultured Acidobacteriota bacterium. Lineage (GTDB taxonomy): Bacteria > Acidobacteriota > Terriglobia > Bryobacterales > Bryobacteraceae > CAWACP01. The sequence goes on from CAWHVW010000005.1 coordinate 190,027, forward strand.
CTTTGACGCTCCCACCAAACGAGCCGAACTAGCCAGCACCGAGGAGCAGATCTCCGATCCCGACTTCTGGAACCAGCCCGAAAAGAGCCAGGAGATTATGCAGAGGCGGAAGCGCCTCGAAGAGGGGATCTCCCGCGAGGCTCAGGTCGCGTCACTCACCTCCGATCTCGATACTCTGTTTGAACTGGCCCGCGAGGGCGAGGACGTTCTCGGCGACATCGAGCGGGAAATGCGCGCATTCGCGGCGCGGATTGACGAGCTGGAGACGGAAATGCTCCTCTCCGGCCCCAACGACAGGAAGAGCGCCATTCTGAATATCCATCCTGGCGCGGGTGGCACGGAAAGCCAGGACTGGGCCGAAATGCTGCTGCGCATGTACATGCGCTGGTGTGAGCGCAAGGGCCTGAACTGCGAGCTAACGGACCGCCAGGAGGGCGAAGGCGCGGGCATCAAATCGGCCACCATCGAGGTGAACGGCGAGAACGCCTACGGGTTGTTGCAGTCGGAAATCGGCGTTCACCGCCTGGTGCGCATCTCGCCTTTCGACGCCAACGCGCGGCGGCACACTTCATTCGCGTCGGTATTCGCGTACCCGCAGGTGGATGAAGACGTCAAAATCGAAATCAAGCCCGACGATCTGAAGATCGACGTCTTCCGGGCCAGTGGCGCGGGCGGCCAGCACGTGAACCGAACCGAATCCGCGGTGCGCTTCACGCACATTCCCACGGGCATCGTGGTGCAGTGCCAGAACGAGCGCTCCCAGCACAAGAACCGGGCCAGCGCCATGAAACAAATGAAGGCGCGGCTGTATGAGCACGAACTCGCCAAAAAGAAAGTGGAACAGGATAAGCTCGAAGACTCGAAACTGGACATCAACTTCGGGAGTCAGATTCGCAGCTACGTCCTTGCGCCGTACCGGATGGTGAAAGACCTTCGCTCGCGCCTTTCCATCGGGGATGTCGATCGCGTGCTGGAGGGTGACATTGACCCGCTGATTCATTCGTATCTGGTGTGGCGCAAGACGGGCAGGACCGCCAGTGACGGAAAAGACGACGGCATCGAGTGACGAATCCGAAATAGCGCGCGCGGGAGCGTTGCTACGCTCCGGCCGTTTGGTGGCTTTTCCCACCGAGACGGTCTACGGTTTGGGCGCAAACGCTCTGGACGTGGCGGCCGTCGAGCGCATCTTCGCAGCCAAAGGGCGCCCGCCCACCAGCCCGCTGATTGTTCACGTCGCTTCCATTCACCTGGCGCGCTTGATCGTGGCCGAGTGGCCGGTGCGCGCCGATCTGCTCGCCCACCGTTTCTGGCCGGGGCCGCTCACGCTGGTTCTGAAGAAGCACCCCAATATCTCGGGGCGCGTTACGGCGGATCTTGACACAGTGGGCATCCGGGTTCCAGATCATCCGATGGCGCTGGCCCTCCTGCGAGCCGCCGGGGTTCCGGTGGCCGCGCCCAGCGCCAACCGGTTCGGGGGATTGTCGCCCACGCGCGCCGAGCATGTGCGCGCCAGCCTGGGCGACCGTGTGGACATGATTCTGGATGGGGGCCCCACCGACGTGGGCATTGAATCCACCGTATTGTCTATCGCCGAAGAGCCGTTGTTGTTGCGGCCGGGGATGGTTTCGCGGGAGCAGATCGAGGCGGTGATCGGGCCGGTGCGCGTGGTGGGCGCGGCATCGGGGGGGGCGGGCACGCGTCGCCCGGCATGCATCGGCGGCACTACAGCCCGGCTACGAAGCTGCTCCTGCTGGGTACCGGCGAGACGCTGCCCTCCGGGCGAGGCGCGTACATGTTCATCACCTCGCCCCGGCCGAACAGCAGATCGGTTCCGATGCCGAACGTCGCGGAGGAGTACGCTGCCGCGCTCTACCAAACACTCTACGAACTGGACGCCGAAGGGCACGACTGGATTGCCGTCGAGCTTCCCCCGGAAGGCTCCGCGTGGATGGCGATTCGAGACCGTCTGGAACGAGCGGCGGCGCGGTAACACCCCAAAATACGAATAATTTCAATTGTGATACGATGCTGGGTTCGAGCGCACCCATTGGTCCCTCAGGAGGGGACTAACCCATGAAAGCGTACGAAGGAAACGATGTCAGAAATGTCGCTCTGATCGGACACGGGCATTCCGGGAAGACCTCGCTGGCGGCCGGATTGCTCTTCAGCACAGGCGCCAGCAATCGGCTGACTCGCGTTGACGAGGGCAACACGGTCACCGACAGCGATGAGGAAGAGATCAATCGCAAGCTGACCATCTCCACCGCCCTCGCCTGGGTCGAGTACAAGAAGAAAAAGATCAACCTGCTGGACACGCCCGGCTTCAACATCTTCATCAACGACACGCACGCCGCCATGGTGGCCGCCGGCGCGGTTCTGGTGATGGTGGATGGCGTGGCCGGCGTCGAAGTGCAGACGGAGAAAGTTTGGGAGTTTGCCGACGAGTTCCAACATCCACGCGCCATCATCATAAATAAACTCGACCGCGAACGTTCCAGCTTTGACCGCGCTGTACTGAGTGTGCAGGAGGCGTTCGGGCGCGCGGCCGTGCCCATCCAATTGCCTCTGGGCGCCGAGCGCGATTTCAAGGGCGTTGTCGACCTGATCCGCATGAAGGCCTACACCTACACCGTCGACGGCGATGGCAAGGGCCGCGAGGGTGACATCCCCGCGGATGTGGCGGAAGCCGCGCAAAAGGGCCATGAAGCGCTGGTGGAAATGATTGCCGAGGGCAACGACGCGCTGATGGAAGAGTTCTTCAACGAAGGGACGCTCCCGGTGGAGCACATCGTTGACGGCCTTCGCCTGGCGGTGAAGGAGCGCCGCATTTATCCAATGCTGTGCGCCTCCGCGCTGCACAATATCGGAGCTGATCAGATTTTGGATTTCATCACGGAATTCTTCCCGGCGCCCACTGAGCACGAGCCCTTCGCCGCCACCCTGAACGGCGCTGAGACGGCCCGCGCCATTGGCGACGGCGGGCCGCTTAGCGTGTTTGTGTTCAAGACGGTGGCCGACCCGTTCGCCGGGCGCGTTTCCTATTTCAAGGTGATGTCCGGCGTGTTGAAGAATGACGCCAACGCGACCAATTCCCGCACCGGCACCACGGATCGACTCGCGCACATCGGCGTGCTGATGGGCAAAACGATTGTGCCCGTCACCGAAATCCACGCCGGCGACATCGGCGCGGTGGCCAAGCTGAAGGACACACTTACGGGCGACACGCTGGCCGACAAGTCTTCTCCGATTGTCTGGCCTCCAGTGAAGATTCCCGAGCCGTCCATTGCCTACGCGGTTTCGGCGAAGTCGCGGCAGGATGAGGATCGCATGAGCCACGCGATCGCACGAATTCTGGAAGAAGATCAGGCTCTGCGGTTCTATCGCGACCCTTCGACGCAGGAATTCCTGCTGGCGGGCAGCGGCCAGCAGCACGTGGAGATTGTGGTCAGCCGCCTGAAGAAGCGCTACGGCGTGGAAGTGGCGCTGAGCGCTCCGAAGATTCCGTATCGCGAGACCATTCGCGGGAACGCCGACGTGCAGGGCCGCCACAAGAAGCAAACCGGTGGCCACGGCCAGTTCGGCGATTGCTGGATTCGCATGGAGCCATTGACGCGCGGCGGAAAGTTCGAGTTCGCCAATGAGGTTTTCGGCGGGGCCATCCCGCGCAATTTCATTCCCGCCGTGGAGAAGGGAATTGTAGAGGCGGCGGCGAAGGGCTATCTGGCGGGCTTTCCCGTGGTGGATTTCAAGGTGACCGTATACGACGGTTCCTATCACGACGTCGATTCATCGGAAATGGCGTTTAAGCTGGCCGCGCGCAAGGCGTTCAAAGCGGCCATGGAGAAGGCGAAGCCGACGATTCTGGAACCGATTGTGCGCGTGGAAGTGCAGGGGCCGGTGGAGTATGCGGGCGACCTGATGGGCGACATGAATGGCCGGCGCGGCCGCATCACCGGCATGGATACGAAGGGCGCGGTGCAGATTATTCGCGCGCAGGTGCCGATGTCGGAAATGCTCAGCTATCAGAACGATCTGAATTCGATCACCCAGGGCCGGGCGACGTTCAGCATGGAGTTCGATCACTACGATTTTGTGCCGCAACTGCAGGCGGACAAGATCATCGCCGCGGCGAAGGCGGCGCGGACGGGTGAGGAGGAAGAGGAAGAGTAAGGGCGATTATTCCTATTGGTTCAATGAGCCGCCAGTAAGCCGCTGTCCGCAGGCGCGTTCTGACGCTTCTGCACATGCCGGCGAGCCAGCGCCCAACCGGCGAGCGAGAGCAGCACCAGCAACAGCACCGCGAAGGCGGCACTGTAGGGTGCACCGGCCAGCACCAGGAAATAGGGAATCGGCGTGAGGATCAGGCCCGCGAGGGCGCGCAGCGGCACGTCCTCGCATGAGCGGTACACCAGCACGAGCACGGGAAAGAGAATCAGATCGTCTGCGATACCTGAGTGATAGCTGACGAGCAGTCCGCAAACCAGACCAACTGCCAGCAGAAACTCGTAGTTGTCGGTTTGCGTGGTTATCCAGACGAACGCCACGACAACGGCAGCGATGAGCCCGAGTTCAACGCCATTGCCAAGCGCCAGCGCCGCTACCAGACCGTGCAGGTTGGGCATACCCGTCGCGCTGGGATTGATCCACGGATCGCGCAGCACGTGGATGTACTGGCGCGTTGAGTCAGGTCCGGCGAATAGCGCGCCGGTCAGGATCAGAGTTACGGTTCCGCACACGCCGCCGGCCAGCAGACGCCAGCGCTTCTTCAGCAACCAGAGGAGCGGCAGAAACAGGAAGAGGTGAAACTTGATGGCGCACAACGCCATCACCAGGCCGGCCAGAAAATCCCGGCCGCTGCGCGTGAGCAGCATGGAAACGCCGATCGTCACCAGTAGGAATGGCGTGTCCTGTCCGTTGCAGAGCGTGGCCATCACCGGAATGCTGAAGGCCGCGAGCGTGGGCAGCGCGGAACACTCCTTAGTGAATCGAATCACGAACCAGAGGATGCTGGCTAACGTCCCTAGTGAAAAGACGGCGTATGCCCAGCGATAGGGGAAGGCCGCCAGCGGCTTGAGAAGAACGGCGTAGAACGGAGGCCGGGTGTACACCACCGTATCCATGGTGAGCCCGATGGCCGCTCCGATGGTTTCCAGATTGGCCGTGCGCGAATACAAACCCGCTGTGTCCGCCAGCTTCGCGCCCGCGTAGAGCTGCGCGAAGTCGTTCTGACCTCGCAAGGCCCGCCCGCGCTGCATCCACGCCAGCGAGAGCAGGAGCATGAGCCCCAGAACTACCGGCGTCCATTGAAGCGTCCGTCGCAAAGGCAGCATTCTCCCCAGTCACTGAAAAGATCGGACGCCTTATCGAAAAACATGACGGTGCCGCTGGCGTTAGCCCCCGAACTGGTAAACTGGTCGTTCACCCGGATGTAACCCAGGAGGACGAGTGTGAGCACGGCCGCTCCGCAAGTGGAAGACCTGAAGGCGCTCATTCGTGAGGTGCCGGATTTCCCCAAGCCCGGTATCCTTTTCTACGACATCACCACGCTGTTGAAAGACGCCGGCGGGTTGAAGGCAGTCATCGACCGGCTGAAGGACCGCTACACGGGCACGGGCGTGGACGTGGTGATCGGCATTGAGGCTCGCGGGTTCATCTTTGCGCCGGCGCTGGCCTATGCGCTAGGTGTCGGCTTTGTCCCGGTTCGAAAACCGAAGAAGCTGCCGGCGGCGACGCAGCGCGTGGAGTATGCGCTCGAATATGGCACCGACGCGCTGGAGATCCACGCTGACGCCATCCAGCCAGGCCAGAATGTGCTGATTGTGGACGATGTTCTCGCCACCGGTGGCACTGCCGCGGCCGTGGCCCGGTTGGTGGAGGCCGTGGGAGGCACGGTGGCCGGGCTGGGTTTTGTTATTGAGCTCGATTTTCTGCATGGCCGTACCAAGCTGGACGGCTTTGATGTCTACTCGATGCTGCAGTACTAACTAACTAATGGGAACGTTCCGTCTGTCCCCGGTTGGAAGGCGCGCGCGGCTCCGCTCCCTGGCCAAGCTCAACCTTAGTCTGCTGGTTCTGAACAGGCGGGCGGATGGCTTTCACGATCTCCGCACCGTCTTCCAGACCGTCTCGCTGGCCGACACCATCGACATCGAGTTCACTCCGGGGCGTGGCCGCGCGATTACGCTCGAATCCGAACCGGACATACCGGACAACCTGATCGTGCGCGCGGCTTCACTCCTTATGGACGAATGGAAGATTCGCGGCCAGGTCCGGTTTCGCCTGCGCAAGTCCACTCCGATGGGTGGGGGGTTGGGGGGCGGTTCCAGCGATGCCGCCGCTGTTCTGCTCGCTTTGCCCGTACTGGCCGGGGTTCGCTCCGATCCCCATCGGCTGCGCGACCTGGCTGCGCGCCTGGGCAGCGACATGCCGTTTTTCCTGCACGGGGGGACGGCGCTGGGGGTGGGACGGGGAACCGAGCTTTATCCGCTGCCCGAAATGCCGGAACGTCCCGTGCTGATCGTGGCGCCCGATATCCACGTCTCCACCCCGGAAGCTTACCGGGCCCTCGGGCGCGGTTTGACAGACGACTCAAGGCCCGGTATTCTTAATAGTTTACAGGCGTTTGTCTGGCGCAGCGGGGTTTCTGCGCCCGCCGAAACATGGAAGTCCGATAACGATTTTGAAACAGTAGTTTTCCGGCAGTTCCCCCTGCTGAGCGCAATCAAAAGAAAACTCCTGAAGGCTGGCGCGAGTCCCGCGTTGATGACGGGCAGCGGGTCGGCGCTGTTCGGGGTTTTCAATTCGCCAGGCGAGCGTGACCGGGCCGCGGCCATGTTCCGCCGGGAGCGTGTGTTTTCCGTGAAGCTGGTCAGCCGCCGTAGCTATCGCGCGCTGTGGTGGCGGCAGTTGGGCGATCATATCGGAGAGAAAACATGGCCGCCGCAAAGCCGGTACGTGAAATGAGATTTACACAGCTCAAGGTATTCTCCGGTAACGCCAACCTGACGCTCTCGGGGAAGATCTGCGGGGCGCTGGGCTGCACGCCCGGCAGCGTCTCGGTGAAGACCTTCTCGGACGGGGAAATCCACCTGCAGGTCCAGGAAAACGTGCGCGGCGCGGACTGTTTCGTGGTCCAGCCGACCTGCACTCCGGTGGATCATAACCTGATGGAACTGCTGCTGATGATGGACGCGCTGAAGAGGGCGTCAGCGGCGCGGATCACGGCAGTGCTACCCTATTATGGGTACGCCAGACAGGATCGGAAAGACCGGCCGCGGATGCCGATTTCAGCCCGGCTGGTGGCCAACCTGATTCAGACCTCCGGCGCGGACCGTGTGCTCGCGCTGGATCTGCATGCCGCTCAGATCCAGGGTTTCTTCGATGTTCCCGTGGATCATCTGTTCGCCGCCCCGGTGATGATCGAATATTTCGACTCGATCGGGCGTCGCGATCTGACAGTGGTTTCGCCGGACGCGGGCGGCGTGGAGCGGGCTCGCGCGTTCGCCAAGCGGCTGAACGCGCCACTGGCGATTATTGACAAGCGCCGCACCGACGTTAACGTGGCCGAGGTGATGCACATCATCGGCGACGTGGAAGGCCGGCATTGTTTGATTGTGGACGATTTGATCGACACGGCGGGCACGCTGGTGAAGGCCGCCGAGGCATTGTTGGAGTCGGGAGCCCAGAGCGTTACGGCGTGCGCCACGCATGCGGTACTGTCGGGCGAGGCTGTGGAACGGATCGAGGATTCGAGGATTCTGGAAGTGGTGGTTACGAATTCCATCCCGCTCAATGAAGCGGCAAGCCGCTGTTCGCGGATCAAGACGCTGTCGGTGGCGCCGCTGCTGGCCCGGGCGATCCAGTCCATTCACGAGGATGGCTCCGTCAGCACCCTGTTTATCTGAGTTAGCGAGAGAGAAGAACCCATGAAGAGTGACATTACAGTAGCGGCTGAGCCGCGTTCCGAGCGCGGGAAGAATGAGGCACGGCGTCTGCGTGTGCGCGGCATGGCTCCAGCGGTTGTCTATGGCGCCGGCAAATCGGCGGTGCCGGTATCCATCAGCCCCAAAGAGATCAACAGAATTCTGCACAGCAAGAGCGGGCACAACACGATTTTCAACGTCCACATAGGCGACGGCGAGACCACCCCGGTCATGATCGTCGACTGGCAGAACGACCCGATCCGCGAGAACCTGCTGCACGTCGACCTCAAGCGCGTGGATCTGACCAAGTCGTTGCGGGTAAAGGTGCCGGTGATGACCTCCGGCGAGGCTCGCGGCGTGAAGGAACAGGGCGGCCTGCTGGAAGTGATCACCCGCGAAGTGGAGATCGAGTGCCTGCCCATCGATATCCCCGAGCAATTCGCCGTGGACGTTTCCGCACTGATGCTGCATCAGGCGGTGCGGGCGAGCGAGCTGGTGTTGAGCGGTTCGGTAAAGCTGGTGAGCCCGGCTGACCAGGTGCTCGCGCATGTCATCGCCGTTAAGGCCGAGGCTGTGGCTGAGCCCACCGCCGTCGAAGGCGCGCCCGCCGCTGCCGCCGAGCCCGAAGTGATCAAGAAGGGCAAGAAGGAAGAGGACGCCGCGGCCGACGAAAAGAAGAAGCCCGAGGACAAGAAGAAGAAGTAAGCCTGCCCCGCTATGGGCGAATTCGAGCGGCTTATTGTCGGGCTGGGCAATCCGGGGCCGGAGTATGAGTTTACCGCGCACAACCTCGGTTTCCTCGTGGTGGACCGGTTGGGCGAGCGCAACGGCATCCGGGTGAACCGGAAGGACTGCATGGCGCTGGTTGGCCAGGGCAGCGTGGCTGGGCATCGCGTGATGCTGGCCAAGCCGCAGACGTACATGAACGTGAGCGGGCACTCGGTTGGGGGTCTGCTCGCGAAATATGAGTTTGCGGCGAAGGATTTGCTGGTCGTTTACGACGATCTGGATCTGCCGTGGCAAGCCGTGCGCATCCGCCCGAGCGGATCTCATGGAGGCCACCATGGCGTGGAGAGCGTGATTGAGACCGTTAGTACGAAAGAATTTCCCCGGGTCCGCATCGGAATTCACGGTGGCGCGGGAGACCGCGACGGGGCCCGGATCGTGCTCGCGAAGTTGAAGCGGGCGCAGAAGGAAGAATTGGACGAGTTGCTCGACTATGTCAGTCAGGCAGTGGAGTCCATAATCGCTGAAGGCGTCGAAAAGTCCATGACGAAATTCAATCGTCGCGCCCAAGGCTTACACGAAGAGGCAGAATGAGGATTTACGAAGAGCTGTTCATTGTCCGGCCCAACGCCACCGACGAGGAGATTGATCCTCTTGTCGAACAGTTGCGCCAGGTCATCACCACCCGCGGCGGCACCGTCGACAAGAGCGACAAGTGGGGCGTCCGCAAGCTGGCCTACCGCCTGCAGAAGCAGAACGAAGGCTATTACATCCTGTTGCAGTTTTCGGCGACGCCTGAAACGGTGAAGGAAGTCGAACGGCGCCTGAGGGTGTCGGACCTCGTACTGAAGTTCATCACGGTGCGCATCGATGAAAAGCTGAAAAAGATCGAAAAGCGGAAGAAAAGCCGGGAAAAGAGGGCTTCACGCAAGCCGGCGCCGGCGGCGGCCGCTCCCGCCATGCCGTCATTCGCGGCGGAGCCCGCGGCGGTTCCGGGTTCACCGGCGCCGGGGCGTCCGGCTCCGGCGGCGCCAGAGCCAGCAACGCCCGAGGCCGCGGTTCCGGTCGCTCCCGGGGCAGAAAGGTAACAGGAGATCCAGGCAATGCCAGAACAAAAGGGTGGACGTCCCATCAGCGCATCGCAGCGGCCGACCGGCGGCGACAAAGCCATCGCGACCCGCAAGCAGTATTTTCGCCGCAAGAAGGTGTGCCGCTTCTGCGTGGAAAGAATCGACGACATTAACTACAAGGACGTGCGCATGCTGCAGTCCTTCATCTCCGAGCGTGGCAAAATCACGCCACGGCGCATTTCCGGCGTATGCGCGCCGCACCAGCGGCGGCTGAGCGAAGCCATCAAGCAGGCGCGCAACATCGCGCTGGTGCCGTTCGCGTCGGCGCTGTGAGGGAGGTCTGAACCATGGAAGTCATTCTCAGAGAAGATATCGACAAACTCGGCGCGCGCGGCCAGGTGGTGAAGGTGGCCTCGGGTTACGCGCGTAATTTCCTGCTACCGAAGCGGCTGGCCGTGGCGGCCACCGGCGCGAACAAGAAGATTGTGGAGCAGGAACGCCAGGCGCACCTGCGCCGCGAAGCCAAGGAGACGGCCGACGCGGGCGATCTGGCTAAGCTCATGGCCAGTGTGACGGTGACGATCACGCAGAAGGCCGGCGAAAACGATCAGCTCTTCGGCTCGGTGACCTCGCGCGATATCGGCGACGCTTTGGAGAAGCAGGGGTACACCATCGACCGCCGCAAGATCCTGCTGGGCGATCCTCTCCGCCAGCTCGGCGAACACAAGGTGGCCATCCGGCTGCACCGGGATGTGACCGTCGAGATCCCCGTGAACATCGTTCGAGAACAAGATTGATCATCCCCACCGATTACAGCCCCTCATCGGCATACGATCTCCTGAAGGCCGCCTCGTGCGGCCTTCTCGGTTTGGATCAACGCCTCTTGCACGCCCTGGTGGACGAACCGTCGCGGTCTCTGCCCGGCCTGGTTCGCTTCGCCGCCGAGGACCATGAAGGTGATGCGCTCGGTCTCGACCTTGAGCTGCTGGCCATTTTCCGGCGTCTGAGAACTCCCGAGGCCCTGCCGTTCTATCTGAAGTGCCTGCGCGAGCAGGTGGAGGACGCCGAGGACGATCTTATTGAGGGCGCCATCGCATTAGGCCAGCCGGCGCTCGAACCCCTGTTGAAGCTGTACGACGAGCTCGGCGAGGAGCAGGGCGGCGAGGTGGGCTTCATACTGGCCGGCCTCGGCGTGCGCGACGACCGCGTGTTGAAGATTCTTCTCGACCGCCTCGAGTACGATGCCACGGATGGCGGCATGTGCCTGGGGCTCTACGGCGACGCCGTGGCCATACCGGCCATCGAGAAGATGAAAGCGGAAGTGCCCGCCAGCGATATCGAGCTGCGGCGCGAATTGCAGAACGCCATTGATGAAATCGCCAGCCAAGGAGCTGACTCCGGCGAAGCGCCACGGGAATTCGACCTGTTTGACGGGTATCCGGAGACCGCCGGCCCCGATTTCGACGTGCTGAGCGGCGAGAACCGCCTTACGCTGCTCTCCCACGAATCGGCGGACCTTCGCGCGGCAGCTGCCGGCAGCTTCTTCCAGCAGGAGTATGCGATAGAGGTGCGCGCGCGGCTGCTGGAGCTGGCCCGCAAAGACGCGGACGCCCGCGTGCGAGGGCGCGCCTGGGAGGCGCTCTCCGGCATTGAGGACAAGGATGTCCGCGCGGAGATGGTAAGGGCGGCGACGAATCCGGCTGCGGAGATAGCCGAACGCACGGGCGCGGTGGTGGCCCTGGCCGATGATGCCGACAAGCCGGAGGTACGCGCGGCCATCCTCGGGCTGTATGAGCTGCCGGAAGCGCGGGCGAAGGCAATGGAAGCGATGTGGCGCTCGTTCGACCGCGGATTCTCATCATATTTCCCGGCCCATCTGGACGATGCCGACGACGCCATTCGCCGCCAGGCGATTTTCGGCGTGGGTTATCTGGGAATGGGGTCCGAATCGGAGCGGCTGCAGAAGTATTTCGACGACGAGGATTGGCGGGCCGACGCGCTGTACGCGTGGGCGTTATCCACGCCCGCCGAAATCACTCGCGGACGGATTCGCGGTTTATTCCGAAAGATCGACCGCGCGGCTGGCGGGCTGTCGGTGGGCGAGGCGGAGCTGGTGCAACTGGCGCTCGATCAGAGGTTGCTGCTGCACGGTCTGGATCCGGTGTTCTTCCCCGACGACGAGGAAGAGCACGTCCACGACGAGCACTGCGATCACGCCCCGGCCGCGGTTCCGGCGAAAGAAGTGGGCCGCAACGATCCTTGTCCTTGTGGCAGCGGCAAGAAGTTCAAGAAGTGTTGTGGGGCGGCGTGAGCCACGGATTGACGCGAATGCACGCGAATGCGCATTAACTGGTGGCCGTCTCGAGGCGGCGCAATTCCCGGAGGACCAGTGCCGGGTTCATCGCTTGTAGAAAGACCTCCGCGTCCATCCTGTGCAGGTGCGGCGCTGAAAGCGGATCAGGTGAAGCGAGCCGATGCGCCGCCGCCAGCCTGTGCCGCACAGCAACGAAATTCGCCGGCGGTGTCCGGCCCCATCGTGCTGAATCCAGCAGCGCGGTGAGCACGCGTGTTGCTTCCAGCAAAAGGTTGGTGCGCAGCCCTTGCCGGTCCACACAATCTGTGCGCATCCCTTCCAGCAGACTCCCCACGGCGTACGCGAAATCTGCCGTTTCCGCCAGCCCGAACGCACCAGCGTTTCCCCTGATGAAATGCGCCGCGCCTGCTGCGGCGTCGAGTTGTTCCGGCTTGGCTTCGTCCGCCACCGACGCCCATAAAGCAGCCTGCATCTGCTCTAAATGCCTGCCGGCTTCTTCGAAGAAAGCTTCGCGAAGGGATCTTAGATCGATTGGCATGCCGTTTCCCTCGCTGTGCTTATCGTCGCCGCCGCCGTTACTGTGAGCGGTGATGATATTCTGCTCAGCAGGTGACCGGGAAAGCGGCATCCTCGTTGCTGCGGCAATTGGGGATCGTCAGCGCCACCGCGCTGGTGGTCTCGAATATGATCGGCGTCGGCATTTTTTCAGTCACCGGATATCTGGCCGACGATCTGGGCTCGCCCTCGCTGATCATCTGGATCTGGGTGGTGGGCGCCGTCTGCGCTCTGGCCGGCGCCCTGGCTTATTCCGAACTCGGTATCAATTTTCCCAGCTCCGGCGGCGAGTACGTCTATCTGAACGAAGCCTTTGGCCCCACCTGGGCTTTTATGACCGGATGGGTTTCGTTCTTTGCCGGCTTCTCCGCTCCCATCGCGGCCGCCGCCCTCACGTTCTCTGACTACCTCGGCCACTTCTTTCCGCTACTGAAACAAGAGAACGCCGGCCTCACGATGGGAACCGGCTACTGGGAAGTGCGCATTGGCGCAACGCAGGTAGCGGCTTGCGCCCTCATCGCGGCGTTTACGTTTCTGAATTGCGTGGGCGTGCGCCGGGTGGCTGGCGTCCAGAATGTTCTTACCACGATGAATGTACTGGTGCTGACGTCATTCATCGCCGTTGGATTCATTTTCGGGACCGGCAGCATGGCTCACTTCTCTCAGCCCGCCGTTCGCGCCAGCGCCTCGCCTCTGCCCGCGCAGTTCGCCATCAGTTTATTCTTTATCTACGTCAGCTACAGCGGCTGGAACGCCGCCACTTACGTTGCCGAGGAGTTGAAGAACCCCGAGCGCACGTTGCCGGTTGCTCTGGCGCTGGGCACCACGCTGGTGGCGGCGTTGTACGTCGGCCTCAACGTGCTATTCATTTACGCGATGCCGCTGGCAGAGATGAAAGGGCGCATCGCCATCGGCGCGATGGCCGCCACGCGGCTTTTCCGCTCCGATGTGGCCAGCCTGTTCAGCGCGGCCATGGCTCTGTCACTGATGGCCACGGTGAATGCGATGATCACCGTGGGACCGCGCGTCTACTACGCCATGGCCCGAAACGGCGCGTTCTTCGCCGCTGCCGCCCGAGTCGACCGCCGATGGCACACTCCGCTGATCGCCATCGCGTGCCAGGGCGTTTGTAGCATGGCCCTGACCTTCACGCCCTTTCCCGCGCTGCTGGTCTATATCGGCTTCACGTTGAACTTCTTTGCCGTGCTATCCGTGGCGGCGCTTTTTTCTTCCGCCGCCGGCCGGGCTGGCGCAAGCTGCGCGTGGTGAGCTTCGCCTGGCCTCTGATTCCGCTGGTCTTCCTGCTGGTGGGGGGCTGGATCACGGTGGTGGGTGTCACTCAGCAGCCGGCCATCGCCACCGCCGCGATCGCCACCATCGCCACCGGCGCCTTGGTCTATCATTTCCGGTTGGGGCGACAATCTAACCAGGAACCGTTGCGCCCAGCGCCATTTGACAAATAGTCTGCTCCACTTCAGAATGGCCGGATGAGCAGGACCGCGACTTCCGATGAGAGGCGGGTCCTTGCAAATACGCTCCGCGCCGAATTGCCTCTGGCGCCGGGCGACAGAATCTCGTCACGGCTCGTGCCGTCCAGCACTCCGCTGCGTCGCGCGACATCGAACGTCGGGGCCAGGGCGCTCTGAGGACTCTTTGACCATCGAATCGCCGGATCTTTCGCAGAGGCCGTTTGGGCTGTTCACGGAGCGAGTAATGATAGCGCCGCCCCATGTGCGCTTTCGCGCGTGGACCGAGCAGTTTGATCGCTGGTTTGCCGCGCCGGGCACGGTGCTGATGCGAGGCGAAGTCAATGCCCAGTTCTATTTCGAGACGCACTTTGAGGGGAAAGGCACCCGCACCAGGGACGGTTTCTGCGGGTGGTGCACGACCGGCTCGTCGAATTGACGTGAGTTACGGCTGCAACCGGGGGGCCGGGACCGTGGTGCGCCGCACGGGAGCGGTTCGAAATTGCGCCTCGAACACGCCGGCTTTCCCGACGAAGAGTCGAGGAAGCGGCATGACCATGCCTGGCCGCGCGTTCTTGCGCGCCTGGTAACCAGATGGCAGCGCATGGCGCTGCCCCACATTGATATCCTCACGAATGTGAGCGCCCACGTTCTGGATGGCAAACGTATCCGCGATGAGATCCTCGCCGAGTTGAAGCCGCGCATCGCCGCGCTGGCAGCCTCCGGACGGAGCCCTGGCCTGGCGGTGGTGCTGGTGGGGCACAATCCGGCTTCCGAAATATACGTGCGCCACAAGGTGAAGGCCTGCGAGGAGCTGGGCATCTACAGCGAGAAGCTCACGCCGCCGGAAGACATCGCCACCGCGGATCTGCTGGGCATCCTCGAAGGCCTCAATCAGCGGCCGGAAATCAACGGCATTCTGGTGCAGACGCCATTGCCGCGCTCCATCGACAGCCGCCGGGTCTTGAACAGTGTTCGGCCGGATAAGGACGTGGACGGTTTTCACCCCTGCAACGTCGGCAATCTGGTTGCCGGGGTTCCCGGGCCGCGTGCCTGCACGCCGGCGGGCATCATGGAGTTGCTCCGCCGCTACCAGATTCCGGTTACCGGACGGCACACGGTAGTGGTGGGCCGCAGCGACACCGTGGGAAAACCGCTGGCGATAATGCTGCTTCACCAGAACGCCACGGTGACTATTTGTCATTCGCGAACCCCCGATCTGGCGGCCGAATGCCGCCGCGCCGACATCCTGATAGCTGCTGTCGGCAGGCCCGCGCTCATTCGCGGCAATTTCATCCGTCCCGGCGCGACAGTCATTGATGTGGGCATGAATCGCCTGGTGACGCCGGCCGAGGTGGAGGCGGTCTTCGGCGCCGGGTCTCCGAAGCTCGCCGCCCTTCACGCGAAGGGCAGCGTATTGGTGGGCGACGTCCACCCGATTGAGATGGCCGAGCAAGCTGGGGCTTATACGCCAGTCCCCGGAGGCGTGGGCCCGCTCACTATTGCCATGCTCATGGCCAATACGGTTGAGGCCGCTGAGAGGGCATGCTGACGGTTGGCCTCACCGGCGGCCTCGCCACCGGAAAATCCTTCGTGAGCGAAGCGCTCACCAGGCTTGGTTGTCATGTTCTTCACGCCGACGCCGTGGGGCACGAGGTTCTGGAACGTGGCGGCGAAGCGTACGGACCGGTGATCGCCGAGTTTGGACGGGAGATCCTCAACGAAGACGGCGCGATCGACCGCAGGCGTCTGGCGGCCATCGTCTTCTCGGCTCCCGAACGCCTGGCGAAGCTCAACTCCCTGGTGCATCCGGCCGTGTTCCGCCGCGAGGAGGAGTTCATTGGCGAGGTTGGAGCCGCGGACCCGCGCGCTATCGTGGTAGTTGAGGCCGCCATCCTGGTAGAGACTGGAAGTTACAAGAAGTTCGATCGCCTGGTGGTGACGGTTTGCGATCGCGAGACGCAGATTCAGCGCGCCATGAAGCGCGATGGTCTGATGCTTCCCGAGGTGGAAGCGCGGCTCAGCAGGCAGCTACCGGCGGAAGAGCTCAGAAAGGTCGCCAATTACTTGATTGACACCTCGGGAACAAAGGAAAACACACTGGCGCAGGTGCGGGAAGTGCATCGCGCCCTGCGGAGTTTGCGATGAGATTGCGAGTTCTGATCGTCAGCCTGCTTCTGGTGTTCGGGTTTGTGGTGTTGACGTCGCGAACGCAACTGGGACAGAGGTTCCTTCCGGTTTCCGGACACGGATCGCTTTGGTCCGCGCCGGAGACGGCGCACACGGCCGGGCTGGGCGCCGATGAAATCAACAACATCGATATCTACAAGTCCGCTCACCGGTCGGTGGTGAATATCAGCACCATTGTGTACCGCCGCTACTGGTTCGACGTGTACCAGGCGAAAGGCATCGGGTCGGGATTTATCATCGACGACGCGGGGCGAATTCTTACCAACGCGCACGTGATCGGCGACGCGAACAGCATTGAAGTGACGCTGTTCGACCAGAAGAAGTACAAGGCGAGGCTGCTTGATCGCGACCCGGTGGCGGATCTGGCGCTCATTCAGATCGACCCGCGCGGCAAGCTGCCGTATCTTCACCTCGCCGATTCCGATGGCATTCAGGTTGGGCAAAAGGTGCTGGCCATCGGCAACCCGTTCGGCCTTGGCGGCACGCTGACCACGGGCATTGTGAGCTCGGTGGGCCGCAACATTGGCGGCGAGGACGGCAAGGAACTCGAAGGAATGATCCAGACCGACGCGGCGATCAACCCCGGCAACAGCGGCGGACCGCTATTGGATTCGCTGGGCAATGTGATGGGCATCAACACGGCCATCTACAGCCCCGGCGGCGAAGGCGGCGGCAACATCGGCATCGGCTTCGCGATGCCCATCAATCGCGCCAAGACCATGCTCAACGATTATCAGGCGGGACGCCGGTATGCGCCGCCGCGTCTGGGTATCGTGTCCATGTTCCTTGCCGGTGATTATGCCGCGGCACTGGACCTGCCCACGGACGGCGGGCTGTTGATTCAGAGCGTGGTGCCGGGCAGCGCGGCGGCGCAGGCCGGTCTGCGCGGTGGCAATGAACAGATTCGCATCGGGAACCTCGAGCTCAATGTTGGGGGCGATTTCATCGTTGAGATTGAGGGCCGGCCGGTAGACCGTCAGGATGCGCTCACTCAGGCGCTCGCCCGCAAGCGCGCCGGCGAGAAGCTGGAGCTCCGGGTTTTTCGCAAAGGCCGCACGGCCACTGTCACGGTGACCCTTGGCGCCGGGTCGGATGATCGCATCTGATGCAGGGCGGCAGGGCGTGGCCCTGCCCCACGTGGGCTGGCCCCTGATCCCCGCGTCTGTGTTCCGTTAATGGCGGGCGTGCTCGGGCGGCAGGGCGTGGCCCTGCCCCACGTGGGTTGGCCCCTGTTGCCCCTGCGTTTGTGTTCCGTTGATGGCGGGCGCGCCGGTGCGTCAGCAAATCACACAAGCCCAACCGTCCCGGAGAAGTAGATCGCGAGGCGGAAAGTCTTCGGGCAAATCGTCCTCGGTGAATCCGGAGAGGATGAGAAGAGCATCAGGCCGTCCGGCGCGCGCAAACTCCAGCCCCAGCAGTCCGGCCGCTCCGGAATTGATATTCGCCACAATCACGTCAGCCACCCCGGTGCGCACCGCGGCCACCGAACCGGCGAACATGGGCAGATCGAGCCTCTCGCGCGCGATGCGCACCGCATCCAGATCCACGTCGCAGGCGATTACCCGCGCGGCGCCCAGCAGCCGGGCGGCATCCGAAAGGATGCCCGAACCCGAGCCCACATCCAGCACGGTCATGCCCGGGTGCACCGTGCGCTCCAGCGCCTCCAGACAGAGTTGTGTACAGGGGTGCCATCCGGTGCCGCACACCATGCCCGGATGAACCTCCAGCCGGATGCGCCCCTCCGGCGCCGGGTCCGTGTTCCAGGATGGAGCGAGGTAGAAGCGCTCGCCCACCACCAGCGGTGGCCAGGCGTCACGCGTGACCTGTTCCCAATCGATGTTTTCTTCCTGGCGGAGCTGTGGCTCGAAAGAAGCGAAACGATGTAGCAATTCGCGCGCGTCCGCCCCATCCGCGAAAAAAGCGCGCAGACCGCCTGGCTCTTCGATAATGCCGGCGGTGCCTGCGTCGTCCAGTTCGGCGATCAGGTTGTCCTCCGCCGCGGACGGGCATGCGAGCAGCAGGGAGAACACTCAGCCCTGCACCCTGCGCGTGCGGCCCTGCCAGTACTTTTCGCGCAGGTCCATTTTGCGAATTTTGCCCGTGCCGGTCTTGGGAAGCGGCTCTTCGCGAAACTCCACCGTCCGTGGCATTTTGAAGCGGCCCAGCCGCGCACTCAGAAACTCAATCAATTCGTCCTCGGTCAGCGTGGCGCCCGGCTTGCGCAACACGACGGCTACAGGAACTTCTCCCCATTTCTCATGAGGCGCCGCGACCACCGCGCATTCGAGCACGTCGGCATGAGCGTAGATGGCCTTCTCGACTTCCTGCGACGAGATGTTTTCGCCTCCGCTAATGATGATCTCCTTGCTGCGATCGACAATCTGGATATAGCCGTCCTCGTCCCAGACAGCCAAGTCGCCCGTATGCAGCCACGGTCCGGTCATCACCGCGGCGGTCGCCTGCGGCTCCCGGTAGTAGCCGTCCATGACGTGATCGCCCATGGCAACGATCTCTCCCATGGTCTTGCTGTCGCGAGGTACGTCGTTCATGTGCAGGTCCACTACTCGCACCGCGGCCCCCGGCACCGGCCAGCCGGCCATGGATTGCCGCCGCCACCGTTCCGCGTCGCTGGGGTATGCCGCGTTTTTTGGAAAGGCGGTGGTGATTACCGGGGATGTTTCGGTAAGCCCGTAGCCGGCCGCGCACTCGCAATGGAAGGCATTCTCCAGGCGCTCCACCAGCTCGGGGGACGAGGCGGCTCCTCCGGTCATGACGTTTTTTAGGCTGGACAGATCGGCGCCGGCAAGCCCGGGAGCGTTCAGCAGCGCCTGCGCCATGGTGGGCACCAAACTCATTCCGGTGGCGCGGTGTTCCTGGATGAGGCGGAACACCAGGCCGGGCTCGAAGCGGCGCACCATTATCTGGGTAATGCCCAGCAGCGTACACGCCTGCACTTTGCCCCAGCCGTTGGCATGGAAGAGCGGGATGGTGTGCAACTCCACCGCGGTGTTCGGGTCGCGATGCAGCATGGCCACGGACATGGCGTGCAGGTACAGGGTTCGGTGGCTCAGTGCGACACCCTTCGGCGTGCCCGTGCTACCGCTGGTATAGAACAACTCCGCGATGGAATTTTCGTCTATGGAGAAAACGTCGGCGCGCTCGGGCCGGCCCTGGGCCAGCAACTCTTCGTAGGTGAGATCGGCCACTGGCGTGCTTTCGTTGATGGTGACGTAGCGGCGGATTGAGGGGCACAACGGCCGGAGCTGCTCGACCGTCGAAGCGAAATCGTTTTCGAAGACAAGCATGCTGGCGCCGGCGTGGTTGAGTATGGCCACCAGCTCGGGTTGCGAGAGGCGGACGTTGAGCGGCATGAGAATGGCCCGTGACTGAGGGACGCCGAAGTAGCCTTCCAGCAGTTGATGATTATTGAAGCTGAGAAAGGCCACACGATCACCCGGTGCGATGGCTTCACTGGCCATCGCCGTGGCCAGCTTTTCGCAACGCTCGCCGAATTGCGCGAAGGTAAATTGCCGGGCGCCGCAGATGACACCGGTCTTATCCGGGAACACGTCCACGGCCCGGTGCAGACAACGGACGGGAGTCAATGGCACAAACATGGGGCAACCTCCGAGGCTCCCGCAATTGTACTGCGAAACAGCAGACACGGCGGGGACGTCCTACTCCTGATGACCGGTCGTGTACTTTCCGCAGTCTTGGTCGCCGCCTGGCTTCCGCTCCAGGCGGCTGAGGCGGGCGACCCCGCGGGGGTTCCAAACTTCCACGCCGTGGACGATCACGTCTATCGCGGCGCCCAGCCAACGGTAGACGGCTTCGCCGGTCTAAGCAAGCTCGGCGTGAAGACGGTGATCGACCTGCGGCGGGGAAATGAGCATGCGAAATCGGAGCAGGGCATTGTGGAGCACGCCGGCATGCGCTACGTGCACGTGCCCTTGAGCGGGCATTACGCACCGTCCAATCAAGAGATCGCGAAGCTGCTGGGGCTGCTGGATGACAGCGAAGGCTGGCCGGTGTTCGTGCACTGCAAGCGGGGAGCGGATCGCACCGGAACAGTGATCGCGTGCTATCGCATCCGCCACGACCACTGGGCTAACGAAAAGGCGCTGGAGGAGGCAAAGCTGCACGGAATGAGCTGGACTGAGTTGGCCATGCAGTGGTACATCCTGCGTTTCCGGCCCTAGCAGGATGCTGAAAAGGCTATCCGGTCCCCGCTCCGTCACCGTCGCGGTTCGGTAACCACCTGCAAACACGTAGCTACGTTTCCGAGCCGCGCGTGTAAACAAGCGGTTTTCGGGCTTTTCAGCAGCCTGTTAGCGCGCGAACCGCGCGAAAAAGCTGTTCTGCTTCCACGACGGCCGCGCACTGTCGTTGGCCACATCGACCAGCAGGCGCAGCATGACATCGTTGAATTTCGCGGCGGCGGCAAGGTCCACTGGCTGGTTCAGATCGTCCGAAGGCGCGTGATAGCGTGTCTGAATCCATGTCTCAAACGTTTTCTCCTCCGGTGAACCGGGCAGCGAACCGAAGCCGAACATCAGCGCGGGCACGCCGTGTTTCACAAAGCTGTACTGATCGCTGCGGATGAAAAGATTGCGCTCGGGCATTTTGTCGTCCTGCACGGCGATGCCCTGGGCAGGAGCAACCTCGCGGATCTTGTCACCGAGGGTCGATTCGTTGAGACCGATCACCATGATGTAGTGGAGTGGGTAAAGGGGCAGGAACATGTCCAGGTTGAGGTCGGCGACCATGGAGCCTGCGGGCACAGTGGGGTTGGCGGCGAAGTACTGTGATCCGAGCAAGCCCTTCTCTTCGCCGGTTACCGCCACGAACAGGATGGAGCGTCTCAGCGGCGTTTTTCGCTCGCGCAACAGGCGTGCGATCTCCAACTCGGAGGCGACGCCGGAAGCGTTATCCATGGCGCCGTTGTAAATGGCGTCGCCGTTGATGGGTTTGCCCACGCCCAGATGATCGAGGTGGGCACTCATCACCACGTACTCGCCTTTCAGTTTGGGGTCGGCGCCTGGCAGGATCGCCGCAATGTTCGGCGATTCCAACTCGCGTTGCTTCATTTCGACATGCACGCGCGCGCGGAATTTAAAATTGAAATGGGGAAGTTCGCCGCCCTCGCCGGCTATCTTCACCAGTTCGTCCATGGTGTGGCCGGTGCCCGCGAGGAGCTTGTCCGCGCTGCCGGGGTTCATGGACATTGACAGCTGTAACCCTCGCGCCGGACGCATTGCCGGGTCGGCGAATGTCATGTAGGGGTTGAAACGTGAAAGCGCGATGCGCTGCCAGGGAAGATCCATGGTATGTGGATTGGGAAGCCGGATCATCCCAACCGCGCCCGCTTCGCGCAACGGCCGCCACCGTTCTTCGAGAGACTGATGATGCGCGGCCAGCGGACCGGGCATACCGGCGGGGATGCCGCTGATGACGACCGCGATCTTCCCTTTCAGGTCTACTCCGGCGAGGTCGTTGTGCTTCACTTCCGGAACATCCAGGCCGTACCCGATGAACACGGCTGGCGCTTCCAGATCGCGCGCGGTGTCGGGGTTCAAGCTGGCGGTGATGTCATCGCCCATTTTGAGCGGCTCGACGGCGCCATCCTCGCTCACGAGCGCGGCGGTTGTTTGTTCGTCCACGATCTGGTCCACGACAAACTTCACGGGCTGGAAGTAACCGTCGACGCCGGCCGGCCGCAGGCCGAATTGTTTGAACTTGCCGGCGACGTAATCCGCGGCCTTACGATAGCCCTCGCTTCCCGTGTCGCGGCCCTCGAGCTGATCGCTGGCCAGATACTGGATGTGCGCCCACCAGAGCTTTCCTTCGACTTCGTAGTTGACCGCCCCAAAGCCAAGCGAAATCGCGCAGGCCGCCGCGGCGAGGCGTGTGGTTCTCATCAGATCAGGATAGTCGATAATAATCGACAGCCGTGTCCACGCTGCCGCTTTTCGACAACCCTGCGTCCTTCGACCGCGAAGGGTTACGCCGCAAACTGGAGGAAGCGGCGCGCGCGGGAGTTTTCATCGGAACCAGTTCCTGGAAGTATGAGGGTTGGTGCGGGCAGATCTACACAAGGGAACAGTACCAGACGCGAGGGCGATTTTCCGAAGCGCGCTTCGCGGCTGAGTGCCTGGCCGAGTACGCCACAGTGTTTCCGGTGGTGTGCGGCGATTTCACTTTCTACCAGTTTCCTTCCGAGGGGTATTGGAGGAAAGTGTTCACGTCGGCGCCTTCCACGCTGCTGTACGCACTGAAGGTGCCAGAGGACATCACCGTGAAGATGTTTCCCGGCCATGCGCGGTATGGGCCTCGTGCGGGTCAGATCAACGAGAGCTTCCTCAATGCGGCGCTGTTCGATTCCGGATTTCTTGACCTGCTGCGTCCCTATCGGCAGCGCGTGGCCGTGCTCATTTTCGAGTTCGGCGCGTTTTCGACGCGAACGTACGCGGACGTGAGCGAGTTTCTGGCGGAACTCGATCCGTTCCTGGCGGCCCTGCCGCGCGATTTCCGTTATGGCGTGGAGATCCGCAATGAGGAGTTCCTCGCAGCGGAGTATTTTGCCTGTCTGCGTCGGCACGGAGTGGCACACGTGCTGAACGGTTGGACGCGAATGCCGGAAATTGGTGAACAGATGGAGATGCCTGACGTTTATACCGCCGATTTCACCGTGGCGCGCGCGCTGCTGCGGCGTGGGCGCGGGTATGCCGAGGCGGTTGAGAAGTTCGCGCCGTATACGTCGATTCAGGATCCCAACCCTTCCACTCGCCAGGCGCTACGAAACCTCGCGGTACGGGCCCGCGAGCGTAATGAGCCGTCGTATCTGTTCGTCAATAATCGCCTTGAGGGGAACGCTCCGGAGACGATACAGGCGATTCTGGAGTGATCAGAGCGCGACGTTTGATTGGTTATGGGTGTTGCTGCCCCTGCGAGTAGCTTTTTCCGGGTCTGACCGCGTCCGTCGGCATTGACAAAAAGTACTTGTTGTAATAAAGTACTTGCATGACCCTGTCTCTCGCCGTTGGGTTCCGCGCGCGATGATATCGCCACCCGTCCTGAATCCCGGGGCCCCCGGAGGGCGGATACAACCGCGGTACGCGCTGCTGATTAATCCTTTCTATCCGAAGGATCCGAACGCGAGCTTCGGCAAACATGTATTGACTCCGACGCTGGCGCTCACCAGTTTCGCGGCGACGACACCGAAGCACTGGCAGGTTCGCTACTGGGACGAAAACCTGCTGGACGGAAGGCCGCCCTTTCAACCCATGCCGGAGCTGGTGGGGATTACGGTTCACCTGACCTTCGCGAGGCGGGCGTTCGAGCTGGCCCACTGGTACCGGAGCTGCGGCAGCAAGGTGGTGCTGGGCGGACTGCATGTGCTGTCATGTCCCGAGGAGTGCGCGCCCCATGCGGACGCCCTGGCCATAGGCGACGGCATTCAGCTATGGCCGCGCATTGTCGGCGATGTGGAACAAGGGCGCCTGCAGCCAAGATACATGGCGGATTATCAGAACGACTACCGCACCGATCCTGCGCCACGCCGATCTTTACTCCCGCGAAAGAGCTTTCTCACTACCGCCAGTCTGATTGCCACGCGTGGGTGTCATAGCCGTTGCGGCTTCTGCTACCTGGCGACGGATGGCTTACGCATGCCGTATCGAATGCGCGACCCCTCTCAGATAGCCGCTGAGTTCGAGGCGGATGACCAGCCGTACGGCGTTTTCATCGATAACAATCTCGGCTCGAACCGGCCATACCTGCGCGCCCTTTGTGACGCGCTGCGCTCGCTGAACAAGATCTGGAGCGCGGCCGTTTCCATTGACGTGACTGACGATCCCGGTCTGATTCGAGCAATGGCGCTGGCGGGCTGCACGGGCGTGTTTGTCGGCTTCGAGTCGCTGACGGACGAGAACCTCGCGGACGCGCGGAAGAAGACGCCAAAGACAGCGGACTACGCCCGCCGGGTGCGCATGCTGCACGACAACGGGATACAGGTGAACGGTTCGTTCGTGCTGGGATTCGACCATGACCGCAAGGACGTTTTTGCTCGCACGGCGGAGTGGGTGGAGGAGAACCGGCTGGAGTGCTCGACGTTTCACATTCTCACCCCCTATCCAGGGACGCCGTTGTTCCGCCAAATGGAAGCGGGCGGGCGTTTGTTACACCGCGACTGGGATTTGTACGACACGGCGCACGCGGTGTTCCGGCCGAAGCATATGGAGGCACTTGAACTCGAGGAAGGGTATGAGTGGATCTACCGGCGGCTCTTTTCCCACGCGTCGATCTGGCGTCGTCGTCCTGAGGACTGGCGGGCGGTTACGCCTTATCTGGCGATGTCTTATTTGTATAAGCGATCAAACCGGTTGTGGCATCTGCTCATCAGGCGTCACCTGGTTCACGCCTTGTGGCGGCCTGTGGTGGAACTGACCCGTCTGCGGCACTTACGGTTCCGGCGGGAGTTGGCTGAGCGGGAGGCGGTGAGTGCGCCAGGGGTCAACGTGGTGACGGCTGGCGTTTAACGGATTGGAGCGGGGGCTGACCAGCCCCGCGCAGGACGGGGCATCACGATGGGCGCTCTCTGTGCGAAGCTCGCCCATAGTACGAAAACACTAGAGACCTGATTGCTTCGAGCCGTTACAATTGATATAAGTCGTCGCTGCTGGAGTGTAAGCGATCAGGGTATTGATGATTCGAAAGCTCTCGGCGGTTGCATTACTCCTCCTGCTGGTCAATACGGCGTACATCACCGCCTTCGCCACGCCGAGCATCTTCTACATGGGCAACGTGGTGCTTCACGTTTTCGTGGGGTTCGCGCTGTTCGTGGCTTTCTTGTTTCTAATGGCGAAGGATCGTGAACGGCAGCGTTACACCGCGCCCGCCGCGGTGTTCTTCACCGTCGCGACCATTACTGCCGCGTACCTTTCAGTGTTTGGAGATACGCGCGCTCATCGATGGGTGCTTTACACGCATGTCGCCGCCGCGGTTGCCGGGCTGCTGCTTCTGATTCCTTATGTGCTGGCGAAGTCGCGCACCAGCGGCGGGGGATGGCGGCGATTCCAGCAGGCGTTCGTGGTGCTGGTCATTTTCCTCTTCGTCTTTCCGGTGTCCGCGCGCCTTTATCAGAGGAAGTTCCCGCCCGCCGATGATTCTGTCGGCCACCCACTCACCGCGCCCCTCACCATGACCGGCGAAGGAGCCGGGCCCACATCGCCGTTCTGGCCTTCCTCCTCACGCACCAACACGGGGAAGATTATCCCTTCCAATTTCTTCATGGACTCCGCGCAGTGCGGCGAATGTCACAAGGACATCTACACGCAGTGGAAGAGCTCCATGCATCACTTTGCGTCCTTCAATAACCAGTACTACCGGAAATCCATCGAGTACATGCAGGACGTTCAGGGTACGACCAGGAGCAGCAAGTGGTGCGCCGGCTGTCACGATCACGCGGTTTTCTTCAACGGTCGCTTCGACCGGCCCATCAGGGAACAGATCGACACCCCGGAGGCGCAGAACGGGCTCGGGTGCATGTCCTGCCACGCCATCACGGCGCTGCACAGCACCATGGGCAACGCCGACATCACCGTCACCTACCCGCCGCTGCATGAGCTGGCATCGAGCCGGAATCCGTTTCTGCACGCCGCGGACGCTTTCCTGACTTATCTCGATCCGGAACCGCACCGGCGCACGTTCCTCAAGCCGTTCATGAAGCAAGCCGAGTTCTGCTCGGCGTGCCACAAGGTGCACCTGGATATGCCTGTAAATAATTACCGTTGGGTTCGCGGCTTCGACGACTACGACAACTGGCAGGCCAGCGGAGTGTCGGGCCAGGGAGCGCGTTCCTTCTACTATCCGCCGAAGTCGCTGGCGTGCGCCGATTGCCATATGCCCATGGTGGCGTCGCAGGACCCCGGGAACATCAACGGCATGGTGCACTCCCACCGCTTTCCCGCGGCCAACACGGCCGTTGCCTACGTGAACAAGGACGCCGCGCAACTCAAGGCCGAGCGGGATTTTCTAACGTCGGGCTTCATCACGGTGGATATCTTCGCCGCTTCGCCGGTGGACGCGCATGAGGGCGAGCTGCAGATGCGCCGGCGCGCCTCCGATACGCCCACTCTGAACTCCACGTTCGGGGTGGGTGAAGAAAGCGAGCAGCATGGGGAGACGTTTATCCGCGAGGTGGGTCAAATCTCGGCGCCTATCAACAAGGCGAATGCGGTGTTCCGGCCCGGCTCTACCGTGCGTGTGGATACCGTGGTGCGCACGAAGACGATCGGCCACTTCTTTCCTGGCGGCACCGTGGATGCCTTCGACATCTGGCTGGAAATGGAGGGCCGCGATGCCACCGGGCGCGCGATCTTCTGGAGCGGCTTTGTCGAGGATGGCGGACATGGGGCAGTGGAACCCGGGGCGCATTTCTACAAGTCCTACCAGCTTGATGAAGAAGGCAACCCTATTAACAAGCGCAACGCGTGGTCGCAGCGCAGCGTGCTGTACGTACACTTGATCCCGCCGGGGGCGGCGGACGTGGTGCATTACCGCATTCATATTCCCGACGATGCGAAAGGGCCCATTACACTCACGGCGCGGCTGAACTATCGCAAGTTCTCGCATTACTTCAATGAGTTCGCTTACGCGGGCCAGCCGAAGCCGGGCCAGCCGGCCTCGCTGGTGAGCCGGAGTTTCGATAATCGGGAGTTCTCGTTCGATCCGACCAACATTCCCGCGAATGTCTCCGGGCAGATAAAGGGCGAGATCCCCGACATCCCCATCACCACGCTGGCCACGGCCACGGCCAAGCTGCAACTGGGCGACAAACGTACCGAAACCAAATGGGAGCCCGTGGTTCGCAAGGAAGATCGCGTGCGCTGGAACGACTGGGGCATCGGAATGTTGTTGCAGGGCGATCTGAAGGGCGCCGAGTACGCATTCCGCAAGGTGACCGAGGCCGAACCCGGTTACGCCGACGGCTGGCTCAATGTGGCTCGGGCGCTGATTCAGGAGGGCGAGACCGATGAGGCGAAGCCGTTCGTGGAGAAGGCCATGGCGATCAACCCGCATCTGGGTCGCGTGTATTACTTCAAGGCGCTGACGCAAAAGTCCGATGGCGATTACGACGGGGCGCTGCAATCGCTGGGCGTCGCCGCCTCGCTTTACCCGCGCGACCGCGTGGTGCGGGATCAGATGGGACGTATCCTTTTCCTGAAACGCGAGTACGCCGAGGCCATCAAGGCGTTCGACGTGACGCTTGCGGTGGATCCCGAGGATCTGCAGGCCCACTACAACCTGATGCTTTGTTATCGCGGTCTTGGAGATATGACCGGGGTGCAGCGCGAACAAACGCTATTCCTGCGGTTTAAAGCGAATGAAGCGGCGCAAAGCATCACGCAGAAGCCGCGCATGCTCAGCCCGGAGGACAATAACGAGCGCCAGCCGATTCACGACCATGACAATGGCCTCGCCGGCACGGCTCCCGCCCGGCCGCGCGCGGCGGTTGCGCATAGAGGACGAACTTCAGGAGCCGCGTCGTCCGAATGAAACTACTTCCCGCTATCACCTTCGTCGCCGCGCTTGGGTGTGCCGCGTTGTTTCTGGCCGCCAGTCCGGCCGGCGTGAGCGTTCGTTTCACCGACGTCACCAGTGCGGCTGGCATTCACTTTGTCCACACCGCCGGTAAGAGCGGCAAGAAGTACCTGCCGGAAACCATGGGCTCTGGCGTGGCCGTGCTCGATGTGGATGGCGACGGCTGGCCCGATTTGCTGTTCATCAACAGCCATCCGTTCGGGCCGCACGCGAAGAAAACGCTCTGCGCGCTCTACCGCAACAATCATAACGGCACCTTCACGGACATTACCGCTGGCAGCGGCCTGGACGTGGAAATGTACGGGATGGGCGTGGCCGTGGCCGATTACGACAACGACGGGCGCGACGACGTGTACATCACCGCCATCGACGGCGACCATCTGTTCCATAACGAAGGAAACGGCAAATTCCGTGACGTGACGAAGTCGTCGGGCATTCACAACGCGAATTTCGGGGAGAGCGCGGCGTGGCTGGATTATGACCGCGACGGCAAACCCGATCTGTTTGTCACGAATTACGTGCAATGGACCGAGAAGGGCGATCTGTGGTGCTCCATGGACGGATCGACTAAGTCGTACTGCACGCCAGAATCGTATAAGGGCACATCGTCGAAACTGTACCACAACCTTGGCAATGGGCGGTTCGAGGACGTTACCGAAAAGGCCGGGCTGGGGGATGCCACCAGCAAGTCTCTCGGCGTCACGGTGTTCGACATGGACAACGACGGATGGCCCGATCTGTTTGTCGCCAACGACACGCAGCCGAACAAGCTATATAGGAATAATCACGATGGCACGTTCAGCGACGTGGGCGTTTCCGCCGGGGTGGCCTTTGGCGAGGACGGAGTGGCGCGCGGCGCGATGGGCGTGGACGCGGCCGACTATGATCGCTCCGGGCGTTTCGATCTGCTGGTGGGGAATTTCTCCAATCAGATGCTCGGCCTCTATCACAACGAGGGCACGGGATTGTTTGTGGACGAAGCGCCGCGCTCGGCGGTGGGCCGCGCCAGCCTGTTGAGCCTCACTTTCGGCGCGTTCTTCTTCGACTACGATCTCGATGGATATCCGGACATCTTCGCGGCTAACGGACATATTGACGAGCAGATCGGCCGCGTGCAACCGAAGATCCAGTTCCGCGAGCCTCCGCTGCTGTTCCACGATCTGGGCCACGGCAGGTTCGAGGACGCGAGCAAATCCGTGGGGCCGGATCTGCAGCGGCCGATTGTGGCGCGAGGGGCGGCGTATCTCGATTACGATCACGATGGGGATTTGGATATTGTGGTCACCACCAATAACGGTCCGGCTTATCTGTTCCGCAACGACGGAGGGAATCGGAATCACTGGCTGACGTTGAAACTGGTGGGTACGAAGTCGAACCGCAGCGCACTGGGCGCCGTTGTCCGCGTGGAGAGCGCGTCAGGCACGCAGATGCAGGCGGTGCATAGCGGGTCGAGTTATTGCTCGCAAAGCGATCTGGCGCTGACGTTCGGGCTTGGGCAGGATGAGGTGGCGAAGTCGATTGTGGTGGACTGGCCCAGCGGGCACGTCGACAGGCTTTACAACGTCAAGGTAAATCAGTTCAAGGTTGTGACTGAGTCGCGGCCTTGAGTGCTGAGTTGGGCCGAATCCTCGTCACGAA
This sequence comes from uncultured Acidobacteriota bacterium, assembly GCA_963832965.1. Taxonomy (GTDB): domain Bacteria; phylum Acidobacteriota; class Terriglobia; order Bryobacterales; family Bryobacteraceae; genus CAWACP01. Next base: position 219,509 of record CAWHVW010000005.1, read on the forward strand.
GGCAGGGCACGGCCCTGCCCCACGGCGAGCAGATTACGGAGCTACTTGCTCGGTTCTACCGTGAGCGTCCATTGGAGCGGGAGTTTTTCGGGTTTGTAGCACATGCGATCGTCACAGGCCTGGTAGCGGAGTGCGCCGGTGATCTTGAGCACCCCTTCGGGAAGGGCTGAGCCCATGATCACGTCGCGGACGATCCGAAAGCGCCCCTCGTAGACGGGCACCGTTTCGTCGATGGCCTGCAGATACAGCTTGTGCGACGCGGGCAATTCGACGTCGTTAGCTTTATAAGAGGGCGAGTCGTCCATGGTCCACGTGATTGGGATGTAGCTTCCCGCCCCGGGCGCGTAGACGTGCACTCCGGGTCGAAGATCGACGTCCAGGGTGAGCGCGATCTTCTGGCCTGGGCGGACCACATCGGCGCTGGCGGAAGTTGTGATCTCCGCCTGCCTTCCGGTTACCACCGCCATTAGCGCAGTCGCCAGAACCATTGAGTGGCGCATATCAGGTGGAAATCACCCCGGCCTGCCGGCTCAGCGCTCCGATGATCCGCTCGCGGTCGAGCACGCCGTAACGCGCCGCGGTCTCGATGGCCAGCGAGTATGCATACACGCCCGCAGACCCGAACACAATCAGGACCCCGAAGAAACCGGCTTCGCTATTGAAGGCAAATCGCGCCAGGTACGCGATTGCTACCGGCAGGCAGGCCACCGGGAACGCCACCAGCGCCATCCACTGCACGCGCGAACCCTGATTCTTGAACGGCTGCGCCATGTTCATGGGCCGGGGATTCCAAATGGACGCCAGATTGCCCAGGCCGAGGAGAAATACGCACATTACCAGGCATACCGAGAAGGTTTCGATGACATGGACTGGCGTCAGAGGCAGGCGAAAGACGAGGCATACGAAGGTAATGATGGCAACCTCCGCCAGAGCAAAGAAGGCTGCGGCCGCGTTCTTGGCAAGGAACACCCATTCCAGCCGCACGGGCACCAGATAGTAGATCTGAGCGGCGCCGCGGTCGGGGCCGAAGCTGTTGAAGAACAGCAGATCGGTGAGCAGCATGACGGCGTACGCGGAGACGATGGTCAGGAAGTTTTGCGCGATAAACGACTCCGCGTGGCGGGATGATCCAAGGGACATGGGAAGCCAGATCAACAAGCCAAAGGTGAAGCCCATGACGAACACGACGCGAAAGCGCGAGGATCGCGTCAGAATGCGCAGTTCCTTCTCCACCAGGGCAGCCAGAGGATCGGCGACCAGGCGCGCCGGCCATGTATAGAAGAACGCGAAGCGCTCGGGTCCCCGCGCGGTACTGGTCTCCGTGGCGGTGCTCTCCACTTCAACGGCGATGCTGCGCTCGAACTGGATTCGGCCGAAGACCCATGCCGCGCCAATCCATCCCAGCAGCACCAGCGGAGTCCACCACCGCGCGCGTCCGCTGGCAATCACCGCGGTCGCGTCCCAGGGCAGGAATGCGGTGGGCACTCCGGAGAGCGCCGCCCTGATCCTAAGCCCGGCGCCGGTGGTCAACAGCAGTTGCGGCAGAGCCGCCACGGTGACCAGCAGGAACATGGCGATTTCGCGGATGCGCCTCTTCGCGAACAGGCGGACCATGAGGTCGCGGACTCCGGCGGCCAGCAGCAGGTTCAACGCAATGAACAAAACGAAGCCGAGCGACGACCAGAGCGGCAACCGGCGATTGAACAGGGACCCCACGATGGCGCCCGTGAGCACCATGAGGATCTCGACGCCGGTGGTGACGCGCAGCAGAACCTCGAGCCCGAAAAGCGCATTCCGCGGAATCGGATACACCAGCAGCTTCCGGAGGTCCAGCACGGAGCCCGTGGAAGCCATGATCACCGGCACAAACTGCCAGTACACAAACATGAGGAACAGCGCTGAGTTCAACACCAGCAGAAGGTATGATTGATGGCCGGCCTGCGCCATCAGCACCGCCGCGAAGACCGCCAGCGTGGTGACGCCGCCATACCAGAAGGCGGCGATGAGCACGGTCAAAACGGCGCTGCCCTTGTTGACGCCGGGGAGGCGATTCCATGAGGAACGCCACTGCGCCCACGCGATGGCGCGGATCTGGTTCCAGGCGACGGATCTCGGGGACGGGTTCATAACCAGTCGAGCGTCTCCGCTACGCGCTCGGCCCCCACCACTCGCACGAACATGTCTTCCAGGCTTTCCGTGCCCGAGCGGAGTTCTGCCATGGTGCCCTGGAGAACCAGCTTGCCCTGGTTGATGATGGCCACCTGATCGCACAGGCGCTCCACCACTTCGAGAACGTGCGAGGTGAGGAACACGGTGGCGCCGCGATGCACCTGCTCGAGCAGCAATTCTTTCATCAGGCGCGCGCCCACGGCGTCCACGCCTTCGAACGGCTCGTCCATGAGGAATAGCTCGGGGCGATGGATAAGCGCCGCGGACATGGCGATGCGCTTGCGCATGCCCTTGGAATACTCGCCAATCAGCTTTCGACCCGCGCCGTCGAGTTCGAACAGCGCAAGCAGCTCGCGCGCGCGCTCGCGAGCCGTGGCACGGTCCAGCTTGTACATGCGCCCGACGAATTCCAGGAACTCGGGGCCGGTGAGGCCGTCGAACAGGAGCGACTCGTCGGGCACCAGACCGATTCGCCCCTTGATCTCGAGAGCGCGCTCGGGCATCGGCCGCCCCAGCAATTCGATGGAGCCTGCCGTGGGCACCGCCAGGCCCATGAGCATGCGGATGGTGGTGGTTTTCCCGGCTCCGTTCGGCCCCAGAAAGCCGAAGAAGCTGCCGCGTGGAACCGTGAGGTCGAGCCCGTCTACCGCCGCTTTGTCGCCATACAGCTTGCGCAACTGGCGCACCCGGATGGCTGCTGACATCTCCATTCGCTTTTCCAGCATATCGGATACTCAGAGGGATGAGCGGAGCGCAGCGGCCGGTCAAGACGCTGGAGCGAGTGATTTCGAAGGCGGGGATCGGCTCGCGGAGTGAAGCGCGGCGGTGGATTGGCGCCGGCCGTGTGAAAGTGAACGGCCGGCTGGTGCAGACGCCCGACCATTGGGTAGATCTGGAGCGGGACGAGGTGACGCTGGACGGCAAGCCGGTGCGCGCGCAGGCGGATCTATCTGGCGCTGTATAAGCCGAAGGGATACATCACCAGCTATGGCGATCCGGAAGGCCGCCCAACAGTGTACGACCTGATCGCGGGCCTGGGAGAATTCGTGGTGCCCGTGGGACGCCTCGATCAGGACAGCAGCGGCTTGCTGCTGATGACCAACGACACGGCGCTCGCCGAACTGATCATGAATCCCGAGAACGAGGTGCCGAAGACTTATCTGGTGAAGGCTGCCAGCTTGTTGAGTGAGGAGCACCTGGAACAGCTTCGGCATGGCGTGGAACTGGATGATGGTCCTACCCGGCCGGCCGCGGTACGGCGCTTGCGGGATTCAGAGAAACATACCTTTGTGGAGCTGACCATTCGCGAGGGACGCTACCGCGAGGTGCGCCGCATGCTGGAGGCGGTAGGGAGCCGCGTGCTCAAGCTGGTGCGCACGTCGGTCGGACCGCTGGCGATTGGGGGGCTGGAAATTGGCCGGTATCGCGAGCTTACGCCGGAAGAGGTGAAGTCTCTGATTCCTCGAGCGCGGAATCGACTACGCGCACCGTGAACGCCGCCTCCACCAGCTTCGCGGCCGCGTTTCCCCGCAAAACGTAGGCTCCGCAGAGCCATTGTGCGATCTGGAGCGATCTCGGCGCGGCGTCTTCGGGTGGACATTCCATGACGACGGCGAACTCATTGGCGGACCAGCGCCCGACGTAATCGTGCGCCCGCACCTGGCCGGCCAGGCGCGCGGCAGCCTGCGCCAGCACCTGATCGGCGGCCGCCGGTCCGGTGCTCGCGGCGATTGCGGCGAGGTTCGTGGCTTGAAACAGGAGCAGCGCAAACGGTTTGCGGCTCTTGATGCGGCGCGCGATCTGCTCGGCCACCGCATTGCGGTCCCCCAGACCGGTCAGGACGTCGAGGTGTTGCGGGTTTCGCGCCACCAACCGGCTCTGGAAGACGCGAATCTGTTCTTCCACGTGTGCATGGGCGAGCTGGCTATCGAACCGCAGGAGATCCATTTGCGAAGGGGCACCGGCGACAATGTCGCGCAATGCATCGCGAACGTTGAGCCACGGCACCGCGTCCGCGATTTCGTTGATCTGTTTGGAAAATCCGGAGAGTTGAAGGGAGGCGGCCTCATTGCGCTCGGCCAGAACTTCGGTTGCAAGCGAAAATGCTTCCAGGATGCGGCGCAGATCGTCCGAACGGCGTTCGCGGTGGGCCCGTGCGCGCTCGGTATAAGCGCGCAATTCGTTCTCTATGGCCGCCCGGGTCTCGGCGAGCGTATGTTCGTCGGAGCCAAACGCCAGCCGGGAACGCATGCGTAACAGGTGCTCCTGATGCGGCGACGCGACTTCCGGACAGGTTGCGCCGATGCAGCAAGCGATTTCGGCGATTACAGCGAGATAGCTCTCCAGAACCGCACCCGAGATGCCGGCTTGAATGTCGTTTAGCTGATCGAAGTCCGGTGGGCAGACCATGCTCTATTACTTGATCGGCGGAGATACCCGGGGCGAGCATCCCGAGAATACCCTATTACTGAAGATCTGGTAGGGTAAAGCCACACAAACTTCATGACCCCTCGACCACTCCTGCATCTTGAGGGCGCTGCGGTCTTCGCCCTCAGTCTTCTGGCCTTTCATTGGGGCCGCAGCAGCTGGCTTCAGTTTGCTTTGTTGTTTCTTGCGCCGGATCTGGCTATGTTCGGCTACCTCGCCAATGCTCGTGTTGGAGCGATTTGCTATAACGCAGTTCATACGTATGTTGTTCCGCTTGCGCTGGCCGGGTATGCGTTGGCGACGGGCCATGGTGCGATTCTTGCCGTCGCGCTCATTTGGATCGCCCACATCGGTCTTGATCGAATGCTGGGGTTCGGGTTGAAGTATCCCACGCGGTTCAAGGACACGCACCTGAACCCGGATCGACATGCTTTTTGAACGCCGAGGCGATTTGCTCTCCGATGGCGGGCGACTTCAGGTCGTGGCCGGCGCGCTCCACCACTACCAGGGTAACCGGCGCCGGGATCAGCTTCAGCGCGAGGTCCAGCTCCTCGGGAAGGCCGAACGGGTCGCGGCTGCCGTGGATGAACAAGGCCGGCGTGCGCAGGGAAGAGAAATGGGCTGTCCGCGGTTCCGAAGGCCTGCGAGGTGGATGCAACGGATAGGAGAGGAGCAGGAGGTGGTCCACGAGTCCGGGCTCTTCCGCAGCCAGCATGGAGGCCTGACGGCCACCGTAGGAATGTCCCCCCAGGAAAACACGGCCGGTCTGCTCCGCCCGGGCTTTCAGGACCAAATCGCGGAGTCCGGCGCGGTCGTTCGCGGCATCGCCCGGCCGGGGCGGACCTGTTGGGCGCTGGTCGCGATAGGGGAGATTGACGCGGAGCGCGCGAATGCCGAGCGCGGAAATGGCGCGGTCTACCGATACCAGGAGGGGCGCGTTGCGGTTTGAGCCGGCGCCGTGCGTGAGGATGAGCGTATCCGGCAAGACGACCAGGATACCAGATCTGACAGGCGGATGAACTTTGAGCGATGATCTGTAGTGGGTTTGCACAGGTCGCAACCTGCTTCGCATCGCTTATGATCAACCGGCGTACCGTTCTCAAGACCGGCCTTGTCGCCGTGCCACTCATGGGCGCGGCGCCGGCGCCCGGCCGAATCCGTCGCATCGGACAGTTGAATATGACCGAGCACGATCCCGTCGCGCTGAACGTGGAGGAGTGGGCGGACTATTGGGCCAGTCTTAAGGTGGACGTCGTACTGGTCAGCGTCACCGGGATCATCGCCTACTACCAGACCAAGGTGCCCTTCCATCGCAAGGGAAAGTTTTTGGGTGATCGCGACTTCTTCGGCGAGTGCTGTGCAGCGGCGAAGAAGCGCGGCATTCGGGTGATCGCGCGCACCAGTCCCGATCTCAACTGGGAGGACGCGGTGCAGGCGCATCCGGAGTGGTTTATGCGCGACGAGGAAGGCAAGGTGACGCCGCATCGCGAGGACCCACGCTTGTTCCCCACCTGCATGTTTTCCACGTACATGACCGATTACATGCCGGCAATCCTGCGGGAAGTGAATTCGCTCTATGGCGTGGATGGTTTCTATACCAACGGCTGGCCGCCTTATGGGAACCTGCCGGTCTGTTATTGCAAACAGTGCCTGCGATTGCCACCGCCGGGGACTCCGTTGTATTGGGACAAATTCAACGAGCGCATTTTCTATCTCTGGAAGCTCTACGATTCGATTGCGAAAGAGAAGAACTCCGCAAGTTTCTACTTCGGCAACGTCGGCAGCGGCCTGCACGCCACAATGAATCTGCGGCGGCTCGGTGGCGTCTGCCAGTGGCTTCAGGCCGACAATCAAGGCCGCGGAGACGGACCCATCTGGGGAGCCGCGCTGCAAGGGCGGGTATCGAGCGCCCTGCAGAAAGGCAAGATGTTCACGAACGTTACGGGCGCATGGTCCACCGGAGCGGTCCGCTGGCGCAACGTTCACAAGTCCGTGCCGGAAGCGCAAATGTGGATGAATGAAACGCTGGCCAGCGGCGCGGTTCCTTATATTCACCTGATTGGCGGGGAGACCGGGATTGGCGAAGATCACCGCATGCTGGAGCCGGCTCGGAGCTTCTTTCAGTGGACCGCGCAAAACGACCGGCACTTCGCCAACAAGCGGTCCATAGCGAATCTGGCTGTGGTGATGGGTCAGCGCACTCAACTGTTCTACGAGCCGCCGAAGGGCGCGGCTGCCGGCCAATACATGGACGGCATGTACTATGCGCTGCTGGAAGGGCGTTTCCTTTTCGATTTTGTTCACGAAGACGACCTCGGCGCGGAGACGCTCCAGAAGTACTCGGCCGTTCTGTTGCCCAACACCGCGCTGCTGAGCGACGAGCAGTGCCGGCAGTTGGGCGCGTACGCGGATGGCGGCGGATCGCTGCTGGGGACGTTCGAAACCAGCCTGTACGACGATCGCAACGAGCGCCGCGCGGAGTTTGGCCTGGCCGACGTCTTCGGGATTCGCAAAGCGGGCGATGTTGTCGGCACCAACGGCAACGCGTTCTACGCGCGTATCGAGAAGCGTCACCCCATTCTCGAGGGCCTCGCTAACACCAATCTGCTCCCGGGCGCCGAGTATCGCTTGCCGGTGGCGCCGGTTGATGGTCCGGTTCTGACCGTGGTGCCCGGCTATGTTGCGTACCCGCCCGAGCTCTCCTATCCGACGCAGCCGCGAACCAGCGAACCCGCTGTTGTTTTAAACCAAAAGGGTCCAGTCGCCGTGCCTGGTTTCCTGGTGACATCGAGCGAACCATGTGGCGCACCGGGCACACCGACCTCAGCCGGCTTCTGCAGAATACGATTCGATGGGCGGCGGGCGGGGAAGCGCCGGTCAAGGTGGAAGGCGACGGGATTGTTGAGACTTTCGCGTGGGAGACAGAAGCCGGCTTCGCCGTACACGTGCTGAACTACACGAATCCCAACTTGCACCATGGTTGGGTGCGGAGCTTCTATCCGATTGGCGAACAGAAGGTGACGATGAAACTTCCGGCGGACCGGCGGGTGACGCGCGTGGAACTGCTTCGTGCGGGTACTGACGCCCCCTTCCGAATGTCGGACGGGCGCATCGAGTTCATCATTCCTCGCGTGGTCGATTACGAGGTTGCCGCGTTGTCGTGACGGGAGCAGGCGGCGTATGGCGCCGCCCCACAGGGCCACTACCCTCGGTTGACGAAACGGAAGAAGAGCGCGGCCTTCGCCACCGGTTCTGCCCGTTGGGCAATCGCTGCCATCTGCCTTTCGCTTAGCGGCGTGAATTCGCGCGCGATCTGGACGTTTTCTTCCAACTGGGCGAGAGAATCGCAGCCCACGATCACCGTGCTCACCGGCAGCGTAAGCGAGAATGACATCGCCTCCTGCATGGTCAGCGTGCCCGGCCGGTCTGTGATCACCGCCCCTTCCCAGGAGTGCCGCTGCTGTTCGATGGGCGGAGGAGTCCAAGTGGAGAGGAGCCTGCTGCGTCCCGGCACCTTCATGCCGATGATGCCCATCTGTTTTTCCACCGCCAGAGGCAGCAGCGCGTCAATGAAACTGAAGTGCTGGCTGTCGGCGGCGTTGGCGGCCATGAGGATGGTATCGAAGGGGAACCGGTTGATGGCGGTCATCAGCGGCTCGGGCCGGAAGTGGCCGGTGACGCCGAGAAACCGCACCATCTTCTGCTCCCGTGCCTCCAGCAACGCCTCCATGGCGCCGCCCTTGGCAAAGACCTGGTCGACGTCCTCAGGTAGGCCGATATCGTGTAGTTGCCACAGGTCCAAGTGGTCCGTGTTCAGCAGCTTCAGCGATGTCTCCAGCATGCGCAGAGATCCCTCGCGCGTGCGCTCCTTAGTCTTACTGGCGAGGAAGGCCTGCGTGCGGCGCTGCTTCATCACCTGACCGTAGTAGCGTTCGCTCCAGCGTTCCGGACCGCCATAAATGGATGACGTGTCGAGGTAGTTGACGCCGAGGTCGAGCGCGCGTTCGATGATGGGCACGGCGACGTCGTCGTTGTGGCCGCGCTCGAGAGCGGCTTGGCCACCCAGGCTGAAGATGCCGGTCTTGTAGCCGGTTCGCCCGAGATTGCGGGTGGGCATGGCCGACGCGGACGCCGGGGTCTCCGTTGGCGCCGGGAACGCATTGGCCTTCTCGCCGAGCGCGGCATGGGCAACGAAACCCGCCGCGGTGGCGCCACCTAGTTTCAGAAAGTTACGGCGCTGGGACGTTTGCTGGTTATCGGGAGCCTTCCTGGACACGATCACCCTCCTGTCAAAGGATAGAACAAAGAGGTGTGCGTTGGCGGGCCGTTGCCAGGATTATTCTTCGCCCTCGCCGTTCGTGCTGGTGCCCCAGGCTGCTGACGTTCCCCAGGCCGCCGACGTTCCCCATGCCGCTGACGTGCCCCACGCCGCTGACGTGCCCCACGCGGCAGAGGTCCCCCACGCGGCCGAACTGCCCCAGGCTGCCGATGTTCCCCACGCGGCGGACGTGCCTCCCAAGGTGGATTGAACCACATTGGGCCCCCAGACATTGGTAAGACTCCAGGTACCGTTGTTCCAGGTGGAAGAGGGCGGATTTACCAGCAGCGCCAGAGAAAGCAGCGAGTTCCACGTTGCACCAGGCGAAAGCGCCACGCCGACAGTTGCATCATGATTGTTCAATGCTGCGGGAATGTTGAGATAGCCCGCGCCGATGGTGAAGATGTCGTAGGTGTCGACATAGACGGCCCCGGTTGACGGATCCGTGGCTGTGCTGAACGCCGGGAAGGTCTTCGAAGCGGTCTTCATCAGCCTGGCTTTGACGTTGTCCGGAGAAAGCCCGGGCTGGCTCTGGAGCAGAATGGCCGCGGCTCCGCTCACCACTGGAGTCGCCATGCTGGTGCCGCTCAGTTCGAAGTATTCGGACGGCGCCGAATACCCAGGCTGCATGTAGTAGGACGCCGCAACAATATTCTGGGGATATTCCTGAGACAGCGTGGAGCCAGGCGCCAACAGCGATCGGACGAGATTTCCCGGCGCTACGATGTCCGGCTTGATTTCCTGGTCGATCCAGGTCGGCCCTCTGGAGCTGTAGCTGGCGATAAGGTCGTCACTGGTCTCGGGTGTGCCTTCGGTCTTCATCGCGCCAACGGTGATCGCGTAGGGATCGTTCCCTGGGGAGGTAATGGTGGCGTAACCATTGCGCCCCAGATTACCCGCCGCCACGACTACGACGATTCCCTGCTTCCATGCGGCGGTGACCGCGGCGCAGACCGGATCGAGCCGATAGCTTTCGAAGATCGGGCGGCCGATCGACAGGTTCATCACACGGATGTTGTATTGCGTTTTCAGGCTGATGGCGCGATCGATGGCGGCGATGACGATGCTGTCGCTGGACATCCCGTTCGCGTCAAGCACCCGAAGGTCGATGAGATTCGCCCCGGGAGCGACGCCACGGAACGTGCGCGTGTAATGCGGACCTGTGGAGGAAGCGCCGCTGCTGGCGACAATCCCCGCCACGTGCGTGCCGTGACCGTAATCGTCCAGATTGGTGCCGGCGACAAAGCTCTTGCGATAGACGATCCGCGAAGCCAGATCGGGATGGTTGAAGATACCGCTGTCGACGATGGCAATGCCGACGCCTTTACCCGTGTAACCGTCCTGATAGGCGATATCCGCGCCTGAAGCGGCAGTGGACAGGTCGAGGGTGCCTAAGACCTGGCGGTCCGGCGAGATGTAAGCCACCGCGGGATCCAGAGCCAGCACCGAAACCACTGCGGACGGCAGCGTCACTGCGACGGCGGGAATCGATGAATACTGCTGGTTGATGGTGCCGCCCAGACCCTGCAACTGGAGAATCTGGAGCAGACTGGGCACGGCGTTGTACTGAACGACAACGTTGACCGGCCGGAGTAAGCCGTCGATCAGGCCGAGCAGATCCGGGGCGATCTTGGAAACCTGGCTAAAGCCAGGGGCGATGCTCAGTAAGAGGCAGATCAACCGGAGAGCGTGACGACGGAGAAGCCGCATGATGGGCATGCAGAGCATTCGGCAGTCCAAAGAAGCGGCCCTTGCAAGTGATTGACGATAAACAAACATTTCGCCAGGCTAAAGTTTCGACGGGCGTCATTCTGGCGCAGGCGGCGACAACCTGCCGTGCCTCCGGCCGATCTCATGTGTCCGCGAAGTTCTGCCGATTATTCAAAGAGTCATGAGGTTGCGCACCGCCGGTCTATACATTTCCCTCGTGATCGCCGCGGGCGCGGCCGTCCTTGGCCACGGCATCTGGACCATGCTCCAGGGACCGCTGGTGTGGACCAGCAACAATGAGGGCCGCTTCCTCATTTATCTGGCCGTCGCGCTCGGTTCATCGGCGCTGAAAATCAATCTGCCCTCCGTCACGGGCACCATGTCGATGAATTTCTTGTTTGTTCTCATCGGCGTGGCCGAGTTCAGCACGGGCGAAACCTTGCTCCTGGGCTGTCTGGGCATTTTGTGCCAATCGGTGTTCCACACGAAGAAGCGGCCAAGCGCGGTGCAGGTTGCGTTTAATGTCGCCAGCATGGCCTGCTCCATCCAGGCTGCTTATGCGGCCGCCTGGCCGGCGGCCTCCGCGCTGGAGCGGGGGATCCTCAGCGCAGGGACGTTCTTTGTCGCGAATACCCTGCTGGTGGCCATCGTGATCGCGCTGACGGAGGAGAAGAACGCCTGGCAGGTGTGGCGCGACTCGTATTTCTGGTCCTTTCCCAACTACCTGGTAGGCGCCGCGGCGGCCTGGGTGGTGACGGTAGCTACCCACATGGCCGGATGGCCCGCGGGTCTCCTGCTGATACCAATCTTCTACGTCATCTACCGTTCACACAATCTTTACGTGGCTCGGCTGGAGGAGGGACGGAAGAGGGCCGAGGAACATCGGGCCCACGCCGAAGAGGTGGCTGCGCTACACCGCCGTACCATCGAGACGCTGGCTCTGGCCATCGAAGCCAAAGACCAGACCACGCACGACCATCTGGCCCGCGTGGAGATCTACGCGGTTGAAGTGGGCAGGGAACTGGGGCTAAGCGAGATCGAACTGGACGCTCTGCGCGCCGGGGCTTTATTGCATGATATCGGCAAGATCGCCGTGCCGGAATCCATCATTTCGAAGCCGGGGAAGCTGACTCCGGAGGAATTCGAAAAAATGAAATCTCACACCGTCGTGGGCGCGGAGCTCGTGGAGCGCATCCGTTTTCCCTACGCGGTGGCGCCCATGGTGCGCGGTCACCACGAAAAGTGGAATGGCACGGGATACCCGGACGGCCTCAGGGGCGAGCAGATTCCCATTGGCGCGCGTATTCTCGCCGCCGTCGATACGCTGGATGCGCTCGCTACGGACCGGCAATACCGGCGCGCACTACCGCTCGATCAGGCCATCCAGGAGGTGATCGCCGAGTCTGGAAAGAGCTTCGATCCGCAGGTGGTTGACGTGCTGGCCCGCCGCTACGTGGAGCTCGAGAACCTGGCGGCCAGGGGGAGCGGCATCGGCCATCTTTCGATCGAAGTCAGGGTGGAGCGGGGCGATGCTCCCGCCGCCGGTTTCGAAGCAGCCGCGAAGGCCGATACAACACGACGCGATTTATTGAGCTTTGGCCGCGCCCTGGCGGACGCGGAAGAGCGCAGCCGCGCCCTGACGGAACTCAGCGAAACCCTGGCCATATGTTCCAGTCGCGAGGCGTCGTTTCAGCAACTGCGCGCCGGGCTGAAATCGGCAATCGCCTATGATGCCATGGCGGTCTATCATCGGCGCGCCGACACCCTTTTCCCGGAAATCACCGACAGTGAGGTTTTCCTCGAGTTCCTTTCGGTGGAGATTCCTGTTGGTCAGGGCCTGACCGGCTGGGTGGCCGAAAACGGCACGGCCATCATGAACGGAAATCCCGCCGTGGAACCCGGATACCTGGTTGATCCATCGAGGTTTGTCGCCCTCGGGTCGGCTCTGGCGGTCCCGTTACTCGCTCCGGAAGGCATCGCCGGCGTGATTTCGCTCTATCGGCGCGGGAGCGACACTTTCACACGGGAGGAACTGGCGGCGCTGACCTCGCTCGGAACGGCCCTAGCTAACGTTCTCGAGCTGCTGGCTCATCCGGAACATGCCGTCTGATTCCGGGATGCGCGGAATCGCGGCGATGAGCTGGCGCGTATAGGCGTGCCGCGGCTCGCGAAAAATCTGCGCCACCGGTGCATTCTCGACAACCTTGCCTTCCTTCAGGATGGCGACACGATCACACAATGAGGCGACGGAAGCGAGGTCGTGCGAGATGTACAGGATGGCGATGCCGTACTCTTTGCGAAGCCGACAGAACAACGCCAGGATCTCCGCCTGAGTAATGATATCGAGCGCGCTGGTGGATTCGTCCGCCAGCAGCAAAGCGGGCCGGTGAAGAATGGCCAGCGCGATGACGAAGCGCTGCGCCATGCCGACGCTCAGGCTGCGAGGGTATTGCCGCAGGAACGCCGGATCGTCGGGCAGGCTCACGCTGCGCATGAGTGGTGCAGTTTCGGCGGCGCCGCGTTCATGGGCATGCCACGCTTCTTTGATCTGCGCCGAAAGCCGGAGGTGTGGATTGAGAGCCGCCATGGGACTCTGCGGCACCAGGCTGATCGACTTTCCACGCACGCGGCGGAGCTCCCGCTCGCTGCACCCAAGCAGATCGCGTCCCCGGAACCGGATTTCGCCCCGGCATCGCGCCCCCTTGCGCGCCAGCAGCCCCAGAATCGACAGCGCGACAGTGCTCTTGCCTTCGCCGCTGGGTCCCACCAGGCCGACGATTTCGCCTTCGCCGATGTCCAGCGAAAAATCGTTCAAGACATCCGGCTTTTGCGAGTAATTCACCGAGAGTCTCAGGCGCAGCAAGGAATCCATCACGGCTTCCCCTGCGTCCCAGGCTTCACCGTCAGCAAATCGGCGTCCCAGAAAGTATGCGGAAAAAACGCTGTCGCCCGCGCCCCTTCCACCTCGTGAGAGATGGCCACCAGGGCGTTGGGATGGAGGAGATAAATCACCGGCTCCTGCTCGTGGAGAATTTCCTGCACGCGATCGAAACCTTCCTTGCGGGCGCGCTGATCGGCGGTGGAAGCCTGAACCAGCATCAGACGGTCGATCTCGGCCTCCCATTGTGTTTCGGGTGATTTTTCGGAAGGATTCCACGGGTGGTTGCTCGCCGAACTCAGCAGAATGTTCATCAGCTCGCTGGGATCGGCATCCACGTTCACCAGTCCGAGCAGACACGCCTCGTAGTCGAGGGATCGCGTGATCCGTTCAATCAGCGAAGGGAAATCGAGCGTGACGATGTTGACGCGGACGCCCAGCTTCGACAAATCCTGCTGGATCATCGCGGCCATGCGCTCCCGGGTTTTGCTGCCCGCGTTGGTAAGGAGAGAGAACTCCACCGCATTGCCCCCCCGGTCCTGCAAGGTCTCACCGTGCAGCCTGAATCCATCCGCTTGCAGCAGCTTCATCGCCGCTTCGGGGTCAAAGGCGTCGGGCATCAACCCCGCTTTGAACCACAGCCGGTTTGCCGGAGAAACGGGCCCTGCAGCGGGGCTCGCGTGACCCTTGTACACCACCCGGCACAAATCGTCGCGATGAATGGCCAGCGAAATAGCGCGCCGGAAATTCCGCGATTGGAACCATTGCCGCGCGGCATCGTGCAGGGGCGCGCGCGGAGACTCGTTGAACCACAGGAATTCGGAGTCAAGGGTGGGCCCGGCATCCATCGCCGTGCCCGGCGCAGCGGCGGCCAGTCGGTCAAACGCGTCGGGCGCCAGCTTGTCAATCAGTTGAAGCTCGCCGCGGCGGAAGCGCAGCAGTTCCAAATCGCGGTTCTGCTCGATGTCGATACGGATGGAATCGAGCCGGGGCAGGCGCTTTCCGTCCGCGTCGCGTCTCCAGTAAACGGGGTTGCGGCGCAACAGAAACGAGACTCCCGGGCGGTGTTCGGCGATCAGAAACGGACCGAGCCCGGGAGCCGGGCGGCTGCGCGCGCTAGCCGAGACAATCGACACCTGGTCAAACATCCGCTCAATCTGTGCGGCTGGAGCGGGGAACTCCACGGCCACCGTATACTTACCGAGCGCATTGACCTTCGCCACTCCTTTCGCCGTTCGGAACGTATCGGCGATGGGCGAGTGCAATTCCGGGGATAGCAGTTTGGCGAACGAGTCAACCACGTCGGCGGAAGTGAACGGCTCACCACCGGGAAACGTGACGCCCCGGCGCAGTTGGAACACGATGCGTGTACCATTGGCGAACACCCTCCAGGACACCGCCAGGTCCGGCTCCGGAAGCTGCGTCAGACGATTTACCCGGATGAGCGAACCTTCCGTCAGGTAGCGCACCGCCTCGGCTGATTCGTCGGCTACCAGAAAAGGATCCACCGTTCCAGGCTCAGCCGGCAGAGCGAAATGCAGTTCGGCGGCGCGCGCCTGCGGCAGAAACATCGAACAGAGCAACAGGGGAACGAGCAGAGATTTCATATCGCCAAATCCCTTCTGGGCCGCATGAATTGCAGACCGGTGGTTACCGCGGCCAGCAGAAAGGCGGGCGTGAGCAGCCACAGGCGCGAGGTGACATCCCCGCCTTCCAGTTCGCGCAGCAGCCCTCCCCAGGAGGGCAGGGGTTCCGCCACACCCAGCCCCAGCATCCCCAGCGTGCTCTCCGCCAGAATGTAGACTGGCACCGCAGTCCAGAACTGCGCGCTGAGCACCGGCATGACATTCGGCACCAGGTGCGCCCACAGCAATCGCCAGGGGGTGCAGCCGGCGGCGCGGGCAAACAATACAAACTCGGAGTTCCTCAGTTCCCGCACCGAGGCGCGGATCACGCGCGCGGGCGCCGCCCAGCCGAGAATGCCGAGAAGACCGAACGTGATGACGATGGAAAGAAGCGGGGACACGTTCAAGGGCAGGCAGGCGCGCACGATCAGCAGCAGGAACAACCACGGCAGCGACAGGAACAAATCCGCCGTAGCCAAAACGGCGCGTTCGGTGAATCCCCCGGCAAGTCCCGCCAGCCCTCCCAGCAACGCCGCAACAACACAGGAAAGCAGGGCCGCGGAAGGGGCCAGCAGAAGGGAAACGCGGGTGCCGTAAACAAGCCTTGAGAAGCGATCGCGTCCCAGGTCATCGGTTCCCAGCGGAAACCGCCGGGAGGGGGCGGCGTCTGTCGAATCCCGAAACTGCTGGTCGTAGGAGGCCTTCTCCCAAAAATTGGAAGTCAGCGCGGCCGCGGCGAGCAGCGTCAGGAAAACCATCACCACCGCGCGAGCCCACTTCATGCGGCACCACGAAAATCGAATTCCGCACGGCGCGAGAGGAAGATCTCTGAAATCGCCATCGCCGTGGTGGTGGCGAGCGTCACCAGCATAGTCAGGTTGATGAGCAAGGGCAGGTCGCGCGCCATGGCCGCCTGCCACGCCAGACGCCCCAGACCGGGTACGTCGCAGATGGCTTCAATGGGGATCGCCGCGCCGATCGCAATGCTCACCGACGCCGCCGCGAGCGCGCCCAGTTGCGGGGCAGCGGCCGGCAGCACGTGCGTCCACAGGATCGCCGATTCCGCGGTTCCCCGGGCTCTGGCCATTTCCACGTGCGGCGCGCCGTAGGACGACGTGAGAATGTTGCGCGCATACAGGAAGACTTTCGGTGTAATCACCACCACCAAAACAAAGCGCGATGCCGTTCCGGCCCCTTGGCTGGCCTCTGCAATCAGGACGAAATATGCGATCAGCGCCGCAGGCAGGCTGAGCGATAAGCTAGCGGCCGCGGTCAGCGCTGCGTCGAAACGCCATGCCTGGGGAAAGCGGCTCGCGGGAATCGCCAAACCGAGTCCCAGCAGCCAGGCGCCCGCCAGCCCGTAACTGAGATCGCGCAACGTTTGCGGCGCGCGATCGGAAAGCAGCGCGGCAACGGATGAGTTGTTCGATTCCGAAAAGCCCAGGTCGCCGCGCATCAAGCGGCATACGTAGTGAATGA
Source organism: uncultured Acidobacteriota bacterium (assembly GCA_963832965.1). Classification (GTDB taxonomy): domain Bacteria; phylum Acidobacteriota; class Terriglobia; order Bryobacterales; family Bryobacteraceae; genus CAWACP01. The sequence continues at coordinate 236,115 of CAWHVW010000005.1, forward strand.
AACCGGCGGCGACATTGCTCTGCTCCGCCTTGTGTTCACGCAGCGCTGCGATCGTTTCTTCGCTGGCGTGCTGGTTCAGTTCGCGTTCGTCAACCAGCGTGCCGGGCGCGTACCGCACCAGGCATGCGCCGGCCAGCCCGGAAAGCACAACCAGCGTTGCCATCCGCAATAACTGTGTGGCGATTGTCCGCACGGTCCTTTATCGGCAGGAGCGTGGCCATTTCTACGCAGGACGAAAGTGCTAGGGAGCTTTCGAAGCTCACCTTAGATGAAATCCCCATGCACCTTACAGCGGTTTTCTTCGATTAGTCAGCAGGGACGGGCAACGATCGCTGTCCTCGCCTGACTTAGTCCTATCTCAATGATGATGCGCGCCCCGGAAGTCCACGATTTCATCGGTTCCACCGCTGTCTTTGCCAGCGATCCCATGCAGCGCCTGCTCTCGCAGGTCCGCAAGGTGGCCGCCACCGATGCTACCGTGCTGATCACGGGAGAGAGCGGAGTTGGCAAGGAAGTAATCGCGCGGGCGATCCACCATTACTCGCTGCGGGGAGCGAATTCATGGGTGGATATCAATTGCGCCGCCCTGCCGGAGAATCTGCTGGAGAGCGAGTTGTTCGGCTACGAAAAAGGCGCCTTTAGCGGCGCGGACTCCGCCAAGCCGGGCCTGTTTGAGACCGCGCACCGTGGGACGCTTTTTCTGGACGAGATCGGCGATCTCGACGTGCGTATGCAGGTAAAGCTGCTCCGGGTACTCGACGGGGTTAGCTACTATCGTGTCGGCGGCGTAAAGAAGGTCAACGTCGACGTGCGTTTGGTGGCGGCGACAAATCAGGATTTGAAGGCGGCGGTTGCGGCGGGACGCTTCCGGTCCGATCTTTACCACCGGCTCTCGCAAATCCGCCTGGCGGTGCCGCCGCTATGCCAGCGGCGCGACGACATTCTTCCACTGGCGGAACACTACCTGAACGAGCGTTCCCCTGGCATGCGCTTTTCCACCGAGGTTCGGGCCAGGCTGCTCGCATATTCCTGGCCCGGCAATGTGCGCGAGCTCCGCAATGTGGTGGTGCGCGCGGCCGTTTTCGCGAACGGCTCCGAGATCGTTACTTCGGATCTACCGGAGGAGTTCGCGGGCACGTCGTTTGCCGCGAGTCTGAAGAATCTGGTCTCTCTGACCAACCTGGAGCGTAATGCCATCGTCAGAGCGCTGGAGCAGAGCCAGGGTCATCAACAGCAAGCGGCGAGTCAATTGGGCATTTCCAGGCGAACGCTGCAGCGCAGGATCAAGTCCTACCGTCTGGACGGTGAGCGGTCCGAAATGCAGGTAGACCCAGGATGAGCGAACTCTGCAATCTGGACCGGCGCAAGAATCGCGATCGGCGCGGGGCCCCCCGCAATTTGGCTTCCGGACGCATTGAAATCTCGTTCGACAACCCCGTTCCCGCCATGGTGGACGCCGAAATGGTCGAATCAAGCGCAACCGGCTTCCGCGCGGCCCACAATTCAAGCTCGATCGAACCAGGGCTGGACGTGCGTTACCGGGCAGCGTCGGAATCCGGACGCGCCCGGGTCATCTGGACTCACGTGGTTCTGGGGCGCCGCGTCAGCGGGTTCCTCCGCCTTCACGGCGACAGCAACTAACCGGCTCGCATTCCTCTTTTCATTCGTATCGCAAAGCCTTGATGGGGTCTATGGCACTGGCTCGGCGCGCGGGAACAAACGCCGCGGCGGCCGCCACCAACGCCAGAACGGCAATCGCCGCGAGGCAGGTCACTGTATCTGTCGGGGCCACGCCGAATAACTGCGCCGATACGTACTTGCTGAGGAAGACCGCGCTGGGGACACCAATCGCCAGACCCGCGCCCAGAAGGACGAGCACCTCGCGCAAAACCATCCAGAGCACGGATGCCTGCCCTGCACCGAGCGCCAGGCGCAGTCCGATCTCATTGGTCCGCCGGGCTACTGAGAAAGCCATCACGCCGTACAGCCCCAGCGCCGCCATGATGGTGGCCAGCGCGCCAAATACGGCGGACAGGAAAGCGATGAGCCGCTCGGTGCTCAGCGTTTCGTCGAGCTGGCGGTCCACCGTTTTCATGTCGTATATCGGCAGGGTCCGGTCCACCCTCGCTATAAGCTGCCGGAGCGCCGGATACATCGTCGCCGGGTCGCCATACGTTCGAACATAGTAATTGGACGGCCAAAGGAAACTGGCCTGCAGGTACGAGAAAAAGATCTGCCGCTGCCCGGCGCCTCGGGGACCCGCGTAAAGCGAGTCCTCCACTTCGCCAATGATGCGAATCGACGCCGTCTTCGGGTCCTGACCGAAGAAGCCGATGTAGCGGCCCACCGGGTTTTGCTCGCCGAAGTAGTGCTGCGCGAACGCCCGATTCACCACCACCACATCTGGAAGCTTGTTGGTGTCGGAAGGATCGAACCGGTCACTATCCTCGAATTCGCGTCCCTTCAGCAGCGGCACGCCCATCGCGTTCCAATATCCGGGGGACACGACGTTGTAGTAGGCCTGCATGTCTTCGCCGTCCTTCGCTTCATGACCTTGCACGATAATTCCCATGTCCGGGGCCCATCCCAACAAGAGCGGATTGTATGTATAAGCCGCCGACTTGACACCTGGCGTTGCCCGAATCTCCCGCAGCACTTCGGTATTGAAGGAGCGCAGCCGCGGAACGGTGTAGCCGTTGAGGGCCGGGTCCAGATGGAAGGTGATGATGTTCCCGATGTTTTCCATGCCGGTCCGCGCGTTCCTGAGGTTGCCCAGGGTTTCCGCGAACAGGCCCGCGCCAACCACCAACAGGAACGACAAAGCCACTTGCGCGATGACCAGCGCCTTGCGCAATCTGGCCGAGGCGCCCGCGCCCACCACTCCCCCAGTGACTGCCTTCAACGCGGCAAACAGATCGAGGCGGGTGGCCTGCATCGCCGGCGCCAGCCCGAAAAGGAGGCCGGTGGCCAGGGCGACCGCGGTGCTGAACATCAGGATGCGCAAATCCGGATCGGCGTGGAGCATTACCAGAGCGCCATCCGACGGCAACATATTGAGCAAAGTGCGCGTTGCCACCACCGACAGCACGAGACCCGCGGCGGCGCCCATCACCGAGAGCAGCAGACTCTCCGCCAGCAGGTGACCAACCAGGGTCCGCCGCCCGGCGCCTACGGCCAGACGCACGGCCATTTCCTTTTGACGCGCCGCCGCCCGCGCCACCAGCAAACTGGCCACGTTCGAGCAGGCAATGAGCAGAATCATTCCCGCCATGCCCATCAATACCACCAGCGCCGTCGAGTATTCCTCACGGAGATTCGAGTAGCCGCTGGCCGCGGTTTCCACGATCTCCCGACGTCTGAGAAAAAGGTCGCGATCGTACTGTTTGTATTGGCCCATCCCGGGGTCCTGCAATTCCTGTCGCAGGATCTGATGAAAGAGAGGCTGCAACGAGGCGCGCGCACTCGCCACCGTGTAACCGGGCTTCAGGCGCGCGAACACCTGGATCCACTGATGCCGGCGGTTTCCCAGGTCGTCCTCGCCCGGTGTCATGAGCGGCTTCATCAAAATGGGCACCCAGATATGCGGCGAATTTGATGGATCGACTCCGGTAAATCCGGGCGGGGCGACACCAATGATCTCCATGGAGTAGCTGTTCACCAGGATCTTTTGGCCCACAACACTGCGATCGCCCGAAAAGCGGTGCAGCCAATACCGGTAGCTCAGCACCACCACCGGATGTCCCATGTAAATGCGGTCGTCCGCTTCTGGCGAAAACACGCGGCCGAGCGCCGGCCCAACGCCCAGGGCCTGAAAGTAGTTGCCCGAAACCAACTCGGCATTCACCGGTTCCGTGTTATTGCCGATGGTGACCGCCAGAGATCGGTAATACCGGCAGAAGACAAATTCGAAGGCTTCCGCTTTGCGCTGGAAATCCTGATACATGGGATACGACGAGGAGTCGTTGCCCTCGTTGTTGCCGAGGTGCGGCTCGGTGGGCCACATCATGACCAGCCGTTCGGGCTGCTTCACCGGCAACAGGCGGAGCACAAGCTGGTCGAGCAGCGTGAAGACTGCCGTGTTCGCTCCGATTCCCAGTGCGAGCGACAGAACGGCGACGGCCGTAAACCCCGGATTCAGACGGAGCTGACGCGCGCCGTAGCGGACACCACGCCAGACGTTCTCAACGAATGGCAGACCGCGCATTTGTTTGCGGTCTTCCTGGAGTAACAGGAGGTTGCCGAACTGGCGGCGGGCGGCTGAAGCGGCGTCCTGGGCCGACATCCCCTGACGAACATGCCGCTCCACCAGCAGGCTCAGGTGCGCCTGCATCTCATCGTCAAAATCGCGGTCCGGCCGGTCGCTGGAGGCGAGACCTTTGAGTTTTGCGGCGAAGGCGCGGATACGTGAGAGCACGGTTATCCCTCGTTCTGCAGGCGCAACACACGGCCGATGACGCCGGAAATGCGTTCCCAGTTTTCGGTCTCGTGCCGCAACTGCTTCAGGCCGTGTTTAGTGATGGAATAAAACCTGGCCTTACGGTTGTTCTCCGACGCGCCCCACGCCGAAGCAATGCTGCCTTGTTGCTGGAGCCGTAGCAGAGACGTGTAAACCGTGCCTTCGTTTAATTGCAGCACCTCCTTGCTGAGTTGCTCAATGCGGCGCGCGATGCCGTATCCGTGCATAGGTCCAAGGGCGTGGAGGGTTTTCAGAATCAAGAGATCGAGCGTGCCCTGCAACACTTCGGATCTCCTGGGATCGCCAGTTGTTCCTTTGGCCATTGCATAGAAGATACCGCGCTTCCTTTGCAATGTCAATAGGAGAAGCGGGCGCGCCCGAGCCGGGCATCGCCGGATCGGGACAGAGTTGCCAGCAGGGGTCCGCAGCCCCGGGACAGCGGCTTCCAAAGTACCTGTTTTCAGGGTAATGGTGGGCGCGAGAGGACTCGAACCTGTGACCTCCTGCGTGTGAAGCAGGATGACGATAGTTAAGCACTTGATTTGATCATCGGGCACATTGCCAAAGTTGCCGCGCAATCCCACTCTTGCAGCCGATTTTGCCCTAAGCCGCGCCCTAACAAGCAGGGTAGGGCGGCTTCGGTGTTCATCGTGGTCTGTGGTGGTGATCGGCCCCAGTGCGGTGAGTGTGGCGAGGTTCTTCCTTGATACCCAACGCTTCGGCCTTGGCAAGGGGTGAATCCAGGCTCAAACCGGCAGATTCGGCACCTTTGTCTGGTTTCCGAGATGTCATCCCCGTATCATCGTGTTTTTCCGCCCGCCTCAATGAGTGGCCCGGCGATGTAGCGCGAATCGAGAATTCCAACCGGCGACATGTGCGTTTGCGAGGACTAATCTGTGAATTCGCGTCTAGCTCCTGCTCACTGACATTGCCCTGAAGTCGACCGGTCAGAGCGAAAATTCCGTGCAGAGTGTAGCCGGTGATAGTCTCGCAGTTGTTCTAATTGGCCAAGTCCGACAGAGCAGAGAGATTGCGCTGAACATTCTCCTGCGCCATGTAATCGGGGTCTGCATTCTTCCAGATCTCGAGAAGTCGACGATAACTCTGCCCGGCTGCAGCCTTGTCTCCCATCGCGCTTTCTGCGCGTGCCAGACCCAACAAGGATTCGGTTCTCTGCGGAGCGCGTTCGAGAGAGGCTTTAAAAGCCGCACGCGCCGGCGCACTCTTGTTCTCTTTGAGGAGGAGCTCGCCAAGAAGCTCGTACGAGGGCTTCTCAGGACTTGGAGGGCCGAAGGCGTAGGGCAATTCTTCGCCGGCCGCCACCGCTTGCCGCGCCATGGCTATCGCCTCGTCCCCCTGGCCTTCGGCCGAGAGAATGACCGCCTGCAGTTGCAGCTCCTGAATCTGCGGGACGCGGCGCGTGGGATCGGCTGGCGGCGTGCCGGCAGCATCGAAAGCAGCCGGAGTCCGCGGCAAGAGATCGAGCAGCGTGGCGAGAGCGTTTCTGGCGATGGGCAGATCGCCGCGTTCAGCGGCGGCAAACCCCGTGGCGAATGCATCGTTGATTTCCCGCGTGAGCGCCGATCCCATGCCCACCTTCCACCCGGCCACTTCATCCTGCCAGCGACCGGTGTCGACGAGATAGCGGGCGCGCATCTCGACGAAATTTGCCGCCATTCCGGATTGCATCTCTTCCTCGCGGCAGCCGGCTACCACGCCTTTTGCCGCGCCGATGCGACCCTGTTCGAGGTAGCCGTATTCGAGCCAGTAATTGTAGTGGCCGCAGCGTCTGGGCGGCTTTCCTGCCGCGCTGGCCAGCCGGTCCCCCACGGTGATGGCCGCGACGTTGGCGCGCACCACGTCATCCCACATTCCCAATGCCAGGAAGATGTGCGAGCACATATGTTGCGCGTGCGCCGCGCTGGGCGCGATCTTCGACAACGCATTCGCGGGCACCAGCGCTCCCGCGGCATGCTGCGGGTCGTCCATCGCATGAATCCAGTAATGGGCCGCGCCGGGATGGTCGGGGTTTCTCATGAGGACCGCTTTCGCGATCGCCCCGGCCTGCAAGTAGGTGGGAACGTCGCGCACGCCTTCGCTTTTGCCCAGCAGCGCCAGTGCGTAGAAGAGCTGCGCTTCGTCGTCTTTCGGATACGCGCGGGTCAACTGCTGCATGGCCGTCGCGTACCGGGCGTCGCGCTCGGGCTTGCTGCCGGCGCCGCTGTAAAGAATCTCATCGGCGCTGAACCAGGCTCGTTCGCGTGGATCGGCAATCCGCTGGGCGCGCGCTTCCGGTGTGGGTCCAAATTTGGCCAGAGCAGCCTGCCCGGCCCGAACGTCCAACTGATTCCAGACCGGATGATTGAAGGTCATCGCCTCTCCCCAGTACGCCATCGCAAAACCGGGGTCCGCCTTTTCCGCGGCGATAAACGACCTGCAGGCGTCGTCGTATTCAAAAAGGTGCAGTAAGAGCAAACCACGCATAAATTCGCGCTCTGCGTCCGCAGAGTGTGTCGAAGTGGGAAAGGTGGCAGTGCCCAGACCCGGGATCGTCTCTGCGAGGACAAACGATGTGCAGATGAGCATCCAGGTGAGAAGCGGCAGAATTCTATTGGTTCGGGGGATTGTCATGGTGTTGCCTTCCCGGCACACCCTACCATACTACGGTCTTTCGCTACCAATTACACCTGATCGGCAATTCGGTACACGTGGACCTCGACGCGTGCTAAATCGCCATTCCGGTCTTGAGGACAGATTAATACCGAAATGTCGGCCAGTGTCCGACGGTTGCATCGCGCATGACTCTCGATTGACGGTTTACAGGGCGAGTCACTTATTCACCGGTGCGCCTGCGTTCATTTGACCTGTACGGGAGCGATTCGGGTAGTGGATGTTCTGGGCTTAGAATTGCGGCACATGAACCGCGACAGGAAGCAATGGACGCATTCTATCTGTCTTCACCGGGCCCAGCGACCTAAAATCCCTCGATGGATACACACCGCCGGCACATGCGAGTGAATCGCGCTCGGAAGGAATCCAGGTTGATGTGTGGTCGCCATGTCGTTGATTGAATTCGAACGGCTATCGTCGGGTGCGGCCTCCCTAAGACTGAGCAGAGGTTCTTACTCGACTTCCGCGGGCGGGTGGCGATGAAAAAAGCACAATCCAGGGAAACGGAGGAATCCCGCAGCCGATGCGGCGAGCAACTGCACGGCGCGGCAGCGGACTCTGGTATTCCCATAAACGGACATCCCGGGCCGACTTCGTGCATGACCCGGGCTCACGCGCAGGCGAGGCAGATTCGCAGAGAGGCGGTTAGCGCGTGAGAACGCGTGAGACGCTGCCGTCGCGCGCGGCACTGGAATTGCGCTGCGATTGCCATGATGACTGCATTCCCACGAAGCATGTTGCTGCTGTGCACCGGCGTGTTGCTGCTGAGCGCAGCCGAATCCCCAGCGGGCCGCTGGGAAGGAATCATCCACGTGCCCCAGCAGGAAACGCAGGTGGTGCTCGACCTCGACCAAAGCGGAGACGGCCACTGGATCGGGTCGGTGACGCTGCCGGGGTCCGGTATCCAGGGTGCCCCGCTGATGAACCTCAGCGTCAGCGGGGACCAGTTCTCGTGCACTGTGAAGGATGCGCTGGGCGGGGCCAGGTTCAAGGGCCGGGTGAGCGCCGATGGCACAGCCGGCGGGACTTTCGAAATGGGCGGGAACAGCGCGGCGCTCACGCTGCGGAAGACGGGGACGGCGTCTGTGGAATTGCCGCGGCACAGCACGATGATTCGCCACGAGCTGGAGGGCGACTGGGAAGGAGATATCACCGTGCTCGACCATCCAGTGCAAGCGAAGCTGTCGCTTGCGAACCACGAAAACGGCGAGGCCACGGCGAAGCTGGTGATCAAGGGCCGCCAGGAGAACGTTGTCCCGGTTGAACGCGTCACGCAGGACGCGGATCTGTTGACGCTGGATGTGCCCTCGCAGCACGCGACTTATGATGGCCGGATCAACGCCGATGACACCGAGATCGATGGCGTGTTCGAGCAGCAGTCAGTTGATTTTCCAATCGTGTTTCGTCGCGCGGGGCAATCGAAGGAGGCGAAGTGATGAGAGCGATGGTGGCAGGTTTTGCGCTGGCGTCGATGTGCGCCGGGCAAGCGATGTTTCGCGGCGATCCTGTTCATTCGGGTGTTTATGCGGGCGCGGGCCCCCGACAGTTCCATCAGGTGAAGTGGAGATTCGCAACGGGTGACCGCATTGTGTCTTCACCTGTTTTCGCCGACGGAGTAGTCTACTTTGGCAGCGACGACGGCAACGTCTATGCGGTGAACGCGGACAGCGGACGCGAGGTATGGAAGTTCGCGACCAGCGGTCCGGTGCCGAGTTCACCGGCGGTGGCGGGCGGGCTGGTTTACTTCGCCAGCTACGACGGCAAGTTCTATGCGGTGGACGTGAAGACCGGCAACGCGCGATGGAAGTTCCGCACGGGCGGCGAGCGGCGGTTCGAGGCGAAGGGGATTCATGGCATGGAGCCGAAGAACCAGACCATTGCCGACCCGTACGATGTGTACCTGTCCAGCCCGGCGGTGACTGGCGGAATGGTTTACTTCGGCAGCGGAGACGGCAACGTGTACGCGTTGGATGCGGCGACGGGAGCGCTGAAGTGGAAGTTCGCGACCGGCGACGTGGTGCACGCTTCGCCGGCGGTGGATTCGGGCACCGTTTACGTGGGCAGTTGGGACAGCTACTTATACGCGATTGACGCGGTATCGGGCCATGAGAAGTGGCGGTTTCAAGGCGGCCAGGATCCGCTGATCCATAACCAGGTGGGGTTCGAATCTTCGCCGTCGGTGGCCGGCGGCGTGGTGTACACGGGTTGTCGCGATTCGAATGTGTACGCGCTGGATGGCGCAACGGGGAAACTACTGTGGAAGTCCTATAACGACATGAGCTGGGTGAACTCGACGCCGGCGGTGGCGGACGGGAAGGTGGTGTACGCGACCTCCGATACCAGTCTGTTTCGGACGGTGGACGCGGCGACGGGCAAAGCGCTAGTGAAAGAATCGACAACGGCGTATGTGTGGTCGTCGCCGTCGATTGCGGCGGGCGTGGCGTACTATGGCGCGAATAACGGGACGTTCGAGGCGCGGGATGTGAACAGCGGAGAGTTGCTATGGAGTTTCCAGACGGAAACTTCGAAGCGCAACGCGGGATGGGTGCTGACCAGCGAGAGGAAGTTCAACGACCCGTGGCTGTTCAACTCGGGATGGCGAGAGGCGCCGATCCTGGCGGCCGATCGGGAATTTCGGATCGGGGCGTTCTTCTCGTCCGCGCTGGTGGTGAACGGCCTGGTGTATGTGGGCAGCACCGACGGATATTTGTACGCGCTGGAGTGAAGAGGAGCCGGTTCCAGGCCAGGAGGGTGCGATCGGTTTTCAGGGATGCCTTCTGGGACGGGTTTCCGGGTGTGAGCCTAGAACTGAGACGGGGTCCTGGACGCATACAGGTCGGGAAACCCAGGATGGAAATCCGACCATCAATCCTTCCCTGATCACGGTGTGGACTGCTGATCGCTGGGCACCGTTCGTCACTGGGTTTTTCTTCGGACCTGCGATACTCAAGATCCTTGGACTCCTCATAGTGGGTGATGATTCCTGCTTACCGGTGCATTCGATGACCCGAACGGGCGTGCTTGAGTTCTTGGCATACGCATTGAGCGTTGTTTTTCCGACATCAAGATTTGTGGGCAAACGGCCAGCAATGACCACGGTCTTAGACCGCATCGCTTTTACATTTTTCGTGTTCGTCACCTTCAAGCAGGTACTCATGCCTCATCCCTTACCTGCATGGTGGTTGCTCGTGGGCGTGACTGCTCTTCTTACTGCGTGGTGCGGTCATCGTTTTAGGCGAGCCAAACGGACGCCGCGTCACAGGTATGACGAGGCTGCTGCGATTTCATCCTCGGTCTGTCGCAATGATTACGGGCTTTGCTTACGGAACGGCATCAGTCGGAGCGACCATCCTTACGGCCTCGACCATGACCGGCGCAAGAACCAGGAGTGCTGTAAGGTGTCATGCGAAGAAGCTACCTTGCCGTGGTACGCCGAACCACCGAAAGCGTCTCAGGGTTTCCGCAGTTGTTAGACTAGTGCAATGTCGGCTGAGGATTGGGGCGCGTCCGCGGCGATTGTGACCACCGGGCTCGGCCTGTTTGGCGTCAGAGCGACCATCACGTTGCCGGGGGTTTTTGGCGCGACAGGTCAGGACAGCAGAAACTATTTCGACGCCTATATAGGAGTCTTCACAGACTCTCCGGCCACGTCCTTTATCGAAGCGGGGGTCGGCTTTTACGGCGAAAAACACCGGGACAAGGATACCGGGAAATGGGGCGCGGCGGTGTTTCCCCACCACTGGTCCACGCTGCTGAATCCAATCGGCGGCGCCCTCATCGGCCAGCCGGCACAGGGTCAGAGAAATGCGCTTTACAACGGCGGGCCGCAGGTGGCGTTGGAACTGATGGTGACGGGACCGAATCAGGCCAGTTTTCTGGTGAACGGTTCGGCATTTCGCAATGCGCCCAGTTTCACATTCGGGTTCGGCGGCACGGGCATTGAACAGCCGACCTTCGATAGAGGTCTGAACATCAAGGCCTGCATAGGCCTCAACGACGCCGATCACACCGTGCATTTCAAGGCCATGAAGATTCAAATTGACCAGATCTATTCGAAGGACTCCAAGGGAAAACTCGCCTGGGCCGCCGCTTCGGGACTCGTTTTCAAGAAGGGGTTGTCGGGAGCGAACGTGCATCCCTCGAAGAACGGCCTGACCGTTACGTACCCAACGGCGACGGCGGCCGGCCACCATTGAACTGGGCGACGTTATCGCGATTACGCACTCCTCATTAGCGGTCAGAAGACCCCGACTTGTGGCGATTGAAACGCAATCTGAATCACTACCGATAATGGTTCGTTTCGAATTGTCGATTGAGCTGTCGCCTCGCCGGCGATCACGCGTGGGGCGAATCGTTGCTCGACGAGTTTTTCAAGATTCAGCGAAGAGCGTCGATTGGATTTGCGGAGGCGGCGCGGAATGCGGGGAGCGCCGACGCGAGAACCGCTATAAGCATCATCATCATGACGCTCGCCATGTAGATGAGTGGATCTGTCGCGCTGACGCCAAACAGGAAGGAACCAACAAGTCCTGACAGGGAGAGAGAGCCAAGCACGCCGAAACCGCAGCCGACCAGGGCCATCCTGGCCCCTGCAATGAGGACGAGCCGGGCAATACTTGCGCGTTGCGCGCCGAGAGCCATGCGGATGGCAATCTCCTCGGCGCGAATCGAGGTGGAAAAAGCCACCACCGCATAGATCCCCGTGAGGGCGAGCAGCAGAGCGGCCATGGCAAAGCCGGTAATCAGACCGGTGTTGAAACGGCGCGAGACTTCCACATTCGACATCACTTCAGCCATTGGGTGCACTTCATACAACGCGAGCCGCGGATCGATCCCGGTGCAGGCCGAGCGTAAAGTCTGGATCATCTGTTCTGGCGGCACGACGGAACGAAGCGCGATATATCCACTGGCAGCGCTGGTGAGTGTCCCCGTAAACCTGGCGCCGTAGAGAGTGGCAGGCTGCTGCGCGGGAATGTACCACTGGTCACTGCTCGGCTGATCGCGAGAACCCAGCTTCGTATCGGCGACAACGCCAACAACAGTGGCCCACGGCAATCCCTTATGTGGGTTGCCGACGTGTACACGCTTGCCAACGGCCCGCTGACCGGGCCAGCAGTGGCGGGCCATGGACTGGTTTACGATCACGACCAGGGGCATGTCCGGGCGGTCTTCCATGGTGAAGGCTCGGCCGTCGAGAAGGGGGATGCCCATGGTGCGAAAGTAGTCGCCGTAGGTAGTCGCGAACGGCGCGAATTTGAGTTTCCAACCCTCCGCCGGCTCGCCATCGATGGTGTAGGTTGCCAGGCCTGAAAAACCAGGACCCGGCAGGCTGTTGGCGATGCCGGCTGCGACGATTCCCGGCTTGCTTCCGATCCGGTCGATGAGAGTACGGTCGAAGGCGTCTACGGAGACTTCAGTGGCGTACTGCTTGAGGGGCAGTTGGAAGCCCGCGACGAGGACATGGTCTGGCCGGAAGCCGGGATCCACCGCGCGCATCTTCTGGAAGCTGCGAAGGAAAACGCCGGAGAGGTTGAGCAGCACCAGGGCGACGGCGATCTCCGATACGACCAGGGCTGAGCGTAGCCAGGTATGGCCAGCGGAACTTCTCCCGGTCCGGATGCCCACTGTGAGGCTTTGCGCCAGGTTGGTCCGCAAGGCTGCGAACGCGGGCGAAAGGCTGCAGAGAGCGCCAGTTGTCAGCGACAACAGCAGAGCGAATGCGGCAACCCCTGCATCCATGGAGATGGAATTAACACGCGGCATGGACTCGGGCAGCAGGTGCAGGGTTGTCCGGATGGCGGCTGCGGCAAACGCCAGTCCCAGCAGCCCACCGCCAAGGCTCAACAGCAGACCTTCGAGCACTGATTCACCAACGATTACGCTCGATGACGCACCCAGAGCCAGTCGTATCGCATATTCGCGGCGCTGGCGAATCGCTCTGACCAGTAGCAGACCGGCGACATTGACACAAGCAATCACCAGGACGATCGAGACGGCCAGGAATAGGATGCGCAGCATCGGCCTGGCCTCCGCAACGGACTGCTCACGCAGCGGCGTTACATCACCACGGATGCGGATGGAAGACATGGCTGGGGGAAAACCGCTCATGATTTGCCGCGATACCCGGTTCGCATCTTCCGCACCCTGCTGCAAGGTGACGCCATCCTTAACGCGGGCGACCATCTGGTATCCCCAGAAGCCCATGTTCTGGACGGAGAGCTCGTCATCCGTCAGGCTCATGGGAACCCAGAGTTGGGATTGGTTGAGCTGTCCGGCCTGCAGGGGAAACTCAAAGCTGCGCGGCATCACGCCGATAATCGAATAAGGCTCGCGGTCGAGAACGATGGAACTGCCGAGAATGTGAGGATCGCGGTGGTAGCGGTTCGCCCATAATGCATACCCTATGACGGCAAGCGGCTGATGGGCATCCTCTTCCCGTGGCGTAAAAACGCGTCCCAGGATTGGCTGAACGCCAAGGGTTGCGAAGACGCCCGCGGTGAGGCGAGCGGCGCCGACTGTTTCCGGCATTGCGCCGCCGGAAAGCTCATAAGTGGAAGATACGAAGGCGCCTGACGACGCAAAGGCCCGCGTGGCATTCGAATAGGCAGCGATCTCGCGGGCGGTGACGGGGGTGTTTGGGCCGTTTCCCAGGTGATCCCCCAACAGGACAAGGCGGTCAGGATTGTTGAAAGGGAGTGGCCGCAGAAGGATGCCTTCGACGAGGGAAAAAACCGCCGTGGTGGCGCCGATGCCAAGTGCCAGCGTGAGGACGACGGTCAGGGTGAAACCAGGCCTCGTGGTGAGTCGCCGTGTTAAGTACCGAGGATAGTGCAGCAAGGTCTGAATCGCCCGTGATCGCAGCGCGAACGATGCATCCAATGATCGCATGGGGCGGAGTGCATTTTCTGAGATGAAGGACTCCCAATGCGAGACGCAACCACAACCGAGGTCAGCGCGATCATCGTTCTGTTTGGAGGCTGCTGGAGCCTGCGCCCAGAGAACAAAACGACCGCTGGCTGGCGATAACGCGCAATATCGTTGCATATCGTCGCGTCTCCCGCCGCCACGCCTACCGAGTCGACTGGTTTCACAGGCGTCAGCGCCAGAATTCGGTGAGCTGCTCGGCAAGGGCTCTGGCTTGGTCGTAACCGGCTCTGGCGGCGGGCGGACGCGTCGACGGATCCATCATATTGACGCCAACGCCGAGTGCGTTTTGAGAGTTGCTATCCGGGAAGATGGTTTCGACCCTGCTCCCACGTGCGCGTAGCTCGTCGGCCTGCGTTGCGAGATGGGTGCCCCAGTCCAACGGGTGCCGTGATCTGCCGCCGAGTGGTGACAGTACCAGCACCCGCGCGTATCCGGCTGCCAGATCGGCGTTCTCGTTGGCTCGGTAGCCGCCGTCGATGTAGCGGCGCCCGCCGACAGTGTAGGGAGGGACGCCGAAGCCATTGGCGCAGCTGGCGGCGACGGCGTCCGCCAGTTCGACTCCGCTGTGACGGTCGAAGACGACCGGTTCACCGGTATGGGCATCGACAGCCACGATGAGCATCGGTTGTTGCGGCCAGCGCTGGCTGGGCAGCCGAGCGGCCACCGTGGCGCGCCACTGCGCTTGCGCCGAGCCGTCGGATGCCGCATCCATTTCGAGCGCCGCGGCACCCATTCTGCGGCGCATCTCGGCCGCATCCTTAGCGGCGGCGATGATCGCGCCTGTCCTCTCCATATGGTTCGCCGCCGGCCCAATCGGAACACGTCCAGCGTCGGATCGGGCCGGACCTGTCCGTGGCTGGGGCACAGCGGCAAGGATGGTGGCAAGCAGTTCGGTCGGGCGGGTAGTGCTGGTTATCTGAGCCGCCACCGTCGATCCGGCCGACGTCCCGATGATCAGATCGGCCTGGGTCACATCCAACCCGGCGTCAAACAGGCCGCTGATGACGCCGATCGCCCAGGCATTGCCTGACGCTCCGCCACCACCAAGGACCAACGCGCGCTTGCTCATGACCGGCACTCTACGCAACCGCGAGGTGGGTGAATGCGTTTATGCGCAGCGGTCAAGTGAAACCCGTGCTTGCTGATGTCGTCCAGGCAAACACTCACATCAGCGCCTTGACAGGGTTCGGCGTGATGCAGCTCTATCGTCTTGAAGATTGGCCTTCACTCAATCATTCTCCCTTACTCAAGACAGGCGCTCCCCCATTTCGTCCGAAGAACGCGATCCAGCCGAAGTGGTCCGTCTACGCCGGCCAGCTACCGATGACCCGGGATATCGGGGTCACCCCGTCGAACTGCGGCACCTCACCCTTCTCGTACAGGTAGCCCAGCAGGTTGTCGAACGAGCCGTTCTCGAACATCATCACGACCGGGTGCTCGAATTGAGCGAGATCGGGCTGTCCCATGGAATCCCCCACTCATTTCGTTTCAACTATATAATCATGCTGACTTATGGCGAACCTTAACACATCCCCGGCGCCGCAGCGTTGCGGCATCTGGGTCCTGGGCACCTTGCCCGTGGCGTGCACCGTCGTCGTTGCGATCAACGCACTCTACATCCTGCTGGTCACGATCGGGAACATCGCTGACTACCGAACGAATTTCGACTTTGTCGAGCATGTGTTGTCGATGGACACCACGAACTTCGGCGGTCAACCCGGTGTTGGCCTCGACAAAAATGTCTTGTGGCGGGCGATCACCAATCCGGCCATTCAAGACGCCGCCTACATCGGCGTGATCGTCTGGGAGTCCGTCACCTCGATCGTCCTGCTCTCGGCGGTTTACCTGTGGCTGGCGGCGCGAAGGACACGCAGGTTCGACAATGCCAGGCGAATGTCCACGATTGGCCTGCTGATGATCATCACTTTGTTCATGGGCGGCTTCCTGACCGTCGGGGGCGAGTGGTTCGAGATGTGGCGATCGGTCGCGTGGAACGGCAACGACCCCGCCTTCCGGAACTCGGTGCTCGCCCTGTTCGGCGTCGTGCTCTGTCACATCCCGTTCCCGGAGTAGCTGTCCCCGCCGAAAAGTCCGGTCTTGTTTCGACAGTTATTGATTCCAAATAGTGTTATGTGGGCGAGGTTGTCTCTTTAGAGTTCCTTGAGCATGACATGAAAGGACATGCCGGTCACAATAGCTACTAAGGATTGGCGAGGCTTATGGTAGGTCTGGCCTCGACAACCCCAAGACGGCCGGAAGCACGCTTCCGTTTACCTGCCGCCGGAATTACAGAGGGAACTCGAGGAGTGGAAGCGCTGGTGCGGCGACATCTCGCCCGAGGCTTGGGTCTTCACATCAAAACGCGGGATCCCATCAAATACGACAACTACTTCAAGCGGGTGCTGCAACCCGCTGCGAAGGCAGTCGGCGTCGGAGAGATCACGCACCAGATGCTGCGCAGGAGTTTCAGCACGGTTGCGGTTGACAGTGACGCCCCGCCTAAGGATATCCAGCACCAGATGCGGCGTAGGCAAGCCAGCATTAGCTTGCACTGCGCCAAATCGATTCCAATGATTCCAATGTCGGTGAAGGAGGAGGTCGACAAGCTCGCTCCGAAACTCTGGCGGACACCGCCGCAGCCGACCAGGAGATCGGGGCAATTCCAAAGTCCGGCGTGCGATCAGCAGGCGAAGAAAACGGTGCGGCGGAAGAAAATGCCTGTGGTTTAACTGGTCCGGCATCGGGGCTTGCCCCCGTTGTTGGCGTAGAGCCTACCTTGTTTTCAGGGTAATGGTGGGCGCGGCAGGACTCGAACCTGCGACCTCCTGCGTGTGAAGCAGGCGCTCTAACCAACTGAGCTACGCGCCCGACGGCGGGGTAAAACTCAGTTTATCACTACGGTTCCACGATGTTGTTGCGCACCGCGTAGCGCACCAGCTCGCCGATGGAGTGCAGGTCCAGCTTGTTCATGATGTTGGTGCGGTGCGTTTCCGCTGTCTTCACGCTGATGTTGAGCGCTGCCGCCACCTCTTTATTGCTCTTGCCCTCGGCGAGCAACTGGACGATTTCCCGCTCTCGCGCCGTCAGCCGGCTGCGCTGCGTCGCGCCGACCAGCGGCCGTTCCGCCCCTTGCAGATAGGCCGACAGCAACATGTCGGAGATCCGCGGCGAGAAGAATGTCCGATGCTGCAGAAGCGCTTCCACCGCTGATACCAGATCGCGACCCGCGTCGCTCTTCAGGACATAGCCGCGCGCGCCCGCATCCAGCACATCGCGCACCATCTGCTCGGTCTCGTGCATGGTCAGGATCAGCACCTGCGTCTGGGGGCTGCTACGGGCGATGCTCCGCGTGGCCTCCAGGCCGTTCATTTCCGGCATGCCAACGTCCAGCACGGCCACGTTCGGTTGCAGCTCTCGCACCCGCTCGCAGGCCTCCCGGCCGCTCGATGCCTCGGCCACCACTTCCCATCCCGGCTGCGCCTCCAAGAGGGACTTCAGGCCACGCCTCACGATCTCATGGTCATCCGCGACTAGAATGCGCACTTGTACCACCCAATCTGTCCCCTACACGCACAATACAGGCAGACATGAGGTTCTGGCAAGTAGACACATCCCGGCCGCGTCCTGTTTCAAGTTATTCTTGGTCATGCTAGGGATCGACCCGAAGGCCGCCCGGGCGGCCTGGACGGTCTTCTTTATCGCGCTGCTGGCGGTCACCGCGTACCTTATTCGCGAGACCCTGATGGTCTTCGCGGTAGCGCTCTTTCTTGCCTACATGCTGGCGCCGCTGGTCGACTTCGTCCAACGGTTCACCCGTTCGCGCCTTACGGGCACGCCGGCCCTGGCGGTGGTCTATCTGGTGCTGATCTGCGTGCTGGTGGGGCTTAGCGTGACCATTGGCTCCCGGATCGCCGACGAAGCCTCCATCCTGGCGGAGAGGTTGCCTGCTTTGGTGCACAACGCCGCCTGGACGACCGGAATTCCTTTGCCCGGCTGGCTGGAGCCCGAGCGCAACGCTATTGGCAACTGGTTGCAGCAGGCCGCCGGGAACGGCGGCAGCAATCTTCTGCCCTACCTGAGGGCCGCGGGAATGCAGGTGTTTTCCGGAGCACGCTACGTCTTGTATGCCGTGATGATTCCCATCCTTTCGTTCTTTTTTCTGAAAGACGGACTGGTCATCATCGCAAGCTTGCTGGCGGCGATTCAGGACGCCGATAAACGGCAGGTGGTGCGAGACATCCTGGACGACATCAGTCTGTTACTGGGACATTATATTCGCGCGCTGGTAATTCTCTCTTTCTGCACGTTTGCCGCATACTCCATATTCCTGTCCTTCACTGGAGCGCCCTACGCGGTCCTGCTGGCCGGTCTGGCGGCCGTTTTCGAATTGATCCCGGTTCTGGGGCCTGCCTCCGCCGGGTTCCTGACGGTGTTCGTGGCCGGCTTCAGCGGGTACACGCATGTCTGGTGGTTCGTCATCTTCTGGGTGCTGTGCCGGCTGTTCCAGGATTACGTGGTCTCGCCGTTGCTCATGGGCGCCGGGGTCAAGTTGAACCCGCTGCTGGTCCTGTTTGGAGTGCTGGCGGGCGAGCAGATCGCGGGCGTCGCGGGCATGTTCTTCTCCGTGCCCGTGATTGCCATCCTGCGCGTCGTGTACGCGCGCCTGGGGCATCGAAATCGCCTGACTACTTCGCATTCGGTAGAATGAGAATCTAGCGACCCGTCAGCGCCATAACAGGAGAAGAAGGAACTCAGATGCCCATCAGTGGAGCAGGTCTTGAAGGCGTAGTCGCCACCGAATCCGGGATTTGTTACATCGACGGAGACCTCGGTTACCTGAGTTATCGGGGCTTCAACATCCACACTCTCGCCGACAATGCCACCTTCGAGGAAGTCATCTGGCTTCTGTGGAACGGGACGCTTCCCACGCAAGCCGAGCTGGAATTATTGAAGGCCGCCCTGATTCACTACCGGCCCATTCCCAGGGAAGTAACGAAATTCCTGGGCGCCGTGCCCGCCGCTCCGCCGATGGACGTGTTGCGCACCGCGGTGTCCATGCTGGGCTTGTATGACCCGCAGGTTCGCGATAACTCCATTCAGGCGAATCAGGAGAAGGCACGCAAACTGATGGCGCAGACCGCCACCATCGTGACTACCTTCGACCGGCTGAGGAACGGCAGAGAGGTCATCGAGGGCGATCCGGAGCTGGGACTCGCCGCCAATTTCCTGTATACGCTCACTGGCCGGAAGCCGGACGAGGTGATGGAGCGGGCCTTTGATGTAGCCCTCACCCTGCATGCCGATCACGAATTGAACGCATCCACGTTTGCCGCGCGCGTGACCGCCGCGACGCTCTCCGATATCTATTCGGCCGCGACGTCGGCGATTGGCGCGCTCAAAGGGCCGTTGCACGGCGGAGCGAACGAAGATGTCATCCGCATGCTGCTGGCCACCGAGGACGTGGACACGGCTCTCGAAGCCATTCGCAACCGGCTGGCTTTGAAGGTCAAAATCCCCGGGTTTGGCCACCGTGTCTATCACACCGAAGACCCCCGTGCCACCCACCTGCGCGTACTTTCTGAAGAATTGGGCAACCGCACCGGCCACGCGCAACTCTACAAGACATCCAAGGCCATCGAAGCAACCGTGAAGGAGATGAAGGGGCTGAACGCCAACGTGGACTTCTATTCCGCCTCCGCGTATTACTCGTTGGGGATTCCCATCGATCTGTTCACGCCCATTTTCGCGGTGAGCCGAATGGCCGGGTGGACTGCGCACATTCTCGAGCAGTACCAGAACAACCGTCTCATCCGTCCCCGTGCGGAATACGTCGGCAAGGCGCTCGATCAGGCCTGGGTGCCGATCGGCCAACGCTGAAGAAGATTTAGGTTTCCGAGCCGCGCGTGTGAACAAGCGGTTTTCAAAATGTCTCATCGCATTAAATTGGGTGATCGCTAAGTCATGTACGATCTTTCGTTCTTTCGTTCCAACCTCGACGCCATCGCGCGCCGGCTCGCGGATCGTGGCTACACCCTCGACCTCGAAGCGTTTCGCGCACTGGACGCCGAGCGCCGCGCGGCGGTCACCGAATCCGAGCAACTGAAGGCGCAGCGCAATTCCGCCAGCAGCGAAATCGCGAAATTAAAGCGCAAGGGCGTGGACACTACAGAGGCGCAGCAACGCGTGCGCGACATGGCCGAACGGATGACGGCGCTGGAAGAACGGGTCAGGGAACTCGAAGAGAAATTTCGGAACATGCTGGCCTCCGTGCCGAATACGCCTCACGAGTCGGTTCCGGCAGGAAAGAGCGCCGAGGATAACGTCGAGGTGCGGCGCTGGGGAACTCCGCCACAGTTCGATTTCGAGCCGAAAGCCCACTGGGACCTCGGTCCCGCCCTGGGCATTCTGGACCTGGAACGGGCGGCCAAAGTCACCGGTGCGCGGTTTGCCGTGTACTGGGGCATCGGGGCCCGGCTGGAACGAGCGCTGATCAACTTCATGCTCGACGTGCACACGCGCGAGCATGGTTATACCGAAGTGTTGCCGCCGTTTCTGATCAACTCAGCCAGCCTTTTCGGCACCGGCCAGTTGCCCAGGTTCGCCGAGGATCTGTTTAAGTGCGAAGGCACGGATTTCTGGCTCGCGCCAACCGCCGAGGTCCCAGTAACCAACCTGTTCCGCAATGAGACCCTTGACGCCGACAGCCTGCCCATCAGGCTGACTGCCTATACGCCCTGCTTCCGCAGCGAGGCGGGATCCCATGGCCGCGACGTGCGCGGCATTATCCGCCAGCACCAGTTCCAAAAGGTGGAGCTGGTGAAGTTCACGCGGCCCGAACAAAGCTACGAAGAGTTGGAGAAGCTGACCGCCGACGCCGAAGATATTCTCAAACGTCTGGGATTGCCATTCCGAACGGTGGTGCTCTCGACCGGCGACATGGGATTCTCGTCGGCGAAGACTTACGATATCGAGGTCTGGCTTCCGGGTCAGAATGGCTATAAGGAAATCTCTTCGTGCTCCAATTTCGAAGCGTTCCAGGCGCGGCGGGCCGCCATTCGCATGAAGCCGGCTAAAGGGAAACCGGAGCCCGTTCATACGCTGAACGGCAGTGGTCTCGCTGTGGGCCGCACCTGGCTGGCTATCGTCGAGAATTACCAGCAAAAAGACGGCAGCGTGGTGGTTCCCGAGGCCCTGCGCCCCTATGTGTGCGCCGAGCGGATCGAACCGCAATCACAACCATTTTCCGTAAGCCGCTGAACCACTGGAATCCTCGTATTTCGAATGGTATGCAGGTGGCGGGAGCTTCGCGCCCGGAGCCGGCGATCGCACCCCCTCCGATTACACTGGTGCCGTCCAGGAGGGTCTTCGATGCTTCGCCTGAGCCGGGTTCTTACCGGAGTTGGTTTCCTCGTTTGCTGCGCGCTTTCACTGGGTGCGACGCCCGCACTTACCGCCATTCAGGACACGCTGTACATGGCCGACGGCACACTGCTCAACGGCGCCGTGATTATCACCTGGCCGTCGTTTGTGGCCGCCGACGGGAGCGAGATTGCGGCGCAGACGCTCACGGTCCCGGTGCCATCCGGGTACTTCCAGGTCGCACTGGCGCCGACCGTGGGCGCAAGCACAGCGGTGTCCTACTCGGTACGAATCAACAGCGCCGGCAAGAACCAATCGACGGAGTTGTGGAGCGTACCGCCAAGCTCCACGCCCCTGAACATCGCCGATGTCATGATCGTGCAGAACGGCGGAATCGTCATCGGTTCGGTTGGAGGGACGGGGGGGACGGTAACGGTCTTCGACACGACCATTCCCATTACCGATGTAGTCGGATTAAGCAACCAACTGACGCTGCGGCCGATGATTGGGCCGGCATTCGCCGACTCCCGGGCGGCCGTCATCAACGCTACCGGGGGGATCGACGCCGCGGCGGGTAGCCTTTCCGACTGCGTTCACGTGGATGGCACCTCGGCCAGTTGCGTCAGCTCCGTGACATCGCCTTTTGTTGACGCCGAAATACCGGCCGGGACCATCAATGGCACGAACACGAATTTCACTCTGGCCTCGACACCAGTCCCCACTTCGAGCGTGGATGTCTGGCGCAACGGTTCGTTGCTGCACGCGGGAGTGGATTTCACGGTTTCCGGCAATGCGATCACCTTCGTGGGGAGCGCGACGCCGCAGATGGGCGATACCATCCTTGTGTCGTATCGAACGAGTGTCGTGACCGGATTGAATTTCGTGGACGCGGAAACGCCGGCGGGACTAGTGAACGGCGTCAACGCGGCCTATACCGTCGCGAACCTTCCCAACCCCGCTACCAGCGTGGTGGTCTACCGCAATGGCCTGAGGATGCAGGCAGGAGCCGACTATTCCCTCAGTTTGAGCGCCATCACGTTCCTGGCGGGTCAGTTGCCGCAAACGGGTGACACGCTGATTTGTTCATACCGGTACTGAGGGCGGGGCTTGAGGGGCTGCCAGCGCCGCCTGAACCCGGCTGTGCTTCCGGCTGTATCCGAAATACACAAACAGGCCGATGATCAGCCAGACGATCAGCCGGGCCCAGTTCAGCCATCCCAGCTTGTACATCATGTAGCCGTTGAAGATGACACCCAGAATGGGCACCCACGGGACCCCGGGAGTGCGGAAGGGACGGTGCTGACCCGGATGGGTGCGTCGAAGCACAATCACCGCCAGACAGACGATGATGAAAGCCAGCAGCGTGCCAATGTTTACCATCTTGCCGATGTCGTCGATTGGCGTAACGCTCCCCACTACGGCGGCGAGCAGCCCTACCAGAATGGTGTTCTTCCACGGAGTGCGGAACCGGGGATGGATGGCCGCGAAAAAGCTTCGAGGCAGGAGCCCGTCGTTCGCCATCGCGTACAACACCCTGGTCTGACCCAGCAGCATAACCAGCATCACGCTGGTAAGCCCGGCCAGCGCGCCGATTGTGATGATATGTGAAGCGCCCGCAAGTCCACGGTCCAGGAACGCACGAGCTACCGGCGCCTCGATGTTCACTTCGCCGTACGGCACCATGCCCGTCAGAACACCCGCGACGGCGATATACAGAACGGTGCAAATAAGCAGTGACAGGATGATGCCAATGGGCAAATCGCGCTGGGGGTTCTTGGCCTCCTGAGCGGTGGTGGAAACAGCGTCGAATCCAATATAAGCGAAGAAAATGTAAGCGGCGGCCGAGCCGATGCCGGAAAAACCAAACGGCGCGAACGTAGACCAGTCGTGCCCCCAGTTGGCGCGGTTGACATAGGTGATGCCGAGACCAATGACAAACAGGACCACCGCGACCTTGGTCACCACGATGACGGCGTTAAACCGGGCACTTTCGCGAATGCCGATCGCCAGAATCGCGGTGATCACCAGCGCAATCAGAAAAGCAGGCAGATTGAACCCGAAGTCCACGCCAAAGATGTGCGGCGCCGCCAGCAGATCGTGCGCTCGTTGCAGCAACTCCGGTGAGTGGGCCGCGGTGATGGCCCCAGCCTTGTCGAGAAAGGCCTGCGTTCCAGGCACCAGGGACGGGTCGGCCGCCTGGGCCATCTGTCGCGCGATGGTGCCCTGGGCCGTGCGCAGGGCCGTCCAATGGTCGTAGGCAAGCCACAGTGGAATTTTCGTGTGAAAAATGTTCAACAGTTCGATGAAGTGGTTTGACCAGCCCGACGATACGGTGCTCGCGCCCATCGCGTACTCAAGAGTCAAATCCCATCCGATGATCCATGCGAAGAGCTCGCCAAGGGTCGCGTATGCGTACGTATAGGCACTGCCCGCCAGCGGAATCATGGCGGCAAACTCGGCATAGCAAAGTCCCGCGAAGGCGCAACCGAGTCCGGACAGGACGAAAGACAACATCAGGCCGGGCCCGGCGTAATGAGCGCCCAGCCCGGACATGACGAAGATGCCCGCGCCGATAATGGCGCCGACCCCCAGGGCAGTCAGTTGACCCACGCCCAGCGTGCGATGAAGGCTGTGCTCCCCGGTCTCCTTCGCCTCGTCCATGAGCATACTCAGGGGCTTTCTCGCCAGCAGGTTAGCCATAAGTCGTATTTCTAAAGCTACTCGATCAGCCAGGGGTGTGCAAGTCAAGAATGGGCGTTGAACAATAGCTGCCAGGTGGTTACCACAAGCGCATGGATGACCATGGGCGCGCGAATACCGCGCGTTCGAGCGAAAGCCGCGCCATAGAACAATCCGGCCGTGGCTGCCAGCACCGCGAACTTCCAGTTTGGGAATTTTCCAAAGGATAGATGCAGCGCGCCGAAAATCACTGAGGTCACAATGATCCCGGTGGTTTCACTTTTCATCGTGCGGGTGAGGATCTGCTGCAGGAACCCGCGCACAAAAATTCTTCCGCCAGCGCTAGAACCCACAATACGCCGAGGAACCGCCCCAGCACCAGCAGCGGCATTTTCCACGACCAGGCGATAACCGGATGCCAGCGGGCGGCATGCAGCAGGTACCCGAGCAGCGCTCCCACGGGGAGGAAGCACAACGTAAGAAGAATGCCGATGCGCCAGTCGCGCGCGTCCGGAATGAAGCCAAAGCCGGCATCGAGCCCGCGAATGCACAGCACCGCGACGATGCCGGTGTGGACCACCATCAGCCTGCCGAGGACCTCGAGCGGCAGAGTGACCACTGGCGCCGGGTAGAGCGTTCGAAAGGCGTGGCTGAGGAAAACGGCGGCGATTAAGGCCAGGAACAGCAGGTCCGTCACGAGACGCGGTTTCAAAAGGACGTACCAGAAGGCGATTATGGCGGCGATTGCTCCCACTCCCAGCAGAGAAGCGATTCGGAAGCTTCCGAACGGCGCGGTGGCCAGAACCCAGGGGACCACGGCCGCGCCCGTCAGCAGGAGCGCGAGCAGGGTCTTTGGCAGCGCGCTGAGCTCGCGGCGAACACCGTCAAATGCTGGCAGAATGTAAAGAGCGATCTCCACCAGGAATGCCGGAAGGGCGGCGAGAGCAACGCCGCCGGGGATGTTTTTCTGTTGGGTATAGAAGTAGGCGGCCGCGCACGCGGTTGTCGAGACGAGAAGAACAGCGATGAGATACTGCCCCCAGGCACGGCGGACCTTTGGCATCGGCGTCGGCTTCATCGTATCATTCGGTCTCTTCGGGCCTGGCTTGCGGAGCGAGGACCCGCCGGCGAATCTCGCTCGCCTCGTTGCCGCGAAGGAAACAGAAGAAGAAAAGGTACGGAACAACTACACCTGGCGGCAGACGGTTGAGATGGACGAACTGAATTCCAAGGGGTTCGAAACCGGAAAATATCGCGAGATCCGCGACATCCTCTTCTCGCCGGACGGAAAACGAACCGAGCAGTTCGTCGGCAAGCCTTTGAACACCCTCACTCACATCATCCTCACCGATGAGGATTTCCAGGACCTGCGGGAGATACAGCCGCTGCTGCTCACCACGGAGCGACTTTTCATGTACGAATCGACGTTCAAGGGCGAGGAGACCGTGGACGGCGTCGACTGCTGGGTGCTGGCGATCAGCCCGCGCCAGATCCTGGCGGGCCAGCGCCTGTTTGACGGTTTGATCTGGGTGGATAAGAAAGAGAACGCCATCGTGAGGAGCCAGGGACAGGCGGTTCCGCAGGAACGAGGCGGCAAGCACGAAAACCTGTTTCTGCGCTTCACCACGACGCGCCAAAAAGTGGATGGCCACTGGTTTCCCGCCAGCACGCTAGGTGATGACACGCTTTATTTCCGTAGCGGGCCGCAACGGGAGCGGTTGAGCGTCCGCTACGAGAACTACAAGCGGTTCACCGCGGATTCAACCATACACTTCGAGAACTAGGGACCCATGGCCGCCGACTGTCCGCCGCTATTTCGCGGTACCCGGGGCTGGACTCGCCGGCGTGGTGGCCGGGGCCATGGCAGCCGAGCTCTTGTCGTAAAGGTCTACGATCTCCTTGGTGATATCGATGGTATTAGAAGCGTAAAGTACGGGCGTCTGGGGCGAGCTGACGTCGAGAACCAGCGTAAAGCCGTTGTCCTTGGCGTACTTGTTGATCACCACCATCACCTTCGCGCCCAGGTCCTGCATGAGCCGGTTTTGATCCTGTTCGAGCTCGGCCTGGTCGTCTTCAATGTCCCGGTTCAGCGACTTGGTCTTCTGGTCGATGTTCTTGTACAGCTCGTTCTTAGCCGCATCGCTCAGCGTATTCTGACCTTTCTGCAGTTGATCCCTGAGCTGGGCGACCTCCGCCTGTCTGGCGTCCACCTGCTTCCGGCGAGGACCATATTTGGAATCGAGGTCGGCGGCCGCCTTCTGGCCGTCCTTGGTGCTGACGATGGCGCTCTGGATGTTGATTACGGCATACTTGCCGGCTTGCGCCTGGGCCTGTGCGGGAGCGGCAACGGCCACCATCAGGCCAATCGCCAGCGGTCCTATAAACATCTTCATCACAATCAGACTCCTTAACGTGTAACGTTATTCTACGAAATCAGCGGTCTCCCGCGCGCTCGAACTCAGAAAGTACGTCCAATGGTAAAGCGGAACGTGGTGCTCCGCTCCGAATAGGGAATGGCGGTGCCATACAGCGCAACCGCGGCGTTATACGTGTAATCGTTGTTGAACATGGACCGGTCAATGGCCAGCGGCGGCTGCAGGGTCGTATTCACCCTGGTTGGGTTGTATGCAAAATATACCCGGAACGGCGCGTTGACCACCGGCATGAGAACCTGAATCTCCAGACCAGTAGAAGTGCGGAGAATCTGCGTGCCCGGTGCGATGTAGGCCTCCGCCCCATAGCCCGCCTGCGGGAACTCGCCGTTCAACTGCTCCAGACGGCCTGCGTTGATCCTGAGCTGGTTGGCAAAAGAGAGTTTGTCGAGACCGGCGTCGAAGAACGGCACTACGTTGACGGGCCCGAAAACCTTGATCCGGTATTCGAAGTTAAAGACGCCCACGGTGTCGCCGCCCGGAAGCACCAGCCGGTACGTCGGAATCGTTTGCTCCACCGGGTTAAACGATATCGACCCATCGGCGTTCACGGTGCGCTGGACGCGCTGCGTGCCGTTGTCGTTGTAGACAGGGGTCTGCTCCGCATCGGGTATGAACGCGACCGGGCTGACACTGAAGAAGTCGAACCCGCGAATATCGTTCTCGCCGCCGATATAGAAGCGCGTGAACGGCGGGGCCACCAGGCCGCCATAGCCGGTCAGGACCTTCCCAAGGAAATGGACGCCGATGACATGCCCGTTTTTCAACCCTTTGCGGAAGTACTTCATGTCGATCTGCGGCTGAATCGTGTTGACGTTGCCGCCGAGGGTCTTGCCGGCGAAGGCCACGCTCGCGAAGAAGGACTTGCCGCCCGTCGGATCGATGGGGTGATTCACCGTGTTGTAGCTGTACGAGGGCGTAATCTTGCTGGTGCGGATGCCCGATAGTGAGTTGGGCCCGCCCACTCCCTGGAAGTCAACGTAGTCGAAATAAGTTGTCGCGGCGTCTGTCAAGGTCTTGATATTCGATATGTCGTAGCCATAGGCCAGGCCCACCCGCGCGAAACTGCGCTTCAGCACCGTCGACATGAAGGTAGTGAATCCGTATCCGTTGGAAACGTAGTTGAGCAGGTTTTGCCCGCCGAGGGCGGTATATAACGCTGTGAGATTCTGCCCGCTCAGAATGGACTCCTCCTGGGCCTCGTTGAAGTTGTAACGGGTCAGGTAGAGGGTGAAGCCGCTCTGGATGGGTCTGTCGAACAGATACGGTTCGGTGAAGCCGAACTGCACCGTGCGCTGCAGCGTTCCCAGCTGCGAACTGAGGCTCAGGGTCTCGCCCAGGCCCAGGAAATTGTTGGTGGAGTAAGACGCGCCTATGAACGTTCCCGAAATCCCGGAGACGCCGCCGTTCAACTGAATCGATTGCTTGCCGCGCTCCTTCAGCTTGAGGGTGATGTCGATGGTATCGGTTTTGGTGTCGCGTTTCAGATCGGCCGCTTCTTCTTCCTTGAGCGGCTCGAAGTACCCAAGCTGATTCAGCTTCAAAATGCTGAGATCCCAGAGGCGCGAGTTAAACAAGTCGCCTTCATCGATCAGCAGCTCGCGGCGGATTACCTTGTCGCGAGTGGTGTTGTTGCCCGTGAAATCGATGCGCCGTACGAAGAACTGCTTGCCCTCGTCCACCGAAAGGTTCAAATCCACCTTGTTGGTGCCGGGAACGGGTTCCGGATCGGGTTCCACAACGAAATCGATATAGCCGAACTCGCCGTAGAGCTTACGCATGTTCTCGACACCCTTGCGCAACTTGGCGGTGGAGAACACATCACCCTCATTCATCTGAAACAGGGGATGCATCAGCGACTGGGGCGTCCGGAAGAGCTTCACGCCGCTGAAGGTGAACTTGCCCAGATAATACTTCTGGCCCTCGTCGACAAATAGGGTCAGGTCGGCGCGCTTACCACTCTTGTTGCGCATCAGAAAGGGCAGGCGATAGGTGCTGGGCGGGACTTCTCTGAGTGCGACCTTTGAATTGTCCGAATGGACTTTGAAATATCCGTGCTCCTGGTAGAACACGCGGATTCGGTCCTGATCCTCCTCCAGCTTGCCCGGGTCGTAGGTTCTGGCGAAAATGTCCTCGAACAGTATGGAGTAAGGGATGCCGATGGGTTTCAAGTTCTTCATCGAGCGGATCACGGCCCGGTCGCTGAAGGCGGTGTTCCCCTCAATGTCGATTTTGCCGACCTTCACCGTAGGGCCCTCGTCAATTTTGAAGACGATGTTCAGCGACGACGGCGGCACGGGATGGAGTTCCGGAGTCACGGTGGCGTACTGGTGTCCTCGCTCGGAGAGCAGTTCGAGGAGGACGTTCCTGGCCCGCTGTACCTTGCTCTGGTCGTATTGCGATTCGACACTGAGGCCGACTTTGCGCTCTTTGTACCGATCGAGAATATCGGAGACCGATACTGACTTGTTGCCTTCGTAGGTGATCGATCGAATCACCGGCCGCTCTTGAACAACGAAGCGAATAATCCAGCCGTTCTTCCCAGGCTCGCGTTCGAGGCGCAGGTCGTCCAGGCGTCCGGTGTTCCAGAGAGTCATGAAATCGCGATGCAGGATATCCTCGTCGAGTTTGTCGCCGGGTTTGCTGAAGATGAGGGCGCGCAATGTTTCCTGAGGCACGCGGCGAGTGCCGCGAAACTCGATTGCCTCGATGACGTCGGGGGTGTTTCCGGTCTCGGCAGCCGGCGCTGGCGGCGGTTGCGCTCCCCGAGTTGGCGCCGGAGCGGGCTGCTCCTTCTCCACGGGCACCTGTTCAAAAGGATTTTGACTGTTTTGCGGCTGCGCAGGCTTCTGTTCGGTCTGGTTCGGCGGAGGCTGCTGCGCCGGAGTCTGTTGGGCGCCGGCAGTAGACGCCGCGAGCGTGCATACTGCCGCTGTAAGCAGGCACCAAGGCCTGAAAAACATCATCTACAGTGATTCCTTTCCACCCGGGTTCTCCCGTCAGGACGTACCCTGCCACCCCTCCGTTTCAGAGCAACCGTCTGGGACAGTATGGGTGAAGTCTCTATTCTAGCTGAAGCTACGAGGCCCCGGAGAGCCATTTTCAGCGCTGTCGCTTCGCTGGCACAGGCGTGCCGTTGGGTCGTCATGGGGGGGAAAGGGAGAATCCGCACCGAATGGATCCATGTTGTTCGATACACTACAGTTGCGGGTGAGACGCGCTTCTCCACTGGGCGTTCTATTGCACGCGGTGGACCCGGGGCCGGGGGTGGGCTGAGAGCGGACTATTCCGCCAGATGGAAGCTGGCGACGAAGGCACTGCGCTTGCCTGGACTACTCCAGGTTTCGCCCAGTCCGAGGCCGCTGTACTGCTGTGCCACGGTATATGCGGGCATGGCGTGATCCACGGTAGTGAGCGGCTGATACCAGACAGCTTCGTTGTGACAGATCTGATCGTGGTCGTCGAGCGGGCGAGTTTCCAGCTTCGCCAGAGCGCCGGCAACCATGGTCGCCTTCATGGTGTGGATGCTGTTATTGGCTAGCGCAAAACCGATGGGTTGATACTCGATGCGCACAACGTCGGCCAGCAGACCGCCCCCCATATGCTGCGCGAAGCTCTTCAAGGCGAGGCGCTGCTCCGGGTTGGCTCGATCGTCGATAATCAGGACGGCCTTCACGGGATAGACATTCTCATTGGGATCGCCCAAGGTTCCGCTGGCATGGACGACGCCCATCACCGAGAGACCGTCCAGGGAGACGCCCTGGAAAGTTCCGGCTTCGATTTTCCAGCCCATGACGGCCAGGTCTCCCGTCACGCCCGTCTCCGCGTTGGCGAAACACGGCCCGGTGTAGACGTCGGCGGTGCGCGCTTCCACGTATTCGCCGTGCATTTGGGTTACAGGAAGGCTGGCGGCGCAGAGGGATGCCGCAGCCAGAGAAGCGATCGCAGCCAGGTACATCAACCGCATGCCTCCAGCGTAACAAAACGTTCAGGCGACGTGGTTGGTCAGCGTGCCAATGGGGGCAATGGTGATATGAATCTGATCGCCCGCTTCCAGCGTGAACGAATCGGGCGGCACAATGCCGGTACCTGTCAGCAGAAAACAGCCGTGAGGAAAGCTGTTGTGCCGAAACAGATAGTGAACCAATGTGGCGGGATCCCGTTTCAGGGATTCGAGTGTCGTTGAACCTGTGAACGCGGGCTGTCCGTCGCGAACAAGGCGCAATGTGATTTCAGTGGAACGTGGGAGCGGATCGCTCGAAACGAGGATGCACGGTCCCAGCGCGCAACTGCGGTCGTAGACCTTGGCCTGTGGAAGGTAGAGCGGATTCTCGCCTTCGATGTCGCGGGAGCTCATGTCGTTGCCGATGGTGTAACCGGTGATTTTTCCATTGGGCGTGACCAGCAGGGTGAGCTCTGGTTCGGGCACGGACCACGACGAATCATCGCGGATGACAACCGCACTGCCCGGGCCGGCCACGCGATGCGGCGTGGCCTTGAAGAAAAGCTCGGGACGTTCGGCGTCGTAGACGCGATCGTAGAAATCGCCTCCGCCCGCGGCTTTCGCTTCCTCCATGCGCGCGGCGCGGCTGCGATGGTATGTGACGCCAGCCGCCCAGACTTCCTGACTTCCAATGGGCGCCAGCAGGTTCTGCAGGACGTCAGGCCCGGTGGGTTCAATGCCAGAGATGCTCCGCTGGAGGTGGTCCGCCAAATCGTCGCGCGCGATCAACGAGTCCCAGGAAGACGCATTTATGACGTAGGCGTGGCCATCGTGCTCGGCGATCGCGCCGGTGGTGGTTTGGTAGAGTTTCATGATTTTTTGGAAAGCAGACGGTGCAGACCGTCGGCGAAGCTTTCGCCCGACTCTGTCCAGAGTTGGCGCCGCGGCGCACCGAGGGCGTCATCGAGATCGTGGACGAACTTGAGCAGACTACGGATGTTCGATTGCGCCATGACCAGACCGGTGGGGACATCCGTGCGCGGCAGGAAGTTGGCGTCCACGCCAAAGTCCACGCGCAGGTTTTCGCGGAGCTCGTTTTCGAATTGGGGGCCAAAACAGGCCAGCGTGACCCGCGAAGGCTGGAGCGCCCACTCCCGCTCGTTTTGCCACAGATCCCACGACGTGTCGAACTGGTAGCAACAGTCAGCGTGACGGAAGGCTTGCGCGGCCGCGATTACCTCCTCAGGCACGAATCCCGGAGCGTACGCATGCTCGAAAACCGCGGGCTCAGTGACGGCGATGGGAACGACGCGCAACGTGGAAGCATTGCTGTTCAATCGGGAAACCGGGAAAAGGCGCAGGGCCTTTTCATAGAAGCGGAGCATGTTGTGCTCGGTGAAGCCGTCGATCCAGTATGAGAGATAGAGCTGGTCGGCCATTTGCTACTATCGTAACGTCCTGCGCAACCGGCCTCTTCTTCCCATCTTTCTGATTGTCGCGGTGGATGTCCTCGGGCTCACCATCATTCTTCCGCTGCTGCCCTTTTACGCGGAGCATTTTGGTGCTTCTCCGGCGGTGGTGGGGCTGCTGGTGTCCACCTACGCGCTCTGCCAGTTGGTATCGGGGCCGATGCTGGGCCGCTTGTCTGATCGCATCGGCCGGCGGCCGCTGCTGCTGGTCAGCCAGGTGGGCACGTTCATCGGGTTTCTGATTCTGGCGAATGCCTGGTCGCTTTGGGTAGTGTTCCTGTCGAGGGTGATCGACGGTCTGACCGCCGGCAACCTCTCGCTGGCGCAGGCGTACATATCGGATGTCACCACGCCCGACAAGCGCGCCAAATCGTTCGCGGTAATTGGAATCGCCTTCGGGCTTGGTTTCCTGATCGGTCCGGCGATTTCCGGGTATTTATCGCAATACGGCTACGCGGTGCCAATCTATGTGGCCGCGGGCCTCTCGTTCACCAGCATTCTTTGCACCTGGTTTCTGCTTCCCAGACATCGGCCCGAACAGGATGCAACCACGCCCCGCCGGTTCGCCATCCTCGATTGGGGCAACTACGTGCGCTTTTTCAGGCAGCCGGGGCTGGGCTCGCTGCTGTTCCAGTTCTTCGCGTTCACCACCGGATTTTCCGGCTTCATGGCGGGCTTCGCGCTATTTGCGGAACGGCGGTATGTTTGGCATGGCCACCCGTTCGGGACGCGCGAGGTGGGTTATGTGTACGCGTTTGTCGGCCTGCTGGGCATTATTTACCAGGGAGGACTGGTGGGGCGTCTGGTGCACCTGTTGGGTGAACGCCGGATGGTGCGCATCGCGTGGGTGGTTGCAGCGGTTGGATACGCATGGCTTGGTCTCACGTGGACCGTCCCCTGGCTGCTGGCCGCGGCCGCCGTTCAGTCGTTCGGCTCTGGTTCGCTGCGTCCGGTGCTAACCAGTCTGATTACGCAGAAAGCGGGCCGGTCGGAAACCGGTGCGGTGCTGGGCTTGACGCAATCGCTGATGGCGGTTTCCCAGATTGTCGCACCGTTCATCGCGGGCCTGCTCATCCAGAAGGGACTGCTGGTAACGTGGGCGATGTTCCCGGCGATGGCGTCCGCGGTGGGGTTGCTGCTGTAGTTGAGGCTAGGCCGGCCGCGCGGACTCGTCGCCACGCAGCTCGATCACATAGTATCGGCAGGGTGTGGTTCCTGCGTTGCGCACGCTGTGCATCTGGTTCGACGCCAGCCAGATGACCGAGCCCGCTTCCACCTTTTCGGTCTTCTCGTCGAAATATGCTTCCAGCGTTCCCTCGGCCAGAATGATGATCTCTTCGTTGGCGTGCTTGTGCGGAGCATGGGTAAGAGTGCCCGGGCCCAGGGACGTTTCGTGCATTTCGACGCTGAACCCGCCATGCGTGGCTCCGAGGAAAAATTCCCTCCCTTTCTTCTCGTCGGTGCCGTCCCAGGGGATCTGTTGGTCGTGGAAGATTCTTGACGACGACATGACTTGAGGCGCCTTTGTTTGCGCGCCGGCGCGTGCCGCCGCCAGCAGGGGAAGCAGCAGGCTCAAATCTCTTCGCGAGTAATCCATCATGGTTCTCCCGGGAACGTTCTCGAAGCGCCAGTATCGCACAGCATCAGGCAAGGCGGCGTGGCCTTGGCGCGGGCAATCTTCCGCAGGAAGGTTCCACTGGACGTGAAGAAGGAAATCGCCTTAAAGTAGCCTTTAGCCCGAACTTTTGCGGGTGGTTGGCGTATACTCCGAAGGAGCGTTCTATGAGCCTGAGGGATTTCATTCACAAGCAGTTTATCGACATCCTGACGTGGGAGGAGCCCGAGGACGGCATCCTCGCATGGCGGTTCCCCATGGAGGACATGGAGATCCAGACCGGCGGCAAGCTCACGGTGCGGGATTCGCAGATGGCCCTGTTCGTCAACGAAGGCAAGATTGCCGACCTGTTCGGGCCGGGACTGTATACGCTGACTACCCAGAACCTGCCCGTGCTCACCGACCTGAAGAACTGGGACAAGCTGTTCAAATCGCCCTTTAAGAGCGACGTGTACTTCTTTTCCACGCGGTTGCAGACGGACCAGCGCTGGGGTACCGCCACGCCGATTACAATCCGCGATAAAGATTTCGGTATGGTGCGGCTGCGCGGCTACGGCATCTACTCGTGGCACGTGGCCGACCCGCGGATCTTTTACACCAAGGTCAGCGGCACACGAGACACCTACCGGGTGCCCGATCTGGAAGGGCAACTCCGCAACACCATCATCGGGCTGATGACCAACACGTTCGCCCAGAGCACCGTTCCTTTCCTGGACATGGCGGCGAACCAAACGGAGCTGGCCGCCAAAATCTCGGAGCTGGCGAAGCCGGTGTTCGCCGATCTCGGCCTGGAGCTTTCCTCCTTCGTAGTGGAAAATCTCTCGCTGCCCGATGAACTGCAGGCGCTTCTGGACAAGCGGATCGGGATGAACATGGTGGGCGATATGAATCGCTTCACGCAGTTCGAGGTGGCGCAATCGATGCCCATAGCCGCGGCGAACCAGGGCGGTGGCGCGGCTGGCATCGGCGCGGGGTTGGGAGCTGGAATGGTAATGGCCCAGAGCATGATGGGCGCGATGCGGCCGCCCGACGCGACCCCTCCTCCCGCGGCCGGGCCAGCTCCCGCGGGGCCCGCTCCGAGTGGCCCGGTGACGCCTCCTCCGGCTGGGGCGGCCGGCGCGGACACTAAGTTCTGTCTCGACTGCGGCAAGAGTATTGCCAAACGGGCGAAGTTTTGCCCCGAGTGCGGCGCCCAGCAGGCTTGAAAATCGCATAAGATAATGCAATGGCCGAACGTGGCGTGGAATGGCTGATCGAGGCGCACGGTTGCGACGCCGGGCGGCTGGCCTGCCGGGCCACGCTCGAATCGCTGTTTGACGTTCTGACGGGCGCGCTGGATCTGCATCCGCTCCAGAAGACGCGATGGCACCAGTTTCCGGTGACCGGCGGCATCACCGGCGTCAGCCTGCTCACCGAATCCCATCTCACCTGCCACACCTTTCCGGAACACGGGTCTATTTGCGTGAACGTGTTCTGTTGCCGTGAGCGGCCGGATGTGGATTTCGCCGCGTTGCTTGCGCGGGAACTGTCCGCGAAGCGCGTCCAGGTGCGGCGGGTC
The DNA here is from genome assembly GCA_963832965.1 of uncultured Acidobacteriota bacterium. Taxonomy (GTDB): domain Bacteria; phylum Acidobacteriota; class Terriglobia; order Bryobacterales; family Bryobacteraceae; genus CAWACP01. The sequence continues at coordinate 271,223 of CAWHVW010000005.1, forward strand.
GTTCGGTCCTGGCACCCGTGAGTCAGCCCGCGGCGAACTGTCCGTCCTGTGGCGCGCCAGTAGTGTTCCACTGGCCCGGGTCGGTGCAGACCGTCTGTCCGTTCTGCAAGTCGATTCTCGTGCGCACGGACGTTGACCTTAGCAAAGTCGGCGTGGTCGCGGACCTTCCACCCGACAGTTCGCCGCTACAAATCGGCGCCCAGGGCGTGCTCGAAAATACGTCGTTCTTCGTGCTCGGCCGGATACTCTATGAATACGAGTTCGGCGGCTGGAACGAATGGCACGTGGTGTATCAGGACGGCGTCAGCGGCTGGCTTTCCGATGCCCAACTTGAGTACGACGTATCCTGGCAGGCGCAGCCGCAACCACCGGCGAGTGCGTTTCCGCAGAATCCCCAGCGCGAACAGCAGTTCGTCTGGGGCGGCCGGACCTGGCAGGTGACGTCCGTTACGCGAGCGCATTACAAGGGCGTCGAGGGCGAGCTTCCCTTTCAATACTGGGACAAGTCAGATGTGATTTTTGCCGACCTGCGCACCAGCGACGAGCAGTTCGGCACCATCGACTACACCGGGAATCCTCCGTTGCTTTTCCTCGGGCGCGCCGTCGGGTTCGATGACCTGCACCTGAAAAACCTGCGCGAATTCGAGGGCTGGCGGCGATGAGCAGCGCGGCAGTGAGTCCGCCGGTAGTCAAGGCCAGGGCACTGCAATGCCCCGGTTGCGGCGGGCCGGTGGAGTTGCGAGGTTTCGGCCATACGCTGTCGGTGGTGTGCCCGCAATGTCACGCCGTGCTTGACGTCTCCTCTCCACTGGTGCAGATTCTGCAGCGCTCCCAGACGGCTCAGGAACAGGCGCAGCCGAAAATTCCTCTGGGGACGCGCGGGCAGATCGAAAACGTCGCCTGGGAAGCGATCGGGTTTCAGGTTCGTCAGATTGTAGTGGACGGCGTGCCCTACTCGTGGGATGAGTATCTGCTGTTCAACCCGTACTACGGATTCCGCTACCTTTCGGAGTACGACGGGCACTGGAACTTCATTCGCACACTCCCGCTGGTGCCGGAAACGTTGCCCGGGGCCAGGCCTGCCCTTCGCCTGCGCGGCGTCACGTATAAGCATTTCCAGCACTGCGAGGCAACCACGGTGTTCGTCCTGGGCGAGTTTCCGTGGCGCGCGCACCGGGGTGAGACGGCCACCGTCGATGACTTCATCGCACCGCCGCGAATGATTTCCGGCGAGCGGATGGACGGAGAGGTGGTCTGGTCTCTGGGCGAGTATTGGACCGGCGATCAGATCTGGAAGGCGTTCCAGTTGCCGGGACGGCCGAACCCCGCCGTGGGCGTCTATGAAAACCAGCCATCGCCCCATCAAGGCCGCGCGGGCGCGATGTGGCGCACATTCTTATGGCTGCTGGTGGCGCTGGCCGTAGTGATGTTTTACTTCACCGTATCGGCCCGGCGCGAGGATGTGTACGCCTCGCGATACTACTTCTCGACGGGCACGGGCGGGGAACCCTCGTTTGTCACTCCCATCTTCGAGCTGAAGGGGCGGCCATCCAACGTGGAGTTACAAGTCCACACGGATCTGGACAATAACTGGGCTTACTTCGACTTCGCGCTGATCAATCAGGACACCGGCCGCGCCTGGGACTTCGGCCGTGAGATCAGTTACTACCATGGCAACGACGGCGGCGATAACTGGACCGAAGGACGTTCGTCGGATTCCGTGAGCATACCCTCGGTGCCGTCGGGACATTACTACCTGCGCATCGAGCCGGAGATGGATTCGAAGCAGCCCGGGTCCATGAACTACGATATTTCGATCCGCCGCGACGTACCGAATTACATGTTCATTCTGATAGCGGCTGTTTTGCTGATGATCCCGCCTGTCGCGTCGACCATGCGGATCGGATCTTTTGAGACGGCGCGCTGGCGGGAGAGCGATTATGGGGCGTCTGGAGGCCGCAAGTGAATTTCAACCCCTTGTTCATTGGGTGGGGCGTGCTCGTGCTGGGCCTGACCGGCATGGCTGAGTACAACGGCTGGAGCCTCACGCGCATTAATCAGGTGGAGAACGTTCCCAAGACGGTGCGCGACAATCCCGGCGCGTATCGATCCACCTATGGCTACTACCACCGGTACATTGGAGGCAAGTAAGGTATGAGCGATTTTCACCTCAGCAACTTTGTAAGCGCGGTAGTCTACGCCGCACTCGGCATCTTCATTTTGTGGTGGCGTTCTTTGTCATTGATAAGATGACGCCGTATCACCTCTGGACCGAGATCGTGCACGACAAGAACCTCGCACTGGCCGTGCTGCTCGGGGCCATGTCGATTGGGATCTGTATCATCATTGCGGCGGCCGTTCATTAAGAGAGACCGCTCCGTCACCGTCGCGGTTCGGAAGCCTCGCGCGGGTTCGCGAATTTGACTGTAGCTCTATTTATCTCTGTTTTCCTGATTGCGGCCTGCGGGCTCATCTATGAGCTGATCGCGGGCACGCTCGCCAGCTACCTGCTTGGTGACAGCGTTTTCGAGTTTTCCACCATCATCGGCTGCTATCTGTCCGCCATGGGCATCGGCAGCTTCCTGTCGAAATATCTCGTCCGCGGATTAGTAGCTCGCTTTGTCTCTATCGAACTAATGGTGGCCGTGGTGGGCGGCTTTTCGTCATCCATGCTGTTTCTGGCGTTTGCCTACACCCAGGGGTTTCAACTCATCCTGTATGCCGTGGTGCTGGCCGTGGGAATTCTGGTTGGCCTGGAGATTCCATTGCTCATGCGGATTCTCAAGGAGCGCTTCCAGTTCCGCGATCTGGTGGCTCGCGTCCTTACCTTCGATTACCTGGGCGCCCTGGGTGCTTCCATTCTGTTTCCTGTGCTGCTGGTTCCCAAGCTCGGGCTGGTGCGCTCCGCGCTGCTGTTTGGGCTGATGAACGCCGGTGTGGCATTGTGGTCCACCTGGCTGTTTCAGGAGCAGATCGGCCGGATCTATTCCCTGCGCGTGAGCTGCATCGTGGTGACCGCGGCGCTGGGCACTGGCATGGTTTTTGCGGATGCAATCTCCTCGGCGGCCGACAACAGCCTGTATGCCGATGACGTGATCTTCAGCCGCAACACCCGCTATCAGCGGATTGTACTCACCAAGTGGAAGGACGATCTGCGGTTGTTTCTCAATTCGCACCTGCAGTTCAGCTCCCGCGACGAGTATCGGTATCACGAGGCGCTGGTGCATCCCGGGCTGGCGTCGCTTCCGGGGGCGCGGCGCGTTCTGGTGCTGGGCGGCGGCGACGGTCTGGCCGTGCGTGAAATCCTGAAGTATCCCGCGGTGGAGAGCATCACTCTGGTGGATCTGGACCCGGAGATGACGAAGCTTTTCTCCACCCACCCGGTGCTCTCCGGGCTGAACAACCATTCGCTCACCTCGCCGCGCGTACACGTCATTAACGCCGACGCGTTTCCCTGGCTGGACAGCAATGAGGAGATGTTCGATTTTGTGGTGGTGGATTTTCCGGACCCCACCAGCTACGCCCTGGGTAAGCTCTACACAACCGCTTTCTATCGGCTGATGGGGCGGCACCTGCGCTTGGGCGGTTTGGCCGTTGTGCAGAGTACATCGCCACTGTTCGCGCGGCAATCCTACTGGTGTATTGCCAATACCCTGAAAGACGCTGGGTGGAACATCTGGCCGTATCACGTTTACGTGCCGTCGTTCGGCGAATGGGGTTTCATGCTGGCCAGCCACGATGGATACGAGCTGCCGCGCGCTCTTCCCGCGGGTCTGCGTTTCCTGTCGCTCGGAAACGTGGGAGAAATGTTCGTCTTTCCGAATGATATGGTGCCGGTTGCGGCCGACGTGAATCGGCTGAACAGCCAGGTGCTGGTCCGCTACTACGAGCGCGACTGGAAGGACATCGTGCACTGATATGGCGCGCGGCCTCACCCGGCGATCGGTCCTCTCCGCCGCGCTGATCGGGCTCACCGCCAAAGGAGAGCGCCGGATCGCCGGATCTTTCGTGAACGAAGCGTTCGTGCTGGGGCATCATATCCGCGACGGTGCGGCTTTTCCTCCGCCCCAGCGGCAGGTGCGCGCGCCGGTGGTGATTGTTGGTGGCGGCATGGCCGGCCTGAACGCGGCGTGGTGGCTGCAGCGGAACGGCTTCCGCGATTTCGTCCTGCTGGAGATGGAGCGGCAGGCCGGTGGGAACGCGCGCTGGGGAGAGAACGACATCACCGCGTATCCGTGGGCAGCCCACTATGTGCCTGTCCCCGACGCGGGCGTGGAGCTTGTCCGCGAGTTGTTCCGCGAGTTAGGCGTGCTCGACGAGGCGGGCCACTGGAACGAGCGCTATCTTTGTTTCGAGCCGCAGGAGCGGTTGTTTCTGTATGGCCGATGGCAGGACGATATCGAGCCGCACATCGGGCTGACGGCAAGGGATCGCGAACAATTCCGCACCTTCGAACAACGCATGGCCGAACACCGTGCCTCGGGCGAATTCACCATTCCCATCGCGCGGGGAGCGAAGCCGTCGGACCTCGACCGGATCTCCATGGCGGAATGGCTGGACCAGCACGGTTTCGACTCGATTTACCTGCGCTGGTATCTCGACTATGCCTGCCGCGACGACTACGGGGCGCTGGCGCGCAACACGTCGGCATGGGCGGGCGTGCACTATTTTGCATCGCGCGCGCCCGATGACAAGGGGCCACTCACCTGGCCGGAAGGCAATGGCTGGATCGCGCGGCGGTTGATCGCGAAGCTGGCGGCGCACATGCAGACCGGACAGGCCGTGTATCGCATCGCGCGCGCGGGGTCGAAATACCGCGTTCTGACCGTAGCGGCGGACGGGAGCGCCGGCATTGAATACCTGGCTGATTTCGTCATCTTCGCTGCGCCCACATTCCTCGCGCATTATGTCGTCGAAGGCGCGCCGCCCGCTGCCGGGTTTGTATACTCCCCGTGGTATACGGCGAATCTGCGGTTGGATCGCTTGCCGCGCGAGCTGAACGGCGCGGAGCCGGCATGGGACAACGTAGTGTACGATTCGACGTCGCTGGGTTATGTGGACGCCACGCATATGAGTGTCGCCAGCGTCACCGAACGCACCGTTTGGACATACTATTACTCGCTTGCCGAATACACCCCTGAGCGGGCCCGCGCGTACCTTCTGGCGAACGACTGGGGACATTTCTCCAGCCGGATTCTGGACGATCTTGAACGCGTGCATTCCGATATTCGCGCCTGCGTCTCGCGCATCGACATCATGAGGATGGGCCACGCCATGGTGCGCCCGGCGGTGGGATTTCAGTTCGGCGAGGAAAGGCAACGCTGGCTGAAGCCGCTCGGGCGGGTTTACTTTGCTAATTCGGATCTCAGCGGGATTTCTATCTTCGAGGAAGCGCAATACCGTGGCGTGGAGGCGGCGCGGGCGGTGCTGCGGGTGGTGGGTGGGGCGGGGAAGACGAATTAGCCGCCTATGAACACCGATAAACACAGATCTTCAAAGCACCATCTCGAAGTAAATCAGCGGGGCGTTTCGATATGTCGCGCGGCCAACTTCGCGGAACCCGCACTTGCGGTAGAATTCGCCCGCGCCGGCTTCGGCGTCCCACGCGTCCAGGCAAATGGCGTCGCTCGGCCATTCCGTGGCGATGCGGCGGGCCTCATCGATACAGAGTTTGCCGACGCCCTTCCGCTGGTGATCCGGGCTGACGGCCATCGAAGTGAGATACAGGGGACGTTTGGTCGCGCTGAAGTACTTCCTGTCGATGGCCCATGGTTTTCGCGTGGAAAGCGTCAGGGTGGCGATCGCCCGGTTATGATGCCTGGCGATGTAAACCGTCGCGATCTTCATGGAGAAGAGCACGCCTTTGGCGGTCGGCCCGGCTGCCGACCAGAATCCCTTCCCGTATTGCGAGGTCAGATGCTGATTTGCGGCGAGGTGGAGTGAGACCAGGTCGTCGACATTATCGGCGGTAGCGAGCTGGAGTTTGACGCGCATGTCTGGTGCGACTGAGCCAGGGTACCACATGGCGGGAAGCTGCCAGTCCCGGCAGCATCGCCGGAATCCGTGGAGGTGGTAAAACCGCCTCGCGAATGCCGACCATAAGTACGTTCTATGGCATCCTGATCCGGATGTTCTTCAACGATCATGAGCCGCCGCACTTTCATGCTCGATACGGCAAGTTCGAAGCTACGGTCGACATCGGTACGCTGGATGTCCTGCAGGGCCAGCTACCGCGCAGGGCTTTGAATCTGGTTCGGGAATGGGCGATGATACATAGGGAAGAATTGCTGCCGCTGGCGTAGACGGAGCATTTGTTCGATGTATTGGGACGTAGTTGAAGTGAAGCCGGAGCCGAACCATTGTCTTTTTGTCCGATTCAAAGACGGACTTGCCGGGCGTGTGCAATTGCGACAGGAAGAGCTGACCGGCGCGCTCGCGCCGTTGCGAGATGAGCGGTTCTTCAAACGCGTCTTCATTGATTCCGGCGCGGTTGCGTGGGCCGGTGAGATAGATCTGGCGCCGGATGCATTGTACGCGAAGATCGCCAGCCAGCTCAGGGAGCCGGCTGGGTCGCAGCCGGCGGGCTCAGGGAAGAGTCGCTGCTGACAGCGAAGGACATCAAACGGCTTCCTGGTCTCTCAAGATGTTTTCACGCGTTACTCTTGGTAAGATCGACTCTTTCCAGGCGAAAGACGCGGCGTCCCGAATCCCGCTTGTACTTTTCATACAACGGCGCCTGCTCTTTTCTGAACCGCTGGACGTCCATCTCCCAGCGGTCCTCCCATTTCCACGAAGCTACGCCGTTCATGCCGCGGTTGTCGCCTATGGCAACCTGAATCTTGCTCTGAAGAAGCTCGACGCGACGATTGAGCGGGAAGCTCTCTCGAATCGCGTCCCTGAGTTGCGTATAAATGGCGCGCACTTCATCCGGCGGGTCTACCATTGCGTCGGTTGGCTTCTTCCGACGCAACTTCCTCGCCAGGCCGAGGAGGGGTTGATACTCCGTCATGAATGCCTCGGCTTCATTGATCGCGTCGTCCAGCTCCTCCGACGTAACGTTGAAGAACTCACCGTTTTCCGTCCGTTTCGCGTCCAGAAGGTGGTGGACGTACGCTTCCAAGCTCGATGGATTCTCGGTGAGAACGTCCCGATACAGTGTAGGTCTTGCTGGCGATCCGGTGGCCCACCCGCGCTTTCGCTTCTCGGGCTGGTTCTTCGTCCGGCCAACCCTATAGCAATTGGCCGCCCCAATTTTGTAGCAGTAGACGTGTTTCAACTCTAAAGCCACAGCCTGCCTCCGCAGCTAAGAGCATAACATTAAATTTGCCGTTTGTTCGCCTCGTTGCCATGAATGGACCAATGACCGAGACGGCCCTCTTTATGAGGCGATTGCGACCGGCGGTGGGTCGGAAAGCTCACACCACGTCGAGCAAGATCTGTAAGGCATCGCACTAAGAAAACTGTGGGAGACAGTTGCGCCGGGCACCGCGCTTTGTTAGGCTGGGTCTGTCGCCGTTACAAACCAAGCGGAATGAGGTGGTTGGGGTGATTGAAACGAAATTTTCAAATGCCCCTTGCCACGGATGGTAAGGTTTGCTAGATTGGATGATGGCGATAGAAGAGTGAAGGCAGGCAGTATCAGTTCCTCCTTCAGCAGTTTTCCAAAGCTGTTCTTTTAGTTCCCAAAAGTTTCTGGTTCGGGCGGTACCGCGTGAGAGCGCGCGTATGCCTGCGCCGATGCGGCTTTCGAGGCCGCGTAGTCATTCGGTCTTCTTCGGATCGCCGGGTGGTTGCGCAGATCTTTGACAATCTGGTTGGACGCAATGAAGCAATCGTCAGAACGATGAGTCAAAGCGAAACGACTTTATGCCACGTTGCCTGTTGAAGGCAGCGTGATGTTTTCAAAGGTTCAAACGAGAGTTTGATCCCGGCTCAGAATCAACGCTGGCGGCGCGCTTAACACATGCAAGTCGCACGAGAAAGCCCGCAAGGGTGAGTAAAGTGGCGCACGGGTGAGTAACACGTGGGTAATCTGCCTTTTAGTGGGGAATAACTCTGGGAAACCGGAGCTAATACCGCATAAGCCCGCAAGGGGAAAGCAGCAATGCGCTGAAAGAGGAGCCCGCGGCCGATTAGCTGGATGGCAGGGTAACGGCCTACCATGGCTTTGATCGGTAGCCGGCCTGAGAGGGCACACGGCCACACTGGCACTGAAACACGGGCCAGACTCCTACGGGAGGCAGCAGTGGGGAATCTTGCACAATGGGGGAAACCCTGATGCAGCGACGCCGCGTGAGCGATGAAGCCCTTCGGGGTGTAAAGCTCTTTCGACGGGAACGATAATGACGGTACCCGGAGAAGAAGCTGCGGCTAACTACGTGCCAGCAGCCGCGGTAATACGTAGGCAGCAAGCGTTGTTCGGAGTTACTGGGCGTAAAGAGTGCGTAGGCGGTGCTCCAAGTCTGGTGTGAAATCTCCCGGCTTAACTGGGAGGGTGCGCCGGATACTGGAGTGCTTGAGTGTGGGAGAGGAAAGCGGAATTCCTGGTGTAGCGGTGAAATGCGTAGATATCAGGAGGAACACCGGTGGTGTAGACGGCTTTCTGGACCACTACTGACGCTGAGGCACGAAAGCGTGGGGAGCAAACAGGATTAGATACCCTGGTAGTCCACGCCCTAAACGATGCATACTTGGTGTGAGCCGTTCATTCGGTTCGTGCCGGAGCTAACGCGTTAAGTATGCCGCCTGGGGAGTACGGTCGCAAGGCTGAAACTCAAAGGAATTGACGGGGGCCCGCACAAGCGGTGGAGCATGTGGTTTAATTCGACGCAACGCGAAGAACCTTACCTGGGCTCGAACGGCTGCGGCAAGCCGGTGGAAACACTGGTCCTCCCGCAAGGGACTGTAGTCGAGGTGCTGCATGGCTGTCGTCAGCTCGTGTCGTGAGATGTTGGGTTAAGTCCCGCAACGAGCGCAACCCTTGTCCTGTGTTGCTAACCGAAAGGTGCACTCTCAGGAGACCGCCAGCGATAAGTTGGAGGAAGGTGGGGATGACGTCAAGTCATCATGGCCTTTATGTCCAGGGCTACACACGTGCTACAATGGACGGTACAGAGCGCTGCAAACCCGCGAGGGGGAGCCAATCGCAAAAAACCGTTCTCAGTTCGGATCGCAGGCTGCAACTCGCCTGCGTGAAGCTGGAATCGCTAGTAATGCCGTATCAGAATGACGGCGTGAATACGTTCCCGGGCCTTGTACACACCGCCCGTCACATCACGAAAGTGGGTTGTACTAGAAGTCTGCACGCCGACCCGCAAGGGGGGCAGCGGCCCAAGGTATGACTCATGATTGGGGTGAAGTCGTAACAAGGTAGCCGTAGGAGAACCTGCGGCTGGATCACCTCCTTTCTAAGAGAGAACGTGGCCGGAGTCACGGAAAGGTCGAAAGACCGAGTAAGTGGCAGCCGTTCCGGTCCATGCTATGTCGTTTTGTTCTCTGCTCTCGTTCTAATAATTCTTCAGGATTGGGGTCTGGTATCCCGGTCCCGCGTCCAATCGGCCTCGGAAAGTAACGCCTGGGTGGCAACACCCGGGCAGTGACAACGGATGCGCGAGCCGGTTGAGTCCTCATAGGCTCCCGGTTTCGCGCTTCTGTCGGGTTTAGGGGCTGTAGCTCAGCTGGGAGAGCGCCTGATTTGCATTCAGGAGGCCGCCGGTTCGATCCCGACCAGCTCCACCAGTGGTTGGAAGGCCACGGGCCTGTAGCTCAGGTGGTTAGAGCGCACCCCTGATAAGGGTGAGGTCGGTAGTTCGAGTCTACCCAGGCCCACCAGCAACCTGCAGAAATCAGAAGTCGTAAGTGAGCGGTTGGAGCGAATGCGGAAACGCATCGCTTCGAAGGCTGACTTCCGGCTTTTGCGGCCGGATGATCTTTGACAACTGAATATTGATGGGCAATACACACAAATCGCCGCGCCGTGCATAATTATACGGCGCATGAGCGCTGATTTCGGCCGTGTCCGGAGTCAATTTTATGGTCAAGCTACTAAGAGCATACGTGTGGATGCCTTGGCACAGTCAGGCGATGAAGGACGTGGCCAGCTGCGATAAGCCTCGGGGAGAAGCAAGCATTCTGTGATCCGGGGATTTCCGAATGGGGAAACCCGCCTGGTGCGAACATCAGGTATCGTGCGCTGAATACATAGGCGTACGAGGCGAACTCGGGGAAGTGAACCATCTCAGTACCCGAAGGAAGAGAAAACAACCGTGATTCCGAGAGTAGTGGCGAGCGAAATCGGAACAGCCTAAACCGGACGATCCGCAAGGAGAGTCCGGGGTCGTAGGACCACAAACCTCAACAGGTTGGATCGGGGCAACCCGGTACGATCTGTTGAAGTAAAGAGGGATTAGGGAAGCGTTAATAGAACGGTCTGGAAAGGCCGGCCATAGAGGGTGACAGCCCCGTATATGAAAATGCCATCCTACCTTCGAGTGGCTCCTGAGTACCGCGGGACACGTGGAACCCTGCGGGAATCTACCGGGACCATCCGGTAAGGCTAAATACTCGACTGTGACCGATAGTGAACTAGTACCGTGAGGGAAAGGTGAAAAGCACCCCTGCGAGGGGAGTGAAATAGTACCTGAAACCGTATGCTTACAAGCAGTTGGAGGGCTATGGCCTTCGGGCAAAGCCTGACATCGTGCCTATTGAATAATGAGCTGGCTAGTTAATCTCAGTGGCAAGGTTAAGCGAAAGCGAGCCGCAGCGAAAGCGAGTCTGAATAGGGCGTTCAGTCGCTGGGATTAGACGCGAAGCGGGATGATCTACCCTTGGCCAGGATGAAGGTCGTGTAACAGCGACTGGAGGTCCGAACCAGTGTTGGTTGAAAACAGCTTGGATGAGCTGAGGGTAGGGGTGAAAGGCTAATCAAATTCCGTGATAGCTCGTTCTCTCCGAAATAGCTTTAGGGCTAGCCTCGCGTGGTCCGTCGTGGTGGTAGAGATCTGAATGGACTAGGGGCCTTTCCAGGTTACCGAATCCAACCAAACTTCGAATGCCATGAACGTGTAGCGCGGGAGTCAGACAGTGGGGGCTAAGCTTCATTGTCGAAAGGGGAAGAGCCCAGACCATCAACTAAGGTCCCTAAATTCGTGCTAAGTGGGAAAGGAAGTCGAGGGGCACAGACAGCCAGGAGGTTGGCTTAGAAGCAGCCATCCTTTAAAGAAAGCGTAATAGCTCACTGGTCGAGCCACTCGGTGCCGACAATCCAACGGGGCTAAAGCACGATACCGAAGTTATGGATTGGCAGCAATGCCAATGGTAGGAGAGCGTTCCTGCAGAGGCGAAGGTAGACCGTAAGGACTACTGGATCAGCAGGAAGAGACTCTGCCAGCATAAGTAGCGAGAAACCAGGTGAGAACCCTGGTCGCCGAAAGTCTAAGGTTTCCTGAGAAAGGTTAATCCGCTCAGGGTTAGTCGGAGCCTAAGGTGAGGCCGAAAGGCGTAGCCGATGGACACTGCGGTTAATATTCCGCGACTACCTTAATTCGATCAAGACCGATGCGGGGACGCAGCACGTAAGCTCCGGTGCGCAATGGTTTCAATCCGGAGTGAAGTGAGGTTGGGACAGGCAAATCCGCCCAGCCGTCTGCCAGGAAAATCCGCTAAGGAGAGTTGAGGTATCCGTACCACAAACCGACACAGGTCGACGAGAAGAGTATTCTCAGGCGCTCGGGTGATGGATTGTTCAGGAACTAGGCAAATTAACCCCGTAACTTCGGGAGAAGGGGTGCCCTCGCAAGGGGGCCGCAGTGAATAGCGTCAGGCGACTGTTTAACAAAAACACAGGTCTCTGCAAAGTCGAAAACGACGTATAGGGGCTGACGCCTGCCCGGTGCCGGAAGGTTAAAGGGAGAGGTCAGCCGCAAGGCGAAGCTTTGAACTGAAGCCCCGGTGAACGGCGGCCGTAACTATAACGGTCCTAAGGTAGCGAAATTCCTTGTCGGGTAAGTTCCGACCTGCACGAATGGCGTAACGATCTGACGACTGTCTTAACAATCCGCCCGGCGAATTTGTGGTTCCGGTGAAGACGCCGGATGCCCGCCACAAGACGGAAAGACCCCGTGCACCTTTACTATACCCTATCAATGAATTATGGGGTGCTCTGCGCAGGATAGGTGGGAGGCTTTGAGCCCGGATTCTCGGATTCGGGGGAGCCAACGGTGAGATACCACCCTGAGCATTCTGTGATTCTAACTTCCTCCCGTGATCCGGGAGAAGGACATTGGTAGGCGGGTAGTTTGACTGGGGCGGTCGCCTCCTAAATTGTAACGGAGGCGCTCGAAGCCTGGTTCACGCTGTTTGGAAATCAGCGGTCGAGTGCAAAGGCATATACCAGGTTGACTGCGAGACCTACAAGTCAAGCAGGTGCGAAAGCAGGACTTAGTGATCCGGTGGTTCTGTATGGAAGGGCCATCGCTCAACGGATAAAAGGTACGCCGGGGATAACAGGCTGATCGGAGTCAAGAGTTCACATCGACGCTCCGGTTTGGCACCTCGATGTCGGTTCATCGCATCCTGGGGGTGTAGAAGCTCCCAAGGGTTAGGCTGTTCGCCTATTAAAGCGGTACGTGAACTGGGTTCAGAACGTCGCGAGACAGTTCGGTCCCTATCTGTGGTGGGCGCAGGAGATTTGAGGGGTGCTGTCCTTAGTACGAGAGGACCGGGATGGACGAACCTCTTGTGATCCAGTTGTCACGCCAGTGGCATCGCTGGGTAGCGAAGTTCGGTCAGGATAAGCGCTGAATGCATATAAGCGCGAAACCTTCCTCGAGATGAGATCTCCCAAGGGTTTATACCCTAATAAGGGCCGTGGAAGACTACCACGTTGATAGGACGGAGGTGTAAGCATAGCAATATGTTGAGCTTACCGTTACTAATAGCCCGTTCGGCTTGACCATAAAATTTACCCTCGACACCGTCGAGGTCAGGCTCATGATTTGTTTGTACGGCCCATCAATATTCAGCCAAAGCCTTCTTGGCTGGTCGCACAGCCTACGCGTTGTGCGGCTCCAGCAAACGGCCTTTGGGTGATCCTAGCGTGGGGGTCCCACCCGTTCCCATCCCGAACACGGAAGTTAAGCCCCACAGCCCCGATGGTACTGCACGCGCGAGTGTGTGGGAGAGTAGGACGTCGCCCAATTAAAACAGAAGCCCCGGTGCCTTGAAAAAGGTCCGGGGCTTTTCTGCGTTTTCACCCTTTAATCGTAAGCGTCAGAGGAACCCCTGTTGAGCCAGCCATGGAAAGCTGCTGAGATGGCGGGATGTCACAGAGACGAAGTGGGGAAGAGATCGCGCGGATGCTGGCGGGGTACGAGGAGAGCGGGTTGTCGCGTCAGGAATATTGCCGGCGGGCAGGCATTCCCGTTACCACATTGGATTACTATCGGCAACGAGCAGCGCGAAAGGCTGCGGCGACGCGGCTGGTGCAGGTGAAAGTGAAAATGCCGCCCGTCGAATCGCCGGGCGTGTTCACTGTGGTGCTGCGCAACGGGCGGCGCATCGAGAGCGGGTGGAAGTTCAGCGACGCCGATCTGGCGCGGCTGATCGGTGTGGCCGAGGCGGTGTAAGGATGTTCGGGCTGAGCGCGGCCACGCGAATCTATCTGGGCGTGGAAGCGGTGGACATGCGCAAAGGCTTCGAGGGGTTGTATGGGCTGGTGCGCGATCAACTGGGCCAGGATCCGGTGAGTGGACATCTGTTCCTGTTCAGCAACCGCACGCGGACGCGCTTGAAGGCGCTGCTGTGGGATGGGAGCGGGTTATGGGTGTGCGCGAAGCGGCTGGAGCGGGGAAGATTCCGCTGGCCGGAAGGCGGCGCAGGACATAGCGTCACGATGCGGCCGGAAGAGCTGGCGATGCTGGTGAACGGTCTGGATCTGACACAGGCACGGCCGCGCCGAAACTGGCTGCGAGGTCCGCCGGCGGCGTGAAGCCGGAAACATTTCACACTGTTTTTGTCATTGAAGAAAAGTGGCCCGGAAGTGCGGAAAACACTCGCATTTACGGGCCATTTCGCTTACGATGGAACATCCCCGTGAGCACTGCCGATCCCCAACTGCGCATCGCGAATCTGGAGCGCGAACTGAACTGGGCGCACCTGAAGATCCGCGTGCTGGAGGAGCGGTTGCGGCAGCATCGCATCCGCCTGCTGGGCCCGCCGAGTGAGACGCTGAGCGATCTGCAACTGGAGTTGCTGGCCGACGAGGAACCGGGCGTGACGGGCGAAGAGGTGGAGGCCGAAGCGCGGCGCGAGCCGCTGACTACCAGGCCGCCGCGGGAGCGCAAAGCACATCCGGGCCGGGAGCGATTGCCGGAGAATCTGGCGCGCGTGGAAGAAGTGATTCGCTGCGCGGAGCAGAATTGCAGCGCGTGTGGCCGTGAAACTTCCGTGATCGGCTACGACGAGAGTGAGCAGCTGGATGTGGAGCCGGCGCGCTACTTCGTGCGTGTGACCAGACGCGAAAAGCGCGCCTGCCGGGGCTGTGACGGTGGCACGGTGGCGATGGCGCCGCTGGCGCCGCGCATCGTGGAGAAGGGTCTGGCCAGCGACCGGGTGGTGATCGGCACGGTGATGGCGAAGTATTGCGATCACCTGCCGCTGTACCGGCAGGCGGCGATGCTGGAGCGGGAAGCGGGACTGGGAATCGGGCGCGCCACGCTGGATGGCTGGGTGATGCGGGTGGGTGAGTTGCTGGAGCCGATCGTGGAAGCGATGCGCGGTGAGTTACGGAAGGCGGTCTATCTGCAGGCGGATGAGACCACGGTGCCGGTGCAGATGCGCGACGGGCGCGGCAGCGATCATCAGGCTTATCTGTGGCAGTACGGGAAACCGGGGGGCGAGACGGTATTCGATTTCTGTCTGGGGCGCGGACGCGATGGACCGAAGAAGTTTCTGGGACAGTGGGAAGGGATTCTGCAAACCGACGGCTATTCCGCCTACGACAACATCGGCGGACCGAATCTGGTGCACGTGGGCTGCTGGGCGCACGCGCGGCGGAAGTTCGTGGACGCGGTGAAGTTGAATGCCCACGACGCCGAGGCTTTGAAAATGGTGGTGCGCATGGATGCGCTGTTTGCCGTTGATCGCGAGGCGCGAACGCAGGCACTCAGCGGCATCGAACGTCTGGCGTTGCGGCGCGAGCACGCGCTGCCGTGGGTGGAAGAGATTCGCGCCGCGTGCGTGGCCCTGTCGCGCCAGGCATTGCCGCAAAGTGCGACGGGAAAAGCCGCGGCGTACACGCTGAACATGTGGAAGAAGCTGGAACGTTGCTTCGACTACGAGCAGGTGGAACTGTCCAACAACCTCGCGGAGAACTCCATGCGGCCGGTCGCGCTGGGCCGCAAAAACTGGCTGCATGTGGGCAGCGTGCAGGCGGGCCCGAAGGTGGCGGCGATTCTGTCGGTGGTGGAATCGTGTCGCAGGCTCGGCGCGCCGGTCCGGGAATATCTCGCGGCGGTGTTGCCGGGTCTGGACCGCCGCAAGCGCAGCGAATTACTGGCGCTCACTCCTGCCCGCTGGTCCGCCGCTCGCACCTGATACCGTGGGTTCGTCAGACGCTTACCTTTAATCAGCGCGGATGGAATGGCAGACAAGCGTCGTCGACGGCCTGCTCCAGTCGTCCTCCGGACGTGCGCGGTGGCCTATACGGCCACGCACACCCTGCCACCAGAGACACCGCCGTCACCGCCCCGCCGTTGTCCGCGGAGAAGATCGTCGTCAGGCTCCCCGATTGTGTCACCGCCACGGCCATCGGAGAGGATCCGGAAGCGAGCTGCTCCTCCGTCGGGAAGGCGCCATCGCCATTATTCGGGAAATAGGTGACGTCGGTCTGCCCGCAACAGTGGGCCACGAACAGGGTCGGGCTGCCGTTTCCATTCACGTCCGCCGCCGCGATGGAAACCGGCAGATTCTCCTCGGTCACCGGCAGAACGGAGGCCTCCTTGAAATTGCCCATGCCATCGCCAAACAGGACGTCGATGGTTTGGGAGGTGCCGTCGCTCACGGCCGCGATATCGGGTTTGCCGTCGTGGTTGAGGTCGTCAATCATCAGGCTGCTCTGCGCGCCGGCCACCGATTGCATCGGAAACGTGCGTGCGGCCTGGAACGTGCCGTCGCCCTTGCCGAGAAACACGGCCAGGGCAGTGGATCCGCCAATACCGCTGACCATCACCGCCGCGACGTCGGGAATTCCGTCAGCGTTCAGGTCCCCCGCGGCAACCGCCTCCGGGTACATGCCGGCCACCGTCAAAGTGACCGGCGCCTGCAGGGTTCCATCGCCCTTGCCGTGAAACACTTCGACCTCGCCGGGGCCGGTACCGTAACCTTGATTAACCGCTACGGCCACGTCCAGTTTCCCGTCGCGATTGAAATCCGCCAGCGCGACGCTTTCGGCGGTTTGCTCCAGCGGGGTGTTGATGGCGGTCTTCAGCGTGCCGTCGCCAGTGCCCGGCAACACGCTGATGCCGGACCCCACTGCCACCACGTCCAATTTTCCGCCCCCGGTCATCTCGCCGATGGCCACGGCCTGCGCGCCCACGCCGGGCGAGTAGCCCACGGCCGGTTGCAACACGCCCCCCTTCGACAACAGCACCGAAATCTCATTCGACCCTCCCGCGACCACGGCGTCCGTCTCCCCGTCGCTGTTCAGGTCCGCGACCGCGATTCCTACCGGCGCTCCGCCAACCAGGTCGAACGGCGGCGCGCCAACCCCGCCCTTCGGCGACACGATGGTGAACCATAAGCTGTCGGTAATCTGATCGGGAACAATCAAAAGCGAATTCCCGTCGGCGAATTGGTCCACGGCAATCGACGCGGGAGAATTTCCGGTTGCATAGGCGGCGGGCGGTTGAAACGTGCCGTCGCCCTTGCCGGAAAGAACGATCATCGCGCTGGCGTTTTGGGAAACTGCCACCACGTCAACGTCGCCGTCATGATTCAGGTCGGCGTCCGCAAGGTAATCCGGCAGAAGCGGAAGAGGCAGCGGGGCGAGAAAGGACTGCTGAAAGCTGCTGCCGGTGTTGAGCAGAGCGGAGATGCTGCTGTTCGCGACCGAGACGTATCCGCGATTCGCCACAACGAGGTCGGGATGCCCATCATTGTTGAGGTCAACCGCCAGAATTGACGACGGGATGCTCTGGGAATCGCCGCCGGTGGCAACCGGGACCGGGGTGCCAAACGTGCCATTGCCGTTTCCAGGCAACACCGCGATCATGGCCGAAGTCTGGCTGGCGGCGGCGAGGTCCGTTTTTCCATCGCCATTGAAATCGGCTACCGCCAGCGACCCGGGGTTCGCCCCCGCCTGGATCGAGGTCGCTGCTTGAAATGTTCCGTCGCCGTTGCCAAGCAGTATGGCCACGCTGCCGGGTCCCGATCCGTCGGTTGCCGGATTGCTCACGGCGAGATCGAGTTTGCCGTCACGGTTAAAGTCGGCCACGGCGATGGTGCTGTTGTCGGGATCGGGTGAAAAACCGGTGGAGAATTGATCCGTGCTCAGAACGGAGCCGTCGCTCTTGAGCAGCTCCACTGTAATTCCCGTGGAATTCAGGTAAATCAGATCCGGGATTCCATCGCCGTTCAGGTCGCCGGATGCCGTTCCCTGGGATGCCTGACCGGCTGCGAGAGTGGCGGTGGAAGCAGGTGCGGGGTTCACGAATAGCGGCGACCCTGGCGATGATGGTTCAGACGTGGCTAATGAACCCAGGTTGCTGTACCACCACTCGATTCCGCAGAGCTGTTGGAGCACCTCCTGGAGCGTGAACCCGCTCGGCACCGCCTGCCGCTGCGGTTTTTGAAGGCACTTGCTGTAGCGCCATAGCTGGAAGCTGGGAACGCCAAAAAGCTCCGTGTAAATGATTTGATATCGGTAAGTGCACCCGGTGGCTTTCGAGGTGATGGTGAACTGAAGCAGGGCTCCGCCATTAGCCGGCTGCAATTTACTGCAAGGCGCGCCGAACAACGGGCCGTGCAGCAAAAGCGCGAGCCACAACCCGGCGCCTGGCCACCGGCATCCCTGAAGTCGCTTCTTTACCACACCACTCCGAACCTCCGGATTCTGCTCCGGCTCAGCCAATATACACCGTACTTCGATGACCGTTCAAGAGCTGAGCAGCGGTTGTCCGGCGGGAACCCGGCAAGCCCCGGTGGCGTCCAATGCTTCCAGCGGGAGATGCCGCACGGCCGGCGGGCTGGAATCCGCCGCCGGATTCGGGTATGCTTTAGCCAAAGGGAAGGGGACGCAATGCTCTCGAGTGTGCTGGTTACCGCTCTGGCGGGGTTGTTTTTCCAGAGCGCGCCGGACGCCGGGTCCGCGGCCGGCCTGAAGCCGCCAGAACAACCTGCAGCCGTCACGGCGCCCGGCAAACAGCTTCCCCCTGAAGAACTTGCCGACATCTTCATGGCGCGCAAGCGGTATCGGGAGGCGCTCGAACAATACCAGCGCTGCGATCAGAAGTCGGCGGTAATTGCCAACAAGACCGGCATCGCCTACCACCAGCTTCTGGATCTTTCCATGGCCGCGAAACAGTATAAGCTGGCCACGCGCCTGGACCATCATTACTCCGAGGCCTTCAATAATCTCGGCACCATCTACTACACCCAGAAAAGCTACCGGCGCGCCATCCATCTCTACAAGACCGCGCTGCGTCTGGCGCCGAACTCCGCCACCGTGTACAGCAATCTCGGAAGCGCCTATTTCTCCACCAGCCATTTCAAGGACGCCATGGAAGCGTATCGGAAGGCTCTGGATCTGGACCCCGACGTCTTCCTCCACACTTCGGTCAACGGAATTCTGCTGCAGGAGCACCACGTCGAGGACAAGGCCACGTTCTACTACTTCATGGCCAGGATCTATGCGCAGAAAGGCATGAACGACCGGGCTCTGCAATCCATCCGCAAAGCGCTCGAAGAGGGTTTCAAAGATCGCGAGAAGTTCCTGAAGGAGCCCGAGTTCGCGGGCCTGAAAGCCAATCCGGAATTCGTCGAGTTGATGAAGAAAGAGCCGCGTGAGTTGTAGGCGGGCTATAAGTCTGCCATGGATTGCCGCTCTGGTCTTCGCGCTCGGCCTGACCGCCTGCCGCCGGAACACCCCGCGCGGCGTGCAGTCAATCGCCATTCTGCCGTTCGATAATCTGACCTCCAGCCGCGATTACGATTGGTTCGCCTCCGCCGGTCCGGCAATTCTCGACTATCAGCTTTTCGGCCAGCGGGACATGTCGGCGTTCACCACTTCCACCGTCAACGAGGCCTTGGGGGAACACGCCACCTCGTACCTGCATACGCGATTCCAGGTGGACGGGAACACCCTCGTGCTGGACGCCGCCGTCGAGGATGCCGCCAGCGGCCGCATGACGATCCACCATTCGTTTCGGGCGAATGACTCGCCACAGGGTGCCCTGGCTGATGTGGATAGTCTGGCGCGCATGCTCGCGCCGGCCGCTCGCCGCGTCGGCGCCAGCGCCGCATCCGCCGTTATTCCCTTCGGTCAGGCTCTTTGGAGTGCCGACCAGGACGCGCGTGCCGCTACGCTGCGGGAAGTAACCACCGTCGCTCCCGATTTCACTCCCGCCTGGCTGGCCCGCATTGAACTGGATGTCCGGCTGCGCGCCCCCGGTGCCTCCACCGACATTGCCGCGGCCATCACCCACGCCGACGCGCTCGACCAGGCCCGGCTCCGTTTCCTCTCTGCGTCGCTGGCCGGCGATTCGGCCGCGCAAATCGACGCGCTGACCAGCCTCACCCGCCTCGCGCCCGCCCAGGCCAGCGACTGGCGCACTCTGGCCGAGCTGCAGACCAGCACCCGCGACTTCCCTTCCGCCGCATTCGCCTGGACCGCCGTCACCAGACTGCAGCCGTGGAACGCCGCCGCCTTCAATCAGCTTGGATACTGCCGGGCCTGGGCCGGCGATGCCGATGGCGCGGTCAGCGCTCTGGTCGAATATCAACGCCTCGACCCGGGGAGCTCGAATCCGCTCGATTCGCTCGGTGAGGTGCAGTTCCTGCTGGGACGCTATTCCGATGCGGAAACGAGTTTCCTGAAAGCGCACCAGAAAGATCCGGCCTTCCTCGCGGGTATCGATCTGCTGAAGGCCGCCGAGGCGCGGCTTATGACCGCGGACCCGGAAGGCGCCGGCCGGACATTCCAGAAGTTCCTCGCCTGGAGACGCAATGCGATGCATGATCCGCTGGCGCCTCTCTGGCAGGCGCAATGGGACTTCCTCGCCGGGCGGCGGCGTCAGGCTATGTCGGCGCTGGCTGCCTATCTCGCGCAGTTAACCGGCGACAGCCGATCGCGCGCGGAGTCGCAATACGCTTTCTGGTTGTTTGCCAGCGGTGACGCGGCTGGCGCGCAGGCGCACGCTGACGAAGCGCTGCGAGCCTCGCAAAGTCCCGAATCGCGGGGTATCGCCCTGCTCTGCGGTTTCCTTGCGCTTCCCTCCGCATCCGCCGCCGAATGGCAGCAACGCGCCACCGTCAGGCTGGCCGGCGCGACGCCCCGGTTTCGCGAGGTCGCTCTCGGGTACGCGCTCGCACTGGATCACCACCCGGCCGAGGCTATCCCTTTGCTCGACCGCGTTCTTGCCGCCTCCGCCCCCGGCGACGACGCCCAGCAGCGCGCCATGCTGGCCTCGGCGTTGCTCGCGCTGGGGAAGCAGGACCAGGCGCGCAAGCTGCTCGGACCAATGCCCATTCCGGTAACCTCCGACGAGGGGGTTTTCTCGGCTCTGGTGTTTCCCCGATGGCTGGCATGGACGGGGCAGGAATCGAAATTCCGCGCATATTCCGGCGATTTACATCTTGTGTTTGAATAATAGACGAGGCGAAGACGGCAATGAAGATGCTGATCGCATCCCTGTTGTTCCTGGTGGCGGCTGCCGCTCAGGCGCCGCCGGCCGCAACACAACCGCCCGATGAAACCGTAAAGCCGGAGGACCGGTGCTCGGTGGAGGGCACGGTTCTGAACCTGCAAACCGCGGAGCCCTTGAAAAAGGCGCACGTGACGCTCCAGAGCATGGAATCGCA
The DNA here is from genome assembly GCA_963832965.1 of uncultured Acidobacteriota bacterium. Classification (GTDB taxonomy): domain Bacteria; phylum Acidobacteriota; class Terriglobia; order Bryobacterales; family Bryobacteraceae; genus CAWACP01. The sequence continues at coordinate 292,301 of CAWHVW010000005.1, forward strand.
GAAGTTCAGTGCCCCTTTGGGCGCCATGACAGACGCCGCCGGCCATTTTCTCATCGATGAGGTGGCCCCCGGTAAATACAAAATCGCCGCGGAGCGGAATGGCTTCGTGCGCACGGAATACGGATCAAAAGGGCCGGACAAACCGGGAACGCAGATCACTCTTTCGAAGGGGCAAAAGCTGAAGGATATCGACTTCCGGATGACACTGAATGGCGTCATTTCGGGCAAAGTTGTGGACGAAGACGGTGAACCCTTGGCGCGAGTCCAGATCATGTTGATGCGGCCCACATACAGCCATGGGAGGAAGACTCTGGGCAACGGCGTGAACGCGTCCTCCGACGATCGTGGAGAGTATCGCGCTTGGGGTCTGGCGCCGGGTAGATACTACGTCTGCGCCGTGCGCGCCGGGAACCCGATGCAGGACATGGAGGTGATCAAGGACAATCCTCAGGAGGGCTACGCCCCGGTGTTCTTTCCAAATTCATTGACCAGCGCGCAAAGTTCCCCGGTGGAGGTGACGGCTGGTGGCGAAGTGAGCGGCATTGATTTCCGGCTGAGTCCGACGCACACGGCCCGCGTCTCCGGCAAAATCGTGAATCCGCCGGGCGGGAACAGTTTTGTGGTCGCCTTCGTGTCGTTGGTGTCCCGGGAGGACGGAATCGGTTGGAACGCCGGGAAGCATTCGGTCGCCGATGAAAAAGGCGTATTCGTGTTCCGCAACGTCACGCCCGGGTCGTACACGCTTATGGCGCAATCCGTAGCGCCAGCGAAGCCCGATGCCGAACCGCAAGTCGCGCAAGCTGCCATCGAGGTGGGTGACTCCAACGTGGAGGGAGTGCAACTAACCCTGGGCGCCGCGCCGGAGATCAGCGGCGTCGTCACCGCCGGGAAGGGAGCCGATCTGAAGAATCGCACCCTGATCCTGGTGCTCTCTCCCGAGGACACCTCGCCAATGATGCGGCACCCGTACGGTCAGGTGCAGGACGACGGCACCTTCAAACTGAAGCTCGAGGCGCCCGGCCGGTACCACCTTGAGATCGCGTCACTACCGGAAGACTACTACGTCAAGTCCATCCGGTACGGCGACTCGGACTTTCCGAGCAACGACCTCGATCTAACCAGAGGCGCGACTGGCGGGCAGTTGGCTATCGCGATAGCCGCCAACGCGCCACGCGTCGATGGCGACGTGAAAGACCCCAAGGATCAGCCCGCGACCAGCGCCACGGTTGTCCTCATCCCAGATCAGCGGGATCTCCATGGCCTTTATCACGTCGCTAATACCGATCAGAACGGCCACTTCAACATCAAGGGCATCAAGCCGGGAAAGTACAAGTTGTTTGCCTGGGACGATGTGCAGGGGGATCAGTACGAGGATCCCGATTTCCTCAAGCCGTTCGAGGACAAGGGTGAGGCCATCGAATTCAGCGAGGGCGACAAATTTTCAAAGGATCTGACGCTGATCGTGTCGGGCAATCAGTAACGCGGCTGTACGGCCGCTCCTCCGAAAGCGGTCGTACAGTCGCGTTCACTCGCGCCATCGGCTGGAAATCTCCGCGGCGTTCGATCCTGCCTACCACTGCGTAATGGCGGGCGTCGGATCGAAATCGTATCCCCGGCGTTCGACGGTCTTGAGTTTCTCCTGCTGCTTGGCGCCGTACATGCGCCGGTCGGCTTCGCTCAGAAGCTGCTCCGCGTCGTTGCCGTCCTCCGGATAAAATGAATGCCCAATGCTGAGCGAGAGAATATCTTCCTTGCACACCTCTCGCCCGGCCTCGGCGGCTGCCTCGCGGAGTCGCTGCAGCGTGGGGGTGAGTGAATCCAGCCGAATCCCGGGCATCACCAGCACGAACTCGTCCCCGCCCATCCGCGCCACATAATCGTATTCGCGGCAGCAGTCCTTGAACTTCGCGGCTACGCTGCTCAGGACGCGATTGCCCTCCATATGGCCGAAGCGGTCGTTCACCTGCTTGAAGCCGTTCAGGTCGCACACCAGAACCACCAGCGGCGATTCCTGCCGGCGGCAGCGCGAGATCTCAGCGTCCAGATGCAGGAACAGCGAGCGCGCGTTGGGCAAGCCCGTCATGTAGTCCGTTGCCGCGGAGCTCTCCGCCTGCTGATAGCGGAGCGCGTTCTCCACCGCCAGCGCCAGCTTCGACGCAACCGCCATGAGGATTCTCAGATGGTCCTTGGTGAATGCGTCGCGCTCGGCGTGGTAGAGAGTCAATACGCTCACCGGACCAGCCAGCCCGACCAATGGAACCGAGAGGGCGGATCTCATCGTGGTGATCCGCGTGGGGTCGTTCATGTAGCCGGGTTCCACCGCCGGATTGCCATTGATGATCGGCTTGCGGTTCTCCGCCACCCATCCCGACAAGCCTTGCCCCAGCGGGATCTCCAGCGATGAGAACAGGCGGACATTCTCGCCGGTTACGTATTCGGGCCGCAGCAGGTTCTCCCGGAGGACGTAAATCGCCAGGGCGTCGTACGGGATCATCCTCTTGAGGCGGATTGACAGCAGCGACAGCGTCTCGTTCAGGCTGAGCGAGTTCCCCAAATCCTGGGTCAGTTCGTAGAGATTCTGCACTTCCTGGCGCGCCGCGGCGATGGAGGCGAGGAAATTCACCTGGTGCGCGGTGCCCGTCGCCGTGGCCTTGTGCGTCTCGAATCCCGCCGCGGGCGCGTCGCCTCGCTCCACGCGCACGTCCGTGGAAAGCCGCGTCCGTTCCACATCCCTGGTTCTGGCCATCGTCTCCAGTTCCTGGAATCGCCGTTCCAGAATATTCACCACCTTCGGATCAAAGCTGACATTGGCCTCCGCGGCCACCCGCTTCATCGCTTCTTCCAGCGGAAGGGCCCGGCGATATTGCCGGTCCGAAGCCAGCGCGTCCAGGCAGTCGACCGCCGCCAGAATCCTCGCGCCGATGGGAATCTCCTCGCCCCGCAAGCCGTCTGGGTAACCGGTGCCATTCCAGCGTTCGTGATGGGAGCGAACGATCGGCGTCACCGGATAGGGGAATTGCACGCGCTCGAGAATCTCCGCCCCGACCACCGGGTGGATCTTCATCTTGTCGAACTCTTCGCGGGTCAGGCGGCCGGGCTTCGAAATGATGTGTTCCGGCACGGCCAGCTTGCCAATATCGTGCAGCAATGACGCGGCGCGCAAAGCTTCCAGCTCGGCTTCGGTAAGGCCCAGTTCCCGGCCCACCTCGATCGCGTAAACCTGCACTCGTTTCAGGTGATCGTGAGTGGTTTGATCCTTTGCTTCAATGGCCAGCGCCAGCGCTTCAATGGTGCGCAGGTGCAGCGATGCCATCTCCTGCGCATGTTTCTTCTCCGCTTCGATTCGCCCGAGGTGCGAATTGTAGGATCGGTAGACAATGTAGGAGATCGGAATGATCACCAGCGCCGATTGCCAGCCGAACCGGTGCCCGGCATAGCTGGTGATGCCCGCCAGAATCGCGCCCACCAGATAGTAAGGGAACGACCAGAAATAGCAGTCGTGCCAGATCTGCCGCATCGACTTCCGCTCCGTCAGCGACACCATGGAGGCCATGGGCACCGTGGTCATGGCGAAAAACACCGTCGCCGCGAGCGTCAGCGTAAGAACAAGGTCCAGTTGCTGCGCCCGGAAAATATGAGCGTGGCAGGTATAGGTGGTCGCGGCGATGGCCAACGCCATGCACGAACCATTGAACAGGATCCCCACGGAATCGGTTCTGTGCCGGCTGTCGTAAAGGTACTGGATGAGCGTCGAGGAAACGCCCAGGAACAGCGTTTCCGGCAGGGTGAACTCCAGCACGCCGAACAGCACGAAGAAGAACAAAGGCGAAACCGTGCCGTTGACCGACGACAGGTTCACCTGCAGCCGTGACGCCACTAACGCAGCAACCAGAAAGAATGTGTAGCGGAAGCCGTTCTCGGGGTTCCAGAGGAGCAGCTCGGAGAAAAGTACAAGCGCGCCCAGTACAATGATGCTGATCGAAAAAACTTTCGTTTTCAACGACATGCAGTTTGACTTCAGTCGCCTCGCCCGGCCGGATACACTGCTCCCCAGGTGCCTGGTCAGTTTTCTATCGACCCTCCGGGTTCGCGGCATTAGCGCGATCCAGGGAAGGAGCTGGAAATGTACAAAAAGGGTGCCGGGTACTACGGAGTGCTACTGAGCGACACGCTGTCGAGTGAAATCGCCGGGAAGTAGAGACCACGCAGGTCGCGTGTCCAGACAGTGCCGGTGGCGCGGCGTTCAGCGATGCCGGTGAACCGGTATTCATACAGCAGAGCGCGCACGTACCGCGGCGGTGTCCGGCCGAAGGGCGTGTGTTCAAACAGCCGCGTAACCGGTGGCGAGCCTTGCAGCAGACGGACCATCAGATTCGGGAACCAGCCGTTGCTTTGATAGTTGCTCAGCGCCGCAAACCACATCTGCCAATCGAGCCGTGGCTGGTGAGGAGCCACCAGCGGGGGGCTGCGCCGGAGGTCGCCGGGTTTGTAACGGAAAGAATAGTCGATCCAGGTGCTTCCGTCATTCGACCCTTGAATGACAATCTCCGGCCGCGTGGTCGTCATCATCGCGAAAAGGCCGTAGCTGTTCACGACGCCGAACGGTTCCGTGATGTGCAGGAGTTCGCCAACCGGCTCCGGAGCGTCTCCGAAGAGCAGACGGCTGAACTGGCCGATATTCAGCAGGAGGATAAACACGGTGAGAGTGGCGACTATCGCTTTGCGCGCGCGGCTCGGATGGATTACGACGGCCGTGCGCCAGCGCCCGGGCCACCAGCGGCGCAGGAACTGGTCGTCCAGCAACAGCAGGCAAAGAGCGATGGTCAGCCAGTTGAAGAAGGCGTAGTTGCCGGTTAGCAGAATCAGCCCCTGCAGTCCGATAAGACACGCCGCGCCGGACATCCGCACGCGGCGCGGCAGCAGAATGAGGAACGGCACGGCCAGCTCGACGGTGAGTACAATCGCCGTGGAACCTCGCTGGAACCACAGTGGAAGCTGATCCATATACCAGGCCAGCGGTGTTGGCAAAGGCTGCGTGTAATAGTGAAAAGCCAGCGCGGTGAGGTGGTGCCAGGACGGGTCGCCGCTGGAGAGTTTGACGAAACCCGAAAAGAACATCAGCCGGAACAGCAGCAGGCGGAACAGCCAGATCACCACGCGCGACCGCCCCAGAAAGATGGCCAGGAATCCAGTTTCGAGAAGCAGATAGTCCCACTGAAACGATAGAAAATCCTGACCGGCCGCGCAGATCGAGAGATACAAAACAAAAAGCACGAAGAAAGCGATTCGTTGCGCGAAACCCGCCAGCGCCACCAGGGCCACAACCGCGCCGGCGATGGGCAGCCACTGGATGGCCGCGTCGCTGGCGTTCAACCAGAACAGGGTGGGGACAAGTCTCCACGCCGATGCCCCATAGGCTCCGTGAATCGCCGCCAGATAGCGGTCGAGCGGCAGGATGCCCTGCGACCCGATCAGCCCCTCGGCCTGCGCCGCGAATGACCAGAAGGCGATGAAATATATGAATGCCAGCAGCCGGAGAAAAATCCATCCGGAAATTTCGTAGGACGCCGGTTGCACCTCGCGGCCCCAGAGAATACGGGTAGCGCGGTAGCCGAAGTCACGGTGGGAAGCAATGAAACGGTAAGCCAGCTCGGCGAGCGGCGCGAAGCCCGGAACCCGCCGGTAGCACCACGCCAGCCATGCATATCCGGGGGCTGAGCCAACGATATGGAAAACGGCCCGTGCGCCGCTCTCTACCGTTCCGTCCGGCAGGACCAACTGCACCGACTTGCCGAATTGTTCCGGCGGAATCTGCGGGAACCCGGCGCCCACTTCCTGGGAAGGCGCCCACTGGAACCTCTCGCCGGTCACCGTTCGGAGGAAATCCACCCAGATCCGGCAGAAACTGCAGTGGCCATCGAAAATGACCAGCGGCAGGCCCGTCATGAATTCAGAATAGCGTGGGGCAAGGCCATGCCCTGTCCGGCGAGCCTACCGTGCCAGAGGAACGTCTCTAGGCCCGTCGTCGAGCCCTTCGATGTGAATGGTCTGCTTCTGCGGCGGAACCGGAGGCGGAGCCACCGCTGGCGTCATGGTGACGCTGATCGCAGGTGCGGCGGAGCGTCGTCGGCTGGCGCTGGCCACTTCGGCAAGACTGCGCTCCACTTCCGCGGCATCCATCCGCAGCGTCAGGCGAACGGCGGATTTGTCGGCGCCGATCTGAATTTTCTTTGCGGCCGCCGTGATGTCCGCGCTCTTCGCTCGATCCGCGCTCTCCTGCATATCTTTCATCGCCAGCTTGAGCGTTTTCCGCAGTTCGTCCGCCAGCTTCGTGGCCGATTCTTCCGAATCCGTATCCAGTCCCAGCCGCAGATCGAGGCCGTTTCGCAACGAAATGCCCAGCTCCAGACCTTGCATAGAGTCCATCACCGGCAGATCGGGCACCAGACGCCCGGCAAGCTCAGTGGGAGCGATCGCGAACACCGCCCAGATGTCGTTGTCGTTCCGGAGTTTTTCGGCCCGCGCGAGCAACGGGTTCCCGGCCGGCGATGGATATTCCAACCGGTCCAGCGCGGCAAAAACCGACGGAGCGTCGCCCAGCAGGAACGTTCTTTCGTCCAGGATGGTCAGGGCCATGTCGGTGTACTTCTTCTGCCGGTAAACCCTCTTCTGCCGGTACAACTGCGCGTGCGCTCCTTGCGCGGCCAGCATCCGCTCGAACTCGGCTGTCCGAAACCGTCCGCTGATGCGGATCAGCACCGGCGCCTTCGCATCATCCGGATCGTCCGGCTGTTTGCCGGGCGACGCGATGACCACCTCGTCAATGTCGCTGAGCATGCTGGAGAACGGCATCGTGGAGGACCCCGAGTCAGCCATTTGTTGCCGGAGCGCCCGGCCCATCTGGCTTTCTGCAATGTTGTGCCAGCGGATGCCGACGAACGCTTTCGATTCGGCCGGCGCGAACTGCCACAGAGCGGCGTCCTGAGCCGTAAGCGGGCCGCCAATGAGCAGGGCCGCAAGACTGGCGATGATACGGTTCTTCACGTCTGTTTCCAGTCCACTTATCGGCCAAAGCGCGCGTTTCCTTCAGTTCCGCCCCTGGCCGCCTTCCCGGATTCGAGAAGCAGCCGAAAGTGTTCCCGTAACTGTGCGACAGCGCGGTCGAAGGGTTCCACCGACGCGTAGGACCGGGAAAGCATCACTCCTCCCTCCATCACCGCCAGGACATATGTGGCCAGTTCTTCGGGATCGGTCCCTTCGGGAAGTCCTTCCCGGGCCTGCTCGATGCACTCCCGCACGGCCCCAATCCAGCCCCGGAAATTGTCGGCGATCAGTTGGTGCGCCGGGCGGTTCTCCGGATCGATTTCCAGCGCGAGCCGGCCCAGCGGGCAGCCATACCGGCATTCCGTCTGTAAAATTCGCTCGCGATAACCCGCCAGAATCGCAAAGATGCGCGCTACCGGTTCCTCCGTTTGCGCGAAGGCCGGGTCCACAACCATTGGCCGGAGAGCAAAGAGGTAGGTTTCGAGGACCTCCCGCAACAGCGCCTCCTTGCTCTCGAAGAAGTGATAGAAACTGCCCGAGTTCACCTCGGCATGGGCCAACAGGTCAGACATGCTGGTGCCCGCGAATCCCCGCTCCCAGAACAGGTATCGGGCAGACTCGATCAGGCGGTCCCGCGTCCCCGAAGGCTTGGGCATCAAAGAAGCTCTTGACTCGCCCATCCTATCGTGTTTTACTTGAACGATCAACTAACTGGAGAGGAACGATTATGCGAGTTCTTTGGTTGCTGGCCGTTGCCAGCCTCGCTTTCGCGCAAAGTCCCGTCAAGGTGGTCAGGCAGACGGCACCGGCGAAAGCGCTGATGTTGGAAGTCACAGTTCCGGCCACTCGGGCTGCGGTTTGGCGGGCGTTCTCTACCAGCGACGGTCTTTCCACCTGGCTGACGCCGGGCGCCGTCGTGGATCTGCGCAAGGGGGGCGAGTGGACCGCGCATTTCCCGGGTGGGAAAACCGGCGGCGGCACCATACTCAGCTTCGTCCCCGAGCAGGAAATGACCTTATCCGCGATGGCCCCCGAACGGTTCCCCACGGTGCGGGCAGAACGAACCACCGTCCGGTTCGAATTCATCGCCGCTGGAGATTCCACCATCGTCCGTCTGACGCAAACCGGATGGAAGACCGGCGAAGAATGGGACAACGCGTACGAATATCTGGCAAAAGGCAACGCGGAGCTGCTGGAGACTCTTCGCCGCCGCTTCGTGAGCGGGCCGATCGATTGGGCCAAAGAGTGGGGCGGATCAAAGTAGGAAGGACAAGATGGCGCTGCAACACCTGAATCCCTGGGCCATTCTCACCGCGGCGGTCTCGGCTTTCCTGTTGGGCGGGCTGTGGTATTCGGCGTCGCTGTTCGGTTCGCTCTGGAAGAAGGCAAACCGGTTTGCCGCGGACGAGCCTCCGGCCGCCACGGGAAAAGTCTTCGCGGTTAGCTTCGTTCTGAGCCTGATAATGGCCATCAATCTCGCTATGTTCCTGAATGATCCGAAGACGACGTGGGCGTGGGGCGCCACAGCCGGCTTTCTGGCGGGCTTTGGCTGGGTCGCCATGGGCATCGGCATCGTTTCGCTTTTCGAGCGGCGCCCCTGGACCTACGTCATCGTAAATGGGGGCTATCTGACCGTGGCGCTGGTTTTGATGGGCGCGATCCTCGGTGCCTGGCGATAGCGCCTGACCTGCAGCAGGGCCGTGCCCTGCCGCGTGTACACTGAGTGTTTAGCCTCCATGTCATTTCCCGGCCGGCATTTTGCGCGTATCCTGGTCGAACGCCGCGCCCTGTTGTTCCAGTTGGTCCGCCGCGACTTCCAGCAGCGTTTTGTCGGCTCTGCCGCGGGATGGATCTGGGGCTTCATTCACCCGCTGGTGATGTTGTTGAGCTACGCTTTCATTTTTCAGGTTTGTTTGAAGACGCAACTGCCCCCCGGCGAAGTCACCCGCAACTACACGCTCTTCCTGTTTGCCGGCTTCCTGCCGTGGCTGCTGTTCCAGGAGACCGTCACCCGCTCGGCCGCATCGGTGGTGGAGAACGCTGGCCTCATCACCAGGACCATCTTCCCCGCCGAAGTGCTGCCCGTCTCGGTGTTCCTGTCGTCATTGGCGAATCACCTGATGGCGCTGCTACTGATGCTGGCGGCCATCGGCATCTGGTCGCGCCAGTTCAGCCCCTGGGTTTTCCTCCTGCCCTTGTACATGCTGTTGCTGGGGCTGCTGGCGGTGGGGGTCGGGTGGATTGTCGCCGCTCTGCAGGTCTATATACGCGATACCGCGCAGGTGCTTTCCGTGGTGCTCACCGTGTGGTTCTGGACCACGCCCATCCTGCTCGATGAATCGCGTTTCCCGCCGTGGGCGCACTTTCTGGTGCGATGGAATCCGCTGGCCCGCCTAGTGCGCGCGTATCGCGACCGCCTGTTTTCCTGGCGCGTCCCGCACCTGGGCGATCTTGCCATGCTCGCGGCGTGCTCCCTGGGTGTGTTTATCATGGGAGGGTTCCTGTTCCGCCATTTGAAGCGCGGTTTCGCGGACGTCCTGTAATCATCATGCTCAATCGAAGACAATTCCTTGCCGGCGCGGTGGCTGTAGCCGGTGTGAGAGCGGCGGTGGCGAAAACTCCGCCCAACATCGTGCTCGTGGCCATCGATGACCTGGGCGCCTGGATGACCGGGGTGCAAGGCGCCCGCGACCTGCGCACGCCCAATCTGGATCTGATCGCGAACACCGGCACCAGGTTTCCGCATGCCTTTTCCGCGGTTCCCGTCGCCCAGCCGGGTTTTGACTCGCTCGTCACCGGCTTGTCTCCCATGCAGATTGCGGCCGCGGGCTCCGCGAACACCCTGGATAAAATTCTGGCCGCGCGCGGCTTCCGCACACTGTCGGCCGTGGACGGCGACATGGCTTCCGTCAGCGATCAACTGCTGCGCTTCTTCGACCAGCAAAATGCCGGCCAGCCATTCTGCGCGGTGGCGCGCTATGCTCCCTTGCGCGAGGCAGGCAAGACGCCGGCGAAATATCAACAGCTATTCGCGGACAACTTGTTTAAGCAGACCGGGTGGATGCCCGCGGCCAGTAACGCCACCGACACGAAGCCGTTTGAGTTTATCATCGGGCGCTTGCGCGAGGCTGCAGCGGCCATTGCCGCCTGCGACGATCAGTTCCCCGCGATACAGCAGAAACTGCGCGAGCGCGGTCTGTGGGACAACACGCTGCTGGTGGTCGCGGGCGCTAACGGTCTATTGCTTGGCCGTCACGGGCTCTGGGGCGACGGCCACGCATCCGCGCCGCCAAACATGTTTGAGGAGGTGGTGAACGTGCCCCTGTTCTGGAACTGGCCGGTGGGCGTGCCTGCCGGGTCCGTGCGGCCGGAGGTGGTGAGCTTGTGTGACGTGGTGCCGACCCTCTGCGAGTTGACCGGCGCTCCTGCTCCGCAGACGTCCGGACGCAGCCTGGCGCGTGCCGTGCTCTCGCAGAAATATCCCAAGAAACAGCCCTGGCACGATCGCGCGTACGCCGCCCTGGAAGGCACGCAAATGGCTCGCGACAGCAGATATAAACTCGTTCTCCGCGCGAATGGTCCTGGCGAGCTGTACAATCTGGACAGCGATCCGGGCGAGTTGAATAACCATTTTGACGACACGGAATTTCTCGGCGTCCGGGCCAGTCTGACCCGCGAACTCAGCGCCTGGAAGTAGAAGTGACCCTTTCCTGGCTCAGCGAGCAACTGGATAGCTGGCGGAAGGCCGGCACGTATCAGCACTTGCGTCTGCTCGAATCGGCCTGCGAGCCAGTCTCTCGGGTGGACGGCCGCGAAGTGATCAACCTCGCCAGCAACAACTACCTGGGGTTGGCCAATCATCCGAAACTGGTGGAAGCCGCTATCGACGCGGCCAGGAAATACGGCGCGGGTTCCGGCGCGGTGCGCACCATCTCCGGCACCATGGATCTGCACATGGAACTGGAGCGCCGCATCGCCGCCTTCAAGAAGGTGGAGGCGTGCGTCGTCTTCCAGTCCGGCTTCACCGCCAACGCGGGAACGGTCTCGGCCATTCTGACCCCCGAAGATCACATCGTCTCCGACGCACTGAACCACGCCAGCATCATCGATGGCTGCCGCTTGTCGCGCGCGAAGATCCATGTCTTCCCGCATCGCGACACGGCCTCGGCCGACGCCTTGCTGCGCGATCTTGCGAATAAGCCCGGTCGCAAGCTGCTGATCACCGACGGCGTGTTTTCCATGGATGGCGACATCGCGCCGCTGCCCGCGCTGGTCGAAATCGCCGAGCGCCATGGCGCCATCATGATGATTGACGACGCCCACTCCTCCGGCGTTCTCGGCGCCAACGGCCGTGGCACCGTGGACCATTTCAACCTGCACGGGCGCGTGGACATTCAAGTGGGGACGCTGTCGAAAGCCGTGGGCGTACTCGGTGGCTACGTGTGCGGCAGCCGCGATCTCATCGATTATCTGTATCATCGCGCGCGGCCCTTTCTGTTTTCCACGTCGCATCCGCCGGCCGTGGTGGGCGCATGTCTGGCCGCGTTCGATTTGCTGGAGAGCGAGCCAGAGCGCATCGAGGAACTCTGGGACAACACGCGTTACTTCAAAGACGCGCTGCGCCGTGAGGGATTCGACACCGGCGCCAGCGAGACTCCTATCACGCCCATCATGGTGGGCGAAGCCGGCGCCGCGCACGAATTCTCCCGCCGCCTGTTCGAGAACGGGCTGTGGGCGACCGGCATCGGATTCCCCACTGTGCCGGAAGGCCGGGCGCGCATTCGCACCATCGTCACCGCGACGCACAGCACCGATTTGCTGGACCGCGCCGTCGAGATTCTGGCGCGGGTAGCCAGGCAAATGGTCGTTCTGAAGTGATGGGGTGATGGACACGCGGCGCCAGCCGCGTTGTTCGCGTTGAATAACGCGGTTGTCGCCGCGTGTCCGATTATTTCTTCTCCTTCTTCCCCCGGCCCGGAAGCCCCACCGGATTCTCGTGCACCCGCTCGCGAATCTTATCGTTCATGCCCCGCGCCAGCGCTACGGCCGACTCACCATAGCGGTCCCGCATGCGGTCCACGGCCGTCATGGCGCTCGTCCAGCGCTCGGAAGTCTGATCCAGCAGCCCCATCTGCCCGGTGACATGCTCGAAGCCGGAGGTATGCACGCCCAGCAGCCGCACTTTGAGGTTCCGGTCACAATTCTCATGAAACAATGCGAGAATCGCCGTCAGAATTTCGGAGTCGATAGCCGTCGCATGGTCCAGCGACTTTGCCCGAGTAATGGTGGAGAAGTCCGAATACCGCAGCTTGAGCTGAATGGTCCGCGCAAACAGCAGATGTTCGCGCAGCCTCCGCGCCACCATCTCGGACAGGCGCACCAGCGTAGTTTCCAGCTTTTCCACATCCGCGGTGTCCTGGTCAAACGTATGTTCGTGGCTGATGGATTTCGGATCGCCGCCAGCCCCCACCTCCGTGTCGAACCAGCCGCCCGCGTCGAGCCCCTTCGCTTTTCCCGCCAGCGCCAGCCCCCACTGGCCGAAGCGTTCCGCCAAAAACCTCTCGTTGAGCGCGGCGAGATCGCCCACCCGCCGGATGCCGCAGGCGTGCAGGTTGCGCTCGGTCACTTTGCCCACGCCGGGGATGCGGCGGACCTCCAGCGGCGCCAGAAAACGCGCCTCCTCGCCGGGCAGCACCCACAGCACACCGTTGGGCTTGGCCTGATCGGAGGAGACCTTGGCCACCATGCGCGACACCGAAATGCCGATGGAGCAGTTCAATCCTGTCTGGGTTTTCACGCGCTGGTGCAACGCATACGCGGCGGCCAGCGGAGGACCATGCAGGCGCTCCGTGCCGGTCATATCCAGATAGGCTTCGTCAATGGACGCCATGTCCACCAGCGGTGTGAAGCTGGTGAACACGGCGAAGGCCTTGACGGAATACTCGCGGTACATGTCCGGATGCCCGCTCAGAAAAATGGCGTGCGGGCAGAGCTTGCCTGCGGCGCGCAGGGGCATGGCGGAATGCACACCGAACTTGCGAGCGGCGTAAGACGCGGCGGAGACCACGCCACGCTGGTCGGGCTTGCCGCCCACGACCACGGCCTTGCCTTTGAGGGAAGGGTCGAGCAACTCCTCCACGCTCACAAAGAACGCGTCCATGTCGACGTGGAAGTAGGTTTTCACCTCTGTTCCAGATTACATCGGGCGACGGGGGCAAACCCGCCGAGCGACGAACTGAATCTGCCGTGGAGAAAACAGCGTGCCAGGTTGCGGCCTGTAACCATACAGGTTACACTTGTGGCGTGGCGATCCAAGGTTTCCGGCACAAGGGAATCGGACGGTTCTTCGCCACAGGAACGAAGTCGGGCATTCAGGCGAAACATGCTGACCGGCTCCGCTTGATTCTGGGCCGGCTAAACGCTTCGACCAGCGCCCGCGATATGAACCTGCCGGGCTTGGATCTCCATGAACTCCACGGCTCCCGCAAAGGCACGTGGGCAGTGACGGTGAGCGGAAACTGGCGCGTAACATTTGCGTATGTTGGGAAGGACGTAGATCGCGTTGACTACGAGGATTACCATTGAGGTGACCATGAAGATGCATAATCCACCGCACCCCGGCGAGGTGCTTCGGCAACTGTGCCTGGAACCCCTGAACCTGACCGTCACGGACGCCGCGCGGTCGCTGGGAGTGAGCCGGAAGACGCTGTCCGGCATTCTCAACGGGCGCGCTGGAATCAGTCCGGAGATGGCCGTGCGGCTCTCCATAGCCTTCAACAACAGTGCTGAAAGCTGGCTTAACCAGCAGCTTCAGTACGACCTCTGGCACGCGGAAAAGAACCGGCGGTCGCTCCACGTCGCGAAATTGTATGCGGCCTGACGTCGGTGACGGGCAGCGGCCGATCCACGCCGTCAGTCAATCAACGGACCATCGCGCCACCAGCACCCGCGGAATCCCGGCCAGATCCGGCATCACTCGAACCTCGCTCCATCCCTCGCCCAGCATCCTGCGAACCAGCTCCGCCAGATTGTAGCCAAGTTCGAGAATCAAGTGACCGCCATTCTCCAGAACCCGGGGCGCGTCGGCGATCAAACGCTGGTAGATTTCCAGACCCGTGTCGCCGCCAAACAACGCAACGTGCGGCTCGTGGTCCCGAACCTCGCGCTGCAGGACGGTGCCGTAGGCGGCGGGCACGTAGGGCGGGTTACTGACTATCGCCCCGGCTGAGCCGAGCGGCGCAGTCAGATCGCCGGCGACGAACTCGACACGAGCCTCCAGTCGCCGGGCGTTCCCGGCGGCCACCCGCAGGGCGTCCATCGAAATGTCCGTGCCAATCACCCGCGCCTGCGTCTCCAGCGCCAGGGTTACCGCAATCGCGCCGGACCCGCACCCGACATCCACCACCGTCATCCCCGGCCGGATCAGGGCCATCGCGGTTTCCACCACGTGTTCGGTCTCAGGGCGGGGAATCAGGACAGCCGGACTCACCCGGAATTCCCGGCCATAGAATTCCTGCCGTTTGGTGATGTATTGGGTGGGTTTGCCGGCCATCCGCTCGTGCAGATAGCGGCCATAGTGAATCCAGCCGATCTCGCTTAGTTCCTCATCGCCGTGCGCGTAGAGCCACACGCGATCATGCTGCAGAGCGTGTGCCAGCAGTACTTCGGCGGTCAGCCGAGGCACGGCAATGGCCTCGTCGTCCAGAAGTTTTGTACCCTGCGCCAGAGCTTCGTGAACGGTCACGGGAAAAAAGTGTTAGCCGCCGGTCAACGCAGATAAACACGGATAAGAAACTTTCTTATCGGCGTTTATCTGCGTTCATCGGCGCCTGAAATTGCTCTTTCAAGCTGCCTCCGACTCGCCCTGTTCCCGCTGATAATACTCCGTCAGCGCGTCGATGATGGGCTGCAGCCGCCCCTCCATCACCTGGTCGAGCTGGTGGATGGTCAGCCCGATGCGATGGTCGGTGACGCGGTTCTGCGGGAAGTTATAAGTGCGGATCTTCTCGCTGCGGTCGCCCGTGCCCACCATGCTGCGCCGTTCCGCTCCAATCGCCTGCTGCTGCTTCTCCAGCTCCATTTCGTACAGGCGCGACCGCATCACGCGCTCGGCCTTGGCGCGGTTCTTGATCTGCGATTTCTCGTCCTGGCAGGACACCACCAGACCCGTGGGCAGGTGCGTCATGCGCACCGCCGAATACGTCGTATTCACCGACTGCCCGCCGGGACCCGACGAGCAGAACGTATCGATGCGAATATCCTTCGGGTCAATCTTAACGTCGATCTCATCCGCCTCCGGCAGGATCGCCACGGTAATCGCCGATGTGTGCACCCGGCCCTGCTGTTCCGTCTCCGGCACCCGCTGCACGCGATGCACGCCGCTCTCGTATTTCAGGCGGCTGAACACCCGGTTGCCGCTGATCAGTGCGATCACTTCCTTCAACCCGCCCACCGAAGATTCGCTCGCGGAAGTCACCTCCACGCGCCATTTCTGGTCTTCGGCATAGCGCGTGTACAAGCGGAACATCTCCGCGGCGAACAGCGTGGCTTCATCGCCGCCCGTGCCGGCGCGGATTTCCAGCACCACGTTCTTCTCGTCGTTGGGATCCTTCGGCAGCAGCAGGATCTTCAATTCTTTCTCGATGCCGGCCAACCGGGGTTCCAGCTTGCCCACTTCATCGCGGGCCATGTCGCGCAGCTCCGGGTCCGTCTCATTGAGCATGGGGCGGGCGTCTTCCAGATCGTGCAGCACCTGCTTGTATTCGCGATACTTCGTGACCAGCGGCTCAATCTCGCTGCGTGCCTTGGCCACCTTGCGGTAACCGTCCGCGTCGGAGATCACCGAGGGATCGGCCATCTGGCGTTCGAGGTCCTCGAACCTGGCCTGCAGGTCGTCCAGTTTCTTTTGGTATTCCATGGGCCGATCGCTCAGGCGATCACGAGCTCGCCGCCCTGGGATCTCTCCAGCGCCATGGCGCTGTTCAAAGCGTCGATGGCCACCGCGGCCTGTTCGTCGGAAGGCGGCTTGGTGGTGATCCGCTGCAGCCACAGACCCGGCGCGGTGAGCGCGTACAGCAGCCCGGTGCGCCGCTTCGCCGCGAAGCGAATCAGCTCGTAACTCACCCCCACAATCAACGGCAGCAGGGCAATGCGGCTCACCAGTTTCGCCGCGAAGCCGTCGAAAGGAAGCAGCGCGTAAAACACCATCGACAGCACCATTACCACCAGCAGGAAACTGGTGCCGCAGCGCGGATGCCACGTCACGAACCGCTGCGCGTTCACGATACTGACCGGCTGCCCTGACTCGAAGTTGAACACCACTTTGTGCTCCGCGCCGTGATACTCGAAGATCCTGCGGATGTCCTTCATAGAGGCCAGCAGGCTGAGGAACCCGAGGAAGATCACGATGCGCAGAATGCCATCCACCATGTTGATGGCGAAACGGCTGCTCAGGCTGGGCACGTGGTGGCCCACCTGCGTGGCCAGAAACAGCGGAACGAACTTGTACATGAACAGGAAGAACAGCAGGGAGACAATCAGATTTGCCGCCAGCATCCACCCGGGAACCTGCCGCGGCGTTTCGTGCGCACCGGTTCCTTCATCCAGCGCCGCGCCGGCCGAAAATCGCAGAGCGCGAAGCCCCAGCATCATGGCCTGGCCGAGCGTGCCGATCCCCCGAAGAATCGGAAAGCGGAATATCGGGTACTTCTCGGAAATTCGCGCGATCGGACTCTCTTCAATCACAATCTGGCCGTTCGATTTGCGCACCGCAACGGCGTAACTGTGCGGGGCGCGCATCATGACCCCTTCCATCACCGCCTGGCCGCCGACAAGGGTTTCCTCACCGCTCTCAAGGACGGGCAGTAACTGTGTATGCAGGCTCAGGCGCAGAAAATTGCGGATGTACACGCGGGGACTCCAACCCCAGTATACCGCGTGACCCAGCGTTACCGAACCGCGACAGTTATGGAGCGGAACCCGCGATTTCCGCTAGAATTCGGCGCACTTCTTCGAGCGGACTCTCTGCCCGCGTCACCTGCCGGCCGATCACCAGGTAATTCGCGCCCGAGCGAATCGCCTCGGCGGGGGTGGCCACGCGCTTCTGGTCGCCCAGTTCGGCCGCTTGCGACCGCACTCCCGGCGTCACCAGGATTTTGTCCGGGCCGGCGACGGAACGCACGCGCGCGGCGTCCAGAGGCGAGCAGACGATCCCATCAATTCCCGCCGCCACCGCGCTGCGCACGCGCAGGTCCACCAGATCGGCCACCTCGCAGGGGTAGCCGAGGTCGGCCAGATCCTGATGGTCGAAGCTGGTGAGCACGGTCACCGCGAGCAATTGCAGGGGCGCGCCCGCACGCCCCGCTACCGCCGCCTTCATGATGGTGCTGCTTCCATGTACGGTCAGAAACCGCACCCCGGTTTGGGCCACTCTGGCTACCGCGCGCTTCACCGTTTCGCCTATGTCGTACAGCTTCAGGTCCAGAAAAACGTCGTTGCCGCCGCGTATCAGTTCCTCGACAAAAGGCATGCCTTCGGCCGCGTAGAGCTCCATCCCCACCTTGTAGAAACGGATCGCGCCGCCCAGTTTTTCCACCAGCCCGCGCGCCTGCGCTCCGGTTTCGAAATCGAGTGCGATGATCAGCGGGTCAGGCATTCTTTCCAGCATATCGTGGCCTTGCGATCTGGCCAAAAGCCTGCTGGAGTTGCTGGAAATTGCTGGAGGTGGTCAGGTGGAACACCAGGCGCAGGCTGGTGTAGCCATTGAGGGCGATGGTAACCGCCTCGTCGGGAGCGCGTGGCGTGGCCACAAACAAAGCCCCTTTCTGCAATCGAAAAGGCAGCACGCGGAGCTCTTTGAGAACCGTCCGGGGCAGTGTGCGAACCGCGCGCCTCTCCACGTCCCGGGGTGCGATATGTCCCGCGGGAAGGCCTTGCTGCAGGCTCAACGCTTCGCAGTAGTCGTCCTCGCTCAGGCTTCCGGCCCGGACCAGAAATTCGCCCAGATGTTCCTCGTTCGCGCACAGCGCCATGGCCGACGCCATCGCCTCTGCCGTCACATATCCCGACCCGGCCAGGATTTCCGCCAGCGGACGCTTGTGCGCCAGTAGCGCCAGGCGCGACGGATATGCGTGCTCGGTTTTCAACCAGATCAGCGGCTCGCCGCGCAGCCTCGCCCACCCGTATCGCCACAGCGCGGACAATGTTGCCGCTGCATTGATGTAGTTCGCGCACACCATCCGCACCGGGACCAGCGTGGCGAATCGCCACCCGAAATAGCGGGAAACGCAGCAGACTCGCACACTGATCCGAATCAACGGAAACAGAAGCATCGCCGCCACCAGCGCCGCGGGGAAAGCTGTTCGTCCCAACTGCCAGACTCCCCCGGTCAGGTGCGCCATCGTCCAGCGCAACAAGCCCCAGGCGAAAAAGGCGTTCGCCACAATGCCCACCGGGTTGGCCAGCAGGCCTTTGCGGTCCCTCCAGAACCAGTACAGATCGCGCCAGGGCGCCCGCCAGCCGTTGCGCTCCTGGCTTTGCAGGCAGATGCCGGTGATCCATCGCGTGCGTTGCCGGATCGCTCCCCGGCGCGTTCGTGGAAAGTATTCCCGCGTGGCCACCGCATCTCGCCCGCCCCGCAGTGGAAGAAATTTCTGACGGAAACCAAGCCGGTGGAGGCGCAGCCCGTTTTCGTAATCCTCGGTGAGGCACTCCGGCTCGAAGATGCGATTCCCGCTGGTTTCGGCCAGACGTTCCAGCGCCGCGCGTGAATAGCCCGTGCCCACTCCGTTCGAGGGCAGGAAGCTGCCCAGGATCTGCCGCGCGGGGATATCGCGGGTCTGGTATTCGGCGAATTCGTCGCAGTAGATTCCATGGACAATGTCGCTCAGCGGCGTCGCCAGCGGCAGCACCGGCACTTGCACCATCCCGAATTCGCCGCAATGGCGATTGATGCCGGCCAGCGCGTCCGGGTGGATCAGGTCCTCGGCATCGTGCGTCATCACGATCTCGAAGCGGATGCCGTGGTGTTCCTCAAACAGCAGGATGCGCTGAAAAATCCAGTTAAGGCAATCGGCTTTCGAGGTAGGGCCGTCGTGCGGGCAGACGGCCAGGTGGACTCTGGGGAAGCGCTCTTCCAGTTCGCGAATCGCTCGCAGTGTCGGGTCGTCGTTGGGGTAGGCGCCAATGAAGAAATCGTAGTCGTTGTAACGGATGGCCGCGATGTTGTGCCGGATCATACCGCCAATCACCCCCGCTTCCTTCCAAAGCGGAACCATGATGGCGATGCGCTTCTCTGGAGGTGTGGCCGGCAGAACGCTGATGAGGCCGTTTTCGTGACGCCCTTTCCACCACGCCCACACGATGGCGGCGTCAATCACCAGGTCGTCCACGCCGTTGAGAACAATGAACAAAGCCAGCGGCACAAGACCGCTTGCCACCACCGCGTCCACGCGGGCGCTGATTTCCTCGAGCGCACGCAGGACGAGTGTGTAGTGCATGACATAGGGTAGTGCGGCAAAGGGTGGGGGAGTCTCAGTCTGACTCCGCGCTCTTTCCCTCTATACTGAAAACAATGCACGACATGGGCGTTTTCTGGCTCCGCGTGGCTGCGGTGTGCTACTCGGTGGGCCTGCTCCACGCCATTCTCGTGATCAGCGCGCGGCGGACCAGTCTGTTTCGAATAGCCGTCGGAGCCTTCTATACCGGCGTGGTCCTGCACATGGTTTCCATCGTGGAGATGACCCGGGCGCTGGGACATTTGCCGGTCAGCAACTTCCTGGAAACCTCTTCCCTGTGCGCCCTGCTCATCGGTCTCGCTTTTCTGCTGGTGGACTGGCGATACCGGTTTAACAGTCTCAGCGTGTTCATATTTCCGGTCGTATTTCTGCTCACCCTGATCGGCTCCATGGAGTCGCCGGTGGCCACCTGGGCCGACCGCCGCGTGCGCGACGCCTGGCTGTTCATACACGTGCTCATGATTTTGCTGGGCTACGCCGGGCTGCTCATCACCGCCGGCGCATCCATCTTCTACCTCATTCAGGAGCGTCAGCTTAAACGAAAGAGGCCCTCCACGTTTTTCGACCGGCTGCCGCCGTTGGCCACCCTCGACAGCCTGATCACGCACTCCATGAATTTCGGCTTTCTGTTTATCACGCTGGGCGTGATCGCGGCCACCACGTGGGCCTTTATCGAGACCGGTCCGGAATGGTTTGCCTATCCGCGCATCGGCCTTGCCCTGTTGACGTGGCTCTTCTACCTGATCATGGTATTTCTGCGCGCCACGGCGGGCTGGCGCGGGCGGAAGGCTGCGGTGATGGCCATAGCGGTGCTCTGCTGCTCGGCGCTTACGTGGGCCGCGCACATCGGCCTGCGGTCCGTATTTCCACGATGAAGTTCTCCATCACAGGACTGAATCACACCACGGCGCCGGTGGAAGTGCGCGAGCGCCTGGCGTTCGACGCGGCCTCGCTGCCGGACGCTCTGCATGCCCTCAAACGCTGTCCGGGCTTTCTGGAGGGTCTGATTCTTTCCACCTGCAATCGTGTGGAGATCGCCGTTGCGGCGGACGACGACGCAGCCGGCAACGTCGATGAATTTCTGGCCGACGTGCGCCTGGTCTCCCGCGATTGGATCAGCCCCTATCTCTACCGGTTCGACGATCGCGCGGCCATTCAGCATCTGTTCCGCGTGGCCTCCAGTCTCGATTCCATGGTGGTGGGCGAGCCGCAGATCCTCGGGCAGCTCAAGTCCGCGTGGGAAGTCGCGCGCGCCGAGGGAGCCGTCAGCGGTTTTCTGGACGGCCTGTTGATGCGCGCGTTCAACGTAGCCAAGCGCGTCCGCACCGAAACCGAAATCGGATCGAACGCGGTGTCGGTCAGCTTTGCCGCGGTGGAACTGGCGCGGGAGATTTTCGGCCAGCTTCGCGACAAGACTGTGATGGTGGTGGGGGCGGGGAAGATGTCCGAATCGGCCGCCCGGCACCTGCACCGTTGTGGCGCGTCGCGAATTCTGGTGACCAATCGAACCGAAGAGCGCGCGCTGGAAATGGCGCGGATCTTCGAGGGCGAAGTGGTGCCGTACACCGGTTTTGTGGCCGCCCTGCCGCTGGTGGATATTGTCATCGCCTCCAGCGGGGCGCCGCACTTCATCCTGATGAAGGATCAGATGAAGAAAGTGATCGAGGCGCGGCGCAACCGGCCCGTCTTCGTCATCGACATTGCCGTTCCCCGAAACATCGACCCCGCGGTGAACGAGCTGGATAACGTCTTCCTATACGACATTGACGATTTGCAGCGTGTGGTGACGAACAATCTGCGGCATCGCCAGGAGATCGCCGGCCAGGCCGAGCTGATTATCGAGGAGGAAGTGGAACAGATGATCGCGCGCCTGAAGACGCGCGAGGTGGCGCCGGTGATTGTCGGGTTGCAGGAACAGCTCGAGCGTCTGCGGCTGGCGGAGCTTGCCCGCATGCGCGGGCGTCTGGGCCAGTTGACGCCCCAGCAGGAAGAGGCGCTGGAAGCGCTGACCAAAGGCATCGTCAACAAAATCGCGCACGGCCCTATCTCCGAACTCCGGCGTACCGCGTCACAGCCGGAGGGCCCGCATACGGCCGGCATCATTCAAAGAGTGTTCCGCTTTGGAGACGGAAATGGCCACGAATAAACACGAATGCACACGAATCAGATGAAGGTCCTGTCTTTTTCGATCGGCGTTCATCGGTATTCATCGGCAGCCAACGCTTATGTGGCTGACTGGACCAATGCCCCTGAGAACGCTTATTAGCCCCCCATCAACGCCGATGAACGCCGATTGTGGGCGAAACCTGCCCAGCCGCGGCCGTGAGGGAGTGGTCACCGGATGCTGACCATCGGCTCCCGGGGTTCGCAGCTTGCGCTGTGGCAGGCGCGGTGGATTCAGGCTCATCTGGAAGCGCTGGGCGAAGCGTGCTGCACCCGGATCATCCAAACCACCGGTGACCGCATCACTGACGTGCCGCTGGCCCAGGTTGGCGGCAAAGGCCTGTTCACCAAAGAGATCGAGGAAGCGCTGCTGCGCGGCGATATTGACGTCGCCGTGCACAGCATGAAGGATATGCCCACCGCTCTTCCGGACGGGCTGGCGATTGTCGCGATTCCCGAGCGCGAGGACCCGCGCGACGCCATGGTGGGGATTCCGCTGGCCGATCTTCCCGAGGGCGCGCGCGTCGGCACCAGTTCGCTGCGCCGTTCCGCCCAGCTTCGCGCGTTGCGGCCGGATTTCCTCATCGACAGCATCCGTGGCAACGTGGACACCCGTCTGCGCAAGCTGGAAGACCGCCATTTCGATTCCATCGTGCTGGCCGCCGCGGGCTTGCGCCGGCTTGGTCTGGAAGGGCGTATCGCCGAAGTGCTGGAGCCGGACGTAATGTGCCCCGCGGCGGGTCAGGGCGCTTTGGCGGTGGAGACGCGCGACGATGGCGGACCTGCGCATCAGATCTGCCGCCGGCTCGATCACGCCCGGACTCGCGCCGCCGTGACCGCGGAACGGGCGTTGCTGGCCCGCCTGGGCGGTGGTTGTCAGGTTCCCATCGGCGCGCACGCCTGCATCGTCGAGAGCACGCTCCATATCGCCGCCGTGATCGTCTCGCCTGACGGAGACGCCATCGTTCGGTTGGGGTCGTCCGGGCCGGTGAGCGACGCCGCGTCCATTGGCACGGCGCTGGGCGAGGAACTGCTGGCCATGGGCGGCCGGGAAATCCTGGAGGACGTCTACGGCGACGCCGCGCATGGGTGACCTCGGTCGTGTCTACATTGTCGGCGCGGGCCCCGGCGACCCCGAGCTGCTCACGCAAAAAGGCCGGCGCGTGCTCGCTCTTGCCGACGCGGTTCTATACGACCATCTGGCCAACGACGCCCTGCTGGAATTCGCCCCTGTTTCCGCCGAGCGGCTGTACGTGGGTAAGAAGCGCTCCGAGCACGCGTTCTCGCAGGAAGAAATCTGCGCCCTGATGATCGGCCGCGCCCGCCGCGGACTCACAGTGGTGCGTCTGAAAGGCGGCGACCCCTACATTTTCGGACGCGGCGGCGAAGAGGCCGAGGCGCTGGCTGACGCGGGCATTCCTTTTGAAGTGGTGCCCGGAGTCACCGCGGCGCTGGGCATCGCCGCGTATGCGGGCGCGCCGCTGACCCATCGCGAGCACACCTCCGTGGTCACCTTCGTCAGCGGCCACGACGTGCCGCACATCGATTGGGACAAGGTGGGCGCTTCGGAAACGCTGGTGGTTTTCATGGGGCTTACGCACCTCCGCGACATCGCCCGCGAGATCGTCTCTCGCGGCCGTTCGCCGGAGACGCCGGCCATGGCTGTCCGTTGGGCCACCCGGCCCGATCAGCAGACGGTCACCGGCACGCTCGCCGACCTGGCCGGCCGCGTGGAGCGTGCGGGCATGAAGCCGCCCGCCACCGTGATCATCGGCGAAGTAGTGCGTCTGCGCGAGAAGCTCAACTGGTTTGAGCGCCTGCCGTTGTTCGGCACGCGCGTTGCCATCACCCGCGCGGCAAGCCAGGCGCCGGAGCTGCGCGGCCGTCTGGAGTCGCTCGGCGCCGGCGTAGTGGATCTGCCGGTAATCTCCATCCAGCCGCCGGCCGATCCCGCGCCGCTCGATAACGCCATCGCGCACCTCGCCGATTATGACTGGATCGTTTTCACCAGCGCCAACGGAGTGCGGTCTTTCTTGCAGCGCCTGGATCATTCGCCGCACGATCTTCGGTCGCTGCGCGCGCGCATTTGCGCCATTGGTCCGGCCACCCGTCGAGCGCTGGAAGATCTCCATCTGAAGGTCGACCTCATGCCGGATGAGTACATGGCTGAGGCGCTGGTGGCCGCCTTCGCGAGTCATGACCTGCGGGGCCGGCGAATTCTGCTGCCGCGCGCCGCCGTCGCCCGCGATGTGCTTCCCGTGGAACTGGCGCGCCTGGGCGCGGAGGTGGACGTCGTGGAGGCTTATCGCAACGTTCCGCCGCCCGATGCGGCAACTCGCATTCGCGCGGCGTTTTCCGGTGACCGACGCCCGGACTGGATCACCTTTACCAGTTCCTCCACGGTGAACAACTTCATCGAAATTGCCGGCCGTGGCGCGCTCGAAGGCGTACGCGCGGCCTCCATTGGTCCGGTGACGTCCGCCACTCTGCGGTCGCACGGTGTCGCGCCGGCCGCGGAAGCGCGTGAATTCACCATCGACGGTCTGGTCGCCGTGATCCTCTCAAAAAATGTTCCTGTTTCTCAGTAAGCTGATTCCGCGGCTCCTGTTTCCGCCCGGCGGAAATCTGGTTCTGTTTGTGCTGGCATGGTTCCTGCGCAAACGGCGGCCGCGCCTGGCGGGAGGGCTGTTCTTGTTCAGTGCGCTCACGCTCTACGCGTTCAGCACGGGCGCGGTTTCCGGCCTGCTCATCGCTCCCCTGGAGAACGAATACGCCGACGTCGCCGTGGAAAGCGTGCCCACCGCGGAAGCCATCGTCGTCCTCGGGGGTGGCGTAACCGGCGCCGCCGGGCAGCACCACGAGCCTGAGCTGCACGGTTCCGGCGATCGCCTCCGCAAGGGCGTTGCGCTGTACAAGGCCGGAAAAGCGCCTGTCATCGTCTACACGGGAGGCAACATCGGCTTCCTTGGTGCCGCCGGCGAGCCGGAAGCCGTTGGCGCGAGCAAAATCCTCCAGAGCCTGGGTGTGCCCGCGGCGGCCATTATGACTGAAAGCCGGTCGCGCAACACCCGCGAGAACGCGGAGTTCACGCGCAGCCTGCTGGGAGCGGGTGGCGCGCATCGTATTCTGCTGGTGACTTCCGCCATGCATATGCCGCGCGCGGCGGCCTTGTTCCGCCATGCCGGCTTCACCGTAATCCCCGTGCCGTGCGACCACGTCACCGGCTGGGGAGAGCCTTCTTTGCTCTTCAATCTCTTGCCCGAGGCGCAGGCTCTTACGGACTCTTGTCACGCGATGCGTGAATATCTTGGACTTGCCGTCTACGGAATGCGGGGATGGTTGTGAGCGAAACAGAACTGCGAATCGAGAAGCTGGTCTACGGTGGGGACGGTCTCGCCCGCGAAAACGGGCAGGTTGTGCTGATGCCCTTCGTGCTGCCCGGCGAGACCGTGCGCGCCGAAGTAACGCGCGCCGGGAACGACCTGCTTCGTGGACGTCTGGTGAGCGTGGTGTCGCCGGCGCCCGAGCGGGTCCCGCCCTTGTGCCCTTACTTCCTGCGCTGCGGCGGATGCCACTACCAGCACGCCGGCTACGAGTTTCAGCTGGCGCAAAAGCGGACCATTCTGCTGGAGGTGCTGCGGCGCATCGGCGGAATCGAATACCCGGACGAAGTCGCCATCCTCTCGGCGGAGCCGTGGCATTACCGCAATCGCGTGCAATTGCACGTCGCCGGTGGCCGCATCGGGTATTTCGAAGCCGGGTCGCACGCCCTGGTCCCCATCGACCAATGCCCCATCGCCTCGCCCAAACTGAATGAGTGCATTGCGACGCTGGCCCGCGAAGTCGGCGGAATGAGGCCGTTCGAAACGACTCTCGAGTTGTTCACCAATGAGACCGAGGTGCAGTTCAACCTGCGCGACCGCGTGCCGCAACCGTTCGTCAGCCTGCTGCGCACCCTCGGCGTGAGCACGCCCATCGAGTATGGGGGCCTGCGGGTGAGCCGCGACACCTTCTTCCAGGTGAACCGGTTCCTGACGGACAAACTGGTGGAGACGGTGCTCGGCGATAGCGCCGGCCAACGGGCCCTGGACCTTTACGCGGGCGCAGGTCTCTTCACCCTCCCGCTCACGCGCCGCTTCAAACAGGTGACCGCGGTGGACGATTCAGCGAGCGCATTCCGCGACCTGGAACACAATGCCAGCGCGGCGGGCGTCATGAATCTGCAGACGCATCACGCCACTGCGGAGACATATCTGCCAGCGGTAACCAGCTCGCCAGACCTGGTTATTGCCGACCCCCCGAGAACCGGTCTGGGCAAGCTCGGCGTCAGGGAGCTCGTGCGCATCCGTGCCCCCCGGCTGACCATCGTATCCTGCGACGCGGCAACGCTGGCCCGCGATCTCAAGCCGCTGCTCGCCGCGGGCTACCGCATTGCCGCGCTGACCCTGATTGACCTGTTCCCGCAAACGGCACACTTCGAGATCGTCGCGAAACTGGAGCCGAACCGCGACAGTGATGGAGCGGAACTGAGATGACCTTGGTGAAGCGAAGGCTTTAGGCCATCGCCGCGGAGTGTTCGCCCATCTGGTTGGCGAAGTGCTGGACAATGTTGGCCATCTCGCGAAGCGCTTCACGGCTTTGACGCAGCGAGCAGGCGCGCTTCATGATGGCGAAATCCATCATCAGCATGCGATCTTCGAGCGACTGCCCAATTTCCCGGAATTGAGCCCCGTGACGCATCAGGCAGGTGAGCAGCGTGTAGTCGCGATCGAGCTGACGGCAGAGAGCTTCGAGTTCGGCAACATGCACTCCCGCTTCCAGAGTCTGCTGAATCCGCGGGAAGTTGAGACGGTTCGTCAAGGCCACCTGTGCCGCGTAATCCCGCGCCGGCTTGGCGCTCAGAATCAGCACGCAGGTGTAGCGGAACCAATATGCGAGTAAGATCAGCGATACCAGAATGAAAAATGCACTGATCACCATTGCCGTCTCCTTGCCCTGCTCGTCCGTATCACTAGCACTATCCAAGGTCAGAGTAACATCGGGGTCATGAAGTGACAAGAGGTTAGGCCCGGTCTAAGGTAATTTTGCGAATTTGTCACACACCTGCCTTAGCGGCGAATAGCATATCGCCCGGCGCCGTACCAGTACCCTCGCAGTGTTGGATATAGAGGGCACCGTAACTTCTCTTAATGTAGTCGCTTTCCCGGTAGCCCAGCCGAGCGGCAACGTGGTCAATCCAGGCCGCCGGGCCTTCGAGTTCGAGGAAGTTTCCGATGGGTGTTTCATCCACGGTAATGATGCCCTCCTCGCCGGGAATCGAGTACTCGGTGCGGAACTTCTCGTAGCGGAAAACGGGTCGCAATCCAAGCCGGTCGAGAATGAGCGCCGCGGCATCGGCGTCGGATACGGCGACCTCGATTTCCTCGCGTTCCTTGTGGCGGCTTTCCATGGAGAGCCCCTTGAATGTGAGTATGGCCGTGGCGCCGAACCGCCGCAGACGGATCAACTGACCTTTGTCGCACAACCGCAGCGCATCGGAATCGAACACCGCGTTCCATTCATGGGCGCGTTCATGATGAATCCCATAACCCAGGTTCAGGATCGCCGCCCGGGCGTGCGCAATGTTGACGAGGGGAAGTTTGATTTCAGTTTCGACGGGCATCGGAACCTCTATTGTTGCGCGTCGGGGACACGCGGCGACAGCCGCGTTCCATTAGCAACACCCTTCGAGGGATGGTAGGATCTGAATGTGTCCGTCACCCGCGCCCGTAGCTCAGCTGGATAGAGCGGTTGGCTTCGAACCAACAGGCCGGGGGTTCGAGTCCCTCCGGGCGCGCCAGATTCCAAAAAACCTTCAGGACTTCCGGCGCCTTGACAAGTGTTGTCATAAGTGACAACATCGATTGCAGGACGGAATAGCGCATGGCCGATGCCCGGAAGACACGACCTGTCTCCTGGATCAAGGCGGCGCTGAAGGACTTTGAGACCCTGCCGGCGGACGCACAATCTATCTTCCTCGCCGCGCTCACCATTGCGGCCGAGGGTGGGAAGGCCGACATTGCGAAACCGTTGCGAGGTATCGGCGCCGGCGTGTTTGAAATCGCGCTCGCCTTCCGGGGCGATGCTTTTCGAGTCGTCTGCGCCGTGCAACTCGGCGACGAAATCTGGGTCATACACGCGTTCCAGAAGAAATCGAGACAGGGCATCAAGACGCCCGGAAGCGAGATCGCGCTGGTGAAGGACCGCGTGAGGAGATTGAAGGAGGCACTGCGATGAAAGACAAGAGACTGGAATTGGTGCGCGGTA
Organism: uncultured Acidobacteriota bacterium; assembly: GCA_963832965.1. GTDB lineage: Bacteria > Acidobacteriota > Terriglobia > Bryobacterales > Bryobacteraceae > CAWACP01. Next base: position 320,329 of record CAWHVW010000005.1, read on the forward strand.
ACGGAAACGTGTTCCGCGACCTCGGCCGACAGAATGCGGATGTTCAGCAGTTGAAGGCGATCCTGGCGGCGGAAATCATCAAGGCGCTCGACCGCGACGGCTTGACCGTCCGCGCCGCGCACACTCGGACCGGTTTCGCCGCGGCCGACTTCTCGCGTATCCGCAATGCTGACCTCGCCAGATTCACGGCTGATCGGCTTGTGGCAATTCTCAACCGCCTTGGTTCGAGCGTCGAGGTGAAAATCCGGGTCCGGTCACTGGAACCCGTTGCGCGCGAGGCCAGGGCCTAGCCGCGCGGGACGGTCAGCGCAAAGCGCGCCTGTTTGTGTCCCTCCGGGCGCACCACATTCTCAATCTTCAATTTCCGCGTATCCGTGATACCAGGCCGCGCCGATGCTGGCTGTTGCGTTGCTCGCCGCGACGCTGAGTCCCCAGACAAATGTTCCGGCTTTGTAGATGAGTGGGATTGCCCCGATGGCTGGCGGCACGCCGAAAAAGAAACAGGAGACGCTGAGCGCGCCGCCGATTCCAACCGGAGATTTGGTCATTTTTATCTTCTTGGCAACCACCGTCGGGAAGTACTTGTCCACCAGCGCGGCGGTGACGTCAAGAATGGTCACGTGGCCGGTAAACGCGTCAATGGGCATCGGCTGCTCGATGGCCGAGGTTCCAAACGCGATCCCTCCCAGGCCGCCCGACCAGGGCCAGGACAAGCTGGAGTACGTCGCGCTGAACCCCACCCCCTGCTCCGACGACCTCCCATATCCGCCGCCGATCCCGCCGAACACCAGCTTGTGCGACTTCCCGCGCGCCTCGGAGGGATTCTCAATCAACATGCTCCCGGCCGTGCCGTTGAAGCTCCACGACGGGCCGATGCCCACCGAGCCCCCGCCCGTCGAGGTCACGCGCCATCCCGTGGGAATCAGCGTGAGCGCTCCATAGAACCCGACGTTGCCTTCCACCCAGTCGTTATGAAGCAGCGTCCACTCGCCTTTGCCCCGCCATCGGCTGCCCTGGTCCGGATACCCTTTTGGCATGATGAAATCGAAATCGATTCCGCCCTTGTAGCCGGTGGGGGGAATGGTAAACCCGAGCAGGCGCGCTACCGCCTCCTTCGTGGCTCCATTCATCCGATAGAGAACAACGTCCGCGCCACTCACTTCGGCACGGCCGCGATCGGGCATGCGGTAGTCGGCTTTGTCCAATTGCTCCCAAACGATGTTGTCGCTGTCAACCCGCCGAAGCTGAATGCCGATGCACACGCGGTAAACTGCGCTCGCGCTCGACGACAACATAACATCAAACTGAATCTTGCACGAATTCAAAACCGTTCCTCCGTAGTGTCGAAAGCGAGCAACAGTATAACTCGCACGCTCGGGAGGGAGCAATCGCGGCCTCGTCCTCGCGTGTGATGTGATGGTCGGGATGGAGCCTGGTTCATTCGTCAGTCACCTGGAGTGCAGCGCGTGCCAGCGGAGCTATCGCGCCGCGGAGCCCCACAATCTCTGCGAATGCGGTGGTCCGCTGCTGGTGCGCTATCACCTTGATCGCGTGCGCGCCGAATGGGACCGCGGCCAACTCACCGGCGCGCCGCCGACCATGTGGCGCTACGCCCCTCTGTTGCCGGTCGCCGATCCAGAGCATGTGGTCAGTCTCGGCGAGGGATGGACGCCGCTGAGCAAGGCCGTGCGGCTCGGCCAGCGCCTCGGCGCGGCCGACCTGTGGGTGAAAAACGAAGGATTGAACCCCACCGGGTCCTTCAAAGCGCGCGGCTTATCCTGCGCCGTGTCGATGTGCGTGGAACTGGGTCTGCACAAGCTGGCGATTCCTTCCGCCGGCAATGCCGCGGGCGCATTGGCAGCATACGCCGCGGCGGCCGGGTTGGAATCTCACATCTTCATGCCTATAGACGTGCCCCAGGCCAATTTAGTCGAATGCCGCGCTTCCGGTGCGCACGTTTTTCTTGTCGACGGCCTCATCAGCGATTGCGCCCGCCTGGTCGCCGAGCGCAAGTCCGCCGAAGGCTGGTTCGACATGAGCACGCTCAAAGAGCCTTATCGCCTGGAGGGCAAGAAAACCATGGGTTTCGAGGTGGCCGAGCAGTTCCGCTGGGAATTGCCCGATGCCATCCTGTATCCCGCCGGTGGCGGTGTGGGCCTCATCGGCATGTGGAAGGCATTTGCCGAGTTGCAGGCGCTGGGCTGGATCGGCTCCCGGCGGCCAAAGATGATTGCCGTGCAGGCGGAGGGGTGCGCTCCGCTGGTGCGCGCGTTCGAGCGCGGTGAGACGCGCGGCGAATTCTGGCGGGACGCCCACACCATCGCGGCCGGTCTGCGCGTTCCCAAGGCTCTGGGTGACTTTCTCATGCTGGAAGCGATTCGCGCCAGTGGAGGCACGGCCATCGCCGTGAGCGACGCGGAAATGCTCGACGCGGGAATCGAGCTCGCCTCCACCGAGGGAATCTTCGCGGCTCCGGAGGGAGCGGCCTGCGTGGCGGCCGTGCGGCATCTCATCGCCGATGGCTTCCTGAAGAGCGCGGAGCGCATCGTGATTTTCAACACCGGCACCGGCTACAAATATCTGGAAACCTGGTCCACCCGTTTCCCGCGAACGGCGGCGTCCGAGCAGGACAAGCTCGGCGGCCTGATCACGCCTCGGTAGGGACATGCGGCGACAGCCGCGTTCCCACGGGGCCGCGAACGCGGCTGCGCCGCGGGTCCTGGCCAAAAGCGAACGGAGCGTCCCTGAGGATCGCCCCGTTGCCGCGTCGTTCGGATTTGACCCTGGAATTGTGACTTCTCGGTCCCCTTCTCATCGGGGCAAGGCCAATCGAATTCTATCAGATCTTCTCCGCGATCGCCTTCCCCTGCACGAACTGCATCAGGTAATCCGGCCCGCCCGCCTTGGAATCCGTCCCGGACATATTAAATCCGCCAAAAGGATGCGCGCCCACCATGGCGCCCGTGCACTTGCGGTTGAAGTAGAGATTGCCCACGAAGAACTGCTCCCGCGCCCGCTGAATCTTCCCGCGGTCGTTGCTGAACACCGCGCCGGTCAGCCCATATTCGGTATCGTTGGCCAGCGCCAGCGCATGGTCGAAATCGCGCGCCTTCGCCACCGCCAGCACCGGACCGAAAATCTCTTCCCGGAAAATACGCGCGTCCGGCGCGACATCGGCGATCACCGTGGGCCGGACGAAATAGCCATCGCCTTCGCCTGCGGCTCCGCCCGCCACCAGCCGTCCTTCGCGCTTCCCCGCGTCGATATAACCAAGGATGGTTCGCTTCGCGCCCTCGTTGATCACCGGCCCCATGTAGTTGTCCGGGTTCTCTGATGGCCCCACCCGAATCTCATCCACCGCCGGAGCGAGCTTTTCCAGAAACTCGTCGTAGACGGCGTCATCCACAATCGCACGCGAACAAGCCGAGCACTTTTGACCCTGAAATCCGAAAGCGGAGAACAGCACCGCCTTTACCGCGGCATCCACGTCGCTGTCCCCATCCACGATGATGGCGTCCTTGCCGCCCATCTCCGCCACCACCCGCCGAATCCAGATCTGTCCCTTCTGCGGGCGCGCCGCCAGCTCGTTGATGTGCAGGCCGACGTCGCGGGACCCCGTGAACGACACGAATCGCGTGCGCGGATGCTCCACCAGCAGGTCCCCAATTTCCGCTCCGCTGCCCACCAGCAAAGAGAAGCTCTCCGGCGGGAACCCCGCTTCCAGCAGTACTTCGGCAAATTTCTGGGCGATGGTGGGCGTGTCGCTGGAGGGCTTGATCACCACCGTATTGCCGGTGACCAGCGCGGCCGTGGCCATGCCAACCAGGATAGCCAGCGGAAAATTCCACGGCGGGATGATGACGCCCGGGCCCAGCGGCACGTACACCAGCTCGTCCTTCTCGCCCGGCAACTGAACCAGTGGCGGCGGGTCGGCCAGCTTCATCATCTGGCGCGCGTAGTACTCGCAGAAATCGATCGCCTCGGCCACGTCGGCCTCGGCTTCCGGCCACGTCTTGCCCGCTTCCACCACCAGCCACGCGTCGAATTCGAGCTTCCGCTGGCGCAGAATCTCCGCCGTGCGCACCAGCATCTCCACTCGTTTCGCGGCCGGCGTGGCCGCCCATTGTGGGAAGAAGCGCCAGGCCGCCTCCACCGCTTCCCGGGCCAGGTCCGCATCGGCCTTCGAATGAATACCCACCACTTCGGCCGGATGCGAAGGGTTCAGTGACCGCAGCTTCCGATCGGTGGCCACGCGCCGGCCCGCCACCAGCAGATCGTAATTGCGCCCGAACTGTGCGCGAACGTGGGCCAGCGCCGCCTCCGCCGCCGAGCGATTCCGCGGGTCGGAGAAATCGGCATACGGCTCGTTCCGGAACGCGGGCAGAGCGGTGCTCATACGAACTGGCTGATTCAGACGCGGTCGCGGACGTTGCTGATGGCGCCTTCGGCCAGTTTGCGGCCGCGCTCGAACATCTCAGCGGCGTCATCGGCCACTTTGCGCCCCTTCTCGTAGAGTTCGCGAGTGCGTTCCACGGCCGCGCGTCCCTGTTCGGCCAGCGCTTCACGGCCCTCGTCGGCCTTCTTCGAGATTAGTTGGCGGGTCTCTTTGCCGGTGGTCGGCGCGAACAGCAGCGCGATGGCGGCGCCAACCGCTGCGCCCGCGACAAACCACACAATGTTGTTACCGGAATCTTCCTGGGCCATGATTGCCTCCAGTTCTCATTCTACCGCCCGCTTTGTATGTGGGGCAGGATTTCATCCTGCGCGTGGTTTGTAACCGCGCCCGGACGGTGAGGCCGCCGCTGCTATCCTCGAATCATGGCCCCCCAACCAGACCCCGTAACCGTCTACCGCTCCATGGACCCGAGCGCCGAGGAGGATTCCCGCGCCATCCTCGACACCCTCACCGCCGCCGGACTCCGGGCCGTGCTCATGGACGACACGACGAAAGGCATTCCCGCGGGTGTCTGGGAGGTGCAAGTCCCCGCCGCCGACGCCGAACGAGCCGACCACATCATCGCCGCTAACCCGCCACCGGGCGTCGACCCCTCCCACAATCTCGATCTCGTTACCATCTACCAAAGCGGAACCCCCATCGTCGGCGCCATGGAAATGATGGGAATCAAAGGACTTCTCGAAGCCAACGGTATCATCGCCGTCAGCACCGGCGATTCCGTGCAGCCGGAGCTCCCCATCACGCTAAGCGTCCCTCGCGATCAGTTGGAACTGGCCAAAAGGCTCCTCGCCGAAGCCCAGGCAACCGGACCAGCCGATGCCGAAGCCGCCGAACTCGAAGGCGAGCGGCAGTAACGTTCACCCCCGCTTTATGCCCGTTCAATCCCCGCCCGGCGCGCCAGGCTCCCAAAGCCATACACCCCCCGGCCGAATGTGGTTAAATAGTTGAAATCGCTCATGCCTGACGCGGCCTTCAAAATCCGCCGGGACGTCAGTGCGCTGAAGCGGCGGCTGCGGGAACTGAAGCTCATCGTCAAGGGAGCGCTCTCTTCCCGGCACCCCGTAATGGCGCACATCATTCCGATTCGGCGCTGTAACCTGGCCTGCGCCTACTGTAATGAGTATGACGACACCTCCAAGCCGATCGCGAAGGAAGTGATGTTCCGCCGTCTGGACCGGCTGGCCGAGCTGGGCACCACCATCGTCACCTTCAGCGGCGGCGAACCCCTGCTCCATCCCGAACTCGACGAGTTGATCGCGCGTGTCCGCAAGAACGGCGCGCTGGCCTGCCTCATCACCAACGGCTACCTGCTCACGGCCGATCGCGTAAAACGGCTCAACCAGGCTGGTCTTGACCACATGCAGATCAGCATCGACAACGTCATGCCCGACGAGGTCTCCAAGAAGAGCCTCAAAGTGCTCGACAAGAAGCTGCAGGTTCTCTCCGAGCACGCGCTGTTTCACGTGAACATCAATTCCGTGCTGGGCGGAGGCATCAAGAATCCCGAGGATGCGCTGGTGGTGGGTCACCGGGCGCTGGAGCTCAGCTTCAGTTCCACCGTGGGCATCATCCACGACGGCGGCGGGCAACTGAAGCCGCTGGGCGAGCGAGAGCGCAAAGTCTTCACGGAAATGCGCGGTCTGGAGAAGTCAAACTTCGCTCAGATCAATTATTTCCAGGATAAGATCGCGAATGGCGAGCCGAGTGAATGGAAGTGCCGCGCCGGCGGCCGCTACCTCTATATTTGCGAGGACGGCCTGGTCCATTATTGTTCCCAACAACGGGGCTATCCGGCCCGCCCGCTGCTGGAATACACGTTCGCGGACATCCGCCAGCACTATCTGACAAAAAAGAGCTGCGCGCCGTACTGCACGGTCTCCTGCGTGCATCAGATCTCGTACTTCGATTTCTTCCGCGATCCGCAAACGCTCGAGGATGGCGCCGCCGCGGAACACCTCGCTCCCAGTAACGGCCTGGTGCAGATCGAATAGACGACAGCTTCCTACATGCCAGTCGGCGTGCCTCCGGCTATGCGCCTGAGCCGCCTATACCCCCGGTGCCGCCGGTGCCACCTACGCCACCAGCACCGCCAGCGCCGCCGGTGCCACCATCGCCGCCAGCGCCACCAGCGCCGCCGTCACCGCCTTCACCGCCTTCACCGCCTGTCGGTCCCGTCGCACCCGTCGCTCCTGTCGCACCCGTCGCTCCTGTCGCACCCGTTGGGCCCGTCTCCCCAGTCGGTCCGGTCAGGCCTGCGCCGATTTCCGTGATCACAAGATGCGCTGAGGCCGCGTCCGTCCCGCCGGCAAGCGGTGTAATGGTAAGCGCCGTGGAATTGCCCGATGGATTACGAACGGTGAGAACCGAATTGGTGGCCGTCGTCTGCACCAGACAGAGTCCCGCAATCTGACTGGTGCCCGTGGCGCGCCCCACAACCGTGTAGGCCAGCTCAGTTCCATTGAGGGTCAAAACCAGTTGGCCCGCCTCGGTCACGCTCACTTGAAACATCACCTGATAAGTGCCAACGGCAGACAGGTTGAACGCCGATGCACTTGTCCGCGCGATGAGGCCGCTCCCTGACGACGGTCCATCTTCCGGAAACTGCACGTCCCCACCCACGGCAACGGTCGCCGAGTTATCGGGAGGCATCAACGCATAGAAATCCGCAAAGTCGATCAGACCGCCCGTACCCGTCGCCCCGGTCGCTCCGGCGGTTCCCGCGCCAGTCGCGCCAGTTGCGCCAGTTGCTCCAGTTGCGCCGGTCGGTCCGGTAGCGCCCGTCGGTCCCGTCACCGTGCTGGCCTGCACGAAATAGCCGTTGATATCGATCGCCACGTCCCCGTCGTTCGTGGACAGCACCTGGATGCCGCCGTCGGTGGCGCCGCCGGGTACAATCGCCGCGGTGGCCACGATGCCACCATTGAGGGCGTTGAGAATCGACGTGCCCGGCCACGACACGTCATCCTGCCAGGCCGCCATCCAGTACACCGGATGTCCCACCGGGGTCACCGAAACGAAGTTCAGTGAATATGCGGCGGCCATCGGGATGGCGCAGCGGGTCGACTCGGGAATCACGAAAATGCGCGGCGCATTAGCCACCAGCGACGGCTGGCCGAAGCCGGTAGGAAAGGCTGCACTGGCGCGCGTGTCCACAATGCGGCACGGCGTGATCGAAACGAACACCAGGCCGGCAACGCCATCCGGGGTGGCCGCGGTCCGGCCCTGGGCCGCCTCGTCGCTCGTTTTTGGCACCGCCCAGTTTTTCAACGGGATGACATCTGGTTGAACCGGTTGCGAAAAACCCGCGGGCGTCAAAGCCGCGGCCGCCAGCAGCAACAGACTGTGCTTCACCACGTGATCATATGCGACGCCGCGGCTTCAGCGCAAGTTGAAAGCCTCAGTCGGCCTATGTGACAATCAACCGATTCTTTGTTACTCGACGGCAAGCTGAGTGAACTCCCGCGTCTGGCGGCGGAGGCGGCGCGTTTCTGCCGCGAACACGCACTGGGAGAGGACGCCGAATTCGACCTGAATCTCGTGCTCGACGAATTGTTCTCCAATGCCATCCGCCATGGGGGATGCGAAGGTATGCGCGAAGCTGCTCGCGTGCGCTTGGAAATGCGGGCCAATCATGACGTGGCCATCGAGTTTGCCGACCGCGGCGCCCCCTTCGACCCGACAACGGCGCCCGAACCCGACCTGGACGCGCCGTTGGAGACGCGGGCCGCCGGCGGTCTCGGTATCCACCTGGTGCGCCAGATCGTGAGAGACTTGCGGTACGAGCGTGTAGCTGGCTGGAACCGTCTGACCATGTGGCGGCCGTCGGAGCCTGGGAAGCGCTGAAGCCAACATGATTCAACTCACCGAGGAAACGCGGGAAGGCTGGCACGTGGTCACGGTAACCGGCCGTGCCGACGGTGAAACAGCCGACGCCCTCGAGACCGCGCTCCGATCGGCCGTGGAAGGGCATCCAAGGGTGGCCGCCAATTTCGCCACGCTCGATTACATTTCCAGCGCCGGCCTCCGTGCGCTTCTGCAAGCCGCGCGCGCCGCCCAAACCCGCGGCTCCGAGTTCGCCGTTTGCGGCCTTAGCGCTCCGGTGCGCAAAGTGTTCGACATGAGCGGTCTCCATCACGTGCTGCGCATCCACGGAGAGCTGCCATGTTGACCATGCTCGAGGAAGTGGTCCTGTTGGCGGTCGATGAAACCACCGGCGGGTTGCGCTCCTCGCGCGAATTCGGTACCGCCTGCGCCCTGGTCGGAGCGGTGTTCTTCGATCTCGCGCTGGCCCGCAGAATCGACACTTGTACGGAAGCCATTCACATCCTCGATCGCAGCCCCACCGGAAGCGCCACTCTCGATCGTGTTCTGGCCGCCATGTCCCAGCGTGGCGATCTCACTTCCGTGCGCCAGTGGATCGATGAAATCTTTCACCGCCGTGACGATCTCGAAGGCGAAGCGCTCGCCTCCCTCATCCGCCAGGGCATCCTCCGGCACGAGAAATCGAAGCGTCTCTGGATCATCGATGTCGAGCGCTTCCCCATCGCCGATGACCGTCCGCGGCAGGACGTCCGCGAGCGCCTCGCCGAAGCCATCCTCTCCGACACCATTCCCGATACGCGCGACATCATGCTGGTCAGCATCGCCGAGCCCTGCGGTCTGCTCGGCTATGTACTCGCCCCCGCGCAACTCGCCAGCCGCCGCCAGCGCATTCAGACGTTGTGCAACCTGGAGACCATCAGCCGCCAGGTAGCCGGCGCCATCGCCGGCCTCGACTCCGTGCTGCATCAAGGCGCTCCGAAAGTGATGTAACCACGTCAAGCAACCCCCGATGAATCCAAATTCTTCCATTGCTCACTACCGCATCACCGCCAAAATCGGCGAAGGAGGCATGGGCGAAGTCTGGCGCGCCACCGACACTAAACTCAACCGCGAAGTCGCCATCAAGCTGCTGCCGGATTCCGTCGCCAACGACCCTGATCGCCTTGCCCGCTTCACCCGCGAAGCGCAGGTGCTGGCCTCGCTGAACCACTCGAAGATCGCGGCCATCTACGGCGTGGAGGAGCGCGCGCTGGTGATGGAACTGGTGGAAGGCGAGACGCTGGCGGATCGCGTCGCCCGCGGCCCCATCCCGTGGGAGGAAGCGTTGCCGCTGGCGCGCCAGATCGCCGAAGCGCTGGAAGCGGCGCATGAGAAAGGGGTGATTCATCGCGATCTGAAACCGGCCAACGTGAAGGTCACCCCGGATGGTGAAGTCAAGGTTCTCGACTTCGGTCTTGCGAAGGTCAGTGAAACAGCGGCGCCCTCCGGCTCCAATCCCGCGGCCTCGCCCACCCTCACCCTTCAGGCGACCAGGGCGGGCATCATTCTGGGCACCGCGGCCTACATGGCGCCGGAACAGGCCCGCGGCGCGGTGGTCGACAAGCGCGCGGACATCTGGGCGTTCGGTTGCGTGCTCTATGAAATGTTGTCGGGCAAACGCACCTTCGATGGCGATTCCACCACCGATGTGCTCGCTGCCGTCGTGCGCGCCGAACCCGACTGGACCGCCTTGCCGCCGGCGATCCCCGCACCTGTTTTGCGTCTGCTCAAGCGCTGCCTGCAGAAGGACCGCAAACGCCGTCTGCCGGATATCGGAGTGGCCAGGCTGGAGATCGACGATGCGCTGGCCGCGCCCGAGCCGGCTGTGGCGGCGACAGCGGCGGCGTCGAAACCGCGCACCATGCTCCCGTGGATCGTAGCCGCCATGGCCGTGCTGCTGATCGTTGCCGTGGGCGTCATCTGGAAAATGCGCCGTGGGCCCGCGCAGGAAGTCTGGTCCGGGGTGATGCTGGGCGGCCCGGCGAACTCATTTGAACCGCGCCTTTCGCCCGACGGACAACTGCTCGCGTTTCTGGCGTTCGTGGATCAGCAGGTGCAACTCGCCGTGATGAAACCCGACGGTGGCAGTTGGTCCGTTCTCACTCATGATCGCGAGCACGGCTACGTCACCGCCGCGGCCTGGGCGCCCGATGGAAGCAGGATCTACTTCGACCGCGTGTGGGGCCACCCGCTGGGAGTCTACTCCGTGCCGCCGCTGGGCGGAGAGCCGCGCATGCTGCTCGGTGAAGCGTATGCTCCCGCGCCGCTATCCGATGGCAGCCTGATCGTGGCGAAGCTCACCGACCAGGGCGACAACCAGCTCTTTCATTTCTGGCCGGAATCCGGCCGGCTGGATGAGTTGCCGGTATTCCTGCCCGAAGGCGACGTCGCGCCAATCCTGCGCGCCTTTCCCGGCGGCAAGGAGCTGGTGTACTACGGCGCCAGCGGGAAAGAGCGCTCGCAGAGTTCGCGCATGCTGGTGTTCGATCTGGGTTCGCAGACGTCGCGGGATTTGGCGCCCGGTTTTCACCTCGATCCGGGATTCTCGTACTGGTCGCCGCTGGACGTATCGCCGGATGGGGAGATGGTCTACGCAGCCTCGGTGGAAGGAGATACGGAGCGGCTCCTGGAGGTTCCACGAAAACCCGGCGGGAAGCCGCGGGAGTTGCTGTCTTTCCCGAATTCGTCCCGGCCTGTCGCTATGGACTCGGCGCCCGACGGCTCGCTGTATCTGGACCAGTTTCAGAACCCCAACGTGATTCTGAGGGTCAACGCATCGGGGGGAACTGGCGAGGAGTTTGGGAGCGGGACTCCGCGAACGGTGGTGGCGCCTGGCGGTGAAGTGCTGACCACGGTGATGGGCTGGGGCAGGGGGCGCCTGGCGGCACTGCGTCCAGGAGGCGAGCCCCGGGTGTTGGTGGAGACCACGGAAGACACCTCCGTGCCGGCCACCACATTTGGCGGCAACGTGGCATTCGTGATCGGCTCCGGGGATCAACGCCGGATTGCCATCGCTTCGCGCGATGACGGGCGCGTGCTGCGGCGCTTTTCGACGCGCAGCGACTCTGGCATGGCGGCTTCGCCGGATGGCAACACGCTGTACTATTCGTTCGGCGGAGCCATCTGGGCGCAACCAGTGGCCGGCGGTGAACCTCGGCGCATCACCGAGGGCATCGACGTGACGCTCGATCCTAAAGGCCAATATCTATACGTGCGGCGCGCCACGAAGGGGGTGCTGGGGATGGTCCGGATTCCGGCGCGGGGCGGTGCTGCGGAGGATTTGCCGGTGCCCGCCGAATACCACATTGCCAGTGTCCCGCTCTCGCCGGCCGCCGTGGACGCGCGCGGTCGGGTTCTGGTGTCGGTAGTTTCGAATCACAGTTTCTACTATCAGACCGCGATCCTGGACCCCGCGTCCAAATCGTTCACCATTGTGCCCATGGCGATTGAGGGAGACAGCTCGCGAGCTGGTTGGGCTCCCGATGGCCGCGTCCTGGCCACCGGAGAGCGATACATCTTCTCGCTCTGGCGCTACCAGCGCTCCACGGTTCTTCAGTAGCCGAAGTGGGGCAGCGCCATGCGCTGCCATGGCAGTCTGAACCGCACAACGCCTTGCGCGAAAGCGCGGCGGAAATGTCAGGACGCCTTGCCGGAATTAGTCATGTCCCGGTCGGCCGTGTACATCCGGTAGAACATAATCATCACCGACCACAGAAACACCAGAATGGAGCCCACCCAGAACAGGAAGCCGGCGGTCTGCTGGTCGTCCTCCGGGTTCAGATGATAGCTGTTCTGCAGCGCGTCCAGGATGTGCAGCGGGTCCTTCGGCGCCAGATAGCTGCCGAAGGATCCCGGCGGCATGGTGGCCAGCCGGAGACCCACGATGGACGTCACCACCGCCAGCGCGAACAGATAGATGATGCCCTGCGGCACCGGCTTCAGCCGGTTGGGCTTCCACGGATTGTACAAAGGCAAATACAGCAGCATGCCGCCCAGTACCCACGAAATCGTCTGTGCCGCTTCCACGCGCGGGTCCCGCAGCGCCGCGTTGTACAGTGAAGGAACGTACCAAACCACCAGCGATGCGGCCCCGCCAATCCACGCCAGCGCGGCGGGCAACCGGAGCCGCCGGGCCATCGCCGGCGGAAGGCCGATCACAAGGAAGAATGGCGCAATCATATTCAACAGCATGTGCTTCACGCAGTGCGCGGAGGACAGGTAAACCGTCGCGAACAACTCCAGAGGTGAAACAAACACACCCGTGATGATTCCCGCGGCCGTGGCCAGCCAGATAATACTGCGCATCTATGAGTTCATCGTATAACGACGGTGCCTGAAGTCCTGATTCTTGGTTGTGGCTACACCGGCCGGCGAGTCGCCGCTCGCCTTGTTGCGCGCGGCTGCGCGGTGCAGTGCACCACGCGCCATTCATTCAATCTGGAGAAACCTGGAGCCCTTGCCGCGTTGCGCGCGATGATCGCGCCCGGCGTCCATGTTCTGCACTCCATCCCCACGCTGCCGGACGGCTTGGATCGGCTCGCGGTGGAGGCTCTCGCGGGCGCATCACGCGTGGTGTACCTCTCCACCACCGGCGTTTATGGCGATGCCCAATGCGTCGATGAAACAACCCCGGTGGCGCCCGTCTCCGATCGCGCCCATGCCCGCGTGCGAACCGAGCAGGCTGTCCTGAACGGTCCGTGGTCGCCCATGGTTCTGCGCCCGGCAGCCATTTATGGACCCGGCCGCGGTATTCACGTCAGCCTGCGCGGCGCCGATTCCACCGATATTGTCAGCCGTATCCATGTGGAAGATCTCGCCGCCCACGCCGAGGCCGCGCTTCTCAGCCAGGTGACGGGCGCGTGGCCGGTGGCCGACAACCACCCGTGCCCCTCCATCGAAATCCTGAACTTTTTGGGGCGATCTCCCGTCACCGCGCCGCTTCCCCGCACCCGTCCGCGCGCCAACCGCCGCGTGGACGGTTCCGCCATCCGCCGCGCCCTCGGCATTACGCTGCGGTATCCGTCCTGGCGCGAAGGCATTCCCGCGTCTCTGGAATAACCGCGCGCTCCGCTCCTCAAACAGCTTTTCGCGCAAGCGATAGACTGAACAGGATGCCCCGGAACGCCATCCCCTCGGCGATGCTCTTCGCCCTGATCGCTCTGCCCCTCGCCCAGTCCGCCGAGCCCCCGAATCCGCCGCCCACCCAGACAGGGGCGTGGTGGCGGAACGCGGTGATCTATGAGATCTACCCGCGCAGTTTCGCCGACACCAACGGCGACGGCATCGGCGACCTCAACGGCATCACCCGCCACCTCGACTATCTGGCAAGCCTCGGCGTTGACGCCATCTGGATCACCCCCTTCTATCCCTCGCCTCAGGTGGACTTCGGCTACGATATCTCCGACTACCGCGCCATCGATCCGCAATACGGAACCATGGCCGATTTCGACCGCCTCGTCGCCGAGGCCCGCAAGCGCAACATCCGCATCATTGCTGACCTCGTGCTCAATCACACCTCCGACAAGCACCCCTGGTTCCTCCAGTCCTCCTCTTCGCGCACCAACCCCCGCGCGGACTGGTACATGTGGCAGGACGGCAAAGGCATCGGCCATCCGCCGAACAACTGGCAATCGCTGTTCGGGCATTCGGCCTGGCAGTGGGATCCGAAACGGAAGCAATTCTACTATCACGAGTTCTACAAGGAACAGCCGGACCTCAACTGGCGCAATCCCGATGTGCGCGCCGCCATGTACGATGTGGTTCGGTTCTGGATGAAGCATGGCGTGGCCGGGTTCCGTCTGGATGCGATCACCTGTCTTTTTGAAGATCCCCAGTTGCGCGATGAGCCTGTCCGGCCCGGCCTGAACGCCTTCGGCGACCCCATCGTGTCCCGCCAATACACCGACAATCTGCCCGAAGTCCACGATGTATTGCGCGAGTTGCGCCGCGTTACCGACGAGTCTCCGGACCACCTGCTCATCGGCGAAACCTACGTCTCCAGCGTGCAGGATCTGGCCAAAATGTACGGGGCGAAAAACGACGAGCTCCAGCTCCCCATGGACACCCAGCTCGGCTTTCTCAATCGCATCTCCGCCGATGACTTCCGCCGTCTTCTGCGCGACGCCGAGGCCGGTCTCAACGGCAACACGCCGTTGTTCGTCTTCGATAATCACGACAACCGGCGCAGTTGGGACCGCTATGCCGACGGCTCGCACGACGCCGTGATCGCCCGGCTGATCGCCACGCTGCTGTTGACCTCGCGATCCACCGCGCTGATTTATTACGGCCAGGAGCTGGGGATGCAGAATAACGACCCGCAGCGCAAAGAGGACGTGCGCGACCCCATCGGCGTCACCGGCTGGCCCAAAGACAAAGGCCGCGACGGCGAGCGTACGCCCATGCAGTGGAACGACACCACCAGTGCCGGTTTCAGCACCGCAACCTCCACGTGGCTGCCGGTGGCTCCCGGCTACAAGGACATCAACGTCGCTGCCGAACGGGCGGATCCCTTGTCTCTGCTCAACCTCTACAAGGCGCTCATCCGGCTGCGCAAGAAAAACCCCGCGTTGCACGACGGAGATTTCGAGTTGCTGAATGCAAGCGATCACAATGTGCTGTCGTACCTGCGCAAGCCCGCTGATGGCGCGCCGGTGCTGGTGGCTCTGAACTGCACTCCGACGGTGCAGGTGGTCAGCTTCGATGTGCCGTCCAAGGAAGCGGCAACGCTGTTGAGCTCTTTCGCGAAGGCCGGACGGCCGGTGGATCTGAAGCGGTTCGTGCTGCCGCCATACGGAACCTGGGTCGGAGAACTTCCTACCGAACCGCGACGGTAACGGAGCGGTTACCAAGGCCCATCAAAAATCCCAGGCCATAAGCTAAGTGGCAAACCCCAAACACCACGGGAAGGGCAGGCAACAACTCCCACCCGCCCCGCCGGGCCGCGGCCACCGAGGCAACCACCGCACCCACGCCATACGCGGCAGCCAGCCCGCCCAAAACCATCAGCGGCCATCGCCAGAAAGCGGAAGAGATCGCCAGCCCCAGCCCCAGCAACACACAAACACCGGGCGCCAGATGCCGCCACGAAGCCGGACGCCCGTGTTTCCGAATCACCGCCACCTTCCAGAAGCCATACTGAAAGTACTGGGCGAACAGCGCGCGCAGGGAGTTGCGCGGCCAGTACCAGGAGCGAATACGGGGCGACTGCCAGACCCGCCCGCCGCCACGGATGATCCGCAGATTCAGCTCGTCATCCTGATTCCGAATGAGCGATTCATCGAAAAGACCCGCCCGTTCCAGCGTCGCCCGGCGCCAGCACCCATACGGCACCGTGTCCACCGGGCCCTCGTATTCGGCATCGTGGAACTTCGCGCCGCCCGAGCCGAAGCGTGAGTGGTACGCCGCCGCCACCGCCCGCGCCATCCATCCCGTGGCGCGTGTGAGAGCCGGGCCACCCACGTTGTCCGCGCCCGTCTCCTCCAGCACCGCAATGCATTGCCGCAGGTAGTCTGGAGCGTATTCCGAATGCGCGTCCATGCGCACGATAATGTCCCCACGCGCCGCGCGCACCGCTGCGTTCAGCCCGCTGGAGACGTAGTGGAGTGGGTTGTCGATCACCGTCAGCCTGGGCCAGCGCCGCGCCCAGGTTGCCAGCACGTCGCGGGTGCCGTCGTCGCTCATGCCATCGGCGACGATCACTTCCCAGTCCACATCCGCGGCGTCCTGCGCTGCCAGCGACGCCAGAAAGCGCTCGATCGCCCCTATTTCGCGGCGAACGGGCACCACCACGGAGACGATCACTTCACCGTGATCGGCACGGATGCGGCGTGATTCTCCCAGACCAGTTCCAGCTTGCCTTTATTGCCGCCCGCGTCCGAAAGCGTGTAGCTCAACTTCTCCACCATCGCCGGTGGCTTGCTCATGGTCATCTTGACCCGGCCCAGATCCTGCCCCGCGTCGTATTTCAGGCCCCACTGCCCGGTCTGTTTGTTGACAATCAGTTGCCACGCGTCCGGGTCCTCAATCAGCACGAACAGCGTATAGGTGCCGGCCGGCACGCTGAGGCCGTTGATATCCAGGTCGGCGTCGGTGTGAAGTGTGGTTGCCGAGTTGGCGCCCGCGCGCCACACCGGGTAGTTCGGGTCGTGGGAGATCTTCCCTCCGGGGCCAAAAAGCTGGCCTTCGCGGCCGCGCACCGAAGGAGCGGAGTACTTGATGCTGAGTGTCTTGCCCGCGATGGTCACTTCAGCCTGCGCGGGAGGACTCTGCTGCGCACCCACCACACCCACGGAGACAACTAAAGCGAGAGCGTATTGGAAGACGGTTTTCATCATGGAATCACCAGTGAACATCTTAGCAGCAGGTTCCGAGCCGCGACAGTTATGGAGCGGGAGCCTCAGGCCTTCGCGATCGACTTGTTCCCGCTGATGTGGTGTTCCAGCGCGTAGCGAATCAGCTCCGCGGTTCCGTGCAGCCCCAGCTTCTGCAGTATGGCGGCCCGGTGAAACTCCGCCGTCTTCGTGGAAATGTGGAGTTGTTTCGCCAGCTCTTTCGCGGTGAAACCCTCCGCAATCAACTGCAGCACCTCGCGCTGCCGGGCCGTCAGCTTGGGCCGGGTCATCGTCTCCGGCCGGTCGGATGCCTTCATGCGGCCGGCAATCTGCGGCGTGATGTACACCTCGCCGTTCATCGCCGCGCGGATGGCCGTGCCCAGTTCGGAGACCGCGGATCGCTTCAGCAGATACCCCGAAGCCCCCGTGCGCAGCGCCTCGGCCACATAGGCCAGATCGGTGTGCATAGTTAGAAACACGACCTTCGTTTCCGGGAATTCCGCGCGAATTTGACGAGCCGCTTCCAGGCCGTTCAAAAGAGGCATGGAAATGTCGAGAAGCACCACGTCTGGATGATGCTCTGCAACTGACTGGACAGCCGCGCGGCCGTTATCTGCCTTGCCAATTAAATCAAATTCAGCATCAATTAATTTGGCCAGTCCTTCCGCTACCAGGGTGTGGTCCTCGACGAGGAGTATACGTGTCTTTCCCACAGCGGTAGATAGAATAGCACGGGTATTTATGAATGGGTTACCGTGATCGGCGCGCGGACGCGAATTTCGGTACCAGCGCCGGGCTTGGAAATCACCTCGAAAGTACCATCGATGAGGTGCGTGCGCTCTTCCATGCTGGTGAGCCCGAGGCCAGGCCGCGCCTCGGACTGATCGAACCCGATTCCGTTGTCACGGACCGCCAGCTCGATGGAATTCTCCGCGAATACAAGTTCGACGGCCGCATCGTTGGAGCCCGAGTGGCGAGAGACGTTGCGCAACGCCTCCTGGGTGATCCGGTATAACCCCACCGCGATGGGGCGCGGTAAATCAGCCGGGACGCCCCGCGCGCCGAACCGTACCGGGATGCCTTCCCGTTCGGAGAACTCGCGGGAGAACGATTCCAGCGCTGGCACCAGGCCGAGGTCGTCCAGAACCGTGGTATGCAGCTCCCACGCGATCCGCCGGATTTCCTCGGAAAGCTCGCCCACCTGCCGGCGCACGTGGCGCAGACTCTTGCGCAACCCGTCGGCGGCGGGAGGGTTCTTTTCCAGCGCTTCCACATCCAGCTCCAGAACGGCGATCCGCTGATTCAAATCGTCGTGCAATTCCCGCGAGAGCTGCCGCCGTTGCTGTTCCTGCGCGTCCAGGAGCGCGCGGCCGAAGATGTCCCGGTGCGCCACGGAGCGGCGGCCCTTGCCGATACTCACCAGCACCATCACCACGCCGTCGATCCGTTTGTCCTCGGTCCGGTAGGGCCGCACGCGCAGTGAGTAACGGTGGCCGTTCACGTCGGTGACTTCCTCCGACGCCGGCTCCAGGTTCTCGATCACTTCACGAAGCAGCGGTTCCACGCTGGCCACGCTGAGCGTGGACTTGATATCGCCAATCGGCCGGCCGACATCGCTGGGAATCAGGTTCAGGATCTTTTCGCAAATGGGCGTGAAGCGCCGGATGCGCAAATCGTTTCCCAGCATCACGATGGGCATGTTCACGTTGGCCAGCAAATTCAGCAGGTCGTTGCCGGCCTGCCAGAGCTGCTCGTTGCGTGTGCGCAGTTCTTCGTTGACGGTGTTCAGCTCCTCGTTGGAGGATTCCAGTTCCTCTTTCGCCGTCTCCAGTTCTTCGTTGGTGCTCTGCAATTCCTCGTTGGCCGACTGAATCTCTTCATTGGCCGTGCGCGTTTCTTCGTTGAAGGCCGCCTGGTCCTCGATGATCGATTGCAGATATTCCCGCGCCGAAGCCAGCTCCCGCCGCAGGCGCGCGTTCTCCTTTTGCAGTTGGCCAGGCGCTCGCCCGCGGCCGGCCTGCCGCGCGGTCCCGGCGCCGGCCGGGAGCTTTGCTGGCTCGAACAGAATCAGAAAGCGCCGCGCTCGGCCCGGCGAGCCCCGCAAGGGAATCACCTCCACGGCAAACTCGGTTGCTTCGGAATCCGCGTCCGTGCGCAGCCCCTCGCGGCGGACCACGCCATTGCTGCTCCGGGCCTTTTGCACGGCCCTGCGGAGTTCCAGCGCCAGCCCGTCGCGCGCCATCCGCGGCAGATTCAGAGTGGCCGCGCCCTCGGCCGGCTCCAGCCACGGACTGGTCCGGCCCCGAAACTGGAGAATATTCAATTCATCGTCGATAATCACGCCCGGCGGCCCATAGCGGACCAGCACCTCGCGGTCGCCCTCCCGCGCCAGTTCCACCTCCGTCCAGTCCTCGGTCAGCGGTTGAATGCCGGACCGTGGCGGAATCCACGGCATGGCCGGAGCGTCCCCCGGGATGCGCGCGACACCCGCTTTGCGGCGGTATACGCGCGACTTTTTGTCCACCGGCGCGAACAGTTCGCCGAACGGCGCCACGGTTTCCGAAGACCCCAGCAGCAGAAATCCATCGGGTTTGAGTGCGTAATGGAAAACCGGTCCGGCGCGCCGCTGCAGCAGCGGGCCCAGATAAATAAGAACGTTGCGGCAACTGATCAGGTCCAGCCGCAGGAACGGCGGGTCCTGCACCACGTTGTGGCGCGCGAAGACGCACATTTCGCGAATCTGCTTGGTGATCCGGTAGCCTCCCTCGGTGCGCGTGAAAAAGCGGCGCAGGCGCTCCGCGGAGACGTCTTCGGAGATGCTCTGCGGGTACAGCCCGTAGCGCGGCTTCTCCAGGGCGCTTTCGCTGATATCCGTGCCGAAGAACTGAATACTGAGGCGGCCTGCCGTTTTGTCCAGGAATTCCATCAGCGCGATCGCCAGTGAATAAACCTCTTCACCCGACGAACAACCCGGCACCCAGATGCGAATCGGTGAGGACCGGTCGCGGCCCGCCACGATGTTGGGAAAAACGTGTTCATGCAACGCCTCGAAGGCCGCGGGATCGCGAAAAAACCGGGTGACGTGAATCAGGAAATCTTCATGCAGAACGGAGAGTTCAGCGGGCGCGGAGCGCAGCCGCTGCAAATATGCGTCCAGGTTGTCCATGCGGCTCAGCGCCATGCGGCGCATGATCCGCCGGCGGATGGTGGCCTGTTTGTAGTGAGAAAAATCTACCCCCGTCTCCGTTCGGACCAGCGCCAGGATGCGCACGATGGCCGCCGCGTCCTGAGCGTCGGCCGGTTCTTCGTCCAGAAGGGCGGCCCCGGCGACGTAGGGATGCTCCGCCAGGCGGACCAGTTCGCGGCCGATGTCTTCGGGCGAGAGCACGAAGTCCACCGCGCCCGTGGAAATCGCGCTTCCCGGCATGGCCGGCGCGGCCGCGCTGTTGCTCTCCTGCGCGAAGGTGATGCCGCCCGCCGCCTTGATCGCCAGAATTCCCCGCGTTCCATCCGTGGCCCCTCCGGAAAGAAGGACTCCAATACAGCAATTCCCGCGGTCGGCCGCGAGCGAGCGGAAGAAATGGTCGATGGGTGCGCGCGGCCCGGATTGAGTCCCCTGCGGTGACAGCACCAGCTTGCCGTTCTCGATGGTCATCTCGGCCTGCGCGGGAATAACGTAGACGCGGCCAGGCTCCACGCGCAGCCCCTGCCGGGCCTCGCTCACTGGCATCGCGCTGTGCCGGGAGAGCACCTGCGTCAGCGTGCTTACCAGCCTCGGCGCCAGGTGCTGTACGAAGACGCAGGCCATCCCCGTTCCGGCCGGCAACGCCTGCAGCACCTGCTTGAAGGCGTCAATGCCCCCGTCGGCGCCGCCCACCGCCACAATGGGGAAAATGGGCTTGCCATTGGCGCCGGTTGCCGCCGGTTGAGCCTGCTGCCCAGGCTTCCTCCCGGTCACCGCTTTTCTTGTAACGCTCTTCGCCATCGATTCGATTAATTATCGCCCCGTTTGCTCGCAAATGGGGTAGCATCAAATACAATCCTCAAGCCGGTACGGGATAAAATGCCTGCCTGCGATATTGTCGCGATGGGTGCCTCCTCGGGTGGCGTCGGGGCGCTTCAGGAGGTGGTCAGGCACTTCCCCCGCGATTTTCCGGCGAGTCTGTTCGTCGTCCTGCACGTCTCCTCGGACAGTAAGAGCCTTCTGCCGGAAATTCTCGCGAAAGCCGGATCGCTGCCCGCCCGGCATCCCGAGAGCGGCCGGCAGGTGGAGCGCGGCTGCATCTACGTTGCGCCGCCTGGGTATGACCTCACCGTGTTGCACCAGCGAATGCTGCTGGGCCGGGGAGCGCCGGGAAGCCAGCATCATCCGTCGATCAATGCTCTGTTTCGGTCCGTGGCGGGCGAATTCGGGGCGCGCGTCGTGGGAGTGGTTTTGAGCGGTCTGCTGGAGGACGGCGCGGCCGGTCTGCTGGCCATCAAGCAGCAGGGCGGTATCGCGATTGTGGAGGACCCCGCCACGGCGGAGTATCGCGGCATGCCGGACAGCGCGCTCGCCAAAGTGCATGCCGATTTCGTGCTGCCCCTGGAAGCCATTGGACCGAAGCTGGTGGCCCTGGTTAAAGCCTAAGTGGGGCAGCGCCATGTGCTGCCAGAGCGGTTCATTCTTCAAAGCCGCCGGTCCAGAGAAAAAGTCCCGCCGCCTTCGATCATCAGGAAGAGGAGCCCGAGCAGCATACAGAAATCCGTGCGCGCTTCGTGCGCCATGGCCCAGAACCCCTGATGGTGCAGCATGGGGACCTTGGTGGTCAGGATGGCTACGCCAATATCGGCGAGCAGTGGAATCGCCGCCAGCCGCGTGAGCAAACCCACCACGATCATGGCTCCGCAGACGATTTCCACCACCCCCACGAACGGGGCGCTTAGCTGGGGATAGGGAATCCCGATTTTTACAAATCTCCCCGCGCCCAGGGCGGCCGGAAACAGAAACTTCTGGATTCCCTCCGTAAGAAACACGCCGCCCACCAGCAGCCGGACCAGCACAATAGCGCCGCTTCCGCGCGACCGGGTCATTCGATTCAACAGGCTCATGCCGCGCCTCCGGGACAGCATCATAGCACGCGCCCCGTCCGCGCGCTCGCCCTTTGACCCGGCCGGGCCAGTTCTGGCATAATGGCCTGGACAGTTTTGGAAGAGTCAGTTTCCGTCCCGGTCCGCTTGAGTAGTTCCTCCGGCAAGTCCGCGGTTGCGAATCCCTGCTAGTCCGAAGTTGTCAGTCAGGAGTGTATGTGAGACTTTTCGTAGGTAACCTTCCCTATTCCGCCACCGAAAGCGATCTGGAGAGCTTCTTCGCGCAGGCCGGTGTCACGGTGGATAGCGTCAACGTAATGCGCGACCGTTTCAGCGGTGAAGCGCGCGGATTCGGGTTCGTCGAAATCGGCAACGATGCGCAGGCCAATCATGTCATTGAGTCGTGCAACGGCAGGGAGCTGCTGGGTCGTGCGCTCGTGGTCAATGAGGCGCGGCCGATGGCTCTCCGTGAGGGCGGTGGTGGCGGCGGCGGCCGTGGCGATCGCGGTGGTCGCCGGGCCGGTGGTGGTGGCGGCGGGTATCGCGACCGCTCGTAACTGTTGGAGAAACAAGACCCGGAATTGGACGGGCCTCGTGCGCCCGTCTTTCGTTTTTCGGGAACCGCCAGGATAGCGCCAGCGTGTTCTATGGTAACCGCCATGATGAAACACCTCTTGCTTCTCCTGCTTGTCCCGTTCGTATTGGCGCTGGCCGCGCCTCCCCCCGATGCCCTTGCCGATCTGCAGGCGAGGGCCGATGAAGTGGTTCACATCAACCTGAACTCGGCCACCCTCCGGGCGCTATCCCGGGCGATCGCCGCGAACGAAGCCGGCGACGATGCCCGGTTCTTCCAGGCTCTCGCCGGAGCATCCGCCATCCAGGTTGTTACCCTCGAGTTCCACGGAGAAGGGATGCCTCCGCGCGAAGACGTCGACGCCGTCCGCGCCAGCGCCATTCCAGCCGGCTGGACGCGCTTTCTCGGCTCGCGCTCGAAGGAACCCGAAGAAATGGTGGACGGTTATGCCGGGCCTGGCGGTCTGGCCATCGTCACTGCCGAGGCCGATGAGATCACCGCGGTGCGCATCGATGGCGCGTTTCCCGGCAACGCGCTTCCGCTGCTGAGTCATCGCTTCGGTCTGCCCGCCATTGGCGCGGTCGAGCCGCCAGCCGGATTCGCCACCCGCGGCGAGAACCATGCCGTCGCCACCGCCCATCCCGAAAAGCTGGATTTCAAGCGGATGGTGCGGGAGATCGAAACGAATGAGGGCATTCATCACTTGCGGATTCCGTTGATGGGTCTGGTCGCACCCGCGGCCTGGGTGGCTTCGGGCGGCCGCGCGAAGGCGCTGGATATGGCGGTTTTCGAGGATGTGCCCGCGACCTTCACCGGCGCCGCGGATCGCGCCCTGCCGGAGGGTTGGTCGCGCATGGTGGAGGTCCACGATGGGAACGAATCCACCAATATCTACGTGGGCGCGGTGGACGAGGACATGCCTCTTCTCATCGCTACGTGGGATGGCGACGGCGTGCTGCTAACCGTTAAAGCGAGCCTCAAGGATCTGTATCAGTCGCCTCTCGCCTGGGCGGACAAGGGCCGCCACTCCCAGGATTAATCCGTCATGCGCGACTTTGGTTTGCCTGCCGGGTTCGGACAGGGGAGATCGAATTCCTGATCTCCAAATTCGAAAGCGAGGTAAGTCAAGGTATGTCGAAAATCTCCCACTTCACGTGTCTCCTCATGTTGATCGCATCGGGCCTGTCCGCCCAGGTGGTGTCACCTCCAACCGTTGAAACATCCGGCATGGTCGGGCTGGCCTTTGGTGAAACAGCGCGGCTCAACGTGCTCAATCCGGGTCTTCCAGCGTGTTCGGCGGCGGTGTCCTTCATCGATGCGGCCGGCAACGTTCTGAAATCCGCCACCCTTGTGATTGCGCCCGGAGAAAGCATGCCGTTCGATCTGCGCAGCGATACCGATCTGAGTCTCACTCTTGCCGAACGCCGGGAAATCCGCGCGAGCCTGACCATACCGCCCGTGCCTGCGGTCGGCGGTTGCATTTATGTGAAGACCCTCGAGGTGTTCGACAACGCCAGCTTGCGGACGCTCGTGGTGCTCGGTCATTTCCGCGACGTAACAGTGCCGCTGTCGCCCACTGAAGCGCCCTGACCTGTCCCGCTACTCCACGGGAACGGATTTCGGCGTCACGTTCCAACCCTCAACTTCCAGCGCCTTTGGCCCGGTGCCCGCGTCAGAGAGCCTCGACGTGGCGCTGATTTCCCGCTTTTCGCCAGGAAGCAGCGCGAAGTAGTTGTCCTGCCACAATACCGGGAGCACTTCGCCCTGAGGTGCTTCCGGGTCTCGCCGCGGGCTGACCACTTTCAAATGCACCGAGAACGCGAGATGCCGGGTCGGGTTTTCAATGGTGACGTGTGTGATCCGGTCCGCGCCGTCCGTTTCCGCCGTTGCCGCAATGCGCAGTTCCACGCGAGGCAGGGAATTGAGCGCGGTGAGATCCGCATAGGACATGGTGGGCGTGTGGTACCACGTGGAATTCTCCCAGTCATGCACGTCCTCCTTCGTCGAGAGCCAGTAGAAATTTGTGCTCAACGTCTTGCCCGCGCCGTCCGCCAGCGTCAGTTGCACGAAGTACACCGGGCTCAGATCCTTGATCTCCGGGATCACGAAGACACGCCGCACCCCGTCGGCGGGAAGGTCGAAGGTCGCCTCCTGCGAGTATTTCTCGCTCATGTTCAGGTTGTAGATCTTCGCCGTCGCCTTCAGATTCTGGAAATCCTGATAAAACGAATTGACCACGGCGATGGAATGGTCGTCGTAGGAATACTGGATGTGCAGCGGCTCGCAGCCCTTCTTCGCGCCGAAGTACGATCCGCCCGGCCGCAGATAGTAATCGTAAAGGTGCCAGATCATGGAGGGCCAGGCGTTGTTGAGCATCCATTGGATCACCCCCGTGGCGCGGTACTTGTTGCGCCCGAAGGCCTCGAACATGGCGCGCTCTCCCTCATAGCTCATCACCTGCGCCTTCATGGCGAATTCTTCGAGGTTGGCGGAAGGTCCGTAGCGTTCATCCAGCGCCGTCCGGAAGACGTTCAGGTTCTTGAAAACCCCGCCGCCGGCGTGATAATCCCACCAGGAATCGATGGGCCAGAGATGACCTTCGGGCAGCATGCGGCGCAGGCTGTCGACAGGTGGAATGGCCGGGCCAGGGCTGGTTTCAGTATTGAAGCCGTGCGCTCCGCCGCGCTGCTGGTCCAGCAGCCAGTAGCTGGGCGCAACATATTCGTAAGGTCCGGTCATCTTCATGCCGGTAGCGCCGGTCAGCGGCGTGGGTCGCTCGGTGGCCGATGATTCAAACGGATTCGGCCAGTTCAGCTCTTTCAGAATGCCTGCGTACATTGCTTCGATATCGGGCGGCGGTGGATTGTCGCTGCCGTTCATCCAGTTGAATGCCGACGGATGCCCGCGCAGCCGCCGAATCTGATCGCGCAGCGACTCAGCGGCGACGGTCCGGTCCTCATCGTCCCAGTCCTGCCAGTGCTCCCAGTGGTCGCAACAGCACCAGCCGGCCATCACCAAAATGCCCTTCTCGTCGGCTAGCCGCAAGAAGTTGTCGTCTTCGATTTTGCCTTCCATGCGCACCGCGTTCAGGTTCAGATCGCGCACATACCTCAGCTCGTCTTCCTGGCGCTGGGGCGAGGCGCGAAGCAGTATGTCGAAGGTCCAGCCGCCCCCGCGAATCAGAATGCGATGGCCGTTGACGCTGAAAATGCGATGATCGCCATCCAGTTCGCTGGTGATTTCGCGGACACCGAAGCGCGTCTCCGTGGTGTCCGACACCGTCCCGCTGGTTTCGAAATCGAGCTTCAGCGTGTACAGGTTCTGCGGTCCCGTCTGCGCCGGCCACCAAAGCCGCGGATTGGCCACGTCGGTCTCGAACGCCACCACCTTCGTCTCGTCCTTCGCCAGCGTCACCGCCTGCGAAAGGTCGATGCTCTCGCTTTGTCCTTTCAAAGTTCCACTGACCGAATGCCCGGATTCATTGTGCAGTTCGGCCGTGATGGTGAGATGCGCCTTGTCCACTGCGGGCAGGTCAAGCTTCGTAATCACCTGCGGGAAACGGATGGTCACCGGGCCGCTGGCGGTCAGGTACACGTCGCGCCATATGCCCATGCCCTTGTCGGGCGGCGCCGGGTTCCAATCCACGAAGGTGATGGCGAGGTCGTCGGGCGTGGGTGGGAACACCTCAACGGCGAGCGCGTTGGGCTTGCCGGGGACCGCGATGCCGGTCACGTCGAATTCAAAAAGCCTCCAGGCGCCGGCCATCGTGCCAGCGCTGGCGAGCTGATGGCCGTTCAACCAGACGTTCGCCCGAAAGTTGATGCCGTCGAAATGGAGCTGGATTCTTTTGCCCGCGAAATCGGCGGGCGCGGTGAACTGCGTGCGATACCACCAGGATGAGCGGAACGCGCTCCCAGGCGGCATGGGGATATTGGAGAAGTTCTCGCCAACGGGATACGTGGTCCCCGGAATGGTCCGCAGATTCGTGCCGAACGCCGGATCGGGATAAACCTGATCGGCCACCAGCGCCGCCATCACCGTGCAAGGCACCGTGGCCTTGTAGGAATTGCGCGGTTGGAACGGCGTACCGGCCACCACCTCGTCCTGCTTCGCATCGGTGGAAGGCTGGATATACCAGCCGGTGGTGAGCGGCATCTTCGTGTCGGCGGCGTTCACTGACGCGATGAGCGCGGCCAGCAGGACGAGAGCGTGTTTCATGCTTCCCCTTCAGTGGGGATGGAGAAATCCACCAGATCGCCGCGAAATCCGCGGGTCTTCCATGCGCCGAAAGCGATACCGGCCAGCATCCAGATGGCCCCGGCGATCTGCGCGGTGCGGCTCAGGTTCAACCATAGCAGCAGGCAGACCAGGAAGCCGATCACCGGCGGGATCAGGTTCCCCAGCTTCTTCTCGCGTTCACGCACGTAATAGCGCACAAAGGCCGCCAGATTGACACCCATGAATGCAATCAGCGCGCCGAAGTTCAACAGCTCCGCTCCGAGCCCGAAATCGCGGATGGCCAGGGCGCCCGCCAGCGCGACGAAACCCACGAAGAGCACGTTATTCCGGGGGATGCGGCGCTTCGGTTCGATGGCCCCAAAGAACGATTTCGGCAGCGCGTTACTGCGCCCCATGCCGAACAGCAGCCGTGCCGCGCCGAGCTGCGCTCCCATTCCCGAGCCGAAATTCGCCACCACCAGGGTCACGCCGACAATCGCCAGCAGCGGATGCCACGCCCGTCCCGCGGCGTAGACGAAGGCCGTCGTCTCGTCCGGAAACGGTTCCGACGCAGGCCACAGCAACTGCGCGGCATAAACCTGCACCGCCGACAGCAGCCCGATCACCACGCAGGTGAGCACCGTGGCCAGCAGAATATTCCGCCGCGGGTTCTCCGCTTCCTCCGACAGGGTCGAGATGCCGTCAAATCCTATATAGGTGAGCACCGCGATCGAGGTTCCGCCCAACACCGCGCCCGTATTGAACGTCGCCGGATCGTAAAAGGGGCGCGTAAAGAAGGCCAGGCCGTCATGTGGCCCGCCGAAGATGTAGCGCGCGGCGGCTACGAAGAACATGGTGATCACCACGCCCATCCCGGCGGCCAGCGCGGCGTTAATACGCGCCGAGGTGCGCACACCCAGCACGTTCAGCCAGGTGAAGACCAGCGCCACGAACGCCGCCCAGCTCCAGTACGGGATGGCCGGCGCGAAAACATGCGCCTGCTGGCTGATCCAGATGATGCAGATCATGGGATTCAGCATATAGTCCATCACCATGCTCCAGCCGGTGACATAGCCCAGCGCGGGGTTGATCTCCTGGCCGACGTACGTGAATGCCGAACCGGCGCTGGGATAGGCGCGCGCCATTCGGCCGTAGCTGATGGCGGTGAACAGCATGGCCACCATGGCAACCAGGATGGTGGTCACCACGTGGCCGCGGCCACGATTGCTGAGCACGCCGAAAACGGACATGGGCGCCGTGGGTTGAATTACGATGACGCCGTAGAGAACCAGATCCCACAGCGTCAACGTCCGGCGGAGTTCAGGCATAGGTTTCCGGCAGATCAATATGATACTAGCCTGTTAACCTCCCTCGTCACATCGCGTACTAACCGGCAGAGGATTACAACAAATGACTCGGTTCCTAACTGTGGGAATGCTGGCGGCATCCGCCATTCTGTTCTTGATGCCGCTCGCGAGCGCGCAGACGCCGCCGCCGGTAGCGCAGACGCCCGACCAGCCCGACGCCGAGCGCACCAAGCAGGATCTCTCCACCCTGCTGGACCACTATCCGCCAACGCTGCGCGGCGTTCTCGCGCTGGACCCCGGTCTGCTCAGCAATCCGGCCTACCTCGCCCCGTACCCCGCTCTGGCAAGCTACCTGAACGCGCACCCCGAAGTTGTCCGCAATCCGGTGTTCTACATCGGTGATGGATCGAATCCTCACTTCGGCCAGGACGCCGTGACGGATTTGTGGGGCAAAGTGCTGGATGGCTTCTCCATTTTCGCCGGGTTCGGCCTCGCCATCGGACTGCTCGTCTGGCTCATCCGAACGCTTATCGATTACCGCAGATGGAGCCGGCTGGCCAAGGTTCAGACCGATGTCCACACCAAGCTCCTCGATCGGTTTACCGCCCAGGAGGACCTTCTCGCGTATATTCAATCGCCGGCCGGCAGCAGGTTTCTGCAGTCGTCGCCCATCACTCTGGACGCCGCTCCCCGCAGCGTGGGCGCCCCTCTGGGACGCATTCTGTGGTCCGTGCAGGGCGGCGTGGTGCTGACCGCCGGCGGTATCGGCCTTCAGTTTGTGAGCGGGCACGTGGACGCTTCCGCCGCGCAGGCGCTCCATGTCCTGGGTGTCCTCGGCATCGCCCTCGGCGTGGGGTTCGTGATCTCGGCGATAATTTCATTTGTGATCTCGCAACGGCTGGGCCTCATTGACCCCCCGCCGTCGGGCTCTCGCGCCGAACTGCCCGGCGCCTGACAATCTTATGTTTCCTGAGATGACGTTCATCGATATTCAGCGCGACCATGCCCTGGATGACGCTTCGGCAGATTTCGTGATGGACGAAGATGCCTTCCGCGCGTTTTATGAACGGACCGCGCGCGGGCTCTGGGCGTATCTCAGCCGGGTCACTGGTGACCGTCAACTCGCCGACGATCTGCTGCAGGAGACCTTCTACCGCTTTCTCCGCGCCTCCGCTACGCACGACAGCGAGGCGCACCGCCGTAATTCTCTCTACCGCATCGCCACCAATCTGGCGCGGGACGCCCGGCGGCGAAGCCTCGTTCGTGTCCCCTTGCACCCTGCCGGGGACGACATTGAGCGGGTTCCCGCCGTGCAGGACTCCGCTGCAGCGGACCGAACCACCGACGTGACGCGTGCCATGTCGCATCTCAAGCCGCGGGATCGCGCGATGTTGTGGCTGGCCTACGCCGAGGGGGCTTCGCACCGCGAGATCGCCAGTGCGCTGGGATTGAACGTGGCCAGCCTGAAGCCGATGTTGTTTCGCGCGCGGCGCAAGCTGGCCGCGCTGCTGGGCGGCGCGCGGTGAACCGAACCGCGACAGTCATGGAGCGGAACTAAGATGATGAACCCAGTGGAATGCCAATTCGAACCCGAGACCCTCGCCGCGGTTCTCCAGTCCCGTTGGCCGGCTCGGGTCGATGACGAGTTGCGCCAGCATGTGGCGCAATGCGGAATCTGCGCCGACGTTGTGGCCATTGCCGGTGTCATGGACGAAGCGCGCGAAGAATCGCGCTCGCGCGCCGTCGTTCCCGATGCCGGCCGGGTGTGGCGGCTCGCGCAACTGCGGGCCCACTGCGAAGCAGTCGAAGCGGCGGGGCGTCCCATTACCGCTGCGCAGACGGTCGCCTTTGCGTGCGCCATCGGCCTGCTCGGCGCTTGCTTCGGCGCAACCTCAACCTGGTTTCAATCGGCACTGGGAAGGGTAACCTCCACCGTGACGTCCTTCCGCATTCAACCCGTGCTTCTTCCCGCCATGGCGCTTATGGCGGAACACGGCGCGCTCGTCCTCACCATGGCTGGCCTGGTGTTCCTGGTTCCTGCTATTGTGTGTCTGGCGGTCTTGCGGGACTAGCTCCGAAACGATGTCCGACGACCAGATAACTCCTCCCCAGCGGCGCCAGATTGCGCGAGCGGCCATGATCGGCGGCGCGTGGCTGGCAATGCGGCCGGCCCTGGGCGCAACCCAGGACGCCTCGGACACCGTTCTGAACGTCCGCCAGTTCGGAGCGAAGGGCGACGCACAGAGCGACGACACCAAAGCCATCCAGAGCGCCATCGATTCCGCGGCCGCGCGCGGCGGCGCGGTCTTTGTACCTCCCGGCGTGTACCGGAGCGGGGAATTGCAGATGCGCCCGCACGTCTCGCTCACCGGCATTCCGGCATGGGATTACGAGCGTCCGTTCGGCTCGGTGTTCCGGTTGGCGGATGAACATGCTTCCTGCCTCCTCAACATCGCCGGCGCGTTTGGCGCAACCATCGACGGCGTTTCCTTCGACGGCGGCAAGCTCGGTCAGGGCGTTCATGGCATCTGGCTGAACAAACCGGATTACGGCAAGCAGGAAGATACGTTCCGCATCGAGCGCTGCCAGATCGCCAATTTCAGCGGCGACGGCGTTCGTCTCACCCGCGCCTGGTGTTTCTCCATCCGCCACTCGATGATCGCTTTCAATGGCGGCGACGGCATTTCGCTCCGCGGTTGGGATGGGTTCCTGCTCGACAACTGGCTCTCCGGAAACCAGGGCGCCGGATTCGCCGCGCGCAACGAGAACGCCTCCTGCACGTTCACCGGGAATCGCATCGAGTGGAACCACGCCGAAGGCATTCTGATCAACGGCGGCGACGGCTATAACATCACCGGCAATTTCTTCGATCGCTCAGGAACCTGCGGGCTGGCCGTGCTGGGCGGGGTGCAGATGAGCATCACCGGCAACTTCGTCAAGCGCAGCGGGAAGATGGCGAAACCCGGCACTTACGATTCCGCGCAGATCCGTCTGGAGAACACGCGCGGCATCGCCTGTTCCGCCAACAATCTTCAAGTGGGGCGTGACGATGGCGACAAAGGGCTCTGGTCGCCCTCATACGGCATCGTCTACAAAGGCCTGGAGCACTGCGTCATCGCCAACAACGTCCTGCACGATGGCGCGCTGGAGCAATTGATGATGGACCTCGGCAGCCACGGCGACGGAGCCGTAATCAAGGACAACCCCGGCTCCCTGTCGGCTCATCGATAAAATCCGCAAATTCGCGCGCATGCGCGTTCATTCGTGGCCGAGTTCCATGCGGATCTCCGACGCGATGCGTTCGGCCGCGGCCTTCACGCGGTCCATATCCGGGCCCTCCACCATCACTCGCGCCAGCGGCTCGGTGCCGGAGAAGCGGACATTCACGCGCCCCGCGCCGCCAAACCCATTTTCGACGTCGGCAATCGCCGCCTGCACGCCGGCAAGCTGCTCCAGCGGCCGCTTGTTCTTCACGCGGATGTTGACCAGCAGTTGCGGATAAATCTGCAGGTCTTCGGTAAGCTCGTCCAGATTTCGCCCGCTGCGCCGCATGACGTCCATTACGCGTAGAGCGGTGAGCAGACCATCGCCGGTAGTCGCGTGGTCCAGGAAAATGACGTGCCCGGATTGCTCGCCTCCCAGGATAGCCCCGCGGTCCAGCATCTCGGCCAGCACGTACTTATCGCCCACCGGCGTGCGCACCAGTTCGATGCCATCCGCCGCCAGAGCCTTCTCCAGCCCCAGGTTCGACATCAGCGTGGCCACCACCGCCGGCTGGCCGTCGTGATCGCGCAGCCTGCCCGCGCGATGCAGATCGCGGCCGTTGATCAGCAGCACGGCGTCGCCGTCGACAATCTTCCCCGAGTGGGAAATGAACAATGCGCGGTCGGCATCGCCATCGAAAGCCACCCCCATCTGCGCGCCGCGCTGCAGCACCACTTCGCGAAGCCCTTCCAGATGCAGGGAACCGCGGTTCAGGTTGATGTTGCGGCCATCGGGCGACACCCCAATCGCATGCACCTTCGCGCCCAGCCGTTCAAACAGCGGCGGGGCCAGCCACGACGCGCCGCCGTTGGCGCAGTCCACTACGATGTCAAAACCGGCCAGCCCACCCGGCGCGGCGGAGGCCAGATGCGCGGCGTACGCGCGGTCGAGTTCCTGGTCGGGGGCCAGTTCCCGCGGAGCCGGCGCGCCGCCCGCATCGAGAGCGCGCAAAATCCCCGTTTCGATCCCCTCTTCCACCTCATCCGGCAACTTGTAGCCGGAATGATCGATCACCTTGATGCCGTTGTCCTGAAATGGATTGTGCGAGGCGGAAATCATCACTCCGGCGGCGAAGGGCCCGGTCCTCGCCAGATAAGCAATACCAGGAGTGGTGGTCACGCCGGCGAATTCCACCGTCACCGCGTGGCGCGCCAGCCCCTCGGCAATCAGGGATGCGATCCACGGTCCCGACTCGCGGGTGTCCATGCCAATGACCACTGCGGCTTCGCGTCCCGAGGCGCGTACCCATTCGCCCAGAGCCATCCCCACCGCGAAAACCGTCTTTGCGTCAAGCGGAGTTTCGCCGGCCACGCCGCGAATTCCGTCGGTCCCGAAGAAATGGCGGGCCATTTAATGATGTAAATCCTTCTGATCTGTTTTCTGGACGATCACTGTATATGTTATTGTGCTCTGCGCGGCGGGCTGCACCTGAGGATCGCCGGTCCATACGTGTATTTGTCCGGAACGTTCGCCGACGATGCCGCTCAGGTCGATGGGATCGGTTTGCAGCGCAGTGACGCCGGCCACATGGCTCTCCGGTCCCTTGACGCGCAGCGTGGGCGGGTGCAGTTCGCCGCGCAGCAGCTCATATCCGGCCGGCGGAGCCCCGCTGTACCGTGGCTCAACCTTTATGTCGCGCGTAAGAATGTGGTCGAACCGAAGACGAATCTGCGCGGGAATCGCCCGCGAGAACGCCACGCCCAGCGGCAGGTTGGTGTCGTTCGAATTGATATTGAACGTTCGCTCGCCCGGTCCTTCCACATGGGCGAAATTCAACACCACGCTCACCGCGGCCAGGTTGTCCTGTTGAAGGCGGCGCGACGGGCCGCGTAACTCCAGGGTAACTTCACCCGGCATGCCCGAGCTGATATCAAGATCGTCCGCCAGGTTCTTGTATTGGACGCGCGCGGCCACGGAAGTGGCGGTTTCCGCGTCGCGGCCGATGGTGGCCCACAGCGCGAACGCCACCAACAAGGAGAGCAGCTTCCAGCCAAAGTTCTCCGTTAGCAGCCGCTTCATGCCCGCACCCCTGAGAAGTGGCCATGTGGGGCAGCGCCATGCGCCGCCTCTGCAGCCGTCCTCACGGGAACTCCACGGTGGTGCGCCGGGCCCGCTGGGCGCTATTGTCGGAGGACCGCAGATCGCGGCTCGGATTCCGGCTGGTCAGCACCTCGCGCACGCGGTCCAACGTCACGTCCAATTCGATTTCTCCGAGGGCAGCGAGAGAAATCCGGCCGGTTTCCTCGGATACCACAATAGACAGGCAGTCGGCTTCTTCGGTAATGCCGATGGCCGCGCGATGGCGCGTCCCGAGTTGTGAGGAAAGCGCGGGGTTCGTGGTCAGGGGCAGGAAGCACGCCGCGGCGGCGATGCGGTCGCCCTGCACGATCACCGCGCCGTCGTGCAGCAGGCCCCCCGGATGGAAAATGCAGACAATCAGATCTCGCGAGAGTCGCGCGTCAATCGCAACGCCGCTTTCGACGAATGTGCGTAGTCCGATGTTACGCTCCACCACGATCAAACCGCCAATCTGCTGTTGCGAGAGCTGGGAAACTGCCAGCAGAATCTCGTCGGCGAGTTCGCGGCGCTCCAGCGGGCTGGCCCCGAACGCCCGCCTCCGCCCCAGCCGCGCCAGCAGACGCCGCAGCTCCGACTGGAACATCACGATAAGCGCGAAGATGGTGTAAGGCGCGAGCGCGGCCAGTATGGTGCGCAACAGTTCCAGGTGTAGCGCAACCGCTATCAGGTAGATCAGCACCAGAATGGCGATGCCCGTGAGCACCGGAGCGCTGCGTCTTCCACGCACAATCAGAATAAATTGATAAAGGAGAAACGCGACGGCAAGCACGTCCACCGCCGCGGTAACGGTGAGCTTCGGCAACTGTGCGAGCAGCGCTGTGAGCAGATCGCCCATGCGCTGCCATTGTACCGCGCGGTCGCGGAGTGGCTCTTATAATGGAAACTCGGGATGAGCAGCCATCCGCGGGCACTACGATTCGGCATCCTTGTTCTCGCATTCTGTTGTTCCTCGCCGTTGCGCGCGCAAGGCGGACCGCCCTATTACACGAACGATCCTGGTACGCCCGGCAATCGGAACTGGGAGATTAATCTGGGCTACATGCCATTCCTGTACGACGGTCAATCCACTACGCACACGCCGGACGTGGATATCAACTACGGCGTGGGAGACCGCATCCAGCTAACCTTCGAAAACGCCTGGCTGCGGGTAAGGGACGGCGCCAGCGCCGCGAAGTACGGCGTGGGGCAGGATCAGCTCGGCGTGAAATGGCGGTTTTACGACGGCCAGAAAAGTGGCCTCGCTATATCCTTCTTCCCTCAGATCTCCATCAACAACGCCGGCCATTCCGTGCAGCGGAGCATCACACCACCGGGCGCGACTCTCACGTTGCCCGTGGAGTTTACAAAACGTCTCGGACCGGTTGATGTGAACTGGGAAGCAGGCTACAACGCAGTCCGTCTGGGGCCCGATGGCTGGATCGCTGGACTTGTGGTGGGCCGCGATATCTCGAAAAAACTGGAGTTCGACGCCGAGTTCTACGGTCTCGGTGATTTCGGCAACTCCAACAAGCAACTGACTCTCGACGTGGGAGCGCGCTACAAAATCCGTCCCCCTTTCATCCTGTTGCTGATGGCCGGACGGAGCATCGCGCCCGCCGGCCGGGGCGAGCCGTATTTTGTCGGCTACTTCGGCATGCAATTTCTGCTTCCGCCGAAGCCGTTCGAATAGTCAGTGCTACCGCAGCGCTCCCGTCGTGTATTGCAGTTCGGCGAACGCGGCATGATAGTCGTACCGTGCCGTTACGTTCTCGATCTGCGCCTGGGTCAGGTTGAGTTGCGCGTCGGTGACCTCAACAATGGACGCCAGCCCCAGGTTGTAGCGGCCCTGCGCCAGGTCGAGGGCCAGTCGAGACTGCTTGATCATTTCCTCGGTCACCGGAATCCGTTGCCAGGCGTTCATCGCATTGGCCCATGCGGCGCGGACGTCGCGTTCCACACTCTGCTGAAGCGCGCGCGCGCGCTGGTCGGCCGCCAGCGCCTCATCATGGGCGGCCTGCCGGCGGGCCGAAAACAGATGCCCGTTGAAGATCGGAATGTCCACGTTCACCGCGACCGCCTCGTATTCATCGGGAGCCACGCGTGGCGACTGGTCAAGGTAAGGTAGCACGCCTCCCACTCCCATGAGGTTGACGTTGGGGCGGGACAGATCGCGCTCCGCGGCCTCGAACTTGTGCGCGGCCTCCAGACGCAGCCGTAGCTCCCGAAGCTCCGGCCTGTTCTGAATCGCCTCCGCCATCAACGTCCCCGCCTCGTCCGGTGGCTTCGGCGGCAGCGCGTCCTCGCTAAGGTCGTAGTTCGCCTGCTTGTCCTCCCCCAGCGCGCGTGCCAGGTCGGCGTAAGCCTGCTCCACCCCAGTCTGCGCGCGGATGAGCAGAAGCCTGGCCTGGGAGACGTTCACGTCGGCAAAACTGACGTCCACCTGCGACTTAAGCTGCGCCTTCGCCAGGGCGGTAACCTGGTTGTCCAGAGTCTGGCGCGCTCGAATCGTGTCCTCGGCCACCTTCACCAGAGCCTGCGCCTGAAGCACGCCGAAATACGCGCGATTCACCCCCAAAGAGACATCAAACCGCGTCGCTTGTGTGCTTTGGTCCGCGGCCTGCGCTTGCAATCTCGAATCGGCCACCAGATTCCTCGTCCTGCCAAGGTCCGTGACTAACTGGTTCACTTCCAGGCCCGTTCCAAAGCGGTTGAACAGTGCGGAAGTGGTCAGGTAGCCCGCGCCCAGGCGGCTTTGATACAGGGCTTGAGATCCCGTGATCTCGCCGTTCACCGTCGGAAAGTATGCGGACCTCGCCTCCGTCACGCGTTGCCCGGCCGCTGCCGCCTCATTCATCGCCGCGGCGATCTGCGGATGATTCTTGAGCGCGATCGCCTCCGCGTCGGCGAGCGTGAGCGGCCCCGCGGCTTGCGCCCGCAACACGGCGGCGGTGATGGCCATCAGGACGATCAGCGGCCTAAGCATTGGGGCGCACCGTCTCCTTATGCCGGTAGATCAGCAGATAGGCGGCGGGAACGATGAAGATGGTCAGCAGCACCGAAGAGGTCAGGCCGCCGATGATCGCTCGCGCCATCGGAGCGTACTGTTCGGAGCCGGTGCCCATCTTGAAGGCCATCGGCATCATTCCAATGATGGTGGCGAGCGAGGTCATCAGAATGGGCCGCAGCCGAACCCGGCAGGAGGTGATGATCGCGTCAACCACCGCCAGACCCTGCTCCTCCAGACGATGCGCGAAATCGACGATGAGAATACTGTTTGAGGCGGCGATTCCCACCAGCATCAGCACCCCCATGAGCGACATCACGTTCAGCGTTGTGTCCGTCACCAGCAACGTTATCAGCACCCCGATAATGGCCATCGGAATCGCCAGCAGGATCAGCACGGGATCGACGAAAGAGCGGAATTGCGCGACCAGAATCAGGTAGAGCAGCACGAACGACAGGATCAGGCCAATCCCGAAACTGCGAAACGATTGTTGCATCCCCAGCACCATTCCGCGCAGCGTCACGCGCACGTTCGCCGCGTGTGGCACCTCTGGCAGAATCTTTTCGATCTGAGCGGCCACGCGACCCAGGTCTTCTGACTTGGGAGTAACATACACGTCCGTCGTGCGCTGGATCATATAGTGGTCCACCGCGGTCGGGGAGAGCACATTCTCCAGGCTGACCACCGTATCCAGCGTGGTTGGCGTTTTCAGATTCGGCGCGCGCAACGGTATGTTCGTCAAGTCCAGGGAGTCGTGAATCGAGGGCGTGCCGTGCTCATAGTATTGGACCGTCATGAAGTAGTTGTTGCCGTTCTTCCGGTCCAACCAGTAGTTCGGCGCGATCATCACGTTGGAATTCAGCGCGGTAATAACGTTGTCGACGATCTCCTTCTGGCTGAGGCCGAGTTCGGCGGCATGAACGCGGTCGACATTCATCCGAATACCTGGATAGTTCAGGTCCTGGGGTATGTACACCTGGCCGACTCCGCGCAGCCCGGATATCCGTCGCGCATACTCTTCGGCCAGGGCGTAATTTTCATGGAGAGCCGGACTTACCACCTGCACGTCGATGGGAGCGGGCATGCCACTGTTCAGAACCGCGTCCACCATGGAACCGCTCTGCATGAACGTGCGCAGCTCGGGGAACTGCCGCGCGATCGCCCGCTGCACCCGGTCCATGTATTCATTGCTCGATATGCGGTGATCGTCCGCAAGCTGGGTCTGGATCGTCGCCATGTACGACCCCGAGTTCGTTGTATATAGTGACGAGAAGTCGTTCACCACGCCGATGTTCGACACGGTCATGCGGAAATCCTCCGGCGAGACCGTGTGCTTGATGAGATCTTCTATTTTGGCGACATACTCGTTGGTGACTTCAATCCGGGTCCCGGTCGGCGCCTTCAGGTTGATGGTGAACTGGCCGGCGTCTGTTCGTGGGAAGAAGGCCACGCCGAGCAGGGGATACAATCCAAGGCTGAGCGCGAAGAATCCCATCAGCGCGGCGGTGGTGAGACCCGGCCGTAGCAGGGCGCGCCGCACCCATACCTCGTAGAAGTCCAGCAGCCTGTTGAAGCCGCGATTGAAGGCCGCGTTGAACCGCGTCCACCAGGAGCCGCCCGCCCGCGCTTCGTTGGAATGCGGCAAGGCCGCATGTGGAACGCTCTTCAGGAAGCGCGCGCAAAACAGCGGAATCACCGTAACCGCGACGATAAACGATAGCGTAAGCGAAATACAGAACGACAAGGCCAGCGCGGAGAACAGGAACTTGCTGACGCCATAGAGAAGGGTAACCGGGAAGAAGTCCACCACCGCCACCAGCGTCGCCGCCAATACGGCCAGCGTAACTTCGGAGGCCCCCAGTTCCGCCGCCATCGCCGGCGTATCGCCCATCTCGAGGTGGCGGTAAATGTTCTCGATCGAAATCACCGAATTGTCGATAATTCGCGAAAGGGCGAGCGCCAGCCCCCCGAGGATCATGGTATTGACGGTCGCGCTGGTGAACCCGAGGACCAGAAACGTCGCCAGCACGGAGAGCGGAATCGCCAGCACCACCGCCGACGTAGCGCGCACATTTCCCAGAAACAGGAGGATCATGACGCTGGTCAGGATCAGTCCCAGAACGGTCTCATGCAGTACCGTCCTGATGGCCTCCTTTACGAAGGTGGATTGGTCGAACAGCAAATCGGCCGACATCTGTTTGGGGATGTCGTAGAGGTGGCCGATCAGCTTGCGGACGCCGTCCACTACTTCTATCGTGTTGGTGTCGCCGCCCTGCTTCAGGATGGGGATGTAAACCGATTTCTGGCCCGCGATCCGCACGATGTTGTATTGCATCGCATTGGAATCTTCCGCCTCGCCCACGTCGCTGACGCGCGTCCACGAGTCGCCCGTCGTTTTCAGCGGCACGTCATCGAGCTGCTTCATGTTGTCAACCAGGCTGTTCGAATAGACGTAGTAGTCGAACGGTCCCATCTTCACGTCGCCGGCTGGCAGAATAATGTTGGCATCGTTGACCGCCGCCACCACATCCATCGGGCTCAGCCCGCGGGACACCAGTTTGTAGGGATCCACGCGCACCATGATCTGCCGGTATTTGCCGCCAAACGGCCAGGGAATCTCCGCGCCCTTCACGACGGCGATCTGATTGCGGATTGAGAACTGCGCGTAATCGTGTAGCTGCGTTTCGGTGAGACCCGGCCCGCGCACCGCCACCAGGCAAACCGGAAGGCTGGAGGAGTCGGATTTCAGCACCACCGGCGGGAGTGTTCCCGGAGGCAGGCGCTTCAGGTCCGCGAGCGCCAGGTTCGAAAGCTCCGTAACGTCGGCGTCCGCATTGGTTCCCGGCTGAAAGAACACGCGGATAATACTCACCCCCAGGAGTGAGTGCGATTCGCTGTGCTCCACTCCGCTGGCGAGCGTGAAAAATCGCTCCAACGGAGAGGTGATGTTGGTTTCGATGTCCTCCGGCGGCATGCCGGAATAGAACGTCGCAACCACCACCTGTGGCATGTTGATGTTCGGAAAAAGGTCCACCGGCATGCGCAGCCACGCGCTCACGCCGAGAACCGCGATCACCAGACAAACCACCACGACGAAGTAGGGGTTGCGGATGGAGAATCGTGCCATGGGTGTTTCGCTCTACTGCTGCGGCTGGCCGGTTTCCTTCCACGCCAGCGCCTGCACAGACTGTGTCTTTACCGCTTCGCCGGGCTTCAGCCCGCTGCGGTCGCTGATGATCACCTGCTCGCCGGGCTTGAGGCCGGCGGTTACTTCGGCATAGTCCGCCGTTTCGGCGCCCAGCGTGATCGGGCGGGCTTCCACGCGGCTGTTCGAGTCCACGACGAAAACACCGATATCCGTCCCGTTGCGGTTGATGGCCTGCAGAGGAACCGCCAGAACGTTGCCGTTCTGATTGAGCGTGAGCACCGCTTCGGCGTAAGCGCCGGGGACCAGTTCGTGGCCGGGATTCGGGATGTCCACTTCCGTATGCATGGTTCGCGTATCGCCGCTCACGTCCACTGAAAACCTTGTCACCTTCCCCGCGAAACTGCGGTTCAGCGCCGGTACCCTGACTTCTACGGGATCGCCAATGTGGACATACCGGACGTACGTCTCGGGTACTGGAATCACCAGCCTGTACAAGCTTTCCTCGGAAAGGCGTACCAGCGGCGTCGCCTGCGTGGAAGTGGTGCCTGCCTGCATCAGCGCGCCCAGATTGGCGTAGCGCTGGGTCACCACGCCGTCGAATGGGGCCGTGATTTTCGAATAGTCGTAGAGGGCCTGGTCGTGCACCAGCTTCCCTTTCGCCGCTTCCAGTTCGCTTTGGGCGCTCGCCAGAGCGCCATGCGCCGCTTCCAGTTGCGATTCCGCCGCCAGGTCTTTACCCTGCCAGTCGTCCACCTCCTGCTGCGCCACCAGCCCCGGTTGAGTTTTCGAAACGCTGGCAATTCGCTCGTACTGCAGATGCGCCACGGTGCTCTGCGCCTTGACCCGCTCCACTTCGTCCGACGCTTCTTTCACCCGGTCGGCCTGCGCGCGAATCTCCGCCTGATCCTGTTGCAGTTGCGCTTCCAGTTCCGGAATCTCCAGCACGGCCATCAGTTGCCCCTGCCGCACGTGGGTCCCGTAGTCCACCAGAAGCTGCTTTACGTAGCCGGCTTCCTTGGCGTAGACATCGATCTCCTGAAAGGGCACCAGCTCGGAGCTCACCGTCAGATGCTGCGCCATCGGCTGCATCCTCACGCTCGTGGTCCCTACCGTTACTTCCGCCGCCTCTTCGGTTCTTGCAGGTGCTTCGTGCCGGGCGCAGGAGGAAAGCGCCGCCGCCATAACCATCGCCAGCCCTGCTCTGTAAGAGAGTCTCATCGTTCTTGTTTCCGTGAATGTTCCATGCAAAACCAGGCAAAACTGAGTTTTCGGCCGATCTCCTCACGGCTCGCCGAACGGGAGAAAAGGTCGAAGCCGCCGCGCCGGATCACCTCCTGCCAGAGATACGGATCGGCTGCCGGGGACGCCAGCAGGATGCACCGTTCAGAAGAGAGCCGCCTCAGGTAGTCGAGTGCCGGTTGCCAATCGTCCTCTCCCTTTTGTCCGTCGTAGACCACCAGAGGCAATGGTTCGGCCATCAGCACGGGCGTCGCATCCTTAACCGTGGTCGCATGCCGGAAGTTCCAGCCGTGGTCGCGGGCAACCTCCCGCAGGTCCGATCCGAAGGCCTGGTCGGTGGTGATCACAATAAGACCCCCTTTCCCCGGTTTGGCATCGGCAGTTAGACGCGGTGTCCGTCGCGGATGGAACATACGCGGAATCATCTGCACTCAGTTACCGAGCCGCGACAGTAATGGAGCGGAAACAGGTTTGCTCGCGGCATCCCACACTTCCGAGGGTAGCCATCCGACGCAGGAAGAGGAATACCGCCGCGACTGGAATTTCGAGCTTATGAGGCTGTAGCGGCCCCGTCGTTCGGAACTTCCGCGAGGGGCAGCTCAAACCGGACGATGGCCCCGCGCCCCCGCTCGGAGTCCACGTGCAAAACTCCGCCCAGATGGAGCACGCGCTCCTGCATTCCCAGAATGCCAAGGCCCGTTTCCTGGGTCGGGTCGAACCCTTTGCCGTCATCCTGGACAGAGACACGAAGGCGGTTTGTCTGCTGGTTCACGGAAATGCGCACCTGGCGCGCGCCGGAGTGGCGAGCCGCGTTGCGCACCGCCTCCTGCACCACCCGGTATACGCAGGTGCGGTGCTCTTCGGGCAACGCGTCCGGGCACTCCACGGCGGCCACCTCCACCTCCAGCGGCGTCGTTCGCGAAACTTCCCGGGCCAGCCACTTCAACGCCGCCACCAAACCCAGGTCGTCCAGCATGGTGGGACGCAGCAACAGCGAAATATTACGAACCACGCTGACGTTCCGCTCGGTCATGTCCTGCAGGAGTTGCAGATGCCGCAGTGCTTCATCGGTGTTTTTCGCGACGATGGCGGAGCGCAGATTGCCCAGCCCCAGCATCATTGCCGACAACACCTGGCCCACCTCATCGTGCAGCTCGCGGGCGATTTTGCGGCGCTCGCTCTCCTGCGCCGAGAGGAGTTCGGCGGAGAGCAGCTCGAGTTCCCCGCGCGCCTTAAGCACCTCGTCGAATCGGGAGCGGGCTTCGTCCTCCAGCCGGAACAGGCGCCACAGCGTCACGCTGGCCAGCAGCACGCCAATCGCTACGGTCAGCGCCAGCAACGCCAGCAGCTTCACCCGGAAGGCTGAGAACAGCTCGCTCACCGCGGCGCTGCTCACTTCCAGTTGCTTTTCGCTCATTTGCTGGATGCGGT
Organism: uncultured Acidobacteriota bacterium; assembly: GCA_963832965.1. Lineage (GTDB taxonomy): Bacteria > Acidobacteriota > Terriglobia > Bryobacterales > Bryobacteraceae > CAWACP01. The sequence goes on from CAWHVW010000005.1 coordinate 362,289, forward strand.
CCGCCAGCCCCACCGCCATCATCCGCCGCGGCAAAACCTCGTCCTCAATCAGTGTGTATCCCCGGTCGCGGCGTTGCCGTGGACTCCAGTCGAGAGCCGGCGTCACCGCCGCCAGGTAATCGGCTAGTTCCCGGTCGAGTTGATGGAACGGTTCCACTTCCTCGCTCCGCAGAAAGCGGCGGTAGCCGGTCAGGCCGTTTTCGATGTCGCGCCGTGTTTCCAGGAACTGCGCGCGGTGGCTGGCGGCCACCGGCTCGCTGGTGTCCAGCAGGAAGTCGCGGATATAAGTGCCGGAGAGGAAGATGCTGGCGCGGAGCTTTTCGAGGGTGCGGTCCCGCTCCACATAGTCGCGGCGGATCTGCTCCTGGCGGATCTCGATTTGATACAGAAACGAGATCGCGCTCAGGCCGGCGCCACTCATCAGCAGCAGCAGTCCGCCAAAACCGCCCCACAGCAGGGCGCGCGTCTGCCGGCGGGAGGAGCCCCGGCGCGAATTTAGCGACGCCCCGGCGGCCGCCACGGCGATGGCTCCTGTTCCAGCGCCGCCGCCAGTTTCTCCAGCGAGAAATCCGGCGACTGGCACATCTCGATCAGCGCGGCTTCGTGGGCGCTAATCCCGGCAACTGCCGCGGGCAGGAGATCGGCGATTTCGGGGGGAATAATCTGCACCCCATGCCGGTCGCCGTGCAGCAGGTCGCCGGGCGCGATCCGCAGCCCGCCGATTTCCACCGGCTCTCCGAAATCGACGACGTGCGCGTAAGAATGCGAAACGCTGACACCGCTGGCGAAACACGGGAACCGCATCTTTCCGAGGGCCTCCACATCTCGAATGGTACCGTTGCTCACATACGCTACGCAGCCCAGGGCGTGCCCGATGCGCGCGTGGATCTCGCCCACGAAGCCCCCGGTTCCTGGCATGCGATCCATTTCCGCCATCACCAGGATCCGTGGAGCGGGCAGCGTGGCCACGTAACGCCACCAGTCGATGCGCTGGTAATAACAGAGGTCGGTGATGGGCGGCGCGCTGCTGCGAATGCGCCCGGTCACTGCGTATCCGGCTACCGGCCCAAGGTCCGGGAACATGCATCGCGCCGTTCCCTGAATGTAACCTTCGTTGCGCATACGCACCTGAAAGGTCTCAATCGCGTTTGAGACGGTGCAGGTGTCCGTTCGCTGGAGAAACTCGAGGATTTCCCGATTCACGGTTGCAGTATGCGCCTGCCGCGAAGTGGCGGGAATACAGCCCGGACACGATTTTCGAGAAACTTTGGCGGTAGCGGATCAACCGCGGCCCGCGGACCGCTATAGTGCTTAGTGTGGGTGTTCGTGTGCTGATCGCCGACGATCACGCGCTGATTCGCAGCGGGTTGCGCGCGCTGCTGGAGCGCGATGGCGAGTTCCAGGTAATCGCCGAGGCTGCCGACGGATACGAGGCCATTGAGCTTGCCGTCCGGCACAAGCCCGATGTCGTCCTGCTCGATGTCGGGATGCCGCGGCTCAGCGGCACCGATGCCGCGCAACAGATTGCCGAAAAGGTCCCCGCCGCGCGCATGGTCATCGTCAGCATGCATTCCGACGAAGGGTATGTCCTTCGCGCGCTAAAAGCCGGCGCCCGCGGGTATCTCCTGAAGGCCTCGCCGGAGGCCGACGTGCTGGCCGCCATTCGCGCCGTGGCCGCGGGCAACGCCTACTTCAGCCCCAGCATCACCAGAATGCTCATGGAAGAGTACGTCGCCGAGGCGCGCCGCCGCGGGGTGGAGGACAGTTACGATCTTCTGAGTCTCCGCGAGAAGGAAGTCTGCCAGTTGCTCGCTTCCGGGAAGAGCAACCGGGATATCGCCGAACTGCTGCACATCAGTCTCGCCACCGTGGAGACGCACCGCAACAACATTTTTCAAAAACTCCACCTGCACAATCTCCCCGAACTGATCCTCTACGCGGTTCGCAAGGGCCTGATCCGCTGAGCACCTTGGTTGTTCTGAACCGCGACGGAACGGAGCGGGCCTCGTATCGAAGATCGATCTCGCAGCGCCCACTACCGGGCGTAACCGAGCCGTCCCCGCGAGTCCAACCCAGGTTCGTCACTGAAGCTGTGGGTGCCCACCGTCTTGGGAATATACGGGCCAACGGTGCTCACGGGACTCTTCCGGCCCAGGGCCCTTCATTCTGTTTGGCGGCGCGCCTAACATCCCGCAGGTTCGAAGAACCGCAGCAGTTCGGAGGCAACGCCCTCCGGATTGTTCAAGGGAATGAAGTGCCCGGACTCCAGGGTGACCATCCTGCAATTCGGGATCAGTGCGGAGGCTCGCATTGCGAAAGACCGCGGCACCGCCTGATCGCGCGAACCCTGAAAGACTACAGTCGACATGGGGAGCTGTGGCAGGAAACCAGGCACATCGGCCAGCACCTGGACCGGATTCCCCCACCGCAGAAGCGACATCAAGCGCCAGGCGCCTTGAAAGCCGGAAAATGGCGCGTGAAAGTCCTCGATGATCCCATCCAGGTCCTCACCACGTCCGCCCACCGCGGCGCGCATGACAATCCGCCAGAACGCCGGATTTACCAGCGGCGCCAGCATCTCGCCGATCCAGGGTACCCTCAGCAGCCGAAATAACCAGAACGGCTTCAGGTCCGGAAACAGCGCCGGCGACAACAGCGCCAGTCGTCCCACCCGATCTGGAAACTGATGAGCGTAGTAAACCGCGATAGCGCTCCCCGCATCGTGCCCCACCAGGTGCCACTTGTCAATGTTGTGCTGAATCCGCAGTTCTTCGATATGATCGGCGAGTACCTGCAATTCCCCGAGCCGGTGCGCGGCCTTCGGGCTTCGCCCCAATCCGGGCAAATCGACCGCCAGGCAATTGTAGCTGCCCGCCAATTGGTCGATCACTCTGCTCCAGATCCGGTTGCTGGTCGGTATCCCGTGGATGAAGAGAACGGCGTGGCCGGACCCGCGCGATAGAAGGTACATGTTTAGTTTTCCTGATAGCCGGGTCTCATCGAACCTTGCGTCCTGCGCATGACCCACGCACACATCCGCAACACGCTCAAGAGCGAAACGAACGCCAGCGTCCTCGCCGTCTTGCGAGGGCGGAACCGCGAATACAGAGTGTTAGCGCTCCATGCCGCCGACGTATAGATGTCCGCCGCGCGCGCCAGCCCCAGGCGATCCCGCAACGGCCAGTCGTAGACCAGTTTTTCGATCCCGCTATTAAAGAACCGTCCCATCTCCCAGACCCGCAGACGATACAGAGCGCAACCCCAGCGCGGCAGCGTCGCCCTCTTTCGCGCGGCCACGATCAACGCCGCGGCGTCTTCCGCATGCCGCAGGGCGGCACTGACGCCGTTCGAGGTAACCGGATCCACCAGCGAAGCGGCTTCGCCCGCAATGATCCAGTTCGGCCCCGTCACGCCCTTGTAGCTGCGGCATTGGAATGAGGTCACGTGAACCTCACCCGGCGTCTCCGCCAGCAGCGGCTCAAAACGCGGGAACTTCGCAAGCTGCCCCCGGAAGATGTCCACCACGGTGAGACCCGCGGCGCGTTCGAGTTTCAAGGATTCGCCTGGAGAGATGCACCCCACGCTCACCGTGCTCGCGGTGATCGGAATCTCCCAGACCCACTCGAGGTATTTCGCCGGAGTAGCTTCCGAATAAATCGTTGTCCCCTCGCTCGGCGTACCCACCGTGAAATAGGACCACAGCGCAACCTTGCGCGGTCCGTATTGAGAAAAAGGGAGCCGGAATTCCCGGGCCAGAAGACTCGTCGCGCCTCCGGAACAATCCACGTACCATCGCGCCACATATCGTTCGCCGTTCGCGGAACGAAGCGCAGCGATTCGGCGCCCGTCCCGTTCCACTGAGACCACCCGATCCTGAACCACTTTGACTCCCAGGCCCTCCACCCGTTCGCGGAGTTCGCGGTCCAGCCTCAGCCGATCCGCGTGCAAGGTGTTCAACTCCACCTTGTATGGAGCCTCCGCCAGCCAGGGAGACACTGCGTACTGCACCCGCGACGCGGTGCCCATTTGCAGAGTAACGTGCCGTTTGTAAGTGGAAATATTCGTTAGCAGGTAGTCCCGGGAAAAGCCGAGAGCGTTGAGCAGGTCCGGTGTCGCCCAATCCAAAGACTCGCCGACGGGTTGACGGTCGCCAGACTCCGGTTCGATACAGGTGACGCGCAAGCCCGCCTTCGCGAGATGCATAGACACCGCCATACCGGCCATTCCGCCGCCGATCACGATCGCGTCAGGGGTGAGGGAAGCATCGCTGGGCATAGGGATACCGGGTCAGATGGCCCGCAAATCACGCGCATGCCGATGCTCCGGGACATGAAACCGGGTCCAACCCCCCTCCTCCTGAAGTGAACTGAAAAAACAGACGTACGGAAGGATCGCATGGAGGCGGAAGCGGGTCAATAATGTATTGATGCTACGAGCCTCCGGGCGCTGGAGCGGGAGACCGTTTCAGGCGGTCGTGCTGATGCGTTGCGGAGCGTTCTTGGACGTCCGCCAGATCTCAATCGCCATGGCCGCCGGACCCACTATGGCCAGTGCATAGAACGGCGCGTCCACATTATGCGCCAGCCGCAGGATGGTTTCCACAACGGCCACCAGAAACACCACCAGACACTGCGCCCACTTCGGTTTCACTGTGGTCTTGGGGTCGGTGATCATGAAGAAAATAAAAAGCTGGTACATCGGCCCGGTAATGGGCGCCACTTCAGCCAGCAGCGGGTGCCCCGTGATCGCGCTGCGCAGCGCCGCCAGAGCGAGGAATGAGACCACGTAGGTGAAAGTAATGTGGAATCGCCGCACCCGGTAAACGATCAGCGCGCCCAGAATCCAAACCACCACCATGGGCCAGACGTTGTTGCCCCACTGGATGCTCAGCGTGGCCACATACTCGGGCGCCAGAAGAAGAATGGCGGAAATGCCGAAATTCGAAGGGTTCCAAAGGTGGCGTCCCTTCCAGCGCAAAACATACTTGGAGGTGATGGAAAGCGCCGCGCAGAGTGCGTATGGCCAGAATTCCGGGGAACGAACCAGAATGCCCACGCTGATGCCGGTAATGTAGGCGCTCGCCAGATTCGGGAATTTTCCGAACACCAGCCGCCCCAGTACCAGATCGAAGAGCATGCTGGTGGCGATGGCCAGCGCCGTGCGCGAAAAGCTCTCCAGCACGCCGAAGGAGACCTGGCTGACCAGCAGGATCGTCGTGATCAACAGCGGCGCGAGATAGCGGTTCTCCGGGCTGAAGAATCGCCCGATGGCCGTAGTGGGCCGGTTCATAACGGCTCCTGAATTTTGTGAATCTCATCCACGGCCGGCGCCGGGATCGTCTGCTTTTCTCCGGATGGCCAGCGAATTTCCACGCGATCCACCGCCGCGGCCGTGCCCAGGCCGAAATGCAACCGCCGCCCGTTCTGCGCGCAGAATCCGCTGCCGCCGGATACTTCCTGAAGCTGCCGGTGGCCATTCCAGAAAACGGTCGCCTCTGCTCCGATTGCGCTGCGATTGCTGCGCTGGCCTTCCAGTTCGAACTCGATCCAATGCCTTCCGGGCGCTACCGTATTCTTGTACAGCAGCAGCGGCGCCCGCTGGCTGGCCACCACCACGTCCAGTACGCCGCGATTCCCGAAATCGGCCATGGCCACGGATCGGCCGTCGTAGACATCGGTGACACCCACCATCTGAGCCACTTCCTGAAACTGGCCCGCGCCGTCGTTCACCCAGACGTGTTTGTGCTGGTACCCGGCCAGCGAGCGGCCATCGAGCGGCGGCCAGTTCGCCGCGTCGGAGATGATCGCCTCGTTGCCTCCCGCCACTTTCGAGTAATCGTACCAGTAACTGCGATTCTGATCGAGCGATACGTTGCCATTGGTAAGGAATAAGTCCAGAAAACCGTCATTATTCAAATCGCCGAACTGCGCGCCAAAACTCCATCCACCCAGTTCCACGCCCATGGCGTTGGCCATGTTCTCGTAGGCGACATTCTCGAGAGATGTCCCCGGCTTGGGCACCCACAGATTATTCCCCTGCACAAGAACGCCTTCCTCGGAGATATTCGAAACGTAGATTGCCTGGTGCCCGGTGTCCAGAATGTCCCCGACGGAGGCGCTCATGCCGCTCTTGGGCGCGTATCCCACTCCCGATTCCTTCCCGGCTTCGCGAAATCTCTTGCCGCCCTCGTTCAGATAGAGCTCGGACACCCCATAATCATTGGACAGGAACAGATCCGGGTAACCGGTGCCGCGCAAATCGGCCGCGACCGCAGCCAGCGTCCACCGCCTCGAACTGATGCCCATTTTCGCGGACACTTCCTCAAAACGCCCTCCGCCCAGGTTGTGGAACAGGTACTTGCGCCCGCCATTCGTGGCGTACTCGAAGCTGTTGGGCATGATCTTCGTGGTCTTGAGATGCCAGAGGTCCACATCCTCCGGATAGTAACCACCCAGAAAGAGATCGAGCTTCCCGTCATTGTCGTAGTCGAACCACAGGGCGCTGTTGGCGTTTACCCAGTTGGGCAAACCAGCCTGCTCAGTTACTCGGGTGAAGTGTTTTCCGCCGTCGTTATGGAATAACTCAGGCTTGCCCCACTTATAGATAAAGACGTCTTCGTAGCCGTCGTTATCATAATCGCCCCACACCGCTCCCATCGAAACGCCCGTGCCCGGTTGATTCACGTCGGCGAGGCCCACCTCTTCGGCCACGTCTCGGAACATTCCGTTTCCGAGATTCTTATAGAGAGCGTTGTGACTGCCCACGGCGCTGTTGACAACGTAGATATCGTCCAGGCCGTCGCGGTCGAAATCCACAATCGAGACCGCCGCGCCCATCGATGCCACCTGTTCCATGATGTGGCTGAGCTTCACATCCAGGGCGGGCGCCTTGTGAACAAAATCGATACCGGACGCCTTCGCGGATTCCTGAAAGTGAAATCCATACCGCGCCAGGGCCGTTGCGGCGCCGCCCGTTTCCGCCCCGCCGCTCCGTTTCTCAAGGCGTTTGTATACCAGCGGGAAGGCCAGCAGTGCGAGGAACAAAAGCGCCAGGGCCACGCGAACGAACGGACTTCTTACTTCCACAAGGCACTCCTGAACTCATCGGGCGCCACATAGCGAGTTTGGAAAATCTGCCAGTCGGCGGGATGTTTTCTGTATTCCGGATCGTCTTCAAGACGCCCGGGTGGCGTCGAGTAGCTTCTCATCCCATGCCAGGGCAGCGGCAATACCGTCCGCGAGAACGCGGAGTTATAGTCGCCATCCTTGATCCATCCATCGCCGATCATAATGAAGTCCCGCACCCATCCGGCCGGAGGCGCCGGCGCCGCCGCGAATCGTAGCCGCACCTCGTCGCCCGATCCCATAATCACGTAGCGGTCATCCACGTTTTGCAGTAACTCACGAACGTCGCCGTATCGCGTATAGTAACCCTCAAGCGCCTCCCACTTATTCCCGGTTCCTTCCAGCCGGTTGTAGTCGGGTGTTTCCGGCGACGAAGCGCTCGCGGCATCCATCTCCGAAAAGCCGCGCCATCGCAGTTCGGCGGAAAGCAGAGGAAGCGGCTCCGTCCTCGTGAGGTCATTCGACAAACCCGGCGCCCACGCCATCCGGTCCCAGAAGATCTCCATGTTGGTGGCCAGCCGGAATCTCCTCGGCGCGTTCGGTCGGAACAGACCCGTTAGATCCACCACCATGGTCTTCATTTTGCTGGCGGGATATCCGAGGTTCGAGCGCGCCACCACCCACCGGCCCCTCGCGTCCCGTACCTCGATGCGCAATCCTTGTTCCCTGGCCCCGTTTCCCTGCGACATCGCCAGATCGATGCTGGCGTCGGTCGGATGCATCCAGCCGTCGCCGATCAGATACAGCGGGCCGTTGCGTGGAGCATCGTCGGGAAGCTCCATCTCCACCCAATGATCGCGAGTGACGCCCTGAAACCGGCCGCGTCCGAAAGTGTCGAGATAGTTCTGGTCGACGTTGCGCACGATCGCACTGACGTCGTTGCCAACGTCATCGACAACCCTGCGGAACGGCCGCGGCGTGGCCACCGTGTAAAGCTTCGCGGCCGGCGTCAGCGGGAAGCGCTCATCGCTGTAGATCTCCGTGCCGGTCGGATGATCCACCGCCAGCAATGAATACGAATCGATGTAATATGACTCCCACAGCTCGTCCGTCACCCGAAGGTCATAATAACCGTCGCGCGGGTGGATCTGGCTCCCCGGAAGTTTGTACCATTCCTCGGTTCGCGGAATGTCCTCGCCAAGCCCCGTTCCCAGCGGAGCGGTGTCTTTCACAAAGCTCATTCGCCGGCCGTCCCATGCAAACAGCGACGGGCACGAACCCTTCAACCGCTGCGCCGCCAGCACCGTCTGGTCCGCCTTCAGTTCAAACTCCACCTGCAGCAATCCGTTCGGCCACAGAATGCGCGCGACATCGGTCCCGTCATGCTCGCCCAGGCCGAAGTGCACCACGGGCGCATCGATGATTTCTTTCTCCGTCAGCATTCCCGTTCGTATTTCAATCTCGCCGCCCAGCCCGAACGAGTTGATGCGCTGGTCACCGTAGACGCTGGCGGCGCGCAGGCGAAGCGATTGCCACCGGTAATGCTTCGTTCCATGATTGATCAATCTGACCGGCGCGCCCTCGGAAGAAAGGCCGATCAAATCAAGCCGTCCATCGTCCGTGTCCATCACGGCGGGCGCGGCAATCGCCGGAACGTTCGTCAGACGCGTGAATCCGTGCTCGCCGCTCAGGAACACCTGCCCATCGCCCACCAGCAGATCGACGCTGCCGTTGTTGTCGAAATCGGCCACGGCGAGGGTTGCGCTTCCAGTGGCATTCGTCTTCGCCAGCACCAGGCCGTCGGACAATCGAACAACGGAGCCATCGTTCTTCCACACAATGAAATCGAGCAGGCCATTACGATCCACGTCTCCGGCCGTTACGGCCCGCACTCCTTGCGCGGAGGCGCCGGCGTGAAATTGTCCCCGCCTGTCATTCATGAACACGCTCAGATGGCCATCCTGGCCCACCATCGCCACGTCGGGCGCGCCCAGGCCCGCGATATCGGCCTCTGCGAACGCTACGGCGCCAATCGGTCCGTTGAATGGATGGATCGCCGCGAAAGTCCCATCGCCGTTGTTGCGCAGAACCAACGGAGCAGCGCCAGTCACGCCAAGCACGATGTCCAGATCGCCGTCGAGATCGAAGTCAAACGGCCATGCCCCGGTGTAAGATCCGTTGAGGATCTCTTTCGGAAGACGCGTGCGGGCGGTGACGTCGGTAAAGTGCGCTGGGCTCTCCTGCTGAAAAATACGCACGCCCGCCGGGCCAGCCACCACCAGATCGTTCCGGAAGTCGGAATTCAAATCGGCTATGGCCACCCCGTTTCGGCCGACGGGCCCGGTCCTGAGTGTCGCGCCGCCCACGATGTGGATGCCCTCGCCGTCGGACCAAAGCACGGACTGCTTGCCGCTGCCATCCAGATAAATGGTGCGCACCCATTCCACGTGTCCTCCCGGCACGCCCGCCAGCGGTTGTGGCTCGAAGCTCGTCCCGAAGTCCGGTGGCGCGGGTTCTGAACTGGGCGACGGCAATTTCATGAATTTCGTAAACGGTTCACCGGCCGATGCCGGCGGAGTCTTCACCGCGTCCGCGCTCTGCCGGTAAGAAGGGACGCGCAACAGCACGTTTCTCAGAAACGCCACGCGCAGTGCGGCGTCCCGAGGATTGGGGCCAAGCGCCGCCTCTTCGAGGGCCTTCATTTGCTGCCGTACTTCATCAGGCCACGAGGAAGATTCCCGCGAGAGCGCCGCCACTGCCGGCTTCAGCGTTGCGCTATCGCCCGTTTTCGCGGCCAGACGGGCAACTTCCAGCAGCACCGCCGGATTGTCCGGCTGCCGGTCCAGTATCTTCTTCAGGAATGGAAGCGCGTCGGCATCGCCGCCGCCGGCCTGCCGCTCGGTTTCCTCCGCCAGCGAATAGAGCGCCTTGACGTTGGTCTCATCAAGTTCCACGGCGCGCCGGAAATGCTGGATGGCCTCCGGCAGTTTCCCGCGCTTGCTTTCGATATCGCCCAGGTAGAACTCAATCTGGCTATTGTCGGGTGCCAGGCTGCGCGCCTTGTCCATGTTCTGCCAGGCCGCCTCGAACTCCTGCTGGCGAACGGCCAGCAGACCCAGGTCAGCCCATACGGCGGGCTCTCCCGGCGCGATTTGACTGGCCCTTGTGAGATCGGTCTTCGCGCGGACATCCTCGCTGCACTGCAACGCGGACAGCCCGACATTGAAGGAATGGACCAGTTCGCGATATTCGTTCGAGCCAGGCTCGGGAAGTCCGGAGTGGGGTGTGCAGGAGGGTAAGACCAGGAGCGCCGCACAAAAACAGAGTGCGCCCGCCCTCATGGGAACTGCCATTGTAGTGGCTTCGCGCCGTCATTTCTCCAGCAGCGCGAGAATCTTCTCCTGGTTCACTATGATCGTATTCAGGCTGGCCTGGTTCCTCAGTATGGCCGCCTGGTTCTGCTGGATGATCTGCTGATTGGTCTTGATGTCCTTTTGATTTTCAAGGATGAGCTTTTGGTTGGCGAGAATGTCGCTTTCCGGCATTGTATTGTTGTCCCCTGGCGCGCTGCGCGCACACGACTTTGACATCGCAAACGCAGCGTGGTGCCCATTCTAGCCGAATTGGTCCGGCCGGAGCAATAGTATGTTCATATGATGAACGCCCCATCATACAAAACCACTATTGACCTCTGCCCACCCCTCCATGGTAAGTATTGTTGACCTGGTGAACGTTCCGGGAGGGACGACGATAATCTATGGCTGCTTCAAGTTCAAGCCTGCCGGTGGGCATGGCCTCGGTCGCGGGTCCGAGCTTCTACGACAAGTTGAATAGTCAATGGCACGAGCGTGCGCTTCAAATCTTCATGGCGATCGTACTTGCCCATTGGGCCGAACATCTGGTTCAGGCGTACCAGATTTACGTGATGGGCTGGCCGCGCCCGCAGGCCAACGGAATTCTCGGCCTGTGGTATCCATGGCTCATCAAATCGGAAACGCTGCACTACGGCTACGCGCTGGTAATGCTGATCGGCATCTGGGTGCTCCGCAAGGGATTCAGCGGACGCGCCCGCACGTGGTGGACCGTGGCGCTGGTGATTCAGTTCTGGCACCACATCGAACACTTCCTGCTCATCTGGCAGGCCACCACGCACCATAATTTCTGGCACAAGCCGGTGCCGTTCAGCGTTCTGCAGCTTGTCATTCCGCGCGTGGAACTGCACTTGTTCTACAACAGCGTGGTGTTCATACCGATGGTCATTGGCATGTACTATCACATGTTCCCGCCGGCTGATGAACCGCAGCACAGCAACTGCAGTTGCCAGTGGCATCCGCGTTCGGCGAAGGCCAACGCGGTTTGATTCGGGCGCGCCTGCTGACGGCCTGCGCGGTTGCGCTTCTCTCCTCCGGGTGTCGCCGGTCCACCGGCTCGGGACACCCGGTCACCATACGGTGCCAGGTTGCGCCGCAACCGCCGCGCGTGGGTGTCGCAACCATAACGGCTGACCTCTCGGAGGGCGCCGCGCCGGTCACGGGAGCCATAGTAAAGCTGGAGGGCGACATGTCGCACCCAGGCATGGCGCCCGTTTTCGGTAATGCGAAGGAAACAGAGCCCGGACGATATGAGGGACATCTTCAACTGACCATGCCCGGCGATTGGGTCATTTTGGAGCACATTACACTGCCTGACGGGCGTAAACTGGAGCGGCAGTTGGATGTGAATGGCGTCCGGCCCAACTAAGTGACTGACTTACTCCGAGTCCCGATTCTGGGGCGGTTTCTGAAATGGCGCCATGCCCGCACGGTTTCCCAGATCCCCCTGTTGGTCGTCAGCGTGTTGATGATCCTCCACGGGTTGTACGGTCCCACGCTGGCGCCGAAAAACCTCGCGAGCACGTTGAGCTGGGTGCATTTCCGGGGTCTGCTCATCCTCACCCTGCTCTGCGCCGGTAACTTCTTCTGTTACTCGTGTCCGTTCATGCTGGTCCGCAACGGCGCTCGCCGCTTGTTTCGTCCGCGATTCAACTGGCCCCGGGCGCTGCGCAATAAGTGGCTCTCGGTGGGCCTGTTCATTCTGATCCTGTTCAGTTACGAGCTGTTCGCCCTATGGTCGTCGCCGTGGTGGACGGCCTGGTTGATCATCGCTTACTTCGCGGCCGCGCTGGTTGTGGACGGCTTCTTCAAGCATGCCTCGTTCTGTAAGTTCGTCTGTCCCATTGGCCAGTTCAATTTCGTGTCGTCGCTGGTTTCGCCGTTCGAGGTGGCCATAAGAGACCGCCCCGTCTGCGATGGCTGCCGGACGAAAGACTGCATCCGCGGCGAGCGCGAACCAAATAACGATCTTGTCGTGATCCAGCGCGGTTGCGAGCTCGCGCTCTTCCAGCCCCTCAAGGCCGGCAATATGGACTGCACATTCTGTCTCGATTGCGTCCAGGCCTGTCCGCACGACAACGTGGGCATCGTAAGCCGGCTGCCCGCCAGCGAGCTCATGACCTCTCCAATGCGTTCCGGCGTTGGCCTGTTCTCCCGCCGCAAGGATCTGGCGGCGCTGGTCATCGCCTTCACCTTCGGCGCATTGCTCAACGCCTTCGGCATGATCACCCCTGTGTACCGCCTGGAAGCCTGGCTGGCCTCCGCCTTGCACATACATCACCTGGCGCCCATTCTCGCGTTGCTGTTCGTGCTGTTTCTTGTTGTCGGGCCGGCGCTGTTGCTGGGGCTGGCCGCGTGGATCACGCGGATGTGGGAAGGAAGCAAGCGTGCGTTGCTTCCGCTGGTTGTTCGGTACACCTACGCTCTTGTCCCGCTGGGTTTTGCCATGTGGCTGGCCCACTACGGTTTTCATTTCTTCACCGGACTGCTCACCATCGTTCCCATCACCCAAAGCGCCCTGGCCGACCTCGGCTGGCCGGTGCTCGGCGATCCGCTGTGGACCCTCACCGGAGTGCCGCGCGCCATGGTGCAGCCTCTGGAGATCGGATTCCTGATTCTTGGCCTCGCGGGATCGCTTCTGGTGACCCACCATCTGGCCATCGAGGATGCGCCCGCGAAACCGATGCGCGCCTTTGTGCCGTGGGCAACCGTCTGCGTGCTGTTGTGGATTGGGGCGCTGTGGTTGATCTCGCAACCTATGGATATGCGGGGCACTTTTATAAGCGGATGAGAGCCTTCTGCACAGCTCTGCTTCTGGTTAGCTTGAGCTATCCGCTGCGCGCGCACAACGGACCGCCGTTTCCGATCATCGTGGACAAGCGAATCGGTCCGGTCATCGTCTCTCTTTGGACGCATCCCGACATCGGCATCGGAACCTTCTGGGTGATTCTGGACCCGCCGCCCGGCGGCTCCATTCCGAAGGATCTGAAAATCCAGGTTGGCGTGCAACCGATCAATGGCCGCATCGCCGAAAGGCGCTACCGGGCCGCTATAGACGACTCCAGTGAGCAACTGCAATACAAAGTGGAAGCCCCGTTCGACCGTCAGGAGTTCATCCACGCCCGCGTGATTTTGCAAAGCGCGCAGGGCGGCGGCGAGGCGATGGCCACGGTGGAAGTCACGCCCACCGGATTCGGCCGCTGGGATCTGGGCTTCTTCCTCCTGCCGTTTCTGGGCGCGGGATTCCTGTGGTACCGGGCTATGTCTCGGCGGCGCAGGCCCGCGAATTGACCTTCGATCAGGCCTTGCCCGCGGCGGACGCGGCAGCCTGTAGATCGTCGATCAGCTTCATGTAACCAACCGACGCCACCGTTGCCGCCCGTTTGCGAAAGCCTTCTTCGTCGTCGCGTGGCGCCCATGTGGCCAGGCCGTCTACATAGCGGTTGAACATGCAAAATGCCGCGGCGATGAGCACCGTATCGTGAATCTCCAGATCGGTAGCTCCTTCGCCCTTCGCGCGCTCCACATCTTCCGCGGTAACGTTCTTGCCCCCGCGCTGTACCCTTCTCGCGATTGCCAGCAGTGCTCGAAGCTTGCCCGATACCGGCGCATTGTCCGGGTCGCGTTTCACTTGTTCCACCAGCGCGGCGTTGCCTTCGAGATGAGCCTCGGCGAGCGCGCCATGAGCAGTCTGGCAGAAGTAACAATCGTTGAGCGAGGACACGTAAGTGGCTATCAGCTCCCGCTCGGCGCGAGTAAGTGTGTTCTCGTCATGCAGAAGAACCTGCGCAAGCTGGCTCATGGCGCGGGCCGTATCCAGCCGGAACGCGAACAGCCCTCTTATCCCTGGCAGCCCTTCCTGCAATGGAATATGCGGCATGGTCAGTCTCCTTTTCCGGTCTCCGTCAGAATTCGCTGAATCGAGTTGGCGTACCCGTCGCGCGCGGTGATGGGTGCGCGTTGCCGGTAGATGTCGAGGTCGGTGGGCGCCCAGGTTCCCAGCCCATCCACATACCGATTAAACATGCAGAACGCCGCGGCGATCAGCACGGCATCGTGGATTTCCATGTCCGTAGCCCCGCGGGATCGCGCTCGCGCAATGTCCTCGCTCGTCACTTCTTTGCCGCTTCGTTGCACCTTGCCGGCGATGGCCAGCAGAGCTTTCAGCTTCTCCGATACAGCCGCGTGTTCCGGGTCCGTCTTGACATCGCGGACAAGCTGCTCGTTGTTGTCCAGATGACAGGCCGCGACGGCCCCGTGCACCGTCTGACAGAAGAAGCAATCGTTCAGGGATGACACGAGGGTGGCGATCAATTCACGCTCCCCGGGCGAGAGAGAATTCGCTCCCCGAAGCAGAACATCGGCAAGCTGGTTCAGCGGTTCGGCCGTTTCGGGCCGGAACACCATCAACCCGCGGATACCGGGCAAGTCTTCCCGTACCTGGATATGAGCCATTTCGTATTCTCCGTCAGGCTATTCGTTGGCGTTCGTGAACGTCATTTTATATCGGGGCAGCAGCAACAACAGCGACGCTGCGGCAAGAGTCGCCACCGAGAGCTGCAGAAGAAGAGTGCGATAGGAGCCGGTGATGTCGAAAGCGCGTCCCATGATGATAGGGCCAGCCGCGCCCGCGATCGCATAGGCGGTCCAGGATAAACCGTAAAACGTCGAGAACGATTTCAAGCCGAAGTAGCGGGAAAGCAGGTACGGCGTGACGTCGCCTTCGCCGCCCATTCCGAAGCCGATCAACGCGGCCGAAGTGATTCCCATACTCAGCGAATTGGCTCCCGCCAGCAGAAAGGTCCCCAGCGCGGAAATAGCGAAAAGAAAGAATGCTACCCGAGGCGCGAAGAACCAGTCCAGCAACCATCCCGTGATCAGCCTGCCGGCCAGAATCGCGCCGCCCATCGCCGACACCGCAAAGGCCGCTCTTTCCGCCGAAATCCCGCGGTCGGTCAGGAGCGCCGACATATGCGTAATGGCGCCGTTCTGGCTGATGGAAATCAGAAACAATTCGGCGATAATAATCCAGAAGATTCGGGAACGTACCCCTTCCGCCACGGAAACGCCACTCGCGGACGCCGTTCGGGACCTTTCGGCGCGGGGTCGCTCACGCACCCGCGAACCAAATGGCAACCCGATCACCAGAACGCTCCCGCCGAGAATCGCGAACGATTCCCGCCAGCCCACAGCCCGAATCAGAGCCTCGGCGATAGGCGGTAGAATCATCGCGCCCAGCGCGCCGCCGCCGAGCAATATTGAAAACGCCACGCCGCGACGCTCCTGAAACCACGTGGTCAGTACCCTCGAATACGCCAGATGCGCGGTCCCGTTCCCAACGATGCCGAGGATCAGAAAAATCGCGTAAAGGTGCCAAAGGTGCGGCGTAAGCAGCGAAAGCGAGGCGAACGCGCAACCGAAAACCGCCATGCATGGAAGGATGATGCGCCGCGCCGGATAACGGTCCAGCAGCCAGCCAAGCCCCGGTGAGCAGGCCGCAACCGCGAGCGCCGCGATGCCGAACGCAATCGAGACCGCCTGCCGCGACCACCCGAATTCCGCCGCCAGCGGCTTCAGGAAAATCGCAAAGGTATATATGAAAAGTGACGCGAAGCTAACCAGCACGCAGGTGGACGCCGCGGCCGCCACGCGCCACCCCGGGTAGCGAATGCCGTGCTCGTTAACTCCGGATGTGACGGCCGGCTGCAAAGCAGGTACCAGATCAGTGCTTCTCCTTACGAATATAGCCGTTGTGCGCCAGATGCCGTCCCTGCCGCTGGTGGGCTTCCTCGGACATCTCGGCCACGCCCGTAGCCGTGATCCATCGATTGTAGAAATTGAAAAGCGCGCAGGTGGTGATGGCGTAGTAGATGGCTTCGTCGTCCCATCCAGCCGCGCGCACGCGTTCCACATCGGCTCCGGTAATGCCCGGCAGCTCACGCGTAACCTTCGCGACGAAGCGAAGCATCGCTTTGTCTTTTTCATCGAGTGGAGAGGTCTCGAGATCGTGCAGGACGCCTCGAACAAGCTCCTTGCTCCCAAGCAACTCCGCTGCCGCCGCCGCATGAGCACGGGTGCAGAAGCGGCACTCGTTGAGGCTTGAAGTCCACGCGGCAATCAGCTCGCGCATGCCCGGGCTGATGGTCGACGGCGTGCGCAGAACCCCGTGGCTGAACGTGGAGAGGCTGTCTGTGAACGACGGTTGAAACGCGAACAAATCCCAGATTTTCGAGTACTCGGCATTACGTGCGCGGGCGTCGTCGACCAGGTCCTTGTAAAGGCCCGGCTTGAGATTGCTCTCGACGCCGGGCAGATAAAGCGGCTTCTCGCCACCAGCTGGTGCGCCGGACATGTCTTTACCGGCCAGCCGCCGCGGGTTCCGATGCCCGCACGTATCCTTCGCTCGCCATGCGTGAGCCCATCTCGTCGTAGAGCTTCTCGTCCCTGGGCGTGAAGGTGGCCAGCCCGTCCACGTAGCGGTTAAACATGCAGAACGCGGCCGCAATCAGAACAGTGTCGTGAATCTCCAGGTCAGTGGCGCCTTCCGCGCGGGCGCGAGCGACATCCTCCGATGTGACGTTCTTGCCGCCCTCTTGCACCTTCCCCGCGATGGCCAGTAAAGCCTTTAGCTTCGCGCTGACCGGCGCGCTCTGATAGTCGAATCGAACCGCATCCACCAGGCCGTAGTCGCCGCCAAGATGATGCGCCGCTGCCGCGCGATGGCTGGTCTGGCAGAAGTAGCAGTCGTTGCGCGTGGAAACGAAAGTGGCGATCATCTCCCGTTCCCCGCTGGTCAGCGTGCTTGGGCCGCGCAGCAGGACTTCGGCCAATGCTCGCATCGGCAGTGCCGTCTCCGGGCGAAACGCAAAGCCGCTGGTGATTCCCGGCAACCCTTCGGGCAATTGAATATGCGGCATCCCAGTTCGAGTGTAACCGCCAGGGGGGCGGACACTCAATACTTGAAAAGAACTAACCGGGTAGCAGGCGCCTGCTGAACCGCGACGGTGACGGAGCGGCCAACGCTAAAACAGGAATTTCAGCGCCAGTTGCATCAGGCGCGGCGGCCCCGCTTGCAGAATCTGCCCGAACGCCGGTGACTCCAGGTCGTTCTCGGGCAGTCCGAAATTCGGGTGGTTCAGCAGGTTGAAGCACTCCGCCCGGAACTGCACGCGCCGCGTCTCGCTGATGTTGAAATACTTGAACAGCGAAACGTCCACGTCTTCAATTCCCGGCCCGCGCACCACATTGCGCCCCTCATTGCCGAACTGGCCCACCTGCGTTACCGGGTTCAGTTGCAGGAACGGCGCGCGGCTCACCCACTCGCTTGGCGTATGCGGCTGGTCCTGATTGGGATTGGAAATCAGGTCGGGCCGGCTGGAGTAGAAACCAGTGATCTCCGGCGCGCTTCCCTCGCCGGCAACATTGGCGCTGTCGTACACGGTGAACGGAGTGCCCGTGGACAGGCTGGCAATGGTGTTGACCTGCCAGCCGTTCAGGATCGTCGCAACGCCGCGCGATGCGTTCTTCAGGCCTGGCAGAGCATAGCTTCCGCTAAATACAAAGCGATGCGTGGCGTCGAACAGCGACGGGCCATGCTCGGCCGAGAGGTCGAACGGATTCTGCGCCAGATCGTTTTCACCGGCTACCAGCGTGGGCGCGGACCCGGCGACGTTCAGCGTGGAAATGCCGTCAAGACTCTTCGAATACCAGTACGAGGCCAGGAAACTCAGGCCGTTCGCATACTGGCGTGAAAAGGCCACTTCCAGGGCATGGTAAGTAGAACTGTCTTCGTCGGCGAGCAACCCCACCGAACCGTAATCGCACAGTCCGGCCGCATTGCAAGTGCTGAATTCGCGGCGGGCCCGAGTCGATGGTGGGGTTCGCTTCAATGAAGCGCGGCAGGTGGGTGCCCTTGGTCCCCACATAACGAACATCCATCAGATACTCCTTGCCGAGTGTCCGTTCAATGGAAAGATCCCAGTTCTGCGAGTACGGCGGAAGCATGCCCGATTGCACGGTGAGCACCGTTGCCGGCGCGACGAAAGTCCCGTTTCCGAAGGGTGCGGGGGCGCCGCCATACGGATTAGCGAGGTTGAATCCCGGACCGGGCAACTGGTACGCCTGTGTCCACGGCAGCGCGCTGATAGACGCCTGTAAAGGACCGCCGCTGCCGTTCGTGAAGCCATCGTAGAAAATGCCGTAGCCGGCCCGTACGATCGTCTTGTGATCGCCGAACGGATCCCATGAAAGACCGATTCGCGGCATGAATTCGTGATAATCGATGGGCGCGATACCGTCCGGCACTCCCGGATCGCCAGGGAAAAGCAGGCCCTCCGGAGCGTTCGGATAAACTGTCGATTGTTGGCCCGGCGCCCACGCGTTCAGGCGATTTCGAATATCCGTGTACGGCGTGTTCACTTCGTACCGCAAGCCGAAGGTGAGCGTCATCCGCGGTGTGATGCGGAATTCGTCCTGCGCGTATCCGGCGCCAATCCATTTGCGAAGCCCGCGGTCGAACTGACCGCCCCCCTGGAAGAACTGTACCGATTGTCCCAGCAGAAAGCTGGCGAAGGAATCGCTCGCGGGGAACGGCGCAAACACGAAGAAGCCGTTGGTCGCGATGCCGAACAGAGCGTTAATCTGCTCACGCGTGAAATCGGCGCCGAATTTCAAGTTGTGGCGTCCGTGCGTCATGGCCACCGAATAGGACGCCTGGTAGTCGTTCTGATACGTGTTCTGCGGGCCGGTAATCGGATTTCCCAATGACGCGTATCCGCTCACAATGAGATACGGAACACCGTCGTTCAACGCGAGAGTCGGATCGTATTGGAATCCGAGGCTGCTGCCCGGCGTGTGATTGTCCGCCTGCCCGTTGATAAAGACGTTCCGGAAGAAAGAAGCGCGCACGGTCTGCACGGCTTGCGGCGAAATGTGTACCCAGGAGGTCGTGGCCGAATTCGTCACAATGTCGTCGGTAACCGGAAAACCGGGCACGCCCGCGCCGGCGATGGGCAGCGGATCCAGCTCGTTCGAAGACGACGACGAGTAGCGCAGGAAGAGCTGATTGTTTTCGTTGATGTAGTGGTCAAGCCGGAAACCGCCCTGATCGTAATTCATCGACCCGAGCTGGGTGGATTCGAATACGTTGCCGCCTGCGTTGGGCAGCGGATAGAGTTGCGTGGCCGCGATAGCCACCGGACTCTGCATGTAGGTGGGGATCTGGTTCCCCGGGAAAGGCTGGCCGGTAAATTCGTTGATCAGCGGAGCGGGTTGGCCGGTGGAGGGATCCACCAGCCCGGAGAAATTGCCGGTCCGCTCGGCCGCCGTGGGGACGATGGCGGCCTGAGTCTCGCCCTGCGAATCGCGCTGTCCTTCGTAGTAGACGAAGAAGAAATCCTTGTTCTTGCGAATGGGACCGCCGAGTGTGGCGCCATACTGATTGCGATGCAGCGGTTCGGTCTGCGCGGCGAAGAAATTGCGCGAGTCCATGTCATCGTTTCGCAGGAAGTCATAAAGATCGCCGTGGAAATTGTTGCTTCCGGATTTCGTCACCATCGACGTCGTCGCGCCGCTGGTCTCGCCGTATTCGGCGGGAGCGTTCAGCGTCAGGATGCGGAATTCGTTCACCGAGTCCACCGGAACGCGCAGTGCATACCCGCCGTTCACGCTGTCCACGTTGCTGGCGCCATCCAGCAGGTAGTTGTTGGATTCGGGACGCTCGCCATTCACCGCGTAGGCCTGGCCCGCGCGTGAGATGCCGCCCGCTTCGGCCAGACCGGCGGTCATGGGAGCTACGCCGGGCTGCAGCAGGCCAAGCTGCGTCAGATCGCGGCCGTTCAACGGAAGATCCACCGCCTGTTTTTCGTCGACGACGTTACCGAGCGTGGAACTCTCGTCAATGGTTACGGCTTCGCCACTGACATTAACTTCGCTATGCTCGCTGGCAATCTGCAACTGAACAGGCCACGTAAGCACCTGGCCGATGTCGATTCGAATGGACGAAGCGGAGTACGGCGCGAACCCCTTCGCCGTCACATCGAGCGAATAAGTGCCAACGGGCAGGTCGGAAAAGTGAAACGTACCCTGGCGGGACGAAACCACGGTGCGCGTGAAACCGGTCTGCGCGTTATGCACGCTGATTTCGGCATTGGAGACAAGGGCGGAGGCCGGGTCGGTGATTTGCCCCTCCAGCGTTCCGATGGTCGCCTGTGCTCTTACAAATACGCACAGACACACGAATAGCAAGGCGATGTTTTTCATTCGCGGTTAATTGTCCCTCCAGAGACTATTGGAGTAAGTCTACGGATCAGGCGTCGCCCGAACAATAGTCAAAACTGAGTAGAGGATCAAGGCTCTAATGGATTCGTAGGACGTCGCCCAATTATGCGAACCAGGACAAATGTGCCTCGTGCGTATTTCAAGATTCGTTTTCGTGGAGCGGTTTGGATAACGATTCTGATTGTTTGGTGAGCGCGGAAGGAATCGAACCTTCAACCTACTGATTAAGAGTGCGTGCACAAGGGGTTTTCAGGGTGTGTCTTCAAGTAGTTTGGTGAATCGGAATCCCCTCGGAAACCCACGGTGACCATAAGAACAAAAGTGGCCGTAACGGCTCTGGAGTTGCGCGACTAAGTACAAATCGCGACGCTGAGCATGTCGAATCGGTCCAACGATGCAGCCCCTCCCACTGTTGGCGCCCCACCGCCTGCGCGTCAACTTACCATGTCTCCACGGCGAGGATGGCCGGCGGGCCAGGGTGGCCTTCGATAAGGTGGGTTTCGATCACAGCCTCGATGTTCAGGCGGTCCCAGTTCCTCGGCGCTTTGGCCAGGAGCGCATTGAGATAGACGGGGTTGTAAAGAACCTCACTGGCTGCCTCAGTACCTCTGTCCAGGATTCCGCCGACGATAATGACAGGCTGGCCAGTCACGTTGTCGTGGATGCGGGCGACGATTGCGTAATCGGTGATGAAGTTCCGGTAGGCCAGGTTCCCGGACAGGCCCCAGGCGGTCTCCTTCGGGTTTTTGCGATCAACGACCCTTTGGACGCCGTCCCGAGCCTCAAATCCGAAGCGCAGCTTTTCGGTGATGCGCAGGGTCCACGGATTGTCGAAGGCCCCGATCAGAACAATCGGCCCCTCGCGGAGCTGGGCGAAACTCGTCTCCGAGGCCGGGAGGACGCGGAAGGCGCCGTGCCGGGGAACCAGTGGAACGATGGTGCGGGCGAGCGTGACCACATCGGATTCGTCGAAGCGGCCGGCCATGCGGACGGGCGCGTCCTGCGAGGGGACTGGCTGCGGGGGACGGCTCGCCGCCGGCTCGCCGAGGCAATAGGTGATCGGGCTGCGGCTGGAGGCGATAGGCTCCCAGAAACGGTCGATGTTCGATGGCGGAGAAGCGGGGCGGTAGCGGCCAATGGCAAATCCGATAAGACCGCTGAGAACCAGCGCCGCGGCAGAACGCAACCAGAAGCGGCTTCGGCTGGCGAAAGAAACGCGACGAACCCTCGCGGCAGCCGGAGCAGGCTTCGGAATGCCCTGGTGTATCTCGCTGTGGGCGTCGGGTGTCGAAGCCAGCGTTACGGCCTCGCGGAACGCGGGGACGTAGGAGCCCGCCGATAGTTCGATGACGAGTTCGCCTGCGTGACTGGCGTCGTAGTAATACTGGATGAGGCGTTTGCGGACCTCGGCGGCAGCGATGCGTACAACCGGGTCGGCATTGGCGTCATAGTCGGGCTCGCGGCCGAACGCCTCGATGCCGATGGTGCGTTCCTTCAGCCCCGCGGCCTTACCCCGCAGGGTTTGTTCCACGGTGTAGGTGAGCAGAGCCGGGTAGCGCTTGCTGTTGGTGAACAGCGGATGGGCCAGCAACCGCCGCAACTGAGCCCGCACTGCCGCTCCGTTAGAGGCAGCGTCGTGGTCCCCGCGAGCGGTCTGGATCGGCGACAACATCCCGAACCGTATTATACGTCCAGGGATCAAGACGTGTCTGTTGCCGGTAAGCGCATCAGGCGCGAGCACTTAGTATGACCTGCAAGAAGCGTCTCGGGTTCGATACCCGATACTCCTTTCGCATGCGCGGAGGAGCGCGTAGAGTATTCCCAGCCTGGAGTGCGCGCACCGGGTATTTGAAGGGAGCGGTCCGGTTCCGACGGCGGACGGGCCCAGGGGAACCGGCACGACAGGGTTTCCAGGCCGCGCCAGATCCCGTTCTCGCCGAAGGCGACGGTTCTGAAGAAGGACGAGAGACCTCAACGGAGACTTCATGTACAAGTTTCTTCCGCTCATTGGGGCGATGGGAATCTTCACCGGCACGAGTGTTCTGCTTGCTCAGGAGACGGAACGTCCCTGGATGGATCCGAAACTTGCGCCAGAACAACGCGCCGAACTAGCGCTGAAGCAGCTCACGCTCGACGAAAAACTGGCGCTCCTGCATGGGAACGGGATGGCTCACGCTTCGCAATGGAAAATGCCGCTCACGGACCTTTCAAATGGCGGCGCAGGGTATGTCGAGGGCGTAGAGCGTCTTGGCATACCGCCGCTGGTCATTTCCGATGCAGCATACGGCGTGAGGGACAGCGGCGCCAACGGAAGGTATTCCACGGCGATGCCCTCCAACCTGGGCGCGGCATCGGCCTGGGACACGGACACGGCCTGCAAGTACGGCGAGGTGATCGGCCGCGAGCTGAGGGCGCAGGGCTTCAATATGACCCTGGGCGGTGGGGTGAACCTCACCCGTGAGCCCCGGAACGGTCGCACGTTCGAATACGCGGGTGAAGATCCCCTTCTCGCGGGCACCATCGTGGGAAACATGATGAAGTGCGAGCAGGCGCAGCATGTCGTCGGCGATATCAAGCACTATGCCATGAACGACCAGGAAACAGGCCGTTCGGGTGTCAATGCCGTCATTGCTAAACGGGCCATGCAGGAGTCCGATCTTCTGGCGTTTCACATCGCCATCTCCATCGCAGATCCCGGCGCCGTCATGTGCTCGTACAACCGGATCGATGGGGATTATGGTTGCGAGAACACATACACGCTACACGAGGTGTTGAAGAAGGACTGGAGCTTCAAAGGCTTTGTAATCTCGGACTGGGGCGGCACCCACAGCGTTGAAAAGGCATCGGCGGCAGGCCTTGACCAGGAACAGCCGATGGCCAACTATTTCGGCCCGAAGCTGAAGGATGCGGTTGACGCAGGGAGGGTGCCTCTCGCGGAGATCGACGACCACGCGCGAAGAGTTTTGTACGCCGAGTTTGCGTCCGGCATCGTGGACGATCCGCCCCAGAAGGGCGTGGTCGATGTCGAAAGGGGCCTGGACGTTGCGCGGCAGGTGGGAGAGAAGAGCATTGTTCTCCTCAAAAATAGCTCGGCGGTCCTCCCCATCAACCCCGCCAAAGTCCACAGCATCGCGATCATCGGCGGACATGCGGACGTCGGCATGATTTCCGGCGGGGGCTCCGCGCAGGTGGATCCGCCGGGCGGCAATGCCATCATGCCTCCGGGCAACGGCGCAACGCGGTGGAACAGCCACATCTGGTTCCCGACCTCTCCGTTGCAGGCTCTCCGCGCAGAACTGCCGAACACGAAGATTGAGTTCGATGCCGGAACCGACTTGAAGTCCGCCGCGATTCTCGCGAAGCGTTCGGACCTGGCAATCGTTTTTGTCTGGCAGTGGGAGAGCGAAGGTTCCGATCTGCAGAGTCTGACGCTTCCGGATAATCAGGATGCCCTGATCGAGCAGGTTGCGGCAGCGAATCCTCGCACGGTCGTCGTCCTCGAAACCGGTACCGCGGTTACTATGCCCTGGCTTGACAAAGTTGCCGGAGTAGTCGAGGCGTGGTACGCGGGCAGTGCTGGGCACAAGGCATTGGCGAAGGTGCTCGCAGGTGACGTCAATCCATCGGGCAAACTTCCTCTGACGTTCCCGAAGAGCGATCAGGACCTCCCTCATCCGGTTGCCCCGGCTCTGGCAATAAGGGAGCAACATGTTTCGCCTCCCGCGGTTCATTACGATGAAGGTCCCGAAGTTGGCTATAAGTGGTATGAGGCCGAGCGCAAACAGCCTCTGTTTGCATTCGGCTTCGGGCTGTCATACACCACCTACGCATATTCGGGTCTGATCGTCGATTCAACCGCTAAGGCCGTGCGCTTCACGGTTCGGAACACCGGCAACCGGGCGGGTACGGAGATCGCGCAAGTCTATGCGAAGCTCCCGAAGGGTACAGACGAGACTTACAAACGGCTGGCTGGGTGGAAGCGGATTACTCTCGCACCTCACGAATCGCAGACTGTCACAGTTGCGGTCGATCCGCGGGTCCTGCAGACATTCGATGAAGCGAATGAACGTTGGAACCTGGCGTCAGGCGACTACGAGATCCTTGTCGGTACATCTTCCGACAACACGCCACTTTCAGGAAGTCTCCAAGTTCGCTAAGCGGATGTTCTAACCCGGGGAGCGTTCACTGGTAAGGGCAAAAAAAGCTGGAGTCCGCAAACCAGGAAGTGGGCAGTGGAACCGGGTGCATTCGATGTTTGAGCGGGGGAAGGTTCGACGGCTCAATGGCACTCTGAGCTTCTGGTAATAGAGTAGAGGCGAGGTCCAATGCGGATTGTGAGGCTTTCTGCCCTCGGCAGGATTGCCGCGATGGTCGGGATTCTGGCCTGGGCGGCGGCTGCAGCGCAAGTTCAGAGGTCTCCGGACTGGAATGGATCGGTGCGCGATGGCGCGGGCGCGCTTGCGGCGAACGCCGAGCTGGCGTTGCAGGGAAGCGGCAACCGTTACTCAACCGTGGCCACCGGGAGCGGAAGCTTCCATTTCGCCGCGCCAGAGAAGGGTTCGTACGAGCTGACGGCGAGCTTCGGAGGACGGTCGTTCCGAATGGCGGGCGCGGTCGCGCTTCCGATTGAGGGTGGATCGAGACTCACGCTGCGGGCCGATGGGTCGATTGCGCTCGATCTGGAAAGCCAGACCCAGGCAAGCGGCGGCGAGACGCTCAATAGCAAATCGGTGACCGCGATTCCGCTCAACAAGCGAGACTTCAGCCAGTTGCTTCTGCTCGCCGCCGGCACGATGACGGATACGAACGGCGCGACGAACTTCACGCAACAGTTCGCGGTGAACGGGCAGCGCGGCGTGGAGGCCGTCTTCGCCATGGACGGCGCCGACACCAGCGATCCGGAAATGGGCGGCGCGACGATGTCGAACTTCAACGTGGACGCGGTGGAGGAGATCCAGTCGTCATCGGGCTGGATGCCGGCGGAGATCGGGCGCGGAGCCGCGGGATTCACGAACATCGTGACGCGCTCGGGCACGAATGAATTGCACGGGTCGATGTTCGAGTTCCTGCGCAACTCGGCTCTGGACGCGCGCAACTTCTTCGACCGCGAGACGCCGGAAAATCCTTATCGCATCCCGCCGTTCCGCCGCAATGAATTCGGTTTCACCATGGGGGGGCCGGTGAAGCTGCCCGGCTACCGCGGCCACAACAAGACATTCTTTTTCGTCGAGTATCAGGGGTTCCGGCAGGTTCTGAACACAACGCAGGTGCTGGCCGTTCCGACCGCCGACGAGCGTAAGGGAATCGACACGACCGCTTTTCCGGGGGACACGCTCTACGTGCCCGTGGATCCGGAAATCGCGCGCATTCTGAGCCGTTATCCGTTGCCCAACGATCCGAGCGGGGCGTTTGGCGCGCGCACGTTCGCAACGTCGTCAAAAGTGGCGACCAATGCCGATCAGCTTTCGGCCCGGCTCGATCATCAGCTCTCCTCTGAGGACAAGCTGTTCGCGCGCTTCAGCTGGGACAACCTGGAGGGACCGACCACAAACCCCGACCAGACCGCGATCGATCCGGCGTTCGGTGTCACCTACATCGACCACCAGCGAAATGCGGCGCTGTCGTGGACACGCACGCCGTCGGCCAGTTTCACGTCCCTGTCGTCGCTGAGCTTCACGCGCACGACCCCGCACTTTCCGGCGCCGGACCACACGGATCCTTCCATCGTATTCGGCGACGGATTGTACGAAGCGTTCGACGCGGCCGGCGGGACCGTCACGGCGTCGTTGGGCAATCTCTTCATGGGCCGGCAGAGCTTCGCATGGACGACGTCGAAACACTCGTTCAAGTTCGGAGGCGAGTTCCGAGCCAATCGAGACACCACGTATTTCGGCACGGCACCGAACGGGCAGTACGTATTCGGCGGCGGCGCGGCTTTCGCGACGAGTGCGATCGCATCGGCAAGTGGAGCGCACAACATCGCGCCCGGGCAGCAACTGCCCGATACGTTGAGCGCGTTTTTGGAGGGTAGCGCGTTTTCCTACACCGTCGCAGTGGCACCGCCGCAGTTCCCGCAGGGCGACCAGATCGGCGTGGCGGCAATATCGCGCTACGACGTGAACCTCTACGCACAGGACACATGGAAGATTTCGCCGCGCCTCGTGCTGGATTACGGGTTGCGGTACGAACTCTATTCGCCCATCACAGAGCGGGCGCACCGGACAGCGGGCCTTGATTTCGTCACCGGTCCGTCCGGAGCCGAACAACTTTACATCATCAACCCGGAGCCCACGTATGGGTGGAGTGGCAACAATTGGGGACCGCGCATTCAGCTTACTTGGGAGGCCGCTAAGGACTTCCGGATCCATGCCGGCGGCGCGTTGACAACCATTCCGCCGAATATCTGGCAGGATAATCTGCTCACCGGCGCAGCGCCTTATGTGGATTACCCGCGCATCACGGCGGCTCCGGGTGCGCCGCTGCCCATTGGAACGGTGATCACGCCCGCGGATCTTCCCGGTGTCTTTACTCCAAATGGGGTCAATATTCTTGCGTCCGGCAGTTCGCAGGCCGTCCCCCCCAACACCGTCTGGGACGTGAACCGCTTCGACCAGGCGCTGGCGGCGCTTTCGCCGAGCCATCTGATCAGCCCGCTGAATGCGGCGGCCATCGCGCAGGACTTCCATAACGCGTATCTTGGAACCTGGTCGCTCAGTCTGGAACGTTCGTTTCATGGTTTGAGCATGAACGCGGGGTACGTGGGCACGGCAGGCATCGATCTGCCTGCCCTTGAATTCCCGAACGCATACCCCGGCGCTACGGCAGCGTTTGCGCCCTACACGCAATTCAACTCCGCGGAGCAGATCACCGGCGGCTTCGGAACGGACATGCTCATGACGAACCGCTCGCACTCAACGTATAACGCCCTGCAGTCGTCCGTGCAGGGCTCGCTCGGCAAGAGTGGTCCTCAGATTCAGCTCAGTTTCGCTTTGTCGAAATCGCTCGACGACACGAGCAGCACGGTGGGAGCCGGGATTGGGAGCACGTCCGGCGCGACGGCGCTCGCGTTTCCGCAAAATCCGTTCGACACGAGCGCGGACAAAGGGCCATCAAACTTCGATGTGAGCAGGGCCTTCACCTCGACGGCGGTGCAGGATCTGCACGTGGAGCGGGCGCCGGGCCTCAGGCTGCTCGGTCCGAAGCTAACCAGTGGTTGGCAACTGCTGAGCATTTCGACGCTCACCAGCGGACTGCCGTTCACGGCCTATTCGGGAGTGCAGCAGACCGGAGCGGGATCGCTGGGGGCAGATCGGCCGGATCAAGTCGGCACGCCTGATTTGTCCACCGGCCGGTCAACTCGCGAAGACTACTTCGGTGCGGGCGCGGCGAATGCCTCGTACTTCGCGATTCCGATCAATGTGCCGGGAGGGACCGGCCCCAACAGTGGAGTGTTCGGCACCCTGGGGCGGAACACGTTTCGCGGTCCGGCCCTCTACGACTTCGATTTCGCCCTGATCAAGGACACGACGTGGGAAGCGGGCCCGTCGCACCGATCAATGAACGTGCAATTCCGGGCTGAGTTTTTCAATTTGTTCAATATCGTCGACTTCGGGCTGCCGTCGAACATCCTGACGGGATCGGGCTTCGGAATCATCAGCCGTACCGCGAACAACTCACGACAGATCCAGTTCTCCCTGAAGGTGATGTTCTGAGGCAGAGAGGCGTGATCGGTTGGTCGTTTCGGAACGGTCCGCGGCATGAACCTTCTCGTCCGGCTCAAAGACTGAAGCCTGTGAGGTCAGTCCGCTGACGACAAGTCTTTTGTTTGGTGAGCGCGGAAGGAATCGAACCTTCAACCTACTGATTAAGAGGGCGTGCACGAGGGCACGGGAGGGGTGGCAAGGGCCTGTTTTCAAGTGGTTGCAACGGAAAGAAACCCCTGAGACACCCACGCGGCCCCTCAAGACAGGGAGAGCAAACAGGGAGAGTGTTTTGGCTCCTGATTGCACATTGTTTCGCGCTGGAGAGAAGGGCAGAGGCTTTGCAGACCTTTTCTTCATACTGACTCCATTACGGTTGCCGGCGTCTCGTCCGGTTTGAGTCCGGTTACTCGGGTCGCGCCTTCACCAGTTTCTCATCCCCATAGAAGAGTGCAAACACGTGCTCAACGTCCCATGCCTGGCTTACCTGCGCGAGGTCCATCTGCGAAGCCGGTATGGGACGCTGTGGCGGGACAGGTTCTTCAATGCCGCGTCATCGATGAGTTTTGAAGGCGCAGGGGCGGGGTGGAACACAGCGACGTCGTGCCGTGATCGGCGAGCGTCCGGGCAATCGGCACGAGTCGCGTCGGCAAGCCAGGATCGTTCGTCGGCAACATAGTAAACAGGAATCTGGCCATAGAGATTCTGTCACTAGAGCTGCAAATCCGGCGCCGCGCAGTAGGGGCGGGTTTTAGTGGTGGCCATGAGCTGCTTCCGGCGCGTGCGGCGGGCTGGGGTGACCGCCGCCGCCTCCGCCCGACGGCGCGTGCGAAACCATGTTGTGGATGGATCCGCCCCCGGCATGTTCCGTCGCCGGGCTGCTATGTCCCATGCCGCCGCCGGGAACTCCGCTGTGGCTCCCGCCGTGCGGCGTCACCGGCGATGCGTGATAAGCGTTGTGCGCGGGCGTTGAACTGCCGTGATAGGCGCCTGCGCTGCTGCCATGGTACGCACCGGTGCTCCCGGAGTGATATGCGCCCGCCGCTCCGGAATGATACCCGCCTGCGGTGCCCGCATGATACGCCCCGGCTGACGACGCGTGGTGCACGCCCTCCGGGCCCCCATGCGTGTATGCACCGTGTGTTTCGTGTGCGATTGGATGGTAATCGCCGGGAACGCCGCGGCCTCCATGCTCATAAGCTCCGCGATTGTACCCACCGAAATGCCCGTGGTTGTAAACGCTGTTGCTCCGCGAATACCAGGTGGCGTGGTTGTAGTAGACTCTTCCGCTATGCCAGTTCGGCGACCAGGCATGCCAGCCCCAGCCGTAGTGTGCATAAAGCCCAATGGAAATGGCGGCGGCAAAACCGATGGCAATGCCAGTGCCCCAGAGGACGCCGCGAGGAGTGGGCATCACATAAAAGCCGCCCCACGCCGGAACCGGCGCGCCGTACACGCCCCAGGGGTTGTACCAGGGGACGTAGACCAGCTCCGGGTTCACCGGCGCAATCAGGATTTCCGGCCCGTTGTAATAAACTCTTTCGTACGACGTGGAGCGCAGGTTTCCGGCGGCGCGCGCCCGATAGCGCATGGCCTGAACAGCGTTCATCACATCGCTCGGCTGATTGTAGTAGGCATTGCCAAGCGCGCTGGTCCAGCCAGGATTGCGTCCCACATATTCGAGGGCGTTTGGAAACTCGGCGACGGCTTTGACGCTGGGATCCCACGGCATGGAATTAATTGCCTCGGCGCGCTGGCCAGGGGGCATTCCCCCGGTTTGTGCCGTCCAGTTCCACGCATCGCTTAACTGCTGTGGATAGGTGGAAGCCGCCAGAATCTGCGACACCAGCGAATCGGGATAGAGCGCGATGGGCGCCACCAGTTGATCCAGTTGCTCGGCGTCGAGAGCGGCATAGTTGCCGGGCGGAAGATCCTGCGCATTGAGTTGACCCTGCACGAATACCAGCAGACTCAGAGAAAGAGCGACCGCCGCGGATCGCCGCGCCCAGTCTCGTATCGGCCACATCTGTGTTGAGTTCATTCCTTTGTCCTCTCTTGCTGATGTTAGACGCCGTTGACCGCGTTTGCTATGGTCAGATTTTCGGAAGCACGGCGCGAGCAATCTCGATGGTCTTCGCATCGGCGTCGGGGACCGGCCCGGCAATAATGCGGACGAAGTTGTCGCCCTGCAGTACATTCAGGCCCAGCTTTGGCATTCGTACGGCCTGATCGCCAAGGCCAGGGATCTTTGTCGACATGGTCAGCCCTTTCGCGTTCGCCCCCGAGGCAATTCCTCCGAAAATTGCCCCGGCTGCGTTCAGCGCGTTCATCTGGGTCTTTCCATCGGTGCCAACAATGAGCATCAACAGCGGCATTTCTCCACCGGTTCCGGTCCGTGCGCCGGAGGCCGCGAGGTTACTGGCAAGCTGATCCACCGAGTTTGTAATTTCGTTGGCAGACACGTTCGATCCCGGAGCCTCGGCGCGGTGAAAGGTGCTGGCAGCCTGTTGCTGCGCCAGTTGTGCACTCAGGCCGGCCGGCCCGTAGTAATAGCAGGCACCGTCGCTTTGTTGTTCCTTGCGTTCGATGGGCTCTCCGAGGAACTGCGCCACTTCCGGTGCCGAGAGCAGATCGCAGGCTTTCGGCAGCGGGCGCAACGCAGCCGACGAATCGCCGGACGACGGACTTGAGCTCAGATCCACTCCGTAGGTGGCGGCCTTTTCGACAACGGTCTGCTTCACTTTGTGGGCGACGTAATACACACCGCCGATGACGGCTGCCGCTCCGACGGCAAAGAAGACGAGAAGAATCAGCACAATCTTGAGCGCCGAGCTGCCTTTGGGTTTGGCTGCCGGAGGAGGCGCAGGCACAGGAACGTAAACGGTCTTCATCGGGACCGGACTGCTTGCCGCCGCTGGAAGCCGCCCGCCGCAGTTGGGGCAAAAGGTGCTGCTGGTGCTTTGTGGGAATCCACACTGTCCGCAAAAGGTAGCCATGCTCAAATCCTCCGTGGCAATCGCCATCAGGTAATGCGAAGAAGAAGAGCAAAAGGGATCAAAGATTACTTGGCTGGCGGCGCAGGGGCGCCGGCAGTAATGCAGACGGCGCTTTGGATGTGCCGCCGCCGGTGCATTTCTACAGAATGCGCGTGTGAATTGAGGGCTTAGCGCCGCCAACGCACCGGAAGCGGTGGGAAGTGGCCGCGCAAATCAGGGGATGGCGAACAACTTGTTGCATATCTCGCCGAGCTTTTGTCCCAGCGCGGCGTTGTGGATCTTCAGTTCTCCGGGGGCGCCGATGATACTGATGTCGCAGCCGCGATCATGGCCCTTAACAGCAGAGAGGGCGCCTGCCTCGTTCCAGAACGCGCCGTCGCCTACGCCGCTGATCGGGTGCGCGCCGGCGATCCTCGGCACCTCCATCCGGAACACATCAATGTCCGCGACTTTCAGGAAGATGTAGATCATGCCGGCATTGCACGAGTTCGCGTCGAGCCGCCGCGGGTGGCCGGCAGGAGTCGCGCAGGATCGCGGCCACCACATCAGGTGTCAGGTATTTCTCGCAAGCGGTAGCGCCGTTGGTGATCCAGCCGCTGCCGCCACCCGCTGCAGCGAGCGCGGGCGTGGTGAAGGCGAGCATTGCCAGAACGGCGGCAAAGGCCAGGACCGTCAAGCGGGACAGAAAATGCATTGGGACGATGGCGCTCCGTTTCACTTTGTGCGCGGCATAATACAGACCGCTGATGACGGCGGCCGTGCTTTGTGGGAGTCCACTCTGTTCGCAAAAGGTAGCCATTCTGAATCCTCCGTGGCAATCGCCATCAGGTATTGCGGAGAAGGCCGGCGAAAAGGATCAAAATTACTTTGCGGAGTCCGGGGGCGTACCTGAGGTGAAGGTTTTCAGGGCTTGGGAAAGCTCCGCGGAAAGGCCGCCGGTGGCGTTGGCGGGGAGCAACCGAAGCGCTTCCCGCTCGGTTTCCGCGGCCTTTGTCGCATCTCCCATTCGGAACCAGGCCCATGCCAGTGTGTCCAGGATGAACGGATGTTTCCGATGGGTAGCGGAGACGGCATTCTGAGAAAGCTGGAGGGCCCGGGCCGATTGGCGAAGGTCGGGCCATTCCACTTTGAGCAGCGCATCGGCGTATTCATTCCACTCGACGGCGCCGGCGCTGGGCTGGTTGGCGGTCTGCTCCAGCAATTGCAGGGCCTGCCGGGCGGTATCGTGGGCCCTGTCTTTATCGCCGCTGGCCGAAAGCCGCCGGGAGAACGACAACAGCGTGACTGCCAGGCGCAACGCGCCTCCAAGATCGCCGGGATCGATCTCCAAGGCGACTTGCATGGATTGGGCGGCGCGGCGAAACGCGTCCAGGCTGGCCGCCGTGTTGCCGCTTGCCGCCAGGCTGTTGGCGAGAATGTTCTCGGCGGCGGAGGCCAGACGCCGGTATTCGGCATTGTTGGGGGCCAGGACTTCCAGCCGCTTTAACGATTCCAGCGCCAGCGTGGCGTGTTGTGTGGCTTCCTGTGGTTTCTGCGATAGGCGTAGCGCGTTGGCGTAGGATGCCTCGGTGCTGGCGACGGTGCGCTGGATCTGGACGTCGCCCTGAGCCTTGTCGAGCAATGGCGACAGCGAAGAAATGCCTTCCCGGCAGGCATCCATCGCGCCGGCGCTGTTTCCTCCGGTCATCAAAACCACGCAGCGACGCTCGTCGATGGTGCCCAGGGCGGTGAGCATGGAACGGTCTGCCGGCGTCGTCTGTACCAACGCGTGAGCGATTTCCCAGGCAGCCTGATACGACATGACAGCATCCTTCGAGTTGCCCGCGAGGAACTGACCGTCGCCAAGTTTGGACAGACTGGCCGCGAGATCGCGGTGGTCCCCCGGAAGCGCGCCCGGCATGGCGGCAATCTTTCTGCGAAGGTCGAGCGCTTTGCGATAATCGTCCACACCGGCGGCAGCATCGTTCTTGTTGTGTTCATGCGGATCCACGCGCAGCTCGCCCATCCGTTCATAGGAGGCGGCAAGGTCACGCTGCAGGCCGACGTCGTCATCGCCATCGGCAGTGAGCAACTCCAATTGATGTTGCGCTTTGGCGACGATGAGACGGTGGGCGGTGGTGGACCCTGCCAGATCGCGGGAGGGGTGACGAGGGCGTGTTTTCAAGCGGTTGCAACGGGAGGGAAACCCCGGAGACACCCACGCGGCCCCTCAAGACAGGGAGAGCAAACAGGGAGAGTGTCTTGCGTTCCTGATCGCACATTGTTTTGCCCGGGAGAGAAGGGCAGAGGCTTTGCAGACTTTTTCTTCACACTCACTCCATTATGGTTGCTGATGTCTTGTCCGGTTTGAGTCCGGCTATTCGGGCTATGCGAGAGGTCCTCGAACCTTCGGTCCCAATCCGTTCGACTATCCCACCGAGTTGCAGCGGCCCAGCGGGGAGTTGCAGAGGAGTCCATAGCAGTGGATGCCATGGAACCATCGGGAAACGGTGGCGCGGCTCGCAACGCCCTAAGAACAACCATCCTCCGGCGCGACATATGTGGGCGAAACTTTGGAAATGATCGCGTTCTGACACTGCGGACCAGATCCCGCCCTGCACCTGGGCCATTCCCGACTGCGCAACCGCGGCGAAGGACTGAGCAGGTACTTACTTGCATAAATCAGAGTAAAGACGGCGGGGGCGGGAGGGATGCACGACCGCCTTGGTCCATTCAAACGGTGAGGCCTTAGCGTTGTGCGCCTTGACAAACCTGTCGATGGCCTCGCGCAGTTGGCGGGGCGAGGTGAAGCTGGCGCCGCGTAAGGCCGAACGGCTCAGGATGCTGAACCAGCACTCCACCTGATTCAGCCACGAGCTGTAGGTGGGAGTGTAATGCAGATGGACGTTGGGGTGAGCCTTCAGCCAGCGATCCTGCTTCGGTTTGTGCGTGTTCAGATTGTCCAGGATGACGTGGATCTGCTGGTCCGGATTTGCCGCCACCAGATCGTTCATGAAATCCAGAAACTCCCGTCGTCGCCGTCGCGGGTAGTGGCCCGTTTTCACCTGCCCGGTGAGCACGTCCAAAGCGGCGAACAGGGTGGTGGTCCCATGGCGCTTGTAGCAGTGGCTGAAGCCGTTCACGGCCTTTCCATCGGGAAGCCGGAGAAACCCCTGGGCGCGCTCCAGCGCCTGGATGTGCGGCTTCTCATCCACCGACAACAGCAGCGCATTTTCCGGCGGATTCAGATACAGACCCACCACATCAGCCGCCTTCGGCCCGAACTCCGGGTCGCTGCTGATGCACCAGCTTCGCCGGCGCTGCAACTGGATCTGATGCTTGCGCAGGATGCGCCATACCTGATCGGTGCTGACGTCGCCCAGGGCTTCCGCCAGCCGCGGGCCGTTCCACTGCGCGTAACCGTCGGGCGGAGGTTGATCCAGCAATCCCAGCACACGCCGTTCGGTTTCCTCGGTATAGGTGTGCGGCTTGCCCGGCCGCGCCGCATCCGACAATGCGTTCAGCCGGCCTTCGGCAAACCGCTGCCGCCACTTGGATACACGCGCCGGCCGGGTTTGCAGGCGCTCGGCGATCTTTTCCACGGTCATCCCCTGGTGCGACAGCAGGATGATGCGCGCACGATCCACCAGGCGCTGTTCGGAGGTTGCTTTGCGGGTCCATTCGCGCAGGGTGGACTCCTCCTCTGCGCTGAGCTGTATGCGGGCAGGCGGGCGGGCCATGCCCGATTATGCTCCTTAACTTCTATTTATGCAAGTATGTACTAGGATGCAATACACCACGGAGTTCGGCCTGTGCTGCTTCTATAGGGTCCCGCGCACCTGCGGTACATTTCCCCCGGGCTGCCCGCCGCCGACACTGATGTCCACGGTGGAAGGCGGCAGGGCTTCCCCGCCGAGCGTGAAGCTCACCTGACGGCTCTCTCCGGCGCGCAGATGAATCCGCTGAAAGCCACGCAGATTTCGGACCGGGGCATCGTCTCCGGGCCCGCCTCCAATGTATAGCTCCACCACTTCATCGCCTTCGCGAGAAGAAGTGTTCTTCACAGTCGCGCTGATCTCGGCGCCCTTTGCGGTCCGCTCCGCGCGCAGATCGGAGTACGCAAAACTCGAGTAGCTCAGCCCGAATCCAAACGGATACAGGGGATCGCCCTTGAAATAGCGATACGTGCGGCCTTTCATGGCATAGTCGGTGAACGGCGGCAGCTCGTCGACACTCTTGTAAAACGTTATGGGGAGCCGGCCTGCCGGATTGTTGACACCGGCCAGAGTCTCCGCGATGGCGTTACCTGCTTCCTCTCCGCCGTACCATGCCGCCAGTACCGCGTTGGCGCGCTGCGCGGCGAAATTCAAGGCAACGGCGCTGCCGCTGGTCAGCACGACAACCACGGGCTTCCCCGTTGCGGCCACCGCCTCCACCAGTTTCTCCTGCGGTTCCGGCAGATCCAGACTCGTGCGGTCACCACCGAGGAAGCCAGGCATGTTCACGCCGCGCATCTCCTCGCCTTCCAGTTCGGAACTCAGCCCGACGAAGACAATTGCCACGTCGGAGTTCTTCACCAGCGTCTCAGCCTCGGCCAGAGTGGAATCCGCCGGGGGAATCCATCCGAGCTCAAGTGAACCACCAGAAGCCGATTGCCGGTATTCAACGCGCAAGGTGTACTTCCGTCCGCCCTCCAACTGCACGCGCGCGCGCACGTTCCGGCGGGGGCCGGACGCAGCCTGCGTCGAGGTCATTTGTGTGGAAGGGCCCGTACCGACGGTGAGTTCCTTGTCGTCCAGAAACAGACGGGCTTTCCCAGTGAAATTCCACATGCCAGTCTTCACAGTGAGGTCGTACTCGCCGGTTGCCGGCGGCGTCAGCGTGCCAGTCCAACGCACCGAGTACTTGCTTTCTCCGACCGCAGCCACTACCTCGGAGTCTTCCATCCCCATATCGAAATACGGGCGCGGCTCAACCCGCTGGAGCTTCGGCTGTCCCTCAAAATCGGGATTGTCAAAGTACTCAGCCTGCATCCCAGACCCTTCGCCTTCCGGCGGCTTCAGGAACGTTGATGGAACGAGAGCAAAGGTACTCGCGGTGTAGGTGGCTCCGAGAGCATAGCGCACCTGCGCGGCCGGGAACTGCCGCTCGATTCCTTCCAGCGGGGTCACCTGCTTCGACGAGATGCCGTGATAGTTTCCAAGCACGTCGAGCGGGTCATCCGCGGAAGGACCGACGACGGCGATCCGAGGCACCGACCGGCTCAGCGGCAGGATGCCGCCCTCGTTCTTCAGCAGCACAATCGCCTCACGCTCCGCCTGGCGAGCCACCTCGCGGTGGGCGGCCGAATCATTCTCGGAGAGTGGGATCTTCGCATACGGGACGCGGTCTGGCGGATCGAACATACCCAGACGGAAGCGCGCAACGAAGAGGCGTTCGACGGATCGGTTGATCTCGGCTTCGGCGATATGCCCGGCCTTCACTTCGTCCACCAGAGTCCTGTACTCGGTGCCGCAGGTGAGGTCCGTTCCGGCCTTGACCGCCGCCACGGCCGCGCCGCCCAGTGTGGAGGTGTACCTGTGATTTGTGAAAATGTCGCCCACCGCGCCGCAATCGCTTACGACGTACCCCTGGAATCCCCACTGTTCCCGCAGCCGTTTCTGCAACAGATCCGTGCTGGCGCAGCCGGGCACTCCGTCAACGGAGTTGTAGACGCACATGATCGAATCGGCTCTGCCCTCCGTGACCGCGGCCCGGAACGCCGCCAGATAGGTATTCACCAGGTCGTACTCGCTAATTCTCGCGTCGAAGACGTGCCGTTGCGGCTCCGGGCCGCTGTGCACTGCGTAGTGCTTGGGCGTGGAGACAACCTTCAGATAGTGCGGATCGTTCCCCTGCATTCCCGTAACGAACGCCACAGCCATGCGGCCGGTCAAATAAGGATCTTCGCCGTAGGTTTCCTGTCCGCGCCCCCAGCGGGGGTCCCGGAAGATGTTGATGTTGGGAGACCAGTAGGTGAGTCCCGCGGTGCGGCCCGGCAGAGTGGCGGTAGCGATCTCGCCGGGATGTACAAGAGCGTCGTTATACTTGGCTCGCGCTTCCGTCGAAATGATGTCGGCCACCCGGTTCAGCAGGCGGGGATCCCACGTGGCGCCAAGTCCGATAGCTTGTGGGAAGACGGTGGCGCGCCCCCGGCCCGTTGCTACGCCGTGCAGTGCCTCATTCCACCAGTCATACGCGGGCACGCTGAGGCGCGGAATCGCGGGAGCGGTGCTCTGCATCTGCAGCACCTTCTCTTCCAGCGTCATGCGGGAAACGATATCCGCGGCACGGTTCTCCGGCGATAGATCCGGATTCAGGTATGGCGCGCTGGCGGGTTGCTGCCCGAACATCGCGGCGCCGCTCAGCCACAACAATGCGATCGCAAACCGATTGATTTTCACTTGGAATCTCCTTGTGGTGCCTCAGGGCAACTTTACGCGAACTTCCGCGCCCGAGTACATCATCGCGCGCGCCCCGGCCAATTCATTCAGGCCGCCCCCATGTCTTTGGTCCACCAGCACAACGCGGAAGGTGCGCTTCATTAACATCCCCTTATAGACGCCGGTGCGCCTGCCGATTGTTAGCGTCTTCGAAGCGTTGTTCCAGCGGAAGGGAATCGCGGCGCTGGCGCCGTGCTCGTAATCGTAGGAATCGCCGCCATCCTCGTACAGAGTGAACGAGCCGTCGGCGCCGGGATACACGCGAATTTCCAGCGGGTCGGCTGGCTTCTGGTCCACGTACTCGATGTCGGGACCGAGCGGCACAATCGACCCAGCCCGCACAAACAGCGGCATGCTGTCGATGGGCGCAGCGGCGTCAACGCGGCTGCCGGACTGCTTACGATTCCCTGTCCAGAAGTCATACCAGACGGCTTTGCCCGGCAGATAGACGCTACGCGAAGCAGCTCCCGGCTCAATGACCGGATTCACCATCAAAGCCGGGCCAAACAGATACTGATCGGCGATGGTGAGTGCCTTGCGGTCGCCCGCGAAATCCATCACCAGCGGGCGCAGCATGGAACCGCCCTGGCTTGTCACCTGCCAGGAAACCGAGTAAATGTACGGCAGCAAGCGATAACGCAGCCGTTCGAACTTCTCAAGCGTCTTCTGCGTGGGTTCGTCGAATTGCCAGAACTCCTTGCCCGCACCCGTGCCGTGAACACGGAACATCGGCGTGAATGCGCCGAACTGGAACCAGCGCACGAACAGCTCCTGATACTTCGGGTCCTTCGGATCGCCTCCAAAAAACCTCCGATGTCGGTATTCCAATAAGGAACGCCGCTGATTGAGAAGTTGAGGCCCGCCGGAATCTGCTTGCGGAACACGTCCCACGTTCCCTTGATGTCGCCAGACCATGAGATGGCCGAGTTCCGCTGCTGGCCGGCGAAAGCGGAACGCGTCAGGATGACAACTCTCTTTCTGTCCGTCACCCCTCGCTGACCCTGGTAGATTCCGCTGGTGGTCATCAGCGGGTACGCGTTGAACACGGTCGCGCCCAGGCCAGCCGCGGTTGGGATAGCGCGATACTCGCCCCACTTCCCTCCAATCTCGGGCTCGGACGCATCCAGCCACCAGCCATCGATTCCAAGGACTCCGAGGTGTTCCTGGATCTGCCGCCAGTAAATGCGGCGGCCTTCAGCGTTGAAGGCGTCGTACCACCTGCCCTCGCCTTTCGGGTAGACGTTCGGAACAACGCCAGGATACAACGCGCCGGCCTGATCCAGTTCCTTCTCGTTCGCGATGCCGGGATCGAAGCGCGGCCATACGGAGATCAGGATGTGCGCGTTCATCCCATGGATGGAATCGACCATCGCTTTCGGATCCGGGTATCGCGCGGGATCGAACTCGTGTGAGCCCCAGCCGCCCGCTTTCCAGTACTGCCAATCCTGAACGATGCCGTCGAGAGGTTTGTGGTTCTCGCGGTAGCGCGCTACGATTCCCAGCATCTCAGCCTGCGTGGAGTATCGCTCCTTGCATTGCCAGAAACCCCAGAGCCACTTTGGCATCAGCGGGGCCGCACCGGTCAGCGTCCGGTACGCGCCGATCACAGCATCCGCTTTGGGCCCGTAGATGAAGTAGTAGTCGACTGCCTTGCCGGTTTCCGAAACCCAGCGCAACGCATTCTCGTTGCCCTTGATTCCGGCCTCGACA
Organism: uncultured Acidobacteriota bacterium; assembly: GCA_963832965.1. Classification (GTDB taxonomy): domain Bacteria; phylum Acidobacteriota; class Terriglobia; order Bryobacterales; family Bryobacteraceae; genus CAWACP01. The sequence goes on from CAWHVW010000005.1 coordinate 401,869, forward strand.
TCGGTGATCGCCGGATTGTCCCACAGCAGGCCATATCCACGGCTGGAAACGAGCACTGGAATGCCGATCTCCATATTCTTCTGCTGCAGGTGCACCGATGAGCCGCGATAGCTCATGTAGCCATCCTGGTGCTGGCCGAGACCGTAGATCTGTTCATCGGGCGCGATCGCGAAACTGGCTCCGGTGGCGGCTTCGTGAGGTCCCGTCTCCCGCAGAATGTCAATGCCGCGCACTCCGCGAAATGCGACGTCGTGAGTCTTCTTGTCGATACCGACCTGGAACGCCCCAAGCGAAAGCACAACATTCAGCGGCGTTTCCGTTGCCGCGAAACGTACCGTTGCCGGAGTGGCGATGACGGTCAGACTGTGCAGAGAGGGAGTCTCTTTTCCTGGAGCCCGCGTAACCCGCACGACGCGGTCCGACCAGACTTCCAGACGCAACACTTCGTTATCGAAGCGCACCAGGACACCGTGATCCTGCCTCTCCACGAGCGGAGCTGCCGCCTGCGCCGGCCAACTGCCAGACGCCACCGCGCCAAGAGCGAAAACCAGTCGATGGATATGCACCTCGAAATCACTTCCCCTTGCTGATGATCCCGGCAAAGCCGCCGCCGGGAGCGAGCGAGACCGGCAGCACCGATCCCGCGTTCATATCGCGCGTGGATTCCGCCACGGCAGCGTAGTCGGACGAGTCCACTTTGTCGGCAAAGCCGCGCAATGTCCATTGCCCTTTTCCGAGGAATTTTAGAGGCACCTGGAATTGTGCGCCGTCTTCGCCATTCATCGCCGCAAGGTACCAGCGCTCACCGGAGCGGCGGGCAACCACGATGGACTTTCCGACTTCGCCCTGGAGTACCACGCTCTCATCCCACACTGTAGGAATCCCGCGAAGAAACTCGACGCCGGCCTGTCCGCGATAGTTTCTGGGACTGTCGCACAGCACTGTCAGCGGACTCGGATAAATCACGGTCATCGCAAGCTGGCGGGCCCTTGTACCCATCACTTTTGCCGGCACTGCGATCTTGAAATCCTTTGGAGCGCGATTCAAAAAGCCGCCCGGCGTGAAATCCATGGGGCCCAGCAGGGCGCGGGTGAACGGCAGCATGATAGTGTGCCGCAGCGTGCACTGATTGCCAGGCAGCTTGTTGTATTCGTTGCCGAGCACCCCTTCCTGGGTGATGAAGTTGGGATAGGTCCGGGCCATGCCGGTGGGCTTATAAGTTCCATGGAAGTCGATCATCAGGTGGTATTTTGCCGCCGTGGCGAGGACCTTTTCGCACCATTGGACGGCTTCCTGCGACTGGCTGTTGATGAAGTCGATCTTCACGCCGGCGAAACCCAGTCCGGCGAAGTATGCGAGGGCTTTTTCCACGCCGAATGTCTGAACGTCCAGTGAATGTGCCCAGATGAACAGGCGCACGTTCTTTGACTTCGCATATTGAATCAATTCCGGGATATCGATGGCGGGATCGGACTGTGTGAAATCGGCCAGGTCCGGGTTGGGCGTGGACTGGAGCGATTTGCTGTAGAGCGTCATGTTCTTGTACCAGAGCCAGTCCATCAACTGGTAAGGCCAGCCCATTTCGGCGGCGAAGTCGATGTACTCCTTGTCGGCTGCCGTCGTGCCCCGAGCGATGACGGCGGTGTGGCTGGGATCGGGATCGTAGGGGTTTGTCCCGGTCCACCAGGGATCCCACGCACAGGCGCCCGCTTTGACCCACGAAGTATCCTGCAAACGGCTGGGCGACGCGAGCGTGGCGATCAGGTCGTTGCCGGCGAGAGTCGCGGCGGTGCTTCCATACATCAGCACGCGCCACGGACTGTCCCGGGGCGCCGATGACACCACCAGCCCTTGCCCGTCCGCGCGTGGATCGAGAGTCACCTTTACGGCGGTTGTGCCGGTGCCAGTGATCGACATACCCGCCCAGTCGAGCAAATCGGATTCGGAGACGGCAAAATATCCCGCCGGGGTTTCCACCAGCAGTGGGAGTATGCTCCTGAAGGGCTCCCCGGGCTTGCCGGCCGGGATCGCGCTCAGTTTCATTTCCGGATAATGGGCCTCCGTCGAAGGCGATTCTCCTCCCGCCCAGCACCGATAATCTTCGGCGAAGCGGAATTCAGTAAGTTCGTTCGTGAGGACGAAATGCCCAAGGCTGGCACTATCGGGAATGTCATAACGAAACGCGACGCCGTCGTCATAGGCGCGCACGATCAAACCGAACGTACGCCTCCCCGCGCCACGCTCCTCCAGCACAAGATGCATTTCCCGCCAGCGATCGCGGACCAGCCTGTTGCTGCCAAACCGGTTCTCCCACTGCCCATCGTGCCCGGCCCGGACGGTCCTGTCGATCACCGCCATCGGGCCCAGCTTTGCACCACCCTCAAACTCAAGACCGAGTGGCGAACGGGTCAGTACGGTCTTGCCTTGGGCTTCAAGGCGGAACGCCAGGCCATGATCGTCGGAGACAATAATCGCCAGTTCGCCGCCGGGTGAAACAAGTTTCTGTTCCCCCGCTCGCGCCGCGATGGTGGTTAGCATCAGCCCCAGCGTCGAGAAGGCAGCGGCAATCCGTAATCCGTTCGGCATGGTTCATTTGCTCCTGGCTTTGGCATCGGAAGAGCCGCGTCTTCGTGCACAAAAATCGTTAACTGCTGCGTTGACTTTAAGCGGCGCGGAAAAGGCCCGACCTGAATCATTATATGCTCCAACGGAACCACACGCATGCGTGATCTCGACATCTGCCCGGCCGGGGCAGGGCCTTTCGATCGGTGGTGCGAATATTCACGGGTCTTCGACCGAATGGGCAGGGCAAGCTGATGGCCTCGTTCTCGCCCTCCGTGAATTACGCGGAGGTTAGAGCGCTTGAGGTGGTGGACGAAACGCGATTCGGGATATCGTTTCCCCGTAACTCCCTTAGAGGCGGCCTTGAGAATGACGACCGGCTACCAGAAGTAGGTCGCGACGATGCTGGGGGGCCCGGGCGTGTCGCCCACGATTTTCGTGTGAAGGAGCACCTGAAGGTTCTTTTTCGGCCAGTCATCTGGCGCCTTCATGGCCAGAGCGCTCAGAAGCCGCGAAGACGTGAGAAATTCCCCCGCTGCACGGCTGCCATACTGGGTGATTCCCGCAGCCACGATCAGAAGTTCGCCCGTGTTGGAGTCGAAGACACGTGAAACAATCGCGTAGTCCTCGGTTGTCCGTCCGTCCGGCGTCATGCCCGGCAGCGTGTACAAACGGTTGTCCAGGCGGTCTCGAATCGTGGGGTGCCGTTCAAAAATGAACCGCAATTCGCTCGTCGTCTGCAGAGTCCAGGCGTTACCAAAGGCTCCGATTAAAATCGAGGGCTGGTATCTCAGATCGCTGAAGCTGAGATCGGCGCCATAGCGCATTTGATAGAGCTTCCCTCTCCGGGCGAAAAGCGATGTCAGCAACACGCTGGCGTACGCGTCGCCGACCGTCATGTACTGGTTGAGAACGGGGACAAGGTTGTGCGGGGAGTCGGTCAGGTCGGGGGCCCGAAAAACTGGCGTGGCCGCGTTGTAGACGAGAATCGGCTTTGGGTTGTTCAACGCGGGCGCCCAGAACTGGTCCATCGGCGAAGGCGTCGCGGGCGGAATGGAGCGGAAGCCGCGTATCAGAACGGCGCTCGTCGCAATCACGAGGACCGCGACAAGGAACCACCGCCACGGAAACTTACGCGGATCTGGCCTCGGCGATAGCGGCGGCGCTGGCTCCTCGGTCTTCCACTGAAAAACCGCTTTGTAGGAGCCCGGCGGAATATCGATCCGAACGGGGCTGTCCGTACGGTTCTGATAATACTGCGCCAGCCGTTTCCGAACCTCGGCCGCCCGCACCCGAACCACCGGGTCTTCGCCTGGCTCGAAATCGGGGCCGCGACCGAACACTGCTGTCCCAATGGCTCGCTCGCGGAGCTGGTCGTTTTTTCCGGCAAGTGTGTGCTCGACCACGTACACGAGGAGGTTCTGGCACTGGCGCGTGGTCCGGAATGGCGCACTTTCAACGAGTTGGCGAAGTGTTTCCCGAATCAGGACAGCGTTTACGTTCGATATAGTCTCCGGGCTCGGCAGTCCTGTTACAGAATGTTCCACAGAACCCCCCAAGGTACTTTACCCCCTGTGTGTAACCTTCGCAAGCTATAGAGCCCGTGTCGTTGAGCGAACAACATACAGTAAAGAGCCTTGCCAACAAATCCAGTCAACGATTACTTTATCACTGACGAGAGGCAGTCCGCATCTCAAGCCAGAATTGCCGTCTCGAGAGAAAAGGGGAAAGTCTCATGTTGCCAACGTACACGCCACGAGGCGGTTTGGCCTTTGCTGTCGGCCTGTTAGCCGCTCTCGTGATTCTCCATTCATCCGCCAGCGCCCAAACTCAGGCATTCAGTGCGTCGCTGAGCGGAGTTGTCCACGATAGTTCGGAAGCCGCAATCCCCGGGGCGAGAGTCACCCTGGCGAGCCCGGAGAAGGGCATCATCCGAACCTATGCAACCGACCCGGAGGGACGATACTCATTCGCTTTGATGCCGCCAGCAACCTACACGCTGACCGTCGAAGCCAGCGGGTTTTCCTCCTACAAGCAGACGGGGATTGTTTTGGAGGCAGGCCAATCCGCAAGTCAGGAAGTCGCCATGCAAGTGGGAGCAGTACAGAGCGAGGTGACGGTTACTGCTGCGGGGACCATCCTCGCCGCCGACAATGCTAACGTCTCCTCGGACCTGAACCAACAGCAGATCGACCAGCTTCCGGTGGATTTCCGCAGCGCTTTTGGTCTCGTGATGCTGAACTCCTCAGTGAACAACTCGTCGCAGTTCCAGGTGGTCAATGGCGGAGGACAGTCAGGGACCGCCGATCAGGATATCTCCTTCATGAACTTCGGGGGCGGCTTCTTTGGGACCAGCGCCTACCTGCTCGACGGCCACTGGGACACCGCCGCCGACTGGGGCGGGGTCATCTATGTGCCGTCCATGGAAGCGGTTCAGGAAGCGAAGATCCAGACGAACAGCTTCACCGCGGAATACGGCTGGAGCACCGGCAACATGTACAACGTAATCACCAAGTCCGGCACCAGCAGCCTCCACGGGGACGCGTTCGAGTTCCTTCGCAATTCCGACCTCGATTCCAACTTCTTCTTCAATAACGCCGACGGCATCCCTAGGACGCCGTTCAGGCGCAACCAGTTTGGCGTCGCCGGCGGCGGACCGGTTTACATTCCCGGCATCTACAAGCAGCGCAACAAGACCTTCTTCTTCGCGTATTACGAAGGACTGCGCCAGGGCACTCCGGGTCCCGTTACCCTCACCATGCCGACAACTGCCGAAAAAAGTGGAGATTTCTCCGGCATCTCCCAGATAATATATAACCCCTTCAGCACGGTGGCGACCTCCAGCGGATTCTCGCGTGAGCCATTCCCGGGGAATACAATCCCGGCAAACCTGATCAGCTCGGTTGCGGCCAAGCTGATGGCGTACTATCCCTCCCCGACGAACAGCGCCCTGATCAACAACTTCTCGGCCTCAGCCAGTGCCGCGGCGACCTCCGACGAATATGGCCTCCGGTTCGACCACAACTTCACCGACAACCTGCGCATCTTCCTGCGCTGGTCGAATAAAGACGAGTCCAAGGTGGAAGAGGCGGATTATTACGGCAACGATCCTGGCGGACCGGGATCAATGAACCCCAACAACCGTCTGGATGGCGCGGGCGGTGTAACATGGGTGCTCAATCCGACGACGGTTATCAGCCTCAACGCGGGCTACAATCACTGGTTTGAAGGCAATGTAATGGAGGGCTATCCGTTTGATTTTACCCAGCTCGGCCTGCCTTCCTTCATCAATGCGACCTCGAACCAGTTCCCGGTTGTTTCGGTGGGCGGCTATGCCGCATTGGGTCCAGAAAACGGAGCGGGACAGGGCGGCTTCCCACGCAACGATTTGACCTGGTCGGCCGACCTCAACAAAACCCACGGTTCTCACTCCTTCACGATGGGTTTCATGGAAGTAACGAGCCAGACCGGCGGCGGACGTATTTATCCCACGACGTTCGACTTCGGTTCCGTCTCCACCGCGGGACCGAACCCGGAGACTGCGGACCCCAGCGCCAGCGGCAACGCCATTGCTTCAATGCTGCTCGGAGTCGGGACGGGCGGCTCCACCGGCGTCTCCTTCAAGCCGTTCACCTCGAAGCAATATTACGGCATCCACTTCCAGGACGACTGGAAAATCGCTCGCAAGCTCACGCTGAATCTGGGCATGCGCTGGGAATACCAAACCGCGCCCGTGGAACGCTACAATCAGCAAAACTATTTCGACTTCAACGCCGCCAACCCGATCAGTTCGGCGCTCGGTTACACGGTCCTGGGCACCGTCGTTTACAATGGCGTCAACGGCGCCGGGCGCGGACTTTACGACCCGACCTGGAAAGACTTCGCTCCACGGCTCGGCCTCGCCTATCAGGCCATGGACAAGCTGGTTGTCAGAGCCGGATTTGGCCTCTACTATGTGCCCTCCTTTTTGGGACAGGGAAATGGCCAGGGTTACGGGCAGAGCACGCCCTGGAATGCCGTCGCGTCCGACGGTTACACGCCGCTGGATAACCTCGACAATCCGTTTCCCAACGGCCCGCTTGCGCAAACCGGCAACAGCACGGGCGCTATGACCAACGTCGGTTACGGCACGAGCGGTTCGCAGCTCAACCGGCCCGACCCGTACATGGAGCAGTGGATGGCCGGAATCCAGTATGCCGTGACCAAGAACGACCTGATCGATGTCAGCTACGTGGGGAATCATGGCGTCAAGCTGGCCCAGGGCGGCCTGGACTACGATCAGTTGCCGACAGCGGACCTTTCGCTGGGCAATCAACTGCTCCAGCAGGTCCCCAACCCGTTTTACGGCAAGATCAGCGGCAGCGGTTGCGGCCTTTCCAGTCCGACGGTCGCGTATGGGCAGTTGCTGCTTCCCTATCCGGAATTTTGCAGCGTCAGCATAGCGCAGCCGCTGGACAGCTTTTCGCATTACAACGCTCTCGATGTGACCTACACTCACCGCTGGAGCTCGGGGCTGAATCTGTTGGCCTCGTACACATACTCCAGGTTCATCGACAACACCTCTGCAACAACCTCCTGGTTGGGCCAGTCGCCCATTCGGAACGCCTACAACCTGGCTACCGAGAAATCGCTGGACGCTGCAGACACCCCGAACAGCCTGGTTATCACCTACATCTACGAACTCCCGATTGGAAAGGGCAAGAAGGTTGGATCGAACCTCAACGCCGTGGCCGATGCGATTATCGGCGGCTGGCAGGTCTCGGGAGTCACCACCTTCAAGAGCGGCTTCCCGATCGCTATAAATGACGGCGACAACAACACCAACTCATTTGGCGGTAACCAGAGGCCGAACCTGGTGGGCGACCCCACCCTCAGCAGCCCGACCATTCAGCAGTGGTTCAACACCGCCGCATTCGCGCAACCCGCGCCATTCACTTTCGGAAATGCGCCTCGGTACATGGGAAATGTCCGGGCGCCGGGTCTGGCGAACTGGGACATCGGGCTTCAGAAGTGGTTCCACTACCGCGAAATCCTGAAGGTTCAGCTCCGGGCCGAAATGTTCAACGCGTTCAACCACGTCAACTTCTACGCGCCCGACGGCAATCTCACGGATCCGAACTTTGGAGTGATCTCAGCCACGCTTCCACCGCGCGACATCCAGATGGGACTGAAGTTGTACTGGTAAGTGCGCGTCTTATTCACAATTGCCCTGGCGGCTTCGACTCTTGCTGTTGCACAGCCGGATCAAGCCGCCAGGTTTGAATCGCTCCTCGCCGAAGCGCATGAGGCCCAGGCCAGGAGCGACTTTAGCAGCGCCGCGGCCAGTTATCGCCAGGCCGTGGCGATCCGTCCGGATATCCCCGAGCTCTGGAGCAATTTCGGACTGATGCAACACCAGTCCGGCGAATACTCCCAGGCGGCGGAAGCATTCCGCCGGGCTCTCCGGTTGAACCGCTCCCTGTTCGTTCCCAATCTGTTTCTTGGCCTCGACCTTTTGCAATTGCAGCGAGCGAGCGAGGCCGTTCCGTATCTCCAGGCGGCGGAGAAATTGAAACCGAGCGATCCGCAGCCGGCACTGGCTTTGGGCCATGCGTTCCACACGCTGTCGGATGTCGAGAAATCGGTGGGATCGTATCGGCGGGCAGTCGCGCTGGCGCCGCTGAGTGGAGAGGCGTGGTACGGCCTGGGGCTCGCGCATTTTGCTTTGGCGGAAGCGGCCGGAGCGAAGCTGACAGCTAGCTTTCGCGCGTCGGCGTATGTTGCCGAGTTATCGGCCAGCGCGCGCGCGGAGGAGGGTAGTCTGACCGAAGCGATCCATGCTTACCGCGACCTGCTGGCATTGAAAGACGCTCCGCCCCGCTGTTCCCATAGCTCCTACGGTTTCGTCCTGATCAGGCATGGCGACGCGGCGGAAGCCGAACAGGAATTCAGAAACGACCTGGCATCCTGTCCCGCGGCGCAGTTGGGGATAGCGCGCCTTCTGTTTGAGAGCGGCGAGAGAGAGAAAGGGTTGGCGATGCTCGCCGAGCTCGCGAGTTCGAACCGGGAGGGGTTCGATTCATCATTGCCCTGGTTCTGGGAAGGCCTCGATGCGCAGGAACTCGAGGCGCGTCTGGCTCAACTCCGGCAGTCCAGCGCCGTGATCGCCGGCGTCGTGGCGGCGCGTTTGAGCGAGGGCGTCCCTTCCCCTCCCCAGCCCGAACCGAATCACCCCATTCCGGAATTCGGCAACGCCGCGGACCTGCAACGGTTTGCCGGCGACGCTTTCTTCTCCGGGCACTTCCAGACCGCCGCTCTGGCGGGCGATCGCCTTCGGCAGAAGTATCCGAACGATCCGGCGGGTTGGTATTGGGCACTGCGAGCAAACCAGAGACTGGGTGTGGCTGCTCTCGCGCGCGCCGGCGAGGTGGAGCCGGCTTCTCCCAGAGTTCATGCGCTGCTTGGCGACGCCTACCAGCGCCGGAGCATGTTTGACGAAGCCCGGGAGGAGTACTTAAAGCTGCTGGCGGTTTCTCCGGATAGCTTGGCCGGTCTGGCCGGGTTGGCCAATGCCAATTACGCCGACGGCAAGCTGGCAGAGGCTCGGAGCAGCGCTCAGAAGGCGCTCGCTCGAAGCCCGGCGGATGGCGAAGTCAATCTCCTCATGGCCGAGATTCTGGTAGCGCAACACGAATATGCGGACGCCGAACCGTATCTGCAACACAGTCTGCACGTGCGCCCGGACCGGTTGCCTCAGGTTCACGCCCTGCTTGGCCGTGTGTTTGCGAGAACCGGCCGTCCGAAAGAGGCGATCCGGGAACTGACGGAAGGCCTCGCCAGCGACGAGGACGGCAGTGTGTACTACCAGCTTGCCCGCCTCTATAGGGAAGCCGGCGATCTAAAAGCCGCCGCCGCGGCGTTCGATAAGTCGAAACAGATCCGTGCCAGTCACGACGAACTCGCTCAGAAGGCCCTGATGCTCGTCAACTGAGACCCTGTCCTCATCCATAACCATGAACACCATCTCGCAGAGCAAGCGCCTGAGCTATGCGGCGACGGACACCGCTGGACAACTTGTGTTTGCGGTGATCTCGAACTACCTGCTGTACTTCTACACCGACGTTTATGGCATTTCGGTGGGCATCGCCGGAACGATCCTGCTGGTCGCGCGTTGCATCGACGGGGTGGACGCGCCCGTCTGGGGAATGATTCTGGACCGGACGCGCAGCAGGTGGGGAAAGTATCGCCCGTGGTTTCTCTGGTTGGCGGTGCCATACGCGCTCTTCGGTGTATTGACGTTCCTGACGCCGGATCTCAGCAACCGGGGGAAGGTCCTGTATGCAGCCTTGACGTACATCGTTTGCGGCATCCTCTATACGGGGGTGAATACTCCCGTAACCGCGATTCTGTCGGTGTTGACTCCGCATCCCGCCCAGAGAGTACTGTTGACGACCTACCGGATGATCGGAGGCAAGGTGGGCGTCCTGCTGGTGAGCGCGCTGGCGCTTCCGCTTGTCGCGCTTCTGGGGCGCGGAAACGACAAGCGCGGCTTCATGCTGACCATGCCCCTGTTCGCGGCGGGGGCAGCGCTGCTGTTCGTGATGGCCTTTCGTAACCTTAGGGAAGTGGTCGCGTCGCCGACGGAACCGGCGCGCGCGCTCGGTACATTCGGCGCTCTCCGGGGCAACTGGCCGTGGATCATCATAGCGTCGAGCAGTCTCCTGTTCTGGATCGCATACACCTCGCGCGTCTCAACGCTGGTGTATTACTTCACCTACAAACTTGGCCGGAAGGATCTGGTTCCGCTGATGAACGGCCTCGATTTCGTTTCGGTGATCGGGATCGTTTTGCTGCCCTGGCTATGCCGCTTCACCTCGAAGCGCAACCTGTGGTTGTGGGGACTGGTGGGCTCCGTTGCCGGCCAGTTCCTGATCTATTTCGCGGCTCCGTCGGTGCCAGCCGTGCTCGCGGCCTGGATTCTCGGTGTGATCGCCATCGCAGTCGCCATGACCCTGCCGTTCTCGCTGCTGTCGGACAGCGTCGACTACGGCGAGTGGAAGACCGGCATCAGCGCCGCCGGTCTGCTCACCGCCGTAGGCGCCTCCTTCTGCCTGAAGGCCGGCACTGGTCTGGGGGGGGCTCTGCCGGCGTGGACGATGGCCGCCTACGGCTACATTCCGAACGCGCGCCAGACCGCGTCGTCGCTGGCGGGCATATCGATCGGGTTCATCTGGCTGCCCGCGGCTTTCTTCGCGCTGGCCCTTTTGCCAGTCTTCTTTTACGCAAAATACGAGGCAATGGAGCCGCGCATCCACAAGGAATTGGATGAGCGTCGCGCCATGGTCGCCATCGAGAAGGCTTGAAATGTATCGGATCGAAAGCAATAGTGAATCTCTTGTCCTGACGTCGGATACATCGCGCCTGCGCATTGGTTTTGTCACGGAGTCGATCGCCCGGGTGACGATGACCGGGAAGCAGCCGTTCCAGGAACGCGCCAGCCTCTCGGTTGTGGCGAACGCGTGGTATCTGGATTATCGCGTGGAAGAGAATGCGGGCGCATTGGGCATCGCCACCGGGTCGCTTGCCATAACCGTGAATCGAGAGACGGGAGCGATCCGCTATTTCGACGGCAAGCGCCGCCTGCTGGTGCGCGAACCCGACCGCGGAGGCAAATGGCTGACGCCGGTGGAGGTATACAGGAACCGCTTCAGCAACAGCGAAGCGGCCGCAACCGCGGACGGCATCGACGGAGTCCGCGTTTCGGCCGTGGAGTCCGAGCGGGTCTTTGATCGGCATGCTTTCCAGGCGAAGCTGGAATTCGAGTTCGCGGAGGATGAAGCGCTGTTCGGCCTGGGATCCCATGAAGAAGGCTATGGCAACCTGCGCGGCAAGTCGCGAGAACTATACCAGCACAACCTGAAAGCGGTGGTTCCGTATTTCGTGTCCACCCTGGGATACGCAATGCTGGTCGATTGCTACTCTCTCATGACCTTTCATGACGACGCCCTCGGGTCCTACATCTGGGCCGATGTGGTCGACGAACTCGACTACTATTTCATCCAGGGCGAGCGGTTTGACGATCTCACACGGGGCTTTCACGAACTCACCGGCCGGGTTCCGATGCCGCCGAAATGGTTCTTTGGCTACGCTCAGTGCAAAGAGCGTTACGTCAACGCCAAAGAGCTTGTGGACACCGTGTTCGAGTATCGCCGACGCGGCATCCCGCTCGATCTGATTGTTCTGGACTGGAAATCCTGGCCCGACGGAGGCGGCTGGGGGCAGAAATCCCTGGACCCAGTGCGGTTTCCGGCTCCCCAAAACCTGATCGCTGAACTGCACGCCATGGGCGCGAAGCTGATGGTGTCGATATGGCCCAGCATGACCGCCGAGGGTCCGGACCGCCGGGAAATGCTGGAAAACGGATTGATGCTGGGTAACCAGTCCACCTACGACGCTTTTCAGGACGAAGCGCGGCGGCGTTACTGGGAGCAGGCCAATCGCGGTTTGTTTTCCAACGGAATCGATGCGTGGTGGTGCGACTGTAGTGAGCCCTTCGAATCGGACTGGCATGGCGCACTGAAGCCGGAGCCGCATGAACGGCTGCCGCTCAACACCGCGGAAGCGAAGCGGTATCTGGATCCAGGGTACATCAGTGCGTACTCTTTGCTGCACGCGAGGGGAGTTTATGAGGGCCAGCGCGGGGTCAGCCAGGACAAACGCGTGGTCAATCTGACCCGGTCGTCTTACGCGGGCCAGCACCGCTATGGGACCACCACCTGGTCCGGTGATATTTGCGCAACCTGGGAGGCACTGCGGCGCTCGATTCCCGAGGGTTTGAATTTCTGCGCCGCCGGGGAACCTTACTGGACGGTGGATATTGGCGGCTTCTTTATTAAGAACGATCCTGCACACTGGTTCTGGCGCGGCGATTACGACGGCGGATGCCGCGGGTTGACCGATGCGTCCGCGCGGGTGCCCGATCCCAATGACACCGGATGCACGGATCTCGGGTACTGGGAACTCTATACGCGATGGCTGCAATACGCGGCCTTCTTACCGATGTTCCGCTCGCACGGAACGGACGCGCCGAGGGAAGTGTGGCGCTTCGGCGAGCCTGGCACCGCTTTCTACGATGCAATCGTCCGGTACATCCAGCTCCGCTATCGCTTGATGCCCTACATCTACTCTGTCGCGGCCCAGGTGAGCCTCAATAGCTGGACCATGATGCGGGCGGTTGCATTGGATTTCCCGGGCGATCGCGCCACGCACGATCTGACCGATCAGTATCTGTTTGGGCCCGGACTGATGGTCTGTCCCGTGACGAGGCCCATGTACTACGATCGGTATTCCGAGCCGATTACCGGCGTTGCCAGGAGCCGGCCGGTGTACCTGCCGTCGGGCGCCGGATGGTACGACTTCATGACTGATGCCTGGCTTAACGGTGGAGAAGCCGTCGACGCGCCTGCTCCCCTGGAAGTGATTCCGGTCTTCGTGCGCGCCGGCGCAATTGTTCCGATGTCGCCAGCGATGCAGTACGCGGATGAAATTCAGGGCGCTCCTTACGAAATCCGCGTGTATCGTGGCACCGACGGCGTTTTCCCCCTTTATGAGGATGAGGGAGATAACTATAACTACGAACGGGGCCGCTTTTCTCTGGTGATGCTGCGGTGGAGCGAAGATTCCGGCGAACTGGTCATTGCCGCGCGCGAGGGTGATTTCGACGGGCTTGTAAAATCGCGGGAGTTTCGCATCGTGTTCATTTCCGCCTTCGGCCGGCGGGAGATCACCATGGTGTACAGCGGAGCGGAAATCCGCGTGCGCCCTGGGAGCAGAAACTTGTGAACATCATGAGACAGCATTTCAATTTAACCTTTTTGTCAGTTCTTGCCGCGAGTTGCGTCGTCCATGCAGCCGATACCGGTGCGGTCGAATTCCAAGTGAAAGCAGGAGGGGTGGAACCATTCACTTCCTCCGATCCAGCGGTCAAGCCGCAACTTGGCAAGCCAGGCAAGCCGAAGTGGGCCACGGGAGGCATCGAACCGCGATACTGGCTCTCGGGAGGCGGAAGCTCCGAGCGGCCTTTCGCGACACTTTACCAGGCCCAATTGGCCGTCCGCGAGCTGTTGCGCACGAAAGGAATGCCGGCGGGCGGGATCCGAGTGATTGTGCACGGGGGGTTGTATCGATTAAGCGAGACTGTTGAGTTCATTCCGCAGGATTCCGGAGTGCCGGGGAACCCGGTGGTCTACTCAGCCGCGCCAGGCGAGAAGCCGGTTTTCAGCGGTGGCGTACCGGTCACGGGTTGGACGAAACTGGAAACGGCGCCGCCAGGCCTGCCTTCGGTCGGCGTTGGGCATGTATGGGTAGCCAGGGCTCCCGAGATCGGTGCGGCGACGCTCGACTTCCGGCAGTTGTACGTAAACGGCAGGAAGGCGGTACGCGCACGTGCTCCCAACGGGGAAAATCTTCACCACCTGATCGAGTGGGACGCCTCCAACCGGCAGGCAGTTGTCGATGCCAGCGACGTCGGTGACTGGCTAAATCTCAAGCGCGTCGAGATGTTTCTACAGCAGTCCTGGGTGGTTTCCACCCTTCGCGTCGAATCGATCGCTATCGAAGGGACGCGGGCGCGCATCACGTTCCAGCAGCCGGAGCGGGACATTGTGTTTTCCCACCCCTATCCCTGGCCTCGCAACACCGACCCGTTCTATTTCGTGAACGCCCTGGAACTCCTCGACGAGCCCGGCGAATGGTATCTGGATTACAAAGCAGGACTCGTCTATTACTGGCCGCGCGCCTACGAGGATATGACCACGGCGGACGTCGAGGCGCCGCGCCTGGAAACGTTGGTGCGATTCCGGGGTTCGATGGATCGCCCGGTGCACGATATCGAATTCAAAGGATTGTCGTTCGAGGATTCCACGTGGATGCGGCCGACGCAAGAGGGGAACGTGCCGCTCCAGTTAGGGCAGTACTTCGAGCAGCCGGCATATCGGATTGAGGGCGGTGTCCCGGAGTTTGCCGGCCTGGACAACCTGGGCTGGACCAGCAGGACTCCGGCGGCTGTTTACCTTAGCGGAGCGAGCGGAATCGTTTTTGAGCGCTGCCGGTTCCGCAACACGGCGTCGGCCGCCCTCGACTTTCATTACGCCACCCGCAACAACCAGGTTATCGGCTGTGTATTTCACGGAATCGGCGGCAATGGAGTGCAGATCGGCAGGTTCTCCGAGCAGGGGCTGGAGGCCCATCTGCCTTACCTGGTTTCCGACGAGCGCGAGCTTTCTGTGAACGACCGTGTCGCGAACAGCTATTTTCGCGACTGCGGCAACGAGGACTGGGGCTCCGCGGCCATCGCGGCGGGGTTTCCTCGCGGCCTGACCATCGAGCACAACGAAATCGTCGATATGCCGTACTCGGGAATAAGCGTGGGCTGGGGCTGGACGACGCTGGAGAACGCCATGCGCGACAACAGGATTCTGTACAACAGAATCCACGACTACATGACGCGCATGGGCGATGGCGGGGGTATCTACACACTCTCCAATCAGACGCCGTCGGAAATCCGGGGCAACTACGTTTATGATCTGCGCCGCTCGGCGGACGGCGACCCGAGCGTCATGATTTACCTCGATGAGGGCTCCTCGGGATTCCTTGTGAAAGACAATCTGACGGAAACCGATAAGTTCTTTCGTAATCGGAATGGCGAAGGGAACCACTGGGAGAACACCGGCCCGAACGGTCCTGCGGAGCTGAAGGGTGCACCGGGCAGCGCCGGCGCGGCTGGTCTGGAGTCTGCGTTTTGTGACCTGATTGAGTAGCCCGCTGCCGGCAACGCCCTCGGGCGTTCATGCGAGACTGACGCTTCCGCCCTATCAGGTCGACGCGCTGCCATAGCGTTCGGCAGGCTGAGCCGCGTTAGAGCCGGCTCAACACCACCAGATAAACGTCGTTCTCGCGAAGCGGCAACTCGCGGACCAGCGCGCCGCCCGGGTGATCGATGACGCTCTGCTCCAGCGGATCGCCACTATTGTTCCAGATTCCCGCTGAAGAACGGCATGACATGATTCTGGAACCGGTCGGCGACGGCGCTGGTGTGGGTGCCGTGATAAATCTCGAAGCCGTTCGCGATCCCATACTTGTCCAGAATCTCATGCAGCTTGATGGCGTCAAAGCGTAATCCGTCCTGATCGCCGACATCCATCGAGATCGCGTGATACTGCTTCAGGTTGTCGATGTATTGATCGATGAACGCCAGTGGCGCGTTCGCGGCGAATTTAGCGACGATGTCCGGCTGCGGCTGGCCGTCCTTCACCGGCAGGTCGAGATAGAGCGGCGGATTCTTCGGATCGGGCGCCCACGCGGCGGCGGAAGCAAGCGTCGCGCGCGCGAAGAAGTTCAGGCCGGCCGAATCGGCGGGGGTCTTCACTGCCTCCAGCGCCTTCTCAATCTCCGGATTGGTCGGCCGATTTCCCATGGGCGACAAACAACAGGGACTCATGATGTACAGGCTGCCGAACACGTCGGAGTGCTTCATGCCGATGCGGGTTGCGCCATATCCGCCCATCGAATGGCCAACCAGTCCGCGGCTGCGGCGCTCCGGGATGGTGCGGTAATGGGCGTCGATGTACGCCACCAGATCGTGCGAAACGAACCGCTCGAAGTCGCCGGTGGTGACCGAACTCGAATACATGGACCCGTTGTGTACGGTCTTCGAATCGGGCAGCACTACGATCATTTCCTTCGCCCCCTGCGCGAAGGCTCCTTCGATGGCTTGGGGCACATGGATCTCGTGGGTCCACTGCTCGGCGCCAATGGAATAGCCGTGCAGCGCATAGACGACGGGGTAACGCCTGTGCTTTGCGGTGGCGTAGGTGGGCGGCAGGAACACGAACACGTCGCGATCCACGGCATCGCCTTCCAGGTTGCCTTCGAGTGCGGCGCCATGCACCTTGATGTGCTCCACGGTTACGGGTTTTGCGCCAGCCACTGGTTGAGGCACTTCGGTTTGCACCTGTGCGCCGAGCTGGGTGCTGAGGGCGGCAGCCAGCATCAGGCTGAGCAGGCAGGACGAGTTCATCATGTTCATCACATTCCTCTTTTCGGGCTACTGCACCGGGTACGAATAAATGTTGACGCTGTATGGCGGGACCGTCATCGCTTCCGGCATTGCCTCGAGCGTCTTCTCGTCCACTCGCACCTCTGATTTCTTGTCCACTTCGATCGCCGCGTCCACCTTGTCGGGCGCCATCTGCCACAGCTTGCCTCGGCCACCGAGTTTCACGCCCTGAACGGTCAGGTTGAGCGGCTGCGCGGCGTCAGAGGGGTTCAGCACAGCGATGGTGAAGGTCCTGCGGTCGGTGCTCCAGGCCGCAACCACGTCCAGCGGAAAAGTGTCACTGCCGGGATTGACCGCGGGCTGGTCGCCTCCGGCGGGGTAAATCGGCTTGGGCTGCGGCGAATCACCGGCGACTTCCACCGGTATCGTTCCGAAGTGGTCGGCGTACATCTCAAAGAGAAGTCCGGTGGGACTCAGAACTGCTTCGGTCCGGTTCTGGCTGATCATCGACGTGGCGAAAGTGAAGGCGCCGAGCGTGTAAAGATCCGAATGCCGGAACATCTCATGAAATGCCCAGGCATAGGCGGGCACGGTTTTGTAGGAGCCGAATGGCGCGCCCATATACGCCCACTCATCGATAAACACCGGCACCCGCTTCTCCCTGAGCCCGGGAATCCGCTTCAGGTATTCCTGGTAATGCTCATATTTCACGCGGACCTGGGTGGCGGGCGCGCGCATCCATTCCACCAGCGGCTGGGGACCGGTGGAAACCTTCTCGCCGGTCGTGAGGTCGAGACGCTGATTGCTGGAGGAGTAGTAGTGCTCGCTGAGCGCGTCGATGTTGTCCAGACAGTGCGCCAGCATATAGCCACTCCAGTCGGCCACCGAAAGATAGTCGGGTACGATCTGGCCGTTGATCCGTTTCGCCTGCTTGGAACCGGCCATGGCATCCGGCATCGCTCCGCCAGCAACAAGCGTGATGGTCGGATCCACTTTGTGCATGGCTTTTGCGAACTGGTCGTGTTTCAGTGCGAACTGCTCTACCGAGGTATGGCCCAGCTGCCAGTCGCCCCAGGGTTCGTTACCCACGCCCCACAGCTTCACGTTATAGGGCTGCGCATGACCGTTGGCGGCGCGCCAGCGGCCCATCGGTGTCGTCGCCGCGCCGTTGACATACTCCACCAGTTGCGCCGCCGAATACTCGTCACCGAAACCCGCATTCACGGTGATGTAGGCGTCCACGCCCAGCAGCCGGCAAAGTGTCATGAACTCGTCGGTGCCCACATCGTTCGGCTGCACCGCGTGCCAGACGGGATCATAGATTGGCGGACGCTTGTCGATCTCACCCACCGCGTTGCGCCACTCGTGCCCTGAGACGAAGTTCCCACCCGGCCAGCGATAAACACCCGAGTGGAGCTGCTTCAGCGCGCCGATAACCTCCGCGCGGAAACCCTCAATGTTGTCGGCCGGCATCAATGAAACCGCGCCCACGTGGAACGAGCCCGAGCCTGTTCCGGTGATCTCGATCCGCGCATCGTCAGCGTCGGCTTGCGCTACGAATTTCAGCGGGAACTTCCTGTAGTTAGCGCTGGCATTATCGATGATCGCGGTTTGCCTGTCACTCTCGGCATTGCCCCACGCCAGGCTCACTTTCACCACGGCTCCGGGCGTAGCCGCAAGGATGATGCGCCCGACGTAGCCTTTGCCTTTGCGCACCGCGAGGCCTGCCTGCTGAATGCCGTGCGGTTCGGTTCTGGTGAGCCTGATCTCCGGGGAATGATCGCCCGTCCAGGCGCGCTTCGCATCCAGAGTGACAAACTCCTCGGCGCCTGCCGTGGTCCAGTAGCGCGGCGCCAGACGCCGTCTCCAGGCAGGGCCCTCCGGCTCGGCTGGCGCCTTCGCTTTGATCGGGTTGTAGAATTTGCGGTCGTCGATCATCTCGGCCCAGATGCCGCTGTTTACCAGATTTCCGGCATGCTCCAGAAACTGGCCGTAAACGTACTTCGAAATGGGAGCGCCGGTCTTCGACCCGTCGATGGTCGCCTTCACCGGCCTGGTCTGGCCGGAACAAGCCAGCGTCGCCGCCAACAGGAATAAAGCTGTCTGTCGCACTGTATGATTGCTCCGGGTTATTGTTCGATCGCGACGACGGTCACCGACTTCGGCTCCAGCGTCAGTACCACTTTGCCGCCTTCGACCGTCGCCATGGCGGGCTTTGGAACCACCGTATTCGGGGCCTCGAATGTGTTGACGCTGTCCACCTTTGGCGCAGTCAGGGTTTCACCGGCGGCGGACCTGGCGGTAATGCCGGCCAGATTCGCCTCGATCTCGACCGGCTGGTTGGGGTCGAGATTCGTCACCTCCAGCCAGAGCTTGCCGTTAGCGTCCTTTGCCGCGATGGCATCCACGCGTGGCAGACTGATGTCGCCGTGGGTGTACGTGCCGCCGTTGAAAGTGACCGGTACGAATGTGCCGTTCTGGAAAGGCACGTACATCTTAAACACATAATATGTCGGCGTCAGAACCATCTTCTCTTTGTTAGTCAGAATCATCGCCTGTAGCACGTTAATCATCTGAGCGATGTTGGCCATGCGCACGCGGTCGGCATGGCGGGCGAATATGTTCAGGTTCAGCGCAGCCAGGACGGCGTCGCGCATGCTGTTCTGCTGGGCCAGGAAGCCCGGATTGGTGCCCGGCAAGGACGCATACCATGCGCCCCATTCATCGACAACGAGGGCGACTTTCTTTTGCGGATCGTACTTGTCCATCACCGCCGACTGCTTACTGACAAGGTCCTCCATCTGTAGCGTGGTCTTCAGCATCTCGCCGTACTCCGCCTCTCCGAAGCCGGTGGACTTATACGAAGGCGGCCAGTGCGGGACGGTGTAGGAGTGCATGGAAAGGCCGTTGATATCCCAGCTCCAGTGGTGATGCTGCCAGGCCTTCATGATGGTCTCGGTCCATTCCGTTCCCGCATCGCCGGGGCCGACGGCAATCTTCAGCATTTGCTCCTCGTCCTGCTGCGCCGGATTGAAGTTCCTGACAAAGCGGCTAAATATCTTAAGCTGGCTGAGATAGTAGTCGGCGGTCATGTTCCCGCCGCAGTCCCAGCTTTCATTGCCGATGCCCAGGTAGCCCACCTTCCACGGCGCGGGATGGCCATTGGCGGCGCGTTCCTTTGCCAGCGTTGTCGGCTGATCCGTGGTCATATATTCCAGCCATTCGGCCGCCTCCCGCGGCGTCCCGGAGCCGACATTAACGGAAAGGTAGGACGCGGCGCCGATCTGATCGAGAAAGTCCATGAACTCGTGCGTCCCAAACGAGTTCGGTTCGGTGACGCCGCCCCAGTTGGGATTGAGAGTCACGGTCCTTTGAGCGCCGATGCCCTTGCGCCAGTGGTACTCGTCCGCGAAACAACCGCCCGGCCAGCGCACGTTCGGCACCTTCAGCGCTTTCAGCGCGCCAACCACATCGTTGCGGATGCCGCGCGTGTTGGGAATAGTGGAATCGGGGCCCACCCAGATCCCTTCATAAATGCCGTGGCCGAGGTGCTCGGCGAATTGGCCGAAGATGTTGCGGTCGATCTTCGGGCCCGCTTTGGACGCGTCAACCGCCAATGCAACCTTTTCGGCGGCAAGGGCTGGCGCAGTCAGGGCGACAGCGATGAGGACAAAACGGACCAGACTTCGATGCATGGGGACTCTGAGAATCCTCACTATACAGAGGCCTTGCCGGAAGGCACAAGCCTGGCGGTTCGCTGGATGTTCATCGATTATCTCGATATGTTTAGACCGCCTCCACGCCGCGATGAATGCCGAGAAGGCCGGCCAGAGCGTTTAGCTCGGGGCTGCTGGAGTTCAGGTCTTTGCTCACCAGGCCGAGGCGAACCTCGCGGGTCTGGCCGGCCGCCATTCCCAGCGGCAACAACTCGCCATTTTCCAGACAGGGCTGAATGCGATGCTTCGGCAGCCACCCAAAACACAGGCCGCTGCGTACCGCCTCAATCGCAGCCTCAATCGTACCGACTGCTAGAAAGCGTTGAGCAGGATCGCGCGGCTGATGTCTTGGCGATCCCGCCGCCACTCCCTCGATCGTCACGAGCATGTGTTGCAACATCCCGGCGCGAGACACGTTCTTCCGATGCGAGTGGAGTGGATGACCCCGCCGCGCGACTGCGAGCATCGTTATGTCCATGATTGGCTTGACGAACAGCTCCCTTGACACCAGGGCGGCAACACAGAGCTGGGACTTATGAGTCGAAAATTCAAGATCCGCCGATAGGAAAGTGCCCTGACGGAGTTTCGGACGAACATAGGGGAACTGCCGAGTAAACTCGGCGAGAACGGTAAAGAGGCGATCGCCAGGGAAGATGCTGTCCACTGAAAGCCGAATCTCCGACTCTCCACCGCGGGCGAGCGAGCGTGCCCGTTGCTCAAGATGGTGAAAGCCGGCCAGGTGGGGCTCGGCGTCGGCGAGCAGCGCCCGCCCAGCCTCAGTCAGGTGCGCCTTTCTGCCTTTTAGCTCAAACAACCTGATCCCCAGCCGTTCCTGTAGCCGCGCGATCGCGTAGCTGATGGTGGATTGAGAGCGATTGAGCTGTTCCGCCGCCGGGGCGAAGCCACCTAACTGCACGACCGCGTGCAGGATCTCCCATTCATCGAGAGTCGTGTCCATGACTGATATTACATCGAGAAAATCGATAGCTGCTGTGCAAGAATTGCGAGTTTCCCTTCTCCACCCCTGAGCGTAGGATGGGTCTGTTTGAATAGCGCAGTGTCAGCCAACCTCACACAGCGGGTGGCGGTGCGCCCGAAAACCAGGCTGAAACCATGGAGAAACCGATGATGAAGTGCTTTGCAGTCGCGATGCTTCTGACAGTGGGCTGTTGTGTTGCGCAGTATCCCGGCGGCTTTCAGCCCGCTACCACCAATGTCTGGGGAGCGGAATATCCGCGGGTGGATAGTAACTCCAGAGTTGAGTTTCGAGTAAAAGCGCCCAACGCCACCATGGTCCGGGTGAACTTCTGGAGCGCGGCAAAACTGGACCTGACGAAACAGCCTGACGGATTCTGGACCGGAACAACAGCGCCCCTCGTTCCTGGATTCCACTACTACACGCTGCTGATCGACGGCGCGGAGGTCACCGACACCAACAGTCATACGTTCTTTGGCGGGGGCAAGGACGCGAGCGGAATTGAGGTTCCGGAGGCGGGAAGCACCTACTACCTGCCCCAGAATGTTCCGCACGGCCAGGTTCGGGAGATCTGGTACTACTCCGCGGTGACCGGGAGCTGGCGGCACGCGCTGGTATATACTCCGCCGGATTACGACACGCGCACCAGCGAACGCTATCCGGTGCTCTACCTGCAGCACGGCGGCGGCGAGGATGAGACTGGCTGGATCAGGCAGGCGCACGCAAACTTCATCATGGATAATCTGCTGGCCGGCAGGAGCTGCAAACCGATGCTCGTGGTGATGGCGTACGGTTATGCCGAGCGCGCCGGGCACCAGCTCCCCGATCTGACGGGAAAGCCTTTCGGCTCACCCGAAATGATGCGGGCCATGCAGGAGATGGCCGCTGCTTTCGAAGATGACATGACCGAGGCGTTGATCCCCTACGTCGATGCGCATTTCAGGACGGTCGCGGATCGCGATCATCGTGCCATGGCTGGTCTTTCGATGGGTGGCATGCAGACATTCCAGGTGACGTTCGATCACCTCGATCTCTTCTCCTATATCGGCGGATTCAGCGGCGCGGCCGGAGCGCTGGTTCTGGGCAACGAAAAGCTCGATCCCAGGACGGCGTTCCATGGCGCGCTGGCGGATCCCGTGGCTTTTGCCAAAAGGGTCCACCTGCTGTGGCTGGGGGTTGGCACCGAGGAGCCGGCGCGGATGCGGGAAGGACTCCTCAAACTTCACACCTCACTCGAGGAGGCGAATATTCAGCACGTCTTCTATGAATCGCCGGGTACGTCGCATGAATGGCAGACCTGGCGCCGCGATCTGAAGGACTTTGCGCCCAGGCTCTTCTGAGCCTCCGCCGCGCCGGAATCGTCGTTTACTTTATCGTTGACAAGCATCTCCTTAGCCAAATATAGTCGTAACGAGATTCCGCCACCGGCCGAATCGCCCTGCTCAGGAGACATTCCGTGAAGCGAAGAGATTTCTGCAAGATAGCCGCGGCGGCAGCCACGTTGCCCGCATTGCCGCTGGCGGCTCGCGCCCAGCAATCCGAAGCGGTGAATGGATTCGGCGAATACACCCAGGATTACGCGGCGTTTTGCGCGACGCCGGAACAGGAGCGGCTTTTTTATGCGTTGGATGGCACCCGGATCCTGAGTGAGCGGCTTAAGCAGGACGGATGGAAAGCGACGTCGTGGGGCGAACCCAGGGAACTGCCGGTGCCCGGCGGCTCCTGGGACGGAGTGCCGATGGATTCCCCGATTCCCGGGCTCGCCGGTGAAGGCCCGTATCAGCCCAACTGGGGTTCACTGCTCGAATACGACGCCCCGGAGTGGTATCGCGACGCGAAATTCGGCATCTGGGCGCACTGGAGTCCGCAGTGTGTCCCGGAGGAGGGCGATTGGTACGCGCGCAACATGTACGAGGAGAATTCTCCGCAGTACAAGTACCATCTGGAGCATTACGGGCATCCTTCGAAGTTCGGGTACAAGGACCTCTGTGCCCAGTGGACCCTGCTCAACTGGCACCCCGATGATCTGATTCAGCGCTACAAGCAGGCGGGCGCCAGAATCTTCTTCACACTTGCCAACCATCACGATGGTTTCGATGCGTGGGATTCAAAGCACCATCCCTGGAACTCTGTGAACAGCGGGCCTCATCGCGATGTGGTGGGAACGTGGGCGGCCGCCGCGCGCAGGCACGGAATGCGTTTTGGTGTTACCGTTCATCAGGCCCGTAACTGGTGGTGGTTCCAGACGGCGCACGGCGCGGACAAGAGCGGCCCTCTGGTCGGCGTCCCTTACGACGGCAAACTCGCGGCGGCCGACGGAAAAGCCGCCTGGTGGGCAGGCCTCGACCCGCAGTGCCTGTACGGGCCCAAGCACCCTGAGAATGCTCTGCCCGATATCTCCTACGTCAAGGATTTCTACGACCGCACACGCGACCTCATCGACCAGCACGATCCCGATTTGCTCTATTTCGACAATGCGCTGTTCCCGCTGGGCTGGGGTGGAATGAACATCGCGTCGTATTTCTATAACCACAATCTGAAGACGCGGGGCGGCCGGATGGAGGCTGTCGCCAACATCAAGAACGTCCCGGACCGCCTGGCCAAAGCCGTCGTCGCCGATTATGAACGCGGTCTCACCGGCGGAATCATGCCGTACGCCTGGCAATCGGAAACCTGTATCGGGCAATGGCACTACCGGCGCAGCCTTCTGGAGGAACCCGGCGAGTACGGCGGATACATGGAACCCCGGGACATTCTGCACTGGATGATCGACACGGTGAGCAAGAACGGCACATTCATTCTCAACGTCCCCGGGAGGCCCGACGGCACCATAGATCACAAAGAGGCTGCTATAGTCGATCAGATCGGGGCTTGGATGCAGATCAATGGTGAAGCAATTTACGAGACCCGTCCGTGGAAGGTGTATGGCGAAGGGCCGAACGCGGTCAAGAGCGGGTCGTTCCAGGGGAACAGCGTGCACAATCTTGGCGCGACGGACATCCGGTTCACGCGCAACAAAGCCAACACGGTGGTCTATGCGATTGCGCTGGGCTGGCCCACAGGCACGTTCGTTATCGAATCGCTGGGCTTGTCGGCGGCAACGCAACCCGGGAAAATCGCGAATGTGCAACTGCTCGGCAGCGGCCAGAAGCTGACGTGGGAACAAACTGCCGCTGGCCTGCGTGTGCGGTTACCGTGGCCGGAGAGTCCCGCCATGGATTATGCGGTAGCGCTGAAAGTGCAGCTCGCGTAAGCCCGCAACAGGTCCGCATTCGCTGGAAACGAGCATAATAGAGACAAATGCCCGTAACGATGAAGGACATCGCGCGCGAACTCGGTGTGTCGGTGGTCACGGTATCCAAGGTTATACGGAAGCACGCCGATATCGGGGAGGAGACACGCCAGCGGGTGCTGAAGCGGGTCAAGGAACTCAATTACCAGCCGAACCCGGCCGCACGCGCACTGGTCACCGGCAAGACCTACACCGCCGGTCTGATCGTTCCCGACCTTGTGCATCCCTTCTTTGCGGAAGTGGCGACGGGTCTCGCCAACACGCTCCGACGGAAGAGCTACAGCCTCCTCATCTCCTCCTCGCAAGGGGACCCGGAACTCGAGTGTCAGGAAATCAAACGATTGCTGAACCGGCGGTTGGATGCGCTCATTATCGCTTCCACCCAGTGGACTGTGGAGTCCTTCAGGCGAATCGAAGATCAGAAGGTGCCGTACATTCTGATCGACCGGGCGTTCCTGGGAATGCCGGCGAACTTCGTGGGGGTGGACGACGTTGAAGTCGGTCGCGTTGCCACGGAACATCTCATCAAGGTGGGCTGCCGGCGAATCGCGCACGTACGCGGCGCGGCGGTCAGCACCGCCATTGGCAGGCTGGAAGGC
This sequence comes from uncultured Acidobacteriota bacterium, assembly GCA_963832965.1. Taxonomy (GTDB): domain Bacteria; phylum Acidobacteriota; class Terriglobia; order Bryobacterales; family Bryobacteraceae; genus CAWACP01. Next base: position 427,049 of record CAWHVW010000005.1, read on the forward strand.
TACAATCAGGTGCTGTCGAAACACCAGTTGACGCCTTATCAGGGTTACGTCCTCACCGGACGGTCCGCGGACGCCGACAGTTGGAGTAGCGGATATGAGGCGATGAAGAAGCTGCTCGCATTGAATCCTCCTCCGGATGGTGTGTTTTGCTACAACGACCCGATAGCCATAGGCGGAATCGACGCAATTCTCGAAGCCGGATTGCGCGTGCCGCAGGATATAGCAGTGGTCGGATGCGGCAACCTTCACTTCGACAAATCCCTGCGCGTGCCGCTCTCGAGCGTCGATCAACAAAGCGTGGCGATTGGGGAGCGCGCCGGCAAGCTGGTGCTGTCGGTGATTGAGGCGAAGACTCCACCGCAACCGAAGAGCATCATGCTGGAGCCGAACCTGATCGCGCGTGAATCCACTCGCAGGGAACCCGCTGCCCCTGACGTCGTCTCGGGCGCGCCGGTTCGTTGACAGGGGCCCGTGGAATCAGTTATCGTTAACTGAAACGAGCAATCCCGCCTGCTGCATGCACAGTACACCCGGACCGTGGCAATATCTCATCATTACCGCCGCAAACGAACAGCAGGCCGCGGCGTACGACCTGCAGATTCGGAACCGCCGAAGAGACGGCAGGCTGGCCGGTTTGCAAGACGCGTTCGTGGTGCCGGACGCAGGGGGCCGGCGTATTGGCAGTGGCGGCAGCACGCTCCTGTGTCTCGGCGAGGTGTTGCATCGCGAAGGAGTAGGCGAAAGCGATCCGTCCCATCCCGAGATCGCGGAGACGATCCTTCGCCGCTTGCGCATTCTGATTGTCCACGCTGGCGGCGACTCCCGCCGTCTTCCTGCATACTCGCCCTGCGGCAAGATCTTCGTGCCCCTTCCGGGAGACACGAGCCGCGGGCTGACTCCCACCATCTTTGACCGCCTGATACCAGCCTTCCTCGCCCTGCCTGAGACCGCGCCCGGGGCCGGACAGGTGGTTGTTGCCTCGGGCGACGCTCTGCTGCTGTTCGAGTCCGCGGGGATCGATCTTTCGCGGGTAGGAATTACGGCACTAGGTTGGCGAGTCTCCCCTGAGGACGCCGCCCGCCACGGAGTATTCTGCCCGAACCCGGACGGAACCGTTCGTCGTTATCTCCAGAAGCCGAGTGTCCACGAACAGGCGAAGACGGGCGCGATCGGTCAGGACGGGCGGTCTGTGCTCGATATCGGGGTGATGAGCATGGATGGCCGTGCGGGGGCGGCACTTCTTCGTGCGTTCGGAACGACGGCTGCCCGTGAGACGATTGCATCGAACGGGATCGACTTGTACCGCGAGATCTGCTGCGCGCTGGGCACGGAAGCGGACTTTCAGCACTACCTCGACAGCGCTCGCTCGAGCGGGTCGAAGGTGGAAGAGCCGGTGCTTGCCGAGCTTTTCAACAAGCTTCGACCCATCCCCTTAATCCTCCAGGCATTGGACCATTGCGGCTTCCTCCACTTCGGAACCACGCGCCAACTAATCGACAGCGGTCTCGATCTGGTTGCACGGGAGGCCGGGGCCGCGCCGCCCCACGGGATGCTGACGGTGGCCAGCGAAGTTGAGATCGGGGCAGGCATTGCCGGTACCGATTGCTGGGTGGAAGGTTGCCGCTTGCACGCGCCGCTCATGCTCCAAAGGCGGAACGTGGTGGTGGGTATCGATGTTCGCGAACCATTGGAGCTTTCAGAGGGAGCCTGTCTCGATGTCGCCCCGGGCTTTGATCGGCAGGGACGGAAAGTCTGGTTCGTCCGCTATTACGGCGTTGAGGATACTTTTAAACATAGTGTCAGGAAGGAAGCCACGTTTTGTGGCAGACCACTCACGGACTGGCTACGGCATGTCGGAGCCGGGAGCGCACGCGTCTGGGATGCATGCATCCCCGAAGAAGAGCAAACGCTGTGGAACGCCCGGGTCTTTCCGGCGGAAAAGAATCATGAAGCATATCTGCAATGGCGTTGGATGCTCCATGTCGAGCACGCCACGCCTGAACAGAAGCGCATGTTCCTGGAGGCGGATCGATACAGCTCCGCGGAAATCGCGGTCCGCGTCGATCAAAACGCCTTTCATGCGCGCCGGGAAGCAATCGTCAGGAACGCGGGAGCCGGCCACCTCGCGCGGAATCGCGATCATCGGTAGTCAGCGATGAATATGTAGCAGACCACCTCCTAGTGGAGATGGCGACAGAAGGTGTTGTATCGCTACAGTTAACGTCTGTAACTATCAGAACGCGGATCGGCCAATGGCGAAACAAAACCCAACGATCGCCTCATTGACAGCAGCCGCGTGCGCAGCTAAAATGGTTACTTTAGCGGTTATTCTGCTTCGACGTTACACGTTACAGTCAAAGCCGACCGACACCTCACCACATGACTGAAAACGCAACAATCCGGATCGACCGGCAAATCGATCAGGATGACCTTATCCTCATAACCGGCGCCGGCGGCTTCATCGCTGGAGCGCTGGCGCGCTACTTCCACGACCTTGGATACAAGCGAATTCGAGCCGTCGACCGAAAGCCGCTGGGCGAGTGGTACCAGCGTGTGCCAGGCGTCGAGTCTCTCTCCATGGACCTCAGCGAGAAGGAAAACGCAGTCCGCGCCGCGGAAGGCGCGGTAGAGGTATACAACCTCGCCGCCGACATGGGCGGCATGGGCTTCATTGAGCACTTCCGCGTTGAGTGCCTGCGTAGCATTCTCGTCAACACCAATCTGATCGAAGCGGCATGGCGTGCGGGGGCTCGCCGGTACTTTTTCTCCTCGTCGGCGTGTGCGTACAACACCGATCTTCAGAAAGATCCGAACGTACGGGCCCTGAAAGAGAGCGATGCGTATCCTGCAATGGCCGAACGCGGCTACGGGTGGGAGAAGCTGATCTCAGAGATGTTTTGCCAGGAGTATTGGGCCGAGCGCGGTCTGGAAACCCACATCGCCCGATTCCACAACATCTACGGGCCGCACGGGACATGGTTCGGAGGCCGCGAGAAAGCCCCCGCGGCAATGTGCCGGAAGGTTCTGGAGGCGCTCGACACCGGAAGCAAGGCCATCGAGATCTGGGGAGATGGTTCGCAGACGCGGAGCTTCTGCTTTATCGATGATTGCGTACTCGGCATCGACATGATCATGCATTCGCCGGATCTGATCGCCACACCGCTGAACCTCGGTTCCAGCGAACTGATCTCCATCAACGATCTGGTATCGCTGGTGGAAGATATCGTCGGCGCCAAACTGAAGCGAACGTACGATCCGGGTGCACCCCAAGGCGTTGCCGGACGGAACAGCGACAACACGTTCATCCGCAGCGTACTCAACTGGGAGCCTTGCACGCCGTTAAGAACCGGCATGGAGAGAACCTACGCATGGATTTCCCAACAGTACGCGGACCGCAAAGCGGGCAAGAGAGTGGTCAGGGACTGACTCTGTCTCCGGTCTGCAGCGATGGCGCACTGCTGGCCAGCCGGGTTCCGAACCGGATTGCGCTGGCCGGCGGATGGATCGACCAGCCCTTTCTTTCCCGGCATAATCCAGAGCCGCCTGGCTCCATGGTGGTAATCTCGCTCGAACCCGGCTACTGGTTCATGGAACGCTGTGGGATGGCCGGCAGCACGCGGCGTGTCGCCACCAGAATCTGGAACGGTGCATTGCCTGACCGTCCTCTTCCCAGCCTGGTCCGCGAGTTGTATCGTGCGGAAAACGACAATAAACCGGAACCGTCCGGATCACAGGATATGATCGGGCTCATTTTTCCCGGAGTGAGCCGGCTCGACTACGATGCTGACGTGGAGGGCGGCTGTTTTCCCGCGCACATCGAGTCGTGTTGCAGCGCGGATGTGGCCGCCTGGGTGGAGCGCGTCCTTCACTTGATCCCGGTGAACCAGCGGCCAGCGGGCTACAATCCGCTTGGGATTCGCAATCTCAACCCTCTATGGGTCGCGAAACTCGGCCGCACGGGCCGCGCTTGCTTCGCCGCGATTGTCAGCAAGGATGTACGCGGCCTTGGAGCTGCCATGAACCAATGCATGACGTGCTGGGAGACGATCCTGCCCCAAACCCTGAGCCACCCGGCGATCAACATCGATCTCAAGGCGATACTCGCCTGGGCTCAGGCGCGTTTCTCCGGTGCGATGTACTCCGGATGTGGCGGCGGATACCTGCTGGTGGCGTCCGAGGAGCCGGTGTCGGGCTCACTCCGGATCAAAGTCAGAACGGGAGGACGCTCGTGCTGAAGACTGGTATCCTGAACCCGGCGATCAACTCGCTGCTGAGTCGCGTTCGACACACCAACACTCTGGTGATCGCCGATCGAGGCTTCCCGTTCTGGCCGCACATTGAGACTGTGGACATCTCGCTGGTTGACGATGTTCCCCGCGTTCTGGAGGTGCTTCGTGCCGTGCGTTCGAACTTCGTTGTCGGCCGGATCTTCATGGCGGAGGAATTCCTTGCTGCGAATGGGGACGCTGCCCTGGAGAGTTTGAAGCGGGGGATTCCGGGCGTGCCTTTCGTTTTCGAACCGCACGTGGAGTTCAAGAGGCGCGTTCCGAATGCGACCGGCCTCATTCGCACGGGCGATACCATCCAATACGCGAACATGATTCTCGAATCGGCCTAGCCTATATCGGACGACCTTGTAGTGAGAGGTGCGCCGGATCAAGGCAGAGACGATATCCCGAGGCCGGGCGTCGTGTTTGTAACCTCAACACACAACAGCGCCATTTCTGTACCAGTCGGATTGAGAGACTGGACACAGAAGGGAACCGGGGAAATGCCGAAGTAAAGGTTCACGGCCGCGCCGAATGTGGTGAAACCGCGCATCTGGGAAAACTCAAGGTCGCGCCTGCAGTGCCCGGCATGAGTGTATTGTCAGGCGACAGTGACCTCGCCCAGCTACCGTGCCGCGCGCTGAGCCCGGATTCGCGCTTCAGTCTGCGGCACGTCCAGTAACGCGTCCGTGGAGGGCCCGAAAACAGCCCAAACCGTCCAATCCTAAGTCGCTTCATTCGAAATTTTTCACGTTCAATCACATCCGCTGATTCCAAACCACTGGGTGTGAGGGTGGGGAGGGCACTGGCGTCTCCTGTCGCCTTCACCATCTCCGCCACACCTTCGCCACTCGACTTGCTGAGAACGGCGTCTCCGAGTCCACAATGCTTGCCCTGGCCACATGAGCCGATCTATGCTGGAGCGCTAAAGCCGGGCACTCCACCTGCTTACAATCATCTGCAACGTGCTGGTTTTGTGGTGAGCGCGGAAGGAATCGAACCTTCAACCTACTGATCAAGAGTCGCGGGAAGAGCCTTTCTCATGCTTGTGCGCGGTTGCTCTGCGCAGCGAAAACTCTACTGAATCCAGTGTGTTGCCGTGCATGGGCGATTGACATACATACCCAGCGTAGCTCAGTATTTTGAACCACAGTCCCTGTGAAAGTCCCTGTAGCCGTCCCTGTGATTTCTTACCGCAACACCCGGCGGTTTCCAGACCCACGGACGAATTGAAGGCCGATGGGATTCCTGCCGTCCTTGCGCTCCGTCGTCCGGGCCGGGGTGAGAACGGCACCTTGCCAAGGGCCTGCAAAAACCGCTTCTGTACGCGTTCCGCGCGTTGTTTTTCCAGCGTCGGACAAACGTCGAACAAGACACCGAATCTGTCCGACGCCGCAACCGCTTGAGGCAAAGGGGGATGAGGCACAAAACAACACCCCGTGTTCGACGTTTCCTTTATGTTCCACTACCCGGTGTTTGGCTGCCTCTGAGGGTCCGGCTGCCACGCCCGCTGTAGCAAAACTGGAGCAAAGATGTAGCAAAGCTGTCAGAGGTTGACGGCACATGGAGCATTTGTGGAGCAAAAATGGAGCACGGCAAGCCGACGTGGAGCAAATGTGTAGCAAATGTGGAGCAAAGATGATCGCCCTGTTCGGAATGCGTCTCGCCACGCCCTTGTAATTGAAGGCGTCGCACGCTCGCACAACAAAGGGGCACGAATGGCAACACCTCTGAAGGAACTGATTCACCTTCTCAACGAGTATCAAGTGTCGGAGATGCTGGGCGTCTCCGTGGCTACTGTCCGCCGGAGGCGACTCTTGAACCGAGGCCCCCGCTTCCTAAAGGTGGGCGCACTCTGCAAATACCGGATGGAAGACATCTCGGCATGGGTCGAATCTCGCCCTAGCGGCGGCGGGCAACAGTCGGAACGCCAATGAGCGGACTGGACCAACCGACCCAGCGCCCCTTGCTGAGATACGCAGCGGCATTGACGACCTTCAGGCCGTCCACAACAAAAGCTGAGCGTGTTGTAAGTTCGTGTCGAGTCCCGGCATGTGCGGTTTCAGTACTCGCATACCAGGCAAGGGTTGCCATGGATCGTATTCGCTTCGCGATCAAAGTTGCCGAAGATCCCGCCACTCGACGAGAGCAACTACGTGAGGCGGGGTCCAGCTCCTTGATGCGTTCGAGCGCCTGAAGAAGGCGGAGCATAGCTTTCAGCAATGCTTTCAATCCCGCCCTTCGGACGGGAATCCTGAACCGCGAAGCCAGGGCCTGAAACGGGGCGATCGGACCGAGATGACTGGGCGCATCGGGCCGCACAGCTCAATTGTTAGCGGATGTTCTTGTGACCGGGAACGGTACCAATACGAGAGATCCGATAGCTCGGCCGACGGTAAGAACCACACCCATGTTCGATCAGAAGTTCATTGAGGATTTTGCCGCTGCGGTGGCGTCGCGGATGCCCGCGCCGGCGGCAATCGCGAAACGCCTACTCACCGTTGTTGAGGCTGCCGAATACCTCGGTCGCTCTCCGAAGGCCATTGAGCATCTGATTTCACGCGGCGTTCTGCCTGTAACGAGGCTCGACGGCAAGCGACAGATTGACAGAATCGCGCTGGACAAGCTGATTTCAGAGAGCACCTACTTCGCAGCCTGACCGATCAGGTACCTCTCAAGGCGACTCGCCGCTTCCTTCAGATCCTCAAAATCGGTGATGTTGTACCGCGCAAACACTGCCGCCGTCCTATGACCGGAAATCTCTCTCGCAACCGTCTCGCTCACGCCTGCGCGGCGGAGATTGCGCACAGCACTCCGTCTCAGATCGTGAAACAGCAGACCCGGCAAGCCGGCACGGACGCCGGCCGCGTCCCAGTCTTTCCTCATCATGTGGTAGGCCAGCGGCCTCCCTTTCGAATCGAGGAAAACGTGAGAAGCTTCCGGCCACTTCTCATCGCGCTCGGCTTTCAATGATCGAAGAGTGTCGAGCATTTCGCCCGAGAGGATCGGCAGTGTTCGGCCTTCGGCGTTCTTCGTCTCACCGGGCCACAGCGTGAGCAATGGTGGCTTCCCGTCCAACTCGACGTCAGACCATTCCAGCCGCAAGAGTTCACCCTTGCGGTTTGCGATATGATAAGCAATGCACGTTATACCGCGGAGGTGGGATGGAAGTTCCTGCATGAGAGCCCGGTACTGATCCGGAGTGACGAAGCCTTTCCGAGGTGGACATTCGGCGAGTTTCTTTATCGGGGGTATCCTTTCGACGAGCTGTGGCTGACGTTCGTACCCAATCTGAAAGGCACGACGAAGGATGGACAGTTCACGGTTGATGCTTGCTGGAGACAGTTCCTCACGGTCGGTATCGGATGATTTCCGTAACCGGTGGCCGGACCGCCACGCTACCCACCGCTGAATTTCCAGGGTGTTGACTCGCTCCGCAATCATGTCGCCAAAGAACGGGCGAAGGCCGTGCTCAATTTTGCCTTTCACATCGCCGATAGTCTTCTGGCCGCCAGTCCGGTAATCCTCAATGACAAGGTCGAGCAGCAAGCCAACGCGGACGTCCTCGGGGGGCGCGGTTCGTACTTTTCGCTCCTGAACATCTTCGCCTGCCAGCTTCTTGATGCGGTTCCTGGCGACAGCCAGCTTGTCCGTTTCGGTGTTTATCGTCTTGCCGTTTGAGCCCCGGCGGATATAGTAGTTGGGGTAGGTGACTGGTGTACCATCCGTCCGCTTGCCTTGGAAACGGAAAAGCTGATAACCCTTCACCGGGCTGTGTTCCATCACTCTCTTCATGGCAATTCTCCCTATGCACTCTCCCGAGTTTGGCCTGTCAAAACGACAGAATACCACAGAGTAGGGAGAGTGTCAGGGGAGAGCGATTGATGACTGGATCTGTTAAGTCTTTTGTTTTGTGGTGAGCGCGGAAGGAATCGAACCTTCAACCTACTGATTAAGAGTCAGTTGCTCTGCCAGTTGAGCTACGCGCCCGCTCGCTGATTGGACTTGCTGAGGATGACGGCAGTCGTTCTGCCAACGTTCCTGATTCTACCATGCAGCGCCCGGTTCTGCGCCTTGCCCTTCTCGCTCACCCCTGCCGCTCCACCGCCCTCCGGAATCACCGGAAGCAACAGGTGCGATTCGTGCTGCGCGTCGTGCAGCACCGTCTGTTGCGCTTTGCGCAGCACCCGCTCGTCGGCCACCGGCCGCCCGGTGTTCGGGTTGCGGTCGAAGCGCGGGAAGTTGCTGCTCGATACCTCCAGACGAATCGAGTGCCCCGCCAGAAACACGCTGCTCGTCACCCCCGCGTCAATAGTAATCGGATACACCTGCCCCGGATGGCCGGGCGCCGGTTTCTCCAGCCCGTTCCGATAACGCAATCGCAGCATGCCATCTGTAATGTTGCGCGTGTCGCCATTCGGGTAAACATCCACCAGCTTCGCGGAAAAATCCGTGTCGGCCGCTGAGGTGGCCACATACAGCACCGCGTCCACCCGCCCGGTCACTTCCACATCGTGCTTCAACGGCGGCGTCGTGTAAACCAGCACGTCGCGCCGCTTCTCCACCGGCCGCTGGTCCATGGGCCCCCACGGGAACGTATTCGGATCGCAGCAAACCGCGCCTCCTCGCGTGGGCACCGGGTTCCTGGGATCGTACGTGAAATGGTCGGCCGGCGCCTTGCGCGGCGCATTCCAGTCCAGCAGGCCGTCGCCATTCAGCGAATTGGCATGCCCGCTGCTGGCCAGGTACAACGGTGTAACGGTGGCCCGCGCCAGCGGCCACTCCCGCTCGTCGCGCCATTGGTTGCGCCCCATCACGAAAATGCGCACGGGGAGGTCGGGCAAAGCCAGCGGCTCCGGCGCGGCGCTCGCCCGGTCCGGCTGCAGGAAGCGGTCGAACCATTCAATCTGATAGCGCCGGATGGGCGCAGTCGAGTTAGGCCCGAAATCCATGCCCGGGCCCTTCCACGACATGTTATGGGTCCACGGGCCAATCAGGATCCGCGCGGGCGTGCCTTTTTTCCGCAGGGTCACGAAAGCGTCCAGATCGCTCTCCACGTAATTGTCGTACCACCCGCCCACCGAGAACACCGGCGTGGTCACCCGGTCCAGGTTCTCGCGCACGCTCAGCTTTTTCCAGAAATCGTCGAAGGAAGGATGATTGAGCGCCTGCTGGTAAAAGTCGATGGTCTGCCCGGTGGCCGCGCGGTCGATGGTCCGCAGCGGCACGTGACTGATGTAGGCGGGGAAATCCGGGCGCTGGAAGCCCGGCGCCAGCAGGTTCTCGGACATCCACAGCAGCCGATGCCCCAGTTTGCTGGCCCCGCCGGTCGAATAGAAACGGTCGGTGTAGTCGTCGTCGCCGGAGACCACCGGGCAAATCGCCTTAAGGTGCGAATTGCCAGTCACCACCGCGTCCCACTGAACAATGCCCAGATAGGACCCTCCCACCATGCCCACGCGCCCGTCCGACCACGGCTGCCGCGCGATCCAGTCGATCGTGTCCGAGCCGTCCGCGCCTTCATGGGAGAGCGAATCGAAGACGCCTTCCGAAGCGCCGCGTCCGCGCACGTCCTGGGTGACCACCGCGTAGCCGTGATCGAGAAAAACCGGATACCCGCTGAACAGGCCGGTGCCTTTTCCATAAGGGGTACGCACCAGCAGCGCGGGAACGCGGTGTTCTCCGGCGGGCAGAAAGACGTTGGTGTCCAGATGCACTCCGTCGCGCGTGGCCACGCGCAGGTGCAGGCGCTTGTCGATGGCCACCGTGCCGGAAGCGGTCAGCGCAGCGAACAGGAAAACGAAAGCCAGTCTCACGGTACGGCGGAAGAGCTTTGCCCTTCATGATAGCAGTCGCCCATCGCGCGCCAGTATTGCCCGGCCACCCGGGTGAGATCGTGGCAGGAAGCGATATGTGCGGCGGCGCGTGCGCCAATCTCGCGCGCACGGCCAGGATCGCCCGCCAGCCAGAACAGGAACGCCCCCAGCATTTCTTCCTCCGCCGGGCCGGCCGCCACTCGAATCACCGCGCCCTCGGGAAACGCCGCGGTCTCCTCGCCTTCGGTCACCGCCACGCACTTGCCCATGCCCATCAGGCGCACCGCGATGCCCGAGGTTTCGCCCGCTGAGGGCCAGCGCAGGTTCAGGCACACGTCGCTGGCCGCGGCGTACAGGTGGAACTCGCGGTCTGGCAGCAACCCGATGCGAATCACCCCGTCGGCGGTAAGCTCTCCTTCCAGCGCGCGCGCAAGATCGCCAGACACGAATTCCCCGGCCACCAGCAGCTTCACGTTCTTCCGTTCCCGGCGCACGCGCGCGAACGCCCGCAGCACGGCCGGGATTCGTTTGGTTTCCCGCAGGTGTCCAAACACGGCGAAAAGCAAATCGCCGCCCTGAACCCCCAGCCGTTCCCGCAGCCGGATCACTTCGTATCCGGGCGGAAGCGCGGGCGGCTCGAACAGGTGCGGAATCTGGTGAATGGTGACCGCCCCGTGCTCGCGCGCGATCGCCTCGGCGCGCCCGTTGTGGACAATCACCGCGCGGGAGCGTTCCACCACCCGCCGCAACATGGCATACCGGAAGTACAGCGGATCGGCCGCCGAGCGCGCCCGTCCCGCCCACAACCGCCCGGCCAGTTCCTCGTTCCACGCCCCGTAATTCCAGATGAATTCGCGGATGTACTCCTCCTTCGCCAGCGCTCCGAGAAAGAAATGATGGAGCATCGCGTCGTGCAGCACCACGATGCCCGGTTCATCGAGCGCGCGCCGGTAGATCTCCCCATGCAGAGCATTGTTGCCGAGATGGTAAAGGTTGACGTCGCCGGCCTGGTTGGCCCGCGCTTCTCCGCACTTGCGCAGCGCGCCCAGCAGCGCGGCCGAGTAGTCGGCGATGCCCGTCCGGGCCGGCGGAAGGGGAGAGAAAAACCCCGCGGTCATGCTCGCGGGCGCGGGCCGAACAGGGCCGTCCCAATACGGATCAGCGTCGCGCCCTCCTCAATGGCCGTCTCGAAATCGTGCGACATGCCCATCGACAGTCCCAGCCCGGCCAGTCCGTTCTCTTCGGCCAGAATGCGCAGCCGGCGGAAGTATCGTCGGGACGGCTCGCCCTCGCTCGACCACGGCGGCATGGTCATCAGCCCGCGCAGCCGCAGCTTAGCGCAGCCGGCTACCGCTTCCAACAGGCCAGGGAGATCTTCCGGGGATACTCCCGCCTTGGACTCCTCGGGAGAGAGCTTCACTTCCAGCATCACCTCGAGCGGCCCGCTGGCGGCCTCGTCCAGCCGTTCGGCCACTCGCGCCGAGTCCACCGTCTCAATCACGTCGAACAGGTCCACCGCCTTGCGCGCCTTGTTGGCCTGCAAATGGCCAATAAAATGAAAGCGGGCGCCCGGCAGAGCGCCCAGCGCGGCTCGTTTCGTCTCGAATTCCTGGACGTAGTTTTCGCCGAAGTGGCCAATCCCCAGCCGGGCCGCTTCTTCGATCGCCTCGGCCGGGAACTTCTTGGTCACCGCGACCAGGGTAATGTCCTCACGCCGCCGCCCCGAGCGCGCCGCCGCCCGCGCAATTCGACCTTCCACTTCCTCTAATCTTTCTTTCAGCACCGACGATAACCATCATAGGAGTTGTCACTGTCTCCCGCCGCAGGTTTGTCGACGATTTCGAACCCACCCGAGCCGCTGCGCGACGCAATTGAGCGGTTCCTGGCCGAGAGCGGTGAAGCGGTTCTCACCGAGGATGGGGAAGGCCTGTTCGCGCTCACCCAGGGCGCCTGGGCTCTGGAAGAACGAAATGGCCGGCTTACCATCGAGGCCTGGAACGACACCCGCACCCTGGCGCGCCGCGTCATCGGCATCGAATCGGAAAGCCGCGGCCGCCTGGCGTTGCGGGTGGAGCGCTTCGGCCGCCGCCCGGGCATCCTCACGCTCATCGATATCGCCCGCCCATCCACCAGGCCATACCACCGCCAGAGCGCGCGGCTCGAACTGCGCGAAACCCTGCGCCGGTTCCTGCATCGCTGGTACTCCGAATTTCAGACCGTCGAACTGACCACCGGGGTCGTCCTCAGCGAAAGCCTCTCGCCCAACTTCCCGCGAGCGTTTCTGCAAAAGGGCAGGGAAGGCTGGGCGGTAGTCGCGGCGCCGGCCGATCCTCTGCTCGCCGACCAGGTGCTCAGCTTCGGTCTTATCTGGCTCGATTATCTGCGGCGCCGGGAGAAGAAATGTTCCGTCCGCGGCCTCATCCTGCACCTGCCCGCGGGACACGAGCGCAATACCTGTCTGCGCCTCCGCTTTCTGGACCAGGCGTCCGCCTGCTACCGCGCCTGGTCCTGCAGCCCGGACGGAGTCGATTTCCCCATCGATCTCGCCGACTATGGAAATCTCGACACCGAAGTCCAGCCCTGCCGGGGAGTCTCGGCGCCGCTGGCCCACCCCCTCGAACGCGGCCACGCCGAGCTCTGGCTGGAATCGCAGGTGCGGACGTCCCTGCACAAAATCGACCCCACCCTGCGTCTTGAGCCGGTATACGGCCAGGTCCCGGCGTTTGCCGCCACCGCCCACGGTCTCATCGACCTCGTCGCTGTCGACGCCGCCGGGCGTCTCGCCGTAATCGAGCTGAAGGCCAGCGAGGACATTCACCTGCCCCTGCAGGCGCTCGATTACTGGATGAGGGTGCGCTGGCATTTGCTGCGCGGCGACTTCGCTTCCGCCGGGTACTTCCCGGACGTGGAGTTGCGGCGCGACTCTCCCCGCCTGTTGCTGGTGGCGCCGGCCCTGATGCTCCATCCCTCTAACGAAGTCATCCTCCGCTATCTTTCTCCGGAAGTCCCCGTGGAGCGAATCGGCGTGGGCATAGAATGGCAGAAGAGCCTGCAGGTTCTGTTTCGGGCTTCGCCGCCATGCCGTTCACGTACCTTCGCCACGTCAAAGACGCCCTGGGCTGGCTGAAGCCCCATGAAGTTCTCCTGAAAGCCGAACGGAGCGTGCGCGTCGGCCTGTTCGCCGAAGACGATCTGGCCTTCTTCCGCATGGAGTCGTTCTTTGCCCCGCCGCACTGGAGCGCCGCCCGCCGCGCCGAAGCCTGGCGCATTCTCCGGCGCGCCGCCCCGGACACGGCGAACCAGTTCGACGTCGAGATCTGGAGCGCCCAGATGCCCCATCCACCCGGAGCCATCGCGTTCTCCTGGCGGGAGCCCGAACGCGCCGTGCGCCAGGTGATCCGCGAACATGAGGATCTGGCCATTCCCCTCGCCCGCCACCTGGAACCGTTCCGCCGGCCCGTCGCCAGCCACATCATTGGAAAAATAGCCCGCGAGAACGCGCTCTTCTCCGTAGCCACGGCGCTGCCCGACATCGTGCCGCTGCTCTCGCTCCCCTGGGCCGCCGGCGAGTTCGCCTCCGACACCGCCGTCCTGACGGCCAATCAGATCCGCATGGCCTTTATGCTGGGGGCGGCCAGCAACCGCGACGTCGGATACCGCGAGCAGCGCAACGAGATCGGTTCCATCATCGCGGGCGCCTTCGGCTGGCGGGCCATCGCTCGCGAACTGGTCGGAAAAATCCCGCTCGGCGGCGGCCTGATTCCCAAGGCCGCGATTGCATGGGCGGGCACCCAGGTGGTCGGCCTGTCGCTGGAGCGCTATTATCGCATCGGCTACGGCTTTACGCCCGGCGAGCGTAAGGCCGCCTACGAAGACGCGCTCAATCGTGGCCGCCAGATCGCCGCCGCGCTCATTGAAAACGTGCGGCGAAAGCCGAAAGACCTCTGCTCTTAAGGTGTTTGCCATATTGCGCCGGGGCCTTGCGGGCCTTAGTCTGGGCACATGAGAGCAAGCCTGCTCGGTGGCGTTTTTCTCTTCGTCGCCGGTTTCGCATCGCTGGCGGCGCAAACCACCTCGAACAACACCTCCACGGAAGATCTCGATCTCCACAGCGTCAACGGCGGCTCCATGCCCGGCCTCGACACCAGCTACTCCCACTCCGGCGGTACCACCACCGTTACGGAAACCCGGCAGTCGCTCAACGGTCACAGCGTTCCCGCCGAGCGCGTGGAAGAACACGTGGTCAGCGATTCGGGCGGGGTCCGCGTCGTGGAGCGAATGATCCAGCGCTACGACCCTAACGGGAATCCGCTGGCGCCGGAAAAAGAAGTAGTCACCACCAGCAAACTAGACGACGGCTCGACGGACGAGCGCAAGGCGGTGTGGCGCGGGGATATTAACGGAAGTATGGCGCTCACGGAGCAGACCGAGGCCAAAACCCGGCGCGAGGGCGCCACCGTCACCTCCGAGATCACCGTCGCGAGGCCGTCCATGAATGCGTCCATGGATGTTGTCGAGAAACGCGATCTCGTGCGGACGCTGGGCCTCAGTGGCTCTTACCAGCAGGACGAAACGGTCTGGCGCAACGGCGAGAGCGGCTTCTATGAAGCCGTGCGCCGTGTCGTCGAGCACAAAGAAGACGCCAACCGCACGTTGGACAACATCGCCGAATACGAACTGGGCAGCAGCGGCGCTCTCGAGCTGCACCGTCAGATGGTTCGCGACACGGTGAAGGGCGCGGATGGCTCCCAAACCACCAGCATCAAATACCTCGATCAGTCCGCGCCCGGCACCGTAATCTCCGGTTCCGATCCCGGCCTGAAGCTGAGCTCCGAAGAGATCGTGCAGCGCAGCCCGGGAAGCGGCGGCAGCGTTGTGGAGACGATGAGCGTGCGGCGCCCGTCCCTTTCCGATCCAAACGAGCTGCAGCCGGCCCAAAAGGTCTCGGAAACGGTGTGCCGCGGCGATTGCTCTCCCGACCACCCGTAAATGAACCCGTGGCGCGGGGCCATGCCCCGCGGGTCATGGCTGCTTGACATCCCCAGGGGGCAGGCGTCAGACTTGCAGTGAGTTCCGGCGATTGCGGTCTGACTGCGCCGAGAAGAGCGATGTTGAACAGATTCAATGGGTTGGCTTGGTTTGCCGGGCTGGCGATCGCACTCGCCGCACCGGCCCTCGCGCAATCGGACGAACCCTACGAAGGCCCCTCCATCCTCACCCGCGATTCCACCACCGCCGGCCAGCGCGCGGGCAAGCTTCTCGATTTCCAGTTCTGGGGTGAGATCACCGGCGTGGTCGACAACGGGCTGACGCCCGTTTCGTTGAACTCCTCCGGTCAGGTAAATACCCAGGGTAATCTCTACGGCGTGGAGGGTGGTTTCGGCGCTTCCGGCACCAAACGCTGGGAATCGGATCAGGTCAGCCTGGACTACCGGGGCGACTGGCGGCAATACAGCGGGGGCGCCTTCAACGGGACCGACCAGTTCCTGGACGCGCAATGGCAGCACCGGCTTTCGAAGCACCTGGAGCTGACCGTTCATGAGGTGGGCGGTATTTCAAACCTGAGTTTCGGACAACTTACCTATGTGCCGCTGGCCAACAGCGATCTGCTGGGCGTGCCGCTCAACGAGCTGTTTGACAACACCACGGATTTCTCAACGTCGACCGTCAATGTGGAGTGGCAGGAGTCGGCGCGTCTCTCCTTCAATCTGGGCGGGGATGGCTTCATCGTCCGCCGCGAATCTCCGCTGCTGGTGAATACCAACGGGTACCGCGGGCGCGGGGATGTGGCCTACCGGCTCACCCGCCGTCAGACCATTTACGCGTCATACGCCTACGAGCACTTCGATTACCCGCGCTCCTACGGTTACTCCTCCATCAATACCGCGGAAGGCGGATGGTCGGTCGGCCTCGGGCCGAGAGCGGATTTCGCGATCGACGCCGGCATTTCCCAGGTGCAATCGCTGGGGCTTATCCAGGTGGCGCTGCCACCCGCGGTGGCCGCCATCGTCGGCGAGGGTTACACCACGATTTCCTCGCAAACCAACGTCATCATCCCGGTGGGCGAAGCGCGGCTGACGCGGCGTTTCTCCACTTCCGCGGTAAGTCTGAACGGCGGACTCACCATCAGCCCCGGTGATGGCGTCTATCTCGCCTCCCGCGCCCTGACTACCAGTGTCGGTTACTCCTACATGGGCGCAAAGCGCCTGACCTTTCAGACAACCGCGGGATATTCCCGGTTGAGCTCGGCCGGGCAACAGGTCATCGCCCCTTACAACGGTTACTACGCCGGAGCGGGAATGACCTGTCGCCTGTACTCCGGCGCCCACATGGAAGCCCGCTACGATTGGCGCCGCTACGACGTCGCGGATATCTCCAATAAGGATGAGAACCGCGTCTCCCTGGGCATGGCGTTCAGCAGCGGCGAGCGCCCGCTGGCGATCTGGTGAAGCGTGGCGAAAGCGAGTATCTTGCTGGTGGATGACGAGCCGTCGCTGGTGCGGCTGCTGGAAAAATTCCTCACGCAGCGCGGTTTCGACGTGGAAGCGTGCGGCGGTTCCGC
Source organism: uncultured Acidobacteriota bacterium (assembly GCA_963832965.1). Taxonomy (GTDB): domain Bacteria; phylum Acidobacteriota; class Terriglobia; order Bryobacterales; family Bryobacteraceae; genus CAWACP01. The sequence goes on from CAWHVW010000005.1 coordinate 443,695, forward strand.
CGAGGCGCTGGAAAAATTCACCGCGGCCCCGCAGCGCTACGAACTGGTCATCGCCGACGTCAACATGCCCGGAATAACCGGCGACGAGCTGGTTCTGCGCATCGCCGGCATCAGCGATTCGGTGCGTATTCTGCTCACCAGCGGCCTTCCCTTCAGCACGGAACGTTTCCCCGCGGGCGTGCGCAAGCGCGCCGCGTTCCTGCAGAAACCGTTCCTGCCAAGAATGATCATCGAGGCTGTCGACAAGCTGCTTACTTCCGGCCCATCCACTTGACGAAGCTCTCCGGGGCGCGCATAGTCGAAAGGCGCGGCTGGCGCACCAGCGCCCAGTCGGCGAACAGATTCGAAGCGCGCACCTCGGCCAGCGTCACCGGTGTATCCAGCCGGCGCACGAACTCAAACTCGACCACCGCGGATTTCTTGTCCTTCGGGTCGTCGCGCGGTTCCGACGCCACGCGCGCGATGCCCACAATGGCCGGCTGGCCGCCGCTCTGATAAACGAAGACCCCGTCGCCCGGCCGCATCTCCCGAATGGCGCGCACGGCTTGCGGGTTTTTCACCCCATCCCAGACTGTGCGGTTCTCCCGTTCAAGGTCGTCGAGCGCATAAGTCTCCGGATCGGTCTTAGCCAGAAACCAGTTCATAACGACATTCTAAGGGACAGACGTCTGCGTCGGGTCGGGTCGGGTCGGGTCGGGACAGACGTCTGCGTCCCCAACCACCGAATTCCCAACCGACCTCCGAAGCGGTCGTGGACGCAGCCGTCTGTCCCGCCTCGAGCCTGGCAGTGGACGCAGCCGTCTGTCCCATCTCCGAAGCTGGAAGCGGCAGTGGACGCGGCCGTCTGTCCCGTCTCCGAAGCTGGAAGCGGCAGTGGAAGCAGCCGTCTGTCCCCTCTCGAGCCAGGCAGTGGACCGCAGCCGTCTGTCCAGGCAGTGGACCCAGCCGTCTGTCCCGTCCCAAGCCCTCCGTCTCCCGGGAACAACCGCCCCTCCAGCGGCGTATCCTGAGTTGAATGCCCGCCGACTACGCTATCGAGACCTCCGACCTGCAAAAGATCTACCGCTCCCGCTGGCGGCGCCGCGAGGTCCGTGCCGTCGACGGCATCTCTCTGCGCGTGGCGCGCGGAACCACCTTCGGCCTGCTCGGGCCCAACGGGGCGGGGAAGACCACCTTCGTCAAGCTGCTCCTCTCGGCGGTGATCCCATCCGGCGGCCAGGCGCGCGTGTTCGGCCGCGACGTCAATCAGCCGGAAGCGCGGCGGCCCATCGGCTATCTCCCTGAGAATCATCGTTTTCCAACGTACTTCACCGGCGCCGGAATGCTCGATTTCTACGCCGCCCTGTCTGGTACCAGCCCGGCCGACCGCAAGCGTCTCATCCCGGAAATGCTCGACCTGGTTGGTCTGGACCGCTGGGGCGCCGTGCGCATCGGCAAATATTCCAAAGGCATGTTGCAGCGGCTCGGACTCGCCCAGGCCATCATCCACTCGCCCACGCTGCTCATTCTCGACGAGCCGTCCGATGGCGTCGATCCCATGGGCCGCCGGCACATTCGCGACATTCTGGAGAAGCTCGAAAAGAAGGGCGTCACCATATTCATCAACTCGCACCTGCTGGCGGAAGTGGAGCTGTTCTGCACTGAGGTGGCCATCCTTCACAAGGGCAAGGTGGCGCTGTCGGGCAAAGTACGTGATCTCATCGCCGGCAAAGGCTACCGGCTCACCGCCGGACCGGTTCCCGAGACGCTCGAAACGGCCCTCCGCGAGCGCGCCTCCGCCACCGCCCCGCGCGATGGCCTGGTGGATTTCCAGTTCGCCACCCGCGACGAGGCCAATGAAGCCATCGACCTGCTGCGTCGCGAGGGCTGCGCCATCGAATCGCTGGTGCAGACGTCCAGCACGCTCGAAGACGTTTTCGTCCAGACCATCGGCGGTACCCCGCCCGCCCCCGCGCCCGCCCTTCAGGAGGTGACCGCATGACCGCCACCATCGCTCTTCTCCGCGATACCTTCCGCGAAGCCCTCGCCCGCAAGATCTTCTGGGGTCTGTTCGGCCTGTCCTCCCTCATAATTCTGTTCTTCCTCTTCGTCATGAAGATCGACATTGTGGCCGGCGCCACCGCGACCATCTCGCTGTTCGGAGTAACCAACCGCCACACCCAGGACGCCGACCGCATGGTGCGCGACATTTTCGCCGCCGTGGCCACGCTCCTGTACACACTGGCGATGTTTCTGGCCGTCTTCGCCTCCGCCGGTCTGACCCCCAGCGTGCTCGAACCGGGCCGCATCGAGCTCTTGCTCTCCAAGCCCGTTTCGCGCTGGCACATTCTGCTGGGCCGCTATGCCGGTAATCTCCTGGTGGTCTTTGCGAACACCCTCTACCTGGTCGTTGGCGTCTGGCTGATCCTCGGATGGAAAACCGGCATCTGGAACCCCAGCTTCCTGCTGGCCATTCCCATCACCACATTCATCTTCGCGGTGCTGCTGGCCGTGGTCGTGCTGGTGGGCGTGCTGTGGGACAGCACTGCTTTGTCCATCATGATCACCGTCGGCCTGATGATCGTGAGCCCCATTCTGGCGCAAAAGGATAACGTGGTGAAGCTGATGTCCAGCGAATGGACGCGCCAGCTCTGGATCGGGCTCTATTATGTGTTGCCCAAGGTCTACGATCTCGGGCACATCACCCTGAGCGCCATCATGGACCGCACCTTCGTCGGCTGGATGCCCATCTGGACGTCGGCGCTGTTTGGCGCGGCCGCGCTCGGCTCAGCCCTCTGGGTCTTCTCGCGAAGGAGCTTCTGAAATGCGAAACGTGGGGCAGGGCCACGCCCCGCCGCCGGGTTTAGTTCGTGCTGTGGGGCAGGGCCATGCCCTGCCGCCGGGTTTAGTTCGTCGTGTGCAGAGGGTTTTCAACCCGCCACTCCCGCTCCTCGCCGGCCTCCTCCTGCTGGCCTCCTGCCAGCCATTGCTGCAAACGTCCGTGCGCATCCACCCCGATCTCGAGTCCCTCATCCCGGCCGACACCGTGTACCTCTTCGGCGCCAACATGGAACAGCTTCGTAACCTGCCGGAGTATCAGAAACTGGCGCACCTGGCCCTGCCCCAGTTGGACTCCGTCTCCCGGGAAACCGGAATCGATCCGCGCAAGGACATCCAGGAGTTTCTGGGCTGCTCCAACGGAACCAGCATGGTCACCATGGTGCGCGGCACGTTCACCGCCGCCGATCTCGAAGGAAAACTGCGCGCCCGCGGCGTCTCCGGCGTCCCGTACAAAGGCCATAACTTATACGGAACCGATCAGGCAGGCATCACCTTCCTGTCTCCCTCCATCCTCGCGGGAGGCAGCACCGCCGTCCTGAAGTCCATGATCGACAACCTCGGCGCCGAACATAGCCTCCCCGGCGCGTTGCGCCCCCTGCTCGAAGCCGTCCCCGGCCGGGATCAGATCTGGGCGGTCAGCGCCGCTGGCATCCCCACCCCGGGCATGGGAACGCACGAAGGCAGCAGACCGGGGGATATCACCGGCCGCCTCGGGGATATTTCGGGAATGCTGCGGGGCATTCAGGCGGTGGTGCTCGGTGTCGACCTCAGCAAAGGCCTGAACCTCACCGCCCGGCTCGATTGCCGCACCGAGGACGACGCCCGCCACGTTCACGACGCCCTCCGCGGCGCCATCGGCATGGCCCGTCTCAGCACCCCCGATAATCAGCCCGAGCTGCTCAAGGTTTATGACGCAATTCAGGTAACCCAGGGGAATTCCCGCGTCGATGTGAGTGGCGATCTTCCGTCGGATCAGGTGGACCGCGTACTGACACTCTGGCTCAAGAAATCTCTTTGAGCAGAGGACCATACGCCGGTCTCCATGGACACCGCCGGAGGCGCTGACGTTACGCCGCGCGGTCACCTTCTTTTCATCGAAAAATCTCGTAAACACTCTTTCATTTTTCGCTCAGCCGTGAGAACCTTTATTTAGATAGGACGACACCGTGGTTTGGCCCACGTGGACGTAGCCAGGTAGCAGGGCGTCGGTCCGGTAAGTTTCATCACTGGAGAATAGAATGCCCACGTTTCTCTTGAAGGAGCGAGTAGTTCGTTCCGACGGATCGGGTCCGGTCATAGAACTGGGTCCGGACGCCGGAAAACTTCATGTTCTGACCCTTGGAATCACCCGAATCGTGGAGCACCAGAGCCTGGAAGTTTCGGTCTGGGGTTCGACGGACGGCGAAGACTGGGGTAGTTATCCTCTTGCAAGGTATCCGCAGAAGTTGTATTGCGGTCTCTATTCAACACTTCTTAACCTCTCCGCTCATCCGGCTGTTCGGTACGTCCGGGTGCAGTGGAAAGCGCATCGTATGAGCAAGAACGATAGCGCGCCCCTCTTCGGCTTCTACGCATATCTGGAAGAGTCGGGAGCGCGCATCGTAGCCGCAGTCGCGTAGTTCTTCTCCCTGGGGGGCGGGCTCGGGCTTACAGCCGGTTAATCAGGCTGGCCACGTAGCCCGCCCCGAATCCGTTGTCGATATTCACCACCGTTACATTGCTGGAGCAACTGTTCAGCATTCCCAGCAGCGCCGCCAGGCCGTTGAAACTTGCCCCATAGCCCACGCTGGTTGGCACCGCGATCACCGGCGCGGAAACCAGCCCTCCCACCACGCTGGGCAGCGCTCCCTCCATGCCCGCGCAAACCACCACCACGCGAGCAGCCATCAGCCGGTCGCCATGGCTGAGCAGCCGGTGAATCCCGGCCACGCCGACATCGTAGATGACGTCCACCGTGTTGCCCATCACCTCCGCGGTGAGGCGGGCTTCCTCGGCCACGGGAATGTCGCTGGTGCCCGCCGAAACCACCGCGACGGATCCCTTCCCATGAATCGTGCGCTCCCGCCAGACCCGCACCGCGCCGGAAAGCGGAAAATATTCCGCCTCGGCGTACAGCGATCTCAGCCGCTCCGCCACGGCCGCGTCCGTGCGCGTGATCAGCAGATTCTGCGCTTTCTCCAGCAGCCGGGTGGCGATCCCCACCACCTGATCCGCGGTCTTCCCCTTGCCAAAAATGACCTCGGTCAGGCCGTGCCGCAGCGCCCGGTGGTGGTCAAGTTTGGCGTAGCCCAGATCCTCAAACGGCAGGTGCCGCATGCGGCCGAGGGCATCGTCCACCGAAGCCGCACCGGACCGGACATCGTCAAGAAGGCCGCGCAGTAGCTGTTCATCCATCTCTGCTCACCACCCCGTGGGGCAGGGCCGTGCCCTGCCGCGGGCCCCCCGCCCGCTTCGTGCGCCCGATTGCGGCGAAGGCCTCGGCAATCATAGAGTCTTTTCCCACGACGGCATCGCCCTGGGACCCGCCCCGCGCCGCGGGGTATCGGAATCAAGCACTACCCGTTTCTTCGCCATAAGAACACCATCAAAACAACGTGTAGATTAACGGCGCGATCGCCGACACTTCCGACAACGCCAGCACCAAACCGAAAGCGCCCAGCATGATGCACAGCGGCAGCAGCCAGAATTTCTTTCGGCTGCGCAGAAACCGCCAGAACTCCGCCACAAAAGACATGCTCTCTATTCAGTATGCCCCGCCGCTTCGATCTCCGGCCGGATTTCCCGGTAGATCCGCGTGGCGATGTCCGTGTTCACTTCGTCATAAACGTGCACCAGATCCCAGAACGACCGCCGCGCCGGCAGGTACTGGCCGGCCAGAGACACAATCGGAACCCCCGGGTACTCAGCCTGCATCGCCCGCACCTGGCGGTCGGCTTCCTGATAAAACAGCGTGAATGCGGTCACCCACCGGTCGGCGTCTTCCGTGCGCATGGCGAAGCCGCGCGCGATGTACGCGGATGCCCACGCGCGGTCGAGGCCGGCCGTCGGCTGCAGCACACACACGGGACGGTAATGATACGCGGCGGCCAGCGCGATCACGCTGCGCCAGTTGCTCAGGTACGCGGCCACGTGCTCCCGCACCAGCTCCGGATTGTCGATCACCTGTTGCGGGCGCAGCGCGTTGGCGCCCATGTAGAACCCTTCGGCGGCCTGTGCGGTGGTGTTGGCGGGCGCCGCGCGGCTCAACAGGTTGAACACATAGCTGCGCGAAAGGATCACCCGCCACAATGGCGCCTGCCGGTCGTCGCGCCACGCGTTCCAGGCGTCATCCATGGTCTGAAAGTTATAGGGGAAATTCGGCCTGGATTCATACGTGATCGGCAGAAACAAATCGTTGTATCCGTCGTACAGAATCACCACGTCGGGTTCATACGGCGCCACCGAGAAAACCAGCTCCGCCACAGACTGCCGTGAGACCGCCGAGACGATTCCCCCGTTGATCACTTCGACGTCGCGTCCCGGCATGGCCTTGCGCAGCACCGCGCGCAGCGATCCCGGCAGCGTGTCCTCCCACGTGCTCCCCATCTGCACCGCCGAACCGCCCAGCACGGCGATGCGCAGTTGCCCCGGCGGGCGCGGGCGGGCCATTCGATATCCGGGCGCGGGCACCCGAAACCCGTCTTCATTGGTATAGTGGGCGACGCCCCGCCGCCGGTGCGACATGTCGTACGTCGTGGCCGTGACGTACGTCGTGTTCTCCAGGGGCCGGAACATCACATACGGATAGAGGCGATTGTAAAAAGGAATGGCCACGCGGGCCGGCGTCCGCATCCGCAGCCAAACCTCGCCGGCCGCCAGACCCGCCACGGCCGCGCCGAGGCACACCACCACCAGCAACGCGGCGCGGCGAACACGCTGGCTCATATCAGAACCGGATCGCGTCACCGGTCTTCAGGTGATATTTCGCCACTGACCCGGCGTTCAGCTCCAGCACGAACAGCGCCGGCTCATGCCCACCGTATTGGGGGCACTGCGCCGATTCGGTCTTGCAGGGCTGCGCGTTCTCCGCAATCTCCACAATCCGTTTGTTCGAGTCCATCCAGATCATGTCCAGCGGAATAAGCGTCTGGAACATCCAGAACGTCAGCGCCTCCTCCTTGGAAAACAGAAACAGCATTCCCCGGTCCTGCGCCATCGAGCTCCGGAACATCAGGCCCCGCTCCACCTGCGCCTGTGTCGACGCGATTTCGGCGTGGATCACCTGCCCGCCCGGCAGCGTGATATCGCGCGTGCCGAAGTCCTCCAGCTTGATCGTGTCCGGATCCTTGCAGGCGGCCAGCCAGCACAAGGCCGCGGCAAACGTCACTGTGGTGATAAGACGCATGAACTAAAATGTTATCCAATGCCGAACGCCGGAGGCGGGCTGCTGTGGCGGCGCCTGGTCCTGACCCTCGAAATGATCCGCTTCGAGCACTCCGTGTTCGCCCTTCCGTTCGCGCTCACCGGCGCGCTTCTGGCCTTCCGCGAAGCCCCCATGGACACCCGCGCGTTTCTCTGGAAGCTGCTGTGGATCGTGGTGGCCATGGTGGGCGCGCGCTCCGCCGCGATGACCTTCAATCGCATTCTCGACGCTGAAATCGACGCCCGCAACCCGCGCACCAGCCGCCGCCACATCCCCGCCGGATTGCTCGGCGCCGGCTTCGCGTGGGCCTTCACGGCCATTTCCACGCTGGTGTTCCTGTTCGCCGCGCGCACGCTGAATCCGCTCTGCCTGAAGCTGGCGCCGGTAGCCATGGTAGTGGTGTTCTTCTATTCGTTCACCAAGCGGTTCACTTCGTTCTCTCACCTTGTGCTCGGGCTGTCGCTGGGCATCGCGCCGGCGGCGGCGTGGATCGCCGTAACCGGATCGCTCGATCCGCGCATCCTCCTGCTCACGCTTGCCGTGACCCTGTGGACCGCCGGCTTCGACATCATCTATTCGTGCCAGGATTACGAGTTCGACCTGGGCGCCGGGCTGTTCAGCCTGCCCCGCAGGTTCGGTGTTGCCGGTGCGCTATGGATCGCGCGCGTCCTGCACGTTTCCATGATTGCCTGCCTGCTCCTGCTGTTGCACGCCTTCCATCTGGGCTGGCTGAGTCTGGCCGGTGTGGCCGCCGTCTCCGCGTTGCTCGTTTATGAGCACAGCCTGGTAAAGGCCACCGACCTGTCCCGCGTAAACGCCGCCTTCTTCACGGTAAACGGCTACGTGAGCGTGCTATTCTTGCTTTTTTGGGCCGCCGACATGTACGTGGGCCAAAGGCTCTGACCTCCGTGGGCCGCTGTCTGACTTATCTGGGCCACCGGCATCTACATGGGCGGAGGGCTCTTACCGAACCGCGACAGTAATGGAGCGGCCGTAACCAATGCAACTCATCATCGAAGACCCGCGTCTGCAACCCATCCTGAAGAAGGTGGAATCGTCCACGCGCCTCGACTTCGACGACGGCCTCGCCTTGTACCGCAGCCCGGACATTCTCGCCGTGGGCCACATGGCCAATCTCGTGCGCGAGCGCAAACACGGCAACGTCACCTGGTTCAATGTCAACCGGCACATCAATCCAACCGACGTCTGCGTGGCCAGTTGCCGCCTGTGCGCATTCGGCAAGAAGGCCAAAGACCCACGCGCCTACACTTGGTCGCTCGATGAAGTCTGGCATCGCGCGGGCGAAGGCTGGTCGGAAGCCATCACCGAGTTTCACATCGTTGGCGGCCTGCACCCGGAATTGACGCTGGATTGGTATTGCGAAATGCTGCGCGGTCTGAAGCAGCGTTTCCCCGCCGTGCACTTGAAGGCCTTCACTATGGTGGAGGTGGCGTATCTGGCGCGGCGCAGCCGCCTCTCCATCCGCGAGACGTTGGAGAAACTCAAGGACGCGGGTATGGATTCGCTGCCCGGCGGCGGCGCGGAGATCTTTTCCGAGCGCGTCCGCCGCGTCATCTGCGATCACAAAATCGACGGCAACGAGTGGATCGAGGTGGCCCGCGCCGCGCATCGCCTCGGCCTCCGCTCCAACTGCACCATGCTCTACGGCCACATCGAGACCGAAGAGGACCGCGTGGATCACCTCTTGAAGCTGCGCGCTCTGCAGGACGACACCAGCGGATTCCAGACCTTTATCCCGCTGGCCTTCCATCCCGAAAATACCCCTCTGCACCACCTGCCCAGGACCTCCGGCTTCGACGACATTCGCAACATCGCCGTGTCCCGGCTGCTGCTCGACAACATCGAGCACATCAAGGCCTACTGGATCATGATGACGCCGGCCATCGCGCAAATCGCGCAGCGCTTCGGCGCCGACGATCTCGACGGCACCGTGGTGGAGGAGAAAATCTATCACGACGCGGGCGCCACCACCTCGCAGTCGTTACGTCGCGGCGACCTGCTCCGCCTCATCCGCGAAGCCGGCCGCGAACCCGTGGAACGCGACACCCTCTACCGCCCCGTGGAGCGCACCGAGACCGCCTTCACGGTCCTGGTGTAGCGCAGCTACCGAACCGCGACAGTAATGGAGCGGCGCTATGGCGCGCATCTCTAGTGTCCTGTCTCCGAAGTCCGCTGACAAAAGCGTGCAACCGACGTCAGGATTTCATCGGCCGTCTTCGTCCAGACAAAGGGCCGGGGCGATTCGTTGGTGAGCGATAAATATCTTTTGATGGCCGCTTCCAACTCGCGAATGCTGCGGTGAACGCCACGGCGAAGCTGTTTCTCAGTAAGAGCGGCGAACCACCGTTCGACCAGATTGATCCAGGAGGCGCTGGTCGGCGTGAAGTGCACGTGGAAACGGGGACGTTTGGCCAGCCATGCGCGGATGGCCGCGGTTTTGTGAGTGCCGTAGTTGTCCAGAATCAAATGGACGTCCAGCGACGCGGGCACTGCCTGCTCGATGGTGTCGAGAAACTTGCGGAATTCCACACTGCGGTGCCGGCGATGGCAGGCGCCGATCACCGTTCCAGTCTGCACATCGAGCGCGGCAAACAGGGACGTGGTGCCGTGGCGCTTGTAATCGTGACTGCGGCGCTCGGCCTGTCCGGGACGCATCGGCAACAGCGGTTGCGTCCGGTCCAGCGCCTGAATCTGCGACTTCTCATCGACGCACAGGACCAGTGCGCGGTCCGGAGGATTCATGTACAGTCCAACGATGTCGCGAACCTTATCAATGAACAGCGGGTCTTTGGAAAGTTTGAACGTCTCGCTGCGATGCGGTTGCAGGGCGAACGCTCGCCAGATGCGGCTGACGGTGCTTCGGCTGAGTCCGCACTGCTTCGCCAGCGAGCGCGTACTCCAATGCGTGGCGTCACGCGGCAGCGATTCCAGAGTCATGGCCAGCACTCGCTCCACCTCCGCGTCGCTGACCTTGCGCGGTGTCCCAGGACGAGGCTCATCGAGCAATCCATCGAGGCGCTTTTCGACAAAGCGCGCCCGCCACTTTCCGACCATCTGTTTAGTGACCCGAAACTGATCGGCCACCTGGGTGTTGGTCTTGCCGCCGGCACAGGCCAGAATGATCTTCGCACGCAAGGCCAGCGCCTGAGCCGACTTTGGCCGCCGCGCCCACTCCAGCAGGGACCGTCGCTCCTCCGGTGTGATCACCAACTCGGGAAGCGGGCGTCCAATTCGCATCGCCGTACTCCTTTGTACATGAGATGCAAACCGGCCGTCCTGTTATTCAGCGGACTTCAGAGACAGGACACTAGGACAGCGTCTTAACCGTATGGGCCGCCAGATCAATCACAAAGCGTTCCATAACGCTGGTGGTCGGCGTGCCGCCTTGTGAATACGGCGCTGAAAAATACGTTCCCAGGATCTGCGTCTTGCTCACTTCCAGGCGGAGAAACCCGAAGTTGTCCTGGTCGTACTGCTCCAGCGTGAGTCCGTTCCCCAGCGGCAAGGGTACCGCCGGATACTGGCCGTCAACCTGGTGCACTTTGCCAAGGCTCGTATAGCCTCCCGCGCCCGCGACGATGCAGGGAATCTGCAGCGTGCCCTTCGGCCCGGCCACCTGCGTGGTGAAGCGCTGATAGTTGTGAACGTGCCCCGACAGAATCAGGTCCGCGTAGCGTTTGGTCGCTTTAAAGCTGTCAAAAAGAACCGTGTGAACCTCGCTGCTGCCGGAGTGCTCGGTGTCTCCGGAGTATGGCGGGTGATGAACCGTCACGATGAGGGGAAGGTCGGGATCGGCAGCCCTCAACTCACCCTTGAACCAGGCAACCTGGTCCGGGTGGATCTCCCCTTCCGTTTCGCCCACGTTGGAAAAAAGCCCGATAAACGTCGCGAACGGCGTGGTAAATGTCCAATAAACGTTGGGCAGATCCATTTGCGTTCGCGCCGACGCGGTCTTTTGCGAACCGAGCTGGCTGGGGTCCTTGGACATGAAGTTCTGCACCCAGCCATCCAGCGGCTTCTTGTTCGGATCCACCGGGCCATCCTGCGGGTCGTCAGGCTGGCAGTCGTGATTCCCGGCGATCGCTACGATGAAGCCAGGATAGTCTTTGTACGTCTCATAGAAGTTATCGCCGTACAGGTCGATGTCACCGGCAAAATAAACCACATCGCCCAGGTGGTAGTAGAACGCCGGTTTTCGATCGTCCGTCAACTGTTGCGCGTCCTGGGTCAGCATAGCGGCCACGAAGTCCTGCTGCTGGCCCCGGTAGTCGCCTGTGTCGCCCACGGTGTGAACAATCATGACTCCCGCGTCTTCGATTCTGCTGATGTCGGCCGCGGGCAGCAATTGCGACAGGCTGAACCGGTACGGCGCGGGGCCGCTGGGGGTGGGAAGCGGCTGAAAAGGATAATGGGGAAGCTGCGGGGACGTCGCCTGCACCTGGAATTTGGAGCTGCTGACCGGGGGGTTGTGGCTCTTGCGTTTGTGCGCGCCCTTGCCAGTGCTGAATGCGCCCTTGCCGGCACTGAGTGAATGTGACGTGCTCATGAAATCCTCCGGGGTCGCGGATTCTGCCGGGCAAGACAGTATAGCTTTAGTGAGCTCGTCGAAGCAATGAATAAATTAAGCTATATTCGAAAGTAATTAGGACCCTGGCGTGGACTATATATCCGCGTCGCGCACTCCGTGGAACTCCAGATACTTCTTCGCCGCCTGCGCGCCCATATAGCGCCCCAGCGTGCGCCGGTCGGTTCGCCGGACATCCACCACAATCAGCCCGTCCAGAGTATCGGAGAAGATGGAGTCCACGTTGAACGCCACCAGCCGCCCGCCCAGCTTGAGATATTGCCGTAACAGCACCGGCACCCCCTTCTGGTCCGTCTCGAAGTCGGCGATCACCGTGGAGAGCGCGTCAATGTCCCACTGCGCGGTCCCTTCCACGATGTCGTCCACATCGCGCCGTGGCTTCAACCGGAACGGATTCCGCGCGCGCACCAGACTCGCCAGATGCTCGTCGCGGCAGTGCGCGTTGAGAAAGCGCACCATGAGCTGGCGGCTCTCCGGCTGGTAGTCGTTGCTGATGCTCACCGGACCGAACAACGCGCCGTATTGCGGGTGATTCGCCAGAAACTGGCCGATCCCTTTCCACAGCAGCAGCAGCGCCGAAAAGCTCTTCTGATATTCCAGGCGCACGAAGGAGCGCCCCAGTTCCACCGCCGGTCCCAGCCGGTCGATGAACTGCCGCTTCCACGCGAACAGCGTGTTCGTATAAAATCCGCGCACCCCGAATTGCGGCAACACCTCCAGCGAGGGTGCCAGCCGGTATGCGCCGGCCACTTCGCGTTCCTTGTCGTTCCACAGCACCAGGTGCAGATAGTGCGCGTCGAAACGGTCCACGTCCAGCGGCTTGCCGGTTCCTTCTCCGGCGTGCCGGAACGTCAACTCGCGCAGCCGCCCGATCTCTCGCAGCGTGAACGGGATGTCCCGCGCGGGCGCCAGCAGCACCCGCATTTCCCCGGCCTTTACCAGCGTGGCCGCCGTACCCAGACCGCGGATTTCCTCCTCCAGAACCGCGGCCGGAATCGCCTGGATTACCCGCTCCTGCGCCGGAACCGGCTTCCGCAAGCCCCACCGGTGCGCCGGTGCGTTGCCGCCCAGCGAGTACACGCGATTGCGGATAAACGCCGTCGCGGCGCGCTCGTTCTCGAATCGTGACAGGATCTCCGCGTGAATCGGGTATCCAATTGACATGGACACGGTGCGCCCCCGCTTGTTCCAGAACTCATGGGGCAGCATGGCCGTCCGCAGCGTCGGATGCACCATCCCGAGCACATGGAACAGGGCGCTGTTGTTGCCGCTGAAGCGCACCGGAACAATCGGCGCGTTCACCCGGCAAGCCAGACGCACCGCCGTATCGCTCCACTCCGGATCGGTGATGCCGCCGCGAGAAAAGTCGATGTGCGACACTTCGCCCGCGGGGAAAAGCACCAGCACCCCACCTCCGCGCAGCCACTCTACCGCCGCCCGCAAACCGGCAACGTTCCGTCGCGGAGAATCAGGCCGGCCAAAAGGGTCCACCATGATCATCCGCTCACGCGCGCCGGGCACGGCGGCAAGCAGATGGTTAACCATGGTGCGGACGTCCGGCCGGATGCGCCCCATCGCGGCCGCCAGCACCAGGCCTTCCACCATGCCGAACGGATGGTTGGCCACCACAACCACGGGGCCCGTGGCGGGCACCCGGGCGAGGTCGTCCGCGGAAACGTCGATGGTGACGCCCAGCAGGCGCAGAGCGCGATCCGGGAACGGCTCGGACGCGTCCGCGCCGGCCACCTGGCCAAGGAACAGGTCCAGCCGGGACAGGCCCAGCATTTTCTCAAGGACGGGATGCCCGGGCAGTACCGATTCCAGCGCATCCCGGAACACACGAGGCTCCGTTCTGTTGGTGACGCTCATAGGCACCCCGATTCTGCCTCGCTCCGATGTCGCCTGCATGACGAGCCCATGACGAGGCGGTGACACGATTCTTGCAACGTTCCCTTGACGTGAAGTATCTTCATGAGCGTGAGAGACTCGGCGGCAACCTCGGGAGTGCACCTCTGGCTGGTGCTCATGAAGGCGCACCGCGCCATCGAACGCCGCGCCGCCGCCAGCATCAGCCAGCTCGGCCTGTGCCTCTCCGATTTCGCCATCCTCGAGATCCTGCTCCACAAAGGCCCGCTGCCCGTAAATACGATTGGCGCCCGCATCCCCTTGACCAGCGGTTCCGCCACCACCGCCATCGACCGTCTGGAATCCCGTCGCCTGGTGCGGCGTCAGGTGGAGTCGGGAGACCGGCGCACTCGCGTGGTCCACCTCACCCCGGAAGGGAAACGCATGATTGAGGACGTTTTTGTCCGCCACAGCGCGGACATCGAAGCGGCCACCGCGGGCCTCACGGACAAAGAGCGCGCCGCGGCCATCCGGCTTCTGCGCAAGCTCGGCAAATCCGCCGAAGGAGTCTAAGCGATGCGTAGTCTGTTCAAGACCAGTAACAGTTTCGCTCCCACCATCCTGCGCCTTGTGCTCGGGTTTCTCTTCTTTCTGCACGGCACGCAGAAGGCGCTGGGATGGTTCGGAGGCTACGGGTTTTCAAAAACGCTGGATTCGTTCCACTCATACCTGGGCATTCCCGCGCCGTTCACCATCCTGGCCAGCGCCGCGGAGTTCCTGGGAGGCATCGGCCTGATTGTGGGATTGCTCAGCCGGGTGGCCGCGTTCGGAATCTTCTGCACCATGATCGTGGCCGCCTGGAAGGTGAATTTAGCGAACGGCATCTTCATGAACTGGGCCGGAACGCAGAAGGGCGAAGGCTACGAGTTTCACCTGCTGGTTATCGCCGTCACCCTGGCCATCATGGTGCTGGGTTCAGGCGCGCTGTCACTGGACCGCATCGTGGGGCAGGGCCGTGCCCTGCCTAGCTTGCGATCACCGAAATCCCCGCGGCCAGTCGCTGGCTCAACCGGACCGCCTCTGCCCGCCCCCCGATCCTCACCCGAAACGAAGCGTTTCGCATGCCCGCTTCCACCGTGATGGCCACGCCCGGCCTCACTCCCAGTCGCGTCATCTCGCGGAGCGCCGCGGCATCCCGGTCGGACACGCTGCTGATCACCGCCGGAATCCCGCACGCCCATCGCGATAACAGAACCTCCTGCCGGGCCGGCAGCGCGCCGTTTCGCTCCGGGATCAAATGCCCGTGCGGATCGGTCTCCGGGTCCCCCAGTTTCGCCGCGATGCGATCTTCCAGCCGCTCCGAGATGAAGTGCTCCAGCCGCTCCGCCTCGTCGTGAACTTCGTCCCAGGAGTAATCGAGAACATCATGAAGAAAGCGCTCCAGCAAACGATGGTGCCGCAGCACTTCCAGCGCCCGCATCTGCCCCGCGTCTGTCAGGCGTGCGCCGTGGTGCTTCTCGTATCTCACGAACGGCGGCTTCTGTGCCGCCAGTTTCTGCAGCATTCCCGTCACCGATGCGGCGCGCACCCCAAGATGCTGCGCGAGGGCGTTGCCGGTTACCCGCTCCAGTTCTGCGCCGCCCAGTTCCAGAATCGCTTTCAGGTAATCGTCGACGGATTCCGTGGTGTACGGCCCATGGCTCGCGGAAGGCACTAAACGTTAGCCTACTCTGACCGCCGCGGATAGGCAATCCGGCTCAGTGCTTGACAGCAAACGACACAGCGTGTACATTTAGGAATGCCTAAATTAGGCACGGCTAAATTAAATGGTCTCCTCCTGCTAGTGGTCCTTCCTCTGGCCATGTGCGTGCCCGCCCTGGCTCAGGGTGAGACCACCAGCGCGATCATAGGCTCCGTTACCGATCCCACCGGCGCGGCCATCCCCGGCGCCACCGTAACCGTCACCAGCCTGGACAACGGCCTGCAACGATCCGTGAAAACAGACGACTCCGGGCGATTCAACTTCCCTCAGCTCAAGCCCGGTGTCTACTCCGTGAAAGCCGCGGCGGACCACTTCGCCCCCCAGCAGAACAACTCCGTGCCCGCCGCGCTCGGCCAGCGCCAAACCGTCGATTTCAAACTAAGCATCGCCTCCGCCAGCGAAGCGGTCCTTGTCACCGAGCAGGCGCCGCTCATCAATCCGGAGAATCCCAACTCCTCCACCACGCTGACCGCCCCGTCCCTCGAAAACCTCCCCAATCCGGGAGGCGACATGACCTGGCCCCTGCAGTTCGCCGCCGGCGCTCTCATCAACACGGCGGGCAGCGGCAACGACTTTGTCGGAGGAACCAACGGCTACGGCAACGTGGAATTCAACGGTCTGCCGTCTCTCTCCAACGGCTACATCGTCGATGGTCTCGAATCCAACGATCCGCTGACCAATCTGAACAGCGGCCTCTCCACCAATCTTGTGCTCGGATTAAATTCCATCGCGGAGGTGACCGTCAACACTCTTTCCTACGCCGTCGATCAGGGCCGTTACGGCGCGTCCCAGGTGAATTACGTAACCAAATCCGGCGCCAACCAGTTTCACGGGAACTTGTACGAACTGTGGAACGGATCCAGATTCAACGCCGCGGATTTCTTCACCAGCGCCACCCCCGGGAACCACCAGCCGCGCTCCACGGTGAATCACTTCGGAGGAAGCGCCGGAGGTCCCATCCTCCACAACAAGCTGTTCTTCTTCTTCGATTCCGAATGGGTTCGCATCGCCCTTCCCATCGTCAGCGCCACCACCGTGCCCACGCCGGCATTTCAGAATTACGTTCTGCAGCAACTCCAGCGCGGTGGAGTCGATTCCATCACCGGATCCACCTATCAACCCGCGCCTCAGCTTGTGCCGTTTTATCAGAAGCTCTTTTCCCTGTACGGCAACACTGCGGGCACTCCCCTGGCCATCCTCGGCTGTCCCTTTGACAGCGACGGTTCCGCCGCCGCGGGCAATCCGCCCAATGGAAACGGCTGCGCCAACCGCCAGAGCGTATCCCATTCCAGCGACGACCATGAGCAGGTGCAAACCGCGCGCATCGATTACAACATCGACTCCAACAACATCACCTGGTTCCGCTTTCAGGCCGACACCGGACTGCAGGCCGCCTACACCGATCCCATCAATTCCATATTCGACGCCATCTCTTCGCAGCCCTTATATTCGTTCGCATCCGGCTACACGCACGTGTTCTCCGGACATCTGGTGAACTACTTCAACCCCGCGTTCTCCTGGTACGAAAGCCTCTTCGGCCCCGCCAACCTGCCGCAAACCCTTGCGGCGTTTCCCATCGTGCTCCAGGGCAGCGGCGCCAACGCGCCGTTCACCACCGTCGGAGGCCTCGACAACACCTGGGTACAGGGCCGCCGCGCCAGCCGCTTCTTCATCAACGATAACCTCGCCTGGACAGCCGGCTCCCACGAGTTCAGGTTCGGAACCAATGGCCGCGTCTTCCGTCTGAATGACTACGATTTCGGCGAGGGAACGGTCCCGCTGGTCACCTACACCACCCTCCCGCAATTCATCTACGGCGTGGCGTCAACGGCCTCGCAAACTTTCCCGCTGGCCGATTCGCAGCCCTACAACTTCCTCAATCTGGATTTCTATGCGCAGGACACCTGGAAAATTACGCGCACCCTCACCTGGACCTTCGGCCTCCGCGATACATACAATTCCAACCCCCTGAATCCGCACGACGCCGTGGCCCGCCTCGACGGATCGTTCGATTCCATCTCGCACGACGTGAATCAGCCCCTCGATCAGGTGATTCAAACCCATCTGGGCACCATCTTCGCGGCCACACCGCTGGCCATCCTGCAGCCCAGAACCGCGCTCGCCTGGCAGATCGCGCCGCATACCGTGCTGCGTAGCGGGTTCGGCCTGTTCAGCGACCTTCTTCCCGGCAGCGTGGTGGACCTGGTCGGCGTGAACCCGCCGTACTCGAAGACGTTCACCGGAGGGCTGCTCGGCAACGTCGGCGGCACGGCCATCGACAGCGCTCTCGATGCCACCGCCGCGGCCAATCAATCGTTCAACTCCGGTTTCGCGCAGGGCGAGCTTTCCTGCGCCTCGCCGCTCGCCAACCCGGGTGCCTGTCTTCCGCCGATCGCCATCACCGCCGTCCCCAGTGGAAAGCTGCACGATCCCTACTTCATGCAATGGAGCTTCGCCATGGAACACCAAGTGGGCAACACGCTCAACCTGCGAGCCCAATACGTGGGCACCCGCGCCGTCAACCAGCCTTACGAAACGCAGGTCAACGGCTATCAAACCGTCTGCGCGGACTGCTTCGCGCCCTTCCCGTACGAGCAGCCCGTCGATCCCCGCTTCGGGCCGGTAACGCAATTGAACACCGGCGCGAACAGCCACTACAACGGCCTCCAGCTAACCGCGGAGAAGCGGTTCGCTCACGGCCTCGAGTTCCAGACAAACTACACGTGGAGCCACTGCATGGACACCGTCTCCAATGGCGGATTCCTGCCGTTCGCCGCCGGAGCCATCCTGACTCCACTGCCCGGCGACCTCGCCCGCCAGTACGGTCCCTGCGATTACGATGTCCGCCACAACCTCACCACCCAGTACGTGTATCAGCTACCCGGCAAATTTCAGAATCGCCTGCTCTCCCGCGCGCTGAACGGATGGCAGATCTCCGGCACCGTCTTCTGGCATAGCGGCCTGCCGTTCTCCGTGCTCAGCGCTCCCTACACCGCCAACGGTGATGGCATCCTGCAAGGCAGTGGCCCGCAGTACGCCAGCGTGGTTCCCGGCGTTCCGCTCTACGATCACAACCCCATCCCCGGCGTCACCCAGCCTGGGACCATCCAGTGGCTCAACCCCAACGCGTTCGTTTCGGTTGTCGATCCCGGCACCGGAGCCTGCGCCGGCGGCGACAGCGTGCAGAATTGTCAGTCCGGCGACCTCGGCCGCAACGCGCTGCGCGGCCCGGATTTCTTATGGAGCGATTTCTACCTGACCCGCTGGTTCCAGTTGACCGAACGCGTGAAGCTGCGCATCGACGGCCAGTTCTTCAATGTCTTCAATCACCCGAACTTCGGCCTGCCGGTGCTTGTCTACGCCGGAGTTCCCGGCCAGCCCTCCACGCAAACCGGATTCGGCGCGCTCAGCTTCACCACCTCGCCCCCCACGGGATTGTTAGGAGTCGGCCTGGGCGGCGACAGCTCCCCCCGCATGATCGCCTTCCAGACCCGCCTGGAGTTCTGATAATATCCGTAAGCACAAAAGAGAAGGCAATGAGCGATTCCCGGAAGCCCCCTCGGGGAACTGAAACGAAGATCTTCGACCCGCGCGACGCCTCCACCGGTTCGGGCGGGGCCGAACTACTCGATGCCAGCATTGCGCAGCGAGGCGAGCAATGGTGGATGTACCTCGCCGGTCAGGCAGGTGGATGGGGAGCCACGGATATCTACAGCGCATCGCTCCCAGGCGGATCGCCGCTGTCCGCCACTGGCTGGAAAGTCAGTTGCGGCTCCGCGGAAAAACCGATGCCCGTTGCCGGACGGAACTTTAGCCGGCAGTGGGACGGCAACGGAGGACGGCACTGCCCTTGCTATGTCACGGGCTGGCACCCTGAACGTCGCGAATGGGTGGAGCGCATCTACTATGCGGGTGCGGCGGAGAATCTATGGGGGCCCTACACCATCGGTTATCTGGAATGGAACGGAGAGCGCTGGATCGATCAGGCGGCTCCGGCCTTCATGGCGGCCGAAGACTGGGAACACGGCAGCGTCTACGAACCGAACCTTCTCTACCACGATGGCAAGTGGAAAATGTGGTACGTCGCCGGGTCGAACCAGGAAGACTATCTCGTGCAGGGCTATTCGGAAAGCGTGGACGGCGTGAACTGGGGCAGCCACAGAATCTTTGCGCCGCTGGAAATGAAGATGTTCGATTTTTGCGTCCGCCAGCGTGGGGGATCATTCGATGCCGTCTTCGCACGCGTCTGGGTCTCCGACGGCGCACCGCCGTCAGAGACGGGATTGTGGTGGTGCAGGGCCGTCAACCCGTCCGGCTCGTTGTCTGATTGGAGCCAACCGGTTCAGATCATGACCGCGGAAGATCGCGGGTGGCACTCCGGCCCATGGAAGCCCTCATTCGAGTTTGAGCCGGCGGGGGGAGATCGCGCACTGGTCTTCTTCGACGGTCTTTATCGAACCAGCGATCCTGGGCCATTCCCGTTCGCGTTCACGCTTGGATGCCTGGAGACGAGTCTCGAGTCCACGTAGCTTCTTCTTTTCTTCCGGCGCACCTTCGGGCGAAAGCGCGAGCCAATCAGCGGCGCGGAAAAAACTTGTCGTGGATGTCCGGCCAGAATTCCTGGAGAATATTGCTCGCGCCATCGTTCAGAAACTGGCTCGCCCATCTGTCGAGGGTCTTGCCCGCGCCGCGCTCCTGGCGCGGATAGTAACGGCTGGAAACTTCCGCTGCCACGCCGCTGCCCAGAATCTCCGAGGAATTGAACGTCTCCGCGCCCGCGTCATTTCTGGTGATCCACAACCGGCTCACCGCATAGCGCGTGCGATGGAGAAACCCCCCGCGATCCAGAGTGTAATAACGTGGGTCCTCGTGCGTGACCACCGGAAAGATCGTTCCGACCACATAGTTCTCGATTCCCGCGTCGGCAAACGTGTGCCAGTAGTAGCGTCCATACGCGGCCGCCCCCTCATGAAATTCCGGGTACGAGTTCGTCGCCTGCACGATGGCGGCCTGTATCCCGGCAGAGACGAACGACGAGTAATCGAAAGTGCCCTCGGTGGCCAGCCAGAACTTTTCCTGAGCCGACAACGGAGGGGGATGAGTGTTTGCGCTCACCGCCTGGAAGTTTGGCATGATCCCGAAAATCCGCTTGGTTTGCTGGCCCTGCGACCCGTCCGTGGATGGCGTAGCGCCGGCCGGCTGCTGGCCCTGAGGCGCCGCGGCCGTCCCGGGCGCAGGTGTCGGCGGCGGTAATTGCGCAACCAGGTTCAGGCCCGCAAATACAAACAGGAGAACCACGCGGGCCCCGGCTACCACGAGTTACAGATCCTTCCTCTTGTCAATGCGGCCACCAGTTTGCACACGCGAGCGGATGAAATCGATCTATGAGACGGCTGCCGAGTCCTCAATCGTTACGCCGAACGCGACCCTGCAAGCCCATCCGCCGGAGGACCCGCGAGAATCTTACAAAGGCTTACGGTGAATTACAGGATTCGGGCCGGAGGGCACCGATACAAACAGCAGGCGAGGCGCCCAGCGTAATCCGAACCGCCTGATCAAACAAGGAAATCGCGCGAAATGTCCACGGCACCCATCGGTGGCAGCACCGCCAACGCAACGCTGCAGTGGCTGGAGTCTCTGAACAACAGTTACACCAGCCACAGCGGTAGCACAGCGAGTTCCAGCGCGTCGTCCGCCAACTCCAATGGCACCGCTGACCTGTCACAGGCAGGTCAGTTCTTCAGCAAGCTGCAGAGCCTTGCGCAGACTTCCCCCTCCCAGTTCGAGCAACTGACCGCGCAGATCTCCAGCGAGCTGAGCGCTGCGGCGCAACAGACCAGCGGACCGGCGCAACAATTGCTCCAGCAGCTTGCCAGCAACTTCCAGACCGCCTCGCAGACCGGAAGCATGTCCGCCCTGCTCCCGGCCGAGCAGGCCGCCGAAGCCGGGCAGGGCACCCAGAGTGCCTCCGGACACCACCATCACCACCACGGCGGTGGCGGCGGATACAGCTCGTCGCAGCAAAGCAGTGACTCCAATAATCTGCTCTCCGCGTTGTCCAGTTCCACTTCCAGCTCTGCGTCCGGCTCTACCAGCGCCGCCAGCGGCACAACCAGTATTCAAAGCCTGTTCCAGAACATCTATCAGCAAGTGATGCAAGCGTAGGGCGGCAACGCGGCTCAACTGCCAATAACCGCGAAAGCGTCCTCGCTTCTCTCCGCCTCCTGCCCTCTCTGTCCTGATACCATCGGAAGACCTCACACCCATGTCGATCGCACCAGGCACTCGCATAGGCCCATACGAGATCGTCTCGGCGCTCGGCGCCGGCGGCATGGGCGAGGTCTTCCGCGCGCGCGACACCCGCCTTGGACGCGACGTCGCCCTCAAAATCCTCCCCGAGGTTTTCGCCGGCGACGAATCCCGGCGTGCTCGTTTCTCCCAGGAAGCGCGCGCCGCCGGCGCACTCAGCCATCCCGGAATCGTGGCCGTCTACGACATCCGCTTCGAGGATGGCGTTTTCTATATCGTCAGCGAACTCGTCGAGGGCGAGACCCTTCGCGCGCTGCTGTCCGCGGGCCATCCGGCCACGCGCAAGTCCATTGACCTCGCCGTCCAAATCGCCGAAGCCCTCGCCGCCGCCCACGCAGCCGGCATTACGCACCGCGACCTCAAGCCCGAGAACATCATGGTCTCCGGGCCTGCCAGCGGATCTCCGGGCCGCGCCAGGATTCTCGACTTCGGACTCGCCAAACAAGCCGCTGCCAGGCCCGTTGCCGACGGTGCTACCCAAACCCAGGCCATCACGCGGGAGGGCATGGTCGTGGGCACCATCGGCTATATGTCTCCGGAACAGATCCGCGGCAAGCCGGTCGATCCGCGCAGCGACATCTTCAGTCTCGGCCTGGTGCTTTACGAACTTCTCGCCGGCCTTCGCGCCTTCCAGCGCGACACCAGCGCCGACACCATGTCTGCCATCCTCCGCGAGGATCCTCCTGACCTTCCCGACTCCGTTTCCCCTGCCCTCGCTCAAATCGTTCTCCGTTGCATCGAGAAGGAACCGTCGCAGCGTTTCCAGTCGGCCGCCGATTTAGCCTTCGCCCTGCGCGCCCTCTCCGGAAGCACCGCCATCGCCATGCAGGGGGTCGCCGCGCCCCCCGCCGCAAAACGAAACTGGCTTCGTTACGTCGCGGTCGCTGCCGCCGCTGGCCTGGTGGCAGGCTGTGCCGTTTGGGTGTTCCGGCCCGCTCCTGGGATTCCTCTATACCAGTTCACTCCACTGACTTCCTTCACCGGAATCGAGGATGAACCTGCTCTGTCCGCCGACGGAAAGCAACTGGCCTTCGCATGGCGCGGACAGCCTCCTGATCAACAAGGCATCTACGTCAAGCTGGTTGCCGGGGGTGCGCAGCCACTGCGTATCAGCCCACCTGGAAAAGCCAGCGCGTACCCCACATGGTCCCCTGACGCAGCCCGGGTGGCGTACGTACGGCAGGATGGCGGGGGGACTGACATCCTGGTGGCGCCCGCGCTCGGTGGACCGGAACGCCGCATCGCGCACTACGCCGGATGGCCGTCCTCCACGTCGTGGTCCCCCGACGGCCGATGGATCGCGGCCACCGTCATGGAAGGCGGGGCCGGTTCGTTGCAACTGGTCTCGCTTGAAACCGGAGAACTCCACCGCCTCACGCTACCGCCCGACGGCACGGCGGACCTCAGTCCGCGCTTCTCACCCGACGGCGCGGCCGTCGCCTTTGTGCGGAACACAGCCGTCTTCTCCAGTTCGGTGTTCTATATCGGCATTCGTGCCGACGGCACTCCTTCCGGTGAGCCCCGCCAGGTCGGCGGCCGCCATTGGGATTCCTACACGGTCGACTGGTTTCCCGACGGAAAATCTCTGCTCCTGCCGGAGGTCTCCGGCGCAGCCGAGCAGTATTGGAAGCTTCCCATCGACGGCAGGACACCGGCTCGTCTTCCCCTGGAGTTCCCTTTCGACGGCACCCTCACCAACCCGAGTGGCATCTCGCTTCGAGGCACCCGCCTCGCCGTCGTCGTCTACAGCATCCAGGACGATATCGGCCGTCTGGAATGGAGCGGCACCACAAAACGCTTTCAACCCGCGGAGTTCTACAACTCGTCGCGCACCGACGAAGAGGCCCAGGTTTCGCCGGATGGCCAATGGGTGGTATTCACTTCTACTCGCTCGGGCTCACGCGATATCTGGCGGGCCGCCCGCGATGGATCGCAGGCGCTGCTCCTGGCCTCCCTGCCCGGACAGCGCATTGGCAGCCCGCGCTGGTCGTTCGACGGAGAGTGGATTGCGTTCGACACTAACAAGGAAGGGAGCACCCAGATCTACGTCGTCGGCGCTGAAGGAGGGGAAGCGCGCCAGGTCACCACCGGCGCCGGTGACCACGTGCGGCCCAGCTTTTCATCCGACGGCAAATGGATCTACTTCAGCCACGACACGAATGACGGCATACAGCGCATCCCCTTCGGAGGAGGCGCCGCCGAAGCGATCACTCACAACGGCTTTGAGGCCTTTGAGTCGCCAGACGGCCATTGGCTTTACTACGCGGAGAAATTTGTAAAAGGTATCTTGGGAGGTATCTTCCGTGTGCCCACCGGCGGCGGCGCCGAACAATTGATTTTTCGGGACCCCGGCGCCAGAGCCTGGGCCGTGGGCGGCAACCATGTCTATGTGGGAATGGCCGCTGGTTCGGACAACGAATACATTCTGCGCGTTGACCCGGCGTCCGGGCGCCGGGACGAAGTCTACCGGTTTCCGCCAGAAGCGCGGCGCTTCGGCTTTGCCACATCGCTGGCGGTTTCCCGCGACGAACGAAGCATCTACCATGGCGGTAACAAACGAACCGAAGCCGACATTCTCCTGGTCGATAATTTTCGCTGAGAACTCACCCGGAAACGAGCGGTGAGAGCGCGCTTACCCGTTACTGACCGACTCCATCGGCGGAGCGCCCGGCGAGCGAAGAGTCCGAATATCCCGCATCGGCGGCTGGCCGAAGAACCGGCTGTATTCGCGGTTGAACTGGCTGGCGCTTTCGTATCCCACCTCAAAGGCCGCGCTCGCGGCGTCCAGACCATCCATCAGCATGCGTCCCCGCGCTGCCTGCAGCCGAAGCTGCTTCTGATACTGCAGCGGGCTCATCGCGGTCAGCACCCGGAAATGATGGTGCAGCGTGGACACGCCCATGCCCGCGATCTCCGCCAGATCTTCCACCCGCAGCGGCTTCGCGTAGTTCGCCCTGATCCACGCGATCGCCTTCGCCGTCCGCTGGCTCTGCTCTCCCAGCGTGGCAATCGCTCGCAGGCGCGCTCCCTCCGCGCTGCGCAGGATTCGGTAGATGATCTCGCGTTGAATCAGGCCGCTGAGAAAGGGAATGTCCTGCGGCGTGCTCCAGCAGGTCCACCAGCCGGCAGCACGCGCTGAGGAATTCCACCGTGGTCTCGCCGGTCGCCATGCCCGGGACTGTCGGACGGCGTCTCCGCCACCTGAATCTC
The DNA here is from genome assembly GCA_963832965.1 of uncultured Acidobacteriota bacterium. Classification (GTDB taxonomy): domain Bacteria; phylum Acidobacteriota; class Terriglobia; order Bryobacterales; family Bryobacteraceae; genus CAWACP01. Next base: position 468,649 of record CAWHVW010000005.1, read on the forward strand.
CTCCCGGCTGAGAAGCTCCCGGACCACCGGCATTTCGAGTTTGAGCGACAGCGCCAGGCAGGGAACCTCTTCGCTGGCCTCGATCACCCGGCTGACGACCGGCAAATCGACCGCCGTCAGCAGGAATCGCGACGCATCGTAAATGAAAATGTTGCGGCCGAGTTCTACCCGCTTTCGCCCCTGCGCGATCACCGTCACGCCCGGCTCGTAAGTCATCGAGCATGGAGCGGTCGGCGCGGTCCGCCGGTGCAGCGTCAGCCCCGGAATCTCCGTTGCCCGGTTCTCTGCCGGCGCCAACGAACAAGGCAATCTTGCGAGCCAGCTCCGCCCGCAATTCCACTGCCCGATCTGCGCCGCGGTGCCCGCGCTTCGGAAACGCCGCTCCCTCTGCGGCATTTCCTTACCTGGTATCGGCTTTCGCCCTTCTCTAATCCCACGATAACCGCGCGATGCGTCTCGCGCTCTGGCATCGACAGGACTGCAGGAGGAATAGGCAATAAATCGGAAGGATCGGGATACCGCGTTCTCCGGGCACTCCGAATCTAGCGTGGAGATAGAGATAACGCTTCTCCGACTCCGTTCACCCAGAAACAGTTCCGAAGGAGAAACAATGCAAAAACGCAAACTGGGAAAGAGCGGCCTGGAAGTCTCGGCTCTCGGGCTGGGCTGCATGGGAATGAGCTTTTCCTACGGTCCGCCCAAAGACAAGCAGGAGATGACCTCTCTGCTCCGGGCGGCCGTGGAACGCGGCATCACATTCTTCGACACCGCCGAGGTCTACGGCCCGTTCACCAACGAAGAACTCGTCGGCGAAGCTCTCGCTCCCTTCCGCGAGCAGGTGGTGATCGCCACCAAGTTCGGGTTCGACCTCAGCCCCGAATTTCGATCCCCGCGGGATGAAGGGTGCGCCCGGCCTGAACAGCCGGCCGGAGCACATCAAGCAGGCCGTCGAGGGCTCGCTCAAGCGGCTCAAGGTGGATGTCATCGATCTGCTCTATCAGCATCGCGTTGACCCGGACGTGCCCATCGAAGACGTCGCCGGAGCGGTGAAGGACCTGATTCAGGAAGGCAAGGTCAAGCACTTCGGCCTTTCCGAAGCAGGCGTGCAAACCATCCGCCGCGCCCACGCCGTCCAGCCGCTCACCGCCCTCCAGAGCGAATACTCGCTGTGGACGAGGACTCCGGAAAAGGAAGTCATACCGACCCTGGAGGAACTCGGAATCGGCTTGGTCCCGTACAGCCCGCTGGGCAAGGGCTTCCTCACCGGCAAGATCGACGAGAACGCGAAGTTCGACAGCTCCGATTTCCGCAGCACCCTGCCTCGCTTCACGCCGGAGGCTCTCAAGGCGAATCAGGCCCTGATCGATCTGCTCGCCGGCATCGCGGAACGGAAGAAGGCGACGCCGGCGCAGATCGCGCTCGCCTGGCTGCTGGCCCAGAAGCCGTGGATTGTGCCCATCCCCGGCACCACGAAGCTGCATCGCCTGGACGAAAACATCGGCGCGGTCTCCGTCGAACTCACGCCCGGCGATCTGCGCGACATCGAGGACGCCGCCTCGAAGATCACCGTGCAAGGCGCTCGCTACCCCGAAAAGCTGGAGCAGATGACCGGCCGCTGACCCCGCGCGAGAGTTCACATGGAATCAAACGAAGCGGCTCACAGCCTTCCGCCAAAGGACCGGCCGAGTAGTTCACCGGCACGGTGCGGATCGACCCGCTGTTTCAACCCGCCCGCTCCGGCGCGCGTTCTCGGCGCCAGCGTCACCTTCGAGCCCGGCGCCCGGACGGCATGGCACACCCACCCGCTCGGCCAGACCCTGATCGTGACCGCCGGTTGCGGCCGGGCGCAGCGTTGGGGCGGGCCGGTGGAGGAAATCCGGCCGGGCGATGTGGTCTGATTCCGCCCGGTGAAAAGCACTGGCACGGCGCCGCGCCAACCACGGCCATGACGCACATCGCCATTCAGGAACAGCTCGACGGCAAAGGCCGTCGACTGGATGGAACAGGTCAGCGACGAACAATACCAGGCCTGACCAAGGCCAGAAAGGAGCATAAATACATGTACAACACGAAAGCTTACTCCGCCGGCAGCGCGACATCGCCGCTTGCCTCCACCACGATCGCGCGGCGCGATCCAACCGAACACGACGTGCAGATCGAGATCCTGTTCTGCGGCATCTGCCACTCCGATCTCCACCAGGTCCGCAATGAGTGGAAGCGACGTCATGCCCACCGTCTACCCCTGCGTCCCCGGCCATGAGATCGTCGGCCGTGTCACCAAGGTCGGCTCCGCGGTCACCGGATTCAAGCCCGGCGACCTCGCCGCGGTCGGCTGCATGGTCGATTCCGATCGCACCTGCCCCGAGTGCCAGGCCGGCCTCGAGCAGTTCTGCCCGAACTTCGACCCTCACCTACAACTTCCCCGACAAGCACCTCGGAGGCGTCACCTACGGCGGCTATTCCGACAGCATCGTCGTCGATGAGCGCTTCGTCCTGCGTGTCCCCTCCAACCTCGATCTCGCCGGGGCCGCGCCTCTCCTCTGCGCCGGAATCACCACCTACTCGCCCATGCGCCACTGGGGCGTCACCAAAGGCAAGAAGGTTGGCGTGGTGGGTCTCGGCGGACTGGGCCACATGGGCGTGAAGTTCGCTCATGCGCTCGGAGCCCACGTGGTCGTCTTCACCACCTCACCCAACAAGAAGGACGACGCGCTCCGCCTCGGCGCCGATGAAGTCGTCGTCTCGCGCAATGCCAACGAGATGCAGAAGCACGCCGGCAGCTTCGACTTCATCCTCGACGCCGTCTCCGCCGATCACGACATCAACGCCTACATTCAAACTGCTCCGCCGCGACGGCAACATCACGCTTGTCGGCGCGCCCGAGAAGCCTCTGGCAGTTGCCGCCTTCGGCCTGATCATGCGGACGCCGCAGCCTCTCCGGCTCGCCCATCGGCGGCATCCCCGAGACCCAGGAGATGCTCGACTTTTGCGGCGCGCATAACATCACCGCCGATGTCGAAGTCATCCCGATCCAGAAGGTCAACGAAGCCTACGAGAGACTGCTCAAGTCCGATGTGAAGTACCGCTTCTCGATCGATATGGCTTCTCTCAAATCCTCGTAAGACGACGGGCCCGCAGACCTGAGCTGAACCATCCCAATCAGCGTGGGATGCTATGTCGCCACCGGCAGCATCGTCGGCCGCGAGCGCCCTGCCATTATGGGGCACATGCGCGGGTTGAACCCCGGCGTCGCTTGACGGCACCCGGCCTGCGCATCATCCAGCCCTCCGCTACCCTGAGAAAGAGCAAGCCATGAAGAAAAATTTCAAGGATCTGGACGAGCGCGAAACCCTCGCCCTCGCGGTCTCTCTCGAGGAAGAGGATGGCCGTGTCTACGGCGAATTCGCGGAAGGGCTGCGCGAAACCTACCCCGCTACCGCGCGCCTGTTCGAGGACATGCAGGCCGAAGAAGCCGCGCACCGCCACGCGCTCATCGAGTTGTACCGCCAGCGCTTCGGCGAGCACATCCCGCTGATTCGCCGCCAGGACGTCAAAGGCTTCCTGACGCGGCGGCCCGTCTGGCTGGTGCGCCCCCTCGGCATCGAAGCGGTGCGCAAGCAGGCCGAGGACATGGAGATCGAAACGCGCCAGTTCTATGACCGCGCCATCCAGCGCGTCACCGACGCGAGCGTCCGCAAGCTGCTCGGCGATCTGTCCGACGCGGAGCGCAAGCACGCCGCCGCCGCCGGAGCCATGGGCACCGAGTACCTCACCCCCGCCGCGCGCGAGGAAGAAGACCGCGCCGGACGCCGCCTCTTCGTCCTGCAGATCGTGCAGCCCGGTCTGGCCGGCCTCATGGACGGCTCCGTTTCCACCCTCGCGCCCGTGTTCGCCGCGGCCCTCGCCACCCAAAGCAGTTGGAAGGCGTTTCTGGTGGGGCTGGCGGCGTCCGTGGGCGCGGGCATCTCCATGGGCTTCGCCGAGGCTCTGTCGGACGACGGCTCGCTCACCGGCCGCGGCCATCCGTGGATTCGCGGAGTGGTGTGCGGTCTGATGACCACCGCCGGCGGCATCGGCCATACCCTGCCGTTCCTGATCCGCAATTTCCACGTGGCCATCGCGACGGCGGTCGCCGTGGTAATAGTCGAACTGGCGGTCATCACCTGGATTCGCAAGCGCTACATGGACACCCCGGTTTGGAGCGCCGCGCTGCAGGTGGGCCTCGGCGGAGCGCTGGTCTTCACCGCCGGGATCCTCATCGGCAGCTCGTAATATTACTACGTTAAGTGTTAAGGACTGCGCGGATTTCTCGCCGCAGCCCCACAGTAAGCGCACCTGCCAGTCCAGGTGAACAAGATGTATTGAATCTCACGTCGCGTCTTCGGCAGGGTCCACCCAGAAGTTTTTTTTGCCGCGTAGTGTTTCCAAAGTGAGGAAGGCGTGCGCGACCATGACCATGGTGACGTGATGGTGCCATCCTTGCCAGTTGCGACCTTCGTAGTGATCCAGGCCGAGTTCTTCTTTGAGTTGGTGGTAGTCCTGCTCGATCTTCCAGCGGCATTTGACGAGCCGTACCATACGCCGCAGCGAGTAGTCGGCGGGAAGATCGCATAGGCAGTACTTGATGGGCGCCTTTTCCGACTCCGGCCACTCCGCCAATAACCATACCTCCTTACCCGGCGGTCGGCCGTGCTGATACCGATGGGACGGTTGCACGCGAACCGCCCAGAAACGCGACTCCAACCAACCTTTACTCCCTTCGCGCCAGCGAATCTTCCTCCAACCTTTTGCTTGCCTAGCCGCCTCTTGCGCGGTGGTCGGCCGTTGATCCCCGTAGCGGGCCGCCGTCGGTGGGCGTCCTTTGTCGGTCGTTTTCAGCGCCGCGATCTGGGGCGGCTTGAGCCACACTCCGACTTGCGGCAGGACACCCACTGCGTATTGCAGTTTCCGCCTTTCCAATTCTTCGCGGAATTCGGTCCCATCTCCGTAACCGGCATCGCCCAACACCACTCGATCCGGCAGGCCCCACTCACGGATCTGATCGATGATCTCCAGCGCCAGTTCCCACTTCTTGCGGAAGACGATTCCCTCCGGAATGCCCGCCTCGCGCCGGCGCTGAGCGTCGTTGGCCCAGCTCTCCGGCAAATACAGCCGCCATCCCAACGGTACATTGCCTTGTTCGCCCACATGATGAACGCTCACTGCGATCTGGCAGTTGCCTGTCTTTCCTAACGTTCCCGAGTACTGCCGCTCCACCGCCACCGAGTGCGTGCCCTGCTTGGGAAACCCGGTATCATCTACCACCCAGGCCGAATCCGGCTCCAGTTCGGCCGTCATTCGTTTTCCCAATCGTTCCCAAACCGGGTTGCACTCCCACGGACTCTGCCCGATAAACTGCTGCATGGCCTGCACGTTTCCCTCTGGAAGCCGGGTGGCCAACGGCTCGATGGATTTTCGTTCGCCATCCAACAGCAGGCTGCGCACGTATACTTCTCCCCAATGCCGCCGCTCACTCCGGCCCACCGGTTCCAAAAGGTCCACCAGAAACTGCTCCAGCCGCTTCCGACAACGCACCGCCTGGGCATCCGTCATGCCCAAACATATCAGCCCTTTTCTGTTCTGTCAATACTTAACGTAGTAATAGTAAGTCATTGCCAATCACTCCCCCGCAATAAAGCCCGAACCGAAAAGCCCAAAACCTCGTATTCTGGTTCGGAGGCCCTCATGACCATCACCAGCGTAATGCCCGCGCAGTCGACCATCGACCGCATCTTTGGGACGGTCATCGACCCCCAAACCTGGCGGAACCTCCTGTATCTCGTGCTCTCTTTTCCCCTCGGTCTGGCCTACTTCATATGCATCGTGGTGCTGCTCTCCATGGGGGTCGGGATGATTGTTATCGTGGTTGGCCTCCCCATTCTGATTCTGGCCTTCACCCTGGTCCGCATCTTCGTGGCCGGGGAACGCGTATTATTGCGAACGCTGCTGGATGCGGTGGTCCCCAGCCCCGCCCCGGTGCGGCGCCCGCCGGGCCTGATAAACCGCATGATGTCATACCTCAGCGATCCCCAGCTGTGGAAGGGCCTGGTCTATTTGCTCCTGCACTTCGTCTTTGGAGTTGCCTCGTTCGCCCTGGTCATGGCTTTGATCCCGGTCAGCCTGGCGCTGCTGGTCGCGCCCCTCACCTACACGCTCGTTCCCTATAACGTCATGATGACGCCCATCGACACCTTCGATCAGGCGGTAATCTGCTGCTCCGCCGGAGCCATCCTCGGCCTGCTGTCGCTGCACCTGCTCAACCTGTGGGCCGGCTTGTGGAAGCGCGTGGGCGTGGCCCTGCTGACGTAGTGCAGCCAAAAGTCAGAACACCTCGCGGAGCCGCGGCCCTGCGGGGTGTGAATTCTACAATCCCGATGCCTTACGACAGAGCGGGAACACCTCCAGCATACCGCGCTGTCAATGCCGGATTTCCGGAGCGGACAGGAGCCTGGCGGGAGTCCCGGTTAACGTGAACCCAAGTTACAACTACACGGCGGGCAGCAACAACGGAAAAATCGCGTCCAGCACCAACGTCGTCAGCGGGGAGGTGGTTCAATACACTAACGATTCGCTGAAACGGCAGATCAAGGCACAGACGACGGTGAGGACCAGTTGGGGGCAGGGGTTTGTGTACGATGGATTTGGGAACTTGTATCAAAAGAACCAGCTGGCGGGAAGTCCGCCAGCGTTAAGCCTGACCGTGAACGCAGCGACCAATCAGTTGACCAACACGGCATCGCTGGCTTCCGTCTACGACGCCAACGGAAACCTGATCAGCGGGCCCAACGTGCACGGGGCCTCTTACGATTTCCTGAACCGGGTGACGTCGGCGGCTCAGCCGGGGAGCGAGGGCTCCTACAGTTACGACGGCTCGAACCGCAGGATCTACAAGAAAACTCTGGCGTCGGGGACCACGACCGAGGGCCTCGATTTCTTCGGCGCTCGGTACTTTTCCGGGGCCCAGGGCCGGTTCACGACCCCCGACTGGTCGGCAAAGCCGGAAGCTGTGCCCTACGCCACGCTCGACAATCCGCAGAGTCTGAATCTCTACGCCTACGTGCAGAACAACCCGCTCCGAGTGCCCGATTTTGACGGCCACGGCGACTGGTCGGACAGGCTTAAGATGGCGGGCCAGGCGGCTGAGAACTTCGCCATCGGTTTTGTCAAAGCCGACGCTGCAGCCGAGGCTGGCGTGGTTGGTGCCCCGGAGACGGGCGGAGCCTCACTTGCCTTGACCTTCCTCGGTCTATGGTCAGCCTCAGGGAATATAGTAGCGGGCGGAGTGCAGCTTGCAGGAGCAGCCACTGGCGAAACCGAGAGGGCCGAACGGGGTGCGCAGGTCGCAGCGGCAGCAACATCGCCCAGTGGGCTTGTCACCCTGGTCGTGACGGGGGACGTGGGAAAAGCCGCTCGGGCCGCAGCCATCGAGGGGGTTGTCCTCACGGATCCAAAGGATCTGACGAAAGGAACGCCTGCCCAAAAAGCGGTCAAGCAGGTCGACGCCGTGAACACAGTGCACGATGCGACGGGATCACAGAAGCCGCAGGACACCACGCCGCCTCCACCACCGCCGCCTCCTCCACCGCCACCGCAGAAGTGCCCAGCAGGTGGTACATGCCACTAGAACCGAGAAATCGGCCAGTGAGCATTGCGCAGTTGGTCCGCGGGAATACGGAAGAAGGAGGTTTCGCGTGTGTCTTTGAATGAACTAACGGTGCGCAGAACGGTCTGGGTGGCAGTTGGCATTACTGGTATTGCGGGGGCCATCATTGGGCTGCTTGCGGCGAACGGACTCCTCTCGCCCGGAGCGCTTACGGTCGCCTCGTTCTGGCTGGGCTGGTTCAACTTCGTGTACTTTGCATCTAAACTTGGTCGACGCCCGACCTCTCGGAGGTATGTGATCGTCTTGATAGCGGCAGGGGTGTTCTTTACGGGAGCGGTCCAGGGGCTCGGAGCTATACGCAACGGCGACCTGTACGCCATTATTCCCACGGTCTTCTCGCTTGCAATGGGCGCCGGCTTCCTTCTGACCGCCAGGCGACTACGCCGACCAGACGGGTCTGCCTCCGGCAACGCCTCACCCGTATAGGAAACGGGTTGTCTGTAAGCGACCGATGACCGGCAAACTACGCGATAACGAGACCGGCCTCTATTTGTACGGGATCGGCGGCGAGAACCTGGGAACGTACACGTCGGCCTTCGTGGCGAGCCCGGCGTCGTTCACGCTGACGCTGACGCTGGCGCAATCGCGGGGTTACTTTTTCGGCAAGAAGCTGTTCGTGACCGAAGACGGGGTGGGCTCGGCGGCGTCGAACGGCACGTTCTACCCATATGGCGAACCGAAGACCGGCAGCACCAGCGAGCAGTACGGCTTCGCGACGTACTGGCAGGACGGCGAGTCGGGGCTTGATTATGCGATGAACCGGTTCTACTCGTCCACGCTGGGACGGTTTTTGAGCCCGGATCCGTATGGTGGCTCGATGAATCCGAAGAGCCCCGGCAGCTTCAATCGCTATGCCTATGCCCTGAATGATCCGGTGGATATATCGGACCCGACTGGTCTAATGGGCCTATGCCCTCCCGGAAGTCACAACGACGGAAATAACAATTGCGTTCCAGATGGCGGTGGCGCTCCCCTTGTTCCTGGGAATGGGTTTTGGTGGCAGGCGGTGCCTTGCTGGAACTGTGAGGTCCTGTTTTTCAATCCGCCGGCAGGGTTGGGCGGCAAGCCTACTCCGATCGACATCGTTGGAAATGCACTCAAGGCAGCCGCGGCACTCGTCGCGAAGAGCAAGATTGCGCCGGACTCTTCCTGACCCCACCAAACAACACCCAGACCAACCGGAACAATCTGTCGAACGAACTCGGGGCACTGATACAGGACGGCAACCTGGACGTCACGTCGACCAACACCAACCCATCAAACCCCGCCTGGATTGACGACAACGGGGACATCGAGATCTGGACAGGAGGTGCCTTCTTCACGGGCCAGACGCCCGGTGGACAGTCCGTTCTGTCGCAAGGGGAAACACTGCCCCAATACCAAGAAGTGCTAATTCTTCATGAGTTTCTGCACTTCGAGAACATCGTTGGCGCGGATAACGCTAATCAACAAGTAACGTTCCCGAATGGCGATACGGTAACCGGGAGCGTGGGAGTCACGGACGAGGTGGAATCAAAATGCGGGCTATGAAACGCTGGTTCACGCGTACGCTGCTTTTTCTCGTCGAAGCCGCGGTGTTTACGGGTGCTGTGCATGCAGCCGAGATCTGCGCGTTCGTGGGAAACTGGGACGGTCATCGTTTGCACGGAGTTCGAGTGAGCGCGGTTAGCCTCGTCACGAACAAGCGATATGAGGCCAGGTCGGACAGCCAGGGCAGAGTCTGCTTCTCAGATATTCCCGAAGGACCCTACGCCGTCGAGGCGGGTACCGGCGGCGTGGGCTATCTGAACGTTAGATACTACCCAGTCCGCGTCGGAACAGAGAGGACTATGGAACTGACTTTCCGCCTGCCCGCCGGGGAGAACTCGGAGGGCCCCATGATTGTCAATGAGGCCTTTCTCAGCGGCACTCTGCGCGTGGACGACAAGCCGATCGAGTGGGCGAACATGTGCCTGACTAAGCGGGACTCATTGGGCATACCGATTTGCGTGCGGGCGAACGACTTGGGAGAGTACGCCCTTGATGTGGCTCCGGGGCTGTACGACGTCGAGATCTGCACAGAGAATAAGCTTGTGTATAAATCCGTGCTGGACGTCCCCAGCGCTGGATATTACCGAGAACGCATTTCGGTGAAGCCGCCGGGCAAGCTAGGACCAGGCTGCCAAAAGTGAGGCTCATCCAACGCCCGAATCCGACTGAACGGCGATGCTGCGCATCGGCTGTAAGGGGGTGACACGCCACCTCTGTACGGCTGCCCGGTGGCGACCGGCGGGAGCGCGAACGCCGCCCCAAACTGCGAGCGTTGCCCGACGGCGCGCCCCCTTTTTCGCGCAGTTGCTTGTCGGGTTGCCACACGCAGACCGGGGGCGACATAGCTGCCATTCAGGAGAACGCGATCCAGCCGGCGGAACGCAACGCAGGTTAGCATGTCGCCCTTGGCCCACACGTCGGTTTGGCGGTGAAAGAACGGATACGAGCCCACCGGGATTAAGTGATGGACGGCCTCAACCGGATCCGGTTTGACCGTGCTGAATGGAACCACCAGGCAAAGCCCGGAATGGTGGCGGCGGCGCGGGGACATGACTACCACAGGTCGCCGCTTTACCATCTCCGGGGGTTGAAAACCGGTCGAGAAGTCGCAAATCAGGACGGTGCCCGATTTCGGATGAAATGTGATGGCCATCCTTCCCACTCGCGGATCGCGCTTTCATTGTGCGATCGCGAAACGAAATTCTCCATCGCCCAATTTCCTCCTCCTACGGCATGGTCGACAACAGCGTGTCGAACCGCATCGGCGTAGTCCAGTTCCGTGCCGGGTCCCCGCTGCGATAATCGGACAGGCGCCACAGCGCCAGCGAGGAATCCACATACAGCAGGCCAGCCTGGAAATCATACAGCAACCGCACCCGCGTCCCCGTGGCCAGGCTGTCCTCGGGCGGCCGCAGCAGCAGGTTCAGATAAATGGCCCGGTCGGTGCCCAGCCACTGATCTTCGCTCAGCTTCTCGATGGTCATGTCCGGCAGTGTGTAGCTGACGTTCAGCCCCTGGTCGCTCCACAGCGTCAGCCGGGACATCCGGCGGAATTCATACCGGTCCAGCCGGTAACCCCAGCAGGCCCCGCCGCCGCACCGTTGCCCGTAACTCACTGTGTCCCGGACCAGAAAGAACAACGACACCACCGTCAGCCCAAGCACGACGAGCAAGCCCACCGTCAACGGGATGAGCTTCTTTACCGGAGGAGGGAGCCGCAAGTAACATTATGGGTGCAGGAGGAACCCGAGCGGAAACCGGAGACGTCATCTAATTGGCAAGCCCCATGCGACAACTGAACTCCCCGCAAGCGATGTGGTGCAGGGCCATTCCCTGCCATGTGGGGCAGGGCCGTGCCCTGCCTTCTGTTCGTGTGGGGCAGAATTGTATCCTGCGGTCGATGATCGCCTCCATCCTCCTCACCGCGGCCCTCTGCGCGGGCCAAACCGCCACCCGTCACTCCAAACCCGCCCCACCCCCGGCCGATCAGAACCAGTCCGCCTGGCCCTTGTCCACCATCACCGTCACCGGCAACCACACCTGGACGCGCGAACAGATCTTAACCGTAGCCGGCCTGCGCGTGGGCCAGACCGTGACAAAGGACGCCTTCGAGGCAGCCCGGGGACGTCTCCTCGCCACCGGCAACTTCCGCACCGTCGGCTACAGCTACGAGCCGAACGCGGCGGCAAATGGCTACAGCGGCCGGTTCGAAGTAACCGAGGAAGACGAACTCTACCCCATCGGTTTCGACTCGCTTCCCGCCACCGACAAGGAACTGATCGCAGTCCTCAAGGCCAATGACCCGCTGTTCGGCGATCTCGTCCCCGCCACCCAGCCGGTCGTCCAGCGCTACGTCGGATATCTGTCGGCATACCTCGCCGGCAAGGGCTACCACGAGAAGATCACCTCGGCGCTGGCGGCTGAATCCACCCCCGAACTGGTGCTCTTGTTCCGCCCGGTCATCCGGCCCAGCATCGCCCAGGTGAAGTTCACCGGCAACAAGGCCCTCCGCCAGGAGGAACTGCAAACGGCCATTGCCAACGTGGCCGTAGGCACCGTGTATATCGAGCCGCGTTTTCAAGCTTTCCTGGAGAACAGCGTCCGCCCCGTTTACGAAGCGCACGGCTACGTGCGCGTGGCTTTCCCCAAAGTGACGGTGGAGAAGGCCACCGACGTCAACGGCGTAATCGTAACCGTTCAGGTGGACGAAGGTCAGGTCTATAAGCTGCTGGCCGTGAAGGCGCCGGAAACCCCGGAGCTGGTCAAGCTCTCCGCTCTGAAGCCCGGCGGAGTCTACGATTTCAATCAGGTAGCCACGGCCCGCCAGAAGATTGTGGCCACCTGGCACCGCCGCGGCTATCTGCACGCCACCACATCCGTGGACAAGCAGATCAACGACAAGGACCATACCGTCACCCTGCTGCTCCACGTCGATTCCGGCCCCCAGTACACCTTCCGCACCCTCACCATCCAGGGCCTCGACCTCCTCTCCGAGCCCGCCGTCCGCAAGATGTGGGGCATGGATGAGGGGCATGCCTTCAACGTGGATTATCCTGACCGCTTTCTGAAGGTAGTCCGCGAGGAAGGCATCCTGGATAACCTCGGCGAAACCAAAGCGGACTCCAAAGTGGACGAGGTCGCCCATGTCGTCGACGTCACCCTCGTCTTCAACGGCACCCTCTCCGAGAAGGAAAAGAAGCGCCGCGAGAACGACCGCGAGAAACCCACCGGTACGGATAATCCTCAGCCGGACGGCCAGCCATTTCCCGAGTGACAATTAAGGTGACCTCTATACCCCCCAATGGAATCATGGGGATATGAAACAGGCCCGCGCCCGCTCTGCTATAATCCTGGTTATGAGTTCGTTCGGTCCGCGCTGATAACCCCGTAGTTTTTCCATCAGGCAAGTTCAAATCAAACCCGCTGCAGCGTCTACCGCCAGACGGGAAACTTTTCACGAAGCACGAGGAGACAATAGAGGATGAGTGTTGCCAGACAAATGGTCGTTATGGCCGGTTTACTTTCGGTGCCGATGGTTACCGCCGTCGACCGGAACCTGCCCCAGCCGATTCGCGATCAAGGTCCCCAGGCAGACGGCAGGCTATTGAAACTAAACAGGTTCTTCGCGAAGGGAAACTGTCCGCTGCGCACTGTTTCCGCGGATTTTCTGGAAGCGGCCGATCACTATGATCTCGATTGGAGGCTTCTGCCAAGCATTTCCATGGTGGAGTCCAGCGGTGGAAAGGTCTTTCGAAACAACAACGTACTGGGATGGGATTCTTGCCACCACAAGTTCGGTTCAGTGCGCGCGGGGATCCACGCCGTGGCCTCCAGGCTGGCCACCTCGGCCCTCTACCGGGATAAGGACCTGGACGACGTGCTCGCCACCTACAACCCCGACCCGGAGTACGTCGCCAGAGTGAAGTCGGTTATGCGCAGGCTCGATTAGCCTTGCAACAGGTGGACGCCGAAATAGAGTCCACCAAAAACCAGGACCGAGACGACGATGCCAAGGCCCCATTTGAACATCCGCTCTTTGGAGCTGACTTCCTTCCGGTCGTCCAGCTTCATGTGCTCGTCGAGGCTCTCAAACATGGAATCACCTCCCTCCGCGTATCAGGCCGTTCTAACAGGATGCTGAAAAAGGCTATCTGGTCCCCGCTCCGTCACCGTCGCGGTTCGGTAACCACCTGCAAACACGTAGCTACGTTTCCGAGCCGCGCGTGTAAACAAGCGGTTTTCGGGCTTTTTCAGCAGCCGGTCTAAGAGTATTGTCCTGGTAGGCAGTATAGTCCCGGCACAAACAAATAGCACGCGATTTAATCAGGCCCGCGCCGTCGCCACTCGCGCCGGGGCGGAACGCCCACGCCGCGCCAGCAGGGGCAAAATCACCGAAGCCAGCATCACAATGGCGATCACCTGGATGGCCTGTTCATAATGCCCGGTGCTCTGCCGCACCCGTGCAATCAGAATCGGCGAGGGAATCGCGCCGGCGCCCCACGCCAGCAAAATCCACCCATAAATTCCCCCCATGTACTTCGACCCGAAAAAGTCCGCCGTAAACGACGGCATGGTTCCAAAGCCGCCGCCATAACAAAGGCCGATCAGAGCCACCGCGGCGGTGAACAACGTCGCGTCGTGCAGCCGCGGCAGGGTGAAGAAAATCACCGCCTGAATGGCGAACAGCAGGAAGTACACCGAAGCGCGCCCAATCAGGTCGGACATATACGCCCAGAAAACGCGCCCCACCGCATTGAAAATGGAGATGGTGCCCACAATTCCCGCAGCGGACACCGCGGTCAAGCCCGCTAGTTGCTGGGCCATCGGCGACGCCTGGCTGATGATCATGATGCCCGCCGAAACGTTAAGGAACAGCATCACCCACAACAGCCAGAATCGCCACGTGGACATGGCCTCCCCAACGGTGAAATCCACCGTGCTCGCCGCCCGGGACACCGCCGTGCGCGGCTCCCACCCCGCCGGACGCCACCCCTGCGGCGGATTCGCATAGAACTGCGCCGCCGCCACCACCAGAATCAGATAAACCACGCCAAGGCTGGCGAAGGTAACCGGAATCCCCTCCGCGATGATCAGGCGCGCGGCAATGGGGCCCATCACCAGCGCGCCCGCGCCGTAGCCGAACACCGCGACGCCGGTCATCAGCCCGCGCCGCTCGGGGAACCATTTAGTCAGCGTGGCCACCGGGCAGATGTAGCCCATGCCCATGCCGAGGCCCCCGATCGCCCCATAGCCCACGTAGAGTCCCGGCAGCGAGTGATGCGATACCGCCCACGCGGAAACCAGGAATCCAATTCCGTACAAGATTCCGGCAACCGTGGCCACCTTGCGCGGGCCGGCGCGATCCTGCCACAGTCCGCCAATCACCGTTCCCACTCCCAGAAACGCGATCGCCAGGGTGAAGGTAAGGGAGACCTCGGTGAGCGCCCAGTGTTCGGTGGCCACCAGCGGTTTCACAAACACGCTCCACCCATACACCGCGCCAAGACAAACCTGCATCACCACCGCGGCGATCGCAATCACCCAGCGGTTGCCAATTCGTTCGTTTGCCATCTGCTCGCTCCTGTAAATGTGGGGCAGGGCCATGCCCTGCCTCCTGCCAGCGTTTCACTACCACACCTCCGGCCAGTGCCACTCCTGTAAATGCGGGGCAGGGCCGTGCCCTGCCTCCTGCCAGCGTTTCACTACCACACCTCCGGCCAGTGCCAATCCTATAAATGTGGGGCAGGGCCGTGCCCTGCCTCCCGCCAGCGTTTCACTACCACACCTCCGGCCAGTGCCAATCCTATAAATGTGGGGCAGGGCCGTGCCCTGCCTCCCGCCAGCGTTTCATTACCCCGCAAAGCCAACGACAACCTCCACCGCCGAGTTGTAATCGGGCACCCCGCTGGGATCGAGACGCCCGGCCGGAACAATGACGTTCACCTCTGGCCAGTGCCCCTGGAGACAGCCGGGCTTCATGCGGTCGATCTTCACGCGCCCGCGATACTCGCCCAGTTCGTTGCGTAGAACAATGGCATCGCCATCGGCGACGCCCAGCCGGGCCGCGTCCGTCCGCGCCATCAGAATGTCGTCCCGCCGCGCCCCATTGAGTGGATCGGTGCCGGCCAGCACCATGTTATTGAACTGTTTCCCTCGCCGCGTGGCCAGCAGAAACCATCCGTCGGGCACCTGCTCCTCGGGCAGTTCCACCACCGAGAAGTGCGCCTTTCCGTCGGGCGTGGGGCAGCGGTCCACCAGCAGGCGCGGCCCGCCGTACTGGAACTGGTCGCCCTTCTTCGTGAGCTGGGAAATCCCTCGATAGGGGCCGCACAGCCGGTCGATTTCGTTGCGAATGTCCTGCGTGTCGCGCCATGGAAAGGCCGTGCGGGCGCCGCCCGGATACAGCGCCCTGGCCACCAGAACGGGAATCTCCCATTCATCGCGCGCCTCGCCTGGACGCGGACCGGGAATCTCCGGGCTGTAAACGATGCGGCGCTCCGTAGTGGTTTCGGTTCCCCCGCCGCGTTGTTCGTAACGCGTTCGAGTGGGCAGCAGAATCACCGTGCCCGCCGGTTCCACGAACATGGATGGGCTGGCCACAATATCCTGATGGATGCGCACCGGCAGCTTGCCCAGCGCGCGCTCCACGCGTTCTGGTTCCGGCAGCGTTCGCGCGAAGTCGCCTCCGCTTTGCCACATCGCGTCCAGTTCGCCGCGCTCGGCGGCCAGCACCATCTGCGCCGCGCCCATCCCTTTCCACACCGGCGGCATGAAACCCCAGGCGTCGGCTTCGCCCAGAGTCCGGGCGTTCTCCTCCGAAACAGAACGGCCCATCATGTAGGCGCCCGGCTGCGCGCCCATTTCCGCGCCACCCTGCACGCCGCTGTGACCGCGAATGGGCATCAGGCCCGTGTGCGGACGCCCGATATTGCCGCGCATCAGTTGCAGATTCACCAGCGCCCGCACGTTGTCGGTGCCGTAACGATGCTGGGTAATGCCCATGCTCCACACCACGATGGCGTGGCGCGCTTTGCCGAACGCATCGGCAAATCGAAGCATCTCCGTGCTGGACAGCCCGGCGCTTTGTTCCAGCTCCAGCCAGCTTCGCTCCCGCAGACGCGCGGCGAACGCATCCCATCCCGCCGTCCGCGCGTTGATGAAATCGTAGTCCACCTGGTCGTGCTCCAGCAGATGCTTCATCACGCCGTGGAAGAATGCCACGTCGCCCCCGGCGCGAATCTGAAAGAAGTCGTCGGCAATGCGCGAGCCGAACAGCGCGCTCTCGGTCACCGAAGGAACCCAGTAGCGCTCCAGGCCCGGCTCCATGTACGGGTTCACCACGAAGACCTTCGTCCCGGCCTTCTTCGCGTAGTACATGTACTTCATGGCCACCGGCTGGTTGTTGGCAATGTTGCTGCCCACCAGAACAATCAGGTCCGCGCCAATCCAGTCCGAATACGAGCAGGTGGTGGCGGCCACTCCCACCGTCGCCGTCAGCGCCGCCGTGCTGGGAGCATGGCAAATGCGTGCGCTGGTGTCGATATGGTTGGTTCCGCAGAACCGCGCCACCTTCTGGTGCGCGTAGTAAGCCTCATTGGTGAGACCGCGCGAAGTCACATACCAGGCGAGGCGGCGCGGATCGAGCCCGCGCAGGCCGCTGGCGGCTTCCAGAATAGCCTCTTCCCAGGACACGCGCCGGAAGCCTCTTTCGCCTTTGCGGCGGATCATGGGATACGGCAGCCGCCCGAGTTTGCGCAGTTGCTTCTCGGTCAACCCGCGAACGGCCGCGACATTCTCCAGAATGCTGGCGTCCATGGCCGGCATGGTGTTCAGGCGCAGCAACTGCAGCCGCAGATTGCACAGATGGATGCCTTCCATGGTCCAGTCGTGCATGCCGCTGGTGCCCAGCGAACACCCGTCGCAGCACCCATCGCGCAGAATGCGGTACGCGTATCCCAGATGGTCGCGGTTCTCCCAGACCACCTTGAAAATGTCTTTGTAGTGATTCGGGTGCTGTTCGTTCAGCCCGTAAGGAACGAGGCTGACTCGCTGGTTCGGCGCTCGTCGTGGAGCCTTCTCCGCCATCCAAATCTCCAGTGATTCCGGCCAGTTGGTCAGGGCCGTGCTGGCGTTGGATTATATCAGAGGCGTGGCAGCTCGTACCGAACCGCGACGGTGACGGAGCGGAGTCGGGAAAGACTTCCGTTTGCTCGCTGCCCGCCCATTGCGGAAATTTAACGACACACGCATCGAGTTTCCTGTTGACCACCACATATCGGTGGGTTATTATTCATGAGGAGGAAATGCCACCGATGTTCGCCTATAGCCGAGGTTCCCAACCCCTCGCTGGTGCGGCTTCCATGAAGCACCGCATACCGGCGTTCACCGGATTCTTCCGAGCCGTTGAAAGCTCAGTGGTAGAGCAACAGCCTGATAAGCTGTCGGTCGCGGGTTCGACTCCCGCTAATCCAACAAACACCTGCGAGTAATCCGGGCGCCGCTCCTGCCGGCGCGCACCGGGCGTCTCTGACGTTCCTTGCGCGATCCGGAGCGTGGCCGCAAATCCAGTGCTTTCCTGAAACTGCCGTTCGCGCTTTGAATCGCTCTGGGCGAAGCCCATTGGCGGGCACGCGGGGCGGGCCCGGAATTACTCGAATTATTTACAGCCAATAGGAGGTGATTTGTCATGTTCCGCCGAATTCTTGTCGGCGACACGGAGCGCGTTCTGGTAATTCGCAATAGGCGCTTCGAAAAGATGCTGGGTCCGGGTGTTTACTGGTTCCTCATGGTCACCGGTGAGCTCTCTTTTGAATCCCACAGCGTGCGTGATCCGGCATTCTACAGCCAGTGGGCCGATTTCATCGCGCGGGAGCACCCGGCCACCGTCGAAGAGTACTTCGTCCTGGTGGAAACCGGCAGCTCACAGGTAGCCGTTGTGTACTTCGACGGTCGCCTCGCGCGGGTGATCGTCCCCGGCACGCGCGTGCTCTTCATGCGCGGTCCGGTCAAGGTCACCTTCGACGTCATCGACGTCCGCGCCGAGCCGGAAGTGCCGCGGGAGCTGGTTCCCGCGGTGGCCAAACTGGGCCGCGAGGCGCTGGCTTCGTTCCAAGTGGTGGACGAGGGCAAGCGCGGCCTGTTGTATCTCGACGGCCGCTTTGTGCGTGAGCTGCCACCGGGTGCGTACGGTTTCTGGACCGCTCTCTCCGCGCCGCGCGTGGACGTGGTGGAGATGCGTCTCCAGACCCTCGAAGTGCCTGGTCAGGAAATCCTGACGAAGGACAAGGTCACCGTTCGCGTGAACGTGTGGGCCGTCTTCGAGGTGACGGATCCGGCTCTGGCGCGCGCCACCGTCAAGGACGTCGAGCAGCACCTGTACCGCACCCTGCAGATCGCGGTGCGGCAGACGCTGGCAACGCGCACCCTGGAAGAGGTGCTCGCGGAGAAGGTGGACATCGATGCGTCGGTGTCGGCCACGGTCCGTCGGGAGCTGGAAGCGTATGGCGTTCGCGTGGGCGAGATCGCTCTCAAGGACATCATCCTGCCCGGCGACATTCGCGACATCCTCAACCAGGTGGTGACGGCGGAGAAGCAGGCGCAGGCTAACCTGATCCGCCGGCGCGAGGAGACCGCGGCGACGCGGTCCCTGCTCAATACGGCCAGGCTGATGGAGGAGAACCCTCTGCTGGTCCGGCTGAAGGAGCTCGAGTCGCTGGAGAAGATCGCCGAAAAGGTGGAGAAGATCACCGTAGTCGGCGGTCTCGACGCGCTGCTCGAACAGACGGTGAAGCTGCGGTCCTCGTAGATCGCAGCCAGGGCGGACGGCAGAAACGTCCGCCCCGCCGAGCCTTTTGTCCACTCGATTCCGCCCTTCGTCGGAATAGACGGGCGCGCCACAGCCCTTCTGCCGCATACTGCGGGCATGAGAACAATCACCATCGCCGGCGCGCTTTTGCTCGCCAGCGCCCTCGGGCAAGCCGCGCCACGCACGTGGCATTTCACGTGCGACTATTACAACCTTGACGTGAAGGGGCACCTGAACGGACGCCAGCGATACTCCGCATCCTACACGCGCGGTCTTCCCGGAGACACCGTGCGCTGGAGCGATGTCACCGTCGCCAACGCCCAGGGATGGTCTGACGACTTCGGCCCCGCCCAGAAACAGGATTTCATGGACGGCTTCACCTACCCCCGCACCGGCGCCGCCGGCATGACCAAACCCGGCTTCTTCCGCGATTTTCCGCCCATGGCCATGCAGCAGCGCAACCTGGTGTGGGACACCGACATGATGGAGGGGTTCGCCGAAAAGCTCGACGACCTGAAGCTGAACGTTCCCTACCACGTTCCCGGCGCCGCCGAAGTGGATCTCGCTGGCGCGGGCACCTTCCGCAACCGGGACCTGCAACTCACCTTGACTGGAACGTCCCGGCGCAACGGTCAGGACTGCGCCGTCATCGACTATCGCGCGTTCTTCAACACCATCGACAGCAAAGCTCCCGGCTTCGCCTTGATCGGCCGCAGCGACTACTGGGGACAAATCTGGGTATCGCCGGCGACAAAACAAATTGAGTACGCCACGTTGTACGAAGAAGTGCAGGGCGAGCTGACCCTGCAAGGCCAGGAAAAGCCCATGATCATCAGCGTGGTGCGCATCGGCGTGTTCGAGCCGGTCGGCCAGTAGCCGGCGGGGCTCACTGGATGCTGTAACTGACCTGCCGGGTCACCGTCGCGATGCCCTGTGTCACTCCGATTTGCACCTCGTAATGTCCCGGTTTCGAGGCCGTTCCGATCACCATGGGAATCCGGCCGGCCGCGTCGGGCGCCGGAAGAGCGGCCGCTTGGGTTGCGATCACTTCGCCGTCCAGCGCGAGTTGCACCCGCACACGCGGCGCCGCTTTGTTCGCTTTGTCCGGCGACACCACGAAATATACGTAGGGGCTGGAGCCCTTGCTGAGAACCGAAGCCAGCATGGGAATCACGCGCTTGCCTTGTGCCTCAAACGGGTCGCCGGTGTCGCTCGAGCCCTGCCGGTCCTCGATCTGGCGAATCAGCATCACGTCGCTCAGCGCCAGCCCATCCCGCGGATCGTTGTAAATATACGCGACCCGCGCGCAGGACCGGTTCCCGAGCCAGTCCACCACCGCCGTCTCCACCGTGTAAAAGCCAGGCCCCAGCCGCACGGCATATTCGTATTTCAACACCGGCTGCGGATCGGATAAATCCGCGGTGAGCTCCCGGCTGACCCGGTCGACAACGTTGCCCTGCGCATCGCGGACCAGCGCCACCAGGTGCGCATGAACCCCCTGCCGGTTCGTCACCGGCATGGATTTCGCGGTGAGATTTCCCTTCGGCACCTCGACAGCGATGGCATAAAGCGACGCGCCGTCCTCTGCGGGAAAGCGCAGCGCGCGCACGCCAAATTCGAAATCGGTGGGTAGCGGACTTGCGTCGAGGGCATCGAAGGCGGCCCGCTCGGCGGGTTTCACCGTGTGCAGGTAGCTGCCGCCCGGCGTCACCTCGTTGTAGTCCACTTCCAGCGGTCGCTTGTAATCGCGAATGTCGAACAAGCGGAACTGCTCGTCCGGAGGGGCAATCTGGAGTACCAGGGCTACTTCGGTCCGGATGCCCTGAAAGTACTCGACGTGCATGTGATGCGACCCTGCGCTCAGCACCGTTTGGCCGACCTCTTCCTGAGTGGAGTGCAGGCCGTCGTTGTTGATGATCATGCGATCGTCAATCAGCAGCGCGGACCCGTCGTCGGACGCCAGCGAGAAGCGGTACTTGCCCGGCTCTCTGATCCAGAAGTACCCTTCATAGTCGATGCCAAACCACTCCACGCGGCTGCGCACCCCCGGAAAATATTCCTGGAAGTCCTGCGTGGGAACGTTCAGCGCCGTAGCGTAGACATCGCCGATGGGCTTCATGCTGGTGAAGACGGGCAGGTGAAAGACGCCCTCCGCCAGGTCGTAGACCTTTCCGTGCAGCGCGCCCGCGATGGGAATGTTCGAGCCGAAGATGCAAACCTCTCTTCGCTTCATGCTCAGCGCCGGCGGAGCCAGCAGTACTAAGGCGCCGATCAGACCAAGGAACAACGTGCGGCCGTGGCACATGTTGAAAGCAACTGTACCAGATCCCCTGGTACTCGCGGCTGTCTTGTCCCATGCCTGCCGGGACGGTTTATTGGATGCAATGCCAGTGCTCACGTCCCTTCCGCTGCTGTTGCTGCTTTCGAGCCATTCGCCGTCGGCGCTGCCCGTCAGGCCGCTCGAATTGCGCGCCGAAACCGCCTGCGGCGCGGCCACCAGAGCGGACGTGGAAGAGGCGCTGGGCCGTACCGTTGCCAATGGCCGGGAAAGCCGCAGCGACGGCGGATCGGTTTGCAGCTACGTTGGCGCCGGCGGCGAAGTGACCATCACGCTGCAGCACGCCGCGGCGAAACTGGACATCCCCGAAGAGATCCGCAATCTGCAGGCCTCCTATCCCACCGCCACCATGCGCGAGGCGCCGGGCATCGGCAAGCGGGCCGTCTTTCTGGATATGCCCGACATCGGCACCCAGCTCCACGTGATCCGCAGCGATCACGACTACCTCATGATTTCCATCCTGGGCTTTGGCGATGCGGCACGCGTCGCGCCGGCGGTCGAAAAGATCGCGCGCAAGGCCCTCGACCGCCTGTAGTGGTCATAGCGCAATCCGCGCCACTGGTTATTGCCTTCGGGCCTATGTGGGGCAGGGCCATGCCCTGCCTCTTGGTTTTGCCCGCGTCCGCGGCAACCTGAAGCTTACCTGCCGCCAAGTCTTCGTTCGATATTGCTAATCCTGTATTCGCGGACCCCGGGCTCCAGCTTCTCCGCCTGCGCCAGTGCGCTCTGCCAGGCAAGGCGCGCTTCATCGCCGCGATGCAGCGCGGCCAGCACGTCGCCCATTGTTTCCAGGGCCTCTATGCAGTTGGGGTCGGCGGCCACCGCCGACGTCGCCTCCGCCAGCGCCTGATCCAGATGCCCCGCGGTCATCTGATTCCGGGACTTCTGTGCGTAGCTCAGGGCCGACGCGCGGGCCACGCGAAAGCGCCCCTCGAATACCAGAATGCCATCCTGAATCAGCGCCGTCGGCCGCAAGTGCTCGAATTGCCGGTAGGGATTCAGGTCCTCCGATCCGAACTCGAATCCGGACAGCGTGCCCACGCTGATCAGCACCGGCCCGTCGATGACCGGCGGAATGTCCGTCTCCTGATTCACCCACAACGTGTCGGCCGTGACCAGCGGTTTGCACGGAATCCCATAGGAGCTGGAATCCACCACGCCCTCGGCGAAGTAAGCGAACCAGCAACTGGTGACGTCGCGGCCGTCGAGATATTTCTTCGCGGCCTTGAGCTGCTGTCCCCAGTCCGCGTTGGAATCGCTCAGGTACTTGTACGTCTGCGAGGGGCCGCCCCACAACTCGTTGGCGTAAGCGATGTACACCGGGAACGCGCGTAACGACGACACCGCCTGCGCCACCAGCAGCAGCCCGATCACCCACGTCCAGCGGCGGTTCGCGCGGATGAACATCCACGCGGCGCCCGCCACCAGCGGGATCAGAAAAACATAGACGGGCAGAATGTGACGCAGCCCGATATTGATGGTCGAGAACGTGGCCACGGCGAAGTGAATCATCGCCGGGATGGTCAGAAACAGAATCTCCCGCCAGGCCCGTAGCTTGCCGCTGGCAATGGCGAATACGGTCAGCAGCAGCAGAGCCAGAAACGGAAGCGTGGATTTGATGGCGAACGCCGACGGAAAGTAAAACCAGACGCCGTGCGGATATACTTTGCCGAAGATGTAGCTGGGATACCAGTCCACCATTTTTCGCACGTCCACCAGTCCGTAAAGGTAAGACTCCGGCAACAGATGCCAGCGCGCGCAGGCGTTCACCAGCCAGGTGTCCAGCGGTCGCAACCCGCGAGTGAACTCCGCGAAGGGTGGATTCATCACCAGACCTGCCGGACGGGCGGAATAGCGGA
The DNA here is from genome assembly GCA_963832965.1 of uncultured Acidobacteriota bacterium. GTDB lineage: Bacteria > Acidobacteriota > Terriglobia > Bryobacterales > Bryobacteraceae > CAWACP01. Next base: position 491,883 of record CAWHVW010000005.1, read on the forward strand.
ACCCGTAAAAGGCCCACAGCACCACCACGGCCATCGCCGTAATCACCACCAGCGCCAGCGCCAGCCGTTCAATCTGTTTCCTGCCGCGCGTGCGCAGCGCCTCGCAGACGGCCAGCACGAGCAGCATGGGGAACACCAGAATGCCGGTGTGCTTGGACGCGAGCGCGAACCCCGTGGCAAGACCCACTACCGCCAGCCGCCACGCCGACGGCGCCTTCACGTATCGATAGAACGCATAGACCGAAGCGAACAGGAAGCAAGAGAGGCCCATGTCGGTGGTGACGAACGCCCCGTGCGCCAGCAGGTTCGGATCGAACGCCACCAGAGTCAGAGCGATGAATCCAGCCGCCGGGCCGAACATCTCGGAAGCTGCCAGAAACACCAGCAGGGCCATCAGCACCGTTAGAAGCGCCGCGGCCATGCGTACGCGAAACAGCATGGTGTCCGTGTCGTTCTTCGAGAGGAAGCCACGGCCGTCGAGGAACGCCTCGATTTTGAAATCGCGGCCCTGCAGCCGGGGCACGTACAGCGGCATGTTGAGAATGGGCAGGGTGGCCAGCAGCTTCACCAGTGGCGGATGCTCCGGATTCAGCCCGAAATCCCCGGTCTTCCAGGACATGTAGCCGGAGAAAATATGGTCGTCCTCATCCCACGTCAGGGATTCCTGGCGAATGGACAGCGCCATCTGCGTTACCAGAATGGCCAGAAGGCCGGCCACCCCGGCGGCCATGAGCGCTACGCGGCGCGTATTTTTCACGGACTCTACGATATCGCAGATCAGCCCTTCCGGCTGGCTTCGCGAATCGAACTGGCTTCCTCGGCCGGGATATGCAGGAACTCCAGAAACTCCTGATGCTCCTGCGCGGCGGTTCTCTCGAACTCCACATGAAAGCGGTGCATGTCGGCATCGCTGAGGCCGGCCGCCCGCATGACGGAAACAAGTTTGTCTTTCGTAACCACTTTGGATCTCCTGAATGCCGATTGCCCCAGCAGGGCGGCAATGGCGTGCTGGTGACCGCGCAGCCTTTCGATCTCGGCGCTGAGTGCTTCGAGCCGCCGTTTCAGGATCGCGGAGGCGTTGCTGTCGGGTTGATCGAGCAGGGCGCGAATATCCTCGAGCGTCAGGCCGGATTCGCGCCACAGGCGAATGCGCACCAGGCGCGCGGCGTCTTTTTCCCCATAAACGCGGTAATTTCCCGCGCTGCGCCGGGCCGGCTTGAGCAGTCCGATGGATTCGTAATAGAGCACCGTGCTGCGGCTGAGGCCGCAGGTGCGGGCGAGTCTGGAAACGGTCAGCATCGTCCTCCTTCGATCTTCAACCCTGAAGCTGTAGACAGGTCAAGAGGAATTATACGCGCGCTGTGAAGTGCGGGAGGGGATACCGCTCTTCCTCGTACGCCGTGATGAGTTGGACCACCAGGTCCACGGCGGTGTCTTCGTCGGCCGTGCGCATCTCGCCTTTGCCCATCAACTTCTCAGCTTTGGCGAGGGCGCGCCGATGCTCCCGTTTCGGGCAGATCGCTCGCGGTATGACTCTTGCCTGGACCTGAGCGTTCCTATCGCCGTGAATGATTGGCGCGTTCATCTTTGCGTTTCGCGACCGTTGGGTTTCAGTAGTGGAACCGGCAAGCAAGGATTCGAATTTTGTCCTGATGAACCTGGTAAACCAGGCGATGCTCCCGATCAATCCGCCGCGACCAGCAGCCCTGCAACTCGCGCTTCAACGGCTCAGGCTTTCCCGTCCCGGTGAACGGATCTCGCTGCACGTCCCGGATCAGCCGAATGATCCGAAGCGCCTGTGCACGGTCTCGCTCCACCCACCAGGCAAGATCCTCAAAAGCCGCTGTGTCAAATTCCAAGCTTCTCAACAACGGCCTCGATCGAGAGCCCTCCCTGCCGGTCCCGCGCTTCCAGCAGACGGCGCTTCATCGTCTCCGATTTCAGGAAATAAGCCGTTTCCCGCTCGGACTCCAATTCGCGCCACAGGGCGATCGGTACGATCACGGCCGTCGTATTGCCGCTCTCGTCGGAGATGTATTGAACCTCTGCATCCGCCATCCCTTCCAGTGTAGCCCGCAAAACCCGGCTCTCAAAACCCCGCATGCTAGCATGAAACTTGTCAGGCTCCGGGCTTCGTGCAATGGGCGGCCGTGAACCCCGCCAGGTCCGGAAGGGAGCAACGGTAACGGTTTAACTCGTGTGCCGCGGATCACCCGGGGTCTGGCATGTTTCGCGCCGCCGCTCACCCATGTATCAGGTCATCGCCAGGAAATACAGACCGCAATCGTTCGCGGAGCTGATCGGCCAGGAGCACGTCCGCACCACGCTCGAAAACGCCATCGCGCAGCGCCGCATCGCCCACGGCTACATCTTCTCGGGACAACGCGGCACCGGGAAAACCACCGTCGCGCGCATCCTCGCCCGCTGCCTGAACTGCATCGAAGGACCCACCTCCACGCCCTGCGGCAAGTGCGCCAGTTGTCTCGAAATCGCCAGCGGCTCCAGCGTCGACATGATCGAAATCGACGCCGCCTCCAACCGCGGCATCAACGAAATGCGCGAGCTGCGCGAAAGCGTCCGCTACCGCCCCGCGCGCGACCGCTACAAGGTCTTCATCATCGACGAAGCCCACCAGATCACCAGCGAAGCCTTCAACGCGCTGCTCAAGACGCTGGAGGAACCGCCCGAGTGGGTGGTCTTCATGCTGTGCACCACGGAATCGCACAAGATCCCCACCACCATCGCCTCGCGCTGCCAGCAGTTCAGTTTTCGTTCCGTCGATTTCGCGGAAATCATCACCCGCATGCAGTGGATTTGCGAGCAGGAGGGCATCGCGGCCGACACCGAAACGCTGGCCGTGCTGGCCCAGGCGGGTGAGGGCAGCGTGCGCGATTCGCTCTCCGCGCTCGACCAGGCCATCGCCTGCTGCGGCGTGAAGCTGAACTCCGCCGAAGTGCGCGGTCTGCTGGGCATGTTCTCGCTCGATTCGCTCGATCAAGTGTCCCAGGCGCTGCTCGCCGCCGATTCGCGCCGCATGCTCGACCTCGTGCTGGAGCTCGAGCGTAACGGCCGCAACCTGCAGCACTTCTGCCGCGAGCTGGCGCGCTACTTCCGCAATCTGCTGGTGGCGAAGGTCGCTGGCGCGGGCACCCGGCTCATCGCGGCCTCCGCGGCCGAACAGGAGCGCCTGGTCGCCACCGCCGGGCAGTTTTCCGAAGAGGACCTCACCCGCTACCTGCAGCTCACGCTTGACCTTTTCAAGGATCTGCAGTTTTCGTTGCAGCCGCGCCTGCATCTTGAAATGGGCCTGTTGAAGCTGGTGCACGTCGGCCGGCTCTTGCCCATTGAGGAAGCGCTGGCCGCGTTGAAGACGGGAACCGCGCCGGCCAAAGCCGCGGCCGCCTCCGCGCGCACCCAGGCTCCGCCGCCCGCGCCATTCCGCGCTCCCGCGCCGTCGCGATCCGGCCCGTCCCCGCTCGAGCGCGACAATGCCAGGAAGATTACGCCTCCTCCGCAAGCCGGCGAGTGGAAGCACCGCCTGCACGCCGCGCTGCTGGAGCTGGGCATGAACTTCACCGCCGACGCCGTGGAGCATTCCGAAGTCACCGAGGCGAACGGCGAGCTCCGCTTCGTCACGCCAGAGGACTTCCGCCTGGCCATGGACACCCGCGATCTGAACAAGGCCGTGCAGCAGGTGGCCGGGAAGGCCCTCCGCGTAAAGATCGAATTCGGAACGCCAGCCGTGCAGCCCGCAGTGCCAAAGCCGCGCGTCGCCGACGAGGTATCCGAGCGCGCGCTGGCGCATCCGGAAGTACAGAGGTTCCAGGAAATGTTCCCCGACGCGCACGTCCGCACTGTGCGAGATTTGAAGGAAGGCTAGTCCGGAGTATTAGCCGCCGATGAACGCTGGCGGCTGACAATGTTTTCCCGCGGGACCAGGGAGGTTCGCTATGAAGATGCCCGGAAACATGCAGGCCATGATGGCGCAGGCGCAGAAAATGCAGCAGAAGATGCAGGAGGAGATCGCGCTGATTCGCGTGGAGGCCTCCGCCGGCGGCGGCATGGTGACCGTGCACATGGACGGACACAAACACGTCACCGCCGTGAAAATCGATCCCGAAGTGGCCGGCGACGTGGAGATGCTGCAGGACATGGTGATGGCCGCCTTCAACGAAGCCGCTAAGAAAGTGGACGACGAAACGCAGTCTAAAGTGGGCGGCATGCTCGGCGGCATGGGCCTGCCGCCCGGGCTGCTCTAACCGCTCCCTATGTCCGATTTCGCCGAACCGCTGGCACGGCTTATCCAGGAATTCAAGCGCCTGCCCGGCGTCGGACAGAAGTCCGCGCAGCGCCTCGCGTTTCATGTCCTGCGCACGCCGCGCGAGGACGCCGAACGCCTCTCCCAGGCCATCCTCGACGTCAAGGACAAGCTGGAAGTCTGCGCCATCTGCAATAACATCGCCGACAGCGAGACCTGCAATTACTGCCGCGATCCCCATCGCGATCACGCCGTGATCTGCGTGGTGGAGGAGCCGCACAACATTGTGCCGGTGGAGTCCACGCGCACGTTCGAAGGCCTGTACCACGTCCTTCACGGGGCCATCTCGCCGCTGCGCGGCATCGGCCCGGAACAACTGCGCATCCACAGTCTGCTGGCGCGCCTGCAGGGCGGGGATGTCCGCGAGATCATCATCGCCACCAACCCCACGGTGGAGGGCGAGGCCACCGCCACCTATCTCTCGCGCCTGCTCAAACCGCTGGGCATCAAGGTGACGCGCATCGCCATGGGCATCCCGGTGGGCAGCGATCTCGATTTCGCCGACGAGGTCACCATGAGCAAGTCCCTCGAAAACCGCCGCGAGATGTGATGTGATGGCGTAATGCGCCTGGCCGCACTTCTTCTGCCCTCGCTTCTCTTCGCATCGGTTTTCGACGCTCCCGAAGTGCAGGTAACGCCCTCGCCCGCGCAGCCCGCGCAACTGCTCCTCCCCGATGGAATGAAGGTGGTCGATTTCGATGTCTCCCCCACCGGCCCCACCGTGGCCCTGCTGCTGCAGAACGCCACCGGCGCCGAAGAGATCAGCTTCTGGAACATCGGCGACCCGGCCATCGCGAAGGCCTGGACGGCTCCCGCGGGTTTCAATGTACGGTCGCTGGCGTACCACCCCCTTGGCACGGCCCTCTTCGTCGTGGGCGCGCGGGCGCACGATTACGCCATCCTGAAAATTGAGAAGAAGAACGGCGTCTGGACGTCGCGGGAAATTCACACCTCTTCGCGGGAAATCCGGCGGCTGGTTCCAGGACCCCGGCCCTTCGTCACGTCGTGGGATGAACCGCATCACCAGGCCATCCAGTCCTGGCGGCTCTTCTTCGGCCTCAAGGGCGCCGACGGCCGCTACTCCATTCACTCCGTCACCGAGGACGGCCAGCGCGAGTATCAGGCAATCGGCCCCGAAGAGAGCAAAACCAAACTCGGGGACAGCGAGGGCGGTCCCAGCGAGATCACCGCGCCCGCGGCCCTGCCGGTGACCTTTCATCCCGCCGGGCACCTGCTCATCTGGCAGGATGAAACTGGCTGTTTTCAGGTAGCCGAGTATGGCCGGGATCACTGGACGAAGAGCGACAAGTTGTATCAGCGCGATCTCTGCGGCGGTTCCGTCGGTGTCACTCCCAACGGCGCGGGCGTTCTCCAATGGGTGTCCGGGCACGATGGCGTGAACCTCTTCCTGCAGAATGGAGCGGAGCCGCAACACCAGGCGGCGGGCTTTCAGTTGATTTCCGCGCCTTCGTCGGTGCCCGATGGCCGCGGTATCGTGGGCGTCACCCGCGCGGGCGCGGCGCTCACCGTCCACTACATTCCCATTCAGGTTCCGCTCGCCGACAGCGCCAATGCCTGGATGTTTTTCGAATCCGGCCGCGATTCGGATCTGTTCGCGCGCAACGGCGGACTCTTCCGCGATCTTAACGACATGAACCAGCTCTATTCGCTGTACGATTCCGAAGCGTACCAGTGCGGCGATTTTGACGAATCCACCCCAACGCGCCCCTATCTGGTCACCACCGACAGCTTCTGGGAGCTGTTCGCGGCCGCCTACGAAGGCATCTTCATCGTGCGCGAGCGGGAGGTGGCCATCCCCGCGTTCTGGAAATTCGTCGCGGGCGCGCACGCCAGCCTGGCGCAGACGCACCCGCAATCGCCGTGGACGGCGGCCTTCGCCGCGCTGGTGGCCGTCAACTCGAAGCCGGAGAGCAATGAAGAAGCCGTGCGCATCCTGCAAGCCACCGGCGAGGTCGAATCGCCGGTGATTCAGGCCCCGTTCGATTACGGCGAACTGAAGCCGCGCGGTCACTACACCGCGACGCCGGAAGCGCAGCGCTACTTCCGCGCGTTCCACTACCTGACTCGGATCTCATCCCTGCGGCGTTTCGACACCACGGAATTGAGCGACCTCCCGCCCGAGGTTCGCGCCGAGGCCCTGCGCTGGATCGGCGCGTATGCGGATATGATCGCGCCGTCGCGATCCGCGCTGGTATGGCCGGCCACGGCCGCGCCGCCGCCCGCATACGTCCGCCATCCCGGAGAGAAGCCGGTGCTGTTTCCGCTCTCCTGGGGCTTCGATAACGAGGTTCTCAACTCCACTATCTATCATTCGGATTTCCCCGCGTCCGAACAAATCCAGAGCTCGACAAATCCGCGCCTGATGCCCTCCGGGCTGGACATTGCCGCGGCTCTCGGCAGCCGCTTCGCCCGCGACCTTCTCGCCCCCGACATCGCCCGCTATCCAAATTTGGGCGCGGTCCTCGACTCCCTCGCCGCGCGCTCCCACACCACCCCCGCGCACAACCTGTATCAGCAGTGGATCGAGACACTCGGCGCGCAATGGGCCGATGCCACGCCGTCCCCCAACGGCGCGCTCGACGACAAGTTGTGGCGCGCCAAGAGATTGCAGACCGGCCTCGCGTCCTGGGCCACGCTCCGCCATGCCACCGTGCTGGTCAACGAGCGCGTGTCCGCCGAATGCGGCGAAGGCGGCTTCGAGTTCATCGTCATGCGCCCGCCGCGCGGCTACGTGGAGCCAGACCCGCGCACCTTCGCCCAAATCGCCGAACTCTTCGATTCCACGAAGAAGCTGGTTGACGCCGGCCTCACCGGCGCGCTTCCAGCCGACCAGGGATCGGAACGTAAAGCGCGTGAATCTCTCCGCCTGGGCCTGCTGCATCGCCTCGACGAAACCGCCGCGAAGGCGCGGCTGTTCCAGTCCATCGCGGTAAAGGAAACGCACAACCAGCCGCTCACGGCGAAAGATTACGAAGAGATTCTCTACTTCGGCCGCGTCGCCGAGCATCATTTTCTGATCTACAAGAGCCTCGCAAACAAGGATCTTGCCCTCTCCACTCCGGACCCCATGCCCAAAGTCGCCGACGTCGCCGACACCGTTGGCCACGCGCCGTACCTTTTCGTCGCCGTCGGCCGGCCCATGGAGTGGGACAACATCGTCCCCTGGTTCGGCCGCCATGAAATCGTGAAAGGGGCAAGCTATTCGTATTACGAGTTCACCTCGGATACGCTGCTGGACGACGCCGGCTGGCTGGACAAGCTGCCCTCCGAGCACCACCCGGCATGGATCGCGCCCTTCGTATCGCCTGACAATCTGTCATGCCCCGCGCGCGATCCATTCTAAGGAACTCGCGCAAAACGGACCGTGGCCGCGCCGCCGGAGTTGGCCGGCTCCCCATCTCCATGGCGCCGCGGGTCGAGGCCTTTGCGCGATCCCTTCTGATCGCCGGCGTCTTGCTGGCGGGCGCCGCCCATGCCGCCGACGATGACGTGCGCCTGCTCTTCACCGGCGACATTCTCCTCTCCCGCCAGGTCCGCCGCGAAATCGAGATGACCCACCGTTTCCCCTGGGACGGCTTCACCCAGCTCTTCCATAGCGCGGCATGGGTTGCCGGGAATCTCGAAGGCGCCGTCGGCGACGCACACGATTGCCTTCCGTCCGCCTCGCAGAGCCCCTGCTTCGACATCCCGCCCGCCCTCGTTCCGCTGCTCACCAGGGCCGGGTTCCGCGCGCTGGGAATCGCCAACAACCACGCTTTCGATCTGGGTCCCGCGGGTCACGAAGCCACACGCGCGGCGCTCGGCCGCGAAGGTCTCGAAGCGCTCTCGTACGAGGATTCGCCTCATTTCATCCAGCTCGGCGGATACGATGTGGCGGTGGTCGCCGTCTCCATGGTGCCTGGCCGCGACGGCCTTCGCGCCGAGGTCCCTTCCACGGAGTTGCGCCAGAAGCTGCGCCTGGCCCGCGGCCTCTCCGATGTGGTGGTCGTTTTCGTCCACTGGGGCAGCGAACTCCTCGATTGGCCCAGCCTCGATCAGCGGCGCGCCGCCGAGTGGTTCGTGCAGAACGGCGCGGATGTCGTCATCGGCCATCATCCGCACGTCGTGCAGGCGCCCGAGTGTGTGTCCGGCCGGCCGGTATTTTTCTCCCTGGGCAATCACCTCTTCGACCAGAAATACCCGGACACCAAGCAGGGCCTCATCGCCGATTGCCACATTCGCGGCGGCGTTCTGCGGTGCGGCGGCATCACCACCCAAACGCCCGAGGGCAGCGCCTTCCCCGCGCCGGGCGCGCCGCTTGCTCCGCTGGCATGCGCGGTGCACCTTACCCCGCCCATCAACGTCAGCGGATTTTCCCTGCGCGCGCGCATGGTGGAGGGAGACTACGTGATGGAAGCGGCGCGGCCAGGAAGCCGCGGCTGGCGCTCCCCGGCCTTGCCGCTGGTTTCCGCGGAAGCGGGAAAACTCGCCGGGCCGGCCGGGCCCGACTACCTGTTCACGCTGGAGCGCCATCCGTCATCCATCGATGACGAAGACGGAGTCCGGCCGTACGTCTACGAAGCGCACGACGGCGGGCTGGTGGCGCGCTGGCGCGGAAGCGCGCTCGCCTGGCCCCTGCTCGATGCCGCGCTGTTGCCCGGAAGCGGCGGCGTGCTCTGCGCCCTGCATCGCCGCGATTCGTTCCTCGCGCTGCAGCCCGGGTCGGTGGGTGTGCGCACCGCGGCGTATCGCTGGAACGGTTTCGGCTTTTCCGGAGTGGACGACCAGCCAACCCTGGCCCGCTGCCGCGATCTCTTTGTGGGGCAGGGCCATGCCCTGCCGTAACCCAAGCTACCGGTCGTTGCGGATCACTTCGCCGCCCTTCATCACGAAGATCACTTTCCGCGTAAGGCTGATATCGTCCAGCGGGTTGCCCGGCGTGGCCACCACGTCGGCCAGCATCCCCGGCTTCAGCGCGCCGATCTTGCCCGCAAGCCCCAGCAGTTCCGCGCCCGACGCCGTGCCCGCCATCAGCGATTGCGCCGGGGTCATGCCATCCGCCGCCATGAGCCCGAACTCGGCCGCGTTCTGGCCGTGCGGATACACTGCGGCGTCGGTGCCCAGGGCGATCTTCACGCCCAGCGCCAGCGCGCGCCGCACCATGGCGTCCTGCTGTTTCACCGCCCGGTCCGCCTTCGCCCGCACCGCCGGCGGGAACGTTCCCGCGGCCAGACCGATGCGCGTAGCCAGCGTCGGCACCAGGAACGTCCCATGCTCGTGCATCATCTGGAAGGCTTCGTCGTCAAGAAACGTCCCGTGTTCGATGGAATCCACCCCCGCGCGAACCGCCCGCTTGGCCGCTTCCGCGCCGTGGCAGTGGGTGGCCACTTTCCGCCGCTGGCTGTGCGCCTCGTCCACCAGCGCATCCAGCTCCCCCTGGGACAACTGCGGAACGTCCACGTCGTCGGTGGGCGAAAGGACGCCGCCGCTCGCGCACGTCTTGATAATGTCCGCCCCATACTTGATGTTGAAGCGGACGGCGTAACGGGCCTGGTCGGGCGAGTTGATCACGCCGTCCTCCGGCCCGCTCTCGTGGGCAAACAGGCCGAAGCGAAAGCCGTCGGTGTCGTCGCAATGGCCTCCCGTCGATCCCAGCGCATGAACCGAAACCAGCATCCGCGGTCCCGGCACAATGCCCGCGTTGATGGCGTTGCGCAACCCCACGTCGAGGAAGCTGTTCGACCCCACGTCGCGCACCGTGGTAAAGCCGGCCATGATGGTGGCGCGCGCGTTGGCGGTCGAGCGGATCGCTTTCTCCGCCACGGTCTCTTTCAGGTCGAGCAACTCCGCCGTGGCGTAATCGGTGTTGTAATCCATGGTCAGGTGCGTATGGGCGTCGATAAAGCCGGGCAGCAGCGTGGCGTCGCCAAGGTCGATCACCACCGCCCCGGCCGGCGCGGCGCCCTCGCCAACCGACAAAATCTTCCCGCCGGACACCACCACCATTCCGGGTGTGACCACCTGGCCGCTGGAGGAGTCGAACAATCGAGCGGCCTTGATGACGTAAGTGTTCGTCTGGGCAGCCAGCACCGCGCCGAAGACCAGCAGCACCGCCGCGATACGCAGGGTTCTTTGGGTGTTCATGAAGAGATCAGAGTAGCAGAATCGAAGCGCTATCCGCGTTCATCGGCGTTCATCGGCGGCCCATCAAAACAGAGTGAGCCACCGATGAACACGGACGAACGCCGATAGCGCCGGATTACTTGGCGCTTCTTATTCGCGTGCATTCGTGTGCATTCGTGGCCAATCAATCCAGAACGCGCTCGAACGCGGCGATGATGCGATACTTCTCCTCGTCGGGATCGAGATCCCACGAAGGATACTCCGGGTTGAGCGATTCCAGACGGATGCGCGTGTGCCGCCACTCGCCGTCCGGACCGGACGCCTTCTCGCTGCGATAGCGCTTCACCGTGTAGCGATTCGTGCCGCCGCCGGCGACGTCTTCCACCAGCACCAGCCTCCCCTGCCGGGAACCCTCCACGCCCGCGCGAAACACCGCCAGGCTGCCGTCGGGGATCTGTGGCTCCATGCTGTGGCCCACGATGCGCGCCACGAACAGATCCGGCGTCAGCGGCAGATCCTCCGGCGCTTCCTCCCACCCCTCTGCGGCCACTTCGTCGTTGTCCAGGAATTTTCCCGCCGCCACCTTCAGCGAAAAGCGCGGCAGGTGCGTGCGAAACGGCAGCACGCTGGCGGGCACATATTGGCGATACAGCCGGGCCAGCGCGCCCCGCGGATCGCCGGCCAGCACCTCGCGCCGCTCCGAGATGCGCAGGGCGTTCGAAAGCGTGTCTTCCAGCAGGGCCAGCAGCGCCGCCGCGCCCATCTCCCGGGCCTTGCGGTCCAGATCATCCGCCAGCGCCCGCAGCACCTCGGCGTCTTCCTCCGTGGCGATGGCTTCCCAATCGCGGCGCAGTTTCAGGTGCAGGGAATCGGTGGCCGGCTCATGCAGCAGCACGCCGATCGGCTCGGGGCCCCGGCCAGGCAAAGCGGCCTCCACCAGCCACCACCCCGCCACCTGGGTCTCCGACACCATAACCTTATCGGCTCTCCATCGCCTCTCTCAAACGCCTCTGACTTCCTTATCGGCCCGCTCAGGGATTGTTCGGATAATACTCCCGCCGCGCCCGCACTTTCACCAGCGGCAGATCCACGTTCACCTTGATCCGGCGAGCCTGCCGTTTGGGGTCCGTGGGGGCGCCGTCCGTATCCGGAATGTAGCGCAGGATGTACTGCGTGGTCACTTCGCCGGCGACGCTGGCGATGGCCGTATACAGGCCCTTGGAAAGCTCCGACGCGTAACCGCCCGTCTCCGCCTCGAACACGTAGTTGCCGGCGTCCTTCGGCGTCGAAAGATACCCGGAAATGTCGGAATAGACCTTCTGCAGCGGCGAAACCACGCGCCCGCCGGTCTGCTCCGCCAGCTTCACCAGGTTCTCCTCCTCCGGCTGCACGTCGCCGAACGACGAGGTGCTGACCCCGTAAATGGTCACCAGATTCCGCTGCGCGATCTCCAGCGCCTGGTCCAGCGTGTGCGTGCTGGCGTTGTCGTGCCCGTCGCCGATGATCACCAGAATCCGCCGCGGCTCGATCGGTTCGCCCTTCACCAGGTCATGGCGCGTGCAGGCCATCCACACCGCGTCGTACAGGGCGGAACCGCCGCTCGGCTTCATTTTGCGGACCCGTTCCGTCAGCTTCTCCGGGTCGTTGGTGGTTTGCACCACCAGTTCCGCGGTGCTCGAATAAGGCAGCAGGTACCCGCTGAACTTCTTGTCGCCGGGCAGCAGCGTGTAGATCAGCTCGATGGTCCCGTCCTGAAACGTCTTCCAGTGGATTGCCGACGCGCTGCTCAGGTCGATCAGGAAGCCGATCACCACCGGCTGGTTGCGCTCGCGGCTGAAGTATTCGAGCTTCTGCTGCTTGCCCTCGTCGAAAATCGTGAAGTCCTTCTCCTCCAGGTCCGACACGAAGCGGCCTTTGTCGTCGGTGACGGTAACCGGGACGATGACCTCGTTCACCTGAACATGAATCGGCGGATTCTCGGTGGGCTGGGCCTGCGCGAACAGGGACACACCCAGCAGGGCGCACGGAAGAAGACGGAGCATCAGACTCATTCCATTATAGGGTCGCGGCGCGGGGCCTCAGCCGCGAGCTTTCTTAACCGCTTCCGTCAGCGCGGGCACCACCTCGAACAGATCCCCGGCGATTCCATAATCGGCCACCTCGAAAATGGGCGCCTCGGGATCTTTGTTGATGGCCACAATGGTTTTGGACCCCTTCATGCCCACCAGGTGCTGGATGGCCCCGGAGATCCCCACGGCGATGTAAACTTTGGGCGAAACGGTTTGTCCGGAGCTGCCCACCTGCCGCTCCATGGGCAGCCAGCCGCTGTCGCAGATGGGCCGCGACGCGGCAAGCTCAGCGCCCAGCGCCCGCGCCAGCTCCTCCACAATGGCGATGTTCTCTTTCTCGCGGATGCCCCGTCCCACCGAGACAATGATCTCCGCCGCGGTCAGATCCACGGCGCGTTCGGCCTCCCGGAACGGCTCGCCCGGCTTCGTCCGAATCATCGACGCGTCCAGCGCCGGCGCGAAGCTTTCCACTGCCGCGCCGCTCACCGCGTTCTCCTCCGCGCGGAACGCACCGGCCTGCAGAGAGGCAAACCACGGTGCCGGGCCGGCCGGCCGCACGTCGGCATTCAGCTTTCCCTGGAAAAGCTGGCGCACGAACACCGGCCCCTCCGCGTCCACGCGAAACCCCGTGCAATCGCTGATGAGCGCCTGCTCGAAGCGCGTGGCCAGCTTCGGAGCGAAATCGCGAACCTGATACGTATGCGGCAGCAGCACAATTGCCGGACTCACCGCGCGGATCAATTGCTCCGCGGCCGCGGCGAACGCATCCGGCGTATAGAAGGCCAGCAGTTCGTGATTCACCGCGCGCGCGCCGATTGCGGCGGCCAGCTCGTCCACTCCATGGCCCAGCACCGCCGCGCTGGCTTCCACTCCCATGGCCCGCGCCAGTTCCCGCGCGCCCGCCAGCGTCTCCAGCGACATCCGGTTCCACGCGCCGCCGCGCTGCTCCAGAATGGCCAGCACGCCGCTCATAGAACCCGCGCCTCAAACCGCAGTTTCTCCACCAGCTTCGCCGCCGCCTCGCGCGGGGAACCTCCAGCATCTCGGTCTGTTTCGATTTCGGAGGCGGATAGACCCGCACCATGGCCGCTCGCGCGGTCTCCGCCGCAGCCTCCGGCTTCACCACGCGGACCTCTTTGGTCTTCGCCCGCTTGATGCCCATCAGCGTGGCGTAGCGCAGCTTGTTGATGCCCGATTGAATGGTCAGCAGCGCGGGCAACGGCAGTTCAACATTCTGGAACCAGCCGTCTTCCAGCTCCCGGCGCACCCGAATCCCGCCGTCGCTCTTCTCCACCGCCATGACGATGGTGGCGTGCGGCAGCCCCAGCACTTCCGCCAGCACCACGCCGGTCTGCCCAAAGCCGAGGTCGTCGGATTGCAATCCGGTAACGATGAGGTCCGGCTGTTCCGGTCCGGCCGCGGCGGCCAGCAAACGCGCCAGAGCCAGCGTGTCGTAGCGCGCCGAGGCGTCAATTTCGATGTGGATGGCCCGGTCCGCGCCCTTGGCCAACGCCTCGCGGATCGTCTGCCCGGCGCGCGCGGGACCGGCGCATACCGCCACCACCTCGCCGCCGTGCTTTTCCCGCAATTGCAGAGCTTCTTCGAGAGCGTAAGCGTCCGGCTCGTTGATCTCGAACCCCAGCTCACCCTCGTCGATCCAGCGCCCGCTCGCATCCACGCGCAACTGGGCGTCGCGAACCGGCACCTGCTTGATGCAGACGATGATCTTCATAGCAAACGGGACAGATGTATGCGTCCCTCACGCACCGGGGACAGACGGCTGCGTCCCGGACCACCCCGGCCGGGGTTGCGCGGGTTTTCCCACCGGGGACGCATTCGTCTGTCCCCTCGTCCCGCCCCTCGTCCCGCGCCATGCGTGTGCATTCGTGTTCATTCGTGGCCGAAGCCCTGCTCAGAATACCGCTTGAACACCAAACTCCCATTCGTCCCGCCAAACCCGAACGAATTCGACAGCGCATACTCAATCTTCATCGGCCGCGCCTCATTGGGAACGTAGTCGAGGTCGCACTCCGGATCGGGGAACTCGTGGTTGATGGTGGGAGGCGCCACCTGGTCGCGCAGCGCCAGCACCGTGATCCCCGCTTCCAGGCCGCCCGCGCCGCCCAGCAGATGCCCGGTCATGGATTTCGTGGAGCTCACCGCCAGCTTGTAGGCGTGTTCGCAGAAGCAGCGCTTGATGGCGATGGTCTCGATCTTGTCGCCCATCTCCGTGGAAGTGCCGTGCGCGTTGATGTAATCGATGGCCCGCGGCTCGATGCCCGCGTCCTTCACCGCCGCCCGCATCACCCGGAACGCCCCGTCGCCGTCTTCCGACGGGCTGGTGATGTGGTACGCGTCGCCGCTCATCCCATAGCCCACGATCTCCGCCAGTATGGGCGCGCCCCGCCGCCGCGCGAAGTCCAACTCCTCCAGAATCACGATCCCCGAGCCTTCGCCCACCACGAAGCCGTCGCGTTGCGCGTCCCAGGGACGGGAAGCGCGCTCCGGCTCGTCATTGCGCTGCGAAAGCGCGCGCATGGCCGCGAACCCGCCAATCCCCATGGGCGTGATGGCCGCTTCCGCGCCGCCGCAAATCATGACGTCGGCTTCGCCGCGCTCGATAATCCGGTAGGAATCTCCGATGGCGTGCGCGCTGCTGGTGCAGGCCGTGGCCGTGGCCGAGTTCGGCCCCCGCGCGCCCGCGCGAATGGATACGTTGCCCGCCGCCAGATTGATGATCGTGGCCGGAATGAAAAACGGCGAAATGCGCCCCGGCCCTTTCTCCAGCAGGATCTTGTGCTCGCGCTCGATGATCTCGAACCCGCCGATGCCGCTGCCAATGTATACGCCCGCGCGCTCCGCCCACTCCGGCGCAATCTTCATGCGCGCGCTCTCCATGGCGAATTCCGACGCGGCGATGGCGAACTGGATGAACCGCGCTACCTTCTTCACCTCCTTGCGCTCGATGTAGCGCGCCGGATCGAATCCCTTCACCTCTCCGGCAATCCGGCAGGCGAACGCCGACGCGTCGAACTGCGTGATGGTGTGAATTCCGCTGCGGCCTTCGCGAATGCCCTGCCATGTTTCGTCGGTCCCCACGCCCATGGCGCTCACCAGACCGACACCAGTGACGACGACTCTGCGAGACAATCGATTCCCCGTGCCGCCTATGACTTCTTCTTCGCGTCGATGTAATCGATGGCGTCTTTCACCGTGGCGATCTTTTCCGCGTCTTCATCGGGGATATCGATGTCGAACGCCTCCTCGAACGCCATCACCAGCTCGACGATGTCCAGCGAATCCGCGCCGAGGTCGTCCACAAAAGAAGCGGTGGCGTCGACCTGGCTCTCGTCAACCCCCAGCTGCTCCACGATGATCTGCTTCACCTTCTGCTCAACTGACACTGAATCCTCCCTCTCTCTGGCAGACTCTCGATTCTATCGGCCAGACAACACGATTACAACTTTTTGCGGATGATGCGAATGTTGACAGCTTCTATACTATCGGCTCCGTTGCTATGTTGTCAGCATCTCCGGTACCTTCGCAACTGTGAAGTGCGCCACGCCGCCGCTAGAATGAGGTATGCTCCGGCCGCTCGCCCCCCTCTGCTGCGCCCTTCTCGCGGCGGCGGGCATCGGGTGGAGCGCCGACGCGCCCGCTCCCGCGGAACTCCCTCCGCTGATCCGCCAGCTCACCGTCCAGGCCGGCAGGTTCTGGGGCGCGGCGCCGTCATGGTACGGCCGGGAAACCCTGCGCCAGAGAGGCCCTGAACCGCACAAAGTGAGGCACGGCCTCCATATCAGCGATCCTGCCAGGACCGACCCTTCCAAAATTGCCACCCGTGAAATTGTGTCCTGGTATGGCTTCTCCTCTTATACCGCGAATTCCGAAGCAGTTCACGAAATGCGTCAGATTGTCTCGGTGGACGGGCAGCCCGTCGAGGGCGTTCCTTCCGCCGCACAGTTCTGCCGCCTGCTGCAGGCCCGCGACGACGATTCCAGGAAGACCCTGGCGGAACAATTCGAGGCCGCCACCCTGAGCGACGCCCCCCAGGATTTCGGCCAGCTGGTGATGCTGTTTACGCGCCGCTCCATCGACCGCTACTCCTTCCAGCTCAAGGGCCCCGACCTCATCGGCGCCCAGCGCGTCACCGTGTTCCAGTACTCCCAGCAAACCGGAACGCCCGGCCTGCATCTCGACCAGAACAAGACCATTCCCCTCGCCGGCACGCTCAGCCTGCGCCAGTCCGATGGCGCGCCCGTGCGCATCACCGTGGTGGCCGTTCGCAAGGACAAAATAGTGATCCGCGACGAATCCACGGTGGAGTACGCGGAGGTGGAGCACGGAGTCATCCTGCCGGCCTCTCTGGTGCACCAGCGGTTCATCGATGGCGTGCTGCACAGTGAAGACCGCGCCCAATATTCCGATTGGAAGCCGCTGCCCGCGGCAAAATGATGACCCGCGTCGTGTACCTGCATGGATTCGCCAGCGGCCCTTCGTCGCGCAAGGCGCGCTACTTCCGCGATCTGCTGGGTGAAGCCGGGATTCCCGACCTGGCCGAAGGCCGCTTCGCCGACCTCACCATCACCGGGCAGCTCGAGGTGGTCTCCCGCGCCTGCCGGGGGGAACCGGTGGCGCTGATCGGCTCCAGCCTCGGCGGCTATCTGGCGGCGCTGTATGCGGCCCGCCACCCGGAGGTGGAGAGAGTGGTGCTGCTGGCCCCGGCGTTCTCCTTCGCCTCGCACTGGGCGGAGACGCTGGGCGAGGCGAAGATGGAGGAGTGGCGCAACACCGGCCGCCTGCCCGTGTTTCACTATGCCGAAAACGCCGAGCGTGACCTCGGCTGGCAGTTCATGCGCGATGCGAGGCAATACGAAGAGGCCCCCGATTTCCACCAGCCCGGGCTGATCTTCCACGGCTCGGCCGACGCCGTCGTGCCGGTGTCGTTCTCCCAAAGGTTCGCCGAGAACCACGCCAACGTGCGTCTGCGTGTGCTCGAATCAGGCCACGAACTCACCGACGTGCTGGACACCATGGGCGCGGAGACGTTGCGCTTCCTCAACGCTGCTTAGTCCCCCAGAAGTGGGCCTGTGGTCTGGATGCGGCGATGTTGCCGTGTGGGGCAGGGCCATGCCCTGCCAGAAAAGCCTCATCGCGCCGCATGAAATGATACCGCTACCACCCTGGCGTAGCTCGCGAAGTCCTTGTCCGACGTGAACACAGACCACGAACGCTCCAGGGCAACGGCACAGATCAGCGCGTCAATCGCCGAGGCGGCGACGCCCTTTTTGCGGCAAGCGTTGGCGACGCGGGCAGCGCGTTCGTAGTCCGCGCGTCGAAGCGGCTCCTCCGGAAAAGCCCGAATCTGCCTGCGCAGCGATTCGTACTGTTTTTCATCGGAGATTCCGGACAACAGTTCCTGGCGAACCGGGCCAATCAACTGCGCTCGATTCTCCCGGATCAGTTCCTCCAGCTCGCCCGCAAGCGCGGATTCCGCCGCCCGGATGCCCAATCGCCTGCGGAATGCAATCGACCAGATGCAGGTGTCCACCAGCACTCTCATCCCCGTCTGCGCCGGCGCTCCGCCTTATAGTCCCAGGCCGCATCAAAATCGATGGTCCCGAACAGCTTCAGCACCCCGAGTCGTTTGCGTTGCGCAATGTATTCCTCGAGCGCCGCCGTCACCGCTTCCTTCTTGGTGCGATGGCGCCCTACTTTGCGGGCTTCGTTGATGAGCCGGTCATCGAGGGCAAGATTAGTTGGCATGAACAGACCTCGCTCACATTCGAGTGTGTGACAAACAGTGTAGCAGCTCACACACTCTTCGCAATGTCAATCAGATCGCTGAACACTCCATAGGCCGTCTGGTCCACTCCCGGAGCGATGCATACCGTGCCAATGGTCCCCATCAGATCCGTATGAAACAGGATCATGTTCGACGTCCCGTGCACCGACGCCAGCATATCCGTGTCATCCAGCACTTCCGCCCGTACCCGCAGCTTGATGCCCGCCGCGGTGCGTTTCGCGCGGCTCACCAGGCACACCGTCTTGCGTTCATCGGCCAGTTTGCGGACTCGCTCCGGGGTCAGGCGGCCGATGCCCCGGCGGTCCACGTCGAGCGGCGTCATGCGCGCGTCCATCAGCACGTTGGCCAGCACCGCGGTTTTGGCCGCGGCATCCCAGCCGTCCGTATCGTAGCTCGCGTCGGCCTCGGCGACGCCCAGCTTCTGCGCCTCCAGCACGCCGTCCTCGAACCCGCGTCCCGCGCGCATGGCTTCCACCACAATCTTCGTGGTCGAGTTCAGTACCCCGGTGAACCCCAGCACCTGCACGCCCGGCAGATTGTTGCGCACCGTATTGAACACCGGTGCCCCATCCATCACCGTAGCTTCGAAGCGGAACTCCACGCCGGCGGCCCGCGCCTCGTCGCGCAGCGCCGCATAGGCATGCGCCAGCGGCCCTTTGTTGGCGGTGATCACGTGGCGGCGCCGGAGAAACGCCGCGCGGATGTGCGAAAGCGCCGGCTCGCCGGTGGCCGGGTTCAGCTCGGTCACTTCCATCACCACGTCGGACGGGACGCGATCCAGAAACTCCTCGGCGCTCGCCGCGGCGGGCCCCAGTTCGGCGTCCGGCCGCAGCCCCGCCGGGTTCACCACCGTCCCGTGGCGGGTGTGAATCCCCACCACGCGAAACGGAAACACCGACCGTTTCTCATCCAGCAGCCGCACGAACGCCCGCCCCACGCCCCCGTAGCCAATCAGCGCCACCCTCACGCGAATATCGTACCAGCGCGGCCCTCTGAATCCTTTCCAGCCCGTCCGCATCTATGATCTTGACGTCAAGGTAACCACTTATGACCACCACCACCACCACTCGCGGGATCCTCAACGTGATCCCCGCCATGGAAACTCAGGAGGGCGCCGGAGTCCGCATTCACCGGGCCTTCCCCACGCGCAACTTCGACTACCTCGATCCCTTCCTGCTGCTCGACGAGATGGGTCCGCTGGAGTTCCAGGCCGGCCAGTCCACCGGCTTTCCGGATCACCCGCACCGCGGTTTCGAGACGGTAACCTATCTGCTCGAAGGCCAGATGGAGCATCGCGATTCCTTCGGCCACCGCGGCCGCCTGAACCCGGGCGACGTGCAGTGGATGACCGCGGGCTCCGGCCTCGTGCATTCGGAAATGCCCAGCGCCGATTTCTTAAAGAACGGCGGCATCCTTCACGGATTCCAGCTCTGGGTGAATCTGCCGAAACGCGACAAGATGACCGCGCCCCGCTACCAGGAGCTCAAAGCGGAGGAGATCCCCTCCGCCGCCACGCCCGACGGCTCGGTTCGCGTCAGGGTGATCGCCGGAGAAGCGCTGGGCGTTCGCGCGGCCATCCGGACGAACACGCCCATCCTCTACCTGCACTTCACCCTGCAGCCCGGCGCCACGCACGTGCAGGAAGTGCCGCGCGCCTGGAACGCCTTCGCCTACCGCACGGACCGCAATGAGCTGACCATCTTCGCGAAGAATGGCGACACCGTGGAACTCGCCAATCCCGGCGATACGCCCATCGAGGTGCTGCTGATCGCGGGCGAGCCCATCGGCGAAGCCATGGCCCGCTACGGCCCCTTCGTTATGAACACGAAAGAAGAACTCTACCAGGCGTTCGAAGACTTCCGCGCCGGCAAAATGGGCGCCATCCAGGCCAGTGCTCCTGGAACCGAACCGCGACCGTAATGGAGCGGCCTTAAGAAAAAAGGAAACTCCCTGCCTCGTTCTCCGTACTAACAAGGCAGGGAGTTCCTCATGCATTTGTTGTCCGACGTCCGCTTCGCCCTTCGCAATCTCGCGAAGGCCCCCGTGTTCACTGCCGTGGCCGTGCTCTCCCTGGCCCTGGGCATCGGCGCCAACACGGCCATCTTCACGTTGATCGACCAACTCATCCTGCGCATGCTCCCGGTTAAGAACCCCGCCGAGCTGGTGCTGCTGGACAGCGACGGCAATCATTACGGGAACAACCGCGGCGCCAACGCTTTCTCTTACCCGATGTATCAGGACTTCCTCGCGCGCAACCAGGCGTTCAACGGTATCCTGTGCCGCTTCACCACGCCGCTCAGCATGAGCTTCAACGGCCAGACCGAGCGCGCCGCCGGCGAACTGGTTTCCGGAACCTACTTCAACGTGCTGGGCGTCGGCGCGGCGGTGGGCCGCACCATCGCGCCCGATGACGACACCACCATTCTCGGGCACCCCGTGGTCGTGCTCAGCTATCGCTACTGGCAGACGCGCTTCGCCGGCGACCCCTCCGTGCTCAACAAAACCATGGTGCTGAACGGGCACAACCTCACGGTTATCGGCGTCGCCGCGCGCGGGTTCGACGGCATCGAGCCCGGTTCCGTCACCCAGCTCTTCGTCCCCGTCACGATGAAGGTCTGGATGACCCCCAACTGGGACGACATGAAGGACCGCCGCAGCACGTGGATTCAGATCCTCGGCCGCCTGAAACCCGGCATCACCGCGCCACGGGCCAAGGCGTCAATGCAGATCCTGTTCCATCAGATCATCGAGCAGGAAGCGAAAGACCCGCAAATCGCCCAGGCATCGGACTATGAGCGCCGGCGGTTCCTGAAATCCACCATCGATGTACAGCCTGCCGCCACCGGCCGGTCTTATCTGCGCTACCAGGTGTCCACGCCGCTGGAAGTGCTCATGGGCATCGTCGCGCTGGTGCTGTTAATCGCCTGCGGCAACGTGGCCAATCTGCTGCTGGTGCGCGCCGCTGGACGGCAGCGCGAGATCGCCGTGCGTCTGGCCCTGGGCGCGAGCCGCTGGCAGATCATGCGGCAGCTGCTGGTGGAGAGCGTGATGCTCTCGCTCACCGGGGGAGCGGTGGGCGTCGCCGTGGCCTGGGTTGGCGTGGGCGCTTTGCTCGGCCTCATGCCGCAAAGCGGTACTCCGCTGGGGCTGGCATCCACGCCGGACGCGCGCATCCTGCTGTTCAACTTCGCGGTGGCGCTGCTCACCGGCCTGCTCTTCGGTCTGGTGCCCGCGCTGCAAGCCACCAACCCGGATGTCGCGCCCACCCTCAAGGACCAGGCAGGTTCCGTCACCGCCGCCGGACACGCCCGCCTCCGCAAATCCCTGGTAGTCGCTCAGGTGACCCTCTCGCTTCTGCTGCTGATCGGCGCGGGCCTGTTCATCCGCAGCCTGCGGAACCTGCGCGATCTGGGCCCCGGCTTCCCCGCCAACAACCTGGTCTCCTTCACCGTCGATCCTTCTCTGAACGGCTACGACCTCCCCCGTTCCACCGCTTTCTTCCGGGAACTCAACCGCAATCTGGCCGCCATGCCCGGCGTGCAGTCTGCTTCGCTTGCCAGCATTGCCATTCTCGAGGGCGATGAGTGGGACAGCTCCGTGAACGTGGAAGGCTACGCGTCCAAACCGGGCGAGAACATGAGCCCGAATTTCAATCTGGTCAGCCCGGGTTATTTCGCGACGCTTGGCGTTCCGCTGCTGGAAGGCCGCGATTTCACTGACCGCGATACCACCACCATCCAGCATCCGGGCATTCCGTTCAAGATTCCCAACGTGATTATCGTCAATGAAAAGCTGGCAAAGCGGTATTTCGGCAATCACAGCCCCATCGGACGCCACATCGGATTCGGCAACGAACCGGGCGCCGTCGCCGACATGGAAATCATCGGCGTGGTGAAGGACTTCCGCTACCGGGGCATCCGCGACGACCTGACCCGCCAGTGTTTCATCCCCTACCTCGGTTCGCCGTTCCTCAACAACATGACCTCGTACGTTCGAACATCCTTGCCCCCCGGCCAGGCCTTCAGCATTATCCGGCGGACGGTGGCGGGCCTTGATCGCAACCTGTCGATCTATGATCTGCGCACGCTCGAGAGCACCATCGACGCGTCGCTGCTGAACGAGCGCCTGGTGGCCAGCCTGTCCGCGCTCTTCGGAGGGCTGGCGACGCTGCTGGCCGTCATCGGGCTCTACGGAGTGATGGCCTACACGGTGGAGCAGCGCACCCGCGAGATCGGCATTCGCGTGGCGCTTGGCGCGCAGCGCGGCAACGTGGTCTGGTTGGTGATGCGGGAAGTGGTGGTAATGGTGGCCGCCGGCTTCGCTATCGGCCTTCCCGCGGCCTGGTTCTCATCGAAGCTGGTGGCCAGCCTGCTCTATGGAATCCAGCCGGGCGACCCGGTGTCCATCGGCGCCGCGATGGCCGTGCTCGCGGGCATCGCCCTGCTGGCGGGCTACATCCCGGCGGTGCGTGCATCGCGAGTGGACCCGCTGCGCGCCCTCCGCTACGAATAGCTCTGTACCTTCACAGCTTCTATGGAGCCTTGTGGGGCAGGGCCACGCCCTGCCTGGCGCTAAGCCGTAGAGCAATGCCATTCTGAAAATCGGGCGCTCGCAACACCACCTCGCCTCCACCGGTCTTCACAGCCATCTCAACCTGTCCGGTCGCCGGATCCACCCACTCCCCGGCATACTCGCCCGCGGGAAGATCCAGCATGACCTCCATCGGTCCGTTCCCATCGAAGTACATCGCATACTCCCGCCCCGGAATCGAGAGCACTCGCGCGTACGCCCCACCGGCGTGCTTCACCGTGTGGGTGTCCGGCGCCAGGTCCACCAGCGAAAACTTCCCCAGGAACTCACTCAGCACGCGAAGCTGCTCCCGCAGCGCCGGGCTCCCACCGCCAGGGCCGTTCGGCTCCACATCCGTGCCGTCCTCATGCCCGACGGAGAAGGAGTAATCCAGGTTGTCGAACACGCTCCCGCCCGACAGCATGAAGTTCCACGCCTGCCTCCGGTACACGCCGTCGTCATGGCCGAGAAAACCCGTTTCGTCGTAGGCAATCGCTTTCCCCAGCCCATAGTTCAGCGTCACCGCCTCCGGGTACGCGTAATGGAAATTGACGACGCTGGCGCCTGGGACAAGATCCCTCACGGGAAAACGGAAATTGCAGTAGTTCTGCGCGATCAGGTGCTGGTTCGGCAGCCCGCTCTCCTCGCTGGAAATCCATCCCGCTACCCGCTCCTGCCACGCCGTCGAAAGCGCATCCGCCAGATCGATCGAATTCGGATACACATCGCGCGCGGGAGCGCGCAAGAACGGATTGATCACATCGGCCACAGCGGTCCGGTCCGACCACGGCTCATTCTGAATCTCGAAAGACACGTTGTCGAACGCGTTGGCTTCACGCACCAGCTTCCGCGCGTACTGCTCCTGATACGCCAGGATGTTCCCATTTTCAAGCGTGTTCACCTTCTTCCAGTCGATGGCCGTGGTGGCGTTGACGTTGTTGGCCGCGTTCAGCGGGCTCAGCGTCCACTGCGTCTCGCCATACTGCGACGAGAACAGCGTGATCTCCACCACAATCCCGCGCCGGTCCGCGTCCGCCAGGAAATCGTGAAAACGATCAAAGTACTTCGCATCCCACCGCGTCAGGTCGAACTTGTTGCCGCCCCCCGCGTATCCCGGCGTGTCGCTGCGTGCCCAGGGCGTAAGGAACCGCCCCGGCGCGGGCGCCAGATCGTTACGCAGAATGCCGAAGGACTTCGCCGGCAGCTCCACATAGCTCCCGCCGAACAACCGCGTGTAATTCAGCCCGGCGGCCGCGATGGTTTCGAGATAACGGTGATAATCGAAATCCGCGTTCAACACCGCCCCGTAGTGCTCGCCGCTGCCGATGAGTGCGACGGCCTTGCCGTGAAACAGGAAGTAGTGCGGGTTCTTCGGGTGCAGCCGTATCGGCGCGGCGTTCGCCGAGAGAAACAGCGCCAGGAGCATTGCCCCTACTGCACGCACAACCATTCTTCGCCTCCTCCGTTTCGATCATTGTGCCGAAAGTGGGGCAGGGCCGTGCCCTGCCTGCGCTTTGTAGCGCAGCTACTCGATCCAGCCGCCGCCCAGCACCAGATCGCCGTCGTAGAACACCGCGCCCTGGCCCGGCGTCACCGCGCGCTGCGGCTCGTCGAACCGTACATCGACACGCTGGGGATCCGAACCCGGCGTCAACCAGGCCGCCGCTGCCGCGTGCTTGTTGCGAATCTTCACTTGCGCCCGCACGGGTTCCGAGGGCGGAGCGATGGACACCCAGTTGACCCCGCCCACGCACAGTTGACCGCGCAGCAGGTGGTCATTGCGGCCCACCACCACGCGCTGTTCCGCGGGCACGGTGGCGATTACATACAGCGGCTCGCCGGCCGCGATTCCCAGGCCGCGCCGCTGTCCGATGGTGAAGTGATGCACGCCGGCATGCTCGCCCAGCACATGGCCGGCGGCGTCGACAATCTCGCCCTGGGTGCGCTCCCGCTCAATCCCGCGCTCCCGGAAATACGCGTCGATAAACGCGGCGTAATCGCCATTGGGGACAAAGCAGATCTCCTGGCTGTCCGGCTTCTCCGCCACCGGCAGCCCCAGAGACCGCGCCACTTCGCGCACCTGCGGCTTCAGCATGCCGCCCAGCGGGAACAACGTGCGCGCCAGTTGTGGCTGGGTCAGGCCAAACAGGAAGTACGTCTGGTCCCGCGCTTCATCCACGGCCCGGCGCAACTGCCACCGCCCCGTCGCGTCATCGAAGCCGACGCGCGCGTAATGCCCGGTGGCCATCCCATCCGCGCCAATTCCGGCGGCCCGCTCCAGGAATTCATCGAATTTCAGGAAATTGTTGCACAGCGTGCAGGGAATCGGCGTGCGCCCGGCCAGATACTCGTCCACAAACGGCCGCACCACCTGCTCCTCGAAGCGCCGCTCGAAGTTCACCACGTAATACGCGATCCCCAGCAGCTCCGCCGTGTGCCGCGCGTCGTACACGTCTTCGATGGAGCAGCAGCGGCCGGTAACGCCGCTCTCCGGAATCAGCTCCGGCAAACGCCTCTGATTCCAGAGCTGCATGGTGAAGCCGACGATCTTCTGGCCATCGCGCTGCAGCATACCCGCGACGGCGGAGCTGTCCACCCCGCCCGACATGGCGACGGCGATAATGCTTTCCTTGTTCACGGCAGGGCTACGCCGTGACCTTCCAGGACGGCGACAATCTCCGCAACTGCGCGGCCGCTTCGGCCACCGCCTCGATCAGCTCGTCCACCTGATCCAGCGTGTTGCCGCGTCCCAGCGAAAACCGCACACTGGAGCGCGCGCGATCCGGCGTCAGCCCCATGGCCGTCAGCACGTGCGATGGCTCCACCGCTCCGCTCGAACACGCCGACCCGCTGGACACCGCGAATCCCTTCAGGTCGAGCGAGATCACCATCGCCTCGCCCTCAATCGCCTCGAAGCAGATGTTCGTGGTATTGGGGCTGCGCGGCACGGCGCCGCCGTTGACGGTGACCGCGGGAACGCGTTCCCGGATCCCTTCCTCCAGCAAGTCGCGCAGTTCGCGTATCCGCTCCGCTTCGTCGTCCAGATTGGCGGCGGCCCACTCGGCCGCGTGCGCGAAGGCGACCACTCCCGGAATATTTTCGGTGCCCGGACGCCGGTCCCGCTCGTGATGCCCGCCATGCAGCACCGGCGCCAGTTTCGTGCCGCGCCGCACGAACAGCGCGCCCACGCCCTTCGGCGCGTTCACCTTGTGGGCGCTCAACGAATACAGGTCCACGGGCAGCGTCGAAAGGTTCACCTCCACCTTGCCCAGCGCCTGCACGCCGTCCACGTGAAACGTGACACCCAGCTCGCGCGCCAGCGCGCCTATCTCCGCCACCGGCTGCAGTACGCCCGTCTCATTGTTCGCGTGCATCACCGAGACCAGCACCGTTTCCGGCCGCAGCGCCAGGCGGATGTCCACGGGATCCACCAGGCCGTTGCTGCCCACTGGAACGTATGTGACCTCCACGCCCTCGCGCTCCAGTTGCGCGCAGGCCTTCAGCACGGCTACGTGCTCGATGGACGTGGTCACCACATGCCGGCGCGTGGCGGTCTTCGCGCGAACGCTGCCCAGGATGGCCAGATTGTCCGCTTCGGTGCCGCCGCTCAGGAACACGATCTCGCGCGCGTCCGCCCCAACGGCCGACGCCAGCGTGCGGCGGGCCATTTCCATGTGCTGTTTGGCCACCTGCCCGAAGTAGTGGATGCTCGATCCGTTTCCATACACGCCCGCCAGCGTGGGAATCAGGACCTTCAGGACCTCATCCGATACCGGAGTTGTCGCGTTGTGATCGAAGTAGAACCGTTGCACAACCAACCACAGCCTCTTAGGACATGGTAGCAACACGCGGCGTTACAATAAGCCCGTCTATGCGCCACCCGGTCATTTCCCTCACCACCGATTTCGGCACGGCCGACCATTACGCCGGCACGATGAAAGCGGTGATCCTCGGCATCGCTCCCGGCGCGCGCATCGTCGACGTCAGCCACCATGTGCCCGCGTACGCGATAACCAGCGGCGCGTACCTGATCGCGCAGGCGGCGCCCTACTTCCCGCCGAAATCGATTCACGTGGTGGTGGTGGATCCCGGAGTCGGCTCGGCGCGCCGTCCCATTCTCGCGGAAGCGGGCGGGCAGTTCTTCGTCGCCCCGGATAACGGCGTTCTCTCCATGGTGTTGCCGGATGGCGGCGGCCTGGTGCGCCACATCACCGCCGAGCGCTACTTTCGGCGCCCGCTCAGCCACACCTTCCACGGCCGCGACATCTTCGCCCCAGTGGCCGCCCATCTCGCCGCGGGCGTCCTGCCGTCGCGATTCGGCAAGCGAATCAACGATCATCTTCGCCTGGACTTCTTCCGTCCCAGCCGCACCGGCAAGCGCGTGTGGACAGGCCTGGTGCTTCACGTCGATCGCTTCGGCAACCTCATCACCAGCTTTCGCCTCGACGAATTCCCCGGCGCGGCCACGCGCCCATTCGAGCTCAACGTGGGTCTCGAAAAACTGTCCCGGCTTGCGCTCAATTTTTCCGAAGCGCCTCCGGGCGAACTCGTGATGATTGTGGGCAGCTCCGGATATCTCGAGGTGGTGGTCAATCAGGCTTCCGCGGCGCAGCGTCTGGGTTGCGGGGTGGGCGCGCCCGTCGAACTGGTTCTGTACTAACTTTTGTACTAAGATGTACAGTACGGGTCTCGCACCGCACGATATTGGTGTGCAAGGCGAATCCGCACCGGCCCGCCGGAAAGCACCGCAGCGAATAAGCGGGTTTACTTTCAAGTACATAAGATGCTACCCTGAGAACTTAAAATGCGTACAGTAGACCTCATTCATCGGAAACGGGACGGCGAAGAACTGAGCCAGGACGAGATCGCGTACTTTGTTGACGGCTATACGCGAGGCGAAATCCCGGATTATCAGATGTCCGCGTTTCTGATGTCCGTGTTCTTTTCGGGGATGTCCGACCGCGAAGTGAGCAGCCTCACCGATTGCATGTTGCGTTCCGGCGAGATCCTGGATCTCAGCGGAATTCCGGGCCTGAAGGTGGACAAGCATTCCACCGGCGGAGTGGGCGACAAGACCAGTCTGATTGCCGGACCGCTCGCCGCCGCCGCGGGTGTGGTGGTTCCCATGATCAGCGGACGCGCTCTCGGACACACCGGCGGCACGCTGGACAAGCTGGAATCGATTCCCGGTTTTCGCACGGACCTGACCGTGGACGAGTTCCGCGATCAACTGGCCACGCACAAGATCGCGTTCGGGAGCCAGACGCCGCAGATCGCGCCCGCCGACGGCAAGCTCTATTCTCTGCGCGACGCTACCGCCACCGTGGAATCCATCCCGCTGATCGCGTCGTCGATCATGTCGAAGAAGCTGGCCGAGGGCATTGACGGCCTGGTGCTCGACGTCAAGGTGGGCTCCGGCGCTTTCATGAAGCGGCAAGTGGATGCGCGCCGCCTGGCGCAGATGATGGTGGGCATTGGGCGCCGCGCCGACAAGCGCGTGCAGGCGCTCATCACCGACATGAACCAGCCGCTGGGATTCGCCATCGGCAACGCGCTGGAGGTGATGGAAGTTTCGCAGACGCTGCAAAACGCCGGGCCCACCGACCTCACCCGCCTTTCCCTCGAGCTGGCCGCGCGCATGATCTTCCTGAGCAAGATCACCGCCACGCTTGACGAAGGACGCGAACTGGCGCAGAAGATGCTGCTGGACGGGTCCGGATACCGCAAGTTCAAGGCGGTGATTCAGGCGCAGGGCGGCAATCCGCAGGTGCTGGACCGCTTCGACCTTCTGCCCAACGCCACCGGCGCGCGCGAGATTCTGTCGCCACGCGCGGGATATGTCAGCGCCATCGAGGCCGAATACATCGGCCAGGCCTCCAGCATGATCGGGGCGGGCCGCGACGCCATGGGCGACGCCATCGATCCCGCGGTCGGCGTGATTCTGGAAGTGAAGGTGGGCCACAAGGTGGAAGCCGGCGGCGTGCTGTGCCGTCTCTACTACACGGCTGACGAACACGTCGAGGAAGGCGCGCAATTGATCGAGGACGCTTTCCGCATCTCCGCCCAGCCGCCCGACGAGCGCGAGCTGATTCTCGAAGTAGTGGGCTAACGGGGGAAGGGCGGCGAATCGTCGCAGGGGACAGACGCATGCGTCCCCGACGGGGGACAGACGAGTACGTCCCTCATTTGCCGATCCCGACCTTGTTCCCAGACTGTCAGGGACGTACCCGTCTGTCCCCGTCCGTAAAGGGACGCATCCGTCTGTCCCCGCCCGTCCCCAGCCCGCCCCGTCAGTAGGGGACGCATCCGTCTGTTCCCTCTCACTGATAGACTGACCTGATGGCTTCCCGGTTCACCGGCCTTCTGGGGATCGCCGCAATCCTCGCGGTCTGCTTTCTCTTCTCGAAGCACAAGCGGTCCATTCGCCCGTCAATCATTCTGTGGGGACTCGGCCTGCAGTTCCTCTTCGCCTTCCTGGTTCTCAAGACGCCCGCCGGATGGTTGTTCGACAAAGCCAGCCAGGGAGTCACCGCGATGCTGCACTACTCCGAGGCCGGAAGCAGCTTCGTCTTCGGCGATAAGCTGGGCGCGGCGTCGACGGAGTTTGGCGTCATCTTCGCCTTTCAGGTGCTGCCCATCATCATCTTCATCGCCAGCTTCTTCGCCATCCTTTACTACTTCGGCGTGATGCAGCTCTTCGTGCGGGGCATGGCCGTGGTGATGCAGCGGGTGATGGGCGCCAGCGGCGCGGAATCCACCAACGTGGCCGCCAGCATCTTCATGGGGCAGACCGAAGCCCCGCTCACCATCAAGCCGTTCCTCGCGGGGATGACCGAATCCGAGCTCTTCACCATCATGGTCAGCGGCATGGCCCACGTATCCGGATCGGTGATGGCCGCCTACGTGATGATCGCGCACGTGGACGCCAAGCACCTGCTCACCGCGGTGATCATGACCGCGCCGGCCACCATCATGCTGGCCAAGCTGCTCATCCCCGAAACCGGCGAGCCCGCCACCGCGGGCAAAGTGGCCATCAAGGTGGAAAAGCCTGGCGTGAACGTCATCGACGCGGCCGCGCACGGCGCCATTGACGGTCTTCACCTGGCGCTGAACGTGGGCGCCATGCTGATCGCATTCATCGCGCTGATCGCTTTGCTGAACGGCATTCTCGGGCGCTTCGGCCTGTCGCTGGAAACCATCTTCGGAACGATTTTCGCGCCCATCGCGTGGCTGCTGGGCGTGCCGTTTCACGACTGCCGTTCGATTGGCAATCTGCTGGGCACGCGGCTGGTGTTGAACGAGTTCATCGCCTTCCAGGCGCTGGGTCCGATGAAGGCCGCTCTGGACCCGCGTTCGTTCAACATCGCCACGTACGCGCTGTGCGGGTTTGCGAACTTCAGCTCCATCGCGATTCAGATTGGCGGCATCGGCGCGCTGGCGCCCTCGCGCAAATCGGATCTGGCGCGGCTCGGTCTGCGCGCGGTAGCGGCGGGCACCATGGCGAATTTCATGACCGCGTGCATTGCGGGGATGCTGCTGTAGAGGAGTCCAGAAGGATGCACGGCTCCCTGGCGACAGGTGAGAAGGGGGAAACACAGATGCCAACACCTTCTGAAATGGCTATCGTTTTCGAGCGCGGACATCAGCTACAGCAGGCTGGAGCCGAAGCTCGGCAGGATACTGGCCGCGGCGGCCGCGTTCCGAGCGTTTGCTCCGGGCGCCCAAGCGCTAAGGTCGCTTTTCGGGGACAGCTACGATGAGCCTGGCGACGAGGCCTTCTGGCGGGTGCACGGCCGCCTCGCTAGGTTGACCGGCTACACCACTGCGCTTCACATAATGACGGACCTCGGGTTCAACTGCGTGAAGCCGGACATCTGGCTGGTGCGTCTTATGTGTCGCCTCGGCTGGATTGAGGATGCGTTGCCTGCCAACTCAGCCGACGACGCCATCAGGAAGGCTTATCAAAAACCGAGCATTGCGCGCGTAGTGATCGGTCGCGCGAGGCAGATCGCTGGGCATGTCCACGCCTGGAACAAAGGCAGCCCGTTGCGCGAGTTTGACTTTGTGATGGTGAAGTATGGCCAGAAGCCTGGCGAGTTCGGAATCGTGCGTAGCCTCCACGAGGAATGGCTCCCCGTCGAGCGAATCATGGAATGGAAGTCCTGATACTTCGACCGGGAGGAACCGGTGCTATGCTCACGCTTGGAATAACGCCACCCCCGAGTTGAGGGCCGCCTTGCAGAGGGCGTTATCCAGACTCGCAAGCGGCAGGCCTTCGCGGAGCGCAAGGTCGAGGTAAGCGGCGTCGTAGACGGTCAGGCCGTGGCGCTGGGCCAGATCGAGCAAGCCGTCGTAGGAGACTGGGTCGGCCAGTTGAATAGGCAGCCCTTTGATCGAGGCCAGAAACTCAATGGCGTCCGCGTGCGTGATGCGTTTGCGACGCAGCCCCATGAGGACGCAGTTCCGCATTTCATAGGCCCACAAACGAGGCGCTACAGCCTCGACGGGAGACGATATCGCCTGGAGAACCGCGTTCGCGTACCCGGTGCGCTCGTCCGGGAAACACCATGCAGCCGCAATCGAAGAGTCAACGACCAGAGCGGGCATCAGCGCCGGTCATGGTTGATGTAGTCGTGAACGGTCCAGCCCTCAGGGTCGGGTTTCACGCGGGATTGCAGGTCGAGAATCCGAGCAGCCGCTTCGCGTGGGGAGCGTGGCGCGACCGATAAAGCGCTCTCGTCGGCCAGTTGCTTCAACCATGCCTCCAGAGTCAATCCGAGCGCCGCGGCCTTCGCTCTGAGTGCTGCTACTTGTTGGTCGGGAAGTTCAATTACCGTCATAGTCCGCGCCTGCTTCTATTCCCAGCGTAAAGCATTTGTGGCCGTCTGTCATCGCCCCGCCAGTGCCCGCGGGCCACTCACCCATAGTTCGAGGCCGGCACGAGGAACGATAGTGCTATCGTCTTCTTCATAGAGAATGCCCTCTGGAACCATGCCCTGGTCCGCGCCCTGGGACGCGGCCATCGAATATCTCGAATCGCGATTGGCGCTTCGCCCGCGCACCGCCGTCGTGCTGGGCAGCGGTCTCGGCGCATTCGCCAACGAACTCGAGAACCGCGTCGAGATCCCCTATGGCGAGATTCCCGGCTGGCCTCCGTCTACCGCCGTGGCGCACGCCGGGAAACTCATCGCCGGTACCCTGGCCGGGCAGCCGCTGGCGGTGATGGCCGGGCGCAATCATCTCTATGAGGGCTACACGCCCGCGCAGGTCACCTTTGGCGTGCGCGTGCTGGCGCGGCTGGGCGTTCGCTCGCTGGTGCTGACCAATGCCGCGGGCGGCATCAACCTCGGCTATAACAAGGGCGCGCTGGTGATCATTCGCGATCACATCAACCTGCAGGGCTCGAATCCGCTGGTGGGGCCGAATGACGACGCCATCGGCCCGCGCTTTCCCGACATGACCGAAGCCTACGACGCCGGGTATCGCCGCATCGCGCGCGAGATCGACCCCGATATGCCCGAAGGCGTGTACGCGGCCATGCTGGGGCCTTCCTATGAGACGCCGGCCGAGATCAACTTCCTGCGCGTCATTGGCGCGGATCTGGTGGGGATGTCCACGGTGCCCGAAGCCATCGTGGCGCATCACATGGGCGTGAAGGTGCTGGCCATTTCCTGCGTCACCAATATGGCCGCGGGCGTGTTGCCGGAGAAGCTGAGTCACGAAGAAGTGCTGGAGGTGGGACGCCAGGTGCGCGAGAAATTTGTGCTGTTCCTTAAAACCGTGCTGCCCCGGTTGGAGGCCAACGATGCCCGATGATCCGCTGCTGAACGCCGCGCTGGCCGCGCGCGGGAATGCCTGGGCGCCGTTCTCGAATTTTCTGGTGGGCGCGGCGCTGGAGGACGAATCGGGCCGCATCTTCACCGGCTGCAACGTGGAGAACGCCACCTACGGTCTGAGTGTCTGCGCGGAACGAACCGCGGTCCTGAAGGCCATTTCCGAGGGTGCGCGAAAATTCCGCCGCGTGGCCGTTGCCGCCGATACGGACACACTCACTCCACCCTGCGGCGCGTGCCGGCAGATCCTGTGGGAGTTTTGTGGTGATGTGGAGCTGACGCTGGTTAACCTGCATGGAAAAACCGAGACATTCCAGTTGCGCGATCTGTTCCCGAGGCCCTTCGATGTTTCGTTCATTCGCTAGCGCCGGGTTCCGATGTGGGGCGGCGCCATGCGCCGCCACTTGCGGGGCTGAGAGCCTGCCCCACAACGGAGGTTTATCCGTTTATCCGTGGCCAATCATTAGAAGCCGCTCCGTTACCGTCGCGGTTCGGATACGGATCGCTGCCAGTGTCCTGTTCTGCCTTTCGGCGCTCCATGCCGCGGAGCACGTTGACCAGATCTGGATCGCCCGCTACGTGGTCACCATGGACGCGCAACACCGCGTCATCGAGAACGGCGCGGTGGCGGTTCGCGGCGCGCGCATCGTTGCCGTGGACACACGTGCGGCCATCGATCGCCACTACATCGCGGCGCGCCGGCTGGACCGTCCTGAAGCCGTGCTCATTCCCGGCCTCATCGACACCCACACCCACGCCGCCATGTCCCTGTTCCGGGGCATCGCCGACGACCTCACGCTGCAGGACTGGCTGCAGCACTACATCTTCCCCGCCGAAGCGCGCAACGTCACGCCCGACTTCGTCCTGTGGGGCACGCGCCTGGCCTGCCTCGAAATGATGTTGTCCGGCACCACCACCTACACCGACATGTACTATTTCGAGGATCGCGCCGCCGAAGCGACTAAGGAAGCGGGCATGCGCGGCGTGCTGGGCGAGACCATTATCGGCTTCCCCGTGCCCGACGCGAAAACGCCGAATGACTCACTGGCGTGGACCGAGAAATACATCCAGCGTTATCGCAACGATCCGCTGGTGACTCCCGCCGTCGCCCCGCACGCACTCTACACCAACTCGGCCGAGACGCTGAAGGCTGCTCGCGCACTCGCCAACAAGTATTCTGTCCCCCTGGTGATGCACGTGGCCGAGACCCGCAAAGAAAACGACGACTGTCTGAAGCAGCACGGCGCGCGCCCGGTGCCGTATCTCAATTCGCTGGGCGTGTTCAACGGCCGCACCGTCGCCGCGCATTGCGTGTGGCTCAACCAGGCTGACATGGACATCGTGCGCAAAGCCGGCGTGGGTGTGGCGCATTGCCCCTCCAGCAACATGAAGCTGGCCAGCGGCATTGCGCCGGTGACGCAGATGCTGGCCATGGGAATCCACGTGGGTCTGGGTCCCGACGGTCCTGCCGGCAGCAACAACGATTTCGACTTGATGGAAGAGATGAACCTCGCCGCCGACCTGCAAAAGGTGGCCACGATGGACCCGCGCTCGGTGCCCGCCGAACAGGCCATGGAAATGGCCACCATGGGCGGCGCGCGCGTGCTCGGCATGGAGAAGAGCATCGGTTCGCTCGAAGCGGGCAAGCTGGCGGACATGGTCACCATCCGGCTGGATCGCCCGCACGCGGTTCCTCTGTACAACATCTATTCGCAGCTCGTCTATGCGCTGAAGGGCTCCGATGTGCGCGACGTCATGGTGAACGGACGCGTGATCGTGAGCGACTCCCGCTCCCTCACTCTGAACTCGGCGGTAATCATACAAAAGGCGCGTGAATACCGCGCTCGCGTGCAGAAGTCATTACACCCTTAGCATTACCACTCAGAGAAGTATCCCGTTAGTTGTCAACCGGTTGCGTGAAATCACCCAGGTTGAAATCTGAGATGAATACCCGGCGGAACCACTAATCCGTTTCAAGCAAGTCAATGCGGGAATCCGGGGGGCGCGGAGCGCTGGAACCGGCTCTCCAGAGTCATGGGGAGAATCTCGCTCCGGGGGTTGGGGTATGCGTCTTGTGCTCAGAACGGCAGTACTGATGGGGATCACCTTGTTCGCGTCGCGAATGGCGCGTGCGGGCACGCTCGAACCGGGGGACCAAAACTACACGACGCTGGCAGCGTGGGAGGCGGCCGTCACGCAGACCGGAGAGGACACGTTTACGGGCGTGGCTCCGTCCGCGGGCGAAACATCGTATAACACCAGCGCGGGTTATACCGACCCCCTCGGCATCGATTTCGTGGGTTCGTTCGGTTCCACTTACTCTCTGGACATCGTCGATTCGTTGTTTGCGCCCACGCCCTATTGGAACTTCGGCTCGGGGGCCAGCCTCGCCAGCGGGGAACCATTCGGGACCGAGCAGCCGCAGATTGTCGCCAACCTGCCCGGCGGCGTGACGGCGATCGCGCTGGATGTGATGACGTATGGGAACATTGTGCCGGTCACCATCACGGCCAGCGATGGCACAACGTTTACGGTGTCCACCACCGCCCTCACGCAGACGTTCTACGGATTCACTTTCAACGCGCCAGTGTCCACGCTGACCATTTCGGTGGCCTCGGAAAATGGGGGCTACGTGCTGCTGGACAACTTCTGCATCGGGACGGGCGGGTCCGACCCTTCGGACACGCCGGAGCCGGTTACGCTGGTGCTGGTGGGACTCGGCCTGGTGCTGATGGGCTGCCTGAAGAAGCGCCGCCACCGCCTGATAACATGAACAGCGGATGAAGGCGGTTCGATTTCACCAGCACGGCGGCCCCGAGGTTCTGCGGTACGAGGATGTTCCGGAGCCGGAAATCCGCGCCGACGAAGTGCTCGTGCGGGTGCGCGCTTGCTCGGTGAACCACCTGGATTTGTTTGTGCGCGGCGGCCTGCCCGGCGTACGTTACGCCATGCCGCACATCCTGGGAGCGGACATCGCCGGCGAAGTGGTGCGCACCGGCGAGCTTTGCTGGCGCGTGAAGCCCGGGCAGCGGGTGCTGCTCTCCCCGTCGACAAGCTGCCGGCAGTGCGAGTGGTGCGTGAGCGGGCGCGACAACCGCTGCGCGAAGTACGCGGTGCTGGGCACCCAGGTGGACGGCGGCTACCGCGAATTTCTGGCCACGCCGGAGTGGGCGGTGATTCCGATTCCGGACGAGTTGAGTTTTGTGGACGCGGCCGCGGTGCCGCTGGTGTTCCTGACCGCGTGGCACATGCTTTTCTCGCGCGCGCGGCTGGAGGCGGGCGAAGACGTGCTGGTGCTGGGGGCGTCGAGCGGCGTGGGATCGGCCGCCATTCAGATTGCGAAGCTGTTTCACTGCCGGGTGATCGCCACCGCGGGCGGCGAAGCCAAGCGCGCGAAGGCGGCGGAGCTGGGCGCCGATTTCGTCATTGATCATTACGAGCAGAACATCGCCGCCGAGGTGAAGAACATCACCAGCAAACGCGGCGTGGACGTGGTGGTGGAGCATGTGGGCGCGGCCACGTGGGACCGCAGCGTGCAGAGCCTGGCTGCCGGCGGCCGGCTGGTGACCTGCGGGGCCACCACCGGCTACGACGTGAAACTCGATCTGCGGTTCTTGTTCAGCAAGCAGCAGACAGTGATGGGTTCCTACATGGGCACGCTGGGCGAACTGCATCGCGTTTTGAAGTTCATCTTCGCGGGGAAGCTGCGGCCCGTGGTGGACACGACGTTCCCTCTTGCCGAAGCCGAGGCCGCGCATCGCCGGCTGGAACAAAAGGAACAGTTCGGCAAGGTGATTCTCACTTCCGCTTCATAACTGGCGCGGCTCGGTTACTCCTCGGTGCGCTCGATGCGGTCGGCTTCCTGCTGGTCGAGCTGGCGGACGCGTTCCCGTGGATCGCTGGAGAGTTCCTGATTTTCGAGGTCGTCCGGGGTGGGCGGAGGCGGCATCGGAGGCTGAGCGTCCTGCGGGGGCGCGTTGCGGTGATCGCGCGCGCATTGCGGACGGTGTTGCTTCATGTCGGTAACGTTGAGCGCGGTGTGGCAATAGGGGCAATGGCGCACCTTGGCGGGGCGGCCCACTTTGCCCGGGGGCTTAAGGCTGTCGATCATCGGTCCTACAATTTTCGTCACTGGCTGACTCCCTTCCTGAGACAAGACTAAGCACGGCGGCTGATCCGTCCTGGCCCGTTTCCCGTAGAGATTTGATAGCGCGCGAGATCTTTCGCCAGGAATCTTGTGATCGGCCACGCCAACCCGGATAAAATAGGTTCGGTGTCTGAAGAAACCAAGCCGGCCCCGCCGTTCGAAGCGGGCTTACAGGAACTCGAGAGCATCGTCCGCGAAATGGAGGGCGGGGAACTGCCGCTGGAGCGCGCGCTGGAGCTGTTTGAGAAGGGCATGAAGCTGAGCGAGTCCTGCCGGAAGCAACTGGAAGAGGCGGAATCGCGCGTGGAGCTGCTGGTGCGCAAGGGCGACAAAGTGCACGCGGAGCCGTTCAAGACGGAGAAGGGATGAAGCTTTCTCTACCACTGGTGCTGCGGCTGATCGGCGCGGAGGCCCGGCGGAACGGCACGGATCGGTTGAGGTCGCGGCAGATCGACCGGATCATCAAGGGCGCCCGCAAGCGGGCGCGAATGCGCAAACCGGCAAGCCATGCGTGAATCCCCTGGATAGAATGGAACTTCCTGAGCCATTTTTCCCGGGACACACATGAATCTTGACGAATACCTCGCTGCGCGGCAGCGAGTGACTGACCAGACGCTGGATCGTCTGGCGCCGCCCGAACACACCGGGCCGGAAGTGATCCACAAGGCGATGCGCTACAGCCTGTTTGCGGGTGGCAAGCGCATCCGGCCGATCTTGTGCATGGCTGCCGCGGAGGCCGTTTCCGATGCCGCGCCTGGCGTGGAAGCGGCGGCGTGCTCGCTGGAACTGATCCACACCTATTCACTGATTCACGACGACCTGCCCGCGCTGGACAATGACGATCTGCGGCGCGGCCGGCCCACCTGTCACAAAGTCTTCGGGGACGCCATGGCCATTCTGGCCGGTGACGCCCTGCTGACGCTGGCTTTCCAGGTGCTCGCGCAACTGCCCGTGGATGCGCATCGGCGGGTGCATCTGGCGGAAGAGTTGTCCACGGCTTCGGGAACGGTGGGCGGGATGATTGGCGGCCAGGTGTACGATCTGGAAGGGGAAGGGAAGCGGCCCACCGCGATCCTGCTGGAACAGATTCATCGCGCCAAGACCGGCGCGCTGCTGAAGGCCAGCGTGCGCATGGGCGGCATCTACGCCGGGGCCGACGAAGTCCAGCTCGCCGCGCTGTCGAAGTATGGCGAGCATATCGGCCTGGCGTTTCAGATTGTGGACGATATCCTGGACGTGGAACAGCCCTCCGAGAAACTGGGCAAGACCGCGGGCAAGGACGCCGAGCAGCACAAGATTACGTTTCCGGCGGTCTATGGGATTGAGCGCTCGCGCGAGATGGCCGAGGAGGAACGCGTGTTCGCGCACACCGCGCTGCAGCCGCTGGACGAACGCGCCGAACGGCTGCGCGAGCTGGCCGACCTGGTGGTCCGCCGCACGGCATGAAGCCTCCGCATCCCCCGAAGACGCGCATCGATCAGCTTCTGGTGGAGCGAAACATGGCCCCTTCGCGGGAGAAAGCGCGCGCGCTGATTCTGGCGGGGCAGGTGCTGGTGGATGGCCAGCGCGTGGACAAGGCCGGACAAAACGTCAACAGCGGGGGACGCGTGGAAGTGCTGCAGCCGCTGCGCTACGTCAGCCGGGGCGGGCTGAAGCTGGAAGCGGCGCTGGAACATTTTGGCATCGACGCGCGGGGGATGACGGCCATCGATGTGGGATCGTCCACGGGCGGGTTCACGGATTGCCTGCTGCAACACGGGGCGGCGCGCGTGTACGCCATTGACGTGGGCACCGGCCAGCTCGACTGGAAACTGCGCAACGATCCGCGGGTGACGGTTCGCGAACAGGTGAACGCGCGTTATCTCGACGCCGCCGATTTCCCCGAGCGCATGGATCTGGCGGTGTGCGATGTCAGCTTCATCTCGGTTACGATGATTCTGCCGGTGCTTCCGCCGATCCTGAAGCCGGGCGCGCCGATGGTGGTGCTGGTGAAGCCGCAATTCGAGCTGGAGAGGCATCAGGTGGGCAAGGGCGGAATCGTTCGCGAGCCGGAGCTGCATCAAGCGGCGTGCCGGCGCGTGGCGGACGCGGCCGAGGCGCTGGGGTTCACGTGCGAGACGATTCCCAGTCCCATAACCGGAGCGGAAGGGAACCAGGAGTTCCTGTTGTATGCCAGGCGTTAAGAGCGGCGCGGCCCGCGAACTGGAGCCTTTCGTTTCGTGGTCACCATGTGGGGCCCCCGAAGACCGATGTGGCAGCCCCGGTGTTGAATGTCAGCAGGATGGTTCCGTCGGAGGTGTCGAGGAGGGCGACGTCACCCACCTGGTTGCTGAAATACGCGATTCCACCATCTTGAGACAAACTGAAGGTTGCGCTATTCGTGGTGGGCAGACCGGAGGTCAATGTATTGGTGACCTGTTGGGTGGTGACGTCGAAGACTTCCAACAGATGGTTCACATTCCAGAAGATCCGGGTACCGTCCGGGTGAATGTACACTGCGGCGCTGGCGCCCGGATAACCAGCGTTCGAGCCTGGCGCGTAGGTTGATACGGGGAGACCAACGGCGCCCGTGGCGACATCGTAGTACGTAATCTCCCCGGTGTCGCTAAGAAGATACGCAGTGAGCCCGTTCGGGGCCATGAGCAAGGCTGTGGGAACGAATTTCAGCAGCAAGGTGGAGGTGACCGTTCGGCCGACAGCGTCAAGGACCACGAGGGCGCCGTTATTGCCGGAGGAATCCGGCGAGAGGAAATGGAATGTCTCGAACGCCGTGGCGCCGTCGGGGCTGAAGACGACACCTGTTGGCACGGCAGACTGGGGGATGGATGGAGTGAGAATGTTGGTGACCAGGCTTTGGGCGCTGAGATCGACAACCGAGACTTCCGCGCCAGCCGCGACTTCATTTCCACTGTTCGCCACCCAGACTTCATTGGCGGGGCCGGCGAGGTTTGGCCGGATGCCGAAGGGGCCCACCACGCTGGGGACGGCGACCTCGCTGACAACTGAAAGCGTCGTCGTGTCGAGTTCCACAAGGCCGGCCCCGAGGCCGTCCAGGAAGATCATTTTGGGGTCCTCGGAGTCCGCTGGTTGTCCGGTTGTCAGGTACCGAGGGGGATGATAGAAGGGCGCTACCGCTGGGTATACGGCGGAAAAGGGGGAAGTCCATGACCCAGTGACAACGATTGGAGATGGGGGCGCGGCCGTCTGGCTAGTCTGGTGTGCAATACGGGGGGCGTGGAGCGAAACGCCCCTGAGATGGGCTTGTGCCGCTATGAACTTGTCTGCTTTCTTCTGTATATTGGCCTCAATGATCATCATAGAAACGACAAAAATATTGTCGGACTGAGGCGGCGCGGATGGCCCGGCGGATAAACCCGGGCCTCCAGATCCTGGAACTCGTGCGAACGGCAAGCCTGAAACGAGCAGGAACAGACAGAAGAATTTCACTGGCGCACCAACCGTCGGCCGGCCCAACTTAGACGAGGGAGGACGAACGCGCATGGCTCAGTCTACTACGGACCAGGCGAAGCTCCAAGATGGGATCGAAGGCAGCCGACCGGTATCGGGCCGGTACTGAGCCGTGCGACCTCTTCAGGCGAAACTCCTCGCCCACGCGGGCCTTCTGCAGAGTAGCCACGCGGGGTAGCCATCGGCATACAAGACCGTGCGTCTCCGGGTGGAACGAGACGACGGCGCTTACAACGTGTTGATATATAGACGAGTGGTTCTGAATGGAGGAGTCTCATTCCAACAGACATTAAGACGGTGGGCATTATCGCCAAGCCGAACGTGGACGCGGCGCGCGCGCTGGCGCCACGGATGATTGAGTGGCTGGAAGGGCACGGGGTGGCGGTGCGCTACGACACGGACACCGCCGGGTACCTGGGCCGCTCCGACGGACTGGCGCGCGAGTGCGTTCCCGAGGGCACGCAGATGGTGATTGTGCTGGGCGGCGACGGCACGCTGCTATCGGCGGCGCGCGCGGTGGCCGGGCGGGAGATTCCAATATTTCCGGTGAATCTGGGCGGCCTCGGGTTCCTGACCGCGATTACCGTGGACGAAGTCTGGCCCGAGCTCGGCCGGGCGCTCCACGGTGACCAGCGGATTGTGCAAAGGCGAATGCTGGCCTGCACGCTGGAGAGCGCTTCGGGCGCTTCAGCTCGCTATGACGCGCTGAACGACGTGGTGATTACCAAGGGCGCGCTG
Organism: uncultured Acidobacteriota bacterium; assembly: GCA_963832965.1. Lineage (GTDB taxonomy): Bacteria > Acidobacteriota > Terriglobia > Bryobacterales > Bryobacteraceae > CAWACP01. The sequence goes on from CAWHVW010000005.1 coordinate 532,954, forward strand.
GCGCGCATGATCGACGTGGAGGCGCACGTGGACGATCATTATGTTTGCACGTACAAGGCGGACGGCTTGATTGTGTCCACGCCAACGGGCTCGACAGCGTACTCGCTTTCGGCGGGCGGACCCATTATGTTTCCCTCCGTGGCGGCGCTATGCCTGACGCCGATTTGTCCGCATACGCTGACCAACCGGCCGGTGATCGTGCCGGACACCAGCACCATCCACCTGGTGAATCACGCCGAGGACGAGAGCGCGTACCTGACCATCGACGGACAGGTGGGCCAGCCGCTGGGGCATGGGGATCGCGTGAGCTGCCTGTCGTCGCCGCGCAGCGTGTGGCTGGTGCGGCCTCCGCGGATGCTGTTCTTCGATGTCCTTCGTCAAAAGTTGAAATGGGGCGAACGGTAATTCGTTTAAGGAGCGCTCCCGAGCCGCTTGATTAACCCTCACGGCGAAGAGACCGTTTGAACCCGCAACGGCCAGGGACCAGTTTTCGTACCGGCGGACGTCGCCGCTCGCAACGTTGCGCAGAAGCATCTAGAATTCCCCACGCCTCGTGATCCGCCTCTCCGGCGATGGAGCAACGGACTCTTGGTGGGGAGACTAACACGCGGTTTGCGGCGGAATGCCGGTCCGCGCCGCAGGTGATTGGAAACAAGCATACGATTTCTCGCCGATCGCAGTCACCGGGCTTCAGCGGGCGAAACGAATGGTGAGGTTTACTTTGGAGTCAGCCCGCGAATCGAAATCGCTCAGAGTGCGCGCGCGGCTGCGCAGGCCATCGTAGTCCGCCGTAAGCTCGTAATCGAGGTTCGGGCTGAGTCCGGCAAAGTGATATTTGCCGTCGGCGGCGGTGATGTACGAGCGAATTGAGAGCGTATAGTCGTTCTGGATTTGCACCACCGCGTGATCGAGGGGACGCGCGTGCTGGTCCATTACGACGCCCTGAACGATGCGCGTCAACGGCCGCGCCGGCAGCGCGGCCAGAGTTGCGCAGAGTAAGAGAAGCGTTCGCAGGCCGGTTTCCTCCCATCTAGTTAGACGCGAATGGAAGGTTATGCGCTACTCGAAGTGCTTCCGCGGCAGCGCATGGCGCTGCCCCACGGGATCTACTGTGTTTGCGGGATTGATACGCGCGCACGGCGGGCATAGAATTCGTGGTGACGAGGATCTGTTTCCATGTCGATACATTACAAGTTGGCCGTCACCGTTATTGGCTGCGCCGCGCTGCTGCGCGGGGCCGCTCTTAGCAAAACCGATGCGCAGTTTATGAAAATGGCCGCGGTAGCCAATATGACCGAGGCGCATCTGGGGCAAATGGCCGAAGCGCAAGCCGCCCGGCAGGGCGTGAAGGACTTCGGCCAGAAACTGTCAACCGATCACACGAACGCTTATCAGGGATTGACCGAACTCGCCAATAAGACCGGAGATACGATACCGAAGGCGATCGGCCGCGAACAGACGATTGCGCGACTGGCCCACCTGAAGGGCAATCAGTTCGACCGGGCGTTCCTGCTGGACGAGGTCCACGCTCACAGAAGTGTGATCCTGGCCTTCCGGCATGAGGCGGAACACGGAGAGAATGCGGACGTGAAGCTGTGGGCGCAAAATATGATTCCCACGCTGGAAGACCACCTGCATATGGCGGAGAGCCTTGAGAAGCAGGGGAAGAGCAAGTAAGGCCAGCCTTCACTCGGGGAGGACGGGTAGCGAGGCGGCGCTGACTACCGACGGGTCGTCGCGAAGCTTGATGTAGAGGAGCGTTCCGCTGGGGCGGGGCACGCTTACGGTGGAATCGGCAAAGCCCTCCGGGACGGAAACCGGTTGCGCGAATTGCGGGTCCGCGGAGATGGAGTCGATCAGAAACAGGTCGGTTCCGCTCAGCGTGCAGGGGAGGGCGGGGCTGTCCGGGCAGCGCACCTCGTTCAACGCCGGAAGGCGGACCAGCATGGCGAGGGACTGCCACTCACCTTCGGCGCCCGTTGCGTCCACTGGCCGGAAACGGAGCGCGCCGAAGGCGGACGGTCCGAAGCTTTTCCGAGGATCGAGCAGGGCCATCACCGTGCTGGCGTCCTGCAAAATCAGGTTTCCGCCGGCAACGCTCAGCAAGACGTGGAAGGCGTTGTCAGGACCGGCCACCTCAATCTTCTCCGAGCGGGGGAATGATTCGGGCGCTTCGCTCTTCAGGAAGAAAGCGAGCGTTGCGTTCTGCGGCAATTCGCCGGGGCTGGCCAGGCGAATCGGGGATGGCGGCGTGGCGGGTCGAACGCCCCGGCTGATCAGCGTGACCCTCGGCTGCGGAGGACCCACGGTTGCGGCCAGGTTCACCGTGCGACCGTCTTTCAGCGACACCTGGGCTATTTCTTTATTCGCGAGCGCAGGCATGGGCGCATCATCCGGCGCGGAGAGGCGCAGTTCGTCTTTGTCGCCGGAGCGAGTTACTTCTCCAGGGACGAAACGGACGCCCTGCAATTCCACGCTGGCGACTTCATCGAGGCGCGTGCCTTCCAGCAGGCCCTGGCGCTCGCCGTTGCCGATGACGAAGCGGTCGAGATGTCCGGCTTCGGCATAGGTATTCAGATGAAGCTGGTCGGGCTTTGGCGCGTCGTCCTGCTTCAACAGCACCGTCAGGGGGCCAGGTTTTGCATCTTTCAGAGGGATGTTCAATTCCAACTGATCCGGCTTCGCACGCTTCCAGGTGGCGGCCACGGGCTCTCCGGTTTGATTGTGCACGGTTACGTCGACGACACACGCCGCGTCCGGGGAGTCGAGATGGATGGTGCCGTCGCGTCCCACGATGAGCGCGTCCTCATCCGAAGGCGGCACGACCCAATGGCCGGAGTGCGCCAGGTGCAGCCGGTATGCGGGGCCGTTCCATGCATCGAAGCCCCACTGGCCTCGCAGAGCGCCGCTGAGGTCGTGCCCGGGAAGGGAATCGAGCGCGCGCGTATCCACGGCGAATCCACCGCGCGCGGGGTCGGCTTTGGCGGGAAGGTCGAGCGTTTTGCCGGAGGCGGCCTGCACGTGAAGAACCACGTCGTGCGCGAAGCTGGTGGAGAAGACCAGCGGAGCTCCTTCGGCGGGCAGCACGGTGGAAGACTTGTTGAAGCAGACGACTTGTTCCGGGTCCACCGGGCGGACAGGCGGGAAGTCAACGTCTTCCACGGCCGGCAGGGCGGCAACCAGCACCGACTGCGGCTTGTGAAACGACGGAGCGGTGTTGAGCTTCAGGTCGAGCTGGTCTTTGCGGGGGAGGGCAAGGGCGGGGATGTATTGATATTCCGCCGTGCGGATGCTGTCCATGAGGCGGGCCATGTCCATGAACGCGCCGACGTAGGGGCTGTAATAGCCGAATTGCGCGGGTGGCGCGTCACTGAGGTTCCCGATCAGGTCGGCAGTGGGCCCGGAGGTGAGGGCGGCCACCATGGATTCGGCATGGCCGTCGTCGAGAACGAGCTGGTCCGTGTCCTTCATGAGGCAGGGGGCCTGCTGTTCGGTGGCCTTGTCGAAACATTGGTCGTCGAGTTTAATGGCGAGGCTACGCGCCAGCAGCGTGGAGCGTTTCTGGAGCGCGGCGGGATCGGTTTCGGCGGTGGCGCGCACGGCGGAGAGGTATGCGTCGAGACGGGTGCGGTCCAGACTCGCCTGATTCAGATCCTGAGAGACGCGGACGAAGGCTCCGGGCCGGCCCTGCACGGCGGAGCGGAGGGCGCGGAAATCGCCGATGGTCTCCGGCGCGAGGAAGAGCAACACCTGCTGCGCGTCTTCGGGCACGGTGATGCCGATGCCCTCTTCCCGGATCGATTTTTGCCAGGTCTCCGCGCGCTTGAACCAGCCTTCCGGAGGAGGATTGGTGGAACCGCGGAGGAATGCGGCGATCAACAGGTAGTGGACGGCCTCGCCGGGAGGCAGGACCGGATGCAGCCAAAGGCGGTCTCCGGCGCGGAGATTGGGCACGCGAGCGATGGGCAGCGTCCGGCCGGCGCGTGTCACGGTGACATCAATGGAGGGGCCGGTTAGATCGAAAGGGGAAGTTTCGGCGAGGGCGAGGCTGGCCAGCACGAGAACGGCGGCCGGAAGACGCACGGCCCTGAGGATCGCTCGAGGAACTCTCATTAAAAGTAAGACGCGCGAGAACGGCGCAGGGACCGATTGATTTCGCCGGCGATGAACGCGGATGAACGCAGATTAGCGCAACAACTTTTCGGCCTCTTCGGCGAGGCGCTCCCCGGTGAGGCGGTAGGGCAGGTAGGCGCGGACAATGCCGGCGGCGTCGATGAAGACGAACGTCGGCGTGCTGGAGCTGCCGTAACGGAGCACGGCGGCGGTGCTGATGATGACCGGGACGTCGGCGAGCTCCTTATACGAAGTGCGCCAGACTTCCGCGGTCCTTGCTTCGTCCGCCGCCGCGTCATCGTCGTAGATGCGGGTGATGGCGCTGAGCTGCAGACCGCGAGCGCGATACTTTTGCCAGAAGCGGGCGAGTGCGGGCTCCTCTCCCAGACAGTCGCTACAGTAGTTCGCCCAGAGGAAAAGCACGGTGGGTTTCCCATCCGGCTTCCATGATGAGCCATCGTCGGCGATGAAGGCGGGAGCGGGCTGGCCCACCAGCGCGATAAGGTTTCGCCGCTTGTAGAGACGGCTGCGAAACGCGAGGGGCGCTTCGGTGTAGAGCTTCAGTTGATCGTCGAGGAAGGCGGCTGCCTGCTGCTTTGCGCCGCGCGCTTCGAGGACCTGGGCGTGAACTTCGATGGCCGAGCCGAGCGCGTAGATCAGGTCCGGGTCCGTGGAGTGGGCGCAGAGCTCGCGAGTGAGTGCGCTGTAGCGTTCGGCCGCCGGCCAATTGCGCAGCAGCGCCGCGCCGCGGGCCAGCCAGGATGCGCCGACGATGTACACTGCGTCGGTGCCAGACTCGGCTTTATATTGTTCCAGCAGGGATTCCGCGCTGTCGAGGTCGGCCGCGGAGAGCTTGAAGCGGATGGCCTGTACCGTTGGGTTGCGGGTGGCCGGCTGTTGCGCCGGCGGAGGCGCGGTCTGCGCGATGGCGGCCGCGAGGGCCATGACGGCGGCGATGAGTAACGTGGGTATGCGCAAACAATTGTCATCGTACCCGATTGGCTCTCTTCAGGTGCGCGCGCCAGGCATTCATGAGCCCACGGTTCAGCGTTGCGTTGGCCCGATAGAGGGTCAGGATTCCATCCATCTCATCACGGTGCAGCAGCCTCATGGTGCGGTTCAGATAAAGCATCGTCGAATTGCGCATGGACTGGATCCCTCCGGAGTCTCCGGGTCTTATGGGATCGACGCGCCCGTTTACCAGTTGGGGGACGCGTTCCAGGTCCTTGTTGGTGTCCACCTGCATTTTGTAGATGAAGGCCTGGAACAACTGGATGCCTTTACCCAGACCATCCGTGTAAGAGCCGTCGATTTGCCACGTCTCCGATGGACGGTACGTCGCCGGATAACCGCCCGACTGAACGATTCGCTGAAGAAAATACTGGACCAGCATGACGTCGACGTGTTCGTTCCTGCAGCCTTTGCCGACCGAATCGTCGACGCTCCAAATCAATGGAAGGTTAGGCATCAATGTGTCATAGACCGAGGCCATGGTTTCTCCTTGAGTAAGTCCCGGTCACCGGCATGCAATCGCCACGGCTCGCACTCCACGTTGTTTCCATGATCTTCCTTCCTTCTCCCGAGGGCGGACCGCAGAGATTGTCGCCGCCTCATCTCATCAGGCGCAGTCCTGGCGGAAAAACTGGCACGGGGGCAAGGAAAACTTGAGGGGCGGGTTGCGGTGGTTCAGGCCGGACATGTGTGGCCCGCCGGGTGGGCAGGGATGCGGGCCACACATGGTCCGATGTTGTGTCGACCACCCCAGACCCGGGGCCCTAGGGCGCGAGGACAATGGACACCCGGCGGTTTTGCCGCCGACCGTCCGGGTTGTCGCTTCCATCGGGTCTGGCATTGGGTGCAATCGGCTGGCTCTTCCCCATGCCCCTGGTGACGAAGCTGCCCGCGTTGAGTACCTGATGCCCTACAAGCCAGTTCCTGACCGCGTTGGCCCGGTCGGCGGAAAGCTGAAGATTGTATTGGTCCGTTCCTTTGGAATCGGTGTGCCCTTCAATAACCACGGAGCGGACTCGCTGTCTTGCGAGAAACTGGGCGGCGCTCTGGAGGATGGGCTCGGCGCCCGGTTTTAGCACCGCGCGATCAAAGTCAAAGAGGACGTCGGCGGGCAGAGCCAGGGGGACTACGCGAAGATTCGCCTGGCGCCGGTCCCGTTCGAACGTGTCCTTATAGTCCAGGGTCTCCGGATTCACCTGGCTGACCCGCAAATAGCCCAGATAGTACATGGCGCTGGCACTCGGGAGGCCGGGGAGGCCAACTTCCATTCCACCGACCATGCCGAAGGCCTTGCAGGTTGCGGGCGCTGCAAACGTGAACGACCGAAAGAAGATCAGGGTCAGCGAGCCGCCGGCACCGGTGGGGTGGACTGAACCTGACCAAACCACACAGGGGCCCGTCAAATCGTCAGGTTGGATATCTTTTCCGCTACTTAGCGGTCCGTCGTAGATGCGGCCCTTGCTTGGCATCTGGGTCATGCTGAAGCTGACCGAGAACGGCACAAGGCTTGCACTTGGTCCGCCACCGACTCCTGTATAACTGAGTTCGATTACGCCCGGCGAATCTGCATGATCCTCGGGGTTCCTAGAGATGTACAGATTGCCATGGGTCCCACCAGCCGCGAGGACCTCGCCGACGCTGGCTCCTCCGCCGGAGGATGTGACTATGTACCATTGGGTAGGCTTTTTCGCCACAACTGCGTTTTTGATTCCGGCTTTCCGATTCGAAGCCTGGTTCATTAATTGGGACATCTGTACACCTCCACCCTTTCTTGCTGGCTTTCCAGCGCGGTTAAGCTTGTGGCCGTCCGACTGACGGAAAGGCCGCCTTATTTCGTGATGACCGGCAACGACGAGAAGGCGTTGGCGCCGATGAAGCGGAGCGCCGTGGCCGCAACGTTGGTGTCGGAAACGCAGTCGATGGTTCCGCGCAGACCGGTGAGCGCGGGGAACAGATAGTTAGCCCAGTGCCCGAGGTTGGACATCACGGGAACCGGGACGGCGTTGGGGATGACCACGCCGTTTTGATCGCGCGCGGTGCAGGTGACGTTTCCGGCGGAGTCCTCCAGATTGGCGATGGCGAAGCCCGTATAGAAGGGTTGCCCGTTGCCGTCGAAGGTGGTGGCGTCGAAGGGGAACAGGAATTCCTTGCTGCCGACGCTGGACGGCACCGCGGCTTCGTAGTAGGTGCCGTTGGAATTGTTGCGGAACAGGGCCTGCACAACGATGGTGGGGTCGGCGGTGATTTCGGCCGAGCCGGAAATCAGGGCCGCCTGGGGATCGCCCGCTTCGAAGTAGGCCGAACCGTGCGCGGGCACGGTGCCGGATTGCGAATAGGACGCGCCGGTGCTGAACGGGAGGGCGATGAGCCCGCCGTTGTCGTCGTGAAAGGCGATGGAGAACTGCGCGGGCGCGGCGCCCGTGTTGAGGACGAAGAATCCGGTGGTCCAGGTGTCGCCAGCGGCGAAGTGGGCCAGGGCGGCCTGTGCGGCGCCGCTAAAGCTGGATGGATTGGTGACCACCGGCAGGGAGGAGAATGCATTGGCGCCGATGAAGCGCAGCGCGGTGGCGGCGATATTGGTGTTGGAAGAGCAATCGATGGTTCCGCGCAGGCCGGTGAGCGCTGGGAACAGATAATTGGCCCAGTGTCCCAAGGGGCTCAGTGCAGGCACCGGGACGGCGTTGGGAATGACCGTGCCGCTCGAATCGCGGGCAATGCAGCTCACGTTTGCCGAAGACTGGTCCAGATTGGCCACGGCGAATCCGGTGTAGAACTGCGCGTTGGTGGCCGCGAAGGTGGTCGCGTCGAAGGGGATGAGGAATTCTTTACCCCCGGAGCTGGACGGCACGGCGGCTTCATAGTACGCGCCATTGATGTTGTTGCGGAACAGGGCCTGCACCACGATGGAGGGGCCGGCGGTGATTTGACCCCAGCCGGAGATCAGGGCGTCCAGCGGATTGGCCGCTTCAAAGTAGGCCGATCCGTTGGCGGGGACGCTGCCCGACAGAGTGCTGGTGGCGCCGGTGGTGAACGGAAGCGTGGCGGGGTTGCCTGCGTCGTCAAAGAACTTGATGGAGAAATTTGCGGCCTGGTTGCCGGTGTTCACGACGAAGATGCCGGTGGTCCACGTGGCGCCGGCGGCGAAGTGGGCCAGCGCGCTGGTGGGGCTGGAAGCGCCGGAGGCTTGCACGGTCTCGGTCAGGACCCCCGACGTGCTTCCGGTGAAGCTGGAATCGCCGCTGTAGACGGCGGTGATGGAGTGCGGACCCTGAGACAGCGCGGCGGTGGCGAGGACTGCTTGTCCGCCGCTCACCGGGGCGGCGCCAAGATCGGTTGTGCCGTCCTCAAAGGTGACGGTGCCAGTGGGCGTGCCGGAGCCGGAGGAGGTGACAATCGCCGTGAGGGTAACCGTCTGGCCGATGGTCGCCGGGTTCGGCGAACCGGAGACCGAAGTAGAGGTGGCGCCGCCGGTGTCGCTGGTCACGGTTTGGGAGAGCACGCCCGATGTGCTCCCGCTGAAGTTCGTGTCGCCGCCGTAAACCGCGGTGATGGAGTGCGGGCCCGCTGACAACGACGACGTCGTGAAGGGCGCACGTCCGTTGTTGAGGGATCCGTTTCCCAGCGTGTTCGCGCCGTCCTTGAAGGTCACCGTTCCGGTGGGGGCGCCGGGACCGGCCGGAGTCACGGTCGCCGTGAAGGTGACGGGCTGGCCGGCGGTTGAGGGATTCGCCGAGCTCGCAAGGGACGTGGTGGTTGTGATTGTATTGCTGACCGTCTGGGTGAGCGCCAGGGAAGTGCTGGTAGAGAAGACGAGATCGCCGCCGTAGTTAGCGGTGATCGAATGCGCGCCCAGCGCGAGCGTGGAGATCGGATAGCTCCCCTTTCCGTTTTGAACCACGACGGTGCCCAGCTCCGTTGTTCCGTCCCAGAAGGTGAGAAAACCGTCGTTGCCGGGCACCCATCCACCGGAAGCCGCGACTGTCGCGGTAAAGGTCACCGACTGGCCGGGCGACGAGGGGTTGACGGAACTGACGACGGTTGTTGTCGTGGCGTCCGGCGAGCTGAAGATGGTCTCGCTGAGCGCGTGCGAAGTGCTGCCGGAATAATTGGTATCGCCGGAGTACACGGCGGTGAGCGAGTGCGTGCCGGCCGACAGCGAGGGGTCCTGGAACATGGCCATCCCGCCGGTAAGCCCGACGCTGATAATGGCCGTCGAGCCGTCCATGAACGTGACGCTGCCGGTGGGGGTTCCGCCGGATCCGGTCACCGTGGCCGTGAGGTTGACGGGCTGTCCGATGATTGAAGGGTTCGTCGAGCTTACGAGCGCCGTCTGCGTGGAGCTCAACGATGCGTTGTTGACTTTCTGTGTGAGCGCCGACGATGTGGTTGCCTTGTAATTGGAATCTCCGCCGTATACAACTGTGATCGAATGTGTTCCCGCGGAAAGCGCCGAGCTCGTATAATTCGCGAGACCCAGAGTCAGTGTCTGGCTACCCAGCGTGGTGGCGCCGTCCTTGTAGATAACGCTGCCGGATGGCTCCGGTGCACCGTTGGAATTATAGGAGGCGGTAAACGTCACCGGCTGTCCAGCGCTGGACGGATTGTTGGAAGGGGTCAGTGTGAAAGCAGCCGACGCTTGACCTATGGTGAACGGGAGGGCACCCGAAGTACAGGGCAGGTAATTAGCATCCCCCTGGTAGGTTGCAGTGACATTGTAAGAGCCGGCATTCAGGGAATTAGTGCTAAGGTTCACCAGGCCGTTCCCTCCGGGCGATTGCAGCGTCACGAATCCTACGGTGACGTTCCGGATTGTGTCCTCAAACAGGACCGTTCCCGATGGCGGAATCGTACCGGAGAAGTTTATCAACGCCGACAGCCCGATGTAATTCCCAACCGACAGACCCGTCACGTCGCCGTCAAGAGCAGAAAAGAAGGTGGCGCCTTTGCCGACGGTAAAAGGGACGACTCTGGATTCACTCGCGGCGCTAGGACCGTTCCCCTGGTAACTGGCTGTGATGCTGTGTGGCCCGGCCGTCAGGGCGTTCGTAGAAAACGTCGCCTGCGACGTCCGCGTGCCCTCGACACCCGTAAGGGTGAGAGAGCCGAGTGTGACGCCGTTGTCCTGGAATACCACGGTTCCTGAGGGCCCAACCGCCCCGATCGACGCCACCGTGGCCACGAATGCGACCGTTTGGCCATATGTCGAGGAAATCAGCGACGGCTCGAGGGTAGTTGTGGTGGCAAGGGCGATGTGCGGGGTCTCGCCCTGCCCGTCCGCAGCGGCGGCGGTGATGCTGAGGAACGCTCCAAGAACCACAATTCCGGCCGGGACACAAACGGCCCGATTCACTCTCCGCTTTGTTTCCATGGTTTTCCTACCTTCCTCTGAGCGCGGGCCGCGGACCATTGGGGCCGCGCTCATCCAGTCAGGCGCAGTTCCGGCGGAAAAACTGGCACGGGGCGAGCAGAAATTTGGGGGCCGGGGTGGTTCAGGCCGGCGTGCTCAGCTCGGCCAGCAGCCAGGCCCGGGCGAGCTTCCAGTCGCGCATCACCGTATCCACGGACACGTTCAGCACTTGCGCGGTCTCCTCCACGCTGAGGCCGCCAAAGAAGCGGTATTCGACGACGCTGGCGCGGCGGGGGTCCACCGCGGCCAGCGTGGTGAGAGCATCGTCCAGCGCTACCACTTCCCGGGCGCGCGCGGAGGAGAGATCCAGGGTCCCGTCCAGATCCACAAGCTGGGGGTTGGCGCCGCGTTTGGCGGCAGACCGCCGGCGGGCCCGATCCACCAGGATGCGGCGCATCAGGCTGGCGGAGACGGCAAAGAAGTGGGCCCGATGCTGCCAATCGACCTCCTGCACGTTTACCAGGCGGAGATACGCCTCATGCACCAGGTCGGTGGTTTGCAGGGTGTGTCCGGAGCGCTCATTGCGCAGGAACTGGGCGGCCATCCGGCGGAGTTCGCGGTAGACGCGCGGAGTGAGCTCTTCCAGGGCCTGGGCATCGCCCCCGGCCCACGCGCGCAGAAGCTGCGTGGTGTGGGAGGTGGACGGGTCTTCGGGAGGGGGTACCGTAATATATGTAAGATACACCGAGCGGGAAGATGGAATGACCCCGGAGCGCTGGCGTCAAATCGAGAACCTGTACCACGCTGCCCAGGAGCGCGATCCGGAGCGGCGGGCGGCGTTGCTGGAAGCTTCCGACCCGGAAATACGCTCCCAGGTGGAGCGCATGCTGGCGCTGAATTCCGATGGGCAGATTCTGGACCAGCCGGCAGGGGAAATGCTGGATGGACCGGCGGCGTCCACGGTGGCCGTGGGGACGAGTTTCGGCCCCTACCGGATTGACGCGCTGATCGGCAGCGGCGGCATGGGGACGGTGTATCGCGCCACGGATATGCGTCTGGGGCGCGCGGTGGCAATCAAGATCGCCCTGGAGCGCTACGGCGAGCGTTTCGAGCGCGAAGCCCGCGCGATTTCCACACTGAATCACCCGTACATTTGTACGCTTCATGACGTTGGCCCGAACTACCTGGTGATGGAGCTGGTGGAAGGCGCCACCCTGGCCGAGGAAATCAACCAGAATCCGCTGCCCCCGGAGCAGGTGGCGCGCTACGGAGCGCAAATCGCCAGCGCCCTGGCGGAGGCGCACGGCCACGGCATCGTTCATCGCGATTTGAAGCCCGCGAACATCATGATCACCCGCCATGGCCTGAAGGTGCTGGACTTCGGGATTGCCAGAAAATCCTCCGAGGCGGCTCTCACTGAGGCCAACATGGTGGTGGGCACGCCCGCGTATATGGCGCCGGAGCAGGTGCGGGGACGGGGGGCCGACGAGCGCGCGGACTTGTTCGCCCTGGGGCTGCTGCTCTATGAGATGGCCGTGGGAAAACTGCCGTTTCCGGGGGTGTCGCTGGGCCTGATGCTGGCCAGCGGCTCGCAGGTGGCGGTTCCGCCGCCCTCGCGGGAAAGCAGGACGATTCCGGCCGCTCTCGACAGGATGGTGGCGAAGCTGCTGGCGAAAGACCCGGCGCAGCGGTATCAATCCGCATCGGAGGTCGCGGGGGAGTTGAACGGCCTGGCGGACCGGCTTGGCGGCCCCGCTTCGCCTGCCCGGCGATCCGTGTTACGCCCGGTATTTGCGGTTCCGGCGGTTTTGCTCATCCTTCTGCTCATCGCGGGCGGCGGCTGGCTCTACCGGCGATCCGGACAGCGGCAGTGGGCGCGGGAGCAGGCGATCCCAGAGATGACCAGGCTGACGGACGAGGGGAAACCGCTGGCGGCGTTTCTGCTGCTTCGGAAGGCCGAGCAATACCTGCCTGGCGATGCGCAACTCGCCCACATCGCCAAAACGTCGACGCGATTCACGTCCATCCATTCTTCACCGCCGGGCGCCACGGTGGAGATGCAGGACTATGTTTCGCCAGGCGGCGAGTGGCTGACCCTGGGCGTCACGCCGCTGGAACGCGTCAGGGTTCCCGATGGGTATTTTCGCTGGAAGGTTTCGAAGCCCGGGGCCGGAGAATTCATAGCCGCGCCGTTCACGACGGACGCCATGCAGTTCGCTCTGGGGCCGGCACTGGACGCGCCACCGGGCATGGTCCCCGTGCCCGCCGGCACCTACGGGGACATGATCGGCTTCATCGGGTGGGTGCATTACCAACTGCCGCCATACGACATTGACAAGTTCGAGGTGACCAACCGCCAGTATCAGGCGTTCGTGGACCAGGGCGGGTACCGGAAGCAGGAATACTGGACGGAGAAGTTCGTCAGGGACGGCAAGGAACTGGCATGGAGCGAGGCCATGGAGCTGCTTCACGATTCCACGGGCCGGCCCGGACCTTCCACCTGGGAGGGTGGGCATTTTCCGCCGGGCCAGTCGGATTATCCGGTGGCCGGAGTGAGCTGGTACGAGGCGTCGGCGTATGCTGCCTGCGCGGGCCGAACGCTGCCCGCTCTCGGGGAGTGGTACAACGCGGCTCCGGACGACGCCGCACGATTCAGCATCAACGAGAGCAACTTTAGCGGGCGCGGCACGACGCCGGCCGGCAGCTTAGCCAGCGTCGGCCCCTATGGGACCTACGACATGACCGGGAACGTTCGGGAGTGGGCGCTGAACGCCGTCGACGGGGACCGCCGATTCATACTGGGCGGAGCCTGGAATACGCAAACCTATCAGGCCTTCGATCCCGAGGCGCTTCCTCCCTTCGACCGTTCGCCTTCGAACGGATTTCGCACGGTTTTGAACCGGGCGCCGCTTCCGCCCGCCACCGCCGCGCCGGTAGTGGGAATGGCCCGGGATTTCACGAAGGCGAAAGCGGCGTCCGACGAAGTATTCGCGGCTTACCAGGCCATGTACGCGTACGGGGAGCGTCCCGTGAACGCAGAGAGCCAGGGGATTGTCGAGAGCACGGCGGATTGGACGAAGCAGAAGATCGTTATCGACGCCGGCTACGGCAGCGATCGCCTTCCCATGTTTCTTTTCCTGCCGCGGAACGTGCGCCCGCCGTTGCAGGCGGTGGTTTTCTTCCCGAGCGCGAGGGTGAACACAATGCCGGACAGCGATGAGCTGGGCGATATGGAGTTTATCGACTACGTGATTCAGAGCGGGCGCGCCGTGCTGTATCCGATCTATCTGGGGACGTACGAGCGGGCACAGGAGGAGGCGGCGTGGCCGGGCACGGCGGGGGACCGCGACTGGCTGATCCGGCAGTCGAGGGAGGTGCGGCGCGCGGTGGATTATCTGGAGACGCGTCCGGAGATCGACAAGGGCCGGATCGGGTACCTGGGGGTGAGCCAGGGCTCGGCGGATGGCGTCATCTTCGCGGCGCTGGAGGACCGTTTCAAGACGGTTGTGTTCCTGGACGGGGGCTTTTTCCTGGGACCGGTGCAGGCGGGCACGGATCAGGTGGACTTTGCTCCGCGCCTTAGGAGGCCGGTTCTGATGGTGAATGGCCGCTACGACTTTACTTTCTCGCTGGAGCACTCGCAGTTGCCGATGTACCGCATGCTGGGAACGCCGGAGGCGGAAAAACGCCACGTGGTGTTCGATACCCCGCACGATGTGAGCCAGCGGAAGACGGAGCTGTCCGGAGAGGTGCTGGCCTGGCTTGACAAATATCTCGGCAAGGTCAATTAGTATTACTACGTTAAGTATTGACAGAACAGAAAAGGGCTGATATGTTTGGGCATGACGGATGCCCAGGCGGTGCGTTGTCGGAAGCGGCTGGAGCAGTTTCTGGTGGACCTTTTGGAACCGGTGGGCCGGAGTGAGCGGCGGCATTGGGGAGAAGTATACGTGCGCAGCCTGCTGTTGGATGGCGAACGAAAATCCATCGAGCCGTTGGCCACCCGGCTTCCAGAGGGAAACGTGCAGGCCATGCAGCAGTTTATCGGGCAGAGTCCGTGGGAGTGCAACCCGGTTTGGGAACGATTGGGAAAACGAATGACGGCCGAACTGGAGCCGGATTCGGCCTGGGTGGTAGATGATACCGGGTTTCCCAAGCAGGGCACGCACTCGGTGGCGGTGGAGCGGCAGTACTCGGGAACGTTAGGAAAGACAGGCAACTGCCAGATCGCAGTGAGCGTTCATCATGTGGGCGAACAAGGCAATGTACCGTTGGGATGGCGGCTGTATTTGCCGGAGAGCTGGGCCAACGACGCTCAGCGCCGGCGCGAGGCGGGCATTCCGGAGGGAATCGTCTTCCGCAAGAAGTGGGAACTGGCGCTGGAGATCATCGATCAGATCCGTGAGTGGGGCCTGCCGGATCGAGTGGTGTTGGGCGATGCCGGTTACGGAGATGGGACCGAATTCCGCGAAGAATTGGAAAGGCGGAAACTGCAATACGCAGTGGGTGTCCTGCCGCAAGTCGGAGTGTGGCTCAAGCCGCCCCAGATCGCGGCGCTGAAAACGACCGACAAAGGACGCCCACCGACGGCGGCCCGCTACGGGGATCAACGGCCGACCACCGCGCAAGAGGCGGCTAGGCAAGCAAAAGGTTGGAGGAAGATTCGCTGGCGCGAAGGGAGTAAAGGTTGGTTGGAGTCGCGTTTCTGGGCGGTTCGCGTGCAACCGTCCCATCGGTATCAGCACGGCCGACCGCCGGGTAAGGAGGTATGGTTATTGGCGGAGTGGCCGGAGTCGGAAAAGGCGCCCATCAAGTACTGCCTATGCGATCTTCCCGCCGACTACTCGCTGCGGCGTATGGTACGGCTCGTCAAATGCCGCTGGAAGATCGAGCAGGACTACCACCAACTCAAAGAAGAACTCGGCCTGGATCACTACGAAGGTCGCAACTGGCAAGGATGGCACCATCACGTCACCATGGTCATGGTCGCGCACGCCTTCCTCACTTTGGAAACACTACGCGGCAAAAAAAACTTCTGGGTGGACCCTGCCGAAGACGCGACGTGAGATTCAATACATCTTGTTCACCTGGACTGGCAGGTGCGCTTACTGTGGGGCTGCGGCGAGAAATCCGCGCAGTCCTTAACACTTAACGTAGTAATATTAGGATTACCAGGCAACGGTAGAATAGGCGGGTATGACGTATTACGGACCAAAAGAGATGGCCCAGTCCTTCCGGACGGTGCGCAATAACACGATAAAGATTGCAGAAGAGATTGCGGAGGACCAGTACTCCTTCCGTCCCGCCGAGGGCACCATGACCGTGGGTGAGCTTTTGACGCACATCGCTTATGGTCCGTGGTTCAACGAGCAGGTGAACCTGATTGAGAAGCGCACCACCATGGTGGGGTTCGACTTCCCGCATTATCTCGGCCTGATCAAGGCAGAACAAGCGAAGCCGCGCACCAAGGCGGAAATTATCGAGCTGCTGAAAGAGAGAGGCGCTCAATTCGCGAGCCAGGTGGAGGCGCTTTCCGACGACTTTCTGGCGGAGAAGGTGAGCACGCCGCCGGGAGGGCACCCGGCGTTCCGCACGCGCTTCGACATGCTGATCAGTTCCAAGGAACACGAGATGCACCACCGCGGCCAGTTAATGTTGATTGAGCGCTTGCTGGGAATTACTCCGCACATGACGCGCGATGCACAGGCGCGCATGGCGGCCATGCAGGCGGCGAGGAAGTAGCGCCGCGGGAAACTCACTGTGCGATCAGTCATCCGTTTCCGGCCGGCGGCGATGTTCCTGTTGATGTTGGTCGCGGCGGTTGCAGCCCTACCGCAGGCGCAGGGACCGGGCGAGCCGGTCCTGACTATTCACGAACTGGCCATAAGGGACCAGTTGCGCGGGCTGAGGCAGGTTCCCGACTCTCAGCGGGGCGAGGTGACCAGGCAACTGGCACTGCGCATCCGCAAGCTTCCAAAGACGCAAATCAAGCTGGGCCTGGCGGAAGGGCTGGCCAATCTTTCCACCGAGGGAGACTTCGGCCAGCGCACGCTCCAGGAAGTGGCCACACGTTATCCGAGGCGCTCGCCGAACAGCCGCTGCCGGACGACAAGGACGGACCGGCCCAGCCCTACTTCACTCTGGCCCAGTTGGTGATGTACGAAGGCGTTCAGGCGTCGCCGGACGCCGCACCGTTCCGCGAGGCCATGGAGAAGCTGAAAGCGGAAGACCGGCAACGCGCCTCGGCCGACCTGAGCTTACCGGACCTGAACGGCAAGACGTTGACGCTGAGCGATCTTCGAGGCAAAGTGGTACTGGTGAATTTCTGGGCCACCTGGTGCCCGCCTTGCCGCAAGGAAGTGCCGGCCCTGGCAGCGCTCTATTCGCGGTTCGAGCGGCAGGGGCTGGTCATTCTGGGAATCTCCGACGAGACGGCGGACAAGGTAGCGCCGTTCGCGCTGGAACAACACATACCTTACCCGGTGCTGCTCGACACAGGCGGCAAGGTGCACGAGTTGTTCAGCGTAACCGGGATTCCCAAAAGCTACGTCTTCGACCGCGACGGAAAGCTGGTGGCTACGGCAATCGACATGCGAACATCGCAACAGTTCCTGGCGATGCTGGCCAGGGCCGGCCTGTAAGCCGCGACTCCCCTATTGGGCGCCGTGCCGGTTGTAATTCGGATACTCCGGCTTATGCGGCTGCGGCGGCGGATTCTTTGCGAGCTCCGCCAGGGCGAGCGCCACCGCTTTCTCCAGTTGGGGATCGTGGCCTTCGCTCACTGGCTTGGGATCCATGTCCACTTCGTAATCCGGCTCAACGCCGTGATTCTCGACGTCCCACTGGCCCTGGGGATTGAAAAATCCAAAGCTGGGCGAGGTGACCTGGCCGCCGTCCATGAGTGTAGGGATGCCGCCGATTCCCACCAGCCCTCCCCAGGTGCGTTTGCCCACCAGCGGCCCCAGCTTCGCCTCGCGGAAGTACCACGGCATGGCGTCGCCGCCCGACCCGGCGAGTTCGTTGGTGATCATCACCTTCGGCCCGAGAATGGAGGCCTGCGGAGTCCGGTAGATGGCTCCGTAGCGCGGCGCCCACCAGCTCATCAGCGTGCGCTGCATGGCGTGAATAATGTAGTCGGCCGCCTGCCCGCCGCTGTTGAAGCGCTCATCGATGACTGCGCCCTGCTTGTCGAGCTGCGCGAAGTAGTAACGGTTGAAATTGGTGAGGCCGCCCATCGCCGTATCCGGCAGATACACGTACGCCAGCTTGCCCCCGCTCATCTCTTCCACCTTGCGCCGGTTCTCCTCGATCCACGCCAGATTGCGCAGGCTCGTCTCGTCGGCAATCGGAGTAACGGTGATTTCGCGGGCGTCCTTGCCGCCGGCGTCGGCGGCGATTTTCAACACCACCTGAGTGCGCGCGGTGCCTTCGAGCAGGCGCTGGATGTCATCCGAGCCGCGCAGATCCTGACCGCCGATGGCCAGAATGAAATCTCCCACCGACACCTTTACGCCGGGCTCCGCCAGCGGCGCATGGGCCTGTGGATTCCAGTGCTCGCCGGTGTAGATTTGCTTGATGCGGTAGCGGCCGTTGACGATTTCATAGTCAGCGCCCAGCAGGCCGCCGGGCACACGCTCGGGACGCGGAATGCGGCCTCCGAAGCCGCGCAGATGACCGATGGAAAAATCGCCCAGCATCTCCTGAAACAGATAATTCAGATCGCTGCGCGAGCCCACCTCATCCAGATAGGGCCGGTACTTCGCTTCCGCCGCGGCGGTGTCGACGCCATGATAGTGCGGATCGTAGAAGAAGCTGCGTTCGATCTGCCAGATCTCATGGAACATTTGCCCCCACTCCGCGCGCGGGTCCACGCGAACCTCCATGCCGGAGAGATCCAGCCTCCCCTCGCCGGGTTTGAACGGCGCGTCGGCGGGAACAATGAAATAGTCGGGCCGGGGCGGTTCGGCGCCTGGCGTCGCGCCGGGGGTTTCGTGCCCGATCAGCAAGAGCATTTTGTTGCCGTCGAAGGACAGGTCGAAACCCACCACGCCATCGGCCAGCTTCTCGGCTTTTTTCGTCTTCAGCACGAACTTTGTCAGAGTCTCTCCGGCTTCAGTCTGAAACCGTTCCCGTCCTTCCAACAGATACAGCGTGCCTTCCTTGCCCGCCGCCAGTTGCACGTAATCGCGGGGAGGGAGGGGCAGAGCGACGGCGCGATTCTCGAGACGATCGAGATCGACCTTCACCGGCTTTGGCTTCTCCGGCTTTTCGGGCTTTTCCTCTTTTTCAGGCTTGTCCTCTTTGCCGGCTTCGTCGGGCTTTTTCGCTGCGTCGGCCTTCTCGCCATCCTTCTCGCCGCGCGCTTCGGGCTTCTTCTCGTCTTCGCTTTGCGGCGCCACTGGAGACGCCGTATCCGCGGCCAGAACCAGCGCGTACACGCTGCGGGTCACGCTGAAAGCATCGCTGCTCATGTCCAGTCCGCTGGTGGTGGTGCCGTAGTTGGTGCTTTCCGTGAAGTACAGATACTTGCCTCCGCGATCGAACGCGGGAAAGCGGACATCGCTCATTCCGTCGGTGACCCGCGAGCTCTTCTGCGCGTCCACGGAGTACAGGAACAGCGCGTGGAAACGGTTCGTGAGCGAGCCGGTGTACGCCAGCCATTTTGAATCCGGCGACCAGGCCGCATCGTAATCGGCGTCGTCGACGGCACTCTGGCCGATCACCGCCGCCTTGCCCGTGGTGGTATCCAGCACCCAGGTGTCCTGCTTGTTGTCGTGGAAAGCGATCAGCTTCGAATCCGGCGACCACGCCGGTTCGAAGTAAAACGTGGCGTCCTCGGCCAGAGGAAATTTCTTCACTTCCCCGGCTCCGGTCTGGTTGCGGATATGCAGCGCGTATTGCCCGGACTCGTCGGAGAAGTAGGCGATGCTCTGTCCATCGGGCGACCACGCCGGCTGCCGCTCCATGACGCCCGGAGTGTCCGTGACATCTCGCGTGTTGCTCTCCTTTGCAGGGACCGTGAAAATGTCGCCGTGCGCCTCAAAGACGGCGCGCACACCGGTGGGCGAAATGCTCGCGTCGCGGATTTCGCGGTCGGCCGGCAAAATGCGCGCGCGGACATCCGGCAGGTCCGCGCTGACGTCAACGCTGACCGGAAGCGCGCGGCCGCTGGCCGTGTCATAGAGAAAGATTTCGCCAAAGCGGTCGTACACAATCCCGCCCGGCCCGGCGCTGGCGGAGCGAATATCGGCGCCGTCGTTCTTCACCACCGGGGCCACCGCGCCGCTGGCCGGATCGAAGCGAAACAGGGAGACCGGCCCGTTGCGGTCCGAGAGGAAGTACACCTGGCCGTTCACCCACATCGGGTTGAAATCGTTGGAGCGGTTGTGCGGAATCTTCACCACATCGAGCGTGGACATGTCGGCAATCCACACGGCGCCGGCCATGCCGCCGCGGTAGTTTCTCCACGCCACCCAGGCGCGGTAATTGAAGGCCGATCCGCCGCTCAGTGGCGAATAAGCGATCTTCTGACCATCGGGCGAAAACTGACCGGAGAAGGCCATGGGCAAGGGCAGCGCAACGGGCAAGCCTCCTTCCAGCGAGACCTTGAACAATTTGGTGTAGCGCGGGCCGACGCTTTCGCGATTCGAGCGAAAGATGACGTATTTTCCGTCCGGCGTCCAGCCCACCGCGGAGTCGTCCACGGGGTGATAAGTAAGGCGCCGGGGGATGCCGCCGGCGGCCGGCACGACGAAGACGTCGGTATTGCCGTCATACTCGCCGGTGAAGGCGATCAGGGTGCCGTCCGGGGAGAACACCGGGTCCGTCTCAATGCCCGCGCCGGTGGTGAGGCGAGCGGCGTGGCCGCCCTCGCGGTCCACGGTCCAGAGATCGCCGGCGTAGGAAAAAGCGATCAACCTTCCGTTGAATGCGGGCCGCTGCAGTAGAGGATGCGAAGCCTGTGCGGAAGCCAGCGGGCAAAGTGCAAGGAACAGCGATGCAGAGAAAGTCCAGCGCATGTCTGATGCTCCAGAAAAGCGGTTCGGCCGCGTGACAAGCCGGATGCTCGCCTATTCTAACGCACCAGCGGAGGTTCAAGGCAGCGTAGTGTGCAAGCCCCGATCCTGTGAGGGATCATGTAGGTCGGGGTTTGCTTGAGAGATTCGTCCGTTTCTTCTTCCCGGCCATTTTCCGGCGCGGCTCGAGCCCGCTCCGTTAGCGAATGGCTGACCTTTGGCGCGCTTCTGACCGTGCTTTCGATTGTCCCGATGGTTACGATCTGGATGGCCGTCAAGCTCTACGACGACACGTGTTTCGGGGATCAACTCAGTTTTTTCGCGGACAGCAAAATGGGCGAGGGCCTTACCCTGAGCAACCTGTTCGAGTTCTTCAACGAACACCAGATGGTGTTCACCCGGCTCACGGTTTACGCTGACTATGTCTGGCTGCACGGCTCCAACGTACTGTCCTATGTGGTGAACTCGCTGCTTTTGCTGGGCGTTTGGGCTGTCTATGGCATCGTTTTCAAGCGGTCTTCCGGAGAACTGACCCGGCGGCAGCTGCTGGTCTGTTGCGGTGTTTTTCTGACCCTCTACTTCAACGGCCAGATGCTTTTGAATCTGACTTTCCCGATCATGGAGTTTCCGTGGACAAGTTTCCTGGCCGTGTGCGGGTTCTTCCTGTTCTCCCAACTCCCGTTTGCTTTCGCGTCCGCGGGCGCAGAGCGGCGCCTCGGGCCGGTGGTTCTGCTCTTCGCAACGCTGGTGGCCGCCGCACTTTCCTGTGCAGGCGGTCTTCTGGCGGGCCCGGCAATGCTGGTGATGCTGGCGATCCTGCTGCTTTGGTCAACAGCTTTTCCGAGAAGCGTCTTGTGGAGACTGGGGCTCATCCTATCCGGCATGAGCGGCATCATCATCGTCCTTTATGTAGGGGCTTATCTGGCCGTATCCGGGGGACATCATGAGCGGCCGGGATTCGACCTCATGGCGATTGGCCGATTCGTTTATACGTTTGTGGGCGGGCCATTTTTCAACGACACCGAGTGGCCCATCGTCTACCATTCGAGTCTCCTGGCGCTGTATTCGGTTCCCGCGCTGTTCTGGGGCGTGCTGGCCTGGCTGGCGGTTCAGCTCTATCGACGCCGCAACCAGGTGACGGCCTTTGAACTGTTCCACTGGTGTGTCATTGTTTTCGTTCTGCTCACGGCGGTTTCCGGGAGTCTCTTCCGAGCCCAACTGGGCAGCCTGGAAGGTTTCAGCAAGAAGTATGTAGCAATCGCGCTGCTGGCCTGGCTCTCCGCGGCTTCGCTGCTGCTCGGTTATTGGCCGGGTTTGTTTTTTGGATATCGGCGCTCGTGGGTGCGTCCGCTCGCAATCTGCTCGGCCGCCGTTCTTCTGCTCCTGCCAGGCAGCCTGGTTCAGTTCCGTATGTGGCGGGTCTGGAAGGCGGAGATACGGGAAACGGTGTCCGCCGTCGCCTCCGGCGTGTACAGCACGGACCTGCTGCGGCGTTTGTATTACCAGGGGCCGGCCGGATACGCAGCCAGTCAGGTATTCGTGCGGGAAGGCAAGTATTGTTACCGGCGTATGCCGGCGCCGGGATACAGACTTCAGGAGCGATTTCATACAGCAGCGTCTTCGCGTTCCGATGTGTTGGCGGCCCATATTACCCCGGTTCATGACGACCCCGAACGGGCGGGCTTTCTGGCCACCGGAACAACCGCGAACCGCAACGCCGGGCTCCCGGCGCTGGTGATCACTGATGGCGACGATCGTGTTCTTGGCTACGGGACGGTTGCGGGACTCCCGCTGGAGAACGAATCGACCCCTGAGGACAGGCAGTGGTTTGCGGCGTTTCAGCGGCCGCCGGAGTTCAAGGAGGCGGGGACGGTTCGCGTTTACTCCGTTCAAGGGGAATTGGCCACACTGAGCGGGACGTTGTCCGTCACAGCAGACCGTGAAATCGATTTTGAAACGAGGGCGTCCAGCCGGCCGGTTGCCCGGGTTGCCGATAACACCGATTACAGCCTCGATATTTTCAACGGCGTTCAGGCGCCCCTTGAACACCAACCCATTCACGTGAGTTTGCAATCCAATGTGGACCTGGTTGGATGGGCCGTGGATCGCGACAGGAGCACCCTTCCGCCGGCGGTTGATGTGGTGATTGACGGCGAAGCGTATGCTGCACGGCGCGGCAGCCAGCGGGAAGATGTCGCGAACTATTTCCACAAGCCAGGGTTTGCGTGGTCCGGTTATACGTTCGCGATGCCGGCGGCAAAACTGGGCGCGGGACCGCACCAGTTGCGGATTCGAATTTATACTGATGGCGCCCGGTTTCACCTCGACAGCGCGGTGTATGCGTTTACCGTTGAGTGAACACCGCGCCGAATTCTCATATTTGCCCCGGAATTGCCGTGATCGACAGCATGCGGCTTTTTAGGTCGCCGACGCAAGCGCGCCGGCATGCCGTTGCCGCGATCCATGGCCGAGTTTATCGCGGCGGTTTGCTGTGTGACCACCTGGGTCTTTCCCCCGCGTGTGGGGGTGCCCGGACGCGAAGAGGTGGATAATATGCAGAGGCGTAGAGCGGAGGACGAAATTGCCAGGGCAACGGGTCATCGCGTGGATGGTGTTCGCAGCTCTGCCGCCATGGGCCGCGGGACAGGCAACGCCGGCCCAGACTGGTGGAAACCCCACCTCCTGGGCAGCGAAAACGGAACGCATCGCGGGTGGTCCGGAAGCCGACCTCGTCGTGCGGACCGGCGATATCAACAACCTTGGCTTCGGATGGCCGCCGGGTTTCGATCCCTTCTCCGGCAAATCGACGCCCTCGCATGGCTTTCCATGGACACCGCCGGCGGGTACCCCGGCTGGAACGGATCGCATCATGATGGGATCGGCGGTGACGCCCAACGACGTATCGAATCGTCCGGGCGATGGCTACGCCCGAACAACGAAGCGCGCCGATACCATGCCCCAGCCGGTAACGCTCGCCGTTGGCAAGCTGCCCGTCAATATCAAGACTGTGCTGGTGCAGATGTTCCTCGACGATTTCCAGTCTCCCGTCTGGAAATCGCAGTTTCAGGTCAGCTTGAACGGCACGCGCGTTCCTTCCTTCGAGGGTGCGGTGAATTCGCTGCAGCAGACCGGCCCCATCGGCAAGCTGGTGAGCCTCAAACTCATGCCGGAGTATTGGCCGCTGTTGCGTTCCGGAACGGTGCAGCTTCTGATTGACGATCCGACCACCCATGCGCCCGACGGCTATGCCATCGATTTCGTGCGCATCCTGGTCAATCCGCATCCGTTTCAATACGAAGTGACGCTGCGCGGCGCAGTGACAGATGCGACGACGCACGCTCCCATTGGGGGCGCCACCGTCGGAGCTGCTCTCGCAACCGCGAGCACCGACGGGAACGGGCGCTGCGTCCTGAAAGGAGTTCCCGCCGGTCTGGTGGTCGCCCGGGCAATCGCTCCCGGCTACGACGAGGGTGTGCTGGCGGTGGATCTCGAGGCCGGGCAAACCGGCGATGCCAGGTTTGAGTTGCGCCGGCATCAGGAAAACACGGCGGCGCTGGAGCGCGCCATCGCGGAGACCGGATCGGCCGCCGTCTACGGTATTCACTTTGACACCAATTCGGCCAGGCTGCGGCCGGACAGTGACGCTTCGCTGGCGGCGATTCTGGCGCTCATCAAGGGCCGCCCCGGTTCTCACTTGCTGATTGCCGGGCACACCGACAACCAGGGCACGGCCGAACTAAACCAGCGCCTGTCCGCGGCGCGCGCGGCCTCCGTCGCAACCTGGCTCACCGCGCATGGGATCACCTCCGAGCGGCTGGCGACGAAGGGTTTTGGGTCGGTCCATCCGATTGCCGACAACGCCACTGAAAATGGGCGCGCGCTCAACCGCCGCGTTGAAATCGCTCCGGCGACTTAGGTTATCCCTGGTTCGACGCGGTCGCCGCCTCGACGATCACGCTCCTACGCCGGGTGAGGCGATGCCGGTCTCCCGAAACGGCCGCTTCTTCCACTCCAGCCAGGTTTCGTATTCCGCCGGGTTTTTCGCCTGGTTGAGCAGATACTCCGCCAGTTCCCGCGGACCGTGGAAGTCCGCCGCGTCGATGTAGCAACGCTCGCCGGGCGCGAAATCGGCGATGTTGGGCGCGCCGCGGTATACCGGAACGCACCCGGCTGTCAGCGGGTCGAAGAACTTCTCGGTGACGTAATCCGTTGAAATGGAGTTCTCGAAGGCGAGGTCGAACCGGTAGCGCGCGATGGTCTCCAGCCTGGACGCCCGCCCCTCGTCACGGGCGAGTTCGCGCTTGTGGAAGGCACGCGGCATCAGTTCGCGAACGCACTCGATTCTTCCACTCCGGTCGTGGAGATTGGAGGAGAAGAAGACCGCTTCCGCTTGTTCTGTCTTCGAGTGAGGCGGTGCGAGCAGATTCTGCCGCAGCGCCGGCCACCAGTACATGAGCGGCACGTCGGAATCCCAGCGATAGGTCATCGTGAAGTCGAAATGCGCCATATATTCGAGATTGCGCAGCTGAGGATAATAGACGTCGCTCTCCACCGAGCACGCTACCCATTTCCGCCCGGATACTTGTGGATCAGCCGGAGATCCGGAGTTGTGTCGGCCCGCGGCAACAGAGAACGGTCTCTGGTGGCTTCGTAGTCCGCGGTTTCCGTCGGACAGTAGGCAGGCCCTGGAATCCGAGTTTATAGTACCGCTCCGTCACCGTCGCGGTTCGGTACTCTGAGGTTCAGAGACGCCCATGCAGGCAAACCCAACACAGATCGAGGGTCTGGATGTCGAACGGACCGACGATGGCTACATCATCTATGAGCCCGATAAAGATCGAGTGCATTTTCTCAACGCTACGGCGGCGCTGATTCTGGAGCTCTGCAACGGCACGAACTCGATGGCCGAAATTGCTGACCTGGTTCAGGAAGCGTTTGGCCTTGCCGAGGCGCCGGCGCAAATCGTACAGGAAACCCTGACGCAAATGAAGGACGAAGGCCTGCTGCGGTAACGCTCACAGAGGGCGGTATCCGATCTCCTCCATTAACTTCCAATCGATGCCGCGCGTGATGGCATCCCGCATCGACGGGGTGATCGCGTTCAGGTAGGCGCGGCGGCGATAGTAGTCCGCGTCGAATTCTTCTTCCTTCATCTTCAAACCGGTCTGGTCCCAATACACCGCATCCGCTGCCTGGGCGATGGTCTGGATCTCCGGGCCAGCCGGTTCCAGACAGAATTGCTCTTGCAGACTTTGCAGGAGTTCGACCGGGCGATCCAGCAATTCCTCATGACGGACAACGCGAGTGCGCGCGGGGTCGCGGCGAACCATTGCTAGCCACGAGTGATGCTTCTGATTAAAGGCCTGGCAGGCGGCGGCCAGCAAAACGGTTGCGCGATAATCCTGCACGCGCGCGACGAGGGGTTGAATGGAGCCGGGCACATCCCAGCGATCCAGCTGGCGTCGCGGCAGGCCGAGCGGGGCGAAGCGCCAGAAACGAGCGAGGCTGGCGCCCCACGCGTAGGGATCTTTCACGGAAATCAGGAAGCCCAGTTCGCTCCGGCCGACGGCTTCGGCAAGAGGGAGGGCGACGCCGCGCACGAATTCTTCCTGTTTCTGATTGCCGATTTCGGTGGACATCGCGGGCACGGCCGCGGTTACGGCTTTCACCCATGCCAGGGCCGCTTCGGCAGAGCCGGTTGCCGGCGAGTCCAATACCGCGGGGGAGGAATGCTTGTCGCCCAGCACGTGCATCAGGACGGTGACGTTTTGGAAATTCCGCAGCAGCAGATTGCGAAGGTGGTTGGTTCCTGTTCTACGCTCGCCGTATTGTTTCAGGAAGACCCGGCTGGCCAATGTTTCAGGGTACCAAGCAGTCTTACAATGATCTTCATTGAGCATCTGGTTTCCGCTCCGTCACCGTCGCGGTTCGGTAAGCACCCGCGAACACCTGGCCACGGTCGGCCCGGCGTGAAGTCCCTGGTGATTCGCGGACCCTTTCGAGGGCCTACCGGCTACGACCAGAGCGTGCGCGGGTTTGCCCGGGAGCTGCACCGGCAGGGTGTCGACGTCGAACTGCACGATTTTCCCACCTGGAGCGCCACCAAACTACCAGCGGAGACGCAGGACAGTTTGCTTTCGTCGCTGGAGAGGCCGCTGGAGGACGCAAGAACGGTTGTGCAGTTCTGTTTGCCCACGCAGATGCTGCGCTATCCCGACAAACTCAACGTGAACTTTACGGTGTTCGAGGCCACCCATGTCCCCGCCGTCTGGGTGCGGGAGAACCGCACGCACGATCTGGTGATCGTACCCACGGAGTCCTCTCGAGAGGCGTGGCTGCGCAGCGGCATGCCGGGGCACCGTGTCCGGGTTTGTCCACAAGGGGTGGATTCGGCGATGTTTTCGGGGGAAGCCGCGCCATTGCCGCTGCTGATGGAAGACGGTTCCGCGGTGTCCGGCTATCGCACGCGGTTCCTGAACGTGGCGGAGTTCGGCGCCCGCAAAAACCTGATGGGCCTGTTGCATGCGTGGATGGAGGCGACGTCGCCAGAGGACGACGCGGTTCTCATTATCAAGCTGGGAATCTTTGGCGCGGGCACGTGGGAGCGTTTTCTGAGCCAGCTCGACCTGCTGCAGGAGCGTCTGGGAAAGACCCTGGCGGATGCGGCGGCCGTCACGTTTATTCGCGGAGTAGCGGGAGAAACGGAGATGCCGCGATTCTACACGGCGGCCACGCACTACATCAGTCTCTCGTTCGGCGAAGGCTGGGACTATCCCATGATGGAAGCCGCGGCGTCGGGTTTGAAGCTGATCGCGCCGGCGCACAGCGCCTATCTGGCGTATCTCGATTCGTCTATCGCGACCATGATCCCCAGCCGCGAGATTCCCGCGGAGGATCTGGACAATCCCGCGCTCAGCGAATTGTTTCGCGGCGCAAACTGGTGGGAACCGGATGGCGATCGCGCCGCGGAGGCGATTCGCGCGGCGATTGAGGGCCGGGACGTCCACATCGCTTCCCCGCGCGAGCGCATTGTGAACGAGTTTACGTGGAGCCGCGCGGCGTCCCGCCTGACGGAGATCCTGGACGAGCTGGAAAGTTTGCGAGCGAAGATACCGTCTCTTGCAGCGCTTCGCTCGAATAAGCGCGCAACCATAGCGCCCGCGCGTTCCGCGCCAGACGCTCCCCCAGATCCCAATCCGTCATGAGTTGCAGGCAACCGGCGGCGAACGCTTCCGGCGATTCGCGGACCAACAGGTGCTCGTCCGGCGTCGCCTCGATTCCTTCGATGCCCGCCGGGGTGGCGATCAACGGGCGTTCGTAGCTAAACGCCTCCAGGATCTTGATCCGCGAGCCTCCTCCGGCGCGCAGCGGCGCGACGACGGCGTGACAGGCCTCGTAGCAGGGCTGGACATCGCGGACCTCTCCCACGAAACGAGCGCCGGCGCGCTCCACGGCGGATCTCAGGGACTCGGGAGCGCCGCGTCCGGCAAACTCCACCTCGAACGGAACCGGAGCGCGGCTGGAGAGCAGCGGCAGGATGGCGGAGCAGAACCAAAGCACAGCGTCGTAATTGGGATAGTATCCCAGGGTGCCGAGGAACAGAAAACGAAACACACCGGCGCTGCGGCGCGGCGTGATGCGCGCGGGCGCGCGTACGGCATTGGGAAGCACGGCGACTTCCGTCGGACAGCGGTTCAGGAGCAACTGACGGTCGTTCGGGGAACAAACGCAGACCCGCTCCACCATGCGGAAGGCGAGGCCCTCCAGCAATCCGTAACGCTGGGCTTCGGCCTCGGCGGCGTCCGCCTGGAGAGCGTCTCCGTTCGCCCGATACAACGCGGCGATGCGCCGGTGGGTGAGGGATTCGATATCGTCCAGATCCAGGCAGCGAAACCGGCTTTCGCCGAAAAAGGCCCGCGCGAACGGCAACGCGGACAATCGAAAAATGTGAATCACATCGAATGGATGAGAACGATACGCGTCCGCGGCCTCTTCCGCTGGAACGCACAGGGAGCGCTCGCACAAATTCTGGAAGAAGCCGGGAATGGGAGAGTCCAGCGGGGGATAGAGCGGGACCACCAACAGGGAAACACGGCAGACCCGCGAAAGCGCCTCCAGCACCATGCCCGCGCGCATGGCCAGGCCGTTGCCCCCGAGCGACGGCACAACCGGGCTGACGTACAGGAGCGACGATTCGGCAGCGGGCACGGTCACCAGCGCCCGTGCCGAACCTCGAAGTTCGGCATCCCCCAGCACTGCAGGCCCATGTCGCGCGCCATTAATCCCAATCCCTCCGTTTCCATCTCGCCGCGTCCTTCCCGGGCCGCCGGATTCGCCAGCCCGTACGGGAATGGAGGAAAGATGAGGCCGTCGCGGTGCAGGTCCGCGCGGACAAAAAGAACGGTACCGCCGACGGCGTCCAATTCCACAAGGTCTCCCGCGCCGCGCAGATCGTCGAGATGGACGCGGCCGCGATCGCGCCACGCATTGCGGTCGTGAGTGGGGCCGCCGTAATCAAGAACGCAGTGAGGGTGAACGATGTCCTTGGCGGTTTCGAGCAAACGCTCGATCAGGTCTGGCGGATATTCGACGACATCCACGTCCAGCCACAGCACCCAGTCTTCATCGTCGAGGGCGTGAAAGAGCAGGTGATTGCGGCTCTTCGCGAGCACGGCGCGACGCTCGGCCTGAATGGAGCCCGCTCCGCGATGAACACCGGCGGGAATGCGATAGCCGAAATCTTTCTTGCGAACGGTCACGCGGCGGAACTCGGACCGCAGCTCTTCTGTCCGGCTGGCCAGATGCGCCCACGTTTCATCCGCGCTGTCGCTTTCGAGGAACCCGAGGGAGATCCGGTGGTGCGGCCAGGCGAGCGCGCGGAGCCTGGCGCAATACCCATCGATGCAATCAGCGGCGTCCTTGAGAGGGGTAAGCACCAGGATTCGGTTGGACACTTTCCAGCAAGCGTAACAGAATCTGTTGACAACAAATTCGCGCGGAACTTAAACTCTGAGAGCCCCACCTTGCTTATGCAGGATCTTTGTCCCCCGGCGATTTCGGTGATCGTGCCCGATTGCGGCCCCATGGATACTCTCGAGAAATGTCTGGAAGGCTTTGTGGCGCAGACGGTCTCGCCGGATCAATTTGAATTGATTCTTGGCGGCCCGCGGCTGGCGGAGCACGAGGAGCGCCTGCGGGTGCGATTCGGCGGCGGGATGCGGCTGATTTTCACGGATGCCGGCGACGCCGATGTTTCGATGGTGCGCAATATGGCGATTGGCAAGGCGCGCGCGCCACTCGTTACGCTTTACAGCGCGCACTTGCGGCCGTTTCCCGGGCTGCTGGAGTATTGCCTGAATTTCCATGACCATCATCGGGCAGTGCACCATGCGGGCCTGCTGGGGTTCGCGGCCGATCCGTCGTATGAGCGCCTGCATCCGCCTCCGGCGCCCACGCCGACGGGCATACAATGCTGGCAAGCTTTCCAGAGCGAAGCGATCACCTGCAAGACCGGCTTGTTCCGCCATGGCCAGTTCGACCCGGCATACGGCTGCCTGGCGGGGCCGGAGTTTGCGTTGCGGCTTTCCCGGCGCACCGACCTGACGCTCTTCTACGAGCCGGGGCCTACTGGAGAGCGCACCGAGGCCATGTGTCTGCGCGCGAATTGCGAAGCCCACTACATGGCCGCTTACCACGAATATCTTCTGGCGCGCGCGTACCCGGGAGCAGTCACTCACGCGCCGGCGGAGATCATCGGCGACACGGAGCGGCTGGCCGCGCTGGTGTCGTCCATCCGTGGCATGGAGAGCAAGCCCGCCGAAGCGGACTCGCCGCGATACCGGATGCTGGCCGCGCTGTATTCGCGAATCGAAGAACACGCGCGCTCGGAAGGCTGGGCCGCCGCGGAGAACGCCCAGCCGCCGAGCCCGCCAGGCAGCCTGGGCCCTCTACTCAAATAGCGGACTTTCGGGCGGGCCGCCAGCCTGCGCCGCCAGCCATCCACTGGCGGTGGCGTGAAGGGACGCTTTCTGCCACACGCCACACAGCATGCGGTATCGGGCGGAGGAAGGTGACAGCACCGCGCTCTCCCGCGGGCACATGGAGGATAGCAGGGTACGGAAGGAAGGCCAATCGGCAATCAGGAAGTCCTGCGGACGCTCATAGACATCATGCGCGAAACGCACGCCATGCCGCTGGGCCAGCAAACACCGGTAATATGCCATGCGGTATTGGCGGCGGCAGATAGGCGGCACGCTCAGCCGCCGATGAAAGTGTCCAGTGAGGTCCGCCGTATAGTGGATGGCGATGGGGCGCGGGAGGCTCGCGCGAAAGGCAAACTCGGCATCCTCCACGGCGAGGAATTCCCGGTCGAAGACGGTTTCCGCAAAGAGCTCTCGTTTGCACGTTATTGCGCCGCCCCAGAAGTAGTCCCATTTGTAGATGCCCGCCGAACTGGGAAATGGATACAACTGGTCGAACGCCCAGCGGACGACGGCCATGTCCGCTATCTCCGGATCGGGCGTGAAGCGGAGGAGCGCGGCTTCATGAACGGCGGGATGCCGGGCGTGAAAATGCAGACACGATTCGATCAGGCTGGGCAGGGGCCGCAAATCGTCGTCATAGAGCAGCAGGAGCGGCCCGCGCGAACGTTCTATCCCAAGGTTGCGCGCCGCGGAGGCCCCGGCGTGACGGCAGCGTTCCACCTGAACCGGGAAGCGATCGCCGAAGCCGGCCGCAATTTCCGCCATATCCTGGGCGGAGCCATCGTCGACGACGACCACCTCGAATAGTTCCGGCGCGACGGTCTGGAGGGCGAATCCGTTCAGGCAGACGCGCAGTTCCGCGGGCCGGTTCAAGGTGGGAATGATTACCGAGATCCGCGGTGTCATTCCGCCGGCGGCGCGGCACGGCCCGACTGCTCGAGGCGCGCGCACAACGCTCCCTTTACCCGATATTCCAGGCGGGACGGATCGCATGCCGCGGCCAATTCGTAGTAGCGCCTGCTTTGGGCGTATTGACCGAGGCGGAAATAGCAGGTAGCGAGGGAGTCATAGGACAGCACGCCGAAAACGCGGGCGTCGTAGGCCACGGCGGTGTCGAAGTCTCCGCGCTCGCCGAACGCGAGCACTCTTTCGAACGCACCCACCGCGGCTCTGAATTCGCCCTGTTTCATGAGCGCCCGGCCCTGGAGCCACCACACCTGGACGTTCGATCCAAAACGGTCAATGGCCTCCCGCACCAGGTCTTCGACGTCGCCGTCTTTCCCCATGATGAACTGAATGAGCCCGACATAGGGCAGATAATCCTCCTGCCCGGGCTTTTTCTTCGAGCGGGCAATCGCCAGAGCGCTGCGCCAGGCCCGTTCCGCGAAGCGCTCCTTGCCGAGCGCGAGGTAGATATCCGCCAGGTGGCACCACGAAAAGACGCGCGTGGGATCCTGGCGGAGGGCTTTGTGCAGCAACGGGAGGTTGCGCGCGTTCTTGACCGCCGGGTCGCCTTCGTAGCCGAGATGATCGAGCGTGAGTTGGCTGTCGCCGACGTCGGACTCCGCATAGCGCTCCAGAATGGCCGGCCAGACACGCTCGTGAATGAGGCCGCTGAACCTTATGTCCGGGTGGTTGCGGAAAAGCCGCAGGAGGCGATACGGGGTGTAGCCCGGCCGGGGATGCAGGTGCGCGTAATAGCCGATGTGCTTCGAACCGGCCAGTTGCGCGCGGATTTCGGCGAAACTGCCCGGGCGCGCCGTTTCATCGGCATCGATGTAGAGAATCCACTCGCCACGCGCGAGATCGAGAGCACGATTACGCGCGGCGGAGAAGTCGCCGGTCCACGCGACTTCCTGCAGGCGGGCTCCGTGGTCCAGCGCGATCTGTTTGCTGCGATCCGTGGAACCGGTGTCTACGATGACGATTTCATCCACCAGGCCCTGGATGGAATCGAGGCATGCAGCGAGGAATTGCTGCTCGTTCCTGACAATCAGCGCGGCGGTAAGCAACACGGGCGTGAATCAGTAGTCCCCGCTCCGTCACCGTCGCGGTTCGGCAAGCACCCGCTATTCGCCGGGCGTGGACTCATCGGCGCCGGTGCCCGCCTTTGGGTCATCGTTCTTGCGCTTCGCCTTGCGATAGGCGGTAATCCCCAGGCCGATGGCCCCGGTGCCGACGAGCAGCAACGTGGAAGGCTCCGGCGTGGCCGGCGTGCAGTTCAGGCACTGCGCTTGCGCGGACGTGGGGGCGAGCGCATCGATGGTGAACGTGGCCAGGACCGGAACGGCAAATGCCGCGCCCGCCAGAATGCGCTTCACGAATGCCCGCCGGTTCGCGTCCACCCGGCTAAGAACCTTCTCGTTGACTTCGCGTTCTTCCATTTGCGCTCTCCCGTGAACGTGTCGTTGAAAAACCGAGGTTACTCGCCATTCTAGGGGCTCGCCGAGCGGGATGTCAAACAGGAGGCTGTTTGCCACTCTGTGCCACCCGGCTGTGATGCCGTCCATACAGGAAATAAATCACCTGGCCGATGACCAGCCAGACCAGGAGCCGCAGCCAGTTGGAACGGCCGAGCGAATACATCAGGGCGAAGTTCACGGCGATCCCCAGAATCGGCACCGCCGGGACCCATGGGGTTCGGAACGGCCGCTCCTGCCCGGGATTTCTTACGCGCATCACCCAGACTCCGGCGCAGACGATGACAAACGCGAACAGCGTTCCGATGCTGGTCATGCGCCCCACCACGCTGAGCGGCAAGAACGCGGAGAATGGCGCGACGAACAGGAAGAACAGGAGATTCGACCGCCAGGGCGTATGGAACCTTGGGTGAATGTGCGAGAACACCGCGGGAACCAGGCCGTCACGCGACATCGAATAGAACACGCGCGATTGGCCCATCAACATGACGAGGATGACGGAGGTGAAGCCGCAAATGACGCCGAACTTGATCAGGTTGTTCAGCCAGAGATAAGGCGTTCGATCGATGGCCACGGCGACGGGCGCGGCAACTCCGAGTTTGGTGTAGGGTACAAGTCCGGTCAGAACCAGAGCGAAGAGGATGTAGAGGACGGTGCAGACCGCGAGGGATCCGATCATGCCGATGGGCATGTCCCGCTGCGGATTGCGGCACTCCTGAGCAGCGGTGGATACGGCGTCGAAGCCGATATACGCGAAGAAAATAGTGCCCGCGCCCATCATGATGCCGCTGATTCCGAACGAGCCGAAAGCGCCCGTGTTGGGGGGCAGAAACGGGTGGTAATTCGCGGGATTGATATAAGACCACCCAACGCCGATGAACACCAGCACCACGGCCAGCTTGATGACGACAATGGCGGCATTCACGCGCGCCGACTCCCTGATTCCGATCATCAGCAGGACGGAAACGAGAAACACGATGAGGACGGCGGGCAGGTTGGCGTATCCGGGAGCGGCCATGCCATCGGGGAGCTCCACGCCCTCAAACGGTCCGGCAATCCAGCGGGCCGGGAGATGGATGTGGAACGCATTCAGCAGGGACACGACGTATGCCGACCAACTGATGGAGACAGTGGCCGCGCCGATGGCATATTCGATAACCAGGTCCCATCCGATGATCCACGCGATCCATTCGCCGAGGGTGGCGTAAGCGTAGGTATACGCGCTGCCCGACACCGGGAGCATACACGCAAATTCGCTATAGCAGAGGCCGGCGAGAGCGCACCCAATGGCGGCGACGGCCATGGAGATAACCACCGCCGGGCCGGCGTTCTCCGCGGCCGCCACCCCGGTGAGGGAGAAGAGACCGGCGCCGATAATGGCCCCGATTCCCAACGCCACCAACTGCGCCGCGCCGAGGGTGCGCTTCAGCCGGTGGGGGCCCGTATCCGCTTGCGCGAGGATGTGGCCGATCGATTTCGTCACGAAGAGACTCATACATGGGAATCGCTCGTCGGCGCCGCAATCTCACACCCGGTTGTGTTTTATTTTTTTGGACGGGCGCGCCTACAATGAAACACGGTGTTTCCGATTCGCGAGGCCGAATTCGGGGAAGAGCGATATCAGGAGCACCTTGCCCTGATCCGCCAGCGGATTCTCGGATTCGCGCTGCGGCGGCTGGTACCGCGGGAGGCCGGCTTCGGCGACGCGGAGGAGATCGCTCAGAGCTGCATTGTGGCGCTGTGGGAGCAATATCCGGAAAAACGGGAGCTGGGAGAAATGACCGCGATCGCCATCGGGACGGCGCGGCATAAGATTGCCCAGTTCCGGCGCGAGCGCGAGCGGCTTTCGCGGGCCGCCGACGCGCCGCCAGTCCCTTCCGCCGGGGATCTGTTCGAGCGGGTGGGCGCCCGCGAACAGACAGACCGCTTTCTGCGCGCCATGCTGCAGCTTTCGCCGCGTTGCCGGGAGCTGTTGCGGCTGAAGCTGGTGGAGCAGCAGGAGTACGCGGAAATTCGAGTGCGCATGGGGATCTCCGGGAATATTTATGAAATGGCGAAGCGTTGCCATCGGGCCCTGCTGCGCCTGGCGGGAGGCGGCGGCACATGACGGGGCCCGGCCATTTCGACGCCGACGCGCTGCTGCTGGGGCACACGGCCGGCGAGTTGACGGCGGAGCAGGAACAGGCGCTGTTTGAAAGCGCGGCGGCGGACCAGGACCTTTTCGATCAGCTAATGGAAGCCGACGCGCTGCGGGCCGCGCTGGCCGTCCCGGAGCAGAGGCGCCGCGCGGCGGCCGTGCTGAGCGCGTGGGAGCAACAGCAGGCCGCGGAGGCTGATGTGGAGAGTGCGCCGCATGCCGCGCTCACGCCGCTGCACGCGCACCGCCGGAGCACCCTGACAGCCGACGTGTTCCGCTCAGTGATTTCCACCGTGGCGACTACCGTGGCGCTGCGGTTCTGCTTTATGCTGCTGGCGGCCGCGGGCGCTACGTTCGTGGCCGGACAGGGGGCCGCTGCTCCGGGCGCACCGGCGGTATTGCATCTGGTGCATGCCGCGGTGGCCGGACTCCTGCTGGGAATTCAGTTCACCGGCATCCTGAAGCCGCGGACCATCGGCGCCGGGCATCCGATCGCGCGCAAATGCCTGGCGCAGTTCATCGCGGGCTGGCGATGCGCTTGGGTCCTGTGGCTGGCTTTGTATACCTGGCTGTGGGCTCTGACCGCCGTGGGGCGGAACCCATACCCCGTGGCGGACGTTCTCAACTGCCTGACCGCGTTTCCGCTGTTCTGGTGCTTCTTCGTGCTGGACAAACCGAGCGTGGCCGCGCCCGGGCAGCCGGAACGCAATGCCTCGTTCCGGAAAGCCATCGGAGTCACCTGGGGGATTGGCGCCGGCGTGATGCTGCTGGCGGTGGCCGGCCGGATGCATGTCTGGGGATTGAACGAGTTCTGTCTCGGCTTCCTGGGGATCTACGATGGACTTGCCATTGCGTTTCTGGTGGGCCGGTTCGACAGCCATTGGATCAGGGTTCCCCGCTGGATGCTTGCGCCGCTTTACGCGTACGCCCTGATCCAAATGATTTATGTTTTCTTCTTTGACCTGCCGGCGGAATGGCAGATCTATACCTATCTGGTGGCCCTGCTGTTGAAGGTCTGTCTGTTCCTGGTGGTGACGCATCTATTGCACGCGGGCAACCTAGGTGTCTATCTGGAAGCCGCGGAGGACGGAAAGCTGGGTCCGCCAGCGGCGGCCGAGCTGTGACTCTGCCGTCATTGCTGTGGAATGTCCTCGCCGAACTGGAGCGAGCCTATATCGACCACGGGGCCGGGAGGCCCGGTATGCCGTCGCTTGACCAGTGGGCGAACCTGCTGAGGGTTCTCGACCACACGGGTGTCGAAAGTCGAACGTTGCCGGCGAGTCTCCGGTTGTCGAAACGCGCCGTGCGAACCAGGGTGTCAGCGGCGGCCAGAAATGGATGGGTGGAAGAGCTGAAGTCTGGCCGGGGCCACGCAACCGTGCGGCTGACAGTCCGCGGGTCTGATGCGGTGGCTCGATGGAAGCCACTGCAACAGGCCGCCGAAAAGCGGTGGCGGGCGGAGGCAGGTGCTGGCCAGAAAAACAAACTCCGCGGATCTCTGGAAGAAGTTGTTGCTATGTTGCCCCTGGAGCACCCCCATTACCCGGCCAGTTATGGCCCGGCGGACGCGAGTGTTACCGGTGGAAACGGGCAGGACTGGAAAGCAGTGTCACGGCAGGACGGAGACGCCGTCTCGGATCTTCCCTTTTCCGCATTAGTCTCCGAACTCCTGGTTGCCTTCGCGATGAACTATGAAGAAAAGTCGCCGGTTGCGCTTTCGCTCAGCGCAAACGTGATCAGGCGCATCCCGCCCGAGGGGCGGCCCTTGCTGGAGCTTGGGTGTCCTGTTGGCGTATCCGCGTTGAACCGTCATGGCTTCCTCCGTGTCAGCGGCGACAGGGGCAACGAACTCGTATGTCTGACGCAAAAGGGCTTCGTTGTCAGTGACGCGCATGAGGGGCGGACTCAGGCGGTGGAAGCGGAGTGGCGGAACAGGTTCGGCAGTGAAGCTGTCGCCGCGCTGCGCCGAGCTTTGGAGGATGTGGCCGGCGTCCTGATTCACGCCAGGAGACCGGTTCGATAGGCCGCACCCCTTCCGGCCACCTTCCAGGTCAGAGAACCGGGAATGTCTCCCGGCTCTGCGTTTAGGGGGCTTGCATTAGCCCGACGAACGTCGCGAAGTCCTCGTCCGTATGTCCGCATCCGGAGATTATTCCTGAAAGGCTCCCATCGGGTTGTTCCCGGAAGCTGATGCTGAGCCCCGTCAACCACGGAGCGAGGGTGGTGGTCGGCCGGCAATCGGATGTGGAAAGCATCTGATTCTGCAGGGCGAGTGTGCCTGCATACGACGGTGCAGACAATACGAGTAGTTCGCTATTGGTCGCTCCCGCGTATGTAATGCTGGCCGTCGCGGAGTACGTGTTTGTTCCAATCAGAGCAATGTTGGTGAGTCCCAGCGTCCCGGTGGTCCCTGCATGGGGTCCGGCCACGACGCTAAAGTCCCCGTTATAGCCGGTGGCCAGCGGGGTAGAAGAGGCGCCGGGCAGGAAATCGAGCTCGTACTTGGAGGGGGTGGCGTTGGGAGTTACGCCGATGGCCAAAGCGGCGAAGGGCTGGTTGCCAGTCATTTCGAGCGTCCCGTCGAGGTCGGTTGTCACATCTGAGAACAGGTCGTACGTGTTAAAGGAAGTGTGCTCGGCGCTCCCGATCAGAAGCGAGGCGAGATCCTTGATATCGCCCCCCGAGTCAAAAAGCGTAAAGTTTACGGTCAAGGGACCTGATCCCAGATTAACCAACCCATACCCGTCAAAATAAGAGGTCGGAGCGTCGAACGCGGTGCCGGGAGTGCTGGAAGGCACGGCTACGGAGGTGACCGGGCCTTCCGTCTGGGTGCTGAGCGTATAGGTGGCGAACGCAATTCCTGTTCCTGAAAGGTAGTCGACAACGGCGTACCCCTGGGCCAGGGTGCCCGGTGTTCCCTGTGTGGCGCCCAGCTGGTAGCCCTGGCCCGTTGTCGTAATGTGCACTATTGCGTCCGGAGGAATAGTGAAGGTAAAGCTGCTGGCGGTTCCCATCTGTGCGGTAGCCAAAGTAAGCGGCAGGCCGTCGTTGCCGTACACATTTACCTGGACCAAGTCGTCGCTGGTCGACGTGCTTTCTATAGAAACGTCTGTGTCGAAAATACTTCCGCCGCTTGGGCCGTCGGCCAGGTGAGCGAGAATAGCAAAGAAGCTCAGCGGGAAGTTCGATATAGTCACATGCGGGTGCGCGGTCACCTGGGCCTTTGATTGCGACGCCCCGCCTAAGCTCGAGACCAAGCAAGCAAAAAACGTGGCGAGAAACCGGATTGTCATGAGAGTCCTCCTTGGGAAAATGTTCATGGCTGCCTGTCGAGCCGGAACTTCCTTGTGAGCCGGGATTTACATTGCGCCTTCGCGGCTTGGAGTAGTGTACAGGCGCGCCCGCCGTACCAGTCCTTTGAATCTTCTTGAAAATTGTTGGAAAATCTTAAGGCGGCCTATGGCGGCGATGTACGAGTTCGGTCCATACCGGCAGGACCCGCTTGCCCGGACATTGACGCGCGGAGGCGCGCTGGTGACGATCGCGCCCAAGGCCTTCGATACGCTGCTTTATCTGGTCTCGAACGCTGGCAAGACCGTGGGGCGCGAAGAGATCATTCAGGCGGTGTGGCCGCAAACCTTCGTGGAAGAGGGTAATCTCAGCTACTATATCTCCCACCTGCGGAAAATCCTGGGAGACTATCAACCGGGCCTTCCTTACATTCAAACGCTTCCGAAGCACGGCTACCGGTTCGTGGCGAACGTCAGGGACGCGCGGGTTGATGGTTCCGGGGAAGCGCCGCAAGCCGGGACGCCGCCCCGACCCAGGTGGCTGCGGCCGGCTCTGGCGGTGACGATTTCCGTAGCGGCGATTTTCCTGGCCCTGATGATTGTTCGAAGCCGGGCGGGGCCCGCGGAGCGAACGGCCAGGCTTGTCCGGGTGACATCCGATTCGGGTCTTACCATGACTCCGGCGCTGTCGATGGACGGAAGGCTTATCGCGTACGCGTCGGACCGCGGCGGCGAGGGGAATCTGGATATCTGGGTACAACCGGTGGGCGGCGCCGCGACGCGCATAACGCACGATGCCGCGGACGCTTATTCCCCTTCGTTTTCGCCAGACGGCTGGACCATTGTGTTTCGTTCGGAACGGGATGGCGGAGGCGTTTATGTGGCGTCCGGCCAGGGCGGAGAGGCGAGAAAAATCGCTCCGCTCGGACGCGGTCCCCGGTATTCTCCGGACGGCAAGTGGATCGCGTACTGGGTGGGAACGGAAGCGATTGGACTGAACCGATCGAACTTTATGCCTCCCGGGGTCGCGAAGATATACATTGCACCCGCGGCCGGCGGGGCGCCAAAAGAGATTCGGCCCGATTTCGCATCCGCCGCCTATCCGATCTGGACGCCGGACGGCAAGCATCTCCTGTTCCTGGGCAACCGCGATCCGAACACACGGGCCGAACCCGCGGGGAGCCTTGCGCCGGGCTCGGGAAGCCTGGACTGGTGGGTGACTCCGATCGACGGCGGACCGGCGGTGGCGACCGGCGCGACCGGGGTGTTTCGGGTGCTTGGCCTGGAGTCAGTGAGCCAGAGCCCGGAGGCGTGGACGGGCGATGGCACGGGCGTGCTGATGTCGGCGGTGTTAGCCGACACGCAGAATCTGTGGCGGGTTCCGATCTCAGCCGGCGACTGGAAGGTGTCCGGAGCTCCGCGGCGGCTGACCTTCGGGACGAGCATGGACGTTCAGCCCTCGGTGGCGCCGGGCAATCAGGTGGCGTTCTCGAGCCTGACCGGAAGTCTGGATGTTTGGAGCATACCTTTGGACTCGAGTGGAACGAAGCCGTCCGGCGCCCCGCAACGAATCACCGCGGATGCGTTTGACCACAGTTACCCCGCGGTATCGCTGGACGGAAAGAAGATCGCGTACAGTTCGAGTAGGACGGGCACGCGCGACCTTTGGGTCAGGGATCTGGTGACGGGCAGAGAGAGTGTCGTCTCGACTCCACCGAGCCCGGCGTTTGGCTCGGCCTTCTCGGCCGACGGCGGCAGGATCGCCTATCGCACGGCCGAGGGGCAGGAGACGGTGGAGTACCTGGTGTCCCTTAACGACGGCAGCCGTGAACGCGTCCCGGACTGCGCGTCGAACGGCGGGTGGTCCGCGGATGGCAAACGGTTCCTGTGCATCGGAAGCGCGCCAGCCCGGATCTCCGTTGTCGACCTGGTATCCAAACGGAGGACGGGACTGCTGAACCATGCGGTCTGGAGCCTGTGGAACCCGCGCTTCTCGCCCGACGATCGCTGGGTTTCGTTTAACGCGGTTACGGCGGGGCGGTCGCGCATCTTTGTGGCGCCGTTCCGTAGCAGCGGGCCGGTTCCCGAATCGGAATGGATCGCCATTACGGACGGCGTTTGGGACGATAAACCGCGATGGTCGGCGGACGGCAACATCCTGTACTTCATGTCGGAGCGCGATGGCTTCCGGTGTATTTGGGCGCAGCGCCTTGACGGATCGAAACGCCCCATGGGCGGAGCGATCCCGATATTCCACGCTCACGAAGCGCGGCGGTCGCTGCTCAACGTGCAGGTGGGCCCGCTGGAGATGTCCGTGGCGCGCGACAAGATTGTGTTCAATATGAGCGAGCGCACGGGGAACGTGTGGATGATGAGCTTGAGTGATCGTTGATGGCCGTATCGCGGCGAAGCCACGACGGCTGCTCCAAGTGACTGTCCAGGAGGCTAAATGTTGGAGGCGCGGGGCGGAATCGAACCGCCGAATAAGGGTTTTGCAGACCCCTGCCTTACCACTTGGCTACCGCGCCACTCAAGAACGCCTACTCCTGGAGGGTAGCTTGAACGGGCCGTTCGAGTCAATTTGCGGGCTGCCCTGACCCGTTTAGCATTTGCCGGCTTCCTGCGGATGCGGAAACGCGTCGGGTTCCTCGGCGGCGCCCTCGTGGGCGAGACAGCGGAAGTCTTTCTCGACCGAAACTTCGAGCGCGCCGGACTGGCCGTAAAGCCCCACCTCGTCTGAGCCCGCCCAGCTTTTCACGGCGCTTTCCGGCAGGCTCACGGTAATGGCGGCGTCGCGGAACGTTGCTTCGATCGCCGGGATGGGCGCTGGCTGCAGCAGCCATGTCAGAACCTGTGCCGGGCTAAACTCCGTGCTGTCTTGCAAGCCGGCCCCGCTGCCCAACCGCGCCACTTCGGACTGCGTCAGCCGGAAGCGAATGGTGTTTCCTCTGATGCGAAGCTTCATTTGGTCTCGATTCGCCCGTCGCCCGAATAGATGTTGCAGCGCCCGTCGCGAAGGAATCCCGCCAGGGTCATCCCGAAAGCCCGGGCCAGTTGCACGGCCAGGCTGGACGGAGCGCCCACCGCGGCAAGCACGGGTACGCCGGCCATGAGCGCCTTCTGCACCAGTTCGAAACTCGCGCGCCCACTTACGAGAATAACCTTGTCGCGGGTTTCAAGACCGTTGAGCAGGGCGTGGCCGGTGAGCTTGTCCATGGCGTTGTGGCGGCCCACGTCTTCACGCACGGCAATGCACTCGCCGGACGCCGTGAACAGCGCTGCGGCGTGCAGACCGCCGGTGCACCCGAAGACGTCCTGATTTTCCCGGAGGAGCGCGGGCAGTTGGTGCAGCGTAGCGGCGGCGATGTGAAATTCACGCTGTTCGAGGGGGGGCGGGCGCATGGCGTCGATGGCCTCAAGCGAGGCCTTGCCGCACACGCCGCAGCTTGACGTGGTGTAGAAGTTACGGCGCAGCCGGGAGGCGTCGAAGCGGGCGGTGGGGGCGAGAGTTACTCGCACGATGTTGCGGACGCGCAGTTCGCCGGTCAGCGGGCCCCATGGTTCCATTGCTTCGATATCGCGGGAGTCGCGGATTACCGATTCACCGAGCAGGAAGCCCGCGGCCAGCTCGGCGTCATGACCCGGCGTGCGCATGGTCACCGACAGGCTGATCCATTCGTGGTCCTCGCCCCGGCGCACCTGGATCTCCAGCGGCTCCTCCACGGCGACAACATCGTCGGCAGTGGAAGCTGACGAGCCTTCCAATTTGATCACGGTGGTATCGAAGACGCCGCGATGGTTCATCGCTGCACCCACTGGGCGATGTCGGCGATCACCTGTTCATCCACGTGGCCGGGCTTCTCATACTCGTCGGGCGAGGGTTTGCCTGCTCCGGCGATGAAGAGGTGATTTAGTTTGGGGTAGGTGTGGAAGGTCACATTGCCGCGGTCTCCGAGGGCCGCCTTCCATAGCGTGAAATCCTTCATGGTCACCTGATAATCGCGTTCGCCTTGCAGGATGAGCATGGGCATGTTCAGGCTCTTCGCCTCGGCGTCGGGATGATAGTTCCGGAGATCGGCCAGGTATGGCTCGGGGATGTGGAACCGGGCGAGCGGATTCCGGCGGACGTCGTCCACGCGGGCCTGCTCTTCCGCGGTGAGAGGGCCGTCGAGGCTGGCGAGGTATTCGGTTTGCTCGACAATGAGCTCCTCAAGCGGCCGCACATTGCCCGCGAGAACGATGAAGCCAGCCAGCTTCGGGTCGCGTTTCATGATGCGCGGGGCCATATATCCGCCCTGGCTGTGGCCCAGGACGAAGACACGCGCGGGGTTGATGCGGGGTTGCGTGCCGGCAAGATCGGCCGCGCGCACGGCGTCGTCCACGGTCTCCTCGGTCATGGTGAAGTTCGGGTCGGCCGCGCACTGTTGCGGATACTGTTTGGTGCGTTTCACGTAGCGCAGAACGGCGATGCCACGCGAGGACAGGCCTTCGGCGAGGTCGCGGAAGGGCTTTGATGCGCCGATTGTTTCGTCGCGGTCCTCGGGGCCGGAGCCGTGCACCAGCACCACTACCGGAAATGGGCCGGCGCCTTTCGGCATGGTGAGCGTCGCGGGCAGTTTCCACATGTCGCCGCCCACGGTGAGTTCGGCCGCGGTGAAAGATTCCGGATGGACGTATGACGGAAGCTGCCACGGCGGATCTGGCGCGGAGACGGGCCGCCAATGCGTTCCATCGATCTGGCCCGCTTCGTTCCAGCTCACCTGGAAATCGAGGGACGCCGGCGGCCAGTGGACGGTGATGGTCACCACCGTCGAGTTGCCCATGGGAATGGTGCGCGGCGCATCCACACTCTTCGGTGTGCCCAGAGCGGCGATCTGGTCCATCTGCGACGAGAAGGTGTCCAGACTGATGAGGCTTTTCATGCGGGGCGTAAACATCGCGTAGAAGGCTTCGTATTTGTGCGCGAGGACTTGATCGAGCGCTTGCCGGGTGCGCTCCTCGGGCGATTGTCCGAAGGCGGCGAGTGCGGCGGACAGGAGCAACACGCTGCGGCCGCCCACTATCGTCCTTTCCAGCAGGGCGGGCGCTTGTCCAGGAACGCGGTGATGCCCTCGCGCGCGTCGTTGGCCAGGGAGTTCATGCTCATCACTTCTTTGGTGAACGCGTAGGCCTTGTCCTGATTGAGCTCGATTTGCGAATAGAAGGCTTGTTTGCC
Source organism: uncultured Acidobacteriota bacterium (assembly GCA_963832965.1). GTDB lineage: Bacteria > Acidobacteriota > Terriglobia > Bryobacterales > Bryobacteraceae > CAWACP01. The sequence goes on from CAWHVW010000005.1 coordinate 576,486, forward strand.
GAGCGCGACCGTAAAGCTGCTGGCTTCCGCGATGCGTTCGGCCAGGGCGGCGATTTCGCAGTCGAGCGCGTCGTCCGGAACGCAGGCGTTGACGAGGCCCCAGGAGGCGGCAGTTTCGGCGTTGATGGTGCGGCCGGTGAGCAGCATTTCCATGGCGCGTTTGCGGCCGATGGCGCGCGTGAGGGCCACCATGGGCGTGCTGCAAAACAAACCGATGCGCACGCCCGGTGTGGCGAAGGCCGCGGCGGCGCCGGCGACGGCCAGATCGCAGGTGGCGACAAGCTGACACCCGGCGGCGGTGGCCAGGCCGTGGACGCGCGCGATCACCGGCTGCGGAATGCTCTGCAACTTCTTCATCAGAGACGCGCAGACGTCAAAGATGTGACGGTAGTCTTCCACCTTGCGGTCCACCAGCTCGCTCAGATCGTGCCCGGAGCAGAAAACTTTGCCGGCGGCGGCCAGGATAATGACGCGGGTGGCGGCGTCCGAAGAAACTCCGTCGAGAGCGGCAATTAATTCGTCCATCAATTCGAGAGACAGGGCGTTGCGCCGCTCGGGCCGGTTCAGCGTGATGGTTCGAACGGGGCCGGGGGGACTGAGCAGCAAGGATTTCATGTCGGCGCGAAGCAAGGCCATCCGTCCAGACTGTACAACAAACCGGGGCACGTTCGGAGGCCGCGTCCAGGGCGTTCACCCAGGAAACACTGTGCTGTCTTGGTTTAGCGGGGCTTGCGACATTACACCTGTATTCTGTTCGTAACTCATGGGCAGGCCCATCCTCGTTCGAGGCGCGCGGCAGCTACTCACGTTGCGCGGCCCAGCCGGGCCAAGGCGGGGGAGCGACTTACGCAACCCAGGCGTGGTGCAGGACGGCTCGGTGTTGATTGTCGACGGCCTGATCCGCGAAGTGGGGCCGACGCGGCGCGTGGAGAATCTGGCGGCGGCGCGCGGCGCTGTTGAGATCAACGCGACGGGACGCGTGGTGATGCCGGGGTTCGTGGACAGCCATACACACCTGGTGTCCGGCGCTCCGCGTCTGGATGAATTCGAGGCGCTGATCTCAGGAGAGAGAGCGGGGGCGCCGGCCCGCGCATCGCGGGAGATTGAACTGACTTCCGGCAGCACGTTGCGGCGGCAGGCGTTGCGCACGATCCAGGATTGCGTGCGCGAGGGCACTACGATGATTGAGGCCAGATCGGGATTCGGGGTGAGCGAAGCCGGCGAGTTGAAGATTTTGCGCATTCACGAAGCATTACACGGGCGGCTGATCCCGGTGATTTCGACGGCCATGGTTTCGGCGTCGTTCAGCGGAGGGGGCCCGCGCGGGTATGGGACGCGCCTGCTGCCGGTGGTGCGGCGGCGGCGGCTGGCCGAATTCGTGGATATCGAACTTGAGGACGACGCGTTCGGTTACGAAGAATGCCGCGATTTTCTTCTTGCCGCGCGGCAGCTCGGGTTCGGCGTGAAGGTGCATTCCGGGCAACGGTCGAAGACGCGCGGCGTGGAACTGGCCATGGAGACCGGGGCGGTCAGCATCGATCATCTGATTTATGTCGATGAGGAACAGGCCGCGCTGCTGGGGCGCAGCGGCACGGTGGCGACGCTGCTGCCCGGTTCGGTGTTTTACCTGGGAGGGGAACGCTACGCACCGGCGCGGAGGCTGATCGATGCGGGCGTGCCGGTGGCCATCGCCACCAACTACAATTCGCGGACGTGCCCTTCGCACAACATGCAGATGGCCATCGCGCTGGCTTGCCGGGCCATGCGCATGACGCCGGCCGAGGCCATTTGCGCGGCTACCATCAACGCAGCCCACGCGCTGCGGCGCGCCGGGCGCGTTGGCTCCATCGAATATGGCAAAGACGCGGATCTGCTGGTGCTCAGCGCGCCGGATTACCGGGAGCTGGCTTATCATTTCGGCGTCAACCTGGTGGAGACGACCATCCGGCGCGGGGAAGTTATCTATAGCCGGGGAGAGGTGGCCAGGGTGTTTGACTGAGCTGTTTCGCGCCCTGGAATCGAAAAACCGCTCCATTACTATCGCTGTCCGGTACGGATTAGACGGCGGTAGCCGTTAGAATAAGAAAGTGCTCGTATCCCTGGATCCGAAGCCGGTCCGGCCCGCGTGGCTGCGCGCGCCAGCGCCCGTGGGCGAGAGCTACCGCGAGCTGAAGGAACTGGTTACCACGCTCAAGCTGCACACGGTTTGCGAGAGCGCCGCGTGCCCGAATGTGGGTGAATGCTGGAATCGCCGCACTGCCACCTTCATGATTTTGGGCAACGTGTGCACACGGCGGTGCGGGTTTTGCGCGGTTCAGAAAGGCGCTCCGCTGGCGGTGGATTATGACGAACCACGGCGCGTGGCGGAGGCCTGCGTGGCGCTCGGGTTGCGCTACGCCGTGATCACCAGCGTGAACCGGGACGACCGCAAGGATGGAGGCGCCGAGCTGTTCGCGCTCACCATGGAGGCCATTCGCGAGCGGATTCCGGCGTGCAAGGTGGAAGTCCTGGTGCCGGACTTTCAGGGATCGCACGCGGCCATGGAAACGGTGATGGACGCGCATCCCGACGTGCTGAATCACAACATTGAGACGGTGCCGCGCTTGTACCGGCAGGTGCGTCTGGGCGCGCGCTACGAGCGCTCCCTCGATATGCTGGCTCACGCGCGGAAGCTCGCGCCGCACATCCCCACCAAATCGGGTTTGATGCTGGGGCTTGGCGAAACCGTGGAGGAAGTTCTTCAGGTGATGCGGGATCTGCGCGGCCACGGCGTCGGCATTCTGACTCTGGGCCAGTATTTGCGGCCTTCCGCGAAGCATCTGCCGATTTTGCGGTACGTGGCCCGGGAAGAGTTCGACGAACTACGCGAACAGGGCGTGAGAATGGGCTTTGCGCACGTGGAAGCGGGGCCTCTGGTGCGGAGTTCTTATCACGCCAGCGAAGCGGTATGATGCCTCTGCGGATTCCGGAGGGTCTGGCGCTGGTCTTCGATCTGGACGGAGTGATCATAGACTCGATGCCCTTGCACACGGAAGCCTGGCGGGTTTATCTGGAACGCCTGGGAATATCCGGCAGCGATATCGAGAATCAGATGCACGGCCGCCGCAACGACGAGATTGTGCGGACGCTGATTGACGCAAATTTGCCGCCGGACGAAGTATTCCGCCATGGGGCGGAGAAAGAACGGCTGTTCCGCGAAATGATGCTGCCGCAACTGGAACGGCACATCGTGCCGGGAATTCGCAGTTTCCTGGAGCGAACCAACGGGACACCGCGCGCGGTGGCGTCCAACGCCGAACCGGCCAACATCGATTTCGTGCTGGACGGCGCCGGACTCCGGCGGTACTTCCCGGTGGTGGTGGACGGACAACAGGTGGACCGGCCGAAACCGTGGCCGGACGTTTATCTGCGGGCGGCGGAGCTGCTCCAAACCGCGCCGGGAAACTGTATTATTTTTGAGGATTCGCCCACGGGAATCGCGGCGGCGCGGGCCGCTGGAGGCCGCGTTGCCGGCATCGCCACGCACACCAAGACGCTTGCGGACACGGATGTGCTGGCGCGCGATTTTTGCGATCCTATTCTGCCACCATGGCTGGAACGGCAACAGGCCGCTTTGTGAGGCTGTCCGCCAGGCTCTTCAGCGGCGCGGGCGCGCTCATGGTCTGCGCGCCGATCCTGATGGCCGCGGAGCCGGCCCGGGCCGCGGAGGCGCAGGACGCATTCCCCATCACGCCGGGCGAATGGCTGCTGGCCATGACCGGCGTGGCGTGCGTGTTCATTGTGTGGTGGACGCGCGAGCGGCGCATGTCGGTGCAGCGGCGCAACATGAAAGAGCTCAACGTGCTGGGCGAGGACATTGTGGCGGCCTCTTCGCCGCTGGAGATGGTGCGCAAGGTGGATGGCGTTTTGCCCCGGCTGTGGAAGCTGACGGACGCCAGCCTTTATCTGCATGACGCCAGTTCGGACACGTTCCGGCGCATCTCATCGTCGGGCGAGTCAGGCCCGCTGAACGAAAATTCCGGGCCGGTGCTGGAGGGCATTTCGTTGTGTTACCAGAACCGGACGCTGCTGGCGATCTCGGATACGCGCAGAAGCGCATTCTTCCGCGACTCCGCGGCGAACGACATCCCGCGCTCCATTCTGTTCGTGCCCGCCTTTGCGCGGAATGAAGTGAGCGGCGTTCTGGTGGTGCAGTGCGCCGCCGAACTGCATAATTTTACCGACGAAGAGCAGGCCACCGCGCAGCACCTGGCCAATCAGATTGCCATCGCGCTGCGGCTGCAGGACCAGCAGGCCGTGCGGGAGCAGCTCTTCCGCAGCGAGAAGCTGGCGGCCTCCGGCGAATTGATGTCGGTGGTGGCCGACGAACTGCGCAGCCCGCTGGAGGCCATTGAGAAACTGGCCAGCTCGGTGCGGAACGAATCTCTGGGCCCCCACCGGGAACGTCTGGACAAGCTGATGGCGGAATCGCGCCGGGCTTCCGAGATTGTGGCGCGCCTGATCTCGTTTTCGCGGGAACGCTCGGAGATCCAGCAATTCGACGTGAACGACATGCTGGCGTCCGCGCTGAAGTTCCAGACGCCGGAGCTGACGGCGAGCCACATCGATCTGCATTCGCGGTTCTCGGCGCACCCGCTGGTGATCACCGGCTCGCGTTCGCAGCTGGAGCAGGCGCTGATCATGTTTCTGCATCATGCCCAGCGGGGCGCGGCGCAGGCCCGCCAGAAAAAGATGACCGTTTCCACCACCCGGGAGGCGAACCGGGCGATTCTGGAGGTCGCCTGGAGCTGTCTGCCGGAACTGCTGGAGCCGGACGTATTCGAACATCAGCCCGGCACCGGGGTGCTCAGCCTGGGCGTGTGCCGCAACGTGATTCGCAATCACGGCGGCGACGTGCGCATGTCCAGAATCCTGTCCACGCAATCGCGATTTGAAATTGAATTGCCGTGCGGGACGATAGAGACGCTGGCGCTTTCGCCGCTGGCCGACGTGACGCAACCGAACGCGCGCCGGCTGACGGCCCTGCTGGTGGATCCGGACCCGAAGCAGCAGGGTGAACTGGTGCGCCAGCTCACCGATCACGGACATCGCGTGGTGCCGGTGGCCAGCGCGGAGCAGGCGGCCGACCTGGCCGAGCGCATGCGTTTCGACCTGATCTTTTGCGGAACGCATCTGCCCAACCTGACGTGGGTGGATCTGTTCGAGAAAGTGCAATCGCGAACCGCCGCCTTTGTGCTGATTGCCGATCCGATGAGCCCGGAGCTGGCGCGCGTGGCGCGGGGAAGCAGTACGTTCACGCTTTCGCGGCCGGTGCAGGCGCAGGAACTGGAACGGCTGCTGGCGGCGATTATCGCGCGGGTGGAGGCCAGCGAGGCGGTGGCCCGACAGGTTCAGCAATGAGGCTCTGCCTGGCAGCGGGCGCTTTGCTGCTGCTGATGGGTGCGGTTCGCGGTTCCGATGTGCGGCGGGTGAGCGCGGGCGAGACCTTCCAACTGGTTTCGACGTTTCTGGCGGGCGACGACAGCGACGAAGCGGGCGCGCGCCAGGTGGAAAGCCTGCAGCTCAGCGAACAGCTCAGCGGCGACGTTGTCCAGATCCTGAAGGGCGAGGGCGCCGGGCCCCTCACGGTGCGGGCGCTGGATGAGCAGCGCGCGCGATCGGCGGGTTTGCCGGCGCCGGCACAGCCGGTTGCGGTGATCGACGCCGGAATCGATGAAGACCAGCAGAAGGCCTTGCTGGCGCGGATAACCGCGTACGCTTTGGGTTATGTGGACGCGCTTCCGAACATGTCCTGCACGGAGACCACGCGGTATTCGAGCAGCGGCCGCGTATCGGGGATTCGGGGTTCCCGCAAGCCGCAGGCCAGGCTGCCGGATGGGTGGCGGTTGGAAGACACCGTTGTGGAGGACCTGAATTACACGGAGGGAATGGAAGACTACCACACCAGAACGTTGAACGGCGTGCCCAATACACGGCCCATAACGGAGATCCGCGGCGCGTACAGCCGGGGAGAATTCGGCACCATACTGGCCATTACCTTTGGACCGTACAGCCAGGCGCGTTTCGAATGGGACCATTGGGAGAGTCTGCAGGGACGGCGCGTAGCGGTTTTCCGGTATTCGGTGGAGCAGGCTCGTTCGCAATATTCGGTCTGCTGCGTGGCCACGGGAAGCGTGACCGTCAATGGAGTGAAACGGCAGCAGTTCAAACACTGGGTGTCGGCGTACCAGGGGTTCGTTTATGCCGACCCGGACAGCGGCAACATCGTGCAGTTTACGTTTCGGAATGTCGACATTCCTGCGGAGTACAATCTTCGGGACAGCCGGAATCTGGTGGAGTATGCGGAGGTGACGCTGGGCGGAAGGTCTTTCCTGCTGCCCACGCGGGCGATCCACTTCACGCGAAGCGGAGACGGGCGGACGCGGGACGAGATTCAGTTCTCGGATTACCGGAAATTCGGCGCGGACAGCACCATTCAGTTTCCTACGGACCAGAAGTGATGGATGGAAAATAACGGCAGGGCATGGCCCTGCCCCACTGGCTGCCAGATTTTCAAGTCTGGTGGTGCAGGTAGCTATTGTTTCTGTTCGACCAGGATCTCTCTTACCGCCGCGCGGAGGTCGTCCCGCGGGGGCGACAGGTAGAGCGTCTGGGACGGGAACGCGAGGGCGATGCCGGTCTCGTCGAAGCGGCGCTTGAGGCGGCGGTTCATTTCTCGCGCGATGTTCCATTGCTGCATGGGCAGGGTGCGGAAGCGGAATTTGATGACCGCGCCGGAGCTGCCCAGCGAATCGACGCCGAGCATTTCGATGGGGTCCAGAATGGTTTGCGACCAGGGCTCCTCGGCGCGCAGCTCGCCGGCAAGTTCGATCACCACTTTCATGACGCGGTCCAGGTCCTGCCCGAAGTCCACGGTGACGTTGAAGACCGCGTACGAGAAATCGCGAGTGAGATTAGCGAGCTTCTGAATGGAGCCATTGGGAATGACGTGGACGGCACCGTCTTCGCTGCGCAGGACGGTGGTGCGGAGATTGATTTCCTCCACCAGGCCGCTGGTCCCGTCGATGACCGCGACGTCATGAATTCTTAACTGGTTCTCGGCCAGCATGAACATGCCGCTCAGGACGTCCTTGATCAGGCTCTGCGCGCCGAATCCGACGGCCACGCCAACTACGCCCGCGCCGGCGATCAGCGGCTCGACATTGAAGCGCAGTTCGTGCAGCATCATGACGAACGCGGCGGTCCAGATGACGGCAGCCAGTGCGCTGCTGACCACGCGGGTCATGGTGTTGACGCGCTTTTGCAGCTCCATATCGCCGACGCCGCCGCTCTGGGCCTTGCGAACCATGTGCACACGAAGGGTATTCACCGCCCGGTGAGCGGCCAGCGAGCCGATCCACGCCAGCAGGAGGATGGTGATGAGTCGCGCGCCAGTCAGGATGTAAGGAAGCAGGTAATCCAACGTAAAATCGACGTGGCTGTGCATCACCTCCATAGTGAATCACACCGGCGGTAACCAGCGCGCGACGGCGCTCGTCGCAAGTACAGCACTGTGAAGATCTTCTTGTTACTCATTTCAGCCGCTCTTCCTTGTTGCGCCGCGGACGCGACGCTGCTCGACAGCGGGTACCAGCAGATGTACGACCTGCAGTTCGAGCGCGCGCACCAATCCTTTCACCAGTGGGAGCAACTGCATCCCGATGACGCGCTTGGTCCGGTTTCCGACGGCGCCGCGTACTTGTTCTCGGAATTTGACCGGATGCAGATTCTGCAATCGGAATTCTTTGTGGACAACGCCAGCTTTCTGCACATCCGCCGGCTGGACCCCGACCCCGCGGTGAAAGCCAGCTTCGAGAGCGCGCTGGCGAGGGGGCAATCGATTGCGGACGGCGTGCTGAAGCGCTCGCCGGACGATGAGAACGCGCTGTTGGCCACGGTATTGCGGCTCGGTTTGCACGCCGACTATCTGGCGCTGGTGGAGAAGCGGTACCTGACTTCGCTGGGCGAAGTGAAGGAGGGCCGGGAGCTGGCGGGCAAACTGCTGGCGGCGCATCCGCAGTGTTACGACGCGTATCTGGCCATCGGGGTGGAAAATTACCTGCTGAGTCTGAAACCGGCGCCCATTCGCTGGCTGCTGCGTCTGGGCGGCGCGCAGACGGACAAGGACGTGGGGATCGCGAATCTGCGGCTCACCGCGGGGAAGGGCCGCTACCTGATGCCCTATGCACGGCTGCTGCTGGCGGTGGCGGCGCTGCGCGACAACAACCGGCCGCAGGCGAAGCGCACGCTGGCGTGGCTGGCCGGAGAGTACCCGCAAAACCGGCTCTACCGTGAAGAACTTGCTAAATTACAGTGAATATGACTTTTGGTCATCCGCTGTCGCTGCCTGAGCCGGGACAATGAACGAATGAACATCGTGGGCGCCGCGAGCGCGCTTCCCGAGCACTACTACCCGCAGCAGGTTCTCGGCGCCGCGCTGAAACAATATTGGGGCGACCGCATTGAGAACCCGCGCCTGGTGGAGTTGCTGCACGCCAACGTCGGGGTTGACGGCAAATATCTTTCGTTGCCCATGGAAGCCTATCCGGGGCTGGCCACGTGGGGGCAGGCGAATGAGGTGTGGATCAAGACCGCGGAAGAACTGGGGAGCCAGGCCATCTGCCGGGCGCTGACGCGCGCGGGTTTGGGCACGCCGGATATCGGCGCGCTGTTTTTCGTCTCCATCACCGGCATTTCCAGCCCGTCCATTGACGCGCGGCTGATCAATCGCATGGGGCTTTCGCCGAACATCCGGCGCGTGCCGATTTTCGGACTGGGATGCGTCGGGGGCGCGGCGGGCATCGCGCGGGCGGCCGATTATGTGCGGGCGTATCCGGGTCAGGTTGCGCTGTTGCTGTCCGTGGAATTGTGCTCGCTCACGTGGCAGAGGGATGACCTGTCCATGGCCAACCTGATCTCCTGCGCTTTATTCGGCGACGGCGCGGCGGCGGTGCTGATTGCCGGGTCCGAGCGCGATTTGCCGGGGCCGAAGATCATTGATACGCGTTCCACGTTTTATCCGGACACTCAGGATGTGATGGGGTGGGACGTGTCGGAGAAGGGCTTCCGCATTGTTCTGTCGCCCGAGGTGCCGGATGTGGTGCGCGAACATCTGGGCCGGGATGCCGACCAGTTTCTGGCCGAGCACGATCTGACGCGAGCGGACATCGGTTGCTGGATTGTACACACCGGCGGGCCCAAAGTTCTGGAAGCGGCGGAGGCGGCGCTCGGCCTGCGGCCCAAAGAGCTGGCGGTGTCCTGGGATTGCCTGCGGAAGACGGGAAATCTGTCGTCCGCATCGGTGCTGCTGGTGTTGGAAGAGATCATGACGCGGCGGCGGCCCGAGGCGGGCACGTGGAGTGTGCTGGCGGCCATGGGGCCGGGGTTCTGCTCGGAACTGGTGTTGCTGCGCTGGTAGAAGCGAACATGGTCAGGACGGACATTCTGGTTGTGGGGGGCGGGCCTGCCGGTCTGGCCACGGCCATTGCGGCGAGCCGCCGGGGCTTCCGGGTTACGGTGGCCGACGCGGGCCGGCCTCCCATCGATAAAGCCTGCGGGGAAGGTCTTATGCCCGAGGCGCTGGAGGCCACGGGGCGTTTGGGCTTGTCGATTCCCTCCGAGGAATCATTTTCGTTTCGGGGAGTCCGCTTTGTTGGTTCCGGCGGGACGTCGGCCACGGCGAATTTTCCGAGGGGTTTCGGAGCCGGCGTGCGGCGAACCACTTTGCACCGGATTCTTGCCGAGCAGGCCGAACGGGCGGGGGTGGATCTGCATTGGGACGATCCGGTGACGGGCATGGAGGGCGAGGTTGTCCGCACCCGGTCCACCGCGTTTCATGCGCGCTGGATTGTGGGCGCGGACGGAGGGAAATCACGGGTGCGCGCGTGGGCGGGTCTGGACGATTGCTCGCGGGAGGCGCGCAGGTTCGGGTTCCGGCGCCATCATGGCATTGCGCCGTGGACGAACCACGTGGAGATTTATTGGGGCCCGGCGTTTCAGATTTACGTGACGCCGGTTGCTCCGGAGGAGATCTCGGTCGCGCTGCTGGCGCGCGATGCGCATTTGCGCCTGGATGACGCTCTGGAGCGCTTCCCGGAATTGCGGGCGCGGCTGGCCGGGGCCGAGCAGATCAGCAATGAACGGGGCGGGATCACGGCCACGCGCACGCTTCGCGCGGTCTATCGGGGGAGGGTGGTTCTGGTTGGCGACGCCTCCGGTTCGGTGGACGCCATCACGGGAGAGGGGCTGGGTATTGCTTTCCAGCAGGCGCTGGCGCTGGTGGAAGCGCTGCAGCGGGCCGACCTGCGGGAATATGCCGCGGCGCATCGGCGCATCGCACGGCGGCCTGCGTTCATGGCCGATTTCATGCTGCTGATGGACCGCTGGCCTCTGCTGCAGACGCGCGCTTTGGGGGTGTTCGCGAGGCGCCCGGACATTTTCGCGCGATTGCTGGCCATGCACGTGGGACAACTGCCCGTGCTGGATTTCGCCGCCGCGAGTGTTGGGCTGGCCTGGCGAATGCTGCTGTAAGGAGTAATCGATGCTTGCGCGGGAGATGGTGCCGCAACCGGACCGGAGTTTCATTGCGCGCGGTGAGGACCGAAGCTGATTCGCGCGGCGCCTGGCCGCAGAACCACGAAGGCCCCCGCGAGGCGCGCGCCGTGGTCTCGCACCAGTTTCACAACCGCCTCTCCGAGCGTGCCTCTCGCGGAGGGTGGGGAATCGGATCAGGATTACGCCGGGCGAGTCCGCGCTTCCCGCGAAAACGAGCCATCCGAAGTCCTTGTCCTCGGTCAGAAGAACAGGGTTGTCGGCAAGCGCAAGTTCCATTACCTCTTTGTCGACGGAGCGGTGTCGAAACTCGCTCACCGCGAGCACGTCGTGACCCTCTTCGCGCAAAGATCGAACCGCGGCGAAATCACAGCACTCGTCCGCGAGAAAGCGCATTCGGCTGGGTTTACTGCGAGCTGAGCGACACGACGGTTTCGTGGGCAATGGTATCCGCCGCGTAGCCGAGTGCGGCGCGCACGTCGTCTGCGGTCAACCGGGGGTATTGATCCAGGAGATCCGCGGTCGTCGCACCCTCGGCGAGCTTGCGCAGCACAAGCTCCACCGGCACGCGGGTCCCGCGAATCACGGGCTTACCCTGCATGACTTCGGGGTTGATTTCGATGCGCTCGCTCATAGCTCACACGCACCTCCAATTGTACCGGAATCGTGGCGATTGCTTGTTCCGCCAGGCTCTGTTCTACGTCCCGCGCATGAACTTCCTGATGGATGCCGTGGCCTGCTTCAGCCGGTGATCGTTCTCCACCAGGGCGAAGCGCACGAAGCCTTCTCCCAGCGGGCCGAAACCGATGCCCGGCGACACCGCCACCAGCGCTTTCTCCATCAGCAGTTTGGAGAATTCCAGCGATCCGCCTTCGCGCCACGGTTCGGGAACGGGCGCCCAGACGAACATGGTGCCGCGCGGAGGTTCCACGTGCCAGCCGGCGCGGTCCAGCCCCTGGATCAGGACATCGCGACGCCGCTGATAAGTGGCGCGGATGCGCTCGGTTTCGTCGGCGCATTCGCGCAGGGCGATGATGGACGCGATCTGGATGGGTTGAAAGATGCCGTAATCCAGATAGCTCTTGATGCGCGCCAGCGCGCCGATCAGACGCTTGTTGCCGAGGCAGAAGCCCACGCGCCAGCCGGCCATGTTGAAGCTCTTGGACAGCGAAAAGATCTCCACGCCGATCTCCTTCGCGCCATCCACCTGCAGCAGGCTGGGCGGCTTGTAGCCGTCGAAGCCGAGGTCGGCGTAGGCGAAATCGTGCACGATGATGGTGCCGTGTTTAGCGGCCATGGGCACCAGCTCGCGGAAGAAATCGATCTCCACGCACTGCGTGGTGGGGTTGTGCGGAAACGAAATCAGAATCATTTTCGGTTTTCGCGAGGTGCGGTAGAGATCTTCCAGGGAATTGAGGAAGCTGGCCGGGTCGGGCATGGGAATGGTGCAGGCGTGCCCTTCGGCCATGATGACGCCGTATTGGTGGATGGGGTAGGCGGGGTTGGGCGAAGCGACGATGTCGCCCGGCCCGATGACGGCGAACAGCAGGTGCGCCAGCGCGTCCTTGGCGCCGATGGTGGCGATGGCTTCCGTTTCCGGATCCAGCTCCACGCCGTAGCCTTCCTTGTAGCGCTTGACGATTTCCTCGCGCAGCCGGGGAATGCCGCGGGACATGGAATAGCGGTGGTTGCGCGGGTTGCGGGCGGCTTCCACCATTTTGTTCACCACCGCGCGCGGCGTGGACCCGTCGGGGTTGCCCATGCCGAGGTCCACCACATCCTGCTGTGCCGCGCGCGCCTTTGCCTTCATCTCATTGATGACGGCAAACACGTAGGGCGGCAGCTTCTGGATGCGGTAGAACTCCTGCTGGGTTTCGACGGTTGGCATATAAAACTATTCTACGTAAGGCAGGGCACGGCCCTGCCCCACGGGACGGTACTCTGGAGGGATGCTTACCGATCTCGTCCAGATCCGGCGCATGGGCGAGAAGAAGCGCGAGGAAAACGGCCGGTTCCGGGCCTGGCTGAAGCGCCACAATTTCGTGGAACGGCGGCTGAAGCGCATCGCCGAAGAAGTGGCCGAGGCCACCAATTGCCTGGCCTGCGCCAACTGCTGCCGGGTGGCCACCACGCGGGTGACCGATCGCGACGTCGAGCGTCTCTCGAAATTTCTGGGAATGAAGCCGGCGGTCCTGGTGAAAGAGTACACCGTGAAAACCGAAGACGAGGGACGCATTCTGCTGCGGAACGAAAATGGCTGCGTTTTTCTGAGCGGCAACGAGTGCACCGTCTACGAGGGGCGTCCGGATACGTGCCGGGATTTCCCGCATTTGACGCACGGCGCCGGGTCGTTTCTCAGCCGCATGTGGCAGATGCCCGACCGCGCCACATATTGCCCCATCGTTTACAATTCGCTGGAGGCTTTTAAAGACGAAACCGGATTCCGCAAATAAGCGGGATGTGCGAGGCTGTTATGAGTATGACCCGAACCACCAGAATGCTCTTGTGCGGCGCCGCAGCCGCCATGCTCACTCTCATTGCTCAGGATTCGACAACGTTGCATCCGGAGATGACCGTTGGCCCGGATGCGGGTTCCTGGGACAAACCCGCCGCCACGCTTGGCCAGAAGCCGGCGGCGGACTGGACCGACACCACCGTCAACGCCGGCGTGGCGAAGAAGCCGCTCGATGGCAAAGCGGTAACCGTGACTGGCGAGATTATCGACTTGTCGTGCTACCTGCAACTGGGCAAGCACGGCGAAAAGCACAAGGCCTGCGGCACGAAATGCCTGCAGAGCGGACAACCGATCGGCCTGCTGACCAGGGACGGCACGGTTTACATGCTGATGGCCGAGGAGCACGATCCGCGCCGCGACGGCCAGACCGGGGATTTGCGCAAGGCGGCCATCGACAATTTCGCGAAGATCGTTGAGGTGAACGGCACGGAGACCTCAGTCAACGGGTTCCGTTCGCTATACGTGCAGGGGTACGTTTCGAAGTAGGCGAATGGCAGCCCGCGGCGCTGCCCGGCTGTACACAGACTCAGGCTTTCCGGGAGCGCGCCGGGCGTGGTTCCGGCGGGGTGAACGCGGCCGCGGTGGCTGCCCTGGCAATCGGCGGAATCCATACATTGCCGGTGATCTCGGCCATGTACCGGTAGGAGAGTCCTTCGGCATCGCGGACAAAGGTCAGGGCCTCCGCACCATCTTCATAATCGATGCAAAGCGCGTCGCCGCCGCGCACCTGATCGGTGGCGATCAGGTTGGACATGGGCTGCACCACCAGCCGCTCGATGGCCCGTTTGAGGTGCCTTGCCCCGTACTTGAGGTCGGTTCCTTCCTCCAGCAGGTGCTTCCTGCCGTTATCCGTCACCTTGAAGATAAAGGCCTTTTCGGCGCTGCCGCGGAGCACGCGCTGCTGCACCAGATTCAGCTCGATATCCACGATTTTGCGGAGTTCTTCCGTGCCCAGCGGCCGGAATGTGACGATCTTGTCAATGCGATTCATGAACTCCGGCGTGAACTTGCGGCGAGCGGCCTCCACCGCGGTGCGCTGGAGTTTGCCCTCCAGCTTGCCATCGTCCGAGGCGCCCGCGGCGATGGCCCTCGCGCTGGCCATGGCGCCGAACCCCAGCGAGGGAGTCATCAGCGCGCTCATCTCCTGCGCGCCCAGATTGCCGGTCAGGAACACCAGGCAATGGGAGAAATCCACCCGGCGATTGTCGCCCAGAGTGAGGACGGCTTTGTCCAGAATGCCCAGCAGCAGGTTCCACAACGCGTCGCTGGCCTTTTCCACTTCGTCGAAAAGCACGAAACTGAGCCGCACCTGTTCGGTGTGGTGCTCATTCAGCACTTCCTGGCTGAGCAGGGCGTGGGTTTCGCGATGGCCCAGGTACCCGGGAGGCGAGCCGATGAGCTTGGCGATCTCGTGGCTGTGCTGAAACTCGCCGCAATCGACCTTGATCACGGCGCGCGGGTTGCGCACCAGAGTTTCCGCCGTGGCCTCCACGATGCGCGTCTTTCCCGATCCCGTGGGGCCCAGAAACAGGAAGCTCCCGACCGGCCGGCCCGGCTGGTTCATGCCTGCCCGATGGGTCTGATAAACGCCGACGATCTGGTCAATCGCTTCATCCTGGCCCACCACCAGACGGCGCAAATTGCTCCGGAGTGCTTCCGCGTCGCTTCCGGTTCTGGTTGGGTCGAGTGTGAGCGCTGACTGCATGAGTGTTATTCCAGATGCACACCTCAAGAGTGGCCGCCCGGCTCCGTTTTCTCTCCAGCCGTTGCGCCTGGGCCCCTTTTGAGATGCGCACAGAGAAGAGCACTTTGCTGGCCAACCCAGGCGCTGCGTGGTTTGTTGAGGTTGCGAACGACCGTTTCAGACTGGCCGGTTTGGGCGTATCGCCGAAGCCCAAATTGATGCGGTTTGGCCGCGGATGGGGTAAAACTCACAGGACCGCCAGGATGACGTCCGGCGCCCGCCGCTGTGCCAGAATTAGGAGAAGTGCCATCGCCGCTGGACATCCATATCGAGCAGTACGAGGGGCCGCTGGATCTGTTGCTGGACCTCATCCGCAAGCAACAGATCAACATTTACGATATCCCCATCGCCTCCATCACTTCCCAGTATCTGGAATACATGCAGCGCGCCATCGCCATGGACATCGAGCTCAGCTCGGAATTCGTGTATATGGCGGCCACCCTGATTCATATCAAATCGCGCATGCTGCTGCCGCGCGATCCCGAACTGGAGAAGATCTCGCCCGAGGAAGACCCGCGGCGGGAACTGGTGGACCGTTTGCTCGAACACGAGCGCTTCAAGAACGCGGCGGAAATGCTGCAACAGAAGCGCATGGTGGAAGAAGCGGTGTGGTCCAATCCGCGGATTGGCGAGTTTCTCTCCGAAGACGAGGCCCCGGCGCTGGCGGTGACGTTGTTCGATCTGGTGAGGACGTTTCAGCAGGTGCTGGAGCGCACCCGCAACCGTCCCACCTACGAGGTTGGCCGCGAGACGATTTCGGTCCCGGAAATGATACGCTACCTGTGCGGCGTGCTGAAGAGGCTGCCCGCCGGCAAAGCGCTGTCGGCGACGGATCTGTTCGAACAACAGCGCAGCCAGCGCGCCATGATCTGCTTGTTTCTGGCCATCCTGGAACTGGTGAAAATGCAGTCCATCGCGCTGACACAGAACGACGCGTTTGGCGATATCGGCCTGGAGCGCACGGAGACGTTCGACGAAACGTTCGGCTCCGCGGACGCGCTGGCGGCGATTGAGCAGGAATACAACTGAAGGAAATGGAAGACATCGAAGTGAACACCCCGTCGGTCGAGGCGAGCGAACCCGCGGAGCGCGAGGCGACGGACGAATCGGAGATGGTCGCCGAGCAACTGCTCATCGTGGACGAAACCGCCGAGCCGGACATGGAACGGGCCCGGCTTCGCGCCATCATCGAAGCGGTGGTCTTTGTGACGGACGAGCCGCTGACGCTGCAGCAGATCGCCGCGGCGCTGAACCACCCCATCGACAAGGTGCAGGGTGTCGTCGACGAACTGATCGCCGATTACAACCGGCCCGAGCGCGGCCTCAGCATTCGCGAAGTGGCGGGCGGGTATAAGATGACCACCCGGCCGGAGCACCACGAGGCGGTGCGGGCGTTCGTGCGCAACCTGAAGCCGCCGCTCAAGCTGTCGCTGCCCGCGCTGGAGACGCTGGCGGTGGTGGCCTATAAACAGCCCATCACCGCGCCGGAGATCATGGAGATCCGCGGGGTGCAGGGCGCGGGCGTTCTGAAGACGCTGCTGGACCGCAAGCTGATTGCGGTGGCCGGCCGGAAGAACGTGGTGGGCAAACCCATCCTCTACAAGACCACGCGCGATTTTCTGATTCAGTTCGGCCTCAGCGACCTTGCCGAGCTGCCCACGCTGAAGGAGTTTGAAGAGCTGGGCAGGATGGCGCTGAGCGACGACACAGAGCCGGAGGCGTCGCGCGAGACTGTCGACGCCGTGACCATCGAAACCGCGTCTCCCGAGGAAGGCTGAGTCCGTTCATGGCCGAGCAGAGGCTGCAGAAGCTGCTGGCGCACGCCGGTGTCACCAGCCGGCGCAAGGCCGAGCAGCTTATGGTGGAAGGGCGCGTCACCGTGAACGGCAAAATGGTGACCGAGCTGGGGACCAAGGCGGACCCGGCGCGCGACCACATCAAGGTGGACGGGAAGCTGGTCCGCTTCTCCAACCGGCTGGTCTACCTGGTGCTGAATAAGCCCACCGGCTACGTCACCACGGCCAGCGATCCGGAGGGCCGGCCCACCGTGCTCGACCTCATGAAGGGCGTGAAAGAGCGCGTGTATCCGGTGGGCCGCCTCGACTATCACAGCGAAGGGGTGCTGCTGCTGACCAACGACGGGGAGTTCGCCAACCGCATCACGTCGGCGAAGAACCACGTTGTTAAGACTTACGTGGTGAAGGTGACGGGGACGCTGACCGCGGAACAGGAAACATGGTTCCGGGACGGGATCATGCTGGACGGAAAGCGCACCGCACCCGCCGGGTTAAAACTGATTCGCCGCGCCGCCAACCCCTGGTACGAGGTGAAGCTGACGGAGGGGCGGCAGAACCAGATCCGGCTGATGTTCCGGTATTTCGGGACGATGGTGGAGAAGCTGCGGCGGGTGAAGATCGGGTTTCTGGAACTGGGGCCGATAAAATCGGGCGAGTACCGGCCGCTCACGCCGGGTGAAGTGACGCGCTTCCGCAAGGTGCTGCATCTGGACGAAGAGTAGGAATCGGGGATACGCGGCGAGAGCCGCGTTTGTCCGGTTGCCGAGGAACGCGGCTGACGCATCGTGTTCATGTGGTTCACGACCCTTCACTTATTTACGTGATACACTAGATTCTGTGAAAAGGCACAAGAACGTCACCCTGAGCCTGCCGGAGCCCCTTCTGCGAAGGTTCCGCGTTCACGCCGCCGCGCGAAACGAGTCCATGACCAGTGTGATGGCGGAAGCGATCCGTGCTCTTATCGAGCGGGATGAGCAGACCGCGACGATGAACCGCCGCTTCCTGGAGCGGATCCGCACCGCTCCAGACCGGGGCACTGGCGGGGCGATCCGCTGGAGCAGGGAAGAGCTGCATGAGCGTTGAGTTTGTCGACACAAACATCCTCATCTACGCTCACACCGGGGGCGCAGGCAGCAAGCATGAGAAGTCCGTCGCGCTCTTGACGCGGCTGGTGGAGGAAGCGACGGGTGCATTGAGCGTACAGGTGCTCACCGAATTCTACTCAGCCGCGACGAAAAAGCTGGGAATGAAGAGTCAGGAAGCCGAAGAGGTGATTGCCGACATGCGCGCATGGACCATTCATCGGCCGGGGCATGACGACGTTTTGCGATCCGCGCGCTTGCAACGCCGATACAAGATCGCGTGGTGGGACGCGCTCATCGTTAACAGCGCGCAGGAGCTGGGCTGCTCGATTCTCTGGAGCGAGGATCTGGCCGGCCGGCAGCGGTACGGACCGGTAACGGTCCGCAATCCTTTCGTTTGAAATCAGGCCGTATCGGTGGTGAGCCAGTCCTGGGAATGGTGTTCCAGCGCTATGCGCACCAACTGGCTGCGGGTGCGCACGCCGGTTTTGTCGAAAAGCTGCTGCATCACCGCCTTCACTGAGCTTTCGGAGATTTGCAGCCGGCCGGCGATTTCCTTGTTGGTCAGCCCTTCGAACACTCCCTTGAGCACGGCGCGCTCGCGGGCGTTGAGCGGCTGGGCGGTGCGGTGTTCCTCGGTACGGCCGCTGGCGCCGGCCACCAGTGAGCGCACCGCCCGCGAATCCAGCCAGGTCTCACCGCTGCGCACCTTGTAGATGGCTTCCACCAGTTGCGCGGGCGGGCTGTGCTTGAGGAAGATGCCGGAGGCGCCGCTCTCCAGCGCCCGCAGGGTATCGGCGTCGCTCATCCCGGCGGTCACCATCAGGATGTGCCCTTCAAATCCACGGCGCCTGGCCTCGTCCAGAAACAGCGTTCCCTGCTCTTCGCCGAGGTCGTAATCGAGGAGCACGATATCGATTCGCGCGGCTGCGATGGCGGCGAGGGCGGCGGAGGCGGTGTCGCAGCTTGCGACGATGCGCAGCTCAGATTCGGCTTCCAGCAGCCGGCTGAGGCTCTCCCGAAACAGGCTGTGGTCGTCTACCAGCAGGATTCGAATTTCCCGTGCCATGGTCGCTGTTCTCCGCGCCGGAGGGCGCTGGCGACAACTCTACAACAAAAACCGACCCGTGTGGATCGGGCTCATAGCGAAGGTCGCCGCGAAAGGATCGCATGAAGGCGCGCGAGAGATACAAGCCGAGTCCGCTGGCTTTGGCCTGTTGCTGAAAGGGGCGGAACAGCAGATCGGGATGGGCCACGCCGCCGCCGGTGTCGCGAATGCGCACCAGCACGCGCTGGTTTTCCGCGCTCGCGCTGAGAGCCAGCTCGCGCCGCGTCTGAGTCAGCAGGGCGCGCTCGCTGTTTTTGGCGAGGTTGAGGAAGACCTGCATGAGGCTTTGGCGGTCCGCCCACACGGGCGGAAGATCCTGCCCGGTCTCCCAGCGAACGGAGATTCCGTTTTCGCGCAGGGACGGTTCAATGACGATGCGCAATTCGTCCATCAGGGCGGCCAGATCCACCGCCGCGGCCTGATTGGCGGTTTGCCGCAGTTCCATGGCGGCAATTTTCTCGAGGCCTCCGATGAGCGTGCCCAGAGCTTCAAAATCCTGGTTGCCGGCCAGAGCGCCGCTGCGCGCGAGATTGGCGTGAACCACCGCGATGGCGCCGCAAACGTTGCGAATTTCGTGGGACACGGCGCCCACCAGGATGCGCGAGCCGGTGAGCAACTGATGCAGCCCGATCTCCTCCCGGGTGCGCAGATCTTCGGACGCGTCCACCACCATGGCCGCCAGGCGCGATCCGGCGCTGGTGCGGTATGTGGAGAACCAGACGTCGGCGAGAAAAACTTCGCCGTCCTGCCGCCGGCCGCGGCACTGCATCACCGTGCGGAAAGACCCGCGATGACGATCCGGGCTGGGAACACTCACCAGCGCGGGAATAAAGTCGCCGATGGAACGGCCCGGAAGCGCGTCCGGTTCAAGGGCCAGCAGCCGGTGCGCCGCGTTATTGGCCAGCAGCACGCGGCCGTCCGAATCGGTGGTGAGAATGGCCGCGGGACTGCTTTCCACCAGCACTTTGAGTTGTTCCTCGGCTTCGCGCCGAGCCTCGCTTTCGGACTCGATCAGATGAAGGTGCTCAGCTTCGAGGCGGCGGCTGCGGGCGACCTCGCGCGAGAACATCCCGGTGATGAAGAAGGCCGCGAACACCAGGATGTTGCGCGGTATACCGGTTTCCTGGAACCATCGCTCGCTGCCGAAGGCTTCGGTGAAGACGGTACACAGGCCGGCCACGGCGGCGATCTGCCAGCGGTTCAATACGCCGCCCACCAGCAACATGGGCAGCAGATAGAGGAAGCCGAGCTGAATGGGGTCGACGATGCGCCAGTCCGCGAATGCGACGACGGCGATGATCAGACCGGCGCGAGTCAGAACAGCCGTGCGGCTGCCGCGAAGTAAGTAAGACAACATGAAGTCGCCGTATGCCTGTTTTACATTCTAGTTCGGAGGTGTGACGTAACTGCAACAAATGACCGGAAGATTTTCAATCCCTATCTGAAGATATGGCCAAAAGATAGTGGTGTCCGAAGGGGGCAGGCAGCTACGGTAGAAGGTTGAGTTCCGTGTGCTCGAGAACGTGTGCGTTGCTGCTGGCGGCTGGCATGGCGCCAGCATTGTTGGCCCAGCAGGCTCTTACGTGGCCTCAGATTAAGGACAAATTCGAAGCGGAGAATCCGGAGTTGCGGGCGGGGAAGATTAACATCGACGAGTCGAAGGCGGAAGAGATCACCGCATACCTGCGTCCCAACCCGGATTTCACGTTGTCGACCGACGGAACGCAGCTCACGCCGTACCGGGGGGTCTGGCGTCCGTTTTCCGGTACTCAGTTCTCGCCCGCGATTAGTTATCTGCACGAGCGCGCTTTCAAACGCGAGCTCCGTCTGGAGAGCGCGCAAAAGGGTACCTTAATCGCCGAATCCCAGCAGGCCGATTTGGAGCGCAACCTGCTGTTCGACTTGCGCGGCGCGTTCGTGCAGGCGTTGCAGGCGAAGGCCGTACTGGCGCTTGCGCGAGAGAATCTGGAATACTACGACAAGCTATTGGGCGTGAGCCGCGACCGCTATGAGGCGGGAGACATCGCTCAAGTGGATCTCGACCGGCTGGAACTGCAGCGGGTGCAGTACGAATCCGACGTGCAGACCGCTCAGGTGAGCCTGCGCACGGCGAAGATCCAGCTTCTGATGCTGTTGAACGACCGCACGCCCGTCGAACAGTTCGATGTCGCCGGTCCGTTCGACTTTCCGGAGGAACTCTCTGGCAAGGAGGAGTTCCGGGCCATGGCCCTCGACGCGAGGCCGGACCTGAAGGCGGCGCTGGAGGCGGTGGACAAAGCGCAAACCGACCATCGGCTGGCGGTTGCAAATGGCTCGACCGATCCTACCCTCAGCGCCTGGTGGACGCACAATCCTTCGTTTAATAACCCATACGACGAGAACACCATTGGCGCCAGCGTCTCCATCCCTCTGCGGGTTTTCGACCGCAACCAGGGCGAGAAGCTGCGCACGCAACTGGACATCGCGCGCAATGAACGGCTGCGCGACGCCACGCGCGCACAGGTGTTCAACGACGTGGATTCCGCCTGGGAGATGTTGAGCGGCAATCTGACGCTGTTGCGTCCGTATAAGACGAAATACTTGCAGCAGGCGGTGCGCGTGCGCGACACGGTTTCGTTCTCTTACCAGCACGGCGGCGCGTCCCTGCTCGATTTTCTGCAGGCCCAGCAGGACTACCGGAGCATTCAACTGAGTTATCTGAACCTGATCGGTTCGTATCTGACCGCCGCGAGTCAATTGAATCTCGCGGTGGGCCGCGAGGCTATCCAATGAAAAATGCAGTGAATGGCCCTGGGGACGGAAGGCAGGGCATGGCCCTGCCCCACGGTGCGAAGATTCCGGGGTGTGTGAGAACAAGGCAGCAAGTTATCGGGACCGTTGGGCCGCGAGGCTATCCAATGAAAAATGCAGTGAACGGCCCTGGGGACGGAAGGCAGGGCATGGCCCTGCCCCACTTGAGGACAAGGCAGCACGTTATCGGGACCGCATTGTGCCTGGCGCTTTGCGCCGTTCTGTCCGGGTGCGGCGGCGAGGGGAAGGCGGACACGGCCGCCGAAGCGCCCCCGGCCACAACCGTGGAGCACGAATCCGACGCCGGTCTGGTGAAAGTGGATCACCCCGAGCAGTTTCCGCTGGCCACGGCCGGCGCTTATGACGCCGCGCCGCTGTTGAATGTCACGGGAGCGGTAAACCCCGACGTGTCGCGGCAGATTCCGGTGATCTCGCTGGCGTCCGGGCGCGTCGTGGAAATCCAGGCGCGCCTCGGTGACACGGTGCGGAAAGGCCAGTTGCTGATGCGCGTGCAAAGCAACGACATCGCACAGGCGTTCTCGGACTATCGCCAGGCGGTGGCCGACGAGACACTGGCGAAGGCGCAACTGGATCGCTCGCAGATTCTGTTCGGCAAGGGCGCCATCGCGCAGAAGGACCTGGAAGTGGCCCAAGACGCCGACGACAAGGCGAAGGTGACGACGCAAACGGCCGTCGAGCACCTGCGCGTGCTGGGCGCGGACATCAATCATCCCAGCGCGCTGGTGGACATCTTTGCGCCCGCGTCCGGTGTGATCACGGAGCAGAACGTCACCGCGTCGGCCGGCGTCAAGACGCTGGATAACTCGCCGAACCTGTTCACCATTACCGATTTGTCCAACGTCTGGATCCTTTGCGACGTGTACGAAAATGATTTGCCGTACGTGCGTCCGGGCGAGTTCGCGGACATCCATCTGAACGCCTATCCGGACCTGACCCTCAAGGGGCGAATCGCGAACATCGGGCCCATTCTCGACCCCAACATCCGCACCGCCAAGGTCAGGCTGGAAGTCAGCAATCCGGGAATGCTGCGGCTGGGCATGTTCGCCACGGCTACCTTTCACGGGATGAAGAAAGAGACCCATGCAACGGTGCCGGCGAACGCGGTGCTGCATCTGCACGATCGCGACTGGGTCTACACGCCCGCCGGGAATGCGCGGTATCAACGAGTGGAAGTGGCGGGCGGGGCGATGCTGGCGGGCAATCTGCAGGAGATTCTCTCGGGGCTCCAGCCGGGCCAGCAGGTTGTGTCCAACGCTCTGGAGCTGCAGAACACGGTCGAGCAATAATGATCCGCGCTCTGGTCGACTTCGCCCTGAACAATCGTCTGCTGATTGTCGCGGCAGCCCTTTTGCTGCTGGTGTGGGGGGGCATCTCCTTTCACACGCTGCCGGTGGAAGCGTACCCCGACGTCGCCAACAACTACGTGCAGGTGATCACCCAGTGGCCTGGCCGCGCCGCCGAGGAAGTGGAACAGCAGGTGACCATCCCGCTCGAGATCGTGATGAACGGGATTCCTCA
The DNA here is from genome assembly GCA_963832965.1 of uncultured Acidobacteriota bacterium. Lineage (GTDB taxonomy): Bacteria > Acidobacteriota > Terriglobia > Bryobacterales > Bryobacteraceae > CAWACP01. The sequence goes on from CAWHVW010000005.1 coordinate 599,650, forward strand.
TCTGGAGCATTTGCGCTCCACCTCGCTGTTCGGGCTCTCCAGCCTGATGCTGATCTTCGACGATGAATCGGAGAACGACTGGAACCGGCAGAAAGTGCTGGAGCGATTGTCAGAGGTGAACCTACCCGCCAACCTGCAGCCGCAGATTGGAACCGATTACAGCCCGGTGGGCCAGATTTTCTGGTACACGCTGCATAGCAATAATCCCGCTTACGATCTGATGGAGCTGAAATCCATTGAGGACTGGACGCTGGAAAAGCAATTCAAGTCGGTGCCCAATGTGGTGGACGTGAGCAGCTTTGGCGGCACCACGCGCGAATACCAGGTGCGCATCGATCCGGACAAGCTGGTCGATTACGGGCTGAGCCTCGGCCAGGTGGAGCAACAGATCGCCAACAACAACGTGAACGGGGGCGGAAGCTTTATTGAGGCCGGGCTTCAGGAGGTGAATGTGCGCGCGGTGGGCCTGTACGAGCGCAGCGCGGACATCGCTCGCACCGTGATCAGGACGTCAAACGGAACGCCGGTGCGCTTTACCGATATCGCCACCGTGCAGCAGGGGCCGAAGATCCGCCTGGGCCAGATCGGCAAGGCAATTCACCGGAGCGATGGCTCGATTGTCGACAACGGCGACGTGGTGGAAGGGATCGTGCTTCTGCGCAAGGGCGCGGAATCCGATTCCACGCTGCGCGCCATTCACGAGAAGGTTCGGCAATTGAATGAGCACGTCCTGCCACCGGGCGTGAAGATCGTTCCATTTCTCGATCGCAGCGATCTGATCCGTTACACCACGCACACGGTGCTGCACAACCTTGGCGAGGGAATCCTGCTGGTGGTGATTGTGCTTTTTCTGTTTCTCGGCAACGCCCGCGCGGCCATCATTGTTGGGCTGACCATTCCGTTCGCTCTGTTGTTCGCCTCCATTTGTCTCGATCTCCGGGAGATTCCGGCGAACCTGCTTTCGCTGGGCGCTCTGGATTTCGGGATGGTGGTGGATGGAGCGGTGGTGATGGTGGAGAACATCGTGCGGCATCTTGGCCAGCCGGACGACGCGGAGCGCACACCGCTGGAACGCATCCGCATCGCCGCGCACGAGGTGCAGCGTCCGGTGTTTTATGCCATTGGCATCATCATCACGGCGTATCTGCCCATCTTCACGTTGCAGAGCGTGGAAGGGCGACTGTTCAAACCCATGGCGTGGACCGTGGCCTTCGCGCTGCTGGGCGCCATTCTGTTCTCCATGCTGATTGCGCCGGTGCTCTCGAGTCTGCTGTTCCGCTCGGGCATCCGGGAATGGCATAATCCAGTGCTGAAGCAGCTGACTGTCCGCTATCGCGTGGCGGTGCGCTGGGCTATTCATCATCGCGTGGTGATGGCCGGAGTAGCCGCGGTGGCCATCGGAAGCTCACTGTATCTGGCCCTCGGCGGGCTGATCGGCTCCGAGTTTCTCCCACACCTGGACGAGGGCGCGATATGGGCGCGCGGCACGCTGGCGCCGAGCACCGGTCCCACGGAAGGGGCCCGCCTGATGAACCAGGCGCGGCTCATGTTTGCTTCCTTCCCGGAGGTGACGCAAGTGGTTTCCCAGGTAGGGCGGCCGGATGACGGAACGGACACCACCGGATTCTTCAATACCGAGTACTTCGTGGACCTGAAGCCGAAGGCGCAGTGGCGTCCGGCATTTCACGAAGACAAAGACGAGCTGATTGCGGCGATGGACCGCGAACTGGAGAAGATTCCCGGGGTGCTGTGGAACTTCTCCCAGCCCATCTCGGACAACGTGGAAGAGGCCGTGAGCGGGGTGAAGGGGGAACTTGCCGTCAAGATTTACGGCGACGATTTGAGACTGCTTGAAGAGAAGGGGAACGAGATCGTCAACGTCATGCGGAGTATTCCCGGGATTGAAGACCTCGGCCTGTTCCGGGTGATCGGACAGCCCAACCTGAACTTCGTGGTGGACCGCGATCAGGCGGCGCGCTTTCAGATCAATGTCGCAGACGTGCAGGACGCCATCCAGACGGCAGTGGGCGGAAATCCGCTTACCCAGGTGTTGCAAGGCGAACAGCGCTACGATTTGGTGGCGCGATATCAGGCACCCTGGCGGAGCACGCGGGAGGCCATCGAAAACGTGCGCCTTTTGTCACCCTCCGGCGAACGCGTGTCGCTGGCGCAGTTGTGCGCGGTGCAGACTTCGGACGGCGCTTCGGAGATCTACCGCGAGGCCAACTCCCGCTACGTCGCCCTGAAATACAGCGTGCGCGGACGCGACCTGGGGAGCACGGTGGAGGAAGCCATCCGCAAGGTGAATGCACAAGTGAAGCTGCCGCCGGGCTACACGGTGGACTGGGCGGGCGAGTACGCCAGCCAGCAGCGATCGCAAAGAAGGCTCATGGTTGTGCTGCCCATCACGCTGCTGGTGATTTATCTCATCCTCTACACCATGTTCAAGTCTTTCAAGTGGGCGTCGCTGCTGTTGGTGAACGTGGCCATGGCGCCCATTGGCGGGCTGCTTGCGCTGCTGCTCACCGGCACTCACTTCAGCGTTTCCTCCGGAGTCGGCTTTCTGGCCCTGTTCGGCGTGGCCGTGCAAACCGGCGTCATTATGCTGGAGTACATCAATCAGCGGCGGGCGCGCGGGCACACGGTGGAGGAGGCGGCGGTGAACGGAGCGGTGCTCCGGCTGCGCCCCATTCTGATGACCATGCTGGTGGCGACGCTGGGGTTGCTGCCGGCGGCGCTCTCGCACGGCATCGGCTCCGATTCGCAGAGGCCGTTTGCCATTGTCATCGTGGGCGGTCTCACCACCGCGCTGCTGCTGAGTATTTTTCTGCTGCCCACGTTCTATGTGTGGGCCGCCCGGGATAACGACACGCTTCCCGCTTTCGACGAGGAGGACTCCCGGGAACCCGGCTGATCACGATTCGCCCCCGCCCACCGTTCCGACCCCGGCGCGTAACGATACGATGGGGGGGTGATTCGCGTCCTCGTCGACTTCGCCCTGAATAACCGTCTGCTGATTGTGGCGGCGGCCATTCTGTTGCTGGTCTGGGGCGCCATTTCATTTCATAATCTGCCGGTGGAAGCCTACCCCGACGTGGCCAACAACTACGTGCAGGTGATCACCCAGTGGCCTGGCCGCGCCGCCGAGGAAGTGGAGCAGCAGGTGACGGTTCCATTGGAGATCGCGGTGGCCGGGATACCGCACATGGAGCATCTGCGATCCACATCCTTGTTCGGGCTGTCCAGCCTGATGCTGATCTTCGACGACGAATCGTCGGACGACATGAACCGGCAGAAGGTGCTGGAGCGGTTGTCGCAGGTCACGCTTCCCGCCGGACTGCAACCGCAGATGGGCTCCGACTACAGCCCGGTGGGCCAGATCTACTGGTACACGCTGCACAGCACCAATCCCGCCTACGACCTGATGGAGTTGAAGTCCATCGAGGACTGGGTGCTGGAGAAGCAGTTCAAATCCGTCCCCAACGTGGTGGATGTGAGCAGCTTTGGCGGGACCACGCGCGAGTACCAGGTGCGCATCGACCCGGACAAGCTGGTTTCCTACGGGCTGAACATCGGCCAGGTGGAGCAGCAACTCGCCAACAACAACGTGAACGCGGGCGGGAGCTTCGTCGAAGCCGGGTTGCAGCAGATCAACGTGCGGACGGTCGGCCTGGTGAACAATGTTCACGACATTCAGGACACCCTGATCAAGACGCAGAACGGCACGGCCGTGCGCATTGGGGATATCGCCGAAGTCGCCCAGGGGGCCAGGATTCGCCTGGGCCGCATTGGCAAGGCCATTCACCGCGCGGACGGCAGCATTGTGGACAACGACGACGTGGTGGAAGGCATCGTGCTGCTGCGCAAAGGCGCCAACTCGGACGCGGCCCTCGACGGCATCCACCGGAAGGTGCAGGAACTGAACGACCACATTCTGCCGCCCGGCGTGAAGATCGTGCCGTTTCTCGACCGCAGCAACCTGGTGCATTACACCACGCACACCGTGCTGCACAACCTTACTGAAGGCATTCTACTGGTGGCGATCATTCTGTTTTTGTTTCTGGGGAACGCCCGCGGCGCGTTCATCGTGGCGCTGACCATTCCATTCTCGCTGTTGTTCGCTTCCATTTGTCTGGACCTGAACGCCATTCCGGCGAACCTGCTTTCGCTGGGCGCGCTCGATTTCGGCATGGTGGTGGAGGGCGCGGTGGTGATGGTGGAGAATATTGTCCGGCACCTGGCGCGGCAGCAGGAAACGGCGTCGTCTCTGGGGCCCATTCGCGAGGCCGCACATGAAGTGCAGCGCCCGGTTTTTTATTCCATCGCCATCATCATCACCGCATATCTGCCTATCTTCACGCTGCAACGCGTGGAGGGGCGTCTGTTCAAGCCCATGGCCTGGACGGTGGCGTTCGCGCTTCTGGGGGCGCTGCTGTTCTCGATGCTGATCGCGCCGGTGCTTTCCAGTTTTCTTTTCGGCCGGAGCGTCCGCGAGTGGCACAATCCGGTGATGATCGCCATCACGAAGGGCTACCGGGTCACCGTGGGATGGGCCATTCAAGCTCGCTGGGTGACGGTGGCGGTGGCCGCGGCGGCGCTGGGCGTAACGATATTGTTGGACTTCAGCGGCGTGATCGGGTCCGAATTCCTGCCGCATCTGGACGAGGGCGCCATCTGGGCGCGCGCCACGCTCGCGCCGAGCACCGGGCCTGGGGAAGGCACGCGGATCATGAACGAAGCGCGGCTGATTTTCGCCTCGTTTCCGGAAGTCACCCAGGTGGTATCGCAAGTGGGACGCCCCGACGATGGAACCGACACCACTGGCTTCTTCAACACGGAATACTTCGTGGATCTCAAGCCCAAGGACCAGTGGCGTCCGGTGTTTCGCCAGAACAAGGAAGAGCTGATTTCAGCCATGGATCGCGAGCTGGAGAAGATTCCGGGAACGTTGTGGAACTACTCGCAGCCGATCGCCGACAACATGGAGGAAGCCGTCAGCGGCGTGAAAGGCGAACTGGCCATCAAGATTTACGGCGCCAATCTGAAGACGCTGGAAGCCAAAGGGAACGAGATTGTGAATGTCCTGCGCTCGGTGAACGGCATCGCCGATCTGGGACTGTTTCGGGTTATCGGCCAGCCGAACATGAACTTCACCGTCGACCGCAAGAAGGCCGCGCGTTACGGCATCAACGTGAGCGACGTGCAGGACGCCATCGAGACGGCGGTGGGCGGCAAAGCGGTTAGCCAGGTGCTGCAGGGCGAACAGCGGTACGATCTGGTGGCGCGCTATCAGGCGCCCTGGCGGGACACCCAGGAGGCCATTGAAAACATCCGCCTGGTGGCGCCGTCGGGAGAGCGCGTATCGCTGGCGCAGCTCTGCGATGTTCAGGTTCAGGACGGCGCATCGGAGATTTATCGCGAAGAGAACTCGCGCTACGTCGCGCTGAAGTACAGCGTGCCGGTGCGCGACCTGGGGAGCACGGTGGAGGAAGCGATCCGGAAGGTGGATCAACAGGTGAAGCTGCCCACCGGCTATCACATCGACTGGGCGGGCGAGTACGAAAGCCAGAAGCGATCGTCCCGGCGGCTGGCCATTGTGGTGCCGATCACCATGCTGGTGATCTGCATGATCCTCTACACCATGTTCAAGTCGTTCAAATGGGTGCTGTTGATTCTGGCCAACGTGGCCATGGCGCCGATTGGCGGCCTTGTCGCGCTGTTGTTCACGCACACGCACTTCAGCGTGTCATCCGGAGTCGGGTTCCTGGCGTTGTTTGGAGTGTCCGTGCAGACCGGGGTCATCATGCTGGAGTATATTAACCAGCTTCGGACGCGCGGCCACAGCATTCTCGACGCGGCCGTCGAGGGGTCGGTGCAGAGACTTCGCCCGATCATGATGACTATGCTGGTGGCCAGCTTCGGGCTGCTGCCCGCGGCGCTTTCGCGGGGGATCGGGTCGGATTCGCAGCGTCCCTTCGCCATCGTGATTGTCGGCGGGCTGATGGCCGCGCTGATTCTGGGGATCTATCTGCTGCCCACGCTTTATGTCTGGGTGGCCGGGGATCGCGACATTCTGCCCGAACCTGACCAGCGGGTGGAAGAAGAGGTCTGACGCGTCTGGATGAGTTCGCGGGCACTTTCCCAGGCGTATTGGATGGCCGCGCTGGCTTGCTCCCACGTGTACGGATTGCGCTGTTCCCAGTCCTCGTGGACGGCCGGTTCGTTGCGCTCCCACTGGCCATCGGCAAAGCGGCTGAGGGCGAGTTCCGCTCCGTAGCGGTACGCCGGAGCGAGCTGCTCGTAGCGGTATCCGGAACCCTGATAGGTCTCCCGAAAGCCACGCCGCCAGTCTTCTTCCAGTTCTTCGAACCCGCCGGCGGGCTGCGGCGCGGACGGCGGCGGGGCGGTGTGGGAGCGCGCGCCGGTTCGGAGATGGGCCGCCTGAATTTCCGGCTCGCCCGTGGAGGGGGGCAGATTCGCGGAAAGCGCCGTATGCAGGATCACACTCCGGCTCAGAACGGCCAGCGCGCGCTCGTACGCACCCGGCGCCGTCAGACTGGTTTCGCTACGGCCGAATCCAAGGTTCTCCAGTTCGCGGATCGCGTGCTCGGCGTTGAGCGCCAGATGAAATCGCCCCACTACCGCGGTTGGCATGATTCGGTACTCCTCGGTTGGCCCGAAACTTGTAGACGCCGAAGCCGGGGTGCATCCCCGAGTGGTCATCCACCCCTTATCGTCGGGTGGACGCGAAAGCATAGCGATAAGTGACGGCGGCGCCGGAAGAATCTCGGGGAAAAACGCGGACCTCAGGCACTAAGAGGGGCTCGGCTGCTGCCGGGTTGCGCAGTACGCGAGCTAATTCCAGTGTTTCAGTTGCGGCCAAAGCTCCGGGAGCGGCGGATGCAATCCGCGGCAGACGTAGATCCGGAACTGCTCCCAGGACATGGCCAGCGGATGGCCCACCCATGGCCCGTCGGTGACGGTGTCACAGTGTTGCTCGAGGGGCTTGCGGTCCGCATTCAGCACGATGAGAACATCCCCGGTGTATTGGCGCGGGCCCCAATAAAAGTAAGTCTGGTGCCCGGAAATCGCGTTGGGCAGGCCGAGGCGTGGGCCGAAGAAATCCACCGCTCCGGCCTCCCCGTAGTTCGCGGTGTAGATTCCCGCGCGCGCGCGATCGCGCGGCGGCAGAGACCAATACACTCCGGCAACCGCCTGCACCATTTCCGGCCATCCGAACTCGTCACTGAAGGTTTGCGGCAAGGCGCTGCGCATACCCACCTCGGTGGGCGGGGGTTGCACCCGGAGGAGCCTCTCATAGGCGGGGAGCCGATCAGCCGGCAGGAGAGGCAACACGAGCGGCAAGGCCGGCAGGCTCGCGATAACGATGATGGCCGGCAGCCTGACGCGCACCCAGCGCCGGCGTGTTTCCGTCGCCGCCTCCCAGAAGACCCCGCCCGCGGCAAACAGCATCGGGTACATGGGCGCCACGTAGTAGTCTTTGCCGTGCAACGCCATCATCACGCCCAGCAGCGCCAGGTACGCAAAGCCCAGGAATCGCTTATGGCGAATGAGGAACCAAAGCCCCGGCGCCCATATCAGAAGGTTCAGCGGGCCCATCATCAACACCTGCGCGCCCAGAAACGGGAGCGGCGGCAGTTCGACGTTCTTGTGCGTTCGCCGGACGTTAGCAAGGTCTTCGAGAGTAGGCCAGTGATGCCGGATCTGCCAGATCAGGTTCGGAGCAAAAAGCGCCAGCGCCAGCACGCCGGCAACCCACATCCACGGATTCCACAACAGGCGCCGCTCGCGGCTGAGGAGCAGGCCCACGACGATGGCAAAACCGAAAAACAGAGTGGAATGCTTGTTCTCCAGCCCCACGCCGGCGATTGCGCCGAACCACACCAGCAGGCGCGGATCGTTGCGCCGGAGCGCCACCAGCAGCACCAGCACACAGCCCATCCAGACCAGCGGCTCGAAGGTGTTCATGGCGAACTCGTTGTCGATGACCAGGTAGACTGGCACCAGCAACACTCCCAGACACGCCAACAGCGTCGCGAACCACTTTCCGCCCAGCTCCCGTACGATGAGGCCCGTCAGCAGCACCTTCGCGCCGGCGGAAAGGGCCGGCAGAATCCCCATGGCGTGCATGGAGGTGCCGATCACGTGAAGCTGCAGCCAGGCCAGCCAGCCGATCAGCGGCGCGTGGTCGACATAACCCCAGTCGACATGGCGACCGCACGACAGGTAATAGAGTTCGTCGCGGAAGTAGCCGTAGCGGCCGTTGGTGAGGACATGAATGAGTATCGCGACAGCGCTCAGGCTGAGCAATAATCGCCAATAGACTGGCCGGGACTCCTCCACTACGCCGGTTCCGCCACCACCGGGTTGCGCAGCTCTCCGAGGCCCGGAATGGTGATGACCACTTCATCGCCGGGGCGGAGCCAGCGTGGAGGCTTGCGCGCGAAGCCTACTCCGGCCGGGGTGCCGGTGGAGACGACGTCGCCCGGTTCCAGGGTGACCACGCTGGAGAGGTACGCAACCAGCGCCGGGATGTTGAAGATCAGCTCGCGGGTGTTGGAGTTCTGCATCAGCTCGCCGTTGAGGGTGAGCCGGATGTCCAGAACGTGCGGGTCCTCGATTTCGTCGGCGGTGGTGATCCACGGTCCCATGGGGCCGAAGGTGTCGAAGGTTTTGCCCATCAGCCACTGGCTGGTGGCTCTCTGAAAATCGCGCGCGCTGACGTCGTTGACGATGGTGTAACCGGCCACGTGGCGCTTCCAATGGTCCGCCGCGATGTGCCTTCCGCCGCGGCCGATGACAAACGCCAGTTCGGCCTCGTAATCCGGCATGGTGGAGTTCTTTGGAAGCACGATGGCCTGGCCCGGCGCGATCACGCAGTTCGAGAATTTGTTGAAGATGGTGGGGACGCCGGGGATGGGCGAGTTCGATTCGGCGGCATGATCGCGATAATTCAGGCCCACACAGATGAACTTGGGAGGGCGGGGAATGGGCGCGAGCAGGGTGATTTCAGCCAGCGGCGCAACGGCGTAACCGGGGGGAGGGCCGTCCAGAAACTCCTGAATGCTCCGCCGCCCCGCTTCATCGGCTGCCAGCACCGACACCATGTCCAGATAGCCGAGCGGCGCCAGGCTGACGGCAACATCGGCGAATTGCACGCCCGGCTCCGCATCGGCGCCCGGCTTGCGGCGGTAAGTGATCAGCTTCATGCACCAACCATGCTACAGGTTCCCGCGGCGGGCCTGCTCGCGCTCGATGGCCTCGAACAAGGCCTTGAAATTGCCCTTGCCGAAGCTGCGGCTGCCTTTGCGCTGGATGATCTCGAAGAACAGAGTGGGACGGTCTTCCACCGGCCGGGAGAAGATCTGCAGCATGTAGCCTTCGTCGTCGCGGTCCACGAGGATGCCCAGATCGGCCAGGCGGTCGAGCGGTTCGTCGATCCTGCCCACGCGGGCTTCGAGCTGGTCGTAATACGACGTGGGCACGCGCAGGAACTCCACTCCCTGCGCGCGCAGCTTCGAAACCGTTTCGATGATATCGGCGGTGGCCATGGCGATGTGTTGCACGCCGGGACCCTTGTAGAAATCCAGGTACTCTTCGATCTGCGATTTGCGGCGGCCCTCGGCGGGCTCATTGATGGGGAACTTCACGCGGCCGTTGCCGTTGGACATCACCTTGGACATCAGCGCCGAATATTCCGTGCTGATGTCGGCGTCGTCGAAGTGTTTCCACATCTGGAAGCCCATGACGTCGCGATAGAACTCCACCCAGCGGTTCATCTCGCCCCAGCCTACGTTTCCCACCATGTGGTCGATGTATTGCAGGCCGACGGGCCGCGCCACCACGTCTTCTCCGGACACCGGCACGAAGCCGGGCATGAAGACGCCGTGGTAATCCGCGCGCTCGACGAACGAATGGATGGTGTCGCCGTATATGGCGATGGCGGAGGTGCGGAGTTCGCCATGGTCGTCTTTGAGGGTAGTGGGCTCGAGGACGCTGGTGGCCCCGCGGCGGGTGGTCTCGCGCCACGCGGAGGCGGCGTCATCCACCCACAGCGCGATATCGCGGACGCCGTCGCCATGCCGCTGGACGTGTTTCGCGACGATGGAATCGGGGTCGAGCGGGGTGGTGAGGACGAAGCGAATCTTGTCCTGTTGAAGGACGTAGGAGGCGCGATTGCGCGTGCCCGTTTCCGGTCCCCGGTAAGCCACCAGATTCATCCCGAAGGCGGCGCGGTAGTAGTAGGCGGACTGCTTCGCGTTGCCGACGTAGAATTCGATGTGGTCGGTGCCGTTGAGCGGCAGGAAGTCGGTCATTCGAGTCCTCCGGAATTTAGCCACGAATGAACACGAATGCACACGAATATGACGCCTTTATTCGTGTGCATTCGTGTTCATTCGTGGCCATGTCTTTTCCATCGCCTCCACGCAGCGCCGGTTGTCTTCTTCGGTTCCCGTGGAGATGCGGACGCATTGCGGCAAACCGAAAGCTCTTAGCGGCCTGGTCACTATGCCTTGTTTTAGCAGTTCTTCCACTAAACGGAAGGCCTGCTCCTCTCCGGATAAGGCGATCATTACGAAGTTGGCTTCCGATGGCACTACGGTCAGGCCCATGGCTCGGAAGGCTTGCGTCAGGCACCGGACGCCGCGCGCGTTCAGCTCCAGCGTGCGATGCAGGAATGCCTTGTCCGCCAGCGCTCCAATGCCCGCCGCCTGGGCCAGCGTTCCCGGTTCGAACGGCAGCTTCACCTTGAGCAGGTTGCCGATCAGTTCTTCGTGCGCGAAACCGTAGCCGATGCGCATGCCCGCCAGACCATACGCTTTCGAAAATGTGCGCAGGGTGATGACGTTGTCGTAGCGGTAGTGCATCGAATCGGGGTAGCGGGCGTTGTCGCGCGCGTACTCGTAATACGCTTCGTCCAGGATGATGAGAACGCGCTCGGGCACATGCCGGTAGAACTCGTCGAACTCGGCTCGCGTGAAGATGGTGCCGGTGGGGTTGTTGGGGTTGGCCAGGTAGATGATTTTGGTCTGCGCGGTGATGGCGGCGGCCAGCGCGGGCAGATCGTAATGCCAGTCGCGATAGGGGATGGTGCGGTACTTCACGCCGCGCGATTTCGCCAGCACCTGGAAACCGATGAAGGCGGCTGCGGTGGTGAGCACCTCGTCTTCGTCACCCAGGAACGTGCGGATGATGTTGGACATGATGCCCTCGGACCCGCTGCCGGTGATGACGTTCTCCACGCGAAGATCGAACTCGCGCGCGAGCACGCGGCGCAGATCCAGCCCGCCGTTGGGGTAGAGATTGAGGTGGTCCATGGCGTGGCGCACGGCTTCCAGCGCCATGGGAGACGCGCCCAGGGGGTTCTCGTTCGAGGCCAGCTTGACGATGTCAGTCAGGCCGTATTGCTGGCGGACGTCCTCGATGGTCCGGCCAGCCTCGTAGGGGCGCAGGGACGCGATATAGGGCGGGACGAGGCTCATCCAAAACCATAGTAGCCTGAGTGCGAAACATGGCACCACCGGGAGGTGATGCTATCAAGTTTGCGGAGAGGTGCGGGCTACGTACATTTTCGCCTTGTATTCGCCCATGAACCGTGCTATTCTCCTTGTGCCGCAACCTGCGGCGGAGAGACTCCGATGTCGATTAGTGCAATGCTCTTACCCGAATTTGACCAGGAGATGGCCAACACGCGAAAGTTGCTGGAACTGGTCCCCGACGACAAGCTGGATTACAAACCACACGAGAAGTCGATGAGCCTCGGCCGGCTGGCCGGACACACCGCGGAGATGGTGTCCTGGGGCACCACCACGTTGAGCACGGAGAGACTGGACCTCACCGCTGGCATGACGCCGTTCGCGCCAAAGTCGCGACAGGAACTGCTGGACATGTTTGACAAGGGAGTGGCGGGAGCCCGCGCGGCGATTGCCGGGGCCAGCGACGAAGACCTGGCGGTGATGTGGACGCTGGCTTTCGGCGACCGGATCATCTTCTCCATGCCTCGTTCCGCGGTGCTGCGCGTCATGGTGATGAACCATATCATTCACCATCGTGCGCAACTGGGCGTTTACCTTCGCCTGACTGACGTTGAGTTTCCCGGCATGTACGGCCCATCGGCCGACGAAATGAAGCAGTTTCAAACCGCGCAAGCCTGAGCGCGCGGACACGCGGCGGCATTAGGAACGCGGCTGGCGCCGCATGTCCCGCCGCGCGTGTTACTCTGAAGATTACTTCGGTAGAGGCGCGGGAGCCATGAGTAGCCGTTGCGCAGTTTCGGGCAGCTCCGAACAGCGGTGAAAGGGGTAGCAGGAGATCCCGCCGAAATCGCGCTGAACAGCGGCGTTCGGCCCGGTTGGGGGGTGGCGGTTAAGACCGGCCCACTGTCATCCGGATGGGAGTGGATTCCGTCGGATGGAGCGCTATCGGGATCGCAGCGGAAGTCACTCGCGCCTGCGCCTCCTTTCCTCCTTCCTGCTTCCATTCCAGACTGGGACCTATGAACGTCTTCGAATTGACGCAGGCGCTGGTGGACATTGAGTCCATCACGGGAAACGAGGCGCCGGCCGGCGACTATGTCGCCCGGCGGCTCTCGACGCTGGCGGCTCGCCATGACGGGCGGGTGGAGCGCATCGCCGTCGAGCCGAATCGCTTCAACGTGCTGGCCACGTGGGGAAACCCGGTGGTTACGCTTTCCACGCACATCGACACAGTTCCTCCCTATTTCCCTTCTTCCGAAGACGACGAATACATCTACGGGCGCGGTGCCTGCGATACGCGGGGCATTATCGCGTCCATGATCTGCGCCGTGGACGACCTGCTGGCCGAGGGCGCGCGCGGCGTGGCGCTGTTGTTTGTGGTCGGCGAAGAGCGCAACAGCGCCGGAGCATTCCACGCGGCAAAGGACGGGCGCGGTTCGAGGTTCCTGATCAACGGCGAGCCCACCGAGAACAAGCTGGCGGTGGGTTCGAAAGGCGCGCTGCGCATGGAAGTGTTCGCCAGCGGGCGGATGGCCCATTCGGCGTATCCGGAGCTGGGCGAATCGGCCATCGAGAAACTGCTGGACGCGCTGGCGGCGGTCCGGCTGGTGACGCTTCCCGTGGATGCCGTGCTGGGGGCTTCCACGTTGAACATCGGCACCATCGGCGGGGGGCGCGCGCCCAACGTGGTTGCCGACGAGGCTCGCGCGGAATTGCTGATCCGTCTGGTCGATGATGGGGAAGCGACACGCACCGCCGTGCACGCCGCCGCGGCCGGCAAAGCGGAAATCCGCGATATTCTGAGCATCCCGGCCGCGCATCTGGGCTCGCTTCCCGGATTTGAAACCACCGTGGTGGCGTTCACCACGGACATTCCCGCATTCGGCGGCGCGTGGGGGGAGCCGTATCTGATCGGCCCCGGCAGCATTCACGTCGCGCACACGGCCGAGGAGCGCGTGCTGAAGAGCCAGCTCACTGACGCCGTCGAGATTTATAAGAATATGGTTCGACAACTCCTCCGAGGATGAAATGACACAGCCACGCATTGAAGTCGGAATCCTGGGCGCCACCGGCATGGTGGGCCAGCACTTTGTGAAGTTCCTGCGGAACCATCCGTGGTTCGAGCTGACCTGGGTGGGCGCGAGCGATCGCTCGGCGGGCAAGAAGTATGCCGACGCCACGAGCTGGCGTCTGGATGGCGAAATGCCGGAGACCGTGCGGAACCTCACCGTGCAGGAATCCGCTCCCGGGAACGCGCCGCGCCTGGTGTTTTCGGCGATGGACGCTTCGGTGGCCACGGAGATTGAGCGCGCCTTCGCGCAGGCCGGGCACGTGGTGGTGTCCAACTCGAAGAACCATCGCATGGAGCCCGACATTCCGCTGCTGGTGCCGGAGATCAACGCGGATCATCTGCGGGTGGTTCCGCTGCAACAGCGCCGCCGCGGCTGGAAGGGGCAGATTGTGACGAACCCGAATTGTTCCACCATCACGCTGACCATGGCGCTGGGTCCGATGAAACCGTTCGGCATCACGCGGGTGCTGGTGACCACGATGCAGGCGCTCTCCGGGGCGGGGTATCCGGGCGTGGCGTCCATGGATGCGACGGCGAACGTGGTGCCGTACATCGGGGGCGAAGAGGAAAAGATGCAGCAGGAGACGCAGAAGATCCTGGGCGAACTGACGGCGGACGGTTTTCGTTCCCTGGACGCACGGGTCAGCGCGTCCTGCAATCGCGTTCCGGTGGTGGACGGCCACACCGTGGCGGTATCGGTGGAGTTTCGCGAGAAGCCGGGCGAAGCGGATCTGCTGGCGGCCATCGAGAAATTCCGCGGCGTGCCGCAGGAGCGCAAGCTGCCCAGCGCGCCGGAACGGCCGGTGATTTACATGACCGCCAACGACCGGCCGCAACCACGGCGCGATGTGGAACGCGAGAACGGCATGGCGGTGTTTGTCGGGCGCTTGCGCGAGTGCCCGGTGTTGCATTATAAATTCGTCGCGCTTGGGCACAATACTGTTCGCGGCGCGGCCGGCGTGGCGGTGCTGAACGCCGAGCTGATGTATACCGAAGGGATGCTCGACTGATGGGTTGCGGAGAAATCTTCGCGGGGCGGGATCGTGTCCGGCGGCCCATTTTTGATCGGCCCGCTGCAATGCGGCGATCCCCGGGAGGCGGGTTGAAAACCCGCCGCAGTTTGGAAACCTGCCCCACGTGGCGCCGAAGGCAGGGCATGGCCCTGCCCCACTTTGCAGGCAGTACCGGGGGCGCGTCGTGATTGTGATGAAGTTCGGCGGCTCTTCCGTCGAATCGGCACGGGCCATCGAACGCGTGGCTGGGATTGTGCGGGACCGGCTGGAGCGCCGTCCCGTGGTCGTCGTGTCGGCCATGGGCAAGACCACCAACCGTCTGCTGGCCATTGCAGGAGAGGCCGTCCATGGGCAACGCGACGCGGCCATCACGCACCTGCGTGAGCTGCGCGATTTTCATTTGCGCGAATCGGGCATGGAGCGAACCGTCGAGGACCATTTCCAGGAGCTGTCCGAATTGATGCGCGGGCTGGCGATTCTGGGCGAGCTGACGCCGCGCTCCATCGACGCGCTCTCCAGCTACGGCGAGCGCCTCTCCAGCCTGATCGTGGCCAATCTGTTCCAGCGCCACGGCATGCGCGCGGTGCACGTGGATTCGCGCAAGGTGATCGTCACCGACAATCGCCACACCCAGGCGGCGCCGCTGTACGAGGAAACCTACAAACGTCTGGCCGCGTGCCTGCCTCCGCTGGCGGAGAAAGCGGTGCCGGTAATGGGCGGCTTCATTGCGTCCACGGTGGATGGCGTCGCTTCCACACTGGGCCGCGGCGGATCGGATTTCACGGCGGCGATTGTAGGAGCGGGCATCGGCGCCGAAGAGATTCAGATCTGGACCGATGTGGACGGTATGCTCACCTGCGACCCGCGCGTCTGCGACGGCGGCCGTCGTATCCGGAAAATGTCCTTCGAAGAAGCGGCCGAGCTGGCGTATTTCGGCGCGAAGGTGCTGCATCCGGCGACGGTGATTCCGGCGCTGGAAAAGAACATTCCGGTTCTGATTCTTAACTCGCGCCGGCCGCAGGTGGATGGCACGCGCATTACGCGCGATGAGGTGCACAGCTCCAATCCGGCCAAGGCGATCGCGTCCAAGGCCAACATCGTGGCGGTGAATATTCGCTCGACGCGCATGTTCATGGCGCATGGCTTTCTGCGGCGCATTTTCGAGGTGTTCGACCGCCATTCGGTGCCCGTGGACATGATCTCCACATCCGAAGTCAGCGTGTCTCTTACCATCGATCCCACGCCGGAACTGGCGGCCATCATCGCGGAGGTGAGCGAGTTCGCGGAGGTCACGGTGGACGAAAATCAGGCCATCGTTTGCATTGTGGGGGAGAATATTCGCTATACGCCGGGCATTGCCGCGCGGGTGTTCAACGCGCTGGGCGGAGTGAATGTGCGCATGGTTTCGCAAGGAGCATCGGCGCTGAATCTGGGACTGGTGGTGGCCGGCGCCGATTTGAGCGCGACGGTGCGGGCGCTGCACGACGAGTTCTTCCGCGAACTGGATCCGGAGGTTTTCGATGCCTGACCTGGCCATCGTCGGCTACGGCAAGATGGGCCGGCTGATCGAACAGCTTGCGCCCGAATATGGCTTCACGGTGGCGGCGCGCTACGACGTGGACCGCCGCGAGCCGCTGGACAACATCGATGTTGCGGTGGAGTTCTCCGCTCCGGGCGCGGTGCTGAGCAACGTGGAGATGCTGGCGGTGCGCGGTATTCCGGTGGTGATCGGCACCACGGGATGGCTGGAGCACCTCGACCGGTTGCGCGAGATCGTGGAATTTCACAACTCGGCCGCGGTGTGGAGTCCCAACTATTCCATTGGCGTGAACGTATTCACGAGGCTGGTGTCGGAAGCGGCGCGGCTGCTCGCCGATGAGCAGGCCTACGGGGCGTGGGGCTGGGAGATCCACCATCACACGAAAAAGGACGCGCCGTCGGGGACCATGCTCAAGCTGGTGGAGACCATGAAGCTGGCGGGCTACGAGCGGGCCATCGATGTCAGCGCCAGCCGCGCGGGCGCGCACCCGGGCACGCACGAAATCGGATTCGATTCGGCAGCCGACACCATCACGCTGCGGCACACCGCGCGCAGCCGCGAGGGTTTCGCCCGGGGGGCGCTGAAGGCGGCACAATGGGTGATGGGCCGGAAGGGCCTGTTCGAATTCAGCGAGGTTCTGTTCGGGAGGTAGAGGCATGTTCAAAGGTTGTGGGACAGCACTGGTAACCCCGTTCACGCGCGACGGCGCGCTGGACGAAAAGACGCTGCGCTCACTGGTGCGCCGCCAGATCGAAAACGGAATCAACTTTCTGGTTCCCTGCGGGACCACCGGCGAAAACCCCACGCTCTCGCGCGAGGAGCATCTGCGCGTGGTGGAGATCACGCTGGAGGAGGCGAAGGGCGTGGTCCCGGTGCTGGCGGGGGCCGGAGGCTACAACACCGCGGAGGTGATCGAACTGGCGAAAGAAGTGGAAGGGCTGGGCGCCGACGGAATTCTTTCGGTGACGCCCTACTACAACAAGCCCACGCAGGAGGGTCTCTACCACCACTACAAGGCCATTGCCTCGGCTGTCTCGCTGCCCTTGATTGTCTACAGCGTGCAGGGCCGCACCGGCGTGAATGTGGAACCGCTCACGTTGAAGCGCCTCGCGGAAATCGACAATATTGTGGGCGTGAAGGAGGCGTCGGGCAACGTGGCGCAGATTGCCGCGGTGGTGCATCACGTGCCGGATCGTTTTATGGTGCTCAGCGGTGACGATTCGATCGCGCTCTCGGTGATCGCGCTGGGGGGCCGCGGGTTGATTTCGGTCAGCGCCAATGAGATTCCGGCGGAGATGACGCAACTGGTACGCACCTCTCTCAACGGCGATTTCGAGGCCGCGCGCGCCATCCAGCGGCGGTACTTCCCGCTGCTGGAGGTCAACTTTATCGAATCGAATCCGATTCCGGTGAAAGCCGCCATGGCGCTGATGGGGCTGCTGGAGCCGGTGTGGCGATTGCCCCTAGTTCCGCCCTCGCCGCCCAGCCAGCAGAAGATCCAGAAAGTGCTGGAAGGCCTGGGGCTGCTGGCCGCGCGGAGCGTGCATGCAGGGTGAGGGCATGCGAACTGAGATTGAGGCGCTATTTGATTCACCGCCCGCGTCTTACAACGAAGCACATTTCGATCTTTTCCAGCGTTTCCGTGAGGCGCTGAACGAGGGCCGCGTGCGCGCCGCGGAACCGGATGCGTCCCGCGGCAGTGGCTGGCGCGTAAATGCGTGGGTGAAGAAGGGCATCCTGCTGGGCTTCCGCATGGGAACCGTAGTGGACATGTCGGTGGACCCGGCGCGGCAACCGTTCTTCGACAAGTCCACGTGGCCGGTGAAACCGTTTACCGCGGCGAGCGGCGTGCGCATTGTGCCTGGCGGTTCCAGCATCCGCGACGGTTGTTATGTTGGGCGTGGCGTCACCTGCATGCCTCCGATGTACATCAACGTTGGCGCGTGGGTGGGCAATGGAACCATGGTGGATTCGCATGCGCTGGTGGGCAGTTGCGCGCAGGTGGGGGCGAACTGCCACATCTCGGCTGCTTCACAGATAGGCGGGGTGCTGGAGCCGGTGGGCGCTTTGCCGGTGATCATTGAGGATGACGTGCTGGTGGGCGGGAACTGCGGCGTGTATGAAGGGACCGTGGTCAAGCGTCGCGCGGTGCTGGGCACCGGAACCATTCTGAACCGCTCCACGCCGGTTTACGATGTTGTTCGCGACTGCGTCCACACCGCCAACGGGGACGACCCGCTGGTGATTCCCGAGGAAGCGGTGGTGGTGGCCGGATCGCGCGCGATCACGAATGGCCCGGGGAAGGCCTGGGGCTTGTCGTTGTACACGCCGGTGATCGTGAAGTATCGCGATTCGAAAACCGACACGAAGATCCGGCTGGAAGACCTGCTGCGGTAAAGGGCCGCTCCGTGACCGTCGCGGTTCGGTGAGCGGCTTTGGTGGTCCGGGCCGGGTCGCGCGCTATCGCGAATGGCCGCCTGGGGCTTGTCGTTGTGCACGCGATTCGAAAACCGACACTAAGATCCTGCTGGAAGACCTGCCGCGGTAAAGGGCCGCTCCGTGACCGTCGCGGTTCGGTGAGCGGACTCGGTTACCTGGGTCGGCTGGAAGACCTGCTGCCGTGAAAGGCTTCGGCTACCTGGGCCGGCTGGTTTTCGGGTATAACAGTTGGCGTGGCTCCAGCCAAAACCAGCCGCTGCGACAAGACCATGGAATTTTTGCCTACCGGCACGCCGGCGGTACGAAAATGTTTCTGGGGGCGCCGCGGCCTGCACGCGGTGATTCCCCTTACGTTGCTGCTCGCCACGGCCGCCCATGCGGCGACGCGGCTGCTGGTGACGGTGACTGACCCGCACAGCGGGGAGGCGGTTGCGGATCTGAAAGCCGGCGATTTTACGGTCCTCGACGACAAGACTCCGCGCGCGGTGGAATCCGCCGAGATGACCTCCGAGCCGGTGGACATCATGCTGTTGCTGGATACCAGTCTGGTGGGCGAGGCGGTGCAGCCGGTGGCCGCAAACCTTATCCAGCAGCTCGATCCGAAGGAGCAAATGGCGGTGATTTCATTCGCATCCTCGGCGGACCTGGTGCAGGATTTCACGTCCAGCCGCGAGCTGCTGAACGACGCCATACGGAAGATGAAGTACGGCAACACTCCCCAGGTGCTGGATGCGCTCTATGCCAGCATCGACGGAGGGTTTGGGAGCAGTCCTTTCCGCAGAGTGGTGGTGCTGTTGACCACGGGGCTGGAAGGCGGCAGCCGGGTCTCCGACAAAGAGGTGATCAGCCTTGCGAGGAAGAACGGCGTGTCCATCTTCCCGGTGTATCTGGCGGGCTCCGGGAGATGGTTGTTTGACGAGCTGGCGAGACAAACCGGAGGCGCCGGGTTCCGCGTGGGCGACCTGCGGCGGATGAAGAATCCGCGGCCCGGACCGTTGATCTTCGCGGCCTTGCGGAAACACTACGTGCTCAGCATCAGCGGAAACGAAGAACCCGGGCCGAAGCTGAAGATCCGCGTGAACGGGCAGGACAAGCTATTTGCGTCCGCCCTGCCGGTGGAATAAGGCGATCAGCCGCCGCCGCTTTCGCGGCCGATTTGCACCTTGGGCGTGGCCAGGTACCCGACAATCTGGTTCTTCTGGACCTTGTTCACCACGATTTCATAGGGCTGCTTCGCCTTCGACGTGTAGAACTGCAGCGGCTCGTTGATGGTGCGGTCCTTCTTGTCCACCTTCTGGTCGTCAACGGTGATCTGGATGGTGTAGATGTTGCGCTTCGGATTGGTGTTCTTCAGCTCGATGAGGACGTCGCCCACCTTCTGTGGCTGCTTCGCCCGGGGCAGCGTGAACTGGAAGTAGTTGCGCTCGCCCAGGCTTTTGAGCGCGTCCAGTTCCTTGCCGTTGGTGGCGATGAGAGTACCCTGGCCGGTGAGCTCTCCGTTGGCACGAGTCAGGTCGGCGATGGTCTTCTCGAGTTCGGATTTGGTGGAAGCGACGTCGGTTTTAACGCCGGCGACATCGGTTCCCACGGCGTCAATCTTGGTGTTCGCGGTATCCGCTTCCTGCCGGACCTCGGTCACCTTGGAGTCGAAGACCTTGGCCTGTTCGGCCTGAGCCGCCTGCAGGCGCCTCTCGGTCTCCTGGACCTCACGGCCGACTTCCGCCTTGGCTTCGCCAGTGGCCATGCTCAACTGGCGGCGCTGCGCTTCCAACTGGTCCCGCAGAGCATCGATGACATGACGGTTTGTCTGGGTGCTGAGCGAGTGAGCTTCGCGCACCTTGGTGATCTCATCGAGGAGCGAATCGCGCATTTTCGCCATGTCGCTGTGGACATTGCTCAATTGCACGAACAGATAGACGTTTGCCGCCACCAGCGCGATGACGATCCCGAAGAGAATGGGAATCTTCGCTCCCGAACCCCCACTGGGTGGGTGGGACTGATACGACCCGAAAACCGGGGGAGAACCGCCTTCACTCATCTTGCCTCCACAACCTAGGCTCTAAAGCTTTCATTCTAACGCTAAAGTCACCTTGCACGTTTGGCTCCCTTATCATAAGGTGGTGTCCAGCCTGCGCAGCCGAGTGATCCGGCCGGAGCTTATGGATGACGCGCCGGAGCCCGAAGCGCTCCGGAGCCTTAGGGACCTGGTACGTATTAACCGCCGGTTCGGGGGCCACGGGGTTCTTCTGAAGATTCTCGCCCGCGCCGTGGCGGGGCCGGGTGACCGATTCACGTTCCTCGACGTTGGCGCGGCCACGGGCGACACCGCCGAGGTGGTTTCGAGCCGCTATCCCCGGGCCGGCGTCATTTCGCTTGACCGCGATTTCTTCCACGTGCGCAACGGGCGCGGAGAACGGGTGTGCGGTGACGGCTTCTGTCTTCCGTTTGACGGGCGCTCGGTGGATTTCGTCTTCTGTTCGCTGTTCCTGCACCATTTCCCGGATGAAAGGATTGTCGAGTTCCTGCGGGAGGCCGGGCGAGTGGCGAAGCGCGCGGTATTGATCAGCGACCTGGAACGCCATCGGCTGGCTCATTGGTTTTTGCCGTCGACACGCTGGCTGTTCGGATGGGACAGGATCACTGTACACGACGGACGCATCTCAGTGGCGGCTGGTTTCCGGCGCGGCGAACTGGTTCGCCTTGCGGAGCGGGCCGGTTTGGGCCCGGCGCGCGAGGAACTCCACCGGCCGGCGTTCCGGATTTCCGTGGTGGCGCCGGTTTCCGGCCAGGCAGGATGACCATGGCGTTCTTTCTGGGGGTGGATGGAGGGCAGTCCGGAACCACGGCCCTGGTGGCGGACGGGAGTGGCAAGGTGCTGGGGGCTGGCCAGGCCGGGCCGTGCAATCACGTCGCCGGAGCCGGCGGCCGGGCGAAGTTCATAGCAGCGATAGAGGGGTCGGTTGGGGAGGCGTGCCGGCAGGCCGGCGTGGAATCCCGGTTTGCCGGGGCCTGCCTGGGATTCAGCGGAGGGGCGGAGGACAAAGACGCGCTGGTACGCGAACTGATCCACGCCGAGCGGTTTCAGATTACCGACGACACCACTATCGCACTGACCGGAGCTACCGGCGGCGCGCCGGGCATCGTGACCATTGCAGGGACCGGCTCCATTGCTTATGGGCGTAACACGGCATTGAAGCGGGCCAGAGCGGGAGGCTGGGGCTACGTGTTCGGCGACGAAGGCGGGGCCTTCGACCTGACCCGCCAGGCGCTGCGCGCGGCACTGCGGTTTGAGGAAGGATGGGGGCCGGCCACCGCGCTGCATGGCATGCTGCTTGCGGAGACAGGCGCGGTGAATGCGAATGAGCTGCTGCATCGCTTCTATTCCACGGATTTTCCAAAGCCGCGCATTGCCGCGATGGCCCGGCTGGTGGACGGAGCGGCGGTGAACGGAGATCCTGTCGCCGGCGAGCTTCTGAACGCGGCGGGGAGCCAGCTGGCCACCCTCACGGCGGCGGTTCGCGGCCAGTTGTTCGAGCCGGGCGAGCCTGTGCGCGTGGCGTGGATGGGCGGGGTGTTTCGCAGCACTCTGCTGCGGGAGCGATTTCGCATGCTGGTGGAACTCGAGGACGGCGTAGCCGCCGGGCCGCCCCTGCATGGACCCGCGGCGGGCGCGTTGATGGAGGCCTTTGGTCTGGTTGGAATCGGGGCGGAATTGAGTAACGTGCCCGTCACGGAGAAGATTTCCCCGGTGCGGTAATCTGAGGGGAAGGAGAATCCCCCGTGTCACGCTGGTTGTCTGTTCTTACATCTGCCGCAGTTTTATCGGTTCCATCCATTGCCGCGCCCGAAACGTGGCAGATCGACCCCATGCATACCGCCGCGCAATTCTCGGTGCGCCACATGGGTATTTCCACCGTTCGCGGAGCGTTCACCAAAGTGAGCGGCAGCGTGGTGTACGATCCATCCGATGTGCCGGCGACGGTGATCGAGGTCACTATCGAACCCGCTTCGGTGGACACGCGCGTGGAGATGCGGGACAAGGACCTGCGCAGCCCGAACTATTTCGACGTGGAGAAGTATCCTTCCATTACCTTCAAGT
This sequence comes from uncultured Acidobacteriota bacterium, assembly GCA_963832965.1. GTDB lineage: Bacteria > Acidobacteriota > Terriglobia > Bryobacterales > Bryobacteraceae > CAWACP01. The sequence continues at coordinate 622,310 of CAWHVW010000005.1, forward strand.
CGAAGCACGTGGAAGCGGCGGGGGCGGGCAAGCTGAAGGTGACCGGCGACTTGACCATTCATGGCGTGACCAGGAGCGTGGTGCTGGACGTGGATGGCCCCAGCGATCCGATCAAGGACCCGCGAGGCAACCTGCACATGGGCGCTTCGGCGACCACCAGGATCAACCGGCAGGACTACGGCGTCAGCGGCGGCGCGATGATGGTGGGAGACGAAATCCCCATCACTCTGGACGTCGAAATGGTTAAGGCGCCGGCAGCTCACTGATTGATCTGAGATGGCCACGCACACGCTGACGGCTGCCACGCGGGCGGGCGGGTTTACGCCATCGACACGCCGTGAGCGGCTGGTCTCCCTGGACGTCTACCGAGGGCTGGCGGTGGCGGGCATGCTTCTGGTGACCAACGCCGGAAACTGGGACGCCATTTACTGGCCCCTGCTTCATGCGCGGTGGAACGGCTGGACTCCCACGGACATGATTTTTCCCTCGTTCCTGTTCATTGTGGGCGTGGCCATGACACTGTCGTTCGCGGCGCGCATGGATGCGGGCGCTTCGCGCGGCACGCTGGCGGGGCACGTTCTTAGGCGTACGCTGATCCTGATTGCCGTTGGGTTGTTTCTGAATGGCTTCCCCTTTTTCCAGCTCGCCACCATCCGCATCCCTGGGATACTGCAGCGAATCGGCTTGTGTTACCTGGCCGGCGGATTGCTGTATCTGGCGACTTACAACGAACGGGCGCGCGTGGGCGTGTGGTGACGATCGCGGGGACGGCGGTAGCGCTGCTGGTTGGTTACTGGGCGCTGCTGCAGTTCGTAGCGGTGCCCGGGTATGGCCCGGGGCGGTTGGATTCGCTGGGTAACCTGGGCGCGTATATCGATCGGGGGCTGTTCGGAATTCCGCACCTGTGGCCGTACGGGCTGACGGCTGGCCACGGTGTGACGTACGACCCAGAGGGCATGCTTTCGACTCTGCCCGCGATTGCCACGCTGCTGATTGGCATTCTGGCCGGGGAGTGGTTGCGCTCGAACCGTTCGGGGCCGGGCAAGGCTGGCGGGTTCGCGGTGGCCGGCGTCGCGCTGATGGCGGTTGGGCTGCTGCTCGACCCGGTGCTGCCCATCAACAAACGCATCTGGACCAGTTCCTTCGCTTTGTTCAGCGGCGGCTTCAGTCTGCTGGCGCTGGCGCTGCTGTATTGGATCGTGGACCTGCGCAAGTGGCGCGGCTGGACGACCCCGGCGCTGATATTCGGCACCAACGCCATCTTCGCTTTCGCGCTGGCGAATATGCTGAGCCCGCTGCTGGGGCTTATGCATACGCCGCAATGGTTCTATGGCCGGGTGTTTTCGAGATTTCTGGATCCATACAACGCGTCGCTGGCGTGGGCGATCACTTTTCTTGTGCTGAATATGGCGCTGCTGTGGCCGCTGTACCGGAAACGGTGGTTTGTGCGGATTTAGGAAGGTCCGCTCCATCACTGTCGCGGTTCGGTAACGGGGACGCGGACACCAGGCGCGGAACCGAGGCGCGGAACCGATATGCGGACGCCAGGACGCGGAAGCGAGACGCGGAACCGATAGGCCGACGTCAAGGCGCGGAACCGATAGGCGGATGCCAGGGCGCGGAAGCGAGACGCGGAACCGATATGCGGACGCCGGGACGCGGAACCGGTAGGCGGACGTCAAGGCGCGGAACCGATAGGCGGATGCCGGGACGCGGAAGCGAGACGCGGAACCGATATGCCGACGTCAAGGCGCGGAACCGATAGGCGGATGCCAGGGCGCGGAAGCGAGACGCGGAACCGATATGCGGACGCCGGGACGCGGAACCGGTAGGCGGACACAGGGACGCGGAACGGATGTGCGGACGCTAGGACGCGGCGGTTAGCACGCCGTAGGTGCGGTCCACGTAGTTGTTCAGAATCCCGATGAACTCGGCGACGATGTGGTCTCCGCGTAGCGTGGTCATGAGGCGGCCGTCCACGTACACCGGCGCGACCGGTTCCTCGAAAGTGCCCGGGAGTGAGATGCCGATGTTGGAATGCTTGGACTCGCCTGGTCCGTTCACCACGCAGCCCATCACCGCCACCTTCATCTCTTCGACGCCATTGTATTGCGCCTTCCACACCGGCATTTGCTCGCGCAGGTAGGTCTGGATCTGATCGGCCATGTCCTGAAAGAAGGTACTGGTGGTGCGGCCGCAGCCAGGACATGCGGTGACCTGCGGCGTGAAGCTGCGCAGTTCGAGGGATTGCAGAACCTGCTGGCAGACCGCGACCTCTTCGGCGCGATCGCCGTTGGGCAGGGGCGTGAGCGAGGCGCGGATGGTGTCGCCGATGCCTTCCTGCAACAGGATGGAGAGCGCGGCGGTGGTGGCGACGATGCCCTTGGCGCCGAGCCCGGCTTCGGTGAGTCCGAGGTGGAGGGCGTAATCGCAGGCCGCGGCGAGGCGGCGGTACACGATCACGAGGTCCTGCACGCCGCTCAGCTTGGCGCTGATGATGATGCGCTCGCGCGGGAGGCCGTACTCTTCGGCGGCGCGGGCGGAATCGAGAGCGCTGGCCACGATGGCGTCAAACATGACTTCTTTCGCTTCGCGCGGCTCGGCCAGCTTGCCGTTCTCATCCATCATGCGGGCCAGCAGAGCGGGATCGAGCGAGCCCCAGTTGACGCCGATACGGACCGGTTTGCCATATTCGATGGCGGCTTCGATCATGGTGCGGAAATTGTCGTCGTGCTTCTTGCCGATGTTCACGTTCCCCGGGTTGATGCGGTATTTGGCGAGGGCGCGCGCGCAGGCGGGATACTTGCGCAGCAGGAGATGGCCGTTATAGTGGAAATCCCCGATGATGGGCACGCGGACGCCGAACTTGTCGAGGGTGTCGACGATTTTGGGCACGGCGGCGGCCGCGGCTTCGGTGTTGACGGTGACGCGGACCAGCTCGGAACCCGCTCGCGCGAGCGCCATCACCTGGTTGACGGTCGAGGCAGAATCGGCGGTATCGGTGTTGGTCATGGACTGCACGACGATGGGATGATCGCCGCCCACAAGAACACCACCGACATCGACCGCCACCGAGCGGCGGCGCGTTATTGCAGCCATGTGCGCGATTGCCTCCAGATTCTTTATTGTAGCGAAGGCTGCGGGACAGGAAGGCTCATGAATCTGTTGATGGCGAAGCTTCGGCTGCGAGGCAACATTCGTGCCAGATGCCCGGGATTCCGCGAAGAGTGTATAGTTCGTCGCCTCCCTGATAATAACCAATGGAATCCACTCTTGCGATGCGGCCCGCGAAGCTCAATTCCGCCTGAATTCCTCCAGGCGATCGCCATCGACTACTCGGACCGTTGTTCCCTCGGGAACTCGCACTTGTACGGGCCGTTGGTTTTGCCCATCGGGTTCGCCACGCTAACCGCGGTCGGCCAGCAGCGCGCCCAGCCACACGGCGATGTATCCGGCCACCACGCTGCCCACCAGGTTGACCAGGCCTATCCACTTTGGTCCATGGCGCAACGCTTGCAGGCTTTCGTATTCGAAGCTCGAGAACGTCGTGTAACCGCCGAGGAAACCGGTGACCAGCAGCAGCCGCCAGTTGGGGCTCCAATCGAGCCGCTCGGTGAACACGGTCATGAGCAGGCCAATCAGGAACGATCCAGTGATGTTGATGACGAAAGTGCCCAGCGGGAACGCGCCGCCGAATCGCTGCATGATGGCCGTGCTGGCCACGTATCGCGCAAGGCTGCCGACTCCGCCGCCGGCCAGCACTACCAGATACTTCATGGGACCAGTGTAAGCGGAGCGGCGGCGCAAGTGTCACAATGGCACCCATGGACGGGCGGAGTGTTCTGGTGACGGGCGCGGCGAAACGGATTGGCCGGGGCATCGCCGTGCGCCTGGCGCGTGAGGGATATCGCGTGGGCGTCCACTACGGCACGTCGGAAGCAGAGGCGAAGCGCACCGCCGAGGAGTGCGGCGGAGCGGAGTTGTTCCATGCCGACCTTACCAGCGTGCCGGCCATTCACCGGCTGTTTGCCCAAGTGGGCGAGCGGTTCGACGGGCTGGACTGCCTGGTGAACAACGCGGCGCGCTTCACCCGCTTCGATCCGCTGGACATCACCGAAGCCGACTGGGACTTCATTCATTCGGTTAACTTGAAGGCGACCTTTTTTGTTGTCAGGAAGCTGCGCGGTTGATGAAACAACGCGGCGCGGGGCGCATTGTGAACATCAGTTCCCTGGGCGGCATCCGCCCGTGGGGCGAGCACGCGCATTACTGCGCTTCCAAGGCCGGCGTCATCATGCTGACGAAGGCTCTGGCCAAAGCGTGGGCGCCCGAAATCACGGTGAATTCCGTGGCGCCGGGGGTAATTCCGTTCGACGATCTGGACGAGCGCGGAGCGGCCATGATTCGCGCCACCCCGGCGCGCCGCGGCGGCACGCCGGATGAGATCGCCGACGCGGTGGTTTACTTCCTGCGCGCCGGCGATTTTGTTACTGGCCAGGTGATGGCAGTGGATGGCGGATTGAGTTTGCGCTAGCGCTTCACCATACGCGACAGGCCTTCGGCGGGGCCATGGGCTGACCGGTTTTACAAGCAAAAGCGTGCGAGAACTCCGGCATATTGACCAGCACGCCATTCGCGCGGAAGCGAGATGGCGAGTGCGGGTCTGTGGTGGCGATCAGGCGCTCCAATTCCGGGCGCCACTGGGAACACCAGTCCTGCGCGAAACCGATGAAGAACTGCTGGACGGGCGTATAACCGTCGGCCGATTTAGCGGTTTGATCGACACCCTCCTGCTCGGCGCGCGCGATGAACGCCATGTAGGCCAGGCGCCCTCCGCCGTTGTCGGCGGTGTTCTCGCCGAGGGTGAGCTTTCCGTTGATATGGGTATCGCCCACCACGAACTTCGCGTATTCGTCCACCAGGCATTGATCCTTCTGCACGAACTTGTCCGCATCTTCTTTCGTCCACCAGTCTTTCAAATCGCCATAGCCGTCGAATTGGCGGCCCTGATCGTCGAATCCATGAGTGATTTCGTGGCCCATGAACAGGCCGATGTGGCCGTAGTTCAAGGCGTCGGGCTGCGTGGTGTCAAAGAACGCCGGCTCCAGCACTCCGGCCGGAAAATTGATATCGTTCATGCTCGGGTTATAGTAAGCATTCACGGTGGGGGTGGAGGTGATCCACTCGGCGCGGTCCACGGGCTTTCCGATTTTCGCCAACTGGCGGCGGTTCTCGAACTCGGTGGCGCGCAAGTTGTTTCCGAAGGCGTCTCCCCGCACAATTTCGAGGCGGGAGTAATCTCGCCATTTATCTGGATAGCCGACTTTGTTGGCAATCAGGTGGAGTTTTTCCCGGGCTCGGGCTTTGGTGGCGGGACTCATCCAATCGAGCGAACCCAGATCCCGGTCCATGGCCGCTTCGACGTCATGAATGAGCTGCAATGCTTTCTCTTTGCTGGACACCGGGAACTGCTGTTCGACATAGGCCTTGCCGAGCGCCTCCGGCAGGGCGCCATCGGTGCTGCGCACGCAACGCTTCCAGCGGACTTCCTGCTCCGGAGTGCCCACCAGCTTGCGCCCATAGAAATCGAACTTTTCGGCGTCCAGAGCCTTTGGCAGGATGGTTCCGGGCAGGGAACTGGCAAGGCGCCACCGCAAGTACGCCTTGATCACCGCGAGGTCGGTTTGCGCGATGGCCTCGTTCAGGCCCTTGAAGAAATCCGGCTCGGCAATGTTGAGCTCGGCAAACGCCGGCGATCCGGTGGACGCGTAGAGGCGGTCCCAATCGAACATCGGGGCGAGCGCCTGCAAATCCTTCTTTGGCAGAGGGTGATAGACATTGCGAGGTTCGCGCTGAGAGGTTACGTCCAATGACACTTTCGCCAGCGCCGTTTCCAGCTTCATGATGGCCGCCGCGTCGCTGGCCGCCTGAGCGTCCGTGTCGCCCAAAAGCTTCAGAACGTTGGTGACGTGCTGGACGTATTGCTTGCGAATCTCCTCATCCTTCGCGCCAGTGCGGAAGTAGTAGTCTCTTTCGGGCAAGCCAATTCCGCCTTGCGCCGCGGCAGCGATGGTCTGGGTGGCGTCCTGAAAGTCCTGCTGGGAACCAAAGCCGAAAAAGGCGTCGACGCCGATGAGCGAATAATGCGCCAGCAGATCGGTGAGTTGATCCTTGCTGGTGAGCGCGTCGATGCGGTCGAGTTCAGGCCGCAGGGCGGAGAGTCCCTTCTGTTCGATGGACGCGTCATCGACGCAGCTCGCGAAATAGTCGCCGATTTTCTGGGTATCGGCATCGCGCGCGGGGTCGGGTTTGGCCGCGGCCAGGAGAATGGTGTGAAGCACCTGGCGGTTGTACTCGTCGAGGTTGAAAAACTGGTCGGAGTCTGGCGCGTCGTTGGGAATCGGATACAGCTTGCTCCAGTTGCCGCACGCGTACTGATAAAAATCGACGCAGGGATCGACTGACGTGTCCATCACATTCTTGTCGAGGCCGGGGATCAGCGAGTAAATCTTATCGGCGCCCGCGGCGCCGGTGGTTTGGCCGAAGCCAGGCGCGCCAAGGGCCGTCAGAACCAGCATGGCGAGGCTCACCGTCGTTGTGTTTCGCATTCAATCGCTCCAGTTGGCAATGATACACAATACGGGGCGATTCCGCCTGCTATGGAGTCAGCCGGGTCCGGAGCATGTTCAAGCCGAAAGCGATCAGCGTGGCGGCCGCGCAGCGGTTCACCCAGCGCATGGACGCGTCGGACAGCCGGTGGCGGAGGAGGCCGGTGGCGCTGGTGAGGACCAGCCACCATGCCGCCGAGCCCAAGAAAACGCCCGTGGCGAGTGAAAACGGCGCGGCCTTCGAGGAAGCGGCGATCGCGCCGAGCCCGGCCATCAATCCGGCAAAGGACGCGATGGTCATGGGGTTGGTCAGCGTCAGGAGGAAGGTGGAAGCGAAGCTCGCGCCCAGACTTCCCACGCGGGCGTCCGCCGCTTCGCACGAGGGCCGTTCCAGCCATGTGCGAACGCCCAGCGTGATGAGGAAAAGCGCGCCGCCCACGCTGAGCCAGGAAGCCTTATGCAGCAACCATGCGTTCAGCGCACTGATGCCGGTGGAGGCGATCAAGCCGTAGATCAGATCCGCGGTCGCGGCGCCCAATCCGGAGGCGAACCCGGCGATCCGGCCCTGATTCAGGGTTCGGCGGATACACAGCAGGCCGATGGGTCCCACCGGCGCGGCAATCGCGAAGCCGGCCGCGACGCCCTTCCACAGGAGCAGAGGCATGACGGTCATTCTTCAACAGGATAGCCGGTGAAATGGCTATCGGACAGTATGATTCGAAGGTTCTGGACAGAAGAACTGGTAGAATCAAAGGAACATGGACGAAAAAGACTGGGTTCTCCTGGAAGCTCTTCAGACGGACGCGCGTCTTCCTTTCGCCGAACTGGGGCGCCGCGCCGGCATGTCCGCGCCCTCCGCCACGGAGCGAGTGCGGCGGCTGGAGGACGAAGGAGTCATCACCGGGTATCATGCCGGCGTGGATCCCGCGAAGTTGGGGAAACCGCTGCAGGTGTTTATCCGCCTGAGTGTGCTCAACAAGGACTACGCGCGGTTCCGGCGGTTCCTGGCCGGCGCCGGCGAGATCAGCGAGTGCCACCATATCAGCGGAGAAGAGGCCTTTGTGTTGCGCGCCGCGATTGCTTCCGTCAACGACCTCGAAGGATTGCTGGGCAAGCTGAGCCCCTTTGGGCAGACAGCCACCTCGCTGATTCTGTCGACGTTTCTGGACCGGCGAGCGTGGGCAAACCCCGCTCCGTGATCAGCGGAACGAATCCATGATCTGGTCGAGCGCTTCGCGCGAGGGCCGCACCCTTTGCTGCGGCAGCGTGGCCAGCGGCTCGTCCACCACTTTCAGCTTGTCGACGAGGGTCGGCGAATCCTGATCCAGATAGAGGATGCCGGTGAGCACTTCGAGAGACGCTTTGGACTCGTGAATGGCGGTTATGGCGCCCAGGGCGCTGGTGGGGTCGTAGTCGCGGTCGATCTTCTTCAACCGGATGCGCGAGCCGTCGTGCATCTCCACTTCGTGCGTGGTGCCTTCGTCGAATTCGACGTCGATGTCGACGAACGAGGGAATGAAGTCGACTTCGTGGACCGGCTCGTCGTGATCCTTCATGTACTGGTAGCTGTGCATGGAGCCTTCGTGATCGTTGAAGGTCACGCAGGGCGAAATCACGTCGATGATGGCCAGCCCGCGATGGGCGATGGCCGCCTTCAGGATGGATGACAACTGGCGCTTGTCGCCGGAGAAGGAGCGGGCCACGAAGGTGGCGCCCATCTCGATACCGGCCAGGCAGCAATCCACCGGCTGGGTGTCGTTGATGACGCCGGTTTTCAGCTTCGAACCATAATCGGCGGTGGCGGAGAACTGGCCTTTGGTGAGGCCGTACACGCCGTTGTTCTCGATGACGTATACCAGGGGCACGTTGCGGCGCAGCATGTGCATGAAGTGGCCGAGGCCGATGGACGCGGTGTCGCCATCGCCGGTGACGATGATGGCGGGCAGGGTGGTGTTCGCAAGGATCGCGCCGGTGGCCACCGTGGGCGCCCGGCCGTGCACCGCGTTCAACCCGAAGGAGGTGTTCATGAAGTACGCGGGCGTCTTGGCCGCGCAACCGATGCCGGACATCTTCATGACGCCCCACGGCTGCACGCCCATTTCCCAGAACGCCTCGGTGATGCGTTCGGTGATGGCGTTGTGTCCGCAGCCCGCGCACAGCGTGCTCTTGCCGCCGCGATAGCTCAGGATCTCGAGTTCCAGGCGGTTCGTCTTCTTCGCAACCGGCGGGGCTGTGCTCATAACTCCTCCTGCTTCACGATGGCGTCGGTCAGGGACTGCGCATCCACGGGAAGCCCACTGTAGTAACGGATGCTGCGCAATTTCGCCGCGCGCTCAATGGTTACATCCAGCTTCAGCATGGAGAACAACTGCGCGTCACGATTCTGATCGATGACGTAGACGCGTTCGTGACGGTCGATAAAATCGCTCACCGAGGCGGGGAACGGCCACGCTTTCAGGCGCAGATAACCGGCGCGCAGACCGTGCTCGCGCTCGAGCTGGTCGCGGCTTTCCGTGGCCGCGTAGTGGGTGGTTCCGCAGCACAGGATGCCCACTTCGGCGCCGGGCATGGGCTGCTCCTCGCAATCCGGGACATGCTCGCGCATCACTTCGAACTTGTGCGCCAGCCGATCCATGTTGTGCACGTAATCTTCCGGCCGCTCGCTGTACTGCGCCTTCTCGTTGTGCCCGCTTCCACGCGTAAAGTAGGACGCGGCGAGATGTTCGGTGCCCGGCAGAGTGCGGTAGCCGACGCCATCGCCGTCCACGTCTTTGTATCGGGCGAATCCGCCCAGACGGTTGAGATCCTCGGCGGTGAGCACCTTGCCGCGAAGTATGGGCTCTTCGGGATACGGGAACGGATCGGCCATCCAGTTGTTCATGCCGAGGTCAAGGTCGCTGTTGACGAACACCGGCGTCTGAAAGAGCTCGGCGAGATCGAAGGCCCGCTGCGCCATGGTGAAGCACTCTTCCGGCGACGACGGGAACAGCACCGGATGGCGAGCGTCGCCGTGCGACAGGTAGGCGTTTTTCATGATGTCGCCCTGCATGGTGCGCGTGGGCAGGCCGGTGGACGGCCCAACGCGCTGCACGTCGAAGATGACCGCGGGGATTTCCGTGTAGTAAGCAAAGCCCACGAACTCGGCCATCAGCGAAATGCCCGGACCGGAGGTGCAGGTCATGGCGCGCGCGCCCGCCCAACCCGCGCCAATCACCATGCCGATGGCGGCCAATTCGTCTTCGGCCTGCACCACCGCGTACGTGGCTTTGCCGGTTTCCTTGTCGATGCGGTATTTGCCGAGGTAACCGATCAAAGATTCGGCCAGCGACGAGGAGGGCGTGATGGGGTACCAGGTGAGGACGGTGACGCCGGCGAACAGACAGCCGAGCGCGGCCGCGGCGTTGCCATCGATGATGATCTTGCCCGCGGTCTTGTCCATGCGCTCCACGAGGAACGGATCCGACTTGGCAAGGTTCTTTTCGGCGTAATCGCGGCCGGCCAGCACCGCGTTCCAGTTCATCTCCGCGGCTTTGGCCTTGCGCGCGCCGAACTGCTTGAACAGCGCTTTGTGGACCTCGTCGAGATCGATGGCGAGGAGCCAGGCCACCACGCCGTCGTAGATCATGTTGCGAACCAGCTTGCGCAGCTTCGCTTCGGGGCAGACCGGCCCCACCAGCTTGTCGAACGGCACGGGATAGAAGTGCAGATCGTCGCGGAGCGTGTTCAACTTCAGCGGCTCGTCATACACGATGGCTGCGCCGGGCCGCAGGTTCATGGTGTCTTCCCGCGCCGTTTCCGGGTTCATGGCGACAAAGAACTCGCTGTCGCGGCGGCGTCCGATGTAGCCGTCGCCGCTCACGCGTATGGTGAACCACGTGGGCAGGCCGGCGATATTGGACGGAAACAGATTCTTACCGGAAACGGGGATGCCCATCTGGAAGATGGAGCGCATGAGCACACTGTTCGCCGTCTGACTGCCCGATCCATTAACCGTGGCGACCTGTATGCTGAAGTCGTTCACTACTCGGCGGAGGGGGTCGAACTGGGCAAACGAAGCGTGCGATGCGACAGGGACTACCTGGTCTGTCGACAAACGAAATTCTCCTTCACGTTCTTATTTTCAGTATACGCTGTGGTCCGGGCGGGCGGCTGCGCAGATCGATACGATGGTTTGTCACGAGGCTGTGAGGGTGGCACGGTATCATGGGACCCTGTTCGTCAACGTTGGAAGGAGTTCTTATGGCGAACATCACGACTCAGGACGGAACACAGATTTATTACAAGGACTGGGGCACGGGACAGCCGGTGGTTTTCTCGCACGGCTGGCCGCTGAGCGCGGACGACTGGGATGGGCAGATGCTGTTCTTCGGGCAGCACGGCTATCGCGTTATTGCGCACGACCGGCGGGGGCATGGGCGCTCCAGCCAGACCTGGGACGGCAACGATATGGACACCTACGCGGACGATCTTGCTGGGTTATTTGACAAGCTGGATCTTCACGACGCGATCATGGTTGGGCACTCGACCGGCGGTGGTGAAGTGGCGCGTTATCTCGGCCGCCACGGGGCGAAGCGGGTGGCTAAAGCGGTGCTGATCAGCTCCGTGCCGCCGCTCATGCTGAAGACGGAGAACAATCCGGGCGGATTGCCGATGTCGGCGTTCGACGGCCTGCGGGCGGCGCTGGCGGCCAACCGGCCGCAGTTCTACAAAGACATCACGCTGCCGTTTTATGGGTACAACCGCCCGGGCGCGAAGATTTCGGAGGGCATCCGCCAGCACTGGTGGTTGCAGGGGATGATGGGCGGGGTGAAGGCTCATTACGACTGCATCAAGGCGTTCTCGGAGACGGACTTCACGGAAGATCTGAAGAAGATGGACATACCAGTGCTGGTGATGCATGGCGACGACGATCAGATTGTGCCGATCGGCGCTTCGGGTTTGATGTCCGCGAAGATACTGAAGCACGCCATCCTTAAGGTTTATGCGGGGTTTCCGCATGGGATGCCCGCAACCAACGCGGACCAGATTAACGCCGACCTTTTGACTTTCTTCAAAGGGGCTGCTGCTGGCGCGTCTTCGTGACGGGGTGCGCATGGCAGCGCATGGCGCTGCCCCACAGGGCGCGGCCCTGCCCCACGTCGTTCCGCGAAGCCTTCAGCTTCTTAGGCCGCTCGGGTAGGGGAAATGGGCTGCGGCGGGGAGGGACCGGTCGACGTGGGCGCGCATGGCCGCGTCGCACACCGCGTAGCCCCAGTTAATCAGGCCCTCCTGCTGGGCGGGCGCGAGCGCCTTCAAGCGGGTACGAATGCCCGCCAGCGCGTTGGGCAGCCCGTAATCGTGGATGCCGGCGCGAATGCCGAAGTATGCCCCGGAGCGCTCGCCGCGGGCGAAGGCTTCGATGACCGCTCGGGTGCGCAGGCTGCGAACCTGATCGTCAATGATTTCCAGAACGCGCCAGGCGTGGCGGGCCCAGTCGCGATGCGGTTGGGGCTCGACCGCGGCGTGGCCGCCGGCGTCGCTCACCAGGATGACGCGGCATTCTTTCCACGCGCTCTCGAGGGCGAGGTTATCGTAGACGCCGCCATCGGTGAGGAAGATTTTCTTCGGGCAGGCGGACGCGCAACCGTATTTCGCCGGCTGCAGAACCAAAGGCGACAGCAGCGGTGGAAAAGCCGAGGAGGCCGCGACGGCCACGGCGAGGGGGATGCGGGGGTTGGGAATCCCGGCTTCGCGCCAATCGCGCGCGTATGGCTTTGAAAAGCGGAACAGCGCCGCCGATTGCACGCTGGTAGCGTCGATGACGAAGCGCGGCGTGTCCGGCAGATCCCGCAGGGTGGCGCCGTGGAACAGTATTTTGTCGTATGCGGCGCAAACCCGGCCAGAGATCGTGCCGGGTCCGAAGAGGCCCTTGAGCACCGCGCCGATGTCGACGGTGACGGCGGCCATCCGGCGAACGTCGTCCACAACCGCGGGGAAACCGGGCGCGGGAGCGTTTGCGGTAACCCCGAGTCTGTTCCAGTGCATGCCAAGAACCGCGGCGGTGAGGGAGCCGCCGGAGACGCTGGAAATACGATCCAGTTTTCCCAGATACGCCAGGTCGTTCAGACGCCAGAGCACGCCCAGGTGGAACAGCATGGCGCGGTATCCTCCACCGGACAAGCACAACGCGATGCCATCCATCACCGCGCCGCCTTCTGGCCGAGCACGAATTCGAATTCTTTATGCATCTGGGATTTTGGCAGGCTCTGGGTGCTGAAGAGGATGCTCTCCCGCGCGAGGGTCTCCAGCAGGGTTCGGCGGGGGACATCCGCGTATTTGCCGGACCGCGTGGACAACAGACTGAGCAAGCGGCCTGGGTCGCCTTCCTTGCGGGCGCGATGCTGGAACAGGTTCCACAGCGAACGCGGCGTGGCGTTAAAGCTGCCGTGATGCCCTACCTTATATACATTGACGGCGCGCAGCAATTCGCGATACCGGCTCTGGCCGAGCGACCAGGACCAGCTTTCGATTTGCGCGTCGCCGGGGAAGAGGAGGCTGAAGTCGCCAATGCGGAAGAGCAGGATGACGCTGGTGTTGTTCAGCACGGTGTCGAGAGCGCGCACGAACTCTTTGGATTGCTCGATGCGGATGCGGCGGGCGCGCGCGAGAAACCAGCGCAGGTCCGCGGGTTCGGCGCCGGGGTGGTGACGGGGGGCCCGGGGAAACAGGGCGGGTTGCGGCGTGGAACCGGCTTGCGATTCCCAGAATGCGCGAAACTGCCAGAACTCGGCGGGGTCGCTAGGGCGTTCCCGGCGAATGGCCGCGGATTGGCGCAAGGTGGGAGGGCCGAGCACGAAGACCTCCACGCCCGGCAGCAATTCCTGCAGACCAGAAGGCGACCCTCCATGCACGTACACGGCGCGGCCTTTGCGGCCCATGTCGAGCAGGCAGCGGACGGCGGATTGGTTCTGAATGTCCTCGTATCCGCGGATGGTGTTGGTTGCGGGCGCGCCGAGGCCATCCGGCGCAGCGGCGGGGTCCTCGGTCCAGGGCTGGATGACCACTTGCGGGGCGAGGGAGGCGATGATCTTTCCCGCGGCTGAGCCGAAGCCGCCGATGTGATCGCGGTGGCGGTGGGTGGCCACCACGGCGTGCAAAGGTCCACCCGCGGCGATATCCCGGGCGACGCGCAGCATGTAGTTGGCGGGTGCGCCGGCGGGGGGAGCGGTGCTGCCGAAATCGATAAGCACGCGGCGTTGGGACCGGGCGTAGTCGAAGGTCAGAAGAAAGCAATCCCCGAATCCGACGTTGTAGGCGCGCAGCAGGACGCGGCGCGGGATCAACGGAACTCCAGCATGCGCCGCCGATGCGCGGACGCGAAGCGGCTCGGGGGGACCGCGGCTCGAGAGAAAAAGCCGCAGTCCCACAAATAGTTGAGCCGGGCCTGTTGCCTTCCTGCGTTGAACAGCGAGTTGCCCACGTTGTACTTGAGGCGGCCGAATTGATCGAAGATCATGGCGTTGCCGCCATAGAGAGTGAGTTCCTGGCGCGTGGGCATGCCGGAGGGGCGGCGAATGCCGAGGGTTTTCAACTCGGCGGCGCGGATGCGGATCAGCTGCACATACTCCACCACGGTTTCGCGCAAGGCGAAGCCGTCGGCGCCGGTGCGCAGGCAGGGGCGAACCGAGAGCACGCGCGTGTAGGCGTTCTCATGCAGCTTGAAGAGACGGCGATTTTCCCAGAGGAAGCGGAACAACTCATCGGGGTTTCGTTGCATCTGTTCGAAGTGCGTTCGATCGTATGCGGGTTTTTCCGGGGGAGGGTCCCGGGCGCCGGGCTCCTGGGCGCCCGCGGACGCCGGCGGGATGCCATAGCGGTGAAGCGAGGCGCGCAGTTCGTCCCGGAAGAAGTATTTCGCGTCGCGCGGATACATTTCCCAGTCGGCGGTCAGGAGGGCGCTGGCGAAATCGCAGAACTGCAGGTCCGTGGGCGGGCAATAATCGAGCGCGCGGATACAGATGGTGAGGAGCCGTCCGGCGACCGCGGCTCCTTCTTCCACGGTGCGGCCACGGTCCAGCCGGCCCTGGTGAATGTACGGCCCCAGACGCCTTACCCACACGTTAAGAAAAGCGTCCATGACCGCGGCCACCAGCACTTCTCCGCGATGATGCGGCTCGTCGCCGTGCTTTGCCGCTTGCTCGGGTTTGAGTTCCACGGAACGCCGCAGGGGGTTGCCGCGGATTCCCGAAAGCTCCTGACCGAACTCCTGTCCCAGACCCAGCAGAATGGATTGCCGCAGCGCGGCGGGGGTGACGGCGCTGGCCGAAATGCGATCCGCGTTGGCGGACGCGGGGTCCAACACCCTGGCCACTACTTCCCGCAGCGCGAAGATGGAGAGCAGCGCGACGAGATCCGCGAAGCCTTCATGAAAGCCGGCTTGTTCAGGCGATGAAGGGTCGGTATAACGTGCGCGCAGCCCGTCCAGCAGCGCGTGGGTGGTCTCATGCGCGATGATGTCGTGCGCCAGGCAACCGAAGACGTGGCGGCTGCCATGCGGATGGCGGAAGTAGCCGAACAGGAGAGCTTCGTCCGCCGAGGAATAAAAGGCATTGGCGTTGGCGAAGGCGTGCGGCGCCACTTTCATCTGATGGCCCGGAAAACTCCAGGCTACGCGCCGACCGAGCGCGAATTCGAACCGCGCCAGCGTGCGCATGACAATGGCGTAACAGTTGAGGGCGTGAAAATCCGGGCTGGCCAGGAGTTCTTCGTCACTGGAGCGCTCGAACGGATCGGGGGGCGGGCCGTCCGACCGGTTGGGCGGGTCGATCAGGGTCTTATAAAGGATGCCGGTGGAGGAATCGAAATCGACCACCTGCACGCGGTATCCACGCGGACCGGCCTGCAGTTCCTCGTTTGGGACCTCCACGGACGCGCGGACAATGGCCCCGCGGACTTGTACGCTGGGGTCGCGCGCGATTACGGTGACGCGGCGCGTTGGGTAGTAGGGCATCGTCTCGCCACCGTGGAGTGTAGCGGGGATGACACGGGCGCAAGACGCCAAACCGAGGAAAAACAAGGGGAAGAATGCCGTGACCGGTCTAAAGAGATTGCCCGAGGCGCGCGATAGTTCTATATCGCTCTTTGTATGCGGTTATCTTCCCGGTTGCGGAACCTGCCGATCCTGCTGGCTAGTACTGTGCTCCCGCAGGTTTGTTTCGCACAGCAATATAGCTTTCAATCGTACGGACAATCTGAAGGACTGGCCAATCTGATACCCCTGTGTCTGCTGCAGGATCGCGTTGGGTTCCTGTGGGCGGGCACGCAGAACGGGCTGTTCCGATTCGATGGCAACCGGTTCGAGCCATTCGGTATCGCGGAGGGACTTCCCGGCAGTCACGTGGTTAGTCTGTACCAGGATAAGAACGGGGTACTGTTTGCAGCGACGGGCGCGGGGCTCGCCCGGTTCGAAGACGGCCGGTTCACGCCCGTTCTCGCCGATGGCGCAAAGCTTATCACGTCGCGACGGGAGGGTCTTTCGGCCGATGCGGCAGGGCGCCTTCTGGTGGGTACCGACAGCGGGCTGGCCGTGCAGGCGAGCCCGGGCTCACACCATTTCGACTTGCTGACGGTGGGAGGCACGAAGGAGATCTTCAGCGTTTACCAGGACCCGCGCGGGAGCGTGTGGTCCGGCTGCGGGGACCGCCTTTGCGTCGTCGATCACGGAAACCTGATTCCGGTTGCGCCGGAACTGCCGCGGGCTTCGTGGACTTCCATTCGCATGGATGGCAGCGGGAATCTATGGCTGGCCAGCGCGGGGGCCGTGTCCGTCCTCCAGAACGGCGCCTCCGCATTTCGCGAGCTTCCGCCTCTGCCGGTGACTCACTCCGGATTTGCTCCGTTTCTGGGCGACCCGGCGATGGAGGTGGAGCGCAACGGAGACCTGATTGTCACCACACAAAGCGGACTGTACCGCTGGACGCACGGCAAATGGCAGTTGATTGGCGCCGACTCCGGGCTGGCCAGGGACGACGTAACGGCGATACTGGCGGACCGTGAAGGATCGCTGTGGATCGGCTTTGCCGGCCTGGGCCTGCAGCGGTGGCTGGGTTACGGCGAATGGGAATCGTGGACGGGGGCGCAGGGGTTGCCGCACGAATCGGTTTGGGTGATCCATCGCGATGCGGCGGGCACGCTATGGGTGGGGACCACCGGAGGGCTGGGTTATTCGACGGCGCAGGGCGGATCGCTCGAGCGGATGCGCGTGGTGAGTGAGCTGAAATCGAAGATGGTGCTCACGATCGCGCACTCGCGCGACAATTCGCTGTGGATCGGCACGGGCAACGACGGCCTGTGGCGTCTGGACGGGAAGACAGGACGGCTTACGCAGCCGCTGCCGCACGTGATGGCGCCGAAGGTTTTGGTGGACGCTGAGGATTATGTGTGGGCCACCGGCCTCGGCGTCATATATCGCAGCACGACGCCAGCGGGGACGGGGGTTCCCGAATTCCTGCCGCAACGGCTGCCGCCGGCCGATCCGGGCGAGGCATTTCACGCCATTGTGGAAGACGCTCGCGGGCGGGTGTGGGTGAGCGGCACGGAGGGCCTGCTGTGCTTCGACCGCGGAAAGTGGACTCGCCTGACCCAGCGCGACGGACTTCGCGCGGACCACGTGGATACGATTGCCGCGGCGAAGGACGGGAGCTTGTGGGTGGGCTACCGGGAACCGCTGGGGCTGAGCCACCTGACGTGGGACGGGTCAAAGATGCGGGTGACGCACTGGACCACCGCCGACGGCCTGCGCTCCGATGAGGTGGTGTTTCTGGGAATGGACGCGCAGGGATTTCTGTGGAGCGGAACCGACAGCGGCGTGGACGTGTTGACCCACGAAGGCTGGCGGCATTACGGGCAGACCGACGGGCTGGTGTGGGACGACTGCGACAGCCGGGCTTTCCTTGCCGATGCCGACGGCGGCGTGTGGATCGGCACCAGCCGGGGGCTGTCCCATTACCGGCCGCGACGCCAATGGCCCGCGGAACCTCCGGTAACGACGCTGACGGCCGCGCAGCTTGGCGAGAAGCCGATCGCGATGGACGCGGCCACCACGGTTCCCTGGTCGCGACGCTATTTGTACGTGAAGTTCGCCGCGCCGACCTTCCTGAATCCACGGGAACGAGTGTTCCTGTACCGGCTTTCAGGCATCGATACGGACTGGGTGGAGAGCTCGCAATCTGAAGCCCGCTACGCCAATCTGCCGCCTGGGCACTATACGTTTGAGGTCACCGCGCGCAACGACGCTGGACTGTGGAGCAAGAAAAGCGCCACGCTGTCCTTTACCATCGTGCCCCCGTGGTGGCTAACCGGGTGGTGCGAAAGCCTGGAGGTGCTAGCCGTTCTGGCGCTGGCCTGGGCCGGGCTGCGCTGGCGGGAGAGCAAACTAACGCGGGAGCGCGAGTACCTGGAGCGAGCGATCCGCGAGCGCACCCAGGAACTGGCCGAAGCCAAAGGCCGCGCCGAGAGGGCCAATCTGGCCAAGGGCGAATTTCTGGCCAACATGAGCCACGAAATCCGCACGCCCATGAACGGCGTTCTGGGCATGACGCGACTGCTGCTGGGCAGCGAACTGAGTCCCGAACAGCACGAATGGGCGGACTCCGCGGTGCTCTCCGCCGAATCTCTGCTGACGGTTATCAATGACATCCTCGATTTTTCCAAGATCGAGGCCGGCAAGATGACGGTGCTGCGCGAACCGTTCGACTTGTGCGCCGCGGTTTCGGACGCGGTGAACATGCTGCGGACCAGCGCCGAGCAGAAGGGTTTGGACCTGGTGTTCGAATACCAGCCGCGCGAGCGGATGGTGGTGGGCGACGCGGTGCGCGTCCGACAGATTGCGGTGAACTACGTCAGCAACGCGGTGAAGTTCAGCGACCGGGGAGAAGTGCACGTGAAAGTGGAGTGCACTGTTAGCGGCTCCGGCGCGGCCGATTGGCTGATCTCGGTACGCGACACCGGGATTGGGATTCCGCGCCACCTGCAGGATTCGCTGTTCCATAAATTCGTTCAGGCGGACCCTTCCAGCGCGCGAAAGCACGGGGGCACGGGACTGGGCCTGGCGATTTGCAAGCAACTGGCTGGGCTGATGGGTGGCACGGTGGGCTTCGAAAGCGGGCCGGGCGTGGGGTCCACCTTTTATGTACGCCTGCCGCTTCCGCTGACGGCCGAACGGCAACGCGCTCCGGTTGGGGCGGCGGCGGCCGGGCGCGCGTCCACTTCAGAAACCCGCAAGCTGGTGCTGCTGGCCGACGACAACCGGGTGAACCAGAAGCTGGCCAGCCATCTGCTTCAGCAGCTGGGCTGCGAAGTGGACGTGGCGCGGGATGGGGCCGAAGCGCTGCGGCTGTGGAAGGAACGGCCGTACGACGCGATTTTCATGGACTGCCAGATGCCCGATCTGGACGGCTACGAGACCACGGCGCGCATCCGCCAGGCGGGCGGGCGTGGCGCGGAGATTCCCATCATTGCGACGACGGCGTACTCGATGGCCGGCGACCGCGAGCGCTGCCTGGACGCGGGCATGAACGACTACGTGAGCAAGCCGCTGAACCGGAGCGATCTGGAACGCGTGCTGGTTACGTGGGCTTCGGGCGTGAAGGCGTAAGACGGGCGGGCGGCGGCGCGTGTTATTCTGGCTGGAGTAGTTTTCTCGCCAGTTCTCCCCCGGGCCGGTAGCTCAGGTGGTTAGAGCATCTGCCTTTTAAGCAGAGGGTCGCGGGTTCGAGTCCCGCCCGGCTCACCAAGCAAGTCATTGATTATAAAATACTTGGTAAACTGATCTTCCATCGATATTCGCCTATCCTTCGCCGCCATTGTGCCAAAACTGTGTCAAAACCCTCTCAGTTTGGCTGCGCTGTGCCAAAACTCAAACCGCCCTCGTTTGCCTGGCGATTCAGTTTTGTGAGCGCCTCTCGCTTCATCTGCAGCTTCATCTGCGAGTACTTCTTGAACACCTTCGCATCGCCCTGTCGGAGCAACTGCGTGACCCACTCGTCCGCAACGCCACCGGCGCTCAGCCTTGTCGCGTACGTCGAACGCAGATCGTAGACGCGAAAGTAAGGAACACCTGCCCGTCGCAGCGTCGCATGCCAGACGGTCTTGAATGTCTGCTGATAACCGTCTGGATTGCCGTCGCTCGGAAACAGGTAATGACCCGGCCCCGAGATGGCAAGCTGACTCCGGAAGGCGTCGGCCGCAATCTCCGTCAGTGGAACTTCGGCTACGCCGTTCGGTGTCTTCGAGTCCGGAATCCACACCGTCCGGTTCTCCAGATCCAGCTGGTCCTTTTTCATGGGAGTCAGCTCCTTGTAGATCCGAAGTCCGGTCTCGGTGATGATTCGGATGACGTTACGCAGGTACTCAGGCGCGCTGAACTCGATCCTCCGTTGCTCCGACCACGTCACATAGTGTGGCCGGAAGAGTCCATCGACCCTTGTTGGAAACTCAACGCCTGCGCATGGATTCGACGTCAGGAACTTCTTGCGCACCGCCACATTCAGCATGCGGCGCAGCACCCGCAATTCCTGATGCACTGTCGTTGCCTTCAGCACACCCTTTTCCACGAATCCATTTTTCGCCTTCACCCGTCTGCGCTGCCTGAGCCGCTGACGAAGGTATGCTTCGATATCGTCAGCAGTCAGGTCTGCGAGATGGGTGCTCTCAAACACGGTTCTCAGTTGCTTCAGCGCGCGCTGGTTCACCGCATGGGTCTTGGGCGCGCGGAACGGGGGCTTCGAAAAGTTTTCGAGATAAAGATCCGCCCATTCTCCAAATGCGAGATCCTGTCCACGCCGCAGCGTGGGCAGGGTGTTGTCATCTCTGGCCTGGAGACGATCCCTGAGGCGTTTCTGCGCTTCCGCCCAGTCATCGGTAAAGGTCGATTCCCTGCGGCGGACGCGGTCCTTTTCGCGGTACCACATCCACCAGATCTTCGACCCTTCGCGTTTGTACAGGCCACCGTCATGCTTCACTGGTCTTGCCAATTCGCCACCTCCTGTTTGAACTGCGCGCGGAAGGGCTCCAACTCCGATTTCAGAAATCGGATGTTGCGGCCCATCACGCGGAGATGGGGAATCTGCTTTCGCTCAACCCAAAGATACACGGTTTGCCGGCTGACGCCAAGATATCGGGCCGCTTCCTTCACGTCGAGTGGGTATTCAGGGACCAGATTATTCATGCTGACCTATCTCGGCGAAATCATCTTCCATCGCTCTACCAAAGGGCTGGCCCTGGCGCCCGCCCAAAACGCAACGAGGCACAAAAAGAGGGCGGCGATGATGGCGATGGCAGTCATGCGCGCGGAGAGTAGTCGGCGGTGCGCTTGAGCCACCTGGTCGAGGAGTTTTCTGGCTTTCAGACTGGCATCGCCAATGTCGCTCTCGATCTGTTGCCGAATCCGGGCTCCTGAATGGTCTACTTCGTCGGCGATGAGTCTGGCGGCCCGTCGCTCGGCGTCTTTCGTCGAAGCCTCGAACGCGGCCAGACTCGCTCCGATACGTCCTTCGACTCTCCCCACCAGTTCTTCGAGGACGAGCTGATTCATGGTCACCAGAGCGAAGGCGGCATCGTCCGGCTTCAGCAGGACGTTGTGTCGCGCCGCGACCTCCGCAATCAGACCTTGCACATCGATTCGGTCATTGCGTTGTTTCATGGTTCAATCCATTGCCAGCTTGTCGAGCTGCTCAAAGAGCTCGCGGCGAACGATCTCCAGACGCTGTTTGGATACCAGCGAGAAGTTGTCGATCCGGATCGCCTCCTCGAATGTCAGGCGTCGTTCCAGCATCTGGCGAACATCGTCGCCGAACGTGTGCGGATTCCGTTCCCGGATGACCACCGTGCCCAGGAGCTTTGCAGCCTGCTCTTCGGCGACCCGGAACTCCTCGAAGCACTTTCCGTCCCTGACCACCTCGCCGAAATACTCGTTCAGCCAGACGATCACGTTTTTCTCGGTGGTCGTCTCTGCCAACTTCTCGAAGCCGTTGAGCGTGTCGCTCATGGCCTGGCCTCCAGCCACCACCGAGTGAACGAATACCCGGCGGCTGTGACTTTGCAGGAACTGCAGAATCTCGTTTTCGAGAATGTAGTTCCACAGAGGCACGAACGTCGTGGCGCCGGTGTCGATGATGAACGTCCCGCTTCCAGCGCAGACGGTGTCAACCAGCTCGTCAAAGCGCTTCTCGTGGATGGTGCCCCGCCTGAGGATGTTGAGGTGTTCGGCGCCGATGCTGCGGTATCGCGCAAATGTCGCATTAACCGGATCGGTATCGAGGCAATGCACGGTTCCGCTTTTCTTGCGGAAGTACTGGGCGAGGATGGCAGACACGAAGCTCTTGCCCACGCCTCCCTTGCCCTGAAGAACGAGATGAACCGAAACTGGTTGCCCATTCCCGTTGTTTGCTGTCTGTGTCATCGTGAATCTCCTAACCGACCAGGTCCTTCTGATTCGAGAAGGGGTCGAACTCGAATCCTGTCTGCTGCTTTTTCTGCCGCTGCTCGCGAAGGTTGTTGAACGGGTCGCGGGGTGCTTCCTCCGGCACAAGACTGGCCTCGTGCCGTGCTGGCGTAGGAGGCGGCTGGCAGGCGGTTTTGGCCAACTCGCGAGCCTTCTCCCTCATCCGGAGCCGCGAGACATAAACGCGGAACTGCGGATAGGGAATTTGCAGACCGTCGAGTTGCGCCGCCTCCCACACTTCCCGAAGCTTCTTCCCGGTTGACAGTCCGGCCTGGATCTCCGGCCAGACCCAGACCACCCTGCCGGTGCTGGTGGCAGGTTCTGCTGCAGGCAGGGAACGCAGGTGGACGAGATCGCTCTTTGTCTTTCTCTTCAGCTGCGGAACCAGTGTGGGCGTTGTCATCGAAAATCAGCCCCTCTATTAATAGGCCGTGGCAGAGGTACTTTGAGAACAACAAACTGCAAAAACCTTCGCTGCAACAGAATGCAACTGATCGTGAACTGCCTGTAACAGACTCGGGCGTCGGCCCGCACCTGTAACGGCCTGCAACCCCCTGCAACTTAACCGGGCCCCAAAACCGGTCGAAAAGCCGCTCAGATGGTGTAGAGGAACATAAGGAACGTCGGACGTTTTGGCCTCGCCCGATTGTTATCGGCCGCGGATTGTGAATGTTTGGCCGTCAGACGATGCGCCGGTTGTGTCCGCCGCCTGGCAGACGGCGCATTGTTTGTACGTTACAGATGTTCTCAAATGGCTTCCCCCCGCCCCTATATATAGAGGGCCATTTCGATGGGGAGAACGACAAGCAGAGTCACAATTCGTATTTCGGCGCAGGAGCGTGAACAGATCGAAGTCGGAGCGAAGCGCAGAGGATGCTCCAGCGCCAGCTCACTGATCCGAACGGCAATTCGAAATGAACTGGATGACCGCACAACCGCAGCGCAGGACGCGGAAAATCGTCTGATCGCGAGTCTGGAGGCGCTCTCGCGAGACATCGGGCGCGTGGCCCGAGGGCAGCAGGCTCTGTTTGCTTACGTGGACACGCTGGTCAAGGCATTTCTGACCTGTGTTCCGGAGCCCCCTCGCGATGGGATGCCGGCGTCAGTGGCGCGGGCGCGTGACCGATACGCCGGCTTCCTAAAAGCCGCCGGTCAGGCGATGGTGGGAGACTCCGGGACAGCCCTGCAAAACCTGGTGAACCATGACGACTGAGGAAGAGCGGCAATTCCGGCTGAGGCCGCGGAAGCCGCGAACCGGCAGGACGCGCGGCGCGCCCATGATCTGGGCCACGGCCTTCAAGGCAGTGATGCGCTATGGGCGGATGCACGGGAAAGCCAGGGCCGGCAAGCGTTCGAGCGGGGCGTCGCGCCCGACCAGCCATCGATTTCACCAGCGTAGCGCGGTCCGGGTCACTTACTCGCGCAACACAGTGAAAGGGCAATGGAGAGCCCACGGGCGCTACATTGCGCGGGAGAGCGCCACACGCGAAAAAGCTCCTGGTGGCTCTGGCTTCGACGGCCACAACGAATCTGTTGACGTCGTGGCGCGCCTGGATTCGTGGCAGAGAGACGGCGACGAGCGCATGTGGAAGTTCATCGTTTCCCCGGAATTCGGTGATCGGATCGATCTGCAACGGCTGACTCGCGAGCTCATACATCGGGTTGAGAACAACCTGGGTGAATCGGAATTGGAGTGGACGGCCGTGGCGCATTACAACACCGAGCACCCGCACGTCCACGTTGCACTGCGCGGCGTCAATCGTCAGGGGGTACCGGTCCGGTTCCGCCGTGAATTCATTAAGCAGGAAATCCGGGAGATTGCCGGGAATCTGTGCACGCAGCAACTCGGGTACCGCACGGAGATGGATGCCGAAGCCGCAGAACGCCGGGAAGTGAACCAGTGTCGATTCACTTCATTGGATCGCGCCATCGGCCGCTCCGCTGGCTCGGCTCCAGCCCTGGATGACCCGCCGGATTTTTTCCGGGTCATTAGTACTGAGCACGGCGCAAGACGGCCGCACCCGCGACACATCGTCGAGCGGCTCATGGCGCTGCAGCGAATGGGGCTGGCGGAAGCCGCAGGGTCTGGCTCCTGGCATGTCCGCCAGGATTACGAGAGCGTACTGCGGTCCATGCAGCGCGTGACGGATCGGCAGAAGATGCTGGCGGCGCACGGTGTCGTCGTGTCCGATGAGCGCCTGCCCGTGACGCAGCTCGATTGGCGCGACATCACCACAGTGGAAGGGAGAGTGTTGGTCCACGGCGAGGAGGAAGACGGTCGCGGAGCGGGACGGAGCTATTTGATGCTGGAAGGCACCGACGCTAGCGTGCATCACATCTACTACACCCCTGAGATGGAGGAACTGCGCGATCGAGGCGGTCTACGCGTGAATTCCTTCATCCGATTGCGGCAGCTTTTCGTCGAGGGCTCGCCGGAAATCGAAATTGAGGAACTCGGCACTGCGGAAGCCATTCTGCGCAACAGACCGTACCTGAAGGGCGTGGCGCAGCAACTCATCAGGAAGGGCATGACTCCGGAAGAGGACGGGTGGGGTGGGTGGCTGGGGCGTTATAGGGCGGCAGTTCGGAAGACCGTGCTGGAGGTGCAGCAGGAGCGCGAGAGCAGGGAGATCATGCGCCAGCGTGAGCGAGAAGGTGATCGTTCAGGATCGCGCGGTCATGGACGCTGAAGCAGTAGCGCCGACGTGGGGCTCCCCTGCGGTTTCCCTGCAAGCCAGTTGGCGGCGCTGTCGCTTCAATGAGGCCGCGAGCGTGCGCTCGCGGAAATCCCTCACAGGCTACCTGATCCAGCAATACCTCAACGAGCTTCAATGAGGCCGCGAGCGTGCGCTCGCGGAAATGCGACGAGCCGATTACGCGTAATGCCAGCCACTATGATGCTTCAATGAGGCCGCGAGCGTGCGCTCGCGGAAATCCGTGGTGGTCCTGCTTCACAACTGCACTGACCGGACGGGCTTCAATGAGGCCGCGAGCGTGCGCTCGCGGAAATAACGGAACCGGCTGGAAAGGTGCTGGCTTACGATCCGCTTCAATGAGGCCGCGAGCGTGCGCTCGCGGAAATGGCATAAGCCATGAGCAGCTATTACAACGGAAGTCAAGCTTCAATGAGGCCGCGAGCGTGCGCTCGCGGAAATGGCTCCCAGCGGTCGAGTCAACCATCAGCGGGAACGGTGCTTCAATGAGGCCGCGAGCGTGCGCTCGCGGAAATTCACCAGCGCTGACGCCATCCTGGACGAAGCTGCATGGGCTTCAATGAGGCCGCGAGCGTGCGCTCGCGGAAATCCAGCATCGATGCGGCCATTAAAGCTGAGTACGGGAGATTGCTTCAATGAGGCCGCGAGCGTGCGCTCGCGGAAATCACGCGGACAGGCGCAGCGGTACGGGTTCACGCTGCTTCAATGAGGCCGCGAGCGTGCGCTCGCGGAAATTCATGTCAACGCGGTGGAAGAAGGCCAGCGGTACTGGCTTCAATGAGGCCGCGAGCGTGCGCTCGCGGAAATTTATCCGTGCTTTGGCGAGCCGCCACAAGCAGTCTTGCTTCAATGAGGCCGCGAGCGTGCGCTCGCGGAAATTCGAAGCGCCATCCGTACCGGGTCACCCGTACAGCTTGCTTCAATGAGGCCGCGAGCGTGCGCTCGCGGAAATCTGAGCAGGCGCGCATGGGAAGCGGTGGACGAACCGGCTTCAATGAGGCCGCGAGCGTGCGCTCGCGGAAATCTGGCATCGTCCACGATGCGCTGGAACTGATGGAGTTGCTTCAATGAGGCCGCGAGCGTGCGCTCGCGGAAATGTGCAGACGGGCGGCGCGGCGGTTGTGGATGTCTGGCTTCAATGAGGCCGCGAGCGTGCGCTCGCGGAAATCGAACGGCTCTACCAGTTCTGTCGCGGCCAGGTCTTGCTTCAATGAGGCCGCGAGCGTGCCTCGCGGAAATCCTCGCTTCACCGTTTGCGTATACCCGAAATGGCTTGCTTCAATGAGGCCGCGAGCGTGCGCTCGCGGAAATGCCGCCAGACGCGCCCAGCCCGCAGGTCTTTGGCTCGCTTCAATGAGGCCGCGAGCGTGCGCTCGCGGAAATACGCCGACCACCATGTTGTCACGCTCGTCGGCCTTCGTGCTTCAATGAGGCCGCGAGCGTGCGCTCGCGGAAATGCGCGCACGGGGCACCATCGCCTATGGATGCCGCCCGGCTTCAATGAGGCCGCGAGCGTGCGCTCGCGGAAATAGCGGATTGCCCGCGCGCCCCACATCGATGCGCACGCTTCAATGAGGCCGCGAGCGTGCGCTCGCGGAAATATACTTAGGTATGGTCGCAAACAACACAACGTCAACGCTTCAATGAGGCCGCGAGCGTGCGCTCGCGGAAATGGCTTCAACCACACCATGCTCGGTTCCGTGTAACAGGCTTCAATGAGGCCGCGAGCGTGCGCTCGCGGAAATTGGAACGAACTGGGGGCATAGACCCCCATTCCGCCTGGCTTCAATGAGGCCGCGAGCGTGCGCTCGCGGAAATAGGCTCATGCAAGTGCGCCAAGAACCTCGGTACCCTGGCTTCAATGAGGCCGCGAGCGTGCGCTCGCGGAAATTACCAGATGCGCCTACGTTGCGCACCTGCCCATGTGCTTGCTTCAATGAGGCCGCGAGCGTGCGCTCGCGGAAATATGTCGGCGATCACGGCTCCGGTGAGCTGTACCAGCAGCTTCAATGAGGCCGCGAGCGTGCGCTCGCGGAAATTGGCCCAACTACCGCCGGGCGATCAACCTGGTGATGCTTCAATGAGGCCGCGAGCGTGCGCTCGCGGAAATGTGACTGCTGTTAGCCTTCTGTGGGCTCGCGAGCTGGCTTCAATGAGGCCGCGAGCGTGCGCTCGCGGAAATGACACCTTATGCGTGAACGCCCGATACCTTCAGGTTGCTTCAATGAGGCCGCGAGCGCGCGCTCGCGGAAATGTCAAACAGTACCGCAACGCGCGCGGCTACGTCAGCTTCAATGAGGCCGCGAGCGTGCGCTCGCGGAAATTCTCCGGTTGCCGCCACCGTGAAGGGCTCGACCATGTAGCTTCAATGAGGCCGCGAGCGTGCGCTCGCGGAAATTACTGGACGATGGTGTGGGGCCGCTCGATGATGACCTGCTTCAATGAGGCCGCGAGCGTGCGCTCGCGGAAATCAGCCTCCATACTGGCGTCTCAAACCCCTTGACCTCGCTTCAATGAGGCCGCGAGCGTGCGCTCGCGGAAATCCGAATGCCTGCCGTGGTCGAACTACCGCGCTGCGATGCTTCAATGAGGCCGCGAGCGTGCGCTCGCGGAAATATCCCAGGGGTGCGGGAGTTTGTCAAAGGCGTGCGGCTTCAATGAGGCCGCGAGCGTGCGCTCGCGGAAATTAGCGGGGCCGACGCACCGGCCACAAGACGGCTGCCGGCTTCAATGAGGCCGCGAGCGTGCGCTCGCGGAAATCGCCGATCACCATGTTGTCACGCTCGTCGGCCGTCGTGCTTCAATGAGGCCGCGAGCGTGCGCTCGCGGAAATGCACGGGCCTGCGGAGCCGTGTTGAAATTGCTGACATGCTTCAATGAGGCCGCGAGCGCGCGCTCGCGGAAATTGCCATCATCGCTGGATGCGTCCGTAGATCAGGCTCAGCTTCAATGAGGCCGCGAGCGCGCGCTCGCGGAAATAGTCCGCACGGCGTGGGCTCAATAGAGATCAATCGTCGCTTCAATGAGGCCGCGAGCGCGCGCTCGCGGAAATTCGACGTCGCTGCGCCGGCATTGATGAGCCGGTCACAGGCGCTTCAATGAGGCCGCGAGCGCGCGCTCGCGGAATTTGAACGCCTAGCGGATTGAGGCCGCGGCATAACATGCGCTTCAATGAGGCCGCGAGCGCGCGCTCGCGGAAATGACGTGACCGCGACGACGCTGGTCTCCGCAAGATGCCGCTTCAATGAGGCCGCGAGCGCGCGCTCGCGGAAATTGTCGCTGCGACTCGCACGCCAGCGGTGCGATAGCGCTGGCTTCAATGAGGCCGCGAGCGCGCGCTCGCGGAAATTCGGCCGATCGTCTGGCGCATGCGACATGACGTCACGGGCTTCAATGAGGCCGCGAGCGCGCGCTCGCGGAAATAGTCTCCTTCTATTTCTATTCTGTTTTCAAGGATCTGCGCGCCCTCCGCGAGCGCTCCACCATTGTACTCCCCAGCCGATCGCACCTTCAGACTCTCCACGATCCGCATAACTTCCATCCTCCCAACACCTTATCTCCTCGCGAGCGCTCCCCGGCCTTTCGCCGCCGACCCGCCGCTCGCAGCGCCCTAACGCGTCATAAAAACCGGATACTCCGCAATCTCCCCCTCCAACACCCGCGCGAGCAGCCGCGCCTGAATCTCCAGCAGCCGCCGGTAGCTCACCCGATACTCGAACAGCGGATGCGTCACCAGCGTATCCATCCGCAGCTCATACGCCCGGAAAAACGCCTTCCGCCCCCCGCCGTCAGCGCCACCGCACCGCCCGCCCGCACAAAATCCCGCTCCGTCACCATCCCCGTGTTGATCGCCGTCAGCACCGCCGAATCCACGATCAGCGGCCGGAACGGCTCCATCAAATCCAGCGCCAGCGCCGGCCGCCCGAACCGCGGCTGATGATAAAACCCGACGTACGGATCGAACCCCACCGCATAACACGCCACCGTCAGATCCTTCGCCAGCAGGCTGTATCCCAGCGACAGCAGCGCGTTCACCGGATCCCGCGGCGGCCGCCGGTTCCGCCCCTCGAAATCGAACGGCAGTGGTCCCGCGCGCGCGCCGTCCTCGTCCGGCTTGATCATCCCCGCGAAATCCCCGAAATAAATCCGCGCCGCATTCCCCTCGATCCCCAGCAACTCCTCCAGCGATCGCCGCCCCCTCCGCCCGATCCGCCATCTCCTTCATGCCCGCCAGCGCTCGCCGATCCGGCTCCACATGGTTCCGCTGCAGCAGCGTCCGCTGGTTGCGGATCTTCCCCGCCACCAGCCGCCGCGCCAGCGCCCGCGCGAAATACTCCTGCTCCGCCAACCGGAACTGATTCCGCCGCAGGAACACGTTCTTCGTGTTCAGCCCCGTCGTGATCCCATAAAACCAGCCGCCCATCGAGAAGTAGCAGATCGGCACTTCCGCTTCGCACAGCGCCTGCACCGCCTGCGTCGAGATCTGCACGTTGCCCATCAGGTTCACCTGGCAGATCTCGCCCGATCCGCACCTCCTGCACCAGCTTTTCTTTGTCCTTGCACCTGCAGCACCGCGCCCGCTCTTCCCCACCCGCACGCCCTGCGTGTTCAGATACAGCGGCCGCAGTTCGCTGCGCGGCGTCATCATCGCGCCGCACCTCGCGCTTCACCGGTTTGCGCGGCGACCGCTCGAACAGCGCTGAGCTGCTCCGCGTCGCGTCGATCTCTCCGACGCCGCCACGCCAGCGTCTCGTCCGGCAGGCAGATCCCCACCAGCGAGCAGCCCGGACACTTCGGCGAATCCACCAGCGGCGGCGGAATCTCGCCCGACTCCGCCGTCGCCCCACGCCTGCAGGATCAGTCCGCTCCGTCTCCGCGATCAGCGCCTCGTCGAACGCCACCCGCACCCGCTGTCCCGTCTTGCGGTAGTACGACGATGCCCTCCTCGCACCGGTACCCGTTCTCCCGCAGCACGATCCCCTGGACCGCCAACTGCGCCCGGTCGCTCGGCCACAGTTCCAGCCCGTCAGCGCCCTCTCGCGGACGCCCGTGCTTGTAGTCCACCGGCGTGACGACGCCGTCCTCGACCTCCACCAGGTCCATCTTCGCGATCACGCGCAGGCGCTCGCTCGATAGCGTCACGATCCGCGAGTGGATCGACTGCGGCAGTTCGCCAGCCTCCGGGCAGCGCCGTCGCTTTCGCGTCCACGCGCCTGTGCTGGATCGAGCCTTCGACGGTATCCACGCTCTCCGCGAACAGGCCTTCGACCCATTCATAGAAGAACAGCCGCGGACAGTAGGCGAACTCGTTGACCATCCGCGCCGGCAGATAGTCCGGCAGTTCCCGCTCGGTCGACAGGTCGGCGGGCTCTTCGGACCTCTGAGGTGATCGGCAGCGCGCCCATAGCTCAGTCGCTCACACGATAATGCACGGCGCATCCATCGCCGTATACGGCTTGCCGAGCGCCGTGATCACGCGGTCGCCGCGCCCTTCGGCCGGGCCCGAGGTTGACGAACAGCACCTGGTCCTCGTCATGGTGGATGATCGTCGCCAGCTCCGCCCGGCATCGCGCCAGATCCGTGGCGGTCAACTGGCACTCGAAGACCGAGTACTGCAGATGATCGCCGTACCCGCGCATGGTCTGGAAGACTTTGCGCAGGCGCTTGTCGTCGCAGATGTCGTAGCAGACCAGGTAGGAGGTGCGCATGTCGCCTACTCACCTTCTCCAGCATAGCCAGAGTGAGCCATAAGACCAAAGCCGCAGTGCCGACCTGCTCCGATGACCAACGGCCCGGGCACTTCTATGTCGTCTTTGAAACGCAGCGTGACGTGCACCGCGGTCAAGCCGTTCAGATAGCCGGGCCGAATGTAACCCTGAGGCCGCTTCTGGCCGTCGTATTTGTGGGCTGAAAACGACTTGGCAAACCGCGAGAATGCTGACCATTCGAATTCACAGGCTTGTTCGATGCCGGACTGACGTAGTGCGCGTTCGATCAGCACCTGCGTTTTTTCGGGCCTATGGTCGTCGTGGCCGGGAAGAATGACCGGAGTGAAACTGTGCCAGACACTGGCTGGCTCGGTGAACCATCGCACGACCCGATCTCGGGCGTGTCCTGGCATGGGCACTAGTAGCGGCGGCTCACCACCTGCGAATTCGTCACCGCGCAGTGGTTTGAGTTGTTCTCCAGCCAGGCTCCGGACGAGGTGATCGAGCCACACCTCGTCGCCGGTGGGCGCCGCAATCATCACTCGCCGCACGCCAGGGTCGGTGTACTCGTGCCCGACCGAAGGCAGGGGGAGGTAGGAGAATTGGCGATGATCGAAACTCGCCTCGGCATGTCCCGCGACGTAGGTCTCCACCCAGCTCCCTGTAACGCCTTCAGGCGGATCCTTTTCCATCGCGGCGATCGCGAGGTGCCGCACCATGCCCGCGATGTGAATCAGCCGCCGGTGCGGATAGCGGAAGCGTGAGCCGTCGGTGTTGCGCAGTTCGAAGACACAGAAGGGGCGAGCAACAAGAGCGCCTTCGGCGCTCGTATAGAACACGCGGTCGTACACTCGCGGGCTGTCTGCACTGTGCAATGGATGACCATGTTCGATTCGGGCGATCGCTGTTTCGTGACAGTGCTTCAGGTCGGTCAGTGTGCACTCTTGCAGTTCGGCAACTACTGCGGGCACCCGCAGCATACCGTCGTTTCGCCTCGTGCCAGGTTTGGGCTGCCAACGGACTCCCGGCAGATTCTGAATATCGGCGTCGGTTACCAGCTTCGCATCCGCGAACGCCATGTCGACGCCCCAACCCAGCGCGACAAGGCTCCATGCCGCATCACGGATGCGCTCGAAAGGGACCTCAGCTCGGCCGCTGATGTCCCAAAGATAATGTAGCTGAGGCCTCTCGTCACGCGGGAGCATTAGCGTCGGAACGTTGAGTTTCGCGGCCAGCCGCTCCTGCCGGTCAGGTTTCTTGTCGCCATCGTTGTTAGGAACGAAGCGGGTGAAGCGTCGCCCCTCCTGCGATTTTGGCGCGATAATGATTGGCGGGTCGAGGGCCTGCAGCCACTCCAACGCTCTGCCGATATTCCCTTTGAGTTCGCCGCGCCGGGCCAGGCCCGCCACCAAGGCACAGAACAGTCGAAACGGGGACGGCGGCCATTCCGGCGGCCCGTTGCGTGCCAGCAATCCGTGGTAGCGGTCGTCAAGCAACTGAACCGTGAGGAGAAGGTGTGTCATTGCGAATCTTCCCCGATATCCTCCTCGCCGCCGGAATTGTCACCGCTCGCGGTCGCTTCCGCCGGCGATAGCAGGTCCTTCAAAGCCTGAATCTTTGATGCAGGGTGATCAGCGCTTTCCAGCAGAGCACGCATTTTGGCGGCAATTTCATTTACATCACCTTCACTAATGCTATCGAGATGCTCTTTGAGCTTCTTGACAGGTCCCTCGTTCAGCTTCGTGCCTGCGAGGTTGGTCTTCAGAGCTTCAACAAGCTGGCGAAGTTTTACGACTGGGTCTTTGCCTTTTTCCCTGTTCTTCCTCTCCTTTTCAAAGTGCGCGAGCGTTTGGGCCGTTATCGGGCCGAATTTCCGAATCTTGTCGCGGTCGGCCTTGTCGTAATTGAGAAACTTCTCGGCGACGCCGGTTTCGAATATCACGTTCGGCCGGTTGATAGCGTCTTCGTCGATCTTTGCAAGTTCGAAGAACCTCTTCTTCGCATCACGAGCGAATACGAGCACTTCCTCCCAGCCAAACGGGCACGGGTCATCCGGTCTGGATCGGTACACAACTTTGGCCGAGACTGACTGGCCATTCTTGTGCTTTAAGTTACAGCCTTCGCGAAGGCTCAGGTCCGGCTCATTAAATGCTGCAACCAGCGCTAGTCCAAGGACGTAGTTCCGGAGCTCCTTCGTGCAGTCGGCCGGTTTTTCAGCTCCGCCACCCGGATCGTCGCTTTGCGTCACGGGGACAGAACCTCTCAGCGTTCGAACTGCCGCGATGTTGACGTTTACGGTTCTTACCAGGAGGCTTTCGCTTGTCAACATAACTCCGCCGACCGCCTGCGTGCTCAGGGCGTGGACCATCCCTTCTTGTGAAAGATTGCTTTCATCGCCAGTCTTTTTCTCGACCTTATCGCCAATGGCCCCTGAATCCACGTACGCCACCGCCGGTGTGTACTGGGCTGAGCGGGACACCTCGCGAACGTTGGTAACCCGAATCTGGGACTTGAATACGCGCTGTTGCTTGACTTGGGTCGACCGTGAGTCCCATACGCCAAAGACCAAAGAGGTCGGAGCAAGAATGGCGAGTTTGAAAAAGTCGTGCGACTTCGCTGCGGTGAATGCTTCGTGAATTTCCGCTGCCAGTGAAGACATGCGAACCAAGGCGTCACCGGCGCGATGTCCAACATCGAGCAGGTTCACCTTGTGTTTCCCGACCTGAATCTCAACCTGCGGGACCAGTTGTCCTTCGTCGATTTCCTTAAACTTCGGTTCGATTCGGTTGCTTTGCGATTGTGGGCTGTCGATCTCGCAGATGTTCGTCCCGTCAGGGAACCGATCGATTTGGTAGCCAGGCTTCTGGTTCTGTTGCTTCTCGTCTTTGTTGGCCTTCGATCCGGTGGGCAACTCCACCGTCACGCGATAGTCTCCATCGCGGATCGTGTGGACTCGGCCAGTCCAATCTGTGATCGGATAGGTTGGCGGGAAGATGATACGATCATCCTCATCCACGGGTGCGAGCGGCTGTTTGATGATGATGGCGACTGGGCCATCGTCGTCCAGCAAATTCTCGAGTTTTCCAATCTCAGTCATTGTTGTCCCTCTCATACGGCATGGCTTTGCTGAAGAACTTGAACTTGCCACGGGCTTGGACCTCAAAGCGGTAGCAGGTTGTTCCTTCGATGCGCACGCTCCCAGATGCGACAGCGCGGGCGACAACCGTCGGCATTGGAGTCCACCAGCACATGTAAGCATAACCTCGGTCTACTGGCGCAGGTCTGAACGTCTGGAGTCCCACCGCTCCAAGGAGTTCGGCCAAGGGGTAGGTGTCAACTGGCAGCGTCTGGTCATTCGGCGAGAACCCCTGGTCCAGAGTGTTCCAACTGCTTCGCGTATCTAACCCAATTCGGCTTGTCATTCCGACGCGGGACTGAAGAACACCGCTCTCACTCAGGGCTTCAGGAGAAACCGCATTGACCATGTCCCCGAGGAGCCGTTCAGACGTCAGGTGCGCTCCCCACAATTTGAACGCGGTTTGTTTTCCTGCCAGCTCATCAAGCCACCAATTCAGTCGAAGCGAAACTGGTTCCCCAAGCAAGATTGGCTTGGTCTTTTTTACGTCGGCCACCGGTTTCCCATTCGATCCCATGATCGGGCGATACGGGTCAACCGATTTTCGCTCACACTGCAAAAGCTTCTTAAGCAAGTCCTCCAGCGTGAAAACGGCCTTCGAAAGGATACAGAAACGCGCGCGGTCGAAGCGTGACGCAGAGAAACCACCCGTAACTTCCGCCCCCGGGGTGAGACGGTGCGCGAGTTCAAGCAGTCCGCAGCAAGCAAAGAACTGACCCGGATTGGTCAAATCGACGGTATTCAGAGTGATGATTGGTTGGTCCTGGCTCACGCGCCCCCCTCACTCTCGGCAGCGCTTGCGGCCCAATCGGCGGCGCGCAGAAGCGATTCCAGGTAGGCCAGCCCCCAGCGGCCGTATTTCTGCTGCAGCCTGGCGAAGCGGCGCGGCGTTTCAAGACACAGCTTCTCGGCATCCCCAGACGGGCGATCCGGGTCGAACCCTTCCTCAGGGTTGAAATGAGGCCGGGCTCGACCGTGGTGTGCGGCGATCAAATGCAACACGAGGTCCTGCATTTCCGCGTCGAGTTTGGCAAACTCCGGATCGTTTCCGGCGTCAAGCACGGAAGCGAACTCATGCCGGAACGGCTCAGCAAACTGCGCCGCAGCCCGCCCGTTCGATTTTGCGAGAACGACATGCGGGTAGGAGCGATTGCCGAGCAGGCGTTGGAACTTCTCGCGCCTCTTGCCGTGGTCATGAAGCTTGGCGGCCACGATGACTGCGTTGGCCAGCTCTTCAGGGAGAGCCAGGCCGGACACGATTTGCTTCGCGCGGTCCACGACATGGCCCACATGCTCGTCCCAGAGGATGGGCCGGTTCGCAGCACGCCCCCCTTCACGGGGCCGGTCGCACCATTTCCAGAATCGTCGTGGTTCGCCGTCTCCACTCGGGCTGTCCGCATCATCGACATCAAACCTGATTTCGAGGAAGCAGCGCAACCCATCAGGAATCGCTGCGTCGTCCCAGACTCGTTGCCGGCGAGGTCGCCCGCGCTCGTCGGCGGCGCTATCGGCAACATCGTCGGCTTCCCTCGATTCGCCGTCGAGCATCCCCTCCCTCAGTCCCCCAACACCGGGCGGCAGAAGGACTGTTTTGTTTTCGATCGCACTCTTTCGCTCCTTGTCAGCCAGCCTTCGCATCGTGGTTGGTTCTACCCCGCCCCGCTCATCCAGAATCCATGCGGGACTTTCAGGGTGCCGCTCGGCCAGCGTTTCCAGTTGCGTGAAGACGCGGTCGCTTCGGTCGCGAAGCAGCTCGCGCGGTAGCAGAGGATAATCGTCCAGCAAGTCCTCGGGGTGGTTCAGCTCGAGCAGATCTTCCGTTATGATGCCGACTTCCTCGCGCCACGCGACGTAGGTTTCTGGCGGCTCCCATTCGGCGATGCCGTGGAGGTACGGTTCAACTGGTGGGCGGCCGGGCATCGGCTGTCTAATGCTTGTCAGCGCCCAGGCATCGAAGAGAATGTCCGTGACGGGAGGAATAACCGGTTCGGGAGTGAATGCTTCTTCGACCTTTTGCCGCAGCTCCACGAGATCGCGGAGATCTCCCAGAGCCTT
Source organism: uncultured Acidobacteriota bacterium (assembly GCA_963832965.1). GTDB lineage: Bacteria > Acidobacteriota > Terriglobia > Bryobacterales > Bryobacteraceae > CAWACP01. The sequence goes on from CAWHVW010000005.1 coordinate 658,012, forward strand.
GGGGCTGGCGTCGCCATTAAGCCGCCCGAGGATTTCGAGTGTGGCTTCGCGGGCAGGGTTTAGGTTGAGTTTGTCCTTGTCATCGAACTTCGACGGGCACACTACATCGATGCGTGTATCGGCACGCAAACCATAGCGGTTCACCCGCCCGAAACGTTGAGCCATGCTATCGAATGTAGAAAGGTCGCAGACCATGTGGTCGGCGGAGATGTCGATTCCTACCTCGCCCGCGGAGGTGCAGACCAGGTACACCGTTTCTCCCTGCACGGCGTCCTTGAGAAACCGTTTGAACTCATCGGTCTCCACCAGTTCGTCGCGCTCTTTGCCGCGGATCGTGCCAGTGAGTAACCGAGCCGGCCGCCCGGTTTTTCGCAGCTCTTCCCGAACCGCCTTCGCCGCTTCAACTGACCGGAGGAAGACGAGTACTGCCGCTTGTTGGTCCTTGTATCCCTCGGCGATCCTGGCAATCTTGCCCGGAACTGTCTTCTCATCCTCGGCGGCTGTGAGCACGAGTTTCTTTCTTGCCTTCAACCGTCGCCACACGGTGTGAATCGACGGCTCGTTTTCCGTCGATTCAGGGATGACTTCTGGCGGTTTCTTCTCCTCTGCGGTCAATTCGAAGGCAGAAGAGCCGTTCGTGGTTCGCGTCGTAGCGGTCAGTTCCATCACGCGCAACTTGGCAAAATCCTTGCATTGGGTTTGTTCATCTGCGATTTTTTCAAGCAGTTTCTGAAATGCCGGCTCGAGATGCGCCTCATCATGGACGATCAGCGCATTTTGACCGAGAAAGCCTGCATGAAGGGGTCTCGCTTTGAACCCGACGCCATAGCCGGAAAAGAGCAACCGGGAGCCAATCATGTCTACCGTGCCGACAATCACGGCAGGCCGTGACGGGTCAGCAGACCACTCACGGTTATCGGCGAACTGTCCACGGAGCGTGCTTATGGCCAGTACATCAAGTCCGGGCAGTTTAAGCTTCGAGAGGTTATCGCGGAGTCGCTCGACCTCATTGGTCGTCTGATCCACGACGGTCCGCCGGTTGACGACGTATACAAGCCGTCGCGGTACCTCGGCTCCGTATCCCAGTGCGATCAGCCACACTGCAACGATGTTCGTCTTACCCATGCCTGTCGGCAGGCAGCACGAGGTCGGGATTCGGCCTTGGGAAAGCCAGTTAAGGAACAGGCTTTCTTGCCAGGGAAACGGACCGCGCGGATTTGCCGTCAATATCTCGAATGCCCGACGAAAGTTCATGAGCATGCGATGGATTCTCTCCCTACTCAGCGGCGACTTGTGCCGGAGAGGCAAAGCGGCGGACCTGGTAAGAGCGCGTCATGCAACCACCTACTCGAGGAAATTGCTGTTACAAGTTCATGATACGCGAAATCAATGAGAGTCCGTGCAACACCTCTGGATCGCAAAGGCGTGACAGGTCGCGTATTCGGCGAAGACTGAGACGTGTTTGCGCCTGTTTCCATGAGAGGTGTGAACCACAACGAAACCGAAAATCGCGCGATGGAATGCATTCAGACAGAGTGCTTGGCAGTTCGAGCACCCGTAGCGGCATTAGTGATCTCGCGAGCAGGTAGAATAGAATATGGGCACCATGCAGGAAGTCGAAGCCATCTACGAGAACGGAGTGCTTCGCCCGCTCGGTCCCGTTGTCCTGACGGAATCGCAGACGGTCAGGCTCATTATCGCCGCGTCGTCCGGCGGTCGTGCTGCACTCGACTCTCGGCTCATCGAACGTGCAAAGGCCGAAGTCGCCGATTCGCCGAGCGTGCCCACCATCGAAGAGGTTCGAACGCTTCTCGCCGTAATACCGGGTTCCATGGCCGAAGACATCACGGCCGAGCGTGGGGACTACTGATTGGACGGGTATTTTTTCGACACCAGCGCGCTCGTGAAGTATTATCACGTCGAAAACGGAACTCCCGAAGTAACACGAATCGTCTCTCAGCCGGGCAACGAAATCAGAGTTTCAATTCTCGGCATCGTTGAGACCCAATCGGCCTTCGCGATGAAGGTGCGCGCGGGTGTTCTGGATCGACAGTCTGCGCTCGCCTTGCGCGCGCGTCTCATGCTCGATATCGCCGCCGGTGCGCTTCGGCCGCACGCGCTGACCGGCGATCATTTTGAAGCCGCGGAGCATCTCATCACCCGGTATGCTTTTTCGACGAGGCTGCGAACTCTCGACGCCCTCCAACTCGCCGTCGCGCTGGACCTCAAGGATCAGGGGCTCGTCGATCATTTTGTTGCCGCAGACCTGGCGTTGCTCGACGTGGCGGCCCTGGCAGGCCTGCAAGTCATCAATCCTGTGTTGCCGGGGCAATCTCAGACCGGTCAAAGCGCGCCGCTGTAGATCCAAAGACCATGGCTTCCTCCGGCCCGCCGAAGACGTTACTCAATATCGCGCTTGCGGAGAATGCGCGACTGCTCGAAGAGAACGCCCGACTCAGGAAACTGCTAGCCGAGCGGCAGGAAAACCACGCGCCGTCTGACGCAGGCTCCCAAGCGCCAGCGTCCGTCAAGCCGCTCGCCAGGCACGAGCAGGAGATCAGGAAGATCGCACTGTTCCGAAGCCTCTTCCGTGGCCGCGAGGACGTTTACGCCATTCGCTGGCAGGGCCGGGACGGAAAGAGCGGTTACGCGCCGGCGGCGATTCAGGATTGGGATGCTTTGATGCGCTGCGCCCCGGAGCAAAGAAAGCGCGTCGGCCGCCAAACTCGAAAGCTGCTGGCGCTCACCGATGAAAGCATCCGCGAACACCTGACCGGAAGAAAGACCGTCGGTGTCTACCCCCTGCTTGCGGATGAGACGTGCTGGTTCGTCGCCGTCGATTTCGACAAGAAGACGTTCAGAGAAGATTCACTGGAATTCATCGAGACATGCCGTGACCTCGGTGTGGCGGCATATCTTGAGCGATCGCGGTCCGGGAACGGTGCGCACGTGTGGATCCTCTTCGAGCAGAACATCGCCGCGTCACTTGCCCGAAAGCTCGCGTGCACCATCCTCACGCGGACTATGGAACGGCGGCCGGAACTCGGACTGGATTCCTATGACCGTCTGTTCCCGAACCAGGACACCATGCCAAAAGGAGGGTTCGGAAACCTCATCGCTCTCCCACTGCAGCGGGATCCCAGGTCTCTGGGCAACAGCGTCTTCGTTGATGGTGATTTTGAGCCGGTTAAAGACCAGTGGGCACTTCTCGCCGCCGTTGAACGGCTGGCAGGTATGCGAGTCGAGTCCATCGTGAATGACGCTCTGCGCAAAGGCGACATCATTGGCGTGCGGACAAGCGGAACCGAGGAGGATGACGAGGAGTACCAACCGTGGGCGCTGCCGCCATCGAAGCGCCACCGCGAGCACCCAATCGCCGGACCATTTCCGGCACACGTCGAGATCGTTCAGGCTAACCAGATCTACATCCCGAAAGCCGGGCTCCCGGCGGCGATGATCAACCGGCTGAACCGCCTTGCGGCGTTCCAGAACCCCGAGTTCTACAAAGCACAGGCCATGCGCCTTCCCACCTGGAACAAGCCGCGCGTCATTTCCTGCGCCGAAGACTATCCGGAACACATTGCACTGCCGAGAGCGTTTGTGCAGGATGTTCGTTTCCTGCTGGAGGAGCACCATGTTCGGGTGCAGGTCCAGGACCAGCGATACGGGGGCCGGCCCATTCAGGCATGTTTTTCGGGCACACTTCGTGAGGCTCAGCAGGCAGCATTTGAAAAAGCCGCCAAAGAGGATGCGGGCGTGGTTTGTGCTCCAACCGCATTCGGCAAGACTGTGCTTGCGGCTCGAATGATCGCTGAGCGCGGCGTGAATACTCTGGTCATGGTCCATCGACAGCAGTTGCTCGATCAATGGCGCCAACGGCTCGCCACATATCTGCAACTGCCGATCGACTGCATTGGACAGGTGGGCGGCGGAAGAGAGAAGCCTACGGGTGTGATTGATGTTGCCTCAATCCAGAGCCTTCAGAGGAAAGGCGTGGTAAGGGATCTCGTCGCGGATTACGGTCACGTGATCGTCGACGAGTGTCATCATCTGTCGGCGTTCACTTTCGAGCGGGTCATGCGGCGAGTGAAGGCGAAGTACATCCTCGGCCTGACTGCAACTCCGATCCGCAAGGATGGACATCAGCCTATCATTCACATGCAATGCGGTCCGATCGTGTATTCGCTCAGTCCGCGGAAAGCCGCCGAAGCCTCTCCGTTTGCGCACTTTGTGACCCCGCGCACCACGCACTTCGAAGCTCCGCCGTCGCAGGCCGAACCAACGATTCAGGATCTGTATCGCGCTATTGCAGCCGATCAGCACCGGAGCGCGTTCATCGTCGATGATGTGGTTGCGGCCACTCTGAGGGGGCGTACGCCGTTGGTGCTCACCGGTCGCACGGAGCACCTCGAACAACTTCGGCAACTAATGACGGGCCGCGTGGAACACCTGTTCGTACTCAAGGGTGGAATGGGCAGGAAGCAACGCGCAGAGGCGACCACCCAAGTGCAATCGATCCAGGCAGGCGAGCCTCGGGTGCTCCTCGCTACCGGCAGTTACATCGGAGAAGGTTTCGACGACCCCCGCCTCGACACTCTGTTCCTTGCGATGCCCATTTCCTGGCGCGGCACCCTGCAACAGTACGTCGGACGGCTCCACCGGGTTCACGACGGCAAGCGCATTGTTCAGGTTTACGATTACGTCGACGGCAATGTGCCGATGCTTGCCCGCATGTTCGACAAGCGCCTCAGAGGATACAAGGCGTTTGGTTATCGGATTGAGCTGGCCGCCGATGCCACCAACAAGCGGTCCGACACGGGTGCCGATTCCGGGCCGCTGGGCAGGGCCGCAGCATCGTGATTCAACGCCCGAGGTCCCGTGCCCGCGCCAGTTCCTTTCGGTGCCGGTCAAGGTCCCGGTCTGTCCAGTGGAGAGCTCGCTGAAGCCACTGTGGAAACTCAGCCGCAAGCTGGACGATTCTGCCTCGGCGACTCTCAAGCGCGAGACCGGGCCCACTCTCAGATCTCGAGTTGTCATAGATTCGAATGAACTCGATCCCGCTCTTGCCAGGGCTCAGCGCCAATGGCAGGTTCTCCAAGCTGCTCGCGTGAATCCTTCGCAAGGTCGTCCCACTCGCCGAGTGCCCACCGCGTGCGGCGCGTCGTTTCACTCGTTCGATGTGTTGGTCCACGGTGCCGAGAGCCACATATCGCATCACCACGCGGAATCCATTCTGACGAGCAATCCCGGCCTGCTCGAAAGTGATCGTGCTGCGAAGCGTCGTTTCGACAGCAAACGACGTGCCGGAGCGAATGTTCGCATGAACGAACTCCTTAAACTCCTTGTTGACAGCAGTGCGAATCGCCAGGGGAATGCTCTCGTACGATCCCGCGTTCAGCGCCGCGGCGCGGTCATCGGCGTTGAAGACCTGATCGGCGAAGTTGATGAGTGGAAACAGTGAAGACTTGCCGGCGCCGGGAGGACCGGCGACAATGAACATGCGCCTGCCCGGCATTTACCCGCCGAAGTCGCGCTCCGAGTTCTCTCTCATATCGGGTGGGAGCTCTTTAAACAGGACGTTTCCCTGTGCGTCCAGCAACCCTCTTCGGCGCAATTCGTCTCCCTCGGCCCGGATGCGCTCAAGACCGGCCTCGATCATCTGCTCATCAAGAGCGTCCATCTCCCGCTCGTCGTCGAGGTTCACGTTCTCGATGGTGAGCCGTTTCGTCGTGCGCATGTTCTTCTCGCCCAGTTTCTATTCTACCGGCAAAGACACCAACGCAGTGATGCCGTGTTCTCCTCCGTGGTCTCGTGGCCTGACGCCCCAGGGTAACGCCCCTGCTTTGCAACTGTGCCTAAACTGTGTCCGAACTCCATCTCTTCGATTCATTGGGGTTGCTGTTTGAGCGAAAGCAGATTCCCCAGATTGTTGTAAACGTTAGGACTTCACGAAAAACGATGGAGCCATTGGAGCCGACTTCGCTCCCTTTTAAGCAGAGGGTCGCGGGTTCGAGTCCCGCCCGGCTCACCAGTGATATCAATAACTTAACGTGAGTGAGTCTGCTCGCGGCTCGGCCAACGGACGTCGGAGCGACTCCGTCAAACCTTATCTGCCGGCTTCACGTTTGGGTTGAGGCGGAAAAAATTGTCGGGATCATAATTTCGCTTGAGCTGTCTCAGGCGCGCGTAATTTGCGCCGTATCCCCGTGCGACCCTGCTCTCGCTTACCTCGCCGTTCAAACCCAGGCCGTTCAGATACGTATCCCCGGTGGAAACCGGCCGAAGGGCATCCCTGACTCTCTGCAGCACCGCGCTTGTCCGTTCCCGAGATTCATCATCGCCCGACGGGCCGGTCATATGCACGAAGAAGCCGCGCCGGCGAACCGGGAACGCCGTTTCGTGAACTGCAATCCGGGAGGCCGCGCCGTGAAACAGCTCCAGCGCGAGGCCACAGGATAAAGCCGGCGTGTCCACGATTCTTGCGGCAAGGGCGTCCGCGGTTTGCTCGTCGATTCCGGAGATAAAATCGATATCCTTCTCCATCCCGACGCTCAGCGGGCCCACATCGAGAACCTGCTGCATCTCCAGCCAGGACCTCGGCCTGATGTCATCAAACCGGGGCGCCCCCAGACCGCGGATGCGCTTCAGTACCCTCTCCCCTTCATCGGGACTGCCGCTCCAGCAGGCGAGCAATGTCAGGCTTTGCGCTGGCGTGAAGCGGAGATCGTTCATTGCGACCAGCGCCAGCGGGTCCGGGGCTTCCTCCGCAAACTCGCCAATCCCGCGCAGGACGGACGCAACCTCGGCGGCTGCGTACGTCAGCATTCCCGCGATAACTTCGCGTACGGGATGCAGACGGAAAGTGAGGGAGGTGGCCACGCCGAAGTTCCCGCCGCCGCCACGCAACGCCCAAAACAGTTCGGCGTCGTGATCCTCCGACGCTATCAGAGAGCGGCCGCGGGCGTCGATCACTTCGGCGCTGACCAGGTTGTCGCATGTCAGGCCGTAAGACCCCAGCAGATACCCGATGCCGCCGCCGAGCGTAACGCCCCCAATGCCCGTGCCCGGACACTCGGCCAATGGCACTGCCAAGCCACGAGGATGCGTCAAAGCATCCAGTTCGCCACAGGTAAGACCGGGATCCGCGCGGACATATCGGCCGTCCGCACTGATCTCCGCGCTTTTCATCCGGCCAAGGTCGATGACCAGGCCGTCGTTGCACGTCGCAAACGACGTGTGACCCCCGCCGCGCACGGCGACAAGCACGCCGTTGTCGCGCGCGAAGTGAATCGCTGCGGCCACGTCCGCGGCACACGCGCATTGGGCAACGAGGGCCGGACGCCGGTCGAGGGCCCGCAGCCAGACCTGCCGGGCGCTGTCATAGCCGCTGTCGCCCGCCCTGACCAGCCGTCCGCTGAGGTGTTTCGCGAAACCCGATACTACGCTCTCCGGAATGCTCCTGCCTGATTGCGAGCGTAGCGGGCGGCGTCTCACATCTCTGCTACCCAGAAGAATGCATCAGGGATCTGCTGTCGCAAGGCCTTGCGGTATTGGACCGCCGCATCCAGGCCAGCGGTGGTGAAGATTGTGATCATCGCCTGGCGGACCTGGGGCGCCTGAGATTTCAGCCAGGCTATTCTGCGGTTCATGTCCTGAGCCGCCGCTTCGATAGTCACGCCGGCGTGGTGGTCCAGCCACATTGTGTGCTCGTATAACAAGCGCTTCCACAGCAGGTACTCGATTTTTTTGAGCTCCGGCCCCAGCGGTCCCATCGCTGCGTTCATTCCCGCCGCTACAGCGCGGGTAGCGAGTTTGGCTGCGATATCCGTCGCGTTCCTGATGGTGGCAACAAGACCTCCGTCGGCCTGCTGCTTGCTGCCCATTGTCGGATCGAGATTGGGCATGTTGCCGAACCCCGGGCCCATAGCAATCATTGTTTGCCTCGATTCTCCGATATTCGAAATATCGGATTCAGTCAGTATACGACGCGTACAGGAGTTGGCTCAACGCTGGCGTGCCAGGGACTCAAATTGCTGCGGCAGCGCATGGTGCTGCCCCACGTGGCCGACGTAGCCGGATACAATGGCGACGTTGGAGAAGGTCACGGTGGCCAGGCCATCGGCAGCGTGCGAACATACACCGACGCCGACATAGACGGGATCTTCCATGGGCACCGTCATGGCGGAGAAAGCGGCCAGTTGGCCATCGCCAGACCCGGTGAAGGCGGTGAACCGATTGCCCTTACGCTCGATGCGGAGACGCGAAGAGCCATGTTCGGCTGAGGTGATGTCCTCTGTCCGGCCGCCGGAAGAGACCCGGTATTGCAGGGTGATGTGTCCGTCCGCGTGGATGGCGACATCGGCGTATGCGGATGCGGGGTCGAGGTTCTGGCGGAAGATCAGAACGGCCTTTTCCAGGGGAGCGAGGTGGCCGGCGGGGAAGTGCACATCGGCGGTCAATGTGGCATCTCCGGACAGCCGCACCCAACTGAAATGGAATGCATCCGCGCTGCCCCACATATCCGCACCTCCGCCGGTTACGCGATAGCTTCCGCTGGCTGCCTCATACACGGTGGCGCCTTGTTGGGTTTGGCCGACGTCGGTGGAGCCCGCGAAGATGCCTTGCGGCTGCTGCGCAGTAACAACGAGCGCAGTGGGCAGCGTGACCGCGAGGACCAGAACCATGCCGTACCGATGATTGAGCATTGGAGTGGGATCAGCATCAGTATAGAGCAGAGAGCCCACTATTCGTCGCGCAGAGCGGACATCGGGTCGATTCTTGTCGCGCGCCGCGCCGGAAGGTAGCAGGCCACCAGCGCCGCAGCCAGCAGAGTGGCGACGACCGCCGTAAACGAGCGCCAGTCGAAGGCTCCGACGTTGTAGAGGAGCCCGGTGAGAGTGCGGCCGACAAACCAGGCGCCCGGAATGCCCAAAGCCAGCCCGATGAGCGCGGCCTTCATGCCATCGCCAACCACGAGGCGCAGAACCTGCGCGCGACCGGCGCCGAGGGCCATGCGGATGCCCATTTCGTGGCTGCGCTGGGCCACCGCAAAGGTCATCACGCCATATATTCCGATTGCCGCCAGCAGCAGCGCCAATCCGGCGAAGCTGCCGAAGACCACGACGGTGAAACGGTCACTGGCCACTGACTGGCTCACCACCTGATCGAGCGTCAGCACGCCGGTCATGGGCAGATCCTGATCCATGGAGTGGATTGCGGCGGCGATGCTTTTTGTCACCGCGCCCGGGTCCCCGGAGGTGCGCACGGCGATCGAAGCGTAGGACCAGGGGCTCTGATCGAAGGGCACGTTCACCTCCGGCGACCCGGATGTGGGATGGGTGCGGTACTGCACGTCGTGATAAACGCCAACGATTTGCCATTCCACGGGAGCACCGAGCGGGGGAGTGCGGCCGGGAAGCAACTCCGGAATCCGCAAGCGCTGGGCCAGCGGGTCCATACCGGCCAGGTATTGACGAGCGAAACTCTCGCTGACCATGGCCACGCGGACGCCACCGGCGATATCGCGGGTGTTCAGGAAACGCCCCCTGGTGAGACGAATCCCGTAGGTCTCGTAGTAACCGGGAGTGGACGGTTGGTAGAAGGCTGAGGGCTGCTTGCTCACATCCACGGCCGGCTGACCGACGACCGAAAAGGGGAGGGAACCGGCTCCGCCGCTGCCGGGAAGGAACACCGAGAGGGCGGCGTGGCGAACACCGGGCACAACTTCGATCCGCTCCATCAATTGCCGGTAGAATTGACGGATCTGGTCCGTCTGCAGCGTGCGGCCCACCCGCAGGGGAACGCGGAAGGTGAGGACGTGATCCGTGCGAACGCCCAGATCGGCGGTGGCCACGTTCACGAAACTGCGGACCACCAGCCCGGCGCCGGCGACGAGGATGAACGCCAGTGCAAATTCCGCGATCACCAGAATCCGGCGCAAAAGGCGATGCCCGCCACCGGCGAGACTGCGCCCACTTTCCTTCAACACTTCGGCGATGTTCTGGCGGGCGGCCTGCCAGGCGGGCGCGCAGCCGAATAATACGCCGCTCAGGAGGGTGGCGCCCAGCGTGAAGAGCAGCACCGGGATGTTCAATCGCGGGTCGGCCTCATAGGGAATGCCGAGATCGTTCCGGGGCATGGCGGCCATCACTCCCTTGAGGATTCCAGCGGCGCACAGAACGCCCAGAGCGCCGCCGAGACTGGCCAGGGCGAGGCTCTCCGCCAGGAACTGACGAAAGATCCGACCGCGCGAAGCGCCATGCGCGACCCGCACTCCGATCTCGCGTTCCCGCGCCAACCCCCAGGCGAGCAGCAGATTGGCGATGTTAACGCAGGCGATCAGCAGCACGAAGCCCACGGCGCCCATCATCAGCCAGAGGCCGGTGCGCGTATTGGCTGGCAGAAAATCATTCTGGAGCGGCTCCACGCTGACAGTCAGGCCGGCATCGGTTTCCGGGTACGCCTGGGCCAGCCGTTTCTGGATCACCGCCATCTCGGCGTTGGCGGCTTCCGCGGTGACGCCTGGCTTGAGGCGCCCAAGGACCAGCAGCCAGTGATCCCGGCGGTTGATCTCTTCGGGCCGAAAAGCCAGAGGCACGCTCATCTGACTGTCGCCTCGGTCGTTGGGCCCGGGGGCGGCGACGCCGATGATGGTGTAGAGCTTCTCGCTCATGCGCAGCTTTCGGCCGATCACGCCAGGGTCGCTGCCGAATTTCTGCTGCCAGTAGGAGTAGTTCAGAATGACCACCTGATCGTTGCCGACCTTGCCGTCGTCGGGAATGAAGTGCCTTCCGAGATGCACGTTCTGCCCGATCAGCAGATCGAAGAAACCAGGGGAGCTGCGGGTGGCCTGAACCTCTTCGGTCCAGTTCGCCGTCGAAAGGGTAAAGCCCTCGCCACCCCAGGCGCCGAGGGTCTGGAAAACCGTGCTCTGGCGCTGCCAGTCCTGATAGTCCTCGGTAGTGGCGTTGACCCGCTCCCCTTTAAGGTGCTCCCAGACCATGACGAGACGATCGGCATCGGGGTAAGGCAGCGGCGCCAGCAGCACCGAATAGAGCAGGCTGAAGATGGCTGTGGTGGCGCCGATGCCGAGAGCCAGGGCCAGCAGGGATACCGCGGCAAACCCCGGACTCTTCCACAGCAGCCGGGAACCGAAACGAATGTCGCGCAGAAACTCGGTCACGTGGTGATGACCTCCCTTGAAGAGTAATACGCGCAAACCCGTTGGCGGTTCGCGCGTTTTTTGCCTGGGCGGCCTGGTTTCGGACTCTGCTGTCACTGGATTAGAGGCGGGGCGAAGGGCTTTCGGCGCTTTCTCAGTTTGGGGGCGCCCCTGTGTTAGCATTCTCTCGACTGGAGCCGCGCTGAGATGAAACGCTTTTGCATCGTTCTTTCGGTTACGATTTGCACCGTTTGCATGACCGCGGCCACCGCCGCCATGGCGAAGGGGAACATTTCAGCGGTGACGACGGGGCCCGTCTATTGGTCCACTTCCGAGCCGGATTGCAGTGGCGTGCAGGGACCCGTTACGATTACCGACTCTTCGGGGGCGATACTCGGCTATTCCTGCAAAGTGAGCGGGACGTTCGTATGGCTGGCCGCGGGCGGGCCGTGGAGTAGTTCGATTCGCGTGGCGGCACCCGATGGAAACGCCATCGACGCCGATTATCGGTTCTACGATCCGAATGGAAACAGCCTGAGCATGGACACCACACTGGGAAGCGGCTCGCCGGTGACATCGGGCAATGAGGCGGAAGTTGCACTGTATGCCAACCAGCCGCTGGAAGTGGACCTGCTCGGCGCCACGAGCGGCGCTCCGAGCTACAGCGCTACGCAGACCGGGTCCGTGTACGCCGAGTTTTACTGCCCCGACGCGACGACGTGCAGCGACGTGCTTCCGCAACTGCTCTACTCGGCGCTGCCCACTATTCCGTGGTCGCTGAGCGTGCCGATTTCGTGGGCGAATGAGTTGGCGCTGCAGTGGTCGGCGGAGGGAATTGATGACGGCGGCGCGCACCGCGTGTCCCTCGCGATTTACAACCAGAGCGCAACCACCACGCAGTTCATGGTGCGGGTCTACGACAGCACCGGAAACCTTTTCGGGACGGGCTGGACGCCCTTGCTTCTGCCCTATCAAGCGAGCGGGGAAGCACAGACGTATGGGGTGCTTCTGTCGCAGTTGGTTTCGCCGCTGCCTTCGGGCATCTTCAAGGTGGTTATTGACGGCGGGGCGGATCTCTCTTCGGTGGAGGTGCTTCAGTTCACCGGTTCGTCGGCGACCACTTTGCAGGTGAGTCCGGACAGCGCACCCACCTCCATTCTCGCGGCAGCCCGGCAAGCACGCCTCAAGAACGGACACGTGCGATCAGAGCACGTGGCTGGCGCGCTACACAAGTGAAGCGATCTTCTTGCAGAACGCGATTGAATGCGGATATGATCGTGGGATCGATCAGCCTGCCGAGGGCAGTCTGATTCCCACGGTGCGGATCCTCAGGGCGATAGGGGAAATCCGAGTGCTTCCGCGATTCCTCGGGTGAGCCAACGATGGATACTGGGCGCGATCATGCTGAGGAGAACGATGAGTCTGACAGCGGCCCGCCGGTTTGAATTGCTGGCGCTTGGTATCGCGCTGCTGTGGCCAGCGCAGGCGCTGGCGCAGAACACCACCTTCGCGCTGACTTTCGAGGGACTCCAGAACAACGAAGAGGTTCTGAACTACTACAACGGCGGCCTGGGCGGCAACGGCAGCGGACCGGGACCGAGTTACGGAATCACCTTTGGGCCGGGTGTGAAGGCGCTGATCACGGACGAGGCGGGCGGCACCGGGCAATTCGATATGAACCCGAGCGGCACGACCGTAGTCAACTTCATCAAAGGCGGCGGCCTGGTGATGAACGTGCCTGCGGGGTTTACCACCGGTTTTTCGCTCTATTACGCATCGCCGCAACCGACAGGCACGGTAACGGTCTACGACGGCCCGAACGCCACAGGCAACATTCTGGCGGTAATGACACTGGCCACTACGGGCATCGATTGCAACGGTTCCACTCAGCCGTACAGTTGCTGGGATCCAGTTGGGGCCAGCTTCACGGGTACGGCGATGTCGGTCGATTTCGGCGGGTTAGCCAATGGAATTGAGGTCGACAACATGACGCTGGGCAGCCCGACGCCCAGCTTCGGGGTGATGGTGACCAACGCGTCGATGGCGAGCGGCACGGTGGGAGTTGCCTACAGCCAGGCGATGACGGTTTACGGAGGCACAGGACCGTACCATTGGACAGCCCAGGGATTGCCACCGGGACTGGGCATTGACCCAACCACCGGGGTGGTCAGCGGAACGCCGCAGACTGCTGGCACCTATACGGTGACGGTGACGGCAGCCGAGACCGTGGCTCCCGTTCTGGTGCCCTCGACCTCCAACAGTTACAGCGTGTTGATTAACCCGCCGCCGATCCCGACGCTCCTATCGTTGAATCCTTCCTCGGCCGTAGCCGGATCGGGCGATCTTACGATGCAGGTGAACGGAACGAACTTCACGGCGGCCGCAGTGGTGACGTGGACGGCGCAAACCGGGCCGCCCATAGGTCTGACGACGACGTTCCAGAGTTCCAGCGTTCTGCAGGCGACGATACCCGCCGCTTTGCTGGCGAACCCCGGAATTGCGAGCGTGACGGTGGTGATCGCGCAAGTGCCTGCTTTCGGCACGCTTACTTTCACGGTCACGACGCCGCCCGCTCCCACCCTGACATCGCTGGCCCCGGACACGGCGGTGGCGGGTTCGGCCAGCCTGACCCTGCAGGCTAACGGAACGAACTTCACGCCAACTTCGGTGGTGATGTGGACGCCGCAAACCGGACCGCCCATTAGTCTGACGACCACGTTCCAGAGTGCGGGTGTTCTGCTGGCGACGGTACCCGCCGCGTTGTTAGCGGCGCCTGGAAGCGCAAGCGTAACGGTGGTGACTCCGCACGCGCTGGCTTCCACAACACTGGCATTTACCATCACCACGCCGCCCACTCCAATGCTGACCTCGATCACCCCTTCGACGGCGGTGGCGGGTTCGGCAAATCTGACCGTGCAGGTGACCGGTACGAACTTCTCACCAGCCTCTCTGGTGCAGTGGACGCCGGAGGGCGGCACAGAGACGAATCTGGCCACCACATTCCAAACCGCGACTGCGCTTCAGGCCGCGGTGCCTGCCGCTCTGCTGGCCAGCCCGGGCAGCGCAGCGGTGACCGTGGTGAATCCAGCGACGCCGGCGTCGGCCCCACTGACATTTACCATCACATCGCCGGCTCCCACGCTGACCTCGATCACTCCGGCTACGGCGGTGGCGGGCTCGGCGGCGTTGACCATCCAGTTGAACGGAACGAACTTCACGCAGGCCGCGGTGGTGCAGTGGACGCCGCAGGGCGGGGCGGAGACGAATCTGGCCACCACGTTCCAAAGTGCAACGGCGCTTCAGGCGGTGGTGCCGGCGGCGCTGCTGACTGCTCCGGAAACCGTTTCGGTGACAGTGGCGGATTCGGCTACCGAGGCGTCGGGTGCGCTGGCGTTCACGGTCACCCTTCCGGCGGGTTTGAACCTGGTTATCCCGACGCCGGGAGTGCTTCCGACGGATCAGCCGTCGATTACGGTGAACCTGAGTGCGCCCGCGCCGGCCAATTATGCCGGTACGATTCAGTTGAACTTCACGCCCGCCAGCGGAGTCTCCGGATGGCCTTCCAACCAGACCAACACGCAAGTAGTCTTCGCCGGCGGCACGAATACGACGACGTTCACAATCGCCCAGGGCGCGACAACGGGCACGCTTCCCAACGATGGAGTTTTCCAGCAAGGCACGGTGGCGGGGACGATTACGGCGGCGATCACCGCGGTAAACGGGACCGAGCTGCCGGCCGGCTCGCAGCCGTCGGTGACGCAAGCGGTGCAGGCATTGGCGCCGGTGATCACGGCGGGTTCGGTAGAGATCACCGGTATCAGCTCGAGCGGGTTTACGGTGAGCCTTACGGCGTATTCGACCACGCGCGATTTGACGATCGCGACGTTTACTTTCCAGCCGGCCTCTGGCGCTACCCTCAACGGGACGGCGCAGACGGTGACGCTGAATTCCCCCGCGGCAACGTGGTTCTCCAGCAGCGGGGGACTGCAGGCGGGCGGCAGTTTCACGCTGTCGGCGCCGTTTGCTTATAGCGGGGATGCCAGCGCCCTGGGGAGCGTTTCGGTGACCTTGTCGAATTCGGTGGGGACCTCGGCGGCGCAGACGGGGAGTACGGTGGACGCGCCGTAGGGCTTCTGGGCGGAGCCGGAACTCGGCGCGCCGCTTGACGGCTATACGCAAATTGCGTACAGTGTAGCCATGGCCGCCGCTCCCATGACGGTGGTGGAAACCGGGGAGTTCCTGAGGCGGGCCAAGCCGCTCCTGTCCGATGCGCAAAGGGCGTCCCTGGTGGCGTTCGTTGCGGCGAACCCGGAGACGGGTGAGGTGATCGCGGAGACGGGTGGGGTTCGGAAGCTCCGGTGGGCGGTCGAGGGAGCGGGCAAAAGGGGCGGCGCGCGCGTGATTTATTACTACCGCAATGAGCGCCTGCCGGTATGTTTGCTGTCCGTTTACGCGAAGAACCGGAAGGCCAACCTCAGCAAAGCCGAGCGCAACACTATGAAGCGGCTGGTTCCGGCATTAGTGGCTGGGTATATGAAAAAGGCATAGGGAGGCCGGAGATGGCTATGGGACGGACAACCAAACCAGCCGCGAAGAAGGGCGCGCGCTCGCGGAAGCCGCAGACTGTTGGAGAGAGCATCATCCAGGGATTGAAGGAAGCAGTCGCGTGGACCAGGGGCGAGAACGACAACGTGCGCGTTACGGTGGTGCACGTGCCGGAGGTCGACGTGCGGAAAGTCAGGCTTAAAATGAAGCTCAGCCAGGCGCAGTTTGCGATCAGGTTTGGGCTTCCGCCGGCCACGCTACGCAATTGGGAACAGGGCCGGTCGCATCCGGACGCGCCCACGCGCGTGCTGCTGGCAGTTATTTCGAAGCATCCGGAAGCGGTTGAGGATGTGTTGCGGAAGGCGGGTTGAGGGCTTACTCCGAACTGATTGGCTCGAAGACCTCTTCCGCGCGCGGGGCGAGTTCCTTGTGCCGCTCCAGATAGCGCACGCAGGCATTCCAGCGCAGCACTGCGTCGTCGTTTCCGGCAGCGCGCAAACTCTCCGCCTCCGCGAAAAGATGCAGGGCCTGGACCAGCCATTCGTACACGTGCGACTGAACACCGTGGCCGCCACGGCGATGGTGGCCCTTGGCCCGGCGCTCCCAGCAGATGCCCGCGTAGTAGGCGCGATCATAGGCGCTGGGAAGGCGCTGCACCGCGGCCAGGGCCTCGCCGAAAGCGTGGCGGGCGTGAGGAATCTCGTCGGTGAGCGCCAGAATCAGACTCACCAGCGCCTGCTTGTTATCCGGCTCAATTTCCAGGATGTCCAGACAAATGCTTTCCGCCTCGGTTGGCTCGTGGAGCAGCCGGTAACGCTCCGCTTTCGCCAGCGCGCCGGGGACGCTATCCTGATGGATCGGTTTGAGAGCGAACATGGCGCCTCCTCTTAATTACAGGATATGCAGAAATTTCTTGAGTGGATCGAAGAACTCGTCCACGACGCGCTCCTTGAGCGGGATGATCGCGTTTTCCGTGATGGTAATGGATTCCGGGCAGACCTGACGGCAGCAGGTGGTGATGTTGCAGTATCCGATGTTGTGTTTCTCTTTCAGGTCTTTCACGCGATCCTCGACGTCGAGCGGGTGCATCTCCAGGGCGGCGGTATACACCAGCAGGCGCGGGCCGATGAACTCCTCCTGCTTGTGATGTTCCCTGAGCACGTGGCAGACATCCTGACACAGAAAGCACTCGATGCACTTTCGAAATTCCTGCACGCGATCGACATCGACTTGTTGCATGCGCCATGTTCCATCGGGGGCGTCAGGCGTACGGGGGCGGAATTGCCGGATGGTCAGCTTGGCGCGGAAGTTCCACGACACATCCGTTACCAGATCCCGGATGGAGGGGAAAGCGTGCATGGGCTCGAGGATCACGGGCATGTCCAGGTTCAGGTCGCTGAGACGGGTCATGCACATCAGCTTGGGCATGCCATTGATTTCGGCCGAACAGGAGCCGCACTTGCCCGCTTTGCAGTTCCAGCGCACGGCCAGATCGGGAGCCTGCCGCGCCTGAATCAGGTGCACGGCGTCCAGCACCACCATGCCCTCGTCCACCGGCGTCGTGTAATCCTGGAATTTTCCGCCGTTGGCGTCGCCCCGCCAGATGCGAAAGGTGGCCTGCTGCGCCATATTACTTCATCTCCTCGATAATGGCTTTCAACTCGTCGGGCACAGGTGGAACCGGGCGCTTGTCCACCACCATCTCGCCTTCGCTCCCGCGCCGGACTACGATGTTGTACTTGCCCCACTCGGCATCTTTTTCGGGGAAGTCCTCGCGAAACTGGGCGCCACGGCTTTCCTGACGCAGGATGGCGGCGCGGGTGATGGCTTCGGAAACATCCAGCAAATTCGGAAGGTCCATCGCCGTGTGCCAGCCGTTGTTGTACTGGCGGTTTCCGGCGACGCCCGCCTCGGCAGCCCGCTTGCGAAGCTGGGCAATTGCTTCCAGCGCCTCCAGCATTTCGCTCTCGGTTCGGACGATTCCCACGAGGTCCTGCATGCGCTCCTGCAGGTCCTGCTGGATCTGATAGGGGTTGGCCCCCGAAGCCCCGCGCTCGAACACGGCCAGTGCGGCCGTGGCGCTGCCCTGAATCTGCGCGTCATCCACCGCGGCGTCGCCGTTCTGTTTGGCGAATTCCGCCGCGAACTGGCCGGCGCGCCTCCCGAAGACGACCAGATCGGAAAGTGAGTTGCCGCCCAACCGATTCGCTCCGTGCAGACCGGCCGCCGCTTCGCCCGCCGCGAACAGACCCGGCAGCGTGGACATCTGCGTGTCACCATCCACCCGTACTCCGCCCATCATGTAGTGCGTGGTGGGTCCCACTTCCATGGGCTCTTTCGTGATATCGATGTCGGCAAGCTGCTTGAACTGGTGATACATGCTGGGCAGCTTGCGTTTGATGTGCTCGGCGGCTTTGGGGAGCCGCTCCTTGATCCAGGCAATGTCGAGGAAAACGCCGCCATGCGGGCTGCCGCGGCCCGCTTTCACTTCGCGATTGATGCAGCGGGCAACGTGGTCGCGGGTGAGCAGCTCCGGCGGACGGCGGGCTTTCTTATCGCCCTGGGTGTAGCGCCAGCCTTCGTCCTCGCTGTCGGCCGTCTGGTTTTTATAGAGCTCGGGGATGTCGTCGAACATGAATCGGCGGCCTTCCTTGTTGCGCAGCACGCCGCCTTCCCCACGAACTCCTTCGGTGACCAGAATGCCGCGGACACTTACCGGCCACACCATGCCGGTGGGGTGAAACTGCACGAACTCCATGTCCATCAGCTCGGCCCCGGCGCGCCAGGCCAGCGCGTGGCCGTCGCCAGTGTATTCCCAACTGTTGCTGGTGATCTTGAATGCGCGTCCGATGCCGCCGGTGGCCACCACGACCGCACGGGCACGCCAGAGAATGAAGTGCCCCTTCTCGCGGTCGTAGCCGAACGCGCCGGCAATGCGGCCTGAATCCACCAGCAGAGTGAGCACCGTGCACTCCATGTGCACTTCCATCCCGGTGTGAATACCGTGATCCTGCAAAGTACGGATCATTTCCAGGCCAGTGCGGTCGCCCACGTGCGCGAGGCGCGGGTAGCGATGACCGCCGAAGTTCCGCTGGAGAATCCGACCGTCTTTGGTGCGATCGAATACCGCGCCCCAGGCTTCCAGCTCGCGCACTCGATCCGGCGCTTCTTTTGCGTGCAGTTCGGCCATGCGCCACTGGTTGAGATACTGGCCGCCGCGCATGGTGTCGGTGAAATGGACGCGCCAGTTGTCGCGGTCATCAACGTTGGCCAGACTGGCGGCGATTCCCCCTTCCGCCATCACCGTGTGCGCTTTGCCCAGCAGGGATTTGCATACGACCCCCACTCTCAGGCCGGTGGAAGCCGCTTCAATGGCGGCCCGGAGGCCCGCCCCGCCCGCGCCGATGACCAGCACGTCGTAATCATGCCGCTGGTATTCGGCCACTAAAAAATTCTCCAGTCGGTCCAGATGCCCATGGAGCAGAGACGTACGTAAATATCCGCGAAGCCAACGGAACAGAGGCTCGCCCACGCCCATTTCTTGTGGCTGCCGTTGAGGCAGCTCACGCAGTCGTACAACTTGTGACGCGCGGGATGTTTCGACAACTGATCCAGGCCGCCGCCGACGAGGTGCCGGAACGCGTGACAGCCGAAAATGTACCCGGCCAGCAGCACCACGTTCACTACGAGCACGACGGTGCCCACCCCCATTCCGAAATGATGGTCGAACCAGAACGCTTTCCACGCGTCATACACCAGGAAGCCCCAAATGATGTACGAGAGGCGCAGGAAGTAACGGTGGAAATTCTGGAGAATCAGGGGAAAGCTGCGCTCGCCCAGATACGACTTGCGTGGCTCACTCACGGCGCACGCGGGAGGGTCCGCCCAGAAGGACTTATAGTAGGCGCCGCGGTAGTAATAGCAGGTGAGGCGAAACAGGCCGGGTATCCAGAGGATCAGGAAGGCCGGCGAGAACGGCAGGAAGCCCGGATACCAGGATGGCTTTGGACCGAACATGGCGTGCGGCGAAGAGCCGAACAATTCGGGCGAATAGAAAGGCGAAATGTAGGGTCCGAAGGTGTAATACTCATTCTGAAATGCCGCCCAATTCGCGTAGACCAGAAACGTGGCGAATCCGAGAAAGACCAGCAGGGGCGATGCCCACCACTTGTCCCGCCGCGAGGTCTGACCAAAGTGGCCGTTTTTCCAAAGCACATCCGGAGCTGCCGGCGCTGAACCGCCGATTCCGGCTGGCACTGCCATACTGTTTTCTCCTGTTCTGGAATCGCAGTATACCAAGTGTCGCCGGACTGATGCCGGGCGGGCGCCGCATTCCAGGGGATGCGGAAAAAGGCTATCTGGTCCCCGCTCCGTCACCGTCGTGGTTCGGTAACCACCTGCAGACACGTAGCCACGTTTACGAGCCGCGCGTGTAAACAAGCGGTTTTCAGGCGTTTTCAGCAGTTTGCCAGGGGATGCGGACCGCGTCCAGGTCCTCTGGCGCCGTGGACTTGTTGCGGCTGGCCGCGTACTTATCGAGGACTGCGTCCAGCTCGCGCGGGCGGATGGGTTTGGTCAGACAGCCATCCATCCCCGCTGACAGGCAGCGCTCCAGATCGCCCTTCATCGCGTACGCGGTCAAGGCGACCACCGGCTGATGCCTGCCGGTGATTTTCTCCATTTCACGGATCTTCCCGGTGGCCTGAAGACCGTCCATTTCCGGCATTTGCACGTCCATCAGAACCAGGTCATAGCTTTCCCGGTCCAGTGCTTCGAGGGCCTCGAAGCCGTCCTTCGCGGCGTCCACGTGGTGGCCGCGCTTTTCCAGGAGGAGCCTGGCCACCTCCTGATTCACCATGTTGTCTTCCACCAGGAGTATGCGCAGGGCTGGCGAAGGGCCGCGATCTTCCCGCGGGTAAGCGGGCGTGCTGGCTGCAATATCCTTCTTTTGTTGGGACGCGCCCAGAATACGAGCGACGGATTCGCGCAGCTCCGACTGCCGGACCGGTTTCAGCAAATAGGACGGCACTCCCAGTTGCCGGCAACGTTCCACATCGCCGCCGAGCCCGGCGGTGGTCAGCATCATGATGGCGGCGGTGGATGATGCGGGCCACTCGCGCATTCGCTCGACCAGCGTGAACCCGTCCATCCCGGGCATAAGCATGTCGGCGAGAACAAGCGCGTACGGCTCTCCCGAGTCCCGGGCGGCCTTCAGCTCCGTGAGAGCTGCTTCCGCTCCTTCCACGGACGCCGGTTTCATGTCCCACTGCCGGAGCATTCTTTCCAGGATTCCTCGGCTGGTGCGGTTGTCGTCGACGACCAGAACTCTGGCGCCTTGTGGAATCCCGGGGAGAACGCTGATTTCCGGCGGCGCAGCATTCTGAGGAGTCCTGAATCGCGCCGTGAAGTGAATTGTCGTTCCCCGGCCCACTTCACTGTCGACCCAGATGCTGCCACCCATCAAAGCCACCAGCCGCGATGAAATGGTGAGACCCAGACCGGTTCCGCCGTATTTGCGAGTTGTGGAGGCATCTGCCTGAGTGAATGGATCCAGGACAGACGCCTGTTTTTCCGGAGGGATGCCGACGCCCGTGTCGGCCATCGCGAAATGGAGAGTGCAGTCCGCTGCCCCTATGCCGTCGAGCGCAACCTTGAGACATACTTCGCCTTCGGAGGTGAACTTGATGGCGTTTCCGAGCAGGTTGGTCAGGATCTGGCGAAGGCGGCTCGAATCGCCTTGCACGATATCGGGTACTTCCGGCGCGATCTCACACAGAAGCTCCAACCCCTTTTCATGGCTGGCCAGAGCGAATGTTTTCAGCGTCGACTCCAGGCACTCGCCCAGGTTGAAATCCACGGCTTCCAGATCGATCTTGTGGGCTTCGATTTTCGAAAAATCGAGAATATCGTTGATGACGGAGAGGAGCGAGTCGGACGACGTCCTGACGGTTTGCAGGTATTCGCGTTGTTCGAGAGTCAGCTCGGTGTCCAGAGCCAGTTCGGCCATGCCAATGACGCCATTCAGCGGCGTACGAATCTCGTGGCTCATGTTGGCGAGGAATTCGCTCTTGGCCCGGTTGGCGGTTTCGGCGGCGTCTTTGGCCCTTCGCAGCGCGTCGTCCGTCCTCATGCGCGCGATAAACTGGCCGATGTTTTCGAGCACTGGCGCCATCGACTTGAGCGCTTCGTCGGTACATGGATGGGAAGCGTAGAAAGCCACGACTCCGATGACCTGATCGTCCACGATCAACGGCTGACCTGCAAACGCGACTGCCCCGGCGTCATTCGTAACGTGGGTTGTGCCTTGCTGAGCGATTCGCTCGATCTGGCCCACTAACGAGTCATTCGCTCCGACCGGTGGACGGGTGCCGGCACTGGCTTCGAGCACGAACAGTTTCGTCGAATCGTTGCGGAGCCAGAGGCCCGCAAAAACCAGGCCGAGATAGCGGACGAAGCCCTCGGCGCACAGTTGCAAGCCTTCGCTTAAAATCCGGCTGCGCGTCAACGCCGCTCCGATCTCCGCGGCAAAGGTCTCCAGACGCGCCCGTTTCGCCAACTCAATTTCAGCGCGCCGGCGTTCGCTGACCACCGCTCCCAGGCAAAGGCTGGTGAGCCCCAGGGCGAGCATGGCGAGTTGCAACCGGGGCAGTGTCCCGTTGTGCGCTCTGGTGACCCACGCCGCGAACATCATTCCCGCGTTCGCTGAAAACGTGGTGAGCGCCGCTCCTGGCAAACCGTGGCGGACGGCGACCCAGATCACCGGGACGAAGAGAAGATAGAGGGGCTGATAAGGGACCGCAGGGGCAAAGCCGAACAGCAGCCAGATGGCGGCCAGCACAGATCCCGCCTGCGCCAACATCTCCAGAATCTCGCCAGCGGAAAAGCGATGACGCTGGCTCGCCGGTGGGCGGGCGGCGGAGGCGGAAGTCAACCACGAGTTCACCCGAGGGGCTACGGACACCAGCAGAAACGGCGTGAATGTAATAATCGCCGTCGCGTCGCTGGCCCACCAGTCGATGGTGACCCGCAGAGCATGGGACCCATTCACCAGTCCGTCTCCCACAAGCGCCAGCGTTCCGATGAGGGCATTGAAGACCGCCGCGACGAGAAAAACCAGAACGAATCGCCCAAGGTCGCGTAAGGTGGCAAGCTTTGGATCGATCCGCCAGCGTCCCTTAAGAATGGCCGCGCCGCCGACGTACGGCAGGTACAGCATCAGAACACCGGGGATTCCGCTCCAGGAAAGAATTGGCCGGTGGTAGTTCACCACGGCCCCGCCCAGCGCGGCGATGAAAATCACGGGCCAGTACCGCATTCCCCCGCACAACAGCAGCACGAGGCTCAGACCTACGGGCAGGTACCAGGGCGGCGCGCCTTCCCACGTACGAGACGCCAGCGAGGACCTGTCCAGAATAAGAAACGCCGCCACGAAAACAGCCGTCAGCAGTACTTGCTTGTAGAACGGGGCATGGCTCCAGCTGGGTGGCGCGTCCGGTGTTGTTGGCCGGTGATGGCGACGATCCCGGCCGGGTTCGGCGTAGTTCGCGAGGTTCAAGGTCATTGGAGCACTTTGGGGTCGCCCAATCCAGAGATTCACACCTGGCTATATATCGGGTAATCGGCCTGAAAAGTCCACGACTTTAGTTACAGGCTTTTCGGGAGAGGCTGAATAATGGTGACTGTGCGCTCGATTACCGTCGCGTTAACGGGTGATGAGTTCGCGGGGTTTCTTCTGAATTGGATCCAGCTTGACGGTGAGGGCCAGGAACTTGAGGTCGTTGTCTTCCACCACGTCGACCGTGGCAGGCGAATCGAGGTCCACTTCGTTCCCTTTGATGTTTTCGGCGCCATCGACGAACAGCGTTTTCTTATTGCGGCGAAAGGTCATGATCTGCGTGTCGTCGGCCTGAAGCAGGATGACCTTCTTCGTGACCTCTTTCACCGTTCCGTGAAATGAGATGGTGACGCCTTTGAGGGGGGCGGCAACCACGGTGGAACCAGCGGCGCCCCGCCGGCTGCGCTGCGCGGGCAACTGAGTTGCACACAGCAACGCCAGCATAGCCACGCACGCCGCGTCACGCCACATGATTCCATTTTCTCACGGTCTGCCACAATACGTGAATGCGCGATGAAGGGGCAAAGGCGTATGCCGGTCTCTGCGCGGATTGCCGGTTTGCGCGGGTGATTCGAACCGGCCGGGGTACCGTTTACTACCAGTGCGGCAAGTCATTTGTGGATTCCCGATTCACGAAGTATCCTCGTCTTCCCGTTCTGACGTGCCCGGGGCACGAATCCGAAGTGGCGGCCACTCCACCGGAGCCGCCCGCGAGCTAAGGCCCGCTCCGTGACCGTCGCGGTTCAGAAGCGCCCGGTTCCGCCTCAGCCGCGCTCATCAACAACCGCGGTGACGGCGCGTCCCGCCAGATCCGCGAGGGCGGCACGCAGTTCCCGCAGCTTGGGCGGCTTGTTCAGCACCCGATCGACGTGCGGGGGACGTCTCCTTCGGCGACGAGGCGCTGGCCCCAACCGGTGAGCAGAATAACGGGGGTGGAAGGCGAGGCGCCTTTAATCGCGCTGGCCACCTTGCGGCCGTCCACGTAAGGCATGCCGAGATCGGTGATTACCACCGCGAACGGCTCATCGCGCTGCTCGGCCTCGCGGAAGGCGTCTATGCCTTCCTGTCCGCCGTGCGCGGTCACTACGGCGTGGCCGTCCGCTTCCAGAGCGTCGCGGAGCGACTTGATCAACAGCGGGTCGTCATCCACGCTCAGAATGCGCAGACGGGGAGGCGTGGCATCGACGACCTCAGGCTCAAGGCCGGCCGCACTGGCGGAGAAAACCGGGAATCGCAAACGGACGACGGTGCCCTGGCCGGGCGCGCTCTCCACTTCCACATCCGCATTGTGCCGTCGCGTGACGCCATAAACCATGGCCAGGCCGAGGCCGGTGCCGCGCTCGCCCTTGGTGGTAAAGAACGGTTCCAGGCAGCGGCGGCGGGTTTCCTCGTCCATGCCGACGCCGGTGTCCGACACTTCAACGTCCACATGGCTGACGGCCTGCCGGCTCTCCGTGGCTTTGGTGCGGATGGTCAGCGTTCCGCCTTCGGGCATGGCATCCACGGCATTGAAGACAAGATTCGTCAGGGCTTCGCGAATTTCGCTTTCGATGCCCGCGACCACCGGCAGGTCCTGTCCCAGCTCCGGCCGCAACTGGATGACGACGCCGCGTTGTTGGGGCATGTCGAACCAGCGGGCGCGGGTAAGATCCACCACTTGCTGCACCAGCACGCTGAGATTGACCGGCGACAACACCAGTTCGGGCTCCTGCTGGCGATAGAACTCGCGCATTCGCGAAACCGTGTGGGCCACGTCGCCAATGGCGCGTTGCGTGGTTTCGAGGTATTCGCGGGTGCGGCGGCTGAGATTGCTTTCCTGCTCGAGCAGGATCTCCGTGTAGATGGCCACCGGGGAGATGGCGTTGTTGATGTCGTGGGCGATTCCGCTGGCCATCTGGCCCAAAGCGCGCAGGCGTTCCTGCTGCATCACCGTTTGCTGCGTCTGGCGCAGATCGTCATAGGCTTGCTGGAGAGCGTTGTGCGTCTCCGCTTGATGCGCGGCCAGCGCAACGTGCTCGCTCAATTGCCGCAGGAACTCGCAATCTCCGCTGCTGAAACTGCCGGGTTCGCGGCGGGCAGCGATCAAGGCCCCGAAAACGCGGCTCTCGAACAGGAGCGGCGCGGCGACGAACGCGCGAAGGCCGCTGCTGGCCAGACGCCGCGGGAAGGGGAAGTCTATCTTGCTGACATCCTGCTCATACACCAGCTGACCACGCACGCATTGCGACAGGCCATTCTGATCGATGCTGATGTGCGCCTGCCGGGTCATGGCCAGTTCCATGGCCAATTCCTCGCTGCGGACGCCGACGCAAGTGACGACAATTTCTTCCGCGTGCGCGTCATAGAGGCAGATGCAGCCGAAATCGATGGGGAGGCCATCCTCCAGGCTGCGAACCACCACCTGGTAGACGCTATGGAGATCCTGGCGCTCGCCAATGGCGCGGGTAATCTGACCCAGCAGATTCAAGCGCTCGAGCTGGGTTTTCAGCTTTTCTTCGGCGCTTTTGCGATCGGTAATGTCCCTGGAACTACCCAGGAAGCTGAGCGCCCGGCCGGACTCGTCCCGCAGGACCTTGCCCCGTCCCCAGATCCAGCGAACGCCGCTGAGGGGGTGCCGGATACGGCACTCAAATTCACAGGCACCGCCGGCGTCCACGGCGTCCTTAAATTTTTCGGCGACGATGGCGCGATCTTCTGGAAGCATGCGCTCGAAGAGGTCGGCTTTGGTCGCACCCTCCTGATGGAATCCGAGGAGCTGAGCGTGGCAGGAAGACTGGGTGAGTTCACCGGTGACCAGATTCACGTCCCAGCGGCCAATACCGGCTGCGTCCAGCGCCAGATCCACGCGTCCTTCACTCTCGCGAAGCGCCGCCTCGGTGCGCTGGTGCTGAGCGACCTCCAGCTCCAGGTCTTCCACCGCTTTCGCCAGTTCCTGAGTTCGAATGCGCACGCGCTCATCCAACGCGGTATTTGCCTGGCGCAGTTGCTCGCGCTTTTTGCGCTGGGAATGAGCCACCAGACTGACCAGCGCGGAAATGCCGATCAGGAGAATGAGCCGGGTGGGATCGACACTGGACAGCTTAAAACCGGGAACCGCCGCCAGGGGAATGCCCACCATGGTGAGCAGGCAGGCGACACCGCCGGGTATGTAACCGCCAAACCAGGCCGTGACAAAGATCGCCACCAGATAGAACAAGGGGTACGGAAAGTCGACGCCTTTAGGCACAAACAAGGAGACTGCGCCTTGCAGGAGCAACGCGGCGACGATTGCCAAGACCGGCATCAGGTAGCGGACGACCGGGCCTGGCCGTTGGAACATGCGCTCAAAAAGCGCGAGGCAATCTTTCTAATGCGCATGGATCAGAACTCCAGACGCGCGCCGAGTTGGATCTCGCGTCCCGGCGACGCCGATGTGATGGTGCCAAAAGCCGGTGAATCGATGGAGTTCACGGGAACGCCGAAATTCGTGTGGTTCAAGGCGTTGAAGAACTCCGATCGGACCTGGATACGCCGGGTCTCGCTCTCACCCAGAGGGAACGACCTGGACAATCCGAAGTCGATGTTGTTGGTTGCCGGCGAGCGCAGAATGTTGCGACCGGCATTTCCGTAGGCCGGAATCGGCGGAATCGCGAATGCCGCGGTGTTGAACCATTCGTTGATGGTGTCCGGACCGGCGGCGTTGCCGACAAGATCAGGGCGGCAGTTGTTGCCCTGGGCGTTGACGTCCGCGCAGGCCATGAGCACGCTAAAGGGCGTACCGGTTTCGGCCGTCAGAATCCCGCTCATTTGCCACCCGCCCAGAACGCCTTTCACCAGTGCGTTGCCGCTGCGTCCAAACGGCATCTCCCACACCAGGCTGGTTACGAATCGATTGGTGCGGTCGAAACTGGAGAGTCCACGATCCATGGCGGGGTCGAGCGCATCCTGAAAATACTGGCCGCTTGCCACTGCGTCGTCGGTGCCGTTGCTCTGATTGTCGATGGATTTCGACCATGTATAGGAGCTGAGGAAGTAGAAGCCGTGAGAAAAGCGCTGTTCGATTTTGGACTGAAGGCCGTGATAGATCGAATGGCCGCTGTTGGAGAGCTCACGGATCTCGCTGAGGGCCGGGCCGAAGGGCTGCCGGGTGGTCGGGTCGGTGGTGCCCGGCAGCGCGGCGTTGATATCCGACGCAACCAACAGACGGTTGCCGCTGGTGCCCACGTAGGCGACCTCGGCCAGCAGCGACGGATTAATGGCCCGCTGCACGGTGAAGCTCCAGGTTTGCGAATACTGATTGCGATCGGTGGGCACGATGTAGCGCTGATCACCGCTGGGCGCGGTGGGCGACGGCATCACCAGCTTTGGCAGAACGCTGCTCAGGGTGTAGGTGGGCGCGGTGAACGGAAATTCAACGATGGCGCCGAGATTGTAGAAGGGAATGTTGAACTCGTTGCTGTTCAGAATGCCGGCCGCGCCGATGGGATCGATGTAGCCAATGCCGTATCCGGCGCGGAGCACGGTCGTGCCATTCGGCGACCACGCCAGGCCGACCCGTGGCGCCAGGTCCTTGAAGTCGGTGTTCACGAGCCGTTCGCTGGTATTCTGGCCGGCGATGAGCATGGTTCCCGTCGCCGGATCGAAATTCGACAAGCGGTTATGCATTTCACGCGGATAAGGCATGATGTCGTATCGGCCACCGATGTTGAGCGTAAGGTTGCGCGCCAGCTTGATATCGTCCTGCGCAAACATGCCCACGCGGTCGGAAATAAGGCCGACCATGCCAGGCGGGAACTCGTCGCGAAGGATCTCAAAAGGCGCACCCACGAGGAAGCTGGCGTAGGCATTGCCTCCCGCCGGCCCGACCAGCGAACTGGTGGACAGATTCAGAAAGATGTAATCGCCGCGACCATACACCAGGTAGCCGGTGCTGCCCATTTCATGTTGATAGTCGATTCCCAGACGAACCAGGTGCCGGCCTTTGGTCCAGACGATCTTGTCGGTAAGGTTCCAGTCCGTGGTGTTGAGGCGAAGGGGAGTGAGGATACTGCCGCCCAAATTGAACAGGCCGTTCACATCGATGCTGGAAAGGCCGGAGGTCTGGGGACTCTCGTTCACCCCGGGGATTCCGAACTGCGTCGAAAGGTTCTGTCCGTAGTCCTCCTGGGTCAGAGCGGTGGTTTGACGATTCAGGCCAATCCGGACTTCGTTGGTGATGGAAGCGCCGATCTGCGTGGTGGAACCCAAGCCGGTGTTCTGATTGCGCGCGGTGGTGGCGCCCGCGCCCTCGACCGAGCCGCCCAGGGGGAGGCCGAAGATGGATGGAACGAACGCGTCGGTGTTCTGGAAGGAATGGCGCACAAAGATGTTGTTGTTGGGCGAGAACTGGTGGTCCACCCGGATATCGAAGGATTGCAGATCAGAGGTGTCCACACGGGTAACGGCGTAGTTATTGAAAGGAAGCGGATTGCCGTTGGCGTCGAACTGGTTCGGCAGCGGAAGCGCCGCAGTGAGTTTCATGGCCGCGGGATCCAGCAGCTCGGTGGGGATGACATTGTTGGGAAACTGCTTCCGGGCCAGAGAGCTGTTGAACGGGTCGTAAATCGGAACCGTGCTTCCCGCAAAATTGCCGGTGCGCTGGGCGCTCAACGGGACGCTGGTGATCATGGGCGAACCGCTGTGCGTGAGCGTGCCCTGGTAATCGGCAAATACAAAAGTCTTGTTGTGGCGGATGGGGCCGCCAACGGACCCGCCGAACTGGTTGTACCGCAGCTCATTCCTGGGCTGGCCGGTCATATTGGAAAAGAAATCGGAGGCGTCCAGCGCGTCGTTCCGGAAGAATTCGAAAAGCGAACCGTGCCATTGGTTTGAGCCGGACTTCGATTGCAAATTAATAACTCCGCCGGCGACGTCGCCGTATTCCGCGGAGTAAGCGCCGGCCTGAACGGAAAATTCGCGCACCGCGTCCAGGGGAATGTCAAAGTCGTTGCCGCGTCCCTCCGTGGACGACGTTGTCGAGACACCGTCCACCAGGAACAGGTTGGCTTTGGTCCGCTGGCCGTTGACATTGACCGGATTCGGCGAACCCGTTTCGCCGGGCGCCCCTGGATTCACCCCCGCGCTCAGATCGATTAACTGCTGCCAGCTCCGGCCGTTCAAAGGAATCTCGGAGACTTGCTCGCTGCTGATCACCTGCGAAACTTCGGCGCTCTCCGGGGAGAGAAGTTGTTCCGCCGTCGCCTCCACCTCGACCGAGTCGGAGGCGACGCCGACTTTGAGAGCGAAGTCGACGCGAACGGTCTGATTGACCTCGAGGACCACCGGGCCGAAGACCTCAGTTTGAAAGCCGGCTTTGGTTGCGCTCAGCGTGTAGGAGCCGGGGATCAAAGTCGGTGTGACGTAGAGCCCGTCTCCGTTGGAATCGGCAAGAACCTGCATGCCATTGTCGTTGGATTGAATTACCACCCGGGCGCCGGGCACGATCGCGTTGGAAGGATCGCGCACCTCGCCACGAAACAACCCACCCGAGATCTGCGCGGCGGCGGTTCCCGCGACCAGCACGCCGGTTACGAAGAGGTTTCGCAAAATCGACCCGCAGCCGACCATCTGGCTCTCCTTTTCGCCCGGGAGTAGTGCCAAGGGCGAACACGGTACATCAGGTATCCAGCTTATCGGCCGATTCTTTTCCGTACTTTATGCGCTTTCCACGGGAGGAGTAACGGTAACAACGCGATGAAATGCGGACGAACAGGAGTTGGGTGGCTCCTACCCCCTATAAAGAACGGCGGGTTACGTGTCGATCTGTGCGAGTATATCCAGCGGCTTACTGTGAGGAGCCGCCACGTCACCAGAAGGTTTCCGTCAAGACAGGAAAGGATGAGGTCTTGAGAGTCACGAACCCCAGCGATTTCCGCATCCTGATTGTCGACGACCAAACCGACAATCTGCGAGTACTATCCGCGGTGCTGGAACTGGCTGGATACACCAGGATTACCTGTCTCGGCGACTCGCGCGAACTTCTGGCCGTGGTACACGAAGTGAAGCCCGATTTGTTGATGCTGGACCTTCACATGCCTCACGTGGACGGCCTGACGGCACTGGACCAGTTGGCGACCGTGATTCCCGAGGATGACTATTTGCCCGTCCTGGTGCTCACCGGAGATGCAACTTCCCAGGCAAAGGAGCGGGCGCTTTCGCATGGCGCTCACGATTTTCTCTCCAAGCCGCTCAACAGGACCGAGGTGCAGCTTCGCGTAAGGAATCTGCTGGAGACCCGGCGGCTGCATCTTCAGCTCAGGGCGCAAAATGCGTCTCTGGCGCAGCAGGTGCGGGAGCGAACCGAGCTGGCCGACAATCTGGCCAGCACCAACCTCACGCTTCAAGAGACGCAGGACCAGCTGGTGCGGGCGAAAGATGAGGCGGAGAGGGCCAATCGTGCCAAGAGCGAGTTCCTCTCCCGCATGAGTCACGAACTGCGCACGCCGCTGAATGCCATCCTCGGATTCGCGCAAATGCTCTCGTTGGCGGAACTGGCCGCTCAACATCACGATAACGCCCGGCAGATTCTGAAGGGCGGATACCATCTTCTGGAACTGATCAACGAGGTGCTGGATCTGGCGCGCATTGAAGCGGGCCGGCTGGAGGTATCCCTGGAACCCGTGCGGATCGGGCACGCGGTGACGGAGATTCTGGAACTGGTCGGGCCGATTGCGAGCCAGCGGAATATCGCCTTGAACGCGGACCTTGCCACGAACGGCAATCGATACGTACAAGCCGATCTGCAGCGTTTCAAGCAGGTGTTGCTGAATCTGCTGTCTAATGCCATCAAGTTCAACCGTAACAATGGCTCGGTGAGGCTGCGGTGTGATGTGACGGACCATAGCACCCTGCACATCGAAGTGGCGGATACGGGCCCGGGCATCGATGAGGAAGGGTTGAAGAAGATCTTCACTCCCTTCGAGCGGCTGAACGCCGATCGCAACGCCATCGGTGGAACGGGACTGGGTCTCGCGCTGGCCAAACGAATGATCGAGGCCATGGGCGGAACCATCGGCGTCGAGAGCACACCGGGCGCCGGCAGCAAATTCTGGTTTGAGCTGCCCCTGGCGGACTACGCCGCAGACCCGGAAGAGGTCCGGGACTCCGGCTTTGGCGCCGACTCGGGACCGGACATTGCCTACCGGGGAACTGTACTGTACATCGAAGACGATCTGTCGAACCTGCGGCTCATAGAGGAGATTGTGGGGGGCTATCCCGGCGTGCAATTGCTGGAAGCGACGCAGGGCAAACTAGGCCTGGAACTGGCCATCGCCCACGCGCCGGATTGGATTCTTCTGGATTTGCATCTGCCCGATATTTCCGGGGAGGAAGTATTAGAGCAACTGCGGAAGGACCCGCGGACCGAAAGCATTCCCGTTACGATACTCAGCGCGGATGCGACGCCGGGCCGGATCAAGGGTTTGCAGGCAGCCGGCGCCCGGGAGTACCTGACCAAGCCCATGGAAGTGCGGCAACTGATCGAACTCCTGGAACGCACTCTGCGGCGCGAACAACCGGAAGCGCAAGCGGGCAGTAGCGGACCGACGCGCTTGCGGCGAAACGTTTACCCGGAAACAAGCTCGCGCTGGGCAGCGGAAGCGGTGACCATGGCGGAGCTGCCGGGAGACATGATCGAGCAGTTGCGACGCGCGGTCCAGAACGGCGCGAAGGCCAAACTCGACCAGCTCATCGTTACCGTGGGGAATCACGACGCCGAGTGCGCTCGCACTTTGCAGGGCCTGGCGGACAGCTACGATTATGACGCCCTGACCAGCCTGCTGGCCCAGGCCAGCCGATAGCGGAATAAAGGCTGTTTACTGAAACAACGAGATTCCCGCTACGCCTGCCGCGCCGGCGGCGATCGCCAGCGGCGCATTCTGTTCGGTGATGCCCCCGAGAGCATAGATCGGAAGACGGATCAGCCGCGTGGCGGCGGCCAGCGCATCCAGTCCGAGGGGCGATGCATCCGGGTGGGAATGCGTCGCGAAAATTGGTCCGTAGACGGCGAAATCCGCGCCTTCGCTCTGCGCTTGTTCCAGTTCCTGCAAAGTGTGACAGGAGACGCCGACCAGGAATCCCGCTGGCGCGATGGCGCGCAGCAGCGCAGGCGAGGGCGAATGGGATGGCAGGTGGACACCTTGCGCGCCGCACGCCAGCGCCACATCCGCCCGCGTGTTCACCAGCACCGGCGTCCCCCTGGCGGCGGCCACGACACGTCTTACCAGCGCTGCGAGATCGCGTGCCGGGAGTGTCTTCGCGCGCACCTGGATCATGGTGGCGGCGCCGACCGCGGCACGCGCGGCCACATCCGCCGAATCCGTAATGCAGTATCGTTTCACGGCGTCGCTTTCACAGCATCGCTTTCATAACAGGGCTTTCATAGCAGGCGCATCACGGCGGGCGGTATCTCCAGCACCCAGTCCTTCACCTGACGGGCGTCGTCGGCGGTGACGTTGGAATCTTCCACGGCTATGTCGCCGTTGAACTCGAGGCGCAAGCCGTGAACGCGTTCCACCACGCGCAGCAATGTCGCGGGAATCTGATTCGCGGCGGGCCGGCCGGTACGGGGAGCGGCGGTCAACTGCCGCGGGCGTACGCATAACCAGACGCGGTCGCCGATCAGGTGTCCGGGGAAATACGGTCCGGCCAGCTCGGAATCCATGTAGCGCAGGCGGCTGATTTTCCGCCCGGGATCGAGGGCCAGAATTTCCACCGACAACAGATTGTGCAGGCCCAGAAGCTGCGCCACTTCGATGTTCGCGGGCCGGTCGAAGACTTCGGGCGGCATTCCGGTTTGCACCACGCGGCCATCCCGCACCACCACGATTTCGTCGCCTAGTTCCATGCCTTCGTCGAGATCGTGCGTGACCAGCAGGATGGGAATGCGATACTCGTCGCGCACCTGGCGGATGATGCCGTACAATTCGCCTCGGAGCGGCGCATCCAGGCCACGCGCAGGCTCATCCAGCAACAGAATGCGCGGCTCTCCGATGAGCGCACGGGCGATGGAGCAGCGCTGCTTCTGCCCTCCGGAAAGCTCGTGCGGGCGGCGCGCCTGAATATCCTCGAGATGGAAGCGTTCCATCATCTGATTCACGCGACGATGACGTTCGAGACGCGGACGGCCGTGCAGCGCAAATTCGAGATTCTGCCGCAGGGTCATATTCGGAAACAGCGCGTAGTTCTGAAAGACGTATCCGCAATGGCGGTGACGGGGCGGGAGCGAAACGCGCGCGGCGCCGTCAAACAGAATCTGGTCGTCCAGCAGTATGCGCCCTTCCTGCGGCCGCACGAAGCCGGCGATGGAATCGAGCGTTAGCGTCTTGCCCGCGCCGCTGGGGCCGAACAACACGGTGACGCCGGGCTGGGCGTTGAGATCGAGCTCCAGGGAGAATGCCGCGGAACCGGGGCTGGCGGGGAATTGTGTTCGCAAGCGCGCGCGCAGCATGGGATCAGAAGGCCCTCGAACGCCCACCGACGCGGTTGGCAAACCAGATGACCGCCAGCGACACGGCCGAAATAACCAGCACCAGCGTGCGAGCCAGGGCCCCGTTACCCGATTCGACAGCGTCGTAGATAGCCACGGCCACGGTCTGGGTGCGGCCGGGAATATTGCCGGCGAACATGATGGTGACGCCGAAATCGCCGAGCGAGCGCGCGAAGGCCAGGGCGGAGGCGGCGAGGATAGAGCGGCGGGCCAGCGGCAGGGTGACCCGCGCGAACGTAAGAAGCTCCGTCGCACCGAGGCTGCGCGCGGCGCGCTCATAGGAATGGTCCACGCTTTCGAAGGCGGCGCGCGCGGACTTCACCAGCAACGGCATGGCGTGCAGGAACGCGGCCACCACCGCGGCCTGCCAGGTGAACACGAGCGGCGCGCCGAACAGCCACTCGTACACGCGGCCAAACGGGGTGGCGCGGCCCAGCAGAACCAGCAGGTAATAGCCGAGCACGGTGGGCGGCAGGACGAGCGGGAGGGTAACCGCCGCGTCCAGCAGTTCCCGGCCGCGGAACTCGCGATTGGCCAGCAGCCAGGCTACCCACAGGCCGATCCCGACAGCCGCGGCGGTGGAGCAGGCCGCGACCCTGAGACTGAGCCAGAGCGGGAACCAGTCGATGGCCACTTCCTATAAGAGTACCCGTTTCCCGAAACGCCGGAGAGGGGATTTGTTTTGGGGAGTTTTACCGCACGCCGTTTGACCAGGACCCGGTTGGCCCATACACTACAAGTGAAGTCGGCTTGCCCGATGAAAACGTACTCGTTCAAAGTCGTTGTCGAACCGGACGAAGGCGGCTACCACGCCTTCTGTCCAGCGCTACGCCACCTTGGTGCGGTGACACAGGGCGCAAGCGAAGGGGAAGCGCTAAGAAATATCAACGAGGTGGTTCGGATGATCGTCGAGGAACTCCGCGAGGACGGTGAGACTCTTCCCGCGGCTTCCGACGACACGGAGATCCTCGATGGTGCGCGGGTAGCAGTGACGGTTTAGCCGGCTCTGATGGAAATCGATTTCTCCCGGGTGCGGGCGCTCACCGCCGGTGAGATCATTCGCGCGCTGCTTGCGGACGGTTTTGTCGAACGGAAGAGCAACGCCGGAAAGCCACCGGCGGTTTCGGCACGACGACGGCCGGCGGGTGACCGTTCCGTTTCACGGTTCAAACACGACATTTGTGCCGAAGACCCCGCGGAGCATACTCGGCGAACCAGCCCACTGGACGGCCAGCGATCTGAAGCGGCTGAGACTTGTCAGGTGAGGCGGACGCTGATTCCCGCCGAAACTGCTGGCCAACGGCGAGTTTTGGGGCCGAGTGTGGCGTTACCGGTTTGAATCCTGGTTTACCACGCGGGGCCCGTCGTCCAGACCGTAGATTGCCGGTTTGGTTTGCAGCGGGACGCTGGCGTCACGCACGGGAAGATATCGCGACGCCTTAACCAAAGCCGCCAGGCGCTCGCCAACGGGGCCGGCGGCGATCCTGCCGAACTTCGCCTGCACTTCATCGGCCTCCATGGCCATTCTGAGGTGCAGGGCGTTGCCTTCGAGCGTTGCGTTGCCGAGCCTGCTCTGCCACATCCGGAGCGTGCGCTCGTCGGGCATTCCGTTGAACTCGAAGGCCACGTCGCTGATCAGGCGGTCGCGGACGGAGACGATTAACGAAAATCGTTTCACGCCCGCGCTCAGCAGTTGTGGACCGATGAGCCCGGCGGATCCGACGGCCCAGAACTCGCTGCTGGCCTGCCGCTCCTCAGCCAGACGCGTCAACTCAGACGGCGGGACCTTCATGTTGATGCGGCGGACCGCGTCGTCCACGGCGCCGGCAGTTCCCACCAGCATCGCGTTGCCGGAAATGGGCACCGCTTTCCAGCCCGCTTCGGGCGCGGGAAGAGTGGAATCGGCGACGGCGCCGGTGACCATCACCACCACCTGGTTGCCGCGGGCGGAGAACGCCACCTGGTCTACGCCGGCAAGGCCGTCAAAGATCTTCTGCAGGTCCGCATCGGTGAGACCCTGGCGCGCGCCCAGTTGCGAGATCAGGCTGCGCGCGAGAGGCGAGGCCGCGAGACTGCTGAAATTGAATCCCACGAGAACATCCGGAAAAGGGTCCGCGAATCGCCAGTCGATGCCTCCGACGACGATCATGGCGGGCGCCGCGCCTCGCTGCGTCGAGGAGAATGAGTGGCCGGTGACAACGCTTCGCGGGGCCGCGGACGGCGGCGCCGGCTTTACGGCGAACTCGTGCCCGGGGCAATAGGGCGCCGCGGGATTCTTGAAGCAGGCATCCTGCCAGCTAAAGCGCTGCTGGCCGCAGAGACTGGCCGCACACAGGGCACCCAGGGCGAGTATTCGCATCATCCTCATGGGTCGATTTTGCGGGCTTTCGTGGGTGCGTTGGAATCAGGCGTAAGCCTGAGTGGACGGTGAACGGTACGGTTTCCGTGGGTCCGATTTCCTAAGAGACCGGGGTTTCCAGCCGGCGACGCGCGTCACGGCAAGCTCGAAAGCACTATACTTCAATCAGGATTAATCAATAGTGATCAAACCAGGGACAACCACGGTAAACCGTCTTCCCATAACCAAAGCGCGCATAAACCTCGGCCAGGTGGTGAAGCGCGCGCACCTCAACAAGGAGTATTTCATCCTCGAGAAAGATGGCATTCCTGTCGCCGGGATCATGGGCGCCGATGAAATGGAGGAGTATCTCGAACTGCGCGATCCTGCGATCCGCGAGCAGATCAGGAAGAGCAATGAGGATATCGCGGCCGGCCGGACCCGTCCGGCGGCGGACTTGCTCGCGGAACCGCGGACGGCGAGGGCCGCCAGACCGAAGCGCTCCGCGAAGCGATGAACGGTTTCGATGTTCGCGCGACCGGGCACTTCGAACGCACCCTGAAAAAGCTCTCGCGGGCCCATCCGACCGTCCGTGGCGAGTACGAGGCCGTTCTCACGATTCTCGGGGAAGATCCGCATAATCGGACTCGCCGACACCCCATCAAGAAGCTGGAAGGAGTCGCGGCCGGCGAGGGTCAGTACCGGATCAGGATGCGCAGGTTCCGATTTATTTACGATATTGACGCACACGCTGTTTTCCTCAAGGCATGCGCCTTGCGCAGAGAGGATACCTATTGAGGCTGACTGTTACAGCGAATCGGTTCCTCGACCCGGGCGAGCCTGCCCGCTATCCTAGGGTGGTAACCGCCCATGTTTCCCGACTTTTTCGGCAATCGCGAGACGGCCGCCGCGCTGTTCGCTCTTACGCAACAGGAGCGCATTCCGCAGACCATCCTTTTGGACGGCCCGGAAGGGATCGGCAAAGCCACAATCGCGCGCCGGTTTGCCGCCGCGCTGCTCGGCCGCGCGGAACGCATCGAGCAGGACGATCTCAGCCTTGCCGCCAACCTGGCCGTCGTCGCCGACCGCGAAAAGTGGACCGCCGACAAGCGCAACGACGATCCGCTGTTCTTCGCCACGTATTCGGACTTCGTCACCTTTCCGCCCGACGGCCCGCTGCGGCAGATTTCCATCCAGCAGATGCGCGCGTTGAAAGACCAGGCGCGGCTGAATCCCCTTCATGGCAACCGGCGCGTCTTCCTGATCGACCATATCGACCGCGCCAACGAGCAGGCCGCCAACTCGCTGCTGAAGACGCTCGAAGAGCCGCCCGCGCACCTTATCGTTTTCCTGACCGCCGAGAATCCGTACGACTTGCTGCCCACCATCCGCTCACGTTCGGTGTCGTTCCATCTGGCCCCGCTGGCCGATGAGGAGATGGAGGAGTTCGCACGCGCCCGCGGCCTCACCGATTTGCGGAGGCGCGTCGCCCTGGCCGATGGCAGCCCGGGCCTGGCCGTTTTGCTGGATCTGGAGGCGTACGATCAGCGGCGCGGCAGCATGTTGAAGCTGCTGGAAGTGGCCTCCGGCCGCGCACCGTTTTCGGAGTGGCTGAAGGACGCCGAATCGATTGCCGCGCGCCGCGACAAACTGGACGCGTACCTGACCGTGTTGTACGTGCTCCTCGAAGACGTGTTGCTGGCCTCCCGCCATCCGGAGCGCGTGCGCAACCACGATCTCGCGGACCGGCTGCGCACTCTCTCCGCCGCGGTGAGCTTCGAGTGGCTGGACACGGCTGTCCGCAAAGTGGATGAGCTTTCCGAGCTGGTGCGCCGCAACATCCAGAAGAGCATCGCATTTGACGCCCTGGCGATGGAATTGAGGCGGATTTCGTAATACAACCGCGCGTGCCGCCGATAAGAGCGGCGTGATCAAGCTCTTCTTGTTGGCCCTCGCTCTGGGCGGCGGCGTATTCGCACAGGCTCCCCTCACGGCTTCGGCTTCTCCGAATGCGGTGAAATTCGTTTACCAGCTCGGTTCCACGACGCTGCCGGCCGCGCAGAGCGTTTCGCTGCGCGGCAGCGCGGGAACGCCCGCTTACACCGTCAGTACCGTTGATCCGTGGGTGACATGCACGCCCACCACCGGCGCGCTACCGGCCACGGTGAGCGTCCAGGTGAACCCGAACGGCCTGCCCGCTGACACTTATACGTCCATCGTGAGCGTTCAGGTGGCCGGCATCGTACTTCCGGTGCAGATCTCCGTGACGCTGGTGGTTTCGCTCGCCTCGGGAGGCCTGACCCTGAACCCCACTACCGTCTCCATGACCATGCCGCCCTCGCCGCAAATGGCCACGGTGCAGGCGTTCGCGGCCAACGTGCCGGTTTCGTTTACGGCCAGTTCCGCGAATGCGTGGCTCACCATCTCGCCCACCATCGGGATCGTGCTGCCTGGCGCGCCGGTCACGTTTACAGTGACGGTGGATTCCAGCACGCTGGCCCCGCAGAGCACCGTCTACAACGGCAAAGTGACCATTGTCAGCTCGGGCGCCGGGACCACTACGAAATCCCAGGTCCTTACCGTGGCGGTGACGGTGCAATCGTCGGCGCCGACAATTACCAGCATCTGGCCGCCGTCAATACCGGTGGGCTCCGCCAACACGGAACTGACTATCACCGGAACGAACTTCTATAAAGCCACCACGATGAGCGTTACCGGGCTCACCGCGGCCCTCAAGCCGACCGTGCTCGACTCCACGCATCTGGACGTTACCATCCCCTCCAATGTGTTGCAGGCACCGTCGACGCTGACCCTTACCGTCAGCAATCCGGCGCCGGGAGGCAGCGCGAGCGCGACCGAGAGCGTCAGCAATGCGCCCACGGTCGGCGCGGTGCTCAATTCGGCCAGCTACGACGCGACGGCCATTAGTCCTGGGGAGCTGGTGGCGTTGTTCGGCATCAATATGGGTCCCATGCCGCCCCTCACCATGACGGAGAATGTCAATCCCGGCTTTGTAGACACTACGCTGGGTGGTGTTTCGGTGCTGATCGACGGGCAGGCCGCTCCGCTCATCTACGTGAGTGGCACGCAGGTGAACCTGCAGGTGCCCTACGAGGTTACGCTGGGCGCGAACAAGAGTCTGGTATTGACGTACGGGGCCGCGAGTTCGACGTTTACGGTAACCATCCAGGCCGGCGATCCGGGCCTTTTCACCGCGAACGGCTCAGGCATCGGGCCGGTGGCTGCCATCAATGCCCACACCGTGGGAGCGGTGATTCAGTGGAGCCTGAACGCCATCGCCACGCCCGCGCATACCGGCGATGTGGTCGAGTTGTACCTGACCGGCGAAGGCGCTTATGCTGATCCGACGATTATTCCCGAGCCAACCGGGTTCATCGTTCCGCTCACGCTCAGCCCGCTGCCGCAGGACATGCCGTATCCCACGGTAACCATCGACGGCCTTCCCGCAACCGTTCAATATGCCGGCCCCGTGCCCGGCTGCATCATGGGGATTCTGCAGATGAACGTCCAGATTCCGGCGGTGACCGACGACGGCGCGGTGCCTTTGGTTATCATGTTTGGCGTCGCTCCGAACCCGACGTTTACCACGCAGGCGGGCGCTACGCTGTACGTCCACCAGTAGCGTGAGGAACGCGGCTGTCGCCGCGTGTCCGTTAAGCCTTTGGCTACCATGTTTGGCGCTGCAGGCGGGCGCTACGCTGTACGTCCACCAATAGCGCCAGGAACGCGGCTGTCGCCGCGTGTCCGTTAAGCCTTTGGTTATTACGTTTGGCGCTGCAGGCGGGCGCTACGCTGTACGTCCATCAGCTAAATTCGGTGCTTGATATGATGGCCGATGCTTCCCTTCAAGCTCGTCTGGCATCCCGGCTACGACCTGAACCTTGGCGAGCATGTCTTTCCATCGAAGAAATTCCGCCTGATCCACGACCGACTGCTGTTCGAGCGCTTCGCCGAGGAAGGCGATTTCATGCAACCCGACCCGGCCAGCGACGAGGATATTCTTCTGGTGCACGAGGCCGGCTGGGTCAACCGCCTCAGAACCGGCACCCTCGGGTACGCGGAGCTGATGAAGCTGGAGATCCCGTATTCCCGCCAGATGGTGGAAGCGTTCTGGCTGGCCGCGGGCGGGTCCATTCTGGCCGCGCGTAACGCGCTGCGGGACGGTATCGGTTTCAACGTGGGCGGCGGCTTTCATCATGCTTTCGCGGATCACGGCGAGGGGTTTTGCGCCATCCATGACGTGGCCGTGGCGATTCGCAAGCTGCAGGCGGAAGGGGCCATTCGGACGGCTATGGTGGTGGATTGCGACGTGCATCAGGGGAACGGCACGGCGGGCATTTTCGCAACCGACGACACGGTGTTCACGATTTCACTGCATCAGTTGAATAATTATCCGAGCGAGAAACCACCGTCGAATATCGACGTGGATCTGGCGGACCGTACCACCGATGGCGAATACCTTTCCGCTCTCGAAGATGCTCTCGACCGCGGGTTTCAGGCCTTCCGCCCCGACTTGTTGATGTACATCGCCGGCGCAGATCCTTATCGCGAAGATCAACTCGGTGGCCTGGCGCTGACCGAGGCCGGTCTGAAACAGCGCGACATTCTGGTGATGCAGCGGGCCCGCGACGCCGGGACGCCGGTGGCCATCGGCCTGGCGGGCGGATACGCCTGGGACACCGGCGACACGGTGACCATCCACTGCAATACGGCCCAAGCTGCCCGCGAGGTGCTCTCGCCCCAATGCGGCGGCGCGTAGGCGGATTGCTTACTGGAGACTCTCGGCGAGATCGCGGGACAGCAGCTCGGCTCGTTCGGCCAGGCTGCGCGAGGAAACCAGATCGGTTTTCCGGCGCTCCTCCGCCTGGGCTATAAACGTTTCCACCTGTGAGGCCATTCTTTGTTGCGCCTCGGTCAGTTTGGAGTTGCGCGCCTTTTGGAGATTGGCCCGGGCGCGGTCCAGGGAATCGTGAATGTGCGCTTCGTAGTCGCGCCGCTGATCGTCGCTGAGCATCTGGCCGAGCTGCGGAACCGTCGATGCCGCAGGCTCCTGCGCTGGAGGCGTGGCGGGTGCGCCTGCTTGCGTCCCGGCGCCCGGCGTGGCCTCGGTGTCCGGCCTGGGTGGCTTCTTCGGAGTTTTCCGCTTCTTCTTCGGCGGTCCTGGCATCTTCGTTTCGGTCACCGCCGGCGGTGGCGCCACCGTGGTTCCGCTTTGTCCCGGGGGAATCACTGGCGGTGGCGGTGGCGGAGGGGGCGCCTTCTCAGGCACCTGAACGGTTACCGCCGGGGGAACCATGACGGGCGGCGGGGGTTTCTTGTGGCGGCAGGAACAACAGACGACGGCGGCAAACAGTGCCACCACCGCTGCCCGGTTTGTATGCGCTGTCATGGGAAGTTTGCCGCCTTCAAAAGCGCATAAAGCTCCAGGCGGCCCCCGTGAAGAGGTAAATCACCTGCTCATCGCCCGGCATCCGTCTTCCACCCGTTGTTCAGAACTGTGCCTGAGACAACGCAAGCCGCCCATGGCCAACCTGAGTGGCTTCTGGAAAACGCAGCCGGAACGATGTGCCCTTGCCTGGCTCGCTTTCGAAGTCGATTGTACCACCGTGCAATTGCATCATTCGGAAGGTCAGGGCGAGGCCGATGCCCGATCCATCGCTCTTGGTGCTGAAATACAGGTCGAAGATACGGTCGCTGATCTCCGCCGGAATTCCGGGGCCGGTATCGGAGACCGTGAGGACGCATTCCCCGCCCAGGTACTCGACCGCGAGTGTCAGGCGCCCCTGCTGGTCCATGGCGTCGATGGCATTGACCACGACGTTGAGAATGGCCTGACGCAGCAGCTTTGGATCGCCCCTGATCCAGACGTCGTGGGACAACTCCGTTTCCAGAAAGATGTGCCGGGCCGCGGCGTCGGGGGCGATGAACTCGGCGAGTTCCCGGACGAGGTCCGGCAGATTCATCTCGGTGAGCTCGAGTTCGAGAGGCTTGTTGAAATTCAGGAACGTGCGCACCACATGATCGAGGCGGCGGACTTCGCGGGTGATCAGTTCGATTTCCGGCTCGGGCGAGTCGAGCCGTGTCCGCAGCACCTCGATATGCAGAGCGATGGCATTGAGCGGGTTCTTGATCTCGTGGGCGACGCCGCTGGTGAGACGGCTGATCGCGGCCAGCCGCGACGAGAGATCGAGGTGGGATTCGAGTTGTTTGCGCGTTTCCGGATCGCGGAATCGCACCAGCGTGCCGATGGGCTGACTGCCGGTGCTTCGCGAGAGCAGTTCCACGCTGAGAAGAAGGCGGCGGCGGCCGTGTTCCGGCACTTCCAGGTAAACGACCCGATCACGCAGGGATTCACTGCGTTCGAGGGCTTCCTGAATGGCCGCGCCGACGGCTTCGGCGAGGGGAAACAGCTCGGCAATGCCGCGGCCCAGAATCTTGTCGCGCGACAACCCCAACAACTGCTCCGCGGGCCTGCCCGCCATCACCGCGCGCCCTTGCGCGTCGAACAGCATCACGGCTTCCTCAATGCGCTCCAGAAGCTCGTCGATATTGTTGCGCAATTCCACCGCGTCGCGGCGCGCGCCGTGAAACTGCTGGCCCAGCAGGTTCAGTTTCGACTGCACGTCGGCATATTCGCGGGACTCGCGGGAGGCCGCCGCTTCCAGGCCCTCCGGCAGTTCTCCCTTGCTGATCAGGTCGATGGTGCGGCTCACTCGCGCCAGAGGGCGCAGGGCCAGCACCGGCACCAGCCACGCCAGCGCCAGCGAAACAGCCAGCGCGATGAGAAAGCCGTATCCCAGGTTCGCGAAGGCGGGCTCCAGCGCATGGCGAATCAGCGACGAACGAACCACCACCATCACGGTGAACTGGGGAGTTTGGTCGCCTTTCGCCGCTACGGGGATCTGGATGGCATAGTTTTCCGCGTCGTTATAGAGCTGCCATAGATTGCGCAGCGGCGGGCCGGTCCGCCAGGCTTCGAACGACTTGTAGCGGGCAGCCGTGGAAACAAAAGCGCCCGTGAAGGAGGTGAGCATGTGGCCGTTGGGGCCGAAGATGATGATGTCCAGCACGGCCGCGTTATTGCTCACGCTGCGAGTGAGCATGGCCGGAATGAGCGGATCGGTTCGGA
The DNA here is from genome assembly GCA_963832965.1 of uncultured Acidobacteriota bacterium. GTDB lineage: Bacteria > Acidobacteriota > Terriglobia > Bryobacterales > Bryobacteraceae > CAWACP01. Next base: position 701,325 of record CAWHVW010000005.1, read on the forward strand.
TAATGCCGGCCACGCGCTCGCGCACCTGCTGCCGGTCGGTGGGCCGTACCGTCAGCGCGGCCAGGTTCTGGTCGACGCGTTCGGCCGTATACCCGGCCACTTCGTCAGCGATCTGACGGGCGCTGTCGGCGGCGCTATCGATGGCGCTGCCGGTGAAATCGTAGAGGTAGACGAGGGAGACCAGAACCACGACCACGGCAACCAGGGCCGCAACAGACAGGCGGATCCTGGTTTTCAGGGACATCATGACGAGGACGAGGCAGCTTCCGCTTCCGCCGTGGCGCCGTACTCCTTCAGCTTGTTGAAGAGAGTTTTCAGGCTGATGCCCAGGATTTCGGCGGCGCGCGTTTTGTTGTTCTTCGTATGCTGCAAGGTGAGCAGGACCAGCGCCTTTTCCGCTTCGCCCACGGTGGTGCCCACGGGCAGCCGCACGCTGTCCACATCCAGCGAGGGCGGCGCCTGGCGGGCGCCGGAGGGCGCGCCGAAATCGTGCGGCAGATGCTGCGTCGTAATGGTGCCCTCGCCGGCGAGGATCACCGCCCGCTCCAGCACGTTGCGGAGCTCGCGCACATTGCCCGGCCAGGAATGGCGCCGGAACAGGTCCAGCACTTCGCCGGCGACGTCCACGACGCGGCAACTGTGCCTCCGGTTCAACATGCCGATGAGCGCTTCGGCCAGCAGCGGCAAATCTCCGTTCCTTTGGCGCAGCGGGGGCAATTCGACCTGGAACACGTTCAAGCGGTAGAACAGATCCTCGCGCAATTCTGCTTTGCGCAACACCTCTTCCAGGTTCTTATTGGTGGAAGCGACGATGCGAACATCGACGGCAATTTCGCTCTTGCCGCCGAGCCGGCGCACGTGGGAGTCTTCCAGAACGCGCAGCAGCTTGGCCTGCGTTCCCACCGGCATCTCGGCAAGTTCGTCCAGCAGGAGGGTACCGTGCTGGGCGAGTTCGAAGCATCCGGCGCGACGCTCCACGGCCCCCGTGAAGGCACCTTTTTCGTGTCCGAACAACTCGCTTTCCATGAGCGTCTCGGGCATGGCCGCGCAGTTGATCGCAACGAACGGACCGTTACGGCGCGGGCTCAGGTGATGGATGGCGCGGGCCACCAGTTCCTTTCCGGTCCCGCTTTCGCCGGTCACCAGCACGGCCGCTTTCGACGGCGCCACCTGGCGGATCAGCGAAAAAACCTCCTGCATCGGCGGAGAGGAGCCCACCATATCCACCAGCACGCCCTTGTATTGCAGTTCCCGTTGCAGGCGCTCGGTTTCCTCCGCCAGACGGCTTTGCGACGCCGCGCGCTCCAACAGGATACGGAGGGCGCTGGGTTGGATGGGTTTCTCCAGAAACCAGAAAGCGCCGAGGTCGTGAATGGTTTGGATGGCGGTTTCGATATTGCCGAAGGCGGTGAGCACAATGGCGGGGGGAGCGCCGCCCTGCGTGTTGAGGCGCTTGAGCAGCTCGAAGCCGTCCATGCGTGGCATCATGAGGTCAGTTACCAGCACATGCACGGGCATCGCACTCAGCTTGTCCAGGGCTTCCTGACCGTCGGCGGCGGATTCCACGGTGAAGCCCCACGACTGAATCATGCTGGCAAGGCCGATTCGCTGGCTTTCTTCGTCGTCGGCCACAAGAATACGGGTCGGCGGAGCGGAGGCGATGTTGCCCATTTAAACCAATTGTACCCGAAGGATATGGGTGGCGGCCCCATCCAGCAGGCCGCCACTTGCATCGTAGTAGTAACCCATGCTCTGCTCGTAGATTCGACACCGTGAAGAAAAGTAACATTTGTGAGAACCTCGCGGCCTGCCTGATTTTGCTGGCCGCGCCCGCACTAGCCCAGCGTGAGCTGTCCGGCTCCGCCCGTGTGTATGAAGCTCTGCATAGTCTCGCCAACACCGGCAGTGTGCTGATGATCGCCGCCCATCCCGACGACGAGAATACGGCGCTGCTGGCGTATTTCGCGCGTGGTTTATGCGTTCGCACGGCGTATCTCTCGCTCACCCGCGGCGAAGGCGGGCAAAACCTGCTGGGACCGGAGCAGGGTGACGCGTTGGGGGTTATTCGCACCCAGGAGCTGCTGGCGGCACGCCGGGTGGATGGAGCGGAGCAATTCTTCACGCGCGCCATCGATTTCGGATTCTCGAAGACGGCCGACGAGTCCATGCAGAAATGGGGCAGGGAACGTACATTGAGCGACATTGTGCGGGTGATTCGCCGGTTTCGGCCAGACGTGATTGTGCTGCGTTTTTCCGGCACGCCACGCGACGGCCATGGGCATCATCAGGCTTCGGCCATTCTCGGCAAAGAGGCGTTTTTCGCCGCAGCCGATGCAAAGCAATTCCCGGAATGCGGTCCGTCGTGGCAGGCTAAGCGTCTGATGTGGAACATGTTTGGCTTCACTCGCGAGCAGCAGGCCGAGAACGAGAAAGCGTCTGGCAAGGTGCAGATCGACGATGGCATCTGGAACCCGGTGCTGGGCCTTTCTTACCTCGAAATTGCCGGCATGAGCCGCAGCATGCACCGCAGCCAGGGCATGGGTTCGCCGGAGCGGCGCGGCTCGAATGTGGATTCTCTGATTGTGGTGGCGGGTGAGCCGGTGCAAAAGAGCATTTTCGACGGCGTGGACATTACGTGGAATCGATTTCCGGGCGGAGGACCGGTTGGGGAACTGCTGGAGAGGGCCTGGCAGACTTTCGATCCGGCGCACCCGGAAAAAGTGGCGCCATTACTGGCGGAAGCCAAGCACGCGATGCCGCCCGGCGACGATCCGTTACTCAAGCGAAAACAACACGATCTGGATGAGGCCATCGCACTTTGCGCCGGATTATGGGTGGATGCGACGGCGGACGATTACGCGGTAGTCCCCGGCGGAAAAGTGAAGGTGACCCTGACCGGGGTCAATCGAGGGCCGCTGGCGATTCAAAGCCCCACGTTCAAACTGGAGCCAAACCAGCCGGACCGCCACACGCTGGAGGCGGCCATTCCAGCGAATGCCGCCTACTCCGGACCTTATTGGCTGCTTGAGGCGAAGCATGGCGATTCGTACGAAGTCGGCGATCCCAGCCTGATTGGCACCCCTGAAAACGCACCCCTGTTGTCGGAGCGGATGGAGTTCAACGTCGCCGGCGCGCACATCGAGCTGGATCGCCCGGTGGTCTATCGCTGGGTGGACCGGCTGCTGGGCGAGCGCTGGCGCCCTCTGGCGGTGGTGCCGCCGGTGGCGATGAGCCTTCCCGAATCTTCGGTGATTTTCGCGGATAATGCGCTCAGGACGGTCGCCATCGATCTCAAGGCGGTGCAGCCGGAGAGGGGAGAGGCGCGCGTGCTTGCTCCATGGAAGACCGAGCCGAAAGCGACCCCGTTCGTCCTGAAGAAGGACGAAGAGACCAGCATGAGTTTCGAGGTTTCTCCGCCGGCGGCACAGGAAGAAAACCGGGCGACCGCTGAAGTGCGCGCCGCCAACACTTCCCTCGTTGTGTCTACCGAACTTATCGACTATCCGCACATTCCTCCGCAGTATCTGTTTCCCCTGGCGGCGGTGAAGCTGGTGCGCGTGGATGTGGTGAACCTGGCGAAGAACGTGGGCTATGTGATGGGCGCGGGCGACGACGTTCCGGACTCGCTGCGGCAGATGGGCAGCACGGTGACGCTGCTGAACGCGGAAGATCTGGCTCGTGGAGATCTGGGCCGGTTCGACGCCATCGTCACTGGTGTGCGCGCTTACAACACGCGGGCCGACCTGGGCGCGAATGAGCAGCGGCTGGTGGATTACGTACAGAGCGGAGGCACGCTGGTGGTCCAATACAACACCATGGACGCCTACAGCGGAGAGGGCGGCGGGGTGCTGGATCATGCGGGCCCGTGGCCGTTGCAGATTGGCCACGAAAGGGTCACCGTGGAAGAATCGCCGGTGGCTTTCCCGCACCCGGAGAATCCCCTGCTGCATAAGCCCAACGAGATCACCGAGCGCGATTTCGACGGTTGGATTCAGGAGCGTGGCCTTTACTTCGCCTCCACGTGGGACAAGAACTATCAGCCGCTGTTTGAGACGCACGACCCGGGTGAACAGCCGCTGCTCGGCGCCACGCTGAGCGCACGCTACGGAAAAGGCGCGTTCGTGTTCACGGCCTTTTCCTGGTTCCGGGAACTGCCCGCCGGCGTTCCAGGCGCATTTCGCATTTTCGCCAACCTGCTGAGCGCGGGGAAGACGCTGCCGTGACAGACGAAGAGCCGCGGCCTGACATGCCCGACGGCCCTCCGCCATTCCTGGGCACCTGGCCGCGCGTCTACGCGGTGGTGGCCTGCTATGTGGCTCTGCTAATCTTCCTGTTCTGGCTGTTCACCCAGGCCTTCGCCGAATGAGGCCGCTGGACTGGATTGTGATGTGCGGCTGGCTCGCGTTCATCGTGAGCTACGGCCTGTGGCGCGGACGCGGCAGCAGCACGACGCAGAAATACATGCTCGCCGGAAAGACCATGCCTTGGTACGCCATGGGGCTTTCCATCATGGCCACGCAGGCGAGCGCGATCACGTTCATCTCCACCACCGGCCAGTCGTATATCGACGGGATGCGTTTCGTGCAGTTCTATTTTGGGCTGCCAGTGGCCATGATCATCCTGTCGGCCACGGCGGTTCCCATTTTTCATCGCGCCAACGTGTACACCGCTTACGAATACCTGGAGCGGCGATTCGACGCGAAAACGCGGTCGCTGGTGAGCGCGATTTTCCTGATTCAGCGCGGGCTGGGGGCGGGGCTTTCGCTGTACGCTCCGGCGGTGGTGCTGTCGGTGATCCTCGGCTGGCCGGACCGGGTGACCACGGTGATGATGGGCGCGCTGGTAATGATTTATACGTCATGGGGCGGAATCAAGGCGGTGACCTGGGCGGACGTGTATCAGATGGCGCTCATCTCCGCCGCCCTGGTGCTGGCGCTGGGGATGGCCATACACCTGATGCCGCACAACGTTTCCTTTGGCGATGCGTTGTCGCTGGCGGGCGCCATGGGCCGGCTGAACGCGGTGACCACGAAGTTCGACTGGAACGACCGGTACAACATCTGGAGCGGGCTTATCGGCGGGACTTTTCTGGCACTGGCCTATTTTGGATGCGATCAGAGCCAGGTGCAACGCTACCTGACGGGCAAGTCCATCGCGCAGAGCCGGCTCAGCCTGCTGTTTACCGCCGTGGCCAAGATCCCCATGCAGTTCTTCATTCTGTTCATCGGCGCCATGGTGTTCGTGTTTTTTGTGTTCGAGAAGCCGCCGGTGCTGTTTCATCCGGTGGAACAGGCCCGCGTGGAGAAGAACGCGGCGTACGGCCGGGTGCGGGAGAGCTTCGACGGCGCTTTTGCAAACCGGCGCGCGGCCGCCGAAGACTACATTGCGGCGCGCCGCCGCGGCGATGAGGCCGGGCGCGAAGTGGCGGCGGTACGCTACCGGCGCGCCCAGCAGGATCTTGACGCCGCGCACATAGCGGGGGAGCATTTGGTTTCGTCCGAGTTCAACGACACCAACTTTATCTTCCTTTCGTTCGTTACGCGTTATCTGCCTGCCGGCGTGGTGGGGCTGATTGTTGCTGTTATTTTCTCTGCCGCTATGTCGTCGACGTCGGGTGAAATTAACTCACTGGCCACGGTAAGCGTGATCGACATTTACCGGCGGCACTTCCGGCCGGACGCCGCCGATCACCATTATGTGAACGCGTCACGCCTGGCGACGATTTTCTGGGGCTGTTTTGCGGTGTGCTTCGCGAACTACGGGAGCAATTTCGGCGCGCTCATCGAGGCCGTGAATATGGTGGGCTCGTTGTTCTATGGCGGATTGCTGGGCGTGTTCGTGCTCGCATTTTTCTTCAAGCGGGTCGGCGCGAATGGGGCGTTCTATGGCGTGCTGGCGGGCGAGGCTGCGATTTTCGCGGCGAACCGCTTCACCCACATTGGATTTCTCTGGTACAACGTGATCGGCTGCGTGGTGGTGGTGATGGCCGGTCTGACAATTTCGGCGGTCAGTGCGGCCCAGCGAGTTCCTTGATTGCGCCGGCAAGACGCTCAATCGCATCGTTGAAATTCTTGTCGCGCGCGCCCTGCATAGTGGCCAGCTTTACGTGCATGTTTAACGTCCAGAGAGCCACGTGGGTCGAGGGATCCAGAATTGTCAGCCGGAGCCTGGGATCCATGACGGGTCCAGCATTGGTGAAGAGCAGTTCGAAGACGAGATCGGAACCGGCGGGAGCGGGCGTGAGTTCATATCGCCCCCAGCTTTTCATCGCCGCGTAGAACTGGTTGTAGGGCCGGTCGTCCCCGCCGGTGTAAAGAAGGCTCGCTCCGTCCGCACCGGCATTGGAGACAAATACGGTTTTGGCTTTTGCGATTTGCTCTGGCACGGGGGCTGGGGCCGGCGCTTCCGTCTTTGTCTGCTGAGCGCTTGCGGCCACGCCCGATAGCACGATGATTGCGAGCACCGTTGGAACGCTACTTATATTTTTCACGATAGGTTAACCCTGTCCTGAAGACGCGTCGCCGGCTTCAATGGTCACCTGCGGTGCCTGATTCACTTGTAACGCGTTGTAACGCGGTCAACCCGCGAGTGGTTTTGTGGCAAGCTGAATCCTTATGGACGACGTGAGACTGCGGGCGTGGTGGGCGTATCGGCAGGGGCTGGATGGCAGGCTGGCGGGCAGCGCTCCGCCGGCGACGCTCGAACAGGCCGGCTGGGCGCGATCCGTGGGCGGCGTGGGCCCGTACCTGACCTTGTTCTCGCGCGCCGGGGTCACGCGCGAAGCGGCCGACCGGGCCGTGGCGTCGCTTGAAATTCACGAGCTTCCCAGCGCCCGGGGCTGCACTTACGTGGTACCCGCGCGCGATTTCGCTCTGGCGTTGAAGGTTGGACAGAACTTCATCGGTGAAATCAAGACCGCCGAGAAGCTGGGCGTCACCGCGCGGGAGATCGGCAAACTCTGCGAAGCGGCGGTGGGCGCGCTGGCGAACGGTCCGCTCGATCCGGCCGAGTTGCGCGACGTACTCGGCCCGGCGGTGCGCAGCCTGGGTGAAGAGGGAAAGCGGAAAGGCCTTTCCACCACGCTGCCGGTGGCGCTGGACAAGTTGCAATCGGAAGGGGAGATCCGCCGCGTGCCCGTGAATGGGCGGCTGGATCAGCAACGCTACCGGTATACGCTTTGGCGTCCGAATCCGCTGAGCCGATTCGCGCTGAGCGCGGAGGAATGCTGGACCTCGCTCGCGCGCCTGTTCTTCGGATGGATCGGTCCGGCGACGATGGCCGAGTTCCAGGCGTTCGCTGCGATTGGCGTGAAGGCCGCGCGGACGGCTGTCGAGCCTTTGCGGCTGGAGCCGGTTGAGAAGGATTCCGAGCGGCTGCTGCTGAAGGAACAGCGCGAGGAGTGGGAAGCGTTCCGCACCCCGAAGCGGCCGGAATACGCACTGGTTAGCAGCCTTGATGGCTTTGCCCTGCTGCACCGCGACTTAAGGGACGTGCTGGCGCCTGCTGATTTAAAACGAAAGGTTGTTGGTGAGAAGGGGAAGGCCGAGATTGGGACGCTCCCGTATCTGCCCAGCCATGGCATTGTGGATCGCGGCCGTCTGGTGGGGCTGTGGGAATATGATCCGGCAGGAAATTCCGTGGTCTCCATGTTCTTCGTCGCGGACGATGCTGCTTTGCGAAAGGCGGTTCGGGAGATGGAGAATTTTGTTCGCGATGAGCTGGGGGATGCGCGGTCGTTCAGCCTGGATAGCCCAAAGAGCCGGGAGCCGCGGATTGCGGCGCTGCGGGCGGCCGCGCGTGCCTGACTTGTTGCAATAGAATAGGGTCCATGCTAATTCTCGCCGCGAGCCTTGCGCTCTTCGTGTATGGCGTGATTACCGCCGTGCTCGGCACATTGATGCCGACCTTTCAGCTCACTGACGCGCAGGACGCCACGGTTGCGTTGGCGCAGGCGATTGGTCTGGTAATCGCCTCGGTTTCGGTAGGGCCGCTGATCGACAAACGCGGCAAGAAAGTCGCTCTTGTACTGGGATTGACCCTCATCGCCATCGCTCTCTTCTCGCTGCCCCACGTAACCGCGGACTATCAGTTGCTGATGGCTTTCTTTCTGCTGCTGGGCATCGGCGGCGGCATTGTGGTGACCGGGGCGAATATGCTCGGGAACGATGTCAGCGAGGCGCGGCGGGCGTCGGTGCTCAACGTTCTGAATCTGTTTTTTGGGCTGGGCGGATTTGCCACGCCCTTTATCATGGCGCACCTGCTGGGCGGCGATCCGGTTCGGCTGTGCTATCTGGCAGCGGCGCTCACGGTGGTCACTCTGGTGATTAACGCCGTCGCGAAAATGCCTGCGCCGCAGCCTTCGGGCATTGCCGCTACGGCCGAGGAAGGCGCGGTGTACGGCCGGCCAGTGCTTTACTTGCTTGCATTGTTTTTGTTCCTATACGTGGCCTGTGAGGTGGGCGTTTGGAACTGGCTGAACAAGTATCTGATCGGCCGGGGAGTGCCCGCGGCCAGCGCGTTGAATATTCTTTCGTTCGGGTTCGCGCTGGGTCTGCTTTTTGGCCGGCTGGTGGTTTCGCGGATTCTGATCAAGGTTTCATCGCTGAATGTGACACTGGCCTCGGCCATTCTCATGGCCGCCACCACTTATCTGATGCTGCGTACGGGCGATCCGACCATCGCCTGGATCGCGGTGTTCTGCGCGGGTCTGGCTATGGCTCCGGTGTTTCCCACCGCGCTGGCCATTGTCGGCGACGCGTTCCGGGTGCGAACCGGCACGGCCATGGGATTTGTGATTACCTGCGGCTGGCTCGGGCTGGCGGTGAGCTCGCCGATTATTGGCTTTATCGCCGGCCGGGCATCGCTGGGGACGGCTCTGCTGATCCTTCCAGCGTTTTCCGTGGCGATGATTCTGGTGAACCTGGCGATACGGCCGCTCGTGGGCGCGTCAGCGCGGCCTGCGTAAGATCGCTACTGCCAGGAGCAGCCACGCAGCGATGAAACTGAGACCGCCCAGAGGGGTGACCGCGCCCCATGTGCGGACGCCGGTCAACGCCAGCAGGTAGAGGCTTCCACAAAACAGGACGACGCCGGCCAGCAACAACCAGCAGACCCATGTCCGCGCAGCCCGCGACAGCGCGCCGGCGCGCTCTATCAAGGGAACAACCAGCAGCCCCAGGGCGTGCACAAAGTGATAGAACACGGCACGGTCCCAGATGCCCATGGAGTATGCGTCGAGGCGGGACCGAAGAGCATGTGCTCCGAACGCGCCGAGCATGACCGCGAGGCCGAGACCCAGCGCGCCGATGGCGGTCCAGTTCATGATCCTCTACATCATAACGGCAGAGGTGGGGCAGGGCAGTGCTCTGCCGAAAGGGTTATTCGCCCCAGGCCTGTTCGAGCATGCGCGAATACTCGCCGGAGGCATAGAGTTCAAACATTACCCGCCGCGGATCGATTGGCTCCCACGCGCACTGGCTCTGATAGCACTGGAAAACCTGATCCGCGTAACGGTGGTAATTGCGCACGAACTCGTCGCCCAGCCGCGCGCGCACCGGCGCCTCCGCGAACATCACGTTCAGCGCAACGCCGCGGGCGAAGATCGAGCGGTAGTCGTTCACGCCCCACTTGCGCAATTTCTCCTGCACGCACTCGGGAGAGTTCTCCGCCAGGTAGGCCGCGAAGCTTTGCAACTGCAGCCCTTCCGGGAACGCCTCGGGATTCCGGGAAACGGCGTCCATGCACTGCTCGATCCAGCGGGTGATGTCACGCCCCACGTAATAGACCATGCGCAGTTCGCAGTACCGGCCGTCCAGGAGCCGGCGCTCCAGTTCGTCGCTGGAGTACTCGCCGTTGGGCAAGAGGCCGTGGAGCATGAGGCTGGCGCGCGAGCTCTCCACCAGACGGGAAGGGCCCGTGGCGTCCGAAAACGGATGAAGAATCAGCGGCGGCAAGATGAACACGTCGGTATCCAGGGTAGCGGCAAACTCGTTCGAGGGGGCTGTCATGGCAACCCCAGTATCGGCTTCGGCCGTTGTTCGGTCAGCAGTACTCCGGCCTCAATTTGCTGGTCCGAACCGGGCCTGGTCCTCAGTACCCGATGGCGTCCGGCGTCCGGTACCAAGTGGCCAGGCTGACCAGAGGCGAGATTATGAGTCGATTCTGCGCCAGTTTGTCGCCCCACGCCATTGGCGCTATACCCGAGGGGCGTATGGCCTTCCATAGTGGGGATGCCGCGTCAGCGCCCTACTTCTTCAGCGCGGATGGGATAGTGATTTCGCAGCACTTCTCATCTGAGGGGTCGGGCGCCGCGGCCTTCGCCATGGTGGTGGGGTGCGCTTTCTGATATTCGAGATCGGCGTCGATGATGGCCTTGAGATTCTCCCAAGGGTAATTGCCCACCAGTCGGCGCCCGTTCACGAAAAGAGTGGGCGTGCCATTGATGTTGAGGGCCTTGCCTTCGGCCATTTCTTTGTCCACTTCGGCGGCAGGGCCGGTGGGGTTGTCCATGCAATGGCCGAACTGCATCTGGTCGAGCTTTTCGGTTTGCGCGAACTCGTCGACCTTCGCCCGGAAATTGTCAGGTTTGATGTCATTCTGGGTCGCGTAGATCCAGTCGTGGTAGTGCCAGAAGTGCGGTTCGCCCTGTTGTAACACGCAACGCCCGGTGGCGGCGGCCGCTTTGGCCCACGGATGCAGACTTTCCAGCGGGAAATCCTTGAAGTAGAGGCGAACCTGGGTGGGAAAGGCCGCCAGCAGTTCCTTGCGAAGAGTCTCGTCTTCCAGCTTGCACTGAGGACACTCGAAGTCGCTGAACAGGATTAACGACAGGGGCGCGTCGGGTGCGCCAAAGGTGGGAGCGCCGGTGGTGGTCAGCTTGTCCAGATCGTCCTGAAACGGATTCTGGTTGATATCGAAGACCCCTCCCTGGGTGACGTTGATGAAGTGGCGCCCGTCGTTGCTCACGTAGAACTGGAGCAGCTCCTCGTTTTTCCCGTAGCTGATATGAAGATCCACTTCCTTCAACCCGTCGATTCGGCAAGGCTTCGGGTCGTCCACCTGCACCTTCACCAGAGGGTTGACCACCAGCAGATGCCGGACATACTCCTCGAGAGCTGCCTTATCGAACGCTGACTTCGCCGCGGGCTCGGCCGCGACCGCAGGCCGCGCAGCCATGCCGAGGGAACACACCAGAATCAGAGGAATAAATCTCATATCACAAGCATTGTAGCCTGGGCGGGCGGCGGGTAGCCGGGTCGGACGTTCCTGAGCAGGCCAGGGTACTTTTGGGGTCCAACCAGGGGCATTAACGGAGCCGTGGGCTGTAAGCCGGTTTCTGTACCCCGTTGCCGGGGCGACAGCCATTCCTCCAGGCCAGCCATTGCTGACTGGCTCCAGCGACCTACCCGAGAGTCGAACGGAGCGGGCCGCTCCTCCCCTCCTATTTGGTCTTGCTCCGCATGGGGTTTACCCTGCCAGACGGATTGCTCCGCCCGCGGTGCGCTCTTACCGCACCATTTCACCCTTACCCGGCGGCTTTTCGGCCACCGGGCGGTATATTTTCTGTGGCACTTTCCGTTGGATCCGCTTGAACGGATCCCCCCGGCCGTTAGCCGGCATGCTGCCCTGTGGAGACCGGACTTTCCTCTCGCGCGCCTCGAAGACGCGCCAGCGGCTGCCCACCCACAGCTCCGTGACGATTATCGCAGATACCGCGCTTGACGCCCGGTTTGTTATGTGGGTCACGGTGAATGATGGTCAAAATCACTTAGAGACGCATAAGTGAAATGAAAGACGCGAAAACGCGTCTTATGTTGACGTTAGTGTAGAATAAGCTGAACGTCTGCAGCGTGATTCTGTAACGCATCAGACACTTACTACTACAGAAGCCGTGGGTTAGTCACCCGCCCAGAGGAGGGACAGTATGGTTCGGAGGTTCGCGACATGCATGGTACTGCTATGTCTTGTGTGCCTGTGCGCTTCGGCGCAGGGTCTCAATACGCAGGCGTCGAAGGATGACTGGGAAGAAATCAACTTCGAGTTCAACTCGGCCGTGCTGTCCGACGGATATCCGAGCCTGTTGAAGCTGGCCGATTTGCTTCATAATCATCCTGGATTCCACGTCAAGGTTGAGGGCAACACCGATAACCTGGGGGGTTCCAGCTACAACGACAAACTGGGTCTGGAGCGCGCCAACACGGTGCGCGACTTTCTGGTGAAATACGGGGCGAAGCCGGAACAAGTGGAAGTGGCCAGCCGCGGCGCCGCGATGCCGGAAGCGCACGGGTTCAAGCAGCACTACAGCAAGACGGACGTGGCGCGCTGGATGAACCGGCGGGTGGTTCTGACGGTGACCGACGAGCAGGGACGCACGGTGAGCGCGGGTGGCACGGCCGAGGCCATCAAGGCGATGACCCCCGAGCAGAGCCAGGGCCCCAACACTTGTTGCGCCGATATCCTGAAGCGTCTGGACAAGCTGGATGAGATCGCCCAGATGCTGAAGGATCTGGCCGCGCAGAACGCCAATCTGAAGCAGCAGGTGGCCGACCTGCAACAGAAGCAGTCCGACCTGGAGAATCAGGCGAAAAGCGCACCCGCGCCGCCCACGCCGGAACAGACCGCTAACGCCGTGGCCAAGACCATTGAGGAGCACAAGGACAAGCGTTTCTCGTTACTGGGCGTGAATGTCGGCGGGGACACTTACGACAAAGATTTCACGTTCAACATCCGCGGCCGGTATTTTGCGCCGTTCGACGAGCACTACGCGTTTGAAGCACAGGGCGAATACGATTACTACGACGCCTGGCGCGAAGGCGAGCTGGACTTCGGACTGGTGAACCGCCTTAACGCCTTCCAGATGGGGGCGTTCGCCAGCTTCAAGAACGTGGATGTGGCCGGCGCGCAGAGCAACGGCACTCTGGGACAGGCGTCCATCACCGGCGACTATGTTTTCAGCGCCGGCAAGATCGGACTGTTCGCGACTAAGTCGTTCCTCGATAACCCGCTGATCAACAGCTCAAACTATGTGTTCTCCACAACCGATTCCCTGGGGAACACCATCAATCGAACCGCGCCGAACGTGTATGTGGAAGAGTATCTGCACGTGGTGGATCAGGCGGGCGTGAGCGCCACAATCGCGTTGTGGGGCAAGAACTACTTCGAAGGCAACATTGGCTATCTGCGCCGCATCGAACCGGGCTCGCACATTGGCGGTTCCGGCCGACTGGTGTTCCCGGTGGCCCATCATCTGGCGTTCACGGTGGAAGGCGACGCCAATCCCACCATGCTGGGCGCCTCATCGTGGGGACAGATCCTCGGCGGGATTCAGTTCGGCGACGTGCAGAACCCGAGAGAATTCAGCAAGTCGGACAAGCCGGTCGCGGTGGATGTCCCACAAATTCGCTGGGAGCAGGTCAGCCGCCTGGTGCATCGTGGCGCATCGCCGCCAATCGCCGATGCCGGCGGAAACCAGATCGGCATTCCTTCGGGAACCGTTACCTTGAACGGTTCGCGCTCGTATGATCCGAACGGCGAAGCGCTCACCTATCAATGGAGCGTGACCTCCGGCGCTGGCGTCTCGCTCGCCACTCCGACGGCGGCCATCACCACGTTCACCGCGGCGGCCTCTTCGAGTTATTCGTTTACGCTGACGGTGACGAATACCGACGGGTTGAGCGCATCCGCTCACGCCACGGTAACAACGCAACAAGCGCCGACGGGTCCGCAGGTGCTGTTCTGTACAGCACAACCGCTTACGGTCACCCTCGGACAGTCGACCAATCTGCTCTGGAACACTACCGGAGCAACTACGGTAACCATTACGCCGGGAGTTGGCAGCGTACCTACCAACGGAAGCGTTTCGGTTACTCCGACGCAGAACACCACCTATGTGGTCACGGCGACTAACTCGGTGGGATCGACCAGTTGCTCGATTGGGGTCACGGTAGGCGCGGGCGGCCAGAATCAGGGGCCGACCATCGTGCAATTCTCGGCCAATCCGGGCACCATCGCCCCCGGCCAGTCGTCCACGCTGACGTGGCAGGTTAACAACGCCACCACCGTTTCCATCGCGCCGGTGATCGGCACTGTCGCGGCCAACGGGAGTTCCGGTGTGACGCCGGCGCAGACCACCACTTATACTTTGACGGCGTCGAACCAGGTTGGAACGGTGTCGGCCAATGTGACGGTGGTAGTGACATCGACCGGGCCGCCCATGTCGACAGCGCCGGTGATCACTTCGTTCACGGCGAATCCGAATCCATCCCCGGGCCCCGGAAGCCCGGTGGTGCTGACTTGTCTCGCCACGGGCGCGAAGCCGAATGGCGTGCTGATCCTGGGTTATTATCCGGTTGACCAGAACGGCAACCTGACGGTAACCCCGAACGCCACGACTACTTACATTTGCCTTGCGGAGAACAGCACGGGTACCGAGGTCACCAAGACGCTGACGGTGACTGTCGGGTCCGGTTCGACGACGCCTCCGGCCGGCAACGGTCCCGTGTTCAGCCTCAATGGGGGCACCGTGGACACCGTACTGACGACTTACACGATCAATCTGACCGGCACTACGAGCCCCGATGGCGCGTATCCGATCACTTACGTGACTACGCCGGTGGGCGACGACACCGTGTCGAACGGCACCACGGCTATGCCGACGGTGAACATTCTTCCGTTCATTGGCCCGAACCAGGTGCAGATTACGGCGACTGACGCCAAGGGCCGGAGTACGACGACCACTTTCACGGTCTACTACTTTGGACCGACAAATCCGCTCAATCCATAAAGAGAGAAGCCGGGGCGCAAGCCCCGGCTTTTCCATTTCCTGGGCCGCTCCATAACTGTCGCGGTTCGGTTCCGGGCCGCGCGTGGGAACCGCAGACGCTCACCGCGCCGCGCGTGTGAACCACGCGAGTTCAGAGATTCGGCGTTGGAAACGGCCCGCGGGCTTCTTCGAGGCGGATGGCCAGTTCCAGCAGAAGCTCCTCGTCGTATGGCCGGCCGACGAGCTGGATGCCAATGGGCAGGCCGTTTTCATCCAGTCCGAACGGAATCACCATTCCCGGCAGGCCCAGCAGGTTGAGCCAGGTTGCTGGCATCATGGCCTCAAACAGGCCGATCTCCTTCGCCCCCGTGGGATATCGCCGCTCCCGATGTTTCCAGGCGGTGGTCCCGCACACCGTGGTCAAAAGAACCGGGAATTGTTCCATCTGACGCAGCAGCGCTGCTCGCATTTTGTCGCGGATGGTGAGGTTTTCCACCACCCTGATCGCCGTGGGCTCCGGCTCCTGGAGGGCTTTGTTCATGAATTCGGTGCCGGTCCAATGCGCTTCGTTTTCGCGGCCGGCGATCAGGGCCTGAGTCATGCGCGCCGGCAACTGGCCGAAGAAAAACCACCAGACATTCGGCGCTCGTTCCAGACCCTGGGGCTGGAATGGCTCAACCGGGAAACCGAGATCCTGGGCGACCCGAGCCGCGCGCCGCACGGTTTCCGCAATAGCGGGCTGAACCGGGACCTCGTAGAACTGCTCCATCATCCCGATTCGCAGACCGCTCAGGTTTGGAGGACGCAGAGGCACCGGCGCGGAGAACGGATCCTGGGTGTCGTAGCCTGACAGCACCTCAAACAGCAGCTTCACATCGCGGGCATTCCGGGCCATGGGGCCGCCGACGCCCATGAGTCCGCCTGGGTGGGCAATCTCCGGCACGTGCCCGGCGGCGGAAACGCGCCCTGGTGTCGGTTTCAGGCCGGCGATTCCGGAAAAATGCGCGGGAACACGAATGGATCCGCCGCCATCGCTGCCAATGCCGCCCGGCGAACAGAAACTGGCGATGGCCGCGGATTCACCGCCGCTGGAGCCTCCGGGCGTGCGCTCGAGATCCCACGGGTTGTTGGTCCGGCCGATGATGTAGTTGTCGGTTTCGTAGTTGCCCAGGAACTCGGGACAATTTGTCTTGCCCAGGGGAATGGCGCCCGCGGCGCGAAGCCGCCGCACTGCCGTGGAGTCCTGCGCGGCCCGCCGATTACGATGGAACAGGCTTCCACAGGTGGTGGGGAGGCCAGCCATGTCGAAACTGTCCTTGATGGTGACGGGCACGCCGTGCAGCGGCCCGAGCGGTTCGCCCGAGGTCAGCCGGCGCTCAGCTTCTCTCGCTTGTTCGCGCGCCTCGGCGGCGAGTAAAAGCACGAAGGCATTCAGCGCTGGATTGTGTTTTTCGATTTGCGCGAGGTGCGCTTCGACCAGGTCCACGGGCGACAATTCCCGCGTCCTCACTTTGGCGGCCATCTCCACTAACGTCAAACGATGCGGCATCAGCCTCCATTACAACAGTTGATGGCCGTTACAATGTTGACAGTGGCGACCTTCGGCTTTGAGGAAGCGCGAGCGTGTGTGATTGAGGCCGTCTCCGGCGCGTGCCGGACACTTCGGGTAGAGGAAACCGGGTTGCTGGAGGCCGCCGGGCGAGTTTTGGCCGAGGATATCGTGGCCGACCGCGAGTGTCCCGCGGTGGACAGGTCGGTTCGCGACGGCTTTGCCGTGCTCGCGTCGAGCACTCCAGGCCAGTTCGAGGTGATCGGCGAAGTGCGCGCCGGTGAGGCGTTTGCAGGCGCGGTTCAGCGAGGTCAGGCGGTAGAGATTATGACCGGCGCGCCCATGCCCGCCGGCGCCGACGCCGTAGTCATGGTGGAACACACGGTGCGGAACGGAACCCGCATGAACACGGATCGCGCGCTGTCCTCCGGCGAGAACTTTAACCCGGCTGGCACGGAGGCGCGAGCGGGGGATGTGGTGGTCCCGCGCGGCTCGCTGGTGAGCTATGCGGAAATTGCCATGGCCGCTACCGTTGGGCGCGCAAGGTTGCGCGTTTATGCGCGGCCGCATGTAGCAATTCTCTCTACGGGCGATGAACTAGTGGAGATCTCCGACCACCCAACGCGGTGCCAGGTTCGAAACTCGAATTCGTGGTCGCTGGCCGCACAGGTGTTGTCCCGCGGAGCCGTTCCCTATGTTTTGCCGGTTGCCCGCGATAATTACAAAGCGACCCGTGAACTGCTGGAACAGGGATTGGAACGCGACTTGCTGCTCATATCCGGAGGCGTGTCGGCTGGGAAGTACGATGTTGTGGAGAGCGTGCTGGCGGATCTGGGTGCGCAGTTCTATTTCGATCGCGTGCGTATGCAACCTGGGCAACCGGTGGTCTTCGGCCGCGTTGGAGAGAAGGGTTTCTTTGGCCTGCCGGGCAATCCGCTTTCCGGAATGGTGACGTTTGAGACGCTGGCGCGCGCTGCCCTGGAACTGATCTCCGGGCGGGCCGTCACCACGCTGCCCTTGCTGCGGTCCCGGCTGGGGCGGGAACTGCGCCAGCGCACGGGACTGACGCGCTTTATTCCGTCGTGCCTCAGCGCGGACGGAGCAACCGTGGCGCCGACGGGCTGGCAGGGGTCCGGCGATATCCCGGCTGTGGTTCGCGGAGACGCGTGGATGGTGACCGAGCCCGATCGCGAACAATATGACGCGGGAGAGCTGGTCCGAGTGATGCGGAGGGGCGCCTGAGCATGGGCTCTGCTATTGGGGCTTCACTGGCTGCTGGGGTGCAGCCCGGGCGAAAGGCAGGGCACGGCCCTGCCCCACGGGGCGCCTGACATGAGCGAATTGTCCCACTTCGACGGTGCGGGAACGCCGCGCATGGTGGATGTCAGCGCCAAGCCGGAGACGAAGCGGATGGCGCGCGCACACGCTTTTGTGGCCATGAGCGCGGAGGTGATGGCGCGGCTGGAGCAGAACCCCAAGGGCAATCCGCTCGAAATCGCTCGCATTGCCGGGATCGCGGCGGCCAAGAAAACGTCCGACCTGATCCCGCTATGCCATCCGCTGATGCTAACCCACGTAGATGTGGAGACGTCTCTGGAACCGAATGGCGTGCGCATTGTGACCTCCGCCGCCACCACCGCGCAGACCGGTGTGGAAATGGAAGCGCTCACCGCCGCTGCCGTGGCGGCGCTCACCATTTATGACATGACCAAGGCGCTGGACAAAGCCATCGAGATCCGCGAAGTTTATCTGCTGATGAAGACGGGCGGAAAGAGCGGCGACTACCACAGGGCGGAGACATGATGCGCACGGCGGTGGTCACCATCAGCGATTCTGTTGCACGCGGGGCGAGGGAGGATCGTTCGGGTCCCGCTTTGCGCCAGCGCGCGGAGCAACTGGGGTGGCAGGTGGCGGAGATCGAAGTGGTGGAAGACGACCGCGATTCGATTGCCCGGCTGCTGGCCGACCTCAGCGACCGCCGCAGCGTATCACTGATTCTGACCACGGGCGGCACAGGCGTGGCCCATCGGGATGTGACCCCGGAAGCAACCCGCACGGTGGTGGACCGGGAGATTCCCGGCCTGGCCGAGTTGATGCGCGCCGAGGGCCGACGGTTCACCCCGCGCGCCGTTCTCTCGCGGGGCATCGCGGGAACGCGCGGGCGGACGCTTATTGTGAACTTGCCCGGCTCGCCGAAAGGCGCCGTGGAATCGCTGGATGCGCTCGCCGAGCTGGCGCCGCACATTATCGATCTTCTGGAAGGCAGAACGGAGCATAACTAAACCAATGCAGACCCTTGCTCGCTTTTCGATGCTTTTGCTGTGCAGTTCTTTTCTGATGTCGCAGGCTCAGGCGCCGCCTCAGGTGTCCGCTCAGGCGCCGGCGCAGGACGCGTCGGGACTGCCGTCCGATGACGACTTGATCCGCGTCCCGGTCAACGTAGTCATTGCGCCCACCACCGTCACCGACAAGGTGGGCGATTTCGTCAATGGCTTGCAGCCGGGCGACTTCACACTTTTTGACAACAACCACGCGCAGAAGAGCACGGTCGACGTCAACTACCGCCCCATCTCCATGGTGGTGGCGGTGCAGGCCAATAACTCAGTGGAGGAAATCCTGCCGAACATCCAGCATATGGGGAGCGTGCTTGATGCGCTGGTTGTCGGCCAGGCCGGCGAAGTAGCGGTGATCGCCTTTGACCATCGCATCCGCACCATGCTCGACTTCACTCCGGATTCGGGCAAGATTTCCGATGCGTTGAAGAAGATTACTTCCGGCAGCTCGAGCAGCCGGCTGATTGACGCCACCACGCAGGGAGTCCGCATGTTGCGCAGCCGTCCCGAGGAACGCCGGCGCATTCTGCTGCTGATCAGCGAGAAGAGGGACATCGCGAGTTCCGGCCGGTTGAAGGAGGCCCTGAACTACGCGACGATCTCCAACGTCACCATTTACTCGGTGGACATTTCGCACCTGGTGGCGAGCCTCACCTCCCATCCCATGCCCGGGCGGCCGGATCCGATCCCGCCAGGAGGACAGCACATCCCCGGTGGCGGCACCGAGACCCCCAACGATATCGACCAGAACTACAATATCGGCAACTGGGTGCCCGCGTTCGAAGAAGTCTTCAATGAGAGCAAGCGACCGTTCGTGAAGAATCCCGTGGATACGCTCACGAAGCTGACTGGCGGCACGGAGTTTAAGTTCGTCACGAAAACCGGTCTGGAAAATGCGCTGACGCAGCTTGGCATCGAACTGCACAGCCAGTATTTCCTGAGCTATCATCCGGACGATCTCAGCGAGGCCGGTTACCACAACATCCGCGTCGAGGTGGACCGCAGCGGCTTGACCATTCGGACAAGGCCTGGCTACTGGGTGTCCGGCTTGCAGTAGCCGGAAAGGCTACCCACGCACGCTGGCGGCGGGGATGCGCCGGACCAGATCCTGCATCTCCGCGCGGCTCTCCTGGCCAATGGTGAAGCAATCGAGGCAATCCTGCGCCAGGGCGAACTGCAGGCATTCGTCCGGCTTGCCGCGCAACTCTCCGGCGCCGAAGATCTTCATCCCGATCACGCCCTTGCCCTGCGCCTTCATCTGGCGCAGCACGCCGCGCACGGTGTTCACGCCGGCGTCCATGGCCACCTCCGCGGGATTCAGGCGGGCCAGATCCACTTCCACCCAGGGAGAGGCCGCCGCTTGCTTCAGCGCACCCAGCGTGTGGCACGAGACGCCCTTCGTCCGCACGATGCCTTTCTCCTGAGCCTCGGAGATCACCTCCATGGCGCCCTTTCTGTTCTCCGGCCATTCGTCGTCGTGCAGATAGTGCAGCAGCAGGATGTCGATATAGTCGGTCCCCATCTCCTTGCGGAAGCGATCCAGATCGGCGCGCATATCCTTCGCGGTCATGGATTCCGTCTTGGTGAGGATGGTCACCTTTTCGCGCGGAATCCCCGACTTCAGGGCCTGGCGCAAGGAGGGATGGGAGCCGTAGGTGTCGGCGGAGTCCCAGAACGTGATGCCCTGGTCGTACGCCGCCTTGAACAGATCGGCAATACCGTCGAAGCCGAGCCGGCGAACCTGATTGGAGCTGCCCTCGAATCCGTTCGTGCCGGTGCCCATGGCCAGACGGCTGACCTCCACCTGGCGAGGCCCGAGCTTGACCCGGTCGCTGACGTTCTTCCTGGTGGCGCTGGCGAAAAGATGGTAAGGGAACAGGTTGAGCGCGGCTGCGCCCATGGTGGCCGATTGCAGGAATTGGCGGCGGTTCATATGTCCATCTTAGACGGGCCTGTTACGTAAACGTGCTTCTATCCGAAGAACATCCTATTCTCGATGTACAATGTGGGCATGTCGGATTATGCTCACCCTGAAGTGCTGGTGACTACCCAGTGGGTAGCCGAACACGCAGCAGACCCCAACGTGCGCGTCGTGGAAGTAGACGTCGACACGAAGGCTTACAACGAAGGGCACGTGCCCGGCGCAATCGCGTGGGCGTGGACCACCCAGCTCAGCGATCAGCTCACCCGCGACATTTTGTCGAAAGAGCAGTTCGAAAGCCTGGCCAACGCGGCAGGCCTATCGAAGGGCACTACGCTGGTGCTCTACGGCGACAACAATAACTGGTTCGCCGCCTGGGCGTTCTGGCAGGCGAAGATTTATGGCCACCAGGATGTCCGGCTGATGAACGGCGGCCGGAAGAAGTGGCTCGCCGAGGGCCGTGAGGTTACGACCGATGTGCCCGCGAACAAGGCCACGACGGGCTATCAGGCGGCCGCGCCGGATCTCTCTTTGCGGGCGTTTCTGCCGCAGGTGCAGGATGCGGAACGCAGCCGATCCGCCGCCATGGTGGATGTGCGCAGCCCGCAGGAGTTCACCGGGGAAATTCTGGCGCCTCCGGGGCTGCCGGAGACCTGCCAGCGCGGCGGACACATTCCCGGGGCGCGCAGCATTCCCTGGGGGAAGGCGGCTAACGACGACGGCACTTTCAAATCGGTTGAGGAACTGCAGAAGCTCTATAGCGGCGAGGGCGTGGACGGTTCGAAGCCGGTGATCGCTTATTGCCGCATTGGCGAGCGCTCCAGCCACACCTGGTTTGTCCTGAAGTATTTGCTGGGTTACGGCAACGTGCGCAACTACGATGGGTCGTGGACGGAGTGGGGCAACCTGGTGGGTGCTCCGGTGGAACGGTAATGAAAGCGGAAGATTACTCCGAGCGCCAGCTCGAACTGGAGGGCTGGCCGGTGAACATCACCTCCTGGCGGCTGGGCGAGACGTGGCACGCCAAGGCGGACAATGTGTCGCCCGGCGCGGCGCTGGCGCGAATCACGGCGGCGACGAAGGAAGAGGCCGAGGAGAAGGTTATCGCCCGCGCGGGGGAACTGCTCGGGCGCACGCGCCGACACCCGGTTTGATGTGCGGGTGAAAACGCGTCGCCACACGCGTAGCGTAACTTTGATCGAAGTGAGACGCCGCCCGGTTAGTTCTTAAGACCAGCGGCATTTTGGAGGTCTCAGTGCCCCGCCGGTGCTTCCGGCAGAACCTCTTCACCCGGTTTCAGCGGATACTTCGCGCCTTCCGGAATCGGCGCCAGCATATCCTCTTTCCGCATGACCAGCGTGGAGGTGTTGTAGCTGGCCAGCTCGAAACCGTGCCCGTGCGTGATGGCGTCGGTGGGACAAGCTTCGACGCAATAGCCGCAGAAGATGCAGCGGTTGTAGTCGATGTTGTACACCTTCGCGTAGCGCTCACCGCCGCTGATCCGCGCGGTCTCGGTGTTCTCGGCCGCTTCAATATAGATGCAGTCGGCCGGGCACGCGGCCGCGCAGAGGTAACAGGCCACGCATTTCTCGAGGCCGTTTTCGTCGCGTTGCAGCACGTGTTTCCCGCGAAAGCGCTCCTGCATGACGGGCGGAGCGTCGGGGTACGCATCGGTAATGGTGGAGTTGAGCATCTCGCGGAAGGTAATGCTCATGCCTTTCGCGATGGCGGCCGCGGAACTGAAGACTTCGTTGATGGACGGCATGCTCTGCCTTTCAGGGTAACATCACGCCAGCGGCGGACGGCGCCGATGCCAGTCCGTATGGTGCTGGAACAGCCGCGTGGCTTCGATGACTTTGAGATCGTCGTACACGCGGCCCACGAATTGCACGCCTACGGGCAACCCGTCCACGAAACCGCAGGGAACGCTGATGGCTGGCAGCCCGCAGAAATTACCAATGCCGCCGAGCGGATCGGCGTAGGTGAGGCCGGTTTCCAGATTGGTGCTAAGCGGCGTCGCGGTCACCGGCTGCGAGGCGGCCGCGAGCACATCGAACTTCTCGAACAGCGTGTCGATGCGCCTTTGCAGGATTGCGCGAACGCGCTGCGCCCGCAGGTAATCCGATGCCGGGATCTGCTGGTTGACATAGCCGCCAATGCGCCCCAGCGGGTCGGCCAGTTGCGCCACGCGGCCGGAATCGATGAGCTCGCCGAACGCCGACGCGCCCTCCACCGAAACCACCACACCCGCGGCGACTTCCCAGGGGCCTTCGGGCAATTCGGCGGGAGACATCCGCGCGCCTGCTTCGAGGAGCACTCGCCGGGCCTCATTGGCCGCGGCTTCGATGGGCGCCGGCGGATTCTTCCACGCGTTGGTGAGCCATCCGACGCGCAAAGGCGCCGACTCCGCTGTATTGTAGGTGAACGCGCCATCGGGCAGGGAAGCGGCGTCGGCCGGGTCGTGCCCGGCAATGGCCGCGAGCACAATGCCGCAATCATCGGCGCTACGCGCAAGAGCCCCAATCTTATCCATGGAGAACGCCAGGGCCATGGCGCCGTGCCGGCTCACGCGGCCGTAGGTGGGGCGCAACCCTGAAGCCCCGCAGAAAGCCGAAGGGCAAATAATCGATCCCCACGTTTCGGTGCCGATGGCAAAGCTTGCCAGCGCGGCCGCGGCGATCGCACCCGAGCCGCTGGACGAACCGCAGGTCCAGCAGTCCGTGTTCCAGGGATTGTGCGTTGCGCCGGTAATCGAGGCCGACGCGAAGCGGTAATTCATGCCTCCGGCAAGCTCGATCATGGCGGCCTTCCCGATGAGGATCGCGCCGGCCTCGCGCAGCTTCCGGATCACCGTGGCGTCGTAATCGAATTTCTGATCGGCCAGCGGACGCGCGCCCCACGTGGTGGGATATCCCCGCACGGCAAGCAGATCCTTGGCGGCGTATGGGATGCCGTGCAGCATGCCACGATACTTGCCGGCGGCGATCTCGCCTTCCGCCTGCTTCGCTTCCGCTCGCGCCAGCTCGGGGGTCAGGGTGACGTAGGCGTTGAGCTTCGCGCCGATGATCCGGCTGCGCTCCAGATAGGCTTCGGTGAGTTCCACCGGCGAAAAAGCGCGCGTGCGGAGGCGCTCCGCCAGCTCTCGCACCGGCAGATAGAGAACGTCTTCGCCGATCATTGCCTAACTCCGGTCCGCGCGCCAAACGCGGAACGTAGTCGCCGGCTCGTTGGCATTCTCCAGCGGGAAGGTTCGCAGAGGCTCGACGCCTTTTACTCCCAGCGCGAGCAGACGCCGAATGTCCTCCTTCTCCGCATCGGAAAGCCGGCTCCCGTAGCTCTCCAGAATCGCGTCGTACTGCCTCCGCGCGTCGCCGGAGAGTGGAGCTTCCGCCGGTTGGGCCACGGCCGCGACGGTTACAAGTCCTGTAGCGAAAGACCTCCGCGTCACGGTCAGCAGTCCATTCCGTGACGGCGGCATACGCCGGACAACATCTCCCACAACGCGTCCAGCGCTTGCGCGGAAGCATGCTTCACCGCGCCGGCATTGGCATCGGAAACGTGCTGCTCCAGCAGACGGCGTTCGGTGGCGGAATGCTCGCGGTCGGCCTCTTCGTGCACCACGAAATATTCGAGCGCTTCCGGGCTGCTCTTTCCGTAGAAGCGCTTGAGGCCGTCGATCTTCGACGCGGCCACGGCGGGGATCTGGCTTTCGTAGGAATACAGGGCCGCCAGGCCTTCGGCCGTCGAGCCATCGCGGCACAGACGGCGGAAAACATCCACCAGATTTCTGGTTTCAGCCCATGGCTCGGCTGACCAGACCTCGTCAGCGGAGGCTCCCGCGGCGCCGGCAAACTGCATCCACAACTCGGGATGGTTCGGCGATCCCGCTTCTTCGTCGATCAGGTTTTGCAGAATCTGCCGTCGCGTGGGGGCGTCCGCGGTGTGCGAATGCAGGGCCGAGAGATATGCCGGGAACGCTTCGACGTGCCGGTAATATTGAATGGCGTAATCCTTGAGTGCGGCGGCCGTTAAATCGCCGCGGGTCCACGCCTGGTAGAACGGATGCGTCAGCAAGCTGCGGGCGGCAATCTGTTCATCAACGGACTCGAGTGTGGTCATGAGTTCTCCTCGTACGATTCATTCGATGATAGCGAAGTCTTATTTGCAGTGATCGCGTACCTGCGCCTCGGTGTTGGCGTACTCCTGCGCGGTGTCCAGCGCCTGCACCGCCGCCTGGGATAATCGCATGAACACCGCTCCCACGCGCGCCTGTATGGTTTGTTGGGTGGGGCCAAATTGCGATCGCGGCAGCCACGCCGTTGGGTTTACGAGTATAGCCGCGAACTGCGAATCCGCCCGAAGCTCCGCTTCCATGCGGGAGACCAGGCGCTCGTTGTCGCGAACGTGCTTCTGCTCATGCTGCAGCCAGATGGTTTGGGCGCACTGGCTCAGAGCGTTGGAAAGGTGAATTTCCTGCCGGAGGGTGAGGCGCAGCGTTCCGGTGTTGAAGCGGAAGTCGTTGTTCCGGGTCTCGTAGTGCAGAGCAGTCTGATCGATTCGGAGCACCGGTATGGTGATGCCGACAACCGTGGATCCGGGGGGCACGTGGGTCCCTTGCGCCTGCGCCAGCTGCAGGATTCTTGCGGGGTCGTCCAGAATCGGCCCGGTGGCCGGGGTGACGGCAGTCGCTATGGTCAGCGGCATCCGCCCATCATCGCATGAAGCCCGCGGGGTTACGAGACTCCCGGCGTACCCTGTAAGATGCCTCTATGAAGGCTCTGCTGCTTTCCGAGTACAAGCGTCTGGAAATCGCGGACGTCCCAACCCCGGTTCCCGGTCCCGGCGAGGTTCTGCTGCGCGTCGCCGCCTGCGGCATTTGCGGAAGCGACGTGCATGGCTACGACGGATCCACCGGCCGGCGCATCCCGCCCATTGTTATGGGACACGAGGCGGCAGGCACGGTGGTACGCCTGGGCGAGGGTGCGAGCGGATTCGCCGAAGGGGATCGCGTCACCTTCGATTCCACCGTGTACTGCGGCCGCTGCCCGTATTGCCTGCGCGGCCTCGCCAATCTCTGCGATCAGCGGCAAATTGTTGGCGTGTCCACGCCCGACTTCCGCCGCCACGGAGCATTTTCCGAGTATGTGACGGTCCCCAGCCGCATCGTGTATCGTCTGCCGGATCAGCTTTCGTTCGCGCATGCCGCCATGCTGGAGGCGGTTTCGGTGGCTCTGCATGCGGTGTCGTTCTCAAAGGCGGCGGAGAGCCCGACAGCTTTGGTTATTGGAGCGGGAATGATCGGCCTGCTCACCTTGCAGGCGCTGCGGGCCGAAGGCTTCCCGCGCGTGTTCATCGCGGACCTGGACGAAACCCGGCTGCGCCTCGCGGCGCGCCTCGGAGCGGCAGCTACCTTTCAGGCATCCGGGCCTGATCTCATCGCGCAGGTTCTCGCTGCCACCGGCGGCGAAGGTGTGGATGTGGCCATCGAATGCGTGGGGCGCGACGAAACCGTTCGTGGCGCGATAGACTCGGTTCGCAAGGGCGGGGCGGTGACGCTGGTTGGCAACATCCGCGCCGAAGTGACGCTGCCCCTGCAGAAAGTAGTGTCCCGCCAGATTCGCCTGCAAGGCTCCGCGGCGTCCTCGGGCGAGTACCCACGCGCCATCGAGTTGCTCGGCAATGGGGCGATTCAGGTTGAGCCGCTTATTACCGCCGTGGCGCCGCTGGAAGACGGGCCGCGCTGGTTCGAGCGCCTCTATGCGGGGGAGCCGAATCTGATGAAGGTGGTTCTCACTCCGGAGAGTTCCCATGTCTGATCTTTTCGATCTCAGCGGGCAGGTGGCCATCGTGACGGGCACCAGCCGCGGTCTGGGGCAATATTTCGCCCGCGCGCTGGCCAAGGCCGGCGCCGACCTGGTGCTCACCAGCCGCAAGCGCGCCACTCTCGCGCCGTTTGAGCGCGAAATAGAGGCGCTGGGGCGCCGTGCCGTCTCGCTCGAACTGGACGTGCGCGACCCGGCGAGCATCGAACGAATGGCTGAAGAGGCGCAGAAGGCGTACGGCCATATCGACATTCTTGTGAACAACGCGGGCACTAATGTGCGCAAGCCCGCCGTCGACGTGACCTGGGATGATTGGAACCTCATCCTGGACACTAACCTGCGCGGCAGCTTCTTCGTGGCCCAGGCGGTGGCTCGGCGCATGATTCCCCGAGGTTACGGGCGGATCATCAACATCGGCTCGGTAACCAGCGTATTCGGCTATCCGGGCCTTGCACCTTATGGGGCAAGCCGGGGCGGCATTCGGCAGCTCACCATGAGCCTGGCCGCCGACTGGGGCAAACACGGAATCACCGTGAACTGCCTGGCCCCCGGCTGGTTCCGCACGGACCAGAACAAGGTGCTGTACGAGGACAAGGGCTGGGTGGAATATCTGGTGGAGCGCATTCCGGCGCAGCGGCCCGGCCGTCCGGACGATCTGGACGCCGCAGTGGTGTTTTTGGCGGCGGAATCCAGCCGCTATGTCAGCGGCCAGACGCTGCTGGTGGATGGCGGGATTTCCACGGGGTCGACGCGGGCGACGGTGCGGCAACCGCAGCCTCCGGCAAACGAAGGCTGAAACCTGTAGGCATAGATCCCGGACGCAGAATGCGGAGCTCGATGAGAACTGAATTGCTACGATTCGACGGCGCTGTCGAGCGGGATCCCGCCATCGATACGTGGATGAAAGAGCATGCCGGTGAATTGGGAGCCATCGCGCATCGGTGGTTTGAGGCGATGCGAAAATGCGGGGACGAAGTTCGCGAGCTGTTGCATGACGGCTGTCCGGTTGCATGTCTGGGAGGTGCGCCCTTTGGCTACGTCAATGTATTCACTTCGCACGTAAACGTAGGGTTCTTTCACGGCGAGGCGCTGCCGGATCCGGCCCGCTTGTTGCAAGGCGCCGGCAGGTTCATGCGCCATGTGAAGCTGAGGCCGGGAACGCCCACAAACGCCGTGGCCCTAAGCAGGCTCATCGAAATCGCGTACTCGGACGTAAAGGCGCGCGTCGAAAACGGCTAGCGCGGAGAAACGGCTCGAGGAGGTCGTGGACGCCACCTATAGAATGGGGCATGCCCGCACACCGGTGGATCACGGGATACCGCGGACTGGTGCCGGGAGCGGAACCCGAGGAGATCCGGCAGTACCAATCGCGCCAGTTGCGCGCGCTCGTCCACCACGCCTACGAACGGGTTCCATACTATCGCCGCCTGTTTGATGAAGCGCGCCTGAAACCGGACCAGGTCCGAACGCTGGACGATCTTGCGAGGATACCTCCAACTTCGCGCACCGATCTGCAGGGCCTGCCGGAGGAAGACCTCGTCGCGCGCGGGTTCGATCCGCGGAAGCTGGTGGTAAATCGTACCAGCGGCTCCTCCGGTGAGCCGCTGAGTACACGACGCACCTGGTTCGAAGAAAGACTCCTACAAGCCTACCGACTACAGGTCTTGTTTCGTCTCGGCATGCGGCTGACCGATCGACGGGTCGCGGTGGTCGAAGCGGAGCTGAAACGGATCCCCATGTACATGCGGTCGGGGATTCTCCGCTACGAAGAGATCAATTGTCTGTGGGCGCCGGATCGCATTCTCGCCCGGCTCCGCGAAACCCGACCGGATGTGCTACGCGGATACCCGAGCACGCTTTCCTGGCTGGCCGTGAACCTGACCGACTCGGACCGCGAACTGATTCGTCCCCCGCTTCATCACCACCGATTCCGAGGTGATGACAAGCGACATGCGTGAGCGAATCCGTCAGGGGTTTCGGGCACCGGTAATCGATTTCTACGACAGCAACGAGTTCAACATGATCGCCTGGGAGTGCCCTTCGGACGGGCTCTATCACGTGTCCGAAGCGACGGTAATTGCGGAGGTGGTGCGCGACGGCCGCCCGGTGGGACAGGGTGAAGAAGGTGAGTTCGTAGGTACTGCGCTGCACTCGTGGGCGATGCCGTTCCTCCGCTTCCGTCTTCAGGACCTGGTGACGCGCGGCGCCAGCGGCTCAATCCTGACCCGAGTTCAAGGCCGAGTGATGGATTGTTTCCTGCTGCCGGATGGCCGGAGCATTCACCCCTATTCACTCGTCAGTCCCCTGGTGAGCCAAGCGCCGTGGCTCAGGCAATACCAGATCATTCAAGAGCGCGCCGAACACGTTCGGGTCAAACTGGTGCCCGTTCCGGGCATGAAGCCGGGACCGGAGGCCATTGCCACTCTCAGCCGTATTCTGTCCAACACGCTGGGCGCGGGCGTTAGTGTGGACGTCGACCTGGTTGAGCGCATATGGCCGGGCCCCAACGGCAAGTTCCGCCCCTACTATCGCGCTCAGAACGAGCCGTCTTACTACCGTGCTGGCGCCTAAGTACGCCGCTTGTTCAGTTCAGCCGGACTCTTTCAGCAGCGCGTCCAGTTCGCCGCTGACTTCCTCTTCTCCCACGGCGCCCACAAACACTTTGGCGACGCGGCCCTTGCGGTCAATTAATAGCGTCGTCGGCAGCGACTCCACTTCGTTGGCTAGTTCGAAGCTGGAGTCGGGCACCAGAACGATATACGGCACTTTGTATTCACGCAGGAAGGCGGGCACGACCTGGCGGGGGTCATCGTCCATGGAAATGCTGACCATTTCCACGCCTCTGGGCCGGTAATCGCGGTACAGCCGGACCAGACCCGGCGTCTCCGCGCGGCAGGGCGGGCACCAGGTGGCCCAGAAATTCACCAGCACCACTTTGCCACGGCGGTCGCTAAGCTGCCAGCGGGAACCCGCGAGGTCGGCCAGACGGAAATCAATAGGTTGCTGGCGCCCTCCTGCCGGGGAAACGCTCTCCGCCGGCTTCGAGCGGTCGCGCAGCATGACCACTGCCAGAATGCCCACCGCGGCCAGCAGGATGAACAGCTTCAGCGCTTTGATGACTTCGCTACTCAGGACGTTGCCTTCTGTCTATTACTACGATGCATCAATCGGGAGGGCGCCCGCAGAACCGGGCGGTACAATAAAGGCGGTTCGATGTTCCGCATCATCTTCTACCTGCTCTGCACGGTTTTTCTGATCAGTTTTGTGCGCAGCGTGATCGGAGTGATCGGGAAAGCGCTGTCGGCGCTGCTGGGCCCTGCGCCGAAACGGCCGTCTACTCCCGCGGGCGGCAATGTGCCGCTAACGGGCGAACTGCGCCGCGATCCGGTCTGCGGGACGTACATCGCCACCAGCACTTCCCTCAAGCACGCAGCCGGTTCCGAAACCGTGTACTTCTGTTCGGCGGCCTGCCGCGACAAATTCCTCGCTTCGGCTGCTTCCCGCTAGCAGTGCCGCTTAATCGATCTTCACAGGACTGGTAAGCGGCGTAGCCGCGGACGACCCACCAACCAGAATCTTGTAGTCGCCGGGAACCAGTTCCCAGGCGTCCTTATCCACATTGAAGATGGAAAGGAATTGCGGGTCTATGTTCAGGGTTACTTTCTTCGATTCGCCGGGCGCAAGGTTCACTCTCTGCCACGCCACCAGGCGCTTCGGAGGCTCTTCGGTGGATGGCGGCAGCGCCGCGTACACTTCGGCGATCTCCACTCCGGCGCGCGTGCCGCGGTTGCGCACGCTGAACGTCACCTCCACCGTTTTGCCGGGAGTTACCGCGAGGCCCGAATACGAGAAAGCCGTGTAAGAAAGACCGAAGCCGAACGGGAACAGCGGGGTCTTGTTCTCAGCGTCATACCACTTGTAGCCCACCTTCAAGCCTTCCGAATAGTTCACCTCATAAGGGGCCGGCGGGGTGGCGCCCGGCGTCGGTTGGCTCCGCGAATAGGCCGGAGGCTTCTCGATAACCGGGCGGGGCAGGTCAGCCTCGCTCTTCGGGAAGGTGACGGGCAATTTTGCCGAGGGGTTCACGTCGCCGAACAGAATGGCCGTCACCGCTTCGGCGCCGCGAATGCCCGGATACCACGATTCCAGAATCGCGCCCACTTTATCCACCCATGGCATCAACACCGGACCACCGGTCTCCAGCACGACGACGGTGCGCGGATTGGCAGCGGCAACGGCGCTCACCACGGTGTCCTGATTGCCAGGAGGCGTCAACGACACGTCGCGGCCTTCGCTGGCCGGCTGATTCACAAACACGATAGCGACATCCGATGCGCTGGCCAGCGCCGCTGCGGCGACCGGATCCGTGCCCGGGTCATACGTTACCTTTGCGCCGGGCACCCTCGCGCGAATGGCCTTCAGCGGTGAAGACGGATACCACACAATCCCATCCCATCGCCGCGGGCCGGGAGTCGCAACGGCGCTCCCGCCCGGCGGATCTACCTGCGCGGAACCACCACCGGAGAGAACTCCAACGTCGGCGTGCGAGCCGATGACCGCAATAGTCCGGATGGCCGAGGCGTGCAATGGCAGCTGCGCGTCGTTGTTCTTCAACAGCACCGTGCCTTGTTCGGCCACATGCTGCGCGAAATCGAGGCCGCCAAAGACATCCACCACCTGCGTCTGGTAACGGTTGTCGAAAAGGCCAATGGCGAACTCGGTGCGCAGAATGCGGTGCACCATGTCGTTCACGCGCGCCACCGGCACTTCACCGCTCTCCACCGCCTTTTTCAGTTCGTCGCCAAAGAACGGGCCTTTGGGGTTGCCCGGCATCTCCTGATCGAGGCCGGCGAGAGCGGCTTTTACGGTGCTGTGAGTGCCCCACCAGTCCGAAACCACCCAGCCCTTGAAGCCCCAATCCTTTTTCAGCACATCGTTCAGCAGATAACTGTTCTCGCAGGAGTGGTCGCCGTTGACCAGGTTGTAGGAGCACATCACCGCGCCGGCCCCGGAATCGCGAATGGCGATTTCAAAAGCCAGCAGATCGGTCTCTCTCATGGCGCGCTTGTCGGCGATGGCGTTGACGATATTGCGTCCGCTCTCCTGGTCGTTGAGCGCGTAGTGTTTGATGTCGCCGATGACGCCCTGGGCCTGCAAGCCTTTCATGAGCTGGCCATCGAGGGTGCCCGCCAGAATGGGATCTTCACCGTCGTACTCGAAGTTGCGGCCGTTGCGCGGCTCGCGCGTGATGTTGACGCCACCGCCAAGCGACATGTTGTACCCCTGATCGCGCAGTTCGCGTCCGATGAGGGCGCCGTAATCATAGGCCGTTTTCAAATCCCACGAGGAGGCGTCGGCAAGACAGGAAGGCAGGGCGGTGGAATAGCGGCTGTGAGCCGCGCCAAGGGTGACGCCCACGGCGGAATCGGCCATCTGAATGTCAGGAATCCCCAGCCGCGCGATGCCGGGCACGAACCCGGCGCCGCCCAGCGAACGCGCGGCAACCACCGGGTCCACCTGGCCCAGGCGATTCGAGCCCTGTATTCCGCTTCCGTGCACCAACTGGATCTTTTCGTCCAGGGTCATTTGCTCGATGAGCAGATCGGCGCGCTTATCCGGCGACAGCGATTTATCCAGCCAGCCCCGTGTAGCCGGGGGAGCCGGCGCAGGGGAGACCTGGGCTGCCACGGGCAGGACGGCGCCCGCGAGAAGAGTAAGGGAGATTCCAATAAACCGCAGTGTTCCTGCGACGGCCTTGTCGGACATTACACGCTCCTGGTGTGTGTGGGCGGGGTGCGCAATCGGTTGGCGCTGCCCGCCTTTGGTAGTATAGCGTTGCCTTTCCAACATACGCAGGGTTCGAGGACAAAGTTCATCCGGCGCGCATGGGTATCATGGGAGGGAGGAATCGGCGCGCGACGCATGCGTAAAGCTCTCATTACAGGCATCACCGGGCAGGACGGCTCGTATCTGGCGGAGTTCCTGCTGGCGAAAGGCTACGAAGTCCACGGGATCATCCGCAGGGCATCCACCTTCAACACAGAGAGGCTGGATGACATTTACGCCGACCCCCACGAGCGCGGCGCGGCGCTGCACCTGCACTATGGCGATCTGTCCGACGGCACGGGAGTGCGGCGGGTTCTGGAGAGCGTGCAGCCGGACGAGATCTACAATCTGGCGGCGCAGTCGCATGTGCGGGTTAGTTTCGAGCAGGCTGAGTACACCGGCGACGTGGTGGCTACCGGCACGCTGCGGCTGCTGGAAGCGGTGCGCGACCACATTCGGGCGAACGGCCACGATGTGCGGGTGTACCAGGCCGGTTCCTCGGAAATGTTCGGCGCCGCTAAACCCCCGCAATCCGAGTCGACGGCGTTTTATCCGCGCAGTCCCTATGCCGTTGCCAAAGTGGCCGCGCACTGGTATGCCGTGAACTACCGCGAAGCGTGGGGGATGCACATCTCCAATGGCATTCTGTTCAACCACGAATCGCCCCGGCGCGGAGAAACGTTCGTGACGCGCAAGATCACGCGGGCGCTTACGCGAATCAGTTTGGGACTGCAGAAGAAACTATACCTGGGGAACCTGGACGCGCGCCGCGACTGGGGCTTCGCCGGCGACTATGTGGCCGCCATGTGGCTGATGCTGCAGCAGCCGGCGCCCGACGACTTCGTCGTGGCTACGGGCGAGGCGCATTCCGTACGCGAATTTCTGGAAGTGGCGGCATCCCTTCTGGGGCTGGATTGGGCCGCAGTGGTAGAGACCGACGCGCGGTATTTCCGGCCCACCGAGGTCGATTTCCTGCAAGGGGACGCCACGAAAGCGCGTACGCTGCTGGGTTGGACGCCAACGGTGAGTTTTCGCGAGTTGGCGGCGATGATGGTGGAACACGATCTGGAAATCGCCCGCCAGGAGCGCACTTTGCATGAGGCCGGTCATAGGCGGGCGGCGCGTGGGGTGTCCATCGGATAGGGTGTGCCATCCCTGGTCGGGAGGCAAAGACAAGGCAGGGGACGGCCCTGCCCCACAAGCATCCCAGGGGCCATCGGCAGGAGGACGGTTTGGATAAGACGAGTCGGGTATTCGTGGCGGGCCATGGAGGGCTGGTTGGGTCGGCCATCGTCCGCAGACTGCAGGCGGATGGGTTCACCGACCTGCTGTTGCGCACGCATGCCGAGCTGGATCTCACCGACCGCGCCGCCGTCGACCGGTTCTTTGCCGCCGAGCGGCCCGAATACGTGTTCCTGGCGGCAGCCCGCGTCGGGGGTATCCACGCTAACAATTCCCGCCCGGCC
Organism: uncultured Acidobacteriota bacterium; assembly: GCA_963832965.1. Lineage (GTDB taxonomy): Bacteria > Acidobacteriota > Terriglobia > Bryobacterales > Bryobacteraceae > CAWACP01. The sequence continues at coordinate 735,003 of CAWHVW010000005.1, forward strand.
GAGTTCATCTTTGCGAACCTCGCCATTCAAATCAACGTGATTGACGCGGCGTACCGTTCCGGCGTGCGCAAGCTGGAGTTTCTTGGTTCTTCCTGTATATATCCCCGGGAAGCGCCCCAGCCCATCCGTGAAGAGTACCTGTTGAGCGGGCCGCTGGAACCGACCAACGAGCCATACGCGATCGCGAAGATCGCCGGTATCCGGACGATGCAGGCTTACGCGCGGCAATATGGTTTTGATGGAATCAGCCTGATGCCGACGAACCTTTATGGTCCCGGTGACAACTTCGATCTCAACGATTCCCATGTGCTTCCCGCCTTGATCCGCAAAGTGCATGAGGCGCACAGCTCCGGCGAACCGCAGGTGACGGTTTGGGGAACGGGCACCCCGCGCCGCGAGTTTCTGCACGTGGACGACTTGGCCGGCGCCGCAGTTTTTCTGATGCAGGGCTACGAATCGCCCGAGATCATCAACGTCGGCACCGGAGAGGACATCACCATACGGAATCTGGTGGAACTGGTGTGCCGCATCATCGGCTATGGCGGCGAAATCGTCTTCGATTCCACCCGTCCCGACGGCACTCCGCGGAAACTGCTCGACGTTTCGAAGCTCACCGCGTTGGGCTGGAGACCGGCCATTGCTCTTGAGGACGGCATCCGCCAAACGTACCTGTGGTATCAGCAACATGCAGTTGCCACCTGCGTTTGAAAACACCACTGTAGGAATGCCCGTGGTCCGCCGATCATAAATGCAAGGCCCTGTTGGCGTATCGCTGGGGCGGTCATCCATGATATCGATTCAGAAGGAGATCCGGACGGCCGAGGACCTGCAGTCTCTGCTGGTTGCCGTCGTCGAAACCTATCGCTCGTCGGTCGAGGACAGCGGCCAGTACGCGATTGATCTGGACCCCTCGGTTACTCCGGCATATCGGGAGGCTTTGCGCCGGATCGCGGAACGAATTTCGGTGCAGGCGATCGGTTCCGCTTCCACCGTGCCCTCCCTTCGCTCGGCGGTGCGCAACGTCCTCCGCGATTACAAAGAGAAAGCCGAGCAGTACCTGGCCGAGCTTCGTGGAAGGCTCGAAGAACACGCCAGTACTCTGCGAACCGTTCTTGACGCGCTGACCTCCGATTCCGAAGACGGGGAAAGAAAATTACGAAGCGAATTGAAGCGCTTCGGCGATCTTACGGCCGCGAAGGACCTGGCGGAGATGCGCGCCGGGGTGCTGTCGCTCAAAGGCAGCCTCGAAACCTGCATCGAAGAGCTGGAGCGGCGGAATCGAATCGTGGTAGCGGAACTCACCAGCGAGATCCAGGCGCTGCAGAAACAGGTGGATCAGCTCCGGGCACCGGCCAGCGGCGCCAGCGGAATGGGCGTACGGGAGCGCGTGGAGGCGGAGACGGCCGCCGGCAACTCCTTCCTCCTGCTGTTTGTCCACATTCGTAACCTGGAGTCGATTCGCGCGCGCTTTGGGCCGGAATTGACCGAGCGCGTGATCCGCTGCGCGATTCAGAGGCTCACCAATCTGCACGCGAAGAGCGTGACGGTGGGGTGCTGGCAGGAGGCCGTATTGTGCGCGGTGATCCGGGAGCCGGACCGCGCCGGTGTCGCGCTGGCTCGCGACGCCAACCACCGGCTTTCCGGGAAATACGTTTTCACCGAGTCGGATCGGGTGATAGAAATTGCAGCGCAAATCGTGACCGCCAGCGTGGAGCGAGCGGCGGACGAGCCGGTGGAGCGCACTGCCGCCCGAGTCACCGATGTGCTGGCTCTGCTCAACAAGTGAGCCGCTTACGCGCCGGGACTGTCGCGGCTCCGTAACAACGCGAAACTACGGCGAGCTGCGATACCGGGCCAGAGTTTTCTCCAGTGCCTTGCGGGCCGGGGTTGGGGCGGGCTCAATCAGGGCGAGAGCCTGTTCTATGGATTGCACCGCTGCCTGACGGTCGCCATTGAGCCAGCAGGCCTCACCCAGAATCTCCTGGACTTCGGAATCCCTGGGATCCAGAGCCGCAGCGCGCCGGGCCAGCACCAACCCCACCTTCGCATCAGCCATTTTCGGGACCTTTGTTTCCAGCAAAGCCCGCGCCGCGATAGCCATCTCGACCGGGGCAGCCTGGGGCTGCAACGCGATCTCACGAAGCGTCGTGATGCCCGCGCGCGCCAGACGCATTGCGTCCGCAGTCCGACCGGCCGCCAAACTGAGATTCGCGGCGTCGGCCTGAAGCTCCGCCTGGCCGAAACGGTAAGTCCTGTTGGCAGGGTTTCGGGCCAGCAGCCGATCGTCAATCCCGATGACAATCAAGAAATAGCGCAGCTTCGCGTCAGGGTGTCCGGCGGAACCGCTGATGATTCCCAGATCCCGGTATGGAATGGTGCGGAAATAGAGCGCCATGACGTTTTCAGGATCTTCCGCGGACGCGCGGTCGCGAATTTCGCGGGCCTCGTCGAGCGCCGCCAGGGAGAGCGTGAAGTCGCCCAGGTTGCCGAGATTCCAGCCCAGGCCGAGCAGCGCAGAAGAGCGGGCATTGCGCGACTGGGGGGTGTCCCGGTCCTTGGCCGGTATGCGGTCGAGAACGCCGAGGGCCTGCCGGAACAGCCCGGTTGCGGCAGGCCGGTCGCGCAATTCGGTCAAGTCTCCCATGTGCTTGTAACAGCTCGCAAGCGCGATAAGAACGTCGGTCTGAGGGCGGAGCTGGGCGGCCACCGTCGCGTTGTCGATGGCTTTGCGAAACGCACGCAGGGCGGCGTCCAGGTTTTGCGCGTTTACATAGCCATTGTTCGCGGAGAGCTCGGCGCCAAGCGACTGGAAGGCAATCGCGGCCTGGTTGCGGACCTCGAAGTCGGAGGGCCAGCGGCTGGCCAGGCTGTCGAAATCACGCGCCGCTTGTTTTACCAGCGTGAGACCCTCGGAAGCGCCCCCACCGAAACCGATGCTGCGTCCGAGCTCCAGCCTCGCCCGCGCCAAAATGATTCGGGCGCGGAGATTATTCGGGTCCGCGGAGGCCAGCGGATCGAGAATGGCAATGGCCTTTCGAAAGCTCTCCCGCGACTTTGCGATTTCGCCGAGATTGGGTTGGAATGGACTCCCCAGAACGGCGCCGAGGTCCGCATACCCTTCGCCCACCTCCGTGCGCAGAACCGGGTCATGGATCTTCTCGGCCGACAAGCGGTCCAGATACTCGAGGGAGTGGCGCGCCATGTCGGCCTCCACCGGGGTGGAACCGGGAAGCTTCGCAACCGCTTTGCGGAGGTCGAACTGCAAATAGCGCGCGAGATCGTGGGCATCGGCGAACCGCCGCTCTGCGACTCGCGCCTGCCACAATGTGGCCAGCAGGCCGGCTACCAGCGACAGAGTCACCAGCGTCCCGGAGGCGACGGCGGACTTGTGGCGCGATACGAACTTCCGCGCACGGTAGAATCGCCCGACGGACGAGGCCTCCACCGGGTGCCCGTCCATGTAGCGCAAGACATCGTCAGCGAATTGCTCCACGGAAGCGTAACGATCCGCGGGCGACCGCGCCAGCGCCCTGGCCACGATCGATTCCAGATCACCGCGCAAAAGCCGGACCAGTCCGGCGGGGGTCTGGCCACGCGCCATGGCGGATTCTTTTGATACACCAACCCTGAGAGGCGGCGGCGCATCGGAGGAGAGCACCAACTGAACGATCTCAGCCGGGGTGGCCCCGTGGCCCTCGAACGGACAGGAGCCGTTCAGCAACTGATAGAGCAGCACGCCCAGCGAATACACGTCGGCGGCGACGGAAACCGGCTGATTGCGAAGCACCTCCGGACTGGCGTAGAGCGGAGTCAGAAACAAGCTGGATGTAGTTTGCGTATTGCCGCCATCGGCGGCGAGCGTGCGGGCGATACCGAAATCGAGCAACTTCGGCTCACCTTCCGGGGTGACCAGAACATTGGCGGGTTTCAGATCGCGGTGCACGATGAGACGCTGGTGCGCAAAGCTGACCGCGGCGCAGACTTTCAAGAACAGACTCAGGCGGCGGCGAACAGAGAGGCGGCGGGAGTCGCACCAGGAATCGATGCGCTCCCCCTCCACGTATTCCATGACCAGATAGGAAAATCCATCGTCGGTGATGCCGCCGCCGAGAAAGGCAGCTATGTTCGGGTGGTACAGTTCCGCCAGGATCTGGCGTTCGCTGCGGAGCCTGCTTTCGAGGAGTGGAGAGTGATATGGAGACGCGATGGCCTTGACGGCCACCCTTTGGCGGACTTCGCCATCCTCACGGGTGGCCAGATAGACCGCACCCATTCCCCCGGCCCCGATCAGCTCGCGCGCCTGGTAGATCCCGAAACGCGGCAGCCGCGACGGCGCGGACGAAGGCCGCTGCCGGACCTGCTCATCAGACGCGAGCAGCCGGGCGACTTCTTCACGCAGAGTGGTGTCGACACCGCACCTCAAGTCCAGGCAGGCCTCCCGTTCGGGCCCAGGCGGAAGGGTTACGGCTTCCTGGAACAGGAGAGCCACCCGGCGAAAGTGGTCTGGCGCGGACACGGTCATATCTCAGGCAGGTTCACCAAGGCGCTGGTGAAGCCAGGCCAGGGAGAAGCGGACGTCGCGATCCACGCTGGAAGGTGACACTCCCAATAACCCGGCAGTCTCCTCCACGGTGCAGCCGAGAAAGTAGCGCAGCTCGAGCGCCCGGGCTTTTTCGACGTCAGTGGCCTCCAGTTCGTCCAGCGCCAGAGACAGATCGAGCGCTTCTTCCCCGGCCGGACCCACCCAACAGAGCTCGGCATTCAAGGGGACACGATCCAGCGCCAACCCCCGTTTCGCCGCTTTCATCCGGCGGGCGTGATCGATCAGGATGCGACGCATCAGTTTGGCCGCAAACGTGAAAAAATGAACGCGATCGTTCAAAGCGATGCGATGCAGGCTGACCAACCGCAGGAACACCTCATGAATCAGGGCCGTGGGTTGCAGCGTGTGGTCAAGGCGCTCCCGGTGAAGCAACCCGTCCGCCACACGGCGGAGTTGGTCGTAGACCAATGGGGTGAGTTGATCGAGAGCCTCGGCCTCTCCCTTCGACCACCGTTCCAGCCAGACCGTCACTTCTCCAGGGCCGTCCACCGGCCCAATTTTATCATCCAGGCCTGACGTGATTTGGCCGGAAATTGCGCCGTATCCGGCAGAGGGAAAACAGCCAGCCCTTTCCGCGGGCGCAATCACTGGCATGGAGGACAGCATGACACGCAGAATCAATCGCACCTTGAGCACGATGACCCGGATTTTCGTATTCCTTGGGATTGCCGCCATGGCCCAGGCGCAAAACTGTTCGCTTTCGAGCTGGACGGGAACGCACTTCTTTCTGATTAACGGGACGGGCCCGAACTCCGAAAAGACGGCGACGGTGCCTTACGTTCAGTTGGGCAAACTGGTGTCCGACGGAAACGGCAACATCACGGGCACGGCGACGGAAAGCGCCGACGGCGTGATCTTCAATTTGACCCTTAAAGGAACCTATACTGCGAACGCGGATTGCAGCGGAACGCAAACGCTGACCATCACTCCGCAAGGGTTCGCGTCCTATGTTTCGACTTCCGCGATTCAGCTTGTGGATGGAGGACAGCAAAAGATCACCGCCACGGAGAACGCCGGAACCGTGATGACGGGCCGGGCGTATCGGGCCTTTGCGGAGGGTGCCGCGGTGTGTGGAAACGGGTCGTTAATCGGAAACTATGGCTATGTGGCGTCGGGTCCGGCGCTGGGGGCGTTCGCTCCCTATTCCGTTGCGGGCAGCATCGTGTTCGATGGCAAGGGCGGGGTGAACTATAACCTTACTGCCAACGACAGCAATGTCGCAGTAACGAATCCGCTCATCGGCGCGTCGACGTACTCCGTCAACAGTGACTGTTCCGGCACAGCGACGGCCGTTGGGAGCGTTGGGAAAGTGGTTTTCGCGATCGTCGAGGGCGGGCTGGTACTGCACATGGATGGCGATGCCGGGAGCAATTCCTCGGGAACCATACAGCCTGAGTCCCTGCCCTCGCTTCTTCCGCAACTTGCTTTCGGCGGGGGCTGGTATTCCGCGCTTTATTTCACAAACATAACCAGCGCCGCAGTGTCGTTTCCGGTGACCTTTACAGCCGATAACGGATCGCCGCTCACGCTGCCCTCGGTGGGTGGAACGTCCACCACGGTCAACGTGCCAGCTCAGGGCACGGCGATTATCGAAGCCCCCAACGCGGCCGGGTCGGCTCTGGCGGAGGGCTATGCCGCGTTCACCATGCCGCCGGGCGTATCCGGGTACGGCGTGTTCCGCCAGAGCGTCGCGGGGCGCGCGGACCAGGAAGCGGTAGTGCCGTTCTCCACGGCAAACGCGAGCATGAGCACCCTCGTCTGGGACGACACCACTTACATCACCGCCATTGCCGTGGTCAATGCCGGCGCGGTGGCCGCATCGATCGCCGTGACGCTTTGGGACAACAACGGAAATATGGTGGGCACGTCCACGATCAGCCTTCCGGCCGGCCAGAAGACGGAAGCCACGCTGCGGAGCCTGCAGGGCTTATCGGGCATGGTAGGGTTGCGCGGCAGAGCGTTTTTCGCCGCGACTTCCGGCAACGTCGCCGTCCTTGGATTGCGGTTCAACGGCTCCGCATTCACATCGATACCGGCGAATTAGTGCCCGGCGAAGGCATTCTTTCCGAACTCGAGGTGCAGGCGGACCGACTCAATCCATAGCGGCCCGCGCTGCTCGTTGTAGGCGGGGTTGGTGACGTGCTGGAGATCGAAGCTCGCGAAAAATCCCGGGAACAGACGCGCGTTATAGTAGGTTTCCTCGATGCATTCCGGCCCATACTCGAGGCGGCCGTCTCCGATCAGGAAATCGTCGCCGCCGCGCGCCAGATAGAGGGCATGGACGCCGGAGAGCCCGGCGGCGGTGAACTCGGTGGCTACGGTATCGAGGGGCCGGCGCCATCGGCGGCCGGTGATGGAGACGCCGCCGGTGGCCAGACGGTCGATGGCGGTGAACGCGAAGCTTTCTGTTTTGCCGTCGTTCCAGCCGAGCCTTGAGAAGACGCCGATGTCTTTGGTGATCGCCTGCTCCAGGTTCACTCCAAATCCGTACTTGAGCGTGCCATTGCGGCGGGTCGCGATCACGTCGGGATTGCCGCCGTTGAGTTCCGCCAGCTTGATGGCCGCAGCGTAGGTGCCGGCGTCGGCATGGTTCTCGTAATTGAGAAGGCGGATGGTTCCCGCGTGCCCGCTCAGCGTGTAGCGGTACTCGCCTTCGAACACGTCGCCACGATTCACGAAGACCCTGCGGTCGAGTTGCGAGCCGTTGGCGACTTTGGGCATGGCGGCGCTGGCATAGCGAAGCGACCAGTTGCGCAGGTGGAGCTCGTGCACCCAGCCCCAGGTGTACCCGCGGACGTCGGCGGGATAATCCCACGCGCCGTTGTACATCACCGCCCAGCCCATGAATTGCGAGCGCGGATCGTGCGAGTAGGTGTTGTTGTCGAAAAAATCAGTTATCGCGAACCTGCCGGCGGTGACGGTGTACCGGTTCACCGGACGCTCGCCGGCGAGCTGGTTCTCGTCGCTATCGACGGACTCCTTTTCGTCACCCAGCGCGAAATCGTGCGACACGTACAAGCGCGCCAAATAAGGCTTTGGCGTGGCCGTCTCGACGCGCGGAAGCTCACCGTTCGAGGAATTCGCAAGGCCATCGACGCCGCTGAATCCGCGTCCGCCGGCGATTTCCGGATCGAAGTACAGCTCCGTGTTGTCGCTCAGACGCAGGCCGAAGAACAGGGTTGTGGTCAGCGACACATCGCGCTCCGGGTAGTCCTGCAGGCTGAACGGGCCCTCGTAGGGCGAGTTGAACGTGCCGTGATACTGGCCAATCGAGGTCGCCTGATAGAAGAGATTCCAACGCTCCGATTCGACCGGCGCCGCGGAATCGCCGGCTGGCGGGGATTGATCCTGCGCTGCCAGGCTTACGCACCGAAGCGTGAGAAGAAAGACAAGGATACGCGCGGCTGTGGCGGAGTTGACGCGGTGCATGGTCTTTCTCTTTCGCGAACGCGCAGGCGTGCTCTTCGCGCCAATCGAGGCGAGCTTCCAATCAGACTGCGGTCAGGGGACGCCGGACCGGGCCGCGACACTCGACCAGCATATACCCGCCGGGGTATTCTTGTAAAGGCTTTGTCGAGGTTTTCTTATGGCTCACACGACAGAAGAGAAGAAGAAACTGCTGAATCGCGTGCGGCGAATTCGAGGTCAGGTGGAAGCTGTCGAGCGGGCGCTCGACCAGGAGGCCGAATGCTCCGAGGTGTTGCACAATATCTCGGCGTGCCGGGGCGCCATGGACGCACTGATGGCGGAGGTGATCGAAGGGCACATCCGCTTTCATGTGCTCGATCCGAAGACCGCAGCGACCGATGAGCAGACGCTGGCCGCGGACGATTTGATTCATGCTCTGCGGGCTTACTTGAAGTAGGCGAACTTTAGCTGCACTTCATCAGTGGCTGTGGTGGGTCATTATCGCCAACAGCACCAGAGCCAGGATGATGGCTGCTACCAGCAGTGAGACTTTGGCAACGCTCCATGGCCGCTCGCCCTCCACGTCGCCGGTGCGCGCGTTGACCAGCACCTGGTACACCTTGTCTTTGAAACGGTAGGCACCGATCCACACAGGCAACAGGAGGTGACGGAAGGTGGCGTTCGAGGTTGTCGTATCCACGCTGATGACACGCTGTTCGTCGCCGCCGATGTCCTTGCGGACGTCGCCGTCGATCACCTTCGCCATTACCCCTTTCGCTTTCTCGAACCCATCGGGCAGCTCGACCTGATAGCGCTGCGCGCGGAAACCGGCGAGCCAGGCGGGCTCGTAGGCGCAAAGCGCCTCGAGATCCCAGGGTTCGAGCGCGTTCAGACGGGACTCGTTCACCGAGTGGGTTGCCGCAACCAACACGTTGTCAAACTTATGCGCTACCCGGCCGGATGCCGGATACCAGCGCGTGCGCTGCACCTGACGCTGGCGCTGCACGGTGTTGCCGTTGTTGTCGGTTTCCGTGTAATACTCGGTTTCCCAGTAATGTTCGCCGCGCTCGCCGGTGTAGCCGCTGTCGGTGTCGGCCGCCCAGTCCCAGAAGGGAAGGTACACGCCGGCGATGCCCTCCTGTTGCGCCATCTTCTTCAAGGCATTCGGAGCGAACCAGCGGGCGGCCAGCCACTCCCGCACGCGCGCTTGCGCTTGTTCCCTGGGGACCTTCGCGGGGAGCACGCCGTCGGGCGCGATCAGCGCATCCGCGGCCTTCGGCTGGGCGACGATGGCGCCTCCGCAGAACGGGCAGACCCCGGCCACTTCCGGTGGCTTAAACGCAACGACGCTGCCGCAGCCGTTGCAGGTGACCTCCAAGGCCCCTTCGCCCAGAGACTTTCCCGTGGCAGCGGCGGCTTGCGCGAGGCCCTCTTCCAGCGTGTGTACGGTAACCGTGGTTGCCGACGGAACTACGGCCTCGGTGTGGCCGCAGAAGCGGCACTTCAGGGCGCCCGTCTGGGGGTCAAACTCCATGTCCGCTGAACAACTGGGGCAGCGGAACTGCGGGGTCTTGCCGGAACTGGCCATATTGAGACTATTATGAGGGCTGCGGCGTTACAAAGAGCGAATCCGCGGCAGGGCACGGCCCTGCCCCACATTGCCGCCCGGTAGTACCGCTCAATATTCCACGTTCAGCAGGAACAGACCGCGGGCGGGCGCACTGGGGCCGGGTGCAATCCCGCAGCCGGGCTGCAGGCGCGCGCAGATGTCCGCGGCGTGGAGATTTTCTTTGCCCACCTCCAGCAGCACACCGGTGATGTTGCGCACCATGTGTTTGAGAAAGCCAGTGCCGCGCACCTGATACAAGAGCCGCGCGCCGTCGCGCCACACGGCGGATGAGTAGACCGTTCGCACCTTCGACCGGGCGGATTCATCGCTCTCGTCGGACGCCGCGAACGCGGTGAAATCGTGCTCGCCTTCCAGCAGCGGGGCGGCGGTGATCATCGCTTCTTCGTCCAGCGGCCAAGGATGGTGACAGACATAGAGCCGGTCGAAGGGCGGGCAGATCTCTTCGCGCCAGATACGGTACTGGTACGTCTTGGCGCGCGCGTCAAAGCGCGGGTGAAAATCCGGCGCGACCTCCTCGGCGGCGATGATGCGAATGGAACGCGGCAACAGCCGGTTCATGGCCCGCCGGAGATTTTCCACGGGGATGGGATTCCCCAGCGAAAAAGCGGCGATCTGCGCCAGAGCGTGCACGCCAGCATCGGTGCGGCCGGAACCGTGAACCGTTACCGGAGCGCCTTCGATGGAGGTGACTATGCTTTCAAGCGTGCCCTGAATGGTGGGCAGGCCCGGCTGCACCTGCCAGCCGTGGAACCCGGTGCCGTCGTAAGCGATGGTAGTGCGAATACGGCGCATGCCTGGCGCCAATATAGCATCGGGACGCGCGATTGCGCGGAAGTCCGGTACTACAATTGGAGTTCATCCACCGTGACGCAGACACTTCTGAGACGGACGCAAGTGGCCTTGATCTGGGTTGCTCTCGTCCCGGTGGCGCTTGCGACGCTTGCGTGGCGGGACATCGTCCAGTATCGCGAGCGCGTCGCTTCGGTATCCCATACGCGCCAAGTTCTGGGCGAGATGGAGACGTTGTTTCTAGCGATCACGGACTCGGAAACGGGCCAGCGTGGATATTTGCTCACCGGAGACGAGTCGTATCTGCAGCCGTTTCGCGCGGCGTCGCCGCAGGTGGAACAATCGCTGGCGCGCCTTGGAGAACTGATTCGCGAGAGCAGCCCTGATCGGCGGGCGCGATTTGAGGAACTGGCGGCCGCGGTTCATCTCAAGATGGGAGAACTGCAGGACACGGTCCAACTGAGGCGCACACAGGGGCAGGCCGCGTCCATGGCCGTGCTCCGCACCGGCGCGGGCCAGCGGGCCATGGAAACGATTCGCCGCATCACACTGGCCATGAACATGGAGCAGGAGCGCAACCTGGAACAGTTTCGCCAGGCCGCGCAAGCCACCCAGTTCCACGCCGCTCTCTATTTCGGGGTCGGCATTGTGGCTTCGGTGGTGCTGCTGATCTGGGCCTATCACCTGATCTCGGTTTACGCCGACGAACGCAAGCGGGCCGAGCGGGAGGCGGCGCGACTCAACGCGGAGCTGGAGCAGCGCGTGGTGGAGCGGACCGCCGAACTCCGCTCGGCCAACACGAATCTGCTTCGATCCAATGCCGACCTCGAGCGGTTCGCCTACGTGGCCAGTCACGATCTGCAGGAGCCCTTGCGCATGGTGAGCGCCTATGTGGATCTGCTGGCGCGCCGGTACGAAGGGAGACTGGACAAAGACGCCGACGACTACATCCGCTTCGCCGTCGATGGCGCCAGCCGCATGAGGCTGCTGATCAGCGATCTGCTTTCCTATTCGCGGACGGGCATGCAGCCGTTGCGGATTGTTCCGACGGATCTGGAAAAGGTTTTGGAGGCGGCCATGGACAACCTGCGCATTCTTCGCGAGGAAACGCGAGCGGAGATCGTGCATGCGCCGCTGCCGGTGGCGCCTGGCGACGAAGCGGGCCTGGTGCTGGTGATGCAGAACCTATTGGGCAACGCCATGAAGTTCCGCCAACCGGACCGTCCTCCGAGGGTGCGTGTGGCGGCCACGCGAAGCGGCGAAGAATGGCGTTTCGTGGTGGAGGACAACGGCATCGGTTTCGATGGCCAGTACGGCGACAAGATCTTCGAAATCTTCCAACGTCTGCACGCGGGCAGCGCGTATCCGGGAACGGGCATCGGGCTGGCCATTTCCAAGCGGATTATTGAAGCGCACGGCGGGCGGATGTGGGCAGAATCGACCGTAGGGGCCGGTTCGAAGTTCTGGTTTTCGTTGCCCGCGACGGGGGCGTAATTCCGAGAACATAGGGAAGCGCGAAAGCGAGGCGGATGGCGAACCGATTCACAGACTTCTGGCGGCGGATCAGCGACGGCCTGGCAATCCAGGATCTCTGGGTTCAGTTCCAGGCGGACGCGCGCTTCAGCTACGAAGTGTATTCAAAGGAAGTGGGCTCGGCGATCGGCGAGAAGCACTGGTACAAGGGCCGAGTTCTGCGCACGGCCCGCGCGCTGTTCTGGGCCATGATGGAGAAGCTGTCACCCGGCCGCCGCGTGTTGTTCCTGGTCGCGCTGGTGCTGCTGGTCTTCCCTCACGTGCAATTCCACACCGCTCACGGGGAAGTAGAGATCGATGGCCTGACCTTCTTCGGCGGCGCAGGGCTGTTGATCCTGCTGGCGCTCGAACTTGCCGACCGCGTCACCATGAAACGCGACCTGGAAATTGCGCGGGAGATCCAGGGATGGCTGATGCCCGCAGCGCCGCCGCGGGTTCCGGGGATAGACATCGCATTCTCGACCCGTCCCGCCAACACCGTGGCGGGCGATTACTACGACGCTTTCTTTCGGCCGGGCATCCCGGACCGTCTGCTGGTAGTAGTAGCCGATGTCGCGGGCAAGAGCGTTCCGGCCGCGCTGCTAATGGCCACCTTGCAGGCGAGTTTGCGCACGCTGTCCGCGGGGACTGGTTCGCTGCTGGAGGTGACCGGAGCGCTGAATCAGTACCTGTGCGCGCAGAATCCGGAGGGCCGGCGATTTACTACGGCCTTTATGGCCGAGATCAACCCGGCCAGCGGCAATTTCGCATACATCAACGCGGGGCATAACTGGCCGGTGCTGCGGCGCGCATCGGGCGCGGTGGAACGGCTGGAGACAGGCGGGCTGCCACTGGGCCTGCGGCCGAATGCCGTGTATGAAACGGGTGCGGGCACTCTCGGCGCCGGCGATCTGCTGGTGATTTTCACCGATGGGCTGGTGGAAGCCGAGGACGACAAGCAGGAGGAGTACGGGGAAGCGCGTATGCTGGGCGTGATTGCCGGGCTGGGGCAGGGAAGCGCGGCCGAGGCGCTGGGCAGGCTGACCGCATCGGTGAACGCGTTTGTTGGGGCGACGCGCCAGCACGACGACATCACTTGTCTGGTGCTGCGGGTTTCGCAGTGAGCGTCTTCGGGTGAGGTAGAATTCCTACACACAATGAGCCTTTCCACCGGCACACGTCTGGGCCCGTATGAGATTCTTGCCGTCGTCGGAGCCGGCGGGATGGGCGAGGTATACAAGGCGCATGACGCGAGGCTGGATCGCGCGGTGGCGATCAAGGTTCTGCCGGAGTCGTTCGCCTCCGATGCCGACCGGCTGCGGCGGTTCGAGATTGAGGCGAAAGCCGCCGGCGCCTTGAATCATCCGAATATCCTGGTGGTGCACGACATCGGGATGGAAGGCGGCGCCCCCTACCTGGTGTCTGAACTGCTGGAAGGCGAATCGCTGCGCGAGCGCTTGAAGCGGGGCAAGTTGAGCCCCGGCCGCGCGATCGAAATGGCCCGGCAGATTGTCGCGGGCCTGGCAGCGGCGCACGCGAAGGGCATCGTGCATCGTGATCTCAAGCCCGACAACATTTTCGTCACGCGCGACGGGCGGGTGAAGATTCTGGATTTTGGATTGGCGAAGGTGACGACGCCGATTAAGGCTGGCGAAGGTGCGACGCGCACGCTGGACACCGGTCCAGGAACGGCGATGGGGACCGTGGCGTACATGTCGCCGGAACAGGTGCGGGGCAAGACGGTGGACCATCGCTCCGATATTTTCAGCTTCGGATGCGTGCTCTTCGAGATGGTCACCGGTGAGCGGGCGTTTCAGGGCGAAACATCGGCGGATACGATGAGCGCCATCCTGCACGCCGACCCCGTGGACGAGTTGCCCGCGGCGGCGGCGATTCCAGCCGTGCTCAGCCGTACCATCCGGCACTGCCTCGAGAAAGACGTTGACGAGCGATTCCAATCGGCGAAAGACCTGGCGTTCGATCTGGAGGCGGCAAGCAGCATATCCGGCACGACGAGCGTGGCCGCTCGGCCGGCTCCGGCGAGGCGGCGGAGCCGGATTCCCGTGTGGGCACTGGCGTTGTGCGCGGCGGCTGCCGGAGCCGCGATGTGGTGGGGGATGACGCGGCGTTCCGCGGAGCCGCCCACTTTTCAAAGGCTGACGTTTCAGCGCGGAATCATTCAAAACGCACGGTTCACGCCCGATGGAAGCAGCGTGATCTACGGCGCATCCTGGGACGGGGAGCCGATCTCGCTCTACTCGATGCAACCGGGGCAGACCGAAGCTCTCGCGCTGGGCGCGCGGTCGACCGGCTTGTTTGCCGTCTCCGCGAGCGGCGAAATAGCCGCCGCTGTTGGCTGTCGTTTTCAGGGGACGTTTCGAGTTGAGGGCACGCTGGCGCAGATGCCGTTGAATGGCAGCGCGCCTCGGGAACTCCTCGAAAACGTGGTATTCGCGGACTGGTCTCCGGATGGGTCACAGCTCGCGGTGGTGGTTTGGGACGGCACAACCCCGCGTCTGGAATTTCCACCCGGCCAGGTGGTGTACCGGAGTACCGGCACGGCGTGGCCGGGGGACATCAGAATATCGCCTCAGGGCGACAAGATCGCTTTCGCAGACCACTATTACTACGGTGATGATGGCAGTGTCGCCGTTCTGGACCGGGCGGGGCGGAAAACCACGATTTCAGAAAGATTCACCAGCTTGCAGGGGCTGGCCTGGTCCCCGAGCGGGAAGGAGGTCTGGTACAGCGGCGCGAAGAGCGGGGGCGAGCGGGCGCTGTATGCGTCCAACCTTGGGGGACAGCAGCGCCTGATTCTGCGGCTGCCCGGTACATTTACGTTTCGCGATATCGCTAAAGACGGCCGCGTTCTGGTGAGCAGGGACGAACCGCGTCTGGAAGTACAATTCGTCGGGCCCGGAGACGACCGGCCACGGGATTTGTCGTGGCTGGACTGGACGGAGCTGTGCGTTCTGTCGGACGATGGACACACGCTGGCTCTGGTGGAATCGGGCGATGCCGTGGCGGGGGAGCATGTGATCTACGTCCGGAAAACCGACGGATCTCCGGCGGTCCGCATCGGCAAGGGGCGCGCGGCTGCGCTTTCACCCGACGGGAAGTGGGTGCTCTCGGTGGACGACCAGAATCCCGGCGCGTCGGCATTCATGCTGTTGCCGCTTCGAGCCGGTACTCCGATTCGCGTGGAGACCGGTTTGGCCATCAGCGCGACGACGGCCGCGTGGCTGCCTGATGGCAAGGGCATCGTGTATGTGGCGAATGAGAGCGGGAGGCCGCGGCGGACTTACGTGCAGGAACTGGACGGCGCGGCGCGCCCGGCGACACCGGAAGGCTCCTTGCTGGTTGCGTTACGTCCGGACGGTTCCCGCCTGCTGGCGCGGAATTCCGAGGGTTACGCTCTGTATCCGGTGAATGGCGGTCAGCCGCAACCAGTGCGCTGGCTAACTGCTGACGACCGTGTCCTGGGGTTCGCCAGCGGCGGTGACGCGGTGTACCTGACGGCTCAAGAAAATGACAGCCGCATTTACCGGGTGGATTTGACAAGCGGAAAGAGGGAAATGTGGAAGGAACTGCGGCCCGCGGATCCGGCGGGAAGCCGGGGCGTGGGATGGATCAGGATCACTCCGGATGGAAGATCGATCGCATACTCAGGAGTTCGGACGGATTCGGAATTGTATCTGGTGACCGGGCTTAAGTAGTTAACTTCCGGCGAACCAGCACCACCACGGAACGCGGCTGCACGACGTATTCCGTTGACATCAACGGGAGGCCGGCAGCCACAAAGCCGTCGGGGCCGGCGATGTTGGTATCCGCAACTCGCGACCACTCGCCCTCCTTCCCTTCGTGGATGGTGAAGGCCAGTTCCTGCCACCAGGCGTTGATCATCACGTAGAGGTCGTCATCGTTCTGCGAAGCGCCGCTCAGGTGGAAGGCGAGGCTATGGGAGTGATCCGACTCGTCCAATTGCCCGGTGGCGCCGAACCAGCGCACATCGTCACGCCAGTAGCGGCTGCGGCACAGTGATGGGTGCGATTTGCGGAAGGCAATCATCCGCTGGAAGAACTGGAAAATATCCTGATTCTGCCACAGGCGGCCCCAATCCAGCCAGCTTGTTTCGTTGTCCTGGTTGAACGGGTTGTTGTTGCCGTGCTGGGTCTGCATGAACTCGTCGCCGGCGCGAAACATGGGCGTGCCGTTGGAGAGCATGAGCAGGCAACAGAAATTACGGATCTGCTTCCGCCGCAGGGCGATCACATCGGGCGGAACGTTATCATCGCCCTCCACGCCGCAATTCCAACTGTAGTTCTCGTCCATGCCATCGCCATTGTTTTCGCCGTTGGCGTCGTTGTGCTTCTGGTTGTAGGCAACCAGATCGTAGAGCGTGAAGCCGTCGTGGCTGGTGACGTAGTTGACGCTCTGGAAGGCGTGGTAGGCATTGGGGCGGTCGTCGGGGAAAAAATCGTCGCTGCCATACAGGCGGTGGACCATGTCCGGCACCATGCCCGCGTCGCTCTTCACGAAGCGCCGGACGTCGTCGCGAAACCGGCCGTTCCACTGCAGCCAGGTGACGCCCGGGAAACTGTGGCCTAGTTGATACGCGCCCCCGGCGTCCCACGGCTCGGCGATGAGGCGGATGTTGTGGAGGTCAGGATCGGCCGCGATTTCGCCGATAATGGGCGGGTCCTCCCAGTTGAGAGAGCCGTCGGGATTGCGGGTGAAAGCGGAAGCCAGGTCGAAGCGAAAACCGTCCACGCCCATTTCCACGCGCCAGTAGCGCAGGCTGGCCAGAATCATCTGGCGCACGTAGGGGCTGGAAACGTTCAGGGTGTTGCCGGTTCCCGAATAGTTCGCGTACGGGCTGGCGGGGTTGCCGGACATCATGTAGTATTCGCTGTTGTCGAGGCCTTTATAGCTGTAGGTTGGCCCGCGATGATCGCCTTCGGCGGTGTGGTTGTATACGACGTCGAGAATTACCTCGATACCCGCCTCATGCAGGGCGTCGACCATGCAACGGAACTCTTCGTGCTCCTGGCAGGGCTGGCGCCGGCTGGCATAGGTGTGGTGCGCGGAGAAGAAGTTCAGGGGCATGTAGCCCCAGTAGTCGTCGTTCTGCGGGTCCCGCTGGTAGACGGGCATGAGTTCCACGATGGTGATGCCGAGGTCCTTGAGGTAGGGGATCTTCTCCACGAGCCCGTCGAAGGTTCCGGCGCGCGCGGGATCGACGCCGGAGCTGGGGTGTTTGGTAAATCCACGGACGTGCAGCTCGTAGATAATGGCGTCGGCTTCGTGGTGGCCGATGCCGGGCAGCGGCGCCGGTGCGCAATCGCCGGGACGAGACGAGGGGATCACGCCCAGCGGCGCGCGACCTTCGTTGGGACCCGGACGCATGGCCAGATTCCGATCGAAGGTGCTGGGAAAGAAGATGCAGGAGGCGTGGGGATCGAGCAACTGCTTTTGCGGATCGAACCCCGGGCCGGCGCCGCTGGCTGAGTACGCGTAGTAGCGGGCCGCGCCGATGGTGGCAGAAGGGATGCGGCAATGCCAGATGCGTCCCGATTTGTTCCGCAGGAAATCGAAGTTGAAGGTGAAGGCGGGGTTCACAAGATCCGCGGGAGCAAACAACAGCAGCGTCATACTTTCGGCGTGCTCTGAAAACACGGCGAAGTTGAACGCTTGCTCGCTCGCGATCCAGGTGACGCCCAGCGGCGTGGGCGCGCCCTCTGTGGAACTCCAGCTCAGGCCTGGCTCCCCAGTACAGCGTCAGCGTCCTGATTCCGGCCGAGCAGGCGCAGAGCGGCGGCGGTTACGTTTTCGGGCGTGAAGCCGAAATGCTGGAAGATTTCCGCGCCAGGCGCCGAAGCGCCATAACGGTTAATGCCAATGATGGTTCCCTCGTCTCCGGCAAAGCGACGCCAGCCGAGCGGGGCCGCGGCTTCCACGGTGACGCGCTTGCGAACGCCCCTGGGCAGCACGCTCTCGCGGTACGCTTCGTCCTGGCTCTCGAACAGCTCGCAGCAGGGCATGCTGACCACGCGGGCCTTCACTCCGTAGCCCTTCAGCTTTTCGTGGGCTTTCACACAGAGGTCGACTTCGGAGCCGGTTCCGATGAGGATGACATCCGGAGGCCCGCCGGAATCCGAGAGAACGTAGGCGCCACGGGCGACGCCGGGCTCGCTCGCGCCGCTGCGGTCGAGCTGGGCGACACTCTGGCGAGTGAACACCAACAGCGTGGGGCCGTCGTGCTGTACGGCAAACGACCAGGCTTCCGCGGTCTCGTTCGGATCAGCCGGGCGAATTACGGTCAGCCCGGGGATGGCGCGCACTCCGGCGAGATGCTCCACAGGCTCGTGCGTGGGGCCGTCCTCGCCCACTCCGATGCTGTCGTGCGTGAACACATAGAACGCCTTCAAACGGCTTAGCGCGCCCAGGCGGATGGCTGGCTTCATGTAGTCGGAGAAGGTGAAAAAAGTGGCGCTGAACGGGAGGACGCCCCCGTGCGCGGCCATGCCATTAACGGCGGATCCCATGGCGTGTTCGCGAACGCCAAACGCGACGTTGCGGCCCGCGTAGCTCCATTCGCCGCCGACCGCGCCCAGCGTTCCCGGTCCGCCGGATTCGGATGGCTGGAAATCTCCCCAACCTTTCAAGGCCGTGTCGGTGGAGGGGTTGAGATCGGCTGAACCACCCATGATGTTCGGGATGCGCTTCGCCAGGGCATTCAGCACTTCGCCGCCGGCGGCGCGGGTGGCGATGGGTTTGTCGGTGGGCTTCCACGTGGGAAGATCGGCTGCCCAGTCGGCGGGAAGCTGGCCGCGCATGATCATGTCGAACTCGGCCGCCTCTTTCGGGAAAGCGCTCTGGTAGGCCGCGAAGTTTTTGCCCCACTCCGCCTCGGCCTGGGCGCCCTCCGGGATGGCCTGGCGAAACGCGTTGACGGCAGCCTCGGGGAGAAAGAACTTGTCCATGGTGGGCCACCCGAGGGCTTTCTTGGCCGCCTGCAATTCGTCTTCACCGAGCGGGTTGCCGTGCGCCGAGAAGTTGTCCTGCTTATGCGGGCTGCCATAGCCGATGTGCGTATGCACGAGCAGCAGGGACGGCCGGCGTTCTTCCGCCTGCGCTTCGCGGATAGCCGCCGCGACATCGTCAGTGTCATTGCCATCGGGAACGATGCGAGTGTGCCAGCCCTGGCCTTCGAAACGCTTTGCGACATCTTCAGTGAAGATTAAGCTGGTGCTCCCGGCGAGGGATATGTGGTTTTGATCGTAGAGACAAATCAGCCTGCCCAGTTCCAGATGGCCCGCCAGCGAGGCGGCTTCGAGGGAGACCCCCTCCATGAGATCCCCGTCACCAGCCATGACGTAGGTGTAGTGATCGACAATCTTGTGCCCCGGCCGGTTATAACGGGCCGCCAGCCACGCCTCTGCGATGGCCATGCCCACGCCATTGCCGAATCCCTGTCCCAAGGGTCCGGTGGTGGCCTCCACGCCGGGCGTGTGCAGCCGTTCAGGGTGACCCGGGGTCTTGCTCCCCCACTTCCGAAAGTGCTTGAGCTCGTCGAGAGAGAGATCGTACCCGGTGAGGTGCAACAGACTATACAGCAACATGGACCCGTGGCCGGCGGAGAGCACGAAGCGGTCGCGATCAAACCATTGCGGATTTCTTGGGTTGAACTTCAGAAAGCGGGTCCACAGAGCGACGGCCATGGCGGCGGCGCCCATGGGCATGCCGGGATGCCCGGAGTTGGCGTTTTGTACGGCGTCCGCCGAGAGGAAACGGATAGTATTAATGCACAGATTCTCGAGATCTTTGTCCGACGTCAGATTCATTCAGTCCTCACCTTATCACTTCACGAATGTTGAGTGCCGATTTGAAAATCGGCCGCAGGATGCAATCCTGCCCCACCAACTATTGACCAGGCAGGGCACGTCCCTGCCCCACATCAACCTTGTCGCCGAGACACAGAATCAGGGTAGCAACTATCATCGGAAGGTGATTGCGGCACTGGACGCCACGCCTCTTGTCGAACCGGTGGGCGGCATCGCCCGCTATACCAGCGAGCTGAGCCGGGCGCTGGGCTGCTGTTTCGGGGAAGATGCGTGGTGGCTGATCTCCGACCAGCCCGTGCCGCCACTTCCCGACGCGCCTCCCAATCTGCACATCAGCGCCGCGCCGAGGCGGCAACTGGCCCGGCGGTGGTGGTTGTTCGGAGCGCGAGCGGAGATCCAGCGCATTGGCGCGAGCGTGTTCCACGGTACCGATTTCGCAGTTCCGTATCTGCCGGCTTGTCCGTCGGTGATGACCGTGCATGACCTATCACCCTGGTCGCCCCCGCCCATTCGGGCGGCCGGTTCGCGGGTGCGCCGGCGGACGCCGGTGTTATTGCGATTGGGTCTCGCGACCATGGTGATCACCCCCACGGAGGCCGTGCGGCGCGGCGTGGTGGAGCGCTTCCGGATGACGCCGGACCACGTTGTGGCCACGCCCCTGGCAGCCGCTCCCTGTTTCCATCCGATGCCGGGCGAGCCGCCGCCGCGCCCTTATTTCCTCTTCGCGGGCATGCTGGATGCCCGGAAAAACGTAGAAACCATCGTGGCGGCATGGCGCGCGGTGAAGAAGGAACGTGACGTGGACCTGATTCTCGCCGGTCGCCGACGCACCGCCGCGATTGCCGCCGAGCCGGGTCTGGACGTCCGCGAGAACGTTTCCGACAGCGAACTGGCTCGCTTGTATTCGAACGCGACAGCGTTCCTTTTCCCGTCTCATTACGAAGGGTTCGGTCTGCCGGTGCTGGAGGCCATGCAGTGCGGCGCCCCGGTGATTGCCTCGCGCGATCCCGCCGTGATGGAGGTGGCCGGCGATGCGGCGGTTCTGATCGACGCCACCGACGTGTCCGCCTGGAGTGAGACGATGAGAGCGGCCCTGACCGGAGAGCCGTGGCGGGAGCTGATGCGGCAGCGTGGTTTTCAGCGTGCACATTCTTTTTCGTGGGAGCGCACGGCCCGCCTGACCAGGGAGGTGTATGCCGAAGCTATCGCCCGCTTCCGCCGGGAAGCCTGAACTCCTGTTTCTTTCTCCCGAGGCGCCGTACCCAGCGGTGGGAGGCGGAGCCATACGGACGGCTTCTCTGCTGGAATTTCTGGCGAGACGATTTGTTGTCGACCTCATTCTGTTTGCCGAGGATGGAATGCCGGACCCGGCCGCGCCGGTCCCGCTTCACCTGATCCGCCGGGCCTCTACGCTCCGATTGCCCAAACACGGCCGGAGCCTGCCGGTGAAAGTCACGCGCAATCTCAACCGTTATCTGCACTCCCGGCCTCCGCTCATCGATCGGTTCGCGGGATTCGAGCGCCATCTATCCGAATTGCTTGCCGGACGCCGGTATTCCGTCGGAGTGGTGGAACATTTCTGGTGCGCACCCTACGTGGAGCTTCTCCGCAAACACTGCGAGGATGTCTGGCTGGATCTGCACAACGTGGAGTCGGTATGGCACACGAGGCTGGCCCAGGCTGAAAATTTGTTGTTCCGGCCTCCGCTGCGCGCCTTTGCCGCCGCTTCGCGCCTGCTGGAACATGAGTTGCTGCCGCAATTTTCCAGAATCCTGGTGCCGTCCGCCGCGGATGCCTGCGAGATTCAGGCGGCGGCCGGGGGCGTACCGGTAACGGTCTATCCGAATGCGCTCCCCTGGAACGATGCTCCGGCGCGTTCGGAAGAGGACGCGATCATATTCACCGGGAACCTGGACTACGCGCCGAACGTCACCGCAGTGTGTTGGTTTTTCCGGCATGTTTGGCCGTGGTTACGCGGGTGGCGGCCAGGATTAGTCTGGCGTATAGCAGGTAAGAATCCACAAGGTATCAGGCGGTATATCCAGAGTGACCACCGTATCGAGTTGATTGGTCCGGTGGAAAACGCAATTGCCGAAATTGCCAGGGCAAAGGTGGCGGTGGTTCCGGTATTTGCCGGCAGCGGGACCAGATTCAAGATCATCGAAGCATGGGCGGCTGGCACGCCGGTTGTATCCACGACGATCGGCGCTGAAGGGCTCGGCGCGGAGCACCGGCGCAATATTCTGATTGCCGATTCATCCCGAGAAATGAAAGAGACGATTACCGGACTGCTTGGGTCGGATGAGCTGCGCGCGACAGTAGGCGCGGGCGGCCGCGAGACATATCAGGCACGCTTCACCTGGGAGGCGGCCTGGCGGGTTTTGGAACAAGCTGGCGGGTGAATGGCACAACCGCGGGGTACGAACCCGCGCGCGGGATACACTTCCGCCCACGTCTTCGTGCGGACATCACCTCCCCGGTAGTGTTGTTGGGTACTGAACGCTATACTGGTTGGTTGGCGCATGCGCTATTCGGTTGACGCCCACGCGATTGGACAGCATCTCACCGGCAATGAAACCTATGTCCGCAATCTCCTGAAGGGTTTTGCGCTGGCCGGGGAGGAAGCCGAGTTCATCGCCTACATCTCGCGATCGATCGCGCGCGACGAAATCCCCGCGGATTTCGCAGTGCACGAGGTGTCGGCGAATCCATTTGCCCGGCTGGGGTTGGACCTGCCCCGCTGCCTGAGACGGGACCGTCCCGACCTGCTGCACGTCCAATACACCGCTCCGGCCTTCACCGGCGTTCCGGTGGTGGTAAGCGTGCATGACATCAGTTTTCTCACGCACCCGCATTACTTTACCCGCTCTCGCGCCGTTCAGCTGAACATTACGGTCCGTAGCACGGTGAAGCGGGCATCCGCGGTGCTCACGGCCAGCGAGTTTTCGAGGCGCGGCATTATCGGGGCGTACGGGTTGCCCGACGATGCGGTGCACGCGATCCCCTATGGGGTTTCCTCCACATTCCGGCCGGTTACCCGCGAGGTGGCCGCTCGCCGGGTGATGGAGAAGTACGAGGTACTCGCGCCGTACATCCTCACCGTCGGCGATTTGCAGCCCAGAAAGAATCACGCGGGGCTGTTCCGTGCGTTTGAGGATCTGCTGCGGGAGCATCCTTCGCTGCCTCACCATCTGGTGGTAACCGGCAAACGGAGCTGGTATGGCGCGCGGGTGCACCAGGCGGCGCGCGACTCGGCAGTGGCCAGCCGGATTCATTTCACCGATTTTGTTGACGACGACGATCTGGTGCAGCTCTACGGCGGCTGCGATCTGTTCGTGTTTCCATCGTTCTACGAGGGCTTCGGCCTACCTATCCTCGAAGCCATGGCTTGTGGGCGCGCGGTGGCCTGCTCGGATACCTCGGCGATGCCCGAAGTGGCCGATTCGGCCTGTCTGTTGTTCGACCCCTATGTGCCCGGCCAGATGGTTCGGGCGATGAGGGATTTGCTCATCGACAATGAGTTGCGCGCGCGCATGGAGCGGCTGGGCGTACAGCGCGCGGCGCAGTTCAGTTGGCAGCAGACGGCGGAGCGTACGTTACGCGTGTATCGCGAAGTGGCGGGGAGCGAACAACTGGCGGGCGTCGCCGCAAGATCGGCTTCCGCGGGCCACCGATGATTTCCTGGCGTCTCCTCCCGTTACTGCTTGCCGCGCTGGCGCCGGCTTATGGCGCGGACACCGCCGCGGCTGCGGCGCCGGCCGCCGAGCAATTGCACTACAACGTGTCCTGGCCCAGTGGCCTGAGCCTTGGCGAAGCGTCGCTGAGCGTGTCGAAAACGCCCGCCGCGGCGGACAAACCAGGCAGCATCCAAAGCGAATTCACGCTGGACGCCTCCATCCCCGGTTTTCAGGTGACGGACCATTACAGCTCGCGCGCAAACACCGACTATTGTTCGGAGCACTTTGATAAAAAGCTCCGGCACGGACCGCGCCAGGCTGACGAAGCGATGAAGTTCGATCAGGAGAACAAGAAGGCATCGCGCGAGACGCTGACGGCATCACACGATCCGGGGCCGGAGGGCGTGGACCTCGGCAAATCCGAGGTGAGCGCGCCCGCATGCGCCAAAGACGCGCTGACCTATCTGGCGTTTCTCCGCAACGAGCTGGCCGAGGGCAGGCTGCCCCAGGAGCAGCCCGTATTTTTCGGCGCGGCGTACGACATAAAGGTGGATTTCCGTGGAGCCGAGACCGTCAAAGTGGGCGACGCATCGGTGGACACCGACCGCGTGAATGTCTCGCTGAAGGGTCCCGCTTCCGATGTGACCTTCACGGTCTTCTTTAAACGGGATGCGGGCCGCACGCCGGTGCTGTTCCGCGTACCCCTGGCTATGGGAATCTTTTCGATGGAGCTGGCGAAGCCGTGACGGGCATGGCCGCCTGGTCCTGATCCGATGAGGGTCGCGTTCTTCTCACCCCTGCCGCCCGCGCGAAGCGGGATTGCCGATTATTCCGCCGCGCTGCTGAGCGAGCTGGAGCAACTGGCCGAGGTGACCCGTGTTCCCGCGCTCACGCCGGATTTCGATTCCGCGGATTATGACGTCTGTCTCTATCAGATCGGCAACAATGCCGACCACGCTTTCTGCTACGAGGCGGCGTTGCGCTGGCCGGGCGTGGTGGTGCTGCATGAGGCCAACCTGCACCACCTGATCACCGACCTGACCATCCGCCGAAACGACTGGGACGGCTACCTGCGCGAAGTGGAGCACAACGGCGGGCTCACCGCCCTGGCCTGGGCAAGGCGCTATGTACGGACGCTGGAACGCGGCCCCGACTATGAAGGCATCCCCATGCTGCGCACGCTGCTGGGGAACGCGCGCGGGGTGATCGCGCACAGCCGGTACGTCGAGTGCGAAGTGCGCAAAGCCGGGTTTGACGGGCCGGTGGCGGTGATCCCGCATGGGGCCTGGCTGCCCGAGCAGCAGGATCATCTCCGCTTCCGCCACCGCCTCGGCCTTGACGAGACGGCGCCGCTGATCGGCATATTCGGATACCTGAAGCCGTACAAGAGGATTGCCGAGTCTTTGCGCGCGCTGCAGCGGCTGGTGCAGGTTTCGCCGGCGGCGAAGATGATTCTGGTGGGTGAGCCACACCCCGAGCTGCCGCTGGAGTCGCTCATCGATTCGTTGCGTCTGCAGCCCTGTGTGCGCGTGCTCGGATATACCCGCATCGAGGATTTCAACGGTTACCTCTCGGCGTGCGACGTGGTGCTCAACCTGCGCCATCCCACCGTGGGAGAGAATTCCGGCACGCTGATGCGAGCCATGGGCATGGGCAAGCCGGTGCTGGTTTCCAACAACGGATCCTTCAGCGAGCTGCCGGATGACGTCTGCTTCAAGGTGCCCATTGACGCTACGGAGGAGGACTTCCTCTACGAGTACTTGAGCCTGCTGACGTCGCGGCCCACGGTGGCCCGGCAGATTGGCGAGAAGGCGAGAGAGTGGGTGGAGCGGGAGTGCTCCTGGCCGCTGGCCGCACGAGGGTATGTGGAGTTTATGGATGCGGTGTTGCATGGCGAGCCGATTCGGGTAGCGCTTGTTGAGGCGCCGCCGGTATTGAGCCCCAACAGCGATGAGCCGGAGCCGCCACGTTACCTGGACCCAGGACAGGCTGACGAGGGCGTCAACCGCGGCTCCGTGGAGCCGGCCCATGTGGACGAGAAATACATCCTTGGCTGGACCTCGGAGGAAGACGGCACAAAGCAGTATGCCGAGTCGCACATGGACCGGCTCACCAGGACGCTCGAACTGACGCCGCCCGGCGGCCCGGACGACCGCATTCTGGAGATGGGCTCCTACCTGCAGATCACCGCAGCGCTCAAGAACAGACTTGGCTACGGTGAGGTCCGGGCCTGCTACTATGGCCCGGCTGGCGGCAAAGAACATAAGCGCGTACAGTCGCTCGATGGCGAAGAATTCGAGTGCGAACTCGATCTGTTCAATGCCGAAACCGACTCGTTTCCGTATTCCGATGAATACTTCACCACCGTTCTGTGCTGCGAGCTGATGGAGCATCTCAAGGCCGACCCGATGCATACGATGTCGGAGATTAATCGTGTTCTGAAGCCCGGTGGACGTCTGCTGCTGACAACGCCGAATGTCATTTCGTTTCGGGCCATCGCGGGCATCCTGCAGGGCTATCATCCTGGTTTCTTCCCCGCTTACATTCGGCCCGACGCCACGGGCCACGCCGACGCGCGTCACAATCGCGAATACGCGCCGATGGAGGTCGGCTTTCTTTTGCGCGACGCAGGCTTCGCGACGGAATCCATCACGACGGGACCGTTTCTCGGAGAACCGAAACCCGAGTTCGGCTGGGTGAAGCACCTGCTGGAGCGCTATCAGCTCTTCACCGCGCTGCGCGGCGACGACATCTACGCCCTCGGCCGCAAGACCGGACGGGTGAAGGATCGCTTCCCGGCATGGCTCTACAGCGGAGGAGAATGAAGGCGGCGTGGAGTGATGTCCACATCACCGCGGGTGGCTTGACGCTGACGGTTGATTTGACGCTCGCGGCGCAGGCGGGCTTCATCGGATGGCAATTCTACGATCCCGATACGAACCGCTTCATTCAGGAGGGCGAATGGACGCCCGCCAACGAAGGGAAAACCAGCCTGAGCATCGATTTTCCGCCTGAGCCCGGCGGCTATCGTATTTATTTGTCGACGGTGAACGCGGACGAGGGCTGGGCCTACATGCGCGGCGAGCCGTTCGTCGTATTGGATGCAGTGGTGGAGGGCGCCGCGGTCCGCGTCCTGAGCCACCAGATCTGCACGCTGCGATATTTGCGTTGGCAATCGTTCCGTCGCGCGCTGCCGAAGCTCTTCACTGTGCCAGTGGCCAGCTTGTGGCGCAATCGGATGCTGCTGCGCTCGATGGTGAAGCGCGATATTCTGACGCGCTATCGCGGTTCGATGGGGGACGTGTTGTGGACCATCCTGAACCCGCTGCTGCTGATGCTCACCTACTTCTTCGTGTTTGGGGTGGTGCTGCGGACGCGTTTCGGCGCGGACCAAACCGGGTCGGGCTACGTGCTCTACTTCCTGGCGGGGATGCTGCCCTGGTTGGCGCTCAGCGAAGCCGCGGGCCGCGCGCCGTACATCATTCTGGAACATCGCAACTGGGTTAAGAAGCTGGTTTTTCCGCTGGAGATATTGCCAGCGATTCCCGTGGTCTCCGGCATTGTCACGGAGGTTTTCGCCGTGATCATTTTTGTCATCGCGTTGTTCGCTTTGCATGGGCGCGTGCCTCTCACCGCCGTCTGGTTGCCCGCCCTGGTGATTCCGCAAATCTTGTTTACGGTAGGCCTGGCGTGGCTTTTGGCCGCTCTGGCGGTGTACATGCGCGACCTCGGCCAGATCAACGGCTTTCTGCTGACGCTGTGGTTCTTTCTAACGCCCATTTGCTATCCGGTGGCCGCCATGCCGAAGTGGGCGCTGCCGGTGTTGCGGAAGAATCCGATGTTTGTGCTGGTGCAGGCGTATCGCGACGTTCTGCTGGACGGTCATTCGCCTGCCGCGCTTCCGCTGGTAAAGCTATGGGTACTGGCGCTGGTGATTTTTTTCGCGGGCCACGCGTGGTTTTACAAGCTGCGGAAGACGTTTGCCGATATTATTTGAACGAGTAGCTGCAACTCGCCGGCAGGCGGCCTGAGAGGCAGGGCACGGCCCTGCCCCACTTTCGGTTACCTTCTACGCTTCCAGCATCTTGCGCGCGCCCGCTTCGATGTCTCGCCGAATCTTGTCCTCGGGCATGAACTTCGCCACGATGCCGAGGTCCACGTCGATGGTCAGGTCCCTTTCGGCTACCAGCACGATTCCCCGGATGGGCGCCGTAAAGGGTCCCATTTTTCCCGTGAAGGAGAACGTCAACGTATTTGCGTCCCAGCTCCGCTCGAGGTTGCGAATCTCCACCCCCGCGCTGCCCGCGCTCTTGAGCAGGTGATCGACACCCTTGTCGACGCGGCGGATTGCCTCCGCCTGCCCTATGTCATGCGCAACGGTGACTCGCATGTGGCCAGCTACTTGTGCTGTATCTCCCAGTCGTACCGAATATGCGGATCGTTGTGGGGAATGCGTCCTTCGTCCTGCGGATCGTAGATGCGGTCGGTGAGATATACCAGCATGGCCGGGCTGTTGCCGATCACCTTGTAACCATGCGCCACGCCGGGCGGGATGAGAATCTGCCATGGCCGCAGCACACCGGCGTACAGAGTATTGCGAACGCCCCATGTGCGCGAGCCGGGCCGCAAATCCACCAGCGCCACCTGGAACATGCCCTGCACGGGGAGCCAGCAATCGGTCTGATGCTTGTGAAAATGGAAGGCCTTGATGGTTCCCGGGTAGCTCAGCGCGGCGGAGATCTGGGTGCTTTCGGCGGGAAACTCGCGAGTCAGGCCGGTGGCCAGACGGGCCACTTCCAGAAAATATCCGCGATCGTCTGGCCAGACGCTTACCGGATTCACCACGACGCCTTCGATGAGATCAGCCGAATCGGGGCGCGTAATCACCTTGCCAATCCCGGGTTCGCACGCCAAGGTGGTCACTTCAATTTGAGCGGCAGCCTGGACGCCCGCGCTCATCCGCCCACCACCGCGAGATTGCGCTCCTGCGCCTTCCTTTGCTCGGAGACCAGATTGCTCGCCCGCAGCAGCGACTCGAAGGTGCCCGCGTCGGTCCACCACCCATCCAGGAATGAGAAGGTCATGGTGCCCTCGCGGATATATGCGTTATTCACGTCGGTGATCTCCAGTTCGCCGCGCCCGGAAGGTACCAGCGTGTGGATTTTATCGAACACCGAGGCGTCGTACATGTAGATGCCGGTGACGGCAAAATCGCTCTTTGGCTGTTTCGGTTTTTCCTCGATGCCAACGATGCGTTCGCCGGCCAGTTCCGCGACGCCGAAGCGTTCGGCATCAGTCACCTGCTTCAGCAAAATTCTGGCCCCGCTGGGCTGCTCGGCAAATGCTTTCGCGGCGGCAGCGATGTTCCCCTCGATGATGTTGTCGCCCAGGATCACGCAGATCTTGTGTCCATCGGCGAAGTGCTCGGCCAGATCCAGGGCTTCGGCAATTCCGCCTTCGCCCTCCTGGTAGGTGAAGTCGAGGTGCTTGAGGCCGAATTCCTTGCCGTTGGCCAGCAGGCGGAGAAAATCGCCCGCATTTCGCCCGCCAGTGACCACCAGAATGTCCTTGATGCCCGCGTCCACCAGCGTCTGGATGGGGTAATAAATCATCGGCTTATCGTAAACCGGGAGCAGGTGTTTATTGGTAATTTTGGTCAGCGGGAAAAGCCTGCTGCCGGTACCACCTGCAAGCACAACGCCCTTCATGGTCACCTCAACTTCACCATCATATCAGCGCCGGAAGTGGTCGTAGCCGGCCGGTTGGAGAGGCAGCCCCATGAAAGTCACACTTCCTGGCCGGCCCGCGACGATGGTTCCGATGCGGTGTCCAGGCACGCGCACGCGCGGCGGAGCAGTATAGAGCAACTCGTAGTCCTCGCCGTCGTGGAGAGCCTGTTCGAGCGTGGCGCCGGGCAGCACGGGAAGACCACAGTCGAGCACCGCCGCAACTTCAGAGGCTTTCGTGAGGCGGTGCAGGTCCAATGAGAGGCCATCGCTGAGATCCATGCACGACGTGGCCTTGCCGATGAGACGTTGGCCGATGTCGAGGGGCGGGAGAATGTCCCCGCGGTGCGTCCATCCGCCCAGCGGGCCGGAGACGTAGATCGCGTCGCCTGGTTTCGCGCCATCGCGGCGCAGGGCTTTGCCTTGGGCGACAAAGCCACAGATCATCACGTCGCAGACCAGTTGCGGAGCGTGCGAGAGATCTCCTCCGGCTACCGCCGTTCCCGTTTCCGCGGCCAGCCGCTTCAAGCCGCGATAGAAACCGTTGAACCACTTCTTATCCGCCCATGGCGGCAGCGCCAGAGATACCAGACAGAAGCGCGGCGTGCCGCCCATGGCCGCGATATCGCTCAGGGAACGCGCCAGCGCGCGACGGCCCAGCGACTGAGCGGCATGATCGCGCCGGCGAAAGTGCACATCTTCGATGAAGAGATCGGTGGTGTAGAGCAGGTCTTCGCGGGCGCGCGGGCGGTAGATGGCGCAGTCGTCTCCGATTCCTTTCACCAGACCGCGTCCTCGTAGCGTCGGGCCGATACGAGCGATGAGGGTGTCCTCGCGTGAGTCTGTCGTCATTTCAGGTCCGCTCCATCACTGTCGCGGTTCGGAATGGGTGCCTGCGGCTGCCGCGGAAGGCCCATTGAAAATCGGCCGCATCAGGATACCTCGGCCATTACCAGACCCGGTGGCAGCTCTTCGCCGAAGATTTTAGCGGCGTCCTCTTCCGCTTCGCCGTCGAGCACCGGAATCATATCCTCGGGCACTGCGCGCCTGGCGATGGCCACGGTTGCCGGAGCCAGATCGCGCGAGGCGTCGCCGGTCCGCCTGGCGATGGAGACCAGCGCGTCCGCAGACCCGGCGATCTTCGCCAGCGCTTCGACCCAACGCGTGGCCGCGGCCACCGGCAGCACCTGGTTGATTGGCCCATAGAAGAGCTGTCGAGCGCCGAGCCGCGCCAGGCACCACAGCGCGGTCTCGCGCATTTCGCCCTTCTTCGCCATGCTCACCAGCGCGTCGCCGAGCTGCGTTTTGGTCTGCAAGGGCAGTAATTCCAAGCTCGACGCCGCGCGCCACATTTCGCGCAGCAGGCTGGTATTCAAGCGCTGCTGCCTCTTTGCGCCGCGCGGCATCAGTACGGGCGAGAGGCGCTGAAAGATATCCGTCTGCTGGTTGCGATTCAGGCCGCCGGCCACGCGCCCCCAAAAGATCCACCAATCGATTTCGTTCTGCACCTGGCTGCCGAAGGTGAGACCGGAGGCGTAAGTGCGGCGGGCCTGTTCGATGCGCCACTCGTCGCCGGGGAAGCCGAAGCCGGGGCGCAGACAGAAGCCGCACAAGTTCAGCCAGCGCAGTT
The DNA here is from genome assembly GCA_963832965.1 of uncultured Acidobacteriota bacterium. GTDB lineage: Bacteria > Acidobacteriota > Terriglobia > Bryobacterales > Bryobacteraceae > CAWACP01. The sequence continues at coordinate 765,822 of CAWHVW010000005.1, forward strand.
CGAGCGGCGCTGATTTTCGCCGCCCCTCGGCATGTTCGAGCAAGTGGTCGGCAAGCTGGCGTATGGCTGAGAGCGGCCAGGAGTTACGGCCCAGGGCCAGCGTCTGCTCCAGTTTTCCAGGCAACTCGGGTGCGGCGAGTTCGCCGGTGATAAACGTGGCGTCGACGAGAGCCAGCGCGCGCGACAGAGCTTCCTCGCTTACCACCGCCGCGGGCTTCGCGCCCGTCTTCGCCGCAGCCGCCTTGCGCAACTCGAACTGCAGCCGCCAGCGATGCTCGCTGATTTTCGAATCGGCCCACACCTCCAGAGTGCCCACCTCGGTGAGTCGCGCACCCAGCTTGACGGGAATCAGCCGCTCGCCCTGCTTGCCGAACCGGATCACTGCGTTCAGCGGGGCGTGCAGGTGCAAATCGGGGACAGACGGAACGTTGACCCTCGCGCCCGTGACGTCGTCCACGCGCGTTAGCGAGCTGTACATCCGAAACGACACCGGCTTGTTGGCGACCAGGTGCAGACTCTCGTCCTCCAGTTCGATGGTGTGGCCCTCTTCCGACCCGCGCGGCACCAGACAAACCAGATCCTGATCGCCCACGCCGATATAGTAGGTGCGCGGCAGCCCCCCGCGCACCAGCAGCCCCGCGCCGGTGGAGCGAACGTAGGAATAATACGCGGCGCCCACCGCCACGGCCAGATCGAGGTCCTGATTTTCAAGAATGAACGGACGCTTCCCGTACCAGCTCTCCACCACATCGGCCACGCGCGCGCGGCAAATCTCCGGGATGAAGAAGCCGCCGTTAAACAGAATCGCGTCGGGCCGCGCGTCTTCGTTGGAATGCAGAAAAGCGGCGAGATGCCGCGTCACCGCAGGATCCGACACGTAGGGCAGGCCGAGCTCGCGGAACAGGCTTCGCTTTTCCTCTTTCGGCTCGTCGTGCAGCTCGCAGAATGGGAGGAATCCGTCGAGGGTCAGTTCCAAGACCTCCTCGCGCAGGATTTCCGTGCGCAGCGTGCCGCCCACCAGCGAGGACCCTCCGCCAAGCACCGTAATCTCCACGCTCTTGAGGTCCGGGTTCGCCAGCAGCTTTTCCTTGGCGGAAGCGCATTGCCGGCGCAGACCGCTGCGTTGCCGAATGGAAAGCGGGACCTTCAGCTTGGCCTCCACCAGCCAGGCCAGCGTCAGATCCAGATTGTCGCCGCCCAGCAGCAGATGTTTGCCGACGGCGGTGCGGGTGAACTCCACGCGGTCGCCCTGGCGGCCAACGCGAATCAGCGTGAAGTCGCTGGTGCCTCCGCCGACGTCGCACACGAGGACCAGCATGCCGTCGCTCAGGCTTTTCTCGGACTGCGCGAGGTGGTTGGCGATCCACGAATAGAACGCGGCCGCGGGCTCTTCGATCAACGTCAGCTTCTGAATGCCAGCCTCGCGCGCGGCCTGCACGGTGAGCTCGCGCGCCTCTTCGTCGAAGGAGGCAGGCACGGTGAGGACGACGTCCTGCGCGGCGAGCGGCTGTTCGGGATGCGCGGTGTCCCAGGCTTCGCGGATGGTGCTCAGAATTGCGGTGGAAACGTCCACGGGCGAAAGTACACGCCCGCCTTCCTGGGCGTCCCAGGGCAGGATCTTCGCGGTGCGATCAACGCCGGGGTTGGAGAGCCACGATTTCGCCGAATGCACCGAACGTGTGGGCACCAGCGCTCCCTGCTCGCGCGCGTGGGTGCCGATGTAGGTTTTGTCGTCGCCGATGTAGAGGAACGAGGGGAGGGTGCGCAGAGGTTCCACCTGATTCTGCGCGACGTTCTGCGGGATGGGCAGAACGTGGATGGGCGGAAAATCGGCTTCTTCCGCTTCCACCGGGTCGACGAAGGCCAGCGCCGAATTGGTGGTGCCGAGGTCAATTCCGACGTTCATTGCCTACTCGATCTCGATTTCGGCGGGCGCGAGGATTTCTGGTTTCTGGCCACCGGCGAGCGCGGGCAGGTCGATCCCGGTGGCGCGCCAGCCCTTGTGGCGCAGCGTTCCGCCAGCCACTTTGCCGGATGCGGGAACGTTGCCGAGCAGCTTCACGGTGTTCGGTTCCATGGAATCGAGTTTCGCGTACGTACCCTCCACGCCGTCGATCACCGGCGCGAGTTGTACGTGGCGGGTGAGCGCGGCGCGGGCGTGTTCATGCAGGTTGCGGACGGCGGCGCCCACCTGGTCGTCGGCATAGCCGGTGATGTCTTCCATCAGGAAATCGAGCAGGCGCGCATCGCGTTGCAGGATGGCCAGCAGTTGCAGGGCGCCATCGGACGCGCGAATCTGGGGCGCGGGTTTGGGCGGAGGAGCGGCCTTCGCGGGAATAAACCCGTATGCCTTCGCTATGTCGGCCGGCAGCTTGCCGCTGAAGAGGATAGAAAAAAAGCTGCGGATCGCAGAGCTGAGTCGCTTCATGTAGTTTCTGAACTACAGGATACCGTGGAGGAGGATCTCGTCCCGCGTTGGCTTTATTCGTGCTCGCTATCGAAGAGCCGCAGACCCTCCTCGGCCCAGTAGTGATCGAATCCCCGATGATTCAGGGCCGAGGCCAGGAAGCCCCGAGCCTCGGGAACGCCTCTGATCTGAGAAACGACGAAAACCGCAGCCATGTAATCTCCCTGCGGCTTACGATCCCAGGACTCACGAATCAACGCCCGGGACGCATCGGGTCCAATACGAACGAGCGCGGTGACTGCGGGCTTGCGCTCCTTTAGAACGTAATCGGCCTTCAGCCAGGCATTCGCGTAGAGAGACATCCACCGGCACATATCGATGTTCTCAATGAGGAACGGAATCGCTTCCTTCGCCCCCAACCGGCCAAACACGTCTGCCAGACCAACGTAAAGCTGATCCTTTTCTACGCCCGGCGGAGGGTTTCGGGCACACGAAAGAAGGGCCGGAACATTGGCTTTGCCCGACATGACGATCTCGTAGACAGTGGGGTGCTCAGTGGCGGGGTTCGCGAGCAGGCGAGCCTGATCGACGTCACATACGACCTCTGCCGCCGCAAAACCACAATTCAAAGCGATCGCGGCAATGACGGATACCGCTCGGCCATGAACAATACCCACCGATTACTTCTTGTCGCGCATGGCCGCGATGACGGCGTCCGGCACGGCCGCCTGCTTCAGTCTCGCCAGGTCCTCGGGAGCGAGCGAGAAGTGGCCTGGCTGGGCGGCGATGAGGCTGACGATGTCGCCCGCGGCCACATTGCCCCGCACCAGCCCGATGATGAAGCCGTTGGTGAGCAGGATGTCCGTTTGGGCTTCGGCGCTCCGTTGCGGCTCGACTGCGGCATTCTGCCACAGGGGGGCCATGGCCTCGGCGAATGCCTTCACGCGGTGACATCCGGCCACCGCCTCCATCAGCATTTTGCTGCGGTGCAACCCCTGGGCCTCGTCGAACGCAGACAGGGCATCGTCGTAGTTCTGCACCAGCATGTAGGCGACTCCGAGGTCGTACCACGCATCCGCGGCGCTATATTTATCGCGGCCGCAGGAGGACGCGCTGGCGCGCGAGAGCCGCACTACCCCTTCATAGTCGCCCTTGCGGAGAAGATCCCAGGATTGCCGCAGGCCGCAGCTCTTGTCGTCCATGAATGGAACTACCCAGGTTTCGGTCCATGGAACGTACATGCGCTGGGCCAACGCGGCGGCCTGCTCCAGCGCCATGTCCCTTACTTCGCCCTGTCCGGGGTATTCGGGAACCCCGGTCATGCTCTGATTTTCTTTCTGCGGGTCTACGTGAATGGTGTTCGCAGCTAATTCGCGGCCATCGGCGAGGTCCACGGCGTGAATCGTGGCGATAAAATGACCTTCCACTCGGGATTTGTGAAAGGCAGGCAAACCGCCTTCGATAATCGCCTCGCGCTGGCGCGTTTCGCAGCGCTCAACCTCCACCGAAAGCATGACCGCGGGTCCGATCAGGCGGCCGAGTTCCATGGCCGCTTCCGGCTGGGCGAGCGAATCGATGCGCAGATCGTGGTCGGTCAGAACGGCGTTTACGCCGGCGCGGTCGAAGACGGTGATTCCGTGATTGCGCAGATCGCGGGTTAGCAGGGTGGCGAATTCCTCGGCACAGTTGCCGGAAACCGGCCCCAGCACTACGCGTTTTCCTTCCAGCGTCTCGCCCAGGCTGGCCGGATGGTAGATGCGCACCGGAGCCTTCTTCTCGGCGAAGGCCGGGAATACGGCGGCCAGCAGCACCGCGGCCACTGCCAGGCCACGGCTCCTTCCGGCCATGTGGATCTCAACCACCATAATCAGGACGCGCGTCTCTCGCAGGCGGTTACTGTTTTGCCGCCGCCGAAGGCTGCCAGTCCGCACCGACATCATAGCGGCGGAAATCGCGGAATTCTTTTTCCGTTTTCATCAGGTAATGCCTGCCAGACCCCACGTAAAGGGTGGTGATTTGGGGCAATAGATAGTCGTGACCAGAAATGCGCACCCAGTCGTAGTCGACGGTGATCTCCGAGCGGTGAATCGGAAAGTCCTTTGGCAAATCCTCGGCCTGTACGGATATCCGCCGCACCGCCATGGTGCTGGTGTCGATGTAGACGAGTCCCTTGAACGCGGTCAGAAGGCTCTTCGCGCCGCTCACCGCGGACACCCGGTAGCGCGACTTATCGGCGGTTACGTGATACTGAAAGACTTGTACCCGGGTGCCTTTCCAATCGGTAACATCCTGCCATTCGATTTTTGCGCCCGCCTGTTCGGAGAAGACGAGATCGAAGAGACCGCCGAACTCGCCGTACACGCGCGCGCCGGTGTTGTTGGTGCCTTTGGCGGGAATGCCGTTCACTTCCAGAAGCTGGGTGTTTTCCGCGCCATCCATGTATTGCAGCACTTCCGTGATGGAATCCTTTGGCTTCCAGTCGCCCTGGCCGCTGGGGTCCACGGCTCTGCGGGTGACCGCGATGCAGGCGAAATTGGTGAGGTCGTTCTTGTAGTCGAGCGCCCGTTGGCGCACTGCGTCGAGGATGCGCTTGATCTCGGCGTCATCCGGCTTCTGGGTGTTTCTGAGCACCTCCGGGCCGGTATCGAACACCGGTCCGGTGGAGGCTGCCGGCGCGGACCCGCCGGCGCCGGTGACTTCGAAGCTCACGATCTTTTCGTATGTCTTGCCGGCCTGCGTTGCCGTCGCCACCAGTTGATAGCCGCCCGGCGCCAGTGCGCTCCCTTTCATCGAGGTCATGAAGTTCAGCGCCGCGCCGGCCGTTGCGTCGGGCAGCCGGCCGGACATCCTTGCGATCACTTCTTTATCGCGAAGAAGGGCCAGATCGAGTTGCGGCTTGTCGCTGCTCGCGCTGTCCGGATACAGTTTCACGAACACCGGTATGTCGCGGCTTCCGGGCTCAAACTGGGCGGTGAGATCCGGAATCACTTCGCGCTTCTGATAGTCGAGCGGTTCGGTATCGGTGCTTTCGAGGTTCACCGGTTCCAGTCTCCGCACCAACGACAGATCGCTGAGCGCGACACCCTGGGAGCGTTCCTGGACGGTAAACGGAATGGTCTGGGAGCTTATCTTGTTGGCCAGGCGATCGGCGACGGCAATGTCCATCCGGTATTCGCCCGGCGCGATATCGAAGGGCCGCTGGAACGTGAAGAACGCAGGCTGGCCTTCGGACCCGCCAGAGGCGCTCATCTGGGACGGCCGGTCCTGGCTGAACTTCTCGACCACCTGACCCTGCGCGTCTTTCACCAGGGCCAACACCGAAAAATGCGACTTACAGATCTTGCTGTCCTTGTCTTCGGCGCAGGTGAAGCTCTTCAGCGGGGCCTCCACGACCAGTTCCGCCTGCGTTTTTTCGGCTTGCCAGCCGAACCTCAGCACCTGGCCACGGAAGGGAAGGGTCTCCGTTCGATCCGGAGAGCTGAGTACTTTCAGCAGAGTGACTTCGAACGGACGCACGTCCATTCCGGCATTCGGCGGAAGAGCGAAGTATCCGGCGCGCCCTTGCAGTTGCGCGCTGCGCCGGCTGGTCCTGACCGTAACCGCACGGAAGCTGCCATCGTACTCCTGATTCGCTGGCGTGTACGAGGCAACGTAGTAAGTGGTCATGTCCTCCGCGATGCGCTCTATGTGCACGCGGAGGTCAGCCCATTGATCGATGTAGAGCCCCCCGGTGGATTCGGCCAGCCTCCGTAGGGGTTGGCGCTTGTCTTCCTGCGGCGCCGCGGAAGCGTTCGCGGTGGCAGTCTCCGGCGCGGCTTCCTCAGCGGCGGGCTTTCCGTTGTCCGGCATCACCGGCCCAAAGGCGGCAATCTGCGCAGTCCGGGTGAGCCCGCTCACATCCAGGGCGTAGATGCTCACGCGCGCCCGATTGGCACTACCGATCATCGCGCGAAGCTGTTCGGGCGTGGTCGCGGTGACGTCGATACCGTCGGAGAAATAAAGGATGGTCTTGCGTCCCGGCGTTAGTCCCATATGCCGGGTAAGCGCCAGCAATCGAGAAGGGCAGGGACGAAAATGCTCATCACGGATGATCCCTTCCGAGGACCGGGCAATTTCTGCCGCGGGACCGGAAACCGGGCCGGTCTCCGCTCCCTTGGGGTGAGCCGCCAGAGTTGCGACGGTTTCAATGGCGCGCCGTGCCGCCTCGCGGTCCGTTGTGAACGCCTGCACCAGATGCAGCCGGTCATGAATCCTCCAGACGGCGAAAGAGGTCTCGGCTCCCAGGTTCTGTTTGAGCATCTCCAGCGCGGCGTCGCGCGCCAGCCGAGCCGACACGGCGTCCAGATTGTCAAATACCAGCGAGACGAAAAAGGGGCCGGACGCCGTGCCAGCCTGCAGGCGGGTCACCTTTACGGATTCGCCGTCATCGGTGATCTGCAGCTCTTCCGGGCGGAGATCGCGGATGGGATGACTGTGTTTGTCGCGAACTACCAGGTCGAGCGTTACTTCATCGCCGACGGCTGCGGCGACGGTCTGGCTGGCGTTTGCCGCGGGCGGAGAGAGCCCTGCTTCCGTTGTGCAAAAAACCAGACCGCTCAGCAAGCAGGAACTGGCGAAAACTCTCAGCAACCGGGCTAAGAACACACATCCCCCCAAACGCTTACACGTGAATCAACAGTCTAACCGATTACCGGCTTGCGGGGAATGGAAATGTTTCGGTCCTGGGCTGGTATTCAGGGGATGTTCCCCGTGATTACAGGCGCATTTGGCAGGGCCGCGGCCAGAATCAGGCAGTCCGCGCTGGATGACTGCCCTGATGCGCTGGTGCCAGCGGCGGCCAGACTTACCGTGGGCCCGCACAATTTCGCGATGATCGTGGAGAGTTGGGGAATGGTCGGCGAGCGTCCGAGATACTGCGCGCCAAACGTGAACAGACCCGCGGCGGACCCGGTGATTTCCGTAGTGCCCGTCTTCACTCCACGCGCGGCCATTCCCAGCGTCGCGGCACCCGCGAGAAAACCGAGAATGCGGGAGACCACCGCCGCTTTGGACATGGTGGCGAAACCGCTGAGCACTCCCGAGGCGGTGGCCGCATCGACGCCCGGCAGGCCTTGCAGAGACATGAGGACCTGGGCTCCTCCGACCGTGCGGACGGCGGCACAGAGGTTGCTGATCCGCACCTCGTACAAAGCCAGGCCCTTGATTCCCAGCTTTCGGGTAGCGTCGGTGGGCTCCGGAGCCGCCTGGGTCAGGATGCATGGAATTTGCGTCTGAGTGGGCGGGGCGAGGGCTGGCAGTTCGGGGGTACAGCCGGTACTGTCGCAATCCTGCACGGGGCCTGAGCCCACCTGCATTCTCACGGGCGGCGGAGCTGAGGTCGGGGAACGTTCCGTCTGTCCCCATGCGGCGAGGGCGAGGGCTGCGGCCAGCGCGGTGGGTCGCATCACCCGCTGATTCCCAGGAACTGTTTGATGAGGTTCAGGTCGGTCTGGAGCTGCATAACCTGGGCTACCGTCGCCGGAGCGGCCAGGGCTTCTGCGCTGGTGCTGCTCACTACCTCCCAGATTCCCGGCAGGCCGCCCGATTGGAAACTTTCTCCGGGCAGCAGCGCGCGCACCGGAACGGGCACATCCGGAGGAGTATTGGCGTTGGGCACGGGGACCGAAGCCGGGCTCCAGCCGACCTGCTGCGGATAGCCGGCGCTCAGAACCCAGGCACCAGGAGATCCGATCCCGGTCTGGCTCTGGGCTTCCAGCAACTGACCGGCGTAGGCCGGAACGACGCCCGCCGCGAACACCTGGAACATCTCCCTGGTCTCGCCGTTGCTGTTGAAGATCCACCCGGAGGGGACGCCGACCGCGGCGCTGAACTCAATCCCCAGAGCCAACGTGAGGGCCGAGGCCAGAGCGATGGCTTGCCCCTGGGTACTCAGATCGGCAGGCGCTATCGGGATCGTCGAGATCGCGGTGCCGTTCGTAAAGCTCATTGTCGCCGGGGTGGGAGTGGGCGCAACCGGAGGTGGATATACGGCGGGGATGTTCGCCGTTGCCGCGAGTCCGTTGGCGATCTGTAGCGGGACTTCGGTCCCATTTGCCGCATCGAAGACCATGTAATTGGCCGGGTTGTCCGGAGGGAGGCCGCTCTTTGATGGATCTACCCATCGTTTTACCCCCTGAGCCGGATCAAAGATCGACGACCCGCCTGCCATGGTGATGCCAGCCAGCGTGATTGCGCCGATCGGTATTGGATATGTGAGCGTGGTTCCCATGCAATCAGTTCCTCCCGGAGAAAGCACGAGTGTACGCACAGCGCCGCGCGGTTAGTTTCGTAAGCCGCTGGAAACAGGATGGATTGAAAGAGTTATCCGTGGTAGAGCATCACGTAGACGACCACGCCCGTCACGCTCACGTACAGCCAGATAGGCAGGGTCCAGCGCGCAATGGCGCGATGGCGGACATATTCCTTACGCAGGCCGCGCCGCAAGGTGATGATGGCCAGGACCGGCACAGTGACTGCCAGGGAGGTGTGGGTCAGCAGGATTGAATAGTACAACGGGCGCAGCAGGCCGGTTCCCTCGTAGTGCTTCGAACCGATGTGGGCATGGTAGACGATGTAGGAAATCAGGAAGGCCACCGAGACACAAAACGCAGTAACCATGACCCGGCGGTGCGCCGCGACACGCTTACGGCGAATCAGGATGTAAGCCAGGATCAGCAGTACCGCGGCCGTCCCGTTGAGGGTGGCATTCAGCGTGGGAAGATCGTTGATGCTTATCACGACCTCTCCTCGGCCAGTGAACGCAGGTCGGCGATGATCTTCGGAATGCTGCCCTCTTCCGTGGTGTCGTAGTAACCGCGAATGTGCCCAGCGCCGTCCACCAGCACGAAGCGCGGGCTGTGCGTCAGGCTGCCATCCACGTTCCCGAGCTTGAACACGTCCCGGTCCAGACGTTGGAGCGTGGCCTGCGGACCGGTGAGGAGATGCCAACGGGCTGGCGAAGCGTGATACAGCGCCGCGTATCTGGCCAGCACCGGCGGCGTGTCATGCCACGGATCGATGGTGAAGGACACGAGCTGCGCGCGGGGGACATCCGCGATGGCGTCCTGTATATGGTGCATGTGGGCGCTCATCATCGGACAAATGCTGCCGCAGGTCGTGAAAAAGAAATCCGCCACCCACACGTTACCGCGCAGCGAGCCGCTGTCGAATGTGGTTCCGTCCGGCGCGGTGAGCTGAAACGGTGGCACGGTTCCAAAATCGTCGAGATTGCTTTCGCCGTGGCGGCACGCCGCAAAAACCAGCAGCAACACCGGAATCAACAGCCTTTTCATGCCACGCGGTCGACGACCATCAAACCGTACAAGAGTGGAAGGTAGAACACGGAGGCAAGTAACACGGCGCGGGCCCTCGGCCGGGTACAGTCCTGCATGACGCGAAGGGCGGCGTACAGATAACCGAGGCCGAGCAGCGCGGCGCCCACCAGATACAGATTGCCGGTCATGCCCGCGTAGCGCGGAATCAAACTCAGGCCGAGCAGAGCCGCCGCAAACCAGAACATCTGCCGGGCGGTGGATTCGCCATCCGGCTCCACTACGGGCAGCATGCGAATACCGGCGCGTTCATAGTCCTCGCGATACATCCACGCAATCGAATAGAAATGGGGGAACTGCCACAGAAAGAGGATGCCGAACAACAACCATGCTTCGATGGTAAGGCTCCCGTGGGCCGCGGCATAGCCGATGAGCGGCGGCATGGCGCCGGGGATGGCCCCTACCGTGGTCGAATGAGGCGAACGCTGTTTGAGAGGGGTGTAGAAAAAAAGATAAGTAAGCAGCGTAATCAGGCCCAGCAGCGCGGTGAGCGGGTTCGCGCCAAACCAGAGATCCACGAACCCAATCGCGGAGATGCCCGCGCCAAACCAGAATGCGCGGCCCGCGTCGAGCCGCCCGGAAGGTATCGGGCGCCCCTGAGTGCGCCGCATTTTTGCGTCGGCGTCGCGTTCGTACCATTGATTGAGAGCCGCCGTTCCAGAGGCCAGAAGGCCTGTTCCCAGCACCGCATTCAACAGCGTCGCCAGGTGCCAGCCGTGGGCAATCCCGAAGTAGTAGCCGATGCCGGTGCTCATCAGGATGAGCCAGGTGATGCGCGGCTTGGTGAGCTCGATGTAGTCCTTCATCGGGTGGCGCGGACCGGTTCCACCGTTACAGTGATTTCTGAATTTTTGCACTTTCGCCGTCAAAAGTCCAGAGGCGATTAGGCGAACATCTTGCGAAGGCAGGCGACCGGCGCTGGGCAGCGACGCCGGTTCACGGGTGCGCCGGCGCTGCACTGTCGTGAGAAACCGGCGGCGCCAGTTGTGCGGCAATGCGGGTGGCTTCTTCCACCGCCCGCGCGAGCACGGACCGGATCTTGCCGTCCTCGAGCATCAGCAGGCCGCCAATGGTGCAGCCGGCGGGGGTGGTGACATCGTCGCGCAGGGCCGCGGGATGGCGGCCGCTACTCTGCACCATGCGCGCGGCGCCGAGAGCGGTCTGCGCCACCAGCTTTAAGGCGAGATGGCGGGGCAGTCCCACGCGCACTCCAGCGTCGGCGAGAGCTTCCATGATGAGGTACTGGTATGCGGGTCCGCTGCCGCTGAGCGCCGTGATGGCGTTGAAGTATGTTTCGTCTACCGCCGCGCACTGGCCGCAGGCTTCGAAAACGCGCTGCGCGCGCGCCAGATGTTCCGCTTTCGCATGGCGCCCGCCGCAGACTACGCTCATGCCTTCGCGCACGATGCACGGCGTATTGGGCATGGCCCGCACCCAGGGGTTCGGGGTGCCCAGCATGGATTCCAGTTGCGCGGTGGTGGCGCCGGCCATGATAGAGATGAGCAGCGTATCAGGCCGCGGGTTGGCATCGCGCAACGTGCCCAGCACCTTCGCCGCCTGGCCTGGCTTCACGCAAACCAGAATCATGCCCGCGCCGGGCACGCGGTGTCGATAGCCGACTTCCACCGGGATGCCCAGCGCCGCGGCGGCCCTTTCGCACGTGCTCTCGGTGCGAGCGCTGGCCCACACCTGTTCGCGGGTGATCGCGCCGCTTTCGAGCAAACCCTGAATCAGCGTGCGGCCCATTACGCCGGCGCCAATCACGCCGAGGGTTCGGCCAGGCTGGACCAGGGGAGTGTCGGAGTTTTCCATTGTAAGAAAACCATTACATCATGACCGGCGGCTAAAACTCGAAGATCGATAGCCGATGAGAACTTCGGAGGGGCAAGCGGGCCTTATGAGCGACACTTGTGTTGCGCAACCGATCTCCGAACAGGAGATCGCCGAGGCGATTCGCTCCTCTGCTTGCGACGTCTTTTCCACGATGCTGGCGATGGATCTGGTGGCCGGTCCGATGGAGATTGGCGAAGCAGCGGCCAGAAACCGGGCGGGCGTGGTAGCCCTGCTGGGGTTCGCAGGCGATTGGGCGGGTTCGGGGACGCTGTATTGCGACGGGAAATTCGCCTGCCGCATGGCGGGCCAGCTCATGATGGCGGAATACAGCGTGGTGGACGATGAGGTCCTGGACGCCGTAGCCGAAATGGGCAACATGATTATCGGCAACGTCAAGAATGCCCTGGAAGAGAAGCTGGGACCGATGGGGTTGAGCACGCCCACGGTGATTTACGGACGCAATTTTGAAACCCGCACGGTGGGAAGCAAGGAGTGGGTTACTGTCCCGTTCGAGAGCGGCGAATACTCGATGGGGGTGCAGATCACCATCGCTCCCAACCCGCGCAAGGACCGCCCGCCGCAAAAGAGGGTGACTCTTTCGACCAACCCGTGCCCTTATTGCGGCAGCCACGCGGAGTGACGGGTCCGGCGCTGTCCTCACTCTCTCGGCGCAATACCCAGCGTGCGCATTTTGCGATAAAGATTACTCCGCTCCAGGCCGAGCAACTCCGCCGTGCGCGAGACGTTCCCGCTGGTTTCATCCAGCTTCCGCAGAATGTACTCTCGCTCGGCGGACTCCCGAACCTCCTGGAGGCTGCCGAAATGCTCGCTCGGGTGATCCGAGGCCGCTCGCCGCGCCGGGTTTAGCGGGATGTGCCGCGCATCCACGCGCGCCTGCGGATTCATGATGACGATCCGCTCCATTACGTTGCGCAGCTCTCGTACGTTACCGGGCCAGTGGTATTCCTGCAGAAGCTCCAGCGCCTGGGGCGTCAACTCCTTGGCCTTGCGCCCGTAGGCCGAAGTGAATTCTTTTACGAAATACCCCGCCAGCAGCGGAATATCTTCCTTGCGCTCGCGCAAAGGCGGCACATTAAACGGAATTACGTTGAGGCGATAGAATAAATCCTCGCGGAAATTGCCGTGCTCGATCTCTTCGTCCAGATGCTTATTGGTCGAGGCCACCACACGCACGTCCACAGTGATTGAATGCGACGCGCCCACCGGCTCGAAGCGTTGTTCATCGAGCGCGCGTAAGAGTTTCGACTGCGTGCGCAGGCTCATATCGCCCACCTCGTCCAGAAACAACGTTCCACCGTCGGCCTTCTGCAGCTTGCCGGTCTTATCCTCCTGCGCGCCCGGAAAGCTTCCCTTGCGATGCCCGAACAACTCGCTTTCGATCAGGTCCTCGGGAATGGCCGCGCAGTTTACCTCGACAAACGGTTCCGCCGCGCGCGGGCTCAGATCGTGAATGGCGTGCGCCACCAGCTCTTTCCCGGTGCCGCTCTCACCATAGATGAGCACGCGCCCATTAGTTCCGGCCATCAGCGCGAGCTGCTGCCGCAGCGCCTTCATGGGCACGCTTTCGCCGATGATGCTGAGTGTCTTACGGCCGTCCTCCTTCAACCGGTGCAGCTCCAGTTCCAGCTTGCGCTGCGACACAGCGTTCTTCACCACCACCGCGACTTTGTCGATGGTGAGCGGTTTCTCAAGAAAATCAAAAGCGCCCAGCCGCGTGGCCTTGACCGCGGTCTCGATGGTGCCGTGGCCGGAGATAATCACCACCACCGGGCGGCTCTCGAACGGAATCTCCTGAATGCGGGCCAGCGTGTCGAGGCCGTCCATGCCCGGCAGCCACACGTCCAGCAGCACGACGTCGTATGGCAGCCGCGCGAGCTCTGTCAGCGCGTCCTCTCCACTGCCTACGGCGGATGCCGGGTACCCTTCGTCATCGAGGACGCCCGCGAGCGACTGCCGGATGCCCGGCTCGTCGTCGACCACCAGAATGTTCCCGGGTTTCATGCGTTAGTCTCCGCCGCCGCCATCTCCGTGCGGCCCGCGCCGGATACCGGAACGTCTATGATGAAGCGCGCGCCGGAGGGCACGTTGTCCTCCACGCGGATGGCCGCGTTGTGATCCGTCAGAATTCGGTTTACGATGGCCAGGCCCAGCCCGGTTCCTCGCCCTTTGGTGGAGAAGTAGGGGAGGAACAGCTTTTCACGGTCCTCGCGGGATACGCCGCAACCGGTGTCGGCAATTACCAGCTCCACCGTATCGGCGTCGCTGGGCGAGGTGGTCACCAGCAGATCCTTCAGAGGCGAATCCTGCATGGCCTCGGCCGCGTTGTCCACCAGGTTCACGATCACGCGTTTGAACTGTTCCGGATCCACGTTGACCATGGGCAGCGCCAGTGCGAGCGCCTTGCGGACGCGGATGCCCGGCAGGCGGTCTTGAAACACGGCCAGAGCGTTCTCGGTGATGGCGTTGAGGTCCGAGGGAACGGGTTGCGCCGTGGGGAAGCGGCTGAATTGCGAAAATTCGTCGACCAGCGTGCGCACGGATTCCACTTCCCGCAGAATGGTCTGCGAGCATTCTTCGAGGATGCGCCGCGTGGTATCCGTGGCCGCGCCACGTTCGAGCTGGCGGGCGATGCGATCGGCCGAGAGCGCGATCGGCGTCAGTGGGTTCTTGATTTCGTGTGCGATGCGCCGCGCGACTTCCTGCCATGCCAGCGCCCGCTGCGCCCGCAACAGCTCGCTGGTGTCCTCCAGAACCAGAACGAAGCCGGAGCTGCGCCGTTCCTCCAGCGCCGCCACGGTGGCCGAGAGCTGCATGGTGCGCCCTTCGGTTTTCAGCTCCAACTGGCTTCCGGCAACGCCGGTGCGGCGCGCGCGGTTCATCAGATAGCGAATTTCGGTGGCGTCCTCGCGCGAAAACAAATCCGAAATGCGGGCGGCGCGGCTGATCTGTTCGGCTGGAAGGATGCCTTTCAGCGCGCGATTCACGCTGAGAATGCTGCCGTCGGCGGAGAGCGAGATGACGCCCGTGGGAATGCTCTCGAGGATGGCTTCGGTGAAACGCCGGCGATTGTCCAACTCGCCGCGACTGCTCTCCAGCTCGGCGGTCATCTCATTGAACGCCTTCACCAGGAGACCTAACTCGTCGATTCCGCCGATGCGCAGGCGATGCGCCAGGTTACCGCCGCGCACTTCCTCGGCCGCATGCAGCAGGGCGGTGATGGGAATACTGATCAGCCGCGAAAGGAACAGCGCGAGCCACGTGGCGAAGAAGAGGATGAAGAGGGTGATCAGCAACAGCAGAAGAACGTAGAAACGGCGGTACTCGCGGCGATCCTGCGCCAGGCGCAAGTATTCCGCGCGGTAACGGTCGATCTCCCGGTGTTTGTTGGCCAGCACGTCCGGCATCCGCGCGGAAATGGTGAGCCGCCCCTGAGCGGCTGGCGCGGTGGCCATGAACAGCAGCCGGTCCTGAGACGCGCCGCTGGAGGCGGGAGGCGCGCAAACGGTTTGGATGGCGCCGCCGGTGAGGCTCAACTCCGCCTGTTCGATTCCGTGTTCGCGGCAGAAGCGCTCCCAGGTTGCGGGATCCGGCGGCAGCGCGGCCATCCAATGCGCTTCCGCGTCCACTTTAGCCTGACTCTCGCCGATGAGGGCGCGGCGCACATCCTCCAGGTTTTGCAGTACCTGCTCGGCGGGGCGGCTGAACCACTTGTCGAGATTGCGATTGAGCACTTCCACGCTGAACAGCACCAGGAACAGCACCGGCGTGATACTCAGCGCCAGCGCCGCAGCCACCAGTTTCCAGCGGAGATGCGCGCCCGGACTGCGGCGCTGGCGCTCGATGTACAGTTTGACGCCGGTGCGGAACAGCAGGAACCCAAGCAGAACGGTGAGCAGGAAAACCAGCGTGGACAGACCCCAGAACACGTAAGTTTGTTCGGGGCTGGCGGTGGCCAGCGGCTCGATGGTGAAGGAACCCTGCCACACTACCAGCGCGAGCAGGGCCGTGAACAGCACCACACCCGAGCCGAGAAGCAGATTCCTGCGCATCCTGTTACGGATTATATGTGATGGCGACTTCGGTGCAGGGATTGCCATCGAGGACCCCGGCGCGCAAGCTGTTGATCTGCAAGAGTGGGGGGTGGTGATGGGTGGTCCGCAAAGAATTCATTGGCATCCGAACCCGTTCCGTGGTACATAGGAACTTGGGCACGCGGGTCGTCCTGGCGAATGGAGACCAGGACTCGAGATCCCATCCTTCGTACTCATCCTGCATTGTGAACACCGAGCTTCGGTCAATGGATGCCGAAGTTTATTTACACGGCAGTTACGTTACGTAAGCCCTCGAACCGCGGCCAATCCGGAGCATAGTCCGGTCACATTCCGCGAAGATCGCTGCGCGGCAGTCCCCCACGTGGACGAGAATGCCTGCGCCGGAGTACATACACATGGACGGCGGAGATCGCAAATACAGACAGCGGGGTTACCAGGATAACGACCGCCCCGCGAACGGCCAGAGCCGGGACGACAAGCCGCGGCCCTCCGGACCAAAGCCGTCGATCGATGTTACCGGTCCACGCCTTCCACGCCTGCTGCAGACGGTCGCGGCCTCACGGTGCTTCAGTTGTTCCACCATGCTTCCGGCGGACATCGACTTTAAAGGGAACTGTCCGAAATGCGGCACGCCCCTGCATTGCTGTAAACAATGCAGCAATTTTGATACTTCGACCCGATTTCAATGCCTGAAGCCTATACCGGTACGGATTGCCGTCAAGGACCAGGCTAACGAATGCGAATTGTTCCGTCCGCGCGTCACTGTGGCGCGCGACGCGGCCACCATTGGAGCGCAGACTCCTTCGGCGATCACTCGGAGTTCGTCGCCAGCTCCGCGCTCGTCGCAGGACGCCCGCGCTGCTTTCGACAATCTGTTCAAGAAGTAATGCTTGTGCTAGCTGCCGTGGATAGGCGGTGACAGATGGGGGGGTTGTCGCGCGGACCCGAAATCAGGTGGCAGAGGCAGCGCATGGCGCTGCCCCACGGGTTTCCTAGAATAGTTCGGCGATCTCTTTAGCGGTATTGCGGGCTTCGAGATGAATCAGACCGGCGTTGGAAGGCGTTGGTCCAATGACCGCCAGCACGGCCTTGGGGCCGGCCGAGTATACGAATAACATCCCTTCCTCGCCCTTAATCGAAACCTCATTCAGAACTCCGGTGGCCATGCTGTCGCTGATGCGCCGTCCCAGACTGGAAGCGGCGGCGGCCATCGCCGATACGCGGTTAGCGTCCATGCCGTTCGACAGGGCGTGAGCAACGGGCAGCCCCTCCACGGAGGCCAGCAGCACGCCTTTCAACTCGGGAATCGCATTGCGAAGGGTGTCCAGATGATTCTTCAAAGCGTCGTGCTTTGCCATGTTCCTGCTCTCCTGTTCGCCGGCTCGCGCGGTGGGCAACTTGACGAACACCCATACCATCGGCGGGTAAGGGCATAACTTTAGGCACAGATCGCATTGTTGGGAACGTTCGCGCCCAGGTGGAATCCCCTGGCCGTACGACGCTCGATGGAGGCCTGCGACCTGACACCGAACCGAATATCAACCACTTACGTTGATGCGGGTTGCTTCGCAGGGGTGTGCGGCGGGACGCAGGGACGTAATACATCCAGGGCCATGGCCCAGGACGGCAGCCGTAAGTCACCAATCCGATAAAAACCTCACTTGGGCATCTTCTCCGATTGACCCGAACCGCCGATGAATTGGGTGTATGCGGTGTCTGTATTGCGGCAAGCAAATGGCCCTGTTCAAAAAACTCACGGGCGGAGGTGAGTTTTGCTCGGACGCGCATAAACAGAGCTATCACGAAGAATACAATAAGCTTGCGCTTAGCCGGCTGATGGAAGCCCAGACTCGCCATGAGGAAGCTCCGGCCCGCCAGCCAAACGCTGCCGCAGGCTCTTCCGGGTCGCCCGAGAAACCGGTGGAGGAGCCCACCGCTCGGGGGGAGTATTTCAAGCAAGCCGTAGCAATTCGCAATCAGGCCATCGCCATGCTCGCCCCTCCATCCCTGGAGCCTGCGGGCTGGCCCATTGGCTTTCCCGTGCCCGCCGCACTCCATTTCGCGCCGGAGCCCATTCGGGCGGGCGTGATCATGGAGCATCGCGCACGCGCCGGAGAAACCACGGCTCCAGTTTCGCTGGTGCTGGCGCCGGCGGTCTCCTCGATCAGCCTTCCGGAGATCGGTGATCTTTCCTTTGCGCTCGAGCCTCGCGAGTCCGGGCTGGTCATGGATCACCATGCTCGCGATGGCGCCACCGTCGCGCCAGTCGCGCTCGCTTTGGCACCCGCGGTCTCCTCGATCAGCCTGCCTGAAAACGGCGAGCTTCACCTCGCGCCGGCGCCAGGTGAGTCCGGTTTGGTGATGGAACATCGCGCCCGCGACGGCGCGACCACGGTTCCCGTTTCTCTGGTCCTGGCCGCGGCTGTCTCCTCCACGGGGCTTCCGTCGAGCGGTGAGCTTCATTTTGCGCCAGCGCCGCGCGAGTCGGGCCTGGTGATGGAGCATCGCGCGCGCTACGGCGCCACTGCCACGCCCACCGCCGCGGTTCTGACGCCCGCTGTCTTCCCCGTTGGCCTCCCCGAGATCGGCGAACTCCACTTTGTGCCGGCGCTCGGCGAATCCGGAGTCATCGTGCAGAGTCGAGCGGTCCCCGGTGGCAGCACGGCGGTACCCACGGCCTCCGATTACCCGCAGCTGGGTATCGATCCGGGTTGCGCATACCCAGAGCACCATTTCGAAATCGTCAACACGGTTGCTCCTCCGGTGAGCGGCCCGGTCGTGATTGAACTGAGCCCGGCGCCAACTCCGGAAGCTGAGTTTCGACTCGAATCCGCGTCACGGTTCCAATTCTTCTGGGAGTTTCCTGAAAGCCTTCAGCCGGATTGGGTGGATGGTTTAGAGCTGGCCTCGGCGGAGGAAAGACTGGCGGCGGTTCTCCGGGCCAGTCTGCCCGCCGCGCCCGTTCCGGCGGAAACTCCCACGGAAGCTCCAGAACAGGCCGTGCACGAAGTGGAAGCCGGTCCGGCCAGTCCCGCAGAACCGGCGGAAGCGGCAGAACCGGCGCCTCAGCCGGAGCAGGCCAAAGCGCCTGCGTCTCCCTTCCGGGTTGCGTCTGTCCGTTCATCCGCCAGCCGCGAGCCGGTGATCAACGAAGCTCTGCTCTCCTCGCTTTTCGGCGGAAAAAAGGAGGCGACGCCTCGCTCCCCGGCGACGCCAGCCGCCGTCGCTCCGAAGGCGCCCGTAGCGGCGCCGGCGCCCGCCGCACCGCAGAAACCCGCAGCGGCGAAGACCGCAACGCCGGCGTCGGCGAAAGCGGAAGCGTCCGGAGCGGACAAAGTGAAGGGGCCGTTTGCGGCTCTGCTGAAGACACCCGCTACCGCGAAAGCAGACGCGCCCGCGGTGCCTGTAAAGGCACCTGCGACGGCGAAGCAGGAGAAGGCGCAGCAGCTTCCAACGGAAGCGGCTGTTCCCAAGGTTGAGGCCGCGAGCGGGGCCGACCATCCCCGTGAACCCGGGTTCCTGCCGGTGAACATTCGCCCCGCCGGCGCGCCCGGCAAATCACGGCTCATGCAAAGTTTCCAGGCGATCGCTCTGGTCAGCGCGAACCCGCAGATTCCGTCGTGGAACACGTTGCCGTTCCGGCCCAAAATGGCGTTGGGACGGCCCCCCGGAGCCGGTGCTGGCGCGATGGAGCGTAGTAAGCAGGAATCGAGCGCGCCCGCTGAAGCGCGGAAACCGAGTTCCACGACTGTGGAAGTGGCTGATGGGCCGGCGCCTGCCGCTGACGATTCGGTACCAACATTCGGCGCCGCGGCGAAGCCCAGAAGCGGCCTTTCGCGATGGTTCAAGCTCGGTATGGTGGTCGCGGTGCTGGGCATTGCCGGAAGCACGGCGGCGGTAGAGGGCAGGGGAGCCCGCGCGTCCGCCGTGGGAGCGTATGCATCGATGACAACGGAGCCCATGACAACGGAGTCCATGACAACGGAGTTTGCAGTATGCCGGAACTAAACGATCAGTGGTTGTGGGTTGTTGATGACCAACTGGTGGATGCGCTGATGCGCAACGACACACTGGAACCGGGTGTGTCAAAGCGGGGAGTGGAATCGAGCGCGCTTAAGGAAGCGCTCGTCCTGGCCAGCGAAAACCGGGCTGAGGCGGCGCTTCAGAAAGTACGGGAAGGAATCGAAAAAGGCGAGGCGACGCCGGATCTGTGGTGGGCGAAAGGGCAGCTTGAATTCGAGCTGAACCGCTGGGAAGCCGCGAAAGCCAGCTACGCGGAACTGCTCAAGCTGGTGCCGGGACATAGCGCGGCGGGTTACAACATTGCACTCTGCTGTCATCGGCTGCAGCGTTATGAAGACGCCGTAACGCACTTCACCGCGGCGTTGCAGGTTGCGCCCGACCGCGTGGAATGCTCACTGGGAATGGGGGTCTGCCTGCTTCGCGTGGGCCGAGCCGAGGAGGCACTGGCGGCGTTTGAGTCCTGCCTGGGCGCCGAGCCCGCTCACCCCCGGGCGCTGTTCGGCAAAGCCGTGGCTCTGCAGATGCTCAATCGGCTGGATGAGGCCAACGACCTTTATCGCGAAGTGCTGCCGGCCAACCCGAAGAATCCGGATCTGTTGGTGAACCTGATTTCGCTGGCGGCCGCGCGCGAGGACGACGATAAGCTTCGCGATTATTGCGAGAGGCTTCTGCGCCTTCGCGATCAGGCGCGGCCGGCGCTGGAGGGTCTGGCCACGCTGGCCCTGGCTCGCGGAGACTACAAGACCGCGGTAAAGCACCTGTCCCAACTGGTGAAGGTGGCTTCAGGCAGTTGGGAGCCGTGGTACAACCTGGGATTCGCGTATCAGAAACTGAACCGCGTGGACGAAGCGATCCATGCATATAGCGAGGCCATTCGCACCCAGCCTGACGCGCCCCAGGCCCATGCCAATCTGGGCCTGTTGCTGCACGAACGCGCGGAGTTCGGCGCAGCGCGGGACGAATACAACCGGGCGCTGGACGCCAATCCGTCGCTGGCCGCGGCTCTGTGGAACCTGGCGGTGCTCTATGAGCGCGAGGGGGATGTGGTAGCGGCCGAAGTGCGGCTCACCAAGCTCGTTTCGTTGAAGCCCGAGTGGGAGGACGCCAGTTTCCGTCTGGGTTGCCTGCGTTTGCAAACTGGCAATGCGGCGGGCGCCGTGGAGGCGTTTCTGGTGTGCGTCGGGAAGCGCGAGAAATGGCCCGACGCCTGGCTCAACCTGGGCATCGCGCAGTGGCGAAGCGGCGACCGTAAAGCCGCCGGACAGTCGTTCGAGAGGGCGCTGGAATCCAACTCCAAGCCGGTGGCCGCGTTGAACGCTCTGGGGGCCCTCATGGTGGAGGAAGGCGATTACATTCGCGCTCTGGAGACGCTGAATAAGCTGACAGAACTGGGCGAGCAGGCTCCGGAGCTTTGTTACAACACCGGTCTGCTGCTGCAGAAAGCCGGACTTCACGAGGACGCCATAAACCTGCTGCGCCAGGCCGCCGCGGAGAAGCCCGGATTCGGCGAAGCGCTGCTCAATCTCGGACACTCCTTAAGTTCGCTGGGCAAGGACAGCGAGGCGCGGGAATGCTGGCGTGAGGCCATGGAAGCGACGCCGGAACTGGCGTCCTTGTTCGGGCGCTGACGAAGCCTCCGGGCCTGGCAGGATGCTGAAAAAGGCTATCTGGTCCCCGCTCCGTCACCGTCGCGGTTCGGTAACCACCTGCAAACACGTAGCTGCGTTTCCGAGCCGCGCGTGTAAACAAGCGGTTTTCGGGCTTTTTCAGCATCCTGCTAGTGTCCTGTCTCTGAAGTCCGCTGAATAACAGGACGGCCGGTTTGCATCTCATGTACAAAGGAGTACGGCGATGCGAATTGGACGCCCGCTTCCCGAGTTGGTGATCACACCGGAGGAGCGACGGTCCCTGCTGGAGTGGGCGCGGCGGCCAAAGTCGGCTCAGGCGCTGGCCTTGCGTGCGAAGATCATTCTGGCCTGTGCCGGCGGCAAGACCAACACCCAGGTGGCCGATCAGTTTCGGGTCACTAAACAGATGGTCGGAAAGTGGCGGGCGCGCTTTGTCGAAAAGCGCCTCGATGGATTGCTCGATGAGCCTCGTCCTGGGACACCGCGCAAGGTCAGCGACGCGGAGGTGGAGCGAGTGCTGGCCATGACTCTGGAATCGCTGCCGCGTGACGCCACGCATTGGAGTACGCGCTCGCTGGCGAAGCAGTGCGGACTCAGCCGAAGCACCGTCAGCCGCATCTGGCGAGCGTTCGCCCTGCAACCGCATCGCAGCGAGACGTTCAAACTTTCCAAAGACCCGCTGTTCATTGATAAGGTTCGCGACATCGTTGGACTGTACATGAATCCTCCGGACCGCGCACTGGTCCTGTGCGTCGATGAGAAGTCGCAGATTCAGGCGCTGGACCGGACGCAACCGCTGTTGCCGATGCGTCCCGGACAGGCCGAGCGCCGCAGTCACGATTACAAGCGCCACGGCACCACGTCCCTGTTTGCCGCGCTCGATGTGCAGACTGGAACGGTGATCGGCGCCTGCCATCGCCGGCACCGCAGTGTGGAATTCCGCAAGTTTCTCGACACCATCGAGCAGGCAGTGCCCGCGTCGCTGGACGTCCATTTGATTCTGGACAACTACGGCACTCACAAAACCGCGGCCATCCGCGCATGGCTGGCCAAACGTCCCCGTTTCCACGTGCACTTCACGCCGACCAGCGCCTCCTGGATCAATCTGGTCGAACGGTGGTTCGCCGCTCTTACTGAGAAACAGCTTCGCCGTGGCGTTCACCGCAGCATTCGCGAGTTGGAAGCGGCCATCAAAAGATATTTATCGCTCACCAACGAATCGCCCCGGCCCTTTGTCTGGACGAAGACGGCCGATGAAATCCTGACGTCGGTTGCACGCTTTTGTCAGCGGACTTCGGAGACAGGACACTAGAATTAACACGAATACGCGCGGGTAAAGCGCCGATTTTATTGTTGTTGATCCAACAGCTCGGCGAAGCGATTTGGATCGGTGGTGGGAAGATCGCAGGCATAGTCGCGGCAGACGTATGCCGCGGTCCGTTCACCCGCCTGCCGCATACCGGCCACTTCCGGCGCGAACCCCGAGAGCGTCTTGCGCGTTTCCTCCGAATCCACCAGCAATACGATGGCATTGGGCTGGAAGCGCTCGCGCAGCCGGCTCAGAAGGGCGCGCGTGGGTTCCGTGTCGCGTTCCCCGGACAAAATAATCTGGAGCGGTGAGGCTTGCCGGAACATCAGGGCCACCAGCAGTTGGGGCACGGCTACGGGCTGGGAAGAGATGCGCGATGCCAGAGCCTGCAGCGCCCGCTCAGCGGCCTCCGCGAAGCCGCTGCGGCGGGTGATTCTGGCGAGCCGGAGCAGGTTCAGAATAGCCACGGAGTTTCCGGCTGGCTCGGCGCCGTCGTAGTCGTCCTTGATCCGCAACACCAGCTCGGGGTCACCCTCGGCCGTGCTGAAGAACGCGCCGGCTTCCCGATCTTCGAACAATTCGAGCATGCGCTCGGTTATGGCGATGGCGGTTTCGAGGTGGGCGATTTCGAAATCGGTCTCGTAGAGGTCCAGAAGAGCCTGGGTGAGGAACGCATAGTCATCGAGGAAGCCGGCAATGGCCGCTTCGCCATCGCGATACCGCCGCAAGAGTGTGCCGCCATCCCACATGCTCGTGGTGAAAAAGCTGGCGGCCCGGCGCGCCGCGGTGGCGAGCTTTGATTCGTCGAGCACCTGGGCGCCCCGGGCGAAGGCCGAAATCATGAGGCCGTTCCAGGCGGTCAGAATCTTGTCGTCGCGGTAAGGACGCGGCCGCTCGGAACGAATGGCCAGCAGTTTCGCGCGGGAGTCCGCGAGATTCGGGTCGTCGCCGGGGCGCGATACGAACAGAATATTCTTGCCGGCGAACTCGCCGTGAGGGTCGTGACGTACGTTGCCCCCTCGTTCGACGCCGAAACGAGATCGGAACGCCTCCGCGGCGGCTGGCGGGAGCGCCTGCTCGATCTCGTCCCACGTCCATAGATAGAACGCGCCTTCGCCTTTTCTCGACGGATCTTCCGGGAGCGGACTGTCGGCGTCTTCGGCCGAATAGAAAGCTCCTTCGGGAGCCGTCATGTCCCGCAGCACGTACGTGAAGATGTCGCGCGCCACGGCGGCGTATGATTCGTCGCGTGTGATCTGATACGCCTCCAGATATGAAATAGCGAGCTGCGCCTGATCGTACAGCATCTTCTCAAAGTGCGAGACGAACCACGTTTCGTCCACCGAGTAGCGGTGGAAGCCTCCGCCAAGCTGGTCGTGCATGCCGCCGCCGTCCATACTGCGCAGAGTATGGAGGGCCATGTCGCGGGCTTCCTCGTTATCGCTCGCGGCGGCGTAACGCAGCAGGAAATTCAAGACAACGGGCCGGGGAAACTTCGGCGCTCCGCCGAAACCACCATACTTCGAATCGTATGAGCGGCGGAGGGCGTAGAAGCACGGATCGAGCAACGTCTTGTCATCGAGAACAGTGGCGTGCGTTGGTGCGGCTGAGGTGGCCTGCCGCAGTTGTTCCACGATGTCGCGTCCGGATGTCTCGATGCGGGCGCGATCCGCCGACCAGGCCTGAGCCACGTGTTCGAGCAGTGACGCGAACCCGGGCCGGCCATAGCGGTTGTCGGGAGGAAAATAGGTTCCGCCGAAGAAGGGCTTGCGGCCGGGCGTGAGGAACACCGACATGGGCCAGCCGCCGCTGCCGGTGGTTGCCTGCACGAAGGTCATATAGATGCGATCGACGTCGGGGCGCTCTTCGCGATCCACCTTCACCGCGACGAAGTGCCGGTTCAGGAGACTGGCGATATCTTCGTTCTCGAAAGATTCTTGTTCCATGACGTGGCACCAGTGACAGGTGGAATAGCCGATGGAAAGAAAGATGGGCTTGTTTTCACGGCTGGCTTTCTCGAACGCGTCCGGCCCCCACGGGTACCAGTCCACAGGGTTATGGGCGTGCTGGAGAAGATAGGGACTCTTCTCGTTCGCGAGGCGGTTCGAGGGCATCCCTACAGGATCGCGCGTTTGCGATGGCGGTTATGAAAGAGAGACGTTTCCGCTAGAATCGGGTGATATCGTACGTTGTGGAGGTGAAGCAGGTTCCCGAGCAACCGGTCGCAGTGGTGCGCGGCGGGGCGACCATGGCGAATCTGCCGCAAAGAATCCGCGCATTGTTCGACGAGTTCTACGCCGGGTTCAAGGGCAAAGCTGGTCTGAACGTGGTGTTCTATCCTGGTTGGTCCGCGGGCGAGTGCGAGATCGCCTGCGGCGTTCAAGCGGAACAGGGCGGTAATGCGACGATTCCGGCAGGGGCTGTTGCGACCACGGTCCATATGGGTCCTTATGATCGAATGAAGGCGGCTCACGAAGCGATTCACCAGTGGGCTCGCGAAAACGGGCGGCGCCTTGCCGGGCCATCATGGGAGGTTTATGGGCACTGGAGCGACGATCCGGCGACGCTGCGAACGGATATTTACTATTTGATCGGATGACCGCCAATCGGTGGCTCGTCCATCGAGCAGTCTCAACCGCAGGCGCCCGGCGCGCCGAAGGATCTTCACCCGCCTTCAGAAACCGGGCAGGGGCAGAAAGGCGCGTGATGCCTTCGCCGGCCATTCCGTTCCCGCCGTTGCCCCGGCGCTGTTCTGACCATTTCTTCCAGGCGCCGTTCAACCTTAGGGTTCGCGGAGATCTCGCCCGCGATAGACTTCCACGGGTTTTGTGACCAGCAATTTCATCTTCTCGACCGGATGGGCATCAACACGTCCTTTAGTAAAGGATTGGGTCCCATCCGGCAAGCCCAAGTAAACGACGGCTGGGTGGATACCGCGTACATAAGCATACGGGGTAAGATCGGGGAAATATGCCACTGAGCGGCCTAAGAGGCCGCCGCGGGCTAAGAGCCTACCCCACGGCCGGCGTTCTCGATCGCGATGGCGACGTTGCGCTGAAAACCGGCATAGCGGGCGCGGGTGACGGGCGTGCCTCGGAACATCTCGCGGAATTCAGTTTCGGTGAGGGCGGCCATGCGCTCCAGCGGCGGGGCGATGAGGCGTGGGGCGAACGCCGGATCGCTGGTGAACGGGGCTCGTCGGTTCCACGGGCACACTTCCTGGCAGATGTCGCAGCCGAAGATGTGAGCGCCCATGGAGGTGTGGAGTTGGTCCGGGACAGGGCCGCGCAGTTCAATAGTGAAGTACGAGATGCAGCGCGTGGCGTCGAGTTCGTAGGGCGTCAGCGCCGCGGTGGGACAGGCATCGATGCAGCGCGTGCAGGTGCCGCAGCGGTCCGGGGGCGGGGAATCGGGTGCGATCTCGATTTCCAGCGAAGTCAGCAGCTCGCCCAGAAATAGCCAGGAACCGATCTGCTCGTTGATCAGGCAGGTGTTCTTTCCGATCCAGCCCAGGCCGGCCGCGCGCGCCCAGGAGCGTTCCAGCAGAGGCGCCGTGTCGACGCAGACACGATGCTGGTGGTCCGGACCTAGCAGCGCGGCGAGATGATCGAGTCCCTGGCGGAGGACTTCGTGGTAGTCGTCTCCCCAGGCATAGCGAGAGATCCAGGCGAGGTCGCTCCCGGCGAAAGCAGATGAGTATGGCTGGGGCGTGTTGTAGAGCTTTCCCACGGATATGATGGATCGTGCCGAGGGGAGCAGGTTGCGGGGGTCGGAGCGGACTTCCGCCCGATGGTCCGTCAGATAACGCATGGTCCCGGCCAGACCGCGATCCACCCAGTCGCGATATAAGGCGAAGCCGGGCGAGGGCGCCGCCGACGATACCCCGGCCAGTTCGAAACCGCAGCGGCGCGCAAGCTCGCGAACTTCAAGGGAGGTCATCTATAGACCGATGGCAGCGCACGGCGCTGCCCCACAGCGCGGCGCCACAACCCAGATGGAGGGCGAGGCTGAGAGCATAGGCCCGCTCATTGAGACGATTTCGCGGATGCCTGCGCTTGCACGAAGGCGTCCAGGTTGCCGCGGTCGATCAGCGTGGTGCCGGTATCGACGAATACGGGTACAGGCGAGAATGTATCTTCGGACCAAACGCGGTCGAGCGTGGGCGGCGGGTAGTGGTGCAGATCGTCCAGCATCTTCACGCCATAAAATGCCATGGTGAACGGCTTCTGCGCGATGGTGGCGGTAATGTTGCCCTTGCGCAACCACTCAAGCGTGTCCTGCTCGGTGTCCATGGCGACGATGGTGTTACCCTTCACGTTGTTCCGGTTGAGCACGTCGGCCACCTCCTTGCACGCCGTTGCCTCAAGACAGATCCAGGCGCTGGGCTTGAGCTTGCCCGCCTGCACAATCTGCATGGCGTTGTCGAAGGCGATGCCGGGGTCGCCTTTCATATCGACGATCTGGGCGATATGAATATCCGGGTAATCCGCGAAGACGTCCTTGTAGCCGTTCAGGCGCTCGGCGAGATTGTGCTGCCCGGGCATGGTGAATACCACCACGTTGCCCTTGCCGCCGAGAGCCTTCGCGGCAACGCGCGCTCCGATTTCACCTGCTTCGTAGTTGTTCGTTCCGATGAACGAGACTCGTTTACTCGCTGGCGCGTCGGAGTCCATGGTGATGACGGGCACGCCCTGGGCGATGGCCCGGTCGATCTCCGGACCGAGCACCGAGGGGTCGGCCGGAGAAACCAGAATGCCGGCGGGTTTTTTCGCCAGTGCGTCGCGAAACGCCTGCGCCTCCGCCTGCACGTCGTAGTTGTCGGGACCCGTCATCTCGGATTGGACTCCAAACTGACTGGCGGCCCGGGCGAGGCCCTGACCAGCCGTCTGCCAATAGGGGAGCTTTGTGTTGGCCGCGACCAGATAGTACTTTTCAGTTGGGTTATGCCGTCCGCCGCAACCCGCGAATGGCAGCAGCGCGGCCAGGATAGCCAGAATTGCCAGATTCCGGTTCATCGGGGTAGTCCTCGATTCGATTATCGCAATCCTGACAATGGTTTGCAGGCCGTTGGGCGTTGGCGGTGGGTTGTGCTCCGCTCACCCCCGATTATCACCATACGATGATGAAAAGACGCCATTTGACTGTTTGGCGTATGCCCCATCTCCGGGGCTGCCCTATACTGCTATGAAAGTGGCATTTCGGCGGCGAGGCGCGCTGGTGTTCCCGCAGCCGACACAATTCTACAGGAGAGAACGTAAGGGCCCAAGAGAGACTATGCCGAAGCCGATCAAATACGCAGAGAAAGCACTCACCCTCGCCGCCGGCGCCGCCTGGAGCGTGTTCGACAAGCTCAATCAGATCAAACCCAACCCGTCTTTCACTCCGAAGTGGTCGGAGAAGCCACTCCTGAAGAGCTGGGAAAAGGTGAAGCCACCACTAGGGTGGCCGCGGGAGACCGATTCTCTCTGTCCGAAGTGCGTGCCCGAGGCGCGCCAGCAGATTCTTGACGGCGACGTGCCGGTAGACATTCTGCGCAGCGAGAAGGTGGGGGAGATCAAGGCCACCATCATCGAGCGGGATGGCAAGATTCTGATGGTGAAGGATTGCCCGAAGCACGGGCACTTCGAGGATGTGATGTCCATCGACCCGGCGTTCTTCCAGCACCTCGAAAAGGTGTTCCCGGGCCGGGACATCCGCGCGCACAACGACAAGGATCTGCACAAGCACGGCACCAGCACCATCACGCACGGACGGGGGTCTGTGCTGACCATTGACCTCACCAACCGATGCAACATGATGTGCGACCCGTGCTTCATGGATGCCAATCAGGTTGGCTTTGTACACGAGCTGGGCTGGGAAGACATTAAGACGCTGCTCGACAACGCCATGCAGATTAAGCCGCACCGCCAGATGTCGGTGCAGTTTTCGGGCGGCGAGCCGACCTTGTCTCCGTACTTCCTGGACGCAGTGCGCTATGCCCGCAAAGTGGGCTACAACAGCGTGCAGGCGGCCACCAACGGCATCGAGTTCGCGAAGAGCCCGGAGTTCTGCCGGCAGGCGGCGGAGGCGGGCCTGCGTTACGCTTATCTCCAATTTGACGGGATCGGCAACCTGGCCAATTCGCATCGCGCCGTCGGCAATTTGTTCGACGTGAAGATGCGGGCCATCGAGAATTTGTGGTCCAACGGCGTGGACATCGTGCCGGTGATCACGATTATCAACGGCGTGAACAACGAGCAGGTGGGCGCCGTCGTTCGCTTCGCACTGGACAACCCGAAGAAGATTCCGTTCTTGTCGTTCCAGCCCGTTTCCTTTACCGGCCGCGACGAGGCCATCACCACGGAGCGCCGCGAGGCGCAGCGGTACACGCTGTCGCATCTGGCGCACGACGTGAAGGATCAAATTGGACTGGGCGAACCGGTTCGCGACTGGTTTCCGATTTCGTTCATGAGCACGTTCTCCGATTTCGCCGATCTGGTCCACGGACCCGCGGCGGATTGGGGCCAGTTGAGCTGCGGTTGCCACCCGAATTGCGGCATCGGCATGGCGGTGATGTGCGACAAGGAAACCAAGGAAGCCGTACCGGTGACCAAGTTCCTGAATGCCGACCAGCTGGCCAAGGACATCGCGCGGATTAACGATGGCGCGCGCAGCCGCAAGATGTCGGTGTTCGGCGTTTCGCTGGCGCTGCTGCGGAACTACGATCCGTTCCAGGCGCCGACGCACTTCAAGCTGAGCGACTTGATTGCCAAGTTCGACAAGTGCTTCGGCATGTCGAAGAAGGCGCAGACGGGCGGCTACGGAAAGGTGACGGGCGATCGCACGCGGACCGATATCGACCAGCGCCGCGGCGACCGCTGGAATTTCCTGTTCATCGCGGGGATGTGGTTCCAGGATCTGTTTAACTACGATTTCCGCAGGACCGAGCAGTGCATCATTCCTTATGCGACGCAGGACGGCGAGATTTCCTTCTGCGCGTATAACACGGGCATCGGATGGAGGAACATCATCGAGAAGATGCACATGACCGCCACGCTGACCAAGTGGTATGAGGAGCATGGGCGGCATGAGATCTTCGCCGGCGGCAAGAAGGTGGGCCTGGAGGCGAGCCAGCACTCATTGGTGCTGCGCGCCGAGGACGTGAACCACGGTCTACAGCACGATCTCGATGACAAAGGCATCGCCAAGACCGCGCGCGAGGAAAAGAAGCGCGAGCGGGACGAGAAACTGAAGAAGGCGGCGGAAGACGCGGCCATGGCCAAGCTGTATCGCGAGCACGTGCTCGGCGAAAGGCCCGTGGAAGGGCTGGTACAGATCAACATGCCGCTTCCGGCAGCAGCACCCGCGAAGAAGAAGGACGAGGTGCGCGAGGAAGTGGGTTCGTTCGGCGACTGAAGACGAGTCAGCGCCAACCAGAGGACAAAGCCGCCCCGGCGGGAAACCGCCCGGGCGGCTTTTGTGTTTTTTGGGCAGTATCTGGGAGCGTTGGATCTGTCACGCTTTCCGGCATGGTAACGTCTACCAGAAGGTGACACCCGCAAATGAAGCCTGAGACAATCGCGACTACCTGCTGCGTTGTAGGCGGCGGTCCTGCCGGGATCATGTTGGGTTACCTTCTGGCGCGCCAGGGTGTGCGGGTTACGGTGCTCGAAAAGCACCGCGATTTTTTCCGAGATTTCCGTGGCGACACCGTCCATCCCTCCACACTCGAACTCTTTTACGAACTCGAGCTCCTGCAGGATTTCCTGCGGTTACCGCATCAGAAACTGGAAAGGCTGGGCGCCGTCGTCGGAGACTACCAGTTCTACGCCGCGGACTTCCGCCATGCGCCGGCGCATTGCAAATTCGTGGCGTTGATGCCGCAATGGGACTTGCTGGATTTTCTATCGGCGCGAGCCAAGGGATTCCCGCAGTTCGATCTGCGCATGGAGCACGAAGCAACCGGGCTGTTGAGCGATGGCCGGCGTATCACTGGCGTGGAAGCGCGGACGCCCGGCGGCCTGGTGGAAATTGAAGCGGACCTGGTGGTAGGTTGCGACGGCCGTCATTCGGCGGTTCGGCGGGCGGCGCAACTGGAGGTAATGGAATTCGGCGTTCCCATCGATGTGCTCTGGTTCCGCATCAGTCGCCGGGCAGACGATCCGCAGGAATTATTCGGCAACGTGAACTACGGGCGAGCCCTGGTGCTCATCAATCGCGGCGACTATTTCCAGGCTGGCCTGATCATCCGGAAGGGGTCGTTCGACGAGTTGCAGAGGGCGGGAATGGAAGCTTTCCAGCAAACCATTCGCAGCATCGCTCCTTATCTCGGCGACCGCGTGCGGGAGTTGCAGGCGTGGGATCAGATCAAACTGCTGACTGTACAGATCAACCGCCTGCGAAAGTGGCATCGCCCGGGTCTGCTGTGCATTGGCGACGCGGCTCACGCGATGTCGCCTGCCGGGGGTGTGGGCATCAATCTGGCAATTCAGGACGCAGTCGCGACGGCTAATCTGCTCGCCCGGCCGCTGCTCGAAGGGTGCGTGGATGAGACGCGGCTGGCGATGGTGCAACAGCGCCGCGAATTTCCGGCTCGGGTGACACAGTTCGTGCAGATCAATGCGCATCGCGGGTTCGCGCGGATTTTCGAGAACACCGGTGCAATCCGGGCGCCGTGGCAGCTCAAGGTGGTGACTCGAATACCGGGAGTGCAGCGAATGGTTGGCCGCCTGGTTGGGATTGGCGTCCGGCCCGAGCACATCGCGAATGCGCCAAAGAGCGTGGCACCCCGACGGCCGGGTTTTTGGCGCGTCGCCGTGGGCGCCGTAACCGCCATTGCCGTGACCAGCGTGTTGCTGCTGCGGAATGGCTATTCCACTCGCCAATAGCAGGACGTCGCAATTGGCTCGGGCACATTGCAGCGCCCGGTTGTCAGTTGTGGTAACCTGATTGTTGCGTCTTACGCACTAACCGCTCTCAGTGGGAGGCAGGGGTTCTTCTTTCCCTTGTGGAAAGGCCGGGGCTCTCGCCGTCTGCACCAGTGAGGAGATATGCCGAAAACAGGAAAGAAGTACCAGGCAGCCAAGCAACAAGTTGAAGAGCGTCCCTACACTCTGCAGGACGCTATACCCCTCGTCCAGAAGATCAAGTTCGCCAAGTTCGACGAGACGGTTGAGGTGCACATGCGCCTGGGCGTCGACCCGAAGCACGCGGACCAGCAGGTGCGCGGCACCATCGTCCTGCCCAACGGGCTTGGGAAATCGAAAAAGGTTCTGGTGATCGCCTCCGGCGACAAGCTGAAGGAAGCCGAAGCGGCAGGCGCGGATATCTTCGGTGGCGACGAGATTGTCGCGCGCATCCAGTCCGAAGGCTGGGTGGATTACGACGCGGTGGTGGCTACGCCCGACATGATGCGCTCCGTCGGCAAACTGGGCAAGATCCTTGGGCCGCGCGGCCTGATGCCGAACCCGAAGACGGGTACCGTCACCCAGGACATCACCAACGCGGTGCGCGAGATCAAGGCCGGCAAGGTGGAGTTCCGCGTGGACAAGACCGGCGTGATTCACGCGCCCGTCGGCAAAACGAGTTTTCAGACTGAAAAGCTTTACGAAAACGCCAACATGCTGATCCAGGCGGTGGTGAAGGCGAAACCGGCCGTGGCCAAAGGCAAGTACGTGAAGAGCGTGACCATCTGCTCCACCATGGGGCCGGGGATCCCGCTCGACGTATCCGTCTTTAACCTCCGGCAGGTGTAGCGCCCCGGATCGTTCGCGGAGACAGGAACCATGAAGAAAAGGGAAGACAAGGACAAGGATCTCGCCCGGTTGCGCGCCGAATTCGAGAAGGCGCAGAGCAGTATCTTCCTGACCGGATACGAGAAGATGACGGTCCAGCAGGATTTCGAATTGCGCAAAGCCATTCGCGGCGCTGGCGGCAACTACCAGGTGGTGAAGAACAACCTGGCCGAGAAGGCCGCCGAAGGTACGCCCGCCGGGGACCTCATGAAGGACCTCAAGGGCATGACCTCCATGGCGTGGACCGAGCAGGACCCGGTTGCACTGGCCAAGGCCATCACCGCCTACGCAAAGACCACACCCGCTTTCACGTTCCGGGCGGGTTTGGTGCAAGGGCGGGTGGTGGATATGCAGGGCGTTCGGGACCTGTCCACGATGCCCTCGAAGGAAGAGTTGTACGGCAAGCTTCTGTTCCTGATCAACGCGTCGGCGCAGCGCCTGGTGACGGCCATCGGTGGAGTGGCCCGGAATCTGGCGGTGGTGGTCGACCAGGGCGTCAAGGAAAACAAGTTCTCTGAGTAGCGAGTTTCAGACTAGGGAGTGGATAAGGATATGGCGGATATCAACGCGATTGCAGAACAAATTCAGGGGCTGACGCTGCTTGAGGCAGCTCAGCTCGTCAAGTTGCTGGAGGAAAAGCTGGGCGTTTCGGCTGCGGCTGCGGCCGTTGCGGCGGCTCCGGCGGGCGGCGGTGCGGCTGCCGCGGCACCGGCCGTGGAAGAGAAGACCGAGTTCAACGTTGTTCTCATGGCCGCTGGCGCAAACAAGATCAACGTCATCAAAGCGGTCCGCGAAGTCACCAGCCTGGGCTTGAAGGAAGCCAAGGATCTGGTGGATGGCGCGCCAAAGCCGATCAAGGAAGGCGTGAATAAGGACGAGGCCGAGGCGATCCGCAAGAAATTTGTGGACGTCGGGGCCACCGTCGAGGTGAAGTAGAGCGGGCCGCCTGCGGAAGGCTGTAAGCCACTGCAGGCGGGCCACTTACGGATGGGCGGGGGCTCGGCGAAGGGGGAAACTCCGGACTTTCGCTGGCGACCGCCCGTCCGAGCTTGCGCATACGCATTTGACGTGCCGATGTGCGCTTTGCTAAATTGGTACTGATCTTGCCGGAGTTTAAGACCCGGACCTTGCCCGTGAATTCTGGATCCTGCGTAGCTGTGCAGCTCGGAGGAGTTTGCACAAAGGTTTACCCTGCTCATTTTTGCCGCGATACACGTGTGTCTTCGAGGATCCGACCGGGCAGTTGTCTCATTTCCCCCGCTCTCGTTGTTCAGCCACCTCCCGCCAGGGACATACTGCAGGCCTTGTCCAGCCCGGCCGGGCAGTAATGGTTGAACGGTGATGGAGTTTACTGGTGAGCGCCTTTCCGGCGCAGGAGTCGAGCATGAATCAGGCAGCCCGCGAACGAGTCGATTTTTCACGCATCAAGACTTCGATCCCGATCCCGAACCTTATCGAGGTTCAGAAGAAGTCTTACGAGCGGTTTCTGCAGATGGACCTGCTTCCCGGCGAACGGGAAGATACCGGCCTGCAGAGCGTCTTTAATTCCGTTTTTCCGATTTCCGATTTCCGCGGACTGAGCCAGCTCGAGTTCGTCGACTACGCCATCGGCAACTGGGAGTGCAAGTGCGGCAATCTGAAGGGGCTGCATCACCTGCGCTCGACCTGCCGCAACCCCAGTTGCGGCGCCACCATCCGTACCGACCCGTTTCACGCCGGCGACGTGCTCTGCCACAAGTGCGGCACGTTCAACAAGAACATTGTCACCTTCTGCAACCGCTGCGGCGACCCGGTGAGTCTGCAACTCAAGTACGACGTGGCCGAATGCGAGGAGCGGGGCATGACCTACGCCGCGCCCCTGAAGGTGACCATCCGGCTCACAGTTTTCGACAAGGACCCGGAGACGGGCGTGAAGACCATCCGCGACATCAAGGAGCAGGAAGTCTTCTTCGGCGAAATTCCGCTGATGACCGACAACGGCACGTTCATTATCAACGGGACCGAGCGCGTCATCGTTTCGCAGTTGCACCGCTCGCCAGGCGTGTTCTTCGAGCGCGTGGCGGCGCAGGGATACTTCCTGGGCAAGATTATCCCCTATCGCGGAAGCTGGGTGGAGTTCGAGTACGACAACAAGAACCTGCTCTATGTGCGCATCGACCGCAAACGCAAATTTTACGGGACCGTGTTCCTGCGCGCGCTGGGGCTGAAGAGCGATTCGGACATTATCCGTTCCTTCTATACGGTCAGCGAGATCACCATCAAGGACAAGAAGCTGTTCTGGAAGGTGAGCGACAGCCTGTTGGGCCTGAAGCTCACCAAGGCGATCACCGCGAAGAACGGGGAGACGATTGTTCCGCAGGGCCGCAAAATCACGCGATCGCTATACGAGAAGATCCTGCAGGAAAAGATCACCCAGGTGGAGATCGACGGCGCCGCCGACCTGCAGGGCGCCTACATCGCGGCCGACGTAGTGGACATGTCCACCGGTGAGGTTCTGGTGGAGGCTAACCAGGAACTGACCAACGTTGGCAAGCTGATTGACGCGGAGATGCCCAACTTTGAGGTGTTCTTCCCGGAGCGCGACGAGGTCGGCAACGTCATCTCGGTGACCCTGAAAAAGGACGCCGTGCGCAGCCAGGCCGACGCGCTGCTGGAGATCTACCGCAAGCTGCGCCCTGGCGATCCGCCCACCGTGGACACGGCAACCCAGTTGTTCCAGGGAATGTTCTTCGACCCGCGCAAGTACGATTTCTCGCGCGTGGGCCGCATGAAGTTCAATATCAAGCTGTACGACAAAATCGATTACGTGAACCAGAAATGGGCCGGGGATCACGCCGGCAAGAGCCCGCTGGACAAGCGCACGCTCGACCACGAGGACTTCACCAACACCATTAAGTACCTGCTGAAGCTGCGCCGCGGGCTGGGCGCGGTGGATGACATCGATCACCTGGGCAACCGCCGCGTGCGCGCCGTGGGCGAACTGCTGGAGAACCAGTTCCGCATCGGTCTGGTGCGCATGGAGCGTGCCATTAAAGAAAAGATGTCGGTGTACCAGGAAATGTCGACGGCCATGCCGCACGACCTGGTGAACGCCAAGCCGGTGATGGCGGCGATTCGCGAGTTCTTCGGGTCGAGCCAGCTTTCGCAGTTCATGGATCAGACGAATCCGTTGTCGGAGATCACGCACAAGCGGCGTCTCTCGGCGCTGGGACCGGGCGGTTTGTCGAGAGAGCGGGCTGGTTTTGAGGTTCGCGACGTACATCCGACGCATTACGGGCGCATCTGTCCGATTGAGACGCCGGAAGGTCCGAACATCGGTTTGATCTCGTCGCTGTCCTGTTTTGCGCGCATCAACGAATATGGATTCATCGAGAGCCCATACCGGCGCGTGTTGAGTGGCGTGGTGGTGGATGAAGTCCGGGTGCTGAACCCTGGCGATCTGAATCACAAGGTGGGCGATGTGCTCACTCGCGGCGAAGCCGACAAGGCGAATAAGGATGCCAAGGCGAAGAACAAGCAGGGACTCGAAATTGAGGCGCACTGCGACTACTTGTCGGCGTGGGAAGAGGACAAGTACATCATCGCCCAGGCGAACGTTCAGCTGGACGAGACCGGCGCGATTGTCACCGATCTGGTGAACGCGCGCAAGCAGGGCAACTTCGTGCTCATTCAACGGGACGAAGTGGAATACATGGACGTCAGCCCGAAGCAGCTTGTGTCGGTGGCGGCGAGCCTGATTCCGTTCCTCGAAAACGATGACGCCAACCGCGCGCTGATGGGATCGAACATGCAACGGCAAGCCGTGCCGCTGTTGCGCGCCGAGGCGCCGTTCGTGGGTACCGGCATGGAACGGGTGACCGCGCGCGATTCCGGCGCGGTGGTGATTTGTAAGCGCGCCGGCGTGGTGGATTCGGTGGATTCCGAGCGCATCATCGTGCGCGTGGAAGGCGCCGGGCAGGAAGGGCAGATGTCGCGCGAAGTAGGCGCCGATATTTACCAGCTCACCAAGTTCAAGCGCTCCAATCAGAACACCTGCATCAATCAGAAGCCGATCGTGTTCCAGGGGCAGCGGGTGAAGAAGGGCCACGTGCTGGCGGACGGCCCGTGCACCCAGCTCGGCGAACTGGCGCTCGGCCGGAACGTGCTGGTGGCGTTCATGCCGTGGCGCGGGTACAACTTCGAAGACGCCATTGTAGTGAGCGAGAAGCTGGTGAAGGACGATTACTACACCTCGATTCACATCGAGGAGTTTGAGATCGAAGCTCGCGACACCAAGCTGGGGCCGGAGGAAATTACGCGCGATATTCCGAACATCGCCGAATCTTTCCTGCGGAATCTGGACGAGAGCGGCATTATCCGCGTGGGCGCCAACGTCAAGCCTGGCGACATTCTGGTGGGTAAGGTCACTCCTAAAGGAGAGACGCAGCTTACTCCGGAAGAGAAGCTGCTGCGAGCAATTTTCGGCGAGAAGGCCGGCGACGTGAAGGACGCTTCGCTCTACTGCCCGCCCGGTATTGAGGGCGTGGTGGTGGACGCCAAGGTGTTCTCGCGCAAAGGCGCGGAGCTGGACGAGCGCTCCAAGCAGATTCTGGAGTTTCAGATTGAACGGCTGCACCGCAACCTCGAAGACGAAAAGCGCATTCTCAGCGACGAGCGCTCCAAGCGTCTGGAAAACATCGTGGGCGGCAAGGAAGTGCTGGCCGACCTGCATGACGAGAAGACCAACAAGAAGCTGCTCAGCAAGGGCGCGTTGATTTCGCGCGATCTGCTGGAGAAGCTGCGCGCGCGCGACCTCAAGCGCATGCGTATTCCGAACAAGGATCCGCGGCTCAACGAACAGATCGACGAGATCGAGGAAATGACCTCGCGGCAGATCGCCGTGCTGGAGAAGATCACCGAAGAGAAGATCGCCAAGCTGCGCAAGGGCGACGAACTGCCGCCGGGCGTTATCAAGCTGGTGAAGTGCTACATCGCCATGAAGCGCAAGCTTTCGGTGGGCGATAAGATGGCCGGCCGGCACGGCAACAAGGGTGTGATTGCGCGCATCGTTCCGGAAGAGGACATGCCGTATCTGCCGGATGGCACTCCGGTGGAAATTGTGCTCAACCCGCTGGGCGTTCCTTCCCGTATGAACGTCGGGCAGATTCTGGAGACGCACCTCGGGTGGGCCGCCAAGGCGCTGGGGGTGAGCTTCGCCACGCCCGTGTTCGACGGCGCGACAGAGAAGGACATAAAAGCGCGGTTGACCGAGGCGGTGCTGCCGACTTCCGGCAAGATACAGCTCTTCGACGGGCTTTCCGGTCAGGCGTTCGAGCAGCCGGTGACGGTGGGCTACATCTACATGCTGAAGCTTTCGCACCTGGTGGACGACAAGATCCACGCGCGGTCCATCGGTCCGTACTCGCTGATCACGCAGCAGCCGCTGGGCGGCAAGGCCCAGTTCGGCGGGCAGCGCTTCGGAGAGATGGAAGTTTGGGCGCTGGAGGCCTACGGCGCGGCTTACGTGCTGCAGGAGTTGCTGACGGCGAAATCCGACGACGTCTATGGGCGCGCGAAGATTTACGAAGCGATTGTGAAGGGTGAGGCGGCCGCCGAACCGGGCGTGCCGGAATCCTTCAACGTGCTGATTCGCGAGTTGCAGTCGCTTTGTCTGGACGTGGAATTGATGAAGAAGCCGCGGGAGATTGCGGACACGGCGCTCGCGGCGGACTGATGACCTGGCCACGAATGAACACAAAGACACATGCATAAGGCGTGTTCATTCGTGGCCGACAGTGTTTTGGGCGGTTACAAGAAGTTAGAGAGGCAACCACATGTATCGATCTTCCCCGTATGACCGTGCGAATCTGATCGCGGATTTCGATTCCATCCGCATCAGTCTGGCCTCCCCGGAGAAAATCCGGAGCTGGTCTCATGGCGAGGTAACGAAGCCGGAGACCATCAACTACCGCACGTTCAAGCCGGAGCGCGACGGCCTTTTCTGCGCCCGCATCTTCGGCCCCATCGCCGACTGGGAATGCCTTTGCGGCAAATACAAGCGCATGAAGCACCGCGGTGTTATCTGCGATAAATGCGGCGTGGAAGTGACTCTTTCGCGGGTTCGGCGCGAGCGTCTGGGGCACATTGAACTGGCCAGCCCCTGTTCGCATGTCTGGTTCTTCAAGGGACTGCCGAGCCGCATCGGGTATCTGTTGGACATCACTCTGCGAGAGCTGGAGCGGGTGCTTTATTTCGAGGCGTTCGTGGTGGTGGACCCCGGTGAAGTGCCTTCCCTCAGCCGCAGCGAGGTGATCAGCGACGAGCGAAAACGGCAGCTCGATCAGGAATTCCCCGGGAAATTCGTGGCCATGATGGGCGCCGAGGGAATCAAGGAGCTGCTGAAAAAGATCGACGTCGAGTCGCTCAGCCTGGAAATTCGCGAGCGCATGAAGACCGAGGCGTCGCAGCAGAAGAAGCTGAAGTACGCTAAGCGACTGCGGGTGACCGAGTCGTTCCGCAAGTCGGGCAATAAGCCGGAGTGGATGATTCTCGACGTGATCCCGGTGATCCCGCCGGAGCTACGCCCGCTGGTGCCGCTCGATGGCGGACGCTTCGCCACCTCCGACCTTAACGATTTGTACCGCCGCGTCATCAACCGCAACAACCGTCTGAAGAAGCTGATGGAGCTGCATGCGCCAGACGTGATTGTCCGCAACGAGAAGCGCATGCTGCAGGAGGCCGTGGACGCGCTGTTTGATAACGGCCGCCGCGGGCGCGTTCTGCGTGGCGCCAACAACAGGCCGCTGAAGTCTCTCTCCGATACGCTGAAGGGCAAGCAGGGACGCTTCCGGCAGAACCTGCTGGGCAAGCGCGTGGATTATTCGGGCCGTTCGGTGATCGTGGTCGGGCCGGAGCTGAAGCTGAACCAGTGCGGCTTGCCGAAGAAGATGGCGCTGGAATTGTTCAAGCCGTTCATTTATCATCGGCTCGAGCAGCGCGGCCACTGCACCACCATCAAGCAGGCCAAAGAACTGGTGGAGCAGCAGGACCCGGTGGTGTGGGACATTCTCGAGGAAGTCATCCGCGACCATCCGATTCTTCTGAACCGCGCGCCCACTCTGCACCGCCTGGGTATCCAGGCTTTCGAACCGGTGCTGGTGGAAGGCAAGGCGATTAAGCTGCACCCGCTCACCTGCACGGCGTTCAACGCGGATTTCGACGGCGACCAGATGGCAGTACACATTCCGCTATCGCCGGAAGCGCAGATTGAAGCCAACACGCTGATGCTGTCGGCGAATAACATCCTGTCGCCCGCGCACGGCGCGCCTATCGCGGTGCCCACGCAGGACATGGTGCTGGGCCTCTACTACCTGACCAAATCGCGGCCGGGCACGAGGGGCGAGGGCCGGACCTTTGCTTCCACCGACGATGTTCTGATCGCCCTCGAGATGGGCGAAGTGGAGACGCTGACGCCAATCAAGCTGCGTTTCACCGGCCGGGTGATCGATCTGGTAAAGGCGTTCGACAACCAGAACGTGATGCACACCGAGCCCATCGAGTTCAACAAGCAGTACATGGAAACCACGGTGGGCCGGGTGATTTTCAACGATGTGCTGCCCGATGAGATGCCGTTCATTAACGGCCTGCTCAAGAAGAAGGGCCTCGCGCAACTGGTGCAGTACTGCTACCTGCGCAACGGTCTGGCCATCACGGTGAACATGCTGGACAAGGTGAAAAACCTCGGGTTCCTGTACGCGACCCGCGCCGGGATCTCCATCGGCATTGACGACATGGTGGTTCCCAGCCTGAAGGCTACGCTCGTCAAGGACGCCGAGAAAGCGGTGATCGAAGTGCAGAGCCAGTATCAGGAAGGCGCCATCACGCAGGGCGAGCGCTACAACAAGATCATCGAAATCTGGTCGAAAGTGACCGAGCGCGTCGCCGAGGAAATGTTCAAGTCGATGGAAGAGGACGACCGCACTGGCCGTTATCTCAACCCGATTTACATCATGGCCGATTCGGGCGCACGCGGCTCGAAACAGCAGATCCGCCAGCTCTCGGGCATGCGCGGCTTGATGGCCAAGCCCTCCGGCGAGATCATCGAAACGCCCATCACGGCGAACTTCCGCGAGGGTCTCAACGTTCTGCAGTACTTCATCTCGACGCACGGCGCCCGCAAGGGACTGGCCGACACCGCTTTGAAGACCGCCGATTCCGGATACCTGACGCGACGGCTGTGCGACGTGGCGCAGGACGTGATTGTCACCGAAGTGGACTGCGGCACCATCGACGGCATTTTCGTGGAGCCGATTATCGAATCGGGCGAGATCATCGAGCCGTTGCGCGATCGCATAGTGGGCCGCGTGGCGCTGGATCAGGTGCTCGACTACGACGGCAACGTCATCCTTGAAGCGAATCAGGAAATCACCGAAGAGCTGGCCGCGGCGATTCAGGCGGCTGGTATCGAGCGGGTGAAGATCCGCTCGGTGCTGACCTGCGAATCGCGGCGCGGCGTATGCGTGTATTGCTACGGCCGCAATCTGGCCACGGGACGGCTGGTGGAACGCGGCGAGGCGGTGGGCATCATCTCCGCGCAGTCGATTGGCGAGCCGGGCACGCAGCTCACCATGCGCACCTTCCACGTGGGCGGTACGGCCACGGGTTCCAGCGAACAATCCAAGCAGGATGCCAAGTCGGACGGCTTTGTCAAATTTCTCAGCGTGCAGACGGTTCGTAACGCGAAGGGCGAGCTGATCGCCATGAACCGCAACAGTATTCTCGCGATCGTGGACGACAAAGGCCGCGAGAAGGAACGTTATCCGGTGGTCTACGGCGCGCGCATCCTTTATGAGGACGGCGCACCGGTGAAGACCAACCAGATCCTTCTGGAATGGGATCCTTACACTTTCTCGATTCTTACCGAAGTCAGCGGGACGGTGCACTTCCGCGATCTCCATGAGGGCATCACCATCATGGAGCAGGTGGACGAGATCACCGGCATGTCGCAGTGGGTGGTGACCGAATCGCCCGACGAGAAGCGCGTGCCCACGGTGGTCATCCGGCCGCAGGGCGGTGGGCGCTCCGACGAAAAGCGCTACCTTATGCCGACCCACGCTCACCTGATGGTGACCGACGGCGACGAAGTGCACGCGGGCGACGTCATCGCCAAGATTCCGCGCGCGACAACGAAGACCAAGGACATCACCGGCGGTCTGCCGCGCGTGGTGGAGTTGTTTGAAGCGCGCAAGCCGCGCGAGACGGCGGTGATCGCCGAAATCGACGGCGCCATCAAATTTGGCGAGATCGCCAAGGGCCATCGCAAGATCTACATCATTGGCGACGACGGCGAGCAGAAGGATTACGCGATTCCGCGCGGTATCCACATCAACGTGCAGGAAGGCGAGCGCGTTCACGCGGGCGACCCGCTGATGGACGGGCCGCGCAACCCGCACGACATTCTGGCCGTGCTCGGCGAGAAGGAATTGCAGAAGTACCTGGTAAACGAAATTCAGGAGGTC
Source organism: uncultured Acidobacteriota bacterium (assembly GCA_963832965.1). Lineage (GTDB taxonomy): Bacteria > Acidobacteriota > Terriglobia > Bryobacterales > Bryobacteraceae > CAWACP01. Next base: position 807,735 of record CAWHVW010000005.1, read on the forward strand.
TACCGGTTGCAGGGCGTCAACATCAACGACAAGCACCTGGAGGTGATTGTCCGTCAGATGATGCGCTGGGTGAAGGTGGACGACATCGGCGACACCGAGTTCCTGCCCGAAGAGGTGGTGGACCGGTTCAAATTCCGCGAGGAGAACATGCGGGTGGTGGACGCGGGCAGCCGGCCGGCCAACGGCAAGCCGGTGCTGCTGGGCATCACCAAAGCGTCGCTCTCCACGGACTCTTTCATCTCCGCCGCGTCCTTCCAGGAGACCACGCGCGTGCTCACCGAAGCCGCCATCAACGGCAAGGTGGACTATCTGCGTGGGCTGAAGGAGAACGTGATCATGGGCCGCCTGATTCCGGCGGGCACTGGCATGGAGTATTACCGGCACGTGAAGATCGCCGGCGAGGATGTGGAGGAAGAGGCGATTGCCGAAACCGAAGCAGCTCTCGCCGAGCCTCTGCCTGGTTTCGACGAGGACACGCGAGCGTTTAGCGCGAGCCTTGCCGACGAGCCGGTGGAGGAAGGCATCGCGGAGTAAAGCGCTACCGGGTGGGTTGCTTTGATAAGGCGGGCTCGAAAGGGCTCGCCTTTTTCATTGGACGGCGAACGCGGCTGGGCACGGCCCTGCCCCACAGCGGATTGACTTAGCCGGCTCGCTTGGACGCGGCGGCGCTTTTCTTCTGGGCGGTGGCGCGCTTCTTTTGCGGCACGCTCTTGCGCAGCAGCCGGTTCACGGCCCGGATCAACTGCGAGACCTCCAGGGCACTCTTCTGCAGCACCACGTCGGCGCCGGTGCTGGTCTCGTTCAAACCCAGGGCGTTGGTGAAGCCGGAGATCAGGATGATGGGGATCTCAGGGTTCTGGGCGCGAGCGCGGCGGATGATCTCGATGCCGTCCATGTCGGGCATCCTATAGTCGGTCACCACCAGGTCAAAGGCCTCGGAAGTGAAACGCTTGACGGCCTCCCGGGCGCTGGACACTACGGTTACACGGTGGCCCAGCTCCCGGAGGACCTGCTTTCTGGCCAGCAGGCCCATCTCGTTATCATCGACGATCAGAATATGGAAGCCCGGTTCAGTGCCGGTTGGAGTTGCAGTCATGTGACGAGGAACATGACGACAGTAACAGGGAAGAAACCATAGTGTCAACGCTTCGGTATCGGATTGCAACACGGACAAATCGAGTGCTTGACACAGCGGGCCGCTCGTAGGCGGTACATTCCCGCCCGCTCCTGTTGTGGGGGCGGCTAATCGACCTCGTGCGGCGCTTTGTAACCTTGTTTCGCGATGATCTGATACTTGATGGGCTTCTGCTTCGCGTCCACCACGCGCAACGGCTCGTTGGTGGCCGGGTTCACCAGCTCCACTTTGATGTGGCGGTAGGTCCCGTCCTTGGCCTGGTTCGTCGGGTGGTACGTGAAGGTATACTCGTTCCGCAGCGAGTCGGAGATCGATTGGAAGATGTCCGGGAACTCCCCGTAAAAGCGTGGGTAGAAGGACTGCCCGCCGGTCTCTCTGGCAAAGGTTTTCATTTGGTTGTCCGCCTGCAGGAAAGTCAGTTCCTGAGGGCCTTGCGGGTCGGCCATGATCCGAAGGGCCTGCATCAGACTGATAGCGAACACGGGAACCGCCGCCTCCTGGATGCGCTTGCGCGCCTGGTCGAAGGTCAGCTTGCTGAAGGTGTCCACGCCGCTGGAAAGCAGCACGATCGCCTTCCGCCCTTCAATGTTTTCCATACGCTCTTCGGTATCGACCAGAGCATCGTAGAGATTGGACTCGGAAAAGCCCGGGATGCGCAGCCGTTGCAGCGCTTCGTAGGTCCTGGTCCGATCGGTCGAGAAGTCCGACAGGATCTCCGGCTTCATGTCGTAGGCGATGACGGCGATGTAGTCGTCTTTTTTCAATGTCTGGGCGAAGCCGTAGGCGCCCACCAGCGTTTGCTGCCAGGTCTGACTGCCATACCATTGGTAACGCGCGCTGAATTCGATCAGCAGGCAGACGGTCATGGGCGCTTCGCCCTTGGCGCTGGTTTCAATCTTCTGCGGTACATTGTCTTCCAGGACACGGAAGTTGCCGGCCGGAATGTTGGGGATGAAGCGGCCCTTGTTGTCCAGCACAGCCACGTCCACGGAAACGGTGGTGGCGTTGCTGCTGAAGGTGGCTTCGGGGACTTCGTCCTTCTTGTGGTACTCGGAGGGGATGGTCTGTTGATTGTCGGGCTGTGCACCGTCCGTGGCCGGCTTGCGGGGTTTGGCCACAGAGTCGGAGGACGGGGTATCGGGTCCTTCCTGAGCGAAGAGGAACGCCGCCAGGAAGGTAGCCGCGCACGCGGTGGTGAGAAGTACAACGAACCGGAAAGTTCTCATGGCGCTTCTGGGACTATACCAAAGACGAAGACGTATGCGCCGCGCTGAGCGTTTCGGCTCTGGCCGCTAATTTACCCACCGGTCCCGGTCGCCGTGCTTCTTCAGATACACCTGGAACTTCTTCTTATTTCGCTGGATCTTCCATTGCTGGTACCGATCACCGAGGCTGGGCCCACTGGCTCGGATTCGGATTCCCTTACGCGGGCGGATGGTCCGGATGAAGAGAAAGCCAAACAGCAGACCGCCGAGATGGGCAAAACTGCTGACACCGTTACCGGTCTGGAACGACATCATGAAGGTGACCGTTCCGATGATCAGAACGAACCATTTCACCTGTATGGGGATCAGGAAGCTGAACAGGATGGTGCGATTGGGGAACATCATCGCGTAGGCCATAAGGATGCCGAAGATGGCGCCCGATGCGCCGACGGTGGGAACATTCGGGTTGCCCCACGGCAGAAGATAGTTCAGCGCAATGACGCAGAGGCCGGCTCCGATGCCGCAGAAGAAATAAAACTGCAGAAAGCGGCGGGTGCCCCAGGCGGTTTCGATGTCAGCGCCGAACATCCACAGCGCCAGCATGTTCCAGATAATGTGCCCGAAGCCAGCATGCATGAACATGTAGGTGACGGGCTGCCACAGGAAAAGCAGCTTGACGACAGCCGCGGGACGCAGTTCGAGGAATTCCCAGGGCAGGTCCAAATGGGCAACCTGTGTAGTGAAGAAGGCCAGTACGAAAACACAGGTATTAGCGATAAGCAGCCACTTGACGCCGTTCGGAAAGCCGGGGAAATACAACACTCCCTGAGAACGCAATTTGCTGCCGTACGCCATGGGAAACTCGCGACCCTGTAACAAGAGGATAGCAGAAAGCGACTTCGCGCCTCGCTCTTTACTGGGATTTGGCGTCGTCGCGCGGAGTGGCGCGCAGTACAAAACTCGCACCGGCGTTCAAACCCGCGGCGAGCGCCAGCCACACCTGCCAGTGCGACCAGACGCCCGTGGAGATCACGAAATCCTGGGTCCAGCCAACGTCAGTACCGAGTCGCCAGACGCCCAGAACGCCGGCCGCGAGGGCCAGGCTTCGAATCAGGAAAGAGACCGGACCAGCCGCACTCCGCGACCACGCCGCCGTTTGCACGAGCGCGCGGCGTAGTCCCGCGGCCAGTGCACCCGTGGTACGCGCGGGTGCAGCGTGCATGATCTCCGTTACTGTCGTAATCGCCTGCATCTGCCCGTGTAGATGCGAAGCGGCCACCAGAAGTTTCTAACTCCGGTGGCTGCGAAGTACTTGTTGGGATTATTGCCGGGTTACAGCACGCGATCGAATTCCGATTTCAGAATCGGCTCACGCTCCGGTTCTTCCGGATTTGGGAGAGGCTTGGCGTTCCCGTAGCGATTCAACGCGATAACCGAACCCTGCAAAACGACGGCGATCGCCAGCCAGGTTTGCCAGTGCGAGAGGACGCCCGTAGAGATGACAAAGTCACGGGTCCATCCCACGTCCGTTCCGAAGCGCCATGCGGCCAGAACAAAGGCAGCGAGCACAGCAGGTTGCAGGAGTACGGAGATTCCCATGGCCAGGCGCCGGATCTCCGCCCTGTTCTGCTTCACTCTCCGGCCTCGACCCAGACGTATGCGGGCGCGCATTTCGATAGAATCTAATCTCAGTCTACCAGGTTTGGGTACTGCATCCAATATGCCAATGTGCGAACGGAAGGATACGCGATCCGATGTCTCTCATCAGAACGGCGTTGATTGGAACGGGGTTTATGGGTCGAACGCACGCGGAGGCGATTCGGCGCCTCGGCGATGTCGAAATTGCGGCGGTCGCCAGCGCCAGTGAAGAGCGAGCGCGACACTTCGCCGGGTCGCACGGAATTCCTTTCGCCACAAGCGACTATCGGAGTATTCTGAGCAACCCGGAGATCGATGCCGTCCACGTGCTGACGCCGAACGCGCTGCACCATGAGGTGGCGAAGGCCGCGATGGAGGCGGGCAAGCACGTAGTATGCGAAAAGCCTCTCACAGTCTCGGTACCCGAGGCGCGGGACCTGATGGCGACGGCGGCGCGGACGAAACTGGCCAACTGCGTACAACACAACCTTCGTTATTACCCGCTGGTGCAGCAGGCGCGCGCGATGGTGGCGCGCGGCGAACTGGGCGACATTCTCCTTGTGCAGGGCACCTATTCGCAGGACTGGTTGCTTTACGATACCGACTGGAACTGGCGCGCCGATGAGAAGATGAACGGACCTTTGCGGGCGATGGGCGATATCGGGTCGCACTGGATGGATATGATTCAACACGTCACGGGGTTGCGTATTACCGCGGTGTGCGCGGACCTTGCGACATTCCACCCGACCCGGAAAAAACCGAAGAGCGCGGTGGAAACCTTCGGTGGCAAGGCGACCGGGCGCGAGGAATACGAAGCGATGCCCGTGGACACCGATGATTTTGGCGCGGTCCTGCTCAGGCTTGGCGAGCGCGCGCGCGGCGCTTTCACGGTGAGTCAGGTTTCCGCCGGACGGAAGAATCACTTGCGCTTCGAGATCTTCGGCACAAAGAAGGGTGTGGTGTGGGATCAGGAGCGTCCCGATGAGCTGTGGGTGGGCGAGCGCGGCGGCGCGAACCAGTTGATCCTCAAAGATCCTTCGTTGCTTGATGCCGCAGCCGCGAGCTACGCCGATTATCCAGGCGGCCACGGCGAGGGCTATCCGGACACGCATAAGCAGGTCTTCCGGCGGTTCTACCGGAGAGTGGCGGACCCCTCCGCGCCGGTGGAATACCCGACATTTGCCGACGGGCTGCTCATTATGCGTTTACTGGACAAGGTTCATAGGAGCGCCCGGGAACGCGCCTGGGTGGACGTGGGCTCAGACGATTAGAACCGGTGGATGCGCGCGGCACGAGAGCGGGCCCTGAGCGCGCCCGTGAGGGGTTCGGGACACGAAGGCTCGACGCGGCCCCTCTGATAGTCTGTATACTGCCAACGTATGCTGACCATCAGGAAGGTCGAGTGCTTCCTGCTTTCCTGCGCTCTCCCGGAGCCGCTGGTGCTGCCTTATTTCGGCGGGGAGCGCCGCATTCTCAAGCGGGACGCCATGCTCATCCGGGTAGAGGCCGGCAAGGGCATTGCCGGCTACGCTCCAGGCCCCGCCACGGAGAAGGCGAAGCGCGCGATCGAGACCGTGGTGGCTCCATTTCTGGAAGGGCGAACTCTGACCGATCCCGACGCCCTCCGTGTTCAGTTCATCGATGGGCCCGGCCGCGACTGGAACCTGCTTAAGGCATACTGCGCGGTGGAAATCGCTCTGTTCGATCTCGTCGGCAAAGCGCAAAATCTGCCTGTTTCCGAGTTGATTGGCGGGCGCTTGCGCGATCGTATTCGTTTGTATGGGAGCGCCGGCATGTACATGCCACCTACGCAGTACGCGGAAGAGGCGCACGCCATCTCCGAGCTCGGGTTTCGCGCTTACAAGATGCGCGCGGGCACTGGTCCGGAGGATGACCTCACCACGGTGCGCCTCATGCGCGCCGCTGTCGGCCCCGATTTCGATCTGATGGTGGACGCGCACGCGTGGTGGCGTATGGGCGATCGCAACTACGCGGCCGGCACCATCGACCAGCTTGCCGAACAGCTTGCCCGTTATCATGTGGCGTGGCTGGAGGAGCCGCTGCCACCGGAAGACCACGAGGCCTACCAGCGCCTGAAAGCGCTCGATTTCCTGCCCATTGCGGCGGGTGAACATGAGCCCAGCGAACACAGCTTCATGGATCTCATCTTCACGGAGTGCGTCGACTACGTGCAGATGGATGTCGTCTCGCAGGGAGGGTTCCCGACGGCCCGGCGGCTGCTGGCCGAGGTCGCTCACGCCGGATTGCGCTTCGCCTTTCATAGCTGGGGCACCGCGCTGGAGGTGATGGTAGCGGCGCAGCTGGGGGTCTGCTGGCCCGACATGGTGGTGGAGTGGCTGGAGTACCCTTGTTATTCGACGGCTTCGCGGGCAGGCATGTATCCGTTTCCGCTCGCCGCCGAGATCCTGAAGAATGAACTCGAAATCACAGAAGGCGATCTGATTGTGCCCGCGGGGCCGGGCCTTGGGGTGGAGGTAGACGAACGGGTGATCGATAAGTATCCCTGGATTCCGGGGCCGTGGTCGACGTGGGCGTTCGAGGGATCGGGGCGAGTGCGCGGGCTGTCCTCCGATCACAGCGAAAAGTGGCCTGACCCATGAACCCGGAGCTGATTACGGCCGGAGTTTTATCGGGCGCGGCGGCGACGATGTGCTGGGCCGTGCGCGCGCCATCGGCTACCCTGCTGGCGCCGTCTTTTCATCGGGGAGTTCGAACCCGCCGCGCCGTTGCGCTCACATTTGACGACGGACCGAGCGAATCCACTCCGCATCTTCTGGAGATGCTGGCGCGCCACGGCGCCAGCGCTACGTTCTTTCAGTGCGGAGCGAATGTGCGCCGCCTGCCGTCGATCGCGCGCCAGGTGGCCGAGGCGGGACATTGCATCGGCAACCATAGCGCCAATCATGTCCTGTTTTCGCTTCGCTCGGCAGAGTTTATTTACACCGATATGGCGGATGCGCAGAGGGCCATCCTCGAAACTACGGGTTGCGAGCCGCGCTACTTCCGCCCGCCTTACGGAGTCCGCTGGTTCGGTATGCGCGGCGCACAGAAGCGGCTGAGACTCATCAGCGTGTTGTGGAGTACCATTGGGAAAGACTGGAAATGGCCCGCGGACGCGGTCGCCCGGCGGCTTCTGGCCGGCGCCACGAACGGGGCTATATTCTGTCTGCATGACGGAAGAGCGCTACTTGGGCGACCGGATGTCTCCAACACCATTAGTGCCGTGGGGCGGGTGATTCCCATACTGCGTGACCAGGGCTTTCATTTCGAAACGGTGAACGATATTCTATGTCCGAAGAGTTGAACCAGAGAATCATTAAGGTGATAGCGGATACCCAACATATCCCGGTGGAGACCGTCAAGCTCGATAGCACCTTCGCGGAACTGAATATTGACTCGCTGGACGGAATTAACATACTCTTCGCCCTCGAGAACGAGTTCAACATCAGCGTCCCGGACGACGCGGCCAAAGAGATTCGCTCGGTTCGCGACGCGGTTGAAGGTGTGACGAAGCTGGTGGAAGGCGGCGCGGGCGGCGCGAGCTCCGAGCCGGCTCACGCGAGCTGAGATGCGTCATCGCGTTGTGGTGACCGGACTGGGTGTGGTGTGCGCACTGGGCCACAACGCCAGGTGCTTCTGGGAAGGCCTTCGTGCTGGACACTCCGGCATCGAACCCATCGAAGGAGTAGACCGCACGCAGTTCCGGTTCCAAAATGGAGCCGAGGTCCGGGGCTTCGATCCGGCCCGGTATTTCGAGCGAAGAGACATCGATCTGCTGGACCGCTTCGCGCAGTTTGGCGTCATTTCGGCGCGCGAAGCCGTGTCCGACGCGGGCCTCGAGTTCACGCCCGGCCTGCGCGAGCGAACGGCCATCGTCACCGGCTCCTGTGTGGGCGGACAGCTCACCGAAGACGAGGGGTTTTTCAGCCTGTACCGGAACAACAGTACGCGCGGGAACCCGCTAACCATTCCACGCGTGATGAATAACGCCGGGGCCAGCCGGATCTCGCAGGAGTTCGGCATCGTGGGTCCCGCCTGGACCGTCTCCACGGCCTGTTCTTCATCCAACCACGCCATTGGCCAGGCATTCCGGATGGTGCGCGATGGGGACGTGGACGTAGCTGTGGCGGGCGGAAGCGAGGCGACCTTCAGCATGGGTTTCCTGAAATCGTGGGAAGCGATGCGCGTGGTCTCGCCCGACACCTGCCGGCCGTTCTCGAAAGACCGCCGCGGCCTGATTCTGGGTGAGGGAGGCGCTTGTCTGATCCTGGAAACTCTGGAGGGCGCGCAAGCGCGCGGCGCGAAAATCCACGCGGAGATAGTGGGCTTCGGCATGTCCGCGGACGCCCATCACATCACCCAGCCGTTGTCGAACGGCGCGGCGCGAGCCATGCGCGCGGCGATCTCGGATGGCGGCATTCAACCGCAACAGATCGGCTACATCAACGCGCACGGCACCGGCACGACGGCCAATGATGCCACGGAGACGGCGGCGATTCGGGCGGTGTTCGGGGAACACGCCGATAAGCTCGCGGTGAGTTCGACGAAATCCATGCACGGCCATGCTCTCGGCGCGGCGGGGGCGATTGAAGCAGTGGCCACCATCCTTGGGCTGGAGAACGGTCTGCTTCCGCCAACCGCCAACTACAACGAACCCGACCCGGCCTGCGACCTGGATGTGATCCCCAACCAGGCGCGCGCCGCCGATGTGGAGTATGCGCTGTCCAACTCGTTTGCGTTCGGGGGGCTGAACGCGGTGATCGCATTGCGGCGTTGGGCCGAGGAACCGAATGAACACGAATAAAACAGATTAATTGTTCGTGTTCATTGGTTGCCGGTTAGTCGAAGATCACGGTTTTATTCTCATACAGCAGAATGCGGCGGTCCAGATGCCAGCGCACTGCTCGCGACAGCACCAGCCGTTCCACGTCGCGGCCTTTCTGCACCAGATCGTCAAGCTGGTCACGGTGCGAGACGCGCGTGACATCCTGTTCGATGATGGGGCCGTCGTCGAGAATTTCCGAGACGTAATGCGAGGTCGCGCCAATTAGTTTCACGCCGCGCCGGTATGCTGCCTGGTAGGGCCGGCCGCCGCTGAAGGCGGGCAGAAACGAATGATGAACGTTTATGATGCGGCCGGGGTAGTGCGCCACGAACTCTGGCGACAGCACCTGCATGTAGCGCGCGAGAACGATGAGATCTACTTCGTTCCGTTTCAGGATGGCGAGCTGTTCCGCCTCCGCTTCCTGCTTCGCCGCCGGCGTCACCGGAATCAGGTGAAAGGGGATGCCATGGAACGCCGCCAGCGGACCCGCGTGTGCGTGATTGCCGATTACCACCGGGATGGCGCAGGCCAGTTCACCCGATTGCTGGCGGTGCAGCAGGTCGGCCAGGCAGTGCAGATATTTCGAAACGAAGATGGCCACGCGCGGAAGGCGGCGCGAATACTCGACGCGCCAGCGCAGGCCCAGCCCGGCCGCGAGAGGTTCGAAAGCCGCACGGAAGGCCGTGTCGTCGAGAGCGAAGCTGTCGAGGTCCCACTCGATGCGCATAAAGAACAGGCCGGCCTCATTGTCGCGGTGCTGGTCCGCGTGGAGGATGTTCGCGCCGTGGTCGTACAGAAAAGTCGAGATCTTTGCTACGAGCCCTTTGCGGTCGGGCGAGTCGATAAGCAGAATGGCTGAATTTTTCACCGTACGTAAAACAACATAGCAGGCGCGGCTTTGCGAAAGTAGTTGGTATGGCGTTTGAAGTCACCGTGCTCGGCTGTGGCGAAGCGTTCGATGAACGCTATACGAACACGTCGCTTTTGTTGCGTGTAGAGGAAAAGACCATCCTGCTCGATTGCGGCTACAGCGCGCCCGCGCCGCTGTGGAGCGCAGTGGCCGATGCCGACGGCATCGATCTGATTTACATCAGCCACGCCCACGCCGATCATTGCTTCGGTTTGCCCGCGGTGCTCGGCCGCATGTGGGAAGACGGGCGAAAGAAGCCGCTGGTGATTCTAAGCCAGCCCGCGCTGTTGGGCCGGATTCGCGAGTCGCTGGAAGCCGGCTACCCCGGACTACCGTCACGCTTTCAATACGCCGTTCAGTACCGCGAGGCACTGCCTGGACAGGGAATCGAATGGGAAGGGCTGGAGTTCGGCTTCGCGCCCACGCGCCACTCGGTGTCGAACCTTGCTATCCGTATTGATGGCGGAGGAGGGAAGTTCTGCTACAGTGGCGATGGCCAGTTTACCGATGAAAGCCGAGAGCTGTTCACCGGCGCAGACCTGCTGGTTCATGAGGCCTATTCCTTCGACCCGTCTCCGATTCATGGCGATCTCACGGGGGTGATCCGCATGGCCGCAGAGCGAAGTGTGAGCCGGATTGCGCTGGTGCATCTTAAGAGGAATGTCCGTCGCGAGGAGGGCGAGCGCGTTCACGCTCTGGACGCCACAGTGCCCGAACCAGGGGACCGGCTCGTCCTTTGTTAGCACTCTCTTGGGGGCGCTGCCAACCGGATGATGGCTCCCGACTTGACCGGGATGGTTGAACTGCTTTAGAATGAATGACAAAGGACCATCTATGGCCCATCCATCATCGCGCGCACCTAGAAATCTGGATATCCTCTGCCTGATCGTGCAGGAGTATATCCAGACCGGCGAGCCCGTGGCATCCCGGACGGTTTCCCGTCATCTGGGTTCGCGCCTTAGTCCGGCGTCGGTGCGAAACATTATGGCGGACCTTTACGACGATGGTTATTTGATGCAGCCGCACACCTCCGCGGGCCGCGTCCCCACCGAAAAGGCTTTCCGCAGCTACGTGCAAACCCTCGCGCGGGCGCGTGTGCTGGGAACGGAGCTGACCCGCCTGCAGGGCGAACTGGGGCAGGCGGGCACAGTGGAACGGCGCGTCGAATGCTCCTCGCACATGCTCATGGAGATGACGCGCGGGATTGGCATCGCCGCGGCGATTCCCACGCTGAGCCAGACGCTGGATCAGATCGAGCTGATCGCCCTGGCGGAACGGCGAGTTTTGATGGTGGTGATCACGCAGGACCGTTTGGTGCGCCACCGCGTGGTTTCTCTGGAGGAGACGCTGCGCGAGAGCGAGCTCGAATCCATCCGCAATTACATCAACCGGAACTTCGCCGGCTGGACGCTTTCGGAACTGCGGCGCGAATTGAGCCAGCGGCTGACGCACGAAAGCGCTTTGTACGACGCGGTGCTGAAGCTGCTGACCATGTTGTGCTCGCACGGTCTGCTGGAATTTGAGTTGTCCCCGGAAGTTCACGTGGAGGGCGCTGGCAATCTGCTGGGGCTCGATCTGCATCTGACCAGAGAGAAGATGCGGGATTTGTTCCACGCGCTGGAGGAGAAGAAAAAGATTCTGGAGATGCTGGACCGTTTCCTCGAGCAGCCGCACGGCGAAATCAGCGTACAGGTAGGTCTGGGCGATGCCCATCCGGTAATGCGCGAGTTGTCGCTGGTGGGGATTGCCGTAGCGTTGCCGGGCGGGCTTTTCGCGCGGATCGCCGTCGTGGGCCCCATGCGCATGAATTACGAGAAGGCCATGTCGGCCGTCCTGCACATGGGACAGGCGTTTCAGAATACCGCTGCCTGAAGGAGCCCCTTTCCCGGATCGTACACTGGAGTTGAACTATGGAACCGACGAAACAGACCGCTACTGAAGACGCCGCGGATACTGTACAAACCAGCGATTTGGCGTCGGCTCTGGAAGCAGTGGTGGCAGAACGCGACCAGCTTCTGGCGGAGCGCGCGGAAGCGCAGGACCGATGGCTGCGGCGGCAAGCTGAATTCGAGAATTTCCGGCGTCGCGCGGAACGCGAGCGGGCCGATGTGCTGGAATACGCCGCTACCGACACCGTACGCACCCTCTTGCCGATCGCCGACGATTTCGAGCGCGCCCTTAAGGTGGAGTCGGCCGACAAGGAATACGCTCGCGGGATGGAGCTCATCTACCAGCGGCTGGTAGACACGCTGACGAAGCTGGGTCTGGAGCCGATCGTTGTGGAGGGCCAGCCGTTCGATCCGAAGCTTCACGAAGCCATTGAGATGGTCGAGCGCGACGACGTGGAAGATCACACCGTGGTCGGCGAGTTCCGGCGGGGATACAATTTCCGCGGCCGTCTGCTTCGACCTGCCCTCGTGAAGGTTGCGGTGAAGAAGGCGTCGTGAAGCAGGACTACTACGAGATTCTGGGCGTCAGCCGCGATTGCGACGACGGCACGCTGAAGACCGCCTATCGCAAGCTCGCTCTGAAGTATCATCCCGATCGCAATCCGGACGACGGCGACGCCGAAGAACGATTCAAACAGGCTGCTGAAGCCTACGGCGTGCTCAGCGATCCGCAGAAAAGGGCGACCTACGACCGCTACGGCCATCAGGGACTGCAGGGCGCCGGCGGCGCTGGGTTCGATCCTTCACAGTTCAGCGATTTCAGCGACATCATCGGCGACTTCTTCGGTTTCGGCGATCTTTTCGGCGGGGGCGGGCGCCGGCGGAATCGCGCGCAGAAAGGCGACGATCTCCGCTACGACCTGGAAATCAGTCTCGAAGACACGATCAAAGGTCTGAGCGCGGATATCCAGGTGCCGCGGACCGAGGCCTGTGGAAGATGCGGCGGTAGCGGGGCCGAGCGCAACGACGGGCTGACCACGTGCCCCATGTGCCACGGTCGCGGCGAAGTGATTTATCAGCAGAGTTTCCTCTCGATTCGACGGACCTGCGGACAATGCAACGGGCGAGGACAGATCATCCGAAGGCCGTGCACGCAGTGCCGCGGCGAGGGCTACGTGCGCGCCGAGCGGAAGCTGAAGGTCAACATTCCGGCGGGCGTGGACACCGGGACCCGTCTGCGCTTGTCGGGCGAGGGACAGCCGGGAGCTAACGGCGGCCCGCAGGGAGATTTATACGTTTTCGTGCGCGTGAAGGAACACCCGGTGTTCCAGCGAAGCGAGGACGATCTGCTGTGCACTATTCCGGTGAACGTCGCTCAGGCCGCGCTCGGCACTGACATTGACCTGCTGACGTTCGATGGATTGCACACCGTAAAGATCCCCGAGGGGGCGCAGAGCGGGGGCCGGGTGCGGCTGAAGGGTCTGGGCGTGCCGCGCCTGCAGGGGCACGGCCGTGGAGACCTGGTAGTGGTGGTGGACGTGCGAGTTCCCGGCCGGCTGACGCGCGAGCAGCGGAAGCTCTTCGAGCAGTTGCGGGAGACACTGCCGGCCGAGAACGAACCGGCTGAGAAGGGCCTGCTGGATAAGGTCAAAGAATACTTCATGTAGTGGCCGGAGGCGGCCTTGGAGGCCGCGCGAGGCTACGAGTCTGCCCCACTTTCGCTACTCTGACAACGGAGCGACGATGCGGCCCGTTTTCTGCGCCCATCGGCGAAACATGGCGGCGAATTCACGCGCCGGCGAGAACCGCAATTCCTCACTGGCGTACTTCATTTTCCGCCGCCAGTTGGGGTATTCGGCGGTGGTGCCCGGCAGGTTCTGCTGTTCGGTCTCCTTGAACAGGTCCTCCTGGTTCAATAGCAACAGCATGGACGGAGTGCTCATAAGAAACCCCACGATGGCATCGTGCAAGTCGCCGGTAAGGTCTGGCAGTTCGGCGGCGTTGCGGGTGAATGCGTCCGGGAGGAGCTTCAGCCGGTGCAGCAAGTCCAGAATCTTCTGTTTTTCTGCCAGGCGCTGCGCGATGGCGTGGCGCACGGAGTCATCATCGGGCAAGACACCGGCCTCCCGACGGGCTTCGATATCGCGATTCTGCCAGAAACCCGCGAGCGTTGGCAGATCGTGGGTGCTGGCTGAGACCAGCGCAAGCTTAGGGTATTCCCCCGGCAGCTTGAACTGGCGATTCGCATCCTGCTCAAAGTAGAACAGACGGTAGCTGAGGATACCGAAACGCGCCATCGTCTCCCGCACATAGTCGGGCACCGTGCCGAGATCCTCGCCCACGATCACCACGGCGTTGCGCACGCTCTCGAGCGCGAGGATCCGGATGAGGTCCTCAGAACGGTCGCGCACGTAGGTGCCGGCGTGGGCTTCCATGCCGTCCGGTATCCAGAAGAGCCGGAAGAAGCGCATCACGTGGTCGATGCGCAGCGCGCCGCCGTGCTGGCAGGCTTTGCGGATGGAATCGGCGAAGAGACGATAGCCGTCGGCGTAGTGGGCGTCCGAGTTCGGGGGAGGGAAGCCCCAGTCCTGGCCCTTCGGCGAGAAATCGTCGGGCGGCGCGCCCACGCGGCACCCCCCAACATAGAACTGCGGGAGCATCCAGAGATCGGCACCGAAGCGGTCGGTAGCCAATGCCAGATCGTGGTAGAGGCCAATCTGCATACCCAGAGACCGGGCGTGGGCCTGAGCGGCGGATAGCTGCGCGTCGGTGATCCACTGGACGTATTGATAGAACAGAACGCTGCGCCAGTGTTTCCTCGCGAACTCCTCAGTTTCCGGGGAGCCGGGTGAGCGGAACGGCTCCGGCCATGCGGGCCAGTTCCACACATCGGGGTGACGGCGGTGGATGGCCTCGTCCAGCGCGGAATGGATGGCGAAACGGCGGAGCAGGTCGCCTTCGCGATCCGCCCAGTCCTGAAACTCGCGTGCGCGCGGGGAGCCGGCGCGGCGCTCCCGCAGGAACTCGCGAAAAGCGAGCTTGAGAAAGCGCTGTTTGACGCGGCTGACGCGCTCATATTGGACTTCGCCCGCATCGCGCAGCGCGGCCAGCTCACGCTGTACCGCCGCGGAAGCCAGCGCGTTGCGGGCCCAGCACGAACGTGCGAACTCGGGAACGGCTTCGACATCGATGTAGATGAAGTTTCGGTAGTAACTGCAATCCGGAAGATAGGGGCTGGTGTTGTAGGGGGCGCGGTTGGAAATGGCGTGCAGAGGGTTCAGGGCAATGAAACTGGCGCCCAGGGCATCGACCGCCCAGTCCGAGAAGCGCATCAAATCGCCGAAGTCGCCGCATCCCCAGTTACCGGCCGAGCGGAGACCGTAGAGACTCACCCCGATGCCCGCCGCTCGGAAAGCGGTGCCGGCCGCGGGCGTATACGCTTTTTCCGGGCAGACGATCAGCCGCGAGACGCAGTCGAGTTTATGGGCCGGGATGGTGAGCGCAATCTGGTGATACCCGAGCGGGAGGTCCGCTGGAAGCCGCAAACGGGCCTGGGCAAGCCGGGTCTGGAAAACCCTCTCGGAACCGTCTTCGAGCCGGATATGAACCTCAGCGCCGGCTTCCGCTGCGTCCGCGGGAATGGAGAGGGGAAGATCCGCTCCCGTCGTTATGACTACGGTTGACGGCAAGGGCTGGCGGTTCTGCTGCTCCTGTCGCACTTGTATGGCAGCGTCTATGGCTCCAGTGCTGCTGGTGTCCACGCCGAGCGATTGCAGGATGGCCTGGGTCACCTGTTTTGTTGCGAAGTGCCGCGTACCGAAAATGTCCCAGTAGCTTTCCTCGATGCCCCACAGCTCGGCAGCGCGCGAAAGCGCGTCCGTGTAGTCCGCGGAAGGTTGTGCGGGCGCAGTGGGGGAGGCCATCAGGTCTTTTTCCATTCTATCGGTGGCGCCGCCCAGGAGCGGTGGCGCGCGTGGGATAATGGCGGTATGGCCGACGTTGACACTACGTTCGATCTGAGTCTGCCGCCCGAGTTGTTCGCCCGAGTGGACGGACAGGGGGGCGAGGGACTGGGCGAGAGCGTGCTCACCACCACGCTGGACAAAGCGGTCAACTGGGCGCGCCGGAACTCCATCTGGCCCATGAGCTTCGGCCTGGCCTGCTGCGCCATCGAGATGATGTCGATCATCGCTTCGCGTTTTGACATTTCGCGATTCGGGGCGGAAGTGATGCGCGGGTCGCCGCGGCAGTCGGATCTGATGATCATCGCGGGACGGGTTTCCAACAAGATGGCCCCGGTGATCCGGCGACTGTATGAGCAGATGCCCGAGCCCAAGTGGGTCATTTCCATGGGGGCGTGCGCGACTTCCACGGGCGTATTCAGCAACTACGCTCTGATCCCGGTGAACCAGGTGATTCCCGTTGACGTGTACGTTCCGGGATGCCCGCCGCGGCCCGAGCAACTGATCTACGCGATCATGATGCTGCAGAAGAAGATCGACGGAGAACGCGGCACCATCAAGAAGGTCCTGAACCTCGCCTGAGCGGGGTTGTCAACTTTTTCTTTCTTCGTAGACATATCAACTAAGAGAAGCCCCTCGGCTGCCGATAAGGCAGGTAAAAGGAGGGCGCGGGCCGTCCTCGCCGCGTTCGACAATGGCCATTTCATCGGTCACTCAACAAGAGCATCTGCTGGCCAGCACGCCGCAGCCTGTGCCGCAAGGGCGGGTCGCCGAGCGCAAGCAGTTAATGCAGGCGGTGAGGGAAGTCAACAAGAGCGAGATGCTGGGCGAAGACAACGAACTGACATTCGTTATGGATCTGAAAGCGCGCCAGATGGTGATGCGCGTGGTGAATCGGCAGACCGACGAAGTTGTATTCCAGATTCCCCAGGATTACGTCCTGCGAATGGCTGAAGAACTCAAACGCAATTCCTGAACGGGTGCGCCGATAAGGGAGTAAAGGATTGAATGCGGCACTCTGTTTACCACAGATATCGGGAAGCGGAAATTCTGTCGGCGAGCCCGCTCCACCTGGTTTGCCTTCTGTACCGCGGCGCGATCGAGGCCATTGCAACGGCGCGGCAGTGCCTGGCCGGGAGGGACATCGCCGGACGTTCGCGCGCCGTCAACAAAGCTCTGAAGATTACCACGGAGCTGATTTTCACTCTCGATCACCAGAAAGGCGCGGAGTTGAGCAGGAAGCTGGTGGAGCTGTACGACTACGTACAGCGCCTACTCATCGACGCCAATTGCCGGCAGGCTGATGCGCCCATGGCTGAAGCGCAAACGCTGATGGTCACCCTGCTGGAGGCGTGGGAGACTTGCGAGTCCGCGTCAGTGGCGCAGGATTTGCCATTGGAGGAAGGCGAGTACGTGCCCGTCAGTTGCGCAGGGTAGGCAGACTACGCAGCCTTAGCGCGAATTGCTGTCGAGCATGTCGTCGACAATGCCGTGCGCGATATCCTCGGCTGGAACGTGGTACGTTCCTTGTTCCACCTGAACGCGAAGCTCCTCAATTCTCGCGGAACGCGAAGGGTCGGATGCGCTTGCAGCGGGAGCGCCGGACAGCTCTACGCGATCTTCGGTGGAAGCCGCGTCCGGTTCCGGCCGCGCTGCGATATTTGCGGGCCTGGCCCCGGGTCCGGAGGCGTCACCGGCGGGCTGTTACCGATCTTCATTCCGTCTTTCCGAGCTCAGTCTTCACCATTGTAGCGATCCCCAGACCGCCGCGAGCTGCCAAAGCCTGGGCGAGCTGTTCTTCGGCCAGTTCCAGGAATGTTGAGTTCTCACCAGGGTCGCTGTCAGTATCTTCCTCGGCCGATTCCCGCACCGAACGCAGCATCTGCCCGACGAACATCGCTTCGAACTGCTCGGCCGCGTGGCCGAGGCCGCTGGTTGCGCTGGGCTGCGCCGAGGAGAGCGGCTGGGGAAGTGCCGCAGAATCGATCCTCATATGATCTCCAGGTCGGCTTCAATAGCGCCCGCTGCCTTTAACGCCTGCAGTATGGCGATAATATCGCGAGGGGTGGAACCGGTGGCCACCAGCGCCCTTACTAATTCGTCCACGGTAGCGCCGGTTTTGAGGCTGACGTTCTTTACAGCCTCCTGCCGGGCCGCCACCCGCGTTTGCGACGAAGCCACCGTCTCGCCGTTTGACAGCGGCGCGGGTTGCGATACCGTCTCTGTCGTCTGAATATCCACGGTGAGTGCGCCGTGTAGTATGGTCACCGGCGAGATGGTCACGTCGCGGCCCATGACCACCGTGCCGGTGCGCTCGTTCACCACCACCCGGGCGGCATGATCGGCCTCCACGGAGAGTTCCTGCAACGCAGCGATGAAGTCCACCGTATGGCTTCTGAACTTTGCCGGAACCTCTACCGTGATCAGCGCCGAGTTGTCCGCTTGCGCCAACCCGTTCCCGTTCTCGGCAAAGCGCTCGTCGATAGCCCGCGTGATCCGGGCCGCGGTAGTATAGTCGGGACTCCGGAGTTGCAGGCGCAGGTGCTCGCGGGGCTCTACCGAGGGAGCGACGCGTTCGATGATGGCCCCATTGGGAACGCGGCCGGCGGTCGGATGATTGACGGTCTTCGTGCCGCCGCGGCCGCCGGCCACGAAGCCGCCGGTCACCACCGACCCCTGTGCTACGGCATAGACCTGATTGTCCGGACCCTTGAGCGGAGTCATCACCAGCAGTCCGCCCTGCAGATTTGACGCATCGCCAACCGCGGCCACGGTAATGTCCAGACGCGCGCCCGGCTGCCCGAAGGGAGGGAGGGTCGCGGTTACGATGACGGCGGCGGTGTTCTTGACCTGAATGGCCGAGGGCTGCACCGTTACCCCCATGCGCGACAGCAGATTCGTCAGTGTTTGCGCGGAGAAGACAGTGGTGACTTTGTCGCCGGTCCCGTTCAGCCCCACCACCAGCCCGTAGCCTACCAACTGGTTGTCGCGCACGCCCTCCAGGCTGGCCAGGTCCCTGATCTTCGTGGGCGCCGCAAGCGCGCTCACGGCGGCGACAATCAGCGCGATCACGGTACGGGGGCTCATGATCAGAAGGGCAACAAGCCAAGCAGCAGGCGGTAGAGGATGAACGGGCGGCGTACGGCGTCCCCGACCATTCCCTTGCCGTTTACACTGACTTCGAGGTCTGCGATCTGCGCCGAATTGATGGTGTTGACGGGAGACACATCGTCGGGCCGGACCATTCCGCGCACCAGCACGATCTGCTTCTCGCCGTTCACCGTAATTGCCTTTCGGCCCGAGATAATCAGATTGCCGTTCGCGGTGACCCCGCTGACTTCGGCGCTGAGCGTGGTGCTCAGGGTGTTCGTGCGGCTGGTTGTTCCCGTGCCCTGCAACTCCTGGTCGTTACTCAGGTTGGCCAGGTTGGCCAGCGGACCGGTGGCTCTTGTAATACCCGCCAGTGCGCTGAGGGAATTGGCGATGCTTGATTTTCGTGAGGTGTTCGTCGCTCCGGTGGTGACTGCCGAGGCCTGATCGGACACGAGTATGGTAATCACATCGTGGATCTGGCTGGCCCGCAGATCGCGGGCGAGGTCGGCCAGCCGTCCCCCGCTCGAATAGAGTGAGCCGGGCGAGGACTGCACGGGCTGCGGCGCCGGAAGTTGCATGGGTACGCTATTTGCGGGAACGGTCTGCTGTTTGTTGCGCCCGTCCGTCGCGACGGCCGCAAACAGGAGCGATGCGATCAGGACCAGCGCGCCATAGCGGTTCATGATCCGTCTCCTCGTCCGGCGCGAACCACCGCCCGGTCCCGGCCTTCAATCACAGCGCGAAAGCTGCTGTTTGTCGACGGATTCTTCAAGAGGATGGTGTCTCCCTTCCGGCCCCCGGACGTGGCCACCGCGTCCAGAGTGACGCGGGCATTTCCGCTCACTGCCAGAACCCGGACAGTATCTCCGGGACGGATCTCCCGAGGCTCTTCGAGGACTGCAACGGCAATCTCCTGACCTGCGCGGATGGGCCGCCGCGCGACCCGCCCGACAATGCTCTCGATGTTGCCGCCACCGCCGCTCCGAAGCAACGGGAAGCGCGGCAGCTCGGCGATGCGGACCTGATCCCGTTCAATTGGTTTCCCTGGCGGGATATCGCTTGCGGCCAGCAGACACGTCGTCATAGTGGTCAATCGCACCCTGGCCCAGATCTCCAT
This sequence comes from uncultured Acidobacteriota bacterium, assembly GCA_963832965.1. Lineage (GTDB taxonomy): Bacteria > Acidobacteriota > Terriglobia > Bryobacterales > Bryobacteraceae > CAWACP01. The sequence continues at coordinate 827,530 of CAWHVW010000005.1, forward strand.
GCTTCGAGTTTCGGTATACAGGGCGCGCCCGCGCCAGAGGACGGGGGCGTCGGACTGGGAGAGCGGCGGCGAATTCAGTCCGGATAGCTGGAAGACCAGCCGGCCCGGCGGAACTCCATTGCGGGAATGGTCGATGATGCTGATTTGTACCGCCTTATCCGGGAAGGCCAGGGACATAGCCGCGTGCAGTTCCTGCTCGGTCACCTGACGAAGTACTCTTTCAAAGCACACACCGCCCTCCGGGAGGTCGCTGGCGCCCACTCCCGCGCGCTGTGCCGCCGACTCGAGGTCGCGAAGCGTGAAGATGCGGCGCACGCCTGGCTCGGGAGCCAGACCGAGGATGCTCGCCGGATCCGCCGCCGCGAAGCTCTCCACGGCACGGGCCAGATCGCTCGCGTGAATTTCTTCCCCGCTGACCTGGACGCAGCCGCAAAACGCCGGTTCGATTGCCAGAAGAATGATCCAGGCCGTCTTCATTGCGGAATCTGGTTGACCTCCTGGTACATTTCGTCGGCCGCATGAACTACCTTGGAGTTGGCTTCATAAGCTCGCTGGGTGACGATCATATTTACAAATTCATCCACCACGCTCACGTTCGATTGCTCGATGTAACCTTGGAGCAAAGTGCCGATTCCCTCCTGCCCTCCAGGCACTCCCACAATCGGTTCGCCGGAGGCGTCGGTGGGAACGAACAGCGTGCCGCCGACGCTGTTGAGGCCGGCGGGATTGGCGAAGTTGGCAAGCTGGATCTGGCCCGCGACCTGTGATGCCGTCTGCCCGGGTTGCGTATAGCTGACCGTCCCGTCGGCCGCGATGGTGATCGACTGGGCCTGGGCTGGAACGGTGATCTGCGGCTGGACGGGATTGCCATCGGCGGTTACCAGATTCCCGTCGTTGTTCAGCTCGAAATTTCCCGCGCGGGTATAGGCCAGCGTTCCGTCGGGTCTCTGTACCTGAAAGAAGCCTTTGCCCTGGATGACCACATCCAGGGGGTTGTCCGTCTCCTGGAAGTTCCCCTGGGTAAAAATGATCTCGTTGGAGGCCGGGCGCGTGCCGAGACCCAGCTGCAGGCCGCTGGGTACGATGGTCTGGGCGCCGGCGGCGGCGCCCGGTTGAATAAGGTTCTGATAGAGGAGATCCTCGAATTGCGTTCGCCGCATCTTGAACCCGGTGGTGTTGGAGTTGGCCAGATTGTTGGCGATGTTATCCAGATTCAGCTGTTCGGCAGACATTCCGCTGCCCGCGCTGTAGAGTGCCCTGATCATGCCGTACTCCTTTCATGCATCCCCATCGGCCGTCATCCGCTGGTCCTGGCGACTTCCTGAATCGCCTGCTGGTTCATCTGATTGCCCAGAGACATGGCCTTTTGCAGCATTTCGAACTGGCGCATTACGCTCACCAGCCGCACCGCTGTTTCGGCCGGCTGAACGTTGGCGGCCTCCACGTCGCCCTGACGGACCCGCGCGGACGAGGCAACCGGTGTCAGGTCAGAAGCCGAAAGTTGGAACGAGTTGTTTCCCTGCTTGCTAAGCGCCAGCGGCGCAGTGAATTGCACCACTTTGAGTTGTCCCGTGACCGCGCCGTTCTGGCGAATCTCTCCGGTATCGGAAACCTCCACGGGTTGAGCGGAGTCGAGCCGAATCGGATTATTGTCGCTTCCCTGCACTGGATCGCCATCGCGGGTGGAGAGAACGCCCTGCGGGTCGATATGAAAATCGCCGCCGCGGGTGTATTTCGCGCCGGACGGAGTTTGCGCGACGAAGAAGCCCGGGCCGTCGAGCGCGAGGTCCAGAGAGTTGCCGGTGGGCGTGATCACGCCCTGCGAGAAGTCGGTCCAGTTATGATCGACCACGGGCGATTGCACCGCTGGCGCGCCCGATGCGTCTTGCGCGGCCAGGGCGTCCGCGGATGCCCAGGTGGAGTAGGATTCCCGATCCGCTTTAAAGCCGGTCGCGGAGGCATTGGCGAGATTATTCGCCAGCATATCGAGGCTCTCCATGCGAGCGCGCATTCCGCTGGCCGCCGTAGTAGTGAGAGCATCCATGGCTACCGATGCGTTGGCAATTTCCGGGCCGAAACGCAGACGCTCGACTTCCTTTCGGGTGCGCAGTGCCTGGTTCCCAATTGGCACGGATTTTACACCGATGGCGTGTCTTTTCGGAACATGTCGTATCATTTCCAAACGCTGAAATCCTGAACAGCCACGAGAATTAACGTTTTCGCGAATGGCGCTGGAAGTGCCTGTTGCCGGTTGTGGCTGCTGTGGCGCTTCCGACGTTGACGGATACGGCTTCCCGGATGGCTTCCGGGCCGCTTCCCCAGAAGAGTGGCGTTTCCACGGGGGCTAAGCCGGGCCGGCCGGAACAGGGAGCGAACCAGAATTTTCTTGTGTTGCTTCTCGCCAGCCTCGGGCCGGAACAAGAGACGCCGGTAGCTGCCTCTGACGCGCTAGCGGGAAGTCCCGATGAGGCTCCGCCGGGAAAGCAGGCAACAAGCGAGGCCAGTTCGCGGCCGCCGGTACGAGACACGCATGGCCTTTCTGGCAGGGAGACCTCGAAAGCCCCGCCCGTTGCGGCGCGGCCCGCTGAGGTCGCGTATGTAGCGCCCGCACCCGCTGGACTGCCGGCGACGAGCTTCGCCGGACTGACGCTGGACTTTGCTATGGATTCGCGATCCGGGGACGGGTTTGATTTGAGTCAATCCGGCGAAAGCGGTACGATGTTTTCGACGGGGACGCGTGGGACGCTTCCGCCGACTGAGCTCGTTTCCGGCGCGGCCGCTCCGAATACAGCACGAATCGACAGTGCCAGCACGTCGGATGTAAGGTCCGCCACGCACAAATCATTTCCAGAAGACGCGCCCGCCTCCGCTCCGGCGGCGGGTCAGACCGCCTTCGAGGCTCGCATCCAGTTCTCCGCTTCGGGGCATCCGGACGAACTCGCTCCAACCGTCGCCGATGGGCCGCCGAAGGTTGCGGCGACTGGCGAGCCTGCCGGCGGCAGCGGCAATCAGGTCATGGGGCTGGCGATCGCCGCATCTTCGTCTCATGCTGGCTCGACGCAGGTCAGCAATCACAGGGATATCGGGACCGCGGGGGCGGCAAAGCCGCTGACGGATCGTGGGGGTAACCCGTCTTCCGGGGAGGCGTCGGCGACTGACGGGACAAACCCGGACTCCGCCGGGGAGGAGCAACCGGACTCCGCCAGCCCGAAGAAGGATTCAGGCGATCCGGCGGGCCCTCCGCTTGATGATTCACTTCGAGCGGCGGACCCGCAAATATCTGCCGCTACCGTTGCGGCCACCGGCCCCGGCCTCGACTCCGCGGTCGCAGCCGCGCAAAAGTCCGTGCCCCCAGCGGCTCCGGCCGGGCAGGACATGGCGGCGGACAGCCCGCCCACGGCGGCGGCCAGCGCTCCAACGAAGGACATAGCAATCCAGTTGCAGGACCCGGGAGGCGCGCGCGTTGATGTGCAGGTAATGGATCGCGCCGGGACGGTCCATGTGGTGGTTCGGACACAGGACGACGGCCTGGCCAGAGATCTTCGCACCAACCTGCCCGATCTCGCGCAAAAGCTGAATCAGCAGGGGATGGAGGCGGACGCCTGGAGCCCGGTTGAAATGCACAACGCCTCCGGAGGACACGAAAACTCCGGGCATGCCCATGAGCGGGGCTCGGAGGATTCGCACGCATCGGCGGGCGGCCAGGATTCGCCAGGCGGCGATGGAGGTCAACCGCGGCGGCGGCGCCCCGGCCCCGACGATAAGTTGGACAAAACTTTCAGTGGACTTCTCACAGGAGCAACGGCATGGCAACCAACCCGGTAGGGGTAGGCTCACCGGCGCCAACGGCGGGAACGACCCCGGCCTCGGGCGCCGCTTCAAGCTCGGGCGCGGACACTTCGGAGAGTCCGGAGGCGACAAAACAAGAATTCATCAGCCTCCTTGTGGCGCAGTTGCAGAACCAGGATCCGCTGAATCCGTCGGACGGCACTCAGTTCCTCTCGCAACTCACCGAGATCAACAGCTTCGAGCAATTGCTGTATATCCGCCAGGACCTCGACACGCTGTCGGGCGACGCCACGGCTACAACCGGGTCCACCGGCAGCACCGGCTCGGGCGATGCAGTTCCGGCCAGTACCAGCGCTCCCGCGTCCAGCGTCAGCGGTTCGCAGAACTAGCACAAGACAAACGGAGGAGAACATGTTCACATCATTCTCGACTGCGCTCTCGGCGCTTAGCGCAACCTCTACGGCGATCGACGTAACCGGGAACAACCTCGCGAACATGGACACTGACGGATTCAAGGCCAGTACCGTTTCGTTTCACGATCTGGTGACCCAGTCGCTGGGCGCCGGGCTGAACGAAACCCAGGTGGGGTTCGGCGTCGGCGCCCCGGTGACGCTGACGGAGTTCACCCAGGGTGCGACCCAGACCACCAACAATCCTCTTGATGCCGCGATTACCGGTGACGGGTTTTTCCTGGTAACCGATTCGAATGGCAACATCGAATACACGCGCGGAGGGAACTTCCAGGTGGATCAGGCCGGGGATCTGGAGACGGCGACGGGCGAAAAACTACAGGGCTGGGTCGCGGGACCGGATGGGACCGTGGTGTCCAATGGGCCCGTCGGCAACATCACCGTTCCAACCGGGACTCTGAAGCCCCCGCAGCAGACCTCGCAATTCTCTTTCAGCCTCAACCTGGACGCGGACGCAACCGCGGGTCCACCGCCAACTACGTTCTCGACGTCGATCCAGGTGTACGATTCGCTCGGCACCGCGCATACCCTAACCGCGACGTTCACCGCGACAGCCACCCCGGGTCAGTGGAACTATTCGATCTCCGTGCCGGATGCCGACCTGACTGCGCCATTTACGCCGGTAACGGGAACTTTGACATTTGATACGAACGGTCAGTTGACGTCTCCCGCGGCGACCGATCCGCCGCCGCAGATCTCCATTACCGGGTTTGCGGACGGGGCCGCGGATATGACTGGGGCGACCGCTCTGAACTGGCAGTTGTTCACCGGCTCCGCGGGAGATATCACCCAGTTCGCGTCACCGTCGGAGACGTCGGCTCTTTCCCAGGATGGCTCGGCCGCCGCACAACTCGATAGTGTGGGAATCGCCAATGGAGGCACCATTGTCGCCACCTATTCAGACGGCACGCAACAAATCGTCGGGCAGCTCGCCATGGCGACGGTAAGAAATCCGGACTCTCTGGTGGCGGTGGGCGACAACAATTACCAGCTCAGCCAGTTAAGCGCGTTGCCGGCGGTGGGCGTTCCCGGCACGGGAGGCCGCGGCGACGTGCTGGGCGGAGCGGTGGAATCGTCCACGGTCGATATGGCCACGGAATTCACGAATCTGATTGTGTATCAGCGCGCCTATGAGGCCAGCGCCAAGGTCATCACCACGGTGGACCAGCTCAGCCAGGACACCATCAATCTGGTGCAGTAAGTCCATCGGGCGCCATAGCCGAATGAAATGCCCGCGCCGGAGCAGATCGCACACCTGGCCGACATCCCCGTGGATGTTGAAGTCGAGCTCGATCGCAAGGTGATGACCGTGTCGGAGGTGCTCGACCTGAACGCGGGCAGCGTGATTCGAATGACTCGTTCCGCGGGAGAAAACATCGACATTCTCGTGGGGGGCTCTCTCGTCGGCTTCGGTGAAATTGTGATCATCGAGGACGCCGTCGGAGTGAGGATCACCGATTTCTGTAGTGAGGACTAGGGAAGACATGATTCGATGCTTAGCGCCATCCATGCGGCTGGGATACACCCGAACGAGTACCGCTGCCTGGGCCGCCGCAGCCATCTGTCTGGGGCGGCCTGCCTTTGCGGCGAACGGTGCCGCCGTGCTGGATCCTCTGGCCTCCGGTAAAGGCGCGGGAGCGTCTGGCAGCCCATTGCAGATCCTTCTCCTGCTGACGGCGCTGGCCTTGTTGCCCGCCGTGATTATGTGCGTGACCCCGTTTCTGCGGATTACCGTGGTGCTGCACTTCCTCCGCCAGGCGCTGGGCACGCAGTCGACGCCGTCGAACCAGGTGCTTATCGGACTATCCCTGTTTCTCAGTTTCCTGATCATGCGGCCCATCGTGAACGAAGTGTACACCACGGCATGGAAACCCCTCGAGGAAGGAAGCATCACATCCGCGCAGGCCTTCGAGCAGGGGAGTAAGCCGGTGAAGAGCTTTCTCAGCCGGTTCGCGCGTGAAAAAGACATCCGCCTCATGCTGGAGCTGACCCACGCGGCCGCTCCCGCGCGCCCCTCCGATCTGGGCCTCGAGGTACTGGTGCCAGCCTACATCCTCTCCGAGCTGAAAACGGGCTTCCAGATCGGCGCGATTCTCTATCTGCCCTTCCTCATCATCGACCTCGTCGTGGCCTCGGTCACGTTATCGGTGGGCATGGTGCAGCTCCCGCCGGTGATGGTATCGGCGCCCTTCAAGATTCTTCTGTTTGTTCTGGTGGACGGGTGGAACCTGGTAATCGGCTCGTTGATGCGGAGTTTCTATCCATGAGCGTCTCCACCGCCGTCGAGGTGTTCCGTCACGCTTTGATCACGGCATTCTGGGTGAGTCTCCCGCTGCTCGCGCTGGGCTTCGTCAGCGGCATCGTGGTGAGTCTGGTGCAGATTGTCACGTCGATTCAGGACAGCAGCTTTGGAGCCATTCCGAGGCTGGCGGCCTTCCTGTTTGCGATGGTTCTGGTGATGCCCTGGATGCTCATGCGGCTCATTTCCTATACCGTCGAATTGTTTGGAAACTTCGCCCGGTATGCACAATGAATTGACTGTGAGCCTGCCGGCGATTCAGGGGGCTCTGCTTGTTTTTACCCGTGTTGCCGGAATTTTCACTTTTCTGCCGCTGCCGGGGCTCCGGACCGCGCCCGATGTTCCTCGTCTGTATCTTTCGCTCTGTGTGACGGGCATTCTGTTTCCGCTCTGGCCCGCGCCGCCGGCCGCCGCCTCCAATCCGGGCTTCCTGGTTGCTTCCCTGTTCAACGAAGTTGGCTTCGGGCTGACCATCGGCGTGGCCCTTGCCTTCCTGCTCGAAGGTCTGCAAATGGCCGCGCAGATTGCGGGCCTGCAGGCGGGGTTCTCGTATGCTTCCACTATCGATCCAGCCACCCAGGCCGACTCCAGCGTCCTATACGTGTTCCTGCAACTGTTTTCGGCCGTGGTGTTCTTTGCCCTGGGACTGGACCGGCGGGTGATTGCGATTGTGGGAAGGAGTCTCACGGCGGCTCCGCCCGGTGCCTGGCAACTGACCGGGGCCGCGGGAGACGCTGTCGCGCGCATGGGATCGGCCATGTTTACGATGGGCCTGCGCCTGGCCATGCCGGTTGTAGGCTTCCTGCTTCTGGTGGATATCGGATGCGCGATGGCGGGGCGCCTCAGCGCGGAACTGCAAATGCTCCACATGGCTTTCCCGGTCAAGCTGCTGGCCGGGTTCGTCCTGCTGGCGCTGGTGCTCACGGCAGTGCCGCAATTGATGGAGTCCTACGCCGCGCCGGTGTTCGCCTCGCTGGCCCGGCTGGTCACCCGCTGATGGCCGGCGAGCGCCAGGAAAAGCCGACCAAACGGCGCCGCGACAAGGCTCGCAAAGAGGGCCAGTTCCCGGTCAGCCGGGAATTGCTGAGCGCGGTGCAACTTCTTGTCTTTGTCTGCCTGCTGACCTCGATGGGCGATTCCCTGGTGGATCGGCTCCGGCGGGTGTTCCGGGCCGAACTAACGCTGGCCTTCCACAGGACCCCGGAAGTTGCCGGCTTGTGCGGCCAGGCAACGGGCATGGTCTCATTCCTCGGCGTGCCTTTGCTCGCTTGCGGGGCTGGCCTGATGATTGCGGCTTTCTGCGCGCAGATGGCCGCCACTCAGTTCGGCTTCGCCTGGGAGAAACTCGCGCCGGACCTCGCACGCCTGAACCCGATGCGGAAGCTGCGCGCCATGCCGGGTCAGAATATCGCGGCATTCTTTCAGGCCGTCTTCCTCATCGTCTTGTTTTCGGCGGTGGTGGTCAGCCTCGCCAGGGCGAACGAGGATGTCTTCTCGATGCTCCCGCTCATGGGGATTGAGGGCTCATGGGCCACCGTACGCGGGGCACTGGGGACTCTGCTCTGGAAATGCGCGTTTATCGCTGGGTTCATCGGCCTTCTGCAGTTCGTTCGCGAGCAACGCCGCCACGTGCGTGGCCTGCGCATGTCCAAACAGGAAATCCGCGACGAGGTAAAGGAAACCGAGGGCAATCCCCAGATCAAGGCCCGGATTCGCCGCATTCAGCGAGATCTGGCACGGCGCCGGATGATGCGGGAAGTTCCCACCGCTACCGCCGTCATCGTGAACCCGACTCATTATGCCGTGGCCATCCGTTATGACATGTCGGCCATGGCCGCGCCCCGGGTAGTGGCCAAAGGGCGTAATTATCTTGCGCGACGGATTCGGGAGATTGCGGTGAGCCATCAGGTACCGGTGGTCGAGAACAAACCGCTGGCGCAGGCATTGTACAAACACGTGGAGGTGGGACAAGAGGTTCCGGCGCACTTGTACAGGGCGGTCGCGGAGATTCTGGCCTACATCTACAGGCTCATGCAGCCCAGGGGGAGGAACTGACCATGGCCGCGGGCACCGCGCAGATATCGGCCGCGGGCGAGCAGACGCCGCCACCGGCCAGACCGGCGGGGAAGTCTCACCACCGCGGAACAAAGCAACCGGACGCGGCGAAGGCGGGAGGACTGGGCGGGCTGAAGAGCGCCAACTGGGCCGAAATGGCCATTCCGATCGCGGTTCTGGCGATTATTCTGGCCATGATCACGCCACTGCCTTCCTTCTTTCTCGACGTCCTGATCAGCGCCAACATCACCATGTCGGTAATCGTGCTGATGGTCGCCATGTACATCACCAAGCCCGCGGACTTCAGCATTTTTCCCACAACGCTTCTGCTGATGACTTTGTTTCGTCTGGCCCTGAACATTTCGTCGGCGCGCTTGATCCTTCTCGACGGGAACTCCGGAACGTCCGCGGCGGGAGAGGTGATTCAGGCCTTCGGCGCATTCGTAGTCGGCGGCAACTACATTATCGGCGTCGTGATATTCCTGGTGCTGATCGCGATTCAATACGTCGTCATCAACCACGGCGCGGTGCGCATCTCGGAGGTAACCGCGCGCTTTACGCTGGATTCTCTCCCGGGCAAGCAAATGTCCATCGATTCGGACATGAATGCGGGACTGATCGACGAACACGAGGCGCGGGCGCGGCGCAAACAGCTCGTTGCCGAAGCCGAATTCTATGGAGCGATGGACGGAGCGTCGCGTTTCACCCAGCGGGACGCGGTGGCCAGCATTCTCATCACCGGCATCAACATCATCGCCGGTTTTCTGATCGGCGTCCTGCAGCACAACATGGAGCTGCGCCAGGCGCTCCAGACCTATACCGTTCTGACCATTGGGGACGGTCTGGTAACGGTCATTCCGGCGCTCATGATTTCCATTTCGGGAGGTTTGATCGTCACCCGCACCAGTTCGGATTCCAAACTGGGCGCGGACGTTCGCAATCAGATCTTCTCCAACCCGGAACCCATACTGCTGGCCGGGGGCGTGCTGATCGCGATGGCGGCTTTTCCCGGGTTCCCAAGTATCCCTTTTCTCGTTCTTGGAGCTGGCGCCGGGGCGGTAGGTTGGAAGCTGCGAAAGAGCAATGCAGCCGCGGAAGGGCCGTCGGCGCCGGTGGCACCGGCGGCTCGCGAGAATGTGGAGAACCTGCTCAAGGTGGAGCCGCTTGCGGTGGAGGTGGGGCTCGGACTCATCTATCTTGTGGAAGGCGGACAAAACTCGCCGCTGCTCCGTCGTATCGGCAGCATCCGGCGCCAGCTCGCTTCCGAACTCGGGTATATTCTGCCGCCGGTCCGCGTAGCTGACAATCTGTCGTTGCGCGCGCGAGAATATGCGATTTCCATCAAAGGCGTGGAAGTCGCCCGCTTCGAATTGCCACCGGGCATGGAACTGGCCATCAGCTCCGGGGCGGGTGCCGCGCCCGTTCATGGCGTACCCGCTCGAGAGCCTGCATTCGGCATCACCGCGTACTGGGTGACACCCGAGAATGCCGAACCGGCCAGAAAGGCCGGTTACACCGTAGTCGATTCGACCAGCGTACTGGGCACTCATCTCGGGGAAATCATCCGGCGCCACGCGCACGAACTGTTGTCGCGTCAGGACGCCAGAAAAGTTCTGGATCGGGTCGCCGAAGAAAATCCCAGAGCGATCGAGGATTTGGTTCCGAAATTGCTTTCTCTCGCGGCAGTGCATAAGGTGCTGCAGAACCTGTTGCGGGAACGAGTTTCGATTCGGGATTCGCTGACCATTATGGAGGCGCTGGGTGAGGCCGCCGGCATCACCCGGAACACCGTGCTGCTGACTGAGTTCGTACGACAGTCTATCCGGCGGTTGCTGGTGAGACCGCAACTGAACGCGCAGGGAGACCTCGCCGCCTGGATCGTCGATTCGCCTCTCGAGCAGGCGATCGAATCGTCGATCGAGCATGGCGAGTCGACCAGCCATTTGAACATGTCGCCGCAGCGAATTCGGGATATTCTGGATCGCGTCGCGGGACAGGTGGGCCCACCAGAAAATCCGGCGGTGCTGCTGGCCAGCTCCGGGTCGCGGTATTTTCTGCGCCAGATTCTCGAGTCAACCCTGCCTAATCTAATCGTGTTCTCGCACGGTGAAATTCCGGCCGGCGTGAAAGTAATTGCTCTGGGAACGCTTCGATGATCAAGCGGCCATTAGGAACGGGGGCACGGGGATGAAGGTGAAATCATTTTTCGCCAGCTCAGTCGAAGCGGCAATCGGTGACGCCCGCAGGGAGTTTGGGCCGGAAGCAGTCCTGGTCCAGTCGCGCCGCACCGGTCCGGATGCCCGGCAGCTGGGCGAGTATGAAGTGGTCTGCGCCCTGCTTCCCGAGGACGTGCAAGTATCCGCCTCGTCGCCGCCCGCGGCGGAGCGCTCCGGCAGGGAAACCGGAACGAGCACCGACGCGCAGAAAATGGTGGGAGAACTGGCCGAATTGAAGCGCTGCATGCAGCGCTTGCAGACGTCAATTGTTCTGGCCGGTGCTTCAGCGGTCCCCAGTGCGCCCGCGCAGGTGCGCGAAGCGCTCGCGTCGCTGCTGGCATCGGAGGTCGAACCGGAGCTGGCGCAACAGATAGTAGGAGACGCGGCAGCGCAAGGGGCCGGGCAGGCTTCGGACGAGAATTTCATTCCTGGGAGCGGCGTCCGGTTCGCCACGCTGGTTCATCGCCAGGTGATGCGGCTGGCCGTGACTCGTGGGCCTTTCGTGGAGGAACGCGCTACCAGGCCGCGGGCAATCGCCCTGGTGGGCCCGCCAGGCTCGGGCAAGACGAGTTGCGTCGCTAAGCTCGCCGCCCGCTACTCCATTGCCATGCACTGCGGCGCCCATGTGGTGGCCATGGACGAATACCGGGTCGGCGGCAGCGAGCAGTTGCGCGCCTACGCGGCCATTCTTGGGGTTGGTTTCGAAGCGCTCGCTCACGACGCTTCCCTGGCGCGCGTAATCGAAGACCGCCGGAGCGATCTGGTTCTTGTCGATGTGCCAGGATTCAGCAGTTCGGATATGGATCTGGCTGCGCAGGCGGCCCGCCGATTAAGTGCCGACGGCGTGGAGGTTCAGCTCGTTCTCCCGGCGTCGCTTCGCGCCGCCGATCTGCGCCGGCTTGCGGAGCGCTTTGCCGTCTTCAAACCAGCCGGTCTCATTTTTACCCGGCTGGATGAGACCGAAACGTACGGTCCGCTGCTCAACGAGATTGTTCGAACTGGCCGACCCCTGTCTTTCCTCGCGAATGGCCCGCGCATACCGGACGATATCGAGCCCGCCACCAGGGCCCGCGTCGCCGATCTTGTCCTGGCGGGGCTTTCGGGGAGGGCGACGTTGTCATGGGCCGCGGCTTAGGAGGGGGCGTGGAATCAGGACCGACTCATGCGCGACGCCGCTACGTGGCGTCCGCCGCGAATCCCGAGGACGAGAGAGAGAAGCTGATTCTCGAGCATCTCCCGCAGGTGCGGCTTATCGCCAGGCGCATCCACGAACGCCTGCCGGAGAGCGTGAACTTCGAGGATCTGGTCTCCACGGGAATCGTTGGATTAATCTCGGCAATTGACCGCTTCGACCCCGGTCATAACGTCAAGCTCAAGACATACGCGGAGTACAAGATCCGCGGCGCCATTCTGGATAGCCTGCGCGGGCTCGACTGGGCGCCCCGGCAGCAGCGAAAGCGCACCAAACAGATCGAATCCGCCATCGCCAGAATCGAGCAGCGCCTGCAGAGAATGCCCAGCGAGGATGAAATCGCCGCCGAGCTCAATCTCACCATCGACGAGTATCACGACTGGCTGGTGGACATCCGCGGCATTAACCTCGGAAGTCTCGACAGCGTCGCCGGAGATGACGACGGGCACGATTTGTTGCGGTACATCTCCGACGAGGAGGAAAACTGGCCGTCGCAGGTGGTGGAGCGCGCCGAACTGCAAAGACTGCTCTCGGATGCGATCGACCGCATGCCGGAAACCGAGCGGCTGGTGCTCAGTTTGTACTATCACGAAGAGCTGACGCTTCGTGAGATTTCCAGGATCGTGCACCTGCACGAATCGAGAGTTTCTCAACTGAAATCGCAGGCGATCCTGCGGCTGCGTTCCTGGATCGAAAAACGCTGGCCGACGCAGAAGGGAAGCTACGGTGGCGGAAACCGCTCCTGACCGCGTTCTCCTCGATGTTATCTCCGCGGCCCTGAGTCAGGCCATCGAGGGGATGACCGGCGAGCGGCCATCGGCCAGCTTCAGCGCCCTTTCTGAAGGGGGCGCCGGTGGATCCGGCGACTGCGCATGGTGGCGTCAGTCGTTCAGTTTTGTTCCCGACGCGCATGTCTATTTGGGAGCTCCGGAAAGCTCATGGAGCGAAATCGGCAACAGCATTCTCAAAGCCGCTGGAATTGACGACGGCGATCGTGAGAGCATCCGGAGCACATTCACCGAGATCCTCAGTCAGACCTTCGGGGGCGTAGCCCGGACTCTGTCGAGCCTGCTGGGGAAACAGGTCACCACCAGTACGGAAGAACAGACCGAATCTGGAGCAGCGTCCGGACCAACCTTTGAACTGCATGTGAGCTGGGGCGCGACCGGCCCCTTGCTCCTGCTGGTCTCCGTGGATGCGGCGCTGCTGGCGGCGATTGAGTCGTCCATGAACATCGGCGCCCCGTCCGAGACTGCCGGTACGGCTTCGGAACCGGCAAACAAACCGGTGGGCGAGGGGCTGGAACAGGAAGTCATCAGGCGATCCAGGAAAATGGATCTGCTGTTGGACGTAGAGCTGCCGGTGAGCGTGTCCTTCGGCCGGGCGCAACTGCTGCTCAAGGACGTGATCAAACTCACCACCGGATCGATCATCGAATTGAACCGGTCCATCGCCGAGCCGGTCGATGTCATCGTGAACAACTGCGTGATCGCTCGCGGGGAAGTGGTGGTTGTCGAAGGCAACTTCGGCGTGCGTGTTCACGAGGTGATCAGCAGACAGGAACGGCTGCGCACGCTCAAGTGATGGCCTATGTCCGATAGCACCGTGATCTCGGTTGTTCCTTTGCTGATCTTTGGCGCGGGCGGCGTGGCGGCGGCGATGCTTTTTCTGGCGCTCCGCCGCGAGGCCGGCGAAATGCGGCATCGCATCGCTTCCCTGGAGAGCGCGGCTAACGACGCTTTCACCATGGTGCAGAGCCGCGTGGACGAGTTAGGCGAGCGGATTCGTCTTGCCGAAGAGCGTCCCGCGCATGCATCCGAGCCTTTCCGCGCCGGGCTGAACCTCAACAACCGGGCTCAGGCTCTGCGGATGCTGCGCCGTGGAGTCGACGCGAAATCCATCGCCGCCTCGCTCAACCTCCCCGGACCAGATATCGAACTTCTAGTCCGCGTTCAGCGATTGTCGGCGGCTTTCGACGGCGCTACTTCTGAACTTCCTCGTGGATGACTTCGGTGCCGGGAAAAGCCGGCCACGCGGACCTGTCTTCATCGAGCGTAGCCGTGACCGTCATCTCGTGGTGATTCCGTACCAGTTTCAGAGAGACGCTGTGCTTCTGACGGGCGGCCTGGATGGCGCCGGAGACCTGCCCGGGCGTGATCATGTCGGCATCGTCCACCCGGGTGAGCACGTCTCCCGCCTTCAGGCCCGCTCTCTCGGCGGGAGAGCCAGCCATCACCGCTCGTATCAGCACGCCCTGTTTGACGCCGAAGAACTCCGCCAATTGTCCGTTCAGCGACTCCGTCTCGATCCCCAGCATGCCGCTCCGCCAAGCCGGAAAGCCTTCCGGAACATCGGGCATATGGAACTGAGGCATTTCTAACTGCCGCAATAACAGTAAGCCCTCCGGGGTGGCAACCGCCGGGTATTTTCCACGGCTACCGATCACCGCCGTCAGCGTCTGCAACGACCCGGCGCGGGTGACTTGCAGGGTAACTTTCCGGCCCGCCGGTGTCTCGTGAACCATCCGTCCGAACTGTTCCATGCCCTCCACGCGTTCGCCGTTGTATTCCAGCACCACGTCGCCTACCTTGAGCCCGGCCTTTTCCGCGGGACTGTCCGTTTCAACGCGAGTAACTTCGACTCCTTGTTCCGCGGGAAGCTTCAGGGCCCTGGCGCGCTCGGCATCCACCTCCGCGAGGCTCACGCCGAGGAAGCTGACGCCCGCGCCGCCCGCCAACGCCGCGAACGTGGGCCCCGCTGCCTGCGCGCCCGCGCGCGTCTGAGCCTGAACAGCGACCAGCGGCAAGGCGGCCAGCAATGCCACACAAACGGCCGCCCGCGGCGCGCCCAAAGCTCCCTCGAAACAGGACATCATCGCTCTCCCTTCCGCATTTGCTACGGCCGCCGCCGCCGCAGGTAAACCGACCCGCCCGATGCCACCACCTGCAACAGCGGACCCCCTCCGTTCAACGACCCTTCCGCCATCTCCAGACCTCCTCCGGTCCCGCCGCGGCCCGCCAGCCGGATCTCCGGAAAATCCGAAACGATTCGGCCCGCCGTCCCGGTCCTCAGGCTCTGAGCCAACACGGTAATGGCGGACGACGGTGGGATCATCACGGTGATGTCGCCGGAGTTCGTGCTCAGCTTCGAATTCTCCAGCGGCCTTCCCGGCATTAGTTGCGCCACGATGTCGCCCCAGCCGCTGATCGCCTGGACGATGCCGGCCACGTTCGTCAATCGGATCGTTCCCCCGCTCGCCTGGCATTGTGCGCCGCTCGATCCGGTTATCTGAATGGCCCCGCCAGCGGTGTCCGCCACCACCGGCCCGACTGCCTGCTCGACCTCAATGATCCCGCCGCTGGTCCGTGCCGTTACGGAAGAATCGGCGCGCGCGATCTCTATGTTGCCGCCCCCGCTCGATGCCAGCAACGGACCGTGTACATGTTGTACAAAGATCTCGCCGCCCGCGGTATCCATCTCTGCCCGGCCGCCGATCCAGTCCGCCCGAATCACTCCCGCGCCGGTAAAACAGCGCGCATCGCCCCCCACGCTGCCGATCCGAATCTCGCCGCCGCCGGTCCGCGCGGTAACGGCTCCTCGAATGCCGTCTATCTGCAGGCTTCCCGCATCGCTGGATATATCCAGCGCGCCGCTCAGGTCCTGAGCTCGCACCGAGCCGCCCCTGGTGCGAACCCGGCAGAGCGTGACCGCGGTCGGCAACACAATCACGAGGTCCGACGCGATATCCGCGCCCGGCTTATCCGCCATGCCGGAAAACAACAGCGACAACGAATGTCCCTGCTCGCGCTGCTTCACCTCCGCAGCCGCCAGAAGAGCTCGCGCCTGGCGTTCGTCGTCCGCTCGAACTCGCGTGGTTGCCGTCCACGATATCGCACCGGCCACCCCGCCGCGAATGCTTACCGTGCCGCGCGCCGTGATAAAAACGGTGCCCACGTCCGTCGCCGTCCTGGCGCCCTCCTGACGGGCTACCCAGTAGCGCCCCTCGCGCCTGGGCTCCGTACTGTTGGCGCACCACATCAGCGAGCCCGCGGCGGCCAACACCGCGCATGCCCACGAGCATCTCATTGCCTTCCCCGTTCAAAAAGTCTGGCGCGCTAGTACGTTTCGGGAGAAGCGTTCATATCGTGCAGCGCGCGCTCACAACGCTGCCGGATGTAGCCGTTGTTTTCGCGGCTCAGCAGCTCCTGGAACACGCCCACCATCTCATCCTCCCGATCATGCACCAACAGATCCACAACCTGCGTCCGGATACCCGGATTGTTGTCCGCCAGCAACACCCGCGTCAGTACCTGCTTGGTCTGCGGATCGGAAGCGAACTCTTTCAACCCGTCCAGAGCCCTCAGCCGGACGCCGGCATTGGGGTCGTGCTGGAGCGCGTACAGCAAAACGTTGCGAATGTCCGCCGAACCGCATTGCGATTTCAACAGCTCCACGGACTCTACGCGGACGCCGGCGTCGGCCGGATCTTTCGTCGCCGTCATCAACCACCGACGGATCGGCTCATCCTCCACCCGCCCGGTTAGCGTGTGCTGCTGTGTTTCCTCGATCACGATTTGCACCCGGCCGGCGCTGTCCGGCTGCACATACCGGACCCGCGACGCTCCGGTATCGAGGACATCGGCTACGTTGCCGGGACTGTTCCGCGTGAACCATCCGAGCGGCGCGACTCGCGCCCCCAGGAAGCCGAGAGCCACCAGCACGATGGCGCCCAGGGACTGCGCCATCGCCGGGGCCGGGACGAAGCGAATGGAGAACATCTCGCTCAGGTGCGTCCACCAGCCCTGACGCGGATGCGGTTCCTGCCTTAACCGTGCTCGCGACTCCAGCCGCGCGCTGGTCAGCATTCCGTCGTCGATCCGCATGCCGGCCGTGTCCAGCAGGTCATTCAGCCTTCGCTGGCGGTCCACTTCCCCACGGCACGGCTCGCAACCGTCCAGATGCAGCTCCAGCCGCTCTTCTTCATCGAAATCCAACTCGCCGTACAGATACAGCGGAAGCAATCTTGCTGCCTCGTCGCACTTCATATGAAATCTCCCAGCGCGGCCCGCATTTTTTGCGTCGCCCGGAACAGGCAGTTCTTGGCGGCCTCTTCAGTGGTCCCCAGCACCTCGCCGATGGCTTTCAGGCGCATCCCTTCGTAATGCCTCATCTCAAACACAACCCGCTCCCGCGGCGTCAGGGCGGAAAGCACGTCGCGGATGCGTCCGTTCAACTGGCGGCTGAACAGCTCGCGCTGCGGGTCTCCGTGCGCCCGGACCTCCTGCACTGAGTCCATACGGTTCAGCTCGCCGTCGCCGGTGGCGACCGTGGAAGCCTCTTCCTTCCTCACTTTGCGTTTGCGCAAGACGTCCAGACACAGGTTCGTTACAATCCGGTACAGCCAGGTATGGAAGCTGCAATCATAACGGAACTTGTGCAGGTTTCGATAGACGCGGAGAAACGTCTCCTGATAGATGTCGTTAGCGTCTTCGGGCGAGCGTAGCAGATTGAGGGCCAGACGAAGGACACTCTGGTCATACTGCCGGACCAGCTCTTCAAAGGCACGGTCATCGCCTCTTTGAGCCGCCCGAATCAGCGCCGATTCATCCATTCGCTGGAACTCGATCGCCGGGGCCGCCACGGCCTGCGTATTCCCTTCCAATCACTGACATAGACGAGGGTACGGGAGAAAGGTCACGGCTGGGTATATTCCCTACCCACTTCGATTCGAAGCGGGCCCCGCGGGTTCCTGTCACCGATCAGCCTGCCCATGGTCCGCTGGCGGGCTTTTCGGCTCAATCCGCCAGGGTCAGCTCGATTTTCCGGCTGGCTGCGTCGATCTGGGTAATGCGGAAGCTGCGAATCTGTCCAACCTTCAGCTCGGTGTCCGCCGCCGCCGGCCCGCCGCCGCCCTTCCAGCGCGCGCTCAACATCGCCGTGAGCGAGCCGAGATCCGTGCTCGGAGGAGTGTGCTCGGCTTCCGCTTTGTTGGGGCGAGTTTCCGCCGCACAGTCACCGTGTACGCCTTCGCCCAGTTCGACGCGCGCCCGGCCGTTGCGGACATCCATCACCCGTCCACTAACCGTTTCGCCTGGGTGGTGTTCGGCGATGTAGTGATCTGCGCTGGTGGGCTCCAATTGCTTCATTCCGAGGCGGATACGGCGCTTTGGCTTGTCCAGTTCCAGCACCGTTGCTTTCACCGTCTGGCCCATCGCCAGCGCCTCTTTCGGATGATTCAGGCGCTTCTCGCGGCTGATATCGCCCACGTGGATCATCCCCTCGATGCCATCGCCCAAGTCCACAAATGCGCCGAAGGCAGCCAGACTGATGACTGGAGCTTCCACCACGGTGCCCGGAGCGAAGCGCTTCTCTGCGTTTTCCCACGGATCGCCCAGCGCCTGTTTCAAGCCCAGGGAAATGCGATGTTCGGCGGGGTTTACGCCGAGGATCACCACCTCCACTGTCTCTCCCGGTTTGACGATCTCCGAGGCCTTCTTCACTTTCTTTGACCAGGACATCTCGGAGACGTGGATGAGGCCGTCCACGCCAGGCATAAGCTCCACGAAGGCGCCGAATTCAGCCACGCGCGACACCGTGCCGCGGACGCGATCTCCGGGCTTGAAACTCTGCGCGGCCAGCGTCCACGGGTCGGGAGCGAGCTGCTTCATCCCCAGCGAGATCTTGCGGGTATCCGCATTCACTTTCAGGATCTGGACCTGTACTTCGTCGCCCGTCTTCACGACGTCGGACGGCCTTGCGACGCGTATCCATGACATGTCGGCCACGTGCAACAAGCCATCCACGCCGCCAATGTCGACGAAAGCGCCAAAATCGGTGACCGTGCGCACCACGCCGCGCACCACCGCGCCCTCTTTCAGATCGGAGAAAGCCTTCCGCTTCGCCAGCGCTTCGTCCTCTTCCAGCACCACGCGCCGGTCCACCACAACGTCTTCGTGAGCCGTATCCAGCTTGATGATCTTGCACTGGATCTCCTGGCCCACCAGTTTTTCGGTGTCGGCCTGCTCGCGAGCGCCGCTGCGCGAGGCCGGCATGAACGCGGGCACTCCGACGTCCACTCTCAAACCGCCCTTCACTACTTCGGTCACCGTTCCGGCTATGCGGCGGCCCTCCGCGAACGCGGTTTCAAAGGAGCTCCAATCGCGCGGGCGCTCCACCCGGATGGTGGAGAGCAGATAGTTGCCTTCCGAGTCGCGGCCGGTTACGTTCACCAGCAGCGAGTCGCCCCGTTTGACGGTCAGCGTCCCATTCGCATCACGAAACGGCGCAACGGGAAGAACTCCTTCCATCTTCCGCCCAATGTCCACGAACACTTGTTCGGCAGTGATGGATACCACCCGGCCCTCGATGGCCTTGTCGTGCCCATTCTGGCCGTGTTCGTGTTCGAACTGCGAAAGGATGGAGGCAAATGAAGTGTCCTCGGAAGGCACGGCCTGAGCGTCGTCCGAGGCACCGGTAAGACTGGAATTATTCATGAGACAACAGAGAGCGTAAGTCTATTCTGTCACACTTGTCTCATGAGCTGGCGGCGATCCATCCAGGGCAGTACCATGGCCCCGGCGTGGCTGCTGTTCTCCGGCCTGATGGCCGTTCTTGGGCCCTCCCACACACGAATAGCCATCTCTCTGCTGCTGGCAATTGGGGTCTTTCAGATTGTCGCCACCCGCCTCCCCGCATTTCGTTCCACGCGCGGCCAGGTGGCATCGTTTGCCATCACTCTGGTGCTTTGCTATCTCCTGATGTATTACACCGGGGGAATCGAGAGCAGTTACTACTGGATGCTGCTGGTTCCGGTGATCACGGCCGCCATGGCACTCTCGCTGCTGGGTACGCTGACGGCGACGGCGGTCGCCGGAGGTGGGTACCTGTCCTTTCTCGCGTTTCTCGTCTGGCCGCAGTACGTCGACGCGGAAGGCAAGCGCGAACTGGTTTTCCGTGTGCTCGCCCTGGTGTTTCTTGGCTACCTGACCAACCAGCTCGCCGAGGGCCGGCGGACGGAGGCCAGAAAAGCGCAGGCCGCGGCCGACCAGCTCGCCGAAGCAAACGTGCATCTGATGGAAGCCGAAGCCACCGTGCGCCGCACCGAGCGGCTTGCCGCCATTGGACAACTGTCCGCCGGTCTCGCCCACGAATTGCGCAATCCGTTGGGCACCATCAAGGCCTCCGCCGAGATGCTCACCCGCAACGTCTCCAACGAAGGCGCTATCGCCAAGGAAATGGCCGAGTACATCTCTACCGAAGTGGACCGCACCAACACGCTGGTGACCCGCTTCCTCGATTTCGCCCGGCCTCTGGCGGTCCACGCGCAGCGCGGCGATATCACCCAGACCATCGACCGCGCGGTTGCGGAGCTGGAGCGCCACAAGCCGGCGGCCGTTTCGGTATACCGCAACTACTCGCCCGACGTGGTTCCGTTCCCGTTTGACGCAGACCTGATGGAGCGGGTCTTCTATAATTTGCTGGTGAACGCGGCGCAGGCCAGTCCCCCGCAATCGTCGCTCACCATTAAGACGCGCCAGCAGGAGCACACCGTGGAGATTGCCATCATAGACCGGGGTGTGGGCATTGACCCAAAGCATCTCGAGAGCATCTTCAATCCGTTCTTCACCACGAAAAGCCAGGGCGTCGGACTCGGTCTGGCCATCGTGTCGCGCATCGTCGACGAGCACGGCGGGCGCATCACGGTGGAGAGCGAAGCAGGTTCTGGCAGCATTTTCCGCGTGTTTCTGCCGGTTTCTCCGGGAGGTCAGCGTTGAGCGCTCGCATATTGATCATTGAGGACGAAGAGAAGCTTCGCCGCGTTATGGAACTGCAACTCCGCACCGCCGGCTTCGAGGTGGAGCAGGCTGGCGCGGCCGAAGACGGATTGCGGCTGGCCGATTCCGCCGACCTGATCATTACCGATCTTCGTCTACCCGGCATGGACGGCCTGCAACTGCTTTCGTCCCTCCGCGAGCGGGGATCGCAAACCCCCATCGTGGTGATGACCGCGTTCGGTTCCATTGAAACGGCTGTCGAAGCGATGAAGGCCGGAGCGGTGGACTTTCTGCCCAAGCCTTTTTCTCTCGATCATCTGATGGCCGTCGTCGAGAAAGCCTTGGAATTGCGAACATTGCGAGACGAGAACCGGAAGCTGCGCGAGGAACTCGACCACCGCTATCAGTTCGATAACATTGTCGGCCGCAGTCCCGCGATGCGCGAGATCTTCGCCACCGTTGAGCGTGTTGCGCCCACTCGCGCCACCGTGCTGCTGGCTGGCGAGAGCGGCGTCGGCAAAGACATGATCGCGCGCGCCATTCACCAGCACTCGCCCCGCCGCGATCACCCGTTCGTTAAGATCAACTGCACGGCGCTCCCCGAGAACCTCATGGAAAGCGAGCTGTTCGGCTATGAGAAGGGCGCGTTCACCGGCGCCAACGTCACCAAGCCAGGCAAATTCGAACAGGCCGACACCGGCACCGTGTTTCTGGACGAAATCGGCGACGTGCCGGCGTCCATTCAGGTCAAGCTGCTGCGCATCCTGCAGGAGCGCGAATTCGAACGCCTGGGCAGCAACAAGACCAGGCACATCGACGTCCGCGTACTCGCGGCGACTAACGTCGATCTCCGTGAAGCCCTGGAACAGGGCACCTTTCGCGAGGACCTGTACTACCGGTTGAACGTCATGCCCATCAGCATTCCGCCCCTGCGCGAGCGCCGCGAGGATATTCCATTTCTGGCGGAACACTTCGTCCACAAGCTGGCGAAAGACCTCGGCAGCGTTGCCCAGGGCATTTCCGAGGAAGCCATTCAGAAGCTCATGCAGTATCATTGGCCGGGGAATGTCCGGGAGCTGGAAAACGTGGTGGAGCGCAGCATGGTTTTGGCCTCGCAGCCCATCCTGAGCGCCGCCGACATTCGTCTCGACACCGCCCCCCGGGCGCACCGGCCGGCCTCCAACTCCGAGTACAGTTTGCCCGACGGGATGACTCTGGACGAGTATGAACAGGCGGTCATTCGCGATGCCCTGAAGCGCGCCAACGGCAACAAGAGCCAGGCGGCGCGCATGCTCGGCCTCACCCGCAACGCGCTGCGCTACCGGCTGTCGCAAATGGGCATGGAAGGGTGAGACCATGAACGTCCCCTGGGTTCGCAAGCTCTGCCTTGACCTGCCGCACACCACGGAATCCGTTCAGTGGGGCGAGCACCTGGTCTTCAAGGTGGGAGGAAAGATCTATGCCATCGCGGCCCTGGAACCCAGAGGCGTGTGGCTTTCCTTCAAAACCGCGCCGGAAGAGTTCGCGAATCTGACGGAAGTTCCCGGCATCATTCCGGCGCCCTACCTGGCTCGCGCGCAGTGGGTTGCGCTGGAATCATTTGACGCACTCGCGGCTGTCGATTTGAAGCGCCTGATCAAACAAGCGCACGGCTTGATCTTCGCGAAGCTGCCCCGGAAGAAGCAAGCCGAGTTGGCGAAGGACACGCGGCGCCAGCCGCGTTCCCGGGCTCCGGGGAAACGGCGCTGATCACATGCCCGTGACGCTGTTGCCGAGATTCTGAGAAATAACGCTAAGCCCCGTAGTGACGTTGATGTTCGTCGTCGGGATGGAGGTCCCGGCGGCGGCGGTGACGGTCACTTGCAAATGTCCGGTGTCCAGCACAGTCACGTTGGTGACCAGCGCGTCGCTCGTGCCGAAGCCCACGAACGTTTGCCCTTGCACGAAATCCGTATTGGTGCCGACAACGTCCACGGTCATCGAACCTCCCGCGGGCAGGGTCCCCGAAGTAACTGAAAGAGCCGGCGCGCCCGACCCAGGCCATGTGTAGGTTTGGACGCCGGTGTCGCCGGATATAAACAGCGAACTCTGTCCGTCGGTCCCGAGCGCCTCCACGTGACTCACGAACCCTGGACTCGCCGGCGGCGGCGAGACGATCACCTGATGGCTGCTGACCGTGTTTAGTATGGCGCCGGCCGCGCCATCGAACACGATGCGAGTCTGGCTGGAAAGGTTAGATCCGTTCACCGCGACGGTCCCATCCGGAAGGGCTTGCACGCTGGCAACTGTGGGGGGCGCACCGGACACCGCCAGGACGGCTGCGGGCAGGACATACACGTTGTCGGCGCTTTGAATGATGAAATGCCGCGCGCCGTTGGCCCCGAAGTAGCTTGCCGTCACGTCGACGGCAACATAACCGTTGGGATTGGGAGCCGGATACTGCCGGGCGCTATTCGGCACCACCTGGAAAATGAAACCGAGAGCGTCGAAGGCGATCCCGGGCTCGAACTGATTGTTCGCGTCGAGGATATTGCCCGGCGCGGCTATAATCAAGGTCTGGCGGGGACCGCCCTTCAGGATGGGTGGACTCTCCACCACTGTGCCACCAGGCACGTAGCCATAGCTCCGGACCCCGCTCACCAGCATGAAATTCCGTGGCGCCACCTGCATGTTGATACCGCTTCTCGCCACGCCCGCTGATACCTGTACCTCGCCAGCCGCGCGCCAGCTACTCGTGTTCGGGTAGAACGTAGTCTCAAAATAGCAATCCTGCGCGGTCGCGGGATTCGTAGTGCAGTCCGCGGGACCGGGAGCGGTCGCGGTCACGCCATCGGCTGCCAGCGGATAGATCAGCCCCAAATTTGACGTCTCACCTGACTCCGCCGGCGGGAGCGACTGCGCATATACGTAATAGAAGCCTGGAGGGATGCCGTCAATCTCGTATGTTCCATCCGGAAGAGTCATCGCACCCACGGCGTCGCCCGCGGCCGGAATTGCCACCACCGCGGCCAGATTTACGGGGCTTCCGTCGGTCAGAGTAACCTTTCCAGTGATGCTGCCGAACTCTGGCGTCAAAGTGCTGGTCACCGGATACAGCGCGGAAATTCCGGCAATATCATCGGCCCCGAGCGGCCTCGCCTTACTCACGCCGCTGGTGATGTAGGTAGACATGGCGGCGGATGTGGTGGCGTGTTGCAAGCCAAGGTTGTGTCCGAACTCATGAACGGCGGTGGTGAAAAACAGCTCGCTCCAGGTTGCCAGAGGCACGCCAGGCCCGTTGAGGCCATAGGGAAGCGCAGGGAAGACAAGCTTTGATGTCGTGATCGGCAGAAATGCCGCGCCCGTGGGCGTGAGGGTAGGGGTTAGCCTGGTGCCTTGTGACGTGACCAGGGAGTAAGCCAGCAGGCCCGGTGGGACGTCGCTGGAGAATTCCACATTAATTCCGGCGTTATTGTCCGCGCCGTGAAACAGCCCGCCGTATCCGATTCGGATCGCCGAGCCTGGTACACTGTTCCACACGTCGGCGGCGGCGCGCAACTCGCTCACCAAAGTCTCGTACCCATCTCCCGGTAGCATGTCCTGGGTATCCAGACCGGAATCGGCAACGTAGAAATACACAGTGTTGTTTGAAAGCGTAGTGAGGTCCCACTTCCACGGCACGGCCTTGCCATTCGCGTCGAACTGAATGTAATAATAATAGGCCGACGCACTGCCGCTGGCCAGCAGCAAGGCCGCCGCGAGCGCAAGAACTCTCGGAATCAGCCGGCTTTTCATCGTCCCTCCACAACCGCGCGCTGGACGTACTTGCGCATGTCCGCGAGCTTCATCCGCACCGGGGCGGCCCTCACTCCCGCGCCGGAATGGTCCAGCATTATTTCCGTGGTTGAGGCTTGTACAGCCTCCTCGCCGGGTGAATTCACCACGAACAAACCCTGCGACATCCCAATGATCAGATTCAGCCCCGATGGGCTGCGCCACAGGAAGAGGACGTACTCGCCACCATCAGCGAGTTCGGGAGCGCCGGCTGCAGTTTGCCTCTGGCAATCGACCACGCCGCCCTGCACTGCCATATCCACCACTGGTCCGCCAGAGCCTTTCCATCGGTCGTCAACGAATACCAGGTAGTGCGTGAAAAGCTGAGAACCGTGCCACGCCGACTTGCCCCGCTGCACGTGACCTCGAACGACCTCTGTAGACTGCAACGCCATCTCTTTCAAACTGAGGTGTTGCAGCGTAGAGCTTCTCACGGGCAGACAAACAAGACCCGCGAAAATCAGAAACTGCAGACTTCGCATACGAGCACTGACATTCGAGCAAGTTCCCAGCCACACAAATGTCTTATCAGTCAATAACTTACATGATAGCGAACCGGGCCGGTTGTATCTGCCTGACACACCCGCAGGGGCACCCGGGGACAGACGCACGCGTCCCCCCAGCGACGCGCTTCACGGAACGGTCCCGTGCCGATGTGACGCACTCGTCTGTCCCGATCTGCACGCATGTAGACTGCTGATAGGCACTATGCGCAACGTCGTGGAGACCGCGGCCGTCGAGCTGAATCAGCCCTCCGATGCCGATCTGGCTGCGCTACCCGACATTGCCGCGGTCTTCGTTCTCCGCGCGGGTGAGCGTTCCGCCTATGCCGCCCGTACCACCATGCTTCGCCGCAGGGTGAACCGCGCGGTGAAGTTGCTGGGCCTCGGCGGCATATTGACGAGCGTCGAATACTGGCCCGTGGCTTCCGCACTGGAGGGCAGTCTGTTGCATTACGCGGTGATGCGCAGGACTTTTCCCGATCAGTATCTGAAACTGCTCCGCCTGCGCATGCCCGCATACATAAAGGTCACCCTCGCCAATCCCTTTCCGCGCACGCACGTCAGTTCGCGCCTGAGTTCGAAAGCGCTGCTCTATGGTCCCTTCCGCTCGAGAGCGGAAGCCGAGAACTTTGAGAGCCAGTTCCTCGATTTCTTCCAGCTTCGGCGCTGCCAGGAGGATCTGGCGCCTTCACCCACCCATCCCGGCTGCATCTACGGTGAAATGAACATGTGCCTGCGGCCCTGCCAGCAGGTGGTGAGCGTGGAAGAGTACGGCAGCGAGGTGCGGCGCGTGGTGGATTTTCTCTCCACCAATGGCGCTTCGCTGCGCGTTCCCGCCGCCGCGGCGCGAGACCGTCTCAGCGAGGAGATGAACTTCGAGGAAGCCGCCCGCCAGCATCAGCGCTGTGAACGCATCAACGCCGTGCTGGCTCTGCGCGGCGACCTGGTCCGCGATACGGAAAAGCTGTCCGGGGTGGTGGTAGCCCCCGCGCTGGGAGCCGAAACCGTAAATCTGTTCTTTGTCTGGAGAGGAGCATGGATGCCGCCCGCGCTGTTCGCCGTGGGACACATGGGCTCCTCGCTCGACCAGCGCCTGCGTGAAATCGTCGATGGCATCGAGGCGCCGAGCCTGAGCGCCCAGGAGAAACAGGAGCACCTGGCGCTGCTGGCGCGATGGTATTACTCAAGCTGGCGAGAAGGAGACTGGATCGCCATTGACGACCCCGCTCGCGTCCCCTACCGAAGAATCGTGCGTGCTATGTCGAAGGTGCTCGGCGGAGATGCCGGGCGCGGCCTCAAATAAACATCTCTTCGTCGCTGGTGGCCTGGTCGACGCTCGGCCGAGCGCTGCGCAGCAGATAGGCAAAGGCCGCCTGAATACCCGCCGCGACACCCTGAATCTCGCGCATCGGGCGCAAGACACCGTTCGATACCACGTTCACGGTCTGCTGAGCCTTGTCCATGGTGTCGTCCAACACCATCTCCACACGGTCCATCTGGATGCGCGCCCGGCTGGCCGCCTCCGTGACCACATCATCCACTTTCGCCAGTTGTTCCTTCGCCGATTGCACCAGCTTGCGGCTTTCATCCACGGTGGCTTTAGTGGATTCGACCAACGCGTCCACTTTCGGGATCACTTCGTTGGCCTTCTCCACCATCGTCTCTACCCTGGGGATAGCGTGTTCCACGGCCTTTTGCATGGATTGAACGGCCCGGTACATGCCGAAGAGAATCGCCGCCTGCAGAACGATGGCGACGGCCGCGATACCGGCGAAAACGGTCTGGATGACGAAGAGGTTCTGGTCCATGGTGGACGGCTCGGTGTCCTAGCTCTGTTCGCCCGGCGCGGCGAATTCGCCGGTGGCTTCTTTGTCCACGGTTTCGCGATATGCTTGCCGGCCCGCTTCCACCGCGGCGTTCAACTGTTCCCGTTGCCGCGCCAGCGCGCTCTTGCCACGCTCGATCGCGTCGCCGGCGGTGGAGCGCAACTGCTCGCTCTGCCGTTTCAAATACTCTTTTCCCTCGTCTGCCTTGCTCAGCAGCAGCTCACGGGTTTCTGAGCCGCTCTTCGGCGCGAACAGCAGGCCGGCCGCGACGCCCAGGCCCAGACCGAGGAAGAAATACGGTAATTTGTTGTCGTCTGGCATATTGGTTCTCGCCAACTAAGGTATCAGAAAGCTCTCTACAGAATACCAGCGCGCGAAGCGGTGCGATAATTCTTCTGGATGCCCGGCAAACGTACGGCGCTGGACGAGGCGAAGCTGATGGAATACGCGGCGCGCCTGCTCAGCGGCCGGGCGCACACCAGCGGCGAGATGCGCAACAAGCTTCGACCACGCGCGGCCCGCGCCAGTGACGTGGATTCGGTGCTCGCCAAATTGCGCCGCATGGGCTATCTGGACGACCGCAGCTTTGCCGAAAATTTCGCTAGTGCGCGCCTGGAGAATCAGGGACTAGGGCAATCGCGCCTGCTCCGGGACCTGCGCCAGCGCCACGTCGCCCCCAAGCTGGCCGAGGAGGCCGTGGCGCGCACATATAAAGAACAGGACGAAGTGGCCCTCATCGAAGCTTTCCTCGCGCGCAAATATCGTGGCCGCGATCTCGGCGCCCTGCTGGGCGAAGAGAAACATCTCGCGTCGGCCTGGCGCAGACTCCGCTATGCCGGATTCTCTTCCGGGAACTCCCTTCGCGTGCTCAAACGCTATGCCGCCGACGAAGCGAAGCTGGACGCGCTCGAAAGCGAGCCGGAAGGTCCGTCCGAAGCCGATCTGTAACGCGCCGATGTCCGCGCGTATCCGATAATGGTTGTTCATCGCCGGCAGGTGGCGCAGGGCTATGCCCCGCGAAAGAGTTCTTGTCCGCCAAACCAGCCATCACGGAGGTTCATTGCGATTCGTCGTTTCCGGAGCCGCCGGCTTTATCGGCTCACACCTCTGCGACCGCCTGATCGCGGAAAATCACAACGTTGTCGCCCTGGACAACTGCATCACGGGTTCGATCGCGAACCTGCGTCACCTCGATGGCAATCCGCTCTTCGAATTTCGCCACGGCGATGTCACGCGGCCCTTTGACGTTGAGGGCGCCGTCGATGGCGTCCTGCATCTGGCCTCTCTGGCCAGCCCCAAAGACTATCTCGCCCATCCCATCGAGACTCTGGAAAGCGGAGCCCAGGGCACGCAAAACATGCTCGAGCTGGCCCGGCGGAAGAGCGCCGGCTTCCTGCTGACGTCAACATCGGAGTGCTATGGGGACCCGGCGGTTCATCCTCAGGTGGAGACCTATTGGGGCAACGTGAACCCCGTGGGCCCTCGCTCCTGTTACGACGAGAGTAAGCGTTACGCGGAGGCGCTTACCATGGCCTTCCATCGCGTGCATGGAGTGAATAGCCATATCGCTCGAATTTTCAATACCTACGGCCCGCGCATGCAACTGCACGATGGGCGCGTGGTCCCCGCGTTTCTCGATCAGGCCCTGCGCGGCGAACCGATCACCATCTTCGGCAGCGGCGTGCAAACGCGCAGCTTCTGTTATGTCAGCGATCTTGTGGAGGGCCTATGGCGGCTGTTCCACTCGACAGAAGCGTATCCGGTGAATCTCGGGAATCCCCAGGAGATGACCATTCTCGAATTCGCCGAGCGCATTCGCGCGCTCACCGGGTCGACCGCGCCCCTGGAATTTCTTCCTCTGCCCGAAGACGATCCTCGGAAGCGCCAGCCCGACATAACCAAGGCCCGCCTACTGCTAGGCTGGGAGCCCCGCGTGGCGCTCGAAGAAGGACTGCTCCGCACGATCGAATACTTCCGCGGCCGCATCAACGGCTCAGCGGCGAAATGAGCGGCGAGGCGTGAGACCGGGCAACACGTTCCGACGACTGCCGTGTCACGATTTCGAGTTCTGCTAAGCTGAGTTTTCGCTGCTCCGCGAGAACTGCAAACGACAAAGACTGAAGTTCGCTGGCGATGGCCAGGGACGGCAGGGCATTGAGTCCGCGATACCATCTGGAGTGGCTGCAAGGTCCATGAAGAACGAAGACGAACCGACCTCAGACAAAGCCGTACGCGTCAACGTTGATGGCCTTGACGCGATCCTCGGCAAACGCCTCCCATGCCTCGACGATGGTTTCGTGCGCGTTGTCGATTATCTCGGAGGAGACGCATCCATAGTTCAGGCGGCCAGGATCTCCTACGGTAGCGGAACGAAAACCGTGCACGAAGACCGTGGGCTGATCCGCTACCTGCTTCGGCACAGACACACCACGCCATTTGAGATGTGCGAGATCAAGCTGCACGTGCGCGTCCCCATGGACACCTGGAGACAGTGGATCCGCCATCGCACTGCGAATGTAAACGAGTACAGCACACGCTATTCGGTGGCGATCGACCGGACCCAGACCACGGCGCCCGGCCAGTGGCGAATCCAGAGCACGCGGAACCGGCAGGGAGCCTCGGGCTTCGCCGACGCGGAGGTTGGGCGCGCGCTCAGTGAGCGCGAGGGGGCTTTTCAGGCCGAGGCGCGCCGTCTTTATCAGGAGCGCATCGACGCGGGGATTGCCCGTGAGCAGGCCAGAAAGGACCTGCCGTTATCCACCTATACCGAGGCGTACTGGAAGGTCGATTTGTGGAACCTGCTCCATTTCCTCGGCCTGCGCATGGAAGAGCACGCGCAGGAAGAGATCCGGCGGTACGCGCAACTAATCGGCAACGAAATTGTACGGGTGTGGGTGCCGCTGGCGTGGCAGGCGTTCCTCGACTACGAATTCAACAGTATCCATCTCTCCTCCATAGAGACGGAAGTGCTGCGCGCACTGCTGGCCGGGGACCGCGAGGGCGCGAGTGCCATCGCCGAAGCCGCCGGGTGGCTGGCGCTGCAGCCAGGCAAAGACGTCCTGCGCGCCAACCGCGAGCGCGAGGAGTTCGTCCTGAAAATGCGCGAGCGGTTCGGCTATGAGGTGGCCTGGCGGATGCCGGCCCCTGTCGCCGAGCGGCCGCGCGGGTGATTCTTCCTATGCGAATCGATGTGCCGATTAAACGGCTTCGTCCTGGCGCCACGCTGCCCGGCTACTCTCACGGACCTGAAGAAGACGCCGGGCTCGATCTGTCGTATTGCGGCGAGGAGACTCTTGTGCTGCCTCCGCTCGGCCGTATCCTGTGTCCGACGGGGCTGGCGATTCAGCTTCCTCCCGGCTGCGAAGGGCAGGTCCGGCCGCGCAGCGGGCTCGCGGCGAAGCGTGGTATCACCATTCTGAACGCGCCGGGCACTATCGACCCCGGGTATCGGGGCGAGATCAAAGTGATTCTGGTGAACCTCAGCGACGCGCCCCAGCAGATTGCGCCCGGCGACCGCATCGCGCAGCTTGTGGTGGCGCAGTACTGCGCCGTCGAACTCTGGGAGGTGGAAACTCTGGACGGGAGCCAGCGCGAGGCCGGGGGTTTCGGAAGCACCGGCTAGCTAAGAAAGCTGGCGTTCCGCTGCGCGCGCGCTGTTCCCCCCGAACCGCAGGATTCCGGCGTTCGCGAGCATCTGTCGAAGTTGTTTCTGAATGCTGTCGACGCTGCGCATTGCCCCTTTCTCGTCTGCGCAATCCAGCGTGATGAATGAGGGGTCGCGGGCGCCGAAATTGCGGTACTCTGCGACGACTTGTTGCTGCAAATCTCCGGCTACTTCGTGGATGTCGTCCCGGCCGTTCAGGTAGGAGCGTTGCTCCTGCGCGCGGCGGCTCACATTCGAGCGCAGGAAGCTCATGGGCACATCAAAAAAAAGATTGAGATCCGCCCTGGGGATGCGATTGCACTCGAATTCGACATGCTCCAGCCACGATGCGAACGCGCGCTTCGCCTCCGTGCCCTCGATTTTCGCGGCCTGAAACGCAAGGTTGGAATAAAAATAGCGGTCCACCAGCACGAGGCTCCCGTCGTCGAGCCATTGCTGAATTTCCGGGATAGCAGAAGCGCGATCGCCAGCGAAAAGAGACGCGACGAGGTAAGGGTGAACCTGCTCGAGACATCCGAACTCGCCGCGCAGAAACATGGCGATGGCTTCTCCGTAGCCGCGTTCGGATACCCTCGGAAAGCTGATGTGCCGGACGGAGACACCCTCCACCCGAAGCCAGTCATGAAGCAACTGTGCCTGAGTGGATTTGCCGGACCCGTCAGCTCCTTCGAGGGCAACAATTGCCGGACGTGCGACGACGCGATCAGCCGTTTGGGTCATGGTATTCGAAAGACGCTTCGGGATCACACTTTTCTGTCACCGTGGCCCATACCAGCCAAGCATATAACACCTTCCTGGCAATGCCGCCATCATGACGCGTGCGGTGGCGCGGGCTCCGCCTGGCGTTGCATTCCCCGGGAGCAAGACTCCAGTATGTAGTGCAATGCCGGGGCCGAGGGGCGGCAGGCCCGCGAACAACGTCCCGAACACTGTGTTCGTTTCGGCGTCCCCGCGCCGTCAATGTTCCGATCCGCGCCGCGGATCCGGAACGCCGCGGTCCCCAGAAACTCGACCTCCTCCCAAGACCGTGTGAACTGACTCCACTTGTGATCGTAGCGTGGCGATTCCAACGTCGCCCGCGGGGTTGACGATGCGCATCCGGTCCTCGTAGCAGAGCGTTTCGAAGACCACGGCCAACAGGCATCGTCGCACGGTCCGCCGGAACGACTCGTTCCTAGGGGCTCCTTGAGACCAGCGGCTAAGCGCCGGTAACCATGGCCTTCCAAGCAGCCTCAGCGTGACCGATGCTGAGCCGGACTCCGCCCCGAATCAGCGGCAGTCGCAGCAGCTTCGGCTCTTTGTCGATCCGCGTCAGCAGTTCCACATCGGAAAGCTTGAGGTAGGCGAGGCCGCCAGCGACATACGGCGCACTCTCGGTATCCAGAAGACCGGCCAAACCAAACCGATCTATAAATCTCCTTATCTCGCCCGGAGCCATGGGCTTCCGCATCAGATCGACGAAATGAATCTGGATGCGGCGCTCTTTAAAGAACCGTTCCGCCGCGCGGACTGCAGGTGAATTCTTCACTCCGAAGATCTGGATACTCAGCATCTCATTCCGATTGTTGCAAACATATGTCATACCAATACGCAGCCACCCGGGGCGCATGATCGCCATTAGGGCAGGGCGACTGGCGGCGATGGGGCGGGTTGGTAGTACTACCCAACGGCACGAAAGATGGTATAACATCTGGTAGTACATGAAAACGGCCATCTCCATAGACGAGAGCCTGTTGCGAGACGCGGACGAGACTGCGCGGCTTCTGGGGCTGAGCCGAAGCCGGCTCTTCGCCATGGCGGTTGGCGAGTTCCTGCGGCGGCAGCGGCGGGAACAGATGTTGATTCAGCTAAATGAAGTTTACGCAAGCGGCGTCGAACCGGCGGAAGAACGTCTGCTGAAGGGGATGAAGGGCCGGGTTCGCCCGGCGGTGAAGGACCGTTGGTGAGCGAAATCCGGCAGGGGCAAGTGTATTGGCTTGATCTCGGCCCCGCGACAGGGTCGGCGCAGGCAGAGCGGCATCCGTGTGTGGTTGTGCAGAACGACGTTTTCAACCAAAGCGCGATTGGAACCAGCGTAGTGTGCCTGATCACCTCGAATCTGAGCAGAGCGAAGGCGCCGGGCAACGTGCTTCTGAAGAGAGGCGAGGCCAATCTTCCGAAGGCGAGCGTAGTAAACATATCGCAGATCGTCACGGTGGACAAGGCAGAGCTTGCGGAATGCACCGGCAAACTGGGAGACGCCGCTGCCGGGGCCGTGCGCGATGGACTCCACTTGCTGTTTGACCGCCTGTGAACTCAGCCCGGGCTGTTCTGCTACCCTGTACCTGATCCACCGTGCAACACTGCGTGAAATGCGATAGCGAAGTCCCCGCAGGCGGGCGTTTCTGCCCCGCTTGCGCGACACCGGTCTCCACCCCGCAGGACTCCGACACCGTGGCCATGCCGTCAACGCCCCGGCCGGTCTCCCGATCCGGGCAAACCAGCGGCTCCGGCCGCCATCTCCAAGCGCAGACCTCCGACGAAGGCCGCTTCCTCCCCGGCACTCTGATCGCCGAGCGCTACCGCGTGATCGGCATGCTGGGACGAGGCGGGATGGGCGAAGTTTACCGCGCGACGGACCTGACGCTTTCCCAGCCGGTGGCGCTGAAGTTCCTTCCCGAAGCGGCCGGCGCGGACCAGATGGCGCTCGCGCGTTTCTACAACGAAGTCCGCATTGCGCGCCAGGTCTCACACCCTAACGTCTGCCGCGTATACGACGTCGGCCAGTTGGACGGCCAGCCGTACCTGTCCATGGAGTACATCGACGGCGAGAACCTCGCCTCGCTTCTCCGCCGCATCGGCCGCCTGCCTCACGACAAGGCTGTTGAGATGGGGCGCCGCCTCTGCGCGGGACTCGCCGCCGCCCACGCGCGTGGCGTGTTGCATCGCGACCTGAAACCCGCCAACGTCATGGTGGATAACGAGGGCCAGGTGCTCATCACGGACTTCGGTCTCGCGGGCATCGCCGGCATGTTGCAGGGCCCGGAGGTTCGCAACGGCACGCCAGCCTACATGGCGCCCGAACAACTCGCCGGCCGCGAAGTGACCATGCGCAGCGATATCTATTCGCTCGGTCTGGTCCTGTATGAAATGTTCACGGGCCGGCGCGCCTTTGAGGCTTCGACGCTGGCCGAATTGATTCGCGTCCGCGAAGAGTCCCTGCCCACCAGCCCGTCCACCGTCGCGCCGGATCTGGATCCGGCGATGGAGCGCATCATCCTTCGTTGTCTCGACCCGGACCCGCGCAATCGCCCGGCGACGGCGCTGGCGGTTGCCGCGGCCATGCCCGGTGACGACCCGTTGGCCGCCGCTCTGGAGGCCGGCGAAACGCCATCGCCTGAGCTGGTGGCGGCGTCGGGCCAGACCGAGGGCATCCCGCCGGTTCACGCGCTGGTGTGGCTGGCCGCGATACTCATCGGACTCTTCACACTCCCCATCATCGATTCGCGGGCCCAACTCGTACCCCAGCTTCCGCTGGACACGCCACCCGACGCTCTTGCGGTGAAAGCGCGCGAGACCATTCAGAAGCTCGGATACACGGATAAGCCGATGGACACTGCCTATGGTTTTGAAAAGGGCGGCGATTTTCTGCATTGGGCTGAGCGTCACGGTGACGCCTCGAAATGGCTGGCCTCGTCAACCGGCCAGGTGCTCGCGCTCACCTTCTGGTATCGCCAGAGCCCGGAATACCTGATTCCGTGGCGCACCCTGTCCGCCGGCCCTCTGACAACCCCGAACGACCCCGAGGCCGACGTTCCTGGCATGGTGGGCGTTTCTCTGGACGCACAGGGTCGCCTGGTCTCGTTGGGCGCGGTCCCTCCGCAATTAGAAACGGCGCCCGCCACGACGGCGCATTTTGACTGGAACCTCCTGTTGACGGCCGCCGGCCTCGACGCCGCGCATCTGAAAACAGCCGACCCACAATGGACCCCGCCACAGATGGCCGACGAGCGCGCCGCCTGGATAGGCACGATAGCGGGTCATAACGATGCCCCGCTTCGCGTGGAGGCTGCGGCATGGCGCGGCAAGCCGGTTTGGTTCGCCCTGATTTATCCGTGGTCGAAGCCGTACGGCTCACCGAGCGATAAGTCGCCCGGAGAGAAGGCGGTGAGCTTGCTCGAAATCGGAATTCTCCTGGCGGTCCTGTCTGGCGCCGCTGTCCTGGCGCGCCGGAACTGGCGTCTCGGCCGCGGCGACCGTCGTGGCGCGGCGGTGGTGGCCGCGTCGCTGGCCGCAGTCGTCTTCGTGGGCGGCAGTATTTATGGGAAGCACGTGCCGGCAACCGACGAGATGATCCTTTTCCTCCGCGCCGCAAGCTGGGCTCTCTGCCTCGGAGCGATGGCGTGGATGGCCTACCTGGCCCTGGAGCCGTGGGTTCGGCGCCAGTGGCCCCGGTCCATGATCTCGTGGACCCGAGTGCTGGCTGGCCGTGTCCGCGACCCTCGCGTTGGCGCCGACGTGTTGGCGGGCATCTGCTTCGCCATTGTCATGCAGTGGATCGGCGAAACGGGCACGGCGCTGGCCATGCGCGCCGGCGGTTTGCCGGATACGACGTCGGACACAGTTCTCTTGGGAGGGCGCTTCGCTCTCGTGCCGTGGGCCAATGCCCTGCCCGGCTCCATTATCAGTACGCTGGGCGTTTTCATGATGTTCTTCCTGTGTCGCGTGATCGCGCGGAAGTTCTGGCTGGCCTGTGCCCTGTTTGTGCTCATCCTCGTCGCCGTCAGCACGCTTTCCAGCGTGCATCCGGCGATTGACGTGCCTTTTGCGGTTGCCATCCTCGTACTCTTCACTTTCGTCATGGTGCGCTATGGACTGGTGACCTTCGCGGCGATGGCCGTGGTCAACAACGTCCTTGGCGCCTATCCGTTGACGTGGGATCTCTCCGCGTTCTACGCGTCCAGTTCGGTGTTCGCGCTCATCTCCATCGCCGTTGTGGCCGTCATCGCCTTTCGTTACGCTCTCGGCGGGCGTGCGATCTTCCGGGACAACGCGACCTGACGCAGCCGTTACCTAACCGCGACAGTGACGGAGCGGAGTCTCCTACATATACTCGGGAACCTCAATCCCCAGCACCGCCAGAGTGCGCTCCAGCTGCGAGCGAAAGTAGACCGTCATCCATAGCAGGAACGTCCGCTTCTCCGCGTTTTCTTCCTGAAGTACCGGGAAGAGATGGTAAAAATTATTGAACGCCTGCGCGAGCGTGAACGCGTACTTCGCGACGTTGGCCGGTTCACCTGCCGCAACGGCGCGTTGAATTGAAGAATCTGCTTTCGACGCAGCCAACAGCAATTGCCATAAATCCTCGGAAGCAAGTTGCCGCTCCATGGCCGCTTCGTCCAGAAGGGCAGGGAAGTCCGGCAAGGCTTCGCCGCGCTCCTCCAGTTTTCGAACGATGTTACCGGCGCGTACCGCGGCGTATTGCACGTACGGCCCGGTTTCGCCCTCGAAGCTGAGCGCCTCCTGAAAATCGAAAGCGATTACCGAATTGCGCGTAAACTTCAGCATGAAATAACGCAGCGCGCCGACGGCGATCTGCGTGGCCACGCGCTGGCGCTCTTCGGGAGGCGCTTCACCGTGCCGCGACTCCACTTCCCTCAGCGCGTTTTCGATCAGCTTGTCGATGAGGTCGTCCGCCTTGACGCCCAGGCCCTTGCGCCCTGAGACTTCCACGTATGGCCGGCGTTTGTCCTCTTCCGGCAAGTCGACGCCGAGTTCCACGCAAGTGCGCGGCGACAGCGCCACCATCGCATAGGAGAAGTGCACCGAACGCTCCGCCTGTTCCTGATAGCCCAGCGCGCGCAGCCCGGCCACCACAACATCCTGAAGATAGCTCTGGCGTGAATCGATGACGTTAAAAACCCGCGTTGCATGCCCGAACTGAGGCGCTTCGGGGTCGGAGGCCTCCGTCGTTGAGCTCCACACCACGTGCCCACTCGGGTACGTGAGCCATTGCCGGTAACGGAAATCCTTGCCGAGGATCCCAAACTTCCACATCTGATACGCGATGTCCTTGCCCACGTACGTCACAGTGCCGTTCGAGCGAACAATCACCTTGCTGTCTTCGTCGCCAGCCGAATCTGAGAACGCCGCGCCGGGCATCACCCAGCAGCCGCTGTTCTTCCCTTCGGTCTCGAAGTAGATGGCCCTGCGTTCTTTCAACTGCTCGAACGCAGTTGCCCAGAACTGCAGGTGCAGAATTTCGCTCTCGCGCGGCAACACGTCGTACTCAATGCCCAGCCGCAGCATGGTCTTCAAGTGCGCGCGCACGATGGCATCAGCCACGACGTGTGCAATCGCCGCCGTCTCGCCTTCACCCGCCTCGATGGCGTGCAGCGTCGCATGCCGCCACGCCAGAGCATCGGGATTGTCTTTGAAGTATTGCGACGTCTTCGCATACAAATCCCAGCACAAGTAATCGAATGGCCGTTTCGGCCTGGCGATCAGCTCGCCCACCTGAGCGGCGTTCAGCCTCTCCAGATGCTCGAAGCCGGCGACGACGTCCGCCACCTGCACGCCGGTATTGTCGATGTAATTCTGCACTTCCACGTTCTCGCCCGTGGCTGTTAGCATGCGAACGAGAGTGTCGCCGAGAACCGCATTGCGCAGGTGTCCGATGTGCGCGGCTTTATTCGGGTTGATGTTGGTGTGCTCGACAATCACCCTGCCGGCGTTGCGCTGTTCCCCGACGGGCCGATCCGCGAGCGCCTCACGACCGTAGGCGCCGCGCTGCAACCGGACATTGATATATCCGTTGCCCGCGATCTCCAGCGCGCTCACCCCGGGGATCGCGCCCACTTCTTCGACCAGCTGGCCGGCGATGGTGCGCGGTGCTTGCTTCAATTGGCGCGCGAGCTGAAAGGCCACGGGAACCGCAAGCTCGCCGAACGACGACTGGCGCGGCTGCTCGAGAGAAACCGGCGACTCCACGCCATGCTTCGCGCGGACCAGATCCGCGAATCGTTGCGCTATGCGCTGTTCAACCAGGTGAAACACTCTCTCCAGCTTAGTATCAGTACGCACCCCGGATCTCGCGCGATGTCATGATAACCGAGGAGACTATGCGTTTCTGGATTACTAAGAACAGCGAGGTGCCCGTCCGCGAGCAGTTGGTTCGCCAGGTAACGCTCGGCATTCTCAGTGAGGACCTGCCCCCTGGCCACAAACTGCCCAGTATTCGCGCGCTCGCCCGGCGTCATCATATCCACTCCAATACCGTCAGCGCGGCTTATCACGATCTTCTCGATCGAGGCTGGCTGGAGCTCCGCCGCGGCAGCGGATTGTATGTACGTTCGCTGCAAGCCGGTGGCGCTGGCAACGGCGAGTTGGATGAATTGCTCAGCGGCCTGCTCCGCGCCGCCAGCGCGCGAGGCTACGAGCCCGGCGAGGTTTTGAACCGCCTCGAACAACTTGTTCTGCCTCGCACGTACACGTACGTTGTCATCGTCGAACCCGAACCGGGAATGCGAGAGATTCTTCAGTCCGAGGTCCAGGAGCACCTTCGGATTCCGGTGGAGGCAATCGATTCCACGGGCTTCTCCGGCATTGCCATGGCTGGCACATGCCTGGTGGCCGCGCTTGCCACCCACGCCGCGACGTTACGCCAGCTCCTGCCGCGCGGCGTCAATTGCGTGACGCTGCGTCTGCGCTCGGTGCGTGCTTCCATCGAGGGGCAAGTTGCGCCCGGACCGAATACCATGATCTCGGTCGTTTCCAGGTCGCCCGAGTTCCGTCATTGGGCGCGGGCGATGTTGATTGCCGTCGGGCTCGATCCTGAGCGCCTGTACGAAATCGATACCACGTTTCAGGATTGGCAGCGTCGCGCGACTGCCGGGGCAATGGCCATAGCCGACGCGGTCGCGGCGAGAAGCCTGCCTGCCGGCTGCCACGCCAGAGTGTTCCGCGTGATCGCCGACTCTTCCATCGCGGAAATGAAACAGCTCTGCGGCAAGTAGCGATTGTGGCACCCGCGAAACTGTCACAACCCCCACAACCGGCAATCTCAGCGGGCCTTATTCTGGACTCGCTATGAAACCCAACAACCGAGCTACTCTCCTCACCCTGACCGTCGCGGCCGTGACGATTTCGTCGTTGCCGTTACAAGCAGCCGACCCCATTGAAACCCCCTGGAACCAGGTATGCCGGGTTGCCGCTGGTCACGAACTCCTCCTGACAACCGACAAAGGGGACACCGTGGAAGGATATTGCGTCTCCGTCGACGTCAATGGAATTGGCGTCACCACAAAAAACGGCAAAGTCGTCCACATCGCGCGCAAGGCTCTTTCCCGGCTGGAAATGCGCGGGGTAAAACCGCATCAACTCAGCGCCCTTCGCAAGGGTGTGCACGACAGTTTGTGGGATGGCTTCGGTTATCTGCTCTCGCCATGGGCTCCCGTCGGAGTGGTGATGGTGCCAGGAACCCTTGTTTGGGGGGCCGTGGCCACGCCCTTCTGCGCACTCGGCGATCTGAAAGCGAAGCTGACGGGCACGCGAGTAATAAAGCTGACTTAGCAACTCCAGGGACAGAGTGGGGCAGGGCCATGCCCTGCCTTGCGTTCGATCACGACGCCGCAGCCTACGGTAGTTCCCAGCCCACTGCGTGTTCCTAAACCAGCGCCGCCGTATTCGATAAAACCCCAATCCCCGGCACCCGGATGGTCACCACGTCCCCCGCCAGCAAAGCGGCCTCGCGGGGCACGACGATCCCCGTCCCGGTGAGCAGCACGGAGCCCGCCGGCACTGGGTTGCCGCGCAGCAGAAATTCCACCAGCGTGTCGAACCGCCGTTGCAGTGAAGCCGTGGAAGCCTGCCCTGAAAAGAGCACGCGTCCCCCGCGCTCCACCTTGCAGCTCATCTCCAGATCGTATGGGTTGGGGATCTCATCGGCGGTCACCATCACCGGTCCCAGCGCGCAGCAGCCCGTGAAAGTCTTCGATTGCGCCAAATACAGCGGGTTGTCGCTCTCGATGTCCCACGCCGAAACGTCATTCCCGATGGTGTAACCGATCACCCTGCCTTTGCTGCCCAGCACCACGGCCAGCTCCGGTTCCGGCGCTGTAAACCGTGAGTCGGACCGTATTCCGATACTCTGGCCCGGCCCCACGCAAACCCGCGCCGTGCCCTTGAAGAAGATCTCCGGGCGATCCAAACGGTCCACGCCCACGCGGAAACCGTCGACGTAGCTGCTCCCTTCGTAGTTGCGGTCGCAGGCCCAGACCTCCCTCGGCGACAGCGGAATCACCGGCGGAGCAGCCTGCAAATGAGGAGTGGCAAGACGGCTGGCCAGCGCTGCCAGCTCGACGTGTTCCTTTTCCGAGCGCCGGATCAGATCGTAGAGATCGTATTCTGGAATTGGCCGCGCCTGGTCATGCTCAAAGATGGCCGCCGTCACCGCGTTGTTCCACTTCAACTGCCCCAGCCGCATCGAGTCCCCGGTTAGAACGCCACCTTCGGCGCCGTCCGGGCGCCCGCTTCCGTCTGGAAGTACGTCTCCGGCTGATATCCGAACATGCCCGCGATAACATTGCGCGGAAAGAGCTGGATGTCCTTGTTGTATTCCTGCACCGCTTCGTTGTACTTGCGCCGCTCGATGGCGATGCGATTCTCGGATCCCGCCAGCTCGAACTGCAGCTCCTGAAAATTCCGGTCAGATTTCAATTGCGGATAGTTCTCCACGATCACCAGCAGCCGGCTTAGCGCGCTGTCAAGCTGGCCGTTGGCTTGCATTCGTTGTTGGGGCGTCTGCGCGCCGCCTAGCGCCGCCCGTGCATTGGCAATGTTGGTAAATACCGTCATCTCCTGTTTCGCATAGCCCTTCACCGTCTCCACCAGGTTGGGAATCAGGTCGGCCCGGCGTTGCAGGTCCACGTCCACCTGCGACCATTGCGCTTTCACCGCCTGCTGTTCCGTTACCAGCGCGTTGCGCTCGCCCATGGCCCATCCGAACACGCCAATCACCAGCAGCACCAGCACCGCGATTACGATCAGAGCAATCTTCATGAGTTCCCCTTCCCCCTTCTATTTTGGCAGCCGATCGACATATTCTACAGCGGAATGGATCCGCGCCAGATACGCTTCAAACAGCGCGCCGGGCGTAACGCTCTTCGCTCTCGTGGGTTCTTCGCGCACGTCCAGCAGCGTCTCGAAGGGCCCGGCATCGATGCCAATCTCACGGAGATGCGAGATCACTTCGCGCTTCTTCATGCCCGTGTTGACGCCCCCCAGCAGCAGAGCATGCCGCAACAGTACGCAGAACGTGGAAACCGAATCCAGCATCAGGGTGAGTAGCGCGTCCCGGTTGCTCAGTAAAGCGGCGGCTTTCTGGCGCAGCCGCAGCAGGTTCGAGACAAGATCGTGCTCCACCTGCGCGCGATAAAACGTGCGGTCGATCTGCAGACCCGCGATCACGTCCTCGCCGTAAAGCACACGCCGCTGTTCCAGCATGTCGTGAAACTCGATGGGGAATACGTCGGTGGAAGCGTGCACCTCGTCCCGCGACAGCAGCAACGCAGCGGGGTTCCCTTCGGCGCGCCACCACTTCACCACCGGTTCGGCATCCGCCAGCTCCCGCGCGGTCACCGAGGTTATCACGCACAACACGTTCAGGTCGGAAAACTTTGCGTGGTGGTCGCTGCCGGCGCCGGAACCGTACAGGATTACCGCCACCAAACGGTCTCCGAGCGCTACGCGAGTCTTCTCCACAAGCTGAGCGAGTTTCTTTTCCATGGTTTACCAGCCGCTTGACGCGCCGCCTCCACCCGAATCGCCGCCACCGAATCCACCGAAACCTCCGCCGCCTCCCCCACCACCGCCGAAACCCCCGCCACCGCCCCAACCGCCCCGTCCACCGCCTCCGAGCAGGTTTCCCAGAATCATCCCCGTTAGAAAACCCCCTCCTCCGCCGCGCCGCATGAGAAGGAGCAGAATCACGATGCCGACGACAATCAGCGGGAAAGGAATTGCTCCTCGATGCGTCACCGCGTGGTCATGCACGGGAGCGAAATCGAGGGTGACGTGTTTGGCGGCGGCAACACGTGAGCCCATGGACTCGACGCCCTGCAGAATGGCCGCGCCGTACTGGCCTTGTTGCAGCAGCGGACGCATGTCCACCGCCACGTCGCCCACAAAACCGTCCGGCAGAATCGGCTCGAGACCGTAGCCCACCTCGACACGGTCCTTACGGTCCTTGACGGCCAGCAGCAGAAGGAGTCCATCGTTCTGTCCCTTGTGACCGATGCCCCACTTTCGCAAAAGGTCGTTAGCGAAATCCTCGATCGGTGCGCCGTCGAGAGAATCGATGGTTACCACTGCTACTTGCACGCCGGTGGCCTGCTCCAGCCGGGTGCAATACTGTTCGGCGGCGTCGCGCGATTGCGCATCCATCACGTTCGCGAAATCGCTCACGTAACCCTGGGGTTTTAGTGAAGCCGGGTCGAGTGCGAACGCCGATACGGCACACACGAATAGCAGAACGCTCACCGCTAATCTGCGTTGATCTGCGGTCATTTGCGGCCTGAACAGCTCGCCACTAGCAGTCCAGTTCCTCGCGGCGAATCTTGAAGTCACCCAGATTCCCCAGCATGGCCAGCGTGATCTTTTTCGCGTCGAAGAATTCCTGGGCCATGGCCTGCACTTCGGCGGCAGTCACGCGCTCGATGCTCTCCAGCATCTCGTCCAGGCTGAAGAATCGTTTGTAGTATAGCTCCTGCCGCGCCAGATTTCCCATGCGGCTGGACGTGGATTCGAGCCCAAGGACAAACGACCCCTTAAGATGATCCTTGGCCCGTCGCAGCTCATCGTCACCCACCGGATCGTTCTTCAGATTGCGGAACTCTTCCACGATCAGATCCACCACCTGCCGCGACGATTCCATCGACATTCCGGCATAAATCGCCAGGCATCCGGCATCCGAGTACATGCTCAATTCTGAGAACACGGCGTAGGCCAGACCCTTCTTCTCGCGAATATTCTGGAACAGCCGCGAACTCATCCCTCCGCCAAGTACCGTGTTCAGCACGTAGCAGGCAAAACGCCGCTCGTGGGACATGGGCACGCTGGGAACTCCCAGGTACAAGTGAGTTTGCTCCAGGGACGCCTTGGCGCGAAACACCAGGC
Organism: uncultured Acidobacteriota bacterium; assembly: GCA_963832965.1. GTDB lineage: Bacteria > Acidobacteriota > Terriglobia > Bryobacterales > Bryobacteraceae > CAWACP01. The sequence goes on from CAWHVW010000005.1 coordinate 870,284, forward strand.
GCGCGTGCGCGGTGGGCGCCGTGTCGCGCTCGATGGGTGCCACCGGCTTCATTCCGTCAAAGCGCTCCCGTACCAGGTCTACGACGCGATCGTGTTCCAGGTGGCCGGCGGCTGTGATCAGGATATTCGCCGGCGAGTAGGTGCGCTCATAGTACTTGCGCAGCATCCCGTGCTTGAACGCCTGCACCGTGTCTTTGGTTCCCAGAATGGGGCGCCCGATCGCGTGGTCTTTCCAGAAATTGCTGGAGAAGATCTCGTGGAGAAGATACTCCGGGTTATCCACCTCCATCTTCAGCTCTTCCAGGATGACTCCCTTTTCCTTCTCGATGTCCTCCGCGCGGAACAGCGGGTTGAGCACCAGGTCCGACAGCACGTCGAAGGCGATAGGCATGTGCTGGTCCAAAACCTTGGTGTTGTAACTCACCATTTCCTTGGCGGTGAAGGCGTCCAACCCGCCGCCGATGGAATCCACCGAACGCGCGATGTCCTCCGCCGAGCGGTGCTCCGTCCCCTTGAACACCATGTGCTCGATGAAATGGGAAATCCCGTTCTCTTCCAGACTCTCTCGCCGCGAACCGGTGCCGATCCAGATCCCCATGGAAACCGAACGCACGTGGTCCATTTGTTCGGTGATGACACGAATCCCGTTCTCCAGGGAGGTTCTTTGAATCTCTCGAGGTTTCAGCGGAGCGTTGGAGAAAGCCATGGGCAGAACTGATTTCATAGTAGCGCGCCGCCGGGATGCTAGAATCGGAATGTGCTGCAACCCCTTGTAGGAATGGAACTTCCGGAGATTGAACAAGTCCTCGGAAAGAGCCATCCGGGGTTTCGGGCCCGGCAGATTTACGATGCGGTGTACCGGCAAAAGGTGTCCGGCGTCGCAGAGATCACGAATCTCCCCCAAGCGCTGCGCCACGAAATCGCATCCAGCTACGCGCCCGGCGTTCCCACCGCCTCCTCCTGTTGGACCTCAACCGACGGCACACGCCGCTACCTGCTGTCACTCGACGACGGCCGAACGGTTGAAACCGTTTTCATGCCGGAGGAAACCCGCGACACATTTTGTATCTCCAGCCAGGTGGGCTGCCCGGTGAATTGCCGCTTCTGTCTTACCGCGCTGATGGGACTTGAACGCAACCTCACCGCCGGCGAGATCGTCGGCCAGGTGCTGTTTCTGCTGCGCGAGCATGGCCTGAGCCAGGCCAATATCGTCATGATGGGGATGGGCGAGCCGCTGTTGAATCTTCCCAATGTGCTCAAGGCCACGCGCCTGCTCACGGACCCTGCAGGCATCGCCATCTCCCCGCGCCGCATCACCATTTCCACTTCTGGCATCACGCCGAGAATTGTCGAGCTCGGCCGCGAAGCGGTGCGCCCGAAGCTGGCGATTTCGTTGAACGCTTCCACCGAGGAGCAGCGCCGCGAGCTGATGCCCATCACGCGCAAATATCATCTGCGCGATCTTCTGGAAGCCTGCCGGGCCTACCCGCTGCGCACCTGGGAGCGGCTTACGTTCGAATATGTGCTGCTGGGCGGCGTCAACGATTCCGATTCCGACGCTTCGCGCGTGGTGCGCCTGCTGGCTCATCTCAAGGCCAAAGTGAACCTGATCGCGCTCAACCCAGGGCCGGGCATCCCTTACAAGACGCCGGATCCGGCGCGCGTTACGGCATTTCAGTCTATCGTTCGCCGGGCCATGCCCTGCTTTATCCGCAAGCCCCGTGGCCGCGATATTTTTGCCGCGTGCGGCCAGTTGAAGCGAATGGAAGAGGGCGGGCCCCCCGTTACTGCTTCTGCCAGCGGCCCGGCATCTGCGGCAGGTAGTACCAGCCAGACGACGTTGCTTCGGTTTCCTGCACGTTGAGATAGGCCCAACTGCCGGAGACTTTCTCGACCCGCGCGACCCAGGTCATCGAGTTGGGAACGGTCCACGTGGTGAAGCGCCACGTGGAGCCGGGGACAAAATCGTCTGGTATCGATGCGTCGTTCACGACGTAGACGGGAAGCGGAGATCCGGGTCCGATCTGCGCAACCGACTGAGGTACGGAAGCGGAACCGCGCTGCGCCCCGTACACCACCAGGATAGCGACCAGCGCGGCGCTGATCAGGAGCGGCAGCCTCAGGCGAGGAAGCCGGGGATTTGGTAGATTCATGTCAGAAGGACGCTTCCAGGCCCGAAAACATGCACTGCAACCTGGGAGGGGCCGCGTCAATCTAAGATGTGGGAAGTTTCACTATGCGCAAAATAATCCCGGTTTGTTTGGTGATGGTTTGGCTGATGGCGGCTACCGTAGCCATGGCCGCGAGTCACGGCGGCGGTGGGTCGCGCGGTGGTGGTGGCGGCGGTGCTCATTTCAGCGGCGCTGCCGGCGGGATGTCCCGCAGCTACTCGGGTGGAGTTGCTCGTTACGGTGGCGGCTACTATCGTGGTGGCTACGGCTACGGAGGCGGGTGGGGCATCGGTCTCGGTTACTACCCCGGTTACTACCCAGGCTACTACGGTTACTATGCTCCGTACGCCAACTATGCTCCCTACCCGTATCCTTACGCGTACGGGTATAGCCCCTATTACTCGCCCTACGCCTATGGGTACGGGCCCTCGGTGGTGGTCGCTGCCCCCTACTACCGCGGATACTACGGAGGCGGGCGCGTCTATATCGGCGGCGGATGGGGCCATTTCGGCGGACGCCGCTGAAGTGCCATGCGGGGTGGGGCGGAGGCCATGCCCTGCCAAATCACCGTCCTGAGCTCTGCCCGTCCCTCAGGGCTGGCGAACCCAGGTCTGTGAGCGCCCCAGCAACGCGAAGCCGATGAACCCGCGCACAATCAGCTTGCGTCCCTGCTCTTCCATCCAGAACTTGCAGCGATAGATGGTGCCACTGTCAGGGTCGAGAATATCGCCCCCGGTGTACTCATTGCCGCTCTTGCGCATCCCGCGCATCACCACCATCCCAACCACCGGTTTGTTCCTGCGGTCGTCCTTGCAGAGATGGCAGGACTCCTTTGCCTCGGCCGGGTCGAGCGCGGCTTCCACGCGGCCGAAGAACACTCCCTTCTCCTGGTAGATGCGGACGATTCCCTTCGGTTTGCCTGTTCGGTCGTCCGTGGTCTTCCACAGACCCTCCGGGCTCACGTCGGCCGCGCCTAGGGATACCGCACACAAGAAAACGCTAGCCACCACCCAAAGGTGCTGAACACGTCGGCCGTTTGTTTGAGCCAAAAACATAACCCATCTGTTACAAACGCTCAGCCTTCTACTATACTGGGTGAAACACTTTTGGAAAAGTGAACGCCCGTGTTGGCGGGTTTACTATGCCAGAACATCTGAATGGCTTTAGCCACCTCCGAACCTTCCGAACTGCCTCCGGCGACCTCTTCGATGGCTTCTTCTCGGCCGACAAGAAGTGGACATTCCGCAAGGAGCAACTGATCGATGCCCGCGCCAGGCGTGTCTTCGAGCTGATGGGCCGCGCTTGCGATGCCGGTGTCTATCCGTATCAGCTTGCCCTGGAAAGCCGGTCGGGTCCATGGGTCCAGGCGGAAGGGCGGCAGATGATGATGCTCTCCTCCTACGATTATCTCGGATTGATTGGGGATCCTCGGGTGGATGACTGCGCCGTGGAAGCGGTCCGCAAGTATGGAACCGGCACGGGCGGTGTCCGAATGCTCACCGGCACCATCGACATCCACCATCAGATGGAGCGGGAACTGGCTGATTTCAAAGGGACTGCCGAGTGCATCACTTTCAGTTCCGGGTACTTGGCGAACCTCGCGGTGGTTGCGGCACTGCTCTCACCCCAGGACCGCGTGATCCTGGATTCCCTGTCGCACCGCAGCCTTGTGGATGCCTGCCGCCTGGCGGGCGTACCCCTGCAGCGTTTCCAGCACAACGATCCTTGCTCCCTGAAACGGGAACTGGAATCCGGAGCCCCGGCCAACCGCACGCTGGTCATCGCCGATGGCGTATTTTCCATGGATGGCGACATCTGCCGGCTACCCGACCTGGTGGAGTTGAAAAGGCAGTTCAACTGCTACCTGATGGTGGACGAATCGCACGCCACCGGGGTACTCGGCAACCACGGCCGCGGCACTGATGAACACTTCGGGATTCACGCGTCGGAAGTGGACATCTGGACCGGTTCCCTGGCGAAGGCGATCCCGTCCAACGGCGGTTTTGTCTGCGTGTCCCAGGAACTGGCCATCTATCTTCAACACGCCGCCGCTCCGTTTATCTTCTCGGCGGCGCTTTGCCCGGCCGCTGTTGCCGCGGTTCGCGAGACCCTGGCCATTCTGCGCAGCGAGCCCGAGCGCGTAACTCGCCTCCGCGAAAACGCGGACTTCCTGCGCGCGGGCCTCCGCGATCTCGGCTACGACACCGGCACCTCGGAAACCGCCATCATCCCGATCATCTTCCACGATGAAGCGGTCACCGCGCTCTTCGCCGGCCGCCTGCGCGAGCTGGGCATTCTGGCTACTCCGGTGATGTTTCCCGCAGTCCCTCAGGGTGCCGCCCGGTTGCGTCTCTGCGTGACCGCGGCCCACACGCGGCAGGACCTCGAGTTTGCACTGGAAGCGTTCAAGGGGATGAAGGAATAGCGGAGGAAACCGCCCTCGTCACCGGCGCGACCGGCTTCCTCGGTGGCCGGCTTGCGCAGTTGCTGGCCTCGCGCGGCGCGGGGGTTCGAGTTCTGGTTCGTGCTGGAAGCGACACCGCTCACTTAGCCGATTCGCCGCTTGATGTCGTCTCCGGCAGTTTGAGCGATGCCGATGCTCTGAGCGCCGCCGTTCGCGGCGTTACGCACATCTACCACTGCGCGGCCTGCTCCACCGATTGGGCGCCCTGGAGCACGTACTACGAGTCCAACGTCACCGGCGTGCGTAACCTGCTGGCGGCGGCCATCGCATCCGGGAGCGTCCAACGCTTCGTCCACGTCAGCACCACGGACGTGTATGGTTACCCGCACAATCCGTGCGACGAGTCCGGGCCACTCACCGACATCGGCTTGCCCTACAACCGGACAAAGTGCCAGGGCGAAAGACTGGTTCACGAGGCGTCCGCCTCCGGCCTGCCGGTGACCATCCTCCGCCCCGCCAGCATCTATGGCCCACGGGGCAAGGCCTTCGCCACCGACATTGCCCAACTCATCCGTCAGGGCCTCATGGCCGTAATCGATGGCGGCCGGTCGCCCGGCGGATTCTGCTACGTCGACAACGCCGCCGAGGCGCTGATCACCGCGGCGCACAGCCAGGAAACGACGGGACGCGCGTACAACATTGCCGAGGGAACCGGCGTTACCTGGAGAACCTACGTTGACGCGATGGCCGATGGCCTGGGCCGCCGCAGACCGTGGATCAATCTCCCGTCGGCGATCGCCTTCCCGCTGGCGCGTACCATGGAAGCCCTCCCGGGCCACCCCCTGCTCACTCGCCACGCCGTGTATCTGCTTTCGCGCAATCAGGAATTCCCTGTCGAGAGCGCGCGCGGCGACTTCGGTTTTCGGGCTGAGGTCTCTTTTGCAGAGGGTATGGCGCGTACCATTGCCTGGCTCACCCACTGATACTATTTGAAAGTCGAGCAGGATCGTATTTGCGGCCGATTCGCAATCGGGCTCGCGCTCTGCGCGATAATGACCTTACGGTCCGTTCCTTGACGGGTCGCGGCTCGTCAAACGATGGATACCAATCAGCGATCAACCTGGATCGCCCGCCTCCGTAACAGCCTCGAACGTCTCCGCCAAAGCGAAGATCAGTTATCGCTCGTTCTCAGCCTGGTGGTCGGCGCTCTTGTAGGACTCGTAGTAGTAGCATTCATCCTCCTCACCGGGCGGCTCGCGGCGCGGATGTATCCGCCGGGAGGCGCGGGCTGGCTGCGGATTGTGGTCCCCGTCCTCGGCTCGCTCGGCACCGGCTATCTCCTCTGGCGCTATTTTCCATTTGCACGCGGCAGCGGAATCCCGCAAACGAAGTTCGCGCTCTTCATCAACGACGGACGCATCCTTTTCCGCACCGTGCTGGGGAAGTTCTTCTGCTGCTCGGCCTCGCTCGCCACGGGCATTGCGCTGGGCCGTGAAGGACCTTCCGTGCAGGTAGGTGCGGGACTGGCTTCGGTGATCGCGCGCAACCTGGGTCTCACTCCAAAGCAGGTGAAAGCGCTGGTTCCCGCAGGCTGTGCCGCGGCGCTGGCGGCGGCGTTCAACACGCCCATTGCCGCGGTCCTGTTCTCGCTCGAAGAGATCATGGGCGATCTGCACGCCTCCGTGCTGGGCTCCGTAGTGTTGAGCTCGGCCACTTCCTGGATGGTCCTGCACCTGGTCCTGGGAGACGATCCTCTGTTCCACGTCGCCGGCTACAAGCTGGTGCACCCCGCCGAGTTCGCCGTCTACGCCGTGCTGGGCGTCGTTGGCGGGCTGGGCTCGGTTTGCTTCGTCAAACTTCTCCTGGGACTTCGCGCGTGGTTCATGCGCCTGCCGAAATGGACGGTCTGGTTTCAGCCGGTGGCGGGCGGCCTCACCGTCGGCGTGATGGGTTACTTCGTCCCCGAAGTGATGGGCGTCGGTTACGAACATGTCGAGAAGGTCTTGAACGGCGATATTGTCTTGAAGCTCGTGATTCTGTTTGCTGTCCTCAAGATCGTGGCCACCGCAGTCTGCTATGCCTCTGGCAACGCGGGTGGCATTTTTGGCCCGGCCTTGTTCATCGGCGCGATGATGGGTGCGGCCGTCGGAGGCGTCGCCCACGCGCTGTTTCCCGGCTCCACCGCTGGCCCCGGGGCCTACGCCCTCGTCGGCATGGGAACCGCGTTCGCGGGTATCGTGCGCACTCCACTGACGTCGGTCTTCATGATCTTCGAGATCACGCGCGATTACACCATCATCGTTCCGCTGATGATCTCCAACATGATCGCGTATTTCATTTCTCAGAAGCTCCAGAAGGAACCCATCTACGATGCGCTCGCCTCCCAAGAAGGTGTGCATATGCCCGCGCACGCCCATTCCGAAACGGAGCGGACTCAGGTGCGCCGGGCCATGCGTACCGAGCCTCTCGTGCTGGCGCCGAACCTGTCGATTGCCGATGTCCTCCACCAGGTGAAGGGTGATTCGCTCAATGCCTGGCCCGTCGTGGACGCATATGGATTGTGGGGCATGGTCAGGAGCAGCGAGCTCGAAAAGGCCGCAATCGATGGACCGTCCAAGGTAACGGTCGCGGACCTTCTCCGTGACGGCGCGCCCACCGGCCATCCCGCGACTAAAGAATTCCCGCACATTCATCCCGACCACAGCCTCAGCATGGCCCTGGAGCGGATGGGCGCCACCGGCCTGAATGTTCTTCCCGTGGTCAGCCGCGCCAACGTGCGCCAATTGATCGGTGTGATTGCGCTGGACGACATCCTGGACGCGTACGGAGTGGCGAAACATTCCACACCGGCGGAGCGTAATGAATAATGGCGAAACCCTCCACCGGACGCTCTTTCTTAGGGACCCTCGCCTTGGTCTTTCTGGCGATCCTGGTCCTCTTTGGCGTGGATATGTTTCTCGCCGGGATGGAGCGGCTGGAAACGGGAGCCGAAGCCGGTCGTCTGTTCCGGCAGGGGCGGAACCTAATGCAGTCGGGAGACAATACGGAAGCCATTGAACGAATCAAGGACGCGATTGCAATCGAACGCGGCAATCGCGACTATCGGCGGACGCTCGCCCAGGCGCAACTCGCCGCCGGAGACACCGGTGATGCCGAATTCACTCTCACCGATTTGTTGCAGAGCGATTCTACCGACGGGCTGGCCAGCCTGATCATGGCGCGTGTCCTGGAAAAAGAGGGACGGTTCGAAGAAGCAATCACGTATTATCGCCGCGCGATCTACGGCCACTGGGATCAGGATCAGCCGGGAAACCAGCTTCGCGCCCGGTTCGAACTGATCGATCTGCTGGCGCGCCAAAGCACTAAAGAAGAACTGCTGGCAGAACTGCTTCCGCTCCAGGATCTCGCGCCCGGCGATTTGAAAACGCAGGAGAGGCTGGGCCAGTTGTTCCTGCAGGCGGGCTCTCCGGCGCGGGCCGCCGATGTGTTTCACGGAATTCTCCACGATGCGCCCGCCGATGCGGCCGCACATGCCGGTCTCGGTCAGGCGGAATTTGCCAGAGGCAACTATCATGCGGCTGACCGGGATTTTCAAGCAGCCCTGCGCCTGGCGCCCAATGACGAGGCTACCAGGCAACGCCTTGAACTTTGCACCGAGCTGCTGACTCTGGATCCCACCGTGAGAGGACTCAACCCGGGGGAGCGTTTCCATCGAAGCGTCAAGCTGGTGGAACTGACTATGAACGAGACCAGCCGGTGCGTTGGCCCGAAACCTCCGCCGGATCTGCAGGCATTGCTGGACAAGGCAGCGAAAACCTTGAAAGCCCGTGTAACCGCGGCCCGGCAAAGCGATGTTGCCGAATCCAACCTGGACCTTGTCGAGCAGCTTTGGCAGGCTCGCCGGAAGGACTGCACGTCACCGCCTGCCCCGGATAGTCCCGTGGCTTTGGTTGTGGCGCGCCTGGCTCAGTAGTTCTTCGCAACCGTGGTTGCTTCGCCTGATTCCGACTGCACCATTTGGTTCATCCGCCCCAGTTGCTTGGCCAGAAACGCGATATCGCTAAACGGCTCGCCCCCGAAGTGGCCCCAATATACCCGACCTTTCTTGTCAATCAGGCTCGTCGAGTGCAGTTCGATGTCCTCGAAATCGTCGTAGGAATGAAATCGCTGTGCGTTGGCGTACTTGTTGTCCGAAAGCAACCGAATCCCACTCAGATCGCCGAATTGCTTCAACTGTCCGGCGTTCTTTTCCGGCGTGGTGCTGCTCACCGCGAGAACAACGGTGTCCAGAGTCTCCCACTCGTCCTTGTTCTTCTGGAGAGCGTGCAGTTGCAGCATGCAGTTCGGGCACTCGAATCCCAGGTAGAAAACCAAGATGACGTTCTTGCCGCGGTAGTCCGCCAGCGACACTACCCTGCCCGACGCATCGCGAACCTCCAGCGGCGGCGCGGCGTACGGCTCCCATTTCGGCGGCCCATACTTGTCCAGCGGAACTCGCGGGTAGTTGCGCTCCGGTTCGGGAGTATCCGCCTTGGGCGTTGCCGTCACGCCGGTCGCCTTCGCCAGATCGAGGGGCTTCAAACCCGGGTCGGCATTCGCCGTGACGTAAAGCAGACGCGCCATGGCGTCCTCTGCCTTGTCCTTCTCGCCGAGTTCGGTATAGGAGCGCACCAGCCCGCTGAGCGCGAACAGGTCATTTTTCGTAAGGTCCAGCCCCTTTTGAAATGCTTCCCGCGCCAGTTCGGGACTCTTCGCCTTTAGATACGCCTCGCCCACGTCTGCGTACAGCGCGGCGGGATATAGCGGCGGGTCGGCGTATTGGCGCTGAAACTCGGCTTCGTGCTGCGCTGCCTGCGCCAGCATCGACAAACCCTCGAGATTCTCGCCGCGCGCCAGCGCGTCGCGGGCATCCAGCTCTTCTTCCTGGATTTTGTAAATGCTCTCGAAGTCGCTGTTTTTCTCCAGGTCCTTCTTGAGATCCTGGTGCGCGCGGATGCTCTTGCCAGCTTTCTGCAACTCTCCTTTTGCGAGCCAGGCGCGCGCCTCGAAATATGCCTTGTAAGCCTTGTCCCGGTACAGGTCGCGCCAGGGGATGGTCTTCGCATCCAGGATTTCGTCCCAGCGTTCGAATTTCGCCAACGCCCTCGCCAGCGCGAAGATTCCGAACGACTGCGAACTTCGCCAGTCTTCGTTGTTCTCCTGCGGATCGAGCGGAGCGTCGATCAACTGGCGCGCCCCGAAGATCGCCGCGTCGGCCATGCCCAGTTGCTCCTGGATGTAGGAAAGATAGTTCCGATTGTGCCCGTAGTTCCAGTTGTTGAACGGAAACGTGAGGCTTTCCTGCATGTAGCGCTTTTCCACCCGCGTGGCCGAGTCCATGGAGATCGCCGCTTCGTTCCACATGCCCAGGATGCTGTAGATGTGGCCCGGCATGTGTTGCGCGTGCCCGATGTTGGGGACCGCTTCGGTATACCTGCGGCAGCTCTCCAGGGCTTGGGCGGGCTCATGATAGTCCCAGTTGTGGATGCGGTAGTGGTTGGCGCCCGGGTGCATCGGTTGCCGCGCCAGCACTTCGCGGATGACCAGTTCGGTGCCGTAGCGGTCTCCGCCCATCATGGCCAGCGCCAGATAGGCGCGCGCCTCCATGTCATCGGGATATTTCAGGCACAGAGTCTCCAGTTTCTTAATCTGTTCCCGGCGCTGATCCTCCGCCGCGCTGTGGTTGTCCTTCAGGAAACCGGCAGGGCGGGGAAGCATTCCCGCCTCCAGGGCTTCAATGTACAGTCTCTCCCGTTCGGTGACCTTGTCCTTGCGCTTCACCGCCTCAGCCAGAAAATCCCTGGCCCTTTCGCCTTCCGTCGCATTGGCCAATCCCCAGTACGCCATGGCATTGTCCGGTTCCAGCTTGAGGCACCAGCGGAAAGATCGTTCAGCCTCGTAAAAGGCGAACGAGTGCAGCAGCGCATTGCCCTGGTTGAACCACTTCTGCACCTCCGGGTTCTTTGTGGTGATGGGAAGCTCGGCCGTCCCAATTCCTTCCAGCCAATGCGGTTTCTGTCTTGGTCCCTCGTCGAACGCCGTGCCGTGGGAGGAATGGCCAAGTTGGGACGCGTCCGAAGCCACGTTTTGTGCCACCGCGCCGGCGCACACCACGAGCCCGGCCAGAACGAGCTTGATTTGAGACATGTGGTCAAGTATAAGGCACCGATCTGGCCAGTTCGCCCGCATCCGGTGCTCACGGTTGCGTCTTCGCTTCAGAAGCTCGATAATAGGCCGCATCCGCGTATTTCGGCCGCCGAACCGTGGCGTTGGCGTCCGGGAGGAATCATGTCTCGTGTGGTCCGGTGTTCCCTGATTCAGGCCTCCAACGTCGCGCCTCCGGACGCCTCGCTGGACGTCACGAAGAAGGCGATGATCGACAAGCACGTGGAGTACATCCGCCTGGCCGCCGAAGCAGGAGCGCAAATCGTTTGCCTTCAGGAGATTTTCTACGGGCCGTACTTCTGCGCCGAACAGACCATCAAGTGGTACGACAGCACGGAGGCGGTTCCCGGCGGCCCCACCATCCGGCTGATGCAGGATTTGGCGCGCAGGCATCGCATCGTGCTGATTGTCCCGGTCTATGAAGTTGAGCAGGAAGGCGTCTACTACAACACCGCCGCGGTGATCCACAACGATGGGACCTACCTGGGCAAATACCGCAAGACTCACATCCCCCACGTCGCGCCCGGCTTCTGGGAGAAGTTCTACTTTCGCCCGGGCAATCTCGGCTACCCGGTGTTCGACGTCGGCTTCGCCAAAATCGGCGTCTACATCTGTTATGACCGGCACTTTCCTGAAGGCGCCCGCGCGCTCGGACTCAACGGAGCGGAGATCGTTTTCAACCCCTCCGCGACCGTCGCGGGCCTGAGCGAATATCTCTGGAAGCTGGAGCAGCCCGCCCATGCCGTGGCCAACGGGTACTTCGTCGGCGCCATCAATCGCGTGGGCACGGAAGCCCCGTGGAATATCGGCGAGTTTTACGGCTCCAGCTATTTCTGCGACCCGCGCGGCCAGATCGTCGCCCAGGCGTCCCGCGACAAGGACGAAGTGCTCACGGCTGATCTGGACCTCGCGCAGATCGCCGAAGTGCGCAAAACCTGGCAGTTCTTCCGCGACCGCCGGCCTGACATGTACGAAGCGCTCACAAAGGCATAAATCATGACAAAAGACGAAATCATTCTCGCGAATAAAGAATTCCTGTTCCCCGCGATCTTCCATTACTTCAAGGAGCCGCTGGTTGTTTCGCACGCGAAGAACCAATACGTCTGGGACGCCGACGGCAACCAGTACCTCGATTTCTTCGGCGGAATCGTCACCGTGAGCGTGGGCCACTGCAACGATCAGATCAACGCAAAACTGCACAAGCAGATCGATACACTGCAGCACGTCTCCACTGTCTTCGCCAACGAACCTCAGGCGGCGCTGGCGAAGAAGATCGCATCCATCACGCCGGGTGGAAAGCTCACCAAATCCTTTTTCACTAACAGCGGTACGGAAGCCAACGAAAACGCCATCCTCGCCGCGCGCTGCTATACCGGCAATACTGAAATCGTGGCTCTGCGCCACTCCTATCACGGGCGCAGCGCCATGGCCATGACGCTCACCGGCCAGGGCGCCTGGCGGCTGGGACCATCGCAGGCAGGCATCGTACACGCGCACAACGCCTACTGCTACCGGTGTCCGTTCGGGCTCGAGTACCCCAGTTGCGGGGTCCGCTGCGCGCAGGACATGGAAGAGATGATCCGCAGCTCCACCAGCGGACGCATCGCCGGCTTCATCGCCGAACCCATTCAGGGCGTAGGCGGATTCGTCACCCCGCCCAAAGAATACTTCCAGATTGTGGAGAAGATTGTGCGCAGTCACGGCGGGCTCTTCATCAGCGACGAAGTGCAGACCGGGTGGGGGCGCACCGGCGGCAAGTGGTTCGGAATCGAGCAATGGGGTGTGACGCCGGACATCATCACCAGCGCCAAAGGGCTGGCCAACGGCAGCCCCATCGGACTGACAGTGGCGCGCCCGGAAGTGGCGGACGCGTTCAAGGGTCTGACGATTTCCACGTTTGGTGGCAACCCCGTCACCACCACCGCGGCGAAGGCCGTCATCGATTTCATCGAAGAGCAAAACCTGATGAGCAACTGCACAGAGACCGGCGGCTATCTGCGCGCTGGCCTGGAGGCACTGAAGGACAAGCATCCGCTCATCGGCGACGTGCGCGGAATGGGATTGCTGCAGGCCATCGAGCTGGTGGAGGACCGAAAGACCAAAGTGCCCGCCGTCGCGCAGACCGCCATGCTGATGGAAGCCGCTCGCGAAAACCGCATCCTCATCGGCAAGGGCGGCATGTACGGCAACGTGATCCGCCTCTCGCCGCCCATGAACATTACCCGTACCGATGTGGATCAGTTCATCGGTCTGCTCGATAAGAGTCTGGCAGTCTGCGGGGCCGTGGCAGCCGGGAGTGCCCCATGAGCGCAGCGGGTCTACCGCTTGAGCGCAATCTGGAGCGCTTTCCGGAACTCCATCCGGCGCTCGATTCGCAATCCGCGCTGGCCGAAGCCAATCGCTGCCTGTTTTGCTTCGACGCGCCGTGCATGGGCGCCTGCCCCACCCATATCGATGTGCCGCGCTTTATCAAGAAGATTGCCAGTGGCAACCTGCGCGGCTCCGCGCTCACCATCCTCGATTCCAACATTCTGGGCCTGAGTTGTTCGCGCGTCTGTCCGGTGGATGTGCTGTGCGAAGGCGCTTGCGTGATGCACCGGTATAACAAGAAGCCCATCGAAATCGGCCGCCTGCAACGTTTCGCCATGGACGCTTTCTACGATGCGGGCGCGAGCCTGCCCGCCGCGCCGGTACGAAACGCGGCACAGCATATTGCGTGCGTGGGCGGAGGTCCGGCATCGTTGAGCTGCGCCGCGGAATTGCGCCGGCGGGGATTCTCCGTCACGGTGTTCGACAATCGTCCATTGCCGGGCGGCCTCAATACCTATGGCGTGGCCGAGTACAAGTTGCGCGCCTCGGACAGCCTGCGCGAAGTCGCCCTTGTGCGATCGCTGGGCGTCGAATTCCGTCAGGGTGACGTAGGCGGCGACATCCCGCTGGCGGAGCTCGATCGCAATTATTCGTTCATCTTTCTGGGTCTCGGCCTTGGCGCTATGGAGAGCCTCGGCATTCCCGGCGAACAGGCCGCGGGCGTGATTGACGCGCTCCGCTTCATCGAGCGTTATAAGACGCTGCCCGATTTCACCATTGGCAAAACCGTGGTGGTGATTGGCGGCGGCAACACGGCCATGGATGCCGCCAACGCCGCGCGACGCCTGGGCGCGCAAGCTGTCCATCTCTTTTACCGCCGTACCGAAAAAGAGATGCCAGCCTTTTCCTTCGAATACGACCATTCGAAGGTGGAGGGCGTGCACTTCCACTGGGCCGCGCAGCCGGTGGCCGATCGTTGAGCGGGAAGGTCGCGCCGCGGCTGTAAGATTCGTGCGCACGTCCCTTGGCGCGGCCGGACGGAAGTGGACGCCGAAGAGCCGAACCGGTGCCCGGCTCGGAATTCGACTTCCCCTGCGATCATGGTGATTCCCGCTCTCGGCCAATCACGCCTGAACAGCCTGATCGCGAACACCCAGGGAATCAGCATGAAGGCCGGCTCCATCGTGGTCGACCGCGCCACCGGCCGAACTGGCAACCCGAAATACTACGCCGGCGGCGATTGCGTCAATGGCGGTCGCGAAGTGGTGGATGCCGTGGCCGACGGCAAACGCGCGGCCCTTGCCATCGCGGCTCAACTGGAGGCGAGCAATGGCTGACCTCACCACCAACTTCGCCGGCATTCGCTGTCCCAATCCGTTCTGGCTGGCCTCCGGGCCGCCCACTAATTGCGGCGAGCAGATCATGCGCGCCTTCGACGCGGGCTGGGGCGGCGCCGTATGGAAGACCATCGGCGAGCCGATCGTCAACGTGTCCTCGCGCTACTCTTCGGTCGATTGGAACGGCCAGCGCATGATGGGCCTCAATAATATCGAGCTCATCAGCGACCGCCCCATCGAAACCAATCTGCGCGAAATCACCGAAGTGAAGAAGCGCTACCCGAAGCACGCGGTCATCGCGTCGCTGATGGTGGATTCCAAACGCGAAGCCTGGCACGACATCGTGAAGCGCTCCGAAGACGCGGGCGCCGACGGCCTGGAATTGAATTTCGGATGCCCGCACGGCATGAGCGAACGCGGCATGGGCAGCGCCGTGGGCCAGGTTCCTGAATACGCCAGCATGATCACCGAGTGGGTGAAGGAAGTGGCGCGCACTCCGGTGCTGGTCAAACTCACTCCCAACATCACCGACATCCGTACCGTGGCGCGGGCGGCGAGGCGCGGCGGCGCCGACGCTCTTTCCGCCATCAACACCATCAACTCCATCACCGGGATCGATCTGGACACTCTCACGCCGCGTCCTTATGTGGGCGGCTTTTCCGCGCACGGCGGGTATTGCGGCCCCGCGGTGAAGCCCATCGCCCTGCATCTGGTGCAGCAGATTGCGTCCGATCCCGAAGTGGGCATTCCCATCTCCGGCATCGGCGGCGTCTCCGGTTGGCGCGAAGCCGCCGAGTTCATCCTGCTGGGCTGCGGCGCCGTGCAGGTGTGCACCGCGGCCATGCATTACGGCTACCGCATCGTCGAAGACATGATCGACGGCCTGGGCAACTGGATGGACGAGAAAGGCTTCCGCACCCTCGACGATTTCCGCGGCCTCTCCCTCCCCAAAGTCACCGAGTGGAAGCATCTCGACCTGAATTACAAGATCGTCGCGCGCATTGATCCCGACAAATGCATCGGCTGCGACCTGTGCTACATCGCCTGCTGGGACGGCGCGCATCAGTGCATCCACATCGATGGCCACGGCTTGCCGGAAACGGTGGAAGCGGCCAGCCATGCGCGCATAGCGGTAACGCCCATCGCCAAACTTGATGCGCTGCAGGCCGCCGCCGGGACGCGCACGCCTCCAGAGCGCATCCCCAAAGTGGATGAAGCGGAGTGCGTGGGCTGCAATCTCTGCTGGCTGGTTTGTCCCGGTGGAAAACTGCATCACGATGGAGCAGGTGGACAACAGGAAAGCCGCGCGAATCTGGGAGCAGCGCACCGCGAAATGATGCAACATCTGATTCGGAACGGCACGGTAGTCACGGCGCGCGAAACCACCAGCGGCCGACGTGCTGATCGAAGGCGAGTCGCATCAAAGAAGTCCGCGCCGGCATCCCCGCGGAGACGGCCGAGAAGGTCATCGACGCAACCGGCGCATACGTGATCCCCGGCGGCATCGACGCCCACACCCACCTCGACATGCCCTTCGGCGGCACCACCAGTTCCGACGATTTCGAAACCGGCACCCGCGCGGCGGCGTTCGGCGGCACCACCAGCCTCGTCGATTTCGCCATCCAGGCGCGCGGCACGCGAATGCGCGACGCGCTCGACACGTGGCGGAAAAAGGCCGAGGGTCGCGCCGTGCATCGATTACGGCCTGCACATGATCGTCACCGACCTGGGCACATCGCGGCCTGGAAGATATGGACGACATGGTGAACGAAGGCGTGGCCAGTTTCAAGCTGTTCATGGCCTATCCGAACGTCCTGATGGTGGATGACGCGACCATTTTCAAAGCGCTCGCGCGCACCGCGAAGAACGGCGCGCTGATCTGCATGCACGCCGAAAACGGCAGCGTGATCGACGTGATCGTCGCGAAAGCGCTGGCCGAAGGCAAGACCGCGCCCGTCTATCACGCGCTCACCCGCCCCACCATCGCCGAAGCCGAAGCGGTGCATCGCGCCATCGCCATGGCCGAGATCGCCGGCGTGCCGGTGTACATCGTGCATCTCTCGTCGGAGGACGCGCTCAACCAGGTGCGCGAAGCGCGCGACCGCGGCGTCCCGGCTTTCGCCGAAACCTGCCCGCAATATCTGCTGCTCTCCATCGAAGAGCTGGAGCGGCCGAATTTCGAAGGCGCGAAATATGTTTTCACGCCGCCCCTGCGCGCCAAAGAGAACCTGCCGAAACTCTGGGAAGGTCTGAAGCACGATCATCTGCAGGTGGTCTCCACCGACCACTGCCCGTTCTGTTTCGAAGACCAGAAGATCCTCGGCAAAGACGATTTCACGAAGATTCCCAACGGCGGCCCGGGCATCGAGAACCGTCTGCAATTGATTTATCACCACGGCGTCAACGCGGGCAAACTTTCGCTGAACCGTTTCGTGGAGATCACCTCCACCGCGCCGGCGCGCATCTTCGGCATGTATCCGCAAGAAAGGCGAAATCGCCGCGGGCAGCGACGCCGACATCGTGATCTGGGACCCGCAGGCCTGCTACACCATCAGCTCGAAGACGCATCACATGCGCGTCGATTACTCGATGTTCGAGGGCTACCAGGTGAAGGGCAACGCGCGCACCGTGATCTCGCGCGGCGAAGTGATTGTCGACAACGGCGAGTTCCTGGGCAAGGCAGGCCGCGGCAATTACCTGCGCGCAGGCGAGGCGCGCGGATGGATGCATGGCAGTCAACCGATCCGAGCGCCGATCCCCGGCCTTTACAACAAGGACCTCGCGCCTATTCCGCATGGAGCGCCGCACCTGGGGCACGTACAACTACGCGTCGCTCTGGGTGGCCATGTCGGTCTGCATCCCCACCTACATGCTGGCCTCGGGATTGATCGCCGGCGGCATGAGCTGGTGGCAAGCCATTCTCACTATTCTGCTGGGCAATCTGATCGTGCTCGTTCCCATGCTGCTCAATGCGCATGCGGGCGCGAAGTATGGCATTCCGTTTCCGGTGCTGGTGCGCGCGTCGTTCGGAGTGCGCGGGGCCAACGTCCCGGCGGTGCTGCGCGCGCTGGTCGCCTGCGGGTGGTTCGGCATTCAGACCTGGATCGGCGGGCAGGCCATCTACTCCATGCTGCGAATCTTGTGGCCGGGTGCGGCCGGCCTCACTGGCGGCATCTGGATCTGCTTCTTCGCATTCTGGGCGCTCAACATCGCGGTGATCTGGCGCGGCATCGACACCATCAAGTTCCTGGAAGGCATCGGCGCGCCATTCATGCTGGGAATCGGTCTGCTGCTGCTGTGGTGGATCACGCGCAAGGCCGGCGGCTTCGGTCCGGTCCTGCAGCGCGCCCAGCAAATTCCATACCACCGCCGAGTTTTTTCACTTCTTCGTTCCCTCGCTCACCGGCATGGTGGGGTTCTGGGCCACGGTCGCGCTCAACATTCCCGACTTCACCCGCTACGCCAAATCGCAGAAGGCGCAGATGCGTGGGACAGGCGCTGGGACTGCCCACCGCCATGACGCTGTATTCGTTCATCGGCGTGGCCGTCACCTCGGCGTCGGTGGTCCTGTTCGGCGCAGGCAATCTGGGACCCGGTGGCCCTGCTGGGGCGATTCAACCAGCCCGTCGTGGCGTTCATCGCGCTGATCGCGCTGCTGATCGCCACTCTCAACACCAATGTGGCTGCAAACGTGGTGTCGCCCTCGAACGATTTCTCCAATCTGAATCCGCGGCTGATCTCGTTCCGTACCGGCGGCCTGATCACCGGCGTCATCGGCGTCCTGATGATGCCGTGGAAGCTGCTCACCGATTTCAGCTCGTACATTTTCGGCTGGCTGGTGGGATACTCGGGGCTGCTCGGGCCTATCGCCGGGGTCATGATCGCCGACTATTTCGTGGTGCGCCGCTCGCGCCTGCTGGTGGACGATCTGTATCGCCGCAACGGCGCATACGAGTACGACAAAGGCGTGAACGTGCGCGCCCTCGTGGCGCTGGCCATGGGCATCGCTGTCGCTCTGCTGGGGCTCTTCGGTGCCCGCGCTGCGGCTCCTTTACGATTACGCCTGGTTTGTAGGCTTTGGCGTCTCCGGCGCCGTCGTACGTCTTGCTCATGCAGCGCGCCACGGTGCCGGCCCGTCTCCCGGAATGGGAAGGCGAAGGATAGTGTGGGGCAGGTGTTCAACCTGCGGGCGATTCTCATCGGCCTGCCACTCAAGAAATGGAAAGGTGAAACATGATCGGATCCGCAGTAGAAACCGTTTCCTCGTACATCAACGGCGCCTGGGAAAAACCCACGGGACGCACTATGGGACCCGTCACCAATCCCGCCACCGGCGAAACCATCGCGGAAGTGCCCTGGGCCACGGCCTCCGATGTCGATCGCGCCGTGCGCGCCGCCCACGAGGCGTTCCTCAAATGGCGCGACGTGCCCGTGGTCGATCGCGTCCAGGTGCTGTATCGCTTCAAAGCGCTGCTCGACAAATACGCCAACGACGTCGCGGCCATACTGACGCGCGAGAATGGCAAGACCACCGAGGACGCCAGAGCCGAAGTGCGGCGCATGATCCAGATGGTGGAGGTCGCCTGCGGAATGCCCAGCCTGATGATGGGCGATTCTCTGAACGACGTCTCGCCCGGCATCGACTGCAAGACCATCCGCCAGCCCATCGGCGTCTGCGCCGGCATCACGCCGTTCAACTTTCCGGCCATGGTGCCCACGTGGATGTACCCATTCGCCATCGCCTGCGGCAACACGTTCGTGCTGAAGCCATCGGAAAAAGTGCCACTCACGCCCACCCGCGCCATCGAACTGCTGCATGATGCCGGTCTCCCACCCGGCGTGTTGAACCTGGTGCACGGCGGAAAGGAAGCCGTGGACGCCCTGCTGTGTCATCCGCTGGTGAAGGCTGTGTCGTTCGTCGGGTCCACGCCCGTCGCGAAGTACATTTACACCACAGGGGCCGCCGAGGGAAAGCGGGTGCAGGCGCTGGGCGGCGCGAAGAATCACCTGGTTGTGATGGCTGATGCCGACATGCCCAAAACCGTGGAAGCGATCATCGGGTCGGCATTCGGCGCGGCCGGCGAGCGCTGTCTTGCGGGCAGCGTGGTGGTTCCGGTGGGAGACGCAGCCGGCCCCCTGCTTGATCTGTTGGTGAAGCGGACGCAGTCGCTTTCCGTGGGTGACGGCTCCCAGAGCGGCGTGGAGATGGGTCCGCTGGTCACCGGCGACCATTGCGCCAAGGTTGCCGGTTATGTGGATAAAGGCGTGGCCGAAGGGGCGACACCGCTCGTCGATGGCCGGAAGGGCAAGCCCGTCCCCGGGGGTTTCTATCTCGGCCCCACCATCTTCGACCACGTGACACCGGAGATGACTATAGCCAAAGAGGAGATCTTCGGCCCGGTCCTTTCGGTAATCCGTGTCAACACCCTCGACGAGGCCATCAACCTCGTCAATCGTTCACCCTTCGGAAACGCCACGGCGATTTTCACCAGCAACGGAAAATCGGCGCGCGAATATTCCTCGCGTATCGAAGTTGGCATGGTGGGAGTGAACGTTGGCGTCGCCGCGCCCATGGCCTTCTTCCCATTCGCCGGCTGGAAAAACTCTTTCTTCGGAGATCTTCACGCGCACGGCAAGGACGCGGTTTCGTTCTACACCGAGCAGAAGGTAATCATGAGCCGCTGGTTCTAACAGGCTGCTGAAAAAGGCCGAAAACCGCTTGTTTACACGCGCGGCTCGGCAACGTAGCTACGTGTTTGCAGGTGGGTACCGAACCGCGACGGTGACGGAGCGGGGACCAGATAGCCTTTTTCAGCATCCTGCTAAGGCAGGCCGGCCCCAGGACGGTTCCTCAAGCTCTCGTCCGGCTATCGCGCGCTTCCAATCAGCAGCCGCAGTTCGGAAACCGCCTGGTTCAGCGCGTCGGCCTGGCTGGTCAACTCGCGGCTCGACGAAGCAGTCTCCTCGGAACTCTTTACCGTGTTCATGGTCACGCGATCCATCTGCGAAACCGCTCGCGTGATTTGTTCAATTCCCCTGGCCTGCTCCTGGCTCCCGGCATTCACCTCGTCCACCAGTGTCTTAACCCTGGAGGCGCTTTCGGTGATGGAGCGGATCACCCCGGTCACCTGCTGAAGCTTGGAGCTGCCGTCGCTGGACCTGGCGATGGACTCTTCAATCAGTCCCGCCGTATCGCGCGCCGCCTGCGCGGATCGTTGCGCCAGATTGCGCACTTCATCGGCCACCACCGCGAAGCCCATTCCCGCGGTCCCCGCGCGGGCCGCCTCCACCGCCGCGTTGAGCGCCAGGATGTTGGTCTGAAACGCGATCTCGTCGATCACTTTGATGATCTTCGAAATCTTATCGCTCGAAGAGTTGATTTCCTTCATCGAGACCATCATCTGATCCAGCGTGCGGTTCCCTTCCCGAATGTTGCGGTCGACGGCGCTCATCACCTCCGCCGCGGATTGCGAGTTCACCGCGTTCTGGCGGGTCATAGCCGCGATCTCTTCGGTGCTGCTGGCCGTTTCCTGCAGGGATGCGGCTTGCTCAGAGCTCCCTTGTGCCAGCGACTGGCTGGCCGCGCTCACTTCCTCGCACCGTGCCGACACCTTCGCCGAGCCTTCCGCCAGCGCTTCCGTAACGCGACGCATCTTGTCGCTTACCCTCCGGATATCCAGAAGCACGAATGTGCCGACCCCCAGCGAGAGTGCGACGGCGACGACGGAACCCGTGAGAGACCTCGTTTTCGCCGCGCCGGCCTGACTGCGCAACAACCCTGAGGATCGCTCCGCCATCTCGTTGGCCAGTCGCTGCACGTCGCTCGCCGTGGCGAGGAAGGCCGCATCGGAGATCTTCTTCTGCGCCACGTCCACCTGCTGGCTGGCCAGCAGGCCCATGATCTCGTTGTGCATGGCCGTCCACTCCTGACGCTTCCCCCGCAGCGCCTCGATCACGGACTTGTTGTCCGCGCTCCCCGTGGCATCCATGGTGCGCAGGAGTGTGTCGAAGGACTGCGACGCGGCGTCGTATTCGCTGGTATATTCCGCTACCCGCGCCTTATCGTCAAATATCGAGTGCAATACGATCCCTCGCTCCAGCCCAACCATATCGGAGGAGAGAGTGGCGATTTTTCCCTGGTCGTGTATGCCCGCCGCCTGCGATACCACGGATGTCAGCCCGTAAACGACAAACATCGAATATGCGGTTCCCGCCAGCATCGTCAGGATCACCGCCCCAAACCCCGCTAAGAGCTTCTGCTTCAATGTCGCGTGCCCTGACATATATGTTATTTACCCGCTTTGATCTTGTAACCGGGCTGTCCCGCCGCCACGCCATCGAACGTGATCGCTTTCACCGTATCGTTCACGTCGGCCGCAAGCAGAAACCCGATGGCGCCAGGGATGCTCATCACCAACGCTCGCACCCCCTGTGCGGACCCCAGCGCTTTGGGCGGAGAAGCCGTATCGCCGTTGAAGCTGGCATGCATCCAGGCTTCGTTGAACTGGTCTTCGCTCATTCCGCAGACGGCGCGCAGCGCCTCCGCCCGTTCCGGTTGTCCCGCCGAGCGCAGCACCACGCTCACCTTCTTGCCCGACGGCCAGGACGCTTGCTCGCCCAGCATCATCTTCCGAAGCTGAACTTTCGTGACGTTGTCGGCGCTGTTGGCCTTGTTTACCACCACCACCAGATCGTCGTCCCCCGCGATTGCCAGGGCCGCGCCTGCCAGCGCCACAATACCCAGAAATCCAGAAAGTCTTGTCATGACCGGTTTCCTCAGAAGGCGACCGCCAGTTGGGCGTTCAAGTCGTTGGCCGTTGCAATCTGCCGTTCGCTCAACCGGCCGTACTGCAGCTTGAGCACGAGAAATGTGGAAATGTGGCGCGCCACCCCAATCGTCGGGCCGTTTTCGCGGCCCAGCGCGCCGAAGACCGGGTCGGTCTGTGGAATATTCTGATAGTCGTACCGGAAGTAGGGCCGGAACCTCCCAAAGGCCCATGAGAGCTGGGTGTAAGACGTCAAAGTACGAGAGACCTGATCGCTGCTCTCCACCGCGTGCCGCAACAGCGATGCTTCATTGAGCCATTCCAGCTTCCCGCCCACGTATACGATGTGCCCCGTGTAGATGGTTTGCCCCACTGTCGGGCCGTCCATCGGGTGCAGCGTGTCGCGGTAGAGGGAAAAGCCGGCCTGGAAACCGGACCAGAAGTCCGGCCGCGCATACATCGCCACATTGACAGCTTTGCTATTGTTTTCATCCACGAAGTTCTGGATGGGCTCAGGCGCCGCATAAGCAACTCCATTGGCCACCTCCGCCACCCAGTGCAATCCCAGTGCTCCTGAGGGGACTTTTCCCGTTGCCGTTACACCGATGTTGTGTACCGGCATTATGCCGCCGTCGTCTTCATCGCCGTACATAATTGGCCGTGAGACGGCGGTCTGAAAATAGTGCGCCCGTTCAAACGCATTCGAATAGTACCCGAAAGCCGTGTTGAATTTGCCGAAGGAGATCTTGAAACGGTCGTTCGCTTTGTAAGTCAGCAGCAGGCGGTCTATCTCGGCACTGAACTCATTGCCGAGGTCCGAAGTAACCAGCACTTCGCCCAGTACGCTCCAATGATCGGAGATGCGCGTATTCGTGAACAAATCGAAGTCGCCGAGGGTGAAGGAATTGGGAGTTCCCGGCAACCCTCCCGGAGGCAATTGATCAAACCAGGCTCGGCCGAAGTCGAAATCGGTAAAGCCCTGGAACTGTACCGGTCCCAGCGTATGAATGTGCCCGTCATCGGAGTCGTCCGCCGGAACCGCGGCAGGTTCGGAAGGCTCCGCTGGCATGGGAAGAGGAGCGGCGGCGGGCGCTGCGGGCGTACCGGTCAGCTTGTCGAGTCTCTGTTGCATCTGTTTCTGCGAAGCCTCCAGCTCCTCAATGCGTTTCAACAGAAGCTGGATGGAGGGATCTTCAGTTGTCGGCTGTGCCGGAGAGGACTGCGCAAGTGCCGGTGCGGCGCCCAAACCCACCACGGTTATCACTGGAATCGCCCAGCGAAGGCTCATTCGAAAAGTCACCCAGGTTCTCCTTTCACCAACCCGCCGTCAGGATGGCTGAGCATCCTGTAACTCACTCATCGGCAGGCGTGGAAAAGTATGAATCGCGGCGAGGCCGTTCCCGCCGGGACCGCGCCGCGCGCCTTGGGCGGTTACAACACTGTATTGACGGTTCGTCGAGGCCAGGTCGTGCCAGGGGTGGGTGGCCTATGTCTGTCAGGCCTGCCGGCAGAACCGAACAACGCGACCTTTTTTGCGGGGCACCGGAAATGATGATCCTGCAGTTGCTGCACCGCCAACTTATGCTGGTTGCGTTCGATCATCTCACCCAGCACGCCTGGGCTGGAACCGAATTCCCGGCGCCAGAAGTCTAGGCTCAGCACGATGTCCGGCGCGATCGCGAGGACACGCCGGGGTCCCCAGGCGGCCAACAGACCCAACAATCGTCATGGAGAGGAGCACCCCGATCAGGACCAGTGGATCACGGGGCGTACCGGCGGCCGGAGCCGATGGCTATGCGGATGGCCAGACCCGGCGCGCCTGCGGCGCGAACAGGCCAGCGAGTGGCGAAGGGTCGCGCTCTCTGCGACGATTTTCAATCTGCCCTGCTCTGCGTTTGCGGTCTGGCGCGCGTGATCGTAATCACTACCACGCTGATCAGAACAAAAGCAGTCCCTATAACGGTTCGCAGCCCCAACCCTTCGCCGCCCAAAAAGTATCCAACTAGCACGGCCACCACTGGATTCACGTACGCATAGGTCCCCACCTTCGTCGGCGATTCGTGATGAATCAGCCAGACATACGCAGTGAACCCGATGATCGATCCGGCAACGATCAGGTACAACAACGACAGCCACGCTCCGCGTGAAACGGCCAACGGATGAAAAATATGAAATTCGCCCAGCGCGGCCGCAGCCACAGCCAGAAACACTCCACCGGCGAGCATCTGCGCTCCCGAGCTCATGACCTTCGAAGGAGGAAGCGGCACCTTTCGCGCGAGCGCCGACGCGACCGACCAGCTAATCGCCGCGAGGATCAGCGCCAGGGCGCCCGCCCTGTCGATTGGTGCCCCACCCAGATTCAGCGAGCGGCTCACCAGCACCGCTACTCCCCCCAGCCCGATCAGCAGCGCCAGGGTCAGGCGAACCGTGAGCCGCTGCGTTCCCAAAAAAATGATTTCCGACAGCGCCATAAACACCGGGATCGTGGCCATCATGACCGCCGCAATGCCCGAAGGCACTCGCTGCTCGGCCCAGAACAACAGGCCATAGTCGAGCACGAAGATTAAAATCGCCAGCAGGGATGCCGACGTCCATTGGCGCATCGTCGGCGAACGCCCGCCGCGTGCGATCGACCAGCCGTAAAGAATCAGTCCGGCAATCAGGAAGCGTATGGCCGCCAAAAGAAACGGCGGGACTTCCTGAACGCCAACCCGGATGGCCAGAAATGTGGACCCCCAGACAAAATAGATAATCGCGAAAGCCAGCAGGGTCTTCCACGCAGGGCGATGGGTGAGGGCTTCCATGGAGGATTCCTCCAATCTACCAACTCCCCCTCCGGCCGCCTCGTCCTTGCACGCCTTCAGGCGCTATGTCGCTCGCGATGGCCGGGCCGTCCGTTTGAATCGCGGCTCCAGCCGGATTCACCTGCAGCGTGACGGACGCGGTGGTCGTCGTGTGGCCGATAGTGTCTGTCAGCGTGAAGGCGACCGAAAGATTCCCGCTGCCGCCTGCCTCGACTTCATGGATTGTGCGGTTGTTACATTGGCTCCATGCAGGCTGCGTCGCAACGCACCAAGCCGGCGTTACAGCGACGTGACGGCGGAGGTTCCTTCTCGCGTCACCGGCCCGTTGAAACACTGGCTGACAGGTTCGCCTCTAACAAGCGAGGTGAAGTTATGCGTGCTTTTGTATTTCTGGTGTTAGCTGCTGTGGTTGGAATCGGATTCACGCCCACCCCGGTCAGGGCGGCTCAGGTCGGCGTCGAAGTCGGCGTGGCTCCGGATTGTCCCTACGGCTACTATGACGTCCCGCCCTACGCCTGCGCCCCTTACGGCTATTACGGCCCCGAATGGTTCACCGGCGGCGTATTCATCGGCGCTGGTCCATGGTTTCACGGGCCCGACGGCTTCCACGGTCACGTAAACAACCGTTTCCATCCCGATCACGGCTATAAAGGGCCTATGCCGCAACGCGGCGAGAAGCCCGATCCCGCGAATCATCTCGACAAGATTTCCCATTTCAAAGGGAATGAAGTGCGTGATGGGCGCGGGCACACACGCTAGCCGCTTTGAATCCGTAGACTGCGCTGTCGGCAGGGACGAGAATGATTTGCTGATCTCCCCCTGCCGCGGCCGGAAGCAGCCGAGCCTGAGCATCCGTGACACGGTCATTTTGGCCCCTCCTGCAAAGGCTCTAATACGTCTCCGAGTCCGGCGGAAATGGGTTCCTCCTGGTTGCCGCGTGGCCGAGCTGGCTACCTGTCTTGTTTCTTTGCAAACTGCACACTCAGCATCGTGCTAATTACAGCGATGCCCGCGAAGAAAGTGATCAGCGCCGAATCGCCCCCGCTCACGACCTTTCCAACCCGGAAGAGGATGTAGCCTGCGGCCAGATTCAACAATGCCCAGACGACGTTCACCGTCGGCGACGACAATCCTCGTCCAGGAGGGTGAGCGAATGGCGTCGGGAAGCGGTCGCCGGAAATGCCATGCACGAAATGAGGCACCACGTTCGTGAGAAACATTCCCGCGAGGAAGCACCCGATGTAGTCATACCAGTTCACTTTGGTTCGTCCTTTCAACGGAAGGGTTACGGGTTCGCAAGTGAGGTCATATCACCGGCTCCTGCACCTCGGAGAGCAGGTCCGCATCACGTGGGAGTAGTCCCATGTCCCGGTAGATGGGCCGCATCACGGCGTTAACTTTCGGCAGCTCCAGAGTGAACCACAGCGACCCGGCGATGCAGAATGCGCCGGTAACCATGACCGTGTGTGGCGCTCCGATCACCTGCGCCAGCGTGCCGGCCAGCAGGCTGCCGAAGGGCGCGGCGCCGAAAAACGCCATCGTGTAGTAGCTCATCACGCGGGCGCGCTTGTCTTCCGTCACCAGCGATTGGATGATCGTGTTGCTGGCCGACGCGCTCTGCATCAAGCCGAACCCGGCGAAGACCATCAGTACCAGCGATAGCCACAATGTATGCGACAGCCCAAATAGAATCAGCGCACCTCCGAGCATCGCCGCGGCGATCTGCACCATGCGCGTCAGTCCGATCACTGTCCTGCGCACTGCCAGCGAAAGCGCCGAAATAACCGCGCCGATTCCCGAGGCGCCCGTGAGCCAGCCGAGCGTAGCCGCGCCGCCATGCAGCACCTGAGCGGCGAAAACGGGCATCAGCACCGCGTACGGGAAGCCCATCAGGCTGATCAGCGCAAAGAGCAGCAGGATCGTGCGGATCGGGCGAAATGTGCGCACATAGTCCCAACCCTCCCGCATCTGTTCCAGCATGCTGCCCGCGTCGGCGCGCAGATCCATGGGCCTGATGCGCATGAGCAGCAATGATGCGATCACCGCAAAATAGCTGACGCCATCGATCAGGAAGCACCAGCCCTCCCCGGCGGCCCCGATCACCAGTCCGGCGATGGCCGGGCCCACCAGCCGCGCGCCATTTGCCATCGAGGAGTTGATGGCGATTGCGTTGCTGAGGTCGTTGCGATCCTCCACCATCCGCACCAGGAAGGATTGGCGTCCGGGCATGTCGAACGCATTGATCAACCCCTGAAAAGCCGTGAGCGCGATGATTTCCCAGAGAGTGATGACGTGCGCCAGCGTGAGCGCGGCCAGGGCCAGTGACTGGACGGCGGCGGCGGCCTGCGTCCACACCAGCAGCTTGCGGCGATCGAGGCGCTCCACCCAGACGCCCGCAAACGGCCCCAGCGCGAACGAAACAATCTGCCCGGCGAAGCTTACGATGCCCAGCAGCAGCGCCGAATGAGTCAGGCGATAAACCAGCCAGGTCGTGGCCAGCCGCGTCATCCAGTTGCCGATCATGGAGATGCTCTGCCCGAAGAAGAACAGCTTGAAGTTGCGGTGACGCAGCGCTCGCCAGGCGTGCGACATCGAACCTCCACGAGCCGCGGCCTTGTTCACAGGTCCACCAGGCGCTTGATGATCTCGCCGGCCTCGAACAGCGTTTCCCGTTCCTGTTCGTCAAGCTGCGCGATAGCCTGCGCCAGCCACGTCCGTTTTGCGTCCCTGGCGCTTTTTCGCACGGCCGCGCCCTTGGCGGTCAGCTCGATATTCATCTGGCGGCCGTCGGTGGGATGCGGCTTGCGCTCCACCATGCCCATTTCCTCCAGCGCCGCGATGGTGGTACCCATCGACTGCGGTTTCATGCTTTCCGCGCGCGCCAGATCGGCGGTGGTCGCCGGCCCGTCCTTCGCCAGGCGCGCCATGACCGCGGACTCAGTCAAGGAAAGCTCGTGCGATGCGGCCGCCGCGCGAACGCGGCGCACCAACAGCCCGATGGTTTGGATAAAGTCGATGACTGCGGTTTCCAGGTTCTTGCGCGGCACGGCAAATTTCATAATACGCACAAGGAAGGAGAACTTGCAAGGTAGGCTTGCAAGTCATACTGTCTGCTGCCCGGCCCCCGCGCCTGTCCTATGAATGCTGGCGATGCGCGATAGGCATCTTGCACCATGCCCGGCGACGATGGGCTCTGCTATGCAATCATCCTTGACCACTCCGTGTCGGCAACACGTCGCTGCTCCAACGGTCCATCGGCATTGTAAAGCGGTGCGAGACGAATCCCGTGTCGCGCGGCAATTGCTTCAATCTCTTCCACCCGCTCCGGCGTGATGCATCCTCTTCCTCGGGAGAAGGGTTCGAAGCGGCCCTCCAGAGCCAGCGCCATGCCTTCGAGCAGGCATCCGTGGACCACATCGGGGAACGGATGCCGGTTCAGAATTCCACGAAAATCCGGTTTGAACCGCAATCCACCCGTAATCTGTCCGAGACCTCCGAAGAAGATCCTGGCGCAGCGCATCTCCGCGCCCACAGCCAGGTTCTTCGGGTAGCCCGCATCGCAAACGATTGCGTCAGGGGCGACCTTGCCTAACAGAAGCGAAGGCGAAGCCAGACTGGCTGCGCAGATCACGACGTCGGGCGTCGTGGAGAACTGCTCCAGATCCGTCGCTGTCTCCACCCCGGCTCCGTCGGCTTCCAGTTCCCCGGCAAGCCTTCCCAGCCTTTCCGCATTCCGCGCGCTGATCAGCACGCGGCTCACGTGCGGAGCCAGACAACGGGCGCACCCGGAACCCACATCTCCGGTCGCGCCGACAATGAGCAGCGTCGATCTTCGAAGGTTCCGGCCCTCCAGGGAGCACATCCGCTTGACGCCCTGAACGATGAAACCGACGGTGAGCGTATTGCCTGTCGTGAACACGGTCTGGTGTCTTTCCGGAAGCTGATCGAAGTTGCCCTCAATCAGAATGGAACTGAACCCGCCGAGGCTCACAATCCCGGCCCCTTCCTTGATCGCACAGGCCGCCGCCGCCCGAACCCGGGAGAGGTTCTCGTGCGTCCAGGCAGCATCAAGATGGCCCGGAGGGATAAAGGAATCGATGTAAACGCCCCGTGCCCGCGCGCCGGTCGTCGATTCGGCCTCGACATGGCAGACCACTCTGGGCGGGATCCATGGAAGGATGTCTTTGATCTCGTCGTCCGGCAGAGGAGAATACTCCGGCCCGCGCAGCACCCCGAGTACGTCCGCGGCCGCTCTCCAGCTCTCCTGATGCCCGATCAGGGCGAAATCGAGCTCGGCTACACTGGCAGCTGGCTGACCCATGCAAACGTTACCTCGCCAGGGAGTCCCAGCATGTCCAGCGTGTTCAGGTACTGTTGCAGCGACGCACCGCGAAGCTCGGCCGCACTCAGGCTGATGTCGAACAGCGACGGCTTCACGCAACTGCCGTGGCACACTTCACAATGTCCGTCCCGGCATTCCTTCGCCAGCATCTGCGCCAGGGTGGTCATCACATCAAGATGCAGCCGGTGCAGCTTGTCGTCGAAACGCCGCGCGTCCACGGATCGCTCCGCCCGGAGAATCGCCATGGCGTGATCGACGTGCTCCCCTTCCTCCACCGCGATGGAGGCAAACGTCTTGCCAAGACTCCCGGGCGCCGCCTTGCCGACGCGCCCGTAGCTGGCCACGGCAAATGACTCCAGCATGATCTCCTGGACAATCAGGCAGCCAATGAAGTCCCGCTCCGCGATGCAGCGCAGGAATGCTTCGCGCAGCCTCTTCCAGTACTTTGCGTTGACGTCGTTGGAGACGTCCACGCCAATCTTGCGGCCCTCGGCGGCGAACGCGGCGGCATGTCC
Source organism: uncultured Acidobacteriota bacterium (assembly GCA_963832965.1). Taxonomy (GTDB): domain Bacteria; phylum Acidobacteriota; class Terriglobia; order Bryobacterales; family Bryobacteraceae; genus CAWACP01. The sequence goes on from CAWHVW010000005.1 coordinate 900,137, forward strand.
CTGTTCAATCGCCGCATGCTCCAGTGCGTCGGCTGCTTCTTCGGGGTCGGCACATATTTCCGACAAGGAGGTGTAGTTCATCGCGGCAATAAGTTCGCCGGTCATCGCCTGGGCAAGGACGTCCTGCCAGATCGGAGCGTTGGATGAGAGAGAAGCGCACTCAATCGCCGGCGGGCGGATGAGGCTGATAACGGGTTCCATACGGCCTCCTGAGCATCGGTACGCAGAAAAAATGGATCGGTTCAATATTTTTTCGAACCTCCGCTAAACCTCGTGGATATACTGAACCAATGGCTGCCACGGCGCTTCACGTCCCGATCTTCATGATGGCTCTCGGTTGTGGAGCGGTGTTCGCGCAGGACGGAGCCGCAATTTACAAGCAGCGTTGCGCCAGTTGCCATGACGCGCCGGCGGCGCGAGTGCCACCGGTGAGCGCGCTGCGTGCGATGGACCCGTCGGCGATCAGCCGCGCTCTTGAAACCGGGCTCATGAAGACACAGGCGGCTGGGCTAAACACCGCCGAGCGCCGGGCGCTCGTCGCCTATCTGGCCGCGCCAGGACAAGCATCAGCCACGGCCACTGGTACTGCGGCTTTCTGTCAGTCCGATGCGGCGCCGTTCTCCGCCGGGGCGCGCTGGAGTACGTGGGGCGTCAATGCGGCAAACACCCGGTTCCAGAAAGCGGACGCGGCGGGTATGACCGCCGCCGATGTTCCGCAACTGAAACTCAAATGGGCGTTTTCACTTGGCGCGGGAACGGCGGCGCGCTCTCAGCCTGCGGTGGCCGGAGGGCGCGTCTTCACGGCGGACCTTACTGGCATGGTGTATTCGCTCGACGCCCGTACCGGCTGCACGCACTGGAAGTTCGCGGCGGGCGCGCCGGTGCGTTCAGGCATCATCTATTACGACGCCGGCAGTGCCGGGCCCGTGATTTGCTTTGGCGCGCAAAACGCAACTGCCTATGCGGTAAGTGCGGCGACCGGGCAGTTGCTGTGGAAAGTACACGTGGAGAAGCATTTTGCGGCGATGATTACGGGCACCCCGCAAATGCACGACGGTGTGGTGTACGTGCCGGTATCCTCCTTTGAGGAGATACTTCCCCCAAACCCAAAGTATCAATGTTGCACCTTCCGCGGCAGCGTGGTTGCCCTCGACGCTGTCTCCGGAAAGCAACTCTGGCAGACGTACATGATTTCGGACCCTCCGCGGCCAACCGGCAAAAGCAGCGTCGGCACGCAACTCTACGGTCCTTCGGGCGCGGGCGTGTGGTCCTCGCCGACGTTCGATGAAAAAACTAATGTGCTCTATGTGGCCACCGGGGACAACTACTCCGAGCCCGCCACGGACACCAGCGACTCGGTACTGGCCCTGGAAGCCAAGACTGGCAAGCTTCTGTGGTCGAAGCAGGTGACGCCCCACGACGTGTACAACAATGGCTGCGACACCCCGGCTAAGACAAACTGTTCAGAGACCCCCGGCCGGGATTTCGATTTTGGCCAGCCGCCGATGCTTGTGTCGCTCGGCAAGGGGCGTCGCGCCCTGGTGATCGGTCAGAAATCGGGTATGGTGCACGCGCTCGATCCGGACCGCGAGGGGCAGATCTTATGGCAACAGCGGGTCGGTGTGGGCGGAGCGCTGGGTGGTGTGCAGTGGGGCTCGGCATCCGATGGAGTGAATGCGTACATAGCTCTCTCGGATCTCAAGATCGCGCCAGTCCCTGATAGCGCAGCGCCAGGCGGCTACCGTCTGGGCGTCGATCCCAATCATGGAGGCGGCCTCTTCGCGTTGAATCTTGCAACCGGGGAAAAGGTCTGGAGTGCGCAGCCGCCTTCATGCGGCAGCCGTGGGAACTGCAGCCCCGCGCAGTCAGCCGCGGTGTCCGCAATTGCGGGAATGGTATTTTCGGGCTCCGAAGACGGGCACCTGCGCGCGTACGCAACGGTGACCGGTGAAGTGGTGTGGGACGCGGATACCGTACGCGAATACGAAACCGTGAATGGGCAGAAGGCGAAAGGCGGGTCGCTCGATGTCGCGGGCCCGGTGGTGGCGGGCGGAATGCTCTATGTGAATTCGGGGTACGGGCAGTGGGGCGGCATGCCGGGAAACGTGCTGCTGGCGTTTTCTGTGGATGGAAAATAGGCCGCTCTACTTCGCCACTTCTTCCCCGGCAATCTGAAACCCCGTATTCGCCGCCGGCACGCCGGCGTAAACTGCCACCTGCAGCAGCAATTCCTTCAAGTCCACACTCTCCAACTCAGCCGCCAGCCCGGTGCGTACATGCAACCGGAATTCCTCCCAGCGGCCCAGCGACGCCGTCATCGCCAGCGCCAGCAGTCGCCTCACCCGCGGATCCAGGCCCGGTCTGGTCCACACCGTTCCCCAGACGTACCGCGTAATCATCTCCTGAAACTCGTGGGTCAATTCAGTCGCGCCGGCGGTCGCGCGTTCGACATGCGCATCGCCAAGCACGGACCGCCGAATCGCAAAACCCGCATCCAAAGGATCATCCGCCTCCGCCGGCAACAAAAAGTCAAACAAAGCAGCGGAAAATGAAGAGGGTTTTTCGAGATTCGAGAGGTGAGTCGCGGGTAGACGCACGGCGCGGGCGCCTGGAATTTCGTGGGCCAGCATGTCGCCGTGCCCCGTCCACGGAGTCGAGACGTCTTCGTCCCCGGCAATCACCAGCACCGGAACGTGAATATCCCCTAATAGCGGCCGATGATCCATGTCGCGAACCGCGGCGCAACAGCCCGCATACCCGACGCTATCGGTAGCCAGCAGCACCGCGCGAACCGACTCTGCCGCTGGATTCCTCGCCGCCAGAGTTCGCGGCGCGAAACACCGCTGCATCACCCCGTCGGCGACCGCGCTAATCCCATGTTCCAGCACGGTAGCCCGTCGCGTCTCAAAATGGCCGGGGTCCGCCACTCGGGGCGATGTATTCGCCAGCGCCAACCGGTCCACGCGATCACCCGCGTGAGCGCCCAGCCACTGCCCAATCATCCCGCCCAGCGACAATCCGCAATACGCAAATCGCGCGCACCCGGCCGCATCCGCGACCGCAAGCACATCCTTCCCCAACTGCGTCATCGTGTAATCGCCTGCGGGGGCGTCCGAAGCGCCATGGCCGCGCACATCCAGCCGCAACACTCGGAAATACCGCAGCAGCGACGGCATTTGCAGGTCCCACATCCCGTGATCCGCGCCCAGCGAATGCACCAGTACCAGCACCGGCCGGTCCGGTACTCCCTCCAGCCGGTAATAAATCCGGCATCCTCCCGAATCGGCAAAAGGCATTCCTATTCCTCTCCATTCACCAGGCGTTGCCGGAAAATCTCCGCGCTACCCAGATAATCCACCGGATCCCGCAATTCCGGCAACTCCGGCAGCGAGTTCGCTGCCGCGCGGTACGCAGCATCCCGGCCCATCTCCGGGGCAAGCATCATCATCGCCTTCTCGGCGAACACCGCGCCCTCTGTTGCGTCAATATTGCGCCGCATTCTGTCCACGTCCACCGTAAGACCCTCGGCCACTTCGGCCATCGATTCCAAGGAAACGCCTGCGGCTTGCACGATCGCCTGCACGGTAACCCACTCCGATTGCCATCCGCCCATACCGCGCTCGTGCTCCTGAAGCATACCGGACAAGAAATTCGACACCAGCCCCGGAGTCCGTTTCGCCGCGGCAATCGCCAGCACGCAAGCCGTCGGATTGTGCTTGTGCGGCATCGTGGAAGAGCCGCCCCGTCCATCGCCCCCGGGCTCCGCGGCTTCGCCGACCTCGAATTGCATCATTAGCGCAACATCCAGCGCCATCTTGCCCAGGCTCGCGGTATAAATGCTCAGAGCAGCCATCAAAGCAGCCAGCCGGTCGCGATACCCGTGCCAGGGCGCGTCCGGGCACCGCAAACTCAACTCACTCGCCAATTCCTTGCTGACAGGAATGCCCCGGTCTCCCAGTGCCGCCAGGGTTCCGCTGGCGCCACCAAACTGCAAGTAAGCCGCCTCATCGAATCGGTTCGTGACGCGCGCCCATCCGCGGCGGATCGCACCCATCCAGCCCGCAGCCTTAAGTCCGAAGGTAACCGGCGGCGCCGGCTGCAGCAGCGTGCGCCCCAGCATTACGGTGCCCGCATGTTCCTCCGAGAGCCGGCGTAGCCCGCGCAATACGCGCTCATGATCAGGTTCCAGCACCGCCCGGCATCGCCCCAGCAGCATCACCAAAGCGGTATCGGTAACATCCTGACTGGTCGCCCCCCAGTGCACAAAACCCGCGGCCTTGGCGTCGCTGGCGCGCACCCGCTCGGTCAACATGCGAACAAGGGGAATCGCCGGCGTGCCGGCGCGCAACGATTGACGGATCAGTTTCGCGAAGTCGAAGCTGTCAGCTACAGCCGCCTTGGTGATCGCCGCCGCCGCGTCCTCGGGAATCACGCCTGCGCGTGCCTCCGCCCGCGCCAGTGCTGACTCGAAATCGAGCATGGCCTGCAGCACGGCTTCATCGGAGAAAACCCGCGACAAGGCCTCGGTGGCCGCCAGGCTCTCCATCAATCGCGTGAACATGAATCGATCTTACACGTCGAAGAATACGGTTTCGCGGTCGCCCTGCAGGCGGATGTCGAAGGACCACGCCGGCTTCGCTAGCAGCGTCTCGCGGCGCTCTTCCGGCACCAGAGTCAGGACCGGATCGTGCGCGTTCGCGGGCTCGCCCTCGAAATACACCCGCGTGTACAAGTGTTTCAACAGCCCGCGCGCGAACACCACCACGCTGATGTGCGGCGCATGCATTCCAACAGATGCCGGCTTCACCGTTTCAAACACGCAGACGCCGTCCGCGTCGGTCTCCAGCCGGCCGAAGCCGCGGAAATTCGCGTCCACCTGCCACAACTCAATCATCGAGTCGCCTGGAGTGGCCCGGCCGTCGCCGTCGGTCACTCGGAACGTAAGCCGGATGCGTTCGCCCTCCACACCTTCGCGCGCCATGGCACCCAGCGCGCGATTGCCGGTCAGGGCGAAGTTGAAGAACGGACCCACCGTCTGCGAAGCGGTTGGAATCACTCTTCAAACGGCGTGGCCCGCCGCCCCCGCAGTACTAGGTCGAAGCGAAACCCCAGCGCCCATTCCGGCTCGGTGAGCGACAAATCGAAATGCGAAACCAGCCGTTGCCGCGCCTCCGCGTCCGAAATCGACTGCAGCACCGGATCGATCGGCATCAGCGGATCGCCCGGAAAGTACATCTGCGTGACCAAACGGGTCAAGAACGCGGTTCCAAACAACGAGAAGTGGATGTGAGCGGGTCGCCAGGCGTTATCATGATTGCGCCACGGATAGGCACCTGGCCGAATCGTCACGAACCGGTAATTCCCCGCGTCATCGGTAATCATCCGCCCCGCCCCCAGAAAATTCGGATCGAGAGGAGCCGGATGATTGTCGCCCGAGTGTACATAGCGGCCAGCGGCATTGGCCTGCCAAACCTCGACGAGAGCATGCGGCACACCGCGTCCGTCTTCGTCGAGTACCCGCCCGGCCACGATAATCCTTTCACCGAGCGGCGGTTCGGCAAAATGCGCGGTCAGATCATTGTCAGTGGGCCCGATTGGATTGTGCCCATAAACCGGCCCGGTCAATTCACTCAGGGTATGCGGCAACCGGATCAAAGGCTGCGACGGAGCTCGCCGTTTGGTGGAACGATAAGCCTCATGCAAGTACTCCGGCTGACTCCCCGCCTGCACCCGCGGATATTCCTTCATTCCCCTCCCGTCTCCCATGTGGGGCAGGATGCATCCTCCCGCCGATTCTCAATCAGCCTCTGTCACCACCGCCATCCCATGAGCTCGAGCCGTCCGCGCCTGCAAATCCCGCAGCACCTCCAACTCGGCCACGGTCGGCGGTTCCGTCTCCGCCACCGTCTCCGCGAACCGGACATCCCAGCCCGTATACTCACGAACTCGTTCGCGCGAGATCCCCGGATGCAAACTCGCCACCACCAGCTCCTTCGTCTCGTCATCCGGCCGCATTGTACAAAGGTCGGAAACCAGCAGCATCGGCCCCGCGGTACGAACGCCCAGTTCCCGCCGTTCCCGCCCGGTCCGGCCATGCCCCAGCGTAGTCAGAAAATCCAGCGCTTTCACAAAACTGCGCGCTCCATGCCGCATGATGATGAAGATCTGCCCGCAACTCGTGGCAATCTCCGTTGCGCCCCCGCTCCCCGGCAACCGAACCTTCGGCTTCACGTAATCCCCAATCACCGTGCTATTCAAGTTGGCGAACCGGTCCACCTGAGCGCCACCCAGAAACCCCACCGTGATCCGCCCACCCTGCAGCCAGTACCGAAACACCTCCGGAACAGAAACTGTAGTCAGCGCCGTCTCGCACAACTCGCCATCGCCGATCGAAAGAGGCAGCACCTCCGGCTTCGTTCCCAGCGTCCCCGATTCATAAATCAAATGGATGCGCGGAGCGTGCGTCAGCCGCGCCAGATTGCAGGCGGCCGAAGGCAGTCCGATCCCCACAAAACAGATGTCCTCGTTCCCCAGCGCCCGCGCCGCCGCCACGGTCATCATCTCCGCCGGAGTGTACATCATCCCAGAACGTGCTCCCGTATCCATGCAAGGAACTTCTCGCGGTCGCGCGCAATCTTATCCCACGCAATGTAGAAGGCATTATCCCGCGAATAGTAACCGTGGGCGTATGACGGCCGCGCTCCGTTGGGCACCACCGCCACCGCGCTGAGCGTCCATGCAGGCAGAATCACGGCATTCGAACTGCGGGGCCCGAAATCCTCCACCACTTCCTCCACCGTGACCACGGCGCGCCGCGCCGCCAGTACCGCCTCTTTCTGCACTCCGATGATCCCTTCAATCAACACATTCCCTTCGCGGTCGGCTCTTTGCGCGTGAATGATGGTGACATCCGGCCGGAAAGCGGGAACGCAAGCCAGATTCTCGCCGGTGAAGGGACAAGTCACGAACCGGATGTCGCCGTTGACGCGGGGCAAATCACTGCCCTCGTACCCGCGAAAAAACGCGCAAGGCATTCCCGACGCGCCGGCCTCGTACGCGTTGGCCATAGCCGCGTGGCTATGCTCCACGAGCTCCAGCGGCCCCGGCCAGCCGCGCTCCACAGCATCGCGCAACCGATGCAGCGACCCAACCCCCGGGTTTCCGCCCCAGGAAAAAACCAGCTTCCGCGCCGTGCCCATCCCAATCATCTGGTCGTAGATCAAATCCGGAGTCATCCGAATCAGAGTCAAATCCCGCCGCCCCTGCCGGATAATTTCGTGTCCCGCCGCGAAGGGGATCAGGTGCGTGAATCCCTCCAAAGCGACCTGGTCGCCGTCTTTCACATGACGAGCAACGGCGTCTTTGAGACTGAGAAACTCCATAACGTGCGCGAATATCGCGCTTATGGGCGATATTCGCATATACGCAGGCGGCCGTCAACCCCTATATGTGTGCGATAATCGGCCAATGCCGAACCCCGACTTCGTCCTTTCCCTCGCCCGCGGCCTGTCCGTAATCGAAGCTTTTCAGGACCGTCCGGACGGGGTGACGGTCGGCGACGTAGCGCTGCGAACCGGACTGTCCCGCGCGTCGGTTCGGCGGCTCCTGATCACCCTTGAACTCCAGGGTTACGCCAGCCATAGCGGACCAGTGTACAAACTTGGCAGCCGCGTCCTGCGTCTTGGTTTTGCCTTTCTCTCGTCTCATTCGCTGCCCGCCTTGGCTCAACCGATCCTTGAAGAAATCAGCTCCACCATCCACGAATCCAGTTCTCTCAGCGTTCTCGAAGGTTATGACGTCGTTTACCTGGCGAGGTCTGCTACCAGACGCGTAATGTCCGTCGGATTGGCCGTCGGCAGCCGTCTTCCGGCCTATTGCACCTCGATGGGCCGTGTACTCCTTGCCGCCCTCTCCGAAACGGATCTGGCCATTTACATGGACCAGGTCCACGTCCTTTCGAAGACTCCGAAAACGATCACGGACGGACCGCGTCTCGTTGCCGCGATTGAGCGGGTGCGTGAGCAGGGCTATGCCCTCGTGGACGAAGAGCTGGAAATGGGCCTGCGGTCGCTCGCCGTGCCTGTGGTTACGCGAACGGGGCGTGTGGTCGCTGCCATGAACACCGGCGTCCACGCCTCGCGCGTGGGTATCGATGAGATGATCTCGCGCTTTCTGCCCGTCTTGAAGGAGGGTGCGCTGTCGTTGGGCAGGGCGCTCACTTGACAACTTCTGGGCGTTTATCGTACAAGTGAGCGATCAGCGCACATGGAGCTCGCCTGCATCTGCGATGCGATCCGCACTCCGTTCGGCCGTTACGGCGGTTCCCTGGCTGGGATCCGTCCCGATGACCTGGCCGCTAACACAATGAAAGCATTGCTCGCCCGTAACCCATCGCTTGATCCGGGTGCAATCGACGACGTGATTCTCGGTTGCGCGAATCAGGCCGGCGAAGACAACCGCAACGTCGCGCGAATGGCCCTGCTGCTTGCCGGGCTCCCCAGGAGGTTCCTGGCGTGACGGTGAACCGCCTGTGTGGGTCGAGTATGGACGCGGTGGCGATCGCGGCTCGCGCGGTTCGCTCTGGTGAGGCATCGCTGGCCATTGCGGGTGGAGTGGAGAGTATGTCGCGTGCGCCCCTTGTTCTTTCCAAGCCCGATGTTCCGTGGGCCCGTTCGCAGAAGCTCGAAGACACCACGCTGGGATGGCGGTTCGTCAATCCGCTCATGCGCGAACGTTACGGTGTGGACTCTATGGCCGAGACGGCGGAGAATGTCGCGGCCGAATGCGGCGTCTCGCGGTGCGATCAGGACAGCTTCGCCTTCCGCAGCCAGCAGAGATATGCGGCGGCGAAAGCATCCGGCTTCTTCGCAACGGAGATCGCAGCGGCTGGGGAACGTGACGAACATCCGCGGCCGGAGACCACTCGAGAGAAGCTGGCGCAACTGAAACCGGTGACCCGGGCCGAAGGCACGGTGACGGCAGGCAACGCGTCCGGTATCAACGACGGCGCCGCGGCCTTGCTGATCGCCTCCGAGTCCGCCGCCGCACGCCATGGTCTCACGCCGCTCGCGCGGATCGTTGGAAGCGCGGTTGCGGGCGTGCCTCCGCGGGTGATGGGCCTGGGGCCGATCCCCGCCGTGAAAAAACTGCTGGACCGCACCGGTCTCCGGTTGGACCAAATGGACGTCGTCGAGATCAACGAGGCTTTCGCCGCGCAGGCTTTGGCGGTGCTTCGCGGTCTCGGATTTCCCGACGACGCGACCCATGTGAACCCGAACGGCGGAGCGATCGCGATTGGCCATCCACTCGGAGCCAGCGGAGCGCGTCTGCTCACCACAGCCGTATATCAACTGCGGCGCATCGGCGGCCGATACGCATTGTGCACCATGTGTATTGGGGTAGGGCAGGGAATCGCGATGATCGTCGAACGCGTATGATCGAACTCGTCCATGTCGCGGATCTGAATGTTGCCATTGGGGAGCCCATCGAGATCGGAATGCGGCGTGTAATCCCGATTCGGGGCGGGGAGGTCTCCGGGCCGCGGATTCGCGGACGCATTTTGCCGGGAGGGGCAGATTTCCAGATTCTTCGGGATGACGGCGTCATTGAACTGCATGCCCGCTACGTCGTCGAGTGCGAAAATGACTCGCGGATTTATGTCGAAAACTCCGGTCTTCGGCACGGCCTGGCCGAGGCAGTTTACTTCCGCACCACGCCGCGGTTTGAAACCGCCGATCAAGCCCATCTCTGGCTCACGCGATACGTCTTTGTCGGCTCCGGCGTGCGCCACCCGGACCGCGTTGAGCTCGCGATTTACCAGGTTACCTAGGCCGACGCATGCCCGCTCCCATGAAACTCCGCACGCAGGTGGGCATCGTGGGAGCCGGGCCGGCGGGCCTCCTGCTTTCCCATCTGCTCCATCTTGAGGGCATCGAGTCCATCGTAATCGAGGCGCAGACTCGCAAACACGTCGAAGAGCGGATCCGCGCGGGCGTACTCGAACAGGGCACCGTGGATCTGCTCCATGAGGCCGGTGCCGGCGAGCGTCTGCGGCGCGAAGGTCTGGTTCATCACGGTATCGAACTTCGTTTTAACCGCCGCGGCCATCGTATCGATATGCACGAGCTCACCGGCGGCCGCGCCATCACCGTATACGCTCAGCACGAAGTGGTGAAGGATCTGATCGCTGCGCGCCTTGCGTCGGGCGGGCAGATCGTCTTCGAGGCCACGGACGCCGGAGTTCACGATTGTGCGGGCGATTCGCCGCGCATCACATTCGTGCACGCCGGCAGCCGCACGAGATCGCTTGCGATTTTATCGGCGGCTGCGACGGGTTCCACGGAATCTGCCGCCCTTCTATCCCCGCCGGGGCGCTTCGCTTTTATGAGAGGGCGTACCCATTCGGCTGGCTGGGCATTCTGGCCGAAGCCGCCCCTGCATCGCATGAGCTGATCTACTCCAACCATGATCGCGGGTTCGCACTGATGAGCATGCGCTAGCCCGCGATCAGCCGCGTCTACCTGCAGTGCCGTCCCGATGAGAACCTCGCCGAGTGGCCGGATGACCGCATCTGGGAAGAGCTGCAGCGCCGCTTCGAGACCGCGGAAGGATTTCGACTGAATCGAGGCCCATCATCCAGAAAGGAGTGACGGCCATGCGCAGCTTCGTCACCGAGCCGATGCGTGTTGGCCGCCTGTTTCTGGCCGGGGACGCCGCGCATATCGTGCCGCCGGCTGGCGCCAAGGGCCTCAATCTGGCCGTCGCCGACGTGCGGATTCTCGCCCGCGCGATCGCCTGCTGGTATCGAACCGGCTCAGCTGATCGGCTGGACCGATACTCGGAAATTTGCCTGCGCCGCGTGTGGCGCGCGCAACATTTTTCGTGGTGGATGACTTCCATGCTGCACCGCTTTGAAACCGGCGACGGTTTCGACTATCGCCGGCAGCTGGCCGAACTGGAACACGTGACCACCTCGCGCGCCGCGGCCGCCAGCCTCGCCGAGAACTACACCGGATTGCCGTTTGATCTGCCAGGAGAACAGATATGACACGCAACAGTCCTCCTTTTCGCGCCGACCATGTCGGCAGCCTGCTTCGCCCCGACTCTCTCAAAGAGGCCCGGCGCGCACGCGGCGAGATCCCGATGACCTGCGCGCCGCGGAAGACGCGGCTATCGAACGCATCATCGCGCGCCAGGCGGAGATAGGGTTGCGCAGCGCCACCGATGGCGAATTTCGCCGGGCCATGTGGCACTTCGATTTTCTGGAGCATCTCGATGGCGTGGAATCATTCCGCCCGGATCACGGCATCGCGTTCAAGGGCGGTATCGAAACGCAGGCCAAGGGGCTGCGCGTCACCGGCAAGATTGGGTTTTCCACGCATCCGATGATCGAGCACTTTCGCTTCCTGCGCGACCACACGATAGCGACGCCGAAGATGACCATCCCTTCGCCGAGCGTCCTGCATTTCCGCGGCGGGCGGCGAGGCGGTGAGTCCCGATGTCTATCCGGAAATGGACGAGTTCTACCGCGATTTGCGCCTGGCGTATCGCGAAGCGGTGCAGGCGTTCGCGGACGCAGGCTGCCGCTATCTTCAGCTGGACGAGGTAAACCTCGCGTACCTTTGCGACCCCGAGCAGCGCCAGATTCTGCGCGAGCGCGGCGACGATCCGGATCTACTGCCCGGCATCTATGCGGACATGATCAACACTGCGATTGGGGGCCGGCCGGCGGACATGACGATCACCATGCATCTTTGCCGTGGCAATTTCCGATCCAGTTGGATCGCGCAGGGCGGCTATGAACCGGTGGCGGAAATCTTGTTCAACCAGATCGGCGTGGACGCCTACTTCATGGAGTTCGACACCGAACGCGCCGGCGGGTTCGAGCCGCTTCGATTCGTTCCCAAGGACAAGACGGTTGTTCTGGGTCTGGTTACATCCAAGGCCGGTGCTCTGGAGTCGGCCGACGAACTGGAGCGGCGCATTGGGGAGGCCGCGAAATACGTTGAGCTGGACCAACTCTGCCTCAGCCCCCAATGCGGTTTCGCCAGCACCGAAGAAGGTAATTCTCTTACTGAAGACCAGCAATGGGCCAAGCTGGCGCGAATCGTTGAAGTCGCGCGGAAAGTATGGGGCGAGTGAGCCAGACTGTCGACATCGCCGCGTTGCTGGACGGCGGCGCGTGGTCCACCTAGCAAAGCTGCTTACTGTACTCGCCGCAATGGCGGTCATCTTCGACGGGTTCGACATTCAGATCTTGGGTTTCGCGATTCCTTCGCTGATTCGCGAATGGCATGTGGCGCGTGGTGAGTTTGGTCCGGTGCTGGCGTTGGGACTGGCGGGCATGGCCGTAGGTGGTCCCCTCGCGGGCTACTTCGGCGATCGCTTCGGCCGCCGGCCCGCGCTTATCATTTGCGTCGAGCTTTTCGGCATCGCGACGATCGGAACCGCGTTTCTTCACGGAATCGCCGGGCTGCATGGTTTTGCGCTTCATTACTGGCATGGGTGTTGGCGGCGCGCTGCCCAACGCGGGCACGCTGGCGGCGGAATTTGCGCCATTGCGGCGGCGTCCTGCCGCGGTATTGCTCACGCTCGTTTGCGTCCCGCTGGGCGGAATGCTCGGCGGTCTGCTTCCGCGCGCGTTCTGCCTGCGTTCGGCTGGCGCGCGCTTTACTCAATTGGCGGGACAATGCCGCTGGCGTTCGCCTTGGTGCTCTGGATGGCGTTGCCGGAATCGCCTCGATTCCTGGCGAGGCGACCCGCCAGGTGGCCACAGCTCATTGCCTTGCTGGCGCGCATGGGACACGGGGTGCCGAGCGGGTCTGAGTTTGAAGAGGGGCGGGCTCAGGCTTCGCCCAACATATCTGTACGGTCGTTGTTTCGGCGCGGGCTCGCTCGCGACACAACGGGCCTGTGGATCGCGTTTTTCTTTTGCCTCGGGTCCATTTATCTGGTCTTCGGCTGGCTTCCGGTGATGCTCACCTCCCAGGGTATCGATGTTGCCACAGCCAGCTCCGGCATGGCCGTTTATAATTTCGGCGGGGTGCTTGGCGTGCTGCTGTGGGCCGTTCTGATTACGGTTCTTGGTTCACGCAGGCCGTTGTTGTCCGGCGCTCTGGCCTGCGCGGGAAGTGCGCTGGCGCTTCTGCTGGTGCCGATGCAGGCGCATGGCGATCACACTTTGCTGATAGCGACCCTGGGGGTTAATGGGCTTCTGGCGAACGCCGTTCAGACGTCCATGTGGGCGCTGGCGGCGCACGTTTACCCGACCAGCGTGCGAGCCACTGGAATGGCGTATGCCGGGGCAATCGGCAGGGTCGGCGGGTTACTGAGCTCGCTTGTTGGTGCTGCGATCATTCAGGCGGGGGCAGGGATGTTCTGGTATGCTCTGGCGCTCGCCATGGTGTGTTCGTTCGCGGGTCTCGCGTGGGTGCGCAGCCACTACCCGGCGCTTGGAAAAGCAAAAGAATTGGAGCCATTGCCTGATGAAGTCGCTGGTTAATTACGAAGTCAGGGAAGACGTGGCGGTTATTGTCGTGGATAATCCTCCGGTGAACGCGCTGAGCCCGGGTGTGCCCGAGGGGATCGGGGCGGCGGTGGAGCGGGCGGCCGCGGACGATGAGATTCGCGCCATTGTGGTGATTGGCGCGGGACGAACGTTCATCGCGGGCGCCGACATCTCTGTCCTGCAGGAGATGGCGTGGGGCGCGGGGCCAGGAACGCTGGTGCTTCATCCGACGCTCGCGCGGATTGAGGATTCCGCGAAACCGGTCGTGATGGCCATCCACGGGACGGCCCTCGGCGGCGGACTCGAGGTGGCCATGGCCGGGCACTACCGCGTGGCGGTGGCTTCGGCGCAGCTCGGACAGCCGGAGGTCAATCTCGGCCTCATCCCCGGGGCGGAGGGTACGCAGCGTTTGCCTCGGTTGGTGGGAATTGAGAAGGCCATTGAGATGTGCGTCACGGGTAAGCCGGTGAACTCCGCCGAGGCGCTCGATGCCGGATTGATTGACGCCGTGATTGAAGGCGACTTGCTTGCCGGCGCAGTGGCGTTCGCGCGCCAGGTGGGCGGGACGGTGAAGACGCGGGATCGCGCGGAGCGGCTGGGCACGCCGGAAGCGAATGCTCCGCTGTTCGCGGCAGGCCGCGCCCTCGCCGCGAAAGTGCGGCGCAATCAAAATGCCCCCGTTCGCGCGGTTGATGCCATTGAGGCGGCCGCGGCCTTGCCTTTCGATGAAGGATGCCGGCGAGAGCGTGCCATCTTCGACGAGTGCGTGGTTTCCGATCAGGCGAAAGCTCTGATTTACGCGTTTTTCGCGGAGCGTGCGGTAGGGAAGGTGCCCGGCGTCGACAAGACCACCAGGGCGTCTCCGATCGCGCGCATCGGCATTGTCGGTGCAGGCACCATGGGCGGAGGAATTGCCATGGCTTGTGCGAACGCTGGCATTCCCGTGCTCCTGAAGGAGACCGGACAGAAAGCGCTTGACGCGGGCATGGCCGCCATTCGCAGGAATTATGAAACCAGCGTCAAACGGGGCCGCTTTACCGCAGGGGAAGTGAACAGTAAGCTCGCTCTGATTCAGCCGAGGCTCGACTGGGCGGGCTTCGCTTCGGTGGAGCTCATCGTTGAAGCTGTCTTCGAGAACATGGCCCTGAAAAAGGAGATCTTCCGCGAGGTCGACGCGGTCGCGCAGCCCGGCTGCATTCTTGCCACAAACACATCCACATTGAACATCGACGAAATTGCCTCAGTGACGATGCGACCCGAGTTTGTGATTGGCCTGCACTTCTTCAGTCCGGCCAATGTGATGCGGCTGCTGGAAATAGTGCGCGGCAAGGCGACTTCGGCCGAGGTCATCGCCACGGCGATGGCGTTGGCGAAGCAACTGAAGAAGGTAGGCGTTCTGGTGGGTAATGGCCCAGGGTTCGTTGGCAACCGCATGTTGTTTCCCTATATGTATGAGACGCAGTTTCTCGTGGAGGACGGCGCTACGCCGGAGCAGGTGGACCGCGCTCTCACCGGTTTCGGCATGGCCATGGGCATGTTCGCGGTGGACGACATGGCGGGCATCGACGTGGCTTGCCGCGTGCGCCGGGAACTGCGCCACTTCGGCGAACCAGGTGTTCGCAAGCCGGTGGTGCAGGAACAGCTCTACTCGATGGGCCGGTACGGGCAGAAGACAGGCAAGGGCTGGTACATCTATGGGGACGATCGCAGGCCGCTGGCCGATCCGGAAGTGCTCGCGTTGATCGAAAGAGCATCCTGGAGTGCGGGGATCGTACGGCGCGCGATCAGTGACGAAGAGATTGTGGAACGGTCCATCTACGCGCTGATCAATGAAGGGGCTCGGGTGCTGGAGGATGGGTTGGCACTACGGGCCTCCGATATCGACGTGATTTACGTGAATGGGTACGGATTCCCCTCCTGGCGTGGAGGCCCCATGTTTTTCGCGGAGCTCACGGGCCTGGACAAAGTGCTGGCGGCGATTGAACGGTTCCACCGCGACTTCGGTTCTCGATGGGCGCCCGCGCCTCTACTCAAACGCCTGGTCGCCGAGGGGCGCGGTTTTCGCGATTATGGCCAGGGAGTGTCCTAATGGTTTCGCGCAGCGGAAACCCGGTGTCTGTTCCGCGCCAGGTTCGCAGGGTGAACGTACTGGGTGCCGAGGCCGTATTCGACAAACGGCCCGGTGGCGTCGTCTACGTTCGTTCGCCGCGTCCTCTGGGGCCTTATCCCGGCAAACTCACGGAGCGCCTGGAGCATTGGGCCATGCGCGCGCCGGAGCGGGTGTTTCTGGCGCAGCGCGATCATGCCGGCTCGTGGCGGCGAATCACTTACGCGGCGACGCTGTGTCGTGTGCGGGCCATCGCCCAGGCTCTCCTCAACCGGCGCCTCAGTGCCCCGGTGGCGATTCTCTCCGGCAACAGCATCGAGCACGCGCTGCTCGCGCTCGCGTGCATGTATGTCGGTGTGCCCTATGCGCCGATCGCGCCGGCCTACTCCCTGGCTTCCGCGGAACTCACCACATTGCGAAATCTATGGGCTTGCCTGGCCCCCGGGTTGGTGTTTGCCGCCGATGGTGCTGCCTTCGAACGCCCGCTTGCGCAGGTGTCCGATGGGCGCGTCGATCTGGTCACCGCGACGCTTCTCAATGAGCTCAGTAGCGTTTCGCCGACGTCTGAAGTGGATGACGCGCATGCACGCGTGACGCCGGATACAATCGCCAAGATCCTGTTCACATCCGGTTCCACGGGACGGCCCAAGGGTGTGGTCACCACGCAGCGGATGCTTTGTTCCAATCAGGAGATGCTGCGCACGCTGATGGGATTTCTGGCCGACGAGCCTCCGGTGTTGTGCGACTGGCTACCGTGGAATCACACCTTCGGAGGCAGCCACAACTTCGGCATCGTGCTCTACAACGGCGGCACTCTCTATATCGACGAAGGCCGGCCGACCACGCCCGCCGCATTCGCGCCCACCGTGGCGAACCTTCGCGAGATCGCCACCACCGCGTACTTCAACGTTCCCAAAGGGTACGAGATGTTGGTGCCCGCTCTGCGCGCCGACGAGGGGTTCCGCAGGCGCTTCTTCAGCCGCGTGCAGATTCTCTTTTATGCGGCCGCCGGCCTGAAACAGCAAATGTGGGACGAACTGCAGGATCTTGCCGTGGATGCGTGCGGTGAGGGGATTCTGATGATGACCGGTTTGGGAGCCACCGAGAGCGCGCCCATGGCACTCTCGACCGGCGTGGAAGGCGCGGCGGCCGGGCGCGTAGGCCTGCCAGTGCCTGGCGTGGAGCTTAAGGTTGTTCCGGTGGAACAGAAGCTGGAGGCGCGCTTGCGCGGGCCCAACATCACTCCCGGCTTTTGGGGCGATCCGGAACTGACGCGCGCGGCCTTCGACGAGGAAGGCTTCTACAAGCTGGGCGACGCTGTGCTTTTTGCGGACCCGGAGAATCCGCTGAAGGGGTTTCTTTTCGACGGCCGCATGGCGGAAGATTTTAAGCTGTCCACCGGGACGTGGGTCAGCGTGGGGCCGCTGCGCGCGCGATTCCTCGTGTGGTTCGATGGTGTGGCGCAGGACGTGGTCCTGGCCGCTCCGGACCGTGACTATGTTGCGGCGCTGGTATTCCCGCATCCCGGAGCCGATGCGAGTACGGTGCGAATCCTGCTGGAAGGCCTGGCTCGGCAGAGCACGGGTAATTCCACCCGGGTGCAACGGATGATCCTATTGGACCAGCCGCCGTCGATCGATGCCGGCGAGTTCACCGAGAAGGGCACCATCAACCAGAAGGCGGTGCTGCGCAATCGCGCGGCGCTGGTGGAAGAGCTATACGCCGGATCGGCGCGGGTGATCGGAATCGACAAATGAACATCGCTGAACTGAAAGCCATCGACGTACACGTACATATCGAGCCCGAGGGAGAATCCGCCACGGACTCCGCGGCGAAGAAATATTTCGGCGACAGCGGGGCGGCGCGCGACCGCAATGCGCTGGCCGAATACTATCGCTCGCGCAACATCGGCTGCGTGGTGTTTCCCGTGGACGAGCGGCTGACCGGGCGGCCGCCCGTCTCGAATGATTCCGTAGCCGAGTTTGCCGCCGCTAATTCCGACATCGCCATCGCCTTCGCCAGCATCGATCCCACGCGGGGCCCCGAGGCCGTTCGCGAAGCTCGCAGGCTGGTGTCTTCGGGATTGATTCGCGGGCTCAAACTGCATCCGCCGCTCCAGCAGTTTTTCCCCAACGATCCGATTGCCTATCCCCTGTATGAAGTCTTCGCCGAAGCCCGGCTTCCCGTGCTCTTCCACACCGGCCACAGCGGTATTGGCACGAACATGCCGGGGGGCGGGGGCATCCGCTTGAAGTTCGGCAACCCCATGCATATCGACGATGTGGCGGTGGATTTCCCCGATCTGCCCATCATCATGGCCCACCCGTCATTCCCATGGCAGGATGAGGCCATTTCCATTTGTCTCCATAAGCCTGGCGTCTATATCGATCTTTCGGGATGGTCGCCCAAGTATTTTTCGCCGGTGCTCGTGCAGTACGCGAACACGCTGCTGAAGCATAAGGTGCTGTTTGGATCGGATTATCCGTTGATCACGCCGGATCGGTGGCTCGCGGACTTCGAGAAGATCGCGATTCGCGACGAGGTGCGCCCGCTGATTCTCAAAGAGAACGCGATACGGCTGTTCGGCTGGAAATGATCATGGTACCCGCGGCTTTGGGCTCCAGGGTAACCGCCTGAAGGGAATGAAGAAGACGTACTATTTCCCGTGACAAAACGGGAAACTATTCTTGCCTTGTCGTACCGGAAGCCATGTCACACAGCATCCCGAAAGATCACCGCTGGGAGTTTTCCGATACCGTGCAACTGGCATGGGAGTTCCCCGCGGGGAACACCAATGTGCAGCAATCGCGGGGAGTTGATATTGGTGTTAGCGGCTTGCGCGTGCACGCCCCGCATGCGGTGGCGCCGCGCACGCACATCTGGTTCCGGTGCAGCACGGGGTTTTCGGGATCGGCCAGCGTTCGCGAGTGCAAGCGGGAGCACGGGGGCGCGAGCGTCATTCTGGAGTTCCTCGGAGGACTCAAGTGGAACGCTCCTGTGGGAATGGTATAGAGGAGGACCGGAGTAATGGCAAAACAGAACGATGTAATGGGTGAGCTCGATCGCCTTCAGGATGCAGTCCCCGAGTTGAAGGGTCTGCTGCTGGCATCGATGGACGGCCTCCCCGTGGTCCACGCGCTGTCGAACGGGCTGGAGGCGGACCGAATCGCGGCCGCAGCCAATGCGGCTTCCAGTCTTGGCCGGCGGATCACCGACACTACCGGGGGTGGCGAGTTCAGTGAAATCGGCATCCGCGGCGACGATGACATGCTGTTCCTGTATTCGGCCGGCTCCAAAGGGGTGCTGGCGGTGATGGCGCCCACGTCGTCTAACGCCGGTCTGATTCATCTGGAAGCGCGCCATTCCGCCAGGGCGATTCGCGAACTGCAATAGCGCGCAAAGGGGACAGACGGAACGTTTCCTGGTCTTTGTTGTCCCAGGACGCGGCCTCACGGCTCAAACGCCAACAGGCAGCGCGGCAAGCATCCTGCTCCCCACCGTCATGGTGCTCACGCGGGGGCCCGGCAGCACAATGCCGGTCAGATTCAGCGGATCGGCATTAGCAATGCGCAGGTCATCCTCAGGATGCGCCTCGGAGCGCCGCACCGCACGCAGCAGGTCCAGCGCCTCCGGGGACGCGAACTGCTCGCCGGAAAGCCCCGAAACGAAACGCCCGCCCCGCAGCTCGCCGCGCGCTTCCTTGCGACGCAGCACCGGCAGCAGATCCCGCCAGAACGGCGCGGTAGTCTCCCGCGTCAGCAGGTCCCGGAACAGCACGCCCCAACGCAGCACAAGCTGGTCCGCGAAGGCCTCCACGCGATCGGCCGCCGGCGCCAAAGGCAGCGAACGCCGCAAGAGCGCCCAACGCCCCGCTGCATGACGCGGACGCTTCCCTCGCCCCCGGCCCTCCCCACGTCGCCGCTTTGGATCGATCAGCGCGCGCAGATTCTCGAACCCATCCGCGGTAACCAGCCCCGCCGCGACGAGTTCCCAAAGCGCGTCCTCCACCTCGCTGGCCAGCCGGGCCGTGGCTGCCGTGAGATCGGTGAAGAACGACGCGCCATGTTCCCGCAGCGCCCGCAAAACATCGTGCGAGCCGGGCGACAGAGCGGCAAGTTGCGCGTTCTCGGCGGCGGGCTGTGGATCGGCCAGCCAGCCTGCGCACTCCCGCCGGAAGAAAGAGATCGGCGCGATTCGCGTAGCCCGCACGCGCCGCCCGCTGGCATCCTCCATCGCCGGATGCGCCGACAAGCGCCCCCACATCACCTCGCCAGAAAGGCACAGCTCATCCAGATACTCGGGCTTATATTTGGCTACGCGCCGCGCCAGCACCTCCGCCTCCCACGCGGAAGCGGCAATCTCATAGCCCTGCAGCTGGCGGATGATCTGCAGCACGCCATCGGGACCGTGAAGCTGGCTCCCCGCCACGACATGCTGCCAGCGGCACAAGAACCGATGAAAATCGAGCGCTGAGACTGGCTCAATCTCGCGCCGCAATTCGCTGAGCGTGGCCCGATGAATGCGAGCCAGAATGCGCCGGTTGCACCACTGGATTTCACCTTCGCCTTCGCGAACCGAAAACCGGCCTTGCAACACCTGGCCTTCCGCTTCCAAAGTAAGGAGAGCCCGCTCCACGTCGTCGCGGCTCAGGGCAAGCCTCTGCGCCAGAGTGTCAACAGTGGTCGGCCCCAGCGATTCCATCCAACCGCGAACCGTAAGCATCGAATCGTCCACCGAGCCGAGCCGTTCCGCGGCCACCCAACCACGCGAGATCAAGGAGGCGCGTCGAGTCGCCCTCAGGTCCTCGAAGTGCGCCTGCCATTCGGTAACGGGAGGCAGCACCACCAGCGTGAGCAGGGCATCGTGCAATTCATCGGCGTTGCGAACATCAGGCCAAACTTCCTCCGTAACACGCGCAATTACGGCCGGGTCCAGAACTCCGGCGCCACCTACGAAATCCTCGCGCAGCGTGCTCCGTAACTGTACCGCCCGGGCCCGCCGTTCCTCCAGCGGCACATCGTCCAGGAACGCGTAAGGGTTGGCGCTGAGAATCTCATGCGAGAACGGCGAAGGTGCGGCATTGTCGATGGCTACGGTACGAACCCGGCCTGTCTGGATGTCTTCCAGCAGCCGAATCAGACCGTCCGTGTCCATGGCCTCGTGCAGGCAGTTATCGATCGTCTCATTCACCAGCGGATGATCCGGAATACGAGGCTCGCCGGTCAGGTTCTCACCGCAGGCCACCTGGTCCGGGAAGACGGAAGCCAGCAGATCGTCCGAGCGCATGCGTAAAATCGGCGCGGGAACCTTGTTGCCGCCGCTGAATCTCAGAATGGCCAGCGCACGTGATGCATTCCACCGCCACCGTGCCGTGAACATGGGCGCGGCCAGCAGCGCCTGCGTCAGCACATGCTCCAGGGTCCGTGGCTTGAGAAACTCGAAAACCAGTTCCAAAGGAAAGGCGTGCAGTTCACTCAGGGAGATGAGGATGCCGTTGTCCGTAGCCGCGGCCTGCAGCTCGAAGTTGAAAGTGCGGCAAAATCTCTTCCGCAGCGCCAGCCCCCACGCCCGAGTGATCCGCGACCCGAACGGCGCATGAATCACCAGTTGCATCCCGCCGCTCTCATCGAAAAACCGCTCTGCCACCACCGTCGTCTGCGAAGGCAAAGCGCCGAGAGCGTCAACCCCCGCGCGCACATAAGCCACGGCCTGCGTGGCCCCCGCCTCATCCAGCCCACATTCCTCAATGAGGAATGCCATCACCTGTCGCGCGCTCTCCGGGCAGCTTCCGAACCGCGACGGTAACGGATCGGCTGTAAGTTCGATCACGCGGGCGCGCGTCTCCGAAACACTTCTCGACAATTCCGCCGACCGGCCCGGCGCTTCCCCCAGCCAGAACGGAACCGTGGGCGGCGCGCCCCGAGCATCCTCCACCCAGACCCGCCCGGTTGCCACGCGCTTGATCCGCCACGATTGCGTGCCCAGCAGAAACACGTCGCCAGCCAGGCTTTCCACCGCGAAATCCTCATCCACGGAGCCAACGTTGCGGCCATCGGGCTCGGCGGTCACCGCAAAGTTGCTGTTGTCGGGAATCGCTCCGCCGGAAGTAATCGCGGCCAGACGCGCGCCACGCCGCCCGGTTACACGGCCGTTCACCTGGTCGCGATGAAGGAACGTTCCGCTGCGCCCGCGGGAAGTGGCAATGCCATCGGAAAGCATCGCAATCACCGCGTCGAAGTTGGCACGCGGCAGATTCCGATACGGCCACGCCGAGCGTACCAGCCGCCATAGTGACTCTTCTTCCCATGGCTCGCCCGCGGCCATCGCGACAATCTGCTGGGCCAGAATGTCCAAGGCGTTTTCGGGAATCTCAATCCGCTCCAGATCGCCGGCGCGAATCGCGCGCACGAGCGCGGCGCACTCGATGAGCTCGTCCCGGGTGGTGGCCACCAGTCGGCCTTTCGGCCGCGCGCCCACCCAGTGCCCGGAGCGGCCGAAGCGCTGCAGCGCCACGGCAATCGACCGCGTCGAGCCAATCTGCACCACCAGGTCGATGGTCCCGATATCAATGCCCAGCTCCAGTGATGCCGTCGCCACGACGGCCCGCAATTCGCCATTCTTCAGGCGCGTTTCCGCCTCCAGGCGCAACGTCCGCGCCAGGCTTCCGTGATGCGGAAGAACGACGCCATCACCCAGCCGTTCCGACAAAGCGTGCGCCACTCTCTCCGACATGCGCCGCGTGTTGACGAACACCAGAGTGGTGCGATGCCGCAGAATCATCTCGGCGACGCGATCATACAACTCTGCCCACATTTCATGAGTGGCGATGGGCCCCAGTTCGTCGCGGGGAACCATCACGGCCAAATCCATGTCGCGCCGATGGCCCACGTTGACGATGTGCGTTTCCGGCCCCAGAAAGCGCCCAACCTCTTCGATGGGTTTCACGGTTGCCGACAGACCAATCCGCTGCGCACGGGCCCCGCTCAGCGCGTCCAACCGCGCCAGCGTCAGCGCCAGGTGCGTACCGCGCTTATCGTCCGCCATGGCGTGAATTTCATCGACAATCACCGTGCGCGTGGTCCGCAGCGCCGCCCGCGATTTCTCGGCGGTCATCAGGATGTATAGCGATTCCGGGGTGGTGACCAGCACATGCGGCGGAGTTTTGCCCATCTGTTGCCGCTCCCACGCGGGCGTGTCGCCGGTGCGCACCGCGGTTCGGATGGGCGCCAACTTCACGCCACGGCGCTCGGCCAGGTCGCGAATCTCGGCCAGGGGTGCTTCCAGGTTCTTTCGGACGTCGTTGCTGAGCGCCTTCAACGGCGAGACGTAGACTACGCGGATTTCATTCGCGAGCGCCCCGGTGCGCGCCTCGCGAACCAGCGCGTCCAGACAAATGAGAAACGCCGCCAGCGTCTTGCCCGAGCCGGTGGGCGCCGAGATCAGCACGTCGGACCCGGTGCGGATCAACGGCCAGCCTTGCTCCTGCGGTTCGGTGGGCGTGCCGAGCCGTTCCGAAAACCATTCCTCCACCAGCGGATCGAAATGCGACAGCATGGCAACTTCCAATTACATGGTACCGGGAGAGAAGGCCTGAGTATAACGGCCGCTCAATAGGCTGGGCTGACGCGCGGTGTCGAGAAGCTGCGAATCCCTGCGGCCTCGTCGGGAACAACCTCACAGATGGTGTACAGGCTCATCATCTGCAGCAGCGTCTCGTTGCGCCGGCCGAGATTCATCAGCTTTAGTGCGCCGCCACCGCTTTTGCATGCGGTGTGGGCGGCCACCAGTTCGCCGATTCCGCTGCTGTCCAGGTGCGTCACATCGTGCAGGTCCAGAAGCACCTTCGGTTTGCCGGCCGCGATCAGCTCACCAATCGTATCCCGGAATCGCGTGGTCGCTTCCCCCAGCACCAGACGCCCGCTGAGATTCAGAACGGTAACACCCTCGATCTCCCAGTTGATGAATTGCAAACTCATTCGGCTCACTCGTTAGACGACGCCAGCTCCGATTTGGACGTAACTTAATTTCGCCCGGGTACGAATCCGAAAACGTGCCACCCCTCCAGGCCCGGTTCGTTGACTGGCTGCATGGACCCGAGCAACCTGTTCAGAAGTGCGGAACGGGGCGGATCATAAGTGGGCGGCCAGGCAATCAGGAGATAGTGCGGCGGCAGGCCGGATGCAAACTGTGCGGGCGTGATCGGGTACCCGGCCCGTCCGCGATCGTCGACCGAGATATCGAAATGCCTAAGGGTGCCATCGGCCAGCAGGACGGCAAGAGGGTTCATCGGGAAATAGACATGGCCCGGCTGGCGCTTCTCATAGCGGAAGGCGGTTTCGGCCGGGATATCGCTAAGTTGCGCGAAGTTCTGGAACAGATTCCACGGAAGTACGAGGGTGGCTACAACGATGCCCATGAGCAGTCCGCGCTGCATCAACACGGGAATCGAAGGCGTCATGACAAGACCGGTGGTGGCGGCAAGCGCGACGAAGAGAGTGACCACGCCGAGGTGATTGGTGTCGCCCCCGGCAGTGGTCCAGCCGCGCAGTGCGAACGGAACCTGGAGCACGGCCGCAAACAGGAACACGAGCCACCGGTTGGCGGCGAGCCGGGACCGCACGCCGCCGGTGTCAACGAACAGCATGCTGGCCAGCAGGATACCCAGTATTGGCATCAGGACAGCCAGCGTAATGCGCTCTAACGACAGACCCTCCATCAACCGTCCCGCGTGGACTGGATCGTGCAAATGAACGGCGAGGGTAAACGTGTTGAACAACAGAGCCCGCGGCGGGCGGAACATCACCAGAGCTACTGCCGCAATCAACACGCCGGACACGGCCTGAAGCGCAAGATAACGGAGGAAGCGACGTGGCCCTTCGGAAAAAAGCAGGAAGCCGGCGAGGGCAACCGGCACCGGCGCCATGGTCTGCTTTGAGGCGACGCTCAGGACGCTCAGGGCCGCCGAGCATGCGAGCATGCGACTTCCCAGGGGAGCGCGCGCGGTGGCCAGAATTCCCGCCGCTAGGATCGCGGCAGCACTCGCCGCCGCATCCACGTGAATACTCAGCGATGAGTAGCTGGTTCCCGGGCTGGCCAGCACCACGGCGGCGCAAGCCAGAAAGCCGTAAGCGCCGCCCAGCCGATCGGCCACTGCGCCGCGCCGGTGAATCCAATAGATGGGCGTGAAGTAGAGCAGGGCGCTGAGAGCGCATCCGGCCATCATCGCCCACACCGGATCTTTCAGCACCGCCAGGAACGCATAAACAAGGTAGCCGAAGGGCGCGTGCATGGTGCCGATAATGGGCTCAAATGCGTGTTCGCCGGGATAAAGGCTGTATCCATAGGCGGCGCAGAAACCGCGCGCCAGGCGGACCTCGTTCCACATCCACTGTGGCCCACGTACGATGCCGTCCAGCACGTCCGCCGCAAAAATCAGAAGAAGGAAAGGAAGCGCGTAGCGAAGTGCGCGGTCCACCCTCGATGTCAACGTTCGCCCATGGTGCGCTCGCGCAGGCTGCGGCGCAGCCTCGCCAGATGCCGTAAGTAAAGCCAGTACTGTTTCGGCAGGGCTTTGCTGTATCCGGCCCGCCGTTTCTCGAAGCAATAGCCGGCCTCGGCGATTCTGGCTGCGCGCCCGCAGGCCAGGATCTCGATCAGGGTTTTGTAGCCGGCCGGGTGAAGGACAATCCCGTCAATAGCGGAACGCCGGACCAGATAGCACCCGCTGAGCGGGTCGGTTACACGGCGGAAGATGCCGGGCGCCATGAGCCGGCCCAGCAGGTAGGCGCCGCGCGACGCTACGCGACGATAGAGGGTCCAGTCGCCAACGCTGCCGCTCTCGCAATAGCGGCTGGCCACCACCAGATCCGCGTTGTCCGCCAACGCGAACATCCGCGGCAGAATTTCCGGCGGATGCTGGAAATCGGCGTTGATGGTCCCCAGCCATTCGCCGCGCGCAAATTGCCAGCCGCGAATCACCGCCGAGGCAAGCCCCCGTTCCCGGCGGCGGCGCAGCACGCGCAGGTTGGTGAGCGCGGGTATCAGCTCACTCGCCAGTTTCCAGGTGCCATCCGGGCTGTCGTCGTCCACGACGATCACTTCGAACGCGTCGCCCAACACCGGCTGCAACTGCGCATAGACGGCACGAAGGAAGCTGGCGACATTCTCAGCTTCATTGAAGGCGGGCACCACCAGCGACAGCGCCAGCGCAGGCCGTGGCCCGCTGTCCAAACGTACCAGTAGCGCGTCGTCCGCCGTGGTGAATAAGTCCTCGACCGCATTTTCAGTCACCTGCAGCATCCTGGCCGTATCAGTATAACAACCGGGCTCGCCGCTCTCAGCGCCGCCAGGATAGCTTTGGTCAGTTACACCAGGCTTGTTGAGGCTGGAGATGAAGATACAATGACAATCACGGAAAGCGCGCGAGGGACATCAAAATGACCCCCTTCCCGAATCCAACGCCGCTGGCTGTCCCCGACCATTCATCCGAGAGCAAAACGCTATTTCTGTCGTTCTTCCTATCCGCAAGCCTGGTTCTGCTGCTGCTAGGCGCCGCTCAGATCATCAGGCATCACGAAGTGAGCAAGGGCATCGCACTTGGCGGAGCGGGATTTCTTGCCCTGCTGTCAAGCGCCGTCCTGCTTTTCTGGGGACACTTCCGCGCTCCTGGTGTCCGCTTACGGATTACGCGGTGGACACTGGCCGTTACGACGCTTTCATGGTGCGCCTGGACCGGATTGATTGCGTACACCCATCACATTAACGGCTGGGATGAGGGGGCGTACCTGCTTAGCGGCATGGCTCTACGCGGCTATGATGTCCCCTATGCTTCACACCGGCCGCCCGTTACCGGCTTTCTGTGTGCCGCGTTCATCGGCGGGGACCGCCTCCTGAATCCGGTGCTTCTCTGTCTGCTCCTCATCTCGCTTTACCTCTGGATGCGGCGTCTGCTGGGGGTTTTCCCCGCTGCATTGTGCCTGTTTGTGTTACTCTGCCAGAATCTTTTTCTGGAAGGCACCGTCGACATTATGTCGGAATTGCCTGCGGCGCTGCTCCTGCTCGTAGGTTTCTCATCCCTCGCGCAAGAACGATTCTGGTGGTCCGCCGTTTGGTTTGCCCTGGTTGTCTTTACGCGCTGGAATCTCGCGCCGGTGTGGGCCGTGGTGTTCATGGCAGTTCTCATCCGCTTCGGCACGCGTGAAGCCCTGAAGTTTCTGGCCGCCGGTCTGACTGTCTTCTGTGCCTGGTACGCGCTCACCGTTGCCATGGGTGCGTCAAACCCTTTGCTGAGCGTCTACAAAGGTAATTTCCTTCCAGGGCTGGCCTGGGCTGGAACGCCTGACCAGAAGCCTGACTTCCTGCTCCGCATCGAGTTCTATGCAAAGCATTTCTTTTTCCTGACGCCACCCGTTCTTTTCATGTTGATGGCGAACGCTGTTCTCAACCTGCGCAAGAAATTGCGTAGCAACCTGTGGATTGCCCTCATTGTTATACCCATTGCGCTTCTCGTCTATATCTTTACCATTCTGTTTATTGGAGGGCTGTTTCCTCGTTTTATAACGCCGCTGATTCCGTCCGCGCTGGTGAGCGTGTTTACCGGGCTCTTCATGTTTGGGGATGGATCGTCATTTCCGGAACCGTCCCGCGTCGGGATTGTAACGCTTGCCTTGTTTCTTGCCTGCGCTGTCGGCTTGTGGCCACTGTACGCTCTGGTCCAGGCTCGCCTCAACCACAACACTCAGACGGTATTCTCCGTGGACCTCAGGAGAGACCTGATCGCACTCGGCCGCAAGGTCTCGTTGAATGCCGTTCCCCGTGAACCCTTATCCGGCGCTAACGGCCACCCGGCGATGGTGGAGGCGCGCCATCGCATTGATTTCCCATCCGCCCATCGCGATTTCACCTACAACATCATTGACGAGTCGGATTCCGTCGAGTCTGTCTTGAGACTCGCCGCCGCGTGTCGTTCAGGCGACTTACTGATTATCCCGAAGAAATATGCCTCAGCGTTCCAGCCGGCCGCGGTTTTGTTTTCTGATGAAGAGTGGGCCATCGTGCGCAACCCGTAACACCGGCCCACCTCGCGATCAGAGCGGGGCGCGTCCTGCGCTACTCTGGCCCTATGAACCCGAACCGCTGGCGAAGCCTGCTCCCATTCGCGGCGTTCCTCTTCTCGTGCTCCGGCGTGGGCTCCGCGCCGCCTGCCCCGGTGCGCCTGCCAATGCCGCGAATGATCGTGCCGCGGACGAACCATCCACCGGTGATCGACGGCATCATGCAGCCCGGTGAGTGGGATCGTGCCGCGGCCTGCACCGGTTTCGTTAAGGCCTTCGACGGCAATCTGGTTCCGGTTCAAAGCACCGCCTGGGTGACCTTTGACAGCCGCTATCTCTACGTTGCCTTCCGCAATTACCGCGCGGAGCAGTTGACCTTTCTTTCCGCTCATGCGCGTCGCGGCGACGACGAGCGCATCGCCTACGATCCTTCCAACGAGGTCTGGATTTCTCCACCGGGATCTCCGCCCGTAACCTACCAGACGTTGATCAACGTCTACCCGGCCGTTCTCGACGTGAAGATGATTCCATCGCTCGGGTATTCATCCAAATCCTGGTCGGGGAAATGGGAGGTCGCCTCTCACCAGAGTGCGGACGCCTGGACAATTGAAGCGCGCGCTCCGATCGACGCTTTTGGCGCGGGCGCCATTCGCGACGGCGCCGTCTGGAGGGCGCTGTTCGCCACCGACGTTCTTGGTGATTCGGGCAAGTTTCGCGCATGGGCGCCGGGCGGAGCCTTCGCCGATATTCCTCGCCACGGCTTTGTTGAGTTCAGCGACGACGGTCCGGCGTTCCAGTTGCTCGACGTGGATTCAGTGTTCAGCGGCCGGCCGGATTTTTCCATGGCCGTAGTGGGCGCGCTGGGCACCCGGACCAGCGCGCGCGTGACGGTCCGTTTCGGGCCCGGAGCGGAGGCAACACCGCGCGACATCACGCTCAGCAAAACAGTCGCTGTTGCGCCCGGTGCGCGTGAGAACGTGCAGTTCTCCGCGGATCTCCTGGCCTCGGGTCTGCGATCTGGCTTCTGTGAAATCAACGCCACCGCGGGCGATTCCACGCTCTACCACCAGATATTCCCATTCGTGGTTGACGGCGCGGTTCGCCGCCCTCCCGCGAAGCTTGTCACCACGCCGTACACCCAGCCATTCGGGCTGGAAGCCTCCTATGCGCCGCTTTCCAGGAAACTGCTGGTCAAAGTCGACCGCTATTACATGGACCAACGAAAGACAGTGGCCGGCGGTAGCGTCGCGCTGAGCGACCCGGCCACCGGGCGGACGGTGGCCGAGAGCCCGCTCGCTCCGTTCGACACCGACTATTCCGAGTTTGCTCTCGATCTGAGCAAGCTCGTGGTGCCCGTGGAAACCGAACAGGATTGGGCCCGCGTCCATTGGCAGCCGGGCGCCCCGGCGGTGCGTCCCGCGGAGTATCGTCTGCAGGCCAGGCTTACGGACAAGACCGGCAAACAGGTGGCGGAAGCCGCCATCCCGGTGAAGCTGATGGGCTATCAGTTCTCCTGGTTGCCCAATAATATCGGCATCTCCGACCGGGTCATCCCGCCGTGGACGCCGGTCCGCTTCGACAGCGGCACGGTGTCGTTATGGAACAAGACATACGCATTGAATGGCGCCGGCCTCGCGAATCGCATCACCAACGCCGGTGCGGCGCAATTGTCCGGGCCGATGACGCTGGAAGCGGTGGTCGACGGCCAGGCCACGGCCCTCTCCAGCCAGACGTCAGCGGCGTCCGCCGTAACGCCCGCCGCGGCGGACCTGTCCGGCGAACTGACCAGTGCGCACCTCACGATAGAAACAAAAACCCGCGTCGAGTTTGATGGTTTCGTTTGGAATGTGATGACCATTCAACCCACGAAAGCGAACGTCTCCTGGCTTTCGCTCGTCGTGAACATGCCGGAGGCCGAGGGAGAGTTCCTCGTAACAACGAATGGCGGATGGTCGTCATATTTCGGAGACACTCCGGACAAATGGGACTCTCGGGAAAGCTCTCTGTCCAGTATGAAAGGCAACTTCGTACCCTACGTGTTCCTGACCGATTCGGAACGTGGGTTCTGCTGGTTCGCCGACGACGAGAAGGGATGGCGTCTCGATCCGAAATTGCCCACTCAGGAACTCCAGCGCCACAACGGCGTGATCACTCTTCGTGTTCATTTCATCAACAAGGCTGGTCCCATCACGCAGCCCATGACCATTCAATACGGCTGGATGGTGACGCCTCAGAAGCCCCAGCCCGCCCACTGGCGCAGCTACGCGATCGGGAACGGCAAATACTACCCCCAGGAAACGCCGGTATTCTGGAATGAAGCCGACTGGGATGTAAGCTGGCCGTACTATTCCAGCCCGTTCCCGCACGATTACAAAAAATCGCGGGACCTCCTCAACGTGACGGCTTCCCGGGGCGTTGCCGGATGCGTGGGGAACATCGCTCACGCGATCGCGCGATATAGAGATTTTAACGGCCGCCAGTTCGACGCCCTGGCCGGCGACTGGGGCACGACGCCGGGCGACGCCGATAACGGCGACGTCGTGCGCAGCCGCGGCGCGAACGATTTTGATCTCTTCTATTTTGATCGCTGGTCGAAAATGTCCGGGCTGGGTTGCATCTACTTCGACGAGAACTACCTGCCAGAGGAATGGAATTACCTGACCGGCGGCGCCTACCTGTTGCCGGATGGCCGTGTACAACCCGGGTACGATTATCTGGGTCTGCGCGAATACAACAAGCGCCTGCGCTACATGTTCTACGAAAACGGCAAGCCGGCGCCGAACCTGTGGGAGCACACCACGGCCGGTCAGGCCGTCTATTCGTGGATGCCGGATGTGTCCATGGAGGGTGAGAATGTCGAGCCGGTCGATCTGACCGACGACTATATCCAAATGCTCCCGGCGTCGCGGTTACGCAGCATCGGCATGGGGCGCAACCTCGGTTCTGCGCCGTTTATCATGTGTCAGGCCAATCGCCACGGAAAAGGGGAAGAGTCGAAAATTCTCGTGCATCAGTTCGTTGGCTGGGTGCTCGCGCACGACGTTCTGCCCGAGGGCGTCGCGTTCTGGCCCGTGCTGGCGTCCGAGCTGGAGTTGTGGCGTGACGATGTCCGCTTTCTGCCCTACTGGCGCAAAGGCCTCGGTATCGATTCGGAAACCCCCGGCGTCATCGCATCGGCCCACGTGCGGCCGGGCAGCGCCGTTCTGTGGGTGGTAAACACGAATCGCGAAGACAAGGCCGTCCGCATTCGCGTAGATCTCGCAAAGCTGGGCCTCGACCATGGAATCCCGATCCAGGCCTACGACGCCGAAAACGGCGATCGATATCCCCTCCAGGAAGGTTTGCTCACCGTGCCGGTGCCGAAGAGGATGTGGCGGGCCGTCCGGCTGGTCAGTTCGCGCCAGTTAAGCGAATCGTTGACGTTTGTCGCCGATTTTGATCACGAAGTAGCGGCGGCCGAAGCCTGGGGCGGCCGCTACCCGCTGGGCAGCACGCTGTCTGAGCCAGTGAGCGGGGGCGCGGTTGAGGCCTCTGTCGCAACGCACCTCGTCGCTTCCGGTGATGCCTATCCACTCGTAACCAGCGGCGCGACTGCGGGGAAGGGCGCCTCGCTCGATGCCCCGCTTGTGTTTCCGGCGCGGCTTCATGTTTCGGCGCGGAGCGGTATGATTTCATTCGCGGTGCAAATGCCGGAATCGGCGCGCGGAAACAGCCTTCTGATGGAACTTGGCGGCATGCAGCTTCGCGTGGTGAACGGCAGGCTCGCCCTCGGCGGGAGCGTGTGGTCTGCTCCACCATCGGCCGTGCTGGGAACCGTCGCCGATGGGTCGCGGCACTCAGTGACGCTGAGCTGGAAGGGGCAGGAGGTGGAAGTCAACATCGATAACTCCGCTGCGGTCACCGCCACTTTGAAGAATCCTCTGGTGCTGCCGGGTGTCGGGCACGGTCTGGAGATCCTCGATGAAAGCCGCCACCTCCAGCCGGCAACGATCGTTTTCGGACCCATCCACGGCGCGGTGCTGGATAATCTGCGCATGGGCCTGATCGGCTCCCCGCATAACGGCTCCAGCTCCGCCTCACTCCGGGGAACTGACGCCGCGCGCCGATTCTAACTGGCGGCATTCCGCCGCGCAAAACCAGCCGCGGAACAACGCAATGTCCCGTCTTTGCCGGAGTTCCCGCAGTTCCACCGCGGTGACACCGGAGTCCGCGAGGTTCAGCACCCGGAAAGAATGCGGGTAGACGATTCGGACAACGGATGAGAGGGGCGAATCGTCGACTCGCAGCGAAGTATACGGCGCGCTGAAGCCGTAATACAGCAAATCGTGGTGCTCGGGAATCAGCAGGACATCCTGGCGCGCGCGAGCCACCCCGCGAAGACGAAACGCTTCGCTGGGCCGGAGAATGCCGCCGTTCGAATCGATGTAGAACAAGGTGGCGCCCCAGCGTTTCCGGGCATAGTCGATCTTCTCCAGCAGAACGCGGTCGTAATCACTGGCGTCGGATTGCCGTGGGTGTCCTGTGGCGTCGAAGACCATGCGCTGAGGGCGAATGGTCATTCCTACGCGCAGTCCGGCGTCGCGAAAGCGGCGAAAGAATTCGTCGACGACGCCGGCCATCTCCGGCGCCAGCCGCTCCACCAGGCGAGGGTCGCCAATGTAGCTGGTTTTTTGCGGAAATTGTTCGCCTTCCAGATCCCAGACGATCATCCCCTGGGAGCCCGTCTGCCGCAGGATGGCAACACTTCGATCGGCGTATTCCAGCAGCGCGTTCCGGAATCGCTCGGTACCGCCGCTCCCAGCGACGTCGAGCTCCGGCCGGTTGAACCAGCCCCGTGGATTCGTTGCCGACGCGTGGCTGTAGTCGGCCAGGAACAACGCGCCAATGGGCCGCCGATCCGGCCAGGCGATAGATTGCCTGGGGATAAGCACCGCGGTGAACAGGATAACGATTGCGACGTTAAGTGCGATGAGGATCGCGTTCCGCTGGCCAGCGGCTGCAAGTAAACCTTGTCCCCGGATCACGTAACCTGGCGCAGGAGATCCCGCATCTGCGCCTCGTCCTTCTTATCCGGCTTGCCGGCCAGCGCCAGCCCCAGTTGCTTGCGCGCGGATGACTTATCGCCGCTGCGGAAATAGGCCAGCGCCAGATGGTAGCGCAGCAACGGGCTGGCGGGCCGGATCTGGAGGGCCCGACTGAGCGTCTCAATGGCCATAGGCAGAGAATTCCTATCGACATAAACCAGCGCGAGCGTATCCAGAAACTCGGGGTTGTTCGGCTCCCGCTGAATCGCCTTCTGGGCCAGGGTAAGGGCCTCGCTGAGGTCCCCGTGCGTGTCGGCAAGAAAATAGGCGCGGTTATTCATCAGATCCGGACTCGCGGGGTTGAGTTCCAGCGAGTGGCGGTAGGCGGAGTCGGCTTCCTTCAGGTGGCCGGTCCGCTGGTACGCGGTCGCGAGCAGTCCGACAACGTTGGCGTCGGTGGGCGCAATCCGGTATGCCGCCTGGTAGCATGCCAGTTCGTCCTCCCGGTCATCTCTCGCGCCATACGCCTGCCCGAGAAGCAACTGGTACTGCTGGGAAGACGGAACCTGATTGACCAGAACCTTGTAATCCTCAATCGCGATATCCGTCCTTCCGAGCAACCCGGCGACGGAAGCGTGCATGGCGCGCACTTCCGGAACATTCGGCGAACGGCTTGTCTCGGCGTTCAGCATTGCCAGGGCCTCCGGCAGCCGCTTCTGCTGCGCGTAGGCCGTTGTGAGACCGGCCAGCGTGCGAACGTCGCCGGGGTGCGCTGCTCTCACCGATTCGAGAGTCGAGATCGCTTCAGCGGGCTTGTGCGCCGAAAGATCGAACAACCCCATCTCCCGGCGCACCTCCAACGAATCCGGAGCGGCTTTCTGCAGAGCCGCGATTTCGCTTTCGGCCCTATGATCGCCCGTGAAGATCAACGCATCCGCGTGGATCAGACGCGCCTCGAAATCCTCCGGGGCGATCGCCAGCACTTGCTCGCTCAGGCGTAACGCATCGCGAAAATCCCGGCGGTTCACCGCCAGGTTGGCTAGAGCGAGTCGTGGCTCGATGTAGCGGCCGTCCGCATCCGCGGCCCGCTCGAAGTTTCGCCGGGCGCCCTCCGCATCGTTTCCAAGCAATCTCGCCCGGCCGAGCCAGTAATGCGCTGCGGCGCTCTCCGGGTTGGTCTTCAGGAGATCTTCGCACTCCTGCTGCGCGTTCTCCCAGTCTCCCCGGGCCACCAGAATCGAAGCCCGCAGGATCCCGGCATCCAGGTTCGCGGGGTCGCGTTTCAAGGCGTCGTCCACCGTCTGGAGCGCTTCGGGCAGTTTGTTCTCAGCGGCCAGGACCCGCGCCAGCCTGACGGACAGATCAATTCCGTTCGCTGCCCCCGATGCGATTCCGGCCCGGTACGCCGTTTCGGCCGCGCTCCAGTCCCTCAAGGAGGCGTGAAAATCGCCGGCTACCTCGAACCGGTCTCCAATCGTCGCCCGCCCGGTGAGATCGTGCAGCACCGCGGTCATCCGGGCGGTGTTCCCGGACGACCGGTAGAATGACGCCAGAGCTTCATACCCTGTCGCGTCATCCGGGTTCGCCGAAACCCGTCGGAGGAGCATTTGCTCGGCGTCGGAAACTCGCCCGGCTGCACGATATTGGTCGAAAAGCCATTCGTACAGAGCGATGAAATGTGGATGTTTATCCAGCGTGGCGAGAGCCAGCCGCTCTCCGTCGGCGGCCTTCCCATTACGCGCCAGCGCATCCGCCAAAGGCAGAGTGATCTCCGGATTGAGAGGTTCTATTTGATTGGCCCGGCTGAAATCGTCGATGGCTGCGTCGATTTTCCCGTCACCGAGCCGCAGCGACCCGCGCAGCCGGAGTCCCTCGGCGGATCCTGGGTTGTCCTGCAGAATTTGCCCGGTTAGCCGGGAAACCTCGTCATAAAGCTTTTGCGGGCGCCCGCTCATAAGGTACTGAGTCATGGTCACATCCGCCAGCTCCACCTTCGCCGCCGCGTTCGCCGGCATCAGTTCCACCGCCCGGTGCAGCGCGCCGACGGCGCTGTCCCGTTTGCCGAGCGCAAATTCGCTCATGCCCAGCCGGTAATAGGCCTCGCCAAAATCCGGTTTCTTCTCGATCGCCCGCCTGTAATTGAGTGACGCCTCCGCATACTTGCCGTCGTTCGCCAGGAGATTCCCCTTCTCCAGGTATCGCTCCGGCGGAACGCCGCACGCGGCGAGGACAAGAAGCGCAAGCGTCGCAAACGCGATGGACACCCGCCCGGTGTTGTCGCTCTTCACCATGATGAGTTGTTTGACGATTGCCCTGTAACAGTGTACTCGATTCATCACGGCCTCATGGTGTGCTGGCAGCCCGTAAGGTATAGCACAGTGGTACTTTTCTTACCGTTACCAGGTGCATTTTAGTACTTGCGTCCCGGCCGTGGGCAAGGTACTCTCTTACATAAGTCCTGGCCCACCGGGGCACCAGGTTCTAGCCCATGAAGGTGCTAGCGCAGGGTTAACGTTCCGTGAACCTTCTTGACCGCGTAAGTCGTTGGTGAGGAAGTTGTCTATTACGGCTGTAACCAATTGGAGGATAAGAACTTGCTCAAAAAGTTAAGTATCTCGCTGATAGCTGTCGCTGGCTTCGTGTCGCTTCCGGCATTCGCTGCGCTCAGTTCTACGACATTGACGGGGCCGCCTGTCACCCCTACTTTGAATACCGACGCGACGCCGGCCGGTACGTTGGTCGCGGATAATAGCGTGACGAACGGTCTCTACACGATCAATGAGGCTGTCTACTCCACGGCGACAGGGTACGATTTCTACTACCAGCTCGTGCTTGCCTCGGGCGCGACATCCGTAAAAGGCCTGTCTTCGGAGAATTTCTCCGGAGCCACGACGAGCGTCGGATACGACGTAATTAACTCACCGGCTGATGTGTTCGCAAACTTCGAGCAGCCAACATCAGGCGGCCCGACGAGCGCGAGTATTGGAGGCCCCGGAGAGATACTTTGGGCGTACGCGCTTGGTGCAAGTAGCGACAGCGCCGTGCTTTTCGTGGCGACGAACGCGACGGGCTACGACTCGTTCGGCAGTCAGCAAGCCAACAAGAGTGTGGGGTCGATTGCCCTCAACAACACGTACGAGCCTGCTTTTGTCCCCGAGCCCGGCTTCTATGGCGCTCTGGGCGTTGGGCTCGCATTTCTGTGGGTCGGTTTCCGCCGGCGCAACAGGCGGCAGCGGGACGCTTCCTAGTAGCAACGTCTCTTTTCTTTCATGAGCTTCGAGACAGCATAGGAGAGTTGTGCGTATGCGTGTCCTGTTAATCAACCAGTTTTTTTGGCCCGATACCGCGCCCACGGGCGTATTGCTCAAAGACGTGGCCACTGAGCTCACCGCGCGTGGCTGTGACGTCACCGTTCTTTGCGGCCAGGCATGGTATAACCGGGGTGGTTTCGACTCCGGCGAGCGGCCTCCCGTCCGGATTGTGCGAGTGCCTGCGCGGCGTTACTCGCGCGGACTTGCCGGTCGGATGCTGAGCTGGCTGTCGTTCCTTGCGGCTGTTGTGTTCCGCAGTTTCACGCTGGGGAAATTCGATGTAGTCGTTACCCTCACCAGCCCCCCGTTTCTTTCCGTCTGCGGCATCCTGTTGAAGTGGCTTCGCGGTTCCCGGTTCTTTCTGTGGGAAATGGATGTCTATCCGGACGTGGCTTTCGCTGCCGACGCCGTCAGTACGGGGACGCTCCTCGCGCGGACAGTTGCGAAGGGTTTCGCGGCGCTCCGCCGTCGAGCGGATGGCATCATCACCCTGGGACAATGCATGCGCGACCGTCTTGTAGGGCAGGGCATGGATGCCAGCAAGGTTTTCATCGCGGAGAACTGGGTGGTTAGTCCCATGGATCCGTTACCCTTCCCGAAGAACGGCCCGCTGGTGGTTGCCTACTCCGGCAACCTCGGCGTCGTTCATGATGTCGAAACAATCGCGGAAGCTCTTCCGCAGCTCGGCGATGGTTTTAGATTCATATTCGCGGGTGGCGGAGTGCGGCGCGGAGAACTGGAAAGCATTTGCCGCGCCCGCGGCGTGAATAACGTCGAATTCCGGCCGTATACCGACCAAGGCGGGTTGAACGATTTGCTGGGTTCCTGCCACATCGGCCTGGTCACGCTAAGGGCTCGCTGCAAAGGGACGGTTGTCCCAAGCAAGACCTATTCCGTCATGGCCGCCGGAAGGCCGTTTCTCTATATCGGCCCGCGGGAATCCACCCCGGACAGGATTGCGCGTATGGGATGTGGATGGCAGGTGGATCCTGGCGATGTCGAGTCTCTTGTATCCACGTTGCGGACGCTTCGGCGTGACCTGCCCGCGCTCGAGCGCGCAGGGCGGTTCGCGCGCCGTCTGGCGGCCTCGCAACACACCGTCGAAGACGGAGCTGGCCGCATCACTGACATCGTGCTCGGCACCGTGGGACAGCTGAAGCCGGCGGTTGCGGTGGAAAAGGAAGTCGCGTTCGCGCGCTGACTTTCATTCACCCGGGACCGAAGTAGCTCTGGGTAGTACCGTACCATCAAACCTGAGACAGATACTGCCGCACAGAGCCTATAATGGACACGATTACCGCTCGTGGAGTCCATTCCCCATCCTGTGTTGTTCGCGGCCGCCTTCGCGGTGTTGATCGCCGTGGGGTTGTTCTGGGCCCGGCGGATGGCATGGTTTGGGTGGCTCCGGCCTTCCCCCTCGATCCTTGAGGTCCTCCCCGAAGCGATCGTCGGCGTCGATCCGCCGGGGACGGTCCGTTCGCTGAACGACGCCGCCGAGCGGCTGTTCGGCTACCAGGAAGAGGAGGTCCGGGGCATGCCGCTCTCGGTTCTGATTCCAGGCGCCACGGCCTTCCCGGCCCCCGGTGATACCGCGTCAACGGATCCGCTGTCTCAGTCGGGGATTCGTACCGACGCCATTCGCAAAGGCGGCGGGACGGCATCGGTGGTATGTTTCCCGCTGGACCCTGGCGCCACAGGGAACCGGCGCTTTGTACTGCTTCGGGACGAATCGAACCGGCCGCCCGATGAAGAAGCCCCCCACCGCCGGGAGATGCTCCAGGCGGTGTTGCAACAGTCGTCGGCGCCCATGGTGGTGGTGGACCACAATATCCGCGTGCAGATGTTTAATAGTTCCTGCGAGCAGGTGCTGGGGCCGGGGCTCATAAAGGGCTCGTTCCTGCACCAGTTGTTCCCTGATACCCCGGTATGGAGCAAGGTATTCGGTGAAATGGAGAAGGGAAAACCGGCGCGGCTGCTGCACCAGGGCTCCGGGTATTTGTTCACGAGTTCGCGCGACGGCCACGCCGGAATACCCGAGCAGGTCCTGCTGGTGGGAGAGGCCCCGCCCGGCGCATCGCGTGCCTCCGCGCCTGGAGATGCCATTCGCAGGCTGGAAGACCTGCTGACAGAAATCAACGGTTATAGCGAAATGCTGCTGGCCGACGCTCGATCGGACGACCCGGCGCATGAGGACCTCGCGCGAGTAAACGGCGCGAGCCGGAAAGCGATCACCGTCTTGCAGGCTTTGTCGGGCCAGGGCAGCAAGCGAACCGGTACCGGCAACCGATGATGGGCATTCCGCGTGGGAATGGCGGAGGAAGAGGGATTCGAACCCCCGGACGAGTTTCCCCGTCAACGGTTTTCAAGACCGCCGGTTTCAACCACTCACCCATTCCTCCGTCTTCTATCCTAGCCGATTCCTGCGGCTTACTGTCCTGATGTTGGCGCTGGCGGGAGCAGGATGTAATCTGGAAGCGGAGTCGTTTTAAGGACAAAGCAAATGAACTTGGAAGACGTCGCCAGGAGGGCCGGCGTGGGAAGCGCTACCGTATCACGTGTGCTCAACGGCCACCCCGGTGTCAAGAGCTCGACGCGAGCGAAGGTCCTCCGCGCCGTGGAGGAGTTGAAGTATAAACCGAATCTGCACGCGCGCACACTGGCGGGAGGACGAAGCCGCGTGCTCGGCATCGTGATGGCGAATCTGTATAATCCGTTTTTCGCCGACATCTATCACGCCATCGAAACAAACGCACTGCGGCGGGGATATGAAACCCTGCTGGCCAACAGTTCTCACGACGTGAAGCTGTTGAAGGCCAGCGTCCACCGCCTGCTCGGCCAACAGGTAGCCGGGCTGGGCGTGTTCCCCGAAATGGAGCCGGCCATTCTGGACGAGCTGCGCGAAGCGCGGATTCCCGTGGTGCTCTTCGACGCAGGCGAAGCGGGCGACGGCTTCACCACCATCCATTTCGACCACCGCAAGGGCATGCGGATGCTTCTGGACCTTCTGTACGCCCTCGGGCATCGCCGCATGGCGTATATTAGCGCGCCCGTCTTCGTGCGGCCCACCGAAGCCCGGCGTATGGAGTTTCTGGAGGCCACCACTCGCCATGGCGTCGAAAGTCTCGTGATAGCGCCAGCCGAGGACGGATTCGCCGGTGGCCGCGAGGCCGCTCGCGAGCTTCTGCGCGCCGGGTTTGCGCCCACCGCGATTCTTTGCGTCAACGACTGGCTCGCCGTGGGCGTCATCCGCGAATTGCGGAATCAGGGCCTCGCGGTGCCCGGCGACGTCTCGGTAACCGGGTTCGACAACATCACCATGTCCGAGTTTTGTTGCCCTTCGCTGACCACCATTCACATTCCCCGATCCGAGATCGGCAGGCTGGTGGTGGCTGGTCTGGTGCCGGACGCATCCGATTCTCCTCCCGCTCCGCGGCACATCTATCTGGACCCCGAGTTGGTGCTGCGCGAATCCACCGGAATCGCGCCGCGTGCCGTCGGCCGCTAATCTGCAGCCTTTCTCAGCGGGCATTCAGCAGGCACGCGCCAGCCACCAGCCCGCAGGCGCTCAACAGCAAGCCTGCGCTGACTCGGCGAGGGCATCCGCGCAACTCACCCGAGGCGAAACCGAGAAGGTTGCCGCCCAGCACCAGAAAGCTGACGAAGATCCCAAAAGAAACGTTGGGAGAGGGGTGTCCCGTCCTGCTGCCGGCAAATCCGTACAACACTGCGGTAGCCGTGGCGCACAACCCCATCAACAGCGCGAGAGACCAGTTCCGGATCGCCTGACTGCCGAGGAACAGTGGAAGCCCGCCCGATCTCGCGGCCACCACCACGCCAACCGGAATCGCCACTGACGCCGCTCCCAGGTAGACCGGCAGCACCACCACCAGCGATGCCGAGAGATCGGAAATGCCGCTCGCAACCAGGCCGCGGATAATGCCGAAACTGAACGTAAATGCCAGCCCATAAGCCGCCGAGGAAAAGCCCGCGAATATCGCAATACCCACAATCACGGGATATGAACTCAGCGAGCGCGGCATTGGCAGCAGTGGCCCCCCTGTACCGTGGCGCCGCAGGAAGCCAATCGACACGGTTGTCAGCACGCACAAAATCAGACCCGCCCCGAACAGCGCTGGGTGCGGTGGGCTTTCCACCACGTTTGCAGCGAGAGGAAGCAACGCGCCGGTCAGGACCGTAACCCCGAAAACGAAGGAGTTGGAAAAGGCCAGGCCAAGGCGCGTCATGGTCAGGCCCCAGGCAATGCCACCCAATCCCCAGATGAGTCCCCAACCGTACGCGGCAATCCAGTGGGACCACGGAATCCGGGCCGCCTGAACCCAGAAAGCCGTCGGCGCCACGGCGGCCCACGAAAGAGGAAACAGCACATTCGCGGTCACTGATTGCGCCACCCACATTTGTTCCCAGCGCCAGTTCCGAAGGTGCCGGACGGGCAGAGCGAACGCCGCCTGAAAAAAACCCGAGGCCGCCAGCAGCAGCAGCGTACCAACCTGGGTGCGCATGAATTCTCTCAAGTGTAGTCCAGCCGCACGTAACCATTTCGGGCATCGCCCGTCACTCCACCACAAGGGGATCTCTTGTGATGATCAGAATCACTTCAGTCCTGCTGTTAGGGGCTTGCCTCGCGTTCGCTCGGGACCATCTCGCCGTGGTCAACGAGCATGGCGACCACGTGATGGGTTTTTCCCACGAGAAGACCACGCATCACTTTGAACTGAGTTACGAGGGAGGGGCAATCGACGTGCGCGCCAACGACATCACGGATACCGAAAGTCGCGATCAGGTTCGCGCCCACTTCCATCACATCGTCCAAATGTTCGCGCAAGGAAACTTCAACGTTCCCATGCTCGTTCACAGTGGCGCTGTCCCCGGAACGGCTACGATGACCCGGCTAAAGCAACAGCTTCACTGGGATCTCGCGGAAACGCCGCGTGGCGCGAGAATCACCATAACGGCCGGCAACAAGGAAGCCCTCGATGCCGTTCACCAGTTTCTACGATTTCAGATCGAAGATCATCAAACCGGCGACTGCCCGATGGTCCGCCGGGAGGACTAAGAAAGCGCTTATCGCGTCGCGGGCGGCGCGCCATCCACCAGCAGCTTGTATCGCGCTTCGTCGTCCTCCTGATTGCTCAGTTTCCGCCGCAGGTCGTTGAAGCGTGAGAGCAGCGCCGGAATCTCTGCGGCGTCGCTCGCCTTGCCGGATTTCTGCAGCGCCCGGATCAGTCGATAGAGCGCCGTTGCGTCGGAAGCATCATCCCGTAGCGCCAGCCGGCACTGCTCGATGGCCTGCGCGGTCTGGCCCGATTCGAGGTACAGGCGGCTGAGCAGATCGCGCGCCATGGAGAAATCCGGCTTGAGGCGGATCGCGTGCAACGCTGCCTGGATGGCTTCCTCAAATTCGGGGCTGCCTTCCACGGCGCCCTGCGAGGTGAGGATCTCCGCGAGCAGGTAATAGAGAAATTCGTCGTCAGGCCGCGTTTTGAGTTGCTCCCGAACTGTCGCCAGAGCCTTGCCGAAGTCATTCTGCTGAATGTCCGACAGACTCCGC
Organism: uncultured Acidobacteriota bacterium; assembly: GCA_963832965.1. Lineage (GTDB taxonomy): Bacteria > Acidobacteriota > Terriglobia > Bryobacterales > Bryobacteraceae > CAWACP01. Next base: position 941,708 of record CAWHVW010000005.1, read on the forward strand.
GCGAAGGACCCATATGCCTGGCGCGGGTCCAGTCGTTCAGCGGTAGCGAAGTCAGCGTCGGCGTCGTCGTACTTGGCCAGTTGAACGTTCAGGACTCCGCGGGCCACAAACAACTCGGCTGTGTTGGGCATCCGCCTCAGGCCGGCGTCGATCATGGCAATGCCGGTTTCGAAGGATTTGTGCGTCAGGCAAAGAGAAGCGAAATCGACATAGAAACGCGGATTCTCGGGTGCCAGCACAATCGCTTGCCGCAGGGCGGCCACAGCGCGCGGCGTGTCCCCCAATCCTTCCGCCGCCGCTGACGTCAGATCGAGAGCGTCCGGATCCGCGTCCTTCCCGTCGACCAGCGGAGCAAGCGTTTCCACGGCGTCGGCATAACCTCCGCCCATTAGCTGAGCCTCCGCCAGGCGAAGACGAACTTGCCGGTCATTCGGATCGAGCGCCGCGAGCCGGCGGAGTACCGGGATGGCGTCGGCGGGACGATGCAGCCGGGCCAGACACTCCGCGTACTCCCGTAAAGCGGAAGGCTGCGCCGAGATCACGCTGCCGGCAAGCCCGAAATGCTGTGCCGCGGCGGCGCAATCGTGCTGGTTCCAGGCCATCACGGCGCGCATGGCGTGGGCGGTGGAGTCGTCGGGCCGCAGCTTTAGAAGCCGGTCGAGTAGAGTTATGGCATCTTTGCCACCGGATTCATATTCGATTTGCGCCGCCCCTTCGAGAGCGGCAACGTAGTCCGGCGCGAGCCGCAGTGCCTGATGGTAGGCCTCCAGTGCATCCGCGCTATGTCCCTGCGCCGACAACGCAATTGCTTCCATGGTCAGGACGCGAAAATCGGCCGGCGATCCCGCCAGCGCTGCGCGCGCGGCCTTCACGGCCTGGTCGTATTGATGAGCACGAATCGCCCGCGCGACGTCTGAGGCGGGGTCGGCTGCAGTCTGTCCGAACGCGACCGCGCCCCATAAAACCGCGATCATCAGTCTGGTCATGGCTCTTTCCGAAGCTTAGCTCACCTGGGCGCGCTGCCGGCGGAAGTTGTGGAAGCGCTATGATTTCAAGGCCAATTTTACCCCTTGGAGCGCGGAATGAGCGCGGCGCCAGTTAGCCCCGGTTGTGGCACGTACCTCGTGTACCAGCCGCTATCCCGCAGCAGTTTGGCGATCATTCGAAGGCTGAAACCGCGGTTTTGAAAACCCAAGCTGCCGCCTCAATCTCCTATGAAAGCGATTCCATTTTTTCGTTGACTTCAGCTCCACCCAGTAGTATAAACGCACTAAGGCCACGTCAGGGTCGATTCAGTGCATTCGATGTGAGCATGAGAGGCCAAGTTCTACGGGACGTCCGGGTATACCTCGGCACTCCTGTGAAAGGGCTTCCGTGGTTGGTGGTTGTTGAGGCATCCTGGTCCCCGGGACGACCAGCAAAAGGGGGTTCTATGCTGAGCTTACGGTCACGTACCGCGTTGTATCTGATTCTCATCGCCCTCGCGGGCGCCTGCTGTAATGCGCAGTCGGTGTTCAGCGGGAATATTCAGGGAGTTATTTCGGACCCGAGCGGCGCTGCCATACCGTCTGCTGCGGTTGGGTTGCGCAATGTGGATACCGGCGTCACCGCCACCGACATATCCAGCAGCTCGGGCAATTACCGCTTCAGCAGCCTTGCGCCAGGCAACTACGTGGTTCAGGCGGCGGCAAGCGGTTTCCGCAAAACCGAAGTCAGCGTAACCCTGGAAACCAACGAGATTCAGGGGGTCAACCTCACCTTGTCTATCGCCTCCGCTACGGAGAGCGTCAGCGTCGTAGGCGAGGCGCCAGCTATCGACACTGATGACAGCCGCATCCAGGCGACGCTGGATTCCCAAACGGTCAGAGACCTGCCGTCGCTCAACCGGAACCTCTGGGACGTCCTCGCGGTGGCCCCTGGAGTCGTTGGCACCGGTACGCACGGAGCCGGTGAATCTCCGGGCGGCGGCGCCGACAACTTCGGCACCCAGACCCCCGACATGAGCGCCAACGGCCGCAGCTACACGGGCAATCGCGTCATCGTGGACGGCATGGATGCCACCAGCAACGTCCAGAACGGAAACATAATCTATGCGCCCCCGCCCGATGCGGTGCAGGAAGTCTCCATGCAAACGAATTCGTGGGACGCGGAGAACAATCTCGGTAGCTCCATCCTGATCCAGGTCACCACGAAATCGGGCACCAACCAGTTCCACGGCACGGGAAGCTGGCTGTTCACCAATCAGGACCTGCTGGCGCGAACAGTTTTCACTCCCTCGTCCTACAACCCATTCAAGCGGAACGATCTGGTAGGCACCTTCGGCGGTCCCATCGTTAAGAACAAGACGTTTTTCTTCGCCGAAACCGAATCTTTATGGTCCCAGACTTCCACCGGAAACAGCGTCCTCACCTTCCAGTCGCCGGAGTTTGTCCAGTGGGCCCAGCAGAACTTCCCCAACAATCTGGGAACGAAAATCCTGTCCACGAACGGCGTCACGGCGGTGGCCACCAGCGGCGTCGCCGAGACCGCGCAGCAATACTTCGGAAGCTCCTGCGGCACTGCCGCGACTTCCAACATTCCATGCAGCCTGCCGGTGCTGGATGAGGGCGTCTCGAATCTGAGCCCTCCCTACAATGCTCTGCAATACGGCTTCCGCGTCGACCAGTACGTCGGCAGCAACGACCGTATCTATGGCAACTACGCCAATGATGGATTCACTCTCGGACACCCTGCCAACGTCGTGGGCTTCTCGAATCACGACATCATGTCGAACTGGTACGTGCAGGCGAATTGGACCCACACGTTCAGCTCGAATATGCTCAATGAAATGGGCTTCGCCGCCAACAGCGTCGGCGGGGCCAACGGCCAGGGCGGCACCGATGACGTCCCCGACATCAGCGTAACCGGACAAAGCCTCGGCTTCAACAGCTCATGGGGGCCCGGAGAATACCGCGCGCACAACTACAACTGGCGCGACGTCTTAAGCTGGGTGCGCGGCGCCCACACGTTGAAGTTCGGCGCGCAGGGCACCCACGGCGTCGAGTTCGGCAACTTCACTCCGGTCAATAACCGTCCCAGCTTCACATTCAACAATTTGCTGGACCTGGTGGAGGATCAGCCCTACAGCGAGTCATTCGGGGCCATCAATCCGCTGACCGGTCAGGCGGGTCTGGTGCTGTTCGATGGCCAGGAAAATCCGTGGGGACTGTTCGTGGAAGATGACTGGAAGGCGAAATCGAACCTTTCGTTTACCTTCTCCTTGCGCTGGGACGACTTCAGCAATATTACTCCGGAGGGGCCGGCCGCCAATTCCGGTGTCAACCAAAACATCATTCTCGGCTCCGGGAGCACGATCGCGCAGCAGGTCGCCGATGCCACCGTGCAAACCGTGAGCGGCGTCTTTGCCCACTCCATCGATAACATCTGGAGTCCGCGCGTCGGCTTCGCCTGGGATCCGTCGAAGCGCGGGCTCTGGAGCATCCGTGGCGGGGTCGGCGTGTTCCACGACTGGATCAGCCTCGGCCAGGCCGTTGATGAAATGCGCACCAATCCGCCCGCATCAATCGGCTCGCCGTGTATATCGGTGGTCTGTCCCATTCAGCCCTTGTTCGCGGAGGCGCCTTCGGCCACTTACCCATACAGCTATCCGCTGCCGGCCATTCCGATAACGCCGGTCACCGCGGCGGGAGGGTTCGTCGGCCTGAACGCCAGCGTCTATGGTCTGGATCGGAATATGACCGCTCCGATGGCCGTCAATTACGTCGTTGGAGTGGAGCGGCAGTTGCCCTATAAGTTCGTGGCCGGTGGTTCTTACTCCGGCTCGAAGAGCTACAACGGCCTGGCCGGAATTAACTGGAATCGGACCACTGGAGATCTGATGACGAACAACGGCCAGCTGGTGCTACCCAACTCCAACTTCGGGACGATGAACTACGTCAGCAACATCCTCAACGGAAGTTACAACGCGATGATTCTGACTCTTCGCCGCACCGTGGGCAACGTCGCTACGTTCCAGACCTCCTACACGCTGTCGAAAGCGATGTCGGATATGAACGCCGACACCCGCTTCGACCATGATGGCGGCTTCACCGTTCCCGATCCGGCCGCGTACAGCAGTTACTACGCTCCCGCCAACTGGGACGTGCGCAACCGTTTTTCTTTCTCCGGCGTGTACACGGTTCCCGGCATGAAGAGCGGAGTCGGGAAGGAGATCACCTCAGGATGGGAGCTTAGCGTCATCAGCGCGATCCAGTCCGGGACGCCGTTCTGGGTGTTCACTACCGCCCCGTACCCTGCCGGCGACTACAATGCCGACGGGACCAACTTTGACATTCCCAATGCTCCGTCAGGCTACTGCAGCAGCTCTTATAATGAGCAGCAATACCTCACGGGCATATTCCCGGCTAGCACCTTCACCGCTCCATCGGCGGGCTCGGAAGGGAACATTCCGCGTAACAGCTGCCGCAACCCGGGTCTGGTGGAGGTAGATGCCAGCGTTTTAAAGAACACCGCAGTCAAGTGGCTTGGCGAGAAGGGCAGCCTGCAGTTACGTTTCGATTTTGAAAACATACTGAACAAAGTTAACTTGACCGCCGTGGACCCTGACCTGGCGGACGCGACTTTCGCAAAATCGACCTCGCAGAACCTTCCCCGGACCATTCAGCTGGGCGCGAGGATCTCTTTCTAGACGGCAACCGTTCCCTGAGCGCGGTGCGACGGCCCGCGGACCGTATCCGGTTCGTGGGCCGTCGAGTTCATCGAGATGACCCAGCCGGTCTGCAAGCGCCGTTCAATCAATGGGACTAAACGGGTCCTTACACGACACTGCCTTATAATGAAAGCGTTTCCGAAATGATGCCCAGGAAGTTCTCAGGATCGTGGCTGGCGGCAGGCCTTTCGCTGGCCCTTTTCACCCTCCAGGCGGCTCAGCCCGCCGGCGTCGCCAGCGCGGCCAGCTCCGACCATGACTACCCGATCAGGCCCGTTCCCTTCACCGCCGTCCACTTGAACGACGTTTTCTGGGCGCCGCGCATTGAGACGAACCGCAAGGTCACCATTCCCTTTGCTTTTCAGAAGTGCGAAGAGACGGGACGCGTGGAGAACTTCATTCACGCCGCCGAAGCGTTGCGTGGCGAGCTCTCCGGCGAAGACACCCCGGTCCGGGAGCGGATGATTCCTCCGTATCCGTTCGATGACACCGACATCTACAAGGTCATCGAAGGCGCATCCTATGCTCTCAGCGTCAAGGCCGACCCCGCCATGGAGTTGTACGTTGACGGCCTCATCGTGAAAATTGGCGCCGCTCAGGAGCCGGACGGATACTTGTACACGGCGCGAACTATCGATCCGGCGCACCCGCATGCCTGGTCAGGACAGGAACGCTGGGAAGACGAAGAGAAGCTGAGTCACGAGCTTTATGACCTGGGCCACCTCTACGAAGCGGCGGTGGCGTATTACCAGGCTACCGGGAAGCGCACGCTGCTCAACATTGCTCTGCGCAGCGCGGATCTTCTCTGCAACACCTTCGGGCCGGGCAAGCGAACCATCTGGCCAGGCCACCAGATTGTCGAGATGGGCCTGGTGAAGCTGTACCGTGTCACCGGCGACGAACGCTATCTGAATCTGGCCAGGTTCATGCTCGACTCCCGCGGGGGCGGCGACACCTATAACCAGGCGAACCTGCCCGTCGTGGAGCAGACCGAAGCTGTGGGCCATGCCGTCCGCGCCACCTACATGTATTCCGGAATGGCCGATGTGGCGGCCATGACCGGCGACATGGCGTACGTTCATGCGCTCGATGCCATCTGGGAAAATGTTGTCGGGAAAAAGCTCTACATCACCGGCGGGATCGGCGCCACCGGCGCGGGCGAAGCGTTTGGAGACAATTACGAACTGCCCAACCTGACCGCGTACAACGAGACCTGCGCTTCGGTCGGCAACGACTTCTGGAACGAGCGCCTCTTCCTGTTGCATGGCGACGCGAAGTACGTCGACGTGATGGAGCGCACACTCTATAACGGACTCATCTCCGGCGTTTCGCTCGACGGCAAATCGTTCTTCTACCAGAACCCGCTCGAGTCGGCCGGGCGGTACGGGCGCAGTCCATGGTTCGGTGTGGCTTGCTGTCCCGGCAACATCACTCGCTTCATGGCCTCCGTTCCGGGTTATGTTTATGCGCTTGGCGACAACGCGATCTACGTGAATCTGTTCGCCGGCGGAAGCGCCGGGATCGCCATGGGGAATCGCACGGTAAAGATGGTGCAGGACACCCGCTATCCCTGGGACGGACGCGTGAAAATCTCCGTGGATCCGGGTGAGCCCGCTACCTTCGCAATCAACGTGCGCATTCCTGGATGGGCCAGAAACGACGCCGTGCCCAGCGATCTCTACCATTTTGCGGGCGCCGCGAGCGAGAAAGTCACCCTCGCGGTAAATGGCAAACCGGTGCCGATCCAGTTGGACAAAGGCTATGTGGCGCTCCGCCGCCAGTGGAAGGCTGGCGATGTGATCGCCCTCGATCTTCCCATGCCGGTTCGAAGGATTGTAGCCAACAGCCAGGTGGCCGCCGATCGCGGCCGCGTGGCCATCCAGCGCGGCCCCATCGTCTTCGCGGCCGAGGGTGTGGACAATCCGGATCATAAAGTGCGAGACATCGTGTTGTCCGATGACGCGAAGCTGAGCGCCGAATTTCGGCCGGACTTATTGAACGGCGTGGAAGTGGTAAAGAGCCGGGCCGTCGCGCTGGCCTATGATTCGGCGGGCAAGCTGATCCGCACCAACGAGGATTTCACGGCCATCCCGTACTGCGATTGGGCGAATCGCGGCAAAGATGAGATGGTCGTCTGGATCCCCGATGCCGAATCCTCCGCCCGGCCCACTCCGTATCCAACCCTCGCCATGAAAAGCAAGGTGACGGCGTCGCGCGGTGGCGACAGGGTTACTGGCGAGGGCATTACGAAACGTCCCCAGGCCGTGAACGATGGCGAGGAGCCGGCATCGTCCAGCGACCCCAGTTCGTACTTCGACTGGTGGCCGGAGAAAGGGAAGACGGAATGGATCGAGTATCAATTCCGGAACACCTCGACAGTCCATGGCGTGCAAGTCTACTGGTTCGACGACACCGGCCGCGGTGAAGTGCGCGTGCCCGCCGCGTGGCGCATTCTCTATAAGGATGGCGACGAGTGGAAACCGGTGGAGAATGCCGGCGCATGGGGAATCGAGAAGGATCGTTACAACGAAGTCGTCTTTACGCCTGTCACCACCAGCGGCCTGCGTCTGGAAGTGACCATGCAACCGGCGTGGTCCGCCGGCGTGGCGGAGTGGAAGGTCGAATAGGGCTTATCGGGTGGAATCCGCCGGCATGCTCATCGGTGCCCAGCCGTCGGCGCCTTTCAGAAACGTCCCAGGATCAAAAGCAGCCGCCTCCGCGGGCGTGATGGTGTGCGCCCAGCCGGCGCGGGCCGTCGCGTCGGCGCCCGGGCCTGTTGAGCCCAGTTCGGAGAACCACGCGGTTTTCTCGTTGTGGGCATCGCCCCAGTTGTCCCAGCCCTGTGGAAGAATGTGGCGGTCCATCCAGCAACTGAGGAAAATCACGCGCGCGCGGGACCGCCAGGGGCGGCCGAGAAATACGTGTGCGTCCGGAGGACCCGTCAAACGGCAATTGCGAAACACGAAGCCGGTGGGCCCATCGGGCGTGGTGCGGCTCTGGGCGGTGATGTAGCCGCTGCCGCGGCTGTGAATCTCGCAATGCTCGAACACCGCGGCGGCGTTGCCAAAAATGAAATCTACCTGCCCCTCAATCCGGCAATCGCGATAATATTGCCGCCCGAGAGCGGCGTAAAGCGTATCCTGCCAGCCGAGAAAGCGGCAGTTGCGAAAGCTGGCGCGGTCAGAGTGCAGCGAAACGGCCACTGCCTGCGAACCGGTTCCAAAGCTGTTCTCGAAGGAAATGTTCTCCGCGTCGAACGCCGCGCCGTTCACTTCGACGATGGGGCTGAAGAAGGTGCCGCCGGCCTCGGCCGCGCTCATTCGTGAAGTGACAATCGTGGCTTCGGCGTCCGTGCCCAGCAAGGTCAGCCGGGGCCGGTCCTGCGGAATCTTGACGCGCTCGGGGTATATGCCCGGTCGGATTTCCAGAATCACCCGTCCCACCGAGTCCGGAGGATGATCGAGGACGTGATCGACGGCCCGCTGAATCGTCTGAAAGTCCCCTCCGCCGCCGGCCGCTACTACGGCTCGGATCGTCTGGCCAGCTTCGCCGTGGTCCGCTCCGGAGGCCGTACGCCGCACCAGAAGCCCTGCGCTCGCGGAAAGGAAACCGCGTCGAGTCGGCATTACCTCGTGCCTTCCGCTGGTTCTTCTGGCAAAATCATGGAATCACAGGGTAGCCTGCTCCACGCGCGTCAGTTGCGTGTCCGCCACGGACCTGCACATGTGGATCGCGAGATCAGCCACGTTCTGCAGGGCAAACATGGGCGTGTCCGCCGCCCGCGGCGCGCGGACGCGGAAAAAGTCAGCGTCGGCCACATCGTCCAGCACGAACGCTGGACGCAGGTCCGGTTGCGCGGATGCGATCTCGATGTTGTCGAACCGGATGCCCTTCGCATGGCGAATGTAGAAGCCGTGTGAAGGCATGCCGCCGAACATGTCCGGCTCCGGATAAGCGGTCTCATTCTCAGGCGGCGCGATGGCCGCCTGCTCTTTCGTCCCGCCTCCCTGGTGCGACACGTGTATGTGGCTGATGGTGACATCCTCAACCGCGTGGCCGGGAATTCCGCTGATGATGGAGCCCAGCCCGGAGACGGAATTGGAACAGACCAGGTTGCTGATGAGGATGCGCCGCAACGTCCCCACCGTGGCGCTCGCCGGCCCGCGCATGCGCTTGCCCAGACGCAGGAAAATGGGCGCGCTGGCGATGTCCCTCATGGATATGTTAGTGATGGTGACGTCTTCGAGGAGCGCACCATCCACAGATTCCAGCGCCAGTCCCTGACAACCCTCAAAGACACAGTTGGAGACGGTGATGTTCCGGAAGCCGCCGTTGGACTCGGTGCCGAACTTGATTCGCCCGGTGCGGGGAACGGGCGCGTTCGCGGGAAAGCGCCTGTAAGTGCCGTCAAGCAGCGTGCCCTCTTCGAAGCACCCGCTTACGTAGCAGTTACTAATGGTGACAAACTCGGTGGGCCTGGCCCAGCCGAGCCCATACGAACTCTTGAGGCAGATACCGTCGTCCCATGGTGAGTTCACGTAGCAATTGGAGATGCGCACGTTACGGCAGCAATCAACATCCATGCCGTCGCGATTGGTGTCGATGCGCAGGTTGTCGATGGTCAGATTATCGACGCCGGTCGCCAGTATGCCGAAGTGCCCGCCGTGCAGAATGGAAAAATCGCGCAGCAGCACATTGTGGCAGTTCTTGAGGCTGATGGCCTTGTTGCCCACGCCTGGCTGTTCGGCGCGCGGTCCCTCTCCGTATCCCTTGCTGAGCCCCTTTCCCCAGATGCGTCCGGGACCGAGGATGGCGATGTTCTCGATTCCCTCGCCCCAGAGCAGGCTGTTATGCCAGTGGCTGTGGCCGTAATCCTGGTAATCGCGCCACTCGCTCGGCTCCGCAGGGTCATAACCACCGCTATCCCCGGGAGCCGGCGAGTCGGCTGCGACGATGGTGGAGCCCTGATCGAGATACAGGTCCACGTTACTTCGCAAGTGGATGGAGTAACTCAGGTAACTACCGGCCGGGAATAACACCGTTCCGCCTCCCGCCGCGGCCGCGCCTGCGATAGCCTTGTTGATGGCCACCGTATCGAGCCACTTACCGTCCCCCACCGCGCCAAATGTCCGCACGTTAAGAAACGCGTCATGATCCGCGGGCGCGCTGGCCTGCGCGGCGGGCGTCACGCCGGCAAGTCCCGCGCCAGCGGACAGAAGGAAGTCTCTGCGCAATCTGTTCTCAAAGGGCATGGACGGGTCTCCGGGTCGGCGAAAGAGAAGTATATCGCGCAACGCTTCGCCGAGGTCTCAAAGATAATCCTCGCGGCAGGGCGTGAACACGTCGATCACCAGCGACGGTTCCATCGCCGCCGCCTGATGCTCGACGCCGCCGCGCACCACGAAGCTGTCACCCGCGCGCGCCTCGAACGCACGGCCGCCAGCCGTGACCGCGAGACGCCCGGACACCACATAGACCATCTGATCGTGCGGGTGGCTGTGCGCCGTGCCGGCCCATCCTTTTTCCATGCGGTGCTCGGCCAGAAACAGCTTGTCGTTATACGCGCCCACCAGCCGCGTCAGACCGGGCTCGGGCTGCGTAAACGGCATGTCCGCCGCTTCAACCACCAAAACATCCTGATAACTGCGATGTGAATTCATGGCACTACCAGCGTGGTATCGGACAGCCTTCGACGTCAAGCCGATCTTCGTTCACATTCTCTCAACGATCTCTTCAGTTACTTCGATTTGACAGCGCGAGGCGCATTCAGCATAGTGCAAGAGGATTCCATGTCCGAACGAGATTGCCTTTCGCGCCTCTCCGGCAACCGCCGCGAGTTTCTCCGCGTTGGTGGAGGATTGCTGGCGGTGGCCGGCTTTTCACGCCTGCGCGGGGAGCCCGCTTCCGGCTGGGAAGAGGTGCCTCGGATATTGGAGCGCATCAAGCCGCCGGTGTTCCCGGACCGGCAGTTCGACGTAGCTCGCTATGGCGCCGTGGGCGACGGCAAGGCTGACTGCACCGCGGCCATTGCGCGCGCTATCGCCGAATGCGCCGCCGCGGGCGGGGGGCAGGTAAACGTGCCCGCCGGAATCTTCTTCACCGGGCCCGTGCATCTGAAAAGCAATGTAAACCTTCACCTTTCCGCGGATTCGACACTTCTGTTCACCCGCGACACCCGCCGTTATCTTCCCGCCGTCTACACGCGCTGGGAGGGAGTGGAATGCATGAATTACTCCGCTCTCATTTACGCGGACCGTCAGGAAAACCTTGCCGTCACCGGCACGGGAATCATCGACGGCCAGGCGGATTGCGAGCATTGGTGGCCGTGGAAGGGGCGTACCAATTGCGGCTGGCATGAAGGCCTTCCCAATCAGGAGAAGGCGCGCAACCGGCTGTTCGACATGGGCGCGAAGGATGTGCCGGTGGCCGAGCGCGTTTTCGGCGAAGGCGATTATCTCCGGCCCTGCTCCATCCAAATCTGTCATTCGAAGAATGTCCTCATCGAAGGCGTTACCATCCGGAATTCGCCTATGTTCGAGATCAACCCGGTTCTATGCGCCAACGTCACCGTGCGCGGGGTGAAGATCGCCAGCCGCGGGCCCAACAACGACGGCTGCGATCCGGACTCCTGCACCGACGTACTGATCGAGGACTGCTCCTTCGAAACCGGCGACGATTGCATTGCCATCAAGTCGGGGCGTAACCGCGACGGGCGGCGCGTGGCCGTGCCGTCGCAGAACATCATCGTCCGCGGGTGCCAGATGAAGGATGGACATGGCGCGCTCACCGTCGGCAGTGAAATGTCCGGGGGCGTGCGCAACGTTTTCGCTGAAAATTGTCGCTTGAACAGCCCTGAGCTGAATCAGGCCTTCCGGTTCAAAACCAACGCCATGCGCGGCGGCGCCATCGAGCACATTTTTTTCCGGAACATCGTCATTGGCCAGGTTTCCGGCGCCGTGCTCCAGGTCGATTTTCTCTATGAGGAGGGCGAGCAGGGGCCGGAGCGCCCAACGGTCAGCGATATCGACATCCGCGATGTCACCTGCGAAAAGAGCGAATATGCGCTGCAGCTCCGCGGATTCGGCTCTTCGCCCATCCGCGACGTGCGTCTGGAGAACTGCACCTTCAACCAGATTGCCCGCCCGAACGTGCTGGAGCACGTGGAAGGCTTGAAGCTGACCAACGTGATCATCAACGGCAAGCCCGCCACCGCCTGACTGATGTGGCGCAGGGCCGTGCCCTGCGCGGGGCTCTCAGCAGCTCAGGCGGCCTGAGAGGCCGCCGCAGGCTGCCAGCCTGCCCCACTTTCGAATCATACCGGGCAATACATCAGAGAATGTTCACAGCCCGAGCGGCCAGCAGCGCGATGGTGGCCAGAGAAATCGCCGACTGCACCATCATCATCACTTTGGCCCAGCGCGAGAGCACGGGAACATCAGTGGGTGAGAACGCCGTGCTGGTGTTGAAAGCCAGGAACAGGTAATCCACGAAGCCCGGCCGCCAGTCGCCAAATCCGGCGTGGCGCCGCTCTGTCTCATCCATGGTCATCTGTGGAAACAGAAACGCTCCATGGGTATGACCCGGGCGGACGGCGCGGGCGTGCGGTCCACCTCCATCCAGCCGCCAATACCATGAGGCGAACACCAGAATGTTGCTGACCCAGAGCACCACCGCGGACAGCAGCAATTTCTGGGGAGACTCGCGATGCTCGGTCATCGCCAGAATCAGCGCGCACACCGAGTAGATCAGGAAAACCGTCACCACGCCAAGCAGAAGGTAAGCCAGCCTTTGGTTGAGCCCATGCCGTCCAAGCTGATTCGTCAGGATCAGGGGCACAAGGAGAGCCGCGATGATCGCGAGCAGCAGCCAGAACGGACCTGCGCTCAGCGGCTCCGGCAGAATCATGTTCAGTAGTCCTACCGCCGTCACCGCGACTCCAGCGGGCCAGCGCGGCTCGGGCCTGGGGTGCTCTGTTGATGGGGCGTTCGCTGCGGCCTTCATGAAAGCCTGGCCAGCCGATGGCCGGCTTCCTCAAGCGTCTCGTTCTTCTTGCAAAAACAGAATCGGATGAGCTGGCTGCCGCCCGCCGACTGCTCGAAGAAACTCGATCCAGGCACCGCTGCGACGCCGATCTCCTCCAGCAGGTGCATCGCGAAGCGCACGTCATCCTGGAACCCGAACCCGGAGATGTCGCACATAATGTAGTAGGCGCCCTGTGGGCGGTAGCAGCGGAAGCCGGCTTTTTCCAGCACGCCCAGCAGCAGGTCCCGCCGCTCCCCGTACTCGCGCGCCACGCGCTCATAATATCCGTCCGTCATGTTCAGTGCCACCACGCCCGCCTGTTGCAGGGGAGCGGCCGCGCCCACCGTAAGAAAGTCGTGTACCTTGCGCACGCCCTCGCTGAGATCCGCCGGACCCAATACCCAACCCGTGCGCCAGCCCGTCACCGCCCACGTCTTGCTCATGCTGTTCACCAGCAGCGTTCGCTCGCGCATGCCGGGCAGCGTGGCGATGGGAATGTGGCTCGCGCCGTCGTACAGGATGTGTTCGTAGATCTCGTCGGTGATCGCCAGCGTGTCGAACTCGTGGCACAGCGCGGCGATGATATCGAGCTCGGCGCGCGAGAACACCTTGCCGGTGGGGTTGTTGGGCGTGTTCAGAATGATGGCCCGGGTGCGCGGCGAAAAGGCCCGGCGCAGCTCGGCCGGGTCGAAGGTCCAATCCGGTGGGTGCAGAGTCACCAGGCGCGTCTCGGCGCCGCACAGCAGCGCATCGGGCCGGTAGTTCTCGTAGAACGGCTCGAACACCACGATCTCATCGCCGGGATTTGCGACGGACAACAGCGAGGCGATCATCCCCTCGGTGGACCCGCAGCACACGGTCACCTCGCGCTCCGGATCGTAATCGAGACCGTAATGGCGCCTGTACTTCGCGGCGATCGCCTCGCGGAACGGCCGCGCGCCCCAGGTGATGGCGTACTGATTGACGTCGCCGTTGATGGCGTCGCAGGCCGCCCGCTTCAGTTCTTCGGGCGCGCTGAAATCGGGAAATCCCTGCGCCAGGTTCACGGCGTTGTGACGCACCGCGAGCCGGGTCATCTCACGAATCACGGACTCGGTGAAACGGACGGTGCGCTGGCTCTGGAACCGCTGCCGGGAGGTTTCCACATTCATCTCTCCCATTGTTGTCGGTTCCGAACCCGCCATGCTAGTATGAGTTTACCGACGTTATCGATTAGGGGACGTAGTTCAGTTGGTTAGAACGCCGGCCTGTCACGTCGGAGGTCGCGGGTTCGAGCCCCGTCGTCCCCGCCACTCTTCTTTTTGTCTTTTCAAAGACTTCCGCAGATTCGCCTCTGCGCGTGCTAACATTTGCTAACCGCCGCTCCGCGCCAGCTTTTCCAGCCTCCCCAATAACGTCAGCCATGGCCTCGTTCCAGGGGAAGAAATCGCTTGCTGACCGTCCAGACCCCAACCCTCGGTGCCCAGCAGTCGCCCGTAGGGTCAATGTGTTCTTGGGCTATTGGCCGAGGCCACGGAACGCGTGGACAAGATGGCCACTGCCCCGGATCGGACAGAAGGCAATAGCCGGGACAGTTCGCAACGATTCGAAACCCGGGGAGGAGTGGTGCTCGATGGAAGCATTTCCTGAAGCCGTGACGCCGTGCCGTAGACTGCGAAGTCCCTCTCTTGACAGTATACCGATTAGTAGGTATGGTTGTACGAACCGGTAAGTATATCGCGATGAACCCAACTGAAACAAAGCTCGAATCGAGGCACGAATCGAAGACCCGGTTCCTCGATGCGGCCTTGCACGTCATCCGCGCCAAGGGCTACTCCGCCACGCGCATCGAGGACATCTGCGAAGCCGCCCGGCTCACCAAGGGAAGCTTCTTCCACCACTTCGACAGCAAGGAAGGGTTGGCCCTGGCCGCCGCCGAGTATTGGATTGAAGGCTCCGACGCCCTTTTCGCATCCGCGCCCTACCGCGAGCACGCAGACCCGCTCGACCGTCTGCTGGCGTATGTGGATTTTCGCAAGGCTCTGCTGCGCGGCGAACTGCCCGACTTCACCTGCCTGGCAGGAACCATGGTGCAGGAGGTCTACGACACGCATCCGGCCCTGCGTGAGGTCTGCAACCGGAGCATCAGCGAGCACGCCGCAACTCTGGTGCCGGACATTCAGGAGGCCAGACGGCAGCATGGAATCGAAGCGGAGTGGACAGCTGAGAGCCTCGCACTCTACATGCAAGCCACCATCCAGGGCGCGTTCATCCTGGCGAAGGCCAGGAACAGCCGCGAGGTGGCCGCGGCGTGCATTGAACATCTGCGACGTCACGTTGAGCTGCTGTTCCATCAACCACAAACCAGTAAAGAGAAAACGATATGCCTGACGCAATAACCAGGCTCTGCGCGTAACTCAAGTACGCGGCAACTGCCGTGAAGGATTCCGCTTCTACTCGAAGCATCTTGGTGGCAAGGTCGTGACGATTATGACTAATGGACACGGACCGAATGCGAATCAATGCCGGCTGCATCCCGCATCGACGCCATTCTGGATGATGACGGCCGTGTGGGCGACGAAGCAGCGGCACATGGCCAGGCGGAAATTCGAAGCCGTGTGTGCGGACCAGAGGAAAACGGCTTGACCGATGCTGGTGCTTCCCGATAACTGCTGCAATTAAGGAGAATCGACTATGACAAGGATCGTAACGTCACGCAGGTACCTGCTCGGAGCAGGGGCTTGCGCACTGACTGGAGCGTTGAGTTTGCCGGGAGCGGTGAGCGCGCAAGCAGCGATAGGGCTGGGTCCGACCAAAGAGCACGTCATCCGCAAGTGGTATGCGGCATGGGAGCAGAAAGACTGGGGACCCGTCGATGCCCTGCTTGCCGACAATTTCACCTTTTCGAGCGCGGCCGGTGATGACCACATCAGTAAGAGCGTTTTCAAAACGCGATGTTGGGAGACCCAGATCAATTTTATCGAACGGTTTGAATTGGAACGGGTGATCGGAAACGGCAACGACGCCTTTGTCAAGTATCGTTGCCTGACCAGGAACGGTAAATCGTTTCGGAACGTGGAATATCTCCGGGTCACAGACCAAAAGGTGGAGGCCATCGAGTGTTATTTCGGTGCGCAATCCAGCTTTCCGTCTGCAGTGAGCGGGACCGGCGGCTGAAGGCCTGCAGAGTCAATGTACGATATGGCTGTTTTTCGTTCGCGGTGTCAGACCTAATCGGGCACTCACTCCGCGGCGGCACGATCTCTGCAAGAACCTCCCCGACCCGGTGGGGTTGTTGATCGCCCCGTTGGCTACTTGCTGGGTGGTCAATTCGGTTCTGGCACAAGGTGGTCCGACATACGCTTTCGGTCAGGGCATCTGACTAGCGTGCCGGCGACTCTCCTTCATCATGGAAGTTCTCGCCGTGTTTCGTGCTACCCTCAAGTGAGACCTGCAGTGTCGAGCGCCGAAAAGATTTTCGGGCGAATTGTCTTCGTTTCATGGCTTACTGCGTGGACGTTGGGCCTGGGATTCATGCTGCTAGTGCTTCTGGTTCGACCCAGGCAGTGGTCATGGCCCTGGATAGTAACCGGGTCAGCAATTCGCCCCGTGTTAATCGTTCATTTGATCCCTGACCTTCGGATTCCTCACGTGGCTGGCGGGCAGTCGAACTCTGAGGTTTATCTGGAGAATAGTCAGCAGGAATCGCCCACCGAACCCGTCAGTTCCTCGTCGTGACGCCGGTTGACTCAAGCGCCTGGCTTCTCTTTGTCGAGTACCGGTGGCCGGCGTTTCGGCAGTTTCGGCAGGACCACACGTTTGTTGGCCTGGGATGAGGTATGTTCAACAACCCAAGGCGATCCGCTTCGGAAAGAGCGGTGTAGAGCATTCCGCCGATGTGCCGGACCGTCTTCGCGGCCAGCGGTCTTCCTTCGGAGAACTCTTTCGTCATCTGGCCGTCCGTGTCATTGACTCGGTGAATGGCATGCCGAGTCTATGCTGTCGGTTCGTTGATTCGAGTCTCACCTGACCCTTTCAACACATATCCGCCCATGCTACAGTAGCGGCTACAGCTTTGGCTGCTCCCTTTCAAATAGAATGTTGTGAACGGCGCGCCGTACCGTTTGGCCTGGCGCGCGTGCCTGCACATGGAGGCCGTACTGGAGGAATCGTAAGATGATGCTTCGTCGTCATTTGCCGCTCTTGGGCGCCGCGCTCGCCTGTCTCGCTCTTACGCCTGTACTCGCCCCCGCACAGAGCGCAAAGGCGCCCGACCCGGCACCGGCGAAACGCAGTCCAATCGTAAACGCTCCGGCCGGCAAAATCGAAGGACAGCTTGACGGTATGCTGCGCGTCTTCAAGGGCATCCCGTATGCGTTGCCTCCTGTGGGGCAGGCACGCTGGAAGCCGCCAATTCCCATGCCGCGATGGGAGGAAACTCGAACGGCCACGGAATTCGGACCGGCATGCTATCAGCCGTCCAGTAAGATCCAGACTGTCTACTCGCGCGGTCCGTTGCCCATGAGCGAGGATTGCCTGACGCTGAATATCTGGGCGCCCGCCGGCGCTCACAACGCGCCCGTCTTCTTCTGGATTTACGGCGGCGCGCTGACTTCGGGCGCCAGTCGCGAGCCCATCTATGACGGTGCGCGGCTCGCGGCGCAGGGCATTATCGTTGTGTCGATCAACTACCGGCTTGGAGTGCTTGGCTGGCTCGCACATCCTGAACTCAGCGCCGAGTCGCCCGACGGAGTGTCGGGGAATTACGGACTGCTCGATCAGATCGAAGCGCTGCGGTGGGTCCGGCGGAACATCCGCGCCTTCGGCGGGGACGCTTCGAACGTGACCATCGCCGGCGAATCTGCGGGCGCGCTGAGCGTCATGTACCTGATGGCTGCGCCGGCTGCCCGGGGCCTGTTCTCGAAGGCGATTGCCGAAAGCGCATACATGATCTCGACGCCAGAGCTGAAGCAGCGCCGTTTCGGCTCCGCGGCGGCGGAAGACAGCGGCACGCGCCTTGCCGCCGCGCTGAAAAAGCCGGATCTGGCGGCTCTGCGGGCGATGGATGCGCAGGCGTTGACGGACGCCGCTCCAGCGGCAGGCTTTGCTCCATGGGGCACCATCGATGGGAAAACTTTGCCGCGCCAGTTGGTGGATGTTTTCGACCGAGGCGAACAAGCGCCGGTGCCGTTGCTCGCCGGCTTCAATAGCGGTGAGATTCGCTCGCTCATGGTGCTCGCTCCGAGGCCCCCGGCGAATTCCGCCGAGTATGAGCGCATCATTCGCGAGCGCTATCTCGACCTCGCCGACGAATTCCTGAAGCTCTATCCCAGCGCCAGCATGGAGGAGAGCATCCTGGCGACTACGCGCGATGCCCTGTACGGATGGACTGCGGAACGGCTGGTTCGCAAGCAGGCCGCGCTGGGCCTGCCGTCGTTCCTCTACTATTTTGATCACGGCTATCCTGCCGAGGATTCGGCAGGCCTGCACGGGTTCCATGCCAGCGAACTGCCCTTCGTGTTCGGAACGGTCAATGCCACCCCGCCGAATTGGCCGAAGATCCCGCTGAACCCCCAGGAGGCGGGTCTGAGTGAGGCGATGGTCGGCTATTGGACGAGTTTCGCTCGCTCTGGCAGGCCGCGGGCCGCGAGTCAGCCGGATTGGCCGGCCTACGGATCATCGCATTCCTATATGGCGTTCGCGGACGCGCCCCGCCCGTCGGATCACCTCTTGCCGGGGATGTTCGAATTTAACGAGGCCGTTGTTTCCAGACGGAAGCAGAGCGGCGACCTCGTCTGGGGCTGGAACGTCGGCATCGCCTCGCCAAAACTGCCTGCTCAGAAGACACCGGGTCAACCAGGGACCTGACAGGCTGCTGAAAAAGCCCGAAAACCGCTTGTTTACAGGTGTTTGCAGGTGGTTGCCGAACCGCGACGGTGACTGAGCGGGGACCAGATAGCCTTTTTCAGCATCCTGCTAACGGTCGATGGCTGGGCCAAGCAACTGTTTTATTGCCTGCACGTATTCGGTCAGGGCCTGGCGGCCCGTTTCCGTCATGCGATACAGAGTTTGCGGTTTGCGCAACACGAATTTCTTTTCGACAGCCACGTACCCGGCTTCTTCCAGCTTTAGCAGTTGCGCGCCCAGGTTGCCGTCGGTGGCCTCGGTCTTTGCGCGGAGCCACTTGAACTCAGCCTCCTCCACGCCGCTGAGCAGCGAGAGCAGCGCCAGTCGCAACCTGCCATGAACCACTGGGTTGAGTTCGGGCAAGTCAGGCATGGACTGGACCGCGCCGTTTGCGTTCTTTCGCGTCGGCGATCATGCCATAGAGACCGAACACGATCTGGCAGAGAAAGATGGCCACCAGAAACGCGATCGTGCTCAGTGCTTCGTTGCCAAAGCAGGCCGCCCCAGCCGCCACCCACCACACCAGCGCGCACGCCAACTGAACCTTCCAGCGAAGCATCAGGGCCGAAGCTCCATTGGCCATGCCCAGGATCGCCGACATGACGGCCACAAAGATGTGCTGATCGGTCAATCTTCCACTCAGCCCGAGGGATAGAAAGAGTACGAACATGGAAATTCCCAAGGCAAGCCAGATAGAACCGATTGCGCGGCCCAGGGTGGTCTTCGGATAATGGCCGGCCTTCAAGGAAGGCACGACGCCGGTAACAACCACCCCAATCGAGATAGTGGCCGGCCAGGCCCACGCGCTGTGACCCCACGCGGACCACGCGATGGCGGCATAGTAAACGAGCCCCCAGAGAACGAACGTCCATCCCCAGCTCTCCGTGCCATGGCGTCCCTCGGCGATCATTTGTTCGATAAGGATCAACCTCTCCTTCAGTTCCTGCTCGGTGGTGTGGTCCTGCATTGCGGTTCTCCTCTTTACGGCAGATGTTGAAGCAGCATGTCCACGCTGCGGCGCGGAGGATTGTTCCCAAAGGTCACCTCGGTCACTTCGGCCCACTCGCCTTTGCCGGTCAGGTGCATGGTGTTCGCAATGTGCGCCGGCCCGGCTGCAAAGCTCCACGAAAAGCCGTCAGAGGTCGCTGAAAGCTCGGTGTCGACGTAGTGGCCGTCATTGTAGGCACGGAAGCGATAGGTATGCGAGACATCGTCGTACGAAATCGTGGCCAGAGCGCTGAACGATACTTTGCCGGCGGCGCCCGTGCTCTTGCCTTCGACCAGAAGGACAAGGCCGTCAAGCTTGTACTCGACATCTTCTGTCTGGGTGAGGTGAAGCGGTTCGCCCGGTCCGCGAACGACGGAAACCGGCCCAGACCAGTGACCGGCCAGAAACGAAAGCTTGCGCATGGCCTCGCGTTGCGCGTCGGCGCTGTTCGAAGCCGGCTGTTGTGCTGCGAGCGAGAGACTGAAACAAAGCGCAAAGATTGAGAACGCGGTTTTCATTGGCGGACTCCTTGGTGTGAGTCCCTGTTTTCAGGGTATCCCACAGTATTAGAGGACTCTATTACGTAGAGTACAGTCAAGAACACTTTGTAGGGCGGTAAAGCACGTTGCAGAGGAGGTACGAACCGGAAGGATCGTCCGGGACTGGCGACCAGCGTTCTACAATAATCACCAATGTTCCTCAAGCAGTATTATCTGGGCTGCCTCGCCCACGCCTCATATCTGGTGTCCGACGAAGCAAGTGCAAGCGCGATCGTGGTTGATCCGCAGCGCGACATCCAGCAATACCTGACCGATGCCGAGGGACTCGGAGTGAACATCCGCCATGTTTTCCTCACTCATTTCCATGCCGATTTCCTTGCCGGCCATCTCGAACTGCGCGACCGTTGCGGGGCGGATATCCGGCTCGGGGCGCGCGGCCAGGCCGAGTACGCATTCGTTCCCATGAAAGATGGCGATGCCCTGGAATTCCCGGGACTCCGTGTTCAGGTTCTCGAGACTCCCGGGCACACCATCGAATCCATCTCCATCCTTCTCTTCGACCTGCACAAGGACCCCGCAAAACCCTGCGCGGTGCTGACCGGGGATACGCTGTTCATTGGCGATGTCGGCCGGCCGGATCTGCGCGCCTCGCTCGGATGGACCGCTCGGGAACTCGGCGGACATTTGTACGACTCCCTGCGCAACAAGCTTCTGCCGCTTCCCGATGAAACCCTGGTCTACCCGGCGCACGGCGCTGGCTCTCTTTGCGGCAAGCAGCTCTCCTCCGACACGGTTTCCACGTTGGGCGATCAGCGGAGGTTGAACTACGCGCTGCAACCGATGACCAAAGAGGCGTTCATCAGCCTGGTGATCGCCGATCAACCGGACGCCCCGTCATACTTTGCGTACGACGCGATCCTGAACACCCGCGAGCGTCCCACGCTGGATCAAATGCTGCAGCATGTCCTGAACCCCATCGAACTGGATGAGGTTCTCGAAATCGGAGACGCCGGCGCTCAGCTCCTGGACGTGCGCGATGCCTCTGAGTACGCCAAGGGTCACATCGCCGGCAGCATCAATATCGGGTTGGGTGGCCAATATGCAACGTGGGCCGGCACCGTGCTCGACCGCGCCCGGCCTATCGTGATCATCGCCGAGCCCGGCCGCGAGCAGGAGGCGGCTTTGCGTCTGGGAAGAATCGGGTTTGATCACGTGAAGGGTTGTTTGCGGGATGGCATGGGAGCGCTCGCGGAACGGCAGGATCTCGTCTGGGCCACGGAGAGGGTCAGCGCTCCCATGCTGGCCGAAGAACTGGACTCGCCGGACCCGCCGCTGGTTATGGACATTCGCTCGCCGCGCGAGTGGGCAGCCAAACACATCGACAGCAGCGTCAATATCCCGCTCACCCACTTGCAGCAGCGCATGGCGGAGGTGCCGCGCGGCCGCAGACTCGCCGTCCACTGCGCGGGCGGCTATCGATCTTCCATCGCCGTCAGCATCCTGAGCCAGCATGGCATCACCAATGTGATCGAGTTGGCCGGCGGCATCGCGGCGTGGGAAGCGGCCGGGCTCCCGGTCGTCATCAAGTCTGGGTGAGCTGGTTCGTAGCCGGAATGCCATCAAAAACACTGAGCCGGGAGTGGCGCGAATCGCCGGTGCAAGCAGGTGTATACTGTCTCGCAGCATGACGGTGCGCGAACCCCCGCAACGGAGGAGCGCCCGTAACGGAGGCAATTTCGGTGACCGCATCCAAAATAGATCCAGGGCAGCCCCTGCGGCCGCTGCCGCGGGGCCAATTCGAAGACGGATTTCAAAGCGATTTGTCGGCCGTGCGCGTTCACTCGGACCCCTTGTCCGCCTGCATCGCGCGCGCGGCCGGGGCCCGCGCGTTTGCGCTTGGCCCGCACATCTTCATCGACTCGGCGGCGGTCAATCCCGCACGGCGGAGGCATCTGCTGGCGCATGAGGTCGCGCACAGTCTCCAGCAGAGGATGGCTGAAACGGCATTCGCTCCACTAGGTGCGTTTGGTCCGCATGACGATTGGCACGAACAAGAGGCCTGGCGCGCGGCTGCGCGGGTAATCCGCGGCGGCCTCGCGCCGGCTCTCACTCCGGACGCTTCGGGATTGTGGCGCAGGGCGGTCAGCATGGCGCCCGGCTCGGCGAAGTTAAAGATGACGGTGCGGCCGAAGGTGCTGACGCCCACCATCGTCCCTCCCGACGCGCTGTTCAATTGCACCGACATTCAGGCCTCCGGTGAAGTCACCCTCCACGGCGCCGCCGGCGACTCCCCCGTGGGCTGGACGCTTGGGTTCATCCAGGCGCAGTGGATCGAAACGAACTGGGGCTATTATCGGGGCCAGCACAACAGCGACGGCAGCCTGTTTGTGCAACGGGCGCGCCCGCCGGCCCGGCCGGCACAGGCTTGCCGCGACACGGTGGGGCCCGTGGGCGACATTTTCTACAACACCCACGTGCTGGGCACGGCTGCGGCGGGCACTCCCTTCCCGGTGAAGCTGACCAGCACGCATTACGATAAGCCCGGAGACAGCTATTCACTGGCGGTCACCAATACGATGACCAACAAGCTCAACTTTCTGCGCGAAGTTCAGCTCGAGTTTCACTTCTGCTTCGTGCTGACGCTGCGCGATCCTTCGCTGGCCTTTCACCACTTGAAATGCGTCTATTGGAACGTGCTCTGGCAGGCGACATTCCAGCCCACCGGATTCGCCGCGCCTTCGGGTTCCGGCTGGACGGTGACCCCGCTTGGTGGCGTCGCCAATTCCGCGAACGTCGGCCACATCATTGAGGGCTCTCCCACCGACGGGCGCTTCAAGAACGTCGTGACCAGTCTCCAGGGGGCCAACTGCAACGTATTCGCGGCGAACGAAACCACGAACGCAAATATTCGCCAGGCAAAGACGTGGCAGGATTTCAACGTTACCAGGTGAACATGAACTGTTCTGGCATTCTCTTTTTGTTGGTGAGCGTATTCGTGGTCATCGGCTGCGCCGCGCAATCTGCCGAGGCCGGTGTGCGCGTCAGCAATCTGGCCGCGTCTGGCGCTTTCGAGGTTCGCAATGACGGTTCGTCGGAAGTGTCTCTGGCGCGCGAGGTCACGGTGGAACAGTTGTCCGAAGGCCGGTGGGAGCGCGCTGACGTTGCCATCGAACTGCTCGAAAAGTGCGGCGTCGCATCCGTCGGGAAGTGCGTCAAACTGGCTGCGGGAGCCGTCCTCCGGCCCGTGCCCTGGAATGGCTTTAGCTGCGCCCCGCAATGCCCCGGGCCGTGCCGCGCCAACGTCTACATGGGTCCCGGGACGTTCCGTTTCGTGGTCAGCACTTGCGATCGCAAGCACCGTTTGCCCGGACCGGCGTTTACGATTCCTGCCCAGGCGAAGTAAAGCAGACCATGGATTTCACGGGTAAAGTTGCCATCGTGACCGGCACCACGGGTATCGGCGGGGCCGTTGCGAAGCGGTTCGCGCACGGCGGCGCCAGCGTGCTGGCCTGCGGTATCGACGCCGCGGCGAATGAGAAACTTGCCGCGGAGGCCGCGGGGTTGAGGCTGAAAGTCCTGCAAACCGATGTCGCCGAGCCCGAACAGGTGCGCGCGGCCGTGCAGGCTGCGGTGTCTCAGTTCGGCGGACTCGATATCATCGTCAACGCCGCCGCGGTCCATCCCTATGGCGATGCCGTGGAAACCGACGCGGAAACATGGGGCCGCTGCATGAAGGTCAACGTCGGCGGCATCTATCTTCTCGCGCACTTTGGCGTGCCGGAGATGAGAAAGCGCGGTGGCGGGGCCATCGTCAACCTTTCCTCCGTGCAGGGTCATGCGTGCCAGCATCGCGTGGCTGCGTATGTGGCATCGAAAGGAGCAATTCACAGCCTCACGCGCGCCATGGCTCTTGATTTCGCTCCGGATCACATTCGCGTAAACTCGATAAGCCCCGGCTCGGTGGCCACTCCCATACTGGAGCTGGCGGCGCGCACGTTCTCACCCGGCGAGCCCGTCGAAGAAGTGTTCAAACGCTTCGGCGCTGCGCACCCACTGGGACGCGTGGGAAGGCCCGAGGAGGTGGCGGAGATGGCCGCGTTCCTGGCCTCCGACAACGCCAGCTTCTGCACGGGCGGCGATTACCTGATCGACGGCGGCCTGCTGGCCGGCATCGGCGTGCGCTGAGCAGCGCATGAACATGGTAAGCGAACCCGTCTGCGTAGCGCCCACGGGTGACCGCTGCGGCGAAGGCCCGGTGTGGCACGCTGACGAGCAGGCGCTCTACTGGGCCGATATCAACCGCTTCCTGATTCATCGTTTCGACCCTCGCCGGAAATCCGTGAACTCCTGGTTCTTCGATGAGCCGGTAACGGCGCTCGCGCTCACGGACCGCGACGACACCCTGGCCGTAGCGCTGGGCTCGCGCCTCATCCTGTGGATGCCGGAGCCGGATTCGCGGCGCGACCATGGCTTCCGGCTCCCCGGCTGGCCGGCGGTGCGCTGCAACGACGCCCGTGCCGATCCCCGTGGCTCCTTCTGGCTCGGTTCCATGCGCAATAACGTCAACCCCGACGGCTCCGCGGTCCCCTGTGGCGGCAAGGATGGCGTGCTCTTCCGCATCGACCCGGATGGCTCGGTCACCGAGCACAAGCGCGGCATCGGCATCTCCAACACCGTGGCATGGAGCCCTGATCGTACGCGATTCTATTTCTGCGACACCCTCGAAAACGCCATCTGCGCCTACGATTACGACATCACGACCGGCGCGATCAGCAGCGAGCGGCCGTTCTTCGCGGGCTTTCCGCGCGGGTGGCCGGACGGATCCGCGGTGGATAGCGAAGGTTTTCTGTGGAATTGCCGGTATGGCGGATCCTGTGTGGTGCGCGTGTCGCCGGAGGGCGCGATCGACCGCGTCATTGAAATGCCCGCGCTGAATCTCACCAGTTGCACCTTCGGCGGTCCTGACCTCCGGACGCTTTTCGTCACCAGTGCCGCAGTGGACGCGCCGCCATCAGACCGTCTGGGCGGCGGGCTGTTCGCGCTTCGTACGGACGTCCCCGGGCTACCGGAAAACCGCTTCGCCGCGTTCTCCGCTTTACTCGCGTAGGCAATTAACGTGGGGCAGGGCCGTGCCCTGCCGCCGCATCAACACCTGCTGCGAACGACCGCTCAACCATATCATGCACGTCCGTCGAGACGCCATAATCGCGCCACAACCATCGCATCATATCCGGGAAAACCGTCTGCAGCATCTTCTGGCCGTGCCGCTGGATGCCCCACGAGTAGTTGACGTCGTAACCCTTCGCGCTCAGCGCCTCCTGCATGCGCACGTTCTGATAAAACCAGTCGCGAGTCTCATCGTAGGTCCCATCCGCGCGCAAGCCTCGATTATCATTCCGGCCATCCACCAGAAAGACCCGAATGGGCTTTCTCTCGCTTCTCAGAATGATGTCTGGATAGGCGTTTCCGCCCCGAATGTTGGTGAAGCTTCCCACATTGCTGAGCACTTTGTGGAACTGGTCCGGGCGCTGCCAGGCGACCGTGAACGCCGCAATGGCGCCGGAACTCGACCCGCCAATCCCATGGCGCTCCGGATCCTTCGAAATGTTGTAGTCCTTGTAGAGCACCGGCAGCAGTTCGTCGACTATCACCTGGGCGTACTTATCATCGAGCGTGTTGTATTCGGTAGGCCGGTTCGTATTCTTATCGCCCCAGTTTGATGGAGTCGGTTCCGGCTGATCGGGACGGCGGCCCGGGTTGATGAAAACGGCGATCATCACCGGAATCTCGCGGCGGTAGATCAGGTTGTCCATCACCACTTGCGCGCGAATATCTCCCTCGGGCGCCATGAAGGCCTGCCCATCGTTATAGATCATCAGACTGGCGGGAGTCGCCGCGTCGTATTGCGCCGGCACATAAACCCAATAGGTGTGCTGAGTCCCCGGATACGCCTCGCTCGGCAGAGTGAACGGTCCTCGCATCTCTCCTTTGGGGACCCCGTCCTGCGGGTACGCGTCCGGCGCGAGCTTGTAATAAAGATCGGTGTCCGGCGTGTCGGCCATCGCGGGGTGCTGGGTTGGCGGTGGCGTTGGCGTCTGGGCAAATGCCGAAATCGTCATCAGAACGAAGATGAAGAAAAAGTGTCGTCTCATAATTTCAAAGTCGCTTCGAACAGCTTACGGCGTTGCCGCCTCGGGGGTCTGTGCGCTCTTGTTCGTAAGTTCCTTGAGAGCATCAATGACGGCGTCCAATGGAAAGATACGCGCTATGGCAATCGGCGTACGGCCGCGCCCGTCCTTCACCTCGAGGTTGGCGCCATGCTCCGCGAGAAATTTCACGATCTCGACGACGTTCTCCTCACTGGAGGCCTGAAAGGATAAGACCGCGGCATGCACCGCCGTGGTGCCGTTCGCCGTGACGGCGTTGATGTCGGGGTCCAGTTCGTAGGCATACCGGACAACCTCAACATGACCGCTCCGCGCGGCCGACATCAAAAGCGTGGTGCCATCCTGGCCATTGAGTTTGGGATCGGCGCCGGCCGCCACCAGGGCGCGCATGACATCCTCATGATTGCCCTTGGCCGCCAGATGGATAGGAGTCAGCTCACCCGGCGGCGCGCGGAAGAGTCCCGAACCGGCTCCGCCTGTGATGACCACCGTCTTCGACGTTCGCGCGTTCGGGTTAGCGCCCTTCGCAAGCAGCTTTCCCACCAGTTCCACGCTGCCCCCCTCGGCAGCCGCGTGCAGAGGCGTCATGCCGGAGTGGTCCGCGGCGTTGACGTTCGCGCCCCGGTCCAGAAGAAGATCCGCAACCGGATTCCTGTGGCTGATCAGCGCGAGCTCTAACGCGCCCTGCCCGGTCGGCACCGTGTGATTGATGTCGGCGCCCGCCGCGAGCAGGCTGACAACGGATTTTGCGTCCCCCTTTTGCGCGGCAAAAAGGAGTGGGGTGAATCCGCCCTTCGAGGCCGCGCTCGCATTCGCCCCGTGCTGCAGCAACAAATCGACGACCTCCGAACGGCCTTCCGCCGCCGCCCACATCAGCGCGGTTTGCCCTCTGCGTGATTCAATGGCTTCGAGTCTGGCGCCCTTTTGCAGAAGCAGATTCACCGCATCAACGTTGCCGGATCGTGCGGCAAGCATCAACGCGGTTTCTCCGCCCCAGCGGGAAGCGTTGGCATCGGCACCCGCTTCGAGCAGCTTTCGGATGACCGATCCATTGCCGTTGGCGCATGCCAAAGTCAGGGGCGTTTCGCCATACTCGTCGGACGTGTTCACCTTTGCGCCCGCTTTCATCAGGACGTCGGCGATGTTCTCCTGGTCCAGATAAACGGCCCAGGCGAGGGGAGTGGCGCCGTCGGGCTGCGCCGCATTCACGTCCACATGCTCGCCGAGCAGGGATTCCACGGCCTTGACGTTGCGGTCTTTCACCGCCTCGACAAGGCGCAGGTCGCTGGCCGCGAAACAGGAAGAGGCGAGCATCAGGAGCAATGCACCTGCCGAACCGCGACAGTAATGGAGCGGACCTGAGAGTGACTTGTTCAGCAGCCTGCTAAGCACGCCGTTAGACTTCGGAAAGGTACTGCACTTCGCCGGTGCTGTCTCCCAGATGCTCGGCGGGCACCCCGGCCTTGTCCAGCATGGCCAGCAGCAGATTGTTCATCGGCGTTTCCTTCGAATAGCGGATGTGCCGTCCGCATTTGATCTGTCCGGCCGCGCCGCCCACCAGAACCAGCGGCAGGTCGTCGTGCGTGTGTGCATTGCCGTCGCTGATGCTGCTGCCGTACAGGAACATGGAATGGTCCAGCAGACTCCCGTCGCCGTCGGGAGTGGATCTCAGCTTGTCGAGCAGGTAAGCGAAAGTCCGCACATGGAGCTGGTTGATCTTGACCACCTTCGCGATCTTTTCCGGATCGTTGTCGTGATGAGTCACCGAATGGTGCCCGTCGGAAATGCCGATCGAGCGGTAGCTCCGGTTGCTGCCCTCATGCGCCAGCATAAACGTGGCAATTCGCGTCATGTCCGTCTGGAAAGCAATCACCAGCAGGTCGATCATCAACTTCGCGTGATCTTCAAACTCTTCGGGAATGCCGGACGGACGCTGCATCAGTGGCATCTGGATCGACGCGCTCTGCTGTTCCGCCTTCTGGATGCGCCGTTCGATGTCGCGAATGGCGTCCAGATACTCGCTCAGCTTCCGGTTATCGCGAGCGCACAAACCGGTCTCCAGGCGTCCCACGCTTTCCCGGACGTAATCGAGAACACTGCTGTCCTCCTGCATGCGCTGCAGTCGGGAGGCTGGATCGGTGCTGTCGCCGTCTCCGAACAGGCGCTCGAACACCGAGCGAGGGTTCACTTCCATCGGATTCGGCGTCGTCGGAGTGCGCCAGGAGATGGTGTTGGTGTACGCGCAACTATAGCCGGAATCGCACCCTCCCACCAGGCTTGGCTCCTCCAGCCCGAACTCGAGCGAGGCAAACTGGGTCGCATTGCCAAGCTCCCTCGCGGCGATCTGGTCCGCGGAAATGCCCGCGTGAATGTCGGCACCTTCCGTCTTCTTCGGATGGACGCCCGTCAGCCAGGTTGCGCCCGCGCGGGCGTGATCCCCAGGCCCGTCGCCCAGCGCCCGTCCACTCACCTGCGCCAGCCCGCTCAGAACATTCAACCGGTCCCGGAACGGCTCCAGCGGCTTCATGGTCGAAGGAAAATCGAAGTTAGTTCCCGTTGCCGAAGGCAGCCAGTCCTGCGGGATGATCCCGTTGGGCACGTAAACAAAGCCAAGCCGGACTGCCGGTTTAGCGGCCGTCAGCCGCGTGGCGGCCAACGCCGGGACCATGGCGTCCAGCAGCGGAAGCGCCAGTGCCGCGCCGGCGCCGCGCAGAAACATCCGGCGAGGGAGGGCCTTCTTTGTGATCATCATGATTCGGGACTTCTCCTCATTTGAAAGGGCACACTTTTCACAATCGCCTTGATCAGATCCTGAAAACCGGGAGCGGGAGCGTTCGCGTCCGGGCCGCTGGCCTCGCGCACGATGGATCGCACAGCGGGCTTGTCGTAATACTCCAGGCCCCGGCCCAGCGCATAGGTAAGCATCTTCGCGGCCACGGTGGAGACGAAATCATCGCGGCGGGTGGTCAGAAGCACCGTCCTGAGCCCCGCCAGACCTGTGAACTGCGTTCCGTCCGGGAGCTTGCCGGTGGCGTCGATGGTCTGGCCGGCGTCCTTCACCCGCTATTTGCCGATTCCATTGAAATTCTCGAGCGCGAAACCGATCGGGTCCATGCGGGTGTGGCAGGCCGCGCAGGTCGGGTTGGCGCGATGTTGCTCCATCTGCTCGCGCATCGTCATCCGGATCCCGTCGCTGCCGTGGGCTTTTAGCGCCGGAACATCGGGAGGAGGAGGTGGCGGAGGAGTCCCCAGCAGGTTATCGAGAATCCACTTGCCGCGCTGCACCACCGAGGTCCGATTCGGATAGGAGGTTACCGTCAGGAAACTTCCTTGTCCCAGCAGTCCGCCGCGGTTCGGGTCGCTCAGACTCACCCGGCGAAACTGCGAGCCGTAGATGTTCGGAATCCCATAATGATCGGCCAGATGTTCATTGACAAAGGTGAACTTGGCATCCAGCAGATCCGTCACCGGCCGGTTCGATCTCAGAATGTCCGCGAAGAACAGCTCCGTCTCCCGCTCGAATCCCTGCCGCAGGCTGGTGTCGAACTCGGGAAACTCATCCGGGTCCGGCCTTACCTGTGCCAGATTGCGCAGATAGAGCCACTGCCCCGCGAAATTATCCACCAACGCCTTCGAGCGGCGGTTGTCGAGCATCCGGTTCACTTGTTGCAGCAGCACGGCGGGCTCATGCAGCTTGTCCCGTTCCGCCAGTTTGAGGAGTTCGTCGTCCGGGATGCTGCTCCATAAGAAAAACGAGAGACGCGATGCCAGTTCGAAATCGTTTACGCGATGCGCGGTTCCCGGAGGCAGACCACTCGGGTCGCGCTCCACGCGGAACAGAAAATCGGGAGAGACCAGCAGAGCGCGCAGCGCGGCTTCGATGCCATTCTCGAATGTTCCCTCGCGGCGGCCCTGTGCATAGAATGCGATCAGCGGCTCAAGATCCGCGTCGGTGATGGGGCGGCGGAAACCGCGATACGCCAGCGCGGAAAGAATCTTTCGGGCGCACGGCTCTTCCTCCTGCGCGGTGGCCGGGTCGCAGGCAAAGATCTTTCGCCTGCTGGGCGTGTCCCCCGGACCGGCGATGTTGTATGGACCGGAAATCGTCAGTACGGACAACGCCGGAGCACTGGCCTCCTCCGGCATGTCGAAAGCTTTCACCCGCGCTCCGTCGAGCCGCAGATCCGCGAACGTCATCCCCGAGGGCGCGTTGCCGGCCCCGTTGCGCGCGTCGTCCGCGTGAGGAAGCGTCTCCGGCATGGCTTCCTGGCGCGGGAAGGTCACCGCCACGGTCCGCGTTCCCGCCTTCACCGGCAGACGCAGATCGAAGCTGCGCGCCACCTGCGGACCGTCGAAGCCGGCTGTAGGAGCCAGCTTGATCTTGATGACATACTCGGCGTCAACTGGAAATCGGTAGCGCACCGACAGGCCGCCGGCCGAGTTGAAGGGCAGATCGTCCCCGGCGCGTTCGCTCAGGCGCGGTCCCGTTCTCTGCAGGCCCTTCGGCGGACGGAATTCGGCGACTTCGGGCTTGGCGCCGGCGTCGCCCACGGCCACACGGCTTACCACGCGGGCAACCGAAATATATCGCTCAATCAGGACCGGTGAGAGTGACAGCACATCACCGATGTTGTCGAACCCGTAGCCGGTGTCGTCGACCGGAAGCATAGAGCCTGGCTGGATATCCACCGCCAGCAGATCGCGGACGGCATTGCTGTACTCGGCCCGGTTCAGGCGATGAATCGTGGGATGGCCGGGATTTGGATGAGCGGCCGCCGCCTGATCGAGCTCGCCTTCGAGCCAGTGGGTAAAACCGGCCATTGTGGCGCCGTCCGGGCGGGGCATGCCGGCGGGCGGCATTTCTCCCGAGCGGAGTTTACGCAGCACTCGTTCGAGCACATCGGCGTTTCCCGTCACATTCGACGCGTCAAGCGTTGCCAGAGAGACTCCGCCCGAGCTGAGCTTCTGATTGTGGCAAACAACGCAGTATTGTTTGGTGAGCGCCCACTGCCTGGACCCGTCGGGGCCCGGCGGCGCCGGAGCCTTCGCGGGAGTCAGAGCGGCCGGTACAGATGCAGCCATGAGAACCGATGCGAACCAGGCAACGGCACACCCCGCGACTCGAATTGGGTATCTCGCCCGCATCCAGGCCAACTGCCTCTATCCTACTCTTTCGACAGGCTCATTATACAGCTATAGAGCGCCGCACAGGGTCAATGACGCCCCCTGGGTCGAAGATGTTAGCCACCTCGTCTCACAAGTCTCCCCCTTTGCGCCAGATAACGTCGAACTCCGCCTTAAGAATCGGATTGGGGGAAGTGAAGCCGTCTACAACCTGTCTGGCCCACGCAAAGTACTCCCGCCTCCGTTCCAGGCCCCAGCCAGCGGGAGGGCTGTTCAGGATGGAACGCAGATTTGAAATCTTGTCGGCTATCTTGATCGCCTGCGCGCGAACCGACATCTCCGGTGCGTGGACAATCTGTAGCCGCTTGCGCTCAGCCTTTTCAAGGGACTTGTCGTCCGTCACCTCTGCCACCAGGCTGGCTACGTCGGGACTAAAGCGAGTTGCCAGTTCTTCCTTCGTGACGCCCACGTCTTCCACCGTGTCATGGAGAAGCGCGGCCATCACAACGTTCGCATCGGGCTTCGCCAGCGCGCTCGAAACCAGTTCGGCAACCTCGAGCAAATGATTGATGTAGGGCTCGGCGGTGGCGCCCTTTCTCCTTTGCGCCGCATGCCTCTCGGCCGCAAAGCAGGCTGCTTTCAGAACCTCCTGAACCGCCGTCAACTCCCCGCCGGGAGTATCCGTCATGGCCGATCAATCCCCATGAAGTCATTGTAGCCAGTAAGCCCAACCGGCGAAGCCCGCTACTGCCTCCCGATCCGGATCGGCTCTGACACCCGCCGGAGGCACGCGCGGCAGGCGAGCAACGGCCATCTTCTTCGATTACCCTGATGAGATGAGTTTCGCCAAATTGATTTTCGCGTTCGGACTCGCCGCCTCAATCGCGCTGCCCCAGGCGCCACCCAGCCTCGCGGTGGACGGCGGTCACGGAAAAACGGTCACCCTCACCATGGACGATCTGTCCAAAATGCCGCAGCACACCGTCACCACCACCGAACACGGCACGCCCGTAGTTTTCGAAGGGGTGGCGCTGCCCGACATACTGGCCACGGTGGCCGTTCCGGCCGGTGAAAAACTCCGCGGCAAGCTCATGACGTCTTACCTGTTGGTGGACGCCGCCGACGGTTATCGGGTGGTGTTCGCCATGCCGGAACTGGATGAATCGTTCACCGATCGCAAAATCTATCTGGCGACGAAGCGGGACGGACACCCCATGCCGGAGAAGGAAGGACCATTCAGAATCGTCGTACCCGATGAAAAGCGACCGGCCCGATGGGTTCGTCAGGTGACGGCGCTCAAAATCCGTCAGGCGAACTGATTAAAGTTCGCGCGGCTCTCTCTTCAACAATTCCTCGAACTGCGGATTGCCCTGCAAACGGGCGAACTCGGCTTCTTCGCGAAATTTCTGCGGCTCGCTAAACCCCTCTTCGAGCGCCTTGCGAATGAACTGCAGCGCCTGGTCGTTCATCCCCTTCTGTGCGTAGATCCTGGCCATATAGTAGTGGAACCGTGCTTTGTCCTCAACGCTCTGTTCCTGTAGCAGAACGCCGCTCACGGAGCTGTAGAGGAATACATCGGGGTCCAGATCCAGTGCTTTCTCATACGCCATCATCGCGTCTTGGAAGTGGTGTGTTGAGAAATAGGCGCTCCCCAGATTGCTGTACGCCGTTGCCGAGTTCGGCGCCAACCGCAACGCGGTCTTGTACAGATGGATGGCCCTCCGGTAGCTTTTCTGGCTGTAGTAGATGGTGCCCAGGTTGTTGAACGCCTCCGAATAATGCCGGTCCAGGTGCGTCGCCAGCTTGTACTGTTTCGCGGCGCCGGCAAGATCCAGAAGCTGGTGGTACGCGATGCCGGTCTTGTTCGCAATCACGGCCGAAGCCTGATCGCAGCGCTGGTACTGTTCCAGCGCTTCCCGATACCGCTTCCGCGCCATCAGGACGTCACCGAGTTCCTCCGGAGGGAGTTGTCTGGCGGTGGAACCAGGCGATACCGTCTGATCGGCCGGCCGGAGCCCATCTGAAACGGAATCCACCGGCGCGCTCTGTAAAAGCAGCCCCGCCAGAGCGCTTACCAGCACACTCGAAAACATTGCGACCCTTTCCTTTGCTCGGAGACACTCGATTCTGCCCGGACCTTCACGCATAGATGATAGAAGGGACGCCGTTGAAGAACAATAGCCAATTGCCCCGATTCCCCTATAACCACTCGCACCCCCGAAAACCCTCACATACCGGCGTCACGCGGCGATAAGAAGACCTGGAGGTTCCTATCCGATGATTAGTGGCGTGAGCAGTACACGTCCCCCGAGTGATTACTATCAGCCTCAGGCGGCGCAATCTCAGGCCCCTGCCAAACAACCGGCAGGGCCGCAACAGGATAGCGTTCAATTGAGCGATACCGCCAAAGCAGCCTCTGGCGGAGGGGATCACGGCGGCGGTTGCCAGTAGAGTTGATTCCTCGCTCCTTCACAAAGAGCAGCCGTGCCCCTTTTGTTCTATCCGGCTGCTCTCTCTTTCTTGCCCCCTGACGTTGTAGAATTAACATAAGCCTTACGCCTCAACGTTCGACGGATGGGGCCGCACTTTTGACCCACGGTGGTCGGTTACTTTGGTCATCTTCCCGGGCCGTTCTCATTCGCGGTCCGAGCGGTTTTGAAAGATCGCCAGTATGCGGCGCGCCACTTCTGTCCACAGCACCGATGATCACCACGCGCGTGGTTCCTGCCCGCAATTCATTCTCAATAATCGGCCGGTTTCTCTCGACGGTATTGCCCTTCAAACTACCCTCCTCGACTATATTCGCGCCCAGGGTCTGACCGGCGCGAAAGAAGGCTGCGCGGAAGGGGAGTGCGGCGCGTGTACGGTGATCCTGGTCGCGGACCGCGGGGGCAGCAGCGAATATCGCCCCGTCAATAGCTGTTTGATGCTGGCGTCCATGGCCGCCGGCCAGGAAATTCTCACCGTGGAGGCCCTGTCTCAAGAGGGGAAACTGGCCGAAGTGCAGCAGGCCATGGCGTCGGGTGGGGGATCCCAATGCGGCTACTGCACGCCGGGCTTTGTGATGAGCCTGTTCGCCGAGCAGTACCGGCCGGGACGCCTGGGCGCCTGTGATCCACAAGAACTGGGCGGCAATTTATGCCGCTGTACCGGCTATCGGCCCATCCGCGACGCCGCGCTGTCGATCGGCCCGGCGCCCCAGGGAATTTTTCTTGATCGTTTGTCACGGTCCGCGCCGAAGCTCGGGGCGTTGGAGTACCAATCCGGGGACGCGCGATTCTCGCGCCCAGCCAGCATCGAACACTGCCTGTCGATCCTCGCCAGCGATCCCGATGCGAAGTTGATTTCCGGCGGCACCGACCTGGTGGTGGAATCGAACCTGCGCTCGCGCCGCTGGAGTCATCTGGTCAGCGTCGAGGCGCTTGCGGAGTTGCGCGAGTTTTCTGAAACCGCGAGCGCCGTCACCATCGGCTCTGCGCTCCCGCTCAATGAAATTGGCGCGCGCTGGACTGCCGCGCCTGAGGTGGTCCGCCAATGGCTGCGGCTCTTCGCTTCGCCTCCGCTGCGCAACCGGGCCACTCTGGGCGGGAATCTGGCCACTGCTTCGCCCATTGGCGATGGAGCACCTCTCTTGCTGGCGCTCGATGCAGCGGTGCGTCTGGCGAGCCCTCGGGGGCCACGAACGGTTGCGCTCTCTTCCTTCTTTGCCGGCTATCGCCGCACATTGCTTGCGCCGGACGAACTCATCACCGCCATCGAAATTCCCAAGCCTCTGCCCGAATTTGTGCGTTTCTACAAGGTTGCGAAACGGCGCATGGACGACATCAGCACCGTCGCTGCCGCTATGGCCATGGATTGCGACGAATCGGGCGGAGTCGCCCGCGCACGGTTTGCATTCGGCGGTGTCGCAGCCGTCCCTCTGCGCGTGCTGGCGGCCGAAGAGGCGATCCTCGGTCATCGCTGGAACGAGGCTGCGGTGGGGCGCGTCCAGGAAGCGCTGGAACGGAACCTCAAACCGATCGGCGATCACCGCGGCTCGGCCGGTTATCGGCTTGAAGTGGCAAAAACCCTTGTGGCGAAGTTCCTGTGGGAGCGGAGGGGGGCGGCTGCTTGAAGATTGCCGGAAAGGCTGTTCCCCATGAAAGCGCGCACGAGCACGTCACTGGCGAAGCTCTTTACACCGACGATCTGCTTTTGCGCTTTCCACAACCGCTGCACGCCTGGCCGGTTCTATCGCCCCACGCCCACGCCCTGGTGAAGGCCCTCGATGTCGCCGAAGCCCTGACGGAGCCGGGCGTTGCCACCGTCCTTACCGCTGACGACGTTCCTGGTGAAGGCGACTCCGGCTGCAACCGGCACGATGAACCGCTCTTCCCAACCGAGGTCATGTATCACAGCCAGCCCGTCGCCTGGGTGCTGGGCGAGACCCTGGATGCAGCGCAGCGTGGTGCATTCCGAGTGTCAGTGGAGTATGAGCCGCTCCCGGCAATCCTCACCATCGAGGATGCCATCGCCGCCGGGAGCTTTCACTCCGCTCCGTTGCGTCTGGCTCGCGGAGATGCCTCTGTGATTGAATCCAGCCCGCTGTATTTCTCGGGCGAATTGCAGATCGGCGGGCAGGAACACTTTTATCTGGAAACGCAATGCGCCATCGCCTGGATGGATGAAACCGGCGGCGTCGCGGCGCATTCCTCCACGCAACATCCCACTGAAACGCAGGAAGTGATCGCGCGCGTGCTGGGAATTCCCCGAAACAGGGTAACGGTGGAATGTTTACGCATGGGAGGCGCTTTCGGCGGCAAGGAGGTGCAGGCGAATCCATGGGCGGCGATTGCCGCGCTGGGCGCGTGGAAAACCCGGCGGCCCGTGCGTGTCCGGCTCACGCGCGCGCTGGATTTCGCGCTCACCGGCAAACGCCATCCGTTCCTGGCGCGATACGCCGCGGGGTTCGCCATGGACGCGCGATTGCAGGGTGTACGCATCTCGCTCTATTCCGACGGCGGCTGGAGCCTGGATCTCTCCGAGCCGGTGCTCTCCCGCGCCTTGTTCCACTGCGACAACGCCTATCTGCTCCCGGCGGCGGAACTCACCGGCCTGGTCTGCCGCACGCACAAGACGTCGCAGACTGCCTTTCGCGGCTTCGGCGGGCCTCAGGGCATGCTGGCAATCGAAGAGATTCTGGACCAGGCATCCCGCCGGCTCGGCTTGCCCCCGGAAGTGGTGCGCGAACGCAATTTCTATCGCGAGGGCGACACCACGGTTTATGGCCAGCCGGTGAAGGATGCGGGCCGTATCGAAATCATCTGGCGCCAGCTCAAAGAATCGAGTGAGTTCGCCAGGCGGCGTGTCGAGATCGACGAATGGAACGCTGGCCATGCGCACGTGAAGCGCGGGCTGGCCATCACGCCGGTGAAGTTCGGGATTTCCTTCACCGCCACGTTTTTCAATCAAGGCGCGGCGCTGGTGTTGATGTACCGCGATGGCAGCGTCCAGGTGAATCATGGGGGCGCGGAGATGGGCCAGGGGCTGCACACCAAGATCCAGCAAATCGCGGCGGAGAGCCTGGGGCTCGATCTGGAACGAGTGCGGGTCATGTCCACGCGCACGGACAAGATTCCCAATACCTCCGCGACCGCGGCTTCGGCCGGGACGGACCTGAACGGCGCGGCGGTGGCTGATGCGTGCGCGCAGCTTCGCACCCGCCTGGCCGAGGTTGCCGCCGAATTGCTCGGCTGCGGTTCCGCTTCCGTGCGCTTTGCGCATGGTCTGGTCTATCCGGACGGCGAAGAACCTCGAACCATCCCCTTCGCGCGCGTGTGCGAGGCGGCGTATCGGCGGCGTCTTCCGTTATTCGCGCAAGGCTACTACGCCACGCCCGCCATCCACTACGATCCGCAGGCCGGCCGCGGCGCGCCGTTCTACTATTTCGCATACGCCGCCGCGGTGTCCGAAATTGAAGTGGATGGTTTCACCGGCGATTATCGCCTTTTGCGAACCGATATTCTCGAAGACGTTGGCAATTCCGTCTCACCCATCGTGGATCGAGGGCAAATCGAGGGCGGCTTTATCCAGGGTGTGGGCTGGCTGACTCTGGAGGAACTCGTTTGGGACGCGCAGGGCCGCCTGGCCACGGCCGGCGCATCCACTTATAAGCTGCCCTCCTGGACCGAAGTACCAGAGGTTTTCGAGGTCAAGTTCCTCGAACGCGCCGCCGAGCCCGGCGTTATCTTCGGCAGCAAAGCCGTGGGCGAGCCTCCGCTGATGCTGGCTATCTCGGTGCGTGAGGCCATCCGTGACGCCATCGCCGCGTTCGGCGCAGGGGGGCCTGTCCTGCTCGCAAGCCCTGCCACGCCCGAGCGCGTGTTCTTCGCAGTGCAGCGCGCGCGCGCCGAGCACGATGTGCATGTCAGCCCGGTTGGTGCCGTCCGGTGATGGAGCTGCTGCGCGCGCCCCTTTTCCACACGCCCCGGAATCCGTTTCGAGAGGACGACGCGCTGGAGAGCTTCGCCGATGGCGGCCTGCTGATAGCCGCGGGACGAGTAGCGGGCTGTGGCGATTATGCGAGCCTTCGTGATGCCCATCCCGGTGTCCCCACCCGGGATCTGCGCGGCGGAGTTCTTCTGCCCGGTTTCGTTGACACGCACATTCACTTCCCACAACTGCGCGTGCTCGGTGGCCTGGGATGGTCGTTGCTGGAGTGGCTGGAGCACATCCTGCCGGAAGAAGCTCGCATGGCGGACGACGTCCACGCCCGCCGCGTCGCGCGCAGATTTGTTCATGCACTGTCTTCTCACGGCACCACCACGGCCCTGGTTTTTGGCGCGCACTTTGCACCGGCAACGGCGGCGCTGTTTGAAGCGGCCGAGGCTGCCGGACTGCGCATCGTCGCCGGACAGGTGCTTTCGGACCGGCTGCTTCGCCCGGATCTGCATCAGACCCCGGAACGCGCGTATCGCGAGTGCAGCTCATTAATCCACAGCTTTCATCAGCGCGGCCGCTTGGTATACGCGGTGACCCCGCGCTTTGCCCTTTCCGCGTCCGACGCACTGATGGAAGTGTGTCAGACGCTGTTGCGCGAGCATGACGGTCTTCTGTTCCAGACGCATCTCAACGAGAACCTGCAGGAGATCGCGGAGGTCGCGCGGCTGTTTCCGAACGACGCTGACTATCTGGCAGTCTATGAACGGTTCGGCTTCCCGGGTCCGAACGCGGTGCTGGCGCACAATGTCCATCCCACCGATTCCGAACTGGATCGCCTGGCCGGTAGCGGCTCAACCGTCGCCCATTGTCCGTGCAGCAACGCTGCGCTGGGCAGCGGTCTGTTTCCGTTGAGGCGTCACCTGAACGCAGGAGTGCGCTGCGCGTTGGGAACCGACGTGGGCGGCGGAACAGGGTTTGGCATGCTCAAAGAAGGGCTGCAGGCGTACATGTTGCAGCGAATCGCTCTCGATGGAATGCTCCTTGATGCGGGCCACCTGCTTTACCTTGCGACGCGAGCCGGAGCCGAGGCGCTCGGCCTGGACAAGACGACAGGAGACTTTGGCGTTGGCAAGTCCGCCGATTTTGTGTATCTTCGCCCGCCGCCGAACAGTCCGCTTGCCGCGGTGCTGGAGCGGGATCAGAGTCCGGAGCGTGTGCTGGCGGCGATCTTCACTCTCGCCGGCGCGGAGAGCGTGCGCGAAGTGCGCGTAGAGGGTGCCATTGTTCATCCATAAGCTGAATCTGCTGGAGCGCGCACCCTTTGTCGAATCCCTCGGCTGGGTCTTCGAACAATCGCCGTGGGTGGCGGAACGCGCATGGCAGGCGCGGCCGTTCGCCACGGTCGAAGCATTGCATGCCGCGATGATCGGAGAAGTGGAGCGCGCCTCGCCCGCCGAGCGGCTGGCTCTGCTGCAAGCGCATCCGGATCTGGGTGCGCGAGCGCGCCTGAGCGCGGCGTCCTCGGAGGAGCAGGCAGGCGCGGGTTTGGACAGCCTGACACAGGGCGAATTCGAGCAGCTCCTTCGAATGAACGCGGCGTATCGAGCCCGCTTCGGATTCCCATTTCTGCTGGCGGTGAAGGGAAGCACAAAGCACGACGTGTTGCGGGCGCTGGAAGCGAGAATGGAATCTTCGCCGGAAGAAGAATACCGCCAAGCGCTCGGGCAGGTGTATCGCATCGCGAGATTCCGGCTGGAGGACGTAGCCGCCGACGAAAGCCGATAAGAAACGCAGCGATCGGCGTTTATCCGCGTTCATCGGCGGCTAAAGCGTGTGTTCTCGAGAGAAGGAGATCAGTGCATCAGTTTACGAGTGGCTGGAAGCGGAATTACTACGGCAAAGGCGACGTGATCGTCTACCGCCTCAACCGGCGCGGCAACACTGTCTTCGGTGCCAGCATCACCATCCTCGTCTATGGCGACG
Source organism: uncultured Acidobacteriota bacterium (assembly GCA_963832965.1). GTDB lineage: Bacteria > Acidobacteriota > Terriglobia > Bryobacterales > Bryobacteraceae > CAWACP01. The sequence continues at coordinate 981,506 of CAWHVW010000005.1, forward strand.
CCTTCTGGCCAACCTACACCACGGGCGACAACACCGGTCTGGTGGCCACCGATTCCATGAAAAACTTCGTGCAGCGCGAGATGCTCAACTTCGAAGGATCCGACCTGGAAGATTGCTGCCGCTTTCTGGGCGCGAAGTTTCTGGACAAATATCCGCAGGTGGAGGGCGTGCAAATGTCCGCCATCGAGATTCCATACGCAACCGCGTCCGGAAGCACGAAGGCCTTTGCGCCGTCAGGCCCGGATCGTGCCGCGGCTCGCCTGGAAATCAATCGCGATGGGATCGTGGAAATCGCCTCCGGCATCGCCGGCTTCAAACTGCTGCGCCTGGGCGGCAGCGCATTTGAGGGCTTCGTGCGGGATGAATACACCACTCTGCCGGACATGGCCAACCGCCCCCTGCACATGTGGCTCGATCTGGAATGGCTGTACATACGGCCCTCGGACGGTTTCAGCTCCGGCGCAGTCACCACTGCAGCGCGGCGCATTGTGCGCGAAGTCTTCGATGCTTTTGAATCCGGGAGCATCCAGCAGGTGATCTATCAGATCGGCGCGAAAATGCTATCGGATATTCCAGCCATCTCCGAAGTGCATCTGGAAGCGAACAACCGAACCTGGGATACCGTTGCCGAACGTGGCGAAGAGCTCGGCATCTGGACGGAAGCGCGGCCCCCGTTCGGCGTTCTTGGCTTACGCTTGAAGAGATAGCATGGCCCGTCTGTCTACGCACGTGCTCGACACTTCGCGCGGTAAGCCCGCGGAAAACCTCGCCATCGATCTGCATGCATTATCGGGCGCGGACCGCCGCCACGTCGGGACGGCCGTCACCAACGCCGACGGCAGGATCGGCGAACCGTGGATCGTCGAGAAGGGCGTCTACGAATTGACGTTCCATGCAGGCGATTATTTTCGCGCGGCTGGCGTCGAACTTCCCGATCCCCCATTTCTGGATGATGTGGTCATCCGCTTCGGCGTGGCCGGCGCGTCGGGCAACTACCATGTACCGCTTCTTCTGAGCCCATACGGCTACAGCACGTATCGAGGCTCGTGATGGTTGACAAGATAATCGGCCGATGCCGGCTGCTCGCCGAAGCGAGCGAGGAGTCAGGCTTTACAACACGCACTTTTCTGTCCGAGCCAATGCATCAGGTGCATGAACGCCTCCGCGCATGGATGCAACAAGCCGGCATGAGCGTAGCCACGGATCACGCGGGCAACCTGCGGGGCCTGTACCCGTCCTCCCGGCCCTCCTCGCCGCGTTTGTTCATCGGCTCGCATCTGGACACGGTTCCCCACGCCGGAGCGTTCGACGGGATTCTGGGCGTCGCGCTCGGAGTGGCGTTGATCGAGCATTTGAATCGACGCCCGCTGCCGTTCGCGATTGAGGTCATCGGGTTCTCGGAAGAGGAAGGCGTCCGCTTTGGCGCGCCCTTCATCGGAAGCCGCGCGCTGGCCGGGGACATCGACGCAGATCTGCTCGGTCAGCGCGATGCAACCGGCATCAGCGTCGCTGACGCGATTCGGGCCTTCGGTCTTGACCCTTCGCGAATCGATGAAGCACGAGCCGGCGACGACGCCCTCGGATACCTCGAGTTCCATATCGAGCAGGGCCCGGTGCTTGAGAGCCTCGGCTTGCCGCTGGGCATTGTGGAAACGATCTCTGGACAAAGCCGCTTCGACGTGCTTTTCGAGGGCGATGCGGGTCACGCCGGAACCACCCCAATGGCCCTGCGCCGCGATGCGTTGGCTGGCGCCGCGGAATGGATCGGCGCGGTTGAGAGGGAAGCGCGCGCGCTCCCGGGCGCGGTGGCTACCGTCGGTCGCGTGGATATATCGCCGAGTGCCGGGAATGTGATCCCTGGTTCGGCGCGAGCCACCCTGGACGTTCGGCACGCCAGCGATACCGTTCGCCGTGACCTGACCGCGAGTCTCATCCGATGTGCCGAGCAGATCGCGGCGTCACGCTGTCTCACCCTTTCATCCGAGGAGCGCCTGGACCAGGCAGCCGTCGCCATGGACTCGCTTCTGACGCAATCTCTGGAGCGGGCCGTCTCAGCCGCCGGCCGCACGGTCCATCGCATGGCCAGCGGCGCGGGTCACGATGCCATGATTGTGGCTCGCCGCATGCCTGCGGCAATGCTCTTTCTGCGCAGCCCCGGGGGCATCAGCCACCATCCGGACGAATCGGTTCTGGCCGAAGACGTGGCCGCGGCGTTTGAAACCGGGATGCGATTTCTTGAAGAGCTGGAGCGGCGTTATGCCTGATCTCGTCGTGCGTGGCGCGACGCTCGTTGCCACCGGCTTGCCGAAATCCGACATCTCCATCGAGGACGGAAAAATCGTCGCCATCGGATCGGAATTGCCGGGCGTCGCGCAAGAAATCGACGCCCGGGGATTGCACGCGTTTCCCGGATTGATCGACGTACACCTCCACTTCAACGAGCCAGGCCGCACCGAGTGGGAAGGCGCGGCCACGGGAAGCCGCGCACTGGCCGCCGGAGGAGGAACGCTTTTTTTCGACATGCCTCTGAATTCGACTCCCTGCACCGTTAACGTCCAGGCATTCGATTGCAAGCGCGCCGCGCTCGCGGAGTCGTCGATCACCGATTTCGCCCTGTGGGGCGGGCTGGTCCCCGGCAACATCTCTGAGATGGCCGAACTGGCCAACCTCGGCGTCATCGGCTTCAAGGCGTTCCTGTGCGATTCCGGCTTGCCGGAGTTTCCGCGTGCCGACGACCGGACCCTCTTCGATGGGCTGTGCGAAGCGGCACGGCTCGGGTTGCCTGTCGCGGTGCATGCAGAAAGCCAGGAGCTCACCGCGTTGCGTCGCGGCGACAGCGTCCGGGACTTTCTGGAGTCGCGGCCCGTCATCGCCGAGCTTGAAGCCATCCAGCGCGCCACCTTGCTGGCCCGCGAGGCCGGTGCGAAACTGCATATTGTGCACGTCAGCGCAGGCCGGGGTGTGGCGCTCGCCTCGGAGGCTCGCGCCCAGGGGACGGATGTCTCCATCGAGACCTGCCCGCATTATCTGTTTTTCACCGAAGAGGATGTGGAGCGCCTGGGAGCAGTCGCGAAGTGCGCGCCTCCGCTGCGCAACGCAGCCGAGCATGAGGGTCTGTGGACGCAGGTCCTCGGTGGAGCTGTAGACATCGTCGCGTCCGACCATTCACCCGCGCCGCCGGAAATGAAGTCCGGCCATTTCGGGAATGCTTGGGGCGGCATCGCAGGCGTCCAGTCAACTCTGCCGGTGCTGCTCGATCGCGGGTATCACGGCCGCCGGTTGTCGCTGGAACGCATTGCGTGTCTGATCGCCGCCGAGCCGGCCCGCCGGTTTCGCATCCCCGGAAAGGGCGGCATCGCTGTCGGCATGGATGCGGACCTGACCCTCGTGGACGTCTCCCGGTCGGCCCAATTGCAGCCCGGCGACCTGAAGCAGCGGCACGCCATCAGTCCCTACCTCGGTTGCTCCTTTCGCGGTTACGTCCAGCGCACCATCCGGCGCGGGGAGACTATCTTCAACTCCGGCACAATCACCGCCCGGAACGCGGGCAGGTTCGTGAGGCCTTCTCTAAACTGAAAAATCTATGCAACATTTGGGACAAACTCGCAGCGCGAACAAAGCGGACCACATCCTGCAGACGCCCGACACCTTCGTTCGGACGCAGTTACCCGGAATGCGGAAGGCGATGGCCATTGTCCACACCGCGCCTGCCCGAGGCGCGCGATTCGCCCAATACACGGCCGAATTCGAGGCGGGAGGCTCGCTGGAACCCGCCTCGTCGCAACGATTCCTGTATGTACTGGATGGAGAGGTGGAAGCCGGCGGCGCCACCCTGACGCGCGGCGACTACGCGTATCTTCCGCCGAATCACGGCGGCGGCATTTCGGCGAAGAGCGCGGCGCGAGCCGTCATTATCGAAAAATCGCATCGCCCCTTGCCCGGCGTTCCCGCGCCAGCCTCCTTTACCGGGCGCGAGAGCGACGTTGCCGCAACGTTTCTGATGGACGACGATGCGCTGGATGTCCGCGTACTTCTCCCGGATCATCCCTCCTTCGATTTCGCTGTCAACACCATGACCTATCTGCCCGGCGCGACCCTGCCCATGGTGGAGATCCACATCATGGAGCACGGGCTCTTGATGCTGGCGGGCGGCGGCATCTACCGCCTCGGCGACTCCTGGTATCCCGTGGCCGAAGGCGATTTCATCTGGATGGCGCCGTACTGCCCGCAGTGGTTCGGAGCGCTTGGCAAGACACCCGCGAAATACCTCGTCTATAAGGACTGGAATCGCGGGCCGCTGGACGCCGGGTGATGAAGCTCGAGATTGCCCAGCAGCGCCTGACCGCGGAACTGGACGCGTTAGGCGCGATTTCCCAGGAAGCTCCGCCGGTGGTGACCCGCGTGGTCTTCACCGAAGCCGATGTGCGCGGCCGCGAATTCGTGAAGAAGCTGTGCCGCGAAGCCGGGCTGGCCATTCGCGAAGACGCAGTCGGCAACACCTTCGCCCGCTGGACCGGCCAGAACCCGGACCTCCCACCCGTGGGAACGGGTTCCCACATCGACGCGATCCCTAACGCGGGCCGCTTCGATGGCACGGTGGGTGTTCTCGGCGGGCTGGAGGCGATTCGCGCGCTCGCGCGTGCAGGTTGCCAACTGCGGCGGTCGATTGAGCTGCTGATCTTCACATCCGAGGAACCCACGCGATTTGGAATTGGCTGCGTGGGGAGCCGGCTGCTGTCCGGCCTGCTGGAACCCGCTGCTGCCGCTCAGTACATGGATCGCGAGGACATCTCCCTCGACGAGGCTCGATCCGCTGCGGGTTTCGAGGGCCCGTTGTCGTCCGTCCGCCTGCCGCCCGGATATTATTCCGCCTTCGTTGAAATGCACATCGAACAGGGGCCGCTTCTGGAACGGCACAATGTCCCGCTGGGAGTAGTGACGGCGATCGCCGCGCCGGCCGGCCTCAGGGTCACCATCGAAGGCGAAGGCGGGCACGCCGGAACCGTGCTGATGCGCGACAGGCACGATGCATTCCTCGCCGCCGCTGAGATCGCCCTGGCGGTGGAAGCGAGCGCGCGGTCGAGCGGCTCGCCTGATACCGTGGGAACCGTCGGCGCATGCGAGCTTTTTCCTGGCGCTGTTAACAGTGTCCCCAGCCGAGTGCGCATGGAGATCGACGTACGTGATATCGACGGGGCCCGCCGTGACCAGGTTTTGGAGAAAATCGATCGGGCCTGCAAGGAGGTGGCGCAGAAGCGCGGTGTAAAGGTGAACTCGGAACTTGTAAATGCCGACTCGCCCGCGCAATGCGCACCGCACGTCGTTGAGGCCCTTGTCGCCGCCTGCGAAGCCCACGGCCTGCCGTTCGAAAGGATGATCAGCCGCGCCTACCACGATTCTTTGTTCATTTCGCGGATCGCGCCAACGGCCATGCTGTTCATTCCGTGCCGGGGCGGTGTGAGCCATCGCCCGGACGAATACGCGTCGCCGGAGGCGATCGCTCAAGGCACGCTCGTCCTCGCTGAGGCGCTGGCGCTCTTAACGGAATAATGGACTGGCCGCGTCGAGCGCCCTGGAGAACTAGAGGCGCGGTCAAACACCTTCCGTCTGTGGCGTTCTTCCAAGAACCGAACCTACAATTCCTGCATTCCAGCGATGCGCTGATTCCGGCGAAGCTTGAAGCATTCCGCCGTATCTCTAAAGACACGTCGAAATCCTCTCTTCATCCCGGGCAGCCCGGCTCGCTGAAGGTACGGCCCGATGGTACGGTCCTCGATGTTCATCACCGGCTGTCTGTGCTTCTCGAACGTGGCGAGGACATTCAAGAGCTTCCACGAGAGATAAAAAGAAAGAGTTATGATGCCTGACCTCTTCTGGATACCCGGTCCGTGGCGCGGCCGGTTTGCCGTTACTACCCGGCCAAGGGGAGGCGACTGGCTTGAGGGCGAAGCGATCGGCTGGCGGCGGGCCGGTATCGATGTCGTAGTCTCTTTGTTGGAAGACGAGGAAGAAACTCAACTCGACCTGCAGGCCGAACGCAAGGCCGCTGAAGCAAGCGGCATTCGATTCATCTCTTTTCCCATCCCGGATCGCGGCGTGCCAGCGTCCCTGCCAGACGCGGTCACCCTGATTGCGTCCTTGTCAGATGCACTGGAAACGGGAAAGAATGTGGCAGTTCACTGCCGCCAGGGTCTGGGCCACTCCGGATTGATTGCTGCTGCCGTGCTGGCAAATTCGGGACTCAGTCCAGATCAGGCGATCGAGGTCGTAAGTGCGGCCCGCGGCCAGACCGTACCTGAGACAGCCAGTCAGCGATCATGGGTGGAATCTGTCCCGCGCGCTGTCCCGTTCCGGACGCACTAATCGCGGAACCGAACAGCCCCACGTACATCGCCGCGCCGAATCATCCTGTTCATAAGGCGTTAGGAACGGGCACGCAAGTGCCACGCACTCTCCAGGGGAGAATTCCATGGGGACGCTGCTGCAGGACCTCCGATACGGTGTGCGAACGTTGCGCAACAACCTCGGCTTCACCTCCGTGGCGATCCTTTCCCTCGCGCTCGGCATCGGCGCCAACACCGCCATCTTTCAGCTCCTGGACGCAGTGCTCCTGCGCACGCTTCCAGTCCACGAGCCGCGGCAGCTCACCATGCTCCAACTGGCCGACAGAACCGGGTGGAGGGGAGATCAGGCGACCGCCTACCCGGCTCTGACAAATCCGATCTGGGAACGGTTCCGCGACAGCCAGAGCACATTCTCTGGAGTTCTGGCGTGGGGAAGCAGCGGATTCAATCTTGCGTCCGGTGGGGAACAGCGTCTGGCCCGCGGCCTCTTCGTCAGCGGAGATTTCTTCCGCGTGCTAGGTCTCGCGCCGTTGAGGGGCCGTGTTTTCGCGGCGGCTGACGACCGTCGCGGCTGCGGAGTCCCCGGCGCGGTGATCAGCTATTCGTTCTGGCGGCGCGAATACGGCGGCGATGAATCCATCGTCGGCAGGCAGATCAGACTGAACAGCCTGCCGGTGGACGTCATTGGCATCGCGCCGCAAGGTTTCTCCGGACTGGAGATCGGGCAATCCTGGGACGTGGCCGTTCCCATTTGCTCGCAGCAGGTCCTGTGGAGCGATGGCAACTGGCTGGACGAAGGTACCGTCTGGTGGCTCACCGTTATGGGACGCCTCAAGCCCGGCGCCACGCTGCAGGAAGCCAACGCGCAATTGGGCGTCGCTTCGCCTGCTCTCTTCCAGTCCACCCTGCCCCCAAACTACCCGGCTGGAAACGTGAAGCACTATCTCAAGTTCAAACTGGCCGCCGCGCCCGCCGCCAGCGGCGTTTCCTGGGTGCGCGGCCAATACGGGGAGTCTCTGCTGCTGCTCTTGGCCATCACCGGCCTTGTCCTGGCTATCGCCTGCGCCAATCTCGCCAACCTGATGCTGGCGCGCGCAACCGCCCGCCAGCGTGAATTCGCCGTGCGCGTGGCCATCGGAGCGTCGCGCGGCCGCCTGGTCCGGCAATTGATGGCCGAAAGCATCCTGCTGGCGGTTGCCGGAGCTGCATTCGGGCTGTTCCTTTCCGGTGCCCTCAGCCAGCTCCTGGTGGCCATGCTGGGCACCCAGGGAAACACGCTTTTCCTGAACCTCGAACCGGACCGCCTGGTTTTCGCTTTCGCCGCCGCGCTCGCGACCTTGACGTGCATATTGTTCGGGCTGATTCCCGCTTTGCGGACCACGCGCACTTCCCCGGCGGGCGCCATGAAAACGAGCAGCCGCGGTCTCACCGCGAGCCGGGAACGGTTCGGCTTGCGGCAAGCGCTGGTGGTGTCGCAGGTGGCAATCTCTTTTGTGCTGCTGGTCGGCGCGCTCCTGTTTTCCGGCAGCCTGCGCAATCTGTTGACCGTGGACGCCGGTTTCAGGCAAGACGGACTGCTCGTCACCTCGGTGGATTTCTCCCCTTTGAAAATTCCCCCCACACGCCGCGTGGCGTTCAAACGCGGCCTGCTTGAAAGCATCCGCGCGCTTCCCGATGTCGGCTCGGCTGCGGAGGCGGAGATAGTCCCGCTGAGTGGCAGCGCCACCGACAATAACGTCTGGATGGAAGGGTCGAGCACGGGCAATAAGATGGATTCGAATTTCAGCTGGATCGGCCCCGATTACCTCAGGACCATGGGTATGACTTTGCTGGCGGGCCGGGATTTCGACGACCGCGATAATACCGGATCTCCGAAGGTCGCCATCGTGAACCAGGCTTTCGCCCGTCATATGGGACTCGGCTCGGCCGTGGTGGGCCAGAGGTTCCGGAGAGAAGCCACGGCTTCGGAGCCGGAGACCGTCTTTGAGATCGTCGGCCTGGTCAAGGACACAAAATACCTCAGCCTGCGCGAGGAATTCACGCCCATCGCCTTTCTAAGCGCGGCGCAGGATGCCAGCCCGGACCCATTTGCGCAATTCGTAATCCATTCCAGCGCCCCGCTGGCAACCCTCACCTCCGCCATCCGCGGCGCCACCGCGGGGACCAGCCCGCAAATCGCTCTCGATTTTCGAGCCTTTGAAACGACCGTGCGGGAAGGCCTTCTGCCCGAGCGTCTGATGGCTACGCTCTCCGGCTTCTTCGGACTTCTGGCGGCGCTGATCGTGGCCATTGGCCTGTATGGCGTGATGTCGTATCTGGTGGTGCGCCGCACCAGCGAAATCGGCGTCCGCATGGCCCTCGGCGCCGGCCGGAACGACATCCTACGGCTGATCATGCGCGAGGCCGCCACCCTGCTGGCCATTGGTCTTGCTGTCGGCATTGCACTGGCCCTGGCCACCGTCCATGCGGCTGGATCCATGCTGTTCGGGCTGAAGCCATACGATACCTTCGTCCTCGCCATCGCCCTGGCGCTTCTGGCCTCGGTAACGGCGGCGGCAAGCTATCTGCCCGCGCGGCGCGCCGCGAGCCTCGAACCTACCGTGGCGCTGCGGGAAGAGTAGCCGTCGTCAACTGGCCGTTCACCGTCCGCCATATTCCCCGTGGGTTGTCATTGCGCAGGTCCGGCGGCAGTTCCGTTTCTGGCAGATTCTGATAGCACACCGGCCGCAGGAAACGCAGGATGGCCGCGGTCCCCACCGAGGTGAACTTCGCGTCGGCAGTGGCCGGCCACGGGCCGCCGTGATGCATCGCCGGGCTCACCTCCACACCCGTCGGAAAGCCGTTGAAAATCAGCCGTCCCACCTTCGTCTCCAGAACCGAGATCAGCTCGCGATGCCGCGCCAGATCGTCGGCCGTTCCCCACACCGTCGCCGTGAGCGAGCCTTCCAGACCACGGGCAACGCGCAAAACATCGGCATCCGAGCCGCAGCGCACCACCATCGACGCGGGACCGAAGATCTCCGCCGCAAGCTGGTGGTTGCCCAGCCACGTTGCCGCGTTGGTCTCGAAGAGCGTAGGAGCCGCTTCGGTGTGCGCGCGGTCGGGCGGCTGAGTGGAACGCGCTTGCTTCACTCCGGGAATCGCGCCCGCGCGTCCCGCTTCAGCATCGTAGTTGGACAGAATGCCGGGATACAGCATCGTCCCCGGAGAGGCGCTCTGAAACAGACCCGCCAGCTTCTCGCGCAGTGCTTCAAACGCGTCGCCGTCGTTACCGATGATCAATCCCGGGCATGTACAGAACTGCCCCACGCCCAGATTCACTGAATTGAACAAGCCCTGGGCCAGCGCGTCGGGCGCCTGTTCCAGTGCGCCGGGCAGAATGAACACGGGGTTGACGCTGCCCATTTCCACGAACGCGGGAATCGGGTCGGGCCGCCCGGCCGCCGCGTCGAAGATGGCCCGTCCGGCGCGCAGGGAGCCGGTGAACGCAACCGCCTGCGTTGCCGCATGACGCACCAGCGCGATGGATGTGGCCGGGTCCGTGGAGTGCAGCATGGAGAAAACGCCTTCCGGTAAACCCGCCTTGCGAATGGCGCGCGCAACCGCCCCTGCCACCAGTTCCGACGTTCCCGGATGCGCCGGGTGCGCCTTCACCACAACGGGGTTGCGTGCCGCCAGAGCCGACGCGGTGTCGCCCCCGGCCACCGAAAATGCCAGCGGAAAGTTGCTGGCAGCGAACACCACCACCGGCCCGACCGGGATCAGCATGCGGCGCAAATCGGGTCGCGGTAACGGTTTTCGATCCGGCAGCGCCGCGTCGATGCGGGCGTCCACGTAAGATCCTTCCTTCACCAGAGCGGCAAACAGGCGGAGCTGATTCACCGTTCGCCCCCGCTCCCCGGTGAGCCGGTCCTTGCCAAGCCCCGATTCCTCCGCGGCTCTTTCGATGAGCGCGTCGCCCAGCGCGACGATTTCCTCGGCGGTCGCCTCCAGCAAGCCAGTCAGCGTCTCTGCGCTGCTGGCGCGAAACGCCGGGAAAGCCTCCGCGGCCAACGAGAGCGCCTGGTCGACTTCTTCACCGGTCGCCTCGGAAAACACCGGGTCCAGCGTCTTTCCCTGACGCGGATCGAAAGCGGAGAATGTCTTCGCGCCGCGCGCCGAGAGTGCCGCTCCGATCTGATTCTTTCCATGCAGTTCCATATTTCAGTCGCCACAGTAGCACAACAGGTAGTACAATCGCCTTGAAACCTCTCCCCCGGGTTCGCGTCGGAGTTGTTGTAATGCCTGAGCAGTGCGGTCAATGGCGCTACCTGTGTTCCGAACTCGTACGGATTGACTACGAAGCCGCCCCGGGAACCATCGAGCAACTGGACGGCAACCTCGAAGAGATTTCGTCCACCGCCGCTATTCTGCTGTTGGACAAGAGCGTTCACCGCGGCCACGCTGTGTCATTCCGCGCGCAGAGCCGCCGCTTGCGGGGCGTGGTGGAATCCTGGGTCTACGAGCCGCCGCTCGGCTATTACGTATCAATCCGCTTCGAGGACGGATATGAGTGGCGCGAGAGCCACTTCCAGCCCGAGCATCTTCTGAAAGTAGCGCGAGCCGCGCGCGCAAAAGGCCACGCCTCCTGACGTGCAGTGGGGCAGGGCCATGCCCTGCCAGCAGTTCAATCCCCGTTACGCGAGCCAATCCCAAACCGCTGAAAGTAGCGCGAGCCGCGCTCGCAAAAAGGCCAGGCCTCCTGACGTGCAGTGGGGCAGGGCCGTGCCCTGCCAGCAGTTTCAATCCCCGTTACGCGAGCCAATCCCAAACCGCCGCGACGCGAAGTATATCGGCACGCCCAACACCACCAGAATCAGTCCCGGCCACGTATAGTTCGGCTTATACAGCAGCAACAAAACCTCAATAACGCCGGCGACCAAAATATAAAGCAGGGGCAGAACCGGATATCCGAACGCCCGGTATGGCCGTGGAAGGTCCGGCTGCGTCCGCCGAAGCACAAACAAGCCCGCGATAGTGAGGATGTAAAACAACAGCACGGCGAAGATCACGTAATCGAGCAGATCGCTATAGCGGCCCGTCAGCGTCAACAAACACGCCCACACGCACTGCACCATCAGCGAAACCACCGGCGTATGATTCACCGGGTCCAGCCGCGCCACCGGGCGGAAGAACAGGCCATCAAGCGCCATGGCATAGTAAACGCGCGCGCCCGCCAGAATCATGCCGTTCAGACACCCAAAGGTGGAGACCATGATGGCCGCCGCCATCACCTTCACCGCCACCGGACCCAGAATGCCCGACGCCACCGCCGTAGCCACGCGATCCTCCGGCGCGGACGCGATGCCGGCCAGCGGCAGCACGCTCAGATAAACGAAGTTGCAGGCGAGGTACAGCAGCGACACAACACCCACGCCGAGCGCCAGCGAGATGGGCAGGTTGCGTTTCGGATTACGGATCTCGCCGGCCGTGAACGTAACATTGTTCCACGCGTCGGAGGAAAACAGCGCGCCCACCATGGCCACGCCGACAACCCGGATGGTAGTCAGCGTCCAATCGGCATTTCGCCAGAACCCGCCAAAATTATCGTGAATGGCCACGGGATTTCGTCCAAATAGAACCCCCAGCCCCACCAGGCCCAGCAGCGCGCCAATCTTGGCGATGGTGAACACGTTCTGCACCGCCGCGCCCGTGCGCACCCCGCGAGTATTCACCGCCGTCAGCAGCACCAGCACTGCGATGGCCAACAACTGCTGCGTGGTGACGCCCAGCTTGCCGGAACCAATCAGATAATTGTGTGCGGAGACAGCCGGAAAAAATACGCCCGTAAATTTCGCGAACGCAACCGCCACCGCCGCGATGGTGCCCGTCTGGATCACCGTGAACAGCGTCCAGCCGTACAGGAACCCGCTGAGCGGTCCGAAGGCCTCGCGCAGGTAAACGTACTGGCCGCCCGCGCGGGGCATGGCCGCCGCCAGCTCGCCATAGCTCAGTGCCGCGGTGATGGTGAGCGCCGCGGTGATCACCCACGTCAGGATCAGCAGACCTGGTGATTGCACCTGGCGCGCGATATCCGCCGAGACAATGAAAATCCCCGAGCCGATCATGGAGCCCATGACAAGCGTCGTGGAATCGAGCAGGCCCAGGCCCTTTACGAGACCCGTGCCGGACTGCTGGTCAGTTGTAGCCATTCTTCCGTCCGTTTCGCGATGTCCGCGGCGCGCGTGCACGCCGCCACCAGATCTCCGATCACCGCCACCGAATCCGCCCCGGCGTCAAGCGCCGCCCGCGCGTTCCGCCGGGTGATTCCTCCAATGGCCACCAATGGCTTCGCGGTGAACTGACGCAGCCGCCGCAACTCCTCCAGACCGACGACCGGATCCGGGTTTTCCTTTGTAGTGGTGCCAAACAGCGGGCCTAGCGCCAGGTAATCCACCGGCTCCCGCGCGGCCGCGCGGAGCTGGGCCTCATTGTGCGTCGAGAACCCAATGAGCGCGTCATTGCCCAGCAGCCGTCGTGCGTCGGAGGGAGACAAATCGTCCTGGCCGACGTGCAGCCCCGCGTGCAACATCATGGCAATGTCGGCGCGATCGTTCACGATGAACACCGCATCCAGGGAGCGGCACAACTCCGCGAGCTGCCCCGCCGTCTCGAACATCGCCCGCGAAAAATGCCCCTTGTGGCGAAGCTGTAGAATGCGTCCGCCGCCGTCGAGAATCGCCCGCGCCGCGTGGACCCCATCCACCGCAAGCATCGCGGTATCCAGCACCGGGTAGAAGCAGGGTATGACGGAGGGGACGCGCAATCCGTCCATCATACGCTACCCGATCCCGAACAGCGCACGGTATTTCGAGGGCAGGGAAGCGGGACGGAAGTCGCGCCCCAGATACAAATGACGCGTGGACCCGGAGGCGATCAGTTCCCCCCGCACCAGCATCTCGTAGGCGAACTCCACCCCACGGCGGCTGGATGTGGCAACCCGCGTCCGCACGGTCACCTCATCGTCATAGCGCGCCGGACGGCGATAACGGCACTGCGCGTCCACCACCGCGAGCAGGATACCATCCTGCTCCTCCATATCGCGATAACGAAAGCCGATGGCGCGGCAATATTCCACGCGCCCGAGCTCCATCCAGATGAAGTAATTCGCGTAATACACCACGCCCATCTGGTCCGTCTCCGCGTAGCGGACCCGCAGCGTCGTCTCATTCACCTGCATTCAGCTATCAGGATGGCACGGGGAGCGGGTAGCCCAAGAATTTAGTGATCGGGTCGCGCGGTGGCATCGAAAATGCCCGTGCACCGAGGCGGCAGCATCTGGCTGGAACGCATCTGAAGCCGAGGAGTTTGGAAAAGGCTCCGCCTAAACCTCGCCGCGCCGCCGCCGGATCAGCCACGGTTCAATCGCGCCGGGATTTTCGAGAATCTCGCCCTCCAGATCCTCGAACTGGCTGTCGATTACAACACGCTCGATCGCCGCGCCCAGGGACTCGTCGCCGGTCTCTTCCCGCTTCCGCTCGATCAGAGCCAGGATGGTCTCGCAAAGCTCCAACCGCTGTTTCGTGTTGCTCATCGCGCTTCCCCTCCTGCCAGGTTAGACGCAAATGTAACGCCGGAGTTCCGGAAAACATTTCGCGGCCCCCCTGTCGCGCGGCTCAATGGAACTCCACGCCGAATTTCGGCTGCTTCGAACTCCCGTCGATGTGGATCCGCAGGAACGTGCCCGCCCCGTTCTTGGCAAACAACGGATCCACCGGCAGCAGCGCCCAGTGCTTCCAGCCGGTCACCATCTCGGAGACCCTCGCCACCAGCTTCACCGTGCCGTTGAAATCCACCGTATCCTGGCCCATGTCGTAAACGCCCTTCAGGTCGATCGCCGCGCCCGGAACCCCAAACGCCAAATCGCGAAACGTCATCGCCTGGTTTTCAAGGCGGAAAGACCCGGACATATTGGAGACCACCTGGTCGATCTGCTGGTTTCCCGGCTGGCCCTGCCCACGGCGGCTCAACTCGTCCAGGTGTTGCTGGACCGACGAGTCAAGAAACCGCGCGCCGCTCACCTTGAACGTGCCGTCCAACACCAGCTTCTCTTTGACCTTCTCCGACAGCGGCGGGATAGAGATGGAGCTCCTCAAATCGAGCCGCCCTTCCATGAACGGGGGCTGTTTGGTGGTAAGTCGGAGCATGTCGCGCATGTCGCCATCGGGCATATTAAGCTGCAGGTCGATGGTGCGCCGGGTGTCATCGCCGCGCCGGATCACCGTGCCCGAAGTGGTGAAGGCCGTACTGCCCAGCCTGGCTCGCACCGGGTGCAGAACGGTGTTGCCGTTGGTGCCATCCACCACCGCGTCGAACCGCGCCCACAACGGCACACGGTTGCCGGTCATTTTCAAACGGAAGTCCGGAACGTTTGCTTCTCCGGTGGCATGAACCGCCGCCAGGCTGCCATCGAAGCGGCCCGTCGAGGACAAAATTCCGGCAATTCCGTTGAACACCCCCAGATCCGCGTTCTCGAAGGTGTAACTGCCGTTGAGCGTCGTTTCACCCGGGCTGGCAGCCGTCCACGGGCCGAACGAGCCAACGCTGTGCAGGTGACCCGGCGGCTTGGGTATGCTCATCGCCGCGTCGTATTTCATCGGATCGTCTGCTCCCGCGGAGGTCAGCAGCAGGCTGGCAATATCGAATCGCAGCGGCTGCTTGCGCGTGTCCAGAGGAAGCAGCGCCAACACGGCGTTGGAAATCCTCACTTCCTTGATCAGCACAGTCGACCGAGTCGCGTCAGGCTTCCCCGCCGAGCCGCCCGCCCGAGCCGCGACGCTGACGCGGTCCCGCTTCGGCGGAATGTTAATCTCCAGGCCGTCAATCGACACGCTCTCCACGGTCTTACGATCTTCCGTGAGAGTCTGCAAATCCACCGCGAAGCGAAACTCGCGCATGACGAACAGCGGCGGCAAATCCGGCCGGTCCCGGAGCCGCATGGACAGCCCCTCTCCATCCACGCCTACTTTCGCGCCCTTCTCCCGCTTCAGGAGCAAGCCCAGCGTAGACATCTTCGGCAAATGGACGTGCAGGGCCGCCAGTTGCACATCGCACTGGAAGCGATCGCTCAGGTAGCGAACGGCCTGGTCGTGCACCATCGGTTCGAAGTTTTTCGCCAGCCTGGCCGCGCTCATGTACAGCGCCACCACCGCCAGCACGGCGAAAATCCCGATGCCAATCAGCCAGCCCATCAAACGCCGGGTCACATGCTGTATGCTAGCAAGCGATCAGCCAAACATGGAGACCTCTTACGGGGATTTTCCCACCCGTGTCCTTTCGAACGGCAAGGTAAAAGCTACCATCCTCACCACCGGTGCATCACTGGTCAGCATTGTTCTGGACGACGATGTCACGGCGTTGAACCCCTTGTGGGACCCCCACCGCATCGCCGCGGGCCGCCCGCATCCGTTCGGCAGGACTCCGGGCTTTGGGCACTTTGTGTGCGTCGATGGTTTTGGCCCTGTTTCTCCCGAAGAACAGCGGGCCGGGCTTCCCATGCACGGCGAAGCGCACCTTCAGACGTATGAAGTTCTCGAGCACACGACCAACACGCTCACGCTGGCGGCAAAGCTCCCGCTGGTCCACGAAGCGTTCACGCGCACGTATCACCTGGTAGAGGGCGAAAACGTCCTCTACGTGGAAAGCGAACTGGAAAGCCTGTTGGCGTTCGACCGGCCGGTCCATTGGGCCGAGCACGCCACCATCGGCGCACCGTATCTGGAGCGCGGAGCAACCGTAATCGACATGCCCGCGGCACGCGCGAAAACCAGGCAATGGGAGCCTGTGAGCGATCCGCCCCACCGGCTCGCCTCATTCCAGGAGTTCACCTGGCCGCAAGCGCCGGGGGTGGACGGCAGCCTGATCGATCTCCGCGCCGCCGGCCCCAACCCATCCGGCGACCACACCACCTGCCTCATGGACCCCGCGCAGCCGCTGGCGTTCATCACATTTCTGCATCCCGCCCGCCGCCTGTTGCTCGGCTATTTGTTCCGGCGCGAGGAATTCCCATGGGTACAAAACTGGGAATACTATCCGGCCGGCAACCAACTGGCCCGCGGGCTGGAGTTCTCCACCACGCCCTTCGATGTCCCGCGCCGCGAAGCCATCCAAACCAAAGCGCTGTTCGACACGGCCACGTGGCGCTGGCTCCCCGCGAAATCCGCCATCACCACCCGCTTCCTGCTCTTCTGGACCAGCACACCCGAAGGCTTCACGAAAATCGAGGAAGTCTCCCTTCTCGCTGGCGTTATCAAAGTGCGCGACATCTCCGGAGCGACGCTGGATCTCCCCGCCTCCCTCGGCCTCTGAAATTCGCGTTCATTCGTGTGCATTCGCGGCCAGATCCGGCGGCCGCAGCATCCGCTCCGCCGCGCCGCTGACCAGCCGCCGTGGCGCCAGCCGCTGCAAATGGATCTGCCACCGATCTTTCGTGCCCGGAATCACCATGAATTTCCCTGCGTCCAGTGCGCGCAGCGCGGCTTCCACCACCGATGCGGCCGGCACTCTGCCGTCGTGGCCTTCTTCGGGCACGCCCGCAAGGGCGTGGAACTCCGATTCGGTGGGCCCCGGACACAACGCGCACACGTGAACGCCATGGCGCTTCACTTCTTCCGCCAGCGCCTGGGCGAACATCAGGTCGAACGCCTTGGTGGCGCCATAGACGGCGATGTACGGGGTTGGCTGAAAGGCCGCTGTCGAAGCCGTGATCAGAATTTCACCGCTGCGCCGCGCCACCATGGCCGGCAGGTACAAGTGAGTCAGGTGCACCACGGCGGCACAGTTCAACCGCACCATGTCGAGCTGGCGGCCGAGGGCGCTGTTCCGGAACTCGCCGTAGCCGCCCACGCCCGCGTTGTTCACCAGCAGTTCCACCGCGATGCCCTTCGCCTCGGTGAAAGCGTGCACGGTCGCCGGGCCATCGGGCTCAGTCAGGTCGGCGCGGCAAAATTCCACGGAGATGTCGTGGAGGCGTGCGAGCCGCGCGGCCGTCTGCTCCAGCCGGTCTATCCGCCGCGCCGTCAGCACCAGATTCATGCGCAGCGAAGCCAGTTTCTCCGCGAAGGCCAGCCCGATTCCCGCGCTTGCGCCGGTAACCAGCGCCCATTTCCCTTGCCGTTCCTTCACACTTATATTGAACAATGAAGTCCATGCGATCCGTGCACCTCGACAAAGGCGTCGTCGCCGTTCGCGCCGCGTCCCGTCCGCCGCGCCCCGAAGGGTTCGCGCTCATCCGTCTTCTGCTGGGAGGCATCTGCAACACCGATCTCGAACTGCAGCGCGGCTATTACGGCTTCCGTGGAGTGCCCGGCCACGAGTTCGTCGGCGAAGTGGTGGAAGCGGACACGCGTGCGCTCGTCGGCCAGCGCGTGGTGGGCGAAATCAACCTGGCCTGCGGCCACTGCGAGTGGTGCGCGCGCAGTCTGGGCCGCCACTGCCCCCGCCGCACCGTCCTCGGTATCGTCAAACACCCCGGCGCGTTTCGCGAGCTTCTGACCCTGCCCGAAGCGAATCTGCGCGCCGTCCCCCGCGATGTGCCCACCGAGCGCGCGGTCTTCACCGAGCCGTTGGCCGCCGCCTGCGAGATTCTCGATCAGGTGAAGATTCCGAAGGGCGGGGAAGTGGCTGTGCTGGGCGACGGCAAACTCGGACTGCTGATCGCCCAGACGCTACAGGCCCACGGAGCGCGCGTGCACCACTTCGGACGCCATCGCGACAAGCTGCGCATCTCGGGAGCGGCGGGAGTCGCGACGGAGCTCGTTGGCAAACGACTCCCCGTTGCCGCCTATCAGTGGACGGTAGACGCCACCGGTTCCGCGGAAGGCCTGCGCCAGGCGGCATCCATGACCCGTCCGCGTGGAACGGTGATCATGAAGTCGACGGTGCACGGTCTGGTACCCATCGACACCGCTCCGCTGATCGTGAACGAGATCACGCTGGTGGGCTCCCGTTGTGGCCGCTTCGAACCGGCTCTCAAGCTGCTCCGCTCCGGTAAGGTGAACGTGGACGACATGATCTCCGCCGAGTACTCGCTCGAACAGGCCCCCGCGGCCTTCGCCCGCGCCGCCGAAAAGGGCGTCATGAAAGTGCTGCTGCGCGCCTGACGGCAGGGCATATGGAATGTCCATTTGTTGCTGACCAGGAAGGTCAGGTTTGGAGGTCAACAACAAGCAGTTTGGGTGGTGCAGGTGTGGCGCAGGGCCATGCCCTGCGAAAGAAACCTCACCGGGCCTGAGGGAAGAAGATCAGCCTTGTCCAAACCTGTTACAGCACCGTCACCGATGGGCCCCACCCCCGCCGGAGCTGTGCCCGCCGCCACCACCGCTGCCGCAGGTCAGGTCTGAAGGTGCAGGCCGGGAGCCTCGCGTCAATACATGCCCATGTGGCGCAAGGCCATGCCCTGCGAAAGAAAAAAGGCCCGGAAAGCGATTGCTCGCTCACCGGGCCTGAGGGAAGAAGATCAGCCTTGTCCAAACCTGTTACAGTACCGTCAGCGATGGGCCCCACCCCCGCCGGAACTGTGCCCGCCGCCACCACCGCTGCTCCCGCGGCTCGATGACGCCGGCGCTGCGTGATAAGCAGGCGCGCGATATCCGCTGCTGCGCGCAGCCGGGGCACTATAACCGCCGCTTGTCGACTGCCGCTCATGCACAATCTGTGGAGCGATACGCACCGGCTGGCCATAATAACCGCCCGAAGAACCAGCACCGCTCGATCCGCGGCTCGCCGGAGTTCCTCCGAAACGCTGCCATCCGCCAGTGGAAGAAGATGTCGAAGACGGCGACGGCCGGTATCCTTCCGAACCCGTCCGCGGCGCAGCCGATTCACCAACCGGACGCCACCCGCTGTTCGTCATCGTGCTGCCGTTGGTAAAGGACCGTTGTGTGGTCTGCTGCAGCCCGCGCTCCTGCTGGCCGAACGGCACCCGATTCACCTGTGAAGTCTGCATATGGCTGTAGAACTGCCCGCTCTGGCTGAACCCGCTGGTCCGCGCGGGCCGGTCCGACATCCGCAGGCTGTCGCGCCCCGGCGTAATCGGAACCTGTCCACGCACCAGCCCCGTCGTGCGCAGTTCGCCCGCCGTTACCCGCAGGTTGTTCCCGTTGAAACCGGTCCGTCCGAACTGTGCCGCGCCCGTCGCGGTCACGCCGTTCATCACCCGGGCATTGCGAAACGCGCCGACCACGTTAACATTGTTGACCACCGTTACCCCGCCGCGGCCGCCGTAAAAGCTGTGTCCCCACCACGCATAGAACGCCTCATGCGGAGCCAGCGGAACCCAGCCGATATTGGCAAAGCCGAATCCGAAACTCAGTCCAATGCCCACGTGCGGACCGAAGCCGAAGAAGCCCACCAGCGCCGGACGCCACAGTGCCGGCCCTCCCGGATACCAGCACCAGCCGTGCCCGCCGTAATACCAGCGGCCCCAGTGATACGGCGCCCAGCCCCACGGATCGTAGCTCACCCACGTCCAGCCGTACCAGTCTTCCCAGACCCAGCGGCCATAACGGTACGGCGCCCAGCCCGGAGCAACCGTCGGCTGCCACACGTAGCCGTAGTCCCCGTCATCCACCCACTGGCCGTAGCCTTCCATGGACTCGGTGCCGTAGACTTCAGGACTCACGTATTGGCGCTCCGCCGACTGAGCGTGCTCGATGCGCTGGTCGCACTCCTGATTCCACTGATCCCATTCGTCGAACCCCGGCGCCGCGACGGTCTGAAACTCCGGATCCGCGGCCGGCCCCCGCACCATCATGGTCTGGCCTTCGTGCAGCGGCTCTGAGCCTTTCTGGGTGAAAACTTCCGCCTCGCCGCTGCGCACTGTGATCTCCGAGGTGCCATCCTCGCGGACGGTCACGCGGAAAGCGCCCGGTCCATCAGGACGAACGCCGACATTGGGAGTATCCACTTCCACCTGCGCGGGTGACTTCGCCATCACCGTCAGCGTCACCGTCCCGCTGGCCACTTGTGCCTGAAACTTGCCCTGTTCGATATCGGCGAAGTGTACCTCCGAGTTCGCCGCGAGACGCAGGTAGTTAGCGAAGTCGAACTGGATCTCCGCCCGGCCCGATGGCCCCGTGCGCATGGCGTCCTGGGACATCAGCGGGGCGTTGGTGGCCGCCGCGGTCACTTCACCTGAATCCCCCCGCCGCACCGAAACGTCTCCTTGCATGACGCTGATACGGGCCACCCCGCGGGTAGGGTCGTCGTAGTCGTCCGCCCGGACTGCCGCTGAAAACGCCGATATAACGAAGATGCCGAAAAGGATCCGTTTCATGAAGCACCGTTCACGCACGCCCGGTGAAGAGCACGGTGGATGCCATTAAGAACTCTACATCGAATCAACCACTTGCATCTCGGTATCCGATGAAATCCCTGGTTCTTTTCGGCCAGGTGGCTGCCTGTGAGCGGTTCGGGCCAGCCACGCAACCGAATGGTAAACTACAGACTTAGCGCGAGTCTTATGGATCCTGTGGGAGCAACTCCGGCCGGCTCGGCCTCGCTGGCCGACATGCACTCCACCATCGGCACGGGCCAGGTCTCCTTCTGGCGTCGTGCCTTCGCATTCGCCGGCCCCGCCTACCTGATCAGCGTGGGCTACATGGACCCGGGCAACTGGGCCACCGATCTGGAAGGCGGCGCGCGCTTCGGATATCGCCTGCTCTGGGTTCTGGTTCTTTCGAACCTGATGGCCATCCTGCTGCAGACCATGAGCGCGCGGCTGGGCATTGTCTGGCAGCGCGACCTGGCGCAGGCCTGCCGCGAGACCTATCCCCGGCCGATTTCGCTCACCCTGTGGGGCTTCTGTGAAATCGCCATCGCCGCCTGCGATCTGGCCGAGGTGCTGGGCGCGGCCATCGGCCTGAACCTGCTGTTTCACGTTCCCCTGCTCATTGGCGTCGGACTCACCGTGTTCGACACGCTGCTGGTGCTCTGGTTCACCAACCGGGGTGTGCGCATGGCCGAGGCCATCATACTTTCCCTGATCATGGTGATCGCCGGTTGTTTCCTCGTGGAGATCCTGTGGGCCCGTCCGGTGTTGAGCGACCTCGCGAACGGAATCATTCCGCGCCTTAACGGCAGTTCCCTGTACATCGCCATCGGCATTCTGGGTGCAACCGTGATGCCGCACAACCTGTACCTGCACTCCGCGCTGGTGCAGACGCGTCGCATCGGCCGCACGGAATCGGAAAAACGAACCGCCTGCCGTTTTAATCTGATCGATTCGGTCGTCGCGTTAAATGGCGCGATGTTCGTGAACATCGCCATCCTGGCCATGGCCGCTGCGGTCTTCTTCACCCAGCACCGCATCGTCACGGAGATCCAGCAGGCCTACCAACTTCTGACGCCCATGATGGGCACCGCAATGGCCAGCATCCTGTTTGCGGTGGCGCTGTTGTGTTCGGGGCAATCCTCCACGCTCACCGGCACCATGGCCGGACAAGTAGTGATGGAAGGCTTTCTCAACTTCCGCATGCGCCCATGGCTGCGCCGCCTCATCACGCGGATGCTGGCCGTGGTCCCCGCCGCCATCGTCATTTACACCGCGGGCGATCAGGGCACCTATCAGCTCATCATTCTCAGCCAGGTCATTCTCAGCTTGCAGTTGCCCTTCGCCATCGTGCCGCTGGTGCACTTCACTAACGACCGCAAGCGGATGGGCCCGTTCGCAAATCCCATCTGGGTGAGGGTGCTGGCCTGGGCTACCGCGGCGCTGGTGATCGGGCTGAATGCGTGGCTTGTCGCGCAAACCCTGCAGGACTGGCTCGCGTCCGCCGGAACGCGCCGGGGCATTGTGGAATGGCTGCTGGTGCCGGTGCTCGCCGCCGTGTCCATTCTTCTGCTCTGGGTAATTCTGGAACCCTGGCTGCCTGCCGGCCTGCGCCGAGGAGGCCGCGCGGCGTTTGAGGTGCCCCACGGCGTGGCCGAACATCTGCCTACGCCCGAATACACGAAGATCCTGGTTCCCCTCGATCATTCCCCGCTCGACCGCGCCGCCATTGCGCACGCCATGGCCATGGCGCGAGCCCGCCACGCGCGCATCTACCTGCTCCACGTCGAAGAAGACGTCACCAGCCAGATGTACGGTCAGGAAGCATCCACGGCGGAGGTGGAGGAAGGTAACCGCTACCTGGAAGACATCGCCGGTCTGATCGCCGGCGCGGACGTTGCGGTGGAGCACGTGCTGCGTTACTCACGCTATCCGAAAACTGAGATCGTGCGCTACGCCCGGGAGCTCGGGCCGGACCTGATTGTGATGGGTGCCCACGGGCATAAAGGCCTCAAAGACATCATCTTTGGGACAACAATTAATGCAGTACGTCACAACCTGCGGGTGCCCTTGCTGATCGTCCGCGCCGAGCGCTGAACAGACTTCCCCGTCAATTGAGCGGAGTTGCGTTGCGCTGATCCAGGGTTAGCGAATTTGCTCCGGGCCTCAGTTGCACCGCCTGCCCCCAGATCAGGGATTGGTTGTTGTAGCGTGTGGAGATCATCAGGTAATAGGTTCCCGGAGGCACGCCCGGGAACGTTCCCCTACCGCTGGCATCGGCCCGGACGGCGGAGGCTGCATTCGCCTTGATTGCGTCCATGATCTTTGGACAGTCGGGCGAGCGGTTGCCGCAAGCGGTTCCTACGTATTTATACGGCGACACACCTGGAGGAACGGAAACGCCGCCCTTGGCGAGTGCGTTTGCATAGCTGTCACGCAGAAGAACGTAAGGATGCCCGGCCAGCGGATTCGGGACACCCGGTTGCGCGGGAAAGCCGGAGGCGATCGATAAAGTGGCGTTGCCGAGCGGAGCCTGGGGAGTTGAAAGGCCTCCGCCTCCGCCCGCCGTCATCGTTGCCGCGGTCCCGCCACTGGAAGGGATCTCGTTGCTGGGGGCCAGCGCGGCGAGGTTGCAGGTCTGCTCCATGGGAGCGAAGGTGAAATCGCCGTCGTCGTTCTGCCCGGTGACGATGCGCCCATGCACAAGATAAGCACCGGACCCGGCATCGAGCGAGCCGTCCCCCCGGAACGCGAGGGTAAGCGGGTGATCCGGCGCGTCGACTTTAATAGATGCGCGGGCGCCATCCGCGATCACGGTATATGGGTAAGCACGGGCCGAGTCGGGACCGCAACCGAGTATAACGGACTCCGGAAAGAACTGGACGCTGAAGCCGGTGGACCCTGCATAAATGCCCTGCATACGAATCCCGGGAGGCGTCGGCGGACCCTTGTCTCCACCGAACATGGTCTTGAGAAGATCCGTCTGCATCGTCTGTATGCCAACGCCTGCCCCCTTGGAGGAGAGGTTGAGCGCGGGGCAAGTGGCTCTTCTGGAGGCGAACGTAGTGTGGCCGGTGTCGGTGCCGGAGACACGATTGCCCGCCGCATCGTATAAGTTCCCGTACTGGTCTTTGTATTGGGCGCTCGAGGGTCTGTCGCTCTGGTACCCGCTGGCCACCACGCCGTCGATCTGCAGCGGACCCGGACCGGTGATCGTGCCATCGGCCCTGAGAGCGAGAACCAACGGCTTCGGCGTCGTGTTGATAATGATGGCCGGGTGGTTGCTCTCGAGGTCGATGGTGTAGGTCTCCTCATTCGGAGAAAGGAAAGCGCAGTTCACCAGCACGCCGCCGTCGATGAAGTCCAGACGCCAGTTGCCAGGTCCCTCGAAAACGCCCGCCATCGTCGGGCCGGGCGGCGGCGTTTTACCGGCGGAGGGGAGCACCTGAGACACCATCTGGCTGAAGGCGCCCAGCAGTGAGTTTCCGGTGCAGGTGGCGACCAGCCGTCCCGAGGACACGCAGCGGCGAATGGCCCGCTCCTCGGCGTTCTTTGGCGGGGTGATTCCAGCTGCTCCCGGATTCTGCCCACCGCCGCCGGCGTTTGACTGGTTGGCGGGCCGGTTGTTGGTCTGCGGGTTGGCCTTCGCCACGTTGGCGTCGTAGATCTCCTGCTGCTTCTTTTTGAACGCTTCCTCCGCGGCAATCTCTTTCGCGGTGGGCTGTTTGCAGGTGGGGAAGAGCTTCTTTAGATTGCCACGAGTCTCATAGGTGTAGACCATCAGGCCGTTGTGGGGGGGACGGTCGGGATGGGCCACCATGCACGTGGAGGTGTCCGAAACATCGCGGATGTTGCAGTTCTCGACGTACAGGCGCTCGCCGCCGCAGACGTAGGTCACATTCAGCTTGATGTCCTGCGCGGCCGCGAGCGTGGCAAAGACGCCCAGCACGATGGCGCCGCTCACCTTCAGGTTGAAGCGGATGTTTTCACCGCGATGCACAATTACCTCCAGCCAATCATGCCTGAAGGCCGTTCACGCGGTCAACAGCCGTCCGCCCGCGGCAACGGAACCGCGACGGTGACGGAGCGGAAGCTAGCGCAGGGTCAAATCGAGGCTGTGCATCTCGCCGGTGGCCAGCGTGACGTCTTTGGCGACGCTGCGGCCGTCCCGCACGATCTCAACGTGATAGGTGCCCGGCGGAAGCGTCAGGACCGCGGGCGTCTTCTCGCGCAGTTCCTTGCCGTTCAGCATAATCGAGGCTCCTGGTGGATTCGAGCTGACGGTCAGCGTTCCGATGGCTCTGTCGAGGCCCAGATACAAGTCGGATTGCTCGGGGGTGGAGAAGATGCGCCGGGCGGTTTGATAGCCGGCCGCGTCGGCGCGCAGCGTGTGGCGTCCGCTGGAGAGCTGCAACATGCAGGGCGAATTGCACGATGTTGTCGAATCGTCGTCCACCACCACGCGGGCGCCGGCGGGGTCGGTGACAATCTGGACGGTGGTCGTGTCGGTTCGCGCGGGCCGCACTAGCGGCGTCGGCGCCGGTTCACTACGCGCTGGCAGCCGGGCGTCTTCGGGCTGGTCCGCGGCCTGTTGGGCGGGCGCGGGAGCCGGTTGCTCGTTCGAAGGCGGAAAAGATACGACCGGCGGCGGCGGGGTGGGCTCGCCGGCCGGGCTCGGCTTCACCGCAGTGCTGGTAACCGGCGCCTCCGCCGGGGGCTGTGCCGGGGCGGTCTGCTCGGCTCGCGTATCGGCGGGTGGCGACATGAGGAACCGTTGTGCCGCGATCAACGCCAGACCCACAATTCCGATGCCCACCAGCGCCCACACCACGCTTCGCATCAGCGTATGCCGCGGCTGGGCCGGTGTCCGCGCCAACGGCGGCAGTCCGGCGGAGTGCGGCGCGGCCACTGGCGCGTTGACCGGAGTGTTCACCGGGACGATCGGCCGTACCGACGTCCCGGCCATGGTGGGCATGCTGTCCATTGCGCCACGGGCCATGGGAACCCAGTCGGGCTTCAAGACACATGCTTTGATCAATGCGTCCACGAACTCGGTGCATTCGCCATAGCGTTGCGCCGGATCCTTGGCCAGGGCCCTGCGGAGCACGCCGTCCACTTGTGGCGCAAGCGTCGGATTCAGGCGCGCGAGTGGGGCCGGCTCCTCGCGGACAATCCGGTAGAGCAGCGTTGGCAGATGGTCGGCGGCGAATGGCTTCTCGCCGGTGAAAATCTCATAAGCCACCACTGCCAGCGAATACTGGTCGGCGCGGCCGTCCACCGGGTGCCCTTCCACCTGTTCCGGGGACATGTAGTTCGGCGTGCCCATCATGGTTCCGCTCAGCGTCATCTGCTGCGAAGCGATGCGGGCGACGCCGAAATCGGTGATCTTCGCGATGGCGCCATCGTGCACCATGATGTTGGCGGGCTTGATGTCCCGGTGCACGATGCCTTTGCGGTGGGCATAATCGAGAGCGCCCGCGGTTTGCCGCAGCAGACTCAGTAGCGTTTCCCGCTCCGGCAACCGCGGCGCGCCCAGCAGCTTCTCCAGCGTCGGTCCGTTGACGTACTCCATGAAGATGTACGCCATGCCGTCCTCTTCCGCGATGTCGTAAATAGTGACGATGTTGGGATGAGAGAGGACCCCGGCGGACTGCGCCTCGCGGAACAACCGGTCGTGCATGCGCTGGCGTTCGGCTTCGTCGGTCAGATCCGACAGCCGGATGGACTTGATGGCTACCACGCGTCCAATGGCCGGGTCCTGCGCCTTGTACACCACGCCCATGGCGCCGCGCCCGAGTTCCTCGGCGATCTGATACCGGCCCACCTGTCGGACACTGGCCACGCTATCCTAGCGTAACGCGTGGGGCGGAACGGGCGTCCGCCCCGAGGCGTGGTAGAATCGCCAATCCAGTCCATCGGCGAACATGATCGTTCCGGCTACGTATACCATTGCGCTCCTCCTCGCCATCCTGGCTATGGTTTGCTGGGGCTCCTGGGCCAGCACGTACAAACTGGCCGGGAAATGGCGCTTCGAGCTCTATTACTACGATTTCTCGTTGGGCGTTCTGTTGGTGGCTGTTGCCGCCGCCTTCACTCTTGGCTCCCTTGGGAATGAGCTCTCTTTTTCGGACAATTTTCTGATCGCTGGAAAACTGAAGATGGCCGTTGGCCTCGGCTCCGGACTGCTCGTGAATCTGGCGGCCATCCTGCTGCTCGCGGCGGTTTCTGTGGCCGGCATGTCCGTCGCCTTTCCACTCAGCTATAGCGTCGCGCTGGCGGTGAGCGTCGGGTGGAACGCGTTCGCCATGCACCCGCGAAACATGGCCACGGGGATCTCCGGCGTTGTACTGGTCGCCATCGCCGCGGTGCTGGGCAGCTTAGCCTGGGGCGCGGATGCTCCCCATCGCAAGCTGGTGTTCGTGGACGCTCCGCCGCCCGCCGGACGCGTTGTTCCGTACGTTCGCCGCGTGCGCCCCACGGGCACGAGAGGCATCATGCTGAGCGTGTTCAGCGGGCTGTTGATGGGAGCGTTTTTTCCGCTGGCCTCGTGGACCCAGACCGGTGATAACGGACTTGGACCGTACAGCCTGATGGTCCTGCTGGCCGCGGGCCTCTTTGTCTCCACCTTCGTCTACAACGTCTACTTCGTGAATCTGCCCGTGCAAGGTCCCGCGCTGGGCATGATGGAGTACTTCCGGGGTACGAAGAAACAGCATGCGCTGGGCCTCGCGGGCGGCGTGCTCTGGAGCGCTGGCGTGCTGGCATACCTGGTGATCGCGAGCGTTCCGGTTCGCGTCCAGCCCGGCCGTGCGGGCTATGCGCTCCTCTGGATGGCGCCGCTGTTAAGCGCGCTATGGGGCCTGTTCGCCTGGAAGGAACTACAGGACTCCACGCCGCGGGTGAGATGGCTGGTAGCGGCGATGCTGGTGTTCCTTGCCGGCGGAGTGGCGCTGGCCAGCTGGGCCGCGCCTCGATAAAAGGCATCGCCCAGCGTGGGGCAGGGCCATGCCCTGCCGCGTGTTCTCGCGTCGATGAGATTCTTCACTCAGCAACCCAATACGCCCGGCGTGCGCGCACGTGAAATTTCTCGCCCCCCTTCACACGGACTTCAATCGTGTGCAGGCCCGGAGCCGCGTCGTTCGGTGGCGTGAAACTCAGCAGGTATTGGCTGTGCAGATCCGCGCCGGTCTCGGTAATGATGTTTTCGAGCCCGCTTTGCTTCAGGAAGGAGAACTGCGCGCCTCCGGTCTCCGCCGCCAGACGGCGCGCCGTCAGCTTTTTCGCATTGCGCCCGAGTTCGGTGAAGACGCCAAGAAGATTGGTGTCGGAATCCAGCGGCGGCGCATCGCCAGGCTTTGCGGTGAAGGGCGTTGCGTACGCGGAATAGGTGGCCGCATAGACCACCATCCCCTCCCGCTGGGCCAGTTCCACGGCGCGGTCCAGCGTAAGCTTGCTGCCGCGGTCGCGGCTCTCGGAGATTAGCAGGAGCACCCGGCGCGAGTCAGCCTTCCGCGCGGCAAACATCTTGCTCGCCAGCTCCACGGCATCCAGCATGCGCGCGGTTAGCGCCTGGGATCCGGCGGTCAAACTGGTGAACGCGTCCGAGATGACCACCGGGTCGGAGGTGAACTCCTGAACTGTGTGCAGTTCGTCGTCGAAGGCGATCAGCGCGGCCTCGCCACGGTCCCCGGTAATGAGCGGCTGAATCATCGCGCCAATCTTGCGGACCTTGGCGAGAACCGCGGCCGAGATCGCCGCTTTCTGCACCGCCACGATGAGTGAAATGGGGGCGACACCCGTGTCCGCCGTATCCACCCGCACCGCGCGCGGCGTGCCATCGTCGAGGAGCTCGAAATCGCCCACGCCGAGGTCGGAGACATAGGCTCCATTAGCGTCCAGCACCACAACCGGAGCCATTACAAGCCGCGATTCAGAGCGAATCACTTGCTGCGCGTACGCGGCCAGCGCCGGAGCGCTAAGACTGGCGAGAAAGGTTCGGCGCAGCATAGGTGACCACGTGCAATCGGGCGGCCATCAGTCGTCCGTCTCTTCGACGAAGCGCTCGACGTTCACCGCGTAGAGCGCCATGCGGCCGTTCTTGTCGCTTTGAAACAAAACATGTTGGCTGTCCGGTGTGAACCGCGGCATTACCAGCGCCGCGTCGCTGGCGCGGTGCTCGCACAAAGTCAGCTCGCGCCTGACGGAACGCAAAAGCAAAAGCACGCCGGGCGATGCCTTACTGGCGCTGGCGCCGACGAAAACGCTGGCGTCCGCGTTCCTTCCGAAGCTGGCAAAGCGGCTGGTGTCCGAGACCAGGGAATCCTGGCCGGTGGCCACGTCGAAGGCGCGTATGGTGTTGGGTTGCGCCGGAGTGTCCGGGATGCTCAGGTAAAACACGGTGGCGCCATCCGGCGACCAGATGGCCGGGCCGGTGGCCATAGTGAGCAACCGTCCGCCGGGGGCCAGCCTGATCTCGTTCCCACTCTGCCGATAGAGCACGTCGCTCGCTCCCGGACGCGCCATCGGGTCGCGCATCTCCACCACTGACTCCGCGATCGTGGTGGCTGCGCCCGCGTGCGCGAGGGGTATCTGGCGCAGCCGCCATGTTGTCGCGCTCTTCTCTAACAAAATCGCGGACACTCCATCGTGCGACACGGAGAATCCATCGGTTGGTTCGAACTCGCCGGGCACTCGATAGACCTCGCGCGGACGGCCTGGCTTAACCGGTTGAACCGTGAGCGTGCGCCCGCAGATGCACGCGAAGTAGTGTTCGTCGGGAAGCAATGCGACCGTGAGCGGGCGCACCGGATCGGCGCCGGTCAACTGGCGCGATTCGCCCGATTTCAGGTCCATTCGATACACCTGCATCTGGCCGGTTCGGTCGTTCGAGTACAGCACGGAGCGGCTGCGCCGTGTGGCCGCCTTCAGATGCCAGGCTGGCAGCAGGCTGGTGTGTGCCGGATCGGTCAGTCGCGTGACCGGGCTTTCGGTGGCCGCATCGGCATAGCGTTTGAATTCGGAAGCGATGGACACGCCGGTTTGTGCCCGCCCTGCCACTATGGCGCTGGTGGCCGAAAGCAGCGCTCTGCGTGTGAACCGGGCATCGGAGAGCATGGTTGGTAGAATGAACCGCCGTGGGGCGCTTCCGAAAATTCATTGTAGCGGCCGTGCTGGTGGTGGCGGCGCTGGGCGCCGCTTTGTGGATGGCCAATCGGCCCGCGCCGCCGGCTGCCGTGTCCCCCAGGACCCCGCCCGCTCCCGAAAGCGCTGTGCAGGACGCAGATGAAGCCTCGCCCGTTGCCGACTGGAACCAGAGCATGGCGGCGGCCATGCACGGCCGCTCCGGCGTGGCCGTGGTTGTGGATCGCGCGAGCGGGCGTATCCTCGCCAGCAATAACCTTGCGCTCGCCCGGAGCATGGCCGTGCCGCCCGGTTCCACCATGAAGCCATTCGCTGTGTGGGCGCTGCTGGACCTGCATCGCCTGAGCGCAACCGAGTCCCTGGTGTGTCCGCACACTCTTACCATTGCCGGACGCGACTTCTCCTGCGCGCATCCCTTGCTGGACCGCCCCGTGACCGCCGAAACCGCCCTGGCCTATTCCTGCAACAACTTCATGGCGCACTTCGCGTCCAGATTGAAGGACGGGGAACTGGCGAGCTTTCTGCGCGCGCACGGCTTCGATAATGCAACACCCGCGCTCGGGCCGGACCGCATTCGTCTGCAGGCGCTCGGCGAGGCCGACGTGCAGGTAACGCCGCTGGAGCTGGCGCGGGCGTACGCGCGGCTGGCGGACACCGCGCCCGGCGTGGTGAAGCAGGGGCTGCGATCGGCCGTCCAATATGGCACCGCGCAACTCGCCGGCGGCAGCGGCCTCGCGGGCAAGACGGGCACTGCCGCGGGCCGTGCCTGGTTCGCCGGATACACAAATGACGTGGCGGTGGTGGTGCTTGTATCTGGCGCTTCCGGCGGCGGCGACGCCGCGCCCATCGCCAAGGAGATCGTCGCGCCGGGTGGAGTGTGGGTGGGAATGGAGAGGCGCGGGTTGCTGCCGCTGCGCGTCTACATGCGCACGGAGGAGTACGTGGCGGCCGCGCTGGCGGGCGAGGGCGGCGACCTCCATTCCGGCGAAGCTCTGAAGGCCATGGCCGTGGCCATCCGCACCTACGCCGCGCGATTCCGCAACCGCCATCGCGCGGAGGGGTTCGATCTCTGCGACACCACGCACTGCCAGCGGCTTCGCCCCGACGCCGTCAACATCAGGCTGCGACAGGCGGCGCGCGACACGGCCGGCGAACTGTTGTGGTACGAAGGAGCGCCCGCCTACGCCTACTATTCGCAGGATTGCGGCGGGGCAACGGAAGCAGCCGCCAGCATCTGGCCTGACGAGGCGCAGCCGTATCTCGCGTCGGTGAAGGATTCGTTCTGCACTCGCCAGGGCCGCGTCGGATGGCAGTTCGGAGTGTCGCCGACAGCCCTTCGCGCCGCGCTCGAGAAGGCGGGTCTCAGCGCGCCCGTCCGCATCGACGAAGTGGAGGTGTCCCAGCGAACCGATTCCGGACGCGCGCGGGAGATCCGTCTGCGCGGCGAGGGCAGGGCAGTTCGGATTGCCGCCACCAGCCTGCGCTTCGCCATTGGCCGCGCGCTTGGATGGGACAGCCTGAAAAGCACCATGTTCGACGTACGGCGCGAGGGAGATCAGTTCGTTTTTCGCGGCTTCGGCGCGGGGCACGGCGTGGGCCTCTGCCAGAAGGGAGCCGACGCGATGGGAGCGGAAGGGCGGACGTATCGCGACATCCTCGCCTTCTACTATCCGGGCGCCACCATCGGCGAGTCCGCGCAAAGCTTCGCCTGGCGGAAGATCAACGGCGAGCGCGTGGAGTTGTGGACCACGTCTCCCGGACGGGATCAGCGGCTGGTCCCGATTGCCGATGCAGCGCTACGCGACGCCGAGGCGATTGCCGGAATGCACGCGCGCGTGCGCCCGCTGGTGCGCGTGTATCCAACGGTGGAAGCGTTTCGTAATGCCACGGGCGAATCTGGCCAGGTTGCCGGAGACGAGCGCGGGCGGGTGATCCGCCTGCAACCCGGCCCCGCCGCGCGGACCGTCCTGCATGAGATGCTGCACTTCGTTCTGGAGGAGAACACGCGGCCGGATGTGCCACGGTGGTTTCGCGAGGGTCTCACAGCATGGCTGGCGGGGGAACCCGTGGTCACCGCGCAAATGCGCGCTCTTACCGCGCGGCACGGGCGCGCCGAGCTGCTGGGCTGGCTGAAAACCGGGCTGCCCGCGGGATTGTGAGACCCGCTATACTTTGCGAATGCGACAAATTCAGGCCGATCAAGCTGAGTTTCTGCTTCAAGGTATTCTTCTCCCGGCACTCAGGAACGAGAGCCGCATCACGAAGAGCGTTATCGAAGCGATTCCGCTGGACAAGGGCGACTATCGGCCGGATGAGATCTCGAAAAGCGCACTGGACCTTGCCTGGCACATTGCGGTTACAGAGATGCGATTTATGGATGCCGTGCTGGATGGGGACTTCGATTTGAGCCCCAGGCCTCGTCCGGACTCCGTTACGAACTCGGATGATCTTGTCCGCTGGTACACCAGCGACTTTGATCGGCGCTTCGAGAAGTTGACGAAATTGTCGAACGACCAGCTCCTCCGGATTGTGGACTTCAGAGGTCTGTTCCAATTGCCCGCGGTGATGTACCTGGATTTCGTTCGCCATCACTCCATTCACCATCGCGGCCAACTCTCGATGTATCTTCGGCCGATGGGTGCGAAAGTGCCGGCTATCTATGGCGAAAGCTACGACTCGGCGGAGGCTCGCAAAGCCACGCGTTAGCGATCGTCAGCGCAGGCCCTGAGCGTTTCAAACCCCTTTGCTACAATCACGTCTTAGCGCTATGTTTCAGGGATTGGAGCACACGGCCATCGCATCCCCGGACCCGCGACGCCTCGCCGAATGGTACGTCGAGCACCTCGGCTTCCGCATCAACTTCGAGTATGCGGGCAACTTCTTCGTGCGCGCTCCCAACGGCTCCATGCTGGAGATCATTCCCTCCGAGGGAGCGGCGGCGCCGGCGACCCTCAAAGACCCCGGCATTCGCCACCTCGCCATCGCCGTGGACGACTTCGACGCCGGCTACGAGCACCTGCGGCGTCAGGGAACAAACTTCCTGGCCGAGCCGTATGAGAACCAGGGGAACCGTCTGGTGTTCTTCACCGATGCCGACGGCAACTTCCTGCATCTGATCCAGCGACCGAATCCGCTCCCCTGAAGGGCGATCTATTGTTCCAGCGGACTTTCAAGGCCTTCCAGTATCGCGATTTTCGCGTCATGTTCGTGGGCTCCTGCACGTCCAGCGTGGGCACTTTCATGCAGATTGTGGCCCAATCGTGGCTGGTGTTCTACCTTTCGAAATCGAGCTTCTTCCTGGGGCTCGATTCGTTTCTGGGCCAGATTCCCATTTTCCTGTTCTCGCTGGTGGGCGGCGCCGTCGCCGACCGCATCGAACGCCGCTACCTGCTGCTCGGTTCGCAGTATATTCAGATGACCTGTGCCTTCACCCTGGCGGTGGTCTACGCGATGGGGTTGATTCAGGTGTGGCAGATTCTAACGCTGTCGTTTGTAGTGGGTCTGGCGCAATCGTTTGGCGGCCCGGCGTATTCGGCGCTGATTCCCAGCCTGGTAAAATCCGAGGACCTGCCCAACGCCATCGCGTTGAATTCCATTCAGTTCAACCTGGCGCGCGTAATCGGCCCCATGCTGGGCGGCATCGCGCTCAAGCAACTGAACGCCACCTGGTGTTTCGGCCTGAACGGGCTCTCCTTCGTGGCCGTAATCATTTCGCTGTACATGGTGCACACGCGCTTCATGCCCAAGCCCACGGGCGATTCGCTCATGACCAGCGTCAAACAGGGCATTCACTTCATCCGCGGGCGCGATGGAATGGTCGGATTGATCGCGCTGGCATTCCTGATGACCATGCTGTGCTTCCCGTTGATCGTGTTCCTGCCGGTGTTCGCGAAGGACGTCTTCCACGGCGGGCCGGGCGTGTTCACCATTCTGTTGTGCTCCTCCGGCGCGGGATCGGTGCTGGGCGCGCTGGCCGTTGCGACCATGGACAAGCTGCAGCACCGGGGCCGCATCGCGCTGCTGCTGCTGGTGGTGCTGGGAGTGCTGATGTTGGGCTTCTCGTTGTCGAAGGTTCTGGTGCTGAGCGCGTTCCTGCTCTTCTTGTCAGGCGGCGTTCTGATGGGCGTATTCGCGACCATCAGCTCGCTGGTGCAATTGATCACCCCCAACGACATGCGTGGGCGGGTGATGAGCGTCTACAACGTGGCCTTCCGCGGTGGCATGCCCTTCGGCAGTCTGGCGGTGGGCCTGCTGTCCGTACGGTATTCGGCCCCCGCGGTGCTTGCGGTGAACGGTGTGCTGCTGTCGGTTCTGGGCCTGTGGTTTCTGCTGGTGCAGCGGCGGGTAGCGGCGCTTTGATCCCCGGAAGAGTGGGCGCCTCCGAGCAAATCCGAGGCGTGGCATTGGGTTCGAAGAAGTGCTGGAACTGTTCTCGAGGCCGTATTGGCTCGATCAACGGTCCGACGTGCCGGAGCAGTATATGGCCATGGGCTTCGTGGGTGACCGCCTTTACTCGGTGATCTTCGAGGTGCGTGAGGATGAGGACGGTGAGATGCTGCACCTGGTAACGCTGTGGAAGTCAACGAAGGAGGCGATCCATCTGTATGAGGAGAACTCGTAAAACAGCCGCGCCGGTCTCTGCCGACGCGATCGCACGCCTGGCTGACCAGGGTAAGGACGTCTCTGGTTTTTTCCGCGGCAACGGCTGCATGGTGCAGCCGATCCAGCGTGTGAACGTGGATCTCACTGCCGCCATGCTGGACGAGCTTGACAAAGCCGCTCAGGAACTCATCGTGAGCCGTCAGGCGGTCATAAAAACGCTGGTTCGACACGCGCTCGATCAACATTACCTGGCCCAGAGAGCGAGGCAACCGCGGCAGCGGGCGTAGGCGCGGCGAGCGAGTGGAATCGAACGCCTCTTCCGGCTTCATCTCTCCGCTCGTTCCGGATCTGTGTCAATGGCTTACCGCGCCGGCGGATGACCAATGCCCACGGCCGGCCACCAGGCGTCGAGGGCGCGCGGATCGCCCGCGATGGCAGCCTCGCGGCTGGCGCCCGCTGGCGGTGGGACCAGCTTCGCCAGCGTGTCGTAAACCTCTCCGCGGTCGGCGGCGGGCGCGTTGCGGACCAGGTTCAACAGACTCACCGCATCGTGCGGACCCGCCGCCTTCAGCACCGACGCGAGCGCGCCCGAACGCGCCTGCCCACTCTCCGGGAAATCGTAACGAGCAAGCGCCTCCCGGAACTCCTCGCTGGAGCTTTCAAAGAACGGCGTGCCCGGCCCCGAGCCAACCCGCGTCACCGCCACGGCGCCCGTGGGCACCAGCGAATCGCGGTCCTTCGATTCGAACTCAATCCATCCATGCGTCACCCGCAGCATCCCGTCGCCGGTGGGGTCCACGTGCAGCGTGTAGGAGCACCCAAGATCGGTGGCTACAGCCGAAGGCGTGTCCACAATAAAGACGCGCGGCCGCGACGTCACATGCGCGTGGATTGTCCCGCGCAGCAAACTCAGGCGCTGTTCATTGCGGCCCGACGCCACCAGCCTGAGCGCGGTATCCGGTTCCACCTCGAGCCGTCCCACGGGCATGCGAATGCTGGCCTGCCCGGCCGCCCCTGTCTCAAACACCTGCCCGGCCGACAGCCTGGCCGAGCCGGAGACGGGAACGCTGCCCACGCGCGCCTCCCCGGACAACATCGCAATGGTCCACGGCTCCGGCCCCACACCGCGGGATACGAACCACGCCACCGCGATAAGCACCACCGCGGCGGCCGCGAGAGGAACCAGCCAGGAGCGCTGGCGCAGCGGAAGCGGCGGCATAACAACCGGGCAGCGGTACGGCTCCAGCAGCATTTCCAGCCGCTGGATTTCCGGATCCACCGGGCCCGACTTGTCCCACAAATAGCCGTTGTCGTGCTCGCTCATACAACCTTCTTTGCCGCCAGCGCCTCGCGGAGCATGCCCATGCCGCGATGCAGGTTCACCCGCACCGAGCCTTCGGTCAGCCCCGTGCGCTTCGAAATCTCCGGACCGCTCATGCCCTCCACCAGCCGCAACATCAGCGTATCCTGGTAAGCTTCCGGCAGGCTCCGGATGGCCTGCAGGACGAACCATGCGTCCGTCTCCACGGGCCGCGGCGACGGGATCTGGTCGGGCAGTTTCGAACCATGCGGCGCGCGGTGGTAATCGTTGGCGCGGTTGCGTGTCACCGTGGCCAGCCACGCTCCAAACGCGCGCGGGTCGCGCAGGCTGCTCAGGCGCTTCATCGCCGTCAGAAACACGTCCTGCAGCAGGTCGTCCACTTCGTCGCGCGGCACCCGCGCCAACAGGATGCCATGCACCATTGGCGCGAAGGCGGCGTAGAGGCGGCTGAACGCCTCGCGGCTGCCTCTCTGCGCCGAGATAACCAACTCTTCGTCCGGCGGGAAAGTCATGCTGCGGGACCGCGCTTCGCGTGGCGGCATTTCTGCCATGGCCAATCGGGGAAGCACAAGCTCATTCGTCAGCATAACAGTCCGATGTGGAGCAGGTTTGCAACCTGCAGCCGGTTTTCAATCGGCCGTGCGCGGGATTCAATCCCGCTCCACAAATGTCTCTGTGTAAATGGACGAAGCGGCAGGGGCTGGCGTTAACCGCGGGTCAACGCGCGGTCTCGCCGCGAACCAGATCGTCGTACGTCTCGCGCTCCCTCGCCACGCGCCATCGGGCGCCCTCCACCAGCACTTCCGCGGCCCGCGGCCGTGAATTGTAGTTGGAGGACTGCACAAAACCATACGCTCCGACCGTGAAAACCGCCAGCAGGTCGCCGGGAAGCACGTTGGGAATCTCCCGGCCGCGCGCCAGAAAATCGCCGCTTTCGCACACCGGGCCCACCACGTCGGCGACAATCGTGCCCGGCCCGCCTCGCCGCACCGGCACGATCTCGTGATGCGCCTGATACAGCGCCGGGCGAATGAGGTCGTTCATGGCCGCGTCGACGACGATGAACTCCTTGCCGGCGTTGCTCTTGCGATAGAGCACGCGGGTCACCAGCACGCCCGCCTCGCCCACGATGGATCGGCCGGGCTCCACCATCAGGTAAAGTCCGCTGCCCGCCACTTTCCTGCAAACCGCGGCAATAAAATCGGCGATGCCCGGCCGGGCGTCGCCACAGCGATAGGGAATGCCGAGGCCGCCGCCAAGGTCGAGCACGTCAATGGGAATCCCGCAGCCGCGCAGCCGTTTCACCAGCCCCAGCAGCCGCTCGAACGCTTCCATGGCCGGGTCGGCGTCCAGCATCTGCGATCCGATGTGGCAGCTCACGCCTTCCATCAGCAGGTTCGGCAGGGCCTGAGCGCGCTGGTAGACTTCCAGCACGCCAGCGATATCGATGCCAAACTTGTTCTCCCGCAGACCAGTGGAGATGTACGGATGCGTGGAAGCGTCCACGTCGGGATTCACCCGGATGGCCACCCGCGCTTTCACGCCCAGCCGCGCAGCCAGCGCGTCGATGAGCGCCAGCTCCGGCTCGGATTCGCAGTTGAAGCTGTGAATCTTGTTTTCGAGGGCAAATTCGATCTCACCGGCGGTCTTGCCGACGCCGCTGAACACTACGGCTTGCGGGTCGCCACCGGCCTTCAGGACGCGAAACAACTCGCCGCCGGAGACGATATCGAAACCAGCGCCCGCCTCGGCCAGCACCCGCAGTACGGCCAGGTTCGAGTTGGCCTTGACGGCATAGCAGACTTTGTGCGGAGCATCGCCAAACGCACGGTCGTATTCATGGAAGCGATCCAGAATGGCCGCCTTCGAATAGACGTAGCAGGGCGTGCCCGAGGATCGGGCGATCTCCGCCAGGGGCGTGTCCTCGCAACAAAGCGCGTTATCGTGCCAGGGGAATGCGTTCATCTCCACCAATCTTCACGGACACGCGGCGACAGCCGCGTTCCTGCGCCAAACGCCCTCACAACACCCGGATAGCGATCAAAGTCTGATCGTCGAAATCGGGCGCGCCGCCGCGGAACTCCGCCAGATCCTTCGTCACTGCGGCCACGATCCCCGCCGGCGTCTCGTTGCACGAAGCTTTCAGCACCCGCGCCAGCCGGTGTCGCCCGTACTCTTCCTCGTTATCGTTCGTCTGGTCCTGCACCCCATCCGAATAGAGCAGAATAACATCGCCCGGCTGGGCATCGAACGTCACTTCGTCGTACTCCCTTTCATCCAGCAAACCGAGCGGCACCCCTTCAATGCGCACTTTCAGGATCTCGGCGTTACGGCAGATCATCGGCGGCACGGCCCCGGCATTGGCCATGACGAAACGGCGATCGCGGCTGGACCACAACAGCAGCGTGAGCGTGACATACTGGGCATCGATCTTGCGCTCCAGCAGCACCTCATTCAGCGCGCGCATCAGCGACGCGGGTCCGCGGCGCCGCGGGGCAAGCGAGCGAAGCAGACCGGTGACCAGCGCGCCGTACAGCGCCGCCGCCGCGCCCTTGCCGCTCACATCGCCAAAAGCGATCACCGCGTATTCGTCGCCGTGCTCGAAGAAGTCGTAGATGTCCCCGCTGATCTCGCGCGCCGGGCGCAGATTCAGCGACATTTCCAGACCGCGGATCTCCGGCGCCTCCTTCGGCAGCAACACCGATTGCAGCTTGCGCGCTGCCTTGAGATCGTCTTCCATCCGCTTCTCGCGCTGGCCCAGTTCCTCGTATAGCCGGGCGTTTTCCACCGAACTGGCGATCTGCGGCGCCAGCAGCATCAGCAGGCGCACATGATCTTCCGTGAAGAAGCCCATGCGCTCGCTCTCCAGATCCATCACCCCCACCACGCGATCCTGCACGATGAGCGGGATGGCCATCTCCGAGCGGATATCGGGATGCGATGCGATGTAGCGCGGATCGGCCAGCGTATCCACCACCCGCACGGGCGTGCGCGATTCCGCGGCCGCGCCGGTGATCCCCTTGCCCAGCGGCACGTTGTCCATGTTCACCCGCTGGTCATAGCGCTGGCTGAAGCGGTGCCGCAGCACGCGCCGTTCCGCGTCCACCAGCATGATGCTGAAAGCGTCGAAATTGATTAGCGCGTGCACGGTTTTGGCGATTCGGCCGAGCAGTTCGTCGAGCGCGAGAATCGAGCTGAATTCCTGCGACAGGTGCGCCAGCGTGCGCAATGTGCGATTGTTGCGATCCACGCGGCGGTACAAGCGCGCGTTGTCGATGGACACCGCGACGCGGCCGGCCAGCAGCGCCAGAAACGAGCGGTGCTGGTCGTTCCAGGCGTTCACCTGCGTGGACTCCACGTCCAACACGCCCACCAGTTTTCCGCGCGCGATCATCGGCACCGCCATCTCCGAGCGCACCGCGTCCACGGCGCTCAGATAACGGGAATCCTGCAGAACGTCGGAAACCAGCACGGGCAGGCGAGTCTTGGCGGCGGTTCCGGTAATCCCCTCGTCCAGCGACACCACCAGGTTCTTCACAATCTCCTCGCGGTGCCCGATGGAATAGCGGATGCGCAGTCCGTGCGACCGCTCGTTGTAGAGCAGCACCGCAAAAAGGTCGTACGGGACTACTTCCTTGACGAAGTCAGCAAGCTGCGACAGGATGCGGTCGAGGTCCAGCGTCTCCGCCATCGCCGTCGACACCTCGAGCAGGAAATCGAGAAGTTCGGCGCGCTCCTGGAAAATGGTCCCGGGCTCGGTAGGGAGTGGCATGGATGCACTTGCCCTCAACGCGCCGCCGCAACCAGCTTCACGCCAGAGCTGGTCCCGATGCGCGTGGCCCCGGCAGCCACCATGGCCTCAAGATCTTCAATGGTCCGTATGCCGCCGGAGGCTTTGACGCCGATGGAAGGTCCCACCGCTTCCCGCATCAGCCGCACGTCCGCCACGGTGGCGCCGCCAGGGCCAAAACCGGTGGAGGTTTTCACGAAGTCCGCGCCCGCCTTCACCGCGAGCTTGCACGCCATCACTTTTTGCTCATCGGTCAGCACCGCGGTTTCCAGAATCACCTTCACGATCGCGCCGGCGCGATGGCACACGTCCACAACGGCGCTGATGTCACTGCCCACCGTGGCGATATCGCCACCGCACAACGCGCCGATGTTGATCACCATGTCGATTTCC
Source organism: uncultured Acidobacteriota bacterium (assembly GCA_963832965.1). Classification (GTDB taxonomy): domain Bacteria; phylum Acidobacteriota; class Terriglobia; order Bryobacterales; family Bryobacteraceae; genus CAWACP01. Next base: position 1,021,405 of record CAWHVW010000005.1, read on the forward strand.
TGCGCGCCATAACGCAGCGCGTATTCCGCTTCCGCCACCTTCACCTCGGTTGCCGAAGCGCCCAGGGGAAACCCAGCCACCGTGCAAACTTTCACCGGCGTCGCGGCCAGTTCGGCCGCTACCAGCGGCACCCAGCAGGAATTGACGCAGACGCTGGCAAACCCGTGCGCCACCGCTTCCCGGCACAGCACGACAATCTGGTCGTGCACGGCCTCGGGACGCAGCAGTGTGTGGTCAATCAAGCTGGCGACGGCGTTCAAAAATATTACCTAAGTGATAGAAATAGCGAGAGTTGCAGTGACTCGCCTGAATCCTTATCATAACATACATGACCTGGCTGCCTTTCCTGGCCGTTGGACTCGTCGCCGGCGTTTTCGCGGGCATGTTCGGAATTGGGGGCGGGCTGATCATTGTCCCCGCTCTGGCTTTTCTCTTCAAGATGGACATCAAATCGGCCACCGGGACCAGTCTGGCGGCGTTGATTCCCCCGGTTGGGCTTCTCGGCGCCTACGAATACTGGCACGCCGGTCTCATCAACATGCGCTGGGCCCTGTTGATCGCGGCCGGGTTGTTCGTGGGGGCTTATTTCGGGGCTAAGATCGTGATCGGCCTGGAACCCGTTGTCATCAAACGCATCTACGGCGGGTTTCTGCTGCTGATCTCGATTCGAATGCTGTTTTTCCCGAAATAGATCAGCCCGCTGCCTGGCCGAAAGGCGTCACCGCGCGAGGTCCCGGCGTTTCCTCGTTCACCTTTCCGAGCAGGCGGGCTACCGAGCTTTGTTGTTCCTCGGCGAGCGACCGGGTACTGAATACGGAAGCGCCGCGCGCGGCCTGTTGGGCGTCGCCGCCTTCTTCAATGGTCATCTCGTGCTCCACCCAGTTGGACAGCGGGATGTTGCGGAAATACAGCCGCTCCTGCAGCACGACAGATTTCTTATGCATCAGAAGCGATTTATTTTCACGAACATAGTGGCGTTCTTCCACCCGGAATTCCTGCATGAAATCGTCCAGGGACTGGCGCCGCGCTTCCTGCTCGGCCGCCTTCACCTTCTCCACCGTGGTGGCCTCATGAGCCTTCAGACTCGCCCTGGCTTCGGCCATGCTTTCGCGTTCCTTGGCCACCGCCACTTCAAGGCGCGCCGACATGATGTAATACGACAGCAACGCGGAACCGCCGGCGATGAACAAGGGAAGAAGCACCCAGATGAGCGCGTCGAATTGCATACTACCTCCACTATCGGTCTGGCGACCCGGAAACCTTAGTTCCCCAGGCAAACCGTGACCAGTGCCCTGGGCGAATCGCTTAGGGGATGCTGAAAAGGGCTATCTGGTCCCCGCTCCGTCACCGTCGCGGTTCGGTAAGCACCTGCAAACACGAGCTGCGTTTCCGAGCCGCGCGCGTAAACAAGCGGTCTTCGGGCTTTTTCAGCAGCCTGTTAGTATTACTACGTTAAGTGTTAAGGACTGCGCGGATTTCTCGCCGCAGCCCCACAGTAAGCGCACCTGCCAGTCCAGGTGAACAAGATGTATTGAATCTCACGTCGCGTCTTCGGCAGGGTCCACCCAGAAGTTTTTTTTGCCGCGTAGTGTTTCCAAAGTGAGGAAGGCGTGCGCGACCATGACCATGGTGACGTGATGGTGCCATCCTTGCCAGTTGCGACCTTCGTAGTGATCCAGGCCGAGTTCTTCTTTGAGTTGGTGGTAGTCCTGCTCGATCTTCCAGCGGCATTTGACGAGCCGTACCATACGCCGCAGCGAGTAGTCGGCGGGAAGATCGCATAGGCAGTACTTGATGGGCGCCTTTTCCGACTCCGGCCACTCCGCCAATAACCATACCTCCTTACCCGGCGGTCGGCCGTGCTGATACCGATGGGACGGTTGCACGCGAACCGCCCAGAAACGCGACTCCAACCAACCTTTACTCCCTTCGCGCCAGCGAATCTTCCTCCAACCTTTTGCTTGCCTAGCCGCCTCTTGCGCGGTGGTCGGCCGTTGATCCCCGTAGCGGGCCGCCGTCGGTGGGCGTCCTTTGTCGGTCGTTTTCAGCGCCGCGATCTGGGGCGGCTTGAGCCACACTCCGACTTGCGGCAGGACACCCACTGCGTATTGCAGTTTCCGCCTTTCCAATTCTTCGCGGAATTCGGTCCCATCTCCGTAACCGGCATCGCCCAACACCACTCGATCCGGCAGGCCCCACTCACGGATCTGATCGATGATCTCCAGCGCCAGTTCCCACTTCTTGCGGAAGACGATTCCCTCCGGAATGCCCGCCTCGCGCCGGCGCTGAGCGTCGTTGGCCCAGCTCTCCGGCAAATACAGCCGCCATCCCAACGGTACATTGCCTTGTTCGCCCACATGATGAACGCTCACTGCGATCTGGCAGTTGCCTGTCTTTCCTAACGTTCCCGAGTACTGCCGCTCCACCGCCACCGAGTGCGTGCCCTGCTTGGGAAACCCGGTATCATCTACCACCCAGGCCGAATCCGGCTCCAGTTCGGCCGTCATTCGTTTTCCCAATCGTTCCCAAACCGGGTTGCACTCCCACGGACTCTGCCCGATAAACTGCTGCATGGCCTGCACGTTTCCCTCTGGAAGCCGGGTGGCCAACGGCTCGATGGATTTTCGTTCGCCATCCAACAGCAGGCTGCGCACGTATACTTCTCCCCAATGCCGCCGCTCACTCCGGCCCACCGGTTCCAAAAGGTCCACCAGAAACTGCTCCAGCCGCTTCCGACAACGCACCGCCTGGGCATCCGTCATGCCCAAACATATCAGCCCTTTTCTGTTCTGTCAATACTTAACGTAGTAATATTAGGGGGCGACCCCAAAGCTATTCGACCACCGGTTTTTCACCCGGTTTCAGCAGCGACGGCGCCTTCTTTGGCGGGTTCTTCCGAGCGGCGGCGTCATCGGCCTGCTTTTTCTTAAGTTCGTCGGGGGTGAGCGTCCCTTCCAGCTCTTTCTTTTCTTTCGCCGCCTGCGCCGCGATTTCCGCCGCTCTGGCGTTAAGGTCTTCGGTCGACAGATCGGCGCTGTCGTGCGTCGCGTCCAGCGCTTCCGCCAGAACGAACTGATAGCGCGAGATATCCGTGGGCGGCTTCGCCGACACCTTCTCGAGAGCCGCGGCCATTTCGTTTTCGGCGGCCGCAACCATCTTCATGGCAATGCTGATGTCCACTTTGCGCCGCAGTGCGTCGTCCGCGACGGTGTCAATGGCGTCGATAATGTTGGTGTAGTCTTCGAGCGTATCGTGAACCAGAATGGACCTGCCTGGTTTCTCGGTGCCGAGCAGGTGATTGATATATTCGATGCGCATGCGGGCGAACTTGACATAGAGCACCAGGCGCTCATTGGGTTCCTGCGCGTCGCGCACCTGCTGGACTTCATCGGGCGTAAGATAATCCCGGTCCTGCGCTCGCGCGAGCGGAACCGAGAGAGCCAGTATCATTACCGCGACGGCGTATCGCATAACTTCTTCACCTCCGCCTGGTCATCACCGCCTCCAGGATCTGGTCGTGCAGTTCCTGCAGGCGCGTTTCCACCTGATTTACAGTGTCGCGCTGTTCGTAATCCACTTCAAGGCGGAAGGCGTCCACGCGGCGAATGAGCTCCTTCATTTTCATCTCGACCACTTTGTAATGCCGGTTATTCCGCGGCGGCTTCAGCTTATTGGTTTGCTCGAGCGATGCCTCGGCCAGCTCCGCCGACTCTTTCAGCTCCGCCAGGGCCGCCTGCGTCTTGGCCCAGTCGCCGGCCTGCCAGGCCTCCCGCGCCCCGTCCAGATCGTGATCGGCCTGGTCCACGGCGAGTTCGGCGCGCCGGTTCGGATCGGGTTCTGCTTTCACCGCATCCAGTTGCGCCAGGGCGGCGCCGCCGGCCAGCAGAAAGATCGCGCAAATCGCCGGAACGGTCATCCTTTTTTCAGCTCTTCCTGAATGATGCGGATTCTTTGGCGCGCCTTGAACTCTTCGTTGGGGTCCTGTCCGTTGCTGAGTTCGAGGAAACGTTGATAGTTTTCGAGCGCACCGCGCATCGCCTCCCGGTGCGCCTTACCGGTTTGCTCCAGCTCCTGGATTTTATCAAGGACAATGGCGCGCAGGAAAATGTGGCCCGGCTTCTCGGCGTTCAGCGCGCGCACGTGGTCGAGCGCCGCGAGGGCGGGAGGATAGTTTTCCATCACCACCAGCAGGCCCGCCAGCTCGCTCCACGGCATCCAGTCGTTGGGACGGAGCTTCGTTCCCTGAATGAACTGAGCAACCGCGAGATCGAATTTCCTCTGGTCGCGCAGAATGCCCCCTTTGAGCATCACCAGATCGAAGTCGTCCGGCGTTGCCGCCAGAGATTCGTCAATCAGCGGCAACGCGAGTTCGGGGTGGTGTGTTTTCAAATAGGCCTGAGTCAGCCCGGCGCGGTTGGCGGCGGTGGGCGATCGGGCCACCGCTGCCTTGAAGGGATCCACGGCTTCTTCGGGCCGGTTGGCATCAAGCAGAAGCTGGCCAAGGTGTTCCTGCGCCGCGGCGTCATGGGGAAACCCGGCGTACAAGGGGATGGCGTTGCTGGGTCTTCCAGCCGCTTCGTAATCGGCCGCGAGTTCCAGCAGGGCGTCGCGGCGCGCGGGATCGAGCTCGGGTACCTTGCGGAAGTGCGGTGCGGCGTCATCGAGGCGCTTCAGGCGAGCTAGGGACCGGGCCAGGCCAAGTTCCGCGAACGCCGACTTTGGATCGATATCCAGGGCGGTCTGGAAGGCCTTCTGCGATGCGTCCGCGTCCCCGGCGGCGAGTTCGGCTTCCCCCAGGTAGTACACCGGACGGAACTCCTTCGGCTTTTCCACCGAGGCCTTCGCAAGAACGATGGCGGCATCGGCGGGTTGCTTGTCGCGGATCAGAAGAACGCCAAGGTTGAGCTGCGCTTCGTAAAGATCCGGCTTGATGTCGAGCGCCTTGCGGTATTCGGCCACGGCGTCGGCGTCGCGGTGCAGCATACCGAGGGAAAAGGCGAGGTTGAAATGAGCGGAGAAGTCTTTGGGGTCGGCGGCGACGGCATCGGTGAAGCTCTGCGCGGCCGCGTCATAGCGCTTGTCGTCCAGAGCTTTCAGGCCTTCGGCGGAGGGGTCGCTCCAGAACCCCGCAAAACCCGAAAGAAGGGCCAGCAGCGGCCACATGCATCCATTGTAAGCGGTGCTCCGAAGATTCGCTCATGCGCGCTCCGGGGCCGTCGATATGGAGCATGAAGAAGGGGGGAGCCTGTGAACAAAAGATCGTCTCTGATGACCATTGGCAAACAAGTCGGATTGCTGTCCGGCGGCTTGCTCGCGCTCTGCGCCGTTCTGGGCGCGGTGGCGCTGGTAAGTCTCTCGCGAATCGATTCGAGGGTTAACGCGTTGACCACCGACGCTATGCCCGGCCTCGAGTACATTGGGAAGATTTCAGCCAGCGTTCACCATTTCCGGGGGAACACCTGGAAGCACGTTTCGGCGATCGATCCGCAGGCCATGGCCCAGGTGGAGCAGGAGCTGGATGCGCTGAAGCAGGAGACCGCGCAGAACATGGACGCGTATGAACGGGCGATCGCCCAGCCCGAGGATCGCGTCAACTTCGACCGGTTCGCGCACAGTTGGCGCAATTCTACCAGTGCTGGGAAAACGAAGTCCGTCCCATCAGCCGCCTGGGTACGGAAAACGTGAAAACGTACGGCAAGTACGTTGGCACGCTAACGCCCATCTTCAACGGGATGGCCGATCAGATTCAAATGATGACGAAGTGGAACTCGGACGCCGGAAAGCGCATGTCCGCCGACGCCACGGAGACGGCAGAGACAGCGCGGCTGTTGTCGTGGCTGCTGCTGGCGGCCGCGGTGTTGCTCGGCAGTCTGGCGACTTTCTTCCTGCTGCGAGGCCTGAACCGCACGCTGCGGCAGGTGGTGGCCGAACTGGCCGAGAGCGCGCGGCAGGTGGCCAGCGCGGCGGCGCAGGTTTCCGCGTCGGCGCAATCGTTGGCCCAGGGGGCGTCTCAACAGGCCGCGTCGCTCGAGGAGACTTCCGCGTCGAGCGAAGAAATCAATGCCATGGCGCGCAAGACCGCGGAGAGCTCCCAGGTGGCGGCCACGTTGATGGACCGGTCGCAGCGCGGGTTCGAGGATACCAACCAGAAGCTGGGCCACATGGTGCGGGCCATGGGCGAGATCGATGCATCCTCGGAAGAAATAGCGAAAATTATCAAAATCATCGACGAGATCGCCTTCCAGACGAACATTCTGGCGCTGAACGCGGCAGTGGAGGCGGCGCGCGCGGGCGAGGCGGGCATGGGGTTTGCGGTGGTTGCGGACGAGGTCCGGAACCTGGCGCAACGATGCTCGCAGGCGGCCAAGGACACCGCCGCGTTGATTGAGGAGTCGGTGGATAAATCGAGCGAGGGGAGAACCAGGGTGGATCAGGTGGCGGCGGCGATTCGCACCATCACTTCGGATTCGGCGGAAGCGAAGACGCTGGTGGACGAGGTGAGCACTGGCAGCAGCGAGCAGACCCGCGGCATGGAGCAAGTGGCAAAGGCGCTTTCGCAGATCGAGCAGGCCACTCAAAGCGCCGCCGCCAGCGCGGAAGAGGGCGCGTCAGCCGCCGAAGAACTCACCGCGCAATCTACCATGCTGAAGGAAATTGTCGTGCGCCTCTCAGCGCTCGCGGGGCAGTCGGCGCAAAGGGAGATGGCGGGCGTAAGATGAGCGGGGGGTGTCGCCGAAACAAGGGTCGGCAACCGTCGCACGCATTCATTGTGTGCCGAGTTAGAGAGTCGTCAGATGAAGGCGGCGAGCGTAGACGATAAGCTTGCGGTCACGGGTCAACAGGCGCGCTCCCATTCTTCTGGCGGTGGCTATGATGATGCGGTCGGCAGGGTCGCCGTGGAAGGGTGGCGGGAGGCTGGTGCTGTCCAGCGCGATTTCCGGCGTCAGCGGCGCAACGACCAGACCCGGCGTCGCCAGCGCTTCGGCCAGCCATTCCTCGCGTGGGCCCTGCAGTTGGATGCGGCCCTTCGCTTCGAGCACGCCGAACTCCCAAACGGAAATGACCGACAGCAGGAGATTGCCGTCACGCGCGGCTTGTTCGATTGCCTTGAGGATTGCCGGGGTGAAGTGCTTGCGGTCGCCCGACTGCAGCCAGACCCAGTAGAGCGTGTCCAGCAGGAGCGCGCTACTTGCCGGCATCCCAGGTCTCGCCGGTGGAGGGGATGAGACTGCCGTGGATCTCGATGGAGCCTTTCAAGCGCCCGAGCAGCGCGGGAACCCTGGAGTCGGCGGGAACCAGACGGGCCACCGGCCGGCCGCGCTTGGTAATGAGGATCTCCTTCCTGCTCCGCTGGACCTCATCGAGAAGGTGTAGGCACCGCGCCTTGAACTCGCCAGCCGCAATCTGCTGTTTCATACCATGGTCATCTCGTTCAGTAGCGCGCCTAACCGAACCGCGAGGGTTACCGAGCGGCTACGAATCACCCAACATGCGGGGGCACTGATCCAGAAAGGCTTTCATCCGCTCAAAGCTCCCAACTGCTTCTTCAGATACCGTCCCGTATACGACGCCTTGCACTCCGCAATCTGTTCGGGCGTGCCCTGCGCCACGATTCGTCCGCCCGCGTCGCCGCCCTCGGGTCCCAGGTCGATAATCCAGTCGGCGCTGCGCATCACATCGAGATTGTGCTCGATGATCAGAATGCTCCCGCCATTGTGAATCAGGCGCTGGAAGGCGTCCAGGAGTTTCGCGATGTCGTCGAAGTGCAGCCCGGTGGTCGGCTCATCGAAAATGAACAGCGTCCCCTGGCAGCTCGCCTGGCACAGGTGGCCGGCCAGCTTCACCCGCTGCGCCTCGCCTCCGCTCAGCGTCGTTGCGGACTGGCCAAGACGCAAATAACCGAGACCCACGTCGGCCAGCACCTTCAGCTTGTCCACCAGCTTCGGCACTTCCGAGAAAAACGAAATGGCCTCCCGCACCGTGAGCTGCAACACCTGATGGATGTTCAGCCCCTTGTAGCGAACCTCCAGCACCGCGCTCTTGAAGCGGGTCCCCTTGCATTCCTCGCACACCAGTTCGACGTCGGCCAGGAATTGCATCTCCACCATGACCGTGCCGTCCCCCTGGCAGGTTTCGCAGCGCCCGCCGGGAATGTTGAAGGAAAAATGACCGGCGGTGTAGCCGCGGCGGTCGGCTTCCGGCGTGGACGCGAACAAGCTGCGAATCGTGTCGAACGCCTTGATGTAGGTCACCGGGTTCGATCGCGGCGTGCGCCCGATGGGCGATTGGTCCACCATCAGCACCTGGTGCAACAGATCCGCGTTCTCCACGCGTCGGCAGGTGAGCTTCTCAACGGCGTCGTCGAAGTCCTCGGTCATCTCCGGACGGCCCTGCCGCATTTGCCGTTCGAGCGATTTGTAGATCACCTCATGCACCAGCGTGGATTTCCCGGAGCCCGATACGCCCGTCACCGCCACCATCATGTTCAGCGGGATGGAGACATCCAGGTTTTTCAGGTTGTGCGCGCTGCCGCCGAAGAATCGAAGGGCGCGCCGCGGGTTGATCTTGCGCCGCCCGCGGTGGTGCGACGTTCTGAGTTCGCCGCGCAGGTAGCGGCCGGTGAGCGAGCCGTTTCGATCTTTGAGAAGTTTCGAATACGAGCCCTCGAAAATGATCTTTCCACCCAGTTCGCCCGCGCCCGGACCAAGATCCACAATGTGGTCGGCGGAGCGCATCACGTCGGAGTCGTGCTCCACCACCACAATAGTATTGCCGAGATCTCGAAGCTCTTCGAGGATGTGGATGAGCCGTCCGGTGTCGCGGCTGTGCAGGCCGATGGAAGGCTCGTCGAGCACATAACAGGCGCCCACCAGACGCGATCCGAGGCAGGTGGCCAATTGAATGCGCTGCGCCTCGCCTCCGGACAGCGTGGAGGACAGGCGCTCCAGGGTCAGGTATTCAAGGCCGACGTCGTTGAGGAAGCGCAGCCGCTGGCGGATTTCGACCAGAATCTTGTCGGCGATTTTGCGTTCCTCCGGCTCCAGCGTGAGCGCTTCGAAGAAAGCAAACGCCGCCGCGATGTTCATGCGCGCCACATCGGCAATGGTCTTGCCGCCCACGCGCACATTCAGCGCGTCCTTGCGCAAACGCGCGCCATGGCACTCTGGGCACTCCGCATAGCCTCGATACCGGCTCAGAAACACGCGGACATGCACTTTGTATTTTTTCTTCTCCACTTCACCGAAGAACGCGCGCGCGTGGCCGCGCACGAACTCGCGCTGCTCGGGTTTGAGATCGCACCAGGCCGTTTTCAGCGGAAACTTCGCCTTGCGCGCGGCGGCGTCGAACTCCGTTTCCCGGTACCAGGTGTATTGCGGCTTGGTCCAGGGGTCCACCGCGCCTTCAACGATGGAGAGGGACTTGTCGGGAACCACCAGATCCATGTCGTAGTCGATGGTGTTGCCGAAGCCCTGGCAGCGCGGGCACGCTCCGGTGGGGCTGTTGAAGCTGAACAGGCCGGGCTCTGGCACGGCCAACTCGATGCCGCATCGCTTGCACGCGAACTTCTCGGAGAAGCGCAGCGTCTCCGCTTCGAAGGTGGGCTGCTGAAACAACACTTCGCCGGTTTCGCGAAAAGCGATCTCGACGGCATCGACGATGCGCTGGTGCAGATCCGGCGTAATGGCCAGGCGGTCCACCAGAACGAAGACGGGTTTGCTGAAATCGATGTCGATAAGCGATTCGGGCGTGGAGAATTCGTACACTTCGCCATTCTGGTAAAGACGGTTGAAACCGTTGCCGCGCAATTCGAAGAGGCGGTCGCGAAGGGCATCGGTGGTTTTCGAAGCCGCGGCAACCGGGAAAAGCACGTACCAGCGCGTTCCAGCCGGTTGCGCCAGCATTCGCGCGGCAACATAATCCACCGTGTCGCGCTGCACGCGATCTCCGCATTTGGGGCAGTAGCTGCGTCCGGCGCGCGCGAAAAGAAGCCGCAGGAAATCGTGGATCTCCGTCGCGGTGGCGACGGTGGAGCGCGGATTGCGCGTCTTGTTCTTCTGGCGGATCGCAATGGGCGGGGCGATGCCGAGAATTTCGTCGACATCGGGCTTCTCCATACGCTCCAGAAACTGTCGCGCGTAAGCGGAGAGAGATTCCACGTAGCGGCGCTGGCCCTCGGCGTAAACGGTGTCGAAGACGAGCGAAGACTTACCGGAGCCCGACACGCCCGTCACCACGGTGAGCTGGTTGTGAGGGATCTCCAGCGACACGTCCTTCAGGTTGTGGACGCGCGCGCCACGAATAATGATCGAATCGTCCAGGGAGCCTCCGGCGGGACGCGCACTGCCGCCGTCAGGGCGATGCGCGCACTGTCACCATTATAAGATGGGCCGTCGGTCGGCCTCCCAGTTCGAAACCTCACGTAAGATGAAGCCTGATGCTCAGCCGCCGCCATGTGCTGGCCCTGCTCGGCTTGCTGACCGGCGAATCTTGCCGCGCTCCCGCCCGCCTCGCTCCGCGGCCGGTTGCCGGCGCGCTCTCGTCCCTGCCATTGAGCAATGTTCGGTTGGGCGGCATGCTCGGCCGGAAACTCGACCTGTGCATCCGCAATCGCATCTTCGCGCAGGATCCCGCGAAACTCGTCGAGCCTTTTCGCCACCGCACCGAGCGAAGCTGCTGGCAAACCGAGTTCTGGGGCAAGTGGTTCCTGTCGGCCACGGCGGCGTGCGCATACACCGGCGACAGTGAATGGCGCAACCGCCTGCGAGATTCCGCGCGCCAGCTCCTCGCCACCCAGTCTCCTGACGGCTACATCGGGAACTACGCCGCTGAGAACCGCCTGCAGGCCTGGGATGTGTGGGGCATCAAATACACGCTGCTGGGGCTGCTGGCGGGGGACTCTGACTGCCTCAAGGGTGCGTGCCATCTGGCCGATCAGCTAATGCGCGAAGCGGGACCGCTCTCCACCGATATTGTCACTCTCGGCCTGTACCGCGGAATGGCCGCCAGTTCGGTGCTGGAACCGATTGTGCGGCTGTACCATCGCACCGGCGACGAGCGCTACCTGCAATACGCCGGGTACATCGTGGACCGCTGGTCGTCGTCGCGCGGGCCGGGGCTGGTGGAGAAGGCTCTCGATGGCGTGCCCGTGGGCCAGCGGTTTCCGCCGCCGGCGAAGTGGTGGTCCTGGGAGAACGGCGAAAAGGCCTACGAGATGATGTCGTGTTACAGCGGATTGCTGGAGCTCTATCGCAAGACCGGCCAGCCGCCGTGGCTGCAAGCGGCCGAGCGAACCTTCCAGAGTATTCGTGACACCGAGATCAACATCGCCGGTTCGGGCTCCGCGGGGGAATGCTGGTACGGAGGCCGCGCGCTGCAGACCGAGGCGCGGGAACGCTCCATGGAAACCTGCGTATCCATGAGCTGGATGGAGCTGTGCGCGCACCTGCTGCGCATCACCGGCGAGCCGCGCTACGCGGATGAAATCGAGAAGACCGCGTACAATGCGCTGGCCGGCGCAATGACCCCCGATGGTTCGTCGTTCGCGCAATACAGTGCGCTCGCGGGTGTCCGGTCTCTGGGGCCGCCGCAATGTGGAATGGGGTTGAACTGCTGCGTGGCCAATGGGCCGCGCGGAATGATGCTGTTGCCCGAGGTCGCGGTGATGCTGGGCGCGGATGGTCCGGTGGTAAATCTCTATTCGGAGGGGACGTGGAACTTCCGGCTGCCTTCCGGCGAACCCTGCCTGCTCATGATGAAAACGGACTACCCGAAGTCGGACGCCGTGGAGATCCGGATCGTCACCGCGCGCGCGAAGCCATTTCCATTGCGCCTGCGCATTCCGCTATGGAGCGAGGAAACTTCGGTATCCGTAAACGGAGCGGCGGCCGGGGATCCGCGGCCCGGCGCCTGGACGACAGTGGAACGGCGCTGGACTCCCGGCGATGTGGTGCGCCTGCGCCTGGATTTGCGCGGGCGGTTGATTCAGTCGTCGGGCGGACACAGATCCTATGTCGCCGTGGTGCGCGGGCCGTTGGCTCTGGCGCGAGATCTGAGATTCGGGCAGGGCAGCATCGACGAAGCGGTAGCGCTGAAACCTGACGGGCAGGGAAGCGTCCATCTCCAGGAGATCGCGGCGCCCAAGGGAGTCCAGTCTGCGTTTGCGGCAGCCGGTGGCGTGTGCCTGTGCGACTACGCTTCTGCCGGCAATTCGTGGGACCAGCAATCGCGATTCCGGGTCTGGTTGCCGTCGTGATACTCTGTGGACACCCAGCTCTATGAAGGCCTGTCCGGCGTGCGGCGAAGCGATGCGGAGGAGCCGCCGCACCACTTGGGAACGTGTGCTTTATAGCGCTGCCTTCCGCTGCCAATCCTGCGGCGAGCGAATTCCCATGAGGAGACGCGTGCCGTATCCGTCCCGTTTTGCCAACTGTCCGCGCTGCGCCGTGTCCGAGCTGGACATTTTGATAAAGCGCGACCACATCAACACCATGAATCGGAACCCGCTGCGGCTGGTGCAGCGTTTCTTTGGCGCACGCTTGTACTATTGCTTTGGCTGCCGCCTGCAGTTCTACGATCTGCGTGGCCTCATGCCGGAGGGCGGTGACGTCCTTGCCGAACCGCGACGGTGACGGTGACGGAGCGGAAGTTAACTCAGGCTCTCCAGTTCCCGCAGCAACGGCGCGATTCCCGCTTCGTAGTGGCGCCACCGCCGCAGCGAATCGCGGAACAATGGCTGGCGCACCTGCACAGAGCTCGCCGTATTCACCGGCCGGCTGGTCTTATGGAAATGGATGCACCGTTCGTCCCAGGGCAGGCCGCAATATTTAATTAACCGCCTGGCCTGACCTTCAAGATCGTTCACCACCTCCTCGTAAGACACGTCGAGCAAGGCGTCCGGCGGAAGCACCGAGCGCCAGTGCGCCATCATTTCCCGGTAGGCGCGATAGTAGCGGCCCAGTTCCCCGAGATCGTAGGTGAAATCAAGATTGGAGATGAATAGTTTGGAATAGCAGGAAACACAGGTGTCCATTGGGTCCCGCATCGTGTGAATGATCCGCGCGTGCGGCAGAATCAGACGGATCATTCCGATATGCAGGAAGTTGCCGGGCAACTTGTCGGTGATCCGGGTCTCGCCAGGGGCCGTCGCCGGCAAACGGGCCAGATAGTCCCCGCCAAGGCGCCGCAGAGTGGCGCCGTCAAGAGCAGGCACACATTCCGGATACTGAACCGCAAGGTTGCCGGCATTCAGGACACTACCGATCGCGCCGTCAAGCGCGGTCAGTTCGCCGGCCCCGTGGACTTGCGGATGGCTGGCCAGTATCTGTTCGATCAGAGTGCTGCCGGAGCGCGGCATGCCCAGCACGAATATCGGAAGCAATGAGGGATCGCCTTCTCCCTGGAGCCGATCAAGCAGGCGCCGGTCAAAAACCGCCGAAACACGCTGGAAAAATTTGAAAACACTGGCCTCGTCGTAATCGACGGCGCCGCGCTTCAGAGCGTTGCCTTTGCGCAGATGTTCAAACGCGCGGTCGTAATCTCCGCAGTCGTCGAGAGCTTTGGCGAGAGCAAAATGAATGGACGCCGCCTTTGTCGGAAGCGCGCCACCGCTGCGGGCGAGCGTTTCCAGCGCGGCTAGTTCAGCGTCGCCGTGATGGAAGCACTTGATTTGCGCGCGATTAAAATGTGCCTCCGCGTAATCCGGTTTGATCGCGATAGCCCGCGCACAGCACGCCAACGCGTCGTCGAAACTGCCCCGCTCCTTGAAGACGTTAGCCAGATTGTTTAGAACCTCGGCATGATCCGGGTTCAACGCCAGCACCCGTCGATAGTGCGCCATCGCGTCATCGATCTTGCCCTGATCCTTCAGCGCGACACCCAGGTTGTTGTGGGCGTCCGCGTGATCGGGGTTCAGCACAAGGGCGTGCTCGAAGCGGGCCATGCCATCCGCAGTTTTGCCCTGCGCCATCAGCACGATACCCAGATTGTTGTGCGAGTCCGCATGGTTGGGGTCAATCTGGAGCGCGCGCTCGTAATGCGGCGCCGCGTCGGCACCCTTGTCTTGCGCCACCAGAGCGATGCCCAGATTGTTGTGAGCCAGAACGTGGTCCGGATTCAACTCGAGGACGCGTTCATAGTGGGTGATGGCCTCGGCGAGCCTGCCCTGAGCCACCAGCGCGATGCCCAGATTGTTGTGAGTGTCGGTGTGGTCCGGGTTGAGGGCCAGCGCCTGCTCGTAACAGATCACCGCTTCGTCGAGCTTTCGTTGTGCCTGAAGAACCGTCCCAAGACTGCAGTAATACGCAGCCTCTGCTGGGTTGATCGCAATGGCCTTGCGGATAGTCTCCAGGGCGGCCTCATGGCGTCCGCCACGAAGCGCGATCATCCCGAGCAGATGCAGGCTGTCCGCATGGCCGGCGTCGATCGCCAGAATCTGCCGGTAAATCCGTTCCGCTTCGGTCAGGCGCCCGGCCTGGTGCTCCCGAAGAGCATCCCCCAGCATTGTTCGAATGTCCCGGGACATAGGCGTTGCGGAGCAAGCCGCGCGGGGAATGGCCCCGCGCCGCCCGTCAAAATTCCGTGCGCGGCAATTTCGCGACGTCCGGCAGAACCGCCTTCGCGAGGGCAGTTCCGACTTCCGATGAATGCTCGTGAAGGTACAGCCTGGTCTTCTTCCCGTAGTCCTTCTTATCCGTGATGCGGACAGCGTAGACGGCAACGTACCCATTGGCTTCACCCAGGGCCGCCTTCTCAAACCGCAGTTCGTAGCGTTGCTGGTCCGGTTGGTCGAATCCGACAACCATGTAGTGGAAAACCTTGCCGGTATTATCGTCGTGCATGATGGTGGCCACCAGAACTTTGCCGCCATGAGATTCGCTGTCCGACTTGATTCCCGCGGAAAGGGTGTCCAGATCCGCGGTCGAATGCGCGTCCGGGTGGTCCACGATGGTGAACAAAGTAGTCCAATCACCGACCGACTCGTGGTTGCTCACGAACTCCCACATCGGTTGCGATTTCTGATTGAACGACGCCAGGCGGTACGTGCGTTCCAGAAAAGTGAGCGACGGAACGGATGGGGTCCGATCAGCCAGCGCGGAGCTTACAACAGCCAGCCCGCAGCAACAGAGCGCGAGCGTCAACAGTCTTGTTTTGTACATGGATGTCCCTAGGGTAGCCGAAAGGCCTAAGAACATCCTATACCCAGGCGAGAGTCGCCACCTGTTTCCGCAAGTCTCGCCGTCCGCTCAGGGCTTCGCCGGCTCGTCGGCTTTCCGTTTGAGGCTCAGTGGCAAATCCCTGCCGCCCTGCGTCCACGTGCCCGTCAGTTCGGTGCCTTCTTTGTTGATTTCGGCCTGATATCCACCTCCCACCATCTTGACCGACAGGTTGAGCTTCGTATCCTTTTGCTCGATGGTCGAGACCGGAATCTCCACTCCGCCCTGGTCCACACTCACCAGCGTGGCGCTGGCTCCATCCTCACCGTTGGACATCTTCAGAACCAGCCGCAAGGACTTACCAGCTTCCAGCGTGCCTTCCCAGGTGCCCAGGAATTCTTTGGCTACCGGTGGGCTTTTCTTGCTCTCTTCCACCCGGGCATCGCCGGTGCGGCTGAGCTTGAGAGGGAAGGACTGGCCTCCCTGCGCGAAGTCGCCCGGCAGAGTCTTGCCGTCGGCGGACAGAGTGCCGGTGAAAGTCGGATCTCCAGGTCCTCCCTTGATCCGGAATGAACACTTGCCATCCGCGAAAGTAATGGCGTCCAGCGGAATTCCAGTCGCGTTCTGTTCGGGTATGGAAATGGACCCAACCCACCCGCTCGCGTTCTTGTCGAGATCGATCTCCACCGCCAACGGGT
This sequence comes from uncultured Acidobacteriota bacterium, assembly GCA_963832965.1. Lineage (GTDB taxonomy): Bacteria > Acidobacteriota > Terriglobia > Bryobacterales > Bryobacteraceae > CAWACP01. The sequence goes on from CAWHVW010000005.1 coordinate 1,037,255, forward strand.
GATCGGGATTATCGATGGTGCCGGTCCAATGGCCGCGCAGGCCGTCCTGTGCCGAAAGGGCACCGGCCATCAGCAATACTCCCAGGAAAATGCGATTCGGAGTCTTCATATGACGCCCCTCACTGCCGGTTTGCGCTACGCCGCCAGTATCCCAGATCCCGTTATTGCCGGGGTGAAATATCGGACAAGCTCGCGGGAAGAGGTTCAAATTAGTTTCAATTGTGTTACAATCAAGCTCCAGGCTGATTCCCAGGTCGGCGCCAGGCTTGGGGAGAATCCCGTGTCAAAACAGTACGTTGGGCATCTTTCCTCGCGCGATCCTTTGCATCCCTACCTCCTGCACGAAGTCTTGCCGCAAATCGGGGTGCGCAACAACCGCGCCGATTTTCGCGTGTTCAGCATGAAGCACAGCAAAGTCTATCTTTACGAGGAGTGCCACAGCCGCGCTCAGATAGTGGGCAAGTTCTTTGTGAGCGGCGGCCACGAAACGGCGGAAGCCTCCCAACGCATGCGGCAGGAGTTCGACAATCTGGAACTGCTGCGCAGCTACGGTCTGGCCGGTTACCCGCATCATGTTGTGCGCCCTCTGGGCACCAACGCCTGGCTCAATAGCATTCTGGTGGAGGAGTATGCCCCGGGCGTTCCCCTCAGCGCGTTCGTAAGCAATGCGATCCGCCAGGGGCAATCGCAGGCGCTTTTTGAGAAGTTGACCGCCCTGGCCTGGTTTCTTGCCACTCTCCACAACCGCACCTCCAACGGCCATCCCGTTGACTTTCATCAGGACTGCGCCTACTTGAACCGGCTGGTCCGCAAGCTGCAAACCCAGCAGGTGATCGGCGCGTGGGACGTGGATGAGTTGCATTGGTTGCGCGACCGCTGGCGGGAGAAGCCGCGCATGTGGGAGGATAACCAGGTGCTCGTTCATGGCGACGCCACCCCCAGCAATCTGCTGTTCGGGCGCGGTCTCAGCGTGATCGCCATCGACCTCGAACGGATGAAGCGCGCCGACCGCACTTTCGACCTCGGGCGGATTGCCGGAGAGCTGCAGCACTATTTTCTGGAAGCCGGCGGAAACAAGCAGGCCGCCGAACCCTTCATCGGACACTTTCTCTGGGAATACGCCTGTCACTTCCCGGATCGCCACAGCGCGTTCCGCTCCATTACCGGCCGGTTACCTTTCCAGATGGCGCTCACGCTGCTGCGCATCGCCCGAAACTCCTGGGTAAGCTCGTTTCAGCGAGGACGGCTGGTGGAAGAGGCCAAAATCATTTTGCGGACGCCGTGAATGGAGATTCGCGCCCTGCTCTTCGATGTCAATGGAACCCTCATCGACATCGAAACCGACGAGTGGATGGAAGAGGCGTACCGCGCCATTGGGCATTTTCTGAGCTATCAGGGCATCGCGCTGCACCGTGGCGAAGTGCGTGATTTGTACTTCCAGATCATGAAAGAGCAGTTCGCGGCGAGCAGGGAAGTCTACCCCGAGTTCGATGTGGTCGCGGTCTGGAGCGAAGTCCTGCGCAGGCACGCCACTGAGTACACCCGTTCTCTCCCTCCGGACAAGCTTCTGCGGATGCCGCTGTTCCTCGCCGAACTGCAGCGTGGAATTTCCCGCAAACGCCTGGTCGCTTTTCCACAGACGCAGGAAATTCTGACCCAGTTGAAGACGCGCTACCCGCTCGCTGTGGTTTCCGACGCGCAAAGCGCCTATGGCGTGCCCGAGCTTCGCGCGGCCGGGCTTGCCGAATACTTCTCGCCCATCATCGTCTCCGGCGACTACGGCTATCGCAAGCCCGACAAGCGCTTGTTCGAGGCCGCCCTGGCCGAGTTGCAGGTCCGCCCCGAGCAGGCCATCTTCATTGGTAACGACCGGTTTCGGGACGTGTTCGGGGCGCGACAGGCAGGCATGAAGACCATCCTGTTTTGCCCGTCCGGCAACCCTGGGGGCTCCGCCGAAACCGAACCGGACTACATCCTCTACAAGTACGCCGATCTGCCCCGCGCGATCGAATTCTTCGCCGCGCAGTGCTAACATCGTTAATCTCCTTCCTGAACAAACGGTCCGTCGCAGCCGCCCTGCTATACTTCATTCAACTGCATCTGATTCTGGCGGTGGTTTCTGCGGCGAACCTTCAGGGGCTGCCCACGAAAGAGGAAGCGTCCAATGCCTTTGTGTATCCCACGTTTCTCGAGATGCGGCTGCAGCACCACGTCTACGCAACCAATTTCTACGCCTATGCGCTCTTTCTTCTGGCCAGCCACGTGGCTCCGGTATTGCTCTCCAGCCGCTTCGCCAAGGCCATGACGTAGGCGCCTCCCGGGCAAATCACCATGCCTGCCCTGCTGGCGTGCCAGCGAGCGGAATCAGGATGACCACGTCCGACTGGCGGAAACCTCCGATTGGTGAAAGAATCGAAAGCGAACCAGCCATGACACAAAGAATCCTCGTCGCGGTTTCCGCGGCACTCATTCTCGCCCAGTTGCCGGCCTTCGCCAAGCCGAAACGCAAAGAGTACGACAACTCGGCGGCCCAGGTGTTCGACGCCGCTCTCAAAACCGCAAGAGAACGCCAGGTGGTCACGTACGTCGACGAAAAACGCCTGATGTTTACCTTCGAAACAGGCCGGTCGCCGCTCTCCAGCGGTTTTATCGCCAACGCGTCCGTCGAGGCCGAAACGGACGCAAAATGCGCCCTGGTCCTCAACGTTCAGCATAAGAACCCCGGCGATGGTATTTCGTTCAACGCCGGCGACCGCATGGCCGACCAGTTCTACGCGCAGGTTTCCGCGGAACTGGGCGGCCAATCGACGCAGAAGGTAGCGGTGAAACCCGAAGCGCCACCCGTCGTGGCCCCACCGGTCGCGGCCCCACCCGCCGTCGCTCCGCCCGCGCCGCCCGTTGCATCCGCCCCGCCGAAAGATTATGGAACGGTTGCCGTCACCTGCTCCATCGAGAGCGCCGACGTTACCGTGGATGGGGCGTTTGTCGGGAACCTGCCGGCGTCGTTGCGCCTCCCTCCCGGCAAACACACCGTCCAGGTGACTATGTCCGGCTACCAGCCCTGGAGCCGCGATATCACCGTGATGGCCGGAGCGGATCTGCGGCTCATTGCGACGCTGGCCAAACAATGATCGCCGCGGTCGTCTATGGCTGGCTCTGGCAGCTCACATAGACGCTGGCGGTTGTCTGAAATCCGGCGATCTGCGCCTGCGCGAGTTGGTCGCCGGAGGCCACGGCCGGTATCGTGACGTTGATCTGATAGAGCCCCGACTCCACCAGATTCGCGGCATCCACCTGAGCGCTCACTCCGCCAATCGTAACCGTTAACGGGCCCGCCAGCGGGACCGGTCGGGAGACCAGTTGCGACGTGGGCGTCGCTGGATTGGTCGGCCCAAACCCGGTTCCATACAGCTCGATCTCCTCGCCCACCAGCGCCGGACGGCTGTTGGGTCCGGCGGGTCCCACCAGCGTTCCGTCCGCGTGCCGCGCGGCAAGGTACGTCTTGCCGCCGCTCGTCCAGGCGAAGAATTGCGGCGCCATTTTCTGCTTGATCACCGTACCCGGATAGCTGGCGCCCTGCGCCGTGGTCACTTGCACCGATACCGGCCCCAGGGCGGGGTCGTCCGGAGCGAGCGCATTGATCTGGCTCGGGCTGATGTAGTCGATGTAGGCGGGCTTGCCGTTCACTGTCACCGTTACGCCTCCGAGCGATGTAGGCAATAGATTCCCGTTGAAATCCGTGGCGGCCCACGTCTGTGCGGCCTGCGCAAATCCGTTGCCTTGAATCACCAGCCATCCCGCCGAAGCGATGGCCGGTTGATAGCCAGCGGCGTCGCGTACGGAGGTGACTCGGGAGGCCGGAGCGGCAAGCGCCTGCGGGCGCTGCAGCAGGATGCCATCATCCGTGGCCAGCGTGACCTGAGGCGCGGCCGAACCATCGTTGAAGCGAGCAGCCGAAGTAATGTATACGGCGTCGGCAATCAATGGGCCTGAGCCGCCGTTGGAAATCGTCAAAACCGGTGAGCCCGCGGCGGTCAGGCGGACACCGCTGGCAATGGTGTGCCACTGGTCGCCCGCCGTGGCGCTGCTCTCATCGAGGCTTGCGGACGCCACCACGTTGCCCCCGGACAGAATCTGGTATGTGGCGTTCTTCGTCCAGCCGGCGGCGCCCGGCGCGTTCGGCAGCCAGATCTGTATGGTGTACTGGCCGTCGGCGGGAATGTACAGGTTCCACTGCGCCGTCCCTCCGGGCACGTCCAGTTCGTGCAGCGAAGCGCCCCACGCGTTGTACCACGGACCCACAGCGACTTCGCTGGCATAGCCCGTGGAATCGCTCGTGATGTACCAGGGTCCGTTCGCTATAAATTCCGGGTCGGAATCGTCCACGATGTATTGGTACAGCGGAGCCTGTGCGCCGGTGAAGCGCTGCAGCCCGGCTTCCAGCGCGATGGTCTGCCACGTGGGCGTGCCGTTCAGCACGGCCACGCCATTGGTGAAATCGCGCTGAAAAATATCCGGCGATTGCGTCACAAGTTGCACCCCATCGATCCACACACTGCCGGCAACGTCTCCCACATTGAATTGCAGCGTGTTGTCCTGCGCCGTGGCGTTGGACACAAACGTGAGCGTGTAAAACTGCCACGACGTGTCCAGCGAAACTTGCGAGGAAAGGCCGTAATTGGGGTAGGGAGAGGACCCGCCCTCGCAATCCACGATCATCGAGCGGGGAGCATCCGACCGCGCCCAGAACTGTACCTGATAGTTCGTCCCCGCCGTCACCGGGAGAAACGTCTGTTACAGATTCACCTGCCACGAGTAGGAATCCGCGGTGGCCACGTCAATGTGCGCCGACGCGCTTCCTTCGGCGGCCATGGAACTGTCGACGGTGATGGTGGCGCTGGCCTGCCCGTCGTCTTCCACAAAATACGACCACCCGGAAAGCCCGCTTTCAAACCCGCCGTTACTGAGCAGATTCGCACCCGGCCCGGGGCCCGCGCGAACGGCCGGGCCCAGCGGATCGCCCAGGTTGAAATCGTACTCGTCGTACCACCAGTCGGTGCAACATCCGGTGTCGCCGAGGTCGTAGGTGAAAAAGCCGTCGTTCATCAGCGCCGCGGCCAGGCCGAAACGCATGTTCGGATAGAAGGTTTGGCCGAAAGCAATGCTGGAGGCGGGCAGATTCTGCATGGGCGCGTATCCGTAGCCGTATGAAATGATGTTCGGGGGCCCGGATTGCACCTGGTTGAGCCCGGGTGTGAGACCCTGCGCGAACCAGTTCTGATAGTTGTTCCGGAAATCGCTGAAGGACATGTCTCCTTCGCGCACGTCCACCGCTTCGAAAACCAGGCTGTCCCCGTTAAAGAGCGCCATGGTTTGACCATCGGCGGGTTCAATCAGGTGCCCCGAAAGGTAGCCCCACGGCACCAGTTGGCGGTACGTCTCGATTTCGAGAAACAAGCCGGCACGCCACGCCGCATCAAGTGTGGCTGGATCGTCGGGAACTCCGTCGCCATTGGCGTCGATCTGGACCGGGTTGCCATAGGCATCGGTGGTGAGCCAGGAAATCGTCGTCCACACGTTGTCGAAAAACACGCCATCGTAGAGAAGCCCGTACTGAAGCATTTGCTGGTAGGCGAAATTGGCAACCGCTTCGGCCACTTCCGGTTTGGTCAGATTTAACAAGTATGTAGCGTTACCCCAGATCTGAATCTTGTTGCCGTGAATGTCCTTCAAGTAGTAGTCGTCGGGAAAGAAAGGGCCGCCGGGCACGGTGTATGTGGCATCGGCGCCCAACAGCATCACCACCCCTGGGTTGGCAACGCGCAGCGCGGTAGCCTGATCGACGCTTAGAAACGGGCTCAGATAGAGCTGAATTTTCGCCGCGTCGGCTGGCGCGGTGGTGTACCAATACTCGCCCCCCCAGATGCTCCCGATACGGGGGAATTTCCCGCCAGGCACGGCGACGGCACGGTATTGGAGAGACCAGAAACCTTCTTCCGAAGCGCAGCGAATGTACACCGAATTTACGGTTTGCGGGCTCGGATTCAGCCCGGTTAGCGTCACCTGATGCGCGGCGCTTGCCGCTCCGGTATCCACCGGTTGCATCTGGCTCAAATCCACCAATGCGTTCACCGAATATCCGCAAGTGTCCGCCACGGGTGTGTCGAAGGAGAGTTGCACGCTGCTGCTCCCCGGAGGTAGCAAACTGCTGGGCGGGTTTATGTTGGTGAGCGACAGGATCGGTAATGTCTGGCACAATCCCGGCGCGCAGACCAGCGCAGCCAGGCCAGACAGTAATGTAGATCGACGTGCGCGTGCCACGGGGGACTCCCACAGCATAGCGCCTCCACCCGGCGTGGGGCAGGGCCGTGCCCAGCCAGGGGAGAAGTGAACACCAGAAACATTACCCCACGCCAGGAGTCTCTTTCTCCGTATGGTTGTATCAGCCGATTCTCCACCGCCGGATCCCGACGAACTCGACCGAAGTTCCAAAGAGTCCATTGAAAAGGCGCATGATCTGGTTCAGGGGCTCCGGAGTGTCCAGGAGCACGAGAACGCCATTCTGGGCGAGGATGACCAGCCGCTAGCGGGCTGACAGGTTCGTTCCTCCCTCCCCAGGTTTGGTGCTCATCGTGCAACATCCCGGACGTGACCCGATAGGGTTACGGACCATGAGATTCTCGACGTTATTCTCCAACCTGTTGATGCTGCTCACGTTGGCGCTCTATGTTGCTTGGGCTTGCTGCTACTACTGCTGCTACAGCCTGCTCGCCGGACTTCGGAATTTCCTGCTGATCCTGTTGTTCAACAAGCAAAACTTGCCTGTCGCCGCCGACCGGGCGACGTCGACTTACTGATCGCCCGCGAACGCCAAAAAACATAAAGCTCGCTCCCGCGTATTCGCTGGAGCGAGCTTCTGCTGACAGGATTGAGTCGAGCTGATGAACCTTAACGCGTCATCCGCGTCTCGGGGTACTCTTGCTCCTGGGGGGTGTTGCGATTTTGAACCCGCTTCTTCGGCTCGTGCTCCTGTCGGGTCCGTGATCTTTGCTTCTTCTGGTCTTGCTTTTTCGTGTTCATACGTGGAACACTCCTTTCCCTTCCTACATACCATACTCGGCGATGGAGAAGCGGAAAAATCGCCGCGCGCCGGTCTGACGCAGAAGCTCGCCGTTGCCTGCCGGCGACCCGCAGTCGCTTTCGCGGGCGGGCGAGTCGTCGCAGTGCTCCTCGCGCACCGCAATTCTATGAGTCGATTGCCCCGAAAAGGACGACTTCATAGTCTGTTTCTGTGATGTCGCTCAAAAGGAAAACCGGCTACAATACCACGGTGCATCTCACCAAACGGTTCTTCCCGGCAGCGGTATGCCTTGCCGCCGCGTTCGCGCAGACCCCCGCCCCGGCCCCCATCCCGAACCCCGCTTCCATCGACAAGAGTGTTGACCCCTGTTCCGATTTCTATCAGTACGCCTGCGGGAAATGGATTGCCAACAACACCATTCCTGCCGACCGCGCGTCCTGGGGCACCGGTGAAATGCTGGGGGAGCGGAACCGCGCGGTGCTTCTCCAAATCCTGGAGCGAGCTGAGGACAGCAGTGCGCAGCGCAGCACGGTAGAACAGGAAATCGGCGAATATTATTTTGCATGCATGGATGAGCCTACGGTAGAGGCTCGTGGATACGATCCCATCAAGCCGGAGCTGGCGCGCATCGACGCGCTACCCGGCAAAGCGGCGATTCGAGAGGAAGTGCCCCGCTTGCACCGCCAGGGCAACGACGTGTTCTTTGGATTCGGTTCCGAAACCGACCTGAAGGATTCAAGCCGGACCATCGGCGCGGCCGACCAGGGCGGACTCGGACTCCCCGACCGCGATTTCTATCTGAACGGCGATGCCCGGGCCACCCAGATCCGCAAGGCGTACGTCGAGCATATGCGGAAGATGCTGCAACTCATCGGCGAAACGCCAGAAGCCGCGGCCGCCGACGCTACAGCCGTGCTTGCATTCGAGACGCTGCTGGCAAAGAGTTCGCTGGACCTGGTGTCCCGCCGCAACCCGGACAACATTTATCACAAACTGACCATCTCGGAACTCGCTGCGCGCTGCCCCTTCTTTTCCTGGCCGGCGTTCTTCGACGCGGTTGGCGCGCCGAAGTTGGAGTGGGTCAATGTCGATCATCCGGATTTCTTCAATGGCCTCAATGCGGCCATCGAGACAACCAGCGTGGCGGATCTGAAGGCCTACCTGAGGTGGCAGGAGTTGCACAGCCAGGCCGCGCTCCTCTCAAAGCCGTTTGTCGACGAGAATTTCGCGTTCTATAGCCACACGCTGCGCGGCATCCAGGCGCTGAGCCCCCGCTGGAAGCGCTGCGTGGATTCCACCGATTACTCGCTCGGCGACGCGCTGGGACAGAAGTATGTCGATACCACCTTCGGTGCCGAGGGCAAGCAACGCACCTTGGACATGGCACGCGCAATCGAACGGGAGATGAACGAAAATCTCAGCAAGCTGGAGTGGATGACGCCGGCAACCAAAAAAGAAGCCTTCGCCAAATTGGAGGCAGTAACCAACCGCATCGGTTATCCCGACAAATGGCGCGATTACTCCGGCGTGCGCATCGTGCGCGACGATTTCGCCGGCAACTGGCTGCGCGCGTCCGAGGCCGAGGTGCAGCGCGACTTTCACAAGATAGGGAAGCCGGTGGACCATGGGGACTGGCCAATGAGTACGCCCACCGTGAACGCCGGTTACTTTCCCGAAGAAAACAGTATCAACTTCCCGGCAGGCATCCTCCAGCCGCCGCTGTATTCTAACAGCAGTGACGATGCCGCGAACTACGGCGCCGGGGGCGCCATCATAGGACACGAGCTCATCCACGGCTTCGACGACGAAGGCCGCAAGTTCGACCCTCATGGAACCTTGCGCGACTGGTGGACCCCGCAAGACGCCGCGGAGTTCCAGAAGCGCGCGAAATGCCTGATCGACGAGTACTCGAAGTTTGAGGCGGCCGGACTGCACGTGAATGGAGCGCTGACCCTGGGAGAAAATACGGCGGACAACGGGGGGCTTCGGCTCGCCTTTGTAGCGCTGATGGATTCGCTGAAGGGCAAGGAGTCCACAATCGTCGACGGCTTCACGCCCCAGCAGCGCTTCTTCCTGAGCTACGGCCAGGCGTGGTGCTCACTCCGGAAGCCGCAAAGTACCAGCATGTTGATCCACACCGATCCGCATTCACCGCCACAATTCCGGGTGAACGGTGTCGTCCAGAACATGCCGGAGTTCCAAAAGGCGTTCGCGTGCCCTGCCGGAGCCCCCATGGTCGCCGCTCCCGCGTGCCGCGTCTGGTAAAGCCGCTGGAAGTGTCGCCACCCCGCCCCGTCCGAGGCCGCTACAGGGGATTGATTCCAGAACCCCCCTCTGCGCGATAGCGGGTTCCGATCGCGTACAAATCTCGTGGGTCCGTATGACGCTGCGTTTCTCAACCATGGGCAGAAGGGCGCTGATCCTGAAATGTAAGTGCAGTAAGTGGAATCGATGAGTTACTTGTGCTGTTGCGGCAACTTAGTAAGTGATGTTAGTTAGTAATCGCCATCATGCACGCCTTCGTTCACTTATCTGTCGTAACTACGATGAGCGAACCCACTGGCGCCGTTACATCGGCAGGGGCCTGTTCAATACATTCATTTACAATAGCCGCTATATTATGCGAAGACTGACTAGCGCTATATTATGCGAAACAACAACTACTAGCCGGCCATAATTGTTCTATATTATTGCTCTACTAATCGCGCCCAGGCTATTCTTGGCCATCGATGTGGATGGGGGCAGCCATAGTACAGGCGACCAGAATGCCGTGGCTGCCACGGGCCACCTTGGCGTTGCCACTGCTGGTCATGGTAGTTCTTCCGCAGTCAGGATGGAGTGACGCGGCCCGCACGATTCCCGCGGAAATGATTGTCGCAGGTTCTCTCAAGGACGCCCAGGCGATACAACGGCGGCTTAAGAACGGGGAGGATTTCTCGGTACTCGCCAAAGAGCTCTCCATCGACCCGACCTCAAGCGATGGTGGCTATCTTGGCGAGGTGGATCCGGAAAGCCTGCGCATCGAACTAAGAGACGCTCTCCTGGCCTTGGCCCCACGGCAGATTTCGAGCGTCGTGAGCATTCCCTCCGGGTTTGCCATACTCAAGCGCCTGGACGCGTCGAAGCCATCCAGCGAGAGCGCCACTGAGCACACCCGTCTTCTTGCCACGTCTGCGCTGGCGACCGCGCGGCTGACTCGCGATACGTCGGGTTACTCGGAAATGGTGGCGGCGATTCGGAACAACATCCCTCCGGGCGGGGATTGGGGCCTCGACCTGAAAGCCGTTTGCGATGCGCGAGAAAAGGCGCCACTCACCGGAATCGCCGCGCTACAGCAACAATTGGCAGGGCTTGGGTCGGGTGAGGACCCTACACGGTTGGCATATCTGCACTATACGATCGCGGGCCTCACGTCATCCCTCGGCGAAATTGACAATGCGATTAGCGAATGGGAAGAGGCCTACAAGCTAGCCGTGAGCGCGCGAAGACCGGACATCGCTCACAATTTGGACGAAACGCTCGCCGTGGGGTATCTGCATCGTGCCCTGAGTGCGGATCATGGCAGTCACCCGCCCGTTAATGAGACCGAACTCGTTCCCGCGCATACCGGCTCGCTCCACGCGAATCGGAATGACCTGGCAAAAGCCATTCAGCACCTTACCAGGGCTACCCACGACGAGCCTTCCAACCTGGAGCTGCGCTGGCTCCTGAATCTCGCTCATATGGCTGCAGGCTCGTACCCGGAGGGGGTTCCTCAGCAGTTCCTGATTCCCCCTTCAGCGTTCGCTTCCAGCGAAGATCTCGGCCGCTTTCCCGATGTAGCGCCCGCTGCCGGGGTAGATGTCTACGGCACGGCCGGCGGCGTCATTATCGACGATTTCGAAAATAACGGTCTGCTCGACATCGTTACTTCACAGGTCGACGATTGCCAGCCGCTGCGATTCTTCCATAACAACGGAGACGGGACGTTCACCAACCGCGCGGCGGCGGCCGGCTTGTCCGGCCAGACCGGCGGGCTCAACATAATCCAGGCGGACTATAACAACGACGGTTGCGTGGACATGCTGGTTCTTCGGGGCGGGTGGGAGTTTCCCAGGCGCCGCTCTCTGCTGCGCAACAACTGCGACGGCACGTTTACCGATGTTACGGCCGAGAGCGGCTTGCTTGAACCGCTTCGGTCTTCGCAATCCGCCGTCTGGGTGGACATAGACAACGACGGTTATCTCGACTTATTCATAGCGAACGAAAATGCGCCGGCGCAGCTATTTCTGAATCGAGGCGATGGCACCTTTGTCGATATCGCCCACGAAGCGGGAGTAGATCAGACCGCCTTCAGCAAGGCCGTCGTCGCCGCTGACTATGACAACGACGGCTACGCCGATATCTATGTTTCCAACTTCAACGGCCGGGATTTCCTGTACCACAACAATCATGACCGCACGTTTACCGACGTATCGGAGCAGGCAGGAGTGGGAGGGGCGCCCTGGATGAGTTTTGGCGCATGGTTCTTCGACTACGACAACGACGGCTGGCCGGACCTTTTTGTTACTGGTTACTTTCTGTCCGTCGAAGAGTCGGTCCGAGGTTATCTGGGGCTTCCGCGAAAGGGCGAAACAGTCAAGGTGTTCAAGAACATGAGAGACGGTACATTTCGGGACGTAACCTCCGACGTCGGGCTGGATCGTGTATTCATGCCCATGGGATGTAACTTCGGGGACATCGATAACGATGGGTTTTTGGATCTTTACATGGGCATGGGTAACCCCGCTTATGCGTCCCTGCTCCCGAACACGCTCTTTCATAACCAGGAGGGAAAGCGCTTCGTCGACATTACGGCGTCCTCCGGAACGGGAGCGATCTCCAAGGGCCACGGCATCGCGTTCGCGGATTTAGGCAACAACGGCAACGAGGACATTTTCGTGGTGATGGGCGGCCCGGACGTTGGCGACCTCAACACGTCCCGGCTCTTTGAGAACCCTGGCCATGGCAACGACTGGATCACCCTGCGCCTGGTGGGCGTCAGGTCCAACCGCTCAGCCATTGGCGCGCGAATCACGGTTACGGTCGTCGATGCCGACCACGGCCGGCGCCAGATTTACCGGACCGTCGGAAGCGGGGGCTCCTTCGGCGCTTCGCCCCTGCAACAGCACATTGGACTCGGCCGTGCGGCGCGAATAGAAAACATCGAAGTCTGGTGGCCCGCCTCGGGGACGCGGCAAAACTTTCCCAACGTCCAGCCGAATCAGTTCCTGGAAATCAAGGAATTCGAATCTCAGCCTCGCAAGCTGACCCCGCCCAGTTTTCGTCTGGGCAGCTCAACCAGGAGCGCCGCTGCGCTTCCCGCGAGCCTGCGTTGAACCGATCCGGCCTGAGGGATTCCAAACGCCCATGACTTACACAGCACTGCTGCTCGCATCGCTATTGTTCGCGGCCGTCCCGGCAAGGTCCGCGCAGCGTTTTGAGGCCACCGGGCTTGTACTCCGCGTCGACCCCGAACACCAGACTCTCTTGGTGTCCCACGAAGCTATTCCCGGGTACATGGAAGCGATGATCATGCCCTGGCGAGTCCGCGAGCATAAGGAACTCGATAACCTGCGTCCCGGCGAAATGATTCGCTTCACCCTCGTAGTTACAAAGACATCGTCTTACCTCGCCAATATCCGCGAGCGTCCTTACGAGAGCATGGAGCGCGACCCGGACGAAAATCGGCGGCTCCGCATGCTCGATGCGGCGATGCAGGCCGGGCTCGGTTCGCCGGGAACGCTGGGAAATGGGCAGCCAGTGCCGGACTTTACTTTGATCGATCAGAACAACAACCAGGTGTCGCTTTCGCAGTTTCGGGGAAAGGTGGTGGCGCTCACCTTCATCTATACCAGATGTCCTTTGCCTGACTATTGCTTGCGCTTGACCAACAACTTCGGCCGGCTTCAAAAGCGCTTTGCGGCACGCACCGGAAAGGATCTCGTGCTGCTCAGCATTTCGTTTGACCCCGACCATGACCAGCCCGACGTTTTGGCGCACTATGCCAACGTATGGAAAGCGAACGCGGCAGGGTGGCACTTCCTGACCGGGCCGCTCTCCAGCGTGAAACAGGTCTGTGGTCTGTTTGGCATGAACTTCTGGCCCGATGAGGGCTTGCTAACCCACTCGCTGCACACCGTAATCATCGGCCGCGACGGAAGGCTGGTAGCCAACCTCGAGGGGAACCAGTTTTCGGCTGAGCAGTTGGGAGATTTGGTCGAGACGACGATGACCAGCGGCCTCAGTGAGGCCCGTGCGAGACAGTAGCGTGATTGAGAAGTAAGTATGGGTAACTCGCGTGGCGTGCGCAGGGATTTTGCGGCCCTTGAGGCGCGGCGATTCCAGGCTGCGTGTCTGGTAAGTCAGGGCATCAGCCAGGCCGAAGTGGCGCGCCGCCTCAACGTGAGCCGTCAGACTGTAGGGCGGTGGATGTGGACGAAACGCATTCTGGGCGAACAGGCGCTCCGCAAATCAAACCAGATCGGGCGAAGAAGGCAGTTGAGCACGGAACAGCGGGAAATGCTGGCCAGCATGCTCGCAAGCCCGTCGGAAGCGTTTGGATACGAAGGCGGAGCGTGGACATGCGCGCGCGTCGCCCACCTCATTGAGTCGCGTTTTGGCGTGGTCTATCATCCCGGGCACGTGTGGAAGTTACTCGAATCCCTTGGCCGGGCCGGCAAGCCCTCGCCCCAACAAACCCTTGCCGCCTATCCCGCGCGGTCAGAGTGATCCGCCTTGAAGTGCCTGCGGGCGGTTATGAGCTAAGTGCCTGCACTGTTCGATAAACCTATCTGGGCTCTTCGCCTTCAGAGAAGGTTGTTTGGTTTCCTCTTCCGTGGGTGTTAGTGTTACGCAGCGTGGCGCTCTCATCTCGCTCGGCGTCGTCAATTCCGTAAGTACTCACCGGTCAGCGAATTCCTGGCGGTAAGCAGTTGCTTGGGAGTGCCTTCGAACATCACCTTGCCGCCCTTCGTGCCGCCTTCCGGGCCCATATCGATAATCCAGTCTGCGTTCTTGATTACGCTGGTGCTATGTTCGATCACAATCACCGTGTTGCCGGCGTCCACCAGGCGGTTCATGATCTCGAGCAAATGGCTGATATCCGACATGTGTAACCCGGTTGTGGGCTCATCCAGCACATAGATGGTCCCTTGTTTGTGCAGTTCACTCGCCAGTTTTATGCGCTGGCATTCGCCGCCGGAGAGCGTGCACAACGGCTGACCCAGGGTCAGGTAGTCGAGGCCCACGTCGTTCATGGCCTGCAGCTTGCTCGTGATCTTGTCGATCTTGAAGTATTCGAGCGCCTGCCTCACCGTCATCTCCAGCACGTCGTTGATCGATTTTCCGTTGAGCTTGTATTCCAGCACTTCATCTTTGAATCGTTTGCCCTCGCAGATCTCACAGGGCGATTTGACCTCGCCCATCGCGGGGATCTCCGTGTAGATCACGCCCAGTCCCTGGCAGTTCTCGCAGGCGCCTTGCGAATTGAAGCTGAACAGGGATGGGCTCACCTGGTTCGCGGCCGCGAAGGCCTTTCGCACCTCGTCCATGATGCCGGTATAGGTGCCGGGATTGGACCGGCTCGAAGCACCCACGGCGGATTGGTCGATCACAATGCAGTCCGGGTGTTGACGTAGAAAGGTCTGATGAATCAATGAGCTCTTCCCCGATCCAGCCACCCCCGTGATCACCGTGAGTACGCCCTTCGGAATGTCCACGCTCACGTTCTGCAGGTTGTTGGCTCTTGCGTTTCTGATCGGCAGCTTTCCACTGGGGGAACGGAAAGCGCCTTTGATCGAAACCGGCCGTTTCATATACTTGCCCGTCAGCGTGTCCGCGCTCAACAGGTTCTTGAACGGGCCTTCGTACATGATCTGGCCGCCCTGACTTCCCGCATGCGGACCCACGTCCACCACATGATCAGCCACCTTAATAACATCAGGATCGTGTTCCACCACCAGAACCGTATTTCCTCGGTCGCGCAATTGCTGGAGAAGTTCATTCAAACGATGCACGTCACGCGGGTGAAGACCAACGCTGGGTTCGTCGAACACATACATCACGTCCACCAGACTGCTGCTCAGGTGCTTAACGATCTTCACGCGCTGCGATTCCCCGCCGGACAGCGTGTCTGTTTCACGATTCAAGGTGAGATATTCGAGGCCAATATCCACCAGATACTGCAAGCGCTGGATCAGTGTGTTCAAAATGGGCGCGGCTTTCGGCTCCTTGATCGCCTTGATCACGCCGATCAGCTGGCCCACTTCCATCGCCGCCAGCTCAGCGATGTTGTACCCTCCGATCTTGCACTTCAGCACCTCCTGACTTAGGCGCGCGCCCTTGCACACCGTGCACGGCGCCATCGTGATGTAAGGCGCCACGGCCTTTTGTGTACGCTCCGACATGGTCTTCACGTCGCGCGTGATGTACTTCGCGGTAAATCTGCTGATGATGCCTTCGCACGTTAAATTGAAGGTCTTGCCTCCAACATTGGTCTTTAGTTTATACGGCTTGCTGTATAAAAGCAGTTCCATTTCCTTTTCGCTGAACTTCGCAAGCTTTTTGTCCATGTCGAAAAGTTTTGACCGGCCGAGGAAGTTCCAGCCCCAACTGTCCACGGCATATTCGCCGAACAGGATCGCGCCTTCGTTCAGTGTCTTGGACTTATCGAGGAACAGATCCAAATCCACGCCCAGCTTGCGGCCGAGGCCGTTACAGTTCGGACACATGCCCTTTGGGTCGTTGAAGGAAAAGACATTCGCATGTCCCACGTACGGTTTGCCGATGTGCGAATACAGCCGGCGCAACACCGGGTAGATGTCGGTGATGGTGCCCATCGTCGAATGGGACCCGCCTCCCAGCCGTTTCTGGTCCACGATGATCGGCATGCTCAGGTTCTCAATGGCATCGGCGTCCGGCTGGGAGTAGCGCGGCAGGAAGGTGCGGATGAACATGCTGAAGTTCTCGTTCATCTGGCGTTGTGCCTCGGTCGCGATGGTGTCGAAGACGATGGAGGACTTCCCGGAACCCGAAACGCCCGTGAAGATCGTGATCTTGCGTTTGGGGATGCGCAGCGAAACGTTTTTGAGATTGTTCTCGCGCGCGCCACGGATTTCAATGTATTCCTGAGACATAGTTTCCTCTATGATGACAAAACGATATGGAGCGCCACTGCGCCCCGCGGTAACCCGCACCCGCCGCAAGCGAAGCCTCTTCGGTTCGATATTGTTGCCGTTGACGTTAGCAGGCTGCTGAGGTTCGGAAACGTAGTTACGTGTTTGCAGGTGGTTACCGAACCGCGACGGTGACGGAGCGGGGACCAGATAGCCTTTTTCAGCATCCTGTTAGCCCTGCGGTCGCCAGTTTCCCGGTGATATGCTTAGTCGACAACTTCCCCAAATCCTGGCCCGGAGTGTTCGGTGACTCGTACTCGCGTCCTGTCCTGTTGCATCGTTGTGTTGGCGTCCTCGCTGAATTTCTGCCTGGCGGCCGACCGGATTCTCTTCGACCGTCTGGGCCCGACTCAAGCCACACTCTTTATCTCGAACGCCGATGGCTCAGCGGAGCGGACTCTCACACAGCCGGGCACCTTTGACTACAACCCTTCCTGGTCTCCCAGGGGCGATTGGATCGTGTTCACATCGGAGCGTGCCGGGTCGGCCGATATCTTCCGCATCCATCCCGACGCGACAGGCCTCGAACGCCTGACTGACAACCCAGCCTTCGACGATCAGGCTGCTTTTTCTCCTGACGGCGCCCGGATCGTCTTCGTCTCCACCCGCGTCGGCGGAAGGGCAAACCTCTGGATTCTCGACGCGGCCAGCCACAAAGCAACGCCGCTCACCTCCGGAAACGGTGGCGATTTCCGCCCGTCCTGGTCTCCCGACGGCGCATGGATTGCCTTTTCCTCGGATCGCGACAGCGACGTTCCCCCCGCCAAAGGCCGATGGGAGCGCCTGCATCTGGTCGACATTTATCTCATCCGTCCCGACGGCACGGGCCTGCAACGCATCTCGGAGCACGGAGGCTTCTGTGGCAGCCCCAAATGGACGCCGGATAGCAAGACCGTCATCACGTATTGCATGTCCGGGCAAGACACGTGGACCTACCGCTTTGGCTCCGAAGACGGCGAGAACCAGTTTCTCAAGATCAATATCGAAAGTGGTGAAAAAACACCCGTATCCGCCGGCCCCGGTGTCAAACTGCTCCCAACCGTGCTGTCTTCGGGCGAAGTTGCTTACCTTCGCCGTGATAAAACGGCCAGCGGAGTCTTCTATGCGCGCGGCAGGCCGGGGCCGAAGGGCGACGATCTCCGCACTCCCTCCTGGTCCCCTGATGGCGCGCAGGTCGTCTACAGCCGCTTCGTCTCCAAACATACTGCCGAACCGGTGAAGGTATGGAGCCGCAATCCGAAGTTCGATCTGTACCGCACGGCATGGCTGCCCGCATACGATTCCAGCGGGGAGCGCCTGGCGGTAACCAAGCTGAGCGCCAACGGCGAAACAACCGGCCTGTTCATCGTCGATGAAGGAAAACCGGCTCGCTCCATCCTCGAGCGGAAGGGTCTGATCCTCGGTCCTTCATGGTCTCCCGACGGCCGGCAGATCGTGGCCGGCGTGGGCATCTTCACTGCTTTCCTCGATGACCAGGCTGGAACCAGGAAGCCCATCGATCCCGTTAACGGAGGCGCGCAGGTGGGCATCGTGAACGCCGACGGTTCCGGCTTCCACCTGATCACATCGGGAAACAGCAACAATGCATTCCCATCCTTCGCGCCCGATGGTAAACACATTGTCTACCGCACCACCGGCCCCGATGCCGATGGACTGCGCGTCATGAACCTCGACGATCGCTCCATCACCGTTCTGACCAATGAGTGGGACAACTTTCCGGTTTGGTCTCCCCGCGGAGACCTGATCGCTTTCATCCGCAAGAACGGAGCCGATTTTCAGGTGTTCACCATCCGTCCCGACGGCACTGGCCTGAAGCAGTTAACCAACACGCACGGAATCGACGCTCACCTGGCATGGTCCTCCGACGGACAACGGCTTTTGTTTTGCAGCAGCCGCATGGGGTTCAAAGACGAAGCCGTGCTGGTCGGCGCGCCGCAACCCTACGGCGAGGTTTTCGTGATGCGCAATGACGGCACTGAGGTCGAACAACTCACCGATAACCAGTGGGAAGACGGAGGGCCAGCCTGGCAGCCGTACCAGCCGGTGTTGGGCGCCCGAACCGCCGCGTCGCGGTAAGGCGCCTTGCCACCTCCACGTGTTCAGCCTCGCATCCGCTAACGTGGTTGGCGCCTGCTCGCTTGCCGGGGCTTTGGCTTGCTCTTGATCATCTTGCTGTTGACCATGAGGTTGAGGGCCACCGCGGCGCGGATGAGATCCTTCAAAGCCGCCTCATCCACCTTGCCGCGTTCGTGGATGTCGATGGCGCGCCGGACATTCCCGTCCAGGCTGGAGTTGAACAGGCCCGCAGGGTCCTTCAACGCGGCTCCCCTGGCAAATGTCATCTTGACGTGGTTTTTGTACGTCTCTCCCGTGCAGACGATGCCGTAGTGGGACCACACGGGAGTCCCCATCCACTTCCATTCCTCGATGATCTCAGGGTCTGCCTCGTGTAAGATTCCGCGCACTCTCGCGAGAGTCTTCCCCCGCCAGTCCCCAAGTTCTTTGATCTTCTCGTCGATGAGTGCGGAGGCAGACTCCGCTGGGACGGGCCTTTTCATCTACAACTCCAACTCACGCCCATCTTAGCTGCGCCCAGCGCAACCTGCAACCTGCTCGCCGAACCGCGACGGTGACGGAGCGGAGACCAGCTATTCTCCTGAAGTGAAGTACGGGCCGTGGTTAGAATGATTAACGACACCGGTTTCGCATGACTCCGCATACGCCCAGGCCGTACGACCCGCGATTTCAATTCGTTGTGGTTCTGGTCGCCGATCAGAATCGAAGTCTGCGCTCTTATGTCGAGCAGTTGGGATTTCACCTCGTCGTCAGGCAGGAAACGCCATCGGGGGAATGCTGGATCGTTGTTGAGCCTCCCGATGGGTCGGTGCAACTGGCTTTAGTGCGACCGCCGGAAAACTCCGACGCCTGGCGGAGGATAGGTGAGGATACCAGTCTGGTTTTGGTCACCAGCGATCTGCAAGCGCTGTGTGAGGAGTGGGCGGAACGTGGCGTTTCGTTTCCTGAATCTCCCATGGAAGCCCCCGGGCAGGCACGAAAAGCGATCTTCCAGGACATCGACGGTAACCGATTCACCCTCGTCGAACATGGCCCGATTACCGAGGCGCTTGACGCGGAGCGGCGCGCCGTCGTGGAGAAAGAGCAGGCCAGCCGTTTGCTCGCCACGGCGGCCCGCGTGATGCTCGATAAGCATCTGATCGCCGCGGAAAAAGAGCAGGCCGAGCGCCTTCTTGCGCGTGAATTAGAGATTGCCAGGGAGGTGCAAGCAAGACTCCTGCCCCAGCAAACGCCGTCGCTCCGGACGCTGGAGTGCGCCGGAGTATGCGTTCCGGCCCGCCAGGTCGGGGGCGACTACTACGACTTCCTGACACCACAGCCCGGCGGAGTTGCGTTAGTGCTGGCCGATATCGCCGGCAAAGGAATATCGGGCGCCCTGCTCATGGCCAACCTGCAGGCCAACCTGCGCAGTCAATTCGCGACGCGGGCGGCCTCCAGCGAATATGGCCCCCTTGCTTCCGGCGATTTGCGACATCTCCTGCTATCTGTGAACCGCCTGTTTCATGAGACTTCCGGCGATAGCAGCTACGCCACGCTTTTCATAGGCAACTATGATGACGCCACCCGGCGATTGTCTTACGTGAATTGTGGACACCCCGCGCCCCTGCTGCTGCGCGGCGACGGTGACCAGTTCACAGTGGAACGCCTGGACTCTACTTCCACGGTGATTGGGCTATTCAGGGACTTTGAATGCCACGTCGTCGAAAAACAATTGGCCGCGGGCGACATCCTCATCGTCTATAGCGACGGGGTCACGGAAGCGGCGAACGCCAACGGGGATGAGTTTGGCGAAGATCGTGTGCTGGAAATCGCCGGGGCACACCGCCATCTCTCCATGCCATTACTGGTAGAGAAACTTGTTGAAGGGGCGAGAGGGTTTTCCCACCCGGAACAAGCGGATGACATTACCGTGGTGGCAGCGCGATGCCGTGCATAGTGCGTTCTGAACTTGTAGCCAATCCTGCGCGTACATGTTGTAACCCAGCCCCAAGGCTGCACGCTCAATGCAATGCGCACGCTGGCCTCTCGACTCAACCGGCTCGGCCTCGCCGATGTCGTCGCCGCCTCGTTATCCCGCAACGTGCACTGTCGCATCGTGCATTTAGTCCCTCCCCGGCCCAACCTGCCGCCGGCACCAGAACAAATACGAGAGCGCCCATAGCACGCTGGTGAGCGTCGAAGGGGCCAACGCGTCCGGGCCATCGCCCATCGAGAGATGAGCGATGAGCGCCGAGGCGAGGTTGATCGCGAAGCCGGCGTAAGCCCACTCCCTGAGCCGCGCCGGCACCGGCGCAAGCAGCACCACCACGCCGATAAGCTTAGCCCACGCAAGCTCCACCCGAAAGTACCCGGGGAAGCCGAGGCGGGCCACCACCTGCGCCCCCTCCGGCAGGTGAAATAGCATGTACCAGGCCGTGAAGCCCATCTCCAGACAAAAAAGCGCGGTCGCGATCCAATAGACCATGCTCCTGGCTCTTGGGGTGATCGTGGCGGCCACGAGGGACGGCCTTTGCAGAGTCGATTCCATGGGTTCCTCCTCCTGTGATTCAATGCTTTGGGCTCACTCGTCGCGGCCGGCTTTACCGTGTTGCCTGCACCAGCAGGACCTGATTGCCATCAGGGTCCTCAAGACTAAACCACCGTACGCCTGACCCCGGGCCGAACAGGTCGTCTTTGACTTCGTCGACCTTCACGCCCTTTGCGCCAAGCCGCTCGTGGGCCGCGGCCACATCGGAAGTCGCGAAGTACAGCTTCATCGTGCCGGGCTTCATGTTTTCGTGATAGGTGGTGAGGACAATGGAAGGCCCGCCCTCAGGGGGTGTGAGCGATACCCACCAGTGGTCGTCGGTTCTCCGGTTGTCCGATGCCACCTTCATGCCGAGCTTGTCCACGTAAAACGCTCTTGCCGCCGGCATGTTGCTGACGGCCACGCTGAACATCATAAGTTTGTCGATCGTGTTGTTCGTGCCGTTACCGCTCTCCTCGCCGGCGGCAAGGGCGGACGGCATCATGGTTGCCGCCGCAAGTGCCGCGCAAGCTGCAAAACTACGACTAATCATGGGATCGCTTCCTCCTGTGATTGATTGACTTGCAAACTGTCCCCGTTACCCCCGGTCCGCCCCGATTTACTCGTTTTGAGCCGGATTAGCCGTCCAACTGGGGTTCTCAATGCCGAACTGCTTTGCGTACTCAGCGCGCAATCGCTTCCAGCCCTCGAACTTCATAACGTCGGCGCCCACCATGCGTCTCATGGGAGTTCCGTTGAGCAGGCGATCCAGAACATCGAAAGCAATATGCCAGCCCGCGGCGCCCCACGCGATGTAGCGGCGATCGATGTTGTGCCACAGCGTCAGGCGCGTGCCGCCGCCAGAGGCTTCCAGTTCCCACCGGATATCGCCGTATTCAAGCAACCTGGGAGCGTCAGCCCGCGTTACCGTTGTTGCCAGCGGCGTGGGAGTTCCCACCCAGGTAAGATTCACTGTGGCCCCAACCGTATCCAGGTTCCCATCGGCTACAAAGGGAGCCCACTCGCGCAGATGCGCCGGTTCGGTAATTGCCTGCCACACTTTTTCCGGCGAATGGCGCAGTTCTCTCACCAGAATGAGCGTCCACTTCTCTCCGCCGCCCTTTCGGATCTGCGCCCCGCTGGCCGGACCCGGTGTGTACTGCTCGTGCTCGATCATCTTCTTCTCCTCGCCTTCTGTTTTCGCTGGCGTCGATGGATCCATTTTGTCGAGATGGCGCTCCAGAGCATCTACGTGAGCGCGCCAGAACCGGCCGGCCTGTGAATCGCGGACGGGTCCGCCACCGTTCAAACCGGGCCGATCAGCGCCCTTCATGCTCTCTCCTGCCGAATGGCCGCCCCTAATGACGCGCCAGCTGGGTCAGCTGAATGAGGTTGCCGCAGGTGTCCTTCAGCATCGCAATGATGGAGGCGGTCACGTCCGTGGGCGGCATTGTGAACTCGCCGCCGCCGGCCTTGATCCGCTCGTAGTCGCCTTTGATGTCGTCGGTGAAGAACATGGCCGCGGGCTGGCCCTGTTGAAAGATCGCCTCCTGATACGCTTTCGCCGCGGGGTTATTGTTCAGCGCCAGTTGCAGCTCGGTGCCGTTCGGCTCTTCAGGCGAGGCCACGGTCAGCCAGCGATAGGGGCCCTGGCTGAAATCGGTCTTCTTCGCAAAGCCCAGTACCTCCGTATAGAAGCGCAGGGCGTTGTCCTGGTTGTCCACGAATAGAGTGGTCACTTTGATTTTCATTTCGTTTCTCCTTTGTCACGATCGCGGTTTGGGCCGCGTCGTCTTGTCCTTGTCTTCGTTTTCGTTGGTGTGGGTTGATCCATGCGGTCGAGGTGGCGCTCGAGAGCATCCACGTGAGCGGACCAGAACCGGCGGAACGGCGCCAGCCAGGCATCCACCGCCTGAAGTGGTTCAGGCTTCAGCCGGTACAGGCGGCGTTGTGCGTCCACCGTGGATTCCACAAAACCGGCCTCGCGCAGCACGCGCAGGTGCTTGGACAAGGTCGGCTGCGGCATCCGAAGCTGACGCTCGATCTCCCCCACCGACTGTTGTGACGAGACCAGCAGGCTCAATATCGCCCGTCGGTTCGGCTCCGCAATCACCTCGAATACAGATTCCACTCTCTTTATATACTCCAAAGCGTATATACGTGTCAAGGCATATTATGGCCTCGGTCGGTTCATCGTCATGCCGGGCCACGGTGTCGGCTTCCGCCTCAGACCCTTCAGCCCGCAGTCATCGCGGCGGCCTATTTCACGCCTCGGCAGGCCGGGCCGGCCTTCCCACGCAGGTCCAGAACAAGGCCCCGTAACCAGCGATGCGCTGGATCGGCATCCAGCCGCGGGTGCCAGAGCAGTGAGACGGGAGGAGAAAAACTGTTGCATTCCGGCTCGCAGTGTACTTGCATGGTGTGACATGGCCGTGACATGGGAGGGCGCCTTTTCTCACCCTCGCGGGCTACCCCCGTGGCTACCCTCGACAGTCGAAAGGAGAGCGCCCTGGGGATGCCAACGCAGCGCCCGCCGCGTTGGTTTGTGAGCAATGGCGGGAGCGTTGGGGCCGCGCCGACGCGGAACGATAAAAGCGACAGATGGCAGGGTCGTCGGTGTGAGGGGTCGCCGCTATCTGTGAGTGCCTCGCGCCTCCGCGTCGATCAACGATGCTTTATACAACATGACGAAGAACACTATCCCCCATGTCGCCCCTAAGTGACCCAAGACAGCCGAGGGCAGCGGTGACTCCCCATTGCCTGACGGCAGGCCATCCCGTCCACAGCTTAAGATTCAGGACGCAACATGTTACAACGCCTACGACTGCTGCTGCGATACGCGGCCTGAAATAAGAGTTTGTGTCCGAGACCGCCCGACGCCACATTTCCGTGCGATACGATTTGTTGTTGTCCACGATGACGCTACCAAATCCTACGCCGACGCCGCCACGGTGTCTATCTGCTCACGCCCGGCATTTCTACAAGCGCGCACCGCGAACGGGGGCAGGGAAAGAGCGCAAATAGTCGGCTGCGCCTTTATAATCTCACAGCCACCGACTCCCGTTCACAACCGCCATCGCCGCCAGCGCCCCCAGGAACAGCCAATCGGCTCGAATCGGTTGCATTCGTTTCAGTGTTTTCCAACGCTTGAAAAAAGCCCTCCTCGCGTTGCCCGGCTTTCCTGATAGAATCTGCGACGTGGAACTCTCCCCTGAGGAACGGGCGCGAATCTACGAAGAAGAGAAAGCCAAGCGGGAAGCGCGACAGAAACTCGTCGCCGAAGCGAACGCCCTGGCCACTGCTAACGCCTGGGCAATTGCCAAGAAGAAGCAGAAGGACCAGACTGTCCTCGTCGTATGTGTGGTGGCTGTCGTCGTTGTAGGAATGTCCTTGTTTTATCGTGCGGGGTCGAAGACATCTCAGAATAGTGATTCTCAAACTGGGGACTCGGGTAGCCCGACGATGGCGTACATCATGGCGGAGGACTTCATCCGAAAGCAGTTGAAAGCCCCCTCCACTTCGGAATTTCCTTCTCAGGTGTGGAACAAGGAAGACGTCTCGATAGTCTCCCTCGCGAGCGGAGAGTTTAAGGTTAATGGCTGGGCGGACGCGCAGAACGCTTTCGGAGCAAAGCTACGCAGCAACTGGGCTTGCACGCTCAAGAAGATCTCACCAGACACCTGGCAGGTTACCGGCTTCTGCGGTCTGTTGCAGTAGCGGCCCGGCTTGATCTTTCGAAGGGGGCAGGCGCAGCCTGGCGCGCCTTAGCTGATAACGTAGTCGCCATCGCAGACGAGCTTAACGTCGCGGGGAGCGAGCTGATGGTGGCGCATGATCAGGCAAGAAAGCTCGTGACTGCCGTCGGCTGACCGCGCTCCCGTGACATGGCGGACTTTGCTAATGAGGCGAGATTATCGATAGAGTTGAAGTTGGCGTAGAGCCATAGAGTTGAAGTTAGATGGTAGCGCTAACGGGAATCGAACCCGTATTTAAGCCTTGAGAGGGCTCCGTCCTAACCGTTAGACGATAGCGCCGCGGTTCACCCGCCATTATATCAGCGCCTCGTCCGGATCCGGTAGTCTTCAATCGCCGGCATCCGCACAATCCGGCACATCTCGAACAGGCGCGAGCGCGCGCGCATGCCAATGCGGTCCTCCAGAAAATAGCGGCTGTTCACGTCGCCGTCCAACCCCGAACCGCGGCGGTCGCCCACTTCCGGATCGCGCAGGTTCGTGGTGGCAATCAGCGCCTTGCGCTCGTTACAGCGGTGCGTGATGATCGACGTCACCACATCCTCCACGAAGTCCTTCACCCGGTGCGCGCCCAGGTCGTCGAGAAGCAGAATCTCCGTGTCGAGCGCGGTGCGATACGCCTCCCGGTCGCTGGTCATGGACGCCGTGTCGAAGCCGGAGCGGATGCGATCCAGCAGATTCTGGTAGTCGAAGAAAATGCCCTCGAAGCCTTTCTGGATCAGCTCGCGCAGCGCCGCCACCGCGAGATGCGTCTTGCCCGTGCCGGGATTGCCAATAAACAGCAGGCCAGGCTTGTCCGGGGGAGGGAACTCGCGCACATACTGGCGCACCTTCAGCAGCACTTCGCCCAGCGGCGCGGCCGCCACCGGGTTCTCGCGCGGAATACTGAAGTTGTCAATGGAGGCCTGGCGATAGTTCAGCGGAATGTTCGCCTTCTCCATCAGGCGCTCCGGCCGGTCGGCGTTTTCACAATCGCAGCGGTCCGCGCCGGAGACGCCCGCGTGCTCCACAATCACCCAGCCGGATCCGTTACATCGAGGGCAGGTTGCAACAGCCATGGAAGTACCGAAACAAGTATAACGGTAGATATGCGGATGGTCTGGGCCGCGCTCGCGCTCAGTGGGATGGCGCTGGCGGCCGCGAAAAAAGAGGCGCCCGTCGACGCGGATGCCGCCTGGCAGCCTGACGCCCGGATGCTTGCGAACCTCCGCAAAACCTGCGGCGATTCATCTCCCAACCCCGGCGAGTGCCTCGTGCGGCAGATGGAGTCCGTGGCATCGCCGGCGGCAGTGGCCTTCACCAGGTCCATTCAGAACGAGGGGTGGCTGCGCGATTTTCGCAAAGTTGCCCGCGTCGACATCGCCGCTTGCGAGTATCCGTTCCGCGCGAATCAGAACCAGGCATATCTGTTGGTGAACGGAACGCCGCCCCTCGTGGACGTCGATAACCTGCAGAAGCTATCAAAGAGCGAGTTGCAGGATAACACCGGGTGGTCGAAGCTAATCGCGCAAAGCCCGCGCGCTGAGTTGTTCCCCGGCGATCGCGGCGGCGTCAACGACCCCCTGGCTGTCCTCTACGTCGATGGCTCCCAGGAGTTCGTCGTCGCCTACAAGGTGCTCGACGGCTGTCACGCCTGCGCGCAACTCGGCGTCGCGTTCCTCGGTTTCGACTTCAATCCGAAGGGCAGGTTCACCGGCATGGAATTCCTCGATCTCGATCCGGCAACCAGCGGCACGCCCGCGCGGCCCATCCACATACACTCGGGCCAGTGGTTCACCCTGTCGCTGAAGGGGGACGCTCAACATCAGTGGTCCCTCGCGCAGTCGCCCGCGCGGTGGATCCTGCGCAGCGTCAATCAGGCCACCGACAAGGCCACGGGAACGGTATCCTGGAATTTTGAGGCCCTCAGCAACGGCAGCACCCTGATGACATTGCTGTATTCCACGCCGGAGTCGCCGGACACGGGAGAAACTCTGCCTCTCCGCGTCATCGCCGCTCCCGGGCTCGGTCACTGAGTGCGTCGGCGCCGCTCCGCGCTGCGAACCTGCCGCTCATCCATACCGAAGTAGTGGGCGATTTCGTGCCACACGGTGTCCGCCACCATCTGCTCAAGCTGCTCCCGGCTGCGCGCCAGGCGTTCGTGCGGGCCCTGATAGATAGTGATCTGATCGGGCATGGAGAAGCTCTCGAAAACACTGCGCTGGGTCATGGGACGCCCGTGATACAACCCCAGCAGGCCGGGACGCGAAGGTTCCTGCTCCACCACAATCGCGACGTTGTCCAGCCGCCGGCGAAAGCGCAGTGGAATCCGCGCCAGCGCCCGTTCCACCACCTGATCGAACTCGGCGGAAGTCACCGGGTCAGCGCGTCTTGTAGCAATCGCGCTCCGCGGTGCACACCTGGTCGTCGGCGATTTTGCCGTCCGGTCCCACGCACTGCTGCGTCTTATGGCACCAGAAGAGGCGGTCGCCCGCATGTGGCACGGTGGGGTCCCAGATGGCGTCCACGTACATCCCCTTGCAGCGGAGATGGTCGCAGCGCTCGGCTTCAATCAGAGCAAGTCCGGAGTATTCGAGCATTACGCCTCCTTCCCGGCAGCCGCCAGCAGGGCGCGTTTCACGGCAACCCTGGCAAGCTGGATTTTGTACCCATTCTGGCTGAGTGGTTGTGCGCCGGCCACTGCCGCGGCGCCGGCTTTCTCCGCGGTCGATGCATCAAGCGTCTGGCCGATAAGCGACTTTGCGGCGTCCTCCGCAACCCACGGCACCGGAGCAACGTGACCCAGCACAATGCGGGCCTCGCGCACTTTTCCCGCGTCCAGACGCACCGCGACGGAAGCCGTAGCCAGGGGCCAGTCGAGCGCCTCTTTCTGCCGCACCTCGTAGGTCGCGTTCTTCGCGGCCGTGCCAGAAATCACGATCTCCGTGAGGACCTCATCCGGCTTGAGATCGATCTCCCGGCTTTGCTCATCCTTCGGAATCACGAAGAACTTCTCCACGGGTACGCTGCGCGAGCCACGCGTCGAGCGAACGGTGACCTTCGCGTGTAACGCGATCAGCGCCGGGCCTAGACTCGACGCGCTGACGAAATACGCCGGCCCGCCGCCGAAGATGGCGTGATATTTGTTCTCGCCTCCAGGCACGAGGCTCTTGCCGTCCTTCATGGCTAACAGGCCGTAACCGTTGCGGAAATACCAGCAGCGCGGACGCTGGCACAAATCGCCGCCCACCGTCCCCATGTTGCGAATCTGCGGGCTGGTAATACCCGCCGCCGCCAGGTGCAAGGAAGGGTACTCCGAACGCACCAGCGTGCTGTTCACCAGCTCATCGAAGGTGACGGTGGTTCCAATGCGCAGCCCGCCCTGCGCCCGCGCGATTCCCCCGAGTTCCCGAATCCCCTTAATATTCACCACACGCTTCGGAGTATGAACATACTCCTTCATCAGTGAGATCTGGTCCGTGCCACCGGCCAGGATGTGCGTGTCGTCGGACCCCAGCAGCGCGAAAGCTTCCTGCAAACTCGCCGGGCTTGCATATTCAAAAGCCTGCATTATGCATTCCTCCCTTCGCGCGCACGGGCCGTGGCGGCGCCTTCCATGAGAGACCCCGATCCGGCCGCCGCCGCGCCCGGTGTGCGCTCGTTCAAGGAAAGCGCGGCAAGCACCCGATCGGGCGTCAGCGGTACCCTGCCCACCCGCACGCCAATCGCATTGGCCACCGCGTTGGCAATCGAAACAATACCGGGAATCGTCGGCGGCTCGCCCAGGCCGATGACCCCGCGCTTGTCGTTCTCCGGCGTGATATCCATGTGCACGATAATCTCGCCGATATCGCCTATCCCCGCCAGCTTGTAGAATTCCATGTCGGCATTCAGCATCCGGCCAATCTGCTGGTCCATCACCCGCTCTTCGCTGAGCGCCGCGCACACGCTCATAATGCAGGCCCCGAAAACCTGGCTCTCCGCGGTCTTCGGATTAATCACCAGCCCGCAGTCGTGCACCGCCACCATGCGATTCATCCGCACCACGCCCGTTTCAGTGTCCACCGAAACATCGGCCATCTGGACGCCCGCCACGCCGCTGCTGTTCAGTCCTTCGCGCGCGGCCCGGCGCGGTTCGTTCTCTCCCAGTTCGGAGATCTTGTTCACGCCAAGTTTATTGCAGGCCGCTTTCCAGGAAAGACTTTTCGACGGATCGCCCTTCACCCGAATCGCCCCGCTCACGGCTTCCAGTTTGTCGGGCGTGCTCCCCAGCGACGGCGCCACCTGTTCAAACAGCTTCTGCAACGCATTCACGCTGGATTTCCGAGTAGACGCCGAAACGCCGCCCACCGTGGTCGACCCGCCCGACGCGCCCGATTGCGGATACTTGTTATCGCCAAGGTTCACCTGGACCGCGGAAACAGGCAGGCCCAGCGTCTCCGCGGCAACCATGGCGATCACCGTGCGCGTCCCCGTGCCCAGATCCTGGCTGCCCAGTTCAACCACCACCGTCCCGTCCGGATGAATCGTGGTCAGGCATTTGCTCGCGTGGCCCGCGCCACCCCACGTCGAAACGCCAATGCCCAGGCCGCGCCGCACCACGCCCGAGCCCTCGCCGCGCGGGTGCCAGTTATTCTTCCACTCCATTAGCTCGGCCGCTTTCTGGAGCTGCGCCCTGTACGCATCCGCGCGCGCGGTGTAGCCCGCGTTCTTCAGGAAGAAATCGAGCGGGTCCATGTTGAGCTTCGCCGCCAGATCTTCCAGCGCCGAACAGGTCAGATACGAAGCCTGCGGGTGATTGGGCGCGCGCCACGCGCGGGCCGAGCCGCAATTGGTGGAGACCGCCGTGTGGTTCACGCGCCGGTTGGGCACCTGGCGGTACACGTATGGGAACAGCTCCGCGCCGAAACCGCCGCCGCCCAGACCCCCCGTGGACCACGTCTGCGATTGCCACGCCGTGATGGTCCCGTCCTTCTTCGCGCCCATTTTGATCTTGCCGTAGCCGGACGGGCGGTTGCCCATGTTCAGCAGCTCGGCATTACGGTCTAGGAATAAACGCACCGGCCGGCCGCCGCTGGCTTTGGAAAGCTGCGCGCACTCCACGCCGAACGCTTCAGCCTGGAATTTGCTGCCGAAGCCGCCCCCGATGTATTGCATGTCAACGCTGATGTTCGCGGCAGGCACCGTCAGCGCCCGGCCCAGATCCGCCGCGGCATCGGAAACGCCCTGCGTCGACGGCCAGTAGTCGACATGGTCGCCATTCCACGCGACAGACAAACCGTGCGGTTCCAAACAGCAGTGCGTGATCACCGGGATGCCGTAAACGCCTTCGGAAACGACGTCGGCGTCCTTGAAAGCCTGGTCCGGATCGCCGCTCACCTGCTCGCCCGCTGGTTTGGCGTTCGCGCCGGCCTTGTCCAGATCGTCTTCGCGGACCAGGAACGGCAGCGGTTCATACTCAACATGGATCAGACGGGCCGCGTCCCGCGCGATCTCCTCCGTGGTGGCGGCCACGATGGCCACCTCCTGGCCTTCCCACTGCACTTCCTTACCGGCCTCCGTGATGGAGCGGACGGCCGTGACGCCCCTCAATTTCTCCGCCGCGCTGGTGTCTACCGATTTCACGCGGGCGTGCGCGTACGGCGAAGTCACCAGCACCGCGAACAGCAGGTCCTTCGGCCTGAGGTCGCTGTTGTACTTCGCCGCCCCGGTGGATTTGGCGATACCATCCAGGCGCGACACGCGTGTGCCAATCACCTGGCGCTTCTCCATGGGCGGGTAATGGTAATCGGGTGCGGCTGTGGCCGTGGCTGTTGCGGGAGTCTCTTCAGGCATTGCTTGCTCCGTGCAGATGTTTGGCGGCTTCCAGCACGGCTTTGCGGACGCCCACGTAGGTGCCGCAGCGGCACAGATTGCCGCCCAGGCCGTGCTTTATATCCTCATAACTGGGGTTGGGATTGTGATCCAGAAAAGCCTTGGCGGCCACCACGAACCCCGGCGTGCAGTATCCGCACTGCTGCCCGTCGTTGTTGACGAACGCCTGCGACACCGGGTGCGGATGTTCCGGCGTGGAGATCCCTTCCAGCGTTTCAATTTTCCGGCCCTGCGCGTCGATGGCCAGGACGGTGCAGCTATACACCGCCTTGCCGTCCACAATCACCGTGCAGGCCCCACAGGTGCCCCGGTCGCACACCCGCTTCGACGCGGTGAAATCCAGGTGGTTGCGCAACGCGTCGCATAGCGTGGTGCGCGGCTCCAGGTTCACCTTGTACGGTTTGCCGTTGATGGTCAACGTGATCGGCCCGGGACCGGGCCCTGCAACCGGCGTAGTGGCGGCCTTGGCGGGAGCCTCGGTCGTCAGGATGCCGCTGGTCAGAGCGCCGCCGGTGACGCCCACGCTGGTGAGGAAGCCGCGGCGGGAAAAGCCGCTGGGGGGTTTCTTATTGCTCACGGTGAGAACACCTCGCTTTGGATTCTCCGTGCACGAACAAGGACGAATATAACAGAGCCAGGGTTAGCAAAGGATAATGAATATCTGAGTGCCCCGATACGTCATCGCTCTGCTCTCGTTTTCGGTCCTGCTGTCCGCTCAGGACATCGTGCCCTTCCCCAGCGGCAACCTGACCCTGCGCGGCGTCCTGTACCGGCCAAAAGGCGAAGGGCCATTCCCGGCCGTGGTCTACAACCATGGCAGCTTTCAGGACCCTTCCACCGCCTGGGAAGCGCTCGGCCCGCTTTTCGCCAGCCGCGGATGGGTCTTCTTCATGCCCTCCCGCCGCGGTCAGGGACTGAGCAGGTCCGCCGGCCCTTACATCCGGGATGAGATCAACGCGGCCATCAAGAGCGGCGGCATGAGTGCCGGGGTTGCCACCATGATCCGGCTCCTCAAGACCGATCATCTCGACGACCAGCTCGCCGCCCTGGCCTGGCTGCGAACCAACCCATCTGTCCAGCCGAATCGCATCGCCGTTGCCGGCACTTCGTTTGGCGGCATCGAGACGGTGCTGGGGGCGGAAAAAGGAACCTACTGCGCGGCAGTCGATTTTTCCGGCGGCGCGGAAAGCTGGGCGCTGGCGCCCGAGCTCCAGGCCTTCATGACGCGCACCGTCCAAAACGCGCGCGTGCCCGTCTTTTTCGTGCAGCCTGAGAACGATTACGACCTTTCCCCGAGCAAGGCGCTTTCAGCCGCCATGAAGGAAGCAGGCAAGCCATTCGAACTAGAAATCTACCCGCCGTTCGGTAAGTCGAAGCAGGACGGCCACAGCTTCGGCTACTTCGGGGGCGCCGTCTGGGGCGACGACGTCTTCCGCTTCCTCGATAAATATTGCGCCTCCGAACCGCGACGGTAACGGAGCGGCCATAAGAGCGTTAGCATTCCGACGTAGCTCCGCTCCGTCCCGGCGATCAAACCCGCTGCAGCCGCCGCAGGGTGAACAAATCGGCATTCACGTTGTCGTTCTTAAACCGCTTCCAGTCGTCGGTAACATATATCAACCGCCCGGTAACGTGATTCGACTGCTCCGAAGCCAGAAACAACGCCAGCTGAATCTGCTTCTCCGGGCCGATCCCCCCCGTCTGCCGCACCTGTAGAGCCTCGTCGCTCTCCTTCCACCCCGCCTTGTCGCCGGCGTGGAGAATCTCGTCGGTCATGCTCGTGTAGGTGCCCCCCGGCGTCATGCAATTGATCTGGATGTTGTGATCGCGAACCTCTTCGGCAACCGTCTCCACAAAACGCACAACCGCGGCCTTGGAAGTCGCGTACGCCGAGAAATTCGGCCGTGGACTGGCCGCGCCCGCGCCGCTCAGCACGATGATCTTCCCCGAGCGCTGCTCAATCATGTGCGGCAGCACCGCGCGGCAGGCGTTCACCACCCCCACCAGATTGGTCTGCAGCGTCTCCGCCCAGGCCTTCGGGGAACACTCCGCGAACGGCCCGATGGGACCCTGCAGCGCCGCCGCGCACACCAGCACGTGGATGCCGCCTTCGTGGGCGCGCATGCGCTCCACCGCCACGCTGACCTGCTCGAAGTCGGTCACGTCCGCGCGCAGGCGCAAAGCCGTCCCGCCGGCGTGTTCGATTTCGAGGTGGGCGAGGTCGAGTTCGGCTTTGCTGCGCGCCAGCAGCCCCACCCGCGCTCCCGCCTGCGCGAATCCGAGAGCCAGCCTCTTGCCGATTCCTCGTCCCGCACCGGTGACCAGCACACCGGCATGTGTCAATGACTGCAAGGCAGGGGACCTTTCGTTCCTACGTTAGTATATCCGGGCCGTCCAGCCCCCGCTCACCAGTTGCCGCCTGCCCTCATCGAACGCCGCATTATGCTAGGCTTTCTGGTGCGGTGTTCGAAAAGCAGCACCATATCGTCGGCTTGCAAATCAGAACGAATGCCGACAATACTCTCATATTCGAACAGGACCTCAAGGATTTCAGCCGTGTAATGACGATTTCCGCGATCTGCCAGGAGATCGGGGTGCAGGCGCTGTTCGCCGCGGCCACCATGGGGGCTGCGTCTTATCTCTCCACCACCGCCCGTCTGGCCACGGCCGGGGAATGGGTTGCCGGGCTCGGTGCGGAGGGCAGTGCCACACGCGTGGCCGTAGGCGTGGTGGCTCGCGTGGGTGGGTTCTCCAGCGGCGCCACCGAGGCTCGCGCTCTCACTGGCGTGCTCAGCCGGGCCACGGCGGGTATTCTGGTCCTCTCCGTCCGCCGTTTGACCGGCGATGCCGGAACGCAACCGGCGATGAATACCAGCGGCCTTGCCGAATCGATATTCCTGACGCTTCTTCTCGCCTGGGCCGGCAGTCCCGGGGCGCCGCGGGCCAACATTACCCCGCTCAAGCTTCTGGTCGACAAGCTGCCATCTTCACTCAGCACGCAGGGTGGCGCACAAATCGGCTCGGCGATTTTCGCCGGCGTGAATGCGTGGACGAAGCAACCGGAAAACCGCCCCCTGCTCGACTACATCAATGCCAACAGGCAGTCTTTCAACCAGAAGCTAGAGGATTTGGCCGGCAAGCCGGCGCAAGGAATCATCGATTGGGCTAACACCGCCCAACATGACATCGCCAAAAGCGTGGATGAGGCCGCGCGAAAAATAGATTATTCCCAGCGCATGCCGTTCTTCGCGCGTCATTTCGATTGGGTCGGCAATGCCGAGGCCCTGCGCGACATGTCGGCCAACGCAGCCGTCTATCAGGCGAAAACCGATTTCTGGATTCAGATCGGCCATTGTCTTTCCGACCTCGAGCAGGCGGTTAAGGCGGCCCGGCAGATGAAATAACGGCGCTTCTGCCCAGCAGCTTCGCGGTGACAATGGTCTGGCCCACGTGGCGCTGGGTGTGTTCCGCCAGATGCACCAGCAGGCCCGCCACGGTCGTGGGCAGGCGCCTGCGGCCAACCGCGCGAGTCTCCGCGAGCGTGGCCAGGTTGATGCCCCGGACGGTCTTCTCGGATTCCAGCAGCGCCCTGTCTACCAGGCGGAGCAGCTCGTCGCGCCCTGCTCCAGGGTCCATTTCGTGAGCCAGAATGTCCATCTGCACGACGTCGAGTTGTCCGCCCTTAAGATATGTGGTCAGACGGTCGACGCTGCCGGCAATGTGGCGCAGCTGGAACCCCACCGGCGCCAGCCCGTGCGGCCGCGCCCACATCTGTTCTTCCGTAAGGCCGGCGGTCCAATGCGTCAGATCCTCGCGCGCCTGCTGGTAAGCGTGCAGAACAGCCGCCAGCAGCGGATCAACGCCTTCCATCGGTCCGCGCAGCCACGGCTCATCTGGACACGCGGCGCCAGCCGCGTTCTCTACGGTCATATCGCGTCACTCCGCCGCCGCATAACCCAGAAACCGCTGGCGGAGCAGGGAAGCAGTCTCCGCATCCGGCGCGATCACCAGCACCGTGTCGTCCCCGGCCAGCGTGCCCACCACCTGCGGCGAATCCTCCCCGTCGATGGCCACCGCAAGCGCATTGGCATTGCCCGGCGCCGTCTTCAGCACAATCAGGTTCTGCGCCTGGCGCACATCCTCAAGCAGCTCGGCGACCACGTCCGCCAAATCGGGGCCGGACCGCACCGTCACCTGCCGGTACCCGTCCGGCGTCTTCACCAGACCCAGTTCCCGAATATCGCGCGAGAGCGTCACCTGCGTCGCCGGTATGCCCAGCGTGGCGCGCAGCTCGCTGGCGAGCTCCTCCTGCGTGTGCAGCGCCCGGCCGCGGATCAGCTTCAGAATCTGCCCCTGCCGGTATGCCTTATTCATGGGTCATGCGGGCAAGTCGCGCATCCGCTTCATCCAGCGCGCGGCGAACCGCCTCCGGTCCGGTGCCCCCGGGCAGCTCCCTGGTTTTCATGCCCGCCTGGGGTTTGAGCAACTCCGCCATTTCCGGACGGAACTCCGGCGCGAACCGCACCAGCTCATCCGCCGACCAGTCCGCCGGCGTCCGCCCCGCCTTCACGCTTTCCAGCACCAGTCTGCCGGCGATCTGATGCGCCCGATGAAACGGCGTCCCCGCCCGCGCCAGCGCCTCGGCCAGATCGGTCGCCACCACCCAGCTTTCCTCCGCCGCTCGCGCCGGCGGCCCAGGTTTCAACGACGTGGTTTCGATAGCCAACCGTATCATCTCCAGCGAAACGGCAAGCTGGTCCGCGGCTTCGAACAGCGGCTCCTTGTCTTCCTGCATATCGCGGTTGTAAGTCATGGGCAGACCCTTCATGGTGACGAAGAGCGAGGTCAGCGCCCCGAACACCCGGCCCGATTTGCCGCGCAGCAGCTCCAGCGAATCCGGATTCTTCTTCTGCGGCATCAGGCTCGATCCGCTGGTGACGCCGTCGCTCAACTCCAGCCAGCCGAATTCCTCGCTCGAATAAAGAATCCAGTCTTCCGCCAGGCGGCTGAGATGCAGCATGGTGGTGGACGCGGCGTAAAGAAAATCGAGCGCGAAATCGCGGTCGGCCGAGACGTCCATGCTGTTGCGCGTGATCCCGGCGAAACCGAGGTCCTCCGCCATCGCCTCGCGGTCGAACGGAAAGCCGCTGCCGGCCAGCGCCCCCGAGCCAAGCGGCAGCAGGTTGGCGCGCCTGCGCGCATCGGTCAGGCGTTCGTCGTCTCTCGCCAGCATCTCGAAGTACGCCAGCAGATAGTGCGGCCAGAGCACCGCCTGGGCGCGCCGCAGATGCGTGTACCCGGGAATCACGGCGTCCGGGTACTTCCGCCCCAGAGCCACCAGCGCCGCCATAACGGCGTGAAGCCGGCCGCGCGCCGCGTCGATCTCATCCCGCAGCCACAACCGCGTATCCAGCGAAACCTGCTCATTGCGGCTGCGGCCAGTGTGGATCTTGTCCGCCAGTCCACTCAGGCGTTCCTTGAGTTTACGAATGACAAGTGTATGAATATCCTCATCTTCCGCGCCCTCAAAAAAACCGGCGACACGGGCTTCCGTACGGATCTGATCGAACGCTGCGAGAAGCTGTGCAAGCTCCGCGGCTGTGACAATTCCAACCCGTTCCAGCGCCCGAGCAAACGCCTGCGAGCCGCGAACATCGGCATCCAGCAGCCGTTTATCGAAATGCAGCGACCCGGAAAACCGCTCAAACACCTCCGAAGGCCCGCTCTCGAACCGCCCACCCCAGAGCTTCATCCCTGGACCCCCGGCCCACCACCGCACGCCGCCGCTGCATCCGTTACCGAACCGCGACAGTCATGGAGCGGAACCAAAATGACTTCTGTGAGCCTGCCGCAACCAAACGGAAAAGCCGATTGAAAATCACCCGCAGGATGAAATCCTGCCCCGCGGAGCAGCGAAGACGGCGGCCTGAGAGGCCGCCACAGGGTGCAGTGTCTCATTTCAACAAAGCCCGCATCTTCATGGGCAAGCCAATCAGATGGATGAAGCCCTTCGCATCGGTCTGATCGTACTCCGCGCCCATGGTAAAGCTGGCCACCTTCAGCGAGTAAAGCGAATGCGGCGACTTCCGGCTCACCGGCTCGATGCCGCCCTTATACAGCCGCAGCGTGACCTCACCCGTATTGTTCGCGTTCACCGTTTCGAAGAACGCATCCAGCGCCTCCCGCAGCGGCGTGAACCAGAGTCCGTTGTACACGAGCTCGGCGTAATCAAGCGCCAGCTTCTGTTTGTAGTGCAGCGTGCTCTTGTCCAGCGTCAGAGCTTCCAGCTCCCGATGCGCGGCCATAATCAGCGCGCCCCCCGGCGTTTCGTAACACCCGCGGGATTTCATCCCCACGAACCGGTTCTCCACCAGATCGATGCGCCCCACGCCATGCGCGCCGCCGATCGCGTTCAGCTCTTCCAGCAGCGCCGTGGCCGACGCCGAGCGCTTTCCATTCACCGAAACCGGCACGCCCTTCTCGAATCCAATCGTCACGTCCGCGGGCTCGTTCGGAGCGTCCTTCGGGCTGGTGGTGAGCGTCCAGATTTCATCCGGCGCGGCATTGGCCGGATCTTCCAGCGCGCCGCCCTCGTGCGAAATGTGCCAGATGTTGCGGTCCCGGCTGTAGATCTTCGTGGTGGTTTGCGAAATCGGCACATTGTGACGCTTCGCGTATTCGATGGCGTCCTCGCGCGAGACGATATCCCACTCGCGCCAGGGCGCGATCACCGGCAAATGCGGCGCCAGCGCCATATAGGTCAGCTCAAAACGAACCTGATCGTTCCCCTTGCCCGTGCACCCGTGGGCCAGGCCGTCGCACCCGGTGGCCAGCGCCACTTCCACCTGCTTTTTCGCCAGCAGCGGACGCGCGATGGACGTGCCCAGCAGATACTTGTCCTCGTACACGCCGCCCGAGCGCACCAGCTTCCACAGATAATCGCGCACGAACTCCTCGCGCATGTCCGCCACGTGCACTTCGCTCGCGCCGGTCTTGCGCGCCTTCTCTTCCAGCCCGGAAAGCTCATCGCCGCCCTGGCCGATGTCGCCGCACACGGCAACCACTTCGCAGCCGTAGTTTTCCTTCAGCCACGGGATGATGATGGATGTATCGAGGCCGCCCGAATACGCGAGCGCCACTTTCTTCGGTTTGTTCATAAACTTATGGGGACAGACACCTCGTTCCCCGACTGCCAATGTCAATGTGTGCGCGGAAACCGGCTCAGGCCAGCAGCATCAGCAGCAGCGCCTTCTGCGCATGCAGCCGGTTCTCAGCCTGGTCGAACACCACCGACTGCGGCGATTCAATCACCGCGTCGGTCACTTCGTCGCCCCGGTGCGCGGGCAGGCAATGCATGAATACCGCATCGGGCCTCGCCTGGGCCATCAGTTCTTCGTTCACCTGCCACGGCCGGAACAGCATCCGCCGTGGGGTCGCTTCGTTTTCCTGGCCCATGCTCGCCCACACGTCCGTGTAGACGGCGTGCGCGCCGGCCACCGCTGTAGCGGGGTCGTTCGTAACCGTGACCTGGCTGCCGCTCGCCGCGGCGAACTCCATCGCCTGGTCCACGATATTCTGCCGCGGACCATAGCCCTCCGGCGTAGCCACCGCGAAGTGGACGCCCAGCCGCGCCGCGCACAGCATCAGCGAGTGCGCCACGTTGTTGCCGTCTCCCACAAAGGCGAGCTTCAGGCCGCCCAGCGCGCCAAAACGCTCCCCCAGCGTCTGCAAATCCGCCAGCGCCTGGCAGGGATGATACAGGTCGCTCAGCGCGTTGATCACCGGCACGTTCGACCAGTGCGCCAGATCGTCAATGGTCCCCTGCGAAAACGTGCGGGCGACAATGGCGTTCGTCCAGCGGTCCAGATTGCGGGCAATGTCCTTCAGCGGCTCGCGCTCGCCAATCCGCCCCACGCTCAGCACCGCGTCCCCGCCAAGCTGTTTGATGGCCAGCTCGAAGGTCATGCGAGTCCGCAGCGAAGGCTTCTCAAACAGCAGGCTCAGATACGTGCCATCCAGCGCGTGCGTGTAATGCCCGGGCGTCTTCTTCACCGCCGCGGCCAGCTCCAGCAGGCTGCCCAGCTCTTCCGAAAGCAGGTCCAGATCGGAGCGCAGGTCGCGAGCCGTCATTCTCCGGGGCGCCACATGTTTCGGCGTGAGCCTGGGCGCGACCCTCAGAGCGCTTTGCCGCACGGTCGCCATCGCCTGCCTCCTCTCATAGTGAATGATTATTCACTACTATGAATAATCACACATTCCGGGAAGCAGGTCAAGCGCCGGTTTTGTCATCGTCCGCCGGACCCGGTGGCTCAATCGCCGGATGCACATAGCCCGAGTTCAGGATCTCGATCAGACCCCGGGCATCCCCTTCGGTGAATTGCAGTGGCTCCTTCCGGTCCGTGATGTAAACGTTGACAAGGTGCGCACCCTCAATCTCGATATAGCGGACCGCCTTCAGGTTCAGCACGCGGTCTCCGACGTGGATAAGGCTTGGCCTGAGCATATCTGATTATGTCCCCGGAGCAGAAGAATCCGCTCAGAGTTTCGGTGCCGCGGGCGATAAGCCACAACATGGGCGTTTTCGCGTGGCCTGGCAAAATCATGGCTGGCTGCACCGCAATGGAAGCAGACCATCTGCCCATGCTGCAATGCTCGACGGCCTCCACGAGGCCATGATTTCGGCCGTGGCAGCGCGTAATCGGGCAGACCGTGGAAGCAATGGCAGACCACGAAAACGCCTCGTGGGCTGGCCCGCTTCGTGGGCTGGTCCGTTGAATTTGGACAAGGACTGATAAGGACTTAATGTGGGAGTGTTTTCCTGGCCAGGCAGAAATATCGTCGGCTGCCCGGAGATGGACAAAAGCCATGAGCCGGCGCTCAAAATGCTCGACCAGTTGCATGAGGCCATGATTCAGGGCCGGGGAGACCGCGTCGTGGCCTCAATCCTCGATGAGCTCAGCGGATTCTACCCGGGTTGCTTCGCCCGGGAAGAGGCTCTTTTCGCCTCCACCGGCTACCCCGATCGCGAAGAACATCGCCGCAACCACCAGGTTCTATTGCGCCAGCTCGCCGATCTGCAGCATCGCGCCGGCATCGGCCATCTCGCCATCACCTACGACACCATGCAAACCATGCGGCACTGGATCGAAAAACACGTCAACGTCGATGACCAGCGCGCGGCCATGCACGTCATGGAGCATCGATCGTCGATTCCGCGTGGATTTCCTGCAAATTCCATACCCGCACCGGATCTCGTTTCCGCGACGTGATCGCCTGCACCGCCGCCCGCGCTCCGCTCATGGTGGTGATGCACGGAATCCGGTAGGTGATGGCGCTTCGGCGAATGGCTTGCTCATCGCTGAACGACGTGCCCCCCGTGGTGGTATAAATCACCAGTTGCAGCGACCCCGCTTTCAGCAGATCCACCGCGTTTGGCCGCCCCTCATTCACCTTGAACACCGTCTTGCACTCCACCCCCGCCGCCTTGATCAACGCCGCGGTGCCGCGCGTGGCCGTGATACGAAAGCCAAGGTCGGCAAAGCTGCGCGCCAGTTCCGCCGCGGCGGTCTTATCGCGGTCGTTCACGCTGATAAAAACGCAGCCTTCGGCGGGCAGTGGCATCCCCGCGCTGAGCTGCGCCTTGGCGAACGCCTCGCCGAAATTCTCGCCCACGCCCATCACCTCGCCAGTCGACCGCATCTCCGGGCCCAGCGCCGGATCCACGCCTGGAAACTTGTTGAACGGGAAAACCGGGGACTTCACGAAAACCATCGGCACGGTAAGACATCCCGAAGTAACTCCGCGGGTAAGCTCGCCGAAATCCGCCAGTTTCATCCCCAGCATCAATCCCACGGCGATCTTCGGCAGTGGCACGCCCGTGGCCTTGCTCACATAAGGAACCGTGCGCGAAGCCCGAGGGTTCACCTCCAGCACGTACACTTTCCCGTTCTGGATGGCGTACTGCACGTTCATCAGGCCAATCACGTTCAGCGCCTTCGCCAGCCGCGTGGTGTAGTCGCGGATGGTCGCCAGCG
This sequence comes from uncultured Acidobacteriota bacterium, assembly GCA_963832965.1. Taxonomy (GTDB): domain Bacteria; phylum Acidobacteriota; class Terriglobia; order Bryobacterales; family Bryobacteraceae; genus CAWACP01. The sequence goes on from CAWHVW010000005.1 coordinate 1,077,751, forward strand.
AGTCTTCCGAAAGCGCATGCGGCGGAAGCACGCAGGAGCTGTCGCCCGAATGCACGCCCGCCTCCTCAATGTGCTCCATGATGCCGGCAATCAGCACGTCCCTGCCGTCGCACAACGCGTCCACGTCCACCTCGGTGGCGTCTTCGAGGAAGCGGTCGATCAGCACCGGCCGGTCCTGCGAATAGTTCACCGCCTCGCGCATATACTGCCGCACCATGTCCTCGTCGTAGGCGATCACCATGGCCCGCCCGCCCAGCACATAGCTGGGTCGCACCAGCACCGGGAAGCCAAGCTTGCGGGCGATGGCGCAGGCCTGCTCCGCGCTGGTGGCCGTGCCGTTCTCGGGCGAAGGAATGCCCAGGTCGTCCAGCAACCGCCCGAACAGCTTGCGGTCCTCCGCCAGATCGATGTTCGCCGGGTCCGTGCCGATGATGGGAACCCCGGCCCGCTTCAGCGGCAGCGCCAGATTCAGCGGCGTCTGCCCTCCAAACTGTACGATCACTCCCGCCGGCTTCTCCGTGTCCACAATGTTCAACACTTCTTCCAACGTGAGCGGCTCGAAATAAAGCCGGTCGCTGGTGTCGTAATCGGTGGACACCGTCTCCGGGTTGCAATTCACCATGATGGACTCGCGCCCGAACGCCTGCAGCGCATACGATGCGTGGCAGCAGCAGTAGTCGAACTCGATGCCCTGGCCAATGCGGTTGGGCCCGCTGCCCAGAATCATCACCTTCGGCCGCGTCGCCGCATCGGCGTTGGATTCATCTTCGGATTCGTAGCTCGAATAAAGATAGGGAGTGAAGCTCTCGAACTCCGCGGCGCACGTGTCCACCCGATTGAACACCGCGCGGACGCCCATGCCGATGCGCTTTTTCCGCACCTCCAGCGGGTCCACGCGCCACATGCGCCCCAGCGTAGAATCAGAGAGGCCGTCGCGTTTGGCCGCCACGAGCTGCTCGCGTGTCACAGTCTCGAGTGAGCTGCCGGCCATCTGCTCTTCCAGATCGATGGCCTCGCGAATCTGCCGCAGAAACCACGGGTCGATGAAAGTGGCCTCCTGTATCCGTTCCAGCGTCCAGCCGCGCGTCATGGCATGGCGAATATAGCCCAGCCGTTCCGGATTCGGCGTGGTCAGCCGCGCGGGGATCAACCGGTCGTCGTACGCGATAGCGGCCGATTTCCCGGTCTCCAGGCTCCTCATCCCCTTCGCCAGCGCCTGCTTGAAGGTGCGCCCGATGGACATCACTTCGCCCACCGACTTCATCTGCGTCCCCAGCACCGCTTCGGCGCCCGGGAATTTCTCGAATTGCCAGCGCGGAATCTTCACCACCACGTAATCGATGGTCGGCTCAAAGCAGGCCGGCGTCAGCCGCGTGATGTCGTTGCGAATCTCGTCCAGCCGATACCCCACCGCCAGCTTCGCGGCAATCTTGGCGATGGGAAATCCGGTGGCCTTGGAAGCCAGCGCGGAGCTGCGCGACACGCGCGGGTTCATCTCCACAATCACCATGCGCCCGTTTTCCGGGTTGATGGCGAACTGCACGTTGGAGCCACCCGTATCCACCCCAATTTCCCGCAGGCACGCCAGCGCGCCGTCGCGCATCATCTGATATTCGCGGTCGGTGAGCGTCTGCGCCGGAGCCACCGTGATGGAGTCGCCGGTGTGCACGCCCATTGCGTCGAAGTTCTCGATCGAGCATACGATGATGCAGTTGTCCGCCAGATCGCGCATCACCTCCAGCTCGAATTCCTTCCAGCCGATGACGCTCTCCTCCATCAGCACTTCGTGCACCGGCGAAAGATCGAGGCCCTTCTCCAGAATCTCCGCCAGGTCCTCGCGGTTGTAGGCGATGCCGCCGCCCGTTCCGCCCAGCGTGAAACTGGGCCGCAGAATGGCCGGGAAACCGATCTTCGTGGCGAACCGCAGGCCGCCCTCCACGCTGCTGATCAGTTGCGATTGCGGCATGTCCAGGCCGATCTTGTGCATGGCGTCCTTGAACAGGAGCCGGTCCTCGGCCTTCTTGATGGATTCGATGCGCGCGCCAATCAGCTCCACGCCGTATTTGTCCAGCACGCCCGCGTCGGCCAGCGCCACCGCAAGGTTCAGCCCGGTCTGCCCGCCCACGGTGGAGAGCAGGGCATCGGGACGCTCGCGGCGAATCACCTCTTCGGCGAACTCCACGGTCAGCGGCTCCACGTACGTGCGGTCGGCCAGATCCGGGTCGGTCATGATGGTGGCTGGGTTGGAATTGATCAGCACCACTTCGTACCCGTCGCTGCGCAACGCCTTGCAGGCCTGCGCGCCGGAGTAATCGAACTCGCACGCCTGGCCGATCACGATGGGCCCCGAACCCACAATCAGAATTTTGTGGAGGTCGTCGCGGCGCGGCATTATCGGCGCTCCTCCTGTCGGACAGGCAACCGCGTTCCCCTCTGGTCTTCGATCAGCTTCATGAAATCGTCGAACAGATAGTGCGAATCGTGCGGGCCGGGCGCGGCTTCAGGATGGTACTGCACCGAAAACACTGGATAGCTGCGATGCCGGAAACCTTCCAGCGTCTGGTCGTTCAGGTTGACGTGGGTCAGCTCAATCTCATTCTGATTAAGCGAATCGGGGTCCACCGCGAAGCCATGATTGTGCGAGGTGATCTCCACCCGATTGGTCAGCTTGTTCAGCACCGGGTGGTTCGCCCCGCGATGGCCGAACTTCAGCTTGTAGGTCTTGCCGCCAAACGCCAGCCCCAGAATCTGCTGGCCCAGACAAATGCCGAAGATCGGCGTTTTCCCCACCAGCTTGCGCACCTGCGCGGCCTGGAACTGCAGCGGTTCCGGATCGCCCGGCCCGTTGGAGAGAAACACCCCGTCAGGCTTCAGCGCCAGAATCTCTTCAGCGGTAGTGCCCGCCGGAACCACCGTCACGCGCGCGCCCACGTGGCACAGCCGCCGCAGGATGTTCCGCTTGATCCCGAAATCGCAGGCCACCACATGGCACCACGGCTCGCGCGCGGCGGTGATGCGGTCGGTTGGCGATACCGCCTCCACCGGCTTGTCCCATTGATAACTCGCCTGGGTGCTCACGCGCGTAGCCAGGTCAAGGCCGGTCATCGACGGGGCGTTGCGAGCGCGCCCCACCAGATCGTCCGCACTCGCGCCGCCCGCCGACAGAACGCCCCGCATCACGCCCCGGCTGCGCAGATGCCGCACCAGCGCGCGCGTATCGATTTCAGCGGCCACCGGAATGCCGTTCGCGGCCAGGAACTGCTCGGCGGTTTCCTTTGAGCGCCAGTTGCTGGCCAGCGCCGAAAACTCGCGCACCACCAGCCCTTCAATCCACGGACGCGCCGATTCCTGGTCGTACAGATTCGCGCCGTAATTGCCAATCTGCGGATAAGTAAGAACGACGATCTGCCCGGCGTACGACGGATCGGTGAAGATCTCCTGATATCCGGTGATGGCGGTATTGAATACCACCTCGCCCACGCTGTCCGCGCGCGCACCAAAGCCTCTGCCCTCGAAGACCGTACCGTCCTCCAGGGCAAGAATCGCAGGATTCAATTGTTCGGAACCTCCAGGTGTGCCGGCTCGCCGGGGGTAACTACCATTAAAACACGACGGGGGCCGAGGCCGAGCTCGGAGGTGAAGTAGACCCCAGGAAACGGCCCTGTACACCGCATATCACGATTGAGCGCGGGCATCTGGGTTCCCGCTCTATGGCTCCTGGCTTGCCGCGGACTCCCGAATGTCCTCGACATCGGCAAGATCGCGCAAGCGGCCCGCCGCAAGCTTCGAGGTAATCAGATCGTCTCTTGAAATGAAAAACCCGGTGAGCCCGCTCTGCGGGTCGATAATACCCTCAATGCGCCTTTCCCACGCAGCATCAAAATCGACTCCATCGATTCCCGGGAGAATGTCGATCGCGACCGGCTCCCTTCCGAAGCGAACAAATTGACGCGGGTCGGTGAGATCGTCTGCGGTTATATCCGCGAGCGGAGCCCCGAAAGCGGTCAAAGCCTCGTAAACCGCCCTCGCGTTCGTGGGGTCGGCCTTGAAGAGCCTGTCGATGTCCCTCGTGGCGCGGGGCTGGCTGTGAAATGAAACCGCGTAACCGCCAACGATCAAGTACTTAACGCTGTGGGCGTGGAAGGCGGACAACAGGTCCTTGAAGTCCTCGTACATCCTGAGCCATGCCTTTCAGCGCGTAGGTGGCCGTAGTAAGTTCGGAAACCGCGGCCATCCGTTCGTGCACCGGCCGGCTTTGCCAATATCGGTATTCGTCAGCCTTCATCTCTTTGCGGCTGTTGTACTTACGGATGGTCCTCTCCACGCTTCGTTTGTAACACGTGAGGGGACAGGGTTCAACTCTTTTTCGAGGGTAAAATATCGGGGCAGGCTGGCTACCTGCCCCGTCTCTCGGACACGCGGCGGGAGCCGCGTTCTTGCGATGCCTGACCCCAACGCGGCTGGCGCCGCACGTCCTCAGAACTTATACTGCAGCGAGAGCTGAACAATACGCGCGGACTCCGTGGTCAGCGTAACCTCCCCGAAATTGGAAGACCCGATATCGCTGACTGGATTCTGGAACTGCGCGTGGTTGAAAAAGTTGAACGCCTGGGCGCGGAACGTCAGAGATTGCCCCTCGGTGATGCGCGTCGTCTTCCCGACCGAAATATCCGCGTTCAGGATGCCCGGTCCGTGGAATACGTTACGGCCCAGATCGCCGTAGTAGCCCGCTCCCAGTGCGAGCGATGGACCCGAGCCCACCCGAGCAAAATATGGGTTTGGAGCACCCGAACCGGTTCCGCCGCCTACGCCGTCGAAGTAATCGTTGACGTATCCGGTCGTGGAGTAAAACGCGTTCGAGCGTGGGTCGGCAAACGTGACGTCGCCCCCGATGTACTCCGGCCGGTCATCGCCGGCTCCGGTCAGCGAGCGGTCGCCACTTACGTCAGTGATGTCGAAGGGGATCCCGGACTGGAGCGTTACCACGGTGGAGAGGTTGAATCCCCCGAGCAGGTGCCCCAGGAAGCCCTGCTGTTCTTTGTAGAACGGCAGCTCGTATATGGCCGTGCCGACGTAGGACTGGCGCACGTCGGTATCGCAGTTGCCACGATCCATCAATGCGTTATACGGATTCGAGGTCGTTCGCAGTCCGGAAGCGTCGTCGATGCAATGGCCATAGGTGTACGCGTTGGTGATCGCAAGCCCGTAGGAGGTCCGTTTGTTCAGGCTGAGCTGCAGGCTGTTAAAGTCCGAATTGGCGTCGGTAAGCTGCTCGGTTATGTCACCGAAAACCGCGCCGCCGTATTCGGCGTCCTCCGGGTTGTTGATGTTGACCGACCTGCGAAAGTTGTCGTTTCCGCTATTCGCTCCTGGCTGAATCATAGCGGGATCGATACTGCGGCGATCCTCCAGATCGCGGCCCTGGCTGCCGACGTAAGCGGCCTCGGCAATCCAGTTTCGGGCAATCTGATACTGGATCTGAAAGTTGTACTGGAAAGCGTACGGCGTGGCGAAGCCCGGAGACATCATAGTGAGGCCTGTGGGGTTGCCGGCGGCCGCGGCCACGAAATCGAATGGCTGGCCTGGCACGCCCTTTTGATACGGGAAGGGGTTTGGCGTGGGGCCGGTTATTTGAGATTGAAACGGCTCCGCAATGTTGGTGATAGGATACGTCCCGACCTCGGCGCCATAGGGAGGCGCGCCCAGGAACTGCAAGAAGAGCTCGCTTTCCGGGACGCTGTAGAACACCCCGCCGCCCGCGCGTATGCTCAGCTTGCCCGTACCCGTGGGATCCCAGGCAAAGCCGAGGCGCGGGCCGAAATTGGTGTAGCTCGGACTATATGTCGAGTTGCTGATCCCCTGGTCTCCAGGGTACACCAGGCCCGTCGGCGCGCCCGAGAACACCGTAGACTGCTCACCTTGACGGAACGTGTCCACCTCGTCGTGCACTTCGGTGAACGGAGCGCCGTAGTCCCAGCGCAGTCCGATGTTCATCGTGAAATTGCGGGAGATTTTGAAGTCATCCTGCGCATACGCCGAAAAGAACTTGTCGCGATAGCCCTGCCGGTCACTGGTGGCCTGCACGTAGCCGTCGGCGTATCCCTGGGCGAAGTCGTTGATGCCAGGGTTGGAATTCTCGAGTCCGGGAAGCACCGGCAGAGGGGCCAGCCCATAGGCTCCTTCGGTGAAACCACCCTCCGCGATATAGTAGCCGTTGTTAATAAAGTCGAAAAGCTGGTTCTGCTCGTAAGCCGAGTACTCCATGCCGAACTTGAAGGTGTGGCGCCCTTTAATCCAGCTCACGCTGTCGTGATACTGCCAGTTATTGTCATACCGGGTCTGGGGGCCCTGATAGGTGTCCCCCACGTTGATGTTGCCGATGAAAATATCCGGTGGCCCCAGGGTACTGGGATCGTCGGGGTTGATGCCGGTGAAGCCCAGGCTGTTGGCGCTGGTGGTATTCAGCGGGATGACACCGGGGAGATTGAGGCGGTGGAACGCCGCGGTCGCCTCGTTCACCAGTGTGGGGCTGAACGTCTGCGTGTCGTGCAGCGCGACGTTGTCAAAGGTAGCCAAAGCAATTTGTCCGAAGCCGGGCAGGGTGGTTCCGCCAAACGAGAACGGGGAATTATCGACACTCTGTTCGGTGAAGTAAGAGAGCGAAAGGTTGTTGCTGTCCGAGAAGCGGTGGTCGATGCGGAACAGACCCTGATCCCGGCGCAGCGTATCCACGGGCGCGCCAAACCACTGGTTTCCTCCGTTAGTGGCCAGCGGGGTAATGGCCACGATGGCTTTTGCGGCGGGAACGCCGTACTGGTCAATAGCCGCGCGCTCTCCCGCCGAGAACACCGTGCCGTTTGAGGCGGTGCCCTCCTCACGCCGGAAGCCCAGGTAAGAGGCGAAGAAGAACGTCTTGTCCTTCTTTACCGGACCGCCCACCGAAGCATCGTAGTCGTTGGCAATGTACTTCGGATTGGGTTGGCCATTTTCGTTAAGGAAGAAGTTGTTGGCGTTCAGGACGGTGTTCCGGAAAATGTCCTCGGCTTCTCCGTGGAACGAGTTGGAGCCGGATTTGATGGTGGACTCGACAACCGCGCCGGAGCTGTGCCCGTATTCGGCCTTCATGGCGCCAGTGATCACCGTGAACTCGCCAATGGCTTGCGGGGAGATAATCGACCCGGCATCGGGCGTGTTAATCGCCAGATCGTTGTCGTCCGCGCCGTCCAGCAGGAAATTGTTGGCCTGCGTGCGCTGCCCGTTTACCGAGAACGGACCAATCGCGGCGCCCACCGTGTTTTCGGGACGCTGCACGGAAACGCCTGGTTGCAAGCCCACCAGATTGAGCACGTCGCGGCCATTGGCCGTCGAAAGCAGCGGAAGATCGGGAATATCCGTCATTGATTGGCCCAGTTGCGCGTCGTCCGTATTCACCTGTGGCGCGTTCGCGTCTACGGTAACCGATTCCGTAACCTGACCAACCTCCAGGCTCACGTTCATGTGCAGCGTGCTGGCAACCACCAGACGTTGTTCCGAGAGCATCGTCTTGCGAAAGCCCGCCGCTTCCACCGTCACCGAGTACATGCCGGGTAGCATCTGCACGAAAATGTACTGGCCGCTCGGGCTCGTGGTCGTCCTCGATTCGATTCCGGTCCCCGTGTTGGTGGCCACCACGTTGGCGTTCGCCACGGCGCCGCCGCTGGCGTCGGCTACCGTGCCGGTGATTGTTCCGGTTGCTTCCTGTCCCCATGCCGAAATGGCGAGGAAACTCGCCAGAACCGCAACCAGTGTCGTGCGCGCTGCCGCTGCTGCACTCTTCATTGTGGAAATCCTCCCAGTGTTCTAACGTCCCGGCGCGGGGACGGACGGGGAAGAGCAACGGTGAGGCCGTTTTACCTGTCGGGGGAAGCTTCGGGTGGCAAACGATGCGTTAGAAACGCGTTATGGATGGGTTAGGCAGGGCGGCAACGGGAATCTGGTTTTCTGCAAGGGGAAATTCTGAATCCGGAATTCCATCGCGGCCCGGTCAGGACGAATGCCTGACCGGGCCGCGACATGTGCGGAAGCGGTTGTTAGAACTTATACTGCAGCGAAAGCTGAACAATACGCGCCGGCTCCGTGGTCGCCACCACCTCGCCAAAATTGGAATCGGCGATATTGCTCACCGGGTTCTGGAACTGCGCGTGGTTGAAGAAGTTGAACGCCTGCGCGCGGAAAGTCAGCGACTGCGATTCGGTGACATGGAAGCTCTTTCCGACGGAGACGTCACAGTTCAGGAATCCCGGCCCATGGAAAACGTTGCGGCCGAAATCGCCGTAATAGCCCGCTCCCAGCGCCAGTGCGCCCCCGGAACCGATACGCTCGAAATAGGGGTTGCCCGCGCCTGTGGCCGTCCCACCGCCGGTGCCATTGAAGTAATCGTTGGTGTAAGCGTTCGTGTTGGGGTCGTAGAACGCGTTGGAGCGTGGATCGACAAACTGCACCTGACCGCCGATGTACTCCGGCCGGTCGTCGCCTGCTCCCGTCAGCGAGCGGTCGCCGCTGTCCGTGATGTCAAACGGAATCCCGGACTGGAGCGTCACCACGCTGGAGACATTGAAACCGCCCAGCGCGCGTCCGACAAAGCTATGCGACTCCTTGAAGAACGGCAGCTCGTAGATTACCGTGCCCACATAGGACTCGCGTATGTCGGTAGCACAGTTACCGCGATCCATCAACGCGTTGAACGGATTCGAGTCCGTCCGGAGCCCTGAAGCGTCGTCGATACAATGCGCGTAGGTGAAAGAGTTGGTCAGCGCCAGACCGTACGACGTGCGTTTATTCAGGCTGAGCTGCAGGCTGTTGTAATTCGAGTTGGCGTCGGTAAGCTGATCCGTGATGCCGCCGAACACCGCCCCTCCATACTCGGCATCCTGAGGGTTGTTGAGGTTATAGGGCGAACGCTCGGGCTCGTTGCCGGTGGTCGCGCCCGGCGCAATAAGGGCCGGGTTGATGTCGCGTCGGTCTTCCAGCTTGCGCCCCTGGCTGCCCACGTAGGCGGCTTCCGCAACCCAGTTCCGGGCAACCTGATACTGAATCTGGAACGAGTACTGGAACGCGTAAGGGGTCGCGAAGTGCGGGTCCATCATCGTGACGGAGATTGGAGCATCGGGCGTGAAATCGTACGGCTGTCCCGGCTTGGCCGACACAAAGGGGAACGGGTTCGACGTTAACGGGTCGTACAGCGACGTCTGATACGGCATGGTCATGTCGGTGTCGGCGAAGGACACGATCTGCGCGCCGTAGGGGGGCGCGCCCAGGAACTGCAGCGTTAGTTCGCTCTCCGGCACGTTGTAGAACACGCCGCCGCCGGCGCGCACGCTCAGTTTGCCCGTTCCGAAAGGATCCCATGCAAAACCGATGCGCGGGCCGAAGTTGTTATAGTCCGGGCTGTATGTCGACGCGCTGATGCCGGCGTCACCAGGGTACACCAGACCAACCGGAGCAGTCGGGTAAATGGTGGATTGCTGCCCGGGCCGGAACGTATCCTCCTCGCTGTGCACCTCGGTGAACGGAGCGCCGTAGTCCCAGCGAATCCCAACGTTCAAGGTGAAATTGCGGGTCATCTTGAAGTCGTCCTGCGCGTAAAAAGAGGCGAATTTGTCGCGGTAGCCCTGGCGAAGGCTGTTGGACTGGTCATAGAAATCGAGCTCGCCGTTGGCGAAATCGTTCATCGCCGGGTTGGAGTTCTCAAGCCCGGGAATCACCGGCGTCGGGGCTCCGTACGCTCCCTCCGTGAAGCCGCCTTCGAAGACCATGTATCCGTTATTGATGAAGTCGAAGAGCTGGTTCTGCTCGTAGGCCATGAACTCCCCGCCGAACTTGAACGTGTTGCGGCCCTTGATCCAGGTCACGGCGTCGTTGTATTGCCAGGTGTTGTCCTCGCGTGCCTGGGGACCCTGATACGTGTTGCCCACGTTAATGTTGCCGATAAAAATATCGGGTGGGCCCGCGGCCGTGGCGTCGTCGGGAATAATGCCGGTGAAGCCCAGGCTGGAGGGGCTCATTTTATTCTGGGGGACCACGCCAGGTGAATTGAGGCGATGGTAGGCGGCCGTGGCCTCGTTCACAATGGTCGGACTGAAGGTGTCTGTATCGTGCAGGGTGACGTTATCGAAGGTGTTCCTGTCATTCTCGCCGAAGCCAGACACGGTCGGCCCAATGAAGGAGAACGGGTCGATATCGGCGTTCTGCTCGGTGACGTATGAGATCGATAGATTATTCCGGTCCGAGAACCGGTGATCGATGCGGAACAGACCCTGATCCCGGTGCAAGGTATCCACGGGCGCGCCGAACCACTGGTTTCCTCCATTGGTTGCCATTGGAGTGATGGCCACAATGGCCTTTGCGGCGGGAACGCCGTACGCGTCAATGGCGGCCCGCTCACCGTCCGAGAACACCGTGCCATTGTTGGTTTCGCCTTCCTCGCGCCGGAACCCGAGGTAAGAAGCGAAGAAGAACGTCTTGTTCTTGATCACCGGTCCGCCGACGTTGGCATCGTAGTCGTTGGCAATGTACTTCGGATTCGGCTGAGCGTTCTCGTTCAGGAAGAAGTTGTTGGCGTTGAAGTCCGTGTTCCGCAGAATGTCCTCCGCCTGTCCATGGAACGAGTTCGAGCCGGATTTGATGGTCGATTCGATCATCGCGCCGGAACTGTGCCCGTACTCGGCGTTCATGGCGCCGGTGACCACGCGAAACTCGCCAATGGCTTCCGGCGAGATCACTGAGGAGGCATCGGGGACATTGATGGCCAGATCGTTGTCGTCAGCGCCGTCCAGGATGAAATTGTTCGCCTGGGAGCGCTGGCCGTTCACCGAGAAGGGGCCCACCACTCCGGCTCCCGAGTCAGAGCGGCTCATCGACACGCCCGGCTGCAGGCCAGCCAAATTCAGTACGTTGCGGCCGGAGTCTGTCGACAGTAGCGGCAGCGTGCTGATGTCTGTGATGGCTTCGCCCAATTGCGCATCGTCGGTGTTGATCTGCGGTGCGCTCGCATCCACCGTAACCGATTCGGTCACCTGGCCCACGTCCAGAGTCACGTTCATGCGCAGCGTGCTCGCAACCAGCAGGCGTTGTTCCGACAGCATGGTCTTGCGGAAACCCGCCGCCTCCACCGTTACCGAGTACATGCCCGGCGCCAGGTCCACGAAAACGTACTGACCATTCGTGCCGCTAGTCGCTTTCGTTTGCTCGGATGTGCCGGTGTTGGTCGCGGTTACGTGCGCGCTCGCTACCGCGCCACCGCTGGCGTCAGTCACGGTCCCGGTGATGGTGCCGGTGCCTTCCTGCGCCAGTGCCATACCAGTCATGAACATCAATGCCGCTGGCAGAACGATTGCCATTGATCGCAGACTCTTGATCATTGAAACCCCTCCTCGCGTCGATCTTCTAACCATGAAACTCCTGGGTCTCCCCGGTGGGAGAATGGGGCAGTAGTTAGCAAGGGTTAGACCATTCGCATCTACCAATGAAATCAGTTAGATAGACCGTTATGAATAAAGTAGGATTCTAAACTTCACCTTTCCGGCGGTACGAAAATCCCGAATCTGGAATACCTTAGACGTAGAGAGCAGGCCACGTAGCCCCGCTACAACCTGACCCTGTTATGATTCAGAGGAATACGCTATAGCCGGTTTTCCTCGTCCCGATGATTGCGGAAGCGCACACAGTTCAGTTCGATTCGATCACCCTCGACTCCGGCGTCGAGCTCTCGCCGGTGCACGTGGCATGGGAGTCCTATGGCAGCCTCGACGCCACCGCCTCCAACGCCATCCTGGTTCTGCACGCTTTTTCCGGCGACGCCCACGCAGCCGGCGTCAGTGCCGAAACCGGATTGCCCGGCTGGTGGGACAACATGATCGGTCCCGGCAAGGCCTTCGACACCGACAAGTATTTCGTCCTCTGCTCGAACGTGCTGGGGGGATGCCGGGGCACCACCGGACCGTCTTCCATTAACCCCGCCACCGGATGCCCGTGGGCCATGTCGTTCCCCGTCATCACCGTCGGTGACATGGTTCGAGTGCAGAAAAAACTGATCGACCATCTCGGCATTCGCCGCCTGCTCGCCGTCTCCGGCGGGTCCATGGGCGGCATGCAGGCGCTGGAGTGGGCCGTCGCTTATCCGGACGCCGTTCGCGCGGCCATTCCCATCGCCACCACCGCGCGGCACAGCGCCCAGCAGATCGCCTTCGACGAAGTGGGCCGCCAGGCCATCATGGCTGACCCGGACTGGTGCGGCGGCAACTACTACGGCCAGAACCCGCCCGCCCGCGGGCTCGCGGTGGCCCGTATGGTGGGACACATCACCTACATGAGTGACGATTCCATGCGCGAGAAGTTCGCGCGCCGCTCCCGCGCCCGGGATCACGCCGGATTCGAGCTTGAAGTCGACTTCGAGGTGGAAAGCTACCTGCGCTACCGCGGCCGCCAGTTCGTCGACCGCTTCGACGCCAATTCGTACCTTTACATCACCAAGGCAATGGACTACTTCGACCTCACCGCGTCGCGAGCCTCGCTCGCCGCGGTGCTGGAAGGCGTAAAGGCGCGCTTCCTGGTCCTCAGCTTCACCTCCGATTGGCTGTATCCGAGCTATCAGTCGCAGGAGATCGTGCGCGCCCTGCGCGGCCATAACGCCGACGTCGCCTATTGCGAGCTGCCCTCCAATTACGGTCACGATGCCTTCCTGGTGGATGTTGCCGAACAAACCGACTTGGTGCGCGGCTTTCTCGAAAGCACGTGGAAAGGACGATCCTGATGGCCGCGCCTCCGCAACCTCGAACCGAACCCTTTGTGCTGGACGTGCTCGGCCGCAGCGATTATAAGATCATCGGCGAACTCATCCCGCCCGGCAGCCGCGTGCTCGATCTCGGCTGCGGCGAAGGGGAGCTGCTGGCATGGCTCGCCGCCAACAAAAGCGTTCAGGCGCGCGGCGTGGAACTCTCCGGACCCAAGGTGCGCAAGGCCATTGCCAGCGGCGTATCCGTGTTTCACGGCGACCTGCTGGACGCGCTGGCGGGGTATCCCGATGGCGCCTTCGACTATGTCATCCTCAGCCAGACCCTGCAGGAAACCCGCGAGCCGCTGCTGGTGTTGCGGGAGATGTTGCGCTGCGGCAGCCAGGCGATTGTGGCGTTCCCCAACTTCGGGCACTGGAGGGTCCGGCTGGCGCACTTGTTCACCGGCCGCGCGCCGCGCACCAGGTTGTTCCCCTACGATTGGTACGATTCACCGAACATCCACTTCCTGACGGTGACCGATTTTCAGGCGCTGGCCGGACAGGAAGGCTGGACCATCGAGCGTCAGATCTTCATTGCCGGGCAGCACCGGGTTGGGATATTGCCGAATCTGCTCGCCGAAACCGCGCTCTTCCAGATCAAACGCAAGCGGTAGAGCGGGCTATCGCGCCATCGCCGCGAACTTCTTGCGGAACTTGCTCACCTTCGGGGCCACCACATACGCGCAATATGGCTGTTCGCCGTTCCTGCGGAAATACTCATTGTGGTAATCCTCGGCGGGCCAGAATTCGCTGGCCGGCTGCACTTCCGTGACAATCGGATCGGCAAACGCCTTCTCCGCGGTGAGTTCGCCAATCAGCTCTTCGGCCACGCGGCGCTGTTCGTCGGAGTGATAGAAAATCGCTGACCGGTATTGTGTGCCCACGTCGTTGCCCTGCCGGTCTCGCGTGGTCGGGTCATGGATCGCGAAGAACACCTCAAGCACATCGCGCATCGTAATGACCGCCGGGTCGAACTCCACCTGCACCACCTCGGCATGGCCGGTGCCCCCGCCACAGACCTGCTGGTACGTTGGCCGTGGCGCGCTCCCGCCCATGTACCCGGATTGCACGCGCGTCACGCCGCGCATCTGCTCATACACCGCTTCCAGACACCAGAAACAGCCGCCGGCCAAAGTTACGGTTTCACTGCTCATACGTTCCGCGTTACTCAGCCAGTATCGCAGGAACGCTGCTCAGAGTCATACGTTGTGGACACGCTCCAGTCAGAGCACGGCACATTTCAGAGCACCAGAAGCACCCGCCACTGCTCATAAGTAGTGGACACGCTCTATTCAGAGCACGGCACATTCCAGACACCAGAAACACCCGCCACTGCTCATAAGTAGTGGACACGCGGCGACAGCCGCGTTACTCGGCCGGCATCGCAACAACGCTACTCAGAGCACCGCATAAACCCGCGCCGCGGGATCGGAATAAAGCAGCCGGAAGCGCGACGGATCTGACAGCAGGCGGGCAAGGGCATCGTGGCCCGGCGCATGCAAATCGCGCACGAAGTCGTAATCAGTGAACAGAACGTATCCCACACTCACCTGACGCCATAACGCGGGCAGTCCGGCGACATAGCCCGCAACGGCTCCGCTCTGCTGTCCGTACACCACGGCGGGGAGAATCGGCTCGGTATATCCGCGCCGGCCGGAATAGAGATAAAGCAGCGTGTCGTCGCAGGCGGCGAAGCGGGAAGCGGGAGGCGTGTTGCCAGCAATCCAGTTCCACGCCGGCTGCAGGCGGGTGAGCTGGCTTTGCCGTTCGCCGAAGTAATCCGGCAACAGCACCAGAGTGCCTTCAGCCGTCGACCACAACGACCCCCCGGCCAGCACCGCAATCAACAACAACACCGGCACCGCGGCCAGCCGGTTGGCGCCCGATCCGGTTTTCCAGCTCCGCGCCGCCATGCCGGTGACTTCGGCCAGCTTCGTCGCCAGGCCCGCAAGGTAAAGCGGAAACAGCGGGTACACGAAGCGCTGGTCCGGCGGATACTGCCACAGCAGAAGCTCCACCACCAGCAGCCCGGCAAATATCGGGTAACAACGTATGCCCCGGCGGAACAGAATCACCACGCCCGCAATCGCCGCCGCCGTAATCACCCACGAGAGAGCGCGCATCCACGGCTCGTCGCCGGTACGGAACAGAACCAGACGCGCCAGCGAATCGATAATCGCATCCGCGTTGGTCCACACCCGCAGGGGCAGGTCGGCGAGGGAAAACGTGCGCGCGTAGAACGCCGTGTATGAGGTGTAGTACGCGGTGATGTCGTCCTGTGCGTGAAACCCTCGCGCAGCGCACCAGGCCTGCCACCCGCCGATGGCCACCAGCACTGGCGCCACGAACGCCACAGCCTGACGATAGCGGCGTCGCGGGATCAGCAGGAGCGGAACCGCTATCACCAGCACGATCGCATTGGTGCGGATCAGAAATGCCGCGGCCGCCAAAACTCCCGCCGCCAGACCTCGCCGGCTGGAGAACTCGCCGCCTTCGACCAGCAACATCGACGCCAGCAGGACCGCCGTGAACGGCAGCTCGGTCATCAGCGAGACCGCGAAAAGAGTAGTGATGGGCGCCGCGGCAATCAGCAGCGTGAGCGCCCACGACGGCCAATCCCGGAAACCACATCGGCGAAACCACAACCACGCCAGCACGAAGAACACCGGAGCGAACGACCACTGCAGCGCGGTGGCCGCCCGGAGATTGCCCGGAAAAGGTCCGCCGAACCGCCACACGAACGAAAGCAGGGCGGGATACAGAGGCGGGTACTTTGTTTGCGGCGGACGCGTCGGCAGATGCCCGATCGCGTATCCCTGATGCGACGCCAGTGACTGCGCGGAAATCCAATACACCGCGTCATCGTGCCATGAGCCCAGTTGCGGCATGGCTCGGAATCGCCAGGCAAAATACCCGCTGGGAATCAGCAGAAACAACAGCCCGGCGCCGAGAGCCAATCTCCGTATCATCCGCGCCTTTAGTGTGATTGGGAAAGCCAAGACCGTCGCCGATATATTGATCGGCTGCCCTCGGATGATCCTGCAGGACCCCCGCAAGTACCGGGGCATGAACTGTACTAAGTGCATACCAGCCTGAGGAATACCACCCTTCTGCGACAGGGCTGCCGCCTGCCTCCGCACGCCCCGTTTGCTCCCTAAGTCGTTCCATCAAAGACGCGTGAAGGAAAGCGGGCATTTGCTCCGTCGCCCATCTTCGCAGCCCGACCAGCAGCCCGGCAAGCGGAAACGTGACCCGGCCGACCTCACAACCGCCCGGAAAAGACCTGCCGCCACGCCAGCAACGCCTCCCGGGGCGTCGCTACCTTAGATTTTTCAGGCACCATTTCTAAGCATTGCTGCCGATTGGAGCAGAGTGTACGCGATGATACTTTACAGTTAGCAACGGAACGGATCCGTGGCAGGGAGAGGACAAACATGAAGAACCTGATTTACAAACTCAGAATTTGGAAAGATACTCGCGGACAGGACCTGATCGAATACGCCCTCATGGCAGGATTCGTGGCCGTGGCCGCTGGCGCAATCATGCCGAACGTGGCCACCAGCATCAGCACGATCTTCAGCAAGATCAGCAGCGTGATGGCCGCCGCCGCTAACCAGGGCAGCTAACCAACCGCTGTTCGCCGAGGGGTGCGCGCCGGGCCGGTCCTTGCCGGGACCTGCCCGCGCGCACCCGTCAGCAAAGCTCTCCGGCCGGGACCGCTCGCATGGGGCTTCCGGTCAGATCTCCCGCCGCGTCGAAATCAATCGGCTCCGGCGCCCCCACAATCTCCAGATTGGCGTTCCCTTCGATTTCCTCCCGCAGATTCTCGCTCAGCAGCATTTCCGAAAGTTCCAGCGTGTTCTGAATCCACCCGATCGTAATTCCGGACGTGTCCGTTTTTCCCACCGTCGGGGCAATCCTCTCCATGCATTCCCGGTCGCTCGAAAAGTGCATCGGCGTGCGGCTGCCGCCCGGGGTCGAAGCCGTCAGCGAATTGATCCACGTGGCGTTCCAGTCGATCTTCGCGAGAATGCGGTCGTGAATCACGTCGGACATCCCGATGCCCACGCCGTTGCCGTAGGACAACCCGCTCAGATCGCGAATGAAGATCCGCTCGATGCGCGTTTCCACGCCCGGCCAGCAATTCAATTCGCCGTCGATACTCCGGTTGATCACCTTCGCGTCCATGCCCGTGCCGCTGATGTTCTTGCCGATCTCGTTGACCACCAGCAGATCCAGGTTGCGCACCGGAATGCGCGGCGTCCATTCCTTCACCAGCGCCAACAGCTCTTCCTCGCGCGAGACCATTGCCGCCGCCGGAACCGCTTCCAGCCGGGCCGTCTGATGGCGGCCATCTTCCAGAATGGCCAGGCCGCCCAGAATCTTGCCGGACGCCAGCGCCCGCCGGCTCACCGTGCGGATCACGTGCTCCAGCCCCAGCCGGTACGCGAACGTGTGATACTGCCGCGCCCCGGCGAACTTGCCGATGCCGATCGCCGTCATTTTGCAAAGGCCGCTCTCGATGTTGCCCGCAAAATCCGTGTGCGGCTTCACCCGGCCCACCAGCATCACGCCATCGCTCGACCAGGCATTCCGGTCCATGAACGCTTCGATGCCCTCTTCGGTGTGGCCCAGCGAGACCACTTCGATGGAGCTCTTCACCGGGCAGCCCATGGTCGATTCTTCAATCCCGTAGTGGGCCAGCACCAGCGCCTGCCCCTCGGCGGTGGCCGCGCCATGGCTGCCCATGGCCGGGAAGATAAACGGGTTGCAACCGGCCTCTCGCCAATAATCGGCCACTCCGCGCACGATGGTCGCGATGTTGGAGATGCCCCGGCTGCCCGCGCCGATGGCGATGCGCGCTCCCGGGGGCACCCGCGCGGCGAAGCCGGAAAGCGCAAGTTGCCGGCGCACTTCGCCAGCCACGTCCTTCAGCGCGTGGCTGGGAATGTTTTGATGAACGGGCATCAAGTTGGGTAGGCCCATAAGATCAGAATACTGCCTCCGTCTTAACGCCGCGCAGCCATTCGGGAAACCAGCCCCGGAACTCCTCCAGCCGGCTCTGCAACCCCGGCCCCAGTGGCGCGGCTGCCGCGCCCGCGCGCAACCCGCGCAGGTTGGCGGCCTCGCGGACAATCATCGGGGCGGGGAACTCCTCGCACCAGGCAACGAACTCCTCCACGCGCGCGCAAAGCCGCGAAATCAGGTCTTCGTCGCCGCCGCGCAATGCCTTCGCATATCCCACCACCAGCTCGGGCACCGCCGACGCAACACCGGAAATCACGCCCGATGCTCCCGCACCCTGGAACCGGCCATAAAGACGCTCGCTCCCGGTGAGCAGGCTCGCGCCCGTGGTTCCGCACGCCTCGATCAGACAAGTGAAATACTCAGAATCGCCGCTGGAATCCTTAATCCCGCGATAGCCGGCCGCGATGAGGCTGGCCACGGTCTCTACCGTTATCCCCGTGGAAAACGCGGGAATGTTGTACAGGTACGCGGGCAGGATGCCGTGCAGCGCGTTCAGGAAATCCAAAAAGTATTGCCAAACCGTCTCCTGGTCATAGCGGAAGTAGATCGGCGGCATCAGCAGCACGCCCTCGGCGCCGGCGCTGGCCGCTTCATCCGCCAGGGCAATGGCGCTGTCCAGGTTGGAATGGGACACGTTGGCATACACCGGGCAGCGGCTGCGCTTCACCGCCAAACTGAGCGCGCGCGCCCGATCCGCCGTTTCGAAATGCACGAACTCCCCGGTGGAACCAAACAGCACAATCCCGTCCACGCCCGCCGAGCAAAGGAAGTCCACCATCTCCAGCAGGGCCGCCAGATCCACCTTCGATTCGCCGGCGCGCCGCGGCGTGAGCGAGGCGGCGGCAACACCATGAAGGCCGGATTCGGACCCGCTGCGGCTTGCTTTCTTCATCATGGCTGGCGGCCCCGCCAAACATGAATCATATCCTGTGAGCGGAAAGTCCTGTTTGCGGAAAGGCGCCGCCGGTGGCGTTATTGAATGCTGGCCCCGCCCAGATGGCGGACCACCCGGTTCACCGCGCGGATCACCAGCTTGCGCGGGTCCAGCAGATGCTGCGGGCGGAATTGACGCTGCGACCACCGGCAGCCGTCTTCAAACTCGACGCCCAGGAAGTATCCAATCTCCCGGAACACGCAATAGCGGACCGTGCCAATCAACTCGCCCTTGGGATAGGTGATTCGCATCGGCGATCCCAGGGGAATTGGCCGATCCAACTGAAGACAGGCGCCGGAGAGTGAGATGTCTTCAAGGTTAGCGACACATTTGCGCGTACGGCTGGTCTTGTCCGTCCACTCGATATCAACGAGATCCGAACAAAGCAGCCGAGGTTCATAACGCCTGTCTAGCATACACTTTGGTTATCGGCGTCGAGCCTGCGAAGTATTATCAGGCCGAGGGTACCAAATTTGCCCTATTCGCCACCAGGGAGGTACCCTGAAGTGGCCTCGACCAGTCCTGGTATCACGGTAACATGGCGCGAAGAGCCCTCACCCCACTACTCATCGTCGCCCTGTTCGGCGTTCTGGTCCCTTTCTACAAGCGCTATGACTTCCTCGACCCTGTGCTTCTGGCGGCCTACTTCTGTCTGCCTTTGGTACTGGTAGCGCCGGTGGCCGCGACCGCACTGGCCGGGTCCGCGGAATCGATTGGCGCCACCGTGCGCGGTGTCTTGAAGGTGGCGCTCTATGGATGGGGTCTGGGCATGGCCATCGTCGCCGCGGGCCTTATCACCGTCAACGCCGCCGTCTGGCATGGTCACATACTGGCGCCGGGTGGCGCTTTCCTCGCCGGCGGCGTGTTGTTCAGCGCCAGCGCGGCGTTCGCGGCGGTGATCGTCACGGGCCTGATCGCGCACCTCTCCTCCGCCGCCGTGGCCAAAACCATTCTGCGTCTTCTGTTCCTGGCCCTGCTGATAGCCATGGTGCTGCTGGTGCGTGGAGCTTCTTCCGATTGGGCCGCGGCATTCTGGCTGCATATGACTTCTCCGGAGCTGGCCAGAATCGGCCTGTGGGCGGGCGCCGTCCTTGCCGTCACTGACGCCGTGGCGCTGGCGGCGTTCGCGCGCATGCGCCGGGCCGCCTGAGAATCGGGCTGCTACAATAATCCGGAAAGGGATTCAAAGATAAATATGGAAAGAACGGGCGCCACCACTCTTCGCGGCAACCCCATGACACTCATCGGCCCGGAACTAAAGGCCGGGGATGCGGCGCCGGAATTCGCCGTCGTCAACAACAGCTTGCAGCCGGTGACTCTGGAAACAACCGGGAGCAAGGTTCGTATCTTCAGCGTCGTCCCCTCCCTCGACACCCCGGTGTGCGATGCGCAGACCAAGCGCTTCAATGAGGAAGCGGCGCGGCTCGAAGGCGTGGACATTTACACCGTCAGCATGGATCTGCCCTTCGCGCAAAAACGCTGGTGTGGCGCCTTCGGCATCGACAACGTCAAAATGCTCTCCGATCATCGCGACGGCTCCTTCGGCGAACATTACGGCACCCTCATCAAGGAGTTACGCATCGAGAGCCGGGCCATTTTTGTGGTGGACGCCGCGAACAAACTCCGCCATGTGGAGTACGTAAAGGAAGTCGCCGACCATCCGGATTACGAAGCGGCGCTGGCCGCCGTCCGTGCCATCGCTTCGTAAAATTAGAATCTAACCGTTACGCCAGGCGGGCATAGGCGCTCCGGAAATGCACCAGCGGGGCGCCTTCGCCAATGGCCGCCGCCACCAGCTCTCCCACAATCACCCAGTGATCGCCCAGTTCGATAACCTCCGCCAGCCGGCACTCCAGGGTCGCCAGCACGCCGGCAATCAGCGGCGCTCCGGTCTCTCCGGCGTGCCACGGCTGCTGCTCAAAACGGTTCTCGATCCGCCGCGCGAAAGCCTCGGAAAGCTCCTCCTGCCGGGAGGAGAGGATGTTCAATGCAAAAAAAGACCCGCGCGAAAATGATCCACCGCATAGCATTGCCGGTCGATGCAGAACAGCACCAGCGGCGGCTCCAGCGACACCGAAGTGAATGAATTTACGGTCAGCCCGTGCGGCCTGCCGTCAGCTCCGCGCACCGTCGCGATGGCCAGCCCGGTGGCAAACTGCGCGCATGCTCGCCGAAAAAGTTCCGCGCTTACCGGCGAGAGTTTTTGTTGCGGCCTTGACAATGGTTTAACTCCAATCTTATCATGGAGTTTGCTGGGCAGCAGTTCCGCGGGCAGGAGGGGCTCTCTTGATCAAGCTGGATATCATCAATGAAGTAGTCAACAAAACCGGCATTACCAAGACCAAGGCCGAGATGGCCGTCGAGACCGTCTTCGAAAGCATGAAGCGGGCTCTGTCCAACGGCGAGCGCATTGAGTTGCGCGGCTTCGGCATCTTCAACGTGCGCCCGCGCAAAACGGGCATTGGCCGCAATCCGCGAACCGGCGCGGAGGTGGCCATTCCACCGGGCAAAGCGGTTCGCTTCAAACCCGGCAAGGAATTGCAGACGCTGTAACCGTCTGCCGAAGTTTTTTTGTGTACCCGTCTACCGCAGGCGGCGCGCTCGGCGAGCCGCTCGAGTTCCCGCGAGTTGTGGTCAGGCAGCGGCTGCCTTTGCACATCGCGCTGCTGGCTTTAACGCTGCTCACCACCACCGTGGTGGGTAGCGGGCTCGGCATCAGCTTCTACCAGAACCTCCCGCTCACCCTCGACACCTTCTGGAACACCCTGCAGCGTCTGCCCGCCGAGCCCGGGCTGCTGTGGATGGGCCTCCCCTACTCGCTTACCCTGCTCTGCATTTTACTGGCGCATGAGATGGGCCATTATCTGGCCTGCCGCCGCTACGGCATCGACGCCAGCCTGCCCTATTTTCTTCCGTTCCCCAGTCTCCTCGGAACGCTCGGCGCGTTCATTCGTATTCGATCGCCCATCTACACGCGCCGCGCCCTCTTCGATGTGGGCGTCGCCGGACCGATCGCCGGATTCGTCACGTTGTTGCCGGCGGCGGTCATCGGCGTGGCTCTCTCGCGCGTCGGTCCCGGCGCCGCCCTGCGGGGCGATTGGTTGTTCTCCACGCCTCTCCTGCTCCGCGGCGTGGAGGCACTGCTGCTGCCGCACGTACCCCCGCAGAATATTTGTCTGCATCCGGTGGCGCGTGCGGCGTGGGCCGGTCTGCTGGCCACCGCGCTGAACCTCATTCCCATCGGCCAGCTCGATGGCGGTCACATCGTGTACGCTTTCTTCAGCCGCTGGCACAAGCTGGTTTCGCGCGCTCTGCTGGTTGTGCTGGTCATCGTCGGCCGTCTCGCCGATTCGTGGATCTGGTATGTCTGGGCGGCCCTTCTGCTGTTCGCGTTGCGCCATCCGGTGATCTGCGATGAATCGAAACTGGGGCCCGGTCGAGTGAAGCTGGGCCTGGCCGCCCTGCTGATCCTGATCCTCTCCTTCACCCCCGTCCCCGTGCGCTGATGTGGGGCAGGGCCATGCCCTGCCGCGGGTTTCGCATTCTCAAATTGCTCTGCTATGATTGCTGTGGAGCGTGTCTGCCCTGTTGGTGTGGCTTCCATATAATTGATCCAACAGTCAATGTCCAGGGGTCCTGCTCGATCGAGCGCTGGTGTGCAAGCTCCGGTGGGCAACCGCCATGGAGAAGCCTGAAGGCGCCCGGGGGATACCCGCCTCTGTTACTCAGGGGTCAATGACGGAGGTTGGCACGGCCGGTGTGGTGCGCTCCAACCCTTCTTATGACTGTTCCCCCGAATGAACATACTCTTTATCGGTGACATCTTCGCCTCGCCCGGGCGCAGGATTGTCTCCGAGCATCTGCAGCAGATCGTCTCCGAGGAGAAAATCCAGCTGGCCATCGCCAACGCCGAAAACGCCGCCGCGGGATTCGGAATCACGCCCCAGCTCGCCGAGGAATTGTTCTCGCTGGGGCTGGACGTGCTCACCACCGGCAATCATGCCTGGGACAAGAAAGAAATCTACGAGTATCTCCCGCGCCAGCCCCGGCTGCTGCGTCCGGCCAATTATCCCTGCGGGCTCCCCGGCAACGGCCTCGTGGTGGTCCGTGCCCGCAATGGCGTGGAAGTGGCCGTAATCAATCTGCAGGGCCGCATGCACATGCCCGCCACCGACTGCCCGTTCCGCAAGGCCGACGAGATTCTCGCGTCGCTCGATCCCGCCGTGAAGGTGCGCTTCGTCGACTTCCACTGCGAGCTCACCAGCGAAAAGATGGCCATGGGCTGGCACCTCGACGGCCGCGCGTCGGCGGTAATCGGGACCCACACACATGTGCCCACCGCCGACGAGCGAGTGCTGCCAGGAGGCACCGCCTACCTCACCGATGCGGGCATGACCGGTCCGTATGATTCCATCATCGGGGCCGAAAAACAACTGGCCCTGCGGCGTTTCATCACCGGCACTCCCATCCGTCTGGAAGCCGCCAGAAATCAGCCGGAGCTGCACGGCGCCATCGTCACCGTGGACGAAAGCACCGGCCTCGCGACCGCCATCCGGCGCTACGAAATCCGCTAAGCGGAGCGGCTACCCGCGAAGCGTTTCCGAACCGCGACAGTGATGGAGCGGCTGCTACTGCCCCGGCGCTTCCGCCAGAAACACCATCTCCCCCTCCCGCGCACCGAGCACCCGCAGGCCCCACCGCTCCGACAGAAGCCGCTCCCTGGTCCATTCCCGCCCCGACGCGCCAGTGCAATACAGCAGGAAACGAGTGTGGCTCGAGAGAAACTGCCGGTAATCATCCACCGGCGATGGTATGAACGGCTGTCCGGCCACCAGACTCAGTTCGGGAAGAAAGTCAGGCTGACGGGTGGCATAGGGCAAATCAGCCAGATAATGCAGCCGCGCGCGAAGCGGTGGCGAAGCATACCACCACATCGGCAGATAGTTCAGCGCGCCGGCCACCACAATCGGCTCGCTGCCGTTGAGAGAATCGAGCAGCGTCCCGGTCCCCCGATTGCCGTTCGGAAACATCGCGAAGCGCTCCATCGCGCTCGCCGTTCCACTGCCGGCGAAAACCACCAGAAGAAGCGCCACGCACAGTGCCGCGGCGGACGTGGAGTGAACCCGGCTCCGGCCGGCGATGGGCACGGCAATCCCCATCAAAATTGCGCTCCCCATGGCCGCTCCAATTGCATACCGGCCCTGATAGTATCCGGTGGTCGCCCAGGTAACCGCAATCATGATGGGCACCAGCAGCGTCAGTGCCACCACGGCCACCGCTTCGTGCGCCGGAACGCCCTTGTCCACGCCAGGCGGTGTATCCGCGTCGTCGCCGGACGGGAACGCGGATTTCGTAAGCCACAGAAACAGGAGAAAAGCGACGGGAAGCCAAAGGTTCACCAGATTCCCATAAGATCGGTTGCTCAGCAGGCGCGGCCTTGCCCAGAAATCAGCCGAGTGTTGCAGATACCTCAGCATGAGTCGCTGTGACTCTCTTGCAAACGGCGCGGTGAACAGCATCGTCGCCAGACCCGCCGCCCCGGCGGCGTACATGGGAAAGTCGAGCCGGCGCCGCTTCACCAGCCGGACCGCTTCGCCGGATAGCAACGGCACTCCCACATTCAGCACGCCCAGATGATGGCTGGCTACGGCGCCCGCCACGCCCGCCGCGACCCCGGCCAATGGAAAAATGCGCCATCCGCTCTCTTCACCGGCGGCCTGCCAGCTCACCATCGCCAGACCTGTAAAGCCCAGCATCAGCGCGTAAGGCCGCGCCTCGTGCCCATAGAAAGCTATTTCACTGGTCGCCAGCGCCAGCATTCCGAACAGGGCAAACACAGCTCCCCGCCGCCGCCGGATAAAAAAAAAGATCGCCAGCAGCGCTCCCGCGAACGCCAGCATCGACGGCAGCCGCACGGCGAATTCCGTGTCGCCCAGAACGCGCATGGAAACCCTTGCCAGAAGATGATACAGGGGTGGACTGCCATCCGCCGGCGCCATCACCCGGAACATCTCGCCGATGCTCGGCAAACGCGCCAGGTAAAACGTAATCATCTCGTCGAACCACAGTCGTGAAAGCGCGGCGACGGACTGAAAACACACGAATCCAATCACGATCGCGGAGACCAGCCACACTTCTCGCCGGTTGATCCAAAGTGCAATGCGGCCACCCAGCGCGGCCAGTCCCCTGGCCGTCCGCAAGCGTAAGGACGTGATCATGTCTTGGGGACACGCCGCTGCTTCCGGCGCGTGTCCGTCTATTTCGGATAATAAGCGAACGAGTTGATGCCGATCTCGTCTCTCCCGGAGATGTGCATGCCGAAGCGCCCCTTGTTAAAGCTCGCGCTCGCATCGGATACGGGAGTCGTATTTGTCCAGGAGGTTCCCTGGCGGATCATGGTGGTCACCGTGCCGCTGGTCACGTCGATCCGAATGGCCACCGGCTGATCGTGGTCGAAGTTGACTTGCGTCTTGGCCACTTCGTGGCTCTTGCCGTCCACGAACCGTTCGGCCACCAGGTTCTTCTTGTCCAGGCGGAACAGCAGGTAGTTGCGGTCGTCGGTGCGGCCCACGTACCACTCCAGCCGCTTACCCTTCTGCAGCAGCGCGTTGAACTCGATGCGCCCGTTGATCTCGTCGGATTGGAAGCTGACGAAATTGCCGCCCTTGTGAATCTGCCACTCGCCCTCCGCGGACCAGCCGCTGGCGTCCTCCCAGCGGCCCATACCCGTAATCGCCGTCGGCGCTTTCTTCGCCTTGGCGGTAAGGGTGATCTCCACGGTCGCTTGCGCGCCCGCGCCCACGGTCACCGTTCTCGACGTCGCGTTGTAGTCCGGCGCCGTCGCGCTCACCACGTACGTGCCTTCATTGAGCGTCAGCGATTCCTGGCTCACTGGTTTCGCCGAAGATTCCTTGTCCCCTTCCGCTCGGATGGTCACCCGCGCGCTCGCCGGAGTGACGTGCACGCGCAACGCTCCCTGCGCCGCCTGCAAGGCCAGTTCGCCGCCCGGGACCTGCACCGTCTGTCCCGCGCCAAACTGCCGCTGGATCGTGCGCGACTGCGCGTGGCCGCTGTGCAATGCCACCGCGTGTGTTCCCGGAGTCACTGGCGTCGCGAATGAGCCGTCGGCCTGCACCGTGCCCACGGGGTTCTCGTCGACCAGCACCTGTGCGCCCGCGGGAGCCCCCTGCAGGCGCAGCGCCGCCATGTGCGCCACCGCCTTCAGCAGGAGTTGCACGCGTGCATCTTCGCCCTTCTTCACCGCCACCTTCTGCTCGGCGGCGGGTTCGAACCCGTCTTTCGTCGCGCGAATCGTATAGTTGCCCGGCGTCAGATTGGCAATGTGCAACTGGCCGTTCTTCGTCAGCCGCCGTTGCTGCTTCCCGTTGACGAACACCGCCGCGCCGTCTTCGCCGGCCACCACCAGCACGCCGCCCGTCTCCGCCGCCGCTTTCTGCTCGACGAACGCGATCAGCGCCGGCGCGGCGCCGGAAGTGAAGTTGAGATTCCGCTGGGCATTTCCCTCGCCAATGGTCATTGTGTGGCTGCCCGCGGAGAGCGGCGGTAATTCGATTCCCGTTGGCGTAACCGTCAGCGCGGCGCCATTGTCCACGGTCACCGGCAGCGAATCGCTCGAATACAGCCACGCGCGTGCGCCAAACTGCGTCACCACCACCGCGTTGACGTTCTTCGTCTGCACCGGCCCGTCCATCACCGGAAGACTGGCCGGAGTGATCTCGAACACCACCGTGGCCTGTCCCTGTTTGCTGGTGAGCGTGAGCTGATGCTTCCCGCTGGACAGACGATCCGCGGTGAACTCGGGAGCCGTGCCGCCTACCGCCTGGTCGTCCAGCTTTACTTCGGCGTTGTCCGCGTCGGTAGTCAGGTTCAGCGACGAGGGCAGCGGAGTCAGTTCGAACTGCACCGGTTGTATCGATACCGGAGTGTGTGCGGCCAGGCTGATTTGCTGCGAAGCGGATTCATAGCCGTCGAGCACCGCTTGCACGGAATGCGTTCCCACCGGCAAATCGAGGCTCAAAACGGCGGTACCCCGGTCTTGTCCGTCAATCACGATATGCGCGCCGGCGGGATTCGTCGTCACGCTGATCGGGGCGGTGGCCGCAACCACCGGCTTCGGTGCGAACAGCGCGTGCGTGGAAATGTAGCGCGCCACGAAGGCCAGCCCCACAATGAAGGTTCCCGCCACCGCCACCAGCACCACCCACGGAAGGCGCTGCCGCGGGCCGTGCGCCACCGGAGGAGGAACGGCGGGCGCGGCCGGCGGGGGCGCGGAAAACACCGGTGGCTGCTGCGGTGGATCGTAGGACGGTGCCGGCGCTCCAGCGCCGGGCCAGGCGGGCATGGGAGGCGGCCCAACCGGCGGAGCTGGCGCGCCGAACCCTCCCGCGGTGTCGGCAAACCGCACCTGCGATAGTTCGTCCGCGTCGGCATTCAATGGCGGCGGGGCCTGCGGCGGCGGAAATTGGGAAGCCGCCGGCGCAAATTGCGGAGCCGCCGCCACCGGCGCGGCAGGCACGAACGCCGGCGGCGCCTGCACGCGCCGATTGTTTTCCGCTTCCCGTTGCAGAGTGGCCGCCAGTTGCAGCAGGCCCGGCTCCTGCGGCAGACCAGCCAGCCCGTCCTGCACCACCGCCAGCGCGCCTTCAACGTCTCCGGCCGCTTGCAGACGTTGCGCCTGCGTGGTGCACCAATAGACGAATTCGGAACGTTGCGAGTTCTCCCGCTCTTTGCGCAGGCTCATCGCGAACGGATTGCCCGGGTCCAGATCCAGAATTTCAATGGTCAGCGCGTCCGAGGCCTGGGCGTCTTTGTCCTTCAGCTCGCGGGCTCGCTCCACCAGCGCATCCAGCACGGTCATGCGCAGTACCGGGTCGCCCGGGTCCAGATCCAGAGCCGCGCGCATCAGGTTAAGCCCGTCTTCGTGCTTGCCGGCGAGGTTGGCCTGGCGTCCCGCCTGCAGCATCCCGGCGGCCTCCATGCCCGTCGCAATCTGCTTGCAGGCAATCTTCTCCAGCTCCCGCAGTTCGGGATCGTCCGGAAATTCCTTCAGCCCGCTCTCGGCAACCTCCGCGGCTTTTTCAAAGTCGCGGGATTCCAGCAGCTTGTCCACTCGCGACACCCAAACCGACTGCGCTTCGCTCCGTGCGGCCGAGTCGCGCCGTCTGCCCAGGCGAGCCACTTCATGTTCCAGCCCCGGGTACTGGCTGTAGATGGCCTTCAGCATCTCCCAGGTTTCCAGAGCCTCCGCGTAACGGCCCTGCTCCTCCTGCGAGCGCGCCTTCTGCACCACCGAGCTCACCAGATTGCGTTTGTCGCGTGCCAGGCGCAGGGAACGCTCGAAATGGGGTTCGCCGGGATGCAGCCGGGAGGCCTCTTCCAGAATCGCGCAACGCTTGTCGAGATCCAGCTCGCTCTCCGCCCGACGGTCCGTCTCCGCTATGAACGCCGACAGATTCCTGCGCCGCCGCTCCTCCACGTCGAACCGCAGCGCCTGGAACAAGGCGTGGTTCGGGTATTTGGCCAGATTCTGATCGCAGATCTCCAGTGCCCCGGCAAAGTTCTGCTCGGCCAGCAGCTTGCGCGCCTGGTCGAGGGAGTTGCGAACGGCTTCGTCTTCGTTTTGCACCTGTTTATATAGGCTCTGGCAGGATAGCACGCGCGACGGGTCGGTGTCGGGCAGCTCCCGGTCCAGGGTCAGCCACCGATCCAGGCTGGTGAGCGCTCCGTTGACCTCGCCGTTGTGCCATGCCTGCACCGCATCGTCGTACAATTTCGATTTTTCCGACCTTCGTCCGTCGGATGCCTGCTCGCGCCGGGCTACTTCGGCCAGCATTTCAAGCGCTCCAGGATCGTTGGGTTTCGACTCCAGCAGATTGTGAATGGCGTTTCGGGCTTGCTCGAGAGCGTTGTTTTCCAGATGCTGGCGCGCCAGTTCGGACCACTCGTCGGTTTGCTTCGTGCGCCGGTTCTGTTCCACCTCGCTCTGTAGCGCCAGCGCTTCGGAATGGTTCGGATCCAGGTCCAGCGCCTCCTGGATCTTGCGCAATGCCAGCGAATACTCCTCTTCCTCGTAGCAGCGGCGGGCGCCCTCCAGAATCTGTTTGACGGTGGTCTGGCGCCCAGGCTGCTCCACCTGACGCCGCAAGGTGACGATATCCGGGTCGATGTGCCCCTCGCCTTCCAGCTCATCCAGAATTTCCGCCGCGAACTGGTACTCCCCGCGCTCGAATGCCCGCGACGCGCGCTCAATCCGTGGCAGCACGCGGGAGCGGTCGAAAAACGCGATCGGTTCGTTGTGGACGGCCCGCAGCAGCGTGTCGCCAAATTCGCGCGCGCTGGTATAACGATGCCAGGGCTGCTTCGCCATCGCCTTGTGCACCACCTGGCTGAGCAACTGGCTCACCGCCGGGTTCAATTCGCAGGCCGGTGGCGGGTTCGTGCGCAACACCGCGTTGCTGATTTCCGGGTCCGTTTTCCCCTCGAACGCGCGCCGTCCCGTGAGCGCTTCCCAGGAAACCGCCCCCAGCGCAAAAAGATCCGTAAGTACAGAGGGAGGCTTGAGTTGCAGCAGCTCCGGCGCCATGTACGGCAGCGTCCCGCGCATGGCCGTGTGGGTGGAACCGGTGTCGTTGAAGGCAATCCCGAAGTCGATAATCTTCACCGAGTCGTCGGCCATCACGAACACGTTGCTGGGCTTGATATCGCGGTGGATCAAACCCCGTTCATGCGCCGCCTGCAATCCGCGGCACACCTGATTCATGATGTCCACGGTCCGTTCCACGGTCAGGCGCAGGCTGCCGTTGCGGATGAGCTCCGACAGCGAGCAGCCCGGCAGCAGCGGCATCACGAAATAAGGACGCGTGATGCCGTTGTCCTCGAATTCGCCTATATCATAGATTTCAATGACGTTAGGATGGATAATGGCAGCCTGCAGCCCCCATTCTTTATAGAAGAGGTCGAAAGCCGACCGGCTCTGCACGTCCAGGATCGTCTTCAGGGCGACGTCGCGCTTCATCAGCGAGTCCCAGGCGCGATAGACCACACCCATGCCGCCCTTGTTCAGAACCTCTCTAAGTTCGTATCGGGAACGGACTTTGGTGGATGCTGGCATAGCACTGCTGGGCGCCGATAGGGCTGTCGCTAAGCAATACTAACAAGATGCGCCGCCTCGTCCTATCGGGTGAATAGGGGGGTGGAGGGGGCTGTAAGGTAAGAAGCGGTTCCCTGTCCAGGAGGAATCCCTTTGCTCACTGGACGATCATCGTCTCCGCCCGGTCGAGCGGCTCCGGACGGGCAAAATAGTAGCCCTGAGCGGCGTCGCAGCCCAGTTTTCGCAGACCCCGCACCTGTTTCTCGCTTTCCACGCCTTCCGCGATCAGACCCACCTTCAGATTCCGCCCTAAAGCGATGATGGAGCGCAGAAGCGGCGCGTCGGAGTCAGCCATGCTGATTTCCTCGGTAAACCGCCGGTCGATCTTGATGGTGTCCACCGGAGCGTCGAGCAGGCGGCTGAAGGAGGACATGCCCATCCCGAAATCGTCAATGAGGATGCCCACGCCCAGACCCCGCAGTTGCCGCAGCCGCTCCCCGACAATCGGCTCGCTTTGCGCCATGCTCGCCTCGGTGATTTCCAGCTTCAGACTTTCCGGCGGAATGGAATTGGCGTTGAGCACCCCGCGAACCAGACGAGGGAGATCGGGATCGCTTAACTGCACCGGGCTCAGATTTACGGAAACCCAGGGCCTTCGCGATTTTTTCTGCCCCCAGCGCCGCAGCGTCGTGCACGCCCGGGCCAGCGTATCGTATCCAAGTTCCACCATCATCCCGATATCCTCGGCCGCCGTCAGAAAGTCCGCCGGCAGCAGCAGCCCTCGTTTGGGATGGGGCCAGCGCAGCAGCGCCTCAAATCCCAAAACCGTGTGAGTATTGATATCGACGATGGGCTGATAGTGCAACTTGAATTCGCGCCGCAGCACCGCCTCGCGCAGATCGGACTCCAGACGGATCCGCGCCAGCGCGTCCTGATGCATGGAGGCATTGAAAAACTCCGTCCGCGAGCGTCCGCCCTTCTTGGCGCTGGACATTGCCGTATCCGCCTCCCGCATCATGTCCCGGGCAGACTCCGCTCCTTTCTCCAGGGCGATGCCCACGCTGGTGGTCAGGTACAGCGACGCGCCGGCGATGTTGAAGGGCAGGGAAAACGAGGCGTGGATCCGGTCCGCGATGGCTTTGGCCTTCTCCGGGTGGCCTGCCCCAGGCGCCAGTATGGCGAACTCACCACCGGACAACCGCGCCACCGTCTCCGGCTCCCGCGAGGATTTGCGCAATCGCGCCGCCACCGCCATCAGTAATGCGTCGCCCGCCGGATGGCCGAAGCTGTCGTTGACGTGTTTCAACCGGTTCAGATTCACGAAGAGAATAGCCAGAGGGTTCCGCTGCCGGCCGCCCGTGGCGCGAACTTCCTGTTCCGCGCGGTCCAGAAAGTGGGCCCGGTTCGGGAGGCCGGTGAGCGCGTCGTACAGCCCGTTCCGCGCCAGTTGCTCTTCCAGCGCCTTCTGCTCGGTGATATCCACCATCACGCCGCGCAGGCACTCCGTGTTGTCGTCCCGGCGCACCACCGATACATAATCGGCCACCCACACCGTCCGCCCTTCCGCGGCAATCATGCGGTATTCGAAATGACGGCGGTCTGCCGTCCCCGCCGGACGCTGGCGAAAATCCGTCGCCCACTCGCGATCGGCGGCATGCAGATGCTGCAGCCAGAAATCCCTGCGCGAGGTCCAGTCCGACAATGGGTAGCCCAGCAGCCGTTCCGCCTGTTCGCTCACAAAACTAAAACCGAACGTCCACCGGTTCGCCTCCCACACCACGCCGTTCACGGTATCGACGAGATTGAAGTACTTCCGGGCCTCCTGCCTGGCCGAATGGCAGGCCGCCTCCACCCTTCGTGAACAGGCGGACGTTGTCGAGAGCGATCGCCGCGGCATTGGCCAGCGCCTGCAGAATGCCCGCCAGATCGGAATCCGGCACCAGCCTGTCCTTCCAATACACTCCCAGCGCGCCCACCGGATCCGCCGAGCGAATCGGAAACACCGCCAGACTTTTCGCCATCGTCCCCGCCCACGCCGCCACCCTCACCCGTGGATCGTTGGAAACATCTTCAATGAAGGCGCATTGACGGTTGAGAATTACCCAGCCGCCGATGCACGAGTGCAACGGGAGGCGCTGACCTTCCCAAATCGGCCCCGGAGTGGCTTCGTCGGCGCAATGGACAAAGTCGCCATGGCGCAGCATTACGGTCGCGCCGTCCGCCCCGGCCACGGTGTGCACCGCCTCTTTCAGAATGTCGAGAACACCCTGAGTGGTGCGCGCGCTGGATAGCTGCTCGAGGATATCGAACACTACCCGCGTTTGTTGGGCTAGCATATCTGCCTGGAAATGTTTCCGGTACCCACACTATAAAGTGCCTTTGTGATAAGCGCAATGATATTAGTGATATATACCAGGAATACTTCTGATAACTGCGTTCCGCAATGAATTCACAACAGGCTGTAGAGCAGCAGCGCGAGCACCAGCAGCGTTACCGAAACGTAGAGATAATCCCGCTCCCGCGCGAACGCATAAACGGACCATGCGACGCGAACGACCGGCGTGGCGATTAGAAATAGCAGTCCAAGCTGGATGATCGAGCGTCCACTGATGCTTAACACTCCCCTGAGTATTCCTGAAACAAGACGGTATGGATCCGGCTCGCCGCGAAACACGTGATACTCCGGGTGCGCGCCTCCGTGGCGCGCCAGATAGAAAATTCCGCCGATGAGCACCACGGTGGCCGAAAGAAGCACGCCCGTCTGCAGCAGCCGGCCGAGTGTGACGTCGAGCTGCTGGTCCGTATATTCGCTTTTCATAAGGTCCCCCGCGCGCCGTTGTAAAGCATCTCCAGCGCCAGTGCAACCACCACGGCGCTGAACACCCAGCGCAACAGCCGGGTTTGCGAACCGGCCAGCAGTCTTGCCCCGGCCAGGGAGCCGGCCAGCACCCCCAGCATCACGGGCATCGCCAGGCCAGGATCGATATAGCCGCGATTCAGATAAATTCCGGCGCTCGCGGCCGCGGTCACGCCGATCATGAAATTGCTGGTGGTGGTGGAGACCTTGAACGGAAGGCGCATGATCTGGTCCATGGCCACCACTTTCAACGCGCCCGAGCCAATGCCCAGCAGTCCCGACACCGTTCCGGCAATCAGCATCACCAGAAATCCACCGGGCACATTGCGCACTTGATAGTGGCGTGTTCCCCCGGGGGCCGGGTATGCGCCGTCCATGCGAAAAAATGCGGAGATGCGGTCCGGCGGTCCCGCGGTCTCGGGGCGATCCTTCTTTACTCGCGTGGAGATCCACGCCGACCACAACAGCACTACGCCGAAAACGATGGCGATCGCGCGAACCGGCAGCAGGGTGGTCAGGAATGCCCCGCCGAGCGCACCCACGCAAGTGGCGATTTCGAGGAACATGGCCACGCGAATGTTGGACCACCCCTCCCGCACGTACGCGGCGGCGGCTCCCGACGACGTGGCGATCACCGACACCAGCGACGCCCCGATCGCATAGCGCATATCCACGCCAAACAGCAGCGTCAGCACCGGCACCACAACCACTCCGCCCCCGAGGCCGGTCAGCGAACCCAGAAACCCCGCCACCACCGCCGCGCCCCCAATGAGTGCCGTGAACTCCAGAGTATTCATAGGGCCATGCCCTGTCAGCAGATCTGGTTGTGGCAGGGCCACGCCCTGCCTGCAGATCTGGTTGTGGCAGGGCCACGCCTGCCTGCACATCTGGTTCTGGCAGGGCCACGCCTGCCTGCACATCTGGTTGTACCTGTGCTCTGTGGGGCAGGGCCATGCCCTGCCTACAGATCAGGCCGCGGTTCCCCCGCCCCTGACTGACGCCAGCGAACAATCGGCTTGCGGGCCGCGGTCACCTCATCAACGCGGCTGGTGCGCGTGCTGTGCGGTGCCGTCCGCACCAGGTCCGGGCTTTCCTCGGCTTCCTGGGCGATGGCAATCATCGCCGCAGCGAACAGATCGAGCTCCTGTTTGCTCTCCGTCTCGGTGGGCTCAATCATCAGCGCGCCATGGACAATCAAGGGAAAGCTGACCGTATAAGGATGGAACCCATAGTCGATCAGCCGCTTGGCGATATCGCCGGTGCGCACGCCGTGCTTCGCCTGCCGGTCGTCGCTGAACACGCATTCGTGCATGGAGGGCGCCTGGTACGCCAGATCGTAATACGGCTCGATCAGCTTGCGCAGGTAATTCGCGTTAGCCACCGCGTCCATGGTGACGGCGCGCAGGCCCGGCCCGCCGTGGGCCATGATATACGCCAGCGCCCGCACCAGCACGCCGAAGTTGCCGTAGAAAGCCCGCACGCGGCCAATCGATTGCTTCCGATCGTAATCCCACGTCCATGCACCATCGCGCCGCGCCAGCCGCGGCGTGGGCAGAAATGGCTCAAGCTGCGCCCGCACCGCGACCGCTCCGCAACCCGGCCCGCCGCCCCCGTGCGGGGTTGAGAACGTCTTGTGCAGGTTCAGGTGCATCACGTCGATGCCGAAATCGCCCGGCCTCGCCACCCCCATCAGCGCATTCATGTTGGCGCCGTCCATGT
Source organism: uncultured Acidobacteriota bacterium (assembly GCA_963832965.1). Lineage (GTDB taxonomy): Bacteria > Acidobacteriota > Terriglobia > Bryobacterales > Bryobacteraceae > CAWACP01. Next base: position 1,112,210 of record CAWHVW010000005.1, read on the forward strand.
ACACCAGCGCGCCTTTGGAATGGAGCAGGGAAGCGATCCCCGTAATCTGTTCCTCGAACACGCCCAGCGTGTTGGGATTGGTGATCATCACCGCCGCGACGTCTTCATCCACCAGACGCCCCAGTTCCGCCAGATCCAGCATCCCTCGTTCGTTCGACGGCGCGTTGATCACCTGATACCCGGCCATGGCCGCCGTCGCCGGGTTGGTCCCGTGCGCCGAATCGGGAATCAAAACCTTCTTTCGCGGATTCCCCCGCGATGCCAGCAGCGCCCGCGCCAGCAGAATCCCGGTAAGCTCTCCATGCGCGCCCGCCGCGGGCTGCAGCGTCACCGCGTCCATGCCGGTGATTTCCGCCAGCGCGGCCTCCAGAGCCGCGACAATCTCCATCACCCCCTGCGACAACTCTTCCGGCTGATACGGGTGCGCCCACGCCAGTCCATCGATGCGCGCCACCGCTTCGTTGACCCGCGGATTGTACTTCATGGTGCAGGAGCCCAGCGGATACAGCCCCAGGTCGATGGCGTAGTTCCACGTGGAGAGGCGCGTGAAGTGGCGGATGGCCTCCACCTCGCTCACTTCGGGAAAGCCCTCAATATCCGCGCGCGTGCTCGCCGCGCCCAGCGCTTCGCGGGCGTCCACCGCGGGAACGTCCAGGTCCGGCAACTGATAGCCGCGCTTGCCCGGCGAGCTCGATTCAAATAGAAGCGGCTCGTTCTGCGTGGGATGCTCGCGCACTTTGCGGATCATCGCGCGTAAGCCTCCTCGGCCGCGAACACCCCGGCCACCGCGTCCATCTGTTCCCGCCGGTTCATCTCGGTGGCGCAGAACAACATGCAATCGGCCAGCTCCGGATAGAAGCGTCCCAGCGGCAGCCCCCCGACAATCTTGTTCTCCAGCAGCAGCTCGTTCACCTCCGCCGGCGTCCGTCCGTTGGTGCGCGCCACGAATTCGTTAAAAAACGGACCTCGGAATCGCAGCGGCAGCCGCCCGGCCAGGTAATGCGACTTCGCCAGATTCTGTTCGGCCAGTTCGCGCAAGCCCGCGCGTCCATACACCGTCATGAAAACGGTAGCCATCAGCGCGATAAGCGCCTGATTGGTGCAGATGTTGGAGGTAGCCTTCTCCCGGCGGATGTGCTGCTCGCGCGTGGCCAGAGTGAGACAGAACGCCCGATTCCCGCGCGTGTCTTTCGTCTCGCCCACCAGCCGCCCGGGAATCTGCCGTATATATTTTTCCCGCGTGGCGATGATCCCCGCGAACGGCCCGCCATAGCTCGGCGAAATGGCGAACGATTGCAATTCGCCGGCCACGATGTCGGCATCGCGCGGCGGTTCCAGAATTCCCAGCGATACCGCTTCCGTGAACACCACGATCAGCAGCGCGCCCGCCGCGTGAGCCATTTCCGCCGCGCGCTTCACATCCTCCACCATCCCGAAGAAGTTTGGCGATTGCACAATCACCGCCGCGGTATTCGCATGCAGCGCCCGCCCGAGCGACGCGAAATCGATGCCCCCCGTCTCGCGGTCGTATTCAAACTCCGCCACCCGCGCGTCCTGGTGCTGCATATAAGTGGCCAGCACTTCGCGGTATTCCGGATGCACCGCTCGCGAAATCGCCACATGATCGCGCCCGGTAATCCGCATGGCCATCATGGCCGCTTCCGGCGTCGCCGTGGACCCGTCGTACATGGACGCGTTGGCCACGTCCATGCCGGTGAGTTGGCAGATCATCGTCTGGAACTCGAAGATCGTCATCAGCGTGCCCTGCGAAATCTCCGCCTGATACGGCGTATACGAAGTGAGAAATTCGCCCCGCGAAATCACCGTGTCCACCAGCACCGGCCGGTAATGGTTGTACACGCCCGCGCCCAGGAAGGAGGCGTAGCCATTGGCGTTCTCCGCGGCCCGCGCGCGAAAGTATTCGACGATCTCGTATTCGGACTTGCCCGCCTCAATCTCCAGCGGCCGGCGCAGGCGCGTCTCCGCGGGCAGGTGCGCGAACAGATCCTCGACGGAGGACACCCCAATGGTGTCCAGCATCTGGCGGCGTTCGGAATCGGATTTTGGCAGGTAGCGCAATGTGAAACACAGACGGGGCGCTAACCTCGCCTGCTAATCTCCAGTGTATTTTTGATAGTCCTCGGCGGAGAGGAGTTCCTTCAATTCGTCGGGGGAGGACAACTTAATCTTAACAAGCCAGGCTTCGCCATGCGGGTCTTCGTTCAACTTCTCGGGCGCCGTCGCCAGCAACGGGTTCGCTTCCGTCACCTCGCCGGAAACCGGAGCGTAAATATCCGAAACCGCCTTCACCGATTCCACCGAGCCCAGGGTCTTCCCGCGCTCCACCACGGTCCCCGGCTTCGGCAGGTCCACATAGACAATGTCGCCGAGCTCCTTCTGCGCGTGGAACGTAATGCCGATGACGCCCACCCCGCCTTCCTCGCGCACCCACTCGTGCTCTTTCGTATAACGGTATTGTTCCGGATACATGATCACCCTCGCTTATAGAATGGTGTCGGCGCCGTAATAGCATCGACGGGTTGGTCACGAATAATAACCTGGATTGGCCGGCCGGCCTCGGCGGCCTCGCGCGGCACATAGCAGAGCCCGATGTTCTTGTTCAACGTAGGCGACGGGCCGCCACTGGTCACCCAGCCAGCCGGCGCTCCGTCCATGTGCACTTCGTATCCGTCGCGGGCAATCCCGCGGGCGCGCACCTCGAAGCCCGTCAGCTTGCGCTGGATGCCCTTTTCCTTCTGGCGCTCCAGCGCCGCGCGGCCCACGAATTCGCCCTTGTCCATTTTTACGATCCACGCCAGGTCCGCTTCCCACGGTGTCGTGGAAGCGGTGATCTCGTGCCCGTACAGGGCCATTTTCGCTTCAAGGCGCAGCGTGTTTCGCGCGCCCAGGCCGCACGGCTTGATGCCGAACTCCTCGCCGGCGCCCAGCAGCTCGTCCCAGATCCGGCAAGCTTCTTCCGGAGCAATGTAGATCTCAAACCCGTCTTCGCCTGTGTATCCCGTGCGGGCGATGCGCGCGGGCGCCGCCGAAACCTGGCCGTCAATAAAATGGTAGTAGCGGATGGCGTCGAGGTCCGTGCTGGTGAGCTTCTGCAAGGTGGGGCGCGCTTTCGGTCCCTGCACGGCGATCTGCGCGTAACGGTCGCTGGTAAGTTCCACGGTCGCGCTGGTCCGGTTCAGCGCCCGGATGTGCGCGAAGTCCTTTTCCTGGTTGGAAGCGTTGACGCAAAGGAAGTAGTGGTCGCCGGCCACCTTGTGCACCAGGATGTCGTCCACGAATCCGCCATGCTCGTAGAGCAATCCCGAATACTGCGCCTGACCGGTCACGAGGCGCGCGGCGTCATTGGTGGAGAAGTAGTTGACCAGACCGAGCGCCTGCGCGCCCCGCACCTCAATCTCGCCCATGTGGCTGACATCGAACAGACCCACCGCCCGCCGCACGGCATGGTGCTCCTCGAGAATGCCGGAGTATTGCACCGGCATGTCCCAGCCTCCGAAATCCACCATTCTTGCTCCCAGCCGCCGGTGAGCGGCATTGAGCGGGGTGAGCCGCAGGGTCCCGGGTCCACTCATGAAACCTCGATTGTATCAGCCGGGTGAGACGTGTTAGCCGCTGGCCAGCCAGAGCTGCAGCGCGTGATCGACCTCCCGCATTCCCATCGCCTCCACGCGCCCGATTACACGCGCGATTCTTTCGCGCTTGATGGCCATCACCTTGTCGGCCATGACTTGCGACGGAGCCTCCAGACCTGTCTCCGCCGAGGAAGCAAGCGCGACGCGAAAGAGCGGCGCATCCACAAGATGCGTGGTGATCGGACATACCACGATGCTGGCGTGGGTGGCGTTAAAGGCGTCGGACTGTACAACCACCGCAGGCCTGCCCTTGCCATAATCGCCTGGCAATACCGCCACCACAATATCGCCCCGCGTTATTTCCATCCGCTGGTTTCGGCGTGCTTCAGCCAGGCGTCGTCGCCGTCCGTCGAACTCGCCAGGATCGACTGTCTGCGTGCCTCGTCCAAAAACTGCCGCCTGCCAATCTTGTCCAGAAACTCTTCAATGGCCAGCACAATGACCCGGTTCTTGCCACTTTGCAACTGCCGCGCTGCCTCTTCGAGCCGATCTCGCAATTCCGGGGTAATGCGGATACTGGAGGTGACAGACCTCATGCCAACGAGTGTACCACATTGCAACACATGCCACTCCAGGCCATGTCCGGATTGGGTTTACATTCCCTGACTTGTCCGCTGCTTCGCCATGTGATTCAATAGGCGTTAGCTGGATTCGCCCCTGCGCGACCTCACCATTCGGAGTTCACACGTGGAGTCTGGAAACCGTAAACTCATTCGCCCTTCTCTCACTGAGGTTAAGGAACCGGCCCCCGGCCCTCGCCGCCCGCCTGCCGCGCACCGCAATACGCCCCCCGATCAAACCAACGCCGAAAACTTCTACTACATGAAACAGATGCAGTCGAAGACGCCGATGATCATCGTGCTGAAGGATGGCGAAACGTTGGAAGGGATCATCGAGTGGTACGACAAATGTTGCCTCAAGGTGAATCGCGAAGGCGCGCCAAACCTGCTGATCTTCAAACCCAACATCAAGTACATGTATAAAGCCGGTTAGTGCTGTCCCAGAAGTGTTCCCTGGCATCCGCCGCGCCCAACCGAACCGCGAGGGTTACCGAGCGGGTACGAATCGCCGCCTAGACCCGTTGCGCCCACGCGTGGTCCGCCGGAGGAACCGCCACCACTCCGCTGTCCGTGATCGTGTAGCCGCGGGCGCGATCCTGCTCCAGGTCATAGCCAATCAGCGTGTTTTCCGGAACCACCAGGCCGGAAGGAATAATCGCGTTCCGAATGCGGCTGTACCGCCCGATTTCGCAATCAGACAGCAGAATGGAGTGCTCCACTTCGCAATAGCTGTTCACGCGCACGCCTGGCGACAGCACGCTGTGCACCACGCGTCCCCCGGAAATAATGCAACCCGCGGACACGATGGAATCCAGCGCCACGCCCATCCGCCGGCCTTCCTGGGCAAACACAAACTTGGCCGGTGGCCGCTGCAGCAGGCGGGTGCGGATAGGCCATTGCTTGTCGTAAAGGTTGAATTCGGGGTTCACCGACACCAGGTCCATGTTGGCGTCGTAATAGGCGTCCAGCGTGCCTACGTCCCGCCAGTAGCGCACCGTCTTGCGGTTCAGATCGCGAAAATCCCAGGCCACCACATTGGCCCGGGAGAGCCACTTCGGCAGGATGTCGCGGCCGAAATCGTGCGTCGAGCCGGGGTCCCCGGCGTCTTCCAGCAGCGCCTGGCACAGCACCGCCGTGTTGAAGACGTAGATCCCCATGGACGCGCTGACCATCTGCGGGTTGAACATGGAGCGAGCGGGCTGCCCGTGTTGCGGCTTTTCTTCGAACCCGATAACGCGGTGACTAGCGTCGATCTCGACAATTCCGAACCGCCCCGCCTCCTCCGGCGGAATCTGGATGGTGGCGATGCTGATGTCGGCGTGACGCCGCTGGTGCCACCGCACCATCTCCTGATAGTCCATCTTGTAAATGTGGTCGGCGGAGAGGATGATGGTCATCTCCGCGTCCTCGCCGCGGACGCTCTCGATGTTCTGGTAAACCGCGTCGGCGGTGCCCAGGTACCAGTCCGCGTGGATGCGCTTCATGGGCGGAAGCACTTCGATGAACTCGTTCAGCTCCCCCGTGAAAATATTCCAGCCCTCCCGCACGTGCCGGCTCAGCTCCAGAGCCTTGTATTGAGTCAGAATAAATACCCGCCGAATTCCCGAATTAATGCAGTTGGAGAGGGTGAAGTCCACAATGCGATAGGTCCCGCCGAACAGCACCGCCGGCTTGGCCGTATTGAGCGTCAGTGGGGCGAGCCGTTCCCCGGCGCCGCCCGCCAGCAGGATGGCAAGCAGGTTTCTCATCTTGTGTGCGGGAAGAGCCCGCATTTCGTATCATAGAGGAAGCTTCGCCGCTCTCTCCCGGGAGGGCGGAAATACGAGTAGTGGGGAGGTGATTCGAATTGGCTGAAGTTTACGTGCAGGAGGGTGAGACTCTCGAGAGCGCTCTCCGCCGATTCAAGCGCAAGGTCCAGACCGAAGACATCATCAAAGAGATCAAGCGCCACTCCTACTATCTCAAGCCAGGCGAAAAGCGCCGCACCAAAGCGGCGCTGGCGCGCAAGCGCAACCGCAAGAAGCGCAACCGCGAATCCGAATAGTGGGGCAGCGCCATGCGCTGCCATAAGGGCCGTCTGGGTGGGGCAGCGCCATGCGCTGCCACCCTGATCCTCCCGCCGCGCCGCATTCGGTACAATGCGCGCTTGGCAACCAAATACGACGTGGTCATCATCGGCGGCGGGCACAATGGCCTCGTCGCCGCGGCCTACCTGGCGCGCGCGGGCCGCACCGTCCTGGTCCTCGAACGGCGCGAGCTGCTGGGCGGCTGCGCCGTAACCGAGGAACTCTGGCCCGGCTATCGCGTCTCCACCGCGGCATATCTCGCCAGCCTCCTGCAGGAGCGCATCGTTCGCGAGCTCGACCTGCCGCGCTTCGGCTACCACGTAGACGCCAAGGACCCCGCGTTCTTCTCGCCGTTTCCCGACGGCCGTCATCTCTTCTTCTGGCAGGACGAAAGTCGCACCCTGCGGGAAATCGCGAAATTCTCAAAGAAGGACGCCGGGCGCTTCGCCGCGTACGAAGAATATCTGGAGCGCCTCGCGCGCGTGGTGGAAAGCCTGCTCCTGGTCACGCCCCCGGAATTTCCCCCGCGCGGCGTGGGAGATCTGGTGGAGTATCTCAAACTCCTCGCGCGATTCCGCAAGCTCAACCGCCAGGACACCATCGCGCTGGTGAAGATCTTCACCATGAGCGCTACAGACCTGCTGGACGAGTGGTTCGAATCGGATCAGGTGAAGGTCACCCTGGCCACCGACGCCGTCATCGGCGCCAACGGCGGGCCGCACTCGCCGGGCACCGCCTACATCCTGTTGCACCACGTGATGGGCAACGTCGGCGGCAAGCGCGGGCTGTGGGGTTTCGTGCGCGGCGGCATGGGCGCGGTGTCGGAGTCGATCGCGGCTTCGGCGCGCACCCACGGCGCTCGGATTCGCACCGGCGCGATCGTCTCCCGCATCGGCATCCGCAACGGCCAGGCGCACTCGGTGGTGCTGGAGGGCGGGGAAGAGATCGAGGCCGCCGTGGTGGCCAGCAACCTCGATCCAAAGCGCACGTTTCTCGGTCTGGTGGACGCTGCCGAGCTGCCCCCGGAATTCCTCGAACGCATCCGCGCGTTCCGTTCCGAAGGAACGTCCTGCAAGATCAACCTCGCGCTCAACGGCCTGCCGGATTTTCGCGCGCTCTCCGGCGCGCCCGCGCCCCAGCACAAAGCGACCATGCACATCTGTCCCTCGGTCGATTACGTCGAACGCGCCTGGGATGACGCGAAATATGGCCGCCCGTCGCAATCGCCTCTGCTGGAAATGACCGTTCCCACCATGTACGACCCCACGCTCGCGCCCCCCGGCCGCCACATCATGGGCATTTTTCTGCAATACGCGCCCTACACGCTCGCCGAAAGCAACTGGGACGATCTCCGCGAGCCGTTCGCCGCGCGCGTTTTCGACATTATCGAAGAATATGCGCCCGGATTCCGCTCGCTGGTCGAGCACAAACAAGTGCTGACGCCGCTGGATCTCGAGCGCCGCTTCGGCCTCACGGGCGGAAATATCTTCCACGGCGAAATGAGTCTGGATCAAATGTTCGTAATGCGCCCCGTCCCCGGCGCGGCCCGCTATCGAACCCCCATCCGCGGCCTGTACCTGTGCGGCGCGGGCGCGCACCCCGGCGGAGGAGTAATGGGCGCGCCAGGCTACAACGCCGCGCGTGAAATCCTCAAGGGCTGAGCCCTCCTAACAGGCTGCTGAAAAAGCCCGAGAACCACGTAGCTACGTGTTTGCAGGTGGTTACCGAACCGCGACGGTGACGGAGCGGGGACCAGATAGCCTTTTTCAGCATCCTCCTAAGACCCTTCCTTCTCGAACGTAAGCGCCGCCGAGTTCATACAGTAGCGCAGCCCCGTCGGCTTCGGGCCATCCGGGAAAACATGGCCAAGGTGGGCGTCACACGCCGCGCAAAGCACCTCCGTGCGCTCCATGAACAGGCTCCCGTCGCTCTCCGTCCGCACATTCTCCTCGGCCGTCGGCGCCGAAAAACTCGGCCACCCCGTCCCCGATTCGAACTTCGTGGCGGAATCGAACAGCGGCGTGCCGCAGCACGTGCAGCGGTACATGCCTTTTTCGTGATTGTTCCAATACCGTCCGCTGAACGCCGGCTCGGTGCCTTTCTTGCGCGCCACCGCATACTCCTCCGGTGTGAGTTGGGCGCGCCACTCCGCGTCTGTTTTGTGAACTTTTTCTGGCATGCCCCATTGGATGCCGGACACCTCTTTTCCGATGCTGCCACCCCCGCCGATGCCGCCGCCGCTAATGAAGGCCCTCCGTCACCCGTCTGATACACTTCACAACAGCCCATTCGCCATGATTGCGACATTTCCACACTCGCTTACACCCTTGCTCCTGCTCCTGCCCGTCGGCCTCGCCCTGATGCCCGAAGCGGCTGCGCAGGACAATCCGGCTATCGACCACCGCGTCGAGCAGATGCTCGGCAAACTCACCCTCGAACAGAAAATCGATCTGATCGGCGGCGAGAACGACATGTTCATCAAGGCGCAGCCGGCCATCGGCTTCCCGCGGCTCAAGATGTCCGACGGTCCCATGGGCGTGCGCACCTGGGGACCCACCACCGGTTACGCCGCCGGCATCGGGCTGGCCGCTTCCTGGGACGTCGATCTGGCCAAACGCGTCGGAACCGGCCTCGGCCAGGATGCCCGCGCGCGCGGCGTCAGCTTTCTGCTCGGCCCCGCCGTGAACATCTACCGCGCCCCCATGAACGGCCGAAACTTCGAATACATGGGTGAGGACCCGTTTCTGGCCGGCCACATCGCCGCCGCCTATATCCAGGGCGTCCAAAGCCAGGGCGTCATCGCCACGGTGAAGCATTACGCCGCCAACAATTCCGAATTCGACCGCCACAACTCCAACTCCATCGTCGACGAGCGAACCCTGCGCGAAATCTATTTCCCCGCCTTTGAGGACGCCGTGAAAGACGGCCACGTCGGCGCGGTCATGGATTCCTACAACTTCCTCAACGGCGAACACGCCACCCAGAACAGCTTCCTCAACAATGAGGTGCTGAAGAAGGAATGGGGCTTCCGCGGAATCCTGATGTCCGATTGGGACGCCACCTACGATGGCATCGCCGCCGCCAACGGCGGGCTCGATCTGGAAATGCCCAGCGGCCGGTTCATGAACGCCGCGACCCTCCTTCCCGCCGTCCGCGACGGAAAAGTCTCCGAAGCCACCATCGACGCCAAAGTCCGGCGCATCCTGCGCACCACGCTCGAATTCGGCCTCGTAGACCGCGACCAGACCAACCTCGCCATATCCGCTTACAACCAGCACGGCCGCGCCATCGCCCTCGAATCGGCCGAAAAGGCCGCGGTTCTCCTGAAAAACAAAGGCAACCTCCTTCCGCTCGACGCGCACCGGCTGCGCACCATCGCGGTCATCGGTCCCGACGCCTGGCCCGCCGTGATCACCGCCGGCGGAAGCGCGGAGGTCGCCGCCTTCAACCCGGTCAGCATTCTCACCGGCCTCAGCGACGCCCTCGCGGACGCGAAAGTCACCGTCACCTACAACCGTGGTATCAAGCCGCTGGAAGACGTCTTCGGCGACGGCTCAGCGTTTTCGCAGGATGCGGAGGGCAAACAGCCCGGCCTCAGGCAGGAGAGTTTCGCCAGCGGCGATTTCACCGCGACGCCGGACAAAGTCTCAGCCGTCTCCGAGGTCAACGGGTTCGGGCCGTGGCACTGGGGCCCGCCGCCCACCATCAAAGGCATCCGCTGGACCGGCTATTACACCCCGAAGAAGTCCGGCAAGCAGCGATTCATCCTCGCCGGGATGGGCACCGATGGTTACAGGCTTTACTTGAATAATTCTCTGGTTCTCGAAGAATCTTCACCGGAAGGACAAGTCCCCCACGCCTACGATGCGGACTTCCCGGCGGGTCAGCCGGTCGCCATCCGCCTCGAATATACCCCCGGCTTCGAGGGCATGAATCTGGGGTTTGCCGCCCTCCCCGCCGATGATCTCCTAGACCCTCAGGCCGCGAAACTGGCCGCGAAAGCCGACGTCGTGGTGCTCTGCGCCGGCTTCTCCCCGCAAACCGAATCCGAAGGGCAGGACCGCACCTGGCAGCTTCCCACCGGCCAGGATGAGCTCATCAAAGCGGTTCTGGACTCGAATCCGAAGACCATCGTGCTGGTGGCTTCCGGCGGCGGCGTGGACACCAACCAGTGGCTCGACCGCACGCCTGCGTTCCTGCAGACGTGGTATCCCGGCCAGGAAGGGGGCAGGGCAGTCGCGCGCATCCTGCTCGGGCAAGTCAATCCAAGTGGAAAGCTTCCCATTAGCTATGAGCGGCATATCGAAGATAACCCTGCCTTTAAGAACTACTACCCAACCCCCGGCACGAAGGACATCCACTACAACGAAGGCATCTTCATCGGCTATCGTTACTACGACAAAAGCGAAACCAAGCCCCTGTTTCCGTTCGGCTTCGGCCTCTCCTACACCACCTTCGAATTCAGCGGACTAACCGTCACGCCCGCGGAGGCCGCCGCGAACGGCCCCATCACCGTCAGCTTCTACGTCCGCAACACCGGAAAGCGCGCGGGCGCGGAAGTGGCGCAAGTCTACGTCGGAGACCCGTCCGCCACCGTGCCGCGCCCGGTCAGGGAGTTGAAGGGATTCAGCCGCGTGGAATTGAAGCCCGGCGAATCCCGGCAGGTCTCCCTGAAGCTGGACCGCCGCTCGCTGGCATACTGGGATGTCCAGGGCAAAGCCTGGAAAGTCGACCCCGGCAAGTTCACCGTCTACGTGGGTGACTCCTCCGCCAACGTCCCCCTGAAGGCCGACATAAAGGTGCACTAGTATGCCTGCCACCACCGCAGTTACTGAACCGCGACGGTAACGGAGCGGCGCCGGTGGGCCTTTTTCCGGCGCTCGACCGCTACCCCGGGATGCTGCTCAACCGGCTACGGTCTCCCATCGGTAGCGGCGTCCGCGGTTGTCATGCGCGGCCACGGACCGGATCGCAATCTGGCGCGGATCGGCCTTCAAAGGGAACAGAAGACGAACTGAAGCCGTTATCCTTCAGGTGCGTGAGTGCGCGGCTGTTAAATAGCGGCCGGAGGTTGGAATGGACGTTCAGGACGCTCAGCGGGAAATGCGGCTCGCATACAACGGCGGGTTTTGGGGACAGCTTGTCAGCTCCGTAATTTGGCTGATCTCCGCGGCGCTGGGTACATGGGTCAGTCCACGAGCGTCTATCCTGACCATCGTCATCGGGGGATTTTTCATCTTTCCGGTAACACTTATACTGCTGCGTTTGTCGCCCCGCCGCGCGTCGGTGAGCACAGAGAATCCGTTCACCAGCCTGGGGATGCAGGTCGCGTTTGTGCTCCCGCTTTCCATGCTGCTTCTCGTGCCCGTAGGTCTCTACCGCTTGAATTGGTTTTTCCCAGCCCTGATGGTCCTTGTCGGCGCGCACTATTTGCCATTCGCCACTCTCTACGGCATGCGCATGTTCCTGTTCCTGGCGGGAATCCTGATCGCTACAGGCGTCGTGATCGCAGTCTATTTCGCGGCAACGTTCAGTCCGGGCTCATGGATCGGCGGACTGGCACTCTTCGTCTTCGCCTGGATTGGGCGCTTCATTGCGACGGGCGAAGCAAGCGCATCAAACTGACCCACTACCAATTCATTTGACATAATATTCGTTATCGGAACTAAGCATCAGCCCCGTCCAAGCCGCTTCCGCAGCGCCGGCCACACCTCCGCCACATTCCCCACCCGGATCACCTCCAACCCGGCCGCCCGCGCGCTCTCGACACCTGCGTTCGAATCTTCCACCGCCAAAGCCGCCCTCGCCCCCAGCAACTCGACCGCTTTCAAATACGGTTCCGGCGACGGCTTATGATGGCCAACGTCGCTGCCGCAAACCAGCACATCGAAGGAATCCCGCATTCCCGCGGCAACCAGCAGCGGTTCCACTTCAAGACGATTGCTCGATGTCACCACGCCAAGACGCAGGTCTGCCAGGCTCGCCAGCATGGCGCGGCAGTCCGGGGCAAACGGCAGCTCGCGAGACATAAGATCGCGGAACATCTGGCGCTTGCGCGGGATCAGTTCCAGCAACTGTTCCACCGTGGTTCCGTTACCGGCGCGATCACAGAAGTTCCGCAGCATCACTCTGGTGGCGATGCCAACGCACGTATCGCTATAAGTTTGCCAGTCGATCGCGATCCCGAATGGCGCCACCAGATCCCGCCAGCAGCGGAAGTGCACCGGCTCGCTGTCCGCCAGCACCCCATCGAAGTCGAACAGCACCGCATCGCAAACCGTCATGGTCAGGAAACAAGAACGCCGCGCCAGAACGGCGCGGCGTTATCTCTTGATAGGACTACGCTGCCTCGGCCCGCGCGGTAGTATCATGTCCGGCAGGTGGCGGCCACCCCCGGTGAGCGCATCCGAACAAACCCAGGCACGATCCATCCGCGAGTGCGGCTCCGCGGCCACCTCCCCCGAGATCATCCACGAAACCACACCCGCGCGGGATCTGTTCTCCTTTGTACCAGCCAGCGGGTGCCGGCACCATAGCCTTCCTGCCGCCGGCGAGCCGTTTTCAACAGGTGTTTCCCACTGCGCATGTGTCACTTACAGTCCAGGGCCTGTGGGAAACCTGTGGACAATGACGCATAAACCGGGATGCCCGCGGAATGTGTCGCCCACCCGAAAAGGCTAAAAGTTTTGTGAGAGTCTTCGCCGGGGCGCCGCACTAACCCTATACCGGCAGAATCCCTGGTGCATATGGTCCATAAAATGTTGAGTAAAAATGACTTAGCAATATTTACCGGATTGCGGCCCATGCCGTCGCCACCCGTGCGCAATCCTTTCATTCCTAAGGTGGCGGGGTTGGAGGATAAGTTGCTATCGGATGGGATACCGTCATGAATCACGCCGTTCCGCCTTGTACTGACTATGCCGCCGCGCAGGAAGCCGCCGAAGCCTATGTGCTCAAGCGGTTGTCCGTCAGCGATTACGAACGTTACGAGGAGCACCTGCTGCTCTGTCCGCGCTGCCAGGAAGCCGTCGAAGAGTTCGACGTATTTCTCTCCGCCGCGCGCGCGGCGCTGGGTGACCTCCCGCGCGAACGCAAACCCCGGCGCGCCGCGAAGCCGAGGGTGAAATCGGCCTCCTGCTGACCATTTTCCTGGCTCAATTCGGGACCAGCGGGTGTACGCTATCCGCAGAGATTCCCGAGGAGGTTGCCCAATGTCAGCAGCCGCAAGCGCGCGCCATCCTGTTCTCGACAGGACCGAGTGGGACCTCGTGGTACAGCTTCTCGAACGCGAGTGCCGCGATCTGCCCCTGGAGATTCATCACACCGCCACGAAGGAGCAACGCGAGCTCCTGCGCGACCGCCTGAAACACACCGAAGCCCTGCTAGGCCGCCTGCGGCCGCTGCCCACCTGACCTTCACAATGTGCCACAAGGTCATGCCCTGCCTTGTGGGGCAGCGCCATGCGCTGCCATCCGCACAGGCCCTGCTCTTCAACGTGGGGCAGCGCCATGCGCTGCCATCAGCAACAAGCCCGATCCTCAAAGTAAGCCAGCGCCATGCGCTGCCTTCCGCAAATCCACCCAAAGCCTGAAAGCCATAGGGTTCTCCAGCCACACGTTCATCCACAGGATTGCCTCCGCCTTCGCGCCGGAACCCGTCAGCCGCGCATGATCCCGCGCGGTAATCACCAGCCGCCGAACCGCGCGCCGCCGGTCCGCGTCCGCCCGTCCATACTCTTCCGCCAGCGCACCCAGCGTGCGCTCCAGCCCCTCGAGAGAACTCTGGCGCACCCCCTCCACCATCGGCGACAGCGCCAGACCGCAATCGCGCAGCAGCCGGCGCAGGTCCTGTTCGCGCACGGGCGCCAGCGCGGCAACAAGCTGCCGGAACTCGTCCTCGCCCACCGCCGCCCATCCGCTGCCGTCCAGATACGCCCGGAGACGCGCCCGTCTGCTCTGCCTCATCTCTCCAGTTATGATGAGATCACCATGCCATTTGCAACAATCAGCGGGACTTCCCTGCCCGCAATTCTGCTTCTCACCGCGGTCCTGCATGCCGGCGCCCCGCCCGAGCCGGACGTCCTCATCCTCAACGACGGTGAGAAACTCATTGGCCATCTGGTGTCATCAAACGGCCCCTCCGTGAAATTCAAGAGCGACGCCCTGGGCGACCTCACCCTCCAGTGGAGCAAGATCAAGGAATTCCATTCAGCGCGCCAGTTCGCCGTCATCCCGAAGGACGTGGACGCCCGCAAGCCCGAAGGCCTCAAGGAAATTGTCCACGGCCAGCTTTCCATGGCCGATCAGAAGCTGGTCATCGCCGGCCCGATCCCCATGTCCGTCCCCGTAGGCGAGTCCGAACACGTTGTCGATGAGCCAGCGTTCGACAAAGCCGTCGGCGGCCAGCCGGGAATTCTGGAAGGTTGGAAAGGCGCGCTCACCGGCGGCATCGCGCTGGTGGAAGCCACCCAGGACAGCCGCACCTTCACCGGGTCCGCCAGCTTCGTGCGCGTGTCGCCGGATGACGACTGGCTGGCCCCCCGAGATCGCACCAGCATCAACCTGAGCGCCGCCTACGGCGATGCCACCCAGCCCGGCGAGCCCAGCCTGATGACCGAAATCTACCACGCCGACGGTGAGCGCGACGAGTATTTCAACGACCGCTGGTTCGGTTTCGGCCGCGTCGTCTTCGATCACAACTTCGGGCAGGGTCTGGACCTCTCGCAGAACTACGGCGGTGGAATCGGCTGGACCGTCTTGAAACGGGACAACGAAGAACTCGACCTGAAAGGCAGCATGAGCTTCATCCGTCAGGATCTTTCGGGCGTGCCCGCGGAAAACCTGGCCGGCGCCACCGCCGCCGAAACCTTCAACCGGAAGTTCAGGCGCGGAGTCGTATTCACCGAGCAGATTTCGCTGATTGGGGCGCTGAACAACGCTTCCGCGTATACGGCGGCGGGAAACGCCACGCTTGCCATGCCGCTCTACAAGCGGCTGAACTTCACGGTTTCAACCACCGACAACGTTCTCGGCGATCCCGCGCCCGGCTTTCGCAAGAACTCGCTGCAGTTCGTCACCGGCGTAACCTATTCGCTGAAGTAGCCGCCGGTATCCGGCTCATGCCACAGGCATGTACACGTCCGCGGTCACCGGGTTTCCGGCCATGATCTGCTGGGCGTAATACTGCGCGAACTGGGCGAAACTGGACCCGGCATCGGTCACCCCGCTGACGCCGTTGGCGTTCGGCGTGGGGTTCCATACGTAGTAGTCGCCGGCCGTCATCAGGCCCTGGCCGGTCTGCTGCAAAGCCTGCTGCCCCTCACTCACGATGACCCCGGCGTAGTACAGGTTCGGTCCGCCGGTGGTGGGGTTGGTGCCGTAAGCGATGACGTAAGGAAGCGGTTGATCGGGGCTGACGCCCGTCAGGCTGCTGGCTGCCACCGGCCCGCTGTCGGTCCAAACTTCCAGGGTCGCGTTGGGGAACGCCGCCAGCACGCTCTGTGCCTGCGACAAAGTGCACATCTGTTGCGGATTGTCTTCGCTGATGCCGGGAACCGATACCATCGGCGGAGGCGTCTGCGGTGCGAGCGGCGCCGCCGGAGTGTCATTGGCGGCGGCGGAAGTCTGTGGAGTGCTCTGCGGAGGGGTGGCCGCGACGCTCGGAGACGACGGAGCCGCGACCGCTGCCTGTCCCGCTTCCACGGCCACGCGCCCGCTGATGCTCACCGATCCGGAAGCCTGCATCGGCGTCGCTGGAGCGTTCCCCGCCGGCGTCCCGCTGGTCAGCCCGGCCAGTTCGGCGCCGTCAAAATCGCCCCGGAATTCCTGCAACAGGTTCCCGAAGGACTGAACCAGATGCGAAAACTCGGTGGTGCTGCTGGCGCTCGTCGCGTTCGTCCTGGCCGGCGAGTCCAGCCACGGCAGCGCCGCGTTGCCCTTGCTTCCGTCGACGGAATGAATTGACATTCGTTCTCCCGTTTCCCGGGCAACCGGATGGACGTTGCCCTATGAGGCACATCGGCGGAACCCTGTAACGCCTCAAGGCAAACAATGTAAATATATGTAAATTTTCGGCGGCCTACTGCCCCGTCACGCTCTTCAGCTTCTGCCTCTGGTAATCCGCCCGCACCAGCGCCTCGCTGGCCTTCTCGAACTGGCCCTGACGGATCAGTTCGGCGGCATCGTCCAGAAACCCCTGCATCATCAGCGCGGCGGCCGCGTCCTGCGTGTTCAGCGTCATGTTCGGCCCCTGCGCCTCCAGCCGCGCGGAAAGCTGCGCCATCAGCACCCGCGCTTCCTGCACCTTCGGCGCGACGTTCATGAAGCGCTCCCGCGCATCGCTCCAGGCCGCCTTCTGCTGGTCGTCCAGTTTGCTCTCGTCCACTGACGGAAGCGCGGTAGCCTGCATGCCCGGCCCGGGGGCGCCCGGCGGCCCCGCCGCCGGACCCTCCGGCGGTTCACCCTCGCGCGGCGGAGCGCCGTACATCGCCCCGTTCATATAGGTCACCGCCGCCCAGTCCATTGCCGAGCGCTCCATCTCCCGCTCGGAGGATTTCCCTCCACGCCGGTTCAGCACCATCGAACGCGCCAGTTGGTTGCTCCCGCCGTAAGCGAGCGCCGCGCCCGGTGGATAAAACGACCCGTAATTACGATAGAAATCGCCAATCACCCCGTACGTGTGCATCAGCGACTGGGACACCGCCTGATCGGCCGCATACATCGCGCTTGCTCGAGCCAGCCACGCAAACGACGCCTGCGCCAGCTCCCGGTTCAGCGCGTAATCGCTCTCTCCGAACGCCGTAACCAGCGGAATCAGGTCGTTGTATCCAGCCGCCAGCCGGTCCGCATCGGAGATCACCTGCCGTCCGGCGGGATGCCCGTTCAGCCGCACGCTCATGCCGGCTACCTTGTCCTGCAAATCGCGCTGCCGGTCCGCCGCGGTGCTCTGCGCAAACATGGCGCCGGCCAAAGCCAAAAACAAAACCGCACGAATCATGTTCGCCTCCTACTTGCGAACCACGTCCCCCTGGCGCGCCGGGCTCCCGCTATACGTCCCCGTGGCGATGCGGTCGCGTACGCTGGTGATGGTCAGCGTGCCAATCTGGTCCACCTGGACATCCAGCACCTCGCCCGTCGCCGGGTCCTTGATCTCCTTGCCCTTGTGGAAGACAGTAAGCTGATCGCCCACTCGAACCCCCGCCTGCGATCCGGCATTGATCACCATGGTGGAACCGTTGATATCGGCCACCAGAGCCTCCACTTCAACTTCCTTCTCCGACGCCGCCACGTCCGCGCCATGCTGGAGCAAGTCCTGCGCCAAATGGTCGCAGGCGTCCATCACCGCTTCGCCGATGATGGTCTGGCCGAAGTTCGAAGCGTCCGATCCAAACCCGCCGCCCACCAGCACGCCGCCCGCGAAAAATCCGCCCACGCCGCCTTTGCTGGTGCGCTGCGATTCGCCGCGCGCTTCGCCCGTGGCCACAATCTCCGAGCTCTCGTTATCCACCAGCCGGTAGTCCAGCACCACCACCGCTTTGCCCGTGCCCTTATATCCTCCGCCCCCCACTCCCACGCCGCCGACGCCGATTCCTCCCCCGCCGCCGCTGCGCCGGTCATCCCGGCCGAACACCACAATGTCCCCCATCAGCGTGAAGTCCGCGCCGCGAATCTGTCCGATGCGCGCGCCGCTTCCCTTCTTCACGCGATTGCTGGCGTCGAAATCCTGCTCCTTCATCACCGTCGCGATCTTCTCGCGCTCCACCACCGTGAACTTGTTGTCCGTGGCGATGCGCTTCACCATCAGCGATTGAATACCCCGGCCCACGTCGACGTTGGTGCCGAAGACGGCCGCCACCGCCGACTGCACCGTCGAAAAATCGAATTGTTCGACGGCCATCGTTCTCTTGCTCTGCGCGCTGGCGGTCCAGCAGGCGGCAGTCCCCAGCATCGCGATCGCAGAAAGTTTCCTCATAATTTCTCCCCCGCGTTTTTGTTCACCGTTACCGAACCGCGACAGTTATGGAGCGGTCTTACTTTTATGGAGCGGCCTTACTGCTGCACCTTCCGAGCCGTGGAATTCTTCACCGAAATCGTTCCGCCCGAATACTGTCCAAAAGCCACCCGGTCGCGCACCGACGTAATCACCATCTCGCCGGTTTTCTCCACCTTGCTGTCCAACACCTCGCCGCTCACCGGATCCTTAATCTCCGAGATAATGTGGAACACCTCAAAGCGGTCGCCCACCTGGATTCCATCGTTCCCGCCAGCCGCCAGCGTCACGGTGCTCCCGCTGACATCGGCCACGCGCGCTTCAATGTCCAGTTGTTTCTTGGGCAGGCCGGGCACTTTCGCGTTCATGATGTCCGCCAGCTTGTTGCAGGCGTCGATGGTCGCTTCGCCGATAATCGTCTGGCCGAAGTTGCTGCTGCTCATGTCCACCCCGCCTCCACCCGCGCCGGCGCCGGAAACGCCGAACATGCCTCCAAAGCCCTTGCTCTCGCGCGAGCTCTCCCCGCGCGCCTCGCCCGTGTCGATCACCTCGCTGGTCTCCGCGTCCACCAGCCGGTAATCGATCACCACCACCGCCTTGTCCGATTTCTTGCCCACGGAAATGTGACTGAAGGGACCCCGCGCTCCGAAAGCCCCCGCGCTGACCTTGGTGTTGCGATCGTCACGCCCGAAGGCCACGATATCGCCCATCAGAAATACGTCCGCGCCAATAATCTTTCCAATGCGCGCGTTCGTGCCCTGCTTCACGCGGTTGCTCGCCCCGAAATCCTGCTCCTTCATGACATCGTTCACTTTGGCGCGCTCCACGATGCGAATCTTCCCGGCCTGCTGCAAACGCGTGGTCAGCAGGGACCGTATCCCTTTGCCGATATCCACCTGCGTGTTGAACACCGCCTGCACCGAGGTCTTCACCGTGCTGTAGTCAAATTCGTCGATGGCTGCCCGGCGCAATTGCGATTTGGCGTCCGGGGTAACCGTCGGGAGTGGTCCGGAGCCGCCGGACGAAGCTGCCGCCGGAGCGGACGACGCGGGAGCCGCTTGCGGCTCAGACGGGGGAGCTGCCGGCGGCGGGATCGGAGCCATCGGCGCGGGCGCGCTGCCCACCGACGACGGGTCCATCACCGCCGAAATCACCCGGTCCGACGCCCCGGCTTCCTTCAGCCTGACCATCTCGTCGGGCGTCAGATCCGCCTTCAAATTCTCCCGGACAATCTCCTTGACCACAAGATCCTCGCCCAGGCCGGCCTTCAGCATCTTCACCACTTTGTCCACCGGCGTGGCCGGCTTCGCTCTTGCCGTGGTCGACCTCGGCTTGGGCGCCGTGGTGCCGCTGCTGGTGCTCTGCGCCATAAGCATGCCGGCCGCCAGCAGCAGACACCCGCCCAGTACCGTCAGTCCGGCGGGCTTCATCAATCTGGTTCTCATCGTGACCTCTTCACCTCCGAAAACATCCCTCCTATGATAGTGCGTTTTGACGCTGCTGGGTGCCCATGAGCCCGGCAATTTCTCGCGGTTGGTCAACCGCGGATGCCAGACAGCGCTTCTGAACCGCGACGGTCACGGAGCGGGCGTTGCGTCCACTAGTTACCCACGTCCCGGAAGACTTTCTGCACCTCGTACTCGGCTTTCTGCCGCTGGTCGTCGGCCGCGTCCAGATCCTGCCGTCCGAGCGCCGCGCGCGCCCCGTGAAGGAACGAATCGGCCCGCGCCATCGACGCCGTCGTCGTCTGATTCACCGTCTGGCCGTCGCCGGCCAGGCGCTTGCGCAGCGCTTCCAGATTCTTATGGGCCTGCGCCGCGTGCGCTTCGGTGATGGTCAACTGCTGCATGATGTCCGCCAGCCTGGCTGCGTCCACCGTGGGCTGCGGCGGAGCGGGCGGAGGCGCGATGGGCGGCAGCGCCGTCGGCGCCGCGCTATGCCTCGCGGTCCTCGCCGGAGCCGCTGCCGCCGGCTGTTCCAGCGGCGTGGCCTGCTCCGGAGTAAGCAGGTTCGTGTCCACCCGGCTTCCCAGCGTGCCCAGCCGGCCGTCCAGTTGCGCCAGTTGATCATTCGCCCAGCTTTGGTCCGCTGGCCGCACGCTGGCCGCCACCGCGGCGGCCTCCTTATACTCCGTCACCGCATCCCGTTTGTCCGACACCCGCGGAGTCCGCGCCGTCGCTTCCAAATCGCCCACCTGCCGGTACACCACCGCGATCTTCTTGCGCACCGGCGCTTCCCCTTGCGATTTCTGATCGGCGCGTTCCAGGAAGTGATGCACCCCCACAATCACGTTCTTCACTCGCGCCGGATCGGCCGCCGGCGACGCCAGCACCCCGGGAATTTCCGTCGCCAGCACCTGGCTGGCGCTCTGCACATCGGCGATCTCCCGATTCTGCCCGTTCGCGTCGGCGTTCTCGTTCCAATGGTCCACGCGCGTATTCAACAGGTTGACGAAGCGCTCCAGGGCTTCCTCCCGCGCCTCCACCCGCGCCTTCTGGATGCGCGATTGTATGGCGATCCACGCTCCCGCGCAACTCACCACCGCGAGCAACGCCGCCAGCGTCACCACAATCTTGTTGCGCCCCACGAATTTGCTCAGACGGTACAGCGGTCCCGCGTGCCGCGCCATCACCGGACGGCCGTCCAGGAACCGCCGCAGATCCTCGCCGAACTGGCGCACCGTTTCGTAACGCTGCGCGGGATCGCGCTCCAGCGCCATCAGCACCACGCGATCCAGATCCCCGCCCACCCGTCTGCGGATCTCCGCCGGGTTTCCCGTCGTGCGTTTCTCCGTGATGGTCGAGTTGCGGCTGGGCGGCGGCGGAGTCTGCCCGGAAAGCTGCGCGGCCAGGTTGGGGCTCCCGTCCCGGTTCGCGAAGGGCGCGGTGCCCGTGAGCAGCTTGTAGAGGATCACGCCCAGCGCGTAGATGTCCGCGCTCTTGGTCACCGTGCGTCCTTCAATCTGCTCCGGACTCGCGTAGCCCGGCGTCATCATCATGGTGGGCTGGCCGTCGCCGTGCCCCGCCACCAGCCCGCCCACCGTTTGCACCTTGGCGATACCGAAATCGAGCAGCTTCACCTGCCCATCGGCGGTCACCATAATGTTGCTCGGCTTCAAATCGCGATGCACGATAGCCTGGCTATGCAGGTAATCCACCGCGTCGCAAACCTGAATGAACACCTGCACCCGCGCCGTCACGCCCGCGCCGGCCCGGTCGCAGTAACCGTCAATGGGCAGGCCGTCGACGTATTCCATCACGTAGTACGGCCGCCCGTCTTCGGTGTTGCCGCCATCCAGAATGCGCGCGATATGCACGTGGTCCAGCCCGGCCAGAATCTGCCGCTCCTGCTTGAAGCGCTCCACGAAATCGCCCTGCGCCGCGCTCAGCGAGATCACCTTCAGCGCCACCACTTTACTGAACACATCGTCGCTGCGCACGGCCAGATAAACGGTGCCCATCCCGCCGCGCCCCAGCTCCCGGAGCACCTTGTAGATTCCCACGCGTGTCTCGGCTTGCGCCGGACCAGGCGGGCGCGTCTCGGTGGGCGCGGCCGAAAGCGGCGGCGGAGCCAGCGGCGCGGACACCTGGCCCGGATCCTGCGCTTTGAGCAGCGCCATCATCTCCGCTCGAACGCCCTCCTGTCCTGGTGTCTGGGCTTCGATATAGGCGGCCCGGTCCCCTTCAGGCAGGCTGAGGGCCTGGTAGAAGATGGCGCGGAGCCGCTCGAATTGCTCTGGTGTCATGAAGTTAGCGCGCGCACATCCCGCGATGCGATTGCGACAAGATTACTTCATGAGCGGGACGGATAGCAACCGGTTGTTTCCCGAAGCGGACCTCTCAGCGCGTGCCCCGGTGGTGGGGCGGCACCGGGACGATCAGAGCGCACCTCCAAATCCGGATGTTGCCAGCCCGGTTTGGGCCAGCATAACATGGCTGGGAAGGCGAATCCCATGCTTGGATCAGGCTCCTCCGGGGCCGCTTTCCACGAAACAAAGCGTGGATCTTGCGCGTCTTACATATCGGAGCTAAACTAAGGTTAGTTGATAACGAGGGACTAAGCTTTGGCCTTTGACTTCAATCGATTCACTGAAAAAATGCAGGACGCCGTCCGCGGCGCTCAATCCATCGCTGTCCGTAACGGCAACCAGCAAATCGATATCGAACACCTCCTTCTGGCCCTGCTTCAGCAGGAAGGCGGCCTCGTTCCCTCTATTCTCAACAAAGCAGACATCAATATTGATACGCTGCACCGCCGTCTCGACCAGGAAATCGACCGTCTTCCCAAGGTCTCCGGCCCCGCCGCCTCGCCCGACCAGATCTACGTCACTCCCCGGCTGCAGAAGCTGCTGACGCAGGCCGAAGACGAAGCCAAACGCCTCAAGGACGAATACGTCTCCGTCGAGCATGTGCTTCTGGCCGCTTCCGAGGAACGCGGCGCCGCCGGCCGGTTGTTTAACGAGCTTGGCCTCAGCCGGGATCGCCTGATGACCGCTCTGCAGGAGGTCCGCGGCAACCAGCGCGTCACCACCCAGAATCCCGAAACCACCTACGAAGCTCTCGAGAAATACGGCCGCGACCTCACCCTCATGGCCGGACAAGGCAAGCTCGACCCGGTCATCGGCCGCGACAACGAAATCCGCCGCGTAATTCAGGTTCTCTCCCGCCGCACCAAGAACAACCCGGTGCTCATTGGCGAGCCCGGCGTAGGCAAAACCGCCATCGTCGAAGGGCTGGCGCAGCGCATCGTGCGCGGCGATGTTCCCGAAGGCCTCAAGGACAAGCGCGTGGTCGCCCTGGACATGGGCGCGCTCATCGCCGGCGCGAAATTCCGTGGCGAATTCGAAGAGCGTCTGAAAGCGGTTCTGAAAGAGGTGCAATCCTCCGCCGGCGGAATCATCCTGTTCATCGACGAATTGCACACCGTGGTGGGCGCGGGCAAAGCCGAAGGCGCCATGGACGCCGGCAACCTGCTCAAGCCCATGCTCGCGCGCGGCGAATTGCACTGCATCGGCGCCACCACCCTGGACGAATACCGCAAATACATCGAGAAGGACGCCGCTCTCGAGCGTCGTTTCCAGACCGTGCTGGTGGATCAGCCCACCGTGGAGGACACCATCTCCATCCTGCGCGGCCTGCGTGAGCGCTACGAGCTGCATCACGGCGTGCGCATCAAGGACTCCGCGCTGGTGGCTGCGGCGGTGCTCTCCAACCGCTACATCACTGATCGCTTTCTCCCCGACAAAGCCATCGATCTGGTCGACGAAGCCGCCGCTAAACTGCGCACCGAAATCGATTCCATGCCCAGCGAGCTCGACGAAGCGTCGCGCCGCGCCATGCAGCTCGAAATCGAACGCGAGGCTTTGAAAAAAGAATCCGACGCGGCCTCGAAAGAGCGCCTCGTCAGAATCGAAAAAGAACTGGCCGACCTGAAAACGCAAACCAGCGCCTTGCAGGCCCAGTGGCAGGCCGAAAAAGAGGGAGTCGCCCGGCTGCGCGCCCTGCGTGAGCAGCTCGAGATCACCCGCAAGGAAATCGACCGCGCCGAGCGCGATTACGACCTCAACAAAGCCGCCGAGCTCAAGTACGGCAAGCTCACCAGCCTGCAGAAGCAGCTCGAAGCCGCCGAACAGAATTTGCAGAAAAAGCAGAGCGGTGTCCGCCTGCTGAAAGAGGAAGTGGACGAAGAGGACATCGCCGACGTGGTCAGCCGCTGGACCGGCGTTCCCGTTTCCAGGCTCCTCGAGGGCGAAATGAAAAAGCTTCTCGCCCTCGAAAGCGAATTGCATAAGCGCGTCATCGGCCAGGACGAAGCGGTCGTCGCCGTCGCGGAATCGGTTCTGCGCGCCCGCTCGGGATTAAAAGATCCTAACCGGCCTATCGGCAGTTTCATCTTTCTCGGCCCCACCGGCGTGGGAAAAACCGAACTCGCCCGCGCGCTCGCCGCCTTCCTGTTCGATGACGAGAAAGCCATGATTCGCATCGACATGTCGGAGTATCAGGAGAAGCACGCCGTGGCCCGGCTCATCGGCGCGCCTCCCGGCTACGTCGGCTATGAGGAAGGCGGGCAACTAACGGAAGCGGTCAGACGTCGTCCTTATTGTGTAGTGTTATTCGACGAGATCGAGAAGGCGCACCCGGATGTCTTCAACACCATGCTGCAGATTCTGGACGATGGCCGCCTGACCGATGGTCAGGGCCGCACCGTGGACTTCCGGAACACCATCATCGTCATGACCTCCAACATCGGCAGCCATCGCATTCTGGACTACCGGGGAGATTTCGACGGCGCGGGGTATGGCCGCATGAAGGAAGCCGTTACCGAGGAGCTGAGGCGGCATTTCCGCCCCGAGTTCCTGAACCGCGTGGACGAGATCATCGTGTTCCACGCGCTGTCGGAGGAGCATTTGAAGCAGATCGTTGACATCCAGCTTGCCGGCCTGCGCAAGCGGTTGGCCGATCGCCACATCGAACTGGATCTGTCGGACGCGGCGCGCTCGCATCTGGTGCGCACCGGCTACGACCCGAATTATGGCGCGCGCCCGTTGAAGCGCGCCATCCAGCGGGAGATCGAAACCCCGCTGGCCCGCCGCATTCTGAGCGGCGAGGTGCGCGACGGCGAACGCGTCTTCATGGACGCCGGTCCGTCGGGCCAATTGAGTTTTGAAACAACCAAGGTTTGAGAGGAATGAATTCAAAATGAACCGATTGATGCAGATCCGCCGTTCCACGGCGATCCTCGTGATCATCATAGCGGCGATGACCGGCGCTCTGGCCTATAACTTTGCCAGCGCCCGGCACGTGCCCATTTTCGTTGCCACCGCGCAAGCCGCCACCACCGAAGCCTTCCAGAGCGGAAGCTTCGCGCCCGTGGTGCATCGCGCCATGCCCGCCGTTGTCAATATTTCAACCACCTCCAAGGTCAAGGTGCAGGACGGCCCCTTCGGCCAGGAGGGCGGTCCCTTTGACGACTTCTTTCACCAGTTCTTCGGTGGCCGCGGGGCACAGCAGCCGCGCGAACGGATCGCCCACGCGCTCGGCTCGGGCGTGGTGGTGAGTCCCGACGGCTACATCCTCACCAATAACCACGTGGTCGAAGGCGCCACCGACATCAAAGTCTCCTTCTCCAACGAAAAGGAAATCCCGGCCAAAGTCATCGGCACGGACACCGCCAGCGATCTCGCCGTCATCAAAGTGGATCAAAGCAATCTGCCGACGCTGGCCCTGGCGAACTCTTCCAGTTCTCAGGTCGGCGATATCGTTCTCGCCATCGGCAACCCGTTCGGCCTCGGCCAGACCGTGACCATGGGCATCGTCAGCGCGAAGGGACGCTCCGGCCTCGGCATCGAGCAGGTGGAAGATTTCATCCAGACCGACGCCGCCATCAACCCCGGCAATTCCGGCGGAGCGCTCATCAACACGCGCGGCGAGCTGATCGGCATCAACACGGCTATCGTGGGCGGCCAGACCGGCGGCAACGTCGGCATCGGGTTCGCCATCCCCGCCAACATGGCGCAAAACGTCATGGCGCAGCTCATCAAGAGCGGCAAGGTGGAGCGCGGGTTCATCGGCATCATGCCCAACGGCATCGCTCCCGGACAGGAGCAGGCCTACGGGCTCAAGCCCGGGCAGACCGGCGTCGCCATCAGCCAGGTGGACGCCGACTCCCCCGGCGGCAGGGCCGGCCTGCAGGTGGGCGATGTCATCGTCGCCGTCAACGGCAATCCGGTGCAGGATGAGAACTCTTTCCGCATCCAGGTCGCCGGCATGGCCCCCGGCACAAAGGTAGATCTGCGCATCGTTCGAAACGGCGAGGAACAGACCGTTCCCTTGACCCTCGGCGAAAACACCGAATACGGCAAAACCCGCGGCGGCAACCACGAGGGCTCCGGCAGTCCCGCTGAGGGAGCGGCCAGCGCTCTGGACGGCGTCCAGGTGGACAGCATCTCTTCCGACATTCAACAGAAGCTGAACCTTCCCACCAGAATCACCGGCGTGGTGGTGACCGACGTCGCGGAGGGATCGTCCGCCGCCGAATCCGGCTTGCAGGAAGGCGACGTGGTCGAGCGGGTTAACCATCAGAAAGTGAGCAACCTGTCCGATTTCAACGCCGCTGTCAAAGCCTCTGCCGGCCACCAGGTTCTGCTGCTGGTCTATCGCAGCGACCAGCAGGGCAATGGAGCCAGCCGGTTCATCGTAATCCAGAACCCGAACAAGTAAGCAAGGGAACTGTTTTCAGCACGATAAGGCGGGCGCTCCGGTGCCCGCCTTTTGTTTGCATCGAATTAGCAGGTTTAGCATCAGATAAGTTGAGTCGAGAGGTGTCAAACATGTCCGAAACTAACAACTCCATCCAGACCCTGCCCGTCCTGCCTCTGAAGAATGCGGTGCTGTTCCCGTATCTCATGATGCCCCTCACGGTCGGCCGTGCCAGTTCGCTGGCCGCCGTCGAGGCCGCGCTCGCCACCGAAGAAAAGCAGCTTGTAGTGTTCTCGCAGAAAGACGCCTCCGTGGAGGTGCCCACCCAGGACGACCTCTACGTCGTCGGCACCAAAGCCATTGTGCGCAAGGTGAATCGCCAGGAAGACTCGGTGGAGCTGCTGGTGCTCGGCACCGAGCGCGTGGCCCTCATCAAACTGGACGCGTCCGAGCCGTATCTGCGCGCGAAGACCCATCCCCTGCCCCTCCCCGAGGACAAAGGACCGGAGGTGGAAGCTCTACACGGTGCGCTCACCGAACTGGGTGCGCGGGCCATTTCGCTGGCCCATCCGAATTCTCCTCAGGAACTGGGCCGCCTCCTCGCCGCCAACGACGATGGGCTGCGCCTCGCCTGGATGCTTGCCTCTATGTTCAGCATCGATCTGGCACGAGGGCAGGCACTCCTCGAAGCGCCCACCCGCGCCGAAGCGCTGCGGCTGACCCACGCCTATCTCACCCACGAGGTGCAGGTGTTTGAGCTGCGCAACAAGATCACTTCCGAGGCGCGCACGGAGATGTCCAAGGAACAGAAGGACTACCTGCTGCGCCAGCAGATGAAGGCTATCCAGCAGGAGCTGGGCGACAAGGACGGCGAACAGGCCGAGGTGGAACAGCTTCGTGAGCGCCTCGCCAATACCGACCTGCCCGACGATGTTCGCAAAGAAGCCGAGCGCGAGCTTTCCCGCATGGAGAAGCTGCCCACCGCCGCGCCCGACTATCACGTCATCCGCACGTATCTCGAATACGTGCTCGATCTGCCATGGAACAAGTACAGCGAGGAAAAGCTGGACATCGCTCACGCGCGCCAGGTGCTGGATGAAGACCACTTTGGCCTGAAAGACGTCAAAGGGCGCATCCTCGAGCAACTCGGCGTGCTGAAGCTGAACCCCAACGCGAAGGCGCCCATCCTGTGCCTTGTGGGGCCTCCCGGCGTCGGCAAAACGTCGCTGGGGCAATCCATCGCGCGCGCCCTCGACCGTAAGTTCGAGCGCATGAGCCTCGGCGGCCTGCACGACGAAGCCGAGCTGCGCGGTCACCGCCGCACCTACATCGGGGCCATGCCCGGCCGTCTCATCCAGGCCATCCGGCGCGCCGGGACGAAAAACCCGGTGCTCATGCTGGACGAAGTGGACAAGCTAGGGCGTGATTTCCGCGGCGATCCGGCCGCCGCGCTCATGGAGATCCTCGACCCCGCGCAGAACAAGGATTTCCGCGACAACTATCTCGACCTGCCTTTCGACCTTTCGAAGGTGCTCTTCGTCACCACCGCCAATGCGCTGGACACCATCCCGGCGCCTTTGCTGGACCGCATGGAGATCCTGCGCCTGGGCGGCTACAGCGAAGAGGAGAAGATGCAGATCGCGCACCGCTATCTGATCCCGCGCCAGTTGAAAGAGGCCGGGCTGACCGCCGAGCAGGTCCTGCTGGGCGACGACACGCTGCTGAAGATCATCACCGGCTACACCCGGGAAGCCGGGCTGCGGCGCCTCGAACGGGCCATCGGACGGGTGGTTCGCAAAGTCGCCCTGCGGTTCGCCGAAGGTCATGAGGGCGCCGTCACCGTGGCGCCGGAGGACCTCGACGAAATGCTCGGACCGGAGAACTTCACCCCCGAGCAAATGCGCCGCGACCTTCCCGCGGGCGTGGCCACCGGCCTGGCCTGGACCGAGGCGGGCGGCGATGTCCTGTACATCGAAGGCACGCTGCTGCCGGACGGCAAGGATCTCACGCTCACCGGCCAGCTTGGCGAAGTGATGCAGGAGTCCGCCCGCGCCGCCCGCAGCTATCTGTGGTCGCACGCCGAAGCGCTGGGCATCGAGCCGGCGCTGTTCAGGAACAGCGGCGTGCACATCCACGTGCCGGCCGGCGCCATCCCCAAGGATGGCCCCTCCGCCGGAGTGACCATGGCTACCGCGATGGCCTCCCTCTATACGAAGCAGCCGGTGCGCCCCGACGTGGCCATGACCGGCGAGATGACGCTGACCGGGCTGGTGCTGCCCATCGGCGGCGTGAAGGAGAAAGTGCTGGCCGCCCGCCGCGCCGGAATCGATACGGTGATCCTGCCCAGGATCAACCAGAAGGATCTGCGCGAGCTGCCCGACCACGTCCGCAAGGAGATGGAGTTCATCTTCGCGGACCGCATCGAAGACGTTCTCCGCGTGGCCGTACCCGGCCTGCGCGAGCGGATCGAATTGACGCGGAATCCCTCTATAGCTTCCGCCGCCTGACGCCGATAAAGAAATCGTCAAGCATCTCCTGGAGCAAATCTCAACCCTTTCGTGCGGGGCCGCCAGGCCCCGCTTTTCTTTTGTTGTGGGGCAGGGCCATGCCCTGCCTGTTGCCGCATGGTGCCCCCGTTAACGAACCCCCAACCGTCCTCGTCGTTTAGCGTGATAGATTACATGTTTGCGCGCGCAACGCCGTTGGTCCGCGCGCCGGGTCCCAGGAGTGACTCCATGAACACATCGCGCGGCCTCGCCGTATCCCTTCTCATCACCTGCGCGGCTCTCGCGCAAACCAGCGTGCCGGTGGTCACCGGCAATGCCCGTGTCGACAAACTGCTCAGCCAGATGACCCTCGACGAGAAAATCGCCATGATCCACGGCGATGCCGAGCCGCCCGACACCGATCAGGGCCAGCCCGGCTTCTGGCGGGGCCTCCCGCGTCTCGGCATTCCCTCTCTCCGGATGGCCGATGGTCCGCCCGGCGTGCTCACCCGTCTGCCCTCCAC
Source organism: uncultured Acidobacteriota bacterium (assembly GCA_963832965.1). Taxonomy (GTDB): domain Bacteria; phylum Acidobacteriota; class Terriglobia; order Bryobacterales; family Bryobacteraceae; genus CAWACP01. The sequence goes on from CAWHVW010000005.1 coordinate 1,141,685, forward strand.
CGCGCCCACCAGCACCATGGGCCTCGCCGCCACATTCAGCCGCGAGGACGCCGAACAAAACGGCGTGGTCATCGGCCGTGACGCGCGCGCGCAGGGCATCGACGTCATCCTCCAGCCCTTCATCAACATCGATCGCGACATCACCTTCGACCGCGGCTACAACACCTACGGCGAGGACCCCGTGCTCACCGGCCAAATCGGCGCGGCCCTGATTCGCGGCGCCCAAAGCCAGGGCATCATGGCCCAGGCCAAGCACTACGTCGCCTACGACGGCGGCAACAATAACTTCGTCGATCAGCAGACCCTGCATGAGATCTACGTCGCCCCGTTCGTGGACGCCGTGGCCGCCGGCGTCTCCTCCATCATGTGTTCGTATAACCGCGTGAACGGAGCGTCCGCCTGCGGGAACTCCGACACGCAAATCAAGATCCTGAAGGAAGAGATCGGCTTTCAGGGATTCATCACTTCCGACTGGGGCGCCACCCACGCCACGGACTTCATCGACCACGGCCTCGATCTCGAAATGCCCGGCACCGGCTTCACGCCAACATACTTCAAAGCGGAGCCGCCGCCTCCGCCCAAACCGCTGCCCGCCAACTTCGATTTTGGCGACGCCGGCTTCGGAGGCGCGGTCCCCGAAGAGCCGCCGCCCGGCCGGTTCAATTTCAACTTCCCCAAAGCGCCTCCCGCGGTCGGCATGCTGAACGCCGTAAAGAGCGGTCTGGTAACCGAAGACACCATCACCCGCGCGGTGGGGCGGATTCTGGTGCAGATGGACAAGTTCGGATTCCTCGACGGCAAAGGCAAGCATGACGTCACGCCCATCCCCGAGGAAGCCGACGCGCTGATTGTACGCAAAACCGGCGCCGACGCGGCCGTTCTCCTGAAGAACGACGGCGGCGTGTTGCCGCTGAAAGCGGACGACCTCGCGTCGCTGGCGATGATCGGGCCCGGCGCGGGACAAACCATCGCCGTGGGTGAGCCCGGTGAAAAGGCCCTGGGCATTCCCGCGCGGCAGATCGGCGCCGTCGAAGCGCTGCGCGAGCTGGCCCCCGATGCGCACGTTACGTACGCGGTGGCGGACGACATGACCGGTGTCGCCATTCCCGCCTCCGCCCTGTCCCTCACGCGCACGGGAACCGGCGCGGCGGCTCAGGCCGACGCACAACTCGATTTCACCCGCGCCAACGGCAAAGCCCTCCCGGCCGGTTCCTCCTGGCAGTGGACCGGAACCCTGACCGTTCCTGAAACCGGATCGTACCTGGTGAATCTGCAGCTCCTGGGAACCGTTGGCACGCTGAACATCGATGGCAAGCAGGTCAGCCACACCGGCAACCACATGGGTAACATGCACGGCAATGTCCTGCATGCGGGAGAGCACAACATCGTGCCCACCCCGGACGGGCTCGACAACATGCGCCGCCGCATAAAGCTCACCGCCGGCCAGCACGCGCTCTCTGTCACCACCACCGCGGATGTCTCCGGCAATCCCGTGCAGGTGCGCCTCGCCTGGGTGACGCCCGAACAGCAGAAAGCGAATTACGATGCGGCGATCGCGGCGGCGAAGCAGGCGAAGACAGCGGTGGTGTTCGCGTGGTCGCGCGGCAGGCCGGCGTTCGGCATCCCCGGCGATCAGAACAAGTTGATTGAAGACGTGGCCGCGGTGAATCCAAACACCATCGTGGTGTTAAACGTCAGCCAGCCGGTGGCGCTGCCCTGGCTGAGCAAGGTGAAAGGCGTGCTGCAGATGTGGTTCCCCGGGGACGAAGGCGGCTGGGCCACGGCCGACGTTCTCACGGGACGCGTGAGCCCCGCCGGACGGCTGCCGTTCACCTGGATGAAAGCCCTCGATCAGGGTCTGGCCAACGATCCGGCGCATCCCGAACGCTCCTCGAAAGGCGTCGATGGCAAGACCACATATTCGGAGGGCGTTGACGTCGGCTACCGCTGGTTCGACAAGAACAACATCGAGCCGCTCTTCCCGTTCGGCTTCGGTCTGTCCTACACGAAGTTCGAATATTCAGATCTGAAAGTCTCGCGCGCGGACGATGGCGGCCTCGATGTCAGTTTCGGCCTGCACAACGCGGGCACAGTATCGAGCGACGAAGTTCCGCAGGTGTATCTGGCCGCGCCCAGCCGGCCTCCGCGGGGCGCCCAGTTCGCTCCCCGGGCGCTGGCCGCGTTCGACCGGGTGAGCGTGCCGGCGGCCGAGACAAAAGTGGTAACCATCCACGTGCCCTTGCGCAGGCTGCAATATTGGTCAACGGCGCAGAGCAAGTGGGCGCTGGCCACGGGTTCGCGAGTCGTCCACGTAGGAGCATCGTCGCGCGACCTGCGCCTGCAGGCCGGCATGGCGATTGAATAGCCGTGTTCAGAAATTCGCTATCCGCGTTCATCGGCGTTCATCGGCGGCCAAATCGTAGCCGCGAATTAACGCGGATAAACGCGGATTACGCACAGAAACCAGCGGGGACTGTTATGCGCACCTCTTGCCTTTTGTTTCTTGTCTGCGGTCTGATCGGCGCCGTCGAGCGCCCGCCCATCGTCGGCGTCGCGCACGTGGCTCTTCGCACCAGCAGCATCGCCGCGGCCCGCAATTTCTACGGGCACGCGCTGGGCTTCGCCGACCTCACCAGCGCGGACCAGAACGCGATCTTCAAGGTGAACGATCACCAATACATCGAAGTCTTCCCGGAACTCACCAGCGAGACTCAGGACCGCCTCATCGACATTGCCTTCGAAACCACCGGCGTGCGTCAATTGCGCGACTATCTGGCCAGCCGCGGCGTGAAGGTTCCCGACGCCGTCACGCCCGATCGCAGCGGCGACCTGAGCTTCCAGCTCACCGATCCGGACGGGCACCTGGTGGAGTTCGTTCAATACCTCCCTGGCTCCCGGCTCGGCCACGATTTCGGCAAGGATCTGGCCGCCACGCGCGTCTCCGAGCGCATCATCCACGCCGGCTTCACCGTGCAAAACCGCGCCGCCGAAGACAGCTTCTATGGCGGCATCCTCGGCTTCCGCGAGATCTGGCACGGCGGCATGAGGGACAGCGTTACGGACTGGGTGGACATGCGCGTACCCGACGGCACGGACTGGCTGGAATACATGCTGAACGTGCACAACCCATCCCCGCACACGCTCGGCGTCATGCATCATCTGGCTCTGGGCGTGCCCAGCGCGGAGGCCGGCTATCGCACCGTGGTGGAGCGCGGCCTGACGCCCGAGAAACCGAAGATCGGCCGCGATGGCAAGTATCAGCTCAACCTCTACGACCCTGACTTCACCCGCGCCGAACTCATGGAGCCGAAGCCGGTGGAGACGCCCTGCTGCTCCAAATTTGTGACGGACATCATCACCTACGGCGAGCCGGATGGCGAAAAACTCACCATGGATTACTACGCGCCGTCCGGCCCCGGCCCGCACCCGGTGGCCATCATCATTCATGGAGGCGGATTCATCGGCGGCACCAGCCGCAACGGGAGCGAAGCGTACTGCGCGGAATTTCTCGCCCCCGCGGGCTACGCGGTGTTTTCCATCAACTACCGCCTTGCGCCGCAGTATCCCTACCCCGACATGCTGCAGGACGTCGAGCGGGCCATTCGGTATATCCGCCATCACGCCTCCGAATGGGACGCGAACCGGAACAAAATCGCGCTGGTGGGCGGCTCGGCCGGCGGCTGGCTCAGCAACATGGCCGGCTTGATCGGCGCGCCCGGCGATCCCGCGGCCAAAGATCCCGTGGATCGCGAAGACGCCAACGTGCAAGCGGTGGTGACCCTCTTCGGGCCCACCGATTTCCGCGGCAAGCCGGTGGGTCCGAACGTGCACGCGCTGCTCGACCCGCTAATCAAGGCCAAAGGCGAAGCAGCCGCGCTGGCCGAGGCCTCCCCAATTACCTATGTCCGCAAGGGCGCGCCGCCGTTCCTGCTCATCCATGGCGATCAGGATAAATCGGTCGATTTCTCCGAATCCACCAATCTGCGCAAGGCCCTGCGCGATGCGGGCGACGAGTGCGATCTGATCCGCATCCCCGGCGGCCCGCACGCCACCGGGTCCTGGTACACCCTTCCGGACGTGCCAGATTGGGAGCACGACATGACCGTGTGGTTGAACGCGAAGCTGCGCTACGACGGCCCGGAGATCGGGGAGGGCATCCGCGCGCGAGTGCCGGCGAAGTAACGCTCAGCTCATGCACCAGCCGCCATTCACGTGAATGGTCTGGCCGGTGACGTACCCGTTGCCGGCCAGCATCACCACTACGCTGGCCACTTCGTCCACCGCCCCAAAGCGTCCCACGGGAATAAACGTGGGTGCGGCGTTCAGGTTGGCGCGCACCATGTCCGTGTCTATGAGCGCCGGCGAAATGGCGTTCGCGGTGATGCCCTCCCCAATCAGCGCGGAAGCGTAATAGTGGGTCAGCCCCAGCATGCCCGCCTTCGACGCCGCGTAGTGCGGCCCAACGATGCCGCCCAGGTGCGCGGCCACCGAAGACATATTGATGATGCGCCCCCACCGCCGCGCGCGCATGCCCGGAACCACCGCCTGAGTCACCAGAAAGCACGACGTGAGATTGATCGCAATCAGATCATCCCAATCCTGTCCGGTGACGTCTCCCAATCGTTGCACCCGCGCGATGCCGGCGTTGTTGACCAGAATGTCGATTGCTCCAAAATATTCCTCCGCGGTCCGCACCAGATGCCCCACTGCACCGGCCGACGAAACGTCCGCCTCAATGGCCAGGGCCCGGCGGCCAAGGGACAAGATCCGTTTTTCCAGTTCGCGGGCCGCATCGGCGTGCGCGTGGTAGTTGATGGCGATGTCCGCGCCGGCCTCCGCCAACGCCAATGCGCAGGAATATCCGATACCCCGGCTTGCGCCGGTCACCAAAGCCGTCCTGCCGGAAAGTTCGTTCATGCCCCGGACACGCGACGCCAGTCGCGTTTCTCCCCGCCAATCACCACCCGGCCGACGCCGCGCCGTTCCTCAAAACGCCCAGCGCCAAAGGCTGGCGCCGACGGTGTAGCCCGCGCCGACGGCGGCAAACAAAATCAGGTCGCCCTTCTTCAGGCGGCCTTCCACCAAAGCGTCGCGCGTGGCCAGCGGAAGCGTGGCCGAAGTGGTGTTCCCGTATTTTTCGATGTTGATCATCACCCGGTCGCACGGCATCCCAAGCTTCTCCGCGGTGGTGGTGATAATCCGCCGGTTGGCCTGATGCGGAATCATCAGCGATATGTCCGACGGCTTGAGATTGTTGCGTTCCAGCAGGTCGCGGCACACCTCCGACATCCGCCGCACCGCGAACTTGAACACCTGCTGCCCTTCCTGCTTGACGTAGTGCATACGCTGGTCCACGGTCTCATGGCTCGCGGGCATGCGGCTGCCTCCCGCGGGCATATTCAGATAGCAGCCGCCGGAGCCATCCACTTCACCCAGAAAATCGATGAAGCCGGGTTCGTCGTCCCCGCCCCGCTCCACCACAAACGCGCCCGCTCCGTCGCCAAACAAAATGCACGTGCCGCGATCGGTGTAGTCGATAATGCGCGACATGGTGTCCGATCCAATCACCAGAATCCGCCGGTGCGCGCCCGCGCGAATCATGTTCGCGGCCGCGTTCAGCGCGTATAGAAAGCTGCAGCAGGCGGCCACCAGATCGAATCCCCACGCGCCCTTCGCGCCCAGCTTGTCCTGAACGATGCACGCCGTGGAGGGAAACAGCATGTCCGGCGTCACCGTGGCCACGATAATCGCCTCGATGTCAGTCGCGTCGATCCCGCGGTTCGCCAGCGCGATTTTCGCGGCCTCAATGGCCATGTCTGAGGTGGCCACCTCGGGATCGGCAATGTGCCGCGTGTGAATGCCCACCCGCTCGAGAATCCACTGATTCGAGGTTTCCACCATCTTCTCGAGATCGAAGTTCGTGAGCAGGCGAGGCGGGCTGTAACACCCTACCGCGCTGATCTTCGCGTTATGCAAAACAAGGCCTCCAAAGGTTCCAGAATACAGGACTCCGGACCGCGCCACTCACACTTCCGTCCTCGCCCTCGGGCCAGTGTAATACCGCCGCATGGCTTCCACCACCAGACCGGCCAGCGCGTACGTGGCGGCATTCACCACCAGGACAAAATAGAAGCTGAGGGCGTGGCGGCGAGCCAGTGCGATGGGACAAGTCAGATCGATCAGCGTCCACACACCCCCAAATGCGCTTGGATGCGTCGCGGAGAAGTAAAGGCTCCACAAAACCACCACAAGCGCGCCCGTTCCCGCCCAAATCGCCAGGCGAAGCTTCATGCCGCCGCATCTCCTTCCTGCTGCATTTCGGCCACGATGGCGCCCCATTCTTCGGGGTCCACGTCGGCCACCGATTGCGTGAAATCCCAGCGATGGCCTTCCAGGTCGATGGCGCTGTACTGCCGCTCACCAAATGCGTGGCTGGCCAGCGGATTCAGAATCTTCGCGCCGAACTCCATCGCGCGCTCGCAGTGCGCGTCGATATTGTCCACCCGCACCATCAGGGATCGAACAAATTCACCGCCGGCGTGCCCGCTGGTCAGAATCACCGAGCCCTCGCCAACGGCAACCTGCGCGTGATGGATGGTCCCGCCGGGTTCGGCGGGCGTGCGCAGGCGCTCCGTGAAACCGAAGGCGCCGCGCAGCCAGGCAATCGCCGCGGGCACATCTGCGTAGACCAGGACGGGAACAATCGGACCGGGTGGCGCGGACGTATTCGAAATCATCCACCCTGTATTTTAATCGAATGCGCGGCGCCGAAGCTCAGCAGGAAAGCTTGCGCCCGAAGATCGCATAGTCCATGCCGCCGAACAGCGCGGCGCGCACATCCTCCGGCAGGCTGTTCAGCGCGGGAATGCTGTCGGAAGCGGGATGCAGCGGCGTCACTTCGATTCCGCCCAGCCCGGCCTCCTCCATCCAGAACGAAAGCAGCGGCGCCGGAACCGGTCGCGTGTGCGTGGGATCCAGCCAGAAATGCGTCGCCAGAATCGCCAGGCATTCCGGGTTCGGAGTCTCCACCGCCAGCAGACCGCCCGGGCTCAGCCGCTCGCTCGCCAGCCGCACCAGCTCGGGCAGCCGCAGCGGCGGAAGGTGTTCCACCACCTGTGCGGATACGATGCCATCGAACTGCTCGCTGCCATGGGCCAGAAACGCGAACATGTCCGCCGCCTCCGCGCGCAGCCCTTTGTCCCGGCATAGCGCGATGCATTCGGCGTTGGCGTCGATCCCCCGCGCCGGAATCCCCGCGTCTTTCAAAACCGCCAGCAGCTCACCCCGCCCGCACCCCAGATCGAGCACATTCCGGCAACCCGCGAAGCGCTCGGCGTACATCTGCTGATTGGCGCGGACATGTTCCTCGCTGCCTCGGAAGCGCTCGGAGAACGCCAGCCAGTCGATACCCGGAGCGGCCATCGCCTCCCCGCCCTCCACGGGCACACTCGCCGCGGCAGGAATCACGCGCTGGCGAAGCGTTCGCAACTCGCGATGAATGATCGCGTCATACTCGGCGCGCATCTTCAGCAAATCGTCCCAAAGCCGCTTCTGAATATCCAGCGTCGTAACGGACAAGGATTTCGCGAAATCCGCATGCTGCGTCTTCGTCAGGTCGCGATACGCCTCCTCGAGCAGGGTGACGCGGTGCTGAAACGCCGAGTGCGATTCCGCCAGGTTCCGCAGGAACACAATCTCGTTGTGCGACAGCTTCGCTTCCCATTCCGTCCGCCAGTGCGCCCAGTGCGCGCGAATGTCGCGCAAGTGCCGCGCCTCTTCCTCCAACCGGACCGCGGTCCCGCGCAGTTCCTGCAGGCTGGCGGTCTCCGCGGCCAGCGCCGTGATCTCCGCGGAGCGCCGAAGATTCTCATCCCCCAGCGCGTGGATCAAATCCTGCAAACGGCGGTCCCGTTCCGACGATTGCGCCACGGCGTGCAGGAGCGCCCGGTTCTGCTCGGTCAGCGCCTCCAGCGTGGCCTGCACGCAGCCGACCACCGCGCGGTTGAATTCCACCTGCTCCCGCACATGCCAGTCGAGCGCGCGCGAAACCATCCGCTTCAGCGATTGAGCGATGGAATTCTTCAGCCCAGGCGGCCGGGGATTCACGCGCCCGATGCTGGCCACCTTGGCCTCAGCCGCGTCGCGCGCATGCAGCAGCGGCATCAGGTCCGCCAGCCGGATCTCCCCTGCCCCGCCCGCGCCGTTGGGATGGCGCAAGCGTACGCGGTCCTGAATCTCGCGGATCAGCGTACTCAGCTCGTCAGCGCTTTCGTCGGGCATTGCGTCGTTTCGCCTTGCCGGTGTCTCCGCGGGTCCGGCTCGCGGTGATGCGCGTGGAGATGCCGCCGCGCGGCGTGAATTCGCCAATCACCAGCGCCCACACCGGGTCGCACGCCTTCACCACATCCTCGAGGAACCGGTTCACCACATTTTCCTGGAAGATGCCCAGATTGCGATACGCCAGCGTGTACATCTTGAGCGACTTCAATTCCAAACAAGTCTCGTCCGGAATGTATCGCAGAATAATCCGGCCGGCATCCGGCAGGCCCGTCTTCGGGCACACCGAAGTGAACTCCGGCATGTCGATCTCAATCTCATACCCCGGATACTGGTTGGGCCACGTTTCGATTTCCGGCAATGGGGCATTGACGCCCGCCGCGGCGTGCTCGTCGGTGTACTGCTTCTTCACCCCAGCTCCTTCGCCAGCAAATCCAGAAACAACCCCACATCCGTCACCACGCCCACCGCCTGTCCGGTGCCGCGGTCGCTCACCTTGGTGGCCACGGCGGGATTAATATCCACGCAAACAATTTTGACCCAGCTCGGCAGCATGTTGCCCACTGCGATCGAGTGCAGCATGGACCCCAGGCACAGCACCACGCCCGCGTCGCGCAAGTGCGCGGCATAGGCATCCTGCGCCTGGTTCATGTCGGTAATCGTATCCGGCAGCGGACCATCGTCGCGCAAGCTCCCGGCCAGCACGAACGGCACTTCCGCGCGCACGCACTCGTACATAATTCCTTTGGTCAGCCGCCCCGTCTCCACCGCGCCGCGAATGCCCCCGGCGTGGTGAATCGCGTTGATGGCGCGCATGTGATTGCGGTGCCCGTGCTCTTCCTGGCGGCCATCGGTCTGGCGCACGCCCAGCGACGTGCCCAGCAGCGCCGCTTCGATATCGTGAACGCCCAGCGCGTTGCCGCTCAGCAGCGCATTTACCCAGCCCCCGCGGATCAGCGCCGAAAGCGGCCCCGCCCCGCCCGTATGCACCACCACCGGACCGGCCACCGCAACAACCTTGAGCCCGGCCTCGCGCGTTTGCCGCACCAGCGCCGCCGTTTGCCGCACCGCCGTCTCCACCTGGCGTTCGGAAGAGATGCCATTGCTCATGAACGCGAAGGCCAGCCGGTCGCGTTCCTTCGATTCGGGCACTACGCGAATGCCGCGCATCCCCACCACCACCGCGTCCCCGGCCCGCAGATCGCGCAGCCGCCGGCACGACGCCGCCCCGTCCTGGACCACGATCATCGCGTCCATGCGCTGGCTGCCCGCTTCCACCCACTTCCCGCCCACGCGAACCAGCGTGCGGTAGTTGGTGGTGGAATAAAAATCCTCCGGCGCGCAACGGTCGCGTTCCACCACGCGCAGTTCGGCATCGCCCGAATCCACCGGAGAGCAACCCAGCCCCACCAGTTGCGACAGCAGAATCCCCATCGATTCCGCGCTCGCTGTCTCCACCCGCAGGCGTAGCCGGGAGGGTTCGCTGTTGGTGCGCCCGATGCTGAAGTGTTCCACCTCGAAACGGCCGTCATACTCGACCACCGTGTCGAAGATCTGCTCCATGATGTGGGAGTCGATGAGGTGCCCTTCGGCCTCCACCACTTCGGAATGAGTCATGCTCTCACTCAGGATAACAGTGGGGCAGGGCCATGCCCTGCCGCGATCCGGGCGCGACGCGACCGGCAATCTATTTTGGAGGCCGTGGGGGTGGAGGCGGTGGCTTGGGAGGCGGCGGGTACTGCGCCTCCCTCATGCGTACCTCGCGTTAGCGACCTGTGCAACCTCGTCCAACCAATAACTTAGACGCTTCTTGTTGCTCGGAAACTTCGTGCCAGCTTTCGACAGACCATTCCCGCGCTCATAGATCTGGTCGAAGACCGCCTCGGAGCCCGCGTCATCCAGATGATTAAAGAGCCGTTCGTACTCGGCCTCTAAGGAACACCATCCCGAGCGAAGATCGGCCGCATCTCTGGCAAGCATGCTGTACTGGCTGAACAGAAGCCAGAAACTTCCACCGGCGGCCAAAAGCGGCAACCCGAACTTCACCCACTCGGCGGCGCTTGTCAATACCGTCGCCGCCGCACTCGAACTGGCCACTAACACGAATACACGAATCGCCTTCTCAAAATGCTGGTAGCGGGACACAAGCTCACCGAAATAGTTGGCCCGCATGCCGGCAAACAGCATCTCATCCCAAACGCGGCGATGCAAGTCCTTGCGCTCCATTACAGACGGCTCTTACTTGATTATATGCTTCGTACTCAACAGTGCGGGACGCGCAGCCTATTGCGCCCGATACGTCACATCCACCTCGCAGCCCTTGCCCGATGAGCACAGGTTCGCGCCGCCGTTCACCTTCACGCCGCTGATGCGATGCCCGTCGCCGTGGCCAAACTCCCGTTCGTCGCCATTCGAGGTGTGCGCCCACTTGTCGAAAGGCATATTTCGATGCGTCAGATGCACGCCCTTGTTGGCGGAGTATGACGCGATAGTCACCCACCCGGCGCCGTACGACACGCGGATTCTCCATGGCTTGGTCGGGTCAACGCCGCACGTCGCCTTGCCCCCGCACTGGTCGGCGCCCGCATCCTTAATCTGCAAGCCGCCCAGCACGCCGCTGGTGTTCTTATGCCGGATCTCCAGCGCGCTGATCGTCCAGTTGTCGCCGGCGTCGAGTCCCGCCGCCTGAAGCAGAAGGGAGCCACCGTCTTTGATCACGATCGGTGTATTTCCCTGGGCCTCGATCCGCGATGGGCTGCTGCACATCAGCAGAACCGCGAGCGCGAAAGCAGTTGCAAGTGTCAGCCGTTTCATTCGTTGGTTTATTCCTCTCAGTTGATTGTAGGTGCTGCCGGGTCCGCGTGCAGCAATTCCTCATACCAGCGCCGGATCACCGGACGGTTCAGATACGACCCGAAATCGTCCGCGGGCCACGACGCCTTCAATTCCCCCAGCGCACCCGCGGCCTGCGCCGCGACACTGCGGTCCGCCGTCCCCGCCCGCAGCAACAACACGCCGGCGCGCCAAAGCGACTCCGGTTTTCCCGCCGTCGCGAAATAAGCCCGCGCCCGTTCCGCATAGCCAGCCGCCGCCGCGCGATCCCCCGCCGCCAGCGCCGCTTCCGCCGAACCCAGCAGCGCATCCGCTTCCATCGCCGGCTTCCCGGTGGCATGCGCCATATCGAACGCCTTCCGGCACTCCCCCAGACCCCGCGCCGCGGAGCCGGATCGTGCCAGTGCGAGGCCCAGCGCCAGCGTCGCGCCCCCCCGCGTTCGCAGGTCGCTCGCATCGGCGGTCCGCAACAGCGCCTCGGCTTGCGCCCGCGCTTCTCCAAACCGTTCCTGCATCAAAGCGATTTGCAGCGCGCTCAGTGCATTGTCGCCCCCGGATTCAGCCGGGGCCGGCGCGCTCTCGCCCTTGTGGCCCAGCATCGCGTGCATCAGCGCCACGTTCATTTCATTTGTCGCTACGCCGGACGAATTGCCGATGGCCGCGAACGCCTGCCGCGTCTGGTCGAACATGCGCAGCGCCTGCGGCCAGCGGTCCTGCGCAACTTCGAGCGAGGCCAGCCCCTCCTGCGCCAGCGCCAGCGGCAGCGAAGCCTCCCCGGGCTTCAGCGTAGCCACCGTCTCGTCGAACGCGCGGCGAGCGCCGGCATAATCGCCCTTGTCGCGCGCCGCCCGCCCCAGCAGGACCAGCGCCAGCGCGGCCTCGTTGCGGAAACTGCCCTGCTTGTAGTACACCAGCGCGTCCTGCACATTCTGCCAGCCCTGTTCCGCGTCCCCCGTCTGGATGCGAATGCTTCCCAGGTTCACCAGCGCGCGCGCTTCAGACCGTTTCTCGCGGTTCCGCCGCGCAATGTCCAGCGCTTCCTGCATGGTGCGCAACGCCTCCGCCGTCTGGCCCTTGATAAATAGCGCGCTGCCCACGTTGATCAGCCCGCGCGACACCAGGTTCTCGATGCCGTCCGCCTGGGCGATGGCAATCGCGCGATTGGCCTCGTCCAGCGCCTCCGCGCTTTGGCCGCTTTCCATATAAGTGCTGCTCGATAACAGCAGCAATTGCACCTGCTGCTGATCGTTCCCGGTTACGCGCGCCGCCGCCAGCGCTTTGTTGATCAGGTCGCGCGTCTCGGCCGGTGTGCGCGCATAGCGGGCGCGAATGTACAGGCACTCGGTGGCGCCTTCCACATTGGAAGCCGCTTCAAACAGGCTGGACGCGCGGTCCAGCGAGCGGTCCGAGTCTTCTCTCGCGCCGGTGCGCGCCTGCAGCGCTCCCAGACGCATCCACGCGGCGGCGTTCTGCCCATCCAGGCGAACCGCTTCCGTGTACGTGGTGATGGCCTTCTTCGTGTCCTGGCCGCGCTCCTCGGAACGGCCCAGGTCCAGCAGCGCGTCGCCCCGCTCCTCCGGCCCCACCATCGTGGAGATTTCCTCGTACTTCTCCGTCGCCGCCTTGAATTCGCCGATCACCGTCTGGTGAATCGCGTCCAGATGCAGGCTCTCCACCGGCGTCAGTGAGTCGCGCGCGTCCATGGTCTTGAGCAGTTCGTCCTTGGCGCGCTCCAGATAGTCCAGCTCATACCACGCTTCCGCGAGATACGCGTGCGCCATGGCATAGGAAGGGTCAATCTCCACCGCCCGCGACAGCGCCTTGCTGGCTTTGTGATAGCTTCCGTAATGCAGCGCGGCCAGCCCGTCGCGATACCACGGCAGCGCGCCCGCCGCCGGGTCGTGGTGCCGCGTCGCATGCCACCACCACGCCAGCCCGCCGCCTCCCGCGCAAACCACGCCCGCGGCCAAAGCGGCTATCACGTTGCGGCGGGAGTGCACACGCCCCGGAGACCTGAGGTCCGCCAGCAGATCGTCGGCTGACGCGTAACGCTCCTGGCGGTTCTTCGCCATCAGCTTGTGAACCACGCGGTCCAGATGCGCGGGCGATTGCGAATTCAGCCGCGATGGCTGCGGCGGATCCAGCGTCAGCAATCGCGCCAGCACGGAGGGTACGCTGTCCGCCGCGAACGGCGCCTTGCCCGTCAGGCATTCGTAAAGCACCACGCCCAGCGAAAACAAATCCGACCGCCCGTCCAGAGGGTCGCCCGCCACCTGTTCGGGCGACATGTAAAGCGGCGTTCCGGTGAATCCTTCCATGGTCCGGGTGAGCGCGTTGGCGGTGTCCTCGCCTCCCGCGCGTTCGAAGGCCGGCCGCGCGATCCCGAAGTCCAGCACCTTCACTTCGCCCGTCGCGGTGATCTGGATATTGCCGGGCTTGATGTCGCGATGAATAATGCCGGCGCGATGCGCCTCCGCCAACGCCGATGCCGCGCCGCTGGCCACTTTCATCGTCTCTTCCGTCGTCAGCCGCCGCTCGCTCAAAACGCGCGCCAGATTTGACCCGGACACCAGTTCCATGGCGATAAACGCATCGCCCCCGGGGTTCTCCACGAACTCATAGATGTGCGCGATATTGGGGTGCGAAAGCGACGAAGCCGCCCGCGCTTCCTTCAGCAGATTGGAGCGCAGCCGCGCGTCGTCGCGATGGCTGGAGCAGAACTTGAGCGCCACCCGCCGCCCCAGCGTAAGGTCTTCCGCTTCATAGACCACGCCCATTCCGCCCTCGCCCAGCTTGGAGACGATCCGATAGTGGGTGACGGTGGCGCCGATCATCGGCTGGTGGTCCGGACTCTCAGTTTCTGCTCAGTATACACCCCGCGCAGCAGCCACCGAACCGCGACGGTGACGGAGCGGAGTCCAGCGAGTCATACTGAAACCAGACAAAATGAATACCCTGCCGGGCCCCCTATGACATTCGGCCCATATCGCATCGGCGAGCGAATCGGCGCGGGCGGCATGGGTGAGGTATATCGTGCAAGCGATTCACGCCTCGGCCGCGACGTCGCCCTGAAGCTTCTCCCTGCCGGCATGACCGGCGATCCGGAGCGCCGGGCGCGCTTTCTCCAGGAAGCGCAGTCGGCATCGCGGCTCAACCATCCCAACATCGTCACCGTATACGACATCGGCGAATCTGACGGACGGGTCTACATCGCCATGGAGTACGTGGCGGGCCGGACTCTGGATGCGTTGATCCCCCGCGATGGCCTGCCCCTGGCCGCCGTCCTGAAGTACGCCATCCCCATCGCCGGCGCGGTAGCCAGAGCGCACGCGGCGGGCATCGTTCATCGCGACCTGAAACCGGGCAACATCATGCTGACCCCCGAAGGCGTCATCAAAGTGCTCGACTTCGGATTGGCGAAAATCGTCGACGCGCCGCCAGAGTCCGAAGACACCACTCGCATCAGCGCGCCGGAAACGCAATCGGGATCGCTGCTGGGGACGCCCGCCTTCATGTCGCCCGAACAGGCCGAAGGAAATCCGGTGGATGCGCGCAGTGACGTCTTCTCCTTCGGGTCGGTGCTGTACCAGATGATCGCCGGGAAGCTGGCATTTCAGGCCGCCTCCATGATCGCCACCATGGCCGCGGTCTTGCACAAGGACCCTCCTCCGCTCTCCGAGGGCGTGCCGCTCGAACTGCGCAACATCGTCGCGCGCTGTCTGCGCAAGGACCCCGAACGCCGTTTCCAGAGCATGGCCGATGTCCGCGTCGCGCTCGTGGAAGTGCAGGAAGCGGGCCTCGAAACGCAACCGGGAACACTGCCGGACAGCCTGCCGCCGGTTCGGCCGAAAACGCGCCGCGGGGGCATCCTGCTGGCATCAACCATCGCTTTAACTTTGGCGGCAATCGCACTGCTGGCCGGGCACTTTCTCTGGCCCACATTCGCTCCACCCGCATGGACAGGCAATCCTTTGTGGGGCCCCGACATGGCTCTGAACCCGCGTCCTTCGCCCGACGGCCACACCCTCGCTTTCGTAACGCTGGTCGCCCGGCAAAGCCAGGTGGCGGTGATGCGGCCCGACTCCGGAAACTGGTCGGTCCTGACTCACAACCAGGAGCGCGGCAGCGTTACCTCGGTCACGTGGTCTCCCGACGGCAGCCGGATCTACTACGACCGTGTCATGGACACCCCGCGCGGCGTCTACTCCGTCCCCGTCGTCGGCGGCGAAGAGGAGCTGGTGCTGGAAGACGCCATGTTTCCGAAAGCCATGCCCGATGGCAGTCTCATCGTCGCGCGTAATAATAGCCAGCGCGAGTTGCAACTGTTCCGCTTCTCGCCGGACAGCGGGCGTCTGCAGCCGCTTCCCATGCAGGTGAATCTTGAGGTCTTCTCTTCCCAGGTCCGCGCATTCCCGGACGGGCGTGAAATTGTGGTGGTCGGCGCGCCCACCGGTCAATCGCTGGAGCCTGACAAGGACCTGTACGTCATGGATGTGGCCACCGGCCACGCTCGCCGGCTGGTAACCCGGGATCAGCCGCTTCAGATTGGAGCGCCGGCGGTGACCCGCGACGGCCGTTCCATCCTGTTCGCCGAGCGCGGGCCGTACCAGGTGGCCGCGGTGGAGCGCGATGGGAGTTCCCAGCCGCGTGTTCTCTTCCCGCTGACGAGCAATGTATGGTCGTCCGACACCGGCGCCGGCGGAAGCGTCTATCTCGACCAGTTGAATCGCTCGATGTCGCTGCTTCGCTTCTCCCCGCGCGGTGGACACGCGGTGGAGATTGCAAGATTCCCTTTGGAAGATTACGTCGCCGAGTTCGCCGCGCTCCCCGACGGGCGCGCGGTCTGGAGCCAGCAGACCGGCAACCACGGCAGCCTGGTGATCGTCGCCGAGGGCAAGGACCCGGTCCCCCTGTCCGGAGCCCCGGACGAAACCACGTTTCCGGTGTCCCTCGCCGGGCCAGACCAGATCGCGTTCGCCATCGGTAAAGATCGCCATACCATCGGCATCGCTTCCATATCCACCGGCAGGATCGTTCGCCGCATTGCCTTCGGCAAAGGGGCCATTGACACCATGCTGGGGTCGCCCGATGGCCAGCGCCTCTACTGCACGGCCGGCGGCTCCATCTGGATGCAGCCCGCCGCCGGGGGACCTCCCACGCGCCTGCGCGCGGGCGCGGCCGCCGCCATGGATCCGGAAGGAAAGTACATGGCCGTCATCGACGTCTTTCAAGGACGCGCGCGGCTCTTGAAGGTGCCTTTGGACGGAGGCCCCGAGCGGGAGATTCCGATCAGTGGTAATTCCCGTCCGGCGCCCATTGAGAGCGGCTCGATCAACCGCGACGGAAAGCTCCTCCTCGGCCTGCAGTCACCGGATTCATGGTTCGTCGATCCCGCGGTGATCGATATGGCCACCGGCCGCGCCACCCGCATTCCAATCGACAGCCTCGGAGACAGCCTTGAGTACGCCTGGACCCCGGACGGCCAGATCATGGCCACCGCGATGGAGGCGCGCGCCTCGATCTGGAAATTCCAACCGCAGCAACGGTAAGAGCCGAGCCCGGTTTGTCTGCCCATGGCCGATGCCCAAGGCTGGGCGGCACGCGCGGGAGGGCTTCGCCGGCCTCGAAATGCAAGATTTCTCCGTAGCAATCCCTGGGACTCGCGTAGGACGCTTGAACTTCGAGAATCTCTGAACAGGATCTGGGCTAATTACTCAGGAGGCATCCGAATCCGATAGCGTCGGTTTCTACGTATGGGCGCTTCTGTAAACGCCTATCGTTTTGCCCCAAACATGGACAGGAGGTGCTCACGGGCCACGTCGTCACCCCGAACCGCGCGCCATTTTGACAACGTCGTTTCCGCCAGGGTGATCGCGTTCGCGACATCGGTCTCAACGAGCCTCCAGCCGATATCGTAATCGGCTCTATGTCGATCCGCCTGAAGCTGCTGGAACGCCGTGATGACGTCCATTACCTGCGTCTCCACGGGCGTTGGACGCTCCTTGTCTTTCGGTGCGAACGATGCATCTCGCATTCTCTGATGGTTGAACATACGAGCAAGTCGCGCGCGCTGGTCGGCGAACGGCCAATTTGCAACAAAATCGTCCACTAGCAGGTGAAACACGGCGTAATAAGCAGTTGAGATCGCACGCCTCCGACTGGAGTCCCGATTCCCCGCATCGCCGTTCGCCGCCAGAGCTCGGGCGTCGTCAAGCAGGTCGTCGGCTAGGCCCACGCCGGTTCCTGCAAGGCCTTCTGTTCCGAGACGCTTCGGAAATTGTGGTAGGGGAAAACACCCATCGCCGGGAAATCAAGCTGCCGAGCCAGCCCCCAAACCACGTTCGTGGCAACCTCGCGCAGTCGTCGCCTTGCTGCGTCATCGCTCAAAACAATGCGAAAGAATATCGCCCACTGGCCGCTCCAGTCTTCGCCGATGTCGTAACGGATGCGTACCACGTCCGGCACCAGGCTCCTCTCGACTTGCTCGACGGCGGCCTGGATTTCGGACTGCTTCGTGACCGCAGGGGGAACGTACATCTCCATCGTTAGCTTACCGCATTCAATGCGCATCGCACTACCTTCGTGGTAGTGTCTGAAATGTGCGTTGAACCGAAAACAGCGAACGCTTGGATTCCGCCCGGCCCGGCTTCACGATGAAGGTATGCCATCCGACCGCGCTTCGATTCAGGCGCTCAAGAACCTGCTCGCTGAAACCGACCTGCTCATCTCCACCACAGAGCCGATGCCTCAGAACCGTACGCCGCGATGTCGGGAACTGCTTCGTGCGGCCATTGCCCTCACTGACGATTTGATTAAGCAACAACGCATGACGGCGGGTGAACTGCTCGGACACAAGGGTGGCAGTGCGACCGCTGCCAAGCTCGGCGCGGACCACTTCCGCCAGCTTGCCTCTAAGCGTAAGACCCATGCTGGTGGCAGACCACGAAAGCAAGCGGAATAAATTCAGACCATTTCCGGCGCGTAACTGGCGAGGAGCTTTCGCGCCTTCGGATTGCGCTCATGGATCATGGAGTGCAGGTAGGGCCAGTATTCAGAGACGAGCAGGCCGCCAGTGCCCTGCATGTTCGCCCGAACAAAAGAAGCCGTCTTCAGTACTTTGTGGTTACGGAAATCGGTTAGGAAGATCGGCGATTCGAGACTACACACGCGCTTGATTTCGCCACCAAAGCACCTTCCCTTCCGCCAGTCGGCCTCTCCCTCTTCAAGCCGGTGCCCGGCGTATCGGAATATGTCAGTGATGGCGCACTCTGGGTAACCTCGGTACATCAACAGAAGATCACCGTGGGTGATTCGCTTCGATAGCGCCCAGCGTTGCGTGTTCTGTTCGAGGTACGGCCATTGGCTCTTGATGGCCACCTGAATCCACACCTTGAATGGCACACCGAAAAACCGCTTCAATTCGATGACCTCGATATGGGCCGGAACACTTGGCCAGTCGTGGTCCCAGCAGACGATGCAGTCGCATTTCTTTGCATCGTGCTTGTGCGCCCTGAAGTTGCTGGACCTCAACTCGAATTCGATCCTGACCAGTTTCTCTCGGTCGCCAGCATGACGATAGGCAAGGCAGTCTGGATAGGCAGCACGAATCATCTCGACCCGGAATTGCAGCCGTTTAGCAATGTGTGAAAACAGGTACACCACGCCCATCTCGTTTTCGGGGGCGTACTGGAGCGGTGCATTCTTGATCGGCAACTGGCGCTCGGATCGCTTCATGCCGAAAAATCTATCAATGTAGCGAGTAGAAAGGTGGGCGAGAAATGCGAGCGCATCATGGCTAAGCATGTCCGCAACGTCGCCGTCCGCGATGCCGAGTGCGACGAAGTTTGGGCCTTTGTCGGCAAGAAGGAAGGTCACAAGCGGCCCGAGGAACATGGTGACGAATCCATCGGCGATGCTTACTGCTTCGTGGCAATCGAGCGCAATTCCAAGCCCGTTATCAACTTCGCTCTCGGTCGCCGCAACCAATCCACCACGGACGTTTTTTTTAGGGTCTTCGTGACGCCATCCGGCCCACCGGCAATTTCCAGATCACCACGGATGGTTTTGCGCCTTACAAGACCGCTATCAGCACGACGCTCGGCAATCGCGTAGACTTCGCCCAACTCATCAAGGTGTACCGGACTCCGCAGGGTGGCGAAGCGCGGTACTCCCCGGCTGAAGTTCAGTCAACGGAGGTGGTACCAGTTATCGGACAGCCCGATCCTGAGCGCATTTGCACCAGCATCGTGGAGCGCCAAAATCTCACGATTAGGATGCAGATGCGCCGTTTGACGCGCTTAACGAATGCGTTCTCGAAGAAGTGGGAGAATCTGTGGGCCGCTTACTGCCTGCACTTTGCGTACTACAACTTCTGCCGGATTCACAAAAGCCTGAGAGTCACGCCCGCGATGGAAGCCGGACTGACCGATCATGTGTGGGAGATCCAAGAGCTTCTGGTCCAGGATTGCGCGCGCTAAGCTAATCGACGGTGCCGCTTCTCAAGCCCGATATTCCTGGATGGATTAGCCCGCCCCTCAAGGTACATCTGCGAAAACGTGACGGTGGCCTCTCAATATGCGGTCTCATGTACATCGATGGGGAGTCCACGGATGACCCAGAAAATGTCACTTGTAGGCGTTGCCTTGCGATCATCGCTGCGAGGTCTCGTTCTGCTTCTCCGTGCAACGAGAAACCGACTCGGTAGGGATCAGTCCTCGTCAACACACTTTTAAGACACTACCACCTTCGTGTAGTGCGATGTCGTCCTCCTCCCGGACGGGAGTCCAGCAAAGAGGGTAAAGGCAAACATAGGCCCGCCGCACGGAGTATTCCAATTCACCAACGATGCATCCGGCGGATTCTCGTTCGGAGCCATCCAGGGCTTCGACTATGCTGCCGGAGACGTCTTCACCAGCGAAGGGGTGTCGACCACCCGGATCCATTTCTCGGCAGCTGACGGATCACAACCCATAACGCTAAGGCTGGCTCCCAGAGCCCAGTGATCGGACCCGATCCTCACCGGCCCGACACCACTCGCGCCGCAAGCAAAGCCCGATACACTCCGCACGGACCGTCGCGCAGGCCCGCCAGCGGAACCACCTTCCCGTCCTCCTGAAATCGAATGAACTTCCTTTCGACGCCAAATTGCGGCCACTCGGGCAGGCCGGCGGAGTTCGGGTTGCCCGTCCTGGCAAAGTTGGTCCAGTAGCTCTCCATCAGGCCGGAGAGTTGCACGTCCACATCGGTAAAATTGCCGGCGATGTTGCCCGACTTTGGAAAGTACCCGAAGACATAGGGCAGGTCGGAGGAGTGGACGGCCCCCTGCGCCTCCTGCCCGGGAATGGCGTGCGTCAACTCGTATTCATAGGCTGGATGATGGGCGGCGTTATGCCAGGCTCCCTGGGCCGTGGCCGGGCAACGGAATGCAAGATCGGCGGCCCACTGGTCGGCCGGTGAGCCGTAGAGCGGGTCGTCGCTTGCCTGCGCGCCCTCGGCCAGCCCATAGGCCGCCAGTCCCTGCGGAGCAAGCCCGCCGTAGAAATCCGCGATGCTCTTGCGCAAGGCATCCGGGGCCGTGGGAATACCAAAGATGGCGGCCCCGAACTCGCGCGCCGTGGTGCCGAAGAGCAACGGGATCGCGGCTTCTTCGCCCGCGGCAAACACCGCAGCCGGCTGGCGGGCGATGGCCCATCCGTCAATATCCGGACCAAAGTGCGGCAGCGGACTCAGGCTGGATTGCGCCGCCAGCAGTTGCTGCCCGGTCAGTTGACGCAGTTGCCGCAAGCCCTCTTCGCCGGCCGGAAGTTTGAGGCCCGCGGCAAAAGCCTCACCGGCCTTTTCGGCAGCGGCCAGCGGGGCCAACCGCAGTCCGAACGGTGCGCCGCTTTCCGCAATAGCCCGCTGAAAAAGGTCTTTGGAAAGGCCGGACGTCATCAGCAACCCAGTGTCCACTGCGCCCGCGGACTGGCCAAATACGGTGATGTTGTTGGCGTCTCCGCCAAAGCGCGCGATGTTGTCACGCACCCAGCGCAGGGCCAGTATCTGATCCATCAGGCCGTAGTTTCCTGAGCCATGGTGAGTCGATTCGGCGCTCAATGCGGGATGAGCAAAGAAACCAAAGATGCCCAGCCGGTAGTTGACCGTCACCAGCACGACGCCATGCCGGATCAGCGTTCCGTCCTTGTACAGCGCGCTCGACGCCGTGCCGCCCTCATTGCCGCCGCCATGAAGCCATAGCATCACCGGAAGGGGCTGCCTGGCCGGCCAAACCGGGGTCATCACATTAAGAAACAGGCAATCTTCTTTTCCTGCCTCGGCGTCGTGCCGGTTCCAGTCTCCCATCACCGGCTGCGCGCACGGAGCGCCGAAGCTGCCCGCCGCGCGAACCTCGGTCCACGGCTTGGGGGGCACCGGCTCATGCCAGCGCAGCTCGCCCACCGGTGGCTGAGCGTAGGGAATCCCCAGAAACTCCGCGCCGCCATCCGGCCGCGCGATGCCCCGCAGCAGGCCGCTGGTCGTCCGAACGACGAACTCATCGGGTTCCTTTTCCGTTTGGGCCGCGCGCGTTGAAGCCTGCGAGAAGCATGCGATCGCCAGCAGAAGCGCGGCAAAGGGCGAGCCGGGAAGCGCTCTCAATCGACTTGAATTCTGGCTCAAAATATCTCCTGGAACGGCATCAATCATCGCATATCTCCCCGGCAACGGAACCTGGCGCGGAGACAGATGCCCGGCGGTGCGGCGCCCGCGCGCGGGGCTTCGCCCAGGTAGCTTTCACATCCGGGAACGCTTACGATTGAGAAAACGGATGGCCAGCGAAACTCGCAGGCGCGTCGTTCAGGGGATGATTGGAGCAGCGGCCCTTGCTCGCTCATATGCATTCGCCGCGCCTCTCAACTCAGAGGGAAAGATGCCAGAGGGAAAGATGCCAGAGGGAAAGATGGATGTGGCACAGATCCGGCATTCCACTGTGAAGGTCGGCCCCGTTACCGTGTTCTATCGAGAGGCCGGGCTTGCCGGTCGCCCCGTTCTCTTGTTGTTGCATGGCTTCGCCAACTCATCGCACTACTTCCGGCACCTCATGCCGCTGCTCGCGAGCCGCTTTCATCTGATCGCTCCAGACCTGCCTTCATTCGGCTTTACCAGGGTGGAGGGGGAAAATTATCGCTACACCTTCGCCCAATTGACCGGGACCATCCAGGCGTTCGTGGACGCCCTCGCATTGCCACGCTTCGCCATGTACGTCTTCGATTACGGTGCGCCTGTCGGGTTCAACCTTGCCGTCGCCGATCCGGGCCGCATCACCGCGATCATCTCGCAGAACGGCAACGCCTACGAAGAAGGCCTGGGTGAGGGTCCATGGGCTCCTTTGCGCGCCTATTGGAAGCAGCCATCAGTGGCCATTCGTGAGCAGATCAAAGAACGCATGTCGCTGGATGGCGTGCGCGAGGCGTACTTCCACGGAGTTCCCGATGTCTCCAGCATCGAACCCGAAGCCTACTGGCTCGATGCCGCACTCCTCGCACAACCGGGCATGATGGACCTGCAGGTCGATCTCAAGCTCGATTACAAAGCCAACCTCGAACGCTATCCCCTGTACCAGCAGTACCTCAGGACGCATCGGCCTCCGTTGCTCGCCATCTGGGGCAGGAACGACAGCTTCTTCATTCCGCCCGGCGCGGAAGCATTCAAGCGAGACGTGCCCAACGCGGCCGTGAAATTCCTGAACACCGGGCACTTTGCTCTGGAAACCAACGTTGCAGACATCGCGTCGGCAATTCTGCAAATGCCCATTCCAGGGTGACGCTTGACGCCTGGCCGGCGCCGGGGTCCGGATCGAATGGAGCCGTGAGGGAAGCTGACATCGCGGGAAATCGCCTGAGCTCGATAATTCGCGCGGCCGCGCTCACCGCGGGCCTCTGCGCGTACCTGATCTCCCCGGATGATGTCGTGTGGCGTTTCATCAAGACTTCTCCAAACGCTCACGCGCTGGAACATGCCGCATTCGCTCTTGCCGCCGCCGTCCTCGGTCTTGCATTGCTCCTCAAGGTGAAGGCCGCACACTCCCGCATCGCGGCTGTCGCTGCCAGCCTGCTGCAGGCCATCGGAATCGGATCTCTCCTGCCCCTGCCTGGCTTTCTGTTGCTCGTACTGAGCGATGTGGCCGCCAGTCTGTTTCTGTACGGCGGAAATTCAATCGCGGAAGCAGGCAAAACGTTGCCGGCTTTCCGATGGAAAGACGCTTTGGCCTCTCACTTTGCCCTCTGCCTTGCCTTCCTCTCCATGGCCATATTCAGCGCCACGCTGATCGACCGGCTTGCCGACGTCCTGTTCGGGATCACCGCGGTAGTCTCCATCGCAGCAAACGCCCAAACGTTCCTGAAACACTAACGGCAGCCGGTACCGCTGTGTCTCCTCGCCAACGTTAATGTTTGTCGAAATTCAACGTCCCGTACACTGGTCACTTGCAACCATGAGAAGAAACCTTCGCACTTCGACGTGTGCCGGCCGCGTTCCCACGCCTGCCTCCCGGCTGCTGCCCCAACCCTTCCTGCTGCTCTTGTGGCTGGCAATGGGGGCGTTCCCGGCATGGGGCCAAACGGGAGCCAGCCTTTCCGGCGTGGTCACGGACCCAACCGGCGCTGCCCTCCCCGGTGTCGCGGTGACCATCCGGAACGCCGCCACCGGCGTAGCGCGCACCATCAAGACCGACGGCGAGGGGCACTATCAGGCGTCCGCCCTGCCTCCCGGGAGCTTCGACATTCGGGCCGCAAAGCAAGGGTTCGCCGATGAAACGCGCACGGGAGTCAGCCTCGCGCCGGGCCAGGACGCCACGGTCGACATTAAGCTCCAGCGGAGCACCCCCGACGCCTGCGCGAGCGGCCACGAGTTCGCCGCCACCGATTGCTCGCTTACCTGGCACGGCATCACCCTGTACGGCGCGTATGACGTCGGCGTCGGCTGGGTCAGCCACGGCTTGCCGGTAAGCGCCACCAACTATGAAGGCGAATCTCTGGTGAACCGGAACGGCTCTCAGTCCCGTTTCCTCATCGCGCCGAACAACCTGTCGCAGACGGGTTTTGGCATCCGCGGCAAGGAAGAGTTTCTGCCTGGCTGGTCCGTTGTGTTCAACGCTTCAACCGGCGTCAATCCGCAGTCCGGCCAACTCGCCAACGCGTCAGCCACCGACATCGTCAACAACGGCCTTCCCCGCGGCAGCTATTCGGAAGCCATCGACGGCACGCGCGCGGGCCAACCCTTCAATGACGAATACTATGCCGGCATCTCGTCCGCGCATCTTGGCACCCTGACCTTCGGTCGTCAGCGCGCTCTCGGCACCGATGCCATGCTCCTTTACGATCCGGCCAGCGGCAGCTATGCATTTTCGTACATCGGCTATAACGGCACCATGGCCGGCGGCGGCGACACCGAGGACAGCCGTTGGGACGACGCCCTGAAGTATCGCCTCGCCTATGGCCCCGTCCATTTCGGCACGATGTTCAAATTCGCCGATGGTTCCGGCGGCTGCTATTCGGCCTCGGCAACCTGGACCGCCGCCACTTGCACGCCGGAAATGCCGCATAACACCGCCTATGGATTCGACTTTGGCGGAGCCTATGGCAAATTCTCCTCCGACGTCGTCTACCAGCATTACAACCAGGCGATCAGCGTGTTGAACCCCTTGCTGGGGCCGCAGAGTCCCACGCAGTCATATCAGTCCACCCTCAACAGCATCAACACCAACCCCATCAACGGCGCCAACCTGATCGCAACGGACAACACCGTATATGGCATCGTCACCGACAACAGCGCCATTATGGCCGCCGCCAAATATACGTGGGACCCGTTCAAGGTTTTTGGCGGTTACGAATACATCCGCCAGACGAACCCGTCGAACCCGTTAGGCGTTGGCGCCTCGGACCAGGGCGGTTATATCATGAGCGGCGTCGAGGACGAGAATCTTGATGCGCCCAAGATCGTGCAGATCTGGTGGACGGGCGTGAAATACGCGTACGACCACAAAACCGACATCACCTTGTCCTGGTATCACCAGCAGCAGAACGACTTCCGTCTTCCGTCACCCTGCTCCCCCGAAGCCGGTTTCCGCAGCTCCTGCGCGGGCGACCTGGACGAGGTTTCGCTCTATGCGGATCATCACTTCACCGGGCGCTTCGACGCTTTTGCCGGAATCGCGTATTCCTGGGTAAGCGGCGGTCTGGCCATCGCCATTCCTCACAGCCCCGGCGTCCCCTATAACTACGACAGCAACCTTGCTCCAACCGTCGGAGGTCGCTTCACTTTCTGATCGCTTCAACGGCGCGCCTGGTTTCCGGACTCCGCCCAGCCTCAAAAACGTAAAAGTTCTTGCGAAGCTCCGAAGGAAACTTCGACGAGTGCGGCAGCCCGGTCTTGGGAAACCATCTTTGATAGTTCAGATTCATCCTGATGATCACCCAGTCGCTCCCCGAACCTCCGGGGATGAACTGGGAGCCGCTCCCCACCGGTGAGTCCACCCGGCCGTCCGATTTCACCATCATGAGGCCCTTTTGTTGCCGGTTGCCTTCCTCCGCATACTGCTTCAGGTAGGCTGCGGTCTGATCGGAAAAGACTCCGCTGATGGCCAGGTCCTTCGCGCCGGCGGGACGGTAGCGGTCGTCGCGGTCGGCAAAAATGCGCAGAAAAAACTGCACCAGCATCACGTCGTCCCTGCGGTTCGCGCAACTCGGGCCCACCGCATCGTCGACTACATAGTAGATATCGGGGTCATCGTCCCCGCTCACCAGTACGCGCGCCATACACGTTCCTCCAATCGGATCTTCATCCTGGACTTCTCCAGGAGCGTTGA
The DNA here is from genome assembly GCA_963832965.1 of uncultured Acidobacteriota bacterium. GTDB lineage: Bacteria > Acidobacteriota > Terriglobia > Bryobacterales > Bryobacteraceae > CAWACP01. The sequence goes on from CAWHVW010000005.1 coordinate 1,167,636, forward strand.
TTATACAAAAACCAAAGACGTTTCGACGGCGCCCCACCGGTACGCCGCCTTCCCGCCGCGCGCTACGGGACGGCCAGCTCGGCCAGCCAGTAGCCCGACATAACCGCGGCCTGGGCGGCTTGCTGGCGGCCTGCATCATCCATGGCTTTCACGGCGGCTTCGCGCCTCTGCTGAAACACTTTCGCCAGATGCGCTCCGTAGTAGCTCCCATCCTGGCGCATCGCGTATCGGCTCACCGATTCGGGGCCGCCAATCTTCAGCGTCTCCCCCAGTTCCAAACCCGCTTCCAGGAAGAACTCCCGGTCCTGCCCGTCGGGAACGCCGAATACAAACGGCTCGCCCCAATCGAAAGCGTTCTTGATCATCCCCATGGGATATTTTCTCAGCAATTCCAGCCCGTTCCTGTTCAGATACTCCAGCAGCAGCGCGCTGCCCGGAGCGGACTCCGCGGCGATCGCGCGCAGGGTTTCCTTCATCCCTTCTTCGGGGACGTACATGCTGACGCCCTCACAAATGTAATAGGTCTTGCGTCCGCGCTCGAAACCGGCCCGCCGCAGCACCTCGCCGAGGCTCTCACGCGTGAAATCGATCGAGGCGTATACAACGTTGGCGGGCGCGCCCCCCAAAGCCGCGTCCACCCGCCGCCTTTTGTACTCCTGGGTAGCGCCGTAATCGATCTCCATTACCGCAACATCCTTCAATAGTTCGGCGAAGCGGTGGACCCGAGTATCGAACCCGGCGCCCAGGATCACCAATTGCGTCGCCCCTTTGCGCACGGCGCGTTCCATCAGTTCGTCAATGAAGCGCGTCCGCACCAGCATCAGCCAGACGAAGCCGAAGACGTCGGGATCGCACATGGCTTCCTGAAAATCCCGGTCGAGAGCCCTGCCGAGGGGATGGTCGGTTATGAGAGCCAGCTCAGCCGGGCCGATCAGCCGCTCCGCCATCCAGTCGGGATTGCGCACGCTCGCATCCGGCTCGCGCGACCCAAACGCACGCGCCGCTGCAGTCAGAATCGAAGTGCGCGAGGGTAGTCCGTTGGCTTCCATTCAGGAATTATCGAACATTCGCGCATGGTCATCGGCGGTCACAAAAATCGCACCGCGCTCTTATCCCTGCTTCCAATCACTTGCAGCCGAAGCCCGCCCCAGCCGTCAACGCGTCTGCTACATTCGCGGGCAAGAGTCCGTTGCTCCATCGCCGGAGAGGCGGATCACGAGGCGTGGAAGAATCTCGAGCTCCCCTGCGCAACGTTGCGAGCGGCGACGTTTGCCGGTACGAAAACCGGTCCCTGGCCGTTGCGGGTTCAAACGGTCTCTTCGCCGTGAGGGTTAATCAAGCGGCTCGGGAGCGCTCCTTAAATTGTTACGGAATAACCCGCAAGTTTGACGCGCACCGTCGCGCGGCACTACACTGATTGTTGCGTCGGATGATTGCGTGGTGCGCGCGCCTGACGCCCGAAGAATGCTCCTGGCCCGCGAATTCATAGGTTATCTCTCGCGTCAGATCGTCAATCGGATGAGTCCCCGGATCATCGATACCAGCAGCCCTCAGGGCACTGCGGATCTGATCTCGGGCATCGTCGAGGAAGAGCTCGCCGTCGAGGACCGCCTCAACGACGAGGTCCGCGACCTGCTCGACCAGTATGCCGACTACATGCGCCAGGAGAACGTCAGCTATCAGGAGATGTTCCGGCGCATCAAGAACACCCTCATCGCCCAGCGCAAAGTGATCCGCGCCTCCGGCTCCGGCGCGGAAGGCATGAAGCTTTCCCGCGACAAGGTCAACGACATGTCGCACAAGCTGGTCGCCGCCCTGCGCAAGTCCCGCGACGTCCGCGTGAAGAAGGACCCCAACGACGCCCGCCTCGAAATCGTCAAGGCCATCACCGAGATCCTGCAGATCGAGGACAAAGTCGACCGCACCGCGCGCACGCGCATCCGCTCCCAGAAACGCGAAATCACCGAGGGTACCGAAGAGTGGGATATCCTGCTCCGGCGGTACTATGCCGAAGAGCTCAAGAAATTCGGCATCGATCTTGGACGCTGACGCCGCGATTGGCGTTACACTGGAGTCATGGATACTTCATTACTGGAAACGAGTTTGTCGGCGGCAGCCTCGCGGTTGCAGGGGACTGCCGGCGATGAGATTCCAACCAGGGAGCTGATTCAGGAGCTCCATGTGTGCGAACAGGAACTGGTGGCGAAACGCTTCATTCGCCAGCGCGATCAGTTCGGCGGCGTCCGGGTGCTCCGCGTGCCCGGCATCGAATCCGCTTTGATTCACGTCAGCCAGGCGCTCAGCGACCTGCAGGGCAGCTCCGTCGAGGATGCCCGGTCCAACATCAAGGACGCCCTTGAGGATCTGGCAACGGTAGCCGCGAACTGAGATCCACGCCTTCCCACCGCGCCACCACCGCGCTGGCCAGGCAGTTGCCCAGAACGTTTACCGACGTTCGAACCATATCCATCAGCGTATCCACGCCCAGCAGCACCGCCACGCCCTCCAACGGGAGCCCGAAGGTGGCCAGCGTGCCGCTCAGGATCACCAGCGCCGCCCGGGGAACCCCGGCCACTCCCTTGCTGGTCAGCATCAGCGTCAGCAGCATCAGCAACTGCTGCGACAGCGCCATGTGCACCCCCGCCGCCTGCGCCACGAACAACGCCGCCAGCGACAGGTACAACGTGCTGCCATCCAGGTTGAAGCTGTAGCCGGCCGGGATCACCAATGCCACAATGTGCCGCGGCACGCCGAACGCTTCCATGTTCTCCAGAGCGCGGGGCAGCGCGGCTTCGCTCGTGGAGGTGGAGAACGCAATCAGGAACGGTTCCCGCACCGCCGCCACGAAGCGCCGCACCGGGATGCGCGCGACCAACAGCACCGCGCCCAGCACCCCCACCACGAACACCACCAGCGCGCCGTACAGCGTCAGGATCAGCTTGCCCAGGTTCCACAGCAAAGCGGGCCCTTTGCTGCCCACCGCATACGCCATCGCCGCGGCCACGCCCACCGGCGCGAAGTACATCACGTAGTTGGTGTAGCGGAACATCACCTCGCCCAGCGCGCCGCAGAATTCCACCAGCGGCTTCGCCTTCGCCCCGATGGACGCGCACGCCGCGCCGAACAGAAACGCGAACACCACAATCTGCAGCACCTCGCCGCGCGCCATCGCGTCCGCAATGCTGGCCGGAAAAGTGTGTTCCACCACCGTGCTGAGATCCGGCCGTGCCGCGGGCACCGCCGTCCCGGTCAGATGCACTCCCTCGCCCGGCCGCACCATGTTCACCGCCGCCAGCCCGATCAGCAGCGCCAGCGTGGTCACCACCTCGAAGTACACCAGCGCCTTCAGGCCGATCCGGCCCATGGCCCGCACGCTGCCCGCGCCCGCGATCCCCGCTACCAGCGTCCCAAAGATCAGCGGCGCAACAATGGAGCGGATCAGCCGCAGGAACGCCGTCCCCACCAGCGCAACCGCCACCGAACCTGCAAATCCCGGCGCAGCCAGGCCCAGCGCCACGCCCGCCACCATGCCCGCGAAGATCCAGAACGTGAGCGAGCGGATCAAAGCTCACCCGGGTCGAGTTCAATCTCCATGGCCAGCAGCGCCGCGCCGTGCGTCTTTCCCTGGGCGTCGGTGCGCAGTGAGATGGTGCCCCCGCCGTCGAGCGCTTCGTACAGCAGGAAGTTGAGCGCGCCCAGATTGGGCAGCTCGAAACGTTCCACGCGCCCTTTCACCAGTTCGCCGAAGTGCGCCTTCACGCGCTCCGTCGTGAGCTCGCGAACCAGCACCGGGTAGTGCTTCTCCTCATGCGCGATCACGCCGATGTTCGAGAGATCGCCTTTATCGCCCGAACGAGTGTGCGCCAGCCGCGCCAGCGGAACCTTCATGTCCCTTCACCCCCGGCAGGGCATGAGCGCCCCTTGCTGGCTGAGCAACAGTGGCAGGGCATGGCCCTGCCCCACTGCCCTGTGGGGCAGCGCCATGCGCTGCCTGCCAGAACCTTCACAGCCCCGCCCCACTGCGCTGTGGGGCAGCGCCATGCGCTGCCTGCACCAGGCACCCTCACTCCACCACCTCCACGCGCGTCCGAATCACCTCCCGAGGAATCAGCGCCGGCCAGTAAGCCACAATCTCGCGCACCTTCGGCCGGCCGTCGCCATATCCGGTCGCGCCTGGAGGACCATTCAGTACCAGCGGAATCAGCTCGCGCGTAAACCGATCCACCGCCTTCCGGTCCGCGCCGCGCACGCCGACGCGCAATTCCACCTCAGCCGGGTCGGCAATCACCGGCGCCGCCGGGCCCAGGCACGCATTCACCCCGAAGTACTCGGTATGAATCTTCTCGAACCGCAAACCAAGCTGATCGATATGCGCCCGCACAATCCCATCGGCCGCCCGCGCCTTCTCCAATGCCTGCGGCCACGTGAATACCAGCGTGCCCACCGCCTTCCAGCCGAAGTGATAGCTGATGGACACCTTCAGCGTCGGCGGCCGCGGCCCCCCGCGAATGCCACTGAAACGCACCCGATCGTGCCCCTCGTCGGTCAGGCGAATGGTGGTGAAATCAGCCACGCAATCGGCCATCATGTACTGGCGCGGATCGCCGATCTCATACAGCAGCTGCTCCTTCACCACCGCCGCCGTCACGCGCCCGCCCGTCCCGCTGTGCTTGGTCACCGCGAACGTGCCGTCCGGTTCCACTTCCAGAATCGGAAAGCCGATGTTGGCCATATCGGGAATCGTCTGCCAGTCCACCTGGCTGTTCCCGCCGGTGGATTGCGCGCCGCACTCGATCACGTGGCCCGCGATGGTGCCCGCCGCCAGCAGATCGTAATCGCCCTCCGTCCAGCCGAACTCGTGAATCATCGGCGCCACTGCAAGAGAGCTGTCCGTGCACCGGCCGGTAATCACCACATCCGCGCCGGTGGCCAGCGCCTGCGCGACGGGAAACGCCCCCAGATAAGCGTTGGCGCTCTGGATCTCCTCGCGAATGGTGGCCAGCGGCTCGCCGGTGTCCATGTTGCGCATCTCATGCCCGGCCGCCAGCAGATCGTCCAGCGAGTCCAGAATGTCATCGCCCAGCACCACCGCCACCTTCAGCCCGGGCGCCAGCCTTCGCACTTCCTTCGCGCACGCCACCGGATTCACCCCGCCCGCATTGGCCAGCACGCGCACGTGCCGCTCCCGCAGCAGCTTCGCAATGCGCGCGATCAGCGGCGGAAAATCGCGGGCGTACCCCAGCGCCGCATCGGCCGCCTTCTGCTTCTGCAGAATGGACATGGTGACCTCCGCCAGGTAGTCCAGCATCAGGTAGTCGATGGGACCCTGTTCCACCAGACGCACCGGCGCTTCCAGCCAGTCCCCCCAAAAGCCCTGTCCGTTAGCGATGCGAATCATGGAATTGGCAAGCGTCCCGAGCCCGAAGCCTCCAGCGCGAAGGCCAGCACGCGCCGCGTCTCCAGCGGATCGATCAGCGCGTCCACATGCCCGCGGGCGGCGGCGTGGCGCGCGTCCAGCCAGCGTTCGTAATCGGCCCGCGTCTGGTCCATGCGCTGCTGCAGTTCGGCGGGCACGGGCTCTCCCGCCGCTTTCAGGCGCTCCAGCTCGGGCCCATGAATCGCCTGCACGGCCGATTCGCCCTCCATCACCCCAATGCGCGCCGTCGGCCATCCAAACGTAAAGTTCGGATCGAAGCCCTGGCCGGCCATGGCGTAATATCCGGCGCCGCTCGCGTGATTCATGGTGAGAACGATCTTCGGCACGGTGGCGCAGGCCATGGTCTCCACCATCTCCGCGCCCGCGCGAATGATGGCGTCGCTCTCCGCTTCCGCGCCCACCATGAACCCGGAGACATCCTGAAAATACACCAGCGGCACCCCGCCCCGGTTCGCGTTCTCCACGAAATACGCCACCTTGCGTGCCGATTCCGTGTACACAATGCCGCCGATGCGCGGCCCCTCCGCCGACTTCAGGAACCCCCGCCGGTTCGCGATCAGCGCAATCGGCCGCCCCGCCAAACGGCAATTCACGCACAGCATCTCCGGGGCGTATTCAGGCTGGAATTCGAGGAAGTCGTCGCCATCCACCATGCACCGCACCACTTCGTCCACATCGTAGGGCAGGCGATGGTCAGCGGGCAGCAAATCGTATAAGCCTTCGGCCGGCTTCGCGGGCGCGGCCCCGGCGGGCAACGCATTGGCGGGCGCGGGCTGCTCGCGAAACTTCTGGCGAATCACGCTCAGGCAATGCCGGTCGTCCCGCGCCATGTAATGCGCCACGCCGCTCACCGATGTATGCATCCGCGCCCCGCCCAGCGTCTCCGCGTCCACCACCTGCCCCACCGCGCCCTTCACCAGATTGGGTCCGCCCAGCCCCATGAAGCTCACTCCATCCACCATCACAATCACGTCGCTCAGCGCGGGCAGATACGCGCCGCCGGCGATGCACGGCCCCATCACCGCGGCAATCTGCGGCACATGCAGTACGCGCCGCATCAGCGAATTGTAGTAGAAGATGCGCGCGGCCCCGTACTGTCCGGGGAAAATGCCATCCTGCAGCGGCAGGTTCACGCCGGCCGAATCCACCAGATAGACAATGGGCAGCCGGTTGCGCATGGCAATCTCCTGCGCGCGCAGGATTTTCGTGATGGTCTCCGGCCACCACGCGCCCGCCTTCACCGTGGCGTCGTTGGCCACGATCACCGCGGGCCGGCCCTCAATCTTCGCCAAGCCCGTAACCACGCCCGCGCCCGGCGCCTGCCCATCGTAGCGATCGTGCGCGATGAGCAGGCCGATCTCCAGGAACATGGACCCCGCGTCCACCAGCGCGGCAATCCGCTCACGCGCGGTCAGCTTGCCATCCCGATGCTGCTTCTCGATTTTCTTCGCGCCCCCGCCCGCGCGCAGCTTCTCCTCCAGCGTTTGCAGCTCTTCCACGAGCTCGCGCATGCGGGTGGACGTTAATCGTTGCGCCACTTGCGCGTCGCCCCTCCGCCGTGCGCGCCAACATCGATCACCACCGCGATCACGATGAACACCAGGTTAATCCCCGCCATCGGCATGTGATTGTTCACCTCCCACGCATACACGCAGGTGGTCAGCGGCAGGAAGAGGAAACCCAGCGCAGGCAATAGCAATTGATGATGAAAGGCGCGGCCCAGATAGCCATTCAGGAACATCAGGACAAGGATGATTCGCGGCGAGAGCAGCAGCACAGCAAGAACCAGACAGCAGGGCATAACGGGTCGCACCTCCCTGGGGACCTGTACCGTAGAGTACCGTTCTTCTACACTGGTTGCATCCAATACCTGCTTGCCAGACTCGCGCTCCTTACGCTGGCGTGGGGACCGCGCCGCCTTTCCTTCGCCATCGCGCGCTTCTACATGTGGCTGCTCGATTTGTTGCAGCCCCGGTTGCGCCGCGTAGCGCGAAGAAATCTCCAGCTTGCGGGCTATCCGGAAGGCGAGCGGGAAGCCATCATCGACGGTGTCTTCGCGTCCATCGCGCGCCTGCTGGTGACCTTCGCGCGCTTCCCTGGTTTGAATCGGGAAAACATCGGAAGCTGGATCCGTTATGAAGGGCTCGAACACTTCGAGGAGGCCAGGCGGCGCGGCCACGGGGTGCTCTTCGCCACCGCGCACTTCGGCAACTGGGAGCTGAGCGCCTTCGCCCACGGCCTGCTCACCGAGCCGATGAATGTGGTGGTGCGCCCGCTGGACAATCCGGCCGCCGACGCCCTGGTGGAAGCGCGCCGCCAGCTCTCCGGCAACAAGCTCATTCAGAAGCGCGACGCGGCCAGGGGCATTCTGCGCGCGCTGGCCGCCAACGAAGGTGTGGGCATTCTGATGGACCAGAACACGTCGCTCGCCGAAGGCGCGTTCGTGGATTTCTTCGGCGTGCCCGCGTGCGCCAACGTGGCCTTCGCGAAGATCGCCGCGCGCAGCGGCGCCGCGGTGATTCCCGGGTTCGCGGTGTGGGAAGCCGCGGAATCACGCTACGTGCTGCGCTTCTCTCCGCCGCTGGAGATCACCGGAGACGCGCGCGAGGACACGCAGCGCCTGCACGCGGTGCTCGAAGCGGTGATCCGCCGCAACCCCGAGCAGTGGCTCTGGATCCACCGCCGCTGGAAAACCCGCCCCCCCGGCGAAGCAGCGCTCTACTGATATTCACGGATTCTGTCCACTGTGGGGCAGCGCCATTCGCTGCCTAAGAGAAATCTCCCAGCCGAACAGCACTTTAGTGGATGTGCCATTCTACACGCGCCGGCTCCCTCATTGGCAACCACCCGATGCGGACTTCTTCGTAACCTGGCGCCTCCACGGCTCTCTTCCGAGATCCCTGGAACCAAAGACAGTACCAGCAGGCGCCGCCTTCGTGGCACTGGATCGGCAACTCGACCGCGCCACCACTGGCCCGCTGTGGTTAAAGAATCCACGTGTCGCCGAATGCGTCACCCGAACCCTGCTCGCCGGCATGTCCGAGTGGCAGCTTTACGAGCTCCTGGCATGGGTCGTAATGTCCAACCACGTCCACGTCCTTCTACGTCCGCTCGTGCCCTTGTCCACGGCGCTGATGAACATCAAAAGCGGAACGGCTCGGGCCGCGAATGCGATTCTCCATCGCACCGGACAGCACTTCTGACAGGATGAATCATGCGATCACTGGGTGCGTAGCGATCGCGAGCGCAATTCGATCATCCACTACATCGAGAGCAATCCAGTCACTGCCGGGATGGTGAGCAACCCCGAGGAATGGCCCTGGTCCAGCGCCGGATGGTAGCGCACGGCGCTGCCCCACACGTACTCACAACTACAGAAAGTGTAGGGGTGAACCCACTGCCATCTCACACGTACAGAAAGTGTTGGCGTGATCTGTGGGGCAGCGCCATGCGCTGCCATCCTCACTTCCCCGACATCCCCTGCTGCATCTCCTTGACCTTCTCCTCCGTCAGGAAAGAAGCCAGCCGCCCTTCGCTCGCGCACGAAACATCCAGCGTCTTAGCCGAACCGGCGTCCACGAACTCGCTCACCATGCCACGCACGCAGGCCGACTCGGTACTGTGCGTGGCGTTCTTCAGAATCACGTGGCGGCTGGCCGGCAGATACGGCACCAGCCGCTCGGCAACGAACGGGGGCGTAGCCGGGTCGTAATCGCCCGACAGAATCAGCACCGGAACATCGGAGCGCACCGCATCGAGAAACGAATCCGGCGCCCTGCGCACGCCCCACTCCGCGCACGTTTTCTGCATGGAGCGAATCCAACCCGCGCCCATCCATGTCCCCGCCGTTTCCTTCGCTATGTCCGCCTCGCTGATGAACGGCACGTCCTCGGCGCACACCACCGATAGCAGCATTCCTTGCGCGATGCCGCTTCGAATCGAGCCGACGACAGCGTACTCGGTGGTCGCAACAATACTGAAGTCGCCTTCCGCGGCGTGATGGATCATGTACGGCAGCGAGCTCACCGCATCGGGCACATACAACATGGGGCGCAGGAACGCCAGAAACGAATCGCGCGTCAGGCTGACCGTCTCCGGCGTCCTCTTCCTCATGTTGAACACCGTTACGGTGATGGGGCCCCCGTCAAATCGATGCAGCGCGGTTTCGAAATCGGCGGTCAGGTCCGGAAAAGCCTTGCCGCACTCCGCGTCCGCCGCGCAGGCGTGAAACAGAAACTCGAGCGAGGCCTGCACGGTCTTCGGAAAAGCCAGCGGGATGCGGTAATCGACCGGCGCCACCGACTCCAGAACCACGCTGCGGACGTGCGCGCCGTGCCGGCGCAGGTACACCATGGCCGCCGTTGTGCCATACGATCCCCCGAATACGTTGACGCGATCGTATCCCAGCGCCTGGCGAACGGCGTCCACATCGTCCATGGCGATGCTCGTGGAATATTGATTCAGGTCGGCGATCGCAGCCAGCTTCTCACGGCACGCGTGGACCGCGGCCACATCGGTCACGCTCGCGAAAGCGGCCTGGGCGGTGCCGCCAAAGTCGCAGCGAAGCGGATTCGATTTGCCCGTCCCCCGTTGATCCACCAGCACCACGTCGCGCCGCTCGCGCAGTTTCCGAATGGTGCCACTGGGTGAATAGGCATCCACGGCGCCCTGGCCAGGCCCGCCGGCCAGCGCGAATACGGCGTCCGGCTCGGGCTTCGACGCAGTCGCCGGCAGGATGTTCACGTTCAAAGCGATCTTCCGGCCGTCCGGCTTCGAGCGGTCTTCCGGAACCTCGAACGTACCGCAGAGCGTCTCCGCCTCCCGGCCCGCTGGACCGCATGGCGTCATGCTCAGCGCGCCGCGTTTTACCGGGGGCAATTGTTTCGCCACCGGCGCCGCGCCCGGCCGATAGAACGTCAGCGGAAGCGACGCCCCACCCTGTTTCCAATCGCCGGCGATGGCCGTCCCCGCCGCGTTGAGCTGGCCAGTGAATTCCGCGCCGATCATCTTCAAAGTCAGCTTCACCGGGCCGTTCGCCGCGTGCTCCACGGTGTCCACCGGAATGGTGACGCCGCCCTGGTCCACCGATTCGACAATGGCCTTCAGCGGGCCGTCCGCGGGCTGCGTCACCGTCAGCACCAGGTGCAGCGTCTGCGCCCCCGCCTGAATGGCGCCTTCCCAGCGGCCGGTGATCGACTGCCCCTGCAGCACGGCCATCCATAGCAATGCCGCGCCTGCGATTCTCCAGCGTATCCACTTCATGCCAGCTCCTGGGGCCCTTTCAGCCCGCGTATTCAATCACCACGATGGTCACATCGTCGGCGGGCAGGGGCGATTCCATGAACTGCGTCACCGCCCGCTCCAGCGCCGCGCGCAATTCCTCGCAGCCCGACTCCCGATGTTCGCCAATCACTCGCGGCAGCCCCGTTTTCACGAAAAACTCGCCATCGGCATCCTCCGCCTCGGAAAGTCCGTCGCTGAAAAGCACCACCCGGTCGCCTGGCTCCAGCCGCGCTTCCAGCACCTCGTAGGTCGAGTCTGCAAGCATGCCCAATGGCAGCCCGGTGCTCGGCAGCCGCTCCAGCTCGCCGTTGCAGCGGATCAGGTAGGGCTGCGGATGTCCCGCATTGGCCCAGCGCAAGGCGCCATCCCTGTGCAGCGTGCAGTAGCAGGCGGTGGCGTATTTCTCGCCGTTGGTGCGCGCGTTCAGAAAGTGATTCACGCGCGCCATCATCTGTTCGATGGGCAGCGCGGCCTCGCCGCCCAACAGGAACGCGCCCTGCAAGAGTGCCGCCAGCAACGCCGAGCTGACCCCCTTGCCGGAAACGTCGGCCACCACCACCGCCCAGCTATCGGGGTCGGTCTGGCACAAATCATAATAATCGCCGCCCACCTCGCGCGAAGGAATGGACGAGCCCGCGGCGCGGAACCAGCCGCTGGTGGGCAGTTCGCGCGGCAGCAGGTCGTTCTGAATTTTCTGCGCGACCTTCAGTTCCTCCTCCATGCGCTGCTTCTCGCGCTCTTCTTCCAGCAGCCGGGCGTTCTCCAGAACGGTGGAAGCCTCCAGCGCCAGCGTCTGCAGCAGCTCGCGATTGCCCGCGGACAGGTCGGCATGGGCCTGTCTCGAATCCATGTACAGCAGTCCCACCGTGTCGCTGATGGAGGTCAGCATGGTCTCTTGCACGGAGCCCGCGCGGACGCGCACCAGCGGTACGCACACCACGCTGCACAGTTCCAGATCGGTCACCGACATGGAGGGCCGGACGCCGTCTATCTCCAGCGGGTCGAAGTTCATGCTGAGCAACTCGCGGCGCGTGCTCAGCGCGCGGTGGATCACCGAGGTGGGCACCTGCAGATCGGTATCGTGAAGAGGAACTCCGCGGCGGTCCCGGGCCACGCTCACGCGCAGGTCGCCTTTGACGTGCAGCAACAGAAATCCGCGCTCGGTGGCGGTGATGGCCAGCGCGGCGTCCACCACCGATGCCAGCACGTCCTCGACGGACAAGGAAGTTTGCAGCGCCCGCGCCACTTCCACCAGCGCGCGCAGTTTCCCCAACCCCCCGGCCCCGGCCACCGCGGGAAGCGTGGGCGCCGAGATCTGCCCCAGCAGCCGCTCCAGCTCGTCCGCTTCCAGGCTGAAGATCAACTTGTAAGAATCCGCAAACCCGAACTCGATGCGATCCGAAGTGGTCAGCCGCTGTTTGCCCACGCGCTGGCCATTCACGAAGACGCCGTGCCGGCTGTTCAGGTCCTCGACATACCAGTAGCCGTCCTCGAGAATGATCCGCGCGTGTACGCGTGAGGCGCGATTGTCGCGCAGCACCAGCTGATTGTCGCTCTGGCGTCCGATGAGGAACGGAACCGCGTCGATGGCCACGCGCGTGCGCGTGCCCGACGGGTTCACAATCACCAGCCCGGCGGCTCGCTCAGGCTCGCTCGCCTGCCCCGCGCCCATCATCAGTGTCTCCGCGCGCTTCTGCCTGTGTCCGGGATGTGTTCGCTGGCCACTTCGGTCACTTCGTGCGTGCGCAACGCCTGGCAATGCGAGCAGTAGCCGCCCACTTCCGTGCGCGCGATCAGAATCTGGAAGCCGAAGTGGGATTCGATTTGCCGGCGCAGCCTCTGCAGAGGTTCCCCATAGAATTCTTCGACGCGGCCGCAGCGCAGGCAAATGACGTGCGCGTGCTCGCCCTTGGTGCGCGTCTCGTAGTAGTGCTGATCGCCGGCATGATGCATCAGGTCCAGCTCATCCACCAGGCCGCCGTTCTTGAGCATTTTGAGCGTGCGGTAGACGGTGACGCGATTCATTTTCGGATCGCGCTGGCGGGCCAGTTGGAAGAGTTGCTCGGCATCCAGATGTTCGCCCGACTTGTCGATGAGTTCCAGCAGAATCTGGCGCTGGCGGGTGAGACGGACCCCGCGTTGCCGCAGCGAATCCTTGATTCCTTCGGCGGGCGCTTCGGCAGTTTGAACGTTGCGCTTCAAGGGCTTTCCGCTTCCATTGAGGGTATCACGGACCGCGTCCGATCACTGCGTGGGATTGCTTTGGGATTGAACGAATTCCTGAAAACTTTCGAGCTCCTGCCGTGTCTCGAGGTATGCCTGATCGACCTTGCCGACGAGAGGAGAAAGCTTGTCCCATCGCATCAAGGCAATCGAGGCTCCTCGAAACAAGTGCCGAAACGCGAGAAACTCGCTCAAGGTCTCGACCAGGTCTGACGTGATCACCGCGGGCCGGGTGTCGGTGGGGGCGGCCATCTGTCTTAGTAATTCCTTATGCCACCCCTCGGAAGAAGGCTCCCGCCCGTCGCACTCGCGAGCGATTAGCTTGAGGATCTTCTCGATCTCGGTGTAAAAGGAATGATGCATAGCGCAGGCGGCGGCAGTCTCCATATCGCCCACTTGCAAGTCCGCCGCCCTCGCGATCAGTGGCGACATCTGATCGCGGACGGTGGCGAATTCTGCGAGCCCTTATTGAATCTTTGTTGTCAGGTCAGCCGACACGAATGAGGTCTCCACTGGCCAGGAGATGCCGAACCAAGGGGGTGGGATCGTCGAGATCAAGGAGATCGACGGGCCGTCCGAGCAGGTCCGAGGCTCTGCTGACCGCAGAGAAGTAGTCCTTGGCGGGAAGCCCCGACACGGCCATATCAATATCGGAATCCGGGCGTAGCTCCCCCTTGACCAGCGAGCCAAAAACAAAGACCTGAGAAGCACCCATGCCGCGAAGCAGGTTCGCTGCCGCTATCACCGCTTCATTTTCAACTAAGGTCGTCATCGATGACCGCGAGGGGACCAAGGTCAAACCCTTCGAGTTGACTATGGCATTAGTCGCGTCGATTTGCGGATGGAAGTCGGGTATGCTGCCCGTAAAGCCGGGCTTGCGTTCGGCGCTCCATTCCAGCGCATGAGTAGTATCGAGGTGCTCTCTCGCCATCCGCGCCGGCTGTTAGAATCAACCTGATTCATGTTCCGCAAGGTCCTCATCGCCAATCGCGGCGAGATCGCGGTCCGTCTGATTCGCGCTTTTCGCGAACTGGGCATCGCCAGCGTCGCCGTGTATTCGGATGCCGACCGCAAGGCGCTGCACGTCCGCCTGGCCGATGAAGCTGCCCACGTGGGCGCGCCGCCGTCAAGCGAGAGCTACCTGCGCATGGACCGCATTCTTGACGCCGCCCGCAAGCACGGTGCCGATGCCATCCACCCCGGCTACGGTTTCCTGAGTGAAAACGCGGAGTTCGCCGAGGCCTGCGAAGAGCACGGCCTGGCGTTCATCGGCCCGCCCGCGCAGGCAATCCGCAGGCTCGGATCGAAGACCGAGGCGCGCCGCCTGGCGAAACAGGTTGGCGTTCCCGTGGTGCCGGGAACGGAAGAGCCGGCCACCCACCTCGACGACGCGCGTCGCGTCGCCCGCCAGCTTGGTTATCCGGTGATGCTCAAAGCCGCGGCGGGCGGTGGCGGAAAAGGGATGCGCCGCGTGGATGCGGAGGCGGAGCTCGAAGCGGCCGTTCGCGACGCCGCCAGCGAGGCGCAGCGGGCATTCGGCAGCGACGAGATCTATCTCGAAAAGCTCATCGTCAACCCGCGGCACATCGAGATTCAGCTCATCGGCGATCTCCACGGCAACCTCATTCATCTCGGTGAGCGCGAATGCTCCATGCAGCGCCGCCACCAGAAGGTGCTGGAGGAGTGCCCCTCGCCGCTGCTGACTGAGCATCCCGAACTGCGCGAGCAGATGGGTGAGGCCGCGGTCAAGCTGGCCCGCGCCGCCGGCTACACCAACGCGGGCACCGCCGAATTCCTGGCCGACGCCGATGGCCGGTTCTACTTCCTTGAAATGAACACGCGCCTGCAGGTGGAGCACCCGGTGACGGAAGCGGTCACTGGTCTCGACCTGGTCCACTTGCAGTTGCGCGCGGCCGCGGGCGAGCCACTCGGAATTCTTCAGTCCGGCGTGCGCTGGCGGGGCGCGGCCATCGAGTGCCGCGTGTACGCCGAGGACCCTGACCATGGCTTCTTCCCTTCCCCCGGACGCATCCTTCATTTGACCGAGCCCGCCGGACCGGGCGTGCGCGTCGATTCCGGCGTCTATGCCGGATGGGACGTCCCCCTCGACTATGACCCGCTGCTGGCGAAACTGACCGCGCACGCGCCGGATCGCGCCGCGGCCATCGCCAGAACGCTGCGCGCTCTGGAAGAATATGCGGTCACCGGAGTGACCACCAATCTCGCGTTCTTCCGCGATCTGCTGTCCGATGCCGAGTTCGCCGCGGGCCGCCTGCATACGGGTTTTCTCGACCAGTTCATGGCCCGGCGTCCGCCGTGGCCGCCCGATCCGCGCCTGGATCATCTGGCCGCGGCGGTTGCGGCCGTACACACCCGCGATACGGAACCGGAGCGCACCGGCGCCGATCCGTTGCGTGCGTCCCGCTGGGTGCGCGAGGGACGGAGTTTTCAGTTGCGATGAAATGGCATGTAACCGTGGATGCCCGCGTAGTGGAAGTGGACCTCGCCGCCCTTCCCGATCTCGAGGAAGTGGAGCCCGGCCTCTATTCCGCGCTCGCCGATGGACGCAGCTACTTGTTGCGGATCGCGCACGTGCATGGAGGTCATGAGGTAGACGTTGCCGGCCGCCGGCTGATGGTGGACGCCACCGACCCGCATCGCGCGGCGCCGCGGCGCAGGGGTGCGCGGGAGGGCCGTCTGAACCTTGCCGCCGCCATGCCAGGTAAAGTGATTCGGGTCCTGGTCAGCGCGGGTGACACCGTGGAAGCCGGCCAGGGCCTGGTGGTGGTGGAGGCCATGAAGATGCAGAACGAAGTGAAAGCGCCGCGCGCCGGACGCGTGGCTGCCGTTCGCGCCGCCGCCGGGGCAACAGTGAAGGCCGGGGATGTGCTGGTCAGCATCGACCAGGACTAATCCTGCCCCGGGGGTGTCCCGCCTTGTATCCATTCGACACACCCCTTGCGGCCAATTCGGCCGTTGCCGCGCGCTCGTCAATCGTGCCATCATGCAGTTATGAAAGTGGCCGTCCGGCTGCTAAAGCCATCATAGGTCCGCCCTTCCGTTCGCGATTTACCTGCGTTCAACACCGGATTTGTAAACGACAATGAGAATAATGCTTCGTTACGGAATTGTTGTGCTGGTCTCCGCCGCCTGCCTGAGCGCGACCCCCAGACTCCGCCTGAGCTCCATGGCGATTGGACCCATCAGCATTCTTGCGGGCGCCAACGGCCCTTCGCAGCCAGTGGCCGTGTCCAACATCGGCGACGGCGCCTTCAACTTCACTTTGACGTCTTCGGCCACCTGGCTAACCCCCACGTACGCGGCGGCGAAGACGTGTACCAGCGTCGACTGCGGCCAGATCAACCTTGCGCTGGCCACCTCCGCGCTGGCCAACGGCTCGTACACGGGCATCGTGACGGTCCTCGATCCGAAGGCCATCGACGTACCGCAAACCATCACCGTGACCGTGAATATCGGCGGAACCGTTCCCAGCGCGCTGACGCTCTACGCGCCGCCGGGAGGTTCGGCAAGCGCCACATTCAGCACGGGCACCAAGACCAAAAGCGGCGTCAGCGCGCCCTGGCTTTCCGTGGCCCTGAGCGGAGCGGGCAGTTTTCAATTCGACCTGCCCTGTACGGTGACGGCGAGCGCAAAGACCCTGGCAGCCAGCGTGTATAACGGCATCATCAATCTCAGCGGCTCCACTTTCGCGCCCGACAACAAGTCCATTCCGGTGACGTTCAATGTCACCACCAGTCCGATTGCCGACGCGGGAACGACGTCGCTCACCTTCGCCGCATCCCTGCCGACGGACTCGGCGGCGGCGCTGACGACTTTTCTCTGGCTGGGTAACGACGGCCAGGGCACGTTGACCGTGAATGGCACGCCCGCGGTGACTGTCGACACCGGGACATGGCTGACCGTTCCCTACGTGATTCCGGAACCGGGCGGCGTCCTGGTCGGCATTTCCATGGACGCCACGGGCCTCGCGGCCGGAGCGCATACGGGCACCGTTACCGTGGCCAGCAACGCGGCCAACAGCCCCACCGTATACAACGTGGAATTCGACGTGAACGGCGCGGGAACCGGCCCCACCATCGACTGGCCGCGCATTTTGAACATCACCAATTTCACGCCGCGCGAGGCGGTTTCCCCCGGCGACATCGTGGCGGTGTACGGTACGGACCTGTACGAGGGCGATCCATATAACGCCACCTTCCCGCCGCCGGGTCCTCTGGCCACCCAGGTGGGCACAGGCAACACCCAGGTGCTGGTGAACGGCCTTGCCGCGCCCATCTTCTACGCCAGCTACGGCCAGATTAACATTCAGATTCCGTTTGAGACGTCGCTCGATCAGGACGCGCAACTGCAGGTAGTGAACAAGGGCGTCAACAGCCCCATCGGAACCGTGCCCATGGCCAGCCGCGCGACACGCATCCTCCAGTTTGGCTGCGTATACGCGAACGTGTGCCCGGCTCCGTACCAGCCATACGGCATCGGCATCGACACCGGCGTGGGGAATTCACAGACCACATTCCCCATCCCGACGGCATTCCCCATCAACAATCCATCGTTCCCGTCGGAACCGGCGCACGCGGGCGATGTGATCGTGTTCTATGCGGTGGGCCTGGGCCAGATGGTTCCCGCGCTGGTCACCGGCGCGCCCGCGCCTCTGAGCCCCTTGTCCGACATCAGCCCGCCATTGACCGTTTGTTTTTCGACCCAGCCGCTGACGGTCTCGGGCGCGTGCACTCCCGCGCAGTACTCCGGCGTCACGCCGACCGCGGTCGGGCTGTATCAGGTCAACGTTGAGATTCCGGCTAATGCGCCCACTGGCGACGCGATCTACATGATCGTCGGCAATGGCGAAGCCGTTCAGCTCGCCATTCAGTGACCGAGCGGCTCTATTATCACGACAGCTATCTCACCCGCTTCCGGGCTCGCGTAGTGGACGCCAGCCCGGACCGCACCCGCGTATATCTGGATCGCACCGCGTTCTATCCCACCTCCGGCGGGCAGCCGTTCGACACCGGCACGCTGGGCGGCGCGGCCATCGTCGACGTGATCGACGAAGGCGAGCGTATCGCTCATCTTGCCGCCTCTCCCGTCGCCGAAGCGGAGGTGGAAGGCGTCATCGACCTGCAGCGCCGTTTCGACCATATGCGGCAGCATACCGGCCAGCACCTTCTGTCGGCCGTTTTCATTCAGGCGCTGGACGCGCCCACGGTCTCCTTTCACCTGGGCGCCGAAGCGTGCACCATCGACATCCAGCGCGACGCGTTGTCCGCCGATGACATTCGCTCGGTGGAGAGGCGCGCCAACGAACTGGTGCTGGAGAACCGCCCGGTAACGGTGGAATTCCACGAGGCGTCCGCCGATCTCGGCCTGCGCAAACCGTCGGATCGCGCGGGCGAGATCCGCATTGTGAGCATAGACCGGCTTGATCGCAGCGCCTGCGGGGGCACCCACGTTCGCGCCACCGGCGAAATCGGCCCCATTCTGATCCGCAAGCTCGACCGCATCCGTGGAATTGTGCGCGTGGAGTTCCTGTGCGGGATGCGCGCGGTGCTCCACGCCCGCGGCGATTTCGAGGCGCTGGCGGCGGTGTCCCGCGCCCTTTCGTGTCCGCCTGGCGACGCGCCCCTGGTGGTGGCCGCGCAACAGGAACGCTTGCAGAATGCCGAGAAAACCCGCGCTCGTCTGGCCGCCGAACTGGCCCGTATCGAGGGGCGCGAGTTGTGGCGAGAGACGGCGCCGCGGTCTTCCGGACGCCGCATCGCCAGCCGGAATGTGCCCGCCCTCACCGAAGACGTCCGCGCGCTCGCGCAAAGTTTCGTCGCCGGCGAAAATTCCTGCTTCATCGTGCTGGCGGGGGATCCGCCGGGCATCCTGCTGGCGGCCTCCGCCGATAGCGGAGTTCACGCCGGGAATACGCTGAAGGCGGCGCTTGCCAGACACGGCGGACGCGGCGGAGGCAACGCCGGGCTGGCGCAGGGAACCGTGCCTTCCAGGGAAGCGTTGGAGAAGGTGCGGGAGGACGTCGAGGGAGAGCTGGGGTAGAACCGGCAGGCCGCTCCCATCACGAAGCCGCGAGTACGCGCTCCAGGATATCCGGGATCTCGAAAACGGCCCGGTTGTGGATGGCCGCCGCGTTTGCGCGGAAGCGGGCGAAATTCGCCGGCTCAATCAGCCCGGCAATCCCGCGTTCGATGCCGCTGAATGACTGCAGCACCACGCCCACCTCCTTCTCACGCACCCATTCCGCGTTGTAGCGCTCCTGCGGCAGCGTCCACGCGTTGCTCACCACCACCACCGGAAGCTTCATGGCCAGCGCTTCGCTGATGCTGCCCGGCCCCGGTTTCCCGACAAGGAAATCCGCCAGCCGCATGTAGTAGGGGATCTCGCCCGTGAAGCCCTCGACATAGCGCGGGTGGAGCGCGGGCATCTCCATAAGCCGCTCGCGCAGCGTCGCGTTGCGCCCGCAAATGAAGATGAGCTGCAGCGGCGCGTCCGAGCGGTCCAGTGCCCGCGCGATGTCCATCATGGCGCTCGATCCTTCCCCGCCGAAGAGCACCAGGCCGGTGGGCAAATCCGCTTGCAGTCCCAGCCGGACGCGCTGCGCGCCCACGTCGATTTCCGCTTCCTCATAGAAGCGCGGCCGCAGGATCATCCCCGAAACCGCAAAAACCCGATCATCGCGGTACCCCATTTTCCGGGCCTGCCCCACGGCCCGCTCGGTCCCGCAGACCATGAACTGGTCCTGGCGTTCCATCCAGAAATGCGGCGGATAATCCGCGAAATCGGTGATCACGGTGACATACGGAACGCTCGGATTCACGGCCTGTAAAGCCTGCCACATGGCCCGGTTGAAGTTCGGCACCAGCGACACCACCATGTCCGGCGTTTCCCTGCCCCAGTATTCCCGCAACAGCCGCACCTGTGGCCCGTGGTACAGCCGGATGATGCCGTGCATGGCCGCCAGGCCTTGCGCCGAACCCAGCGTCCAGCCCTTCTTCAGGACCAGATTGTACACATCCTCCAGCCGTATCCCCGTGATTTTACGGAAGATATCCAGTGAATCGAGGATTTCCTGCAGGTTCACCAGACGCACCCTCCACGGACGGTTCTGTTGCTCGATAACGGCTTTCAGCGCGGTGGCTGCGGCGCGGTGGCCGCCTCCCGCATCAAAGTAAACGAAGTCGATGTTGTGCGACACTCACCTTGCCCCGGAAGCGTCCATGGTAACAGTGAGCGGCTCCGGACGACGGAGTCTAAGTACAAATCAGGTCGAAATTGTTTGCATCGTTATATGGCTTTCAACGTGCTGTAACACGAGAGGGATTGAATAGGATCAGGAGCTTATGATGTTCGGCAGGATCGCCGCCGGGGACATTCGAGTGATGCGGAGGGCCAATAGCTGGTCCGCGCCTCGCTGGATTCGCTGGTGGATGATGGGGGCCACGCGCGCCGGTGACGGCTGGGTGTGGTACATCGTCGGCGCGATCATATTGCTGTTTGGCGGAAGCGAACGCTTCTACGCCCTGGGCGCCGGCGCCGCCGCGGCCATGTTGAGCATCGTCTCTTTCCAGATTCTCAAACGCATGATTGGCCGCAAGCGGCCGTGCGAAATCGCTCCACACTGCTGGGCCCACGTGCTGCCGCCCGATGAGTTCTCCTTCCCATCCGGCCACACCATGACCGCGTTTGGCATCACCGTCGCGCTGGCGCTGTTCTATCCCGCGCTTTCCGCTGCCCTTCTGTTCTTCGCCTTCAGCATTGCCGTATCGCGGGTGGTGCTGGGTATGCACTTCGTCAGCGACGTGATCGCCGGAATGCTGCTGGGCGCCGGTATCGGCTACGGCTGCTTCCTTCTGTTCGTATAACCTCGCCGGGCATGGCCCCGCGTCACCCCGTACAATGTTGGTGTAGCCGTCATGATGCGCAGAGCGCTGCTCTTTCTCTCGCGGCAACGATGGCTGCGCCAGTGGATGGAAACATCGTCCTTCGCGCAGCCGATGACCCGCCGGTTCATCGCCGGCCGCACCCTGGATGAGGAACTGGATGTCTGCCGGCGCCTGGAGGTGGAGAGCATCCTGGCCACCCTCGATCATCTCGGTGAAAACGTAACCTCGGTGGAGGAGTCGCGCGCCACGCGGGATTCGTACCTCGAAATTCTCGACCGCATTGCCGCATCCGGCCTCCACGCAACGATCTCCGCCAAGCCCACCCAGCTTGGGCTCGACCTGGGCGAGGATGTCTGCCTTGAGAATTTCTCCGCGCTGGTGGAACGCGCCCGCGCGCTCGGCAGCGGCGTGGAGATCGACATGGAGGCGAGCGAATACGTCGATCGGACCCTCCGCATTGTCTCCTCCGTACACCAGCGGCATGGAAGCGTTCGCGCGGTCATTCAGGCATACCTCTATCGCAGTGAGAAGGATATCGATTGCCTGAATGCGGCGGGCATCCCGGTGCGGCTGGTGAAGGGGGCGTATCGCGAGCCGGCCGGCGTCGCGTGGCCGAAGAAGGCCGATGTCGACACCAGCTTCCTGCGTCTGGCCAAGCAGTTGCTGGAGCACGGAACCAACCCCGCCATCGCCAGCCACGACGAATCCATCGTCTCCGAAACGGTGCGCTGGACGCGCGCCCGCAAGGTGGATCCGAGCCGTTTCGAGTTCCAGATGCTATACGGAATCCGGCGAGACCTGCAACGCCGGCTTGCCGCCGACGGCTTCCGGGTCCGTCTCTACGTGCCCTATGGAGACGCCTGGTACCCCTATTTTATGCGCCGCCTGGCCGAACGCCCCGCCAACGTGATCTTCCTGGCTCGCAACCTGTTGCGGGCATGAGATCCCCGCGCAGGGCGCGGCCTTGCCCCACTTCTGAGGGACCCGCAACATTCCCGGAACTCCAGGGCACCCGGCTGAGTCCAATATGGTAATGAAGTACTGGGCGTATCTGGCCGCCAAGCTGGCGGTGGCGGGTGCAGTTCTGTACGCGCTATGGCACCTCATCGTCCTCCTTCTGCCCACCTTTGACTCCCTGCGCGCGGAGCCGTTTGTGCAATACCTCATTTGCATCATCGTGTTCCCGCTGCTCTGCTTTACCGTGCTCGCCCTGATTGTTCGCGATCAGTACCTGCGCTGCCGCACCTGCGGACGGCGCATGCGCATGCCTTTGGAGAAAGGCTCGTTCTCCCACTTGTTCCTCCGCGGGCGGCCGCGTCTCGAGTACATCTGCATCTACGGCCACGGCACCTTGAAGGTCCCCGAAGAGCGCATCACCGGCTCCGGCGCGTCGGACTGGCAGCCGCATAGCGACGATATTCTGAAAGAACTCGAGCATTCCGCGCAGGAGTAGCCAGGCGCGGCGTGCGAGAATGAGACAAGAGTGCCCGTTAAAGTACAGGTACCCAGGCGCGCACTGCTGGTTCGCTTCGTCCTGAACCCTTGGGGAAAGGTCTTCCTCGCCACCTGCCTGGTTATCTTCGCCGCATCCATCCTGGTGTTCGCGTGGTTCTGGGTCAAGTACTCGCGGCTCATCGACGAAAAGCTGGCCGGCGGCCCGTTCGCCAACACCTCCATGCTGTTTGCGGCGCCGCGCTCCATCGACGTCGGCGACGAATCCAGCGCGCAGGAGATTGCCGCGGAGCTGCGGCGCAGCGGCTACACCGAGTCCGATAAGAACCGGCTCGGCTACTACACCCTGAAACAGGATGAGATCGACATCTATCCCGGCCCCGACTCCTATTTCGAGCCCGAGGGCGGGGTGGTCAAGTTCGATGCCAATCGCATTTCCCAGATCATCAGCCTGCGCGACAACACCGAGCGCACCCAGTATCTTCTCGAGCCCGAGCTGATCTCGAACCTGTTCGACAAGAATCGCGAGAAGCGGCGTCTGGTGAGGTACGCCGACGTTCCGGAATTGCTGCGGAACGCCATCATCTCCGCCGAGGACAAGCGCTTCTTCCAGCATTCCGGGTTCGACCCCATCCGCATCGTGAAGGCGGTTCTGGTGGACGTGCGGGAGGGCCGCAAAACGCAGGGCGCCTCCACGCTGAGCCAGCAACTGGCGAAAATGTTTTTCCTCGACAACGAGAAAACGTTCCGCCGCAAAGCCGCTGAGGTGATGATCACGCTCCAGCTTGAGCACCGGCTGACGAAAGAGCAGATCTTCGAGTATTACGTGAACCAGGTGGACCTGGGCCACCGCGGCAGCTTCGATGTTCGCGGCGTGGGCGAGGCCGCGCAGGTGTATTTCGGCAAGGAAGTGGGCCACCTGACCCTGCCCGAAGCGGCCATGCTGGCCGGCCTGATCCAGCACCCCAGCTACATCAATCCGTATCGCTGGCCGGACCGCGCCATCGCGCGCCGCAACGTGGTTCTCACCATGATGCGTGAGAACGACTTCATCACCGAGCAGCAGTATCAGGACGCCCAGGCGGCTCCGCTCTCACTGACGCACAGCGGCATGGAGAGCACCGACGCGCCGTATTTCGTGGACATGGTCAACGACACTCTGGTGGACCAGTTCGAAGGCCGCGATTTCCAGACCAAGCCGTACCGCGTCTACACCACGCTGGATCTGCAACTGCAGCGCGACGCCGCCGAAGCCGCGCGCCTGGGCATGGCCGAGGTGGACAAGCTGATCGCGGGCCGGCGCAAGCGCGACCCCAGCTACCCCGAGCCGCAGTGCGCGCTCATCGCGCTGGACCCGCACACGGGTGAAATACGGGCGTTCGTGGGCGGCCGCAATTATGGCGTCAGCCAACTCGACCACATTGTGGCCAAGCGCCAGCCGGGATCGTCCTTCAAGCCGTTCGTGTACGCCACCGCGCTCGATACCGCCATCAACGGCGGGCAGCCGCTGATCACGCCAGTGTCGTTGTTGAACGACACACCTACTACCTTCTGGTTCGACAACAAGCCTTACGAGCCCAGCAATTTCAAGAAGGAATTCATGGGGACGGTGACGTTGCGCACCGCGCTGGCCCATTCGCTGAACGTGGCCACGGTGCAGCTTGCCGAGGAGGTGGGTTACGGCAACGTGGTGAATCTGGCGCGCCGCGCCGGGATGAACATGGACATCCATCCCACGCCCGCGGTGGCCCTGGGCGCCTACGAAGTGACTCCGCTGGAGATCGCCGGCGCGTACACCATCTTCGCCAACAGCGGCGTCTATGTGAAGCCCACTTTTCTCAGCAGCGTTCGCGATCAGACCGGCACGGAGATTTTTCGCTCGGAGCCGGAAAAACGCCCGGTTCTGGATCCCCGCGTGGCCTTCATGATGGACAGCCTGCTGGAGGAAGTCCTGCGCAGTGGAACGGGCGTGGGCGTCCATGCGCGCGGTTTCAACCTGCCCGCGGCGGGCAAAACGGGCACCTCGCGCGATGGCTGGTTTGCTGGCTTTACGTCCAAATTGCTGTGCATCGTCTGGGTGGGCTTCGATGACGGCCGCGAGCTGGATCTGGAAGGCGCCCACTCGGCGCTGCCCATCTGGGCGGAGTTCATGAGGCGCGCCGCCCAGCAGCCCGAATATGGCAATGTCAGCCAGTTTGCGGCGCCTTCCGGGGTGGTGGCTGAGCAGATTGACCCGCAGTCGGGGGAACTGGCCACGTCGTCGTGTCCCCGCGTTATCACCGAGTATTTCGTGGACGGCACGCAGCCTGTCGAGACCTGTCACCTGCACGGCGGCACCGGCGGGGCGCAAGTGGCCGGGTGGGACACGAGTGCGCCTGAAAACGGGCAGACCGTGGCTCAAAGACGCGCCACGGTGAATGAGCAGCAGGCGCGCAACGGCGCCCCGCCAGGAGCCGCTCCTCCCCAGCAGCAGAAGCCGCCGCAGAAGAAGGGATTCTTCGACCGCGTTCGCGACATTTTCAGGTGAGTGATGGCAGCGCATGGCGCTGCCCCACAGGCGGTAACCGGCACTGCCAGCCGAGCAAGACAGGGCGCGGCCGAGAGTGCTCCTTACTGCCAGCCCGTGTGGCGCAGGGCCATGCCCTGCGATCCGCGTTCGCGACATTTTCCGGTGAGCGATGGCAGCGCATGGCGCTGCCCCACGGGCGACACTGCCTGCCCGCTGTGGCGCAGGGCCATGCCCTGCGATCCGGGCGACCTGCCCCACGCTGCCATCAAAGCCTACAACCCCAGGCGTTCTTTCAACGCCCGCACGCGGTCTCGCGCCACCGGCAACTCGGTGCGTTTCTCGTCGCGCAGCCGCACCAGCACGCCGCCGCCGAACCAGGCATCCATTTCCTGCACCCAGGCCACGTTGACCAGCGTGGCGCGGTGAATGCGCACGAAGTTTTTGCGCGCCAGGCGCTCTTCCAGATCGGCAATGGTGTAGTCGACGCAATAGTCATGGCCGCCCACCGACGCGTAGCTGAGCTTGTCCCTGGCGAAGAAGTGCGTGACGCGCGCCAGCTCGATGAACTGAATGCGCTCGCCCATGCGAGTAGCGATGCGGTCGGGCTTCGGCCGCGTGAGCGACGCCGCCACCTGCTCGATGATCGAACGCAGATCCGGCCGCGGCGCGCCGCGCAGGCGATCCAGCTTGCCGATGGCGCGATCGAGCTGCGCCGGCTCGATGGGCTTCAACAAGTAGTCGATGGAGTTCACCTCGAAAGCCTTCAGCGCGTATTCGTCGTAGGCCGTGGTGAAGATCACCACCGGAGGGTCCTTCAGACGCGCCAGCAGTTCGAAGCCGTTCATCCCGGGCATCTGAATGTCGAGGAAGAGCACGTCCACGCTTTCGCGGGAGAGGAACTCCAGCGCCGCTTCGGGGTCGCTGGCGGAACCGGCGATCTCGAAACGGCCGGCGGCCTTGAGAAGACGCGTCAGGCGCTTCACCGCAAGCGGCTCGTCGTCCACCAGATATGCCTTCATGCGGGTCGCGCGGGCACCCTGACGCACACTGCCGCCCGCCCTCGTTCGTCCTTCATGGTTTCCACGCCCGCCCCATCCGGATATAAGGCGCGCAGCCGCGCCATCAGATTGTCCAGCCCGTGCGCGGCCGGCGCCTCCGCCATCGCGAACCCTGGGCCATCATCGGACACGTCCACCGCGACGCCCCCGTTCAGCGCGCGCACCCGCACGAAAATCTCTCCGCCTTCGCGGCGCGCCGCCACCACGTGTTTGACGCTGTTCTCCACCAGAGTTTGCACGGCCAGCAGGGGAACTTCGGCGTTGCGAAGTTCGGCCGGCGCTTCGATGCTGTAGCGCAGCCGCTCTCCGAAGCGCGCCTTTTCGATTTCGAGGTAGTCCCGGACGATCTTCAACTCCTGTTCCAGCGGCGTGAGGCTGCGTTGATTGGCATCCAGCGAAAACCGCAGCAGCGCGGCCAGGCGGCCCACCATCTCCTCAGCCCGGTCGGGGTCCTCATGAATGAGCGCGGAGACGGAATTCAGCGTGTTGAAAAGGAAATGCGGATGGATGCGCGATGCCAGAGACGACAACCGCGCCTCCGCGGCGAGATTCTTCGCGCGCTCTTCCTCAAGCTGCCGGGAACGCAGCTCCAGTTCGGTCGCGTGCAGCCGGCCGCGCAGCGTTTCGTAGCCCGTCACCACAAAGGCAGCGCCGAATCCGAGGGTGAGGCTGATACGAAGATTCAGAGAGAAAACTTTTCTGGCGCCCTCCGCGGTGTTGATGCCCACCAGCACGGTGATCACCGTTCCCAGCACGCATCCAATGAAAATCAGAACGGCCAGGGCGGCGGCTATCGCACCGAACTTCAGAACCGCCGGCTGGCGCTCCACCGCAATCGTGACGAACGGGAGCACGAATCCGCACAGCGATCCCATGACGCTGGCGTAGATGAGGCTGGTGGCGAGGGAGTAACCGACATCGCTCAAGCTCGTAAACAAGCCCAGCCACACGATGATGCCCACCGCGCCGATCGCTGCAATCACGTTGGCCAGACCAATGCGAATCAGATACCGGCGCGTGAGCACGCGCGGACGCAATGGAGTGGTTACGATCATCCTTAAAGCGATTCCCTGTCACCAAGGTACCCGAGACTGCGCGCAATGATCCCGGGCGGCCGGATGAACGGGCTGATTATCGGATGAAGGGTGGCCGGTGCGTTATCGTCCGCCGGCGGGCTATTCGAAGACGACGCGGACCTGACTGCCCTCGGGGATGACCGAATCCAGCTTCTTCTCGCCATCGACACCGCTCATGCCGACGAAGGTGACTGCCGCTTTTTGGCTGGTCTGCTCTACTTTCGCTTTGACGTCAATCGTGTTTCCGGCTTTGTCCTTGAGCACGGCGTTGGAGCCGTCAACTTCCAGCAAATACTTGCCGGGCTTCAGCACGGCCTGTCCCGCGTGCACCGGGTCGGACAACTGGATCTTGTAAGTCTGGGCTGCGACAAGTGAGCCTGCCAGAAGCCCAAGAGTAAGAAAAGGGGTAAGTACTCGTTTCATACTTCCATAGACGAAAACACCGCTGATACAGTTAGCCAGGAAGCGTGGTTTTGTGTAACTTGTTGTTTGTAAGTTAATGTGCGATGGCCGCTTTGCTGCCGAGGTCGATGCCGCGAGCGCGGCAATCCTCTTCCACCATTAGCCGGACCAGCGTCTCGAAGCGCGTTTGCGCATGCCATCCCAGCACTCGCGCGGATTTCGCCGGGTTGCCAATCAACTGATCCACCTCGGCGGGACGATAGAGCTGCGCGTCCGTTTCCACATGCCCGCGATAGTCCAGTCCCAACAACGCGAACGCAACCTCGCAGAACTCCCGGACGGAATGCGAGACTCCCGTGGCCACCAGGTAGTCGTCGGGTTCATCCCGCTGCAGCATGCGCCACATCGCCTCCACATATTCGGGCGCATAGCCCCAGTCGCGGCGCGCCTCCAGATTGCCCAGACGAACCGGAGTGGTTGAGCCGGCCGCGATGGCCGCGGCGCCGGAGGTGATCTTGCGGGTGACGAACTCGAATCCGCGGCGCGGGGATTCGTGGTTGAACAGAATGCCGCTCGAAGCGTGCAGCCCATACGCTTCGCGGTAGTTGCGCGTCAGGTGGAAGCCGGCCACCTTGCTGATGCCGTACGCCGAGCGTGGATGGAATGCGGTTTGTTCCGTTTGCGGAACCTCTTCCACCTTGCCGAACATCTCGCTGGACCCCGCGAAGTAGAAGCGGCACTGCGGCGCGGCTTCCTTCAGCGCGGTCAAAATGAAGTGCGTTCCATTGATGTTCGTGTTGAGCGTGGAGAATTCGTCGTCGAAGGAATAGCTGACGAAGCTCTGCGCGGCCAGGTGATAGCACTCATCCGGCTGCACCTGCTGCACGATCCGGTACAAGCTGGGAAAACTCTCCAGCGACCCGGCATGCAACACCGCTCGCTCGCGAAAGCCGGAGATGCGCCGCAACCGGTGTATGGGATCTTCCAGCGCCACGCGCCGCACGATCCCGTGTACTTCATAGCCCTTCGACAAGAGCAGCTCGGCCAGATAAGAACCGTCCTGGCCGGTGATGCCGGTAATCAGCGCTCTGCGGCTAGCCACGTCCAATCCTCCGTAGCAGGGTCTTCAACGGAAACCGGACCCCTTCCAACATGATAGATCGATTGAATTTGGATTTTCCGGATTCGCGTTCCGTAAATGTAATGGGAAATTCGAAGAACGAAACGCCGCTTCGATGCAGAGTGTATTTCATTTCCATGAGAAAAGCGTACCCCTCGGAGCGCATCGCGTCCAAATCGATCCGCCGCAGAACGTCCGCCTGATACCCCACGAACCCGGCGGTCATGTCCTGAACGGGAACGCCGGTAAACGTCCGCGCATAGAGGTTGCCGCCCAGGCTCAGACACCGCCGGCGAAGATCCCAGTTGCGGCTGCCGCCTCCGGCGACGTAACGCGAACCGATGACCACCGGATGCGTGCGCAGAAGGTCAATCATTCGCGGCAACGCCTCCGGCGGATGCGACAAATCGGCGTCGGACTGAATCACATACTCGGCGAGGTTCTCGGCGATGATTCGCTTCATGCCCTGGCGGCAGGCGGAACCGTACCCGCCCTTGCCGGGACGAACCATGACATGGACGTTGCCGTCGGTCTGCTGGATCCGGCGGATCTCCTCGGCGGTTCCATCGGGCGAATTGTCGTCGACAAAAAAAACGGGCTCGTCGCCGGCCGACTTGCGGATCCGGGTCACCAGCAATTGGATATTATCGCGTTCGTTGTAGGTTGGTACTATGAGCACGCTGGTACCTGCCCGGCGAGGCAGCGGGGAGATCTGGCATCCTGGAAATCCAATGCTCTCATAAGATCTCAGGGCCGCGCAACGCGGCAGCGCCCCGCAAGCTCACAAAACTAAGGGCTTTTCACTTCGATGTTACGGGTTCTCTACGATTGTGACGTCTGGCCATCGGAACGATCATTGGGACAGGAGGTTGGTAGCGGTGCATACACGTCACATAGTCAGGCTCTGGAAGGACCGCCGGGGGCAGGACATGATCGAGTACGCGCTGTTGGCCGCCTCGCTGGTAGTCGTTGTCGCCGGCTTTCTTCCTCCTACCATCATGCCCTCCGTCAGCTCCATCTTCTCCACCGTCAGCAGCATGATCAACGGTAGTTAGCGGCAGGGCATGGCCCTGCCCCACAAACACACTTCAGTGAACATCTCAGCAGGCACATCCCAGCAAGGACATCTCGGCAAACGCACCTCAGCAAGCACATCTGAGCAGGTGCACCTGAGCAAGCAGATCTCAACAGGCACACCTGAGCAGGCACATCTCAGCAAACGCACCTCAGCAAGCACATCTGAGCAGGTACACTTGAGCAAGCAGATCTCAGCAGGCACACCTGAGCAGGCACATCTCAGCAAACGCACCTCAGCAAGCACATCTGAGCAGTAAACATCTCAGCGAGTCCACCCACTCAAGGACACCTCAGCAGGCACACCTCAGCAGGCACACCTGAGCAGGCATATCTGAGCAAGCACATCTCAGCAAGCGCACCCACCAACCACACCTCAGCAAGGCACATCTGAGCAGTGAACAATTCTCTGCCCCCAGTGGCGCGGGGCCATGCCCGCGAACCTCAAAACTGAAAATAAATAAAAGGAATCCGCGCGTCAATCGCGCCGAAGATCTCCAGGCAAAACAACACCAGACCCAGCGCGCAGGCATACGCCCAGACCGGCCCCTCAATCAATCGTTCGAACCACTCCAGCTTCTCTTCGGCAATCGCCACGGCCAGTGAAATCGCGATCAGGCACACCTGCCAGCGCTGGAAGAGGGAGCGGCCGCTGGGATGTCCAAACATCTGTCCGATGATCGCCATGCTCTGATGCAGGTCCGCGGCGCGGAAGAAGACCCAGCCCACCATCACCAGCGCCAGCGTCAGCAGCCATCTCACCGGGTACAACCAGGTCCATCCTTCGCGATTGCGCCGGTCCCCGCGCGCCGCCCGCTCCACGGCCAGCAGCGTTCCGTGGTAGCCGCCCCAGATCAGGAAGTTCCAGCTCGCGCCGTGCCACAGGCCGCCCAGCAGCATGGTGAGCATCAGGTTGCGATAGGTCTTCCAGCGCCCGTGCCGGCTTCCGCCGAGCGGAGATGTACAGATAATCGCGCAGCCAGGTGGACAGCGAGATGTGCCAGCGATGCCAGAAATCGGTGATGCTCGCGGCCAGATACGGGCGCCGGAAATTCACCGGGAAATGGAAGCCCAGACAGCGCGGCCATGCCGATCGCCATATCCGTGTAGCCGGAAAAATCGAAATAGATCTGCATGCCGAACGCGAGCACGCCGCTCCACGCGGTCACCATGCCGGGGTTCCCGGCCACGTTCCCGAAATAGCTCGTTCGCTACTTTGGCGAACTGATCGGCAAAGGCCATCTTCTTGGTCAACCCCAGGGCGATCAGGAAGATTCCGCGCGAAACGTCCTCGTGCTGAAGGCGGCTGCCAGTGCAGCAGATCGCGGAAAAAATCGCGCGCGCGCACAATGGGTCCGGCCACCAGTTGCGGGAAGAAGCAGATGAACAGCGCGTAATCGATGGGGTTGCGGATGGCGTTCTGCTCGCCGCGATACACATCGACCACATACGACATGCTTTGAAACGTGTGGAAGCTGATGCCCAGCGGCAGAACGATATCGAACCAGAACGAATGGGCCGGCTTCCCCAGCAGCAGCGCAAGGTTGCTGGCCAGCGAAATTGTAGTATTTGAAGAATCCCAGAAAGCCGAGGTTCGCCGCGAGGCTCAGAATCAGGATGATCTTGCGGCGCCGCCCCAGCGGCGTCTTCTCGAGCCAGATGCCCGCCGTGTAGTCGATGGCGGTGAGCGTCAGCAGCAGCGGGATGAACTTCGGATTCCAGCTGGCGTAGAAGAAGTAGCTGGCGGCCAGCAGAACATACTTGCGCAAAACGCGCGGGCTGGCGTAGAAGAGCGCCAGCACCACGGCCAGGAAGATGAAGAAGTGGGCGGTGTTGAAGAGCATCGCCCGGCTACTTGCCTCCCCGCGGCGTGGTGGGCGGGCCCAGCAATTTAGCGACTTCGTCCGCGAGCATCGCCGAGAAGCGCGCCGTTCCCTCGCGATTCAGGTGCAAGGCGTCCTTGAAAAACTCGGGGTGCTCCAGCGAATCGAAAGCGTGCTCGGGCACCAGCAGCACGTTGGGGCTGCGCGCCAGCTCGCGGATGGAGCTGCTTTTCTTTTGCACCAGATTGCCCGGGCGCGGGATGGGGCCGCGCGCCAGCCGCAGAAAGACGATCTTCGTCGGCGAATCGCGATAACGGTCGATGATGTTCCCAAACCAGGTGCGGCGGAAATCGCCGAAGTGGCCGGTCTGCGGCGCGCCCACCGGGTACATCAGAAAGTTCTTGACGGTGTTGCGCTGGTTCTGATCCAAATCGGCGGGAAATGTTGCCTTCCATGTGGACCAGTCAATCTGCAACCCCACCATGCTGCGCGTCGTGTCCACATAATTCCAGGTCCACGTGGGCCAGCCGTCGTTGCACAGCCGGACGTAGTTTATGCGCCGCATCGGATCCGCCAGCAACGCCTGTATGTCGCTTTGGTAGACGAGGCCCTTCAGGATGCTGCCGCGAAAGGCCTCCCACTGCAGTGATTTGTCCTGAAACGCGTGAGAGAAATCAGGAATATCGCTCAGGCGGAGGCGGGCGATGACGTAGTGCAGCAGGCGGGGGTCGTCTTCGGGAATGCCCCAATCCTCGTCATCGTAGTCGTTCACGCCGAAGATCACCGCGCGATAGCGGCGCGCCGATGGGTCCAGGTCGCGCAGCATGTAATACCATGCGCGAACATCGGTGCCGGCCAGGCCGGCGTGCCGGAAAACGTATCCGGTTTGCGGCGTCAATTCGTCGGCCAGGCGGGGCGAGTAACCGAATCGCGAATCGCCCAGCGTCACCACCACGTTGTCGCCGTAGAGCCGCTGCGCCTTCAGCTCGCGCCGTAGCGTCATTTCGAACTGGCCGGTGGAAGAATCCGGCTCCAGAAGCTGCGGATACATCTTCGTGCGGAACAGCAGCGCATCCAGCCCGAACAGGCAGGCGCACCCCAGCAGACCGGCCAGAATAGCGCGCAGAACCGGCCAGCGGGCGCCGGACTGCGATGGCAACGTTGTGGGCGGATTTTCGTGGGAAGACAACGGCATGCCGGGCAAAGGCCAATTCTACCAAGGCGGCCGCGCTACTCGATTCGAAACAGATCGTAGCTGGGTGTTCCCGCCGACGGTGCGAGGCCCCACTTCTCCGCGGCGGCGATGAACTCGGAGCTGTTCCAATCGAACCGGCTCACCAGGATGTAGTGGAAACCCTGCCGCTTCAATTCCCGGGTTGCCTGTTTCCGCAGGTCCACCCGCGGAAGGGTCTCCAGCGTAGGCGGCGGCTCGTCCACCCACTTGCCCTGGTCCGTCAGGATCTGCAATCGCATGCGGCTGTCCCATTCGTCCGGAACGAAGAGAACCGTGAGACCGCTCAATGAGACCGGGTTGTCAAACCGGACCCCCAGGCGCATGCCCGGCCGCAACGGTTCCCAGGTGCGCCAGCGCGTAACCTCGATGCCGTCAAACGCCATGCCCGCGTCCCACGGATTCGGCCACGCATAGGGATGCCCGCCCGCGCCGATGGGCAAAGCCTGGCCATTCGATTCCAGTTGGACTTCGTTGACGCTCCATTGCAGGTTTTCGCTGCGGCCGTCCTGAACCAGCCGCACGTCGCGCGCGCTCACCGAAGGAAATGCGAATCTCCAGCGCATGCGCGCGGTGGTTGGCGAGTACCACGTGGTATAGAGCAGGTCCGCCAGCCTGTCCCCAAATGCCGACTGGTACGAAACGAACACCTTTCGATGGGTGTAGGACCTGGCAAGCTGGCCGCCCGTAGTGAAGATCGGCTCGTCTGGCGGAATGAGGCTGTCGATTTTCCGCGTGATAATGTACTCTTCGGAGTGCCACATGAGCCACATGGCCTCGGGCGTTTTCCGGAGCGCCACGTGCCAGGGAATGTGCTCGAGGTGCCAGCCGGGGTTCCGGTAAATCCGATCCAGAAGCGGCGGCCAGGAAGTAGCCAGATGCGCGACCGCGACCACGCACAACACGATGCGCGACGCAGGCAGCCGGTTCAGGACGTACGTCAGCACCATGGCCAGCATGGGCAGCGCGGGAATGAGAAAGCGGATGCTGCGGTTGTGCGGGAAGCCCAGACCCGCGGCCAGCGCCGCCAGCATCAGCAAGCGGCTTTGCGGCCAGATGACGCCGGCGAGGATCAACGGAGCGGCAAGGAAGATCGACCCAAAACACCCTTCCACGTTTGCACCGCCCAGCGGAATCTGCAGAGGCATTTCCGCCCAGGTCAGGTTGTGCGAATGCGCCTGATACTCGAGGTACAGGCGTTCGAAGGAGACATGGAAATAAGGGTTGCGAAAGATGGCATTACCAAAGAATGCTATGGGGTCATGAAACCACAGGATGTTGCGCACCAGGTAAGGCGCCAGGCTCACGCCCAGCGCGAAGCCGGCCGCCGCCAGAACCGGCAGGAGTTTGCGCCGCGGCTGGCCGCGCAGGCCCACCGCGATGACCGCCACCACGAGCAAGGCGAAATAGACGGCGGTGTATTTGACTCCCAGCGCGAATCCGGTGACGATGCAGCAGGCGATCAACAGGCCGGCGTGTTTTTCGTTTCGCCAGAGGGTCAGCAGGAAGAACGCCGCGAACATCACCGTGGCCAGCCCGACGTCATTGTACGCGCAGGTTCCGTCGGCGCCCACCAGCGGACTCGCGAATACCAGCAGCGCCGCAACCACTCCGGCGGAAGCAAAACCGAAGCGCTTTCCGAAGAGCGCCATCAGCAGCGCCAGGTCCAACAGGAAGGAGAAGTGGACCAGCCCCGCGGCCGAGTTTCCCCCGATGGCGAACGCGTGGAAGAACAGCATTTCCAAGCCCTGCGGAAGCGCGGCGTACATGTCCTCGAAACGGACAAAGCCATGGGCGCTGTTGAATTGGTTGATGAGCCCCAGGTGGTATTCCATGGCGTCCGGGCTCATTTCGGGTGAGAGCGCCTGACGGAAATAGATAGTTCCGTAGGCCAGCATTCCGGCGATAAACAAAAGCTTCCACCCGATTGCCATGGGTGGGCCCGTGGCTTCTTCCGGTGGCGCCAGCACGCGCCGGAAATACAACAAAGCCGCCAGCGCGATGATGCCCAGAGCGAGAAACACGCCCTCTTCCGCAATGTGCAAAGCGGCAAGGGAGAAGACCACCAGGCTCAGGATTGCCGCGCCGGCGATATAGCCAAGACAAGCCGCTTCCGTCCAATGGAGGCGCACTCGCAGGAAATGAAACAGGGCGAGGCCGAGGGTGAGCGCCGTAACGACACAAGCCATCCAGCCGGCCAGAATCCAGAACACCGCCATTTTTGTCTGGAGTGTAGCATGCAGCCTGGCCGGCCGGGCCGCGTTTATTCGATTCGCAAAAGCTTGTAATGCGACGTCGCGGCCACGGGCGTAAGCCCCCACTCGCCGGGCACATCGAGAAAGGCGTCGCTATTCCACTGATAGCGGCTGAAAACGACGTAACGGATTCCGGCGCGTTTGAGCAATTCCATCGCGTCTTTGCGGCGATCCACCGGAGGGAGAATTTTCAGAACCGAAGACGGCTCGTCAATCCACCGGCCCGCTTCGTCAAGAACTTTCAGACTGACTCTGCTGTCCCACTGGTCCGTGAAATCGAGGTAGGTCAGGCTGTCCACGCGAAGCGGAGCATCAAAGCGAGCGCCCAGATACATACCCGGTTGCATCGGCTCCCAGGTGCGCCAGCGTGTCACGAAGTTGCCATCGAAGGCCAATCTTGCGCCCCACGGATTCGGCGAGGCGTAGGGATGCACGCCCACTCCGATGGCGACTTCGTTACCGTTACATTGCAAACGGACTTCGTTGACGCTCCACTGCCGGCTGTTGTCGGTGCGGCCATTTTGGACCAGACGCACTTCGCGGGCGTTCACCGCCGGGAAACGGAATGACCATTGGCGCATCCCACTCACCGCCGAGTTCCACGTGGCGTACAAAGGATCGCCCAGTTGTTCCCCACGAGCGGACTGGAAGACGACGGTGATGTCATGAATCATGTATGACTTCGCGCTCGCTCCGGCCATGGACAGTACACCTTGGTCCGGGGGCACCAGGGCGTCGATTCTCCGCCCGATGAAGTACTCTTCGGAGTGCTCGGAAAGCCACTTATCTTCCGGAATTCTGCGCAGATCCACGTTCCACGGAACCCTCGCGACGTGCCAGCCAGGGTTTGTATAAAAGCGGTCGATCCATGGAGGCCACGAAGTCACCAGGTGTGCGATCACGATCGCGGCCAGAATCACGTTCGACCAGCGCACGCGACCAATGACAAACACGATGGCGAGCGCGAGCATGGGCAGCGCGGGTATGAGATAGCGCGCGCTCCGGGCGGCCGGAAACGAAACCATGGTGGCGAGGGCCGCGAGCACCAGAATGCGGCTCCGCGGCCACACCAGCCCGGCAAGAGCCAGCGGCGCCAGCAGGAACACCGCACCCAGGCACCCTTCCACGTTCCGGCCGCCGATGGTCAATTCCAGGGGCATGTCCCGCCACTGGAGTCCATTCAGGTGCGCCATGTTTCGGGCATATGACTGTTCAAAGGCGACATGGAAGTAAGGGTTGCGGAAAACGGAATTTCCGAAAAACGCTACCGGGTTGTCGAACCAGAGAACATTGCGGACAAGGTAGGGCGCGACGCCAACGCTCATCACCAGTCCGGCCGCCGCTGTCAGCAGAACGCGCCTGCGCCAAAGCTGGCCGCGCAGGCCGATCGCGATCATCACCACCACGAACAGAGCGAAAAGAACGGCCTGGTACTTGATCGCCATGGTGAAGCCGGTCACAATGCTGCAGGCCATCAACAATCCGGTGCTCTTGTCGTTGCGCCACAACGCCAGCAGGTAGACGGCGGCGAAGGTAACGGCGGCCAGTGCCGTGTCGTTGTACGAACATGTGCCGTCGGCGGCCACCAGTGGGCTCGCGAACACCAGCAGAGCGCCGGCCACGCCCGCAGATGCGAAGCGCCTTCCATGCAGCGCCATCAGGAACGCCAGATCCAGCAGGAAGCTGAAGTGCACCAGGCTCGCCGCGGAGTGCTTCCCAATGGCGAAGGCGTAGAAGAACAGCATTTCGAGGCCTTCGGGGAGCCCCGCGTACATGTCCACGTAGCGAACAAACCCGTGCGCCCGATTGAACAAATTGATCAGGCCGAGGTGGTACATCATTCCGTCGGGAGTCACTTCCGGCGACAGTGCCTGGCGGAAATACAAATTGCCGTAAGCGATGAGGGCCGCCGCGAACAGGATCTTCCATGCGAAGGGAACGCGCGTCTCCACTGGGGAAGCGGGCGGCAGCAGCCATTGGCG
The DNA here is from genome assembly GCA_963832965.1 of uncultured Acidobacteriota bacterium. GTDB lineage: Bacteria > Acidobacteriota > Terriglobia > Bryobacterales > Bryobacteraceae > CAWACP01. The sequence goes on from CAWHVW010000005.1 coordinate 1,204,465, forward strand.
AAAATAAACAGCGGCCGCCAGCGCGACCGCGGTTAGCGAAAGGAAGACGCCTTTTCGCGCAAGCCCCAGGGCGGCCAGCGCGAAGACAAGGAAGCTCAGGACGGCCGACCCGGCCGCGTATCCCAGGCACAGCGACTCCAGCCGCTGGAGCTGGATGCGCAGCAACCGGAACAGCAGCAGACCCAGCGACAAGGCGGTGATGACGCACGCCACGCAGCCGAGCACAATCCGAAGGACCGCCATTTTTGTTTGGAGTGTAACATGTGAACGTGGAAGAGGTCCCCGCGTACGACATCCACGAGCTGCAGCCGCGGAGCACTCGCTACGCCGTTCTCATCCCGGTGATCAACGAAGGCGAGCGCCTGCTGAACCAGTTGCGCCGGATGGAGTTCTTGCTCGGTAAGGGGGACGTGATCATCGGCGACGGCGGCAGCAAGGACGGCAGCGGCGACCCGGCTGCGCTGCGCAACTTCCCGGTGCGCGCGGTGTTGGTGAAGACCGGTCCCGGAAAGCTGAGCGCGCAAATGCGCATGCTGCTTGATTACGCGGTGAAGCAGGGGTACGAGGGCTTCGTGTTCATCGACGGCAACGGCAAGGACGGCGTGGAGGCGATCCCGGCATTCTTTGCGGCTCTCGATGAAGGCTTCGACTACGTGCAGGGCTCGCGCCACGTACCCGGCGGCGAAGAAGTCAACACGCCCTGGGACCGGCGCCTCGGGGTGATGCTGGTGCACGCGCCGCTGATCAGCCTGGCGGCCCGCTTCCGCTACACGGACACCACCAACGGCTTTCGCGCGCTGAGCCGCCGCGCGGTGCTCGACCAGCGGGTGCAGCCGTTCCGTGACGTGTTCGATACGTACAACCTGCACTACTATCTCTCCGTGCGGCTGCCTCGGCTTGGATTTCGCGTGAAGGAGATACCGGTTCGCCGGGTGTATCCGGCATCCGGCGCCGTGCCCAGCAAGATTGGCGGGACCAAAGCGAAGCTGCAAATTCTCAAACTTCTGCTGCTCGCGGTGACGGGCCGATATAATCCGAAGGGACGTTAAGGGCAGGCAGGGCATGGCCCTGCCCCGCTGCGGATCAAACGGTCAGGTGATGGACGCGGTCATAATCGGCGGAGGATTCTTCGGTTGTTCCATTGCCCGCTATCTCGCGCCGCGAATGAAAACCGTGACGCTCATCGAACAGGAAGCGGATCTGTTCCGGCATGCCTCCTGGACCAATCAGGCCAGAATTCACAACGGCTATCATTACCCGCGCAGCCTGCAGACCGCGTACCGCAGCCGTGCGAACTTCCAGTCCTTCGTGCAGGATTTTCCCGAATGCGTGGTCCGCAACTTCACCCAGCTCTATGCCATCGGCCGCTGGCAAAGCAAGGTATCGGCGCGGCAGTTCGAGCGCTTCTGCAATCTCATCGGCGCGCCCTGGAAGCCCGCGCGCGAGGAGCACGAAAGCCTGTTTGACCGGCGGCTCATCGAAGCCGTCTACGAGGTCACCGAATACGCGTTCGACGCGGGCGTCCTTCGCGACACCCTGCGGCACATGCTGGACGCCGCCGGCGTCGAGATCCGCTTTGGCACTCGCGTGGTGCAAGTGGAACCAAGCGGGTCGAACTCCCGCGTGCTGCTCTCCCATGGCAGTGAACTTGAAACCGCGTATCTCTTCAACTGCACCTATGCCGGCCTCAAGCGCATCCCGGGTCTCGGAGCGCACTGCCGCACGCCGCTGAAGCAGGAGATCACCGAGATCGCGCTGATCGAGCCGCCCGAAGAGCTGCGCGGTGTGGGAGTCACGGTGATGTGCGGCCCGTTTTTTTCCACCATGCCGTTTCCGCCGCGCGGGCTGCACACGCTGTCGCATGTACGTTACACGCCGCACTGCTCCTGGGTGGATGACGACGCAAACTCGCCGGACCCCTACGCAATGATGTCAGCCCGGCCCAGGCCCACGAAGAGCCGGCACATGCTGCAGGATGCGCAGCGCTATCTGCCCGCTTTGGCTCGCGCGCGCATCGTGGAATCCCTTTTCGAAGTGAAGACGGTGCTGGTGCGCAACGAGATCGACGACGGCCGGCCCATTCTGATGGAACGAAGCGACTCAGCGAACACTGTATATTCGATCATGGGCGGGAAAATCGACAACATCTACGATGTTCTCCACCGCCTGAAGGCAGACGGGCTATGAGCTCCCCGGAAACAGCGTTCGACACATTTGTTTCGATCATCATTCCGCTGCGCGACGCTTCCGCGCGCGTGGAGGAAGTGGTGCTGGAAACGGATCGCGTGGTGCGAACGTTGTTTCGTCACTATGAGATCGTGCTGGTGGACGACGCTTCGCGGGACGATACCGTCGAAATCGTCCAGCGCCTGCAGAAGAACGTGGAAAACATTCAGCTTTATTGCCTGAATCGGCGCGGTGGAATCGATGTGGCGCTGGTCGCCGGCCTTGACAACAGCATCGGCGATTTCGCCATCACGCTGAACGTGGAGACCGATCCGCCAAACCTGATTCCCGCTCTCTGGGAGAAGGCGCAGGCCGGGAATGAGGTGGTGTGCGGCGTGCGGACGGATCGCGTGAAGGGCCCCATCCGGCGGATGTTCTACCGGATATTCGAAGCCGCCACCGGCCTGCGCGTCCCCCGCGGCGTTTCCGATCTCCGCTTGTACAGCCGCCGCGTGGTCAGCTACATTACGCAGAACAACGACCGGCACCTGATGCTGAAGGTTCTTCCCTTCTTCACGTCGTATCGCGTAGCCACCGTCGAGTACGCGCCGGTGGATCGCGGCGGCGGATTCGGCGACCGCAGCCTTTCGAACGCACTGCTCTCCGGCATCACCATTTTGCTGGCCAGCTCCATTCGCCCGCTGCGCCTGTTGACCGTGCTGGCGCTGCTGGCGAGCCTGCTCAGCCTGCTGTTCGCGGTCTACGTGCTGGGCGTGGCGCTGCTCAAGCGGCATGTGGTGGAAGGGTGGATTTCGCTGGCGCTGCCCATGGCGGTGATGTTCTTTTTCCTTTCCACCATCCTGGGGATTCTCTCCGAATACATCTTTATGCTGGCGCAGCAGAGCGGCAACCGGCCGGTGTATTCCATTACGAAGGAATCCACCAGTTCGGTGCTGGAGATCCAGCGGAAGCTGAACGTGGTGGAAGGCAGCGGCGGCTTCGCGAAACGGTAGCGGGCTCGCCCGCCAGCGCAAGCACTTACCGAACCGCGACGGTGACGGAGCGGTTTTCAGAGATCACTTCGCGCTGTCCAGGGGGTAGCCCTTCCACAGATATTCCAGAGCTTCGGGCAGGGTTTGTTGTTTCACGGCGCGGTCCGTGTGGCCGGCGTTGCGTGCGAAAACAAACTGGTAATGATAGCCTTTGGCGGCCAGCACTTTGGCCATGTTCTCATTGGCCACAACCCAATCGTGCATGTTGTCGCGCATGATGTTCGGATTGAAAAGGTCGCGGTCGCCCACTTCCATCCAGATTCGCAGCGGCTTCGCCGGATTCTCCGGGATCAGGTGCTCATGAAATTCCCACGCGCCATGCGGGGTCTGCGCATTATAGGGCCACTGCTGGTTCACGTAGGTGCCCGAATAGGTGAGAACGCGATGGTACAGCTCGGGATGATACCAGGCCATGATGAGTGCGCAGGAGCCTCCGGAACTGCCGCCCATGGTCGCGCGGCCGTCGGGATCTTTGGTCAGCTTTACATGGTAGTGGGCTTCCACGAGCGGCAGCACTTCTTTTTCCACGAACTCGGCATACAAGCCCGACATGGTGTCGTATTCGAGACCGCGCTCGCTTCCCTGCGCGTCGCCGCTGCCATTGCCTAAGGAGATGGCGATCATGACGGGCACACGGTGCCGCGCAATGAGATTGTCCAGGGCCGTGAACAAAGCCATGTCGGGTCCATCCGCCCCAACAATGAATGGCGCCTCGGTCCCGGGCACGTATTGTTTGGGGACGTACACCGCTACACGCCGCGTGTAGGGAGCGGGGTGGCTGGTGGTGACGACAAGCTTAACGGGATCGGCCGGATCGGCCGTGCCAAAGGTATTGGCCTCCCGCGCAATGCCCGGATAGATTTTGCTGTCCGCCGAGCTCATGGTGAACTGAAACACCGTTCCTTGTGGCACACCGTCCTGCACAGACATTTCCGGCGCGCGATTATGCGTGGGGCCAATGATGAAGTTCCCGTCGGCATCCGCCGGAGCGTTCGCGCCGTCGGGCAGATCCGTGGCCGTGACATAACCGGGCGTTTTGGGATCGCGGGTGGGTGGCACAGGCCGCGCCGGACGTGCCGGCGGCGTCGAGGGTGGCGGCGCCTGGGCCATCGCCGCGCCGGCGAGCGCCATCATGCCGGTCAGGTACACGATGCTGGGAAGACGAAACACTCGAAGCTCCTTGTTGTCGGGCCAGTCGGAAATATACCACCGATGCAGGCTTCGGCAAAAGGTCAGCGGACTGCTTTGATCTGAAACCTGACGCCCTCGCGGTTCTGCAAATAATCGCGCGGGACGGTCCTGGCGGTAGCCAGATCGCCCGCAAGCATGGACTCGATTCCTTCGCGGAGCAGTTCTTTCCGGAACGTCGGATCGCGGGCTACGCGCGCACGGATGGTCTCCTTGAAATCGCGGGTCAGGGCCATGGCTGTTCTGCTGTCCGCAGCCTTCGCATTCAAGGCTGCGGCTCTTAGTTTAGCAGGCGGCCTTCCTGAGTCCGCTCCGTTACCGTCGCGGTTCAGTAGCTGCCCTTATTGAGCCTCACGCGAGGTCGAAGCGATCGAGGTTCATCACCTTGTTCCACGCTGCCACGAAGTCCTTCACGAACCTCTTCTTCGAGTCGCTGGACGCATAGACTTCCGCGAGAGCGCGAAGCTGGGAGTTGGAACCGAAGACGAGGTCAACGACGGTGCCCGTCCACTTGTGCTTGCCCGTGGCCCGATCACGCCCCTCCAATACGCCTTCCGATGTGGCGGACTTCTGCCACTTTGTATTCATGTCGAGCAGGTTGACAAAGAAATCGTTGGTCAGCGTCTCGGGCCGTTTGGTGAAGACGCCGTGTTTGGATTGCCCGAAGTTGGCATTCAGGGCGCGCAGGCCACCAATCAGAACCGTCATTTCCGGAGCGGTTAGTGTGAGCAGGTTCGCCCGATCCACCAGCAGTTCGGCCGCTGATCCCTCGTGCCCCTTCCTAAGATAATTGCGGAACCCGTCCGCGGCCGGCTCGAGGACGGCGAACGAATGCACATCGGTCTGCTCCTGCGAAGCGTCGGTGCGCCCCGGCGAGAACGGAACCTTCACGGCGCGGCCAGCCTTTTTCGCGGCCGCCTCGACGGCTGCGCAGCCGCCCAGAACGATCAGGTCAGCCAGCGAGACCTTTTTTCCAGCGGACTGCGCGCTGTTGAAATCTTTCTGGATCGCTTCCAGCTTTGGAAAAACCATGGCGAGGTCGACCGGCTGGTTGACTTCCCAATCCCTTTGCGGCGCAAGACGAATGCGCGCGCCGTTAGCCCCGCCGCGCTTGTCACTGCCGCGGAATGTGGCAGCCGATGCCCAGGCCGTCGCGACCAGTTGGGAGATGGAAAGTCCGGATTCGAGGATCTTCGCCTTCAGTGCCGCGATGTCCTGCTCACCGATCAATTCATGATCCACGGCGGGAACGGGGTCCTGCCATAGCAAATGCTCCGCGGGAACGAGCGGGCCGAGATAACGGGACCGCGGCCCCATATCACGGTGCGTCAGCTTGAACCAGGCCCGGGCGAACGCGTCCGCGAGCTGATCCGGATTCTCGTGGAAGCGCCTTGAAATCTTTTCGTAGGCAGGGTCTAACCGCAAGGCGAGGTCCGTAGTCAGCATGGATGGGGCGCGACGCTTTGACGAATCGTGCGCGTCCGGCACCGTACCGGCGCCCGCGCCATTCTTCGGTTTCCACTGATGAGCGCCGGCCGGGCTTTTGGTCAGTTCCCATTCGTAGCCGAACAGGTTCGAGAAGAAGTTGTTGCTCCACTTCGTTGGCGTTGTGGTCCAGATGACTTCCAGGCCGCTGCCGATCGCGTCGCCTCCCTTGCCTGCGCCAAAGCTATTGTTCCAGCCGAGTCCTTGTTCTGCGATGCCGGCGGCTTCGGGCTCGGGGCCGACATGCTTGCTCGGGTCGGCGGCGCCGTGGGTTTTGCCGAAGGTGTGTCCGCCGGCGATGAGGGCCACCGTTTCTTCGTCGTTCATGGCCATGCGAGCGAAGGTCTCTCGAATATCCCGCGCCGCGGCGAGCGGATCCGGTTTGCCGTTGGGCCCTTCCGGATTCACGTAAATCAGGCCCATTTGAACCGCGCCGAGAGGATTGGCGAGATCGCGGTCGCCGCTGTAGCGTTCGTCCGCCAGCCACTTGCCTTCCGGTCCCCAGTAAATGTCCTCTTCGGGTTCCCAGATGTCCGGGCGCCCACCGGCGAAACCGAAGGTCTTGAAGCCCATCGACTCGAGCGCGACGTTACCGGTGAGGATCATCAGGTCGGCCCACGAGATTTTCCGGCCGTACTTCTGCTTGATCGGCCAGAGCAATCGGCGCGCCTTGTCGAGATTCACGTTATCCGGCCAACTGTTGAGGGGCGCGAATCGCTGCGCTCCGGAACCCGCGCCGCCCCGGCCATCGGCGATACGGTAGGTGCCCGCGCTATGCCACGCCATACGGATGAAGAGCGGGCCGTAGTGGCCGAAATCCGCGGGCCACCAGTCCTGCGAGGCCGTCATCAGGGCATGAAGGTCCTTGATGACGGCATCCAGGTCGAGGCTTTTGAACTCCTCGGCGTAGTTGAACTTCTCGCCCATGGGGTCGGACAGGGGGGAGTGCTGGTGCAGGATCTTCAGGTTCAGTTGATTGGGCCACCAGTCTGCGTTTGTGTGGGTCCCGGCCAGGGCGTGTTTGCGAGCGCCACCCGAGAACGGGCACTTTGCTTCGCTTGACGAGTTTTGCTGATCATCGGGGACCGGCTCCCCCACTGCGTGTTCGAATTGTTTTTCCATATATGTTTGCCTTCCTTCAAATTATTTTGGGCGCCGGGGAGCGCACTTCGCGCAGAGCCCCCGGAAAATCAGTTCGCATTCGCGAACAATCCGTTTACCGAGAGAGCCCGAGGCAGGCCTGGGCACATTGGACCACTCGATGTCCTCAACATTGCCGCAGCGGTCGCAGATGAAGTGGTGATGCCGCATGCCTGTCGCGTCGAATCGCGCGGCGCGGCCCTCGGCGGCCACTTCACGCACCAAACCCGCCTGCACCAGGTCCCGCAGATTGTTATAGGTGGTGGCCCGTGAAGAGCGCGGATCCACGCGGTTGACGGCTTCGAAGATTTCCGCGGCGGTGGGATGCCGGTTGTGTTCCATCAGGAACGCCATCACGGCGTAGCGCTGCGGAGTGCACCGCAACCCGCTGCCTTCGAGAGACCGTTTAATCGCTTCGGCGTCCACCAAACAATTAGACTATATCTAATGTGATAGTTTGTCAAGACTCCTGCCTGGCGCGGAATTGTGGAGCGCGCAGAGCCGGTTGGACGTTCGGAGGCAGAGTTATCATATCCTTTGCGGTTCGAACGTTCGCACGCTACCAAGGATGACGCCCGATGGAGTCCGATCCGATGAGCGCGCCCCAAGGGGCGAGTGGCGCGCCTGCCCTCGCGCAAGCTGTTGCCGCGCCGCTGACTCGCGCCTCAATTTTCCTGGTCGCGGCGCTTAACCCAGGATTTGACAATCGCGCCACCCTGCGCTCGTTCTGCGGAGACCTCGCCGCGCTGGTGCGCGCCGTGGAAACTCGCGACCTGGAAGGGGGCCTTTCCTGCGTCATGGGGATTGGGTCCGACGCGTGGGACCGCCTCTTTGGGACGCCGCGACCGGCCGAACTCCATCCGTTCCGGGAGATCCGCGGCGGAGCGCGCCATGCGGTCTCCACGCCGGGCGACCTGCTGTTCCACATCCGCGCCAGTCGCATGGATTTGTGCTTCGAGCTGGCCACTCAGATTATGGCGCGTATCGGAAGTGCCGTTTCGCCGGTTGACGAAGTCCACGGCTTCCGTTACTTCGACGACCGCGATCTCATTGGTTTTGTGGACGGCACCGAGAACCCCCGGGGCGCGGCGGTGATCGATGCCGTCATCATCGGCGAGGAGGACGCTGCGTTCGCCGGCGGCAGTTACGTCATCGTGCAGAAATATCTCCACGATCTTGCCGCGTGGAACGCGCTCCCGACGGAGGCGCAGGAACGCATTATCGGCCGCAGGAAGCTGTCCGACATCGAATTGGACGATTCCGTGAAGCCCACCTCGGCGCACAACGCGCTCACCACAATCGTGGAGGACGGGAAAGAGATCAAGATCCTGCGCGACAACATGCCCTTTGGCCGGCCCTCGCACGGTGAATTTGGCACCTATTTCATCGGCTACAGCCGTTCGCCCCGCACCATCGAGCAGATGATCGAGAACATGTTCGTCGGCCGCCCGCCCGGCAACTATGACCGGCTGCTGGACTTCAGCCGCGCCGTCACCGGGAACTTGTTCTTTGTGCCGTCCGCGACATTTCTGGATAGCATTACCGAAGACCAGCCGGCGGTTGCCAGGCCTCCCGCCGCGCCGGCCGCAGAATCCAATCCATCCACGCCATCGATGCCCGAGGGTTCGCTGGGCATCGGTTCCCTCAAAGGAGACATCCGACATGAATAATCTCCATCGCGAGCTTGCCCCCATTTCCGATTCCGCATGGGCGCAGATCGAAGAGGAAATATCGCGCACGCTCAAGCGCTACCTTGCCGGACGGCGCGTGGTCGACGTACAGGGGCCGGGTGGCACCGGCCTCTCCGCCGTCGCCACCGGCCACCTGCGCACGATCGCGGCTCCGGGGGACGGCATCGTCGCGAGGCAGCGCGAGGTGAAGGCGTTGGTTGAGCTGCGTGTTCCGTTCGAGCTGGATCGTCAGGCGATCGACGACGTGGAGCGTGGCGCCAACGACGCGGACTGGCAACCGGCAAAAGATGCCGCGCGACAAATTGCCTTTGCCGAGGATGGCGCGATATTCGAGGGCTACGACGCCGCCGGCATCGGGGGCATCCGCCAGGGGACCAGCAATCCAATCATGACGCTCCCCGCCGACGTCCGACAGTACCCGGAAGCCATTGCCCAGGGCTTAAGCCAGTTGCGTCTCGTCGGCGTCAACGGCCCTTATTCGGTGCTGCTCGGCGCCGAAGCCTATACCGCGCTCGCTGAGACCAGCGACCACGGATACCCGGTCCTTGAGCACGTCAAGCGGCTGGTTAACGATCAAATCATATGGGCGCCCGCCATCGCCGGCGCTTTCGTGCTGACTACCCGCGGCGGCGATTTTGACCTGCACATCGGCCAGGATGTCTCCATCGGGTATTCCGGCCACAACGATGCCATTGTCCGCCTGTACCTGCAGGAGACCTTCACCTTTCTCCTGCTCACCACCGAGGCTGCCGTCGCGCTGGCCCCTCCCGCTACATGAGGCCTGGCAGGCTGCCGAAAAAGCCCGAAAACCGCTTGCTTACACGCGCGGCTCGGAAACGTAGCTACGTGTTTGCAGGTGGTTACCGAACCGCGACGGTGACGGAGCGGGGACCGGATAGCCTTTTTCAGCATCCTCGGCCGCAATCAGCGAAATGGTAGCGGGCGCTTGCTCGTCGCTGACCCCAGGTTCAGTCCATTGCCTGCGGACCCGGTGTCCCATCGGACCATTTGCCGGCCAGGATCATGAAGATAGTCACCCGTTCTTCAGGGTCGTCCGTCGCTATAACCGGCGAGCCCGGCAGATTGGCTCCCCAGCTTGCCGACGCGTCGCCCGCAACAAAAATCATCACATGCGGATGCCAGCTCTTGCCGCGGTCGTTCAAGTACTGCTGCCTGGACATCATGTAACACATGGCTCCGGTCTCCAGCGTGGGCAGTTCCTTCTGGTTCAGCGCAGACGCGATGGCCGGAGCGATTTCCGCCCTCGATTTGCCCGCCAGCACCAGTTTGGTCTTCATCAGGAAAATGGGCACAAAGGTTCGTGTGGCCGGCGGATTGAAGCAAATGGGGGAACGCACCTTGGGATTCCAGAACTCCGCATCATCCGTGGCGGCGCCCCATGCTCGTTCCACCAGACATAGAAAGCCATTGCTGCCCTTCACCGCGGTTATGTATCCGTTCCGTCCCAGCACCATGACTTCGGCAGCGCCCGAAATGGATGGTGGAGCAGCACTGCGCGCCAGCGCGATTTCGGAGTCCTGGTCCGGCACCAAATACTGATCCAGCGAAGCCATGGCCGGATAGGGGGATTTCTCCGCCTGCGCTTCTGCCAGGCAGGCTGCGCCGGGCAAGACCGCCTGCAGGCTGAATAGTATCGCCAGGAAACGGAACTTCTTCGTTTGCATTGCTCTCTCCAGGATGCGCATGCTCCGCTTGAGGATCGGAGATCGCGAGACCGTTTGGTTGAGATTAGATCATGAGAAAGCAGAGGCAGTCAATGCCCTCGCCGAATCACCGGCGATCGCGGGTTCGCCCATGTGCTAGTCTATAAAAAGCTATCCCTTCGTTCCCCCTTTGCGGGGACATCCAGGATCAAGCCATTATGCCGAAGTTGAAGACCCATAAGGGTGCGTCCAAACGGTTCAAGAAGACGGGAACGGGCAAGGTGGTTCGCCACCATTCCGGCGCCCGGCACATTCTGACGTCCAAGGTGCGCTCCCGCAAACGCAGACTCAAACAATCCGTTGTAGCCGACGCCACCGATCAGGCCAAGCTCAGCAGGATGTTGCCGTACTAAGCGCCCTCACGGGCGTTACGGCGTTTTGGAGTGGACAGCGCGCCGCACGTGCCTGATCCGCCCGTAGTTTAAACAAGGAGAAAACGTGCCGAGAGTAAAACGTGGTACCCACCGGCGCAACAGCCGCCGGAAGACGCTGGCCCTCGCGAAGGGCTTCTTCCTCACCAAGAGCAAGCTCTACCGTTCCGCGCAGGAAGCGGTGGAGAAGTCGCTCAAGTACGGTTTTGTAGGCCGCCGCCGCAAGAAGCGCGACTTCCGCTCGCTGTGGATTGTGCGCATCGGCGCCGCATGCCGCGCCGCGGGGATCTCGTACAGCCGCTTCATGGACGGGCTGAAGAAATCCGGCGTGGAGCTGAATCGCAAGCTGCTGGCGGATATCGCCGCCAGCGACGAAGCCGCTTTCACGGCCCTGGTGGAGAAAGCGAAGACGGCGGTGGGGGCGCAGTAGCGATGGCGGGCCAGCAGGAGATCGACGCTCTGGCCAGTCTGGAAGAGCGGATCAATCGCGCGGTCGAAACCGTCGCTCATCTCCGCAAGGAGAAGGAAGCGATGGCGCAAGAGGTGACGGCGGCGATGGCCGAACGAGACGCGGCGCGCAAGGACGCGGCTCTGGCCGAGGCTCAGGCGCAGAAGGTAGCGCAGGAGCTGGAAGATCTGAGATCCGAGCGGAAGCAGGTGCGCACGCGCATTGAGAAGCTGCTCGGGCAGATGGATCTGCTGAACGTGACATAATCTCTGCATGGACGACGCCCCGGCACGCAAACCCGTACGCGTCACCATCTTCAACCAGACCTATTCCCTGATCGCCAGCGACGAGCCCGGACAGGTGGAAGAGCTCGCCCACACCGTGGATCAGCTCATGCATGAGGTGGCGGTGAAAGCCGGCAACGTGGACACCGCGCGGACGGCGGTGCTTACGTGCCTGCATCTGGCCGACCAGAAACGAAATCTCGAGAAGGAAATCGAGCAGCTCAAGCAGCGCGTGGAGGCCAAGGCGCGGCAGTTCAGCATTCGACTGGACGAAGCGCTGACGGGATCGACGAGCGAGGGAAGATAGCGCGGCGTCACGGATTCTCATGGACCTTGAGCGTTCAGTCTGACTATGGCCGATCATCCGGGCTTGAGCTTGCGAATGGCGTTGATTTTGGCGTGCGAGGCTTGAGGGACTGCCCCGCAAGTACACTCGTGAAAACGCGACTTTCGTCGCGTGTCCGCCCCGCTAACGGCTCACGAAGCGATTCCCTTTGATATGAAAACGCAGCGGCAGATCGGTACATTGCGTGATGCCGATGCGCGGACCGGTGGCGATTTCGAAGGGCTCTTCCTCGCGCGTGCGGCGCACCGTTAACGGCCCCTTCACCAGATCCGCGCCGTTCAGCTTGCGGGTGACGCCCATGGCCAGCGCGAGGCGGCCGGGCCCGGACGTGAGATCCTCCGGGCGACGCGCCTTCGGACGACGGCGCTTCATCGCCGCGAGACCGCTCAATGGCTCCAGCGCGCGAATCAGGATGCCGCCGGGCGTGCCGTCGGGCTCGGCCACGAAGTTGAGGCAATCGTACATTCCATAGATGAAGTAGACGTAGGCGTGGCCGGGCGGTCCATAGAGGACCCTGGTGCGCTCGGTGATGCCGCGCGAGGAGTGCGCCGCCAGATCCTCAAGACCGAGGTAAGCCTCCACTTCGACGATGCGCCCGGCGGTTGATCCGTGCACCAGCACCTTGCCGAGGCACTCGCGCGCCACTTCCACCGTTCCGCGGGCGTAGAAGGAGCGTGGCAGGATCGCGCTGTCATTCAACAGCTCCGTGAGCGGAAGCGGGTCGCGTATGTCAGGATGTTATCAAACGCCCATGCGATTGTTTACCGGCCTCGACCTGCCCGCGCACGTTGCGGCCGCGATTGAGAAACTGCTCGAGGCGCTGCGGCCAATGGCGCGCCCGCGCTGGACGCCGGTTGCGAATCTGCACGTGACCACGAAGTTCATCGGCGCATGGCCGGAGGCGCGGCTGGAGGAGATGAAGGCGGCGCTTGCCGGCGTGCCGGGGCGCGCGCCTGTCGCGGTGGCGATTCGAGGGCTGGAGTTGAAGCCGAGGCTGTTCTGGGCGAAGGTGCATGCGCCAGGGCTGGCAGATCTGGCTCGCGATATCGATGGCGCGCTGGAAAAGCTGGGCGTCGCGCGCGAGGATCGGGCCTTCAACCCACACCTGACGCTCGCGCGAATCAACAAACCGGTGCGGCTCGACATGGGCGGGATTGCAACGGCCGACTTCGGTTCGTTCGAGGCAGACCGGTTCTTTCTCTATCTGAGCAAGCCGGGTTCGGGCGGTTCCGTGTACACCAAACTGGCGGAGTTTCCATTCGCGAAATGATACCGGCCATTGTGCTCGCGGGCGCGTACCTGATCGGCGGCATTCCATTCGGCTATCTGCTGGTGAAGTTGACCACCGGCCGCGACGTGCGCGATCTGGGCAGCGGCAACATCGGCGCCACCAATGTTCTGCGGACTACCGGGCGCGGCATCGGGATTGCCACGCTGGTGCTGGACATTCTCAAGGGCGCGGTTGCGGTGTGGCTGGCGGCGCATTTCACGCACGGCTCGGGGTTATGGATGAGCGCGGCGGCGCTGGCGGTGATGCTGGGCCATGCCTTCCCGGTTTTCCTGAAATTCAAAGGCGGCAAGGCCGTGGCCAGCTTTATCGGAGCGTTCGGGTACCTGGCTCCCGTGCCGCTTCTTTGCGTGGTCGTGCTATTTGTAATCGTGGTGGCGATGACCCGGTACATTTCGCTCGGCTCCATCGTGGCGGCTGCGGCTTTCCCCTTGTGCGTCTGGTTGATCCAGCAGCCAGCGTGGCCATTGCTGGCGGCGTCAGTGATTGCCGGCGCGTTCATCATCTGGAGGCATCGGGCCAACATTGCCCGGCTTCGTGCCGGTAACGAGCACGCGTTCCGGTTCGGAGGAACAAAGTGAAGCAACTGGCGATTATTGGCGCGGGGAGCTGGGGCACGGCGCTGGCCATTGTACTGGCTCCGCGGTGCGAGCGGGTGCGCCTGTGGGTCAACGAGGGCGATCTGGCGGCGCGGATGACGGCTTCGCGGGTGAACGACGTGTTCCTCCCGGGCTTTCCGTTGCCCGGCAATGTCGAAGTTTCCACCCGTTTCGAGGAAGTGCTGCCCGGCGCCGAGGTGGTGCTCGGCGTTATGCCCTCGAAATACGCGCGCTCGGTTTACAGCGAGATACTGCCTCTGGTGGAACCGAGGATGTGCTTTGTAAGTGCGACAAAAGGATTGGAACAAGGCACTCTTCTACGAATGTCAGAGGTGGTGGCTGAAGTAATCGGCAGGGGCGCTGCGGTGCTTTCCGGCCCGACCTTTGCCCGCGAGGTTGCCGCCGGTGTTCCTACCACGGTAGTTATTGCTTCGAACGACGCCGTTTTGGCGCGAACCATCCAGCACGATTTCTCCGGACCCACCTTCCGGCTCTACACCAATTCCGACCCGATTGGGGTTGAAGTGGCCGCGGCTTTGAAGAACGTGATCGCCATCGCCGCCGGGGTGTGCCATGGGCTTGGTCTGGGACACAACACTATCGCCGCGTTGATCACCAGGGGTCTCGCCGAGCTGCGCCGGCTGGCCTGCGCGATGGGCGGAGATGCTCATACGATGGCCGGACTGGCGGGGCTCGGCGACCTTGTGCTCACGTGCACGGGCGATCTCAGCCGGAACCGCCAGGTGGGGATCGAACTAGCGAAGGGCCGGTCGCTGGCGGATATTGTGGGGTCCATGAGCATGGTGGCTGAAGGTGTGGATACTACGGCGGTAGCAGTCGAGCTCGCGGCACGATACAGGGTGGATTTGCCGATTACAGCGAAGATACATCTGATTTTGTCCGGAGGACGGTCCCCGACCGACGCGATCCGGGAGCTGATGGAGCGGGCCCTGAAGGATGAGCACGTTTGATGAGAGGCAGGGCATGGCCCTGCCCCACCCGACGGACGCGATCCGGGAGCTGATGGAGCGGGCCCTGAAGGATGAGCACGTTTGATGAGAGGCAGGGCATGGCCCTGCCCCACCCGACGGACGCGATCCGGGAGCTGATGGAGCGGGCCCTGAAGGATGAGCACGCTTGATGAGAGGCAGGGCATGGCCCTGCCCCACCCGACGGACGCGATCCGGGAGCTGATGGAGCGGACCATCGGCAGGGCATGGCCCTGCCCCACATCGAAGGGCGCGACTTTTGGACACCAGGCGGGTTAGTCAGGATATGACGGCGCTCGCATCCCTGGAACGGGACGCTGAGTTGATGCTGCGTGTCCGCGACGGGGACGACACCAGCTTCGCTTTGTTGTTGAACCGGCATCGCGGGCCGGTGGTTCACTTTCTCTATCGCATGGTGTTGAACCAGGGCGTCGCCGAGGAACTGGGGCAGGAGGTTTTTCTGCGCGTGTACAAGTCGCGCGCGTCGTATGAACCGACCGCGAAGTTCACCACCTGGCTGTTTCGCATCGCCACTCATCTGGCGCTGAACTGGCTGCGCGACGGAAAAGCGGAGAAGGGGCAGGAGAGCATCGACGAAACGCCGGACGGCGGACCGGTGCGGGAGTTGCGGGACCGGGCGGGCACGATTGAACAGAAGCTGGTGAATGAAGCCAGATTGCAGGAGATCCGCATGGCCATTGAGGCGCTGCCCGGGAAGCAGCGCGCGGCCGTGCTGATGCACAAGTACGAAGAGATGGAGTATTCGCAGATTGCCGGTGTGCTGGGCTGTTCGGAATCGGCGGTAAAATCGCTGTTGTTCCGGGCATACGAGACGCTACGAGCGCGGCTGGCGCACCTTGTGTGACAAATTGCATGAAGGGAAGAAGACTATGCGTTGTCCAATGGAAGCGGGAAACCAGGCGGAAGTAATGGTGGCGTTCGCCACCGGAGCCCTTACGCCCGTGGAGCAGGAAGCTTTGGAGCTGCACATGGCCGGTTGCGCGGGGTGCCGCGAGCTGGCGGACGCTCAGAAGACGGTGTGGAGCGCCCTGGACGGGTGGGCGGTGCCGGCGGTATCGGAGGATTTCGACCGGCGGCTGCAGGCCCGGATCGTCGCGGAGGAACGCCGGCGCTGGTGGCGGCTGCCGCGATGGGAGTTTTCCTGGAAGCCGGTGCTGCCGGTGACGGCGGCCTGCGCGGCGTTGCTGGCGGTGTTCGTGCTGCATGATCCTTTGCCGCCGAACAACACGCCCGCGGCGCCGCCCGCGGTGGTGCAGACGCAGGACGCGCAGAAGGTGGACGTCGATCAGGTGGAGCGCGCGCTGGACGACATGGACATGCTGAACCAGCTCAACGCGCCGGTTCCCTCCCCCAATGGTTCCCGGGCGGGTTCCTGAGACCTGTGATGAACGCCGGCCGATTTGCGATTGCGCTGGTGCTGGCGGGAGGATTGTGCCTGCCCACGTTGGCGCAGGAGCAGGACGGGACCAGCGAGCCGGAGAGGCCCCGGCAGCAGCCAGGCCCGCGATGGTCGCCACTGGATCAACTGGAGCGGCTCCGGCTGATGAATCCGGACCAGCGGGAGCGCCTGCTCAACCGGCTGCCGCCGGAACGCCGGGCCAACATCGAGCGGCACCTGCGGAACTACATGAGCCTCACGCCGGACCAGCGCGCGCGGCTGCGCGAGCAATACGAGATGTTCCGGCAACTACCACCGGACAAGCAGCAGGCCTTCCGCGTGTTGTTTGGGCGGTTTCTGAATCAGCCTCCCGAACGGCAGGACCTGATGCGCGAAGAATTCCAGAGCTTGCGGCGGATGACGCCGGAGCAGCGCGTGGAGCGGCTGAACAGCAGCGACTTCCACTACCGCTTCCAGCCGAACGAGCGGGACATCCTGTGGAGGATGGTGGAACTGCTGCCGTAGGACGGGGAAATCAGATTCGGTGGCGCTCCATGACGGCGATGGGCGATTTCCGCCGCGCGCATTACGTCTGCCTTTTCGATGGGCATTACTTCGTCAACGATGTCCAGGGTAAGCTGGAGCGCTGGGACGATGGCCTCGCGCTTGTCGATCGCCGTGTATTGGTGAAGGATCTCCCGCGCGACCATCTGGTGCGGATGCGCGGCCCCGATCAGGAGCCTTCGTATCCTCGCCCAATTTCGCTGAGCATCAGCGCGACGTCCCCCGTTGGGAATGAGTACCCGGCGGCGCGACGAACCGCTTTCAACTTTGTCTCGGGCTCGCCGCTGGGGCGGGTCGCGCGCGCTTCGGTGAGCACGCGCCGGACCCATTCGCTCACCGTCAGACGCTCGCGCTCGGCCAGACGCTGGATGTCCGACATTTCCCGATCAGAAAGCAGGACCTGAAGACGTCGGCTCATGAACTGAGTATAGTCCGGCTGCCGGGCCCAGTTGTTTCCCGCCCGCCCTCCTGCGACAATGGAATGCCCATGATTGACGAGCGCGCGTTCTACCGCGAATCCGAGACGACGAAGGCGATCAGCCTGACCTGCCCGATGTGCCGGACGGCCGAGAGTTACGACTTGAAATGGCTGGTTCGCACCAAGGTGGCGCAGTTGCCGCGGGGCGCCGATGAGCGCGACCGGGCCAAGTTCGCCAAGGCCGCAAGCTACATGGTGCTGGTGGACGACAAGGTGATGTGCAAGAACATGCGCTGCCGCAAGCGTTTCGACATCTCCGGCGTCAAGACCACCGCATTTATCTAACCTTACGAAATCTTTCCCGCGCCGGCGAATCCTACTAACGTTGGAGGATTCCTGTGTTTCAACGATTGACGGCGTGTCTGGCCTTCTCCGCGCTGCTCGCCTTTGCCGGGGACCGCGGCGCGTTTGAGGGCAAGTGGGTTCTGGACCGGGACAGCACCGGCGACGAAGCCGTTCCGGTGAACCTGGTTCAGCAGATCAAACAGAAGGGGTCTGATCTGGAAGTACAAACCACGTTCGCCGAGCCGGCTGACGGCGTGGTCCCGCTGCTGTACGTGGGCATCATGACAACAAAGATGTCACTGTCGACCGACGGCGCGGTCCGGCAGAACCAGATCGGCCCGTTCCAGCACGCTTCAAAGACGACTCTTGACGGGACTACCATGACCACCGAATGGACGGCGGTGATCAAAGGCGAGCCGGTCAACGGCAAGTGGATTCGAACGCTGCTGCCGGATGGCCGGCAGATGACGCTGGAGATTCAGGAATCCTCGAAAGGCGAGGATCACCAGGCAATGCTCCGGTTCAGGCGGCAGTAGGGGCGATCACGCTTTCGATGCGCTCGAGCTCGGTGGGCGCGAAGGTCAGGTTGCGGACCGCCGCGACGTTCTGCTCGATCTGTTCGACGCGGCTGGCGCCAATAAGCGCGCTGGTCATGGCATCGATGCGCAGCACCCACGCCAGAGCCATCTGGGCGAGGGACTGGCCGCGGGCGCGCGCGACATCGGCGAGGGCGCGGACCTGTTCGAGACGCGTGCTGGTGACGTCGCCGCGCTTCAGGAAGGTGTCCGGCTTGGCCGCGCGGGAGTCGATGGGGATGCCGGTTAGATAGCGGTCGGTGAGCAGCCCCTGGGCGAGCGGGGTGAAGGCGATTCCGCCGACCCCTTCCTTGCTGAGAACGTCAAACAAACCTCTTTCGCCATCGCGCTGATACATGGAATATTTCATCTGATGGATTAGGCATGGCGTGCCGAGTTTCCGCAGGATCTCCACCGCGCGGGCAGTGCCAGCCGCATCGTAGTTGGAGATGCCCGCGTACAGCGCCTTGCCGGAACGGACGGCGTGATCCAGCGCGCCCATGGTCTCTTCGAGCGGCGTGTCCGGATCGGGCCGGTGCGAGTAGAAGATGTCCACGTATTCAAGGCCCATGCGGCGAAGGCTCTGATCGAGACTGGCGATGAGGTATTTGCGCGATCCCCACTCGCCGTAGGGGCCCGGCCACATGCCGTAGCCGGCCTTTGAGGTGATGATGAGTTCGTCGCGGTATGCGCCGAGATCGAGCCGAAGCGCGCGCCCGAAGGTCTCTTCGGCCGAGCCCGGAGGGGGGCCATAGTTGTTGGCCAGATCGAAGTGGGTGATGCCCAGATCGAAGGCGCGGCACAACATGGCGCGGCAGTTTTCCAGCGTGTCCACGCCGCCGAAGTTGTGCCAGAGGCCGAGAGAAATGGCGGGCAGGCGGACGCCGCTTCTTCCGCATCGGCGGTAGGTCATGGCGTCATAGCGGTTTGCTTTTGCTTCGTACAAGTTGACTGGCTCCTGGGGTGAGGTCCGATCACCAGGCTAGCAGAAAGTTGCAGCCGATTGTAAGACCTGATACGTTGCAATCACCAGTATGTCGACGATTGCCACGACCGCAACGGACAAGCTTCGCTTCCAGGAAAAGGTTGCCTACGGCCTGGGCGATACCGCATCGAACTTCTACTTCCAGATGTTCATGAATTTCCTGCTGTTCTTCTACACCGATGTTTTCGGCATAGGAGCAGCGGCGGCGGGGACCATGCTGCTGGTGGCGCGTATCTGGGACACCGGGGTGGACCCGGTGATGGGCGTAATCGCGGACCGCACGCACACGCGCTGGGGCCGTTTCCGGCCGTACCTGCTGTGGGGCTGCCTGCCCATGGCGGTGACCGGCGTGGCCACCTTCACCACGCCGCATCTGGACGCCAGCGGGAAGCTCGTCTACGCCTACGTGAGCTACACGCTGGTGATGATGGCCTATACGTTCATCAACATTCCGTACTCGGCGCTGATGGGCGTCATTTCGCCGAATTCGCTGGAGCGCACCAGCGTGTCGGCCTTTCGGTTCGTGCTGTCTTATGGCGGATTGTTCATTGTGCAGGCGGCTACGCTGCCGCTGGTGGGCTATTTTGGCCGGGGGATGGGTTCGCCCGCGGGAGATCAGCACGGTTTCATGATGGTGATGGTGGTGTACGGGGTGGTGGGGACGGCGCTTTTTCTGGTGACCTTCGCGGGGACACGGGAGCGCGTTCAGCCGGCGAAAGAAGAAGCCAACACGCTGAAAACCGACCTGCGGGATCTGATGCATAATCGCCCGTGGATCATGGTTTGCTTCATCGGCGTTTTTGCGCTGTGCCACATCGCCGTTCGCATGGGCGCTATTCTTTACTACTTCAAGTATTACGTCGGCAACACGGAGATGGCCACGCTGTTCATGCTGCTGGGAACCATTGGGGTGATCGCCGGCACGAGCACGGCGGGGACCCTCGCCAAGTGGTTCGGGAAAAGGCGCGCCTACATGGGCCTGATGACCGTTGCCAGCCTGCTGTGCATTGTGTTGTACTTCGTCCCGAAAGAGCAAATTGTTCTGGTGTTCGCGATCTGGATTGTGATTTCGATGTTGTTCGCGCCTACCTCGCCGCTGTTGTGGGCGTTCTACGCGGATACGGCGGACTACTCGGAGTGGAAGACCGGACGGCGGGCCACCGGGCTGGTGTTTTCAGCGGCTTCGTTCTCGCAGAAGCTGGGCTGGACGGTGGGCGGCGCGATGGGCGGATGGATGCTGGCGTGGTTCGGATTTCATCCGAATGTGGCGCAATCGGTGGGAGCGCAGACGGGGATTCGCCTGATGCTGACCATTATTCCGGCGGCGTTTGGATTGCTGTCGGCGCTGGCGGTGAAGTTCTATTCGCTGGACGATGACGTGATGGTGAAGATTGAGGAAGATCTGAAACTGCGGAAAGCGGAGCTGGCCTGATAGCGGCAGGGCATGGCCCTGCCCCACAGCTGATGGCAGATGAGTGATCGGGTGGAAGGTAGTCACGTCGATCTGGATGGGGAGCGGTTTTATCGCATCGCGAATTACAGCGCGATGCCGCCGTTCCTGATGACGCTGGTGAGCGATTCCGATCACTGGATGTTCGTCTCCAGTAACGGCGCGATGACGGCGGGGCGGCGGGATCCCGACCATGCTCTGTTCCCCTATTACACCGACGACCGCATCCACGACAGCCAGGACCAGACCGGCGGCAAAACCATTTTCCGGGTGACCCGTGGCGGGAAGACGAATCTGTGGGAACCGTTTTCGCAGCGCTTCGTTGCGCGGAATCTCTACAAGAGCGTGTATGGGAACAGGCTGGTGTTCGAGGAGATCAACGAAGACCTTGCGCTGAGCTTTTCGTGCGCGTGGATGACCAGCGAGCGGTTTGGCTTTGTGCGGCGCTCGACGCTGGTGAATCTCGCAGCGGAGCCGGTGCGCGTCGAACTTGTCGATGGCATCCAGAACATCATGCCCGCCGGGCTGACGCGCCGTTTCCAGATGGAGTACAGCACGCTGGCGGATGGTTACAAAGAGAGCGAGCTGGACGCGGAGACCGGGCTCGCGCTGTATCGCCTGAGTTCCATTCCCGTTGATAAGGCCGAGCCCAGCGAATCGTTGCGGGCGACTACCGTCTGGTCACAAGGGCTGGACCCGGCGCGGCGATTGCTTTCCACGGTGCAGCTTGACCGGTTCCGTCAGGGACATGGTTTGGAACAGGAGACATTGATCCGTGGCCGGCGCGGCGCTTACTTTCTGAATGCCACGGCGGAGCTGGCCGGCGGCGCGCGGAAGGAATGGCGGATTGTGGCCGATGTGGACAAGGATGCGGCCGGCGTGGCGGAAATCGATTTTGCCGGCGACATCGATGGTGATGTGGCGCGCGGGTCGGCCAGCCTGATGCGCATTGTGGCGGGGGCGGATGGGCTGCAATACACGGCTGATGAGTTGAGCCGGTGGCGGCATTTCTCCAACACCCTCTTCAACGTCATGCGCGGCGGACTTCCCGATGACGGGTACCGGATTTCGCGGGCCGATTTCGTGGCGTTCGTTGAGATTGCGAACGGCGAAGTGGCCGAGCGGCATCGGGTCTTGCTGGACGCGCTGCCGGAAACGCTGTTGCACTCCGATCTGCTGGCGCGGGCACGGGAGCGTGGCGATGCGGATCTGGAGCGGCTAGCGCATGAATACCTGCCCTTCACGTTCAGCCGCCGCCACGGCGACCCCAGCCGTCCCTGGAATATCTTTTCGATTGCGCTGAAGGACGAGCACGGCGCGAAGATCCTCAACTATCAGGGAAACTGGCGGGACATTTTCCAGAACTGGGAGGCGCTGGCGCTCTCGTTTCCCGGCTACATCGAGAGCATGATTTTCAAGTTTGTGGACGCGTCGACGGCGGACGGCTACAACCCGTATCGGGTGACGCGCGATGGGTTTGACTGGGAGGTTGCGGACCCGCACGATGCGTGGTCGTACATCGGCTACTGGGGCGACCATCAGGTGATTTACCTGCTGAAGCTGCTGGAGGAATCGGCGCGGTATCATCCGGGCGCGCTGGGGGCGCTGTTGACGCGGCGCGTGTTCACGTGTGCCAACGTTCCTTATCGCATCAGGGCTTATGACGAGTTGTTGAAGGACCCGCACAATACGGTGGATTTCGATGAGGCTCTGAACAAGGAGATCGAGGAGCGCGTGGCCGGAATGGGCGCCGACGGGAAGTTTCTGGTGGATAAGGATGGCGCGATAGGCCATGTGAACCTGACCGAGAAGCTGCTGGTGCTGGTGCTGGCCAGGCTGGTGAATTACATTCCCCGAGCCGGAATTTGGATGAACACGCAGCGGCCTGAGTGGAACGACGCCAATAACGCGCTGGTGGGATACGGCGTGTCCATGGTGACCTTGTATTATCTGCGGCGGTTTTTGGCGTTTTGCGGCGGGCTGTTTGCGCAGGATGGGAGCGCCGAGGTTTCAGTGGAAGTGGCGGAGCTTTTTCGCGAGGTGTTTGCCGCTTTGGGCGAATCGCCATCGCTCGACGCACTGGGCCGCGCGGGCAGCAGATACAGAAGCGGGCTGTACGCGCGCGGGTTTTCCGGGGAACGCGGGCCTGTCGGGTTCGAGGAAATACGCGAGTTCTGTGATCTCGCTTTGCGCGAGATCGACGAGGCTATTCGCGCCAATCGGCGGGACGACGGGCTGTATCACGCTTACAACCTGATGAAGGTTGGCGACTCGGGTGAGATCGCTATTCGCCGGCTTTACGAGATGCTGGAAGGACAGGTGGCGGTGTTGAGCTCCGGCGCTCTGGCTGCGCGGGAATGCATCGAGTTGCTTGACGCCCTGCGGCGAAGCGCCCTCTACCGCGCCGACCAGAACAGCTACGTGCTCTATCCCGATCGCCGGCTGCCTCGCTTTCACGAGAAGAACAATGTGCCCGATGCGGAGGTCGAGAAATCGGCGCTGCTTACCGATCTGCTGCGGCGCGGCGACAGGAGCATCGTGGTGCGCGACGGCAAGGGCGTGGTTCATTTCAATGCCGATTTCCGGAATGCGGGGGTGCTGCGGCAGGCGCTGGAGAAGGTGCAGGCTTCGGATGAAGAGCGGCGGTCCGTCCTGGACTTGTATGAACGGGTCTTCGACCACCAGTCCTTCACCGGGCGATCCGGCACGTTCTATAAATATGAGGGGCTGGGGTGCATCTACTGGCACATGGTTTCGAAGCTGGCGCTGGCGGTCGCGGAGATTGTGGAGAAGGCGGTGGACGCTGGCGAAGATGCGCGCATTGTCGACCGGCTTCGGGAGCAGTATCGCGAGATTCGCGAAGGGATTGGCGTTCATAAATCGCCGGAGCTCTATGGCGCGATTCCCACCGACCCCTATTCGCACACTCCGGGTTTTGCCGGCGTGCAGCAGCCGGGTATGACCGGCCAGGTGAAGGAAGATATCATCGCGCGATTTCTCGAGTTGGGCGTCACTGTTGAAGGCGGCCGGCTGGGGTTTGGGCCGCACCTGTTGGACCGGGCTGAGTTTGTTGGCGCGCCCGGGGTGTTCCACTTCTACGACGTGGATGGGGAGGAGCGGACGATTGCACTTGAGCAGGGCGCGCTGGCCTTTACGGTTTGCCAGGTGCCGGTGGTGGCCCATATTGCCGGGCCCGCGCGCCTGGAGGTTACACGTGCAGATGGAAGCGTTGATGCTGCCCATGGTTTGGTTCTGGACTTCGCTACCAGCGCGGCTGTTTTTGAACGGAGCGGGGCGGTGCGGCGTTTGGATTTGTTTTTTGGAGCCATGAAAGAAATGGCAGGGCATGGCCCTGCCCCACGTGCTACTTAGTCAGGGGAGTTTGTCGAAGCGGCTGGCGTAGTCGCCTACGAAGGCGATGGAGCCGACGTGGGTCAGGCGGCTTTCGAGGTCTACCCAGATTTCGCCGCCCATGCCGGTCCAGCGGCGGCAGAAGCTGAAATCCTCACTCAGGTAGTTGCCGGTGGCCGCGTCGATCATGCAGTTGAAGAGCGCGGAACGCCACTGGCTGCCGCGCAATGGATCGTCGGTCTGATGCTCGCGCTGGTAGCGCAGCTCGGGGTAATGCTCGATCATGGCCAGAAGCGCGGCGCGGCGAATCATCAGAAAACCGGTGCCCGCGTAGCGCGCCTTCACGAAGCGGCCGCGCAGGGCGAGGCGCTCCGGAGTCTCCAGTTCGAGCACATAGGAGAGGGCTTCCGATTCGGGATGGCTGCGGCCGGCCAGGGCCATGGCGCTGAAGCGGGCCCAGTCGACGCGCTTGGTCGGGTAGACGGCGGCGGTCATGTCGGCGTCGCATTCCAGCAGGCGGAAGACCTGATCCGGCTCAAAGCCGATGTCCGCGTCAATGAACAAAAGATGCGTGGCGGCGGCATTTTCGAGAAAATGCGCCACCAGATTCTGCCGCGCGCGGGTGATGAGGGCGTCGCCCGCCTGCATCAGGACGGTCAGATCCGTGCCGCCGCGCCGCAGACACGCGTGCTGCAGCTTTAAGAGCGAACTGGCATACGCGGTGGTCACCTGACCGCCGTAGCAGGGGGTTCCGATGACCAGGTGGGTGTTGGATTCGGGCATGGCCAATTATTTCCCCTTGCCGCCGCAGGAGGCGCATTTGTGCCAGCGGTTACCGGAACCATCGCATTCCGGACACGCTCCGCTGCCGGTCTCGCCGGTGCCGCCGCATCGCGAACAGGGTTCTTCCCAACCGCCGTGACCGTGACAGGACGGACATTTGGGCTCTTCAGACACTGTTTACCCCGCCGCCGCCAGGACCTCGGACACCGGCGGCTTGCCACGGCGCGCGTAGCGGACCACGCCCCGCGGATCGATCAGATATACGGTGCGGCGCACGATGAGTCCACCGGCATTGTATAACGAGGCCACACGCTTGCCCGCATCGACGAGCAGCGGAAACGGAAAAGAATAGCGTTCCACGAACCGCTGGTGGCTGGCCTGGCTTTGCGGATTCACCCCGAACACCAGCGTGTTGCGCTCGCGCACCGGCTCCCACGAATCGCGAAATTCGCACAATTGCTGGCGGCAGACCGTGGTGTCGTCCCCCGGGTAGAACACCAGCACCACGTTGTGTCCGCGCAGGTCCGCCAGATGCACCGGCTGGCCGAGCTGGTCGGGCAGAGTGAAATCGGGCGCCGCGACGCCGGGGGCAAGCGGCGGGGCAAAGAAGCGAAACATCACGGTTTCGCGTTGCGGAGAACTTTCGTCAGCGTGGCGACTGCCCGGTCCACCAGTTCCTCCGTGATGATGTAGGGCGGCAGGAATCGCAGCACGGTGTCGTGCGTTGCGTTGATCAGCAGGCCTTCCGCCATGGCGTCCAGAACGATCTGCTTGCCGGAGAACTCCAGCTCCACGCCCAGCATCAGCCCCACGCCGCGCACTTCGCGGATGACATGGCAGTGCTTCGCCAGCTCGTCGAGCTTCATGCGGAAATAAGCGCCCACCTGGGTGATGTGGGGCAGCAGTTCGTCCAGGATATCCGCGAATTCCAGGGCCACTCGGCACGCCAGCACGTTACCGCCGAACGTGGACCCATGCATGCCTGGCGCAATGGCCGCCGCGGCGCGCTCATTGGCCACGACGCAACCCAGCGGGATGCCGCAGGCCAGTGGTTTTGCCGTCACCATGACGTCCGGCAGAATGGGCGGTTCAATCAGTTGATAGCCGAAGTAGCGGCCGGTGCGTCCGACGCCGCACTGGGTTTCATCGAAGACGAGGAGCGCGTCGTAACGGTCAGCCAGTTCCCGGGCGGCGTGCGCGAACTCAGAGGTGACCAGATGAATGCCGCCCTCGCCCTGAACCCATTCGATGACGACGCCGGCGGTGCGTTCGTTCACCATCTGCTCGAGCGCAGGCACGTCGTTGATGCGCACGAATCGCGCGCCCGGGAGCAGTGGCTCGAAATCGTGCTGGTACTTCGGCTGGCCGGTGATGGAGAGCGCGCCGAAAGTGCGGCCGTGGAAAGAATTGTCCAGCGAGACGATTTCGTATTTCGCTTCGTTGATGCGGCGTCCGTGCGCCCGCACCATTTTCATGGCGCCCTCCATGCCTTCGGTGCCGGAGTTGCAAAAGAAAGTGCGCGCCAGCCCGCTCATCCTCGACAGGCGCTCCGCGAGGCGGCCCTGATATTCGTGATAGTACAGATTCGAGGAGTGGAGCAGCAGCCCGGCCTGTTCGCGAACCACTTTCACGATGCGCGGATGCGAGTGGCCCAGCGCGTTGACTCCGATGCCGGTGATCAGGTCGAGGTAGCGGTTGCCATCGGTGTCGTAGACGTAGCAGCCCTTTCCGCGATGCAGCACCACCGGGTAACGGGCGTAGTTTTGCAGCAGGTAGTCCTTTTCAAGGTCCATCACCTGCCGGGTCTCGTCGGTATGCGCTGGCATTCATTCCATGATAGTGGGTGGCCGCTCCATCACTGTCGCGGTTCGGAAGCTGCAACGGCCGCGGAGGTGGTCAGCAAGCCGCCCGCGGCGGTGAACTCGCGGAACATTTCGCGCTGCTTCCCGTCGTCGAGGCCGCGCACGGCGTCGGTCACCAGTTCCACCAGCTTTCCCTGGCGCAAGAGCCCGAATGCCGCGAAGCGCACGCAAATCTCCGTGACGACGCCGTAGACCACGAAACGCTGCGCCTGCAAATGATCGAGCACGAACGGCAGATTGGCGTTGGTGAACATATCGAGGTGCTGCTTTTCGAGAATGATTTGCGGGCACGAATCGAGAGAGAAGACAGCGCCGCGAACCGGCGGGACGACCATGCGCCGATCGAGCAGCGTCGACGCGGGTTTTTGCTGGCTCACCGTTCCGACGACGCAGTGCGGGGGCCAGTTGGCGAACTCCGGATCGTTCTCGGCATGCGCGTCCATGGTGGAAAGGACGGTGGAACCGGTTCGCGCCGCGTGGCGGTTGAGGGCGGCTACAACCGGAATGATCTTCTCCGCGCCGGGCACGTACAGCGCGCCGGCTGGAAACAGAAAATCGATTTGCGTGTCGACGTCCACGAAGACGGAGTTCACGCGTGGACCTGCGCTCGAACGCGCTCGGAGCGGGCACGCAATTCCGCGCTGTACTCCACCGGGTAGGGGTCTTCGCTCTCAAAGAGACTGCGGCACGCCAGAGGAAGCTTATGGACGCAGCGCTGCGCGTAATCCCGCGAGGCGCGCGCGCTGGGAAGGTCGTGGATCAGGCGGCCCTGGATGATTACGGGACGAATCAGCGCGCGGGGGCCGTCGTCACCGTGACCGCAGCCGGTGCATTCCCAGGAGCAGGCAATCTGGTCGCGATCGGTAAAGCGGAACACCTGCTTGGCGCCGGGCATGGTGTGTTTGCCTTCGCTGTACTTGGCGGTGTAGCGGGTGCCCCCGTTCTCTTCGAGCTCCACCAGCTTGTAGACGGCGCCCAGGCTGGGGGCGTCCGCGGATGTAGCCAGGTCGGTGCCGACACCGAAGGCGTCGATAGGCGCGCCGGCGGCGGTGTATTCGAGAATCCGGTACTCGTTCAGGTCGCTGGTGGCCATGATCTTCGCATCCTGCAATCCGGCATCGTCCAGAATACGGCGTACGACGTGCGCCAGCTCTACCAGGTTTCCGCTATCGAGGCGCACCCCCCAGAGCGGCCTGCCGAGTTCGGCGGCGAGCCTGGCGCCATCCACGGTGTCGTAGGTGTCGATCAGGTAGATGGTGGAATCCCCGAGCAATGACTGGAGGCGCTGGTAGGCTTCGCGCTCGCTGGGGAAGGAGAGCACCCAGGAGTGCGCGGCCGTGCCAAAAACGGGGATGCCGAAGCGGAAGCCGGTCTCCGTGTTGCTGGTTCCGATGCACCCTCCGATGTAGGCGGCGCGCCCGGCCAGCACGCCCGCTTCCGGAGAATGCGCGCGGCGCGTTCCAAACTCCACCACGCCGCGCGAACCGGCCACCTCGGCAATGCGCGCGGCCTTGGTGGCGACCAGCGACGGGAAGCCTATGCTGGCGAGGAGATAGGTCTCGGCGATCTGGGCCTCGATCAGCGGAGCGCGCACGGTGAGCAACGGCTCTTCGGCGAACACCGGCGTTCCTTCTTCGACGGCAAACAGGTCTCCGGTGAAGCGCAGGTTCAGGAGATGGTCGAAAAATCCGGGCGAGACCCTCGCGAAGTGAGGCAGGGCGCGGAGGTAGTCGACCTCCTCCCGAGTGAAGCGGAGGTTCAGCAGATAGTCCACGGCCTGGGCGAGGCCGGCGGCCACGATGAAATTGCGAGAGCGCGGCAGGCGGCGGAAGAACAGCTCAAAGCAACCGATCTGGTTGGCCTTGCCGGCCTCGAAATAGCCGGCCGCCATGGTGAGTTGGTAGAGGTCAGTAAGGAGACCGGTCATGTTCCTGCTTCAGGCAATGGTAGCGCGAAAACGCGGCTGCCGCCGCGTGTCCCCCCGGAACCGATCATTTCTTCGCGGTTGCCAGAGGCTTTACCGACGCCGCCGCGTTTTCCAGCTCCTGCACCGCTTTCCCGTCCACCTGATAGAGCGAGTTCTCGTTCTCGCGCCTGGCCACATAGCCGTCGCCCTGCTTCGAAAACGCGACCTTTTCCGTGCGCTTGTTGTCTTTGGAGACCACCGTGATCTCGATGGACGGCGTGGTGAAGCCGGAATCCACGAACGTGGTGGCGCTGAGCTCACGCAGCTTATCGATGAACGACTCGAGGCTGACGCTGTCCATCTCCTTGCCGTTGGCGAGCCATTTGTCGCCCGCATGGAGGAAGTCGTAGGACGTGGCGCCATCGTGGACGTCAATCCTGTTGGGATCGTCGAACCCGAAATCAAACAGCTTCTTGTTGCGGAAGTCGTCCACGGTTTTGTTCAAGCCGTCGCCAAGCTCCGCCGTGGACTTCCAAACGCCTTCCACCACACTGGATTTGGCGTAGTAGTCGCCGGATGCCGTTTTGCGAACCTGCAAATCCTGGGTACTGGAGTTGTCGGTGACCTTCACGGTTGCCGCGGGCGCCGCGGATGCGAACGCCGCCGCGGCCTTCTTCTGATCGTCCGCGGAAACGGCAGGATCAATCTTTCCGTCGTTCAGCTTGCGGATCAGTTCCTCCACCTGCAGGCCGTCGGCGCGATACGGGCCGGGTTTCAGGATCTGCCAGTCGCCCTGATTGTTCTTTCCAAATTCGATGTCCTGCCCTTTGTTGAGCAGCTCCACGCGCGCGAGGCTGGCCTGATCGAACGTGAGCAGCCGTTTGTCGCGGAGATCGTTCGCGGTTTTATCGAACGCGTTGCGGGCGAACGACGCGACCGTGAAGATTCTCGGATCGCCTTCCAACTTCGCGTAAACGTCGCCGCCGGTGGGCACTTCGTCCCCGATGAGCACGGACTGCGTTTTTCCGCCCTTGCCGGTCATTACGACGGTTTCGGCGGGATGGTCCAGCCCGAACGGCGCGAGATCCGAAGCCTTCTGCTCCACCACGCTGTCGGCGGTGAGCGCGCTGAGGCTGGAGACGAGCGAATTCACGGCGTCCTGATCCGCGTTATAGGCCGTGGGCGCGGTGATCTGCCAGCTTTCGCCGCGCTTTTCGAGCACCACATCCTGGCCGTCTTTCTTGTTCAGTTGAACCTTACCGATATCCGGCTGGGCCATGGACACGATTTTGGGCGCAGTGCCCGCGTCTTTCGGAGGGGCGCTGTCCTCTTTCGCCTTCTCCCGGTTGGACCAGAAAAGAAGGCCGCCCAGCACCGCGAGAACCACGGCGGCGATTAGCAATCCTCGGGCGCGCATTCCGTTATCTCCTGCGCCACCAGAGGGCGATGCCCCCGACGATCACGAGGAGCGGCATCATAATGACGCTGACCCATCCGATCATGCCCATCTGGGCGCGGTTCACGGTGATGCGGCGGTCGTCCTGGTCTTTGGGACGGATGGAAATGAGATCCTCGTCCGAGGACAGCCAGTTGAACATATTCAGCGCGAGATCGCGGTTGCCGTTGAAACGGATGAAGCCGTTGGAGGCCCAGCCGGAGTTGCCCACCACCACGAAGCGGCCCTGTTTGTTGGGCTGACCGGTATTGTACGTTCCGGCGGCGGCCATGGTGAACGGACCGGCCTTGGCGGTTTTGGGGTCGGCGCTGATCTCGCCCGGGCCCAGATTCGTAGTGGCGAAGCTTCCATCGGAAGACGCGAACAGCTTGTCCACCGCGGTCTTGTCCGTAGCCTTGGTATCGAGGCTGCGCGTGAGCGGGAATCCGGTGGCGGTACCCTTCATGGGCGCCACGATGGCATGGCTCTCATAGTTCATGACCAGCGGGACTTCCGGACCCAGACCGGCCAACTGGCCGATGGGATTTTCATCGAGTATCAGATTCTTCTGCGGGGTGACGCCCCAGCTTGCGAGCAAGTCGACAAGCGGAGTATTGTCGGCGATTTCGCGGCCGCGCACTTTCAGGGGCGGATCCACCAGGAACAGCGCGCGCCCTCCGGACTCCACCAGCTTTCGCAGCGCATCGATTTCCGGTTGCGCGTAGTCCGTTGTCGGGCCGGCCACTACCACCACCACGCAATCGGACGGCACCTCAGCCTTTTGCAGGAAATTGATCGGCTTCGAGGCGTAGTTGTCATGTTCGAGGAGAGTCTTCAACTGCGAAATGCCGGTTTGATCGGTGTCGTCAATCTGGTGCTCGCCATTGCCCTGGACGAAACAGACCATCCGCTGACCGCCCTTGATGGCGCGCACGATAGCGCCGGTTACGCCTTCTTCATCGAAGCTCTTGGCTTCCTCGTGTTTGGCGCCCATGTCGACCGTCGCGGTGCCGACGCTCTTGATTCCGGCGGCGCGGGCGAGTTGCGGCCTGGTGAAAGGGTCGACGTACTCGACGTGCACTTTTCGCGATTTATCGGCGTACCGCTCCAGCAGATCCTTACC
The DNA here is from genome assembly GCA_963832965.1 of uncultured Acidobacteriota bacterium. Classification (GTDB taxonomy): domain Bacteria; phylum Acidobacteriota; class Terriglobia; order Bryobacterales; family Bryobacteraceae; genus CAWACP01. The sequence goes on from CAWHVW010000005.1 coordinate 1,235,432, forward strand.
GGGCTGGAAGCTGGTGGCCTTATCCCAGTAGGTGATGCGCACGTCGTCTTTCAGGTCGTGCAGTATCTTAACCGTCTGCTCGGAAAGGCTGAAACGCTTGTTGGAGGTGGCGTCGTAGCTTACGTTGTGCCGGTTCGCCAGGAAGTTAGCGAAGCCGATGATGAACAAAATCACGACGATGTACAGCGTCGCGTACGCGGCGTAGCGGGTCTGTCTTGCCTTCATCCATGCCGATGCCATCTACGACCTCCACCGCAGCGATTCCATCGAGCGCGACGTCAGGAACAGCCCGAGGAAAATCAGCGATCCAAAATAAACCGCGTCCCGGAGATCGATGACGCCTTTGCTGAACGAATCCAGCCGGTTGGTTATGGAACAATAAGCCATCACCTGCGCCCATGACGCGGTGTTGTAACTGGCCCAGTTCAGAAGCCACAGCAGCAGGCATAACGCGAAGGTGACCGCGGCCGCGATGATCTGGTTGCGGGTGAGGGTGGACACGAAAGTGCCCAGCGCAAGCAGCGCGCCCCCTTGCAACAGCAGCCCCAGATAGCCGACGGCGAGGGGCTTCCAATCCGGATTTCCGTAGCGGAACAGGAAAGCAAAACTGAGCCCGCCAAACAGCAGCATGCAGCTATACATGGCCACGGCAGCCAGCCACTTTCCCAGAACGATCTCCGTGTCCCGGATGGGCGAGGTGGCCAGCAGCTCGATGGTGCCCGTTCGTTTTTCTTCGGCGAAGAGGCGCATGGTGATGAGCGGAATGAAGAACAGTCCGACGATGGCGGCGTTCGAAAGCAGCGGCCGGATGACCATCTCGTTGATGTTCATGGGGAAGGACTGGCCTTGCATCTGCGCTTCCAGGCTGTAGTTGACGAAGCCGCCGACCACGTTCCAGAACATGAAGCCGAAAATGAATCCGAACATGGTCAGCAACAGGTACGCGATGGGCGAAACGAAATACCCATGCAGCTCTTTTTTCAAAATAATCCAGATGTTTCTCATTTCGCCTCTCCGGCGGGCTCGGCGGGGGCCGGGTTCGCGTCCGGCTTTGCTTCCGGCTTCGCGGCCGGGCTCGCGGCCGGGTTCGCGTCCGGCTTCGCGGCGGTATTCGCGGCGGTATTCGCGTCCGCGCCGGTCAGTTCCAGGAATACTTCTTCCAAGGACATGGCGGCGGAGCGCAACTCGTTCAGATTCCAGCCCGCCTCTACAACCGCGCGGGCCAGATCGCCCCGAATGGGCCGCTGCTTCAGGCTCTCGACTTCGAAAGTCGACAGATTTTCATGGTGTTCGCGCAGGAGCACGCGGCTGACGCCGGCCACGCCTTCCAGCCGTTTCTGGGCCTCGGCGGGTTCCAGGGCGCTCTCGCGGCCTTCCACCGCAATGATTACGGATTCGGCCCCGCGCACCCGGTTCTGCAGATTGCTCACCGAGTCCTTGGCCACCACTTTGCCTTTGTTGATGATGATGGCGTGATCGCAGGTCTGCTCCACTTCGGGCAGAATGTGGGTGCTGAGGATGATGGTGTGCGCGCCCGCGAGATCGCGGATGAGCTTGCGCGTTTCGATGATCTGGTTGGGGTCCAGCCCGGCGGTGGGTTCGTCCAGAATCAGCACATCCGGGTTGTGGATGATGGCCTGGGCGAGGCCGACGCGCTGGCGGTAACCCTTGGACAGCTTTCCGATCAGCTTCTTCCTGACGTCCGCGATGGAGCAGCGCCCGGCGACCTCGTCCACCCGCTTTGCCAGGTCCGCGCCGCGGAGCCCCTTCAGGCTTCCCACGAAGGCGAGATATTCGGCGACTTCCATCTCCGGATAAACGGGCGGAGACTCCGGCAGGTAGCCGATGCGCCTTTTGACCTCCATGGGATGATCGAGCACGTCGAATCCGGCCACCGAGGCGGTGCCGGAGGTGGGAGGAAGGAAACAGGTGAGAACGCGCATGGTGGTGGTCTTCCCCGCCCCATTGGGCCCAAGGAAGCCAACGATTTGCCCTTTCTCGACTTCGAATGAGATATTGTTGACCGCGATGTTGCGCGCGTATCGCTTGGTGAGCCCGTTAACGTTGATCATACTTTGCCGATGTGTCGCCTAATTCACAGACGTGTGGGCGGGGTTTGTGTGAGATCGCACAGAGTCCCAAACTCACAATCGTAAGAAGCGGCTGGTCCATTGTCAATCGCGTGCAAGCGGGATAGAGGTCACTCTTCCGCCGCCACGATCCCCATCGCCTGGTAGCCGGCGTCGACGTACAGGACGTTCGCGGTGACCCCGCGGCCCAGATCGCTGGCCAGAAAAACGGCTGCGTCGGCTACCTCCGCCGGATCGGTATTACGGCGGAGAGGGGACATGCGAGCCGCGCCTTCGAGCATTCTGGAGAAGTCTTTCACGCCTCGCGCGGCGACGGTTTTCACCGGTCCGGCGGAAATCGCGTTTACCCGTATATTGGACGGTCCCAGATCGCTGGCCAGGTACCGCACAATCGCTTCCAGCGCGGCCTTGGCCACACCCATCACATTGTAATTCGGAAAGACGCGAAGCGCGCCCAGGTAGCTGAGCGTCATGATGGAGCCGCCTTCGGTCATGAGCGGGGACAGGGCGCGGGAGACGGCGAGCAGGGAATACGCGCTGACGTCCTGAGCCAGCGCGTAGCCGGCGCGCGAGGTCTCGATGAACGGCCGGGACATGTCTTCGCGATTGGCGAACGCGATGCTGTGCACCAGCACGTCGAGGCGCACGCCGTCGCGCCGCAGGGCGTCGGCCAGCGCGGCGATCTCTTCGTCGCGGGTGACGTCGCACGCCATCATGCGCGCCGACCCTAGTTCGGCGGTCAGGTCCTGCACGGTGAGCCGTTGCCGGTCCCCCTGATAGGCCAGGATAATCTGAGCGCCTTCCCTGACGAACGCCCGAGCGATGGCGAACGCCAGACTCCAGCGATTTGCGACGCCCAGGACCAGCGCCGTCTTCCCTTCCAGCAATGCGGGCATGAAGGGATATTGTAGCGTGCCGCCGCTCCGTCACCGTCGCGGATCGGTACGTGCCTGGGAGGCCTGCCAGGCGGCGGGGTAGGTTTTTGCGGCCCTTTCCAGATCAGTGGCGGCCACGCCCAAATCCTGCGGAGTCATGGCCGGACGTACGGTCAGCGATGCGTTGAAGGAGAGAAACCACGGCTCGGCCACGGCGGGCAGTTGCGACGACTCGGTCATATGGAAAAAGATGTAGCCGGTCCGCACGCCGCTGTCTTCCGTGAAGTAGACGGCTTCGGGCTTGAGGTCCGCGAGGATCTTCTGCATGGTGGATCCCAGGGTGCCGTTGCGGACGGCGGCGTTGCCGTTCTCCACCGGGATGGAGACTTTCATCATCATACGCATCGGTTGGCCCCTCCTTGGGGGCAACCAATTATACGTGATGCGCGGGGCGGGTCTCTGTGGGTTAGGATCGCTTCATGAAGCCCTGCGACGCGATATTGGTTCTCGGCAATGGTGTTCGCGAGGGCGGCGTCCTGCCGTCCTGGGTGCGGGGGCACCTCGATCGCGCCATCGAACTGCATTCCGGCCAGTACATCATCGCCCTCAGCGCCGGCACCACGCACCGTCCTCCGCCCATGGACGCCAACGGATTTCCGATCTTCGAGTCCGCAGCCGCCGCGGGATACCTGATGGAGCGCGGCATACCGGCGGACCGGATCCTCACCGAGACCTGCTCCTACGACACCATTGGCAACGCGTTTTTCTCGCGTGTTCTTCACGTGGACCCCCGCCAGATGCGCCGGTTGCTGGTCATCGCCTCCGGTTTTCACATGGTCCGCGTGGAGACGGTTTTCCGCTGGGTCTACAGCCTTACACCACAGCCGGTTCCCTATGAATTGCGTTTTGAGGCCGTAGCGGACCTGGGCATGGACCCGGTGGTGCTGCGTGGCCGCCAGCAGCGGGAGCGGGAGAGCCTCGAGATCCTGGCGGGGATCACCAGCCGGATCGCCACCATGGCGGATTTTCATGGCTGGCTGTTCACGGAGCACCAGGCCTACCATGCCGCCCGAAAGGCCTTTGGAGCGGGCCAGGTGGACGGAGCCACGTTGCAGTCGTATTAGCAGGCTGCTGAAAAAGCCCGAAAACCGCTTGTTTACACGCGCGGCTCGGAAACGTAGCTACGTGTTTGCAGGTGGTTACTGACCGCGACGGTGACGGAGCGGGGACCAGATAGCCTTTTTCAGCATCCTGTTGGGCGCCGGACTGTGGTAGCATCCTCGGGAGGTCGGGAAAAACGTGCCTTTTCACATCGTCATCGCGGGCGATTTCGCCGGGTCCAGCCCGGAACGCCCATCCAAACCCCTGCAAGTGGACCGCGACAATCTCGAAGCCGTTCTGGCGCGTGTACGCCCGCTGATTGAGTTGCCCCTGGCGGACGCCGATGGCAAGCCGCTGGCGATCCGGGTAAGGGAGATCGAGGACTTCCACCCGGACGGGCTGTACCGCCGCGTGCCGCTGTTCGAGGCGATTCAGGCCACGGTAACGGCCGAACCCGAACCCCCGCCGGCGCCCGTTGCCGCTGCCGCCCCTCCGCCGCCCCCCAAACCGGCCGGCAGTTTTCTGGACGACATCCTTTCCAGCACCGAGGAACGCTATAGCGCGCCCGTTGAGGCCAAGCCGGTACGTGACGACTGGGACGAAGCGCTGCACCGGATCGCCACCACGAACGCCAGTGCAAAGCCGACCGAGCAACAGGAACGCCGGGAAGCCGAAGCGCAGACGGCGTCCACTTTGGTGATGCGCGCCATACTTCATTCCCCGCAGTTCCGCACCGTGGAGAACGCGTGGCGCGGCCTCGACTTCGTGGTGCGGCACGTGGACACCGATGCCGATATCCGCGTCTTCCTTCTCGATGTCTCGAAGGCCAACCTGGCGGCGCGCCTGGCCAAAGCAGGGGACGAAGAGTGGAGCGTGGTTCTGGCTAACTACCGGTTCGGGCCGGGCGATGCCGATATCGCCCTGCTCCGCGGGCTTGCTCACGCCGCCGCCAGCGTGCAGATCCCGGTGATCGCCTCGGCGCATCCGATGCTGCTGGGCTGCGAACGCGCCGAGGATCTCTCCGATCAGGCCGAATGGGGCGACCTGCCCGAAGCCACCCGCAACGCCTGGACCGCGCTACGGCGCAGCACGGAGGCGGCGTGGATTGGTCTGGCGCTGCCGCGTTTGCTGATTCGTATGCCGTATGGCGCGGATTCATCCCCTTGCGAGGAGTTCCCGTTCGAGGAAATGGGCGACAGCATGGCAGTCGAGGACCTGGCGTGGGCAAACCCCGTCTACGCGTGCGCGGCCCTGCTGGGCCAGTCCTGGACGGACTACGGGGAGCCCGACGCCGGGCATGACCTTGACGGCATGATTTCCTACACCTGGCGCGAAGGCGGCGAGGGGCGGTTCCAGCCTTCCGGCGAAACCCTGATCACGGATCGGGCGGCCGAGGCGATTCTCGAACGCGGCCTGATTCCGATTATGTCGTCGAAGTACGGGAATGAGGTGCGAGTTCCTCGTTTCCAGTCGGTGGCCGATCCCCCGGCAGCGCTGGAGTTTCCCGCCGAGTAATGCGCGCTTCGTGTCGGACCGGGAAATTGACCGAATTCGCGATAAAGCAAAGGTGATGCGCTTCGTCGTGCAGTGAGCGCGCCTTGTCCGGGTCGGACTCGGCGGAAATGACCACGGCGGGGCGAAGCGTGACCTCAGTGAAGACACCGCCTCCGGTGGCGGTCTCCTCCATGAGGCCAAAGGCGTCGTCGTCGTAATCGACCACCACCACGCCGTTGACCGCGCAGAGGTGCAGGTAGGAGAGCATGTGGCAGGCGGAAAGGCTGGCCACCAGCAGATCCTCCGGGTTGTAGCGGGCCGGGTCTCCGCGAAACGCCGGATCGGACGAAGCGGGCACCACCGGTTTCCCCGGCGCGGAAACCTCGTGGTTGCGCAGGTAGCTGAGGTAGTTGCTGGTTCCCGGCCCCAGGTTGCCCGTCCAGGCGACGTGGATGTCGTAGCGATGCTGCTTCATCGGCGCCTGGCGGATTGCTGAAAAGGCCAGAAAACCGCTTGTTTACACGCGCGGCTCGAGTGTTTGCAGGCTTTCTTCGGCATCCTGCTATATTCCATCGAGATCCGGGCTGCCGGCGGCATCGTCACCGCTGCCGAGGAAACTATCGCTGCCCGATCCGCCGTCGCCTCCAGCTCCTCCCGATCCCGCACCGGAGTCGGCGCCGCCCGTATCCGATCCCGAGTCGGCCGACCCGTCCGCTGCGGCCGTATCCGGGTTGGATTCACCGGGGCCGCCGAAGTCTCCCATGTCACTGAGCTGTGGGACGGTGCCCAGATCGGGGTCGGGGAAGTCGGGACTGTCCGGTTGGGCGGGCTGGGCCGGAGTGGACATGCCGCCGCTGTTGATGAGGACGGCGGTGCCGGTGACGCTGAGACTCATCGGGGTCATGTCGATGGACGAGCCACCGCAACTCAGGCACATTTCCGTCTCGGCCGAAATAAAGATGTTCGCGGCGGTGATGTTGAGATCGCCGGTGACGCTGAGATTCACGCCGCCCGTTACCGTGCGGTTCTCGTCGCCAGTCACGCTGGAGCTTAGATCGCCCTGCACCACCCGGATCCAGTCGCCTTGCACCTGTTGCTTGTAATCGCCGCCGATGATCAGTTGATAATCGCCTTGCACCTTGATGGAAATCTGGCCGTCGACGCCCTCGTTGTGATCGCCCTTCACGTGCTGTTTCTTATCGCCGTGGACGTCCTCCACCTGGTCGTTGAGGACCCGCAGAAAGCGGTCGTGCCGGATTTCCTCCAGCTCGTCGTTCTTCACCAGCTTGGCTTTGTTGTGTTCGGCCTGAACGGAGAAAAGCTCGGTTCCCTTGGTGTCGTCGAAGTGGATTTCGTTGTAGTTGTCGGCGCCCCCGCCCATGGTGCTGTGGGTGCGGATTCCGGTATGGTTCTTCTTGTCCGGAAGCTTGTAGGGCGGCATGTTGTTGCCGTTGTAGACAGTGCCGATGATGATGGGGTAATCAGGGTCTCCCTCGTTGAAGGCGCAAATCACCTCCTGGCCGATGCGCGGAATCCACACATGGCCCCAGTTGGCGCCGGCCAGCGGTTGCATCACGCGCGCCCAGCAGGATTGGCCGTCCAGGAGATCCCAGTGAAAGCGCACCTGGACGCGCAGGTATGCATCGGTGTAGATCTCGTCACCGGAGCCTCCCACCACGGTGGCGGTGGTGACTCCACGGAGAGCCGCCTGCTCCGTACTGGAGGGCGAACCGCCGGAGCCCATAGCCGACGCTGAGCCGCCAGACGCGCCCGCCGAGGAGCCCGAGGCGCCACCCGACATTCCGCCCGCCATAGCGCCTGCCGAGGAACCCTCCGAGGCCGACTGTCCGAAAGACGGCCCCATGGCAGCGGCGATGGTTGACGCGATCCCCCCGGCGGCGGGGCTGGCTCCGCCGGACGATTGCGAGTTTCTGTATTTTCGTTGCGGGCGGTACGGCGTCGTATAGGGTATCGCGGTGAAGGTGTTGTAGTAGGTGCCCCCGCCTTTGTCGGTACCGCCGACAAAGGTGGATTCCTCGCCGAAGTGACTCACCGAAGTGAGCAGCCAGGTGTCGTTCTGGTCGCGCCGGTCGTGGTTATACAGATCGAACCGGTAACCGGCGTACATGGAGCGGCAATTGCTTCGCCCGGTTACGATGGCTTGACAGGCCTCTTCTTCCTCCATGCGCAGCTTGGTCCAATCGTCCCCGTCGGCCTGCACCTCGTAACCACCAGGAAAGTCGTATATCTCAAACTTGTCGTTGCCGCCCTGCTGGACGCGCGAAGGCGCTTCCGCCTGCAAAGTCCGGTCGGGGTGCTTGAAGTTGTAGGAACGCTGCTTGTACTTGCCGGGCTTGAACTCGTTGTGGAACTTCCACCCGAGGACGCTGTCGACGTCGCTCTTGTAGCCCGGGCCGAACGAATGCTCGTACTTCATGCGGGACTGGAAGGGGCAGGGCTGGTTGGCCGACGGAGTATCCGCCATCACCAGCACGTGGCGATCTTCTTCGTGGCGGAAGAAGAAGAATATTCCCTCGATTTCCATCAAGCGCCTTACGAAATTACACGCACTTTCACGATATTGCGTGCAATAGACCCAGGGCGTGCGTTTCAGCGTTGTCTGGTCTTCCCAGTCCTGCCCGCTTTGGAAGCCGTAGCGCTGAAAGAGCTGCTTGATGGCGTCCAGCGCCTGCATGTTCTGATTCATCCGGCAATCCGAGGTCTGGGTGAGCAGCCAGAGCCACGGAACGACTTCGGCTTTGTAACAAGCCAGCCGTCCTTCGTCGGAATACAGGGAAAACTTACGGACAATTCCGTTCAGATAATGAAAAGACGTGCCGTCCGATTGGCGGATGCCCACGGTGACCGGCTTGCCGATCATCAGATTGAAGTCGATGTCATAGCTCTCCGAGACCATGTCCAGCTCGTAGTGGAAGAGGTCGGAGATGTACTCCGTGCCGGAGATCCGTTTCAGCAGCAGCACGTCCTCCCCCAGCGGAGTTTCCAAGTGGAAGAGGCGGTCGGTTTGTAGGAACGATGCAGATGCAAACATAGTGACAATATCAGGAATACACGAAGCCGCCCTCTTCCATCACGCTCACGCGCACGTTGGCGGCCGGCTCCCCGGCGGCCATGCGGCCCAGCATTTGCCGGGACACCTCGGGCAGCAGCGTGTTGGTCAGGATGCTGTCGATGTTACGGGCGCCGCTCTCGATTTCGGTGCAGCGCCTGGCGATTTCATTCAGCACGGCGTCATCCCAGGTGAGGTGCACCTTGTGATTTTCCAGGATGCGCCGGCGTATGCGATTGAGCTTGAGGACGATGATTTGCCGCAGGATCTCGTCGCGGACGGGGAAGTACGGAACGATCACCATGCGGCCGAGAAATGCGGGTTTGAAGATCTTGTCCAGCTCCGGCTTCAGGGCCTTCACCAGACCTTCCGGACCGGGCATGGTTTCCGGATCGGCGGTCAGCTTCATTAACGTGTCCGTGCCCGCGTTGGAGGTGAGGATCAGGATGGTGTTCTTGAAATCGATTTCACGGCCTTCGCCGTCCTCCATCATGCCCTTGTCGAACACCTGATAGAAGAGTTCGAGCACGTCGGGGTGGGCTTTCTCCACTTCATCGAGCAGCACCACGGAATAGGGCCTGCGGCGCACCGCTTCGGTGAGCACGCCGCCCTCGCCGTAGCCAACGTAGCCGGGAGGCGAGCCCTTGAGCGTGGATACCGTGTGGGCCTCCTGGAATTCCGACATGTTGATGGTGATCATGTTCTTTTCGCCACCGTACAACAGGTCCGAGAGGGCCAGCGCGGTTTCGGTCTTGCCCACGCCGCTGGGTCCCACCAGCATGAACACGCCGATGGGCCGGTTGGGATCGTCGAGGCGGGCTTTGGAAGTAACAATGCGCCGCGCGATGGATTCCAGAGCGTGGGTCTGCCCAATCACGCGCTTTTCGAGGAATACAGCCAACTCGAGGACGGCGGCGATTTCGTCCTTCACCATTTTGCCGACGGGAATGCCGGTCCACGCGGCCACCACTTCGGCCACAATCTGCTCGTCCACGCAAACGCGCATCAGCGGGGTTTCGCCTTGCAGAGCAGCCAGTTCGGCGTTGAGCTTCCCCAGCTCCGCGCGCAACGCGGCGGGATCGGTGACCGGAGCGGGCGCGGGAGCCGCGGCGGCGCCATCCGTTGCCACGGGCTCGGCAGAGGCCGCTGCCGCGGGCGCGGCGGGCGTTTCAGCGGGTGTCTCCGAGGCACCGAGCGGCTTGACCCCGGCCGCTTCCTCCAGCGAGCCACGCAGCTCGCGCATGCGCATTACGATCTGCTTTTCTTTCTCCCAACGCTCCCGCAGGCTGGCCAGAGTCGCCTCCACGGCGAGCTTGTCGGCGGCGATTTGCGCGAGGCGCTCGGTGTGGTTGGCTCCGGCGGCGGCTTCACGGGTGAGAATCCGCTCCTGCACGTTGAGGTCGTCCATTTGCCGGGTGGCGTCTTCGATGGCCGGCGGCGTGGCGCTCTGGCCGAGAGCCAGGCGCGCGCAGGCGGTATCCAGAACGCTCACCGCCTTGTCGGGAAGCTGGCGTCCGGCGAGATAGCGATGGGAAAGCCGCACGGCCGCTCCCAGCCCGTCATCCAAAATGCGCACGTTGTGGTGCTTCTCCAGCGACGGCACAATGCCGCGCAGCATCACCATGCACTGGATCTCACCCGGCTCCTCCACCTTCACCACCTGGAAACGGCGGGCCAGAGCGGCGTCCTTTTCGAAGTAGCGTTTGTACTCGGACCATGTGGTGGCGGCAATGGTGCGCAATTCGCCGCGGGCCAGGGCCGGCTTCAGCAGATTCGCGGCGTCGCCCTGCCCCGCCTGGCCGCCCGCGCCGATCATGGTGTGGGCTTCGTCGATGAACAGGATGATGGGCACCGGCGACGACTTCACTTCCTCGATCAAACCCTTCAGGCGGTTCTCGAACTCGCCCTTCACGCCCGCACCGGCCTGCAGCAGCGCCAGATCCAGCGTACGCACCACCACGTTACGCAACGGCGGCGGCACATCGCCGCTGGCCACGCGCAACGCGAAACCTTCCACCACCGCGGTCTTGCCTACGCCCGCTTCCCCGGTAAGGATGGGGTTGTTCTGGCGGCGGCGCATCAGAATGTCGATGATCTGGCGGATTTCGGAATCGCGCCCGAGCACGGGGTCGATTTTTCCGGCCTTGGCATTCGCGGTGAGGTCGATGGTGAACTGGTTGAGATTGGGAGTCTTGCCGCCGGCCTTCATCCCGGCCTGCGGAGCACCCTCGGCGGCGCCGCCGGCCATTTCGCCTTCGCTCGACGCGGCGACGATGCTGGCGAACTCCGCCTGCAACACGGAGCCCTGGATCTTCCCGAGCTCGGGACTCACCTCGGTGACCATGCGGGCCAACTCGGGCTGGGTGGCCAGCGCCAGAATGGTCAGGCCGCTGCGGACTTCGCTGGCGCCCAGCTCGATGCTGCCAGTGGTCCACGCGTCGGTGAACATGCGCACCAGCGACGGGCTGAGGCTGGGCGTGCGCGCGTTGCCGGTGCGCAGCCGGTCCAGGCTGCGGGTCAGCTCCGCGGAGAGCCGCGAGGCATCCACGCCGAAGCGCTCGTAGATGCGCGTGCCGTCTGTTCCGGTCTCGTCGAGCAGCTTGAGCAGGTAGTGCTCGATCTCGACGTCATAGTGCGTCCTGGTGACGCACAGGCCCGCGGCCGACTCCAGCGCTTTGCGGGTGGTGTCATTCAACTTGCCAATCAGGGATTTCAGACTGAGACTCATGGGTCAGGCAACCCTCCATAATTCGAGAACGGTTTCATCCGGATCGCGGTTGAGCATTCTGGTGCGCCCCCACGTCAGCCAGCCGAGGCGGGGGGCGGCGTCGCCACCAGCTCCCAGTTCGCACAGCGGGGCGTCTTCCCGGCGCAGCACAAGCTGCACTTCGAAGTCGAGGTCGTCACGGGAAAAGAACCGCGTGATTGCCCGGAGCGGCTGGTGCGCCGTCCCCGTGGGCAGAAAATCAAGGTATCGTTGCACGTCCAGCGGGCCGATGCGCACGCGAACCACGGACTGCTGGTCCCAAACCTCGTCTCCCGCCACGACGCCCACGCCGAGCATGGAGGACAGGCGCTGTGATTCGTCCAGCGAGCACTGCGTCTCCAGGTCGAGCTGGCGCCACACGCCGCGGAACTGCCACATTTCGACGGGCACGTCGAAGTAATCCACCAGAATGTTTCGCAGGGCCTCGGAAGACCGCGGCTGCTGCGCCAGCAGGCCCGAATAGAACACCAGGGACTGGTCCGAAACGGCCTGCCGGCCTTCCAGCCCGGGGGTGCCCAGCCCGATGAAATCCAGCAGATACTGGGTTAGACGGTCGCGCTCGCCACGCTCATAGGGAACGCCGAAGCGGTATTTCTCCCAGGCGCGATAAAACAGCGACACCAGGCGGTGATTGAAGATGTCCAGAAAATCGCGCAGGGTGCGGTCACCCACGCGAACCCGTTCGCGGATGAACGCGGTGTAGTGCACCGGCAGCATGCCCAGCGGCCCAAACATCCCCATGAAGTTCACGCACATGAGCGGGGGAGCGTCCACGCGCTTTTCGAGCGATTGAATCTCGCTCGCGGGAAACGAAATCGACGGATCGGAGGTAAAGCGGACGGCCTCATTCGCCGGATCTCCGAAGTGTCCCGGCGTCTTCCGCTCGGGCGCCAGAAGCTTCATCATGCGCACGGCCTGGAAGAAGGAGAAACACCAGGGCTCGTCCAGCATGCGCTTTTCCAGCGCATCGCGCACCGGATCTGGCGCGGGCGGCGGGGCGACGGCGATGGTCTCTTCCGGGGCCACGGTGTTCATAGCAGGATACTCTGTCCGGCGCGGGGCTGCCACTGCCGGATAATCTCCTTGCGCTGGGTGCTTTTGGCGATCAGCTGGCTGAAGCTGTTCATGGAAACATACTGGCCGAGGAAGTATTCCATGACGCTGGCGAACAGAAAAGCGCCGCCGCCGACGTATTGCTCTTCGTCCAGTTCCATTTCCACGCGCGTGCCCTTGACGAAGCTGATTCCCGTGTCCGACACCACGCGCGCCAGATGGCGTTTGCTGCTTAGTTTCGAAATGCCCGCGATCTGCCGCTCCAGCCACGGAGACCCGGAGAATTCGTAGAGCCGCAGGATTTCCTGGAACGCGTCCTTACCCTCGTCGACGAGCGACAGGTAATTCAGCGAAAGATGCGAGATCAAGCGCCAGAGCGCGTTGCGGCCCAATGGCGGAGGGATGGACTGGGTGGGCTTGCGCAGGGCCACAATCTGCCGCACCGGCGCATCGCCGTCCAGGTCGAAATCGCCGCGCTCGTTGCCCAGCGGCAGGCGGGAGGGCAGATCGCCGTTGGTGCAGGTGCAGTGCAGGGTCAGCGTCTCGAATTCGGCGCGCACCGGGTTTCCTGCCAGGTCGACCAGGGACAGCCAGACCGGGGTGGTTCCGGCCAGCTTCCCCTCGAGCTCGCGTCTGGAGACGTGCCAGAACACCTGATCCTTGGTCCGCGCGTTCCCGTGCCGGAAGGAGTAGAAAGGCTCGTAGGCAACCGAATCGTGGGTGCGGGGGCTGGCCGCCGACACCGAATCCACCGAAAAAACGTCCACCGTCTCGCGGCGCCGGACATCGGCGATCACCGGGTAGTCGTAGCTGGTTTGATCGTGCAGAATGGGCTCGGCGGTTTGCGGAAACAGGTTGACGATGGGCGAGCATCCCAGCCGGAACACGGAAGGGACGATGCCCGTCTGCAACACCTGCTCCTGTTCCGTGCGGGGAACCGAAGAGATCAGGAACAGCACTTCCACGGTGTCGCCGAAGCCTTTCCCGGTCAGCGCATCCAGTCCATTGAAATCAATGAACAGGAACTTCTCGGGAAACGCAAAGTACTCCTGCAACAGCCGGTACCCGGAAAAAGAGCGCCGCGGATAAGGCAGCATGCTCTCGTCCTCGGCGAATCCGACCGCGCGCAGAGCGCTGCCCGGCAGCGTGATGGTCTTCTGCCGGCCCTTGACCGTGGGATCGCGAAGGAGCACCCCGGAACAGTTGTTGCACAGCAGCTCGTAGAGCGGATACACCAGGTTGGGATCGCTGTACAAGTAGAAACGCAACGAGGGAGCGCGCAGCTCGTTGAAGGTGATGCCCGGATTACACCGCAGCAGCAGCCGGATGACCGCCACCGCGTCGACGCCCTTCAACGGAGGCTCCACGCGGTCCGGCGTTCGCCACTGCGCCTCGGCGATGGATAACGGCCAGATGGTGGTTTCGTAGCAGCAGCGAAACTTGCAGGTGACGCCGCTGGTGGGCCGCGTGTACAGCATGGCGCCGCGTGGCACTTTGATGGCCGAGCTGACTTTCCCGGCCTTCGGGTCCCCGCGCAATTCCGCGATGGACATGGCGGGGATGGGCCGCAGATAGTGCGGATAGACCAGATTGAGGAGCGCCTGGGTGATCTCCGGGAACTCGTCGTCAATCTTCAGGTGGAGGCGCGCGGCGAGAAACGAAAACGCCTCGATGATGCGCTCGACGTGGGGATCGTCGCAGCGGGTGGTCTCCAGCGCCAGCCGCGACGCTACCTTGGGATAGCGCTCGGCGAAATCCGCGCCCATCTGGCGCATGAACCCCAGTTCGCGCTCATAGTAGTACAGCAGTTCATCGCGCACTGGTTTCTTTTCCCACCTGGTATTCGCCGTTCACCGGATCAAAGACCGTGTCGAAGACGATGCGCTCCGGCGTGGGGTCGCCGCGCACCATCCCTTCAATCTGAAACCGCAAACCGCGGGTGGCATCGTTGACCGGCATCATAGTGACCACCACGCTGAGCAGCCGGGGTTCGAATACGCTGATGGCGGACTCCATGAGTTGCAGCAACTGCCGCTGGTCGCGCTCGGATTGCGAAGAGAACGAGGTCAGATCGGGCAAACCGTACACGAAGAGCGAATACGGCAATTCCTTGGCGTAATCGGGAACCGGCACGATCATACGGCGGGTATTCAAGAGCCATTCGAGGTCGCGCCGCAGCGACGCTTTGAGCTGACGCAACGATTGCGCGCGTCCGGCGCCGACTTCGTGTTTGTTTTCGGGCTCGGTGTCGATCAGCCGGTCCAATACCGACTCCAGAAGTCCGCCCTGCCCCTTTTTCTTAGCCATGGTTTCGCCTTTTCTCAGGCATGGTTCAGCGCTACCGTTCCAGCTCCAGCGCCCGTTTGGGGTCGAGACGGCAGATATCCGCGTACACCCGCTGCCGCTCCTCGGCCGTCGCGTTCATGCGGGCCATGCAGCGATAGAACAACGATAGCGTATGCGCGATCATGGCGGGCGATTCCCACGCCTCCAGGCGGCGATCGCCAATCTCCGCGGCCAGCTCCCGGAGAATCGGGTAGGCCACGGCCTCGTGCCCGGACGCCATGCAGACCATGGCGAGCTGCGTTTTCCGCGTGAACCGGGAACGGCCGGTGGTTTCCTGGGTGAGCCGTTGCGACACCATGTCCACGGCGTCGTTGGTGCGTCCGGTGCGAATGGCCTCGCGAATCAACTCCTCCTCGTCCGGAGCACCGGCGTCGCCGTTGGCGTGCGCCTGCTCGACCGGCGGCGCCCCGTATTGGGGGCCCTGCTGCTCCGGTTCTTCCTGAGGCGGGGGAGGAGGAGGAGGCGGCGGAGGCTGAAACATCTCGCGGGTTTGCGCGTTGGCAGCCTGAGTGTCGTCGTTCAGCGCAGCTTCCAGCAGGGCCGGATAATCGGCCAGCAGGGCCTTGATCTCGGAACGGAGCGCGCGGGACACGGCGTCGTAGCCGAGCGAGTCGCAGGCTCCCAGCACGAAACGCTGCAGGTCCAGCCAGGCCCGCCCGCTGGGCGTCGCCATCACCTCTTCCGCCGCTTCCAGAAGTTGCTGGTGCTCGCCTTCCTGAGACAAACGCTTGATATTCTGGCGGACGTCGGTGGGCGGGGCCTCCAGCATGCGCCAGTCGAGATCGTACGGATTGGCACGCAGTTCTCCCCAGCGCAACGCGCGCAGCAGCAGGAAGGGCACCGGACTTCGCCCGTTCTGGGCGCGCAGCCAGCGCGCCACCGCGGCCACCCGGGCGGCGGCATCCTCCGGGTTTTCAGGCTCCGCGGTGAGCGTGGCCTTGCCCCGGGGAGCGCGCGCGGGCGCGGCACCGGCCTGGGCGTCGGACGCTGCGGGAGCCGCCACCACCTCCGGTTCCTCCTCCTCCGGCTCGGGCTCGGAACCGGCGACTGGAATGGGACCACCCTTCTTGATCAGAAGGATGCGCACCGTATTGGCGATTTCTTCCAGGATGTCGCGCAGCGGCAGGAAGCTGGGCGCCTCATCGGCGAACCGCTCCGTGCAAAGCTCGTCCAGCGAGGTCAGAGAGTCGCGGCTTTCCTGAATCTCGTTGGCGAGGTCGTTGTAATACTCGCGCGTCATCGCGTCAAAGCCGGCGGCCCAGGCTTCCGGAGTCAGCTTGCCGTCGGCGATGGCGGTCCGGCGCATCTGCCCCTTGTTGTCGTCGGAGGCGGCGTCCTGCTCGTTGGGGATGGAGAGGGATTCCTTATAGCGGAACCAGCCGTGCCCCTCTTTGTTGAGTTCCACCTTGCGCAGCGGCACGAGCAACTGGCTGGCTACCCAGTTCAGCGGCGTGGCGCGAAGCTCCAGATCGCCGTCTTCGACTTCGGGATAGAGGGTGTCCCAGAAGGTGGTCAGCAGACCATGCAGCAGGTCCAATCCCTGCTTCAAGCCGCTGAAGCCCTCGCGATTGATGATCGCTTCGGTAAGCCAGGCGGCAATCTGCAGATCCTTGGATTTCTTGGCCAGAAAGTCGGAGCTGAGTTTGATCACCACGGGCCAGTCGGCGGTCTTTACCTGCCGCTGCCAGACGCCCTGGTCGGAATCGTCGTCTTCGCGCCGCGCCTCTTTGATCTGGTCGTAGGCAGGCGCGTAGCGAAGATTCGCGCCGCTGGGGTTATCGCCCGGGATCGGATTCAGAAGATCTTCGCGCAGGGGCATCGTATCAGGTGGCGGCCGCCGCGTCGCTTTCCTCCGAAGCGGCGGTGTCGAACGTCAGGTGGCGGATCTGCAACAGTGGGATCTCCTCGTCGTCGACAATCATTACCTTCTGGCCAAGCGGGATGGCGCCTTCCGAAGACTCCTCCCAGATGGTGCTTCGTCCCAGCCGCACCGAGTCGTCCGAGCTCTTCGAGGAGAGCGGGCAGATCCCGGGCAGCAGAACTTCCCCGAGGTCCCGGTCTTCAAATGACGGACCGGTGCGCACCACCGCCGGGGTCCAGAGCAGATCGCGGAGGCGGCGAGGCTGGGGGATCTCGATGCTTTCGATGTGGTGGAAGGGGATCCACATGTAAGCTCCGGCTGCGAACACTTCCAGTTTCGGCCCGATGCGCGGGTCGGCGTCGGAGATCCACTCGAAGTGACGATCCTCGATGCTGCCGGAGACCGTCTCGGCCTCGGTGGAATCGGGGAACGTCCCCTTCTCGAACATCGCCTGGCGGGTGCGCTCGGCGGCCAGAGCGCCGCGATAGAGCAGAGTCCCGAGTTCGGCGTTCTTATTGCCCGATTGCGCCAGAACGTCCAGTTGCTTCTCGGCGCGATCATACGCGCCCGCGAAGCACAGGAGTTCGAAAAGGAAGGTGCGTTGACGATCGTTACCGGGGTCGTTCTTTAATTCCGCGACCAGCGACTGGATCGCGTCTTCCAGTCTCCCGGCGTGAAACAATTCCTTGGCGTTCATGGAAGCCCTCCGAGCACGCCGGGCCGGGCTCGATGCGAGATGATCGCATCTACCCGGCCCGGTTGGCGGCGAAACTGTTCAAACAATCTGAAACAACCGCCGCTCGCGGCCGACAGCGTCGATGCCCTGCCGTGCCGCGAGCTTGAAAGCGGTTCTGACTGCGCGGTGGTTAGCTGCTGGTACTGGTCTTGAAGTTGTAAGCAGCCTGCAGCGTACCCTTCGATGCGCCCTGATCCTGCGGCGTGTACTGGAACTGGATCGTGGCGAAGTTAAACGAGATGTGTTCGACCGGCAGACCCGAATCGCCGGCGGTGCCGGAGGTCTGGTACGACGAAATGATCAGATCGGTGAACACCACCGTCAGATACGCGGAGAGCGCGCCGGAAGCCAGACCGGTGCGGCGCGCGATGAGCGTGGCCGACGGGATGTTGGTGCCGGTGGCGCAGTTCTGTAACAGCTTGGGACTGGAGAGCTCGGTGTGCTTGGTGAAGGTGAAGTCGCTCGCTGATACCTTCCCACCGGTTCTTCCGGTGCCCGTCTGGCTCATGCCGACCTGCTGCTGTCCAAAGCTCCAGCCGTCGATTTCAATCTTGCTGTTGTAAGCCGAGTTGTCGTCCTGGGACTCGCCAGGAATTGCCGAACCCATGTCCAATAGAAAACTGACTGCCATATGTTATCCTCCTCGTTCCTGTTCTGGCATGCCCCGGGGCTAGGTGCTGGGAAGCGCCGGCGCGCCGTCCACGGTCGCGATCACCTTATTCTTTTCGGTGTCGTAGCCGCCGTTGATGGGACCTTGCGCCACGCCTTTAATGACCTGCTTGTAGGTCATCACCAGCGCGCCGTAGCTGAAAGCAATGGTCTCGTAAGGCCACCCGTCGGCGCCGGTGCCGCTGATGTCATAAGAGGAGATAGCCAGATCTCCAAAAGTGACAAACAGGTAATCCACGGGCGCTCCGCCGGTTTCACCGGAACGCCGGGCCGCGAACCTGGCCCAGGCGAGGTGTTTGCCGTTGGAGCACAACTGCATCAGCTTCGGACTGGAGATGTCCATGCGCTTCGAGAAGCGGAACTCCTGCATGGTCACCTTGCCGGAAACTGACCCGGTTGCGGTGTGTGACGTGCCCGATTGGGTTTCGCCGTACGACCAGCTATCCATCTCCAATTCCTGGGTGTGGCCAGTTTGCTGGCTCTCGCCCACGATTTGGTCGATTTTCAGGAAATAATCATTAGCCATTCATTTTCCTCCGTTGTTCATTTATACAGAACCGCCCGCGGACGCCGTACAGCGCCTTCGGCTCGCCAGGCAGGCCTGCCTCCGATACTACGCACGCGCCGACTTTGGAAGTTCCGCAACCAGGCGCAACGACACTGACAGCTCGTCGAGTTGGAAGTGCGGCCGCAGGAAAGCGATGGCCTTGTACACGCCGGGCTTTCCGGGCACTTCCGTTACGTCCACTCTGGCCTCGCGCAGCGGAAACTGCGCTTTGGTCGCCGGCGACGCGGTGTCGTCCGGGGTGACGTAGTTCATAATCCAGCGATTGAGAAACGCCTGGCAGTCCGCGCGGGACATGAAGCTCCCGATCTTGTCGCGCATCATCGACTTCAGGTAGTGCGCGAAGCGGGAAACGGCCAGCATGTACGGGATCTGGGTGGAGAGGCGCGCATTGGCGTTGGCCGCTTCCCGGTCGTACAGCTTCGGTTTCTGACAGGATTGAATACTGAAGAACGCCGCGTAGTCGGTGCCCTTGCAGTGCACCAGCGGGGCGAAGCCCATGTCGGCCAGCTCTTTTTCGCGCCGGTCGGTGATGATGGTCTCGGTGGGGCACTTGATGGTGGTGTCGCCTTCGTCGGTCTGGAAGACGTGCACGGGAAGGGCGTCCACCAGGCCGCCGCCTTCCACACCGCGGATGGCCGCGCACCAGCCATACAGCGCGAAGGCGTTGGTGATGCGGGCGCCCAGCGCCCAGGCCGCGTTGGCCCAGAGATACTTGGAGTGATCGGCGCCGTCCACCGCTTCTTCGTAGCGGAACGTGTCAATCGGCTTGGTCGCCTCGCCGTAGGGCAGGCGGATGAGCACGCGGGGCATGGTGAGGGCCACATACCGCGAATCCTCGGTCATGCGGAAGCCCTTCCAGCGCGCGTATTCGGTGGTGTCGAAGATCTTGCCCAGGTCGCGCGGGGCGTCGAGCTGGGTGAAGCTCTCCAGATTCATCATGTCCGGCGAAGCGGCCGCCAGGAACGGAGCATGCGCCGCGGCAGCCACCTGCGACACCTTCTCCAGCAGTTCCACGTCCTCGGGATGGCGTCCGAAGTAATAATCGCCGATCAGCGCGCCGAACGGCTCGCCGCCGAAAACGCCGAACTCTTCCTCGTAAACCTTCTTGAACATCACGCTCTGATCGAACTCAGGCACGCGCTGGAGATCCCGCAGCAGTTCCTTCTTCTTGACGTTCAGGATCTTGATCTTCAGCATGGCGCTGGTTTCGCTCTGGTCCAGCAGGTACCGCAATCCGCGCCAGGTGGCTTCCAGTTGCTGGAACGTGGGATGGTGCAGGATCTCGTTGAGCTGCAGCGAGAGCAGATGATCGATTTGCGCGATGCGCGTGTTGATCATCGCCTCGATGTCCGGGGACACCGTCATCTCGCCCTGCAGCACCTGCTCCACGAATTCCGAAACCAGGTGTTTGCCGTGAGCGCGCATGGACTCGTCGCGAACGAGCCTGCCCTGCTCGACAATCTGGTCGAGGAGAGACTTTTCCTGAACAACCGCCGCCGGAGCGGCGTGCGCCTCGGGCGCCGCGGCGCTCTTCGCCTTAGTCGTGGCCATTTCCGCCTCCCTGCTCGGGGTTGCCGGCCTTGGCCTCGCCCCGGATCTGCTTCATCTTGTCCGTGTTCCCAGCCACGTCCTGGAGTAACCGTTCCAGCTTCTCGTTGCCCTGCAGGCTGCCGCGAAGGTCGGAAAGGCGCGTACGGAGCTCCAGCAGCTCGCGCAACGGCTTCACCTGACGGGCTACCTGCTCGGGCTCGAAGTCCTCCATGGTCTTGAAGGAAATGTCGACGCCCAGCTTCCCGGCGTTGGGGTCGTCGGTGAGCCGGTTCTCCACGGAGAACGCGACCCGAGGGCGCATGCTGGCCAGCACCGAGTCGAAGTTGTCCGGAGTGACGTCCACAAACCGCCGTTCCTTGAGGCGCGGAAGAGGATCTTCAGGCATGCTGCTGAAGTCCCCCAACACCCCCATGACGAACGGAATCTCCTTAATTTCTATAGCGTCGCCGATCTCGACGTCATAGGTGACATGGACGCGGGGCGGCCGCACGCGCGCCAGTTTCTTGTGTACGCTCTCTCGGGCCAAGTATTCCTCCTCCGCGGCAGCGGGCGCTGCCGAACGTGGATTATTATCTTTCGGATCCGCAGGAGAAGTCAAGCCCAATCGCCGGATACCGGCGGGGTTGGGTTACGCCGTGAACTCAGCCGCCGAAAAGGGTCGTCTGCTTCAAAATCCGCTCGGCAAAATCCAGAAGCTCTCCTCCCACTTGCCATTCGACGCCACAGTCTGCAACTGCGGGTACAACCCTCGCTGAGCCAGGTTGAAAGCGTCGGTGACACCGCTCATCGGCTCAAAGCAGATGAAATCGTGTCCCGGCGGAGCGTACACTACGGCGACCGGGTATTTGGGCCCGAATCGCACTCCGACCCGCTGCTGGCCGCCGCTGACCGCGAACTCATCCGTGGCGTCCACTCCGTAAAAGACGGTGTCAAACGCCTGGTTCCTTAGAGAGGTGGAATCGGAGAGCCCGGCCGGTTCCTGGCTGCCGGTGGGGATCAGGCGGTCGTCCAATACCACCCGTTCACGGACCGGAATATGAACCGACCAGTCGTCGCGGGGCGCGCCGGTCAGGGTGAAGTAGGGATGGAACGCCACCGACAAGGGCATCACGGCTGCCGAGCGGTTGGTCACGGCCACGCGAGTCTCCAGCACTCCATCCCGCAGCCGGTAGGTCATCTCGAGGTCGTGGGCGAACGGGAACTGGGCCATGTAGTCGGGGTAACGCCAGAATTCCAGCCGGCTGGTAAGCCAGGCTGCGGAATCAGTGGCTTCGACGGCAACCACCTCCCAAAGGCCGGAAAAGCGCACCAGACCGTGAATGGGCAGGCCGTTGCCGTCGCGATGGAGGTTGCCGAGGTCCGCGTTGAGCAGATACTTGTGGCCGTTCGCCCAAAACGCGTCGCCGTCGAGGCGGTTGGCCCACGGGGCGAGGAACGGAATGCCCAGATTGACGGGCTGGGCCTTGAACTCAGCCACGGTCTGGTAGGGCGTCCAGAGAACATTGGTCCCGTTCACCTTCATCTCGAAGGCGATGTTTCCGATGGACGGAACGATGGACACCTCGGTTTTGTGACGGGCGTCGGTGAGGCGGACGACTTCGATTCCATCCACGGAAGCGCGCGTGGCGGTATAGTTCGGGGCTTCGCTCATGGTCTCTCTGATTTGACCAGATTTCAGGAGGCCCTGGCACGTAGCCGAGCGAGCGCGTTAGCAGCTCACGGGCTGGCGCAGCGCACAGGCGATCCGAATCATAGCGTCCAGACTGCGCTCCACGTCATCGGGGGTGGTCGCCCAGCCGGACACGCTGATGCGCATGGCGGCGCGCCCGTGCCACACCGTGCCCCCGCACCAGCAGGTTCCGTCTTCCTGTATGCCGGCAATCACCGCGCGGGTGGTTTCGTCGTCCCCGAAGGACACCAGCACCTGGTTGATGACCACGTCATTGAGGATCTCAAATCCGGCCGCGCGCAAACCTTCCGCAAAACGGGCCGCATGACGGCAGGTGCGCTCAATCAGGCCGGCAACGCCGGAACGGCCCAAGGACGCCAGCGCGGCCCAGACCTCCACGCCTCTTGCGCGGCAGGACATGCCCGGGGTGAGGAAGCCGGGATCGCGCTGGGTGCTGCGCAGCAGGTAAGCGGCGTCGCCGCTCATGGCGTCGCGAAGATGCCTGGCCTGGCGGACCACGACGACACCGCTGTCGTAGGGCACGTTCAGCCACTTGTGACCGTCAAACGACCATGAATCGGCGTCGGCCACGCCGCGCGTGAGATGAGCGCGCCCGGGGGCCGCCGCCGCCCAGATGCCGAATGCGCCGTCCACGTGGACCCACGCTCCGGCGGCATGGGCCGCGGCGCAAATCTCCTCGGCGGGATCGAACGAGCCGGAGTTGACGTTTCCCGCCTGGACGCACACCAGCGTGGGTCCGCGGAAGGGAGGCAAGGCGTCCGCCCGCATACGCCCCTGCCCGTCGGCGGGCACGCGGACTACCCGCTCGCGGCCCAGCCCCACCAGCCCGAGCGCTTTATGCACGGAAACGTGCGTCTCCTCGCTCACCACCACGGTGATGGGAGGAGCGCCAAACAGCCCCTGCGCATCCACGTCCCAGCCTTCCCGCAGCAGCAGGGCGCGGCGCGCCGCCGCCAGTGCGGCAAAAGTGGCCACGGTATCGCCGCCGACAAACCCTGTTCCGGAATCGCGGGGAAGGCCCAGAATCTCCAGCAGCCAGCGCGATGCCACCTCTTCGAGCGCGGCGCTCACCGGCGAAGTAACCGCCATCACGGCGTTTTGATCCCAGGCGCCGGCCAGCCAGTTCGCCGCCACGGTGACGGGCAGGCTTCCGCCCATGACGAACCCAAAATAGCGGCCGCCGGCAGTGGCCACCGTGGCGGGAGAGCCCAGGCGGTCCAGCATGTCGAGGACGGTTTCCGCGTCCACCGGCGCGGCCGGCAATTCCACGTCGAATCCGCGGAGCGCGCGCACCGCCTCCGGGGAAGGGCCCGCGCGGCGCTCGCCGATTTCGTTGAGGTATCGCGCGGAACGCCGGGCCGCGCTTTCCATCAGGACCGGATCGCAAATGCTCATAACGGCATGGTAGCCGGAATGCGTTATGCATAACAGATGCAGAGCGGAGGATTTGATACCATAACAGTTGCCATGAGCGAACAGGACCGGACCTATCTCTACCGGGCCGTCTCCGGACGGATCGCCGGACTGATCGACACCGGCGTGTTGCGCCCCGGTGAGCGTGTTCCCTCGGTACGGCGCACCAGCGCGCTGGAGGGCGTCAGCATGTCCACCACGCTGCAGGCATACGTGCTGCTGGAAAGCCGCGGCTATATCGAGGCGCGCCCGCAATCCGGGTTCTATGTGCGCGCCCGCCAGGCCGAGCTGCCGCCGGAACCGCGCACGTCGGTGCCCGGCCGGCAGGCCACCAGAGTGGGCGTGAGCGACCTGATGTCGAAACTTCTGCTGGCGGCTTCCGACCCCAACGTGGTGCCGCTGGGGGCCGCGTGTCCCTCCACGGAATTGTTGCCCGGCCAGCGCCTCAATCGGATTCTTGCGGGTGTGATCCGGCGCCGGGGCGGCGAGATCAACAGCTACAACTTCGGCACCGGTAACCCCGAGTTGCTGCGGCAGGTGGCACGGCGCTCGCTCGACTGGGGCGGACGGCTGGCGCCCGAGGACATCATGATCACCTGCGGCGCAACCGAGGCGATTCACCTCAGCCTCAGCGCCGTTACGCGGCGTGGCGATATCGTGGCCGTGGAGTCGCCGGTTTATTTCGGAATCCTGATGCAGCTGGAGGCGCTGGGTTTGAAGGCTCTGGAGATCCCCTGTCACGCGCAGGATGGATTGCGTCTGGACGCTCTGGAGGAAGCGCTGCGGAAACATCGCGTACGCGCCTGTGTCGCGTCTCCCAATTTCAGCAACCCGCTGGGAAGCTTCATGAGCGACGACGCCAAACGCGAACTGGTGGAGATGCTGGGGCGGCGCGGCATTCCGCTGATCGAAGACGATTTGTATGGGGATATCCACTTCGGCGCGACCCGGCCGAAAGCGGCCAAGGCTTTCGACCGGGAGGGGCTGGTGCTGCTGCTTTCGTCGTTTTCCAAGCTGATTGCGCCGGGCTATCGCATTGGCTGGCTGGCCGCGGGACGCTTCCAGGCCCGCGTGGAAACGCTAAAGCTTACTTCGACAATGGCCACGCCGGCGGTGCTGCAGATGGCCATCGCGCAGTACCTGGAAAGCGGAGCGTACGATCGGCATCTGCGCCGCGTGCGCGCCGCCTTCGCGCTGCAGATTGAACAGATGACCGCGGCGGTGAGCGAGCACTTCCCCGCCGGCACGCGGGTGACGCGGCCCCGGGGAGGGTTTGTCCTGTGGGTGGAATTGCCGCGCGGCGTGGACTCGCTGGATCTGCTGGACCGGGCGCTGGCGGAGGGAATCAGCATCAGCCCGGGTCCCATGTTTTCGGCTCGCCAGCGCTTTCGCAACTATATTCGGCTGAATTGCGGATATCCGTGGTCGCCGCGGCTGGAGAAAGCAATTCGCACGCTGGGCCTGCTGGCGGGACGGGAATCGTAGCCTATCGAAAAGTTCCGCTCCATCACTGTCGCGGTTCGGTACCCTGAGGGCCGCTGTTATTGGGCGTCGTTCGCGGTCAAGTCGAGGTCGGTGTATTTCTGGCAACAGCGGCAATTGCCAGGCACGTAGGTGCGGATGTAGCAGACGTTGCACCAATACGTGATGAACAGCCGCTTTCCGTCTTTGTGGACGAACATAGCGCGCTTGTAGATGGGGTCAACGAGGAAACGGTTCGCCGCCGTGAAATGGCCCAGCGCTTCCAGATCCATCCCGCGCAGCCGCACGTCGTTGAGGACGCTGACAGTACTCTCGTCGCCATCCAGCAAAATGGTGCGGCCATCGGGCGTGGCCAGGGCGGGGTGACCGTCCGGCGGCTGCACCAGCGTGCCGCGCACCGATCCCTGAGGCGGTTCGGCCCGGGAAACTCCCGCCACCAGCAGCATTGAAAGAGCGGTTCGTCGAGTCATGCAGGCAGCCACGTATACAATGTTAGATTCATGACGCGCGGCCGGGTCTCAATTTTCGTAACGTGCGTCGTCGATCAACTGTTTCCGGGCGTGGGCATCGCCATGACCGAGGTTCTGGAGCGCCTCGGTTATGAGGTCGATTTTCGCGAACGCCAAACCTGCTGTGGGCAGCCGGCTTTTAATTCGGGTTATCGTGACGATGCGCGCCGCCTGGCCCGGCACTTTCTTGACGTTTTCCGCGATGCCGATGTTATCGTGGTTCCCTCCGGCTCCTGCACATCCATGATCTCCCACCATTTCACGGAACTGTTTGCGGACGACCCCAGCGCACTGGCGAGGGCGCAACACGTGGCGGCGCGCACCTGGGAATTTTCCCGGTTTCTGCTTGAGGTGGCCGAGGTGGAAGACGTGGGCGCGCGGTTTGACGGTGTGGTCACCTACCATGACAGTTGCCACGCGCTCCGCGAGCTTCATGTGCAGGAAGGTCCGCGCCGGCTGCTTAAGAACGTGCGCGGCCTGGAGCTGCGCGAAATGGACACCGCCAGCGAGTGCTGCGGCTTCGGGGGCACGTTCTCAGTGAAGTTCGCCGACGTCTCCGGCGCCATGGCCCGCACCAAGATCGATTCCATTCTGCGCACGGAAGCTGGAACGGTGGTTTCCGTGGATTCCAGTTGTCTGATGCAATTGCAGGGCGCGATGCGGCGTGCCGGCCTGGACATTCGCACCATGCACCTGGCGGAAGTGCTGGCGGCGCAATGAGCGCCTTCGTTCCGCTGGAGCGTCTTCGCGGCACCATTGCCGACGCCAGCCTGCAGACCGCCATTTACACCGCCACGGGGCGGCTGATCGCCAAACGCGAGAGCGCCGTTGGGGGCGACGCGCTGCCGGACTATCAGGAGCTGCGAGACCACGCCCACCGCATCAAACGTCACACCATCGAAAATCTCGACTACTATCTGGAACAGCTCGAATCGAACGTCATCGCGCACGGCGGGCACGTGGCGTGGTGCAGCTCCGGCGCGGAAGTGGCCGATTTCGTCCTGAGCCTGGCGAAGCAGCGTGGCGCACGGCTGATTGTGAAATCGAAGTCGATGACCACCGAGGAGATCGACCTCAACGAGCGTTTGCAACATCATCAGCTTGAAGCTGTCGAGACCGACCTTGGCGAGTACATCCTGCAACTGGCGCACGAGCGCCCGTATCATATTGTCGCTCCCGCGCTGCATAAGACGCGCTTCGACGTGGCGGACATCTTCACCGAGCGCCTGGGCGTAGAGCGGGAAGTGGAAATCGAGAGCCAGACGCGCATCGCACGGCGGGTGTTGCGGGAGAAGTTTCTGGCGGCGGGCATCGGCATTACCGGCGCCAATTTTCTGGTGGCGGATTCGGGCGCGGCGGTGGTGCTTGAGAACGAGGGCAACGCGCGGCTCACCTCTTCGGCGCCGCGCATACATATCGTCATCGCGGGCATCGAAAAAGTGATCCCGCGCGCCCAGGACCTTGGAGTTTTTCTGAAGCTGCTGGGGCGCAGCGCCACCGGGCAGCCACTCACCGTCTACACTTCGTTTCTTTCCGGGCCGCGGCGGACGGGCGAAGTGGACGGACCCGAGGAGTTCCATCTGGTTCTGCTCGACAACGGCCGCACGAAGCTGCTGGCCGACGCGCAGAAACGCGAATCGCTGTTTTGCATTCGGTGCGGCGCGTGTCTCAACCATTGCCCGGTATATCGCAAGATCGGCGGGCACAATTATCCGTGGGTGTATTCGGGACCGATCGGCGCCATCATCACGCCCCAGTTCCACGGCGTGCTGAAGGACCCGTGGCTGCCGTATGCTTCCAGCCTGTGCGGCGCATGCGCGGAAGTGTGCCCGGTTAAGATCGACATCCCGCGGCTGCTGCTGGAGCTGCGCAGCGAAGTGGTGCAAGCGCGAAAGTGGAAGGGATCCACCCGCGTGGAACAGGCCGCATTTCGCGCGTTCGCGTGGATTGGATGCCATCCCCGCATGTATGCGATGCTGGGCGCGTTCGCGGCGCTGATTACGCCGCGCGGTGAGCACGGCTGGCTGCGTCATCTGCCGTTCTTCATGAGGCTGGGCGTGCTGAAGAAATGGGTGAGCCAGCGCGACCTCCCTGCCCCCGCCCGGCAGAGTTTCCGGCGATATTGGCGCGGGCGAAAATGAATCGCGAAGTGATGCTGGAGCGGGTTCGCATGGCGCTGGGGCGCAAGCCTGGGCAGCCGCCGCAGGCGCCTCCTCCGCTGTACCTGCCACGAGTGGAGCGCGACACCGAGCAGCGCATCGCACTGTTCACAGCCGCTCTGGAGAAGCTGGCGGGCCGGGTGATGCGTTGCCGGTCACGCGAGGCCGCGCGGGAGGCGGTGACAGCTCTGACCGCCGGCAAGAGCGCGGTTATTTCGGGCGCCTCGTATCTCAGGGCGTGCGCCATCACGGTGCCGCCGGAGTTTTCCGCCCCATGCGCCGATGCCGATGTCGGCATCACCAGCGCAGACTTCGCGCTTGCCGACACCGGAACGCTGGTGATGATCTCCGGCCGGGAGGAATCGCGGCTGGTGTCGCTGTTGCCGCCCGCGCACATCGCGGTGGTTCCGGTCTCGCGTCTGCTTGAGAATCTGGACGCTCTGCTGGTGCGCATTCCCCAACCCGCCGACAAGAGCAGTTCCATGGTGCTGATCACCGGACCCAGCCGCACCGCCGACATCGAACAGATTCTGGTGCGCGGCGTGCACGGACCCGGAGAGATAACGGTTATCCTGGTCGAGGAATGAAGGGCATTTGGGAGATAGCTCTTACAAGGCCCGCTCCGTCACCGTCGCGGTTCGGAAGCGCGGGTACGGAACGCTGCCGGCTACAACATTGAACAAATCCTGGTGCACGGCGTACACGGACCCGGAGAGATAACGGTTATCCTGGTCGACGGCCCGCTCCGTCACCGTCGCGGATCGGAAGCGCGGGTACGGATCGCTGCCGGCTACGTTAGTCCCGCCTTCTTCCATAACTCGTCGACGCGCGACTTCACTTCGGGCGACATGCGGATCACCTCCGGCCAGGGGCGCGTGAAGCCCTCCGTGGGCCACTTGCGCGTGGCGTCCACGCCCATTTTGGAACCGTAGTTCGGCAGACGGCTGGAGTGGTCGAGCGAATCCACCGGACCCATCACAAAATCGATGTCACGCTGCGGATCGATGTTGTTCAGCGCTTTCCACGCCACTTCCCGAACATTCTGCACGTCGACGTCTTCGTCCACCACCACAATGCACTTACTGAACATGGCCTGGCCCAGGCCCCAGATGGCATGCATCACCTTGCGCGCGTGCAGCGGATACGATTTGCGGATGGACACCAGAATCAGATTGTGAAAAATGCCCTCGGCGGGCATGCAGATATCCCGCACTTCGGGAAGCTGCAGACGCATCAGGGGCAGGAAGATCCGCTCGATCGCCTTGCCCATGTAGAAATCCTCCATGGGAGGGGGGCCAACGATTGTGGTGGCGTAGATGGGTTCCTTGCGCTGGGTGACGCAGGTGACGTGAAAGACCGGATAATCGTCGTCCAGCGAGTAGAAACCGGTGTGGTCGCCAAAGGGCCCTTCGCGGCGCAGCTCGCCGATGTCGACGTACCCTTCCAGAACGATCTCGGCATTCGCGGGAACTTCGAGATCGCAGGTTTCACACTTCACCATCTCCACCGGCTTGCCGCGGAGAAAACCCGCGATCATCATCTCGTCCAAGTCGGGCGGCAGCGGCAGGATGGCCGAATACATGGTGGCCGGATCCGCGCCGATGGCCACGGCAACGGGCATGCGGCTCTGTTTGCCCTCGGCCGCGAGCCGGCGATAATGCTCGGCCCCCTGTTTGTGCGTCTGCCAGTGCATGCCGGTGGTGCGCTCGTCGTACACCTGCAGCCGGTAGCAGCCGCAATTCCGCTTGCCCGTGTCCGGGTTGCGCGTGAACACCATGGGCAGGGTGATGAAACGCCCGCCATCCTGGGGCCAGCACTGCAAAATGGGATATTCAGCCAGCGAGAAACCATCGCGGCGAATCACTTCCTTGCACGGGCCGCCGGAGACCATCTTCGGGAAGAACGATCCCATCTCGGCCAGCTTCGGCAGCATCTTCAGCTTGCCGATGAGTCCCTCGGGCATGCGCATTTGCAGGTACTCGGAGATGCGGCCGGCAACTTCCTGCACACTATCGACGTCCAGCGCGATCTCCATGCGGCGCATGCTGGCGAAGGCGTTGATGAGCACGGGAATGCTGCTGCCTTTCGGCTTCTCAAACAGCAGCGCGGGCCCGCCGCCCTTCACGGCGCGATCGGCGAACTCGGCGATCTCCAGCACCGGATCCACCTCAATGGAGACTCGCTTCAACTCGCCGTTCTTCTCGAGTGCTTTGATAAACTCGCGCAGATCGGTCCAAGGCATGGATTGACTATCATTAAAGTTAGCATTCCAACCAGGGAGAATAATGTTCAATCGAGTTGCCTTCGTCACCGGCGCGAGCCGCGGCATTGGGCGGGCCACGGCGCTGCTGTTGTGCCGCTCGGGCTATGACATTGTCGTCGCGTCGCCGGAAATGGAGAAAAACGAGGAAGTGGCCGAAGCCATCCGCGCCTGCAGCGGGAAAGCCTTCGCCGTGAACCTGAAGCTGACCTCGCTCGATTCCATCAAGGAAGCGTTCGCCAGGGCGTTTAAGGAAATGGGCCGCATCGACGTGCTGGTGAACAACGCCGGCATCACCCGCGACGGCTTCGCCATGCGCATGAAGCCGGATGACTGGAATCTGGTGCTGCAGGTGAACCTGACCGGCGCGTTCCATTGCATCCAGCAGGTGCTGCACCCCATGATGCGGGAGCGCTGGGGCCGCATCATCAATATCTCTTCCGTGGTGGGAGAAATGGGCAACTCGAGCCAGTCGAATTATGTGGCTTCCAAAGCGGGCATGATTGGGCTGACCAAGGCTATTGCACGGGAGATGGGCAGCCGCGGCATCACCGTGAATGCGGTCGCACCGGGCTTCATCGAAACGGACATGACCAATGGTCTGCCGGCGGAGATTCGCGAGAAGATGCTGGCGGCCATTCCACTGGCGCATCTGGGCAAGGCCGACGACGTCGCCGCGGCGGTAAAGTTCCTTGCCAGCGAGGACGCCGCCTATATCACCGGCCACGTGCTGGACGTCAACGGCGGGATGTACATGTAGCCGATGGAGCCGGTGCGCGCGCTCCTGCAATCGTACAAAACGAGGCTGGCCGTCGAACTTGCGCTTGCGGTGTTTGCCGTGGGCCTGTGCTGGGTGGCTGTAGGGTGGGCGCTTCGGCCGGGCCTGTTCCTGATGCTGGACGAGGTTTCCATTGACAAGTGGTTCCTGTGGGGTTCGTACAGCAGCGTAGTTCACTTTTTTCCAACGTCCTTCTATAGCGACCGGCCCATCGGCTTCGCGTTCCTGCGGCTGCTTACCGACACGTTTGGGTTTGACTACACGAAGCAGGTTGCCTGCCAACTGGCCATTCATTTCGCGAATTGTCTGCTGGCATTCCTGCTGTTCCGCCGGCTTGGCGCGGGCGTTCCGCTGTCGCTTGCCGCCATCGGCTTGTACGGGAGCCTCTCCGCCACGGCGCTGACGGCCACTTATCTGGGCGAAGCGTTCGACGTGATCTGCCTCTTCTTTCTTCTCGGCAGCGCTCTGGCGATTTTATCGGAGAAGCGCGGGGCGTCTTTGCTGAGCGCGCTGCTGTTTCTGGCGGCTTTGCGGACCAAGGAGTTCGCCATTGTCACCCCGGTTATTTTGACGATGCTGGTGGCCATGCGAGCGCCACGCCTGCCGATGCGCCGGATGCTGGCGCTGCTGGGGCGGCGTTTGTGGATGCACTATCTGATCCTGATGGTCTTCTGCGTCCGGTATCTTTTCCTGCTCCCCCGGTACCTCGCTGTATCGGCTCCAGGAGATCCCTATCACCTGGACCTCCGCATTGGCACCGCCCTCAACTCGCTCGCCTTTTATACGGCGATGATTTTTGGCGCCCGTCCGTATTCGCCCCTGCTCATCGCGGGTTTGCTTGCGGCGATTCTTGCCTGGGCAGTGGTGCGACGGCGGGCGGGCATCGCCTTCAGTATCGTCGCGTATGTGCTTACCCTCTTGCCGGTTTGCGTCATGCCGAACATTCGGGTGCCCTACTGGTTGTACGCGCCGCAATTGTTCCTCATTCTGGCGGTAACCCTTTTGCTGGAAGAAGTCCTCGCGCGCGCCTTCCGGCGCGAAGGCCTGCGCTGGGCGGTGGCGGTGATGATCGCCGTGGTGTGTATGTCGGCGGCCACCAGGTTCCGGCGCAGTCCGGTGTTGTGGCACATGTCCGTTCGCCGCGCCTGTATGCGCACGGCCATGGATGCCCGCGCCCAGCTTCCCATGCTCGGGGCGGGAACTCACATCTACGTGAACCATGGCCTGGAGACGCCGTGGTTGTTCCTCGACGGACCCTGCGATTATTTCAAGCTCATCAACAAACAGCGATCCATCACCTGCGTGTTGGAAAAGCCCGCTGACGAGCTTCGTTCGCTGTACGCGGCGGATCGGGGTCCGAAGTATTTTGTGGAATATCGCCAGGACGGCGCCATCGCGGTCACCGCCCGGAACAGCGGATACTGATGACATGCTGGTGAGAGAAGCCCGCGCGCGGCCGAAGGCGTGGAAGGAATACACCGCACCCGTCCGGAACCGCTGGATGGTTTGCTTTCACGGTCCGGAATGGCTACTGCAATGGGCGGCGTACTACCTGAGCCGCTGGGCGTTTCTGGAGGTGCTGGAATACCTGGGCACTTTCTCCGTATTGATCGCGGTGATTTTCTATTTTTCCGAATCGGGCGATCGTGTCAAGCAAAAGCATTACCAGGCCTGGCAGGTGATCAACACCGCGCAAGGCAAGGGCGGGAGCGGCGGCCGCATCGAAGCTTTGCAGGAGCTGAACATAGATGGCGTTCCGCTGGTGGGCGTGGACGCGTCCGGCGCATTTCTGCAGGGTGTCCGGCTTCGGCACGCCAGTCTGCTGCGCGCGAACTTGTCGGCGGCGGATTTACGCAACAGCGATCTCGACGGCAGCAATCTGGCCTATGCAAACCTGCGCTCCGCCAACTTCCGCCGCGCCGCTCTGCACGACGTGAACCTGAGCGAGGCCGATCTCGAAGACGCGGACCTGGTGGATGCCGGGCTTGAGAACGCCGATCTCAGCGGAGCGAAGCTCAGCAACGCCGATCTCCGGCGCACGGATTTGCAGGGAGTCCGCTGGGAAAAGATCGCGGCCATCGACGGCGCCAACGTCAACGGCGTGCGCAACCCTCCCGACGGTTTCCTGAAATGGGCCGTGGAGCACAAAGCCGTTTCCGTGCCTTCCAACGACGAGTAGGCTCCAGCGCTCGCTTACCGAGTGGCCTGCGGCAAAGGCTTTCGCGGCAGCATCTCCGGCCGGTTGGCCGCGTCGTACACCACGGAGGCGATCACCGCGACGGCCTGCATCAGATCACCCGCCTGGGCGTGATCGAAGGTATCCATGTTGGTGTGGTGGGTGATCGTCTCGTAATCGAGCGGGTCCTGAATGAACTGGAAGCCGGGCAGGCCCACCGCGTCAAACGACAGATGGTCGGTTCCACCGGTGTCGCGGATGGTGATGGTGCTGACGCCCAGATCCTGGAACGGCGCCAGCCATTGTTCGAACACCGGCCGCATGGCGTCGTTGCCCTGCAGGTAGACGCCGCGAATCTTGCCGGAGCCGTTGTCCAGGTTGAAATATCCGGACAGCTTGGCCTGCTCATCGGTGATCTTCATGGTGTCGGGATCGCCGAAATGCGCCTTCACATAGGCCTTGGAACCGAGCAGCCCTTGTTCTTCGCCGGTCCACAGGCCGATGCGCACGGTGCGGTCCATCTTCAGGTTGAGCGCCTTCAGAACGCGCATTACCTCCATCATCACGGCGCTGCCCGCGCCATTATCGGTGGCGCCGGTGGCCGCCTGCCACGAATCGAAATGGCCGCCAATCATGATCACTTCGTCCTTCTTCTCGCCGCCTGGAATTTCGCCGATGATGTTGAACGAATCCATGGGCGTGTCGTTGGTGTCCACCTTCAGGTCTACCGTGATCTTCTCCGGAACGTGGTTCTCGGCCAGCCGCGCCAGGCGGTTGTACTGCTCGGCCGTCACCGCGAAGGTGGGCGGAGCCAGGGGATATTTCACGTCGTAACTGCCGCCCTGTTGCGCGGCCACGATTCCGGTGTGCACGCGCTGATCCGTGGTGATGACGGCCAGCGCCCCCTCATCGAGGAGGAATTGATTCAATCCCGACCGCGCCGCGTCCCGCGCATCGAAGAACTGGTCCTGCACATGGGAGGGCAGGCTGAATATGTACTCGAACGCCGCGTGCATCTCGTCGGGGACATCGATGTGTTCGATATCCACCTTTTCGAGCGCGTGAGGCTCGGGCGCGCGGGCCATGTCCGCCAGTTGCGCGTCGCTATAGCGGACGAACTGCGGCTTGTCGAGGGGTTCGAGCTTCGCCTCGCTGGTTATCAGAACGATCTTCCCGCGCAGCATGCCTTTGTATTGTTTTTCCCAGGCTTCAATCTGGGCCAGGTATCTTTTCGGATCGAGTACGCGCCTGGGACCGCCCAGGGGCGCATAGATGATGTCGCCGGATACCGGGCCGTTGGTGCCCTTCGACCACGCCAGCGGCGCGGTGTCGAGCTGCGCGTAGCGGGGCGCATTCATTTCCACCCAATACTCGCGGGCCGACCAGGTTCGCCCGAACGGGCCCCACTTCTCCTGATGGACATTGCTGAGGCCGTAGCCTTCCAGCGTCTTCACCGCCCAGTCCCCGGCCTCGCGAACCTCCGGCGAGCCGGTCAGCCGCGGGCCGTATTCATCGCTCATTTGCCGCAGCGTATCCATCACCTTCGAGTTGTCGAATGCTTCGGTGCGAATCTGGTGCACCACGCCGAGGTCGACTTTGTCCTGGGCACATGCCGCCGCGGCGAGCGCCAGAAGCAGTAAGAGAATGCGCATGGTGTCCATTATGCACGAGAGCGCATGCTGCTTGCCTTACCCGCGGCGTCTCAAGTGGTCCGGCGCCTTAACGATTTCTCCGGCGTCGTTCTGAGACCATAGCCATGTGGAATCAATGACATATGGAGCGCTTTTATTGACAAAACAGGCGACGTCCGATATGACGTTTGTGGGAGGACCACTACGATGACCAGTCGCCCACACAACCGACTCGAGGATGGAATGCCGGACCCGATTGACGCCTGACGCGATCACGTCTGCCGCCTAAGTATTCCATCATCGGTATAGCCCCTCATACTCGACGTAAGCAGTCGGCTGGCTTCCCCTTACCCTGAGTTCGTGGATCTGTTGTTCCATGGCTCTGTAAAACTTTCCTGAAATCGAAAAGACGAATCCGCGAGCTATTTTCTCGTCAGCCTCCTTGGAGTTTACAGCCAAAGCCATCTCTTCGAAAAAGTAAGTAACGCGCTGATGCTGTGCCGGTCGGAGGGGGGACGCGAGGGACCCGATATTTCGTTCGATAAGGCCTTCCTGAGTTTCGCAAAAGAGGGATCATTGTAGCGCTCCACGAAGCGAGATGCTGCAGTTGAACGCCTGCTCTGAACATTCAGGAGAAGGGCGTATACGGCTGCACGCCCACCAGGCCGGATGCAAACTGTATGGTTTCCCGATACTCCTTAATTCGAGCATAGGTCGCGATTAACACAACCCCAAGGAGTACGAGAACTGAAGACAATGGAATTGAGAACTTGAATTGTATCGGTCTCATGATCTGCCCATTTAATCTTACGGATTTGTTTGATAGACATCAATGGCCCTTTCGTTGGTTAGTCAGCAATGACCTCAACCAAACCGGTTGTTCGACTGGACGCCATGGCCGACCTCCGCATTCACTTGCCTTTTTCGACGCTAGCCGGCCACTATCGGGTCATTGCCGTGCCAGAAGACGAGTCTGGACGCCACTTGGTCAATGTCCATTTGGGCCGGGCACGCCGCCGCTCATGCCATGCTGGTACCCTGAAGCTACCGCCCCCGATGTCGTCGTCCGTCCAGAATCTTTCCGCCAGGAAGTTCTTCTCCCGCTCGGGAATTCTCTCCGGCTGGCACCCCCAGTACGAATACCGGCCGGGCCAGCTCGAAATGGCCGAGGCGATTGAATCAGCCATTCGCGACAAACGCCACTTGCTGGTGGACGCCGGCACGGGCACTGGAAAAACGCTGGCCTACCTGATTCCGGCCATTCTTTCGGGCCGCCGCGTGGTGATCTCCACGGGCACCAAAAACCTTCAGGAACAGCTCTTCTTCAAGGACATTCCCTTCCTGCAGCAGCACTTTTCCACGCCGCTGAAGGTTTGCTACATGAAGGGCCGAAGCAACTACGCGTGCCGCCAGAAGATCTATGACGCGGATCGCGCTCCGGTGCTGAGCGGTCTGGAGGAAGTGGCCGATTTTCAGATCATCCGCGAATGGGAGAAGACCACCGAATCCGGCGACCGCGCGGAGATTCGCACGTTGCCCGAGCACAGCGGCGCCTGGGCAAAACTGGACGCGCGCCGCGAGCTTTGTTCAGGGCAGAAATGCAAACAATTCGAGCGCTGTTTTCTCACGCTAATGCACCAGCGCGCCCACGAAAGCGACGTCATCATTGTCAATCACCATCTTTTCTTCGCGGACCTTGCCGTGAAGGACGACGACTACGGCGGCATCATTCCGGAGTACGGGGTGGTGGTGTTCGACGAAGCGCACGAGATTGAAGACGTTGCCGGCCAGTATTTCGGCGTTACCGTGAGCAGCTATCAATTTCAGGACCTGGTGCGTGACATCG
Source organism: uncultured Acidobacteriota bacterium (assembly GCA_963832965.1). GTDB lineage: Bacteria > Acidobacteriota > Terriglobia > Bryobacterales > Bryobacteraceae > CAWACP01. Next base: position 1,271,557 of record CAWHVW010000005.1, read on the forward strand.
CCGCCGTTTCCCGCCGCAAGCAGTTCGGATCTCAGGAGCTGGACCGCACGCTGGACATGGTGCAGGAGCGCGCGGGAATGCTCTTCGCCACGTTCGAGGGGACGGAGGGGCGCGAAGGATTCCGCAGCCAATCGGCGTGGCTCGACAAGCACGATGAGAAATATCAGGACGTGCTGCGCGTGCTGGAGCTGCTGGGCGCGCACTTGAAACTGGTGAAAGATTCGCCGGAAGAGATCATCCCGCTGGTGCGCCGCGCCGAGGAACTGGCCGGCGCGCTGCGCTTCTGGATGGAGAGCAACAAGCGAACTTACGTCTACTGGATTGAACGGCGGACGCGCAGCATCGCGCTGCAGGCCACGCCCATCGATGTTGCGTCCATCCTCGAACAGCGCTTGTTCGACAAAGTGGACAGCATCGTTCTCACCTCAGCCACGCTGGCCGTGGGTGGGAATTTCGATTTCACCTCAGCGCGGCTGGGGTTGCGCAACGCCCGGCCATTGGTGGTCCCCGGACATTTCGATTACCAGCGACAGGCGCTGTTGTACGTACCACCCAACCTGCCCGACCCACGCAGCGCAGCGTTTTCCCGCGCGGCAGGCGATGAGATTGTCCGCCTGTTGAAGCTGAGCCGCGGGCGCGCTTTCGTGCTTTTCACCAGCCACCAGGCGATGCGCACGCTGTTCGAGCGCGTATCGCTGGAGATTGAATTTCCGGTTCTGCTGCAAGGCACCGGCCCGCGCAGCGCCCTGCTGGACGAATTCCGCGGCACGCCCAATTGCGTGCTCTTCGCCACGTCGTCGTTCTGGCAGGGCGTCGACGTGCAGGGCGAGCAGTTGAGCTGCGTGATTATCGACAAGCTTCCCTTTGCCGTGCCCAGCGATCCGGTGGTGGCGGCGCGCATCGCCGACCTCCGCGACAATGGCGGCGATCCGTTCTATGATTACCAGATCCCCCAGGCTGCGTTAGCCTTGAAGCAGGGGTTCGGGAGACTGATTCGCAGCACCACGGACCGAGGAGTGCTGGCGCTGCTGGACAACCGCATCACGAAGCAGCGCTACGGGCAGGTGTTCTTCGACAGCCTGCCGGATTACGCGTTCACCACGGCGATTGAAGATGTGGAAAGGTTCTTTGCCTGATGTTTGAAGTTTGTGCGGAACAGACCTTCGCGGCCGGCCACGCGCTTCGCAATTACAAGGGCAAGTGCGAGAACGTGCACGGCCACAACTATCGCCTTCAGGTAACGGTGGCGGGCGAGCGCCTTTGCGAGAATGGCCTGCTGGTGGATTTTCTGGAGCTGAAGCGGGTGATGCGCGACGCCGTGGATTATCTGGACCACCGTTTCATCAACGACCTTCCGCCGTTCGACGTGATCAACCCCTCGGCCGAGAACATGGCCAAATACTTTCACGACGAGATCAGCAAGGGGCTCACCGGCGGTGAGGTGCCCGTGCGGGTTTCCGAGGTTCGCTTGTGGGAAACTGACACGAGTATCGCGGTGTACCGGCCGTAGGAGGCTTCGCCGCGATTCCGCTGGGCTTCGCCGAAGCTGGCCTGGCCACAAGAACCCAGAAGGATCTGATCGGGCAAGGCAGGGAGCGCGGAAGCGGGCGCGCGGCCGAGATTTCAGACATTCCGGCGCTGGTTGACATCATGATGCCTGTGGAGCTAACATCATGATGTGAGGACTACTCTTTCACTCGATGACGACGTTGCCAGCCTCCTCAACAAGGAGGTTCGGCGCTCCGGCACTTCGTTTAAGGAAGCTGTCAATCACTACCTGCGTCTCGGAATCATGGCTGCCAAACAGAAAACCCGAAAGCCTTTCGTGGTCACTCCGCACCCGCTGGGTCTGCCTCCCGGACTCAGCTACGACAACGTCGAGGAACTGATCGAGGCGCTGGAAGGCGACATGCACAAGTGATTGTCCTCGACGCCAACATCCTCCTTTACGCCTATGACTCGGTCTCACCGCATCACCCGAAGGCTCGTGCCTGGGTGGAAAGCGCGTTGTCGGGCGAGGAACCAGTAGGCTTGCCCTGGCAGACAGCCGCGGCCTTTATGCGCATAGCGACCAACCCCAGGATTCCCGGCGAACGGCTCACGCTGGACCGGGCGGTGCGCATAGTCGACGAGTGGTTCGAGCAACCCAACGTCCGCATGCTGGCGCTCGGAGATGGCCACTGGTCCCTGTTCCGGCAGATGACCATCGAAGGTCAGGCCCGCGGGCCGCTCATTACCGACGCGCAGCTCGCCGCGCTCACCATTGAGTCCGGCGGCATCCTCCACACCACTGACCGGGACTTCGCCCGCTTCCCGGGGCTCCGCTGGATAAATCCGCTGGCATAGCGCCGGGACGACCGCTGAACCCGGCGTCTACTTCCCGCGCTTCTTGCCTCCGCGCCCCAGTGGATCGGCGGGCGCGTAGTTCAGACCCTGGGACAGAATGCGCACCAGCTTCGACAAAACCCGCGCGCGCGCCCAGTATTTATCGTTGCCTTCGACCAGGCACCATGGGGCCGTTCGGGTGCTGGTCTTCACCAGCATCTCCTCCACGGCCTCCTGATAGTCGCCCCATTTCGCACGGTTGCGCCAGTCCTCATCGGTCAGTTTCCAGGCTTTGTAACCGATGGTCTTGCGCTCTTCGAAGCGCCGCAACTGCTCTTCCCGCGAAATATGAATCCAGAACTTGGCCACAATGACGCCGAAATCGCGCAATTGCCGTTCAAATGAATTTAGTTCCTTGAATGCTCGCTTCCATTCTTCTTCCTTGGCGAATCCTTCCACACGCTCCACCAGAACGCGGCCATACCAGGACCGGTCAAAGATGGCAATCTGGCCGCGCTCGGGCAACCGCCGCCAGAAGCGATACAGGTAATGCCTCGTTTTGTCCTCGCCCTGGGGCGCGCTGATTGGATAGACCACGTAACCGCGCGGGTCCAGCTTCTCGGTCACCCGCTTGATCGCGCCGCCCTTGCCGGCCGCGTCCCAGCCTTCGAAGACCAGCACCACCGGGCGCTTCTGCAAGTACACTTGATAACCCAGCTCGCGCAGTTGGATCTGCCGGCGGGTCACCTCGCGCACGTATTCGTCGCGATCGAGCTTCCGGGTGAGATCCATCGTTTCCAGCATCAGGCCTTTCCTCCGGCCATCGATTCCATGGCCGCGCGCAGTTCAGCGTCCTCTGCTCCGCCCGCCGCCGTCTTGCTGCGCGGCGGAGCGTCCGCGCCCAGGCGATCCTCCATGGCCGCGATCACGGTCTGGAATACCTTTTTGCGCGCGTACCATTTCGACGTGGCTTCCACGATGGTCCACGGACCGTACTCGGATTCGGTCAGCTCCAGCATCTCCTCCGTGGCCGCCAGATATTCGTTGTATTTCCGGTGCCGCGCCCAATCCGGCTCGGCCACCTGCCACGCCTCCAGAGGGTCCGCTTCAATCGCCTTGAAGCGCTTGCTCTGTTCCTTCTTGCTGATGTGCAGGAAGAATTTCAGGATCACGGTGCCGTCGTCGGCCAGCATGCGTTCGAATTCCACGATGTCCCGCCAGGCGGCCCGCACGGCTTTTTCCGCCGCCGTGCCCTCCACCCGTTCCTCCAGCACGCGCGCATACCAGCTGCCGTCGAAGATCACCATCTCACCGCGGTTGGGCACCTTCAGCCAGAAGCGCCACAGCCAGGGCCGTTGCAGTTCGGTGGTGCGCGGCGGAGCGATTGGATACAACTTAAAGCCGCGCGGGTCCAGGCGCTGCGTGAGGGTGGCGATGGTGCTGCCTTTGCCCGAAGCATCCCATCCCTCAAACACGATGACGGTGGGGACGCCGTGATCCCAGCAGGCCTTTTCCAGATCGTAGAGGCGGCGCTGCAGCGCGGGCAGAGAGCGCTTGTATTCTTCCCGCGAGATCTGTTTCTTCAGGTTGATGTTTTCGAGCATGGTTCCTAAGGGATACGCAACTCGTAGACAGTCTGTAAATCCGACCAGAACTCCGCGCTCGTGCCGAAGAAACGAGCAAGGCGTAAGGCAGTGTCGCCGGTAATGGCGCGTTGTCCGTTCAGAATGCGGGTGATGCAGTTGGGCGGAACATCCAGTTCGCGGGCCAACTCGGCGGCGCTCATGCCGAGCTCTTGTAGTTCTTCCGCCAGGTGCTCCCCTGGATGTATCGCAGTCACTCCCATCGCGTTCTCCTAATCCTCCTTATCCTCGCCGAACAGCGCCACGCGCCACTCCATATCGTCTTTCAGCTCCGAGAAGCATTGGTCGCAAACCCAATCGTAACCGGCGCCGTGTTCGCAGGCGTCCGTGGTAGTGTACCCTCCATGCTGAATATCGGCGCCGTCGAAGTCAGCGAAGGTTGCCCAGCAACAGGCACAGTGGCCGTGGTCCCAGTCTTCACTCGGAGCTTCGTACGTTCGTCGCTGGAGTAAGGCTCCCTTGAGACGAAGACCCGTGTCAATGCGCCATTGCTTGTCCGAATCCACATCCGCTCCCCTCAGATCGGCAGCAGATCCAGCGCCCCCTGCAGCTCGCCGCGGGTGTGGGCGTCGCCCGTGCGCGCGGTCACCGCGATTCCCTGCTCGTAGAGCGCCCGCGCTTCGTCCACGCGGCCCAGCTTTTCCAGGGTCTGCCCGCCGTGAAAATACCCCGCGGCATAATTCGGATTGGCCGCCAGCAGCTCGCGGAATTCGTTCACCGCCTCTTCCGGTTTTCCGGCGTTCACCAGCTCGATGGCCAGCCCATAGCGCGCAAACGCGTCGGCGGGATTCTGCGTCACCAGCGACCTGAGAACTTCCAAACGGTTCGTTGACATCCTCGTGTTACTATACCCGCTGATGGCGTGCCCATGGTTTTTCCCGCAGCAGCCAATCCCGCAAAACGGAGCTGGCCCCGCGCCGCGCACGCCTCTGGGAGAGCTTTGGAGCGGCCTCTGCCGCGCTCCCGGCCAGCACTCCGAAGCGGCCACCGACGCCTGTAACACCGGTTACGCGCGGGGGCGCTGCCCGCGCTTCCCCGAGGACTCCGCCGACGACGCGATCCGCTTCCACGTCGACCACGAAAACGGAGACCTCATCCGCCTGCAGTACATCTATGAGCGGCAGTGGTGGCCGGCCGGGCACGGCACGCTGGAATATTCGCGCTCGCTCCATGCCATCGACGCCGGCGCAGGAAGCGATCTGCTCCGGCAGCAGGCCGCCGCGTTCGCCGCAAGCTGGGTCCGCAAGACCGCCGAGGAGCGCTGATGTCCGAGTTGCCGGGGAGATTTGTCCGCGAGTCCGTTTCCGAATACACCGAGTTCGCGCTTCCGGTTGACGCCAACCCGCTGGGGAACGTGCTGGGCGGCAAGGTGATGCATCTGGTGGATCTGGCCGGCGCCATGGCCGCCATTCGCCACGCCCACCGCCACGTAGTCACGGCCTCAATTGACTACATGACCTTTTTGCATCCGATCCGCATCGGTTCGCTGGTGATCCTGCGATCCAGCGTGAATCGAGTATTCCGGTCTTCCATGGAAGTGGGCGTGCGCGTGGAAGTGGAAGATCTTCGCACCGGCGCCCGCAAGCACGCGTCCTCGGCTTATGTGACGTTCGTCGCCATTGACGAAGCGGGCAAGCCGATGGCGGTGCCGCCGGTGATCCCGGAGACGGAAGAAGAAAAGACCCGCTACGACCAGGCCGAGCTCCGCCGCCAATACCGGCTGGAGCTGCGCGAGCGGGCGCGCTCAAGGCAACACGGCTAGGGCGAGGTGGGGCAGCGGCGCGCGCTGACGACCGTCTATTCCTCGCGCAGCGTTTTCAGCGGATCGATCTTCGCCGACTTGCGCGCCGGCAGGTAGCACGCCAGCATGGCCAGCGCAGCCAGCAGAACCGGCGCGCCCACCACCAGCAGCGGATCGCTCACGGAGACGTTGAACGAATCGGCAAACATGGTGGTGAGCGACGAAAGTACTTTCACAATGGCCATGGCGCCCAGAAATCCCAGGGCCGATCCCACAATCGCCAGGGCGGCGCCTTCGCGCAGCACCAGACGCAGCACCTGGGCCTTGCGCGCTCCCAGGGCCATGCGAATGCCGATTTCCTTGCGCCTGCGCGCCACCGCGTACGCGGTGACCCCGGCCAGTCCGATGGCGGCCAGCACCAGCCCGAAGACTCCCATTCCGGCGTAGGTTTCCACAGCGAGGCGCATGGTGGCACGGCTCAGTTCGAGGTGTTTCCCGAGCGTGCGCACATCGAAGACGTCGAGATTCGGATCGATGGAAGCGACCTCGCGCCGGATGCCGGCGAGGGCGTCGGCTCCCGCATTCGAGCGAACCATGATGGTGATGCCGCCGGGCGGCGGGTTCGCAAAATCGCGGCTGGTCAGCGGGACATACATAACGGCGACAGGGTCGTCGTCGTCGGCCATTCCGTGCTTCACGTCGCGAACCACGCCGACAACGTCATAAGCCTGCGTGCCTTCGGTAACGCGCCGGCCGACGGCGTTCCTGTTTCCGAAAAGCGCGCGCGCGGCGCTCTCATCCAGCACCGCCGCCAACGGCGCGGTATTCGGCCCGCTGCTCTGATCGCGTTCCGCGAACTCGCGGCCGGCCAGCAGCGGCTCGCTCAGCGCGGCGAAATAGCCCGAGCCCACGGTTTCCTTTCCCACCACCCTGAGCGTCCGAGCGGCGTCATGGGTTCGCGGGCTGGCATCATTCGCCGCGACCAGTTGCGCGGTGCCGCTGGCCACCGAAAAGGGCGCCTGCGCCGCAAGCGCGACACTCCGCACCGAGCCCACCGCTTTCAGACGCTCAGGGATCTTGTCAAAGAACGAGACCGCTTTTTCCGCCGGCCAGCCATCGCGCACCGGGTCAACGGCCAGCAGGTGCATGGTGTTCGCGTCGAATTTCATCTGGACGGTGTTGGTCTTGCTGAATCCCATGACCAGGAAACCGGTGATCAGCAGCAACATCAGCGAACCCGCCGCCTGACCCGTCACCAGCAGATTGCGCATGCCGAAGCGCCAATGGCCGCGCAACGGGATGGCCGCGCCTTCTTTGAGCGTGGGCGCCAGGTCTGCTTTGGTGTTCTGCAGCGCGGGCACCAGACTGAACCCGATGCCGCTGACAATCGCGAGGACGAACGTGAAGGCGAGCGCGTGCCAATCCAGGCTGTAATCGAGATCCCGCGGCACCGCCCGAGGCATCCTCATTTGCCCGGCCAGGACCGACAACCAATAAGCCAGCGCAAGCCCGGCCGCTCCGCCCAGAATGGCGATCAAAACGCCTTCGGTCATCAACTGGCGGATCAGCCGGAAACGGCTGGCCCCAACCGCCAGGCGAATGGCAATCTCCTTACGGCGGGCGGCGCCGCGCGCCAACAGCATATTCGCCAGATTCATGCACGCAATGGTGAGCACCAGGCCGATATCCGCGCCATCGAGCGCGAACCCGCCCTGCAGATTCTCCACTGCGTGGACCGCTATCTGGCCCGCCGCAGTGGCGACGTGAAAAAGCTCAGGCCCCCTCTCACTGGATTTCGGCTGCGCTGTGGCGATTACCGCGTGTTCTTTGATCCAAGAGACGAAACCACCATCGAGATTATCGGCGTCCGGAACCGGCGCGAGGCGTATCGTTGATGCGGCCATGAGGCCCGCTGGGGCAGGCAGCGCGAATCGCCCGCCGCTTCCGAATCGTCGAGCGTTCCGGACTCAATCGACCGAGCGGGCACTTCCCCTCACCGTTTCAGCAACGCATCAATCCCGGTCTGCGCGATGGCCTCGTCAATTTCGGACTTCGCCCCGCTGACCGCGATGCCGCCGATGGTCTCGCCGTCCACCTGGATGGGCAGGCCGCCCTGATTCGGGAATGCCTCCGGATATGCCAGCACCGCTAGGTCGCCGTTCTTGAGCTGATCCTGCGCCGCTTTCGACGGGCTGTGATAAAACGCCGAATGCCGGGCCTTTTTCTGGCAAAACTGGATCGTATTTAACGCCGCGCCGTCGCCCTTCTGCAGGTAAAGCAGATTGAGGCTGTCGTCCACGATGCAGATGGTCACCTGCACGTTGCGCTTCTGCGCCTCGGCCTCGGCGGCGGCCACCATCGTTTTGATCGCCGCGAGGTTCAGCACCTTCTTCGTGGGCAGGTCGGCGGCGGGAATGAGGGTGACAAGAGCCAGGAATGCGGCGGCGAGTTTGAGCATGACTGTCTATGCTATCACTCGCCCGTGGCCGCGTTGACCACCTCGCGCATGCGGCGCACCGCGCGCGGCATTTCCTGCGCCGTGGTGCTTCCGAAACCGAGAATGAAACCCTGCCGCGGCTTCTGGCCCAGATACGCCGGGGAGAGCGGCCACAGCCAAAGATTCTGTTCGGCCGCGCGCAGCGCGAGCTCTTCGTCGTGGGCGCCGTCGGGGAGCATCACCGCCAGATGCATGCCCGCTTCGCCGCCCACCACCTCGAACCGGTCGCCAAAGTCGTTCCGGAGCGCTTCCGCCAGCGCGCTTCTGCGCTCGCTATAAAGCAGGCGCATTTTGCGAATATGGCGCGCGTAATGCCCTTCCCTCATGAAATCCGTCAGCACCGCCTGATACAACTGCGGCGGGCAGACATCGATGACGCGGCGCACCGCGGCGAAGCGGTCTACCAGATCCGCGGGAACCACCATGTAGCCGAGCCGCAGGGACGGAAACAAAGTCTTGCTGAATGTTCCGATGTAAATCACCCGGGAGTCCTGATCCAGACCCTGCAGGGAAGCGATGGGCATGGATTCATAGCGATATTCGCTGTCGTAGTCGTCTTCCACGATCCATGCGCCCGCGCCGCGCGCCCAGTCCAGCAATTGAAAGCGGCGTGAAGCGCTCATTGTTGCGCCCAGCGGATATTGATGGGATGGGGTTACGCACACCGCCCGGGCGTCGCGGAACAGGCGAATTCCCGCCGCGACATCCAGGCCTTCCCCGTCCACCGGCACGGGCACCAGATCGCAACCCGCCAGCGTCAGCGCCGATCGCAGCAACAAGTAGCCGGGGTCTTCAATCCATACGCGATCGCCAGGGTCGAGCAACGTGCGCGCACAAATGTCCAGAGCCTGTTGCGACCCGCTCACCACCATGATCTGCCGCGCATCGCAATGCACCGCACGCGCGGTTCGCAGGTACGCCGCGATGGCCTCGCGAAACTCTTTGGAACCCATGGGGTCGCCGTAGTTGAGCGAGCCAGCGTGGACTTTGCGGCAATGCCGCGTCAGCAGGCTGGTCCAGAGCTGAAAGGGAAAATGGTCGAACGCGAGCTGGCCGATGCTGAACGCGCCCTTGCCGTACACCCACGGCCCTCGCTCGCGCTGCGGAACGAATGCGGAACGGAGCGATGCGGGACGCGGCGCGGAGTGCGCCGGTATGGTGTTCGGGTCGTGGTCCGCATGCGCCACCGGCTGGTCCGGCAAAGAGCTCGACACGAAGGTCCCCGCGCCGGCGCGCGTTTCGAAATAGCCTTCCGCCAGCAGTTGCGCGTACGCGTCGAGCACGGGAATGCGGGAGATCCCCAGTTCCACGGCAAGCGCGCGCGTGGACGGGATCTGCTGGCCGGAGCGCAGATTGCCGCGGACGATGGCGGTTCGATAGCCGTCGTAAATTTGCCGGTGCATCGGCTTCGCCACCTTGCGATCTATGGCGATGACGGGAGAGAACGCGCCGGATAGTTTTTCCACATCTTCATCATAGTGGTCATATTGAATTCACCTCAAGCGGTTATGGCATCAGACCACCGTTGGCCTCAGACTACAATTAATTGGGGTTGCAGCGACGCGTCTGTCTACGCGGTTCAAAATGAAGCAGCGCTTCCATCCTGAACGGCTTTGGTGGGCGCCGGCGGTGATCCTGCCGGCATACTTCCTGATGGGCGGGATGGAAGCGGGTGAAATGCCGAAGATGACCGCGCAAACGCCGGTGCTGGTGGAGCTGTTCACTTCCGAAGGATGCTCTTCCTGTCCACCGGCGGACCGCTTCCTCGAACAGCTCGACAAGGTGCAGCCTCTGGCCGGCGTGCAGGTGGTGGTGTTGAGCGAACACGTGGATTATTGGAACCACGATGGCTGGGTAGATCCATTTTCTTCGGCCGAGTTCACCAATCGCCAACAGGAATACGATACGCGGCTCAAGTCCGAACCCTTCACGCCGCAGATGGTGGTGGATGGCAGCCGGCAATGCGTGGGCAGCAGCGTGATGGAAGCGGGAGCGGCCATTCGCGCGGCCGCGGGCGAGCCGAAGCTGACCATACGGATCGTCCCCGGTTCGCACGCTGGTTTCGTCTCCGTTGAGGTTGATGGGTCGGCGGGGCCCCATCGCGCGGACGTATATGCGGCTCTTGCGGAGGATGGAGAGAGCAGCGTGCTCGCCGGGGAGAATCGCGGAGCGAAGCTGCACCACGTGGCCATTGTCAGGAAGCTGCGGAAACTGGGCAAGCTGGACAAAGCATCGAGCTTCCGCGGGGAGATCTCCATCGATTCGTTCGCGGGCGGACGCCTTGTCGCCTTCGTGCAGGAACCCGACGACGGCCCCGTTCTTGGGACCGCTCTCTATCGTATTCCCAGGTAGCAGCCGCTCCGTCACCGTCGCGGTTCGGAAACGAACCACATCCGAGTGGTTATATCTGTTTCGCCCTCAGCGGTTATTGCACCATACCACCTTTGGCTGCAGACTCGAAGACAGATTGAGGTTGTGCCTCGCGTCTGTTTGCATAAGTTATTGAAAAAGCAGAAAAAGGGGGTCTTTTATGCGCCAACCAGTCTCTCCGGAGCCTTGCTCGGCTTCGGTAAGGCGCTTCGCAACGTTTACGACAGGCCTGCTTCTTGCAATCCTGTTGATCTGCCAGCTTCCGGCTTTCGCTCAGAATGCCACCGGTTCGCTCAGTGGAACCGTGGCCGACAGTTCCGGCGCGGTTGTCCCTGGCGCCAAAGTGGTTCTGAAGAATGAAGCCACGGAGACGGTGCGCGAGTCGCTGGCCAACGACAGCGGCTTCTTCAACTTCTCCGCGGTTCCGCCCGCCTCCTACACGTTGACGGTGTCGGCGGCGGGTTTCAACGCGTGGGAGGAACGCGGCATCCCGTTCACGCAGGGAGCCAGCATCACCATCCCGAACATTGTTCTGCAGGTGGGCGCCAACAAGTCGGAGGTGGCCGTGGTGGCGGCCAATGACGTGGTTGTACCCACCGACACGGGCCAGACCAGCACGACGCTGAACGAGCACATGATCTCGCAGTTGTCGATCGCCGGGCGCGATGCCGCCGAGCTGATCAAGATTATGCCGGGCATGGGAACCACCAACGGCATGATGAACAAGTCGTCCTTCGACCCGACCACCGGCACGGCCAGCAACACCGGTCCTATCGGCGCTTACAGCGCGAATGGAACGCAGCCCTACGGCTCCATGACCATGACTTCGGATGGCGCCAACCTGCTGGACCCGGGCAATCAGGGAACCCAGACATCCAACATCAACGTTGATCAGACGGCTGAAGTCACCCTGCTCACGTCCGCGTTTGGCGCGGAATTCGCCAAAGGCCCCATTACCTTCCAGGCAATCGGCAAGAGCGGCGGCGCGCAGTTCCACGGCCAGGCGTATCTGTACGAGCGCAACGGCATCATGAATGCCGAAGATTCCTACCTGAAGAATCAGGGCATCGCCAAGCCGGAGGATCACTATTACTATCCGGGCGGCGATTTTGGCGGGCCGGTTCTGCTGCCGTTCACGCACTTCAACCACGACCGCAACAAGCTGTTCTTCTACTCGGCCTTCGAGTATATGCAGCAGCAACAGGCCGGATCCCTGAACAGCTACTTCGTGCCGACGGCGCAGATGATGGCGGGAAACTTCAGCCCGGCTTATCTGGCCAGCCTGGGCTCGAACTTCGCCTCCCTGCGCGGCGGCGATGACGCCGTGGCGCCCGGAACCGGCCCGTGCGGTTGCGCGGCCGATTTCCCCGGCGGCATGATTCCGGCGTCCCTGCAGGATGCGAACTCAGCTATTTACGACAAGCTGTACCCGGCGCCTAACACCAACCCGCTGAGCAACTCGCAAGGCGCCAATTTCGAATACCTGGTGGCCCCGCCGCAGAATCGCTGGGAAGTCCGGCTGCGCGGCGACTACAACATCAGCGACAACACCAAGCTGTTTTTCTCCTGGAATCGCCAGGATGAGGCGGACCAGAACCCCATCAGCATCTGGTGGAGCTTGCCGGGCGGCCTGCCGTATCCGACCACTCAGGATGCCAACCAGGTTTCCAACGTATACAGCACGAACCTGACGCACGTCTTTTCGCCCACTCTGACCAATGAGTTCGTGTTCGCCGATGCCACGTTCCTGAATCCCATCAACCTTGGCAATCCGTCCGCGGTGGATCCGGGCAAACTGGGATTCCAGATTCAGGGTCTCTACCCGTTCGTGGGCACTCCGCAAATTCCCAACGCATTCAGTTGGGAAGGCTTTGCCGGATTCTCAGCTTACAACTACGGCGACAAGGGCTTCTCCTCAGGCTTCGGCAAGCTGTCGGAAGCTCCGAACCTTTCCGACAACGTCAGCAAAGTGTGGGGCACTCACACCATCAAGGTGGGCGTGTACTGGGACTTTGCGATGAACAAGCAGACGGCGGGAAATCTGCAGTATCCGACGCAAGGCGCAGCGGACTTCGAGAACTGGGGCGCCACCAGCACGGGTAATCCGCTGGCTGATTTCGTGACGGCCCGCGCCACCGGGTTCTACCAGGGCAACGGCTATCCCACGGATGACATGAAGTACTATCAATACTCGCTGTACGCGCAGGATACCTGGAAAGCCAGCCGCCGGCTGACGCTTACTTACGGAATTCGCGCCGACCACATGGGCCAGTGGGTTCCTATCGGCACCCCGGGTCTGGCGGTTTGGAACCCGGCCACTTACGTCCAGGGTCCCACGGCAGGCCCGTATACCGGCCTGGCATGGAATGCCATTGATTCCAGCGTTCCCATGTCCGGTTTCCCATCGAAGCCGTTCTTCTACGAACCGCGCGTGGGCGCTGCCTACGATCTGTTTGGCAACGGCAAGACCGTGCTGCGCGGAGGCTTCGGAGTGTATCGCTACCAGCTCGCGTACAACTCCGTTTCCGCGGGCGCTCTCAACGACCCACTGGGATTCGAAACAAACGGGACCACCTGGGGCTGCTGCGTTGGCTGGGAGAACTTTAATCAGTTCACCACCGCGCTGGGGCCGGCCGGTCTGGGCACAGCGCCCGGCGGCGTCCTCCAGGAAGGCGACAGCCGCACTCCTTACACGGAGACGTACAACTTCACCATCTCGCAGCGGGTACCGTGGAACTCGGTGGCGGAATTCCAGTACACCGGGAACCGAAGCCGCGACATGCTGATCGACAACGGCGGATCCGGGGGCGGGCTGTCCAATGTCGACAAGATTCCGATCGGCGCTTTCTACCAGCCCGATCCGGTGACGGGCGTGGTTCAGAATCCGAACGCGACCGGCTTCACGCCGGGGCTGGACTACTACCCGCTGCGCGAATACTCCGGGATGACTCTGGTCACTCACGGCAGCTATTCCAATTACAACGGGTTCATTGCGACGTGGCAGAAGCAAACCGGCCGCATGACCTTCACCACCAACTACACCTTCAGCAAAGTGCTGGGCACCCGCGACGGCGAAACCGACAACGGTACCGGACAAGGCACCCTGGAGGATTCGTTTAACCTGGCGAACAACTATGGCGTGCTGGGCTTCGACCACACGCACATTTTCAACGCGGCGTATGTCATCAACATGCCCAGCCCGATTCACGGCAACCCCATTCTGGGTGGCGTCGTGAACGGTTGGGAGCTATCGGGGATCACGCAGTTCTCGAGCGGCGCCGCCATTCAGCCGAACATCACCGAGGGGCAATTGAACGCCGAGTTCCCGGGTACCTTCGATGGGTATAACTACGGGTCGAACGGGCAGGGGTGGTTTGGCACCACTTCCATGGCCACCGGCAATCCCTTGTTGGTGGTAACCTGCAACCCGGGCGCGGGACTGAGTTCGGGCCAGTATTTCAACCCCTCCTGCTTCGCTCCGGAGACGACTCCGGGCCAGCAGGGAGCCTACATCTGGCCGTACATCAAGGGGCCCGCCTACTTCAACAGCGACCTCTCCATGTACAAGAACTTCGCGTTCAAGGAACACCAGAACGTGCAGTTCCGGTTCCAGGCGTATAACTTCCTGAACCATCCGCTGCCCAGTCTTTCCGCGAACACCGCGGACATTCAGCTCGATTACATCGGGGCCAATAACACGCTGTCGATGACCAACCTGAACGCGGAGACCACTGGAAGGGCTCTGAACACGGTGGGCCGGCGCGTGATCATGATGAGCCTGAAGTATAACTTCTAGCTGCTGGAATTACCCCTGTCAGTGTGGGGCGGCGCAAGCCGCCCCCTTTTTTTCGCATGATGATGAAGATCGATATGCTCGCGAGGCCGGGACGCTTTCTGTTCGCGCTCTGCATCATTTTCTTCGGAATCCAAAATCTCTTTTACACGGGCTTTGTGCCGGGACTAGAGCTCACCCCTGAATGGATTCCCGCACAGGCGTTCTTTGCGTATTTGATGGGGGCCGCGCTCGCCGCCGGGGGCGTAGCCATGGCGATTGGCAGGAAAGCGCGTCTGGGAGCCACTGTTGTGGCCATCGTTTACTTCGCCAGCGTCGCCTTCCTGCGCCTGGCCAAACTTCCCCTTGTTGCCGATGTCGGCGAGCGAACGCGGGTGCTGGAGCCGCTGGCCATCGGTTGCGCCGCCCTGGTGCTGGCGGGAGCATTGCGCCTCGAAAGCACTGGGTCCTGGGCGCTGGACAACGCGGTGGATCGCTGTGCGGCGCCGGCTCGAATTCTGTTGGGCATCTGCATGGTCATTTTCGGCGTGGATCACTTTGAGATTCTGCGCTTCATCGCCACGCTGATTCCATCGTGGATGCCGGGAAGATTGTTCCTGGCTGGCTTCACGGGCGTTGCCCTCATCGCCGCGGGCCTGAGCATTATTGCGAGGTGGCAGATGCGCCTTGCCGGAGCGCTGCTGGGACTGATGTTCTTTCTTTGGGTGGTGCTGCTGCACGCGCCGCGCGTGGCCGGAAGCCCGCACAACGGAAACGAGTGGAACAGCGCCTTCGTAGCGCTGGCGATGTGCGGCGCGGGCTGGATTCTTACTGGCGTTCCTTCAAAGAACGACTGACGCCCATCGGTTCGTGGAGGTGTTCCGCGGCAGGCTGGCTGCCAGAATCAGAGCGCCGCCGGCGGGAAGCCAAGCGCGAGCGGCGGTACAAAGCATCAAGGATCTCCGTGCCCCCCGACCTCCGCATCGTCTGGGAGAAGGAGCTCGAAAGCTTTCCGGCTGGTTACTTCGAACGCCGCCCGCGGCCCGCTCACTCCAGCCTAACTGGGCCATACTTCAGGTATTGTTTTGAAGGATTTTCCATCCAATCTGAAACGTCGTCGGCATGAAGGGCCTTCCCATTGTAGGTGGGCCGTGACCGTCCGCCCACGGTATAGACGAACTCGACTTGAACAGAGCGTGTAGTACTGTTCAGTACGAAGTTCCCAACGGTCTCATTAATTGGTTTTGCCCTAATTTCCGATAACGTTGCATTTCCAGGAACCAGTCCGAAGTACTCCCTCGTGTTTCCGACGCCCCACAATTGTCCGGCCA
Source organism: uncultured Acidobacteriota bacterium (assembly GCA_963832965.1). Classification (GTDB taxonomy): domain Bacteria; phylum Acidobacteriota; class Terriglobia; order Bryobacterales; family Bryobacteraceae; genus CAWACP01. The sequence goes on from CAWHVW010000005.1 coordinate 1,287,236, forward strand.
ATCGGGCGGAGTTCTGGGCAGCGCGGTCGCCAGGTTCGCCGCCGCCTGAAAGTATTCCGCCGGCTTGAGCCTCTATCGTGAACGTTACCATTAGTCGCCGTACCTTCGGAATGAAGATCGGCTTGGGAAGATCGGGAGGCTTGGTTGGCTCGGAGACAATCACGAGCACACTGCGCCATCGTTCGCTCTCGTACCCATCGGGATCGCCTGTAAGTCTGGCCGCGTCTTCACCGAAAGACATCCAAGCCGGATACGGATTTGGTCCGACGGGAGGGCCACCCATTTGCGCGATTACTTGCTGCGTGGTGAACGCCCGCAGAGTTGATAATGACTTGTTAAACTTATCCGCGCCCGTGCGGCTGGCAAATCCAAGTATTGTGGTTCTGACGATAGAGGATCGCGAAAATGGTTTCAAGTTGTCGCGTAACCACTGAAGGTGTTCGGGTTTGACCGCGGCTATTCCGATATCAAAGTTGTACAGGAGTGCAGCGAAGCCCGCCGATGATTTGCTGTATTCCTGGATTTTTCCACGTCGATCCTTCAGCATGGTATTCGCTTCCTCCGAAGCTACAGTCCTCAACGCCCAGTCGCTGTACTATCCGCTGGTGGGTGCTCACTAACGCGTTGCACTATCGCACCGACCAAGAGCCATGGGCGCGCGGGCGGAGATACATCTTCAGATGCACCTTGCCGGCGCTGGACATGTCCCGGGCGCCACCGCTGACGCTCACATTCTGAGGCGCCTTGGGGCCTTTTCCAAGCGAGGCGCCGGCGGCCGCGTACCAGTAGTTCGTTCGGTCGCCGTCGTCTTTGTGAAACCATCCCCGCCGCCTCCCGAAGGCGTGTCGAAAATCCAACCGCTCGGTCGCATCTGCCTCCTCCGTGCCAGCCGGCTCCGGCTCGCACAGACGCGCCGCTATCGAATCGCGGGGTATAATGCCCACGTTGGCCCTGCAGAGTGAGGACTGCAATGGAAGATCGCTCAATGCTCGATGGAATTCGCATAAGCGCGCAATCCTCTCAATCTTCAGGATTTGAGGCGAGGCGTTAAGGTCAGGTCAAGTCATGGCCACGCCCGCAGCCGGCTATCGCTTCGGTCCTTTTGAAATCCGTACGCCCACTCGGGAGCTCTACAAGTCCGGAATCAAGCTCAAGCTCCGCCCGCAGCCGTTTCAGATTCTGCAGATTCTGGCCGAGCGGGCCGGCGAGGTGGTGACCAGGGATGAGCTCCGGCAAATGCTTTGGCCCGACGACACCTTCGTCGATTTCGAACAGGGCCTCAATACATCGATCAATGAGTTACGACGCGGCCTCAACGATTCGGCCAGCGCGCCGCGATACATTGAGACGCTCCGGAAGCTCGGATATCGCCTGATCGCGCCGGTTCAGGAAGCCCCGGCGCTGGCCACCGCGGAGATCCCCCAATCGTCTCCGGCCGCCGCCCTGCCGGGGCATCGAGTGGCCTGGCTAGTCCTCGCCACCGCATCGCTGGCCATCGCCGGCGCGCTCGCTTACTCGCTCTGGCCTGGCGCGCGCACCCGATTGGATGGCTCCGCCGGAGCTGTCCTGGTCGCGGTTCTCCCATTCGAAAACCTGACCGGAGACACGGCTCAGGATTACCTGAGCGACGGCTTCACCGAGGAGATGATCGCTCAACTGGGCCGCATCAATCCAGCGCGAGTGGGCGTCATTGCCCGCACCTCGGTGATGCACTACAAGCAGACCCAGGAGCGGGTGGGCAAGATTGGCGAGGAACTGGGCGTTCAATACGTATTGGAAGGCAGCCTCCGCCGGCAGGGGAACCGGGCTCGCGTCACCGCGCAATTGATTCGCGTGCGCGGGGAAACGCACGTCTGGACCAGGGAGTATGACCGGCAGCTCAGCGACATCCTGAGCCTGCAGACCGAGATCACACACGAGATCTCCGATGAAATCCAGCTTGCCTTCGGGGACCGGCGCGTCCAGCCGCCACCCAAGCTACCCGTTCTTTCGCCACAACAGGCTGAAGCCTACGACCTCTACCTAGAAGGCCTTTACTTATGGAACAAGCGCACCGCTGAGGATTTCCGGCGCGCCATCGGCTATTTCGAACAGGCGATCGCGAAAGATCCGGGCAACGCGCCTTCGTACGCCGGCCTTGCCGATTGCTATGCCCTGATGAACGGATACACCGGCGAATCGCGGCCGGATTACATGGTGAAGGCCCGCGCCGCCGCGTTGCGCGCCCTGGAGATCGACCCCGGCCTGGCGGAGGCGCACACCGCCCTGGCGGTCATTGTTCAGAATTACGATCTTGATTGGCAAACCTCGGAAAACGAATACCGGCGCGCGATCGAGTTGAACCCCAGCTACGCCATGGCGCACCACTGGTACGCGGAACATCTCGGCTACCTCGGCCGCTTCGACGAAGCGTTTCGCGAAAGCGAGCGCGCCCGCCAGCTCGACCCGCTCTCACTGATCGTCGCCACCGACAACGGCATCCTGCTGCTCTACTCGCGACAGTACGATCGTGCGCAGGAGAAGTGCCAATCCGTTCTAAACATGAACCCGCACTTTGCGCGAGCCTCAGGCTGCCTGCTTCGCGTTGACGACGCCAAAGGGAAGGCTCAGGAAGCCCTGGCCCTGTTCGAGCCTGGCTCGGGAGCTGCTGCCGATACACCCGGGTACTGGTCGGAGCTTGCGTACCTGCACGGCCGCTCGGGCGAGCGAGCCGCGGCCGAACGCGAGCTCCGGACGGCGCTTCAGGATAATCGCTCCGGGCAGACCGATCCGACTGCCTTCGCTGGCGCCTACCTCGGCATGGACCTCAAGGATCAGGCTTTCTCCTGGCTGGAAAAAGCCTACGCGCAGCACTCCAATTCCATGACCGCTCTAAAAGTGGACCCCGTCTACGACCCCCTGCGCGCCGACCCGCGATTTCAGGATTTACTGCGGCGAGTGGGGCTGGCGCGGTGAGCGCGGCCTCTATCGGAAGCTGTAGCAAAGCCGGCACGGTGCCGAGAAGAGCCATCTGGTCTCCGCTCCGTCACCGTCGCGGTTCGGTGAACACCTGCAAGATACGCAGCCGAGCGTACCCGCGCCTGGGTTGCGTCGAGGTTGAGAATCGTTCCGAGGTTCCGGACCTCCGTGCTGGCGGTGGTTGTCCGCGCATGATATTTCATGTAAATTAGATGTCATGATCGACTTGGCTGGCATTCACCCTCTCAGCGACTTCCAGAGAAACACGAAGGCCCACATTCGCCGCCTGAAGAGGTCGGGTAAGCCAGCCGTTCTGACGGTAAATGGGCAGGCGGAGGTGGTTGTCCAGAGCGCCGCGGCCTATCAGAAGCTCCTCGACGAGAGGGAGCTGGTGGAAACGATTCGGGGGATCAGCCGCGGCCTGGAACAAGCAAGCCGCCGCGAGGGCCGGCCCATGCGCGAGTTTCTCGACGAGCTTGCGAAAGAGCACGGCGTTTCCTTGAAGTGAAGTACCGGGTTGTCGTCACTCCGGAAGCCCAGGCTGGCATTCGTGAGTCTTTTGGTGATATTCACGAACGTTCGCCGATCAACGCGGCGCATTGGCTCCGAGGTCTGTACCGGCGTATCGAGACGTTGGAGAACAATCCGGATCGTTGTGCGTTCGCCCGCGAGAGACTCTATCTGAAGGCGATGTGCGCCAACTCGTTTTCAAATCGCACCGAATCATCTTCAAGGTTGAGAACGAGCAGAAGAGCGTCTACGTCCTTTATGTGCGCCACGGGAGGCGGCTTGCTGAAGGCGCACCCGGAGTGCCCTGAACCGGTTGCGCAGGTCCATAAGTAGAGGGATCGTTTGAAATGACGCTCCGATCCCTCGTAGCGACTCTGTTTTGTCCCGCGCTGCTATCCTGAAAGCATCCCCACCGAAATGAGCGCCATCACACCCGATCTGGTCGCCGCACACCAGCTCACCGACGCCGAGTATCAGAAGATCGTCTCTCTGCTCGGCCGGGAGCCCACTTACACCGAGCTGGGCATCTTCAGCGTCATGTGGAGCGAACATTGCTCCTACAAGAGCTCGCGCCTGCACCTGAAGAAGCTGCCCACCGCGAGCAAGCTGGTCCTGCAGGGGCCGGGCGAGAACGCGGGCATCATCGACATCGGCGACGGCTGGGCCATCGCGTTCAAGATCGAATCGCATAACCACCCCAGCTTCATCGAGCCGTTCCAGGGCGCGGCCACCGGAGTCGGCGGCATCCTGCGGGACATCTTCACCATGGGCGCCGTGCCTATCGCGGTCATGGACTCGTTGCGCTTCGGCTCTCTGGACAAGCCGCGCAACCGGCGCATTCTGGAAGGGGTGGTTTCCGGCATTTCGCATTATGGGAACTGTTTCGGCGTGCCCACCATCGGCGGCGAAACCGTGTTCGAGCCCTGCTACAACGGCAATCCGCTGGTGAACGTGTTCGCGCTGGGCATCTTCCGTCACGACGAAATCTTCTACGGCCGCGCCACGGGCATCGGCAACCCGGTGATCTACGTGGGCGCGAAAACCGGGCGCGATGGGATTCACGGGGCATCGATGGCCTCCGCCGAGTTCACCGAATCGTCAAAACAGAAACGCCCCAACGTGCAGGTGGGAGATCCGTTCATGGAGAAGCTTCTGCTGGAAGCGTGTCTGGAAGCCATGCACACGGGCGCGGTGGTTGGCATTCAGGACATGGGCGCCGCGGGGCTCACCTGTTCTACTTGCGAAATGGGCAGCCGCGCGGAGACCGGCGTCGAGATCGACCTGCAATATGTCCCGCAGCGCGAAACCGGCATGACTCCCTACGAGATCATGCTGTCGGAATCGCAGGAGCGCATGCTGCTGGTGGCCGACAAGGGGCGTGAGGCGGAAGTGTTCGCGGTGTTCCGCAAGTGGGGGCTGGACGCGGTGACTATCGGCCAGGTCACCTCCGACGGCAAGCTGCGAGTGAAGGACCACGGCGTGGTGGTGGCGGAAATTTCCAATCGCGCGCTGGCCGACGAAGCGCCTCTCTACGACCGCCCGCACAACGTGCCGCCATACCGCCCGGCGCCGATGGAAGGCCCGCCGTTGCCCACGGGCAACCGGCTCACCGAGGATCTGCTGGCCATTCTCGGCTCGCCCGACGTTTGCTCCAAGCGCTGGATCTTTGAGCAGTACGACCACACTATCCGCACCAACACGCTGGCGGGACCGGGCGGGGACGCGGCCATCATACGCATCAAGCAAACCGGAACGGCCATTGCGATGTCGCTCGACGGCAACCAGCGTTTCACGGCGCTTTCGCCGCGCGAGGGCACGAAGCTGATTGTGGCCGAGTGCTGCCGCAACCTGGCCACCGTGGGCGCGCTGCCCGTGGCCGCCACCAACAATCTGAACTTCGGAAATCCGGAGCGGCCGGAGATTATGGCGCAGCTTGTGGAGTCCATTGAAGGCATGGCCGAAGCGTGCAAGTTTTTCGACACGCCCATTACCGGAGGAAACGTCAGCCTGTACAACGAGACGCTGGGCGAGGGCATCTTCCCTTCCCCGGTGATGGGCATTGTTGGCCTGATGAAGATTGCCGCGCCCATCCCGGTAGCGTTTCAGAACGAAGGCCGGACGCTGGTGCTGCTGGGCGGCATCGGAACGGCCACGCATGAGCGCTTCGGCGGGACGCAATACGCCAAAGTGGTGATGGACGCGATGTGGGGATTGCCGCCCACGCTGGACATGGCGTATGAGAAGCGCGTGCACGACGCCATGCGCCAGATTGCGGCGGAGGGCCTGGCCGAATCCGCGCACGACCTCAGCGATGGCGGGCTGGCGGTGGCGCTGGCGGAAGCCTCGTTCGGGCCGAGTGAGATTGGCGCGCGCGTGGATCTGCAGTCGGGCCTCGATCCCCGGTACCTGCTGTTCCACGAAGGCCCGTCGCGCATCCTTATATCAACGGCGAATCCGGAACGCGTCGTAGAAATCGCGATAGAGAACGGAGTGGAAGCGCTGGTGGCGGGTGTTACCATGAAAGAAGAGTTACACGTTCGAAACAATTCTGAGGTTCTGGTCCGTTGCGCGGTGGCCAGCCTCAGAGAGCGGCATCAGAGTTCACTGGCCAACATTATTAGCGTTTGAGAATGCGCACCTCCCCCCGAGGAACCGTTTACGATGTTCGATAAACTCCACGAGGAATGCGGCGTTTTCGCCATTTACGGCCATCGGGAAGCTTCGAACCTTACGTATCTGGGTCTGTACGCGCTGCAGCATCGCGGACAGGAGAGCGCGGGCATCGTCTCCACCGACGGGCGCGAAGTGTACGCCTACAAGAGCATGGGCCACGTGGCGGACATCTTCACGCCGGAGCGCCTGGCGGAGTTGCCGGGCAACCTCGCGATCGGTCACACCCGCTATTCCACCACCGGCGACAGCCTGCTGAACAACGCGCAACCCTTCTCGGTAGTGTGCAACAAGGGCCGCGTAGCGGTGGCGCACAACGGCAACATCACGAATGCCACCGAGCTGCGGCGCGACCTTGAAGCCGACGGGTCCATTTTTCAGGGCACCAGCGACACCGAGGTGATCCTGCATCTGGTGGCGCGCTCGCGCGAACGCACCCTGGCCGGCGCATTGCGTGACGCCCTGCTGCAGCTGGAAGGCGCGTTCTCCCTGGTGTTTCTGGCGCAGGACCGCATCATTGTGGCGCGCGACCCGCACGGCTTCCGTCCGCTCGCGCTGGGCCAGATGGAAGCGGGCGGCCACACCACTTACGTATTCTCTTCGGAAACGTGCGCGTTCGATTTGATTGGCGCGGTGTATCTGAACGACGTGGAGCCGGGGGAGATGGTGGTGGTGGGTCCCGAGGGAATGACGCGCGAGCGCTATGCCCCGGCCGGCGATCTGGCTCACTGCGTATTCGAGCACGTCTACTTCGCGCGGCCCGATTCCACGGTGTTTGGCCGCTCCGTGCAGGAATCCCGCGAGAATTTGGGCAGGCTGCTGGCGCGCGAGTGCCCGGCCGACGCCGACATCGTGGTGCCGGTGCCGGACTCCGGCGTGCCCGCGGCGATCGGCTACGCGGCGGAAGCGAAGCTGCCGTTCCGCCATGGGCTGATCCGCAACCACTACGTGGGCCGCACCTTCATTGAACCGTCACAGGAAATTCGCGATTTTGGCGTGAAGTTGAAGCTGAATCCGGTGCGCCACCTTCTGGAAGGCAAGCGCGTGGTGCTGGTGGACGATTCCCTGGTGCGCGGAACGACCAGCCGCAAGCTGGTGCGCATGGTGCGCAACGCCGGCGCGCGCGAGGTGCATATGCGCATTTCCTGCCCACCCACCGTTTCGCCGTGCTTCTATGGCGTGGATACGCCGTCCAAGAACGAGCTGATCGCGGCCAACAATACGGTGGAGGAAATCCGCCGTTTTGTGGAGGCCGATTCGCTCGGCTATCTGTCACTGGGCAGCCTGCGCCAGGCTGTGGACGACCACGACGGCCGCTATTGCTACGCCTGCTACACCGGCGATTACCCGACCGAGCTGGTGCAGATTGAAGAGCTGGTAGCGGCGAAACGCGGGCGCTAACGCATTTCACCCTTCGACGAACTCGCGCAGCCGCTCAAGAGCGCTGTCCCACTGCGCTGAAATCTGATCCAGATACTGGCGCGCCTCTTCGAGGCGCCGCTCGTCCAATTGCCAGACGCTCTCGCGCCCCTGCCGCCGGCAGCGCACCAGACCGGCCCGCCCCATCACGCGCAGGTGCTTGCTGATCGCCTGGCGGGTGATCCGGGAGCCCGCCGTGAGGCCGGTGATGGACATCGGCCCGCGATCGCAAAGCCGCGAAACGATCCGCAGCCGCGCTTCGTCGCCGAGGGCGGCGAACAGAAGCGCTTTCGAACTACGGCGCGTCGCCAAGATACTCCCCGATCACTTTCACCATGATTCCCCAGCCCTGCTCGTTCGCCGTGAACGCCTTCGCCCGGCGGGCCAGCGGGATTTGATCGAAGCCGGATTCCGTGACCGTCAGCATGACGCCGTTTTCGACTTCTTCCAGAACGAAAACAACGAGGGTCGTCGGTTCCGTGGAGTAGTCTACGCCGCGCTCAATGGCGAACGGGTGCCAACGGAAAGAGAACAGGCGCTCCGGTTCCATCCGTTCGATGGTAATCTCCACCGGCAGGCCTTCATATTTCTTCTGGCCCCTGGCAATTTCGGCGTTGACCCCGGTGGGCACGAGAGCGGCATGCATCACCGCCCCCGGCGCGAAAGGGCCGTCGAACTTCATGCCAAACCAGTAGCCGAACTCGGCGGAATCCGACAAGGCCTTCCAGATTCGTGGCAGCGGCGCGCGCAGAAGAATCTTTTTCTCGATCCGGTCCGTTTCCATCCGCAACCTCCTGGTTGCAGATTAACAGAGTCCCGTTTGAAACGCAACTGTCAGGTTGCGCAATTACCGCCCCGTCCGGCCGGCCCTGGCCGCAGCCACCACCTTGCTTGCAATGGACGCGGCAGAATCGCGGAAGGACGCGAGTTGATCCGGCTTCGCGAGATGCATCGGAAGGTAAACAATGAGCCATGGAGCCGCCGCCTCAATACTCCATACCGGCTTCTCCGGCAAGGACTGCAGGTAATCGAGCAGAGGCGGGCCAAAGAAGCGGCGCACGGCGTCTTCGTCCTCTCCAGCCAGCCGGTAGCGCTTGCCGAACTCGGGATGACTCTCAAACTGAATCGTCTGGAAACCAAGCGCGCTGCCCAGCTTGTGCCACCAGTGCGTGGCGCCCATGTGAAACTCGGGCAGATCCATATCCGCGAAAGAAAATGCGGCAACCGTCTGGAAAAAGTGCGCCTGTCGCTCTCCTCCGCCTTCCGAGTAGCGATACTCAAAGAGCGCCACATCCCCGGCGAGGGACGTTCCGCGCATCACGTTGGTGAGTTTTCCCGAGCCCCCGCGGTACAGCAGATGCAGTCTGGGGTTGAGTTCGCGGCGGAGGGCCGCGCCGTTTTGTTCGAATGAAAAGCCCATGCGAGCCGCCGCGTCCTTCAGAGCCGCGACTTGCTTTCTCCCGGAATATACTCCATATGCGACGAGAACGACGAAGGCCGCCACGATAATGCATACGGAGGTCGGAGTGAGTGTCGTGATCCAGTAAGAATCCAGCCAGGAGAAAACTTTCATCGCGCACATACCTCATTCACTCACACACACGCGGCGTTGGCGCGCTCCATCTCCGTAGCGGGGGCCGGGCGGCCGAAGAGATGCCCCTGAAAACAGTCGCATCCGGCGTCCCGCAGCAACTCCAGTTGCCGCTCCGTCTCCACGCCCTCGGCCACCACTTCCAGACCGAGGCCGTGCGCCAGCGCGACCACGCTGCGCACCACCGTGAGCGTTCCCGAGGATTCCGTGAGATCGCGCACAAAGGATTGGTCGATTTTAATTGTAGTGACGGGCAGCAGGCGCAGATAGTTCAGCGAAGAGTAACCCGTGCCGAAATCGTCGATGGCCAGGCGCACGCCAATGCGCCGCAGCTCGGACATGCGACGGATGGATTGCTCCACGTCGCGCATTAGCACGCTTTCCGTGATTTCCAGTTCCAGCAGCGACGGCGCAAGGCCGCTGCGCTCCAGCGCGCTGTGCACAACGCCCACGAACCCGGGCGAAGCGAACTGCACGGCCGACACATTCACCGCCAGCCGCACCGGTCCCCGGCCGCGGGCGTTCCAACCGGCCGCGCGCATGCACGCGTTCTCCAGCACCCACGCGCCGATCGGCACAATGATGCCGGAGACTTCGGCCACGCGGATGAAATCGCCCGGCGCCAGCGAACCGCACGCCAGCAGCGCTTCGAATCCGGCCAGTTCACCGTTGGCCCGCCGCACCGCCTGATAGCGGACTTCCAGCTCACTGCCCGCAAACGCCTGGCGAAGCTGTTGCTCGATGTCCAGATCGGATGCCGTGTTCTGCCGGCGGCTGGCGCGGAAGCGAACCGCTTCGTTGGATCCGCTGGCGCGCGCCCGTTGCAGCGCGCATTCGGCCTGCTGCAAAAGGGCGGAACCGTCGGAGGCGTCGCCGTCGGATACGGTGAAACCAACCGCGCAGGTGACGAACAACTCCCGTCCCGATACCGTGAACGGACCGGAAAGCGCGCTTCGCAGCATCTCTTCCAGCGCGTCAGCCGGGCTGCGCGAGGCGATGGCGAACTCGTCGCTCCCGGTTCTGGCGACGATCCCGCTTGCGCCCACCACCGAACGGAGGCGCTCACCGGCATAGCGCAACAGACGATCGCCGCCGTCATGGCCCATGGCCTCGTTCACCTGGCGAAACCGATCGAGATCCATCGCCGCCACCGTGACGTGCTCGCATTCCCGCGCGGCGGCGAACAGTTCCCCATCCAGCAGGTCGAGAAAGCGGCGGCGATTGGGCAGCCCCGTGGTGGCATCGTGATTCAATTCGAACGTGCGGCGGCGCTCCAGACTCCTCCGCTCCAACACCACCACGGCCAGCTTCGCGGCGATCTCCCGCCAGGGATCGGATTCGATGCTGCTTCGCCTGGTTGTATACAGGTTCAGCAGGCCCAGCAGAGCTTCCCGGGAGGAAACGATGGGGGTGGAGGAGGACTCCACGAGACCGAGCTTCTTCAGGAGAATGGGCAGGCCATCGGTGGCGGCGGCTTCGATCTCGGCGTCGGGATGAAGACGAACGCCGGTGGTCCCGCGAATATATTCCGGCGGCAGGCTGGGCGCGGCCGCGCAGGTCAGCACCCAGCCGTCCAAAGCCAGCACCGCGGCACGGCAGCCCGGCAGGCTGCGCTCGAGGTAGACGCAGATTTGTTCGAGCGCCTCGTCGGGCTCGGCCGCCCCGGTCACCGCCGTCAGCAGATCGAGAAAATCGGAATCCGGTGCGATGGCGCCGGCACCATTGCCCGCACTAATGGTACGTGGTTCGTTCCTAAACAAAGACCCTCCATTCCGGGAAATACCATTAAACGCCAATCGACACGAAAAAGAAACGGCGCTGGCGGAATTTTCGTACTGAATTATGTGAAACCGCTTCCAGCCGGACTAGTAGTACCCTACCCCGCCGGCTCGGCGGCCGTCGGCGCGGCCGCGAAGCGATATCCCACGCCTCGCACGGTGGTCAGATGACGAGGGCGTCTCGGGTCGTCCTCGATGTAGCGGCGCAGCCGCACGATGAAGTTGTCGATGGGCCGCGTGTCGGTGTCCTCGCGCAAGCCCCATACTTCCTCGATCATCTTCTTGCGGGAAACGGCCTTGCCCTCATGTTGAATCAGGTAGCGCAGAAGATTCGCCTCCATCAGCGTGAGTGGAAATACCTGCTCGCGAACGCGGAGCTCCTGCGCTTCAAAATCCACCGATTTATCGCCGAAGGTGAAAACCTCCTGCGCCTCTTCGGGAACCGGGACATGATTGGCGGCCGATCCGAGCCACTCGCCGCGGCGCAGCAGACTGCGAATGCGCGCGATCAAAATGGACAGCTCAAATGGTTTGGTCAGATAGTCGTCGGCGCCGGCGGCGAAGCCCTGCAGCACGTCGTCAGGGTGGCCGCGGGCGGTCAGAATGAGCGTGGGAACAAACTGCCCGGCCTGGCGCAGTTCGGAGACCACCACGAAGCCGCTCTTTCCCGGCAGCATGACATCCAAGATCACGACGTCGAAGGGCGACGATGCGCCGAGCAGCAATTCGAGCGCTGCTTCTCCGGTCTCCACCACCTGCACCGAATATCCGTCCTCTTCGAGGTTGAAGCGCAACCCCTCCGCCAGGTGCTGCTCGTCCTCCACCACCAGAATGCGGCTCATCGGGCGACGGGGAACTGCAGAACGAAGGTGCTGCCGCGGCCGGGGCCTTCGCTTTCGGCCCAGGCGCGGCCGCCGTGACGGCGAGCGACGGAGCGCACGATGAACAGCCCCAGACCCGTGCCCTTGATGCGACCGCCAGGAACCCGATAGAATCTCTTGAAAATCTGGGTTAATTCGGATTTAGGAATGCCCAGCCCCTCGTCTTTTACCCGGATGGAAAAGAATTTATCATCCGCATCGCCGGCTTCCAGCAGCACCCTGACGGTGCTTCCGGAGTATTTCACCGCGTTGTCGATGAGGTTCGAAATGGCCGCGCTCACCTCGTCGGCGTCGCCCATGATGGTGGCCTGCACGGCGCCGTCGTACTGCAGCGAATCGGTGGTGCGGTGGTGCAGCGTGCGCGCGCGCGTGACGCACTCCTCGGTCAACGCGTTGAGGTCCACGGGCGCAACGTTCAGCTTGCGGCTGGTCTGGCCCATGCGCCCGGTGCGCAGGATCTGTTCGATGGAGGCCAGCAGACGCCCGCTGTCCTCCAGCATGATGCCGTAGAATTCCTGGCGCTTCACATCGTCGAGGGCGCGCGTTTGCAGCGTTTCGAGGTACAGCCGGATGGACGCGACGGGCGTTTTCAGCTCGTGCGTCACCGCGTTGATGAAGGCGTTGTGCTGCTCATTGCGCCGGATTTCGCGCACCAGAAACATGGTGTTCACCACAATGCCGGCGATGATCATGGCCAGCAGGAGTATGCCCAGAAACAGCAGGATGCCCGTGCGCCAGTTCAGCAGCACCCAGCCGATATAGAGGAGAAGGATGACGGAAACGAGGCCGGCGCCCAGCGCGATGAAGAAGGCGATGGACTTCCGGCGCCCGGCGATCACCATGCTTTAAGGATAGCCGAAGCCGTTCAGGCCGCTTCGCGTTCCGGAACTGCTTCCGAGGTCAACCGGGCGACATGCACGGAGCGCGCGATGCCCAGCTTCTTCAGAACGCTGATCAGAATCCAGGTGGAATCGAATTCATACCAGGCCAGGCCGTGCCGCGCCGAGGTGGGATGGGCGTGGTGGTTGTTGTGCCAGCCTTCCCCGAAGGTCATCAGCGCCACCCACCAGTTGTTTCGCGAATCGTCGCGGGTGGCGAAGCGCCGGTAGCCCCACATGTGCGAAGCGGAGTTCACCAGCCAGGTGCAATGATAGCCAACCACAATCCGCAGGCAGATTCCCCAGAGCACCAGCGGTAGCCCGCCGATAACCGCGAGAATGCCCGCCAGAACCACGGTGGGCACCCAGTGGTAACTGTTCAGCCAGACATAGAACGGGTGCCTGGCAAGGTCTGGAGCGTACTTGGACATGACCCGCGTATTGTTGTGGTTCACATCGCCAAACAGAAGCCAGCCCATGTGCGACCAGAAAGCGCCGTCGTGCGGCGAATGCGGATCGCCGGGCTGGTCGGACTTCTGGTGGTGGATGCGGTGAGTGGCCACCCAGAAAATCGGCCCGCCTTCCAGGGTCATGGTTCCGCAGACGGCGAAGAAGTATTCCATCCAAAGCGGCACCCGGTACGAGCGGTGGGTGTGCAGGCGATGGTAGCCCATGCTGATGCCCAGGCCGCCGGTCATCAGCCACAGCAGCAGAGCAATTGCCGCATAGCGCCAACTGAAAAAGAACAAGGCGCCCAGCGCGCCCGCGTGCAGCACCACCATCACGGCGGTGGTGGACCAGTTCATGCCCCTGGGGGCAGGCAGGGTAATAGGGTTTGATTCCGCAGGATTGCGAGTCATTGTTACATCCGCAGACTAACAGTGATTCGGCCTGCATTTTGTAAGACTTCTGTAAGGGCTGCAACACTGCGGTCTTATGGATCTCAGGAGGCCGCTTGAATCCCCGCATGAGGGCGTTGTATCATGCGCCCAGGCGGTGACACGGATGGAAACCCTGCGCGGTTGGAGATATGTGGCGCTTGGCGCGCTCTGGTCTCTGTCTTTTCCCTTGCTCTTCGCGGATGAGGCGCCGCCAAAGGTCACCAAAGCCCCGCCACCGCATCATCCCGTCGCCCATGCCACCACCAAGGCGCCTCCCCGCCGCGTAACCACGGCACCGGCCCGTACTCCTCCGCCGACGCCGATGGTCAGGCCCCGGAATACCCCGCCGCCCTCTGGCGTGCCGCCGGTCCGGCAGCCGCAGAATCCCGGTAGCGGCGTGCCGCCGTATGGCAGGCGGATGCCGAGTCCCCCGGGGGTTCCCCCAACGCGTCCCGCGCCCATTGCCGGCGGGAGCGTCCCCGTGCATACGTGGCAGGGGCCCAATGGCGCACAGGCTCAAATCGCCAGTGACGGCAGCGTACGACGGGTGACCACCCAGGGGATGACCATCACTCACTCGCCGTGGGGCGGCCGGCAGATTGTGGCGCAGCGGCCCAACCACGTCGCTATCGTTACCAACGGCGCCGGGCATGGCTATGTCCAGCAACCGTTCACTTTCCGTGGCCACGAGTATGCCCAGCGCACTTACTACTCGCAGGGTCACACATCGGTGAACTACTATCGATCCTATTCCTATCGCAACGTTTCGCTCGTTGAATACACGCCGGTGCATTATTACTCTCCAATGTTCTATGGGTGGGCATACCACCCCTGGGGGTCACCGGCTTCTTACGTATGGGGCTGGTCGGGAAGCCCGTGGTATGAATCCTACGGCGGGTATTTTGCGCCGTACCCCTCGTACCCGAGCGCGGCATTCTGGCTCACCGATTATCTGATTGCGGCCAGCCTCCAGGCGGCGTATCAGCAGCAGATGGATGCGCAAGCGCAGGGGCAAGGCGGGGCGTATCCTCCCGCTTACCCTCCTGGCGGCGGAAACGTGACCCTGACGCCCGACGTAAAGGACGCCATCTCCGCGGAAGTGCAACGCCAACTCGCTCTGGAGAATTCAGAGCAGCAGCAGGCCGCCCAGGGCATCGAGCCGGACCCCAACTCGAGCGGGCTTCCGAGGACCCTTGCCGACGGCTCCGAGCACGTGTTTGTGGTGGCCAATCCGCTGGATGTCAGCGACTCCATGGGACAGTCCTGCGTGGTCAGCGAGGGTGACGTTCTGCAGCTTCAATCTCCGCCGCCGCAGGAGGCCAGCGCGGGCTTCCTCTATGTGATGGCCAGCAAGAAGCAGGACTGCCCGAAGGGAGCGGTGGTCACGGTGGCGTTCGCGGACCTGCAGGACATGCAGAACCAGATGCGCGTTACCGTGGATGGCGGACTCGATCAAATGCAGGCGGAGGCTGGAAAGGGCGAGATTCCGGCTCCCCCGCCGGGCGCTTCGGCCCCGCCGGTGCAATCGGCCTTCGCTCCGATCGCGCCGCCGCCCGATCCCAACGCCGCCGTGGAACTCAGCCAGCAGGCGGGCGCCGCGAGCACCGCGGAGCAGCAGGTGATGAGCCAGGCGAGCCCCGGCGGACGCCCGTAGTTGTGGGGCAGCCAATCCTGGCTGCCGCCGCGTTTCCAGGCGGCACCGGCCGGCGGAACGCCGGCTGCGGACGGGCTTGCCCGCCCCACGAAGCGGCAGGGCGTGGCCCTGCCCCACGGTGCAGCCCGGAAAATCCTTGAATGCTAGTCGATGCCAACTTCAATAGCGCATTACATGGTTGGGTGAGCGGGTCAACTCGCTGCGGAACACCGCCGCGCTTCCGGGCGGAACCGGCCGGCTGAACACCCCGGGCGCAGCACGGTGGGGCAGGGCCACGCCCTGCCTGGAAATTATTGAATGCTAGTCGATGCCCCACTTCAACAGCGCGTTACATGGCCGGGTGAGCGGGTCATCGTAATGGTTGGGGCAAACGCGCACCGAATAGCCCAGCCGCCCGGTCTGATGGGGCACGAACTCGCTGCGGAACACCCAGGCTGACCCCTCCTGCTCCACCGGCGGAAGCGTCATCACCTGGGTCTCTTCGAGGGACCCGTTCACGCCGACGCGCCCCACCACCGCTTCCACGCGCACATCCTGTGGCGTCAGGCCGGCGAGATCGAGCACGGCGCGCATGGGGATCGGCTTGCCGGTGAGCACCGAGCTTTCCGGCCCCGGCCCGACATCGACGAAGGAGACGCGGTGCCACGCCTCCTGCACCTGCCGGTTCCAGCGGGCACGGTCGCGAGCGGGCGCAAATCCATCGGCGCTGATCGCCGCGAAGGCGTCATGGGCGGGGCCGTACAACTGCGACATGTACTGGCACACCATCCGCTGGCTGTTAAACTGCGGGCTCAGATTCATCAGCGACTGGCGCATGCGCCGCAGCCATTCGCCGGGAATGCCTTCCTCGCCGCGGTCATAGTAGAGCGGGATAATCTCGTTCTCGAGGGTTGAGTAAATGGCCCGCGCGTGAACCTCGTCCTGATCCTCCGAATAAGGCTCGCGCTCCCCGATGGCCCAGCCTCCGGAGATCTCATAAGCCTCGTCAAACCAGCCATCGAGGACGCTAAAGTTCAAGACTCCGTTGATGCCTGCTTTCATGCCGCTGGTTCCGCATGCCTCTTCGCCGCGGCGGGGATTGTTGAGCCACAGATCCACGCCCTGCACCACCTCGCGGGCCACCTGAATCCCGTAGTCTTCGAGGAACACGATGTGCCGCAACAGATCGGGATCGCGGGAAAGCTGCACGATCTCGCGGATCAGCATCTTGCCCGGCTGATCCTTGGGATGCGCCTTGCCGGCGATGACAATCTGCACCGGCCGTTCGCGGTTGGTGAGGATCTTCTTCAGCCGATCGACGTCGCGGAACAGCAGCGTGGCGCGCTTATAGGTGGCAAAGCGCCTGGCGAATCCGATGGTGAAGGCGTCGGGGTCCAGAACGTCGGCCAGACGGCGCTGCTCGGCGGCGGGCGCTTTACGGGCGATGGCGCTGGACAGAACGCGCTCGCGGACGAACGAAAGCAGGTTGCGTTTGCGCCGGCGGTGAGCATCCCACAGCTCGCGCGAGGGGATGTCCTGCACGGAATCCCAGACCTTCGCATCGTTGTAGTGGTCGCGCCAATCGGGCTGGAGGTATTGGTCGTACACCTGCGCCAGATCGCCATTCAGCCACGTGGGCAGGTGGACCCCGTTGGTCACGGCGGTGATGGGAATCTCCCACACCGGCAGCTTCGGCCACAGGCCCTGCCACATGTCCTGCGAGACCTGGCGGTGGAGGGCGCTCACGGCATTCCGGAAGGCCGAGGTCTGGAAGGCCAGGATGGCCATCGAGAACGGCTCGTGGTGATCCTCCGGGTAGCGTTTCCCCAGGGCCAGAACGCGATCGAAGGGAATGCCGCTGTCGCGGCAATATTCCTCGAAGTATTCGTACATCAGGCCCGCGTCGAACAGATCGATTCCCGCGGGCACCGACGTGTGGGTGGTGAATACATTGTTCAGACGGGAGGCGCTGAAGGCCTCGTCGAAGTTCAGGCCGTTGCGCTCGATGAGCAGCCGGATCCGCTCCAGGGCGAGGAACGCGGAATGCCCCTCGTTCATGTGGAACACGGTGGGGTTCAGGCCGAGGTGCTCGAGCGCGCGCAGCCCGCCGATGGCCAGCACAATCTCCTGGCGGATGCGCGTGTGAATATCGCCGCCATAGAGCTGGTCGGTGATGTCGCGATGATCCGGACGGCTGTTTTCCGCGATGTTGGTATCGAGCAGGTACAGCTTCACCTGCCCGACGTTCATCACCCACACTTTGATGTAGACCAAGCCGGTGGGCAATTTCACGGTTACCAGCAGATCCCCGCCCTGCTCGTTCTTCAAGGGCGAGACCGGCAGGGTGTAGAAATCGTTTACCGGATTCCGCTCCTGTTGCCAGCCATCCGGATTCAGCGATTGCTGCAGGTAGCCTTTCTGATACAGCAGACCGACTCCCACCAGCGGGATGCTTTCGTCGCTGGCTGCTTTCAGGTGGTCTCCGGAGAGCAGGCCGAGGCCGCCCGAATAAATGGGCATGCAGTCCACCAGACCATACTCCATGGAGAAATACGCCACCAGCCGCGATCGATCCCCGCTCTCCCGATCGCGCATATAGGCGTCCATTTTTTCGCAGGCGCGCCGGTAGAGGGCGATGAAACGCGCGTCGGCGGCGGCCCGTTCCAGCGTCGCCTGGGGCAGACGCCCCAGCATCAACACCGGGTTGTGTCCGCAGCTCTTCCAGACCACCGGGTCCAGCCTGCGGAACACGGAACGAACCGAAAAGTCCCAGCTCCAGCACAGGTTGTAAGCGAGCTCGGTCAGGCGGCCGAGCGAGGGAGGGAGTGCGGCGCGAACCAGAAACTCTTTAAGAGGCTGAATTTGAAAGGCCATGAAGCAAGGCGGCAATTCTACGATACCAGAGAAGAATGGTTTCGCCATTCCCCGGTAGTTCCAGGACCAGGGCACGGCAGGCCTGGAAGAGACCCTCTTTGTTGAGCAAGGATTTGGTCCTGGCTAAAGTAAAGAGGAGCAGCGATTATGGCCAAGGTCACTTCGAAATATCAGGTCACCGTCCCCAGGGCGATCGCCCAACAGTGTGGTATCGGCCCCGGCGACAACATCGACTGGGTCGCGGCGGGCGAGGTGATTCGCGTCGTTCCTTCCAGGCAGGTGAAGTGCGACGACCGGGACTCGAAGTTGCGGTTGTTCGATCAGGCAAGCGACCGGCATCGCCGGCGTCCGGCGGTCTCAAAGATAAACCAGGCGCGCGGGCGAGGCTGGAAAAGGGGGGATCTCTACGAGCGTGGCCGCTCTAATTGATCCCAATATCCTGGTCTACCGGTTCGATGGCCGCTTCCCCGACAAGCAGCGCATCGCAATCGAGATCCTCCGGCGCGGCGTTATCGAAGACTCGGTGCGCCTGCCACCCAGGCGATCGCCGAGTTTATTGCCGCGGCTACGCGCTCCATCCGCGGGCACGTCATCCTCAGGCAACCTGACGCTCTCCGCGAAGCAGAGGAATTCCTCAAACAGTTTACGGTTCTCCATGCAAACGAGTCGATCCTGCGCAATGCGATTCGCGGTTGTGCCGCTTATCAGTTGCACTGGTTCGATGCGCACCTCTGGGCGTATGCGGAGTACTACGGGCTGGAGGAAATTATCACCGAGGATCTTCAGCACGACCGGCTTTATGGAACCGTGCGCGTGGTGAATCCATTCGTCGAGCTGCCGTAGCGCCCCGGTTCCCGGCCCGCCTGCCCTGACTCAGGACAGATTTCCGCACCGTGCGCAGTCCTTTGGTACTCTGTAATGCATGCTCGGAAACGCTCCGGGCGACTTCGGGAGGCCCATGTCGACTACGACGGCCATCTGTCAGACCCCCCTCTCCGCCGAGCTTGCTGCCGCCCGGTCGAGAACTGACTTTCTGTTCAGCGTGCTCAGGGCCGAGGCGCTCTACGCACGGCCCATCGGAGAGCGGCATCGGCTGATCTTCTATGTGGGCCATCTGGAAGCGTTCGACTGGAACATGGTCTGCCGCCGCGGGCTGGGCCGGGCTTCCTTTCACCCGGAATTTGACCGCCTGTTCGAGTTCGGCATCGATCCCGCGGAGGGAAACCTGCCCACCGACACGGAGTCGGACTGGCCTTCGCTCGAAGAGGTACGAAGCTACAATCTGCGGGTGCGAGCGGAGATGGACACGGCCATCGAACAGGCGCCGGAGCAGATTCTCCGGGTGGCCATCGAGCACCGCTGGATGCACGCGGAGACGCTGGCCTATCTGCTGCACAATCTTCCTTACGAACAAAAGATCCCGCCGGACCGGCCGGGGACAGGGAGGGGCGGCGCCGTTGCATCGGCCATGATCGAGATTCCCGCGGGCGAGGCCACGCTGGGCCAGAACAAGGACGAGTTCGGATGGGACAACGAGTTCGACCAGCACACGGTTGCGGTGCCCGCTTTCGCTATCGGCAAATATAAGGTCACCAACGCGGACTATCTGAAGTTCGTGGAAGCCGGGGCGCGGCCCCCGTTTTTCTGGAACCGGCAGGATGGCGCGTGGTTTTATCGCGGCATGTTTCAGCTCTTCCCGCTTCCCGCGGACTGGCCGGTTTACGCGACCCACGAAGAAGCCGAAGCATACGCCCGCTGGCGCGGGGCTTCCCTGCCCTCCGAAGCGGAGTTCCACCGGGCGGCTTATGGGACGCCCGAGGGCCTTGAGCGCGACTGGCCCTGGGGCAATGAAGCGCCCTCGCCGGATCGCGGCAACTTCGACTTCGCCCGCTGGGATCCGCTGCCGGTAACCGCCCATCCGGCCGGCGACAGCGCGTGGCAAGTGTCCCAGTTAGTGGGCAACGGCTGGGAATGGACGGCCACGCCGTTCGCGCCCTTCGCCGGATTTCGCGCATTCGATTTCTATCCGCGATACTCCGCCGCGTTCTTCGACGGAGACCACTTCGTGATGAAGGGCGGCTCCCCGCAAACCGCGCAATGCCTGTTGCGGCGCTCGTTCCGCAACTGGTTCCGGCGGCGGTATCCATACGCATACGGCACGTTTCGTCTGGTTCAAAGATGACCGCACCCGCCCTTGCTTACGAGTTTGCGCTCGATGTCTGCGCCGGCCTCACCGAACGCGAGCAGAAGACGCTGCCGGCGAAGTACTTCTATGACGACATGGGCAGCGCTTTATTCGAGGCCATCACGCTGCTGCCCGAATATGGTTTGACGCGCGCCGATGAGCGCGTGGTGCGGCGCTGCGCCGGTGAATTGCCTGGCTGGTTCCGGGATGACGTTGTGGTGGCCGAGCTCGGCAGCGGCAGCGGGCGCAAGACGCGGCGCATTCTGGAAGAATTCCGGGTTCGCCAGCCCGCCGTCGATTATTACGCCATCGATGTTTCCCGCGCTGCCCTGGACGCTTGCCGGAACGAATTGTCCCCGGTGGCCCGAGTGGAGTCCCTCGAATGCACGTACCTGCAGGGAGTACGCCACCTGGCCGCACGCCGCAAGCCGAACCGGAGTCTGCTGCTGCTGTTTTTGGGTAGCACCATCGGAAACTTCGAGCCGGCGGAGGCGCTGCGTTTTCTCGCCGATGTTCGGGCGCATCTGCAACCCGGTGACGGCCTGCTTCTGGGAGCGGATCTGGTGAAGCCGGCGGCGGTGCTGCTGCCCGCTTATGACGACTCGCTGGGCGTCACCGCGGCCTTCAACCTGAACCTTCTGGTGCGAATGAACCGCGAACTGGGCGCGCGCTTCGAGCCCGGCAGCTTCCGCCATCTGGCCGTCTGGAACGAGCGCCAGAGTTCCATCGAGATGCACCTGTGCTCCTTGGCCAGCCAGGAGGTTTCGATCCCCGGCGCCGGTTGCGTGGCCGCGTTCCGCGAGGGGGAAACCATCTGGACCGAATCCTCCCACAAGTACACTATCGAGCGCCTGCGCAAGATGGCGGCCGCGGCCGGCTTCGCGGCAAGCGGCGAGTGGACGGACGCGGAATGGCCGTTTGTCGAGGCGCTCTGGCTGGTGCAATGAGCGCTTCGGCGGCCATCGAATTCGATCGCGTAAGTTACGCGGTGAACGGCACGCCCATTCTGCATGAAGTGACGCTTCGCGTAGAGCCCGGCGAAACGGTGGTGTTGCTGGGCCGCAGCGGGGCCGGAAAAAGCACCGCGATGCGCATGGTCAACGGCCTCATCCAGCCGACGGAAGGACGCGTTCTGGTGAACGGAGTGGCGACCACCGCGCAGGATTCGGTAACGCTGAAGCGCGCCTGCGGCTACGTGATTCAGGAGATCGGGCTGTTCCCGCACCTGACCATTGGCCGGAACGTCGGGCTGGTGCCGCACCTGGAAGGGTGGGTGCCCGCGCGTATCGCCGAGCGAACCTCACTGCTGCTGAAGCAGGTGGGCCTTGAACCCGCGCAATTCCAGCAGCGTTATCCGCGGCATTTGTCCGGCGGGCAGCGGCAGAGGGTGGCCATTGCTCGCGCGCTCGCCGCCGATCCCGCGATTCTGCTTTTCGACGAACCGTTCGGCGCGCTGGACCCGATCACGCGCGTGGAGATGCAGCGCCAGTTCCTCGAGCTGCGCGACACCCTGCACAAGACGGCTTTGTTCGTTACCCACGACGTGCGGGAAGCTCTGCGGCTGGCGACGCGCATAGCGCTGTTCGACGCCGGACGCCTGGTGCTGGTTTCGACCCCCGGCGAACTGAAGCAGACCACCAACCCCGAGGCCCGCGACCTGCTGGCGGCAGCGGGAGAGCTGGACTGAAAGACGCAGGCAGGTAACCGAACATGCGCACTGACCTCCTTCAGCAAATGGTCTCGCTCACGTGGGAGCACGTGCTGCTGGTGCTGTTGTCGGTGGGCATCGCCCTGGCCATCGCCATCCCCTCCGGAATCTGGATCGCGCACCGCAGCCGGATACGGCCGTGGCTGATGGGATTTGCCAACATCGTGCAAACGGTACCCAGCCTGGCGCTGTTCGGCTTCCTGATTCCCATTCCCTTGATTGGCGGCATTGGCGCGCACACGGCGGTGGTGGCGCTGGTGCTCTATGCGCTGCTGCCGGTGTTGCGCGGCACTCTGGCGGGGATCCTGAGCATTGACCCGGCCGTGCGAGAGTCCGCCGTGGCCATGGGCATGAGCCCGTGGCAGCTACTCACCATGGTGGAACTGCCTCTGGCGGCCCGAAACATTCTTGCTGGAGTTCGTGTGGCCACCGTCAGCACCATCGGCACCGCCACCATCGCGGCGGCCATCGGCGCCGGCGGCCTCGGGGTGTTCATTTTTCAAGGGATAGCCTCGGTAGACAGCACCCAGATCCTGGCCGGCGCGGTCCCGTCCGCCATTCTGGCGCTGGCCGCCGACGGATTGCTGGGGCTGGCCGAGAAAAAGATCGTAACCTGGTGACGCCAGGGAAACTTTTTACAACTGGCGGGGTCCAAAAAGGGGCATAATTGATCCAAACGCGCCTGGAGGCGTCCATGGAACTCCGAATCCTGGTCATCGCCGCATCGTTACCCGCTATGGGCGTGGTGGGGTACGGCCAGACGGCTATCGAGGACATGATGCCGAGTTCGGAGCGAGTCACCTATTTCTCAGGCGCGGTGACGCTGGAGGATGGGTCAGCGCCGCCGGACGCCGTACGGCTCCAGCGGGTGTGCGACGGCCAGAGCCACGATGAAGGCTGGACCGACACAAAAGGGCGCTTCTCATTCAAGGTGGGCAGGAACGATAGTGGCACCGGGATGGGAGACGCCACCGAGGCCGCCGATAAGTCAGGCGATTTGCAGAGGCCTATAGGTTTCTCCACTCAGGTCTCCAGCCCGGTAACCAGCGAATTGAAAGACTGCGAACTGGAGGTTGTCCTGGCGGGCTATCGAGCGGATCGTGTCAGCCTGAAAGTGGCCAGCGTGGGCGCGACGAACCTTGGAACCATGGTCCTCCACCCCATTTCCAAAGTGGGCGCTCTCACCGTGAGCGCGACCACCCTGCAAGCGCCCGCCAACGCCAGGAAGGCGTACGAAAAAGGTTTGGAATTGCTGCGGGCAAAGAAGTGGGATGCCGCGGCGGCCGAACTCGGGAAGGCCGTTCAAATATTTCCGAAGTTCGCCACGGCGTGGTATCAGTTGGGCGAGGCGCGGCTGAATCGGAGTGACATCGCCGGCGCCGCGGAGGCCTGGCGGCAGTCGGTGACGGCCGATCCAAAATATGTGAACCCGTGGGAAAGGCTGACCGTGCTGGCCGACCAGAAGCAGGACTGGGTGGAATCGGCGAAAGCATCCGATGCCTGGCTTCAACTGGATGCCGAAGACTTCCCCGGAGCGTGGCTCTACAATGCCATCGCCAAGGCGCGACTGGGCGATGCGGATCAGGCGGAGCATTCAGCGCGCGAGGGGCTGCGTGTGGATAAGGAACAGCGGGTGCCCCGATTGAACTACGTCCTTGGCCTTATCCTGATGCAGAAACAGCAGTACGTCGAATCGGCTGAGTGTTTCCGGACTTACCTGAAGCTGGCACCGAACGCGCGCGACGCCGAAGTGGTGCGCCAGCAGCTCGCCGAGTTCGACAGGATGGCCACCACCGGTCCAAAACACACGCCCTGAAGGCCCGGCTATCCTTGCGAGGCGGAAGAGTTTGAAGCAGTTTTCCGCTCTGAATAGTACCAGGTACGGTCCAAGCTGAAAGTACCGTTGTAGCCGCGGCGGCGTGAACGCCAGACTGGGTCGGGAGACCCATGGATCGCTCCGACCTCGAACAGTGGAAACCAAAAGAAGTAGCTCGCCTGCTCGCACTGGTCGAAGCCGAGCGGCGTTACTACCAGGAAATCCTTGCCGGGCTTCCCGTTGGCCTGCTGGTTCTCTCCGCGGATCTTTCCATCATTTCGGCCAACAGCGCCGTGCGCCGCATTTTCCGCCTGCGCAGCGGCGACTCTCTGCGTGGCAAGCTGGACGCTTTGCTCCCCGGCGACGTATTGGACAAAGTGCGCGAGGTGTTCGCGAGCGGCACTCCCCGGAGTCAAGTAACGGCTTTTCTGCGGCCGGAGCAGGGTGGCGGCGCCCTGCGCATCGCTATTCAGCCGATTCGAAGCTGGGACTACACGGAAGAGCAGGAAGCGCTTCTGACCATCGAAGAGGATGCCGCGGCCCCTGCGGAGCCCATCGTCGAGACTATACCCGAAGAGCCGACCCCGCCCATCTCTGAACCCGAATCGCCCGCCGAGACGGAGACCGCCGAGACTGTCGCGGAGATCGCCCCGGCCGCCGAGCCGTCCATTCCGGAACCCGGCGCCGTGGATCTTCTGCAAAGCCTCGATGCCATTGTCTGGGCGGCCGCGCTGCCGGATCTGCGCTTCCTGTTTGTGAACGAGGCAGCCCGGCGTCTGCTCGGCTGGAGCGTGGAGCAGTGGACCGAAAGCTCCACATTCCATCTGGATCGAATCCATCCCGACGACCGCGAACGGGTAGCGGGCGAATACATGGCGGTGATTGAGCGCGGCGTTGCCATCACCGTGGAATACCGGGCGGTGCATGCGAACGGCGGCTCGGTGTGGCTTCGCGAGAGCGTGCGTCCGTTGCTGGACGAAGAGGGCGCGCCGCGTCACGCCGTCGGTTTCGCCATCGACGTCACGGGCCGGCGGCGCGACGAGGAAGCTCGCGTTCAGGCCGCTCGCGCGGATGCGCTCAACAGACTGTGCAGCCGTCTGGCGCACGACATGAACAACCTGCTCATGATCGTGAACGGCTACACCGAGGACATTCTGAGCACGTTCGTTGCGGCGAGCGCCCTGCAAGCGGACCTCGCCGAGGTGCGTGGCGCGGGCGAACGTCTCTCCGCCATCGCCGATCAGTTGCTCGCCTTCACGCGGCGCAAAGCCGACCCGCCCGCGTCAATCGACGCCGGCGCCGTAGTGCGGGAAGCCGCCGCCGCGCTGAGCGCCACGCTTCTGGAAGGAGTCACCCTCACGGTATCCGCCGCGGACGCCGTGTATGTCCTCGCCGCTCGGGACCAGTTGAGCCAGTGTGTGCACGCGCTGGTCGAATATGCCATCCATTCGCTGGCGGGCGCGGGTGAAATCGTGATCAGCGCCGCGGGGGGCGGGGATCATGGAACCATCACCATTCATCATTCCGGCCCGGACGGCGGTCCCGAAGCGTGGCAGAGTCTTTTCGAAGGCATTTTGCCGGTGAAGGACAGTCCCGCCGGAGTGGTGCAAGGCATCTCCCGCGCATGGTCCTGGGTGCAGCAGTGGGGCGGCGCCATCGAAGTGGATAGTGCGTCTGGCGCAGGCACAACCATAGCCATCCGTCTGCGCGCGGGCGACGCACCGATGATCGCGCCCGAACCCGCCGCCGCTGAGCCCGTCGCGATTGCGGAGCCGCCGGAACCGGAGCCCGAACCGGAGCCGGAAACCGTGCTGGTGGTGGAAGACGAAACGGGCATTCGCGCGCTGGTGCGCAAGATCCTGGAGCGTCAGGGGTATCGCGTGCTCGACGCGCCGCAGGCGGACGTCGCTATCCGCCTCTGCGAGGAATTCCAGGGACCCATACAACTGGTGATCACCGACGTCGTCATGCCCGAAATGGGCGGGCGCGAGATGGTGGAAAAGCTGCTGCAGATCCGTCCTGGGATCAAAGTGCTGTACGTCTCCGGTTACACCGACGACCCCAAGGTGCACGCGGCCGACCTCTCCCAGGGGCTCTCGTTCCTGCAAAAACCGTTTACTCTCGGGGCGCTACTGGACAAAGTTCGCGAAGTTCTCGAATCGCCAAGCCCAAACGCATAACGAGTTTCTAACTAACACATAACGCAGGAGTTAGATGTCAGAAACTTCAGGTTTCTGAATTTGTCCTCTGAGATCCCATACCGGCGTGGCACACGCCTGGCCGCCGGCTTCCCATCCGCCACGTGGTTTGCCCAAGGACAAAAGTCTCGCCTCAAGTGGTTTCTTTTCAGCAGCGCTGCCCGTTGTGAACGAGCCCGCCGGTCTTCCAGGCACAGCGGGCACCACCACCCGGCCGTAGTGTTCGGGTACTTCATGCCCGATCACCCGGTTCGTAAAAACAGAAGCGAAAAACTGCAAAAACAGCCATAACCTGCTGATTCAAGACATCTTGCTCCTCTGGCATCCAGGATGCTATCCCTGCGCCAGAACAGGCGCACGCAACCCAGCGCCTGAAAAATAGTTCCAGGAGAAACCAGGATGATGACATTCAGTTGGTTTACCGCACGCGAGGTGTACAGGGGAGTTGTCACCGCTTATCTGCTGGCGGCAACCATCGCGTTCCTTGCCAGTTTCACAGCCATTCAAGCCCAGACACTGACCACCGGCGACCTTGCCGGTACGGTATCGGATCAAAGCGGCGCCGTGATTCCCGGGGCGACCGTATCCCTCACCAACGTGGCCACGGGAGCCAGGCAAACAGCGACCACCAACGACGCTGGCGCTTATCGCATGACATTTCTTCCGCCCGGCAGCTATGCGGTAACCGCGCAGACACCCGGGCTCAAAGCCGAAGTCGCTCACATCACCGTGCAGGTGGGTCAGGTGACCACACTGAACCTGACCGCGCAGGTGCAGGCCACGCAGACGGTTGTGGAAGTCAGCGAAGCCGCGGCGGTTGTCGATACCGAAAACGCCAACCTGGCTCGCACCTTCACGCCCGCGCAGATTCAGGACCTCCCAGCTCCCGGCGGCGATATCACCACCGTCGCTTTCACCGTCCCCGGCATTGCCATCAATACCGGAGGCGGATATGGGAACTTCAGTTCGCATGGGCTGCCCGGCACCGCGAATCTGTTCACCATCAACGGCAACGACTATAACGACCCGTATCTGAACCTCAACAACTCCGGCGCCAGCAATCTTCTGCTGGGCCAGAACGAAACCGCGGAAGCGTCCGTTGTCCAGAACGGCTACAGCGTCGAGTACGGACGCAACGCCGGAGCGCAGGTGACCTATGTCACGAAGTCGGGTTCGAACGAGTTCCATGGCAACCTGCAGGAGAACTGGAACGGAACGGCTCTCAACGGCAACGATTTCTTTAACAACCTGAACGGGCTGCCCCGGCCTCATGCCATTTCCAACAACTACGCGGCATCGCTGGGCGGCAGGGTGATCAAGGACAAATTGTTCTTCTTCACCGACACCGAGGGCCTGCGCTACATTCTGCCCTCCAGCGCCGACGTGGCCATTCCTTCGCCGGAGCTGGAGGCCTATGCTCTGGCCAACGTGCCCGCTTCGGCCACCAGCCTGTATACGAACGCTTTCAGCGAATTTAACGGCGTGATGTCGAAAGCGCAGCCAGTCACCACCGGCAACGGCCCGCTACAGGACGCCAGCGGCACACTGGGATGCGGATCGGACTTCGCGGCCACGAACACTCCGGCGCTCAGCGGCGGCATCTTCGGCCAGACCGTGCCATGCGCTTATTCGTTTGCCACGAACGCCTCCAACATGAACTCCGAGTGGCTGATGACCGATCGCGTGGACTGGAACCTCAACGACAAGCACAGGATTTATTTCCGCTTCAAGACCGATCACGGACACCAGCCCACCGGGACCAATGTTGTGAATCCCGTCTTCAACGTGCAGAGCGTTCAGCCGCAGGACGAAGGACAGATCAACTACACGTATACGATCTCGCCCACCATGGTGAATAACTTCATCGGATCGGCGCTGTGGTACAGCGCCATTTTCACCAGCCCGGACCTGAATACGGTCACGTCCACCCTCCCGGTGAACCTTGACATTCTGAACGCCGGCATCAACGCCAGCCCGGTGGGTTACTATCCCATCGGCTTCGGCTATCAGCCTTTCGGAGTGGTTGATCTGGGCTACAACATTTTCCCCGAGGGGCGGCGGGCCGGCCAGATCGGAATCGTGGATGATTTCTCCTGGGTTCTGGGCAAGCACAACATCAAGATTGGTACGAACCTTCGCCGGAACCGGGTGACCGATTTCTCTCCGCTGGAGAATGCCTTTGGCACGTATACTTTCAATTCCCTGACGGATTTTGCCGACGGCGTCACCAACCCGGACACAGGCAGCTTCTACTCGCAGACGTTCGCTCCTGTTGGAGCGGTGCATATCCGCTTGTACAACGTCGGCGTCTATGCGCAGGATGAATGGAACGTCTCCCGCAATCTGAAGATTACCTATGGTCTGCGCATCGAGCACACGGAGAACCCGTATTGTGTCGACGCCTGTTTCTCGCGCCTCGACGTGCCGTTCGACTCGCCCGGTTACCAGGGGGGAGCGAACATTCCCTACAACTCCAGCATTACCACCGGACTCTCCAGCGCGTATCCGGCTTCGGACGCGGCTGAATTTCTACCGCGCGTGGGCGTGGTCTGGAATCCTCGCGGCGTGAACAGCACGGTAATTCGGGGGGGTTTTGGTCTTTTCGCGGATCTGCCGCCGGGAGATCTCGCAGCCAACGTTTTCGGGAACCTGCCGTACGTTTTCCCGGCCAGCGTTTCCGGCGGCCAGGCAGTAGGCGCTCCCGCGGCCAGCACGGCTCTGGCGGAATACAACGCTTTTGAGAGCGGCTTCGGCAGCGGCGCCACTCTTACGCAATTGGAGGCGGCAATCCCGGGCTTCGGCCCTTCCACCTACTTCTCCACGCCGAGCACTCTGCACTCGCCGAAGTATGCCGAGTGGAGCTTCGAAATTGAGCAGCCGTTCGGCCAGCGAAATGTGCTGGTGGCCACCTACTCCGGCAACCACGGCTATAACGAGCTGGTTACCAGCGCGTTCGGCAACATCGCGTACAATGCCGACAACTTTCCAAACGGTTTCGGCGGCTTGCCCGCCACCGTTCCCGACCCCCGATTCAGCGCGGTCACCCAATTGCTCAACACCGGCTATTCCAACTACGATGGCCTGAGCGTGCAGTTCCGCCGCGCGTTTTCCCACGGATTCCAGGGGCAGATTGGATACACGTGGAGCCATGCCCTGGACACGCTGACCAGTCTTCCCGGCGAGCCGTTCAACTTCGCCAACTCGGTGGTTACGCTCAACACTCCGGTGACCAGTCTCAATTACAGCAACGCCGATACGGACATCCGGCATAACCTGGTGGCGGATTTCACGTGGGACGTGCCGTGGAAGCCGGAGAATCGCCTGCTCGCCTCAGTGCTTGGAAGCTGGACGCTGGCGAGCAAATTCTATGCGCGTTCGGGAGCGCCCTTCAGCGTCACCGACGGCGCGCTTCCCGGACTGATCTCCAGTTCCCTTCCCGCCGTTCCCTCCCTCGAAGGTCCCGTCCTCATGACGGCCGAACCGTTGCCGGGCGTGGCCACGCATTGCGGAGTCAGCGCCATCAATACGCCGTGCTTTACCACGGCCAACTTCGTGCCTTCGGGCGAGGAGACCAACTGGGGCGCGGCGCGCAACAGCTTCTACGGCCCGGGCTACTTCGATATCGATACGTCGCTCTACAAGGTCATCCCGGTGACCGAGCGGATGCGCTTCCTGATCGGGGCGCAGGCGTATAACCTGTTCAACCATCCGAATTTCGCCAATCCGGGCGGCAACATCGCCGGCGGGCTGGGGACTATCACGTCCACCGTGTCGGCTCCGACGAGCCCGTACGGATCGTTCCAGGGGTCGGCCGTGTCAGGACGCGTTCTGGTCCTGTCCGGCCGGTTCCAGTTCTAACCGCGGCTGCGGGCCGCGAAATTATTGGCCGCCGATGAACGCCGATCCGCTTCATCTGTGTTTATCGGCGGCTAATTTGAAGAACGCCGACTGCGACGGCCGGTTGCCTCAAGCGTGCACAACGACGAGACCGGGAATCGCCTGGAAGTGCCGGACATTGCCGGTCGCGACTGCGAATCCGCGCTGCAAGGCTGTTGCTGCGATCAGCAGATCCTCAAACGCGATGGTTATGCCTTGAGAGGCCTGATCGCCCTCAATGCGGCCGGCAAGCCGGGCTGTCTCTATCGTGACCGCGTGCACGGGAATGTCGCGGATCATCTCGTCCACGAAGGCCTGCCGTCGTTGCCGGCGCTCTTCCGTTCCGGCCCGCTGGATACCGTGCGTCAATTCGACGATGGTCACAACGGAAAGACCGATCTCAATTTCTCCGTAACCACTCTTGAGCTGTTCCAGGATTTGCCGGAGCGTTCGACCTCGCCGCTCGCCGGCGATGACTACGCTGGAATCAAGAATCAATCCCAAGAGGGCGGGTTCCACGGCTTGCGGTTCCGTATAACGGACTCAACATCCGCGGCAAAGTCGGAATCGAGCACGGGAGCCTGGCCGGTCTCCCTCTCATGGGCTTCCGCCAAGGCGATGCAGTCCGATATTGTGCGGCGCATCGGACCCGCGGCGCGTATGACAGCGAGCGGTTGAGCGTCGCGCTCAATGACGACTTCCGCGCCAGCTTCGACCCGTTTCAGGACGGCGTCAAGATCGCGAATCGCATCGGCCTCGCTGACGTGCACCACTTGCGGCTCCATACTGTGATCATACCGCCCCTTTCGTGGTTATTGTGCTGCCGCCGGCTCCCGGGGCATGCGGAACTGTGCCTCATCCACCGGCACGTTCGTCTCGATTTTATCCAGCGTCATCACCACCCCGCCGCCTCCGGCGGTTTGCTCAATCCGGAAGGGCACCATAAGGCCGTCCACCGCGCGGTAATCGCCGAACAAAATGGTCGCCCCCATGTGCGTGCTGGTGCTCTTCACCATGAGAAAACTCTTCGTGTCGAGGTAAACATAGTCCGCGCCGCCGTCCTTTTCGGTAACCTTCAGCTTCCACGCGGGCGCACCGGCCACGTCCGCGGTACCACCCAGAGCGACGGCGCGGCCCTTGGACTTGTAGTCCACCAGCAGCCCGTCCATATCGGTGTGCTCGCGAAGCTCCCGGCTCTGTTCTTCCGGAGCCGCCTTCGGCGTAGCGCCGGCCGCTAACGGATTCAGCGACCATGCCGACTTGCCGTCGAACGCCTGCACCACTGTAGCGCCGTTCACGTCCATCTCAAAGCGAGTCAGATTTGGACGCTTGCTGACGATTCTCACGGCAGCCTGCAACTGGCCATTCAGCACCGCCGTCCCGCTCATGCGCACCGACTCCAGGCCCTTGATTTTGGCCATGCCGCCGCGGGCGTCCACGCTTCGCGCGATGAGGTCATCGACGCTGGGCAGTTTCTGGTCGTCGGCGGCCAGCGTCAGGAACAAGAATGGCAGCGCGAGCACCGCCGCGCCGCGGTTGAACTGCAACATAAAATCGCCTCCACAAAACCACTACCGGGTGAGCTGATCCGCCGTGACAAACACCGGGTCGATGTCCACGGGAATCGATTTCAGATTGTCGAGTACCTTTGCGATGGACGGCCTGACTACGCCGAGGGTTTCCAGCATACGCTTCGCCCCGGCGTAATCGCCGGTGGCTTCCACGGTGAGCAGCTCATGATCGAGATCGCTCACCGCCCCGGCGATCTTCGCCTGGTCCACGGAAAATGTGCCGTCGGCATTGGCCACGAAGCCGCCTTTGTCCAGCAGGTAGTTCAACTGCATGGCCATACCCTTTCCGTGGGCCTCGACTATGCCGAAGCGCAGCGAACGGAAAGTGGAAGCCAGAAAAGTGGTGTACAAGCGACGGGTGGTGCCGGCGTCGGAGGGCAGCAGCTTGTGGTCGTACATGTACTGCAGCATGAACAGACCGGTGACATCGGCCTTGGCTTCCTCCCACGCGCTGTACACTTCCTTCAGCTCCATGCGCGGATTGGTGGCGCGGCCCTGCACCCGGATCTCGTGCGGGCCGATACCGTGGCTGAGCTCATGCGCCAGGATGTGCGTAAAGAAAGCGTCGAAACTGAGGTCGCCCTGCGCGGCGGCGGGCAGCACCACCTTCGCGATTGGCTTCAAGATAGACTCGAACTTTACCTCCTGCACATTCCGCAACATCACCCGTTTGGAGCCCTTCTGCGCCACCACGCGGTCGTCGTTGGGCAGATTGTATGCCGCGGTCTTTACGCCGTGGCCGCCATCGCCGGAGGCAAACACCTCATTGACTACGCGGATGGGCGCCGCAGCGCCCAGCTTCGGGTTGCGATAATGCGGGTCAATCGGGAGATTGTTTTCGATTTCCTGCAGATGATCGGCGAAGAATTGCAGCTTGTGGGTTTCCTGCTCGTCGCGGATGTTCACGTACGCTTCGTAGGCGGCCTTGTAGCCAAACAGCTCGTCGTTATAGGTTTCGTACGGTCCGATGGTGATGTCAAGCGGCGCATCCAGGTCCATCCACGCCATGTCGCTCTCGAAATAATCGTTGGAGAGGAAGGCATCGGCGCGCGTGCTCAGAAACCGCTTCAGCGTGGCATTCCCGGTGAGCGCGGCAGCCTCCCGCAGCAATTGCGCGGCGCGGTCCAGATCGGCGCGGTATTCTTCGCTGTAAGGAACGAAGCGGAGGTGACCGTCCGGCCCCCGGCGGATCACCGTGAAGAAGCCCTCCGCCTGCGCGCGGTTGGCGGGCGAGAGCCCCTTCACCCACGCCTCGAACTGCTGGCGGGTCATGTCCTCCGGATAGAAGTTGGCGCCGAGCGGCTTGCGGGCGGGCACGCCGGGCAGGAACGCTTCGTGCGCGTCCAGATCGGACCAGGGCCCCTTGTTCAACTCGAAATAGCGCAGGCGCGCCAGGCCCAGCGGCGTGTGGTCCTTCTGGAGCTTCGCCAGCAGCTCGTAGTTTCCACTCCACATCTGGCCGAGGAAGATATGGTCAATGACGCGCGAGGCCTGTATCAGCTTCGCCAGCGCCTGCCTGTCGTTGGTGGTGAGCTGGCCGGTCTCCACGCGCAGTTGCACGCGCGCGAAGCGGAAGATCATTCCGTTGAGCTGGTCGGCAGTTTGGGCTGGGGACATGAGAGGAATCAACGCAAGGTACGCGAAACAAGGCGTTCTCATTCTTCACTCATCATATGCGAGTGGTTTGCCGCCCTGCATTGCTACTGCCGCCGCGCGTATGATATGCGACCCTGTAGTGCATGGTCAGATTCGGTCTCGCCTGCACCGTACTCTTCGCGGCCATCGCCGTGGCCGCTCCTCCACCCGCGTGGATTGTCCGCAGCAACCAGAACTCGCAGATTGTCCTGGATCTGGTCGGACGGTTTTCGCCGGAAGACGCCGCCGACCTGGGCATGGACGGTTACGACGACAAGATTCTGGATCTCAGCGCGGACCGCGAGGACAAGCAGATAGAAGCATACACGGCCGCCGCGGCGGAGCTGGACCGGCGGCTGGCCGCCGAAACCGATCCTCAGGTACGCCAGGATCTCCAGATTACCCTGCATGATGCCCGCGACACGATTCGCGAAATCGAGATCCAGCGCAAGTACCATCTGCCCTATACCAACGCCAGCCAGCTTGTTTTTGGTGGCATTCACGCCCTGTTGGAGGACCGCATCGCGGAGAGCCGGCGGCCCGCCGCAGTGGCGCGGTTGCGCCGTTATGCCGGTCTCGAAGCGGGTTTCACGCCGATCGCCGTGCAAGCGGAGCAACGCCTGCGCGAGCGCCTGAACACGCCGGGGCTCACCGGTCCGCCGCGCCTGCGCGTGGAAAAAGATCTGGATAATTCGGCATATTTTATCGATGGCCTGGGACAGCTATTCGTAAAATACAAGCTTACCGGCTACGAGGACGCTCTGGCCGCGTTGAAGAAGCAGGTCGGCGCGTACAACGATTTCATTCGCGCCCAGGTGTTGCCGCGCTGCGCCGATGATTTCCGCCTTCCTCCCGAGGAGTACGCATTCCGTCTTGAGGATTATGGCGTGGACATCCCTCCCGATCAGCTTGCCGCCCGCGCCCATGGTGCGTTCGATGAAATCCAGGCGCAAATGTCCGTGGTGGCGACGCTGGTGGCGAAGGACCGGGGACTGCCATCGTCCGAATACCGCGAGGTGATTCGCGCGCTAAAGAAAGATCAGTTCACCGGCGACCAGATCATGGACCACTATCATCAGCGCATCGCCCAGATTGAGGAGATCGTGCGGCGGGAGAATCTGCTTACTTTACCGGACCGTCCCGCGCGCATGCGTCTGGCTTCGGCCGCGGAATCGGCGGCGCAACCGGCGCCGCACATGAGCCCGCCGCGTCTGCTGGGCAATACCGGTGAAAGTGGCGAGTTCATTCTGCCGCTGGCAAATCCCGCGGCAAAGGGCCAGCGCATCGACGACTTCACGTTCGCCGCCGCCTCCTGGACGCTGACTTCGCACGAGGCGCGGCCGGGGCATGAACTGCAATTCAGCCGCATGGTGGAAAGCGGCGTTTCCACGGCGCGCGCCGTCTTCGCGTTCAACAGCACGAACGTGGAGGGGTGGGGGCTTTATTCGGAATGGATGATGTACCCGTACATGCCCGCCGATGGCCAGCTCATCTCCCTGCAGCACCGGCTTCTGCGCGCCGCCCGGGCGTTTCTTGACCCGGAACTGCAGGCGGGGACGATTACGCGCGAGGACGCCAAACGCCTGTTGGCGGACGACGTGGTGCTTTCCGACGCCATGGCCACGGAGGAAGTGGATCGCTACACGTTTCGCGCGCCCGGCCAGGCGACTTCGTATTTCTACGGATTCACCAGGTTGCTGGAGTTGCGCGAGGACATGGAAAAGAAGCTGGGCACGCGATTCAGCGCGCACGATTTCCACGATTTCATTCTGACCCAGGGCCTGTTGCCACCCGCGCTGCTGCGGGCCGCGGTGATGGCGCACTTTAATTGACGCCGCTCCGTCACCGTCGCGGTTCAGTAACTGCGTAAGCCGATCGGGCGGCGGGTTACACTGGAGTGGAACTTCCGCCTGATGGGACGAATCTGCACGCGGGCCGAGCTGCTGCTTCTTCGCGAGGACTGGCGCCAGCACCGCAAAACCGTTGTCTTCACCAACGGCTGTTACGATATTCTGCACCCTGGCCACATCCAGCTTCTGGAACAGGCACGCGCGCTGGGTGACGTTCTCATTGTCGCGCTGAATTCCGACGCGAGCGTGCGCCGCGCCAAAGGACCATTGCGCCCCATCATCCCGGAGCAGGATCGCGCCATCGTGGTCGCCGCGCTGTCCGCCGTGGATGCGGTGACGCTGTTCGACGAAGAAACGCCGCGCGAGCTGATTGCCGCGCTGCTCCCCGACGTGCTGGTGAAGGGCGCGGACTGGTCCCACTTCATTGCCGGCCGCGAAGAGGTGGAAGCCGCCGGAGGCCGCGTGCTGACTCTGCCACTGGCGTCCGGCTATTCCACCACCGCCATCGTCGAACGAATTCGGCGAGACCAGTGACCCATCCCGCGGTTCGCGATCTGTTCCAGAGTCTGGGCCGCCATGCCGCGTTCCAGGAAGCCGTCGGCGAACTGCTGCGCGATCCCGCGGCGCAGATCTCGCTCTCCGGCCTCACCGCGACGGCGAAGGCGCTCTACGCCGTGCTGCTCTGGCAGGCCACCGAACGCCCGCTGGTGCTGATTACCGACGGCAACGCCGCCGCCGAGACGCTGGCCGAACTCAGCTCGACCTTCTTCGATCTGCTGGTCAGCGCCCGCGAAATTCCACGCCCGCAGTTGCTCCCCGCGCTGGATGTTCTGCCGCACCAGCGCCTCTCGCCGCACACGGAAATCGCCGAACAGCGGGCCATCGGATTATGGCGGCTGGCGTCGGGGCGCACCACCATCACGGTCACGCCCATCGCTTCGGCGCTGTTGAAAACCGAGACCGCCGATTTTTACCGCCAGCTCGCGCTGACCATTCGCGTGGGCGAAGAAGTGCCGCTCGAAGACCTGCTGGCGCATCTCGAAAGCATTGGCTACGAAAAACGCGAGCCGGTCGAGATGGTGGGCGAGTATTCGCTGCGCGGGGGCATTCTGGACATTTTTCCCGCGGAGGCCGACCGGCCCGTCCGCATCGAGCTGTTTGGCGATCTCATTGAATCCATCCGCCGCTTCGATGTGGAAACGCAGCGATCCATTTTGAAGACCAACGAAGTCACGGTGCTGCCGCTGCTGGAGTATCCGAAGTCGGCGGCCCTGTTTCGCGACATCGCCGAAGTGGTGGAGACGCCAAGCCCGGGCGACCCGTTCGCGGGTTGGGAGTTCACCGTTCCGCTGGTGCGCCCGCGGGATGCTTCCCTGCTGTCGCTGGCGCGCCATCCGATGGTGGCGCTGGATGAGCCCGAACAGATCGCCGCGGCCGCGGACCGCTTGTGGCAGCGCCTGGACGCTCCGGACCGGCCGGTGTTCGTACGGCCCGACCGTCTGTTCTTCACGTGGGACGAACTGCGGCCGCAAGCCACTCGTTCCGCGCGCGTCAGCCTGCGGCAACTGGAACTGGGCAGCGCCGGCCACCACATCTCCACGCGCCCGCCGATGACCTTTCAAGGAAACATTCCGGTGGCCATTGCCGAAGCGCGCACGCTGGTGGATCAGGGCAACCGCGTGGTCTTCTTTGCCCCCAGCAACGGCGAACTGGAGCGGCTGGCCGACATCTTCAAGGAATATTCGGTGCCCTACCAACTGGCCATCGAGCCGGGCGAGGCGGGACACGGCTATCTGGCGGAGCACTCCTACATGGCTGGATCGGTGGCCAGCACGTTCCTGGTGAAGGGAGCGGTGCGGCACGGGTCCATCTTCGCGGATCAGCGCGTGGCCGTGTTTGGCTCGGAGGATTTGTTCGGCGCTTCCGAGCTGGCTGCACGCCCCGGCCCGGCAAAAGGCAATCTGGCGGCATTCACGGCGGACATCGCCGATCTGAAGCCGGGCGACTATGTGGTGCACACCACGCACGGCGTGGGCCGGTTTCTGGGTACGCGCGAGATCTCCCAGGGCGACCAGACCGGCGATTTCATGCTGCTGGAATACGCCGCCGACGCGAAGCTCTATGTCCCGCTGGCGCGGATGGACCTGGTGCACCGCTATCGCGGCGCGGGCGAAGGGGCGGCGCCTCCGCTAGACCGCCTGGGCGGGGCCACGTGGTCGAAAACCAAATCGCGCGTCAAAGCGAAAATGCGCGACATGGCCGACGAGCTGCTCAAGCTCTACGCCGAGCGACGCATGGCCGCGGGCTTCGCCTTTTCCGCCGATTCCAACTGGCAGCGCGAATTCGAGGATGCCTTCGAGTTCAGCGAGACCAAAGACCAGCTCTCCGCCGTGAAACAGATCAAGCGCGATATGGAGGCGACCACGCCCATGGACCGGCTGCTGTGCGGCGACGTGGGCTTCGGAAAAACGGAAGTGGCCATGCGGGCGGCGTTCAAGGCGCTGGGCGATGGCAAACAGGTGGCTGTGCTGGCGCCCACCACCGTGCTGACGTTCCAGCATTACGAGACGTTCCGCCGCCGCTTCGCGCAGTTCCCCGTGCGCGTGGAGATGCTGTCGCGCTTCGTCGCGCCGAAGGATCTGAAGCAGGCGCTAGTGGATATCGCCGCGGGCAAAGTGGATGTGGTGGTGGGCACGCACCGGCTGTTGTCGAAAGATGTGGAGTTCCGGGACCTCGGGCTGCTGGTGGTGGACGAAGAGCAGCGCTTCGGCGTGCGCCACAAGGAGCGCCTCAAGCAGCTTCGCAAGAACGTGGACGTGCTCACCATGAGCGCCACGCCCATTCCGCGCACGTTGCACATGTCTCTGCTGGGCATCCGCGATATGTCGGTGATTGAGACGCCCCCGAAGGATCGGCTGGCCATCCACACCGTGGTGGCGCACTTCGACCGGGATCTGATCAAGACCGCTATTGAGCAGGAGCTGAGCCGCGGCGGCCAGGTCTACTTCGTGCACAACCGCGTGGACACCATTTTCATGCGCGCGGCCATGATCCAGGAGCTGGCGCCCAATTGCCGCATCGGCGTGGGCCACGGGCAAATGGGCGAAGCGGACCTGGAGAAGGTGCTGCTGCAGTTCATGCGTCACGAGAGCGACGTGTTCGTGTGCACCACGATTATTGAGAACGGGATCGATGTGCCGCTTGCCAATACGATTCTCATCGAGAACGCCGAACGGTACGGGCTTTCCGAGCTGTATCAGCTTCGCGGACGCGTGGGACGGTCCAACCGGAGGGCCTACGCTTATCTGCTGGTGCCGGCGGACACCGAGTTGTCGGAGGTGGCGCGCAAACGGCTGGCCGCGCTGAAGGAGTTCAGCGACCTGGGCGCGGGATTCCGCATTGCCGCGCTCGATCTGGAATTGCGCGGCGCGGGGAATATTCTGGGCGGACAGCAGCACGGGCATATCGAGTCGGTGGGGTTCGACATGTACGTGCGGCTGCTCGAGGAGACGGTGCATGAGCTGAAGGGCGAGGAGGTGCCGTTGGAGGTCCACTCCACGCTGAATCTGGGCCTTGATATTCGCATTCCGCCGGAGTACATCGCCGAAGAACACCAGCGCCTGCGCGCTTACAAGCGCATCGCCGACGCGCACACGATTGAAGATGCCGAGGCGGTTCGCGCCGAGATGGAGGACCGCTACGGCCCGCCGCCGGAAGCGGTCCTCAACCTGCTGCGGTTTTCATTGGTGAAGAGCCAGGGCCAGCGGCTGGGCATTGAGGCGGTGGACCGCCGCCAGGGCGTACTCAACGTGAAGTTCCACAAGGAGACGCGGATCGATCCGATGCGGCTGATGGAGATTGTCCGCGAGACGAAGGATGCGCAGTTCACCCCCGCCGGCGTGCTGCGGTTGCCGCTGGATGGGGCGGCCACGCCTGGAGCGGTGCTGGAGTTTTTGGAACAGCGCCTGGGGCAGTTGGCGCGTGAGTGAGGACGGAGATTACCGCGCGTTCATGATCTCGATGTGCTGTAGACATCGAAGCGCGACCCCGTCGCCGATGTGCCTCAGCTCCTGGCGCACCTGCTTGAAGTCATTTGGCGTCATGCCACTTCCATCTTCGCCGCCCGCGAGCTCGCAGAGATCATTTTGAACCCCAGGGGGCATCGACCGTATCGCCGCAAGGAATTCCAATGGCCTTTTTGTCAGAAGATCGCCATAGAACTCCCCAAGCGCCTCCGCAAGCGCGGCATCACTGCGAGGCCCCATCGCCAACAACGGTTGCAGAACCTCGAAGTGGCCACTCTGATAGAGGGCGATCAGAAGCGCGGCCGTGTCTTCGTCGCACGCGGTTGTTGGAACGGGCGCGCAGATACTGATCAGGTCGTCACGATTTAGTGAGTAGTTGGAGCCGAGCGCAGCCAAGAGGAAAGCTATCTCCCGTGCGCGCTTGCCGGTCGCCTGCGTCTCAGCCGCTTCGAGTTCCTTCACCGCGGCGGCTCGCTCGGCAGGCTTCAGGTCTGCGACCGTCGCCGGATCGAAGTGGAGAAGAAGCCTCTCGACGATATCGCTCTCCGGTTTCGGCGGAGTTTGAGAGAAGGTGGCGCCCGACCAAAGGGCGACCGCAGCGAGGGTGAGATGTGGCGAGAGGACGCGCATCCGGCTCCCAACTTAACATCCCCATCGGCCGCCGCTGACATGGCGTTGCCTGTCGCATCCAATTCATATGCCGTTGACGACATAATGCCTCCTATGACATAATAACGGTTCGTGTGGGACGTCGAGTTCTCCGACGAATTCGGCGAGTGGTGGGACGGGCTCACCTCCGCCGAGCAGAAGAGCGTTGATTTCACCGTCAGCCTTTTGCAGGAACTGGGTCCGACGCTGCGGATGCCTCATTCTTCCGGCGTGGAGACGTCGCGTCATTCGCACATGCGCGAGCTGCGCGTTCAGCACGAGGGGCGGCCCTACCATGTGCTCTATGCATTCGATTCGCGGCGGGCGGCGATGCTGCTGATCGGCGGAGATAAGACCGGCAACAATCGCTGGTATGAGGAGTACGTTCCCATCGCCGATGCAATCTATGACCGGCATTTGCGCTGGCTGGAAAAAGGAGAGTAATCCATGGCCCGGAACTACACTGAGCTGCAAGCGAAGATGGACCCGGCGAGCCGCGCCGATAACGCAAGGCGCGTGCGCGGCGAACTGCAGCGGATGGCTCTCGACGAACTGCGCCGCGCAAAGCAACTCACTCAGGCGGACATGGCGGAGATGCTGGACGTGCCGCAGAGCTCCATCTCACGCATTGAGCAGCGCGCGGACATGTATCTCAGCACACTAAGGGATTATGTTCACGCGATGGGCGGTGTCCTGCAGATTCAGGCGGTTTTTCCCGACGGGGGCACGGTGGCGATCAGCCGCTTTGGCGAGTACGAGGATGTGTCCTATGTAGTACGCGTCCGTGCCGAGAGCCATGGGACCTGCAAACTTGTCGCGGAGCCGCGTGGCGAGGGAACCCCGCTTTCCACAAGGCCTCTTAATATTACTACGTTAAGTATTGACAGAACAGAAAAGGGCTGATATGTTTGGGCATGACGGATGCCCAGGCGGTGCGTTGTCGGAAGCGGCTGGAGCAGTTTCTGGTGGACCTTTTGGAACCGGTGGGCCGGAGTGAGCGGCGGCATTGGGGAGAAGTATACGTGCGCAGCCTGCTGTTGGATGGCGAACGAAAATCCATCGAGCCGTTGGCCACCCGGCTTCCAGAGGGAAACGTGCAGGCCATGCAGCAGTTTATCGGGCAGAGTCCGTGGGAGTGCAACCCGGTTTGGGAACGATTGGGAAAACGAATGACGGCCGAACTGGAGCCGGATTCGGCCTGGGTGGTAGATGATACCGGGTTTCCCAAGCAGGGCACGCACTCGGTGGCGGTGGAGCGGCAGTACTCGGGAACGTTAGGAAAGACAGGCAACTGCCAGATCGCAGTGAGCGTTCATCATGTGGGCGAACAAGGCAATGTACCGTTGGGATGGCGGCTGTATTTGCCGGAGAGCTGGGCCAACGACGCTCAGCGCCGGCGCGAGGCGGGCATTCCGGAGGGAATCGTCTTCCGCAAGAAGTGGGAACTGGCGCTGGAGATCATCGATCAGATCCGTGAGTGGGGCCTGCCGGATCGAGTGGTGTTGGGCGATGCCGGTTACGGAGATGGGACCGAATTCCGCGAAGAATTGGAAAGGCGGAAACTGCAATACGCAGTGGGTGTCCTGCCGCAAGTCGGAGTGTGGCTCAAGCCGCCCCAGATCGCGGCGCTGAAAACGACCGACAAAGGACGCCCACCGACGGCGGCCCGCTACGGGGATCAACGGCCGACCACCGCGCAAGAGGCGGCTAGGCAAGCAAAAGGTTGGAGGAAGATTCGCTGGCGCGAAGGGAGTAAAGGTTGGTTGGAGTCGCGTTTCTGGGCGGTTCGCGTGCAACCGTCCCATCGGTATCAGCACGGCCGACCGCCGGGTAAGGAGGTATGGTTATTGGCGGAGTGGCCGGAGTCGGAAAAGGCGCCCATCAAGTACTGCCTATGCGATCTTCCCGCCGACTACTCGCTGCGGCGTATGGTACGGCTCGTCAAATGCCGCTGGAAGATCGAGCAGGACTACCACCAACTCAAAGAAGAACTCGGCCTGGATCACTACGAAGGTCGCAACTGGCAAGGATGGCACCATCACGTCACCATGGTCATGGTCGCGCACGCCTTCCTCACTTTGGAAACACTACGCGGCAAAAAAACTTCTGGGTGGACCCTGCCGAAGACGCGACGTGAGATTCAATACATCTTGTTCACCTGGACTGGCAGGTGCGCTTACTGTGGGGCTGCGGCGAGAAATCCGCGCAGTCCTTAACACTTAACGTAGTAATATTAAGGCTCCGGCGCTCACCCGAACCCTGAGGGCCCTGCACGTTTCTGAACCCCAGGTCGCTGCTGTCCGGTCCAGCCTGGAAAAGGGCGTATGGACTGAGATCGCCAGCGGATTCGCGCAAAGAGTTTTCAGCGCCCCGGAGCTGATCGCGGCCGGCTTTGAGGCGGCCGATCGGTAACATTATTAGGGCGGGGTGACAGCGACGTGACACCTGACCGGGTCTCCTCGTAGTCCACCCGGTCTCGAACCTTACACCATTGGGACCATCGTCCCATTGATAAGCCGCGGCAAATGCTCCACGATTGGTGAAAGTCGCATGAGCGCCCTTCCCATTTCCGAACTGCCCATGACCGAGGGTCCGGTCCTTTGCCGCGAAGAAGAAGAGATCGTTCCGCCGGTACCGGAGACGATAGCCGAGACCGGTCTCGCCGAGAGCATCATCGAGCAACTGATTCTGAAGAATCTCTTCTTTCGCAGCGAGATTCTCGGACGGGAGCTGGCCTCCTGCATCGGCTTCAAGTTCAGCCTGATCGAGTCCATCGTGGATTCCCTCAAACACCAACACCTGGTGCAGGTGAAGCGCTCGCTGGGCATGGGGAACGCGTCCTCCATCTTTACGCTCTCGGAAGCGGGAAGGACCATGGCGCGCGAATTTCTCGATCTGAACCAGTACACGGGACCGGCTCCGGTTCCGCTGTTTCAATACTCCATTCTGGTCCGCAAACAGCGCCGCCAACCGGGCTGGCTCACGCCGGAAGGGCTGGCGCACACCTACCGCAAAATGGTGCTGACTCCGGAGATCCTGTCGCACGTGGGACCGGCGGTGGGGTCGGGAAACTCATTTCTCATCTACGGCCAGCCCGGCAATGGCAAGACCTACCTGGCTGAGGCCCTGGTGAATGTGGACGACACGTCCATCTACATCCCCTACGCCATCGAGTCGCAGGGGCACATCATTCAGGTTTATGATCCCATCTACCACCAGCGCATCGACGATGAAGAAGCTTCCTCGGTGTTTGCCTTTGAACCGTCCTGGGACAAGCGCTTCGCGCGGTGCCGCCGGCCGTTCATCGTCACCGGTGGAGAGCTGTCGCTGGAGATGCTGGATCTCAACTACAACTCCACATCGAAGATCTATGACGCGCCGTTTCAGGTGAAGGCCAACAACGGAATCTATCTGATCGACGACTTCGGCCGCCAGCGGGCCACTCCGGCCGAAGTGTTGAATCGCTGGATCGTGCCGATGGAGCGGCGGGTGGACTACTTGTCGTTCCACAGCGGCGGCAAGATGACCGTGCCTTTCGAAGCATTCCTGATTTTCTCCAGCAACCTGCGGCCGGAGCAGCTCGGCGACGAGGCGTTCCTGCGCCGCATTCAGTACAAGATGCTGCTGCGCAATCCCGGCGAAAGGGAGTTCGCCGAGATCTTCCGCCAGTTTTGCCGTTCGCGCGAGCTGGCCTTCTCCGAAGCGCAGTTGGAGCGGTTCATCGACAAACATTACCGCCGCACAAAGAAGGTGTTCCGGCGATGTCATCCGCGCGACGTGCTCTCGCACGCCGTGAATCTGATCCACTTCGAAAGGCGGGCGAAGGTGCTCACCGACGACCTGCTTGACCGCGCGTTCGAGAGCTGCTTCCTGCAGGAGACCGACGAGTAGCGGCCTGGGGCGCAACGAGACGGCGATTTGTACCCGCTCGGTAACCCTCGCGGTTCGGTCAGGAGCGGCGCGGCCTAGTTGTGCAGGTGATGCATGATGGCGCAACTGATATGTCCCAGGACAAACCAGAACACCGCTTCGAGCACCCTCTTGTAACGCGGTCTCATACCAAACCCTCCTCGTAGCGCCGCAGAACGTCGCGCGCCGCCTGGCTCGCTTCCAGATCGTCGGTGAGCCTGGGCGGTTTCGCGCCGGCATCGATCAGCGTCTGCACGGTGGCCGCGTAGTCTCCGGTTTGCCGATGCCAACTGTTTTCGGAGCCGTGCAACGCCGCCCCGAGCGCGCTGAGTTTGTACTGGCGATCCTTCAGGTCGACTTGCGGATGATACCGCAGAATCTCGCGGACCATTTCCGCGTTGCCATGCCAGGCGGCCCATTGCAGGGGCGTCAGGGTGTGCTCGCCGGTTGTGTCCACCGGCCAGCCCGCGGCCAGCATGAGCCGCACGGCGTCGAAGTTGTTGCTTTGCGCGGCATCCGGAAGGCGGCGGCGGTCGTCATCCGACAGGGTTTCGAGCAGATTCGGATGAGCGGCCAGCAGGGCGCGGAAGATGCCTTCGTCTCCCAGCTCGCATGCCTGCGCCAGCTTCACGTCCTCCGGGCTGCGCTCGATGAGGAGTCGAAAAATCTTTTCGTGGCCGAAGTCGCGCGCCACCAGATGAGGGGTTTTCTTCGGCCCGAAGATCTGAATATAGATTGTGCCTTCGCTGCGCGCATCCTGTTTCGGAAAATACTCTTCGGTGACCCGCGTTCGGATGCACGCGGGGTCGTTGTCCAGATGCCGGCGCACCAGCGGAAGATCGCCGAGGGCGGTGGCCATCAGGATGTCCATATGGCAGCCGCGAGATA
This sequence comes from uncultured Acidobacteriota bacterium, assembly GCA_963832965.1. GTDB lineage: Bacteria > Acidobacteriota > Terriglobia > Bryobacterales > Bryobacteraceae > CAWACP01. The sequence continues at coordinate 1,331,618 of CAWHVW010000005.1, forward strand.
CGAGATACCGGGCGATGTCCTGACGGTCCCGCGTGTAGTGGCGGGCCTGCACCACGCGAACCATGTGCTGGGCAGGGGTCGATTCGTGCAGGTTGTCACGGGCATCCATGTCCGCGCCGTGTTCGACCAGGAACTGGGCGATCTCTACGGTGGACGCGAAGTGCAGCGGCGTCTGGCCATTGGCGCCGCGCGCGCCGACGGCTTCGGGATTCGCGGTCACCAGGTCGCGCAGATTGTCGAGCATGCCGAGGCGCGCCGACGAATGCGCATCCACCGCCGCGCCGCGCTCGATGAGAAACGCGGCCATGTCCGGCGAGCACTCATCCAGAACGCCGACGCCCCCGGCCCACCAGTGGCTTCTGGCGTTGATGTCCGCGCCGGATTGAAGGAGCACGTCGATGGTATTCCGATCGCTCCGCTGAACGGCCGCGAGCAGGGCCTGCATGCCCGCGCCGTAATTGGCCAGCGGTTCGTTCAGGTGCGCCTTCAGCTCGGGGTGGTCTGCGAGCACGTGCGCCGTCTTGCCGGCGTCGCTGGCGCGAATCGCCGCGCAGAGCACCTCAGCGGGCTCCAGCACGCGCGTCAGGCTTTCCACGTGCTCCTTGAGCTTCGGCCAGGTGGCAAAGCCGTAGTCGCGCGCGATCACGTGTTGCGCGTCAGCAAGCTTCAAGCTCGCGGCCGTGTGGAAGGAAACGAAAGAGCGGAAGCGCTCCGTCGCGGCGGCGTCACCCTGCTGCACTTCGCGCAGCAGATCTTTGGCCTGTTTCTTAAGATGATCGAGGTTGGGTTTTGCGGGTAGTTCGAGAGACATCACTCCTCCTTCTTGTCGCCCGGTGTCCGCTATGACGGGCAGAAGTGAGGTTGATGTTCGGTACAGCCTGACAGCTCAGGTGGGATGGTCCCTTTCCGCGGACGGGATGCAGCCTGGATGCAGTTCCAGTATAGTCCAGCGGTTGCGAATCTGCACAGGGTTCCTGCGCCCGTCAGGATGGTTGGGCGGTCTTCTTCGTCCGCGTTTTCGTCCTGGTCCTGACGAACGGGCCGTGCTGACGCTTGCCGATTTCCGGCGCCGGTTTTGTCTTCTTAGTCTTTGTGGGGGCTTCGTCGGCTATCAGTGAAATGCCAAGGCCGAGAGACAGGCTCAGCGCGAGACGCATGAGTTTCTTCACAGTGCGGATTCTCCTTTTGTGGGCGCGCTTCGAGGGATGGCGCGACTCCCGATGGTGGCATGACTGGCGGGTTCAAAACAAGTACTTCGCCAGCAACAGCTTTAGCTCAGCGATCACCTGCGCGCGCTCGGCGTCGCCGGGCTGCTCGTAGGCGTAGGCGATGAGCCGGTCGCCGGTCTCGCTGACGATGCGCAGCTTCAGATCCAGATCGGGAGGCGCCTCGATTCCCAGCCGCTCGAGGACGAACCGCCGGACGATGGCCGCCGGGCCGACGTCCGGCCGCACCTGACGCTCCCGCGTGGTGGCGCTGACGTGCCGTCCGAGCGCAATGGTGCGGAAGTCGGGGTGAGCGTCGAGAAAAGCCACGTACGCGTCAATCACCAGGTCGAGAAATGCCGGGGCTTCCAGGCCGTCGGACGCGGCGAGGCACTTTTCGAGCGAAGCGCGAAACTCTTCCACCCTCTGGACGGCGATGCCGTCGATGATGGCCTGCTTGTCGGGGAAGAAGCGGTAGAGCGCGCCGACGGAGACGCCCGCCTCCGCGGCGATGCGGCTGGTGGTGATGTCCTCAAGCGGGACCCGGCCCAGCAGCGCCGTAGCGGCGCGGAAGATCTGCTGCACGGTGCCGCTGCTGCGGCCCTGCACGGGTATGCGGCGCACCGGGCTTGGCTTCGGCATCATCGCGGTTGCCTTAGAATGGCTCCGCGCCCACCACATACACCGGAAGCGAAGTGAAGGCCCCGGTGGGATTGAAGCGGAGCCCGATTACCGAGAAGGTGGGCAATGAAGCGACGTGCGCACCGGCCCGATGTCCCGCGACGGAGTCGTCCACGAGCTGGGAGGAGAGCTCCAGAGTACCCTGCTGCCCGGCGCTCTGAGGAAACTGGGTGGTTAGCGCGAACGCCGCGTGACCGAGAGCGGGAATGCTGGGGAGCGACGCCGACACGGTCTCACCCGACGCCAGCAACAGGTTCGCCGAGATGGTCTCCGCGGCGTCGCTGGCGTTCGCTATGGCGATGCTGGTGGTAAAGCCGGGCGAATTGTCGAAGGAGACCAGAAAGCTCGACGCTGGAGCCGCCGCGAGGGCCGTTCCATCCTGGTTCTGGCGGCCGGGGACGTGCAGCGTAAAGATCGCGTACGCCAATACGCCGGAGCCGGCGATTAGTTCTCCAAAGCCCTGAGTGAGGGCAGATGCCGTGCCCGGCGTTTGCAGGAAGACCGTTGCGCCGGGAGCCAGTTGCAGGTTGGAAGCGGAAACGGCTCCCACAAGCGGCAGGGTCCAAGGTTGCGTGTCCCCGGCGGCATCGATTGCCTGGTAGAACTGCAACGTCGCTTGTTCCGCCGTAGTATTGGTGTTGGTGACCGCAAGAGTGGTTTGCCATGAGCCGCCATCGACAACCTGGGGAATGATCGAATTTGTGGTCGTGCCGCTTGAAATTGGCACGCCGGTGACGTCAAATGCGACTCCAGGCGGGTTCAAGCTCAAGACGGGAAAAGGTGAATCGGGCGGATAGTTGAGATCGACATTGGCCTCCGCAAAGGCGGACCCGTTGAAAGCTACACCTGCCGCCGTTAGCGGCGGGACGGGCAAATCTCCAATGGTCCAGCCGGTTCCCCCGATGAGCTCGTACCCTGCCGCGATCAGATAGTAGGTCCCTGGCGGAAGCGTCAGCCCTGAGAATAGTTGCAGTTCGGGAGTTGACCCGCTGTTTCCAAGCGGAAGCGGCACGACGGCCTGTGCAACCACTGAGGCCGACGAAGCGCCCGGGCCCTCCTGGGTTGTAAGATACCGGAATACTGAACTCGGGACCGAGGGGCTCGTATATAGGAACGCGCTGATCGTCACATCGCTGAATCCGACCGTCGACGTCCACGACGTCATTCCGAACTGGGTTGAAGTAATCGCATCGCCGGCTCCGCTGCCGGGTCCGGTGCCCTGGCCAACCGACACAATAGTGACCGGGCTCTGCGGGAATGCTGGCACGGCGAGCATACCCAACAGGGCTATCGGTAATGCACGGCGAGGATTGAACCCAACCGTCGCCCTCCGGAACTGACGAAGTGCGCGGGTCATCCGCTCCCGACCTTTAGGCGCGTATCGCGTCGAGTAATTGTAGCACCGGGCTGTTCGGGCTTCTCCGGCCCGAAACCAGCCACGGGTATGTACCCGGCTCCCGGTTGCGGGCCGGCCCTTACCGCAGCACGCGACATGGAGGATTGACATTTCGACTGAATCAATGGTAAAAGCGAAAGAGAATTCGCTTTCGCGAATTCGCCGAGGAGGACCGCCGGATGTCCGTGCCCATCTCGCAAATGTGGACAGTGGCCAGCTATGTTCTTAAGCAGAAGCTGACCGGAAAGAAGCGCTATCCGTTCGTGCTGATGCTGGAGCCACTGTTCCGCTGCAATCTGGCCTGCGCGGGCTGCGGCAAGATCCAGTATCCCGGCCACATCCTCAAAATGGATCTCTCGCCCGAGGAATGCTTCAAGGCGGTAGACGAGTGCGGCGCGCCGATGGTGAGCATCCCCGGCGGCGAGCCTCTGCTGCACCCGAAGATCGGCGAAATCGTGGAAGGGCTGGTGGCCCGTAAGAAGTACATTTATCTCTGCACGAACGCGCTGCTGCTGAAGCAGAAGATCGACCTTTTCAAACCGAGCAAGTACCTGACGTTTTCAGTTCACGTGGACGGTGAGCGCGAGCATCACGATTTTTCGGTGTGCCTGGAGGGCGGCTTCGATAAAGCCATGGAGGGCATCCGCGAGGCCGTGGGCCGGGGGTTCCGAGTTACCACCAACACCACACTTTTCGACGGCGCCGACCCGAACAGCGTACGCGCCTTCTTCGACGAGATGATGGACCTTGGCGTGGAGGGCATGATGCTCTCGCCCGGCTATTCCTACGACAAAGCGCCCGACCAGCAGCATTTCCTGGGACGCGCGCGTACGCGGAAGCTGTTCCGGGCGATTCTGTCGAATCGCAAGCCGGGCTGGCGCTTCAACCAGTCCATGCTGTTTCTGGAATACCTGATGGGCAAGCGCCAATACACGTGCACGCCGTGGGGCATGCCCACCTATAACGTTTTCGGCTGGCAGAAGCCCTGCTACCTGATGCAGGACGGCTACGCGGAGACCTTCGCGGAGCTGATGGAAGCCACCGAGTGGCATCGCTACGGCACGGAATCGGGCAATCCGAAGTGCGCCAATTGCATGGTGCACAGCGGGTACGAAGCATCCGCCGTGGATGAGACGTTCGGCTCGCTGAAGGGCTTCCTGGCAACCGTGCGCGCGACGCTGTTCACAAAGCACGCCGATGCCGCGGCGCTGGCCATGCTGGACGAGCCGATTGCACCGCGCACCGATCTGGTGCAACTGCAGGTGGGCAGGTGAATCCGCCGCAGGCAGTGAATCCGGAGGAACTTGAGATTGCGCCCGGAACCGTGCACGAGACGCTGGAAGGTCTGGTGCTGCAATCGGCTTCGGAGGAGGAGCTTCGCGCCGCTCTGGAGAAGGCCTTCGACTATCGCGGGGACGTGACCATCACAAAGAGGGATGGAACCACGGTGGAAGGATACATCTTCGACCGGCGGGTGGGCAGCACGCTGGCCGATTCCTTCGTCCGGCTGTACCCGAAGAACCAGGGCGCGAAGATTTCCGTGGCCTGGTCGGAGATTGGCGGCCTCGCGTTCAGCGGCCGCGATATGGCCGCCGGCAAGAGCTGGGAGGCCTGGCTGAAGAGCTACGTGGAGAAGAAGGCGGCGGGCGAGAAGAACATCGGCCTGCATCCGGAAAAACTCGACTGAACAGGCGTGCCCTCCGTATACTGGATGGGCTGTGACCAGAATTCCCCTTACCCTCTCGATTGCCGCTCTCCTTACAGTTGGCGCGATAGCGCAGACGCCGGCGGAACCTCAACCCGCGCCCACACCGGCGCCGGCGGCGCCCAAGCCGGCCGAGCAATGCCGTCAGGTAATCGACGCCGGGCTGCAGGACAAGAACCCGGACACCCGCATTCAGGCGGTGGTGGCACTCAGTCTTTCGACGGCAAGAGAGCCATGGATGGGGCTGGTGATTGGCATGCTGGACGACAAAGACGTGCAGGTTCGGGTTGCCACGGTCGCCAGCCTGGTGGACCTTAACGGCCCGGGAACGAACAAGGCGCTGCACAAGGCTCTGGACGACGAAGTTCCCGAAGTAAGCTTCTCCGCGGCCCGGGCGCTGTATGGTCTGGGTGACCCGGCGGGTAAGCAGGCGTTGTTGTCGGTTCTGGCCGGAGAGACGAAGACGTCATCCGGGTTCATTACAAAGCAGAGGCGGGAAGCCATACGGCTGCTGCATACGCCGCACACCTTGTTTCTGGTTAGTCTGAGAGCCGGGGCCGGCTTTGTTCCGGTGCCTGGCTTTGGGATGGGCGTCTCGTCGATGGAAACGCTGCTCTTCGACCCCACACTGTCCGGCCGCGCCAGTGCGGCCCTGCTTTTGGGCAAAGAGAAAGACGCGGCGACCTTGCAGGCGTTGAAGGATGCGTTGAGCGACAGCAACTGGTCTGTACGCGCGGCGGCGGTGCATTCCATAGCGCTGCATGACGACCCGGCCCAGAAGGACGCCGTGTTCCCGCTTTTGCTGGATAAGGCGCAGGGCGTGCGGTTGCGCGCGGCCGTGGCCTGGCTGCGGCTGGATGCCATCGAACATGCGCCGAAGCCTCCGGTTCATCACAAGCCGGCGGTCAGGAACAAGAAGAAGAGCTGACCGCAGCGGAACAAAATCTCGCTCGATCGCGTATCCTGATCAGAAAAGCGCGGGAGGTGCCTGGTGTATTGCGTTCGTTGCGGCAGGCCGATGCAGGCGTTCGAAACGTTTTGCTCCGCCTGCGGAAGACCGGTGCGGGACATTCCGCTGATGCCCACACAGGGCCGCATTGCCGAACATGTCCGGTTGCTGGCGATTTTCTGGATCTCGCTCTCGACGTTCCGCATCCTGCCTGCCCTGGTGCTGGGAGCGATCTTTGGGGTCACAACGGACTTTCCGCCGGGCGCCCCGGAGTTCGTACACAATATCGTGATTGGCGTGGCCGCGTTCCTGTTCCTGGGCGGTGCGCTGGGTGTGATCGTCGGCGTGGGGCTGCTGAATCGGGCATCGTGGGCGCGCATGCTGGCCGTTGTTCTTGGCTGCATCGGTCTGATCGACATGCCGTTTGGGACGGCGCTGGGGGCTTACACGCTTTGGGTGCTGCTACCGGCCGAAGCCGAGCAGGAATACCAACAGATCTCGCGCGCGGCATGATGGGTGTGCAATGGCAACGCTGACCGGCGCTGGGTTTGATGCATTGTCTTACGAAGAAGGGCGGCGCTGGGAACTCATCGAAGGGGAACTGGTTGCCGTTTCCAGCGCGACACTGGAACATCAGCTTGTGGCGCAGAGGCTTTTGTTTGCCCTGATGCCGTACTTCGGGAAGCGGCCTGGCGGCATCGTGCTGGCCGATGTGGAGTTTGCTTTGAGCGACGCGAATCGCGTGCGGCCGGATGTGTTTGTCCTGCTGGATGAGCGGGCGGCCACGCTGGACCGGTCGAAGGTTCCGATTCCCGGAGCTCCGGACATCGCGGTGGAGGTGATTTCACCGAGCGAGCGCACGCCGGAAAGCATGCGCAAGGTGGAGACTTATTTACGCCACGGTGTTCGCGAAGTGTGGCAGGTGTTCCCGACTTTGCGGGAAGTGGTTGTCTTCACGCCACGGGAGTACCGGCAACTCGCTGCGGCGGAGAGCCTGACCACCGGTTTGCTACCTGATTTTTCCCTCGCAATTTCTTCTTTGTTTGAGGACTGAGGCCGCAGGGCATGGCGCTGCGCCACTGCGAAGATCCTATTCCGCGTTGCGGCGGGCGCAGGCCAGCGCTACTTCCGCGAACCACGCCGTTACGAAGAGCAGCCACGCCACCAGCCAGCGAACGAGGAAGCTGGTCATCTCCAGCGCCAGGCCGCCATGCCATGGGACCCAGTTCATCAGCCGCCACGGAGCATAGAAGGCCAGCAGCAGAAGCACGGGGCAGGCGATCCAGAATTTCCAGTCGCGCAGACGCGCGAACGACACGCGCCCGCTATCACCGGCGACGCCCGCGATCAGCGGGAGAAGCAACACGGGCACGACCACCCACTCCACGACGCGCACCTTCCATGTGATGATGCCGAGGATCAGCGCCGGGTGCACCGGGCGGCGCAGATGCAATGTGAGCCAGGAAGCCGTGTTTGACGCGGGCGAGTAAGCCCGGCCCAGCAGCCATTCGAGCAGCCAGTAGAGCGATGCCGCCAACACCGCGACGGCAATCAACAAAGGCAGGCGGCGCAGGGCGGTCCGGTACGCCTGCGACTGCGGCAGCTCCGGATGGTGGAAGTGCGCAAACACGCTGCCGTGCAGCCACACCGTGAAGGTTACCAGCAGCACGCCGAGCAGCGCCGTGGCCACCAGCCGCAGGGCGGTGGAATCGCCGATGCTGAGCCACACATACGCTCCCGCCACAAGCATGGCGTTGGCCACCAGGTGCAGCGCCCAGATCCTGACCGTCGCGGATCTCATTTCGCCTCCACGGTGCGCGCTTCGGTTGTGGCGAAGACGTTGGGCTGATACATGGGCTGCACCTTCGCCGGATTGACGTGGAACACGCCGGGGTTCACTACCTTGAGCAGGTATACATATTGCTGCTGGCCCTGGCTGAACCAGGTCTGGAACATGGCCATGCGGTTGTCATGCAGCTCACGGCGGTCGAACCACCAGCCCCACCATCCGGGTTTGTCGCGCATTTCGTACAGGTCGTCGCGCTCGATGAATTCGGTTCCAGCGGGGATGGGATCTTCGATCAGCAAATAGCGCCATTCGCCTCCGGTGACGGTGAGGCGCACGGCCAGGACATCGCCGGGCGCGACGGACCCTTCCAGCGGATTGAGATCCCACACGATTTTGTCTCCGCTCTTCGACGGCGTGAGCTTGTAATAATCGCGCAGGATGTTCAAAGCCACGGTTCCGGCGCGCGCCACTTTCGGCTCGGTGGAAGAGTATTCTTCGCGCACGGACCAGTAGAGGCGGCCGGCGCCGGCCATGCGTACGCTGACGAGATTCGAAGCGGCGTTGAGATCGGAATCTTTCAGATTGACGACGAATTCGCCTGGAGCGAGCGCATCCGCGGCGGTAAACGCCTTTGAGGCAACTGGCTTGTCATTCACCAGCACGGTGGCGGTGAAGGACGCGTTCAGCTCCTTCGTGACCTTCAGATAATCGGTGAGGCCGAAGACCACCATGGCGGTCTGTTCGGTGGAGACCCAGTACCATCCCTCGTTGCGATGGTTCATGAGCCAGAGGGCGGCCTTCGGGAGCAGCGGACTCCGCGGGTCGTCACGTGCGATCAGCTTCACCGCATAAGCGGTGAATTCCGGTGAGGAATCGATGAACAGGCTCATGAGCGAGTCCTCGTTCGACGGCCACCAGACTTCCGAATCGTTCTGCTTCGCCATGGATTCCACCAGATGGGCGGCCTCGCGGGCGCGGGCGGCATTTTGCGGATCGTGCAAGGCGTCGAAAGCCAGCCCCATTTGCGCCACTCCGTAGGCGTCCATCTTCGAGCGCTCGGCCCAGGCGGCGTCGAGCCTGGCGCTGTCGGAAGCGCCTTCCAGCGCCAGCGCATAGTTGACGTACGCCTTGACGTCAGCCACCAGGCGCGGTTCCTTGTCGTAGGCCCCGCGCAGCCAGGCGGTAGCCTTCTCCAGCACTCCGTCTTTGATGGGTTGCCCGGCGGCCTTTGCCTGGGCGAGGCCGGAGATGACGTAAGCGGTCATGAAGATCTGGCTTTCATCGGTTTTCCACCAGCCCCAGCCGCCGTCCTCATGCTGGAAGTCGTAGAGGCGATCCATGCCCGCGGTGATTTGCTGCTGGAGCACGTCGGGGTCCTGATGCGATTTGAGGTTGAGGTCCTTCATGGCCTGCGTCACGACGATGTTCGGCAGGAAGCTGGACATGGTTTGCTCGGTGCACCCGTAGGGGAAGCTGGTCAGGTAATCGAGCGCGCCGAAGACCGCACCGGCCACCGACGGCGACAGGTGCACTTCGAGCGTGCGCGACGCGGGCGCCACCTGTTGTGGGAAGTTTAGCGTGAAATCCGTCTTGCCGCCGGCCAGCGAACCCGAACGCGCATCGCTGAGCTTCACGCCCTGCGCGTACACGGGCAGCGTCAGCTCCATGGCGTCGGACTCTTCGTCGGTGAGCGCTTTGCCGGTGACCACGGCCTCCGTGCCCGCGGGAACGCGCACGCGGAAATCCACCTTGACGTCGCCGCTGGCTTGGGAATGCTGACATCCTGTGACGTTGCGCCGATGAATTCGAGGCGCTTTCGCCTCGAGCGACACACGCGCGGCCTTGGCGTCGGTGAGGTAGTTGTGCACGATGGCGGAGACGGTCATTTCATCGCCCTGGGTGAAGAAGCGCGGGACAACCAGACGCAGGATCACGTTCTTGCGAACAATGGTCTTTTGCGTGGCCGAGCCCACCTCGCGTGTCCGTAGTGATGCCGCGCGCGGTGGCCCGCCAGGTGGTGAGCGAATCGGGGAAGTCGAAATCCACGTCCACCGTGGCCGCTGGCGCCGGTGTTCACTTCCGCCGACCAGAAGATGGTATCCGGGAACGCTTTGCGGATTTTAGGCTGAATCAACCGGTCGGGCTTGAGCTGCGTCAGCCTCTGCTGTTGACGCAGCAAGGCGAGCTGCATGCGCCGCTTCCCGGCCTCGCCGCGGAAGTAGTATGAAAGCGAGTCGTCAGTGGCGACAGAGTTGTAGTTGCGTCCATAGAAGAAGTTCACGATGTCCGGCGTGTCGTCCTTGCGGATGCCGTAGATGGCTTCGTCCACCACGCCGAGGCTGAATTCCGCGGCCACCGGGTGCCCGGCGTTGTCCTTCGCTTCGATATCGTAGTGAGCGTGCTCGCCGGGCTTGTATTGCGGCTTGGAAGTGGTGATGTTTACCGCCAGCGTTTGCGCCACCGGGGGCACCTTGATCACCTTGCTGCCCTGATAAAACTCCCCATTGAGGATGAAGGCCGCGCTGACGAAGAAGCTGGGCGCCTGATCGGCGCGCACGGGAACATCGAAGGTGAATGAAGACGAAGTGGCGTCCACCACCCGCACCATGTCGATAGCGCGCCCTTCCACCGTGACCAGCACCTTCGCGCGAGGCAGGCCGGTGATCACCAGAATTTTCGCGGTGTCGCCCGGGCTGTAGCTCTTCTTATCGGGGACGATCGTTAGCGTGTCCTGCTTTTCGCCGTAGAGGTCCGCCTCGCCGCCGCTCACCCAAAGATAGGCGTAATCCTCCACTTCGCGCTTCTCCGGCGTCGCCGCGGTGACCACCACGCGCCACTCGCCGCCCGCGGGGATGGTGAAGTCCGCAGAGGCGTGCCCTTGCGCATCGGTGTTGACGTCCACGGTGCTGCGAGTCACTTCTCGCCGATCGCCCGCGTGCCACTCCTGCAACTGCGCCTTCACCGGGGTGCGGACGGGGTTGGCGTCGTAGTCCTGGGCGGTGATGTTAACGCGCGCGTGGCTGCCCGGCGCGTAGACGTACTGGTCCGGCTCGGCCTCCAGATAGAAGCTCGCGAAGGTGGCCTGCAGCCAGCCCGTGCCGATGATTTCGCGGTTGCCCTCATCGGTGACGCGGGCCTCGATGCGATAGCGGAAATCGGATGCGTGCCCGGAAACGTCGGTGGGGATGGTGATGGTGAGCTTGCCGTTGTCGTCGAGCTTGCCCTCGTTTTGCTCGGCCTGGTCGCCGCCGGTGTCCTCGTCGTTGTTTTCCGTGTCGGCGAAGTCGTCGCCTTCGAACTCATAGTGCTTCAGCCAGGCGACGGAGCGGTAGACCGCCCAGGTCACCTTGGCGTTCTTCACCGGCTCGCCAAAGTAGTACTGCGCGTCGATGGTTGCCTGTACGGTTTCGCCCTCAATCACCCGAGGCTTTGTTGGCGTGACACGCACTTCGTATTCCGGCTTTTTGTATTCCTCCACCTGGAAGCCGCCGGTCATGACGCCCGCGTTGTCGCCGTCCTCACTGCTGGACTGATCCGCATCCTTCGTGGCGTCGGGGTGGATTTCGATGGAGTAATAACCAAGTGAGGAGCCCAGAGGCAGCGCGAGAGAATCGTGCACGGCGCCGAGTTTTGAGACCGGGAGGCGCTTGTGATAGACGGTCTTCTGGTCGGGGTCTTCGATGGACACATCCAGTTCGTGGGCTGGGGAAATGGCGTAGCCGTTGGGCGCGGCGGTGCGGACGATGGCTTTGAAATCGACGGTGTGGCCGGGGCGGTAGACGGGACGGTCGGTGTAGATATAGCCGTTCCAATCGTGATCCATGCGCGCGCCGATGGACGACGACGACAAAGTCAGCACGGCAAATTCGCCGCCATTGCTGGCCATCAGACGGAGATCGCTGTTGGTGTTGGCCGCGAGCGGCGTGTCCACCAGGCCGTCCGCGTTCGACGTCCAGCTTTGCGTGTTGACATGACTGTCGGTGTTGGACCAGAGCGTGACGCCGGCGCCGGGGATCGGCTCGCCACTTTGCCGATGGACCACCATGGCAACCATGCGCCCGGGCGCCTGCTTGGTGATCACGGCGAGATCGGACACGATGACGATGGTGTAGGCGCGAAACTGCTTCGTCACCGCCTCCACCAGGTACACGCCTTTGCCCTTCACCTCAATGGGCACGGTTTGGGTTTCCCATCGCTCCACGCTGGTGACGGGCTGATGCCATGTGGACACCAGTTGCTGCGAGTTGAGCAGCGGCGCCTCGGCGTAACTGGCGACGTTGTTCGAGCGCGGCGGGTGGCGGGTGAATGCGGCGCGGATGCGATGGCGCGATTCCATGGAGAATTGCGAGCGCAGCAGGGTCTCCATGCCGATGCGGAGGTTCGCTTTGAAGTGATGGAAGCGCTCCAGCAGCGTTTGTTCGCGGGGCGGGTGCTGGGCCTGCCCGCCGAACATGTGCGGGTCCTCGAGCTGTTCGAAGAAGCGCACGGGGTCATTGATGCGGTAGACGCGGAAGTCGAGTGCCTGCACGTTCCACGCGTTCAACTGCACCGAGACTTCGTCGCCCGGGCCGAACGTCTTGGCGCTGGCGAGAGCGAAGTAGGGCTCCTCTTCGGTCTGCCCGATGCCGGGCGCGGAAACGAGAACCAGCGCGAGCGCCAAAACCGCGTGCCTTAGAGAATGTTCCATCGGTATACGCCCAGAAAGTTCGAGTTTCCTTCCAGCGGCCGCCAGCGCGGCTCGGGATGATGCAACAGCTCCGGCACGGTGAGCCGCCGGATTTCACCCGCACGCGCGCCGATGGGGCCGGTGTGATAGACGACGAAGATCTGGTGGCTCTCCTCGAAATGGCTGGAGCCGAGCCAGACCATGCTGTGAAACGCGAGCGTGCCTCCCTGACGGAAGAAGAGCAGATCACCGGGGCGCGACTGATCGAGGGAGCGGTTGACGAAACGGGTGTTGAAGCGTTGCAGGGTTTGCGCGTCGGCGAATTGCGCGAAGGCGCCATCGGTGAGGTCGGACGCGTGAAACGGGCCGGGGCGCGTGCGGAACAGGTTCGCCTGGAGCGGTGTGAACGGGTAGGCGTACTTGTGCACGTCCGGCAGGCTGGGAACGAGCGGCAAGTGCACGCGGGAGTCCCACTCGGAATCGTGCGTGCGCAGGGCTTCGCGGTAGGCGTAGCGAATGAGCGCGGCACAGTCGGCGATCTCGGCGGGCAGGTCTTTACGGAAAAACTGCACCTCGGCGAGGAAGGTGAACCATTGGCGGAAGGCTTCTCTGTCGGCGGGCCCGAGGCGCAGGAAGTCCGGCGTGCCGTCCCCGTTGCGGTCGCTTTCGTCGAGCGTGGTGGTGACGGTGGCGAACGCGGGCTGATAGCCGGGCGCTTCGGCGCGCAGGCGGATGCGGCCGGGGGTTACGCCGATGCTCAACGTGTGGCGAGGCGTGTCCAGGCGGGCGAGGTGCGCGCCTTCCACGACGGCGATGGCGCTGTCGGAGGGAGTGGTGACGATGTCCAGCGCAGAGACGCCGTCGGCAGTGGCGCCGGTTGCGGAGAGATGAACCCGCACCGGCGTAGCATGGCGCACACCGCACGCTACCGCCGCCAGCGCCGTCGCAAAAGCCGAGCCAGCCATGGTCCTCCGAGACGTGAGTGGCAAAGGAGGATTATACGGGGGATTGGGGTTGGAGTCGAGGGGGTGGGAGGGAGGGCTCTGCTACGGTGACACAAGGTAACACCCTGGAGCACTGGCGATGGCAACCGTTTCTACACCTGCGTGAAACTACAGCGGCTCGCCTCCGCGCGTCGCCGGTCGGCGCACTGGATCATGCGCGAAGCCGTCCGGCAATACGTCGAACGCGAGGAGAAGCGCGAGCAGTTCCGGCAGGACGCGCTTGCTGCATGGGCCGATTATCAGACCACCGGCCTGCACGTCACGGCCAGAGAAGCCGACGCCTGGCGGGCGAGGCTCGAAGCGGGCATGCGGGCGGTCGTCCCCAGGCGCCACGTATAATCTCAGGCGGCGCTGCTGGATATGGCGCGCCTGCACGACTTTCCAGCCCCCACCGAATTTCGTGAGTGGGTGATTGAATTCGGTCACGGGGCTTACGTCGCTCTATATTCACTACGATGGGAGATTGGTTGTGATTCTGGCAGTGCCTCACGGACGCCAAGCCGGGTCCTTAGCTACGCGAAGAGGTCCGCGAGAGGAAGAGTAAAGCCCGGCAGGAGGGGCTCGCCCGTCAGGCTGGCTGGCTCGCGAAGGAGCGTCTGGGTACCGTCGGCGCGGCAGATGCGCACGTGTTTCGCCTTCGGCGAAACGATCCAAACGAGGCTGGCGCCGGCAGCAAGGTATTGTGAGATTTTCAGTTCAAGTCCTCGGCGGAATTGCCGGGCGAAAGAACTTCGATGGCGATGTCAGGAGCGCCCTGCAACCATCCATCATCGGGGGCCACGCGATTTCCCAGAGTCACTGCGATATCGGGCTGCCGGACGGTGCGTGGACTGAGCTGAAAGCCGGCTTCGAACCAGGTCTCGCCAACACCGGGTGCGGCAACGCTGGCGTCCAGAGCACGGAACAGCCGTTTCGAAATCTTATTGTGAATGAACTTTACCGGCGGCCCAATGATCACCTCTCCATCGCTGAGCTCCTGCTTTCCCGGCTCGTCGGGCAGGCGCGAAAACTCATCCAACGAAATGAGGGTTCCGGTTGCCGTTGCCATGTCTCTATCGTAGCCCGGTCAGGTTGCCATCGTGAGATAGCGGCTGATGCCTTCGGCCGCTTTACGGCCTTCGGCGATGGCCCACACCACCAGGGACTGGCCGCGGCGGATGTCGCCAGCCGCGAAGACGCCGGGCACCGAGGACATGTAGTCGTCATCGGTTTTCACGTTGCCGCGAGTGTCGAGAGTCAGGCCGAGCTGCTCGATCATGCCGTGACGCACCGGCCCGGTGAAGCCCATGGCCAGCAGCACCAGGTCCACGTCCATGGTGAACTCGGTTCCGGCCATCGGCTCGAAATGGGGCGGCGCGCTGACGCGGATGGCGTGCAGCTTTTTCACGTTGCCGTTTTCGTCGCCGGTAAAGCCGGTGGTGGCGACGCTCCAGTCGCGCTTGCCGCCTTCTTCGTGCGAGCTTTGCATGCGCAACTGCAGCGGCCAGAGCGGCCAGGGCGTGGAGGGCGAACGGTCGTCGGGAGGTACGGGCATGATCTCAAACTGGGCCACGGACGCCGCCTTCTGGCGATGGGAGGTGCCCAGACAATCGGCGCCGGTGTCGCCGCCGCCGATAATCACCACGTTCCTGCCCGACGCAACAATCTGGTTCGGAACCTCATCGCCCGCGCCGAGTTTGTTCTGCTGCGGCAGAAAGTCCATGGCGAAATGGATGCCGTTCAGCTCACGGCCGGGCACTTTGAGATCGCGCGGCTGTTCCGCGCCGCCCGCCAGCAGCACGGCATCGAAGCCGCGGCGGAGCTGGATGACATCGATGTCGACGCCGACGTGCGTGTTGGGGCGGAACTCGACGCCTTCGGCCCGCATCTGGTCAAGGCGGCGGTCGATGATGGACTTCTCCATCTTGAAATCGGGGATGCCATAGCGCAGCAGGCCGCCGATGCGATCGGCCTTTTCAAACACGACCACGCTGTGGCCGGCGCGAGCGAGCTGCTGCGCCGCCGCGAGACCCGCCGGACCCGAACCGATGACGGCCACGCGCTTGCCGGTTTTCCGCGGCGCGAGCTCGGGGTGAATCCAGCCGCTGGCGAAGGCGTGCTCGACGATGCTCTTCTCGATCTGCTTGATGGCCACCGGCGGTTCGTTGATGCCCAGCACGCAGGCCGCTTCGCAGGGCGCGGGGCAGATGCGGCCAGTGAACTCGGGGAAATTGTTGGTCGAGTGCAGGACGCGGATGGCTTCCTTCCAGCGGTCCTTATAGACGAGATCGTTCCAGTCGGGAATGATGTTGTTCACCGGGCAACCGGTATGGCAGAAGGGGACACCGCAGTCCATGCAGCGCGCGCCCTGGGTGCGAACACGGTCGTCGGAGAAATCCTGATAGACCTCAAACCAGTCGTTGACGCGCTCGGCGACGGGCCGGCGGGCGGCCACTTCGCGCGGGTATTCCATGAAGCCGGTGGTTTTACCCATGGAGAACCGCCCGTGGATGAGATTTTCCAGCGCGGTGACGGAGCGGGCCGGTTGAAAACCGGCCGCAGGTTGCAATCCTGCCCCACCAGAATCTGTAGGCAGGGCATGGCCCTGCCCCACGGTTACCCATGCACCACCTCCTGCCGCGCAGAGGTCTGGCCGGCCGCGCTGGCGGCGTGCGCCGCGGGCTGACGTTTTACACCGAGCACGCGTTTGTACTCGTGCGGGAACACTTTGACGAACTTCGGAACGATGCGCTCCCAGTTGTCCAGAATCCATGTCGCGCGCGGGCTGGCCGTCAGTTCGGCGTGCCTCTTGATGAGGCTTCGCAGCATGTCGATATCGTCGTCGGCGACCGGTTCCAGATCGACGCTGGCGCGGTTGCAGCATCACGCTCTGAAATTCGCCCGTCTCATCCAGCACGAAGGCGATGCCGCCGTTCATGCCCGCGCCAAAGTTCCGTCCGGTTTTGCCCAGCACCACAACCACGCCTTTGGTCATGTACTCGCAGCCGTGGTCGCCCACCGATTCCACCACCGCGGTGGCGCCGGAATTGCGCACGGCGAAGCGCTCGCCGGCCATGCCGTTGAAGAAAGCCTCGCCGCTGGTGGCGCCGTAGAGCACCACGTTGCCGACCACGATGTTCTCTTCGGGCACGAACGTGGAGTTGCGCGGCGGGTAGACCACCAGCTTGCCGCCGGAGAGGCCCTTGCCCACATAATCGTTGGCGTCGCCTTCCAGCGTGAGCGTGACGCCTTTGGCCAGGAAAGCGCCGAAGCTCTGGCCGGCGGAGCCGGTGAACTGGAAGCGGATGGTATCTTCAGGCAGCCCCTCAGACCCGTGCTTGCGCGCGATCTCGCCGCTGAGCATTGCCCCCACGGTGCGATGGACATTGCGGATGGGCAGCTTGAACTCCACCGGCGTCTTGTTGTCGATGGCCTCGCGGGCATGGTCGATCAGCTTGTAGTCGAGCGCCTGCTCGAGGCCGTGGTCCTGGGCGATGGTGCAGCGGCGGCCGATGCGGCCAGGCACCGGAGGATTGAACAGGATGTTGTCGTAGTTGAGGCCGCGCGCCTTCCAATGGCTGGCGGCGTCGGCCATCTCCAGCATGTCCACCCGGCCGATCATTTCGTCCATGGCGCGGAAGCCCATGCTGGCCATGTAGCGGCGGAGCTCTTCGGCAACGAAGAAGAAGTAGTTGATGACGTGCTCGGGCGCGCCGCGGAACTTGGCCCGCGAGGTGCGGATCCTGCGTGGCAATGCCCACCGGGCAGGTGTTCAGGTGGCACTTGCGCATCATGATGCAGCCCATGGTGACCAGTGGGGCGGTGGAGAAGCCGAACTCCTCGGCGCCCAGGAGCGCGGCAATGGCGACGTCGCGGCCGGTTTGCAGTTTCCCGTCGGTTTGGACGCGGATGCGGCTGCGCAGGTCGTTCATCACCAGCACCTGCTGGGTTTCGGCGAGGCCCAGTTCCCAGGGAATGCCCGCGTGTTTGATGGAAGTGAGCGGCGAAGCTCCGGTTCCGCCATCGTGGCCGGCGATGAGCACCACGTCGGCATGAGCCTTGGCCACACCCGCGGCCACTGTACCCACGCCCACCTCGGCCACCAGCTTCACTGAAATGCGCGCTTTGCGGGTTAACGTTCTTGAGGTCGTAGATGAGCTGCGCCAGATCCTCAATGGAGTAAATGTCATGGTGCGGCGGCGGTGAGATGAGCTGCACGCCGGGAATGGAGTGGCGCACGCGGGCGATTACCTCATCCACTTTGTGGCCGGGCAACTGGCCACCCTCGCCGGGCTTGGCGCCCTGCGCCATTTTGATCTGCAATTCGTCGCAATTCACCATGTAGTTGGTGGTGACGCCGAAACGTCCGGAGGCCACCTGTTTCACGGCGCTGCGCCGCAGATCGCCGTTGGCGTCAGGAAGAAAGCGCGCTTCGTCTTCCCCGCCCTCGCCGGTGTTGGACCGTCCGCCGATGCGGTTCATGGCGATGGCCAGCGTCTCGTGCGCTTCCTTGCTGATGGAACCGAACGACATGGCTCCGGTGGCGAACCGCTTCACGATCTCGCTGGCGGGCTCGACGTCTTCCAGCGGGACCGGCCGCGCCACGGTCTTGAGCTTCATCAGCCCGCGCAGAGTGCACAGGTGGCGGCTCTGGTCGTCCACCAGCTTGCTGAATTCCTGAAAGCTCTCGAAATTCTGTTGCCGCACGGAGTGCTGCAGCTTGCTCACGGTGAGCGGGTTGAGCAGATGATACTCGCCGTTGATGCGGTAGTGATACTGGCCGCCCGATTCGAGCTCTTTTCCGAATCGGTGACGGGACGAAACGCGTGCTCGTGTTTCATCTGCGCTTCGCGCGCCAGCACTTCAAGGCTCACGCCCTCGATGCGCGAGGAGGTGCCCGTGAAGTATCTGTCCACCAGCTCTTTGTTCAGGCCAATGGCCTCGAATACCTGGGCGCCGCGATAGCTTTGCAGCGTGGAGATGCCCATCTTCGAGAAGACCTTGAGCAAGCCTTTGTTGACGGCCTTCTTGTAGTTCTTGAGCGCGGTCTCAAAAGTGACGCCGTCGGGCAGATGGCCGCGCATCGCCTGCTGCTCCAGCGTTTCGATGGCCAGGTACGGGTTGATGGCGCTGGCGCCGTAGCCGATGAGCAGCGCGTAGTGCATGATTTCGCGCGGCTCGCCGGATTCGATGATCAGGGCCACCAGGGTGCGGGTGCCCTCGCGCACCAGATGATTATGAACGGCCGTGAGGGCCAGCAGGCTGGGCAGCGGCGCGTACTCTTCGTCGACGCCACGGTCGGACAAAATCAAGAGCGAATAACCGGACTTGATGGAGAGCGACGCACGCCGGCAGAGGCTGTCCAGCGCGGCTTTCATCTCCCGGCCGTCGTCGCCTTTGGCCCGGAACAGCATGGGCAGCGTGGTGGAGAGCAGCTCGCCGGTGGAGACGCGGCGCAGCTTTTCCAGATCGCGGTTGGTGAGAATGGGGTGCGGCAGCTTCAGGGTGTGGCAGTTCTGGGGCGTCTCTTCCAGGATGTTGCGCTCGGTCCCGATGTAGCTGGTGAGCGACATTACCAGCTCCTCGCGAATGGGGTCGATGGCGGGATTGGTTACCTGCGCGAAAAGCTGCTTGAAGTAGTTGAACAGCGGCTGCGGTTTGTCGGAGAGACAGGCCAGCGGCGTATCGGTGCCCATGGAGCCCACCGGCTCCTGACCTTCCACGGCCATGGGCAGCATGAGCATGCGAATTTCCTCTTCGGTGTATCCGAAGGCGCGCTGGCGGGTGACGATACTGTCCTGGTCGGAAGGGTGAAAGCGCGTCGGTTCGGCGAGATCGTCCAGTTTGATCTGGTTCTCCCGGATCCACTGGGCATAGGGCTGGCGGCTCCACAGCCGTTCCTTGATCTCTTCGTCGGGAATAATGCGGCCTTCCACGGTGTCCGCCAGCAGCATGCGGCCAGGCTGCAGGCGGCCCTTGTAGCGCACATCCTCCGGCTTCACCTGGAGCACGCCGGTTTCCGAGGCCATGATCAGCAGGTCGTCTTTGGTGATCAGGTAGCGCGCCGGACGCAGACCGTTGCGGTCCAGCGTGGCGCCAATCACGCGGCCATCGGTAAACGCCACCGCCGCCGGGCCGTCCCACGGCTCCATCAGGGAGGCGTGGTATTCGTAGAACGCCTTCTTGTCGGGGTGCATGGTGGTGTCGGCGTCCCACGCTTCCGGAATCAGCATGGCCATCACATGCGGAAGACCGCGGCCGGTGAGCGCGAGCAGCTCCACGGCGGCGTCGATGGCGCCCGAATCGCTGACGCCCGCGGGAATCACCGGGAAGGTCTGCTGCAGTTGCTTGCCGAACAGCGGCGATTCCATGATGCTTTGGCGCGCGTGCATCCAATTCTGGTTGCCGCGCACGGTGTTGATCTCGCCGTTGTGGCAGAGATAGCGGAACGGATGCGCCAGTTGCCAGGTGGGAAACGTGTTGGTGGAAAAGCGCTGGTGCACCAGGCACAGCGCGCTCTGCGCGTCCGGATCGGACAGCTCGTGATAGAAGTTGGCGATCTGCGGGGCCAGCAGCAGGCCCTTGTAGACGATGGTGCGGGAGGAGAGCGACGGAATGTAGAAGAAGCTTTTGTCGTGGATGTCCGAGCTGGCGATCTCGTTCTCCACGCGCTTGCGCACCACGTAGAGCTGGCGCTCGAACTCGTCCTGCGGCATTCCCGGGGCCGCGCGGATGAAGATTTGTTCGATGTACGGCTGCGACGCCCGGGCCACGCGCCCGATGGCGTTGGAATTCACCGGCGTGTCCCGCCAGCCGAGCACGGTGAGCCCTTCTTCGCGCACCACGCGCTCGAGAATCCCCTCCGTTTGCAGGCGCTGCGCCGGCTCCACGGGCAGGAAGACCATGCCGATGCCATATTCGCCCGGGGCCGGGAGCGTGAAGCCCAGCTTGGAGCATTCCCGGACGAAGAAGCGGTGCGGAATCTGGATCAGAATGCCCGCGCCGTCGCCGGTCTCCGGATCGCAGCCGCAGGCGCCGCGATGGGTGAGGTTGATCAGGATCTGGATGCCCTTGAGAATGATGTCGTGCGAAGGGCGGCCCTTGATGTTGACCACGAACCCCATGCCACACGCGTCGTGTTCGTTGCGGGGGTTGTACAATCCCTGCTCGGCGGGTAATCCGTTATGAAGATCCACCTTGTGATCCTCCTTAGGGATTAGTGGGATGTGGCCAGTATAGCAGCCCTCACAGTATCAGTACAACCAAAATGTTGCTTGACTAAGTATTTGTATTCGTAATAGTATCGAGCTGGGATCTGTAGCTTTGGAAACACTCAGGTTGTACCGGGACATCGCCCAGTCGCGAAGTTTCAGCCAGGGCGCTCACATGAACGGCGTAAGCCAGTCCCACGCCAGCCAGCAAATCCGGGAACTCGAAGTGAGCCTTGGGATTGCCCTCCTCGATCGCAGCACGCGTCCACTGAGTGTCACCGACGCGGGCAAGCTCTACCTCGATTTCTGCCGCGACGTGCTGCGCCGGGACGAGGAGTTTCACGCAGCGCTGGATCGGTTGAAATCCGAGGTGGACGGCACCGTACGGGTGGCGGCGATTTACTCTGTGGGGCTGTCGGAAATGTCCGATCTGGAGCGGGAGTTTTCCAGGCGCTACCCCGGCGCGCGGCTGGAAGTGGAATACCTGCGGCCGGAGAAAGTGTACGAAGCAGTGATTTCCGACCGCGCCGATCTGGGCCTGATGAGCTACGCGGAGGCGACGCGCGAGGCGACGGTGCTGCCGTGGCGCGACGAAGAGATGGTGGTGGCGGTGGCACCGGCCCATCCGCTGGCGCGCTGGACCGGCGTGCACGCGCACGAGCTGCAGGGGCTCGATTTTGTGGCGTTCGACGAAGACCTGCCCATCCGCCGCGAGATCGACCGGTTCCTGCGCGAGCATGAGGTCACGGTGCAGGTGACGGTTCATTTCGACAACCTGCAGATGATCAAAGAAGCGGTGGCGCACGGCGCGGGAGTGAGCATCATGCCGGCGCGGGTGATGCGCGAAGAGATTGTGCGTGGAAGATTGCTGCCGGTACGGCTGATTCCATCGACGCTGTTCCGGCCGGTGCGCATTGTGCACCGCAAGCGCAAGCGCTTCAACCGCGCCACGGAGGCGTTTCTGGAGCTGCTGCAATCGCCGGTGCCGACGGACGCGGAGGCGCTGGTGGGGGCGGTGGCCGAGGGCCAGGGGAAGTAGAAGAGCCGCCGCGCAAATCGCTGTGAAACCGGCCGGCCGGAGTTCGGGGACAGAATCGCGATGAGTATCCGCACCGTAAACAGCCGAAGGCGCCAAAAGGGGTATTCGGTCCCGGCAGAATGACGCGGATAGAAAAACTGGTCTCAATCAGTTCGCAGCCTCTCGCGACCAGACCGTTGATATTTCCTGAATTGTTACGCCGCTACTCCCACGGGCCCGAACTGTTCTTGATGTTCCAATCGTGGGTCGCCAGACTCGAATCAGGCACCACGTAATACGATCAGGGACAGTACGGCCAGAGGCGGAAGGGTTGACGCGGCACGAACGCGCGAGTAAGATTAAGTCACAAAGAGTAACACCATGCGTACCACCAATACCATGACGATCTCCCTGCCCGCGGCCATGGCGAGGCAAATGGAGAAGGTTCAAAAGGCCGAGAACCGTACGCGTTCAGAACTCCTCCGCGAAGCATGGCGTCACTACTTCGAGAGCCGTTACGCTTCGTACACACCCACAAAGGTCGAACTTGCGGCCATCAGCAGGGGTCGCGAAGCCTTCCGGCGCGGCGACTATATAACCCTCGAACAGCTCCACAATGAACTGGACGCTCGTCGTCAGCAAACCCGCACGAAAGGGTCTCGCAAGGCTTCCTGACGGGGATCGGGAACGGATCGTCCGTGCGTTGGATGCGCTGGCTGCCGACCCCTTCAGCGGAGACATCAAGCGATTGGAACCACCCGCGTGGCACCGGAGGGTCGGCGAGTATCGTATATTCTTCGATCTCATCATGGAGGATCGGCTGGTTGTCGTAACCGCTATCAAGCGCCGAACTTCGACTACTTACTGATCAGTCTTCGCTCCAGGGATTCACCGCGCTGACCAGACCCGTAAAGACCGCGGGGTTGCGGGTGACCAGCGTGAGGGAGTGTGTTGCGGCGGTTGCGACGAGGAAAGCGTCCATAGCGCCGATGGGACGGCCCGCCGCTTCACGATTCGCCACCAGCTTGCCCCACTGATCGGCCACCCGGCCGTCGATGGCCAGCACCCTGCCTTCAAACCGTAGCGGCAGTTCTTCGCGCAACCATTCATCCAGACGGCTGCGGCGCTTGCCGTGGGCCAGGCGTTCGATTCCATCCCTTAGCTCGGCAAGTGTCGCAATACTGAGGAAAACGCGATCCTCATCCACTTCCGCCGTCCACGCGGCCACTCCGGCGTTGGGACGCGGCTTTACCCACTCCGAGACCACCTTGGTGTCGAGCAGGAAAGTCACAGCTCGACCTTACGAGGCCGGTCCTGGATTCGCCGGACCGTCAATCCCGAACCCCGGAGCGGCGAGGCCGCCAAGAATTCCGCAAGGTTGCCGGTGCGTTTCGTCTTGCGCTCCCATTCTTCGGCGGCCACCACGACCACCGCGGTTCGTCCGCTGCGGGTGATGGTCTGGGGCCCGCGCGCTTGCGCCCGATCGATCAGCTCGCTGAATTTCGCTTTGGCCCTGGCAACCGTCCAGATAGCCGGATCTTCATGGTCGCCGCGTTTTATAGTCATAATAGTCATTATAGTCATATCAAAAGCCTGGGAACCGTGGTGGCCTTGCGGCGTATATAGGACATGGGACTCCTCCGCAATCAGTTGAAGCACGTCCTCCGCCGGCTGCGTCGCGCGCCGATGTTTACCTCGATCACGCTGCTCACGCTGGCTATCGGCATCGGGGCCAATACCGCCATCTTCAGCGTGGTGGAGAGCGTTCTGCTGAAGCCGCTTCCCTACCCGCACGCGGAGCAACTGGTCAGCATGATGCACACCGCGCCGGAAATCCACATTGCGGACCTGCCCTCGGCGCCGGGCAACTATTTCGTCTACCGCGAGGAAAACCGGACCTTTCAGGATGTCGGGCTGTTCAACATGGACACTATGAGCGTGACCGGTCAGGGCAACCCGGAACAGGTTCGTGTTTTGATGATTACCGACGGAGTGCTGCCGATTCTGGGCATCCCTCCGGCGATGGGACGGTGGTTCACGCGGAAGGACGACGCGCCGGGGAGCCCTGACACGGTGATGTTGATGTGGGGATACTGGCAGCGCAAGTTCGGCGGCGACACTTCCGTGATCGGCCGGCGAATGATGGTGGACGGGAAGGCGCGTGAGGTGATCGGCGTGATGCCCCAGAGCTTCCGATTTATGGATGCGGGGCCCGCGCTGATCGCGCCGCTGCAGTTCGACCGCGCGAAGCTGCACCTGGGGAACTTCAGTTACCCGGGAATCGGGCGGCTCAAGCCTGGATTCAGCCTCGCCCAGGCCACCGCGGACCTGGAACGGATGCAGCCCATCTGGGTGCGCAGCTTTCCGGCGCCACCCGGATTTACCGCGAGCGTTTTTGCAGGGGTCCGGCCCAAGCTGAGAACTCTACGCCAGTTCGTCATTGGCGATGTGGGCAGCACGCTTTGGGTATTGATGGCGACCATCGGTATGGTGCTGCTGATTGCCTGCGCCAACATCGCCAATCTGCTGCTGGCCCGAACCGAAGGGCGTCAGCAGGAGCTGGCGATCCGCGCGGCGCTGGGCGCTGGGAGGGGCCGTCTGGCCGCCGAACTGTTCGCGGAAAGCCTGATGCTGGCGGTGATCGGCGGGGCCCTGGGGCTGGCGCTGGCGCGCGGCGCGTTGCAACTGCTGACGGCCATGGCGCCGTCCGGCCTGCCGCGTCTCGGCGAAATCGGCATTGACTTGCCGGTGCTGCTGTTCGCATTCGCGATCTCCTTGTTCTCGGGGGTCTTGTTCGGCTTCCTTCCGGTGCTTAAGTACGCGGGAACGCGGCTGAACCAGGTGCTGCGAGCGGGCGGCCGAACGTCCAGCCAGAGCCGTGAGCGCCATCGCGCGAGGAACGTTCTGGTGGTGGTGCAGGTGGCTTTGGCGATGGTGCTGCTGGTGAGTTCCGGGCTCATGATTCGCACATCCCAGGCGCTGCTGCGGGTTCAGCCTGGCTTTACCCAGCCGGCCGAACTCCAGACCCTGCAGGTTTCCCTTCCCGACGCGTCCGTGCCGGATGCGCGGGTGGCGGGTGTGCAGGAAGACATGGTGCGCAGGATTGCGGCGATTCCCGGGGTCGCGTCGGTGGCGCTGGTGAACGATTTGCCCATGAGCGGCAACGGCAGCTTCGATCCGGTGTTTGCGGAAGACCGCGGGTACGCGGAAGGCGAGATTCCTCCGGTTCGCCGCTACAAGTACATTTCTCCGGACTACTTCCAGACCATGGGCAACACCATTCTGGCGGGTCGCGATCTCACCTGGAAAGACGTCCACGACGAGACGCCGGTGGCTCTGGTCTCGGACAATTTTGCCCGCGAATACTGGGGCGGACGGGCGGCGGCGATCGGCAAACGCGTGCGCGAGGGTCCGAACAGTTACTGGCGCGAGATTATCGGCGTGGTGGGAGACGAGCGCAGCGACGGCGTCAACAAGCCGGCGCCGACTACGGTGTACTGGCCCATGCTGATGAAGAACTTCTATGGAAACGACGTTAACGTCCAGCGCACGCTCACGTTCGCCATCCGCAGCAGCCGCGCGGGTTCGGCCAGCCTGATCAAAGATGCCCAGGGCGCCATATGGTCGGTGAATCCGGACCTTCCGCTGGATCTGGTGCAAACCCAGGACGAGCTGTTTCGGAAATCCATGGCGCGCACGACTTTTACGCTGGTGATGCTGGCCTTCGCCGGCGGCATGGCGCTGCTGCTGGGTGTAGTGGGCATCTACGGCGTTATCGCCTACTCGGTGTCCCAGCGAACGCGGGAAATCGGCATTCGCATGGTGCTGGGCGCGCGCCAGGAAGAGGTCTCACGCATGTTCGTGCGGCATGGCCTGATCCTGAGCGCCATTGGACTCGGGTGCGGCCTGGTGGCGGCGGGCGCGCTGTCGCGTCTGATGACCTCGCTGCTGTTCGAGGTGAGCCCGGCGGATCCGCTCACGTATGGCGCGGTGTCGGTTGGATTGCTGGGGGCGGCCGCGCTGGCCAGCTACCTGCCCTCGCGGCGGGCGGCGGCGGTGGATCCCACCGAGGCGCTGCGCGCGGAATAGTCTGTTTCTTTCCCGGCACGGGCGGCATCTACCAACTGATGGCTGACGTCAACATTCTGGTCGCGTTCTACTCGCGCGGCGGCAACACGGAAAACCTGGCCAGCGCTTTGGCGGATGGCGCGCGGGCGGCGGGCGCGGACGTGCGCATGCGGCGCGCCCGCGATATCGTTTCGCGCGAAACAATGGCACGCGCACCGGGCTGGGTGGAGAGCAGCGAGCGCATGGATGCCGCGTATGAGGCGCCCACGGAAGCGGATGCAGAGTGGGCCGATGGCATTGCCTTCGGCACACCCACGCGCTTCGGGAATTGCTCGGCGGAGTTGAAGGCTTATATCGATTCGCTGGGCGGGTTGTGGTTCCAAGGGAAGCTGAACGGCAAGGCGGGAACGGCGTTTACCTCTACTTCCACGCCGCATGGGGGCAATGAGACGACCATCGTCTCGCTGTTCATTCCGATCGCGCATCTGGGATTGATTATCGTTCCCATGGGTTATACCGATCGTTTGATTTTCAAGGCGGGGACGCCGTATGGGGCGTCGGCGGTGACCGGCGGCGGGGGAAATGTTGCGCCCACGGACGACGATTTGAATGTGGCGCGGTCGCAGGGACGACGGGTGGCTGAGGTGGCGCGGGCGTTGAAGGGTTTGCGCTAATTGAGTTCCGCTCCGTTACCGTCGCGGTTCGGAAACGCCACACCCGAGCCCAGCACCGCGCCACAGCCAAACGCACAACCGAGCCACAGCCGGACCCAGCACCGCGCCACAGCCAAACGCACAACCGAGCACAGCCGGACCCAGCACCGCGCCACAGCCAAACGCACAACCGAGCCACAACCGCGCCCAGCACCGCGCCACAACCAAACGCACAACCGAACCACAGCCGCGCCCAGCACCGCGCCACAACCAAACGCACAACCGAGCCACAGCCGTCGCGACCGAACCGCGACGGTTACGGAGCGGAACTAGCTATCGCATCAGTTCCTGCTGGTTCGCCAGCAGGAAGCGGAACATCAGCGCAAAGCACACCAGCGTGGTCGCAATGGCGAGCGCTGCAAGCGCCTTGGTCAACGGTTCGCGCCACATCAGCCGCGCGCGGGGCGTCGAGAGGAGGAAGCCGACGGCAAACCCGCCAAGCCCTCCGCCAATGTGGGCCGCATTGTCGATGCCGGGGATGATGAACCCGAATAACATGATGTAAACCGCCCAGCGGATGTATTGCGACTTCATCGCGGATGCCATCGACGTACGCTCAGTCATGCCATACGCGATCATGGCGCCAATCAATCCCATAAGACCCGCGGAAGCGCCAATTGAAATGCTCGGCGACCACCAGGCGCTCAGAAGAAAGCCGGTCACCGTGGACACGAAATAGAACACGATCATGCGCGCGGTGCCGTAGGCCGCTTCCACTTCGGCGCCGAGGTCGAACAACACCCAGGAGTTCATCAGGATGTGCAGGATTCCGCCGTGCAGGAAGCCCGCGGTCACCAGACGCCACCATTGGCCATCCAGGTAGCGAAGCCCGACCTTGGCGCCGAACAGGTATAGCGTTTTCTGGAAATCCAGGCCGGTGTTCTGGCTGTAGAGCCACGTCGCGCCATACATGGCGAAGTTGATGATCAGGATCAGAATCGTGGTGAAGCGCGCCTGCGGAATCAGCCCGCCGAGGATCTCGCCGGGATTGCGGCGATCGATGGCGCGGGGTCCCAGTTTGAGGTCACAGTAGGGGCAGACGCGGGTGCTGGGAGAGACAAATGCCCGGCAATTCGGGCACATCCGGTTTTGAGACACTGGTCTCATTCTACCTTCGTGACTCCGCACGACTACACGCTGCCGCCCGAGGTCTATGCCAAGGCCGTGGCCTTCGCGCACGCGCAATATCTGGTGTATTTCGGCGGGACGGCGACGACGTTGCTGGTGCTGTATCTAATGGTTCGTCTGGGTGCCGGAGTGCGCCTGCGAGACTTTGCCGTGCGCCGGTCGAGCCGGCTGGTGGTGCAGACCGCGCTGTTTGCTCCTCCGCTTCTGCTGCTGGTGGATCTGGCGGCGCTGCCGTGGCTGGTGTTCGCGCACCGCACCTCGCTTCGCTACGGCATTTCGGTGGAGCGCTGGGGACCCTGGCTGTGGGACTGGACGAAGGATCAACTGATCACCATCGCGGTGGGCACGCTGCTGGCGTGGCTGTTCTGCGCCATCGTGCGGCGCAGCCCGCGTCGCTACTGGCTATGGTTCTGGCTGGCTTCGCTGCCGCTGATGCTCGCGGCGGTGTATCTTGCGCCGCTGGTACTCGACCCTTTGTTCAACCGCTTTGAGCCGCTGACCCGGACGCATCCGGAACTGGTGGCGCCCATCGAGCAGGTGCTGGGGAACGCCCATGTGGAGATTCCAGCGGACCATCTGTTTGAAATGATGGCCAGCGAGAAGACGAACGCGCTGAACGCGTACACCACGGGTTTCGGCTCCTCTAAGCGGGTGGTGCTGTACGACACCATCATCCGGAAGGAGCCGCTTCCCGAGTTGATGACCACGTTCGGACATGAGCTGGGCCATTACGCGCTCCACCACATTCTGTGGGGACTGTTGTTCGGAGCGGCCGGGTTGCTCGTGGGAATGTATGCGGGATACCGAATTGTTGGAGCGGTATGCGACGCCGGTGATCTCGCTTCCCTTCCCTTGTTTCTGCTGTTCGCAATCGCCGTGTCCTTCCTGACCGATCCACTGTCCAACGCGGTCAGCCGCGCGATCGAACATCAGGCGGACGTGTATTCGTTGCAAGTCACCGAGGGCGTGATCGCGCAACCGGGCGAGGCCGCCGCGCGGGCGTTTCAGATGGAAGGCCAGACGGATCTGGAAGTACCTGATCCGAACCCGGCCATCGTCTGGTGGTTGTACACGCATCCTCCCGTGCGCGAGCGCCTGCGGTTCGCGCTGGCCTGGCAGAAACGCCAGCCCTGATTCGCCTGCTACAATCGATCATCGGATGTCGGAAACGGAACAGGATTATCGACAGCAGATCGTCGAGATCGGCAGGCTGGTATATCAAAAGGGATGGGCGGCGGCCAACGACGGCAACATAACCGTCCGGCTGGACGAACGCCGCGTCCTGTGCACTCCCACCGGGGTCAGCAAGGGCACCATGAAGCCCGAGGACCTGTGCATCTGCGACATGGATGGCGCGCTGCTGGAAGGCTCCCGCGGACGCACTTCCGAAATTCTGATGCACCTGACCATTTACCGGATGCGTCCGGATGTGCGGTCAGTGGTGCATGCGCACCCGCCGGTGGCGACCGGTTTCGCGGTGGCCGGCCGCGCGCTCAATCTTGCTCTGGTGCCCGAGGTGGTGATCAACCTGGGGTGCATTCCATTGGCCGAATATGGCCTGCCCGGAACGCCCGAGCTGACCAGGGACATGCTGGAGTACATTCCCCGTTATGATGCGCTGCTGATGGGAAATCACGGCGCCGTAGCCTACGGCGCGGACTTGCGCAAAGCGTTCTTCAACATGGAGACGGTGGAGCATTTTGCGCAGGTGAATCTGGTGGCGGAGATACTGGGCGGTCCGCGGGTGTTGCCGCGGCGGGAAGTGCAGAAGCTGTTCGACTCGCGCGGGCGCTATGGGGTGCCGTCGAACGCCACGTTCGAGCCTGGTTCGCCGGTGGTGGCGGAAGAACACCGTCCCTGCGAGCGGCTGTCGATCACGAGGGAAGAACTGGCTTCGCTGATTGAGGAAGTCTTGCGCGCGCGCGGGGTAATGGCGTAAGCCGTCAGACCGCTGCCTGCCGCTCCCGCAGATCGCCCGAGCGAGATGGCCGGCGGCCCCGGCGGCTGGCGCGCATCATGAACAGCAGCGCGGCGAGTACAACGCCCGTCAGCAACTTCGCCGTTTCCACAAAACCGTAGATGCGGTGGATATTGTCGAGGCGCCCGCGCTGGGCGAGCGAGGTTTCCTTCCCAAAGGCCAGCGCCTGGCTGAGCCACGCGATCTCCGGAGTGAGCAACACGTGCTCAAATCCCACCAGCAGCAGCATGACCACGGGTAACGCCACCAGAATGCGGCGCGGCCTTTCGAGGAAAAGCATCACGGCCGTAAGAATCCCGAGTGGGGCCTGGGTAATTTCCCAGCCCGAGAGCAGGCGTGTATTCTCCAGGGCGGCCATGGAACCCAGATACATTCGCGCGCTTTCGGTTCCCAATTGGGCCAGAATTCGTTGCGCTTCGGCATTGTTGTTCGTCATGGAGTCGTTGATGCTGGCAAGATTGCTGAAACAGACGGCCAGCACGACCAGACTGCCCGCGAGCCACGCGCCCAGCAGGAATGCCGCAATGCGACGAAGATGCATACGAGACGATTATCCCGCTGTTTGCGTTGGGCCACGGCAGGGCACGGCCCTGCCCCACGTTACTCTTGTCAGGCTCCGGCCTGGGCGTGGCGGCTTCTCAGGGTGATGGCCACGCGCGCGTCCACTGTATTGACGCCTTCCAGTTCGAGGGTGTACGTCCCCAGATTGCCCGACAACTCCAATGGACTTCCGATGTGGACGTCATGGCAAACACCGGGCCAGCCGTCCAGACGCACGGTGATGCTGGCGGCTCCGCGGCCCGGCGTAACGGCATCGACAATCAGCAGGCAGCCGCCGTCGCTGGTGGTGGCGGCCGTTCCCCGGCGCACCCAGCGCGGCGTGAGCACCACATCCTGGGGCGCGTGCGCGGGCGTGGCCGGTGACGCCCGGTAGGAATACGCTCGCTGCGCTTCCAGTTCATCGACTTTCCGGCGCAGCCGGTGCAACTCACCCTGACGGGTGCTCGCGCTACGGATCGATTCGAACACAATCCAGGCCGCCAGAAGCACCAGCAGGAGCATGCCGAAAAAGATGAAGGGGAAGTAGTCGCGGGCCGCGCGGGCGAATGCGAGCCAGTCCTGCATGGGGAGTTACCCGTCATTCTACTAGTCCTTACGGAGGCCCGTAAATATGCGTAACGCATGGAACCGCGCCGCACCGCACCCATCTAAATAGCAGGGAGCGAGTGGAGGATATGAAGAAGACAATTATGAAATTCGGCGTGGCGCTGGCCGCGGCCGCGCTCACCGCGGCGCCCATGCTGGCGAATAACAATGCATCCAAAACGCTGGAAGAGCGAGTGCATCACGAACTGCTGATGCTGCCGTATGATTCAGCTTTCGACAATATCAACTTCCGCGTTGACGGGAGCACCGTTTACCTGACCGGCGACGTGTGGAGGCCGTTCATGAAATCGGATGCCGGGAGCGCCATCAAGCACACCGAGGGCGTCACCCAGGTGGTGAACGACATTCACGTGCTTCCGCTTTCGCGATTCGATAACCAGATTCGCGCCGCGGAATACCGCGCGGTATTCGGGTACGGGGGCATGTCCCGGTACGTCGCCGGGATACACCCGGATGTTCGCATCATCGTCGATGGCGGCCATGTCACGCTGGTTGGAAACGTAGCCAGCGCGATGGACAAGAACATCGCGGGAATCCGCGCCAATGGCGTTCCGGGAGTCTTCTCGGTACAAAACAACCTGCAGGTAGCGGCGAACTAGGTACTTTCCGGCAGTGTGCTCGCGCCCGGCGAAGGCCGATTCGGGCTAAACTAGGCTAATCGAATGATTGGCGCCAGCAAACAAGCCAAGGTGCGGGAGTTGGTGATCTCCTCGCCCGACGGGACTGCGCGAACCATCGCGCTGGACCATGATTCCGTCACGCTGGGCCGTTCCAGCACCAATGAGCTGTACTATGCCGAAGACGCCGGTCTCTCGCGCCAGCACATGGCCATCGAGAGAGACGGCGATCAGTGGACGGTGCGCGACTGCGGGAGCAAGAACGGCACCATGGTGAACGGGCTGCGGCTGACGGAGCCGCACACCCTGCAGCCGGGAGACCGGATTACCGCCGGTCACCTGACCATCGAGTTCCGCGAAAGCGGCGCGCCACCCGCTCCGCCCCCGCCCAGCGCTCAAACCGTGATCTTCGTGGACAGCCGCACCACGGCGGGCCGGAGCAGCACGCTGGAAACCAGTCTGGAAGGGGTGCTGCGGGAGGGTGGTCCGGCCATGGCCGCCGGCTCCGACAACACCGCCCACATGAAGGCGCTGGTGGACGCGGGCCGCGAGCTGGGGAAGAACCTGCCCCTGGGCGAGTTGTTTCAGCTCATCATGAACCTGTCCATTGAGGCCGTGGGCGCCGCGCGCGGCGTGCTCATGACGCTGGAGGGCGAGGAACTGGTGGTGCGCGCCGCCAAGGGCCAGGGTTTCCGCATCAGCAGCGGCGTGCGCGACGAGGTGTTGAATCACAAACGATCCCTGCTGATCAGCGACGTCAGCGACAACCGGGCGCTCATGGAGCGCATGAGCATCGTACAGCAGCAGATCCGCAGCATGGTGGCGGTGCCGCTGCAGACCGAAGACCGGGTGATTGGCCTCATCTATCTGGATTCGCCGCATTTTATCCACGAGTTCACCAACGAAGATCTGAACCTGCTCACCGTGATGGCCAACATAGCGGCCATCCGCATCGAGCATGTCCGCCTGGCGGAGGTGGAGCAGGCCGAGCGCGTTCTTTCCCGCGAACTGGCGCAGGCCGCGGAGATTCAGCAGGGATTGCTGCCGGCCGCCGCCCCGAAAATGGCGGGGCTGGAACTGGCCGGCTACAACGTGCCTTGTCATACCGTGGGCGGGGACTATTACGACTACATCCCGTGCGTGGACGGGCGCGTCGCTCTGCTGGTGGGCGACGTGGCTGGAAAGGGCATGCCCGCCGCGTTGCTGATGTCCAACCTGCAGGCGCGCGCGCAGATTCTCTTTGACGACCCGCAAAACCTGGGCGCCGTAGTGGCGCGGCTGAACCGCATTATCTGCCAGAACTGCCCGGGCAATCGCTTCATTACGTTCTTCGTCACGGTGGTGGATCCGAAGACGGGCGAAATGACCTGGTGCAACGCCGGTCACAATCCGCCAATTCTGATCCGCGCCAATGGGGAGGCGGAACAACTGCAGGGAGGCGGCCTGATTCTGGGCATCATGCCCATGGCGCCCTACACACACCAGACGGCGCGGCTGAACGACGGCGACATGCTGGTGATGTTCAGCGACGGCGTGACGGAAGCCTGCCAGCCAGGGAAGGACGAGGAGTTCGGGGAGGAGCGGCTTGCCCGGCTGGCCAGCGAAATGCGCAAAGAGCCCGCCGAAAGGGTGATGCGCTCGCTGATTGGCACGCTGACGAAATGGATTGGGGGAGCCCCGGCCGCCGACGATATCACTCTGATTGTGGCGCGCAAGACGGCGGAGTAGCGGCTGGGCGGCCTTTCCGCTCCGTCACCGTCGCGGTTCGGTAACGGCTCACGGCATCCAGGCTAGGAGATGATTCCCTTGCGCACCGCGTAGAGAATCAATTCCGGCGCGCTGTGCAGGTTCAGTTTTTGCAGGATGTGGCCGCGGTGCGTATCGATGGTGAACGGGCTGATGTTCAACACCGCGGCGATCTCCTTATTCGTATTTCCCTCGGCGACCAGTTGCAGGATCTCGCGCTCGCGATCGGTGAGCAGATCCCAGGTATCTTCGGCGCCTTTGGCCTCCAGCTCGTTCACGTAGTCCTCCTTCAGCACCTGGCTCACCTTCGGGCTGAAGAAGGATTTGCCGCGCACGGCCGCCCGCACCGCGTCAATCAGGTCCGTTTTCAGGGAATCCTTCAACAGGTAGCCGCACGCGCCGGCTTTGAGCGACCGCAGGATGTAGCTCTCGTCGGAATGCATGCTCAGGATGACCACCGCGGTGCGCGGACTGCGCGCGGTGATGCGGCGGGTAGCCTCGATGCCGTTCAGCCCGGGCATGGCGAGGTCCATGATCACCACGTCGGGATCGCAGGACTCGGCCATTTCCACGGCTTCGCGCCCGTTGGAGGCGTCGCCGACCACGTCGAATTCGTCCTGGCGATCGAGGAGCATGCGCAGGCCCTCGCGCAGGATGCTGTGATCGTCAGCCAGGAGTATGCGAATGGGCGGCACCGTTTTCCTCCTCGGCAAAGACAGCTCTGGGCAATTCCACGGTCACTACGGCGCCGCGGCCGGGCGACGAATCCACCAGGAAGCGGCCGCCCAGATGGCGCACTCGTTCCTGCATGCCCAGCAGGCCGAGCCCGCGCACGCGCCGCGGATCGAAACCTCCGCCGTCATCCTGAATGGTGACATGGATGCGTTCGGGCTCGTCGCGGACGGTGACCTGAACGTTGCGCGCCTGGGCATGCCGCGCGGCGTTGTTTAAGGCC
The DNA here is from genome assembly GCA_963832965.1 of uncultured Acidobacteriota bacterium. Classification (GTDB taxonomy): domain Bacteria; phylum Acidobacteriota; class Terriglobia; order Bryobacterales; family Bryobacteraceae; genus CAWACP01. The sequence goes on from CAWHVW010000005.1 coordinate 1,365,593, forward strand.
TCCTGTACGATCCGGTAGATGCACGTCTTGTGCTCTTCCGGCAGATCGTCGGCCACGTGGCCGGCGGCAAGATGAACTCTCATTCCGGTGCGCCGGGCGGTCTCGCGCACCTGCCACTGGAGCGCCGGGGCGAGGCCGAAATCGTCCAGCATGGAGGGGCGCAGCAGCAGGGACATGTTACGGGTGGCATCCACGCCCTTGCCGGCGAGGTCGCGGATGGCTTCCAGGCGCCCGCGGGCGCCGTTGCCCGCTTCGGGAGTCCAGTTGAGGTCGAGGAGATTCCCGGTTTCCATGGCGATGGCGGAGAACGACTGGCCCAGTTCATCGTGCAGCTCGCGGGAGAGGGCCCGCCTCTCGTCTTCCTGCGCGCGCACCAACCGGGCGGAAAGTTCCTTCAACTCGGCCTCGGCGCGAGTGGCGTCGTTGAAGCGGCGGGCGGCCTCGCGTTCCAGACGGAAAAGGTACACGCAACTCAGGACGGCCACCAGAATTCCGCCAGCCAGGGTCACCGCCAGGGTGGTGACCGATTCCAGGCGATATCGCGAAAAACTCTCCGCCGCCTGCTCTTCGCCGCGGCTGAACTCCCGCCCGTCGGCCTCGGCCACGCGATCGGCAATCTGCAACATGGCGGTGCGGCGCGGCATCAGCTCTTCATAGAAGAACGCGTAGCGCTCGCGATCGCGCTGGGCCGGGGTCCAGCCGAGGGTTTGATCCAGCACGCGCCAGTACGCTTCCACTTCGGACTGGAGCGCGCGCAGCACCGGCAATTCTCGCGCATCCATGCCCCGGGCGTACTGGGCGAGCGCCGACCGGTTCGCCTGCTGCAACGATTCCAGCTTGCGCCGCTGCGCCTCTGTACCGGCGGGGGCGGGGGCCAGCAGGTAGTCGCGGACGTCGGTGCCGGAAAGGTAGATCTGGGAGCGGATCTGATCCAGAAGGCGGGTTCGCGAAAAGAACCGCTGCCGGACCTCGACGCTGCTATCGTGGAGGCGATTCAGGGCAAGGACAGCGTCGAAGCCGGCAGCGGCCATTAATACGAGCAGCCCGCTAAAGCCGGCCAATAGAACAAGCCACGGCCGGCGCAGGGGACGTACAGCGGAACTGCTCATGCGGACACGCGGTGCTACTTTCTCAGCATAGACGCGCCGCAGCCATTGGAGAATCCCGTTGATCCAGTATCCAGGGCCCATCTCTCACCAAAATACCGTGACAACGGGATGTGCCGGGGGCGTGTCTGTAACGCATCCTGTAACGGAGGACTCTATGAAAGCACGTCCATTGACCATCGGGCTGGCCATTGCGGCTCTGGCCCTGACCACGGCATGTCAGAAGAAGATGGCTGCGCTGAAGCCGCCACCCCCGCCTCCCATGCAACAGGCTGCGACCACCACTCCGCCAGTTCGGCGCGCGGAAACCCCGGCAGCGACGCCCGCGGTTGCGCAAGCGAATCCGAATCGGATGCCGGACGCGGCCACCAAGGCGCAAATCCAGGATCTGCTGAATCGGATTCAGGATGCCTATTTCGATTTCGACCGTCATGACATCCGCCCCGACGCCCAGAAGGCGCTGGCGGCTGATGCGAAGACCCTGGGCGAGATCCTGCAACAGTACCCCAATTACAAGCTGACCATCCAGGGCAACTGCGACGAGCGTGGTTCCGACGAATTTAACCTCGCGCTGGGCGATGCGCGGGCGAAGGAAGCCAAGGACTACCTGGCATCCCTGGGAGTGCCGGCTTCACAACTGCAAACCGTGAGTTACGGCAAGGAACATCCGGTCTGCACCGATCACGACGAATCCTGCTGGCAGAAGAATCGCCGCGCGCATATTACCCAGGAACAGCAATCGTAGGTCGTTCACGCACGAGGCAGGGCACGGCCCTGCCCCACTGCGCAATTGAGTCCCTTCGCGTAACTTCTTTGCGCAAGCGCAGTACTATAGCTGGTGACAACAACGTGGCACGATCTCCGGTTCGCGCTTCGGACGCTGCGAAAGTCGCCGGTATTTACGTTGGTTGCGGTCCTCTCGCTCGCACTGGGGATTGGGGCGAACACGGCCATCTTCACGCTGCTCGATCAGGTTCTGCTGCGGCTGCTTCCGGTTAAGGACCCGCAGCAGCTTGTCGCGCTGAAGATGGACGGGTTCCACTACGGCGGCAACTGGGGCATGAACGCCCTTTCCTACCCCATGTACCGCGACTTCAGCCAGCACAATTCCGTGTTCAGCGGGATGTTCTGCCGCTTCCAGTACCCCATGAGCGTTACCTTTCAGGGGAACACGGAGCGGGTGGACGGCGAACTGGTGTCCGGCACGTACTTTCCGGTGCTGGGCGTGGGGGCGGCTGCCGGGCGCACGTTCACGCCCGACGACGACCGCCTGCCCGGCGGCCATCCGGTAGTGATGCTGAGCTACGCATACTGGACGACCCGGTTTGCGGGCAACCCCGCGGTGGTGGGCCGGACCATGATTGTGAACGGCCACAGCTATACCGTGGTGGGCGTGGCGCAGCGGGGTTTTGACGGCGTCGAGTTCGGGTTTCCGGCGAAGGTGTTCATCCCGCTGATGATGAAAGAGCAGGTGACTCCCAATTGGCACGACAGCCTGACCAATCGCCGGCAGCGCTGGGTGAACGCGTTCGGACGCCTGAAGCCGGGCATCACGCCGAAACAAGCGGAGGCGTCACTGCAGCCGTTCTTTCACGGCATGCTGGAGATGGAAACGCGGGAACCGGCATTCCGCAACGCTCCGCCGCTCGCGCGCGAGAGATTTCTGAAGAACATCATCCGCGCCCTGCCCGGTTCGCAGGGGCACTCCTGGGTGCGCGGCCAACTGATCACTCCGCTGTGGGTGCTGATGGCGCTCACCGGAGGCGTCCTGCTGATCGCCTGCGCCAACGTGGCCAGCCTGCTGGTGGCCAAAGCGACGGCCCGGCATAAAGAGATCGCCATCCGGCTGGCCATGGGCGCGGGCCGCGGCCGCATCATCGCGCAACTGCTGGTGGAGAGCCTGATGCTGTCGGTTCTCGGCGGCGTTATGGGGCTGGCGCTGGCCGTTTTTCTCGATCGCGCGTTGATGGCGTTCCTGCCGCCAGAGACGCTGACGCTCAAGATCTCGGCGGTTCCCGATTTCCGCATCCTGCTGTTCACCCTTGGCGTTTCCGTGGTAACCGGACTTGTCTTCGGGCTGATTCCGGCGCTGCGCTGCACCAACCCGGATCTGGCGCCCACGCTGAAGGACCAGGCGGGCGGCGTGGTCAGCGGGGGCGCGCAGGTGCGCTTGCGCAAGGTTCTGGTGGCGGCTCAGGTGATGCTGTCGCTGTTGCTGCTGACTGGCGCCGGCCTGTTCATTCGGAGTCTGCGGAACCTGCGCGATCTGGGGCCCGGCTTTCACACTGAAAACCTGTTGGCGTTTACCGTCGATCCGTCGCTGAGCGGGTACGACGTGGCGAAATCGAAGGTGTTTTACCAGCGCCTGACGGATGAGATCGCCTCCATCCCGGGGGTGCGCCTGTGCAGCCTGGCGTCGCTGCGCATCCTGGACGACAACGAATGGGACCAATGGGTGACCATTGAAGGCTACACTCCGAAGCCGGGCGACTATCCGGACCCGTTCATGAACTCCATCAGCCCGGGGTATTTCGCCACGCTGGGCGTTCCCATCGTCGCAGGCCGCGACTTCACTTCCAAGGATACGGAGGAGATTCAGCATGGCGACAAGCCGGATGACAAATCGCCCGCGGTGGTCATGGTGAACGAGAAGTTCGCGCAGCGGTATTTCGGCTCGGCCGGCAACGCAGTAGGCCGGCGCTGTGGATTCGGCATCGATCCAGGGACGAAGACGGATATGGAAATCGTGGGGGTGATCGCCGACATCAAGTACACCAACCTGCGCGATGAGATTCCCATTCAGATGTTCGAGCCGTACATGGCGAACGACTTTGCCGGCGACATGACCGTGTACGCGCGCACCACCATGAGCAGCGACGATTTTTTCCCCGCGGTACGCCGGAAAGTGCGCGAGCTGGACGCCAGCCTGCCGCTCTACGGCATGCGCAGCATGGACCAGCAACTCTCCAATTCGCTGCTCATTGACCGGCTGATCGCCAGCCTGTCTACTATCTTCGGTTTCCTGGCCACCCTGCTGGCGTCCATTGGGCTGTACGGCGTGATGGCTTATACGGTGGAGCGCCGCACGCGCGAGATCGGCGTGCGCATGGCTCTGGGCGCTTTCCGCAAAGATGTGATCTGGCTGGTGATGCGGGAGGTGCTGCTGCTGGTGGCCCTTGGGGTCGGCGCAGGCCTCGGGGCGGCGGTAGCGCTGACCCGCTTTGTGCAATCGCAGCTTTTCGGGCTCAGCCCGCACGACCCGCTCACGCTGGTGCTGGCGGCGCTGGCGCTTTCGGCCGTGGCGTGCGCGGCGGGCTACATTCCGGCGATGCGGGCGAGCCGGGTGGATGCGATGCAGGCTTTGCGATATGAATAGGCGCTGCTAGAGGCCGCTGAAAAATTCCGAAAACCGCTTGTTTACACGCGCGGCTCGGAAACGTAGCTACGTGTTCGCAGGTGGTTACCGAACCGCGACGGTGACGGAGCGGGGACCAGATAGCCTTTTTCAGCATCCTGCTAGTGTCCTGTCTCTGAAGTCCGCTGAATAACAGGACGGCCGGTTTGCATCTCATGTACAAAGGAGTACGGCGATGCGAATTGGACGCCCGCTTCCCGAGTTGGTGATCACACCGGAGGAGCGACGGTCCCTGCTGGAGTGGGCGCGGCGGCCAAAGTCGGCTCAGGCGCTGGCCTTGCGTGCGAAGATCATTCTGGCCTGTGCCGGCGGCAAGACCAACACCCAGGTGGCCGATCAGTTTCGGGTCACTAAACAGATGGTCGGAAAGTGGCGGGCGCGCTTTGTCGAAAAGCGCCTCGATGGATTGCTCGATGAGCCTCGTCCTGGGACACCGCGCAAGGTCAGCGACGCGGAGGTGGAGCGAGTGCTGGCCATGACTCTGGAATCGCTGCCGCGTGACGCCACGCATTGGAGTACGCGCTCGCTGGCGAAGCAGTGCGGACTCAGCCGAAGCACCGTCAGCCGCATCTGGCGAGCGTTCGCCCTGCAACCGCATCGCAGCGAGACGTTCAAACTTTCCAAAGACCCGCTGTTCATTGATAAGGTTCGCGACATCGTTGGACTGTACATGAATCCTCCGGACCGCGCACTGGTCCTGTGCGTCGATGAGAAGTCGCAGATTCAGGCGCTGGACCGGACGCAACCGCTGTTGCCGATGCGTCCCGGACAGGCCGAGCGCCGCAGTCACGATTACAAGCGCCACGGCACCACGTCCCTGTTTGCCGCGCTCGATGTGCAGACTGGAACGGTGATCGGCGCCTGCCATCGCCGGCACCGCAGTGTGGAATTCCGCAAGTTTCTCGACACCATCGAGCAGGCAGTGCCCGCGTCGCTGGACGTCCATTTGATTCTGGACAACTACGGCACTCACAAAACCGCGGCCATCCGCGCATGGCTGGCCAAACGTCCCCGTTTCCACGTGCACTTCACGCCGACCAGCGCCTCCTGGATCAATCTGGTCGAACGGTGGTTCGCCGCTCTTACTGAGAAACAGATTCGCCGTGGCGTTCACCGCAGCATTCGCGAGTTGGAAGCGGCCATCAAAAGATATTTATCGCTCACCAACGAATCGCCCCGGCCCTTTGTCTGGACGAAGACGGCCGATGAAATCCTGACGTCGGTTGCACGCTTTTGTCAGCGGACTTCGGAGACAGGACACTAGTGTCCGCAAGCGGCGCGTTCATCGGGCTGCGGGCGAACGTCGAATCCGAATTCGTCATGAACCTGGTGATCATTTACGGCGCACGGCGCAAAGACAATTTCAGGGTACGCGTTTTGAAGCTTCAGGCCACCCATCCGCGTCCTGGCGAGCGGAGAGCCTGTTGGGATTAGTTGCGCCACGATGGCGCCGCTGCTCCTGTCTTTGGCCCAGATCTGGAGCTCGCCCAAAGGATTCCGCGAGAGATCCGGGACCACCAGACGGAAGTGGCCGTCCGCCGTTAGATGCTCGAAATCTCCGACCGGGATTGAGGTCACGATGTTCTCGCCCGGTGTCAGGAAAGGCTGCGCCCAGCGAGCCACGTACCTTACTTCCAGCCTGATGTCCCGCGCGGAGAGCCAGTCTGGGTGGAGGACTTCGCCTGCTATCGGAACACTTGCCAAAGGCTGGCAGACGAAGGAATACCGCGAGTTGGCAGAGCTCGAAAGAGCGAGATCGAGGGTCTGGATGGCGCAGCCGGAAGCATAGAGAATCGCCTTGATTCCGGTGGCTGGACGGCCATTCACGGTGGTGTCGATGAGGTACGCGGAGACGCCGGAGCGCGGCTGAACCCAACCTCCCAGGTCTTGTCCGGCGAGGATGTAGCGGGCGAAGAAGGTTTCCGGGGCGACGCCAGAGGGGAGCTGGATTTCAAGGTAGTGAGCGGGCGTCTGGCCGAGGCAAGCGCCAGCCAGCAGGACCAGCCCGATGAACAATCCGGCCTTCCGGCGGATCATGACCCCAGCTTAGCTCGGAATAACCGTCAGGTGGGACGCCCAGGCCGATCCCGGCGGGAACAGGCTTTTCATGTGCCGGTCGAAGGTGGCCACGGCGCCTTTCCGGCGGATGGCCAGATCCACCAGCACGGCGTCGGTGAGTTGCTTTGGACCCATCACGCGCGCGAGCATCTCCGGCAGCAGCAATGCGACGGGGGTATCCTGCGGCCAAAAATGATGATGGGGGCTTTTGGTGCTTGCCGTGAGAATCTGGACAGCCTCAAGGACCGGTATCAGCAGCCGGGTGACCGCGGGCTGGCTGGAAAGGCGAACGAAGCCGGCCTGGGTGACCGGGCACGTTGCCCAGCCCTTCTCATGATTGGCCTTGAACCACGCGTGCGCGGGCTGGTGATGCAGATGATTGGGCCACGCCAGCGCCAGCAGGACATTGACGTCAAGCAGATGCACCATCGGTTTTGTGCCCGGTAAAGAAAGTGCTCAGTTCCTCGTCTTCCTGCTGAAGCGCACGTTCGACCTCTTCCGATCCAAAAGATGAGGTTTTTGCTTCTACATTAAACAAAGCAAAACCATTTCTTTCACGGTGCGGCAACGATACAGCAAGGCCGCGCCGGATCAGGAAACTGGCTGCATCGCCGAGGGAGACGCGACGGGCGTCCGCCAGCTCCCGGGCCAGTTCGAGGGCATCGTCATCAATGTTGATTGTGGTGCGCATCTATGGATATGATGCCATTTGTGTGTTGTGATGTCAAGATTACTTTTCCAGCACCTGTTCAATGAACTGAAGAGCGCGGGGATCCTGGGACTGGCCTAACCAGAAAAAGGCCTGTTTGCGAACTTCGGGGTTCTTCTGCGATTGAGCCACCTCAATCAGTTTGGGCACTCCGTCATCTTTCGGCAATTGCGAGAGAGCGAAGACGGCGCGCTTCTTCACTTCAGTGTCGGGATCGTTGCGGATGGCGTCGACGATCATGGCGGAGGCGCGCTGGCCGGCCCTTTGCGCAAGCCAGAAGAGCGCCTGGCCGCGCACGTGCCCGGATGGATCGCTCTTCGCCGCCTGGAGCAGTAGCGCCAGCGCAGCGGGTTGTTTGCTGATGAAGAGCGCGAAAACAGCTTTGTCGCGGATGTTCTCGCTGGAGTCGTTGGTCAGCAAGTTCCCGAGAATTTCGACGCCGCGCGCGCCCCGGCTGGCTCCGAGCCAGAAGATGGCCTTTTCCCGCACCTTCTCCGGCTGCTCCGCCCGCGTGAGCCGCTCGAGAACGGTGTCGGCCTGAGGATCGTCGTGCAAAGAAATGCCGAGGATAGCGCCTTCGCGCGTCTCGTCCGAGGGGACCAGTTTCTCGAGAAAGGCGATGCTGGCGCTGCCGGGCACATCGGTCAGCCACACCAGCGGCATTCCGTCGGCGTCGATCTGGCAGGAGAGCGGGTGAGCCTGCACTTTCCGGATCTCGCTGTCCGTGACGCGGAACAGTATGACGGCGACGGCGGGCCCTTCCAGATGCACCGGGCCACTATCGCCGTTGTTCTCCCAGCCCTGTTCCAGATGGCAGCGGCACTGGTCGCCATGGTCGCCGGGAACCGCCTTCACCGCGTAGCCGAACCACGTGGGCACGGTGGAGTGGAGCTGCGCGGCAAGATCGCCGGAAAACGGGCGGCTCTCCAATTGCGCGTTGGTGATGCCGGGTTTCCAGTTCTGGGCGAAAGCGCATGACGCGGCGACCAGCAGGATAGCGGCGGTTTTCACTTGAGGATCTCCATCATGTAGTCAGTGGTTTCTTTGGAATTCACCAGGGAGAGGTTCCTGATGATGTCCCTTCTCATTTCCGGGTCCTTCTCGGCGCGGGCCAGTTCGATCAGCGCCTTCGCGTTCCCTTGTATGAAGAGGGATTTGAGGACCGCCTCGCGGATCTCCCGGTTTTGATCGGACTTGTAAATGGCCACCAGAACGTCACCGCGGCCATTGCCACCCATCAGCCCAAGCGACTTGATCGCGGCGGTGCGCAAGCGCGGGTCGGCGTTGCTCTGGGCAATCTCGACGAGCCGGGATGAATTCCCGCCGACGAACATGGACTTCAGGATCTCTTCCTTGTCGTCCATGGAACCGGTGGATTGATAGAGCTGCCACAGTTCGTCCTGACCGCCGGTGAGAGCGAGCTGGCGGATGGCATCGTTGCGCAGATCGGGATCTTTCTCCCCCTTCGCCACGGTCAGCAGGAAGGCGCGCGAGCCGGATACCATCAGGCTTCGCAGAATGGCGTGCTTGATGTCGCGGTCGCCGGACGATTCATAGATGGAGACCAGCTCCTTGCGGGAATCGTCGTTGCCCATCATGCCCATGTACTTGATCGCCTTCGTCTGCAGTTCCGGATTCGACGAGCCGCGCGCAATGTTGCCGAGGAGCTTGCGGGCCTCCGGCAAGGGGCTCTGGGTGAGGACGAAAAGCGCCTTTTCCTTTACGTTCTCCGAATTGTTGCTGTTCAACACCTTTTCGAGAATGGGGAACGCTCTTTGCGGGTCCGATTGCAGGAGGCTGTTGATAGCGTACATTTTGACGTCGTCGTCGGAATCGGAGGCGGGGCTGACCGCCGCACCCATCTCCACCTCGAGCGCCTGCGCGTCGTTGATCCAGCGGCTGTTCGGATAGTCCTTGCGCAGAATTCTGATGGTGGCCATCGCGTCCTCGCGGCGCCCGGCGCGATTCTGCGCGTAGGCCTTCCAATAGAGGGCTCCGTCGGCGGATGGACCTTTGTGCGAGGCCGAGGCTTCGAAGGACTCGATGGCTTTATCCCAATTGCCGGCGTCGAGGGCGCTGCGTCCCGCCTGGTAGTCGGGGTCCTCATGAGAGCCCTGCTGCCCCTGGAAATCCTGGCTGAAGGGGCCGGACGGGCTTTGGGCCATCAACGCGGCGGCGGAAACGAGGGTGAGCGCAACGGCCGCGATCCCACCGCGCCATGCCGAACGGGCGGGCCGGGGACCCGCGGCAGGGCACGGCCCTGCCCCACCAGATCTCAAGAGAATTGTATGGCGAATCATAATTGCTGTCCTTTTTGGCGAACGTTGGTTTCGATGATGCGCACCTTGAACAGAAGCCCTTCGTTCTCGATGCGCTGCTGCAGCATTTCCAGATTGGCGGGGCCGTTGGCGATGTCGAGCAGGGTGCGTTCCAGCTCATCTAGCAACGCCGCGTCGGAAAGATCGCCGGTGCGCGTGGCGGTCTGGCGGAGCAGGCGGTTCTCCCCTACCAGCTCGCGCGCACGGTCGCGTTCGTCGCCCAAATCCACGGTTCCGGGAGAGGCGTTCACCAGCTCGGCCAGAACCATCTGAGAACGGTCGAGATGATCGCCCATGGCGATGAGCAGGACGCGCTCGCGCGCCTTCGCGGATATTCCGAGGGGCGCGTTGTGCCGTTGCACCAGCATTCCAGCGATGAAGGCGGCCACGGCCACGCTGGCCAGCGCGGGCGCTACTGTCCACCAGCGCAACCAGACGCGGCGAGGTTGCGCGGGGGGCAATTGCGGCAAGAGGCGCGCCCAGACTTCGCCGCCATACGACGCGCCGCGCTCGGGCACCGGGATGTCCCGCAGATCGTTCAGGAGTCTCTTCCAGTGGTCGAACGCGGCGCGGCATTCGGGGCAATCGGCCAGATGCGCCCGCAGCGCCGGGTCGGGCTGCTCGTAGTACGCCTGGGTCATTTCTTCTTCGCTGAGATGTTTCATTGGGCCATCCCCCAGGCCGGCTCCAGCGCGCGGCGAAGCTTCTGCACGGCGCGGAAGACGGTCTGTTTCGCGGCGTTGGCGTGGACGCCCAGAGCGCGGGCGATCTCCTCAGTGCCGCAGCCTTCGTAGTGCCGCAGCAGGAATGCGGCGCGTTCCATCTCACTGAGTTGTTCGAGGGCCGTGCTCAGCAACGCGGCCGCCTGCCCGCTTTGCGTCAGGCGCTCCGGCGAGGGATCACCGGCGGCGATGCGGTCGAAGGTGCCAGGCTGATCCCCGTCGCCGGGAACAGGCTGCTGTTCGCCGTGAACTTTCCGCGCGCGGATGAGATCGAGCGAGCAGTTGGCGGCGATGCGATAGATCCATGTGCCAAACGACGCGCGGCCGTCGTAGCGATGCATCTGCTTCCAGGCGCGCAGGAAGGTTTCCTGCACCATGTCTTCGGCGTCCTGTTCATTGCCAGTCATACGAAAAGTGAGACGGAAGATGGATCTGGCGTGCCGCTCTACAAGGACACGAAAGGCCTGCTGATCGCCCTGGCGCGCCGCTTCGGCCGCCGCGCTGTCGGTCCATTCCATCCGGCTGCTCTTTAGACTACGCCGCGAGGGTGCGGTTAGGTGACGGGCCAAAGGCGGATGCTCTTGCAATCGCCAGGCGAGTTGACATAGACTATCTATGTCAATGCCCGCGCAACGCGATGAAATCCCTCCCGGCACCCTGGAAGTGCTCATCCTGAACACTCTGGCGCGCGGCGGACAAATGCACGGCTTCGCCATCGCCGACTCCATTCTGGAGAACTCCGAAGAAGTTCTGCGCGTGGAGGAAGGCTCGCTCTACCCGGCCTTGCAGCGCATGCTGCTCAAAAGCTGGATCCACGGCGAATGGAGCAAGACGGAAGAAAACCGGCGGGCACGATATTACCGGTTGACCGCGGAGGGCCGCCGCCAGCTCGATCGGGAACTGGAACGGTATCACCGGGTGGCTCGCGCGGTGGGCCTGGTGCTTGCGCCGGCGCGGGGGCAAACGGCATGAAGCTACGATATCTGGCGCGCACGCTCGCTCATTGGTTTCGGCGGGACCAGTTCACCGAAGAGCTGCGCGAAGAGATGGAACTGCATCTTCATCTGCGGGCCCGGAAACTGCGCGACCAGGGTACCCGCGAGGATGATGCCCCTTTCGCGGCGCGGCGGCTCTTTGGGAACACGACCGCCCTTTATGAGGCCAGCGCGGCGGTGTGGGGGGGGGAATGGTGCGAGCGGCTGATGCAGGATTTCCGTCAGGGTGCGCGAACGCTGCGCAAGGCGCCGGGCTTCACCGCCGTCGCGATATTGACGTTGGCGCTTGGCCTGGGAATCAACACCGCCGTCTTCAGTCTGGTGAACGCGGTGATTCTGCGGCCCCTGCCCTATGCGGAGTCCGGCCGGCTGGTCTCGATCTATGAAGCGAAGATCCGCGAGGGGCCCGCTGACCTGAGCAGCAGTGGCAGCGTGCTGGGAGGAAATCCAAATCCTGCGCGAACTGAAGTCTCGGTTGCTAATTTGCCCGATTACCGGCGCGCGCGGGCATTCGCGGGCCTCGCGCATTGCCAGCTAACCTCCACGGCGCTTACGGGACTGGGCGCGCCGGCGCAAATCAATGGCGAAGCGGTATCGTCGAACTTCTTCGGCATTTTGCGAGTGGAACCGGAGTTGGGCCGCGGTTTTCTTCCCGAGGACGAGCGGCCCGGGGCCGCGCCGGTGGCCGTGGTGACGCACAGTTTCTGGCAGCGGCGACTGGGGAGCGATACGGAGGTGTTGAGGCGGTCGATCCTCCTGGATGACCGGCCCTACCAGGTGATTGGAGTGCTCGGGCCCGCTTTCCGATCGCCGTTTCAGTTGACCCTGCCCGACGCCGTGGAAGTCTACACGCCCGCATTTTTCGCCCCGGCCTTGCTGCGCAGCCGCGAGGATCACGAAATCAACGTGGTGGGCCGCCTGAAAGCGGGCTATTCGATTCCTTCGGCTCAGGCCGAGCTGGACGTGATCGCCGCGGGGCTGGAGAAACAGTACCCGGATTCGAACGTCAATATCCGTCCGGTGGTTACGCCGTTGCGGAACGACCTGGCTCGAAACTTCAGCTCGTCGCTGTTCGCGTTGTTGGGCGCGTCAATGCTGATTGTGTTGATCACGTCCGTCAACGTCGCTAATCTGCTGCTGGTGCGCGCGGTGGCACGGGAGCACGAATCCAGCGTGCGCAGGGCGCTAGGGGCCAGCCGGTTTCGCATGGCGCGGCAGTTCCTGGTGGAGAGCCTGCTGCTGGCGGCGGGTGGCTGCGTGGCGGGGCTGGGATTGGGGCTGGCGCTGATTCGCATCCTATTGGCCGAAGCGCCGGAAACCATTCCGCGGATTCACGAGGTCTCCATGGACTGGCGCGTATTCGCCGCGGCAACGGCGGTGGCGACTCTGACGGGTCTGATTTTCGGGCTCGCTCCGGCCTGGCATGCCTCGCAGGCACGCGCTTCGGAATCCCTGCGGGCAGCGGGACGAACCACCGGACGCAAGGCGCAGGCGTGGTGGCGCGCGGGGCTGACGACGGCCGAGATTGCTTTGTCGTTGATGTTATTGATCGGCGCCGGGCTGTTACTGAAGAGCTTTGTCGCCATGACCGGGATGGACCTCGGTTTCCAACCCGAGCGCGTGATTGCGATGAGGATCAGGCTTCCTGATTTGCGTTATCCGGGCGCTGAACAGCGTCTCCACTTCTTCCAGCAGTTGGAAGAACGGGTGCGGGCTTTGCCTCGCGTGCAATCGGCCGCTTACGCCAACCGCATGCCTCTGCGCGGCGGCTGGGGAGGAAGCACTAACGTGGACACCGCGCCGGACCGCGATTCCGACACCGACAAGCAGGTGGTGAGTCCGCAATATTTCGAAACCCTGGGCATCCCGCTGCAGCGCGGGCGCGTTCTGACGGAAGGCGATCGGAACGGGCAGCCCGCCGTCGCCGTGGTCAACCAGACTTTTGCGCGGGAGGTTCTCGCGGGCGTCAATCCGATCGGGCGCCGGCTGCGACTTGGCGCCGGTAGTCCCTGGATGACCATTGTGGGGGTGGTGAACGATATCCGGCGCGAAGGCAAGGGCGAAGACATAAACCCGCAGGTGTACATTCCGGCGGCACAGACGCAACTGTATCCAGTCCACCTGGCCGATTTCGCGGTGCGCGCGGCGGGCGACCCCCGTCAACTCATCAAAGCGATTCAGGCGCAGGTTCTTGCACTCGATAAGGGCCAGCCTTTGACAGACATCCGTACCCTGGAAGAGCTGATTGACGCTTCGGCCGCCCAGCGCCGCTTCGAGACGCTGTTGTTATCGACCTTCGCATCGGTGGCCGTGCTGCTGGCGACCATCGGGATCTTCGGCGTGCTCTCCTATGTGGTGAGCCAGAGGACCGGCGAACTGGGCATTCGCATGGCTCTGGGCGCGTCACCGCGGCGGATTGTCGCGCTGGTGCTGCGGCAGGCCGGCGTATGGATCGGCGCCGGCGTGGCCCTGGGAGTTGCGGGAGCGCTGGGGCTGACCCGCTATCTGGAGGCGCTGCTGTTTCATGTGAAGGGAAACGATGCCGGGACCTACGCGGCGGCAATTGCGCTGCTGGGAACGGTGGCGATGAGCGCGGCGCTGCTGCCGGCGATGCGAGGTTCACGGACGGATCCGGTTAGCGCTTTACGGCAGGAGTAAATCCTGCCGCGGCAGGGCATGGCCCTGCCCCACTTACAGGCGCTGGAGTGCTATGCCTCCGTTGGTGGTGGTGACGTGGATCAGTTTTCCGCCGGACCCCAGGTCGGTTTCGAAATGATCGCCAATGCGGCCGTGCACGGTTACCGGGAAGCCGATGTCGACGCCGCCATGGGTGGTCTCCGCTTCCAGATGAGCCGAGTAATTGGCCGGCACCAGTACTTTGACGCCGCCGTTGGTGGTGTGGACGTCGCACTTCTCGCCATCCCAGTGGTCTCCACTCAGCTCAATGTGAACGCCGCCGTTGGTGGTGCTGCCCTGGACGTCCCCGTCCACGCGCTTTAGCGTGACGCCGCCGTTGGTGGTGTCGAAGTCCATGCGCCCGTGCACGTCTTCGAGATCCACGCCTCCGTTGGTGGTGCGCAGGGTGAGGTCGGTGTGGCGCGGCACGAAGACCTCATAGCTGACGCCCCATCCGCTACCCTCGCGCCAGCCATCGCGCGGGCCGTCGGCATGAACGCGACCGTTCGCGACCTCGATGTGGATGCGGGCGGCAAGGTCCTTCGCCGCGTCCTGGTTATGCTCCCAGACGCGAGTCTGGCTGCGCACAAGGATCTCGTTGCGGTCCCATCCCCGCACGGTGATTCCGCCATTAACGCCGCCATCGATGTTAAGCGCGCGAGTGGCCGGGATGGTGGCCTCGTGCATCTCGCAGTAGGAGCGGTCGTCACCTGACCGGTCGTTACAGGTGAGTCTGGTGTCCTGAGCCAGCGCCATCGGCGCGAGTGCAAGCAACGTGAGCAGCAACGTTTTCATGGAGGTCCTCTGCCAGTCCATTACGAACCAGCAGGGGAAAAGTTACGAGGGACACGCGATATCATGCTCATGATGAAGCACGTGATCTACGGTATGCAGTTCAAGGGCGGCGCGGTACCCAGCGGCGAAGGCGTTATGAAAACCACCACCAGCGCCACCAGTTGCTCCATCCAGTCGGTGATTGGCCCGGACGGCGTGGAGGGCACGTTTCATCCGGCCGACGGGGGATTGGCGTGGTTTGAATCCGAGGTGCGGCTGGCCGGGCCGCACGCCTTCACCGAGAGCGGGACGATCAGCTTTGGCGAAGACAATCACGAACTGCGCTTCAGCACGCTGGGGGAAGGTCATATGGGACCCAGCGTGGACGGGAAGTATTCGGCTGGCGCGGTGACGTGGAAAGTGGACGGCGGCGAAGGCCAGTTCGAAGGCGCGTCCGGCTACATTACGTCCAATTTCCTGGTGACCGAGGAAGGTGAAGTAACTGATTATCAATTCGGCGTTATCTTCCTGAAATAAAACCGCTTGATGGATGCTGGCATGGCCCGAGCGGCGAGTTCCAGTTCGCGCACTCGCAGCAGCCGGCAGCCCGCGTAGAACACCGCGACGCCCAGCGGCATGGAGATCAGCAAATCGGCAACGTTGGCCAGCCGGCCATCCCCCAGGCGAGCGACAACCAGCGCGTTCGAACCGTACACCGCGCCGGCCATTACCGCGGATGCCGCGACGATCCGAAGAGTGCTGGAAGCCAGGTCGCGGCCGTAGACTCCGGCGATGCGATGCCGCAAAATCCCAAACAAGGCAATCGCCCCGAATATGGCGACGATTGATGTGGAGAGCGCGAGGCCGGAGAATCCGAGCCAGGCGGACATCCGCGAAGCCGCGAAATAGTTCACCAGAATGGAGGCGAGGCTCACCAGCATGGGCGTGCGGGCATCGTTGAGGGCGTAGAACGCGGGGCCGATTACTTTCAGGGCCGAATACCCGGTGAGCCCCACGGCATAACAGGAGAGCGCCATGGCGGTTTGCCCGGTGTCGTACACGGTGAAGCGGCCGCCTTCATAGATGGCGCCGATCATGGACTTCCCCAGCAGCGCGAGGCCGATGGAGCTGGGCAGCGTCAGCAGAAAGACCATGCCCAGTGAGCGGGAAAGGGTGCGACGATATTCGTCCATGTTGCCCACCGCGGCGCTGCGCGAAATGGACGGAAGAGTGGCCGACGCGATGGCCACGCCGAAGAGGCCCAGAGGAAACTGCATGAAGCGGAACGCGTAGCCCAGCCAGCTCACCGGACCGTTCATGGGGATGCGCGAGGCGAAGTTGGTATTGACCATCACGTTGATCTGCACGGCGGCGCTGCCGATGATGGCCGGGCCCATGAGGTGGACAATCTGGCGCAGCTCGGTGTGGGACCAATCCAACGCGGGCCGGTAGCGAAAGCCCAGGGCGCGCAGGCTGGGGAGCTGGTAGAGCAGTTGCAGCGCGCCGCCCAGCACGATGCCGATGGCCATGCCGGTGATCTTGTCGATGTGCAGATACGGCCCCAGCAGGAATCCAGCCAGCAGTCCGAAGCCGACCGAACCAAGGTTGAAAAAGGTGGAGGACATGGCGGGCACGCCGAAGCGATTGCAGGCGTTCAGCACTCCCATGGCCTGCGCCGCCAGCGCCACCAGCAACAGGAAGGGGAACATGATGCGGGTCATGGTGACGGCAAGGTCGAACTTTCCGGGCACCTGATGGAAGCCCGGCGCGAGGAGTTCCACCAGGGCCGGCGCGAAGACCACGCCGAGCAGGCAGAACAGGCCGACAATCACGATGATGGCGGTGGCCACCAGGTTGGACAACAGCGCGGCCTCGGCTTTTCCCTTTTTGGCGAGCGTGGCGGTGAAGGTGGGGACGAAGGCCGAGGAGAGCGCGCCCTCGGCGAACAGATCGCGGGTCAGATTGGGGATGCGAAAACCGAGCAGGAAGGCGTCATAGATGAAGCCCGCGCCGAACAAGCGGGCCATCACCATTTCGCGCAGCAGACCGGTGACGCGGCTGAGGAAGACGGCGACGGAGACCAGCGTGGCCGAGCGAACCACGCTCTCCTGCGGTTGCTCTTTGTGATGAGGCGTCGCTTCCCCGCCCTGTAATGCCGTGGTCAACGGTGTATTGATCCATTATAAGAGGCGGGGCGCGGCGGCTGGCCTCGCGCTACACTGAAACCGTGACGATGAGGCTTTGACCGAAACCGCGGAGGTGCTCAACCGCGATATTCAGAACCTCCGAACTTTGGCCGAACGGGATGGCCGCGCATCGCCAAAATTCACGAGCGCCGGCGAATGCTGATAGCACCCTTCTGAACTCCGCTCCGTTACCGTCGCGGTTCGGTTGGCGAGCCACGCGCGTTAGTGAGCGTCTTTCGCCTCGACCTGTTAGAACGTGAAGCGGGCCTGTAATTCTACTCGCCGATTTACGGCGTTGGAAGCGCCATAGCCGCCGTTGATAGTCGTCGATTGCAGGAAGTACGGGGACGTGATGACGCCGTTGGGCGTTCCCAGGTTGACGTTGTTGAACAGATTGCGCGCCATGACGCCTACGGTGAGGTTGTAGCGCCGCGTCGTTGTCGCATCGCCCATCATGCCGCGCATGCCTGCCCAGCCGCCTGGGCCACCGCCGCGGCCGCCGCCACCTCCGCCACCATTCATTCCGGCAAAGGAAGACCGCTCCGCGCCAAAGCCGAATGTCTTGCTCAAACGCACATTCAGCGTGAACTGCGACGGCCCGGTAGCGCAGTTCCGCGGCACAATCTGTTCGCCCGGTTGGGGGTTGGGGTCCAGCAAACCGCACGGCGTGGAGATTGCGTCCGTGGTGTTGGGACCGGCGTAGGCGGGCCGGGCGTTGAACAAGTTGTCTCCGAAGGAGTTCTCGCCCGTAGTCAGATTAAACGGCGCGCCCGATTGCCACTGCAGGAACGGGCTGATGCGAATATTCCAGCGCAGGTTGGCCGAGCCGGTGATAAAGACGCGGTGGTGGATGTCGTAGGCCGCCCGGCCATAGTCGGCGGCGAGGTCGTAGGGGTCCTGCGGAAAGGAGCCCGCGCCATCGGTGTTACTCATGGCGGTGTTGTAGACGTAGCTTCCGAACAAGGTGAAATTCGCGCTCAGCCGGGCGTTTATGTTGGTGAAGATCTGATGCTGGTTGAGCAGGCCCGCGGATTCGTACTCGTCAATCTGACCGACGTTTCCGAACGGACGAACGCCGCTGTCCGGTTCGTTTTGAATGTAGGTTCCCGGTAGCGGCGCATTGATATCCTCCGACAGCAACATGTGCACGCCGTGAGCGAACATGTAGTTCACCGAAAGGGTGGTGCTCTTGCCAAGTTGCCGGTCCACTCCGATCGCGCTCTGAATGATATAGGGCGCCTGAAGATCCGGCGAAACCCGGGTGATGGTGCTGAAAGCCGGGTCGGCCTGCAGGACGCTGAGGGGAGGGATGTTGGGGAAGAACGTCGGGTTGGTCACCGTGTACGCCTGTTCGAGGACGCCGTTGTTACGTTCCGCCTGCAGCGTGTACTCCGAGCTGAAGCGCGTGTAGAAAAGACCGAAGCCGCCACGGATCACGGTGGAAGGGCGCATGGACGCTTTGCTCAATCCAGGCGACCACGCGAAACCGAGGCGCGGAGCGAAATCGGACCAGTCACTCACGTGATTCTGGGCTTCCCAGCGCAGGCCGGCGCTAATGGTGAGGTTCGGACGAACCTTCCAGTCATCGGTCACGAAGGGTCCCACGTCGACGTACGAGACGGAGGCAGCCGGATTGCCCGCGGTGAGCAGGAACTCGGTTGGGGTGGCCCCCGCGGCGAGCAACTGCTGCGGTGAGAAACCCATGCCCGACAAGAGAAGATAGCGCTGGAACTGCTCGACGGAGGTGGACGGCGTGGTGGCAAGGACCGGCTGGCCGTTGGCGCCAATTACCGGCATATCGCTGGAATTCAGCAGGGGCAGGAATCCGCCATTGAAGGAAAATACGCCGTTGAAATTCGACGGCGCGACGTTATCGTCGTTGGTTTCGCGAACGCGAATTCCGAACTTGATGCTGTGCGCGCCTTTCACGATGCTGGTGTAATTCTGCAACTCATAGTGGTTCTCGTCGTCGGTGCTTGTTCCGGTGGTGGAGCCGCCCGCGGTAAAGGCGCTGGCCACGACCAGCTCCGGTTCCGCGTTGAGCGCCGTTTCGTCAGTCACTTCGTGCCAGTACTGAAAGCGCGTCTCATTGATGGTCCTGGAATTGAGGACGGCGGTCTCGGTGAGCTGCACGGTGTTCTGGCCATCCGTGGCGTTGTAGGCGGCCGAGGGAAGCGTGTACGGGCTGAGCCCCTGGTTTGACTGATCGTTCTCCAGCCAGGTATAGCGAAACACCAGCGTGTTGTTGGTGGAAAGCTGGTAGTCGATGCGCGGGCTGACGGTGGTGCGTTCCTGCGGCTTGGGGAAAAACTGGGTTGCGCCCACCGCCGCTTGCGGATCGAGCGTTTGCGCCAGAGTGAGAGCGCTGGGAAAAAGAATATTGTCGTCGGCGATGTCGCGGCGGTCGAAGTCGAGGAAGAAGGACGCTTTCTTGCTCAGCGGACCGCCGACGTTGCCGCCATACTCGCGGGTCGAAAAATCGGGCGTTTGCGGGGTGGTCAGAAATGGATTGCGCGCGTCGAACGCCATCTGGCTGGTGTTGAAAAATACCTGGCCGTGAAACTTGTCCGAGCCAGGTTTGGTGAGGATCTCGATGCGGCCGTAGCCCAGCTTGTCGTACTCGGCGGAAAACGGATTCTGATTGATGCGAATCTCGCGAATCGATTCCTTGGGCGGAAGCCGGCCGCCGGTGAAACCATCGATATAGATTTGCGCCCCGTCGGGACCGGCGGAAGGACCGGCCAGCGCCTGCAGATCCTGCTGGAGATCGTCGGGATCGTCGGAGAGCGCGTCCAGATCCTGCTGCTTGAGCACAATGGCCCCGGCGTTATTCGACGATTCCAGGCTGACCGTGGCGCCCGGCGATTCCGCCTGCACGGTGACTTCCTGTTTCTCGAGGGTGACCAGCAACACGAGGTTGACCGTTTTAGGCCCGCCGGAGATCTCCACGGTAGCCGGCTGGGCCTGCTTGAGTCCGGGCGAAGAGGCCAGCACCGTGTAAGTGCCGTCGGCCAGTCCGGCCACTGCATAGCTGCCATCCGCTCCCGAGGTGACCTGCTTTATGACGCCGGCCGCGGTGCTCACGGTAATTTTCGCGCCCGGAATTACGGCGCCCGATTCGTCAGCCACCTGCCCGCGAATGATTCCGGCCGTTTGCGCGAGTGCGGCGCCACTAAGCGCGATGAATACAGCGATCACGATGAAGATGCGTGCCATTCTTATAAGTCCTCGGGATTATTCGGTGGGCATGCCGGGCATGCCGATATCCAGACTCCAGCTCCCCACGTTGACATTGCCCCCGGGCTGACGCGGCGCGGCGGTCAGCATGGGTTCCACGCCGGCCAGCAGCGTCAGCGCCGTAACGTCGGCGGGATCGCTCCCCCGGCTGCTGGAGATCAACAAAGCGTCCCCTTTTTTCAGATCGGCCAAAACCAGCGGCGGCATGCGCTCCAGCATCTGCTGCATGTCCCACTGGCCGCGGCCGCCCGGGCCACCGGCGCCACCAGGACCGCCAGCGCCTGCCGGACCTCCCGGACCCCGAGACCATCCACCCGATCCCCCGCTTGCTCCGCCCGAAGGCGCTGCGCCGCTGCCCGCGGGGCGCTGCCATTGTCCAGCGCCGCTACCCTGGCCACTGCCACCAGCCTGGCCACCGCCACCAGCCTGGCCAGCGCCGGGAGGACCTCCGCCGGGTGCGCCGCCGCCGTTCAACCGGCGCGCCAGCATCATGGCCATCATTTCAGGTACGCGGCGAGACAGGGTGTCTTCCTTAATCCGCACGGTCACCGGTTTCTTGGTCAGCAAGTCCGTCACTTCCACCGTTCCCGCGGACGCATCCACCGCAATCACCGTGCCGGCGAACGTGCGGAACGCGCCGGACACGATCTCCTCCGCGGCCACCTGGGTTCCGTCGTCGTTCTTATCACCCAGGGCGCGCACCTGATCGCCCACCTGAATCGCGGCGAGGGTGCTCGGTTTGGCGTCGGCGAACTTCACCGAGTCGGGCGCATACCGGTAATACTGCGTCGTGGCAGATACCTGAATGGCAATGGGCTTCGCCCCTTCACGGGATTGCGTGGAGATGGTGATCGCGTTTCCGCCCGCATCCACGGCGCTGACGGTTCCGGCTACGCTGCGGCGCTGCCATTCGGCGCGATCGCTGGCGTGTTTCCGGGCCAGATCCGTTTTCGTCATAACGATGACGGAAGCGGCAGTCATGGTGTTAGCGTCGCTTCCCGCCTGGCCGCGCGCGAGCATCCGGTCGCCCGGTTTGATGGCGTCCAGCGGCGTGGGCGTGGCGTTCTTCAGATCTTTTTCGCCGGGTGGAACGCTGACGCACCTGGTTTTGTCGGTGAGGGTCACGGACCATGTCACGCCGGCGTCGGTCTTCAATTGCAGCGTTTTCGCGCCCGCATCGACCGCCGTCACTTCGCCGAGAGCCTTGACTGTTGCCGGCGCCGCCGGGGTCTGTGCCCCCATGTGCGCCAAGGAGATACACGCCAAGAGAACGATCCCCGAAAAGACTCTCATATTCTGAGAAGGCGACGGGCGCGGCGGCGTGGTTACCAGGGGACTGTCAGAATCTGTAAAACAATGGCGCTCAATCGTATAGACTGCTTTCAGGGGCCCAATGATCAGACCACGTGGAGTTCTCATGGCTTTGTTGGCGAGCCTGCTGGCGCTCGCCTCCTGTTCCAGTTCCAACACTGTCTCCAGTTCCAACGCCGGCTCAGAGCAGAAGACGGACGAGAGCGCGAAACCTCCCACACCCGCGGCCGCGGCCCCAGCCACCGGAAGCTACAAAGTGCTGCTGGCCACCAGCAAAGGCGATATCACCATCGAAGTGCACCGCGACTGGGCTCCCATCGGCGCCCAGCGTTTCTACGAGCTGGTGCAAGCCGGTTTCTATGACAACGCGCGCTTCTTTCGCTATGTTCCCAATTTCGTAATTCAGTTCGGCTTGGCCGCGGATCCGGCGGTCACCAGGAAATGGGACGTCAACATCGACGACGACCCGGTGACCCACACCAACCGTCCAGGTTCCTTATCGTTCGCGACGGCAGGTCCCAATACCCGCACCACCCAGTTGTTCATCAACCTGGCCAGCAACGCGAGCCTGGACCAGCAGGGTTTTGCTCCCTTTGCGCAAATTGTGGACGGCATGGATGTGGTTGGGAAAATCTACGGCGGTTACGGGGAGCAGGCGGACCAGGACGTAATCGAGCGGCAGGGGAATGCGTATCTGCTGCAGAATTTCCCGAAGATGGACTACATCAGAACCGCAAAGGTGATGTGACGGGTTCCGCTCCGTCAGCGTCGCGGTTCGGCAACCCCTTTACTCTTTGACAAGCACGACCGAGGAATTCTGCGCCGATTCCACTTTCTCGAAGAATTGGCGGATGCTGGCGTACTGCGCTGCCGGCGCGAGCGTGTTATTCACCTCGAGCGATTGCTCGAAGACGATCCTGGCGCCGTCGGCGCGCCATTCCGCCTTGTAGGAGCCGTACGCGCCGGCCAGTTGCACCGCGTCGGGAAGTTCATCCACTTTGAATTGCGGCGGCACCGCGATGGTCACCGAGTCCCGGAAGGACTCCGCTTCCAGCCGCACGGGCTCGGTGCGAGGCTTCGCGGGAAACGAGTATTCGGACCGGCGGCCAAGCGCGCCGGGCGAGACCATGAGCAAACGGCCCTGCAGGATCTGCCCGAATTGTTTCACCGCCACATCCATATTCACCTGGAACTGGTCCTCCGCCAGGTGGTCGGTGGGCTCGATCCGGTTGAGCGACAGACCGCCAAGCTGGTAGGAGAGCGCTTCCTCGAAAGCGCGCTTCAGTTCGTCGTGCTCCTCGAGGGTGGCCATGGAGCGGACGCGAGAGGCCTGCTGTCCGAAGTAGCGCCTTTGCAAGTGAGCGGAGAGGCTGCCATCCGCTTGCAGGCGCGCGTCCGCGGTGGACTCGACCCCATTCAGATCCGGCGGCAACAAAGGCATGGCGACGATGTCGCCGTCCTCGCCCGCGATCACCAGCGCGTAGCTGCCCTGCTCCGATTCCGGCAGGTTGCCGACGGGCGTAACCGGGTCCGTCGGATCGAAAATCAGCAGACGGCCGAGCCCTGGATGCTCCAGCACGGTGGGCAGCTTTGTTTCGGGCGATACGCGGACCGCCACGATGGCGTGGTTGAACTGGAATGGCGAGGGCCACTCGGGACGCACATATTGCCGGTCGCCGTAGTGGATCACCACCGGGTACGCATCGATGCACGAGGCTTTGAGCAACGCCCGCATGAGGGTTGCTTTGTCCTTGCAGTCTCCGTAGTGGCGCGCCAGAATTTGATCGGCCGCGTGCGGGGTGTACCCGCCGCCGCGAGCCAGGTTGATCTCAACCGCCACGTAATTGGTTTTCTGAACGAAGGCGGCGATGGCGCGGATCTTGTCCAGCTCCGTGGCGGCTCCGCTGGTGAGTTGCAGGGCCTCACTGCGAATGGCCTCCGTCACCGCGGCGGGGGGATCGTAAAAGCTGGCCTGCTGAACGGACACGTCGCGCCATTTGCGGACCGGCGGGAGACCGGGCCGGTTGGCCTCCTCGGGACGGTAATTCACGCCCAGGCGCACCGCCAGCGAGCGAAACCCCGGGCTGTGCTCCTCGGGTTCGATCCATGGCAGATCGTGCAGCTCCCAGGTGTACGTTGAGCCGGTGATCTGAGGTTGCACGGCATCGTGATTGAACAGCGTCGCAGTGGCCACCCACCCGGCCGGGAGCGAGAGAACGTATCGCGACACCAGGACCGGATCGGCGTCCTGAAAGCTGTGCTCATCGGCCGTGAAGACGGTTTTTTCCTCGTCCACGCTTTCCCAGGCGAAGACGGTGCCGGGCGCGAGATCGCCGCTGGGCTCGATGACCTTCCCGCGCTCCTCGTCAAATTCGTATTTGTCCGACATAGAAAAGTCGACAATCGCGTTCTTGCCGAAACCAGCCGGTTTTCCGGAAGGCGGCAGCAGCCAGGCCTGGAATTCGCGTACGCGGCCGGTTTTCGGATTGTAATAACAATAAGCGGCGGGAGCTTTGCGGCCACGCTGCAGAATCCTCACGGCGCCACGCTCGCGCGTGGTCTGGCGGCCATCGGTTCCGACGGTGAGGTTCACGTCCTCGAGAAGGGTTACGGTGGCCACTTTGGCCGGGTAGGCGGGCGCCTGCTGGGCGGCGGCGTCGCGCACCCACCCCGGCACATCCTCGCCGGCCGCCAGCGAAACCGCGAAAAGGACCACGGGAATGAATTTCATTGTGAGCCGCCTGCCGCGGGGGAGACCTGGCGCGCGGAAAACGTGACGTCGTCCTCGCGGTGGATCTCGTCGAAAATCGCCTTCAGTTGAGGGTAGGTCTTGCGGGGAAAGGACAGGTAATCCCCCTGGCCGAACACCAGCTCGCGCTCGCAGACCAGCACGCCATTATGCACGGTCATGGCCACCCGGTAGCTGCCTGGTTGCCCAAAGTTGAGGCCAGAGGGAGCTTCGGCCTTCTCCAATTGAAAGCCGGCGGGGAGCCTGATGCCAACGCCATCGGTCTCCCGCCATGCATAGGGGAAAATCACATCGTACTGGCGATCGGCGGCGGAGAACAGCGGCCCCTCGCCATGTTGGAAGAACAGCGGCTGGAAGATGATCCGTTTGCCGGTGCGGCCGGCATAACCGGGAATACGAATGTGATACGTCAGGCGCAAGGTCTGCTCGGCGTTGTCCGCATTCTCCAGATGGAGACCGGTAATCTCGGCCTAGGGGTATATCCCAAGGATTTCTTCTTTGGTGGCCTCCTGCTGGCGGTCCGCGGATTCGCCGTCCAGTTCGGCGCGGCGTTGTTCGGCGGCGTGCCCGGTCCATGTCTCATCAATGTCGCCTTCGAGCGTGCCATCCTCGCCCAGCGACAGACGAGCCTTCCGGTTCGACGCAGAGTCGCCGGGCGGCGACAGCCGGGTGGTGATGAATTCCGGCTTTTTCGGGTCGGTGATAAGGGCGGGAACGCCTTCCTGGCGCCAGGTGAGCATACCCGCGGGCAGGAGCTTCGCGGTTACGTCATAGAGCTTCCATTTGCCACCGATGGAGACCGCCATATCGACGTTGGGAAGGAAATGCTGTTCCACCAGTTGTTTGGTGAAAACCATGTCGTCGCGGTTGGCGATGAGGGCCGGCCGCGCGTCCATGCCAATCTCCATGGCAAGCGCGGCAAACATGGTGTTCAACTCGCCCGGGTAGCCGATACCGCTCTTGAAGACCTCCACGGCAGTTCGCGTGCGGTCTTTGGGCATCTTGCGGAGGAAATTCGCGCGCTCCTCGTCGCTGACCTGGCGGCTCCAGAGGTCACGGACATTTGCACGAATCCAGCCAATCAGCCGGATGGCCTTTTCGTCGTCGTCCGTCGCGCCGGCAACCGCCTGCGCGGCAATCTGCTTCAAATCGTCATTCGTTTTCAGCCCGGCTTTGAGCTCGCTGTACGTTTTCCTGCCGACGCCCGCCCAATACTTATCCGCGTCGTTGCGGTTGGTGTCTTCGTGATAGGAGACCAGCGCCCACGGCCGCACGTTGGGCTCGCCGGGCATCATGGGCTCCTCCCGGAAAGCGGGGATGTTCTGGAGACTGATGGATTCGAAGCCGTCGTTTTCCGGCTTCAGCGGCGCCGGAGCGCAGTTGAAGGGGAAGACGGACATCCGGAAGGTCGTGTATTTCTCGGGGAGGGGTCTGACGAAATAGGTAGCCTTCTGGACGGGGAATTCATGCTGAAACTGCAGGCGCAGATAGAGGACGTCCCCACCGTCGCGGACCTCACGCCAGCGGTATTCGACAATGGAGCCGACCTCCACGCCTGGCATGGCCAGCGACTTTACCTTCCTCCTGACGCCGCCGAGTTTAACGTCCACGCGATCGCGAATGGCGTCCTTGCTCAGCTCGAGAACGGCGCCGTCGGGTTGGATGGTTCGTCCGCTGATGAAAAGGACGTCCGACTTATCCCCGTACGGGATTTCCAGCGTCGGGGCTTTGTCTTTTCCTTCCTCGGTGAACACCTTCAGACGGACGTAGTTAACGGAAATCCGCTGCACGTCATCGCCGGACAGGTCGTCCATGACGTGGGTACGCCAGAAAAGAGCCTCGACACCCGCCTTGGGGTCCACCACCGGGGCCTTCATCTGGCGCTCGGTATCGGTGATGGGAAGCCAGAAGTTATCGACGTTGGCGGACGTCACGGCGGCCAGGAGCCGGGCGGCGGTGAAGAGCGCGGCGCCCCCGCGGGCCACGAGCATGGCCAGCCGTCTCACTGGGCCGCCCTGGTGGACGCCTGCAGCAGCGAGAGCGTCACCGCGTCGCGCCGGCTTACCTCGTCGAAGACGTTCTTCAGGGCCGGGTACAGCTTGACCTGATAGTAGATGTTCCCTCCGTTCCCGAAAGTCAGATCCCGCTTGCACGACAGAGTACGCCCGTCCGCGACGGACATGTGCAGGGCGTAAGCGCCGACGCCGCCGATGGGCAGATCGCCAGGACTCTCGGCCTTCTCCAACTCAAAGCCGGCCGGAAGCGCGATGCTCACGTCATCCGATTCCCGCCAGGCATACGGGAACACTACGTCATAGCGCCGGTCGGCCGAGGTGAAGACGGGCGCATCGGAGCGCTCGAAAAACAGCGGTTGAAACAGGATCCGCTTGCCCGTGCGGCCCGCATAACCGGGAATGCGGATGTGGTAGCGAAGGTCCAGCGGCTGTTCGGGTTTGGGGATGTTATCGAGATGCAGATCGCTCACCTCAGCCCGCGGGTACAGTTTCACGATTGCGTCCTTTTCCTGTTCCAACTGGCTGCTTTCGGATTCGTCCCGCAGGTCGTAGCGCCGGTCGAAGGCGGCGTGGCCGGTCCATTTCTCTTCGACATCGCCCTCCAGCGTGCCGTCGGCGGCGAGGGTCAGCTTGGCCGTGCGCGACGAGAGCGAGTCATCAGGCGGAGATACCGGCGAAAGCACGAAATCCGGATCCTTCGGATCGGCGACGAGCGCCAGCACTCCTTCCTCCCGCCAGCCCAGCATTTCCGGCGGCAGCATGCGCGCGCTGACATCGTAGATTTTCCATTTGCCGTCGATCATCACCGCCATGTCGATGCTGCGAAGGAAGAAGGCTTCAGTCAGACCCTTATTGAAGACCAGATCGTCGCGATTGGCGATCAGAGCGGGCCGCGCATCCAAACCAATTTCCATGGCGAGCGCAGCGAACAGGATGTTCAGCTCGTCGGCGCTGCCCATTCCGCTCTTGAAGATTTCGGCGGCCGTGGCTCCGCGGTCTTTCGGCCTTTTCTTCAAGACCTTCGCGCGATCTTCGTCGCTCACGTCGTGGCCGTAGAGGTCCCGGACATTGGCGCGAATATATTGAATCAGCCGGACAACCTTCTCGTTGTCGTCCTTAGCCCCGCTGACCGCTTCCGCGGCGTTCCGTTTCAGGTCGCCGTTGGTCTTCAAGGATTGTTTCAGGTCGCCGTAGGAAGCTTTTCCGACACCCGCCCAGTATTTGTCCGGGTCGCGTTTGCCGCCGTCGGTGCGGTACGTCACCAGCAGCCACGGGCGGACATTGGGCTCGCCGGGCATCATCGGCTCCTCCTGGAACGCGGGCACGTTCTCGAGGGAGGTGACGTTGTATCCTTCCTTATCCTGGGTTATGGCGGAGGGCCGGCAGTTGAACGGCCGTACCGCCATCTGCGCGTTGATTCCGTAGGATTCCATCTCTTCACGGGGGATCGGCTTAATGAAGTAGGTTACCTTTTCCACGGGGAACTCGCGCTGAAATTGCAGCCGGAAAGGCCGCAAACCGCTGCGATCGCGAATCTCTTTCCAGCGATACTCAACAATAGCGCCAACCTCAACGCCGGGCATGGCAAACGACCGCGCGCGTATTTTCACGCCGCTCGCTTTAGCCACGACGCGTTCATGGATGGCGTCTTTGCTCAATTCCACGATAGTGCCGTCGGGCTTGATGGTGCGTCCGGCAATATAGTCGATAGCGGACTGGTCGGGATACTCGATATCCAGGGTCGAGGCTTTCTCCTTGCCGTCTTCATTAAAGATTTTGAGGCGGACGTAATGATACAGGACGCGCTGAAATTCCTGGCCGAGGACCTCGTCCATCACGTGGACGCGCCAGAACAGGGCTTCGACACCGGCGTCTTTGTCCACCGTGGGGGCCTTCATCTGAAGTTCCGCTTGGGTGACCGGTTGCCAGACCATGTCGGGAGCAGCCGCGCTCAGGACACCCGTGCTCGCCACGAACGCCGGCACAAGCCATCGACTCAGGTTGGACATGATTGCTCCTGGAACGAATATAGTTCCGGCGCGCAGCCGGCCGACTTGCCCCAATGAGGTTGTTTTAGATGTCAGACTATCACAGAAATGCGGGGGGAAACGAAAGCTGAATGTTGCAATGCGGCTACAGCCAGCCCTTTTGCCGGGCCATTCGCGCCGCTTCGGTGCGATTGGAGGCGCCGAGTTTGCTGATCGCCTCCGACAAATAATTGCGCACGGTGCCTTCGGAAAGGCTCAGTTTGCCGGCGATTTCCGCACCGCTGGAACCTTCACCGGCCAGGCGCAGGACCTGACGTTCGCGGTCCGTGAGCGGGTCGGCGATGGCCCAGGCTTCGGTGGCCAGTTCCGGATCCACCACGCGAAGCCCGGCATGGACGCGGCGTACGGCATCGGCCAGTTGCGCAGCCGGGGAATCCTTCAACAGATAGCCGGAGACGCCTGCTTCGAGGGCGCGGCGCAGATATCCCTGGCGGGCGAAAGTGGTCACGATGATGACGCGCGCGGGCGCGCGCTCGCGTTGCAACTCCGCGGCAAGGTCCAGGCCGGTCATGCGCGGCATTTCGATGTCGGTGAGCACCACGTCGGGCTTAAGGCTGCGCACCATGTCGAGCGCCTCGATGCCGTCACGCGCCTGGCCCACCACCTCAATATCGCCTTCAATCTCCAGCAGCGCGGCAAGAGCTCCCAGGACCAGCGCCTGATCCTCCGCGACAAGCACGCGAATCATCCGGCCACCGCTTTGGCGCCGGGCACCGGCAGGCGCAGAATCACCCGCATGCCCGACGAACCGTCGCGCTCGAGGGTACCGCCCAGCGCTTCCACGCGCTCGCGCATGCCGCTAAGCCCGAAGCCATCGGGGGCGGAGCCGCCGCGGCCGTCGTCGGCAATTTCCAGTTCGCATCCGAAGTAGCGGCAGCGCAACGCCAACTGGCAGGTTTTCGCGCCGGCGTGGCGCACCACATTGGTCACCGCTTCGCGAATCGCGAGGGCGAGCACGCTCTCCTGTGACGCCGAGACGGTGACCGGCTCCACCTGGGCGTCGAACTCGATGCCGGCGGCTGTGAGCGCCTCGCGGGCGTGGGAGAGCTCGGCATCAAGTCCCACGGAGTGATAACCGCGGACGGCGGCGCGCACCTCGGCGAGAGCTTCACGCGAAATACGTTCGACGTCGCGGATTTCCTGCGCCGCCCGGGGAGGGTCAACTTCGGCCAGCTTGGATGCCAGCTCCGACTTGAGAACGATCACCGACAGGGTATGGCCCAGCAGGTCGTGCAAATCGCGGGCGATGCGCTCGCGCTCGGCGATGCGGGCGAGGCGATCGATTTCGTCCTGCGCGAGTTCGAGACGGGAGTCCATTTTGCGCCGGCGGTGCCTATCGATGACCACCGCCCCAATTAACGGAACGAAAAAGACTGCGGGCGCCCAGAAAAGAGGGCTCAGATGCAGAAGCCAGCTTTCCAGCGCAGTGAGCGCGAAGATGGCGCCGATCCAGCGCCACGCCACGGGCGGTTCGCCGGAATCGGCAACACACGCCGCCGCGTAAATCGGGAAGACGCTGGCCCCCGCATTCCAGGGTGCACAAACAGCACCGATCAGAAAGATGCCTGCGGCGACCCAGACCGAGCGCCGGCCGCAGACCCAGTAGCCCAGAAAATAGAGCGGCAGGAAAAGCGCAACCGCGAGCCCGGCCAGCACCCATTCAAACGCGGACCCCTTGCTGAACGCGGGCTGCATGACGAACTGCGCCAGGTAGATGAGCCACACGTAGGGCAGCCATCCGAGATGGCGGCTGGCCGGCAGAAACGGATATTTCCCTACCGATGCAATCTCATCCGGCATGAACCCGGCTCTCGTCGCGGCGCCACACCCGCCATCCCAATACAACAAAGACGGCCGTGATGCCGGCCAGCGCCTGCACGTGTGAGGCGATGCTGCCGTGCCCGGACGCTCCGGCGATGGTGAGCGTCAGTTCGGAAAGATGGTACGCGGGCAGCGCCTGGGCAATCTGGTTCATGGGATGCGGCAGGAATTGCAGCGGCACCCACAAACCCGAGCAAAACGCCATTGGCATGGCCACCAGATTTATCATAGCGGGCGCCGAATTCGGCGTGATCAGGTAGCCGAGGAAAAAACCCAAAGCGCAGAACGGGAGAGCTCCGCCAACCAGCGCCGCTCCCAGTTCGGCCCATTGCCGAACCGGCATGCGCGCACCGCCCATGGTTATCGCCAGCGTAAACAAGATGGTCACGATGATGGTGCTGAACATCAACGCGCTTACAAGCTTCGCCACGAACCAGCCCGCGGGCGGCATGGGGCTGGCGCGCTTCACTTCCAGCCATCCCAGACCGCGCTCGGCGGCGATGCCCGCTCCCAGACCCATGAGCGCGGCGAACATGACGCCAAACGCGGCCATGGTGCACAACACGTAAACGGCCGACCCGATGCCATTCAAGGGGCCGTTCTTCAGCACGATACCGAAGAATACATAAAACATCACCGGGAACGTCACAATGGAGACCGAGTATCGCGGCATTCGCAGCAGCGAGAGGAACTCGTTTCTGATTTCCAACAGTATCGCTTTGGTCATGACTTTGCCTCCGTAATGGCCAGAAACGCTTCTTCAAGACCCGCGCTGGTGACTTCCAGATCGTGCATGTCCGGGTCCTGCGCGAAGAGCCGGCGGATGATGTGGTCCGAATCGGTGGCGACGATCTCCGTGAACAAGCCGTCCCGGCGGACCGACACGCGCTCCGCCATGGCCGCGATTTGCGGTTCTTCGAGCGAGGTGATGCAGCGGATTTTCCGCGAGGCCGTGCGCTGGCGGATCTCCGATGACGTGCCGGCCGCGGCGATGCGGCCTTTGTTGAGCACGACAACGCGGTCAGCCAGCGCGTCGGCTTCTTCCAGATAGTGGGTGGTGAGTAGCACGCTGCCCCCGCGCGTCACGAAGGAGCGGATGTGCCGCCAGAGGCCGCGGCGGCTGTCCACGTCGAGCCCGGCGGTGGGCTCATCCAAGATCAGCATGTCGGGGTTGCCGCAGATGGCCAGCGCGAACAGGACGCGCTGTTTCTGTCCGCCGGAAAGACGGCCGAACAGACGCTTTTCGATGCCCTCCAGACCGGCGGCGCGAACGGTTTCCTCGAATGGCAGAGGGTTGGGGTAGTAGCTGGAGAAGAGCTCAATGTGCTCGCAGACGCGCAGGGTCTCCGGCACGCGGCCCACCTGCAGCATGGCGCCGGTGCGAGTGCGCGCGGCGCGCTCCCGGGGGTCGCGGGCGAAGACGCGGGCCGCGCCGGAGTCGGGCGTGGAAAGGCCCAGAAGCAGGCGCACGGCGGTGGTTTTCCCGGCTCCGTTGGGTCCGAGGAGGGCGAGCAGTTCTCCACGGGCGATTTCGAGATCGACGCCCGCGAGAGCGGTCACCGGCCCGTATCGCCTGGTTACGTTTCGTAGTTCGGCAATCACCATGAGTCGATGGTGCGCCTGGCGGACGGGTGGAACCAGTGCGAAACGTCAGCATGTCAATATGACAGATGTCATGCCCGCAACCTTTGTGGCTTTGCTGAGGGGAATCAACGTCGGGGGAAAGAACATCCTTCCGATGAAGGAACTGACCGCGATGTTTTGCGAGGCCGGATGCGGCAACGTGCGCAGTCACATCCAGAGCGGGAATGTTTTTTTCGAGGTGGCGGCGGGCGCGGCGGCACGGCTTCCGGGGCTTGTCGAGGAGCGGATCGAGAAGAAGTTCGGGTTTCGGCCGCCGGTGATCTTACGCAACGCCAGGCAGCTCCGCGAGGTGGTCGAGAACAACCCCTTTTATTAAGGCGGGGGCAGCGCCGGAAACGCTGCACGTGATGTTTCTGGCGGACCGGCCGAGTGCCGGCGCGGTGGGGCAACTGGATCCCGACCGCTCGCCGCCGGAGGAATTTGCCGTGCGAGGACAGGAGGTCTATTTGCGGCTTCTGCTCGGAGGCGGCAAATCGAAGCTGACTAATGCCTGGTTCGACGGGAAGCTGGGAACCATCAGCACCATCAGGAACTGGCGCACCGTGAATACGCTGCTGGAGATGATGGGGGGTTAGCAGCGCGGCTGTCGCCGCGCATCCTTAGCGGGCGAGGGAGCCGATGACCTTGTCCTTGTCCACCGGCACCGATTGCGCCAGCGCGACGTCCACCACCGTGCCGGTATCGAAGCGGACGTCGGTGCCGCGCGTGAGAATGGCGATCAGGGTTCCGGCGGCGATGCCGGAAATTCCGCCTACACCCACGCCGCGCAGTCCGCCGCTCAGCGCGCCGGCGGCCGTGCCGATCATCGCGCCTTCCGACGCCGCCCTTCCGACGCGCTCCAGATCCTTGCCCTTCTCCGAGTCTTCTTTCACCGTGCCCGGCTCTTTCATGTGCGTATCGGCGTTGCCGGGCACCTGATCGATGAGCGCGGAAAGATCGAGACTATAGCCGTTCTGATAAATGAAGGTGCTGATGTGGAAGCGCAGCTCGGCGGTTCCTTTAATGCGGCCGGCGCGCTTGACGGCGTCCACGACGCCCTGGACGTAGGTGCCCGGAGGAATCATGACGTTGCCGTTGACGAGAATTGGGAACGTGGTGCGCGCGTAGATGGCATCCCCGGGCTGGGCGTCTTTGGTGGAGACGGGCTGCTGCAGTTGAATGGGGATTTTGGTCCCGGCCGGAACCACCCAGGGCTGGTCGCCACTTTTTGCCGACGGCTCGTCGCGCGTTTTCAACTTTGGCTGAGCCTCTGGTGGCTGCTGCGCCATCATACTGAGAACGGTGAGCAGAACAAGGGCGAACATCTTCCCTCAACGGTATCACGTTAAGGTTTGTTCAGAAAGCCTTTCCATGTACACTGGGACGGGAGAAACAGGTTACCGATGACCGTGAAAACCGGACAAGGTATCGCTGCACAAACCAGTTCCGGAGAAGCCGCGGCGGCGCGGCCGGGACATGAAGAGCTGGCCCGGGCATTCCGCATTATGTACATGTCGCGGCGCATCGACGACCGCGAAATTCTGCTGAAGCGCCAGAACCGCATTTATTTTCAGATCAGCGGCGCAGGACACGAGGCCGTGCAGACGGCCGCGGGGATGCTGCTGAAGCCCGGGCATGACTGGTTTTATCCGTACTATCGCGACCGCGCGCTGAGCCTGGCCCTGGGCTTCACCGCCGATGACATGCTGCTGCATTCGGTGGGCGCGGCCTCCGATCCTTCTTCCGGCGGACGCCAGATGCCCTCGCACTGGAGCTCTCCGAAGCTGCACATCGTATGCGGGTCGTCACCCACGGGCACGCAACTGGTGCAGAGCGTCGGGTGCGCACACGCCAGCCGCTATCTGCGGCCGGATTCCGACGAGATCACGCTGGCCTGCACGGGCGAGGGCGCCACCAGCGAGGGCGAGTTCTGGGAAGCGATGAATGCGGCGTGCCTGGACAAGCTGCCGCTGCTGGTGCTGGTGGAAGACAACGGGTGGGCCATTTCCACGCCGGTGGAGCGGCAATCGCCGGGCGGAAACGTGGCGCACCTGCTGGCTAACTTTCCCGGCCTCGCCGTCTACGAAGTGGACGGCACGGATTTCGTAGCCAGTTGGCGCACCCTGGAACAAGCCATCGCGTATGTGCGCGAGCGGAAGGGGCCGGCGCTGGTGCATGCGTCGGTGATCCGGCCGTACTCGCATTCGCTTTCCGACGACGAGCGTTTTTATAAGACGAAGGAGGAGCGCGACGCCGAACAGACGCGCGATCCTTTGCACAAGTTTCCCGAATGGCTGGTTGCCGAAGGCGTTCTTGACCGGCACGCGCTGCAGCGCATCAGCCACGAAGTGGACGGGGAGATTGGCGCGGCCACCGACCGCGCGCTGGCCGCTCTTCCGCCGCCGCACGGATCCGCGCTGAAGTTCCTCTATTCCGATGAAGTGGACCCCACCAGCGATCAGTTCGACGCCGAGCCGCGCCTGGAAGGCGAGCCGCGCACCATGGTGGACGAGATCAACCGCACGCTGATCGAGGAGATGGAGCGCAATCCGCACATGCTGGTGTTCGGCGAGGACGTGGCCGACTGCAGCCGCGAAGAGAGCCTCTCCGAGGTGAAAGGCAAAGGCGGCGTGTTCAAGACCACGGCGGGATTGCAGATCCGCTTTGGCTCGGCGCGGTGTTTCAACACGCCCATCGCCGAGGCATGCATTATCGGCCGGGCCACGGGCATGGCCACGCGCGGTCTTAAGCCGGTGCCGGAGATTCAATTCTTCGATTACATCTGGCCGGCGTTCATGCAGCTTCGCGATGAACTGGCCACGCTGCGCTGGCGGTCGAACAACGGGTTCAGCGCGCCCATGGTGATTCGGGTGCCGATTGGCGGATATCTGAACGGCGGGGCCATTTATCACAGCCAGTGCGGCGAAGTGTTCATGACGCACAACCCCGGGCTCCGGGTGGTGATGCCGTCGAACGCGCTGGACGCGTGCGGGCTGTTGCGCACGGCGATTCGCTGCGATGACCCGGTGCTGTTTCTGGAGCACAAGAAACTCTATCGCGAGCCGTACAACCGGTCTCCGCATCCAGGACCGGACTTCACCATTCCGTTCGGCCGCGCGAAGGTGGTGAAGGCGGGCCAGCGGCTGACGATTGTGACGTATGGGGCGCTGGTGCAGAAGTCGCTGCTGGCGGCGCTGCAGGTGGAGAAGAAAAACGCCGAGCACACGGTGGAGGTGATCGACCTGCGGACGCTTTCGCCCTACGACTGGGCGGCTATCAAGGAGTCCGTGGAGAAGACGAACCGGGTGATGATCGCGCACGAGGACTGCCTGTCGTGGGGGTACGGGGCGGAGATCGCGGCACGCGTCGCCAGCGAGTTGTTTTCATCGCTGGACGCGCCGGTGGGCCGCGTGGCCGCGCTGGATACGTGGGTGGGGTACCATCCGCAACTGGAGTATGAGATTCTGCCGCAGGTGGATGATCTGGTGAAGGAAGCGGAGCGGCTGCTGGGGTATTGAGCTACCCCGGAGGTTCGGGGATCGAGAGTTTTCGGCAGATTCGCCGGGCGGGCAGATTCGCCACCTCGGCGTGCCTTGGGACGGCCTCCGCGTGGCCAGTCTGAGGATTCTCCCACAACGAATGCTCCTTGCCTTCCCACCGTATCACGCAGCCATGCCGCTGGAGGTGGCGCAGAAGCCCCTCGCGCTTCATCCGAGGACGACTAATTCCTGGTGCGCGTCGGACGGCATGGAGCGCAGCGAATCCGCACGCCGATGGTCCAGGACGAGGGCAATGGCTTCCTTCAGATTGGCCAGGCATTCATCGCGCGTCTTACCCTGGCCATTCGCGCCAGGCACTTCCGCGCACCAGGCGATGCACCATGGGCCATCCTGCTCGACGATTGCCGTGAATTCGTTCCGCATACGTTTCAGTGTAACTGGTCCGCAGGGGACTGCCCATCTCCGACAAATGCTATCTCGCGGAACCACCCTCCTCGCCCTCGGTCTGACCAGCCTGGTCCAGGCGGGGCCGCCGTTCCTGACCGACGATCCGGAGCCGGTGGACTTCAAACACTTCGAGGCCTATCTGTTTTCGGACTTCGATGCGACGCGAACGGGGTCGGCTTACCAAGGGCCGGCTTTCGAGATCAACTGGGGAGCGGTGCCCAATGTCCAATTGCATCTGGTGGTCCCGGCCGCGGCGTACGCGCCCGACGCCGGCCCTAACGCGTTCGGCATCGGGGACACCGAACTGGGCGTCAAGTATCGCTTCCTCCACGAAACGAAGTTCCGACCGGAGTTCGGCATCTTCCCGTTCCTCGAACTGCCAACCGGTAGCGAGCGCGCCGGACTGGGCAATGGACGCACCTGGGCGCGATTGCCGCTGTGGGCGCAGAAGAGCGCGGGTGCATGGACCACCTACGGCGGCGGTGGCGAGGTGCTGAACTCGGCGCCCGGCATGCGCGACTACACCTTTGCCGGCTGGCTGGTGCAGCGCGACATCGGCAAGAAGCTGACGCTGGGCACGGAGGCTTACCATCATGGAGCGGAGGGCGCGGCCGCGCTGAGCACCCGCGACTCCACGCTGATCGACGCCGGCGGCTATTACTATTTCAGGAAGCCGGGGTTCCAGTTGCTGTTCATGGCCGGACACAGCGTGGCGGGACAACCGGAGTCCGTGGCCTACCTGGGGCTGTACTGGACGTGGGGCGGAGATGCGCCCGCGAAATCAACCGGCCTGATGCACCAGCGCGCCGGACTATGACGCGACGCCCGCGCGATGGCCGCCGAACGCGTGGATGGTCCGGGTTCCGGCCACCACTTCGCCCCCGTGCAGGACGCCTCGCGGGATGACGTACTCCTCGCCCGCGTGCACCGGGATGCGATCACCGGCGATGATCAGCGTGTAGCAGCCGTGCACCACCGCGAGGTACTCGTCGTATTCGTGCGCGTGGGGCGCGGACGCGGCAGTCTGGTGGCAGGTCCAGAAGGCCATCTGGCTGCCGTCCGCGCCATCGAAAACGTGGCCTTCGACGCCGGGAGTGGCCTGCGCGCTCGTCGCGATCCGGTTGGCCGCTTGTTTCATGAAGGCCGGGAAATCATCGATGGCCATGAGTGTCTCACGCCGGAAACACGCAGCCCGCGGGAAGCGAGGAACCGCCGCCGAACGCGCGGATCACTATGACTCCCCACTGATCCATTTTGAGACGGCGCTGGCCTCCGCTGCCTGTTTCCCCGTTCCACTGCCTGGTCTGGAGCCGCGGGCCGGAGTGGCCTTGTCCATCTCCGCCGCCGTTGGATTCGCCGCACATCAGCGAATTGCCCACCTTGTTGTAGACCAGCGAGATGTGGCCGGGGTGTTTGGTCTCTTGCCCGTTCGCGTACATCCAGACGATGATGTCGTCTGGTTGCACGTCATCGATGTTCCAGATGATGAAGCCGGTTTTGTTCAGCCTTCTGGCCATGTCATAGAACGTGTCGCAGCCGGTTCCGCCGAGGTATTTATCGGCGTCCATCCAGCCCAGGCTGTCGAAGTACGCCACGACGAAACCGGTGCAATCGACGCCCAGATTGTTGTCGGCCCAGGTCTGCAGCGCCGAGCCGGCGGTTCCAGTGGCGGCGGCCATGCCGAGCACGTGTTCCAGATCCTGCGGGGTACCCTTGCCGTACAACGCGCGGGTAAAGGAGTTGGGCCGCACAGACAGTTTCTTCGCCTGCGCTTTCTGCTGCAGGGCGCGGATGCGATCCTGCTTTGCTTGCACGACGGCCACCCAATCGCCGGTGGCGCCCGTGTAAGGAGAGATGAGGTACTTGTTGCAGGAGACCGTTACCGGAGCTCCGTTGGGCACAGCGACCTGCAGCGCCCAATATCGCTTCGCGAATGTATCCGATGCCATTGAGGCAACCTCCGATCTGGTGGTTTTACCACAATCGGCGGCTCGGAATCATCCGAGGCGGATCTACTTGGCGTCGAAGGCCGCATCGGCCTTCACGGCGCGCCACGGCTCCTTTTCACCGGCGACGTCGCGGTCGTCCACGCGGTCGTAAAGGTGGCGGGCGGTGGTGGTGCCGAGCCCCTGATTGTAGAGGCTGTCGATGCCCAGAGCCTCTCCCAGGTCCTCGTTGAATTCGTGCAAGGCGTGCAACTGATCGGCCTGGGCGGGCGCGCGTTTGCCGTTGCGCGTCATGAAGAACATCTGGTAGCCCGCGCTCACCAGCTCGGCGATTTCTCCGCCCAGCAGAATACCGGCTTTGCCGAGGTGCACCAGGCCGCCCGGCGCCTCACTGACCACGGCGGCATAATCGCCGCGGCTGACGCGAACTCCACCCGAAGCGTCCGGCTTCGTGGCGAATCCGGCGGCGGCCAGGGTATCGATGCGCTGCTGGAACGTGGTGACCTTCGGCTTAACCCGGTTGAAGAACATATCGATACTATATTCCCATGGCTTACCTGCTCGCGCTCGATGAGGGCACCACCAGCGCACGCGCGGCGCTCTATGATGAACGCGGCCGGCGGGTGGCCATGGCGGCAATGCCAATCGCCTGCGCGCATCCTCACACCGGCTGGGTGGAGCAGGATGCGCGCGAGATTCTGGACGCGCAACTAGTGGCCGCGCGCCGGGTGCTGGCCGACCATGGCGTGGAAGGACGGCAGATCGCCGCTATCGGCATCACCAATCAGCGGGAAACCACCGTGGTGTGGGACCGGGCCACCGGCATCCCCGTGGCCCCCGCGATTGTGTGGCAGTGCCGGCGCACCGCGGACTTCTGCCATGAGCTGGCGCAATCCGCCGATGCGGCGTGGATCACGGCGCGCACGGGCCTGGTGGTGGACGCGTATTTCTCCGCGACGAAGATTCGCTGGATTCTGGACCACGTTCCCGACGCGCGCAGCCGCGCCCGCAATGGCGACCTGCTGTTTGGCACCGTGGATTCGTGGCTGGTGTGGAACCTGACCAACGGCGCGGCGCACGTCAGCGATGTCTCCAACGCCTCGCGCACCATGCTCATGAATTTGGCCGAGGGCGAATGGGACACGGATCTGCTCAACCTGTTCGACATTCCCCGGGCGATGTTGCCGCGGATTGTGCCCTCCAGCGGCGTCGCCGGCATGGCCGAGGCGGAGCACCTGGGCGCGGAGATTCCCATCTCTGGTATTGCCGGAGATCAGCAGGCGGCGTTGTTCGGGCAGGCGTGTTTCCGGCCGGGTTTGTCCAAGAACACATATGGCACCGGTTGTTTCGCGCTGATGCACACGGGCGAACGCGTTCCGCAATCGCACAATCGTATGCTGGCCACGCGCGCGGCGTCGGCGGATTCGGCGAATTCTTTCGCCATTGAAGGCTCTGTTTTTGTGGCGGGCGCGGCTGTGCAGTGGCTGCGCGACAAGCTGGGACTGGTGACCACCGCGGCCGAGACCGCTGAACTGGCCCATTCGGTGGAGAGCACCGGCGGAGTGTACGTGGTGCCCGCGTTTGTCGGACTGGGGGCGCCCTGGTGGGATTCGGAAGCGCGCGGCGCCATTACCGGGCTGACCTTTGGGACGACGCGCGCGCACATCGTGCGGGCCACGCTCGAAGCCATTGCATTCCAGACCCGCGACCTGGTGGAAGCCATGGAACGCGACAGCGGCGAGCGCCTGCGTGAACTGCGCGTGGACGGCGGCGCGACGGCCAACGATTTCCTGATGCAATTCCAGGCGGACATTCTCGGGCGGCCCATCGTCAGGCCGGTGGACATTGAGACAACGGCGCTCGGCGCGGCGTATCTGGCCGGCCTGGCGGTTGGGTTCTTCCGGGGAACGGACGAGCTGGAAAACTTCTGGCAGAAGGAGCGAGTGTTTGAACCGAATATGCCCGAGGCGAAGCGCGATGAGTTGTTCGCGGGCTGGCGCCAGGCGCTGGACAAAGCGCGCGGCGGAACGGCGTACACTGAGTATTCACGAACATGACCAACAACACTTTGTTTGTCCGCACACTGCTGGGCGGAGTTTTGGCCGCGGGCTGCGCTTTTGCCGCCTCCGATATCGTCAAGATCGACACCGGGAAACTGCAGGGCGCGACCGCCGCGGGGATCACGTCTTTCAAGGGTATTCCTTACGCGCAGCCCCCGGTCGGCTATTACCGGTGGCGGCCTCCGTATCCCGTGGATGCGTGGACCGGCGTGAAGAAGGCCACGGACTACGGGCCCGATTGCATGCAGCTTCCCTTCCCTGGCGATGCCGCGCCGCTGGGCGTTAAGCCGGCCGAGGATTGCCTGTACATGAACGTCTGGGTTCCGGCGGCGAGGCCGGCGAAGAAGCTGCCCGTCATGGTGTGGATTTATGGCGGCGGTTACGTTAATGGCGGCAGTTCGCCCGCGGTGTATGACGGAAGCCAGTTCGCCAAACGCGGCGTGGTGTTCGTAAGCTTCAACTATCGCGTGGGCCGATTCGGTTTCTTCGCATTTCCGGCGCTCACGAAGGAGGAGCCTTCGGGCTGGCATGGGAACTACACCTTCATGGACCAGATCGCGGCGCTGGAATGGGTGCGCCGCAATATCGCTGCGTTCGGAGGCGATCCGAAGAACGTTACTCTGTTCGGCGAGTCGGCGGGTGGTGGATCTGTTCTCACGATGATGACGTCGCCGCTGGCGCGGGGATTATTTCAGAAGGCCATTATCGAATCTGGGGGCGGGCGCACCGGCCTTTTTCCTCCGCGCTATCTGAATCACGCGAGCCCTTCGGGCAATCCCTCCGCGGAATCCATTGGCCTTGCCTTTGCGAAGAAGGCGGGAATTTCGGGCGACGATGCCGCCGCCCTGGCTGCGTTGCGCAAACTGCCCGCCGATGCGGTGGTGGACCGTCTGAACATGGCGAGCATGTTCGCTGCCCAGTCGACTTATGCCGGACCTATGATTGACGGCCAGGTGGTTGTGGACACGCCGGAGGCCGTTTACGCGGCGGGCCAGGGCGCGAAGATTCCGCTGATGATTGGGGCCAACAGCATGGACATCGCCTTCAACCAGGCACGGACCATGGACGCATTGCTGGCGCCGTTTGGGCCGGATCGGGATAAGGCGCGGGCCGCGTTCGACCCCGCGGGCACGGGAAACGTGGGTGAGGCGGGAACCACGATTTCGAAGCTTCAGATTATGGTGGAGCCGGCGCGATTCATGGCGCGCACGCTTGCCGCTTTAGGCCAGCCCGTTTACGAGTACCGATTCTCATACGTGGCGGAATCGATGCGCCACGAATGGAAGGGTGCGCCGCATGCTACGGAGATTCCGTTTGTGTTCGACACGGTTGAGGCGCGATATGAGAGCAAACTGGCTCCGGCGGACAAGGCAACGGCCGAGGCGGCGAATGCGTACTGGGTGAACTTCGCGAAGACTAGTAATCCCAGCGGCGTGGGTTTGCCCGAGTGGCCCGCTTACAAGGCTGACACCGACTTGCTGCTCGATTTCACGGAGAAGGGGCCGGTGGCGGGGCCTGATCCGTGGAAGGCGCAGATGGACCTGGTGGAAGCTATGGTGACGCGCGGGAAGTGAGGGAGCTATAGCCAGGCGAAAGGCAGGGCACGGCCCTGCCCCACAAGGCGCAGATGGACCTGGTGGAAGCTATGGTGACGCGCGGGAAGTGAGGGAGCTATAGCCAGGCGAAAGGCAGGGCACGGCCCTGCCCCACAAGGCGCAGATGGACCTGGTGGAAGCTATGGTGACGCGCGGGATGTGAG
The DNA here is from genome assembly GCA_963832965.1 of uncultured Acidobacteriota bacterium. Classification (GTDB taxonomy): domain Bacteria; phylum Acidobacteriota; class Terriglobia; order Bryobacterales; family Bryobacteraceae; genus CAWACP01. The sequence continues at coordinate 1,407,068 of CAWHVW010000005.1, forward strand.
GGAGCTATAGCCAGACGGAGAACCTATGGTGCCGCGGGAAGTAGAGCAAGCTAGGGCGCGTTGAGCTTCTTCAGCATGGCGACCGCGTTGGCATTGTCGGGATTGAGCTGCAGTGATTTCTGATAATTGGCGATGGCCAGTTCCTTGTCGCCATCATCCATGTATGCTTCCGCAAGGCTGTCGTACGCGTTGAAGGAATCGGGATACGCTTCCGCGTTCAGCTTGAGGATTTCGATTGCGGCCTTGAACTTCTTGAGGGCGAGCAGACGATAGCCCAACAGGTTGATGGGAGCCTCGCTGAAATCGTAGACATCGGACTGGGTGGTCTTGAGCTCGAGAAACTGCCGGACCGCGGCAGCCATGTCTTTCTCCTGAATCGTCCTCAAGAGGACGTCGGCGGGTGACTTCCGGTTGGAGAGAGCTTCGGCCTTCGCGAGCATGGCATCCAGCGAGGCTTTGGGATAAAGCTTTCCATCATAGATGACCCCGGCAATTTTTCGTGTGTTGGCAATGTCGTCGAGTGGATTCGCGTCAAGCAGTACCAGATCGGCGAGCTTTCCCGGTTCCACCGTACCCAGATCCTTTTCCTTGCCCAGGAATTCTGCGGGGCTGAGCGTGGCCGCCCGCAGAGCTTCGACGGGCGAGAGCCCGGCCTGCACCAGCAGACCCAGTTCGTCATGCAAACTGAAGCCGGGGAAGCAGAACGGGTTCAGCGTGTCGGTGCCGGCCAGAATTCCCACACCGGCCTTCTGCATCGCGACGACGATTTCCAGATCTTTGCGAAATTCCTTCCGCGACATGGCGAAGTCTTCGGTGGAGCGGTCTCCGTCGAGGGACGAAGGGTCCCAGCGAGCCTTGACCTGACGCGGCATGTATTTCAGCCGGGGATCTTTCAGGAAAGCCGGGTCGTCGCCGTACCCGAACATGCGCAACAACGTGAGCGTGGGGCACTGCCAGGTTCCATTGCGCTTGAGCTCGGCAAACAGAGCGGCGGCCTTGTCGGGATCGTAACTGTCGAGCGCGAGTTGTCTGTTGTCCCGGACATGGGTTCCCCAGAATTTCGGGTGATCGGCGACCAGGTCTTCGGCGAAGTCCGCCTGAGCGGCTTCGGTGAGTTCCGCGCGGCGGTTGGAGCACGCGGGCAGGATGCCGATGAGGTGTTCGAAGCTCTTCTGGCCCGCGCGGGAGGCCTCTTCCGCCGAAACCGGCATTGGGACATGGCCTACGAACGGGATTCCTTGCTTCTTTGATTCGTCGGCGATGGCGAAGTATTCTTCGCGGGGAAGAAACTGGTACACCTTCACGAAATCCGCGCCGTCCTGCTTCACCCGGTTGACCACCTGCCGGGCTTGCGCTTCCGTCGATACGGAAATCGACAGCGGCCAATACGGTTTCGGGCCGTCGATGATCGGGCTAGCGATGACCATGCGCGGACCGAGCAGTTGTCCAGCTTCGATTTCCTTCCGCCACTCGTGATGGGCGGGCTCGCCCCACATGATTCTCACGCCGGTGACGCCATTGGCGATGAAGAGCGGCAGGTAGTCTTTCTCTTCCCAATGGACGTGCATGTCCCACAGGCCGGGGATCACGAATTTGCCGGTGGCGTCCACCACCTGCGCGCCCTGCGGCACCGGAACCTTCCCGGATTGGCCTATGCTGGTGATCCGGTTGCCGGAGATGACTACCGTGGAATCCGGCCGGACCGGTCCGCCGGTTACATCAATGATGGTGGCGTGCTTGAGCACCAGTTGCTGAGGCGCGCCGGCTGCGGCGAGCGCGAGCGGAATGAGCAGTAGGGCGAGGATTCGTTTCATGGGAGCGGAGGCCGATTGAAATCGGCCGCAGGATATAATCCTGCCCCAGAACGGGGCGAGGTGCAACTACAGACAGGGCATGGCCCTGCCCCACGGTCAGTTGGCTGGTTCGATTACCGCGGACATTGAGCCCTTCGACCGCTCCATTCGCCAGTCCGCGCCGTAGGCGTGAATCTGGTCGCGGGCGAACTCGGCGGCGGGCAGCTCGCAACTGATCACCGGCGTCCTTCCCGTGGAATCCACTTCGACGGCGTGACGATAGGCGTCCACGGCGGACATACAGAAGATCTTCTGGAGCATTTCAATGACGTAATCGTAGGTGTGGTCGTCGTCGTCCAGAAGAACCACGCGGTATATGGGGATGAGTTGTTCCTGCCAGGTGCTGGTGGTTTGCGGTGCCCGGGTAGTGCGCGGCATTGGATCGAGCGGCTAGGCGCCTCTCGCGGAGGTCGCCACGATGAGCGCGACCAGATTCCACGCCACCAGCAGGGCGAACATGATGTTAATGCGCATCAACAGGCGGTCGCGGCCCTTTCGCCAGCAGAACAGCCCGAGCGCAATCGCCAGCACTTTGACGGTGAGCAGCGCGCCGATAGGATTGGGGGCGGAATTGAGGGCAAACCGAACCAGCGGATTGGCCTCCTGGACGCCCTGCAGCAGGAAAGCAATAGTCGTCAGGAAATCGAGCACTTGTAGATAAGAAAATTGCAGCAGTTGCTGGTTCACGGTTCCTGCCCTCAGGCGACGGCCTTAAGCTACTTTAGTAGATATCTGAGACGGTGTAAACGTTCCGCAGTAGCATTACCTGGCATAAAGGTACCAGTCCTGAGCGAACCCATTTAGTACGGACCGGGGGTGGCCGTACCTGGCCGGTGGTGGCTGAAGAGCACCACTCCATCCCGATGCAACCACGCAGCAAGGCTGTACGTCATTGATTCAGCAGGCAATTCCCGTGGAACTCCACCTGCTATGTATCGAGTGCAGGCCTGCCGGAACAGGCCCCAGGCAAGAACTATATGAAAGCTTTCAACACATCTATCCTTGGCATCGCGCTGGCGTTTGGCGCCTTTACCGCGTATGCTCAGGCCCCGTCTTCGGACAACACGGACAACACAGATCAGACCCAGCCGGGCCACTGGCGCAAGGCAACCGATCCGCCGCCCGCTCAGCAATCGGTGCAGCAGGCCGCTCAACAGCCAGCCACGCAACCAGCGACTCAACCGGGTGACAACAGCGACGACCGCGCCATGTCGTCTCCCGACGAAGGGCAGGGCGCGCCTCCGCCCCCCGCGGCGAATGGACAGGACCAGGCTCCGCCGCCTCCGGCGAATGGGGGCTGGCAGAATGGCCCCGGCCAGCCGCCTGCTCAGCAGGGTGGATGGAACAGGTTCGGCGGGCCGCCCATGCCGCCGCCTCGCCAACCCATGCCTCCCACGATGACTTTGCCGGCTGGAACGTGGATCACGTTCCGGGTGAATCAGCCGCTCTCCAGCGACCGCAATCAGCAGGGCGATGCCTTCATGGGCACCCTGGCGGAACCGCTGGTCATGAACGGGCTGGTGATCGCGCGCCGCGGCCAGACTATTGCGGGCCGCGTGGTGGAAGCGAAGAAAGCGGGCCGGGTGTCGGGAACCTCGCGGCTTGGTCTCGAGGTGACTGAGATCGGCCTGGCCGACGGCCAGCAAATCGCGGTGCACACGCAGATGGTGGAGCGGCGCGGTCCCACGTCGTATGGGCGTGACGCGACGGCTATCGGAGCGACTACGGTGACCGGAGCCGCGATCGGCGCCGCGGTGAATGGCGGTGTTGGCGCGGGCGTGGGCGCGGCCGGCGGACTTGTGGCGTCCACCATTGGCGTAATGCTGACCCGCGGGAGGCCAACCGTGGTGTATCCGGAGCAGGAGTTCACATTCAGCCTGGTGAATCCGGTGACGATCACGGCGAACTTCAACAGCGAGGCGTTCGAGCCGGTGTCGCAGCGCGATTATCAATCGTCGATGCGCCCGTACGGACCTGGACCGCAGAGTTATGGGCCGGGGTACGCGTACGCTCCGGCGCCTTCCTATTACGGTTACGGCTACGGCTATCCGTATCCCTACTACAGCCCGTATTACTACGGCGGATACTATCCGTATTTCTGGGGTCCCGGCATTGGAATCGGCATCTACGGCGGGGGCTTCTACCGCGGCGGATTTTACGGCGGCTTCCACGGCGGCGGATTCCGTGGCGGGCACCGCTGACGCCGTTCTTACTCTAGTTCGTGGGTCTCGCCGGGCGCCGGCGAGACCACCTGGAGTCCGTATCTTTCCTGAATTGCAGCGGCGAGCGCTTTCATCTGTATCAGTTCGCCGTGCACCAGAAACACCTTCCGCAGGGTTCCCGCCATCGGCTTCATCCACGTGAGCAGTTCGGACTGATCGGCATGTCCGCTCAGTTCGTTGATCTTCTGCACTTCCGCCCGCCGCTTCATCATCTCGCCGAAGATGGGCACTTCCGGCCATTCCTCCACCAGCTTGCGACCCAGCGTGTTCTCGGCCTGATAGCCGGTGATCAGTATCGTGTTGCGCGGATCGCCGATGCCGTTCTTCAGATGGTGCAGGATGCGCCCCGCTTCACACATACCGGAGGCCGAGATGACCATGTAAGGACCGTGCAGGTCGTTGAGCGCTTTCGATTCGGCAACCTCGCGGATATAGCGCAGGCGCGAAAAGCCAAAAGGATCGTCGCCACGGTCGGAAAAGCGGCGGGCTTCGGCGTCGAAGAGTTCGGAGTGCTTGCGATACACCTCGGTGATGTTTACGGCCAAGGGGCTGTCCACGAATATAGGGAGCGCGGGAATGCGGCCCGCGTTGATGAGCTCATGCAGCATGAGGACCAGCTGCTGCGTGCGGCCCACCGCGAAGGCGGGCACAATGACACGGCCGCCGCGGGCGTACGCCCGGCTGACGATGCCGGCCAACTTGTCCACCACCGCTTCAATGGGTTTGTGCAGACGGTCACCATAGGTGCTCTCCATGATGAGGTAGTCCATGGGAGGCAGGGACTCCGGATCGTTGATGATGGGCAGGCCGGTACGGCCGACGTCGCCGGAAAAACCGAGGCGAACCTGGCGGCCGTTCCCGGTAAGCGTCAGCCCGATGCACGTGGAGCCGAGGATGTGACCGGCATCCCAGGTTTCGTACAGGACGCCGGGTCCGACATCGGTGGGAGTGTGCATGGGCACCGGCCGGAACAACGGAAAGGTATGCTGAGCGTCTTCGGTGGTGTAGAGCGGCTGCACCTCCTCATTGGCGTTCAGGATGCCCAGCGTTTTACGGCGCGCGTGGCGCTTATTGAGAAACGCGGCGTCCTTTTCCTGAATGCCGGCGGAATCAGTGAGCATGGGCACGCAGAGATCGGCGGTGGCCGGGCTGGCGTAGATGGGCCCGTGGAAGCCTTTCTTCACCAGCACAGGCAGGCTGCCGCTATGATCGATGTGCGCGTGCGAAAGCATCACCGCTTCGATGGAAGACGCGGCAAAGGGCAGATTGCGGTTGCGGGCTTCCGCTTCCTTGCGGCGGCCCTGATACTGGCCGCAATCGAGCAGGTAGTCGCGGTTCTGCACGCGCAGCAGGTGTCGCGAACCGGTGACCGCTTGCGCGGCGCCGTGAAAGGTCACGTTCATCGTGCCAACGATATCAGGTTTGGGGCCGGGGGCCGAGGGGACAGACGGGTGCGTCCCGATTCGATTTCGAGGCGTCGGGGGGCCGGGAGGGCGAGGGGACAGACGGGTGCGTCCCGATTCGATTTCGAGGCGTCGGGCGCCGGGACCTACGGGACACACTCGTCTGTCCCTGGATTTCCTATATAGTACTTCCTATGGCCGTAATCGCCGTTGCGGGGCGTAAGGGTGGTATCGGGAAGTCGACAATCACGGGGAATCTGGCGGGCGAGTTCGCCGCGATGGGCCTCATCGTCGTGGTGCTGGATGCCGACCCGCAACACAGCATCGCCGCGTGGGCATCTCAGGGCGACGGGCTGCTCTCGAGCTGCGTCGAGAAGGTGGACGACGGCAATGTCGGGGAACTGCGTAACAAAGTGCGGGCGTTCGAGAAGCTGGCCGAGATTGTGCTGATCGACACGCCCCCGGGCATGCCCGACACCACGTATCACGCCGCGCTGCTGGCGGACCTGATGCTGCTGCCGTGCGGGCCATCTCCGATGGACCTGTTTGCGCTGAAGGATGTCATGGCGCTTTGCCTGAAGGCGCGCGCGCAGCGGCGTTCGAAAAAGCCGCGGATCCGCATGGTGCCTTCGCGCGTGCTCATGAATACAAACCTGGGGCGCGGGCTGTCGGCATCGCTGGAAGCGATGGGGAAGAAGGTGCTGCCTCCGATTGGCCAGCGCGTGGTGGTGGCGGAAGCCGTGGCCAGCGGTCTGACGATCTGTGAGTACGCGCCGGGCTCGGCTGCTCACGCGGAATTCGAGAAGCTGGCGAAGGCGGTAAACAAGATTATCAAGCGGTAACGGGCTATCGTGTCGTGAAGTGCCGGTGCATGCGTGGGGCAGGGCCGTGCCCTGCCTTGCGCTAGTGTCAGGCTAGACGACAGGCAGGGCATGGCCCTGCCCCACGGCAAAAAGTGGTAGTGTGATACGCAGGCGGGCACCGCCTGAAGATGGATGCCTGCCGGCGGTGGCCCCACATATCCGTCACCGTTACAGGAAAAAGGAGGCCCCAGTATGGCGTCTGTAATGACTTCGCATGTTCCCCCTTCTGTCGCCGTGACCGCGACAAAGCTGCTTATCAACAATCGCTGGGTCGATAGCGAATCGGGCAAGACGTTCCCGACCATCAACCCCGCAACCGGCGAGGAAATTTGTCATGTGGCGGAGGCCGACGCGGCCGACGTCGACAAAGCCGTGCGCGCCGCCCGCGCCGCCTTCCGGCAAGGCGCTCCCTGGCGAAAAATGGCCGCGGCGCAGCGAGGCGTGCTGCTGAACCGCCTGGCCGACCTGATCGAGAAACACGCCGACGAACTGGCGCAACTGGAAGCGCTGGACAACGGCAAGCCCGTAGCCATAGCGCGCGCGGCCGACCTGCCGCTCACCATCGCCTGCTTCCGCTATTACGCGGGCTGGGCCGACAAGGTACAAGGGAAAACCATCCCCATCGCCGGAGATTATTTCTGCTACACGCGGCTGGAGCCGGTGGGCGTGGTGGGTCAGATCATCCCGTGGAACTTCCCGTTGCTGATGCTGGCGTGGAAGCTGGCCCCGGCGCTGGCCACCGGCAACACGGTGGTGATGAAACCGGCCGAACAAACCCCGCTGACCGCACTGCGGATTGGCGAGCTGATTGTCGAAGCCGGGTTCCCGGAAGGCGTGGTCAACCTGCTGCCCGGTTACGGTCCGACAGCGGGCGCGGCCATCTCTAATCACATGGACGTGGACAAGGTGGCTTTCACCGGGTCCACCGAAGTGGGTCATCTGATCATGGAAGCCGCCGCCAAGACGAACCTCAAGAGGGTGACGCTGGAGCTGGGCGGCAAGAGCCCCAACATCGTATTCGCGGACGCCGACATGGATCAGGCGGTGGAAGGCGCCCACTTCGCGCTGTTCTTCAACCAGGGCCAGTGCTGCTGCGCCGGCTCGCGCCTGTTCGTGGAAGAGAAGGCCTACGATGAATTTGTGGAACGCAGCGCCGAGCGGGCCAGAAAGCGGACGGTTGGCGATCCCTTCGACTCGAAGACCGAACAGGGTCCCCAGGTGGATCAGGCGCAGTTCGACAAGGTGATGGGCTACATCGACTCCGGCAAGAGCCAGGGAGCGAAGCTGGTGTGCGGCGGCAATCGCGTGGGCGACCGGGGCTTCTTCATCGAGCCCACTGTTTTCGCCGACGTCGACGACAACATGACCATCGCGCAGGAAGAGATCTTCGGCCCGGTGCAGAGCATCATCAAATTCCGCAACATCGACGAGGTGGTGGAGCGCGCTAATAACACCATGTACGGTCTGGCCGCGGCGGTGTGGACGCGCGACATCGGCAAGGCCCACGCCATCGCCAACAGCGTGCGCGCGGGCACGGTGTGGGTCAACTGCTATGACGTGTTCGACGCGGCCGCGCCCTTCGGCGGATTTAAGCAATCCGGCATTGGCCGCGAGCTGGGCGAATACGGCCTGCAGCAGTACACCGAAGTGAAGACAGTTACCGTGAAGCTGTAAGTGCAACGGGGCGAGGCCGTCCTCGCCCCAACTCATTTCCCTCGATGGTACAGGTTGTCTGGAACCTACAAGCTGGTGGAACTCGTCGGCACTTCGCCGGTCAGCTTCGCCGAGGCCGTTAAGGCCGCGGTTGCGGAAGCTTCACGCGGCATCCGTCACCTGGACTGGTTCGAGGTAGTCAACGAACGCGGCCGCGTCGTGGACGGGCAGGTGGCGGAGTTTCAGGTGACCATCAAGGCCGGCTTCAAGGTCGAGCGCTAGCGGGCTGTCCGCCCTCGGTCTTTACTACAACGCCCGCTCCGTGACCGTCGCGGTTCAGAAGCGCTGTTTCTGAATCCGTCTGGCCGGTCAACGGAATAGATCGGGGCCGGGGCGCCAGGCGCCGTCAGCGGTTCCATAAGGGCTGGCGACCACGACGGTGTAGCCATCCGGGTCGCGCATCCAACATTCCCAGTGGTTGGGGCCGCCTTCGCCATCGGGAGGGTTGCTATGGCGCGGCAGCACGATCTCGACGCCCATTTCGGCGGCGCGCTGCATTACCGAGTCGAAGTCATCCACCTCGAACCAGAGCAGCACGCCATTACCGTAGGGTCTGCTGGCGGGATTGCCGATGGGACCGTGATGATGTTCGACTTCAAAGCTGTGCAATTGCAGGATGAGCCGGCCGTCCTTCACAAGTTGCTCATATTGCCTGCCGCCGTGAGCCCCGCGGCAGCCCAGCAAACGCTGATACCACCGGCTGCTGGCTTCGACATCGGTGACACAGATGAGAGGCTGGGGACGCATGGCTCCTACGCTAACAGAACGGAAATGGACGGCACCACAATTCAGGCACGCGTTAGACGCAGGTTATCGCGCTATCCCACCTGGACGCTGCGAGCCAGGATACGCGGGGTGGGCCTTGATTTCCTCGATTTGCAGCGCGTGCCGGGCGCCGTGTTGGCCCAGGACGACCAGCCACTGATAGCAGTCGAGATCTCCGAATGCGATATGCGGAAAGAAGTGATCGCGAAGGGGCGCCTGGGTTTCCGCGGCGAATGCCACGGTTCGCGCCCGCGTCTTGCGCAACTCTGCAATCAGCTCCGCGGTGTCGGGCCATCTACCCAGCGGGCGAACCGCTTCGCGGGCGCTGAACCGGGTGCTTCTTGCGCTTGCTAATCCGAGAACGAGGGGCTCTTTCGCGGCAGCCAGGGCCTTTTTATCTGGCTCCGCCGATCCCGCAAGAGTTTTTGCTATCGCTTGCATGATGAAGGCTTCGAACACGATGACATGCTCAATGTTCCCGGCGATGGACCAGCGGTCCGGCGTCTCCCGGAAGCTCCACTGTTGCGGGGTCAGGCCATCGACAAGTTCGAGGAGCCTCGCTTCGCTTGAAGCCAGGTGGTCCAGCACCAGTTGCCGCTCGGGTGGTTGCATGAAAACGCTCCGTTACCGTCGCGGTTCGGTTACTCTTATCATCAGGGCCGCTGTCACGCCCACCACCAGGTATACGCGGCGGTGTAACTGGACGGGTAACCATACCAGTTCCAGTAAGGGATGTTAGTGGTCATGGCCGCGACTACACCAATCAGCGTCACGAAGCCGGCGCGCGCCATGAAACCGGTGAGATTGGTCCGCGATAGCAGGAACACGGCCAGAATCGCCTCGATGACTTCGGTAAGAAATTCGGTGGCGAGCTGCTTTGGGTCCAGCGCCCTGGCGCCCGGCGGATGATGCATCAGCAGTCCCGATGGGTTGCGGTCGAGTTTACTCTGATACTCCGCCATGCCCTCCCGCCCCAGCGCCGGGAAAAAGTACAGGCCCGCTTTACCGCCTAACCCCGCCTGCATGGCCGCCAAAACCGCCTGCTCGTTGGGGATTTCCTTCATGCCCACAGATCCCAGTCCCAGCACCGTGTGCGCCAGCGAAGCCCACACAAACATCGCGATGCCGCCCACAAAGCCCGCGAGGAGAATTCGCCTGGTCATGATTCACCTCCTGTGTCAAATGGTGCGTCGTTCAGTGTACCCGATATTGCTTCGCGGTAGAATCACAATCTATGTTCCGCGCTACTCTGCTTTGCTTCATCATGTCGGCAGGTCTGGTCTCGGCGGCGAAAAAGCCCCTCACCATTGACGCGCTCCTCGAACCTCGCCCCAGCGCCAGCGGCCCGGCTATCTGGGCCCCGGACGGCCGCCGTTTTTTGCATCGGGATGGCAATCACATTTACTTGTACGATGTTGCGTCGCGATCCGATAAAGAGCTGCTTTCGCTGGAGCCGCTCGAGAAGCTGGCAGTGGAACCGCCTCCCGCGGCGGCCTTCGGGTGGCAAAACCGGCGCGTTCGCGACGAACCCGTGCAGTGGTCCCCGTCGGGCCAGGAACTGCTTCTGGCGGTGAAGGGCGACCTGTTTCTGTGGCGCTTCAGCACGCGCACAGCCGAGCAGCTAACCGCCACCGCCGAGACCGAGGCCGATCCGAAGCTTTCTCCCGACGGCGCGCATGTGGCTTTCCGGCGTGGGCACGATTTGTTTTCGCTTGACCTCGCCACGAGGCGGATCACGCAGTTGACGCACGGTGGATCGGACACGTTACTGAACGGCGAACTGGACTGGGTGTACCCGGAGGAGCTGGAGCTGGGAACCGCGTACTGGTGGTCTCCGGACGGCCGGAAGATCGCTTACATGCAGTTTGACGTATCCCAGGAGTTCATCTACCCGCAGACAGAGCTCACCGCTCTTCGCGGCCTCTACGAACCGCAGCGCTATCCGCAGGCGGGCACGCCGAACGCGGTGGTGCGCGTCGGCGTGGTGACGCTGGAGGACGCGGAACCGCAGACCGTCTGGCTCGGCCTTGGGGACCCCGCCGCGTTGATCGCGCGCGTCGATTGGCTTCGGGATTCGCGCCGCGTCGCCGTGCAGAGGGCGAACCGGGTTCAGAACCGGCTTGACCTGGTGGTTGCCGATGCGGCGACGGGTTCAAGCCACACCGTGCTCACCGAAGCGGACAGATATTGGATCAATATCGGCGACGTATACCGTTTTCTGCGCGACTCGGACCAATTTCTGTGGTCCAGCGAACGCGACGGCCATCGTCACCTATGGCTATACTCGACGGAAGGCGAAGAGCGCGCGCGTTTGACACAGGGCCCCTGGGAAGTGGAGAGCATCGCCGGCGTCGATGAGACGCACAAGCTGGCCTACTATCTCTCGAATGAGGGCAGCCCGGTGGAGAATCAACTGTGGCGGGTGGGCTTCGACGGAGGAAGTAAGACGCGCATCTCCGAGGGGCATGGCGTCCGGACCATCAACATGGCACCGGGGGCCGGCTATTACACGGAGTTATTCTCCAACGTAACTACCCCGCCGGCGACAACCCTTCGTGCCGCGGACGGGAAGCAGATTGCCGTTTTGCGCGAACCGGACCGCGGCGTGGGAGACGACTATGAGTTACTACCCGAGGAACTCGTGCAGATCAAGGCCAGCGACGGTACGACGCTGTACGCGCGGCTGATTCGCCCGGCCGGCTCCCACGCGGGCCGAAAATACCCGGCGATTGTGACGGTGTATGGCGGGCCGGGCGTGCAATCGGTTCGTAACGCGTGGCCGGGCGCGACGTGGGAGCGGGCGATGGCCGAACGGGGGTTCGTGATGTGGGAGCTGGACAATCGTGGCGGCGCTGGCCGTGGGCACGCTTTCGAAACGCCGCTGTTCCGGCGTCTTGGCACAACAGAATTGGAGGACCAGGAAACAGGCGTGCGTCATTTGATCTCCATGGGTTTCGTCGATCCGGCGCGCATCGGAGTTACTGGATGGAGTTACGGCGGTTATATGACCCTGAACTGCCTGTTGAACGCGCCGGACTTATTTCGCGCGGGGTTTGCCGGTGCGCCGGTAACCAACTGGCGTAACTACGACACCATTTACACCGAGCGATATCTCGGCCTGCCATCGGAGAACGAGGACGGCTACCGAGACAGTTCGGCGGTTACGTGGGCGGGCAAACTGAAGGGCCGCTTGTTGATTGCTCACGACATTGAAGACGACAACGTGCTGTTTCAAAACACGGTGCAAATGGCGGTGGCGCTGGAAGAGGCGGGCAAGCAGTTTGGTTTGGTTCCTTATCCGCAAAAGACACATGGGCTCACGGGGCCGATTCGTAAGCACTTATACGAAACGATGACGGATTTCTTCGAGGATGCGCTGAAGTAAGGCGCGGGGTTGATTGAAAATCGGCCGCGGGTTTCAAACCTGCCCCAGGCTCAAGGCAGGGCATGGCCCTGCCCCACTTAGTTGCCGTGATTGGTGATGGAGGACGCCAACACGTCGTAGTTCGCGCACAAGACCACGCGCTTCGGTTTCTTCGGCAGCTTCACCTTGAACTCTTTCGTGGTGCTGGACCCTTCCACCGGCACCCACCCGAGCCGCGTCATGCGGCCATCGAACTCCGCATAGAGCGGAACGCGCATCCGGAACGCCGCACTTACATCGGACTGCGTCACCGTAGCCGTCAGCATGACCTTGCCGTTTTCGGCGGGCGCCAGCGAATAATCCAGACGATAACTGGGAAGCTCCGTGCCGTACACCCACTCGTGGAAAAACCAGTCCGTTTTCCCGTTTCCATCCAGATCGAGCCCCGGTTTCATATGCTTCTCCACGATGGCCTTGAAATCCTCGGTGCTGGCGTTGCGATTGGTGTACGTGGTGACGAAATCGTGCATCATGTCGATGAAGTCCTTGTCGCCGGTTTTCTGGTCCTGCATCAGGTAACGCAGCATGTGCAGAACATAGCCGCCCTTGGGGTACACAACGAAGTTATAGGCTCGCTCGGTCTTGAACGTATCGAGGCGCAAACCGAGCCACAGAGGGCCGGCGTCGTTGGGGCGCTTGCCATACTCATTCTTTTCGACGATTTGTTTCTGCGCCCGCTCGAGGTAATGAAGATACTCGTCGGGCTTGGGGTTAGTCATCTCCAGGAACAGGCCGGCGGAGAAATCGGCGAATCCTTCCGAAAGCCACTGGTCGTGCAGCGAAGCCCATCCCACCATGTGACCCCACCATTGATGAGACACTTCGTGGGGAGTTACTTCCTGAATGAAGTCGGCGAAACGAAATGCGTTGGTTCCCATGAGCCGCCAGCGTTGCGTGGAGTCAAGAAACGCAGTCAGCGGAAGGATGACGCGATCTCCGTCGCGCAGCGGGTGAAAGCGAATCTCGGTGATCGCGGTGAGGCGGTCGCGTTTGCCCAGAACGGTCTCGATGCGATAGTGCTCTACCGCGAAAGAACGCCGGTCTTCGGAGGAAGAAGCGCGGCCGCTGTGCCACTCCGCCTCCACGTGGCTGAGATACCAGATGCCATCCTCGGGCCCCCGCGGATCGAGGTTGATGAGACCCACTTCCTCGGGAGACAGCGCCGGAATCGCGCCCTCGGAATTTATCAGAAAGCGCAGGTGAGCGCGTTTGCGGCCATGGATATACGCGGAAAACGACCCCGCGTACTTGGGATTGTAGAGTTCCGCCAGCAGCCCCGCTTCCAGGTTGGGCACGCTTTCGCCGGCGAACATATATTCCGTCATGCTGCGCGGCTCTTCGGTCCGATGGCGCAGCTCATGGTGAAAATCGCGCAACGCCGCGCTGTCCTTCGCATCGTCGTCCGCCGCTTTCGCCTGCCCGGTGATCTCTTCGAACGTCCCGTCCGTGAAGGCGAGCAGGACTGATTCAAAATCCTCGTCGACGGCGCGCGCGCCGGTGATCAATTCCAGATGGTCTTTTTCCATGGCCAGCAAGGGGTCCATGTGAAAATGGCCGTCGCCGGTGAAGACGCCGACAACCGTGCGGCCGAGTACTGGAGGGAGAAAGCTCACGGTGCCGTTGCGCAGGGTGAGGGTGCCCACGTCACGCTTCAGAACGACATTCTCGACGTGCCACGTTTTCACCGGCTGATTGTCGCGCAGGGCGCGATAATTCGGGTCGGCATTGGCGAGGCGCGAGCGGCCACCTTCCACCTCCACCGCGGCCTGTTGGGCGGCAATTTTCAGCGACAGCGCGAGGGACACGTCCTGACCGGCAACGCTGATCTGTTGCAGCAGCGACTCGAAGCCGTCATGATCAACGCGCAGGACGTAGTCGCCGGGTTGGACATCGGCGAAATGGAATTGCCCGTCGGGTCCGCTGAGCGAAGTCCTGACTTCGGCGCCCGGCGAGCCAGTCAGCATGACCCGCGCACCGGGGATGATGGCCCCGCTGGGATCTTTTACCGTGCCGCTGACGGTTGCGGCGCGTGCAGTCATCAGAACAATACACAAAGCCCCGATGAATTGGATTGCCTTTGGCATGAACTGGCCTGAGCTAGCAGGGTATCACGAAAAAGGCGGTTTACGGCCTGGTAGTGTTGTTGCGGAGTGTCGACGAATTAACGCTGACGAATGAAATTTAGTGCCCGCCGCGGCCGCCAATAGCGCCGCCGCCGATGCTGCGTCCTGGGCTGCTCGATCCGCTGGAAATCTCGCCGAGGCGCCCTCCGGACACCGGGCTTCCGCCAGAGCGGGAACTGCTGGAGGAGGTGATGGGGCGTCCGCCATACGCGGTGCTTCCGGTGGTCGAAGTCCCATTGCCGTAGTACGTGGCGTAGTACGGATAAGCTCCGTATACGCTGTATGGGCTGTAAAAACCGAAGCCGAACGGGCTGTACCCCATGCCAATTCCCGGAACCCAGGTAAACATCCCAAACCAGGGATTCCACGCCCATCCGCCGCTGGCGCCGCCCAAATAGCCATAGCTTCCATAGCTGCTGCCCGCGGCGGATACATTGGCGAGCGCCAGGTAGCCGGACCGGTGGGAACTCCAGTTATACAGATCGTCGGTGTCGTTGCCGTCGAATTTCTCCGCAGTGAGGACGCTTCCCAGCAGCGCTTCATGGCCGTGCTTGACGATCAATGGCTTGCCGTCCGCGAGCACCGTGGCCTCGCCCTTGTAAACCTGCAGGGCCGGCGGTTCGGCGGTGGCTTCATAGAGGCCGTCTTTCGCGAAGGAAACGGACTTGCCGCCCACCATCAGCGTGAGCCCGTTGCCCTTCAGGATGTCGGCGCATTCCAGCACAGCCTTGCCCGTTTGCAGTTCCACGCGCGTATCCAGCAGGGAGTTGGAAACCATGCGAATGGAGCTGCTCTCGCCGACGCGCAGGATGACCCCGGGGCTGAGCAGCACTTCCACGCGGCCCTCATCAGTGGTCCGCAGAACAGCGCCGTTATCCATACCCGGAAACTCGCCAAATTTCGGGGAGATCTGCTGGTCGTTCAACAGGACCTTCCCTTCCACGTAGTGAATGGTGCCCGAGCGGGCGGAGATTACGGACTGCGCCTGGGTGGCGGCCGCGAATGTCACTGCGGCCAAAGCTGAAAAGCGGGCTATGCGGTGCATGGTGCGCCCCCTTTATGTATGTTCGTCCGGTTGCTTGACGCGTGTCAATCTATTTCGGTTTCAGAGGAAGGCAGGGCATGGCCCTGCCCCACGGGGCTAATCCAGTATTCTGAAAAGGACCCTTCCTATGCCGGAAAAGCAGTACGACCCGCAGCAGTTGGAATTGAAGTGGCACGAGCGCTGGAATCGCGATGGCGCGCTGTACCAGCCCGAGGAAAATTCCGCCCGCGCGAAGTACTACGTGCTGGAAATGCTGCCCTATCCGAGCGGCGAGCTACACATTGGCCACGTGCGCAATTACGCCATTGGCGACGCGCTGGCGCGCTACAAGTGGATGCGCGGGTACAACATATTGCACCCCATGGGCTGGGACGCCTTCGGACTGCCCGCCGAAAACGCCGCCATCAAGAACAACCGGCACCCGCGCGAATGGACGCAAGCCAATATCGAGGCCATGAAGCGGCAGTTCCGCCGGATGGGCTTCAGTTACGACTGGTCTCGCGAGATCGCCACCTGCGAACCCGAGTACTACCGCTGGAATCAATGGTTTTTCCTGCGCATGCTGGAGCGCGGGCTGGCCTATCGCAAGGAAGCGCTGCTGAACTGGTGCCCGGAATGCGGCACCGTGCTGGCCAACGAACAGGTGGTGGACGGCTGTTGCTGGCGCCACGAATCCACGGCTGTTGAGCAGCGCGCGCTGACGCAGTGGTTCCTGCGCATTACCGAATACGCGGACGAGCTTCTGGAAGACCTGAAACAACTGGAAGGCTGCTGGCCCGAGCGTGTGCTGACCATGCAGCGCAACTGGATTGGCCGGTCCGAGGGGGCGGAGATCGATTTCGCGCTGGAGGGGGCCGAAGACCGCAAACTGCGGGTATTCACCACTCGCGTGGACACCATTTACGGCGCCACCTGCCTGATTCTGGCCCCGGAGCACCCAGCGCTGGCAGGGATGATCGACGACGCGCAGCGCTCGCGGGTGAAGGAAATGATTGACGCGGCCGCGCGCCAGGACCCCGGCGACCTGAAGAAGGAAGGCCTGTTCACCGGCCACTACGCCATCAACCCGTACAACCGCGAGCGCATCCCCATCTGGATTGGCAACTTCGTGCTGCTGGGTTACGGCACCGGCGCGATTATGGCAGTGCCCGCGCACGACCAGCGCGACTTTGAGTTTTGCAAGGAGTATGGGATACCGATTCGGCCGGTGATTCGGCCGGTGGATGGCGAACTCGCCGACACCGCAACCATTACCGAAGCGTTTCCCGACTACGGGGTGGTGGAGGAATCCGGCCAGTGGTCCGGCAGCACCAGCGAGCACGCCCGCCAGGCCATGGCCGATTACGCCCGTCTCAGCGGCTTCGGCCAGCCCGCCGTTACGTTTCGCATCAAGGACTGGGGCATCTCTCGCCAACGCTATTGGGGGACGCCGATTCCGGTAATCCACTGCCCGAATGACGGCGTGGTTCCGGTGCCCGACGATCAGCTTCCGGTGCTGTTGCCGCTGGACGTTAAGATTACTGGCAAAGGCCGCTCGCCGCTCGCCGACGATCCCGAATTCGTCAACGTCATTTGTCCGGTGTGCGGCGGCCCGGCCCGGCGCGAGAGCGATACCATGGACACCTTCATCGATTCGTCCTGGTATTTCTACCGCTACTGCGATCCGCACAACAGCACGGCGCCCTTCGACCGCGAGAAAATCGCCTACTGGTTCCCCATCGACCAGTACATCGGCGGCGTGGAGCACGCCATTTTGCACCTGATTTATTCGCGCTTCTGGACGAAGATGATGCGCGATCTCGATCTGGCGCCCAACAGCGAGCCCATAACGCGCCTGTTCACCCAGGGCATGGTGATTCGCGACGGCGCGAAGATGTCCAAGTCAAAGGGCAACGTGGTAAGCGCCGACGAAATGATCAACCGGTTTGGCGCGGACACAGGACGGCTGTTCGAATTGTTCGCCGCGCCGCCGGAGAAAGAGATGGACTGGACCGACTCCGGCGCGGAGGGGGCGTACCGTTTCCTTGGCCGCGTCTACCGCTTCGTCACGCGCAATGCCGATCGCGAGTTGCCGCCGGGTCCATGCGCGGGCGACGCGAAAGTGCTGCGCAAACTGCACCAGACCATTGGTAAAATTACCGGCGATTTCGAGACGCGCTGGCATTTCAATACATGCGTGGCGGCGGTTATGGAACTGGTGAACGAGCTTTACGCGGCCGAAAACGAGATTTCCGGTCCGGTGATGCGCGATTGCCTGCGGGACCTGGTGCTTATCCTGCACCCGTTTGCGCCTTACCTGACGCAGGAGCTATGGGAAGAGATGGGCGGCGCCGGGCCGGTGTTCAAGCAGAAGTGGCCCTCATTCGATCCTGAGCTCGCGAAGGATCAGGAGATCGAGATCCCGGTGCAGGTGAACGGGAAGGTGCGGTCGCGTTTGCTGGTTCGGCCCGGAACGAGCCAGGCGGAGCTGGGGCGGCTGGCCCAGGCGGATGGGAAGGTGCAGGCGCTGCTGGCGGGAAAGCAGCTCGTGAAGATTATTGTGGTGCCCGACAAGCTGGTGAATGTCGTGGTGAAGTAGGGTCGCAGGCACCCGATGGCCTCAGGCAATTGACGCGATTTGCAGATTTTGTCGTGTTGCACAAAGGACCATTTTTGAGACAAACAACTGACAGGCGGCGCCAGGGGCGTGTCAGCTTTACTGGACTTTCCCGTTTATCTGGCGGCTGGTCGGTCCTCTCTCGGGCGTACTGTCCCGAAACCTACCTTTCTGATACTAGGCATCCACCTTACACAGCGCATGCCTGTTGTAGCCGGGGAGAGCGAGTACATGCAACATGCGCCCGTCAAGGCTGATGAGAATGCTCTGCTCAAACGCCTCGTCGGAGTCGTCATAAAGGACAATGCGTTTTGCGCGCCACGGGGCGACGCGGTCAACCACGTCGCGGGCCACCTGGCCCTCAGATCCGCTAGCGTGGCTTGCCCACCTGATTTCTACATGTGTCGTTATAATACTGTAAGCACAAGGCCCCAAAGGCCGCCAATGCTACACTTGGTCCAATGGCCTATGATCTGATCATTATTGGCAGCGGGCCTGGCGGTTATTCCGCTGCCGTCCGTGCCGGCCAGTACGGGCTCAAAACGGCAATCGTCGAAAAAGACCCCAAGCTCGGCGGCACCTGCCTGCATGTCGGCTGCATTCCCACCAAAGCTCTTCTCCACACCGCGGACGTCTGGGAGCGCTTCACGCACTCCGCCGACGAGGGCCTCGAGTGCGAAAACCCGCGCATCAACTACCCGAAGGTCCTCCAGCGCAAGAACGGCATCGTGTCAAAGCATGCCAAGGGCGTCGAGTACCTCATGAAGAAGAACAAGGTGGACGTCATCCGGGGGTTCGGCGTGCTGAAGGGCGGCGGAAAGGTGGAGGTCCGCTCGGAAAAAGGCACGCAGACGCTGGAGACGAAGAACGTCATCATCGCTACCGGTTCAGAGGCGCGCCTGCTGCCCGGCCTGAAGGCCGACGACGCCATCCTCACCAACATCGAAATTCTGGACATGCCGGCGATCCCGAAGACGCTGGCGGTGATCGGCGCGGGCGCGGTGGGCGTGGAGTTCGCGTCCATCTTCAATCGGTTCGGCACCAAGGTCACGCTGCTGGAAATGCTGCCCCGCATTGTTCCGGTGGAAGACGAGGAGATCTCGAAGGAACTGGAGCGCCTGTTCAAGAAAACCGGTATTCGCGTGGAAACCGGGGCGAAGGCCGAGGACATCCAACGCACCGAAGCGGGCGTGCGCTTCCGCGCGGTGCTGGCCACCGGCAAGCGCGAGACCGTGGAGGCGGAGAAGCTGCTCATCGCCGTGGGCCGCAAGCCGAATACGGAAGGCATCGGGCTCGAAGGCACGAAAGTGGAGCTGGATCGCGGCTTCGTCAAGGTGAACCAGTTCCAGCAGACCGGCGAACCGGGCGTCTATGCGATTGGCGACGTGGTTGCCGGAACGCCGCAACTGGCGCACGTGGCGACTATGGAAGGCATGGTGGCGGTGGCGCACATGGCGGGCAAAGCGGCCACTCCCATCAACAGGAACCGCATTCCCGGCGCGACTTATACCGAACCCGGCATCGGCAGCGTGGGGCTCACCGAGGCGCAGGCGCGCGCGCAGGGCTTCCAGGTGAAGGTGGGCAAATTCGGCTTCGCCCCGAACAGCAAGGCGAGTATTCTGGGCCGCCACGACGGCTTTGTGAAAGTGATTGCCGACGCGAAATTCGGCGAGATTCTGGGCGTCCATATCATTGGGCCGGAGGCCTTCGAGCTGGTTTCCGAAGCGGTGACGGCGATGTCCGCCGAAGCCACCGTGGACACCATGGTGAACACCATCCACGCGCACCCCACGCTGTACGAAGCCATGGGCGAGGCGTTTAACGCGGTGTACGGCCAGGCCATCAATGCCTGATTTTGAAGTTAGCGATGTGGGGCGCATCGGCTATGCCGAAGCGTACGCCATGCAGAAGGAGCTGGAACGGCGCCGCAAGCTGGGCCAGATTCCGGACCAGCTTCTGATTGTGGAGCACCCGCACGTGATCACCATGGGGCGTAACGGGCACATGGAGAATTTGCTGGCGCAGCCGGAGGTGCTGGAGCGCGCGGGCATTTCGTTCTTCCCCACGGACCGCGGCGGCGACATCACCTACCACGGACCCGGGCAGATTGTCGGGTATCCGATTTTCGATCTGCGCGAGTGGAAGCGCGACGTGGTGGCGTATGTCCGGGCCATGGAGCAGGCGATTATCGACGCCCTTGTTGCGTTTGGGATACGCGCTGAGCGGGTGAAGGGATGCACGGGCGTCTGGGTGGGCGGGGCCAAGATTGCGGCGGTTGGCGTTCACATCAGCCGATGGGTCACTTCACACGGATTCGCGTTGAATCACAGCACGGATCTTACTTATTTTCAATATATTGTGCCGTGTGGTATCACCAAACCCATTACTTCTATGGAACGGCTGGGCGTGACCGCCCGGCGCGAGGAAGTGGTAGGGGAACTGGTGCGCCAGTTCCAGCGGCAGTTCGCGGACCGCTCCGTTACGGTCGCGGTTCGGTCACGGAGCGGCGATGGTGTACCGAGCGGCAACGGTGTACCGAGCCGTGATGGTCTACCGAGCGGCGATGGTCTACCGAGCGGCGACGGTGTACCCGACTGCGACGGTGTACCGCACCGCGACGGCGTACCGAGCGGCGACGGTGTACCGCACTGCGACGGTGTACCGCACCGCGACGGTGTACCGAGCCGTGATGGTGTACGGCACCACGACGGTGTACCGAGCCGTGATGGTGTACGGCACCACGACGGTGTACCGAACCGCGACGGTGACGGAGCGGCCTTAAGGGAGATGATTCATGGTTGACGTCGTAATGCCCCAGATGGGTGAGAGCATTGTTGAAGGAACCCTCACCAAGTGGTTGAAGAAAAAGGGTGATCGCGTAGAGCGCGACGAGCCGCTTTTCGAGATTTCGACGGACAAGGTGGACACGGAGATTCCCTCGCCCGTGGCCGGCGTGCTGTCGGAGCTGCTGGTGGAGGAAGGCAAGACGGTGGGCATCAGCACAGTGGTGGGCCGCATCAGCGAGGGCGGAAGCGATGCGGGAACAGCGGCCGCTCCAGTCGCCGAACCCGCGCCGTCAGCTCCGGCTCCGGCGCCCCCAGCCGCGCGGCCGGAGCCGGTGGCAACGTCGGCCGGTCCTTATCCCATTCCCATGGCCGAGCCGCTGCCAGCCGCGGAGCCCGAATCGGCGGCCGGGCCGCTTTCGCCGCTGGTGCGCCGCATGGCGCGCGAGTACAACATCGATCTCAAGCAGGTGAAGGGCTCTGGCGCCGGCGGACGCATCACCAAGCAGGATCTGGAAGGGTACATGTCGGCGCAGGGCGCGCGCACGATGGCGCAGTCCGTGGCGCCGGCTCCACGGGTTCCGGCTCCGGCCGCTCCCCCCTCCCGCCGTGCCGCCGGTTCTTCCTCCCCTGCCGCGTGCCGAGCAGGCGCGTACGCGCGTGGAAGCGATGAGCAACATGCGTGCCAAAATCGCCGAGCACATGGTTTTCAGCAAGCGCACGTCCGCGCACGTCACCACCGTGCACAAGGTGGATATGACCCGCGTGGCCAAATTGCGCGCGCGCAACAAGGCCGAGGTGCAATCGCGCTACGGCTTCTCGCTCACCTTCCTGCCGTTCGTCACGCGGGCGGCGGCGGAGGCGCTTCGCGCTTTTCCCATTGTGAATGCGTCCATCGAAGGAACCAACATCCTGTATCACAACGACATCAACATCGGCATCGCAGTGGCGCTGGAGAACGGGCTCATTGTTCCCGTCATCCGCAACGCCGACGAAAAAACCGTGCTGGGCCTGCAGCGGGCTATCGTGGATCTTTCGACGCGGGCGCGCTCGCGGCAGCTCAAGCCGGATGAGGTGCAGGGCGGCACGTTCTCCATCACCAATTTCGGCAGCTTTGGCAGCGTGTTTGCGACGCCGGTGATCAACCAGCCGCAGGTGGCCATTCTGGGGTGCGGCGCGGTGACGAAAGAGCCGGTGGTGGTGGAAGACGACGCCATTGCCATTCGCTCCATGGCCTATCTGGCGCTGACGTTCGACCATCGCCTGATCGATGGCGCGCTGGCCGATCAGTTCACCGCGCGGGTTAAGAACGCGCTGGAGAACTGGTCCGAAGAGGTGCTGTAGACAGTGGGGGCGGACGCGGAGTTCGTCAGCTTTTCGGCGGAGAAGCTAAAGCAGTTAGGCGGACGGATTGAGGATTGTCTCGGCCGGCTGAACTATGAGCAGGTGTGGCTGCGCACCAGCGGCAACGAGAACGCCGTGGGCAATCTGGTGCTTCATCTATGCGGGAACGTGACGCAGTGGATTGGCACGGGAGTCGCGGGACGGCCCGATCAACGCGAGCGCGACAAGGAATTCGCCGCGCGCGGCGAGGTGCAACCGGCTGAGCTGGCCGCGCGTATCCGCGCCGTGGTGGACGATTCCGCCGGGGTGATTCGCTCGCTGACGCCGGAGCGCCTGGCCGCGCGAACCTCGGTTCAGGGGTTCAACCTCACTATCCTCGAAGCCGTCTATCACGTGGTGGAGCACTTCTCCATGCATACCGGGCAGATTCTTTTCGCGACGAAACTGCTCACCGGCGCAGATCTAGGGTACTATCACGACCTGGCCGCACTGGCGCGCACAGAGACGGTGCCGTAGCTACTCGTAGTGCAGGGCGCGTTGTGGATCGGTGCGCGAGGCGCGGCGCGCCGGCCACCAGACTGCCGCGAGCAGGAGCGCCAACACACCGAGGGCGGCCGAGCCGAACGTGGCGAGGTCGAATGGGCGGACCTGGTACAGCATGGCGGCGATCCACTGCTGCGACCACGCGGCCGCGGCCAGGCCGCAACCAAGACCGACGACGCCGGCGCGCAGCCCCTGCCCGGCGAATTGCACCAGAATTTGGCGCGGCCGCGCGCCCATGGCCATGCGGATGCCGATTTCGTTGGTCCGTCCCGCCACCACCTGCGCCACCACGCCGTAAAGCCCCACGCCCGCCAGCAGCAGAGAGATGCCGCCGAACACCGCCAGCAGCAGCGCCAGCACCCTCCGCAGACCGATAGACTCACCGATGCGCTGCTCCATCGACTGCATATCGTAGACCGGCACAGAGCCATTCGCGCGGCGAACGGCGCGGCGAATCAGGCTGCCCGCCGGAGCACTCGACCGCAGCAGCATGGCCGCTTGCGGGAAAAACGGTATTTGGGCGAGGGAGTAATATACCGTTGGCCGCGAGCCATCCTCGAGCGTGGTGCCGCGGATGGAGCCCACGACACCTACGATCCGCGCCCAATCCATGTACATCCCGATCTGCTGGCCAATGGGGTCCTGGTTGGGGAAAAAGCGCTCGGCCAGACGGGCATCGATAAGGCACACGAGTGGGGCTGTGGCGGTGTCGCTCTCCGCCAGATCGCGGCCGCGCAGCAGCGGAATGCGCAGGACGTGAAGGTATTCGGGAGAGACCTCATAGGCTTCGCCGTGCCACGCGGGTTCGCCTTCCCGCTGTTGGCGATTGCGGATGTTGAATGAACTGGTGAGCCCGCCGCCGCTAAAGGGGATTGGATAGGCCAGCGCCGATTCGACGCCCGCCCCATTGGGCAGGGCCGCGCGAAGGCGATCCAGAAAACCGGGATCGTTTTGCGGCTTGATCAGGAAAGCGGTGGTGAGATTGGCGGAGTCGAAGCCGGGGCGGACGCGCTCCACGGCCCACAGGCTGCGCATGAGAAGAACAGTGGCCACCACCAGCACAAAGGCGCCGGCCACTTCGATGGTGACGAAAATATCCTGGAACCAGCGGCGGCCGCTGCGCGCGAGCGCCGTCGTCTGGCTGTCCCGCAGAAGCTGGAGCGCCGGCACAAGGCCGAACACGAGGGCGCTGGCGAGCGCCAGTGCGAAACCGTAGAGCAGCACTCGCTGGTCCATGGTCACCAGCGCGAGCCACTGCTTGCCGGGAATGGGAAGCCTGGTGATGAGCGGCACGACGGCGCCGGCCATTGCAAGTCCGCCGATGCCGCCCAGCGTAGCGAGGAAAAGGCTCTCGATCAGGAGCTGCCGCAGAATTTGCGCGCGGGACGCGCCGATGGAAATGCGAATGGCGATTTCGCGGCGGCGCCCGGCCGCGCGGGTGAGCAGGAGTCCGGCCACGTTCGCGCATCCGATGAGCAGTACCACCAGCGCGGCCGCCCACAACAGCCACAAAGGGCGCTGAAGGTCACCGGCAACGAAGTCGGCAAAAGGGTCCACCTCGATCCCGTACCCGTAATTGAGATAGCCTTCGGCCGTCATGTTCAGCCCGGAGACGTACCGGTTGACGCGGCCGGCGGCGCGGGCCGCGCTCACGCCGTCCTTAAGGCGCGCGAAAACCCACAGGTTCATGTTGTAGCCGCGGCGGTGAAGGCGTTCCGGATCGAGATAGAGCGAAGTCCAGACCTGAGCATTCGCCGGGAAACGAAAATCGGCCGGAGCGACGCCGACGATACGGTACGGTTTATCGTCCAGCATCAGCTTGCGGCCTATGGCGGTGGGGTCGCCGCCGAACTGCGACTGCCAGAACGCCAGCGAGAGCACCACGCTTTCGCGGTCTTCCGGAGTGAGAAATCTACCGAGGCCGGGGCGAGCGCCGAAAACGCGGAAGAAATCCGGAGTCACCGCCTGGCCAAGAAGCCGGG
Source organism: uncultured Acidobacteriota bacterium (assembly GCA_963832965.1). Lineage (GTDB taxonomy): Bacteria > Acidobacteriota > Terriglobia > Bryobacterales > Bryobacteraceae > CAWACP01. The sequence goes on from CAWHVW010000005.1 coordinate 1,431,727, forward strand.
TTGGCTGCCCGTCCACCTGACCCATCCAGTAACGTCCTTCCATGGCGGCTGCCGCCGAGAAGGCGTCGGTCATGGATTGAATCTCGCGGAACTCCACGCCGGAGGATTGGATGTGGCGCATCTGCAACCGATCGATACGCACGCGGGCCACCACCACGCGATCCGCGTGGCGCAGGCCCAACGGGTTCAGCAGCACCGTCTCCAGCACGCTCACAATGGCCGTGTTGGCGCCCACGCCGAAGGCGATGGTGAGAACGGCCGCGGCCGAGAGCAGCGGCTGGCGGCGGGTGAGACGCCAGGCAAAGCGGAGGTCCTTGAACGAGGAGGCCACCCAGCGCACGTTCCACTGTTCCCTGCTTTCTTCGACGACGGCAGTGGCGTTGCCAAACTCCCTGGCAGCGGCGGTCCGGGCGTCGGCTTTGGACATGCCCTGGGCGACGAACTGCTCTTCCAGCATTTCGCGGTGCAGACGGATTTCCTCGGCGAGGCCACTTGCGGGGTGGGACGGGCGGGCCCAATGGCGGATACGGTTCCAGAGCTTCATGCGCCCTCCATTACTTCAGCGATGGCGGCCACCAGGAAGTTGAAGCTCTTCAACTCGGCGGCCAATTGCTTGCGGCCAGCGGCGGTGATTTTGTAGTAGCGCGCCTTGCGGTTCGTTTCCGTGATGCCCCACTCGGCCGCCGCCCACTCGTTGATGAGCAAGCGCTGCAGCGCCGGGTACAGCGAGCCTTCGCCGATGCGCAGGGCGTCGCGCGAAACGCGATGGATGTGCTGGGCGATGCCATAGCCGTGGTTGGGCCCGCGGCTGAGGGTTTTCAGGACCAGCATGTCGAGAGTGCCGGGTAAAAGGTCGGGTGCTTCCATTGCACTTCGATCCATTGGCTGTCGATGTATGGAGTATGCGGCGACCGATGTTTTTTGTCAAGCCCGCGTAACCAGATTGCGGGTGAGCAGTATACTCACAAGGAGCCAACGATGTCCGACGCCACCCGTCCGCGTTTTCTCGACAGTATTGTGCAGGATCTGCGTTACACGGCGCGCACTCTTCGCCGGGATTCCGGATTCACCACGTTCGCCGTTCTGATCGTAGGGCTGGGGATCGGGGCCAGCGCCACGGTGTTCAGCGTGGTCAACACGCTGCTGCTTCGCCCGTTGCCGTTTCATGAGCCGGAGCGGCTGGTCTGGATCGCCAACCATGACACGGGCGGCCTCTCCGGCGCGACTACCCAGGTGGACTACTTGCTGGATTTGCGGGCGCGGAACCGGTCCTTTACCGATGTGGCCGGATACTTCGCCTTCTACGGCGTGGGGGACAATCTGCTGAGCGGACAGGGCGAGCCGGAGCGCCTGAGCGGCGTGCCGGTGTCGGAGAATTTCTTCCAGTTACTCGGCGTTCAGCCGCAGCTCGGCCGGCTGTTTACGGCCGAAGAGTGCAAGTGGCACGGGCCGAAGGCGGTGCTGTTGAGCCACGGTTTGTGGGCGCGGCGGTTCAATTCGGACCCCGCGATCGTCGGCCGCACCCTGACCATCAATGACGAGCCGGTCACTGTGGTGGGCGTGCTGCCGGCCTCGTTCGATTTCGCCTCGGTATTCGCTCCCGGCAGCCACTTCGATCTGTACTTTCCGTTCCCGCTTACCAGCGAAACCAACCGGTGGGGAAACACCATGGCCATGATCGGCCGTTTGAAGCCCGGGGTCACCATCGGCAGCGCCGAAGCGGAGTTGAAAGTGCTGGCCGCGCAGATGACACGCGCGCATCCCGAACGCAACGATTTTGAAGGGCACCTGATGGCGCTGACCGAGCATGTGAGCGGACAGATCCGGCCGGCATTGCTGGTGCTGGCGTGCGCGGTGGGCGTGGTGATGCTGATTGTCTGCGCCAATCTCTCCAACCTGCTGCTGGCGCGGACGGCGGCGCGGCAGAAGGAGATTGCCATCCGCACGGCGCTGGGAGCGGGGCGAGGGCGGCTGATCCGCCAGATGCTGACCGAGTGCGTGGCGCTCTCCTGCTGTGGCGCGCTGCTCGGCGTGATGCTGGCCGCTGCGGGAACGCGCGTTTTGGCGAGTCTGCAGGCGCTCAGCATTCCTCTTCTGGGCAACGTTCGGACGGACGTCACGGTGCTGGCCTTTTGCCTGCTCGCGGCCGTGCTCACCGGCGTAGTTTTCGGACTGGCCCCCGCGCTGCAGACGCCCGCTGGAGCTGTGCACGAGGCCCTGAAGGACACCGCGCGCGGGTCCACGGCGGGCCGAAGCCGGAACTGGATTCGCAGCGCGCTGGTGGTTTCGGAAATCGCGTTCGCCTGCGTGCTGCTGGTGAGCGCGGGTTTGCTGATTCGAAGCTTTCTGCGCGTGCTCGACGTGAATCTTGGTTTCCAGCCGGAGCATGCGGCCGCCATCCGCGTGGATCCGGATGCCAGCCACGCGGCCTCCGCCCAGCAACTGCTGGCATACTTCGACGAAGTGCTGCGGCGTGCTCGAGACGTTCCCGGGATTGGCGCGGCCGGGTTAACCGACACGCTTCCTCTGGGGCGCAATCGTTCGTGGGGCGCGCCCGCCAAGGGACAGGTATACCCGCCGGGCAAGTTTCCGGATGCGTTTGTGCGCGTGGTGAGCGACGGTTATTTGAGGGCCATGGGCATTCCGCTGATCGCGGGACGCGATATCTCCGACAGAGACAGGCCAACCACCGAACCCGTGATTGTGATCAACCAGACCATGGCGCGCACGCTGTGGCCGGGCCAGAACGCCGTTGGCCAGATCATGCTCGCATGCGGCGAACGGCACGTAGTGGGAGTGGTGAGCGACGTCCGGCATCTTGCGCTCGAACAGGAATCGGGAATGGAAATGTATCTGCCTATTCGCCAGTGCGGCGATTTCAGCTCCGTGGATCTGGTGATTCGTACGTCGTTGCCGCCGGAGGAACTCGCCACCGGAGTGCGCGCGGCGCTGAAACCCATCGCGCCGAACCTTCCCGGGAAGGATTTCCGGACGCTGCAACAACTGGTGGACAAGGCGGTATCGCCGAGGCGCTTCGTGGTGATTTTGCTGGGTGGATTCGCTTTGTTTGCGCTGCTGCTGGCATCGCTCGGAATTTATGGCGTGATTTCCTATGGAGTGAGCCAGCGCACGCAGGAGATTGGAATTCGCATGGCGCTGGGCGCTTCCGCATCCAGACTGCGGGCCGGGATCATGGGGCAGACGCTGGGGCTTGCCGCGATCGGGATATTCCTGGGAGCGGCGGCTTCCCTGGCTTTGGCGCGAGCGCTCAGCGGATTGCTTTTTGGAGTCACGGCGCGCGATGCGGTGACGTTTCTGGGCATGCCCGTGGTGCTTACGCTGGTAGCGCTGGCCGCGGGTTATCTACCGGCGCGGCGGGCATCGCGGATTGATCCGGCGGTGGCATTGCGGGCGGAGTGATCCAGCATTTTGCCTTTACGCAGACCCCCTGGAGCCAGCCGGTGGCGGCGCCAGCGCGCGCGCTACCGCAGATCTGAGAGGCGGAAGATCGTCGATAACCGTGTTCCATATTGTCTCGACATCCACGCGGTCGTAGCGGTGGCGCAGCCAGTTGCCGATGCCGCGTATATTGGGCCACCGCATGCCCGGGCACAGGCTCTCCGCATCCTCTCCAAGCCGCCTCGCTGATGAGCAGAAGCTTGCGCTCGACCGCGGCAACGGTTTTCGGATCCTCCCGGAACGCTTCCAAATCCATCCCATGCACGAATTGGACGATGATGTCGATCCCGTCGCGAATATCTCGCAGCGAAAGCGACGGTTCCCTAAAAGGCAAGCACGGCCTCGTGTGAGGCTCGCGCGGCGACTGGCTCCTTGAGCCCCTTGGCCGGGGAAAGATCAACCCGGATACCCAGCATGTCCGTGAGGCGGTTTTCGATGTCGACCATGTCCAGAAGCGACAAACGCCGTCCCGGAGCGAACTCAGCTATGACGTCCACATCCGACGCCTCGCGGACAGCCGTCCCGCGCGCGTAGGAGCCGTGCAAGAATAGATGCTCGACGCCAGCGGCTCTCAATTCGTCCTCGTGTTCGCGCAGTTTGGCTATGATCGCGGACTTGTCCATGACGTGATCCTACCTTCATATTCTCTCGCATCTCAAGCGGCCCCGGAATCTGGGTATATCACGTCTGCATCGCTGCGCTCCCGTTCGCTGGAGAGGCGGCTGTGGCGCTGCGGGCCGAGTGATTATTGTTCGTGGCGCTATGTCACGCGCTGCGCCACCGCTATCAATCCGGCGCGCAGACGCGTTCCCGGACCGCACGGTAGTATGTCCCTGTCGAACGTCTCGCACGTGTCGAGGAACGATTCCAGCAAGACGCTATCGTTCAACACGCGCGCCAAAGCTTCCGGGTCGCACAACCCCGCGAGCGATCCGAGGCCGCCGCAGCGCAACACGTGCATTCCCGCATCATTGAGGATGTCTTTCAGCTCATCCGGCAGAAATGCGTGCAAAGCGCCCAGATAGTTCTGGGTCATGCCTTCGGTGAGGACTTTGCCGTCGGGGAACTGGTCCTGGCGCCATTCGCCGCGGTCGGCCATCGCCTGGACAGCGGGACCGAGTTGCCCGGTCTTCACCAGGCTCCCGCTCACCCACCCCGCCGTCATCCGTGCCCGATGAGAAACCGTCAGGATCGCTGTCGTTCGCGTCACACGGCACGTCTCCCGAATTGCTGTGGCCGCTTTGGATCCGGAAAAGGAGATGGCCCCATCCATATTCAGTACGAGGTCGAAGCTGCGGTCCGAAAACTGCGCCAGATCGGATGCGTTTCCTTCGAGGAATTGGATGCCGGGCATATCCCCGGCTTTGTTCCGCGCGATGGCCAGCATTTCCGGCGAGAGGTCCACATGGGTCACGCGGAAGCCGCGCTTTGCCAGGGGGATCGAAAACACGCCGGGTAGCTCCTCCGATGTCGAGGATCGTCCTGACGTTGTCGAGGTGCCGCTCGATCTCGTGCCAGCGGAGCGCCCGATTGATGATCTCGTCGGCCAGGTTTGTTTCTTCCTTCGGCGCCTTCGCATCCCACCACTGGCGTTCTCGATCGAAGTCTGTCTCCGGCCAACTCATTCGCGCAGGCTCTAGGCCGCGGAGACGGCTGGCTGATCGAACAACCCCATCTCCGCAAGGGCGGCGCGGGTGGTTTCGACGCGGCGGTGCACGATTCCGCGGATACCCAGCCCGGCGGCCACTTCCACGAACATCGCGCGGTCCTCGATGTACACCACCTCCTGGGGTTCCGCCTGGGCAAGATCGCAGGCCATGCGGAATATATCCGTGTCCGGCTTGCGCAGGTGCACGAAACAAGAGCACACAAAAATATCCGCCACGGAGTAGAGATTCAGGAGCTTCAGGCGGTATTCGGTGAGTTCCCTGCCCTCATTGCTCACCACCACCACTTTCAACCCGTGGTTCAGCTTCACGCGCCGCACCAGTTCGATCATCTCCGGATACGCGCACGAATGGGCGAATACAAAGCTGGTGAACTCGTCATACGTGAATGGGCGGGGCACGTTGAACACCACGCGGTCCAGATATTGCTTCCACGAAATCTTGCCGGTCTCGAACAGCTCAAACATCAGACGATGACGGGAGTCAATGGCGCGCGCGTCCAGGTTGAAGTGCTCCACGGAAGCTTCGCGCGAATCGGTATCCCAGCCGTTGGTGGCGAGCACGCCGCCGATATCCACGAAAAGCGCGCGCACGGCGCGGTCACTCATCAGAGCGGCCTCCACTCGCGATGGTCGTGCTCCATCATGGCGTCGGCGGCGTCGGGGCCATCGGAACCGGCGGCGTAAAAGTGCAGGTCGCGGCCAGGGCCGGAGCCCCACGCATCCAAAACGGGCTGCACCAGCGCCCACCCGGCTTCAATCATGTCCGACCGCTTGAACAGGCTGTTGTCGCCCACCATGGCGTCGTAGAGCAGCGTCTCGTAGCCGGTGCGATTCTCCACGCCGAAGTAATCGGCGTAGGAAAAGGTCATGTCCACCTGCTGGGTGGTCACCACGGGACCGGGGATCTTGGCGTCGAACTCCAGAAAGATGCTCTCCTCCGGCTGAACGCTGATGATCAGACGATTGGGCTGAGGCAGCGTGGTGCGGCTCTTGCGAAACAGCGTGAGCGGCGGATTGCGGAACTGGATGGCGATTTCGGTTTTGCGTTTCGGAAGCCGCTTGCCGGTGCGAATGTAGAACGGCACTCCCGCCCAGCGCCAGTTATCCACCAGGACCTTCAATGCCACGTAGGTCTCGGTCTGCGAAATGGGACTGACCAGCGGCTCCTGACGGTAACCAGTGACCGGGCTGTCGCCGATGACTCCGGCGACATACTGGCCGCGAATGGTGCAGTGCTTGCAATCGGTCGGACTCACCGGCGGCACCGCCTCCAAAACCTTGACCTGCTCGTTGTGCAGGGCCGCGGCGGAGAACGAACTGGGGGGCTCCATGGCGGTGAGCGCCAGCAACTGAAACAAGTGATTGGGCGCCATGTCGCGCAGCGCTCCGGTGTGGTCGTAATAGCCGCCGCGCTTTTCCACGCCCACGGTTTCGGCCACGGTGATCTGCACGTGATCGATATAGCGGCGGTTCCAGATGGGTTCGAAGATGCCGTTGGCGAAGCGAAACACCAAAATGTTCTGGACGGTTTCCTTGCCGAGGTAATGGTCGATGCGGAAGACCTGATCCTCGCGCATGAACGTGGACAACTGGTGGTTCAGCTCGCGCGCGCTGGCCAGATCGCGGCCAAAAGGCTTCTCGAAAATGATCCTGCGCCACTGGCCGTTTTCCTGCTTCAGCAAGCCTTCTTCGCCCACGCGGCGGGCGACGTCAAGGAAGAAGTCGGGCGAGGTGGCCATGTAGAACAGGTAATTGGCGCCGGTGTGGTACTTTTCATTCACCGACGTCAGGCACTCGTGGAGACGCGTCCAGCCGGTGGGGTCGTCAAAGCCGGCGCAGACGAAGTACACGCGGGAGACCAGCCATTCCACGAGCGTGGTGTCGGCGTGCGGCACCACCGACCGGACATCGCCGGCCAGTTTGTCGCGCAGGCCTTGTTCGTCCAGATCGCCGATGGCGTATCCGGCAATGGCGAATTCCTCGGGCAGCAACTTCTGCTCCGCCAGATAATAGAGCGCCGGGAACAGCAGCCGTTTGGTGAGGTCCCCGGTGATTCCGAAGATCACCATCACGCAGGGGCCGGCCGGGTTGGGTAATGCGGCTTTCGCGGCCGCCTCGCCCGCCGCCACGGACGTCAGGGTGCTCATACCGACGCCTCTTTGACAACCGCTTCCTTGTGCCCGCCGAAGCCGCTGCGCATGGCCGAGAGCATCTTCTCTCCGAAGCTGTGTTCAAGGCGAGAACGGAAGCGCGTATACAGCGCGGCGGTCAGCACCTGGCACGGAACGGCGGTCTGAATGGCCGCCTCGATGGTCCAGCGGCCTTCGCCGGAATCTTCCACGTAGCCGGTGAATTCGCTCAGGTCGTGGTTCTGCGCCATGGCGCGGGCGGTGAGGTCCAGCAGCCAGGATGACACCACGCTGCCACGACGCCAGACCTCGGCCACGTCGGGCAGAGGGAAGTCGTAGCCGAGCTCGTGGGCGTTTTTCATGATATCGAAACCCTCTGCATAGGCCTGCATGAGACCGTACTCGATGCCGTTGTGCACCATTTTGACAAAGTGGCCGGCGCCCGCCGGTCCGCAGTAGAGGTAACCGGACTCGGCGGCGGGGTCCAGACCTTCGCGATTAGGCGTGCGATCGATATCGCCGATACCCGGCGCGAGCGTGCGGAAGATTGGCTCAAGATGCTGGTAGATTTCCTTCTTCGCGCCGATCATGAGGCAGTAGCCCCGCTCAACGCCCCAGACTCCGCCGCTGGTGCCGCAGTCGACAAACTCGACGCCGTGCTGGGCGAGTTCTTCCGCGTGGCGCACATCGTCGACGTAGTGAGTGTTACCTCCGTCGATCAGGATGTCGCCCGCACCGAGGAGAGCGCCCAACTGGGTGACCACGTCGTCGGTGACCTTGCCGGCGGGCAGCATGACCCAGATGGCGCGGGGCGCATCGAGCTCGCGCACGAGCTGATCGAGCGAGGACGCCCCCTTTGCGCCTTCGGCAGCCAGGGACAGCACGGCTTCGGGCGCGCGGTCGTAAACGGCGCATTGATGGCCGCCCGCCATCAGGCGGCGCGCCATGTTGGCGCCCATGCGCCCAAGTCCTACCATTCCGATCTGCATGTTATGCGCGATCCTCCATTTTTCAGCGGACATGCGGCGACAGCCGCGTTTTGGCCGATTGAAAATCGGCTGCCGGATGAAATCCTGCCCCACAATGCAGCGGAGCCAGAACCAGGTTCGGGCGGGCCCGACAGGCGGCCGCGGGCTGCGAGCCTGCCCCACTTCGAATCGGCAGGAAGGGCACGGCCCTGCCCCACATCCAATCGAAGATTATCATTTCACGGCGGTGGCCACTGCGCTGGCGATGGCGTCGCGCAGTGTGGCCAGGTCTTTCGTCACATCGGATCCAAGATGCACGCGAAGCAGGCGGCGATGCCGCTCCGCGAGAACCGCAAAATCGCCGCGCGCCTCGGCCGCTTTCACCACCCCGAAAGTATAGCGTCGTCCAGGGATGGCCAGATCGTTCGCATCGTCGCAGGTGATTTGCACGAACACGCCCGAGTTGGGGCCGCCTTTATATGCCTGCCCGGTGGAGTGCAGGAAGCGAGGGCCGAAGCCGACACAGGTGGCCACGTGCCTGGCGTCACGCACCGCGACGCGCGCTTCCTCCAGCAATTTTGTGTGAGCCTCGTTGTTCTGAACGTAGGCGAGAATTGCGACGTAATCGCCCGCTCCCGCGCGATCCAGATGGGCGCGGAGTGCGGCGGACAGGTTGCCGTCGGGGCGAATGAAGGGGTCTTCCGGAGGCAGGTGGCCGGTCTTTTCGAATTCCTCGGTCAGCTTGCGCGTCTCGATTTTGCTGGCTTCGACGTCGGGCTGATTGAAGGGATTAATGCCGAGAACGCTGCCGGCCACGGCGATGGCGAACTCCCAGCGGAAGAATTCCGCGCCGAGGTCGTAGCGGTCGGCCACGTCGATGTGCACCACGGGCTGGCCGGCGCGAGAGAGCTGGTCGACGGCGGCATCCTGCGCGGCATCGGGCTCGGGCGTGAAGCGGACGTAGGCAAAGACGCGGTCGCTTCCATAGACGCCGGGAACGCCCAGCGGCTCCGCATCGACGGGGATGAGCCCCTTGCCGATCTTGCCGGTGGATTCGGCGATCAATTGCTCGAGCCACGCGCCCAGGTCGGAGATGGCCGGCGAAGCGATGATGGTGACCTTGTCGCGCCCCTGCCGGCCCAGCGTTCCCAGCACCGCTCCAAGCTGCAGGCCGGGATTCTCCGCGGCCGGCACGCAGGAAGCGCAGGCTTGCACCATGCTCTCCGCGCCTTGCAGCAGGCGTTCCACATTCAGGCCCGCGGCGGCGGCCGGGACGATGCCGAAATTCGACAGAGCCGAATAGCGGCCACCGATGGAGGGCACGCCATAGAAGATGTGACGGAACTGCGCGTTGCGCGCCACAGTTTCCATGTTGGAGCCGGGGTCGGTGACGGCGACAAAGTGCTGGCCCGCGGCGGCCGCGCCGACCACCGCTTCCACGCGGCTGCGGAAATATTCGTAGTAGAGGTTCGGCTCCAGCGTGGAACCAGATTTGCTGGACACGATGAAAAGAGTTTTCGCCAGGTCGAGGGACGCCTCCACCGCGCGCACCTGAGCGGGATCGGTGGAATCGAGAATGCCCAGCCGGGGGAAGCCGGGCTGCTGTCCGAAGGTCTTCGACAGCACTTCAGGAGCCAGACTCGATCCGCCCATGCCCAGCACGACGGCGTGCTGGAATCCGGCGGTCTTCACTTCTTCGGCGAAGGCGGCGAAGGCGCTGGCATGCTCGATCTGCTGATGGGAGACGCGCAGCCAGCCGAGCCATTTCGCTTCGTCGTCGTTTGTCCAAAGCGTCGGGTCGCCCTCCCAGAGACGCTTCACTTTGCCGTTGGTATCCCAATCCGAGATGGTTGCGGCCACCGCGGTGGAAAGATCCGCGGGCAACTGAGGCTGCTGGCGGCCGGTGCGCGGCTGCATGGAAACGCGAATGGCGTCGAGCATGGTTCGCCAGGCGGCGGAGAACTGCTCCACACCATCGGCCAACAGCTTTGCGGTAACCGCGTCGAGCGAAATTCCGAGGCGCTCCAGCTCGGCGAGCTGATGCTCGGCTTCAGCCGGATTTTCCACCAGAGCATTCCGGGGGACGCCGTGATCGCGGAAGGCCGCGGCGGTGGCCGGGGGCATGGTGTTCACGGTGTGCGGCCCGATCAGCTCTTCGATATAAATTACGTCGCGATACGCCGGGTTTTTCGTGCTGGTGCTGGCCCACAGCAGGCGTTGCGGGCGCGCGCCTTTCTTCGCGAGCTTGTCCCAGCGCGGGCCGGAAAAGAAGTTCTGGAACCGGCCATAAGCTCGCTTCGCGTTGGCGATGGCCGCCTTGCCGAAAAGCCCTTCGATGGCGGTGCGGTCCGCGGGCGCCGCGGTCTTCCAGAGGTCCTGCAGCAGCTTGTCGATGGCGGTGTCGATGCGGCTGACGAAGAAGCTGGCCACGCTGGCGATGCGGTCGATGGGCAGCCCTTTGGCGGCGCGCTCTTCGAGGCCGAGCAGGAACGCCTCCGCGGCGTCTTCATACGCGTCTACGGAGAACAGCAGGGTTACGTTGATGTTAATGCCATCGGCGATCAGCTCGGCGATGGCCGGGGTGCCTTCCTTCGTGCCCGGCACTTTCACCATCAGGTTAGGGCGGTCAATCATCTTCCAGAGATCGCGCGCCTGGGTGATGGTTGCCTCGGTGCTGTGGGCCAGCTCCGGCGAGACCTCCAGGCTGACATAGCCGTCAAGGGCCTGCGTGGCGTCGTAGACGGACCGTAACAGGTCCGCGGCGTTGCTGATGTCGCGTTTGGCCAGGCGCTCGAAGGCTTTCTGGGGGTCCGTTCCGGGGTGCCGGGCGATTTCGTCGAGCTCGGCGCGGTAATCGGTGCTGCCGCCAATGGCCTTCTCGAAAATGGAGGGGTTGGAGGTGAGTCCGCGCAGGCCGTCGGCCGCGATCATCCGCGCCAGTTCCCCGCCCTCCACGAAACTGCGGCGGATGTAATCCAGCCAGAACGACTGACCGAAATCGGCCAGCGCCACGAGATTGTTCCTTGTGTCAGCCATCTGATAGTACGTCCTTTCGCCGGGCTGTCCGGGGCTTTCCGTAGATGGGATGCTCCGGGCGAGCCTAAAGTGTCAGCGTAGCACCGGGCGCGGACCTGACTGATAGTGTGACGTTTTTGCCGTTTCGAACGTGTGAAAGCGGGCCGCCTGGAGAGGTGATGATATAGTTGAGGTTTCACCCGCCCGTGGGCCCGTAGCTCAGTTGGTTAGAGCGCTTCCTTGACACGGAAGAGGTCGGATGTTCGAGTCATCTCGGGCCCACCATTTCACTCAGTAACTTACCGCTGTTGATGGCATGCCGCCGTGCCAGATTCGTGCCACTTCAGATCTGGCTCGCTGGTCTCGGTCCGTCCACCATGAGCCGCCATCACAAGGACGGAGACGCGGCAAAAGAAGGTCCGAAGTGATCACCGAATTGTCCTGGCGCGACGCAACCCAAGAGCGACGAACGCCACGCCAAGAAAGGACAGTCGCCGTTGTGACGGCCTGCGCATGGTCTATTAGTTTGTCGATATCCTTGTGCGTGGCGAGGGATTCGCCTGTCTTCTTTAGGTACGCTCCGCAGTATTCACCGATTCCACCTCCAATCAGCGGTAGATAAACGGGAGCATTCCGTCGAATGAGATGGTGGCTATTCTATCGCCATTCTCAGACGGCAGAACGCGGCAGCGATGGGGAACTTTCTACCGTTTACGAAAAGCGATTCCACCGCCGCAGCTTGTAAGAGGAAGCACAACGACTAATTCACGTTTGCCTTGTGCGATCGGCTTGATGATTTGTATAGAACGCGACCCAGGAAGGTAACCGTCGGATTGAGCGCGAAGCTCATAATTCCCGCCTTCCACCCTTCCGAAGTCGAAGTAGCCATCCGCGTCGGTTACCACCGTTGCCACCTCCGCTCCATCTTTGAGAAGTGCCAGCGTCGCTTGCGGAATCCGCTCGTTGATTTGGTTTGCAACAATTCCACAAATGTGGCGAACAGGCTTGAGCGGCAGACCGGGATCGATACAAGTGTTAGCACAGGAACTCACGGCAAACAGCATGACGAGAAACCCGACAATCCGCATGCCCTTAGAGCCTATCCCTTCTCATCGGCACTCATTTTGGCCGTTGTGGGGCGGTAGCCGTTCGGGAAGCGCTGCACATCCTCCACGGCCTGCTCGATTCGCTGTACGGGAAATGGGCGTGCCGAGGGTGGATGACTCGGGCGTAACGCGGACTCTGTCCTCGACCTTGAATGGCGCATGGTCCATTGCGTTCGGATGTTAGCACGCCGCTGATAATTCGGGGAAGAGGCGGGGTCGCCGGCTGGTCGCCCGGAAGGTTGACGTTTGGAGGGAGCCGGAATCCCCGCCTGCGAGTGAATCAGCGGAAGGGCGACAGCTATAACGTGGTCCACGGCTCCCAAATGTTCCATCCCGGCATCCACGACAAACAATTTTTCAGACGGATGGAATACTTTGCGCCGGCACCTCACTCTACCTTTGACCGTTGGCGTGAAGGGAGACAAGCAGATGATGAACCAGAAAACCTACATTCAATTCAAAGGCGCGAAACAGGGCCCTCTCAATTCCGGTGGCGAGAAGAAGAGCGATAAATGGGTCGAAGTACTCTCGTTCGGAATGAAGACCGAGGTTCCCCTCGATCCAACGCCGGGACGGCCAAAAGGCCCGCGGACGCACACTCCGATTGTCATCACGAAAGAGGTGGACTCGGCGTCGCCCAATCTCTTGCAGGCGGCATGGAGGAGTGAAGCTTTCGAGCTGGTGGTTTCGACCGCGGCGGACTCTCTTGCGGCGCCCGACCCGGGCAATTCCTCGCCGCCTGGCCCGTGGATCAGGCTGAGGAAAGCCCAGATTGTCGATGTACGTCCGGTCACTGGTCCCCCGTCCACCGGCCAGCACGCCGGCGGTAAGGGGCGTGAGGTGGTCACCATTGATTTTCAGGAATTGGAGGCCTTCGACTTGAAATACCTGAGAAGGCTTGTGCGCTACGCGTGAGCGGTTCCGTCAGAGGCGAGTTTGCGTGAGGGTCACGCTACACCGGGGCTTCGGAGGAACGGCGGAGCCCCGGTGGATTCTTAACGCCGCACGCCAGTCGACCTATGCTATGCCGAGTCCACAAGTTTGTTTAAGGTGTTGAGCATCTGTTGAATTGTGAGCGACATGTAGCTGATGGCTCTGCCTGTGCCCTGGTCAGCCTGACTTTTTCCGAGGGCATTGTCCGCCCTCCGCAGGTTCCCTTCCGCCACCCGAAGCAGAGACCTGAATTGGTCCTTGTCATCTTTGCTCATTCCCATTTGTGCCTCCCCGAATTGAACGGCCCCGCCCGGGTTGCTAATCGTTCTGGCAACCGCCAGCGGGTCCGTTTGAGTCTCCCAGTCTACACTGGGGGGCGCAGGAGCATTGTCGCGGTGATGTGGATGATCCGCTTACGTGTTCTCGGATTCAGAGTTCGCGGCTTCAGCCGGCCGCAGGACACTGTGATTCCGCCGCCTGGTTATCAGCCATACGCGATAGAGACCCCCGACATCTGGTGTCCATTCGGCAAGGAGCAACAGAATGAGCAGCTCTTCCGAGTACGCCACAACGCCGAGGGCGATGGCCGGGTAAAAGATCCAGTCCACGAATCGCCAGAAGAATAGTGAAAGCACGAAGATACTCAGGGCACTGGCGGCGAGGCGCACCAAAGACGTGTGAAAGCTGGAAATCCGTCCGTAACGGAGCAGGGCGAACATGGCTTCCGCAAGATACAGAGACACAACGATCAACACAGGCACCCGGTGCGCCACGACGGTCGCCTTGTGAAACATCCAAAGTCCACCAAGGGCGATGACCTGAACGAGAATGTCACCCGTGGAGTCGAGACTCGCGCCGAGGCGTGACGTCCAGTCAAACCTCCGGGCAATCCAACCATCAAGGATGTCGCTCAACATGCAGGCCACCAACAGCCATTGGAAGTATTGCCGGTTCTGCTCCACTGCGGCAGCCAGGAGAAACACAGCCGCGCCGATTCTGGCGAGCGAGATCCCGTTGGGAATGCCTCTCCACCAGGCCCAGCCATTTCCTGGTGTGGTCTTGGCGCTGCGCAACAAACCTTCGACCTCCAGACAGCCACCTTGAGTGACCTCCCGAGTATGGCAGCGCGCGACCTCCGGTGAACGACTGTCCTGATGTAGCCACCCGCCTCGGGGTGGCGGGCAGGCTACTATCGAACATGCCGCTAATGGCATGGCGCTCGCCGCCAGAGGTCAAATGATCGCTCAGTTTGGCTTACTACTGCTGGCAGCAGCGGTCGATAGCACAACGGCGCATCCCACTGCCGCCGAGATCCTCGAGCGTATGGCGCATGCCGAGGGCCGCCGGAACACCGCGTTCCGCGGCTACACCGGAATGCGGCACTACACTGTTCAGAACAAGCGTTTCAATAAGCGTGCGGAAGCGTCGGTCCGCGTGGTTTGCACAGGCACTGGCGCCAAATCGTTTGAGGTCGTGTCTGAGAGCGGTTCGCTGCTCATTGGTGGTCGAGTTATTCGAAGGATGATTGAGGCCGAGGCCGAGGCCAGCCAGACGGGAGAACACGAGCAGAATCGGATCCTGCCAAAGAATTACGATTTTCGATTACTCGGTACGGAAGTCGCCGACGGCCGCCTGAACTATGTGCTGGAGATCCAGCCCAGGACAAGCTATCGGTTTCTCATCCACGGTCGAATTTGGGTCGATGCGGAGGAGTACGCGATCAGCAGAGTCGAGGGAAGCCCCGCGAAGAACCCGTCAATGTGGATCAGGGATGTACAAATAGTCCTGCGCTATTCGCGGACTGGACCTTTCTGGCTGCCTCTCCAGAACGAATCCCGCGCAAACGCCCGAATCCTTGGGAAGACCGAACTGACGATCGACTACTTTGACTACGTGGTAAACGGACAATACAAGAGTCAGGCCCCGCCCGCGGGTACACCAGAGTGAAGCCCCTGAGGACCATGTGTTTTCCACTGGTGTGGCCGTTCGGTAGGCGCGAGGGCCAGGTGCTACTGTAGACGTGTTATGTCCCTGAGACCTGTCAAGCGGCTGATTCAATCCAAGCCGGCGCTCGAAGGCGCGGGAGTACACCTGCGCCGTGCGTTTGGCTTTGGCAATACCTCCGAATTCGATCCGTTCCTTCTTCTTGACGACTTCCGCAACGACGTGCCTGAGGATTACCTTGCTGGATTTCCGTGGCACCCGCACCGGGGAATCGAGACCATCACGTATGTGCTGGCGGGAACCGTGGAACATGGCGACAGCATGGGCAATCGCGGAGCCATTGGCGCGGGCGACGTCCAATGGATGACGGCCGGGAGCGGCATTATCCATCAGGAGATGCCAAAAGGCGACCACGCGGGCCGGATGCATGGCTTCCAGTTATGGGCGAACCTTCCTTCGTCCCTCAAAATGACGGCGCCGCGCTACCAGGAAGTGAAGGAGCCGGACATACCGGAGATAACCGACGACGACGGTACGCGCGTTCGCATCGTGTGCGGGAATTTCTGGGGCAAAACCGGCCCTGTGGATGGGATCGCGGCGGAGCCGGTTTATCTCGACGTCTCCGTTCCACCGGGCCGCAGGAAAACCCTTCCGGTGGAGACCAATCGTCACGCTTTTGCCTACGTGTTCGCGGGCGCCGGGAAGTTCTGCAATGCGTCGGGTCCGCTGGCTGTACCGACGGAAGCGGTCGGCTGGCTGGACACTACGCCCCCATCCGAAGCTGAGAACCGGTCGCTGGTGCTTTTTGACCGGGGCGACGAGGTGGAAGTGCAGGCGGGAGAGGACGGAATCCGATTCCTGCTGGTTTCGGGCAAGCCCCTTGAGGAGCCGGTGGCGTGGTACGGCCCCATCGTGATGAATACGCAGCAGCAGCTCCGGCAGGCTTTTCAGGAACTCGAGCAGGGCACGTTTCTGAAAAAGTAGGCCGGGCGCGCGTCATTTTTGAATTGCTGACAAACAGTCCAGCACTGTCTCGACCGCGGCTTCATCGCCCATCGTGGAATTGACCATGAGGTGGAAGAAGTGGCGGGCCGGCCAATCGATTCCAAAATATTGTTTGATGAAGGCGGCCCGGTCCTGGTCGACGGTGCTGGCGAGTTGCGTGGCCTCCTCCTCGCTCTTGCCCTCCTCTTGCAAGCGGCGCACCTTCTCTTCGAACGGCGCATAGATGAAGACGTGGAAGGCGTCGGGGAGATCCCGCAGATAGTAGGCCGAGCCGCGGCCCACGATCACGCAGTTGCCTTCGCTCCCCGCAGCCCTGACCAGCTGCTCGGTGATCTTGCGAATGCCTTCGGCGTCCGCCATCTTCATGCGGGGAGCATTCAGGCTTCCTTCGAAGCTGCCTCGCAGGAAGGCTTTGAAGCAGACGGTAGTACAGCGGGTCCCTGCGCTCCTCCTGCTGCTCGACGTGCTGGCTGTCGCACTCCAGGCGGCGGGCGATTTCGTCGGTCAGCAACTGATCCCATAACTTCCAGCCGAGCCGCTCGGCGAGCTTCTGGGCGATGTCGGCGGCGCCGCTTCCATATTCGCGCTCGATGGTCAGCACTTTGATCATAGAATTCGCCTTCTTATTCCGCCACCACGTGTCCACCCGAAGCCGGATCGTTCTTCCGGACGATGAACGCCAGCAGGAACATGATTCCCGCGGCCACCGCCAGCACCATGAAAGTATCGATATACGCTAGCGTTTGCGACTGCACCTGCAGCGACTGGTAGATGCGTCCGTATGCCTGCGCCTGCGCGTCCGGCGGGCTCGCTCCGGCGTGGACGAGTTGCTGCGCTGAGTCCGCTCAACTGATTCCGAAAGGCAGGATCGTAGTTGGTGGCATGGTACGACAGCATCGATCTGGTGAAATTGCGCCCGCCGCGCCAGCATCGTCGTGACCATGGAGGTTCCCACGCTGCTTCCGATGTTGCGCATGAAATTCACCAGGCCCGACACGCTGTTGCCCTTTTCCGGCGGAACTCCGATGTAGGCGCTCAGCGTGATGGGCACGAACAGGAAGCCCAGGCCGAACGCCTGCACAATGCGCAGCCGGCGCGGCCGCCTCGAAGCTGATCAGCAAATCCAGTCCCTGGGTGGAATAGTACATCCCGAACGCAAGGCTCAGCCAGCCAAACGCCATGATATATTTCGCGGGGATTTTCGTGGTGAGCTGGCCGACAATGGGCATCTCAAGCAGGATGATCAGGCTGGCGCCGGAAAGCACCAGTCCCGCCGATTCCGCCGTGTATCCCATGAGCGTCTGAAGAAACTGCGGCATCATCACCAGGCTGCTGAACAGCAGCACGCCCAGGAAGAACATCATCAGGTTCGCCACGGCGAAGTTGAAGCTCTTGAACATCCGCACGTCGATGACGGGCGTCTTGCTGTGCAGCTCCCAGAAAACCAGCGAAATCAGGCAGACCGCGGAGATCGCCGCCAGCGTGACGATGAAATGCGAACCGAACCAGTCGTCTTCCTGGCCTTTGTCGAGCAGGACCTGCAGCGCGCCCACGCCCAGCGCGAGAAGCGCGATGCCGATGTAATCGACGCGGACGCCGGCGCTCTTGTTGCGGGCGAGATACGGCGGATCCTCCACCATGCGCAACACCAGAAACAGGGTCAGCATTCCGACGGGCAGGTTGATGTAGAAGATCCAGCGCCAGGAATAATTATCGGTGAGCCAGCCGCCCAGCGTCGGGCCGATGGTGGGCGCCATGATGGCGGTGATTCCGTACAGCGCGAACGCCAAGCCGCGTTTCTGCGGCGGGAACGTGTCCGCCAGAATGGCTTGCGCCATGGGTTGCAGCCCGCCGCCGCCCACGCCCTGGATCACGCGGAACAGAATCAGCATCCCCAGGCTGGGGGCGATGCCGCACAGCAGCGAACTCACGGTGAACAGCAAAATGCACAGCATGAAAAAGCGCTTTCGCCCGAACAGGTCCGGCCAGCCATCCGCTGATGGGAAGAACGATGGCGTTGGACACCAGATAGGACGTAAGCACCCACGTGCTTTCGTCGTTGCTCGCGCCCAGGTCCCCGGCCAGATGCGGCAAAGCCACGTTGGCGATGCTGGTGTCGAGCACCTCCATGAACGCGGCCAGCGCGACCACAACCGCGATCAGCCAGGGATTGAATTTCGGTTTCCAGATCTCCGGCCGCTTCCGCCATGAGCGCTCCTACTCGAAGATAAACCTTCGGATCCACCGACATGCCGGGGCGCAGCCGGTGATCGTCGTTCTGGCCGGGGTCGAGATTGATGCGAACCGGAATGCGCTGCACCACTTTCACGTAATTCCCGGTGGCGTTTTCCGGAGGCAGCAGACTGAATCGCGAACCGCTGGCGCCGCCGACAGCCTCGATTTTGCCGCTGTATTCCTTGCCGTACGCATCCACGCTGAAGCGGACCCGCTGGCCCGGGTTCATGCGGTTCAACTGCGTTTCCTTGAAATTCGCGGTGACCCAGATATCGTCGAGCGGAACCACCGCCATCAATTGCTGGCCCGGCGAAATGTTCTGTCCCAGCTCCACGGTTTTCTTGCCGACGATCCCGGTGACCGGCGCGACGATCGTGCAGTAGCTGAGATTCAGCTTGGCTTGGTCGAGCAGCGCCTTCTTCTGCGCGACCTGCGCCATGGCGGATTTCGCGCGCGCTTCGCTGACCTGCCACCTGCTTCGGCGCGGTCATGGCGGATTCAATGGAGGCGTCCGCCTGCGGTGATGCGCTGATTGGCCTGATCCACCGCGCTCTGCGCCACCACGATGTTCTGCTCCGCTTCGCGAACCGCCGCATTGCGCGCATCGAGCGTGGCCTGCGCGCGGCGGCGTCCGCGACCGCCGTGTCGTACTGCTGCCGGGGAATCTCGTTCTTGTCCACCAGCAGCTTGTAGCGCGCGACATCGTCGCTGGTCTTCTTGACGTTCGCCTGCGCTTCGCGCACCTGGGCTTGCGCCGATTCCAGACGGTCGCGCGCGGCGCTCAACTGGCGCTGGGCGCCCAGCACGAACGCGGCTGCATCGGCGCGGCTCGAATTCGCGGTCTTCAGCTGGCTGGCGGTGTTGGTTGTGGTGATGGGAATATCGATGCGCGAGCTTTCGAGCGCCGCTTCGGCGTCGCGCAGGTCGGCTTCCGCTTTGGCGACCGCGACCTCGTAGTCGCGTGGATCGATGCGGACCAGCACGTCTCCGGCTTTCACAACCTGCTCGTCTTCCGCCAGAACTTCGATTACGTTGCCGGTGATTCGCCCGCTGATGGCATTGATGTGCCCGTCGATCTGCGCGTCGTCGGTGGTTTCGTAGGTGTTCAGGTATCTCCAGATGAAGATAGCCGGCCGACGGCCACGCACCGCGATGACCACCAGCGAACACAGCAATGCGGCCGATGCGGGACGTTTCTTGCGCGGAGCGTTTTTGTCTTTCACCAGTTCAGCCATTGCTACTTCACCTCCATGAGTTTTTGGATTCCCTGTTCGGCGCCGCCCAAGGCTCGCGCCAGAGCGACCTTCGCCAGATTGTGGGCGTACAGCGCGGAGATCAGATTGTCATTGGCGCTGGCCACCGATTCCTGCGCCTGCACCACTTCGATGTTGTCGGTGACGCCGGCCGCGAACCGGTCGCGGGCCTGCGCGAGCGTTTGATTGGCCAGGTCGAGATTGTCTCGCGCCACCGCCACCTGATCGGCCGCCGTGCGAATATCCAGAAACGCCGCGCGGACCTGATAATCGATCTGCGCCGGCCAGATCGGCAAGCTCATCCTGGCGCTGCTTCAAGGCCGCCTTGGCCTGGATCACGTCCGCCGCCGATGCGCCCGCCGTCAAACAGATTGAACTTCGCCGAAGCCACAAAGGTGAACGTGCCATGCGAATTGGCGAGCGTGGGACCCGACGTCGCCGTAATCGGCAGTGACGCCGGCCGTGGGATAGCGCTCGCCACGCGCCGCCTTGACGGCTTCCTCGGCCGCGCGCACCCGCGCCTGGTAGCTTTGATAATCCGGCCGTTGCGCCAGCGCCGTCGTCAGGGCCTGATCCTGGGTCATCGAAGTGAGCGGCGAAAACGGCGCGGTTTCCGACAGATTGAATTCCTGGCCGTTGGGAAGTCCGATCACGCGGCCGAGCGCGAGCTTGTCCTTGTCGAACTGATTTCTCTGCGCCAGCAGCCGCTGTTGCTGCTGCTTCAGTTCCACCTGGGACCGCAGAACGTCGATGCCGGCGGCGGTTCCCGCCTTCTGCTGATCGGCGGCGCGGTCGTAAAGCGCCTGCGCCGTCTCCACCTGCGAGCGAATCGCTTCCACGCGCGAGGCGTCGGCAATGATCTGAAGATAGGCGCTGGCGGTGGCTTGCACCACCAGGTCGCGCGCATCCATCACGGAGAGCTGCGCGGCGCGGCTGTTCTCCTCGAGCCGAGCGATAGTTCTTGCGCGCGCTGTAGTCGAATGCGTTCCAGGACGCGTAGGCGCGCACATCGGTGTAATGAAACGGCCCGACAATGGTGGGGATGGAGACTCCCGGGATCGTGAGATTGAATCCGATGGTCTTCAGGCTGAGCTGTTCGATCGGTCTCGCTGACCTGGGCGTCGAGCTGCGGCAGCAGCGCGCTCAGCGCCTGGAGCCGCTGGCCGCGGGACGTCTCGCTCGCCGAATCGCTGACCAGCAGGCCCAGATTCGCCTTCAGAGCCGCGATCGATGGCGTCGTGAAGCGTAAGAGCCAACGGTGTGGACGACGCGGTCCCGGTGGGGACGCTGCCCTGGAACTGGCTCTGCTGGCCAACCAGTGCGGAGGCGGCGAGAAACCCCAGGACCAGGAACCCTCGTGTAAGTCGCATACGCGTTTGTCTCCTCATTTCTTGTTCCGTCCGAGTATTTCATTCAAGTGTTCGATCATGCTTAGTCGTGCTTGAGCGGGTTATCGCAGAGGTCGAATATCAGGGGCTGAAAAGTGTATTCGAACCAGCGGTCGAAGGTGTCGAAGGTCCGATCCGCGGGCCAGGCCGACGGCAGGCGGTACCAGCCATCGAGTTGCTCTTCGAAGATCTCCGTGCAACACTCGCGCAGGTATCCGCGCGCCTCTTCCTCTGTATCGTACTCGGGAAGCAGGTACATGGATGCGTCTCGCCTCAGATCCTCCAGAGTCAGCTCGGCACTGTCCGGATCCACGCGATGCAGCCAGTCCATGAATGGCTTTGCCGGAAGCACGCGGACCGCTGATCGGTTGATCGTATCCATGACAAAAGTTCGCTCAAGTCCGGGATGCGTGTTATGCCGCTCAACGTGGGGCAGTCAGGAACTGATCGACCTCCGAAACGGCCTCGGTCACCACTTGCCGCAGGTTCCGGTCCAGCGATTGCACCACGTCCGCGATGTCTTTGCCGCTGACCGGCTCCTCGCGTTCCACCAGATGATCCCAGACGTTGCGGTTGGTCTTTTCGGTCCACCAATTCAACCTGCAGCGAGATTTTCGTCTGAATGGACCCGGCATCCACTTCGCCGAACTCGTAGAGTTTGCCCAGCAACAGGTAATCGCCGGCGGTCATGCTTCCGGCCTCGAGTACGCGCTGATATTTGCCGGACGCTCGCAGCGCGCGCAACAGAGAAATGCGGACAATGGCGCCTGGCCGCTCCGTCCAGCGATCATATTCATAGGCGCCAGCCTCGTTGGAGCCGGTGCGGTAGCGGATACGGCCATCCTGCAACGCTTCCGGAGTGGCAATTTCTCCTACCAGAAGAACGAGCCCGTCCGGCTTATCAGGATTTGCCGGCGGCGAGGCCGGTTCGATGGTGTAGTAGTGAACCGGTTTCGTGGAGACGCAACTCGCGCACACCAGTCCTGCGGCCACCACGAGACAAATTGAAATCACGAAACGCATTGTCGGGTCCTCGTCAGCGGCTGTCTCCAGGTTTGCGGTCCGTGACCTTCACGCCCCGGATCAGGCTGGCCGGGGAGGATTTCAGGGTTTCCGTCAGATTTCTCAGGTTCTCGGTGGTCATGCGCAGATTATCCAATAGTTCATCGATGTTGGCGGAATTGTGATCCAGAGTCTGGTTCAGCCCGGTGAGCAATGCCGTGGACTTAGCCAGCGTATCGCGCAACTCGGTCACGGAGGCGCGAATGTCCGGGCGGTTTTCCATCAGCGTGGCATCCACGTGAGCCAGCGTGTCGTTGGCGCGGCTGGTGGTGGTCTTGAGGTCGTCCAGCATCGGCCCGAGTTTGGCGGTCAGCTCCTGCACGTTGCTGAGGCTGGCGGAGACCTTGGGGCGCGCATCCTTCAGCAGGCCGTTGAGGTTGTCCAGGGTCTCCGTGGCCCGGGGACGGGTGTCGGCGAGCAGATGATCCAGATTATCCAGCGAGCTGCCCATGTGGGCACGGTTGCGTGTCGTTGAGCAGGTCGTTCGCCCTGCGTCAGAGTGATCTGCAGGCCATCCAGATTCTCATTGAGCTTCTGCAGCGCCGTCTGCACCTCCGGCACCATGGATTGCGCGGCGTCGCCCAACTGTGCCAGACCAAATGATTCCGCCGATTGCAGCACCGAACCGGGCGAAGCCAGCGGAGCATGCTCGGCGCCGGTGGAGATCTCGATATAGTTGTCCGTCAACGGGCCCAGCGACGATATCTTCGCCACGCTGTCGGTTTTCACTGGCGCATCGCGGTTTACGGCGATGTCGATTTCGATGCGCGTCGAGTTGCCAGGGTCCACGCGAACCCGCTGCACTTTGCCTACCGCCATGCCGCCGTAGCGGACGGGAGCGCCCGGCTGCACCCCGCCCGCGAATTTGAAGTAGGCGCGGTACGGGTGCGAAGCGCCGCCGAAGCCGCCCGAGATCACGATCATGGTCCCAAACAGCAGAGCTCCGGCCACCAGAACGAACAGCCCCACCAGAGTTCGCTCGCGCGTCGCGTCCATCGCTTATCCGATCCCTTCCGTGAACATTCGCAGGTGGTCCACCTCGTCGTCCTTTGTGGAATCCGCAACGCGATCCAGAAACTGGCGGACCCGTGGATGCTGGCTGTTCCGCACTTGTTCGACCGGTCCCATGGCCACAATGTTCCCGCTGTCGATGAGAATAATCCGGTCGGCAATGAGAAAGGCGCTGGCCAGCTCGTGCGTCACCACCACCATGCTCAGCGCGTAGGCCTTTTTCAGGCTCAGGATCAGAGTCGTCGATTCCCGCGGCTGTAATGGGGTCCAGACCCGCGGAAGGCTCGTCGAAGAACAGAATTTCGGGATCCAGCGCCATGGCCCGGGCAAAGGCCGCGCGCTTTCTTCATGCCTCCGCTCAGTTGCGCGGGAAGATAATGTTCGAACCCGCTCAGCCCTACCTGCTCCAGTTTGATGCGCACCATCACCTCGATGGTGCTTCGTTGGAGCGTGGTGTGTTCCAGCAGGGGCAGCGCGATGTTCCCGCCCACCGACAATCGCGCCGATCAGCGCGCCGCCCTGAAAGGCCAGGCCGATTCGCTTGCGGATGGCGTCCATCTCATGAGCGCCGGCGGTGGTGATGTCCACGCCCTTGATGCGCACCTTTCCGGAGGACGGCTTTCTCGAGGCCCACCAGGGTTCTGAGCAGCGTTGCTTTTTCCCGAACCCGAACCCCCGATCACCACCAGCGTCTCGCCAGGCTGGACGTCGAACGTGAGGCCGTGCAGAACCTCGCGATCGCCATAGCGCACACGCAGATCGGAGACCGAGATGATTGGCTCCAGTGTGGCGGCGGCAGCCATGCTTCCTACGCACCCCCCTGGGTCAAATAGAACAGCGTGGTGAACACCAGGTCGATGAGGATAACCAGCAAGATGGAGATCACCACGGCCGAAGTGGTGGAACGGCCTACTTCTTCGGCCCCGGCGCCGGTTGCAAAACCTTCCTGGCAGCCCACCGCGGTGATCACCAGGCCGAACACCACGCTCTTGAGGAAGCCGCTGGTGACGTCGCGCAGAAGCAGCGCGTCGCGCGTGGCCGTGAGGTAGCTGCCGAACGTGAAGCCGCCGCCAGTCACGCCAAACAAGCTGCCGCCGAGCACCCCCATCAGGTCCGCCCAGATGGTCAGACAAGGCATCATCACGGCCATGGCCAGGAATTTCGGCAGCACCAGAAAAGCCACCGGATCGAGCGCCATGGTTTCCAGGGCATCCAGCTCTTCGGTTACGCGCATGGTTCCGATCTCCGCAGCGAAGGCCGAGCCGGACCTGCCGATGACCACGATGGCCGTGACCAGAGGCCCCAGTTCCCGGGTGATGGAGATGGCCACCAGGCTGGCCACCACCTGCATGGCGCCCAGCTTCTGCAACTCGTAAGCGCCCTGCAGGGCGATGATGACTCCGACAAAGAACGTGATCAGCGAAATGATGGGGAGGGCGCCGACGCCCGCGGCCATCGCCTGGTGGATGGCCCGCTGCAGCATGCGGCCGCGCTTCAATGGCGAGACGAACAACAGCCGCGCGGATCTGCCGAAAAGCTCCGCCAGCGCGCCCACGTACGTCACGCTTCGCTCGGTCGCGGCGCCCACCTCTGCTACCCACGGCATCAGAGGGTCTCCAGGGCCTCCTGCTCCGTTTGAACCACCCGGAAGATGCGGATAACGTGGGTGAGCCGGAAGACCTCCTGCACGGCGGGGCTCAGGCCGAAAAGCACGAACTCCTTATTCAGGCGCTGCGCGTTCTTGAGCACTTCAATGAGGGTGGCGATTCCGGAGCTGTCGATATACCGGATGGCCTGCAGATTGATAATGCAGCCTGGCTAGTCCAGGCAAGGTCTCGAAAAGCGTGCTGCGGAGCACCGGAGACGTCCCCAGATCCACGTCGCCCTCCAGCGTCACGATTTTCGCGTCACCCACCTCGCGAATCGAGATTTTCATGAGCTCCTCCTGAATCGTTTGGTCGCCACGAACCGGTTTCCCTCCGGGCACGCCTCATAGGAAACCGTGTCCATGATCTCTCTGATAATGTGAGTTCCCAGGCCGCCTGGCTGATCGCAGCCAATCTCGCGAGCGCATATTCTGGACTTGTCGGGCGCCTCGCCTTTATCGAGCAAGGTGATTTCCAGCCCCTCCGCGCTCTCCCGGCATTCCAGCTCAATCAGGCCATCGGTGCGATTGTGGTAGGCGTGGCGGATGACGTTGGCGATGGCTTCGTCGAGCGCCAGCGTGATTGCCCGGCATTCGGATTCGCCCCAGCCAATAGCCGCGGCCAGCGGACCGATTGCTCCGCGCACCACCGGCAGGTAGCGGGTATCGCTGGGCATGGCGACCGTCATGCGCAGGCGAGGCCGGGTGTCGCCGGGGGCGTCATCCATGGTCACCGCCGCTCCGCGCGCCGTTGCAGCGCAACCACGGTTTCGTCATCGCCGGCCGGCGCGGTTCCTCGAAATTGCGACACCGCCGCCAGAAGCGCTTTACCGGAGGCCGCAGCGGATGCCGTGGGCAAAGTGCGGGCCATGGAGAGCAGGCGATCAAGCCCCAGTTGCGCGCCGGATTCATCGAAGGACTCGCTGATACCGTCCGTGTACAGGAGCAGCAGATCGCCGCGCTCCAGTTGGACTCCGGTTTGGCGGTACCGGGTTCCGGCGATCAGCCCCAGC
Organism: uncultured Acidobacteriota bacterium; assembly: GCA_963832965.1. Taxonomy (GTDB): domain Bacteria; phylum Acidobacteriota; class Terriglobia; order Bryobacterales; family Bryobacteraceae; genus CAWACP01. The sequence continues at coordinate 1,457,562 of CAWHVW010000005.1, forward strand.
GGAAGATCCACGATCTCTTTGCTAAGCGGCGTGGTGTCGTACAGGAAGCTCCACTCCCCGGTGTCCGCCCGATACCACAGCGGAGGCACATGGCCGGCGTTGGTGAATACCAGCTCTCCGGAATCGGAACAGTAACTGGCCAGAAACGCGGTGGCGAATCTGGCCGCGGGCTCGTCGCTCAGAAAATTGTCGTTGAGGTGACGGATCAACGCCGACTGGTCCCAGTCGTCGACGTGCCGGCGCAGCGCCTCATGCAGGCGGACCGCCGAAAAGTTGACCACTTCCCCATGCCCGGCCACATCCGCGAGCACCACGCGGGCGATCACTCCGTGGCTGCAGGCGGACAGGTAATAGAGATCTCCGCCCCGCGGAGACGGGCGCAGAGGACGGCACGAGACCCAGCCCTCCAGCCCCGGCAACTGGGCGGAGTACGACGCCAGGTGGTTTCCTCCCCGCAGCTCCAGGCAAGCCAGACGGTGAACTTCCTCAGTGGCTTCGGTGGGCATACAATCCGTCACACAATTGAAGCACAGGGACTCCCGGAAGATTCAGGAATCGTGTATCCGTAACTGCATCATTTCTTCCCATGCGTCGACACCTCCCCGTAACGGGCGTACCTGCCTGAAGCCCCGGGATTTGAGGAACAGAGCGGTCCGCGCGCTGGAGGCTTCGTTCGGGCAACTGCAAAAGAGTATGATCTCGCGGTCGCGAGGAATTTGCTCCAGGTGGCCGGCCAGGTCCTCGGCGGACAAGCGAATTACACCGGGAAGCGGGTTCGCATCGGTTTCCAGCCGGGTGCGCAGATCCACAATGCAGAGTTCTTCGCCAGCGTCCACGCGCTCGCGCAATTCCTCCGGAGTAATGCGGGCCATCTTAATCTGCCGGAAGAAGCGGCGGCGTTGGATAAACTTCCAAAGGAGCCACGCCGCAAACAGGGCAAACACAAGGACGGCAAACCCCGAGCCTAAACGCTGGACGTAGTCAAAGGCCACTTCCAACTGATCGCTGAAGAGGAATCCAACGCCCATGTAGGCAGTGCTCCAAATCACGATTCCCAGAGTGTCGAACACGAGAAACCGGACGGCAGTGACTCCGGAATCGCCCGACAGAGGCGCCGCCACGGTGTTCAGGCCCGGAACGAATTTGGCGATCAACAACGTATTCAGACCGTACTTGAGGAAGGTGTTCTCGGTCTTGCGGACACAGGAATCCGGCGCGATGGAGACGCGGCAGAGGAATCTGAGGATACGCTTGCCACGGCGGCGTCCCAGATAAAACCACACGCTGTCAGCCAGCAACGCGCCGGCGATACAGCACACCATGGCGATGGCCGCATTCATCCGTCCCAGCCGCACCAGGGCCCCCACGGCAATCAACAGCGGGATGGAGGGAATCGGCAGCGCCCCTTGTTCGGCAAGCACCCAAAGGAACAGCAGCGCGTATCCCTCCCGCTCAACAAAGTGGATCGCCTCGGTAATACCCAGACTGCTCATTGGACCTCGTCGTGGGGCGCGCCCTCGCCTTGATCCTGGCAAGATACCATGCCGCCCCGGGGGGACGCCAACCCGGCGTGCCGCCCGGCATATTTATGATGTCAATCGGGATGGGACAGACGCACGAAAGACGTTGCCATGCCTGGCCGCCGTCCGTTTTCAGCGCCGCGGGCCGACAACCGAATCTGTTTGACGACGATTCCGCGAGGGCGGAGAACGACTGCGGAGTGAAGTCTCAGCCTTAAGGAAAAACCCACCGCGAGCGCAATTTCCGGTGACACGGATTACTGTGTTACAGAATTACAAATACGAACGGAGGTAATTAATAGCGAATCGCCTCACATTAGTTTCAGTTAGCGAGATTACTCTTGCAACTCTTTCAAAACAGTGATACCTTGGACCGGCTGAGAATAGCGCCAAACTGAACTCGAATATCAAGGCCCGTCCAGGTAAAGGAGGATTTCGCGATGAGTCAGCCCTATGTCGGGAGTGCCGGCTGGTTGGTTTCAATTTCGCTCCGCTCAACTGGTTGATGTGCCAGGGCCAGATTTTGCCAATCTCCCAGTACGCGACGCTTTTCAACCTGATTGGCACAACGTACGGCGGTAACGGTCAACAGACGTTCCAACTGCCCGACCTGCGCGGGCGGAGTCCACTCCATCAAGGAGCCGGGATGGTTGTCGCGCAGATCGGCGGGACGGAGAATGTGACGCTCACTGTTCAGCAACTCCCCATTCACAATCACGGACTGCAGGGCTCCGGCATCAACGGAACTTCGAATAATTCCCCGGGAGGGGTTTTGGCGCAGTGCCCGACGCCGGTTTATCGCTCCAATCAGGCGCCGAACAAAGCGTTGAACGCAAGTTCCGTCACCAACAGCGGGAGCAGTGCGCCTCACAACAATCTTCAGCCGTATCTGACGATGAACTGGATCATCTCCCTGTTTGGCGTTTACCCGTCCCAATCGTGGCAAGGACACAAATCAATGGGAACACCATACATATCCGAACTTAAGCTCGTTTCCTTCAACTTCGCTCCCAGAGGCTGGACGCAGGCGAACGGCCAGCTCCTGCCGATTAACCAGAACCAGGCGCTCTTCTCCCTGCTGGGCACCACATATGGCGGGGACGGACGCGTGAACTTTGCCGTGCCCAACCTGCAGGGCCGCGCCGCGCTGCATATGGGCAGTGGCTTCACCCTTGGGCAGAATGGCGGAGAGGTTTCGCACACCCTGGCGACCGCCGAGATGCCGCTCCACCCGCACATGCTGCAGGGTCTCAATGGCGGCCAGAATTCGGCCACCCCAGGCAACAACCTGCTCGCCAATACGTCCGGGAACCTCGGAATTTATGGGCCGGCGACCAACCTGACGCTCATGTACGCCACCGATATCGGCAACGCTGGAGGAAGCCAGGCTCACCCCAATCAATCGCCCTATCTGGTGATGACGTGGATCATTGCGCTCACCGGCATCTTCCCGAGTCAGAATTGAGATCGAGGTAAGAACAATGGCTGATCAATTTGTTGCTGAAGTCCGTGTTTTCCCGTTCAACTTCCCGCCCTTCGGATGGGCGTTCTGCAATGGCCAGCTTCTGCCAATTTCGCAAAACACCGCCCTGTTTTCGCTTATCGGAACATTTTACGGCGGCGACGGCAAGTCGAATTTCGCCTTGCCCAACATGCAGGGCAATCTCTCTATCTCTCAGGGGCAAGGCCCTGGTTTGTCTGTCTACGACATAGGTCAGCGCGGGGGCACTCAGACGGTAACCCTGCTGTTATCCGAAATGGCCTCGCACAGTCACAGTTTTTCGGGAATCGAATCGCCCACTGAGCCCCCGAACAGCAACACGCCGGCCAACTCCGCGGTGGCCTTCAAAGCGGCCGTCACGAATATGTACTCCACCGCCACCAGTCCGATAGGTCAGTTTTCGCCCAACGCGATCCTGCCTAACGGCGGCAGCCTGCCACACAACAACATGATGCCGTACCTGACGCTGAATTTCTGTATCGCGCTACAGGGGATTTTTCCCACGCGCGGCTAGCTCGATTCAGGCCCGGGATTGCGGTCCCCGGCTCTCGCCATGTCCACACTCGCCGTTCGTCCCGCGCTCCCACAGGATGAAATCTTCCTGTATGAGCTGTACGTTGCTATTCGTGGCCCGTTGTTCGAGATGGGGCCGCTGACCGCCGCACAGCGGGAACATCTCTTGCGCCTGCAGTTTCAAGCTCAGCTTTCGTCATACACGGAACAGTTCCCGAATTCCTGCTATCACGTGGTGTTACTGGATGGCAAACCAGTGGGCCGGCTTTGGGTCGCGCCCGGAGGGGACTCGCTGGTCCTGGTGGACATCGCCATCCACCCGAAGCTCCAAAGCAAGGGACTGGGCAGCGTGTTGGTGCAGCGCGTACAGCAGGAAGCGCAGAGCGCCAGACTGCCCATTCGCCTGATGGTTGACCGGTTCAACCCAGGCTCCCTGCGTTTTCACCAAAAGCTTGGTTTTGGCACTGTTCGCGAAGATCTGCTGCAGTATTACCTGGAGTGGCGGCCCGCTCCGCTGTTATAGTTGTGAGCCACTCTGAGCCGCCTTCGCGCCGCCGTCCGCCTCGGCGATAGCTTGCACCCAGTTCGTACAAGTCTCGATCAACCGGGCCTGCAGGTCCTCGGCCTTCTCGAAACGCAGAAGATGGACGCCGGACTGGTCCTCCAGTTCTTTGCGGAACGCCAGAACCGCGGGATCGGTCTCGTGGGGCGTGTTCTTCAGACAGACGATGACGTCGCGCATGGGCGTCTCGGGGTCGTCCCGGCACTCGCAGCCGAGCAGAAACATCTTGCGATGAAGATTATTCGGGCCCCAGTCGTCTTCAAAGACCTGGATAAAGTAAGCGCACTGGCGGACATTTTCGGCCACCGCGGCACGGTGCCCCACAATCTGGCCTTCCTCGCGCAGACCCACCGAGACCAGAAGAATCTCCAGAGGCATCGCATCGCTGGCGTTCACCTCGCTGATAGCGTTGCGGCAGGCATCCAACTCCCGCACCAGATCTCCGGGAGTGGAGAGATAAACGCGGTACATGTCGAATCCGTGGACGATCATTGCGGGCCGCTATTCATAATACGCCTGATTCGCCGGAAAGTGCCATGCGAGTTTGTATTCTGCGTGATAATCCGTTGGATTGCGCCGTATTATGGCTTTCTCACTGAGAAAGACGGTGGTTCAGTCACAAATGAGTATTGGAGTAACGATTGCAGTTCCCAATCCATGCGTGAAGTGGCCAACCGGGAGGAGAGTCCTCCCGCGGGATCATCCGCGGCGAGCGAACTGCCCGACTGGAAATCGGCAAGGTCCGGCGGTCATAACCTCGCGTCGAGCGGCTGGCCGTCGAAGACCAGTTCGCGGCTGGCCGATTCGCCGGCCACGTTCACCACTATGTTTCTTTTTGGCGCCCCCATCATCCGCGACCCGGGCGCGAGCCGAAGCTGCAGCAGCCTCTTCGCGTCCTTCCACGCTATGCGGATTTTCATGAATTCGCCCAGGCGGCAGTTGAAGGTCTTGCCGTCATCCTCGTACAGGGAAAAGTCGCCGTCTGCGCCGGGGTGCACCCATAGTGCAAGCGGCGCTTCCACCTTCTCATCCACGTATTGCCTGATCGGACCCATGGGGATGATCGCGCCTGCGCGCACAAACAAGGGAATCGTCTCCAGATCCACCTTGCGCGCCATCTCGCGTCCGCCTTCCAGACGTTCGTGAGTCCAAAAATCGTACCACTCCCCGCGAGGCAAATAGAGGGATCGCGACGTCGCGCCCTTTTCCACAACCGGGGCCACCAGGATGTCGCGTCCGTAGAGATACTCGTCCCCGCGAGACACCGCGGCGGGGTCATCGCGGTAGTGCAGCCAGAGCGCGCGGATCACCGGCATTCCGGTCTCGCAGGTTTCCCGGACCGCCGAATACAGATAGGGCATCATCTGGTACCGGAGCTCCAGATACTTTTTGCAGATTGGTTCAATCGCCGGGTTGTCGAGTTCCTTCGGGTCGGGATGATAGCTTTCCGTTTCCGGGTATCCGATTTCGCCCCTGGTCCAGCCCCAGGGCAGGTGCAGACGCCAGTCTCGCCCGTGCGAACGGAACAAGGGGTTGAACGCGGCAAACTGGAACCATCGCGCGAATAACTCGCCCGTGTATTCCTCAGTAGGAATGAAGCCGCCGATGTCGGTGCCCCAATACGGAATGCCGCTAAGGCCGGTATTGATGGCCACCGGGATGTGCGTTTTCAACGTCTCCCAGGTGGACAAGACATCTCCCGACCACAGAAAAGCGGCGAAGCGCTGCATGCCCGCATGCCCGTTGCGATGCAATGCGTAGACGCGCTCGTTCGGCCGCTCCATCTGGGTGCCTTCGAAATACATCCGGTTGCGCGCCAGACGCGACGGCGCGTCATAACCATCGCCCTGATCCGGCCACCAGCCATCCACGCCTGCATCAAGAATCGGTTGGTGCGCCGGCCAGTAGCAACTGACCTGACGGTCGTCGGGCCAGTGGCCATCGGGCGTGCGTCCGGCCGGCAATGGCGGGGCCGTACAGGGGTCGTGGACGGTTCCATAGAAGTGGCGGCCTTCCACGACGATGTGCGGCACCACTTTGAAATTCCCGGCGTGCAACTCTCGAATAGCGGCCGGCGGATCCGGGAACGCCTTCACATTCCAGGTAAACTCTCCGTTGTGCGTATTCCAGCCGTTGGGACAGAAGTCCGTGCCGAGATAGATCATCGCATCGCACGGCATCTTCTTCTCGCGGAAAATCTTCGCTTCGCGCAGGATTTCCTCCGGCGTCCCCAGGGTTCGATGAGACTGCTGATAACCGAACGACCACAGCGGAGCCATCTCCGGATATCCGGTGAGCTTCGCATACTCGCCCATAGTCTCCGCCGGATCGTCCGCCGCGATCACGAAAATGTCCAGCGGCAGCGCCTCGTCCGGATTCGCGGGTTGGATCCGGCCTGCTCCTCCCGTGAGGTCGAACGCGCCGGCGGGATAGCGCACGAACATCGCCCACCCGGCCGACCCGATGACGAATTGGATGGGAACCTTCGCCCCGTGCGTGTGCAACTTGTAGCCACCCTGGCCGCTGAGCATCCGATCCAGATTGCCCCGGCGGTCGAACTGCGGCCCGCCCTGCCCGAGACCAAATACCGGCCCATCGCCCATGTGAAACTCTACGCCGCCGGATGGATCGAATTTCAATTCCTGCGCCAACCGGCGGTTGTGGGCTTCGACGCGAATTGTTGTGGGATCGCGGGCGAGAGTCACGGTCAGTTCGCCGCATTTCACGGTACGCGGCGCGCTCAGAGCGCGTACGCGAATGGCTGGCTGGCCCCAATCCTCCTTGACCAGGGCGCCGTCGGAAGGAATCGCCTGTAGCCGGCCGCTCTCGATGGCTTGCGCGGTGATGCGAACTGTGTGGAGGCTGGCCGGGGTCAACGCAATCTCCACCGGACGGCCGCCGATCTGGAGAGTCGCTTCCCTGGAGAGGCCGATCCGGGGCGTCAGCAACGCGCCCGCGATCGCCGCACCCTTCAACGCTTCTCTTCGAGTCATTCAGTTCGCTCCCGGCTCGTTAATAATGGATTCCAGACCCTTATGCCACCACTCCACCGGCTGGCCACCGTTCTTCTGGCTGTTTCGCTCGCTTCGGCCGGCACCCTCACGGGCGAATGGAAGGTACGGGTGCAGTATCCGGATGGAGCGGTAGAGTTTCCCTGCTATCTTCTCGCCACCGCCGACGAAGTCACGGGATACGCCATATACGACGGCATGCCCTGGCCCATCGTCAACGGGCGGGTTTCCGGCCAGAACCTGTCGTTCGTCATCGCCCGCAAGCTGGCCGGAGACGACCGGCCCATCACTCTGCGGGGCGCATTGGAAGACGGCCGGTTGCACCTCAGCTTTCAGAAATTCAACGACACCAACGTGTACCCGGCCACGGCGGTGCGCGTGTCCGCGTCGCCACCAGGCCCCGTGCCGAAGTTGCCGGAACGGATTCGCCTTGCTTCCGGCCCCGCGCTTCCGGGCAACGGACTGGCGCGCACGCCGCCCATGGGCTGGAACAGTTGGAACCTCTTCGCGGACAAGATCGACGATCGCACCCTGCGCGAAATCGCCGACGCGCTGGTGTCTTCCGGAATGGCTAAAGCCGGCTACGTATTCGTGAACATCGACGATACGTGGGAAGGAAGCCGGGATGCGAGCGGGGCCATTCATCCCAACCAGAAATTCCCGGATATGCAGGCGCTCGCGGCGTACGTTCACTCGAAGGGGCTGAAGCTGGGCATTTATTCGTCGCCAGCGCGGAAAACGTGCGCGGGCTACGAGGGCAGTTTCGGACACGAAGAGCAGGATGCGCGGACGTTCGCCGCCTGGGGCATCGACTACCTCAAGTACGACTGGTGCTCCGCGGACAAAGTCTACGAGCCGGAATCCATGCGTCCCGCTTACGCCCTGATGGGCCGGGCGCTGCACGAAACGGGCCGGGCCATGGTCTTCAGCCTCTGCCAATACGGCCTGCAGAACGTGGGCGCGTGGGGAGCGGAAGCCGGTGGCAACTTGTGGCGCACCACGGGAGACATCAGCGATACGTGGACGTCCATGTCGCGCATTGGGTTTGATCTGCAGGCCGGGCGCGAGAAATACGCAGGCCCGGGGCACTGGAACGATCCGGACATGCTGGAAATCGGCAACGGGGGGATGAGCGAGATCGAATACCGCACACACATGACGTTGTGGTGCATGCTGGCGGCGCCGTTGATCGCCGGCAATGACATCCGCACCATGTCTCCGGCCATTCGCGATATTCTCACCAACGCGGATGTCATCACGGTCGATCAGGACGCGCTGGGGCGGCAGGGACATGCGGTCGATAAAGACGGCGAGATCTGGCTGAAGGAACTGTCCGCTGGCCAGTACGCGGTGGCGCTCTTCAACCGCGGCCCGGAGCGGAAGCGCATATCGGTCCGCTGGGCCGATCTGGGACTCACCGGGAATCCGAACGTCCGCGAGCTCTGGACCCCCCAGGACCTGGGCCGAGTGGCTGACGGTTTTTCGGCGGAGGCGCCGTCGCATGGGGTGGTTCTCCTGCGCCTGAATCAGTAAGGCTCCGGCGCTTCCAGCGCTAGTGGAAGTTCATTCCAGTTCGGAGGTTCCACGCCGAGCAGCCAGTGAACGAAGAAGTCGTACCGCTTGCGGTCTCCCCAGGGGCCACCCGGGGTGTGACCCTGGCCCGGCAGGAACACGAAGTCGAACGTCTTGCCGGCCTTGATCAGCGCGTTTACCACCTGCATGGTGGAAGCCGGGTCCACGTTCTCGTCCAGTTCGCCCACCGAGAGCAGCAGCCTGCCCTGGAGCTTCGATGCGTTCTCCATGTTGGAGGAGGCGATGTACTGCGGTCCCAGCGGCCAGCCCATCCATTGCTCGTTCCACCAGATCTTGTCCATGCGGTTGTCGTGGCAGCCGGAAGTGGACACGGCGACTTTATAAAACTCGGGATGAAACAAAAGCGCCCCCATGGCGTTCTGCCCACCGGCGGAATGCCCGTAAATGCCCACGCGGCTGATGTCGTACCACGGGTATTTGGCGGCCACGGCCTTGTGCCACAGAATGCGATCCGGGAAGCCGGCGTCGGCGAGATTCTTCCAGCAGACATCATGAAACGCTTTTGAGCGGTTGGAAGTCCCCATACCGTCGATCTGCACCACGATGAATCCCAGCTCCGCCAGCGATTGCATCGAATTGTACGGGCTGAACGATTTGGGCACGAAGGAATCCTGCGGGCCCGCGTAGATCAATTCCACCACCGGGTACTTTTTCATCGGGTCGAAATTCGAAGGGCGCACGATGATGCCCCAGATGTCCGTCCGTCCATCGCGGCCCTTGGCGACAAAAGCTTCCGGCGCGCGCCATCCCTGCTGCACCAGCGCGCTGATGTCCGCGCGCTCCAGCTCAGCGAGCACCTTGCCGTCCTCGGTCCGGCGCAGTTCCGAGATCGGGGCCAGATCCACCCGCGACCGGGTGTCCACGTAGTATTTCAAATCGGAGGAAAAGCTGACCGAGTGATTCGCGCCGGCCTCGGTCAACGGCGTGAGCCCGCTGCCATCGAAGCTAACGCGGAAGTAGTGCTCGAAGTAGGGGTCTTCGCCGGGATGCATGCCGCTGGCGTGGAAAAAGATCTGACGATGCTGGTCATCCACTTTGTCCACTCCACGAACCACCCACTCGCCCTTCGTGATCTGGTTCTTCACCTGGCCGGTGGCGCCGTCATAAAGGTACAAGTGGTTCCATCCGTCGCGCTCCGACATCCAGATGATCTCTTTGCCCTCGTCAACGTCGTGGCGATACATTTTCCCCGAGTAGCAGAAGAAGGTCTTGCTCTCCTCGTCGATAACCGCGCGGACGTTGCCGGTTCCCGCGTCGGCTTCGAGCACGCGGTACGCCTGGTGACCGCGCTGATTGTACTCGAACGTTACAGTGTGGCTGTCTTTGCGCCATACCAGCGGCGACATCTCATAGGGATTCGGGAACAGGGCGTTGTCGAGGTTCAACTGGCGGCGGGAATCAAGATCGAACAGCACCGGCTGCGGAAGATCGAGGGTATCGCCCGGCTTGGCATATTCGATGCTGAAAGTCTTCGGCTGGAGCTGATCTTCGGGTGAGGATTGAATGTACTCGATGCGGCGGTGATACCCCGGGCGGATGCGATACGCCGCCAGCTTCTTCGAATCCGGCGACCAGGCGATCGACTCCCGCGCATAGTAGTTGTTCTCAGACCCGTCGAAGCTCAGAGCGAACCCTTCGTGCTTGCCCTTCGGCCGAACGTACACGTTGAAGTTGACGATCAGTGCCTCCCAATTGCCATCCGGTGAGGCTTCCGGCGGCGGCAGAGGCTCAGGCGTCTCAGGCGCGGCAACGGTGTGGCGTTGGAACCGCCAATCCGCCGGACCCATCTTCTGGCAGGTGTAATCGGAGAGGCTGCATTTCCACGACGAGTCCGCCGCGGGCACCTCGATGGCCTGCCCTTTATCGCGGAATTCAACCACGGGAAACGGCAGCTTGTACGCCGTGTAGCTTTGCCCGGTGGCCTTGGAGAGAGCTGCGGCCAGACGCTCGTGGTCGAAAGCGGGCTTCCTGGTCATCGTGACGGCGTCCACCATGATGAACTCGTGCCCCTCCTTTGTGGATCTGCGATAGCAGAACTGGTCCTGGCCGTCGATCCAGGCGGCGTGATCCGGGAGGCCAATGGCCAGACCTTCAAGGCTCTTACGAAGACCGGTGGCGCGTTTGTAGTCGCCCAGCGTCCCCTGCGCGTGAGCCGCGAGCGACGCCCATAGCAGGCCGCAGCAGATTGCAGCCGTCCAGGAGGCAGGTGTCCGTTTCATGTAATCTATAATCTTTAATCGAACCTTCGCGCATGTCAAGGAGATATAGATGGATCGACGGCAATTCCTGCAAAGTATGGCAGCGACTGCGGCTATGACTCGTGCGTTCGCTGACTCGCAGCCCGGTACCCCGCCCGCACAAATCTGCGAGTTTCAGCTCGACGGGGTTGTTTGGACGGTCCACGAGGATCTCGAGCAACGCGATGGCCGCATGACGTTTGTGTCGTCGCAGGGCGAACGGCGAGTGCTTGCGAAAACCGCCGAAGCCACGTTCGCCGAAGCGGATCCACCGTGGCTGGGGCTCAGTCTGAAAGACATCGGACTCAGCGGCGCCGATCTCCTGGCCGACCGTCTGCTGGCCGGTGGCGACCCCGATCCCGAGCTGGTGAAGTCGGCCGCGCCGCCGCTCGGTTCCATCGGCAACGAAGGGTACCAGCGCTGGACCAGTTTCGTGGGAACGAAGGAGGCGTTTGACACCGCGCCAGTCTTCTATGAAGGCAGGACCAGAACTTACCATCCCATGCAGAACATGCCCGAACTGCACGACGCTATGCAAAAGAGGCGCATGTTGGAAGGGCTGCTGGGCGGCTGGATGCCAGCGGTTCGCAAAGTAGCGCCAGCCGACGATGGCGCCTGGTTTGAGGTGATCGTCTTTGGCGACGTCGAGGCGCGCGACAAATTCATCGTGCAAACATGGCACCGCACCGCGCTTATTAAAGACGGCGTCATCGTGAAGGTGTTCTATGGGTACAGTTACCCGGCGTTCCCACCCGCGCGCAAGGATCCTCCGCCCGAAGCCTTCTACCGCGCACTGCTGGTTTTCGCGAACTATTGGGATAAGCAACTGCGGGATCTCGCACCGGCGTGGTTGCCGCAGCAGTCCTGGATTGACATGTCGCGGCACGCCTTCGCCAAAGAGCTGATGGTTCGGCCGGGGGGCGTCTATCCGAAGTACGGCGCGGTAGACCGCGATTATTACGGCTCGGAGTACGACGGTTTCCAGGATATCTTCACCAGCGCCGTCTATACGAATCTGGAGTGGGGCCGCTTCGAGATGGCCGGCGCGGTCATCGATAACTACTTCAGCGATTTCGTCGACGGCGCTGGAATGATCAACATGCGCGGCCCGGAAACGGCGCAGTTTGGTTTGACGCTGTCGCTGCTGGCGCGGTACTACAACTACACGCGCGATACGGCCCTGCTGCGGAAACATCAGGCAAAGATCAGCGCCACTGCCGGACTGCTGGCCGCCCTGCACGAAGAGAGTCTGCATCTGGCAGCGGACAATCCCGGCTTTGGATTGATCCATGGCTGGAGCGAATCGGATTCCTGCCTGATGCCTCGGCCGATGACCTGGTGGCAGCCTTACTACGCCAACAGCGCCATGGCCGCGCGGGGCTTTCGGGATCTGGCGAGCGTTTGGCCGTCCGTCGCCGCCGATGGGGGCACAGAAGCGCGTGAATGGCTCCATCGGAGCGACGTTCTGCGGCAAGCAGTGGTCCAAAGCATACGCCAGAACACTCGCAAAGACCTGTCTCCGCCCTACATCGCGCCGCTGCCGGGTGTGCAGACGCTGGCTCGCGAGGCCATGGCGAAGGAGCGGCGTGGAAGCACCCAGCAGTGGGCGCATCGCCCATGGTGCGAATTGCTGCAAGCCGACGTGCTGCCGCCCGAACTCGCCCACCAGGTGATCGACTGCATGCGCGCGTACGGCGGCACCACGCTGGGCGTGGTGGCCAACGTGGAGCCGGCCCACGCCAACGGCCGTGACATCCTTGGCTTCATCTCATACGGCTACGCGCAGATGCTGTTGCGGCTCGATCGCATAGAGGAGTACCTGCTCTTCTTGTACTCGCATCGTTATCACGACCACACCCGAGGGAGCTGGACCGCGGGTGAAGTCGCGGGCATCACCGGCGACACGGCCACGTTCTGCATCCCCGCGCAACAAACCATCCCGCTACTGGTTCGCTGGATGCTGGTGCTGGAGGATTCCGACGCGGACCGTTTGTATCTGGGCCGGGCGCTGCCGCGCGAGTGGGTGGCATCGGGCAAAGAGATCCGCATCGACGGCGCGCCGACACGCTGGGGAAAAGTTGGATTCCGCGTGGTGACCCAGGGGCAGCGCGTGCAGGCAACGGTGGAGTTGGAACGGCCGGGCGCGCCCGCGGAGTTGCACGTGAAGCTACGCTTGCCCGCCACCATGAAGCCGGGCTCGGTCACCGTGAACGGCCAGCGCGCGTCTTTCAGCGGCGATCGCGATGACGCCGTCATCATTCGGACGGGTGACGAGAAGCGTTTCGAGGTCCTGGCGCATATTTGAAAAGGAGAAGGCGGGAGCCGGATCGGCACCAAAGGAAGAGACAAATGATCCATGCCCAGAAAATTGGCGAGATCACCCCAGGTTATGCCCCTCGAAAGAATCGAGCGGCGGATTCTGTTGGTCCGCGGGCACAAGGTGATGCTCGATCGGGACCTTGCGGCGCTCTATCAGGTAAAGCCCATCGCGTTGCGCCAGGCGGTTAAACGAAACAGCAATCGTTTTCCCGAGGACTTTGTTCTTCAGCTCAACGGGGAAGAGGCGGAGGCGTTGGTATCACAAACTGTGATACCTTCGCGCCGGAGCCTTGGCGGGTTCCTGCCCTTACGCTTTCACCGAACAGGGCGTCGCCATGCTTTCGAGTGTTTTGCGGAGCGAACGCGCCGCTGTGGTAAACGTCGCCATCATGCGCACCTTTATGCGGCTACGTCAGTTGCTCGCCACGCACATCGAACTTGCCGAGCGTCTTGCCGCGTTGGAGGGAAAATGCGATCACCGCTTCCAGGTCGTGTCCGACATCCTGAAGAAACTCATGGGGCCCCCGCCGGGACCGCCAAAGCGTCCAATAGGGTTCATCCGTCCGAAACCGTCCCCCGGCCTCGCTTCGCCTTCGCCGACCAGTACAAGTAGAACGGCACGCCCGCGGCGATGAGCAGCACGCCCAGCCCGGCGTTCCCCGGGTCGCCCACCGCGATGAAGATCAGCAGGAAGGCCGCGATCGCGATGTAGAGCAGCGGCACAAATGGATACCCAAACGCCTTGTACGGCCGCGCCAGATGCGGTTGACGGTAACGCAACACAAAGAGTCCGGCGATGGTCAATGTGTTGAACAGCAGCGATGCGAATGAGGTGAAGGTCAGCAGATCACTGTATAGCCGCGCGCCGCGAGTCCCGAAGCTTCCACTTAGCAGCAGAATGATGGCCCAGGCCGACTGATAGCGCAGCGACCGCACCGGCATGCGCGCGGCGCCGCTCAAGCGGTCCATCCCGCGAAAGAACAGGCCGTCGCGAGCCATGGAAAGGTAAAGCCACGGTCCCGTGAGAATGAGCCCGTTCACGCAGCCGGCTGTAGAGACGATGATGGCCAGCGCGATGAATATGAGCCCGGCCGGACCGATGGTTATTTGCGCGATGGTGGCGGCGATGCGCTGGCCGGGAACCGCGGCCGCCGCCGGCAATGGCAGGATGTACAGGTACGCCAGGTTGGCCAGGGTATAAATGAGCGTCACCGCCAGGGTGCCCAGCGCCAGGGCCCGCGGAAGAGTGCGCGCCGGATCGCGCGTCTCACCAGCAAGGAACGTCACAATGTTCCATGAGTCGTAGCCGAACAGCGCCTTGGACATGGCCACCGAAAACGCCGCCAGAGTGGCCGTTGAGATCACTTCCGGCGCAACCGGCTGAAAGTGGCTCCAACTGCCCCGGGCGCTGGTGAGGGCCACCACCAGCAGGATGGCCAGCGCCAGTATCTTCCCGGCGGTGAGCAGATTCTGGGTCAGCGAGGCGGAACGCAGGCCCCGCTCGTTGATCCAGGTGAGAAAGAAGATGAGCAGAATGGCCGCCAGTTGCGCGCTGGAAAGAGACCACGGGCCCGCCTGCAGCACGATCCGCTGCTGGCTCACGAACGGCAGGAAAACTCCCAGATAGTTCGCGAAGGCGAAGGAAACCGCCGCGATAAAGCCGCACTGGATGATGGTGAACAGCGTCCAGCCATAGAGAAATCCCCACAGCGGAGAGAAGGCCTCGCGCAGATAGACGTACTGGCCTCCGGTGTCCGGCATGGCCGCCGCCAGCTCGCCGAACGAAAGCGCTCCGCACACCGTCAGCAGGCCGCCCACTACCCAGATCAGCAAGAACGACCCTGCGCCCAGCCGTGCGCGCACCACGATGTCCGCGATCAGCGCTGGCGCCAGGAAGATGCCGCTGCCGATCATGGTCCCGGCCACGATCGCGGTCGCGTCCAGCAACCGAAGCCCCCGCTTCCCGTTTGCTTCAGGCACCGAGGACCTCCCCATTGGGGATGGCGGCCAGAGTGGCCATCCGCGCGGGAAACAGCGGAGGGCGCGCCGGAGCCGTAGGCCATGGCCACCCCACAATAAATTGAAGAGCCGGGCCGCAAACGCGTCCCTGACACGGTCCCATGCCGCAGCGCGCATGCAATTTGGCGGCGCGGGGGTCGCAGTGGCCGGCCACGCTCCCGAAGGGAACATCTTCACAGCGGCACACAATGGTTTCCGGGGACGCAAGGTGCTTTAGCTCCTCGCGAAGGGCGAAGCACCGGGCCAGATCGGCGGAGAAACGATGCATCCTGGTGCGTGCGCGGAAGAGTCTGGAGGCGCGGTCACGTGCACCCACGGCAGCGTAGCCGGCAATCCGCCCCTCCACCACACTGCGATCCACGCCGCCGACGCCGGTTGGCTCGCCCGCGCAGAAGACTCCGTCAGGCGAGGCCTGCTGCCATTCGTCGACGGCCACGAAACCGTCGCGCAGCGCGCAACCGGCCAGCGCCGCCAGTTCGATGTTCGGCGTCAGGCCGAAGCCACATGCCAGGTAATCGCAGGCGATGCGCCGGACACCCGCGCGGGTGCGCACCAGCACGGTATCGAGCGATTGGTTACCTTCCGCGGCAATTGGCCAGGCTTCGGTGAGAAAAGGAATTCCGCGCAGACGCCACAGCAGCTCGACGGCCTGCAGGGTTTTAACGGGCGTTCGATAGAGCTTCGCGGCAAAGCGGACGAGATTCGAAAACGTCGCCTGCTCGGCGATGGCCGCTACGATGGCGCCGCGCGAGCGGAGATGCGCCGCCACCTCCAACAACAGGGGACCCGTACCGGCCACTACCACGCGCTTGCCCCGCACCGGCAGGCCGCCCTGGGCCAGCGCCTGCAGCCCGCCGGCTCCGGTTACTCCGGGCATTGTCCAGCCCGGGAACGGAAGAAACAGTTCCCGTGCTCCCGTGGCCAGAATCAGTTTCTCGAAATGGAACACAAGCGGAATACTGCTCTGCTCGGCCAGCAGCACACCGGCGTCGAGCAGGGCGATGGCGCGCGTCGCGCTGAGGAAGCGAACGCCCGAACCCTTCAGGCGGCGCGTCCACGAATTTTCCTGGCCGCGCCAAATCTGGCCGCCCGGCGCGGCGTTGTCGTCCAGAACAGTAACGGAAGTGGCCGACTCCGCGGCCGCACATGCCGCGGCCATACCGGCGGGCCCGGCCCCAATAATCAAAACGCGACAGCGTTCTTCAAGCGGCATCGGTGGCAATCACCATTCCTTGCTTGCACACCACCTGACAGGTGCGAACATGCGCTTCGCCATCCACTGAGGCGCGGCACTCGAAACAGATGCCCATTCCGCAAAGCGGCCCGCGCGGCTCACCCGTTGCCGAGGTGCGGCATGCCGCAAGGCCAGCCAGCGCGATGGCAGCCACGGCGGACGTTCCCGCGGCAACCCGCACAGCCCTGCCGTTCACAGTGACCTCGATGCCCTCAGGCATGCGCGCGCACTCCGATACGCGACGGCAGGTAGGGTTCGCCAGGAATCGCCGGTTCGCGGCCCAGTATGCGTGCCACTACCAGTTCGGCGGTGGCCAGCGCCGTAGTGATCCCCAGGCCCTCATGCCCGGTCGCCAGGATCAGGTTATCGATGCCTCCGTGGGGTCCGATCAGAGGAAGCTGATCGGGAGTCGCCGCGCGGAAACCGGTCCAGACGCGGATTACCGAAATCCGGGCGAGCGAGGGCATGTATTCGGTGGCGCGGCGGATCATGCGCGCCAACACCGGCCAGCGAACGTCGGAACGCTCGTCGCCAAATTGTCTGGACGATCCAAGCAGCGCCTGTCCTGTCGCCCGCGGTTGCACGTTGAACGCGACCGATTGAGCGTCGACGCCGTGGGCGTTCTTGACGTACCCCAGTTCGACGAGCTGATGGTGAACGAAGCCAGGATAACGGTCGGTAATCGCCAGATGTCCTTTGCGCGGGCGAATCGGCAGATCCGCGATAAACTGCGTCGCGGAACAGCCGGCCGCGCACACGATGGGGCCACACGCGATTCTCTCGCCGCCAGCCAGCACAACACCGGCCGAATCCACCGTCGCCACCGCCGCACCCACTCGAAGCGATGCGCCGGACCGCTGCAGAAGCCATCCCGCGATCCACGGTGCATACACGACGGCATCGTCGGGCACCAGCAGCCCGCCAGCAAGTCCGGGGCGCAGATTCGGCTCCGCGTCGGCCAGCGCGCGCCCATCCAGAATCTCCGAACGCACGCCGCGTTCGGCATACCAGGCGAGTTTTGCCTGTGCCGCGGCGAATTCTTCCCCATCCGCGGCCACCCAGATGGTGCCGCACCGCCGGAACTCGCCTTCCGGCGGAATCTCGGGCGCCAGCCTCAGCCACAAATCGCGCGCGTAGCGGGTCAGGGTGAATTCAGCTTCGGAACCGTCCATCACCACCAGGTGGCCCATGCCCGCCGCAGTGGCGCCGCCACCGGGGACGCCGCTCTCCAGCACGGTGACCCGCAGGCCATCGCGCGCCAGCGCCCAGGCGCAAGCCGCACCCACAATGCCCGCGCCGATTACAACAACATCGGCCGCCGGACCACTCATCCGCGAATGCCCATGCGGAACGGGTCGCGGGGATCGAACACGAGGGTGGCCTCGGAATTCACCCAGGCGTGGCCGGTGATCGATGGCCGGATGCACTCGCCCGCCCTCCGATAGCGGCCTTCGAACACGGTGCCCAGGATGCCCTCCTGACGCCAGATTTCGCCCTCCTGGAGCTTGCCGTCGGCCGCCAGGCAGGCCAGTTTCGCGCTGGTTCCCGTGCCGCAGGGCGAACGGTCGTATGCGCCGCCGGGGCACAGGACGAAGTTCCTGCTGTGCGCCCCGGGTTGCCGGGGCGGGCCGAACAGCTCTACATGGTCGATCTCATGTCCATCCGTGCCCGTGATGCCGCTCTGCTGCAGAGCGCGCCGGATGCGCCAGGAAAGGCCGGTAAGGGTAGGCGCGTTCTCGAGCGTAATGTCGAGGCCATGGCCGGCCGTAAGAAAGAACCAGTTCCCTCCCCACGCCACGTCGCCGCAGACGCTGCCAGACCCTTCGACCTTGACCTCGATTTGCCGGAGGCTGCGAAAGCTCGGAACATTCTCGATGGTAACGGAGCCGGCGGCGTTTAGCTCCGCCTCAATGACGCCCACCGGAGTCTCGATGCGGTGCACGCCTGCGCCGATCCTGCCGAGATGCGCCAGCGTAACCATCAGCCCCATGCTGCCGTGGCCGCACATGCCCAGGTAGCCGACGTTATTGAAAAAAATAACGCCCGCCGCGCAAGAGATATCCTGCGGTTCGCACAGGAGCGCGCCGACCATGACGTCAGAACCGCGCGGTTCGTTGACTACCGCCGAGCGGAATTCGTCATGGTCACGCTGGAAGCGTTCCAGCCGCTCGGCCATGGAACCCTGTCCCAGGTCTGGTGCGCCTTCCACCACCACCCTGGTGGGTTCGCCACCCGTGTGAGAATCGACAACCCGGACTCTGGTGGTCGCGTTGGCGCCAGCCGTCAATCCGCCCCCTGCACCACGGGCGTGCCGTTGACCAGCACTGGACGGGCGGCAATAGCGGTCTCGATAATGCCCAGAATCATCTCTCGCTCCCCGCCTTCGATGGTCAGACGAGGCGCGCGCACGTACTCTTTGCCCATTCCCGTGGCCTCATTCGCCAGCTTAATGTATTGCACCAGTTTGGGGCTGGTGTCCAGATGCAGCAGCGGCATAAACCAGCGATACAGGGGAAGCGCCTGCTCGTAGCGGCCTGAGCTGGCCAGTTCCCAAAGATGCACGCTTTCGCGCGGGAACGCGTTTGCCAGACCGGAAACCCAGCCGCGCGCGCCCAGCATGATTCCTTCCAGAACCAGGTCATCAACGCCCTGGAGAAGAGCGTAGCGGTCTCCCGTGAGGTTCTTCAAGTCGGTCAGCCGGCGGACGTCTTCGGAGGACTCCTTGATTGCGGCCAGATTGGGCTCGTCCGCCATCGCCGCAAACAACGGGGGCGTAATATCGACGCCGTACACCGACGGGTTGTTGTAGCACATCACCGGCAGGCCCGTGGACCGCGCAACGGCCCGGAAATGCGCCTCCGTCTCCCGTGGATCGGACTTGTACACCATGGCAGGCAGCACCATCAACCCGTCGGCTCCCGCGCGTTCGGCATCCTTCGCGAAGCGGCACGCCAGCGCGGTAGTATACTCGGCCACGCCAGCCACAACCGGGATGCGGCCCTTGCTGGCCTTGAGCGCGATCCGGACGACGTCGAGCTTCTCTTCATATTCCAACGACGTATTTTCACCAACCGTGCCCAGCATCACAACGCCGTGAATACCGCCCTCAATCAGCGCATCCAGATGGCAACCTGTGGCCTCCAAAGCGAGCGACCCGTCCGATCCAAATTCCGTGGTCGCCGCGGGAATAACTCCACTCCAATCCGTCTTCATGAATCTCCTGTTCATTGTCCGGCTCCGCCCGGAGCGTGCTTGCCCGCGGGCGCCTCATCGTAAAACTTCCATTCCGGTACGAAATCCCTGGGCAATTTACGGTTAAGCAGTGACGCACGAATCATTTCCACCGGCATTGAGTTTAATTGCAACACTGCATCGTGAAACTGCCGGTTGGTCATCTTGCCGGAATCGACGAATTCCGCGTGCAGGGCGCGAAACTGCAGCGCCCCAAGCTCATACGCGCACTGATACAACGGGCCGTAGTCGGAACTTTCGAAGGACCTGCGCACTTCTGCCGCGGCGTTCTCCCGCTCATGCCCAACCTCATTGACCAGGAAGTCCACGGCCTGCGGCGCGGTCATCTGCCCCAGATGAAAACTCAGCGAAAATATGACCCGCGCGGCCCGATGGATGCGCCAGAACAGCATGCCCATGCGATCTTCGGGCGACTTCGCAAAATCCAGGTCCCACAAAAGAGTCTCCCAGTAGAAGGCCCACCCTTCAATCCAGAACGGCGTGTCGAAAGGCCGCCGCCACGGGCGATACCGTTCGCTCATGTATTCCTGAAGATAGTGCCCGGGGAGCAGCTCGTGGAAAACCGTGGCGCGCGCAAAGTGAATATTGTTGCCGCGCATGCTCATCAGCTTCTGCTCCTCGGTCATCGATTCCGTGGGAAACGAAACGCTCATGGTGTCGCCGCCGGTGAAGAAGGGGTTGATGCGCTGCCGCTCCGGCGTCATCATCTCCATGCGCCAGGAGTTGGTGGCCCCTTCCGGGATGGTCACCAGGTCATGCTGGCGCACGAAGCCTACCGCTTCGTAGGCCAGATCCCGAATCAGCGCCGGTTGCTGGCCTGGCTTCACGTAGTCGTTCTTCACGTGCTCCAGGGCCTTCCGCCAGTCGTCGCCGTAGCCCATGTCTCTCGACGCCGCAATCATTTCCGTACGGCACCAGGCGAACTCCTTGCGGGCGATGGCGATCAGTTCCTCGGGGGAATACGGGATCATCTCCGCGGCCAGCGCTTCCTGCAACACGTCCCGGCCCACCGGATCGCCCACAATGGTGTCTTTATCGGATGCGCTGACGCCACCGATCTTTTCGCGCAGCAGCCCGCCGTAAGCAGCGAGCGCCGCATCGGCGCGTTTCCATGGCTGGTCCACCCACCAACTGAACTCCGGGTTGTAGCCGTTATAGAAATCGAACCAGCGTTTCAGCGTCCGCCGCAGAGATTCGATGGTGCGCGAAGCGCGCATAGCGGTAGTGGGGGGAGCGGTCAGCTTCCCAGCCTTCACGTCCGCGGTGAGCTTATCGATCTGATCCGCAATCTGCGTGACCTTCGACGCTGCGTCGGCGCCGTCGGTGAAGGCGAATCGCCGCAGGTTGTCGTCGAGGTCCAGAACGGAGCCGGCAAACGGCACGAGAGGGGCCATTTCGGCCTCGCGTTTTCTGGTCGCCGCGCGGCGATGCAGGTCCTGTTCCAGGGTATTGCGAAGCAGCAGATAGTCCACGCGTCCGTCTACATCCAGCGTATCGAACGGAACCTGTTCCAGAAGGCTCAGCCAGGTGTTGTCGAACTGGTCCAGACTCGCCATGCGCTCGCTGGACAACGCCACGTCGTAATAGCGGTCCAGTGTGCCGCGGTCGGCGTCATAGCGCTGCAGCGCCGCGGTCATATCAATACCGCCGTCCGCCCGCAGCCAGCCTTCCGCGCGCAGGTCATAATGAAAACTTGGTCCTGGCGCGGCGTGCAACACCGCAGGCACAGCGAGGAGGAGCAGTATCAAAGACGTGCGAGTCATGACGTGCCGAGCCGGAATAAATGATTTATAATTTGGTTTGCTACCACTGTCAAGCTCCAACGGTCGAAAACTCGAGTTCGGAGGTTCCATGACCGGCTCTTCCGAGGACGCGCGAATCCATTCCACCATGGAGGCACTCTCGCGCAAGCTCGGCGCCAAAACGGGGCTCTCGAACGAGATCGCCAGCACCATTCGCAATCTCATTCTCGGAGGCGAGCTCAAGCCGGGCGACAGGATTGTCGAATCCAGGGTGGCGCGACAGCTCGGAGTCGGCCAGCCCACGGTTCGCGAGGCGCTGGTGGAGCTGGAGCACCAGGGGCTGGTGTCGCGAAAGGCAAACCACGGTTGCTTCGTCACGGCGCTTACGCGGGCCGAGATCGCGGACATTTTGCGCATTCGCGGCGAGTTGGAAACGCTCGCCGTTGAGCTGGCCATCGAAAACGCCACCAACGAAGTGGCCAACCGGCTGTTGGACATCGCCAACGAAATGGTGGAGATCGCCAAATCGGGAGACGCGAAGTTGTTTCACAGCCGCGATCAGGTTTTCCATGAAGCTCTCTGGAGTTCCACTGGCAACAGCTTCCTGCCGCGCGTGCTGGAGCAGGTGATGATGCCATTGCTGGCATTCCTCTTCATTCGGAGCGTGCGCGATTTCGGCCGAATCAACCTCGTGCAATCCGCCAGGGCTCACGTCGAGATCGCCCAGAGCATCCTGACCCGCGACAAGCCTAATGCCCGTCTGGTGGCCCAGGCGGCGTTCGGAATGTTCTCCGAGCAGCACCTGAACGTCATGGACAACTACCGTTGACCGCCGCGTAAACAACTTGCACCAGCGGGACCGGGCCGCGAGGGTCACGGACCGGTCCATGTCGATCTCCGCTCAAAACTCCAGGTTCGCTCGCAATTCTACGTTTCGAGGATTGTTATTGTTGTAGCCCAGCCCAAAGCCGAACGCCTGAACGCTCCCGGCACCGCCAGCCCATGCGAAAGTCGGATGGTTGAAGGCGTTCAGAAACTCCCCTTGCAGCGACAAGCGGATCCTCTCGGTGATCGGAAACCGCTTGGACAACGACATGTCGTTGTAAGTCTGATGCGGACCGTACAAGTAGATGACCTGACCGATGGCGCCCGCGGTTGTGTTCGGCGTGACGTACGAGGGATTGGCGCCGCCTCCCGTGGGACTGACCAAATACTGAGGATTGATATTGTCGACGTATCCTCCGTTGGCCGAACCCACATGGTACACGCCGACGGCACTCTGTAGTTGCGCCAGCGTGACGCCGTTGAGAATCACGCCGCCGTCGCCATAATCGTTAAAGGTCAGGTTTCCCCCAAAGATCTGCTGAGGCGCGCCGGTCTGGAACGTGAAGATATCCCCCACGGTCCAACCGCCCAGGACCTCATTCACCACACCGCCGCGGTTGAGCCACTGGCGGCCCTTGCCAAACGGCAGATCGAAGGTCCCGTTGACGTGAACCACGTTCCGCAGGTCGAATAACGTCGGGCCGTAGCTTTGATTCAGGTTCCGCAGAGTGTACTGCGGAGACTGGCTGGTCCATTGGTTCGGCGTGGCCAGACCAAGCGTATGGCTCCATGTATAGTTGGCGTCGAATTGAACGCCGTGCCAGGCCTTCTGCCGGTAATCCAGTTGCAGCGCGTTGTAGTTCGAGTATCCGTTCGAATCCATGTAATAAACCGGCTCGCCGGCTGAGTAGGGGTTCGCCTGGAAGAGGTTAATGGGATAACCGGCGCCGGCGCCGGTAAAGCCGGCGTTGTTGGCGCAGGGTGCGAAACTTGCGCCCACCAGGTTGCAGAAATAAAACGGGTTGTAGCCGGACCCCGCCAAAACGTTGGCGAGGGCTCCCACCTGCCCGCTGGTGAGGTCGTTAATGAAGCTGGTATTGCCGTAATCGGCCAGCGGTACGCCGGCTCCTCCGGAACCCTCCCCGGCAAAAGCGGCGTTGAAGATGGGCGTCTGCTGCTGGCCCGCGTATCCATTGTCGGCGAAGGAATTGATGTTGTGTTGTTCGTTGATCTTCAGGTTCTGCTGCGCCGCCTGGAACTGGGTGAGGAACCCGTTCTCGAACACGTTTACCTCGTTAGTGTCCACCGACAGCCACTGATGGATGGTGTGGCTGCCGTTGTAGCGGACTTCCAGGACCCCCGCCCCAGGCAGCTCACGCTGAATGCCGAAGTTCCAGGACTGCGTGTAGGGCTGCTTGATGTCCGGATTCAGGCCGTTGACGATGTTTCCGAGATAGGTCAGGCTTCCGAATGTGAAATCCGATTCCGGCGAGCTGGGCGAATAGGCGGAAGGAGTGTACACATACGGCGGTAACGTCTGGCCCAGAGCCAGAGAGCCCGGAGCGAACGATCCGGTTTGGCCGGTGTTGTTCGCAAACAGGTTGAAGTTCTGATAATAGAACGAGCCATAGTCGGTGGCCTGGTTCCAGAAGTACTGCTGCGGTTCGGTGAAACGCCGGAGCGAATAACCGGAGCGAATCACGGTCTTTCCGCCACCGGTCAGCTTTCCGGCGATGCCCTCTCTGGAATCGGGCGACCAGGCGATGCCGATGGACGGTTGTGGGCTGACGTCCCAGGGGTTGTACTGACGCCCGCGCGCAACGAGCAGCGGATTCGCGTCGCCACCCAGTACACCGGGCGAGAAGAGATCGCCAACCGGTGTCGGACCGTAGATCGCATTGGGCAGGGCGCCAGAGTATTCGTTGGTCAGATCGTGGTCATCACCGGTGAAGTCCCAGCGCAGGCCGTAGTTAATGGTCAGATTCGGCCGCAAACGGTAAGAATCCTGCGCGAATAATCCCCACGCCCCAATCAACTCGTCCAGGTTGTACTGGCTGCCGGGTTTCTGAATGTAGTCCTTCGTTGCCGGGTCCACACCGTACTGGCCGTTCACTTCCGATATGCGGCCAGTGAGCACGGCATACAACTGCTCGGCTTCGGCAAGCTGGGCGGAACTGGCGTCGGGGATGGTGGCCGACGATCCGGAATTCGAGAAAGCAGCCAGCGCCGGGTCGCCATTGGCCAGGCCGAGGTTGAAGGTGGGCCAGCCGGCGGGTGCGTTGTAGTAGTGGTCCTGCTCGCGAAACCAGGAGAAGCCGAACTTCAGCGTGTGCTTGTCATGTTGCCAGGTCACCGAGTCGGAGGCATTGAAGACCGGGTAATAGGTGTTGATACCCAGGTTGAACTCCTGGCCCGACATGTTCCCGCTCGCTCCGGGGTAGTTCCAGGCGATCGCTCCCGGCGAAGTCGCGTATAACGGCGCGGCGTTGTACGCGTACCAGGTCGCGTTGTAGAGGAAGCCTCCCCTGAACTCATTGACCAGCGTGGGAGAGATGGTCCACTCAGCTCCCAATGAAGCGGTGTAGGCGTTGCTCTTGTTGCCGGCGATAGCGTCGGAATAAGCCGACCCCGGGAAGAACCCAGGTGAAACGGAGGGCTGCACTTCCTTGGTTTCGTTGAACGCCACGTGGAGCCGCAGATTATCCGTCGCGTTGTAATCGATGCGGAACGTGGGGTAATAGAAGGTCGTCGGGTTAGGCTGCAGCCAGTTCAGGGTCTGAAGGTTCGGATCGGGGTTACCGGAGAGGAAGCCGCTGGACAGCGAACCATTGATCGACTTAAGCTCGGAAGCGATCACCGGGTTGACGGCGCCCGGCAGCGCGGGGTTGAAGCTGTTGGCGACGTTCAGGACATTCACGGTGTGAGTGTTGCCGTCAGTTCCGGTGTACGTGTACAACCCGGTCTGCGCGGCCGGCGTAAGCACCTGGTTGTTGACGCTGTAGGAGCCGGGTTGCTTGGACATGCTAAAGCTTCCGAAAAAGAACAGCTTGTCCTTCCTGATGGGCCCGCCGACGCTGCCGCCAAAATCGTTGAGAATGAAAGGCGGCCGGGGAATGCCCGCGCCATTGTTGGACCACGAATTGGCGTTCAGGTCGGCATTCCGGAAGTCTTCGTAAACGCGCCCGTGGTAGGCATTGGTGCCGCGGCGCGTGATGAAGTTAATCTGCATGCTGGCCTGGCCGAAACCCTGATCGAGATCGAGCTGGTCGGTCTGGACGGTCATCTCCGCGATGTCTTCGAGCCGGGCGGACACGATGGGCTGCGCGTTTCCGGTGAACTTCATGCGGCTGGGGCTGCCGATCACGCCGTCGATATTGTTGCCCTGATCGATGGAGGGCAGTCCGTTCCAGGTGCCGTTGTAGCCGGGCACATAGAAGGACAACTGCGTGACGTCGCGTCCGCCGAGGGGCAGATCCTCGATCTGCTTCATGTCAATGGTCGTGCCCTCCATGTTGGAGGAGCTTTCCAGAACTGTCGCGCCTTCGCCACTTACTTCCACTGTCTCCGCGGTGACGCCAATTTTGAGCATGACGGATACGTCGGTGACGCGGGCCACCTGCACAACGACAGGGCTAACCACTTCGTTCGCGAAACCCTCCTTCGCGACGGTCAGGGCGTAGTTCCCGTTGTCCAGGTCAACGAATCGATAGGTGCCGCCTTCCTGAGTGGTTGCGGTCCGCAGTTCGTTGCTGCCCAGATCGCGCAGTTCCAGTTTCGCGGCTGGAATCACCGCGCCGGCGGGATCGGTAACCGTAACGCTCACCGCGCCCTGGGTGGATTGCGCCCAGGCCTGCGACAGTAGCAGGACGAGACAAACGACGGCTAGCCGGATTGCGATCCGGGAAGATTGTCGGACGGTAACGCCTTGGCACGGCGGTGGATTATAGATCATAGATTACCCCCAGGCTTGTCGGCGATTGTATACTTGTTTCGCATTAGTGGTCAAGTCATTTTTGATAGCGCTACCGGAGGGCCGTTGACCAGAAAACCCGCGGCGATGACACGCCGGAGCGTGCTCCTGGCCGCCCTGGGGGCGGTGGCGCCAGGTTATCCGGTTCGCTTTGTGGATGTTACCGGACCGGCCGGAATCAGGTTCATCCATGAGAACGCTTACAGCGAGCAGAAGTACCTGATTGAAACGATGGGCGCCGGTTGCGGCTGGATCGACTACGACCAAAACGGCCTGCTGGACCTCTATCTTGTAAACGGCTGCAGGCCAGACCATCCGTCGCGTAGCGCACTCTACCGTAACAACGGCGACGGCACCTTCACCGACGTCACCGCACACGCGGGCGTTGGCGCCGAGGGCCTGTTCGGCATGGGCGTCGCGGTGGGGGACTTCGACAACAACGGCTTCCCTGATTTGTTTGTTCTGGGCTACGGCCGCTGCATCCTGTATCACAACAACGGGGACGGCACTTTCACCGACGTGAGCGCCCGCGCGGGAGTGGCCAACCGCGGACGGTGGGCTTCCAGCGCCGCGTGGTTCGATTACGACAACGACGGCCTGCTCGATCTGTTGGTGGCCAATTATCTGGATTGGACGCCCCAGACCAACTTCTACTGCGGCAATCGCGGTCCGGGCATGCGCAGCTACTGCCACCCCAACGATTACCACGGCCAGGCGCCCACGTTGTATCGCAACAACGGCGACGGCACTTTCACGGATGTCAGCAAGCCGTCCGGCCTGGCCGCGAAGCCGTCCAACGGGCTAGGCGTCGTCACCTTCGACTACGATGACGACGGCTGGCAGGACATCTTTATCGCTAACGACGCCCAGCCGAATTCCCTCTTCCACAACAACCGCGATGGCACGTTCACGGACGTGGGCTACGAAGCCGGCGCTGCCGTGAGCGAGGATGGGCTCACGGAATCGGGTATGGGGACCGACGCCGCCGACGCCACCGGCAACGGACGCATGGACCTGATCGTTACGCATCTCGATCAGCAACTGGCCCGCTTCTACCGCAACCTTGGCCACGGCCAATTCGAAGACGCCACGTTCAGTTCAAAGCTGGGATACGAGACGTTCCACGCGAGCGAGTTTGGCGCGAAGTTTCTGGACTACGACAACGACGGCTGCCGAGATGTATTCATGGCCGCTGGCCACGTGCTGGACAACATTGAGCGCTATCGCGCGGGCATTCGGTTCGCCGAACCCAAGCTGATGTTTCGCAACGCGGGGGGCGGAATTTTCGTGAACGTGAGCGATCAACTGGGACCGGATTTCCAGACGCCAACGGTGGGACGGGGCGCGGCCGTGGGCGATTTCGATAACGACGGCGACCTGGACATTCTGGTGAGCAACAACGGCGGCCCGCCGCAGCTCCTGCGCAACGATGGCGGCAATGCCGGGCACTGGCTGCAGGTGCTGCTGATCGGCACGCGTTCCAATCGCGACGGCGTGGGCGCACGAGTGAAAGTGGTGGCGGGCGACCTGACGCTCTGCGATCAGCGCAAAGGGGGAATGAGCTACCAGTCCGCGCAGGACCCGCGGCTGCACTTCGGTCTGGGAAATCGCACGATGGTGGACGCGCTGGAGATTCGCTGGCCAAGCGGGCTGGCGACACGGCTGACCGGTATCGCCGCGAATCAGATCATCGCGGTGAAAGAGGGCGCGGGGATCGTGCCGCGGGTTTTTCCGAGGGTGGGGGAGCGGTGAAAACCGCTGCTTTCCTCTTCACCCTCGCTATCGGCGCCCTGGCCACGGGCCAGCCGGTGGCGCCATCCAGTTCCGACGGGGTCACTTTCAAAGCGGGCGTGCATTTGGTGATGGTCCCGGTGGTGGTGCGCGATGCAAAAGGGCAGGCAGTGGGCAACCTGACGAAGGACGATTTCCAGCTCTTCGACAAAGGCAAGCGCCAGGAGATCACAAAGTTCATCGTGGAACAGGCCGGGGGCGGAGTGGCCAGGCCCGCGACCGCCGCGAACTCCGTGGACAGCCGGACCGACAAGCACCCGGAGGTTGCTCCCGAGAGCTCCATCGCCTATCTCTTTGACGACGTGCATTTGAATTCCGCGGACCTGGCGAGGGTGCGGGATGCCGCCGGCCGGAACATCGACGCGCTGGAACCCACCGATCTCGTGGCCATCTTCACTACGTCAGGACAAGGCATGGTGGATTTCACCGGTGATCGCGCGGTCCTTCATGCCGCTCTGCTGAAATTGCGACCGCGCCCACTCCCTGGGTTCGGAGCGGAGGATTGCCCGGAGGTGAGTTACTACGTGGCGGACCTGATCCGGAACAAGGGAGACCAGGAGGCACTGGAGGCGGTCACCGGGGAAGCCATGAGTTGCCTGCGCCTGCGGCCGCCGGCCATTGGAATCGCGCGCGCCAGGGCCATGGACGCCGCAAGGATTGCTCTCTCGCAAGGCCTCCATGAAAGCCGCGCTTCGTTGCTGGTGCTCATGGATGCGGTACGCCGCATTTCAGCGATGCCTGGCCGGCGAATCATCATTCTGGCGTCGCCCGGGTTTCAGGTGCTCGAGGATCTGCAAGAGGACGAGCTCGACGTGGTGGACCTCGCGGCCCGCTCCAGCGTGGTCATCAGTTCTCTTGACGCGCGCGGCCTGTATACGATCAACACGGCCGGCTCCATCGACGAGGAGAACGACTCGAACGAAGAGAATGACGCGAACAAGCATGGATCGCGCGGACGAAAGGGGTAACCGCAACGATCTGAAGCTGGTGCTGGCACTATATGACAAGACGGGTCGCTTCGCTGGCGGCTGGGAAAAGACCGTGCAAGTGAGCCTGCCAGGCGAGACTACGGAGCCACGCCAGCCTCCCGCGGTTAAGATTACGTCGACCTTCGAACTAGGGTCGGGGAGTTATCTGATCCGGCTGCTGGTGCGCGATTCCGATGATCATCTGATGGCCACCCACGAGCTCGCCGTTCAGGTCCCGTAAATGAGCTGCGACTTGTCGGGCCATCCATAGCCACACGTAACCATGGCGGCAACACGGGGCACCGACCGCAGAGCCTGCCGGCGCGCTTTGGCGGAAAGGCGGGATGTTTGGGCTGAGGGAGCGGGGATGCTGGGCGCGACCGAGGCGTGGTGGCCGAGTAGGATCGTGACGCTTTGGCGGGCGTTCCGTGCGATCAGATAGTGACGACCAGTGAGGATCGTGTCGCGCGCGTTTCCCCACGTGAGGATGGTATGATCATACCCAGAGTATGCTATGGCCGCTGTCGAACGCGTGACCGTAACCCTGCCGACGGATCTTGTGAGGGACATCGACCGCCGCGAGAAGAACCGCAGCAAGTTCGTCGCTGAGGCCGTCCGCAACGAGCTGGATCGCCGAAGGCGCACGGAGCTTCATCGTTCGCTCCGTAATCCCCATCCCGAAAGCGCTGACCTGGCAGAGCAGGGTCTCGCGGAATGGGCGCGGGGTCTACCCGAGGAAGACACCGATCCACTGGTCGACGGCGACGCCGGGACGCCCATCAGGTGGGTACTTGGCGAGGGCTGGTTGGAGGGGAGTGAGTGAACCTCGGCCGCGGCGTGCTTGTTCTGGTGGAACTTGACCCCACGGTCGGGCACGAACAGCGTGGCGTCAGACCTTGCATCGTTGTGAGCGATCCGGATGTGGTAGGAGATCAGCGCTTTCCGCTGGTGTGCGTGGTGCCGGTGACGGGGACTCGAGGCGACGGACTTCTCTATCCGCCACTTGCCCCCGGTCCGAGTGGACTCGCAAAGGAGTCCTTTGCGCTGATCGACCATCTCCGATCCGTCGACAAGCGGCGAATCCGGCGCGCGTTCGGCCTGCTTGCGCCGACGGAGATCGCCGCAATCAATGAGGGCCTGGCGATCTTTCTCGGTCTTGGGTCGCGGCTCCCTGAAGCGGAGGCGCCGCCACTGCAGTGATTTCGGGCTTACCGCGGCGGCGCCGCCACATACCCTGCGTGCCCGCCATCAGCGGAGCCGACTCTTGCCGCCTCCTCACGATTCAATTCAGCCAGCCTGGCGAGGGCCTCCCGCGCTTTGTCTGGGTTCCCTGCCCGCCGCCACGCCGTGGCCAGCGCCGCGTAAACCGCACGATTGCGCGGATCGAGCTGCCTGCCGGCCTCCAGCTGCGCGATGGCGTCGTCCACCTTCTGCCGCGCGAGATAAATCCGGCCGAGCGCGATGTGCGCGCTGGAATAGCCCGGCCGTTCCTCCACCGCCCGTTCCAGCGCCGCCTGCGCTTCGGCGAATTCAATCGGGGTCGCGGGTGTCGCCCCGGCGCGCAGCAGGGCCTCGCCGAGCATGGTCAGAAGAACGTAGTGGGGATGGCCTTTGCCGATGCCCTCGCGCGCCGCCCGGATGGCCTGCTGCACGTTGCCGGCGAGCAGAGCCTGCTGGGCGGCCGCAACATATGCGATGTCAGAATCTGGCGCGAGCTTCCGAACCGACTGAAAATCCGCGTCGGCGAGATCCGTCTGTTCCAGTTGCGAGCGAAGCAGGCCGCGCTCGAACAGCAGCCGCGGCGAATCCGGCAGATTGCGCAGGCCCACTCCGAGCACTCGGATGCCAAGGTCAGCCAGGCCCTCATCGAAGCACGCCTCGGAGACCAGCAGGTACAGCTTTTCGTTCGCCGGCGCCGCATCGGCGGAACGCTGGAACGCCTGCATCGCGGCCTCCTGCTGGTGATCGCCAACGAATGCCTGGGCCAGCAGATTATCCACGTCGGCCGCATGCCGCCGGCCCTCGCCGATGCTGGTGAGAATCCCGATGGCCCGCGGGAACTGGCGCGTGCCCACGTAGCAGAGGGCCAGGTTGAACTCCACCGCGAACTCGTCGGCAACGTGGCCGCGCGCGGCGAGGAAGTGCGGGATGGCCTGCTGAAACTGGCCTTGCCGGGTGAGCGCGATGGCGGTCTGGAGATCGTTCTCGGCCGGCTGTTGCGCGAACAATGCGCAAACCGCGAACAGCGCCGGAACGATTCTCAGGACCACTTCCCGATTCCCTCCACGATGGTGATGTAGCGGTCAATGGGAACATCGTGAAACCGTTCCACGCCGCCGCCCGGCTGCGGCCATCGTACCTCCAACCACTCCACCTTTGCCGCGTTACCCAGGCCCAGAACCAGGCGCGGATCGTGAGAGGAGAGGAAGCTGCCCGCGCCGGTCTTCACGCGGCGGCGCTTCCGGTCGCCCGCCTGATAGCTGACCACCGCGCCGATCGCATCCACGTTGGCTTTGCGCCCAACCAGGCGCAGGCCCAGCCAGTGATCTTGCAGACCCGCTCTATTACGCAGCAGGATGGGCGCGCCGTCGTTCACGGTCACCAGGACATCCACCGCGCCGTCGTTGTCGAAGTCGCCCACGGCCAGCCCACGGCCCGCGATCGGCTGGCTAAACGCGGGGCCTGCCTGCGGGCTGACGTTCTTCCACGCCGCGCCGGTGTTCTGCAACAGCACCATGGGCTGGCGATAGCTCACCTGCTTCTGATAGACGCCCACCATGGTGTCCGGATGGCCGTTGCACAGAATCAGGTCGAGGTTGCCGTCGTTGTCGAAGTCGAAGAACTTCAATCCCCACCCGCTCAGGAATTGCGTTGCCGCGCCGATGCCGGTGGGAACCGCGACGTCATCGAAAGCTTCGTTCCCGCTGTTGCGGTACAGCGAGAACAACTCGTGGTCGATGTTGCCTACAAAGAGATCCACCAGACCGTCCTCGTTGAAGTCGGCGGCGTCCACGCCCATGCCGGAGCGGGCCACGCCGAACTGGCTGTAGGCCACGCCGGCGAAAGCGCCCACTTCTTCGAACCGCCCCTTGCCGCGATTCGCGAACAAGAAATTCGGCAGCTTGTCGTTGCTGACAAACAGGTCCATCCAGCCGTCGTTGTTGATGTCGGCGGCCACCACGCCCCACGCCCGCGCCGCATGACTCGCGATGCCCGATGCCTTGCTGACATCGGTAAACGTGCCGTCGCCATTGTTGTGAAACAGCCAGCAGGGGAGCGGCTTTACAACACTGGGCGCGCAGTAATAATGTGCGCCGGTGTCGCGGTTGCCGCAGTAGATCTGCTTCGATTTGTCGAAGTCACCAAAGCGGCAGACGAACAAATCAAGCCGGCCGTCGTTGTCGTAATCGAACCAGACGGCGCTGCTGCTCCAGCCGGGCGCGGCCACGCCGGCCTTCGCGGTCACGTCAGTAAAGGTGCCGTCGCCGTTGTTGTGATACAGGATGCTGTGCGGGTACTGCGTCACATACATGTCCGGCAGCCCGTCGCCGTCGTAATCGCCCACCGCTACGCCCATTCCATACGCGTTCCCGCCCACCCCGGCTTTTTCCGTGACGTCCGTGAAGGTGCCGTCGCGGTTGTTGCGATAGAGGGCGTTGCGCAGCGGAGCCGGTGGCGAATAGAAATCACAGGGACCGCTGTTCACCAGATAGATGTCCATCCAGCCGTCGTTGTCATAGTCGAGAAAAGCGCAGCCCGGGCCAATGGTTTCGGGAACGTACATGTCGGGAGAAAGCCCGGCGACGTGCGTCCAGGCAATCCCGCTGGCCGCGGGCGGAACCTCTTCGAAGAATGGAAGTCCCGGCGTCAACGGGCCGGCGAACGCCGAGCCGCACAACATTTGCAAAAGGCGGCGTCGGGAGAGCGCAACCATCGCTACCTGGCGGCCGGTTGCAGCGCCATCTCGCGATCCGCGCCTTCGGTGTTGCCGGTGCGGCGGTAGGCGATGGCCAGCTGATAGTGACCGGCGGGGTCGGCGGGCTCCATTTTGACGTACGTCTCCAGGGGCGTAACCGCGTCGGCGAACTTTCCGGCCGAAGTGAGCGCCATCCCCAGCGCCAGGTATGCCTCCGAGAACCCCGCGTCCAGAGTCGATGCTCGCGAAAAATGGTGAGCCGCATCGTCCCATTGGCCGGCGCGGCGGGCCAGCTCGCCCAGCACGAACTCAGCCGCGGCGTTGTGCGGGTCCACCTGCAGCTCCTTCTCGAATTCCGCGCGCGCCTCGCCGGTGGGGCCGGCGTCGCCCGCTTTCGACAGCAGCACCTGCCCCAGGCGATAGTGGATCTCCGGCAGGCCGGGGTTGCTTTGGAGAATGCCTCGATAGATGCCCGCGGCCTCGTCCCACTTGCCCTCCGATTCGAACGCCTCCGCTTCCAGCCGGCGCGCCTGGGGCGAGGCCGGAGCTTTGGCGGCCAGTTCCTGCGAGGTCCGCATGGCCAGTTGGGAGAAGTAATGCACGGTGACGAAGAGGACTTCGGGGTCATCGGGAAATTCCCTGCGAAGTTGCAGCAGAGCGCCGATTGCCGCATTCTCCTGGCCCGCGGCCATCGCACAGCGCGCTTCGGCCATGCCCCCGTTGTAGCGAAGCTGCTTGTCGGCCAGGCGGGTCAGGGCGTGCTCCAACATGGGAAGCGCTTCCTTGCAGCGCCCCTGCTCCACCAGTGCGATGGCCCGGTGTGTCGCCACTGCCGGGTCAGCAGTTTGGGCGTCCGCCATTTGGACCAGCCCGACCGCCAGCATGACCTGAGCACAGGAGGATCCCATCATTCGTGATAATTTATAATCTGGTTTCAAGCGGGTGTCAAGCAAACCGGAGGTACCTCTATGAACCATGAGAAATCAACGAGCCTCAGCCGGCGCATGTTCGGGGCGGTAGCGGTTTCAGGAATCGCCACGGCGGCGGCTCCGATCCAGGCGATTGCTCAGGACATTCCACAGAATACCGCGAACCCTCCAGGGCCCAGACGCGGACCGCGCCCCACCGTGGAGCCTTTCGACGGAAAGATCGAGTTCACGCGGAAGGAAGTTGCCGCGAAGGTCCAGCCGTTTGCGATGGCCGAGGTCCGCATAACCTCGGGAGCCTGCAAGGACGCCCAGGACGCAAACCGCGGCGTACTGCACCGGTTGCCCGCAGACCGTCTGGTGCACAACTTCCGCGTAAACGCGGGCCTTCCATCTTCCGCCACGCCGCTGGGAGGCTGGGAAGCGCCCGATTGTGAACTGCGCGGACACTTTACCGGTCACTTCCTCTCCGCGTGCGCGCTCATGCACGCCTCCACGGGCGACGGCGACGTGAAGGCGAAGGGCGACGAAATGGTGGCCGACCTGGCCGCATGCCAGCAGAAGCTTGGGGGCGGGTATCTGAGCGCTTACCCGACCGAATTCATGGACCGCCTCAACGCCCGCAAAAGGTTTGGGCGCCCTACTACACCATGCACAAGATCATGGCGGGCATGCTCGACATGAACCAGCTTTGCGGCAACAAGCAGGCCCTGGAGGTGCTGGAGGGGATGGCGCAATGGGTGGACCAGTGGTCCGCGCCGATTCCCGAAGAGCACATGCAGGACATTCTGAACACCGAGTACGGCGGCATGAACGAGGTTCTGTACAATCTCGCCGCGGTCACGGGAGATGACCGCTACGCAGCCGTGGGCGACCGCTTCACCAAGAAGCGATTCTTCAATCCTCTCGGCTTGCGCCAGGATGAGTTGCGCGGACTCCACGTCAATACGCACATTCCTCAGGTCATCGGCGCCGCCAGGCGCTACGAGCTGAGCGGCGACGAACGCTTCCACGATGTCGCCGACTTCTTCTGGTATGAAGTGACCGGCGCCCGCGCCTACGTGACCGGCGGCACCAGCAATGGCGAAGGCTGGCGGACCGAGCCGCGCCGGCTGGCGGCGGAGCTTAAGCTCGGCTCGGATACCACCGAGTGCTGCTGCTCCTACAACATGCTCAAGCTCACCCGCCATCTTTACGAATGGACAGCCGACCCGCGCTATTTCGATTACTACGAGCGCACGCTGCTGAACCACCGGCTCGGTACCATCCGGCGGGATACTGGCGCCACCATGTACTACCTGTCGATTGTGCCCGGGGCATGGAAGACGTTCAACACCGAGTACGACTCGTTCTGGTGCTGCACCGGTACCGGCGTGGAGGAATACGCGAAGCTGAATGACAGCATTTATTTTCACGACAATGACGGCATTTATGTGAACCTCTTCGTGCCTTCGGAGGTGAACTGGACGGCGAAGGGAGTCGGCCTGGTCCAGGATACGGCGTTCCCGAACGAACCGTCCACCAGGCTCATTGTGAAGACGGGGAAGCCTGTGCAAATGTCCGTGCACCTCCGCGTCCCTTACTGGCTGACATCCGGCGGAGCGGTGCGCATCAACGGGAAGCGCCTGGAAGCGTTCGCCGGACCAGGCAGCTATCTCACCATTGCGCGAACGTGGAACGACGGCGACCGCATTGAGATGGACCTGCCCATGCAGTTGCACGTCGAGTCCATGCCCGATGACGCTCATGTGCAGGCCTTGCTGTACGGTCCACTGGTTCTGGCGGGCCAGCTTGGCTGGGAAGGAATGACCGCGGAGGATGTCGTCGGGCCGCTGGGGCCGGACCTTGAACATCACGCGATCACCGTTCCGGAGTTTCACGCGCCGGCGGGCGATCTGACGAAATGCGTGCAACCCGCGAAAGCGAGTCCGCTCGCGTTCGAGACGACGGGCCAGGATCGGAACGTGACGCTGGCGCCATTAAACACGGTGTTCGACCAGCGCTACTCGATCTACTGGCGAGTGTCCTGACGCAATTTCGACCTGCAAGCACACCAACCCACGAGCGCAAAAATATCCCGTCGAGATGGAATAGCCATCGCGTGACGCTCACTATACCTGTGACTGATGGCCGGGATTGGAGGATTTAAACCGTGGCTTACGACAGCTACCTTACGCCTGAAAGCATCGCGCCAGCAAAATGGTGTCTGAGGGGATCGGTGGCGACTCCCGCGCATCTCTTGCTGACACGCCATTCTTTGACGCTCGTCCGCCCCTTTGGCAATCTATCTTCGCGCATCATGTCCGCCATGATTGCGAAGTCAATCGTGCCCCGGGTGGAGATCGACACCTCCGATGGCAGGGTTACGCTTACGAATGCGAAGATCGTGAACGTCGCCCCGTCGCACAGGTTTGGACCGCCAACGGGGCATAGCGAGGGATCGCACTGCAACGAGATTGAGGAGTTCGATCTCGTGTTCCAAAAGATTACCTTTCCCAACGTCTTCAAGAGCAAATCGATGAAGGACGACTGGATCTCCCAGACCTGAGTCGTCGCGGGCCGGGCCTCCGGGTTACACCGAACGGAACTGCGGTTGGCGGGTTCTTGCCGTGCCAGCGGAGAATCCAACACCGGAGGTTCTGTCGT
The DNA here is from genome assembly GCA_963832965.1 of uncultured Acidobacteriota bacterium. Classification (GTDB taxonomy): domain Bacteria; phylum Acidobacteriota; class Terriglobia; order Bryobacterales; family Bryobacteraceae; genus CAWACP01. The sequence goes on from CAWHVW010000005.1 coordinate 1,494,107, forward strand.
GGCAACCTGCGATCCGGCTGGCCGGAAGCCGGGGTGGTGCGGGATAATGATAGCCGTCGTTTGGAGGCCAGGAGGAGATCCCGGACACAGTGCTTGCCGCCGCTATGGGAGCCGCGGGGCCGCGGCTGAAATCTCTCGGGTACATCGCCCTGGCGTTTCTGATCTGCCTTACGGCCGGCGGCCAAAACCAGCCCTGGTCCCGCGCGTCCCCGGCTCCACGCACCTACCCCCGCCCCCCTCGCCCACCCGGCCCTCCTGGCCAATCTCCGCTCCGCCCAGACTCGTACTATGTGGACTGCTCCGCCGCGAGCAACGGCACCGGGGCTCAATCCAGCCCCTGGAATACGCTGGCCTCGGTCAGCGCCATGACGTTCAGCCCTGGAGATAGAATTCTCTTCAATCGTGGGACCACCTGCAATGGCGTATTGGAGCCACCTGGATCTGGCACCACTCGCGCGCCCATCGTGATCGACGCCTACGGCACCGGGCCTCAGCCGATCATCGATGGCGGAATGAACACTGCGGCGGTGCAGTTGATCGGCCAGCAGGGATGGGAGATCAACAATCTGGAAGTCGTCGGCGGAAATTACTACGGCGTCAATATCGCCGGAACCGCTCCGAACGCTGCCTACACTCACTTCCGATTGACCAATCTGAACATCCATGACGCGCATCACATCGCGGCGGATAATAACTCGGGAGAGGTTTTTATTACGATCGGGAACACCGGGGAAACGATGAACGACATTGTTATCGATGGCGTGACCGCCCATGACAGCCAGGTCTTCAACGGCATTTTCATCGATGCGGGGGTGTTCCCGACTGCGACGTCGCCTGCGCTGCTGGGGAACAACATCACCGTACAAAACTCCTCGGTGTTCAACGTGTCTGGAATAGGCATCACGCTCTTTGTCGTCACCAACGGCCTGATGCAGAACAATGTCGTTCACAACACCGGACAATGCCCGCTCAATCCCGGATGCGGCGCCAACACTCCCGGCGGACTGATGGATTTGTATTGCCATACCTGCATCATCCAAAACAACGAGTCATACGACATTCAGGACTATAGCCCGTGGGATGGCGGTGACTTTGACATTGACGTCTGGAACACTGACAACATCGTCCAATACAATTACGGCCATGATTCCATCGGCTACTGCGTGTCGGTGTTCGGCGCTGACAACGTCGTCAGCACCGGCAGCATCGTCCGATATAACGTTTGCTCGAATAATGCGCGCCTGGCCAACAGTCCCGACTCGGGTGAGATTTTCATGAACACGAACGGCGCCGCCGTCAGCGGAACGCTCGACGGCGTACAGGTTTACAACAACACTTTTTATTGGAATCCCGCCACTCCGGGCCCCGCCTTCAACACGGTCAACGCAAATTTCGGCGGCAACAGTCCCAATGTATTCGAAAACAACATCATTTACTCGACAGTGCCGAATCTGATCGAGACCACAACGGATTTTACGCTCGACAACAACATCTACTGGACCGTCGGCGCGGCGCCGGACTGGAATCTCAACGGCACCGACTACACGGATCTCGCCTCGTACCACGCGGCTACGGGCCAGGATTCGCACAGCCTCTTCACTGATCCCATGCTCAACACGCCGACGTATCACACTGTCGGCCGTCCCGTTTCGCCTTTCACCCTGCTGCCCGGTTCGCCGGCTATCGGCGCCGGGACCGACGTCTGCGGCGGCATTGCCGGCGAGTGTTCGATGGGCACTCAGGATTTCTGGGGCAATCCCCTGCCTGTTGGCTCCGGATTCAACATCGGAGCGTGGCAATGAAGGCCGCACCATGCCGGTGACCGTTCCGGGAACGAAAAGCCGCGCACTGGTCTTGCCCATCTGCGCGGTCTTTATTCTGTTCCTGGCCATCCCCTGCCGATCCGGGCCCGTCGCCACCTTGCCCGACCTCACTCTGCCGGATGTCCGCGGCGGGGCATTCGATCTTCGCGCCTTCCCCGCGCAGCCTCTCCTTCTCGCGTTCCTGCAAACGGTCCCCGACACCGCCGACACTCCCTCGCGCAATCAAGTCGTGTTCCTGGCCAGCATGGCTCAGCAATACGGCCCCCGCGGACTCAGAGTAGCGATTGTGGATGCGTCGGTCCTCGTGCCCGGCTCGCAGCCGTCGCACGATGCCGTCCTCAACGCCAGCTACGACTGGCGCCTCCAGTTCCCCATGCTGCTCGACCAGAATGGTAAGCTGGCCCGTCAACTTGGAATCACCGAGGTTCCCACGACGTTGCTGATTGCCATCGACGGGACCATCATACGAAGGTGGCAGGGGCGAACCCGGCCCGCGATTCTTGCCCAGGGGATCGAGAAAATGCTGGGCGGCCCGCTCGGGCAAGTGCCTTGATTCTGCCGCGTTTGGACGCCACGCGGTAAAGAACTAGAACCTGCTCCTGAGGAATTCGACAACGACATAGCCGATGAGCGCGGCGGCAATGGCAATCGCCAAATTAGTATAAGTGAAAACGTCAGCGATGGCCCAGCCTAAACCCATTTCCTGGCCCTTCCCGGAACGCTCGAACTCTCCCATCAGAAGGTTGGAATAGAACAGGAAGACTATGAAACCGACCTCAATCACTGCTCGCCAGATTGCCTTCTTCATTACCACGGAAGTCTAGCAAATCCGAGACACCCGTCGCTCTTCGCATCTCACGCCGGCGACGCGATGCGCGCAAGTGGACGCCGGAGGACTTTGCCCGGAGGTGGAAGCCACGAGGCGAAAAGAGTTTCCGAACCGCGACGGTAACGGAGCGGCCGTTCTAATGCGCCGGGGCGGTAACCTGCCCGTCACCTGGTAAAGCTCCTGGTGCTTACCGCGGAGGCATTCGCTCCATGAAACATTCCGGCCCGTCAGGGAGTCGCTGCTACACATGGCCTCATCACCAGAATCGCCGGACCTGGATGAACTGAAGAGAAGCTCCAGGGAGTCCATCGATAAGGCACGTGATCTTGTGGACGGACTGAAGACGGTGCAGGAGCATGAAACCAGCGTGCTCGGCGAGGATGAGGGCCCTAGTTTGGGGGGGTCTGGAACACCAGTGCGCGCACGGATTACGGCGCCAACCTCCGTCCTGGAATAGAGAGCCACAGTGTTACGCCAATTCACGTTGCGGTCCTGCTCACCAAAGATGGCGAGAACCCGAACGTTCACCCGCGCGAGCATGTCTTGGAGTGGGGCACATAGATCATAAGACCGGTTGCTTCATCAACCCGAAATATGCCTGAGGATTCCGGCGAAGGCGAACGCTGATTCCAGAGGGAACGCGAACGGCATTCCGGGCCGAAGGCGAACAGTTCTCGGAGCGAAGCGACGCTGGCACTTCGATTGTGCGGGAAGTGTTCGGCTTCGTCAAGAAAAATCCACCGGAGCGCAGCGCAGGCACGATGCCGCAAGCGGAGAAAGGGGTGCGGGGAAAGGGGCGCAGCCCTTGTCCCCGCCTCAGCGCTGGAGAGACCCGGCGAGCGTCAGCTCGGCGGCTGTGCACCGCTTCGTTTCTTGCGCATGGAATCTCCGCGCATTTCGATGCGATGCGCATTATGAACCAGACGATCCAAAATGCCGTCAGCGGCGGTGGGATCGCCGATCTGTTCGTGCCAGCGCGCGACAGGAAGCTGTGAAGTCAGGATCGTCGAGCGCGTCTGATAACGGTCCTCGCAGATCTCCCAGAAGTCACGGCGCTCGGTTTCCGCCAGTGGAGCCATGGCCCAATCGTCGATCACCAGCACGTCGATGCGACTCAGGCGCGCCAGCAAACTGCGCAGACTCCCATCGGCGCGCGCTATGGCGAGATCGCGAAACAGAGCGGCGGCGCGCGTATAGAGAGCCGAGTAACCGTCGCGACAGGCCTTCTGTGCCAGAGCGCAGGCCAGGAAGCTCTTGCCAACGCCGGTCGGCCCGAGCACAAAGATGTTCTCGTGCTGCGCGGCCCACGCTGACTTCTGCGCCAGTGCGCGGATCACGCTCTTATCCAGTCCGCGCGAAGTACGGTAGTCGATGTCCTCGACGGAAGCGCCCTTCAGTCGGGCGGCGTGCAAACGCCGCGCCAGCGCCTGATTCTCGCGCCACGTCCACTGCTGATCGATCAGCAACCCGAGCCGTTCCAGAAAGCTCAGCTCGCGCGATGCCGGATCCTGTTCCTGCGCTTGCAAGGCGTCCACCATGCCCAGCAGCCGCATGGCCGTCAGTTTTTCCATCATTGGTTCCTGTAGCATGTTGGTCCTCACTCGAAGTATTCCGACCCGCGGATGTTGTCGTGCGGTGGAGTGGAAGCAGGCGGCGGTGCAGATGGGGGTACCTGATCGAGCGAGTTTCGCAAGATCGACTCGACGCTTTTGTAACGGCACGCGCCGGTGAGCAGAGCACGCTCGGAGGCCGCTTCCACCCGCTGCGCGGAGTATTTTTCCGCCAACCGGATGATGCCCAGACACCCGCGATAACCCATCTCCGGATGCGGCTTGTCGTTCATGATCCGCTCAAACAACCGAGCCGTGCTGGGGCCGATGGTTTCGGCCCAGTGGACCATGCGCGAAGGTGTCCACTCCAGATGCGCGCGGTGACTCCTGGGGCGGTGCTCGTCATTGGTGACGGCCTGCCCGCGCCCGCGGCTGCGCAGGTGCGAAGCGACGCGCGTGCCTTTGTGCAGGATCTCGACAGTGGTGGGCGTGGAGCGAATCTCCACCAGTTCGTGCACAAGGTTATGGGGCACGCTGTAGAGGTTCGCGTCGAAGGTTATGTGATAGTCGATGTTGACGCGGGCGCGCGACCACTCGCTGAGATCGAAGGGTTCCATCGGCAATGGCTTCAGGGCCGGTTTGTCGATCGTTTCCCAAACCGTCGCCCGCGTTCCATCCTTCCTGCGGAACGGCCGGTGATTCAACTTGTCCAGCAGCTCGCGAATCGCCACATTCAGTTCTTCCAGCGAGAAGAACTTATGATGGCGCAGTGCTGCCACGATCCAGCGCTGGGCGAGCTGCACGGCATTTTCCACGACGGCTTTGTCCCGAGGCTTTCGCGGGCGCGCGGGCACGATGCCGAAACCGCAGTGCAGCGCGAAGTTGTAATAGGTCGGGTTCAGATCCGGATCGTAACGGTGCGCCCTGGTCACACCGGTTTTGGTATTATCCGGGACCGCCAGCGCCGGAATCCCGCCGAAGTATTCGAACGCATGCACGTGGGCGCGCAGCCACGCTTCCATCTGCTGGTCGCGCGTGGCCTCGGCCCAGGTGTAGGAGCTGGCGCCCAGAGCGGCAACGAAGAACGGCGCCTGCCAGGCAATGCCCGTGTGCCGGTCGTACACCGGAATCGTCGCTCCGGCCCAATCGACGAACATCTTCTCCCCGGCTTTGTGTTCCTGCCGCAGCACCACGTCGAGCTTCGCGCGCCAACGCTGGTACAGATAACAGAAGCGCGAGTAGCGATAGCCGTCCGGGCTGGCCTGCCGGTATTCCTCCCACAGCAGTTGCAGGGTCACGTACTTGTTGCTGCGCAACTGCTCGTGCATCGCGGCGAAATCCGGTGGCGTGCGCGCCGGTTGTGACTCGACCGCAGGTGGCGGCGCCGGCGGGAACACGGCCGCTTCCACCCGCGCCTCATCCCAGTCTTCCGGCAGCGGCCAGCTCACCCCCGCCGCTTCGGCGCGTTTCAGGTACTTGTGAACGGTGCTCACCGCAATCGCGCAACTTCGCCCGATCTGCTGGTAGCCCAGTTTGAGTTCGAATCGGAGGCGCAGGACCTCCCGTAGTTTCCGCATGGACAGTCTCCTGGCCGGCACTCTGATTCCCCCTTGGAGGGTTCATTGTGCCGGTATGATGTCCAGCGCCGCTCTGCCTGTGTGAAAACCATTCCGGGCATCGCGAAAGCCATTCCGGGGTCGGACGAAAACTGTTCGCCTTCCCGCCGGAATCACTGTTCGCCTTCAGCCCGGAATCGTGTTCGTCTTCGCCCCGGAACGCTTTTCGCGTTCACCCCGGAATCCTTTTCGCCTTGCCCCGGAATCCGCAATATGCCGCTCAGAAATGGCTTCTGCTCCGCTAGGAACGCCGCCTCGTCTTCGTCCTTGCTGCCGGACAAAAACACCATGGACGGATCGCTCCGAAGTGTTTGTGCGTCGCCGCGAGATAGTCTCCATACGTCCCGCCCCGACTCACGATCTCGAAGCCGTGCCGCCACTCACCAAGCAAGAGTTTGATTTCCGCTTCCGTTCGACCCTCGAAGCGCAGATTGGATTCCAGGAGATAGGGGAAGTTTTCTTTGTCGTCTGTGCCGCTCACGGAAATCCAGAACGCAATTTTGGGATCTTTCGTGATCGCCAGTGGCGCGATCCATCCAGCTCGACTGATGCCCCTTAGTCCGACCTTTTGTGACCCCGGCGCCTTGCTTTCACGCATGCCGGATCGCGTCCAACACCTCCCTCGCGCTGCTCTCCACCGGTTCGTCAACCTTCCTGGCGACCGCCGGACTCCGCCTATCCCAGATAGCAGCCATTAGGCGAATCGGGCTTCGCCCCTTGCTCGCGTCCAAAGCACGGGGCCTGCGGAGCACGATATCTCGGGTTATCGGCAGCGTCAACGCGATCTCCGGTGACCGGGCAACCAAGTTGGAAGCGGCACTTCCGAAGACGCCGTTTCGGGCCAGTCTCCGAGTAGCCGACCATACAGACGAAGGTCCCGTTGGCGATTTCTCAGAAGCCCGTTGTGAATGACAATGTCCTTCATCAAGCATTATTCCGACTAAGAATCAACCCGCCCATAAAGCTGGCAATCTCTTTGGCTAGCTCGTGAGGCTCATCAATCGGGATCAAGTGGCCGCTCCCCTTGATGATCTTGAACGCGGCGTTTGGAAGGTAAGCCAGGACTTCGGTCTTGTGTCGTTCGATTGAATCGATCTGATCGAGCTCGCCCGCCAGCAGCACCGTTGGAACGTTGATATTCGCGACCTCGGCCGAGATGTCCTCAAGTATTGACTCCATCGGGTATGCCATCGTCGCCTCGTGAGAGCCAGACATGCTGTCTTCGACAATCTGCTCTAGAATCTCTGGCGAAGGAGGACGAGCAGTCAGACGGCCACTGCGAATGGTCCTAAGAACGTTCTCACTATTGTCGTACGCATGAAGCTGTCCTTGACGCATCTCTTCAGGATTGCGCCGAGGCGTTGGCTGAGCAGGAGCCACTAGAATGAGGCCTGAAAGCCCCTCCGGCCTCCGCGATGCGGCGAGCTGCGCCACTTTGCCTCCCATCGAATGTCCAACCAGGACATATTGTTTGATTCCCAGCGCTTTGACCAGTGCGAGAGCTTCGTCCGCAAGGTCTGCCAGTTTGTAGCCAGCTAAGGTCTTGTCGGACTTCCCCCAGCCACGCGCGTCATAGGCCACTGTCTTGAACTGCCCCTCAAGTTCGGCGGTAACCTTGCGCCAGGTGCGTGAAGTTCCACCCCAGTAGTGGAGAAATACGAGAGCCGGCTCCGCAGTCCCGTGCACCTCCGCATGGATGGAAAGTCCTTGAATTTGGTAGTTCATGTTGTCTTCTTCTTTAGCCGCGCTGACACGCGTGCGCAATTCGATGATCGGGAGGTCCTCTATTCGGAAAATGGTGCATTCGCGACGACATCGGCAAAGTTGGGGGATGTGTACCCCTCGACATATCGAACGCCGAAATCCCGAACGATGTTGTCAAAGGTGGACTCCGGCTTCCGACGAGCGATGTTGCAAAGGCACTCTTTGAGTCCGTTTTTAAGTGCCAGACGCGGAAATTCGGCTAGGATCGCGCCTTGTTTGTCCTGCGGAATTCGATCAAGGCCTGCCCCCAGAACATCCGCCGTTATTCCCGAATGGGTCATAGCCACCTCGGGCTCTTTGTGAAGAGCGATGGATCGTGTGGTATGAAGTGCGATGGCATCCCACACAACTTGCGTCTGCTGCGTCGGGATACCACGACCCTTCAGAAACGAGCGCGCCGCGTTGGCGCCATCCACCTCAAAGCGACTTTCCGCCGTATAGCGGTCAGTCAAGCCCAGATCGTGCAGAATCGTGGCTACTGCCAACAACTCAGGATCTGGAGCACGTTCGGCGCTTTCTGAAAGCAACACGCTGAATAGCCAGGAGCGCATGGAATGGTTGAAAAGAAAGGGCTCTGACGCGCTCCGTGACAAATCAATGGCAGCGCGGACTAGAACGGTGTCGGGTACTTTGATTCCTGCTAAAAACATTGCCTACCTCTTTCGTTGTCGTATGGTTCGTGGTCGGCGAATTGGCTTTTTGCTCCGCCGCTCACTTCGTGGACGGTTTTGCCGTCAGTACCCGACCGTGAATCGTTCGCGAGAGTGCTTCGGCCGTTCCAACTCGTCCACGAGCGCGATCGCAAAGTCTTCCGTGGATATGCGGCTTTGACCATCAGCACCAACCAAGAGCTCGTCTTTACCGAGTCGGAACTTGCCGGTGCGTTCGCCGGGAGCAAAGAGGTAAGAAGGAGATAAAAACGTCCAATCGAGTTCTTCCTCTTGACGCAAGACATCCAGGAACTTCACACCTGCGAGCGTCTCAGGTTTGTATTCGGGGGGAAAGTCCGGGGAGTTCACAAGGGTAAGTCCGGGCGCGACCTCCAAACTTCCCGCTCCTCCGACGACAAGCAACCGTGGCACTTTCGCCGCCTTGGTTGCGGCGATTACCTTCGCAGGATCGGTACTAAGGAACTTCACGCTGTGGATCGCCACATCGTGCCCGGCAAGCACTGCGGCAAGTGCGTTCTCGTTTTGCACGTCCCCTACGGCGGGATTCACACCGTCCTGTCGATCAAGTTTTTCAGGGTGTCGAGCGATAGCAGTCACCTGATGCCGACGGCGTCGCAGTTCTGAAATAAGGCGGGTGCCAACGTTTCCTGTGGCTCCAATTAGCGCGATTTTCATTTTGTTCTCCTTCTAGGTAATGTTGGTCTCAGCTCGACTCGTCGTGGAGCTTAAGCTATTCGGAGAATGGCGCTCCAGCGACGAGGTCTGCGAAATTTGGAGGTGTGAACTCCTCAACGTATCGAATGCCAAAATCCCGAAGAATGTTGTCAATCGCCGTCATCGGTTTCTGACGAACGACGTTGCAAAGGCATCCTTTAAATCCGTCCTTGAATGCCAGCCGAGGAAATGCGGTTAGGATCGCCTGCTGTTTCTCCCGCGAGATGCGATCAAGACCGGCGCCAAGGACATCCACCGCGATTCCTGAATGAGTCATCACTACTTCGGGCTCTTTATGGAGAGCGAGTGTTGGGGTCGTGTGAAGTGCAATAGCGTCCCACACAAGCTGCGTCTGCTGAGCCGAGATGCCGCGTTCTTTCAAGAATTCGCGAGCCGCATTCGCGCCGTCTACCTCGAAGCGATTCTCCCCGTTGTACCGCTCGGTCAAACCGAGATCGTGCAGGATCGCTGCTACAGCTAAGAGCTCAGCGTCCGGTGCTATCGCGGCGCTCTCTGCAAGGACAATTCCGAACAACCAAGAGCGCATCACATGATTGAAAAGAAATGGCTCTAACAAACTCCGCGACAAGTCTATCGCGTCGTGCACCAGCGCTGTGTCGGGTACTTTGATTCCTGCGAAGTCCATGTTCGTCCTTTCTCGCCTTCAGACCGTTGGGATATAGCGTGAAGTTCACTCGACCGCGGCATTGTTGAGCAGTGTTTCTACCTTCGAATCCAATTCCCGAGCGACCTTCAGGGCATCCGGGTTTTCGTATGGGGACAGAAAGCTAGTCATCCTGTCGTAGGACAAATGCACGCCATCGTCCCGCTCATCAACGAGCACGGTCACAGGCGCATATGACCCCGCGTCCGGAACATGCTTGGCCATCTCCTTCATGACTAGAGGATTGCCGATCACTAGCCTCATGATCTTCGGTTTCGCGAGTCCTGTTTCCTTCCGAACGACGGCACCGTGATCGAATTCCAAGAACAACATCAGACCTGATTCCCCCATGTTTCGGTTGATCACTTCCTCCAACTCGGCGAATGTGCCGGACGACTTGGAAGCGCTCGCGAACGCGGCCAGATCCAGTTGCCCGATACTAGATTTCAAGGCGCATACCACCGACTCGAATGGTCTTGATGTTGTAAGACTGAAGCGCTCTACTTCGACTTTTCTAACTGGCATTGGATCGTTCCTTTCGGGCTAAATGCTCGCTCTGAAAACGTGCGGCCTACACCTGGGCGAAGCCGCCATCGACAAACAACTCCGCCCCCGTCACGTAGCTCGCATCATCAGATGCGAGAAACACTACTGCTTTGGCGATCTCATCCGGCTTTCCGAGCCTGCCGAGCGGTACTACATTCGAGATCATCTTCAACCGTTGCTGCCCCGTCTCTGAGGAACCCAGTAGTTCGCTAAGCCCCGGAGTATCGGTGGAACCTGGGCTCACGGCGTTCACGCGAATGCGGCGACTCCGCAGATCCGTCGCCCACGTGCGGGCGAATGAGCGCACGGCGGCCTTGGTAGCGCTGTAGACGCTATTCGATGGCAGTCCCTTGCTAGCAACCACAGACGCACAAAGGACAATGGAGGCACCGTCCTTAAGTAATGGCAATGCCTTTTGTACGGTGAAGAGCAGTCCTTTCACATTGACGTCGAATATTGAGTCAAAGAACTCCTCGGTGATCTCCCCGAGAGGCGCATATTGTGCGGTCCCAGCATTCGCGAACACAATATCGAGACGACCCTTCTCTTGGTCAATCTGAACGAAGAGTCGTTCGAGGTCAGCCGATTTGAGACACATCTCCTTGTACCCCGGTGACGCTTCCCCCTATGCTCTTGACCGCTAAAGCCAACTCCTTCTCACGCCGACCGGTGATGAAGACGTATGCTCCTTCGGCCACGAAGCGCTTCGCGGTGGCAAGACCAATTCCACTTGTCCCGCCAGTGACGAGTGCGATCCTTCCCTCCAGCTTGCCCGTTTTCTTCTCGTCAGTCGTCATTCCTTGCCCCTTTCAGCGATGTCATCATCGCCAATCCGTTCGAGCTTTCACTTCTTGCCGCTCCCTCGACATCCACTCCTGGATTACGATGCTCCCGAATCCCTTAGCTGATGCCTTCTGAATCGAGAAACAGCGAAGCTTGCCGAACGAATGACTTGTGAAACTGGAACAACGATCCATGCCCAGCGTCAGGGTAGGTCAACAGCATGGCGTTTGGGAGATGCTCGCTCAGCATGTAGGAATTGCGAACTGGAATCATTTTGTCGAAGACGCCGTTAACGACCAGGCACGGCTGCGTGATTTTGCCGAGCTTGGCGAAGCGCTCGCCACTGTACTTTTCCCAAGCGCGGAAGGCCGTGATCTGAGCGATTGCGACATCTTGGCCGGCCAGAGGCTCGCCATCTTGCTTTCTCTCGGCGAGCCGAGCTGCGAAGGCTTCTCCTGCCGCCTGACTCGACTCGCTTGGAGCGAAAAAGAGTTTCACCAGTTTCTCCAGCCCAGGCATATTCGGATCCTCGGTAATCTTCCTGAGTTCCGGTTTATCCATGTGCATAATGTCCTCGCCTCCCTCCGGAGCGGTGGCGACAAGCAGCATTTTGTGGACGAGCGAGGGACGTTCCAGCGCCACCTGCTGCGCCACCATTCCACCGAGGGAGTAGCCGAGGATGTCCAGGCGCTTTAGGCCAAGTGCATCGACGAACGCGAGGGCGTGTGCCGCCATCCCTGCCATGTTTTCGGGGACCCGGCCAGTCGAGCGGCCCAGACCCGCACTCTCAAATAGAATTACCTCGCGTCCTAGGGCGAGCGGATCGGTTACGGCCGGGTCCCAATTGTCCAGGGTCCCGGTGAAGTGTTGAAGACACAACAGCGGCAGCCCCTGTCCTTTGCCAAAGCGGCGATAGGCATACTTTTCGAGCTTCGTCTGGATGAATTGTGTCGGTGCGGTCGTGTTGCTTCCATTAGCCATGGCCATTCCTTCTTTCGTTGTGGTGACTGTTGCGGTTTACGTTGTACTCGTCAGCGTCGAACGCCATTTCGTGCACATTCCTCCAGGGAACTAGGTCAAACTCTCGGCGTAGCGATAATGACAACCTGGGACCGCCCCAATGATACTGTCGAGAAGAACGCTGGCGATCTTTCCTGCGGGATTGACATGGAACGTTTTCGGAAGAACTGGCGCCAGTATTCGGGACAGCGTCAGAGCAACTCCTTCTGCAAAACGTGACTCGTCGCGCTTCCCGCCGATGATGCTGGGCCGGAGGATCGTCAGCGATTTGAAGCCAACGAGCTTCATGTCTCTCTCGGCCTCACCCTTGGTCTTCGGATAGAAGAATGAGGAATTGGCGTCGGCGCCAATCGCCGAGACAAGGGCGAACGTTTCTGCTCCTTGTTGATGAGCGAGCTTCGCAAACGCTAGCGGCAAGACATAGTCCACTTGACGGAATGCTTCTTTGGACCCCGCCTTACCACTCGTCGTGCCCAGTGCGCAGATCACCGCGTCGACTCCCCACTTGAGAACTTCCGGCAAGAAGAGTTCCAGCCGCTCGGCGACTGGATTCGCCAGATTGCTGCTCGGTGGCAAGGGCGTCCTGGTTGGAGCGATGACTTGAGTGATCGCGGGATGTGTGACAGCTTGCATCAAGGTGTTCTGCCCAACCAACCCCGTTGCTCCGAGAATCAACACTTTCATGGCAGCTTGCTCCCTCTCGCCCCATACAGCTCATGCTTATCGTTCCGGGAAACGGCGGCATTCAGCAATGCGCCGCAAATCAGAGATCTGGCATTGGTTAC
>CAWHVW010000006.1:0-7441 GCA_963832965.1 uncultured Acidobacteriota bacterium
ATGTCCGCCACACGCGGTGCTCCCGTCCGGTTCGGAGAAGCATACGTATCGATCGCTGGCGTTAGTGTGCCAGTGCCCGTGGCGTCAAACAAGGGAAGCCATGAGGCGTCACTCGAAGCGGACCAGTTGCATGTTGTCGCACTGGCGGTGACCCCAATCTGAAGCCCCCCTCCGCTGGCGGGCGCAGTGAGCGGCGACAACGAATAGGTGCAGTTCTCGGCAACCGTAACGGGGAAGGCCATCGCCCCGATTAGCGGCTTGAAAAGGATGTAGTTCATGCTGGCGTTCGCGGGCGCTGACAGCGTCACCGACCCATTTCCAGTGCCCGAGCCGCCGGAGACGACGGTGAGTCCGTTGGGAACAACAATCCAAGGGCAACCGGACCCAGCAGTCACGTTCACGGACGCCTGTCCACCGACCGAAGGCAGATAGACGAAGCTCGGGTCGAGCGAGTACTGGCAACTCGACGACGCCTGGTTGATGGTGAACGTCTGCCCCCCCAGAGTGATGGCGCCCACGCGCGGGGCGCTGGTGCTGTTGGCGGAGATCGCCGCAGCCACACTGCCCGAACCCGTACCTCCCGGGCTTCGGCTGGTGGGGATCCAGGTAGCGGATGGTGTCGTGGTCCATGCGCACCCGCTGGGGGCGGTTACGCCGAAGTTGACGACTCCGCCCGCGGCCGGCGGATCGGCGGCTTGAGGGCTAAGAGACCAGGAACAGGCAGGCGTTGCACCCGAGATCTCGGCCAGCATCAGGGTGGATGGGGACGGGCCTGGGGCTGGTTGAGCGCCGACGACACCGGGCAGGTCGGGGGAATTCGTGGTCCCGGCAATCCATGTGTTGTCCGACCCATCGACAATGACTCCATGCACATCCTCGGAACCGCTGCCGCCGTAGTATGTGGACCACACCAGAGTCTTGCCATCGTTGCTGATCCTGGCGACAAAGCCATCGCCGGAGAGGTATGGAGCCACCCAGACATGGGCCGGATCGCTCGGATCGACAGCGACCGCGGCGTACCCGGTGGTGGTCAGATCGCCCGAGGCGCCGGACCACGTGATGCCGCCGTCGGAAGATACCTGCAAACCGTATGAAGCATTATTCAAGCCATAGACAACCTGGCAGTTGGACGGAGCGACGACGGCCTCGTAGTCAGAGTTCAGCAATGCCCACGTGCCCCCAGCGTCATTGCTACGATACATGAGATCGCTAATGCTCGCCTCGTAGAGCACCGATGGATTCGAGTTGCACACCGACATAGGCGCGGTTGAGTATCCGAGAGGACTTCCGGCCAGCATCTGCCAGGTCTTTCCACTGTCGGTGCTACTGACGATCCCGCCCTGCACACCGTTGTAAGAGCCGACGGAGACTGGCACATATATGTAACCATTCGGGCTGGCAACCGCCGGGCCAAAAGGAAAAGACAGGGCGGTCAGGAAAGGGTTGGCGTTGAACAGCTTCCCGCCGTCATTGGAGATGTAGACCGTCCCCTCTTCGTCGATCACGATGACGGTATCCGTCTCCGTTGGGCTTGCGACGAGGGTCACGGGGGCATCGACGCCGCCGCCGACGTTCCAGGTCGCTCCACCGTCGACAGATTGGAGCACGAGCAGCGAATTCACCACTGCGTAGAGAACCTCGGGGTTCACGAGACTGCGTGAGAGCCCGACCTGAGACTGGGAGTAGGTGCCCGCAGGCCCAACCTGCGACCAAGAGGCCCCGCCGCTCGTCGTGCGAAACAGGCCGTGATCGGTGGCCGCCACAATGACCGAAGGGTCGGAAGGATCCACCGAGAGTGCTTCAGGGGCGTCAGCCCCTGGCAGGCCTGCCCCGCCGGCCGTCCAGGTGTTTCCCGAATCCGTGGTGCTGAAGAGCGAGGCCGCGTTGCTGCCGAGGGCCGGTTGCACCGCGCTACTCACGGGAAAGTCCGGCGAGAGGGTATCTCCAGCCACGACGATCTGGCCGGTGGATGTCAAAGCCATGGCATAAATCTCATCGCTCACAGAACCGCCCAGGTAGGTGACAAACCCGAAGGCCGAGCCATCGGGAGCGAGGCTGGCAAGAAAGCCGTTGGTTTGTCCGCGCAATGCGGCTTGAATGACGCCGGTGGTGACCGGAAGATCGGAGGCGGTGGTTTCGCCTCCCACGTAAAGGACGCCCGAGCCTGGGTCCCGGGCGATGGCATGCGGCATCTGGCTCGCGCTGCCACCGAGAATTGCCACCCACAACAGGGCCGTTCCGTCAGCACTTAATTTCGCGACGCAGGTGCAGGGTGTGTTGATGGAGCATTGGCTGCCGGTCAAGTCCCTGACGCCCGGCGCACCCACGAATGCAGAGGAGTACGCTGTACCGGCAACGTAGGCGAAGCCCTGGGAATCCACCGTCACCGCCGCGCCGCCCACCAGGGTTGATGTGTACTGAATGGTCCCATCTTCGGCGTATTTCAGAGTGTATACCCCGGTCACATACGCGTTCCCCGCGCCATCCACCGCCACGGCGTTGCCAGCCATGCCCGCCTGGCTGCCGGCCTGGCCCGATATAAACGTAGAGTAGACGAGACCGCTGCCGGCGGGATTCAAGCGGAACACAAACCCGCAATTGGCCGTGCCGCGGGTGTTGCACGCCGCCTGAGCGCCGTTGACGACAGGGAAGTCGACAGACGCTGCCTCGCCGGTGGCCACAGCGTACCCGGTCGAATCGACGGCCAGCCCGTTGAGCACGTCAAACCCACTCGATCCTCCGATAAACGTGGCGTAAAGCATGGTCGTGCCCGTCGGATCGAACTTGATGACGAATGGGTCATTGGCCCCCAACGCGCCCGGCTGAACGGCGCTTACGGTCGGCAGCCATTGTGCGGTGCCGCCGACGTATATGTTGCCCTGAGGATCGGTTGTCATCCCGGTCACCGTTGCGCTCCGGGAGTTGAACCAGGCTGCGTAAACGAGCGTGGGGTCGATGACCAGTGGGCGGGATTTATCGTAGTTCGCCAGTTCGAAGCCGACCTCGTTGTTGGGGCGGAGGACGTAGCGGGTTGGCACGCGCGTGCGGGCGCCCGCGGATTGCTGATAGACCACCGGGACACGCATGGTCAGCGGGCCCGAGGCGGTTTCGATGCGCAGGTCGCCGGATGGATCGAGCGCGAGGTTGTGGGCGCCGTCGAAGCGGATGGCAATATGGCTGGCGTCGGCTCCTGGGTTTACGGCGAGGTCGTATTCGAGACCTCCGTCGGCGCCGTACCAGGCAACATCGATGCCGTCGTAGACGTTGTGGTAACGTACGCGCCCGAAGGTCGGTGAGTCGCGAATCCAGCGTTTTGGATCGGGGCCAATGAGGTAATTGAACTTTCCGGGCAGTGGATTTTCCGGCGTGGGCTCGGCTTGGGTACTCCCTCCGAGGAAACTCATTTTAATTTCTGCAGACCCCACCGCGATGCTGGCGCCCGCGGAATTCACGGTGAGGCGGCTGCTCAGGCCGTGGGCAATCCACGCTCCGTTTCGCGCCCGCTCAAATGAAAAGGGGAGTTGCCGCAGGGATTTCGAGGGAATGGAACGGTCCGCGCCGGCCGCGAATGTCCACGCCAAACCGGCTATCACGATAAGCGGCGCCAGCTTTTTCACGGAACCAAATTAGTATACTCGCTTTTTGCCAATGTTTGATGAAAGGGGTTTTTGGCCGCTCCTAATTGGCGATTACGGCGCGAAGTAGCCGAAGATATCGAGGACAAGTTGGGCGGGACCGGATGGCTCCGCCGCGATGCTTCCGTTGGTGGTGGGGACGATGGCCATGTTGGAAGTGATGGCGCCGTCGAGCGCGTTCAGCGTGGACACCAGCGGCTCGGTTCCTCCCTGTGGCCACAGGGTCAGATAGCCGAGCGGGCCGGGCGGCACCACGGTCGCATTGAAGACATAGGCCTGGGCGGTGACCGGCGTTCCGCAGGAGCTGGCGGTTACGTTCACATCCTTCTCACCAGTGAAGGGCGGGGTTCCCGATGGCTGCCGGCTGTCGAGAACACGGCAGGGGGTCAGGTTGTAGAGGGACAGTCCACCGGTCGCTGGCGGGGCGAAGTAGCCGTTGATGTCGATCACCAGATTGGTGGCGTTGGTGGTGTAGACGTCAACTGATCCGCTGGTCCCGGCGGGCACGATGGCCGCGTTGGCGGTGACTGTTCCCGTGGGCGCGTTCAGGGTGGACGCGAGCGGCATGGTCTGGCCGGTGGGAAACGCGGTGAGATAGCCGAGCTTCCCGGATGGCACCGCAGTGAAGTTCAGCGAATACGCTTGCGCGGTGCCAGGCACGCTGCAGGTGCTGGAGAGAATGGCGAAGGTGCGCTGTTGGCCGGCGGTCATCGAGGGCGATCCCATAGACCCGTAGCTGGAGGAGCGGGTGTCGGCGAGGCGGCAGGGCGCGAGGGGATAGAAGGCGAGGGCACTGGTGTCGGTGGAGGGGACGAAGTAGCCGTCGATATCCAGCACGAGGTTGGTGGCATTGGTGGCGTAGACGCTCACTGCGCCAGCGGTTCCCGCCGGGATGATGGCCGCGTTGGCTTTGATGCGGCCGTCGAGCGAGTTCAGCGTGGAGGCGAGGGGCTGGGCCTGTCCGGTGGGCCAGACGGTCAGGTAGCTTAGCTTGCCGAGGGGCACCGCGGTGACGTTTAACGAGTACGCGGCGGCGGTGCTGGGGATGCTGCAATTTGTGCTGCTGGGAATGGTGAAACTGCGGGCGGCCGCGGCGGCGAGGGAAGGCGAGCCGAAATCGCCATTGGCGACGCGGGTATCCACCAGACGGCAGGGGGTGATGGGGATGAAACGGAGGGCGGGAGAGAAATTGGCGGTGATGGTGGTGTTGGCGTTCATTTGCACGCTTGCGGGGTAGCCGGACAGAACTGACGCGCCGCTCCAGCCGGTAAAGGTCCATCCCAAATTGGCGGCTGCGTTCAGGTAGGCGTAGGTGCCTGCGTCATAGGTCCCGCCGCTGGTGTTAACCGTCCCCGCGCCGGGCGGCTGCACCAGAACCGTGAGCGTGTACTGCTGCGAGGTGTCAACCGCCTGGGTGACTGTGAAAACCTGTGAACCGATACTGATATGCGCAACTCTCGGCGCTCCCGTGGTGTTGGCACTCGTATTTGTGGCAATCGTTGTTGGATCGCCGGGGTTGGTGTAATTCGTTGCGGATTCCGGGGCAAGGCGAAAAGGATTCCGGGGTGAACGCGAAAAGCGTTCCGGGGCGAAGACGAACACGATTCCGGGCTGAAGGCGAACAGTGATTCCGGCGGGAAGGCGAACAGTTTTCGTCCGACCCCGGAATGGCTTTCGCGATGCCCGGAATGGTTTTCACACAGGCAGAGCGGCGCTGGACATCATACCGGCACAATGAACCCTCCAAGGGGGAATCAGAGTGCCGGCCAGGAGACTGTCCATGCGGAAACTACGGGAGGTCCTGCGCCTCCGATTCGAACTCAAACTGGGCTACCAGCAGATCGGGCGAAGTTGCGCGATTGCGGTGAGCACCGTTCACAAGTACCTGAAACGCGCCGAAGCGGCGGGGGTGAGCTGGCCGCTGCCGGAAGACTGGGATGAGGCGCGGGTGGAAGCGGCCGTGTTCCCGCCGGCGCCGCCACCTGCGGTCGAGTCACAACCGGCGCGCACGCCACCGGATTTCGCCGCGATGCACGAGCAGTTGCGCAGCAACAAGTACGTGACCCTGCAACTGCTGTGGGAGGAATACCGGCAGGCCAGCCCGGACGGCTATCGCTACTCGCGCTTCTGTTATCTGTACCAGCGTTGGCGCGCGAAGCTCGACGTGGTGCTGCGGCAGGAACACAAAGCCGGGGAGAAGATGTTCGTCGATTGGGCCGGAGCGACGATTCCGGTGTACGACCGGCACACGGGCATTGCCTGGCAGGCGCCGTTCTTCGTTGCCGCTCTGGGCGCCAGCTCCTACACCTGGGCCGAGGCCACGCGCGACCAGCAGATGGAAGCGTGGCTGCGCGCCCACGTGCATGCGTTCGAATACTTCGGCGGGATTCCGGCGCTGGCGGTCCCGGATAATACCAAAACCGGTGTGACCAGGGCGCACCGTTACGATCCGGATCTGAACCCGACCTATTACAACTTCGCGCTGCACTGCGGTTTCGGCATCGTGCCCGCGCGCCCGCGAAAGCCTCGGGACAAAGCCGTCGTGGAAAATGCCGTGCAGCTCGCCCAGCGCTGGATCGTGGCAGCACTGCGCCATCATAAGTTCTTCTCGCTGGAAGAACTGAATGTGGCGATTCGCGAGCTGCTGGACAAGTTGAATCACCGGCCGTTCCGCAGGAAGGATGGAACGCGGGCGACGGTTTGGGAAACGATCGACAAACCGGCCCTGAAGCCATTGCCGATGGAACCCTTCGATCTCAGCGAGTGGTCGCGCGCCCGCGTCAACATCGACTATCACATAACCTTCGACGCGAACCTCTACAGCGTGCCCCATAACCTTGTGCACGAACTGGTGGAGATTCGCTCCACGCCCACCACTGTCGAGATCCTGCACAAAGGCACGCGCGTCGCTTCGCACCTGCGCAGCCGCGGGCGCGGGCAGGCCGTCACCAATGACGAGCACCGCCCCAGGAGTCACCGCGCGCATCTGGAGTGGACACCTTCGCGCATGGTCCACTGGGCCGAAACCATCGGCCCCAGCACGGCTCGGTTGTTTGAGCGGATCATGAACGACAAGCCGCATCCGGAGATGGGTTATCGCGGGTGTCTGGGCATCATCCGGTTGGCGGAAAAATACTCCGCGCAGCGGGTGGAAGCGGCCTCCGAGCGTGCTCTGCTCACCGGCGCGTGCCGTTACAAAAGCGTCGAGTCGATCTTGCGAAACTCGCTCGATCAGGTACCCCCATCTGCACCGCCGCCTGCTTCCACTCCACCGCACGACAACATCCGCGGGTCGGAATACTTCGAGTGAGGACCAACATGCTACAGGAACCAATGATGGAAAAACTGACGGCCATGCGGCTGCTGGGCATGGTGGACGCCTTGCAAGCGCAGGAACAGGATCCGGCATCGCGCGAGCTGAGCTTTCTGGAACGGCTCGGGTTGCTGATCGATCAGCAGTGGACGTGGCGCGAGAATCAGGCCTGGCGCGGCGTTTGCACGCCGCCCGACTGAAGGGCGCTTCCGTCGAGGACATCGACTACCGTACTTCGCGCGGACTGGATAAGAGCGTGATCCGCGCACTGGCGCAGAAGTCAGCGTGGGCCGCGCAGCACGAGAACATCTTTGTGCTCGGGCCGACCGCGTTGGCAAGAGCTTCCTGGCCTGCGCTCTGGCACAGAAGGCCTGTCGCGACGGTTACTCGGCTCTCTATACGCGCGCCGCCGCTCTGTTCCGCGATCTCGCCATAGCGCGCGCCGATGGGAGTCTGCGCAGTTTGCTGGCGCGCCTGAGTCGCATCGACGTGC
>CAWHVW010000007.1:0-436931 GCA_963832965.1 uncultured Acidobacteriota bacterium
ACATTTGTGAAGCCGACCAGCCCCTCCCCGAAGCCGCCGAAGCCGAAATTGTCGACCTGCTCCGCAAGGCCCTCGCTGAACTCAACGAATTCCGCACCCGCGAAGGCGAGCAACTGGCCGCACTCCTCACTGCGCACAACAAAGCGGTCCAGGAGCGCGCCGCCGAGCTCGAACAGATTCGCGACGCCGCCATCCCGCTGCTGCAAAGCCGCCTCACCGAACGCCTGAATGAACTCCTCCGCGGCGCGGCCATGGAACCCCAGCGTCTGGCCCAGGAAGCCGCCATCCTCGCCGACCGCAGCGACGTGAGCGAAGAAATCTCCCGCCTCAAAATCCATGCCGGCCAGGTGGACGCGCTGCTCGCCGCCGGCGGCGAGGTGGGCAAGAAGCTCGATTTCCTCCTCCAGGAAATGAACCGCGAAACCAACACCATTCTGTCCAAGACCTCCGGTATCGGCGAACTCGGCCTGCGCGTCAGCGACCTGGCGCTGGCCACCAAGTCCGATATCGAGAAGATCCGCGAGCAGGCGCTGAATCTGGAATGACCTGCGTCTTCATCATTTCCGCGCCATCCGGGTCCGGCAAGTCCACGCTGGTGCATCGGCTGCTCACATCCGTGGAAAACCTGCTGTTCTCCATTTCCTACACCACGCGCCCGCCCCGGGGAGCCGAGGTCGACGGCCACGACTATTTCTTTATCTCCCGTCAGGAGTTCGAGTTACGGCTGCAGCGCAACGAATTTCTGGAGTGGGCCACGGTCTTCGGCAACTACTACGGAACGCACCAGAACAACTTCGACCGCTCGGTGGCCGAAGGCCGCGACCTGCTGCTCGACATTGATGTGAAAGGTGCGCGACAATTAAAGGAACGCCTGCCTGGCGCGATTAGCGTCTTCATCCTGCCCCCCTCACGGCAGGTTCTTGAGGAGCGGCTGCGTGCCCGTTCCGAAGACGCGGAAAATGTGATTCAGCGGCGCTTGCGCGAGGCGGCGGAAGAGATTCGAAATTACGACCAGTATGATTACGTGCTGGTCAACCAGGACGTCGAAGAGTCGTTCGAAACGCTGCGCTCCATCGTCTACGCCGAGCGCGCGCGCCGGGCGCGCATGGAAGAGACGGTTCGGCCTATCCTGAAGACGTTTGAGCAAGAGGAGATTTGAATGACCGAAAGAGTGAACGCCGCCTTTACCATCCCGGACGATCCGGAGGGCAGCACCTACCGCTTCATCATCGTCGCGGCCAAGCGCGCGCGCCAGTTGCAGAACGGGGCCCGCTCGTTCCTGCCCACCGCGTCGAAGAAGCCCACCATCACCGCCATGGAAGAGGTGCGCCGCGGACTGGTCAACTATGACGACCCGGCTCGTGAAATGCCCGCGCTGGACCTCACCGGAACCGAAACCGAATAAACCCACATGAACGCGGTCCTGGGCGTCGGCGGCGGCATTGCCGCTTACAGATCCGCTGAGCTGGCCCGCGCGCTCATGGAGCGTGGCTTCCGCGTCAGTGTGGTGATGACGCAGGCCGCGCAAGCGTTCATAACGCCGCTCACCTTCGCTTCTCTCACCGGCCGAAAAGTCATCACCGGCCTGTTCTCCGCCGCCACGCCTGAGTCCACTCTCTCCAGCGCCGTCGAGCATATCGCGGTGGCCCGGGAGAACGACGTGCTCGTCGTCGCCCCCGCCACCGCGGACCTGCTGGGCAAAATGGCCCACGGGCTTGCCGACGACTTTCTAACCACCCTCTACCTGGCCTTCACCGGCCCCGTGGTTCTCGTGCCTGCTATGAATAGCGCCATGTGGCAGCACTCGGCCACGCGCGAAAATGTCGAGACCCTGCGCCGCCGTGGCCACGTCATCGTGGAACCGGGCGACGGACTGTTGGCTTGTGGTGAAACCGGCCCTGGCCGCATGGCCGAACCGCCGGTGATCGCCGGCGCCGTCGTCACCGTCCTTCAGCCCAAACGTCAGGATCTCGAAGGCGAATCGTTCCTGATCACGGCCGGCCCCACCCAGGAACCCCTCGATCCGGTGCGCTACATCTCCAACCGCTCCAGCGGCCGTATGGGATACGCGCTGGCCGAAGCGGCGGCCGCGCGCGGCGCGAGTGTAGTGCTGATCTCCGGCCCCGTGCACCTGGCCGACCCTCAGGGAGTCACCGTGGAGCATGTCCACACCGCCATCGAGATGCACGACGCGGTCATGCGCCACCTGAGCGCCGCCACCGTGATCGTCAAAGCAGCGGCTGTGGCCGACTATCACGTCGCCAACGTGCCCCAGCAGAAGCTCAAGAAAACCGCCGCGCGCCTTTCCGTGGAATTCGACCCCACCCCCGACATTCTCGCGGAAGTAGGCTCGAAAAAAGGCGACCGTCTGCTTATCGGCTTCGCCGCCGAAACCGAGCGTCTGGTGGAGGAAGCCCGCCGCAAACTCGCCACCAAGAATTGCGACATGGTGGTGGGCAATCTCGTCGGCCGCGAGGGCACCGGGTTTGAGGCGGAAGAGAACCAGGTGGTTCTGGTGCTCAGCACCGGCGAGGTTCTGCCCCTCGAACGCGCCAACAAGCGCGACGTAGCGGACCTCATCCTCGACCATGCCATGCGCCTCCGCCTCGCCCTGCACGCTCGGAGCGCCTGAAGGGACAGACGAATGCCTCCACGATCACGATATTGCGTCGGCGGGGATCTGTTCGGTTGCGACGCATCCGTCTGTCCCCTTTCAGGCGCTGCTGCCAAATGAGCGAAGAACTCCTCCGCCAATACCTCTCTTTCTATAAGGACCTCGGAGTGAAAACCGTGAATCGGGTAAAACCGCCAGTCCAACCAGGCGTTTCCCCTCCCCCGGAACCGGTACTTTCACCGCTTCCGGGACTGCATCCGTCCGATGATTCCCTCGCTGGAATCCGAGAAGATATAGGTGACTGCAAACGCTGCCGTCTGGGCGACGGACGGAAGAAGATCGTCTTCGGTTCCGGAAACGAGCAGGCGCGGCTGGTGTTTGTGGGGGAAGGCCCTGGGGCCGACGAGGACGAGCAGGGCTTGCCGTTCGTCGGCCGGGCCGGCCAGTTGCTCACGCAGATGATCGAGGGCACCGCCCACAAGGAAGGCATTCCGCTCTCCCGCCCCGACGTTTACATCTGCAACGTCGTCAAGTGCCGCCCACCCGAAAACCGCACCCCACTGCCCGACGAGATGGAAATTTGCGGCCAGTTCCTCTACCGCCAGCTCATGACCATCCGCCCGAAAGCCATTTGCGCCCTCGGCTCCACGGCCATCAAGGCCCTGCTGGGAACCAAAGAGGGGGTCACGCGCCTCCGCGGCAACTGGCAGAAGTGGCGTGACATTCCGGTCATGGTGACGTATCATCCGTCTTATCTGCTCCGGCCTTACAATCAGAACGCCAAGAAGGAGGCCTGGGAGGATTTGAAAAAGGTACTCCACTATGTCTACGACTGAGGTGCTGCCGGAAGTCGAAATCCTCGCGCAACGGGTTGGGAACGGCGCGAGCAAGCGCCCCGGCCTGTTCATCACCTTCGAAGGCATTGACGGCGCCGGCAAAACCACCCAGTTGAAGCTGCTGGCCGCTCGCCTGCGTGAGCAGGGCAAGAGCGTGCTGGAGACCGCCGAACCGGGCGGCACTTCCATCGGCATGCAGATCCGCCGCATTCTGCTGGATACGGCAAACCCCGAGCTGTCGTCCATGGCCGAACTGCTGCTCCTGTTCGCCGGCCGCGCGCAGCACGTGGAGGAGACCATCCTGCCAGCGCTCGATCAGGGCCTCATCGTCCTCTGCGACCGTTTCACGGATTCCACCATCGCCTACCAGGGCGCCGGCCGCGGCCTCCCCCTCGATACCGTGCTGGCCATCAATCGCATCGCCTGCGGCGGCCTCGCCCCGCACCTGACCCTGTATCTGGACATCGACGTCGAGAGCGCTCTGGAACGCGCCCGCGCTCGCAATGTCGAGGACCCCGCCGCCGCCACACGCATCGAAAATCAGACCGCCGAATTCCACACCCGTGTGCGCGACGCCTATCTCGACCTCGCCGCTACTCAAACCGAGCGCATCCGGCTTGTGGACGGCCTCGGCCCCCGTGAAGACGTGGCCGAACGCATCTGGGCCCCCGTCACCCGCGCACTCGCCCGGTAGGACACCCGGCGCCAGCCGCGTTCTCAGAAGTGCAGCCCAACAGTCGCAGTGAGCGCCCGCGGAGTGACGTAGTGCGTTCCGCTAAAGGTAGACAGGAAATTGTAAAGCGCTTCGCGGTTGGTCAGATTGACCGCCGACAGCCGCAGGCTCACCTTGTACCTGTCGCCATGAAACAGGTTGTCCTGGCCTACGGCGAGGTCGAACAGGTTCCGGGGCGCGATACGCGGCGGGCTGTGATCGTCGTTTTCGGTGCCCGCGGCGGGGATACTGATTAAGGTCGATCCGTACAGCGACGCGGGGCACAGACCGGTTGGGCTGATTGGAGTGGTGGGGGTCGCATGGGTGGTCCCGCAATACAGCCCCGCCTGGAACTGCTGATCGGGGGTTAGCCCGGACACGTCAACGATGCTGTCCGTGCCGTCGGGCCCATTGGCGCAGTTGCCCCCGGCGCACGGGACGGGTCCGGCCACCAGGCCGCTGTCATAACGCCAGTTGAAACTCAACCACGGCAGCTTTTTCCAGGGCTGGTACTGCAGGTGCGTAGTCTGATTGAAAAGCTCATCATGGTCGATGCGAAACACCTCGCTGCCCACCGGCGCGGCGCCAATTCCACTGACCTGCGGCTCGAAGAAGCGCGCGGCCACGCTGGAGAAAACTATGAAGGCCGACAATCCGTGAAACTCCGGCAGGCTTCCACGGACTGCATAGCCGGGGATCTTCGACCGTGCCCACTCGATTGGAAAAGTGATCGGCGAGTCGCCCAGCACGCTGAAGTCATAGGCCCGGTGCGTGTATTTCCAGATATACTCGCCGTCCAACACAAAAAACCGTCCAAAAGCCTGCGAGAGCCCGGCATGGAATTCATTGCGCAAGCCAGGACTCAGCGGAGTGGTGGTGACGCAGGGGCTGATTGTACTCGCCATGATCGCGCTGACCACCGGGTCGTTACAGCCGAGGCTCGAAAGCACCAGGTTCTCGTTGAATGGCGTCTCCAGAGTCCGCGCGTAGGAGACTCGCAGCACCGTGTTGGTGGGCTTGAAGTTATAGGCGATGCCGAGCCGCGGCTCCCCTTGCTTCGCGGTCACGATGCCGTCGTAGTAATCGAACCGGACTCCAAGGTTGAAGGTCCAGTTCCTGATGGTCATGGTGTCCTGGATGTACGCAGCCAGTTCCCTGACGTTAGCGTGGCCGTCATAGCCATACAGACCGCTGGTTGAATTCGGGCAGCCATCGGAGCCCGGCAGGCTCGCCGTTCTGGTCAGGTCGTAACAGGCCAGCACCGGATTGAAGCTCGGATTCACTTGCAGCGGCCCGCTGCATAGCGCCGGATTCGTCAGCGTTGGGTCCGTATCGGGACTTCCGTCGGCGTTCAAACATACCGCGTTCAATGTCGGATCCACGATTCCGAAACTGTCCTTTTCCGTGAGAATTGTGTCCGAAAACGTGATCCCCGCCTTGATGTTGTTCTTGCCCCTTATGTACGACGCGTCCGTGCGGAGCCCAACGTCGGTCAGCCTGCGGTTCTGGCCGATGGTCTGAAGCTGAAGATCGGGCTGCAGATCAGCGAAGGGATTGTTACTCGGATAGTAGTTGTATTGATCCTGACGCGCGAAACCCCCGAAGGTGAAGACGGTGTTCGCGTTGAGCAATCGCGTCCACGTGGGCGCAATATTAAACGTTCTGATCTGCGAACGCTGGTCCGCAGGGCCTACGGGCAAGCCGTCAGGTCCGAGACCTCCATTGTTCACAACCAGCCCGGACCATGCGTCCGCGGTCTCGGCGTCGTACGAATTTGGCGTCTGAAACCAGGAACGGGTAAAGCCGAGGTTCACGCTGATGGTGTCCGCGACGGCCGGCTTGAAGTCGATGTGGTCGAAGAGGTTCTCTTCGTTCCCGCTATCGTGCATTACGGTGAACTCCGGCCCGTCCAGAAACCGGCTGGTGTCCAGACCATTGGCGGAAATGAAGTTGCCCAGCTTGTTGCCGCCGTATGCGAGGTCGAAACCCTCGTTGGTTGTGCCGAAGCTGCCGTAGGAAGCGGTTACGTCGCCATGTGGTTGCGTCACGCCCAAACCCGAGCGTGTGGTCACCACAATCACCGTGCTGGTTTTGTCTCCGTATTCGGCGGGAGGCGCGCCTTCAATCACCTCCATCGATTGCACCGAGTCGAGGGGTATCTGATTTGAAAACACCTTGCTCTGCTGGTCGGTTATCGGTTGCCCGTCAAGCGAGAACGAGTTTGACGCGTGGTCGCCGAATCCATGGAACAGGCCGTTTGAATCCGCGCTGATGCCCGGCGTGGCCAGTGTCACCAGCGAACTCAATGAGGAGGATTGACTTTCCAGCGGGAGCTTGTCAAACAGCTCGCGGTCCACGTCGGTGTGAGTGGTGGGAACCGTCTCCACCAGATCGCTTCCTTCGCCGGTAACTTCCACCGTCGTCGTTGCGCCGCCAATTTGCAGCGCGATCTTCAACTCCACCGGCACGGGCGAGCGAACGTCGACATCCTGCTGATACGCCTGGAAGTTCTGCGCGCTGACCTCAACGTGGTAGTTATTGAAAGGCACGTTACGGAATTCGAAGGCGCCCTGATCGTCGGTCCGGCCGCCGGACGAGTAGTGAGACACCGGATTGTGGATCCCGACAGTGGCGCCCTTAATGGCCGCCCCCGAGGGATCCAGAACGGTTCCACGAACTGTTCCCGAACCGACCGATTGTGCACGGCCCAGAACGCCGCCGCCCGACAAAGCGGCGAAGATCGTAAGGACAGCGGAGAGACTATTCCTCATTTTTCGATTGTGCGGTGGCCCCGGAACAATACCGAGGACAATTCCATCGATGGCCGCGTGGCGGCGGTGAGAGAACCAATCCGGACGATGAACGGACAGGGGTACTGGCGATTGCGTCGACGGCCCTCGGGCGCACCGGATGGCATGAGTCTGCCGGGGACGTACCCTTCCGGCCCGCTCATTGCCGGTATCTGCCCGCCCATCGAAAATGACTTTGGTGCGCCGTTGAAGCCGGATAACGTCGATCCCGTGGGTCGTCGCCTCTCGATATCGCGCAATCGGGAAATTCGTACACTGATTCTCGTGCTGGCCACGAGTCTGGCGCCCGCGTTGCTGTTTGCGATTGGCATCGCCGCGACCCTCCAGACCGACCTCTCGGATCTGTCTCCCATGCACGGCGTGGGCCCCGGTGGGGCGATCCTGAAGTGGTCAAGTCTGCGGCGCGAGGATCGCAGATCCACGTCCGCGGTCCGCGCCGGCGCCGGCGCCGGCGCCGAAGTGCGTGTTCTTGGCTACATGATGGAAGGTGAGAGGCCCGCACCGGAAGGCGCGTGGGTGCGGGAGTTCTACCTGCTCCCCGACGCCGGCAACATGTTCCATCCGGCTCACCGCGATGGCGATCAGATGATTGCGGTTCATCTCGCCGGTGGCGCGCGCATCCGATTCACTTCACGAACGCTGGTCTGGGCATGGGGATCTCTCCAATCCCTGCCTGGCGATCCCGACGGTCCCAAACCGCTCTACACTCTGGACCAGGCGCAGGCTCAACCCGCCGGCCAGGATGAGATCCGAACGAACTTCCAGTAAGCGGGGGCCGAGCGGCGCCCGGCCTTGCAGTCTTCACCAGTGCAGCAACTCGCGAACGCTCCGCGCCTGTCGCTTGCTGACAATAAACTCCTGGTCATTAGTCAGGGTGATCAGCCACCTCTGGCTGCTCAGTGCGCTCATCTTGCGCACGTGATCCACGTTCACCAGCGCGTTGCGATGAATGCGGCGAAAGCTGGTGTTGTGAAGGCGCTGCTCAAGCACCTTCAGGGCCTGCGTGGCAAGATATCTTCTCTTCGCGGTGACGATCCAGACCAAATCTCCATCGGCCTGGAACGCAAGAATCTCGTCGGCGCTCAGAAGAAAATACTCTTCCCCCACCTTGCCGACGATCTTCCTGCTAAGCGGGGCCTCGCGAGGGCCGGCGATCTCCTGAAGCTGCGCCAGTCTTTCCACGGCCTCTCTGCCGTTAAGGCGTTTGGCTCGTTCAATGGCCTCCATCAAGCGCTGCCTGCCAACTGGTTTCAGCAGGTAGTCGATCGCGCCTGCCTCGAACGCCTCCAGAGCATATTGGTCGTAGGCCGTGACGATCACCACAACGGGAAGATGCGTTCCGCGCCGGATGGAGCGAATCACATCGAGACCGCCCATGCCCGGCATCTGCAGGTCCAGCAGAACAAGGTCCGGGCGCTGCCCGGAGATCCGATCCATGGCCACGGCGCCGTTGTCCACCTCTCCAACAATTTCGATGCCGTCCATCGTTTCGAGTTCCTCGCGCAGAACCCGCCGGGCAATCGGCTCGTCATCGACGATCAGCGTCCTCAAGCGCAGGGGGGAGCCCTCCGGCTCAGACACTTGTATCACGCCCTCGCCAGCTTGCTTCATATCTTTCGGATGAGCGGACGGCGGGGGTTGGTGAACGATCTGAAATGGGCGGCAAGCGGACATGGCGATTCCCTCGAGCATTCCTAAACCGACGCGGCCTGAAGGACCGGCGGTTTCAGTGGTACCCTGAATCCCACCGTGGTGACGCCATGCGCCGAGTGCGCTGCGAATCGCGATTCGGCGCCGTAGCACAACGTCAGGCGACGGCGCACGTTGCTGAGTCCTACGCCAGGATTATCGCCTCCGGTTTTTCCAAAACTTCGTTCATGCCATTCTCCGGAGTTGACCACCTCGATGAACACTTCGCCCGCCTCGGCCCGAATGGCCAGACGGACAAAACCGGTGCCCACCCTCGGCGCCACCCCATGCTTCACCGCGTTCTCTACCAGCGGCTGAATGGAAAGCATGGGAATCGCGGCATGGAGTGCCGAATCGTCGATCGCCAGTTCACTGTGCAGCCGGGGCCCCAGGCGCAGCTCTTCAATCTCCAGATAGGCTCGCACAATACTGAGCTCTTCCTCAATTTCGATGAACGTGCGATCCGTGCGCAGGAGATAGCGAAAAACATCGGCAAGATTCAACACCAGCCGTCTCGCCTCCGGATTGGAGCGATCGATGGTTCCATACAGCGTGTTCAGCGAATTAAACAAAAAGTGCGGATTGATCTGCGCCTGCAAGGTCCGAAGTTCTGCCTGAGAAACCAGACTCTGCATCTGCAGGCCGCGGAGCTGTTCGACATGTTCCACCACAACCGCGCCAAATTGTCCGAGAACGCCGAAGTCTTCGCTGAGATACCGCCTTCCCCCCTCTCGTGATCCCAGCAGCAGGTAGTGCGCATCGCCGCGCGAAAAGCGCAACGGAAGCACGGCCCGCACCCACGAGGGCACGGTCCAGTTTGTGGAATCGAGAACGGCGGTGGGAGCGGCCGGGGCCGGGCCATCGAAGACGGGCTTCTCGGCGAGGTCAAAGCGCGCCGCGCGCAGGAACCTCGCGATGGTCTCCGCGGCGTGCCCCAGATAGTCGGCTTCCCCGGCCGCCGCGCGGGCCAGTTGCTGCAGTTCGCGCAGCGCTTCATCCACGTTGGCGCGCAGGAAGATCACACGTGTCAGAAAACTCTGGATCCGGTTGCGCGCGTGGACGAATAGCGCCAACAGCAGGCAGGCCGAAACAAATAGCACGCCCGCGTCGAAGGGGCGCTGCAGGCGCTCGATAAACTGAGGCGCCTGGACGATCCGAATGGAGAGAAGGAGAGCCGCGGCGGTTAGCGATGCATTCACGATGAAGCGCAGAAACGCGTCGAGAAGAAGAAACCGGTAGCCCTGTAACAGGACCAGCAGGGCAAGCGGCAGGCCGGCGTGGTGGAGAGCCACCTCCCTGGACCAGGCGCCGCCGCCGGTGTGTTCGGAACTGAAATGAAGGAATGAGATGGCGAACAGGAAAAGCCCCATGGCGCCAGCCAGCCGGGAGCCCGCGGCGGGATTGCTGCGACGCCATTCGAGGACCACTGAGATCACGGTGAGCGCTGTAAAGCCGATCGTTACCAGCAGCAGAGCGGCATTGTGGTAGCGCGGCGCGGGCCTGAATACCTCGGCCACGTGAAGCGCCACCGCGGCGAAACTGAGCGCGTATCCGCTGACCCACAATGCGCGGTGTCGCGATTCCAGCGAGATGTGCAGAAGCACCGCCGGCAGCAGACTGAGCACCGAGAAACTCCCGGCGACGACAATGTCCGCGGCAGTGCCGCTCTTCGGCCCGCTGGCCAGAGCGACGAGGGAACCCAGATTCCAGAGCAGCGCGAGCGACGCGGCCACCACCGGCAGGCCGCCGCGATCCTCCCGCCCATGGCGCCAATCCAGCAGGAACAGGTACAGAAGCATGCCGAAAACAACGGCGCCGGCGCAGTGCCCGATGGTATTCACCAAAACCGGTTCATGAATATTGACCCACTCGGGCATACGTTCCCTACCATAGCGGATCTGCGCGGAAATGTGGGGCAGCGCCGTGCTGCCGGGCATTTGCGCCCGCTCGCGCGGATTGTTTATACTGCCTCCGTGGCCCTTCGAGAGGCCCACGGTCCGCGTGAAGGGCCCAGCCCGCTCGAACATTTCAGCCATAACCTGACTTCCCGCCCGAACAACGCGGACACCGGGCAAAAAGGAAGGAAGGTCTATGCCCAGTCTCCCCGCTCGCGCGAATCTCGAGCATTTACGAAACGAAGCCAAACAACATCTCCACGCCATGCGCGCCTCCATTCCTGGTGCCCGTCTGGCCGATGCCCAGCTCGCCGTGGCCCGCGCCTACGGCTTCGCAAGCTGGCGCAAGCTGAAGTCCTATGTCGACGCCCTGTACGAAGTCGGGCACCGGCTCATCCAGGCCGTTCGCAGCGGCGACCTCGACACCATCAGTGCCGTCCTCCAGCGGCATCCGGAACTGGTCGACGCCGCCACTGAACTCGATCGCACCCTTCGCCCCAGTGACACGCACGCCATGCGCCTCATCCATCTCGCTGTCGCCGAGAACCGCGTCGAGGTCGTCCGCCTGCTCATCAAGCGCGGTGCAAATTTGAACGTCCGCAACGCCGACGGCCGCCAACCCCTCCACGATTGCTTCGAGCTGAGCCGCGGCGAAATTCAGCAGCTTCTGCTCGACGCCGGCGCGGAACCAGACGTCTGCATGGCCGCCGCGCTCGGCCTGCATGATCGTCTTCGT
The DNA here is from genome assembly GCA_963832965.1 of uncultured Acidobacteriota bacterium. Taxonomy (GTDB): domain Bacteria; phylum Acidobacteriota; class Terriglobia; order Bryobacterales; family Bryobacteraceae; genus CAWACP01. The sequence goes on from CAWHVW010000007.1 coordinate 11,293, forward strand.
CAGATCCTCGAACGCGACGCGTCTCAGGTTAACGACCTCAGCACCGGCCTCTTGCCGCTCGGCTGGAGCAACTACGGCAATCAGTTGGAATCGGCGCGCATTCTGCTGGCCAACGGCGCCATAATCGACCGTCCGCCGTACGACGCCGTAGCCTGGGGGCCCGTCACTCACGTGGCCCATACCAACATGGCGCGCCTGCTGGTGGAGCACGGGGCCAGCCCGAACTGTCAAAACAAGAACGGCGACACGCCAATCCACGCGGCCATCAAGAGCCGCCTGGTGCGGGACCCCACGGCTTTCGTCGAGTTCCTGCTCGCCTCGGGCGCCGACCCCACCCTCCGCAACCGCGACGGCCGCACGGCGCTGGAAGAAGCGCAGATGCAGTCCGGCCAGAATGCCGAGACCTGGTTCCCTGCGCGCCCCGTGGGTCCCAAGAAGCTCGTCCGCGTCATCCAACTCCTGAGAGATACTGTCTGACAGTGCTCCAGTGTTCCGTTTGTTCGTCTGCCATCGCGGCCTATAGCCGGTCCTGCCCGTCCTGCGGCGCCGTCGTGGAACAACTCACCGTCGCCATGGCCAGCCACGCTTCGTCCTCGGCTACCACTGTCGACGAGGGCCGCTTCCTCCCCGGCACGCTGCTCGCCGAGCGCTACCGCATCATCGGCCGCCTGGGCAAGGGTGGCATGGGCGAAGTGTATCGCGCCACCGACATCCGCCTCGGCCAGACCGTGGCCCTCAAGTTTCTCCCTGAATCCACCGCCGCCGATCCGGGCACGCTCGCGCGCTTTCACAACGAAGTCCGCATCGCCCGCCAGGTGACGCACCCCAACGTCTGCCGCGTGTACGATCTCGGCGAGTTCGAAGGCCAGCCCTTCATCTCCATGGAATACGTGGACGGCGAAGACCTTGCCTCCCTGCTGCGCCGCATCGGCCGTCTTCCCGTGGACAAAGCCACGGAGATCGCGCGCCGCCTCTGCGCCGGACTCGCCGCCGCGCACACTCAGGGCGTACTGCATCGCGACCTGAAACCCGCCAACATCATGATCGACGGCCGTGGCCAGGTGGTCATCACCGACTTCGGTCTGGCCGGCATTGAGAACCAGGTGAGCGGCGCCGAAGTCCGCAACGGCACCCCCGCCTACATGGCGCCGGAACAACTAAGCGGCAAAGAAGTCTCCGCGCGCAGCGACATTTACTCGCTGGGCCTGGTTCTTTATGAGATCTTCAGCGGCAAGCGCGCCTGGGAAGCCAACAGTCTTCCTGAGCTTCTGCGTCTGCGTGAAGAGAGCGCGCCGCCCGGCCTCTCCAACATGGTGCGCGACATCGATCCGGCGGTCGAGCGCGTCATTCTGCGCTGCCTCGAGCCCGACCCCGCGCGCCGGCCCGCCTCCGCACTGGCCGTCTCCGCCGCGCTTCCCGGCGGGGATGTTCTGGCCGCCGCCCTGGCCGCCGGCGAAACGCCGTCACCGGAGATGGTGGCTGCGGGAAATGCCGGCGAAGGCGTGCGCCCGTGGATTGCCATCGCCTGCCTCGCCGCAGTGGTCATCGTCGTCGCCGCGCTGGTCTTCTTCAACTCCAGTCAGATGCTCGCGGGCGCCGTGAAGTTCGATCTGCCGCCGGACGCGCTGGCGTTTCAGGCGCGCAACTACATTCATCAGTTTGGCTACAGTGCGCCGGTGGAAGACACCGCCCGTGGGCTCGATTACGACTACGATTATCTCGACTACCTGAGCAATCGCCACGCCGGCCGCGCGGCATTCACCAGCGCCCGTCCCTCGCCGATCATCTTCTGGTATCGCGAAAGCCCCCGGGCATTGGCTCCCACCACCTTCCCCAACGCCGGACCGGTGACCACTAACGACCCGCCTCTAGCCCTCTCCGGCATGACTCTGTCGACTCTGGATATCGCCGGACACCTGCTCGTATTCCACGCCGTTCCGCCGCAGATCGACGAATCGGCCGCGCCCGCGGCAACTCCGCCAGATCCCGCGCCTTTGTTCGCCGCCGCCGCACTGGACCTCTCCGCCTTTTCTCCCGCTGCGCCGAAATGGACCCCGCTCGCCCTCGCCGACGAACGCCGCGCCTGGACCGGTTCCCTCCCCGGCAAGCCCCCAACTCCGATCCGGGTAGAGGCAGCCTGGTACCACGGGCGGCCCGTGTATTTCGAATTGATCGGGCCATGGACCAAGCCGGCGCGCATGCCCCAGCCCGACTCGGGAGACCTCGAGAGCCGTGCCGCGCTGGCCCTTCGCATCCTTATATTTATTGCCGGTCTCGCGCTCGCCTGGTACAACATTCGCGCCGGCCGCGGAGATCGCCGCGGGGCCTTTCGTCTGGGCATGTTCGTGTTTGTGGTGATGCTGGCGCAACTGCTGCTGCAGGCGCATCACACGGCCACGGGCGCGGAGACGGATCTGGTGCTCGAAATTGTTGGCGAATCGTTGTGGGCGGGCCTGGAAATCTGGCTCGCTTATCTCGCGCTGGAACCCTGGGTGCGGCGGCACTGGCCTCGCACTATGGTGACGTGGGCACGCCTGTTAGCGGGCGACTGGCGCGATGCCCTGCTGGGGCGCGATCTGCTCGTCGGCATCCTGGTGGGACTCGGCTACGATCTGGTTTTCGCCGTCTCCATGGCGCTCATGCAGCAAAAGGGCGCGCCGCCCGTAACCAGCGTCGCCCTGGACAAGCTGTTGGGACTGCCGCTGCTGAGCGCCAGCCTGCTGAACCGCGTCAGCGAATCGCTCGGCGGGGCGCTCATTTTCTTCCTGCTGTTTTTTCTGCTGCGGGTGGCGCTGCGCCGCGAGTGGCTGGCCGGCATCGCGTTTACGGTGTTGTTCTCGCTCGCGCGAGGCTACTCCAGCGGCTACCCCGCAATCATGATTCCCGCATACGCGCTCATCTACGGCCTGCTGGTTTTCGTTTTGCTGCGTTTCGGCCTGGCGGCCGTGGTGGCGTGTATCTTCGTGGCGGATATCATGGCCATGTCAGTGTGCACGGCCAATTTCAGCTCCTGGTACGGAACTTCTTCGCTGGTCGTCTGCCTGTGCGTCATCGGCCTCGCCGCATGGGCGTTCCGCACGTCGCTGGCGGGTAAATCGGTGCTGGAAGGCGTGCTGGGCGATTGAACCGGAACCGGCCCTGCGCCCCAGGGTTCTCATCGACTTTCCCGATGAATTGCGCAGCAGGAGAGGCCGCTTCCGACACTACTTCGGATACGTTGCCGCAAAGGTCCAGCCGAGCCGCGACAGTGATGGACCCGGCGGAAGCCCGCTAGATCTGCGCGGCTCCGCCATCGACGAAAAGCTCCGCGCCGCTCACAAAACTGGAATCATCCGACGCCAGGAATACGGCGGCCGCGGCGATTTCGTCGGCCTTGCCAATGCGCCCCATCGGAACGCTCGCTATGATTTCGGTAAGAGCGTCCTTGGGAAACGGTTCCAGAATGGGCGTGTCGATGGGCCCTGGGCTGATCACGTTCACGCGAATGTTCCGGCCCTTCAAATCGACCGTCCAGGTTCGCGCAAACGAGCGAATAGCGGCCTTGGTCGCGCTGTAAACGGTGAAGCCCGGGAAGCCTTTGATGGTCACAATCGACCCGGTCATGATCACCGATCCTCCATCCCGAAACAGCGCCAACGCTTTTTGGACGGTAAACAACGTACCCTTCACGTTGACATCGAAGACTTTATCGAAATCTTCCTCGGTAATGGAGCCTATGGGCGCTAATCCGCCAATGCCCGCGTTGGCAAACAAAACGTCGATCCCGCCTTTGCTCACCTTGACTACTTCGTAGAGGCGGTCAAGGTCGGCGAGGTTGGCGACATCGCCTCGAACGCCGGTTACGTTGCTGCCGATCTCCTTCACCGCGGCGTCCAGTTCTTTCTGTCGCCGGCCGGTGATGAAGACGTACGCTCCTTCCGCCACAAACCGTTTGGCCGTGGCCAAACCAATGCCAGTGCTGCCGCCGGTGATGACGGCAACTTTGCCTTCGAGTTTTCCCATGATCTCGACTCTCCACCGGTTGGATGATTTCCGGCAGTCGCTGGGATGCGAATTCTGCGTTTCGAATCGGACAGCGGCTCAGCGCTGTTTCAGAAGTTGATCACGTGTGGTCCGAAACAACAATGCATACGGGTCGTCACGGATCTTGACCATCTCCTCCCCGGATACGTCCGTCGGCAGTTTCGCTGATGGGCGCTGGTGACTTCGGTCGGAACCGGATCTCCATTGGCGACGCGGTCGTCCATGTCGAAATCTGCCGCTTCACGGATGTTTCTCACGACCTCTCGCGAGTATCCCCTTGTGATACGCAACCGGGCGGTGCAAGCACCGTGGCGAAGTATCCACCGCCAGCTTCCTGCTACCCCGCCGCGCTCCGATCATGATCCTCTGCCCCGACCGGCTCACCCGGCCCATCCCCCGCCCCTCCCTATAATCAGAACAGCAGTGCCCTGCATGAAAATCTCCGCCGCGATCATCACGCTGAACGAGGAACGCAAGCTGCCCCGCGCCATCGAAAGCCTGCGCTGCTGCGACGAAATCGTCGTACTCGACAGCGGCTCTACCGATCGCACTGTCGAGATCGCCGCGAACCTCGGCGCGCGCGTGATCCCCAGCGGCTGGCACGGCTACGCCGCTCAAAAGAACATCGCCGCCGAGCAATGTTCCAACGACTGGGTGCTCTCGCTCGACGCCGACGAAGCCCTCAGCGAAGCGCTGGAAGGTGAGATCTGGCAGATTCGCAAAAACGGCCCCCAGTTCGACGGCTACACCATGCCCCGTCTCGCGCAATACCTGGGCCGCTGGATTCTGCACTCCGGCTGGTACCCGGACCGCAAGGTGCGCCTCTTCGACCGCCGGCGCGCGCGCTGGACCGGCGAGTTCGTCCACGAATCCGTGGTGGTGGACGGCCGCGTGGGCCACCTGCAATCCAACATTCTCCACTTCACCTTCGAATCGCTGTCGGAGCACCTGCGCGCCATGGATCGCTACACCACGCTCGCGGCCGAGCAACTCATCGAAAGCAAGGCGCGGGTCGGCTGGACCGATCTGCTGCTCGACCCGGTGTGGACCTTCTTCCGCACCCTGGTGCTGCAGCGCGGCTTTCTGGACGGCACCGAAGGGTTCTCCATCGCGTACATGGCATCGGTTTACAATTTTCTAAAGTACGCAAAGGTCAGGTTTATGCGGCCCCATGATTGAGACCGCTCTCGAGCGCCCTCTTAAGATTCTGCACGTCGTTACCGCGGAAGAATCTCCGGCACTGGCTCTGATTGAGAATTTGGCGAAACTCGGCCACCGGCAAACGCTGCTGGCGCCGACGGGCGCGTCGATTGGCGTCGATGTGGATGTCCAGCCGCTCACGCTGCCAGCCCTTGGGCGGTTGAGCGCGGAATTCGATCTGGTGCATGCGCACGATACTCAGGCGCACAGCATGGCCGCGGCCACCGCGCGTGTCCGGGTGATCGCATCGCGCCGGGCGGCATCCGCGATTCAGCGCGGGCCGGGGTTCCGCTGGAAGTATCGGCGGACAGCGCGCTTCATCGCCGTCTCGCGCTACGTGGAGCGCCTGCTGCTCGATGTGGCCATTCCGGCCGAGCGCATCGCGGTGGTTTATGACGGTGTTGGCATGGCTGAACCCAGCGCCGGCGACGCCTCGCTCGTGCTGGCGCTGGAATCGAGTCCGATTCTCGCGGGCACCGAAGCCGTCGTTGCGATTTCGCGTAATCTGGCGGCTGACCTCCCGTGCGCTCGTGTCTTTCTCTACATTGCTACAGCGGAAAGCTCCCTCCTTCCAGTCCTGCAGGCCATGGCCCACGGTGTTCCCGTCATCGCCAGCCGCGTGGGCGGATTACCGGAAGTCGTCGAGGACCGTTACACCGGCATCCTCGTCAGTAATGACGCGCAGTCGGTGGCCGATGCGCTCGCACGCGTGCTGGAGCACCCCGAATTCGGGGCGAACGCACGCGCCCGCGTCGCCGAGCGCTTCCGCGTGGATGTGATGGTGCGCGGTACCCTCGCCGTCTATCGCGAGGTGCTGGCGCCCGCGCAAAGCAGCTCGTCGTAGACCTGCAGCGTTTGCTCGGCCGTGCGTCGCCAGGTGAACTCCCGCGCGCGCGCCAGCCCTTCAGCGATCATTCGCTCGCGCACCGCGGACGACTCCACTGCCTGCGCCACCTGCGCGGCAATAGCGCACGGATCGCGCGGATCGGCATACAGAGCGGCAACCCCGCCCACCTCCGGCAACGACGAAGTATTGGAGGTCACCACCGGCAACCCATGCGCCATGGCTTCGAGCACGGGAAACCCGAAGCCCTCTTCGAGCGACGGAAAGAGCAGCGCGCTGGCCGATTGATAAAACGTCCGCAGCCGGTCCCCCGGAACATAACCACTCCGATGCACGCGCGTCTCCAGTTTCTGTTCGGCAATGGAAGCGTGGATCGCTTCGTGCCCATACCCGTCGCCGCCCACCAGCAACAAGTGATAGCGCTCCGGCAACATCTTCAACGCCCGCAGCGCGTTCACCACATTCTTGCGCGTCTCCAGCATTCCCACGCTCAGCAGCATCTCGTTGCCTGCTCCCACCAGCCGCTCCCTCTTCAGCAGGCTCTCCTCCGGCGACAACGTCTGCGCCGGCAGATCCACGCCGTAGGGCGTCACGCGAATGCGCGCCGGCTCCACGCCGCACTCGCGCTGCAACAAGCCCGCCGTAAACTGTGAACCCGTGATGATGCGCTCCGCGCGCCCCGCGGCCTCGCGCAGCACCGTCGAGAACTTCCGCGCGTACTCGGGCGTAGAATAGTCGTGTCCGGCGATCGGGAAAATGTCGTGGATGGTGACCACTTCGCGGCGAAAGCGAAATGAAGGCGCGCGTTGCGCCAGGCTGTGAAACAGATCGGTCCGCCAGGGCCGCCAGAACGTAAGCATGCGGGCAGACGTGCCTGTGGGCCGCAGAAACTCGCGGCGTTTCCGCAGCCTTGACATCCGGTAGCAGATCACGAAATGGTGGAATGTGTCGAGTTCCGCGAGGGACTCGATCAGCCGGCGCGAGTAGGTGGCGCTTCCGGTGGGATACGCGCCGAAAATATAGCTCGCGTCGAGTCCGATGCTGGCCATTACTTAATAGATGATACTGACTACGCTGCACGTGGACCTTGGCCGGCAATGGCGCGGTGGACAGAACCAGGCGTTGCTGCTGGCAGCCGAGCTCCGCCGCATGGGCCACGTCGCCGAACTGGTGGCCATCGCTGGCGGACCTCTCGCGCAGCGCGCGCGCGCGCAGGGCGTCCCGGTGCACGAGGTCTCCGGGCGTCTGGACGCCGCGCTTCGACTACGGAAGTTTCGCGGAGTCGACGTGGTTCACTGTCATGAAGCCCATGCGCTGACGGCGGCCTGGCTCGCGGGCCTAAGGCCCGTAGTGTCGCGCCGCGTGGCCTATCCCATCGGACGCCTTCGCTACCGCCGCGCAAAATGCATCATCGCCGTGTCGCAATTCGTGAAGCAGAGCGTCCTGGCGCGCGGGTTCCCGGACAAACAAATAGAGGTGATCTATGACGGTGTCGAGATTCCCGACGCCCCGGCCATCGGCGGCGGTGGCCTGCAGCTCGGGTGCGTCGGATATTTGCTGCCGGAGAAAAACCAGGAGTTGCTGATTCGCGCTATGCCCACCGTGCTCGCACGATATTCGGACTCCCGCCTGGTCCTCGCCGGCGACGGACCATCCCGCCGCAATCTGGAAAAGCTGGCCCTCGATCTTGGCGTCACGGCCGCGGTACAGTTCGCGGGTCTGGTGGACGACGTCGGGGCAGTGTATCAATCCCTGGACATTTTCCTGTTCCCCTCGCTGGCGGAACCGCTGGGCAGCTCGCTGCTCTCAGCGATGTCGTATGCATTGCCCTGCGTAGCCCTCGCGCGAGGGGCCGTCCCTGAGGTGATCGCGAACGGCAAAACCGGGTTGCTGGTGGACGCACCCGATCCCGCGGCCTTCGCGGATGCGGTCCTGCGCCTGCTCGACGACGCCTCGCTCGCCGCCCGCCTCGGCGCCGCCGCCCGCCAGACCGTCCAGGACCGCTTCAGCGTAACCCGCGTGGCCCATGAAACAGCGGACCTCTATCGCCGCATCCAGGCGTAGACTGCTACGATCACAGTAACCCATGCTGGCAGCCGCCTTGGCATTTGTGGCCGGTCTTCTCATCGGCAGCTTCCTCAACGTGTGCATTTACCGCCTGCCGCGCGACCTCTCCGTCGTGCGCCCCAGCCGCTCGTTCTGTCCGGCCTGCGAGAAGACCATCGCCTGGTACGACAACATCCCGCTCTTCAGCTACGTCCTGCTGGGAGCGCGCTGCCGCCAGTGCCGCGAACGCATCTCCATGCGGTATCCGATAGTGGAACTGGCCACCGGCGTGTGGTTCGTCGCGTCCGTGGAAGTGCTCGGGGTCACCGGTGCGGCGTTCCGCCTGTGCGTGCTCGGGGCCATCCTCATCGCTCTCGTAGTCAGCGATTTCGAAACTCAGATTCTGCCCGACGAGTTCACCATCGGGGGCGCCATCGTCGGGCTGGTGTTCTCGTTGTTCGTTCCCATGCACCCGGGCGTCGCGCAGTTCCTCCTGTACGGGCACGGCCAACAAGCCATTTCGTTCGGTGAGGCCGTGCTGGGAGCGGGGTTTTTCAGCCTGATGTTGTGGCTGCTGCGCTGGGCCTACGAAAAGGTCCGTCATCGCGAAGGGTTGGGTCTTGGCGACGTGAAGATGGTGGCCATGATCGGCGCATTTCTCGGCATGCAGGGCGTGCTGCTCACCATCATGGTAGGGTCCATTGTGGGCAGCATCGTCGGCCTCGGGTTTGTCCTCATCGCGCGCAAGAGCGCGGCCACATGGGAGCTTCCCTTCGGCAGCTTTCTGGGCGTGGCCGGTCTGGCCGTTGCCATGACGCTGGCGCTTCGTCCGGGGCTCTGACCCGTGGCCACGCCGGACTGCCTCACCCGCTCCGACAATCTGCCGTTCATGCGTACGTTGCCGGACGCGTGCATCGACCTCATCTACGCCGACCCGCCGTTTTTCACCCGCCGCCAACACACCGCCTTTAGCGACGTGTGGCCCGGCGGGATGTCCGCTTACATCGATTGGCTGGACGCGCGCCTCCGCGAAATGCACCGGCTTCTGAAGCCAACGGGTAGCCTGGTAGTGCACTGCGACTGGCACGCCAGTCACTACATCAAGGTCGCGTTGGACGGCATCTTCGGCTACCAGCGGTTCGTCAATGAAATCGTTTGGTGCTACAAGTCCGGCGGGGCCAGCCCGAGGCGCCGCTTCAGCCGCAAGCACGACGTGTTGCTATGGTACGCGAAAGGACGGGATTACTATTTCGCGGCCCCGCGCGAGAAATCCTACAACCGCGGCCGCAAGCCGTACCGCTTTGCCGGAGTCCCCGAATTCGAGGACGAAAACGGCTGGTATACGGTGGTGGGTATGAAGGACTGGTGGGAGATCGATATGGTGGGCCGCACTTCGCGTGAACGCACCGGGTATTCAACGCAGAAACCTCTCCGTCTGCTGGAGCGCGTCGTGGAGGTTTGCTGCCCGGCCGGCGGCACGGTGGCCGATTTTTTCTGCGGAAGCGGCACCACCGTGGTCGCCGCGAAGCGTCTGGGACGGCCCTGGATCGCCTGTGACGAGTCCGCCGAAGCGGTGCGCCTCACGCGGGAGCGTCTGGATCGCGAAACATCATGAAGCGGGCGCTCACCTCTATCCTCTTAATTGTCGCGGTAGCGCTGTGTCTGCGTCTCGCATATGGATGGGATTATCAGCAGCACCATGATCACCATGCCATGGGCATCATTCCGTTCCTCTTCGAACCCGGCAACATCGCCGCGTCGGTGGCCCGCGGAAAGGGATTCAGCTCTCCGTTTCGCGTGGAGACCGGGCCCACGGCCTGGCTGGCCCCCGTTTATCCGCTGCTGCTGGCTGGAATTTTTCGCGTGTTTGGGATCTACACGTTTCAATCATTCGTCGCCGCAGCTGTTTTGAACATTCTCTTCTCCGCGTTAACATGCGTGCCCGTTTACTATGCGGGACGGCGAATCGGCGGCACGCGAGTTGCCGCGGGCGCGGCGTGGCTCTGGGCCGTTTTCCCCAACGCCATCAAGCTGCCCGTGGAATCCATGTGGGACGCGTCGCTTGCGGCCTTGCTCGCGGCCTCCATCGTGTGGGCCACCTTGGCCCTGGCGGATTCCCGCCGACGGAGCTGGCCGGACTGGGGCGCTTACGGCCTGCTGTGGGGTTTCGCGCTGATGACCAGCCCCACGCTGCTCTCGCTGTTGCCGTTTCTGCTGGGCTGGGTCGCGTACCGAACCCGGTGCTATGCCCACGCCGCGCTCGCAGCCGGCATGGTGGTCCTGTGCTGCATGCCGTGGACAGTCCGCAATTTCGCGGTGTTTCACAGCTTCGTCCCGCTGCGCTCGGTAGTGGGGCTGACGCTGTGGCTGGGAAATCATGACCAGTCCACGGGTGAGTGGGTCGGCCGCCTGCACCCCATCACCAACACCGAAGAGCGCGCAAAGTACATCGAGCTGGGCGAAATCGCCTACATGCAGGACAAGGAGCAGCAGGCCATCCGGTTCATGGTGGAACATCCAGCAGATGAGCTGCGCGCCTGCTGGTTTCGATTCGTGGTCATCTGGACGGGAGGCTCCGCGCACCCGCTGGCCAACTTTGGAGGCGTGCTGCTGTTCAACGTGTTGGTCTCCATCGGAGCCCTGGCCGGAGTCGTGGTGTTGTTCCGCGCGCGCAGCCCGTACGCCTTTCCGTTGGCGATTTTCCCGCTCGTGTTCCCCTGCGCGTATTACCTGACGCTGGCCTCAGCCCGCTATCGCCATCCCATGGACCCAATCCTGTTGCTGCTAACCGCCATCGCCCTGGGGACCTGGGCCGCCGAACCGCGACGGTAACGGAGCGGCCACTTTCAAACCTCAGCCGGCTCCTCGCCGCTATGCTGCGTCAACTCAGCATGCAATTCGTCCATAACCCGGTCCGCCGCCACCGGGTCCTGCAAATCGCGCGCCAGACGCTGCAGGGCCACGCCAATCACATCCCGATGATGCAGTTTCGCTCCAAACTGCCGATCCGCCAGATTGAGCCAGAGCTGGTGCACCAGCTCGAGGTCCTCCGGCCACAAACGCGGCGGATGCGGACCCAGATTAAAGAAGGTCGACTTCTGCCGCCCCAGCACAACCTCCAGCGATAGCGACGGCCGCGGCGGAGGCAGACTCTCCCATGCTTCGCCGACAATCTTGCCGAGAATGGCCGCATCGTACCTCGGCGAGAGCCCCGCCACGATGCGCGCGGAGCGCAGTTTCTGGGCCGTTTGCACCACCGCCAGCCACGCATCGGCTCCGGGAACCGCCAGAAGCTCCACGTGTTTGCCGGCCTTCTCCGCGACGGTGACCACGTGGCTGAACAGAAATCGCTCATCGGTCCCGAACACCTGATCGGCGCCCAGACTGACCGCCTGAGAGCCGCGCGGGCTCACGTGCACGGTCACCACCACGATGTCGATCTTGCGCGTATCGGTCTTGGCGAGGGTCGCCTCCAGGTGCTCCAGGTGACCGGGGTTCCGCACCGCCACAACCACGTTGCCGGGCCGGACATCTACCGTCTCCGCGGCCACTTCATCGCTGTCGTCCAGCCGGAACTCCTCAAGCTCCGCCATGTGGGCGCCGGCTTTGCGCTTGTTGATCCGCTCCGACACCATGAAGGTGATAAAGAACGCCACCGTGAAAGACATGCCGGAGATAGTGGCCACTTTCTTGGTGAAGATGTTGATCAGGGCCAGGGCCAGCAGCGCAAGGGTAATCAGCGCCAGGCCGACGGGATACTCTATGCGGCCGATGCGAAAGTTGAGCGGAACCCGCCAATCACGCGCGCCCGGCTGCTTGAAGCGCAGCACCAGCACCGCGAGCCCTTTCATGGCGAAGCTCCACACCACGCCGAACGCGTACGCCTCGCCGAGCATGTACACATCGCCGCGGCTGATCACAATAGTGATGAGCTGCAGGATGACAATCAGGTCGATCAGACGGCTGGTGGTTCCGTATTTCTTGTGCGGCTTGCGGAACCACGCCGTGAGGACGCCATCCTCCGCCACGCGGTTCAGGACACCGTTGGAGCCGATGATCGCCGTGTTCACGGCGCCCGCCAGAATCAGCGCGCCCACCAGCACGACAAAGGCGTGAAAGAGCAGCCGGATCCATTCCGGACCTATCAGGAACATGGACAGGCCGCCGATCAGGTTGTCCAGGTACTTGCCGCGCTCCGAATCCGGAATAAGCATCACCGCGAAGAAGGAGACCAGCGACGTGAAGACCATGCGAGTAGATGAAAATCACGAAGCCTGCGCGTTCCAGGTTCTTCAGCTTTGGCGAAGCGATCTCGCGATTCACCTGCGCCAGGCTCTCCTCGCCGCTCATGGCCAGCAGCGAGTGGCCCAGGCCGATCATGATGGCGATTACGGTGAACTGCGGCAAGGCCGAATGCCTGCAGCCAGCCCAGCGCATCGGAACCGAATTGAATGGTCGCCCGCGACGGTAGCGGCACTGGCTGGTACCCGTGGGTGAAGATTGTCGCGAGGCACCAGGCGATTAAAATGACCACCATAACCGTGGTGATCTGCATGATGCGCAGAGCCTTCTGGCTGGATTCGCGAATACCGATGATATTCTTGCGCCAGAAATAGATGGTCACGATCGCGGCGAAAATAGCCGCGAACGTTTCCGGTTTCATCGCCAGGGCGGGGCGGTGAAAGTACACCGCCGGTGTCGTTAAGTAATCCTGCGGCGTACAAGCCCGCGCTGACTCCGCTGATAGGCCCTGTGAGCACGTAATCGAACATCAGGGCGGAGACGGAAAACTTCGCCAGCGTTCCGCCCATGGCTTCGTGCACCACGCGGTAAACCCCGCCGCGCACGAACATGCTGCAGCTTTCGATGTACACCGCGCGCACCGCGTACGAAAAGAGCATGATGGAGAGGATGAACCAGGGCGCCGATTTTCCGATCGCCGTCTCGGCGATGCCGCCCACGTAATAAGCGGAAGAAGCGAGGTCACTGAGGACAATCGCCGCCGCCCTCCAGAAGGAAATGAAGGACAGCATGACGGTAGTGGCCACCACGACTTTCGTGGCGCCACTGGCGTTACGCAACGATGACACTAAGTAAGCTCCCGATGTCCGGCTTCGCGGCCGCGACACTCTCAAATTCGCCGGCGAGGTTAGCTGACGGGCTCGGGCTTGAAAGTACCCGGCTTCCCGGTTGCGGAAAGCTGCGCCCCTTTGAATGGTTCCCCCGCTCCACTACGGATTAGGCCATGAGGATTCTATAAGAAAATTGTAGCGAACTGTCTATACAAGCGGCGACAGCCGCGTTAGCGATGGACACGCGGCGACAGCCGCGTTAGCGCGCATCCATGCCCACAGGTACGCTTATAGAATATGCCGGAACTGCCGGACATCGCCGCCTATCTCAGTGCGCTGGAGCCGCGCGTGATCGGCCAGCCCTTGCGGCGCGTGCGCCTGCCCAGCCCGTTCCTGCTACGAACCACGCAACCCGCGCTGGCGGATGCTGAAGGCCGCGCCGTCGTCGAGCTTCGGCGCATCGGCAAACGGATTGGAATCGGCATGGAGGGCGGCGTGTGGCTGGTGCTGCATCTGATGATCGCTGGCCGGCTGCACTGGAGGCCGCCGGGCGCCAAGATCGGGGGCCGGCAGTTCCTCGCCGCGTTCGATTTTCCCGAGGGCTCGCTCACCCTCACCGAAGCCGGCGCGAAACGCCGCGCGTCGCTGCACGTCGTCAGTGGCGAAGAAAGCCTGCGCTCGATGGACCCCGGCGGCATCGATGTCTTCGCGGCCGATCTCGCGTCCTTCCTGGAGGCGCTCACCGCGGAGAATCACACGCTGAAGCGAGCCCTCACTGATCCGCGCCTGCTAAGCGGCATCGGTAACTCATATTCGGATGAGATTCTGCACGCCGCGCGGCTTTCACCGCTGGCCCAAACCGCGAAGCTGCAGGCGGACGAATGGGAGCGGCTCTTCGCCGCGGCCCGAGGCACTCTGGCGGAATGGATGGAGCGCCTGGTATCCGAAGCGCGGCGCGGCTTCCCCGAGAAAGTCACTGCATTCCGCGAAGGCATGGCCGTGCACGGGCGCTACGGCAAGCCCTGTCCACGCTGCGGCGAAAGGGTTCTGCGGATTCGCTACGCCGACAATGAAACGAATTACTGCGCGCGCTGCCAGACCGGCGGACGAGTGCTCGCCGACCGCGGCCTGTCCCGCCTGCTGGGAGGGGACTGGCCGCGCACCATGGACGAACTGGAGGCGCTCGCGCGCCAGTGAATTCTGCGTGATCGGCGTTCATCGGCGGCCAATAATCAGGCGCTCAAATCTTCCGCTGCTTCCACGTGCCGCGCGTGAACATATACAGGCCCATCAATGCGATCAGCGTCTCCGCGAGAGGAATGGACGCGAAGACGCCGCGCACCTTCATGTGCGCCGGAAAGGCCAGCGCCCAGGCGAGCGGGATCTCGCAAAACACGAACCCAATGGTGTTGATGAGCGTCGGCGTCACCGTGTCGCCCGCGCCGTTAAAGGCCTGCAGCATCACCATGCCGAACGCATAGGTGAGATTCCCGTAGCCGACGATCCGCAGGCAATCCACGGAATTCGATGCGACCTGCCGGTCGGAGGTAAACAAGCGCACAATGGGGTCCGGCATAACAATGAACGCCAGCCCGGCGAAACCGAGAAACGTCATCGTATAAAGGCAGGTGAGCCAAACAGCGCGCTCGGCCCGCTCCGGCTTCCCCGCCCCAAGATTCTGGCCCACCATGGTCGCCGCCGCGCCGCTCAATCCCCACGTGGGCATGATCACGAAGATGAAAATGCGAATGCCGATGGTGTACCCGGCCACCGCGGCGCTGCCGAAAAAGCTGATCATGCGCACCAGCGCGATCCAACTGATATGCGCCACCATGAACTGCAACACGCCCGTAGTGGAAACCCGCGCCAGCGAACCGATCACCCGCGGGACCACCCGCCAGTCCGCCCGGCGAATCACCACGCGGTTGTGGCCGCGGGTGAGCATCCAGAACTGATAGAGCACCCCACAAGTCCGGCCGGTAAGCGTGGAGACCGCCGCGCCGGTCACGCCCAACGCGGGGAACGGACCCAGTCCGAAGATGAAGCAGGGGTCCAGCGCGAGGTTGATCAGGTTCGCCATCCACAACACCCGCATGGCCACAGCGGCATCGCCCGCGCCGCGAAAGATGGCGTTGTTCAGGAACAGCAGCATCACCACCACGCTGCTTCCGAAGGTGATGGCGGCATAGTGGTGTCCGCTGGCGATCAGGTCCGCGGGCCCGCCCATCCATCCGAGCAGGTGCGCCGCCAGCAGGAAGCCGGGAACAGCCACCAGAACGGCCACGCCAATCCCCAGGAAAATGGCCTGCACGGCGGCTGTCGCGGCTCCGCGCGGATCCTTCTCGCCGATGCGCCGGGCAACCATCGCGGTAGTGGACAAGCTCACACCGAAGGCCACCGAGAACACCATGGTCATCATCGATTCCGTCAGGCCCACGGTGGCGATGGCGTTGGCGCCCAGGCGCGTCACCCAGAACACGTCGACAATGGCGAACAGCGACTCCATGAACATTTCCAGCACCATGGGCGTGGCCAGCAGGAGAATCGCCCTGCTGATGGAGCCTTCGGTGAAGTCCTGATGCGTGCCGCGGATGGCTTCGAAGAGAGAACTCCAGAATCCCCGGCGAGGTTGGATGATAGCGGGCGTGGCCATGATTTGCGACTCCTGAGCGCGGTGCTAAAGGTGGTGGGTTCAGCCGCGGCGAAGAGTGCTCAGCTAATGAGCGCCGCGGGCGGGAACGCGACAGCCACGGACAGATCGACCCCCGGGTGGGCGGCGATGATCGGCGTGGTGAGTGCGTTCTTGCGCATGACAGGAAGCGGGAATGTGAAATCCCCTGTTTAATCAATATAACCGGGAGGCGCGATGGTTTGCAAGCATGATAGAACGGAAAGACATGGCCTCTCTACGTCCTCTCGCGCTCGCCTGCACCCTGTTCGCCTGCTCCGCGCCGGCGCAGACCTGGAAATTCGCCGTCTCCGGCGATTCGCGCAACTGCGGCGACATCGTAATGCCGGCCATTGCCGCCGGCGTGCGCGCGAGCGGGGCCGAATTTTACTGGCACCTCGGCGACTTCCGCGCCATTTACGAATTTGACGAAGACATGGGGCCGCAGCCCAACATCGCCACCTACGAAGCCCATGCGTGGCCCGATTTCATTGCCCATCAACTCGAGCCGTTCGGCGACCTGCCGGTTTTCCTCGCCCTCGGCAATCACGAAACCGTTCCTCCGGCCACGCGGGAGGCCGCGCTGATCCAATTCGCCGACTGGCTGGATACCCCGGTTCTGCGCGCGCAACGCCTGAAGGACAACCCGCAGGACCATAAGCTGCGCGCGTACTATCACTGGGTGAGCCGCGGCGTGGATTTCATCACGCTCGACAACGCCTCGGCCGATCAGTTCGACGACGCGCAGCTCAAGTGGTTCGACGCGCTCATTCGCCGCGATGAGGCGTCGGACGAGATCCGAACCATCGTGGTGGGAATGCATGAGGCACTCCCCGGCAGCATCGGCGCCAGCCACAGCATGAATGAATCGGCTCAGGGAACGGTGAGCGGACGGGCCGCCTACGAGACCCTCTGGCACGCGCGGGATTCCGCGCACAAACGCGTCTACGTGCTGGCCAGCCATTCGCATTTCTACATGGAAGACATCTTCGACAACGCCGAGTGGAAGGGCCGCGTCCTGCCGGGATGGATCGTGGGCACGGCCGGCGCCATACGGTATCGTTTGCCCGCCGCCGCGGGACCCGATCAAAGAGCCAAAACCGACGTATACGGATACATGACAGGAACGGTGAGCGCCGACGGAGCCATCGCCTTCTCATTCGAGGAGCTCAGTCTGGAAGACCTCCTGCGCATCGACCAGGGCAAGCACCCGGAGACCATGGTGCAGTGGTGCTACAACGAGAACAAACAATAAGCATCAGTCTTCTATTCGTGTGCATTCGTGGCTAACGCTGTTTCGCGCCCAGCGGAATGCGGATCAGCACCCACGCAATCGCCACAAAACCTCCCAACGACAACCAGCTTCCCCAGGCCGGGAAGAAGCTGAACTGGTCCGCGCCGGTGAGCATGTGCGTGAACGACGGCACCTGGCTCACCGCCAGCAAAGCGATGAGAATGCCCATGATCGCTTCGCCGGCAATCAAGCCTGACGCGAGCAGCGTGCCGCGCTCATCCACCGCGGCTTTCTTCTCGGCGCTGTAGCCGGCGGTAATGCGGTCGATAAGCCATTTGCACGCGCCGCCGGCAAAGATAGCCGAGGAAGTGTCGAACGGAAGGTACATCCCGACGGCGATCAGCATGGGTGAGCGCGCGCCGCACAGGATCAGCGCAATGCCGAACGCGATGCCGATGCCCAGCAGCCCCCAGGGCATCTGTCCGCCCACAATTCCCTTGGCCAGTTGCGCCATGAGCCCCGCCTGTGGCGCAGGCAGAGCACGCCCGCCGATCCCCCCGGTCGCCAGGTTGGCCTCATGCAGAACCATGATGGGCCACATCAGGAAGAATGCCAGCATGATCACCGCGATGATCTCCACCAGTTCCATCTTCCACGGCGTGCCACCCAGCAGATACCCGGCTTTCAGGTCCTGAATGAGCGAGCCGGAAACCGAGCAGGCCACGCCCACCACAGCCGCCACCCCCAGCACCGCCGCCACCCCCGCCGCGCCGGTAACGCCGATCACCAGCATCATCAACGCCGAAATGATGAGCGCCGACAAAATCAGGCCAGAGAGCGGCTGATTCGAGCTGCCCACCAGACCGATCAGGTACCCGCCCACCGCCGTCAGCAGGAAGCCGGTGATCACCATCACCACCGCCGCGACAATCGCCGACAGCACGCCATGGGTGAAGTAATAATAGATGCCGGTGATCGGCGCCAGCAGCGCAAAAATGCCCATCACCACCCAGCGCGCTGGAATATCGCGTTCAGTGGGGTCATCGGTGTGCTTTTCGTGCGCGGCCTTCGAGGACACCGCGAAAACGCCCCGCAGCGAACTGAACAGCGATTCGCGCATGGACCACATGGTGTTCGCCGCGCCCACCAGCATGGTGCCCACCGCAATGGGCCGCACAATGTTGTACCAAAGACTGAACGAGGCGACGCCGGGGTCGGTGGTGCCGATGCGCCGGGGCAGGTCCGGGTCGAAGAACATCAGCAGCGGAATCAGAATCCACCAGGCCAGCAGTCCACCCGACATGGTGATAGCGGAAAGCTCCGGCCCAATGATGTAGCCAATGCCCACCAGAGCCGGCGAGAGGCTGGGCGTCGACCACGGCACGCCGCCGCAGTGCGTCACGTCGCCGATGGGCTGTTTCTCATAGTTGAAGTGCTTCACCACCGAGCGCGGAAAGGCCATAAAACCGTCGGTGTACTCGCGGAAGATCTGCAGGCCGTTGTCGGCGGTGAGAAACTGCACCAGTGCGCCAAAACCCATCGCGCCAAAGATATATTTCGGAGCGTCGGTGGCGTCCTGGCCGGCCTTCACGATTTCGTAGCTGGCCACGCTTTCCGGAAATGGCAGGGCCGCGTCAGTGCACAGCGGCCGGCGCAGCAGGATGATGAACAGAATCCCGATAAGTCCGCCCACCAGCAGAATAAGCGTGGCCTCCCAATAGTGCGAGCGCAGATCGGTCCACAGCCGTTTCCCGTTGATGTCCACCATAAGGAATGCGGGGATGGTGAAAATGGCGCCGGCCACCAGCGCTTCGCCCACCGACGCGGCAGTGCGCGCGATGTTCTGCTCAAGGATGCCTCCCCGGAAGGCGGGTAGCCTGAACAGAGCCATGGCGATGACCGCGGCGGGGATGGTCGCGGCCACGGTCTGGCCCGCTTTCATGCCCAGCCAGGCGTTGGCCGAGCCGAATACAAGGGCCAGGAACAGGCCGAGTCCCACGGCCTTCCATGTCATCTCCGGCGGGCGCTGAGGTGGGGGCATTCAGGCATCGTATCAGGCGCCGTGGAAGGACGTAACTTGCGCGCCCCGAGGCGAGCGTGGCATCATTAACTGTTTCGTAACCAGAGGCGCCAATATCGGTCCATGGCCACTATCGTTTACTTCGCTCGGGCATTGTTGGACTGCCCTACGATTCTGCGCCTGCTGTACCGCCATCGTCGCGCCGCCGTCCTCTTCGACGCCGGCTTCTACAGGACCTCGTACCCGGACGTGGCCGGCATCAACCCGCTGCTGCACTTCATCGTCGAAGGCGGTTTCGAGGGACGCAACCCGCATCCCCTGTTCGACACGGCTTTCTATATCGCGGGAAATCCGGATGTGAAAGCCCGCGGATGGAACCCTTTGTTGCATTACCTGAAATACGGGACTTCCGGCGAGCGTCAGCCGCATCCGCTGTTCGACGCCCGATACTATCTTGAACGCTACCCGGACGTCCGCCGGGCGGCCATGAATCCGTTGCTGCACTACGTCCTCCACGGCGCCGCCGAAGGACGCAAGCCGCATCGGCTGTTTCAGCCCGGCTACTACCTTCAGAACTGCCCCGAGGCGCGGCAGGCGGGCGCTCCTCCTGCGCTGGTCCACTTCCTTCGCTGCTCCGGGAACTGGGCCGATCCCCACCCTCTGTTCCACTGTCGTGGATATTTGCTCCACCACCCCGATGCGGCTGCGTCCGGCATGAACCCTTTGGTGCACTACGCGCTGTCCGGCTCGCGCGCTCCCGTGTGGAAAGAGGGAGTGCAGTTTGGCCAGGCCATCGCGTCACTGTCGTAGATGCGATGCGGTTTGTGCTTCTCCACTACCACATTTATAAGAACGCCGGGATGTCCGTGCAAGAGTTCCTCGACCGCAACTTCGGCGAGAGGTTTTGCCGGCTGGACACTCGCGATCCGAATGGCCGCGTTGACAATACCGGCCTGCTCGCTTTTCTGAACGGAAACGATCGCCTGCAGGCGGTTTCCAGCCATCAGATCCGCTACCCCGTGCCGGCGGTTCCAGGGCTCCTGTTCTTCGACCTTGTCTTCCTGCGGGATCCTCTAGACCGCGTTCGCTCCATGTACGACTATGCTCGCGCAAAGCCGGTGGAGGGAGATCCGGTGAGCGATCTTGCCAGCCGCTTCGACCTGGGCGGCTTCGTCGAGCACCTTCTTTCCCGAATGCCGCAGTGGGTTTGCGACGCTCAGGTGGACCATCTGGCCGGGGGCGCCGGCAGAAACGAACTGGAGCGGGCTACCCGGACCATCCTGCAATCTTCGCTTCCGGGTGTCGTGGATTGTCTCGAACAGAGCCTTGCCGCCGGGAAGTTTTTCCTCCGGCCGGTATTCCCCGGCTTGCGCTGCGCCGCACCCGCCGTGAACGTATCGAGGGGGCTCGAAGGGACTGTCATCGAGCGAAACCGCCGTCTTCGAGAGGCTTGCGGCAACCGGTTGTACGCGGAACTGGAAGCGCGGAACAGCCTGGATCTGGAACTGGTGAAGCGCGCGCGAGCGGAAGTGGAGAGGCGGTTCAGCCTGGCGTCACGGTGAGGGTTCGGTCCGCCTGCGCGAAGAGCTGGTCGTATCTCACGATTTCGAAGAAAGGTTCCTGTCGCGGCGGGACAATGAATCTGGTTCTGCTTTCGCCATCCTGCCAGACAAGTGCGGCGTCGGCCCCGGGGTCCGATTGCCGGAGCGACTCGCGCACGTTCAGGTAGACCCGCTGGCGCTCGGCCGCCGTCTTTATGTCAAAGCCGGGGCCGGCAAGGACCACCACGAGGGCCACATCGTGAATGGTCAGACGGGCAGTTCGATAAGTCTCCGGATCGTGCTCCATCGGCGCGAGTACTACATGTATCACAACCGGTTACCTGGCGCGCAGCGCCGGCATATCCGCTTCAATGAACTGTTTCACGCCCGGCCGGCCCTTGAGGCTCAGCCAGACCGTTCCGTCTTCTCCATGCACGGCCAGTTCGAAATCGAAAAACGGGCAGCAGCGGCGCTCCAGTTCCACCCATTCAGCGAGCTCGCCCAGTGGCTCTTTGCCGGTGTCGATGCGAAAGCTGTAGCCATCGGCGAGCTCGCGGTTCTCGGCCGCGGCCGTGTAAAGTTTGTCCAGAAGGAAGCGCCAGCGCTGGCGCTGCTCCGGCTGGAACGCCTTCAGGTTGCAGGCGAACGGCGCCTGATTCGTTGCAAAGCACAGCGCCGCCGCCATCAGCCCGGCGGCGAGAGACTTCAGGTTCATCATGTCGCCGATCATGCCACTTAAAGTCAGCTTTAAGTCAAGTAAAATCCGCGCTACGCTGGAAATAATGACCATTGGTGAAGTCGCCCGGCAGGCTGGCCTCCGTGCCTCGGCGATCCGCTACTACGAAAAAGCGGGCTTGCTTCCCCGCCCCGCCCGTTCCTCCGGCCGCCGCCAGTATGATCAGGGCATCCTCGAACTGCTCGCGGTGCTGGAGCATGCCAAAGCCTGCGGTTTCACGCTGGACGAGACCCGGCAGCTCTTCGGCGGCTGGCGGAACGACCGTCCGGTTTCCGAGCGCTGGCGCAATCTCGCCCGGGGCAAGATCGTGGAACTGGACGCGCTCGCCGCGCGGATTGCCGCTATGCGCGGGCTGCTGGAGCGCATCCAGCGCTGCCAGTGCCTCGATGTCCATCAGTGCGGACGGGGTATCCTGAAGTCCCGCAATAACTTGCGCTCCTAAGGTAAAGTTTCCTCGCGAACGCCTCCGGACGCTGCGATAAGTACTTCGTGAGCCGGTTTATCGCCAACGCCGTGGAGATTCTCGCTGCAGCGGAGAACACGATGACCGCCGGCTCTACGCCGTCCGACCTAACTATCCTTATTTCGGCGGAAGGGGGGATTCATATGGTGGCCGATTCCGATTGGCCCCTCGAATCCCTCCGCCAGTTCCACGGCTCCAGCGCCGCCTACCGCGTCCGCCCGCTTGAGGACAAGGTTCGCGTGGAAGGCCGCACCGGATCGCAGACTTGCGTCTTCGAAAGCGACAAGCCCGAGCGCGCGGCCCGCCTCCTTCTCAACTCCGTCCCCGGCTACCAGATGACCGGCCTGCTGCTGCCCAGCGCGGCGTAAGCAGGACCAAACTGGCCATTGAACGCCTGTGCTGAGCGGACTTATGCTGAAGGTGCTCGATATCCGGAATGAAATCGTCGATCATAATCGTCGCCGCTGGGATCATCGCGCTAGCCATTCCATCCTCCACGGCAGGTGATGATTCGTGGAATAACCTCGGTCGCGTCAACCGCGAACGAGTGTACAGCTTTGCCCTTCGTAACGGAGAGTGCCTTCAGGCCCGGATCAAGGACTTGCACACCGACATGGTCGACGTCGTGCCCCGAAAAGAACCTGGGACGTCGCCGGCGCCGCAGCGGACTATCCATCGCGACGAAATCGCGATGGTGAGCGATGGAGTGGCGTCGTGGCAGGTTATCTTCAACAATCGAAGCTCCTGGCTGGGTACGTGTAGCATACCTGGGTTTTCCAATGTGCATCTCCGAGTTACCCTCCGCTCTGGAGTATCGGCAACTGGGCGTCCAGCCGGATGCATAGACTCGGCCATACGGATCCGTGAAATCAGTCGCATTGGGACCTTCGCGAAGAAGGATGTCCGAGAGGTCGACCTCATTCGCATGAAGCCCGGGCCCCCAAAGACACCCCAGTTTATCCGGAAGGTGGACGGGTCACCGCTCGTTGCGGCTTTTTATCCTTCAGAGTGGCCTTCGCTGCTCGAGCGCATCTCCGTGCGCCTTTATGACTCCCCTACGCTGGAAGATAGCTCTTCACCTGCCTGCGCCGTGCTTTCGAAGACGGCCCCAAATTAACTCGGACCAAACCGGTCCTTTGAACCCCGCTCCCGCGCGGACGTATGCTGGTAAGGGACACTGATTTTCATTTCCACCCGGCTCGCGCACGCGCGCCACCCTTTGCAGTGTTGTCATCATTTCAACTCTTAGAGAGAGGAACATGAGCGCTCCCGCCGCCGGTATCCCGGACCACCGGGCTGCGCGCTTCTACGATTCCACCGTCGGCAAGAAAATCGTCATGGCCGTCAGTGGAGTAGTCCTGTTCGGATACGTAGTCGCGCACCTGCTCGGCAACCTTCAGATCTTCCTCGGACCTGACCAGATCAATCATTACGCGGCGCTCTTGCACGCCTCGCCCCCGCTGTTGTGGACCGCCCGCATTTTCCTGCTGGTCATGCTGTTCCTCCATATCTGGTCATCCGTGCAGTTGGCGCTGCGCAAATGGGAGGCGCGCCCCATCGCCTACGTAAAGAAACGCGCGGTGGGTTCGAGCTACGCGTCGCGCACCATGTACTGGAGCGGCCCCATCATCTTCGTCTTCGTGGTCTATCACATCCTGCAGTTCACGGTGGGCGTGGGCGGCACGCCGTATCTGGAACTGCACCCGTACGAAAACGTAGTGCACGGGTTCCGCAATCCCCTGGTGGCCGGCTTCTATATCGTGGCCATGATTCTGCTGTGCCTCCATCTCGACCATGGCATCTGGAGCGTCTTCCAGACCCTCGGCGTGAATCACCCGCGCTACACGCCGCTGTTGCGCAAGGGCGCGGCGGTGGTGGCCACGCTCATCTGCATCGGCGAAATCTCCATTCCCATCGCCGTGTTGCTGGGCGTGGTGGGAGACAACGTGCCATGAAGCTCGATGCCAGATGTCCAACGGGACCCATCGAAAGCCGTTGGGACCGCGCGCGCTTCGAAATGAAGCTGGTGAACCCGGCCAACAAGCGCAAGTACACCGTCATCATGGTTGGGTCGGGCCTCGCGGGCGGGTCGGCGTGCGGCGTCGCTCGGCGAGCTGGGCTACAACGTCAAGTGTTTCTGCTTTCAGGATTCCCCCCGCCGCGCGCACAGCATCGCCGCGCAGGGCGGCATCAACGCCGCCAAGAACTATCAGAACGATGGCGACAGTATCTACCGGCTGTTCTACGACACCGTGAAGGGCGGCGATTTCCGCGCCCGCGAATCGAACGTCTACCGGCTGGCGCAGAACTCCGTGAACATCATCGATCAGTGCGTGGCCCAGGGCGTGCCCTTCGCGCGTGAATACGGAGGGCTGCTGTCGAACCGGTCCTTCGGCGGCGCGCAGGTATCGCGCACGTTTTACGCGCGCGGGCAAACCGGCCAGCAGTTGCTGCTGGGCTGCTATCAGGCGCTGGAAGCGCAGGTGCACGCGGGCACCGTCACCATGTACCCGCGGCATGAAATGCTCGATCTCGTGGTCATCGATGGCAAGGCCCGTGGCATTATCGCGCGCAACCTGGTCACCGGCGAACTGGAGCGGCATCTTGCCGACGCCGTGGTGCTGGGCACCGGCGGCTACGGCAATGTCTTCTATCTCTCCACCAACGCCAAGGGCTCCAACGCAACCGCCATCTGGCGCGCGTACAAGCGCGGAGCGGCGTTCGCTAATCCCTGCTTCACCCAGATTCACCCCACCTGCATTCCCGTCTCCGGCGATTACCAGAGCAAGCTCACGCTCATGAGTGAGTCGCTGCGCAACGACGGGCGCATCTGGGTGCCCATGCGGAAGGGCGACACGCGTCCACCCAACCAGATCCCCGAGGCTGAGCGCGATTATTATCTGGAACGCAAGTATCCCAGCTTCGGCAATCTGGTGCCGCGCGATGTGGCCTCCCGCAACGCCAAGTACGTGTGCGACGAAAGCCGCGGCGTTGGCGAGAGCGGGCTGGGCGTCTATCTGGATTTCTCCGACGCCATTCGCCGTCTGGGCGCCGATGTGGTGAAGGACCGCTACGGCAACCTCTTCGACATGTACCGGCACCTCACCGCGGAGAATCCGTATCAAGTGCCCATGCGCATCTTCCCGGCCATCCACTACACCATGGGCGGCCTGTGGGTGGATTATTTCCTCATGAGCACCATCCCGGGCCTGTTCGTCATCGGCGAAGCCAATTTCTCCGATCACGGCGCCAATCGCCTGGGCGCCAGCGCGCTTATGCAAGGGCTGTCCGACGGCTACTTCGTTCTGCCGTACACCGTGGGCGACTATCTGGCCACTGCCAGGCCGGAGAAAACCTCAACCGGCCATGCCGCATTCTCCGAAGCCGAACAGCAGACCGCCGCCATCGTCCAGCGGCTGCTAAGCGCGCGCGGCCACCGCACCGTGGATTCCTTCCACAAGCAGCTTGGAAAGATCATGTGGGAGGACTGCGGCATGGCCCGCAACGCGACCGGCCTCGAACGCGGCATCGGCCAGATTCGCGAGCTCCGCGAGGAATACTGGAGCGACGTGAACGTGCTCGGCGGCGCCGACGAGTTGAACCAGGCGCTGGAGAAGGCCGGCCGCGTGGCCGATTTCTTCGAGCTGGCCGAGCTGATGTGCATCGATGCGCTCGTGCGGAACGAATCCTGCGGAGGCCACTTTCGCGAAGAGTATCAGACGCCGGAAGGCGAGGCGCTCCGCAACGACGCCGCGTACTCGTACGCGGCCGCCTGGGAATACCAGGGTCCGCAAGCCCCCGCGGCGCTGCACAAGGAGCCTCTGGAATTCGAGTACGTGCATCCCTCCCAGAGGAGCTACAAATGAAACTCACTCTGCATATCTGGCGCCAGAAAAACGCGAAGGATCAGGGCCGCATGGTGCGCTACGATCTGGACGGCCTGAACCCGCACATGTCCGCGCTGGAGATGCTCGACGTGCTCAACGAGCAGTTGACCGGGAAAGGCGAGGAGCCGGTCGAGTTCGAGAGCGATTGCCGCGAGGGCATCTGCGGAACCTGCGGGTTCATGGTAAGCGGCGTCGCGCACGGGCCCATGAAGGGCACCACGGTGTGCCAGCTCATGCTGCGCAATTTTCGCGACGGCGAAGAACTCTGGCTGGAACCCTGGCGCGCCAGGGCCTTCCCGGTGATCAAGGATCTGGTGGTGGATCGTAGCGCGTTCGACCGCATCATCGCCGCCGGCGGCTATATCACCGCGCCCACCGGCAGCCCGCAGGACGCCAATGACCTGCCCATCGCCAAGGAAGCAGCCGACCGGGCCATGGACGCGGCCGCGTGCATCGGCTGCGGCGCGTGCGTGGCGGCGTGTCCGAACGCGTCGGCCATGCTGTTCACCGGCGCGAAGATTACCCACCTGGGCCTCCTCCCGCAGGGCCAGCCCGAGCGCGACCGCCGCGCGTTGAGCATGGTGGCGCAGCACGGCGCTGAGGGCTTCGGCGGGTGTACCAATATCGGTGAGTGCGAGGCAGTGTGTCCGAAAGAAATCAAAATCGAATCCATCGCCCACCTGAATCACGATTTCCTGGTGGCCACCGTCCGCAATCGCGCGGGAGTAGTTGCGACGTCAACGAAGTCGAAATACAAGCGGGATCCGAACCGCGACAGTAATGGAGCGGCCCACAACAACGGATAATCGAACAAGTGACCAGCCAGCGCTGCCGCGCCATTCTCGAAGCCGCCGCAACCAAACGATTCGTTGTAGTCGGCGACATGATGCTCGATGAGTTCGTCCGGGGGAAAGTGAGCCGGATTTCTCCGGAGGCGCCCGTGCCCGTGGTCCACGTCACCGGCGAGTGGTGGTTTCCGGGCGGGGCCGCGAACGTCGCCCGCAACCTGCATGAGTTCGCCGCAAACGTGGCCGTGGCGGGTGTCATCGGAACCGACGCCGCGGGAGAGAAGCTGCTCGGCTTGCTCACGGAAACGGGCATCGATGTCGCGAACGTTCATCGCGACCCCGCCTGGGCGACCATCGTGAAGACGCGCATCATCGCAAGGCAACAGCAAATCGTCCGCGTCGATCGCGAACGCCCGTGCGGGACCCTGCCGGCGCGCGTGCAAGGCCTCGAAGGGGCCGACGCCATCGTGGTGGCCGATTACGGCAAAGGCGCCATCACCCAGGCGATTGCCGATCAGCTTTGCGACCTGGCCCGCGAAAGCAAAAGCATTCTCGCGGTGGACCCGAATCCAGGAAATCCAGTGCATTGGAAGCACGTCACAGTGATCAAACCGAACCGCGCGGAAGCCCTGCGGGCGGCCGGAGCCCCCGATGACGACTCGGACATCGACGCGGTGGGAAGCCGGCTCCTCAACCAGTGGAACGCGGATCTGCTTCTGCTCACTCTGGGCGAAGAGGGCATGATGCTCTTCCAGCACGGGAAGCCGCCGTACCACACGCCCACGCGCGCCCGCGAGGTCTTCGACGTATCGGGCGCGGGCGATACCGCCATCGCGGTTCTCACGGCGGCGCTCACCGGGGGCGCCGCGCCCACCGAAGCGGCGGAGATCGCCAACGCGGCCAGCGGCATCGTGGTAGGCAAGCTGGGCACCGCCGCGGTCACGCTGGAAGAGCTGGCCGCCAGTTTCGCCTGACTAGCCCCTGCTCACGCCCGCCAAAGTCAGCGCGATCACCACCACTCCCAGCGCGATCCGGTACCATGCGAAGACGCGCAGCGAGTGGTGCCGCAGGTAATCCAGCAAAAAGGCGATCACCACCATCCCCACCGCCGCGCTCACCAGCGCCCCAACAACGCAGGGCATGCGCATTTGCAGCGGGATGCCGCCGTAATGCTTATGCAGGTCCCAGTACGCTTTCGCGGCCGCCGCGCCAATGGCCGGGGTCGAGAGCAGGAAGGAAAAGCGCGCCGCGGCTTCGCGGTCCAGATTGCGAAAAAGCCCGGCCGTGATGGTGATGCCGCTGCGGGAAACGCCGGGCACAATCGCGAACGCCTGCGCCACGCCAATCATCCCCGCGTCGCCCGGCCCCATCGACGAAAGGTCTTTGTTCCGCGCACCCACCCCGTCGGCAATCCACATCAGCACCCCGACCACGATGAGCGTCGAAGCAATCACCCACGGGCTCCGCCAGTCGCCCTCGGCGTGTTTGCCAAACACCAGGCCCGCCAGGCCCACCGGGATGGTGCCGGCAATCAGCAGCCAGAGCATCCCGCGGTTGTGCGCCAGTTGACGGTCGCGCCCGAAGCCAATCCCGAACGCCTGCGCGATGATCTGCAGCCAGTCGCGAAAGAAGTAGAGAATCACCGCCAGCAGCGTGCCTGCATGCAGGGCCACGTCGAACGAAAAATCGAGGTTCGTGCCCTCCTGAAAGCCCCATCCGAACAACCAGTGCGCCAACGCGAGGTGCGCCGTCGAACTAACCGGAAGGAACTCGGTAAGCCCTTGAATAATGGCGAGAATCACTACCTGATAAATGGGCATGAATGCCTATCCTAGCAGGCGATGCCCGCGCGCAAAGCGTATTCAGGAAGGTGAAGCGAAGGAAATCAGACAGGCCAAAAAAAGACGAGGGGCAGCGCCCAAAGACGCTGCCCGCAATCGGGAGAGTTCAAATGGCACAGACTCGGAGGGCCTGGGGGGTACCCGGCCGCTTCCGGTACTGTCCCGGTTTGCGGCGGCCTAGCTGCCCTGGTTCGCGGCGGCGGCCATCACGCTGCTGATCTTGCTGAAGATGGTGCTGATGCTGGTTGCCACGTTGGGCATGATCGCGCCAGCAGCCACGGCCACAAAGCCGGCCATCAGAGCGTATTCAATGAGGTCCTGACCACGGGTGTCTTTCCACACACGGGCCATAAGAAACAGGTTGCGCATCTTCTTCATCCGTTTTCTCCTGGTGGTTCAATCGGTACAATGTGAGCGTAACCCGATGCGGGCCGCGCACCAATGCGCCTTATACCCTAAGTGGCCTGGTGGAAGCGCCCCAGCCCGGAAAACCCAGGTACCAGAGCTGTCGCCGCCAGTACCAGGACGAAGGTCTTGACAATCCAAACCGGGCGTTCTAATATGTCGTTATGCGACATGTCGTACCGCAACCTGACAGCACGGATAATCGGCCGCTCACCGAGCCGGTTCTGTTGATCCTCGCCAGCCTCGCCGCGGAGCCTCGCCACGGGTACGCCCTCATGAAGGACATCGAAACGCTGAGCAACGGGCGCGTGCGCATGAGCACCGGGACGCTCTATGGAGCGCTGCGCCGCCTTCTGGAAGAAGCATGGATCGAGCGCTTCGAACAGGAGGACACTTCGCGCGAAAAGCAGGCCTACCGGGTCTCCGCGGAGGGCCTCCGCCAACTGCGTCTGGAACTGGAGCGGATGAAACAACTGACGCGGGCGGCCGCCAGCCGTTTGCGCACCAGGGAGGCGCACGCATGAAGCGCGCATGGACAACACTGCTGCGCCTGTACCCAAAGCCCTGCCGGGATTCGTTCGCGGCGGAAATGGAGGCCGTGTTCGACCAGGCGGCGGAGGAACGCCGCAGGCACGGACGGCTGGCGTACGCGGGCTTCCTGATCGCGGAATTGCTTGGCGCGGCAAGTGGCGCGGCGATGGCGTGGATGGCGCAAGCCCGCAGGGGTCCGTTCCTGCTCGGCCTGCCCGATGAGCCGGCAGGCACGCAAGCCCACATCGAGGCGAACCTCAGGCGTATGGAGCACGCGATTGCCACCCATCAGTTTGAGAAAGCGCGCTTCTATTCGCACTACGATCTCCTCCTGCGGGAACGTCTGAAGCATCAGTCGGAGTAGTGTTCTATCGGCGTTTATCCGCGTTCATCGGCGGCTAAAATCTCTTACGCCGCCGGAACCGCCTCGGCCCCTTCGCTGGCGGTGAAGTAGGCGCAATCGGGATGGTGGAACACCAGCGCGCTGACACTGGCCTCCGGCTCCATCATCATCCCTTCGGTAAGTTCCACGCCGATATCCTGCGGACGAAGCAGATCCCATAAACCCCGCTGATCGTCCAGGTTCGGACAAGCCGGATACCCGAAGCTATATCGTTTGCCCCGGTATTTCGACGTGAACCGCTCGTGCATGGTCAGGGTCGGAGGGTCGGGAAAGCCCCAGTCCTCGCGAATCCGGCGATGCAGCCACTCCGCGCAGCCTTCCGCCGTCTCAATCCCCAGGGCCTGCATCGCGTGCGACGTGAAAAACTCGCCAGCCTGCTTGGCCGCTTCCGATTTCTCGCGAATATGCGCGCCCGCGGTCACCACAAAGAGGCAGAGATGATCGCGGCGTCCCTCGTCCGCGTCCAGAATGTAGTCGCTCAGGCAAAGCCCGTCGGCCTTGGCCTGCCGTCCGAATGCGAATGTGTGCAGCGGCTCCCGGGCGCCCGGAGCGAACAGGTTGATGGCGTTGCCATCGCGCTCGGCTTCGAAGAATTGCCAAACCGCCTTCACCTTCATGAACTCCAACGCGCGCGCCTTCACCGCTTCCACGTCGTGATACAGCTTCAACGCTTTCGGGTCGCGCTCGGCCAGCAGCTTTTCGAAATTCCCCTTGAAGCCGAGATGCCGCCCGAACAACATGTACGGATTGATATAGCTCCACACCTCCGCCAGGTTGGGCACGTCGCGCACCCGCCGGTCCACATACGGAGCCGCCGGGATCGGAATATCGATGCGCACTTTCGGGCTGCGACCCAGCATCGCCGGCGCCACCGGCTCGAACGCCGGGGCAATCTCCGCAACCGCTTCGGTGAACGTGTGCGCTTCCAGCGCGGCCTCGCGTGTGGCCGGGTCCATGATCTGGTTCATCAGGTTCAACCCGGTCATGGCGTCCTTCGCGTAAAATGTCGGCGCGGTGTAAGCGGGCGCGATCCGCGTGCGCGTGAACCGGTCCGATAAAGCCGCGCCGCCCACCAGCAGCGGCACCGCCACCCCGTGGTCGTGAAAATCGGACGCCGTGGTGACCATCTGGTGCGCGCTCTTCACCAGCAGGCCGGAGAGCCCGATGGCGTCCGGCTTGTGCTGGAGCCACGCTTCAATCAACTGGTCCGGCGGCACCTTGATGCCAAGGTTGATCACCTCATAGCCGTTGTTGCTGAGAATAATGTCCACCAGATTCTTGCCGATGTCGTGAACGTCGCCCTTCACCGTAGCCAGCACGATCTTGCCGCGCGCGGCCGTGTCGGCCTTCTCCATGAACTGCTGCAGATGGTTCACCGCGGCTTTCATGGCCTCGGCCGATTGCAGCACTTCGGCGACAATCAGCTCGTTGTTGTTGAATAAACGCCCCACCTCGGCCATGCCGGTCATCAGCGGGCCATTGATGATATCCAGCGGCGCGGCGCCTTCGGCGCGCTTGCGGTCAAGGTCGGCAACCAGACCGTCCTTCGTGCCTTCGATGATGTAACCAGCCAGGCGCTGGTCCAGCGGCAACTGGTCCTTCTGAGCCTTCACCTTCTTCGTGGCCTTGCGGAAATGCTCGGCGATAGCGCCGATATGGAACTGGTTGATGGCGATCTTCTGTTCGCGCGTTTGCGCGCGCCAGTCGTCGGGAGCGGTCTTGAGCAGGTCGGCGTTAGGATGGTCCGCGGGCACGTCCGATGGCGGCGTGTTGATCAGCAGGCTCTCCGCCAGGCGCCGTTCCTCCACGGGAATCGCGGCGAAACGCTCCAGCTTCTGCGCGTTCACAATGGCCAGGTCCAGTCCCGCGCGCGTCGCGTAATAAAGAAAAACCGAGTTCACCACCTCGCGCGCCGAAGCCGGAAGTCCGAACGAGATGTTGGAGACGCCCAGAATCGTCTTGACGTACGGAATGTTCTCTTTCACCAGGCGGATGGCTTCGATGGTCTCCACCGCGCCGCCGATATAATTCTCATCACCGGTGGCGCAGGGAAACACCAGTGGATCGATAATAATATCCTCGACAGGCACGCCATATTTCGAAGTCAGCAGTTCCACCGATCGCTGCGCCACAGCCAGTTTGCGCTCCCGCGTGAATGCCTGCGCCTGCAGCTTGTCTTCGTCGATGGTCCCCACCACCAGCGCCGCGCCATACTTTCTGGCAATGGGACACATGCGCTCGAACTTCTCCTCGCCATCCTCCAGATTGATCGAGTTGATGATGGATTTGCCCTGGCAAAAGCTCAGCGCCTGTTCCACCGCGCCAGGATCGGTGGTGTCAATCATCACCGGCGCCTTGATCTTGGGCATCAGCTTGTCGTAAAACGGCGCGATGTCCTTCGCCTCGTCGCGGTCGCTGGTCTGCAGGCAGACGTCCACGATGTGCGCGCCGTTCTTCACCTGCCAGCGGGCAATCTCGCTGGCCTCCTCCCACTTCTCCTCGGCCACCAGACCCTTGAACAGCCGCGAGCCGATCACGTTGGTCCGCTCGCCCACAATCAGCGGTCGGTTGCTGTCCTCCGCCTCCACCAGTTCCACTCCGGCATAACGCGCGCGGTGGTCGGCGGCCTTCACCCGGCGCGGTGGACGGCCCTCCACCATCTGCGCGATCGCGCGAATGTGCGCCGGGGTGGTCCCGCAGCAACCCCCCACGATGTTCAGCCAGCCGTGCTCCACAAAGCGGTCCAGTTGCGCGGCCAGAGATTCCGGCGTCTCCAGATACTTGTCCTCTTCGTTGGGCAGGCCCGCGTTCGGGTAGCAGGAAATGCGCGTGGACGCCATCTCGTGCAGCGTCCGAATGTGGTCCGTCATCAGGTCCGGCCCCGTCGCGCAGTTCAGCCCGATGGCCAGCAGATCGCCGTGAATCACCGACGTGTACAGCGCGTCCACCGCTTGCCCCGCCAGCATGGCCCCCCAGCGCTCGATGGTTCCCGAAACGATGAGTGGAATGGGCTCTCCCAGCTCCTGCCGCAATTGCCGGACCGCCAGAATCCCGGCCTTGATGTTCCGCGTGTCGAAGCAGGTTTCGAGGATGAGCAGATCCACGTCGCCCTCCACCAGCCCTCTCGCCTGCGCGTAGTAACTGGCGCGCAATTGCTCGAAAGTGACGTCCCCGCGCAGGCTCAGCGATTTTGTGGTGGGGCCCAGCGACCCGGCCACGAATCGGGGCTTGCCGGGGCGGCGCTCAAACTCGGCCGCCGCCTCGCGGGCGATGCGCGCCGCCGCCACGTTGATTTCGTGGGCCCGCTCGGCCAGCCCGTATTCCGCCAGCACCACCGGCGAGCTCTGGAAGGTGTCCGTCTCGATGATGTCCGCGCCCGCTTCGAAATAGGCCCGGTGGATGTCGCGAATCACGTCCGGCCGCGTCAGCGCCAGCATCTCATTACAGCCCTCGTATTGGGCGCCGCCAAAATCCGCCGCGGTGAGATTACGCTGCTGGATCATGGTGCCCATGGCGCCATCCATCACCAGGATGCGTTCCTCCAGGGCGCCAAACAGTTCGTGAATACGAGATTCGCTCAAGACTTAATTATCGTATGCCGCTCAAGGATACCCGCATTCGGACGAAGAGTAGGACTAGGGGAACGGCCGGTACCGCCTCCGAGCGGCCTGTCTGCTGCCGGACCCGGCATGCCACCACCATGACTTCCGCGCCTCAGGCCACTGGCAGCGAGCGAGCGAACGGATCCGGTCGCGCCGCCGAGGTCGCGGCCATGGTTTCGCTGTGCGGCCAAACGCTTGCAATGGTTTCCGACGATATCACCCGGTCGACCGGCGAACTGGAACGGATCGCCAGCGATCTATCGTCGCTCTGGGTCGGCGGAACCGCCCCCACCAGCCAACAGCTCGCCACCCCCATCCAGGCCCTCTGCACGGAGGTCGAGCAGCAGAAACGCGCGATTGCCGGAATTGCCGACACGTTACAAAAGGTTCTTAACTGGCCGGACCCCCTGGGCCCCTTCCTCCGCGCCAACGCCGCTGGAACCGTTTCCCGTCTTCCCGGTCGCGTGGAAGCGGAAATGGCGCTGGACGCCGTCAAGCGAATCGGCCGCCCCAGCCTCATCGGCCTGTTCTACGTGGAACGCCTTGGACTCGTCAATGAACGCTTCGGATCGGCGGCCGGCGACGCCGTTGTGTCCGATCTCGTCTCCCGCATCGCCCAGTTCCTCGCCAGCGGCGAGTCCCTCTACCGCTGGGCCGGCGCCGGCTTTGTCGGCCTGTTTCAGCGGGATTCGGATTCCGTGAGCGCTCTCCGCCACGAAGTCGATCACAATGTGCCGGCCCGCTTTGAGAAGACCATCGAACTGTCCACCCGCACCGCGCTAATCAAAGTCTCCTGCAAATGGGAACTCTTCGTTCTTGCCCCTGGCGATGAAATAACCGAGATGGTCTCCGGAATCGACGCCGTGTTCGCCGGCTGGCTGGCCGGCCGCGCATGGCGGACTCTCCACAGTCTCATCCGCGCCTAGCAGGCGGGAGGCGCTCACCGAACCGCGACGGTGACGGAGCGGCCGTCCTTCCCCTCAGAACGGCCACAGGCGGCGTTTGGATCGCGCGGGCACCCCTCCGGCCAGATACGAGCCGTCCAGGCGAATGTCGAATTCCGGGACCGCCTCCTCCCTGGGCCCCGGCGCCGGCTCATCCTTTCCGGTTGCCGCTGCCTCTTCTTCCGGTCCCTCGCCTTCGCCCGCCCCCGCCGCTCCGGCGGATTGCAAAGCCCTTTCCGCGGCAGCGGCGGCCTGTATCGCCCGCCACGCCGCTTCTTGCGCCTCCTCGTGCTTGCGCGCAAGCGCTTCGGCTTCCAACTGGCGCGCGATCGCCGCCTGCCGGATGGCCATCAGTGCTCGTCTCGCCGCCTGCCGGACACCCTGGTTGCTGTCGGTGAAACTCCGCCGCAATGGTTCCACGAATTCTTCCCGGCCGATCTTTTCCATCACCCAGGCAGCCGTCCTGCGGAAGTGCGGGCGCTGGTCCTGCAGCATCGCTTTCACCAGTTCGCCTGCTTCCGGTTCGTCCAGCAGGTTCAAGCCCACCAAAGCGTTCCCTACCACCCGATTGTCCGCATCGTCCAGGCTCGCCCACAGCGTTCTCCGCGCCTCCGTCGTGTGAATGCCCCATAAACCCTCCACCACACTCGCGCGCAGCCGCGAGTCTCCGGAGTCCAGGTGTCTTTCCACCCACTGCACATTGCGAACGCGGCGAGCCATCAGCATAACCGCCTTGGAAGCGATTCTCGGATCGGAGTGACGCGTCAGCGGGCTCAGCACCAGCAGCAACCGGGGGCCGGCCGAGATTTCATTCAGGACATCCAGAACTCGCACCATGGCGTCGGCGCCCACCGCGCCCGGAGAACCCCCAGGGCCGGAGGCGAGGCGAGTGAGCCGCACATCCAGAAGCTCGTCCAGTGTGATGAAGATCCGGCAGGCGTCCAGCAACTGCTGGCGCGTGAGGCGGTCCGGGCGCGTCAGTTCCACCAGAAACTCCGGGCACTCCACCACCCGCGCGAAGAGTTTTCTGCGGGACGCCAGGTCGCTCTCGGCGTCCAGCATGGACATCGCGGCCACAAGGAACCGTTCCGGCGCGCCCGAGGCAACGTCGCGAAATGTGATGCGCCCGGACCCGATGGCCCCTCGTTGCGTCAACGAGGTCCGGAGCAGCGCACGAACGTCGTTTTCCCCGGCGGTCAGCTCTCGATCCAGAAGCTCCACGTGTCTACATATCGGTAGATGCGCCAGCGCCTTGAGCGCGGTCGTTTCCGCACCGCGACGGGCGCCTTGAGCGCGGTGGTTTCCGAACCGCGACGGTGACGGAGCGGACATAACGAATCTCAGAGTCGCTCGAGAACGCCTTTGAGGAGAGACCAGAACGGTCCCACCGAAGAAATCCGCAGCCGCTCGCTGGGACTGTGCGGCGCTTCGATCTGCGGACCGAACGAAATCATCTGCATCCCCGGATACTTCTCGCCAATCACCCCGCACTCAAGGCCGGCGTGCATGGCCACCAGTTCCGGGTCCTTGCCCAGCACGTCCTTGTGCACCGCGCGCGCCGTCCGCACAATGTCGCTTCCCGGTTCCGGTTTCCAGCCGGGATAGCCGACGGCATGTTCCACGTCAAAAGTCGCCAGCTCGAACACCGTGGCCACCATGCGCGCAGCTTCCTGTTTGCTGCTCGCAATGGCGCTGCGCTGATTGGTCTCGATCGTCACCTGATCCTCCTGCGTGGAAACCGTGGCCAGGTTGGTGGACGTCTGCACCAGTCCCGGAATGTCCGGGCTCATCGCCAGCACGCCGTGGTGCTGGCTGGCGAGAAGCCCGGCCACCAGCCGCGCTTCCTCGTCGATAAATACGCGCTCCGGCCGCGAGGCGCTCTCCACCGAAAGTTGCAAATCCGGATCGAAGGCGCCCAGTTCAGCCTTAAGCTGGGCTTCCTCCAGGGCCAGCAGGGAACGCAATCCCTCCACCAGCGCGTTGTCCAGCACCACCGTTGCGAAGGCTTCCCGAGGGATCGCATTGCGCCGGCTCCCACCCTCCAGCCCGGCGACGGCCAAAGGCACCCGGCCGAGCAGCAGCCTGGGCATGCGGTCCATCAGGAACAACAGCGCGCGGCCCAGGATGCGCACCGCGTTGCCCCTCCCTTTGTTGATGTCGATGCCCGAATGGCCCCCTTGCAGACCCGCAACCTTCACCCGCCAGGCAGCGCCGGGGCCGGCTGGACGGCGTTGCACTTTCCGGCGCGCCAGCGTATCCATGCCGCCCGCGCAGCCGATACACAGCGTCCCTTCTTCCTCGCCGTCGAGATTCAGGAAATATTTCGATTGCAGCAGGCCCCCCGGGAATTCCGACGCCCCGGTCAAACCGCTCTCCTCATCGATGGTGAATACGAATTCCAGCGGGCCGTGGGCAATGTCTTCGCTCTCCATCACGGCCAGCGCGGCGGCCACGCCGACGCCGTTGTCGGCCCCCAGCGTCGTCCCGTCCGCTTTTAACCAGTCGCCATCGCGGACAAAGCGAATCGGATCGGTGTCGAAATTGTGGACGGTGCCCTCGTTCTTCTCGCAGACCATGTCCAGGTGGCTTTGCAGCGCGGCGCCGATAGCGCCTTCCCGTCCCGGCCGTGCGGGCTTGCGGACCACCACGTTGCCGGCGGCGTCCTGGACCGATGCAAGGCCCAGCCGCGCCGCCTGCGCGAGCACATAGTCGCGCGCCGCCGCTTCCTTTTCAGATGCGCGGGGGATGGCGGAAAGGGCCGCGAAGTGCTTCCAGAGGGATGCGGGTTCCAGGTTTTCCAGTGCTGTGCTCATGGTGTGCGTATTCGCCGGTGTGTTTCTCAATCGTACAGCGGCGGAGGCGGGCAATGCACTTCGCGCCTGGAATGGCGCCTATTGGTGGGCGTGATATCCGGTCTGCGGACAGCGGAACGGCCAGGGCGGCGGGGATCGGGCGAAGTTCGTGCCGTCACCGGCTCTCTGATCAGCTCCTCTGAACCGGTTCGTCCAACTGAAACTTCAACACTGCGGAACCCAGGTGAATCTCATCGCCGTCTTCCAGCTTTGCGCCACGCGCGGTCCGGTGCACTTCCTGGCTCAGCCCGTCCCGCATGATCCACAGCCCGCAGTTGCCGCCCTTGGAATGGCGATCGTTATAAATCCGATACTCACCCGATTGCTTGTGAAACAGCACATGCGCGTGCTCCCGGGAAACTGTGCGGTTAATCTCCGAATCCCCCTCGAAGGCCAGGTCGTTCACCCGCGACGGGCCATCTTCCTTGAAGACTTCCACCGGCCGCCCGATATTCGTGCGCGCCTTCACCAGCGGCACTTCCGGCTGGTTGGCCTCGCCACGCACCACCACAAGCCGCCCGGATCTCTTCTCCGCCGCGGCCGGAGGTGGCGCTTCCCGCGAATCCACCTGCACCGCCAGCCACCGCTCCTCCGCCGAGGGCAACTGCGTCGTCGTCTCCACCTCGACGCGCAGGTCCGCGGGATAGCGCACGCGCACCCGTCCCAAACCGTCGCGCAGTTCCTGCTCCAGCAGTTGCCGGAAAAAAGCTCCGCGGAACACGCCGGCCTGCTCCACTCCCACCCCCCGCACCAGCAGCGTAACCACGTTATAAGGGAAAATCACGCGCCCGGCCACGCGATGCGTTCGCGCGCGCGCTTCATCCAGCACGGCTACGCGGATCTCGGCCATCCCCGGCGCGTCCCGCACAAGCTGCTCGCCGCCAAACGGCGCTTCGAAAATCGCGCGTCCCAGTTTCTCGATCCAGTTGGTCACTTTCCGCTCCCGTTAGTATTCCGAGCCACGCCGGCGACGGAATGCTCTCCCGTCTGGATGATCCCCAGAACCCGAGCCGCTTCCACCAGCTCCCTCGCAATCGGCGCGGCCGTCTGCGAGCCGTAACCGCCGTGCTCCACCACCACCGCGAAAGCGATGCGCTGGCCCGCGGGCGCGTCCGCCGGAGCGAATCCGGCGAACCACGAGTGCGGAGCGCCCTCCTCCACCTGCGCGGTTCCCGTCTTCCCCGCCACCGCCACGTTCAGGCCAGCCATGGCATGGCGCGCCGTTCCACTGGTCACCACCGCGCGCATGGCGTTAGCGATAAAACTCGCCTCATCCGGTGGAAGAATCGGCGCCGGCCCCGCCTGCCGCGTATTCGCCGCGTCCAGAATCCAGCGGCCCTCCGGCATTTCCCCACCCGCCGAAATGGTAGCGGCCACGCGCGCCATCTTGAACGGCGAAATCACCACGGGACCTTGCCCGTACGCCGCGAACGGCAGCATCTTCTTCAGCTCGGGCATCTCGCCGGTGGAGATGCCCATCAGCGCCGCCGTATCGTGCAGCGCCTGCGCGCCCACTTTATACACGCCCAATTGCGCGAAATACGCGTTGCAGGAGACCTGAATGGCGCGCCCCATGGTGAGCGTTCCGTGCGCCGAATCGCCCACGTCGTCGCGCACCGGCCGGTTCCAACCGGGAATCATTGTTCCGGCCCGCCCATCACGCAGGCGCACGCAGTGAAAGCTGGCGTCTTCTAATTTAGGATTCAGCCGCAGCGCCGCGATCGCCGTCACCAGCTTGAATGTCGATCCCGGCGGATACAGCCCGTAGCGCGCGCGGTCCAGCGAATCGTACGGCGCGCTCACCAGCGCCAGTAAGTCGCCGTTCTGCGGGTTCAGCACCGCCAGAGCGCCATCGCTCTTCCCGGCCGCGGCCAGGCGGCGGGTCAGGATGTCGGATGCCCGCATCTGCAGACGCGCGTCGATAGTGGTGTGAACGGCCCGGTCGCGCGCGCGCAAACGGGCCAAAGCCGCATTGCCCGGCTGATGACGATAACGCACCACCGCGGCCAGCTCGCGGTAATCCGAAAAGCCCTGCAGCGTGGTGTTCGCGTCGTGCTCCACCAGCGAAGCGTTGGTCGCGTGGAAATTATCCCCGGTGCGCACGTCACCCAGAAACTGCGCCAGCGGCAGCCCCAGCGGATAACACCGGTCGTCCAGGCGCGTGCACGCCGCCTCAATCGAAATGCCCAGCTTTTCATACTCCGCGCGATGGCCCTCTAGTTCACTCCACGAACTGGTGGCCAGCGGCAGACCGTTGCGGTCGAAGATGGTCCCGCGGGTCAGCTCGTGCGCCAGCGAGGTGAGCCGTGGATTGCGCTGCGGGCGCTTGATTCCGTCATCCTGCATCACCGTGCTCTCGCGCGCAATCAGGTCCGTGTCGTGGAACACCTGGATGGACGCCGCCTTCGCCAGAAGCGCGCCCGCCGCCACGCCCAGCACCACGCCCAAAATGCGCACGGGCTTATGGAAAGGCTTCGCGCCAGCGTCGTCGCCATCAACCGCGTTCCGCCCGGACAAAGCCAGCGCCAGCGCGAAAATCAGGAAGTTCGCCAGCATGGCGGTGTTGCCTGAGCTCAGGAACGGCGACACCACACCCGATAACGGAATCGCACCGAGCACGCCTCCGGATATCAGCAGCATCTCCAGCGCGATGAGCGTGGCGAACCCCAGCGCCAGGAAAAACGCATAGTCATTCGCCGACCGCAGCGCCAGCCGCAACAGCCGCCCCACCAGCCATACGAATAGCAGGCACACCGTCGCCACGCCCACAAAGCCCCACTCCTCGCCTATAGCCGACAGCACCAGGTCGGTATGCCCCGCCGGAATCATGCCCGGATCGCCCCAGCCCGGGCCCGAACCCACCGGCCCGCCCGTCGCAAAAGCCCACAGCGAGTGCGCCAGTTGATCCCCGCCGCGCACGTCGTTGTCCCAGGGCGATTGCCACATCTCAATGCGCTGCACCACCGTCTGCGGCGTGCTGTAGTGATAGCCGATGGCCACTCCCGCCACCAGCACCACCACGCCCGCCAGCGCGAGCCCCGGCTTCCCGCGCGCCACCGCGAACATGGTCAGGAACAAAAACCCGGTGACCAGCGCCGGGCCCATATCCTTCAGCCAGAAAAACATGGCCATCGATCCCGCCACCGCGCACATCACCGGCAACGCGTGGGCGAAGCGCGGCAGGCGCAGCCAGCGCAGCACCCTCGGCATCCGCGTCTCCTGCAACTCCCGCAGCCATTCCCAGCGCTGCGCAAAATAACCCGCCATGAAAAACACCAGCAGGACTTTGATCACTTCCAGCGGCTGGAACGGACCCAGGTTCACCTTGGCGTCGCTCCCCGTGGGGCCCGATCCAAAACGCAACAGCAGCGCGAAGAGCGCGAACGCAATCAGCAGCGGCGTGTACACCAGCTTCGAGTAATCGCGCGCGGCGAAAGGCTTCAACAGCGGCAGCAGCAGCAACAGGCAACCCGCCGCCACCCCCCAGGCGAACTTGCGGAACTCCATGGTGTCGCGCAGCGGGTCCTTCAGGCTGACCGCGAGAATCAGTCCCATGGCCGTGAGCAACTGCAGCGCCGGCAGCAGCGAGGGATCCCCGGCGAAACCGCGCCATCGCCACACCAGCCACACCATCAAAAATGCCGCGAAGTACGCCCCCATCCACTCCGCGTATTGGCGACGGAACTCCGCGGGTGTGCGCACCACCCATAACGGTTTCAGCTTGGCCACCGGGAGCAGCGCCACGGTTGCCCGGCCCGGATGCCCGTCCGGCTTGCGCGCCGCTCGCAGCCGCGTCAGCGCGCCAACATTAGGCAGCGGTCCGGAACGCTGCAGAAAATCGGCCACCTTCTCCGCCACCGCTTGCCGCTCGTTCGCATCGCGCCAGTCGGTCAAATAAGGCAGCAGCCGACTCGCGTCCGGCGCGGCGTTCAAATTCAACAGCTCGCCGCGATCCAGCCGCGCCTGTTCGTCCGCGAAGTCCTGCGTTTTCGCGAAGAACACCAGCGCGAGCCCGGCGGCGGCCGCCAGCGACGTCACCAGAAGCCAGAATCCGCGCACCCGGCGGTCCTTCCGCCGCGCCGCAACCACGTGCGCGATGTCGGTGCGAACCTGCTGTTCCCAGCTCTTGGTTACGGCCATCTGCGCCGCCTCACCGGCGCCTTCTTGTGCTGCCGCGCGGCCGCCTGGCGCTGTTCCCATTCCTTCTCGGCAT
The DNA here is from genome assembly GCA_963832965.1 of uncultured Acidobacteriota bacterium. Classification (GTDB taxonomy): domain Bacteria; phylum Acidobacteriota; class Terriglobia; order Bryobacterales; family Bryobacteraceae; genus CAWACP01. The sequence continues at coordinate 52,606 of CAWHVW010000007.1, forward strand.
CGAGATCGCGATCGATTCTCTGCAGGCTGTCGTTCACTCCGTCAAAATCGGACACCGGCTCATAGAGACCGCGCGCCCGCTCGAAGTCGCGCACGGCCAGCAACCGCAAACGGCGTCGTGCATTGTCATCGTTCGCCCCCGGTTGCCGCGCGCGCTTCAATTCCTGTTCGGCCCGGTACAGCCATGCGTCAGCCTGCTCTTCGTTCTCCCGCGGACCCGCGTGATAACCCCGCCGCTCCGCCTCCAGAAACTCCGCCGCCGCCTGCCCGGCGTTATGAAACCCATAGACCTGCACGCGCGCCAGCGCGAGATGCGGATCGGGCGACGACGCATCCAGCCGCGCCGCGCGTTCGAAATCCGCCTGCGCGTTCGCCGCCCCCGCCGCCGGGCCGTTCTTCAACAGCAGAACGTAGCCATCGCATAAGGCCTTGCGGCTTTGCACCTTCGCGCCGCCCGGATTCACCTCCAGCGCATGATCCAGTGAAACCTGCGCCTTCTCCCACTCAAAGTGATCCAGCGCCGGATCGGAGCTGTCCCGGTAGCCGTCAACCACGGCATCGGCCGTCGCAATCAGCCGCGAGCGAAGCGGAGCGCGCACCCATTCGATTGGCGACAGCGTACCCAGAAATGCGTTCTGCTTTTCCAGCGCCCGGTAAAACTGCCAGTCGCCGGCTATGTCCGCCATGGAGCGTTGCGTATAGTCGGGCCCATTGCGCAGCGGAGCGCTCTCACTCCAGAACCGGTACAAGTAAGCGGGTGGAATCAGCACGCACAACCCCACAACCAGCCCCGCGGCCAGCGCCCAGATGGTGCGATTAGCGTCGTGAACAAACTGGATCAGCCGCTGGCGGCGCTCCGTCCCCACAACGGCCCCCGCCTTCTCGATGGTGGCGTTCGAATCCCAGGACGGCAGCCGCTCCGTTTCCGCAACCGTGCGCCGATGCTGCAGAAACGCCCGCAGGTCGCCTTCCAGCGCCGCCGCCGTGGGATAGCGGCGCGCCGCATCCGCCGCCAGCGCCTTGGTGACGATCGCCTTCAGCGGCGCGGGACACGACGCCGGCAGCGCCCGTGGAGGCCGCCGCGATTGTATCAGCGTCTCCAGTTTGCGCGTGGTCTGCGCCTGATATGGCGGCAACCCGCACACCAGCTCGTACAGCGTCACTCCCAGCGCCCACAAATCCGCGCTGGGGTCCACCTGCGCGGTCTTCAATCGCTCTGGCGAGCAGTAGGCCGGGCTGCCCAGATTGTGGCTGGTCAGATTGTGCGTGAAGGTGATCGTCTTGGCGATGCCGAAATCCAACAGCCGCGCCTCGCCGCCGGTGGCGACCTGAATATTGGACGGCTTGATGTCCCCATGAACGATGGCCCGCTTGCGCCCGTCGATTTCCACCAGGTACGAGTGCAGCGTGCTGAGCTGGCTGCAAACTTCCACCGCGTAGCGCGCCGCTCGCTCGGCGTCAATGCGCCTTTCTTCTTGCAGGATCTCGGCCAGGCTCCGCCCTTCGCAATACTCCATCGCGACGAAGAAACAGTTCTCCTGCTCGCCGAATTCGTACACCTCCAGAATTCGCTTGTCCATCGCATGAAGCTGTTGCTGAATCGCGGCCCCGCGCCGCTCGGCTTCCAGCAGTGCCTCGGTAGCCGGGTCGTCACTGCGTTCCACGATTTTGAGCACCACCCGCCGGTCGCAGGATTCATCCAACGCCAGATACACGTCCGTCATGCTCCGGCCCAGCTTGCGGAGGATCTCGTATTTTCCGAATTTCTTCACGGCCAGGACCGCGGACACCATCACCTCACTGCTTTGCGGCGGCACTATCGATCACCGCATCGCCAATCTTCGGCCCCATCAGCGCCACGCCATTGGGCAGACGAATGGGCGCGGCATAGTGCCCCGGCGCGAGTTGAATCACATCCCCCGCGTGCGCGGCACTGAGCGCTTTCTCCAAAGTCTCCGGACTGGCCGCAACAACATGCGGCGCGGGCGGCCGCGGAATGGGCGTAACCCGCTCCAGCGCGGCCCAGCTTCCGATGCCCGCCGCCAAACCCGCCAGAAGCCACGGGAACCGCCGCAGCCACAGCCGCGCCCACCCATGCCCCAGCGGCCGCGTAACCGCATTACGCGCGCGCGCCGGACCCAGACCCACAAATTCCGGACCGGCCACGAACACCACGCTGATGTTATCCACGCCGCCCGCGTTGTTCGCGGCCTCCACCAGTCTCGCCGCCGTGTGCGCCGCATCGCCGTCGTATTCTTCGACAACTGCCCCGATCTCGCCCGACGTCAGCACGTCGCTGAGGCCGTCCGTACACAGCAGCACGGCCGCGTCCGCGTGAAACAGGAACGTCCGTACTTCGATGAAGCCGTCTTCCTCCGGCGTGCGCCACCGCGTGCCCGCGTCGCGGAACACTTCATTGCGGCGCGGATGGCGCATCGCGTCCAGTTCGCTGATCTCGCCGCGGTCCTCCTTCACGCCCACCGGCGAATGGTCCGGCGTGATCTTCCGTACCGCTCCGTTCCACACCAGATACAGCCGCGAATCGCCCACATGGCCCACCGTGATGCGTTGTCCTTCCAGAATCGCCAGCGTCAGCACGCAGGCCATGCCATGCCGTTCCGGGTCCGCTTGCGCGGCTTCGTAGATGCGGTTGTTGGCCGCGGTGATGGCCCGGCGCACGCGCTCCTCCGCCGTGCCGCCGGCCTCCTCCAGCTCCGTGGGAATCGTCTGAATGGCGATCTCCGCCGCGCGATCCCCGGCGGGATGCCCGCCCAGCCCGTCCACCACCAGGTAAACTCCGCGCGCATCGTCCGCCCAGACCCGATCCTCATTGCGATCGCGCCGCAAACCCGGATCGCTCGCCGTTGCCGACCGCCCCATCGCCACCGTGCTCACTCCGCCCCCCGCTGTGGGGCAGGGCCGTGCCCTGCCTGCCAACTTGGAAGCGAAAAGTCCGCCAACAGGAAGCTCATCGTCATCGCTTCAAATTGGAAAGAATCAACCCCACCGTGACCGCCAGAAAAAGCACAACAAAAACAACGTTGGCGCCGGCCGGAACGTTCATTTCTTCGCCTCGAACGCCAGATTCAGCACTTCCGCCACGCCGATGTCCGCCCGCTCCGGCAGCATCTCTTCCACGCCCTTCTTCAGCCGCCGCCCGTTCACCCAGGTCCCGTTGGTGCTGCAATCGGTAATCAGAAACTGGCCGGTGGCGGTATCCCGCCGCAGCAGCAAATGTTCCCGCGAAACCTCGTCTCCGGTGTACAGCGCCATATCCATCAGCGCATCGTCCCCGCCGCGTCCCACGCGAATCTGGTTTTGCGTCACCAGGTACACCTGCGGACCCGAGTCGTCTTCGTAGCGGATCTCGGCGAAGCTGGCCTGGCTGAGCCGCGCGGGCATCGCCTGTGTCGCCGCCGGCACGCGGCGCGAGGTCACCGACGGCTCCCGCCCCAGCAGCGTCGTCTTCGTCCCCCGGTACTCCGGCTGCGCCGTCTCGTTCAGCTCCGAGTGGATTTCCACGTCGCCCGCCGGCACCGTGGCCTCCGTATCCGGATGGAATTCCACGATCCACGCCGCGCAGGCGATGCGATATTCCTTCGCCGGTTTCTTCGTCCGCGCGAAGGAAAGGCCCGCGCGCGTGCGGTTCAACTCGCTCACCCGCGCGCCCAGCGCCCGCCGCGCATCTTCCACAATCAGCGGGATGATCCCCGCCAGCCGCGCATGGTCGTCGGGGTGCAGGTACACGTCGAACACGCAAGGCAGGAGAACGCTGTAAGCCATTTCGAACTGGCCCGTCTCCATATTTCGGATGAGTTCGTTGATGATGGTCTGGCCGCTCAGTTGCACAGCAGCGGCGTGCCGGACGTCTGATGCCACAACAAAAGTGCCCTCAGCCCAATGACGCGCGGGATTTTCCGAGGTTTCCGAATGTAAAAACCATAATGTGGCGCGGAGTTGCGCATCTCGGAAATTTCCTGGCCGCGTCGGGCGCAATCGGTAGCAAAATAGGAGGATGATGCGTTTCCCGTGGCGCATTCTTTCCGTCTGCCTGATCCTGCTCCCCGCCGTGCTTCTGGCCAGCGACGCCTCGGTCAGCGGCGTGGTGGTGAATGACTCCACGGGCAAGCCCGTCCACATGGCCTTTGTCACCTTGTCCACCACCGGCGCAAAACCCTCCGAGGCATCCGTTTACACCGACGCGAACGGCGTCTTCGAGTTCCCCGCAGTGCCGCCGGGACATTATTATCTGTACGCTGGCGAATACCGCTATCAGCATGCGGCCTTTGGCGCCACCACACCGGATCGCTATCCCGCCATTCTCACCCTCGGCGCTGGAGAGATTCGCCAGGGCATCGAGCTGCGCATGCGGCCGCTGGGCGCAATCTCCGGCGTTGTGCTGGACCAGGACGCCGACCCGCTGCCCAACGTCACCGTCCAGCTCCTCGTATCCACCTGGACCCGCGGCCGCAAAACCTGGGTGCAACGCAACGGCGCCACGTCCAACGAGCGCGGCGAGTTCCGCCTCCACGGGATTCTGCCGGGCCGCTATTTTCTGTCCGCTTCCACACGATTCGCCCCGCAGGTGCACGCCGACGTGACGCTCGGAGAGCCGGCGGCGGATCTCATCGTGGGAACCGTTTACTACCCCAACGCCACGCGGATTCAGGAGGCCCTTCCCGTGGAGGTGGCGCCCGGCGCGGATGTCCACGACATCACTTTGCAGTTGTCCACCACGCCCGCCGCCAGCGTGAAGGGCCATGTGGAACTCCCCGATGGCGTGAAAGCTTCGGGCCCCATTCAGGTGAGCTTTGTTTCCCACGACGAAGCCGTCGGCCAACCGGCTACATTTTCCTCCATGCAAAATGAGTTCGGGCTCGCGGATCTCGCGCCCGGCCATTACACCGCAATCACCGAGGTGCTGGGTACCGATCAATATCGCGGTATGGACGAAGTGGATCTTCAGCCCGGACCCCAGGAGGTGGTGCTCCATCTGCAAAAGGGTGTGCCCCTGGCGGGTCATCTGGAAGTGCAGGGACCGGGGGCGGCCGAACTCGCGCAGTGCAAGATTACCCTCATCCCCGTGGGCATGCCGCAAAGCATGCGCACTCGGCTCAGCGTGCCGGTGGAGGCTGACGGTACGTTCGCATTTCCCTCGGTTGCGGCCGGGGTTTGGGACATCGGCGTGCAACCCATCCCCAGGGGCGGCTACGTGAAGGCGATGAAGCTCGGCGACCAGGACGTGCTCACTACGGAAATGAACATTACCGCGGCCACGAACGCGCCTCTCAGCGTGGTACTGAGCACCCGCGGCGGCGCGGTGACCGGCACCGTGAAAGTGCCCGATGATGCGGCTGCCGATCTCACCGGCACTCCTCGCCCGGTGGTGTTGCTGGCGCCGGTGGGCAAGTTCAGTCACGTCGCCAGCTTCTTCATGATGCGGCCGGCCGGCGAAGGCGGTAAGTATGAACTCCGTGGTGTCACGCCCGGCACCTACAAGGTGTTTGCCTTTGACCATCTGCAGCGCAATTCGGTGCAGGACCCCGATTTCATGGCCCGCATAGCCTCGCTGGGCAAGCCGGTCGAAGTGCACGAAGGGGACCACATCAACCTCGATCTCGATGTGCTGCCTTCGGCGCCGGACGCTGCCGAACCGGGGACTGAACAATGACCGGCCGGGTCATCCTCTTCCTGTTGGCGGGCGCGCTGGCCGTCGCCCAGGACAGGATCGTCGACGGCCCGCCCAATCAGGCGCCGCCCGCACCCGGGACTTCATCCATTGCCGGAACGGTGCTGAACGATGCCACCAACGAACCGCTGAAGAAAGTACAGGTGACCCTCGCCGGGCCCATCTCCGGACAACAGCCGTCGGCGGTGACCGACGCATCGGGCAGCTTCGCTTTCCACAAGCTCCCCGCTGGAACATATACCCTCATGGCGATGCGCGAAGGCTTTGATCAGGAACGCGGCATGCTTCTGGGCGACAGCCAGAAGCAGATCACGGTCACCGCGGACCAGAACAAAACCGCCGTTGAGCTGCGCCTGGCGCCCAATGGCGCCATCAGCGGCCGTTTGACCGACGAAATCGGCGATCCCGCCCCGTATTGCAATGTGTCCGCTCTCGACGCTGCCGGGAATGAACGGGGACAGGCCCAGACAGACGACCACGGCGAATACCGGATTGCGAATCTCTCCGCCGGACGCTACCTCGTGGCTCAGCACTGTTATCAAACACTGGCCGCGCCGCACCCCTTCATGGAGCGAGGCGATCCGCGGACTCCGGTGTGGGCCTGGGTCCCGGGGTTGTATGGCGGCGCCGATGCCGCCGCTGGCGCATCCTCCATCGTGGTGCATGAAGGCGAGGAGGTTCGTGGTATCGACTTCCGCTTGAGTACCACCAGCGCCTTCACCGTTTCCATTGCCGTGGAGCCGGACAGCCCAGGCATCGACCCGCGCAACGTGTCCGTGCGCCTGATGGCGCGTGACCCGGCCATGGCTCGTGTTGAGCAGTACGGGGTGGGCCGGACCAGCAACGGCGGGCCAATGCGCGCCTCCGGCGTGGTTCCCGGCTCCTATATCGCCGTCGCCGATTTCCAACAGGGAGAGAAGCATTGGCATGGCGAGGCGCCGGTTGAAGTGGAAGACACTCCGCCGACCCTGGTGCGCCTGCCGCTCACCGCCGCCATGACCCTCACCGGCGACCTCGAGGTAGCGGGTGGAAACGGGTCGCCCGGCCAGGTAGCCCTGATTCCACTCGATTCCTCGCATGGGGCCGGGTACCCGCGGACGCAGCCTGGCGCGGATGGAAACTTCACCATCTCGGGAGTGATTCCGGGGCGCTATCAGTTGCAGGTCATGGGTGCGCTCAACAACATGGAATCCGTCACCTTCGGCGGACACGAGGTGTCTCCGCGCGCCATCGACATCGGCCCCGGCGCGGGCGGCGCGCTTCATGTCGTCGTCAACATCAAACAAGTGGGCGTGCAAGTGTCTGTCGACGGCCTTCAGGCGGATCGCCCGGCGTCGGTCTTCCTCCTCCCCAAGGGCTCCGACACGGGTCCGGGCGCGAATCCGCCGGTCATGCAGGCCCAGCAGAGTCCCGTCACCATCCCGGTAACGCCGGGCGATTATGTCGCCTACGCCGTGGAATGTGACCAGCCCTGGCCGCTGTTGAACAATCCGGCCCTGCTACGCGCGATCGCCAGCATGGGCAAGGCCGTGGAAGTGAAGGACGGCGAGAGCGCCACGGTTACCGTCAGCATGATCGGGCACGATGACCTCAAGCGCGCCATGGACAGCGAACTGCAGTAGTGGGGCAGGGCCATGCCATGCCTGCCGATCTGGTCGTGGCTAATGCTGCCCAGTGGGGCAGGGCCATGCCCTGCCTGCCGATCTGGTCGTGGCTCCGCTGCTCAGTGAAGCAGCATTGCATCCCGCTGCCGATTTTCAATCGGCCTCCCCCGCGCCATCACAAACCGCGCGCAGAAAAAAACTCGTCCACCTCCGCGCGAGTGGGAATCGAGCTCTGCGCCCCCGCGCGCGTCACTGAAATCGCCCCGGCGGCATTGGCGAACACCGCCGCGTCCAGAATCGTCTTCCCCTCCGCCAGCGCCACAGCCAGCGCGCCATTGAACGTGTCGCCTGCGGCCGTGGTATCCACCGCGTTCACCGCAAATCCCTCCACGGGCCCATCGGCTTCCGGAGCCGAGACGTAACAACCCGCCTGACCCAGTTTCACGATCACGCCTCGCGGCCCCGAATCGCGCAGCCGCAGCGCCGCGTCCCGCGCCTCCGCAAACGTCCGCACGGAACCGGCAGGCGCGCCCAGCAACAACTCCGCTTCGGTCTGATTCGGCGTCAGCCAGTCGACACACCGCAGCAATTCCGGACTGAGCGCCTGCGCGGGCGCCGGGTCCAGAATCGTAACAATTCCGCGCTGCCGCGCATGAAGCAGCACCGCTGCCACCGTGGCCAGTGGCACTTCCAACTGGCATAGCAAAAAACCGCCACGTGCCCCGCTCGCCATCCTGCTCACCGCCAGCTCCGGCATCAGCCGGCCGTTAGCCCCCGGTGAAATCAAAATCGAATTCTCGCCGGAGGGAAGCACCGCGATGAAAGCGGTTCCCGTAGCGCCGGCCGAAACGCCAATGCCAGATACGTCCACTCCCGCCGCCCGCAGCCCGTCGATCAATTTCGTCCCGAAAACGTCTTCGCCCACCTGGGCGATCATGGCCGCGTCACCGCCCAGCCGCGCCGCGGCGCACGCCTGGTTGGCGCCCTTGCCCCCAGGGATCAATGCCAGATCTCCGCCCGCCAGCGTCTCGCCCTCACGCGCCAGACGAGGCACTGGCACCACCAGGTCCATGTTCAGACTGCCGGCTACCAGAATGCGGCTCATGCGAATCTCCTACTCAGCGTCCACCACGCAACGAAAGCCCAGCGTCCCGGCGCGGTCTTTTGACGGAGCCATCAACAAATACTTCCCATGCTCCGTCAGCTTGTAAGTTGCCGGAAAATACCAGATGGAATTCTGCGGATGGTAGTAACTGCCTCCACGCACGATACCTGCCCGCGTGTGAGTGTCCACCGCTTCATCGGTCCATTGCCAGATATTGCCAACCATGTCCATCACGCCGAACGGGCTCGCCCCCTCGGGGTGGGCCGTAACATCGGCCGGGCCGGTAAGATCGCGTCCCTGGTCCGGAGCCGGGACCGCCGAGTCCTTCCACGCGTTCCCCCATGGATACACCCTGCCGTCCGCCCCCTGCGCCGCGTATTGCCATTCCCACTCGTGCGGCAATCGTTTGCCCGTCCACTTCGCGTAAGCGCGCGCATCTTCCAGCGACACCCAGGTAACCGGCTTGTTCTCCCATCCCGGCGGAGGCGCACCGCCCTTCCAGTCTTTAAGAAAGTTGTGAGCGTCCCGAGGCCGGTAACCCGAGTCTTCGAGGAACTTCCTGAACTCCGCGTTGGTTACCGGATATTCATCGATATAAAAGCTATTCAAGTGCATGGCATGGTCGTGCCCGCGGCGCGGCGAATCTTCCCAGGGGTATTGTACGTCCAGCCCCGTCCAGTTACTGCCCTCAATCTCGATACCCGTTACCTTGAACTCGAACTCCCCGGCTGGTATCTTCACCATCCCCGTGGGCGCACCGCCCGGCACGCGCGTGCGCGGCGTTTCGACCATCTGCTGCGGCAGGAAATGCCATTCGTGAGAGTAACTGGCCAGCGGCGTCCGCGTTAGATCGCTCATGCGCTTCAGCCAGCCATCCAGGTCCCCCGTGCTCACGCCGGAATCCACCACCAGCACCGCTCCATAGCCGTGTGCTTCCATCGGAAAGGACAGCACCGCCGAACCGTTCCGCTCCGCCGGATGCAATTCAGCCCCATGCCACGCGTCATAGTAGCGGCGCCCGCTCTTGCTCTCCAGCGCGATCTGCTGGCCATCCACGTCATACTCATTGCGGTTGACGAGCGTGTATAGCGTGATGCCGTCGCCCGGGAACTTCGAAGCGAAGATGCCATACCGCGTCACCGGCACAAACGGCTCCCAATCCTTGCTGCACAGCAAATCGGCGAAGTGGCGCTCCACCGTCGCCACGCGCCGCAGCGCTTCCGCGTCGCGATCGCTAATCTGATTCCAGATTCCCCAGATGTTCTCCCAGCTCACATAACCCATTCCGTTGAAGAACGCATTCTGTAAATCGTCCGTCTTGTCGCGGGCCCAGCGGTCTGAGATGTGCGCCATATGCCGGGATTCCAGCCATTTCTGCCTGCTCGCGGAAGGCTGGAACGGGTAGGACCAGTAAGCCCAGCTCTGGTTATTCCACATCAGCCCTTCGTCGGCCTGCGGCGCGCCCTCCGGCTCGAAGACCACCGGATGACCGGTTTTGTCCGAAGCCGTCCGGTACGCCCGTGGCAAACCCGAAAACGTATCCCCATTCACTCCATCCACACCCAGGTCCGCCATCAATTGCGCGGTTGCCGTCCACTGCGCAACGCCCGGGTCCCGCGTGCCGTTGTCCCACGCCATCGTGGGAAACAGCACCCTGACGTTGCGCCGGTGAAAATCTTCCACCATCTTGCGCACCCCCTCGACGCCGCCCGGAAGGTCGCGTATCAGATCCCATTGGTTGCGGTTGTCGATGCCGATGTTCGGATACACCGGCCACAGCAGCACGCTATCGATCCCGCCGTACCGCTTCTCGAGGTCATCCAGATATTTGTCCACGGTCCAGCGATTGGTCTCGGCGTCGAACAGCGTCCGCTCCTCCACCATGACCTGGGGTGAAACAAAGTTGTGCCGCGTCCACTCGAACTCCGGCCGGCGGTATTCCGCGTCGTCGTATCCCATGCGCGTCAGCCGCTCCGCGCGCCAGGCCTTCAGATCGCGCAGCCAGGCGTCATGATCGGCGTTCGCATCGAGACGAAACGCTGTCATGTCGTGAAACCAGCCCAGGTTCGCGCCAACGGACTGGCCGGGGCCGGGGATCTGATTTCCCTGCGGCTGGTGTTGCATATCCTGGGCGAGCGAAAGCACGCATCCGGCACAAGCGACGGTGACTGCGCTTCGTAATCGATTCCACATCTGTTATAAACGATACTGGTCCGCGTGGACGCGCACAACCATGTTTGTCGTTGACAACGTTTCTCTGGCCATTCTCTTTTGCATCGTTACCATGCTCGGATGGGGCTCCTGGGCCAACACCCAAAAGCTCGCCGGCAAGGACCGTTGGCCGTTCCCGCTGTTTTACTGGGACTACGCCATCGGCGTGCTGATCTTCGGCGTCCTCTTTGCCCTGACCGTCGGCAGTTTCGGATCGGCGGGCGAACCAGCGCTCGCCAATCTCGCCCACGCCTCCTCTCCGGCCATCGTGCGCGCCGTGCTCAGCGGCGTGCTGTTCAACATCTCGAACATTCTGCTGGTGGTGGCCATCGACGCCGCCGGCATGTCGCTGGCATTCCCGGTGGGCGTGGGTCTCGCCCTGGTCATCGGAACCGTGGTCAGTTATCTGCAGACGCCCAAAGGAAGCGCGCCGATGCTTTTCTCGGGTGTCGCTCTGGTAGTGTTCGCCATGGTCTTTTCGGCGCTGGCGTATGCGAAGTTACCGCGCCGCGAAGGCGTCCATCCCGCGCGCGGCATTATTTATTCCGTGATCGCCGGATGCCTGATGGGTTACTTCTATCCGCAGCTCATCGGCGCCGTCTCGCCCGCGTTCCAGTCACAACCAATCAAACCCGGATTGCTGACGCCGTACTCGGCCCTCCTCTTGTTCGGCGCCGGCGTATTCGTGAGTAACTTCGTCGTGAACGGCATCTTCCTGAAAGTCAATCATCTGAAGTATTCCGATTACCGTGCCGGAAGCGTCCGTCTTCACTCCATCGGCGTGCTGGGCGGCGTCATCTGGATGCTGGCCCTGTGCCTGAATGTGATCGCCTCGGGCATCGCTGGCCCGGCGGTATCCTACGCGCTCGGGCAGGGCGCTACGCTGATCGCGGCCATCTGGGGCGTCTTTATCTGGAAGGAATTCAAGAGCGCTCCACGCGCCGTGGCCCCGCTAATCGTGCTGATGTTCCTGGGTTACGCGGCCGGACTCGCCCTCATCGGCATCGCCACGCTGTAGTCTTACTGCAGCGTGAACGCCGCGCTGACCGGTGCCTCGGACGAATCCCCAACCATCACCTCATACGGCCCCGGCTCAACCACCCACTTATGTTCGGCATTCCAGATGGCTAGTTCGCGTTGCGGCACGCGAAACGTGACCGTCCTCGTTTCTCCCGCCTTAAGATGGATGCGCGAGAATCCCTTGAGCGCCTTCGAGGGGGTCTCCACGCTCCCCGTCGTTTGCCGCACATACAACTGAGCGACATCGTCTCCATCGACGTTGCTCGCATTGGTGAAATCGGCGGCAACCACCACATCATCCGCGCTACCGGCTTTCGGGGCTACAACGCGAGCCGGGCCGCACCGGAAAACCGAGTAACTCAGACCGAACCCAAACGGGAAAAGCGGCCTGGTCTCGTCATCGACGTACCGGCTTCCCGTCGACAGCTTCGACGGATCGGAATTGTAGAAGTCTGGAAGCTGTCCCACGCCGCGCGGAAAAGTGATGGTCAGATGACCGCCTGGATTATTCGTTCCGAACAGGGTCTCGGCAATGGCGCGCCCGCCAAACTCGCCCGGGTACCACGCCTCCAGAATCGCCGGCACACGCTGGCTGGCCCGGAGAATCGACAGAGGACGCCCGTTCTGCAGCACCAGAATGCACGGCTTGCCGGTGGCCACAACCGCTTCAAGAAGCGTTTCCTGATTCCCCGGCAGATCGAGGCTGGACCGGTCAAAGCCCTCGCCGGAGATCCCCAGCCACTCCCCGAGACCCAGAATCACCACCTCGGCGCCCTCGGCGGCTCTAACGGCAGCTTGAACATCGTTGCCCTCGTCCACAGTGACCTGCGCTGCCGGAGACAGGTCCTTAATGCTCTCCGCAATCGTGGCCACCTGCCCCGCCCCCTGGTTCGCATAATCGCCCAGCCGGACCACATTCGCGTTGGGGCCGATGAGCGCGATCCTCGCCACCGACCGTGAAAGAGGCAGGAGATGGCCGTCGTTCTTCAACAATGTCATCGATTCCCGCGCCGATTCGAGCGCCATATCGAGATGTGGCCGGGCCCTTCGGACGCGCGCCTCAAGGCCCGCATCGGCCAAAGCATGGTCGAAGAGCCCCAGCGCAAACTTGGCCCGCAGTACGGAACAAACGGCGCGGTCCAGCGCTTCCGGCTTCAGGCTCCCATCCTTCAACCCGGCGGCAATGGCGTTCTGGAAAACGTCATGATCGTAGTCGTAGAACTGCATATCCAGCCCGGCGTTGAGCGCCATCACGATCGCATCCTTGGGAGTAGCTGCCGTATGATGGGCCTCCACCAGCCGACGCACCGTGCCCAGATCGCCCAGCACGAACCCTCGAAATCCCCACTCATCGCGAAGAATGGAGGTCAGCAGGAGGGGGTTGGCGGCGCTGGGGATGCCATCGATTTCGTGGTAGGCGGCCATCACCGCTCCCGCGTGCCCTTCTCGAATGGCCGGCTCGAACGATTTCAACATCACCGCGCGCAGCTCTCGCTCCCCGATATGTACCGGCGCCGCGTTGAGTCCGCCTTCCGGAGAGCCGTGCCCGGCAAAGTGTTTGGGTTCCGCGATCACGGTGCGGTCGGAGGCCAGCGATTGCCCCTGCGCGCCGCTAACCCACGCGAGGCCCATCTGGCCGGTCAGAAAAGGATCTTCGCCGAAATCCTCCTCCACGCGGCCCCAGCGCGGCTCCCGAGCCAAATCAAGCACCGGCGCCAGCAGCATGTCCACTCCGCTGGCGCGCGTTTCCGAAGCGATGGCCGCGCCCGTTTCCTGCGCCAGGGACGCGTCCCAGGTGGCGGCGAGATTGATGGGCGCCGGGAAGACGGTCCCGCCGCTGAAGCCATGCAGGCCTTCCTCAATGAACAGAATCGGTATGCCGAGGCGCGAGTTCTCCATCACCCATGCCTGAATCTGGTTGGCCAGACGTGCATCCGGATAGAGATCGTGAATGCTCCCGGCCCCCAGCCGGCCCCATACTTTGGCCGCGTCATCCGGGTTGAATCCATTCCGCTTCAGAAGCTTCGTAGCCGCATCGGCGTCATCGCCGATGGAGGAAGAAACGCTGCGATACATATCCAGTTGCCGCGCCTTCTCCTGCACGGTCATCCGGCCAACCAGATCGCGCACACGCTCCTCGAGGGGCGCGTCAGCCTGCTTGTAGAGTGGCAACGGCTCGCCGCCCAACACGGGAACGGACAGACACAGCAGCGCATAGACGGCTGAGAGTTTCATGGCTAAGGAAGATGTTATCTGGTCACGATGACCGGACGCGCGGACATTTTGTCAAATGGGGCGGCTGGAGGGATTCGAACCCTCGACATCCAGAACCACAATCTGGCGCTACTACCAACTGAGCTACAGCCGCCGCGAGGGGCAAACCCATTCTAACAAATCACTTGCGGCCACTCACCCCCTCTTCATCAGGACCACTCCCCGGTCCCCTGCCTCGTGCGCGCCCTAAAGTAGCGGCCTCCCAGCCGCCGATACACAGATAGGATCGCAATGGCATCATCGGAACGCCGCCGTCAGAACCGCACCAACGGAAAAGCCGAGCAATCCCTTAAAGTCACCATCCCCAGGCCCCAGGGCGGAACGGAAGAGATTGCCGCCCGGCTGGTCGATTCCTCCGCAACCGGAATGGGCATCGAGACGCGCGTCCCCCTGAAAGTTGGCGCTTCGGTGGGTATCACTTCCGCGGAGACAGTCCACGGGCGCATCGGGGCGCACAAAGCACGCGTCCGCTGGTGCGAGCCTGCAAAAGAGGGCCTCTTCCGTTCCGGACTGCACTTCGACGACTCAGCGGAAGAGGAATCGAGAAAAGATAAGGAAGAGACCCTCGAATCGGAGGCGCCGCCCGATTATTACGAGGTCCTGCAACTCAGCCCCAGAGCCGACGCCGACGCCATTCACCGTGTATTCCGCGTCCTCGCGCAGCGCTACCATCCGGACAACCGCGAGAGCGGGAACGAAGACGCCTTCCGGGACGTGATGAGCGCGTATGAGGTCCTCAGCGACCCGGAACGCCGCGCCGCCTTCGACGCAAAGCGCATCGAAAACAACAAGACCCGCTGGCGCATCTTCAACCAGCCGCAGGCCGCCGTCGGCATGGAAGCCGAAAAGAGCAAGCGCCGCGGCATTCTATCGCTGCTGTACTTGAAGAGGGTCGGCGATCCTCACCAGCCCCTCATGGGCCTGCACGAATTCGAGGAACTGCTGGACTGCCCCCGCGAGCAGCTCGAATTCACTCTCTGGTATCTGAAGGAAAGCGGCTTGATTCTGCGCTTCGACAACGGCCGTTACGGCATCACCATCAAGGGTGTCGACCACGCCGAAGAATCCGGATCGGAGCGGCCCATCGGATCGAAAATGCTCCCCGCGGCAAAACCGGTCATGGCGCGTTGACGGCGCGCGGCCTCGAATACTTCTCTTCCAGTTTCGCGATCTTGGCAAGGCGGCGAACGTGCCGCTCTTCGTTGGTGAACCGCGCGTCCAGGAAGATGTGCACCAGATCCTTGGCCAGTTCCACCCCGATGCTGCGTTCGCCCAGCACCATCACGTTTATGTTGTCATGCTCCACGCCCTGGTGCGCCGAATAACATTCCGCGCACAGGCCGGCGCGGATCCCCGGAATCTTGTTCGCGGCCACGCCCACTCCAATGCCGCTGCCGCAGATAAGAATCCCGCGATCCTCTCCCCCGGCCAGCAACTCCAGGCAAAGCTTCTCGGCGATGTCCGGATAATCGGAAGGGGTCCTGTCGAACACCCCCACGTCGCGAACGGTGTGGCCGAGGCCGGCCACGTAGGGCAGCAGAATCTGTTTCAGGTCAAAACCGGCGTGGTCCGAGGCCAGGAGGATGTTCACGTTCCTCAACATAACATACGGGTTGTGGCCAGCCTTGTGGTGCGGATTCTGTGGGGCAGCGCCATGCGCTGCCGCGGAGCTTGACTTCAATTGGGATGCAGGGCCGCGCGAAGATCGGCCGAAAAGGCGCGAATCTCGTCCACCTGCGCCGGCGTCGCGGCCTGCTCGAAGCCTTTGCCCACGAACCAGCCGTCGTTCCCTCGCCACACCAGTGCCGCGAATCCTTTTTCCGTCATCAGCCCGGGCGCGCCAATGTGCCCGAAACCGTCACCCGTCCGCTCCACCAGACAGACAAACCCATTGCGCCCGAACACAAAGTGGCTGGCCAGTCCGGCGGGCAGCACCTCGATGCCGGCTGCGGCAACGCGTTCCACTGCGCGGGTGAGCTCGTCCGTCACATCTTGTAACGTCCGAGATCCTCGTCGTTGAGGTTCTCGAGATATCGCCGCAACTCCTCGTTGTTGTTGAGCTTTTCGGAGACGGCGCTGGACGCCTTCGAGCTCTTCAGCACGGAATCGTCCACGTAGATAGGGCAATCCAGCCGCAGCGCCAGGGCCAGCGCGTCGCTGGGGCGCGAATCCACGCTGATCAGCTCGCCGTCTTTTTCCAGCCAGATCACCGCGTAGAAAGTGTCGTCTTTCAGTTCGCTCACCACCACCTTGCGCATGCCCGTCTCGAGACCATGCAGCAGCGTCCGGATCAGATCGTGGGTCATGGGGCGGGGCGTCGAAACTTTTTCGATTTCCAGCGCGATCGCGTTGGCCTCGTAAATCCCCACCCAGATGGGCAGGATCGAGCTGCCTCCGACGTCCTTCAGAACGACGATCGGCATGTTCGTCACCGGGTCCATCATCAGACCCCGGATTTTCATCTCGACTTCCATGAATTCCCCTTTCCCGAGGCCTGTTTCGCCCCGGCGATCCGGCTGGAACGCGGCGTTCTCAAACCACCGCTTCGCCCGCCAGCGAATTCGGACCCGCGCGCGTCACTCGAACGGGCAGGTAGCTTCCCACCAGCGTCTGGCCGTTCGGCGCGGGCAGACCGGCGTGCGTGAAATTGAGCGTGCGGTTCTGCGACGTACGCCCGATCCACTGCCCCGTGGCGTGATTATAACCCTCCGCCATGGCTTCTTCGACCACGCCCACCAGCTCGGCATTCCGGCGCACCTGAATGGCGCGCTGCCACTCCTGTAGAACAGTGAGCCGGCGGCCCTTCTCGTCTTCGCTCACCTGATCGGCCAGCGCCAGCGCCGCCGTATTGGGACGCCGCGAATACTTAAAACTGAACAGCGAATCGTAGCCGACTTCTTCCAGCAGGTCCAGCGTTTCCTGAAACTCGGCTTCCGTTTCGCCGGGGAAGCCGACAATGATGTCCGTGGTGATCGCGATGTTGCGCTTCGCGCTCTTCATCCATTCGATGCGGCGCATATACTGGTCGCGCGTGTACAGCCGCTGCATGCGATCCAGCACCGTCGACGAGCCCGATTGCACCGGCAGATGCACGTGGTTGCACAGCACCGGGTTGGCGTCAATGGCGTCGATGATTTCCTTCACGAAGTCGCGCGGATGCGAAGTAGTGAAACGCACCCGGCGAATGCCGTCAACCTCGCCCACCGCGCCCAGCAGCCGCGCGAAATCCCAGCCGCGTTCGGAAGGGTCGCGATAGCTGTTCACGTTCTGGCCCAGCAACTGGATTTCCGTGTATCCCGTAGCGGCCAGCGTGCGCGCTTCATTGAGGACGCTTTCGCTGGTGCGGCTGCGCTCCGGCCCCCGCGTAAAGGGCACCACGCAGTAAGCGCAGGATTTGTCACAGCCTTCGATGATCGTGATATACGCGCGATGCGGGTTGTCCCGCCGCGTGTAGGGCGTGTCGAAGGTAGCGTCGGTGTCCAGGCTCAGCCCGGTGACGCGCCGGTTGCCGGCTTCCAGTTGCACGAGCATCTCCGGCAGCTTCGTATAACTGGCCGAGCCCGCCACCAGCGATACGTGCGGCGCGCGGGCGAAAATAGCCTCGCCTTCCTGCTGCGCCACGCAGCCCAGCACGCCGATGACCTTCCCCTTGTGCGAGCGCTTGAACTGATCCAGCCGATGGAAGACCTTCTGCTCGGCCTTGTCGCGGATGCTGCAGGTGTTGTAGAGAACCAGCTCGGCTTCTTCCGGCGTCTCCACCCGGTTGTAGCCTTCCTTCAGCAGCGTGCCGATCACCTTTTCGGAGTCGTGCGCGTTCATCTGGCAGCCGAAGGTTTCAATGTAGAACGTCTTCATGGTGGGGCGCGCGGCTATCTATCAGAATAGCGTGGTCGGCAGGCGTGTGGCCGGAGCTCTCGCCGGCCATTATTTATCATTCACAATGGAAAACGCCTGGACCCCCGTGGTGTTTGGCCACGTCTATCCAAGTGTAAGGAGTAAAGGGGACCTTAGGTATGTTCCAAAGATTCGCATCCACCGTGTTCGTGGCCGGCGCATTGCTGATGTTTCCGGCGCTTGGGCTGGCCAGGGGAGGCCACGGCGGCGGTTCCGGTGGCGGGCACAGCGCGGTCTCCGGCAGATCGGCGCAAGGCTATAGCGGCCGAGCCTACTCGGGCGCCAGCCGCGGCTACGCCCCGCGCGGTTCCTACGGCGGATACGCGGGTGGCCGAGCCTACTACGGCGGCGGTTACGCTCGTCCCGGCTATCGCGGCTACTACGGCGGCTATCGTGGATATTACGGCAGCGGACTTTACCTCGGTTTCGGCGCTCCGTATGGGTACGCGTACGGTCCCGGCTATTACTACGGATCGGCCTGCCCCGGCGTGTACGATCAGTATGGCAACTGGATCCCCAATCCCAACTGCTACGCCACCAGCCAGCAGTACGGGCCTCCGCCGCAGAACTATCAGCAGCAATACCCACCGCAGCAATACCCACCGCAGCAGCAGTATCAAGGGCAGTATCCGCAGCAGCAATATCCGCAGCAACAGTATGAGAATCAGCAGCCCCAGCAGCCTCCGCGGGGCTACGATCCCAATCAGTATCAACCGTACGGTCGATAGCCTGTAGGTGGCACTGCGATGCGCGGGGGCGTTTTCGCTCTTCTGATGGTGTTTGCTTCAACCGGCGGCGCTCAGTCTCTCGCGCGGGACATGATCGCCGCCCACAACAGCGTCCGGGCACGCGTCGGTACGGCCCCTCTGGCGTGGTCCAATCGGCTGGCCACGCGCGCGCAGGAGTGGGCCGGCGCTCTGCTGGCGCGCGGGCAATTCGTGCATAGCCCGAACTCGAACTACGGCGAGAACCTGTTCGAGATCACCGGCGCGGCGGCGGCGCCCGCTCAGGTGGTGGACGCGTGGGCCGCGGAATCCCGAAATTATGATTACCAGCGGAACCGATGCCACGGCACGTGCGGGCACTACACGCAGATCGTGTGGAGCGAGACCCGTGATCTGGGTTGTGCCGTGGCGCGAGACGCCCGGCGCGAGGTCTGGGTTTGCGAATATGATCCGCCCGGCAACTGGGTCGGCAAACGGCCCTATTGAAGTCGCGTGAATGGCCACTCACTTGCCCATTCGCAAGCATGTCCAGGATTACAGAAGCCCGCCGCGATCACATCGCCGATGAAAACTTTGCCTTCCCAACGGAGCGCAAGGAACCCATCCATGACGCCGCTCACGTGCGCAACGCTATCGCCCGCTTCAAGCAGGTGCAGGGAGTGACTGATGCCGAGCGCGATGCCGCCTGGAAGCGGATCAGGTCCGCCGCGAAGAAGCACAACGTAGAGCTGCGGGAAGCGGACTGGCGCGACCTCAGTTGATCGCTGAAAAAATTACCATGCACCCGGCTTGATGCTACCCTCAAGCCATGACGGATCGTGCGCGTATTGATGAGTGCGTGGCGCAACTGAGGTCCATCATCCCGTTGCCCGAGCACGGCGCGCTCGACTCCCGGCTGGAAGAGCTCCTCAACGATTCGAACGCCGACCCGGATGATGTGATCCTGATTCTCCGTGAGGAGTTCGATCCCCGCCACCCCATTGCGCGCGAGTCCAAATAGGAATAGAATCGTCGGCATTCTCCCCGTTGGAGGTGCCTGTGCACAAAATCAACAACGGCCGCCTGATCCTCGCCGGTATCGTCGCGGCTGTCATCCTTGACCTTCTGGAGTACGTTAGCAACGGCGTTCTGCTCGCCGGCGCCTGGGCTGATTCGTTGAAAAAAATCGGCGTGGCCCCGCTCACCGTCCGAGGAATCATCGCGTTCAACGTCTGGAGCGTGGTGGTGGGCTTCCTCGCGATCTGGCTCTACGTGGCCATCCGCCCCAGATTCGGCCTCGGTCCCAAAACCGCGCTGATCTCCGCCGCCGTCGTCTGGGTGCTCGCGTGGCCGCTCGCCATGGTAGCGCCCCTGGCCATGCACATGATCCCCAGAACCCTCGCCATCGACACATCCCTGCTGGCAATCCCAGGAATAGCGATTGCGGTTCTCGTCGGAGCTTCCCTGTACAAAGAGGGGCCCGCGGAAGTGCGTCGAGTAGCCACAGCCGCGGCGTAGCCAGCTTTGGTTCTGCCGCCATGTGGGGCAGCGCCATGCACTGCCGCGTCGCCATGTGGGGCAGCGCCATGCGCTGCCGCGTCGTCAGCCGCGCAGGTCCGCGAACGCCTCTTCAATCTCTTTCTTCGCTTGTGAAGAGGGTGGCGTCAGCGGCAGGCGCGGCGGTCCGCCATAGTAGCCTTCAAGATCCATCGCGTATTTCAGGCCCGGAATGCCGTATTTCACGGTGACCAGCGTGGCTGGCCGCGCAATCCGCCGTTGCCAGTCGAGCGCGGCGTCGTGCTCACGCGTCCGGTGGGCCTCATAAATAGAGATGCAGGCATAGGGAGCCGCGTTGGCGAAGGCCAGAACGCCGCCCGCCGCTCCCGCCTGCAAACTCGAAGCAAGCGTGGGCGCGGACCCCACCAGCACCTGGAAGCCCGGCTTCACCTCGTTCAGCATCTGCACCACCTTGGCCAGATTGCCGCTGCTTTCCTTGATCCCGGCAATGTTGGGGTGGTGCGATAACTCGGCCACGGCCTCCGCCGGAACATCCACGCCCGTCATCTGCGGCCAGTTGTAGATGAGTACTGGAATGTTGGCCTGATCGGCGACCGATCGAAAGTAAAGTTTCTGCGCCTCGGCCGACGTGAGCAGATTCTTGTAATAGTGCGGCGTCAACACCAGCGCGGCTTTGTATCCAATCCCGGCCGCTCGTTTTGTGAGCGCCACCGTTTCGCGCACGCTTTCAAGCCCCGTCCCCGCGATCAGCATCTTCTCCGGCGCGGCGTATTCCGCCACCCATTCCCACAGCCGCGCCTTCTCCTCGGTGCTGAGCATCTTGCTCTCGCCCGTGGAGCCCATGACGCAGTAACCGGCCACGCCGGTCAGGTTCAGCCGCGCGACATTGTGCTCCACCTTCACCTTCCAGACATCGCCGTTGTGGTCGAACGGAGTGGTGAGCGGCGGAAAAATCCCCTGTAGTTTCATATCCGAAGTGGGGCAGGGCCGCGCCCTGCCATAGGTTCGCGGCCCCAGGAGTTACGACTTGGCGACGTAAGTGATCACCAGCGTGTACAACGCCAGCGATTCAATGAAAACCAGACCCAGAATGAGGGCGAACCGGATCGCGCCTTGTGCGGCCGGATTGCGCGCCATGCCTTCCGCTGCCGACGCCACCGCCTTGCCTTGTCCAAGACCGCAGAGCCCGGAAGCGATGCCCATGGCGATATACGCGAACGGCAGCCGCATGTCGCCGCCGCCACCACCGCCACCCGCGGGCGCTTGTGCGAATATCGGGCCGGCCAGCAGCATAGCCGCGGCAAGCAGGAAAATGATCTTTCTGGTCAATTGAGTGTTCTCCTTGTATTGAACTGTTCGCGAGGAGGTGGTTCCTCGTCTGTCCGGGGGGACGACGGGCTCACGCTCGGAACGGATAATGCCATCTAATGTTCGTGCGCCACCGCTCCGCCCACGTAGATCATCGCCAGCAGCGCGAATATATAAGCCTGCAGGAAGCCCACAAAAATGTGCAGTCCCATGAAGATCGCCGGTGCGATCAGGTACGTCAGACCAAGAAACGTCATGGTGATCTTTTCGCCCGCGAACATGTTGCCGAAAAGACGAACCGTGAGGGACAGCGGCCGCGCGAAGTGGCTGATCAGCTCAATCGGAAACATCAGCGGCGCCAGCCACCACACCGGTCCGGCGAAATGAAGAAGATAGCGGAAAGGACCCTGCTCGCGAATCCCCGCCCAGTGATAGTAAAGAAAGACGGAAACCGCGCAGCCCAGCGGCACCGCGGGGGTCATCGTGGGCGATTCGAACCCCGGAATAACGCCGATCAAATTCATGAACAGAATAAACAGGAAGATGGTTCCGAAGAAGGCGGTGTACTTCGCCCCGCCGTGCTCGATGGATTCTTTGGTCTGCCCCGCCAGAAACTGGTAAACCAGTTCAAAGGTGTGCTGGAGTTTGCCGGGGTTGTCCACGGACAACCGCGTCCGCAGAATCGCGAAAACAACCACGATGATGGCGGCCACCAGAAGCTCCATCGACATCCAGTTACTCCACGGATGGGCGGCCTCGTTGGGCATGTTCACAAGATTGAGAACGGCGTCGGCCGGACCCGCCAGGAAGCGATTCAAGAGCGCGGTCAGCCAGAGTTCATTTTCCATAAATTAGTTCGTAAATCGCCGCCGTGATGGCCGCCCCGGCGGACGCCAGCAGGCCGCTAAACACAGCCAGCGCAGTAACTTCCAAGTACATCACTATAACATAGGCGGCCCCGGCCAGAGCCGCGAAGCGCGGCAGCCAGAACCACGCGCGGCCCGGCTTTGCTCCCGGGCTGATCGCGTCCACCACCTTCTTCCAGCGCCAGAAACTGGCCAGCGACAACGCCGCGCCGAGCAGAAACCCAACTCCGAATCGCGGCCCCTTCCAGATGGCGCCGGCCGCTGCTCCTCCGATGCCGATCGATACGGTCAGCCACGCGATCCTGCGGACGACCGTCCGATAGCGATCAGCGTCCGCCGTCATTGTCGGGCTTCAGTTCGCGAAACACCTCGATGAACCCAGCCGCGATGCCGAACAACAGAAACACCAGCGTCAGGAAGGTCGTGCCGAAAGCCTTGTCGAGGTAGTGGCCGATAATGAAGCCCACCAGCGTGCAGCAGGGAAGCAGAAACGCCAGCCCCAGGTACTTCCCAAGCTGCTGCATGCCGCTTCGTTCAGCCACGCCCGCCTCGTTTGCGGCTGAGCAGATCGCGCCACTGGTCTGCCGCCTCCTTCACCAGAAGCCCCATTTTCGGGTGCGAGGGTTCAAGGTCGGGTGAGATGCCGTGGTCTTCGAGAGACTCGCTCGTGGTAGGCCCGATGGAGGCCACCAGCATGCGCTCCAGCCCCTCGCGCAGTGCCGGCTCCGTGCTCATTTCCTCGGCAATGCGAAACATATGAACCACTTGAATCGACGTCGTAAACAGCACCGCACCCCCGGCGCCGGACCCGATCCGCCGCACCGCCTCGCGCAAGGGGCCGGTGTCTTCGGGAAGATCCCATTGATACACGCGCACGGTGGTCACTTCCGCCTTCCGCGCGCGGAGACGTTCCAGCAGCTCCTTGTTCGATTTCCCGTATTCCTGAACGGCAATGCGGCGCTCGGGCCGTCCTTCGGTGGCCTTCAGTACTTCCCGCCAGGTGTTGGGCTCGGGCACCGTTACCGCGATCGGCACGTTCATTTCGCGCAAAACGGCCACTGGTTTGGGACCGCGCGCCACTACCGTCAGCTTTCGCAGCGCTTCGGAGAATCTTTCGTCGGTCCCACCGCGTCGCCAGGGTCTGCCGCAGCAGCCGCGTGCCCACGCCGGTCAGGAATACCATCATGTCGAAATCGCCGCGGAACAGCCGCTCGCCAAAAGCGAACGCCTGGCTCATTCTGATCGAGCGGAACTTCCCGCACCGCGGGCGCCAGGAACGGCTCTCCGCCATTACGGCGGATCAACTCGCCAATCTCGTTTGCCCGCCGGCTCTCGAATGCGATGACGTCGGATTCCGTCGAAGGCCATTGTACTCAGCGTAGCAGTACCTGGACGCGCGGCGACAGCCGCGCACTCGCGCGATAGCATAACAGCGCGGTCAGAGCACGAGGATCGGGTGATAAAGATGCGGCAGCCGCGCTTCGCCAATGGCGATCAACTCGCCCTCCTGCGAAAGCGCCTTCACATATCTGCGCGTCCGGGCGGATGCGGAAGGGGGAGACGCGAAAGTCGCGGCCCTGGCGGATCTGGCCGGCCGTCACCGCGTCCACCAGCTCGCCGGGAAACTGCGGGAGCAGCGCCGGCCCCCCAATCAGCGCCTCGTTCAGCCGCCCCTCGGCGGCCATATCGCGCAACTGATCCAGGGTGTGCGCGCTCTCCGCGGTGAATTCCCCGGAGGCCGTCCGGCGCAGCGTGTCCAGAAACGCCCCGCAGCCTAGCGCGCGCCCCAGTTCGTGCGCAATGCTGCGCACATAGGTGCCCGCCGAACAGCAGATGAGCAGGCGCGCGCGCGGCGGTTCGAATGCCGCCAGGTCGAGCGCGTTCACCGTGACTTCCACGGGCTTCAGTTCCACCTGCACCTGTTTGCGGGCCAGCTTGTAGGCCGGCACCCCGGCCACTTTCTTCGCCGAAACCGGCGGCGGCGTCAACAGGAACGTCCCCCGAAAGGCGTCCAGCGCGCGCTCCAGCTCCTCGCGGGTGAAGGACGGCGTCACCTCCTCGGAAGTGGGTGCGCCATCGCGATCGTAGGAGTCCGTGGTGTGCCCGAACGTCACCCAGGCGTCATACCGCTTGCTGTTCGCGGTGAAGAACTGCGCCAGCCGGGTGGCGCGTCCCACCACCACCGGCAGAACCCCGGTGGCCAGCGGATCCAGCGTGCCCAGATGGCCCACGCGGCGTGTCCCGGCGATCCGGCGCACCCGGTTCACCACGTCGTGCGACGTGCATCCCTCCGCCTTGTCCACAACGATGACTCCGTCCAGTTCCACGCTCTCAGGGTAACAGGAGGGTTCCGGAGCAGGACGGTTAGAATGGGAACGGTGCTGTCACCGCGCGGGGGCGTAGCTCAGGTGGATAGAGCACCGGCCTTCTAAGCCGGTTGTCGCTGGTTCGAGTCCAGCCGCCCCTACCAAAGCCTCCATCACATGGACGCCTGGCCATTAACGCCGCGCAGCGCCTCCAGCCGTTGACGCATCGCCCGTCCCACCGCGTCCGGACTCAGGGTTGCCTTCACGAACGCCTGCCCGGCATGGGAGAGCCGGGCTCTCAGCTCGGCATCCTGAACGACGTTCGCCATATGAGCGCCGGCCAGGTCCACATCGGGATCAGCCCACAGACTGGCCGGGTCGTACGGCGCGCAGTTGGCCCCCACCGGTATCATTTTGTAATCCACCAGCAGCGAATTGTCCGGCAGGGTGAAATCCGTGTTCCCCGAATAGTTCGTAACGATAACCGGCTTGCCCAGGTACATCGCCTCCGCAATCAGCAAGCCGAAACCCTCGGAACGGTGCAGGGACACCACGCAGTCGGCGCACTGAGTGAGAGCGTACATCTCCTCGCGCGTAACCGTGGAGTCCAGGATTCGAACCGAGCCGGATGTGCACGCGCTCCTCAGCGTCTCAATGCACTTCGGCCTGGCCTCGGCGTTGTTCACCTTGATTACCAGCTGGCTTCTCGAGTTCCCTGCAAACGCCCTCTCGAACGCCCGGATGGTCCCCAGCGGATTCTTCCGCTCCATCACGCTCAGCACGTCGAAGGCGGTAAGGAACAGAAACCGGTCTGGCGCGAGCCCAAAGTACTGTCGATCCATCCCCGCGGGCACCGCCGGCGCCACGGCATACGGAAAGCAGTGCACCGGAACCGACGCCTTGCGCGCCACCGCGTTCCGGCAAAAATTGCTCGGAGTCCACACCTCCTGATAGGGCCTGAAAGCGCTCAGCCAGCATTCCGGAAAGTCTTCCAGTTCCCATACCCAATAGCCGATGTTGTGGCGATGCCGGTAAAACGCCCCGCCCAGGCTGTCCGCAACGATGGAGGTCTGGTCGGCATTGACGTAAAAGAGGTTCACGGCATACGGAAACGCCTCGGACATCGGACCGGCTGAGTGGTCCTGCTTGCGGCTTGGGCCGGAGTCGCTCACGCAACGAAGGCTGACCGGCACCGGGGCCGCTTGCAGCGCGGCGCGGGCCGCTCGGGCCGACTGCCCCACGCCTGTCTCCGAGTAGAAATACCCGACAAGGTTCACCCCGAACTGTCGCGGCGGCGCCGGCTCGGCTACCGCAGCTTTGCCGTTCCCTGCCGGCGCGATGTCGAACCGTGGCCGCAGACGCTTTAGTCTGGCCCGCACCAAAGGCAGGCGCGACCACGATCCTCGAACATACACCGATGCAGCCATCCCGCGCAGGATCAGCTCATACCGCAGCCGCGTCAGCCATCCAGCCTGCGCTCCGGCAACGGATCGCCACTGGGCCTTCATGGGAGCAGTGTGATGCGCCGACAGATGGTGCTCCTTTTTTCCGTACGTGAGCAGCCAGACCAGGAACCGCGCACTGTCGCGGCCGCAGGGGTCGGGGAAAAACCGCTGCAGTTCCGGGCGCGACTGGTAAATGGCCATCGCCAGCCGGGTCAGCCGCAGCCGTGGGCCTCCGCTCGCGAACGTCGCGGGGTCGCCGATCAGTTCATTGCTGATCTCGTCCGGCGCCGCCGTTTCCGGCCAGGCTCGGGCACTCTGGTGATCCTTGCACACCCGTATCGCATCCGAGATCGTGGAAAGAAATTCATCGCCAAGACCGTGTTCCACCCGCCCGCTCACCAGCATCCACTCCAGAAATCGCTTGTAGTGGCCACCGAAAATATCCGGCATCGCGGATTGAACGTCCGTCCTCGTGCGGTAGATCCGGTATGCGAGGCGGGAAATACCCGAGAACGCGCCATCGTCGTCCTGGACCGGTCCGTTCCACACCTTCAGAAATGCTTCGAATCCCTCGTCTGAGAATGGATCTGTAATCGCCTTTGTCAGCTCCGGATCTTCATGATGAATCGGCCGGCCGGTGTCGGGGATGCGAATGCCGTTCTGAAAAAAACCAAAAGCGTACGGCCACTTTCTGCAAGTGAGGTAACCCGCTTCCAGAAGCTCTTTGCTATAGGCCACCAGAAGACGCTGCGTGGCGCCGGGCAGCTCCGCCACCTTGAACCGGTTCTGATGGCACGACAATCGATCCGGCTGTTCCGCGTCAAAGCCGCTGAAATGGAAGAAAGCCAGCGGGCGTCCGCCAACTTCGTACCCGGTTTCCGAATCCGCGAGGATGCGATGCCCGAGGTTCCAATAGGCGACGTTATAGCCCGGGTCCCGGATGATCGCAACGCCTTCGAACATACCGGGCGCCAGGTCCACCCATTTCTGATCGACAAACAGGCCGCGCGGCAAATCCACCACGCAATGGTCGTACAGCCGCTGTTGCCACCATGCCAGAAACGCCGCGGTCTCGCGGCTCCGGGCAACCGCGATAAAGCCCAGATTGTATGTGCCGGCTCGGAGAATGTCGATCTCGGCCGGTCTCCTGTCGTCGTCCAGAGAGCCCGTCAGATGGGGCGTCAACGCCACGCTCGCCGTCTCCAGAACCTCGGTAATCCGATGCAAAGGCGAGTAGATTCTGATATCCGGATCCAGATAGACAATCTGGTCGAACCCGCGCGCGCTGAACAGATATTCGAACGCGTACGGCTTCACCGCCGTGCTCAGCTCCATGATGGCGTATTTGAAATGGAACCAGCGCGACCCGGAAATAGGCAGATCGCCGGAGAGCACTATCTCGAAATCTTCCGCCAGCGGATCGAAATATCCGTCGACGTGATCGACAAGCACGACATAACGCCGCCATTCCGGGTGAATCATCGCGGCGGAGCGCATTAACACGCGCGCATAGGGAAGATAATTCTTCGCCACGATGGTGAATATGGCGGTTTGGCGCGCGCGGCCCATCATAATGCGTTGGTCAAAACCCTCGCGGACATTCGCGGTCCATCCCCTCGCGCATGTCATCCACGGCGCGCGCGCTCGGGGCGCACCGGGGTATGCCCGGCCCGCTCACCCCGGCGATCTTGAAAAGGCGCATGAGGTCGATAATACCAATTCCTGCCCAGGTCCCTGGTTCGCTGCGCGCATTCCCCGGAAGCCGCTTCTCCGCCCAATCGGTAAAATGGCGGGTGGCGTGGCTCCGCGCGGGGACGTGGTAATCTGTCACCACGCGGGCTGTAACCGGCCAATGCAGGGGGTTGTAAAAAAACGAAATGGCCAGGTCAGTCAGATTCCTGCTCGCGTGCCCGGCAGCGGCCGTCGCGCTGTTTGCCGGCCAGTCTCTGCTCCTCGACGGCAGGCAGGTCCTGAACCCCTTCTTTCCCAACATCGGCCATTCTGCGTCCGTTCGCCTCGAGTTCTACATACACGACTGGCAGACACAGCCCACCTCCGACTTCATCGTCAGCGACGCCATCGGCATTCAGGCAAACCTGTACTCCATTCCGCAGCCATCGGGCCCGCCGCAAATGGAGCTCGCGGTCTTCTCAACCTGGTCCACCTTCGGAACCCCTCCCCAATATCCCGGCATCCTCACCAGCCTCGATGCGTTGTTTCCCACCACCAAAGCGGCGTACGTGCGTATCCAACGCGACGCTGGGGCCCGTCTTCTCGACATTGAAATCTGGGACCTCAACGGGAACCGTGTATACGCCCAGCAAATTCCGCTGGGGAACGACGTGAAGGATGACGCCGGGGGAATCTCGGTGAGTTCAGCCGGACCATGCGACCTCGCGTTCTTTCGCATACACTCCGCGCTCGTGCCCATGAATTCGCGCCCTCCCGTGACCGTCGACAACGAAGCTCGTCTGCTGGAGTGGAAATTCGATTATGATTTGTCGGATTCTTCCGGCAACGGTTATCCGGCCTACCTGAGCAGCGGCGAGGCGATATTCGTGACCACCCCCTATCAGAATGTCGTCACCGCCTTTCCGAAAACGTACAACGCGCCCATCTGGACGAACTGGGTGAGTATGCGCGCGGGCTTTCCGAATCAACTCGATGGGACGGCGTCCTATTCGCAATCCGACACCAGCGCCGCGGTTACGTACTACTGGACCCAGGCGCAGTCCGGAGGGCCGACCACGCTCACCTGGGACGACCCCACGCTTGGCCAGCCAACCGTAACCGGAACAGTCTTCGGAACCTATGATTTCACCCTGACGGTGACCGATGTTCGCGGCTATCAGGCCACCGCAAGTCTCGATGTCGGGGCCGTCGCCATGGACGACAACGGCGTGGTCATCAACTCCGATCCGGTGGTCGACCAGATCTTCGGGCCGATGATCGCCTACGGAAAAAATCCGTGGGGATATGCCGACTACCTCGCCATGCGGGCGACCACTTTGCGGTACGCCGATTACCTCGGTTACGGGCTGTCTGCAACCTGGCCGTACGCTTCCTGGGAGACCACGGAGCCGGGAACGGTAAGCTACACGTGGAACGGAAAGTCTCTGTCGTATGCCGGGGCCGCCGGGACAACGATAACCAGCGCAATCGACGCGTCCGGAATTGCCTCCTTCACCGTTGACGATCCCACATTGATCGATACCTCCGAACTTCCCACCAGGGTGTACCTGAAATCCTCCGGTCTTTCATGGGAGGAGATTCGCATCTGCGGCGCATTGGGGAACACGCTGACGCCGTGTTACGACGGGCGTGGCTGGGCCGACCCATATACCAGCCGCCTCGCGGCGCAGGCCTGGCCGGCCGGAACGCCTATCGGGCAGTTCAAGGTTACTGGCACAAAAACCGCTTTTCTTACCACACTCTGTCAGTCCGGCGCTCAAGGACAGGTGGGACTTGTGTCGTATGCCGCGGGAACCATGACCATGACCCCCGGATCCACCGCGGTTGCCGGTACGGAAACGGCCTGGGCTTCCACAATGGCTGGCGATTACCTCAGGGTGGCCGCCACCCACGGCGGTCAGAGTTTCGTGTTCGTCGCCCTCATCGCGTCAGTGGCCAATGGCACGCATCTGACGCTGTCGCGGCCCTGGCCCGTGGATGCCGACTCCGGCCCGTTCCCATACGCCGTCGTCGCGCAAAGCCGCTGGCCGGTGCTGCATTACACGCGTGCCGATGCTTCCGACGCGATGCAATACTGGCCCCCGTTCGGGTGCGAGTCGGATACGTCGCTCTATCTCCAGCCCTACTGGGACATCCCCGCCTATGACGCGCAAACGTACACCGCCACAAGCTATTCCTACATGGACGGGAACTGGTGGTTGAGTTTCGGCTCCGATGGCGGCCTGAATTTTTACGGCGAAGACCTGGCCCACCGGGCGCTGTACTACCGCTCCGGCTATTCCCTGGCTTTGACCGCCGCCAACATGATCGGCGACATGTGGGTGCGCATGCCCGAAATTGGCGGCCACCTCGTCTACGCGCCGCTCTATTCGGGCGGACTGGTCATCGGCGGCATTGCCGACGCGCTCCTCAGCACCACCCCGCACAAAGCCTCATGGTCCGATCTCCGTTCCTTCGCCGGCAACGGCGTGTCGGTGATCGGCACGGCGTGCCCTGACGCCGGCGATTCCCGCGATACCGGATATCAGCTCGCCTGGCTGGCCCTGGCGGCGTTGTATGACCCGGACACCACTTCGACCGCGGCGCCCGGCGGCATTCCATGGCAAACCTATTGGCGCAATCAATTGCCGGCGATGTACACGCGCGAGCTCGGCTGCAAGGGCTCCGATAACTCATGGGCGTCGGGATTCTACTGGAACCCCTATGGCGATCAGATCGCGCTGATCGGCGGTTCCACCACCGGCACGGGAACCAATATCTCCACCGGCACGTGCTTCGGCGCGGCTGCCGGATCGGGAACCGCAACCAATGGCAGCGGGGTCATCATCGGATCGGGCTTCGTGGCCGGCACCCGTATCGCCATCACCGGCACGCGCGGCGGAAGTCCCTTCACCATGTGGCAGTATTACACCCTGAATTCTCCCGCTCAGATCACGCTGGTCCAAGGCGCTGCCTGGCAGGGCGACAGCGGAGCAGTCACGTGGATGATCGACAACACCAGCAACTTCCTGACGTTCATGCAATCGAACGACGATCCGATGGGTGCCGAGAACTGGTCATGCATTAGAAAATCCAGCAGCGAGATTACTCTGAACCGGCCATGGGATGGTCCCAGCGGGACCTATTACGGGTATTCCAGCAACGTCGTCGGCGTCGCCCAGCAACCCTACATGCTCGGCATCCGCCAGTCGGCCTGGCGGTGGGCCGCGATGGCCGCGGCGGCCATGGGAAACTCCAGACTCGCGGCCAGCTTCAACTCCTTGCGGGCCGCCGCCGGCCAATGGACCAAAAGCGCCGGGTTCGATTCTCTGGTCACCAAAGGCATGTATTACAGCAGAGTGCAGCAGGGCTGCGAGCCCATCACGCCGGCCTCCATGGGTTTCGAGGGAGACGGGCCGTGTTTCGACGATGATCCGTCCAACTCCCAATACGACACCGTCGCCATGCGTGAACTCACCGGGGAAACCAACGCGTCGTTGTGGTCGTACTTCGACACCGGCGCACCCGACCGGCTCACGTGGGGCGATCTTGCCTATGGCTCGCTCTGGGGATGGGCGCCCTACACCGCCCGCAAGTTCTACACCCCCGCCGACCTGCTGACCGAACAAAATCCGCAATACGCCGCTGGTTATGGATTGCAGGGTGGCAAGTGGACCGGCTTCTTTTTCGGAATGGGCATGGCGCACCAATGGCCCGCCATACGCCTCGGCCAGCCCCACGGCGCCACGTTCGTTCCCGCCGCTGTGCCTTTCTCCCTGCCGCCGGGCGCGGCGCAGGTTCAGGTAACTCTAACCGCCCCCAGTGGAGCGAAGGGCGCGCCCTTCGTCTGCACCGCTGCCTGCTCCTCAAACGTGGACACCCATCAGGGGGCCTGGTGGGCGCATCTCGTCTACCAGGATTCCACCGGCGGAACGGTCTCCACCACCGATGAACTGTTGAGCCCCGCAACACCGCCGCGCTAAGACACTCCCGGCCGCCGTGATGGCGGGCGGCACACGGTTATAGTTAACAGGAGACTCAATGGCCCGGTTCCTGTTTACAATGCTGCCGGCGAACGACCTCGGCCTGCCCACGCGGCTGGTGCCAATCGCCCGGGCACTCGCCGACCGTGGTCACGACGTCGCTGTCTTCAACCCCGCCCCGGCCCCCGCCAGACTGATCGAGGACGCCGGACTGAAAAATCTCCCCATGCCGGCGCGTTCCATGCCCCCTCCTGTAATGGATCTCGCCCAGGTGAGCCTCGCCTGGGACGTCGACCATATGCTCGCCGTTGTCTACGGGGACGAGGAATACGCCAGGGCGGCGACGGCTCTTCATGTCGATTTGATGCGCGATTACGACCCGCACGTCGTCGTCGATTCCTTTGGACTGTTCGCCTGCCTCGCCGCGCGTATTCTCCACGCGCCCCTCGCCACCGTGCTGCAAGGCAATTTTCACCCGGCCAGCAGTGGCTTTCTCTGGTGGGCGGGAGAGCGCCCGGCAGGTCTGCCTGACGCGGCGCCGGTGATCAATAAGGTGGCAGCGGAGTTCGGTGTGGCACCGGTAGCGCGCTGCGTCGATCTTCTGGCGGGCGACCTTTGCCTCATCGTGGGCACGCCGGAAACCGATCCGCTGCCCGCCGCCCGTGTCACTTACGTCGGCCAGATCGTCTGGCAGAAAGGAAATGCCACGCTTCCAGACTGGGTTCTGGCGCTCAGTCGCGACAAACCCGTGGTCTGGGTTTACTCCGGCAATCCGCGATACGCTGGCGCCCCAACGCCGATCGACTCCATCGTGGTCATACGCTCGGCAATCGCCGCCCTAGCTGACACGCCGATGCACGTTGTTCTCACCACCGGCTACCCAGGAGGTTCCCGCCGAAGTGGGAACCCTGCCGTCGAACTTCCATCACGCCGCCTATTTGCCGGGTCTTGCCATGGCCCAGCGCTGCGATCTGATGGTCCATCACGGTGGTCACAGCTCGGTCATGACCGGGTTGTCCGCCGGCACTCCGGCGGTAATCATCCCCACCATAACGGAGCGCGAGAGCAACGCGCGCCGTCTGGTGGCCTTGGGCGCCGGTGAGATTGTGATGCCCGTGGACGGAGCGGGCGGGGAAAAGCAAATCGATGGAGACGCCTTCGGCGCCGCGGTGCGGCGCGTGTTGAACGAGCCCGGCTATCGCCAGTCTGCTCGCCGCGTGGCCGCATCCATGTCTCACTTTGGTGGAGCCCAGGAGGCGGCTCGCCGAATCGAAAACCTGGCCGCCGGGCAAATCGCGTGAATCGTCGCAACCTTGCGACGTGGGGCAGCCATGCCCTGCGCGGGGCTCTCAGTCCCGCCCCCCGTTCGCGCGCCCACCGGGCTTCCAAAAAATGTTTAGATGGTAGCCGGACACCATGAAGAAGCGCCACGTAGCTCTGTTCTGTCTCCTCTCTTCCGGGTTCGCCCTGGCAAACGCGCAGCAACCCCGCTATCCCTTCAACGATCCGTCGTTGCCCATGGAGAAGCGCATCGACAACCTGCTCTCGCTCATGACCATCGACGAAAAGGTCGCCTGCCTCGGCACCAACACCGCGGTGCCTCGTCTGGGAGTCGCGAGCTTCGGCTCCTCCGAAGGCATCCACGGCGTGGTCCAGCGCCAGGCCAGAGGCACGCGCCTGCCCATCACCACCACGCAGTTCCCGCAGCCGCCGGGCATGGGTGAATCGTGGGATCCGGACCTGGTTCGCCAGGCGGCGGGCGTGGAGGGTTATGAAGCCCGGTTCATCACGCAGACCGAAAAGTACAACCGCCAGATCCTCATGCTCTGGGGACCCCAGTCCGACCTTGCCCGCGACCCCCGCTGGGGCCGCAGTGAAGAAGTCTACGGTGAGGATCCGTTCTTCAACGGGACCATGGCCGTCGCTTTCATCAAAGGGCTGCAAGGGGACGACCCAAAGTATTGGCAGGCCGCCGCCCTGCTCAAGCATTTTCTCGCCAACAGCAATGAGGATCATCGCAACATATCGTCTTCCGATTTCGACCAGCGCCTGTTCTGGGAATACTATTCGGTCCCCTTCCGCATGGGCTTCCTCGAGGGCGGCGCCAAAGCGGTCATGGCTTCTTATAACGGCTGGAACGGCACGCCCATGGCCATCAATCCCATCCTCAAGAGCATCGTCCGCGACAAATGGGGCGTCGACGTGCTGTCCAGTGATGGAGGAGCGGTCCGGCTTCTGGTCGAGCCGCGCCATCTCTTCCCCAACCAGGAAGCGGCCGTGGTTGCCTGTCTCAAAGCGGGCATCAACCAGTTCCTTGACAGATACGCCGACGAAACCAAAGCCGCCCTGAAGGATGGTTCCATCACCGAGGCGGACATCGACGCCCTGATTCGCCTCAAGTTCCGCATCACCATCCGGCTTGGATTGCTCGACCCGCCAGAGATGGTCCCTTACGCGAAAATCAAGGATTCCCCCGAGCCCTGGACCACTGAGAAGGATCAGTCCGTCTCCAAACAGATCGCGCTCGAATCCGTGGTGCTGCTCAAGAATGAGAATTCCCTGCTGCCGCTCCACAAGGATTCCATCAAATCCATCGCGGTCATCGGACCGCTCGCCGATTCCATCCACTGGGATTGGTACGGCGGCACGCCCCCCTATGCCACTACGCCGCTCCAGGGAATCAAGGATGCCGTTGGCGCCGGCGTCAAGGTCAACTACGCCGCCGATGAAATTGGCGGCGCTGCCGTCAAAGCGGCGCGCACTTCGGAGGTCGCGGTGGTGGTGGTCGGCAACGACCCCACGTGTGGTCCGGACATGGCGCACGACTGGTTCAACACGGCCGACGGCGGCGGCGTTACGCTTCCCTGCTCGGTCGCCAGCGACGGACGCGAAGGGCGCGACCGCGAAAGCATCACCCTGGAGCAGGAGCAACTGGTGAAGCAGGTCTACGCGGTCAATAAGAAGACCATCGTCATCCTGGTCTCCAGCTTCCCGTTCGCCATCAACTGGTCGCAGGCCAACGTTCCCGCCATCCTGCACATGGCCCACGCCTCGCAGGATGAGGGCACCGCTCTCGCCAAGGTTCTCTTTGGAGACTACAACCCCGGCGGCCACCTGGTGGAAACCTGGCCGAAATCGCTCGATCAATTGCCGCCGATGATGGATTACAACATCCGCGATGGCCGCACCTACATGTACTTCAAGGGAGAGCCCCTCTATCCCTTCGGCTACGGCCTCAGCTACACCACGTTCAAGTACTCCAATCTGCGCACCAGCTCTCCGCAACTGGCCGCGGACGGGACGGTCACAGTCAGCGTGGATGTCACCAACACGGGCAGCCGTGCGGGCGACGCGGTGGTGCAGCTATACGTGAAGCACCTCGATTCGAAAGTGGAGCGCCCGCGCGAAGCATTGAAAGGCTTCCAGCGCGTCACCATCCAGCCCAATGAAACGAAAACCGTCAGCATTCCGCTGAAGGCTTCCACGCTAGCCTGGTGGGACGAGAAACTCCCCGGATTCCGCGTAGAGGCGGAACCAGTTCAGTTGATGGTTGGAGACTCGTCAAGCGACATCCAGCTCACCGCCACCGTGAGCGTCGAGTAGCCTTTCGCACGCGTTACCCGTTGATCGTCTGCGCCGCGGCATCCCACGTGGCCACGCTGCGATGGAAGTAAGAGTGATTCGCCATGTGGCACGCGATCGCGGCGTTGTTGCCGAAAACCTCATCCTCCAGCACGTGCTCGCGCGTCTTAACTGCCTGAAAGAAGTTGGCGATGTGGTCCACGGTGTCGTCGTAGCCGTGCGGCGCGGAGAAGCTCTCCGCCTCCCCGGGTCTGGCGGGCGGCTCGGGATGCGCGGCGTGCCACTCGTCCAGATATTGTTTCTTCATCGCCGCGGTCCAACCGTTCAGCGAGTAGCCCTCCGGACGCGGTGCGGTGTTCTGCGGGGTCACCGTAAGCGTGTCGCCGTTGATCGTCATGGTGCCTTCTCTACCGTAGAAGACGATCGTTTCGCCCGCGTCGTTGTTCTGGTTGCAGTGCAGGGTCACGGTCACCCCGGGATAGTCGTAGATCGTCACCAGCAAATCCGGAAAATCGCGTCCGTCGTTGAAGTGGGTAAGGCTTCCGCTGGAGTAAGCCCGGCTGGGAGCCGCGTTGATGCCGCTCGCGCACTGCATGCCCGAGAGCAAATGCACGAATAAATCACCAGCCAGTCCCTCGCCGTAATCGGAGAAGCAGCGCCAGCGGAAAAAACGCACCGGGTCAAACGGCCGCTCCGGCGCATCGCGCAGAAACGTCGTCCAGTCGATGGTCTGCGGGCTGGCATCAGGAGGGATCGGATAGACCCACGCGCCCGAAGGCGAGTTGCGATCGCAGTGCCCCTGAATGTAGTGGAGTTCGCCCAGCCGTCCCGAAGCATAAATCTCTCGCGCCTTCTTGTACACGACGCTGCTCACGCGCTGGCTGCCGCACTGGAACATGCGCTTGCCCGCCTGCACCGCCTTCACCATTTCCAGCCCGTCAGCCACATTGTGCGACATGGGCTTCTCGCAATAGACGTCCTTACCCGCGGCCACGGCATCCAGAACCACGCGCCGATGCTGGTGGTCCGGCACCGCCACAATCACCGCGTCCACGTCCTTGCGATCCAGCAGCGAACGATAGTCGCGCGTGCTGGGGACATCCGCCCCGTACGCCTCTTTCCCCGCCTGCTGGTGCATGTCGTAAAGATCGGCCGTGCCCACCAGCACCCCCGTCGGCACCTGACGGGCCGCCCGCAACAAATCGCAGCCGCGAATGCCCGTGCCGATGGAGACAAACCGGATTTTCTCGCCGTCCGATCCGCCCGATTGCGCCAGCGCCGGCGTCTCCAGCAATGTCGATTGGATGGCCGCACCCGCGGCAACAGCGCCCGCCGCGGAGCGCACCAGTTCTCTGCGCGTCATGGAAGTCATGGTCGTTGAGCTTTTTCCCTTGCGTACGTCATTCTCGCTCTCCGGTCAGGGCCATGTCCAATCCTGCTCACAACACTCCACCGGATCGTATGCGTTAACATAAATGGGACTTCATTGACCCCCGGCCAGAACATCTCACACTACATCATTGTCGAGAAACTCGGCGGTGGTGGCATGGGCGTGGTGTATCGCGCCGAAGACGTGAAGCTCCGCCGCCTCGTCGCGCTCAAGTTCCTGCCGGAGGAAATGTCCCGGGACCACCAGGCCCTGGAGCGCTTCCAGCGCGAGGCCCAGGCCGCTTCGGCCCTCAATCACCCCAACATCTGTACCATTTACGACGTCGACGAGCATGAGGGCGGCCCGTTCATCGCCATGGAGTTTCTGGACGGGCAAACGCTGAAGCATCGCATCGCGGCGAAGCCCTTCAAGCTCGACGAACTGCTGGAACTGGCCATCCAGCTCGCCGACGCGCTCGACGCCGCGCATTCCAAAGGCATCGTGCATCGCGACATCAAACCGGCGAATATCTTCGTAACCACCCGCGGGCTGGCGAAGATCCTGGATTTCGGTCTGGCCAAATTGACCCAGCCGATTAGAGCGGCCGCAACCGGCGATCAGGACACCGGCGCCACGGCGACCCAGGTAGCGCCGGACCTCACCAGCCCGGGAACGGCCATGGGCACCATCGCCTACATGTCGCCCGAGCAGGCCCTGGGCGAAGAACTCGACGCGCGCACGGACCTCTTCAGCCTGGGCGTCGTGCTTTACGAAATGACCACCGGCCGGCAGGCCTTCGCGGGCAGCACCACGGCGGCCATCTTTGACGGCATCCTGCGCAAGCCGCCGGTCTCGCCAACCCGCCTGAGCGCCGATTGTCCGGATGAACTCGAGCGAATCATCAATAAGGCGCTCGAAAAGGACCGCGATGTCCGCTATCAGGTCGCCTCCGAACTGCGCGCCGATCTGAAGCGTCTGAAGCGCGACACCGAATCCGGGCGTTCCGCCGCCACAACATTGGTGCGAAGCGCGGAAGCTTCATCCGGGGCCGCGACCGGCAGCTCTCCCGCGGCTGCGGTCGTCTCCAAACCCGCCGGGCCCGGATGGAAACGTTGGGCCGGCCCTGCCGGCGGCCTCGCCATCGCCGCGATCGCCCTGTTCGTCTATCTCCAATCTCGTCCCCTGCCGCCGCCCAAGGTGTCGGGCTACGTCCAGATCACCCACGACGGCCTCGGGAAAGGCTTGGTCGGGACCGACGGAGCACGGCTTTACTTGAACGAATCCAATACCGTGGGTCCGGGCGTCGCCCAGGTGTCCGCCTCCGGTGGAGAGCTTGCGCATATCCCTGTCCCCGCTCCCACCATGTTGCTGCTGGCCGTCTCCCCGGACGGCGGAACACTGCTGGCTGCCGACGAAGTGGGCCAGACGGCATTCAAGGGCCCGCTTTGGGCAGTGCCCGTGCTCGGCGGGTCGCCGCGCCGGTTGGGAGATGCGGTTGGGCAGGCCGCTGCGTGGTCTCCCGACGGCCAAACCATCGTGTACGTCGACGAAAACGACTTGTTTCTCGTGAAAGGCGATGGCACGGAACCCCGCAAGCTGGTGTCCGCGCCCGGCTGGGCTTCCGATCCGGCCTGGTCGCCCGATGGCACGCTGATCCGATTCACCGTGCGGAGTTTTTCGCGGGCGGCGGGAGGCGCGCTTTGGCAGGTTTCGTCGAACGGAACGAACCTGCATCCCTTGCTTCCCGGCTGGCGTACTCCTCCCGACGAATGTTGCGGCAACTGGACTCCCGATGGAAAGTATTACGTTTTCCAGTCAACAAGCGATATCTGGGCCCTTCCTGAAAAAGCGACCTGGCTTGGGAAAGCCGGCGGCCAGCCCATGCAGGTTACCTCCGGGCCCATGGCGTTCTCCACGCCTCTGCCCAGCAAGGATGGCCGGAAGCTGTTCGTGGTGGGGGCGCTGGCGCGTGGGGAGCTGTCCCGCTACGATGCGAAGTCCGCGGAGTTCGTTCCTTTTTGTCCGGAATTTCCGCGGATGGCGTCACCTTCTCGAAGGATGGGCAATGGGCAGCCTGGGTCAGCTTCCCGGAAGGAACGCTCTGGAAAAGCAGATTGGACGGCAGCCAGCGCCTCCAGCTCACGTACCCGCCGCTCCGGCCCGTGCAGCCGCGCTGGTCTCCCGATGGAAAACAAATCGTTTTCTTTAACTATCCGCCCGGACGAACTGTAAAGGCGTTTGTGGTCTCCGCGGATGGGGAGACACCGCACCAGTTAATGCCCGAGGATCCGCAGGTGCAATTTGACCCCAACTGGTCCCCCGACGGAACCAGAATCCTCTTCGGCGGCCCTCCCACCGATCCGAACGGCGCCATCCGCATTCTCGACGTGAACACTCGCCAGATCTCGACGGTGCCCGGCTCCAAAGGGCTTTTCTCACCGCGCTGGTCGCCCGACGGGCGCTATATCGCCGCCATGCCTTTCGGGTCTGACCGTCTCATGCTTTTCGATTTCACCACCCAACGGTGGGACGTGCTCGTCGGGACCGCAACCAGTTTCCCTTGCTGGTCCAGAACCGGGGACTATATTTACTTCCAGCATCTGCAGGGCAGTCCTTCAGTCATGCGAGTGCGTATTAGCGACCGGAAGGTAGAGCAGGTGACCGATCTGAAAAACTTCTCGCAGACCGGCACCTTCGGTATCTGGCTGGGCCTCGCCCCCGACGATTCCCCCCTCCTGCTTCGCGACACCGGCACAAGGGAAATCTACGCCCTCGATTGGGAAACCCCCTGACCGTAGGTGGAGCATTGCAGCAGCTTTGTACTAATACTCTCGATTCGTTGTGGGGCAGGGCCATGCCCTGCCTGCCGATTTGGCTGAAGCTCTGCCGCCGTGTGGGGCAGGGCCCTGCCTTCGGTATCAGTGTGATAGATTTGGCAAACCATGAATCCTGAATTGACACCCGAGCACATCCTCAAGGTCGGCACCGGCTTCTGGGCTTCCAAGATTCTCCTCAGCGCCGTCGAGATGGGCCTCTTCACCGAACTCGCGAGCCATCCGCAAGATCTGCCAACCCTGCAGGGCCGCATGGGTCTGCACCCGCGTTCCGCCCGGGATTTCCTCGACGCCCTGGTCGCCCTCGGGTTTCTCCTCCGCAGCGGCGGCCAGTACGCCAACACGCCCGCCACGGACCTGTTCCTCGATAAGCGAAAACCGTCCTACATCGGCGGCATTCTGGAGATGGCCAATCATCGCCTGTACGGGTTCTGGAATCATCTCACCGAAGCGTTGCGCACCGGAAAACCGCAGAATGAAACCAAAGATGGTGGCGCGCCCTTCGAAGCCCTGTACGCGGACCCGGAGCGCCTGCGCGTGTTCCTCAGCGCCATGAGCGGAATCAGCCACGGCGCGGCCATCGGCATTGCCGCGAAATTCCCGTGGAAGGATCACGCCACTTTCGTGGACGTCGGAACGGCGCAGGGCGACACCGCCGTGCAAATCGCCCTCGCTCATCCCCACCTGTCGGGAACCGGATTTGACCTCGCCGAAGTCGCCCCCATCTTTGAGAAGTACGTCGAGCGCCACCATCTCGCCGGCCGCCTGCGTTTCACGCCCGGAGATTTCTTCAAGGAGGCCCTTCCCGAAGCTGACGTCATTCTGATGGGCCACATCCTGCACGACTGGGGCCTTGAGGACAAGAAAATGCTGCTCCGCAAGGCCCACGCCGCGTTGCCCCCGAAAGGCGCTTTAATCGTGTATGAAAGCATCATCGACGACGGCCGTTCGCAGAACGCCTTCGGCCTCATGATGAGCCTGAACATGCTCATCGAGACCCCCGCCGGCTTCGACTACACGGGCGCCGACTGCACCGGCTGGATGCGCGAGGCCGGCTTCCGCGAGACGCGCGTCGAGCATCTCGCCGGCCCCGATTCCATGGTGGTCGCCATCAAATAACGGGAACGCTCATCCGCTGCAGCTGGTACAACGAAAAGCGTCAGATTATTCCTAACTCACCGAACCGCGACAGTGATGGAGCGGACCTTGCCATCGGCGCCACTTGGCGCTATCATAGGCGACAGAATGGTCAACGAGCTCCATGCCATCGTCGAAGAACTCGGGGGCGAGAAGGCTCTGGGCCGCAATCTGAGCACGGAAGCCGAGCTTCGCACCGCCATCCGCGAAGGTTTCCCCAAAGACGTTGTGAGCAGAGTAATGGACTCCGCCGGTCTCACCCTCAAAGACCTTTCGCGGAGCCTGCATCTCTCCCCGCGCAGCTTGCAGCGCCGTGGTCAGCAGGGCCGCCTTTCGCGCCATGAATCGGATCGCGTTTACCGGCTGGCTCGAATGGTCGCGCTGGCCAGGCACTACATCGGCGACAAAGACAGCGCCTCCCGTTGGCTCAGGCGCCCCAATCGGGCGCTGGGTGGCACTGCCCCACTGGAGCTGATGGACACCGAACCCGGGGCTCGGGCCGTAGAGAATTTATTGGGCCGGATCGCCTACGGCGGCATTAGTTGACCCGGGTCTATCGCATCCTGCGCAAACTTTACTCGAAGAAACCGCTGGACGGAGAAGGGGCATTCCGGTTCGGCGGCCGATGGTCAAGTCCGGGGACGCGTGTCGCGTACATGTCTGAGCACCTGTCGCTGGCTATGATCGAGTACTACGTCCATGTCGATTCTGCCGACTTGCCCCCGGATCTTGTCGTGGTTTCCGCGGACATACCGGATGGTGTTTCGCGGGCCAGCGTCCTGCTCAGCCGGCTCCCCTCTGATTGGCGTCAAAGTCCAGCCCCTCCCGCCCTGGCGTCTTTCGGTGATTCGTTCGTAGCCGATCGCAAACGTGCGGTTTTAATCGTACCGTCGGTCCTGGCCCCATCCGAGTCGAACTGGCTGATCAACCCGACGCACCCGGAGTTCGCCCAAATCCGGGCTCATCCTCCCGGGGATTTTCAGTTTGATTCGCGCTTCTTCGCCTCACCCTGACCGCTCTCGACTCCGCATCGATCAATCCGCCATCTCACGCGCTATAATCGCTAACACTTCATGGCCCTTGCCTCCGGTACTCGCCTCGGTGCCTATGAAATTCTTGCGCCCCTCGGAGCCGGCGGCATGGGCGAGGTCTATAAAGCCCTCGACACCAGGCTGGATCGTCAGGTAGCCGTCAAGGTTCTGCCGGATCAGGTCGCCAGCGACCCCGAACGCCTGGCCCGCTTTGAGCGCGAGGCCAGGGTCCTGGCTGCGCTCAATCATCCCAACATCGCCCAGATCTATGGCGTCGAGCAATCCGGATCGGCCTCCACCCGCGCCCTGGTGATCGAACTGGTTCCCGGAGAGCCGGTCAAAGGGCCCCTGCCGCTCGCGACCGCGCTCGACTATGCCCGGCAGGTGGCCGACGCGCTCGAAGCCGCGCACGAAAAAGGCATCGTCCATCGGGATTTGAAACCGGATAACATTCTGGTGACGGCCGGTGGCGTCGTCAAGGTTCTCGACTTCGGACTGGCCTCGGTGGAGAGCCGGACGCAGGATAAAACGGACCCGCGCAATTCCCCCACCCTGACCACTTCGCCCACCCGCACCGGGATGATCATGGGCACCGCCGCCTATATGAGCCCCGAACAGGCTCGCGGCAAACCGGCCGACCGGCGCGCCGACATCTGGGCATTCGGCGCGGTACTGTACGAAATGATTACCGGCCGGCCTTTGTTTGAAGGCGAGACCGTGTCCGACATTCTGGTCGAGATCCTCAGCAAGGAACCGGACCTCAGTGCCTTGCCCGCGCATCCTCGCGCCATTGTCGAGCGCTGTCTGCGCCGCGATCCCCGCAGACGTTGGCAGGCCATCGGCGATGTCCGCATCGCCATCGAGGAAGATGCACCCGAATCAGGCGCGCCCGCGCCCGCCGTTGCCGCGGGTCGGCGAGCGATGTTGCCATGGGCCCTCGCGGGCGCCTTCCTGCTCGTGGCCGTGGCCGCTTCGTTCATTGCCTGGCGCAGCGCGCATTCTTCCGCCGGCGACCATCCCCTGATCCGCCTCGATGCCGACCTCGGTCCCGAGGCCCGGGTCTCCGGCACTTATGCCGCGTTTGTCGCCGCGATTTCGCCGGACGGCACCCGCCTGGTCTATCCCGTGCGCGGACCGGATGGCAAACAGATGCTCGCCTCCCGCGTCCTCAACACTCCCAACTCGGCCGTCATCGCCGGAACGGAGTACGGCGCGGATCCCTTCTTCTCGCCGGACAGCCAGTCCATAGGCTTCTTCGCGGACGGAAAGCTGAAAAAGATCGCCCTCAACGGCGGCGCACCGGTCATCCTGGCCGACGCCTTCAACCCGCGCGGCGCAAGCTGGGGAGAGGACGGAAATATCATCGCCGCCCTCAGCAACAACCGGGGACTCTTTCGAGTTTCGGCCTCCGGCGGAGAGACCCCTCAGCCGGTTACGAAACTTGCCCCTGGCGAGGTGACCCATCGCTGGCCGCAGGTTTTGCCGGGTGGCCAGGGCGTCCTGTTCACGGCCAGCAGGAACCTGAGCGACTATGAGGACGCTGTTCTTGAGGTGCAGATCTTCAAG
Organism: uncultured Acidobacteriota bacterium; assembly: GCA_963832965.1. Taxonomy (GTDB): domain Bacteria; phylum Acidobacteriota; class Terriglobia; order Bryobacterales; family Bryobacteraceae; genus CAWACP01. The sequence goes on from CAWHVW010000007.1 coordinate 95,722, forward strand.
AGCGGCGAACGGAAGGTCCTCGCGCAAGGGGGCTACTTCGGGCGCTACGCGGCCAGCGGCCATCTGCTTTACATTCACGCCGGCAGCCTGTTCGCCATGCCCATGAACGCCTCCACTCTTACGCCGCGCGGCAGCCCCGTCACCGTATTGAGCGATGTCGCCAGCAGTTCGACGTCCGCGGCCGGCGAGTTTGACGTGTCCAGCACGGGACTGTTTGTCTACCAAAGCGGCAAAGAGCGGGCGGAGATCTGGTCCATCGCCGCCCTCGACGCCACCGGCGGCAGCGCGCCGCAGCCGCAGCTATCGAAGGGTGCCGCGTACTTCACCCCGCGTTATTCGCCGGATGGACGGCGCCTGGCCCTGGCCATCGAAGGCAAGGGACTGGATGTTTACTCCTACGACTTCCGGAAGGACGTTCTCTCCCGCCTGACGTTTATGGGCGAGCTCACGTACAATCCCGGCTGGGCCCCCGACGGAAATCACATCGTTGCCCAATCCGCCGCCCGAGGTACCGAGACGCTGCTCTGGATGCGCGCCGACGGCGCGGGTGGCCAGCAGAAGCTGCTCGAAGCGAATGCGCAACTGCAACCTCATTCGTTCTCGCCCGACGGTCGCTGGCTGGCTTTCCAGCAGGGCGACGAAACCAATTTCGATATCTCTGTTCTGCCCCTGGACCTCACCGACCCGGACCATCCCAGGCCCGGCAACCCCCAGCCTTTCGCTCAGACCCCCGCCAACGAGGTGCAACCCGCGTTTTCACCCGACGGCCGCTGGCTCGCCTACGCCTCCGATGAAACCGGCGCTTATGAGGTCTACGTCCGCCCGTTCCCGGCAACCTCCAGCGCTGGTAAATGGCAGGTTTCCTCCGGCGGCGGCAAGATGCCCGTCTGGTCGCGCGACGGCAGGAACCTGTTTTTCGAAAGTCTGGACAGCCACATCATGCTATGCGGCTACACGGTCAACGGCGCATCGTTCTCCGCCGCCAGGCCTCATCTGTGGTCGGAAAAGCAGCTTGCCAGTCCCACCGACGATCGCAATTTCGACGTGTCTCCGGACGGCAAGAGAATCGAAGCCCTCCTCCCGCCCCAGTCCGCGGACGACAACAAGACGCCTCTCCACGTTACGTTCCTGATCAACTTCTTCGACGAACTGCGCCGCCGCACCCAGGCCATCCAGAAGTGATCCGCGCGTCAGACGATCGCCCTTGCCGGGCAACTCCGGAATCCAGAGCCGCGAGCCCTGCATCAGAGCGCGCCACCCTCAGACGCTATCTTCCGACTCAACGCTGCCATCCTGAGGAAGCGCAGACCCTCGCAAAGCGGAGCCTCGCCTACGGAGGATCTATGCATTCGCGCGGTCTATCCCATGATCACGTGCGTGATCGCCTGCCACCACCGAGGATTGTCCCGCCACATGTATACGGCGAGGCTTTGACCAACGATCAACACCGGCAGCGCACGCAGATACACCTTGTTGACGCGCCGGTCGACCAGCAGGTCGCGCGCAACGCCGAGGAGAATCAGCAGGTCCAGGCAAGGAAAGAAGAGATTATGGTCAAACAAGTAGTCGAAGCGACCAAAGGCTGCGTCCATGAGCCCGCAGGTTGCGATGAAGATCAGCCGGCGATGCAGTTCTGGCTTCGCGCGCCAATAGATGGCAAGCGCAATGCACGATCCAAAAGCGATCATGTCGTAGAACGGGATGCTCAGAAAAGCATCCGCGCCGCTATGATGGAGCTGAACCGTGTCAAAGCGGGCCATGATGATGGCCGTGGCGACTCCCAGCGGGACCATGACGGTGGCGAGCCCGGCGCCAAACCATCCGAGGGAACGATGCCAACCGACTTTACGTACACGGACCAGCGCAGACTGACCAATGAAGAAGATCACCCACCCGGCGAAAGCTGAGGCGTGAATCCAGAGAATGAACGGCCGCGGTACAGCCGGATGGAACAGGTTGTCGTTGACGGTACGCTTGAAGCCTTCCACCACAATCGCAGCCAGCAGCAGCGACATCGAAAAATAGAAATATCGATGCACAAGCCCATTTCGACCCGCTACGCTCGTGAGGCTCGTTCTTTTCGCCGGGCCTGTGGCAAGCCGCACGGGCTCTGCTTTGACAATCGACATGGACTCAAATCTCCTATGAAACCGTCGTTGTCAATAGCGCTCGCAATCCGGACTGGCTGGTTTCGTATTCCGGGCGAATGACGGGGCATCCGGAAGTTGGGCGCGCGACGGACTGCGGGCGAGCCCGAAGTCCCGTTATGAGAAGCGCCGGATCACCTCCTACAACCCCTCTCAAAGTCCCCCGCCCAGCCCCCGCAAGCTATAGTTGCGCCTACTGATGGCGCTTACCTCCGGCACGAAACTCGGCCCCTATGCAATCGTTTCCCCGCTCGGCGCCGGCGGAATGGGTGAGGTTTACCGCGCCACCGATTCGAAACTGGGCCGCGACGTCGCCCTCAAGGTAATCCTCCCTGAGTTTGCCGAAGACTCCCGGCTCATGGCCCGCTTCCAGCGCGAGGCGCCAGTGCTCGCATCACTCAATCACACCAACATCGCTTCCATCTACGGCCTCGAAGAGAGCGGCGGCGTGCGCGCGCTGGTCATGGAACTGATCGAGGGCCCCACGCTCGCCGAACGAATCCACGCCGGCGCCATCCCACTGGATGACGCGCTGTTCATCGCCAAACAAATCGCCGAGGCCCAACCTCAACGGGTGCCCCTTGCAGCGAAGGGGCAAGCATAGTTCCCCTCAACACTGCGGCAATAATTCACTGGGCGCGACGCTGGCTCTCGGGGGAACGTCCCTCGGAGCGGATAACGCGTGAACCCTGGAAGTGAACCCACGCGGCAGTCCGGTTCTCGGAGATCAGGGGCGCGCGGAGTAAGCTGGCGCACATTAACCGATTCCGTCTCCTCCAACGCCGTTTGGGGCCAGTCTCCGAATCGCCTGCCAACCGGGGACTGGCCGGGCCTTACCTCTCAGACAAGGTCCGAGCCAATCCGCGTGGTTGTAACCGAGATGGTTCCACCGAGACAGGGCCGTCCTTCGGTTATTCTGCGGCGGGCCTTAGCCTCGAAGCCGTGCCGGCCTGAGCGAATACAACCCTTACTATTCGCATCGCCCTTTGCCACTGCGCTGGAGTCCCTTCGGATTCGAGACGAACGTTTGCGTACCTATAATGCGCAGTCGATTTGCGGCCGATTCTTCTGTGAAGTTACATCGCACCGAACGGATAGCTCATGACCATCCGAATTTTCGACGCACCCCTCCATGGCGAACGCACGGCAGCCGGTGGAATTCTGCTGGACGCGGGTCCGGCAACGCTGCGGGATTTGATCCGCGGCCGCCTCCGGCAGGAAGTGGACCGCTACAACCAGGCGCTTCCGGAGACTTTCCAGGGTCTGGTGCAGCCGGAAGAATCCGAGCAGATTCTGAACGGGTACCGCATGAAGACCCGGCGGCCTCTGGACTGGGAAGTGCAGTGCCAGCGCGCCTGGTCGAGTTTCGAGAAAAACGGCTTCCTGGTGCTCGTGGATGGAACGCAAGTGACGGAACTGGACTCGCGGTTCGATCTCCACGAGGATTCCGAGATCGAATTCATCAAGCTGGTTCCCCTCGTTGGAGGATGAAATGGCGGCTGACCCTGAAGTGCTGGCGCGGGCCCTGCGAGCGCAGTTTCCCCCGCCGGAACTCGCTCCCGAGGCGAGCGGCTGGATGCGTGAGATTGCCGCCGCGGTGGGGTCCAATCCGTTTCTCCACCGGGAGCGCGATGTACTCCGGCTCGTGGAAGCACCCTTGAGCAGACTGAAAAGTGAGCCGCCGGAGGTCCGCCTGGCTTTCGTCTTCGAGGCGCTTCACGAGATTGCAAGAAGCGGGGCGTTTCACTTCAAGCTCATGTTGAAGAGCGTAATTGCCGCCCTGCTGCGGAGCGGCGTGACGCTGTGCGCCGTCGAAGCGGTCAGGGTAGTGGAGCTGGTGTCGCAACCGCAGTTGCCGTTCCCCCTGAAAGCGGTTCTATCGGCGATCGAGGGCGCTCCGAGAACGCCAGCACTGCTCAGCGCGCTTCATCGGTTGCGCGGCAGTGTCACACGCTATCACGGCTTAGCCGAGATGAAAGAGATTCACGAGCAAATCGACGTTCTCATCGGCGGCCCGAAAGAAATAGCTCTCGCACCCGCGGGCGCCTGGAGTCAAGCCGTTTTCCGGGAAGTGTCCTCGTCCGGAAAGGAGTTTGAATGGCACGCCCTTCTGCTCCATGCGCGATCGCTGACGCAGAGCACGGCGTCGAACAAATGGCAGAGCGAAGCAGTGAAGGTGGCCGCGCGAATCGGGCGGGCTGAGGTTCTCGACGCAGGCCGGCGTTGGCTGGCGCTGGGTCCGACGCCCGGTGAAACGACGATCCTCACGCCGGAAACAGAAGCGACCTATCAGAAGGGGTTCATCTGGGTGCTGGGCGCGCTCGGCGATGCTTCCATCGCGCCGGATATTGCGAACTTCGCATTCGGGTGCTTCCGGAAGATCCCCATGATCGGCGCGGTGTCGCATCGCGTGGGCAACGCATGCGTGAACGCATTGGCCGCCATGCCCGGACTCGATGGTGTGGCGCAATTGAGCCGCCTGGCAGGGAGAGTCAAGTACGACGTGGCCCGCAGGCTGATCGAAAAAGCGATGACCGCGGCGGCCGAGCGCAATCAGGTGTCCCGCGATGATCTGGAAGCGATGGCCGTTCCAACGTTCGGCCTGAATGCGGCCGGCGTCCGCGTGGAGCGGGCCGGGGATTGCGAAGCGTGCATGACCATTGGCCGCGAAGGGGCGGCGCTCATCTGGAGCCGCGAGGGGAAAGCCCTCAGGAGCGCCCCTGCCCAGGTCAAAGAAGAACACGCGGAACTCCTCCAGAATCTGAACCGAAGCGTGAAAGAGCTGGACGGCCAGATCGCGGCGCAGCGGTCCCGGCTGGAACGCCAGTTGATCTCGGAAGGGACCTGCCCCTTCGAACGGTGGAAGCCCTGGTATCTGGATCATCCACTGGTCTCCCATGTCGCGGCTCGTCTCATCTGGGAGTTTGAAGCGGGCGGCGAAGCGCGGACGGCCATTCCATGGCAAGGCAACCTGGTGGATTGGGCAGGCCACGCCGTCCAGCCTTCCCCGCAGGCCCGCGTGCGCATGTGGCATCCAATCCGCTCCGATGTGCAAACCATTCTGAGCTGGCGTTGCTGGCTGGAAGACCAACAGGTGCGCCAGCCATTCAAGCAGGCGCATCGCGAGGTTTATCTGCTTACCGACGCGGAACGCGAGACGGGGACCTGGTCCAATCGCTTTGCGTCGCACATCATCCGCCAGCACCAGTTCGCCGCGCTTTGCAGGGAACGGGGCTGGAAGTTCAAGGTAATGGGCGCCTGGGATTCGCACAATACCCCGTCGCTGGATCTCACACAGCACAACCTGCAAGCGAGGTTCAACGTGGAATCGCCGGAAGCGGAGGATGACGAATCCACCACCACGCATGGTATCTATCTGGCCATCAGCACGGGCCGTGTCGATTTCGTCAGCTTGGAGGCTCCCCAGCCCGGCAAGGCGGAACCGGGACCGTTCGGGCTGACGCTCCCGAGGAAGTTTCGAGATCTCCGGAGAAGAACCACGCTTCGTCTTGAGGAGGTCCCGGCAGTCGCGTTCTCCGAGGTGATGCGAGACTGTGACCTGTTTGTGGGCGTGACCAGCATCGGTACCGATCCAGCCTGGCATCGCGATCACCCGGACGATCCGCATCTCCCCTACTGGGAACAATTCGCCTTTGGCGATCTGAGCGGCGCGGCGGAGCACCGGAGGGCGGTGCTCGAAAGTCTGCTGCCGAAGCTGGCCATTCGAGACCGTTGCCGGCTGGATGGTCGATTTCTCCTGGTTCGCGGGGATCTGCACCAGTATCGAATCCACATTGGAAGCGCTAACGTTCTGCTTGAGCCGGGTAGTCGCTACTTGTGTATCGTCCAGGGCTCCGGGGATACGGCTGCCAGTCTCCACCTGCCGTTCGAGGGCGATCGCATCCTCGGCTTGGTTCTAAGCAAGGCGCTTCTGCTGGTGAACGACACGAAGATCAAGGACCAGACGATCACGCGGCAGTTGTCTTAGCAGGATGCTGAAAAAGGCTATCTGGTCCCCGCTCCGTCACCATCGCGGTTCGGTAACCACCTGCAAACACGTAGCTACGTTTCCGAGCCGCGCGTGTGAACAAGCGGTTTTCGGGCCTTTTCAGCAGCCTGCTAGACCTTTCGTTCATCGAACTCAAAAGTTCGAAATGGGTCCCGTGTGTAGCGTGTCCAATCCCTCGAAGAGCGCGCTCGGTGGGGGTTGCGCTTGCCTTTCGTATGCGAACACCGTTTTGGCAAAACCGGACATCGGCTCGGTTTCCATCGACGGCAAGATCCCGCAACTCCCTGCCGCTCCCGCATTCTCCATTGACGAAGAGTGGGTCCCAAAGTGCCATTCCGTTGTTGGAGGACTCTTAATGTTCCGATCCATTGCTCGCGTCGTGGTTCCCGTTGGCATGCTATCTGTTTCCGTCCTGGCGTCCCTGGCCAACGCCCAGGGCATCTCGCCGAACCTGCCCAATCCGACCATGGCGCCGAATCCGCTGACGACGACGATATCCATTTTTCGCAGCAATATGCAGGACAAGATCATGAAGTCGGCGGACGCGATGCCGGAGTCGAAGTACGGCTACCGGCCAACGAAGGACGTTCGCTCGTTTGCCGAGATCCTGAATCATGTGGCGGATATTTCCTACATATTGTGTTCAAGCGTCAAGGGTGAGGCGAACCCCGCCACGGCTGCCGCGAATGGCTCGAAAACCCGGATCATGGCCCAGCTCAAAAGCGCGTTCGATTACTGCGATGGCGTGTACTCCGGGTTCACCGATGCGCACCTCAATGACCCGGCGGACTTCTGGGGCGCCAAAACGAACAAGATGTTCGTCCTGACGCAAGTCGCAAATCATGACGCCTTGCACTACGGCAATCTCGTCACGTATCTGCGCCTCAATGGCCTCGTGCCGTCCGGGGGCTGGTTCTAACCGCCCAGCGGCGCCCGCGTCCCACTAATCGAGGGCGGAACGGGGGACGTGCGCGGACCATCCTCGCAATAGCTGTCTTGTGCGCTCCAGCCGCGGAAACCCTCCGCGTGCTCTACGTGTCAGGCTGATCGATCCTGCGCTCCTCCGGTTGCCACCCGGCCGCCTGGATTGACAAACCCAGCCGAGCCGGATACATTCGAGGGAGTGCGCTAACAGGGCGTCTCCTACCCGCGGCAAGGGAAGCATCCCACCTGTTTTCGTTTTCAATCAGCGGTTACCTTCTTTCAGCCTGGTATCAGCGGGACACCGGCAAATATGAAAGGAGGTCTTGTGACCCCGTCTTTACCCTCGCACCCATCTCTTGAGTCCCTCCGGAAGCGCGCCAGGAAACTGGTCCGTCAGTGCGCCGCCGGTGACTCCGCTGCTCTTGCCCGCGTCCACGCCCAACTGCCCGCTCCCATCCTTCCTCTGTCGCTGCGAGACGCCCAGCTTGTGCTCGCCCGCGAGTACGGCTTCGCCGGCTGGCTGGATCTTCGCGCGGCCGTGCTCCGTCTGGAAGGCAAGGGCCTGCAGTGGGCCGCCGCTGAGGCGGAGCGCGCCATCCACGGCAACAGCGTCGACCGCTTGACGCAACTGGTTCGGGAGTATCCTGCGCTGCTGTCGTGGCGTGGCGATTCCGGAGAATCCTTGCTCGGGTTTGCCGCCGGCTCGTTTGGCGATAGCTTCGATCCTTACCGGGAACAGATGTTCACGCGCCTCGCCTGCGCTGAGTTTCTTCTGGACGCTGGCGCCATCGCGAACCCGGCGATATGGGAGGGCGCAATTCGCGCGCGCGCCAAGGGAGTGTTGCAGCTCCTTTCGCGCAAGCGGGTTCTTCCCCGTAATCTCGATACGCTGGCGGCACTGGGTGACTACGAAGGAGTGCGGCATTGCCTCGAGGCCGCCGTGGTGACACCGGCATTCCTCATTGCCTGTGCGTTCGATCATCGGGCGGTTGCCGCCCTCATTCTCGACCGTTGTATCGAACTCGACCCCGCGCTCGGCCAGCGTGTGGAGAAATGGCGTGGGCGAACCGGCTTTGTTGACTATCTGGCTGAACACGCGCAACGGTACAGACACTCCTGGCGGACCGTCACCAACCCCTGGCAGAAGCTCGTCATGAACGAACTGCTCACCGCGATCGACGAAGACAATTTCCGGGAATTCACCCGCTGGCTTCAGCAGGAGCCGGATCTGCTCGCCGAATCGCAAATCACCCGCCAGGTGGAAATCGTGGAGCACGCGGTCTTGAAGGATCGCGGCCCCTTCATCACGCGGCTGTTGCAGTCCGCTCCCGCGCTGGCAACGAAGCGCCCTCCTTCGTCCGCGCTGGTATTCGCGTTGGAATATGGGAAGGCCCACCTCATTCCTCTGCTAACCCCGATTTGGCCTTTACCGGACGATCTCTGCCACGCCGCCGGCGCAGGGGACTTCGCGCGAGTGAACGGTTGGTTTGATGAAGCCGGCCGTCCGAGGTTGGGAAGCCTCGGCCAGCATCACCCCACCAACAACTCCTCCGCGTTGCGCAACCTGCATTGGGGTCCCGCCAACGTGCAACACGTCCTGGACGTGGCGCTGGCCTGGGCCTGCATGAACCGGCATTTTGAGATTGCGTCTTTCCTGCTGGAGCGCGGAGCGAACATCAATACCAACTGGAGCACGCACGAGCCCGCTGGCATCCTTCACGAATGCGCCATCCACGGGAACTATGAAGCGGCCCAATTCCTGATCGATCACGGAATCGACATGACCACTCACGACTATCGCTGGAACGCGACCGCTGAAGGTTGGGCGTACCATGCCGCCAAAGACAAAACCATGGCGGAGTTCCTGGCGCGCGCCGAAAGCGCGCGAAAAGCGCGGCCCTCTTGAAACCGCCGTCTGCACGCCCTAACCGTCGCGGTTCGGTAACCACCTGCAAACACGTAGCTACGTTTCCGAGCCGCGCGTGTAAACAAGCGGTTTTAGGGCCTTTTCAGCAGCCTGTTAAACCGAGCAAGGAAGATTGGCGGCCTTCCAGGCATCGAACCCGCCGGTCAGATTGGCGACGTCTTTGAAACCGGCTCGCCGCAGGATGCTGGTGGCGATGGAACTCCGATAGCCGCCCTCGCAGTGAACCACCAGCAGCTTCTCGCGGTTCAGTTCCCCCGCGCGCGCCTCCAGTTTCCCCAGCGGGATCGATATCGAATCATCAATGGCGCCGCCGCTTCGCTCACCCGGTTCGCGCACGTCCACCAATGCCACCCGTTCCGGTTCCTCCTCGCGAAGTTCCACAAACTCCTGCACCGAAATTTGCGGAATGTAATCAAGCTCAAAACCGTTCCTGATCCACCCGGCCAGGCCATCCGCGAGGTATCCCACAACATTTTCCGCCCCCACGCGCGCCAGCCGGAGTTGCGACTCGCGAACATGCTCGGGGTCCTCCCCGGCGATGATCAGCCGCGTGTTAAGGCCAAGAATCCGCGCCGCCCACGACGCGTACTGCCCCGTAAGAGCGATATGAATCGAGCCGGGCACGTGCGCCACGGCGAACTGCATGGCCGGCCGCGTATCCACCACCACGGCCCCCTCCCGCTGGAGTTCCAAAACTTCAGCCCCGCTCAGAGCGGCCGGCGGCGGCAGTTCCGCCAGCGAAGCGGCGCCCCGCCGGTTCAGGTCAACTTCCTGCGCGAAATATTCGGGACGCGCCGGCAGGTTGTCGGTCAAAAGGTGGACGAAGTCTTCGCTCGATTTCGCGAGCAGCGCGTAATTCGAGTGCCGCTGCTTGCCGATGGTCGAAGAACTTTCCGAACTCATCTGGCGTCCGCATAAAGAGCCCGCGCCGTGAGCCGGAAAGATCTCCGTCTCATCGGGAAGCGTGAGCAGTTTCTCGTGCAGGCTGCGGTACAAAAGCTCGGCGAGTTGCTGGGGTGTATGAGTCGGCGCAAGGTCCGGACGGCCCACGTCGCCGACGAACAGCGTGTCTCCGGTGAACAGCGCGTCGGGCCGGTTTGCATCGCCGCGGTCATTCATCAGGATGCAGATGCTTTCCAGAGTGTGTCCCGGAGTTTGCAGGAACCGGAGGCGGCACTGTCCGAAACAGATCTCATCGCCGTCCCGAACGTCAACGTGTTGGAACTGCGCGCCGGAGCCTTCGCCCAGATAGATTTTCGCCCCGCTGCGCGCCGCCAGTTCCAGATGCCCGGAGACGAAGTCCGCATGGAGATGCCTCTCGATGATGTGCTCAATCCTCCATCCCTTCGCCGCCGCGGCTTCCAGATAAAGATCCACATCGCGCTGCGGATCGATAATTGCCGCGCTCCCCGCGGACCCAATCATGTAGGACGCATGCGCCAGACATCCCAGGTAGAATCGTTCGATTTGCACCGGTTCCATGCCGTTCTCCTGAATCGCTTTTTTCGAATTACTGCGGCTGCGCGACCACCCGCAGATAAGGAAGCGGTGACTGCCAGCCCTGCGGATATTTCACCTTCGCGTCATCGTTGGAGACGGCGGGCACAATAAAGCGCTGATGTGAAGTGGTGTTCTCATGATTGCTTCTCCTTTGGTGTGTTTTATTCGGCGCGCTCTGCCAATTCGATATCACTGAACCATTTCAGCAAGCGTCGGTTAGGGTTACTTGCTCGGCTTCGTCAGCCCGTGCGCTTCCAGCCACCAATAGAACTCTTCGATCCAGTGATCGCTTGTTGTGCCTTGCTTGCGCATGCTCCAGCCATGACCACCGTGTTCGTAGATGTGGAATTCCGGTTTGTATCCGGCCGCTTTGAGCGCGTCGTAGAAGGCGAGGATTTGCGGGCCGGCAAGATTGTCGTCCTGCGCCATCTCCATGAAGAAGGGCGGCAGTCCTCCTTTTGGTATTGGAGGCACGTCAGGAAAAGGCGCACCGTAGATGGGAGCAGCGTAATTCGGGCGCGCGCTGGCGTCCGCCTGCACGGCCGTATACTCCGTGATCATCCCGCCGGCTGAGAATCCCATGAAGACGATTCGATCTGGAGAGACGCCCCATGCGGCGGCACGCTCGCGCACCACTTTGATGGCCTGTATGCCATCGGCAATTCCGTGCTTTCCGTCCTCCGCGATCAAGGCGTGGTTGCGAAGCTGAGCCCCAAAGCGCGCGCCGCCGGATTGGTTTAACTGCGCCTCATTCTCGCCTTCCAGCGGAGCCGTTCGGTACTTCAAGACGAATCCCGCAATACCACGGGCCGCGAGCCATTCGGCGATTTCGTGTGTATCCGTCCCGAGGAAGATAAAGCCTCCGCCAGGGGCGATGATGACGGCGGTGCCTGTCGCCTTGGCCGGATCCGGCAGATAAGCTGTCAGAGTCGGCGTCGTCACGTTGACGATTCTCTGCATCGGTCCTGAACCAAGCGTCGTCTCCTTTTGCTTCCACTGCTCGGAGCCGGGCGCGACACCGGGCCATACGTTGATGATCCTGGACGTCACCGCGGACGCTGCCGGCTTTTCAAGGTTGCTGTTGTTGGTTTCCTGTGCGCCTGCTGCATGTAGGTAGACGGCTGCCATCAAGGCGAGCGCGAGGAGTGAGGTGCGATGTTTCCTGCTCATGGAGTCTGTTCCGTTGATTTTCATGGTGTGCTCTTCTCGCTGCAAATGAGTACTCAGAGCCCGGTCATCTTCAACATAGGTTCAGGCAGGCGGGCTCCTTGGAGCTTCAGCATGGAAGCGGCTTCGTCGATCTGCTTGAGATCGCTCTCGGTCATCTGGACGTTCACCGCGCCGAGGTTTTCCTCGAGCCGATGTGGCTTAGTGGTTCCCGGGATCGGCACGATCCACGGCTCCTGCGCCAGCAGCCAGGCAAGTGCGACTTGTGCCGGCGTCGTGCCCTTGCGTTCCGCGACGGCCTTGACCAGGTCGACCAGAACCATATTGGCCTTGCGCGCTTCGGGCGAAAAGCGAGGCACGAGGTTCCTGAAGTCGTTGGGATCGAACTTCGTGTTTTCGTCGATTTTCCCCGTGAGGAACCCGGCGCCGAGCGGACTAAACGGAACGAAGCCGATACCAAGCTCCTCCAGGACCGGCAGAAGCTCGGCCTCCGGACCACGCCAGAACAGCGAGTACTCGCTCTGCACCGCAGTGATCGGTTGGACGGCGTGCGCACGGCGGATCGTCTGAACCCCGGCCTCCGACAGGCCGAAGTGTTTGACCTTACCCTCGGCAATCAGCTCCTTCACCGCTCCGGCCACGTCTTCGATCGGCACCTCCGGATCGACGCGGTGCTGATAGAAAAGATCGATGCGATCGGTCCGCAAACGCCTCAGGCAAGCCTCGGCCACACGTTTGATGTGCTCGGGCTGGCTATTCGTCCCGCCGCGGCGCTCGCCAGTCCCAGGATCGATGTCGAAGCCGAATTTCGTGGCAATCACCACGGTGTCGCGGATCGGCTGAAGCGCCTCGCCCAGCAGTTCTTCGTTCGCGAACGGCCCATAGACTTCGGCCGTATCGAACAGGGTCACGCCAAGGTCATGGGCGGCGCGGATCAGCTTGATCATCTCGCCCTTGCCGGCTGCCGGGCCATAGGCCGAGCTCATGCTCATGCAACCGAGGCCAAGAGCGGAGACTTCGAGGTGTTGTCCGAGAGTGCGCTTTTGCATTTATCCGATCCTCTGTTTCAGGCTAAGGAGAAACGCGAGGGCAGCGGTATCCTGATCCTGCCGAATGATTGCCTAAACTTACCGAATCATGCTTCCGGCATTGCGCGGCCTGCGCACTTTGCGGTTATGCTGAGGGTAGGAAATCGTGACTTCGTGGTGAAAAACAATGGTAACGGAGCGGTCCTCGCCGCGGATCGCGGACGTGAACTGAAGCTCGAGCTGGCGTTCAGGGTTGCTCGACTGATCGGCTCGGCACAGAAGCAGGCAACCGCCATCCCTCGCCTGACGTTGCTCCAAAGAACTGCGCCGACTGGCGCCTGCCACGCCACCTACGAGCCGAGCGTGATCGTGGTGGCTCAGGGACGCAGAGAGGTGCAGGTTGGCACGGATACTCTGACGTACGATTCGTCCCGCTACCTGCTCACCTCGGTTGATCTGCCCACCGCGACCAGAGTGGCGGAGGCAAGCGAGGATAAACCCTGCCTCGCGGTCTCGCTCAAGCTTGACCTCTCGATTATTCGCGAGTTCCTCAGCCGCGAGGAGTTTCCTCCGTCAGGCGCGCCGCCGGATGGTCCCGGCATGTCCACCGGTCCGGTCACAGTGGAGTTCCTGAGCGCGTGGTGCCGGCTGCTCGACCTGCTCTCGACTCCTGAGGACATCCCGTTCCTGAGCGGATTCATCGAACGCGAGATCATGTATCGAATCCTGCGTGGACCAGAGGAGGCACGGCTACGAGCAATCGCGACGCTGGGAGACCAGAGTCACAGGACGGCCAAGGCAATCGCCTGGATTAAGGCGAACTATGGCCGGCCGCTTCGCGCCAAGGAACTTGCAGACGTCGCCGGGATGGCGGTTACTACGCTTCACCATCATTTCCGGGCGCTCACAGCAATGAGTCCGCTTCAGTACCAGAAGCAAATTCGTTTGCAGGCCGCGAGAGCACGGATGCTTGCCGATGATGTTGACGCGGCGACTGTCGCCTTTGAGGTTGGATACGAAAGCGCGAGCCAGTTCAATCGCGAGTACAGCCGCCTGTTCGGCCAACCACCCATCCGTGATATCCGCAGCCTGCGTTCGCCAGCCGCTCCGCCACTCGAATCAGTCACCGAGCCTGATCAAGTGTCTCAATGACGATCTGGTAGTGAGCGTTGGATTTCAACCGACAGCTGGGTCGGGCGGATTGCTTGTGGGTCGTTGGCCACTCGGGAACTGACCTCGGCGTTCGAGCAAGTGTGGGCCGGATTGGGATCGGGAAGTGGGCCAGGGTCCTCCCATGTAAGGGATCGCACATGTGCAAGGACGATACCACGGAAAAACAGGCGGTTTCTCGCGCGTTGAAAATTGGATAGCCCTCTCGAAATCCCTTCCCACCATCAGCTACGCCCGAGTACCGGCAAAAACGACTCTGCCGAACGAGAACCAAATGCCCGTTATTGGGGTCCTGCAGCCGGGCTTTGATGGTGTGGACCTCAGGCGCCTCCGCCGATGCTGGAGGCGGTTCTGCCTGCGCTGCGACTGCACCCAGATACGCTAAATATCAGCCAATACTTTATATCAATAGCGGCAATATATTGATAGTAAAGGAAATGGAGGCGGCGGGAGTCGAACCCGCGTCCGAAAAAGCCCGCCGTGAAAAGACTACGTGCGTGTCCGATTCGTGGTTGTCGGCTGCCCCTACAAGAACCGGCGAAGTGAGCGGCAGCTTAGCCCGATTGTCGTCAGCCTGCTGCTCCGAGCAGAAGCCCTCGGCCCAAGCCTGTGAAATGACGCCCGTAGATGGAGTACAGGCCCCCCACCCGGGGCGGCTACCTAATTAAATTAGGCGGCGTAAGCAAACTGCTGGTTATTGGCAGTTGTTGTTTTCCGATCGTTTTACGGGAGCTCGGAACCCGGCACGCCTTTCCACAACGATTCAATCCCGTCGAAACCGTTGCGCCCCCTCAACCAACTCGATCATAGCACCAATTCGCCGTGGTGCAGCGCCCTGGGGCAGGGCCATGCCCTGCCAGCCCTAATCCGCCCGCAGCCCCGTGGGGCAGGGCCATGCCCTGCCAGCCCTAATCCGCCCGCAGCGCAATCGTCGGATCCACCCGCGAAGCCCGCCGTGCCGGAACGTACCCCGCCGCCACCGCCACCAGCCCCAGCACCATCACCATGCCCAAAAAAGTCGCCGGGTCCGCGGGACTCACCCCGAACAGCAGCGAAGCAATCAGCCGCGACACCATGAGCGAAGCCACCGTTCCCGCGCCAATCCCGATCAACGCCAGCCGCAGCGTCCCGCCCACCACGTTCCATCGCACTGCGCGGGGAGTTGCCCCCAGCGCCATGCGAATGCCGATTTCCTTGGTCCGCCGCGTCACCGAATACGAAATGACTCCATAGATCCCCAGCGACGCCAGCAGCAGCCCGAACAATGCGAACCCGCTCACCAGCACCGCGAAGAAGCGCCGCGGCGACGCCACCCGATCCACACGCTCCTCCAGCGGCTGCAAGTCGCGAACCGGCTGATTCAGGTCCAGCGAGCGGAGCGCCGCCTTGACGCCCGGCGTCACCGATTCAACCTGCAGCTTCGAGCGGACAATCAGCTGCACCTCCGCCAGATCCAGCGTCTGCATAATTGGCAGGAACATCGCCGCGCCCGCCTGCTCCTCCAGGCTGGTCTCGCGAACGTTGGCCACCACCCCCACAACGCGCCGGAAATGAGTGCTGTCCATCTGCACTTCCTTGCCCACCGCATCTTCGCCCGGCCATGCTCGCCGGGCCAGCGTTTCGTTCACCAGCAGCACCGGCTCGCTGGTGTCCGTGTCGTGCCAGTTGAAGCCGCGCCCCGCCCGCATGTGCATTCCCATCGCTTCCAGATATCCGGGCGCCACCATATTGACGAAAGTAATCAGTTGGTCGCGCGGGTAGCTCCTCCCCTTGGGAAGCATGCCCCAGCTTCGGTTCTGTCCCATGGGCAGCGCGTCCGTGATGCCCGCGGCTTCAATGCCCGGCGCCGCCGTCACCCGGCGCAGCACCTCGCCAAAGTAAGCATTGAGTTTCGCCTGTTTGGCGCCGTAATCATAGTCCAGGCGCAACGAAAAGGCGTGGCTCGGCTGAAATCCCAGGTCCACCTCCAGCAGCCGCAGAAAGCTGCGCAGCAACAATCCGGCGCCGGAGAACAGAACGCAGGCGAGCCCAACCTCGGCCACCACCAGCGATGCGCGAAACGCGCCCTGGCCTTTTCCCTCGCTGGCGCCGCGCGCCGATTCCTTCAGCGAATCCTCGGTCCGTCCACTGGCCGTCGCAAAGCCCGGCGCCAGCCCGAAGAGCAGCGCCGCGCCCACGGCCGCCAGCACCGTGAACCCGAGCGCCGTTCCGTCCACCCGCACGTCGCGGAGCAGCGGAAGCGCAATCGTTTGCGATGCCGCCAGAAAATGAGTGAGCGCGAAGGCAACCGCCAGCCCCAGCACCGCTCCGCCGCCCGAAAGCATAAGGCTTTCCGTCAGCAGTTGCCGCACAATGCGATAGCGGCCGGCGCCCAGAGCGCGCCGAATCGCGAATTCCTTTCCGCGCGACACCGAACGCGCCAGCAGCAGATTGGCCATGTTCACGCACACAATCAGCAGCACCAGACCCACCGCGCACCACAGCGCGATCAGGGACGCGCGCATCCTGCCCGTAACATAGCGCTTCAGGTCCACCAGCCTCGAGTCGATATCGGCATAATAATCCGGGTGCGCTCGCCGGAACTGCGGCGCCAGCGTGCGAAACTCGGCTTGTGCGGTTTCCAGTCGCACTCCCGGCTTCAACCTGCCAATCACCACCAGCTCGTTGCCGTCGTTCCGCATATCGTCCATCACCGCCGGCAAATAGATGTCTACCCGGACACCCGGCGAGAACACCGAGCCCAGGTCAAACGTCGCTGGCAGCACGCCAGCCACGGTTACGGCGTCGTTGTTCAAAGTGAGCGATTGGCCAACAAGGCTGGGATCCGATCCGAAACGCCGCTCCCACAGACCATGACTCAGCAGCACCGCTTTCCTGCCGTTCTTCTGGCACTCCTCTTTCATGAACAGCCTGCCGAGCACCGGCTGAACTCCCAGCAGCGGAAAGAAATTCCCCGCCACTCTCACGCCCACCAGGCGCTCCGGCTCTCCGCGTCCCAGCAGCTTGTAGTCGCCCTGGCCGAAAAACCCGTCGTAAGCCGTCATGTCCGTGAATGAGCGGTTCGCGCCGCGCATCGCTTCGAAAACGTCCACCGGAAAAGTGCGCGAAGAAAGATCCACGTGATGATAGACCTCGCCCACGGTGTCTTCCACCCAGACCAGGCGATCCGCGTCGCGAAACGGAAGCGGGTGCAGCAGCACCGTATTCACCACGCTGAACACCGCCGTATTCACGCCGATCCCCAGCGCCAGAATCAATAGCGCGGCAACGGTGAAACCCGCATCGCGGCGCAACGTTCGAAACGCATAGCGGACATCCTGCACCAGCGAATCGAGCTGCGGCAGGCCGCGTGCATCGCGATGATGTTCCCGCGCCATCTCCACCCCGCCGAAACGGATCAGCGCCTGCCTCCGCGCTTCTTCGGGAGACAGCCCGCGCCGAAGGTTCTCCTCGACGGCCATCTCCAGGTGCGCGGCCAGCTCCTGGTCGAGATCGCCGTCCATCTCGCGCTTGCGGAAGAAGGCCCTTATGCGCGCCAGCAGCGTATTCATTTCGTTCCACCCTCCGCCGGCATCGCCAGCACGCGCCCCATGACATCCGCAAGGCGCTGCCAGTGCGCGGCATCGGCGGCAAGCTGCTTGCGTCCCTTCCTGGTAATGGAGTAGAACTTGGCTTTCCGGTTGGTGTCGGACACGCCCCACTCCGCCGCTATCCATCCCCGCTGCTGCAGGCGCACCAGCGATGCATAGATGGTTCCCTGGTTCAGCAGCACCTGATCGCCGCTGATCTGTTCAATCCGCCGCGCGATGCCGTAACCATGCAGAGGGCCAATATTCTGCAGCGTTTGCAGCACCATCACGTCCAGCGTGCCTTGCAGTAGGTCGAGCTTCGAGTCAGCCATAGCTTCTCCTGTGGTAGTACCACATATGCCAATACGATGGCCGCGCCAAATGGTTCCAGGAAAAAAGCGAATTCAGTAAGCTGGAGTGATGCGAATAACGTACCCGGCTATCGCCGCGCTGGCGATTGCCGCCGTAGCCGCGCTCGCGCAGACCAATACCCTTGGAATCTTCACGGATGAAAGCAGCGTTGGCCCCACGCCGCCCGGTTGCAAGGCGCAATTCGATCCGGCCACCGCCGAATACCGCATCACCGGCGGAGGCGCCAATATCTGGGGTCCGACCGACGCGTTCTACTTCGTCTGGAAGAAAGTTTCCGGCGACATCACCCTCACCGCCGACGTGCAGTTCCTCGGAACCAGCGCCGCGCAGCATCGCAAGGCTGTGCTCATGATCAGGCAAAGCCTCGACCCCGCATCGGCCTACGCGGACGCCGTGTCCCACGGCAATGGACTAACGTCGCTGCAATTTCGCGGCGCCGCGGGAGAAAACACCTACCAGGTCTTCACCCAGCTCGACGAACCGGCGCGCATCCGCATCGTCAGGCAGGGCAGCCGCTACACCATGTATTCCGCCAAGCCCGGCGACGAGTTGAAACCAACCGGCCCGGTAGAATATGTCGGCCTGAAAGACCCCGTGTACGTCGGCCTCGGAGTCTGTTCGCACGTGGCCACCACGCTGGAGACCGCGGTCTTCTCCAACGTCACTTGCCTTGTGACATCGGCAACCGGGGCATCGGCGTGTCCATGATCACCGGCTCCCCGTTGGCGCTCTTGCCATCCCACATCCTGATTCGCACGTGACCTTTTGGCGTCAGCTCACCGGTCACGCTGTTATATTCCGCTTCATCCGCATAAACGGTGACGCCTTTGATGTTCGCTCGAACGTTGCCCTTCATCGTGATGATAAGGTCGGCCGTTCTGGTCATCTGGTCCGCCTGAAGATGCACATCCGCGGACGGCTCGGCAAGGGAAAGCTTCTCCTGGCTGAAGATCACTACCGAACATAAACACAAAAAGCCCAACAAACCGATAAATCGCATCGTGGACTCCTTGCTGAGATTGTATCCCGGGGCACTGTGGGGCAGGGCCGTGCCCTGCCTGGCGATTGCGCGCCGATTTCCAACCTGCGCCCCCCAATTATGGATTCAAATCAAGCAAACCCGCCGGAGGATCAATCACAATCCGTCTGCCCGCCACATCAATCTCGCGGCAGATCGCTCGCGCGAAGGGAATCAGAATCGGCGAGCCGGCCAGCTCCAGCAACGGCGGTCCCCCAGCTTCCTGCCAGCCTGAAACGGTGCCAATGCCCCGCCCCGTGGCGCCGTCAAGCACCTCGCAACCCACCAGATCGGAAAGATAGAACTCATCGGCAGGCAACGCGGGCCGTTCGGAAGCCGGGATGCAGACATCAACGCCCGCCAGTGATTCCGCTTGCGTCATCGTATCCACGCCTCGAAATTTCAGAATCAGCTTTCCGCTATGCCACCACGCGCGCTCCACCTCATATTCGGTCCCGCCCAACAGGACTCGTCTGAGTTCGTCAAAGCGCTCGCGGCGCTGGTTCAGCGGTACGGCCACAAGTTCGCCCTTGATGCCGCGCGCGCGCACCAGATGCGCCACCGCAACCAGTTCTGTGTTCACTCCAGAATTTCGAGCTGGAATCGCCGGTTGAGTTTCATGCCGGCTGCGCCAAGCAGCGTGCGTATGGAACGGGCCGTGCGCCCCTGCTTGCCAATCACCTTGCCAAGGTCGCTCGGCGCAACGCGCAATTCAAGCACCGTTATCTGCTCGCCCTGAACCTCTTCCACGTGTACTTCATCGGGAAGGTCCACCAGGGCGCGCGCAATGTCTTCCACCAGCTGCTTCATGGACTCCTGACAGATGGACGCTGGTTTAGACCGCAACCGTTTCAGGAACCGGTGCAGGATTATTCTTCATCAAGCGGCTCACGGTGGGCGACGGCTGCGCGCCGTTCCTGATCCACTGTTGAATCCGGTCGTGGTCCAGGCGCACGGTTGCCGGTGAGGTCACCGGGTTATAGTGGCCCACCACCTCCACCGAGCGGCTGTCGCGCGCCCGTTCCTTATCAATCACTACCACGCGGTACGAGGGCTTCTTCTTGCCGCCCACCCGCGTCAGACGAATCATCAGCATGGAACTTCTCGAATCTCCTAATCTCTATGAAACCACACAAGATGCCCGCGCCACCAGCGCCTACTGTGGAAATCCCGGGAATCCCGGCGGTAACTTCATCTTTCCCAAGCGTTTACCCATGAACGACCCTCCCGAGATGCTCTTCATCATCTTGCGCGCCTGGGCGTATTGTTTCAGCAGCGTGTTCACTTCCTGCACCGACGTGCCGCTCCCTTTGGCGATCCGTCGCCGCCGCGCGCCGTTGATAATCATATGGTTATCGCGCTCATGCGGGGTCATCGAGTCGATGATGGCGACGATGTGGGTGATCTCCTTCTCGTCCACCTTCACGTCCTTCAGGCCCTTCAGCGGACCCATCTGCGGCATCATGCCCAGCAGCCCCTGCAGCGGGCCAAGCTTGCGGATCTGCTTGATCTGATCGCGGAAATCTTCCAGCGTGAACTCATTGTCAATGAGCTTCCGCTGCATCTCCTCGGCCTTTTTCTGGTCGATGGATTCTTCCACCTTCTCGATGAAGGAGAGCATGTCGCCCATGCCGAGGATGCGCTGGGCCACGCGGTCCGGGTGAAAAGGCTCGAAGGCGTCGAACTTCTCGCCGGTGCCCACGAACTTGAGCGGCTGTTCCGTAATGGTGCGGATCGAAAGCGCCGCGCCCCCGCGCGCGTCGCCGTCCATTTTGGTGAGCACCACGCCGGTGATGCCAAGCTGCTTGTGAAACTGATCGGCCGATTTCACGGCATCCTGTCCGGTCATGGCGTCGGCCACGAACAGAATCTCGGTGGGGTTGAGCGCTTCCTTCAACTGGTGCAGCTCGGTCATAAGCTGCTCGTCGATATGCAGGCGTCCGGCGGTGTCGACAAGCACTACGTCGCGTCCGGTCTGCATCGCTTCGCGCCGGGCCGAGCGGGCCAGCTCAAGCGGCGCGGTCTCTTCGGGCTTTCCTTCGTAAATGGGCAGCTTCAAGTCGCGCGCGATCACGGCAAGCTGCTGACGCGCCGCGGGACGGTAAACGTCGACGGAAACCACGATGGGGCTGTGCCCATTCTTCGAAAGATACCGCGCGATTTTGCCCGTGCTGGTGGTTTTGCCGGAGCCCTGCAGTCCCACAATCATGATGACCGTAGGCGGCTCGTTGGCGAAACGCAGCTTCGAGGTATGGCTGCCCAGTATGTGGACCATCTCATCGCGGACAATCTTGATCACCTGCTGGGTAGGCGAAAGGGCGGTGAGCACTTCTTCGCCCATGGCCTTGGTCTTGATGGCCTCAATGAGCTGCTTGACCACCTTGAAATGGACGTCGGCCTCCAGCAGCGCCACGCGAATCTCGCGCAGGGCCACTTCCATGTTTTCGGCGGTGAGCTTGCCTTCCCCGCGCAGGTTCTTGAAGACGCGCTGGAGCTTTTCAGAGAGATTGTCGAACATGAGTCGGTCAGGGACGCCGGAGGGCGGCAGAGACCATTATACGTCCAGCGAAAAAACACGCCGTAAAGCCGCGATCAGTGCCGTCCGGTCGGACTCCGCAAGGATACCGAGGCGGCGCGCGACGTCGTCCTTTGCCAGCACGGTCAGCTTGTGAACGCGAATTGTGGAGGCCGTATTCAAGCCGGACTCGCGCCACCGTTGAATCGGGATATCAGTCAGAAGCTCTGGGACGCGAGTTTCATCCGTGTACTGCCCCCCGCACGTGGGGCCGACAAGCAACACCACCCGCACGAGGCTGAGAAGCTCCGCGCCCGACTACGAGGTGCGCTACCGACCCAATAGATTTGTATTTGAGTGGTGGAAACCATAAGGTAAACCGATTGGTTAACCACATGGTATCCATTGTGCTTTAATGAACATAGAGCCAATGCCACGCAACCGAGTCCTGGTCCCCTACCCCGCCGAAGTAATTGCCGAGGTCGACAAGATCGTCGCGCATGGCAAGCGGACTGCCTTCCTCGTCGAACTGGCCAAACGCGAACTCAAACGGCAGCGCCTGCTCGATCTGTTTGAGCGAACCGAGCCAATCTGGAAGCCGGAAGACCACCCCGAGATCGACGACGCCGGAGAGTGGGTGCGCCGCATGCGCGCCGAATCGGAAGCTCGCATCGAGCGCATTGAGGGCGACCGGGAAGCTGAGTGAATGGCAGCGTACCTCGTTGACACCAACATCCTCGTTCTCGCCCTCCGTCGAAAACTGGGCAAGTGGGAGCTCTTGAAAGGACTGGTGGCCGCCGGGGCGACCCTGGGCTGTTCCGCGATCACCATCGGCGAAGTTTACGCAGGCATGCGGCCCCACGAGAGGACTGTCACCGAAGCGCTCCTCGCCGAACTCGACTGCTACGACGTCACCATCGAGATCGCGCGCACCGCCGGCCTCCTCAGAAACGAGTGGAAGTCCAAAGGCCAAACACTCGCGCTCGACGACACTTTCATCGCCGCGACGGCCATTGCCCGCCGCCTCATTCTCCTCACGGATAATCGGAAGGATTTTCCGATGCCCGAGATCACTCTCTCTCCATTGCCGTGAATCGCGAGGCTTCAGACATGCGAACGGCTCAAATTCGCTTCCCCGAAAGCCATGCCGCCGCGGCCAGGCAAACAGTAATCAAAATGGAAAACACAATCGGCAGAATAAAAAGGTATCTCCAGCTCACCACCGTGATGGCGGCAAAAGAAAGAGCGAAAGCCCACACAGTGACACGCATGGCCGCCAAAGTCGCTGCCGAAAGGCCACCCAGTTGCCACGCCAACACCGCCGCGAAGAGATAAAACACCCCGACCGAGAATCCCGCCGCGACAAAGAGGTCCCAATACGTCCGGCTGAACCCCTGCACGTCAAAGTGAATGGACCGCATTAAGCCAAGCAGCGCATCAACTCCCCACGTGGGATCGGACTGGCGAAAACCAAGCGTATGTCCGACGGCAAAAAGCAGCAGAAGAACCGCCGCGATGCGATAAAACAGAGAAGCCCTCATCTCTCGCCTCCTAACGATAACTGCGGAAGTTCACCGCTCTCACCGGGCGACGCCGAATCTTCACGCCGGCCATCACATCCAATTCACCATGAAGACCACCGGCAACACCATCCTCATCACCGGCGGCGGTTCCGGCATCGGCCGTGGCCTCGCCGAATCCTTCCTCGCTCTCGGCAACCACGTCATCATCGCCGGCCGGCGCAAGCAGGCGCTCGACGCCACCACTGCCGCGAACCCGGGCATGGCCTCCCTCACCCTGGACATCGAAGACCCCGCCGGCATCCGCTCTTTCGCTGCGGAAGTGGCCGCGCGCTACCCGGCGCTGAACGTCCTTATTAACAACGCGGGCATCATGCGCGTGGAAAACCTGCAGGCCCAACAGGAAGATCTCGCCGACGCGGAATCCATCGTCACCACCAATCTGCTGGGCCCCATCCGCCTCACCGCGGCCCTTCTGCCGCTGCTTCAAAAGAAGCCAAACGCCGCCATAATGAACGTCTCCTCCGGGCTCGCGTTCGTTCCGCTGGCTTACACCCCCACGTATTGCGCCACCAAGGCCGCCATCCACTCGTACACGCAATCGCTCCGCTATCAGCTCCGTGGGTCCACCACGGAGGTTCTCGAACTCATCCCTCCGTATGTCGCCACGGACCTGCTGGGCGGCGCGGACGACCCGCGCGCCATGCCTCTGGACAAATTCATCGCCGAAGTGATGGAGATCATCAAAACCCAGCCCGAGGCCACCGAAATCTGTGTGGAAAACGTGAAAGGCCTCCGTTTCGCAATCGAGGGCGGTCATTACAATGACGTCTTCGAGGGCCTCAACGCGAGGATGGCAGACGCCGCGCGGCAATAGCTCCGGCGTCGCTTCCGTGCCAGGCCACCTGCTCAATGGGTCCAATGACGAAAACCCACGCCGCCGCGCCCGTCAGCGCAACCGCTGTCAGGATGGCGAAGGCCCAGTAGAAGTGGCCGGTGCGGTCGAGCACGAATCCCGTCAGCGCCGGCGCCACCACCCCCGCCAGATTGCCGGCGAAGTTCTGGAATCCCGTCCAGCGCCCCGCCGCCTGGGGGCCCGCCAGTGTCTGCGTAATTGCCCAAATGTTGGATGAGCCGACGCCGAAGAACGCCACCCCCAGGATCAGCGCGGCAATACAATACGCCGATCCGCTCACCACGGCGAGCCCGACGAAAACCCCGGAGAGAGCCAGCCCTCCGGCCGTGATCGTCTTGCGGGCCAGCGTCGGAGTCGCTCCCGACAGAATCCACCGGTCGGAAGCCCATCCCGCCAGCGTGGCGCAACACGCCCCCAGCAGGTAAGCCACGCCTCCAATTCTCGCCATCTCGTCCATGGAGAAATGCCGCTCGCGAACCAGATAAAACGGCAGCCAGGTAATCAGGAAATAACTGATGTAATTTCCGCAGAACAGCCCGATACAGCTCCCCCACGCCGATCGCAACCCCAGAAACTCCAGCAACCCCGGCGCGCCCGTGGCGCCGCCAGGAATGGCGGCCGGCGCCTTCGGCATCCACTTCACCCAGGGAACCAGCCAAAGCAGGCTCCCCACTCCCAGCACCATGAAGAATGGCCGCCAGCCGAACCGGCCCATCAGCATGCCGCCGAAGAGCATGCCGAAACCCGGTCCCAGCACCAGCCCCGACGAAATCACCGCGTTGGCCAGCCCCCGGTGCTCTTCCGGGAAGTTTGTCGCGATGATCTTCGAATAGGAAGGATAAGCCACCGATTCGCCCATCCCGAGCACCAGCCGCAAAACAAAAAGCGCCGCGAAAGTGTGAACGATACCCGTGGTGGCCGTCGCCGCGGACCATAGAAAGAACCCGCCCGCAAGCATCCAGTTGACCTTCAGGCGGTCCACCAGCCAGCCGGAGACCGGTTGCAGACAGGCGTAGGTCCAGAAGAACGCGGAAAGCAGAACGCCCAGTTGCGACCCGGAAATGTGCAGCTCGTCCTTCAGCATGGGCGCGGCAATGGAAAGATTCCCGCGATCCACATAACAGAGGAAAGTGGAAGTCCCAAGCAGCCCGAGCACCACCGCAAGCGTGCCTGGAATGCCCTTACGCCGCGGCGCGGTAGAGGTTGGCATGGAGGAGTCGCATCATCTTACACCATGTCGGCGCGCACGTACTGTATCAGTCTGGCTATTCCAGGGGATCTGGATGGGGGCGCGGGTGGCCGTCGAAGTGATGACTATGTGAGCATCCGTCATGTTTTGGTCTATGCTCAAAATGAGCGGGCATGCCGCGACCGGCCCTCATGACTATAACCCTTCCGTGGCATTCCGGACACCGCTTCAACTCATTTGGATCGCTTGCATCTCTGTCTGTTACCGATGCTTCGCGCCAGTAAGGTTCGCCGCTACGAAAGCTCTTGATCTGGCATTGAGAGTTCTGGTTCATAGGACGCTTGGTGGCATGATCAACCAAACTGCGCAACCGAACCGCGACAGTGATGGAGCGGACCCAAAAAATAACCCCTATTCCGGCAGCGGCTGGCCCAGCGTCTCCGGAGCAAACGGCAGCGTCGCCAGGCCCACCAGAAACACCAGGCTCATGCTCACCCCGGCCCAGCGCATCGGTTCCGCTTCATGCGCAAACACGCGGCTGGTGAGCAGACCCAGCGCCAGCGGCCCCACCGCCGCCACCAGCCGTCCGCCGTTGTAACAGAACGAGGTGCCCGTGCTGCGCAGCCGCGTGGGGAACAGCTCCGGCAAATAGATGCTGTATCCGCCAAACAAGGTCATGTGCGTGAAGCCCATCGCCGGAATCATCCAGAAGATGTCGCTGAAACGGCGCAGGTACGCGAAAGTGAACGCCGTAACCAGCAGCGCCGCCAGAAATGAATACGCGAAAGCCCGCCGCCGGCCGATGCGCGCGGTCACCTGCGTGAAGGCGTACACGCCGAAAAACCCGCCGAAATTCTGCAGCAGCGAGGCGATCCCAATCCACAGCGTCTTCTGGCCGGCAGTCAGGCTGGTTTTGTCGAACACCGTGCGCAGCAGGTCGTAACTGAAATAGCCGATGCCCCACAGTCCCACCACTCCGGAAAATGCCAGCAGCAGCCCCACAATGCAATTGCGGCGCCAGCGCGCGTCGGAGAACAACTCGCCCATCGAGCCCAGCCTGATCCCCAGCTTCGTCCGCGATTGCGCCGCCTTCTGCCATTGTTCCGGTTCTTTCAAACGCCGCATGATCCACAGGCACAGGAACGCGGGCAGCGCCCCAATAACAAACATCCAGCGCCACGCACTGGTCACTTCCCCGGCCTGTTGCAGCCCGCCCAGAGCAATGCCGATAATGGCCGCGATCATGTTTCCGATGGAGGAGAAAGCCTGCAGCCAGCCGAGCGCGAAAGGCCGGGCGTTCACCGGCATGGTTTCGGCCACCAGAGCGACACCCGCCGCGAACATCCCGCCCACGCCAAATCCGGTGATCACCCGGTAGATCAGAAAATCCACCACGCCCACCGAAAGCGCGCTCAACCCGGTGAACAGCGAATAGAACAGCACCGTGAGCATCATCGTCTTCACGCGCCCAAGGCGATCGCCCAGAATGCCGAAGACCACCCCGCCGCCGGCCCATCCCACCATGAACGCGGAGGTCGCATAGCCGGCATATTCGGCTACCATCCGGCCGGCCGCGGCATCGCCCGCGTGCGCGCCCAGAAGTTCGGTGATGGCCGGCTGCCTGCCCAGCGCGAAGAACTGCTGGCCCATGCAGTCAAACATCCACGCCAGCGAAGTGATGCCCAGCACCCACCAGTGATAACGGCTCAGTTCCCTCCACCAGGCCGAGCCGCCGTGCCGGGCCGCTGCGCTCACAATTGGACGGCCGATTCCAATGTGAAGGTCAGGCGCGTTTCCGAGGGTATCTTCACCTTCTCGCCGGAAGTCATCACCTCAACTCCCGTGCCCACCGCGCCGCCCGCCACCGCGCCAATCGCCGCGCCCGCCCCGCCCCCGGCGATTCCGCCGATAACCGCTCCCACAGCCGCTCCCCCACCCGCCGCACCGGCCGTCCTCTTGCCCCGCGATCCGCTGGCTTTGGTCACGCGCTCCGTGTAAGTGTCCACCATCTTTCCGTTGATCTGCACCTGTTGCAATGCCAGTGTCAGCGCGGTGGTTCCGGTCAGTTTCCCGGAGTGGCGCTGCTCCACCAGTTTCACCAGCACGTCGGAGTCCCGTGGAATCACCGCCTGGCCCTTGACGTTTACCGGTTCGTCCACGCTGGCGCGGAACGTGTTCCCCACCTGATCCGTTTCCGAATCCACCGGGTCAATCATGCGGATCACAATCTTCGTTCCCGCCGGAATCTCCACGCCTGCGATGGCCGGATTACTTTGCGCGTTGGGACGGTCATGTTGCAACCCGCTCTGATCGGGCGGGGGAGGCGCCGCCGCGGGAGGCGCCGGCTGAACTGGAGGAGCCGCCTGCGTCGGAGGAGCCGGCTGAACCGGAGGCGCAGCCTGCGTCGGAGGAGCCGCCTGAACTGGAGCAGCCGGCTGCACCGGCGGAGCGGCCTGTGGCGGAGGGGCCGTCTGTGCAACCGGAGCCGCCGGCCCAAACGTCAGGCTCACCACATCCCCCAGCCGGAATGTCTGCACGCTGTCGCCCACCATCATGCGCACCGTCCGCGTATCCCCGCCGGCGTAGTCTCCCTGCACCGTCTTCCCGTCCCGCAGAGTCAGCGTGTCCGCCAGCGTCGCCGTCGCGAACGCGCAAAGTATCGCCACCCACAACTTGGTCATGCTCGTCTCCTCCATCCCACTACTTTTTCCCGGTCCAGGCGAAATCCCAGACCTGCGTATCCACCTTCCCTTCGGTGTACTGTACCACCGCGTATTCGCCCGGATCGAGGGGCTTCATCGGCCAGAACTGAAACACCAGGTCTCCCACCTGGTGCTCAAACAGTTCCACCGTGGTGAACGTCTCCGTCCGCTCCTCGCTCACCGGAATCACTTCCACTTTCTCCACCACCCGATTGCCCTTGTGGTCGCCCATTTTGACGATCGCGAATCGTTCCTCGTCCGACAAGCGGATGTAGAACTCCGGCTTGTCGCTCTTCACCTGGGTCGCCGAGTGCGCGCCATCCAGCTCCACGGTCATTTTTCCATTAAATGCCGGAATCGGAGCCAGTTGTTTAAGAATTGCCCGGCCCTTGTTGGTCACCATCTTCGATTCGGCTTGTTTCACCGTGCGCATGGCGTCGCCATCCACGTAGTAAACCCCCGCATCCTTGGGCACTCTGTTGATCTCGCGCTCTACCTCGATCTCGGCTTTGTCCTCGGCCGCGCTGGCCTGCTTTTCCGCCTTCACCGCCTCCTCGCGCTCGTGAATCTCGGCCTCCGTCTTCTTCAGGTCAATCAGTGCGACGGGAATCTCCTCCCACTGATCCCGCTCGACGCTGTAAAAGCGAACGCGGTCGGTTTCCACCTTGTATTCGCGGGCTAGTTGATAGCTGCCGTCTTTCAGATAAAGCTTGATGTTCTCGGCTCGCAGAAGAACCGGCAGGCAGGCAAGGAAAAGAGCAAGCAGGGACACGCGGCGCCAGCCGCGTTTCAAACTGCCCGGATTAGTGTGGCGCATCGGAGTGGTGCGGGTCGGGTTCCATGCCAAATCGGCGCAGCAAAAGGAACTGCGACAGGTTTTCGGCGGTGAGCAATCCAACCAGATGGCCCCCGCCCTCCATCACCAGGGCGCACATTCCCGATTGCGCCATCAGCGGCAGCACGTCCGCCAGATCCTGTTCCGGGGAAAGCTTCGGCGGCTCGCGATCCATGGCCCCGCCCACGTACGCCTCCTGGCCGTCGTGCGCCAGCGCGCGCAGCAGTGCGTTGCGCCCCAACAGGCCCAGCACCTGCTCGCCGTGCACCACCGGAAAATCCTGCTGGGAGGTCGCCAGCAGCAGGTTGGCGGCGTCGCGGATAGTGCTGCCGTGATCCAGCGTATGGAACTCCGTCACCATGGCCGCGCGCACGGGAATGCCCGCCGTAAGCGACCGCCCCATTGCCGCCGCGCTCTCCTGCGCCGCGCCCAGATAAACGAAAAAGGCCACGAAAACCAGCAGAAAGTGCGTTGCCAGCAGCCCGTACAGCCCCATGCTGATAGCCAGCATGCGTCCCGCCCACGCCGCCTGGCTGGTGGCTTCGTTCACCGGCTTGAATCGCGCCAGCACGGACCGCAGCACGCGTCCCCCGTCCATCGGAAACGCCGGAATAAAGTTGAATAACGCCAGAACCAGATTGCCGAATGCGATCCGTTCAATAAGATTCGTGTCCGTTGGCTGCAACAATCCGCGCAGCCCCACAATGGCGTGGCGATAGTATAAGAGCGCGAATAAGACGCCCGACAGCGCCAGATTCACCAGCGGTCCGGCCAGCGCGATCCATAATTCTTCATCCGGCTTCGGGTCGCGTTCCAACCGCGAAACGCCGCCGATGGGAAACATCACCACCTCAATCGTGCGAATCCCATAGCGCGAGCCCACCCACGCGTGCCCCAGCTCGTGCAGCAAAACCGAAGCGAAAAGCGCGATCACATAGACGGCGTAGTATGCCATGGACTGGTTGTCGCTCAGCCCGGTGACAATCAGAAACACCAGCAGGAGTACAAAGGTGAAATGCAGCCGGATCGGCACGCCCAGCAACCGCAGGGACCATACCGATCCCTGCGGCGTTCCGCGCGTAATCTCCTTGTCCTCCGCCATCCCGCCTCTCTGCCCTAATCTACCGCACTGTCTTCCCGGCCGGCGACAGTTAAGCGTTACCGAACCGCGACGGTAACGGAGCGGAATCCTACAACTTCGAGTTGAACAAGTGCAGCACGGTCAAAGCCAGCGCGCCCACCAGAGCGGACGCCGGTATGGTCAGCACCCACGCCCACACAATGTCCCTGGCCACCCCCCAGTGCACCGCCTTCAAACGTTGAATGGACCCCACCCCCGCGATCGCCCCCGCGGTCACGTGGGTGGTGGACACCGGCAAACGCAGCCACGTGGCGAACAGGATGGAAGCGGCCGCGGCGGCTTCGGCGCAAAAGCCGCTGCGGGGCTTCAGCCGCGTCAACCGGCTTCCCATGGTTTTCACGATCTTCCATCCCCCGCTCAGCGTTCCCACCGCGATGGCGGCATAAGCGGCCATGATCACCGGATAAGGCACCTGGAAAGTCTTCAGGTAGCCGGAAGTCACCAGCACTCCGGTGATCACGCCCATGGTCTTCTGCGCGTCGTTGGTGCCGTGCGCCCAGCTCAGCGCGGCGGCGGAGAGAAGCTGCAAGCGCCGGAAGTATTTGTCCATGTTCCGCGGCGTCGCGTTGCGAAAGCTCCAGTACACCGCCACCATGAACACGTACGCCAGTGCCATCCCCAGCAGCGGCGCGGCCACGATGAACAGCAGCGTCATGGTCCAGCCGCTCCACAGGATGGCGTCGAACGCCTTGGACAGGCCCTTCACGTAGGCCACGTGCGCGATGGCCGCCCCGGCATACCCGCCCAGCAGCGCGTGCGAGGAACTGGTGGGCAGGCCGATCCACCACGTGAACAGATCCCAGGTGATCGCCCCGATCAGCCCCGCCAGAATCACCCAGGGCGTCACGAAATGCAGGTCCACCATGCCCGCGCCCACCGTCTTCGCCACGCCGGTGCCGGAAACAAAAGCCGCCGCGAAGTTGAACAGCGCCGCCCACACCACCGCCTGCCCCGGAGTCAGCACGCGCGTGGCGACAACCGTTGCGATGGAGTTCGCCGCGTCGTGGAAGCCATTGATGAAATCGAAGGCCAGAGCGACCCCGATAATCACGATCGTCAGTACGAGGGTGGAGTCCATGCCGCCCTCTAGCTGTTCTTCACTACGACATTCTGGAGCGCGTCCGCCACGTCTTCGCAGTAATCGATGGTGGCTTCCAGCTTGTCGTACACCTCTTTCAGCTTGATGAGCTGGATGCAGTCGTGCTCGGTTCGGAACAGCTCGGCCACCGCGTCGCGGCCAATCTTATCGGCCACTTCCTCGAGGCGGTTCACCTCAATGCAGTGCGCCAGCAGCGGGGCGTTCCGGCTCAGCGCGATGAGCGCGAGCTCGAGCGTCTTCGCGGCCGTATGAACAATGCGGCACAATTCCACCACCGTGGGCGGGATGGGGTCCACCCGGTACGCCACCGTGATGTGCGCCGATTCCTCGATGCCGTCCAGGATGTCGTCAAGGCGGGCCGAAAGCGACTGGATGTCTTCCGGATCGATGGGCGTGATAAAGCTCTGGTTCAGCCGGACATAGATGTCATGGATGATCTCATCGCCCTGCTGCTCCAGAACCTCGATGCGGGCGGCCGCGGTCGCCAGCGGCCCATTGCCCTTCTCGGCGCCCTGCAGCAATAGCAGGGAAGCCTCCACCGTCACTGCGATCTGATTCAGGAAAAGGTCATAGAACTGCTCGTCGCGTGGGAGCAACTTCATAAGCCCTTCATTGTCACACAGCCGTAACATTTCGGTACGGTGATGGACACGCCGCGCCAGCCGCGTTAGCCGATCAGTACCGTGATGGACACGCCGCGCCAGCCGCGTTCCCCGAACCGCGACGGTGACGGAGCGGCCCGCATCCCGCTGTTACAATGAAGTCGTGTTTGCCGCGCCCGTGGCGCTCTCGAAGCTGGCTGCCCTCGAATCGTCCCTCGGTGCGGCAATTCGCGGTAAAGCCGACGTAGTCCGGCTCTCCATCGTCTGCCTGCTGGCCCGCGGACACCTGCTCATTGAAGACGTCCCCGGCGTAGGCAAAACCACCCTGGCGCACGCTCTTTCCCGTTCCGTCCAGTGCGGCTTCCACCGCCTCCAGTTCACCAGCGACATGCTGCCCAGCGACGTCCTGGGCGTCACCGTCTACAACGCCCGCTCAGGCGAATTCGAGTTCAAGCCCGGCCCCATCTTCACCAATTTCCTGCTCGCCGACGAGATCAACCGGGCCACGCCCAAAACCCAATCCGCGCTGCTGGAGGCCATGAACGAAACACAGATCACCGTGGAAAGCCGGTCCTACGCTCTGGCCCAGCCCTTCATGGTGATTGCCACCCAGAACCCGGTGGAGCATCACGGGACCTATCCTCTTCCCGAGTCGCAGCTCGACCGTTTCCTGATGCGCATTCGCATCGGCTACCCTGACCGCGGCGCCGAGCGCGAAATCCTCCGCAACACCGACCACGCCTCCATGGACGCGGTGCGCGAAGTGCTCCCGGCCGAGGAGCTGGTGGCCATGCAGGCGCAGGCGGCGGCCGTGCGCGTGGACGAGGCGCTGGTGGATTACATGCTGGAGATCGTGGAAAAGACGCGCGCGCACGAGTCCCTGGCGCTGGGCGTAAGTCCGCGCGGCGCGCAGGCCCTGTTCCGCGCCGCCCAGTCGCTGGCTCTGATGGAAGGCCGCGACTACGTCATCCCCGACGACATCAAGCGTCTGGTGCTGCCGGTCTGCGCGCACCGCATCATAGTGAATACGCGCGCGGCCATGTCCCAGCGCAGCGCGGAGCTAAGCGAGCGCGTGCTGGAAGATATCCTCACCCAGGTGGAAGTGCCGCTGTAGCACCGCTTCATGCGCGCCTGGCCGCGCCGCAATCAGACGAGTGACGCACATCTGCAGTGTGAATCCGGTTGGTTGCGGTTCCTAGTCCTCGTCCTTAGCTGAGCTCTCCCCGAGCGCCCGATCCGCTCTGTTTCCGAGTAGCCCGTGACTCGACCAGGTGGGGCTGGTCGAAACTTCCCAGATCCCGGCTTCTCGACAGCCAAACCTCGTCGGACCCTGCGCTGAAGTGCTTGATGAAGATGAGTGACTTTCCCTGGAGCTTCAAAGAAACACGCTCAGGGCAGTTCATGTCCTGGAGAGGCAAAGGGAAAACGTCCGCCTTGTCTGCACTGGTGACTCCCTGAGGGCCCGCGAACCCAGGTCCGGCGAGGGCATCGGGCGAAACGGGGTCCATCTCCGCCCCTCCATCCGGGCGCGCCGTGGTCTATTCACGCCCGGACGGTACAATCGTTCAAAGTCCATGTCATTGGCTTCCGGAACTCGCCTGGGTCCGTACGAGGTGCTGGCGCCC
Source organism: uncultured Acidobacteriota bacterium (assembly GCA_963832965.1). GTDB lineage: Bacteria > Acidobacteriota > Terriglobia > Bryobacterales > Bryobacteraceae > CAWACP01. The sequence goes on from CAWHVW010000007.1 coordinate 128,697, forward strand.
CTGGGGGCCGGCGGCATGGGCGAGGTGTATCGCGCCCGCGACCTCCAAACGATTCCTGGATGTGAAGGGCTGTTACCGCCTGGGATCGCGGCGGTGCTAAGAAGGGCGCTTCCTCGGCGATGTGCCGACGTGTTCGGCGGACGCAAGCGGCGTTTCTCTGGAGTGACCCGGTGGCTTGTTGGCTTTCGTGCTGCCCCGGGTCCCCAGGAGCGAGGGACCTGGGGTCCCCGGCGTCGAGGTCGGGCTTCGCTCCTCCCAAGTCGTGTGTCAAGCTTGTCGCGCGCCGGCGAGATTGCTATCGGCGGTACGCGGCTCGGGTCGCGTCTGCAATTGCGCCGATGTGCCTGGGGTTAACGAAGCCCCACACTTCCTGGCCGGGCGGGCGGCCGTTGACCAGCTCACGCCGGTAGCTGAAGCAACCAAGGTACAGTGGGCGTATGTACATGACCGCCTCGAGCCGCTCGAGTTCGTCGTCGGTCAACTCGACGTGCTTGCGGTACGCGCCTACTGCCAGATTGATCCAGTCCACGTTGCGCCAGGTGCCCCACATAAGCCAGGCAAAGTCCGCCAGGCGCGGGCCGTGCCCGGCCGCCTTCCAGTTGATGGCCACCGGCCCTTGCTGGCCAAGGATCACGTGGTCCGGTGCGTGGAGGAGGTTGCCGTGCAGCAACGCCTCGGGCAGGCCCTGGCCGTCGTCGGCCGAGCGCACCTTGTCGCGGAGCCGCTCGAATCGGTCCCGCTCGGCAGGAGCGACCTTCGTGTCGACCGCATCGAGGAACGCGAGGGCCGCCATGAGGTCCTGACGCGGGCTGCCCTCGCGGCTGGGATCATCCCCGCTCGCCCCACCGGGGCGGCTGACGGACTCGTCGAACGGCAGGGTATGCAGCCGTCCGAGCAGGTCACCCATGATGGCGAACTTCTCGCTGCCCTCGTGTCCGACGGCCATGGGGAGCGGCCCGCCGGGGACGAATCGGGTGACGAGGACGGTCGAGTCGTCGAACGCCGACACCGGGTCGTCGGTCGCGAGCCGCTCGGCCAGGTAGTCGTGGTTCTCGAGAAATTGCAGGATCGCGGCATCGCCTTCGACGCCCTCCCGCGGGCGGCCCGGCGAGAACGCGCGCGCAATCCACGGGGCGCCGTCGCGGCGGTCGATGCGAAAAACGTGATCATGGTGGTGACTGAGCTTCGTCGCGGCGACTGCGTCGATGCCGTAGTGATCCCGGAGATGAGCGACCAGACGTTCGCCGGCGGGCTGGTGAAACATCCGGGCATCGAGCCCTTCAAGGTCTGTAAGCGCCTGGGTGTAGCGCTGACCCGTGTCCGCGGCGTGGCGGCGGACAATCTTCTTAAAGCTGCCGTCTTTGGTCATAACAAGCCTCCTCGTTGACACCTTCGTCCCCCAGCGACGCGGTGCAGAGATGGCTTGCGATCATAAACGACCGTGAGGGCAAATCCCCTTCGCCAACGGAACTCCGGCTGGGGCGGATGTTCCACGGCTCGGCGGCTGGTCAGCGCCGTAACGCCATTATGCGCGACCGGTCTCGCGGGCGTCAAGTGTTTCACGAGACGCCAATCTCGCAGGTGCGGGATGGCGGTTCGGGTCTCGACAGCACAGGACCTTCTCTTTTCCAATGCACTCATTCGTGCGGGATTAGGAACGACAAGTCGTTAGCGCCCGATCGAAACTGGCCCGGTCCGCACAGCTCACCGTTCCCGCGCTTTCATGTCCGGGCCTCCCGATAGGGCGCTAACGACTTGTCGACAGCCAAACCTCGTCGGACCCTGCGCTGAAGTGCTTGATGAAGATGAGTGACTTTCCCTGGAGCTTCAAAGAAACACGCTCAGGGCAGTTCATGTCCTGGAGAGGCAAAGGGAAAACGTCCGCCTTGTCTGCACTGGTGACTCCCTGAGGGCCCGCGAACCCAGGTCCGGCGAGGGCATCGGGCGAAACGGGGTCCATCTCCGCCCCTCCATCCGGGCGCGCCGTGGTCTATTCACGCCCGGACGGTACAATCGTTCAAAGTCCATGTCATTGGCTTCCGGAACTCGCCTGGGTCCGTACGAGGTGCTGGCGCCCCTGGGGGCCGGCGGCATGGGCGAGGTGTATCGCGCCCGCGACCTCCAACTCGAGCGTGACGTCGCAATCAAGGTGTTGCCGGACGAACTCGCCAACGACCCGGAGCGGCTGGCGCGCTTCGAGCGGGAAGCAAGAGTTCTTGCGTCTCTGAATCACTCGAATATAGCCACCATTTATGGCCTCGAATCGTCGAACGGAATTCGCGCGCTGGTCATGGAGCTGGTGCCTGGCGAGACTCTCCGGGGGCCGCTCGCTGTGCGGACTGCGCTCGAATACGCAAAGCAGATTGCAGAAGCTCTGGAAGCGGCGCACGAGAGAGGCATCGTCCATCGCGATTTGAAGCCCGGCAACATCATGATCACGCCGGAGGGTGGGGTAAAGGTGCTCGACTTCGGCCTGGCAGCGGCCCCGAAGCGTGACGGGACTGCCTCCGCGCCCGGAAAAGACGCTGCGAATTCTCCGACCTTGACCGTTGCCGCCACGCAGGCCGGAATGATCATGGGCACTGCGGCGTACATGAGTCCCGAGCAGGCCGCCGGCAAGACGGTTGACAAGCGTGCCGACATTTGGTCGTTCGGCGTAGTCCTGTGGGAGATGCTCAGCGGGACGCGGCTGTTCGCGGGCGAGACAGTTTTGCATACACTGGCCGATGTCCTGCGGGCGCCGATTGGTTTCGACAAGCTCCCCAGGGAAACTCCCCGCGCGATCCGGGAGTTGCTGCGGCGATGCCTGGACCGTGACGCGAGGAGGCGCTTGCGGGACATTGGCGAGGCGCGCATCGCCATCGAAGAATCGCTGAACCGGCCGGAAAAGGAACCGGAAACGATTCCGGCGGCCGTTCCACCAGGCCGTGCGATCATGCCATGGGCGCTGGCGGTTGTTTCCGTTGCCGCGCTCGCGGCCCTGGCGTGGGTGCATTTCCGCGGGGAGCCGGCCGCCTTGCCGGTGCTGAATTCCTCGTTGCCGCTCCCGGCCAACGCACAGCCAGGCTCGTTCGCTTTATCGCCCGATGGCAAATGGCTGGTCATTCAGCTCATCACTGAGAACGGCATCCAGCTCTGGCTTCGCTCGCTCGCCTCACCTGATTTTCAGAGGCTGCCCGGCACTGAGTTCGCCTTCTCTCCATTCTGGTCTCCCGACAGCAAGTCCATCGGCTTCGTTGTTCGCGGAAAGCTGGAGACCATCTCAGTGGCTGGTGGTCCGCAGCACGCGTTGTGCGAGGGAACAGGAGTCTCTGGCAGTGGGGGAACCTGGAATCGCGACGGAGTGATTGTCTTCGGAAGCGCTGCCGGTCCGCTCCGGCGCGCGAATGCGTCCGGTGGGCGGTGCACCGCCGCGACTCGCGCGGAAGGAACAAACGCTCAACGGTTTCCTGAGTTTCTGCCCGACGGAGACCACTTTGTCTTCGCTGCCGGTGGAGCGGACGAATCGAGCCGAGGTATCTATGTGGCCTCGCTTGACGATCCCACCCCGCGCCGTCTCCTCCCGGATGTGTCCGGGGTTTTGTTCGCGTCCTCTATGCTCGGAAAAGAATACGGGTATCTGCTCTTCGGGCGCGGGAACAGCCTGATGGCTCAGCCATTCAACTCGAAAACGCTCCAGTTGGCCGGAGACGTTTTCCCCACAGGGGTTCAGGCGTCATCGCTCGATTCGCACGGTTTTCTCGAACTTCTCGCGTCCGTCTCCGGCAACGGCATGTTGGCGTATCGGTACACCCCCGGGGACTCGATGTCCCAGCTCACCTGGCTGGACCGCACCGGAAGAGAACTCGGTACGGTTGGAGCATCGGTTCAGAACCAGATTCATCTAACGCTCTCCCCGGACGGAAAGACTGCGGCAACATATCGGAACCAGGAAATCCTGCTCACCGATCTGCGCCGGGCCGCCGAGTCGAATTTCACGCAGCCGGAACGGAGTGCGAGTCCCCCGGTCTGGTCCCCCGATGGAACGCTGATCGCGTTCGGCGCGGACAAGGGTCTTTACGTGAAGGATGCTCGCGGCGGACTGCAGGAAGAACTGCTCTTCAAAGATGAGAATGTCAAGCGGCCATCCGATTGGTCGCGCGACGGACGCTATCTCATCTATACCGTCGAGTCCGGGAACGAGTGGCAGATCTGGTATCTCTCGGATCCGCTGAATCGATCCGGCAATCGCAAGGCAGTCCAACTTGCCAGTCCGGAACAGGCCGAGAGTCAGGGCCAGCTCTCGCCGAACGGCCGCTGGCTGGCATACACTGCGGCGGATATGGGTTCTACCACTGTGTACGTGCGCCCGTTTCCCTCCGGTCCGGGCCGCTGGACCATCTCGGGCAGCGAAACAGTGAACGTAGAGCCCCGCTGGCGAGACGACGGCAAGGAGCTGTTTTATCTGGAAGGGATAGCCCCCACACAGACGTTGATGGCTGTTTCTGTGCAGGTCGGTCCGCACGGCGATTTTCAGGCTGGCCCTCCTCGAAAACTCTTCGAGTTTCGCGGGACCAGCCATGTGCCGAGTATCAACGCCTTTTCCTACAACCCCAGCGCCGACGGCCAGCGCTTCCTTGTCAATGTCGAGGCCGCTGAGAACCAGTCCGCCGTCAACGTAATCACCAACTGGGAGAAAGCCGCACTTGGGAACAAGTGAACGTCTGATAGCGGGCCCTCAGGCACGGGATTGCTAGTCGCGTTCGGCCGGTCATCCTGGACTTCTGCACTACTTCTGCACTAATTGCCTGGCCGCGACAACGGCCGGCTAACGGATCAACGGGCTCTCCCAGACGCGGCAGAGCAGCTTCTTAAGCTGAGCGAAGTCTTTCGGCCCAAGCTCCGCGCTCCATTCCCGCTCGATATCGCGCAGCACCTCCAGAGCCTTTGCATACGCGGCGTGCCCGCGCTTCGTGAATTGGACAATTCGCGCGCGGCCCTCGTCCCGCGCGTCGCTCCGCACGATATATCCGAGATCCTCCAGGCTCCCCAGCAGCCGGTTCATGGCCTGCTTGCTCATGCCGGCGCGCTCGGCAAGAACGCCGGGGCGAGCGCCATCGGGGCTGGGAAACCGCAGCACCGCCATATGTGGCATGCTGAGCCCCTCAAAGCCCGCCGTAGTCAGTTCCTTGATAATGCGGCGTTGAATGGCCTGGGCGGGAACGCGCAGCAGCGCGCCGATGAGCATATCTCTGGTCTTGACCGGCGGTTTTTCCTGCAAAAAAGTCATTGACACTGTTCGTAAACTATGTTTACCATACGGAAGAGCTAAACAGAGTTTACCACCAGGGAGAACCAAATGACACCGCAGACCATGCAGCAGGCCGTCGCCGCGAGCGCAAATGGAACCGAAACCCCGCCGCGGCAACATCAGGCCAGGCACGTGCCCGCTGGAACCGGTCCGGCCTACTGGGGCCCAGGCGAGTTGATGACCTTTCTCATCACCGGCGATGAGACCGGCGGCGCCTACTTCCTGGCTGATATTTCTGTGGCGCCGGGCGGAGGTACGCCACCGCACATCCACCACCGCGAGGACGAATCGTTCCACCTGCTCGAAGGCACCCTGACGGTTCAAGTGGGCGGGCATACAATGAGTGCATCGCCTGGCGATTTCGTGTACCTTCCCCGCGGAATCGCTCATTCCTTCAAGAACACCGGCGATGTGACTGCGAAGGCCCTGGTTCTGGTCGCGCCGGCGGGCCTTGAGGGCTTCTTCGCTGAAGTGTTCGATCCTGCCGTGGATCGTTCCGCGGCGCCGCCGGCCGTCGGCCAGGAGTTGATCGCTCGCGCGCTCGCGGCTGCCCCAAGGTACGGGCTTGAGCTTCTTCCCCCGGGGTAGCACGCTCAAATGCGAAGCTGCGAGGAGGAGGTCCAAATGAGACCGCACACCATCGATCTGGGCGTTAATCCCGCCGAGGAAACAATCCGTCTGGGGCCCCTGGCGGTGCGTTTCCTGGTCACCGGCGACAACTCGGGTGGCAGCATCGCGGCCTTTGAGGTCGTCGTTCCGGGCGCACAGCGGCTGACCGCTCCAGCGCACAGCCACGACCACTACGAGGAGACGATCTTCGGAATCGACGGCGTGTTGACCTGGACAGTGGACGGCAAGCAAATCGAGGTGGGGCCGGGACAGGCGCTGTGCATTCCGCGCGGCGCCGTTCACCGCTTCGACAACGACACCAATCACGACGCGAAGGTGCTCTGCCTGGTCACGCCCGCCGCAATTGGCCCGCGGTATTTCCGCGAAGCGGCCGAGGTGATCAAAGCGGCGGCCGGTGGTCCGCCGGACCGGGCAAAGATGGTGGAGATTATGCTGCGCCACGGGCTCACGCCGGTTCTGCCGCCCGCTCAGGCGTAACCCGATCACCGGGCGAAATCGAGATTGATCCCGTGAAACGGCGCGACGACTCGGAGATTGCGCCCCCCAAAGCCGCCCCGCCATTCCCACGCAGCAACCGCCTCCACGAACCCTCCGCCGGCCGCTCTCCGCCAACCCCTCCTGCCCGAGTCCAACCTCGTGCAACATCAAGCAGCAGCCTCAGCACCGCACACCGCAGTCCCACGCGCGAACAGAGCCCCCGGTTGCGCTCCCATCGAATCAACAGCATAGGTGGCCCCCAGGTTGCTAACCCACCCACATGGCTCAACTGCTTGCAGATCTCCACTTCGCCGTACGCAGCCTGTATAAAGCGCCGCTCTTCGCCGCCGTCGCAATTCTCTCCATCGCGTTCGGAATTGCCGCCAACAGCGCTGTATTCACGCTTCTTGATCAGGTTGTGCTCCGTTCCCTTCCCGTCACCAAACCGGCGCAACTCATGCAAGTGGATGCAAGCAATTCCGAGTCGTACGGCGGCGGCATGGGCGACGGCACCGAGTTGTCCTACCCCATGTATAAGGACCTGCGCGACGGCAATCAGGTGTTCTCGGGCATGTTCTGCCGCTACCAGACCGCGCTTCATATCGAGGGCGCCGGCCAAAGCGAGCGGGTGCTGGGCGAACTGGTTTCGGGCACCTACTTCCCCGTGCTCGGTCTCACTCCGGCGCTTGGCCGGCTGTTCACACCGCAAGAAGATACCCAGGGGAACGCTCACCCCGTGGCGGTCCTCGCCTACGGCTATTGGAGAGACCGCTTCAACGCGGATCCCGGCGTCGTCGGCCGGAACATCACCGTCGATGGCCATCCGTTCGAAGTGGTCGGCGTGGTGCGCTCCGGCTTTGTGGGCCTCGACGTTGGCCAGCCGCCGCAGGTCTATCTGCCCATCACCATGCAGCGGCAAATGGGCCCCTCGTGGCTGCAACTCGACGGCCGGCGGTTCCGCTGGGTGCAAGTGTTCGGGCGCCTGCGCGATGGCCTCACCCCGGAACGCGCGCAGGCAGGTCTCCAGCCCCTCTACAGCTCCATTCTCCGCGGCGAGGCCGCCGGCAAGGCTTTCGCCACCGCGTCCGCGGATACCAAACGGCAGTTTCTCCTGGGCCGGTTGAACGTGACCTCCGCCGCGCGAGGACACTCCAATCTGCGTGGGGACGTCGCCAAACCGCTTCTCATTCTGATGGCCATCGCCGCGGGCGTTCTCCTCATCGTCTGCTCGAATGTCGCCAATCTATTGATCGCCCGCGGCGCCGCGCGCAATCGCGAGCTCGCCGTGCGCCTGGCCATCGGGGCCACGCGGATGCAAATCCTGCGCCTGCTGTTGGCGGAAACCGTCGTCCTCGCCGCCATCGGGATGGCCGCCGGCCTGCTCGCGGCCCGATGGGGCGCCAGTGTCCTGCTCGCGTTTTACGTGACGCCGGACAACCCGATTGCGGTCGACGTCAACCCGGACTTCCGCATTGTGCTCTTTACCACCGCCCTGGCGGTCGTCACCGCGTTGCTGGCCGGGTCCATCCCCGCGCTGCGCAGTATGCGCGTGGATGTGGCAACGTCGCTGCGCACCGCCGGCGGCAGCGTCCTGCGGGAAGAGCCCCGCATCCGCAAGGCCCTCGTGGTCACCCAGGTGGCCTTGTCCTTCCTGCTGTTGATCGGGGCCGGCCTCTTTGTGCGCAGCCTGCAAAACCTGCTCGACGTGGATACCGGTTTCCGCCCGTCGCGTCTGCTTTCTTTCAGTCTCGATCTCGCCGGCAACGGCTACACGCCCATACGGGAGCACGATTTCGCGAAAACGCTGCAGGAGCGCGTATCGCAAACGCCCGGCGTGCAATCTGCCGCATTCGCCTTCATCGGCCTGATGGAAGGCGGGAGCTGGGGAATGAACTTCACCGTGGAAGGCTATCATCCGCCGGCCGGCCAGGATGTCGGTTCCATGTGTAACGCCGTCAGCCCGGCCTTTTTCCGCACCATGGGTATTCCGCTGCTCGCCGGACGCGAGTTCGATTCACATGACGACCGCGCTCCCGGAAAGACCACTGGCTGGCCATACCGCGCCGCGCTGGTGAACGAAACATTCGTCAGCCGCTATTTCAAAGGCGTGAACCCCGTCGGGCGCCATATCGGCTTCGGCGACGATCCGGGCACCGCCACGCCCATCGAGGTGGTCGGTGTCGTGAAAGATACCCACTACGCGGCGGTTCGCGAGGACCCGCGGCCTCAGATCTATGTGCCCTACCTGCAGTCGGACATCGATGGGCTCACCGTCTACGTCCGCACCAGCCAGGATTCCGTGGACATCATGACCAGGCTCCGCCGCGATTTATCCCAGCTCGACCCGTCGCTTCCGGTTTTCAACGTGAGCACCATGGAAGAACGCGTGGCCCGGTCCACTGTGAACGAGCGCCTCATCGCCGGCCTTTCGGCCATGCTCAGCGCCATGGCCACGCTGCTCGCGGTAATCGGTTTGTATGGTGTGATGGCCTACACGGTGACCCGCCGCACCCGCGAAATCGGCATTCGCATGGCCCTCGGCGCGATGAGCTCCGCCGTCGCCCGCGCCGTGCTGCTGGATGCCGGAATCCTCGTGGCCATCGGTCTGGCCCTCGGGGGAGGCGCTGCCATCTGGCTGGGACGCTTCGTGGAGAGCCAGCTATACGGCGTGAAACCGGCCGATTCGACGACAATTTTCGCCGCCGCCGTCCTCCTTGCCACCATCGCCGGTCTGGCTGCGTTCCTGCCGGCACGGCGCGCGGCGTCCATCTCGCCCATGGCCGCCTTGCGGGACGAATAGCCGCCAGCCCAAGCGCGCCGATGGTCCCTGGTGCCCCCGGGTACTGGAGCGGAATTGACGCAATTCCAGGTAAACCTCCGGCATCACTCGTAATGCCTGCCCTGGCGTCTCCGGGCCTGTGGCGCCGATAGTTCCGCAAGGAGAAATCCATGCGGATACGTTTGATCGCCTGCCTTGTCGGCGGTGTGCTCGGCGCGCTGGTCACATTGCCGATCAATAACAGCCTGGGCCTGAACCCAACAATCGCCTGGATTGCCTGCCCATCCATCGGCGTGGCCGTCGGGTACATAGCAAGCATCTTCCTGCACGTCTTCACCGCGCAGGACGACGAGCCAACGGCAACCCCGGAAAACTAGTACTCGCAGGTGCGGTCACCGAACCGCGACGGTGACGGAGCGGCTAAGAAGGGAAACCTGCCGCCTGCGTCACGCGCTCCGCTTGCAGCAAATGGCGGCGTTCATGTCCCGATAAAATCTCCAGCCCGGTTCCGACGGTGAAACGCACCACCGGAATAAAGGGATTCTTAAATCGGATGCGATTAACGTCGTAGCCACTGGCGCGCCGGACAACCCCGCGTGCAGCCTCATTGCTGGCGAGGAAAAGCTCAAGAACGTTGGGATCTACTCGGGTGCCGGGCGCAATTATCCTCGGAGCGCGTGCCCGTCTGGATTCGGACGACGGCTCGACATGGTTGCGAATGAACCACCGGCCGAACCAGCCCGGTGTGATGTCGTTAACCGCACAGGGTCCATGAGTCGTCAGAGAAGCCGCTATCGCCGCCAGATACACTTCGTTGGTGAGGTGCAGGTGATCGAGACATTGCCCAACGCTCCACGCGTCCTGGCTCGGCTTCCAGTTGAGCTGGAGCGGAGTCAGGCCATTGACCAACTCTTTGGCGCGCTGATCGGCGGTATCCAGTTCGCAAATGAGTCGCATCGCCCAGGAAGTCAGTGAAGGCTCAACTCGCCCCGCCATGCCATACAGTTTACCGGCCTCTCGCGTGTCCATTTGAACCCTCCAACTCTGCGTCCTGGCCATTCCTGACGGAATGTTATGATTCGGGCTGACAGGAGACCTCGCATGCGCACCAGTGGCCGGAATGCAGCGGTTTGGGCGGGCGCCGGACTCTATCTCCTGCTAACCATTTGCGGCGCCCAATACGCCGCAGCAACCCCATCGGCTGCCTCCGGGTCCGCAATCACCGCGGTCTCGGTGACCCCCAATCCGGCCACCGCCATCATCGGAACCCAGGTTCAGTTCGCCGCTCAGGTATCCGGAACAGGCGATTACAACAGCGGGGTCACCTGGTCGTTGTTCGCGCCCTCGGGCAGCACTCTGAGCCCGGGCACGCTCAGCTCAACGGGCCTCTACATCACCCCCTACCCCGCGCCGGCTACCGTAACGGTCACCGCCACCAGCACCCAGGACCCCTCCCAAAGCGGCAGTGTCACGGTCACCCTGGTGCCGCCGCCCATAGCCGCGGGGCCGGAACTCACCGTGGACGCAGGCCAGCAGACCCACCCCATCAATCCCTATATCTATGGCATGAACGACTGGTTTCTCGCGCTCACCCCATCCATTGAGCAGGCCGCCAACGTGCCCGTGGAACGCTGGGGCGGAGACCAGACCACCCGCTACAACTATCTGCTCGACACCGACAACAACGCCGCCGACTGGTACTTCGAGAACTCGCCCGGCTCCACCTCCGGCTACCCCGAGACCAGCATCCTCAACACCCAGATCGCCATGGATCAATCCACCGGGACCAGGACCATGGTTACCGTTCCGCTCATCGGCTGGACCCCCCAGCGCAGCACCGCGTGCAGCTTCTCGGTGGCCAAATACGGGGCGCAGCAAGGGTTTGATCCCGGCCGGCCGGACTGCGGCAACGGTGTTCTTCTCAACGGCGCCCGAGTGGTTAACGATCCCCACGACACCAGCTCGCCCATCGATCAGACCTTCGATGCCGGATGGGTGCAGTTCCTGGTGGGCAAATTCGGCAATGCGGCCAGCGGAGGCGTCGCCATCTACGAACTGGACAACGAACCGGAGTGGTGGGATTCAACCCAGGCCGACATCCATCCATTGCCCAACACCTACGATGAATTGACCAACGACGGCCTCGCCTACGCCCAGACCATTAAGAGCAACGACCCCACCGCCGAGGTCAGCGGGCCGGTGCTCTCCTGCTGGATGTGTTTCTTCTACTCCAAGCTGGACATAGAGACCGGGTGGAACACCGGCCCGTGCTATTGCGCCAATGGAAACCCGGTGGACCGGCTGGCCCACGGCGACGTGCCGCTCATCGAGTATTACCTCCAGCACTTCGCGGCGTATGAATCCGCCAACGGCGTCCGCCTGCTGGATTATCTGGATATGCACTTCTATAATCCGGACAACCTGGCCTTTACCCCCGCGGGAGATACCTCGGTGCAGCAGTCGCGCTTGAACTCTACGCGCGTCTTCTGGGACTCCACGTACACCGATCCGAATATTACCGATCCCAACAACCCCACCAGCTCCGCGCCGCCGGTCTCGCCGCAACTGATTCCGCTGGCCCAGTCCTGGATTTCGAAGGACTATCCCGGCACCAAAGTTGCGATCACCGAATACAACTGGGGCGGAACCGCCTCCATCAACGGAGCTCTGGCGCAGGCCGACCTTCTAGGGATCTTCGGCAGCTACGGCCTCGACATGGCCACGCTCTGGTGGAATACCTACGACGCGCAGACGGCGGTGCAGCAGCAGATCCCCGCCCTGATGGCCTTCGAGGTCTACCGCAACTACGACGGAAACAACTCCATGTTCGGCGATATTGCGCTGGCCTCCACCAGCGCCAATCAAGGCCTGCTCTCGGTGTACGGAGCGCTGCGCAGCTCGGACAACGTGGTGACGGTGGTGGTCATCAACAAGACCTATGGAGATCTGACCAGCACGGTCTCCATCCCCAACCTGCGGCCGAGGGGCCCCGCAAAGGTCTTTCTATACAGCAACGCGAATCTGGCCGCCATCGTGGAGCAGCCCCATCTTCCCGTCTCTCCGCCGGCGCCAGTCAGGACGGCCACCACCCTCATAGCAACCTTTCCCGCACAATCGATAACCATCCTGGCGGTGCCCGCCGCGCTACCTCCAAGGCGGCCGCCGGTTGCCTTGTTTACAGGCGCGGCCCGGAAGCGTAGCTACAGGTCTGCGGGTCCTGCCGAACCGCGACGGTAACGGAGCGGAACCAGAGCCAGATGTTCGGCTTCAAAGCATCGCGTAAGAAGGCTCTTGCGTGGCAACACGGATCATGGCCTCGTAGGTGGTCAATTCCGGCAAGGGTCTGCTATCGACGCCGTTGACCTCGAGAAAGTCAGCGGCAGCCTGAACACCGGTCCGTTTATGCCGTAAAAATAAGCCTGGCTTTCGGCGATGTGGAACGCATGCGCGGCCACGATTTCTCTCAGCGCTCTGAAATCGCGCATCTGATACCGACCTGAAGGGTACATGGTCGGGGACATGGCACCGGGTTAAAATGAAATGCGAAAAGGATGACCTATGAATACTCGCTGGTTTGCGCTGATATTGGGAGCATTGGCAGCGGGCAGCCTGTGCGCCCAGAATTCATATCCCGTCGGGACCATCTATTTCCCGGCGGCGGATTACTCCATGCCGCCGGCCGTGGACGCTCCGTATTGCGGCGAAACCAGGAACGTGAATACCGTGACGCGGCCAGATGGGACCCAGAAGATCGTGGAGTTCGCTCCGAGCAAAAGCTGCCGGGATTCGGCAGGCCGAACCCGTTCCGAAAAACCGGTGTGGCGGCAGCCCGGAGGACCGCAGATCGGGCCGCTGCTCATCGAAATAAGAGACCCCGTCGCTGGCGCCAGGTACGTCGTGTACGCGGTAAACAAGACGGTGTATCGTCAGCAACTGCAGCCGAACCGAACGCTGCACCCGCCTTCGCCGATGCCGCGCCTCGGGGGACCCGAAGTCTCGGGCAGCATGGAGGATCTTGGAACGCAGATCATCGAAGGACTCGTAGTAGAGGGACGGCGCTACACGCTTCCTCCGGACCCATCAGCGAACAATACGGGTGTGACGAGGATCGCTGAAAGCTGGTGGTCGCCCGAGCTTGCCGTTTACGTCATCGAGAAGACCAGCGATCCGGTGAAGGGCGAGTTCACCCACAAGCTGATTCACGTCACAAGGGCCGAACCGGATCCGGATATGTTTCGGCTGCCGCCCGACTACACCGTGGTCGACGAAACCGGGGACTTTACGATTCTGTGGGGGCAGTAGAGATCCCCCCCAAACCGTCCGCCCCCGCCCGACCCTTCCCAAAACCGGTCACCCAATCAGCGGCATCCCCCTTAAGAATCCGAAGCTTCCCACGGCGGCCAACGTGCCCCTGCAATAAGCTGCAATAAGCAATGTTGCGCCAGAATCTCACCCTCGCCTTCCGCCGCCTCCGCTCCAGCCCCGGCTTCACCGCCGCCGCCGTGGTCACTCTGGCTCTGGGAATCGGCGCCAACACCACCATGTTCTCCCTGGTCAACGCCCTCGTCTTCCGCCCCTTCGGAGTCCGGAACCAAAGCGAGCTCATCTTTTTCAACCACCACAATGCCAAGGGCGACGAGTCCCCCATGATGTCTTATCCCGATTACAAAGATTATCGGGATCGCAATACCGCGCTCAGCGGCCTCGCCATGTTCGATTTCGAGCCATTTAACATGAGCCGCGGCGGGTCGCGCAATAACCGTCTCTGGGGTTTCGCGGTCAGCGGAAATTATTTCGATATGCTGGGCGTTCAACCTTTCCTGGGCCGCCTGCTGCATCCCGCCGATGACGTGAAGGGCGGCGGCCACCCGGTGGTCGTCCTCGCCTGGAATTGCTGGCAGACGAACTTCGCCGGCGAACCCAATGTTGTCGGTCGGCAGGTCCGCATCGATGGCCTGGATCACACCATCGTCGGCGTGGCGCCCCGTGCATTCACCGGCACTGAGGTCATCATCACTCCTCAGGTCTATGTCCCATTGGCCATGTCCGTGCCCAAGGGGCCGAGCTGGCTGGACCACCGCGGCGACCTGCAAGGCTGGATGATCGGCCGCCTGAAGCCGGGCGTTTCCATGAAAAGCGCCGAGGCTGCCATCAACACCATCGCCGCCCAGCTCCGCCGCGAATATCCCAAGGAGGACGCTGGCGTTTCCATCGTGCTCTCCCCGCCAGGCATGGGCGGTACTTTTCTGCGGCCGGGCATCATCGGTTTCTCGGCGGTCGGGATGGTCGTGGGCGGCCTCGTGCTGCTGGTCGCCTGCGTGAACCTGGCCGGTCTCCTGCTGGCCCGCGCCGCCGACCGCAGAAAAGAAATCGCCATCCGCCTGGCCTTAGGCGCCAGCCAGGGCCAGCTCCTGCGCCAGCTTCTTACGGAAAGCCTCCTGCTCTCCATCGCTGGCGGCGTCGCGGGAATTCTCCTCGCCTCCTGGCTCACCGCCTTGATCAACGCGTGGCGTCCCCCCATCGACACCCTCACCATGACCCGCGTCGCCGTCGACACGCCAGTATTGCTTTTTGCCGCCGCTGTTTCCCTCCTCAGCGCGTTCCTGTTCGGCCTTGTGCCCGCCCTGCAATCCGCTCGCACCAACCTTGCGGGCGCCATGAAGAACGACGCGCCAGCGGACCGCCTTCGCCGGCTGAACGCCCGCGATCTCCTCGTCACCGTCCAGGTGGCTCTCTCCGTGGTGCTGGTCATCGGCAGTGTTCTGGTAGTCCGCAGCTTGCAGCGCGCGCTCAGCCTGAATCTCGGATTTCAGCCCGAACATGCCGCCGTGCTCTCGTTCGATCTGGGCGGCGAGGGCTACGACGAGCAGCGTGGCCGCGACTTCCAGCGCCGCGTGCTGGACCGCGTTCGCGCCATGCCCGGGATTCAGGCCGCTGCAATGAGCGCCGGCCTGCCTCTCTTTGTCACCAGTGACCAGATGGATGCCGTCTATCTCGAAGGCAAACCCGAGCCCCGCCCGGACTACGTCCCTCGCGCTTTTCTGTACACCGTCACGCCCGGCTACCTCCAGGCCATGCATACGCGCCTCGTCGCGGGCCGCGATTTCGATCGGCGCGACAAGAAAGACGCAACCCCGGTCGCTCTGGTCAATGAGACCTTCGTCCGCAAGCTCCTCGCCGGCGAGGACCCCATAGGTAAGCGCTTCCGCAATGACGCGGCTGGGAAATGGATACAGATCGCCGGCGTCGTTGAGGACGGAAAATACTATACGCTCGCCGAATCGCCAACTCCCGCCATTTTTGAACCGATCGAACAGCGTTGGAGCCAGGCCCAGACGCTCGTGGCGCGCTCGCCGATGTCCGAGGCCGAGACCATCAGTCAGATGCGCCGCGCGGTTCTGGAGGTCGACCCCACGCTCACCGTCTTCAACGACGGCAGCCTGAGCCACTCGCTCGGACTGGCGTTGTTCCCCGCCAAAATGGCCGCGATCGTGCTTGGATCGTTCGGAGCGCTGGCGCTTGTCCTGGCGGCGACCGGCGTCTACGGAATCATGGCCTACGCCGTATCCAGAAGAACCCGCGAAATCGGCATCCGCATGGCCTTGGGCGCGGCTCCCGCGCAAGTAGCGCGCGTCGTGCTGAGGCGCACCGCAATCATGTTGGCGACCGGCGTGGCGATTGGCCTGCTGCTGGCTTTCGCCGGAGGAACGTTCTTCAGCCAGATCCTCTACGGCGTCGGCGCGCACGACCCTCTCACCTACTTCTGCGCCATCGCGCTAATGACCATGGTGGCCTTCCTGGCAAGCTGGGTGCCCGCCCGCCGCGCCATCAAAGTCGACCCGCTAACCGCCCTCCGAACCGAGTGAACCGCGCCAGCAGTTTTCTCCTGGTTCTACTCGCCAGCAGTTTTCGCCTGGTTCTACGCGTGCCAGCAGTCTTTTCCTTTGTTTCTCCGTAACGCTCTGGTTCTACGCGTGCCAGCAGTCTTTTCCTTTGTTTCTCCGTAACGCTCTGGTTCCACGCGTGCCAGCAGTCTCTTCCTTTGTTTCTCCGCAACGCTCGCCAGCAGTTTTCTCCTGGTCCTACGCGTGCCAGCAGTCTCTTCCTTTGTTTCTCCGCAACGCTCGCCAGCAGTTTTCTCTCGTGTTTCCACGCTTGCGGGCAGTTACTGAACCGCGACGGTGACGGAGCGGCGTTAAGAAAGCCCTCTTCCTCATCCCGCGCCGGGTGCCAGTGCGCCGCGCAGGTCCGCGAGTGTGACCATCAGTATCGTAGGTTCGAGCGGGCTCGCATCGAACCCCAGAGCAATGTAGAACTGCTTTGCTTCTTCCGAGATAGCGTAAACCACAATCCCGCGAATCCCAATAACCTCCGCCGCCTGAACTACGCGCCGGGCAGCATCGCGGAACAGACCGCGTCCGACGCCGCGGCCCTGCAAGGAGCGGTCCACGGCGAGGCGTCCAAGGATAACCACCGGTATCGGAGCCGGCATGTTCCGCTTGAACCTGCCGGCCTCGTTGTCCCCCACAATCGCCCCGGAAGCCAGCGCGTAGTAGCCGGCCACTCGATCCCCCTCGCAGGTCACATACGTGCGTGAGGCCCCGCTCGCCTGATTGGCCCGCGCGCGGCGTCTCAGCCAGCCATCCAAAGAGGGCTCGCCGGAAAAGAACTCGTCGAGCTTGTGTCGGTCGGCCAGTAACTCCGGCGCCGACAGGGACACACTCAATCCCACGGCGCGGATGTCCGCATAGTGCGGCGCAAACGCCCATTGGGTTTCGGAGGAGCATCCAGACGTTTCAGAAACGCAGCATAAGCCTGCGGGCTCACCGTGAACACCGTGCGGTCGAGGAGCGCGTCCTCAGCGGCCCGGCGCGCTGCATCCAGAACGAAATCAGTGCGCGTCTTCCCGGTCATTTCCGCCGCCCGGTCTATCAGTCCCCGGACCTCCGGCTTGATTCGAATGTTCAGAGTCTCACGGGCTGGCATGAACATTGAATATACCATGCCGTAATGACAAAGTCATTACGTACGCGCCAGAAGCACCCATCACGATCTTTTTCCACAGTGTTTGCCGCCACTTGAGGCCTGCAACCTCCCCGCCCATGCGACACTCCGGCCAAGAGTCCGTTGCTCCATCGCCGGAGAGGCGGATCACGAGGCGTGGGGAATTCTAGACACCTCTGCGCAACGTTGCGAGCGGCGACGTCCGCCGGTACGAAAACTGGTCCCACGCCGTTGCGGGTTACAAACGGTCTCTCGCCGTGAGGGTTAATCAACGGCTCGGGAGCGCTCCTCAGAATGAAAAGCAGGCCTCGCTGCTAAACTTGGAGTTTGAAAACAGCCATTATCGGCCTGCCCATGGTGGGCAAGACCTCTCTGTTCACCATCCTCACCGGCGTGCATGAAGCGGCGCGCGTCGGTTCGCTCGAAGCGCGCGTCGGCGTCACCAAGGTGCCCGACGCTCGCCTCGCCGCCCTTTCCGCGGTTTTCGATCCGCAGAAGATCACCCACGCCACCGTCGAATACCTGGACTTCCCGGCCATCTCGAAAGAGGCCCTGCGCGATCCCAGCTACCTGGCCAGCCTGCGCGTGGCCGACGCGCTCGCCCACGTTCTGCGCGTGTTCCAAAGCGACGTGGTGCCGCACGAGAAAGGCTCGGTCGATCCGTTGCGCGATCTCGACGACGTCGACACCGAGCTCATCGTCAGCGATCTGGTGGTGGTGGAGAAGCGCCTCGAGCGCCTCGAGAAGGACCGCAAGAAAATCAAGAACAACCTCGAGCTCGATCGCGAGTTCGAGTTGCTCGAACGCTGCCGCGTGATGCTGGAAGCGGGCACCGCGTTGCGCTCCCTGGAACTCACCGCCGACGACGAGAAGCGCATTCGCGGATTCCAGTTCCTCTCCCAGAAGCCGATGCTGGTGGTGCTCAACCTGGGCGAGGGACAAGCCGCGCGCCTGCACGAAATCGAGGTGGAGTACAGCGACGGCCCGCTCGCCGGCCGCGTCCACACGGAGGTGGCGGCTATCTGCGGGAAGGTGGAAGCGGAACTCGCCGAACTGCCCCGCGAGGAACAAACCGAATACCTCACCAGCTATGGGCTTGCCGATTCGGGCCTCGAACGCCTCATCTCGGCCACCTATCACCTCCTCGGCCTGATGTCCTTCCTCACCGCCGGCGAGGATGAGGTGCGCGCCTGGACCATCCCCATGAACAGCCCCGCAGTGAAGGCGGCCGGCGCCATCCACAGCGACTTCGAGAAAAAGTTCATTCGCGCCGAAGTGGTGAACTGGCAGTCCCTCGTCGATAACCACGGCTACGCGGGAGCGCGTGAAAAAGGCCTGCTGCGGCTGGAGGGCAAAGAGTACATCGTGCGCGACGGCGACGTGCTGGTCATCCGCCACTCCTGAAGAAGCGTTACCGAACCGCGACGGTAACGGAGCGGCAAACCGAACCGCGACGGTGACGGAGCGGCAACCCATAAGCGTTACCGAACCGCGACGGTGACGGAGCGGGCCATATATATT
The DNA here is from genome assembly GCA_963832965.1 of uncultured Acidobacteriota bacterium. GTDB lineage: Bacteria > Acidobacteriota > Terriglobia > Bryobacterales > Bryobacteraceae > CAWACP01. The sequence goes on from CAWHVW010000007.1 coordinate 147,398, forward strand.
GTTTCGGGGAGGCACACTGACCGCCGACGTTTACGACCAGGTCCGCTACCCCGGACACGCCTACCAGCGCGCTCATCCCGACCCCATGGCCGTGGCCGCCATTCTGTTCGGCATGACGCCCGCGCCCGTCGAACGCTGCCGTGTCCTCGAAATTGGCTGCAATCAGGGCGGCAACATCATCCCCATGGCCTTCGGCCTGCCGGACAGCGAATTCACCGGCATCGATCTCGCACCCGGCACCATCGCGCGCGCGCAATCCCGCATCGAGCAGCTGGGTCTGACCAACGTTCGCGTCCACGCCATGAACCTGCTTGATGCGGGGCCGGACCTCGGCGAGTTCGACTACATCATCGCGCACGGGTTCTACTCCTGGGTGCCCGCGGAAGCGCGCGAGAAGCTGTTTGCGGTGTGCCGCCGTCACCTGCGCCCCCACGGCGTGGCCTACGTGAGTTACAACACCTACCCGGCCGGCCACCTGCGCATGGTCTCCCGCGATGCCATGGAGTTTCACGCCGTCCGGGCCGGGCTCTCCGGCGAAGCGCGGGCGCGGGAGGGCAAGGCCTTCCTGAAGTTCCTGTCGGACTCCGCAAACGCCAGCGGCATCGCGAAAGCCGTCTACCAGAACGAATTCGAACGCCAGAGCAAGCGCGATGACGAGGGCATTTTTCACGATGAGTTGAACCCCCACTACTCGGCGTTTCATTTCACCGACGTGATGGAAGCCGCCGCGCGCCACGGGCTGCAGTTCCTGAGCGAGACCCGCCTGCGCGACATGCTGAACCCTCCGCTAAATCCCGAAGTGCTGCAGATGCTAACCAGGTCCGCCGGCGACGATTTGATCGCGTTCCAGCAGTATCTCGATTTCGCCATGTTCCGCGGCTTCCGGGAGACGCTGCTCTGCCACGGCGAAATCCGCTTGCACCGCGAAGGTCTCGCCGACAGGGTCGGCGGGATGTGGGTGGCGTCGCCCCTGCGAAAGTTTGGCGAGGAAGCCGACGGCACGCTCGAATTCCGTGTCCTTCACGGCAAGGGCAGCATTCGAACGAAGGATGCCGTCATCATCGCGGCCATCGAACGTCTTCAGCAGATCTGGCCGCGTGGCGAGCGCGTCATCGAGGAACGCGAGAAACAAGCCATGCTGCGCCTGGCCGCCATGGGGCTGGCCGATTTGCGCACCCGCGCCGTGCACGTCGCATCGCAGGTCAGCGCACGGCCGGCGGTGAGCGCGCTCGCTCGCATCGAGGCCCAGGAAGGCAATGTCATAACCACCCTTCTGCACCGGAGCATCCGTCTGGAAGACGAGCTGGCCAGGCGTTTCGTCCTGCTCCTCGACGGTACCCGCGACCACGCCGCGCTGGTCGACAGCCTGGCCGCGGGCCATCCCAACGTCCCCCGCGACACCATCGACGCGCAGGTGCGAAGCAATCTCCTGGACCTCTGCCGCTCCGCCCTGCTGCTCGCATAGCCGTGGGGCAGCGCCATGCGCTGCCGCTAACTTCTTTACTGCACCACCTCGAATTCCGTCCAGGTAGTCGCCGTCCGCGCCCGTTTCCCCCGCCGGTCCGTCACCACGGCTCTCAAGTAATACTGGCCCGCGGGCAGCGATTCCGCCAGATGCAACACACCACGCACCTCGGGCGCGTTCTGTCCAACCACCGGGCGCACCGGTACCGGGAAAGTCAGAACCGGAGTAGCATCCTGGTACAGTTGAATCTTCGCGTCCAGACCGTCCGGCGGCTTCGTGTCGGTTACGATGCTCGACACAAATGCAAGCCGGCTGCCAGCGCGAAACTCGCGCAGCACCGACGAAGCGTCGTTGAAGCGTTCTTCCGTCCCCGCCGACGCGTCGTCCAGCCGCAGCGAGGCGAGGGCGATGTGCTGCCTGTTCAGGTCCGGAATCTCGATGTACTGTCCGGCCGATGCGAGCCTGCCCGAGGCGCTGTCGCGAAGGGATGCGCGGACCTGATACGGCCCGGCGTGCTTCACCGCGACATCCAGGACCAGCAGGATGCCATCTTTCCGCAGTTGCTGGAACCGGTCGCTGTTCGCCTCAACCACGATGTGCCTGCTCTGAACCGCCAGGGGATCGATGCCGTATCCAGTGGCCAGCACCACCAGATCGAGCGCCGCATTATGCTTCCCCGCCGCGTCCGTCTGAAACTGGATATCCCGCGCGTCAATGTACAGCAAATTGTGTACGAACGGCTTCCCCTGCGGCGTTCGTTCGAACAGCGCCGTCAGCCGGACGCGCAGCCCGGCCTGGTTGAAGAGCGCCTGTACGGCCGACTGCATCTGCGCCTCGGGCGTGTCTTGTTTCGGGAGTGAGGCTTCGTCGGTCTCGGCCACGAACCCGGAACGCGAACGCACGTGCAATCCCGCGCCCTTCACCTTCACGCGAATGGAATGAAACCCGGGCTTCGCGTTCGGCTGCCCGCTCGATATGTGGTCCGGCGCCTTGAAGCCAATCAGATAGTATCCCTTCTGGTCCTCTTCAATGGATTGCATCGCCTCGCTATAGCCGTTGCTGTTAACGGTGGCCACGCCTCCCGTCTCCTCCGCAAGCTGCTCCATCCCGACCTGAGAAGACCACAACCGCTGCAGCGCCCCCGGCCGCACATAGAGCAGGCCGCGAGCATCCACGGTGTAGATCACCGTGCCGGAGCGGTTCGCCTTGTCGATCAGGCGCCGCGTCAGTTCGATCAACTGCGCTTCCAGCGGGCTGGTCAGGATGCCCACGTGGCTGTCGATTTCCGGCAACGCCAGAAAGCCATCCGAGAAAAACACCACCGCCTTCCTGCCACCCACCTCGCGAAGTTCGTCCAGCAATTCGACAAGGGTGCCGAGCGATCCCAGCGACAGCTCCTGATCAACCCAGATCTGTTCGTCTTCGACGTCGACCGGGCTGGCTCGCGGCGCGCGCCCTCGGGAGTCGCCCGGGTTGCCGGGCCGGTCCTCTCCCTGGGGAAACGCATCGATTCCACCTCGGCCGCGCGGGTTCCACTTCAGGCTCTCGACAGCGGCCGACAGCACCCGCTTATCGGACGTGAATTGCTGGAAAACGCTGTTACTGCGCCCGGTCTCCCAGATGGCCACCAGATCGCCCGGCTGCATCTGCTCGTCGATGAACTTCCGCAAGCTCCGCCGCACGTAATACATGCTCTCGAACGACAGCCCCAAATCGTCCACCAGCAGCACCATGCTGCGGTGGACATCGCCCGGCTTGAGCACCCACGGCTGCGGCGTCGCGGCCGGACGATTCACGTCCGCGGAATCGAGATGAATATACGAGAAATTCGTGATCGTTTGCGGCTTGCGGTCCAGCAGAATTTCGAAATCCTCCGGCTTCAGATTGTTAATCTGGCGGCCTTTGGAATCCGTGACCACCGCGTCCAGTTGCACCAGCGTGGTGGTGACGCTGAATACCTTATTCTCGGGCGATTGCGCTCGCAGGACAAATACCAGGGCCAGCGCAGCCGTCCAGCGAGGCATTTGTCAAGCATATCAGGCGCCCGGCTCCTGACCGGCGTACACTAAGAGCAGTATGGCTGGCTCGACATTTCGTTCCAAACCTCACATGGAAGTCTTGCGAAGGGTGTTCGATCTACCGGGACACGGGATGGCCAGGCCGCTTGCTGAAAGCATTCTGGCTCTCGACTTCCCCGAGGGGGACGCTGCCCGCATCGAAGCACTCAACGCCAAAGCCAATGACGGCACGCTGACCGGTGACGAAGAAGCCGAATTGGAAGCGTACGTCAATATCGGCGATCTTCTGGCGTACTGGCAGTCGAAAGCTCGTCAACACCTTCATCAGCCGGCATGAGCGAACTGGCGGCGACGGTGCGGCAGCGGGCCGGGCATCGTTGCGAGTACTGCCGTATCCCACAAGCGGCATTTCCCCGCCCTTTCCACATCGAGCATATTGTAGCCAGGCAGCATGGCGGGTCGACGCATCTCGCCAATCTCGCTCTCGCCTGCTCGCGCTGCAATCTGAAAAAGGGCCCCAACCTTACTGGTGTCGACCCCGAAACCGAGCAGACGGCCCCGCTTTTCCACCCGCGGAAAGACGAATGGGCAGCGCTCTCTGTGCCTGCAGGAATCCTCGCACCATTCAGTCTGGAGATTCAAGGCTTGACGCCGGTCGGACGCGCCACGGTACGAGTACTCGGCCTCAACGACGAGATGAGGCAGATGCTCCGGTACGAGCTTTGGCTCGAAGGGTTGTTCGGCCGCCAGGACTGACCTCGAATCCAAGGACGCCGCACGTGCGGGTCAGGGCATAGGTGCGACCCTTCAGCCTCGCGCTCATCAAGCGTTGATGCGCGGCTTCCTCTGCACAATTTCCGGAGCATCGGCCAGATAAGTGGGCCATTGCGAGAGCGCCAGCAAAATAATCGCGCCCAGCAGGCAGCCCCACGCGAACCAGTCCCCCAATTCGGTATACGGTGTCACCCCGGCCTCGGCGGAATACTTGAAACGGCCGGTGGATTCCGCATACATAGGTAAGCCGCCGGTGACGCGGCCGGCCGGGTCCACCACCGCCGTGATGCCGTCGTTGGTGGCGCGCAGAATCCAGCGGCCGTTCTCCGCCGCGCGCATGCGTACCAGCAGCAGATGTTGCTGCCGCGCGATGCTGTGGCCGAAGTAGCCGTCGTTGGAAATGTTCACCAGCACGGTGGCGCCCTGCTTCGCAAACTGGCGCACCAGATGCGGGAACGCCGACTCATAACAGATGAACACCCCCAGCTTGTCGCCGCCCGCCGGAAACACCACAATGCGCTCGCCGGGACTGAAATCCCCCGCCTCCTGCGTAATGCGGTTCACAAACCCGAACAGCGGTGGAATGAACTCGCCAAAAGGCACCAGGAAGATCTTGTCGTAGCGGTCCACCAGATGCCCGTCCGGCGCCAGCAGGATCGCCGAATTGAGCGGCTGGTTCGCGGGCGTCTCCGCCACCGTGCCGAACACAAACCAGGCGTGCGCGTCTCGCGCCAGCGTCGTCACCTTTTCGCGAAAGCCCGGATCCGCGTAGTAGTAGAACGGACCGGGCGACTCGGGCCACACCATCAGGTTCGTTTCACCGGCGGCGGCCGCGGCGGCGGTGATGTCCACCAGGTTGCGTTCCGCGTTTTCCGCGGTGGCCGTCGTCCAATCGTCCTCTTCAGACAGGTTCGGTTGCACCAGCACCGCCGTCCGCGTCCCCGCATGCGGCGAAGGCAAGGGAGGCAGCACCACTACCAGCGCCACAGCGGCCAGCCAGACCAGTTCGCGACGCGGCCGCCGCGCCAGCAGCAGCGCCATCGCGGTGGCGATCAGCGCGAACAGAAAGGACAATCCATAAACACCCACCAGCGGCGCCAGCCGCATCGGCAACGCCATGTCGATGCCCGCGTTGCCCAACGCCAGCCATGCGAAACCCAGGGGACCGTGCGTGCGCTCGATGCCCGTCCAAAGCGCGGCCACCGCGGGAGTCGCGTACCAGCGCGGCAGCAGCGCGCCGGCCAGCATCGCGAAAATGGCAAGATGGAGTGATTTGGCCAGCGAAAACAGCAGAAACGCTCCCCAGCCGCCCCACCGCCCCATGCCTCCGTGAACCTCAAGGACGAACTGAATCCAGTAGCAGGTGGCGAACCAGTACACGTTCCCGACAGCGTAGCCGAGCAGAAAGCGATGCCATGGACGCGGCTCCCACAGCAACGCCAGAAGCAGGGGGGTCAGCGCGATGGGCGCCAGGAAAACCAGATTGAGCGGCGGAAACGCGGCTACCAGCAGCACGGCCGTCAACAGCGCCAGTGCGTACTTAATCCAGGGCGCCGGAAGCCTGGTCATTCACCTTGTCCGCCATGTAGGAACTGCGCACGAACGGCCCGCTGAACACCGCGCGGAAACCCAGATCGAGGCCATACCGCCGGTACGCCTCGAACTGTTCCGGGCGCACGTACTCGCTCACCGGCAGATTGCGGCGCGTCGGCTGCAGGTACTGTCCAATGGTCACCACATCAACGTCCGCCGCCAGCAGGTCGCCCATCAACGCCTGCACTTGCTCCGGCCGTTCACCCAGGCCAACCATCAACCCGGATTTCGTGAGCGCCTGCGGCCGGTAGCGTTTCGCGAACCGCAGCACGTCCAGCGATTGCCCGTACTTTGCCTGCGGGCGCACGCGCCGGTACAAGCCAGGCACCGTCTCCATGTTGTGATTGAAAACGTCCGGCCCCGCGTCCAGCACGCGCTCCACGGCTTGCAGATCGCCGCAGAAATCCGGAGTGAGCACTTCGATGCGCGCCTCCCGCAAGCGCGCCGCACCTCGACAACGGTTCGGGCGAAGTGGCGCGAACCGCCGTCGGCAAGGTCGTCTCGGTTCACCGAGGTGATCACCACGTAGCGCAGGCGCATCCGTGCGGCCATGTCCGCCACGTGAGCGGGCTCATCGGGGTCGAGCGCGAACGCCTGTTTGTCCGGAGAGCCCTTGGGCACCGAACAAAAACCGCAACCGCGCGTGCACAGGTTGCCCAGAATCATGAACGTCGCCGCGCCCCGGTGGAAGCATTCGTGGATGTTCGGACAGCGCGCCGATTCGCACACCGTGTGCAGATTGAGCCGGCGCAGATCGCTCTTCAGGGCCTGCACCGAGGGGAAATGCGTGACGCCGCGGCGCAGCCACTCCGGCAGACGCGGCGCGGCAATCTGCACCAGGGCGTCACCAGTCAACGCGGCGCCCTATCCTGCGGCCGATTTTCAAGCGGCCCTTCCCTTCGGCGACAGGCCGAACCGCGACAGTGATGGAGCGGGCCTGAGATCACTCTTCGGCAGGCGGGTTGAAAACCCGCCGCACGATACAATCGTGCCCCACTAGTTGTCCTTCGAAAATACGCACGGCCGGCCATCAGAACCGCCGCACGATGGGCTTGAATCCGGCCTTTTCCAGATCCGCGCGCGCGGTCGCAATCTCCGCCGCGTCCTTCAGCGGACCCACCAGCACCCGGAAGACGTTCCCGGTTGGCCCCGGAGCCAGCAGCGTCTTGTAGCCCCGCTTGCTGAGCGTATCCCCAATCACCTGCGCTTCCGGCCGCGCCGTCGCCACCACCTGCAGGTACGCAGCTCCTGGTTCCGGTTCGGCTACCGCGGGCGCGCCTCCCACTTGCTGCTCCGGCGGGGTCTGCGCGGGCGCGGCGGCCCTGGCGGCGGGAGGTGGCGCTTCCGCGGGCGGCTGCGCAGGGGTCTGCTGGGGCGGCGCCGTTGTCGTCGCTACCGGCTGCGTGCCCGCCACCGGCTGCGTGCCCGCCGCCTGCTGAGAGGATGTACCGGCGTCGGAGGCCGGCTGCGCCGCGGGCGTGCCCGCGTCCGGCATGGGCGACGAGCGCTGCGAGCTATCCACCACAATCGGCTTGCCCGCGTCACCCTTCTTCGCCGCGTCACTCGCGCCAGGGCCCGAATTGCGGCCCGCGATGTAGCCCATGGCGAAAAACACGCCCAGCAGGACCACCATGATGAAAAACACGCTGAGCAATTGCTTGTTGCCCAGTACTAACTCGAATTCGCCGTCCTCGGTTCGTGGCAACTGGAATCAGTCTCCCTTTCCTGGCGGGGCCGGGTCGCCGGCAAAACGATCCAGCGCGCGGCCCAATGATGAAAGTATATCGAGCGGCAGCGGAAACACCACAGTAGTATTCTTCTCCGAGCCGATTTCCACCAGCGTCTGCAGGTAGCGCAACTGCAGCGCCGCCGGCTCCCGCTGGATCAGGTGCGCCGCCATGGCCAGCTTCTCCGCCGCCATGTACTCGCCCTCGGCATGGATCACCTTCGCGCGGCGCTCGCGCTCCGCTTCGGCCTGCCGGGCGATCGCGCGGATCATCTGGTCCGGCAAATCAACCTGCTTCACTTCCACCAGCGTTACCTTAACACCCCACGGACCGGTGTGCTGATCCAGTACCGCCTGTAACCGGATATTAATCTTGTCGCGCTGGCTAAGCAGTTCGTCCAGTTCCACTTCGCCCAGAATGCTGCGTAGCGTGGTCTGCGACACCTGTGATGTGGCATACAGAAAGTTGGTGACCTCAAGGACGGCCTTGGTGGGGTCCACCACGCGGAAATACACCACCGCATTCACCTTCACGGTTACGTTGTCGCGCGTCACCAGATCCTGCGGAGGCACCTCCATCGCCTCGATCCGCAGTGAGATGCGCACCATGCGATCCAACGGCTTGAATACGAGAATGATGCCCGGGCCTTTCGGCTTCCCAAGAATACGACCCAAACGGAAAATCACTCCGCGTTCGTATTCCGCCAGAATCTTGATCGAGGAGAGCAGGTAAAGAACAACGATCAGAATCGGTACCAGAATCACAGGGTCAAGCATAGGTCCTCCCTATTTCAACGGCTCCACATGGAGCGTGAGTCCATCCACCGCGGTAATCCGCACGCGCGCGCCTTCCAAAGCGGGCATCGAACTCACCGCGTCCCAGAACTCCCCGTGGACAAAAACCTTCCCGCCCGGCGACAGGTCCGTGCGCGCCACGCCGATCTCGTCCAGCATACCGGAAACCCCGGTAAGCACTTTGTTGCGCCGGGCGCGAACGGTGATCGAAACCAGGAACATGGTAATCAGCGCGAAGGGCAGGCTCACCGCGAGCGCGGTGGAGAGATGAATCCGCGTCTCCGGCGGCCCGTCCACCAGCAAGACCGCGCCCAGCACCATGGATACCGTCGCGCCCGTGCCTAGAATGCCGTGGGACACGATCTTCACTTCCAGTATGAACATCACCGCCGCCAGAATGAGCAGCACCACGCCCACCCAGTTGATGGGCACCACCGCCAGCGAAGACAATCCCAGCAGCACCAGCACCGCTCCGGCTACCCCTGGGAAAATCAGGCCGGGCGAGGAAAACTCCACGTACAATCCCAGCGCCCCCAGCACCAGCAGGATGAACCCGATGTTCGGATCGGCAATGGACGAGACCAGCCGCTCGCGCCAGGTGAGCGAAACCGTCATCACCTCCGCGCCGGCGGTGTCCAGCTTCTGGTGAGCGCCATTGAAGCGCACCACTTCGCGGCCGTTGATCTGGTCGAGCAGTTCGCGCTCGCTCCCCGCCACCGTTTCGATGAGATGATTGTCCAGCGCCTCTTTGTCGGTGAAGGCGCGCGCCTCGCGAATGGTCTTCTCGGCGAGGTCGGAATTGCGCCCGCGGCGCAAGGTGAGATTGCGCAGCAGGGCCGCCGAATCGTTCTCCACCTTGGCGCGCATCACCGGGTCCATCTGCTGGCCCAGCAGCACTGGCGAGGACGCGCCGGTGTTGGTGCCGGGGGCCATGGCCGCAATGTCGCCCGCTTCCAGAAGGAAAAATCCGGCGGAGGCCGCGCGCGCGCCGCTGGGAGTGACGTACGTCACCACCGGAACGGGTGACGCCACCATCTTCTCGATCGCCTCGCGCGTAGCGTCCAGCATGCCCCCGGGCGTGCTCAGACGAATCAGCACGCAGGACGCGTTTTCCGCGCGGGCCTGTTCGATGGCCCGGGCGATGATCTCCACCGTGATGGGATGCACCACTCCATCCACGTCGGCGGCGACCACGCGCGGAGCGGCCGCCAAAGGGACGGCCAGCAGCCCCAGAAGCGCTATCAGGCCCGCAGGTTTCAACTCGAGCCTCCCCACCCCACGTTACAACAACTGAGGAGGGACCGAGGAACACTGCCAGTTGTTTTTCCGGTTCCGTGCGTTATTGTCATAGATGCCATGTCCTTCCGTTCCGTTTTTGTCGCCGTGGTCATCGCGTTTTCACTGGTATTCGCCGCATTTCTGGTGAACAGCCAGCGTCCGCCCGCCGAGACCAGCCAGCCCAGCGCCGCGTTCGTGCGAGCTTCCGGCAAATGCGCGGAATGCCACTACAACCAGCAATATTCGGTGGTGCACGAATACGAGCTGAGCCGGCATGCCGAAAAGAAGGTCAATTGCCTCGATTGCCACGCGCCCGCGGACCGGCAGCGGGGCGTGCAGCACCATGGGTTCACCATCGCCGCCAAACTGACCGCGGCGAATTGCCGCAGTTGCCATGAGGGCATTTACCAGCAATTCCTGCGCAGCCGTCACGCGGCCACTGCCTGGGCGGCCATCTACGGAGAGAAGGGGCTCACTCCCGAACTCGTGGCGTTCACGGAGAAATACCAGCCGGGCGGCGCGCGCCGGCCGCCGCATCCGTTTACCACGCTCGAAGGCGCTTCCGCCATGGCCAGCGGCTGCGAACAGTGCCACAGCGTGGGTAAGCCCAATGACGATGGAACGGTAGGAACCTGCACGGCCTGCCACAGCCGGCACACGACATCGGTGGCCCTGGCGCGGCAGCCGCGAACGTGTGGCCAATGCCACATGGGGCCGGACCATTCGCAAATGGAGATCTACGAGGAATCGAAACACGGAGTGATGTTCAACGCGCAGGAACATCTGCTGAACCTTTCCGCGCCCTCCGAGCAGCTCACCACGCGCGATATGTTCGTGCCCACGTGCGCCACCTGCCACATGAGCGGCCTGAACGGCATGAAAGTAACGCACGACCCGTCGGAGCGGCTGTCCTGGTATCTGGCCGATCCCATCTCGAAGCAGCGGCCTGGCTATGCGCTCGCGCAAGCCAACATGAAGGAGATCTGCAATCAGTGCCACACCATGCCCCTTATCAATCGCGTGTACGATCAGGCCGAAAAGGTGGTCGCTTCCACGAATGAGAAGGTGCTGGCGGCGCAGACGCTGGTCGCCGGCTTGCGGACATCGGGCGCGCTGAGCGGGCCGCCGTTCTCGCACCCCGTCGACTTCATATACTTCGACCTGTGGCACTACGACGGGCGCACGTCGAAACACGGCGCATTCATGGGCGGCGCGGACTTTGTTCAGTGGCACGGGAACTATCCCATGCTGCGCAAGATGGTGGAGCTCAATGCGGCGGCGGAAGAGTTGAGGAGGCCGCATGCGCCTGCGCGATAGCTGGCTGCGGGAGCGTCAGTTTCACATCGACGGGTTCGTCGCTCTCAACTTTGCGTTCCTGATCCTGGACATCTACCTGGCCCATTCGGCGAACCAGTTCCGGCGACAGGCCGAGTACATTCCCCTGTGGTTCTCAATAATCGCGCCGGTGGTGCTGCTGGCCGGAATCGCCATTCGCGTTCGCCTGGGCCGAACCCAGGTGTGGAACGACCTGGGACTTCTGGTGGGATGGGCATCCATCGTTACCGGACTGGCCGGCGTCATACTGCATTTGCACAGCCAGTTTTTTTATGAGAGGACCCTGAAGAGCCTCACGTACGCGGCGCCCTTCGCCGCTCCGCTCGCTTATACGGGGCTGGGCTTTTTGCTGGTGATGAACCGGATGGTGCGGAGTGAAACCGTGGAATGGTCGCAGTGGTTGATCGCGCTGGCGCTGGGTGGATTCTTCGGCAATTTCGTATTGAGCCTGACGGATCACGCGGTCAACGGATTTTTTCGGCCCGCGGAATGGATCCCGGTGGTGAGCGCGGCGTTTGCCGTGGGCTTCCTGGCGGTGCCGCTGGCCCTACCAGTCGGCAGACGATACCTGTGGCTTTGCGTGGCGGTGATGGCGCTGCAGGTGACGGTGGGGATCGCTGGGTTCTTTTTCCACGCGGTGGCGAACCTGCACGGCGGCTCCGCCAGCATGTTGGAGAACGTCGTCAACGGCGCTCCGCCCATGGCCCCCATGCTGTTCCCCAATCTCGCCCTGCTGGGGACCTATGCGCTGTGGTCGTATTCGCGGTTCCTGCCCGGGAAGACGGTCAGTCCAGCACTTTGATCAGCTCGGTCTGCACGGCGCCCGTTACCCGCGCCTGCGTATCCGATACGTACACGTTGAACTCGGAACGAGTACCGAACTGAGGAAGATAGATGCCCGGCTCCACCGAAAAGCAGGTGCCGGGAATTACCTTTCTCTCGTCGTGCGATTCCAGGTTATCCATGTTGGCGCCCGTGCCATGCACTTCTTCGCCAATGGAGTGGCCGGTGCGGTGAACGAAATACTGCGCGTATCCGTTCTTCGCGATGTGGTTTCGGGCGGCGTCGTCCACCTCAAAGCCTCGCAGGGGCTGGCCCGCGGCCACGCGATCCCGCGCCAGCGCGAATGCACTGTCCCGTGCATCCCGCACGATGGTGAACACCCTGGTCACTTCATCCGGCGGAACGGCCCCGCAAAACCCCATCCACGTGATGTCGTAGTAAACCGCGCCGGGCGTGTTCAGCTTCGCCCACATATCCATCAGCAACACGTCGCCGCGGCGGATGGGCGAAGATCCGCTCGCTTGCGGCTCGTAGTGCGGGTTGGAGGCATTCGCGTTCACCGCCGCCACCGGGCCATGATCGGTCACCAGACCGGCCTTGTCGAAGGCCTCGCGAACATACATCTTCACCGCGTACTCATCGATCTCACCGCCGCCGCGAAGGACATCGCCGACGCGCGCGAACGCGGCCGCGCGAATCTGGTCGACGCGCCGGCCGGCTTCAAAGTGAGTTTCCGCCTGCTCCGCGGACCAGCGCGCGTCAAAGCGCTGGATCAGATCTCCGGAAGTCGCCACCTCGACACCCAAAGATCGGATCATATCGATGGTCCCGCCGTCCACCATGGACACCAGCGGCACCGCGCAATCCGGAGAGAACTGCATGGCCACGCGCCGCGCCCCATTCAGCAACCCGGTCAGACCATCGCGCTGCGTCGCCCACGCGGAATACATTTGCTTCGCGCCGGGCAGTTCGTCCAGCGCGCGCGGCTCCACGGCATGCACCAGAGCGCGAGGCTCACCCGAGGCCGGGATGAAATAATACCAGCGCCGCGAGGCCAGTCCGGCATGCTGCAAATTGAGGATGCGGTACGCCAGCGGGTCGCGATGATGATGATCGAAGAAGAGCCAGCCATCCAGGCCCTCTTCACGAATCGCGTTCTGTATTTGAGCGAGTTCCATTACGGCTCCATCTTACATACGGCTCCATCTTACAACCACTCCGTTACCGTCGTGGCTCGGTGGCACCCCTCAGTCGGAACCGAACCGCGACGGTCACGGAGCGGCCTCCGCGGTGAAAAACTGTTCCCACTTTTCCTTCGCCGGAGGCGGAGTCAGCAAACTTACAATCACCAGCGACAGCACTGAGGCAGCCAGCGCCGGATACACCGCATCCACCGTGGTTCCGAGCGAGGGCCACACTTTATCGCCCATGTGCGCGGCATTCCATGCGATGGTGATGGCCGCTCCCAGAATGATGGAGGTGATGGCCCCCGCGGTGGTGGTCCGCCGCCAGAAGAACACCGCCAGCACCACCGGCGTCACCGCCGCGCCGTAGATCGTGTAAGCGTACAGCGAAGCCGCCAGCACGGAGGTGAACGTCGTCGCCTGCAGCAGCGCGAATCCACCCAGCAGAATCACAATGAGCCGTGACGCCACCAGCGTTCTTCGTTCGGAGGCATGCCTGTCGATGAATCTCGAATACACGTCGTGAATCAGGTTGGTGGCCGGGGAGAACAGATAGTTATTGGCGGTGGAGATAACTTTCGCGAAAACCCCGCCCAGCAGAATTGCACCCACCAGAGGCGGCAACCCCAGCCGCGCGCTCATCGGGATGATCTCCCGGGGGTGGTCCGTCTTGAACATCGAACTACCCACCACCGCCATGGTAATCAGCAGCGTCTCCAGCAGAAGAGTCCCGGCAATCCAGCCGTACACGGCAAACCGCGCGTCTTTCTCGGATCGAGCGGAGAAAAACTTCTGATACATACTCTGATTGCCCACCAGCAGCAGCATGGTGGGAATCAGGTATCCCAGCGCGGTAACCGGCGTCACATTTCCGAACACCTGGAAGTGCGTGGCGGGAAGCACGGCGCGGACGTGCGCCCATCCTCCGGCATGTTGCAGCAGCAAGGGAACGGACACGATCACGATCAACGTCACCAGGCTGCCGATAATCAGGTCCAGATAGGCGATGGAGGCCATCCCGGCGGCCGCCGTAAACACGATGACGAACGCGGCGATGATGTACATGCCGGTCTCACGCGGCAAATCGGGGAAGATCAGATGCAGTACGTCGCCTCCGCCAATGAACTGATAGCTGGCGATCACCGTGTAAGCGGCCACGATGGAAATGGTGCCCAGCACGCGCGCCGCGACGTTGAAACGCAACTCCAGCAAGTCCGGCACGGTGAACTGGGCGAACCGCCGGGCCCGGCCGGCAATGAACCCGATCACCAGCAGCCCGGCCCACCCGCCCGCCGGTTGCCACAACGCCGCGAAGCCGTTGCGGTAGGCGTTCTCGCCGCCCGCGAACAAGCTGCCCGCGCCAATCCACGACGACAACAGCGTGAACACCAGCACCGGCCACGGCAGCTTCCGTCCGGCAACCAGAAAATCCGTGCTGCCGTGCACGCCCAGCGTCTTGACCACCGTCGTGGTTAGCAGCACGGCCACTACAACCGCCAGAACCACCGCGTAGATCATTCGCCCCCGGCTTCCTTGGGCCGGATGGCGTACTGTATCACGGTGGGAACGTGAACCACACCGGCGATGTCGGCGGTGTTGATCACCTTGAACGGCGCGATGTCATCCACCCAGTCCTGACTCATGCCGTCGCGGTACTGCGTGGCCACGGTGACCGTGTATTCGTTGCTCGCGAAGGCGCACTCGATTTCGAAGCTGACGTCGAGGACGCATCCCGCGGCCAGCGGACCAATGGCCACGCCTTCCACGCGCGTGTTGGTCCCGAACACATCGATGCCAATGCGGTTGCGGATCAGCAGGCCAACCACCGGTTCGTCCAGGTCCTTCCGCATCTCCGCCCGCACGCTCACCCGCAGCCGGTCTCCCGCTTCGAAAACGACGCACTTTCTGCCGAAGCGGTCGGTGATGGCGACGTCCACGATGCGGCTGGCGCCGTCGCCATGCCGGAAACTGGCGCTGCTTCCGTCCGGCCCCCCGGCGCCCTCGGGCTGCTTTTCGAGAACGAACCCGACATACCGGTTGACCGCATCGCTGGCCGCGCCCAGGAAGCGAACCTGCCCGTCCACCAGAAAAACCGCGCGGCTGGCCAGCCGCTTCACCAGACCCAGATCGTGTGAAACCAGCAGCACGGTTTTGCCGCTGGTCCGGAATTCCTCGAACTTGCGCACGCAGCGCGCGGAGAACACCGCGTCGCCCACGGCCAGCGCCTCATCCACCACCAGAATGTCCGGGTCCACATGAATGGCCGTGGAGAACGCCAGACGCAGGTACATGCCGCTGGAGTATTCGCGAACGGGCCGGTCCATGAATTCGCCGATCTCGGCGAAGGCGGTGATTTCGTGGAAGCGCGCGTCGATCTGCCGCCGCGCCAGCCCCATCACTTCCCCGCTGACGTAGACGTTCTCGCGTCCGGTGAAATCGGGGTTGAATCCGGCGCCCAGTTCGAGCAGTCCGGTGACCCGGCCCGCGCACAGCACACGCCCGGTGGTGGGTTGCAGAACGCCGCAGACAATCTGCAGCAGCGTGCTCTTCCCGGAGCCGTTCGGGCCGATGACCGCAACCACCTCGCCATTCTCGACGCGCAGGCTGATGCCGCGCAAGGCCTGAAATTCATGAACGGGCGCGCCGCCGGGGAACAACCGCCGCACCCGCTGGGCCGGATTTCGGAAGAGGGCGAAGCTCTTGGAGACGTTCTGGACCGCGATCACGAATGCTCAATATACCGCGAGAGGTCTGGGGCAGGAGTGCCCTGCGCAGGGCATGGCCCTGCCCCACATCGCGGCGTCAGACGCTGACGGGCACTTCTTCCACGGATCGCGCTTCGTTGAAGCTGTAGCCAAAGCCGCGAATCGACCGGATCATTTTCGGGTTGGCGGGGTCGGGCTCGATCTTCTGACGCAGGCGCAGGATGTAAACGTCCACCGTGCGATCAGTCACCGCGCGGTCCTGGCCCCACACCGCGTCCAGCAACTGTTCCCGGCTGAATACCACTCCCGGCCGGCTCATCAGGTACTCGAGCAAACGGAATTCGGTGGCCGTCAGCGACAGTTCGCCGCCGTTCAGCCGCACCACGCAACTGTTGCGGTCCAGCTCCAACGTTCCGGAGCGCATCACCCGCGGAGCGATGGACGGCCCGCGGAGCTGCGTCTTCACGCGCGCCACCAGCTCCCGCACGAAGAACGGCTTCACGATGTAATCGTTGGCGCCGAGTTCCAGGCCGATGATGCGGTCGGCTTCGGACGCCCGGGCGGTCAGGAAAATCACGGGAACCTGCGACAGCTCCGGCGAACTGCGGATGGCCTTGCAGATTTCCAGGCCGTCCACGTCCGGCAGCATGATGTCCAGGATCGCCAGATCCGGCTTTTCCCGGCGCAGGAACTCCAGAGCCGCGCGGCCCGTCTGCAATCCCACAAATGCGAAGCCCTCCTTCTCCAGGTTGTACTTCACCAGAGAATAGAGATCCGCGTCGTCCTCGATCAGTGCAATCTTTCGCATACTCGTCCCTGAAACTAACCTGTCACCGTTACAAACAGATTACAGATTGATGACTGCCGCGCTACGCAAGCCGTTTTCTTGATTGTAGCTTTGTTTCTAGCGCGGGAGGCTGTCCGCCCAGGACATCGCCTGGACGTGCAGTTCACCGGCTACCTCCGGCGCGATCCCTCGGGCGGACGCCAGGCGGGCCGCGGCGGGGAAGTCCGAGCGCTCGAAAGCCACGGCCATCTCCAGAACGGCGCGCATGCCGTCGCTGTCGTTGGACCGGCCCAGTATCGCGTCCTCGACGTGCGGTTCCAGCCCCATGTCTTCCACCAGTTCCTCCAGCGGGCGGCCGATCATGGCGTCCAGCAATGACAGGAGCCCAATCAGGAAGCACGAGGAAGACCGGTTCCGCAGCGCCGAGTTTTCCGCGGCGAGTTCGCAGAACCGCGCGCGAATCAGACATGCCGTCACCAGTTCAACCGGCTTTCCGCTGGCCATGTTCGGCAGGGCCGCCAGAGTGACCCACTTGCGAATGTTGATCTCGCCAAGGTGAGCAAAAGCCTGATGGAGTGTTTCCACGCCCTGCTGATGCTGGAACACGGCCGAGTTGGCGAAATAGAGCAGCTTCTGGGTGAGCCCGACGTCGGGACCGATCAGCGCCTCCAGCCTCTGAAAACTCAGATCGGTCTGTTGAATCTCCTTGAGCAAACGCAGGCACGCCAGCTTCGATGTCGGCACGCGTCTGGAGGACAGAATCTCCGGCCGCGCAAAATAGAACCCCTGAAACAGCTCGCAGCCCGCCGCCAGCGCCGCTTCGAAATCGTCTTCCGTCTCCACCTTCTCGGCCAGCAGCCGCAGCCCCAGTTTACGGAAGCGCGCGCAAAGCTGAGCGCGATCCCCGGCTCCCAGCGCCAGCCAGTCCAGCTTGGCGTAGTCCGCGTATGCCAGCAGGGGATTGGGCGCGCTGGCCGTGGTGATGTCGTCCAGAGCGATGCGGTAACCCGCTTCCTTCAGCTTCCGGCACGACGCAATCACTTCGCTGTCCGGTTCCACGTCCTCCAGAATCTCGATGACCACGCGATCCCGTGGCAGCATCAGCGCGTGCCCTCCCACCAGCAGAGCCCGAGTGAAATTGATGAAACCGCGCTTTTTGCCGAGGACGCGATTGCATCCGATGGCCAGGAATGCGTTGGTGATCAGGGTGGTGGTAGCGGCGCTGCCGTCGCTTCCATCGAAACAATTCTCCGTGCCGGACCGGAACAGCAACTCATAGGCGACCGTCCGGTTATGCCTGTCAAGAATGGGTTGGCGGCCGACTAAGACCATGCTGCTCGCCAGTCTCATCGGCCAAAAGGACGATTCCTTGACGTTGTGCGCACTGTGGTGTGGGGCAGCGCCATGCGCTGCCATCGAGCATGGCTGCCCCAGGTTAGAGAACTTCGGGAAGGCGGGGCCAATCGTACAGGCCGCGCTCCACGATGTAGCGGCCCACCGCCTGGGGCAAGTCGTCCGGCACCTCGCCCAAGGCCAGACGGCGCCGGATATCGGAGGAAGACACCGGCAGAGCGAGCGTGTCCAGCCGATCCACCCGCGCCCCTTCCGGAGCCGCATAGGTATGGCCCGGCCGGGTGACCACAATGAACCGCGTCGCCGCCACCACATCGCGCCAGCGGTGCCAGGTGGCGAGTTCCGCGAACGCATCCGCGCCCAGGATGAAATACAGTTCGTCGGGCGTCTGCGCGCGGACCTTTTCGATGGTCAGAATGGAGTAGCTTTTCTGCTCGCCCTCCTCGAGGCGTGACGGCTCGAAGCGCGGATGGGCCGCGCAGGCCAGTTCCACCATGCGAAAACGGTCCGCCCACGACGCTCCGGTACTGTCGGATTTGTGGGGGGGACAACCCGCCGGGATGAACAAGACGCGGTCGAGCGCGAAGGCGTCAGCCGCTTCCTGGGCCACGGTCAAATGGGCCTTGTGAATGGGATCGAAGGTCCCCCCGAAGATCGCTATAGGCAAGTAACAGGATACCAGGGGACTGTGCGCTTCGCCCTGTGATATCGTGAGCGGCTAATGGCACGGATCCTGCTGGCGGGCTGCGGTGGATGGGGTCGCCACATCCTGCGCGATCTGCTGACGCTGGGCTGCGTGGTCAACGTTGCCGATCCGCACCCGGAGGCGCGGCAACGGGCCATCGCGGCTGGCGCGCACGAAGTTGCCACTGACGCCAGCGAACTGCCGGAGAGCGACGGGGTGGTCATCGCCACGCCGTCTTCCACGCACGCCGTGGTGATCGACGCCATGCTGCCGCGCGGCGTCCCTATCTTCGTGGAGAAGCCGATGGTGTGCCGCGTGAGCGACGCGCGGAGGCTGGCCGCGCAGGCCCGGGACCGCGTGTTCGTTATGGACAAGTGGCGCTACCACCCCGGCGTGGAGGAGCTTCGCCGCATCCGCGAAAGCGGCGAACTCGGCCCGGCGCTGGGCATGCATCTCCGCCAGGTGGGCTGGGGATGCCCGCATCCTGACGTCGACGTCACGTGGATTCTTCTGCCGCATTGTCTGGGCATCCTGCGCGAGGTGCTGGGCTGTCTGCCCCCGGCTGCCGCAAGCTTCGCGGAACGTCTGGACGGCCAGGCCGTGTCCCTGCGCGGGGTGCTGGGGAGCGCTCCGTGGGCCACCGTCGAAGTATCGGCGCGCAGCCCGGAAAAACAGCGCGAATTCCGGCTGCATTGCGAACAAGGCGTGGCCTGGCTGGACGGCCGGTGGCATGATCATATCCGCATCGCGCGGGGAACGGACGGGATGAATTCCGACGCGCCCAACGTAGAGAAGCGGCCGGTGCCCACCGAACTTCCCCTGCTGCGCGAACTGCGCGTGTTCGTGGATCACCTGCCTGGCGGCCCGCCGCCCCACACCAACGCGGAGGAAGGCGCGGCCGCGGTGGAGCGCATCCAGCAGTTGCGCAGCCTCGCGGGGCTTCCGGAATGAGCCTCGCGGCGACCATTCTGATCCCCACCCACAATCACGCCCATACGCTCCGGGCCAGCGTGGCCAGCGCGCTGCGCCAGACCGTGCCGGATCTCGAAGTTTTCGTAATCGGCGACGGCGCGCCCGAGGAGACCCGCGAGATCCTGAACGAGTTCCTGCGAGCGGACTCCCGCGTTCGTTTTTTCGATTGCCCCAAGGGGCCGCGCCACGGCGAGATCCACCGGCACGAAGCGCTCGCACAGGCGCGCGGGCGGATCGTCTGTTACCTTTCCGACGACGATCTGTACCTGCCCCGGCACGTGGAGGAGATGAGCGCGCTGCTGGAGCAGGCGGACTTTGCCAACGCGCTGGCGACCGCAGTGCGCCTTGATGGCAGCTTTTCAACGCGAACCGTCGATCTGTCCCTTCCGGCCTACCGGCAGGAACTGATCGAGGGCCGTAATCGCGTGCCTCTTTCGGGGGGAGCGCACACCCTGGCGGCGTACCGGAGTCTGCCGGAAGGCTGGACCAGCGCTCCCGCGGCGGTGCCCACCGACCTGCACATGTGGCGCAAGTTTCTGGCGCAGCCGGGCTGCCGCTTCCAGGCTGCCTCTTTGCCGACGGTGCTGGTGTTCCCCGCTCCGGCAAGACTTCATCTCACTACCAGGGAGCGCTTCGACGAATTGCAGACCTGGCTTGATCGGATCTCGGTGGAGCCTGCGCGCACGGCACTCATCGAGCAAATCCTGCGCCAGAAAGTGCGGGACGCGGCGGCCACCGATGCCAGCCTGCTTGATTACCAGTGGGGCAGGAGCCCGCGGCTCCAGGAATTCTCATTACAGATATTCTTCCCAGTGACCACCGAACATACCGAATCCGGCTCCAGTCGGCTTCCCGTTCGCGGAGGCGAGTGGGTGGCCATTGAACAGGACTTCCTGTACCCGCGCACAAAGGTGCCCGTGCGGATCGACCCGTGCGACGTGCCCGCGCTGATTCAGATTTCCGGAATGCGCCTGTGCGCGGCCAGTGGACAAGTCCTTTGGGAGTTGGATGAGAAGACTTCCCGCGATGTGCGCCTGGACGGAACGGCCGGCCTGCTGAGCGGCGGCCGCGAACTGCGCATTGTGAGCTACGGACGCGACCCCCAGGTTCTGCTGCCCGCCCTCACCATGCCCGCCGAAGGGAAACGGGTGCGCCTGGAATGCCGGGTTCGGCTGGATGCGGACGTGGAGACGCTGGCGGCTTCATTCTGCGCGGATCTGAAAAGGCGGCCGGCTCAGACCTGAGGCGCCTCGGCCAGCGCCATTTTTTCCTGCATCTGTTTCACGAAAACGGCGAAGCCTGGCAGGGCCGAGTCGCGCGGCGAGATTTGCGCGGTCTCCACCGGCCACGGAATGCCCAGCGCCGGATCGTCCCAGCGGCAGCCAAGTTCGTCGCTGGTGTCCCAGTAGTGCGTGACGGCGTAAATCAGCGTCGAAGGGCGGCTGAAGTAGAAGCCGTGGGCCACTCCGGGGGGAATGCTCAGGGTTTGCAGATTGTCCCCGCTCATCTCCACCATCTCCACGCGGCCTTCGGTGGGTGAGCCCTCCCGCAGATCTCTCAGCCCGATGAGCGCCGCTCCTTCGAGAAGCACCAGATAGTCGTTGTGCCGGAAGTGCCCGTGCACGCCCCGCAGAATCCCGGCGGTCGACCGGACATAGTTCCACTGCACGTACGGCTCGTCACGCCAGCCCTGACGAAAGACCTCGGTCACGGAACCGCGATCATCGCCATGCGTCTGGAGTGGACGGAGATCCACGCCAAGTATGTTCATGCGTTAACTAGAATATGGTACACGAAGGCCGCGGCCGAAGTGGGGCAGGATTGTATCCCGCGGCCGATTTTCAATCGGCCCGAGGCGGGTTGAAAACCAGCCGCAGGTCGGAAACATGCCCCGCAAAGCAGCATAGCCGCAACCCGGCCTGAGGCGGCCTGAGAGGCCCCGGCAGGCTGCGAGCCTGCCCCACGTCCTATTCCCGGCAGATGCCGCGCTTGCTGCCGCGGATGAACTCTACCAGGTGGCGCGCGTGCTCCCCGGGCACTTCGGTTTCGATGCGCGCCAGCGCATCGGCCAGCTTCAGCCCGGAACGGTAGAGAATGCGATACGCGGACTTGAGGGCCGCGATGCCGGCCGGGGAAAAGCCGGCTCGTTTCAGCCCCACCAGGTTCAGCCCCCTGGCCTCGACGTTGTAGCCCGCGTACAGAAAGAAAGGCGGCACGTCGCTGTTCACCCGCGTATTGCCGGCGATCATGGCCAGCCGTCCAATCTTCGAAAACTGGTGCACCACCACGCCGCCGGAGAGGAACGCCTGATCCTCCACCTCCACATAGCCCGACAGCAGCGCGCAGCTCGCAATCACCGTTCTGCTCCCGATGCGGCAATTGTGGGCGATGTGCCCGGACGTCATTATGTAATTCTCATCGCCGATTTCGGTGACGCTGTCCGGCTCCGTGCCGCGCGAAATCGTGTAGTGTTCGCGGATCTTGTTCGCGCGGCCGATGCGCAGATAGCTGCGCTCGCCGGTGAAACCCTTGTCCAGGGGGTCCGTCCCCAGCACCGTGCCGGCGGAAATCTCATTGCTTTCGCCGAGCGTGGTCCAGCGCTTCACGTAGACGTACGGCTCCAGCCGGCAGAACGCGCCGATCTCCACATCCTGCTCGATCACGCAAAAATCCGCGATCACGCAACCCGGCCCGACCATGGCGTCCGCGTGCACGCGCGCGCCAGGGGCCACGGTGGCGGATGGATCGATGGCCATAAGCTTGTATGATACGTGAGGTGACGATGAGGGTCTCGGAGATCGCGGCGCTGGTGGGCGGGACGTGCGAAGGCGATGCCGGCAGGCCCATCAGCGCCGCCGCGGCCCTCGATACGGCTGGCCCCGGCGAAGTATCTTTCGTGGGAAACCGCAAGGCGCTCGCGGCCGCCGCGCAATCGAAAGCGGGCTGCCTGCTGGTGTCCGCGGAATTCCCGGCGGGCCGCACGCTCATTCGCGTGGAGGATCCACGAGGCGCATTCGCCCGGGTGGTGGCGCGCCTGCATCCGCCAGAACTGCCCGCGCCCGGCATTCATCCCACCGCCGTGGTGGCCGCCGACGCAGTTCTGGGCGAAGGAGTTTCCATTGGCCCGCACGCGGTGATTGGCGCAGCCGCGCACATTGGCGACAGCTCTTTCGTTGGCGCGGGAACCTCACTGGGCGCGCGTACGCACCTGGGCCGCGCGTGCCGGCTGCATGCCCACGTCACCATCTATGCGGACGTGCGCATCGGCCACCGCGCCATCATCCATTCCGGCGCGGTGATCGGCGCCGACGGCTTCGGCTTCGCCATGTCGGAGGATCACTGGGAGAAGTTCCCGCAGATCGGGCGGGTGGAGATTGGCGACGACGTCGAGATCGGCGCGAACTCCTGCATCGACCGCGCGGCGCTGGGCGTCACCTCCATCGGCGACGGCGTCAAGCTGGACAACATGGTGCACATCGCGCACAATTGCCGCATCGGCCGCCATGTGGTGATCGCCGCGCAAACCGGCCTCTCCGGCGCGGTGGTGGTGGAAGACTACGCGGTGATCGGCGGCCAAGTGGGCATTGGCGACAAGGCGCGCATCGAATCGCGCGCGGTGCTGGGCTCCGGCTCGGGCGTGCTCACGTCGAAGATCGTGCACAGCGGCCAGGTGATGTGGGGCACGCCCGCGCGGCCGCTGAAGGAGTACCTCGAACAGCTAGCCAGCATGGCTCGGCTGCCCGCGCAGAGGCGCCACGTGGCGTCGCTGTTGAAACGGCTGGAAGCACTCGAAAGCCGCGTGAAGGAGATGGATCAGACGGGGAGTTGAGCTTTTCGCGTGCTCTGTTCCGCGCGATCCAGAATGGCGTCGGTCGATTCCAGCAACAGTTGCACGCGCGCCAGCAGTGTGCGCGCCTCC
The DNA here is from genome assembly GCA_963832965.1 of uncultured Acidobacteriota bacterium. Classification (GTDB taxonomy): domain Bacteria; phylum Acidobacteriota; class Terriglobia; order Bryobacterales; family Bryobacteraceae; genus CAWACP01. The sequence continues at coordinate 170,770 of CAWHVW010000007.1, forward strand.
AGCAACTCCACCGGAATGGTCATCTCGAGGTAGTAGGCAATGGCTTCGATGGTGCTCAGGGGCTGCCGGAGATCGTGAGTCATTTCCAGCAGGGCCAGATCGCTGTCCGGATGCGCGCATGCATCGCCAAAAAACGCGGCAGCCTTCGTGGGGGCCAGTTGTGCAGCAGACACTATGTATGATTCCTTCCTCTCCGTGCAATCCAGGCACGGCGAGATGTTTCAACCTTACGCGGGGGGAGTAACGTTCAAATTTATACCTTATCGGCGAAGTCAGGTCAAGAGACTTGTTACGATTTCGTCTCGATTTGGTAACAACCGTTGAATCCGTGGGAGATTTTGAGCGGCCTGGGTGCACGCCGCGGCCGGTTGCGCCGTCTCCACCTTAAAGTGGATCTGCGTTGTCTGGTGCTCGGATTGGTTTTCGCGCAGGCATGGCTGCCGGCGCAGACGTCCGGAGCTTTCCCGGGCCCGGACAGCGCGGCCCGCCGTGCGCAGCCGGCGCGCGGATTCGGAACGGTGAGCGGCATCGTATTGAACGACGCCACCGGGAAGCCGCTGAATCGCGCTCAGGTGATCCTGAAGCCGCTGGATGCCGATGGATCCTCGCGGCTGCTCTCCACCATCGAAACCGGCGTCTTCGAGTTCGACATGGTGAGGTCCGGCCGCTACACCTTCGTGGTGCAGCGGGACGGCTATCTCTCCCAGGGCGGAAGCGGGCCGCAATTCAGCGCCCCTGCGGAGCAGTTCACCGTATCGAACAACGCGCAGCTCGGCAGCTTCATGTTCCGGCTGCATCCGGCTGGTGTCATTGCCGGCCGCGTCAAGTATGGAAGCGACGCCGAGCCCGCCGTCGGAGCGGTGGTGGAGCTGTACAAGGAATTCCGGCTGCGCGGACGCCACGGCTTCGCACTGGCCGCCAGCACGCTGACCGACGACCTGGGCGAGTATCGCGTCCACGGCGTGCCGCCAGGATCGTACTTCGTTTCGGCCACCCGGCAGCGGCCGCCGGAAGCCGCCGGCGCCACCCAGGAGCCTCGCCGGGACGGCAGCGGCCGCCCACTGCCGGACGAAGTGTGCGCGGTGACGTTCTACCCGAATGGCCAGAAGCTGGCGGATGCCGTGGCGGTGAAGATCGCTTATGGCAGCGAAGCGACGGGTACCGATATCTTCCTCGAATCGGTGCCCGCCGTCCGCATCAGAGGGCGCGTCACCAGCGCTCTGGGGGGCGTTCCGGAGAGCGTCTCCATTCTGGTTCACCGCGCCGATGCGCAGGATGGAGCCGCCATCCGCGCCGCCTACGACGTGATCGTCAACCCGAAGACCGGCGCGTTCGAGATTCACGACGTGACACCCGGCCCATACGTGCTCACGGTGGATGCGTCCGACGCCGGGCTGCGGCTGACCGCGCGGCGCTTTGTCGAAGTAAGCGAAGCGCCGATAGACGATGTTGAGATCCTCGCCGAGCCTCCATGGGCCCGCAAGGGCCATGTGCTCGTGGAGGGCGGCAACCCGGCCATGGCCTCGAATATTCGCGTCGCGTTCGAGCCGCGCGACCAAAGCGCCGGCGGCACATCCGCGGTCACCGGGGATTACGGCGAGTTCAGCGTCTTCCTGCAACCGGGGGCCACCTACGACGTTTTCGTGCGCGACGTGCCCGCGGGCGCATGGGTGAAGTCCATCCGGGTGGCTGGTAACGACGTGCTCCGCGATGGCCTGACCGCCGAAGGACGCGAGAACGAGGGCATCGAGATCCATCTGGCCACCGACGGTGGGAAAGCCACGGGCAGCGTGATTGACCGCACGGGCAAGCCGGTTACCGACGCGCAGGTGACGCTGATTCCGGATCCGCCGGATGGACGGTTGCAGCAGTATGCCTCGGCGGCACTGGCCAGTGACGGATCGTTCACGCTCTCGGGCCTCGCCCCCGGACACTATCTGATTCTGGCGTCGCCCGGCGACCCGCCCTGCGATATCTACGACCCGGCGGACCTCGCCGCATGCCGGCGCGTGGGCCAGCCGTTCCAAGTGAGCTCATCCGGCCAGGCGTTCCTCCCGCTGCAAATGCCCTGAGCGGCTACCTTCTGGGCTTGTAGTCGATGAACAGTTCCGGAAATTGCTGCTTCAGCGCGGCAATCCTGGGGCGGTCGCAGACCTCAATATAGGGATTGTCGGGATTGTGGTAGGCGTAGTCCTGATGGTAATCCTCAGCGCGATAGAAGGCCTTGAGCGGGGTGACGTCGGTGACAATGGGCCCGGGGAAAACTTTCTGCTGGTCGAGTTGGGCGATGTACGCTTTGGCCAGCCGCATCTGTTCGTCGCTCGTATAGAAAATGGCCGAGCGGTACGAGGTGCCCTCATCAGGCCCTTGCCGGTTCAACTGCGTGGGGTCGTGCGCCACCGAGAAGAAAATGCGCAGCAACTGCCCGTAGGTGATGCGCGATGGATCATAGACCACCTGGACCGATTCCGCGTGGCCGGTGGTCTCCGTGACCACCTGCTGATAGGTGGCGGCTTTTGCCGATCCGCCGGAGTATCCCGCGGTTGTGGCGATGACGCCTTTCACGCGTTGAAACACCGCTTGCACGCCCCAGAAGCAGCCGCCCGCGAAGACCGCGGTTTCTTTCCCGCCGCGGCTGGCCAGCGGAGCATCGGCCGACGGCGGCGGAATGGGCGCATTCGGAGCGGCCAGCGAGACGGCGACCGTGAACAGAAATCCAGCGGTGATGCAACGAAGCTTCGTGGGAGAAGGCATGGGCAGTCCTCAATTCCACGATAGACTACACGAGGTTTAGACCACGAACGCCGGGCATTTCAATTAAGGTGAGCGGCGATGTCTGAACGAACCTACACCGTGCTGTTTGAACCGGCGGAAGAGGGCGGCTATGTGGCCACGTGCCCCGCCCTGCCTGGACTGGTGACCGAAGGCGACACGCTCGACGAGGCGCGAGAGGTGGTCCGGGACGCCATTCGCGTGTACTTGGAAAGCCTGCGCAAAGATGGGCCGATTCCTGACAACATCAAGCTGAGTGCGGACCCGGTGAAGGAAGAGGTTGAAGTCGCCGTGCCCGGAATGGCATGAGCCGCCGGTTGCCTCCGGCTAAGCCCAGGGAAATCGTCCGCGCCCTCCAGCGTGCTGGATTTTTCGTTCACCACACCTCAGGTTCTCACCACATTCTGAAGCATCCGGCCAGGCCAAATCTGCGCGTCACGGTTCCGTGGCACAACAGGAGCTGAAGCGGAAGACACTCGCGTCAATCGTCGATCAGGCCGGGCTTAGCCATGAGGAGTTCATCGAGCTGCTTTAGGTTCAACGGCTCGATACGGCCTGACCCGTTCCGCGATCTCCGAACCACGCTCGTCCTCTGCCAACTCCAGTTCGTAGTTTGCCTGGAGCTTCAACCAGAATTGAGGAGTCGTGCCAAAGTAGCGCGCCAGACGGAGGGCCGTGTCCGCGGTGATCGCCCGTCTGCCGCGAACGATATCGTTCACCCGAGTGGCGGGCACGAACAACTCCGTCGCCAGCCGATTCGCGGTCAACCCAAGTGGGCGGAGGAAGTCCTCTCGCAGTGTCCCGCCTGGATGAACTGGCGCCATCGGTTTGGTCTTCCCCATCAACTCACCTTGAATGACAGGCAGGGCATGGCCCTGCCCCACTCCAAATCGTCTATAGCTCTACCCGGTCCATGGCCAGGAACTCGCGGATGTGCGGGTGCTCGGAGCGGTCCAGATCCTCCACCGGGCCAAAATAGATGGCCTTTCCCTCGTAGAGAAACACCACCGAATCGGCCACTTTGCGCATCAGATCCAGATCGTGAGTCACCACCACGGAAGTCAGCTTGAGTTGCAGCTTGAGCTTGAGCATCAGGTTGGAGAGATCGTCGGACATGATCGGGTCGACCATGGTCGTGGGCTCGTCATAGAGGATGCACTCCGGCTGGGCCGCCAGCGCGCGGGCGATGGCTACCGCCCGCTTGTAGCCGGTGGAGAGGTCGGCCGGATAGACGTCGCGATATGCCAGCAACCCCACCATATCCAGCAGGCCGTCCACCACATCTTCCTTGTTTTGTTCGTCGTAGTCGTCCCGCAGTTCCAGGGAGAACAGGATGTTGTCGCCCACCGTGAGCGAATCGAAGAGCGCGCCGGACTGGAACACCATGGTGACTTTCTTGCGGATCTGGCGCATGTGGGCCTCGTCGAAATCGGTGATGTCCTGGTAGGCCACCATCACCTGGCCCTGGTCGGGCTTTAGGAAACCCATGATGTGCGCCAGGCTCACCGACTTGCCGACGCCGCTGCGCCCGATGATGGCCAGGGTTTTTCCGGCATCCACCCAGAAACTCACGTCGGCTAAAACGGGCTCGTCGAACGTCTTATACACGTGCCGGAATTCTATGTAATGGGTGACGTCGGTCATCGGGGATGAGTGTAGCGGCTCCAATCCTCGGGTGTATTGACGTTGCGGAAGGCGTTCGCGTCCAGGCCGGTGACGGAAACGACATGCAGCAGGGGCAGCAGATCCCGCATGGCCAGGCGGCCGGCGGCGATGGCCGCGCGAACCTCGGGAAGCGCGCTGCGACGGTATACGGCACAGAGCGGCTCGAACCTTCCGTCAATGACCGGGGCCACGCAGCGGCCTCGCGTTCGAACGGTCTTCTTGAGCAGCTCGCGCAGCAGACCCGGGGACACTTCCGGCATATCGCAGGCGACCACCACGTTCCATTCGGCGCGAGTGTGCTCGAGCGCGGTGAGCAGCCCGCCCATGGGCCCCAGACCGGGAGCGGCGTCGGGGAGCGCGGGCCATCCAAAATAGCCGTACACACTGGGGTCCCCTACGATGGTCACCGAGCCCGCCGCATCCGCCACGGCCGCCGCCGCGCGAACCACCAGAGGCACGCCCCAATGACGAAGCAGCGCCTTGTCGCGACCCATGCGGGAACTGCGGCCACCGGCCAGCACAAAGCCCTCAACCCGCATGCGAGAATGATAACATCACCATCCGGCTTTGAGCCTATGCAATTAAGTCTTTCCAAAGGAACCAGATCCGGGTATAATCGATTAAAACAAAAGGTCGCGTTTTGTTTTATCGCGGCCTTCCTGCTGATCGGGACGAACGCTACGATGCGGGGCGCCGACAACAATCCGGTTGCGGTTCAGAACGCCGCGCCCGCGCCGCGCCTGAAATCGACGGTGCGCGTGGATGCCCGCACCGGCCGTCTGGTGCGCGTGATGGTGCCCGTGCCGGCGTCCCACCCGCGGCCCGCCGCCCGGAAGACGCCCGCGGACCCGGCCATTCAGGCGCTGGTGGAGAAAACGGCGAAGGACTATGACGTGAATCCCGAGCTGGTGAATTCGGTGATCTCGGTGGAGAGCGCCTTCAACCCGGCGGCGGTTTCATGGAAGGGCGCGCAGGGCCTGATGCAACTCATGCCGGCCACGGCGCGCCGCTTTGGTGTGTCCGATGCGTTCGACGTCAGGCAGAACGTGGAGGGCGGCGTCCGTTACCTGCGCTTCCTGCAGGACACTTTCAAGGACGACCGGCTGGCCATCGCCGCCTACAACGCCGGCGAAGGCGCGGTGACGAAATACAATGGCATTCCGCCGTATCGGGAGACCCTCGATTACGTGCGGAAAGTGGGCCAGCAGTACGAAGAGGCCAGGAAGAAGGCAGGCCCGGATCCAAAACCGAGGTGGAGGCAAAGGCGCCGGCCGATGCACAACCACCGCCGGAGGAAACACAACCGCAACTGGCCACGTTTTACGATGAACACGGCCGGTTGCACGTAGTTACTGAACGGTAAGACGGTATGCTCCTCCTCCCCCGAGCGCAGTACCGAGCGGGAACCGTCGCGGCGGTTCTGGCTTTTTCGTTGACGGCGTTTTCGAATGCCGCTTCGCCCGCGTCCGCGGATTCGTCCGCGCCCGCGGTGTCGAAGGTTACCGCGGTGCGGTTCTGGTCGATGGGCGATGTCACTCGCGTAGCCATCCAAGCCTCCAGCGAATTCAGTTTCCACTCGGATCGCCTGCCCAACCCCGAGCGGCTGTTCTTCGACTTGCCGGGCACCGAGCCGGAGCTCAACCGGCGGGGCGTCAGCGTGATTCCGGTACACGACAAGTTTCTGAAGCAGATTCGCGTGGCGGAGACGCAGCACGGGGTCACCCGGATCGTGCTTGATCTGGACACCGCCAGCGCCTTCACCACGGAAACGCTGGCCAATCCGGACCGGCTGATCATCGAACTGCGCAAGCCGGGCGCCACGCCCAAAGCGCCCGAACCGGAAACGGCCGCGTCCACCGCCGAGCGGGCGCTGATCCCGCCGCCGCCAGCCGTTCGCCCCAGCCGCGTGTTTACGCCGCCTCCGGAGCAGGTCCTCGGCGACGCGCCGCCGCTTCCTCGCCCGGCGATGGAGCAACCGCCCGAGATTGCCGCCGGCGCGCCCCTTCGAGCCAATCCTCTGCTGACGGCCAAACTCGATATTCCGCCGGCGCCCGCCCCCCGCGTCAAAACACCCGAGCGGCCGGCCGAGCCTGCCCTGAAGGCCTCTAGCACCACGCCGGTGCAAGTACCCGCGCCATCCGATGTCGCCTATCCGGCGCGCCGCAGTTCCACCGGCGACCGCTCGATGACTCGCGTTCTCGGGCTCAAGGTGAGCCGCATCGTCATCGACCCCGGCCACGGCGGCCACGACACCGGGACCGTGGGGCCTACGGGCCTTCGCGAGAAAGACCTGGTTCTCGACGTTTCCATGCGCCTGGGCGCACTGATTGAAGAGCGCATGGGAAGCCAGGTGATCTACACGCGCTCCGACGATCGCTTCATTCCGCTGGAAGAGCGCACCGCGATCGCCAACGCCAACCAGGCCGACTTGTTCCTTTCCATCCACGCCAACTCATCGCCGGTGCGCTCGGCCAGCGGGGTGGAAACGTACTATTTGAACTTCACCACTTCGAAAGACGCGCTGGACGTGGCCGCCAGAGAGAACGCGGACTCCACGCTGACCGTCAACGACCTTCAGGATGTGTTGCAGAAAATCGCTCTGAAGGACAAGATCGACGAATCGCGCGAGTTCGCCCAGCGCATTCAGAACGCGCTCTGCGCTTCCGCCATGAAGACCTCCGCGCATAACCGCGACCGGGGCATTCGCAAGGCTCCGTTCGTGGTGCTGATTGGTGCCTCCATGCCTTCCGTGCTGGCCGAGATCGGTTTCGTCAGCAACACGCAGGATGAACGGCTGCTGAAGCGCCCGGAGACGCGCCAGAAGATCGCCGAGGCCCTGTACAAAGGGCTGTCGCAGTACGCCGCAACGCTGAGCCACTTCCAGGTGGCCGAGACCAAGACACCGGCCGCGCCCGCGCACTGACCGGCGGAAGAACCTGAGCGCGGTCAGATCCGGTATTGGAAAAACGGCATGCAGCCTCAGACGGCGGTGCGGGTGAGGTCGGCGGCTGGAGCGGAGGTTGTTTCGGCGGCATCCGTCTCGAGATATTCGACGCGGTTGCGGCCCAGATCCTTGGCCTGGTAAAGGGCTTCGTCGGCGCGGCGGATCAGTTCCTCGGCCGTGCACGGAACGTCGGGCATGGCGCAGGTGCCCCCGAAGCTGGCGGTGATCTTCAGGGTGGTGTCGCTGAGCACCATGGGCTGATTGGCCAGATGAGCGCGGATGCGTTCGGCCGAACTGCGCGTGGAACGTTCGTCGCAGCCGGGCAGAAGCACCAGGAACTCTTCGCCGCCGTAGCGCCCCAGCGAATCGTACTCGCGCAAATCGCTCTGCATGCGCCGGCCGGCCTCGCTCAACACGGCGTCGCCGGCGAAGTGGCCGTGGGTGTCGTTGACGCTCTTGAAATGGTCGAGGTCCACCAGCAGCACGCCCAACGGACGCCGCTCCCGCAAGGCCCGCGACAACTCCCGTTGCAGAATGTCGAGGATGGAGGAACGGTTCCACAAACGCGTCAGCGCGTCGCGGGTGGCCTGCTCGCGCAAAGCCTCGCGCGCGGCGAGCAATTCCGATTGCAGCTCGATGATGCGGGTGCCGGCGCGCAGCCGGACCTTGAGTTCATGCTGGTCGAAGGGCTTGGTGATGTAGTCGTCCGCGCCCGCCTCCATGCCCTCAATGAGGTCTTCTTTCTGGCTGCGTGAAGTGAGCAGAAGAATGTAGGTGTAGCGCTCCCGGTTCATTTGCCGAACCAGACGGCACACGTCGAGGCCGGTCATCCCGGGCATCATCCAGTCGAGGATGGCCAGAGCGGGCGCTTCCTCCCGCTGCAGGATGTCCCACGCCGTTGCCCCGTCGGAAGCGCTCACCACCTCGTAGCCCCACTTACGAAGCGTCGCTTCCAACAGGTGCCTCGAAACTACACTGTCGTCCGCAATCAATACCCGCACAGTTTAGTTGTTTCCGGAGTCGGCCGCGCCTTATCGCACACGGATTCCTATAGCGTAGCGCACCGCTCCACAGATCAGATCGGAAGAATTGCTTTCCGGCGATAGGCATCTTTCGGGCCGTTACGTTTTTCGGTACTCTGGACTGTCAGGATTCAACACCCCGATGCCCGCCGTCCCTATTACCGTTGTCCGCCACGTACCGTTTGAGGGCCTTGGACGGATTGGCCCGGCGCTCGACCGGGCGGGGCTCTCCTATCAATATTTTGACCTGTTTGCGGGGAATACGCCGCCTGACCCGGCCGCCTCCCCGGGGCTGATTCTGATGGGCGGGCCGATGTCCGCCAACGACAACCAGGACTACCTTCGCGCCGAGCTTCACCTGATCGAGAAGACGGTACGCGCGGGACGGCCAATACTGGGAGTTTGCCTGGGTGCTCAGCTCATCGCCAAAGCCCTGGGGGAGCGGGTTTACCGCAATCCTGTTAAGGAGATAGGATGGTTTGCGCTGCACTTGAACGGCGCCGCGGCCACCGATCCGCTGTTGGCCGGCCTGCCCAATCCCATCGACGTGCTGCAATGGCACGGCGAGACCTTCGACCTTCCGGCCGGGGCCACGCATCTGGCATGGTCGGAACGGTGCCGGAATCAGGCCTTCCGCTATGGCGAGCAGGTGTATGGGTTTCAGTTTCATCTGGAGACCACGCCGGACATGATCGCGGACTGGTCTCAGCAGGACGCCAATTGCGGCGACGTGCGCGAACTCACCGAACCGCTCAACCCGAATGCTTTCGATCGGGAGCAGGAAGAGGCGGCGGCGCAGGTTTTCGGGCGCTGGGCCAACCTTGCCAGGGAAGCAGACCACGGGTGACGAGATCCGGGAAGATGCGGTTCCGGAGGCTGGGGGCGAGGCGGGCCGGGTCGTCGTGCTCACCGAACCACACCAGCTCGCCAATCTCAGCGCTGGCCACCGGCTGACCGGCAAGCGCGCCCCGGTACAGCTCGATGTGCACGGTGCGGGACTCGTCACCCGCGGCCACGTCGGTGTACGCTCCCACGTACTCCAGGTCAGGGGCCTCCACTTCGCCGAGTTCTTCCCGCAGTTCTCGCCGCAGGCATTCCAGGGACGTTTCTCCCGCCTCCACCTTTCCGCCAGGAAGAATGCACAGCGAGGTGGTCTTCTTCTTGCGGCACAACAGCACGCGGCCGTCCTCGCGCACGGTGAGCAGGCCGATTTTGTGAATGGCGCCCATGCCGGTCACTGCAGGATAGGCAGGGTGAGGTAATCGGCGGGCACGAAAAGACTGCCCTCGGTGACGCCCTTCGGCGCGATGCGCCGGAGTTCCTGAGCGAGCTGCTGCGCCGTGGTCTCGCCGACGAGCGTGCGCTGCCAGGCGCGCGTGACTCGCACAACTTCGTCCGTGCTCTCATGCACAAATTCCAGGCGAAAGTGGCGGATGCCCGCGCGCCGCCAGGCATCCAGATGCGCGCTGGCCTCCTGCGCCTCCGCGCCGAACACGGTGTTGCGGCAGCCCACATCGGCCATCACGGGGTGCGGCCGGCCGCTGGAATCCCGCAGGGCGACGCGGTGCTTTTCGCATGGCCGCCCACAATCGAGATAGCTGTGGCCGGTGGACAGGAAACGGAAGAAGACGCAGTGCTCGGTGTGGAACACGGGGAGGTGCTGATACGCGATTGCTTCGAGGTTCTCCGCTCCCACGGCGCGCGCCAGATTGGCCACCTGGGCGGCGTTCAGATCGTGCGTGGGGGCGATGCGCGAGAGCCCCAGATGGAGCATGGTTTCCGCGGTGATGGAATTGGCCGCGTTCAGGCTGAAGTCTCCCGTGAGCCGGGCGTGCGGGCGATCGCGCAGAGTGTGCAGCAGGCCCGCGGAGCGCACCAGAATGGGGCATTCGAGCCGCAACAGGAAATCGACGATGCGTTCTTCGCCCGGCTTGAGGATGCGCGGGCTGGCCACGCGCACCGAAATGGCAGCGCCGCGGACGCGTTCGACCGAAGGCCGCAAACCGTAGAGGTCCAGATAATCGAGGGTGATGCTTGCCGGCGCCAGGGTGAGCGCGGCTTCCAGTTGTTCCGGCGTGCGGACGAGCAGGTGAAGGTCCGCTCCGTTACCGTCGCGGTTCGGTTGGTCTTCCTGGGAACGGAGGGACTGCAACGCCTGCAGGGGGTCGCCGAGGGTCATCGACGGGACGCTGCTTTGGAATTCCTGCAGGCGCTCGACGGCGTCGCGGCGCAACTGGTTCAGAATGGATGCCGGCGCGAAGGGTGAGCCGGTTATTTCAAGAGTCAGATCCGCCAGTTCGTATGGGGTGTTGCCGAGCCGGTCGAACTGGTCGCGCAGAACCTCCCTGGAAATTGCGCGATTCTGCGCTTTCTCCAGGACCTGGGCGGACTGCACGGTTATGCACAAATCCGGGCGGCGCGCGACGGACCATTGGCAGACCAATGGGGCGCCCTCGATGGCGACGACATGAACGTTTAGCGGCTGTTTGCTGGCCGGCCGGGCGGCCTCGGTGAAGGGCCGGGCCAGCTTAGCGAGATCGGGATCGTGCGTGCGCCAGATGAAATCGCCCGGGCGAATGCGGGAGAAATCGATCTCGCCATTGCCGAAGCGCAGCTCGATTTTTCCTCCGGCCGCCGCCAGTTCGTACACGCGGCCGCCCTCTTCCGGCTCGCCGGGGCTGCGCCAATCGGCGGCATCGAAGACCAGGCCGTCGCCGGGTTTCAGCGGCGCGATTTGTTCGGCCGGACCTGGCTCCATGACCACGCCCGCCGCCAGCACTCGCTCGACGTGGCCCATCAAGACGCCGCGGTGGCGGGGCGCACGACCCCGCACCACGCGCTGATGGTCCGTTCCGGTGACGAAATATGGGCCAAGGCCGCGCGAGTACACCTGTTCGAGCTGCAGCGCCTCGGCGGGACTGAGCGCGGCCGGGCGGCCCGCCCACGCCTCATCCACGGCCTTGCGATAGGCTCGCGTGGTGAGAGCGACGTAATCGGCATCCTTGTAGCGGCCTTCGATCTTGAGAGCGGAGATGCCGATGCCGACGATTTCGGGGATCTGGTCGACGGTGCAGAGGTCTCCGGGCGAGAGCAGATAGCGGGCGTCGGCGAGAGGACGCGGTTCATGGTCCACGATCAGTTCGTAGGGCAGCCGGCAGGCCTGCGCGCACTGGCCGCGATTGGCGCTGCGGCCTCCCCACGCTTCCGAAGAGAAGCACTGGCCCGAATATGCGACGCAGAGCGCGCCATGGACGAAGATCTCGATTCCGCAGTCCGATTCGGCGCGGATGGCGCGGATCTCGGCGAGGGACAACTCGCGCGCGAGGGTGACGCGGCTGACGCCGAACTGGCGGGCCAGCTCGACTCCGGCCGCGCTGGTGACGCTCATCTGCGTGCTGGCATGCAGCTCGAGATCAGGGGCGATGCGGTGCGCCAGCCGGGCGATGCCGGGGTCCTGGATGATGAGCGCGTCCACGCCCGCTTCCGCGATGGCCGCGATGGCGCGGGCGGCTTCTTCGAGCTCATGCTCGAAGACCAGGGTGTTGAAGGTAAGGTAGCCACGCACGCCGCGGCGGTGCAGCGTGCGCATCACGTCGGCCAGTTCGGCGAGGGTGAAGCCCACTTTCGCGCGCGCGGAAAAATGATTCAAGCCGAAATACACCGCGTCCGCGCCCGCTTCGATGGCGGCGTGGAGCTGTGGCCAGTATCCGGCCGGGCTCATGATTTCGGGTTTGTTCGGCGAAACAGGGGTGGCGATGCTTTCAGGGTAGCGCGGTAGCGATGGCCGCAACCGAGCAATCGGGCGTTTGGACGAAGACGACTTAGCTTGCGCGGCCGAGCAACTGGAAATACCGGTCTCGCGAGATGCCCGCGGTCCGAAGGTTGTTCTTGATGATGAAGACGGGAACGGCGGCGTACATGGGAATCACCACTGGCCGGATCACGCCGGGCCTGGTAAGCACCAAGTGGTCGCCCTCGACGCGTACGCAGAGAAAGCCTTCGGCCTCAAAAACGGCCGCCAGCCGCTTGTAAGAAACGGGGCTAAGTTTTGGCATGCGTCAGCGGGAGCGGCAGGGACATGCGCTGGATGCTGACGAATTTCGGCGCGAGTTTCTGCTTGCTCCTGCTGTAGCCAGCCTCTTCGAGGATCTGCTCGAGCGTGCCCATTCCCGCTGCCTCTTCCAGAAACAGCCGCACGGCTTCCTTGAGGTTCTTCGTTGCGCTGGCGGCGCTGCCGCCGCAGGAGGAGACATCCAAATCCAGCGCGTGCGCCACGTAGGTTCGTCCCTCTTTGAACACCCGGGTTGTGAATTGAATCTCCATCTTTCGTGATGCACTGGAAGGATAGCATCTCCGGACTGGGCGGTGAAAGGGCGTAGCCGGCAGGCTTCCAACCGCTGCCGGCGATGGCGCGAAATGATTCCTCTTACCTCTCCCGTCCTCGCCGATCTGTCTTAACGAAAGCCGCCGTCGGCACATCGGGAGATTTTCCGCATGAATTCCGTGGTTTTTCGTTGTAGTGTTTCCTGCGCCATCCTGCTGGCCATTCCGCTGGGCGCGCAGGAGACTGAGATGATCGGTGGGCATCCGGCGGTAGCCCGTGAGGTCCTGGTGAAGTTTCGCGCGGGTGCGCGGGCAACGCTGCGGATGGACCTCGCCGCCGAGCACGGCATCGGTCAGATGCGGGAACTGGGCGTCGGGGGGGTGGTGGCGATGCGCTCCGGGAGCGAATCTGCCGCGCGCCTGATCGAGGAACTCTCCAGCGAGCCCGACGTTCTGTACGCCGAGCCGAACTACATGGTGAAAGCACTGGACACGCCCGATGATCCGCTTTTCCCGGAGCAATGGGACCTGCCGAACATCGACGCGGCGCCGGCGTGGGACATCACCACCGGTTCGCGCGCGAACGTGGTGGGGGTGGTGGACACCGGTATCGACTACACGCACCCTGACCTGAAAGCCAATGTGTGGTCGGCGCCGGCCGCGTTCACCATTACCTTCGCGCCGGGAGACTCCATTACCTGTCCGGCCGGGAGCCACGGTTATGACGCCATTCTGAATGTCTGCGATCCGATGGACCAGAACGACCACGGCACGCACGTCTCCGGAACCATCGGCGCATCCGGGAACAACGGCGTGGGAATCGCCGGGATCAACTGGACGGGCAGCATTCTGGGTCTTCGCTTTCTGGACGCGAGCGGCTCGGGCAGCGTTGCCGACGCCGTGCGGGCCATCGACTTCGCCATCCTGCTGAAGGCGGCGCTGCCGGGCGCGGCGAACATACGCGTGCTCTCCAACAGCTGGGGCGGGTCCGGCTACTCGCAGACGCTGCTGGCGGCGATCGACGCGGCAAACAGCGCGGGGATTTTGTTCGTCGCCGCGGCCGGGAATGAGGGCGTCAGTCTGGATTCGTCGCCCACGTATCCGGCGTCCTATAACGCCCCGAACGAGATTGCGGTGGCGGCCACGGATGACACGGACGCGCTGGCATCGTGGTCGAACTACAGCGCGGATCTGGTGCAACTGGGTGCGCCCGGCGTGAATATTACGTCCACGGTGATCGGCGGCGGATACCAGTCGTGGAGCGGAACATCGATGGCTACGCCGCACGTTTCGGGCGCGGCCGCGCTGGTGCTGTCGGTTTGTGCGCTACCGACGAGCGCGCTGAAGGCGGCGCTGCTCGACAACGTGGATCCGATTCCCGCGCTGGCGTCGAAGACCACCGCCGGCGGACGCCTGAATGTGTATCGCGCGGTCCATTCCTGCGCCGGGCAACCGGCGACGCCTGGCTTCACGCTGGGGGCGGCTCCGGCATTGTTGATCTTGAAGCAGGGCGCTACGGGGATGTTCATGATCGGCGTGACCGCTTCCGGGGGATTTGAGGGCAATGTGACGTTGTCCCTGGCCAGCCTCCCGGCTGGCGTGAGCGCCACGTTCGCTCCGCCGGTGGTCGCAGCTGGAGGGACCTCGATGCTTCAGCTCACCGCTTCCGCCACCGCTTCCGCCGTGACAGTTCCCCTGACCATCCGAGGCGTCAGCGGGAGCCTGAGCAGCAGCGCATCGCTTAGCCTGACCATTACGGCCGTCGCGGGCTTCACGCTTGCGGTGACGCCGCCGTCGCAGAGCGTGTCGACAGGAGGCAGCGCGGCGTACACGATATCCGTTGCCGGGGTGGGCGGCTTCGCGGGCGTGGTGATGATCCAGGCGGCGGGAGCGCCGGCCAACACCACCACGATATTCACTTCCGCGGGAGCGGGCGCTCTGAAGATGACCGTCTACACCAGCAGCCGAACCGTGAGCGGGTCTTACCCGATCACCATTAGCGCCACGTCCGGGAGCCTGAAGCAAACGGCCACCGTCAGCTTGAAAGTGAACTGATTACTGGACCTCTGATTACTGGACCTCTGATTACTGGACCTCTGATTACTGGACCTCTGATTACTGCACGACGTCCAGGTCCATCCAGCGCACCACCGAATCCCGTCCGGCCGAGTCTCTGGCCTGCACCAACAAGCGGTAGCCGCCCGGAGCGAGTTTGTCGACCGGCACTTTGACGCCCACCGGGATGATGGGATTTCCTGGCTGCGTGGTGTTGGCCACGTTGAGCAGCCCGGTGTCCTGAGCCAGCACTCCCGTGGTCCGGTCGAGCACCTTGAGCTGGACCCCAACCTGTGGGGGATGCTCACCGAGGAGCAGAGGCTCATACACCTCCACGTAAAGAACGCCGTTCTCGGTCTTCTTCACGCGGTTCACTCCCGAGGGAACGATCTCCATTCCCTGGACAACCAGCGGCGTGCGCCCTTCGAGAAGTTCCGTGTCGAGCCCGGTGTTGTCGGCCGCCACGCGATGGTAATCCTTGCTGAAGGCGACCCCGCTGAGACTG
The DNA here is from genome assembly GCA_963832965.1 of uncultured Acidobacteriota bacterium. GTDB lineage: Bacteria > Acidobacteriota > Terriglobia > Bryobacterales > Bryobacteraceae > CAWACP01. Next base: position 186,056 of record CAWHVW010000007.1, read on the forward strand.
AAGTGCTTGCCGTCCCAGGGGTCCACGACGAGCATCGTCTCCACCTTGCCGAAGTTGTGCCCCGAATTGAAAACCACTTTGAGAGTGTATTTGCCGGGCGCGATGTCGAACTGATTCTCGTAGTGCAAGGGCTGTTCCTTGAAGGCGTCCAGCTCCTTTTTATCCTTGAAGTCCAGCTTCACGGTGTCGCTGAAGCGCGCCGCCGCGGTGCCGTCGGGCTTATAGGCGATTCCGAGGATATTCACCTCGCCATGGAGTTTGCCTTTGTCTTTGTCGGTGGTGAGCTGGTCAGACGGCAGTTCCATGGCGACATTGACCCGGGCGGTGTTGGCCGAGGTATAGAAATACGGATCCGCAATGGAGCCGGTGAACGCGCCCGAAGAAGCGGCGGGAGACGCGGCGGCCGCGTGGGCTTCCATTTCCTTTTCGACCGGATCGCCGGCCAACTGATCCTGCGAAGGAACGTTGCAGTATCCGCTGCGCGCGCGCACGAGGGTTCCGCCGCGTTGCACCTTCACCTTGATGGTGTGGCAGCTTCCCTCCTTCGATTCGGCCGGCGTGTAGCCGAGCAGATAATACTGGTCCTGTTCGCGGGCGATTTTTTCGAGGCCGCCCAGCAGATCGTTGGTGTTAGTGATCACGAATCCGCCGGTGCCGTTGGCCAGCATGTACATGACCTGCTGGTTGTCGGTGGAACTGGGCGGGAACTGCGGAATGAGGGCTCGCGACTGGTTCAGAGGATTGTTGATGTTCGAATTGTAGCCATTGCCGTAGCCGGTGCTGGTACCGCCGCCACTGCGCCCACCAGTGCCTGTTCCTGTTCCGGCGCCGCCGCGTCCCGTGCCGGTTCCGGTGCCGCCTCCGCCGGAGCGGCCACCACCGGGCGCTCCCCCACCGCCGGGCGCGCCTCCTCCTCCGCCGCGGGAACCACCACCTCCGCTGGATCCTCCACCGCTGCTACCACCACCACCCGCGCCTCCTCCTCCGCTGCGCTGCGCCGGAGAGGGCGCCGCAGAAGACGATCCGCCCAGCGCGAGCATGCGCACGTAAGGCCAAACCGTTACACCCCCGGTGGTGACCAGGCTGGCGGAAATGAACGACACGGACGGGAAGGCGCCGGGAGATTCGACGAGCGAGCCGCGCGGGCCCATGGTAGATCCGGGACCCATGGAGCCGGGGATGGTCGAGCCTGGGCCCATGGTGCCCGGTATGGTTACGTCGCCGCCACCGGCAACCAGGCCGCGGACGTCGATAGGATAGACCGCCACGTTCGCCTTGTTGCATTCGTTGATGGCAGCGGTCACTTCAGACATCTGGTCGTCGCGAATCTTGTAGCCGGACGTGAGCAGGATGAGGGTCTTGCGGCCGGGCACAACGGCCAGGCTCTTTGCGAGGCTGCGCAGCGCCAGCAGACTGGTGCGCACTCCAAAATCCGCCGCTCCGCCTCCCAGGGTGGGCATGCCAACGGTGGCGACTTCCACGGTGCTGTCGTCGACCGGCGAAACAGTGGACATCCTGAGCGCGCCGACAACGCGCTCCAGCCGTTCCTTGTCAGTGGTGAAATTCTGGGCTATCTGCAGCGTTCCGCCGAAATTGGCGATAGCCATGGCATAATTCTGGCCGGCGTGCGCCTCAATGAACTTCGCCGCGGCCTGACGCGCGCGTATTTGCTCGTCCGCGGCCATGGTGGAGTTGTCGAAGAACAGGATCAGGTAGTGCTTCTGCCCCTTCATGGGCGAGGCGTCTCCCTGTTCGTACGAGAAGCTGGTGATGGTCTGTTCCTTATTGTCTTCCCAGACGCGAAATTCCTTCTGGGTGAGGTCGGAGATGTAAGCGCCCTTCTTGTCGGTGACCACCGAATCCACCAGCACCACCCGGGTCTCCGCCTTGATCACCGGCATGGAGCCGGACGTCGATGGCTGGCCCGCAGCCGCCGGCGGCGCCTGGTCACAGAAACCGGCGAACGACAGAGCGCCGGCCAGAAGCATGATGCGCCAATACTGCACTTTGCACCCCCTCGATACTCGGACCACGGCTTTTCCTGGTGGCTGCCGACTCCCTCACTATATCTGTTTTTCGTCACCGTAGAGACGCACGCGGCCGCCAAAGCACGTACAAAAATGTGCGCTTGGGAGGCGGCAGGGCATGGCCCTGCCCCACATCGGATCATCCCTCGTCGATGGTTACTAGCTGGTTGGCGGCAACAGCGGTGAACTGCTGCCTCAGGCCACTGGGCCAGCGCACCTCGACGTCCACCTTTTCGGTCTTGCCCAACCCGAAGTGCAGGCGCTTGTCGTCCACCGAGAGGAAGCTGGATTGCGACAGCACTTCCTGGGCTTGCTGGTGACCTCCGTACGTCACCACCACTCGCGCGCCGATCGCGCTGCGGTTCGACTTCACGCCGTTCAGTTTGAACTTGATCCAGTGATTGCCGCCGCTGACATCGTTGCGCAACAGCGAAGGCGGCTCGTTCTTGTTCATGATGACGATGTCGATATCGCCATCGTTATCGAAGTCGCCGAAGGCGCAGCCTCGGCTGGAGTGCGCGGCCGCGACGTCCGGCCCGGCCTCCTCCATCAGCTCTTCGAACCGGCCGTTGCCGAGGTTGCGAAACAATATGCGCGGGGTGCGGTCCGGATATTCCTTCAGCTTCCGGCCCACCTCGGGATAGACGCTTCCGGTGACCCAGAACAAATCGGGGTAGCCGTCGTTGTCGAGGTCCACGATACCGGCGCCCCAGCTTACGTATCGCGTTTCCACGCCGAGACCCGATTGGATGGTCACATCGGAGAACCCCAGACGTCCGTCGTTCGCGTACAAAGCCGGGGTGTCTTCGGTGAAATGCGTTTTCAAAATGTCCAACCGGCCGTTGAGGTTAAAATCGCCGATGCCCAGCCCCATGCCCGCCTGCTCCTGGCCGTCCTCATTGAGGGCCACGCCGAGGGCGAGACCGTTTTCGGTAAAGGTGCCGTCGTGGTTGTTGATGAAGAGCAGGCTGGGAGTGGAATCGCAGGCCACGTAGATGTCCGGCCAGCCATCGTCGTTGAAATCCGCGGTGACCACCGTCAAACCGTATCCAGCCTCGGCTTTCAGAATGCCCGCCTGACGGCTGACCTCGGTGAAGGTGCCATCGCCGTTGTTGTGGTAGAGCGAGTGGGTATCCATGGGCAGCCCGCGCGGACCGCAGTTGACCTGAATGCCCTTGAAGTTGCAGTTGGGGTCGTGCCCGGAGGCCGGAATCACCTTTGGATCGAACTTCAGATAGCGCGAGACGAAGAGGTCCAGGTGGCCGTCGCGGTCGTAATCGAAGAAGCTGCAACCGGTGCTCCAGCGAACCTCCTCGCTCCACAGACCCGCTTCGCGGGTGACATCGGTGAAGGTGCCGTCGCCATTGTTGCGGTAGAGGACGTTGTGGCCCCAGGAGGTGATGAAGATGTCCTCGAAGCCGTCGTTGTTGTAGTCGGCTATGGTGACGCCCGAGGCCCAGCCGGTGTGGGCGAGCCCGGATTTTGCGGTGACGTCGGTAAAGGTGCCGTCGCGGTTGTTGCGGTACAGGCGATTGGTGGCGCCGGCGGGAGCACCGTCCCAGCGAGTTCCGGACAGCACGAAGATGTCCAGCCAGCCGTCGTTATCGTAGTCGAGAAAGGCGATGCCACAGCCGATGGCTTCCACGATGTAGGAGTTTTGATCGACCGCGCCGTAGATGACCGGGGCGGTGAGGCCGGCCTTTTCCGCGACGTCGGTGAGGCGGCAGTGGAAGGGCAGTCCCGACGCTTTGCCACGGGCCATGGCGTGGACGCCGCGCGACGCCATTTGCGCGCGGGAGAGGAGTGGAAGACCCAGCAGAGCTAGCATGGCCCGCCGGCTGGGCTGGAAGCGATCCATCGGTACTGGCATGATAACGCGGCGTTCGATACGCCTGGCATATCTTCGTCGACAGTACACAACCGGGGAAACAGAGATGAGTCAACATTGCCCTGAGGCGGTAGCAAAAGCGACCCATATGTTTGGCGAAATGATTGATTGTAAGCACGCTTATCCGGCACCCAACGTGCTAATTGAAGATCATGCCCCGGAACATCTTCGTATGTCTGGCATTTTTGGGCGCGGCCGCCGGGATTGCGCAGACCTCCGGCTTTGTCCTGGGGGTGGATTACATCGAACACGCCGGGCCTGAAAAGCAAATTGCGGCTGACAGCACGGGCAACCTGTACGTCCTCGGGGGTTGCCCTGTGAGTTTGACTTCGTTCTGCGTGACCAAGCTTCTGGCCGACGGAGAGACGATCGTCTGGCAAAACACGCTCGGATTCGTCGCGTTCACCATGGCCGTGGACCCCGGCGGCGGCGTGTACGTGATTCCAGAGAGCCAGAGCGGCGACACGTCGGTTTCGGTCGCGAAGCTGGGTCCAAACGGGAGCGGCATTGCGTGGCAAACGCCGGTCGGCTTTCTTCCCGCGGGAGGAGGGCAGGCCCTTCTGGTGGTGGACTCCCAGGGGCGTGCATACGTCGCCGGTACCGCGGACGCCACCGATGGCGTTACGGAGTGCCGGCTTCAGCGTCAGTTGCAGCCATGGGTGATCCTCGCCGGTTCGGCTGGAAGCGGTCCATCGGTGCTGGCATGATGTCGCGGCGTTCGGAGGCGGGCCGTAAACCCGCAGCCAAACCAAAGGCAGGGCATGGCCCTGCCCCACGGTTGCCCTGTTGTTTTCCCAATGGAAGCGTGCCATACTTCCTGTTGGAAACCCAACGGGCCTACATGAAACAGAAATGGTGGAGGATCTGAAATGAGAGCCGTGAGGCGGTTCCTGCGGCGCCTGGGATCCTGGACTCGAACCCGGCAAGACGAAGAGCGGCTGAGAGCGGAGATTGAAGAACATCTCGCTTTGCAGACCGCCGAAAATCTGCGCCGCGGTTTGCCTGCTGACGAAGCGCGACGCCAAGCCGTGCTGAAATTCGGAGCGGTGGCGGCGATCAGCGAAGACTACCGGGATGGGAAGGGGCTGCCGTTCCTTGAAACTTTGTTCCAGGATACGCGCCTGGCGCTGCGCCGATTGCGCAAGTCGCCGGCATTCACCGCCACTACCATCTGACGCTGGCTTTGGGAATTGGCGCGACCACTTCCATCTTTACTTTGGTGCGCGCCGTCCTCTTCCAGTCGCTGGCGGTTTCGAATCCGCGCGACTTATACCGGCTGGGCCGGGAAACTCGCTGCTGCCTCGCGGGCGGATATAGCCAACCCGGGGAATTTTCGATCGTCTCTTATGACCCGTATCACTACTTCCGCGACCACACCAGGGGCTTCGTGGAGTTAGCGGCGTTTCAGGCCGACGGCGATCGGCTCTTTGGAGTGAGGCGCTCCGGCGACGGGGAGCCGGCGCAGAGCTATCCAGGCGAGTTCGTGTCCGGCAATTACTTCGCAATGTTCGGGGTGCGGGCGTTTGCGGGGCGCGCGCTCAGCCCGGAGGATGACCGGCCCAATGCGCCGCCCACAACGGTGATGAGCTATCGCCTTTGGCGGCAGAAGTATGGATCGGACCCGTCGGTAATCGGCAGCACATTCACCATAAACGGCAAGCCCTTCACGGTTGCCGGGATCGCTCCTGCGGACTTCTTCGGCGATACGTTGCGGGAGAGGCCTCCCGATTTCTTTCTGCCGCTGGCGGCCGAGCCGATGCTGCAGGGCGCCAGTTCGTGGCTTGGCGTGCCGTACGCGCACTGGCTGGATCTGATCGGCCGCATTCAGCCAGGCGTAGCGCCCGCGTCACTGGAAGCGCAGATGCGAGTGGAACTGAGGCAGTGGCTGCTCTCGCACCAGGGAGATCCGGAGATGGACAGCTACGACCGGGCCAACCTGGCGCGGCAAACCTTGTATCTGAGCCCTGGGGGCGCCGGGATCACCAGCATGCGCGAGCAATACGAGCACTGGCTGGAAATTCTGATGATGGTTTCCGGGTTTGTGCTGGCGATCGTGTGCGCCAACGTCGCAAATCTGATGCTGGTGCGCGGCATCGAGCGGAGGCAGCAGACGTCGTTGAGCATCGCCCTGGGGGCGCGGGCGTCGCGTCTCATACGCCAGGCGCTCACCGAAAGCGTGGTGCTGTCGTTGTTGGGCGGCGCGGCCGGTCTGGCGGCGGCCTACGCGGAAACGCGGCTGATCGTTCGCTTCGCATTTTCCACGCACGACGGACTGGCGAGCGTGCCGATTGGCACGTCACCATCGACTTCGGTTCTGTTGTTCGCGTTCGCCATCTCGCTGATTACCGGAGTGGCGTTCGGCATGGCGCCGGCGTGGATAGCGGCCCGGGCCGATCCGATTGACGCTCTGCGCGGCGCCAGCCGTTCCACGAGCCGGCGCGGTTCATTTCCGCGCAGAGCGCTGGTGGTGTTGCAGGCCACGCTTTCGCTGGTATTGCTTTCCGCTTCGGGGCTGCTGATGACCGCCTTGCGGAACCTGGTGAGCCAGGATCCTGGTTTCGATCAGGCCAGGCGAACCATCGTGAATATCGATCCGCTGCTGGCGGGCCATCGGGTGGAGCAACTCACCACGCTCTACCGGCGCATCCATGATTCGCTGTCGCGCATTCCGGGGGTATCGATGGTGGCTCTATGCTGGTACTCGCCGCAAAGCGGCAATCATTGGGCTGACCCCATTTTCGTGGACGGACATCCGGCTCCGAGGCCGGACCAGGGGTTCTACGTGGATCGTGTCACCGCGGATTACTTCGAGGCAATCGGAAACCCGATCGTCCGGGGGCGCGGCATCACCGAGCCGGATACCGAGGCGTCACAGCACGTGGCGGTGATTAACGAGGCATTCGCGCGGACGTTTTTCAAGAACGAGGGCCCGATTGGAAAGCATTTTGGCGGCGATGACATCCGCGCCGCCCGCGAGTATGAAATTGTGGGCGTTGCCAAAGACGCTCGCTATCTGACCACCAATCACGATAAAGAGATCGACGAGTTCATCTTCCTGCCCGAAGCGCAGCATGACGTCTATCCGGAGCCGGACGACACGGAGCGGGATGTGCGCACCCATTTCCTGCACGATATTGTCATCGTGACGAAGCCCGGCGCCAGCCTGCCGATCTCCGAGGTGCAGCGAGCCATGGCCACGGTCGATCCGAACATGCCGGTGAACTTTGTGCGTACCCTGGGGGACCAGGTGTCGGTTCAGTTCGGCCAGCAACGGCTGATTGCACGCCTGACTTCGCTGTTCGGAATTCTTTCTCTCGTTCTGGCTTCCATCGGGCTGTATGGAGTGACCGCTTACAGTGCCGGACGCCGGGCGAGTGAGATTGGGTTGCGCATCGCGTTGGGAGCAAGCCGTGGAAACGTGGTCGCGCTGATGCTCCGCGGCCCATTCGGCCTGATCTCCGTCGGGCTGCTGCTGGGCCTGCCTCTGTCGGCGGTGGCGGGACGCTTCCTGGGGCACCAGCTTTATGGCGTGAATCCATACAATCCGGCGGTGACGCTGGCGGCGGTGGTGACGCTGGGATTCTGCGCGTTAGCGGCGTCGTTGATTCCGGCGCTTCGAGCAAGCCGGGTTTCGCCGCTGGACGCTTTGCGCGCGGAGTAGCGCGTTTGGCTGATCCGAGTCCTTGCGGACTCCGCTCCGTCACCGTCGCGGTTCGGTAACCGCTCGCAGACAGGCTGCGGCGTGACGAAGCGGCACACGCGGCCTGCTACCGCAGCACTTTCCAGAGGCTGGAAAAATCGTCGGTCCAGACCATGGGGGCTTCGCGGGGACGGTCCCATTCGGTTTCTTCATTAGCGATCGCGGGAGTATCGAGCAGGGCCTGATTCTGCGAAATGATCACCCAGTCCGAGCTGTATTCGCCCACCGAGGGGGAGTCGTCGGAGTTGATGAACATCGCCTGCCATCCCAGATGCTCGGCCATGCCACGCGCCACCGGCTGCAGATCGAGCGACTTATTGGAGACGTGCAACAGGAGCGCGCCGTCCGGCTTGAGATGGCGCCGGTAAATGCCTGCGCACTCCGCGGTGAGCAGGTGAATGGGAATGGCGTCGCTGGAGAAGGCATCCACGGCGAGGACGTCGAAGTTCTGCGGATGGCCTTCGGCCAGCTCGCGCTCCAGTTGCACGCGGGCATCGCCCATCACCACCTCAACCTGCGCCGGCGAATCCTTCAGAAACGAGAACCACCCGGTGGCAATTATCTTTATGTCCGGGTTGATGTCGTAGAAGCGGAACACGTCGCCGGGTTGCCCATATGCGGCAATCGTTCCCGTTCCCAGTCCGATGACGCCGACGCGGCGATGCGCGGGGTGGTAGTTGTTCAGCACGAGGCCAATGCCGCTGTGCGGGCCGTAGTAGGTGGTGGGCCAGTTGCGTTTGCCCACTACCAGGTATTGAAAGCCGTGGCGGATGCGGCCATGCAGAAGCTGGCGGTAGGGGCCGTTGAGATCGGTCTTCTGGGACACGCGCAGGATGCCATAGAAATTCCGCCATGCCGCGAGCGCCGGCTGCCCTTCGGTGGTCACCGTGGTGACGACGGCGGTGATGCCACCCAGCAACAGCGCCATCAGAGGAACGCGGATGCGGAAGTTATCACGGGTCCACTGGCGCAGCGCGCCCGTGCGCATCCACCCGAGAAGACCGAACAGGCACGCCGCCGCCAGACCGATGGGATATTCCAGAAAGGTGTCGAACAGACGCGGCGCGGCAAGCACCACGAAAACGCCGCCCAGCGCGCCTCCGGCGGCCACCATCAGGTAAAACAACGTGAGATGCGCGGCGGCCGGGCGGGATCGCGACAGCTCTCCGTGGCACACCATGCACAGCGCGAAGAGGGCCACGGGATAGACCGACAAATGAATCCACAAGGGGACCGCGAGGCCTGCCGCCACCAGCGCGCACGACGCCGGCGCGAGGATGCCCGCCAGCACGGCGAAGACGATGCGGCGGTACCAGCGATCGCTTTCAAAGCACAGGACGAAGGTGAGCAGGTAGATGGACAGCGGGACAACCCACAGGAAGGGGATAACCGCGATCTCCTGGCACATCTGGTTGGTTGTGGCCATGAGCAGCGTGGAGCCGCAGGCGGCCAGCATCAGCCAGAAGAAAACGATCCATGGCGACGGGCGCGCGGCGCCGGCGATGGCAGGGGCCGCCGGGGCGATCCGCGAGCCGCCGAAGCGCCATGCGCAGTGCAAACACAATCCGATGAACAGAACATACACCGCGGTCCACACCAGCACCTGGGTGCGCAGGCGCAGAACGGGCTCCACCAGAAACGGATAACTGAGCAGCGCCAGGAAGGAACCGACGTTGGAGAGCGCATACAAGCGATACGGCGATTCCCCGGGCGTGCTCAGGCTGAACCAGCGTTGCAGCAGCGGCCCGGTGGAGGCGAGCATCACGTAAGGGCCGCCCACCGATGCCAGCAGCAACAACAGAATCCGGCCCACGGGGTCGCCCGGCGAGACCGGCTTCCATGTGATTGACGGCGCAATCGGGAGGAACGCCAGCGAGACCACCAGCAGCACGGCATGAATGGTGGCCTGAGTGCGCGGATTCGAGCGCGATCCGAGCCAGTGTGCGTAGGCATAACCGGCCAGCAGCGCCACCTGAAAGAACAGCAGACAGGTGCTCCACACCGCGGGGCCGCCGCCATACCACGGCAGCACGAAACGGCCGATGATCGGTTGGACCTGGAAGAGAAGGAACGCGCCAGCGAAGATGGTGAGCGGGAGAGCGAAGCGGCGTGCGCGGGTCACTTCCATACGAAGCGGGCTTTCTCGCGATCTTTGCGGGCGTGCTCGATGGGGAACACTTCGTTGTGCATCACCACGTACACGCCGGGCTGGAGAACGCGCGCCGCCAGCAGGCTTTCGGTGAGGTTCTGCAGACCGTCGCTGCCTTCGAACCCGAGCGGCGTCATGGCGCCCGTGAGAATAACCGGCACGGCGAGACCGGGCAGCTCCTTCTTCAGCACCATGCCGGTCTCCACCATGGTGTCGGTTCCGTGCGTGATGACGATGGGCGCGGGCTCGCGGAGGCGCTCGCGAACGGCATCCAGCACCACCTGGCGGTCATCGCCGGTCATCTCCAGACTGTCCTTGTTCATCAGGACGAACGTCCGCACATCCAGTTCGGGGAGGCGCAGGGCGCGCAGGTAACGGTCGATCTTGCTGTCGAGATTCTGCACGGAGCCGGTTTGCTCGGAATAGGCCTTCTCGATGGTGCCGCCGGTGCAGAGAACGTAGACGCGCTGCATCGGCGGTCAGGCCTGCCACTGGCAATAGTAGATGACCATGGGAGTATCGCCGGTGTTGTGCACGCCGTGGATCTTGCCACCCGCGCAATACATCATGGTTCCGGGGCCGGCCGGGGTCAGCTTGCCGTCCAGAAGCATCTGGCCGGTTCCTTCCACGATTACCTGAAATTCATCTTCGGGGTGCTGGTGCGGCGGGTGCGGCTCCATGCCCGGCTTCACCCACACGCTGCCGGCGGACGCGGTGCGGCCATTGGCGGTGGTGCCTTGAAAATAGAGGCGGTGTTCTCCCCATGGGTGCGGATTGAGCTTCGCCTGGTTCGCGTCGACGATGGAATTGACGAGGCTGGGCGGCGTTCCTTCGGCGGCCATGAGGGGAATTGCGGCGAACATGCCGGCGAGCTCGAGCAGATCACGACGATTGGTGGACATGGGACAAGTCCATTATGACCGGCCCCGCGGCAGGGCATGGCGCTGCCGCACCTGGTTAACGGGCTGGACGGGGCAGTCGTCTCTGGCAATATGAGAAGTATGCGAACTGTTGCGCGAATCGCCTGCGTGTTGGCCGGGGGGGCGCTGGCGTTTGGCCAGTACAAGAGCGAACCGGCCGGCGCACCGCCCACGGAAGCGGCGCCCGCCATCCACGACGCCTTGCAGAAAGATGGCGTGCGCATTACCGGCCCCAAGGGCACGGTGTGCGAGATCTGGCTGCGCGCCACCGCGCCCTCGGGACCGAAATCCAGCGAGTCCGATGTGACCTTGCCCACCATTCCCCAGGGCGCGCTGCTGGGCGTGATCCGGTTCCCCGATAAAGGCTCGGACCGCCGCGGCACCACCGTCAAACCTGGCGTGTACACGCTTCGCTACAGCAACTATCCAATCAACGGCGATCATCAGGGTGTGGCCCCGCAGCGCGATTTCGTGCTGCTGTCACTGGCCGCGACGGACACCGATTTGAACGCAACACCCAACTTCGATCAACTGGTGAACATGAGCCGCAAGGCTTCCGGCGCGCAGCATCCCCTGGTGCTGAGCATCTGGAATCCCGATACGGATTTCAAGGCCGGTTTCGACAAGCAGGGGGACACCGACTGGGTGCTGCAGGAGAAACTGGGCGATACTCCTTTCGCGATTATTCTGGTGGGCACCGCGGGATCGTAGCGTCGCGCTACCGCGGTTTCGATCGTGACTGGCGCAGGGCTTGCAGGGCCGGTGGGTAACCGGGCTGAATCTGCAATGCCGTCTCGAATTCAGCCAGCGCATCCGCCCGCCGGCCGGGAATCTCCAGCAGGGCGTTTCCAAGGTTCACGTGCGCTTCGAGGTAATCGGGCTTCAGGTGGAGCGCGGTTTCGAATTCGGCAATGCCCTCGTCGAGGCGGCCCGGCGTTTCCGCGAGGGCGCTTCCGAGATTGCTGTGCACCTGGGCGTCGTTGGGCTTCACTCGCAGCGCCTTTTCGAACTCGGCAATGGCGTCCGGCAGCCGGCCGGGCATCTGCATGAAGGCGGTTCCGAGGTCGTTGTGGACTTCCGGATTATCGGGCGTGATTCGCAGCGCTGCTTCGTATTCGGAAATGGCTTCGGGAATCTGGCCGGGCCGGTGCACCAGGATGTTGCCAAGATTGTTGTGCGCCATGTAACTGGCGGGGTTGCGCTCCAGCGTTTCCCGGTACAGCGTCTCCGCATTGGTGTACAGGCCGGACTGACGCCATGTGAGAACTCCGAGGACGGCCACGAGAATCGCGGCAAGCGCTGTGGCCTGGTTTGTTTTCAGCCGAACTCGAGAGGCCGCCATGGTGAGACCACATGCCGCGGGCACGATCAGCCCCAGGCTGGCGAGGTACTCGAAATGATCGGCAACCCAGGAATAGCGGAAAGGATACACGTTCAGAAAACCGAGAACCGGGAAGAGCGTCCCGGCGAAAATCAGGAAGCCGGCGAGGGGTCCACGATGGCGGCGGGCGAGCACGCACAGAACAACCAGCGCCACCACGACCGCGGCATCGAACAGATATTGCCACGCTTGTCCGGGATCGATGGTCCAGCGCGGATAGGTGAAGACGAGATTCGCCGGCCATACCAGCTTCGCCGCGTAGAAGCAGATGACGCGGCCGGCCAGCAGGAGGCGCTGGGCCGCGGACAGCGTGTAGTCCGCGCCTTCGGCCCCGACGTACGTCTTTTCCACCCAGGCGGTGAAGAGGCCGGCGGCCGCGCCGAGGGAGAGCCATGGCAGCAGCGGCAGCACGTCGCGCTTCCATTCGAGCCGCCCGCGACGCCACCACAGCACCACCAGCAGCGCGGCGGGCAGTGTCGCGGTGACCGTCTTGGTGAGCAGGGCGAGCACGAACAGCCCCAGCGCCAGCAGGTATCGCGACCGGCGGCGGGTGTCATCAAAGTGCAGATAAGCGAGGGCCGCGCCCAGATAGAACACCGCCGACAGAGTGCTCTTCTGTTCCGCGATCCAGGCCACTGCTTCGACGCACACCGGATGAAGAGCGAAGATGAAGGCGGCCAGCCATGCGCCCGGCAGGGAGAGGCGGCGCACGATCAGGAATACGAGCCAGGCGGCGGTGGCGTGGAGCACGACGTTGACCAGGTGATATCCGGTGACGGCGTTGCCCCACAACTGGTGCTCGAACCAGAACGCGGTGTGCAGGAGCGGATAATATTGCTGGGTTGCGCCCAGTTGAAACCAGATGCGACCGAGGCCTTCGATGGATTGCAGACCAGGTTTGGTGATGTGCGCGTCATCGTCCCAGACCATCTTGCCGTCGATAGCCGGCAGGTAGGCGACTACAGTGGCGACGAGAAGCCACAGGGCGGGCCGGATCTGGCCCATGTCGATGCTCCAGGAACGGGCCGGTGCGGCGGCGGGCTGTTTTCGGGCTTTGCCGTCGCGAGGCGCGGGTTTGTTGGGCCGCGATGCTCTTGCACCGCGCGGTTTCTTATCCATGTGTGGCGATGTGGGGCAGTGCCATGCGCTGCCTGGCCGTAGGCGGACCGAGGCTCCGCGGCGGCGCATGGCGCCGCCCCACGACGGAAATCGTGTACGTAGCCATAGTCTCAACTCATTTTCGCTTGTCCAGATCTTTCGCGGCGGCACGCGCCGCGCGGCCCGATGTTATCCTGAAATTTCCACCGGGCTCTCGCTGAGGCCCGGTGTATCTTTTTCGCCTTATGCCACGCCTCGAGTACACCACGCCGCACGGAATCACCGTGCACAGGACGTCCTCGAAAGTGCCGTTCCGCAAAGGGCTGCGCCATTTGCTGCGCCAGCTTGACACCAACCGCGGGATTTATCTTTCGTCCGGATACGAATATCCGGAGCGCTATTCGCGCTGGGACATCGCCTCCCTTTGTCCGCCGCTGGAGATCGTCGCGTGGGGCCGCCGCATGGAGTTCCGTCCGCTGAACGGGCGCGGCGAGGCGCTGAACCGCATCCTGCATCCGGTGCTGGCGGGGCATCCGCACTGGGATTCGCTGGAGTTTCAGGGGCCGGTGCTGGCCGGCGTCCTGAAGCCGCTGCCCGGTCTTTTCGCTGAGGAAGAACGCAGCAAGCAGCCTTGCGCGTTCTCCATTCTGCGTTTGCTGGTGGAGGAGTTCCGCACTCCCGACGACAGCCGTCTCGCGCTGGTGGGCGCGTTCGGCTACGACCTGCTGTTTCAGTTCGACCCCATCGAGCTGAAGCTGCCGCGGGAGGGGCACAAGGATCTGCACTTGTTCCTTTGCGACGAAATCTACTACATGGACCGCAAGAAGGAGCAGATCGAACGATTTTCTTACGATTTCGCGGGCGCGGGCATCTCAACGCGCGACCTTGCGCGTGACGCCCAGCCGGTGCCGCCGGCCGCGGCGCGCGAGCTCACTGAGATCGTTTCCGACCATACGCCGGAAGAGTACATGCGTAAGGTGGAGGCGGTGCGCGAGGGCATGCGCCAGGGCGAGTACTACGAGGTGGTGCTGCACCAGACCTTCCGCGCGCCGTTCACGGGGAGTCCGTCGGCGCTGTTCCGGCGCATTCAGGAAGCCAGCCCCAGCCCCTACGAGTTCTTCGTGCAGTTCGGCGAGGAGCAGTTGATTGGCGCGTCGCCGGAGATGTTCGTGCGGGTGGAAGGCGACCGGGTGGAGACGTGTCCCATCGCCGGCACCGCGCGGCGCACGGGCGATCCATTGCGCGACGCCGACAGCATCCGCGATCTGCTGAACTCGACCAAGGAAGAATCCGAGCTGACCATGTGCAGCGACGTTGACCGCAACGACAAATCGCGGGTGTGCATTCCCGGCTCGGTGCGGGTGATCGGGCGGCGGCTGATCGAATCCTACGCCGGACTTTTCCATACCGTGGATCACGTGGAGGGCACGCTGGCGCCGGGCTTTGATTCGCTGGACGCGTTTCTCACGCACATGTGGGCGGTGACGGTGATTGGCGCGCCCAAGAAAGCGGCCGCCCAGGCCATTGAAGATCTGGAGAAGGAAGCGCGCGGCTGGTACGGCGGCGCGGTGGGGATGCTTTCGCTGAATGGCGATATCAATACCGGCATTCTGATTCGGACCGTGCATCTGAGAGATGGAGTGGCCAGCTATCCGGCGGGCGCGACGCTGCTTTTCGATTCCATCCCCGAGCAGGAAGACGAGGAGTGCCGGCTGAAGGCCACCAACTTTTTCCGGGGTCTGCGGGTGCGGGCGGCGGAAGCCGGGACGGCGGCGGCGAACGAGCAACCCGGGGCGGGAGTGAAGCTGCTGCTGGTGGACAACGACGATTGCTTCATTCACACCCTGGCCAACTACGCGCGGCAGACCGGCGCGGAGGTGGTGACGTATCGCTCGGGCATCCCGCATGCGCTCATCCGCGAGATTGCTCCCACGGTGATTCTGCTTTCCCCCGGCCCGGGGCGGCCGGCGGATTTCGGCGTGCCCGATCTGGTGCGCTTCGCCGCGGCCGAAGGGATTCCCGTGTTCGGCGTCTGCCTGGGACTGCAAGGCATGGTGGAGGCGTTCGGCGGCGAACTGGGCGTGCTCGACTATCCCATGCACGGTAAGCCGTCGCTGGTGCGGCACCGCAATCAGGGCGTCTTTGAAGGCCTGCCGGAGACGTTCAAAGTGGGCCGCTACCACTCGCTCTTCGCGAAACGCGAGAAGCTTCCGGCCTGTCTCGAAGTGACCGCGGAGACTGAAGACGGGGTCATCATGGGCGTGCGGCACCGCGATCTGCCCATGGAAGCGGTGCAGTTCCATCCGGAATCGATTCTGACCCTCGACGGCGGTTGCGGGCTGAAGCTGATTGAGAACATGGTGCGGCACTGCCGCGGTCTGCTGGAAGGCGTGTAGTGAGCCGGGGCGCGCGGCTGCTGCTAACCGCGGCGGTTGCGGCCAATCTCCTTCCGGCGGGGCTGCTGTTTTACTTCATTCACCGGTTCGGCGTCGATCTGCCGTGGCGCGACGAATGGGAAGGCTTCGTGGTTCCGCTCCAGCAGCTTGACCAGGGCACGTTGCGGATCTCCGGCCTGTTCGCGCAATTCAACGAACACCGCCCATTTTTCCCGCGACTTCTGACGCTGGCGAACGCCGCTCTTTTTCACTGGAACCGCACCGCGGAGATGTACGCCACGGCGGCGCTGTTGATGGTCTCCGCGTGGCTCTTGTTCGGTTTCGTCCGGAAGTATTGGGACAGCCCGCTCACCCCGCTCCTGTTCATTCCCATGGCCTGGACGCTGCTCGGCTGGAGACAGTGGGAGAACCTGCTGTGGGGATTTCAAACCTGTTTTGGTTTGCTGGTGGCCGGCGCGGTGGCCGCGTTTTGCCAGCTGCATCGAACACGCGGCGCCGACCGGTTCGTCTGGGGCGCAGCGGTGGCCGCATTTGTGGCCAGTTTTTCGCTGGCGGGGGGTCTTTTCGTCTGGCCGGTTGGACTGGCGCAGTTAGTGCTGCAACGGCGCTGCGGAGAGTCCGGCGAAAGGCCGGGCGTGGGGGCGTTCGCGGTTTGGGCCTCGGCGGGGGTGCTTTCGTGGGTTTTCTTTTTCAGCGGATTTCACGAAACTTCCGTGCGCTGGCCGACGGGGCCCGGGTACCTGATGGAACATCCGCTGGAGGCCGCCAGGTTCGTGCTGGGCATGATCGCCGGGCCGCTTTCCGATGGTCCCTCCATCGCACCGTTGCTGGGCGTCATGGTGACGGCGTTGTGCGCCTGGGCGTTGTTCCGGATGCGGCGCGCAGCGGGGGAAATGATGGCGGCGGCTCCGTTGATCGCGTTGCTGACGTTCATCCTGCTCATCGCGCTGGTGAGTTGCGATCGCCGGATGGGCCGGGGAATCGGCCAGGCCCTCTCGTCCCGTTATTGCTCGATCAGCGCACTCGGACTGGTGGCGCTTTATGCCCTGCTGGCCCGATTCGCGCTCACGGAATGGCGGCGGCCCCACATCCAATCGCCGGCGGCGGCATACTGGCTGCTGTGCGGAGGCTTCGGCGTTCTTCTGCTGGTGGCTTCGCTGGCGAAATATACCGCTTGGCGCCAGGATCCCGCCGGGTGGCGTGACGCATTCGCGCGGGGAACGCTGGCCGCGCGGTATGCGGGGGTGATGAGCGACGAGGCCGTGTCGACGCTTTATCCGGACCCTGACGTTGTGCGCGCGAGAGCGCCGTTTCTGAAGGCCCACGGCTACAGTCTGTTTCATGAGGCCGTTCCCATGGGCGTGCCGGCAAGGTACGACGGCAGCTTTGAGGGGTGCGCGATCGAAGCGGTGAATGGGAGGACCGGGCCAGTGATCGATGTTCACCGGAGCGGCGATCGGTTTGGCCTTCGCGTTACCGGGTGGATTGGGGGTCAGGAGTTGAGCCGGCTCTTCGTCAGCATTGACGGCCGGATCGATGTCCCGGCGCTACGCGCGCGGGCGCGGCCGGGCGGTTTCACCGGCTATGTCCGAACGGCGTTGCTGGCGGCGGGGGAGCACACCCTGGAACTGAAGATAGTCAGCGAGGATGGCGCCGGCTACGGGACTTGCGGCGCCGCCGACCTGCGGGTGGCGGAATGATCCGGCCCTCAGTGAATCGAACTCGCGGCGGTATCATGGAACCACCTGCTACAAGCCTTAATGCGCTGATGCGTACCATCTCGAGTCGATCATGATTCCCGGCGCCCCGGTGTCACCGCGAGCCGTTGGAGGGCGTTTGACGGAAGCCGATCTGAACCGGACGGCAATCGGGCGCGGCGCAAAGCGCCTGATTTCGGTGGTCATCGCCGCCAATTTTCTACCGGCGGCGCTCCTTTTTTATTTCATTCGCCGTTATGGGATCGACGTTCCGTTTTTTGACGAATGGAACGGCTTCGTGATTCCGCTGGAGCGCCTTGAACAGGGCCGCCTGGGGTTCTTCGGTTTATTCGCGCAACACGTAGAACACCGGCCTTTTTTTCCACGCCTGCTGACGCTGGCGAATGCGACCCTGTTCCATTGGGACCGGAAGGCGGAGATGTATGTCACCGCGGCTCTGCTGATGCTAGCCGCCTGGCTCCTGTACCGTTTCGTTCGCGCGTATTGGGCGCACCCGCTTACGCCGCTGCTGTTCCTTCCCATCGTCTGGACGCTGCTGAGTTGGAGGCAATGGCAAAACCTTCTGTTTGCATTTCAAACGTGTTATGGCCTGCTGGTCGCGGGAGCGGTGCTCGCATTCTACGTGCTGGGCCGAGCGCGGACGGCTGACCGGTTCGTCTCCGCCGCCGCCATGGCCGCTTTTGTGGCGAGCTATTCGACCGGTGGAGGCCTGCTGATCTGGCCGCTCGGACTGGCTCAGTTACTGCTTCAGCGTTGGCATGGCGAGCATGATGAAAAACCCGGTCCAGGTGCATTCCTGGTTTGGGCCGGCGCCGGGGCACTCACCTGGGCTTCTTATTTCGCGCGGTATCACGCATATCCGTGGCAATATCCGACGGGGCCCGCCTACCTCATGCGCAATCCTTTGTCGGCCGCCCGGTATGTGGCCACGATGATTGGAAGCCCGCTGTCCTGGGACCAGTCCACCGCCCAATCGCTTGGAATCATCGTGATGGCGCTGGGCGCACTTGCAGTGGTGTACGTCTTGCTGCGGGAGCCGGGGGAGCTGGCGGGGGCAGCCCCGCTGCTTTCACTCATGGCCTTCGCCTTGATTAGCGCGGTGACGGCTTGCAATTACCGGATGGGTGGTGAGGGAATCGCACAGGCCCTCGCGTCGCGCTATTGTTCGGTCACCATGCTGGGTCTGGTGTCGCTTTATGCCTTGTTGACCAGGTTCGCCGTTACTGGAAATCGCCCAGCGGCCTGGCTCGCCGGAGGTATGGCCGCGTTTCTAACACTCGGGACGGTGACGAGCTACTTGTCCTGGCGCGCTGATTCCGATTGCCTGTGGATGCTCCACGCAGACACGGTTGGAACTTATGTCTTGCGTTACCCCGACCTGATGAGCGACGAAGGCCTTAGGCTGCTAAACCCCGATCCCCACATTATTCGAGAGGGAATTCCGTTCCTCCGCGCACACGGATATAGTCTCTTTCATGAGGCCGTTCCTCCGCTGCCTTCCGTCCCGTCCAGATATGATGGCAACAGCGAGGGCTGCAATATCGAAGCGGTGAGCCACAGCCGGGCACCCGTCACCGAGATTGGCCTGCGCAAGAACAGTGGCGGAGTGGAGGTGGAGGGGTGGGCGCTGGATCTCGCCGCTAAAACGGCGGCCAGCCGGGTGTTCGTCAGCATTGACGGCAAGATCGACATACCCGCGGTGCCCGGTGGCGACCGGCCGGACGTGGCCGAGTTTTTCAAGAATTCGAATTATGCTCAGTCCGGCTTCGTCAGCTTCGTTCGTACATCGTTGTTCACCGTGGGGGAACACACTCTGGAACTGAAGATCGTCGACCAGGACGGCGCCAGCTACCGGACTTGCGGCGCGGCTCACGTGCAGGTCACTCCGTAACGGCTGCTACGGTTCCACCCAGATGCGCACGCGGTTGCTCTCGTGCCCGTCGGCGTCGATGTAGAGCTCGGCGGGTCCGGCGTTCACAACGGAGGGCAGGCGCATCTCCACCACGTACATACCGGCATAGCCGGCGGCGAGAGCGGCACCGGCGAGGTCCAGCGGCTCGCGGTCGAGCCATACATGAACCGTGGCATTCACGCGCGGCGGATTGGCCAGCGGCGCGGCCACTCCGGCGGGCCACTCCGGCGTGACGCGGCCGAGGCCGGTGGCCAGAATCTGCACACGCATGTTCGGCCGCGCGGGACGCGACGCGTCCAGAAGAAGCCCGCTGTCGGCGTCGATCAGCATGGGAGCACCGTCGCGGTCCGTGAAGATGGCCGGCGCCACCGGTTGCAGGGGCATGCTGTGGGTCAGGCGGCCGTCCGATGCATCCAAAGATAACGCCAGGGTGGAACCCTGCACATCGAAGGGCACCTGGATCTGCGATTCCGCGCTGCTCGAAGCCAGCACGGGAACGCGAACATCTCCCGC
Source organism: uncultured Acidobacteriota bacterium (assembly GCA_963832965.1). GTDB lineage: Bacteria > Acidobacteriota > Terriglobia > Bryobacterales > Bryobacteraceae > CAWACP01. The sequence goes on from CAWHVW010000007.1 coordinate 205,758, forward strand.
CGACGCGGCGGCGATGCGGGCGCCAAGCACCGTCAGCACGGCTCCGGGCGCGGCGGGATGCACGTCATAATCGGCGGCGCTCACCACCTGGGCATCGCGGAAGCGGTGTGGCGCAATGGCCGCATACACGCCGTAGTTGTCCAGGAGAACATAGAGCTGATTGCCGTTCGCGTCCAGACGAACGTCGCGAGCAGGAGCGGCGGGCAGACCCTGGGTGAGGGACGTCCAGGGCGTAGCCGGGGCCGCCGCATTCAAATCCTCCATGGCGAAATACACACCGGAGTCGGACGCGACGTAGACCGCGCCGCTGTTCCGGTCGATGGCGACGCCGTGGACGGGAGCATCCGCGAGATTCGCCGTCAGGTCGTCCCAGAAAGCCCCGCCGTTCATGGTGCGGCGCACGTGAACCGCTTTGCTTCCCGAAAGCGAAGGCGCGCGCGCTGCGGAAACGGCCATGGCCAGTTGCGGGTCCTTCGCGTCGGCATAGATGGCTTCCACCGGTCCCGATTCGTCCGTGCCGCCGAAGTTCCGCCAGGTCTGCCCGCGATCGCTGGATGCGAAAAGCCGCCCATCAGCAGATCCGGCGTAGAGAAAATCTCCCGCTTCCGCACCAGCCGTGATAGTGGTGCGCAGCAGCGCGGAAAGCCGCTGGTTTCTTTGCTCCAGACGCGTCTGCAACGAGGACGACCCGGGACGCCACGCCACCTTTTCACCGGGCCTCCATTCGACATCGGTGGAGAGACCGGCCACCTCCACGGTGAACCCGCGGACGCCCGACGGAACCGCGCCGAAGCGCCGGCCCGCGAAGCCGGGCAGAGTTTCATTCAGGCCGGACCATGACATACCGCCGTCCACGGAACGCCAGACACCGGTTGCGGTGGCGATGGAAATCTCGTCGCTGTCCGCGGGCGAAACGGCCAGATCGGAAACCGCGCTGCCCACCAGGGATTGACCATTCCACCCGGTCAGGTTGGACCACGTCATGCCGCCGTCGTCGGACCGCCACGCCTGCTCACCGAACGCGTAGAACCGGCCCATGCGGGCGTCGCGAACCGTGGCCCGCGCCTCCGGCACGCTGCGCACGGGAACACTGCCATCGGCAGGCGGAATTGCATCCTGCGAAAGGCTCCACCGGTCCATGTCGGAGGTGGAAAAGACGCGACCCGAAGTGGTGGCGGCAGACAACAGCGACCCGTCGGAGGAGTACCAGACGCGCGCGAAGGGTCCGGTGGCTATCGCGGCCAGACCGAGGTCCATGGCCGAATTACCGACGTGCCGCCAATCCAGGGTAGGCAGGGCGGGGTCAGGCCGCACCTGGGCGGACGCCGGGCCGGAGGCTGCCAGAACAGCCGCCAAGGCCGCAACACCGCGCCACAGTGTGGCTCTTTGACACATATATCGAGTCTAATCTAAACTCGCGCGCGCCGCCTTAGCGAACCCGGCCGCGCTTCGGACACCTGGTGTCCACACCCGGCGTGCCCATTTGGCCTCGTTTTGCCGTACATTTGGACGTAGGGCTAGTCATATCGGTCTCATTCTTCCCTGCACGTGGAGGGTGCACGCAAAGGAAGTGTTATTGCAAGCAATTTGATGGTAGACTATTGGTTCTACCTGAGTACTGGGTAACCCTTCCGATGGTGGCATCGGCCACTCGGGGGAAATTCTTTATGCGCGGCTCAGGCTCACTGCCGGCGATGACGCTGCTGCTGACGGCGGTCGTGGTATCTTTGTGCGCCGCCCCTCCCCCTAACCCCGCCAAACCGTGCCTGCCCCCGGGTTCCGCGGACGTCGCGGCGAAAGTGGTGTCGCTCACCGGCCAGGTGAATGTCCTGCATGATTCGGAGCCCTGGGCGCTGAATGTCGGCGACACCGTGCAAGCCAAGCAGGTGATCATCACCGGCGAAGACGGAAACGCGCTGTTCTGCGTCTCCGACGGCAGCACCTTCGAGGTTTTCCCCAATTCCGAAGTGGTTTTCCGCGACAACCCGCCGAACTGGCGCGACATGCTGGACGTGCTGGTGGGCCGCATTCGCGTGCAGATTCAAAGGCTTGGCGGACCGAACCCGAACCGGGTACAGACTCCGACCGCAACCATCTCCGTTCGCGGCACCATCTTCGATGTGAGCGTGGACGAGGAGGAACGCACCACGGTTGTGGCAGTGGAGGAAGGAACGGTGGAGGTCCGCCACCGGCTTATCCCCAGCAGCAATCCCAAACTGGTGAATGCGGGGGAATCGCTCAAGGTATATCCGGACGAACCGCTGTCCCAGTCCCGTTTCGACAAAGGCGCGGTGGCGCAACGGGTTTTGCACGCCATTATTGACGCGGTTTACACCGCTGCCTCCAACGGCCGCGTGGGAACCACAAGCACCGGCGCCGGCGGCGGCACCACCACGCCCCCGGTTTGCGGGGCTGCCTGCGTGGGAGAGAAAGGGCCGCCTCCACCACCGCCTCCTCCTCCGCCCGCGCCCTGAGATTCGGGCAGCCGGCAACGCTACACTAACAAGCAGGGATGCGTATTTTCTGTCTGGTCGCGCTCGCTGTCACTACTCTCTCCGCTCAGACCTCGTCATCTGCTTCATCATCGACTGCATCATCGGGAGGCGTGACTTCGGAGTGGGACATCCGCCAGATGCTGGCCGGACTGGACGCCCGGGCGAAACAACTGGGGCCCATGCTGGACCAGTTGAAGCCAAATGTGTGGGCCAGGAACGGCGCGCCACCGGAATACGGGAGCCAGTGGGCGACGGCGAAGAGCGAGCTGGGATACCTGCTGGGCGCCACGGCAACGTTGGCGAAAGACCCGGAGAAGCTCCCGGCCGCGCTGGATACGCTGTTCCGCATGCAGGCGCTGGGAAGCACGCTGGGGTCGGTGATTGAAGCCACGCGGAAATACCAGAACCCGGCCATTGCCGACCTGGTACAGGCCATCGCCAATGAGAATGACCAGAATCGCGACCATTTGAAACAATACGTACTGGATCTGGCGTCCGAGAAAGAACATGAGCTGCAGGTGATGGACGCCGAGGCGCAGCGCTGCCGGGCCAGCATCAGCAGTCAGAGACCGCAAGGAAAGAGGTAGGGATGGGACCCACGGGAACGCTCACGTACGCCTGCAGCATTTGCCTCGAACCGTCGCGCGACATCTGCGTGTTTTGCACCAAGGACGCATGCCGGCTGCATCGCTGCCAGCGCTGCCTGCGTTGCAGCGATTGCTGCGAGTGCGAGTCTCCGCTGTGCCTGGACGAAGAGCCCGCCGCGCTGCCGATACAGGCGATTGCCGATCCCGGGGAAGCCGCGGGGGAGTTTGTCCCGGTGGAGGAATTCGGCGTGCCCGAGCCGGTTTCCGAGCCTGACGCCCTGGAGGCTACGGAATCGGATCCGGAGTTCCCTGACGAACGTTTCCCCGGCACCTCGACAAACGGCTCATGGTGAGCGCGAGGCCGTGGGCCAGCCCGAACTTCTCCACCGCCTGGCGCGAATATTCTGAACAAGTGGGCCGGTAAGGGCAGCGGGTGAAGCGCGATGTTATGGGGCGCCCCCAGCGCTGATACCCGCGAACGGCCTGCACATATAACCGCGCGGTGACCTGATTTTGAGCCGGGCGCAGCGTGTCCACGGCGGCCAGACCGAGCACCACGGCGATGGCCGCAAGGTAGGTCTCCGGCCGCCGGAAGATGCCGCTCAGGCGCCGCAGTGGGGGCACCGGACGCTGGCCTGCAAACGATTGTTGTGGCAGTTCGGGCACAGAATCATATTGCCCTGAGGACGCGCAAGGACGTAGATGATAAGGCCGAGGACGCCGGTCAACATGACCAGAATCATCCACAGCACGGCGTTGTCCATGCCCCGGGCCTTGGCGTCGCGCGCCACCCACACGAGGATGGCGATGTGCAGGGCGATGATCGCGACCAGCACGATCATGGGGACGACGCCGCAGGCAAGGCAACCGGCGCAGCCGGCGGCGGGATTGTCATCCTGGGCAAGCAGCAGCGTCGCTGACGCCAGGAACAGCGCCGCACGCCTGGCGAACGACCCGCGGCGTAGAGGGAATCGCGTCATAACAAGCGCCAGAACGGGGGACTGGCTCAGGCCCCCGCTCCGGTATTTAACTTAGCCGCCGGCCTGCTTCTGCGCCAGCGAACCGATAATCGGCAACACCAGGGGATTGTTGTTATATGCCTTGAACATCAGCAACAGCCAGACGGCGAATCCACCAAGCCCGACGACCAGCCAAATCAGCAGGCTGAGTATACTCAGAATCGCGTGCAGGCCGAAAGGCAGGACCGCGGCGAAGATTACCTGCACGACCATCATGGCAATCCAGAAAACGATCCAGGACAGGTGGAAGAAGATCGCCTGGAACGCATTAAAACGGACGCGCGGGTTCTTGTTGTAGGGCTCGAGCACCAGGAACAGGATTCCCGTGATGAAACCGGCCACGTAGCAAAGCGCGCCGGCCACGTTGTCCGCCATTCCCGACGAAGCGGCGGGAGCTGGAGCATATCCGGGACTTGGGCCAGGAGCTGCTGCCGCGGCTATGGGCGCCCCGCATTTCGGACAGAAGTTACCCGGCGCTTCCGCACCGCAACTCGCACAAAAAGCCATTCGTTTTGTCTTGCCTCCGTTCCGTAACTGTATCCGAATACACGGTGCGGTTCAAGTGGAATGTTGCCGAGGCCTTAGCCGGATCTCGCCCTTGCCCCACGTGGTTTGACGCCCGACCCCCGTATAGGAGGCAGCGCGGAGCCAGGGCAGGAACTCCGCGAGCGGTCCTTCATAGGCGGCCCAGCCGGCAAAGCCTCCTATCGGATGGCGCTGTCCGGTGTGGGAACTGCGGCGTGTGACCTCCAGAACGCGGATGGCGGAGGCGGTCATGCGGACGGCCATGGCGCGCTCGCCCATCGCCCGGAAATCGATGTCCATGGGAGCTCCACCATACAACGACCCCAGCGTGGCGACGCGATCCCGGACGCGCGCGAACAGCGTGGGGAAAAGAGGATCGGACGCGAGATGCCCGCCCGACTTCAATTCGGTGGGGGTGAGGAATTCCACGGTGACGGCTTCCACGGGCTGGGGGTCCGGTTCCAGGGGCAGGACCAGCGGCCGGGCCAAATCCTCCACAGGTTGCCCGGCGAGATCGAGATATTGGACCGCGCGGAGTTGCACGCGCGCCGAACCCGCGCCGATGCCGCGCTCGCCCATCCATTCGAAAGCAGCGGTGAAGATACCGTCGAGAGGGCGGCGCGTCTCAAAGACGTTCACGTCGAAATGAAAATGCTGGCCGGGCTCGACGGTGGCGCCGTCGAGATGGGCGGAGCGAAAGACGAAGGGCCGGGGCACATCGGCAAGGCCACTGGGGTGATGGCCAGCCGCGCCGGGGGCGAAGATCGCCTCGAACTCTTCGGGGGCAGCCGCGCGCAAAGCATACCCGAATGCGCCGCGCAGGGTGTTCGCCGCCATCTCCGCGAAGTGCAGCCGGCCTTCCGCCTGGAACGAAAAACGCAGGCGCCGGAACAAAAACTGATTGCTCACGAGTGCGCCCGCCGGGCGATCCAGGTTAGGATGATCCAAAGCGGTTCGGAGGGAAAATTGGCAATCACGATTGCTTCGGCACGTATCACAAGCATACAGGCGATGAGTCATGCACCGCCCAAGGTGACGGGAGGCCAGGCCGTGTTCAACCCTGCCCAGGTGGCCAGGATGCACGCGGAGGCGACGGTAACTTTCAACGGCTCGGCCGGCGACATCGGCGATGGCTGGGTGGTTGGCTGGATTCAGGCGGAGTGGATTGAAACGAACTGGGCCTGGTACCGGGGACAGGCCGAACACGACGGCAGCATTTTTCTACAGAAAGGCCGTGCGCCGGCAAGAACGCGGCAGGCGTGCCGGGACACTTCCGGGCCGGTGACCGACATTTTCACCGATCCCACGGACCCCAAGGAGTTCCAGCGGGTTCCGAAGAACCCCGCGTTTCCGTTGCAGGTGAACGTGCAGACCAACGACCCGCCGGGCGAAGCCTACAACGTGTTCGAACCGAATTCACTCACGCACGCGCGGAATTTCCTGGACGAGATCCAGATCGAATTTCATTTCTGCACGGTGCTGACGGTACGCGATCCGGCGGGCGCGTTCCACCATCAGGCGCACTTCTACTGGAACATTCATTGGCAATACCGGTTCGATCCGACAGTGTTTCCCAATCCCACCGATACGCAGTGGCGGGTCACGGCGGTCACCGGCAGGCTGAACAACACTACCAACGTCAGCCGGGCGTTTTCGGGCGCTCCCGTGGATCGCCGATTCGATGGCTTCCTGACCACGCCGCAGACGATCAGTTGCGTGGGCATGGCGGGCCAGGCGACCGCGGCCGTGGCCACTGTTGGCAACCCCTGCCGGCGCGAATCCGTGCACCAGAACATGGTGGATGTGCGGCGGTGACGATGCGGCTGCGCTTTTTGTTCCTCGCCGTCGCGGCTTCGGCGGCCGGCCTGGCGCAGACGAGCGGCGTGGAGGTGCGGAATCTTACGCCGCCGGGCGCGGTGGTGGTGGAGAACCATGGTCCAGCGATCCGCTTATCGCGCGAGGTGCTGGTGGAACGGAAACTGGACGGCAAATGGATTCAGGCGAACGTCTTCTTCGAACTTGCCGAGAAGTGCGGCGCGGGCCAAGAGCCGCCAGTGTGCGTGGATCTGCCGGCCCGGGGTTCCTTAACGCCAGTGCCCTGGAATGGCTATAGCTGCTCCGGCCAGTGCCCGCGCTCCTGCCGCTCGAATCACTACGCTCCGCCCGGGGAATTCCGTTTCGTGGCGCAGACGTGCGACCGCAAGCAGCGATACCGGGGCGAGGCATTCACCATGCCGCCGGAGAAGCAACCGTAATACTCTGGAAGAAGTGGCGCTGGAAAGCCTGATCCTGTTCGAAACTCCGGAACAGATCTTCGTCCGCGTGTTTCGGGAGCTGAAGCCGCGCAACGCGCCGCCGGCGGTGTCGGTGGAATTCTGCCGCTTCGCCAACGCCAACAGCTTCATCCGTCTGGAAGACGCCGGCCTGCATGTGCGCATTACCGACGTGCTGGAAGGCGCGCCCGCGCTCATTCTGGAAGCCCTGGCGCACATCCTGCTGGGCAAGCTGTACCGGAAGGAGACGCCGCGCACGTTCAACGAGCGTTATCGCCGCTATCTGAACCGCAAGGACATGCGACGCACGCTGCACCTGGTGCGGCAGACGCGCGGGCGCAAGCTGATTCTGGCGCCACGGGGACGGGTTTACGACCTTGACCCCATGTTCGAGGATCTCAACTTCCGCTATTTCCACGGTCTGATGGCGCGGCCGGCGCTGGGGTGGGGCGTGCGCGCCTCGCGCACCACGCTCGGCCATTACGACGCTTCGCACAACGCCATCGTGCTGAGCGGCATTCTGGATCGCGAGAAGGTGCCGAGGCTGGCGGTGGAGTATGTGCTGTTTCATGAGATGCTGCACCTGCGATTCCCGGTGGACCATCGCGGCGCGCGGCGCTGCGTCCATACGCCCGAGTTCAAGGAAGCCGAGAAGAAGTTTGAGGGGTACCAGCAGGCCCGGGAGATGCTGAAGGGGCTGTAGGGGGCCAGGCTAATCCAGCAGGCTGCTGAAAGAGGCTATCTGGTCCCCGCTCCGTCACCGTCGCGGTTCGGTAAGCACCTGCAAACACGTAGCTACGTTTCCGAGCCGCGCGTGTAAACAAGCGGTTTTCGGGCTTTTTAAGCAGCCTGCCAGAGAAAGAGAGCCATGAATCTGCTCTTCGCGAAGCATATTGACATTCGATATCGAATATCAATATCATGAGGCATGGCTCGGCCCGCTGAGATTCTACAAGGCACGCTCGACCTGCTGGTTTTGCGCACTCTGGAATACGGCCCGCTGCATGGGGTGGGCATCGCGGACCGCATTGAGCAGGTGACCCGCGGCGTTTTCATCATCGGCCCGGGGTCGCTCTTCCCTGCCCTGCACCGGCTCACGGAAAAGGGCTGGATTGAGGGCGAATGGACGGAGTCCGAGAACAAGCGCCGGGTGAAGACCTATACCCTGACGGCGCCGGGGCGCGCGCGGCTATCCGAAGAAAAGCGGAACTGGAAGAAGGTCTTCACCGCCATGAACCGCGTACTGGCCGAGGAGAGTTAACCATGTCCATCGCGCGCCGGGTGCGTTCGCTTCTGAGGCTGGTCTGGCAACACGACGCGGTGGAGGCCGAGCTGGATGCCGAGGTGCAGGCGTTCTATGAAACTCTGGTGGACCGCTATGTCGCGCGTGGGCTCTCCGAACGCGAGGCCCGCCGCCTGGCGCGCATGAAGTTTGGCGGCGCGGCGCAGGCGAAGGAAGAGGTTAGGGATGCTCGCACGGGAGCGGTGCTTTCCTCCATCGCGCGCGATGTCCGCTATGCGTTTCGCGCCATGCGCAAAGCGCCGGTGTTCGCGCTGGCCACGGTGCTGACGCTGGCGGTGGGGATCGGCGCCAACGCCACCATCTTTTCGATTGTCAGCAGGTTCGTTTTGCGGCATCCGCCCGTCGGCGACCCGGGAACCTTGATGGCCGTACATACCACGCACGACGGGGACGAATGCTGCAACAACTTCGCGTGGCCCCTTTTTAGCGATTTGCGGGAGCAAAGCAAATCGTTCTCCGGACTGGCCGCATATTACGAACTGCTTTCCGCCTCCATGGGCGGCGCGGGAGAGCCCGAGCGCGTGTGGGGGCAGGCGGTGACCAGCAACTTTTTCGACGTCGCGAAACTGCCCATGACCGCCGGCCGCGGCTTCACCGCGGACGAGGAGAATGTGGCGGTGGTGGTGCTGGGCCACGGCCTGTGGCAACGCCGTTTCGGCGCCGATCCGAACATTGCCGGCAAGACCGTCCGGCTGTCCGGCCGGCCGTTCACGGTGGTGGGCGTCGCGGCGCCCTCGTTCCGCGGGCTGGACATCATTCTCAATTGCCAGTTCTGGGTTCCTCTCGGCAATCTCGATCAATTGCTGCCCAAGTCAAGCAACTATGTTTCGCGAAACTATCACTGGATCGATGTGGTGGGACGGCTGGCGCCCGGCGTCACGGGCACGCAGGCGGCGGCGGAGCTTAGTGTCCTCGCGCAGCGTTTCGCCAAAGCGCATCCGGAATCGGAGAAGGGCGGCGGCTTTCGCTTTGAACCCGCCGGCTCTCTGCCGCCGCGCGGCAGAACCACGGTGATGATGTTCTTCGCCGCGCTCTCGGCGGTGGCGCTGCTGGTGCTGTGCATCGCCTGCGCCAATGTCGCCAACCTGTCCCTGGCGCGGGCTTCCGTTCGCCGGCGGGAGATGGCCGTCCGGCTGGCGCTGGGGGCCACGCGCGGCCATCTGCTGCGCCAGATGCTCACCGAGAGCGTGCTCCTGGCCATGGGGGGAGGAGTGCTGGGCGTCGCTCTTTCGCTGTGGGCCACGCGCGGCCTCTCGGCCTTCCGTCTGCCCGTGCCGGTGCCTCTGGATCTCACGGTGAGCGTGGATTGGAGAGTGCTGCTGTACACGTTCGCGCTGAGCTTGGGCGCCGGGCTGCTGTTCGGCCTGGCTCCGGCGTGGACGGCGGCGCGGCCGGCGATCACCAGCGCGCTGAAAGGCGAGGATATGCTGGGCCGCCCGGGCCGCATCTGGAGCCTGCGCAATATGCTGGTGGTCTCGCAGATCGCCATGTCGCTGGTTTTGTTGTGCGCCACCGGCCTGTTCCTGCGCAGCCTGGGGAACGCGTCGAACATCGAAATCGGATTCCGCTCGCGCGGCATTCTGATGATGTCGCTGGATCCGCGGCTGCATGGTTATTCCGCGGAACGAACCGTGCAGTTTCTGACCGTAGTGGGCCAGAGGGTGGCGGCGCTGCCGGGAGTGATCTCAGTCGCATCCACCGACGCGGTGCCGCTGTCCGAGGGCCATCGCAGCGACGCGTTTCAGGTGGAAGGCCGCGCCAACTACCCGGAGGCCAACCAGAGCGTGGATATGTACATGGCGACGCCCGGTTATTTCGAGACCATCGGCACTGCCCGAATCGCCGGCCGGGACTTTGCGAATGAAGGCGCCGGTTCTACGAGGGTGGCGATCGTCAACGAGACGTTTGCGCGGAGTTTCTTCCGGAGCGAGAATCCGCTGGGGCAGCGCGTGATCGACGGCGACAAGACTTATCAGATCGTCGGGGTGGTGGGGAATATCAAGTCCCGCACGCTGGGCGAGGATGTCCGGCCGGTTTTATATCGCTCCCTTGCGCAGGACCTGGCAAGCGACCCGTCGTTTTCGGGATACGCGGTGCTGGTTCGTTTCGCGGGAGACCCCGGTGCGCTTTCGCATGCGATGCGCCGGGAGATTCATGCGCTCGATCCCACGCTGGCCATTTTCGACGTGGCCACGATGGAGGAGCATCTTCGCGACGCTCTGTTTCTGCCGCGCCTGGCGGGAACGCTGTTCGGCATCTTTGGCCTCATCGGGCTGGCGCTGGCCGCGGTCGGACTCTATGGCGTGATGAGCTACTGGGTGAGCCGGCGCACGCGCGAGATCGGCATCCGCCTGGCGGTGGGGGCGCGGATCGGCGAGGTGCAACGGTTGATTGTCCGCGAGGGGATGGTGCTGACGGTTATTGGGGTGGTTCCTGGACTGGCGGCGGCGTGGGCTTTGGCGAAGCTCTTCACCAGCTTTCTTTATGGCGTCCCCGCTCACGATGGCCTGACTTTCGCGGTGGTTCCGCTGTTCCTTGGTGCGGTGGCGCTGCTGGCTTGCTGGATTCCCGCGCGGCGGGCCGCCAAAGTGGACCCTGGCGCTACTTTGCGACATGAGTAGGGGACGGGCCTAGTTCACGGGAGGTCGATTGAAAATCGGCCGCAGGATGCAATCTGGCCCACGTGGCAGGGTGCAGGCTGACAATGGCAGGGCATGGCCCTGCCCCACATGGCAGCATGCAGGCACACATGGCAGCATGCAGGCACACATGGCAGCATGCAGGCAGACATGGCAGGGCATGGCCCTGCCCTACATTAGGATAGAGGTATGGTGGTTCATAACGAAGCCGAATCGCGGTTTGAGATGAAACTGGGCGGCGAGATTGCCGTTCTCGAATACCGGCGCACCGCCGATTCCATGTTCTTCACGCATACCGGCGTTCCGCCGGAATTCGAAGGCCGAGGCTACGGAACGCAACTGGCGCAAGCGGGTCTGGACTACGCCAAGGCAGCGGGCCTGAAGATCGTGCCCCATTGCGGTTTCATCGCAAAGTTCATCCGGCGAAACCCGGAATACCTGAACAGCGTGCCGGAACCGTATCGCGGCGCATCGCCCTCGTGCCAGTGGCGCTAAAGCGATAGTGCGGTACAATCGCCGTTATCCCCAGGCCGTTTTCGCCTGACCACCATGCCCATCGCTGAACGTTCTGTTGTCCGGTCGCGGGCCGGCGAGTTCCGGGAAAAACTCACCAACCATGTTTTCGTGGGCGATGGGGCCATGGGGACGGTCCTTTACGCGAAGGGCATTTTCATCAACCGCAGCTACGATGAGCTGAACTTGTCGGCGCCCGCCGTGGTGAAGGAAGTCCACGAAGAGTATGTTCGCGCGGGCGCGGAAATCATTGAGAGCAACACCTTTGGCGCGAATCGCTTGCGCCTGGCCGCCTTTGGATTGGCCGACAAACTGACCGCGATCAACCAGGCGGGGGTCCGTTTGGCGCGCGAGGCGGCGCAGGGTGGACCATTCGTCGCCGGCGCGATGGGACCCCTGGGAGTGCGCATTGAACCGCTGGGCCCCACTTCTTTCGCGGAGGCGCGCGCCATCTTCCGCGAGCAGGCGGCGGCGCTGGTGGAAGCGGGAGTGGACCTGCTGGTTCTGGAAACTTTCTACGACCTGAACGAAGTGCGCGAGGCGATCTATGCGGCGCGCGAGGCGGCGGGGGCGGAGATGGTGATTGTGGCGCACGTCACCATCGACGATACCGGCAACCTGCGCGACGGCACCGCGCCGGAATCGTTCACTCCGAAACTGGACGAGTGGCCAGTGGACGTCATCGGCCTGAATTGCTCCACCGGGCCGAAGGTCACCTTCGAGACCATCGAGCGGATGGGCCGCCTGACCAACAAGCCGCTCAGCGCCATGCCCAACGCGGGACTGCCGGTGTCGGTGGACGGGCGCAACATGTATCTCTGCTCACCCGAATACATGTCCCAGTATGCGCGGCGCTTCCTGTGGGCGGGCGTGCGCATTGTGGGCGGCTGCTGCGGCACCACCGCGGAGCATATCAAGGCCATTCGTTCCGAAGTGCGCTCGCTGCATCCGGGACAGAAAAATCTGACGGCTACCGTGGAGGCCGCGGAGGCGGTAGCGCAGGCGCTTCCGGCCGCGCCGCTGGCGGAGAAGAGCAAGCTGGGGGCGAAGCTGGCCGCGGGGAAATTTGTCGCGTTCGTGGAGATTTTGCCGCCTCGGGGCGTGGACGCGAGCAAGGAGATTGCGGGCGCGAAGCTCTGCGCGGCCCACGGAATCGATTGCATCAACGTTCCCGACGGGCCGCGGGCCAGCGCGCGCATGAGCGCCCAGGTCACCTGCCAGCTCTTTCAGGAACAGGCCGGAATCGAGGCGGTGCTGCACTTCTGCTGCCGGGACCGCAACATTCTGGGCATCCAGTCGGAACTGCTGGGCGCGCATGCGGCCGGCGTACGCAACCTGATCTGCATCACCGGCGATCCGCCGCGCATGGGCACTTACCCGGACGCCACGGCGGTTTTCGACGTGGACGCCATCGGCCTCACCAACATCGTGAACAACTTGAATCACGGGCTGGATATCGGGGGAAATCCCATGGGATCGCAGACCGCGCTGGCGCTGGGCGTGGGCGCGAATCCGGGCGCGGTGAACCTTGACCAGGAGGTCCGGCGCTTCGAGTGGAAGGTGCAGGGCGGGGCCGAATACGCGGTGACGCAGCCGGTGTTCGACCTGGATCTGCTGGAAGCTTTCCTGCGGCGCATGGAGCACGCGCGCATTCCGGTTATCGCCGGGATCTGGCCGCTGACCAGCTTTCGCAACGCCGAGTTCATGGTGAACGAGCTGCGCGTGCCGGTGCCCGAGGAGTATATGGAAAGAATGCGCCGGGTTGACGGCGCCGAGGCCGCGCGGCAGGAGGGCATCGCCATCGCCCAGGAGATGGTGCGGCGCGTTCAGCCGATGGTGCAGGGGGTGCAGCTCAGCGCGCCGTTCGGCCGGTACGCCATGGCCATTGAGGTTGCCGAGGCGATTGCAGCGAAAGGGGAGAACTGATTTTGGCGACGGACCTGGTTGAGATTAACCCGGAACAACCTCAACCGGAGGTCATCGCGCGCGCGGCAGAGGCCATCCGGCGCGGGGAAGTGATCGCCATCCCCAGCGACGCTTTGTACACGCTGGTGGCCGATCCGTTCAATCTGCGCGCGGTGGTACGCGTGTTTGAAGCCAAGGGCCGCGAGGACACGCGATCCCTGCCACTGCTCATCACCGGCACACTGATGGCCGAGGAATTGTCGCGCGATCTGACGGGGCGATTCCACCTGCTGGCCCGCCATTTCTGGCCGGGGCCGCTGACGGTGATTGTGCCCGCTTCGGCTGGAGTGCCGCTGAAGGTTACCGGCAATACCGGACGGCTGGCCATGCGGCATTCCCAGGGGAAGGTGGCCAACGCGCTGCTCGAATTTCTGGACCAGCCGCTCATCGCCACCAGCGCGAACATTTCCGGCAAGCCCACCTGCCGCAGCGGCATCGATGTGTTTGGGATGATGGACGGCCGGTTGAGTCTGGTGGTGGATGGGGGGATCTCCAACGGCCCCGGCGCGACTACGGTGGATATTACCGAACCGTGGTGGCGGATCATTCGGGAGGGCGCGGTCTCGGAGAAGGACATCGCCGAAGTTTTGAAGGGCCACTAGGGCGATGCTACCGCCGGACACGCGACGCCAGTCGCGTTCTTTCGCCGCCCGAGGGGAACGCGACTAGCGTCGCGTGTCCAGTATGGGCATGTTCACGTTGGATCCCAGCGGCGTGTTTCGGGCGGACGCTCTGTCCGGTGTTACGGGCCTGGTGCACGGATTTGGGACGCGTGATGCGCCGGGCTGGCCGGATTTGCCCACGGCCAGCGTCAGCCAGGTTCATTCTTCCCGGATCGTATTTGCCGGCGGACCCGGCGTCCAAGGGGAGGCCGATGCGCTGATTACCGACAAGGCCGGATTCGTGCTCGCCGTTCGCACCGCCGACTGCGTCCCCATCCTGGTTGCCGATCCGGAGCATCACGCCGCGGCGGCGATTCATGCCGGGTGGAGGGGCACCGCCGCCGAAATCCTGACGAAAGCTCTGACGGAAATGTCGAAGCGCTTCGACACGGCGCCGGAAAAGGTCGTGGTGGCGATTGGACCGGCTATCGGCGCGTGCTGTTTCGAGGTGGGACCCGAAGTGGCAGTTCAATTCGGCCAGGCCGCTCAAAAGACCCACATTGACCTGATCGAGGCCAACCGGCAGCAGGCCCTGAGCGCCGGGGTTCCGGTGGGGCAGATCACCACCGCGAGGCACTGCACTCGCTGTGACGCTGCGTTATTTCACTCATTCCGAAGGGATAAAGAACACTCGGGCAGGATGGTTGCGGCGGTCGGATGGATGCCCGGACATAGCTAGGGCGCGGAATGACCCGCGCCCTGTGCGAAGACCGGACTGTGATCAGGCTGCGTGTACGAGCAAATCGTCGAAATCTTCGCTCCCGTTGACTTCCTGGTTGCGATCGGCCATTTCCTGGCAGCGGATGCAATAAGGCGTCCACGGTACAGCGTTCAAACGCTTGGGGTTAATGTCCTCTTCGCAGTGCACGCAAACGCCGAAGGCGCCATCGTCCATGCGACGGAGGGCTGCGCGCACATTGCGCAGCAGATTCGATTCGCGGTCAAGATTACGTATCGCCAGTTCGCGTTCGGCCGCATTCTGCACTTCATCGAGTGCGTCCGGGCTCTTTTCGATCGTGATACCTTCGCGGTTCCGGATGAACTGAGCAAGCTCTGCCTGCTTCGCCTCCAGAATCTCCCTGTATTTGTTAAGTTCGGTCTTCGTCATTGTAAGTCTCCTTCTATCTACTACTTATCCAGCACTTCGCCAGCCAACACGGTTAGACGTGCCCACCCCCAAAAAAGTTCAATCCTATCTCGCGGGATCTCAATGATGGCCTTGAACAGGCGGGTAGCCCGAAAGCGGAAAGCCGAGGGTTCAGACTGGCTCCAAAAATCATACCACATCCTGCCAGCAATTCAAGTACCACGAACATTTAGACGCTCCAGGGTGCCTTTTGGACTCATCATCCTGCCACTACACCAGGCTAAGTTTCAACTCCATATCGACTTTCAGTTGAAAAAGTATTAGAGGTCACTGTGCGGATTTGTTGTCACCGGTGGCCGCGAGGGGCCACGATGCCCAGCAAACATTGCACGATGTACAGGGAAACGGTGTGCCGGGCGACCGATTCTTCTCGCCTTTATTTCACGTCCGGCGCGAGCGCGGATCAGTTGGTCCGAGCCGGCTGATTCGCGGCGTGTTTGTGCTGCTGCATGGTGTTGATCAATTGCTCCACCTGAGCCTCGGGAAGCACGAGCGCCAGCTGGGTGACGTTCGCGCTGGTGTTCAGGGTCATGGTGTCCAGCAGAGAGGCGACGGCGCCCGCCGAGGGGTCCTTGGCGCGATTCGACTGGACCATGCTCACCAGGAAGCGGATCACGTCGGCAACCGACTGCGCGTCCTTGTCCGAATTCATTACGAGCTGCGCGACGAGGTGCACGTTGTCCGCGGCGAAGCGGACGCCGCCGGAGGCCTGCTGCACATTCTGGAACCCGTTCATATGCTGCTGGCCCGCGCTTCCCGCCGGCGCCGGGGGAGCGAGTTCAGACAGGGGCGCGAGGGTGACAAACCACAAATCGTTGGCGGCTCCCGAGGAATCCTGGCTGGCCGTCTGCACCTTCGACTGCAGAGCGTCAGCGAGCTTGGCCTTACCACGGTAGCGGCCGATGGCGGCCTTAACGGAGTCGAGATCGCCGAGCACGGCGGTGGTAGCGTCGGGCAACGCCAGCGCGCCACCGGGAGCATCGGCGGCCGTAAACATGGTGACGCCGAGGACGGTGGACATGGTGCAGCCGTGCGAGATGGCCGCGTCCTGGATGCGCGCCGGGTCAAAGACGCCGCGCACCGCGATGATGCCCTGATTGTGGGTTCCGGGCGAGGCGCTGGCGACCAGGATTTCCGACACGTCGCGGCGCGGATCGAAACCGGTGGCCGCGATGAGCTTCTCCATTCCCTCTTGGCCGCCCGGCTGCAGGCGCGAAAGGGCGAACTGGCCAAAGGCCGAAGCCTTCACCTGGGACACCCGGACACCGGCCACCACTTTCGCATCGGGTGGAACCAGGCCAAGAAGGGTAGCGTCCGCAGCCAGCGCCGAGCCCGCGGCAAGAGCCGCCAGGGCAGCAAGGGCGATCATCGGTGTCTTCATCATGAGCTTCCTCTCTTCAGATAACGCTCGCCGGGGCCTATTAGTTCCGTAATCGGTCAAAAGGCGATCTGATCGTCGATTTCGATTCCAAACGCCTCCAGGCCGACGATCTTACGAGGGTGGTTGGTCAGCAGGGTGATTCGATGCAGCCCGAGGTCGGAAAGAATCTGCGCGCCCAGCCCGTTTTCGTGCTGCAGAGCGAGCTGGCGGTCGGGCGAAGTCAGGAGGCGGTGGTCGCGAAAGCCGGGCCGCGTCTGGTGAAGATAGACGATGACGCCGCCGCCTTCGCGCACCATGCGTTCGGAGGCGCGCTGCAGCAGATCGCGGCAATCGCAATCCAAACCGCCGAGGACGTTGCCGGCCAGGCAATGCGACTGCATGCGCACCAGCACATGCTCGCGCCCGGCAACTTCGCCGTGCACCAGCGCCAGGTGGCGCTCATTGTCGATGGTGCTGCGATAGGTGATGACGCGGAACTCGCCGGCGGCGGCGGTGAGGCAGGCCTCGGATTCGCGCACGATGGAGCGCTCGTGGCGCAGCCGGTGACGAATGAGATCGGCCACGGAGATCATGGCCAGGCCGTGCTCGGCGCAAAATACGTCGAGCTCTGGCGCGCGGGCCATGCTGCCGTCGGGGTTCATGATTTCGCAGATGACGCCGCCGGGGGTGAAACCGGCCAGACGGGCGAGATCGACGGCCGCCTCGGTCTGCCCGCTGCGCACCAGCACGCCGCCTTCGCGGGCGCGCAAAGGAAACACGTGGCCGGGGCGCGCGAGATCGGACGGGCGCGTTTCGGGGCGCATGGCCACCTGAATGGTGAGGGCGCGGTCGGCCGCGGAGATGCCGGTGGTGACTCCGACGGCGGCGTCGACGGACTCGCAAAAGGCGGTGCCGAACTGGGAGGTGTTGCGCGGCGTCATTTGCGGGAGCGCCAGTTTGTCGCACAGCTCCGGCGCCAGCGCCAGGCAGATGAGCCCGCGAGCGTGCTTCGCCATGAAATTGACGATTTCGGGGGTGATCTTTTCCGCGGCGATGGTGAGGTCTCCTTCGTTTTCGCGGTCTTCGTCGTCCACGATGACCACCATGCGGCCGGCGCGAAAATCTTCGATGGCGTCCGGGATTGGGGCGAGGGACATCTGCCTACAGGATAGCCAGGCGGGGCCGGGGGGACGCGGCTGTCGCCGCATTTCCCGGGGATCAGGGAAGGTGTTCGATCTCGACGTTGCCCCATTTGTCCCTGAGGTATTCGGCGACGAGACGGCGATGGCAGTGGAGCGGCTTTTCTTCACTGCACAGGAGACAGGCTCCATCCAGCAGGTCCGGGGATACGGTCTTTTCGATTTGGCGGGATCTCATGAGGTCCAGAAACTGCTGCTCGTACAAACGCCATTCGCCCTTCTGCTTCTTGTAGGCGTCAAGAATGTCCGCCGTCGGTGCGAGTGCGGCAACGTGGACGTATTCGATCCCGCAGATGGCCTCGGTGAAGTATTGAAGGTCGTCCTTTTTGGTAAAGCCAGCGAGCTGCGAGCTGTTGTTGAGGCGAACGTCAACGAGGCGCTTCGCTCCGGCGTCGTTCAGCTCCGTGAAGAACTTTTGGGCCGATTTCTTCGTAAAGCCGATGGTAAGGATTTTCACCCCGCAGCGCTCCTGATTGTGAGCCCCGCTGGTTCCTGGGCCTCGTCCAGCGAGTAGGCGATGCGATCTTCCTGCAGCCGGTACGCGTCCGCCAGCACCTCCTCCGGGGAGCGAAACAGATCCAGTTCCTGCAGGTTGAGCCTGCGCATCAGCCGGCTGATGGCTTCCTGGTGGCGTTCCAGCCTGCCGTCTGCGTGTATATGTTGAACCTGAATCCCAGGGGCCACCAGGTGGCGGGCAACCAGAATGGTACGGTGACATTCGAGCGGTTCACCTTCGGCGCACATCAGCACAAGACGAAGACCTTTCTTCACTCCATCCCGGACCTGCTCGATCCCTCGCTGGAACGGCGCTGTCCGGGCAATTCGGTCGTACTGGACTTTGCCGTTCTCGTAGCAGGAAGGATCGTCGCTGCGCGCTCCCAGCTCCTTGCCCAGGAAGATGTAAGTGATTCTGACCTCGCGCAAAGTCGCTTCGAGCGTCTCGCGGTTGAACTGCGGATTGAAACGACTATACGGCTTCGATCTGACGTCGCAAAGCTCTGTGATGTTATGCTGCCGCAACAGTGCTACAAAGCGCTCTTCCGGGTGATTCGAATGACCAATAGTGAGGACGGCTTCTTTCATAGCGTGCTCACAGAGGTGGGTTCCTTAGGCCGGCGGCCACGAGCTTGTGGCAGCGACCGTCTTTGAAACGTTCGGTCAGGCTGACGCAAAGATAAACATCGGTAAACAGGTACTGGCCTTCGCCTTTTCCCACACACCAGTTTCGGACCGCGGGGTCGGTCACGCTCAAGCTATACCTGGCGCCGTTGTAGCTGAAGATTCCCTGATAAATTCTTGACTTGACGCCGTCCCATATCCTGGGGCGACGATGACCGCAAAGTTCTTCTCCTTGATGAGCAATAGCGAATTGCTGGCGGTTGAAGCATCCTCTGAACTAATGCAGTTGTTGACCCCTGTCCTGGTGCGATGGCCATTCATCCACAAGGATGCAGGGCGATCACGAAGTTGGTCCAGCTCATCCCAGGAGAACTCGCCTCTTTTCACCCACCAATTCTTCGGATCGAGGACCTGATTCTCAGTTTGCGGATTGGCCGGGGCCGCGTCCCGCAGCGGCATGTCAATGATGTCGAGAGGTTTCGGGATCGCATCGTCACGGTATCCGCACTCAGCAAGCGAGACTTCCGCTTTGGATCGCGAACTTACGGGACGAATCCAGCCGCCGTACTTCCCTCGTCCAAGTACTTCCTTGCCCGCGACGCAACGGCCTCCTGGTTTGTACGAATTGGCCAGGCAGATGATGGTTCTTACGTAAGGCACGTTGAGAAGACCTACGCGATCAGGCGTCAACTACAGGATAGCCAACCGGCGTGGCCTGCAATATGAGCAATTGAACGATCGGCCCGCTTAACTGCGTGCGGCCTGAGCGCGCACAACGATCCGGCCGGGCAAATCAAAAACACGCGCGGCGTGAACACTGCTGCCGGGATCTCTATTTCTTCCACTTGATATTGCAGCCGACGCTGGGCCTTTGATTGGGGTCCACTGTGCCGCCGCTCAAGAGGGTCTCGATGGCCGCGCGGAGGTCGTGGCCGGTGACCGGCTTGCCGTTGCCGGGACGGCTGTCGTCCAATTGTCCGCGATAGGCCAGATCGCGCGCTTCGTCGAACAGGAAGAAGTCGGGCGTGCAGGCGGCGGAATAGGCGCGGGCCACTTGCTGCGATTCGTCGTAGAGGAAGGGGAAATTGAAACCGTTTTCGGCGGCCATGGCGCGCAGGCTGTCCGGCGCGTCATCGGGATACGTCGCGGCGTCGTTTGAGGAGATGGCGACGATGCCGAGCGATTTCCCCGCATAGTCTGTGCCCAGACGGGCCAGCTCGTTTTGCACGTGCTTGACGTAGGGGCAATGGCGGCAGATGAACATCACCAGCAGGGCTTTCCCGCCGAGGTCGCTGAGAGCGATGGTTTTGCCGGAGGTGACATCGGGCAGGCGAAAGTCGGGAGCTTGCGTCCCCAGCTCGAGCATGGTGGATTCGGTGAGCGACATACTAATCTCCAAGGTCAGGATAGCAAGCAGTGAAATGGTGCTCGGGCGTGGGCGGCGACGGACGAAAGGCGCCGGCGTGCCGCACAGCCACTGCTCCTTCGATGCGATCCAGGGCGCGGCGGACGATACGCTCGAGGTCCTCGGGGTTGCCGATGGCGCGGAGGTTGACCACGAGTTCGTGGCTGTTTTCGGGTGATGCGGCAAGATCGCCCTCGGCGCGCGGCTCCTCGCCATTGGCGCAAATTCCCGCCTTGACATAACCGGACGCGGTCTGGTCAAAGATCTTGAGGTGCGCGATGGGAATGCCGGCGGCGGCGAGCGCGGAATCGAGATTGTCCAGCAGCGGACCGGCCAGCGCGGACGGGCTCAAGGCCAGCCGGAGGTGGATGGCGGCATGGAGATTGAGCCAGCCGAGGGCCGCTTCCGCCTCGGCGTAGCGGGCGTAGTCGACATCGAGGATGCGGGCGCCCACCACGCGCCCGGAGTGAAGCACTTCATCCAGCCAGGACGCGACACCGGCGCCGGAGACCGCGCTGATGCGAAAGTCGACGGGAACAGGAAGAGGCGGGGTACTCGCGGGGCGGTCCACCTTCGTGAGACAGAGCAGGTCGGCTTCGGCGATTTGATTCCGGAAGAGGAAGCTCACGTCGTCGCTGGCGCGGCCGGAATAGACTTGGCCGGCGAGCTCCGCGTCCACCAACACGCTGTACGGCGCGAGGCGGTATTGGTGGCGATGATACGCCTTAATGGGCTGCAGAATTGTGGCGGAGATGTCCACGCAACTGCCGACCGGTTCGGCGAAGATGACATCGGGGGACCAGGCGGTGAGTTCGGCGGCGGCGTCCAGCAGATCGGAGAAGCGGCAGCAGAAGCAGCTGCCGGAGACTTCGCGATTTTCGATGCCGCGAGCCTGCGAGACGCGGGAGTCCACCAGACCGTGGTCCTGATCGTTGGTGATGATGGCGGCGCGGAGGCCGCGCTGATGAAGCAGTTCCGCGGCGCGCAGGATCAGGGTTGTCTTCCCCGCTCCGAGAAAACCGCCGACCAGCACGAGAAGTGGGACTTTATCGGATTTCAATGACGAGGTCACGTCCCGGCTCAACCCTCATTTCTTCGGACATGGCGAGCAGGGCGAGTTCGTTCAAGCGCTGCATCTGGTGCGCCACTTCGGCATGACCCAGTTTCACCGATGAGCCGGCGCCCGTGGCGGCTGGAAATTCGACTTGCCGCACCAGCAGGAAGCCTTCGATGACCGACAGCGAGAAACGGCCGCGGCTGAGCGTGAACATTCCCCAACCGTCGCCGCTGGACCAGAAGGAACGAAACTCCGCGAGACTCGCGCGCGGCTGCGCACGGACGAGACGTTCGGGGCCGCGGTAACGGAATCCGCTGAGGGCCAGCATTCCCGACCATGAGGACATCGCGCGGGCGTAGTGATGGCCGCACTCGGGCTCGTCCCATGGATTCCGGCGCACTCCGTCATACCGCGCGCGCACATCGGTGACGCATTCGTAACCGCAACCAGCCAGACCGTGCGAGAACATCAGGGCGGCGGCGACGTACTCGAGGCCGGTCCACGATTCGGCGTAATAAGGGAACGGAATCACCGGCCGCTGGCCTTTGCCGTAATCGCAAACAACGAGCGCGGATTCGTCATTCAGAACGTAGGTGCGCTGCACGCAGTCGTGATCGTAGAGGTGCGGCTTGTGGTTGTACTGATAGATGGAATCCAGCGCTTTGCGAATGTTGGCGGGCTGGAGCAGGGGCCCGAGGCCGGCCACGTCGGCCAGATACTGACCCAGCAACTGATCCACCAGGCAGCCGTCGCCCAACTGATATTGGGGATGTTCAGGATCGTCCGCGCCCATGCCGCTGCGGAGTCCAGCGGCAATCTCGCCCGGCGCGCGACCGCGAATTTTCTGAATGTAATACTCGCCGTTGAAGAGGTTCGCGTCGATCCACTTACTTCCGTTGTCGAACAAGCGGCGGTACTCGTCGGCGGAGCTGCTGTCTCCAACCGCTCGCGCCATCTCCTCGCCGGCGCGCAGCGCGCCCAGATAGTAAATGCCGCACAGCGGGTTCGGTCCATAGAACTCGACGTCGTAGGTATTGTGCTGGACACCTTCCAGCACGCCGTCGCGGTCCGCGTCCCAGCCTCCGGGGATCCAGGCGAATTCGAGCGCGCGTTTCGCTTTGGGCCAGAATTCATAGAGAAACGCGGGGTCGCCGGAGAGCTGCCAGTCAATATAAACCTTGATGATCTGGCCCATCTGGCCGTCGGCCG
This sequence comes from uncultured Acidobacteriota bacterium, assembly GCA_963832965.1. Lineage (GTDB taxonomy): Bacteria > Acidobacteriota > Terriglobia > Bryobacterales > Bryobacteraceae > CAWACP01. Next base: position 228,235 of record CAWHVW010000007.1, read on the forward strand.
CGGCGAATCCGGACCGTTCCAGCCCGTCCGGAAGGAGCTGGCGGAAGAACATGCCGCCGCGTTCGTCCATGGAATAGCCGAACGCGCTGCGGCGCAAGGAACGCGAGAAGGACGGGAATAGATGCGCCGTCGCGGTTTCGTAGTTCCAGACGTGGGTGCAATTGCCGAAGCAGCATCCGAGATGATCGTCCACTCCCTCGAAGCCGTGAAACTCGCCGTCGGCGGTGCGGAAACAGGTGGTGGAGACGAGCGTGGAGAGATTGGCCGTTGCGGCTTCCTTCACCACGGCGGGGAGAGTGGTTTCGCGGATGGCGCGGGCGAAGTTGCGAGTCCGCGCGAGCAGACTGTCGAGTTTTGACGCAGTGTATTCCACCGCCGCCCAGGCATCGGGGAAGCGCGTTGCGTACCAGTTGCCGATGATGTCCTTCTCGTGGCCTTTCGGCGCCTTCCATCCGCACCGTTGGGGCGTGCGATTGGGGAAATGCCAGGCGAGGAGGAACGTGTATTCGGCTTCGGCGCCAGGCGGGATGCTGCGCTTGAGGCAGATTGCGCCGACCGGGCCGGTTTGGGCGGCTTCCGGCCCGAGTTCACCGTCGCTGGAGAAATCGTCCCAGAACAGGAGCGGACTGTTCCACCAGCGGCCCGCTGGCCATCCTCGCAATATTGTTGTATGCGCCGTTGCGTTGTTGGAATCCGGGGTCAGGGCGGCCAGCGCGAAGCTGCCGTTGCCCGGATCATCCGCGGCGAGAGCGGGATTGGTCATCAACAGACCCTGGAGGCCGGGCTTGCTCCGCACTGTGTTGACGCGGGTATCGTTGCCGGAATTTTGCGGCTGCACCGGGTTCTCGATGGAGAACGCGATGGAGACGGTGGCAGCCGACGTTCCCGTGTTGCGCACGCGGTAGCGAAGGATGGCGACGGGCAGACCGGAGTCATCAGCGTCGAGCGGAATGAAGGGCGTGGCGGCTTCGAGCGCGATCTCCACCGGCAGGGCGGCGTCATGAAAGTCGATTCTGGCCAGCGGGAATTCGCCGGTGAAGGTGGCCGCTTGCAGGCGCGAGAGTCCGGGCGCGTTGCGGGAGCCGAGGCCGTCCTGTCCTTCATACGGCGTTTGAATGCGCGCTTCGAGGACGCGGGCGATTGGTTTGCGCCCTTCGGCCTGCACCCAGACGGCGGGGAACGCGTAGTTCGGCGAGTTACCCTGGTCGGGGCGATTGAAGATCTCCCAGTCGCGCAACTGGCCACGCCCGCCCAGGCCGATGCTTCCCGCTCCGATTCCGCCCAGAGGGAAGGAGATCATGGCCAGTGCAGGACCGGTGAAGATTCGAGGATGGGGAATGTCCCCGGCTTCGGCGGGTTGTGGCGGGGGTTCGGACGGGGCTTCTATTGTGGCGCGCGGGGTGTCGCTTTGGGCGACGACTCCGCTGGCAAGCGCTACCGACTTCAGGAAGTCGCGCCGATCCGTCCCCTCTTTTCGACTCATCGCTGGCTGGGCCGCCAATAGTATATCCCAGGGATAGGGGGCTTTCGGCGGCGGCCGCAAAGGCAGGGCACGGCCGTGCCCCACATTGGGTGGGGGCGGATAGGTGCTCTAAGGCAGGCGGGTAAGGCGGGTTCCAGGTACAGCCAGGGAAGGTGGCTGAGCGCAACCTGGACGCTAGTGCCCTAGATTGGTAGCATGTTGAGCTGGATCTGCCCGGAGTGCGGCAGGGAGAACGACCCGGCCTACCAGGAATGCCCCGGCTGCACGCCCGGCATGGTTGCGCCTCCGCCAACTCCACGACGCCGCGCCGCGCGGCGGGAACCACCTCTTCCAAGCGCCGCAAACCATACATTTGAAACAGATTGTGCGACTGCGCCGTTCATTGATCCAAAGTCTTTGGGGCTACCGGCGTTCAGGCCCAGCGCTTCCATGGAATCGGTTCAGGCGAGGGTTGCCCTGGCCCGGCCTCCGGAACCGGAGCCGGCACTGCCGCACCGTGGCAACGGAACCTTTGACGCAGATTGCGCGACTGCGCCGTTCATTGATCCGAGGTCTTTGGGGATTCCGCTGCCCGCGCGGTCGCCTGCCGTGGAGTCGGTCCGGCCGCAGGTCGTCGCGGCGCTGCCTCCCGAGCCTGAGCCGGCGGTGACGCAACGGGACAATGGAAGCTTTGAAGCTGATTGCGCGACTGTGCCGTTCATTGACCCGAGGTCTTTAGAGATTCCGCTGCCCGCGCCGTCGCCTGCCGTGGAGTTGGTCCGGTCGCCGGATGTCGCGGCGGCCCTGCCTCCGGAACCCGAGGCGGTGATCCCGGAATCGCTCGATCTCGCGCCGCCCACGCCGCCACCTTCCGAAGAGTCAGTCACACCGCAGGTCGTTGCCGTCCTGCCTGCGGAACCCGAACTGCCCGCGCCGTCCCCTTCCGAGGAGCCGGTCCAGCCGCAGGTCGTTGCCGTCCTGCCTCCGGAACCCGAACTGCCCGCGCCGCCCCCTTCCGAGGAACCGGTCCAGCCGCAGGTCGTTGCCGTCCTGCCTCCGGAACCCGAACTGCCCGCGCCGTCGCCTTCCGTGGAGTCGGTCACGCCGGAGGTGGTCGTGGCGCTGCCTCCGGAGCCCGAACCGGCAGTGCCTCACGCCGGCCGGCGAACGTTTGAAACAGATCGGGTTTCGGCCCCTTTTATCGACCCCACGACTCTGGGCTTCGTGATGGGTCCGCCGCCGGCTCGCCGGGAGATTCCGGCGGAGCGCGAGAGCTTCTCAGCGCCGGCCATTGATGTGGATTTCGTGCCGATGCCGGCGACGATCTCTAACCGCGAAGCACCGGAACCGGAACCCGAGCGGGTATCGCAGCCATTCATCGATCCGGAGTTCCTGCGGCTGCCTTCGGCGCGGCCGTCGACTCACGCTCCGCTCGCGGTGAGCAGCGAATGGAAGCAGCGGACGCAGTCGGGACTGGCGAGGCCGCGGGAAACGGCACCGTTCGCCGTGCCGCCCGCGCCATTGGCGCCGAGGGTGCAGTGGGAGCCACGAGCGCAGATGGGTCCGGCGAAGCCGCCCGAGCGCCAGGCCGCGATGGGGGAAGGCCCAATCCGGCTGACCGGGCGAACCGACTCGCCGGCCGGGAGAACCCTCGAAATGCCAGCGGCCACCGCACTGGCGCTGGCTCCGGAAGTGGAGGCTCCAACGGAAGAGTTCGTCTTCCGATCCCTCGCGCTGCTCGACCGGTACAATCCTTTGCCATCACCCGCGTGGAGCGCGGCTCTTCACGGGCTGGCGCGCGCGGACGTTGCGCCGGATCACAGTTCGGTGCTGGGGATGGAATCGGATCTGGTGCACCTGTTGGAGGCGTTGCGGCAAAGTCCGAACTGCGCGCTGCTGGGCAGCGGGAGCGAAAAGGGTCTGCTGCCGGCCACCATTGCGCCGCGCTGGCTGGCCCGGCCACAGGATCTCGAGTACGTACCCTCGCCGCACACGATGGCGCCGCCGGTGCCGTGGCGTCCGGTTTTGCGGGCGGCGGGCGGCCGCGCGGCGCTCGAATACATCGTCACCGGCGCCAGAAAATGGCCGGAACGCGGAATGGCGATGCCGCGAACGCCCGGCCCCGAAGACGTGGCCGCGCCGAGCGCGCCCGCGGAGCGGCTGGTTCGCTTGCGGGTGAAACCGGATCGCCGGGCGCCGGCGACCGGGCAGGCTGGGGCCATGGGTCCGCTTGCCGTCGGTCCCTCCGGCATACGCTTACCGGCGCAACTGCGCGGATTCCATGAGAACGGGATTCTTACGCGCCCGCTGCTGGTGCGGCACGTGCGGCACAAGCCGGCGGTGCCCAGTTGGATGGTCAGCCTGCTTACCGCGCTGGTGATCATCATGATTTCCACCTGGGTTCTGGAGAAGTCGGCGTTCGACCGCTTCAGCTTCAGCCACGTGGAAGCTGCGTCGTCTCCTTCCGACGCCGCGCAGAGCGCGTTCCCCACGATGGCGAAATACGTGGAAGTGACGGGCGTGCGCGCTTCGGTGGACACGAAAACGTCGGACATCCGCTATGTGGTGGTGAACCATTCCGCGGCGGACCTGCCTCCGTTTGTGCTCACGGTGAAGCTTCATCCCAAACGCGGCAACACGACGGTATGTTCGTTCTCCGCGACCGTGCAGGGGATGGCGGCCAACGAATCGCGCGAGTTGCAGACAACCATCCCGCGCGAGTTGCACAGCTACGAGCTGCCGGAGTGGCGCGATCTTCGCGTGGAGACGCACGTCACGGCGAAGTAGGGCATTGCTTCGCCGGGGTTTCGGCGATTCCCATACGCTGCAGGTTGAGCAGAGCATCCGGCTGGCACGGATCGATGGCCAGGGCCCGCTCGAAATCGAGGCGCGCCGCATCGGTTTGTCCCAGCGCCAGCAGCGCCGCGCCACGATTGTTGATAGCCATGGGACTGGTGGGATTCAACGCCAGCGCTCGTCCAAAGGCCGACAACGCCTGCGCGGCATCGCCCATCTGCAGATAGATGCGGCCTTGTTCGGTGGGCAGTTGGGGGTCGTTAGGGGCCATGCTCTCGGCTTCGTACAGCAGGGACAGAGCGCGAATGGGCGGCAGCGCGCGCGCCAACTGGATGCGCGGCCGCAGTTTGTCCGGCGCCAGGCGCACGGCTTCGCTCCACAGGTTGAGCTCGGTTCGCCAGATCTCGCAACGGGAGATGCTGATGGCGGCGAGGGAGGCGCAGACCACCACCAGCGCGCGCGTGCGCATGGTGTATAGCAACATGGCGCCGCCGGCGGCGAAGGCGACCATGGGCAGATAGATGCGGCGGTCGGCCGCGAGGTCGGCGGCGGGGAAAATTGAGGAACTGGGCAACAGGAGAAGCAGGCCAGCCAGAAACCAGAAGCCGGCGCGGAGTCCGGCGAACAGACGGAAGGCAGCCGCGCAGAGCGCCAGAACGGCCAGCCAGGCCAGCCACGCAGGCCAGCCGGTGATCACTTGCAGATCCGGATCCACGGTGAGGCCGGCGGGGATCAGAACTAATCTGAGATAGCGCAGGATGACCGGGCCCTGGGAAGCGAAGTACGCGAGCGGGGAGATTCCGGCGGAGGCGCCCGCGCTGGCGCCGGAAATGTACAAGGTGGCGAGCACCACTCGGACGCCCGCGAGAAGCGACAAGCCCAGCATGGCGGCGATGGGCTTCCACTGCCGGCGATCCCGCGAGGTGGCGGCATTCAGGAGCAGAAGGAAGAGCGGGAAGGTGACACACTCCTCCTTGGCCAGCAAGGCACCAGCGAACCATGCGACGGCGTGCCAGTATCGGCCGTTCACCCAGCTTCGCAACGAAGCCAGAGTGAACAGGGTGCACAGCAGGGTGCCGCGGGCGAAGACGTAATTCACCGCTTCGGCGTTCAGCGGATGCACCGCGAACAATGCGGCGGCCAGCAAGGCGGCACGCTCGGGAATGAGCCGCCGCAGGGCCGCGAACACCAGCAGGACGCAGGCGATGTGCAGCAGGAGGTTGACGGCGTGCCACGCCAGCGGGTTGACGCCGGCGGCCTGATAATCGGCCCAGAATGTCAGATACGTGAGCGGCCTGCTTTGCAGAGGGCGAAGCAGTTCGAGGGGGCCGGAGGGCGCGGTGACGGCGTGGTTCGTGAAAAGCGAGTAGTCGTCAAAATGGAACGAGCCGGCCAGGCTCCAGCCGAACGCAGCAAGAGCCACCAGGATGAGTATGATGTTTTGACGGGAAAGGATAATGTCAGTGTGACAAAAACCGCCACCCAGGGGAAACCCGTGAAGCCGAAGACGGCGCAGGAACGCCGCGCCCGCGTGAGCCGGATTCTGGCCATTCTGGACAAAACGTATCCCAGCGCCACCTGCGCGCTGGTGCACCACAACGCCTGGGAACTGCTGGTGGCCACCATCCTCTCCGCGCAGTGCACCGACAAACGGGTGAACCTGGTGACGCCGCGATTGTTCCGCAAGTACCCGGCCATTGAGGACTTCGCGCACGCCAGCGCGGCGGAATTAGAGAACGACATTCGATCCACGGGGTTTTTCCGCAACAAGACGAAATCCCTGATTGGCGCCGCGCGCGCCATCCTCACGGAGTTTGCCGGTGAGGTACCGCGGACGATCGAGGAGCTGACCCGCGTGCCCGGCGCAGCGCGCAAGACCGCGAACGTGGTGCTGGGGACGGCTTTCGGGATCGCCTCCGGAGTGGTGGTGGATACGCACGTACAGCGCGTGTCAAAGAGGCTGGATCTGACGAAGGAGACGGAACCGGTGAAGATCGAGAAGGACCTGATGAAGACGATTCCACAGGACCGCTGGATTTTGTTTTCGCACCAGCTTATTCACCATGGGCGCGAGCTGTGCATCGCGCGGAAGCCGAAGTGCTCGATTTGTCCTTTGGATGCTCTGTGCTACGCGAAGGATAAGACGGTGGGCTGAACGCCGCATCGCGCGGGCTGATCCGTCAGTCCGCTGGATGCGCCGGGTTGCGCGACTAGGCCTGCATGACCTGTTGGAAGACGTTTTGCAGCACGCTCTGGATGCTGGATGCGCCGGCGGCGACGCTGGTCGAGGTGGAACTGGTTAAGGCGGACAGAAGACTGTCGGGGTTGCTGCTCTGTTGCGTGGCGCTGTACTCGCCACCGCCGCCATGGTGATGGTGATGATGCTCGCCGGTGCTCTGCGTGCCTTGCGTGGTGGCCGGCTGCGGGGGTTGCAGGGACGCGGTACTGCCGGTTTGCGAAGCGGTCTGAAAGTTACTGGCGAGCTGCTGCAGGAACTGCTGGGTGGTGCCGGTGGCCTGCTGCGCCGCGGCGCTCAGCTCGGTGGAGATCTGCGACGTGAGTTGCTTGAACTGAGAAGGGGAACTCTGCGCCAGGCTCTCCAGCTTACTGAAGAACTGGCCCACTTGCGACAATTGCGCGGTCCCGTTGGAATTGGTGTTGGAAACGCCGGTGCTGGCAGCGCTGGAGCTGGTGGCGGTGTTGTTGTTATTGGTCAGAGACTCCAGCCACTGCAGGGCAGCGTTGCCCGCAGTGCCGGCGATGGATGAAATTGACATTCTGCTTTCTCCTCGATCTCGGGCGGCACGGAATTGCGAATCCGACTCGCCTGTTCACTCCATCGGCCGAATCCTAATCCGCAAGAATCCAAACACTGTAAAGATTTGTAAAGTTATTGGGCGCGGAAAAAGACCTTCCAGGACGCCGCTCCGTCACCGTCGCGGTTCGGTAACTGCAGGAGCAGTGTTCACGTGGCAAGCGGTCGGCTGCTGAGGCACGTTCCGGATGTGTGGACGAGGCAGGTGTCTTCGCGCGCGTGCTCGTCCAGACGCAAAGAGCTTAATCTGAGCAGGTCGCGCTTCGCGAGCGCGCTGGTCAGGAGAGGCTCGATTTCCGGATCGCGGAGGCTGCTGAAGGAGAAAATTGCGACAAACGAAACTGTTCGCGCGGAAAACCCGGCCGGTTCTCGCGTGATCAAAGCCATGATCCCGCTGCCGTGCATCTGTCCGCGCCCGGTTAAAGGCAGGATCATGCGTCCACCATCTTTCAGGCGCCCTAACCACGGGCGGTGCGGGTGAGTAACGCCTGCATTGATCAGCATGGCGTCGCAGGGGCCGGGATCGAGGACTGCGCCTCCGGCATGAATCGATACCCACGGATAGCCGGACAGATTTTTCCGGGCGCGGGCAGCCAGATCCGCATCCAAGTCGACGGCGACGACACGCCCTTCGGGGCCAGCCATTTCGGCAAGAATGGCCGTGTAGTAGCCTACGCCGCAACCGGCATGATAAATATGATCACCGCGCCTGAGATCAAGCGCGGCGATCCAGCGCGCAACCGCGCTCGGCTGACCGTTATTCAGGTGGCGCGCGGGATCAATCGCCACGAGGACGTTGTGATAGAGATCGCGGGGATTATCCGTGCTCGTGTAAATACCACCACCAATGCCCAGCGCGGCGAGGGCCGCCTTATCGGCCGAACAGATCTGCCAGGGCGGCGGGCCAAGATAGTCCTCCCGATGGACAGTGGCAAAAGCGCGCACTAAATCGGCGGAACAGAGGTTGGCCGCGATCCTGATTTCCTCGGCATAGAAGTCGCGGTTTTGGTCGAGGGTCATCAATGTCTGCGGAACAGCCAGAGGACGAAGGAGAGGAGCACGCTGAGCAGAATGCAGGTGACCAGCGGGAAATAGAACACGCCGTGCCGGCCGCGCATCACGATGTCGCCAGGCAGGCGGCCGAGGCGAATGGGCAACCGGTCTCCCGCCATAAACAGGAGACCGATTACGATGAGCACGGCGCCCGCGACGATGAGTGTGCGCCCGGGGTTCACACCGAGTACACGCGGCCGCGATGCGCGCCAATCAGGATCTGGAATATACGGTGCGCAATCAGCTCATGCAGGGTTAACATTTCGCGATTGGCCTCAAAGATGGCCTGGGCGTCGTGGGTGTTCACCGCGCCGCCGCCCGCTTTGAGGGCCTCCGTCGCTTCCTTGATCACCGGATCGGATTGCACTTCGCCGGCCATCTCCCATAGCGTGATGAAGCGATCCACCGCGGTGGGGAAGCTCATGGAGAACACGCCGGAATTGCTGGTGGTGCGCGGCGGTTTGTAATCGAGGTTGAACGGGCCGTTGTAGTTGTAGGTGCGCAGGAGCACGAAAATATTCAGCCAGTCGAGCGGGTTCACCAGGCCGATGGCGATATCGACGTCGTGCTTGAGGCGATACCCGTCGTTGATGTCCATGTGCCACAGCTTGCCGCACATGAGCGCGCGGGCCAGCGACGCACGCGGCGCGCCGCCCCACATCAGCTCATGCAGGTACTCGGGATTGAGGCCCACCATTTCCGGGTGCGTGAGCAGGCCGGAGGAGATCCAGGCCAGCATGGCGTCGCTGGTGGGGAGCAGAATCTCCGCCTGCGGCTCGAAGGGCTTGGCTTCCATGCAGTGCTTCAGGGTGGGCCGGTTGTATTTTTTCGCGATGGCGATGTCGGCGTCGCAGGCGGCGTTCAGGCCTTCGGCGTACCACTTCAGGGTTTGCAATTCATCCACGGCGCCCTGGGTGAAGTAGCCGAGCGAACCGGGCCAGTAGACGGCGAACTCCGCGCCCAGCTCATGACCGATGGCGACGGTGTTTTCGAGACGCCACTTGGCGTACTCGCGAATGTCCGGCGATTCGGAGGCCGGGCTGGTGGAGAACACCGCGTGGTGGAACGTTTCGGTGGTCACCATGGAGCACTTCAGGCCGTTCTCTTTCAGGGACGCCTTGATGCGCGCCACGATGCCTTCCTGGTCTTCGTTGCCAAGCGCGCTGTAGGGGATGACGTCGGTGTCGTGGGTGGTCCAGTAGCCGATGCCGATCTTCGCGAATTCGCGGATCACTTCCTCGAAACCGACCGGCTTGCGGGTGGGCGCGTGGAAGAGGGCGTGGCCTTCGTAGGCGGCGGCCCACTGGGGTCCGGAGATGAAATACTTGCGCCTGGTCTCGGGCGAATAGGCGCCGCCACAGGCGTTGGTCAGCCGCTCGACAAGGGCTTGCTGTTTGCTTGGTGGAATAGGAGGCATAAGGGTAGCAGTAACAGGATACCGCCATGCTACACTTCCGGGCATGGGGGCCACCGCATCACGGAAGACCGTTTCCGTTGACGAGTACCTGTCGAATCCGGAGTACCGGCACTCGGAGTATGTGGACGGGGAAGTGGTGGCGCTGAACGTGGGAACACAGGATCACGGAACCATACAAGTCAATTGCGGCTTCTTCTTCAAGCAGTAGTTTCTTGCCAATCCGATTGGGTACGCCGCGGCGGAGCTGCACGGCAAACTAACAATCGGAGGCCGTCACCGGTATCGGTTGCCAGACGTTGCCGTTGTGCTGGGCGAGCGGGCCAGAGGCGCGCAGTACCTGGGGCGCGCTCCCGATTTAGTCGTCGAGATTCGCTCACCCGACGACTCCATCAACGCCCAGATCGGCAAAATGCGCGACTACTTCTCGAACGGTACGCGGCTGGCGTGGCTGATTCTGCCCGAAGAGCAGAGCGTTATTGTGCTGACGCCCGATGGCCCGCCCGATTCGTTCGGCGCTGGTGAGACCCTCGATGGCGACGCGGTGCTGCCTGGCCTTTCTGTTCCTGTTTCCGATCTGTTTGTCTGAGATTGCGCCGCTTGCAAATCGGCGGCAGGATGCAGTCCTGCCCCACATGGCAGCGGATCTGCCGAGCAGGCCTTCGCAGGGCATGGCCCTGCGCCACGGTGGATGATGGTTGATACAATCCTCGACAGATGCCCGAGGAGAAGATTTACCCACCCAGTCGTGAGTTTGTAACACAGGCCCGTGTGCAGGGGATGGAGGGCTATCGTACCCTCTACGACCGCGCGAAAGACCACCCTGAAGAATTCTGGGGCGGGCTTGCCGAGACCGAGCTGCACTGGTTCCAGAAATGGACCCACGTCTTCGAATGGGCGCCGCCCGCGGTGAAATGGTTCGTCGGCGGGAAGCTTAACGTCTCCTACAACTGCCTCGACCGCCATCTGGAAGACCGCGCCGACAAAACCGCCATCCTGTGGATCGGCGAACCCGGCGACCGCCGCGCCATCACCTACCGCGAGTTGCACAGGCTGGTGTGCCGCTTCGCCAATGTCTTGAAAGGCCGCAGGCTCAAGGCCGGCGATCGCGCCATCATCTATATGCCGATGGTCCCGGAGGCCGCCATCGCCATGCTGGCCTGCACGCGGCTGGGCGTGATCCACTCGGTGGTGTTCGGTGGCTTTTCCGCCGAAGCACTCAAGGCGCGCATTCAGGATCTGGACGCGCAGGCCGTGATTACCGCCGATGGCGGCTGGCGGCGCGGCCGCGAAGTGAAGCTGAAGGGCGCGGTGGATGAGGCGCTTATTGAGTGCCCGTCCGTTAAGGATGTCATCGTGCTGAAGCGCAGCGGCTCGGAGATTCCCATGCAGCCCGGCCGCGACCACTGGTGGCACAAGCTGGACGAGCATGCCGCTGACGAGTGCCTAGCCGTTCCCGTGGATTCCGAGCACCCGCTTTACGTCCTCTACACCTCCGGCACCACCGGCAAGCCCAAAGGCATTCTGCACACCACGGCCGGCTATTTGCTGGGCGTGACCATGACCACCAAGTGGGTTTTCGATTTGCGCGAGGACGATATCTATTGGTGCTCGGCGGATATCGGCTGGGTGACCGGCCACAGCTACATCGTTTATGGGCCGCTCTCCGCCGGCGCCACCACGGTGATGTATGAGGGCGCGCCCGACCACCCGCAGTGGGACCGCTGGTGGCAGATTATCGAGACCGAAAACATCAGCATCCTGTATACGTCGCCGACGGCGATTCGCGCGCTGATCCGCCAGGGCGACCAGTGGCCGGACAAGCACGACCTCTCCAGCCTGCGGCTGCTGGGCTCGGTGGGCGAACCGATCAATCCGGCGGCCTGGGAATGGTATCACCGGGTGATCGGCAAAGGCCGCTGCCCCATCGTGGATACGTGGTGGCAAACCGAAACCGGGGGAATTATGATTGCGCCCATGCCTGGCGCGGTGCCGCTGAAACCGGGGTCGGGAACGCTGCCGATGCCTGGAGTTCTGCCGGAGATCGTGGACCTGAACGGCAAGCCGGTGGGCACGGACCGCGAGGGCTTCCTGATCATCCAGCGCCCGTGGCCCAGCATGATCCGCACCATTTGGGGCGACCCCGACCGCTACGTGCAGCAATACTGGAGCCGCGTGCCCGGCGCATATTTCACCGGCGACGCCGCGCGCCGCGATGCCGATGGCTATTACTGGGTGCTGGGCCGCGTGGACGACGTCATGAACGTGAGCGGGCACCGGCTGAGCACCATGGAAGTGGAATCGGCGCTGGTGAAGCATCCGGCGGTGGCGGAGGCGGCGGTGGTGGGGAAACCGCACGAAATCACCGGGCAGGCGGTGTGCGCGTTCGTCACGCTGAAGAAGGGCGACCACGACCCCGAACAGCTCGGCAAAGATCTGCGGCAATGGGTGGCGCACGAGATTGGCGCGTTCGCGCGGCCGGAAGAGATTCGCTTTACCGAATCTCTGCCCAAGACGCGCAGCGGGAAAATCATGCGCCGGCTGCTGCGCGAGATTGTGACCACCAACAGCGTCACCGGCGACGTGACCACGCTGGAAGACATGACGGTGGTGACGAAACTGGCTTCCCAGCACGACGAGGATTAGCCATGGCCTGCGCGATCTGCGTCACCTGCGGAACGCAGTACGCGGATGCCGAACACCCGCCGGGGCATTGTGAAATCTGCCAGGATGAACGGCAGTTCGTCGGGCTGGACGGGCAGCGGTGGACGACGCTCGACGAACTGCGCCGGGGGCATCGGAATCGCGCGGCGGAGCTGGAGACGGGGCTTACCGAGTTCGAGACGGAGCCGCGGTTCGGCATTGGCCAGCGAGCGTTTCTGCTGGAGACGCGGGCGGGCAACGTGTTATGGGATTGCCTTGCGCTGCTGGATGACGCGGTGGTGGGGCACATTCGCGAGCGCGGCGGCCTGGCAGCCATGGCCATTTCGCATCCGCACTACTACACGACGATGGTGGAGTGGGGCGAGGCGTTCGACGTGCCCGTGTGGCTGCATGAAGACGACCAGCAGTGGGTGATGCGGCCGGACGACCGCATCCGTTTCTGGAGCGGCGAGGCGCGGCCGCTGCATGGCGGGCTCACGCTGATCCGCTGCGGCGGGCACTTCGAAGGCGGCACGGTGCTGCACTGGCGGGCGGGGGCCGGAGGACGCGGGGTGCTGCTGAGCGGCGACGTGATTCAGGTGACGCCGGACCGGCGGTCGGTGAGTTTCATGTACAGCTATCCGAACTATATTCCGCTGAACGCGGCGGCGGTGCGGCGGATTGTGGCGGCGGTGGAGCCGTTTGGGTTTGATCGGATTTATGGGGCTTTTCGGGGCATGACGATTGGGGCGGGCGGAATGGCGGTGGTGCATCGGTCGGCGGCGAGATATTTGCGGGCTATTGGGGATTGAGGGGGGAGGTTGGTAGGGCTGACAGTGCACGGAGGCGCGTGCCGAACCCCGGCACCCGCATAGGGATGGGTTCACCGTCCTGGACGGCTCAGAACCTTAACCACGACTCCATACATATCAATCGTCAGATCTTCCAAGTTCACGCGCGAAACATCGTGCCCTTCGCCAAGCTTGCTTGTCCACACGCCGCGCGTAAACCGGGCAAAATGAGTCCACTCGTTGCCGATGGCGTAAATCGCGATCGCGTCTGTCTCCGGCGATGCACCCCGGCTAACCTCAACAGTAAAGCCGTGAACTCTGATCGCCTCTACGGTGTCGACGGTGAGATCTTCGGGGAATCCTGGCGGCCAATACTGCTCGCGCGTCCTCGGCGGTTCCCACCAGTTATTGTTGAAATCTTCCTCACTTAAGTCGTAGTCCTTACCGACCAACGCAGGGAAGTCCCGTTCCACATCGCTCTTTGCCATTGACCTTAGTCAATATAGCCCAGCGCTCTGCCCCAGCTCAACCACGCTTCCCGGGCCTGGGAGGGATTCGCATCGACGGCGCACGGATCGACGTTAGCCGTTGCCCGCAACGCCGCGAACCAATGTGTGGGGGAGTCGCGCAAAGATTCCAGAAGCAGGGGAACCACGGGCTTCCCCATTCCAGTGATTCGGAAGTACGCTGGATGAGTTATCTTCTTGGATATCTGCGAAAGATGGCGCGTATCGTTGCGCCATTGTCCAGCTAGAGCCGTAAACTCTGGCCTGAGTCTTTCGGCCTGCATGCGCAGATACGCACCTTCGCCGAGCTTAAGAGGCCCTTCGAAAATTTCCAGGAGGTCACGTTCAGCGTCGTATCGAGATTTGACTTCGCGGGACCAATCGAGGCACGATATGCGTGTCCCCGAGCGATGTGAATAGCCCCAGTCTTCTACTTGGCCAGTCGCACGACGATCACGCTTTACTCCCCATCTTCTCGATGTCCAGCATCCTTTTGAATCTGTCGCGAAGCCGCGACGCTTCATCTCGATCTAGAGGCGAATTGGAGTCATCTCCGGCTCTTACCGCCTGCACCAAGTCGGTTAAGAAGCGGGATGCCGTAACCTCAGAAAATTCTCGAACATTATGAAGGGCATAGACGGTCTCCACGATCGCCTTCAGGTCTTTAGAAGAAATATCGGGCACGCTCACCGCAATGCGCTTCGCCATCTTGTCCGGGACCTGGGTGAACGGAGAGGATGCGAGCGCATCAATGAGCTTCTCCGTAACAGCATCAGACAGCGCCCGAATCTTAAGGATCGCCGGAACATGCTGCTTGGGGATCTGCAGGGGCATCTTGCAATACAAGGTGTGTGTACTCGTTGTCAACCGAGTTGCTCCCCTGTCCGCACTCATGCCTTTGTCGTTCAGGTTGATCAGCCAACACGCGGTCGGTTGCGTGTACATTTCGGAGCCGGCTTAGCCTAAAGGAGGAATAGATGCTATCTCCGACTCCAGACATTCTGGCGGGGCGTTGATCGGCCAGAGCTACCTCAAGGCACGGCGGCAAATGGCGGGTGTTACAGCCTCAGTCCACCATCAATCAGAATCTCCGCTCCCACCGTGAACGCAGATTCGTCCGACGCGAGGAACACAATAGCCGAGGCTATCTCGCTGGGATTTCCGAAGCGGCCAGCGGGAACCTGGCCCTGGATGGATGCGGACACCGCCTTGAGATCGGCTTCCGAGAGGCCCAGCTTGCCGTACAGGGGTGTCGAGATGGGGCCGGGGCTCACTGCGTTCACGCGGATGCCGCGCGAGATGAGTTCGCCAGAGAGCGTGCGGGAGAGGGACAGAAGCGCGGCCTTCGATGCGCCGTACACCGATGTGTTAGGCATGCCGACGTGCGCGTTTACCGATGCGTTCAGAACAATAGACGCCGGCTTCGCGAAAACCGGCAAGAGCGCCTGAATGAGGAAGTACGGGCCTTTCACGTTAATGGCGAAGGTACGGTCGAAGGCGGCTTCGGTCCATTGCTCCATGGGGCCCAGCTCGGCGATGCCCGCGTTCAGGAAGAGTACGTCAAGGGCGCCGAACTCGCGCGCTATGGTCTCCGCGACGGTCTTCTGGGCGGCCACATCGCTGGCATCGGATGCTATGACCAGCACGCCGGTTCCGAGTTCCTTTCGCGCCGCTTCCAGAGTGGCTGGGTTCCTGCCGGTGATGGCGACGCGCGCGCCTTCGCTGAGAAACTGCCGCGCCGTTTCGAGGCCGATGCCGGTGGTGCCCCCGGTGATGAGAGCTCGCTTGTCCTTCAGGCGGTTCATAGGTTGTTTCGATTATCGAATCCGGCAGAAGGATGCGTCTTTTAGTTCCGCTCCGTTACCGTCGCGGTTCGGAAAGCCCTGCAACACGCGCGGCAGCGTTACCAGTCGCTATGACGATTTCGTATCGGCCAGCGAGCAGCCGGGGTGGGCGCAGTCGCATGAGATCTCCACCTCTGCTCCCGCGTCTTCGCAGCGCTGGCTGCAGTATGTCTGGTCCGTGGTTACGCTGCAACGGCAAGCCGGATGCGCGCATTTCATTTGTTCAAGGTTAGCCATGATGTTTGCTGTGCAGGTAAGGGGCCTAAGGGTGAGCGTGCACTTCCTGCCGTCATCAGGCAGAAAATGCCTTCAGGGCGGCGCTGGCGGCATCGCCTGCCGGAGGAATCGTTCGGTCTTCCACATGCACTATGGGAGAAGTATGAAATCTCTCAAAACGTGCTTGTGTTTGCTGGTGGTGGTGGCGGTCGCGGGAAGTCTGGCTGGATGCACATCGACTTCGGCGAAGACGCCTGGCGTTTCGGACAACATCCGCGCATCGCTGGATAAGGCCGGCTATAAAGATGTCTCAGTCAGCCAGGATAGCGACAAGGGCGTGGTCACCCTGGGCGGACACGTGGCCGCGGACACGGACAAGGCGCAAGCCCAGGCCATCGCAACGTCATTCGCGGGGAGCGAGGTTGTGTCAAATCAGGTTGCGGTGATTCCGCCGGGCAGCGGGAGTGACGCCAAAGACATGAATTCGGATCTCGACAAGGGCGTGGCCAGCAATCTGGATGCGGCGCTTATCAACGCCAAGCTTCATGACAGCGTCAAGTACGCGGTGAAGAATCACGTGGTCACGCTGACCGGCGATGTCGATTCGGAAGCGACGCGCGATCAGGCCCAAATGGTCGCGTCGGCGGTTCCCAATGTGCAGCAGGTGGTGAATGAGCTGCAGGTGAAGTCGCAAAAGGCCACCTCGTCGAATTAGGAAACCTCATGGATCTAACTACACTCAGTACAACCGAAATAGCCATAATCATTGCCGCCGCCGTAGTTCTGGTGGCCGGTATCGCCCTGTTCTTCTGGAGCCGAAAGCGCCGCACGGCACGGCTGCGCACTCAGTTTGGCGGCGCGGAATACGCTCGCGCGGTGCAGAAAGACGGCAGCCGGCGAAATGCGGAGGCGGCGCTGGAAGAGCGCTCACAACGAGTGGAGGCGCTGCATGTGCGGCCGCTGGGCGCGGGCGATCGGACGCGCTTTGTGGAGTCCTGGCGCGGAGTCCAGGCGCGCTTCGTGGACGGTCCGGCCGGCGCGGTGATGGCAGCGGACCAGTTGCTGGGCGATGTGATGTCCGCGCGGGGCTATCCGGTGAGCGACTTTGAGCAGCGGGCCGCGGACATCTCCGTGGATCATCCGCTGGTTCTGCAAAATTACCGGACCGCGCACGAGATCGCGACCCGGCAGACGCGCGGGCAGGCCAGCACGGAAGACCTGCGCCAGGCGATGGTTCACTTCCGGACGCTGTTCGAGGAACTGATCAGTGAGCCGGCGACCCCGCTGATGCAGTCTGCTTCCTGAGATCACTCCGGGTAGGGTGCGCCGGGGCGCACCACGCGAATGAAGTGATCGGTAAGAATGCGGGGGCCGCCGGGCTGGGGGGTCTTCGGCATATGGCAGCCGATGCAACCGGACCTGCTCACCGGGCAGGCCTTTGCCAGGGGCTTGCCGCTCGATTTCGCCGAAGATGGATGGCAGGCGAGGCACTTCGCTTCATAGAACGCGTCGGTGGTGATCAGGTTATTGTGCGGGTCGTGACAGGTCAGGCAACTGATTCGCGGGTCGCTGCCGTCGTAGCATTTGCTTTTGGCCAGCCGGTAGGGCTGGAAGCGGACATCGGTCTTGCCAAACATGTGCCCGCGCACCACCTCCGCCCAACTCCGATGGCACTGGCCGCAGAAGTTGGAAATGTCCTCCGTGCTCATGCGGCCCAGCTTCGGCGGTACGGAGCCGAGCTGGCCGCGGACGATGCCGGCCATGTGGAGATCCGCGCCGGCGTGACAGTGCGCGCATTGCAATCCTGGGGTTGCGGAGGCGGGATGCAACCGGTCGTCAACGATGGCGCCAGTGGAATGGCACTCGAAGCAGTTCTGCAGTTCGCGCGTGAAAACTTCGCGGCCCAGGGCTTCGGTGACGGTGTCCAGACGCGGCTTGTGGTCGCCCACGGTGAGGTCCAACCGGTCGATCTCCGGGTAGTAGGTGACGCGGCTTTCGTAGAAATGGTTGTCGCGCTCGAGGACGAACGTCTGGGAAGCTACGCCGAAGACCCAGCGCACCGGCACGGCAATGGAGTCCGTTCCGTTGGTGACGGTGTAGGTGACGCCGGCATCGCTGCGTTCCATCTGCCACGTCCAGGGGCCGTCGGTGAAGGTGAGGCTGGGATGCTTCTGGAATAGCGGGTCGGCCTCGGGGGCCACCATGGCGCGGCCCATGGGCGTTTGCGGCTGCGATTGGGCCTGTTTTTCGTGGCACGTGGCGCAGGTGACGGCGGGGGCGGGCGCGGGGTTTTGAGCCGCCGCCGCAACACACGCCAACAAATGCAGGGCTGCGAGGGCCGAACACGTCGGGCTGACGGGGCCTGGCCTGCGCATGGGTTGCGGGAACAACAGGGTCAGGAGCCTCTGGACCACTGTACAACAGGAGTATCACGCGGCCAGGTTCGCCCGCAGAAACGCGAGGATGGAACGGATTACATCCCGCGATGCCTCGCTGTCGTCCATCAGATCAAAGGCGTGCGGGCCGGAGGGGTGGTTCACCAGCGTTAGCGGCAGGTTGCATTGCAGGGCCGCCGGCACGAACGCGTCGATGGATTCATTGACGCCGGCAAACTGATCCTGGCCGGCGCGCGCGATGAAGAGCGCGGTGTTCGAGGGCAGATCCTCCACGCGGCGGCCCGCCACCGGATTCGCGAAGTGGAATTGCCCGGCTGCTTCCGCGGCGTTCAGCATGAACCCGTAGCACAGCGCGCCGCAGCGCACCTTGCCGTCCATTAGAACCGATAGCGCGACGGGCACATTTCCAGAGGCGGACCATATGCCGATCCGAGCCGCGTCAATTCCCAGCGCGGGGCCGTTTTCGCACAGCGCGGCGAGCAGCGCTTCCACATCGGTGACGGGGCTGCGGGTTTCGTAGAGTACGCCCACCATTCCCGATGCCGCAAACAGTTGCCCCCAGGAAACGGACATAGCCATTTCGCGGAACTGGCAGCCCAGCCGCGGGGCGACGCCCACGTCGGGGTATCCGAGCACCATCACCACGGCGGGCAGAAGCGGCGCGGGATCGGGCGGGTAGTAGAGATCCATGGTCAGGCCGTTCGCGTAGTGGACGCCTCTGCTCACGGTTACGGCGTCCATGCCTTGAATGCTGTAAACCACCGCCCTCGTCGTAATTTCCGCGCGCACATGTCCTCCGAGAACAAAAAGAAACGCCCCGTTCGGCCGAAGCCGGACGAGGCGTCAAAACTCGAGCCCGATTTCACGGGCGTATCTTCACCCTAACAGGCTTGCTGAAAAAAACGAAAACCGCTTGTTTACACGCGCGGCTCGGAAAACGTAGCTACGTGTTTTGCAGGTGGTTACCGAACCGCGACGGTGACGGAGCGGGGACCAGAGCAATTGCTTATTCAGCGGAGACCGCCCAGCAAATAGACGATGAGGACAATCAGCAGAATGGTGCCCAAACCCACGCCAGCGCCGCCGCCATAGCCCCAGCGGCCGTAGCCGTAGTAGCCGCCGCCGCCGCCAAAAAGCAATATGAGAATGATAATTAGAAGTAGCATCGTCTTTCTCCGCTGGGCCGGTTACTTTTCGAAGACCTTTTCCACCTGGCCAACTTTCTTCTGGATCTTGCCCGCCAGCTGCTCGTCCTGGCCCTCTGCCGCCAGTTGTGGGTTGTTGGTGAGCTTGCCGGCCTGCTCCTTGAACTTGCCTTTCGCTTCGTGCAGCTTGCCCTGCATCTGGTCTTTGTCGCTGTCCTTCATGTGTGCTCCTTTTCGTCTCGGCGATTTACATGCCCGCCCTGTTCCATGCACGTTCAACGCCGAACGGCGGAAAGTGAATCAGATCAACGCGAAGGATGCACTGTGCCGCCGCGCTTGCGCAATTGTTACCTGGTTTCCGAGGCAAACGGCGCTGTTTGCACGGGCCGAGTCCAGACGGATGGTGAAGAAGCCGAAAAACCGCTTGTTTACACGCGCGGCTCGGAACCGAACCGCGACGGATCAGATGGCCTTTTTCAGCAGCCTGCCAGACGGATCACTCGGAGACCGACCGGATAAATTCCTTCGGAATGGGCCAGACGCCGAACACGCGGCGGTCGTCGCGGCGGAAGCTGCCGGCCGTGAGCACGCCGGACAGGTCGCCTGGATTGGGCTTCGCGTGTTCGCGCGCAATCCACTTTCGCAACGTTTCGGTGAGTTGTTCGAGTTGCACCACCAACGCCGACGCCTGATCCACGTTGCCGCAGGTGACATCGAGCGAGAGGGCCAGATGATCGCCCTGCGCGCCGAGGGTGAGGGCAACTCTGTCGGCGCCGCGCAATGCCGACGCGTAGGCGCGGGCGCCCTCGGGAAACAGGCTGTCCGATTGCAGCGCCGCAGCCGGCGCCAGCATCCAGACCGGCTGGTCGGGCAAGTCCGCCGCTCCGCGTGGCCCCGGCCCGTGGGTGATCAGCAGGGCGGCCCATTGATCGGCACTGACCGCCAGCGCCAGCAGATGCGCGCGTATCTTATAAAACGATACGAAGCGGTGCGGCTGGCTGGCGGGCACCCGGCAGAAGCCGCCGCTGCACTGGCCACCGTGGCTGCCGGCATAGGCGGTGAGACGCCCCCAATCGAAACTGCCCCGCACCACGGCATAGGCATCGCGTTCGTGTGTGGAGGGATTCTCGCGGATGGCCACGGCGAGGGCGTTCAGGTCTTCGCGATAATCGAAACCGGTTTGCTCGATGAACTGGCGATAGTCGGCATCCTCCGTGCCTTTGGATCCGGCGAGCGAGTCCAGGAGGCCGGAGCGGCGCATGGCGTCCAGATCCAGATACACCAGCAGCGAGTCGCCGGTGGGCAGGAAGGCGGCCATTTCCGCGGGCGTTGCCCCGCTACGAATGCGCCACACATACAGACCGGCGAGGAGCGCCACGCACAACGCGATCAGTGCGCTGGCCAGCTGCCACGGACGTGGGCGATAGCGCACGTTCGCAGGTTACACCGCCGCGGCGGCTTCTGTCACCCGCGACTCCTTCCACAACTTCAGATACGGCTGCAGCTCCTGCATCATGGCGGTGAACTGTTTGGGATTCAGGGATTGCGCGCCATCGCTCATGGCCTGTTCGGGGCAGGGGTGCACTTCAATGATAAGCCCGTCGCAGCCGATGGCGACGGCGGCGCGGGACAGCGCCGGGACCAGGCTGCGCTTGCCGGTGGCGTGGCTGGGGTCCACCATGACGGGAAGGTGGGTCAGTTCGTCGAGCACGGCGACGGCGGTGAGATCGCAGGTGTTGCGAGTGGCGGTTTCAAAGGTGCGAATGCCGCGCTCGCACAGGATGACGTTGGGGTTCCCGTGGGCCACAATGTACTCGGCCGACATCAGCAACTCCTTGACGGTGGAGCTGAGGCCGCGCTTGAGCAGGATGGGCCGCTGGCAGCGTCCCAGCGCTTTGAGCAGCGCGAAGTTCTGCATGTTTCTGGCGCCCACCTGCATCAGGTCGGCATAGCGGGCCACCAGATCCACATCGCTATCGCTCATCACTTCGGTGACGATGCCGAGGCCGGTGGCGCGGCGGGCCTGGGCCAGCAGCTTCAACCCTTCCTCTTCAAGGCCCTGGAAATCATAGGGCGAGGTTCGCGGTTTGAACGCACCGCCGCGCAACATTTTCGCTCCGGCGCGCGCCACGGCTTCGGCTGCGGCCATGATCTGCTCTTCGGATTCCACCGAACACGGCCCGGCCATGACCACGAATTCGTCGCCGCCGATTTCCACGCCATTGACGCGGATTTGCGTCTTTTCGCGGCGGAACTCGCGGCTGACGAATTTGTAGGGGGCGGAGATGCGCACGGCGCTTTCCACCTGGGGCATGGCTTCCACGGATTCGAGGCAGGCGGTTACGTCGCCCACGCCGACCACGCCGATGACCACGCGCTCTTCACCCTCAATGGAGTGCACCTTGTAGCCAAAGTGCTCGATCCGTTTGCGGACCTGTTCAATCTCCTCCGCCGAGGAGTGGAGTTTCATAGAAATGACCATGGCGGCCAGCCTCCCTCAAAGTAAAAGGCCCACTCCGTTCGAGTGGGCCTTCGTCAAAATCCCTGACCTGCCGCGATTCCACTCGTATCGGATCAGGCCCCCTGGGGGAACCAAAATCGAAACGAGCTGTGGTAAGCGCGGCGCACGAAGAGACAGTATGGCACGGCGGCGGGGCGGTTGTCCACCGGGGGTGGGGGTAGGTAGGACAGGGGTTTCATTTCTTTCGTGAGCGTTGTCCGGGGATACTCTCCCGAGCCGCACATTCGGCGCCTGCGGCTCGGACCTAACCCACTCCTGAAGACGACTTGGCAGGATGCTGAAAGAGTCCTTGTGGACTCCGCTCCGTCACCGTCGCGGTTCAGTAAAAGATCGCGCGAATCAGGTCTTTTCCGGCGTCGTTCTTGCGGGCTGGCTCGTGCTCGTCGATGAACCGGCCGTATGCCGTCTTCAGATTCTCTCTCGCGTCGAGCTCCGCGCGGAGACCGCGCTCCGCCAGGGGCACCGGGATGGTTGACACTTTGCCTCACGGGCTTCGCACGGGAACCGCGTGGCGTTCGTTTCATTGTACGGGTCTGCGCCAATGAGTAAAATTGGTTCGTTAAGGCGGGTCTGGTTCTATGAACAGCTTTCAGCTTCTGGACACGATTTGGCAGGATGTCCGCTACGCCCTGCGCACGATGCGCGGGAAACCTGCGTTTGCCGCGACGGCGGTGCTCACGCTGGCGCTGGCGATTGGCGGCAATGCCGCGATGTTCACCATTATTCGCGCGGTGCTGCTGAAGCCGCTGCAATACAGCGAGCCCGACCGGCTGGTGCGCATTTCCGGGGGCGCCACGCCGACGCGATTCGCGGAAATGAAGACCGCGGCGCATTCCTTCACCGACCTGGCGGCCTTTACCGGCGGGGACGATGTCACCCTGGCGACGGGCGCCGAGCCGGAAGTGCTGAAGAGCGTTCGGGTGTCGGCGGGATTTCTGGGGGTTCCGGGGGTCAAACCGCTTCTGGGACGCGACTTTCGCCCGGAGGAAGACACGCCTGGCGGCGCGCCGGTGGCGATGATCAGCGCCGAGCTCTGGCAGCGGCGCTTCGCGGGAGATCCGCACATCGCCGGCAAAACCGCGACTCTGGAGGCCACGCCGCACACCATCATCGGGGTTCTTCCGCCGCATTTTGCGTTTCCTTTTCCGGATGTGGACGTCTGGATGACGGCGCCTTCGGAGCGGCCGAGCATGCCGGCGAGGGTGAGGGCGCTCAGTCCCTTCCTGAACGTGGCCGGCCGTCTGAAGGCGGGAGTGAGCCTGGCGCAGGCCAACGCCGAGATGCAGGTGATTCACCGGCAATACGCGATGGCTCATCCGGCGATGCTCGACGCCCGGGCGAAAACCCCGGTGGAAGTCACGCCGATGAAAGACGCGCTGGTGGCCAGCGTGCGCTCCATGCTGTGGATGCTTTTCGGCGCGGTCGGTTTTGTGCTGCTGATCGCTTGCGGGAACGTGGCCAGCCTGCTGCTGGCGCGCGCCAGTTTCCGCACGCGGGAATTTGCCGTACGGGCCGCGTTGGGCGCCCCCCGGCGGCGCCTCATTGGTCAGCTACTGGTGGAGTCTCTGCTGCTATCGCTCGCCGGAGGCGCTCTCGGCGCGCTGCTGGCGGCGTGGAGCCTGCGCGCGATTCCACACATCACCGCTTTCGATCTGCCGCGAGCGGGCGAAATCCAAATGGACTGGATGGTGGTCGCTTTCACCGCGGCGCTCTCCATCGTCACCGGCGTTTTTTTCGGACTGGCGCCCTCGCTGGGCGCGTCGCGGCCCGATCTTATCGACACGTTGCGGGCCAGTGGGCAGGCAGCGGCGCAGGCCGGTTCGCGAAGATTTCCGGCAAGCGTGAACCTGCGCGGACTGCTGGTTGTGGGACAGATAGCGCTCTCGATTGTGCTGCTGATTGGCGCTGCGCTGCTGGTGGAAAGCATCGCCCGCATGCGCCACGTGGATGTGGGATTCAACGCGGCGAACCTGCTCACCATGCGCGTTTCTCTTCCGCCCGTGCGCTACGACACGGATCAGAAGAGAGCCTCCTTCTTTCAGCAGGCGGTGGAGCGAACCGAATCGTTAGCGGGCGTCCGCAACGCCGCGGCGGCGCTGTTCCTGCCGATGATGGGTTATGCGGGAACTCCCGTGCAGGATGCGGCGAAGCCGCCCCTGAAACTCAACGAGCGCCCGATCGCGACCATCCTGGTGGTGACGCCGGGATATTTTCGCACTCTGGGGATTCCGCTGAAGCGGGGGCGGGATTTTGGCGAACAGGACACGGCGGAAGCGCAGCGCGTGGCGGTGATTGACGAAGCGCTGGCGCGACGCTTCTGGCCGGCGTATCCCGATGGCCCGGACCCGGTGGGGCAGCGGCTTCTGGTGGGCGGGATCAACCGCAAACCGGCGGAGATCATCGGAATCGCCGCCAACGTGCATCAGACGATCGAGACCAGCGCGTGGCCGGAAAGCGTGTACGTCGCGTTCCCGCAAAACCCTGAGCCGTTCGCGGTGCTGGCAATACGGACCACGGGCGATCCGCTGCGCTTCGCGCGTGCCGTTCGCGAGCAGGTGCTGGCGTTGGACCGGGATCAGCCAGTGGCCGACGTGGCCACCATGGACGACCTGGTGGAGGCGCAGGTGGGCGAGCGGCGATTGCTCATGATGGTGCTGGAAACGTTCGCCGGCGTAGCGCTGCTGCTGGCGCTGATCGGGATCTATGGTGTTATCGCTTATTCCGTGGCGCAGCGCACTCAGGAGGTGGGGATCCGCAGAGCGCTGGGCGCGCAGCAGAGCGACATTCTGTGGCTAGTGATTGGACAGGGCTTTGCTCTGACCGTGGCGGGAATCGCTATCGGCCTGGGCGGGGCTTATGCGCTAACGCGGGTGATGGAGACTCTGCTGTTCCACGTCAGCGCGACCGACCCCGCGACATTCGCCGGGATCGCTTTGTTCTTCCTGTTGGTGGCGCTGGCCGCCAGCTATATTCCCGCGCGGCGCGCCGCCAGAATCGACCCGATGGCGGCTCTGCGGGTTTGATCACCGCAGAATTTCGACCAGCAGGACCCACGCGCTGGCCACCCCGGCGATGAGCGAAAAAATGAAGCCCGGCACCAGCCAGTACAATCCCGCGGGCCAGCCGGCCAGCAGGAGAACGCCGGCGACACAGAGCGGGACGTTGGCGAGTTGCGTCTGGATGATTCTGGTGACGATCCAATATCGCGGGTGACCCGTTTTCGTTCTTATGTAGCGGATCTGAATCACGGTCTGGTAAAGCCACAGGGCGAAACCGACCGCCAGAATCTCCGCCCCCAGGGCGATGGCGGGCTGCCGTGGGATGAGCGCCATTGAGGAAATGACCACCACGCCGAACATTTGCGTCATGGATTCCGCGGCCCGGCCGGTGAGGCCAGGCACGGAGAGGACGCGGCGAAGATTGATGGACACCGCGACGAAAACGAGTCCGGTGAGGGTTGCCGCGGCCCCCGCCATCACGGACAGATAGTTGGTCCAGCCGGCGATGGATATGGGTTCCAAGGATTAGAGATTAGCGCAGTCTCCGCTCCGTCACCGTCGCGGTTCGGTACGCGCGCGCACCCAAAAAACGCAGGGCCTGCTAGAAGCGGGTTACTTCGGTGAAGTTGAAACCTTCCACGGTCATGGCGGGCGCTACCAGGTCGAAGGCTTCTTCTCCGCTGGCGCGCACGGCAGCGCTCATGGCGATGACGTTGCGCAGCATTTCCACCACGCTCTGGTTGAAACGGAAGTTGCGCACGCCGCAGACGGGCCGGCCGTTCTCAATGAGGAAGGTGCCGTCGCGGGTCATTCCGGTCATGATCTTTTCAAAGGGGTCCACTTCGCGGATGTACCAGAGGCGGGTGACCAGGATGCCGCGATCCGCGGCGGCGATCATGTCCTCGATGTTCGTTTCGCCGCCGGCGATGACAATATTGACAGGCATTTCGCCGGTTTCGTTGGGGAGCGGGAGACCGTGACCGGTGGCGGTGACCCCGGCCCGCCGCGCGCTGCCTCGCGAATACGGGATGTCGCGCACGGCACCGCTGTCGACCAGACGCAGCCTGCGGCGGGCCATGCCCTCGCCGTCGAACGGCGCGCCGGCCTGTAAAGGATGATACGCGTCGTCGGTAATGACGATGTTCGGCCCGAAGAGCGCGGACAGGTTGCGGCCGGTGAGGAAGCTGCGCTGGTCGGCGATGGCGGTAGCGCTGAAATCGGCGAAAATCTGGCCCACCAGATCCAGCACGGCGGCGGGCTCCAGCACCACGGTGTAGTGGCCGGGCGGGAGTTCCCGCGGCGAGGCGGACAGGCGTGATTTTTCGGCGGCGCTGTGGGCGAGCGCGGCGGGGTCGATGGAGTGCGCCGATACCGCCGACGCTTTGGCCCATCCGGAGCTGTCGCCCGCGGTGGCGGTGATGGAGAAGCGCGCCGATGTTTCCTCGTGGTAGCGGAATAGGCCGCGCGAGTTGAGCAGGGCTTCCGCTTCTTCGCCGGTCTCGAAGATTCCGGCCGCGCTGGCCGCAGCGCTTTCGACGATGGCGATTGCTTCCTGCACCGCGAGGGCGCGCTGTTCGGGCGTGACGGCGGCGGTGGAGTGATCGAACCGTGAGGGTGCGTGGTCGATTTCGCCGGCTTCTTCCGGGCTGGGGTGGGGCAACACGGCGGGGTCCGGTTCGGCCACCTTCGTGAGAGCGATGGCTTCCTCCACCACGCGGCGAATGGAATCTTCGTCGGAGAGGTTGGTGGTGGCGCGGCCGGTGCGCTGGCCGATCAACGCCCGCACAGAGAGCATGCGGTCGCGCTCGGCTACGTTCTGGTGGATGGTGTTGTTGGCGAAGCGGGTGAGCGCGGTGGCATGGGCGCCGAGGAGGATTTCGATGTCCTCAACGCCGGCGGCGCGCGCGGCACGCAGGGCCTGATCGAGGATGCGGTGGCACTCGTTCGCCGTGAGGAGGCTCATTTCCCGTAGCCTCCGCCGATGCGTACGCCGTGGAAACGCGCGGGGCTGGCTCCGTGCCCGGTGCCCATCACCTGCTCGGGCTGGCCTTTGCCGCAGTTGGGAACGCCCCACAACGTCCAATTGTCGCGGTTGGCGATGCGCTCGCATGAGTTCCAGAATTCCGTGGTGATGCCGCTGTAGGTGGGGTTGCGCAGCATGCGCGCGCGCTTGCCGTTGCGAATCTCCCAGGCGATCTCGCAGCCGAACTGGAAGTTGTAGCGCTTGTCGTCGATGGACCAGCTTCGGTTGGTTTCCATGTAGATGCCGCGATCCACGTCGAAGACGTCGTCGAGGGTGTGGGGGCCGGGCAGAACGCTGACGTTGGTCATGCGAATGAGCGGAAGGCGGGACCAGCCCGCGGCGCGCATCGCACCGTTCGAGCGGTCGAGGCCAACCACTGGCGCAGTTTCGCGCGAGGCCAGGTAGCCGGTGAACTGGCCGTTGCGGATGACGTCGATGCGCTGCGCGGGGACACCTTCGTCGTCGAAGAGGAAGGTACCGAGGCCGGGGCCGTG
The DNA here is from genome assembly GCA_963832965.1 of uncultured Acidobacteriota bacterium. Taxonomy (GTDB): domain Bacteria; phylum Acidobacteriota; class Terriglobia; order Bryobacterales; family Bryobacteraceae; genus CAWACP01. Next base: position 255,353 of record CAWHVW010000007.1, read on the forward strand.
TTCGGGACGCGCATCGGCCACCGCGTTCACGATGTCCGACCCGTAGCGCAGGTGGTTGAGCTTGTCCACGGTGAGGAAGCTCATTCCCGCGTAGTTGGCTTCAGAGCCGAGCACGCGATCGAGTTCAATCGGATGGCCGATGGATTCGTGAATCTGCAAGCCGAGCTGGCTGCTGTCCAGAATCAGCGGGAAGGTTCCCTCGGGGCACTGATCGGCCGAGTGCAGGGCGGCGGCTTCCTCAGCGATGCGCGGGGCGTGTTCGAGGAGGGCCAGCTCATGGACCAGTTCATAGCCCTTCAACTGGCTCTGGCCGCCGAAGGAGTTCGGGTAGGAGCGTTTCTGAATTTCCGCGCCTTTGAAGGCCCAGGCCTCGAAGCCGGCCTGGGTGGTGGTGCGGGTCTGGTCGATGACGCTTCCGAGCGAGGATACGAAGACCTGGCGGGTGCGATTGAAGTTCAGGTTGGTTTCGGCGAGGGTGACGCCAGGGTTGCGGCGGAGTTCGGCGTCCACGGCGAGCAGGAGGGCGAGCTGCTCTTCGATGGAGACCGCGAACGGATCGATGGCGCAGGGCGATTCCCACACGCACTCGTGCTTCTCTTCGGGGGCGAGCCGTACTTCCGCGCGGGCGGCGAGGGCGCTGGCGCGGGCGATGGATACGGCCTGGGCGGCGGCGGTGGAAATGCCGGCGGCTGACAGATCGTCAGTGGCGGCGAAGCCCCATGCGCCCTCCGCCAGCACGCGCAGGCCGAGGCCGGTAGATTCGGAGGAGCCCAGCCGACCGGTCTGGCCGTTTTTGGTGCCCAGGGCGCGCTCGCGGGTGTGCTCGACGCGGACGTCGGCGTAGGAGACGCCAGGGGCGAGGGCGGCGTCGAGCGCGCGGAGCGCGATGTCTTTCATGAGATATAGTTTACGGGGCGAACGCCCGGCGTGCGGTGGCATAATAGGGCCAGCGAGAGATCGGCCCACATGACTGTTGCCATCAGGAACAAACGACCCGTGGTGGTTCCGGACGCCGCGCTTCGGCGCGCGGGTTTCAGGAGCGGGCAGGAACTGGAAGTGAGGGCTTCCGGCGGGGTCATCACTATCGTTTCCAGACCCGCCAGCGCGGATGACGAGTATACGCCGGAGCAGCGGCGGATTATCGATGTGCGCCTCGGGAAAGCTCTCGCCGATGTGGAGAGCGGCCGCACTGCCGGCCCCTTCGAGACCGCCGATGAAATGATTTCTACCCTCAGGCGGGAGATCAGGAAGCGCACTGGCAAGACGGCAAAGCCCCGTGGGCGATGAAAGTCGATTACGGCAGGCCAAGCGTGGCGGCCGCACTCGGAGCGGCTCCAGAGAGCGTGAGAAAAGCATTTTTCAAACAGATTCGGTTTCTGGCGGACAATCTGCATCATCCATCGCTGCACGGCAAGAAGTACGACGAGAGCCGGGACGTCTGGCAGGCTCGGGTCAACCGCGACTGGCGATTCTACTTCATCATCAAGGACGACACGTATGTCATTCTTGATGTCATCCCCCATCCTAAGTAGCTTTCGCGAACGGTTCGCGGTTACCGGGCAGAGGGGAGAGCAGGGTCGCGGCCGGTGCCGAAGGAGAAGTCTAATCCCCGGCCCCCGCATTGACACCACCGTAACCTGTTGGTAAGCTGGGTAGTTTGTAAGTCTCGAACGGAGATCGTCTGCCTGTATGAAAACCCAGTTCCCTTCCAGGGGGGAAATTGTGCGCCAATGGCACGTTGTCGACGCTGAGAACAAGGTTCTCGGGCGCGTCGCGAGTCAGGCCGCGCTGCTGCTGATGGGCAAGAACAAGCCCATCTACACCCCTTTCCTGGATACCGGCGATCATGTGATCGTCATCAATGCAGCCAAGGTCCGGCTCACCGGTCGCAAAGAAGATCAAAAGCTATACCGCCGTCACTCCGGCTATCCCGGCGGGCTCACGGAAGTGGGGGCGCGCAAGGTTCGCGCCACGCATCCGGGCCGTCTGGTGGAGGACGCGATCCATGGCATGCTGCCGAAGACCAAACTCGGCAAGCAAATGTATCGCAAGCTGAAGGTGTACGCGGGCGATAAGCATCCCCACCAGGCCCAGAAGCCGGTGGCGTTGGAAGTAGAGGCGAGGTAAGCGTTTGCCAGCAACGATGATTCAGCATTTGGCGACGGGCCGCAGGAAGACGGCGGTGGCCCGCGTGTTTCTGCGCCCCGGCGGTAAGGGCCAGATAACCGTGAACGGCCGGCCCGTGGAAAAGTATTTCGTGAACGAGTCAACCCGCGCTTTGGTGCGCCAGCCCCTGCTGACGGCCGAAGCGGCGGACAAGTTCGATGTCCTGATTCTTACCAATGGCGGCGGACCCACCGGCCAGGCCGGGGCGATCCGTCTGGGCATTGCGCGCGCTCTGGTGGAGTTCAACGCCGAGTTGCGCGGGAAGCTCAAGGAAGCAGGGCTTCTCACCCGCGATCCGCGCGCCCATGAACGCAAGAAGTATGGGCAGAAGGGTGCGCGCAAGCGGTTCCAGTTCTCCAAACGGTAACGGTTCTTTGGGGCCGTTACCGGCCATTCGCCTTCTGACGGGCTCACGCAAATTCCGCTTTGGGCCGCGTGCGCCTCGGAAGACGGGTGAAACCGTCCACTCCGACCCATCCGGTCCGGCTACGCCCTGCGGCCGGGGGCTCTCAACCAGGAGGCTTTTTTGCCGTCAATTTCGATGAAAGAATTGCTCGAAGCTGGCGTTCACTTCGGGCACCAGACCAGGCGCTGGAATCCGAAGATGAAGGAATACATCTTCGGCGAACGCAACGGGATCTACATTGTGGATCTCCAGAAAACACTCAAACTCTTCAAGGACGCCATGCGTTTCGTGGCCGAACAGGCCGCCATGGGCAAGAACGTCCTTTTCGTGGGAACCAAACGCCAGGCGCAGGAAGCCATCGCCGAGGAAGCGACGCGCTGCAGCCAGTTCTACATCAACCAGCGCTGGCTGGGCGGGCTGCTCACCAATTACGCCACCGTCCAGAAATCCATCAAGCGCTACAAGGAACTGGAAATCATGGCCAACGAGAGCAACTGGGAGGGGCGCGCCAAGAAGGAAGTGGGCCGGTTGGACCGCGAGCGCAAGCACCTGCACCAGAATCTGGCGGGCATCAAGGACATGGGCGGCCTGCCCGATGTGCTGTTCGTGGTGGATTCGAACAAGGAAGCGATCGCGGTGAAGGAAGCGCGCAAGCTGGGCATTCCGGTGGTGGCCGTGGTGGACACCAATTGCGATCCCGACGAAGTGGATTACGTGATTCCCGGCAACGACGACGCGCTGCGCGCGATTCGCCTGTTCACCACCAAAATCGCCGACGCGGTGATCGATGGCCGTTCGCTGGCCACCGAGCAGGAGTTCACGCCTGAAAAGGTAGTGGCGGAGGAAACTCCGGCGCCCGAGGACTTCACACAGTACGAGCATTTCGATCCCAACCAGCTTGACCGGCTGATGTCGGAGAGCCTGGCCGAGGAGGATCTGCCCTCGAACTCGCTGCCGCGCAAGGGGCCGGGAACGGAAACGCCGGAGCCCGAGGCAGTTACCACGAGCACTCGTGGTGAAGTCTGACAAAGGCGGGTTATAAACCGCGCGCAGGATAGAATCCTGCCCCACCCTATTGGAGGCAGGGCACGGCCCTGCCCCACAATTGAGAAAGAATCGCCAAATGGAAATCAACGCCAAATTAGTAAAAGAGCTCCGCGACCGCACCGGCGCGGGCATGATGGAATGCAAGCGCGCGCTGGTGGAGGGGAACGGGAACCTCGCCGAAGCCGAGATTATTCTGCGCAAGCACGGCATCACATCCGCGTCCAAAAGGCCGCGCGGGCCACGCGCCAGGGAGTTATCGGGTCCTACATTCATTCGGGCTCGCAGCTGGGCGTGCTGATTGAGGTGAACTGCGAATCCGATTTCGTCGCGCGCACCACGGACTTCCAGGATCTGGTGAAGGACCTGGCGATGCAGGTGGCGGCGGCCGACCCGCAGTTCATCCGCAAGGAAGACGTTTCCGCCGAAGCCCTCACCAAAGAGAAAGACATCCAGCGCGCGCGCGCGCTGAATGAGGGCAAGCCGGAAAAGATGGTGGACAAAATCGTAGAGGGGCGCCTGCAGAAGTATTACGAAGAGGTGTGCCTGTACGAGCAGCCGTTCATCAAGGAAAACACCACGATTGTCCACGATCTGATCAAGGCGAAGATCGCCAAGCTGGGCGAGAACATCTCGGTTTCGCGCTTTGTACGCTTCAAGGTGGGGGACATGGCGGTGATCGAAGAAACGGCCGAAACATCCGCTCCCTCCGCGTAGTCTGGTTTTCATGGCCCAATACCAGAGAATCCTGCTGAAGCTGAGTGGCGAGGTGCTGGCCGGGCACGAATCGTTCGGAATCGATTCCGAGCGGGTCCATTCGCTGGCGGAGGAAGTGGCCGCGGTGGCGCGCAGCGGGGTGCAGATCGGGCTGGTGGTGGGCGGGGGCAACTTCTTTCGCGGGGTGGCCGCGGCGGCGAAAAAGATGGACCGCGTTACCGCCGACCACATGGGCATGCTGGCCACCATCATCAACGCCCTGGCGTTGCAGGACGCTCTGGAGAAAGCGGGCATCCCCACGCGGGTGATGACCGCCATCCACATGCAACAGGTGGCCGAGCCGTACATCCGGCGGCGGGCCATCCGGCATCTGGAAAAGGGGCGCATCGTCATCTTCGCCGGCGGCACTTCGAATCCATATTTCTCGACCGACACGGCGGCGACTTTACGGGCGCTGGAGATTCATGCCGATGTGGTGGCCAAAGCCACGCGCGTGGACGGGGTGTATGACAAGGACCCGCTGCGTTTCACGGATGCCGTGCTGTACCCGGAGATCAGCTACCTGGATGTGCTGGCGAAAGCGCTGGGGGTGATGGATGCCTCGGCGGTGGCCATGTGCCGCGACAACAAGCTGCCGATCCTGGTTTTCAATCTGAACAAGTTCGGCAATATAATGCGAATGTCGATGGGCGAGCCCGTTGGAACGTTGATTCACTAGGAGTGAGCTGAAGATTCATCTCAGGTCCGCTCCATAGCTGTCGCGGTTCGGTAAGCCGCGCGTGTGAACACGCCGGGCTGGAATCGCCCCGAGGAGACACTTATGAAGAACGAACCGCACGCCGCCGCCCCAGCGGCTTCCCAGTTCAAGAGCGTGAAAGAGGTGGAGGCCCAATCGAAGGCCCGCATGGAGAAGGTGCACGCCGACCTGCAGCACGCCATGGCGGGAATTCGCACCGGCCGCGCCTCAGTGAGCCTGTTCGACAACGTTCGCGTGGATTACTACGGGACCCCGACGCCGATCAACCAGGTGGCTACGCTGCACGTTCCCGAACCCGCTCTGATTACCGTGCAACCGTGGGATACGTCGCAGATCGGGGCCATCGAGAAGGCCATTCGCGCGGCCGACCTTGGGCTGAATCCTTCCAACGACGGCAAGCTGATCCGGGTGCCGATTCCGGCTCTGACCGAAGAGCGCCGGAAAGACCTGGTGAAGAAGCTGCATGTGGTGGCCGAGGATCATCGAGTGGCGCTGCGCAACGTTCGCCGGGACGCCAACGAAGCGATCAAGAAGCTGGTGAAGGATAAGCTGATCAGCGAAGACGAGGATCGGCGGGCGCATGACGAGATCCAGAAGATGACCGACGGCAGTATCCAGAAGCTGGATCAGGCGGCTAAGGGCCGGGAGAAGGAAATCCTGGAGATTAAGTAGGGACCAGGAGACCGGCGGCAGGGCATGGCCCTGCCCCACTGACTCCAGTTCATTTGGCGCGGGTGAATGTTAGTTTGGCGGTCTGTTTGTTGCCGTCCTGATCGGCGAAAGTCACGTCGCCCTTCAACTGTGAATCGGAGACGACAGTAAGGCTGACGGTGTACGCTCCGTCCGGGGCGTGGACCTCGAAGGTGATCTTTTCGCCGTCCACCGTTCCCTTTTCAATGGGAAGTTGCTCGTCGCCTTCCCGGCCGGCCGTACCGGTTACGGACGCGCCATCCTGCTTGAACTCGGCGGTTACCGGCATGGACTGCGCCTGACCGTCCGGGGTGGTCATGTCCATGGATCCGGTCCACTTGCCGGAGACGTCTCCAGCGGCCAGAGCCAGCGGGGCCGCCAGCAGAAACAGTGACATCAATAGTTTGCCCATGGCCGGACGCGAGCATTCTGATAGCCAAACTTCGCCCCGATTTCCCCGCAAGCCGAGGCGGAGCAAGGGGATGGAGCTGTCCGGGCTCGGGAATGCGTGTTCGAGCACGGACAGCGGAATTCGCCGGCCGGGCCCTCGGTTGACAACCATCGCAGGCTCCGGTATAGTGCTGAAGTACTGAGCTATCAACGGGTTGTCGTTGGTGGTGGAGGTACCGGAAGTCCCCCGCGGCAGATGAGTCCCGCACAATTGGAACGGCGTCCGGAACGCAACCGCCTACTCAGCCGTTGAACAGTAAGGGGCATTTTTGTTTTGAGCTTTGTCTCGGGAGCTAACCAAATGGCCATCGGACCTGATGAGCAAACACCGGAAGAAACGCCGATGTCGAACGGGGACGAAGACTACGGCCAGCTCATCGACGATTACAGCCACTTCGCTCCGCCGGCCGAGGGCGAGGTGTTGCAGGGGACCGTTCTTTCCGTCACGGACAAGGACGTCATTGTGGACTTCGGCTACAAGTCCGAGGGGCTTGTTCCCAAGGAGCAGTTTTTGCTGCCCGATGGCAGCACGCAGGTCCGCGCCGGCGACGTTATCGACGTCATGGTGGACCGGCAGGGCATCCAGCCGGAAGGCTACATTCTGCTCTCGCACACGCGGGCGAGCCGCCTGCGCGCGTGGGACAACCTGGAAAAGGCCCACCACGACGGTCTGATTCTCTCCGGGCGCGTTCTGGCGCGGGTGAAGGGCGGGTTGTCGGTGGACGTGGGCGCCATAGCGTTCATGCCCGGCTCGCAGATCGATGTGAGGCCCATACACAATCTGGACACGTGGGTGGGCAAGGACATCCCGGTCAAGATCGTCAAATTGAATCGCCGCCGGGGGAATGTGGTGGTGTCGCGAAAGATCGCCATTGAAGACGATCTGAACGCGCGCAAGAGCGCCGCGCTCGCGGACATGGGCGAAGGGTCGGTGGTGACGGGGACGGTGAAGAACCTCACCGAGTATGGCGCGTTCGTCGACCTGGGCGGCATCGACGGCCTGCTGCACGTCAGCGACATGTCGCACGGCCGGGTGACCCATCCCAGCGAAGTGGTGAGCGTGGGCGACGAGATCACCGTGAAGGTGCTCAAATTCGACAAGGACAAGGAACGCATCTCGCTGGGGATGAAGCAGCTCATCCCGGACCCCTGGGAGAGCGTCCACGAACGTTACCCGATGGGCGAAAAAGTGATCGGCCGGGTGGTCAGCGTGACCGACTACGGGGCGTTCATCGAGCTGGAAGCGGGCGTCGAGGGGCTGATCCACATCTCCGAGATGACCTGGAGCCGGCGCATGAAGCATCCCAGCAAAGTGGTGCACGTGGGCGATCAGGTGGAAGCGGTGGTGCTGGAGGTGAAGCCGAAGGACCGGCGAGTCTCGCTGGGGATCAAACAACTGGAGGCTGATCCGTGGACCACGGTGGCGGACCGTTACGCCATAGGATCCGTGGTGGAAGGCCGCGTGCGCAAGCTGACCGACTTCGGCGCTTTCATCGAGATCGAGGAAGGCATCGACGGGCTGGTGCACATTTCCGACTTGTCCTGGACCAAACGGGTGAAGCATCCGTCCGAGGTTTTGAAGAAGGGGCAACTGGTGCAGGCGGTGATCCTGCAGATTGACGCGGCCAACCGGCGGCTCTCGCTGGGCGTGAAACAGTTGCAGCCGGATGCGTGGGAATCCTTCTTCCGGTCGCACCAGGTGGGCGACACGGTGCGCGGGCGGGCATGCCGCGCGGCGGCGTTCGGGGTGTTTGTGGAACTGGCGCCTGGGGTGGAAGCACTTTGCCACCGTTCGGAAATTCCGGAGGGTTCGGGCGGCACCGCGGAATCGCCGTTGCCGATTGGCGAAGAGTTCGATTTCAAGATTATCCGCATGATCGAGTCAGAGAAAAAGATTGGCCTGAGTTTGCGCGCCGTGGCCGATGATGAAGAAAAAGACCGGCTGAACGATTACCGCCGGCAAGCCGCAGCCGCCACCATGACCATCGAAGAAGTGATGCACATTCGGGGGCAGGACGAGGACTGACGCGGTCCCGGCCATCCCCACGGGGATACTAAGAAGACAGAGGAACGGCGAGGGCCACGCAAAGTCCCGCCGCAGGGAGAACAGACGATATGACAAAAGCGGAGTTGATCGAGGAAGTCTCGCGCGTAGTGGAAATGACGCGCAAGGATTCCGAGGTCATTGTAGAGGCGATCTTCGACAGTATTGTTCGCTCGCTTCGGGGCGGCGACAAGATCGAGATTCGCGGGTTCGGCAGCTTCCGCACGCGCCAGCGGCAACCGCGCGTGGGCAGGAATCCCAAGACGGGGACGCGCGTGGAGGTTCCCTCGAAGCGCATCCCGTACTTCAAGCCGAGCAAGGAGCTCAAGGACCTGGTCAACACGTCTTCTTCGCGGGCGGAAGGAGCGGAAGGAGCCGCGCCACCGGTTGCGCCGGCTCCCGCCGGCTCGCCGGACGGCACGCCACCCGCCGCGGCGTAGTTTGGGCAACCCGACCTGGGCAACCCGGCTATGGATCATCTGTGGACTCCGTGGCGCTATCAGTATCTGCGGAAGGCGCGGGAAGGGGAAACGGAGTGCGTCTTCTGCGCGAAAGCGGCGGAGAATCGGGACGCGGAAAACTACATTGTGCACCGCGGCCGGAACAATTTCGTCATTCTGAATCTCTATCCGTACACCACCGGTCATCTGCTGGTGGTTCCGTATGAGCACGTGCCGACGCTGACGGAAGCGCAACCCGAAACGCTGGCGGAGATGATGGAACTGGCCCGTAGAGCGGAGCGCGCGCTGGCGGCTCTTTACAAACCACACGGGTTCAATATCGGCATGAACGTGGGCGAGGCGGCGGGCGCGGGGATCGCCGGGCACATTCATATGCACGTGCTGCCGCGCTGGCGGGGAGACGCGAATTTCGTCTCCACGGTGGGGGAGACGCGCATCATGCCGGAAGAACTGAGCTGCACTTATGAGAAGCTGGCGCGGGAGTTTTCGCCGCAGGAGGGAGGCGGCTGAGGCGGAGTCTCTGGAACGCGGCTGGCGCGGTTTGTCTGGAACGCGGCTGGCGCCGCGTGTCCCTGGAACGCGGCTGGCGCGGCTTGTCTGGAACGCGGCTGACGCCGCGTGTCCGCGCGATCACTCCTGTGTGAACAACTCAACGGCTGGGCGCCGGTAAACGCGTGCAATTGCGTGCGGGGGCGATGGCGCGTGACGTGCCCTTTGTGCCATGTGTCCTTCGGCCGCCGTGGAAGCTCCACGTTGCTCTCTCTTGCGATTCACGCTGGCGTGGTGATCCTGTTTTTGCTGGGAAGCATAAAGCTGCAGCCGCCCGTGCGGTTGATAGCGGACCAGAGGGTGATCCCGCTGTTTGTTCCGTTACGCGACCTCGGTCATAAGGGCAGCGGAGGCGGCGGGAATCACTCGCCCACGGCCGCTTCGAGGGGCCGCCTACCGCCCTTGCGCGTGTTCCAGGCGCCGCTGATCGTGGCAAGGAGCGTGACGCCTCCACTGCTGGTGGAACCGGCGCCGTCGCTGATCGCGGACATTCATTTCGATACGAAACTGCGGCGGTTCGGCGATCCGAACGGCGTGCCCGGTCCGTCATCGAGCGGACCTGGAAGCGGCGGCGGGCTGGGACCTGGTGATGGACCGGGAGTTGGTTCCAGGAGCGGACCTGGATATGGGAATGGTGAGCCCGGACCGGGCGCCGGCAGCAGTGGCGGACCGCTCACGCCGCCCGTGCTTTTGTGGAAAGTGGATCCCGATTATTCGGACCCGGCGCGCGAGGCGAAAGTGCAAGGGCTGGTGCTGTTGCGCGTGGAGATTGACGGGAGCGGGCAAATCCGCGATGTGCGCGTGGACCAGGGGCTCGGGCTGGGTCTGGACGAGAAGGCCATCGAAGCGGTCCGGCGGTGGAAATTCAGGCCGGGCATGAAAGATGGCAAGGCGGTGGCGACTTGGGGCATTGTGGAGGTTCGCTTCCGTTTGCTCTGACCGGCAAATGCCTGCTCATCGATTTTCCCGCGGCAACTCGTATTCCGCGCACCGTACTGTTTTCCCTGCGATGCTGACTTCAATCGCGGTGTTCACCAGATTTCGTCCGGCCGAGTATTCCAGCGCGGCGCGGAACAACGCGCGCTGCAGGGCCGGCGGCACGTTGGGAATCAGGATGATCAAACCGGCGTGCAACTCTTCTCTCCCGAAGAGCCGCACGAAATCCACGCGGTTGTTCGTGACGAAAGTGAAATCGTCCGTGACGATTCGTTCCGCCAAAGCCCAATCCGGCCAGCCAGTCAAACCGAGGTGATTGACGTGCGTCGCCTCGAAGCCCACGTCGCGGGCAACTGTCACCGGCGACTCGTGGAGGCACTCGTCAACCAGAAACCTCATGCGGTGTCGAGGAGGCCGGCCATTGGGAAGGATTTCCCGCCGTTCGTTCCTTTGTCCCGCCAGGGGCGGCGACTGGGACGGCCCCGCCGCGGGAATGCGCGCACGTACAGGGGCGCGATAGCGATCTTCTCCCGGGTCAGAGCCGGGTAACCTTCCAGAATCTCCTTCACCGAGGCGCCCTGAGCCAGCATGTCCGCAACCAGGTCAACGGGAATTCTGGTCCCTTTGAACACCGGCGTCCCGCGCATAATCTCCGGATCGCGGACCACCATTTCATCGAGACGCGAGAGCCGCTTCAACTGGTTTTCGACCTTGCGCCTGGCGGGTCCGATCTCGACCAGAAGAACTGCGCCATTCGGGACGTACACCTTTTCGGTTGCCGGGCGCCGGCGGATGGACTCCGCGATCTTTCGCCGGGTGGCCAGGGGCAGGAGGCGCAGCCCCTCGGCCTCGAGCTGAAGGAAAACGATATGCTCTTTGGTGAGAAGGCGGCGGGTCAAACCACGGGACCGCGCGATGCGCGGACGAACCAGGCGGCTGTCGATTGCCTTGTGGACCGCGGCGAGGGGCAAACCCGTCAGGGCCGCGGCTTGCGCGGGTGTGTATCCGGCCATGCTTAATTCTACTCTACCTGGAGAAGAATTATGGGATGCTGGTGTATTGTGGGCCCTCAGCCCTGCCCCGTGATATAGTGCCCTTCACGTGCGCAAGAGTCTGCTGGGTGAACTGATCGCCGAGTTTCTCGGCACCTTGATTCTGATGCTGTTCGGGACCGGCTCGGTGGCTATGGTGGTGCTGTTTGGAACGGGCGTTCCCGGTGAGGTGGTCAAGGGGGGTTATACCAACATCACTATCGCCTGGGGACTTGGGGTGACCATGGGCATCTACGTGGCGGGCGCGGTGAGCGGCGCGCACTTGAATCCCGCGGTGACTCTGGCGCTGGCCGTGTTCCGGAAATTTCCGTGGTTGAAGGTGCTGCCGTACAGCATCGCCCAGACCGCCGCCGCGTTCCTGGCCGCGGCGCTGGTGTTCTGGAATTACCGGCTGGCGTTCCTGAGGTTCGATCCGCTGCTGGAGCGGACTGCGGGGGTGTTCACCACTTTCCCCGCGTTCCCGCAGCAACTGTCGGCGGGTTTCTTCGATCAGGTGATTGGGACGGCGTTGTTGCTGATGATGATTTTCGCGATTGTGGACGAACGCAATCAGCCTGCTGGGATTCTTCAGCCGATACTCATTGGTCTGGTGGTGGTGGCTATTGGGATGGCGTTTGGCGGGATGCACGGGTATGCGATCAATCCCGCTCGCGACTTTGGCCCCCGCCTGTTTACCGCAGTGGCTGGTTTCAAGAACAACGGGCTGACTGATGGCAGTGGTGTGTTCTGGGTACCGATTCTTGGGCCTCTGCTGGGGGGGTTGATTGGCGCGGCGGTTTATGATTTTGGCATTCGGCGGTTTCTGCCAAAGGCGGCCTGAGAGGCTGCGGCAGCGCACGGCCCTGCCCCACTGAGATCAGCGGTGATAGGCGCGGCGGCCGCCGATCCAGACGGATTTGGCGCTCTCGATGCCCGGCCAGTAGATTACTTCGCGGTAGTCGCTGCGGTCGTGAATGACGAAGTCGGCCAGTTTGCCGGGTTCGAGCGAGCCGATGTCGGCGCCGCGGCCGAGGCTGCGCGCGGCGTTGATGGTGGCGGCGATGATGGCTTCGGCGGGCGTCATTTTCATTTGCGTGCAGGCGAGGAACAGAATCAGGGGAATCGACGGGATGGGCGAGGAGCCGGGATTGAAGTCGGTGGCCAGCACCACGGCCAGTCCGGCATCGATCATGGCGCGCGCGTTAGGATAACGTTGCAGGCCGAGCCCGAGCACGGAGCCCGGCAGCAACACCGGTTGGACGCCCGCTTCGGCGAGGGCGGCGATGCCCGCTGCTTCGGTGTGTTCCAGATGATCGGCGGTGGCGGCGTGGAGTTCCGCGGCCAGTTGCGCGCCGCCCGAATTCGACAACTGATCGGCGTGCAACCGCAGACCGAGTCCGTGCGCGCGCGCCGCTTCCAGAACGCGCCTTGTCTCGGCGACCGTGAATGCGCCCTCCTCACAGAAGGCATCGCAATATTCGGCGAGCTTGTCTTCGGCGATGCGCGGCAGCATCTTGTCGATGATCAGATTGAGGTAGGCCTCGCGGCGATCACGGTATTCCTCCGGCACTTCATGAGCGCCCAGGAACGTAGGCACCAGCCGCGGCGAGCCGGTCCCGCTAACGCCGCGGATGACGCGCAGGATTTTGAGTTCGGAGTCCAGCGACAGGCCGTAGCCGGATTTCGCCTCCGCTGTCGTGGTTCCCGAGCGCAGCAACCAATCGATATGGAGTCGCGTACTGGCGATCAACTCGTTTTCAGTGGCCGCGCGAGTGGCCCGCACGGTCGCGGGAATGCCCTCACAAGCGGCGCCGGCGCAGCGCCGCTCGAAATCCTCGGCACGATGGCCGGCGAAGACCAGATGGGTATGGGCATCGACGAAACCGGGCAGAACCACGCGCCCGCCCGCATCGACCAATTCGAGCTTCGCTCCAATAAACGGCTTGATCTCCGCGCGGGTGCCCACGCGCTCGATGCGGCCGTCGCGCACCAGCATGGCGCCGTCCTCGATGATTCCGAGACCGGGGCCGCGTACGGTGACCAGTTGACGGCAGTTGACTACGGCGAGATCAGAGGGCATGGATACGCCGCTGCAGAGACGCCTTGAACTCCGCGTCCTGGATGGAGTCCAGATTAATTTTGACGTTTTCCCAGGCGCCCGCGCGCGCGGCGGCGGCGAGGGATTTTGCCACCGCGAGATCACTGGCAAACCGGGCGGGAATGGCGAGGGCGTCGAGGCGCGCGGCGAGGTAGTGGGAACGTTCCATCACCTGCAGCGGGACTTCGGCCGCGCCATGGAGCGCTGCTTCGACGTGAGGGCCGCGTTCGTCCTTTGGGCGTTTATAGGCGGCCATGACCTGATTGAATGCCTCCGCGTCGCGATCGACGGCTTCGGTGAAGAATTGGCGGTCGGCTTCGAAGGGCGCGGGGTCCAGCTTCGCCAGACGGGTGACCATGGAACCCAGGGCCGCGGCCATTGCGCCGGCGGCCGCGGCTGCGCTGCCCCCACCGGGAGTGGCTGTGGCGGAGGCCAGGGCGTCCAGAAATTCCGGCAGCCCGCCGCGAGCGGCAAGCGCTTCGGCGATGCGGTTCTCAAGCACCAGTTCCGGGCGGAAGTTTTCAAAGCGCAGAAAATATTCGGCGGAGAGTTCGATGGACTTTCGCGGGATCAGCCCGACGATCTCGCTGCCGGCGACATCCACGCCATGGCGCTCGGCTTCGCGGCGCACAGTCTCGAATACCAGGTGCATGGGGGTCTGTTCGAAATCCGTGAGGTTGATGGAAACCTGCGCGAGGTTGCGCGAGGCCAGCATCACGCCCATGGATTTCACATAGCGGAAACCGCCGCTGGAGAAGCGGATGGTCCGGGCGATTTGTTTGGCGATAGAGAGGTCCGCCGTGTTCAGGTTGACGTTGTAGGCGATGAGGAACTTGCGCGCTCCGGTGACGATGGCGCCGGCGGTGGGATGACAGACCGGGTCGCCGATGTCGGGATCGCGCGCGGGCAGCGTCCCCATTTCACGCAGCAGCGCTTCGAACTGGCCTTTGCGGATGTTCTCGAGATTGGTGCGCTCCGGGCGGCGCGCCGCGGCTTCGTAGAGATAGACGGGCAGGTGGAGCTTTTCCCAGAGCTGCTGGCCGAGTTGTTCAGCCAGCCTTACGCACTCTTCGAGGGTTACGCCTTCGATGGGGATGAACGGCAGGACGTCGGCCGCGCCGATGCGGGGATGAGCGCCGGTGTGCTTCGAGAGATCGATCAGCGCCACGGCCTTTTCCACCGCGCGGAATGCCGCGGCCGCCACGGCGTTGGGCGGGCCGACGAAGGTAAGGACGCTGCGGTTGTGATCGGGATCGCTCTCGCGGTCGAGAAGCACGACTTCGGGAGCCGTGAGAATCGCCTGCACGATGGCGTCGATTTTGGCAAGGTCGCGGCCTTCGCTGAAGTTGGGTACGCACTCTACGAGCTGGCGTGGCATTCCGTTTCCTTACTGTAACGAACTGCACGGCAGGGCATGGCCCTGCCCCACTGTCGTGTCCTCTATTCCATGGGGCGGCGGATGGCGCGATCGCGCGCGAAGGTGGCGGCCTGTTCGTAGCCGGCGTCGGCGTGGCGAATGATGCCCATGCCGGGGTCGGTGGTGAGGACGCGCTCCAGCCGGCGGCGGGTCTGCTCGGTTCCATCGGCCACCACCACCATGCCCGCATGCTGCGAGTAGCCGATGCCCACGCCGCCGCCGTTGTGAATGGACACCCACGACGCTCCCGCGGCGGTGTTTACGAGGGCGTTGAGCAGCGGCCAGTCGGCAATGGCGTCGGAGCCATCGCGCATGGCTTCGGTCTCGCGATAGGGCGAGGCCACCGAGCCGGTGTCCAGATGATCGCGGCCGATGACGATGGGCGCCTGGATTTTGCCGGACTTCACGAGATCGTTGATGGCGGTGCCGAATTCGGCGCGCTCGCCGTAGCCGAGCCAGCAGACGCGCGCGGGCAGCCCCTGGAAGTGGACGTGTTTCCGGGCGAGATGAATCCAGCGGGCCAGCGTTTCGTTGCGGGGAAACAAATCGAGCACCAGCTTGTCGGTGGCGGCGATGTCGGCGGGGTCGCCAGAGAGCGCGGCCCAGCGGAACGGTCCGCGGCCTTCACAGAACAACGGGCGAATGTATTCGGGGACGAAGCCGGGAATGTCGTAGGCGTCTTCGACCCCCGCCTGCTTTGCCTGGGTGCGGATGTTGTTGCCGTAATCGAAGGTGACGGCTCCGAGGCCTTTCAGATCGAGCATGGCGCGCACGTGTTCGGCCATGGCGTCCATGGAGCGGCGGACGTATTCGGCTGGATCAGACGCGCGCAGTTCCAGCGCGGTCTCGAGGGTGATGCCGTTGGGGACGTATCCATTGAGGGCGTCGTGGGCGCTGGTCTGGTCTGTGAGGATGTCGGGCACAACGCCGCGCCG
Source organism: uncultured Acidobacteriota bacterium (assembly GCA_963832965.1). GTDB lineage: Bacteria > Acidobacteriota > Terriglobia > Bryobacterales > Bryobacteraceae > CAWACP01. The sequence goes on from CAWHVW010000007.1 coordinate 271,054, forward strand.
GACCAGTTCCGGCAGAATATCGGCGCAGTTCGCGGCGAGGCCCACCGACAGCGCCTTGCCTCTTCGGCGCGCGCTGTCGAGCTGGTCGAGCGCGTCATCGAGATCGTCGGTGAAGCGATCGCAGTAGCCCGACGCGATGCGCTTCTCGATGCGGCTGGGATCGACATCGATGCCGAGGAAGCATGCGCCGTTCATGGTGGCGGCCAGGGGCTGCGCGCCGCCCATTCCGCCCATGCCTCCGGAGACCACCAGGCGACCTTTGAGGGACCCGGCGAAATGCTTGGTGGCCGCCGCGGCGAAGGTTTCGAAGGTGCCTTGCAAAATTCCCTGGCTGCCGACGTAGATCCACGAGCCCGCGGTCATCTGGCCGTACATGATGAGGCCGAGATGTTCCAGACGGCGGAACTCGTCGTAGTTGGACCAGCGGCCCACCAGGTTGGAGTTGGCGATGAGCACGCGGGGGGCTTCTTCGTGCGTGCGGAAGATGCCCACGGGCTTGCCCGATTGCACCAGCAGCGTTTCGTCGTTTTCGAGCGACCGGAGCGAGCGGACGATGGCGTGGAAGGAGGGCCAATCGCGCGCGGCGCGGCCGGTGCCGCCGTAGACGATGAGGTCGGCGGGGCGCTCGGCCACTTCCGGATCGAGGTTGTTCATGAGCATCCGGAGGGCGCCTTCCTGATGCCAGCCCTTGCAGCTGAGCTCGCGGCCACGAGGCGCGCGGACTTCCGGCGCCTGCAGGATGGGGGGTGTGGTCATGGTGGCTTCCTACCCCTTACAATACGACGATGCCGCGGAGAAAATTGGGTTACGAGGAAGCGATTCGCCGGGTGATTGGGCAGATTCCGCGCGGCAAGGTGGCGACGTATGGGCAGGTGGCCGCCGAGGCGGGGTTTCCGGGATATCATCGGCAGGTTGTGCAGGTGCTGCGGAAGGCGCATGGTTCGCTGCCGTGGCAGCGGGTGCTGGGGGCGGGCGGGGTGATCAAGGTGCCGCCGACGGATGTGCATGAGCAGCGGCTGCTGCTGGAGATGGAGGGCGTGCGGTTTCGGGGGCGGCGGGTGGATATGGAGGCGTATCAGTGGGCGGGGTTGTGAGCGGCTGGGAACGACTCGGGCGCGCGCTATGCCGCGGGAGTGATTTCGACTTCCCGGGCAATACTGGTGGGTTCGGGGATCGGCTCGCCGAATTCACGAAGGGTGCTCAGGTGGCCGGAAATCGCTTCGCGGACGTTCCGTTCGGTTTCCTCCAGAGTTTTCCCAGTGGTGACGCATCCGGGCAGGTCCGGAACGTACGCCACCCAGTTCGACTCTGCCGGCTCGAAAATGACGGCGTGTCGTCTCCCCATTGTCTTCCCTCCAGATCGGCGGTCGATGCCTGAGGCAGCGTGGCCACAACTATAGTATCCCTGTTTTCTGCAACTTGCGGGACCTCTGCGCCGATATTTCTTGCTAGTAATAACAATCTGCAATAAGCTAATCGCAGATTGTTATATGACTCTCGGCGAAAAACTACGGTACCTGAGGCAGGTGGAGGGTACGCTCCGCGGCCTTGAACGCGAGATGACGCAACAGGAAGTGGTGCGGGCCATCCGGCGGGATCTTGGGCAGTCCATCAGCCAGTCGTATTTGTCGCAGATTGAGAGCGGCGCGCGCCCGCACCTGACCAACACGACGCGCATGCTGCTGGCGCGGTTTTACAAAGTGCATCCGGGGTATCTGGTGAGCGATCCGGATGGTTACCACACCGAGCTGATGTCGGAGGTGGGGGCGGCGGAGGACAGTCTGGATTTGTGGCTGATTGACGGGTCGGAGCGTTTCCGGCGCGACGCCGATGTGCGGCACGCGCTGCTGGCCATCGCCAAGCACGATGACACGCGCAAGTGCCTGGTGCTGCTGGGCACCATTATCGAGACGCCGGGGCTGAGCGACCGGCTGATGGAGGTGCTGCGGCCTGGCCCGGAACAGGTCCGGAGGAGGACGGCATGAACTGGGAATCGTTCTACCTGATTTGTTTCGTGACCGGGTTTTTGCTGAGCGTGGTTTCGTTTCTCGGAGCGATACATGTGCACATGCCGCACCTGCATCTGCCGCATTTCGGGCACGGGGCGCCTGCTGGCGGCGGGAGCTCGCGCGGCGGGGCGTCGCCGATCAACTTTCCGACGGTGACGGCGTTTCTGGCGTGGTTTGGCGGCACCGGGTACCTGCTGACCAGGTACTCAACCATCTGGTTCGTGCTGGCGCTGCTGCTGGCGGGCGCGGCGGGGACGTTTGGGGCGGCGGTGGTGTTCTGGTTTCTGGTGAAGGTGCTGCTGCGGCACGAGCACGATCTGGTGGCCTCCGACTATGACATGGTCGGGGTGCTGGGACGGGTTAGTTCGGGCATCCGCGCCGGCGGCACCGGGGAAATCATTTACGTGCAGGAAGGCGTGCGGCACTGTTGCGGCGCGCGCAGCGAGAATGGCACGGCGGTAGGCAAAGGAATTGAAGTGGTGGTTACGCGTTACGAACGGGGAATCGCTTATGTACGGCCGTGGGAAGAAATAGTGGCTGATTGAAGATCGGCCGCAGGATGCAATCCTGCCCCACAGTGCAGGCAGGGCATGGCCCTGCCCCACGTCATCGTCCGAGGATGTAGTGGTGCAAGAAGGCAGAGAGGGCAGAGAAGGCAGAGAGGGCATGGAGGGCAGAGAAGGTATAGAGGGCAGAGAGGGCACAGAAGGCACAGAGGCGGAGAAGGCGGAGAAGGTATAGAGGGCAAAAGGAGAACGGATGGAACCGCAATCGGTTTTTGTATGGGTCGGGTTGATGATCCTGGCCCTGTTATTTCTGATGGCCATGCTGGCGCGGCTGTATCGCAAGACTGGCCCCAATGAGGCGCTGATCGTTTATGGATACCGCGGACCGCGGATCGTCATTGGCCACGGCACGGTGATTTTCCCGATGGTGGAGAATTACCGGTCACTGTCGCTGGAGCTGATGTCGTTTGATGTGGCGCCGCAGCAGGATCTGTATACGAAGCAGGGCGTGGCCGTCACGGTGGAAGCGGTTGCGCAGATCAAGGTGAAGTCGGACAAGGAGTCCATCCAGACCGCCGCGGAGCAGTTTCTGAGCAAGACGCCGCAGGCGCGGGAAGGCTTGATCCGTCTGGTGATGGAAGGCCATCTGCGCGGGATTATCGGCCAGCTTTCGGTGGAACAGATTGTGAAGGAGCCGGAGATGGTGGCGGACCGTATGCGCGGCACTTGCGCCGACGACATGAGCAAGATGGGCCTGGAAGTGATCTCGTTCACGATCAAAGAGGTTCGCGACAAGAACGACTACATCACCAACATGGGCCGTCCGGACATCGCGCGCATCAAGCGCGATGCCGACGTGGCCGCGGCTGAAGCCGATCGCGATACCGCCATCAAACGCGCCGAGGCTATGCGCGCGTCGGCGGTCGCCAAGGCGCAGGCTGACCAGGAGCGGGTGCTGGCGGAAACGCTCTCACTGGCCAAACAGTCTGAGGCGCAACGCGACCTCGATATTAAGAAGGCGCAATTTCTGGAGACCACCAAGCGCCAGCAGGCGCAGGCGGACAAGGCCTATGACATTCAGGCCAACATCATGCAGCAGCAGGTGATTGCCGAGCAGGTGAAGATACAACAGGTGCAGAAGGAGCAGGAGATCAAGGTGCAGGAGGCGGAAATCCTGCGCGTGGAGAAGGAACTGATCGCCACGGTCCTGAAGCAGGCGGAGATTGAACGGCAGCGCATTGAGACGCTGGCGGGCGCGGAAAAGGCGCGGCGAATCGCGGAAGCGGAAGGCCATGCCGCCGCCGTACGGCTGGATGGAGAGGCCGAGGCCGATATCATCCTGCGCAAAGGCGAAGCGGAAGCGAAGGCCATGAACGTGAAGGCGGAGGCCTATCAGGAGTGGAACCAGGCGGCGGTGGTGGACAAACTGCTCACCGGACTGCCGGAGGTGGTGAGGGCGCTGGCCGCGCCGCTGGCCAACATCGACAAGATCACCATTGTGTCGACGGGCGATGGCGAGGCCGCCGGAATGCACAAGATCACCGGCGACATGACCAGGATCGCCGCACAGGTGCCGGCGCTGTTCGAGGCGCTATCGGGCATGCAGATGAGCGAGCTGCTGGGCAAGGTGCGGACGATTGGCGATAAGACGGATAAGGAGAAGCCTGGCGCGGGCGCGCAGGGCTGAGGAGCGGACCGCTCCATTACCGTCGCGGCTCGGTAACAAGAACGCCCTTGAGCCGCGACGGTGACGGAGCGGTCCACGGTCGATTAACAACGAAGGACAGGAGGTAGTTATGGCATTGATGGAACGCGTAGCGACGCTCGTGAGAGCGAATCTGAACGATTTGGTGGACAAGGCGGAAGATCCCGAGAAGCTGATCAAGCAGGTGATTCTGGACATGGAGAATCAGCTCATGCAGGTGAAGACGCAGGTGGCCATCGCGATCGCCGATCAGCATCTTCTGAACAAGAAGCATGCGGAGAACCGGGACAAGGAGGCGGACTGGCTGCGCCGGGCCGAGCTGGCCGTGGGCAAGACGGAAGACGACCTGGCGCGGGCGGCGCTGGACCGCTCGCTGAGCTCGAAGCAGATGGCCGAGAACTTTCGCCAGCAGGCCGAGGACCAGACGGTGCAGGTGGAGAATTTGAAATCCGCTTTGCACAAGCTGGAACAGAAGCTGGCGGAGGCGCGGGCCAAGAGCGACGTGATTATCGCGCAGCACCGGCGGGCGCGCGCGCTGAATAAGGCGGGCGATGCGCGCATGGCCATGGGGGACGATACCAACGCCCACGCTTTCGACCGCATGCGTGAGAAGGTGCGGCACGAGGAGGCCATGAGCCAGGCGAAGGCGGAGCTGCTGGGGGATAACGTGGAAGACAAACTGGCGGCGCTGGAGAAGCAGGACGAGATTGAGCGGATGCTGGCGGAGATCAAGACGCGGAAGAATCCTCCGGCGAACAATTGAGGGGCGGCGGGGCGGACGGCCAGGGACAGACGGATGCGTCCCTCGGGACCGGGAACGGCCGGGTGCGTCCCTGGGGGCCGGGGACGGGCGGATGCGTCCCTGGGGACCGGGGACGGGCGGATGCGTCCCTGAGGACCGGGGACAGACGGATGCGTCGCTGAGGACCGGGGACAGACGGATGCGTCCCTGAGGACCGGGGACAGACGGATGCGTCCCTGAGGACCGGGGACAGACGGATGCGTCCCTGAGGGTCAGCGAACGGTGGCTGGGATCTGGCCGTTGGGGACGCATTCGTCTGTCCCCTCATCGTCACTGGTCGTGGAGGAAGATTAGCAGGGTCTGGCTGTGGCAGAGCACTTGCGCGGAGGCGTCGTCGAATTCGCGGTCGGTGTGCTTGTCGGGCGGGGGGGCGGTTTCGAGGCGGCCGTAGACGATAGCCCAGCGGTCGTAGTCGTCGCTGCCGAAGCGGAAGTTCGCAAGGCTGGTGGTCTTGCGGACAACGGCCAGCTTGCGGTTGGTGGCCTCGACGTCGACGGCGAAGGACGCTGGTGGAACGGGGCCGTTTTTCGAATCGATGACCACTCGGAGAACACAGGCCTTCTCACTGAGGAAACGGCCGTATTCGCGAAACGAGTAGCGACCCACGACAACCACCGGTTTGCCCGCGTAGGCATCGGGGTGGGCCAGCACTTCACAGACGGTGACGGGATCGGCGGCAAACGCGGGCGCGGATGCAAGCGCCACCAGGAGAAAGAATGTTCGCACGAGAAGAGAGAGGAGAGACGCGCCCGGGCCGGTGTTGGTTATTAAAGAAACGTAAAGCATAATCGGCTCATGCGAGTTCTTCCCTTTATGTTCGCTTCCGCCGTGCTGATGGCACAACCACGGGCTTCGCTGGTGCTGATGAACGGGAACATCCACACGATGAACGCCGCGTCGCCGCGCGCCGAGGCCGTGGCGGTGATTGGCTCACGGATCGTCGAAGTGGGCGGCAACGACGAGATCCGGCGGTGGATCGGGCCGGAGACGCGGGTGGTGGATTTGCACGGCCGGCTGATGGTTCCCGGGTTCAACGACGCTCACGCGCATTTCTACTCGGGCGGCCGGGCACTGGCCAGCGTCCAGTTGCGGTCGGCGCGCAGCCCGGAGGAATTTCGCGACCGCATGGCCAGCTTTGCGGCGAAGATTCCGGCCGGGCGCTGGGTTTTGAACGGCGAGTGGGATCACGAGAACTGGTCGCCCGCGCGGCTGCCGACGCGCCAGCTCATTGACGAGGCGACGCGCGATCATCCGGTTTTCGTTTCGCGCCTGGACGGGCATATGGCTCTGGCGAACAGCGCGGCGCTGAAACTTGCCGGGATCGACCGCAACACTCCTGATCCGCCTGGCGGCGCCATTGTGCGGGACGAACACGGCGAGCCGAGCGGCATTCTGAAAGACGCGGCGATGGATGCGGTTGAGCGCGTGATCCCGGAGCCGAGTACGGAAGAGATTACCGATGCGGTGCGCGCGGCCATGGGTTACGCCAAAGAGAACGGCGTTACCAGCGTGCAGGAAATGGCCAGTCCGCCCGACGCTTCGCCGTCCGGGCAGAAACTGCGGCGCGATGTGTTCGAGGTGTATGAGAACCTGCTCCGCTCGGACGATCTGACAGTGCGCATTTCGGTACACCGGCCGCTGGCGCTCTGGGAACAACTTGCGGCGATCGGAGTAACCGCGCCGTTTGGCGGCGATACGCTGACGATCGGCGGGCTGAAGGCATTTGCCGACGGATCGCTGGGATCGAGCACGGCGCTTTTGTTCCATCCGTATCTCGACGCTCCACAGACTTCGGGTCTGGCCGCGGAAGACATGATCCCGGTGAGCAAGATGCAGGAGCGTATTGTGGCCGCCGACGCGGCCGGGCTCCAGGTGGCCATCCACGCCATCGGCGACAAAGCCAACAAGACCATTCTCGATCTCTACGAAGAAGCGGCGCGGCGCAACGGCCCGCGCGACCGGCGATTTCGTATCGAACACGCGCAGCACCTTCGGCAGGAAGATATTCCGCGATTCGCGGCGCTGCACGTGATTGCGTCCATGCAGCCGATTCATCTGGTGGACGATGGCCGCTGGGCGGAGAAGCGCGTGGGGCCGGAAGTGATCCGGGGCACTTATGCGTTCCGTTCCCTGCTCGATTCGGGGGCCGTGCTGGCCTTCGGCTCGGACTGGCCGGTGGCGCCGATGGTTCCGCTCGCGGGGATCGACGCGGCGGTGACCAGGCGCACTTCGGATGGAAAGCACCCCGGCGGCTGGGTGCCGGAGCAGAAGATCAGCGTGGAGGAGGCGGTGCGCGCATTCACGGTTGGCTCGGCTTATGCCGGTTTTGCGGAGAAGATCAAAGGTTCCATCGAACCGGGGAAGCTGGCCGACATGGCGGTGATTTCGACGGACATTTTCCAGATCGCTCCGACGGCCATTGGCGACGCCCGCGTGGACATGACGGTCTTCGATGGGCGGGTGGTTTACGAGCGGGGCCAATAGCCGCGGCAGATCATTCACTCGAAGCGCATCCGCCATTACTGAAGTTTTATGACCCTGCGAACAGAACTCGTGCGGCGGGCTACTGGAAGCACCGCCTCAACACGTCTCCGCGCGCGGTTACTCAGTTAGTAACAATAACGCAGCGATTGCGCGAGAGTAACTCATCCGGGATTTGCTCGCTCATCCGACCTTTCGCGGAACGAAATACTCGATCCTGCGTAGGTTGCTGGCAGGGAGCCATTCCGCCATGCCAGCGTTCTACAAACCACTCAGGAACATTTGCGTCGTAACTCTGAGCGCGTGCTTCGCCGTTGCCGCCAGTGCCGCCGCGCCCAAACCGCCGGGACAGCTGGTGGATCTGGGCGGCCACCGGCTTCATGTGAACTGCACGGGGAAAGGCAGTCCCACGGTTGTTGTGGAGAACGGACTGGGGGATTTCTCGTTCGACTGGATACTCGTACAATCCCGGGTTTCCCGCTTTACGCGCATCTGCACTTACGACCGTGCCGGATATGCGTGGAGCGACCCCGGCCCCAAGCCGCGGACGTTTTCGCAGTTGAATCTGGAACTGAACGATGCCCTGTCGAAGCTGGGTGAGCGAGGCCCGTTCGTGCTCGCCGGGCACTCCTACGGTGGTCCGCTGGTGAGAAACTTTGCCGCGACCTATCCGAAGGAGGTGGCCGGAATGGTTCTGGTGGACGCCGCGCACGAAGGCCTGCGCGTCGGCATTGGCGGGGGGAAAACCATCCGGCTGGGCGCTGGAGCGAAGGGCACAGCGATACCCCGGGCACACGAGGAAATGAGCGCGTCGGACAAGCCGGCGGTGCGCGCGGAAGAACTGCCCGACGAACTCAAGGCCCTCGATCCGATGTTCAAGGTTCTTCCTCCCGAGGAGCAAGCGATGCAGCTCTGGGCGCAACTGCTGCCGGCGGTCTATGACGCCCAAAACAGCGAGACACAATGGTCCGACGAGTTCTTTGCAAAGTGGCTGGCGACGCCGCCGGCGGGGACATTGGGGAACATTCCCCTGATTGTCCTGAGCCGCGCGGATGGCGGATACCGGGATGGCGATTCCGACGTTCCCGCCGCGCAACTGGAGAAGGAACGCCAGGAGGGCCAGGCGAAGCTCGCTCTGCTCTCCAGCAACGGCAAACAGGTGATCGTCCATAGCGGGCACAATATGAACCTTGAGGCGCCCGAGGATGTCGCGTCGGCGATTCGCGAAGTCGTTGAAGCAGTCCGGGCGGTGTCCCAGCGGGGTCAGTAGCCGTGGGCGGCGGTGCGAGTCTTGCGGACGCGCGTCCAGTACCACCACTTCTTCTGTTCGGCGCGAAGATGCGGATGGCGCGCCTGGGCGATGGCGCAGCGGAAGACATCCTCGCAGCAGGGGTCGTGGCGCTCGCCCGTGACCGCGCAGAGCCGCTGGTACAATTCGTGCGCTTCACAGCGGGCAAGGTGATCGAGAGAGCGGGTTCCGAGGACTTTGAAATCGGCGAGCGCAGCCCGGCCCACACTGGTCAGGCCACTCAGTTGACGCACATCCGCCATACTGAAGTTTTATCATTATGCGAGCCGAATTGGTATGTTTCCAGCGCGACTGCCGCGCGCGCTTTCCCCTGGACGCGGTGCTTTACAACTGTCCGACCTGCGGCGGGTTGCTGGAAGCTTCGTTGCTCGATGAATCGGTGGATGTTGCGGAGTGGAAGAAGACGTGGCGCGAGCGCCGTCTGAACAACACGATGCTGGATCAGAGCGGCGTGTGGCGGTATCGCGAGATGTTGCCATTCGACGACGGACTGGACCAGGTGATCTCCCTGCGCGAAGGGAACACTCCATTGCTGGATGCGCCGCGGGCGGCCGAATACGGCGGGCTCGATGGCATCACCTTCAAGCATCAGGGATTCAATCCGACGGGGTCCTTCAAGGACAACGGGATGACCTGCGGCGTCACTCAGGCCAGACGGCTGGGAATGAAGCGCGTGGCCTGCGTCTCCACGGGCAACACGTCGGCTTCCATGGCCGCCTACGCCAGCGCGGCGGGGCTGGAGCCGATCATCTTTATCCCGCACGGAAATATTTCCCATGGCAAGCTGGCGCAGGCGCTCGAATACGGCGCGCGCACGCTACAGGTGGACGCGAACTTCGACCACATTCTGGCGCTGGTGCGCGTGCTGGCGGAGCGGTTGGGCATCTACCTGCTGAACTCCATCAACCCGTTTCGCATTGAAGGACAGAAGAGCATCATTTTCGAAATGATGGACCAGCTCGACTGGAATCCGCCGGACTGGATTGTGCTGCCGGGAGGTAACCTTGGCAACACTTCGGCGTTCGGGAAAGCGCTGCGCGAGTTACTCGCGTTTGGGTTCATCGCGCGCATGCCGCGGCTGGCCATAGTGCAGGCCGCGGGCGCGGCGCCCTTCTGGCGGCTGATTCACGAAGGAGGAGATTTCGTCAGCGTGCCTGAACCAGAGACGCTGGCGACGGCAATTCGTATCGGCGATCCGGTATCCTGGCCGAAGGCGCTGGCGGAAGTGCGGGCGACGAACGGCGTGGTGGAAAAAGTTACCGAGCAGGAGATTGCTGACGCCAAAGCACAGATTGGACGCGCGGGTATTGGTTGCGAGCCGGCGTCCGCGGCCACGCTCGCCGGGATCCGCAAACTGACCGCGTCGGGCGTCATAGGCCGGGCGGACCGCGTGGTGGCAGTACTTACCGGGAATGTTCTGAAGGATCCCGACTACATTTACAAATACCACACAGGTCAGTTACGGGGTCCCAATAATGAAACTATTCGTCCCACTTTCGGGAATCGTCCGGAGGTTGCTCCGAATGACGCGGATGGCATTGCCGCGTTACTCGGTGAGTAACACCTGGTCAGCCCTAACGCGGGACTAACTCATCTGACACTTACCGAATTTTCACGTTATAGACGGAACCAATCACCAACTCATGCGTAGGTGTGTATGAGGGAACCGTCCCGCTCGGTGACAGGCGCCCCGGAAAAAAGGAGTTCGAAACGCATGATGAGGAGTACTCTGATTCCATTGATGTTGGTCTTCGCGGGCGCCGGCTTTGCCAGCGCCACCACTTACAACGTCAAACTACTGGAGCCCACGAACGTACACGGAACTCAGTTGAAACCCGGCGAGTACAAGCTCGACGTGGACAATGGGAAGGCCGTTCTCCATCACGGAAAGACAAGCGCCGAGGCGCCGGCAAAGGTAGCCAATGCCGACCGGAAGTACAAGGATACCAAGTTCGTCTATGACAACGATGCGCACGGACAGCTGACGCTGCGCGAGATCGACCTGGGCGGCACCAACGTTCGCGTTGTTTTGGAAGATTAATTCACCCTACCGTAAGAACCGGGGCGGTTTCGGCCGCTCCGGCGTTTTGATTCTCCGCTTTTGGTTTGGTTTTCGGGACGCTGCCGGGTAAATCATTCTCAAGTCCGCTCCATTACTGTCGCGGTTCGGAAACGACCGGGCTTTGCGCGGTCCGGCTCACGAGCGAAACATCCCAGGGCGTGCCGCGCGGGCCGGCGCGCAAAGCGACACGCGCAGGGCGTCCCTCGTGATCCGGCTGGCAAGCGACACACGACAGGGCTTCCGGCGCGGTCCGGCGCGCAACGCGACACCGCGGGGCGTCCCTCGTGATCCGGCTGGCAAGCGAAACATCCGAGGGCGTCCGGCGCGCGAGGGCGGCCGGCGCGGTCCGGCTCGCAAGCGATACAATCGCAATCGAAGGCAGTCTTAAGGAGAGCAATCGTGAACTGCGTTCATTGCGGCGAGCCGATTCATCCAATCTTCGAGCAGGCCGCGGTCCGCGGCGTGCGCTGGTATCACCTGCTTTGCAGTCCCGATTATCAAAGGCCCGCGGAACAGTATTGGGAGTCGCGTCCGGAGCACATCCCGATGCATGCGCACCTGGTGGACAACTGGGCCAGCGGCGTGCACGATTTTCGCGTCTACTACTTCTTCAGCAATCTGGTGGACCCTGGCGAGAGCGATCAGTACGATGAAGGCACGCTGGGGGTGGTGCCTTTGCGGGTTCCCAAGGCGTTGCTGCGGGAGCGGCGCTATGCCGAAGCGCTGGACCTGCTGCGCACGCAACTGGAGGACAGCGGATTCACGGTCTACCGCAACTACCATAAGAACCAGCCGTGGGATAACTGGCGCTTCGACGATATAGACGGCAAGGAAGCCGGGTTTCCTCCGGTGTACGCGCAGCGCGCCGGTTCGCCGGCCGCGGTGGTGGCGGACGAGGATGGGCATCTGCACTGCGGCCAGTGCGGCGCGGCGCTGGGACAGTTACAAATGCGGTAGAGGAGTCCTACTCCACGCCTTCGCCTTGCGGTTCGCGCCACCCGCGGCGCCAGCGCACCGAAATGCGATGCAGACCCGGGGGCGGCGCCACCTTTACTTCGAGCGGGTGGAAGCGGCCGTCGCGATTGAGCGCTTCCGGGCGATAACCCAGAACGTATTGGGAGCGAATTTCATTGCCGATACGTTCCACGGCCCCGGCCAGATCCGCCATCCGTTCAACGGCGATGTAGCGGCCGGAGAGGCTGTCACACAGACGGTCGAGCAGAGCGGGTCCGCCGGGGACGGCAGGAAAGAGGGGCGCGAAGTTCGATTCCTGAATATCCACGGCGTAGAGTTCCAGATCCATTTCCTGCAGTTGGCGCCGCACCTGGGTCTCCGTCCAGCGACTGCTGTTATCGCCTCCGTCGGACAGCACGAAGATCAACTTTCTGGCGTTGGCGCCGGTGGCGGCGTATTGTCCGGCGATGCGAAGCGCGTCGATCATGGCGGTGGCGCCGTGCGCGCGGGCGTTCAACAGCGCGGCGGGGATGGCGGCTTCATCGCGGGTCCACGTTTGGGCCACCTGAGTGGTACTTGAAAAGGTGACCAGCGCGAACTCGTCGCCGGTTTGGGACGAGCGGAGCAGCCCGGCAACGGCTTCGGCGCAACGGGACAGCTTGCCGTCCATGCTGCCGCTGGTGTCGAAGACAATCACCATGGAGACCGGCGTCTGATCTTCACTGAACCAGTCGATTTTCTTCTCGGCGTGGTTTTCGAAAAGCCGGAAGTTTTCTCTTGCCAGACCGGGAACGGGGCGGCCGCGCGAATCCACCACGGTGGCGTTGACCAGTACCAGGGCCGAAGAAACGCGGAAGCGGCCGGCCTCACCCTCGCCGTTTGGCCGTTTGTCTCCGGCACAGGCGGCCGTACACGCGGCGGCCAGGAAGAGGATGCCGATTCGCGCTCGCATGGGGTAGACGTTATCACGCCGGTAGGCAGGCGCGAGCCGCTCGAGAGCTTCAAAATCTCCTTGAAAGTACCGGGCTATTGATTTGTAAGTAAGTACTCACTTACAATGGGGCGTGACCGAAAATGCTGCCCAGACCAGCCGCATGCCGGGCGAAGACCGCCGCCGGCAGTTGATTGAGACTGCCCTCGATGTATTTGCACGTAAAGGGTTTGAGGGGACGACGACGAAAGAGATCGCGGCGTCCGCGGGGGTGACCGAGGCGGTGATTTTCCGTCACTTCCCATCCAAGCACGCGCTTTACATGGCGGTACTCGATCTGAAGGTGCAGTCTTCGGAATTGCAGGACTGGCTGACCGCGACACGAGCCTGCATGGAGCGGAACGACGACGCGGGTTTGATCCGCATGATCATGGCCGGGATTATGCGGGACTACCGCGTGGATCCGCGATTCGAACGGGTGAAGCTGTTTGCCGCGCTGGAAGGCCATGAAGTGGGCCTTGCGCACTACCGTGAATTCACCATCCCGATTGTGCAGGCGCTGGTGGAATACATTTCACGGCGCCAGCAGGAGGGAGCGATTCGCGACTACCACCCTGCCGCGATTCTGGCGGCGATTGCGGGTATGGCTCAAAACTATGCTCTGCTCACGCAGATGTTCGGTTTCGAGTGCGAGGACCTGACGGATGAACAGGTCATCGACAGTTTCACGGCAATCCTTATGAACGGAATTCAGAAATCATGATTCGACTTGTCCTTCTATCACCGTTGGCGCTGCTGCTGTTCGTTGGAGGTTGTTCGCGGCAAAACGTGGAGGCCTCCGGAGAGCGCGCCGCGGCGGAGACCATCCGCGTATCGGTGGCTCAGGCGGAAACCCGGACGGTGCCCGCGGCATTTGAAGTTACCGGCACGTTTGACGCCGATGAAACTTCCGACATCGCGCCGCTGGTGGCCGGGCGAGTGATCGCGACGCCGGTGAACCAGGGGGATTTTGTCCGCCAGGGACAGACCGTTTGCGAATTGGACCATCGCGACGCGCAGCTTCGTCTGGACCAGGCGCGCGCGCAACGGGACGAAGCCACCTCCGCGCTGGGGCAGGCGCAATCGCGGATTGGGGCGGCGAACGGCGCGAAGTTCGATCCCGGCGCGATGCCGGAAGTGGCGGCGGCGCGCGCCAACTATGAGTCCGCTGACGCGCAAGCCCGGCTGGCCGCGGCCGACGCAAAACGATACGAGAGTCTGGTGGCCAGCGGCGATGTTTCCCGCAGCGCGTATGACCGCGCGCGAACGCAGCAGGAGACGGCGGAGGCGCAGGCCCACGCGGCGCGGCAACAATATGAAGCCGCACTCAACGGGGCGCGGCAAGGCTGGGGCGGAGTGGAGATGGCCCAGGCGTCGCTGGAGGCGGCTGGCGCGCAGCTTGCGCAGGCGGAGAAGGCGCTGGCCGACACCACCATTCGCGCGCCCTTCGACGGGTACATCACGGCGCGGCCGGTGGCGGCGGGGGAGTATGTGGGGCTCACGAACAAGATTGCCACCATCGTGCGCATGGGAACTTTGAAGCTGGAACTGCAGGCGCCGGAACAGCGGGCCGCGCTTACGCGAGTGGGCATGGCGGTGGTGGCGCGGGTGTCCGCTTACCCCGACCGCGATTTTACGGGCACGGTGACGGCGGTGAATCCGGCGGTGGATCCGAGTTCGCGCATCTTCGTCCTGGAAGCCCGCTTTGACAATCCGGGGGGCGATTTGCGGCCGGGCATGTTCGCCACCGCGCATGTGACGCTGCCGGGCGGCGAAAATGCGGTTTTTGTTCCGCGCAGCGCGGTGATCCGGGATAAGACCACGGATTCGTGGCAGGTGTTCACGGTGGATCACGGGGTGGCGCATCTGCGCGTGGTGATGGCCGGGGATGCCGACGGCGGCGCTGTTCGCATCACGTCCGGGTTGAACGGAGGCGAGACGGTGGCCACCAGCAATCAGGGCGAGTTGTTCGATGGCGCGCCGGTGCAGAGGAGCACAACGTGAAAACGCGGCTGGCGCCGCGTGTCCCGTAAGGATTCATCATGCACGCTCTCGCACAACTCTGTATCCGCCGGCCGGTGTTTGCCACCATGCTGATTCTGTCGCTGGTGGTGGTGGGCGTTTTCTCCTATTTCAGTCTGGGTGTGGATCTGTTTCCCAAGGTCGATATTCCGTCGGTGGCGGTGATTGTGGCCGATCCGGGCGCGTCGCCGGAAGAGATTGAGACGGAGATCACGAAGAAAGTGGAAGACGCGGTCAACACCATCAGCCTGATTGACGAGGTTCGTTCCACTTCGTCGGAAGGGCAGTCGCTGGTGATTGTCAGTTTTGAGCTGGCCAAGAACGGGGACGTGGCCGCGCAGGAGATTCAGAACAAGGTGAATCTCATTGGCCCCGATTTGCCGCAAAGCGCCAAGCAGCCGGTGGTGCAGAAGTTCGACCCGGACGCCGCGCCCATCCTGCAGATTGCCGTTTCCGCGCCGCGCTCGCTGCGCGACGTGACCATGATCGCCGATAAGCAGATCAAGCAGAAGCTGGAGAATGCGAAGGGCGTGGGCGAAATCACCATTGTGGGCGGGGCGCGGCGGGAGATTCACGTGCTGGTGGACCCGGACCGGCTGCGCTCCTATAACCTGACCGCGGCCGATGTGTTCAACGCGCTGCGCGCGCAGAACATGGAACTGCCGGGCGGCAACCTGAATGCGGGCGAGAGGGAGTTCACGGTGCGCACCACCGGGCGCGTGGCGGATGCCGGGAAGTTCAACGAGATCACGGTGGCGAATCGCAATGGCTACACCGTGAAGGTGCGGGACATCGGGTACGCCGAGGACAGTTATGAGGAACCGCGCAGTTCGGCGCGGCTGGATGGCGTGCCGGCGGTGACGCTGGTGGTGGCCAAGCAGTCCGGCGAAAACACGGTGGCTACGGCGGACGAGGTGAAGCAACGCCTGCGGGAAATTTCGGCGACGCTGCCTGGAGATGTTCGCGCGCGAGTGATCAGCGATCAGTCCGTGTTCATTCAGGCGGCTGTCGATTCCATCCAGCACCATCTGGTGGAAGGCAGCATTCTGGCGGCCCTGATTATCTTTCTGTTTCTGGCGAATATTCGCACCACGTTGATCGCGGCGGTGGCGATTCCCACCTCCATCATTTCCGCGTTCGGGCTGATGGCGGCCATGGGCTTCACCATGAACCAGATCACCATGCTGGCGCTGACGCTGATGGTGGGCATTGTGATTGACGACGCGATTATCGTGCTGGAGAACATTTACCGGTTTATCGAGGAGAAGGGGATGACCCCGTTCGAGGCGGCCATGCAGGGCACGCGCGAGATCGGGCTGGCGGTGATGGCCACCACGTTGTCGCTGCTGGCGGTGTTCCTGCCGGTGGGCTTCATGGGCGGCATCGTGGGGCGGTTCATGAGCTCGTTCGGATTTACGTCCGCGTTCGCCATTGCCGTATCGCTGCTGGTTTCGTTCACGCTGACGCCGATGCTTTGCTCGCGCTTCGTGAAGGCTCCGGCTGGCGGCGCCGGGAACGGGCACAGTTCGAAGGATTCGTTCCTGTTCCGCCATCTCGACAGCATTTACACGCGGCTGCTGAGGTGGTCTTTGGCGCACCGGCGCGCGGTGGTGGCACTCAGCGCGATGACTATTTTGAGCATCGTGCCGCTGTTCGCTTTCGTTGGCAAGAACTTTCTGCCGGCGGACGATCAATCGCAATACAACGTGCTGGTGCGGACACCGGAGGGGAGTTCGCTGGCGGCCACCAACAACATCGCCGAACAGGTTTCGCGGGCCATCCGCGGGCTGCCTGGCGTGGAACACACGCTGACCACCGCGGGCGGGAACGCCGACAGATCGGTAAACAACGCGACCATTTACGTGAAGCTGAGGGACATCGACCGGCGGCAGCTTTCGCAGCAGGATCTCATGCAGCGGACTCGCGAGCTATTGAAGAGTTTCCCGCCAGAGGTGCACAGCAGCGTGGAACTGGTGAGCACGGTGGGCGGCAACCAGAGCAACGCCGACGTGCAGTATTTCATTCAGGGTCCGGATTTGAAGAAGCTGGCGCAGTATTCGGACGAGTTGCTGGCGAAGATGAAAACCATTCCCGGCGTGACCGATGCGGACAGCACGCTGCGCGGCGGCAAGCCGGAGGTGCGGCTGGAGGTGGATCGCGCGCGCGCCGCGGACCTGGGCGTTTCGGTTGCCGATATCGAGCAGGCCATCAATACGCTGGTGGCGGGCCAGGTGGCTTCGACGTTTAATGCGGGCGAAGACCAGTACGACGTCCGCGTGCGCGCTCAAGAGCAGTTCCGCGGCAGCGTGGAAGGGCTGGCGAAGATGACGGTTCCTTCGACGAAGGTTGGTTCGGTGGGGCTGGACGAGGTGGTGCGGGTTCATCCAGGCACTGGCCCGTCGTCCATCAACCGGCTGGGGCGGCAGCGGCAGGTGACGGTGACCGCCAACGTGCTGGCGGGGGGATCGCAGGCGGCGATTTTGAGCAAGCTGGTGCAGTTCACCCAGGATCTCGGGATGGAGCCCGGCTACACTTCCGGCGCGGCGGGCATTTCGAAAGAGCTGCGGCGCACCGGGTATTACTTCGTGCTCGCGTTTTCCCTGACATTTGTCTTCATGTATATCGTGCTGGCGGCGCAGTTTGAATCCTTCATCCACCCAGTGACCATTTTGCTGACGCTGCCGCTGGCGGTGCCCTTCGGCATTGTGGCGCTGCTGATCACCGGGCAGACGGTGAATATTTTCTCCGGGCTGGGTCTGCTGCTGCTGTTCGGGATTGTCAAGAAGAACGCGATTCTGCAGATTGACCACACCAACGGCCTGCGCGCTTCGGGCATGGCGCGGTACGAGGCGATTCTGCAGGCCAATCGCGACCGGCTGCGGCCCATTCTGATGACCACCATGGCGCTGGTGGCGGGGATGCTGCCGCTGGTGATTTCGCGGGGCACGGGCGCGGCGACGAACCGGTCCATCGGCGTGCTGGTGGCGGGCGGCCAATCGCTGTGTTTGCTGCTGACGCTGCTGGCGGTCCCGGTGTTTTACTCGCTGTGGGAAGACCTGGGCGAGTGGGTTTCATCCCGGCGATGGCCCTGGCGGAAGGCCGCCCGCGTGGAAGAGGTGGTGGCCCAATGAAGTTGATCCGCTCCGTTACCGTCGCGGTTCAGTTGGCCGCATTTGGTCAGACGATGGAACCTCTGAAGGAAGTGGAACTGCAACCGCGCGTGGGCATTCTGACCTCCACCACCATCACGCTGCCGCAAGCGATTGAGCGGGTGCTGGCCAACGATCGCGACCTGGCGATTTCGCGCATCGAACGCGAGGAAGCCGGTTACAACGTGGCCGCCGCCCGGGGCGCTTACGATCCCGTGGTTGCTCTGAAGGCTTATCACACCAGGCAGGTGTCGCCCGTTTCTTCGATTCTGGGCGGTTCCGCCGACGGCAAGCTGACGCAGACGGAACTCAGCGCCACACCACAGATCAGCGGGCTCTCCCCGTGGCTGGGCGGCACGTATTCGCTTTCTTTCGCCAACTCGCGGCAGCAGAACGACAGCCTGTTCAACACGTTCAACCCGCAATACCCGACCGCTTTAACCCTGAACCTGACGCAGCCGCTGTGGCGCGGGCTGCGCTTCGACGAGAACCGCTATCGGCTGCAGGTGGCCCGAAAGAATCAGCAGCTCAGCGCGCAGCAGCTTCGCCAGGAAGCGATTCGGGTGGTGACGCAGGCCGTGCAAGCGTACTGGGAGCTGGACTATGCTTACCACAATTTCGAAGTGCAGACCGAGGCGGTGCATCTGGCGGAGCGGCAGTATGGCAGCAACCGGCGTCTGGCGGAACAGGGGATTCTGGCGCCAGTGGACGTGGTGGCCGCGCAGACGCAGGTGGCCACGTTCCAGCAGCTTGTGTTCGGGGCGCAGCAGGCGCTGACGCAGGCGGAGAACAATTTGAAGTCATTGATGCTGGCGAATCGCGACGATCTGCTGTGGAGCGCCGCGCTGATTCCGTCGACGGAAGTGAAGACGGACGTGACGCCGCCGGCACTTGCCGATGCGGTGAAGCAGGCGCTGCAATCGCGGCCGGAACTGGCCGAGGCCGCGCTCAGTCTGGAAGTGAACAAGCTGGACACGCGGCTGAGCCGGGACCAGGCGCGGCCACGCGTGGATGCGTTCGCCAACCTTTCGGCGGTGGGATTGTCCGGACAGCCGGTAGTGACGACGTCGAATCCGCTGGCCGCGTTCTTCCCGCCGGGCACGGTGTTTATTCCGCCGCTGCTGGTGGGCGGTTATGGAACATCGCTGAGCAATCTGGCGGCGGGATATTTCCCCACGGCGCAGGTGGGGTTGCAAGTATCGCTGCCGTTGCGGAACCGGACCGCCGAAGCGCAGGAGGCGATTTCCGCCGCCGAGGGACGCCGTTTGCGGGCTTTACAGGATCAGGTGGGGATGGCGGTGGAGGCCGACGTACGCAACGCGCTTCAGGCGGTGGAGTCGGCACGCTCGGGACTGGACGCGGCCACCCTGGCAAGCCGGTCCGCCGAGGAGCAATACGCCAGTGAACAACGGCAGTTCCAAGCGGGCACGTCGACGGTGTTCCTGGTGTTGCAGCGGCAGACGGATTTCATCTCGGCGCGCAGCCGCGAGGTGCGGGCGCGGGCGGATCTGGGTGAGGCGGTTGCGAATCTGGAGCGGGCCACGGCGGGGACGCTGGAAGCGCACGGAATCGCGATCGGTGAACGATAGGGGTGTGTTCAACCGAGTCCTTCCCAGTCTTCCGGATCGATGTGGGCTGACTCAGGATGCTCGGAAGAGTGCCCACGGGAATCTCGGGTTTTCTGGGAACGATGGCCGTGTCGACCATCTCGCCGGTTCGCCGGACGAACTTGACGTGACTTCCTCTTTGACTCGTCTCAATGAAGCCGGCAAATTCGAGCCTGCGCTTGATCTCGCGAAAGCTCGGCGGTCTAAGCCGCCCCAACCTCGACCTCGATGACGCGTACCAGCGGCGGACGCGTGGCCTGGGGAGGCTGGAAGTGCAGTTCCAGCGCCTCCTTCAGATTCTGTAGCGCCTCGTCTTCCGTGGCGCCCTGGCTGGCAACATCGAGTTCGAGGCACTGCGAGACGTACCACTCGCCTTCGCGCCAAACCGTGGCAGAGAATGGCCGCACCATACGTTTATTCTTTCATAGCCTTGTACTGTCCCGTGCCACCCTTGAACTGTGCGATTCGAGATTCAGGCCGAGTGCCCGGTAACCGGCGCGCGGGCGGGGCTGCTGCACACGCCGCACGGCGTTGTGGAGACGCCGGTGTTCATGCCGGTGGGCACCCAGGCTACCGTCAAAGGCGTTCTGCAACGCGATCTTCGCAGTGAGGAGCTGGACGCGAAAATCATCCTGGCCAACACCTATCACCTGTTCCTGCGGCCGGGCCACGAATTGATCCGCGAACTGGGCAGGAGCCGCGAGGTGCGGGCGCGGGGGGATCTGGGTGAGGCGGTTGCCAATCTGGAGCGGGCCACGGCGGGGACGCTGGAAGCGCACGGGATTCAGTTGGCGGAACATTGAGAACGCGGTCCCTGCTACGTCAGTGGCTGGCACGTTGCGGGTTCTGTCGCGCCGCGGCCGTCGTGTCCCGTGGCTGGAGGCTCACAGGCTGCCGGCGCGCGCCTTCCGGCTCGAAGATTATCCTGAGGCGCGATCCAGTGGCCTTCGCGAAACGCTCAAGAGTACGCATAGAGGGCTTTGATCCGCCACTCTCCAGCCGCGCGATGACGGCCTGGGTAGTCTTCATTCGCCTGGCTACCTGGTCCTGAGTCAAGCCGACGCGAGTGCGCGCTGCGAGGAGGGCGGCAGCCAGCGAGAATTCCCCTTCGAGCCCCTCGTATTCGCGCCGATACCTGGAGTCTTTCATCCAGCCTTTGTGTAAGTCGTCAACGCGGATCCGTTTCATCCTCCCTCCACCTCCCTGGCCCGTTCCATCGCCAGATTGATTTCACGGCGCGGCGTTTGCCGGGTCTTCTTGACGAATACCCTCACTACAACGACGCGGCGGCCCCTGGCGGTGACGTCGATAGCCCGAGAGACGCCGTCACGGCCTTGCATGCGCATCTCCCATAAGACGCCTTCACAAGTGCTTTACGTGCGGCTCGCGCATTTGTTCGAGGCCATAGTTCTGGATCAATTCGACGATCCGGCGAAAGCGCGCTTTCATGCCGGCCGGAAGAGTTTCCAAGTCACCCCGCACACGGCAATCAAGCAGCTCGAGGACCCACGCCATCCCGATCTCAGTATTGCATATTTGCAATGTCGACGTTCTCAAGGTAGCGAGGCCGGGACGGTTCGTGGCTTCCATTACCGCGGTAATGTTACCATTGAGTCATGGCACTCGCCTACTCCAGGGTAACGGCTCAAGGCCAGATTTCCGTTCCCGCCGACGTTCGGCGAAAGCTGGGTATCGCACCTGGATCAATCCTCGAATGGGAAGAGGACGGACAGAATATCGTGGTGCGGAGGGCGGCCCGGGTCAGCACCGAAGACATCCATCGCGCGGTATTTCCGGAGGGGCCTCCCAGGCGGCGGACTCTCGTTGAAATCACCGATGGAATCCGGCAGTATGTCCGGAAACGGTATGCGCGCCGTTGACACGAACATCCTCGTCCGTTTGATCGCCCGGGACGATCGCCGCCAGGCCGCCCTGGCCGACGGGTTCATCGAGAAAGGCGCTTGGGTGCCGATTCTCGTCCTCGCCGAAGCGGTCTGGGTTCTGGCAACCGTGTACGGCCGCGACGACGCCGCGCTCGCAACCGCCATCGCACTGCTCCTCGATCACCGTACCCTCGTCCTGCAGGACGCGGATGTTGTTGCCACGGCGCTCGATGTTTTCCGTTCGCGGCGAGGCCCGGGATTCTCGGACTGTTTGATCCTTGAACTGGCGCGAAAGGCGGGGCATCTCCCACTGGGCACGTTCGACCGTCGCCTTGCAAGGATGGACGGAGCCCAGATGGTTTCGCCCTCCGCTGTGCCACGCTGAGAGGGTGCGATTCGAGATTCAGGCCGAGTGCCCGGTAACCGGCGCGCGGGCGGGGCTGCTGCACACTCCGCACGGCGTTGTGGAGACGCCGGTGTTCATGCCGGTGGGCACCCAGGCTACCGTGAAGGGCGTTCTGCAACGCGATCTTCGCGGTGAGGAGCTGGACGCGAAAATCATCCTGGCCAACACCTATCACCTGTTCCTGCGGCCGGGCCACGAATTGATCCGCGAACTGGGTGGGCTGCATCGGTTTATGGCGTGGGATCGGGCGATTCTCACCGATTCCGGCGGCTTTCAGGTTTTCAGCCTCAGCGATCTGCGCCGCATCTCCGAGGAGGGCGTGCTGTTTCGCTCGCACTTGAACGGCGACGCGCACCTGTTCACGCCCGCCTCCACCGTCGACGTGCAAATCGCGCTGGGCAGCGACATCATGATGGCGCTCGACGAGTGCCCGCCGTATCCGGTGGATCACCAGACCGCCAGCGAAGCCATGCGCCGAACGGTGCGCTGGGCTCGCACCGGCTACGCGCATTACCTCCGCGTGAAGGAGGAAACCGGCACGGGGCAGGCACTGTTCCCCATCGTACAAGGCTCCATGTTCCGGGATCTGCGCAGCGAGTGCGCGGGCGAACTGGGGGAACTGGAGGCGGATGGATACGCCATCGGCGGTTTGTCGGTGGGCGAGCCGCGCGAAGTGAGCATGGATATAGCCGGATTTACGGTACCGTTACTACCACGAAACCGTCCTCGGTACGTTATGGGGGTGGGGATGCCGGAGGAACTAGCCCGGTACGTGGCCCGCGGCGTGGACATGATGGACTGCGTCCTGCCCTCCCGCAACGCCCGCAACGGCTACCTTTTCACCACGCAAGGGCGTGTAATCATTAAGCAGGCGCGGTATCGCGACGACCCCGGACCGGTGGACTCAGGCTGCGCCTGTTACACCTGCCGGACGTTCTCCCGTGCCTACCTGCGGCACCTCTTCCAGGCCGGAGAGATGCTGTTTTCCACCCTCGCGACCATCCACAACCTGAAACACTACCTTGACACGATGCGTCGAATCAGGCAGGCTATTCTCCTTGGGGTTTTCCCTGCCCTTGTGGACGAACTCAGTCCGGGCAGGCTAGAATAAGGGCGAAACCTAGAACATTCTGGTTGTACCGCAGCTCCCTGCCAGCATCCAGTCCGTCTGGAGTACCGTCCTGGGGCGCGATCTTCACTGCGAAAAATGACGATGTTGACTCTGATCCTCCTCCAGACGCCTGCGGCGTCGAACCCCATCATCGGCTTCCTCCCGCTGATTCTGATTATTGGTATCTTCTACCTGCTGGTGTTCATGCCCATGCAGCGCCAGAAGAAGCAGACGCAGGTGATGTTGAAGAATCTGCAGAACGGTCAGACGGTGGTGACCACCGGAGGGATCGTGGGCACCATTGTCACGATCAACGATGATACTCTGATTATTCGAGTTAAGCCCGACAACGTAAAGCTGCAGGTGAACCGGGGCGCGGTGTCCGGTCTGGCTGCGGAGGAAAAGAAGGGGTAGGCAATTTTCGTCTCCGCGCGGGAAGCCGCGCGCGGGCGGACAGGCACGAACGAAAGTATGAATCGGAACCTCAAGCTCAAAGCAGGGATCATTGTCGCGCTGGTGCTGGTCTGCGTCTACGGCATTATCGGCATTCCGCGGTCCCGCGCCGAACTGGTGGCCAACTGGAAGAGCAACATTCATCTGGGGCTGGACCTTTTGGGCGGCACCCACCTGGTGCTGCAGGTGCAGTTGCAGGATGCCTTCATGCAGGACGCGGAATCCGCGATTGACCGGCTGAAGGAAGAGTTCGGCAAGCAGAGTATTCAGTACTCGGACATGACCCGCAACGACCTGGCCAGTCTGGAGGACGCCGACAAGATCCAGATTACGATCAAGGGCGTACCGGCGGACCGGACCAAGGACGTCCGGGACATTGCCAGCGACGATTTTCCGGACTGGATTCTCACGCCGCTCAACTCCACCGATTACAAGATGACCATGAAGGCGTCGTCCGCCCTCAAGCTGAAGGAGGACACGCTGGACCAGACCATGCAGACCATCGAGCGCAAGATCAACGGTCTGGGTCTGGCGGAGTCTTCCGTGCAGAAGCGCGGGCGCGCCGAAGCCGAGGCGGAGTTGCTGGTTTCGCTGCCCAGCGTGGACGATCCGGCCCGCATCAAGGCCCTGCTACAGGAAGAGGCCATGCTGGAGCTGTATGAGGTGAAGGACGGACCCTTCGGCAGCCGCGAGGAAGCGCTGGCCAAGCACGGCGGCGTTCTGCCGCCCAATACAAAAGTAGTGCAGGGCGTGGCCCGTCACGGACAGGATCAGGGCTGGTATCTGCTGGCCCGCATTCCGGTGGTTCGGGGGGCGGATCTGCGCGATTCGCGGCCCAGTCAGGATTCGCAAACGGGCGGCTGGGAAACCAGCTTCGTCCTGACGCAGGATGCGGCCAGCCGCTTTGCAAGATTTACCGAGGCGAATATCGGCAACCGCCTGGCCATTGTGCTGGACGGGAAAGTGCTCGAAGCTCCGGTGATCCAGGGCCGCATCAGCGACAGCGGCCGCATAACCGGGGCCGCCAATCAGCAGGAAGCCTCCGACCTGGCGCTCAACCTGCGCGCCGGATCGCTGCCGGCCCATGTGATTCCAGAAGAGGAGCGGACGGTGGGACCGTCGCTGGGCGCCGATTCCATCCGGTCCGGTTTGACGGCGGGTCTGGCGGGTGTGATCGCCGTGGTTTTTTGTATGCTGGTGTACTACCGCGGGGCGGGGATCAACGCCACGCTGGCGCTGATTTTGAACGGCGTGATCCTGATTGCCGCGCTGGCTTATTTCGACGCCACGCTGACGCTGCCGGGCATTGCCGGGATCATTCTGACCATCGGTATGGCGGTGGACAGCAACGTACTGATTTTCGAACGGATTCGCGAGGAGTTGAGAACGGGCAAGGGAGTGGTGGCGGCGGTGGACACCGGTTTCAGCCGGGCGTTTCTGACCATCGTCGATACGCACGTGACCACCATCGTGTCCTGCGCTTTTCTGTTCCTGTTCGGGACGGGTCCGGTGAAGGGGTTCGCGGTGACCCTGGTGATCGGCCTGTTCGCCAACGTTTTTACGGCGGTTTTTGTGTCGAAGACGATCTTCGACTGGGAGTTTTCGCGCAAGCGCGTGGCGACGATCAGCATCTGACGGTGCCGCCTTGTGCGTGTCTGAGGGATTGGGAACTTTTGTGAAGAGCCGGTGTCTAACTTGTTAAGCGGGGCCCGGCAGTTCGAGCTGCATGCAATTATTCAAGAACACGAACTTTGACTTTCTGGGCTGGAAATGGCCCTTCATCGGACTTTCGCTGGTGCTCTCGGTTTCCGGGCTGGTCAGCTTGTGGGTGAAGGGCGGGCCGCGATACGGGATTGACTTCCGCGGAGGCGCGCTGATGTACGTGCGCTTTGCCGGCAGACCGCCGATCGACAAGATCCGATCGTCGCTGAACAAGCAGTTCCCGGTGGACGTGACCGAGGTGGTGGGCAGCAACGAGGCCATCATCGGCACCGACGTGCGCAGCGACAAGCAACTGAATCAGGCGCGGCAGTTGATGCAGCAGACTCTCGAAGCCACGTTCGGCGCGGACGCCAATGGGCGGCTGGATCTGAACAACAGCGGAGCGGGCGCTCTGGCGGACCGGTTGCGCGACCCTTTGCAAGCGGGGGGAGTGAGTCTCGACGAGACGCACCTGCAGGACCTGGCGAAAGCCATCGAGGATTTTCGCAACACCGAGCGCTCCGGCCTGATTACGAACTATAATTCCCTGATGGCTGTGCCCGGGGTCACGCCCAAGGTGATCAGCGCGCTCCAGCAGGAGACTATTCTGGCGCCGTTTAACATACGCAGCACGGACGTGGTGGGCCCCAAGATCGGGGCGGATCTGCAGCATCAGGCGTTCCTGGCGGTGATGTACGCGCTGGGGGGCATGCTGGTGTACATCGCGTTTCGTTTTGAGTGGATCTACGGAGTAGCGGCGGTGGTGGCGGTGTTCCACGACACCATCATTACCATCGGGTTGTTCTCGCTGTTCAATAAAGAGATTTCGCTGACGGTGGTAGCGGCCCTGTTAACCCTGGTCGGCTACTCCATGAACGACACCATCGTGGTGTTCGACCGGATTCGCGAGAACCTGAAACTGCTGCGGCGGGAACCGCTGGAATCCGTGATTAATCGAAGCGTGAACCAGACGCTGAGCAGAACGGTGCTGACCTCCGGGCTGACGCTGTTGACCGCTCTTTCGTTGTGGCTGTTCGGCGGCTCGGTTCTGGAAGGTTTTGCATTTGCTCTGGTTGTAGGTATTATTGTTGGCACGTATTCTTCGATCTTCGTCGCCAGCCCGATTCTGATCTTCTGGCAAAGCTTTGTAGAAAGCCGGAAGAAAACGCAAGCGGCGCCTTCGAGCGCCCGGTTGCAGCGGGCCAGCGCCGGAAGGGGAACGGCCAAAGTGAAGTAACCGATGGCGCCGGAGGGACCGGAGAGGGACCGTCCAACGCCATCCTGAAATTTGGGGAAAGGTGGTCCGGCTATGTTCGACCAAACGTTTGTGGAAGGCCGAGGAAAGACGAGGAGCGTGGGCGCGGTGATCTTGTCGCTCGTCGTCCAGTTGGTTGCCGTCGCGATTCTCATCATCATTCCGCTGATATACACCGACACTCTGCCCAGAGCGACTCTGGCGAGCATGCTGACGGCGCCTCCGCCGCCGCCTCCACCCCCGCCGCCACCGGCGCCCACGCCGAAGATCGTGCATGTGGCGCCGAGGCAGTTTGACGCGGGCCGCCTGATGGCGCCCAAGGTGATTCCCAAAGACATCGCCATGATTAAGGAAGAGGATCTGCCTCCTCCGTCGGCCGGCGTGGTGGGCGGTGTGAGCGGCGGCGTTCCCGGCGGCTCGATGGGCGGCGTTCTGGGCGGCATCGTGGGGGCAGTTCCCCTGGCCGCGCCTCCTCCTCCGAAAGTGGACAAGCCGAAACCGCCATCGCGCATTCGCGTGGGCGGCAACGTACAGGCGGCCAATCTGATCCGGAAGGTGGTTCCGGTGTACCCGACGCTGGCGAAGCAGGCGCGCATTTCAGGGACGGTCCGGTTCCAGGCAATTATCGGCAAAGACGGCACCATACAGAATCTGCAGCTTGTCAGCGGCCACCCATTGCTGGTGGCGGCGGCGCAGCAGGCGGTGTCCCAATGGGTTTACAAACCGACGCTCCTGAACGGAGACCCGGTGGAAGTGGTGACTACGATCGACGTGAATTTCACGCTGAGCCAATAGGGATCGGCGGCAGTGAGACAGTTTAATTTAACTCGCCAGGAGATAGAAAGATGCTTTTGCAATTGCACGTTTTAGGGCTAATGCTCCTTCAGGAGGGTGCGTCCGCCCCGGTTGGGTTCGATGTCAAGGCCATGTTCCTGCAAATGGGCTGGCTGGCCAAGGCCGTTGTTTTTCTCTTGTTCCTGATGTCGGCATGGTCGATCGGCGTGATGATCGACCGGTGGATCGCCTTCAGCGCGGCCCGGAAGCAGTCCCGGCAGTTCGCTCCGGCGGTTGCCGGCGCGTTGCGGGAAGGCAAGCTGGATGAGGCCATCAAGATTGCGGACCGCTACAACAAGAGCCATCTGGCCAAGGTAGTGGTGGCCGGTTTGCAGGAGTTCCGCGCGCATCAGGTGAGCGCGGAAATCTCGGGCACGGACATCGACGCTTCACGCCGCGCTCTGGAACGCGCCGAAGCCATCGTGCACGCCGAACTGAAGCGCGGCATCAGCACGCTGGCCACCATCGGCTCCACGGCGCCGTTCGTTGGTCTGTTCGGAACCGTCGTTGGCATCATCAACGCCTTCCGCGG
The DNA here is from genome assembly GCA_963832965.1 of uncultured Acidobacteriota bacterium. GTDB lineage: Bacteria > Acidobacteriota > Terriglobia > Bryobacterales > Bryobacteraceae > CAWACP01. Next base: position 298,805 of record CAWHVW010000007.1, read on the forward strand.
TATTTCGAGCGAGAAGTCGACCGGATTGGGCGCGGTGGCGGGCGGTATTTCCGAAGCCCTGGTCACCACCGCCGTCGGTCTGTTCGTGGCCATCCCCGCAGTGTGGATGTTCAACTACTTCACCGGCCGCATCGAATCGTTCGACGTCGAGATGGGCAACTCCAGCTCGGAGCTGATCGACTACTTCCTGAAGAGAAGCCAGCGGGCGGGAGCGGCGAAGTAATAGCAGTCTGGTCTCCGCGAGTTGGCCGGGCGTGACGGGAAGGGCCGATCCTTTCCGGCGCGCCCGGCAGTTCCTGGCGCGGGTTAGTCTGGAGAGATTCAATGAAGAAACAAAAGGCCTCACCTCCGGTATCCGATATCAACGTTACGCCCATGGTGGACGTGATGCTGGTGTTGTTGATTATCTTCATGGTCATCACGCCGATGCTGCAGCATGGCGCCACCGTGGATCTGGTGAAAACACACAATCCCGTTGCCATGCAGGCGGCCGACAAGGAAGACGCGGTGCTGATAGCGGTGACCCGCGACGGCCGGGTGTTTCTCAGCCCCGGGAACAATCAGATTGCCGCCAACCAGCTGGCGCCCAAGGTCAAGGATCTTCTCACCAACAAGCTGGACAAGACGGTCTACATCAAGGCCGATGCGCGCGCCCAGTATTCGAAGGTGGAAGATGTGGTGGACAACCTGCGCGCGGCCGGGGTGGATGACGTAGGGTTGCTGACCGAACAGATTCACGATAACGCCCACCCTGTACATATGGATACCGGCGCCGGCGGTCAATGAGCGCTTACGAGGGCATAAGGAGATATTTTTATGGCAATGGGAGTCGGCGGTTCCGGTGGAGCAAAATCGGATATCAACGTCACGCCGCTGATTGACGTACTTCTGGTGCTGTTGATCATTTTCATGATCATCACCCCCCTGACACCGCACGGTCTGGAAGCTCTGGTGCCGCAGCCGCCGCCGCCAAACGCGCCGCCGCCGCCGCCGGACCAGGACCGTACCGTGGTCATCGTCATCGATAAAGACAAGCACATGAAGCTCAACCAGGAGGACATCGACATGGCGCGCCTCGGTCCTCGTCTGGAAGAGGTGTTCAAGACGCGCGCGGAACGCGTGGTCTTCGTAAAGGGCGACCCGGACCTCGAGTATCAGGTGGTCGCGCAGGCGATTGACGTGGCCAAGGGCGCCGGCATTGACAAGATCGGCCTGATGACACCCATGGTTGAGTCCGGGAAATAGGTGGCACACATGAAGCGAGCACTATTGCTGATGGGCATAGCCGCGCTTGTTCTGGCGGGCACGGGCTGCAAGTATCTGCAGTCCCGCGACCAGTTGAACAAAGGCGTGCAGGCGTTCAAGAGCGCGAAGTATGACGAGGCAATTGAGCATTTTAACGAGGCCGTCGAGCTCGACCCGAACAATCCGAACGCCCGGCAGTATCTGGGCGTGGCCTATTTCGTCCAATACATTCCCGGCGCGGATTCTCCGGAGAATCTGCAGTACGCACGGAAGGCGAAGGATGAGTTCCTGAAAGTACTGCAACAGGACCCCAAGGACAAGACCGCGCTGCAATACCTGGCAAGTTTGTCCTTTCAGGAAGCCAGCGGGACGGCCGATCTGGACAGCAAACTCAAGAAGCTGGACGACGCGCGCGACTGGAATCTGAAGCTGATCGTGGCGGACCCCAGCAACAAGGAAGCGTATTACAGCCTCGGCGTGATCGACTGGATGAAGTGGTATCCGCGCTGGATGAACGCTCTCAACAAGCAGGACATGCATCCGGATCAGGCGATGCCGTTCAAGGACAAGAAGGTCAAAGCGGAACTGGCCCAGGATTACGGTTCGCTGGTGGACGACGGCCTGAAGAATCTTCAAACGGCTTTGCAAATCGATAAAGATTACGATGAAGCGATGGCCTACGTAAACCTGCTCATTCGCGAGCGGGCATCGCTGGCGGATACCCAGGAAGCCTATAAGAAGGACATCGACACGGCGGACGACTGGGTTCAGAAATCGCTGGAAGCCAAGAAAATCAAGGCCTCCAAGCAGGTCGAAAATCAGGGCATCACGGCAGAGCCTTCCAAGTAAGGTACAGACGGAGTTCCAGGGGACAGACGGGTGCGTCCCGCGCGGAGTCGGCGGCGGTTGCGCGACTTTTCCAGGGGACAGACGGGTGCGTCCCGCGCGGAGTCGGTGGCGGTTGCGGTAGTTTTCCGGGGACGCACTCGTCTGTCCCTGCCATTCGGTCTCTGCACGCAACAGGTATCCTCTAAGTAGATGCAGCATTCGGAGGTTGTTCCATCCGGCCCCTCTCCCCCCGGGCCGGTGCCGCCGGTTAATCCGCTGGATCTGCGCTTTGCGGAACTGCTCGCGCGCATTCGGGAATTGCATCCGAACGAAGACCTGAGCCTGCTGGAGAAGGGGTATCGGGTGGCTTCCGAAGCGCACGCGAAGCAATCCCGCGTTTCCGGCGAACCCTACATCAGCCATCCCATCGAAGTTGCGTTCATCCTGGCGGACATGCAGGTGGACAACGTGTGTCTGCTGACCGGACTGCTGCATGACACGGTGGAAGACACCGGGCTCACCGTGGACTACCTGCGGCGCGAATTCGGCGACGAGGTGGCGCGCTGCGTGGATGGCGTCACCAAACTGAGCAAGCTGAAGCTGTACTCGCGCGAAGACCGCCAGGCGGAGAGCGTGCGTAAAATGCTGCTGGCCATGGTGACCGACATTCGCGTGGTCATCGTGAAGATGGCCGACCGTCTGCACAACATGCGCACGCTCGGCAACCTGCCTCGGGAGCGTCAGGAGCGCATCGCCCAGGAGACCATCGAGATCTATTCACCGATCGCGCATCGTCTTGGGATGGGCAAAATCCGCGGCGAACTGGAGGATCTGGCGTTCCGCTATCTGGAGCCGGAAGCGTGGGCCGAACTGGCCCGCGAGATCGAATCCCGCCGCTCCCAGAACGAGGAATTCCTCAAGCGAATCCAGAAGGACGTGGAAGTGAATCTGCTTCGCGAGGGCATTCACGCGAAGGTGGAGGGCCGGGTGAAGCGCGCCTGGTCGGTTTACCAGAAGCTGAAGCGCCAGAAGATCTCGCTCGATCAGGTGTACGACCTGCTGGCCCTGCGCATCGTCACCGATTCGGTGAAGAACTGCTACGCCGCGCTCGGCGTTATCCACAACGAGTGGCACCCGATTCCAGGGCGCATCAAGGACTTCATCGCCATCCCCCGGCCGAACCTGTATCAATCCCTGCACACCTCCGTCATGGGTCCGGGCGGCCTCGCCTTCGAGGTGCAGATTCGCACCGAAGAGATGCACCGCATCGCCGAAGACGGCATTGCCGCGCACTGGAAATACAAAGAGGGACGCAAGGGGCCGGGCCTGGACGACCAGCGCATCAGCTGGCTGCGGCAACTGGTGGAATGGCAGCGGGATATGCGCGACCCAGGGGAGTTCATGTCCACGCTGAAAGTGGATCTCTACCCCGAGGAAGTGTACGCGTTCACGCCCAAGGGGCGGGTGATCGTGCTTCCCCGCGACGCCACCCCGGTGGACTTCGCCTACGCGATTCACACCGACGTCGGCAATACCTGCGTGGGGGCGAAAGTGAACGGCCGCATCGTGCCGCTCAAATACGCGCTGCACAACGGCGAGGTGGTGGAGATTCTTACCGCCACGGGCCACCTGCCGAGCAAGGACTGGCTGGCATTCGTTAAAACTTCGCGCGCCCGCAATAAAATCAAGCACGTCATCAACACCACCGAGCGCGCCAAGGCCATCGAAATCGGTCAGAAGTATCTGGACCGCGAGGCGCGGCGGCTGGGTATCGCGCTGAGCCGCGTTACCAAGGCGGATCTGGAGGCGGTTGCGGCGGAATACGGTTACGGGCGGATGGAAGACCTGCACGCGGCGCTCGGATATGGGAAATTCTCGCCTCGCCAGGTGCTGCAGAAGATCGCCCCGGACAAGGTGCCGGCAGAGGCGCCGGAGCAACCCAAACCCGCTCCGGGAACCGCGGCGCCGGGCCGCCAGACCGACGAGGACCTGGTCATCAAGGTGCGCGGCGTGGACGATCTGCTGGTGTACCGGGCGAAATGCTGCAATCCCATTCGCGGCGAGTCGATTGTCGGATATGTGACCCGCGGGAAAGGCATCGCGGTTCATTCCGTCAATTGCGCCAATGTGCAGAGCCTGATGTACGAGGTGGAACGGAAGATCGACGTGGAATGGGCGCGCGCCGTCAGCGAGCCGTTCAACGTGAAGATGGTGATCCAGACCGACGACCGCCCGGGGATGCTCAATCAACTTACCTCCGTGCTGTTCCACGAGCAGAGCAATATTCGCAGCCTTGAAGCCCGCCAGGACGACAAGCGCGGGGGCGACGGCGCGGTGGTGGAGATGACCATCGAGATTCGCGACAAGAAGCAACTGGAGCGCGTGTCGTCGGCGGTGCGGCGTATTCCCGGGGTGCGCGACGTGGAGCGCGTGCAGTGAGCGTGGGGAAAGCCGAGCCGGAGCACATCGCCATCTCCAAATCGAAGGGCATCAAGATCGACTGGCGCGATGGCCATCGCAGCGAGTACACCGTCGCCTGGCTGCGCGACGAGTGCCCCTGCGCCAGTTGCACCGGCGCGCATGGCACCGAGCCGCAGCGGACCAACCACTCTGCGCCCGCGAAGGATCCCTTTCCTATTTTCAAGCCCGCGCTGAAGATGGATCGCATTGAGGAAGTGGGCCAGTACGCAGTGCGGATCTACTGGAACGACGGCCACAGCGCCGGTATTTATTCGTTCGACCATTTGCGGTCGATTTGTCCTTGTGGCGAATGCCGGGGGTAGGAGGGGACAGACGGGGACAGGCGGGCGTCCCTGATCCATTCTCGGCGGCAGGGGACAGACGGGTGCGTCCCCCATCGATGTTCTGCATATACCCGGTTAGAGTTGTGGGGACACACTCGTCTGTCCCCACGCACCCCTTACAGTAGAGATATATGCGATATCGCGCGCTGGGACGGACAGGCTGGCAGGTCTCCGAAGTTAGCTTTGGCGCCTGGGCGATTGGTGGCTCCTGGGGCGCCGTCAGCGACGATGAATCTCTGGCCGCGCTGCACCAAGCGGTCGACTGCGGCGTCAATTTCATCGACACGGCGGACGTCTACGGCGCGGGCCGCAGCGAGCGGCTGATTGCTCAACTGAAACGCGACCGGCGCGAGGAAATTGTGGTGGCCACCAAGGCCGGACGGCGTCTCTCACCGCATACTGCCGCCGGTTATAACGCAGTTAATCTGACTGGCTTTGTGGAAGACAGCCTGCGCAACCTGGCCACCGATTGTCTGGATCTGGTGCAGTTGCACTGCCCGCCCACGGATGTTTACTACCGTCCGGAAGTTTTCGGAGCGCTGGACGATCTGACTGAGGCGGGCAAGATCCGATTCTACGGCGTGAGCGTGGAGCGGGTGGAAGAGGGGCTGAAGGCGATCGAGTTCCCGAACGTGCAGACGGTGCAGATCATCTTCAACTGCTTTCGCCAGCGGCCCGCGGAGTTGTTCTTTCCTGAAGCTCGAAGGCGCGGCGTGGGCATCCTGGCGCGGGTGCCTCTGGCCAGCGGGCTGCTCAGCGGCAAGCTGACCCGCGATTCGAGTTTCGCCGACGACGACCATCGCAATTTCAACCGTCACGGCGCGGAGTTCGACGTGGGTGAGACGTTCGCGGGTGTCGATTACGACGTGGCTCTGGAAGCGGTGGAAGAGATCCGGCGGTTGCTTCCAGCGGGGGCCGGCATGGCCCCTTTCGCCCTGCGGTGGATTCTGATGGAGGACGCCGTCTCCTGCGCGATTCCGGGCGGCAAGCGTCCAGCGCAGGTGGCGGAGAATTGCTCGGCGTCGGACGCGCCGCCGCTGCCGGCGGAAACGCTGGCGGCGATTCGCGGGATCTATGACGCGAAGATTCGCCCCCTGGTGCACCAACGCTGGTAGAAGCCGCCACAAAACCCGGCTGTCGCCCCGTGTCCCATGGGCTCACCAGTCCAAGTACGGCGTGCCCTCCAGGCTGGTGAGGTCCGAGCCGCTGCGCACGTCGTAAATTCCTGGGTCCTGCGGGTTCATGGCGTTGTCGGGGTCTTCCATGATCACCTTCCAGGTGTCCCTTGAATTGGTGATGGGATCCATCGGAACGTCGCGCAGATAGCCTTCGCTCACCAGGTCCTGCAGGCTTTGCGGCGCCTTTTGCTTGTCGTAGGTGTATTCGTCAATGAGCAAGCGCATGGTGAATAGATTGCTGCGCAGGACGCTCTCCCGCGACCGCGTGATCACGTGGTTGTAGATGGGCACGGCGATGGAGATGAGGATGGCGATGATGGCCATCACGATCATCAGTTCGATGAGCGTGAACCCGCGCCGGTCACCACTCCGAGTACGGCGTTCCATCGGGAGCCTTTTCAGTGGAGGTTGTATACACATCGAACACGTTCTGCCCACCCCAGCTTGTGGAAGTTGGGTCGTCCTGCATGCTGCGTTTGCCCCATTCCCTGGAATTCGTGAAGGGGTCTTTCGGGATGCGGCGGAGGTAGCGCTTTTTCGTGTCCACGGAACCGGACATTTTCACGCCGTCCACCAGCACGTCGAGGCTGTCGGGATAGCCGTAGCTATCGAGCTTGGTCGGGCCCATTTTGCCCGCGTCGGCATCGTCCTTGTACTTGTCGATGGCCCGGCGCATCTCTTCCAGCGCGGTTCGTAACTCGACCTCGCGTTCCCGCCGGATCTTGTATCGCGCCAGCGGAACGGCCATGGTGGAGAGAATCAGCATGATGGTGCAGGACACGATGAGCTCCACCAGGGTGAGCCCGCGCTGATTCCTGCGACGTGGATTCGAAAAACCCATGGGCTTATCTGACGACCACGGCGACGGCCGGGGCGGCGACCTCAATCGCCTCCTGCTTCGAATTCCTGGGCGTTATTTCGGTAACCGTAATGTTGGTGGCGCCCGGAGCCATGGCAGTGAATGCGAACGTGGCCAGGGGTCCCGCGCCGCCCACGCCGGGGGCTCCGGGCAGGCGGGTGAGGTTGATAGTGGCCTCGCCGGCATCATTGCGAATGTCGATGGGAGCGTTCAGCTTCTGGCCATCGGCCGACAGGAACTTGCCAGGGGCGATGGAGTTCAATCGCAGCACCTTGGGATCCCACTTGACGCGAACGCCCACGGAGAACAGATCAGCGGCTTTCTCGATTTGAAGCGTGGCGGCCACCGGGTTGGCCACGCGCGTTTCCACGGTAGCCGGAGAGAAGGTCACTCGCGGACCGGGTCTTCCCGGCATGCCCTCGGGAGCCGCCATGGGAGTGACCACCGGCTGCGTCACCGGCGGCGCGGGAGGCGCGGGCTCTACCGGCTGGGTGACGGTTGCCGGGGCCGGCGCCGGGGCCTCCTCCGGATGGGAGTAGCGAAGCTGGACCGTTTGATCGGTGCCCGCGGCCACGCCGCGCATATCGAGCGCGTCCACGCCCTCCGTGCGCACGATATGCGGAATGATGGCGATGAGCAGCTCTTCCTTATCGCGCTCCTTGTGACTGTTTCCGAATAGCAACTTCCCGAGAATGGGGATGTTGACCAGCCCGGGAATGCCGCCGCTGGTGTCGGTGTCGGTGGTGTTCAACAGGCCTCCCAGCAGGGTGACTTCGCCATCGCGCACGCGCAGGTCCGTGGTGCTTTTCTTCTGGCCGATGATGGGCTCGTCCAGACCGCTGAAATCCGATTCGCCGGTGACGCTGGAAATATCCACTTCGACATGCATGGTGATTTCGCTGTCGCCATGCACTTTCGGTTGCAGGGTGAGGTTGACGCCCACGTCCGCATACTGGAACTGGGTCTGCACCAGCCCGCTCACGCCAACGCCGGCCACGCCCGCCTGATAGCTGCCGCTGGCGAAGGGAATCTTCGAGCCGATGTTGAGCGTGGCTTTTCCACCGTCGGAGGCGCGAATCTGCGGCGACTGCAATACTCTGGTGTCGCTGTCGCTGAGCACCGCGTTCAGAAGAGCGCCGGGGAGGGTGGTGGAAAACTGGTTGATGCTGATGTGGTTCAGCGCGTTCGAGGTGACCGTCGCCGTCGGCGTGGTGGTGCCCGTGGAGCCCGAGGCGCCCGACGACGAGGACGACGTCGCGGGGCCATACGATATGGGCACGGTGAGCCCGCTGCCCGAGCTGGTCTGCAGGCTGGCCGTGAGGTCGCGCGTGTGCGTGGTGTTGACGTCCAGAACCAGAATATCCACCAGCACCTCGGCCTTGGGCTTATCGAGGTCGTGAATCAGCTTCTCCACCAGCGCGAGCTGGTCCACGGTGCAGCGCGCAATCAACGCGTTCAGCGCGACCGCAGAATACAGCCGCCGGCAATCGCTCACGCTGCGAACCGCGGTTACGATTTCCTGAAAATCCTGCGCCGTGGCCGGGTTTTCCAGATAGAAGGTTTTCACCGCCACGCTCTCGTAATCCCGCCGTTTGGTGGGGTTGTCATCGGTCACAAAAATGGCGTTCGAGGTAATGGGCTTCCAGAACGTGTGCGTGATCAGCGCAACGTAATCGAGGGCGTCTTCGAGATTGGAGTTGCTGAGGTCGAGGTTGGCGTTGTGGACGGTCGGCTGGAACTGCGGATCGATGATTACATTGATTCCGGCAAGCTTGCCCAGGGTCTCATAGAGCACCCGGGGCGTCGCGTTGTTCATTTTCAAGGTGGAGACTTCCCGCTGAATGGGCTTGAGCACGGGAATCCCCTCGATGGAGCGGAGCCGTTCGTCGGCGTCCCGGCGCTCCACTTCCGCGGGAGTCAAGCCGCGCTCTTCCGGAGGCTTCTCCGGACCCTTTTTCGCTTCCTCGATCATCTTTATGGTGGTGTTGATCTCTTCGAGGTGGATGGTGGAACTTGGATCGTCGCCGAAGCCTTTCTGGAACTCGGCCAGAGCCGCATCGAGCTGCCCCTGCTGGCGCAGCTCGCGGCCCTTTTGCAGGTGAAGCTGGCCCGCTTCCATGCGCGTTCGCTGGAGGCCAATCTGACAGGTCATGTTGTGGGGTTCCACGGCCAGGGCTTTCTTGTAAAGGTCGAGGGCGGCGTCCCAGTCCTTGCGGTCCTCGGCAGCCTGGGCCTGCTTCAGAAGCTGGTTTTCGCTGGGATGCTTGCGCGCGTCGAGCGCCTGGGGCAGCAGCAGGAGGACCACCGGCAGAACTACTGCGATGCCACGTAACCTGTTGATACTATTCATCTAATGCCGTAGAAGCCCCTGTGCTAGAATGATGGTGCGCTAATCGATGGACACCACATAACTGATTGACGTGGTTTGTCATTGCCGCGTGGAAGGCATTTTTCGTCCGTGGCCGAAAGCCGTATCAAGATCCTGGCCGATAACCGCAGCGCGTCGCACAACTACCACCTGTCCGACCGCTACGAAGCCGGCGTGGCGCTCACCGGGACCGAAGTGAAGGCCGCCCGCGAGGGCAAGATCCAACTGAAGGACAGCTTCGCGGAGGTAGCCGGGAACGAAGCGTGGCTGGTGAATGCGCATATCAGCCACTACTCGCACGGCAATCGCGAGAACCATCCGCCGGAGCGCCGCCGCAAGCTGCTGTTGCACCGCCAGGAGATCGACAAGCTGCAGGGCGAGACGCGGGAGAAGGGGCTTACGCTGGTTCCCACGAAGATGTACTTGAAGGATGGGCGGGTGAAGTGCGAGATTGCCGTAGGCAAGGGCAAGAAGTTCCACGATAAACGGGAGGCCGAGCGAAATCGCGAGGCGCAAAACGAGGCTCGGGCGGCCGTCGCACGGTATCGTCATTGAAGTGGGGCAGGCGCCGTGCCCTGCCCGCCGAACTTCTACACGCGCGAATCTTCGCTGCCCGCGACGTTTTGAAGTGGGGCAGGCGCACAGCCCGAGGCGGTTTCTCAGGCCGCCCGAACTTTGGTTGCGGCTCTGCTATCCTGCGGGGTTGTGAGCAACAGGAGACTAGATGGAAGTTGATCTACATACGGGCCGATTCGAAGAGGTGGAGACCGGCGCTTTGGCGGTTCTCTCTTTCGAAGGAGCGCCCAACGCCGCGGTGGATGCGGCCACCGGCGGATGGCTGAAGGAACTGTACGATTCCGGCGAGTTTTCCGGGAAAGCGGGGCAGACGGCGCTGCTGCATCGGCCGGCGGGGTTGAAGGCGAAACGCCTGCTGGTGGTGGGCGGCGGCAAAGCGGAAGAGTTCAAACCCGCCGAAATGCGCAAGACCGCGGCCATCGCGGCGCGGACGCTGCAATCGAAGAAAGTGGCGCGGATCGCGTTGGCTCCCGGCGAAAGCCATGCTACCGCTGAGTTCGCCAGCGCGGCGGTGGAGGGCGCGATCCTCGGCGTGTTCGAACCCGACCGCTACAAGACCGAATCGAAGAAGGACGAGAAGCCCGTGGAGGCGTTCTCTCTGATTGGCGGAGCGGAGCTGCGCGACGCCGTGGAACAGGCGCGGGTGATCGGAGAGGCGCAGAACTTCGCGCGCGCGGTGGCTAACGAGCCGGCCAACCTGCTCGCGCCGGCCGACCTGGCGAATCGCGCGAGAGAAACAGCGGCGGCGTACGGGCTGGAGTGCGAAGTGCTCGATCAGGACCGCATGCGGCAACTGGGCATGGGAGCGCTGCTGGGCGTGGCGCAGGGGAGCGCGGAACCTCCGGCTCTGATTGTGCTGCGCTATGTTCCGGAGAAGGCTTCCGGCGCCGATCACCTGGCTCTGGTGGGCAAGGGCGTCACATTCGACACGGGCGGGGTTTCCATCAAGCCCGCTGACGGAATGGAGAAGATGAAGTACGACATGTGCGGCGGCGCGGCGGTGCTGGGCGCGATGCGCGCCATCGCCCAGCGGAAGCCCTCGGTTCGCATCACCGCCATCATTCCGGCGGTGGAAAATATGGTGGGCGCGAAGGCGCAGCGCCCTGGCGACATCGTCACCACGCTGGCCGGCAAGACCGTGGAAGTGCTCAACACGGACGCGGAAGGGCGGCTGATTCTGATCGACGCGATCACCTACGCGATCCGGCTGGGCTGCACGCATCTGGTGGACGCGGCCACGCTGACCGGCTCGGTTGTGGTGGCGCTGGGCCATCACCGTACCGGCGCCTACAGCAACAACGACGAGCTCGCGGCAAAGGTGCTGGCCTCCGCGGACCGGCAGGGCGAGAAAATGTGGCGCATGCCCATGGACGCGGAATACAAGGAGCAGTTGAAAACCGATTTCGCGGATCTGGCCAATATCGGCACGCGCTGGGGCGGTTCCATCACGGCGGCCTGGTTCATCCGCGAGTTTGTCGCGGACAAGCCGTGGGTGCATCTGGACATTGCCGGCACGGCTTATCTGGATGACTCGAAACCGTGGATGGCCAAGGGGCCGACGGGCGTGGCGGTGCGGACCTTTGTGGACCTGGCGAGTAACTGGGTCTCCTGAAAACGTGCCCTAACTCTTCACCCGCATGGCTTGCGGGTCCCACTCCATCACGCGCTGGTCGAAGTAGCTGACGTTGCAGAGCAGCGCGGGTCCGGCCGCGCGGAGGCCGAAGGTGGGGTCTTCCACCACCGGCTGGCGCGAGCGCACGCTGGAGAAGAAGCGGTCGAAGTGATCGTAACTGTCGCTGTAGCCATGGGGCGCGACGAACTCCTCCTCGCTGGCGGGTTTCATGCCCGCGGCGGACGGGCGCACCACTGGGTATTTCTGGTGATACTGCTTCAGAAATTCCGCCTGGACGGCCAGCGGGAAGGTGCCGATGGTGTAGCCGGGCTCGGTTTCGGGCGGGTGGCTGGCCAGCGTCACGCCGTTGTTGCCGATGGTCAGCATTGCTTCGTCGCCGGTGAAGCGAAATGCGGAATCGTCGCCGGTGCCGCTCACGAAGTTCACCCGCAGGAACAAATTGAAAGCCGGATGGTTTGCGGTTTCCGGGTAGTCGAAGATGCCCATCAGCACATCGGGCACGTCGCGGCCATCCTTCCAGAACCGCAAGCCGCCGCTGGCGAAGATGCGCGACGGTCCCAGAGAGCCGGTCACGAAGTGGATGCCGGAGAACAGGTGCACGAAGAGGTCGCCGGCCACGCCGGTTCCGTAGTCGCGATAATTGCGCCAGCGGAAGAGGCGGATGGGCTCGAAGGGGCGCTTGGGCGCGCGTCCGAGGAAGGCGTCCCAATCGACCGTCTCCGGCGAGGCATCGGGCGGAATCGAATACTGCCACGCGCCGATGGCGGAGTTGCGGTCCCACCAGGCTTCCACCGTGTTGAGCTTGCCCAGGGCACCTTGGCGGTACAGGTCGCGCGCTTTCTCGTAGATGATGGAGCTGACGCGCTGGCTGCCCACCTGCATGATGCGGCCCGTACTTTTCTGCGCCTCCACCACGGGCATGCCGAATTCCACTTTCTGCACCATGGGCTTCTCGCAGTAGACGTCCTTGCCGGCGTTCATGGCGGCGATGCAGATGCGATCATGCCAATGATCCGGCGTGGCCACGATCACGGCGTCGACGTCCGGGCGCGCGAGGATCTGGGTGTAATCGCGGGTGACGAAGAGGTCGTTGCCCCAGAGCTCCTTCGCGCGGGTGAGACGGCCCTGGTAGATGTCGGCGACGGCCACCAGCTTCACGCCGGGCACGCGGAGCGCGACCCGGGTATCATCCATCCCCTGGCCGCCCGCGCCGATCAGCGCAAGCTGGATGTCATCGTTTTTCGATCGGGTTGGCGGCGGGCTGGCCTGAGCAAGGAGGGAACCGGTGAACCCGGCAAGAGCGGCGGATTCCAGAAAATGGCGGCGCGTAGCAGGCATGCAACAAGTCTACGCCTGCCGGGCTGGGACACAAACGCGGCTGGCGCCGCGTGTCCCTTCAGGAGTTTTTCGTTTCCGTGGTGGTAGTGGTGGTAGCCGGTGTGGACTCTGTTTTAGTCTCGGTCTTTTCGGTTTTTTCGCCGTTCCCGGACGACGCGGGCGAACTGCTTGATCCGCTCTTGGCGTAATCGGTGGCGTACCAGCCGGTACCCTTCAACTGGAACGCGGGCGCGGAGATCACGCGGTGGACGGGGCCTCCGCACTCCGGGTGCGTGGTGAGGGGCTGGTCAGCGAAACTCTGCCGCTTTTCAAATACCGTGCCGCACTTCTCGCACTTGTACTCGTAATTGGGCATCTCAGTTTTGCGGACTGTCGTCGTCCGGCGAACTGAGCGGCTGGTCAGCTCTGCGATCCTCCGGCTTCTTACTGTCTTTCGCGATCTCCGCCTTTCCCTTCACCACCACCTCGATCGCCTTGTCCAGCAGCGGGTCGTCGGCGGATGGTTTCGGTTTCGGAGAGATGCCATTGCCGCTGTCATCATCGCTGTCCGAACCGGCATCCGACTCCAGTTGCGGAACCGACGGGGTGACGCCGTTGTCCTGAATGGACTTTCCGGAAGGCGAATAATACTTGGCCACGGAGAGGATCACGGCCGATCCGTCGTCCATGGTGATGGCCTTCTGAACGGACGCGTCGCCGTAGGTGCGCTCGCCCACCACCTCGGCGCGCTTGTCGTCGAGCAGCGCGGAAGCGGCCACTTCAGCGCCATCGGCGGTGCCGCGATCCACGATGACCGCCAGAGGCAGATGGGTGAGGTCCGCGGCCGCGGCGGCGTCGAAGTTCTGCCGGGGAACCTTCTGGCCTTCCGAATAGGCGATCAGGCCCTTGTCGAGGAACAGATTCGCCAGCTCGATGCCATGCTCGGGACCGCCGGTGGAGCAATGCCGCAGGTCGAGAACCAGACGCTTGGCGCCCTGCTTCTGCAGGCTGTCCAGTTGCTTCGCCACCTGCTGCACCTCGCCGTCGGTCAGGCTGCCCACCTGAATGACTCCGACGTCGTCCTGCGCCATATGGCCTTTCACCGCGGGATAGTGGATCATCTCGCGGGTCAGGGTGATCTTCTGCGGTTCCGGCTTGCGGAAGCGCAGGACACCGAGTTCCACCGTGCTGCCGGCGTCGCCTTTGAGCAGGAGCTCACCGAAGGCCAGCGGCATGTCGCGAGTGGCCACCCCGTTGATGCTTTCCAGCACGTCGCCGGTGGCCAGACCGGCGCCGTCGGACGGCGAGCCCGGAATGGCATCCACGATGTTGATGTAGCCGAACTTGCGCGCTAGCACCAGCCCCACATCGGCTTTATGCTGATCCTTGCCCTTCAAATACTCTTTGTACTGGTCGGCATTCAAATAGCTGGCGTAAGGGTCGATGGATTCGAGCAATCCATTGAGGGCGCCCAGCGTGACGTTTTTCATGTCCGGCTCTTCCACGTAATCGCTCTTGATCCGGGAAAGAACCTCTGTGTAGACAGCCAGATGGCGATAGGTGTCTTCGGGAGAACTGCTCCGGCTGGTATTCGCGCCAGCCAGCAGAAGGACAACCAGACACGTCGAAACGCCGACGACAAGGTATTTAAAGAAACGATTCATACGACAAACAGGCGCACTCCAGCCTTCCTATTTAGTATAACGTGGCAGACACCTGTTTCGATTCGCCCATCTTTGATAATCTGTAGTGGCTGGTTCGGGAATTATGTTCGAACGCTACACCGAACGCGCCCGCCGGGCGATTTTCTTCGGGCGTGAAGAAGCGGGCAAGCGCGGCTCGCCGTTCATCGATCTGGAGCACCTGCTGCTGGGGTTGCTGCGGGAGGACAAGCTGCTGCTGTCCCTTCTGCCGGAAGGCGCCGTGGAAGCCATCAGCGCCGGGATTGACGCGGTAACGCCCGGTTACGGCCCCGCTTCGCCGCATTCCGTCGATCTCCCACTGAGCGATGGAGCAAAACGGGTTCTGATGTTCGCGGCGGATGAGGCTGACCGGCTGGGCGACCAGAACATCGAAGCAAGCTACCTGCTGCTGGGCATGCTGGGGCTTGAAACCGGCACGGCGGCCCGGGTGCTTGAACCGTATGGCATCAACTTTGCGAGCTATCGCAAGGACGCCGGCGTCATGCCATCGGAATGGCGTCCGGCCCGGAACCCGAACAGCCCGTCCCTTGTGGAAACCATTGCCGCCATTGAGGCCCTGCTGGAGCGGACCTCCGATCTTCGCGCTTTTTCCGCGGCCGCCGGCGAGCAGCGCCTCAAGCGCAAGCCGTGGTCTCGCAAGGAAGCGCTGGGACATCTGATTGACTGGGCCACCGCGCATCACCAATGGTTCGCTCGTGCGCTATCCGAGCCGAAACTGATTGCCATTGGGTTCCCGGGCGAAAACTGGGCGACGATGGAATGCTACGCGGACCTGCCGTGGCGGCAGGTTGTGGACTTATGGGCGTCGCTCAATCGCTTTCTGGTGCACGTGTTACGGCAGATTCCGGAGGACAAGCTGAGCCAGCCGTGCCGGATTGGCATTGCCGAACCCATTCCCCTGGAACAGCTTATCGGAAACTATCTCGATCACGTCGAAGATGTCCTCGGACAAATCCTTACGCGCGGCCAGGCCGGTTGAAAACGACCTCAAAAATGTAACTAAAGGGGCCAGTTGCTTGTCCCATAGGCGAGATGCTGGATTCTGTTGTTGTTTCCGTCTCACGCGAGTCGGACCAGGCCATTCGAGCGGAGCTCGACCGCGCTCTTAACAGCCGCACATTCGTGCATTCGCATCGCATCTGCCGATTTCTGCAGTTCGTGGTGGAAGAGTACCTGGCAGGGCGGCAGCAACGGCTGAAGGAATATCTGATCGGCCTGGAGGTTTTTGGCCGGCCGGAATCCTTCGACCCGCGGGTCGATTCCATTGTGCGCGTGGAAGCACGGCGGCTGCGGGCGAAACTGGGCGAGTACTATGCGACCGAAGGCGGCGATTCGCCGCTGCACATTCAGTTGCGCAAGGGCAGCTACATTCCCTTGTTCGAGACGGCCCCGGTGGCGCAACGAAGCGAAGCCCATGGTACCCGCCGAACCTGGCGGCCCTCCATCGCTATCGCCGCCATCGCCGCCAGCAACGGCGACGGGGCGCTTGGCGAGGCGATTCAGCGGCGCCTGACGCACCATCTGAGCGCCGAACCGGCTTTGCGGGTGGCGGCGGATGGGAAGGCCGACTATGTTCTGAAGGGCAGCGTGGAATCGGCCAACGGTCAGCAACGGCTGTTTCTTCAGTTGATGGACGTGGGAGATCAAGCGTGGATCTGGTCGCGCGGCATCGATTGCACGCCACGGGATCTCGCATTCTGCGAACACGCGGCCCGATCCATGTGGCGCGCCATCGCCGGAACGCACAGCGAGTCCGGGTGCTCGCGGCGCAGCGAGAACGGCGAGAGTTTCACTTCGTACCTGCAGGGTCTCTACTCGTGGCGGAACCACCATCCGCAGGGTTTCACCAGCAGCATCGCATTCTTCTCGCGGGCCGTGGAAACCGACCCCGGCTATGCCGCGGCGTGGGCCGCGCAGGCCGAAGCGCTGGTGGCAAGCTGCCTCTTCGACCGCGGCGCCACGGGGGAAGCTTGCGCCACGGCGCTCGAAGCCGCCGGGAAAGCCATCGAGTTGAACGATGCGCTTCCCGAATCGCATCGGGCACTGGCGACGGTCCGATCTTTCTTCGAATGGAGATGGGACGACGGCGAGAAGGAGTTCGGACGCGCGATCTGTCTGGACCCGGCCAGCCCAGGTTCGCGGCTCTTATATGGGTTGCAACTGGCTTGCCGCGGCCAAATCGGGCGCGCGCACGCGGAGATCGACGAAGCGGAACGGCTGAGCCCGGCATCCCTCGCGGCGCACTACGCCCAGGGGTGGGTGAATGCGCTGGAGGGCCGGTACGAAGAAGCGATGAGCCGCTATCGCCTGATTGCGGCGCTGGAGCCAGATTCCCCCTGGTCATATCTGGGACTGGGCCACGCCTGCGCGGCCCGGGAGAGGTGGCCGGAGGCAATCGCGCATTTCAACACCGTGTCGCATCTGTTGGGCGGCCGGTTTCTGTACAGCGGTTGTCTGGGCTACTGTTACGCGAAGGCTGGCCGGCGCGAGGAGGCCATGCAACTGCTCCGGCGTCTTCCGGAGTCTTCCGCCCCTTCAGTGAACTTTGCCTCCATCTATGCCGGACTGGGGGACCTTCAACGCGCTTTTGCCTGTCTGCTGCAGGCGGTTCAGGCGCGCGAGAGCTGTCTACCGTTGTTGTTGCTGGGACCGGAGTTCGATGCCATTCGCGGCGAACCGCAGTATCGCGTCCTGCAATCGATGTTGGGGCTGGGCGCCGCGGTCGCATCCGCAGCCTGACGCGCTTAGGCGGGATGCTGGCAAGTCATTCCGGACTCCGCTCCGTCACCGTCGCGGTTCAGTAACTTCACCGGGCAGGCCTGACGCTCTTACGCGGGATGCTGGAAAGTCAATCCGGACTCCGCTCCGTCACCGTCGCGGTTCAGTAACTTCACCCGGCAGGCCTGACGCTCTTACGCGGGATGCTGGAAAGTCGTTCCGGACTCCGCTCCGTCACCGTCGCGGTTCAGTAACTTCCCGCTCTTACGCTCCCGCCCGCTTCAACAGCTTGCGGGCCTCCTCGCGCGGGGGATCGTCGGGCGTCAATTCGCTGCGCAGATACTGCCGCAACAGCGCGCGCGCCTGGTCGAGATTTCGGTGCGTTTCGATATAGATCCGCGCTTCGCCATACAGCAGACGAGGGTTGCCGGGGGCCGCGGTTGACGCCTGCGCCAGCACGGCGTCGCTCTCCTGGATACGCCCCTGGTGCGCCAGGAAGCCGGCCAGACCCAGAAGATGGCCCACTTCATGAGGGGCCAGTTGCACTGCCCGGCGCAGCTCCTGCTCGGATGCGCCAACCTCGTCGCGCCGGCGATCGATCTCGGCCAGATCATAGTGCCCCTGCGCGGGGTCGATCCGCTCGATCCGCGCGGCCAGCGACTCGGCCTTATCGAACCCGCCCCCGAGAAACCCGGGAGCGCTCACGTAGAAGTCGAAAAGGTCGTCCATTGCCTGGTGGTTCTTCGGATCGGTATTGAGGGCCACCGCCTGCTCGAAGCAGGTTCGGGCGTGCGAGGCGTTCATCGGCGCCATGAACGGGCTGGCTGTCTCCGCACGCCGCGCCCAGCTCCTTCCCAGCCAGAGCATGTAGCGGGAGTTCTTCGGGTCCAGAGTCAGGGCCTTCTGAAAGTAGTCGGTGGCCTTCCTGAACTCACCCTGCATCAGGCTGCACTGACCCATCAGCAGGTACTCTTCGGCGCTGCGCGGCTGGACCGCCTGGAGCAGACGGAGAGCGCCATCATAGTCTGTATGTTGATATAACTGCTCGGCTTCCTTCAATCCCTGCCCCGAAACGGCCAGACTGAAAACAAGCGCCAGGAAAAACCCTGCCCGCATCATCTCTGATTCTCAAGATGCTCGAGAACCGCATTCCGGTACGAGAAAACGCCCGCGTAGATCAGGAGAGCGGTCTCACCGTGAACCCGGCCCCACCCAGAGCCCGCACCACTTCCGCGGCTATTTCCGGCGCGCCGGGCGTATCACCGTGGATGCAAATCGTCTGCACGGCCCCTTCTTCGGCAATGCGGACGGCCTGACGGGCGGCTTCGCCGGGGTCTCTGATCAAGGCGTCGGCGTGCTTGCGAGAACGCAAACTTCCGTCGGGCTCGTAGCGACGGTCCGCAAACGCTTCGGCGGCCACTGCGAATCCAGCCGCGCGGAACGCCTCCAGACCGCGCGATCCGGCCAGACCGTACAACACCACGTCACGGCCCCAATGAGCCACGCCGGCGGCGACCGCTTTGGCAATCTCGGGCTGCCGCGCCGCCTGATTGTAGAGCGCTCCATGGACTTTCACGTGCGTGATGGCCGCTCCGCACCGGGCCGCTACTTCAGCCAGCCGCAGAATCTGCTCGAACACCGTATCGGCCAGGATCTCCGGAGGCAGATCCCACTCGAGACGACCGAAGTTGACGGGGTCCGGATAGCCCGGATGCGCCCCCACCGCCAGATTCCAGCGCAGCGCCTGCTCGATGGTGGCGCGCATGGAATGCTCGTCGCCGGCATGCCCGCCGCAGGCGATGTTCACCGAGCTCAGCGACGGCATGAGGGCTTCCTGCGTGCCATCCGCGATCACTTCGGGTATCTCGCCCACATCGCAATTGAGGTCAATGTACCTCACGAATAACTTCCTCCTGCTCCCGCAACAGCGACCGGGCGGCAGCCAGATCGACGCGCTCGAAGCGAACTTCGTCGCGCGGACGAAGCTGCCCGACACTGGCCAGATCCGCCGCAATCACGTTGGCGATCTTCGGATATCCGCCGGTGGTTTGTTGCTCGACGAAGAGAATAATGGGCTGGCCGCCCGCCGGCACCTGAATGGCCCCCAGCGCCACGCCTTCGCTGATCATCTGACCACCGAATCGCGCGGCCACCGCGGCGCCCTCCAGACGCAATCCCATCCGGTTGGCTTCCTCCGTGACCCTATACACACTACTGTAGAACATGGCCTGGGACGCCTCGATGAACCAGTCACTTTGCGGCGCGTCGGTGACACGCAGTATTTTGCGGGGCGAGAGCAAGGCGAGAGCCGCCGCGGGAATGGTCCGTGGGCGGAAGGCGGCGTTCGGCGGACCGATTTCGAGGAGATCGCCCTTGCGGAGGGCCCGGCCATCCAGCCCGCCGAGGCCGCTTAGGACATGTGTGGACGCGCTGCCCAGGAACGGTTTCACGGCAAATCCGCCGTGCACCGAGAGATAGCAGCGCGCGCCGGAGAGAGTGGGGCCAACGCGAAGCAGGGCGCCGGGCTGGGCCTGAAAGGACGTCCATAGCGGAACCGGCGCGCCGTCCAGCGTCGCGCCAAAATCCGAGCCGGAGAGCGCCGCGACGGCTCCATCGGGGAACCGGAAAGCGCCGCCGAGCAGGGTCATCTCCAGGGCCGCCGCTTCTTCGGGATTGTCCACCAGCCGGTTTCCGAGCCGCAGCGCAACCGGATCGGCCGCGCCCGAAGCGGAGACGCCCAGCGGACCGAAGCCCGAGCGGCCGAGATCCTGCACGGTGGTGAACAGGCCCGGCGATTCCACCCAAATCAGCGGCATGTTCCGGCCAGTGTCGCAAATTCCTCAGGCGTGATGGGACGAAACCGGACGCGATCTCCGATTGCCAGCAGGCTCATTTCGCGCTCGCCTGGACGGAAGACCGGGATGGGGGTGCGGCCAATCAGCCTCCAGCCGCCGGCGGTGGCGAATGGATACACGCCGGTCTGGCTGCCGGCGATTCCCACGCTGCCCGCTGGCACCGTGCGCCGGGGAGACGGCAGGCGCGGGGTAGCGAGCGCTTCCGGCAACCCGCCCAGGTAGGCGAAGCCCGGAGTGAAGCCCAGAAAATACGCCGTGTAGGCTGCGGAAGAGTGCAGGGCGGCAGCTTCGTCCGGGTTGATGCCGTGGAGGTCCGCCACGTCCGCGAGATCCGCGCCGAACTCGCCCCCGTAACAGACCGGAATCTCCACCTCGCGCGGCTCCGGCAGGGGCATTTCGTCCATGCGCGCGAGACCGGACCGCACCATGGTCTCCAGCTCATCGTGCTGCATCTCCAGGGCGTCAAAGCGGATGAGCAGAGAGCAATACGCGGGATGCAGGTTGCACACGCCGGGAAGGCGCTCGGATTCGAGCAAGCGGAGCAGCCGGCGCACCTGGTGGTGGGCGGCGAGCGAAATCTCACTGCCGAAGGAAACCAGCAGCGCCTGGTCGCTGGCGGCGTGAAATCGTACGAGTTCCGATGTGCTCATGCGGACGTGCGGCGCGGCCGCGCTCCCCCGGCGATCGCGGAAAACGCGACTGGCGTCGCGTATCCTAGCGCAGGATGCTGATCTGCGCGGGATCGGCTTCGTAGCCCTCTTCGCGTACGGTTTGTTCGGCCGCCTGGCGGAGCCGCTGTTCGTCGGCGTCGCGCGGCGCGTTGCATTGACGCCGGATTACTTCCTCACCAATTTTGATCCGGACGAGCCATTTCTTCTTATCCGGTCCCCATGAAAGTTCTACGTGATCGGCACGCATAAAACCCTCCGTCCATATCATCGCTCCATTCCGGGGCGAGCGCGACGGTTTTCCATCTCCCGGCCGACGGCGGCGATCTGCTCCGCGTTCAGCACCCGGGCGGCGGCGGGAAAGACCTCCGTGTCCTCTACCGCGATGTGGCTCGCGTAGGCGCCGGCGAGCTGCTGAAGCAGGCCGGCCATGCGCCGCGCCGATTCCGTGGGCAGGACCCCGGCCTCCAGCCATGCGCGGCCGAGCGCGTCCACCTCGTCATGCGCGGCCGAAGCGAATTGGTGATCGGACTCCAGTTCATCGAGAGAGGCCGGTGCTCCGGCGGCGCGCAGGCGCGGGAACAGAGATTCCTCTTCGTCGGCCGTGTGCTGGGGGGCGGCGGTGCGGAAATAGTCAAGAGCGGCCAGCAGGGACTCTGCCTCGGCAGATTCGAGCGGGCCGCCCTGGCGCGTGCGGGAAAGCGTGACCAACACACTCAGGAAGCGTTCAATCCGCCGATGGCAATCGCCGAGCAGCCCCAGGGGATTGCTGAACGCCGACTCACGCTGGCCGATCTGAACGGGCATGTCCCTGCAAAAATGGTAGCAGGCCGGGCTACCGCGGCCCCGGAACTGGCGGCGGCGGGGCGATATCGGGCCCTTCGTGATCGTGGTGGTGCGCGGGTCCGGGCTGCTCCGCCTGCAGCCTCTTCCATTGGTCCGAGGTGAGGGTGCGGCGAATGCCGAACAACATTCTGGCGTCGGCTTTCTCCAGCTCGGCGCGCGCCTGAGCGACGCGATCGATCTGCTCGAGAATCTTCGCTTCGTCGGGCGTATCCGCTTCCATCAGCGGATCCATGATGGCCTCCTCTTTTTGCAGGGAGGCGTTCAGGTCGATCAGCTTCAGGCGGCTCTGCTGGAAGATTTCGTCCATCTTTTTCTGCTGGTCCGTGGTGAGGCTCAGCCTCCGGGCCATTTCCGGGTTGTTCCACCAGCGGCCGGGCGCGCCGGTGTGGAAAGCTCGCTCCATCGGCGGGCGGCGCTCATTCGCGAAGGGTGGAGGCGCGTCGGGCGCCTGAGGAGGCGGCGGCAGTTGGGCCAGCGCGGCGGCGCCGCCCAGCAGCATGGTGAACGCGAATATCCTGGTGCAATATTTCATCGGACTTCTCCCTGTTCTATAAATGGCTACTTCTTCTGTTGCGTGGCCGCGGCGCTTGTGGAACTCCACGACACCAGACTTGTCAGCGGCTCCATGGGCGCCGGGACGGACCTTGAAACCCCCGCATCAATCTGCTCCAGCAACACGGTGTCTTCGAGGCTGGTTTCGATCGCGCGCCGGCGCTCGCGGCTGCGATAGATAGGAACAGCCGCGAGGAGAACCGTGGCCACCGCGACCAGCGCCCAGCGCAAGCGGTGCGCGCCGCGCGGATGATCGGCCAGCCAGACCGGCTGCGGCGCAGATCCCCTCCAGCTTCGCAGCGAATCCCGGAAATCCGACAGCGCTCCGTGGAGCAGGGCCAGCTGGCCACGGCACTCGGCGCAATCGTGGAGATGATTCTCGAGTTCCACGCTGCGCGTTCCGGCGGCCCACTCCGAAATCTCGCGCGAAGACAGATGCCCGCTCATTCGCGGCCTCCCAGCCGTTCCCGCACGGACTGCACGGCGCGGAACAGATGCACTTTCACGGTTCCCTCCTTCAAGCCCATGGCCGAGGCGATCTCCAGCAGGTCCATGTCCTCCACGAAGCGCAGCAGGAAGACGGTCCGTTGCTGTTCCGGCAGACTCCCGCTGACATCCCACACCGCGCGAATCCGCTCGTTTCGCAGGATTCTGGCTTCCGCGGAGGGCTGTTCGTCGGGGACCTGCATGTCGAGCACGCGCGCCGTGGCGCGTTTCCAGAACTGCAGGCGGCGATTGCGGCCATGATCTCGGACCAGGTTCACGGCGATGCGCATGATCCAGGTTTTCACGGTGGACCCGCCGCGAAAGGTCCCGCGCCCGCGCCAGGCTTTCACAAAGCAATCCTGGGTGATGGTCTGAGCGGCGTCGTGGTCGCGCAGCGAGGCCAGGGCGAAGCGAAACACCGCCGGCCAGTGCAGCCGCACTACGGCGTCGAAATTATCGAGTTCCGCGGCTGCGGTTGCAAAGGTGCTGGTGAGGAATCCGGTAGCTGCCGCTGGCGCCATCGCCCTTATAGACGAGATTGCTGCGCCGGGGTTTACTGGTTATGTCGCGGGCACGGCGAATAAGGTGAAGAAGACTTCGTGCTGCTGCGGCGTTGCGCCGGGTTGAGCCTCGTCGTCTTCCGCCCGCCAATGCCGCACGCTCGCCGCGATAGCGGGTGCCTGCTCGTTCAGGCTCGGGCTGCTGCTGGCCACCACCGCAGTTTCCGTTAGCTCGCCGCCGGGCGTCAGCATGCCGTGTACCACCACCGATTGAAGGGCGCCGTTGGTGCTAACGACCGAGAACGGCACGGACATGCGAAGGCGCCATGCGTGCTCGAGCAGCGAACCAACTCCGGTCGGGCTTAGCGTGGCCGGATCGAACAGCGCGGGATCGGGGCTGCCGGGACCGGTGACACTTTCCACGCGAGCCTCCACGATGGTCCGGCCCGCTTCGGTGATGGTGAACTGGCCGGGCAGCACCATGGCGTGGAAATTGAGCGCGTTCGAATAATCGCAATGAACGTATACACCCGGGGCGGGCGACCAAATGGTTAGAACGCCGGAGTGCGCGTCGGAACAGTACTCCTGCTCATCCCAGAGGCGAGCGCCGGCGGTTTGCCTCCCGGGCTTAGTCTGCCCGATCAGGACGCAACTGAGTTCGGCGCCGTTCAAAGTAGCGCTGGCGGTTCGGGCTGATGGGTGCGAATCAGCGGAATGTTTCGAGAAAAGGGCGGCGCGGACCTGCATCAGGCGAAGCGGTACCGCCGTCGCCGGCTGACTGCTGTAACGAATACCTCCCGTGAAGACAGTGACCAGCGAATACGAGGGTCCCTGTGCCGTCCAGCGATAGAGGCCTTTGGAAGGAGAGATGTCCTCCATGCTCCAGGCGCCGTCGAAAGACGACAATCCGCTGACGGTGAACGTGGTCTTCAGATCGTAGGGAGGTCGAGCGCGGGCGTTCAGGAGTGCGCGAGCTCGTTTGATCAGGTTCACGGCCGCGGCACGCTGGCCGGCGTCCTGAACGGGTTGGGCCTCGCCCGTGATCAGCTCCAGCGGATCGTCCGGTGTGCGGGGCTGGGCGAGCGACGAGGGCGTCTGCGCGAAGATCAGCGGCCGGATCAGGATAGCGGCGCCAAGAATAAGCTTCAGGCAGCGGGTAAACATGGGCACCTATTTGCATCTCGTACTGCGAAATTCGTCGAAAACCGCTTGTTTACAGGCGCGGCTCGGAAACGCGGTGCTTACCGAACCGCGACGGTGAAGGAGCGGGACCATCTAATGCCGCTGGCATTAGCGCGGCATGAGAGCGACGCGCGCAACGCCGGCGCCACGGGCCAGATCGATTGCGCGCGCCATCTGCCGGTATTCGAGTTTTCCTTCCGCGCGGACGAACAGGACACCCTCGGGATGGCCCTGGTATAGCGCTGCCAGCCGCGTCGGCACGTCCGCCAGGGCCACCTGCTCCCGATTCAGGCGCACTGAATCGTCGGCGCAAACGGTGACCACTATATTGTTCGCCGGGTGTGTTTGATCGTCGCGCGGCGCGGGCGTGGGCGCGCTCACATCGAGCCCTCTGGACTGCGGCGAAACCAGCATGAAAATGATGATTAAAACGAGCAGCACGTCGATCATCGGAGTGACGTTGATTTCCGGGGCTTTTGCGGTCATTCCCATGCGCGGTTGGACACTGCCGCGCGCGGAAAAGTTCCCCGGCGGCGGCTAACAATCCGGCAACGGCGACCGATATGAAACACAAGTGACGCTATCGCAGCCCAACACATCTCTCCTCGCCAGCCGGCGCATTCGGGTGCTTATTGTCGACGATTCCTTGTCCATCCGAAACGTGGTGGGGCGCATATTCCGCGAGGAGCCGGCAATGGAAGTGGTTGGCTCGGCGGTGGACGGCCTGGACGCAATCGCCAAAGTGAGCGAGTTGAAGCCCGACGTGGTGACGCTGGACGTGGAGATGCCGCGGATGACCGGGCTGGAGGCGATCAAGAAGATCCGCGCGGCGTGGCCTCCGGTGAAGATTGTCATGCTGAGCACGCTGACCGAGATGGGCGCGCGGGTGACCATCGATGCGCTGCTCAATGGCGCTAACGACTACGTCTCCAAATCCAATCCGGATGGTTCGCACGAGTTGCCCATTGCGCGGCTGAAGCATGACCTGATCACGAAGATCCGGCAATTTTTCCCAGCTCGGGCGGCGGCGCCGGCGCCGATGACGCGCATCGCCAAACCGATTGTGGGGATGGCCGCGGGCAAGCGCGCCACGAAAAGGCGGCGGGTGGTGGCCATTGGCGTCTCTACCGGCGGTCCATCGGCGCTGAACGAAGTGATTCCCTGCCTGCCCGCCAACCTGCCGGTGCCCGTGCTGGTGGTGCAACACATGCCGGCCATGTTCACGCGCATTCTGGCGGAGCGGCTGAACACTGTTTGTCCATTAAAGGTGCAGGAAGCAGCCGAAAGCACCCCCGTGGAAGCCGGCATGGTGCTCATCGCACCCGGCGATTTTCACATGCGAGTGACGCGGCGCGGTGGACGGGAGTGCATCACGCTCGATCAATCGGCCCCCGAGAATGCGTGCCGGCCCGCGGTGGACGTTCTGTTCCGATCGGTGAACGAAGTGTACGGCGGAGGGTCGGTTGCCGTGGTGCTCACGGGCATGGGCCAGGACGGCTATCAGGCCGCGCAGGGGCTTAAGGCCAGCGGCGCCTATGTGATCGCCCAGGACGAGGCGTCCAGCGTGGTGTGGGGTATGCCCGGCATGGTGGCGCGCGCCGGACTCGCCGATGCCGTGGTGGACCTCAGGCTGGTGGTGGGAGAAATCCTCAGACAGTTTTAGCCACGAATGCACACGAATCAACCCGAATAAAATCGCTGCTACTGCCTGGCGTCCTGCACGCGGCCCTTCCACATCCCTCCCGCACCGAGCCAGTAACGCACCGCGGATTCCACCGTCGCGAACGTGTAGAACGCCGCCGTCAAAGGTAACAACGGCGCAAGCAGAACAGGCTGGCGATAGAACCTGAGCGCGGGGATATAGGCGGCGCTCATCAACAGCCATGCAGCCGCACCGAGAATACGGGCGGCGTTGTCCGGCGCGAACAGCAGCAGCGGTGGCGCGAGATAAATCAGCCCCATACCCAGCAGCGTGCCCAGAAGCAGCGGCGTGGAATGGTGAAGCTGCGTGAATGCGGTGCGGGCGATCATTTCCCGGACTTGCGCAAAACCAGTGTAAGGACGGATGCTCTCGGTGTCGCGACTCAACCCCAGCCAGATGCGGCCGCCGCCCGACTTCACTCGCCGGGCCAGCGCGCAATCGTCAATCAGCTCGCTGCGAATGGCGGCGATGCCACCGATGCGGGCCAGCGCTTCGGGACGAATCAGGATGCAGCCGCCGGCAGCCCCGGCGACCCGGCTGCGCGGGCGGGCGATCCACGCCGGAGGGTACAGCATGAAGAAGAAGAACACGAAGGCGGGGATGGTGAATCGCTCGGCCAGCGTGCGGCAGTGCAGGCGCACCATGAGGGACGCGATGTCCAGCCGGTCACGCCGGGCGCGGGCGACGAGCCTGGCCAGGCTTGCCGGGGCGTGGACAATGTCGGCATCGGTCAACAACAGGAAATCCGGAGATGTCGCGCTGGC
The DNA here is from genome assembly GCA_963832965.1 of uncultured Acidobacteriota bacterium. GTDB lineage: Bacteria > Acidobacteriota > Terriglobia > Bryobacterales > Bryobacteraceae > CAWACP01. The sequence continues at coordinate 325,589 of CAWHVW010000007.1, forward strand.
CGCTTTCACACCCTGCGCCACGGCCCAGAGCTTCCCGGTCCAGCCCGGCGGGAGCGGCAGGCCGGACAACACGGTCAACCGATCGCCACCGGCCTTACGCGCTACTTCGGCCGTGCCATCAGAGCTATGGTCGTCCACGACGAAGACGTGGACCGTGGGCAACGAACGAACCGCCTGGCCAATGGTTTCGGCCTCGTCGCGCGCGGGGATGACCGCCGCGATGGCGGACGCTGACGCATCCTCGGGAAGTGGGTCATGTTCGATTACTTCCCGGAATCGCCAGAACCCTCCCCGGGCGGCCAGCAGCACCATCCAGATGGCCAGCGAGATGGCGCCAGTAAGGACCCACATTCTTCCGCCATGATATCGGACAGGGCATGGCCCTGCCCTGCATGCGAGCCGCACTCAGCTTATGTTTTCCGGGGGACAGGCCGATAACCATGTGAGGGGATGCGCACACCACTCAGGCTTGTTCTTACGCTGGCGTTGTGCGCCACCGCCGCTCAGGCGGCCACCATCCGGCGGGCGATTGTCAGCACGCTGGCGAACCAGGAATCCTGCTCCACCCCCTCTGCCACTACTCATGTAGAAACATCAAAGCGCCAGGTTTTTCTTTGGTTTATCGCCGAGCACGTCCGCGAAACCGACCAGATTCGGGTGGAGTGGGTGGACCCCTCGGGAGAGGTTTCCGATTCCGCCGACTACCACGATCTGCCCGACGCGCCGGAGCTGTGCTTTGTAACCCAGCTGCCGGTGGCCGGCTTTGCTCCCGCGTCGGAACCTGGGCAGTGGCGCTCGCGAGTGCTGGTGAACGGGACGGTGGCCGTTACGCGCGACTTCCAGGTGACCGGGGGCGCGGAACCGGGTGGATTGCGGGTGTCCGAGGTGCGGATGCTGCCGGCTACCGCGGGTTTCGATCTGGAAATCGCCGGCGCGGGCTTCTCTTCCTTATCCATGGTGCACCTGGCCCGCTACACGCCCGCCGGCGGATGGGCATACCTGAGCGCCGCGCAGCCCTCCGCCGCCACCAGCGCGTCGCTGGTTTCACACCATGACTCGCTGCCGCCGGGAGAGTACTGGGTGATTGTGCAGAATCCCGACCGGACGGTGAGCCCGCCCATGCCCTTCGTCATCGCCAGCAGCGGCGGCTACAAGCTGCCCATTCCGGCAGGCCAGCCATGGGTGGTCACGCAAGGACCCTACGGCTCGTTTTCGCACTGGGGCAACAGTCTGCACGCGTACGATATCGCGCCGATCTCGGGCCGTTGCATTGTGGCCATGCGCGCGGGCATCGTTCATACGCACGACCTGGGCATGCATCAGGATCACTCGCGGCGAACCTTCGGGAACTACATCACCATCGATCATGGCGATGGGGAGTACAGCCACTACGCGCATCTGGCGACGGGCTCTTTCGTGGTGCACGACGGACAGCGCGTGGAACAGGGGCAGGCGCTGGCCACGGTGGGCAACAGCGGGTACACGCTGGGTGAAGGCGGCGGGTATCACGTTCACGTGCAGGTGACGCATGGCTTGTCCATCTCTTCGGGGAGCGTGCCGTTCCGCTTCGAAGATCTGGCCGATGGCGCCAAACGTGGGGTGGTGGTTTCGTCGAACTTGTCGGCTTTATGCGATTGTTCGCGGCCGGCGGCGGAGGTTGCGGCGGGCGCGCCCGCTCAGGAATCCGCGCGGCCGGGGCACGAACTGCAGTTTCGCGCCAGCGTGGCGGTGGCGCAGTGGTGGAGCGACCTGGTGCTGGTGCGCAAGGGCGCGAAATCGCTGGATGCGACGCTGGTGTGGACCGCCGCCGACGCGGGCGCGGACCTCCATCTGGTGAGTCCCTCCGGAGAGCACTACGGCTGGTATGGAAACACCACCGGATATTCCGGCCAGCAGACGCGGCCACAGGAATTCCGCATTCCTCATCCGGAAGCCGGGGTCTGGCGCATTTCCGTGGAAGGCACGCGCGGCGGAGCGGAACCGATTGAGTTCGGCGTGGACACCAACGCGGCCAAGTACGGCAATTAGCGTAGAATCCAGAGAATGCCTTTCGTCTGGCCGGTTCGCGTTCGCTTTGTGGATACCGACGCTTCGCAGCGAATTCACTACACCGCGATGCTGCGGTATTTCGAAGCGGCGGAGATCGAATTTCTCCGCTCGCTCGGGCTGACGTATAAGGACAGGACCGTCTCCGCGGTGAGCTTTCCTCGCGTGCACGTGGAGTGCGCCTATACCGCCATGGTGCGATACGAGGATCAGGTGGCCATCGGAGTGCGCGTGGAGCGGGTCGGGAACAGGTCCTATAAGCTGGCGTTCGAGGCCAGCGTGGAAGAGCGTCCGGTGGCGCACGGGTTTGTTACGGTGGTTTGCGTCGACGTCAATTCGGGACAGTCGCGCGCGCTGCCGCCGGAACTGGCTGAGGCGCTGGCGCGCACGCAGCAGGACCGCTCCCTGGGGACCGCTCCATAACTGTCGCGGTTCGGATGCGGACCGGTTATGCCGTTTTGCGCCGGCGTCGCAGGTTCCGGACACCCTCCGGCCGCGCGGGCTTGCGCTGCGACCGCCGCACAATGGCCCGGCTATTCATGCAGGCGTTGTAGTGGGCTTCCAGGTACTGGCCGATCATCGACGCCAGATCCATGGTTCCAATGACGATGAAATGGTCCGACCTCGTCTGGAAATCGAATTCTGGCGGGGCCACGGCCGAGATATCGAGCTGCCAGGTTTGTGGTCCATCGGCGCTGACATTCACGTTGAGGCCCCACGAGGCGAGGCCATGATTCGCCAGGAATCCCTGCAACGCGGCGCAACCCGCCTTCTTTTGCGGCCGGGTCACGCCAGTCAGCAACACATCCGTGCGGGACCGCGGGGAGGTTGGATGGTCCATGTGGAACACAGTATCACAAAAATGTTTTGGATGTAGGGGTGCCTGGCTGGAGGTCGAGGGCGCACCGGGGATGGCTGGCTCGTAAGGGGCCCTTCTCGAATGGCGGTGGGCCCGGTATAGTGCCGCAAGGCGACTGGGCTGAGCTGCCGATTCGCGCCTCTCCCAGGCCAATATCCGATGACGCTTGCTTCCGATAACTTTGTTGCCGTCCTTCCACCGAGAATCAACCGTTGAATTAAGAGTAGAATGACGATGAGTGTTCTGGGTCGGATGGTTTGCCGACGAGATTGTCGTCTTTATATGCCGGACGGTCGGCAGGTTCATACGGGAATACAAAACCAGGGCGTGGCCGACGGCTTCAGGTTCGGTAGACGGGGCCCACTGCAGCACCTCGTTTTATCCTGGCGCCGAACTTCTCTACTCCTTCAGCGCTGAGGGTCGGAGTTGCGCGTGCTTGTACACTCGGGGTTTCTTCTGACGGAGTTCAGTTAATTACTACATCGAGCGATGGCCACCAAGGGCAGCCCTGGTTGTTCGGTATCAGCATGGAAACCCGGCTCAATCGTACATACGCGGCAGCGACCAGCGAATATAAGACTCAAGCCCGTTGGAATCGCTGCTGGCGAAACTGGGCCGGCAAGGACCCTTGTCGGCGGCCCGCGCAATTGTGCCGGCGACGAGACACGAGGACAACTCCGGACATCCAGATCTCGTTGGTCGACCTGACACTGCAGGAAGCTTCAGCGTAGATGGTTTCAAGAAAAACTTCCGCAGTCCCGAATTACTTCCACGCGCCCAGCAGCCGCCGCACCAGAATCAGTTGGCCCAGATGGTGGGACGTGTGGTCAGCCGTCAGCAGCGCCTCCCGCAGCAACGTCTGTCCTTTGCCGTGCGGGATGGGAGCGACCAGATCCTGCGCGGGATCGAGCACCAGCTTCTGCAGCTGTTCGCGATCCGCCTGAAACCGGCGTACACTCTCGTCCCATGCTTTCTCGTCCGGCGGCGCGGGCGTTGGCGGCCAGTAGCCGGAGGGCCACCTGGGCGACACGTGCTTCGCGTCGCGGCTGAATTCCAGCATGTCCCATTGAGCGATCCGTATGTGCTCCACCAGTTCCCAACCGCTATAGGGCAGCCCTTGCGGGCGCACGCCGCGCAGCGCCAGCGGGAAAGTCGGCCACCACTTTCTCAAGAGTCTGATGCGCTTCGCCCCACGCCAGCATGTCGGCGATCTGCTTGCGCAGCTTTTCCGTTTCGTTCATAACTGTTCTATACCATGCGAAGCGTATTCGTTCTTCTGCTGCTCCGCCGGCTTTCGCCGCCGCGCCTTCTCCTTTGCAAATGGCGTCTTTAGGCGATCTCAAAGTCGAGAGCGGCGAAACGATCCACGACTGCAGAATCGGCTACCGCACCTTCGGGACTCTGAATGCCGCAAAGTCGAACGCGGTGCTTTTCCCGACGTGGTTCTCCGGACGCAGCGACGATCTGGCGCAGTTCATGGCCGCCGACGGTTTGGTGGACCCTGCGCGTTACTTCGGCATCACGGTGGACGCGCTGGGCGATGGCGTTTCGTCTTCGCCCTCGAACAGCGCCGCACAACCCCGCATGCATTTCCCGAAGTTCACGATCGCCGACATGGTGAACGCGGAGTACCGGCTGGTGCATGACGTTCTTGGCATTCCTCATCTTCACGCGGTGATGGGCATCTCCATGGGCGGCATGCAGACTTTTCAATGGGTGCGTCTCGTATCCGAATTTCATGGACGTGGCGGTGCCCATCGTGGGGTCGCCCCGTCTCACTTCGACGGACCTGCTGTTGTGGACGGCAGAGGCGGACGCCATCACCGAAAGCGCAGGCTGGAACGGCGGCGACTACCAGACTCCGCCTTCGCTTCGCGCGGTGGGCGAGATGCAGTCATTCGCCCTGACCACGCCCGCGTACCGCGCCCGCACCACGCCGCCAGGCGAATTTCCCGGGTTCGTGAAGCACATTGACGACGCGCCGCTGGGCCGCTTCGACGCCAACGACTGGCTGCGGCAACTGCAGGCCATGATGGCTCTTGACGCGGCCACGCCGCACGCGGTGAAAGCGAAACTGCTGGTGGTTTCGGGGAAGCAGGATCACATGGTGAACCCGGGGCCCGCGCTCGATTTCGCCGCCGCCATCAACGCGCCCACTATCGTGCTGGAGAGCGATTGCGGGCACCTGTCGCCGAGCTGCGAATCGGCCACGCTCTATCCGCGCGTGCGCGCTTTTCTGGACCAATAGAAATAGAACGGCGTTCCCGCCGCCATGAGTCCGAGGCCGGCGAAGGCTTGCACGGGACCGGTCCACAGCGTGTTGAGAAGCAGCCAGGCGGTGACCACGAGGAACAACACGGGCACCACCGGATAGCCCCAGGTCCGATACGGCCGCGGGGCATCGGGAAGGCGCCGCCGGAACACGAAGACCGACGCGATGGCCAGCGCGTACAGAACCCAGGACGCGAAGATCACGTAGTCGGTAAGCATGTCGTAGGAGCCTGACAGCGCCAGCACGCCGGCCCACAAGCCCTGGGCGATGAGCGCATTCCGGGGCACGCGCGATTTCGGCGTGATGACGGCGAGCTTGCGGAAAAACAGACCGTCCTGGGCCATGGCGAACGGCACCCGTGAATTCGCCAGCACCGAAGCGTGCAGCGCGCCCACCGACGAAGCCAGCAGCGCCGCCGCGATCAGCCCCACCGCCGCGCTGCCCGCGAAGCGCCTCACCACCTCCGTGGCCACCGACGACGCGAGAGGCACGCTGGCAATCTGCCGGGGCGTCAGCACGTAGAAGTAGGAGGCATTCACGAATAAATAAAGCGCGCCCACCACCAGCATGGCGCCAATAAAGGCCAGCGGGATGGTGCGTTGTGGATTGCGCACCTCGCCGGCGAGTGGCGTCAGGTTGTCCCAGCCGTCGTAGGCCCACAGCGCGCCCAGCATGGCCGCACCGAAACCGGCCAGCCCGCCGCGCGCAGCCGCGGAGACGCCTTCGCAGGTCCCGCCCGCCGCGCTCATGGCAAGATGTCCCCAGTTGCCGTAAGCCAGGGTCATGGCGCCGATGCCGATCAGCGCCAGCAGGGCCAGTTTGATCACCGTCAGCACCGAGGCCGCGGCGCCGGTCACTGAAACGCTGGCGCAGTTCACCGTGGTGATCACGACGATCCATCCGAGCGCCACGACCTGGAGCAGGCCGAATGGAATGGCGTAACCGAACAGCGGAACGGTGAAGAAGGTGCGGCTCAGCGCGCCGCCGGTAATGATGTTCAGAAAGATGGCTGAGCCGGTGGCGAGGGCGGCCTGCGATCCGGTGCGGGCAACGAAGAAGATGGTCCAGCCATAGAGGAACCCCCAGGGGCGCCCGTAGGCTTCCCGCAGGAACACATACTCGCCGCCGGCTTGCGGCATCATGGACGCCAGTTCGGCGAAGGTGAGCGCGCCGGCCAGCGAGAGCAATCCGGCCACCACCCAGACGGCCAGCACCAGCCAGGGGCTGTCCACGTTGCAGGTCATCACGCGGGTTTTCAGGAAGATGCCCGTGCCGATCATGTTGGCGATGTTGATGGCGGTGGCGGCGGTGAGGGACAGGCCGCGGACCAGCGTTCGCGGGGGCTGGGTGGTGCTCATCGGGGCGCTCCGGAAGTGGCCACGAATGCACACGAATGAACGCGGATGAGCGCTTCTCTCAGACTCCTTCGGAGCCCATCTGTGTTCGTCTGCGTTGATCGGCGGCTGATAATTCCGGGGGCGATCATGCCGCCTGCCGCTCCTTCCACACGAACGACGCGCCGAGGCCCACCGCAAACGTCGCCACGGTGCCGATGGGCACCCACCAGGTGAACGCGATGGTTGTGGCCATCCTGATATACAGCATAAGGAGCAAGCCGGACACCATGGCGGTGATCGCTGCATTCTGGCCTACCCGGCGCGTCAGCAATCCCAGGAAAAACACTCCCAGCAGGCTCCCGTACAAAATTGACGCGATGGACAGGCCCGCCTCCAGAACGGAACCCCAATGGCGCGCCACCAGCCCAATCGCAAACAGAACCGCGCCCCACGCCACCGTGGCCCATCGCGCCAGACGCAGAAGGCGCGCTTCGCTCATGCCTGCGCTCCCGAACAGCGGCTGATAGAAATCCATGATCGACGTGGACGCCAGCGCGTTGAGTGCCGCGCTCAGATTGGACATGCCCGCCGCCAGTATGGCCGCAATCACCAGCCCGGCCACGCCCGGCGGCAGGTTGTTCCAGATGAAGGCGGGATAAATGGTGTCCAGCGGGTTTGGCGCGGCCAGATGAGCGTCCCCGTAGTGCACCCACAGCATTGCGCCAATCAACAGGAACAGCGCGAACTGGAAGAAGATCACCAGCCAGCTTGAAAACAGCGCTTTGCGCGCATCCCGCTCGCTGCGCGCGGCCAGATATCGCTGCACCATCAGTTGCTCGGTTCCATGGCTGGCGGTGGTCAGAAAGCAGCCTCCCGCGATGCCCGCCCAGAAACTGTAGCTGCGGGCGAAGAACGCCGCCGTAAAACCGAAGCGGAAATCGAAGACCTGAAACTTGCCCGCCGGCCCGGCCACCGCGGCCACGTGCGCCCAGCCGCCCGGAATCTGCCCCAGAATCACTACGAAGCTGAGCACCGCGCCGCCCACGTAGAGGATCATCTGCACGACGTCGGTCCAGATTACCGCGCTCATGCCGCCTTCGAAGGTGTAGAACAGAGTGAGCGCGACGATCAGCAGGATGGACCCGGCCTCGGCCCATCCGGCCACGCCGAACCGGCGATACACGGGCGCGAGCACCACGCCGATCACGATGGATAAGGCGAAGGCGCGCACGCCCTCGGCCAGCGCTCGCAGAATGAGAAACGTGCCCGCCGTGAACCGCCGCGTGCGCTCGCCGAAGCGCCGGCGCATCAGCTCGTAGGCGGTGAACATCTCTCCACGAAAGTAGTGCGGCAGGAACAGCGTCGAAATCACCACGCGCGCCAGCAGATACCCGAACACCACCTGCAGGAACCCGAAGTTCCCTCCGAACGACAGCGCGGGCGTCCCGATGACCGTGAGGGTGCTGGTTTCGGCCGAAACGATGGAAAAGGAGATGGCCCACCACGGGGCGTTTCTGCCGCCGAGGAAATAGTCGCGCAGGCTGCGCTGGGAGTGGCGGAATCGCGCGCCGAACCAAGTGATGCCGGCCAGGTAGACGAGTATGACGGCAAGGTCCACCAGATGGGGGGTCGTCACACGACGCGATAATAACATACAGGCGCGATGAAACGGCTTCTTCCGCTTTGCCTCTTCGTTCTTCTGCCCGCGGCCGCGCAGCAGGATGCCGCGCCCGACCCGGCCACGCAGGATCGTCTGCTGGAAGCCATGGAACAGTATGGCGAGCAGTACGTATCCGGGCTCCCCAATTTCCTGTGCGTGCAGGTGACGCATCAGTTCGAAGCGGGGCTGAATTCGAATCGCTGGCACAAAGGGGACACGCTGACTTCGCGGCTGAGCTTCCACGACGGCCATGAAAAACGCACGCTCGATCTGGTGAACGGCAAGCCCGCGGACCCAACGAAGCGGCAGTGGCACACGCCTCTGATTTCCGAAGGCGAGTTCGGCATTCTGCTCAGCCGGCTGATGGACCCGGCCAGCGACGCCTCATTCACGTGGAACCGCTGGGAAACGGTGCGCGGAAAACGCCTGGCCGTTTTCGATTACACGGTGGACAAGGAGCATTCCACGCTGAGCATGCAACTCAGCGACCTGGCGAAGGCCGTGCTGCCGTACCACGGTTCCGTTTCCGTGGACCCGGAGACCGGCGCGGTGTGGCGCGTCACCGACGCGGCGGACTCGGACATCCCGCTGTCACTGCAGATGCGCGAGATTGGCACGGTTATCGATTACTGCGAAACGTCGATCTCCGGGAAATCGTACCTGCTGCCCTGCACGGCGACGGTTTCAGTGACTACCTGGGACGGGAAGGTGCGCAACGAGCTGGAGTTTCAGGACTATCGCAAGTTCGAAGCCGAGTCCGTGATCAAGTTCGGAGATGGCCACGAATGAACACGCATGCACACGAATGTTCCTTCGTGGCCGCTTACCCGGCGAGGCGAACGCCCGTTGAGATGTTGCCGTCCGGGGTGACGAAGAACTCCTGCTGATAGCCGCCGGTGGCGAACGCGGTGGCGGCGTCGGCGAGCGCGGGCGTATCGAGACGCATATGATCTTCCGCTTCGATGCGGCTCAGCGCGGCGCCGCAGATCATATTCGCGGTTTCGCACATCACCTGAGCGACTTCGGCCTCCGAGACATCGCCCTCGTCGAGGCCGAGGAACGCCGACGCGAGCATGTCGGCGACATGACGGTCGATGCCGATGAGGAACTCGCCGCGCACCCCGCCATCGAAACGGATGGAGACGCCGATCATGTCCCGCTGCTGCTCCGGCGTCAGGGGCGCGCAGGTCTCCGCCTCGGCGAAGAACATGGTTTCCAGCACGCTGCTGGCGGCGGCCGCTACGGCGCCGGCCAGTTCGGCTTCGGTGGGATTGGCGTGGACGTTCATACGGTGCACTCCAGTACCTTTTCGAGAGCTTCGCGGAGGGCCTCCGGGGAAAACGGTTTGGCGATATAGCCGCGCGCGCCGAGGCTGATCATGCGCTCGATGCGCGGTTTAGTGGAATCGGTGGAGACAACCACCGCCGGGATGTTGCGCAACTCGCTGTCCCCGGAAATCCTGAGCATGAGTTCCTCGCCGTCCATGCGCGGCATGTTGATGTCGGTAAGGATCACGTCGATTCGTTCCCGGCGCAGGCATTCCAGCGCCTCGGCGCCGTCTCCCGCCTCGAGACATTCGTCGAGGTCGAAGCCGGACATGAGCATCACCCGGCGAATGAACGAGCGCATGGCGGGCGAATCATCAACCAGCAAAACTCGGTACGCCATTGGCGGCCTCCTTCTTCGATTGTCCGTGCAGTGGGAGTTCGGTCTCCGTGCCGTTGCCCTCGCGAACGCGCAATCTGCCGTCTTCGGCGGTCAGGCGCACGGTTCGGGAGACCTGCCCTCCAACCGCTTCGGAGGCGATCAGCATGCCGTATTTCCAGAGCATCTTGCGGGCGGCCTGATAGTTGCGCTTACCGATATTGAAGACGCCTTGTGGATCGAGCACCTGAGCGCCGCCGGCCAGGCGCACCACCAAACGGCGCCGGTCGGCGCCTTTGTCGCACGCGGTCTTCACCAGGCGCTCGATTCCGCTGTCGGCGAACATCGACGGATTGGCCGCCGCTTTGCGCGCGTCCATGCTGGATTCCGGAAGCATGAAGTGCAGCAGACCGGCAACGCGACGCAACGGGTCCCACACGGAAACGGCGATGCACGATCCGAGCGCGTAGGTCACCAGCTCGCTGTCCGGCTCACCACTCACCTGGCAATCCGAGATCCCAATGATGATGGTCTTCATCGTTTCTGCCTCCGCCGGTACACCGCCGGGCATACATATTCGAGCGGGTGTTCGATACCGCTCAGGCTCTCCGAATGGCCCACGAACAGATATCCACCGGGGTGCAGGCATGCGGCCAGCCGGTTTACCAGATCCTGCTGCGTGCGCCGGTCGAAGTAAATCATGACGTTCCGGCAGAAAATGACGTCGAAGCTGCGGCCATGATGAAACGGTTCAATCAGGTTCATGCGCCGGAACTCGATCAGGGATACGATTTCCGGCTTCACCTGGTGCCAGCCTTCGCGTTCGCCGCGGGCTTTCAGCAGATAACTCCGTTTCCACGCCTCCGGCAGACCGTTCAGGCGGTCTGGCGCGAAGCACCCCCGGCGGGCGTGATCGAGCACGCGGGTGGAGATATCGGTGGCCAGAACGAACGGGGGCGTGTGCGGCGCCGGCGCGCGCGGCAGCGCGTTTAACACCGTGAAGACGATGGAATACGGTTCTTCTCCGGTGGAACAAGCGGCGCTCCAGATGGACGGCAGGCGCCCGGCCGAAGCGCGAACGTTCTTCGCCAGAAGATCGAAATGGGCCTGTTCGCGCAGGAAAGAGGTATGGTTGGTGGCCAGCGCGTCAATCAGCTCCACCAGAGACTGGCCGCTGGCGTCGGCGGTGACGTGCCGGTAGTACGCGGCGAAGGTGGCGAACCCACCCTGGCGGATCTTCTTGCCCAGGCGGGCGGCGACCAGTTGCTGTTTCCCATCGCGCAGGTCCAGACCGAAGCGGGCGTGCGCCAGCTCGCGAATCTGCTGAAATTCCTTTTCGCTCAGAGCCCAGTTCGCCGCCGCGGGATTCGCAAAATCAGCGGTGGGCTTTGTCGCCGCGGGTTTCACCACAGAGCGCCTCCAGATCCAGAATCAATCCCACCCGCCCGTCGCCCAGGATGGCCCCGCCGGCGATGCCCTCAATGCCCTGCAGCATCTCGCTCATCCCCTTGATCACCACTTCCTGCTTGCCGATGAGGCCGTCCACCATCAGACAGAACTTGCGCCCGGCGCCCTCGGAGACAATCAGCAGGCAGCGCGTGGGGTCTTCATTGTCGGGCTTGACGGCGAACTTGCGGTGCAGCCGGATCATCGGCAGCAGCATTCCGCGCACCAGCGCCATTTCCGCGCGGCCCTGCACGGTCGAGATCATTTCCGCGGTCGGACGCACCATTTCCCGCACCGCGAATATGGGCACGATATAGCGCTCGGCCCCCACGGTCACCACCAGACCGTCGATGATGGCGAGGGTCAGCGGAACCTTCAGCAGAAAGGTGGTGCCCGCTCCGAGCGTGGAGCGAATGTCAATGCGCCCGCGCAGCTTGTGGATCTGCCGGCGCACCACGTCCATGCCGACGCCGCGCCCGGAGACGTCGGTGATGGTTTCGGCGGTCGAGAAACCGGGCTGGAAGATCAGATGAAACAGCTCGTGCTCGCCCAGTTGCCCGCCCGGCTCCACCAGATGCCGCTCGGTGGCTTTCTTCAGAATCTTGTCTTTGTTCAGGCCGCGGCCGTCGTCGCCCACCTCGATGACGATATGTCCGGCCTGATGCGACGCCCGCAAAATCACTCGCGCCACCGGCGATTTTCCCGAGGCTTGGCGTTCCGCGGGCGTCTCCACGCCGTGGTCAAGAGAGTTGCGCACCATGTGCATCAGCGGGTCGGCCAGTTCCTCGACGATGTTGCGGTCAAGCTCGGTGTCTTCGCCGGAAGTTTCCAGCTCCACCCGCTTCCCGTTCTTGCGCGAGAGATCGCGGACCAGGCGGCTCATTTTCTGGAAGAGCTGTCCCACCGGCACCATGCGCATGGACATGGCCGTGCGCTGCACGTCGTCGGTGATGCGCGCCAGTTGCGAGAGATTCCGCACCAGCCGCGGCCGCGTCTCGCCAACAAGGTCGGGATCGTGGCGCACCAGCGACTGGGCAATCACCATTTCGCCCACCATGTCCACCAGGTAGTCCAGCTTGGCGGTGTCCACCTTGATGGCGCGCGCCTCCCGCCCATGCGCGTCGACGCTTTTCTGCGCGGCCGCGGGCTCGTCGTGAGTTGCCGCTGGCGCGGCTGGAGGAACGGCCGCCGGAGGGCCGCCCGCGGCGTCCATGGCAACCGCGCCCGTCACCGCCCCGGAAATTCCGCTGGCCGCCTCGACGGCTTCGGACAGGCTGGACAAGCTGGCCAGGCTGGCTTCGACCACGATGGTTTCCGGCCTCCCGCTTGCAGCCGCCGGAGCGGTGCCCCGCGCGGCCAGGGCGCGAATGGAAACCAGCAGCCCGGCGTTGTCCGGCGCCGCGATCGCCGTTCCCCGGCTCAGGCTGGAATCAAGCTGGTCCAGCCAGAGAATCAGATAGTCCTTGCTCTCCAGAATGCGGTCGATCACCGCCGAATCGATGACCAGTTTGGCGTTGCGCGCCAGATCGAGCACGGTCTCCACCTCGTGCGCGACCTCCTGCACCGCGCCCAGTTCCAGGAATCCGGCCAGTCCCTTGATGGTGTGGAACGCCCGGAAACTGGCGTGAATGGCTTCCGAGTCGGCGGCGTCCTGCTCCAGCGTCAGCACGTTCCGCTCGATGCTGCTCAGGTGCTCGCGGGATTCCAGGATAAAATCCCCAAGCAACTCCGGATCCTCGCCCAGATTCAGGGCTGCCGGCCGGCCACTCGATGTTGTCTCATCCGCTGCCCGGCTCATGGTTTTTTCGCTCAGAGTTGCACCGCGTGCGGGAGCGCAAAGCCCGGCCGGAAGACCGTCGCATTCTGCTGCGCCTCGGTGAGACAGATTTGCACATGGATGGACCCGCCGTCGCAGGCGAAGGGCACCGAAACCCATTCGCGGCTTCCCCCGCGGCGGGTCTCGAAGTTGCGTCCGTAGACCACCGTGGGCGTGCTTAAGGCCATGGTCCCCAGAGTCTCCTCGAGTTTCGTCTTGACGTTGCCGATGACCATGTTGGCCACCTCGGCCATGGCGTCCAGCACTTCGTCGTTGATGGACGGGTATTCGGCCATCAGCATCCGCGAAGCCAGGCGGCAGGCGATTTCCGCCGAGCAGGATATGCTGCCGGTTCCCACCCACGCGCCGGCCAGTCCCAGCAGGGCCAGCACCCTCGAATCGGCGCCCGCGCCATGGTCCAGGAACGGCTCTCCGGCGGTCACGTCGACGCCCATCATCATGGAAAAAACTTCCTGCGTCGCTGTGGTAATCGCCGCAACCATTTCCGCGTTCGTCATTTGCCTTTCCTTTCCGGCTCGGTGCTTACGGGTGGACCGCTTACGCCTGGTCCAACAAAGAACCGAGACCGGCGATTTCGTGCGCGCTGACCACCCGGTCGATGTCCAGCAGGATTTTCACTTTCCCCTTCACCTTGGCCATGCCCAGGATGAACGGCGTGCTCAATTGCGCTCCGAAATCGGGCGTGTTCTCGATATCCGCTCCGGCCAGATTGAGGACCTCGGACACGGTATCCACAACCAGACCCACCTGAATGGTGCTGATCTCGCCGCGCACCTGCACCACGATGATGCAGGTGCGCTGCGTGTACTCGATCGCCTCCAGACCGAACTTGAGCCGCAGATCCACCACCGGAATCACCTTGCCGCGCAGGTTAATCACGCCCTTCAGATAGCAGGGCGTCTGCGGCACCGAGGTAATCTCCAGTACGCCCATGATTTCGCGCACCTTGTCCACGCGGACGCCAAATTCTTCCGGGCCCAGGCGGAAGGTCAGATACTTCCCGGCGCGCTCATCGGTGGCAACCGCCGCGGCGGTTCTCTCCATGGTGGCTGTTTGCATGCGAATCCCCTCGTGACAATATGCGAGCCCGCTTGAGTGGCTCTGGATTTCGTATCGGCAGGGGGGGAGAAAGCTTGTGACTTTTTAGCGTGAAGGGACAAAGGGCCGGCCCTCTGTCCCTTCGCGTCAGATTGCGGCGGGGAGCGGCAGACAGGCCTTGGCCAGCGTTCGTTCCAGCAGATTGCAGGCTTCCGTCTCGCTGATCCGCTGCGAGGTCGAAAGTTCGGTGATCAGCATGTGCCGGGCGCGATCCAGCATCTTTTTCTCACGGAACGAAAGAGGTTTCCGGGTCTGCTGGATCACCAGACTCTTGAACACTTCGGCGATCTCCGGCAGACTGCCATGGTTCATCTTCTCGGAGTTCTCCTTGAAGCGATCCTTCCAGTCGGCATTGCGGGCGCACGCCGCGTCGGAGAGATAGGCCAGCACGCGAGCGATCTCGCCATTCCTGGTGAGCTTGCGCAGCCCCAGTTCCTCTACGTGCGAAAACGGCACCATCACCGTCAGGCTGCTGCAGTTGAGCCGGAACAGGTAGAAGCGCTCGCACCGTCCCTCAAATGCCCGTGAGCTGATATTCTCAATGGTCCCTACCCCGTGGTTTGGGTAGACGATTTTCTCGCCAGGTTGGAAGTTCATAGGCGCAGCAATACACCTGCCTGAAGTTGCAGTCGGAAGTAAGTTACCCGGAAACGTAATCTTAAAGCGGCTTTAATCTTTTGTCAATATCAACAAAGCACTTATTGGCAGGTCCAAAGTCCTAGCACCTAGAATGCCGTTCTCGGAGTGGGTGAAAACACGCACTTTCCACCTTACGGACGTGCTCAGTGGCTGGCGGGCGGGTAGGTCTTCGAATAGTTGTTCCGGGTATTGGTTACCGTGAACGACCCATCTTCGGACACGGCCAGCCGCAGCGGGCTGCCTTGGCAGGCCTCGTCCACGTTGGCGATGAACGGATCAGGACTGTTGTGCGCGGTGCCGCCTTCCATGGCAAAGTGAAGTTGCCAAAGGTCTTCGAGGCCCGGCGAGTCCCTCACCGTCTGCCAGGCTTCAGGGCTCCCGCCCTTGCGCGCGCCATTGTCCATGATGGCCACCCGGGGGTGCAGAGCATCGACAAGGGCCGGGGAGTTCGACAGATTCATCCCATGATGAGAGACCAGGAACACGTCCACGGTTCCCAGCTTGTTCGCCGGACAGGCCAGCTCCAGCTCTTTATTCCAAGTGAGATCACCCAGGTCGGCAAAGCGAAAAGCTCCGTAGCGGAGCACGAAGCCCGCGGACCGCGCGTTTTCGGTACTGTCCACCTCGCGTTTTGGGGTAGTGGCGCAGACCGGGTTGTCCTGCCCCCCTCCGGCCAGCGGCTGGGCGATTACCGCACCGTCCGCCGACACGATGGTCACGTCAACGCCCTTGAGCGGGATGGGATCGCCGGGCTTGACCACGATATGCTGAGCTTTGGAGATACGCTGGTAGTCGGCGAAATCCTCGCGGGTTACCTTGGAGTCTTCGCGATTCGGCCCGTGGTCGAGCCAGGCGCCCACGGGCAGCCGGTCGGCGAGCTGCGGCGCGCCGCC
Source organism: uncultured Acidobacteriota bacterium (assembly GCA_963832965.1). Lineage (GTDB taxonomy): Bacteria > Acidobacteriota > Terriglobia > Bryobacterales > Bryobacteraceae > CAWACP01. Next base: position 341,320 of record CAWHVW010000007.1, read on the forward strand.
CACATGGTCGCGATGATAGTGGGTAATGAGCACGTAATCGAGCTTCTTGATGTGGGCCTTTTTCGCCGCCTGCACGATGCGGTCGGCATCGCGGCCATTGAAGCCTCTCCAGCCGGTATCCACAAGCAGGGACTGGCCGGCGGGCGTCACAATCAGCGTGGCCTGCCCGCCTTCCACGTCCACGAAAAAGATGTCCAGGGTCTTCGCCGCGTGGGCGATGCCGGCGGCCGAAAACGCCAGCAGAAGAAGGAGCGCGCGCTGCATCGCCTCCGAATGTATCACAATGGTGCGATAATGCCGGAACAGCTCCGATCTCGCTTGCGTACATGTAGTTGGACAGGATAGGGCGATGCCATTTTGCACCAGTTGCGGGAACACGGTCCAGCCGCTCGACGTGTACTGCGCCAAGTGCGGCGGGAAGCAACCGAAAGCGCCGGCGGCCGATCCGCTGGCGGGCATCAGTCCGCGGACCGCTTCGTTGCTCTGTTATATCCCGGTGCTGGGGTGGATCGCGGCTATCGTGGTGCTGGCGTCGACCCGCTTCCGGCGCGACACCACCGTTCGGTTCAACGCCTTCCAGGGGCTGTATCTGTTCGTGGCGTGGCTGATCGTGGATCAGACGCTGGGCTGGTTCTTCTCGATACCGTTTCCGGGACCGCACTTCCACAAGATCATTCCGGATCTGCTGAAGGTCATGATTTTCGGGGCGTGGATCTTTATGATCGTGAAGGTATCGCACGACGAGCGCTACAAACTGCCCATAGTGGGCGATCTGGCGGAGAAGTCGCTGTCGGAGCAACGGTAGGGACATGCGGCGACAGCCGCGTTTGGGCGGGCTCGCGGGAAACGCGACTGGCGTGGCGCGTCCAGGGAACATGGTTCGCCGTTTCGGTCTGCATACTTCCATCGCCGGATCTCTGGAGAACGCCGCGCTTGAAGCGGTGCGCGCGGGCGCGAACACATTCCAGATCTTCTCGGCCAGTCCGCGAATGTGGCGGGCGCGCGCGCCCGATCCCCATGAGGTTCGACGATTCAAGGCGCTGCGGGAGAAACACGACCTGCGCCCGTTGGTGATCCACGACAACTACCTGATCAATCTGGCCTCCTGCGACGAGGCGCTGCGAACGCAATCGACGCGGGCGTTTCGCGGGGAGCTGGAACGCGCGCTGATCATCGGCGCCGAGTATCTGGTGGCGCATCCGGGAAACTGCCGGGGCCATTCCCCGGACGAAGGGATTATCGCGCTGGTGCGGTCGCTGGTGGAGGCCGCGCACGGTTTGGATACGAAGGGCTTGACGGTGCTGCTGGAGAACATGGCCGGCGCCGGGTCCACGCTGGGCAGCCGCTTCGAGGAACTGGCCGACGTACGCCGTTACGCGGCGGAATTCAGCGACCTCGCCATCGGGTTCTGCGTGGACACCTGCCACACCCTCTCCGCGGGCTTCAACATCGCTACCGCCGAAGGATTGCGCTCGACCGTGGCCGAGATCGATCGCGTTCTGGGCCTGGCGAATGTCCCGGTGATTCACGCCAACGATTCGAAAATGCCGCTCGGCTCGCATCTGGACCGCCATCAGAACATCGGCCAGGGCTACATTGGAGAGGACGGCTTCCGGCGTATTCTGCGTCACCCGAAGCTGCGCCCAAAGGCGTTCATTCTGGAGACGCCGGTGGACGAACCGGGTGACGAAATCAGGAATCTGGAGACCCTGAAGCGGCTGGCGCGATGAAAGACCTGCTGGAATCGGCGTATCGCGAGGAGGCCGGGCGCATTCTGGCGTATCTGGTGCGGCGTTGCGGGTCGCTGGACACGGCCGAAGACGCATTGCAGGACGCCATGACCACGGCCCTGGCGGAGTGGCCGCGTTCGGGGATTCCCTCCAATCCGGGCGCATGGCTGACCACCGTCGCCTGGCGCAAACTGCTGGACCGCGTGCGCCGCGAGCGGACTCGCCGCGCGAAAGAGGACGATCTCTCCGCGGCGTTCGCGGGAGTCAGCCTGCCGGTGGAGCCGGGCGAACAGGAGATCCCCGACGAGCGGCTGCGCCTGTTCTTCCTGTGCTGCCATCCGGCGCTTGGACCGGAATCCCAGGTGGCGCTCACGCTGCGGACCCTGGGCGGCCTCAGCACCGCGGAAATCGCCCGCGCGTTCCTGCTTCCGGAGGCGACCCTGGCGCAGCGGCTGGTGCGCGCCAAACACAAAATTCGCAGCGCCGGCATTCCCTTCGAGGTCCCGGAGGCGCACCTGCTCGGTGAGCGCCTGGACGCTGTGCGAAGGGTGGTTTATCTGGTTTTCAACGAAGGCTACGCGGCGTCCGGAGGGGAGCAGCTCATCCGCGGCGAACTGTGCGCCGAAGCAATACGGCTGGCGCGGGTTTTGCGGCACGTGGCCGCGGAGGACGCTGAGAACGCGGGTTTGCTGGCGCTGCTGCTGTTGCAGGATTCGCGTCGCGCCGCGCGTCTCGACGGCTCCGGCAATCTGGTTCCGCTCGAGCGGCAGGACCGCTCGCGATGGGACCGCGCGCGGATTCGCGAAGGTATCGCCATTCTGGAGGAGGCGTTGCGTCGCCGTACCCCCGGCACCTGCCAGATCCAGGCGGCGATCGCGGCTTTGCATGCCGAGGCCGGCGCCGCCGCGGAAACCGATTGGGCGCAGATCGCCGCGCTTTACGATCAGCTTCGCGCTCTGGATCCCACGCCGATTGTGGCCCTCAACGCGGCGGTGGCGCGCGGCATGGCGGAAGGGTGCGAGGCCGGGCTGAGTCTGGTGGATGGTCTGGCGCCCGAGCTGGGTGGGTTTCATCTGTTCCACGCCACCCGGGCCGATCTGCTGCGGCGCCTCGGCCGGGTGGAAGAGGCGCGCGACGCCTATCGCCGCGCGCTGGAGATGACCGCGAACGTGGTGGAGCGGAGGTATCTGGAGGGGCGGATTGCGGAGCTGGAAGATGGGGCGGTCTGAGAGAACGCCCCGGCCTGGGAGTTTAACTGTGCGCCGCCGATGAGCCCATCTCCATGATGGGCCGCACCTCAATGGAGCCGTTCTTCGCGCTGGGGATTTTCGCCGCCAGCTCGATGGCTTCGTCCAGGTTGGCGCAGTTGAGCAGGTAGTAGCCGCCCATCTGCTCCTTGGTTTCGGCGAACGGCCCGTCGGTGGTCAGAGTTTTGCCGTTTCGGACGCGCACCGTGGTCGCCGTGCTGACCGGGTGCAGGGGATTTCCGCCCAGGTACACACCGCGGTCCTTTACTTCCTGAGTGAACGCCCCGTAGGCGGCGTACAGAGCGCCGCGGTCTTCCGTCGACATTTTTGCGTCTTCGGACTCGCTGACACAAATCAAGAAAAGATATTTCATGGATGGTCCTTCACCGTTACGACGGGCAGCCGGACGGTACATCGACAAACCGGGAAAAATAATTCGGGCAGTGTGCGCCGACACTGAATGCGGGCCCGGGGCCGCCTGCGTCAAAGCGCACTCAAGCCGATGGTGGCACGGCCTTTATACTTTCGCTGAGTCGCCACGGGGGCCTCGCGCGTCCCATTACGTAAGCGTCCGCACTGAATGAGAGAACCAGAGAGAAACGTATGCAACCTTCCAGAAAACTGACCGAGACAGTGCCCGGCGGACCCGCACCGGTGGCCGCCGCGGTTCCGGGGTTCCGGGTAATCAGCCGCATTGTCGACTGGGTGACCACCGATCGCCTGCAGTTGCTCAATATCACGGAACGGATCAACGACATCGTGCGCCGCAGCGGCATTCGCGACGGACTGGTGCACCTGCAGTCCCTGCATACCACGTCGGCGGTTTTCATCAACGAATGGCAGGACGCCCTGATTCACGACGTCAAGGGCTTTTTCGAGGAGATCGTGTCACGGGAACAATACTACCGTCACAACGATCCCGCACATTCCGACTGCGAGCGGCGCAATGCGGACTCGCACATGCGCGGGATGCTGATGGGGCAGACGCTGTGCCTGCAGGTGCGCAACGCCGCCGTGCTGCTGGGGACGTGGCAGAGCATTATATTCGCCGAATTCGACGGGCCGCGCAGCCGCTCGCTCGCCGTGCAGGTTTCCGGCGTATAATCCCTGTGGGATGGCGCGTCTGTTCACGTTCGATGGCGCAGTAAAGCTGTTGCCTCGAGTGAGTGAGGCGCTGCGCCAGGCGATCGACCTCCATCTGGATTATCAGCAGGCGGAGCAGGAACTCAGCGCCGCCCAGCAGCGCATCGCCATGCTGGGTGGCGCTCTGGTGGATTCCGGCGCGATGCTTAACCTGCGCGCCCGGCGCGAAGCCGGCGCGGCTCAATTGCGGCGAACCCTGGACTCCATTCAGGACATGGGCTGCCTGATCAAGGACCTGGCTATCGGCCTGGTGGATTTCCCCACGCTCTATCGCGGGCAGGAAGTGTACCTGTGCTGGAAGCTGGGTGAGCGGGAGATCTCGTGGTGGCACGGAACGGACGAGGGGTTCGCGGGGCGAAAGGCCATCGACGCGGAGTTTCTGGCGGAGATTTCGGGCGAGTAACCCGGCCTCAGGCACGCGCGAACGCCAGCAGCGGCGCGAGGTCATGATTGTCGGCCGCCCGTAGAGCCGCGATATAGAGCTGGCGCGTGGTTCCGGCATCGCGCAGGCTTTCCCGTCCCCAGGAGAACCGTTGGCGCCCCAGCCTCATCGCCAGCAGATCGGCCATGAGACGGGAATGACGGCCGTTGCCGTTGGGAAAGGGATGTATCTGCACCAGGCGGTGATGAAAACGCACCGCGATCTCGTCGGGCGGGTACGTGCCGTACCCGATCCGCGCTCTGGTGTCGTCAAGCAGCAGGCGGAGGGCTATCGGAATCTCCCACCAGGGGATTCCCAGGTTGCGGTCGCTGGTCCGGAACCTCCCGGCCCAGCGCCACACCTCCCCGAGCATCCGGCGGTGCAGGTCCCGAATGAACTTCTCGTTCAGCGGATCGCGGCGGCGCTGGAGCGCCCAATCCTGCGCGCGCACAATGTTTTGCTGCTCCGCTTCGTTGAGCTCGCGGCGATAAGCGATATGCGCCGGAATCAGATCGCGCGCTTCCTCCGGCATCAGCGGGGTGGCGGCGCGGTCGGGCGGCTCGAAAAGGTCGCGCAACGGCTAGTCCCAGAACAGCCGCGGGTTCGTCTCGCGCAGAACTTCGTCGAGGCGCGCCCGGGAGCCCTTCACGGTCACTTTCTGGTCCTCCAGCAGCATGGAGTGTTCCACCGGCTGCAGACGCCTGCGGATGAATGTACGTGCGCGGTCACGGACGATTTTCTCCAGAGGCCTGTTGGGCACGAGCGCGTAGACAAGAGTGCAATCGAGCGCTTCGGCGACGCGCCGCAGAGTAGCGAGCTCGATGGTGCCCCTCCCTTCGGACTGTTCCAGCGCGACAACGGAGGGTTGCTTCACCCCCAGGCGTTTGGCCAGTTGGCTGGTGGAGAGGCCGAGAGCGCCGCGGATGGCCCTGATCCATCCGCGGACCGGCGAAGCATAGAGCGAGACCGGCCGGAGCCTCTGGAAGCGGGCGTCGAGATGCAAGCGGGATTGAGCGGCCAGCGTGGCTTTTTTCATAGGCTATAGGCTATCAGTATAGTTTGTGTATATAGATTATAGCCTATATGCAATAGACACGGCGACAGTCTGAAATCTATGGAACTGCCCCGCGCCGGATTCCCCCGCTTTGACCAAGCGTATAATGTGCGCATCGGCCCATGCCGCTCGACAACAACGAAACGGTGATGTTGCGGGTGCCCTGGTTGAGCATGTCCGCCGTCGTGGTGCTCGCCGCCGCGCTTCTGGTTTGGTTCCGGCCGGATCTTCGGCCGCGGGAGGTTGCGGGTCCGTTCCTGCGAGCGGCGCCGCAGGGCGATTCCCTGCGGATCACCTGGCCGGCAGGTGAAGCCGCGGCGCTTTCCATTCAACAGGGCGGCGGGTGGCACGGCATTGCGCTCAGCCGGCAGGCGCTGGCGGACGGACAACTTCTGTATCGTCCTTCTTCGAGCGATGTGCTGGTGCGTCTGGACCACTCCGGCGCCTCCGAAACCTTGCGCCTGATCGGCCTTCCCGCGCACGCTTCGCCGGCCGGGAGCGAGCCGGCCGCCGACCGCGCGCCTGCGCCGCCTCCGGAGATCCCCAGCCGTAAGATTCCGGTCCTGCTGCCGCAGGCTGTGCGATCGATTCATGGCAACGTCCGCGTGGATGTCCAGGTAGTCATCGCGGCGGACGGTTCGGTGCGATCCGCCGTGTTTCTGAAGCGGGCAGAGAGCCCCTACTTCAACCGGCTGTCCCTCGCCGCCGCGCAGGCGTCGCGATTCCCATCGATGAGTGGCCACTCGCTGGTGCTGCGCTACGACTATACGCGCGCCGGAGTGGAAGTCAGTCAGCCGGCGCGGTAACGGCTTCCGCTCCAAAGCCCACCCCGTGGCGCTCCCGGCCAAGGGCTGTCATGATCATGGCGAAAATAAACACCGTTGCCGCGGTGATGGCCATGGCGTTGGCGTAGCTGGTGTGCTGGGCGAAGCGCGCTTCCATCCAGCCAACCGATCCGGCCAGCAGGACGCCGCACTGATAGGCGAAGCCGGGCAGGAAGCCCCGTACCGCGTCCGGCGACAACTCCGACAAATGGGCCGGAATGACGCCCCAGGCCCCCTGCACCATGAACTGGATCAGGAAGCCGCCGAGCGCCAGCAGAATGATGCCCGGGGCGTACGCCCACAACGGGACCACGGCGATGGCTCCGGCCAGCGCAATCAGCATGGCGCGGCGTCGGCCGAAGCGGTCCGATACCAGCCCGAAGACCACGCCGCCGATGATCGCCCCAATCATGGAGATGGCCGACAACAGCGCGCGCGGCGCCGGTTGCAGATGCCAGGCCCGCTGCAGGAAGGTCGGGTACATGTCCTGGGTGCCGTGCGAGGTGAAGTTCATGCCCATCATGAGCAGCGTCAGATAGAGGAAAAGCTTCCACTGGCCGGCGATGGCGCTCCGCAGGTGACCCCAGTCGTGGTGCCGCGTGGATTCCCAGACCGCCGATTCTTTCACGCGCAGCCGGACGAAGATCGCCAGCAGCGCGGGCAGGCCTCCCAGGAAGAACAAGGGCCGCCAGCCGATCCGCTCAAATAAGGCGAAGAAGCAAAGCGAGGCCAGCAGGCTTCCCGCGGCGTAGCCCTGTTGCAGCAGCCCGCTGAACACGCCACGCAGACGCGGGGGCGCCTTTTCCATGGCCAGCGAAGCGCCCACGCCCCACTCGCCGCCCATGCCGATGCCGAACAGCGCGCGCAGGATCAGGAACGTGGTGAAAGTGGGGGCGAGGCCCGACAGCACTTCCACCACGGAATAGAAGACCAGATCGAGCATGAGCGGCAAGCGGCGCCCATAGCGGTCCGCGAGCAGGCCGAAGATGAAGGCGCCCACCGGACGAAACGCCAGCGTGAGGGTGAGGGTGAAGGCCATATCGGCGTCGCTGCGGTGGAACTCCTTGCCGATCGCCGTCAGGCAGTAGACCACCAGAAAAAAATCGAAGGCGTCGAGGGTCCAGCCAAGAAAGCTGGCAAACACTGCGGCGCGGTGATCGGAGGAACTGGCGCTTATGGACATTCGCGGGCAGGGGGCAGGCTACCAGCCTGCCCCACACCTGGCAGGCTGCTGAAAAAACCCGAAAACCGCTTGTTTACACGCGCGGCTCGGAAACTTGGCTACGTGTTTGCAGGTGGTTACCGAACCGCGACGGTGACGGAGCGGGGACCCGATAGCCTTTTTCAGCATTCCTGCTAGGCCTGGGACGCGTCGAGCGCCTGGTTGAGATCCCACAGGATGTCGTCGAGATCCTCCAGCCCGATCGACAGGCGAATCTGATCCGGCGTGACCCCGGCCGCCTGCTGCTTGTTCGGCGTTGAGCTGTTGATGGGTGGTCGAGGCAGGGTGGATCACCAGGCTGCGCGCATCGCCCACGTTGGCCAGATGCGAAAACAGCTTGAGGCTGTCGACGAACTTCCGGCCGGCATCGTAGCCGCCCTTGACTCCGAAGGAGAATACCGCGCCCGCTCCCTTCGGCGTGTATTTCTGCGCGGTCGCGAAGTACTTGCTGGATGGCAGCGACGGATAGTTGACCCAGGTGACCAGCGGGTGCTTTTCGAGATGGCGGGCCACCGCCAGGCTGTTGGCCAGGTGCCGGTCCATGCGCATGCCCAGCGTCTCGATGCCTTGCAGGAACAGGAACGAGTTGAAGGGGCTGAGGCAGGGGCCGAGATCGCGCAGGCCTTCCACGCGCGCGCGGATGATGAAGGCGATGGCGCCGAAGACCTCGCTGGAAATTCATGCCGTGATAGGCGCGGCGAAGGCTCGGTTGAGCTGCGGGAAACGGCTGCCGGCTTTCCAGTCGAACTTGCCCGCATCCACGATCATGCCGCCGATGCTGTTGCCGTGGCCGCCCATGAACTTGGTGAGCGAGTGCACCACGATGTCGCGCCGTAATCGATGGGCCGGCAGACGTAGGGCGTGGCGAAGGTGTTGTCGATCATCAGCGGCAGGTCGTTGGTCGTGCGCGATGGCGGCCACCGCTTCGATATCGAGCACGTTGCCGCGCGGATTGCTGATGGTCTCGCCATAGAGGCAGCTTGGTGTTCGGCTTGATGGCCTTGCGGAAGTTCTCGGGATCGTCCGGCTCGACGAAGGTGACGTCATAGCCGAACTTGCGAAAGCTGACGTCGAACTGCGTGTAGGTGCCGCCGTAGAGCGTGCTGGCGGCGACCATGTGGTCGCCGGCCTCCATCAGGCTGCTGAGACGCGATGAATTGCGCCGCCTGCCCGCTGGACATGGCCAGCGCCGGCCACGCCGTTTTCGAGCGAGGCCACGCGCTGCTCCAGCACCGTCCGTGGTGGGGTTCATGATGCGCGTGTAGATGTTGCCGAATTTCTGCAGCCCGAAGAGCTGCGCCGCGTGCGTCCGAATTCTCGAAGACGAAGGAGGTGGTCTGGTAAATGGGAACCGCGCGGGCATGCGTGGTGGGGTCGGGCGAATAACCGGCGTGCAGGGCGCGGGTGTTGAAGCCCCAGGCGCGTTCATTTTGTTCGGGCAATGGGTTCCTCCTCGGGAGTCGAAGCCAATATCGTACCGCAAGGCCCGGCCGTCATTCCTGGCCCGGGATTGGTTTCAAGAGCTGCGGAAGGAGATTCCGATTTGGTCAAGCGGCCCGCGGGACAGCCAGGCTGGGTGTGCGCCCAGCGACCAGCGACCAGCCCGTCCAACGGACGGGACACCACCTCAGCGCCGCCTTCCGGTGGCGCTGCTGGAGCCCCCGCTCCCACTGCTTGATCCTCCACCGCGCGAGCCACCGCCTGAGCCGCCGCCACCGCCGCTGCTGGCGCCCCCGCTGCTGCTGCGTGATCCGCTGCCACCGCCATTACTTGATCCGCGTGATCCGCTCCCACTGCCGCCACTGCTTGATCCGCGTGAACCGCCGCCTCCACTTCCCGAATGTGCAGCCCCGCCTACCGAACCGATCCATCCGCCCGCACTCCGTCCGAAGAGGTCCGAATATCCACCATTCGTAGTGAGGCCGCCGACCACCACCGCCTTGCCCTTCCGCCCGGCGACCGGAGATCCGGCTTGAAGAAACTCCCTCGTCTTGTAGTTGTACGTAATCGGGGCGGCGACGCGCGTTGCAGCCGAAACTCGAAGCGGCCCCGTGAGGAGGGTGTTATACCCGGTGATCCGTCCGTTGATTTGGGGACGTTCAACGCTTGCGAGATGCGAATAGGGCGCGTCGCGAAACTCCATTGGAGCTTCGCTCCGGACGGTATAGGTCTCCGTTGGTTTGAAGTCCATGTGCTCGGCGGGCCCGTTCACTCCTCTCCGTGCCACAAAGACCCCGTACCTGAGGTTCAGGGGCGGCTGGCCCTTGACGTCGCCCAATGGATTGGCACATACGCGTCTCTTCGATGTGTGCGCACCCAGCACACCGGAGGGTGTCGCCTCTTCTTCCCGACGACAAAGGTGTACCGTGTGCGACGCCCCCGCGGATGGACCCAGGCGCCCGAATGGCACAGCGCCCACGACTAGGTGTCGGTTGTCCGGCGCACCACTTTTTTCTTTCCAGTGACGGGATCGGTTACGGTTACGATGTGGAGTTGTGAAACAGGGCAGGTACCCAGCGGGTAATAGTAGTCCGAAAGCTTTGGCGCCGGGTTCGCCGTCGGAGGCGTGGTCCCCTGCTGCTGCGTTTGCGGCGCCGCATGGGCATTGCTTGTTGGCATGGATGATCGTGCCGCGCCGGACTCCTGCGCCACTTCAGAAAGCTCCCTCGGTTCCCAGCAAACTCCGAAGGGCGGACAGGGGAAGAACTTTCCCCCGTTATACAAATCCGTCAAGCCAGGGGTGAACGACGTCTGCCCTGAGGCTTGAAGCGCCGCGGCAAGCGTTGCTTGTCTTTGCTCGACCCTCGCCGCTACCCAGTCATCCCAGTCGTCCGGCGTGCCCGAGGTGTCCAATCCGCCGAGGGCCCAGGGTAGGACGCGTTCATGGCGGATAACCGCACCCATGAACGTCTGCTTAACGTCCACCCAGCCGTCGGAGTCGCTGGTGACCAGGGCGCCGTCAAGGTAGCTGTCCACCCTGGTCAGGGAAGCGCCTATGAACGCGACATGCTCCGTCGGGGTGGCGAGGTCAAACGCCTCCGTCGGAATGGAGTGAATTGAACAAGTCGCCGTTCCAGTCACCAGTTCCAACTCCGTGGACGGCACTCCCTTACTCACGGTCAGCGTCTGGAATAACAGCACCGAGTTTTCCGCCAGATACAAGGTAGAGCCGGACTCGAATTCCACCTCGGCGCGCCCCTCGCCGGTAGCCACGCTGTAGCCCTTGAGAATCGGCAGGTTCTCCGTGGCCTGCTCCCAGGACTTGGCCAGATCCGGGCCGTTCCGGTCACCGCGCGAGAATCGCACGTCGCCTTGCACGTAGCTTAGCCGTACAATCTCCGGGTCAATATTGTTTTCAAGGGTTGCGGCCTCGGAAGCGAATAACCCGAGCATTGCGAGACCGAGAAACGGGTTTAGGACAATAGGCCTGCCTGGAGAAATCGCATTTTTTCGCCCTCCAACCGCATTTGGCGCCGTTGATAGGAAGTATCGCTGTTGACAAGACGTTACAAGGAATTGGCGGCAGGTTACAGGGGTGAGGACGGCTCACTGACTGGAGCAAAGAACGCCAGAATCCGGCCCTCACCTTTTTCCTCTGCAAACGCCAACAATAATCGATAAGATAGTAGTGATCCGAGCGATGAAGTTTGTTGCAGGCCTGCTCATCCTGACGGGTGGGGCGTTATTCGCCTCCGCGCCACCGGACCAGACGTCTGCCCTGCCCGCGGCAGGGCCCCGGCAGACGATTGTCACCCAGGCGCAGGTGGACCGCTGGCTGCAGATCTGGCAGAAACGGCTAGCCTTGGACGACTGGAAGATCGAGGCGCACATCGTGCGCCAGAACGATCTCAACCGCGACACGCTGGGCAATCTCAAGTGGAGCGCCTCCGGCCACACCGCCACCATCAAGGTTCTGGACCCGCTCGATTACGACATGCCCGCCGCCCTCATCCCCTCCGACATCGAGCGCACGGTGGTTCATGAGCTGGTGCATCTGGAACTCTCGGTCTTGCCGCGAAACGGAAGCAAGCTGGTGGAGGAGCGCGTGGTGAACCGGATGACCGAGGCGCTGCTGGGGCTCGACCGCGGGGACAACTACGAAGCCCGTATCGCCGCCGGCCCCGTTCATCCAAGGATCAAGCACCTTTCACTCGACGACGACAGCGCGGCCCGGTCGAAATAGCGGGTCAGGTACTTCGATACAATCTGCTTTTGACCCGTTCATGCTGAAACTGGGAACGCTGCGCTGGAAGGGCCGCTGCAGCCGCCACCCGAGGTACGATCCGGCCAGCGATGGCGAAGGCGGCGTGCGCGGCGGATGCACGCGCTGTCTCCGTCTGCTGGAGATTCATGAGCAGCATTCCAGATTGGTGGGTCTGATGCGGAGTTTCGGGCCCTTGCGCGAGCGGCCGGTGAAGCCCGCGGACGCGCTGAATCGCCAGCGCGGGCTTTTTGATTAGAAAGCGCAGGGGGGACAGATAGCTGCGTCCACGACCGCTGTGGAGCGTTGGTTGGGATCGGCCTACCTGGGACGCAGTTATCTGTCCCCCAGCGTCCCCAGGTAGTTTCCATAGCCGACGATCACCGTCGACGCCACCAGCACAAACAGACTGACGAACAGCCACGTCCACGTGCGGCGGCTGGCGCCTCTCCATTCGTGCAGGCCGATTCCCCACAGGCTGCTGAAGATGATGATGCTGGCCATGTGCAGCGTCCAGCTGGAAAACTTGTAGCGGCCCATTTGCGTTTCGCCCATGGTGTAGAAGAAGAACTGGAAGTACCACGTGGCGCCGGCCAGCGCCGAGAAGAAGTAGTTCCGCAGCAGGGGGCCGGTGAAATATTCGCCACCGCTGCGGTTCTTGACGTTCAACAGAACGCACCACACGAAGTTCGTGGTGAAGCCTCCGAGCAGCACCACCACCAGAATTGGAAGGCCCTGCCAGAGCGTCGAGGTACCGTGCCGGAGGGTCAGTTCGCGGATGGGCGCGCCCGCATCCAGTCCGAAAGCGAAGCACGCGCTCATCACGCCGGAGAAGGTGGCCACCAGGATGCCTTTGCGCAGGTTGAATTCGCCGATCACCGCCTTCTTCTGCTGCTCGGACATCTCCCGTTCCTTGGACATGCCGGCCTTCCCGGCGCAGACGATTCCGGCCATGCACACGGCGATGCCGAAAACGATCACCTGGCCGGATGGCGATGGCAGCACTTTAGAAAAGAACTGGCCGTGGAAAACGGGCGGGATCAGGGTGCCGAAGGCGGCGCAGTATCCCAGCACCATGGCCATCCCCAGAGACATGCCCAGATAGCGCATGGTCAAGCCGAAAGTAAGTCCGCCGAAGCCCCACAGCACGCCGAAGAAATAGACCCAGAACAGAGTGCTTCCCGGCGTTTCGCGCAGCGTCGAAACAAGACCGCTGGTCATCAGCGCGGCGAGCAGCCACGGAACGATGATCCAACTGAAGAAACCGCCCACCAGCCAGTAGGTCTCCCAGGACCATCGCTTCACGGCGCGGTAGGGAACGTAGAAGCTGCCGGAGGCCAGGCCGCCCAGCCAATGAAAGACCACGCCAAGCGCAGGGTTGGGGATCATGCTATGCGATATCGATGTCGCCGGAGTCGGTGGTCAGATCCACCACGGTCTCCCCCCCGCGGATGCTCCCGCGGACTTCCTGGTGGGTAGGCGGTTCACGATATTCCAGCCCGGGCGTGCTGATCTGGCCATGATCGGTCTGTATGCTGATGTTGTAACCGCCCTCCGCCGCCAGCCTCACGGTGATTCCGCCCGAATCGGACTCGGCGCGCACGGGCATGGCGATGGCCTGCGCAATGCGAATCTCGCCGGAATCCGTGCTGACCTCGACATCGCCCAGAACATCCCGGGCTTCGATGTCGCCCGAATCGGTGCTGGCGAAGACGCGGCCGGTGACCTCGCGAATGCGTATGGTTCCCGCGTCGGAAGTGGCGCGAACATTCGCATCGACGCTGAAGACTTCGACGTCGCCCGAGTCGGCTTCGCAATCCACCTGGCCGTTCACGCCTTCCACGCGGATGTCGCCGGAATCCGCGAGCGTCCGCACCCGCGTGTCCGCGGGCACAGCGATCTCGAGGAAAAGAGTCACGCCGCGGAGCAGCCAGCGGTTAGCGACGTCGCCGACGCGGATGGTGTCTCCGTCCTGCTCCACGGGAGGCGCCGATTCGAGCTGCCGGATGCGGTCTTCCACGCCGCCCCAGCCGAAGAAGGTGCGCCGCGCGCGAAGAGTTCCACGAATCCGCACCGAGCCGGACTCACCGGCGCGCACGCGAATGAGGCCCGAATCCACGGAAACATCGAGCGTTGCCGGGCCGGTGACGCTGAGTACGGTTTCGAACTTGCCTTCGGCGGTTTCATGCATGGCTGAACCCCTCTAACTGGACCCCTTTAATACGATACGAGAACTTGCGCGAAATGCCGCGGGGCGATATGGTGGTGTTCGCCATGTCAGATCTGCGCACTCGTCGCGATTTCGTCAAACTTACCACGGCAGCACTGGCGCTCGCCGAGGCCCTGCCCGCCTCGGCCGCCGAAGCGGAGCAGCCGGCTGGAGACATCGAAGTTCGCCTCACCTCCGGCTCGAAGCGATATGCCCGGGAGGCGCCGGTGAGCTGGCGTCCCGCGGAGGGCACGCCCGACGACGCCATCATCCTCGATCCCGCCGAGACCTGCCAGAAGATGCTGGGGTTTGGAGCGGCGTTCACCGACGCTGCCTGCTATACGTTCAACCAGCTCGATCCCGGGCCGCGCGAACAATTGTTTCACGAATTGTTCCACCCATCCGAAATGGCTCTGAACGTATGCCGCACCTGCATCGGATCGAGCGACTACTCGCGAACCGTCTACAGCTTCGACGAAGGCAACCCGGACCCCGCGTTGACGCGCTTCTCGATCGATCACGACAGAGAGTATATCCTGCCCATGCTGCAGCTCGGCCGCCGGATGAACCCCGACCTGTTTCTCTTCAGTTCCCCGTGGAGTCCTCCGGGGTGGATGAAATCCACCGGCTCCATGCTGGGCGGCACTTTGCACAAGAGATACTACGCGCCGTACGCTAATTATTTCGTGAAGTTCCTGCAGGCCTACGCCGCGGCGGGGGTCCCTATAAATGCGATTACCGTTCAGAACGAGGTGGACACCGACCAGGACAGCAGGATGTCCGCGTGTTTGTGGGGGCAGGAGTATGAGGTGGAATTCGTCGCTGCGCATTTGGGCCCCCAGCTTGAGAGGCACGGCATTCCCGCGAAGATCTGGATTATCGATCACAACTACAATTTGTGGGGGCGCGCCATCTGCGAACTCGACGACCCCGGCGTGAACAAGTATGTGGACGGCGTCGCCTGGCATGGCTACCTGGGCACGCCCGATGCAATGACTCGTGTGCATGACGCCCATCCGGAGAAGAACGCATACTGGACCGAGGGCGGTCCGGATTACACCCAGCCCGGCTATTTGACCGAGTGGACCATGTGGGCGGCCACCTACGCGGGCATCCTGCGCAACTGGGCGCGGTCCATCACCGGCTGGAATCTGGCGCTGGACGAACATGGCAAGCCGAATGTCGGACCGTTCTCCTGCGGCGGCATGGTCACCATTCATTCGCAAACGAAGGAGATCACGCGCAGCGGCCAGTACTGGGGGTTCGCGCACTATTCGCGGGCCATCCAGCGGGGCGCCCGAAGGTTCGATTCACGCGGCGCGCTGGAAGACGGTACGCACGTGGCGTTTGCGAATCCCGACAGCAGCAAAGTGGTGGTGCTGACCAACGCGGGAGCCTCGGAGAAGAAGGTGCGGCTGCTGCTGGCAGGCAAAATGGCGGAGGTGACGCTGCCTGGCGATGCCATCGCTACACTGATCTGGCGTTGATCGTTGCCCTGTGGGGCAGGGCCGTGCCCTGCCTGCAGGGCTGTCAACCGGCGCGGCCCTGCCCCACTTCCCCGATGTACGACACTGGATTTTGATCCGCCCCATACAGTTGCGTACCCTGCTGGCAGCCGTCTGCGCCCTCGCGCTGTATTGTCTCTACTTCTTCGGACTGAACCGCTGCGGGCTGCTGGGGCCTGACGAACCGCGTTATGCCGCCATCGGACTGCAAATGGCCCGCTCCGGCGACTTGGTTACGCCGGTGCTGTGGGGCAAACCCTGGTTCGAGAAACCTCCGCTGCTGTACTGGATGACCGCGGCGGCGTCGAACCTCGGGCCCCGCGTGCCGGTAGCGCTGCTCAGCGTGGCGTTCATAGCATTCTTCTTTGCCGCCCTGCGGCGGGAGTTTGGCGAACGCCCGGCGCTGTTCGCCACGGCCATTCTTGCCACCTCCGCCGGATGGCTCGGCTACAGCCACATCGCGGTCACGGATCTGCCGCTTTCGGCCACCTTCGCCGCGGGCATGCTGTTGCTGATGCGGCCCGCGGTTTCGTGGCGGCGCGCGGCGGTCAGCGGAGCACTCATCGGGCTCGCCGTACTCGCGAAGGGCCTGGTTCCCTTTGTGCTTCTGTTACCGGCGCTCTGGTTTCTGCGCCGCAACATTCGCGCAATCGCCGTGCTGCTGGGCATGGCCATAGCGGTGGCCATGCCATGGTACGCGGCCATCTCCACGCGTGCCGGCCGCGCATTCTTCGATGAATTCATCTGGAAGCATCACTTCGCGCGATTCACCAGCGAAGCGTTGCAGCACGTGCAGCCGTGGTGGTATTACGTACCCGTCCTGATTGCCGGTCTGGCGCCATGGACACCCCTGGCCGTGCTGTTGCGGCGGCGCACTTTCGCCGACCCCCGCGCGCGATTCCTGCTCGCCTGGTTTCTCTGGGGCCTGGTCTTCTTCTCCGTCTCGCGGAACAAATTGCCCGGATATGTTCTTCCGCTGCTCCCCGCCGCGGCGGCGCTCCTCGGTCTGGCGCTGGACGCCGCGCGGCGCGCCTGGCTGGCCCTGGCCGCTTGTTCTTTGCTGGTCTATTTGTTCCCCGTTGCCGAACAAGCGCTGCCCATCGCGCTGGTCACCGGCATTCGACGGGCGGGCGTACAGTTTCCCTGGGCGCCGCTGTTACCCATAGCAGCATTGGCGATCGCCGCGGCAGCCCTCGAATTTCGACGCCACCGCCTGGCGGCTGCGATGCTGGTGAGCGCTGGCGTGGTGGTGGCGACCACGCATTTCGTACTGACGTCGTTTCCCGTGCTCGATCACAACGTCTCCGCGCGAGTGGCCTGGCGCAAACTCTCCGGGCAACCGGGCCGGCCGTGCATTGCTTCGGGCGGGCGCGACTTCCGCTACGGCGTCAATTACTACTTTGGATTCGACGTGCCGGATTGCACCGGCGCCCCCGGCGAACTTCCCGTGGCGGAGGGTGGCTCGTAGCCCTCCTGATATACCTCGACGCCCTGTTGCGGAACCGCCATCTTCACGATCCTGTTTTCGCCCGGAAGCATCCACACATCGGCCGTGATGGGCTGTCCCTGCGGGGGCGTCACCGTCGCGGTGAAGTGATTCAACTCCTCACTGCGGCCGGCGAAGGCCACCTGCTCCTTGCCCCTGTACTCCACGCTGACGGGCGCTTCTCCCTGTCCCAGCATGTACGCGGTGAACTTCTGCGGATCGTGCGTCGATGTGCTGACACGCCGCGCCAGTAACGTGAACGGAAACAGCGGGAGGTTTTGCGAAATCACCACATCCCCGGCACCCGCCGGCTGGTCCTTCTCCTGGGGCCCCTGCCCCATATCGACCTGATTGTGCGCCACTCCGCCCGAAAACGTGGTCTTCACGGCAATGGCCACCTGCCCCATCTTCGCCTTCACGCTCGCTTCGATGGGCTGATAAGAATCGCTGGTGACTACGCGGTATTGCTCGATATCGATCTTCATCGGCCCCATCTGCGCGGCTCCGGAGCCGGAGAGATCGTAGTGTCCATCGTCGTGTTTGAGCGTGTAGGTCTCCGTGGCAACCAGGCTTCCGCCCATGTAGATGGTGAATTTCCCGGCGCCCCCGGAGTCCCCGGGCGCAGCCGCCGGCGGCTCGGCCTTCTTCTTCAGCAGCGTCTGAATTTCCGCCGGCAAAGCGAAGGTGGAATCGGGCAGGTCGACGTTGTACTTCATCTCGGAGAGTTCCACGTCGACGTCCTGCCCGGCCGCTTTCTCGGTGGTCTTAAACGGCTCCATCACGCCATCCACCGCGCGGTAATCCGAGAACGTGTTCTCGTAGGGGATGTCGCCCATTGCCGTTACGCGCGTGCCAGTCTGCTTCAGCAGCAAACCGGTCTTGCGGCTGAAGTACATGGTTTCCGCGCTGCCGCCATCGTTCGGGGTGAGCAGCACCTTGATGCAATCTTCGTCTCCGACGCGTTCCGCGCCCACGGTTTCCACCTTCGAGTACTGCGCCCGCCAGTGTATGGGGGCATTGAAACGCGCCTCTCGCAATTCGTCGGCGCGCTCCGCGCCCTCCACGACGCGCGGCCCCTGCAGCGGATTCACTTCCCACGCGACCTCGCCGTTGGCGCCCTCCAGCATGATCCCAATAGCGCCGATGTCCACCTTCGTGAGCATCTTCGAAGGCTCCGCAGCGGAGAGTGACATATCGCCGGTGATCCCCTGCGCGGGAAGCGAGAGTGTACCCTTCGCCACCTGGCTATGATGCTTCTCGTATGCCGCTTTTCCGCCGGTCACCTCAATGTAGCGATCCAGCACGGCCGCCGCTGGTGGAAGGCTCTCCTGACCCGGCAGAACAGCGCAGACGGCGAAAACCAGCGGAATGAGTTTATTCATTTTTTTCCCTTCTGCCCAATCCACTCTATCGCAGCCTCCAGAGCGGTATCTTCGTGCCGCAGCAGCGCCGCGCGCGTGGGCTCGGCGATGGTATCGGGAATCACTCCACGGCCTTCCAGAACCTTGCCGCCCTCGGACACGTAGTTGGCCACGGGGTACTGAAAACCATCCCCGTTCGGCAGCATCTCAATCACCGAAGGCAGCGCCGCGCCGGCGGTTTTCGATCCGAAGATACGCGCGCGGCCCAGATCCTGCAGCCCGCCGGCCAGAATTTCCGACGTGGAGGCGGACGCGCCATCCACCAGAACCGCCAGCGGCCCCTCAAACGGGTCCGCGCGTGGATAGATCACGAAGTTCAATGTGCTGTCCCGCAGATAAAGCGTTCCCAGGCGCTCGCCGGATTTGTCCACGAACCAGCCCGCCAGCCCCATGGCCATGGCGCCGATGCCGCCGGGGTTGCCGCGAATATCCAGAATGAAGCCACGGCAATCCGTGCAGGATTGGACGGCCTTTCCGAAGGCGTCCATCACTTTCGCGGGATCCAGAAACATGTTCAGGCGAAAGTAGCCGATGTCCGGGCGCACGGGCTTCGCGTCGATGGTGACATATATCGGTGGAAGATTCCCAAATCGCGTCAGCGTTCCCGGCGGTTGCGCGAAGGTCAGCTTGCGCTCCACTTCACGGCCCGTTCCGTCGATGAAACCGACGGTTGCGTTCTCTCCGATGCCGCCCCGCAGGCGCTGCTCCACCGCGTGCGACAGCATCAGCTCGCGCAATGTGGAAGCGGTGTACGTCTTGTCCAGCGTGGCGATCACCGGCGCGATGGCGTTCGATCCAACCCGCGTCACCTCCCACCCCGTTTCAACGCCAGCCTGCTCCGCGGGCGAATTGGGAGCTACCGATGTCACCAGCGCCTGGTCGGCGATCACATCCACGTCCAGACCCAGCACTCCGGGCCCGCCTTCGCCACGTACACTCAAAGCCGCCTCGGTGGGCAGTATGGCGCAATGGCTCACCTTCAGCGTTGCCAGCATGCGCTCCATCACCGCGCGAGCTTCCTCGGTGGTGCGGGCCTTCTCCACTTCCGGCCGCAGCCGGTCGCGAACGGCTGTCCAGTCGATCCCGCCAAACTTCGGATCCCAGTATTTGTCGCGAATGGTCTTCCAGACGTAATCGAAACTATCGAGATTGAGCTGGCGGAGCGAGTCGGTTTGCGCACAGACCGTAAGCGCGAGGGCAGCGCCGCAAATCAGTTTTGCCGGCCACGTCATTGTTCCGCCGCCAGCAAGCGCTCAAATCGCGCCTGACTTTCGTCGACG
Organism: uncultured Acidobacteriota bacterium; assembly: GCA_963832965.1. Lineage (GTDB taxonomy): Bacteria > Acidobacteriota > Terriglobia > Bryobacterales > Bryobacteraceae > CAWACP01. Next base: position 361,063 of record CAWHVW010000007.1, read on the forward strand.
AAGCGCCCGTATCCGGCGGGATCGATAAAAGGATTGTCCACGGCCCCGGCCTTCATTCGCGCGATCTTTTCCGTCATGCCGTAGTAGCTTCCGTGCGAGCCCAGAAACACGTCGCAGGAAAGCGCGCGCAGCGTCCGGAATGTGCGCGCGTAGTCGCCGGCGATGTCCGGATAGCGCGGGTTATGCAGCAGCTTCACGCCGGGGTTCACGCTGACGCCCCCAACGATAACGACGTGCAGCGGACGGCCTTTCTCCATCACCGTGGTGGTCCAGGTGGTGCAGCCTTTTGTGTGCCCCGGCGTCAAGTGCGCCACCAGGGTGGTGCCGCCAAGCGACACGCCATCGCCATCGTGCAGCACGCGATCCACCGGACAACCACGCCAACTGATTTCGCCGTCGAAACGGAAATCACCCCGGCCGCCGTGCTCCACGATGTCGTCGTCGCCCGCCATCACCAGCACCTTCGCTCCGCTGGCCTCGCGGGCCGCGGCGAACCCGGCGACATGGTCGTCATGTGCCTGGCCGGTGAGCAGATAGCGGATGTCGTCGAATTTGAATCCGAGTTTCTTCACGCTCGCGCGCAACTGCGGCGCCATGCGCTCCCAGCCGGTGTTAATCAGGATGTTGCCTTGCGCGGTGGCGATGAGAAAGCAGGCGATTTCGTTGGAGCCCACATAGTAAATGTTGCCGGCGATGCGATATGGTTCCACCGGCTGGGCCCATTTTGCGGTGAAAGTTTCGGCCCGCGCGGCGAGGGCGACGGAAAGCAAGAGCGCAAAGCGCAGCATCAATCTTTCTCTAAAACCTTGGCGCAAAGAGCTCCGCCGAACATGGGCAACACGGTGTACAGGACGAACATCACCAACAGCCCCGACAACAACGTGCCCACCATCAGGTTCTGGTCGTCCATCATGTGGATCAACTGATCGACGTTGGGGTCTTTGCCAATGATGTCCTGACGGAACGTCGTGAGCAGAATCATAGCCGCCGCCAAAAGCACCGTCAGGATGGTAAAGGAGAAGATCCCGGTCATCCATCCAAGGCGCGCGCCGGCGCGAATGGTGACCGCCTGGCCAGTACGGCGTTTGTACACATAAACCGCGAGGAAACCGGCGGCGACAAAACACACCAGCAGCCGGATCACCGTGATGATGGGCGGCAGCGGGATCGCCGTGAGCAGGAACGCGATCAACGCCGCCAGGAAGCTCACTCGCACCGCGGTTCGGTTATGGAAGCTGATTCCCGACTCATCGGGACTCTTAACGATGGCCGCGGCCACCGGCGCGGGCGCTGGTTCCGGCTCGGGTTCCGGATAGTCGTATTGAGGCTTGCCGCACTTGTGGCAGAACCGCGCATCCGGCGGAAGCTGCGCTCCGCACGTGCAATACTCAGGCACGCTTCCCAGTGTAGCTGACGGTCATTTGCGCGTTCCCGCCGCTTCCACTAATGCGCGCACTCCCGGAGCGATCGTCACCAGCAATTCCGCCCTCGGTTTTGCGGCGTCGTCGATCGCCGTCAGGTGCCGGGCCCGGATGCGGCCGGGAAGCGCATGCCGGGTTTCGATGGCGCCCAGCGCTTCCAGCCCCGCCCGCGCCAGCACACTCAGATTCTCCGACACCGGGATCAACTCGCGCAGCAGGAAAGATTGCCCCAGCATGGGCTGCAGCGCGGCGTCATTGTCGCGCCATTCGGTGAGCCAGCGGCGTAATTGCGGACGCGCGGCGGGGTCATGCTTCGCCCGCGAAGCGAGATCGTTAAACTCCCGCGCCAGATCGCTCTCGGGCGGCACCGCGTCCACCAACCGGTTCAGCGGCGTCTGCTGCATGTACTTGTTGGTCTCTTCCCGCTTGTATCCCTTCACCGGCTCCACCACGGCCGCCAGCGTTGCCAGCGGGCTCACCAGCCTGTCCCCGGCCAGCCGCTGCAACATTAGCCTGGGATTCTGGCGATGCAGCAAACCGAACCATTCGAGATCCTGGCTGAAGACATCCAGCCGCCGGTACATGGAGGCCACGTCGCGGACATCGCGCGGCGACCAGAGCCGCTCCGCGATCGCGCCCATGCGCGGCCAGACGCGCCCATCCAGAATTTCCGGGGTTGCGTATTCCGACCACTCCGCCGCCTCCCCGCCCAGGATGTGCTTCGCCTCGGCCTCACTCAGGCTGGCGCTATCCTTATCCAGCGGATCCACCGCGTAGTGCGTGGCCGCGGAGTACATCAGATCCAGATACCATCCCGATGAGAGCAGCCCGTCGTAACCCATGCGCGCGGCCTGCGCCAGCGACTTCTGCCCGCGCCAGGATTGAATCAGGATATCCTTCGGCAGGCTCGGGTCCAGAATCTCATCCCATCCTTCCATCCGCTTCCCATGCTTCGAAACGATCGCCTGCACGCGCTGGTTGAAATACGCCTGCAAAGCGGCGTTGTCTTTGATGGCGTGATCCTGCATCCATTTCTGGATAATCGCGTTGGCCTTCCACTGTTCACCCTGAACCTCATCGCCGCCAATGTGAAAGAAAGCGTCGGGGAACAAGGCGGTCATCTCGCCGATGAGACCCTCCAGGAAGTCGTACGTATAGTCCTCGGTGGGATTCATGCAGGGCGGGTGAAAGCTCCAGTTGCGTTCGATCTGGTAAGGGCCGGCGGCGCTGGCCAGTTCGGGATAACCCACCAGCCAGCTTGTGGTGTGGCCGGGCATATCGAATTCGGGCACGATGCGGATGCCGCGGTCCCGCGCATACGCGACCAGGCTGCGAATCTGATCCTGCGTGTAAAACAGGCCGTCGGAGCCCATCCCCTGCAGCCTGGGATACACCAGGCTCTCCACGCGGAAGCCCTGGTCGTCGGAAAGGTGCAGATGCAACACGTTCAGCTTCGCCGCTTCCATTCCGTCGATATTGCGCCGGATCGCGTCCAGCGGCATGAAGTGCCGGGAAACGTCGATCATCAAGCCGCGCCAGGGAAACCGCGGCCGGTCTTCAATGGCCACCGCCGGAATGACCCAGCCGTGCTCGCCAGCCTGCAGCAGTTGGAGCAATGTCTGCAGCCCGCGCAGAACGCCCAGCGGATTCGCGGCGCTGAGCCGGGCCTGATGGTCGTCCACGGTGAGGGTGTAGCTTTCATCCTCGCCGAGCTGTTGAACGGCGGCGCCGTCTCCGCGGCAAACAATATCGATTTCGCCGGAATCGGCGGGAAAGGACGGCTCGAAGGGAACACCGGTCCGACGGCGCAGTTGCGCGACGAACCGTTCCACCGCGCCGTTCACTCGCCGATCCCCGCCGTGTACGGAGATGGTCAGCGACGCTTCCAGCGCCAGCGCGCCTTCCCCCGCGGTCACCTGGGCGGGCCACGGCATCAGGTTGAGATCGGCGGCCACGCACGGCAGGATTGTCGCCAGCGCCATTAACACGGCTTCCTTGAGCTTCATTTGTGTGCGAAGTTTTCCGGTTCGAAGAACGAGAGCGGATCGAGAGAAGTGATTCGCCAGTGCTTGCCCTGCTTCTCCACGCGGCAATGAATCACTTCCCGGCGGCGAATCACCGGAGCGGTTTCGTCGAGGTTGCGGATCTCCATATACCAGTCGAGCTCCAGGCTGCGTTTCGTTTCGTCGCCGTCGTCATGCACCGGCTCCACCGACGACATGATGTTACCCTGCGCCAGCAGCGCGGGAATGGCCTCGGCCAGGTGATCGTAACCGGGCATCGCCTTGTCCAGCGCCTTGAGAAAACCCGGCGCGTTGTTGTCGCTCAGCGCGGCCGCCATGGACGCCACCAGATCCACCACATCAGCATGAGTGTCCGCGCGCGCTCCCACCACGAGCAGCAAAAGCAAGAGTTTAGCCGCCGATGAACGCCGATGAACGCCGATACGACAGTTCTCTTTCCGTCTTATCGGCGTTGATCTGCGTTCATCGGCGGCTAACAATGCACCTCTCCGTAGTCATCGCTCAGCGCGGCAGAAATCGGCCGCGGGATGAAATCCTGACCCACGGCAGCCCGTCTTATCGGCGTTGATCCGCGTTCATCGGCGGCTAACAAGGTTTGCCTACGTGCGATAGCTCGCATTGATCTCAATGTACTTCTCCGTGAGGTCGCACGTCAGAAAGCGCGCCTCCCCGCGGCCATGCCCGCCAATGACGAACCGCACCGCGCACTCCGGCTCGTCCAGCTTCCGCTTCAATTCCTGTTCGGAGAAGTCTGCAGCCAGGCCATCCCGGCACACCGCCGTGCCCTGCATCCAGATATCCACCCGCTCCGGTTCGAAAGCCACGCCGGAGTTTCCCGCCGCCGACAGAATCCTGCCCCAGTTGGGATCCGAGCCCGCGATGGCCGTCTTGAAGAGGGGTGAATTTGCGATAGACCGCGCGATCCGCACCGCCGCATCATCGTCCGCCGCGCCGGTCACCTCGATGCGAATCAATTTGCGCGCGCCCTCGCCATCGCGGACAATCTGCTCGGCCAGGCTCTCCGCCACCGCGTCGAGAGCGTGCTGAAAGCGTGCGCGGCCCTCGCCCTCGGGCTGAAGACCGGAAGCCCCGTTGGCGAGCAGCGCCAAAGTGTCGTTGGTGGAAGTATCCCCGTCCACGGAAATGCGGTTGTAGCTGCGCGCCGCCGCCTCCGCGAGCATGGCTTTGAGATCCACGGGAGCGATCACTGCGTCGGTGAGCAGAAAACCCAGAGTGGTGGCCATGTTCGGCTGAATCATGCCGGAGCCTTTGGTCATACCGGCGATGGAGACCACCTTCCCATCGATCTCCAGGGCCGCGCTGGCCGTCTTCATGCGCGTGTCGGTGGTCAGGATGGCGCAAGCGGCATCCTGGAACCGATCGGGCGATAACGCGGCTACCAGTTCGGGCAGCTTCGCGGTAATCAGCGAACCATCCATTTCCACGCCGATAACGCCGGTGGACGCCGGGAAAATTTGCTCCGGCGCCACGCCCAGTTCCGCCGCCGCCGCCGCACAACAGGCCTCGGCGACAGCATCGCCGGTACGCGTGGCGCAATTCGCGTTGCCGGCGTTCACCAGCAGAGCGCGAACCGTTCCGTGCGATTTCGCCAGATGGGCGCGAGCCACTCTCACCGGTGCGGCCTGCACTCGGTTCTGCGTGAACACGGCCGCCGCCGGCGCGCTCGATTCGGAAACAATCAGCGCCAGATCGTCGCGCGCATCTTTGCGAATGCCCGCATACAGGGCGGAATAGCGATAACCGGCCGGCAGATTCAAGATGCCATCACTCCCAGGATGTCATTGTCGCCCGAATGCAGTCCGTTCCGAAAGGCGTCGCCGCTCATTCGTTTGCGGCCTTCCTGCTGCACTTCCAGCAATTCCAGGCGGGTTCCCGCGCCGCATTGCACCAGCAGCCGCTTGCGCTCCCGCACCAGCGCGCCACGGACGCCATCGCCGGCATCGCCGGGCCGCGCCTTCCAGATGTGAAACACCTGACCGCGAAACCATGTCCACGCTCCCGGCCACGGCAGAAACCCGCGCGCGCGATTGGCGATGGCCGTTGCCGGCGCGTTCCAGTCCACCAGCCCATCGTCCTTCTTCAGGATAGGCGCGAGCGTTGCCTCTTCGTCGTTCTGCGGAACGGGCCGCGCCGTACCTGCTTCCAGCGCGTCGAGCGTCTCCACCAGCAACTCAGCGCCCGCGAACGAGAGCCGCGCGCCCAACTCGAGCGCGTCTTCCTCCGGGCTGATCGCGGTTTCATACCGGGACAGCATGTCTCCCGTGTCAAGGCCGGCATTGATGCGCATGGTGGTGACGCCCGTCACCGTGTCGCCGTTGGCAATGGCCCACTGCACCGGTGCGGCGCCGCGATACTTCGGCAGCAGCGAGGCGTGCACGTTGATGATTCCGTAACGGGGAAGATCGATGATCGATTGCGGGATGATCTGCCCGTAGCCCACCACCACCATGGCGTCCGCGTCCAGCGCGCGCAGCAACTCCACCACTTCGGGACGCCGTACGCGCTCCGGCTGGTACAGGCCCAGCCCCAGGCGCAACGCCGCTTCTTTCACCGGGGACGGGGCCGGATGGCCTCCACGGCCTTTGGGACGGTCCGGCTGGGTCAGCACCAGCAGAACCTGGCGTCCCGCCAGCACCAGGCGCTCCAGCGTGGGAACCGCGAATTCCGGCGTGCCCATGAACACGATGCGCATGGCGCCACGCTACCAGTCGCCGGCCTTTTGCAGCTTCCTCACGCGGCGCCGGATCAGATCGCGCTTCAGCGCGCTCACGCGATGGATATACAGCTTCCCGCGCAGGTGATCCGTCTCATGCAGGAACGCGCGCGCCAGCAGGCCCTCGCCGGTTTTTTCGAACCACTCGCCCTTCGCATCCTGCGCGCGAATGGTGACTTTCATCGGGCATGACACCTGCTCGCGAAATCCAGGCAGGCTGAGGCACCCCTCTTCGCCGTACTGCAGCCCTTCCCGGCCCACGATCTCCGGGTTGATCAGCACCAGCTTCTCGCCTTCCTCCTGCCCCGCCGCGGTGTCGATCACCGCCACCCGCTTCGCAATGCCGATTTGCGGCGCCGCCAGGCCCACGCCGCGCGCCGCGTACATGGATTCGAACATGTCCTCCACCAGCTTGTGCAGCTCAGGGGTGTCAAATTCCTGCACTGCGTCAGATTCGGACTCCAGCACCGGATCGCCCAGTTTCACAATCGGATAAACCATCAGTAATTCTTCACCTGCTCCATATATCCCGCGAAATTCCGCTTCGTTTCGCCGAGGGAATCCCCTCCGAATTTTTCGAGGAACGCCTGCGCCAGCACCAGCGCCACCATAGCCTCGCCAATCACGCCCGCCGCCGGCACCACGGCCACATCGCTGCGTTCATAGGCGGCCAGCGCGGGCTCCCGCGTTTCCAGATCCACGGATTCCAGCGGACGCCGCAGCGTCGAAATCGGCTTGAGAAAGCCGCGCACCAGAAGATCCTGGCCGTTGGTGATGCCGCCTTCGAGGCCACCCGCCCGGTTCGCTCCCCGCGTGAACCGCCGCTCCTCGCGTTGGTATTGAATGGTGTCCTGCACCTTCGAACCGAACGCCGCCGATCCCTCTTCCGCCAGCCCGATCTCCACGCCCTTCACCGCCTGCATGGACACAATGGCCTGCGCCAGGCGCCCATCCAGCCGCGTGTCCCACGCAATGTGCGCTCCCAGGCCGGGTGGCACGTTGTGCGCCACCACTTCAAACACTCCGCCTACGGTGTCGCCGGTGCGATAGGCTTCGTCCACCACGGCTTTCATGCGCTGCTCGGCCTCGGCGTCGACGCAGCCCAGCAACACCTCCTCCCGGCGGCTCAGTTCCACAATCTCGTCCCAGCCCGCCGCGCGCTCCAGCCGAGCGGTGCCCACCTGAATCACGTGGCTGAGCACGTCAATATCGAACTGCCCCAGGAACTGTTTCGCCAGAGCGCCCACCGCCACCCGCGCCGCGGTTTCGCGCGCGCTGGCCCGCTCCAGTATGTAGCGCGCGTCGTCGAAGTTGTATTTGATAACGCCGGCCAGGTCCGCGTGGCCCGGGCGCGGGCGCGTCACCCGCTTGCGCTTGTCGTCGGCCCCCTCGCTGTCCTCCACGGGGAGGGCCTCGGTCCAATTTTTCCAGTCGCGGTTGCGGACGATGACCGCCACCGGCGAGCCAATGGTCTTCGAATGGCGGACACCGGCCACGATTTCCGCGGTATCGGTCTCGATTTTCATCCGGCCGCCGCGTCCGAATCCCTGCTGCCTGCGCCACAATTCGCGATTGACCGCTTCCAGCGACACGGGCACCCCGGCGGGCAGGCCCGTCAGCGTGGCAACCAGACACTCTCCATGGGACTCGCCGGCCGTCTCGAATCGCAGCATCGTGGGGAAACAACCATGTTAACAGGGGGACTCGCCAGGCTAAGATACCTGCAAGGCTGAAAATGCTTCTCGACCGGTCAGATCCGCTGGCCCGTATCCTCGACCTCGCCGACGACGCCATCATCTCGGTCGACACCGGACATCGCATCATGTTGTTCAATCACGGGGCGGAGCGCATGTTCGGATATACCGCACAAGAGGTCAAGGGGAAGCCGCTCGATATCCTGCTCCCGGCCAGTCTCGGGGAAATCCATCGCCAGCATATCCACGAGTTCGACAAATCCGCCGTGACATCGCGCCGCATGGGCGAACGCAGCGTGATCCACGGGCGGCGCCGCGACGGCAGCGAATTTCCGGCGGAGGCCTCCATCTCCAAGGTGGAAGCGAACGGCCAGACCATGTTCACGGTGATCATGCGCGATGTGACCCGGCGCACTCAGGCAGAGGAACAACTCAAAGCGTCGGTGCGGGAAAAGGAAGCGCTGCTCAAGGAGATCCATCATCGCGTCAAGAACAACCTGCAGGTCATCTCCAGCCTGCTGTCGTTGCAGGCGCGCGCCGTTGCCGACGAGACTACCAGGAAGAAGTTTCACGAAAGCCGCGATCGCATTCAGTCCATGGCTCTCCTGCACGAAAGTCTTTACCAGTCCGACAGCCTGGCGTGGATCGACTTCCCCGAATACATCAGACAGCTTGCCGACCACCTGTTCCGGTCCTACGGCGTGACCGCGGAACGCATCCGCCTGCGCACGGATCTGGACCGCCTGTTCCTGAACATGGATACCGCCGTGCCCTGCGGGCTGATCATTAATGAGATCATCTCGAATTCGCTGAAGTACGCGTTCCCCGAAGGACGCGAGGGCGAGATTCACGTGGAGCTGCGGGAGGGCGAGGATGGCAACGCCAGACTCTCGGTGGCCGACAACGGCATCGGTCTGGACCCTGGCTTTGACTGGGTAAACGCGCGATCCCTGGGCCTGCGTCTGGTGCGCACGCTCGCCCAACAACTGGATGCGAAGCTGGACGTCGGCCCCGGCCCCGGAACCAGCTTCCAGCTCACCTTCCGCCCCGCGGCCTGACCGGATTCCAAAATCAGCCGCCGTCGCGCGCCCTACGCCACGGCCCGGTCCGCGTCCGCGAACAAATCCCTCTGCACGGCATGATCGCAATGAAACTGTGCCAAAGCCCTCGGGTAGCGTCGAATCAGCTCGCCGGGAGCGTTGCGCCGGCCATCGCCCAGCAGCGCGGCCATCTGCAGCGCATTCACCACGGACTTTCCACCCGCGTCGTTATTCGCCACAACGAACGTATGCGTGGCCAGATGGGAAATCTCGTCAATCCGCTGTTTCCACGCCGCCAGCTCGTCCGCCGAATACAGATAATCGTGACGGGCCACCGGCCTCCGCGCCGCTGTGCCTTCATCGCCGCGTCCGAATTCCTGCTCCCAGTCGTTGGGGTTGCGCCCGTGCAGCCGGACATACCCGACCGCGGACGTGAGCAGCGCCGTGGGCGGCATGGCCTTCGTATAGGCGGCCTGATCGATGTTGCAAAATCCCAGATGATTGTCGATGAGCGTTCCGAGAGCCTCTTCCCTCATCCAGCTCGCGTGGCGCATCTCCACCACCAGCGGGAACTCATGGAACCAGCGCCGCAGGCGCACCACGAAGTCGCGGTTCTCTTCCGTGAACCGGAACGTCCACGGAAACTGCATCAGCACGCAGCCCAGTTTCCGCGCGCGGTGCAACGGCCGGATTCCTTCCTTGAACAGGCCGATCTCAGTGGGGTCCAGCGTGCGCTCGTGTGTAAACCGGCGGCCGAGCTTCACGGTGAACAGGAAGCGCGGGTTGGCGGCCACCTGGGCCATCCACAGCCGGGCGACCTCAGGCCGGATAGGCTGGTAGAACGTGCGGTTCACTTCGCATACATCGAAGAAGTGGGAAAGGAACTCCAGCGGGCGGAACTGGCTGTTTGCGCCGCGCGGGTAGACAACGCCGTTCCAGCCGGGATACGCCCAGCCGGCGGGACCGCAACGGAGAGTGGGGGGAAGTGGCATGGCGGGCTACCTCGATTCGCCTTTTATTCGCTATCAGAATACACCTCTTCGCGGCCCTCTGTCAAACATTTTATTCGCCCCATGTTCGCCAGCCAGTAGTGGCCCGGGCTGTGGGTTGCCCTCTCACGTCATCCCGCGTTCCCCGCTACCTTGACCTTCCCGCTCTTCACCGCGGCCGTGAACTCCTGATGATCGGATTCGGTCTGGTCGGCGTAGGCGCAAGAGAACTCGCGGATCGCTTTCACCAGTTTGGTGCCACTGCCGCAGTAGCCGTGGATCATGCAGGCATCGCCGGAACGAGCGTGCCCGCGGGCCATCAGCTCGCCGGCCACTTCCGCCAGGCTCTCCAGTCCGGGCCCGCGCAGCTTCTCCAGATCAATGCCGCCCTTGTGATCGTTCAGTTGCCGCACCAGGAATTCGTGTCCACCCAGCGAAGTCCAGCCCAACAGCAGATCCGAGAGCGGCTGAATGGCCCGTTGTCCCTCGGCCGCGCGCCGGCCTTCCTGCGCGTACACCGCGCCGGGGAGAAACGGCGCCCAGGCTGACGGCATCTCCTGTTTCACCTGCAGAAACAGCAGATCCTCGGGGCCGTTCCCTTCCATCAGCACGACGTAATCGCGCATGCCCACGCTGCCCGTTCCCACAATCTTGAAACCGACGTCCAGCGGCCGGAAGAGGTCGAACAGGTGCAGGCTTTCTGGCCGCAGCGATTGGCGATAGACCTCCAGCGAGGCCAGCACCTCCCGCGCCTCCGTGCCGCGCACCCTCCAGAACACCGGACGGCCGTCGCGGAATTGCAAGCGTCCGTGCCCGTCCCGCTCCGTGTATTTCTTGGTCGCTTCCGCGGGCGTGGCGCGTTGCGACTGGCGCAGGGCCGACGAAACCGGCTTGATCTGTTGTTCCCGGTGAATCTGGTGCCGCGCGGCCACCAGCAACGGCTGCCGCGAAAACTCCGCGATGAACTCGAAATAAGATTCCAGAAATGCCTCGGCGGCCGAGTTGCATCCGGACGCCTTATGCTCGGCCGCGAGCCCCGCCAGCACGATGCTCGCGGCCATGCGCTTGACGTCCCACTCCCAGGGTCCGCGGATGGTCTCGTCGAAATCGTTGAAGTCGAATACCAGCCGTCCGTCCGGCGCGGCGAAGGAGCCGAGGTTTTGCACATGGGCGTCGCCGCAGAGCTGCACGTCGATGCCGGAGTGCGGCAGGCGCGCCAGATCGGCCGCCATCACCGGCACAGCGCCGCGGAAAAACGCGAACGGCGACACCGCCATGCGCGAGTATTTGACGGGCAACAACCGCGCCAGACGCCCCGCCCCGCTGGCCAGGACAACATCGACGGGGTCGAACTTCCGTTCGTCCGCCTTCAACTCTTTCTGACCGGCGCGGCTGGCTTTCTCCCGCCTCTTTGCGCCTTCTTCGATGCGGCCTTCCCGCGATTTAGTCTCGTGCGTCAATCTTTGTGCCGCCACGCGTCACTCCTTTTGGTGCGAAGCCACGTCAGAATGTAGCACAACGAGAGGGGCGATGCGGTACCGTGGACGTCGGGCCGGTGCGACTGCGATTTCTTGTGGCGCTGACACGTACGTCGGCACTATGTTTGCCCCAGGGACGCGCTTCGAGCATTCTCTTTCGCAAGGATTGCGGCGGAAGATTGGGTCAGCGGTTGAAACCAAATGGAGTCGACCAGGGGGTCTCGCTCGGCTAGCTCGCGCGTCCATGTTACGCGTGAACGTGCATGTGCATGCATGTGAGAATAGGAACATGCGAACCACCATTGAGATGAAGGCGGAACATCGCGGGCGCATCCTTGAACTGGCCGCCAACCGGGGCGAGAAAGGGTTCTCGGCCGTGGTGGCTGAAGCATTGGATCTCTACCTCGAAGCTCAGAGTGGCCGGACGAACGCGATTCACGGCGCTCTCGCGCTGAAGGGATCCATGAAAGAGACTGAAGCTGCCGATTTGTTGACTCGAACCCGGAGTATTCGCGCGAACTGGCGATGACTATCGCCGATACGGATGTCCTCATCGATTACCTCGCGGGCAAAGGCGAAGCCGATGCGGTGGAGCAACTGCTTCGCCACGGCGCCATCAGGACCACCGTCGTCAGCCGTTTTGAACTCCTGTCCGGCGCGAAGAACTCGAGGCAACTCGCGCGTTTGGTTCAACTGCTCGGGGCGGTGCCGTCGCTGCCGCTGGACGACGCGGCCGCCGACGCTGCCAGTGAGATTCGCCGATTCCTCGAACGATCAGGCAATCCCATCGGGATGGCCGACCGTCTCATTGCGGGCATCGTCATTAGCACCGGTGGCGCGCTGCTGACCCGGAACCGCCGTCACTTTGAACGCGTTCCGGGTATCAGCCTCGCTTGAATCTCGCGGCGGACGCCATCGTCACCCTGCCCGTTCCGCCGCTTCGCCCGCATCCCGGGAAACCTCCTCCCTGATGATGCGCTCAGTAGCTTCGTTGAGCCAGGAGTTCAGGGCCGCCTGCAACTCCAGGTATTCCGGCCAGAGCGTGGTGTCCACAAAATGCCGCGGCGCGCGCACCATTACCGTGGTGTAACGCTGGCGCTTATAGCGATATGGTTCGAGCCCGTATCTCCGGCAGAGCGCGGTAAGCAGGCGTCTCTGCCATTGATCCGCTACGGTGAACTTCGTCTCCGGCGGAGGTTGCGTTTTGACCGCGGCATCGAGCGCATGACGGAGCCGCTGCATCGCGGCCGCCGCAGCCTGACGTTCGCCCGATGTCGCGGCGCCCTCGAATAATGCAGTGATTTTGCGCAGCTTTTCGCGGAGCTGTTGTTCGGTCGTCACCCGTTCAACGATTGTACGATGTGGCCGGCCACCCCCGTTTACGCGCTCCAAAGAGCTACCATAAGAAAGGAAAGAACGTGGCTAAGCTCGACACCCTATCGGCTATCGACTGGACGGCTTGCGAACTGATTGCCCAGATCAAGCGGCTGATCGATTTTGCCCACGCACAGCGGCAGCAGCACAACCCGTGAAAGTGTTGCTCGACGAAAATCTTGACCACCGGCTACGCAAGAACCTTGGCGCGCATGAGGTTTTCACCCCCGAGGAGTAAGCCCCAGCATACGCACTACGTCCTCGCGTCCGGCTTCCCGAATCTTACGGCGGTGTGGGCTCGGCTCACGCCGCCGGCCGCGGCCGGTAAAGCTTCACTTTGATTTCGCTCTCATGTTGACGGGCCTGCGCCAGGTCCCAGGCGGTCTGCATTCGTATCCAGATGTCGGGCGTAGCTCCGAAGGCTTTGGCAAGACGGATGGCCATGTCAGGCGACACCCCCGCTTGGCCGTTAATGAGACGTGAAAGAGTGGTTCGGCTGACGCCCAGCGCCTTTGCCCCTTCCGTAACGGACAAGCCAAACGGTTCGAGACAGTTGAAGCGGACAGACAGGCCGGGATGAGGCGGATTCTTCATGGGCATTGGCGTCTTCTCCTTCAAGTTAGTGATAATCGACCAGATCGACGGCATCGGCGTCACCGTCCGCAAAACGGAAAACAATCCGCCAGTTGGCCCGCACCGTCACGGACCAGAGCCCTTTCATATCGCCTTTCAGAGAGTGCAAATGAAAACTGGTCATGCGCATGTCCTCGATGGTTTGGGCTTCGCTGAGCTGGGCCAGGATGGTACGCACCTTTTCGAGCAGATCGGATCGAATTCCACTCGCATTATCCTCTTCAAAGAGCCGCTTCAAGCCCTTATGCCGGAAGCCGACTATCATAGCCCACTGTAGCGCGCATCGCTACACGCGTCAAGAGCAGTATGACTCCATGTTCGGTCCCCGGGCTGGGACTAAGGTCAGCGATCCAGCAGCGGCAGCCCTCGTCCATTTCGCGCCAGACCCGCGCCAAGATCCATTCCGAAAAAGGGCGGCCAAAATCTGATACCATTTTCTTGCGAATGGGCTGTTTCAACGTGTGCTCCCAGATGTCCTGCGCTGGTCGTCGGCGCTTGTGGATCATCGGCATGACATTCAGTCTCTCTGCCGCCTCGCTATTAGCGGCAAGCGGCTTAGTGGAGGCAGAAACGTCCGACGATCCAATTCTTCATCGATTGGCGAATGTCGACAGGTTCGCGTTTGGCGGCGTTGGTTACGCCGGAGTCATCTCGCAAGGAGAAAAGGACTATAGGCTCGTCTTTGCGCGAACTTCTGCGCTGGCGGACTTCGAAAGGCTCTTCGCGGTCGGTAATCTCCAGGCAAAGTGTTATGCCCTCGCGGCGATTCACGATCTCGACCACATGAGATTTGTGGAGCTATCTTTGCCGCTGCACGATTTGCTAGCTCAGGTAGAAACGATGTCAGGCTGCATCGTTTCGCGGCAAAACCTTTCGACTATCATCGCCCGGATGGAGGCTGGCGACCTTCCACGGCGACGAAAATCGGCACTGGGTACGTCTCATAAGTCTCTCGCAAACTGAACGCTCACGCGCTCATATTGCTCGACGTCCCACCGGCCGCCGGCACATAGCACTTCAGCGTGTAATCCATCACCATGCGATCCGCATTGAACCGCCAGCCCAGCGTCCGAATGGTCCGCTTCATCCGCGTAATCCAGCCGCGCGGAAGGCCGTCGCGGTCGCGCTGGTAATACAGCGGAATCACCTCTTCGCGCAGAACCCGGTACAAATCCTCGCCGTCCCGCGCATCGTGAACCGCCATGTCCGAATGAGTGCGGCCGGTGCCGATGGCAAAGCCGTTCAGCCCGTCATAGGCTTCCGCCCACCAGCCATCCAGAATGGAAAAATTCAGCCCCCCATTCAGCACCACCTTCTGGCCGCTGGTGCCCGACGCCTCCAGCGGACGCCGCGGATTGTTCAGCCACACGTCCACGCCCTGCACCAGATGGCGCCCCACGTTGATGTCGTAATCCTCGACAAAGACGATCTTGCCGGAGAAGTGCGCATCGCGCATCAGCATGGCGATCTCCTGCAGCACCCGCTTGCCGGGCTCATCGTGCGGATGCGCCTTGCCGGCGAAAACGAACTGCACCGGACGCTTTGGGTCGTTCACCATGGCGGCCATCTTCTCGAGCTCCACCAGAATCAGGTTGGCGCGCTTATAGGTGGCGAAGCGCCGCGCGAATCCGATGGTCAGCGCATCGGGACTGAGCACCCGTCCCAGTTTCTGTAGAGTTTCCGGAGACTCCCCCCGCCGCGTGGCTTGTTCCACGGCGCGCCGCCGCACGAACTCAATCAGCCGCGATTTCAAACTAAGGTGCGTTTCCCAAAGCTCGCCGTCATCCACATTCTCGATGCCTTCCCAGATGCGCGATTCGCCGCTGTGCTCGTGCCACCCGGTGCCCAGATGACGGTCGTAAAGGCGGAACATCTGCGGCGCCAGCCACGAAGGCACGTGCACGCCGTTGGTGATGTGGCCGATGGGAACCGCGTCCTCGGCCTCGCCCGGATACAGCCCGGTCCACATGGCCCGCGACACTTCGCCATGCAGCGCCGAAACGGCATTGGTGCGCCGCGCCATTTTCAAACCGAGCACGGTCATGCAGAACGCCTCGTTGTGGTTGTGCGGATTTTCGCGGCCCAGCGCCATGAGCCCTTCATGCGATAGTCCCAGCGCTTCGCGCAGCGGACCCAGATGCTCCTCCATCAGGCCGGAATCGAAACGGTCATGCCCGGCGGGAACCGGGGTGTGGGTGGTGAACACCACCTCGCGCGAAACACGCCGCACCGCTTCGTCAAACGAGACGCCTTCTTCGCCCATGCGATTACGAACCGCTTCCAGCACCGCAAAGCCGCTGTGCCCTTCATTCAGGTGCAGCACGCCGGGCGTAATTCCCATGGCTCGCAACGCCCGATGGCCGCCCACGCCCAGCAGCAGTTCCTGGCGAATCCGTACGCGCCCGTCGCCGCCGTACAAGCGGGAGGTCAGTTCGCAATCCTCGGGGGCATTGCCGGCCACGTTCGAATCGAGCAGCAACAGATCGCAACGGCCCACCTTCATCCGCCAAACCTTTGCCCGAATAACCCCGCCGCGCGTTTCAATCTGCACGGTTACCGGCACGCCATCGGTCCCGATCGCCGGCTCCATGGGAAGCTTGCTGACATCGGTCTCGATGTATTCTTCCTGCTGCCAGCCCGTCGCATCCAGATGTTGCCGGAAATACCCCTGGCCGTAGAACAACCCCACGCCGACCAGCGGAATGTCCAGATCCGACGCGCTCTTGATGTGATCGCCGGCCAGCACCCCCAGCCCGCCCGAATACACCGGGACCGATTCGTGCAGTCCGAACTCAGCCGAGAAATAACCCACCGGACGCGGCCGCAGCACACCCGCGTGCGTGGCGCCCCACGTGCGGTCCGCCTGCAGGTATTCGCGCTGGCGCCGGTACGCATAGTTGATGCGGCTGTGCAGCAGCAGCTCGCGCGAGCGGCGGTCGATGTCGGCCAGGGGCATTTCTCCCAGCAGCGAGATGGGATTGCTGTTGGTCTGCCTCCATCGCGCCGGGTTCAATTCGCGGAACAGGCCCACCGAATCGTGATCCCAACTCCACCACAAGTTGCGCGCCAGCTTCCACAGCCGCTCCTGCACGGGAGCGATAAAGCGGTCCAGCGTGCGCGCTTCGCTCACCACCGGCGCCACCTGCGCGGCGGCGTCCACCAGCATTTCCACTTCGTCCGGGCGGAACGCGCGCGAATCGATGGTCTGCACCACCAGCACGCCCTGCATCACGCCATCGTCGATGAGCGGTACGCCGAGGAACGACTGGTACGCGTCCTCGCCAGCCTCGCCAAAATACTTGAAGCGCGGATGGTTCTTCACCTGTTCCACGGCCACCGGGCGCACCTGTTCCGCCACCATCCCGGCCAGACCTTCGTGCAGCGCCATGCGCAAGGAGCCGATGCAGGAGCTGCGCAGGCCCAGCGTCGCCGCCAGCACCAGGTTGGCGCGGTCCGGCTCCAGAAGATACGCCGAGCACACGTCGGTCTGAAACCGCCGGGCGATCAAAGCGACCACGTTCATGAGGGTCTCAGCCGGCTGGCCGCCCTCCGCCGTCAGGTTGCCGATCTCTTCCATGGTGAGTACGTAGTGCGGGTCCAGGCGCGCGCTTGCGGCGTGACTCATGTGTCAGATCCTCTTTCGGTTCGAGCGGATGACGGGGCGCACGGAACGGCTACGTCGCAACGGGGCGATGTCGGAATGGTTATTAAACAAGTCTATGCGCATCGCCGCCGGTGTGCAAATGGATCAGTACCACTCCGCGCCGGTAAACCGGGCTCGTCAGGCAACAGTTCGGGGTGATTCGCAGCCGCGGCACCGCATGGCTGGCCGGGCAGCCGCTGGAAGGACAGCGGGATTGGGACGGCCGTGCTTCCTTCATGGACGCTCTGGAAGCGGAGGGGTTCATCCTGCTTGCCGGGCCGCCGGCGGGAACCGAAGAAATCGCCGAGCCCCGGTGCCCGATCCCGTGGATCCGCCTGGACCTTCTTCCGAACCACCCGCATTGCGCAGTGGACATTACGGCTGGGCGGGCCTCCGAACCATAGGTGTGCGTTACGGCTTCGCCAGAGCCTCAATCTCCTGCGCCGGCACGTCCGGCCCTAGGATCTGCCGAAGCGCTTCCTCCAGCACTTCATCGCGGCCGGCGCGAATACCGGCCACCGTCGGCCTCACCACCACATCGGGGATGATACCGATCCGCTGAGTGGGCTTCTTGTCCGGGTAAAATACGCCGATCCCGCTGATCATCGCCCGCAAACCGCCGGGCAAAGGAATGGGCGACACGTTGCCGTCAGCTCCGGCGGTGGTGCTCCCGATCACCATCGCGCCGGGCGCCGAGCGTAGCGCCATGGTGGTGTACTCGGCCTGGCTCAGGGAAACCTCGTCGACAAGGATCACCACTTTGCCCTTGTAGTGTGGTTGCGCGGGGGCCAGGGTCTCCGACGGACCCCAGTGGAACGCGCCGGGATTAGCGACATCGCCAACGGTGAACCGTACAAACTCGGTTGGCTTCTCTACCAGCAGCGAACCCAGCGCAAACACCACGAATTCAGACGGATAGTTGCGGATGTCGACGACCAGGCCCTTCGTGCCGTCCGCCGACTCGATGTAGTGACCGGCGTCGGCTATTTTGACCGACGAGAGCTTGAGGTAGGCCACATCTTTGGAGAGCTTCCGGAACGTATCGCCCGCAAGGTCATGGGTGCTGCCGGCGCGCTGGTCGAGTGTGCTCGAAGGTACGCGCGACGCGGTAATGCTGAGCGCCTGGCTCTCCCGTTTGATTTGTAACGTCGATGGGCCGCATGCACCATGCGTCAAGGACCGCGCGATATCGCGCAGACGCGCGGCATCGTTCGAATCCGCATAGTATGGTCTCCAGCGGTCCACCAGCGCGCCCACCGAAGTTCCGTCAAGATCGAGAATCACGTCGCCGATCTTCAAGCCGGTCGCCGGTCCGGCTTCCGCCTGCGGGTAGCCGGAAACTACCGCGCTGTCTTCCACGAAACGCACGGAAACGGGAATCTGGCAGCTACCGGCGGGAGGCCGCACCTGCAACGAACTCCACAGATTCGCGTGCGTATCGTGCACCTGGCCGATGAACGCCATCAGCTCGAGCTCGTAGCCGTCCGCGGTTTTCGCCAGCGCGACCCGGGGAAGGAACTCAGCCAGCACATCGTCCCAGTTCTCACCCACGATGTCGCGATACGGATACCAATAGCGGATGATGTTCCAGAAACGGAACACCGCCAGAATCTGAAAGCCCGCATCGGGGATCTTGATTTCCGCATAGCCCGGCTCATGATCGAACACCGGGTTCAGGACGCCGGGCGCCAGCGAGACATAGAACTGCCTATCTTCGGAGGACCGATTGCGATCGATGTGCTGAAGATCCCGGCTCAATTCCGCGCCGAGCAGTTTTTCATTGGAAATCCAGTCCTGTTCGGGCTTCATGTAGAGATCGGTCCCGGTAAGGCTGGCGCATTTCGTGCAATCACTCACCGCGCCGAGCCCGGCGATCCACTTGTGCAGAGCGGCGTTGGCGTTCTTGCGATCCGGAGCCGCGAGCACCTGCGGCAGCACGCGGAACAGCTCGTAATCCCACTGACGCTGGCCGGACGTAATGGCGGGATGGTGGTACTTGAGAAATCCCCAAACCTTCCCAAGAGTCGCCAGATTGTCAATCTGTATTTTCGACAAGTCTCGAATGACGATGCCGGAGCCGTGATCGAATTCGTGGTCGAGATCGAGGATTGTCTTGGGCCGCTCCACTTTGGGCGCGTCCCACACGGGCTTGCCATCCACCAGCAACTGCAGATCGTCGGCCCAGGTCTTGCCAGCGCCCACGCTGAGCACGCCGAAAACCAGTTGCTTCGCTTTTGAATCAAGCGGCAGAGAAACGGAGTATTCCGTCCAGTCGTGGGTGCCTTTCACCTGCTGGTTCTGCATATTGTCGAATTCGAGGGAGCCTTCATCGCCGTCTTCGCGCAGCCACAGACCGGCGAATCCGCTCACTTCCTCGGTTTTCAGGAAGCCGCGCAACTCCACGCGGCTCCCCGCAAAATCGATCGGTATCGCGCTGGTGATGGTTGTAAACCCTCCTGAGCTGGAGGCACTCCGTTCCAGGCGAGCTGCCCATTTGCCACTGTGGACCACGTTGCCGTCGGCGAAGATCGTCTCTGGCGGGCTGCCTCCCCAGCCGTGGAACACCCCGCCGGACGGCCCTGCCTCGAAGTTGAGGATCTGGGGCAAGTCCGAGCGAGTGACGCCCTGAGCCGGGCAGATGACAGGCAGGCAGCAGAACGCCACGCCCAACAACAGACGTATTATGCGGCGCATGGCCGTATCATATGCGAAGCACGCCACCGGGGGAAGCGTGCGTCATCTCCCAGCCGCGCCCTTCAGATTCCGCTGAAGGAACTCGAGAACCTGTGGAACCGCGTCGATCAGATCCGCCCCAATGGTGATTCGTTCGTTGGGCCGCAGACCGGTGACCGTCAGGACCTGGGCCTGGAGTGCGGACAGGCAACACGCGCAAGACAGTGACCTCGCCTTCATGGGAGTATTCTGGAACGAGTCATCTTCCATGCCGAAGCGCACTCTCAGCAATCTCCGCTGGTACATCTGCGGACTGCTTTTCTGGGCCACCACCGTATGCTACATAGACCGCCAGGTGCTGGGCTTTCTGAAGCCGGTGATCGCGAAGGACCTCAACTGGAGCGAATCCGATTACGGGTGGGTGGTGTTTGGATTCATGGCCGCCTATGCGATCATGACGCCCATTTCCGGCCGCCTGATCGACTGGCTGGGCACGCGCACCGGCTACGCGCTGGCCGCCGGCGTCTGGGGGCTCGCCTCCATGTCGCACGCACTGGCGCGCAATGCCCTGCAATTCGGTCTGGCCCGCTTCGGGCTGGGGCTGGGCGAGGCCGCCAATTTCCCCGCTGCCGTCAAAGCCGTGGCCGACTGGTTCCCCCGCCGCGAGCGCGCTCTGGCCACCGGCATCTTCAACAGCGGAACCAACGTGGGCACCATGGCGGGCGCCACCATCGCTCCCTTCGTCGCCTGGCACTTCGGCTGGCGTTGGACCTTCGTTGTCACCGGCTCCCTGGACGCCGTCTGGATTGCGGCGTGGCTGCTGTTGTACCGCCAGCCCGCCGGCCACAGCCTGCTGTCAAAAGCCGAACACGCGCTCATCGAATCGGATCGCGAAGCCGCGCCGTCGGGCAAGGTCCGTTATTCGCGCGTACTCGGGAAACCGCAGACGTGGGGATTCCTCATCGCCAAGTTCCTCACCGACCCGGTGTGGTGGTTCTACTTGTATTGGGTGCCCGGATATCTCAACAGCGCGTTCCATCTGGACATCAGCCACCTCGGCCCGCCCGTGGTGATCATCTATGCGGCCGCCAGCGTCGGCTCAGTCGGAGGAGGCTGGCTTTCCGGCGCGCTGCTCAACCGCGGCTGGAAGGTAACCCCGGCGCGAAAAACAGTGATGCTGATATGCGCGCTGGCGGTAGTGCCGGTAGTGTTCGTGCAGTATGCGAATGGCCGCCTATGGGTGGCCGTGGCGCTGATCAGCCTCGCGGCGGCGGCGCACCAGGGATGGTCGGCGAACCTTTTTACCGTTGCCTCCGATGTCTTTCCGCGATCCGCCGTGGGGTCCGTGGTGGGGTTAGGTCAACTGGGCGGATCGGTGGGCGGCATGCTCGTGGCCCCCGCCGTCGGATACTGGCTCAGATTTTCGCACAGCGCGTACGGACCCGTGTTCTTTGTCCTCGGGTTCATGTATCTCCTGGCGCTGGCGATTTTGCACGTCTTCGTCCCCAAGCTGGAACCAACCCAAGTGTGACCCGCGCGCGCGTGCTTCCGAACCGCGACAGTAATGGAGCGGATGCCCAGGTTTGAACATATGCCGGCGATGTCCAGAATCCTCCCAATGCTCGCAGCCATTGGCATGTGCTTTTTCCTGCAGAGCCCCATCACGGCGCAAGTCAATGGAACACTGTCGGGGACGGTGGAAGATGCATCCGGCAAGGCAATACCGGGCGCACAGGTGACGCTCTCGCCGCGGGATTGGGCAGCGGTGTACTCTTCCACCACCACCACTCGCGCCGGCGCGTTTCTCTTCCCCACTCTGAGACCCGCCCTTTATGACGTCACGGTGGAAGCTCCTCCATTCGCGACGCAGACGCTTAAGAGCGTCAAAGTCCATCCGGCCACCCTGACTTCGTTGCCGCCCATTCACATGACGCCCGCCGGAAACGGACCGGTCGCGGAGACGCTGGCGCGCGATCAACAAGCACAAGCGCCGGGCGTGGAAGTAGCGTTCCACATAGATGAGAATCAGGTGCAGAGCTTGCCCCTTCCCGGGCGGGATCCCTCCTACCTGCTCGAAACGCTCCCCGGAGTCCAGACAAACGGCCGCGCTCCGCTGGCCATCAATGGCGAGTCTTTGTCGCTGGCGAACTTCAGCTACGAAGGGGTGAATCTGGTGCAAAGCGCGGCCGTTGCGGATTCCTCAACAATCCTGCTCCGCACCGGCGAGGTGGGCGAACTGGCCGTGGTAACCGGCGCTATCGAGGGCTGCGGCTGCGCACAGACGGCGTTCACCGCGCCCGCCGGGAGCAACGCGTTCCACGGTTCCGCATACGCGCTGGAGATCCCCAACGGCCTCGCCTCACAATACTGGACCGACAACAGCCAGCACACGCCCGCCTCCACGAACATCACTCAGCCTGGCGCCACTTTCGGAGGTCCGCTGCGGAAAAACCGGCTATTTTTCTTCGCGAACTATGAGGCCGATCTGAACAGCTCCACCATTACCCGCACCGGCCAGGTTCCCACCAGCCCGCTGTCCAGCGAGGATCCATTGATGCGACGGGTGCTGGCACTCATTCCATCCGATCCATCGGGCACGTATCGGGGAACGCAGAACAACGGAGGCGCCGGCAGCGTCGGAATGGCTCGCCTGGATTACCTCCTTTCGCCGCGGCAGAGCTTTGGCCTGACCTTCGCGGGCAGTACCCGTTCCACCGACGACCCCACCGACTCCTCCGTCTTCGGGCGCCAGCCAACCACCACCCTCGGCGCCTCTGCGCTCTTTGTCGCCGGTTCCTGGCGCTGGTCGCCGACTCCCCGGCTGACCAACGAACTTCGAGCCGGCGCCGACCTGTCGGATCTCGACTACCGCAACTCGCTCCGCTCCCAGTTTGACTTCATCGCCATCCTGAGCAACCCGAATGTGCCGGTCAGCCAGCCTATGATGGGCATCGACCCGGAGCAGCGAAAAAATCACCTGCACAGTTATCAGGACAACCTGACATGGGTGGCTGGCAAGCACACCATACAAGCTGGTCTGTTGTTTCAGCAGTTTTCGTTGGAGTCGGATGGCTTCAATGACGGGCCGCTGGACTCGCTCACCGTGCCGCGATACACCGTCAACGACATCGTGCAGGGCACCATCAGCGAAACGGACCAACGGTTCAACATCGCGTCACCCACTTCCGGTTACTCGAGTGCATCTCCGGCCCACAGCATCCTCGCCGCACACATGATTTCGCCTTACCTGGAGGACACCTGGAAGCCGGTCCGTTCACTGGCGATCACCCTGGGACTGAGGTACGACTACCTTTCACCGGCGGACGAGCAGACCGGTTCCGCCATTATCCCCGTCCTTTCCGGCGTTCCGGCGAACGCAGTCTTCAACAAGCAGTTGACCTTTGCTTTCGCCTCGGCCGGCCATCCGTTTTACGAGAAGGATACGGACAATTACGGCCCTTATATCGGCCTTGCCTGGAAGCCGCTGCGGAACTTCCCGCTGATGGTGCGCGGCGGTACCAGCCTCAGCTATTTCAATGACGATCTGCTTCCTAACATGAGCATCTATGCTCTGGAAAATCCGTTTCAGAGCTTCGACGTCGCCACGGGTTTCAGCACCCCGGTCGCGCTGTCGCAGGCGCCGGTGACGCCCGTTCCCACCCTGCCCGGACTCACCCTCCCTGCGCTGTTGTCCTTCGCGAACAGCTTCAATCAGGAGCCCGGACCCGTATATGCCGTGGATCCCGCGGTGCGCACGCCAAACGTCAAGTACTGGAACCTGGGCGTCGAATCCCAGGCGAAGGGCCTCTTGTTTGGCGTGCGTTACCTGGGGAATCGTCTCGAAGAGGGCCCGCGTTCTCCCGACCGCGAACAAGCCACCATGACCCCGGCTTTCCTCGCGGCGTTCCAACAGGTTCAGTCCGCGCTGATCAACGGCACTCCCACCCAGGGCATTCCGCAGTTGCCGGGAGGAGGGATCTGCGCAAACTTCAGCCTGCAAAACTGCCAGCCCGATGTGTACGCGCGGTCTCTGATTCTGTCGGGCCAGGCGGGCGAACTGGGCCGCTGGCTGGTTGGCCAGGGCTACAGCACGAACGGCGTTTATAACTTTCTGGGGAACCCTTTAGCCCCGCAGGGAATTTACCTGCTCTCGTCCATTGGGATATCGCGGTACGATGCCCTGGAAGCGACGGTTTCGCGGCCGCTCAACCGGGGCCTCAGCCTGAGCGCCAGTTACGTGCTCTCGAAGGTGATGAGCGATCTGGACGATTACCGGCTGGGGGCCATCGATCCGTATCTCAACCTTTACACTCCCTCGAACGAATGGGCGCCCTCTCCATTCAATGTGACCAACGTATTCAAAGTTATTTCCAGTTGGGATCTTCCGTTTTCCAACAAGTTCCTCAGAGGGTGGAGCGTGAGCGGAATCGCCATCGCTCAATCTGGAGCGCCATTCTCGCTCCTGTCCGGCGGATACGTGACCATTCCCAATGGCAACGTGGTGGCAGTTTCGGGGCTGGGCACGTTTACGTTGCTGGCGGACTCCGGCGAAAACACTGTCGCGACGTCTCTGAACGCGGGGCAGATCCGGAGCTATTTCGGCATTCGCGAGAATGGCGACGGAACGTTGACCTACGTCAACGCTCCGGCAGGGGCCTTTCAGGAGCCCGGCCCCGGCGACGTGGGGAACTTGCAGCGCCGCATGTTCACCGGGCCGGGCGCGTTCAATCTGAATCTGGGCGTGCGCAGAACGCTGGCGCTGACCGAGCGGACCTCCGCGGAGTTCCGCGCCGAATCCATCAACACGCTCAACAACGTGAACTGGCTGGTGGGCGACCAGGCCTATATGGGGACGAACAATCAGAAGAGCGCGTCCACGTTCGACGGCAGCATCACCCAGTGGAATTCACCTCGGACGATTCAGTTCCTGGTCCGTGTGTCGTTCTAATCAGTAGCCGTGCGCGTCAGGAGAGTTCTTACGATCCGACGTGAACCGTCCCGGCGAGCGTAAGCGAGGCCATCGCGGAGGAGTTTCCCACATACACGGGATAGTCGCCGGAAGCGGTCAGCCAGCTGCTCGAGTTGACGTCCCAGTAAGACATGGGATGAGAAGAGTCGTTCTCATCCACTTCCACGCTCACTTGCTGCGTGGCGCCGGGTTGCAGGGATACCTTCTGCCATCCCACCAGACGCTTGGGCGGCTCACCCGTGCTGGCCGGAAGCCCAAGGTAAACCTGCGCCACTTCCGCGCCGGCGACAGTGCCGGTGTTCGTCACATTTACGTTCACCTGGAAATTGGGGTTCGCCGCGGTCAGGTTATTGGTGACGCTTGGATTCGCGAAGGAGAACGTCGTATAAGAGAGCCCGAAGCCGAAAGGAAATAAGGGCGTGATGTTATTCGCGTCGTACCACTTGTAACCGACAAGAAACCCCGCGGAGTAATCCACCGGGAACGTTGAGTCCGCGTTCGCGCCTGCGATCACCGGATTCGGCAGGTCGTTCACGCTCGCCGGGAAAGTAATAGGCAACTTGCCCGACGGGTTCACCGCGCCAAACAGAAGATTGGCGATGGCCGGCCCGCCGCGCAATCCAGGAAACCACGATTCCATCACAGCGCTCACATTCGCCAGCCACGGCATCACTTGCGCGCCGCCGTTTTCCATCACTACGACAGTGTGCGGATTCGCCGCCGCCACCGCCGCCACCAGTCCGTCCTGGTCGATCGGACTGCTGGGGTGGATCAGGTCGGTGAAGTTCAGGCTCGGCATGTCCATTCCTTCGCTGGTCCACTGCGAGATGAAAACAATCGCCACATCCGACGACCCGGCCAGCGTGGCTGCCGCGGCGGCATTCGTTCCATCCGCGAAATTCACCGTTGCCCCGGGCGCCAGCGCCTCAATGGCCGCCAGCGGAGGAGACGGATCCCACACCACCGCGGCCCAGCCGGGCGTGGCTGGATTCGGCTCGGTGATGGCCCCGCCCGTGGGCCACACCTGCGCGGACCCTCCGCCCGAAAGCACTCCCACATCGGCGTGCCACCCGATCACCGCGATGGAATGCAAAGCTGCCGCGTTAAGCGGAAGCTGCCCGCCGGCGTTCTTCAGCAGCACCGCCCCCTGCTCTTCCACTTCCTGAGCGATGGCCTGGTCGGTGACCGTGTCGATGGTGCCAACCGTGTTGGGGTAATCGAACAGCCCAACCTGGTACATCGCGCGGAGAATCCGATGCACCATGTCATCCAGGCGCGACTGCGGCACCTGGCCGTTCGTAATCGCCGCCCCGAGCGTGGAAAAGTATTGGTTGTCGGGTTGCTCCTGGTCCAAACCGGCCAGCGCCGCGGCCACGGTGCTGTGCGTTGCCCACCAGTCCGACATCACGAAACCCGGGAAACTCCAGTCAGTCTTGAGCGCCTGGGTCAGCAGGTACGGGTTCTCGCACGAATAGGTACCGTTCACCAGGTTGTATGAGCACATCACCGACTGCACATTGGAATCCTTGACGGTGATCTCAAACGCCAGCAGATCACTCTCGCGCGCGCCGCGGTCGTCAATTTGCACATCGGCCAGCGTGCGGCCGGTCTCCTGATCGTTCAGCGCGTAATGCTTCGTGCATCCAATGACGTGCTGATCCTGAATGGCCATAATGTGCTGCGCCGCGATTTTCCCCGCCAGGATGGGATCTTCGCCCTTGGTCTCGAAGGTGCGGCCATCGCGCGGCTCACGCCCGATAAGGTTGATGTTCCCGCCCAGATTCACGTTCATCCCGTAGGCGGCGACCTCCGCGCCAATCACCGATCCGAATTTGTAGGCCAGGCCCGTGTCCCAGGTGGCGGCGCTGGCCAGCGAGGAAGGAAGCGCCGTCGCGGGAGCAATCGAGTCAGCCAGCCCCAGGCTGCCATCCACGAAATACAGATTGGGAATGCCCAGCGAAGAATTGCCGGGGATGTAACCGCCCGCGCCGCGCGGCAACGGCGGGATGTCGGTGTCCGGCCCCCCGGCCCCTTCCACGAGTTGCAGTTTATCGGACTGCGTCATCTGCGCCAGCAGCGTATCGGCCCGCTGATCGGCTGTTGGCGTTGGCGCCGGCGCGGGAACGCGGAAGTGGATGGTCACGCCGTTGATGGTCAATGTGGCGCCAACGAATGTCCCGGTCGCCGGCACGCCCGCCGGGTACTTGAAGTCCACCTGGTCGATAATCTCGGTGGGAGCGGCGCCGC
This sequence comes from uncultured Acidobacteriota bacterium, assembly GCA_963832965.1. Lineage (GTDB taxonomy): Bacteria > Acidobacteriota > Terriglobia > Bryobacterales > Bryobacteraceae > CAWACP01. The sequence goes on from CAWHVW010000007.1 coordinate 387,982, forward strand.
AGTAGGCCACCGTTGCGGGCAGGCCGTCAATGGTCATTTGGCAACTGGCCGTTCCACCCACCACCGTAAGATCGTTCAGGTCTGTCGCGGCGTCGGGGACCCCGTCCAGTTCCGGCAGATTCTTCGGTCCCAGCCCGTTCGCCCAAAGCTGGTAAGTGGACCCGGGCATCACCGAGCATTGCGAAACCGGCGTGGGACATCCATCGGGAGGGTTCCCGGTAACCCACGCCACCCCATTCACGAACTCACTCAGGAAGAACGACGGCGCGGACACCGAGGCGACAGTGACGTATTCGATGTTGCTGGGGACGTTATTCCATGTCACCTGCACGGGCACTTCCAGCCCGGCCGACCCGGTTGGCGTTTCCCAGGGAACCTGAAAGTTGATCTGCGTGGGCGAGACGTAAGTTAGCGCCGCGGTCACTCCGTTGACGGTCACCGAAACGTTGGCTACGTTCATCGGGAACGTCTGGCCAGGTCCGGGAATCGGAACATTGTGTACGGCGTCCGCCATATTGTTGCCATACACCGCCGCCAGGCTGCCCGGCGAAATAGCCCCCAGATACGATGCCGCGTTCACGATGCGCCCGGGCGTGATCACCGGCGTTGTCGCGGTGACGCTGGTGGCCTGATATACGCGCACGTAATCCACCAGCAGATCCTGCGGGAACGGCACGCTGGCGTTCGGAGTGCCCAGAAACGTGTCGGGACCGCCGATGGCGAAGTTCAGCAGGATGAAGAATGGGTTGTTAAAGGCCCACACGGCCCCCGCGGGCAGCGAGGCTGGAGTAACCGTCTGATAGAGAGTCCCATCGACAAAGAACTCGATCGAATTCTCGGACCATTCGACAGCATAGACGTGGTAGTCGTCGAAGACCGTTTCCCCGAATGGAAGAGTAGTAGACGCGCCCACGCCGGAGCCGCCGTTGTAATCCGCCGCATTTGCGGCGCTACTCACCGGCCCGTGAATCGTGCCGTTGTTTACGGTGGCGTTGTCGTTGAAGGCTCCGAAGTTCTCCATGATGTCGACTTCGCCGCAACGAGGCCAGCCTATTGTCCCGATGTTTTCGCCGAGCATCCAGAAAGCCGGCCAGATGCCCTGGCCGCCGACGGGAAGCTTGATGCGAGCCTCAATCAAACCGTATTGCCAACTGAGGTTGGCGGTGTTGGTGGAAGCGCCCGGCGAGCCAGTCTGCAAACGCGCCGACGTGTAACTGCCATTGGAATTAATGGCGCGGATGTCGAGATTGCCGTTCCCGTCCTGGAAGACATTGTTGGGCGAATTGGTGTAAACCTCCGCTTCGCCGTTGCCCCAACCTCCGCCGCCCAGATCGTAGTTCCAGTTCGCCGGGTTGGGCGCGGTGCCCGCCACGGCGTTGAACTCATCGCTCCAAACAAGCTGCCAGCCACTGGTGGACTGCGCGGCCGCGATCACGCCAGCCAGCAGGAAAACCCAGACAACATGGATGGTACGCATAACAGTGCCATCATGTCGCACTCCGCCAACTATTTCAATGTGGGGCAGGGCCATGCCCTGCCTGCGGCTCAATCGGCCTCCATCACAGCGCGATTGTCACCGTTAGATCCTGCCCCGGCATGGAGCTCACTCCCGCCGGTACCGCAACCACATTGATATTCAGAGTCGCCCCGGTGGCCAGCACCCCCAGCCCGAACCCGTCCACCGTGTTCGACGAAGTCGCGCCATTCGGAATGGTCACCTGGCAAAGCGCGACCTCGTTCTGAGTCACCGCTACCACCAGATCCCCGCCCGACGGCGCCACATTCACCGTCGCAAACACATCGCCAATGGACAGCGCGCTCTCCACCGTCACCTTGGGCGCGGCATCGTTCTGCACCGCCACCACACCCGAGATCTGGAAGCAGAATTGCCCCCCGGAAAGCGTCCGCAGCCCCTCATCGGTCGTGTTCGTGTAGCACGCGCTCTGCACCGGTCCGTTCCCCACCTTGTTCGTCATGAAGAACTCCGCCCCGGCAATGCGCACATCCGCGAGATCCATCCCGTAGGCATAGCTTCCGCTGGCCGGGCTGCCGAAAAAGCCCTGGGGAAAAGGCATCACGTAAGTGCGCCGCGTCAGCGTGTAAATCGCCGTGCCGTTGGTGTGCGCGCTCGCCGTCGAGCTCAACACGCCACGATCGATGGTCAGCGTTCCGCCCGTCCCCGGCGCCTGCGAAACAAGCAGGATCTCGCCGTCGATCTGCAGAACATCGTCCAGGTTGAAGGTACCGCCCGTGGCCGGCGTGCACGTGGTTGAGGACGCGTCCAAAGCCGCTGCAAGCTGGCTGCCCGCCGCGCCATTCAACTCGTTCCAGTAGTAGAGTGTCAGCGTCCCCGAGCTAATCGTGGTGGTGTCGGTCAGCGTAGCGAAACCAATGCCCGAAACTTCCACCCCGCCATGTCCGGTGAGTGCGAGGCCGTACACCGGCGCGGGTGGGACATCGGAATCCGTCAGGCCGCCCGATCCCACGCCAATTTGCCACGGGGTCACCAGCGACACGGCATACGCGCATTCCTCGTTGTACACGTTGGCGGATCGTCCGCAGATGTCGGCGGTGCTTCCGGGCTGCGTTGGCACCTGGAACACCACCTGGCTCGACGTGGTTGTGCCGCCGAACGACCACCCGGCTTGAGCCACCGTGAACTGGCTGGTCGCATCGGGAGTCACCGTCCATGCGGCCGTCACCGTGATGAGCTGCGCCGTATTCGACGCAATCGCCAGCTCCTGCCCGGCGCCCGTCCCCTCCCCGATTCGCACCGCCAGCCCCGCATACTCGTTCACCGGCATCTCCAGCGTCGAATTGCCGATGGTGGTCGCGGAAAACTGATCGGCAAGGATGGCCGGTTGCGTTTCCAGGCGCCAGTAGAAGTTGGCGTGGTCGTAGTTCTGGTCCGGCGGCGGCGTCGACGTGCCGGCGATTCCAGGGTCGCTGAACGCGCTGCTCAATGCCGCGCCCGCCGCGATCAGTCGCAGCGCCTGCGGCGTGGTTCCCCGATAGACATTGCAGCTCGTTGTCAGCGATGAAAAGCTGAGACTCTGCAGCGTAACGGTGTTGGTGCTCGTCCCCGCCGGAATCGTCGCCGTCACCAGAAAGGACAGCGCGGATTCGCCGCCGTTCGCGTCAATCCCGCTGACCGCGTAGTAATACGTCGTGTCGCCCGGCAATGCGCCCGCGGCCGTGTTCACGAGAGCAGAAAGGCTGACCAGCGGTATCGCCGCCGCCGATGCCGTTGGCTTTTTCGGGGCGACAAACATCACCGTAAGCAGCGTGGACACCGTGCCATCGCTCTGCGCCTGCTGCTGTTGTGTAACTCCGTAGTCGCTGCTGCCATCGGAATTGATAACCGTTCCCACCAGCGGATTGGGTATTCCCGTCCCCGCGGATCCCTGACGCCGTCCCGCGGGTTGAGTAATGGTGGGGGTGTCGCTGTACCATGCGTCATCGTGGATTTGAGCCGATATCACCGCCGTCCGGAAGTTGACGCCAGGCGCAATCGTGGTGATGCGGAATGGTTGCCGCGTCCACCCCTCCCTCGCATAAGTCAGAGTGATAATGTCGCCCGGATTGAGTCCGGCGCCCCGCACGCTGGTTTCAAACTGAACGTAAGTGTTCCCATTCACCGACTTATTCAGTTCTCGCGTCAGCACGCGCGCCGCCTGGCTGAAGTTAGGGATGCCCAGCGCCTGCAACGTTACGGAGATCTCCTGGCTGGTAAGGAGCACGTCGTCCAGATCCGACACCGATAGACTATCCTGCTGGTACTCGTTCAACTGATCCTGAAACTCCACGGCGAATCGGTTCGGCCTCTCCGCCAGCGGTTCCGATGACACTGTAAGGCTGATGCTGCCATTCGAACTCCGAACGATTCCCCCGAACACCGTGTCGCCGAATTCGTACGCCGGCCAGCCGTCGTCGAGCACCTCCGTCGAGTTGCTTCCCGGCGGCATGGTCGCCTGTTGCAGGGCGATGGTGTTCTGGAGCACCGCTTCCAGCAGACCGCTGTCTCCCATGGTCAGAAGAATCCCGGCCCCGTTGCTGATCCCGCGAACCAGGTCGCCCACGCTGCGCCGCCAGGTAACGATGAGATTGCATTGAAATCGGGCTACCAGCATGGCGTTGCCGTTCAGATCGGTTGCCGGAATCAGAAAGTCGCAAACCTGCGCCGCCTGCGCGAACGTCGGAATGTTGAGTTCCGTCGCGTCCCACCCCGCGCGCTGCAGAACGTCCAGCAGCACCCATGCCGGATTGTTCGTGAACACCGTACTTACAAGCGCGCCGGTGGTGTCGTACGTTGCCAATTGCAACCCGCGCATCAGAACATCCACTTCCGGCAAGGTTGTCCCGTCACTAATCTCGTTGGGAACCACCACCGACAGATACGCCATGCTGCCATAGGGATCGCCCAGCGGATTCCCCGCGCTGTCGACAAAGTTCAGGTCGAAGGCGCCGTTTCTCGTTCCCGTGCTGACCACGGTGTACCAGCCGGTTCCGGTCATGTTCGTATTAGGCAGCCCGGCCGGGATTTCCACGTCATTCACAATCACCGTGTCCACGCCGTCGATGACCCCTGAGCTCAGCAGGACTTCCATGCGGGTAAGGTTCCCGTCATTGCGAGCAAACACAATCGGCGGCTGAAACCACCCGGTCCCATAGACCAGCGGAACGCAGTTGTTGTAGACGGCCAGGTTATCGATAACTGGCGAAAGGTGAGTGCCGCGTTCGCCATAACTGCGGACCATGATTCCCGGCGGAATAAACTCGATGCCTCCGAACCGCTGAGTAACCTGCCCGGAACTATCCTGGCTGAACATGCCGCGCTGCTGGCAATCGGCCCTGCTCAGGCTGCAGGTCGTAAACGGGCCGGATACGTTCAGGTTCCCCGCTCCCCCCGTCAAGCCAGCGGAATAACCGCACTGGTAGAATGGCCCGCCCGTCAGGCCTTGCTCCATTTGTGCGGTGGTGCCCGGGAATGCCCAGGGACACAAGCGCTGAATGTGCACCGCCGGCAAATAAGATCGTTGTAAGTTAAGGCGATTCACGAAGCTGAGTTGAAGCGTGGTCTCCGTAGCTTCGTTCACCGGGTCGGCCATCCCGCGGAACACCACAATCGCATCGGATGCGGGCGCGCCCGCGGTTAGATCGTAGAACAGGAACGTTACGGCTACCTGGGCGCCCTTCCACCCCACCGTCTGGTCCACCTGCGTCATGAGCGCATCCGCGTCGGCAAGCAGGATGCGCAAAGTCGCCGCGCTTCCCACCGCATCGTCAATGCCGTTGCGAAACTCAAAAGCGTTATGGTCGAGTACGCGCGCCGAGTAACTGTTGCTGTTCCACGATACGGCGTGTGTGCTCAGACGCTGTACGCTTCCGTCCCCCAGAGTGCAGTCGAAAAGGAACAGGGGTGTCCCAGGACACTCCACTTCTTTGAGTTGGTAGATACTGCCCGTTGACATTGTTCCTCTTCCCTGTGTTCTTGTGGATTTGCAGCTCAACTTCTTTGAGTTGGTGGATACTGCCGCTTGCCATCGTTCCTCTTCCCTGTGTTCGTGTGGATTTGCAGCTCACTGTGGGGCAGGGCCATGCCCTGCCTGCCGGTTCGGGTGCGGCTCCGCTGGCTAGTGGGGCAGCTTTGCAAGCTGCAGCCGATTTTCAATAGGCCCAACCCGCCACCTCACACTTGGCTTACAATCCGCAAATTGCAAGCAAACACGCCGGCGTCCGTCACCGTGATTCCAATCGAATCCTGGTCAAACCGGCTGTTCGGAAACACGCCGCCCACATCTGTCGTGCTCTTATACACGCCGGCGGCGGGCTGCGCCTCTGCCTGCAGACCGCAAACCTGCACCGTCGCGCCACCAGGTATCGAAAGACCGAACGCCACCTGAGTCCCCGTCCCGCCAGAAAAAGAAGCTTCCCACCTCTGCCATGTCCCGGCTACCGAGGCGGTAACTACCGCATTGCCGCCGATCTCGAAAATTACCTGGGTCGCTACAGCACTCCGCAGATACGCGCTAAAGCAATATTGCAGCGAAGCCGGCGCATCGATCGTCTGCGAAACAGACTGAACCGCCGACGCGCCGTTCGCCATCTGCGTCCCCGCCGTGCCCCCAAACGCGTCCGCCACTTGCGTCAGCGCCAGTTGCGGGTCCACGCTCCACACCGGTTGCGTCAAGTCCTCGCTCCAGGTCAGCAGGTTTGCGCTCGGGTCCAGGAACGTAAAGGTATTGAGCCTTCCCGCGGCGCTCTGGAACAGGCTCTGCAACGCCTGTACCTCATCCGCTGTAAGATCCGTGAACTTCAGAGTCCACCCCACCCTCGCAAAGCTGGCATCGGACATCTGGATCACGCTCCCGTCCGCCAGCGCGTTTTTCAATGTCCGGTAATTCTCCGCCCGCTGCAGTGGCAACTGCGCCACGGCGCCGCTTCGCAACTGAGGAAACGTCAGCACGGCTAGCTCCCGTTCTGCTGTATCGCCACCGTGGTTGTGCAGCGGCCCGTTGTGTCCATCGATGTCTGCATCGAATCCGAAACAAAGGAACAATCCGAATAAACCGTGCCATCCGTCGGATCCGTGAAACTAAACATCCCGTTGACGCCCCGCTGCGTGCGGAAAAAAAGGAGCGTGGCGTTGAGCTCCGCTTCATCCAGCAAACTCAAACTCACCGTCCATCGGCGCAGTGGCGCCGCATAACCGGGGAACCGCTGCTCACTCCCATCCATAAACTGGACAACCGCCGTTGTGAACTGCGTCTGCGTCGCCAGCGGATACTGCGCCTCGACGCCGGTTTTCAGAAGTGGAAAGCTGGCCATGCTTATAGCTCCGACAGCACGTCGTTGATCGAGTGCGAACTCAGGATGGCCTGCCGCACCGCGCTCGCAATATCGCTGCTCCGGTCCAGAAACGAACGGCTGTCCATGGCGCTTACCTGCACCGTAACGTTGGAAGGCGAAGCCTGGGGCGAAGCCATCGCCGCCGATGTTGTCTCCGCCCTCGGCAGCCCATTGCCGCCATAATCGCTGCCCGCAAGTTGACCGCCCGTCGAGACTCCGCCCGTCGCATCGACATTGAGGGACGGCGGCATAGTGAAGGTTTCGAGCGATGCGGGCGTGCTGGAACCCCCACCGAACAAGCTCATAATCCCGCTGATAATCGGTGAGAGCAGAGACCCTCCCGAGAGCAGGCTGTCCGCCACCCCGCCTGCCGTCGACCCGATCGCCCCGAGTACACTCTGCCCTCCGGCCACTCCCGTCAGCACCGACTCCGCATCCTGAGCCGGGCTCTGCGCTTCACTCTGTTGAAACGCGGTCAGATTGTTGACGCTGGCCGTCGCGTCCTGCAGCGCCTGTACCAGCGCCTGCGTCAGGCTCTCCGTCGTCGCACTGTCGCTCGAACTCTGCCACGGCGCACCGCTCATCGCCTGCGCCGCCGCTGTTTGTAACTGCTCACCTTCGGATGGGCTGGCCATGTTTCTCCTGATTCGCGCTCGCCACCTCTGCCCGGAATTCGTTTTCAAGGATCAGAATCGCGTCCACCACGCGCGCCGGCATGGCGTGCAGCGGTGCGCCCGGACATCTCTTCCATACATTGAATTCATCCAGCAGATACTTACTCTCGGCCGTGATGATCGACTTCGGGCATCGCGTGGCCCCAATGTGCCTCCGGCCCCACACGATGCGGCCATCACCGGATTCGGCTGAATCAACCCACGCGCAATGGCGTCTCCTCTCCAGGCCTGCTTTCCTGCATTCGTCGCACCTCCAGGCGGCCTGGTTCGCGAATTGAAAATGGAAGGCGACGATTAGTTTTTTGCTTCTTCCTGGTTCAGGCCGCACTCGCTCCGGATGGCCGTCAGAATCTCCCGCACCAGGCTTTCCGGTCCGCATTCCAACAGCAGGTCGTGAGTCGCGGCCTTTCCGTCAATCACCAGCCCTGATATTTCCCGCAACCCCCATTGCAGGTACATCGCGTCAATCTCGCTGCCGGCCAGGCTGGCTTCAATCTTGTCCTTCACGTCGCGGCCCGCTTCCAGATACTCCGTCTTACGGCCAATTTCCCGTATGTGGCGAAGTAACTCGCTTCGCCGGCCGAATGACATCCGGTGAATCGAGTAACTCACCCCCGGGAACTGCGTCGAATCCTTGCGCGCGATGCTCTCGTAATGAACCATCTCACCCGAATGCAACAAACACCTCGTTATCCACCAGACCCTGCGCCAGGCAGCTTTGAAAGCGCCACTGCAGCCGGTTTTCGGAATCGTCGAAACCCGGCACTTCCAGCGCGACGCTCTGCAGATACACGCCCAGAAGTTGTCCCCGTTGTTCGCCCAGTTGCAGCATCACGCTCATTGGTGACCACTGCCGGGCCGCCTGGTACAATCCCTGCGTCTGCGCATCGTCCATCTCGAACACGCTGAAAGTAATCGACACGCTCCTCAGCCCCGGAGCAATCGCGCGCGCCAGATCCGACCCGAATTCGTGATTCCGCAAATCCAAACCGTTTCCCAGCGTGATCTGCGCGGACGTCAAGGTGAAGAATTGCTGGGGCGCGGCGCCCATCCACACTTGCCCAAGATATCCGGGAACAACCGTGTACGTTCCCGCCGCGGCAGCCGGCTCCACCGGAAAAGCGCTCAATCCGCCTTGCGTGGCCTCAAAGCTGGAACTGTCAATCAAATCGGCGGCCACGCCGGAGAACTCGAATTCCTGATAGTCGCCATTCGCGGTGATTTGCGCTTGATTCACTGCCGCCCCGCAGACGATTCGCTGCACCGCCGTCCCCGGACTCCAGTAGTCGTAGATCGTCGCGCTAGGCAGTTCCGTCGTCGGAGAATAAGTGACCGTTGGCCCCGTTGTCGCCCCGGAACCCACGGCGCTGGAGAATGGCGCATTCAACTGAACTGTATCCGCATTCACCACCACGGCCACAAACCGCATCTCGCCGCCGTACGAAACGGCCTGCCCCGTCACCAGCCCATGCGCTGCCGCGAAAACCAGGGTAGTGCCCGATGCCGATGACAACGCTGCGCCCCCGCTGGTTTGCGGAACTCCCCCCAGGGCCGCCTGAAACAGCGGACCGTGAGCCGGCGGCTGCGTCTGGTCGGACCACGCGCTCAGATACGTGCGCAAATTGAACTGCGTGGTGCGGCGCAGGTCCGGCGGATCGCCGGTGAAGGTCCGCGAACCTGTTTTGTCCTTGCGCTGGCCTCTCTGCGTTTTCTGCGTCACGGTCAGGCTTACCGGCGGTATGCGGTTTCCGCTGCTCACGCTCGCGGCGGCCCCGTAACTCGCTTCGAGCGCCACATAACAGCGGTTTTCGCTGGTAGAAACATACGATGACATTGTCTGGATACTCCCTCATCTGCTCAGTGCAACCGTGAACGTGACTTTCGCGCTCTGCAGAAAATTGCGGCCGCCGTGCTTCACCTGGTTGTAAGTCACCGCGTAACCACCCGTATAGAAAACGCCGTCGCCCCAATCGCCGCCATTCTCATCCAGAGCCTGGGTCACCGCATCAACGCAGCCATGTAACTCGTCTTCCAGACCGTCCAGCCGGTCGTGGGACACTCTTGCCTCCACGGCGACGCTCACCTCGCCCGAAAAAACTCGGAATCTCTCTTGGTGCGAGTTCGTAAGGCGTTCGCAATACACCTGGAAGACTGGATACTTCGGGCTGTTGCTCTGCTCCACAATCTCCGGCGAAACGTTCTGAGCGAGAATCTGCTGGGGTGTAATCGCCGGAAGCGCAATTCCCGACATCAGCGCGATCTCCGGCGCGGTTGCGGACAGGCCGCCGTCGCCGCTCAACAGCGCCACCGTTTTCTGTACAACCAGTGTGCTCGCCAGCGCCACGGCTACCCCCTCCGAATCAAGCGATTCTGAACTGCATGAAAGCTCGCGGTCTGGCCATTTCCCGGCGCGCTCCCTGCGCTGGGCAATCCTGATTGCGTCCACAAGGCAGACGCCGCAAGAGCTTCGGCATTCTGCCGCATCAGTGCCTCGGGGCCAGGCCCGGCGTACACGTTCCAGCCTTGCGCGTTGCTCGGCGGGGCACTCAGACTCACCTGCGCTTGCATCGCCGCGGGCACGTTCGCCATCACCACTGCGCTGGCCATTCCTTCCTGCCCCGCGGCGTTTAGCAAAGCCACGGCGAAGTAGTATGTCGTAGCGGCCCCCGTACCCGCTATCGTCGTCACCATCGGCGCTTGCGCGCGGGGAATAGGATCGGCCGCCAGTCCGATTCCGATGTCCATGCATCCGGCCTTCGCCGTTAGCGCGAGAGTCCCGTACTCCTGCCATTTCCACTGGTACCGGTCATTCGACTGGTGCCCGTACGCGTCCTGATAAACTTCGCGCAGCGTCTGCAATGCGTGCCACCGCTTCAATTCGGCGGTAACCACGACATCGGCCAGGCCCGTCCCGCGCCGGCTGATATTCAATGCGTCGCCGAAAACCGGCTCAACCGCCTTGTTGTCCAGCAGGAACGTTGCGATCTCCGTCCGCAGTACGTCCTGCGCGCCGGCGATCTTCGCCGCCACGTCGATACCCTCAATCGTCGATGTTTCCAGCAGGGAGCTGTCATACAGTGCGAGTTCCTCCACCCGGTTGATTGGGCCGTCGTTGAATAGCGCCATTCGGTGCCCTCAGGAACCCTTCTGCGGTCGCAGCGCGCCGCGGAGAGATTCGATATCGCTGTCGGAAAGGAGACGAACCTGCGCCTTGCCCATCAACTCGCGTTTCTTCGCCATCTCGATTCCGCGCGCCACCTCCGATTGCCGTTGCTCGCATTCTTCGGGTGTGGCCAGTCTCGCCTTGCCTTCCACGATCATCCGCGCTGCAACACCCTTGGCGACTTCCGCCGTTTGCCCGGGCCGGCCTCCGTCAGGCGTCTCCGCGCTCACCACCACCGCGTGATTGCCCGGTATCTCCTTTTCGAGTTGCCGGACCTTCTGAAAAAACACTCGTAAGTCCACGGTTGCGCTCCTGGTCCAGGATAAGAAGGGAGACCGCGGCCTGGCAGGCCTCCCCTCGAGTTACGGGCAGCCAGCCGCCCTTCTCGCCCCGGCCTGCCGTCTACGAATACACCTGCACGCCGCAGGCATTGCGCAGCACGGCGCACCCGTAAAGAACATCCACGGTGAACTGCTGTGTGAGCGTGTTCGGCTGGTAACTCATCACCACGCGAATACCGAAGTTGCCCATCTCCGCATACTCGGCCACCGCGCCCGTACCCGGAAGAGGTTTGGGCAGTCGCCGTACCACCAGTCCAATTGCATCCTTCGTGAATGCCAGGTTGTCCGTGATCACCGGGCTGCTGCCGCTCGTCGCAACGAACTGCGAGCGAAGAATGTAGAAGTCCTTCATCTTGCCCACCGCGCCGTCAATCAACGCGCGCAATCCCGCCTCGCCCGCCGTATTGAACTCGCTGAACCTCGCAATCTGTCGCAACGCCGAATAGGCGTTCGAGCTCACCACCAGATATTTCGTCGCGCTGGCCGGCACCTTCGCCAGAAACAGCGCGGATTCCGCCGCGTCCACCGCCTCTTCTGTCAGAGTTGACCCCGCGGTCCCGACGGCTGCGTTCGCCGTGAATTGCGGCGCCAGATTCAGCAAATCGGATTCGATCCGCTGCGCCAGCGCGATCACCGCCGGTTGCATGTACAACCGCAGCAGATCGGGCACCGCCAGCACTTTTGTCACGTCCGGAATCTGGAACGTGGCCTCGGCGTGTGTATTCAGAATGATCTGCGCGTTGCCCAGATTCTGTATCTGCGGTTGAACCGAGCCGCCCTCCGCCAGGTTGTTCGCCACCAGCGTTGGCGGTATTGGAACGTTAATTGTGTTGCCGGTCTCAGCCAGAGCCGGCTCGTAGTCGCGATTCACCAGGTTGCCCATCACCAGGTTCCCCATCAATGCGGGCAGCGCGTCAACCGCGACCAGCTTCACAATTGCGTTCGCGACGTTTGTAGACGTAATTGCTGTTATTGTGCTTCCCATTCTTCCTTCTCTCTTTCCTCACAGGACTCCTCTGAGTCCGCTTAAAACCCTTTCAGGGTTTGCGAAGCGAGGCGCGCTACTTCCTGCCGTGCCCGCTCCAACTCCTCCGGGTTCATCCCCGGACGAATTCTTTCCAGGTCGATTGCGCCGCTCGTCGCCGTTGGCCGGGGTATCGTCTCCATCCCCGATCCGCCCGCGATCCGCGCCGGAAGCAACTCCGGGTTTTCGTTCACGAATTGCGAAAGATACTCGCGAAGCCCCATTTCTCCGTCGCCGCTTCGCGCCACCATCCGGCCATCCGGCGTTCGTTGGACATCGTCCTTTACGGCGCGGAAAGCCAGGTCCACCTTGCTGACTCCCAGCCGCTGTAACTCCGCCCGCAGGATCGAATCCCTTTCTGCTCGCTCCGCGGCCGCCCGGCTTCGCTCATTCTCGGTCGCCAGCTCGTTCACTCGCTTCTCCAGTTGTTCGCGCCTTTTGCGTTCCTCAATCAGTTCGGTCCGGTACGCTGGCTCCGTGCGCGTCTGCTCCGCTCGTATGAATTCCTCGATTGCGCCCCTGATAATGCCCCGCAGGTCGTCCTTCGTTTCCGGCGCCGCGCCTTCACCCCTCGTTTCCGCCTCGTTCATTCCTTCTCCTTAAGAGCGCCCCGCCCTTCCTCGATCTCTCGTACGATCTGGTCTTTGATGTCCTGACGGCTGTCGCAGAGGTACTTCAGCGCCAGGCGCTTGAATACCTGCTTTTCGAGCGTTGGTGAATTGATCCCCAGCGCGAGCAGTTCTCGAGCGTCGGTGAGTTCCGTGCTGAAGTCGCCAATGTCGAACTCGTCCATCCCCGAAACATCGATGAACAGCTCGTCCTGACGCGCCGCGTCCACGGCCGCAAGCACCCGTATCATCACCGCCTTCACGGCGTCGCCGTAAGCCCGCAGCACTTCCTGCGTAATGGCAAAGTCGCGTTGCTTGCTCAGGCCGGATTGCGCAGTGGCTCCGCCCAGGTCTCCCCCGGCCTGCGATGTGTAACATACCCTGTAAATTTCCTGCTGCAACCGCGCCAGATTGTCCGCGGCGATCTGAAACACGTTTCCCTGCGGTTCGGTCCAGCCGAACTTGTCGTCCTTGCCGAGCTGTAAGTAGTAAGACTCTCCGAGTAACTGGTTCCAGTCGCGCTCCGAGTAAATCACCGGCATCGCAAACAGACCCATGGTCAGAGCCCACGAAAGCGCGTTGGATTTGTTGAAATGCTCCAGTTGCAGCAGCGCTGCCTTATTCATCAGCCACAGGCCTTCCGGCACCGCAAGGTCCACCAGCGGGACCCGGTGGAGTTTCGCCAGCCCGTGCACTCCGGCGTCAATCAATTCAGCCTGTTTCCCCGCGTCGTCGGACCAATGCCACGAAAGAAACGCCGGCGCCGGCCGCCTCTCGCTATAAATCCGGTAGGTCTCCTTGTCGTAGTAGGCCCAGCGCGTCTCGTACACCCATGCGGCGTCTTCCGCGCTCTGTTTCCTCAAACCGCCGGTGCGCAGCACCACCCAGTCGTAGTTTCCGTGTTCGTCGTAACTCCAGTTAATGAGCTCGTCTGGCGTATAGTGCAACAGATACGCCCGCGAAACTCCGGCAGCGTCCTCCTCTGCCCTGCTCCCCACGCTTTTCACGGCCTTCGGGAAGTCGATCAATATATGGCTGCGTCCGAAGACCAGCGCCTCGATAAAACAACTACGGAAGAACTCGGCGAAGTTCGTTCCCTTCAGGTCGCAGTCCCCAATGAATCCGCTGAAAAAGCCCCTGGCTGCTTCGTTCTTTCCCTCGAACGTCAGCACGGGCTCCCGATGAAAAAGCGTCGCGGTGTACCAGTCGATGATCGACCCTGCGTAGTTTTCGTAGAACACCCGGCTCAGCCGCTCACCGTAAACCTCGTTGGGTTCCCTGCTTCTTCGCACCAGGTATTCCCCGGCGTTCGCCTTGATCTGCTCTCCTCCCGCATACAGATCGCGATGCATTCGCCACATCGGCTTTCTCGCCCGGTACTCTGGATGTTCGCGTACGATCTCAAGCGTCCCTTTGTCCATCACGGTGTTTTCCATCAGGCCCGTCAAAACAACGGCCGCCCCTGCTCCCCGAAAGGCGCCCGGCGCCTGCATTCCTGCCAGACCAGATAGCCCAGCGCATCCGAAACATGCGTCCGCTTCGAGTCCCGGTCCTTGTCAATCACCGAGCTGTCCGGCTTGAACGCGACTTCTTCAAAATCCGCGATCAACTCCTTGCAGCGCGGATGGACGAATAGTCGCGACTCCCCATCCGCCGCCTGAAGGTGGGCGTTCAGCAGCGCCACCCGGTCACGAACGCTGGGATTGCTCTGCGGCACCCGGAATTGCGCGTTTTTGTAACCTTGCCTGTAAAAGAAATCTCTGACCATCGTGTAGTCGCTCACGCCGGTGGTTTGCATCGAGTTCCCCGACGCGTCTCCGAAAACCACCACCCCGGCCGCGTGGTACTGATATCTCGACTGGAATTCCTCGCAGGCTTCCATCGTGCTCGCTCGCGCCAAAACAATTTCGTCGATCACCGAAACCACGTCGTGCTTCTTCTGCACGATCGCCGAACTCATCGGATCGACGTTGAAGTCAAGCGCCCAAAGCAGCGGGCTCATGGAGTCCATCTCCATCTCTCGTACGTTCACATTCCTGTCGAACGCGTGATACACGCGCCGCGAATTCAGGCTTAAGTACGTGCCCAGCGCCTCCTGCTCGTAAAACCGCGCATCGTAGCTTCGCTTCAGCCGCTCATAAAAATCGGGAACTTTGTTCAACAAGTGCCGGTTCTCGAACGGCGTCGCCAGTACCGCCTCATAGCCTTCCACGGGCGCCTGAATGAACCGGCGAAACACCCAGTCATACCCTTTGGGCGTCCATACGGCGAAACCGCAAAGCCGGGTGGCCGTAGGGTCGCGCAGACGGCCCTCCAACCGGAGCCACGCCTCCTCCGCCGTGTAAGTCAGCTCGTCAATACCGAACCATGCCAGGTTGGTGCCCCTGAGCCGCTCGAACTCATCCAGGGAACGAAACAGGATCCTCGACCCCGTATCCTTCATCGTCAGCAGATTCTCTGCCTTGTTGTACTCGTATGGAATCCGGTTGGCGTGAAGAATGTCTCCGTAACTCGCCAGCGTGGCGTCCCGTAACATCGGGTAAGTCGGCGCCCCGATCAACCCCAGCCTGCCTGGGTTCAAATACGTAAGCCGGATTGCTTCGTGACAAAGCGCCTGACTCTTCCCCGACCCGATCGGCCCCGAAAATCCCTTGAATCGCGCCGCCGACTCGTGAAATGTCTTCTGCGACGTCAGCGGGCTATAGGCTATTTCGCGGACTCGGACGTCGCCCGGGGTTCCACCCATGTAACCTTGATCTCCCTCGGTGTCTCCTCGTCCGCCAGCTCCCTTTCCAACTGCACTAACCGGATAAAATCCCCCAAGCTCGCCTTCAATGTTTCCTCGCCCAGCTTCTCTTCCAGCCTTTCCAGCAACCTCGCGATTTTGGTTCGCGGCGTCAAGCCCCTTCCCGTGTTGTCTCCTTCAGCCTTTGTCTGTCGCTTCGTTTTTTTCTCTATTTCGGCCGTTGTGACTTCCACAAGCCCTCCCGACACGACCCGAGCATAACAACGGCGTCCGTCTGGCAAGTTGGCGCAAAGCGCTAACTGGTTGACAAACTTACTAATAAACCGTGAGTGATTCTTGTGAACTTACTTTGGGCAGGTGGGGCAGGGCCATGCCCTGCCATCCGTTCGGTTATGCCTTGTGGGGCAGGGCCATGCCCTGCCATCCGTTTAGTTACGGTTTGCGAGCAGTCAGTGATCGTGCCGGCTGGCACCACAGAAAGGAAAAAGGAGAAAGACTTACTTCGGCCAGGCCCAGTTGTTGCAATTGCCGCGCATACTCCCCGGTATGCCGGATATCGAACAGCGCCAGCCGGCCTCCCGGCTTGAGCACCCGAACCATTTCGGCAATCGCCTGGCTGCGTTCGTCGCGCTCTTCGATGTTGTGAATCGCCAGACTCGACAACACCACGTCGAAGCTCTCGTTCGCAAACGGCAGCTTCCGCGCATCGGCGTCTTCCAGCCGGATGCGATCGGCCACTCCCTCTGCTTTGGCATTGGCGCGCGCTCCGTCGGCGCTGTTGGAAGACAAATCTTCGGCGGACCAGATATCCACGCCCGTGCCCCGCCCGCTGGTCAGCCGCCTCACCGCGCCAATCAGAAACAAGCCGCGGCCGCAGCCCACGTCCAGCACCTTCTCGTCGCCGCGCAATTCGAGCGAGCCCAACAGACGGTCGCGCACGTGCAGCTTCCCCACCCGGCTGCTCCACAGCATCACCGCCGCCACCAGCAGGTACACCGCCCCGATGGCCCCCAGCACGCCCAGCATCGCCAGCGCGCGATGCGGCGCCAGCGTCCGATTCATGAACCAGATCACGAAGCCGAAAAGACCG
The DNA here is from genome assembly GCA_963832965.1 of uncultured Acidobacteriota bacterium. Taxonomy (GTDB): domain Bacteria; phylum Acidobacteriota; class Terriglobia; order Bryobacterales; family Bryobacteraceae; genus CAWACP01. The sequence continues at coordinate 404,477 of CAWHVW010000007.1, forward strand.
AACACCAGGCCCCGCGTGGCCATGCTTTTTAGCATTTCCGGCGCGTCGATTCCGTAATTGGCTTTCGCCGGTTCCCTGCTTGCAACGGTGGCGGCCATAGTCTTATGCGGGCTGCGGCTCGGACGGGACAACCTGCTCAATCGGATGCTTGTGCTTGCACTCCGCGTTGGGGCATTGCGCCACCGGCCCGGCCTTCAACCATTTCTCGATGAGATACGGCGATCCGCAATCCGGGCACTTCTCGTTCATGGGCTTCCCCCACGCCACAAAATCGCATTCCGGATAGCGGCTGCACCCGTAAAACGTCTTGCCGCGTTTGGAGCGCCGCTCCACTACCTCACCCTGCGAGCAATTCGGACAAGCCACGCCAATGGTTTTCTGCTTCACGAACTTGCACGCCGGGTAGTTACTGCACGCCGTGAACTCGCCGAAACGCCCCTGCTTCAGCAGCAGATGGTTGCCGCATTGCGGGCATTTCTCTTCCAGCGGAACGTCTGCCTTCTTCTGCTCGGTGTCCCCAATGCGTTTGGTCGTCTTGCAGTCGGGATACCCCGAGCACGCGTAAAACGTCCCAAATCGCCCCTTCTTCAGCACCATCGGGCGTCCGCAGTTTTCGCAATACTCCTCGGCATCCTGCTCGGTCAGGTCCGCCTTGTCCACGTCCGGCAGATCCACCGTCAGCTCGCGTGTATTGGTGCACTCCGGATAGCCCGTGCAGGCGATGAAGCTGCCGTGCCGGCCCCACTTGATCACCATCGGTTTGCCGCACTTGTCGCACACCAGGTCGGTGGGCTTCTCCATGCGCTTGATGTCGGTCATGTGGCGTTCGGCGTGTTCCAGATCCTTCTCGAACCGCTGATAGAACTCCGCCATCGACACGCGCCAGTCGATCTTGCCTTCCTCAATCTCGTCCAACTCCGCTTCCATCCGCGCGGTGTACCGCACGTCGAAGAGGTCGTTGAAGCTCTCTAGAAGCAGGTCGGTCACCACCATGCCCAATTCGGTGGGAGTGAACCGCCCTCCTTCCTTCTTCACGTACTCGCGCTCCTGAATGGTGGAAAGAATCGAGGCGTACGTCGAAGGACGTCCCACCCCGTCCGCTTCCAGTTCCTTCACCAGCGTCGCTTCGGTGAACCGCGGCGGCGGCTCCGTGAAGTGCTGCTCCGGCTCAATGGAACGGAACTTCAGCTCTTCGCCCTCGGCCACCACCGGCAGCCGGTTCTTCAATTCCTCGTCTTCCTCGTCGCGCTGGTCCTTGCCCTCTTCGTAAACCTCCAGGAACCCTTTGAACTTCGGGGTGCTTCCGGTGGCCCGGAACAGGTAGGTCGCTCCGTCCTTTCCCTGCGCGTTGACTTCAATCGTCGTCTGGTCGAATACGGCGGGCACCATTTGCGACGCCACAAACCGCATCCAGATCAGCCGGTACAGCTTCATTTCGTCTTCCTGCAGATATGGCGCAATATCGTCCGGAGTCCGCAGCGCCGAGGACGGCCGGATCGCTTCGTGCGCATCCTGGATGTCCTTCTTGCTCTTGTACACATTGGGCGTTTCCGGCACAAAGTCCGGCCCGTATCGCGTCGCCACCAGCCCGCGCACTTCCTGCAGCGCGTCTTCAGAAACGCGCGTCGAATCGGTGCGCATGTAGGTGATCAAACCCACCGAGCCTTCGCTCCCCAGCTCCACGCCTTCGTACAATCTCTGCGCCAGCCCCATGGTCCGCTTCACGCTGAACCGCAGCTTCCGCGACGCTTCCTGCTGCAGGGTCGACGTGATGAACGGAGCCACCGGGTTCCGCTTCTTCTCCCGCAGGTTCACCGAGCGGACAATGTACTTCGCGCCTTCCAGCTGCCGCACGATGTTCGTGGCGGCTTCTTCGCTTCCGATCTCGATGGTTTCGTCGTTCCTCTTGGCGAAGTGCGTGGTCAGCACCGGCGGCTTCTTCGCGTTCAGGCTGACGTCGATGCTCCAGTATTCGCGCTTCTGGAACGCGCGGATCTCCCGCTCCCGCTCCACCACCATGCGCAGCGCCACCGTCTGCACGCGCCCCGCTGAAAGTCCGCGCCTCACCTTGTCCCAGAGCAAGGGCGAAATCTTGTATCCCACCAGCCGGTCCAGAATGCGCCGGGCTTGTTGCGCCTCCACCAAATGCAGGTTCACCGCGGCGGGCGTCTCGAAAGCCTTGCGCACCGCGCTGGCCGTGATCTCGTTGAACATCACCCGGTAGAACTTCAGCGCCGGTTCTTTCTTCGACGTCCGGTGATTCAGCTCTTCCTGCAAATGCCAGCAGATCGCCTCGCCCTCGCGGTCCGGGTCAGCCGCCAGGTACACGGACTCCACGCCCTTCGCCGCCTGGCGCAGCTCGCCCATCAGCTTCTTCTTGCCTTCGATAATTTCGTAGCTCGGCTCGAAGTCCCGCTCCACGTCCACCGCCAGGTCCTTCTTGGGCAGGTCCTTCACGTGGCCAAGCGAAGCCATCACCACGAACTGCTTGCCGAGATACTTGCCGATTGTTTTCGCCTTCGTCGGCGACTCGACGATGACGAGTGATTTAGCCATTGTTTTAGGATCCGTACGCGAGTTCACGGCCGCTGCCGGCCGGAATCTATAGGACTACCACACTTTAACAAAGTTGCGCCCAGGGAGCTGTTTGATCAGTCCCAACATTTCCAGATCGAACAGGGCGGCAATTATCTCTGATGAGGAACACCCCTCCATCGATTCGAGCAGCTCGTCTGTATGGGTCGGTTTGTCTACCTGAAGCCGCCCTAGCACGTCACGCGATGTCCTTGACAATTCAGGACTTACGGTATCGGTCACCACCTCGCCGTCAAGACCGGGCAACAGACGTTCCCGCCCCCGCCGCGCCAGTTCCCGCCGCACCGTGTCCGGCAGATCTTCCAGCACGTCGTTCCAGTCCTGCACCAGCTTGGCTCCCTGTTTAATCAGCAGGTTAGGTCCCCAACTCATCTTCGACAGTATGCTCCCCGGCACCGCGAAAACCTCCCTCTGCTGATCCAGCGCCATTCTGGCCGTAATTGCCGACCCGCTGTATTGCGCGCCCTCCACCACCAGCACCCCCACGCTCATGCCGCTGATGATCCGATTGCGAATGGGGAAATTCTGCGGGTACGCCGGAGCGCCCATCGGAAACTCGGAGATCAGCAGTCCCTTCTCAACAAGCTCCGTAGCCAGTTTCCGGTTCTCCGCCGGGTACACCAGGTCCACGCCGCAGCCAAACACCGCGACGGTATTGCCCCCCACCGTCAGCGTGCTCCGCTGCGCGGTCGTGTCGATTCCGCGCGCCATCCCGCTGGTAATCGTTATCCCCGCCAGCGCCAGGTCGGCCGCAAGCTTCTCCGCTACCGCGCTCCCGTACGGCGTCGGCCGCCTCGTGCCCACCACCCCCAACATGGGAGATTGCAATAGCTCCGTCCGGCCCCGCGCAAACAACACCACCGGCGGATCGTAGATTTCCCTCAGCCGTGGTGGATAGCGCGCGTCCGCAATCGGGATAACCGCCACGCCCTGTTCGCGGGCCTTCTGTTGCTGGTCGACGGCATCATCGAACGCGCATCCGCCGGCGATGCTCCGTGCGATGCTGCCGGAAAGGCCAAACCCTTCCAGATCTGAGCTGGAAGCTCGGAATACCGCCTCGGGCGTCCGGTAGCTTTCGATGAGTTGCGACGCTTTGCGCGTACCCAGACCGGGCACCATGGTGAGCGCCAGCCAATGCAGCTCCTCCTCGGCACTGAGGGTTTCAGTCACGCCGAGGTGGTGCGCCGCGACCCGCCGAACTCTCATCTCAGGCAGTGGCTGTGGGGCAGGGCCATGCCCTGCCGCGTTCCTACACCCGGCCGGGCGCGGGCAAAGAGGCCACCGTGCACCAGAACTGCTCAATAGATCGCACCGTGTCGAAAAACCGGTCCAGCTCCATCGGTTTCTGGATATAGCAATTGGCGTGGTGGTCATAAGAGAACTCCACGTCCACCTCCGAACGCGAAGTCGACAGCACCATCACCGGGATCCTCCGCAACTCCGGATCCTCTTTAATCTCCACCAGCACTTCGCGGCCGCTGCGGCGCGGCAGGTTCAGGTCCAGCAGAATCAGGTCGGGGTGCGTCTTGGTGCGCAGGTATTCCAGGGCTTCCACGCCATCGTTGACCACGTGCAGGGTATTGGGAAACCGGCTCTCTTTGAGAGCTTCAATCGTCAGCCTGACATCTCCGGGGTTGTCTTCCACCAGCAAAATGTCGAGGGGACGCGTCATCCACTACGAATTGTAATGCGTATGTCACTGTGCCGCAACGGCGAGGCCCCGCGGCGCATGAGATCCTGAACCTGACAGCCCCGCATGCGACGAGAACGCGACTACTTTGCCGATCAGGAGCTCGATCTCCTGTACATCGCCAGACGCCTCAGCGAAGCCCTGCGGCTGGAGGAACTCCTGACCGCCCGCGACGTCGACTACCTGGTGGAAACGGACCGCTACCTCGGTGGTTTCATTTTCCGCAGCGAACGCGTCGGGGCCTTCTTCTACGTTCTCCCCGGCGCGCTTCAAAGCACCCGGGATCTGCTCGCCGAGAACGGCCTCACTCCCTGGTCACCCTAGAAAAAAAGCCGGGCACTGGTCAGGCGCCCGGCTGAGGAGCACCCACAGGCGGCTCGGAGGTCGCTACCTGTGGTTGTGGAGGAGCTTTTTTCGACCGAACTCGCCCGCACCCCCCGAGTGCGAAGCGACCGGGCCCACGGGACGGAGCCCCGTTCTTTGAACATCGATAATACCCCCTCAAGCTCCGGTTGTGCAACCGCAAAAGGCGCACATTTCACCGTGGCAATTCGCTGCTAGGCCCGAAAAACGTCCCGTTTGGGTCCGCTATCGATGCAGCGTAGGTAATTGAATCAACTCAGGAAATGGCTCGGCCGAGCCAATCGCCGGACGAGCGCCTTCACGAAGCACCTTGAGCATGGCAATCTCGTCGCAGCATTGGAACTTGGGACAACGCAGGCAATCTCGCCAGGCTTTCAGCGGGAGTTCCCCACGTTCCACCACCGCGAATCCCAGCTTCCGGAAGAACTCCTGCACATAAGTGAACGCAAAGATGAATTCGAGCCCCGAGTCCAGCGCTTCCTGCTCCAACGCCTTCACGATGGCCCGCCCGGCGCCGCTGTGCTTGTATTCTTCGGCCACCGCCAAAGACCGCACTTCCGCCGTGGTCGGCGTATAGAAGTGCAGCGCGCCGCACCCCACCAGTTGGGAATCGGAAAACGCCACCGTGAAGTCCCGTATATTCTCGGACATCTCGAATTCGGTGCGGGGCAGCATAATGCCCTTGCCCGCGTACCCATTGATCAGATCCAGCAGCTCGTGAATATCCGGCATCACCGCCTTGCGGATGGTCAAAGCCCGATCGGTGCGCGCGGTTGGCAGCAGAAAGGCGTTCTTCATGAGATTCGCGTCCCGGCCCCTCTGCCTTCGACCAGTTGGCCGACAATCCCCGGCCGCGCCCCCGGCGCAATCACCACTTCGCCGATGCCCGCCTCCAGCCCCGCCATCGCCGATTCCAGTTTCGCCTGCATGCCGCCCGTCGCCACGCCGTCGCGAATCAATTCGCGGCACTTCTCCGTCGAAAGCCTCTCCAGAATCGCGCCGGATGCCGATCGTACTCCGTCCACGTCCGTCAGGAAGAGCAGCTTATCCACCCGGAAACCGCGTGCGCACGCCACCGCCATTTGATCCGCATTCACGTTATACAGGTTCCCCGCCCGGTCCCCGGCCACGCACGCCACCACCGGCAGCAGCCCGTTCGCCGTTAGCACTTCCAGTACTTTCGGGTTCGATCGCACTGGCTTCCCCACAAATCCCAGCTCCGCGCTCAGCGGCTCTGCTTCCGCCAGCCTGGCATCCACGCCGCTCAGCCCCACCGCCGCCGCGCCCGCCGCGGCAAACGCCGCCACCAGTTCCTGATTCACGCTCCCCGCCACCACTTTGATCACCGCGTCCAGAACCTCCGCCGTGGTCACCCGCAGGCCGCTCACAAATTGGCTCTGGATGCCGCGCTCCTCCAGAAAGCGGGTCATCTGCTTCCCGCCGCCATGCACCACCACTGTTTCCACACCGGAACTGAACACGCCGGCGATTTCGCCCGCCAGCCGGCGCCGCGATTCCAGGGACTCCAGCAGCGTTCCGCCAATCTTCACCAGCACCCTCACAACAGGCCCTCGGTCTCCGCATAACCCAGCATCAGGTTCATGTTCTGCACGGCCATGCCCGAGGCGCCCTTGGTCAGGTTGTCAATGGCCGCCACCACCACGCCACGCCCGCTCGCGCCGTCGTAAACCACACCGATGTCGCAGTAGTTGGTCCGTGCGACCCTATGCAGATCAGGCACTTTCCCTGCCGCGTAGATCCTCAGAAAGGGTTCCGCCTTGTAACGCTCCTGGTAGATCCGAACCAGATCCTCCGCCGAAGTGCCCGGCGCACCCCGAAAGTAGATGGTCTCCAGAATGCCTCGATGAATAGGAATCAGTTGTGCGGTGAAGCTGAACTCATGCTCTGCCAGGCCGGATGTCATCAGCACTTCCGGGACATGCCGGTGATTTAATACCGAATAGGCCGAGAAGTTTTCCGTCACCTCGCAGAAGCTCGTCTTCAGTGTGGGTTTCCGCCCGGCGCCGCTCACGCCCGATTTCGCGTCACAAACAATTCCCGCCGTCCGATCCACCACCCCCGCTTCCAACAGCGGACGGATCGCCAGATTGGCGGCCGTGGGATAACACCCTGGGTTGGCCACCAGCCGCGCCCCGGGAACCCGCTCCCGGCAAAACTCTGGAAGCCCGTAAACAGCGTCGGCAAGCCACTGCTGGGACGTGTGCCCGGCGCCATACCAGCGCGCATAGCGTTCCACGGTGCCCAGGCGGAAAGCTCCGCTCAAGTCCACGACGCGCGCGCCAGCGTCCAGCATGGCCGGAGCCAGCTCCATCGAGACCTCCGCGGGTGTAGCCAGGAAAACGACCGCAAGCGATTCACTCTTAACCGCTTCCGGGCTGCACGTGATCACCGGACGGTCCGTTTCTCCCGATTCGCTCCGGTGCTCCATCAGCACTGGCTGCACCTGCGGATGCTTGTCGAGAATGCGAACAAGCTCCGCCCCGCTGTACCCCCGGAATCCGACCACTCCGACTCTGACGCCCACTGGTTACTTATTCATCCTCGTGAATAATTATACCATCAGACAGCAAAAAAATACGGCGGGCTGTCAAAGCCCGCCGTTTCCGAGGATGAGCGTTCTCGTTGTCTGCGCGTTACTGCTGCGGAGTCGTGTCGGTAGCGCGATCGCTGGAACCACCGGCGGCCGGACCACTAGGGGTCCCGCCCTGCGGCATCTGCTCGCTGGCGCCCATGGGCTGGCTGCTCGCATTGAGATTCAGCGCGTAGACCCGGACATCCACGCGGCGATTCTCTTTCCGCTCCTCGCGCGTCTTGTTCTCGGCGTTCGGATCCTCGCTGCCGATAGCCACCACGTGGATCTTGCGCGGCGGGACGTTATGCACGGCCAGATAGCGCAACACTGCATCAGCGCGTTGCTGGCTCAGAGCGACGTTGAAGTTCTTGCCGCCGGTGCGATCGGTGTAGCCTTCCACTTCGATCACGTAGTTCTTCACGCTGGCCAGGTTCTGAATGGCTCCGTCCAGCTTGTCCTGCTCATCCTTCGAGAGGACGCTCTTGCCGAATCCGAAGTACACCTTCTCGGTATTCGCGAGCTGGTAGTTGTCCAGGTTGGCCACGGTTTGATCCAGCCGGGAGCCGACCTGAGTCGCTGCCGTCCGAGCGCCGTCGGCACGCTGCCCCGCGTCCTGCGCCATGGTGGTTGCGCGTCCCGCGGCATCCGCCGCTTCCTGGGCGCGGCGGCCGGCATCGGCGGCCTTCTCGTCCACACCGGCTACCTGGCGATCCAGATCGCCGATGGCCTGTTTGTTGCCGGCAGACTCTTTCTGCACGGTGTTCACTTGAGTCTGTACGGGCGCAATCTGAGCCTGTACGTTCTTCCTTGTCGCGAGACAACCCTGATTCATCAGCGCGAGTCCGGCGACCGCAGGTATCAGCGTCAGCTTCCAATAGTTCATAACGTCTCCCTCGTCGTTCCAAGGATGCAAGACCGCTTCCACATGGTAAATTGCTGATTCTAATGTCTTGCGTCAGCCTTTACCGGAAAAATTTACGGCCGCGTCGTGAGGAAACTTACTCGTGCGGGTAGATAGCGCCTCAGATTTTTCCCGCACCCATACCGTGTTGACTGTAAAGGGAAAACGTCGATTCGTTCGCACTGTAAGGTGCGCACTGTATTCGTCGGATTTCTGCGCGAGCCCAAACGAAAAACGGCGGGCATCGGGAGCCCGCCGTCGTTCTGAAACCGGATTTTCAATACAGACTAATTCTTCGCCGTAAGGTCCAGAGTGTAAACGCGAAGGTCCACGCGGCGATTCTCCTTGCGATCGGCGCTCGTCTTGTTCACTGCCTTCGGATCTTCCTTGCCCACGCCCACTTCGTGAATCTTCCGCAGTGGAACATCATGCAGCGTCAGATAGCGGAGCACTGCGTCGGCGCGCCGCTGGCTCAGCGCCAGATTGTAGTCCGCCCCGCCCAGGCGATCGGTAAAGCCTTCTACTTCGATCACGTAATACTTGGTGCTGGCCAGCGCTTGAATCGTTTGATCGAGCTTGGCTTCTTCGTCTTTGGTCAGGTTGCTCTTGCCGCTGCCGAAATAAACCTTCTGGGTGTTCTGCAGGTGATAGCTGTCCAGATTCCCCAGCGCCTGATCCAGCTTGGCGTTCGCCTGGTCCGCGGTCGACTTGGCGGCATCGGCCCTCTGGCCCGCCTGATTGGCGGTGTCGTTGGCGTGAGCCGCCGCATCGCTGGCGCGCTGCGCCGCTTCCGCCGCCTCTTGTGCGCGTTTGCTCGCTTCCACGGCCTTCTCGTCGACGCTGGCTACCTGGCGGTCCAGATCGCCAATGGCCTGCTTGTTCTCGGCGCTCTGTTTCTGTGCCTGGCTCGCCTGCGCCTGCACCGGCGCGATCTGTTGCTGCACGTCTTTCTTCGTGGCAAGACAGCCCTGACTGACCAGAGCCAGTCCGATGACGGCAGGAATTACGGTCCACTTCAATATACTCATAGCCTCTCCTGAGGATCGCCCGATGCAAAAACCGTCCCAGCATTCACGCCTGCGCTGGCTGACAGGAAAATAGTACTGTAGATGCGCGATAGCATCTGGCGCTTTCGCATTAAGCAGTTTTCATTTAGGAGCGACCGCTATCGTCCAATCCCACGTACGATGCCCCACGGTCCCTCACCCATAAAAGAGTCTGCCAAGGGTAGGAACTTTCTTAGGCCTTCTAAGTTTTCAGTAACCCCCACGGCTGATCGCTAAAGTGTACTATGGCCGCCCCTCTGAAGTAAACCGCATCCTCCCAGCAGGTTACAGGAGACACTTGGTCACCGGCGGGCGTCGCCGACTATAATCAGCCGATGGGTAGCTCGCAGCCGTACCTCTCGATCCAGGCCGTCAACGTCTTCGTCCGGGATCAGGAACGGAGCCTGCGATTCTTCCTCGATCAGCTCGGGTTCACCCTGGCCTACGACGCGCACATTCAATCCGGCGTTCGTTGGGTAGCCGTGTCCCCACCCGACGGTACGGCTGTGCTTTCGTTGATCGCTCCCCGTCCCGGCTCGGTGGAGCACAAGTTGATCGGCCGCGCCACCCAGATCGCCTTCGTCACCGATGACGTCCCTGCGAAATTCCACGAGTGGAGCCAGCGCGGAGTTCGATTTCTGCACACCCCGCGCCTCAAGCGAATCAGGTACCAGCCTCAGGCGGCGGCCCCGCGCACCACAACGGGAACGCCGGTGTGGGGCGGAGTGTTCACCCGCTTCAAAGACCTCGACGGCAATTCTTTCGCGCTGGTGAGCTTCGACGAAGTGAGCCGCGCGGTGGAGGCGCAACGTCGCGCCACGGCTGAAAAACTGGAAGTGGAGCGGAGCGCGGCCCGTGAGCTGGAGATCGCGAAACAGGTGCAGGCACGGCTTTTCCCGCAGACCTCGCCGCCGCTGGACACTTTGGACTATGCCGGCGCCTGCATCCAGGCACGCCAGGTCGGCGGCGATTATTACGATTACCTGGATCTCGGCGGCGACCGCCTCGGGCTGGTGGTGGGCGATATCGCCGGGAAAGGCATCGCCGCGGCGCTCCTGATGGCCAATCTGCAGGCGAATCTGCGCAGCCAGTGCGCCATCGCCCTCGATCAGCCAAAGCGCTTTCTGCAATCGGTGAATCGCCTCTTTTTCGAGAACAGCACCGACGCCGCCTACGCCACGTTGTTCTTCGCCGAATACGACGACGCCGCGCGGCGCCTGCGATACGCCAATTGCGGACACCTCTGCGCGCTCCTTCTGCGGCGTGACGGCGTGGTCGACCGGCTGAGTTCCACGGGCACCGTCCTCGGGCTGTTCCCCGATTGGGACTGTTCCATCGGCGAGCGGATGCTGTATCCCGGCGAAACGCTCGCCCTCTACACGGACGGCATCACGGAATCGTTCGACCATGCCGGAGAGGAGTTCGGCGAGCTCCGTCTCACGGAAGCTTTGCGGAGGCATCGGGAACTACCGCCGCGGGACCTGCTGGCGGCGATTGTGGAGGATGTGCGCGCGTTCAGCCCAGGCGAGCAGCAGGACGACATCACGCTGATCGTCGCCAGATGCAAGGCCTAGCAGGACGACACTGAACCGCGACGGTGACGGAGCGGAATCAAAAAGGATTTCCTCAACCTCTTGCCAGTCCAGGGACAAGCGACAACCACTACAACTGCCAGGAGCGGGACGCTCCAGTGGGCAGTGGCAAAGGCCAGGAAAGCAGCGCAAGGTGATCGAACGCCCAGAAGTTCACCAGCCCGACCATGTTTTCAGCGAATAAGTACTCCCGAGTCCATGGGCAGCCCCCGTTAAACCACGCCACCAGCCACGCCACCGAGTCGCTGCTCCACGTATTCGGCGCCGTCATCGGAAAAGTAATGGAGATCTTCAGCTTGTCGAAATTCCGCTCCTGGCTCCCGAACGAAAGCGCCTCCATCTTGAGCCGGTCCAGACCCGACGTCGCCTGCGCCGTGTACTCCGCCGGAAAGTTGACATAGTTATTAAGCCGCCCGCCGATGCCAAAGGCGTTCGTCACCGGGTAGTTCACGTCGTAAGGATAAAGCAGCTCAAACTTCGTCGCCGGCGTGGCCGCAAGAACCGCGGCGCGCAACCCGTCGATGTGTGTCTTGATGCTCTCGCGCAGGAAATTCGCATCCGCGTAACCGTTGACAGAAGGATCGTCATTGATCGTATCGAAGTACTTCAGTGGCCGGCCCTGCGCCGCGGCCGCCTGCGCGGTGGTGTAAGCGTCATAGAAAGCCATGCCGGCATGTTGCTGAGTGCCGCTGGAATTGGAATACCAGTCGAAGTACCACCACACAAACTCGCCAAACTGAATCCACGGCGTCAAACCGGCGGCCGCCTGCGCAGCGGCCAGTTCTTTGCACGCCTCGGCCTGATACGCCTGTACGGAAGGGGCGAACGTACACTGCGTGGAGTTGATCTCGTTAAACCCGGTTGCCGTCAGCACCGTGGTCCCGTCGGTGAATTGTGCGGCATATCCGCCGGGAGGGTTCACCAGTTCCATGGAAACGGCGCTCACCATCTGGAAGCCGTTCGCCACCGCCTCGCTGAACAGGTCGGCATGCCAGTCCCTGGCGGAGCGGTTCAGCACCGGCGTCACCGTATCGTCGATCACCCACTGGCCCTGGTCGCCCGCATTGAGATCGCCGCTGGTGCTTACCGTCCCGGTCGCGCTCGTGGTGCTGGCCGCGAAGGCAAAATTCCAGATGGGCGTGCGCGTGGTGATTGCCAGAGACCCGGCGGTCGCCGCCGCCCAAACCCCCACGAATGTTTCATTCGCGAACGCCGCGAAATGTTGGGCGATCGTCACCGAGGTGTCGGTCGGAAAAACCGCCTTCTCCATGGTGCCGGTGGCCGGGTCGCCAATCGACACGGAGACCACATCCCCATCCGTCCATGTGCCGCCGAAGGTGATCGTCCAAACGTGAAACGCCTGCTGGCCCGCCGCCAGCAATCGTTGCCTCTGGTTCCACCAGAAAACCCCCAGATACTCGTCAATCGATCCGCGGAAGCCCAGCGTGTAGAGGTTCCAGATCAGCCGCTGCGGGCTGAGCTGATACCCGTGGTTGGTATCGTAATCGACGGCGCAAGCGGTGGTCGCGTAGGTTTGAGCCAGGGCCGTGACATCGCCGGGAATCACCGCGCTCAGGTAGTCGAAATAGAAGAAAGTCCCCGTGGATGCGGTATTCTGCCCTCCCAGCATGATCACCACCACATGGTTGCCCGCGGCCACGCTGGTGCGCAAACTCCGGCAGGTTTGCACGGCGGGTTCCACGCTCAGTTAACAGTCAAGAGTCGTCGCGGTGTCGCCGTCGAGCGCCACCGAGACCATGCCGCGGTCCGTGTACAGCGATGTGCCCAGGTACAAATCGTGGACCTGCTGGCAGTAGTATTTCACCGTCGCCGTGTCCCCGGCCGCGCTCGCCACCTGACAGAATCCCAGGTGGAAGAACCCCGCCTCAAGCGCCCAGTCCGTGCCCGTGTACTGCACCGCCGAATTCGCGCTGCCAATACGCACGCTACCCGCGCTGGCGATCGAAAGCGGCCGCTTGCCCTGCGGATCCGCCACACTCCAGTTGGAGAACGTCGCGGCCCATTCCGTGTCGGCGTAGGCCGCTGAATCCGTGAGCGCGGGCGCGAAGGTGAGCCATGCCTGGCGAAGCTGATCGATGCCCAGCGCCGTGAAGTCGATGGTCACCTGCCAGGTGGCGTCGGAGCTGCCGTTCTGGAGCTGTATGGACGCCTCGGCGGTAGTGAGCGTGCTTGTCTTGTTCAAGGCCAGAATGGTGACCATGTTGCCGTCATAGCCGCCGCGCGGGGCCAGATAATTGGCGCCAGTCTGGCTGGGAGCCGTGGAGGTGAGCGTAATCTGGGTGGGTGAATCCGCTGACGCCACCGTATAAGCGATCATCGCCCCGCTCGCGCCAATCCAGAAAAGATCGCCCGTCTTCAACCCCGAAAACCGCGTACCGGTGGCCCACGTGACGGCGACGCCATTCACGTTCACCGTCCCCGCCCGCGCGGCCGTGATGGTGAGGCTGCCGTCCGCCGCCGCCGTGGCCATGATGGAATTCACCAACGCCGCGCCGGCCCAGTCATATTGATTGAGGAGCTGAGCCATCGTGGCGGCTACCGTGGCCGCCGAAACCTGATAGAGCGTGGCTGCCGCGTTCCCGTCCGTAGCCGAAACCGGAATGCTCTGCCCCCCCGCCGCAAGTTGCACCGTCAGATCCACGGCATTGGAAACACTTCCGATTGCGGCAATCACCTGCGGATCTCCCGCGCCTGCATTGATGGCGGCGACAAGCGCGTTGGCCTGATCGGCGCTCGATTCCCCGCCCGGGTTCGATTCGGTATGCGAATAAACGCGCCCGTTGATCGTGATGGAGTGAGTGGTACCGGCGCCCGCCGCAAAGAACTGGTACTCCACCGACGAAACCGCGCCGCTCGGAGCAGCCGGAACGATATAGTCAAAGGCCAGATTCTGCAGCCACAGCGTAAGCCGGTCATAAGGCTGAATGCCGCCGGTGCCCGCCTGAACGTGGAACACACCGGAAGCGGGCGTGTAGGTGCCGCCCACCAGCATGGCGTTGTCGAACAGGTTTGCGTACTGCGGCTGGCCGGTAGAGCTGATGCAATCGAGCGTGGCCCAGTCAATCCAGTTGTACTTCGGCGATTCGACAGGCTGCAGGCCTTGATAGTAGAGGTCGAAGGTGAGCACCATCCCGCTGAAATCGAAATCCGGCAGGTACCGGATGGAGTAATGCTCGAAGAAATCATCCGCGTCCCACAGAATCACCACCGCGAAATCAGCCTGATCGCGGAACACGCCGGTCACTTCAAAGCCAGTCGGGCTGGCATGATGCAGCGCCGCGGCCGCGCCAAAACCATCGAAGCCTTGCAGATGGATAGTGCGGTCCGGCTGTAGTTTGTTGATGACTTCGCTCATGGCAAGGGTCGCCGTGATTATAGAAGGCGAGTGCCGCGGAAAGGAGTTTCACAGGATCAGTGGGGCCAGCGAAAAGCGCCGCAAGTTACGAAAAGCGCGGCACTTCCAAACAGAACAGGCGGGAGCGCTGAAACTGGTGAACGACGAACTTTAGGCCGCCACTTCCACGTAATCGACCGACGAACTCGGCTCGGGAATCGGCTCCCCAATCTCGCGTCTGATCTCGAAGTGCTCCGCCAAAGCGTCCCGGAAATTCCGGCGGGTTTCTTCTTCGGTATCGCCCACGGCGCAACAACCTGTCACATCCGGTGAATAAGCGGAGTAGCCGGTGCTCGTGCGCTCGATCACAACCGCATATCTTCTGGCGTTCACTTCAAACCTGCCTTCTTGAGTATATCGTGCAACGTCCCGGCAGAGAGTTCCTTGCCGTCGCTCCCCGGCACCGTGATGACGTGAGGACGCTCCGGATGCCGGAAGTGCCGATGGCTGCCTCTCCACCGTATCTCCACCCAGCCATGCTTCTCCAGGAGCCTTACGACCTCGCGTACCTTCATTGGCATGTTGAAGGAGTGTCCGCGCCCACGGTGAAATCGCGGAATTCAAACGAGCTCCCGCAACCCAGGAACCATGTCGCCCACCACGGCGCCACACTGCACCCGTGGACGCAATTCGATGCCAACCGGATCGCTCCTGCATCGTTCGCGAATGTTCGTAAGGTTTAGCGACCCGGGCAATCTTCCGGTCAATGGCCAGGATCTTGTCGCCGCTATAATTCCTGCGTCGTCCGCCGGGCTCCCCGCAATGCCATGTCAACAACGGACCTCCTTCCTGACATCAGCCCCGCCGCAGCCCCCTGCTAAACTGATCTCTTGCGCCCATCCGGTCCACCGAAAGTCTGCGCGGTCAGCTATCTCAACACCGTGCCTCTGGTGTGGGGTCTGCTACACGGCGAGCAGCGCCGGAAATACGACGTCTCGTTCGCTCTCCCCTCCGAATGCGCTGATCGGCTCGCGGACGGACGTGCCGACATCGGCATCGTGCCCGTCGTCGAGGCCGCGCGGCTGGGCCTCACTGTCATTCCCGGCGCGGGCATTGCCTCAAACGGGCCGGTGCGCAGCATTCTGCTGATCTCGAAAGTCCCGTTCGAAGGCATTCGAACATTGGCCGCCGATACTAGCTCCCGCACCTCGGTTCAGCTCGCCCGCGTCATTCTGGCCCATCGCTACGACACCGAGCCGGTTCTCATCCCCCACCCCCCCGAGCTTTCGCGGATGCTGGAAGTGGCCGACGCCGCGCTCATCATCGGGGACCCGGCGCTGGCCATCGATCCGTCCGCGCTGCCTTGGCGCTGGCTCGATCTCGGCGACGAATGGAAGCGCATAACCGGCCTGCCCATGGTTTTCGCCGTATGGGCCGCGCGGCCAGGCGTGCCCGAAACATCGTACTCTTCAGCCGATTTCATCGAGTCCGTTCGCTTCGGCATGGCCAATCTCGATCGCATCGTGGATCAGGAGCACGAAAAGCGCGGCATGCCCGCCGAACTCGTTCGCGATTACCTCACCCGCAACGTCATCTTCGATTTCGGCGACAATGAACGAATGGGCATGCGCCGCTTTCTTACCCTGGTGAGTGAACTCCCCTCAGCCGCGCCCGCGGTGAAAACATCCGTATGATGACCCGAAGCGAAGCCACCGAACTGTTCCAGAGCGACGACCTCATCGGCATCGGCATGGCCGCCGACGCAGTCCGCCGCCGGCTGCACCCGGAAGGCGTTGTCAGCTACATCATCGACCGCAATATTAACTACACCAATTTCTGCACCGAATACTGCAGCTTCTGCGCCTTCTACCGGCCCATGGGGCACAGCGAAGGCTACATCCTGCCGAAGGAAGTCATCTTCCAAAAGATCCAGGAGACCCTCGACCTGGGCGGCACCGGCATTCTCATGCAGGGCGGGCTCCATCCCGATCTGAAGATCGAGTGGTATGAGGATCTGCTCAGCTCCATCAAAGAGCGGTTCCCGCAGATCTGGTGCCACTGTTTTTCCGCGCCGGAAATCACCAACATCGCCGAAGTAAGCGGTCTGACGCTGCGCGACACCATCGCGCGCCTCCGCGACGCCGGGCTCGATTCCATTCCCGGCGGCGGAGCGGAGATCCTCGACGACGCCGTTCGCCACCGCATCAGCCGCCTCAAGTGCAACGTGGATGAATGGGAAAACATGCATCGTACCGCGCACTCGCTGGGCATGCGCACCACCGCGACAATGATGTTCGGTTGCGGCGAGACGGTGGAACAACGCATGAACCACTTCGACCTCGTGCGGCGAATTCAGGAAGATACCGGCGGCTTCACGGCGTTCATCCCATGGCCGTTCCAGCGCGAGAACACGTCCCTCGGCCGCTTCATCAAGCAGGAAGCCACCGCGGTGGAATACCTCAAGACGCTGGCAATATCCAGGCTCTATCTGGACAACATCGAGAACATCCAGTCGTCGTGGGTGACGCCCGGATTGAAGACCTGCCAGATGGGGCTGCGCTTCGGCGGCAACGACGTTGGCAGCATCATGATTGAGGAAAACGTCGTTTCCGCGGCGGGCGCCCACCACTGCGCCACCGAAGAGCAACTGCGCCGCCTCATCCGCGACGCCGGCTTCGTCCCAAAACAGCGCGACACGCTGTACCGGACGTATTTCCTGAACTAGTACCGTGGGGCAGGGCCATGCCCTGCCGCGTAACCCTACGCCCCCAGCAACTCCGGCAATCTCGACAACTCACCATCCGTGCTCTCATTCGGTACCGAGCACCCGGGCGTAAGAATAAAACCCCGTCCCACCTGCTGCTGGGCCAGCGTCCATTGGCGCTTCAAGTCACTCTGGCTCAGCCCGCGGTAATTCACTTCATCCAAACCGCCCAGCAGCACGCCCGAAAACTTCGCGCGTGCGTCGGACATGGGAACACCGGTCGTAAACGTCGAATAGTTAATAGCCACCGACGGCCAGCCCTTCCAGAAGTGGTCCAGATAAACCTTGTCGCCATGCAGGTGCAGCGTGTTCAGTGGCAGTCCCTCCACCGCGCTCAGCACCATCCGGTCGAAGGGTTCACTGAACTTCGCGTAATCTGCCTCGCTCATCACTTGCGGCTGGGCATTGGCAATCGCCAGAAACATGCCCGCCGCCCCGGCCTGCGCGGCGCGCTGCGCGTGGTTCGCTTCCGATTTCGCAATCACCTCCAGCGCGTCCAGCAGCTTCTGCGGGTTCTTCTCCTTCATCTCGCGAACCGCGTCCACGGAAGACAGATTCTCGGCCACCTTATAAGGGTTGAAGATGGTTTCCAGAAAATACGCTTCGCCCGCCAGCCCTTCGCGAATCAGTTCCAGCGCGCGGATCTGCCGCGGAAACGGGTCCTCCTCCACCTTCGGCTCGTACCACAGGCCGGCCGGCTTCGGGTAATCGTAGTCGCTCATCACCTTCACCAGATCCGTGCGGAACTTCCGGTGAAATTCCAGGGTGGCGCGGGCGTGCGCTTCACCGGGCTTGTCCTTGTCGAGGAAATGGTGCCAGAACGAAAACGGCGGACGGTCCGTCTGGTCGCCCCTTAAGACGCGGTCCACCAGCTCACGCGAAGACATCGCCTCGCCGCGCAGAATCGCCGGAGCCGCCAGAGCCGCCGCGCCCGCCAGAAACTGCCGTCGTGTCGTCATGCAACCCCCCTCTCAGAGCGACTCGATGGAACTGATGTTGTCCGGGTCCATCCAGTTGCGCGAGCCAATCACCTTCTGCACCACCTTGCCGTTGCGGTCGATGACATACGTCTCCGGATACTGGTACGTCCCGTAGCTGTTGGCTATGCCCTCGTCCGGGTCGCGCGCGGTCAGAAAACTGGGGCTGAAGCGCTTGAGGAACCGGTCATAGAGTTTTGGATTCTTGTCCACGCTGACCCCCACCACCACCACTCCGGACCCCGCCATGCGCTTCTGGAACTCGCTCAGGGACGGCTCTTCCTCTACACAGGGGGCGCACCACGTGGCCCAGAAATTGAGCACCAGCACGCGCCCTCCGAAATCCGTCGGAGTGATCCGGCGGCCCTGATCGGTAGTGATGGCAAACGCGGGCGCGGTGTCCCCCACGTCGGTAATGTGGTCGCGCAGGCTGTCCGTGATCACCAGCGCCAGCACCGCCAGCAGGATACCAATGCCGGCCTTCAGAGCGATATCCAACTTCGGCGCGTTCATGGATGGACTTACTATAAATTGTAGGATACCGGTCCGCTTGGCGTTGTATCCGGCGAGCAGGGCCGCGCATCCAACAAGGGACCATGCTGATCACGCGAAGAGTCGAGTTCTCCTCGTCGCACGTCTGCGCCAACCCTTCGTTGAGCGCGGAGGAGAACCGGGCGCTGTACGGCGCAGCCGCCAACCCGCACGGGCACGGTCACAACTACGTCCTGGAGGTGACTCTCGAAGGCGCTCCCGACCCTGTCACCGGCATGGTATTCGATCTGGGGGTTTTGAAAGAAGTGCTCCAGCGCGAAGTAGCGGGCCCCATGGATCACCGCTTCCTCAATCGCGAAGTGCCCCCCTTCGACCGGGTCGTGCCCACCACGGAGAACATCGCCGCCGAGATCTGGCGTCGCCTGCAACCGAATTTCAAAGGACCCGCGCGATTGTCCAACGTGCGTCTCTACGAAACCGAAGACCTGTTCGTCGATTACTCGGAGGCGTCGTCGTGACCCGTCTCACTCGCCGTTACCGCTTCTCCGCCTCCCATCGGCTGCACGCGACGGAGCTTTCGGACGAAGCCAATCGCGAACTGTACGGAAAATGCAACAATCCCTGGGGACACGGGCACAACTACCTGGTGGAAGTAACCGTCACCGGCAAGGTGATACCCGAGTCCGGGCAATTGGTAAGCGTCGAGGCCCTGGACAATGTAGTACATCGGACGGTGTTGCGCGATTTCGATCATTGCGATCTGAACCGCGACATCGCGTCGTTCGGCCATGCCGTGCCGACTTCGGAAAACGTCGCCAGAGAGATTCAACGCCGCCTCGCCCTGGCCTGGCCGGCAAACTTTCCGAAACTGGCCGGAGTGCGGTTGTGGGAGACGAAACGAAACATTTTCGAGTTGACTCATGAAGAGCAATAAAGCAGAAGTGAAGATCATCCGGCCGAAAGTGGAGAGCGAGCCCATTACGGCGCACATGAAGAGCATTCTCGAGGAGCTGGGTGAAGACCCTTCGCGCGAGGGGCTGGTGCAGACCCCGCAACGCGCCGCCAAAGCCCTGCGCTTTCTGACCAGCGGCTACGAAACGGATGTGGCCAGCATTGTCAACGGAGCGCTGTTCACGCACGAGTGCGATGAGATGATCATAATCCGCGACATAGAGTTCTTCAGCATGTGCGAACATCATCTGCTGCCGTTCTTCGGCAAGGTGCACGTCGGCTACCTGCCCGACAAGAAGATACTCGGCTTGAGCAAGATCCCGCGCATCGTGGACATGTTCGCGCGCCGCCTGCAGTTGCAGGAACGGCTGACCCAGCAGGTGGCCGAAACCCTGCGCGACGTCCTGCAACCCAAGGGCGTAGCCGTCATTTGCGAGGCGCGGCATTTCTGCATGATGATGCGCGGCGTGGAAAAGCAGCATTCCGGAACCATGACCAGCTCCATGCTGGGCGCCTTCCGCAGCCGGAAAGAAACCCGCGACGAGTTTCTGTCGCTGGTCCGCAAACAACAAGCCTGGTAGACGGGGACAGACGAATGCGTCCCCAGCCGGCAGATCCCAGCCGACGGTCCCAAACCGAAAGGGACGCATCCGTCTGTCCCCGTCTTTTCCGTCTGTCGCCGCCCACCCTCCGCCGCGCTAGAATTGTTCCCAGATGCCCGAAACCTACCGCAAATTCCAGGCAGGTCCAGACCCGTTCGGCCGCATGTGGGACGTCGAGTTCCGCTGGCTCCAAACCGCCACCTCCATCCGTCACGCCGACACCGTGGATGTGAAGTTTGCCGCTGGCGTGGACGGCGAGCCGAAATACGAAAAGGTCGTCGCCCTTCGTCACCCCGATCTCCTGCAGCTCAGCAAGGACACCGGCCGCGCCCTCACCGACGCCTGGTGTCTCAAACTCGGCGCGCTGCATCTCAAGCAGATGATTGAGACCGCGGAGGATATGGAAAAAACGCTGGTTACCGTGGGTCTCGAGGATATGCGCCGGCTCAGCGCATGAACTCCCGCATGGTATCAATCAGGTTTCGAAAGTAAGCGCCGTTCCTGGCATCCGCGCTTTCGAGCGCCGCAATTTCACGCGCAATCCTCGCTCCGCCCCGCCCCTCCAGAGTGCCCCAGGCCTTGCGGCGGGCGTTCAGCCAGGCCCTCAGCGTTCGCTGCACCGCTTTCTCCATCACCCGGTTCGTCATGCGCCGTGACAGTCCGGTGGAGGCGAAAGCCGCATCGGCCGCCGCCAGAAGGGGAATCAGAGCCTGCCCGGTCAGCGTTGTAGCCGCGTCGAATCGGGCGCGAGCGCCCGGCGGAATCAGGACAATCTGAACGGTGCGGCCCACCAGGGGACGCAACTCGCGCAACACCGTCCGCTCTCCTTCAAGCACGAAGAGACGATCTTCAAAGCCCGGCAACGCCGTGATCACGCCGGTCGCGGCTCCCAGCCTCCGCAGCGGCGCCAGGCACTCACCGTCATCGCCAATCAGAATCACGGTGCGTTGCTTCCATTCGAAGGGAGCGGCCGCTAGTTGCGCCACCGCGGCATCCAGCGCTTGTTCCGGCGTCGAGATCAGCACCAGACGGCAGCTTTCGAACGCATCCACCGACGGCACCGCCCGCCCCGCCCGCATGGTGTTCGCCGTGCGGCTGGCAACGCGTAGCGAAGTGGACGCTACCGGGCCTATGCCCTGCGCCGCTCCAAGCGCCCGCAGCACCGGGGACGCCGCCGCGTTACCCGACGCCAGCAGCGCCGCCGGCAGTGGCTTCCTCATACACCTCCATGGTCTTGAGTGCCTTGATGCGGTCGCGGAAGCGGGCCGCTTTTTCAAATTCGAATTTCTTCGCCGCGTCGCGCATGCTCGCCTCCAGATCGTGGATCAGCTTCTCCCGCTGCTCCGGCGTGAGTTGCTCGGTGGGCTCCGTCTCCAGTGGCACGGTGACATAGTCGCCCTCGGCAATCGCAATCAGACTCATGTCGATTGGTTTGATAATCGACTGCGGCACAATGCCATTCGCCTCGTTGTAAGCGGTCTGGATAACGCGCCGCCGCGTGGTTTCGTCGATTGCCCTCCGCATGCTGTCGGTGATCACGTCCGCGTAAAGGATCGCCCGGCCGTTCAGATGCCGCGCCGCCCGTCCCATGGTTTGAATCAGCGCGCCCGCCGAGCGCAGGAAGCCTTCCTTGTCCGCGTCCAGGATCGCCACCAGCGAAACCTCCGGAAGGTCCAGCCCCTCGCGCAGCAGATTCACGCCAATCAGCGCGTCATAATCTCCGCGGCGCAGGTCGCGCAGAATCTTGATGCGGTCCAGCGTGCTCACCTCCGAATGGAGATACGCGCAGCGGACCCCCACGCCCGTGTAGTATTCCGCCAGGTCTTCGGACATGCGCTTGGTTAGCGTGGTCACCAGCACACGCTCGTTCTTCTCCGTGCGCAGCCGGATCTCGTTCAGCAGGTGGTCCACCTGTCCGCGAATCGGACGGATGTCGACTTCCGGGTCCACCAGGCCGGTCGGCCGGATAATCTGCTCCACCACCACGCCCGTCGTCTTCGTCAGCTCATAGGGGCCGGGCGTCGCCGAGACGTACATCACCTGGTTAACGCGGTTCTCAAACTCCTCGAACGTGAGCGGCCGGTTGTCGCGCGCGCTGGGCAGGCGGAACCCGTACTGAACCAGAATGTCTTTCCGCGAGCGGTCGCCGTGGTACATTCCGCGCAATTGCGGAACGGTCTGATGGCTCTCGTCGATGAACAGCAACGAATCGTGTGGAAGATAGTCGAGTAGCGTGGGCGGCGCTTCTCCGGGCAGCCGCCCGGAAAAATGGCGCGAGTAGTTCTCAATGCCATGGCAGTACCCGATCTCGCGGATCATTTCCAGATCGAACATGGTGCGCTGGTACAGCCGCTGCGCCTCGATCATCTTCCCCGCTTTGATGAGTTCTCCGTGCCACCACGTCAGCTCTTCCTCGATGCTTCGCAAAGCCGATTCCCGCGATTCCGGCGTCATCACGTAGTGCGTCTTCGGATAAATGGGCAGTCGCAGATAAGTCTGCTTCACCTGACCCAGCAGCGGATCGATCTGGCTGAGGCTCTCCACCTCGTCGCCCCATAATTCAATCCGGTACGCATTGTCGTCATACGTCGGAAACACCTCAATCACGTCGCCGCGCACGCGAAAAGTGCCGCGCTGGAAGTCGCCGTCGTTGCGCGCGTAGAGAATCTCCACAAGGCGCGAGAGAATCGCCTGCCGCGAGATCTTCTGCCCCTTTTCCAGCATCAGCAGCATCCCGTAGTAGGCTTCCGGCGACCCCAAACCGTAAATGCAACTCACGCTGGCGATGATGATGCAATCCCGCCGCTCGAAAAGCGACCTTGTCGCCGACAACCGCAGCTTATCCAGTTCGTCGTTGATGGTCGCTTCTTTTTCTATGTAGACGTCGCCGGAGGGAATGTACGCTTCAGGCTGGTAGTAATCGTAGTAACTGACGAAATACTCGACCGCGTTCTGCGGAAAGAAAGTGCGGAACTCGTGGTAGAGCTGCGCCGCGAGCGTCTTGTTATGCGCCAGAACGAGCGCGGGACGCCCCGTCTTTTCGATGACCTTGGCCATCGTGAACGTCTTGCCCGATCCGGTAACCCCCAGCAGCACCTGGTGCTGTTCGCCCTCCACAACCCCGCGATAAAGCTGGTCGATCGCCGCCGCCTGGTCGCCGCGCGGGCTGTAGTCCACGGCCAGGTGAAAAGGCATATCTATTCAGGATACTCTTCAAACGCAAAAGCGCTCGTCGATCTCCACCTGCCAGCCGCTGGCCAGACGGTTGGTTTCGTTGGCCATGCCCACCACGGCCATCAACTCGCCGAACATCGCGTCGGTCATCCCCGCTTTGCGCGCCGAGACGGTGTGTGATGCAATGCAGTAGCCGCACTGGTTGGTGACGCTGACGGCGACATAAATCATCTCCTTGGTCAGTGCGTCCAGCGCGCCCGGCGCCATGATCTGCTTGATGCTTTCCCATGTGCGCCGCAACGTAACCGGATCGTGAGCCAGCGCCTTCCAGAAGTTGTTGATGTAATCGGTCTGGCGCGTCGCCATGATGTCGTCATAGACGGCGCGAACCTCCGCGCCAGCGTCCCCATACTCAATCATTCATGTGTCTCCTCATCACCCCCGTGGATCCTGCGGCGGCCTGTGGGGCAGGGCCATGCCCTGCCGTGTGCGGCAGGTTGGAAGCCTGCGGCGGCCCCGCAGGGCCATGCCCTGCCATCCCCTGTGGGGGGCCGCCTGCGGCCGATTTTCAATCGGCCTCATTGCACCGCCGATTTCCGCCGCAGCTCATCCATGACACTGGCCACCAGTTCCTTGGCCTGACCCAGACTCTTCGTAATAATCTGAATATCCATCGCCGGACGGCCCGGCTGCCGGGCGCTCTGGCAATACACGCCATGCTGCCCCACCAGCACCAGGGCGTCGGTCAGCACGTCCAGCGTCACCGCCAGCCGCCCGCGCTCCAGGCCCATTGCGAACTCGTGCTTCTCCAGTTCCTCGCGCAGTTCCGTGTACACCGACATGCTTCTATTGTAGGGATCGCACCGCCTCTTCCACCTGCCGCGCCAGATCCGCATAGTCGTCGCCCGTCAGATGGAGGGGCTTCCCAATCACCACCCGCACGCGCCCGGGCCGGGCCATCCGCCAGCTCTTGTGCAGCACGCGCTCCAGCCCTTCGATGCGCACCGGCGCCACCGGCACGCCCAGCCGCGACGCCAGCATGCCCACGCCAGGCTGGAACTTCGCGATTTCGCCATGCTCGGTAAGCCGGCCCTCCGGGAAGATCACCAGGCAATCACCAAGGTCGGCCAGCTCGCCGATGTACCGCATCGTCTCCAGCGTCCCCGATTCGTGCCGTGGAATTGGAAACGCGTTGAAGAACAGCGCCGCAAGGTAATAATTCAGGCTGTTGGTAAACCATTCGTGCCACGGATGTTCGCGCGGATGAAAATGCGCATGGAAAAAATCCCGTGCCATGGCCGGCGCCATCTGATACCTCCAGCGCCCCCCGGCGGCCGCCATCAGCACCGGCACGTCCATATGCGATTGGTGGTTCGGCGCGAAAATCACCGGTCCGCGCAGTCCCCGCAGATTCTCCCGGCCGCTGACGCGAACCCAGGCAAACAACCGCGTTAGCGGTAACACGAACAGCGGCAGAGCGACGCGCCGGAACATTCGCGCCCACCAGGAGCGGTTCCATGACGGAAACGTCACCGGCGCTGCAGCCGCCATCGGGTGCTCCGCCTTGCGCCGCAGCTCACCCACCGTGGACGCCTCGGCGAGCGTTGCTTCATCCACATCCAGCGTCGCCATCAACTCGACGCGCTCCAGCGAGCTGAGCGCCTCCAGCGGCGTCTCGGACGCAAACCGCTCCCGCTCGGAGCGAGCCGGTGGCGCCGCGCCGCGTGCAATCTCGTGCCGCTTCAGCTTGCGCGTTCCCTCCGTGCGCGGAAACTCCGGCCAGGGCCATACTGACGCGGTGCGAATCTTCTGATGATCCGCAAGCCGCGCATTGGCCTCGCGCACAATATCGTCGATGTCCGCGCCCGGGTCAGCTATCAAAACGGCATGCACCCGATCCGTCCCGATCACCGCCGCGTCGCGCACGCCCGGCAGCGCCAGCAACACGCGCTCCACATCCTCGGGAAAAACGTTCAGCCCTTCCGGCGTCACGATCATTTCCTTCTTGCGGCCGGCAATGGACAGTTGCCCCCGCTCGTCCATGGTTCCGATATCGCCCGTGTGGAACCACCCCTCGGCATCGAACGCCGCCTCGGTCTCCGCACCGGCGTTGTAGTAGCCTTTTGTCACGTTGGCGCCGCGCACCAGAATCTCGCCATCGCCGGCAATCCGCACCTGCACGCCTCCAATGGGTTTGCCCACCGTGCCCCGGCTCGCGTGGAACGGGTGATTCAGCGTGACGATGGGGGCGGTC
Source organism: uncultured Acidobacteriota bacterium (assembly GCA_963832965.1). GTDB lineage: Bacteria > Acidobacteriota > Terriglobia > Bryobacterales > Bryobacteraceae > CAWACP01. The sequence continues at coordinate 429,826 of CAWHVW010000007.1, forward strand.
TCCGTCAGGCCGTATCCCTGAACCACCAGAAACCCGAGATTCGACCAGAATGTTTCAATCTCCGGCGGCAGCGGCGCCGCGCCTACAACAAACGTCCAGAACTTCCAGCCGAAAGCGTTGTGAACGCGCCGATGCTTCCACCAGCGCCGATACCACTTGCCCTCGCCGTCAGGCGGATGGGCGCGCAAATCGGAAAAGCGCTGCAGGATATGCTCCCGCAGCACCTCAAGAATCATCGGCACCGAAACCAGCACGGAAATACGCCGCGTGCGGATCTGCCGCAAAATCTCCGCCGGGTTGTAGCCGCGCATGAACACCACTTCGCCGCCCAGCATCGGAGGAATAAACGTGGCCATCGCCTGGCCGAACATGTGACTCAGCGGCAGCAGGTTCAGGAACCGAAGAGGAAAGAAAGGCCAGGCCCATTTGCGGTGCTTCCGCACCTCGCGCTCCACTGGGACCACATTCGCCAGGATATTGGAGTGCGTGATGACGACGCCTTTAGGATCCGAAGTCGCACCCGAAGTGAAGATGATTTCAGCGGTCGTCTCCGCCGTGATAGCCGCTGGTTCGGGTCCGCCGGCACCGCCCCCCAGCGGAACAAGCGGCAGCACCCGAACCCCGCCGTCCAACTCGAACATCGGCGCCTCCACCCCCGCGAACACCAGCCGCGCGGCGGTAATCTGGCAAACCCGCCGGACGAAATCGAGCGGGGACCGGAAGTCCACCGGAACAACAACCACCCCCTCCAGCAGACATCCCCAGAACGCAATCACCCACTCTGGCCGGTTCTCCCCATACAGCACCACCTTGTCGCCCGCGCGCAACCCTTCGCCGCGCAGCCACCCGGCAAACGCGCGCGCCCGCTCCGCCACCTCGCCATAATGGAAGGTCTCGCTGCGAAAGCCGTCGTCGTAGATAAGGAAGCGCCCGGAATTCTCGTCGAAATCCGCGAAGAAGTCGAGCAGCGTGTCGCGCCGCATCCACTTCATGTTGACACGCGCACCGCCGTGTCACACTGAAATCGTGAGCCCGCCCAGTCGCCCCCTCAATCGTCCCATCGGCGTGTTCGATTCCGGGGTCGGCGGCCTGACCGTTCTGAAAGCGCTGCGCGCGCGCCTCCCGGATCACGACTTCATCTACTTCGCCGACACCGCCCGCGTCCCCTACGGCCGCAAGCCCCGCGAGATGGTGACCCAGTTCGCATATCAGATCGCGCAGTTTCTTCTGGAAAAGGACGTGCGCGGCATCGTCATCGCCTGCAACACCGCGTCGGCTGCCGCGCTGCCGGAACTGGCCGTGCGCACCCCGGTGCCCGTCTGGGGAGTCATCGATCCCGGCGTGGAGGCGGCGTTGCGGGCCACGCGCAGCGGACGTGTCGGTGTCATCGGCACGCCGGGAGCCATCACCAGCGGCGCGTATCAGCAGCGCCTCGCCGCCCACGGCCTCACCGTCTGGGCGCGCGCCTGTCCCATGTTCGTCCACCTGGTGGAAGAGGGTTTGGCCGAATCAGCCGAGGCCGAGTTGATGGCCCGCCATTACCTGCATGACCACCCCCGCGTCGACACCATGATCCTGGGCTGCACCCACTATCCCGTCCTCCGGCCCGTACTCGGACGCGTTCTCGGACCCGAGGTGGAACTCGTCTCCAGCGACGAAGTAACGGCGGAAGTAGTTCGTGACGCCCTGATCTCCACTAACGATCTCGAGGAAAACGGCGCGCCCGGCCGCGTGCTGCACTACGTGACCGGCGACCCCCTCGCCTACCGTCACACCGCGGCGGTAATCGGCGGAACCGACGGGAAGATCGTCGCGCTGGACGTGACCACGCTCGCCTGGACTGCGGATTCCGAGGAGTCCGTCACGGTAGAAGGCTGCTGACGATGCTAAAATGTTCGTGAGTTCCCGCCCCGTTTTCCCCGGTCGTCTAATGGTAGGACAGCGGCCTTTGGAGCCGTGAATCGTGGTTCGAATCCATGCCGGGGAGCCAACCTTCTTAGAATCATAAACTTACAGGATTAGAAAAGCCCGTTGTACAACGGGTGGTACAAAAACCGGGTGTATAATCCGGTTGTGCCCCTCACCATCTACCGCCGACACTCCGTCGATTGCAGGGTCCACAAGCTCAAGCTCACGGCCTCCGAGAAGAAATATTTCACCGACTGCGACTGCCCGATCTGGCTGACCGGGAGCACCGACACGGAGACAATATCCGCGCCAGGCGCTCGGTCTGCGCGACTGGGCTGCGGCGGAAGCGAAGCTTCGCTCTCATCAGCGCCGCGAGCAAGGATCGAGACGATTCACGGGCCGCAGCTGGAGGAATGCATCAAGCGCTACCTCGATGCGCGTGACGACGTGAAGCCGAAGACGCTGGCGCAATACAAGCTGCTGCTCGGCCGGCTGAAGGACTTCGCGCATGGCAAGAACAAGTTCTTCATCCGCGAGCTGAGCGTCGATGTTCTGGAGGATTTCAAGACCTACGGCCTCGCAGGGCTGGCGGGAACATCGAAGGGGACCAGCATCGCGAAGCTCGCGCACTTCCTGCGCGAGGCATATCGGCGCGGCTGGATTACGGAATCGCTGGTCGACAAGATGCGGCCCCATAAGGCGGTCTATGAACAGAAACAGCCCTACTCGGACAAAGAGGTCAAGCTGATCCTGGACGCCGCCGAAAAAATCAACGGCGGCACGACCGGCTATGCGAAGTCGGCGGCCACGTTCCGGATTCTGATCGAGCTGATGCTGGAGACGGGCCTGCGCGTCAGCGACGCCGTCAAGTTCGACCCGCAAGCGCTGCGCGAAATCGAAGTTTCTTTGGATCTACTCGTTTCATCCGCGCAAGGCGAAGAAGAGCGAGACTCCGAAGCTGATCGACGTTTACCTGACGGCGAAGCTGAAAAAGAAGATCGATGACTGCGAATGGCTGTCGGCTACTCTTCCGTTCGCGTATCGAGCCGTCGCGGGAGTTGAGGAAACTGATTATCTCGGGCAGGCCGTCTATGAACGGCTCCAGGCGGCGGGGAAAGCAGGCGGCGTCGATGATTGCCGGCCGCATCGGCTGCGGGATACTTTCGCGGTCAGGCTGTTGACGAAGGGGGTTCCGCTGGAGGATGTCTCGAAACTTCTAGGCCACGCGTCGATTGCGGTCACGGAGAAATACTACGCGCCGTGGGTTGCGTCGCGGAAAATGCGTCTCGAAAAGCTCCTGAGTGAGACGCTCGTGAATGCGAAGGGCAACTGAGAACGGTACGGGGTAGTATACTCTCGCGGGTCAGTTTGTTGAGGGAGGGGGGCTTACCTGGAGGATGTCTCGACGCTGTTAGGCTGCGCGTCTGTTGCGGTCACGGACAAATACCACGCGCCGTTGTTTGCGTCGCGGAATCTTCGTCTCGAACGGCTCCTGAGTGAAACGCTCGTGAATACGAACGGCAACTGATTCGGGTATCGAGAACGTTGTGTAACTTCTCTTCCCGTACGCGCTGCCCATGCCTTGTAATTTCAAGACGCCGGCTTCGTTCCTGACGATTTTGCGGATCGTGGCAGGAGAGAAGTGCCACATGCTGGCCAATTCAGACGGTGTGTAGTGCTTCTCTTCGGAGATCTTGTGCGCAATCGCATGCGCTGCAGGTTCCTGCTGGATGGAGCGAACGTTTGAAATTCCGCGACTGCGGACTACATGGTGCTTTGAAATCTTATGGATTGTGACCGGCGTACGACGCATAGCCGCGTCGTGGTCTTCATCGCCATGTCAGATCCTTTTTTCATCTCGCCCCTTTATAAGCACGATGCGGTCCAGTCGATAAGTGCTGCGTTTTCAATGAAGGGATGCTCCCAGAGCCTTGATTGTGGTGGTGGTTTTCAGCCAGTCGATCGTCTTGCACCGCCACTCCGGCATAATCAATGGCTCACTTCGTCTAGATCAAGCCGCGCCCCAGCGCGTCTTGCCCGTCACAAGCCCGGTGTCCAGCGATAAAGTTGCCGTTCTCATGGTGGTGACTTTGGTCGAAGCTGAAGCTGCGGCCGCCTGTTCCGTCTCTTTCCATTGAGCGCAAATCGCCCGTCGCGCGGGCCTGGCGTCTTTTGCTTTTTGCATTACCCCCCTTTTCCGTTGTTCACGGGACAAGGGGGTTTTCTGCCGGCGCACAGGCCGCAGCAGTCAAGGGCGCGGTGTGTGCGCTCGGCTCGCCCCTTGACGGCGCGGGCAGGCGCGTAAGCTGGCTGAAGGCGGAAAAGGGGGGCTTAGGGGTTTCTTCACGGGGAAGTGGATCTGTCTGGACTCGATGAGAGATTTGCGATTTCTTGAAAATGCGGCGATGCACCAAAAAAGGCGCTTTTACAGCCATTCTACGCTATTTTCTGATTCTTGTATAGTCACGAGAACCCGTAGTGGACGACTCGGAGAGAATCGGGCAGGCTGAAAGTATGTGGCAAAAATGCCGCTATTTTTATTCGCAATTTTTCAACGAAAGGATTTTTCATGGCCCAGAGGGACCAGCACGGTACTTTGCGCGATAAATTCAACCGGGTAATCAGGTGCGAGAAGGATTTTCGCACGGCAACGCTTCGTCATGACGACGGTTCGGTCGGCCACTATCGGGCCGGCAAGCTGGTCGGGATGATGGAAGCGCGCAGCAAGTTCAAGACCGAGGGCGTTGCAAGCGCCCCGGTCGAGAAAGAGTCTGTATCCCGCGTGAAAAAGCCTCTGGACATGAACGCCAGGGCGCTCAAGATGTAACTTTCTACTGCTTAATCGACAAAGCGAGGACGGCCCTCCGCGCTGATGCGAGGGTCGTCCTTTTTTTTGAGGTTTGTAATGAAGAAGAACGTTTACAAGACTACCGCCCAGCCGCGCCGCAATGTGATGAAGAGCCATTTCAGCCGCGCGCGGAACGCGCAGGGGCGTGCCCCATGATCCCTCCTCGGGCACCAGAGCTGAATGACGTGACACGCGGGGACTGCGTCGAGGTCATGAAAGCGATGCCCTCCAGGTCCGTCGATTTCATCCTGACGGACCCTCCATATTTGGTGCGCTATGTGGACCGCTCCGGGCGCAGCGTCAAGAACGACGACAACGACGCCTGGATCAATCCTGCTTTTGCGCAGATGCACCGCGTTCTGAAAGACAACAATTTCGCGATAAGTTTCTACGCCTGGAACAAAGTGGATCGTTTCATTGAAGCGTGGAAAGAGGCTGGCTTCCGAATGGCTGGCCACGTCGTTTTCACGAAAAGATACAGCTCCTCGGCGCGCTTCATGCAGTATCAGCACGAGCAGGCTTATCTGCTGGTGAAGGGCAACCCGGAAGCACCGGCGAATCCGCCCCCCGACGTGATCCCCTGGAGCTATACGGGAAACCGGCTGCATCCGACACAAAAGCCGACCGGCATTTTCTCGCCGCTCTTGGAGGCCTTCACGAAAGCCCGGCGACGTGGTGCTCGATCCGTTCGCGGGCTCCGGCAGCACGCTGGTAGCGGCTCGGGACATGGGCCGGCAGTTCGTCGGCATCGAGCTTGATGAGACGCACCACCGGACAGCCTCGATGCGGCTGGCGTCGAAATTCCATCAGCCGGGGATCGGCCAGAGCCGTTTCCGGCAGCCGACCGGCATGGACCTGCGGTCAGCAAGTTCCACCATCCGGACACGGCGGTCGATGTTCACGACGCCGTGCCGTTCCTGGCGCAGGTGCCGCGAATTCGGCGTGACGGTAACGCGAGGGCGCCGAAGTTTTAGGAGACGGCGATGCAATTCACACCCCCCCTCTATCGGGGGTTCATGCTCAAGCATTTTCAGTCGGCCAGACGGCTCCGCAAAACCATGGCTCACAGCCCGGAGGAATTCTTTGGTTTCCATTCCGAGGACATCGAGGTTATTCATTTCCACTTGCAAGGCGTCGGTGAGGGCGCTTGGTTTCGCCTGAATGACGGGCGGGTATTCAATCAGGTTCGCGGAACTCTGCGATCTCATCCATCTTTTTACGACGCTACAACGCATTGAGGCGAGGATGCACAAGCTTCAGGAGTTCACTATGCCATCCATAGACGGCGAATTGCAGATCACGAGAGACAAGATTGGACAGGAAATCACCGGGAAACTTTTCCGTCCCCACGCCTTTGAAACAGCGCTACTATTAGCTTGGACACGGGCGTTTTTGCCGTCGCAATAACGATCTTCCCAACCGCTGAAGATCCGGAGTTCAAGGAACCCGTTGTTATTCTGCTGCCCGAGGCGAATGTTGAAACTTTCATCAGGGCAATTCGTATCGCGCAGGCGGATACGCCTCTCGAAGTGCGTAAAGGTCCGTCGGCGTGAAGGTGCTGGCGCTCCCTCTCTCGCTGACAGCGGGGCCCCTTTTTTAATGGGCCGTGAGCCGGCCGGACTTCAAGGAATGGTATTCAGAAAACATTTGGGAGCACAAGGAGCCAATTACGCCTTGCGTGTGTGATCGGTTGTTGATCTGGGTGGTGAAGAATTCCAGGACGCGTTTCGCGGCCTTCGGCGTCGGCGTGAAAAGCGACGCGGGTTGAAGCTCGGGCCGAGGGAGAGGATCAATTCGGTGTTCACGGGTGATTGTAGTTGGTGGAGTTCCTTCACCAACGCTTCCTCCTGCTCTAAGAGGTCGTTTACTTCCTTACGGTTTTCGGTGCTCAACTTGACGAATGCGGCGGGGAGGGTGTGGTCGACAAAGCAGGATTTGAAAAGGACTTGATGTAAATCTTGGCTGTACTGGAGTTTCTTCCAAACGCGTTGGAGGTCTTCGTTGATGTCTTGCGGTTTCCGTGCCATGGCTCTCCCTATAAAGGTTATAAAGGACTTTATAACACTCTTAAACAGAACGGCAAGGATTTGTTCTTTATCCTTCCGAGCCAACTGCTTTTTTTATGACGCTTCTGGTTTTGACGAAGGGCGGCTTGCCTTGCCCTCCGCGCTATCAGTAGATCCATCAGGTCGAACAGCGCCTCTGCGGCCCCGGAATACAAAGAACTTCCGTGCCGCCTGCTCGACGTCAACCCGCGTTTTGCGGCTCTTGCAACGTTCCAAAGCGTCAGCGACCTCTTTCTCTTCCATGCTGACCTGGCGCCGCCGAGCACGGCTGTCATAGCTTTAAC
>CAWHVW010000008.1:0-30266 GCA_963832965.1 uncultured Acidobacteriota bacterium
TTACGGTGATCCCAGGCTCGGGATACTCGGCGATCCGTGTGCCGGCACGCGTCCCAATTCCTTCTGGAGCACCCATCCCCCGCCTTGCGGCCTCAATGTGCTCTGGAATTCCGTATTTTTCTCGGCGAGGCTGGGACTACGGCCGCAAACGGGGCGGAAGGCCATGCTTCTTCTGACCGACGGTCTGGATACCGGCAGCGACCACGACCTGAGTGACGCTGTCGCCGCCTGCCAGGAAGCGAATGCGCCGGTCTATTCGATCCGATTCGACAATAGCCGGCCTATGAGAAGCGCGGAATTCGGGGAGTTTTCGAACTGGCAGGAAAGAGGGAAAGCAGACTTGCAACAGATCGCCCATGTTACCGGAGGCCTGGCGTTTGATTCCAGGAAGGACGAACCTGCGGCCATCTTCGACCGCATCGAAGCCGACCTGCGCAGCCAGTACATCCTCGGATACACGCCTTCGAAGACAAACAACAAGCGAGGTTTCCGAAAAATCAAAGTAAAGGTTACCCGCCCGGGTCTGACCGTGCGCGCACAAGAGCGCTACTACGTACAGTGATGTGCCATGAAATCGCACCTGGTCATCTTCGCATTTGCGGTGCCGTTGTTGGCGCAGCCACCACCGGATTTCCGCGTAGACGTGAATCTGGTCCGCGTTCCGTGCATCGTAACGCAAGCCAACGGCGCCCCGGTGCAGGGTCTGCGCCGCGACGAGTTCATCGTGAAGGACGACGGCGTGGTCCAAGAAGTGAAGTACCTCTGGCAGGAACTGGATCTCCCGCTTACCATCGTCATGGTCACCGAGACTTGCGCCCAGAGCGCGTTTATGAAGAAGTACACCGAGATAATGTTGCAATTCCTGGATCGCGTTCTTTCCAAGAACGATCAGGCGGCCATCGTATCGGTGGCGGGCCAGGCTTGGCTCGTAACCGACTTGACGGATTCCCTGGAAAAACTTCGCTCCGGCGCGGAGAATATCGGCAGACCCGGCCCCGTTCTCGGATCTCCCTGTTCCGGTGTGCATCCAGTCTACTTCTGGAGCGTCCAAGGCTTTCCCTGTGGCGTCACGCCTTGTGGAATGCGGTATTCTTCTCGGCCAGGCTGGGTCTCCAGCCACAGACGGGGCGCAAGGCGATGCTGCTTCTCACCGACGGTCTGGACACGGGCAGCGACCACGATCTGAGCGAAGCGATCGCAGCCTGTCAGAACGCCAATGCGACGATCTATTCGATTCGATACCTCTCTCCGCTCGTGGCCAAGACCTACTCCAAGCCCGAAGCCGAACGAACTGTCGGGCGGCCAGCGGCAAAGAGTGGCGGTGGCCCGGGCGCTGGTGAACAATCCTTCGATTCTGCTGGCCGACGAACCGACCGGAGCTTTGGACACGGCCACCGGCAACGAGATTATGGCGCTGTTCGAGAAGCTGTACTCCCAGGGGAACACCATTGTACTGGTGACGCACGAGAACGATATCGCCCTGCATGCCTGGCGCGTGATCCACATTCGCGACGGCAAAGTGGAACGCGACGACAAGATCCGGTAATCTCGGGGGAGCTATGTCCCCATCAATCACTCGCCGCTCGTTCGTGGGCGCCGGCGCGGCCGCATGCGCTCTTTCCGCCGTCCCCGTGAAGGCCGCGCAACCGGAAGACGCTTATCCGTTCCATCTGGGCGTCGCCTCGTATTCGTTTCGCAAGTTTCCGCGCAAGCGGGCGATCGAGATGACGCTAGCCCTGAATGTGCGGTACATCAACATCAAGTCTTTTCATCTGCCGCTGGAGAGTACGCCGGAGCAGATCCGCGCCGCGCGGTCGGAATTCGACGCGGCCGGGCTGATTATCGACGGCGGGGGCAACATCTCCTTCGATAAGGAAGACGACGGGGACATCCGGCATAAGTTCGAATACGCGAAGCTGGCGGGCATGCCGCTGATGGTCTGCGCGCCCACGCACGCCACGCTGCCCATGCTGGAGAAGTTCGTGCGGGAGTACGGCATTCGGCTGGCGATTCACAATCACGGTCCCGAGGACAAGCAGTTTCCCACGCCGCAATCGGTGCTGGCGGCGGTGAAGGATATGGACCCGCGCATCGGTTTGTGCATGGATGTGGGGCACACGGTGCGCGCCGGCGCCGATCCGGTGGCTTCGGCCGCGGAAGCGGGTCCGCGTCTGCTGGACATGCACATGAAGGACTTGCGGAAGCCGGCGCTGGGCCAGGACTGTCCGGTGGGCGAAGGGATCATGCCCGTGGTTGCCCTGTTTCAGCAACTGAACGCGATGCGCTACGCGGGCGGCGTGATGCTCGAATACGAGGCGGACGAGAACGACCCGCTGCCGGGGATGCAGAAGTCGTTCGCGTTTATGCGCGGCGTTCTGGCGGGCTTGCGCCTCCGTCAATAAGGCATGTGCGGGACGCCGGATGGCGCGTCCTGGTGAAGAAAGGCCGCCGATTGAACCGCAAACGCCCCTGAGTTTGCCGATACGAAGGACGGGAGCGTTGTGTATTACAATAGCGCGATGATCGAACAGGCCGGTCTCGCGGCCGCCGCGGAGCAGGCCGGGGACGGCATTATCGTCACCGACGCGAGCGGGAAAATCCAGTATGTCAACGCGGCGTTCACGGCGATGACCGGGTATACCCTCGAGGAAGCAGTGGGGAAGTACCCCAGCCTGCTGAAGTCGGGACGCCAATCCGCGGCCTTTTATGAACAGATGTGGAGCACAATCCGGGCGGGGCGGGTGTGGCGCGGCGAGGTGATCAACCGGCGTAAAGACGAGACATTGTTCACGGAGGAAATGCAAATCACTCCGGTAGCGGATTCAAATGGCGAGATTATCAGCTACGTGGCCGTCCAACGCGAGATGACCGGAGGGCGAACCGAGTTGCTGTCGTCCATTGTGGAATCCTCCGAGGAAGCGATTTACGCGCTGACTCTGGAGGGGACCATCCTGAGCTGGAACCCGGGGGCCGAAGCGCGTTTCGGTTACGCGGCCGGGGAGATGGTGGGACAGAACGCGGCGATTCTCGAACCGCCTGACCGCGAGAGCGAGATGCCGCAGTTTCTCGACGCCATCCGCCAGGGATGCGCGATCAGCCCTTTCGAGACGGTTCTGCGGGCGAAGGACGGAAGCGCGGTGGATGTTTCGGTCTCGCTCTCTGCGATCCGGAATCCGGCCGGAGAGCTGGTGGGCGCCGCCGCCATCGCGCGGGACAACAGCCATCACCTGCGGGCCCGGCAGAAGCTTCGGGAGAGCGAGGAACGATTCCGGGAGGTCTTCGAGCATGCGCCGGTGGGGATGTCGGTGGCCCGGCCGGACGGGCGCATTGTCCAGGTGAATGCGGCCTTTTGCCGGATGCTGGGATATTCCGAACAGGACCTGCTGGAGAGCGTCTGGTCGAAACTGGTCCATCCCGACGACGTGGCGCCTTCGCTCACCATGGGGGAGCAGTTGCGCCGGGACCCGAACTGCTGCGTGGAGACGGAGAAACGCTACATTCACCGCGATGGAACGGTGGTTTGGGGGCGCATGCGGATGTCGATGGTGCGCGACGCCGGCGGCGAGCCGCAATACTTCGTGGTCCACGTGGAAGACATCAGCGAGCGCAAACGAGCGGAAGAAGCGGCGCGCGAAAGCGAGGACCGTTTCCGTTTGGTGTCGGACAGTTGCCCGATGCCGATGTGGGTCACCGGGCCGCAGGGTGAAACGCAGTTCATCAACCGGGCGTACCAGGAATTCTGCGGGACCACCTGCGAAGAGGTGCTGGACGGCAAATGGCAGGCGCTGGTTCATCCCGACGACGTGCCGGAGTATGTCCAGACGTTCCAGCGCGCAGTGCAGGAACACCAGGCTTTCAACGCCGAGGCGCGTGTCCGCCGGGCCGACGGCGAGTGGCGATGGATCGCCGTCTACGCGGAGCCGCGTTTCTCCCCGGGCGGCGAGTTTCTGGGCCACGTGGGCGTCTGCCCGGATATTACCGAGCGCAAGCAGGCCGAGCAGGCCATCCGCGGCAGCGAGGAGAAATTCCGCCAGTTAGCGGAAAACATTCGTGAAGTCTTCTGGATGATGACTCCAGCGGCCGATGAGATCCTCTACGTGAGCCCCGCGTATGAAGGGGTTTGGGGAAGAACCTGCGAGAGTCTCTACAAGAGCCCGATGGACTGGGCGGAGGCAATCGAGCCGGATGACCGCGAAAAGGCCCACGCCACGTTCGCGAGGCAAATACGGGGAGAACGCGTCGACTCGGAGTATCGAATATTTACGCCGGGCGGGCAGCAAAAATGGATCCGCGACCGGGCTTTTCCGATTCTCGACCGGGCCGGGGAGCTTGTTCGAGTGGTCGGGATTGCCGAGGAGATCACCGAACAAAAGCGCTACGAGAGGGAGCTGATTCAGGCCCGCGAGGGGGCCGACGCGGCCAATCGCGCCAAGAGCCGCTTCCTGGCCAACATGAGCCACGAAATCCGCACGCCCATGAACGGCGTGCTGGGCATGGTGCAACTGCTGCTCGAAACCGACCTCACTCCGGAGCAGCGCCGCTACGCCTACGTGGCGCAGAACAGCGGGCAGGCGCTGCTGGTGCTCATCGACGGCATCCTCGACCTGGCCCGGATCGAAGCGCGGAAGATCTCCCTCGAGAATCTGGACTTCAAGCTGCACGATACGATCGACAGCGTGGTCCAGTTGCTGCGCGGCCAGGCGAAGGCGAAGGGCCTGGACTTCCAATCCCGGGTGTCGCCGGGAACTCCGCAGCTTCTGCGCGGCGATGCCCATCGGCTGGGCCAGGTGATCACCAATCTGGTCGGCAACGCCATCAAGTTCACCGAGACCGGGCGGATCACTCTGGAAGCGGCACTCGAAAACCAGAGCGACACCATGGCCATTGTGCGCTTCACGGTTGCCGATACCGGGATCGGGATTGGGGCGGATCAGGCCGAGCGGTTGTTCTCGCCGTTCGTGCAGGCGGACGCCTCCACCACGCGCAAGTATGGCGGCACCGGGCTGGGGCTGGCCATCTGCAAGCAACTGGTGGAGCTGATGGGGGGGGCCATCGGCGTGAACAGCCAGCAAGGCGAGGGCTCCACTTTCTGGTTCACGGCCGCTTTTGAACTCGCGTCACCCGGCCGGCTGCAGCCCGTGAGCGAGCCGGCGCAGGAGCGCTCCGGCACGGCGCGCCGGACGAATCCTTCTCTGCACAAAGTTCGCATACTGGTTGCCGAAGACAACGCCATCAATCGTGAGGTAGCTCTCGCGCAACTGCGCAAGCTGGGTTGCGACGCGGGCGCCGTCACCAATGGCGCGGAGGCGGTGGAAGCGGTGCGCCGTGGCGAATACCACCTGGTTCTGATGGATTGCCAGATGCCCGTGATGGACGGCTTCGAGGCCACCCGCTGCATCCGGTCCATCAATCCGCGTTTTCCGATCATCGCCATGACCGCCAACGCGATGCCGTCCGACCGGGAGCGATGCCTGCACGAAGGAATGAACGATTACCTGTCCAAACCCGTGAACCTGGACCGTCTGGCCGATACGCTTGCCCGGTGGCTCCCGGCCGGCGCCATCTTCGATGAAGAGCCTTTGTTGAAAGGCTGACGAAACTCGCTTCCGTCCTGCCACCGCCCGGAATCCGTATGCAATGGTACAATTCGGGATTCCGTCGATATGTCGCAGATTGGATTGATCACCAGCGGTGGCACCGGACCGGAGTTATCGGGCGTCTTCCGTCTCGCGGCGGAAGCGTTCGCGCAGCTTCAGGGCGAACCGCTGGAAATCGTGGAGTGCCCGCATACGTTCCGGAGCTTTACGGAACTGCACGGCCTGACCGCGGCCGAATGCACCGGGATTGTGGAGCGCGACCTGGATGAACTTGCGCGCTTCTACCGCTCTTTCTATAAGGAAGGTGGCCGGTTCCTTTTCCGGACCGCGGTGAACGCCGAAACGCTCTACGCCCTGCGCCGGGAACTGGAAGCGGTGAAGATCTCCCATGCCTCGCTGAACGGCCGCCGCGTCACCTTCGTGCGAGATCAGCACCAGGGCTTTTATGCCTGCGATTCCTGGCACGACCGCGAGGACGCCATCGAATTCCGCGGTTCCTTTCACAAGGCCAAGCTGCGGCGCATCCACGACTATTCGGCCGCCGAAGCCGCCGCCTGGCTGGGAGCGGACGCCGAGACGTGGTTCGTCTACAAGCACCATCTGTTCGCCAACAACTTCGTGGCCTGGATTTCCGAGATCTGCCCGCACGCCGCCGTGCTGCAGCCGGGGATGGCTTTTTCGAAACTGAGCGGTCCGCGGGAGGCGAGAAGCAGCCGGCCGGTGCTGCTGATTGCCGGCAACGAGATCGGCGACCTGCTGCAGGAAGTGTTCACGGACCAGATCGGGCAGTACCGGGAGACTTCCTGCGCGCGCAACGTCTACCTGCATCCGGACGTTCAGGGGCTGGTGGAATATCAGACCGTGCACGGTTCCGCCGACGACCTGGCGGGTCTGCAGAAGGTGAATCCGCTGGCCACGCTGCGCGCCGCCGCGGAGCTCTTCGAGAACGGCCGGGGTATGGCCGGGATCTGTGGAGCGTTGGAAAAAGCTATTGAGACGGGGTTTGCCAGCGGATTGCTGCACTCGGCGACGCGCATCTCCCAGGGGACCGACCAGACCGCGGCGCGGATTGTGGAAGACGCGGCGCGCTTCTTCACGCTGGCCATGGCGGCTACGGCATAGTCCGGAAGAAAGCTCCAAGCTGTAGGGCCAGTTCATCCACCCGGGGCGACAGCAGAAAGCTGTTATGGTCCCCCGGGGCGTTCACCACGGAGAAGCCGGCGCCGGCGAAATCCCGCCAGCCCAGACGCTCGTCCTCCAGCACCCGGGTGCTCGCCTGAAAATCCGACGCCATGACCTGCACAATGGGACGGTCGAGCGGCTGCGGCACATAGCTGTGCATGGTTCGCCGGATCAGCGCGGCTTCGTCTTCCCCGGGCGTCTCCGCTCGCTGGCGGACCCCGCGCAGCGCGCGCACATGCGCCGCGGCCTCGCGCACCAGAGCGCGGGTTCCTTCCCCCATCAGCAGACGCCAGGCCGCACCGGGATAGCGCTGCAAGCGCGGGAGAGCCTTGGGATACCCCGGCGCGGGGGCATCCAACAACAGCAGCAGCGGCACATCTTCGTCCGCCGCGCGCAACTGCCGGGCAATTTCAAACGCGATAACGCCGCCGAAACAATGACCGGTCAGAATGTAGGGGCCCTGGGGCCGCACCGCCCGTATGTCGGATACGGCTTCGCTCGCGATCTGCTCCACCGTGGACCCCGCCATCTCCGCGGACCGGCGTGGCGCGAGCACGGTATAGAACGGGCGCCGATCCATACGCACCGCCAGATGACGCAGATAGTAAGGATCATGGCTGGTTGCGGGAATGCAAAACACGGGGGTTTGCGGTCCCAGACCGGCCAGGTGCACGACACTGCGGCTTCCGGGCTGCCCCCCGCCGCTGGTGACCAGCTCGGCAAGGTGTTCCACCGTGGGCCGGTCGAAGAAACTCACCAGCGACCCGGCATTGCCCAGCGATCCGTTCATGCCGAACTCAGCTTGCACTTCCGCCAGGATCACCGCGGAAGCCAGAGAATCTCCGCCGAGCGCGGGCAGTTCATCCTCCGGCCCGATTTCCGCGCAACCGAGCACGCGAGTCCAGATAGCGGCGATGCGCCTTTCTACGGGGGTGAGCGGGCGCGCTGGCACGGGAGTGTTGGAGGCCGTGCGCTCCAAGGTTTCGGCGAGCGCCGCGCGTCGAGGCTTTCCCGTTGAGGTTCTGGGGATGGCTTCGGTGATATGAATCCGCCGCGGAACTTTGAAGCTGGCCAGTTTTGCCGCCGCGAAGGCGCGCAATTCCGCTTCGTTCAGCGACGCGCCCGCGCGAGGCACCACGGCTGCTTCCACGTCCTCGCCCAGCCGCGCGTGAGGCACGCCGAAGGCAGCCGCTTCGGCCACGGCGGGATGGGCCAGCAACGCGGCGTCGATTTCGGCGGGCATCACTTTCGTGCCGCCGCGGTTGATAACATCCTTGCGCCGGCCGGTGACGAATAAATACCCGCCGTCATCCAAACGGCCCAGGTCTCCGGTGAGGAACCACCCATCGCGGAAGCACTGGCCATTGGCCGCGGCATCGTCCAGGTAGCCGGCGATGACGTTGGGCCCGCGCACGGCGATCTCGCCTTCGTCACCCGGGGCAAGCAGGCGGCGATCCTGGCCGAAGATGGCGATTTCCGTTCCCACGCTTACTCCAGAGGAGCCAGGCTTGCCCTTGCCCGGCGGCAACGGAACAGCGGCCACCGTGCCAGACTCGGTGAGCCCGTAACTGTCGACGAAAGGCACTCCCATGGCGCGCTCAATGGCGTCCTGGACGCCGCTCTCGAGGGCGGCGCTGGAGGAGCGGATCAGACGCAGGGACTCACAGGGCAACTCCGCGCCGGCGGCCAGCAGCGACGCTATGGCCCGATGCACCGCGGGGGATCCGGTGTACCATGTCGGCCGAAACTCCCGCAGCCATTGCGGGAACTCCAGGGGATGGAAGCCGCTGGGGCACACCACGCTCCCGCCAGCCATGAGCTGCGCGGCCGCGCTTCCAAAACCATGCAGATGGAACAGCGGCGTCAGACACAGAAAGCGATCGCTGGGTGTCAGGGCGAATGCGCGGCGCTGGTTGGCGAAGCTGGCGAGCAGGTTTGCTCCGGTGAGCGGCGCAAGTTTTGGTTCACCGCTGGTGCCGGAAGTATGCAGCAACAGGCGCGTGTCCGGCGGCAGCGGCCGGGAGGGCGGCGGCGTCCGCGGACGCCAGACGTCGCGCAGTTCAGGATGCTCCATTTGCAAAATGCGGATGCCGAGGGATCGCGCTAGGTCCGCCATGGCCTCGGTTGGCGCAGTCCCCACAATCATCGCGCTCGGCCGCAACGATTCGATTTGCTGCCCCAACTCGGATTCGGTGAGATCCGGGTTCAATGGCGCGGCCGCTCCCGCCAGCATGCTTCCCAGCAGCGCGGTGAGTAACTCAGGCCCCTCCGGCAGGATGATGGCGGTGACCGGCTGCGCGCCGCCAATGGCTGCTGCGATGCACTCCATCTGCCGCCAGAGCCCCCCAAAGCTGAGCGGTTCGCGACCCGGCGACAGGATCGCCGGTGCTTCCGCGCGCCCGGTGGCAGCCACGCGCAGTGGTTGAAACAGCCCTTCGGGTGTCAAGTTGAGATTGTACCTTTGCTTGTATATTCGACGGATTAGTGGGTCCGCTCCATAACTGTCGCGGTTCGGTAAGCGGCTGCGAGTCGACACCACCCCCCACTCTGTGTTGACCTGAATTCATGTTCTCCGCGCGGCTGAATGCCTCCACTGAGGTCAACCGCATTACCCGCCGTCTGCGAGAGCTGCGCGCCGCGGGCACGCCGGTTCTGGATCTCACCGAATCGAATCCAACGCGCGCGGGCATTCACTATCCCGCGGAGGAGATCGCGCGCCTGCTTGGAGACCCTCGATCGCTCACCTATGAGCCCGAGCCGGCGGGCCTTCCCACAGCCCGCGAGGCAGTGGCCGCCTACTATGCCGAACGCGGCGAAACGGTGGACCCCGCGCGCATCCTGCTCACCGCCAGCACGAGCGAAGCCTATGCGTACCTATTTAAGCTGCTGGCGAATCCGGGCGACGAAGTGCTGGTTCCGCGGCCGTCCTATCCGCTTTTTGAGTTTCTGGCCGCTCTGGAATCCGTGCGCGTGGTGCACTATCCGCTGACGTATCACGGTACGTGGGCGATCGATTTTGACGCTCTTCGGCACGCTATCACGGCGCGCACCCGGGCTATCGTCGTAGTCAATCCGAACAACCCCACGGGATCGTTCCTCAAACTCGACGAGCGCGACGAACTGATCCGCATCTGCGAGGAGCATCGCCTGGCCCTCATCAGCGACGAAGTTTTTTCCGATTACGCGTTCGAAGACGATCCGCGCCGCGCGCGCTCTCTGGCGGAAATCACTGGCGTGCCCGTGTTTTCGCTCAGCGGGCTTTCCAAGGTGGTGGGGCTGCCGCAGATCAAGCTCGGCTGGATGATTGTGAATAGCCGCGAAGGCTTCGAGCGTCTGGAGTTCATTGCCGATACATATCTGTCAGTTTCCACCCCGGTGCAGTGGGCGGCCGCGGGTCTGCTCGCGCTACGGCCGGATATTCAGGGCCAGATTCAGACTCGCCTGCAGCGCAACCTGGATCACCTGCGCGCGACATTCGGACCGGAATCCGCCGTTCGCGTGTTGAACGTGGAGGGCGGCTGGTACGCGATTCCGCAAGTGCCGCGAATTCGCTCCGAGGAAGAATGGACGCTGATGCTGCTGGATGAGCAAGGCGTGCTGGTGCAGCCCGGCTTTTTCTACGATTTCGAAGCTGAGGCGTTTCTGGTGGTGAGTTTGTTAACACCCGAACTGGTGTTCCAGGAAGGTATATCGCGCGCGGCCCGGCAAGCGTGCACCGAGCCGCGCGCGTAAGCAAGCGATCTACCGGACCGGCAGGGCGCGCGCCGGAAGCTCGGCTTCCTGGACGGATGTCAGCACCATCTCCCCGCGTACGTTGACGAAGGTGAGACTGGGTACCGCACTGCTGCTGGCCGTGCGGACGCCGGGTGTGCTGATCAGCGCAACGGTATTGCCTTCACTGTTGCGGATGGTGACCACGCCGTTCACCAGATCTTCCTGAATCGTATAGGCGCCGGCGGGCAATCTCACTTTGCCGGCGACAAACGGATAGGGTACGTTCACACTGAGGGAAGATTCGGCCATCATCGGCACCATGGATGCCAGCGACAGGCCCAGAACGGCACACGTTAACATAAGCGATTTCATTTTGTTTTTCCTCCTGTTGACTTTTGTGACCTGAGTGCAACCGCGCGGGCACACCGGTGGCGTGCAAACCACACGTCGCATTGGGATTAACTTTCGTCGGGGAAAAGTCGGCGGGGACTGACGTACGGCTTACCGCGCCGCACACCGTTCAGTTCTTACTTAATCTACCACAACTACCACTACATTTCAATGACGATTTCTTATCGCCGTATATTTCCAGCGATGCTGGAGGCCCTGGTTGCGTTGCGGGAAAATGAGCTGATTTCTTATTTGCATTGCGATAGGCCGGGCCCGGGCGATTACCTGGCGCGGTAGTCGCCGCGGCTGAAATACTTTTCGAGCCAGCAGTAGAGCGCGATAAAGAGATAGCGGCTGCCCATTTCCTTGATCTTCAGTTTCGGACTCGCCCGCCCGGCGGTTGCGCCAGGTGATGGGGATCACGGTCCAGGAATATCCGCGAACCACCGTCTTCAGCGGCAACTCCACGGTGAGATTGAAATGCGGCGACAGAAAGGGCCGGCAGCCTTCGCAGGACGGTTTTCCGCGGTACGCTTTGAACGCGTTGGTGAAGTCGTTCAGCGGCACCCCGAACAAGACGCGCAGGAACAGGTTGGCCATGCGGTTGAGCAGGAGCTTGTGGCGGGGATAATCGATCACACCGCCGCCGCGGACAAAGCGCGACCCGAAGACGGCGTCCCAGCCTTCGCCGAGGGTCTCCCAATAGCGGATGACGTCGCGGCAGTCGTCGGACTCGTCGGCCATCATGACCACGACGGCGTCACCCTTCACCTGGTCGAAGCCGAAAGTGATGGCCCGCCCGAAGCCGTGGTCCGCCGGTGTTCCGGGCGGGCCTGCATTCGGGGATTCTGGCGCTCAGATCCTGCAGGATCGTCCACGTGAGGTCGGTGCTGCCGTCGTCGATAACCACGATCTCATGCGGAATCGCGTGCAGGCGCAATTCCAGGTGGAGGTGCTCGACGGTGGCGGCGATACACCCGGCTTCATCGCGCGCGGGGATCACCACGGATAGCAGTTCGAGCGGCTCATGGGAGGCCGGCGGTGGAGATTTCATGCGCCGCTCAGCTCCAGCCACTCCGGGTGATTCTCCGCGTGGGCGGCGATTTCTTCGAGGATGGCCGGGAGCGGCGTTTCGATGGACCAGCGGAAATCCCGCGCGGTATCGCGGTTGTCCATGGCGACCCAGGGGATGTCGTAGGGCCGCGGCTGCGGATCGATGGCGGGGGCGTGGCGTGCAAAGCGCTCATCGCACCAACTGGTCAGTTGCGCGAGCGACATGGTGTTCGACGGGCCGCCGCCCGCCGTATAGACGCGCTGCCCGCCGGAGCGGGAGGTGTTGATTTGCGCGGCGAGGAGCGCCGCCAGATCGCTGGGGTGAAACGCATCGCGCGCCTGGTGGCCGGTTCCCGCGAAGCCGATATAACGGAGCGGGCGGCGGCGGAGGTGGGCGTTGATCCAGAACGCGAAGATGCCCTGATCGGCGGTGCCGAATTGTCCCGCGCCCGCGAGCACGCCGCAGCGCGTGATCCACAGCGGGAAATCGAATGCCGAGGCGTATTCGAGCGGCCATCACTTCCGAGGCCAGTTTGGTGGCACCGTACAGAGAGACCGGCGGCGCGGTGGAGAAGCCGGGTCCAATGCCGTCGGCGGAGAGGCCGGAGGGGAGAGGCTGATTCAGGTCCAGAGCGAATGAGCGGTTTTCGACGCGCAAGAGGAATGTCCGCGAGGGCCGCAATGGAGTACACGCGACTGCTGCTGAGGAGCAGCAAGCCCGCGCGTTGTTCACGGCAATATTCGAGCACATTCACGAGCGCGGCGAGGTTATGCTCGAACAGCCGGCGGCTGCTCCCGGCGCCGCTGAGACCCGCCAGAACGCTGGGGTTCGCGGCGGCATCGATCACCCAGTCGGCTTTCGGCAGCGCGGCGCAATCACTGGCGGCGCGCAGGTCGCCATGGGTGAATTCCACGCCCAGCCGCTGAAGCCGCGCGCGATTGGTCTCCGCGCCGGGACGCATCAGATTGTCGATGCCGGCCACGCGAACGCCATCGAGGCGTTCCAGCAAGTACTCAGCAAGAGAGCTTCCCACGAAGCCGCAGACGCCCGTAATCAGAATCTTCATGCCGATTGTGCCGCCAGACGCTTTTGCCAACTGGCCGCCAGCTCTTCGAAGATCACAGGCAGGGTCTTCGTGATGCCCCAGCCCGGATAATGCGACTGCATTTTCCGCAGATCGCTGTAATAGCAGATATGATCGCCGACGCGATTCTCTTCGAGATAACGCCAGTCCATGGTTCGGCCGGTTGCGCGCTCAGCCATTTGAAACGCTTCGAGAATGGAACATGAGTTCCCCTTCCCTCCGCCGAGATTGTACACTTCGGCGGCGCGGGGCGCCTTCCAGAACTCCACCATGAAGCGGGCCACGTCCTCGGCGTGGATGTTATCGCGCACCTGCTTCGCCTTGTAACCGTACACTTTGTACTCTCGCCCTTCGACATTGCACTTCACGAGATAACTGAGGAAGCCATGCAATTCCACGCCGGAATGATTCGGTCCGGTGAGGCAGCCTCCGCGCAGACAGCAGGTGGGCATATCGAAATAGCGGCCGTATTCCTGCACCATGACGTCCCCGGCCACCTTGGAGGCGCCGAAAATGGAGTGCTTGCTCTGGTCAATGGAAAAATCCTCGGGAATGCCGTTTTCGAACGACGGATCGGCGTAATCCCAGCGTGTTTCCAGTTCCACGAGCGGCAACCGGTTGGGCCGGTCGCCATAGACTTTATTGGTGGACATGTGAATGAAGGGCGATTCCGGGCAGAACTGGCGCGCGGCCTCCAGAAGATGGAGCGTGCCCAGGGCATTCACTTCGAAATCGAGGAACGGAATCGCCGCGGCGCGGTCGTGCGAGGGCTGGGCCGCGGTATGGATGATGAGGCCGGGTCTTAATTCCTTGATGAGTGCCAGGATGGCTTCGCGATCCCTTATATCAATGGCCGCGTGCCGGTAATCCGGCAGCTCCGACTGCAGGCGGGAAAGCACCCAGCTCGTATCGCCCTCGGGCCCGAAGAAAACGGCTCGATGGTTATTGTCGATTCCGGTGACGGAGAATCCCAGCCGGGCGAAAAAGCGCGTCACCTCCGAACCGATCAGGCCGCAGGAGCCGGTTACCAGGGCGACGTTTCGCCGGCTCACCCCAGCCTCCTTTTCCAATTCATTGTTATTACTATACAGTCACGGCTCCCGCGCGCTCTCACGCGATGCGCGGTAGCGCTACAATTACCGGTCATGCAGGACCATGATTTCAAGTCCACGCCGCCGCCCGAGGAAAGCCGGCGGCAATTTCTGGTGACGAAGCTGGCCGTTGGCTTCGCCGCCGCGGTTTGCCCGGTGATGGCGGACGCCATCCATACCGATTCGGACGGCCTGCACGCGGCCGAGTTGAAGGTGACGGTGCGCGATGGCGAGATGCCCGCGTACCGCGCCATGCCCGCCGCCGGCGGACCGTTCCCGACGATGCTGGTGGTGCAGGAAATCTTCGGCGTTCACGAACATATTAAGGACATCTGCCGCCGTTTCGCCAAGCTCGGTTACTTCGCGGTGGCGCCGGAGTTGTACGCGCGGCAGGGCGACGTCTCGGCGACCGTGAACGTTCAGGAGATCATCACGAACGTGGTTTCGAAGGTGCCCGACGAGCAGGTGATGAACGATTTGGACGACACCGTCGCGTGGGCGCAAAAGCACGGCCGTGCGGACACGTCGCGTCTGGGCATTACCGGCTTCTGCTGGGGCGGGCGCGTGGTGTGGCTGTATGCCGCGCACAGCTCAAAGCTGAAAGGCGGCGCCGCGTGGTACGGACAGATCGAGGGCGACGTGAACGCGCTGCGTCCGAAGACGGTTCTGGAACTGGCGCCGGAGATCAAGGCGCCGGTGCTGGGGTTGTATGGCGGCAAGGACCAGGGCATTCCCGTGGAGCAGGTGGAGAAGATGCGGGCGGCTCTGCAGAAGGCGGGAAAGCAGTCGGAGATCATCGTGTACCCGGATGCCGGCCACGGCTTCAACGCCGACTACCGGCCCAGCTACAACGAAGCGGCCGCTAAGGACGCGTGGAGCCACATGCTGACGTGGTTCCTCAACTGCGGGGTTAGATAGCAGCCGACGGATGGGGATCTGGATTCACCCTGGGGAGTCCAGAAGGGCATGAGCGCCGACGAGTATAAGGCCTATCTGGCGAAGATCTCGCCGCACATCACGTTCAGCCAGTACGACATGTGGAGCTTCAAGAACGAATGCCGAGGCGTTGGGCCGGCATGGGCTCACCGTTCGGGGCGCCATTGTCTCGCCTGGTGGTTACAGATCCCCGGGCGTCAGGCCAGTCTTTTGGCGAGAACCTTCATCGCCGAGGGACCAAGGGTGACCCTGTCGTGCCAGGCAAACAGGACATCTGGCCAGCCCTGCCGTTCCAGGATTCGGTGGGAAGTGCCACTCTGGCGTTTGATCCTCCAGCCGATCCGGAGCAGCGCGGCCAGAGCCTTCGGAGCTTTGACGGAGGGCCAGTTCCGACTTCGATTTTCAGGCGGCAATGAATGAGACGTTCATGGGTCCGGGCAGGGCTTCTCCGTGCTCCAGACGATCGGCAATCAGGCGCAGAGCGAGTGCCTGAACAGCCGCGGTCGCCTGCTTCCTGGTGCGACCGTACGCAGTCACGCCGGGGAGAGCGGCAATGTCGGCCAGCCAGCGCCCATCCTCTTCCCGGTGGTATTCGATGGCCAGCGAGAATCCCTCAGCGGCCGGAACCTTCGGCATGCCTCCATGATGCCACCAAACGGTTCAGGATAAGAGCCGCGCCCTACGGTTTCCTGCCTTGCATGGCGGCGATGATAGTGTCGGGCACGCCGGCCTGTTTCAGCTTCAGCAGATCGTCGTCCGCCAAGGCGAAGCGGTTGGGTTGCGAGGCGATCATTTTCAGGATCTCGTCGCTGGCGACGTCACCCTGCACCAGCCGGATCACGAGGTCGTTGGTGAACAGGATGCCGGTCTGCATTTCCTTGCCGGGCTCGGGCGGTTTTCGGGTTTTCACCCACGCGACGATGTGCCGGGCCAGCGCGGCGGCCAGCGTCTTGTTGGTCTGGCACTCGGCCATCGCGTCGGTGACGATATGGCTGTCGCGCAGCTTTCCGGTTTTGCCGAACGCCGCCAGCGCTCCGTCATAATTCTGCACCACCATGTCGGCAATTCCGAGATCGTACCAGGCCGCGGCCACTGTTTTCGGATTCCCGTGGCAGGATTCGGCATTGGCTTTCGCGGCCGGGATCAGGGCCTTGTAATCGCCCGCTTTGAAAAGATCGAACTCCTGGCGGAGGCTGCAATCCTTGTCGTCCATGAAGGAGATTTCCTGGTTGTCCGCCCACGCTTCGTAAAGATGACGAGTCTGGCCCAGGGCCTGCAGGCGCTCGAGCGCGATGAGATCGGAGGGGGCGGGGTATTCGGGCTGGGTGGTCTGCGCCTGATTCTCCTTCGTCACGTCGGCGCGAAGGGGCTGCGCCACGAGTTCATCGCCGCTGGCGAAATCGCGCACGTGGACGGTGGCCAGGAAGTGGCCTTCGGTGCGGGAGATGTGCGGGGCGGGGATGCCCGAGCCAAGCATCGCGCCAAGGGGCTGCGCCTCACATTGGGAGATGTCAACGGAGATGGTGATCACCGCGGTGCTGCCCGGCTCGGCCTGATCGATCAGCGGGATGTTGTGGGCGAGGAGGTCCTGCCGGAGCAGATCGCCGAATTCCTTCGCGCACCGGCCGGTGACTTCGCCGAGAATGACTCGCGCTCCGGCCAGGCCTTCGCCGAGGATGGCCGGATGGGGCATTTTAACCTGCAGCTTCTTTTCGGCAATTGCGGGGGAAGTTGCAATAAGCAGAGCAGCAGCTAGCGCGAAATGGCGTGGCGCGGGCACGGAATTCCTCTCTGGTCCGTGAGTATATCAATCAAGGCGGGATTCCTGGTTAAAATTTCTAATCGTTCTCAAACGCGTCTGGTAGTTTTTCTGGTGCAGGCCGCTCCCGTCACGCAAGTCAAATGCAGGGCCGCGCCCGGCGAAATCGACTCCGGCTGTGCGGGCGGTGTATACTTACCAGGCCTGCAGTCAGGAAGCGATTGTTGAAAAGGAGGGCCTTCCGTGCCCAGTTACATGTTGCAGTTGTCGTACAGCGCCGAAGCATGGGCCGCTATGATCAAGCACCCGCAAGACCGCGTGAAGGCGGTCAATAAAGTAGTCGAGAAGCTTGGGGGGAAAGTGGAAGCTTTCTGGGCTTCGTTCGGGGATCACGACCTTGTCGGCGTGCTGGAGATGCCGGACAACGTCAGCGCCGCGGCGTTCGCGGTGGCCATAGCCGGGGGCGGGGCCTGCAAGAGCGTGAAAACTACCCCATTGCTGACCATTCCGGAAGCTGTTGAAGCGATGAAGAAGGCAGGGAAGTCCGGATACAAGCCGGTCACGAAGAAGTAACTGGCCGCCGAAGGTCCGCTGTCCCACGATCTTATTTGACTGCGGTGAGAGCGGACCTGACCATGTCCTTCCGGACTCCGCTCCGTCACCGTCGCGGTTCAGTAAGTGCCTGCAAACGCGCGGCGGCGTTACCCGCGTGTGTCAAACTGGAAGACAGTCTCGATGTTGCTTCGGTTCTTTCTGCTCGCTGGTGTGTTTGTACTTAGTGCTTGCGCCGAATGGCGCGACACGGGTCCGTGGGGCGGGGCGGCCGAGGTGGTCCGGATCTCTTCCCGGAATCCCGACGTGGCCATCGCGGCCACGCGCAACGGTCTCCTCTACATTTCCGAAAATGGCGGCGTGGAGTGGACGCCACTCGCTTTTCCCGGCGAACAGACGGGCATTCTGCACACCTTCGAGATTGACCCGCGCGGGGCCTGGTATGTGGGGATGGAAGGCGAGCACGCGTGGAACTCCGGGCTCTACAAAACCACCGATTCCGGCCGTTCGTGGACGCTGCTGCCCGGCCTGAAGGGGAAGGCCATCTGGTCTCTGGCCATCTGGCCAGCCAATCCTGATGTCGTCGCGGCGGGGGCCGCGGACGGCATTTACCTGAGCCGGGACGCCGGCGAGTCCTGGTCGCGCATTTCGCCGGAGAGCAACAGCGAGCTGCAAACGGTGGTGTCGTTGGCCTTTCATCCCACCAGCAGCAACATCTTATACGCGGGGACCCCCCACCTGCCGTGGCGCACCACCGATGGCGGGGCGACGTGGGAGTCCATCCACTCCGGCATGCACGACGATTCCGACGTCTTCAGCATCGGCGTGGACGCGCGCGACCCGGACCGCGTGTTCGCCAGCGCCTGCAGCGGCGTATACAAGAGCACCAACGGCGGCGTTCTGTGGGCGCGGCAGCCCACGCCAATCGGGGCCTTTCGAACCTACCTGGTGTCGCTCGACCCGGGGCACGCCGGCGTGGTCTTTGCGGGGACCAGCGCGGGGCTGGTGCGGTCCGCCGACGACGGCGCCACGTGGGCGCGGATTTCGCCCAATCCGGTGAAATCCATCGCCTTCGATCCCGTTCACGACGGGCGCATTTTGTTTGCCTCCACAAGCGCGGGAGTGCTGGTGAGCACCGATGGGGGGCGGACGGTTCACGAATCTGACCTGGGATTCAGCAATCGCAGCTTCACCACGCTGGCCGGGGCCGGGGCGGTTTTGTATGCCGCCAGCGTCTATGAACCAGGCACAGGCGGCTTATGGCGCAGCGACGATTCCGGGGAGAACTGGCGGCCGGTGGCGAGCCGGGGCATCAAGGGGAACATCCTGGTTCTGGCGGTTTCTCCGAACGACGCCGAGGCGGTGTTTGCGGCCGGCTATCGCAGTCTTTGGAAATCGCTGGATGGAGGCCGCCGGTGGGTGGAGATCCCGGCTCCACGTGGTGTCAGCCGGATTACGGAGCTGCTGGCGTTGCCTTCGGGGACACTGCTGGCGGGAACGGATGGCGGATTGTACCGGGAACAGGCACGCGGCGTCTGGAAGCCGGTTTTGCTCGACGGGGGCGTCAGCCGGGTGGAGTTGCTGCAACGCTCCGGTGAAAAAGACATCGCCGTTGTCACCTCGGCGGGCGCTTTTGTAGGCGAGGATACAGAAAACGGCTGGAGAGCCTGCGGGGCGTTGCCCGAGAACGCGGCCTGGTACGGTTTGGCGGTGGACCCCACCGGTGATCGCGTCGCTTTGGGGGCCACGTCGAAAGGGCTGTTTCGTTCCACCGACGGGTGCGCGTCGTGGTCGCCGGTGCGGAGCGGTCTGGATGGAGGAACTGTAAGCCATGTTCTATTTCACCCCACCGAGCCGGGAGTGGCCCTCGCTTCGCAGGACGGCGGCCTTGTTCAATCCATCGATAGCGGTGTACACTGGCAACCTGTTGATGCCGGAGGACGTCATGGCTTTTGGCCGTCGGCGATATTGATTCTTTCCGCGGCGCCGGAACATTTATTTGCGCTACTCCCCCGCCGCGGGGTTCTAACATGCAGCATCGGCCCGGACGTGGCTTCGGCGCGAGGTCAGAGTGGCCGTTAGCTGGGTTGCAAAAGGCTTTTCAGGAGGAGAAGAAGGCTCAATGAAGATGAGATCGTATTTTCCGTTGCACAAACTACGGAGCAGCCTGCTGGTTGGTGTGGCGGCGCTCGCTGTGGCAGTCCCCGCGATGCCGCAGAGTCAGACACCCAGTAACTCATCCGGCTCGGACTACCCGACTTTCGAGGTCGGCGTGTTCGGGGGTGGCCAATGGTTCCGCGACAAGGGCGTCAAGAAATTCAACGGCGGCCCGCTGGTTGGCTTTCGGTTTGACGAGTACCTGGCGACCTACTTCGGTCTGGAGGAGAGCCTGACTGCCGGCTTCAATCAGTTGGAGCTGCTCCCGTGGGGCGAGAACGCGTATACGGGATTCAGCGAACGCAACTATCAACTGGCGGTCAACCCGATGTTCTATCTGGATAAGCCGGAATCGAGGATTCGTCCGTTCCTGACCGTGGGTCCCGATTATTTCTGGTACAAGCCTACAGCGCCGCCGCCGTTCAAGGAAGTGAACACTCCGGCGCTGCTGGCCGGCGCCGGCTTCAAGGCCCGGCTGGCGGACAACGTCTCGTTCCGATTCGACGGCCGCTGGCTGTGGACGCGCCAGCCGCACTTTGGCCTGCCGAATTACGGGGTCAATCCGGGCGACCTGTACGTTCCCGCGGGGGGCACCGAGAAGATTCTGCAGTTGACGGCCGGGTTTGATTTCTCATTCCGCCACCATGCGGAAGCGCCGGCCGCGGTTGCGCCACCACCTCCTCCGCCACCTCCTCCGCCGGTGAACATCGCCGTCGGCGGCATTGAAGGCGCGCACGACGTGTGTCCTGGCGAGGACGAGCGCCTGACGGTTTCGGCCAGCGGCTGGGCCGCGGACAAGACGGCCACCTATCAGTGGATGGTGGATGGCCAGCCCGTCGACGGGGCCACCGGGACTTCCTTCAGCCTGCCGACGGCGGGCAACTCCGGGACGAAGGCGGTAACGGTGAAGGTCACCGCCGGCGACGTCTCGAAGACCTCCGATCCGGTGAACGTTCGCATTAAGGAGTACCACGCCCCCACCGTGCAGTTCAGCGTTTCGCCATCCACCATCGCGGTGGGCGGCAAGGCGCAACTGTCGGCCACGGCCGCCGGTTCCGAGTGCGGCGGCGCGACGACGATCGCGTATTCGGCCAGCGAGGGAACCATCAGCGGCGAGACCTATGATTCGACCGGCGTGCAGTTCGACATGAGCAACCGCTCGAAGTCGCAGACCAAGGTGGTTCATCTGACCGCCACCGCCACCGACGCGAAAGGCGGGACAGGCAGCGGCACCGCCGACCTGAACGTTACGTTGAATCCGGAAGCGCGGCGTCTGGACGACATCGTCTTCCCGGCCGATAGCGCCCGCGTGAACAATTGCGGCAAGCGGCTGCTGCTGGAAGAGCTGACGCCGATGTTGCGCGACGATCCGGGCGCCACGGTGATCCTGATTGGACATCGCGACACCAGCGAAAAGGGCAAAGCCGCATCCAAACTGGATGAGGTTCGCGTCCTTAACTCCGCCGCCGTGCTGAGCGCCGGAACGGGCATCTGCCCGCAACTGGAGCTGAGCCGGGTGAAGGTGAACTGGGTGGGGACGGACCAGAGTTCCACTCCGCGGCCTTCGCTGTGCGGCGAATCGACCAATGTGAAGGAGAAGAGCGGCCAGGCCGTGAAAGCCTCCGACAAACGAGCCGAGTTCCGCCGCGTGGAGGTATGGTTCGTGCCTTCAGGCGCGGACATGCCGGCCGGGGTTACCGGCCTGAAGGACGCGCCAGCGGCCGACATCAAGGCCAAGGGCTGTCCGAAGTAGGGCTGTTAGAAATGAGGGGCAGGCTTGACGGTCTGCCCCTTTTCTTTTTTCCGTGGCGCTAATTTACCGTCCGGCCCAGGCCAGGCCGTCGGCTGCTTTGCCCGCGTCAATGAGAGTATCCACGGCCCATCCGGAAGTCTGGATTGCCGCAACCTTCCCGCTTCTGTCGCAACTCACGTAGGCCATCTTCCCGTCCGGCCGGACCAGGACTTCCTGCGGAGACGCGGGCACGGCAATTGTCCGCACCACGCGCAGCGTCCGCAGATCGACAACGGCCACCTCGTTTACGTCCGGCAGGGCCACCACCAGCCATTTCCCATCCGGCGTCGGAGCCGTGCCATACCCAAGCCCGGGCAAATCCACCCAGTGCTCCACGGCATCGGTGGAGGTTGAAATCACGGCGAGACGCGGCTTGGTTTGATCCGCGGTAAACACCATGCTGCCGTCCACGGAGATGGCGATCCGTTGCGTGTTCGCGGAAATGGGGATCACCTTCAGGGTTTTGCGCGCATCGATGTCGAGAACGGAAACGGTGCCGGGACCCACATTCGCGGTGTACGCTCGCTTCCCGTCGCTGCTGATGACGAACATGTGCGATTCGGGCTGCCCGGTGGGAACCGACCCAACCACTTTCAGCGTTTTCGGATCGATGATGGAAATGGATTGGTCGAGTTCGGTGGACACATAAAGCAGCCCATCCTTTGGACCGAACTGCGCGCAGTGCGGACGCACGCCGTGCCCGAACTCGACCGTGCCGGCAATCCGCCGGGAGGCGATATCAATGGCCACGATGCTGCTCCCGTCGGTGCCCGGCTTCCCCACGCCGGAATTTCCGTAGATAGGAACATACGCGGTTTTCCCGTCGGGCGAAGCGATCACTTCATGGCCGGTGACACCCTCCTCCGGGACCGCCGCTATCTGCTTGCCGGCCACCGGGTCGACGATTCCCAACGTGTGTTCACCCTTGTTCGCCACCAGGAGAATGCCGCCGGGCTCAGGGGGCGCGCTCCAGGCAAGAGTCATTCCTATTAATGTTACGCAAAGGCGTGTCATGGCCCCCTATTGTACATGGCGTTCAGGGCAAACCGCGCTCCCGCCTGCTGGCCTGATCTACACTGGTACGAGGCCGAGCCGCAACCGGCGCCGGCCAAACATTGCAATCCTGTAATCGCGACGGAAAATCTGCTTGGGAGAAAAAGCTTAGTGCGTATGAAATCGCTTCACCTTCTTGGATTGATCGCTCTGGCTGGCGCCACGCTGAACGGCCAGTCCTATTGGTCCACCACGCCGCCTGATTGCACAGGCGTGGGCGGGCCTATTGATGTTCTGAACTCGTCCGGGCAGACCGTTGGCTTTTCCTGCTTTGTGAGCGGGACGTTCATCTGGTTCGCGGCGGGCGGAGCGTGGAGCACCGCGATCCGGGTGAATGCGCCGGAGTCGGCCGCCGTTGGTGTCGACTACAAGTTCTACGACATCAATGGCGCCAGACTAAGTCTGGATACCGCCTTCACCGATGTTTCGTCAACCACGTCCGGCGATGAGGTGCAGTTTAGCCTCAACACTAATCAGGGCTCCGAACTGGACCTGATGGGCGCCACCAGCGACGCTCCGGCGTACGGCACCATCGCTACCGGCACGGTTTTTGCGGCGTTCTACTGTCCCGACGCGGGAACCTGCAGCAACATACTGCCGCAGTTGCTCTATTCGGCGCTGCCCACCCTGCCCTGGTATCTGAGTGTGCCCATTACCTGGGACGACGCGACGCCAAATACGCAGTGGTCGGCGGAGGGCATCGACGACGGCGACCAGCACAAGGTTTCGTTTGTGATTTACAACCAGGGCACGATATCGGACATTTTCACGATCCGGGTCTACGACAGCAAGGGAAACCTTGCGGCGTCGGGCACTACCAGATCGATTCCTCCCGTGCCGTTGAATAATAGCGGCTTCTATGGGGAAGGTGGAGTGTACGGCGACCTGGTATCGAATGTAGTTCACAAGCAGTTGCCCGCGGGCGTCTTCAAGGTGGTGTTCGATGGCGGGTCGGTGGTGCCTTCCGCGGTCGAGGTGCTGCAGTTTACGGGGCTGGCCGCCGCCACCGTGCAGGTATCACCGGACAGTCCGAACGGTTCCACGAGCGCGCCGGCGCGGACCGGGGTGTGGGTTTCACGCGTGGCGGGCCAGACAGTGACGGAGTTTCCGCCACTGCAGTAAGCCCGCTCCATTACTGTCGCGGTTCGGTAGCTGCCTCCGAGCTGTGGGCCCAAGGTGAAGTTGTGCGAGTTCGTCACCGCCAGGAAAGCGCCCTGGAATTCGTTCAGGGTATACTTACGTCTACTCACCAGCGCCACGGCGCGCCCCGTTGCCCGCAGCGACTCGAACACGATGCTCCAACAGGACACCGAAACAAAACAGCGCGAATTTCGCAAGGAGCTGGGACTCAAGGATCTGGTGATGGGCCAGATCCTGAACATTGTGGGCCTGTACTGGGTTGGGGTGGCGGCCCGCGTGGGGCCCTCTCGCCTTGCCTTCTGGTTGCTGGGAATCGTTCTGTTTTACCTGCCCTCGGCCGCGGTGGTGATCTATCTGACCCGCGCGCACCCGCTGGAAGGAGGCCTTTACGAATGGGCTCGCCTGGGCTTCAACGAGTTCGCAGGCTTCCTGGTGGGATGGAATCTGTGGCTCAACATGGTGGCCATTCTTTCCTACCTGGGATTTCAGACCGCCACCATGCTTGCGTATGCGCTGGGGCCACAAGCGTTGTGGATGGCCGACAGCAAGCTGGTGATGGCCATCGCCACCGCGCTGGTTCTCGGGGCGCTGATTCTCATCGCCATTGTCGGCCTGCGCCTCGGCAAGTGGGTTCAGGATTTCGGCGGGATCGTCATGGTTGTTGTGTTTGTGGCGTTGATCGCGCTCCCGATTCGCAATCATTTCATCGGCCGGCCCATGTTGTATTCTCCGCTTACGCTCTCGCTTCCCGCGCTGACGCTGCTTAATCTGAACCTGCTGGGAAAAATGGGCTTCGGGGCCATGAGCGGTTTCGACACCATGTCCGTCTTCGCGGCGAATGCCGCGACGCCGCGAAATCGATTGGACGCTCCGTGATGATCGCCGTGCCCATCATCGCCGGCATGTCCGTGCTGGGCACCAGCGCGGTGGTTGCCCTGGTTCCGCGAGACCAGATCAATCTGATCAGCCCCATTTCGCAGGCCCTGGCCATGGGCACCAGGCCTGGCGACACGGGAGCGTCGCTGATTGCCCTGGTGATCGGCGCGCTGCTGTTCTCCTTTGTGGCCCAGCGGCCCTGACCTTTGCCGGAACCAGCAGATTGCCATTGGTGGCCGGCTGGGATAATTTGCTTCCGCAATGGTTTGGCCGCCTGCACCCGCGCCGCAGGACGCCCACCAACTCCATTCTCTTCGTGGGAGCGCTGGCCTTTGCGCTGGCCATGGCGGGCATTGCCGGCGCCGGCGAACAGGAAGCGTTTCAGTTATTCCAGAGCGCGTCCCAAATGTTCTATGCACTGGCCTATATGGCCATGTTCGCGTTGCCGCTGGTGGGAAGGCAAAGGAAGATCTCGAAACCGGCGTTGTGGTTGCAGGCCGCATCCGTGTCCGGCTTCCTGATGACCGCCATGAACCTGGTGCTTTCGTATTTCCGATAATGAGGTGCCCCGCCCGCTGGTGTTCGGGGCGAAGATCGGCGGTTTCATCCTGGCCTGCCAGCTTCGCGCCGCGGCCTTGTTTTATTCGTGCTGGCCGGGAGAACCGGTGTGGTAGGGCCGCTCCATCTCTGTCGCGGTTCGGTAAGGAGCACTCGTGATGGCGCCGGGGAACAAGCTCGGCTGGTCCGAGGTCCAGTTCGTGATCGCCGCGACGGTGCCGTCGGAGTAAGTAATGCTGCCCGAGCCCGTAGATGATCTCGCCGGTTGCCAGCGTATTGCCGGTACTCTCCTGGGTGATGCTGATGGTCGGGTTGCGCGTCGTGTTGCTCCGGGGCATTCTGAATGTTCCAGTGGTCGAGACCCATCGCTGAGTGCCCATGAGGTGGTCTCCGGCAGGAGGAACAGCTCGAACGCGCCGGAGAAGCCGTTGGCGAGGGTGGACGTGTAGGCCGTGCCGCCGGTTACGACGAGCGAGGTCGCTGATGGGTTGGTTAGCGTGGGTCGAGGCGATCGGTCCGGTAGACGCGGAGCCGCCTCCGGTGAAAGTCACGGGATCGGTAACCGCCTCGCCAATCGTAGCGAAAGCGGGGTCGCCGCGCCAATGGCGATTCCAGAGCGGGGAAATCCTGCGCGATGCCGCCCGCGCACTGGGCCGAGGTGGCCAACGCCGGAGGACGCGGGGTGCCGCTCCAGTTGCACGGGTGTATGAAAACACCGGCCGGGGTGAATATGCCCGGCCCGAGTACACACTGATGCTAGGATAGCCTATCAAGGCAGTTTCATTGAGGGTTATAGATCCGGATAGTCCGCGCTCCGTTCAGCCAGCTGTAGGTTGCGGTTTCGACGATGGCCGCCACCCCCATCGCCGGCACTCGTCGCCGTGGTGCTGGGGCTGGTGGCGATGCGGGGATGCGCGCACCCGTTGTCGTAATATCACCGTTAGGCGTTCCCGCGAGACCATCGCGCGCTGCCGCCTCCGGTGATCGCCGTGCAGGGGGTGTTCTGTTCGATGATCTCTTCGAGAATGGCGAACTGAGTCTGCAGCACGGTGGACGCGAGTCCGGATGGCAGATCCATTTTGCGCCAGCTCGCGTTGAGCCACCACGTTGCCCGGACCGGGCGTGGTGGGGATGGAGGTGAAAGCCGGGCCGTCAAAACGCAGCCCCAGTACGGCCACGCTTCCGGCCGTCACCGGAAGACACGCAGGGCCTTTGCAGCCCCACCATTCCGCTGAGGCCGGGCAAGCTGCGCAAGGTGGCCGCCGTTGGGTGTCGAAGGCGCGAGTGTCTGGGAGAAGTGCCGATGGTCTTGCCGGTTCGTCCAGAGCGTTACCGCGACGGTGGTGGCGGTGGCGCTGGGGTTGACGACGGCCACCGCGGTGATGAGGGTGGTGTCGTAGCAGGAGTAGGAGCGTGTTCAAGTTGGATCCTGTTTCCGACAACGGCACCACCGCTTCCTGATGCGGCCTTCCGGGCTAGCTGTCCCGGAAGCTCCCATAGCCGAACACTCCGGGGGGCAGAACCAACGTCACATACCTTTCTCCAAGTCACCCACGGTCAGCGCCCCTGGATGGATGGCCGTGCCGTTCGGGGCCAGAGTCACCTGCGCGGTGGATGCGCCAACAGACGGAACGGTTAACGGCGTGCCGTCATTGTTCACAAACCGGACGGGAATCCCAACGGTTGATCCGGTGAGGTTGGTGAAATACAGCGCCGAATACCAGCCCCCGCCAAACGCGAACTGGGGAAGAAGGCTGGAACTGCCGTTCGCTACCGCGCCTGGGGTGGTGGAGGGGATGGAGGTAAAGGCGGGCCCGTCAAAACGCAATCCGAGCACGGCCACGGTTCCGGCCGTTACGGAAAATTGCGCGGAGCCGCGCAGCCCCACCATGCCGCTGAGGCCGGACAGCGTCCGCAGCGTGGCCTCCGTCTTGCCGTAGGGCGGCAGGTTGATGGAGGAGGTTCCGACGGTGTTGCCGCCCTCATCCCACAGCGTGACCGCAACGGTGGTGGCGGTGGCACCCGGGTTGACGACGGCCACAGCGGTGATGAGGGTGGTGTCGTCCCACGTGAGCGTGTTGGAGGTGGCTCCGGCGTCGGACAACGGCACCACCGCTTCCTGATCGGCCCGGCCCGGCGCGCTCTGCCGGAAGACTCCATAGCCGAACACTCCGGTGGGCAGAGTGAAGGCCGCGTATCCCTGCTGCAGGGCGCCCACGTTGGGCGCTTCAATGATGGCCGTTCCGTTCGCCGCCAGATTCACCTGGGCGGTGGACCCGCCCACGGACGGCACCATCAACGGGGTCCCCGCGTCGCTCACGAAATTCACCGGAAACGAGACCGGCGAGCCGGTGGAGTTGGTGAAGTAAAGCGCCGAATACCAACCGCCGCCAAACGCGAACTGGGGAAGCACGCTGGAGGCGCTCAGGGAGACCGCGCACAGAAGGAACAGACAAAACCGCATCATTTACGGTAGCATTGGCGCGGGGAAGGGATGGTAGTGGGTCAGTTTGAGGTCACTGGATAGTCTTAACTTGCTTCAGCGGTGTCGGGCGATTCTGTGGAGATTCAAATAAACGCTGTAGTGCTAATTCCAACCCAGCGACCGCAGTTGAGGATAAATCGCCCATTTTAGGGAGCGTGAGACGGGCACTGTCAAGCACGCGAATATGGTCAACCAAGGCGATGCTGGTCTCTAGTTGACGGCGCAATGATCCGCTTGGCCAAGTCAGCGGCCAAGCCGGATTAGGAACCATTAACTCTAGGGGCAGTTGCACTCTTAGGCCGCCGCCCGCAGTCAGTACTGTGGTAAGCGGAACGCCTACGACGTTCCTTCCGAGTGTGTTGACACTGGATCTGGAAACAATTACGTACGGGCGGTTTTTCTTTTGCTCAGATCCTTGGATGTCTAGGTCCTTAGCGTGAACCCAGTAGATCTCACCCTGGAGGATCGCCATCGAAGAATCAGTATCCTTCCAATGTCTCTGACTCCATGTCTTCCATGGAGGAGGCTAGGAGTTCTTCGTCGTCTTCCGTCCAAGTGTATGGAACAAGTTGTTCTTCGGTGGCTGGAGGAAGATAAAGGTCGATCATTTGCTTGGCGAGAGCGTACGCATTCACTTCCATGCGAAGACCTTCTACTATCGCTGGTACCACATCGGGATAGATCGCCATCCTGAGACGCATGGCCGTGGTCAAACAATCAAGATGAAATTGAGACCATGCAGCAGCTAGCGCAAAGTCAGAATACAGCTTTTTGCTAAGCTCCATCGCCTCTTTCGACGGAGTATGGTTCAGTACCCCTGGATCAAACAGTCTCCACACTAGATTGGCCGTCTTGCGCCGTGTCCAGATCGTGAATTCCGCCTGTTCTGTCAGGGCCGGTCCAAACTGTAGCGTTCCATGGTCCTTGAAGTCAAATTCTAGCGCGTTGAGGCTTCGGTCCACGAGCCTAGCGGTAGCGCGTAGGTCGTTCTTAAGGATCACCTGAAGAAAATCTGATCTCATCCTCAACGCCCGAACGTAGCTGTTAAAGCACTTGATTGCCGCAGACCGAAAATCTCCGGTTGTACGCTTCTCGATCACGGCCAAGATCAGAGAATCCGTGACTTCGGAAAGCTGCTTAAAAACTCTACTGAGATGGGAGGATAGGTCAACGTCTTCCTTGTCGGCAATGCCCACGTATGGACGCAACTCCAAGATGGTTTGCGGCAGCAAATCGGAATCGATAGATTGCGGCGTCGGGGTCAGCGTCGCGGGGGTCAATAGTTGAACGTCGCTCATATGTTTAAAGGTCTGTCTTCCAGCGGGCCTTGTTTGCCTTGGTCGCGATCTCTTTTCGGCGTTCCGGCGTAAGTTTCCTAGCACGCGCAGGGCCTCCGATCTTTCCTCCCGCGCGGGCGGCGAAAGATCTCTTATCGTCTTTGTTTTCAGTAGTAAGAGTTTTGACGATACGGAAGGCGGATACGTTCAGGTCCATAGGCAGACCTCTAGTTGTGTCAGATGCACGGGCGGCAGCATTGGTGACAAGTATTCCATGTGGACCGCAGTCCTGGCAAGGGGATAATCGACGTTTTCCTCTCGATCCGCCATAGTACCCCCTCAATT
The DNA here is from genome assembly GCA_963832965.1 of uncultured Acidobacteriota bacterium. Taxonomy (GTDB): domain Bacteria; phylum Acidobacteriota; class Terriglobia; order Bryobacterales; family Bryobacteraceae; genus CAWACP01. The sequence continues at coordinate 29,043 of CAWHVW010000008.1, forward strand.
TATTTGACCAAAATGCTTGACGTTAGTCAAGTAGTCAAGTATAATGGTCAGTATGAATCGCCTTGGTGATGCCACTCGATCTCAAATCGTGAAGTGCCTTGTCGATGGCAACAGCATCCGGGCGACCGTTCGTATAACTGGGGCCGCTAAGAACACTGTAACAAAGCTGCTGGTCGAACTAGGCGCTAAGTGCGCAGAGTATCAGGATCGCGTCTTTGTGAACCTCAACTGCCGTCGCGTCCAAATGGACGAGTGCTGGGCTTTCTGCTACGCCAAGGCCAAGAACGTTACGCCGGAAATCGCAGCCAAGAACCCTTTTGCTGGTGATGTCTGGACGTGGGCCGCCATTGATGCCGACAGCAAACTTATTCCCTCGTGGATCATCGGGCCGCGCGACGGCGTTACGGCGCGGCTGTTCGTGAGTGACCTTGCCGGACGGTTGGCGGATCGCATTCAACTCACCAGCGACGGATTAAACGTCTACCTTCAGGCCGTCGAACGCGCGTTCCGGGGTGAAGTGGACTACGCACAACTGGTGAAGATTTACGGCGAGACTTCCGAGGGCCAGAAACGCTATAGCCCAGCTGAGTGCATTGGCTGCGAGCGAAAGCCGGTTGTGGGCTATCCCGATCCTGAGCACGTCAGCACTAGCTATATCGAACGTGCCAACCTAACTCTACGAATGGGAATGAGGCGATTCACCAGGCTGACCAATGGGTTCTCGAAAAAGATCGAAAATCATTCCGCCGCCGTCGCGCTTCACATGATGTACTACAACTTCGTACGCATCCACCAGACGCTTAAAGTCACTCCTGCGATGGCCGCTGGTGTGACATCGAAGCTTTGGGAAATCGCGGATATCGTGGCCCTGTTGGATCAGGAAGATTCAAACTGACCCACTACCGAAGGGATTGCTGACCCGCACGCCGAGAATCTCCTGCCCATGATCCAAGTCTTCGGTGTATAGGACCGCGGCTCCGCTGCGCGCCGCCACCACCACCAGCGCATCCCGGAAGGAGAGGCTCGCCTCGCCGGCCAGCCCAACGCGGTCTCATCGCTCATGGAGGTCGTCGCGGGTCCACTTCCGTTCGTCTAGCATCGCCTCCAAACCTCGCCGAAGCCACCCAACATTAGACGTTTTGCCACGCTGATGTATGAGTACTTTATCGGACCGGTGGGCCGGCCGGTCGCCCGTACCCTTGCGTGGGACAGGTGGCTTTCAAG